>CAWJFA010000034.1:0-244914 GCA_963842075.1 uncultured Acidobacteriota bacterium | reverse complement strand
GGGGAGGCATCCCTTGCCTTTTGCCTCACGAATTGCCGAGGTGCTGGGGCGAGCTTGGGAGCTGTTTCTGATCCTTCTTTTCGGGCCTGCTTCAAAGCGAACCAACCAGATGAACACACAGCCCATAGAAACGGGTCCCAGCGGTCCGTTTGTCATACGTGATCCTGTGCATGGCTATTTGACTGTAGCCGTGCATGAACGGATTGTTGTGGATCATCGCGTCACTCAACGACTGAGAAGAATTACTCAGACTGGGCTGGCTGAGTATGTCTTTCCAGAAGCCAGGACTTCGCGTTTCGTCCACAGCCTCGGTGCGATGCATCTCGCTTCCCGATTCGTGATAGCAGCATTGGAGAATGCCGACGAGCCGGTCGCGGAGGCTTTCTTTGACGACATGGATAGCCGCGTAAGCGCATATCTGGCGAAGCGTGAGGACTTGGATGCGTTGCTTCGACAGGATGGCACGCTCAGTGCCTTGGCTAGCACGCGCGTCTCTTTCCGGCATCCTAAGCTTCGAAATGAAAGAACTCGAAGACTTATGGCCGTGGTCGAAGGTGGCCTTCGATTGGCTGCTCTGTTTCATGACTTGGGCCATCTCCCCATGAGCCATGATATCGAGTACGCGCTTCAAGACTATGCTGCTCAGAAAAGTTCGGTTGGAAGTCCCCTCGACAAGCCGCTCCTGGCTATCGCAGGGACAGAGGCCCCGCACGAGGAGGTCGGTCATCGATTATCGGATCTTGTGTTCGAGTCTCTGGTCTCAAACACCTCTCCTTCCTCTAAGGCCTGTTTTGAAATGGCACGAGCAATATTGAATGTCAGAAATCCGCGCTATGACCAACGGCGAAGACCGGAAGCAACGTTCCTTCAATGGCTCCACTCGCTCATCGATGGAGAGATTGATGCGGATAGGGCCGATTATCTACTAAGAGACGGTCAAGCCTTGGGCCTAGATTTTGCACACTATGATGTTGACCGGCTTGTCAGTAATCTCATTCTTATCCACGAGCCCGAGTTGGGATACGTTACCGCCGTTAAGGAGCACGGCCTTCCTGCGCTGGAGAGCTACTGCCTATCGCGTTCCCGCAGCAATCAAATCTTTATTCGCCATCACAAGGTCGCGCAAACAGCGGCCGCTTTGCGTCACGCCTCTCTGCATCTATTGGAAGGGGAAATCGGACAACCGTTCCTTCGCGTACTGGGTAAGCTTGGCGGCGACGATTTTAGGCACGGTGGCACCGAACTCCTCGATGAATTCTCCCTGTTCGACGATACGTGGTGGGTTCAATCCTTAAGGAAGTTGCAGCAGGGCGCAACCGATTCGCTTCTAAGGGCGTGTTTAGATCTGGTTCTTGACCGCGGTCGGACGCTCAGGAGCTTATGGAAGCGAAAGGGTGACCTGCGACAGGGCGAATTCAAAGCCATCAATGCTAAGGTCGATATGCTATTTGCAGCGCAGACCGGTCAACTCGAGTTTGCGAACAAGAGAAAGCAACTTCTAGAGCGAGGAGTTCTGATAAACGCGTTCAAATTTAGACCCTACCTTCGACGACAGCCGAATGGTGATAGCCTCATGCTCATCAAAAGCAGGGGCGCCACCTATCCAGCATCAGCCATATCATCTCTAGTCCGGAATATGTATGACGCCTGGGAGGGAGACATTCATTTGTACGCTTTTGTCGAGAGAACGAGCTCTTTGGCTACCGATGAGGTTGTCGGAATGACTGTAGATTCGTGATCGAGGTTCCCAAGGTAACCTGTGCCATAACCGCCTGGAGCTTGACTCCGGTCCATTTCCGTCTGATAATCAACTTTGAGGCTAAGCCATGTTTGATCTTAAGGATGCTCTCTCGTCAGCTGGCGTTTATCACCTTGATTTCGACCACCTCGACGACCTTCTGCGCAAGATTCGGCAGGAGCATTTGGCTCAGCTCTCTCCCGAAATAGGCGTGCGGGAACTCATGGCGATAGGCTTGAAACAAGGGTGGATCGTCGAGGACGAGCACGGCCAATTCCGCATTCAAATTCCCGTCGCAGCGTAATTTTCGAAACCTCCCGAGATATGGGTCAGGTATTCATCCCCTGTGCGTTTGCGCAGCTTCGCCTGCCGTCAAACCTCCAACAAATCGCTCCGTTTTGAGTTTCACCGCAGGGTACATCGCGGCGCCCTAAGAATTAAGGTCAACATCCGTCTTGGCGAAGTCCGTGCCCTTGGCTAGCAGGGGTTCGCCAGTGGCCTTTGCAAGGGCGTAGGAAAAGCAATCGCCGAAATTCAGTCCGGCCGGATGCCGGGCTTTTCCATACTTGCGCCACGCAGATCGGGCAAGATCTGCGAGCTCGGCGTCGATCGGGACAATCTTTATCTGGGCGCGGACGATAAAGAGATCGAACTCCCGGCCTGCGCCGCCGCCCCTGCGGCCCTCGATCACCATGCCTGCTTCGAGGACGGTCGCGGCAGAGATGAGGCGGCTGCTCGCGGCGACAATGGCGTTACGGAAGGCGTCTCGCTCCGGCTCGTGAAAAAAAATTGCCGCCAAGGCCGAAGTGTCAATGACCATCTCGGGTTTGCCTCATGCTAATTCACCTCATGACGGAAGGCCATCTTCGTCATAGCCGATGATCTCGTCGGGAGTGCGGGCATCGAGGTCGGGCATGGCGTCGACGCGCTGCAGAATGTCATCGATTTGTGCCCCGAGCGCCTGGCTCTTGCGACTGTTATTTAGGCGCTCGAGGCGCTCCTCCAAGGCTTTCTGGATGGCACCGGTCAGGCTCTCGCCGGTTTTCGCTGCGATCTCTCGCGCAAGCTGCTCTGTCTCTATGCTTTTGATACTAAGGGCCATATTCTATTCATTATAGCACTATAGACAAAAGTATAGAAGTATCTGTATGGCGTTCTTGGAGCTTGGCTTTGCAACATGGAGTGACTCAGGAGATCTTCATCCCCTGTGACTTCGCCAACTTTGCCTGGCGCTCATCGAAGTTTCAGAATCGGTCGGCTATGAGTTCGCCTGCGACTTGCGGATCGCGCTTGACGGCGAGGTTTCTTCGGCAAAGGCGGAGCCGTTTCGGGTGCCAGTTCCCACTCACGGTGGCGGTGCTCAAGAAAAAACTTGACCGCTTTCTTCGCTTCAGGGGACATCGCGCACTTTATGGACTTCAAGCTTGCGCCGCTAAGAAATAGCTCCATGACGGACGGCTTCTCGGGTTTCGCTTTCTTCTTAGCGGAAATCTTTGCCATCACTGGCCCTCTGACGGTCAATTGTAGTCTTCCACTCGGTGCTGGACTTCGCCTACGTCGGACAGCCGAGGGCGGCTGTCCCCACATAGTTTGTGGTGGGTTCGTGGTAACATCCGGCGAGTGAGTGCCGCGAAGAACAATCCCAACTTGAATTACAGTCCGGACCGGCTGGTGTCGGCCGCGCCGGTGGAGGACGATTCCTCGTTTGAGCTGAAGCTGCGGCCGCAGCGGCTTAACGAATTCATTGGGCAGGCTAAGGTCAAAGAGAATCTGGCGGTGGCGATTGAGGCGGCGCGCTCGCGCGGCGAGGCGATGGACCATGTGTTGCTGTATGGGCCTCCGGGGCTGGGGAAGACGACGCTGGCCAATATTATCGCCAACGAACTGGGCGTGCACTTCCAGCCGACGGCGGCGCCGCTGCTGCAGATCAAGGGCGACCTGACGGCGATCATCACCAACATGCAGGACAAGCAGGTCCTGTTCATTGACGAGATTCACCGGCTGCAGCCAGTGCTCGAAGAGCTGCTTTATTCGGCTCTGGAAGACTACAAGCTCGACATAATTATCGGGCAGGGGCCTTCGGCGCGCACGCACACGCTGGAAGTAAAGCCGTTCACTTTTGTCGGGGCGACTACACGGGCCGGATTGGTATCAGCGCCGTTGCGGTCGCGGTTCGGGATCGTGCTGCGGCTCGAGTTTTATACTCCGGAGGATTTGCGCGTGATCGTGGAACGGTCGGCGGAGATTCTGGGAGTTGAAGTCGACGACGCGGGTGCGATCGAGATTGCCAGCCGGTCGCGGGGAACTCCGCGAATCGCGAACCGGCTGCTGCGCCGGGTGCGGGACTATGCACAGGTGCGGAGCGGAGGGAAGATCGATTTGCCCACTGCGCAGGCGGCGCTGCAAATGCTGGAGGTGGACAAATACGGCTTCGACGAAGTCGACCGCCGGTTATTACTGACTATCATCGAGAAGTATCAAGGCGGTCCGGTGGGCGTAAACACGCTGGCGGCAGTTTTGGCGGAGGAACCGGACGCGATCGAAGAGATTTACGAGCCATTCCTCATGCAGATTGGATTCCTGAACCGCACACCGCGGGGGCGCGTGGCCACGCAACTCGCGTACGAGTACTTCGGGATTACGCCGAGCCGCAGGCAGAGTTTGTTGTTCTAGCCTGGTGTTCTAGCCTGGTGCGGCCAAGTTCAGGCTGCATGGTTGCATTCTGCTTTTGATCTAAGACGACCTGTTTCGAGAATCGGTGTTTCGAGATTCGGTACAAACATTCCTTTTTTGTTTTGTGAGTCGGGAAATAGTGTATCTTGCTCACTTCTCCGCTCTGGGGGCCGGGGAAGGGAGCAGCGCGTTTGCCTTTAGTGCGGCGTCGAGTTCTCAAGCGGTTCGTGAAGTTGGCAATTCTGGCGGTCTTCGCTCTTTTCGGGGAAGAGCTGGTTTTGGCTGTTTCCTGGCCAGGGGCAGTGTCGCCGCAAAGCCCGAAGGTCGAATCACAAGCGTCGGCCTCGACGCAGCAGAATTCAGCGCCTCAGGGTCAGCAGACAACTCCGCAGAATCCTCCTCCTCCGACTGATGCGAATCCCGCACCACCGGGACAGACAATTAAGCCGTCGCTGCAGACGCCGGCGCCATCGGCTCAGTTACCGGAACCGGCCATCAAGAATCCGGAGGTGAAGCCGGCGCCGATTTCACCGATTACGCCCCCGGCGCTCACAATCCCACGGTTGACACACGCTCCCACGCTGGAAGACTTCCTGAGCATGAAGCCCGAGGGCGATGCAGCCAAGCAGATGGTAGGAGTGACGGGCTTCGTGCAACGGAATCCGCACGATGGTGAGAAGGCCTCTGAGGCGACCGCCGCTTATCTGGGCTATGACCAGAAAAATCTCTATGTCGTGTTCGTATGTTTCGACGATCCCAAGAAAGTACGGGCGCGAATGTCAAGGCGGGAAGATATCTACGACGATGACGAAGTTGAGGTCATGCTCGATACTTTCCACGACCGGCGGCGTGCCTACGCCTTCCAGACTACGCCGCTGGGAGTGCAGTGGGATGCGATCTGGACCGAAGCCACGCGGCAAGAGGTGAAAGGAAATTTCGACACGTCGTTCGATACGGTGTGGGACTCGCGCGGCAAAGTCACGAGCCACGGCTTCGTCGTGTGGATGGCGATTCCATTCAAGAGCCTGCGGTTTCCGGCGACCAAACAGCAGGAGTGGGGAATCATTCTTTACCGCGGAATCGTTCGCAAGAACGAGGACGCATTCTGGCCTCAGATTTCCTACAAAGTGCAAGGGAGACTGGGCCAGGCAGCCACCTTGTATGGGCTGGAAGGGATTTCGCCCGGGCGTGACATTGAACTGATTCCTTACGGAATCATGCGCGGCTTTCGGGGGCTGGACACGCGCGACCCATACAATCCATATTTTCAAAATGCGGTTGCGCAAGGCCAGACGGGCATGGACGCCAAATTCGTGATCCACGACCACTTCGTTGTGGACCTGACTGCGAACCCGGATTTCAGCCAGGTCGAGTCGGAGGACCCGGAGATCACCGTGAACCAACGCTTCGAGGTGTATTTTCCGGAGAAGCGTCCGTTCTTTCTCGAGAACGAAGATTATTTCCGCACACCCATCGACTTGTTCTTTACCCGCAACATTCAGGACCCTTCGGCGGGAATCCGTTTGACTGGTAAGGAAGGACCATATTCAGTGGGCTTGATGGCCACCGACGATCGCGCTCCGGGGCTGGCGGTCCCGAATTTCTGCCCGGCTACGTCGCTTATTTGCTCAGATATTCTCTCGGGAGATCGATCCTATTTCGCGATTGCCCGCGTGAGCCGCGATCTTTTCAAGCAGTCGAGCGTTGGCGCAACCTATTCGGATTGGGAATGTCCTGCCACCGGCGAGTTTAATCGCGTGGGTGGAGTGGACACGCGGCTGAAGTTTAGCGCCAACTGGGTCCTGGATGCTCAGGCGGTCACGAGTTCGAGCAATCTGCTAGGACGGACTGCGAGCAACCTGCAGACTACCTGCGAATACAATCTCTTCCCGTTCAGCTCGGGCAGTTTTGGAAATGGTGACCACTATGCTGGTCCAGCCGACAAGCTCGAAGTTCGCCGCAACGGATTGCATTTCAACTACATCGGCAGCTACCAGGATGTGAGCCCGGGCTTCGTGACTGTTCCGGGATTCGTGAACCGGGTGGACATTCGCGGACTCTACCAGACGGTCTACTACCGTTTTCGCCCCAAGAAAGGCTGGGTGGTGAACTGGGGACCCTCCATGATCCAGCGCTACGTGTTCGATCACGAAGGCAATCGATTGGACACCTATTATGACCCCTACCTGAAGATTGAAGGGCGGGGACAGACGCTGATTTATGTTTCTCCTTATGACGAGCTGCGCGAGAGGCTGCGGCCGCAGGATTTCTCGTTCATTGATTTGTCCGTGAACCGGAACTACGACTACCACGAACATCAAAGCAGTGCTTCTTTCCAAACGGGCTACTTTCGGAAGGTTACGCTGGGGGCTAGCTACAGCTGGGGAGACGGAGTGAACTTTGTGCCCGTGGCGCATGCTCTGCCACAGTCCCTTTTATCGCGACTGGACACGGCTAATGGCTCGCTCACGTTTCGTCCAGTCAAACCTTTGAAAATTGAAAATACATACTTGTTTGAGCGTTTGCGGGCTACCGACAACGAATATCTTGCCGCTCTCTCGCAAGCTCCCGGCGCCATTGGGAGAGGTATTTTCAATAACCACATCGTGCGCAGCAAGTGGAATTGGCAATTTACTCCTCAGCTTTCGCTGCGCGTGATCCTCCAGTACAACTCAGTGCTGGCGAACACTCCGGGGAACACGGTTTATCCCTACACCTACTTGCCGACCCAGAAAGAGTTCAATGCGGATTTCCTGCTCACCTACCTGGTGCATCCAGGCACGGCGATCTATTTGGGTTATAACAGCGACCTGCAGAACCTGGACCACGGGCTGATGCAAGACCCGGCGGGGCTGGCAGGACTGTACACCGCGAAGGGATATATCAATGACAGCCGCCAGTTCTTCGTGAAAGTGTCGTATTTGTTCCGGTTTTGAGCGGTTGGCAATTGGCTCGTGGCTTGAAATTGCTTTGTTGAGGCCGGCCGGGAGGCCAGGCGCGGGAAGCCGAAAGCCGGGGTTAGTAGCGGTGCAGTTCGAAAATGAAGCGGGCCAAACGCGCGATTATTGCGTCGCAAAAAAACGCGACCCGTTCGGCGCGCTTCGCTTGCTCAGGGCAGGCTGCTTCGCGCGGCCCGCCCAGATTCCTCACGGCGCAAAGGACGCTTGTTCGGAATGACAATTAAACTGCACCACTGCCGCCGGGTTAGGCGTTGCTGAATCCTGCGGTATTCCGGTAGAATCTAAGATTCATACAGAGGTTGGAGCCAATGAAAGCAGCTATTCATCCCGCTTATAACGAAATTCGCGTGCATTGTGCGTGTGGCAATGCGTTTGTTACCCGCTCCACTCATAAGGGAGATATCAGCGTTGAAATCTGCTCCGCCTGCCATCCCTTCTTCACCGGCAAGCAGAAGCTGATGGATACTGCAGGACGTGTGGAGCGTTTCCGACGCAAATATGCCAAGAATGCGCCTGCTCCGGCCAAACCGGAACTGGCCAAGAAATAGTTATTGGCCAAAGAATTTGGCGAATTAGCCGAGAACACATATGAAAATTCAGCCCTCGCCCAGCGGTGAGGGCTTTTCATTTCAGGAGCCGAATTAGCGCGGTTGCTGAGCGGCCCTGGTCTTATGCCATAGCAGCCACCAGCCGATCGTCAGGCCGAGCAAGATCGATACGAGGGCTTCGGCGAACTGGAAAGCCAGGATGGTGTAGGACAGGGAAATATTCTCGATTGGCCAGGCGGTGGCGGAAAAATGTTCAATGAACCAGTTTACGGTTCTGGTGAGCGCCGACATTGCGGAAGGCTCGACCACAAAAAAAATAAGCCACCACAACCCCATGTGAAGGAGCCAGGCGGCAATAACGGGAAGAGTCCATCGGCGACACAATTGCTCGAGCCCTGGAATTGTGCCGGGGCGCGTCACAGTTTTCCTTCGGGCTTCTGAAGTTCTGCGCCGCTTTTGGCGGTCTTTGTTTGTGTTCCTGTTTCTGTTTCTGCGGGATAGAGCCAACGGGCAAGCAGATATGCGGAAATCAGATAAAGAGCGATCCTGGCCGACATCTCGAGGATCGAGTAACTAGACGATATCCGGGGAATGCCTCCTGGCGTGTTGTGTCCCGTTAGGTACAGGTGATATGAAATCTGTGCGACTGCGGTGGTAAAGAGGGTAGAAAAGGAATCAGCGACCAGCATCGCTATCACGATGGCGCCAATGTATTCGGTCAGCAGAATTTGGCGGATGGTGCGCATGAGAAGCTCCAGAACGTGAGCATTGTCGCATGTCAGCGCACAGTGTGGAAGGAAGTAGAATACAGAGGTGAAGAAGTTCTGGGACAATTCGGGGGAGGGGTCGAGAGCGGGCGCCCCTTCGGCAAGCTCAGGGCAGGCCCGCGCTCGCGAGGCAGCGCCTCTGAAACTTATTTCCGAGAGCCTTTCTATCGGCACCGTCAGAATCGCGCCCGCAACGGTGCTGGCACCCATGGCGGGCGTGACCGACACGGTTTTTCGCCGCTTCATCCGGAACCTTGGCGGATGCGGCCTGATCATGACCGAGTTCACCTCGGCCGACGGCGTGCTTCGCAAGAAAGACCAGAAGGCCAAGCGATATCTCCATTTTTACGAAGACGAGCATCCGATTTCGGCGCAGCTGTTTGGCAGCGATCCGCAAGTGATGGCGGAGGCGGCGCGCATGGTCGAGGGGCTGGGCTTTGACCTGGTGGATTTGAACCTGGGCTGTCCGGCAAAAAAAGTCGTGAAGTGCAACGGAGGCTCGGGGTTGCTGCGCGACCTTCCGGCCATCGGGCGGATCTTCGAAGCGGTTCGGGCGGCGGTGAAGATTCCCTTCACGGTTAAATTCCGCGCGGGATGGAGCGATGACGAAATCGTTTGCGTGGAGCTAGCCCGGATGGCGGAATCGTGCGGTCTGGCGGCGGTCGCGTTGCATGCGCGGACGCGGGAACAGGGATACAGTGGGCAGGCGCGGTGGGAGTGGATTGCCGCGATAAAGGATGCGGTGAAGATTCCGGTGATCGGAAACGGCGACATCCGCAGGCCTGAGGATGCCTGCGCCATGGTCACGCAAACCGGATGTGACGCGGTGATGATCGGGCGGACGGCGCCGTCGAATCCTTGGATCTTCCGGCAGATTCAGCAGTATTGCGCGGGGATAAAACTTGCCCGCGAGAATTCGGACGAGAAAGGAATCGATCTTGCCGTGACGTCTCGATCGGGTGTGGCGGCTGAGGGGGGCTTTCACTCGGACGGAAACAATGCCTCAGGGGCTGAAGCCCGATATTCTTTGGCCCTTTACGGCACCCTTCGGCCGAGCTCAGGGCAGGCTTCTAAAGCCGGGCCCTTCTCGAGCGAGCGTTCATCCGGAGTTTCTTTGCTGGAAAAATCCTATGACGAACCCAGCGAGGCCGACCGCTACCAGATGATCGGCACCTACTTCCGGATGCTGATCGAAGAAGAGCTTCCGGACGCGGTCGGCAAGATGAAGCAGTTCGCTTCGTGGTTCACGCATGGCGTGCCGGGAGGGGCGGGGCTGCGCAAGGCGATCTACGAATCGAAGAGCGCGGTGGAGATTCTGGATAGGGTGGAGGAATTTTTCGAGCGCCGCCTGGCCCAGCAACCGCTTGTCTCGCTCACCGACTAACTCCCCGCCCGTCATACCGGAAGTGTGGCGACTGCGGCCACGATCTGCCGCCGGGTGCGGTCAGCGAAACAGAGAGGGCCCCATGAAAAACTTTCTCCTAGGGGTGTTGGCCACACTAGTGGTTCTCGGGGGCGGCGCGTTCATCTACCTGAGGTTGGGATTGGCCGAAGTGCGAGGTGATCTTCCTCCGTCGTCATTGGAAAGTTACTTCATGTCTAGTCTTGCCCCCGGCGATGAGATTTTCATCTGTCGGCTGCATGGGATTGGAAAGTTCTGGTGCCTCCCGTCTCACCGACGCATGGACCGCTGGGTGAAAGAAAGCGCGAACCTTGGGCTAGACGGGCTTTGCCACCATCTTGCCGGACTCGTCCTTCTCTACATACGCCCACGGCGTCTTCGGATCGTGCGTGAAGACTGTCAGCCATTTCTCCGGAATCGCTTTCCCGTAGTACTGCTTCCTGCTCTCGATGGTCTGCAGCGGGTAGAGGTCGAAGGCCATGCCCCAGGTGATGTCGATGTGGGCCGTGGTGGGGATGAGGTCGGAGATGTAGCACGCGACCTCAGGGGCTGAAGCCCCATTCTCTTTGGGAGGCGGTGGCGGCACGGCTGAAGCCGTGCCCTTCCCGGTCTCACTTCCTAACGGCGCGTCTTGAAGCCGCGCCCTTTCAAAGCCTGGTTTTCCGTTTACGATCACGGCTTGCATGTGCGCGGTGTGGCCGGGGAAAGTTTTCACGGAGATGCCGGGGACGATTTCTTCGCCGCCTTTGAGCAGGGTCATCTGTCCACTCTGGACGAGCGGGTCGTAGTTCTCAGGGATATAACTGATGGCATCGCGCTCGCTGGGATGCCGAGCATATTGCCACTCGCCTTCGGGAGCGTAGTATTTCGCGCGCGGAAACGTGGGCACGATCTTGCCGCCTTTGTCGCGCACCGTGTTCCAGCCGCAGTGGTCGAAGTGGAGATGAGTGTTGATGACGATGTCGACATCTTCCGGGGATATTCCTGCGTTCGCGAGATTCGCGAGTAGTTTGGCGGGCTGGCCGTAGAACTTGACCATGCGCTCGGAAAGTTTGTTTCCCATCCCAGTTTCGACCAGCACTGTCTGCTTGCCGGTGCGGATCAGCAGCGAGTTGAGTCCGGCCTGGACGTAGTTCCTCTCATCGGCTGCCACCTTGCGAGACCACATGATCTTGGGAACGACGCCGAAAAAGGCACCGCCGTCGAGCGGATAGGTGCCGTCAGAGACGACAGTGAGTTCGAAGGCGCCGAGAGTAAGGCTGGGCATGGAGGTTAGTTTGCCATAGGTGCGGCGTTCCCGTCCGTATGCTGGATTGACGGGATCGCCGAGACAGACTTAATTTCCTCGCGGTCGGTGACGAAGAGTCAGCTGCGGTCCGATCCTTTTCGCCTAAGGTAAACACCTTAGATTGCAAGGTCAGGGCCGTCTTAAACAAGAAAGAACATTTTGCACGGAGGAACAGTCCGGTTGGAGCGGATGAGGTTATCGCGCCGGCGCAACCCCACGTCAAGTCAGCTACTTAGCTTTCGGGTGCGCGGAAGAGTTGGCTGGCCATTCATTTGCACTTGCAGTCTTGTGTTGCGCGACCCCGAACTTATTTGCAAACACAACCTTGTCGGGGAAAGCTGGTACTAACTTGGCAATGAAATCAACTAAGTTTTGGATTCAACTGATCGTCATGGTCAGCGCCATCGCCTGCTTCTCTTCGCTTGTGATTGCCAGCTTGGGCGCAGGGGTGGGCGCGACTGCCAAAGAGCCGGAATCACGACCGGCTGCGCAATCATCGGAAGTTCAGCTGCAGACTTATGAGGGCGTGATCACCGATACGCACTGCGGAGCAAAGCACTCTACCAGTATTGCCGAGACAGCGGGAGACTGTACACGGGTTTGCGTCCACGCTGGTGAGCGATTTGTTCTCGTGGATGGCGACAATATGTATGTTCTCGAAGGGGAGCCGCAAGCCCTGAAGCGAGCTGCGGGAGAGCGTGTGAGAATTGCCGGGACGCTGAATGGCAAGACCATTTCGGTGACCTCAGTGCGCCCGTCCGCCTCCTAGGATTGTGCTGGCTTAGTTTCGGCCAGGGCGGCGGGAACCGGGGCCGGCACTGCCGTGGTGGTGACTATTGGTCCCGCAGGCGGTACTGCAATACTGGTTCGGGTGAAGGCGCGTTCATCCCACTTACCGAAAATCATCTTTCCGGCCGTAGTTTGCAGAACCGAAGTGACCGAGACGTCAATCGTCTTCCCAATCATCTTGCGCGCGTTATCAACGACCACCATGGTGCCGTCGTCCAGATAGGCGACCCCCTGGTTGTATTCCTTGCCTTCTTTCAGGATGAACACCTTCATGATCTCGCCCGGCAGGACGATGGGTTTGAGGGAATTCGCAAGTTCGTTGATGTTGAGTACCTCGACGCCTTGCAACTGAGCCACTTTGTTCAAATTGAAGTCGTTGGTGATGATCTTTCCCTCGTAGACTTTAGCGAGTTCGATCAACTTGAGATCGACCTCGCGGACGGCAGGAAAATCGTCTTCCACGATCTGGATCTGGAGGGTGGCCATTTTTTGCAGGCGCTGTAGAACGTCGAGACCGCGGCGTCCGCGGTTGCGCTTTAGGGAGTCGGCGGAATCGGCCACCAGTTGCAGTTCGCGCAATACGAACTGCGGCGTGACGATGACGCCGTCAAGAAAACCGGTTTCGGCAATGTCGGCAATGCGGCCGTCGATGATGACGCTGGTATCGAGGATCTTATAGCTTTTCTTGCCTTGCTTCTCGCCCCCGAAGATTCCGCCCAAAGCCGCCAAGTTCAGCAGGTCGCCTTTGCTCGCGCCTACGATCAGGCCCACGTAGGCCATCAGGAGCATCACCAGTATTTGCAAGAAGCTTTGGGTGTTGCCGGGAGGGACACTGCTTCGAATGACCAGCGCAAAGAGGTAGGCTCCGCAAATGCCGAGGATGCTTCCGATGGCAGCGCCGATTAGCCGCTTCAGGCTAATACCGCGCAGTTTCCATTCGAACACAATAATGCCGACGCCGACGAGCACACCAATGCCCGCATCCAATTCGCGGGAACGGCCGAAAGGCTCGATGAAGAAACAGGTTACCGAAACAATGATGACGAAAAGAAGACGTACAAGAATCAAATCCACAGAACTACCTCCCCCGGATGCACCTGCGCCGCTCTCTGGCTCGATGCACCGGTTGCCATTTCCTCACCGCGCCGGGCGGGGATCGGCAAATCGCATGCGGGGCGCGCATGAATTAGGGGAATGATCGTACGCCCCGTCCCGACCCTGGGGCGCGGCCGGGAGGAACTCAGTAAACCAACGCCAAGAGTATATACCCGGAAGTTGATATTGGGAACCTAAAGACGACGGGTAGTGGGGCCTTTGAAAAGGGGCGGCCGTCTGCACAAAGGAGATCCCCTTCGGCAAGCTCAGGGCAGGCTCTCGTCCCGCTGGTGAAAACGCGGGACCTTCGGGATGACGCCAAGGAACAGATCGTTGTTTTTGTCAGACAGCTCGCCGCCGGGGAGTGGGTAGTGGGTCGGTACCCTTCCGCGCCACCAATAAACAGAAAGTTCCTACAGTTCGCCTGATCCGCGTCTACAGGTTTGTCCTCTGTCTGAGCTGGGTCGGATCAGCATCTCAAACCAGCAATCCGGTGAACTGCGGAATGAACATGCAGATGGCCAGGCCTTGAGCCTCAAGGATTGTCTTGGAGGATGTGCATGAGAACTTTCAGGTTTTTGAATTTAGCGATTCTCTCGGTGCTGGTCGGAAGTGCGGCCCTGATGTATGCGCAAGACGAAAAGCCTCAGGAAGACAAACCCGCGAAGCAAGAAGACGCCAAACCACAACCAAAACAGGATGAAGCCAAACCCGCTCGCCCAGATGAGGCCAAGCCTCGTCAAGAAGAGGCCAAACCTTCAAACCAGGATAAGCAGGAAGGGAAACAAGACGAAAAGCGCGGACAAGAACAGTCTCACCAGCAGGCGATGCCGGATCGCCAGGATCATCCAGCAATGCAGGATAATCGCGCCCCGCAGGGACAGGAGCATCCCGAACAGCGGGCCGGGAACGGGCAGCCGGCGGGCAAGGGCGGACGTATTCCCGACGACAAGTTCCGAGCTCAGTTTGGACGGGAGCATCACTTCAATGCGCGCAGCGTGATTGTGCAAGGCCGTCCGCAATTTCAGTATGGCGGCTACAGCTTTCAGTTGGTCGACGCCTGGCCTGCGGATTGGGCTTACACCGACGACTGCTATATCGACTATATCGATGGCCAGTATTTCCTGATCGACCTGATGCACCCTGGCATTCGCCTCGCTGTTTTCGTGGTGATGTAACGCAAAGCAGCGGCGGATTTGTACGCGAAGGTGGCCCTCCTGAGTCGGGATTCAGTTCTGCTGGATTCAACCTCAAGAGGGTTCACCTTTTTTTCTTGAGCAGACGCCAGTGTCCAGACGGCGGACATGCCGTCAATCATCCTGCTAGACTTCTGGGCATGAAAGCATTAATGATCACTAGCCTGACTGGGCCGGACGCACTGGCCGTTCAAGATGCTCCAGAACCCACGTTGAAATCCGGGCAGACCCTGGTCCATGTTACTGCGGGAGGGTTGAATTTCGCCGACTTCATGACCACTCAAGGTGGTTATCCGGGAACACCGGCGCCTCCACTAATCGCCGGACGCGAATTCTCCGGCGTGGAAGAAAGCAGCAAGCGTCGAGTGATGGGGTACATCCAGTGGGGAGCCTTCGCCGAAAAAGTTGGCGCTTATCCCCACATGCTCTGGCCGGTTCCCGATCACTGGACCGACGAGCAGGCGGCCGCGTTTCCCGTCAATTACTTCACTGCTTATCTCGCCTACTGGCAGGCGGGGATGACGCAGCCGCCGGCAGAAGGCCGCACTCACCGTGTTCTGATTCACGCTGTCGCCGGAGGCGTTGGTACGGCGGCGGTGCAGATCGGAAAGATTCTCGGCGTCGAAATGTACGGCACTTCTTCCTCGGATGAGAAGCTGGCCCGAGTGAAAGAACTCGGCCTGCAGCACGGCATCAACTACAAACAGAATGACTACGAGGAAGAGGTGAAGAATCTTACTCGCGGAGAAGGCGTGGACGCCGTCTTCGAAATGCTCGGAGGCGAGCATACTGCGAAGAGTCTACGCTGCCTGCGCGACTTCGGACGCGTCATTCAGTACGGCACCGCGACCGGCAAACCACCGCAGCTCGATATTCGGGCACTCTATGCAAAATCGGCCAGCCTCCAGGGTTTGTGGCTGACATACCTTTCTCAAAAGCGCGAGATCATGGAACCGGCGTGGAAGCAGCTCTCCGAATGGATCGGGCAGCGCAAGCTGACGCCGGTTATTGGCAATGTGTTTCCGATGGAGCGCGCGGTAGAAGCTTACAAGCTGTTGCAGGAAGGCAAGAACTACGGCAAGGTCGTGCTCAGGATCTGAAGTGCGAGCAAATGACAATTACTGCCGGCCCAGGTAACGGATTCGGCCCGTGAAGGCGCGGCCATTGCCATCGATATAAGTTGGGAACGGATGAGATGAATCGAGTACGCCATTCGCTAGTTGAACGTTGGCGTGATTGGTCAGGTTGTCGAAACCTCCGCGGAGGGCCCAATAGCGTCCGAATAGATGGAAGCGCTTTTCGAATTGCAGATTGATCGAATAATACATGGGCAGGCGAAAAGTTCCCGGAGGAGCGCCTGGAGCAATCTCTCCTTGATCGGTGGTGGCGAGGAAAGGCAGGCCGGTGCGGGCTTCGGCGGAGTAAACCAGATCCACTTTGTGCAAGACTGGCAGTTTAAAGAATGGCAGGATGCCCCATCCGACGAAGCGGTTGGGGGTATCCCAGGGATAGGGACCGGGGAGTTGCGTACTCAATAGCGGAGTGTCCAAACTGAAGTCGAAGAGCTGGTTGGTGTGAGAAGTGGAACGGGTGTAGGCGCCAAAAACCTCGTAGTACTGGCGGAAGCGGTGGCGCAGGCTGATGGTGAAGGCGTCATAGCGGTCGTCGCGCTGGTTCTCGAGAAAGAAGTTGCCGTTGGTTGCGCCGTTCAGTGTGTTGTAGGCGAAGCCATGCACACCGCGCTTCTCAAGGAACTCCAGTTTCAGAAAGATCGCTTCCGGCAGTTTTTTCTCGAGGCCAAGGCTCCAGTTCAAGTAGCGGGGTGCGTCGAGAGTATTTCGGTTGACGGTGAACGAGGTCGGCACCGGGACAGGCGCGGGCTCTTGCGCCAGCGGCACCGTACAGTTGATGGTGGTGCCATTCGGCTCCTGCGGGCAACCGTTCGAATCAAAAAAGTAATCAGTCCTCTGCCCCTCGAAGGGCTGGTGGATCAAGCCCAGAGTGGTCACATCGTAGACGATTCCAATTCCCGCCGACAGCTTGGTATTGCTTTCATTATCGAGAATATAGGTGCCCGCCAGGCGTGGCGAGAATAGCGAAGTCCGCACAATTTCATCCCAGTCGAAACGCAAGCCGGGTTCGATGAGCAGACGATTGGTAATCAGCCAGCGGTCCTCGAAGTAGGCGCTGGCCTCCGCATTATAGATTTTGGAGTAGTTGCCCGGGGAAAAGACCGAATAACGCGCGCAAGTCGTCGCCGGCACTATGGGAACGCCATGCGCATCGGTGGGACAAGGCTGCGCCGACTGTCCCGGCAGAGGTAGACGCGGCTGCAGAAACGAGATCGGCTGCCGCAGGAACTGCGCGTTGTAGTTTAAATGGTCGAGGTCGGTGCCGACTTTGATGTCGTGACGGCCGTGCCACTGACGAGGCGGAAGGTAAAGGTTAGCAAGGCCCTGTACTCTGCGCGCCAAAGTGTTTGCATGCAGATAATAGTTGCCCGCGGCCGCCTGGGTGGTGAGGATGTAGGAAGCATCTCCCTGAGGAGTGAGCGCGACGGTGTACTGATCTACGCCGAATCCAGTTTCGAGCAGCGCCCCGCCGCGGAAGTAGTATTGGTCTTTGAGCGAGCCGATGTAGGCGGTTTCAGCATCGGTGGGGGTAGTTGGCTGGGGCTGCAGGAGCGACAGTCCGTCGTATTGATCGTGGAGGTAGTTAGAAAGAAAGCTGGCGGTAACGATGTTGCGGGTGGTCAGGTTGGATTGCAGCTTAGCCAGATTGTCCACGCGCCATACGTGGTCGCTATCGGCCCCGGAGGGTAATTGCTTAGTGATGTTGTTGTCATACTCGCCGTCGAGCGCGTCGATAAACCACATCTTCCCTTTGTGGATAGGGCCGGACATGGTATAGATGGGCGTCCATTGGCCAATCGAGACTCCTTTGATGTCCTGGAACCCAGGTATGAAGTCGGTGGAAATTACGTGAAAGTGATCATCTCCCATGCGCGTGTTCGAGGCGAGCACGCCGCCGGAGCCCTTGCCAAACTCGGCCGGCCCGCGGCTCGGAGTTACTTCGAGGGAGCGGAATGAATCGACGCTGGTGCGGACTGCCAGTTGGCCGTTCGTCGGTTGGCTCACGTTGAAACCATCGAGAAGGACGAGGGTTTGATAGGTCTCGGCGCCCGCTACGTGTTCCTGTCCGAAGGCATCGGGAGTGACTCCGGGAATGAAGTTCAGAGCGTTGCGGTAGTCGTGTGAGCCTGGGTAGGGAATATCGATAATCTCGCTTCCGGTGAGTTCCTCCTTGTCGGAGATTTGCGCCGGGTCAATGGCCGGCGTGGATTCTGCAACGTTCACCACTTCATGCGCCTCCTGCTGGTGAACCAGAGTCACGTCCAGATTGGCGGTGAGACCCACTCGCACATTGGGCTCGGAAACTGAGTAGTAGCCGATCTTCTCGACGCGGAGTTCGGATGTTCCGGAAGGGATGTTGGTCAATTCGCAGCGGCCGGCGAAATCGGTTTCACAGCGCCAGGGGATCGAGGGTGGCGGCGCCTGCAGTTGCACGCGTGCGGACCTGACGGCGACACCGTTTTCGTCGGTGACGGTGACCGTAAGCTTCTGAGCGGAGGCGGCATGATCCGGAGAGCGCTGTGATGAGGGAGGCGATATCTGTGCGGGAGATGGCATGGCGAACAATGCCGCCAGCGCGGACAGCAGGATCAATCTGACGGCGGCGCGATGCCTTCGCATGATTGGAGTATGAAATCATTCGAGCGACGGGGCAAGCGGCTAGCGAAATTCCATGCGTCCCACTCGGAAGACCCACTCTTCACTTACCAGAAAATTCGCCAGGGAACAAACCGCGATGGCGCCACAGTTCGCCACCAGGTAATTGACGTGGAGCATGCTTATAAGCAGCTTCATCATAGCCAGATTGCCCGCAATCGAGATTGCGCCGGTGGTTAGATTGAAACGCAGCAGGCGGGGGAGGGATTGCCGCCACGACGGCTGCACCCGATCCGCCCAGGTATAGCGCTCGTGCCAGAAAAAATTGTGCACAACCGCCGCTTCCACGGCGAGGGCAGTCGCCAGCAGATAGCTGAGATGGAATCCGCTCTTCAGGCAGAGAAGTACGGCCAACTGCACTGCAATCCCCAGGGCTCCGACGGCGTTGAACTTCAACCAGCGCACAGCGGTTTCGCGCCAACAGGATCTCACTTGACGATCGTTTCGTCGCGATAAAGGTCGTCGCGATAAAGGCGGAGTGTGTTCTGTGCGGTGAAGAAGAACAGCATAAGGCCCATTCCGGCGAGACCAATCACCCCGCCCACATCGAACAACCTGTAATACTCACCGACAAAATGTACCCGCGGCTTCCACAGCAGTGCCAGGTTCCCAATTGCCAGCAGAATGCGCAGCTCCGTCGCCCCAAACCGCCAGAACGACAAACGGAACTCACCCAGGGCATGGGTCGCCAGATAAGACTGAACCGATAACATGAGGAACGCGACCAGCAGGCCGATTGCGATCCCAGCATGCATATATCCCGACAAGGCCAAGCCGCCCATCAGCGCCAGAGCGCCGAAGCTGTCGACCATGTGGTCCACATAAAAGCCATAGCGCGGCCGCAATTGTTTCCGCACACGCGCCAGCGTGCCGTCCAGGGAGTCGCCCAGCCAGTTCAGTCCCAGGCAGGCAATCACCCCGAGTAGCGCATATCTGTGCCATGCAGCCAGTACGTAAAAGACACCTGCGCCGATCTGCGATGCTAATCCCAATGCCGTCAGATGGTCGGGGCCGACCCATGGCGGCGTGCGCGCGGCTAACCACAGGAGTATGCGTTTTTCATAAGGAGCCGAGAAGCTTTCCTGTAGCCGGCGCATGTCTGGGAACGGCTTTGTCCGGGTCATCTCCCGGGAGTGCACAGGGAGCAGCGGTGCGTTTGAATTTACGTGCTCGGAAAACTTCGTCATGTCATTCAGCATGTGGACCTCATCAGTCTGTGTTTTGACAATCTGTGCTTCGACAATCTGTGTTTCGACTTTTGCATTCGGTACTAACGTCACTTTGCGACACGGTACTGTCGTGGGACAATGCATCGCGGCTCAAGCTTTCCTCAATCGCACATCAATGCGTAAGTGATTGCAGCAGTGAAGGTTTACGTCTGAGGATCATCCAGCGGGAAGATTTTTGGTTTAGCGCGGAGTAGCGTATTTTAGGTTTGAAGGTCGGGGTCGCATAACTGTAGCTAACGTCGAGCGCAGCGATACAGTTCGATCTTGATTTCAGAAAGAGGGCTTGTCGTGCTTTGGTATTTCATCTTCTTCTTTATCTCCGGGTTCTGCAGCGTTCTTTACGAACTCGTGTGGCTGCGATTGTCCATGGCACAGTTCGGTGTTACCACCGCCATGGTCTCCATTGTGCTGTCAGTTTTCATGGGCGGGCTGGGCGTAGGCTCATGGGCTAGCGGAAAATGGATACGCCGGCATGGGGACAAAATCAACTTTCCGCCTCTGCAGTTGTACGCCGTGATTGAGGCACTGATCGGCCTCTCGGGAATTGTCGTCCCTTACGAACTTAGTTTGGGCCGCGGTATTCTGGAAAGGCTGGGGTCAACCTCCTCCGCCGAGTACTACCTGGTTTCCGGCATTTGGGTTGCTCTCGCCCTGATTCCCTGGTGCGCATTGATGGGCGCCACCATTCCTGTCGCCATGTTGGCGATTCAGCGTACGTTCCCGCCGGAATCCTCGCGCTCATTCAGCTATTTGTATATGGCGAACGTGGCGGGCGCGGTGTTAGGGACAATTCTCCCGTTGGTTCTGGTTGAGATGATGGGGTTTCACGGCACGCTGCGGGTGGGCGCTGCCTGCAACTGTCTGATCGCTATTTCAGCGCTGCTGGTATCGAAGAAAACGCAAGCTGAGGAACGTGAAGAAGCAGCGCCAAGTGCAATCCAAGCAGCACCCACGGCAACTGGCGAGCCATTTCTTCTTGGGTTGCTGTTCGCCAGCGGCCTGACGAGCATGGGCATGGAAGTAGTTTGGGTCCGTCAATTCACGCCCTTCGTGGGAACGGTGGTCTACGCCTTTGCGACGATTCTGGCGGTTTATTTGACGGCCACTTTTTTTGGATCGCGTATTTACCGGCAATGGAGCGTCCGGCAAACGAAGGAAAGCCCGTTGCTTTGGGTTCTGCTACCGGTTTTTGCGCTATTGCCGCTGCTGGCGGCCAGCCCGATGGTTGTACTTTACTCTTTGCCTCGGCTGGTGCTGGGCATCGCACCATTTGCGGGTTTGCTCGGATTTCTGACGCCCATGCTGGTTGATCGCTGGGCAGGAGGCAATCCTGCCAATGCCGGAAAAGCCTATGCAGTAAACGTTCTGGGCTGCATTCTTGGTCCGCTGCTGGCCGGCTTCTTGCTTCTGCCCTTTGTCAGTGAACGCCTGGCGCTGGTTCTGCTGGCGCTGCCATGGCTGATCATTGGCCTTCGACCGATGGTTTCGTCGGGCCAGACGTATGGTTTGGCACCCCGTGTCGCGTCCTATCTACTATTCCCGCTGGCGTTGGCAATATTCCTGGGAAGTAAAGGCTACGAACAGGAGTACGGTGGAACCAGCCGGGTGATGCGCGACTCCACGGCCACTGTGATCGCGACCGGCAGCGGCATGCGTAAGCTCCTGCTGGTGAACGGCTACGGCATGACCTCTTTGACGCCAATCACAAAAATGATGGCGCATCTTCCCCTGGCCTTCCTTGACCGGCCGCCTCAAGACGCCCTGGTCATTTGTTTTGGCATGGGAACAACGTTTCGCTCGTTGCATTCGTGGGGAATTCCGGTCACCGTGGTGGAGTTGGTTCCCAGCGTGCCGCGATTGTTCGGATATTTTCACAGCGATGCTTCGGAGGTGCTGAGTTCTCCGCTGTCGCACGTAGTAGTCGACGATGGGCGGCGCTACCTGGAGCGAACGGCGCGGCAATACGATGTGATCACGATCGATCCACCGCCGCCGGTCGAGGCCGCTGGATCGAGCTTGCTTTATTCGAAGGATTTCTACTCCGTGGTCCGGGAGCGACTTCGTCCAGGAGGCGTCCTGCAACAGTGGCTTCCAATTGGCGATAACGAAGATTTGACAGCCGTTACGCGTGCTCTAAGCCAATCGTTTCGTCATGTCCGCGTGTTCGCCTACGGACGAGATTGGGGATTTCATTTTATTGCCAGCGATCGACCTCTAGCGGCGCTGTCAGGAAAAGAACTGGCTCAGCGCCTCCCACCCTCGGCTGCGGCTGACTTGGTGGAGTGGGACCCGGATCACAATCCGGAGGCCCGGTTCGCACACCTCCTGCAAAACGAACTACCGGTCGACCAGTTGCTGAACCTGTCACCCGCCACGCCCGCATTGAGCGATGACCGGCCTATCAACGAATACTACCTGCTGCGCTTTTCGATGCGGCCATAGTTCTGTGCGTGAGCGCCCGTATCAAAAAAGGAACCATCCGTTATTTTGAACGATATAAGCCGCCGTCGGTGCAGGCCTCTGATAGGCTTTGAAGGAATTTTACGTCTCGCGCACGGACGGTAAAGTTCGGCGTCACCAGCAGCAGCACAAATCTGCGGCCCATGACCAGACTTCTGCGGTTCTTCCGCCCCTCGCACCAGCACACGGCTTTCTCCGCGACGTTGCTGCTGATGGGAGCGGTAACGCTGTCGCGCGTGATCGGTTACGTGCGTGAGGCCTACATTGCCTACGCCTTCGGCGCCGGGCCGCAGACCGATGCCTACGTTGCCGCCTTTACCCTGCCCGATTGGCTCAACTACATCGTGGCGGGCGGCGCGGCTTCTATTACGTTCATCTCGATCTATACGCGCTTTCTCGCGGAAAAGCGCGACGCCGACGCCAAGAAAACCTTCTCTGTCGTCATCACAGTCATGACCACGGTGATGATTGTGGGCACTATTCTCACCGAAATCTTTACGCCGCAGTTCGTGCGCTGGATGTTCCGCGGATTCTCGCCCGTGCAAGTGGATCTTACTGTCCACCTGACCCGTATTTTGCTGCCGGCGCAGATTTTCTTTTACGTGGGCGGAGTAGTATCCGCCGTTTTGCTCTCACACCGTCTGTTTCTTTTTCCCGCCCTTGGTCCGCTGCTTTACAACGTGTTTATCATTTTTGGCGGGGTCATCGCTGGCCGGCGGTTCGGGATTGCTGCTCTGGCTTACGGCGCGCTGGTGGGAAGTATTGTGGGACCATTTCTGGCCAGCGTGATCGGCGCGGTGCGCATAGGAACCGGGTATCGACCGTCGTTTGACGTCGGCAATCCCGCATTCCGGGAGTGGGTGCGCCTTTCCGTTCCGCTGATGCTCGGCGTTTCGCTGGTCACGGCTGATGACTGGATCCTTCGCCACTATGCTTCCAGCGGCATTGGGGACATCGCCCGCCTCAACTATGCCAAACGTTTGTTCGCGGTACCCATCGCTGTCCTGGGGCAGGCCACAGGGCAAGCCTCGCTGCCTTTTTTTGCCCGCCTGTTCAATGAGAAGCGGCTGAAGGAATTTGCCACTACGGTGAACGATTCGGTTTATCGCGTTGCCGCCGCGTCGTTTCTGGCCACAGGATGGATGATGGCCGCCGCGTTCCCGCTGATCGATCTGGTCTACCGCCGCGGACGGTTTTTGGTTTCCGACACACAAACCACGGCTGTCTATTTTTTCTGGTTCTCGCTCTCGCTGGCGCTGTGGTCCGCGCAGGGTCTTTACGCTCGCGCCTTTTACGCTGCCGGAGACACGCTGACGCCGATGGTTGCGGTGACAATTATCACCAGCGCTTCGTTGCCGGTTTATTCGCTGCTCTTCCACAAATATGGCGTGGTTGGCCTGGCCTTCGCTTCGGATATCGGCATCGGCGCGAATCTGCTGGCGCTGGCCTGGCTGCTCCACTACCGAAAAATGGTTTCGTTGAGAACGCTGCGATGGGATGAGCTGGGCAAGTCTGCGGTGACCGCGGTGGTCGCCGGCGGAATCAGCCTGGAAGTGGCAAAGAGTACTACGCCATTTGTTTCTGGTCACGGCAGCCGGGTGACCGATCTGCTGCAACTGGGGGTGATTTCTGTGACCTGGGGCGCGGCAACGGCCGTGGGCTTGTGGCTGCTGAAATCGCAATTGCCGGGTGATCTTCGCCGACGAAAAACGACGCCATATCCCGCAGTTGCGGAGGGCGAGGGAAAAGAGATTTTGGGCGCGGGAACTCAACCTTAATTGGTGTTAGTTAAGCGCCAGCCCCTTACTGCGCACTCAGAATGGGGACGGTCGCGGTAACTACGGTGGAAGGATCGTCGCGAAGTTTGAGATAAAGGGTAGTCCCTTTGGGCGACGGAATCCTCAGCTCGGCTTCGACGAAGCCGTCGGGCACGATCACGGAGTTGGCGAAGTCGGGATCGGCGCTGACCGCATCGATCAAAAAAAGTTTGTCTCCGCTGAGCATGCACTGCGTCTCCGCGCCCTGCGCACACCGGACTCCTTCGAGTACGGGAATCCGCACCAGCGTTACGAGGGGCTGCCAATCTCCGTCGAGGCCGTCCGCGGTGATGGGACGGAACTTTAGCGGACCGAATGCCGACGGTCCCAGCAGCTTCATGGTATCGAGCACGCCAAAGATGGTCTTGGAATCCTGCGGCGTCAGATTTCCGTCTTTTTCGCTTAGCAACACTTTGAACGACTCGTCGGCGGTGGCCACTTCGATCTTCTCGTTAGGCGGGAAGTTCTCGGGCACCTGCGTCTTGAGAAAGAAATTCAAGCGCGCGTCCTGAGGGAGTTCATCCGGATTTGCCAGTCGAACCTCGGATGGCGGCCCGGAAGGATCAGACTGCACGCTCTTGTTCAGCACGGTAACGCGCGGGCGAGCGGCTTCGACCGCGCTCTTCAGATCCAACGAGCGTCCATCTTTCAACGCAACGTGGACCACAATAGAGTCACCTTCCTGGAATCGCCGGCTCACGGCTGAATCCGGGCAAATAAGCTTAAGTTCGTCCTGCTGATTGGCACGTGAGAGATTTTGCGGGGCGAAGTGCAGCCCGTCCACGTCGAGCGCGGTGACTTGATCGAGCCGGGTGCCCCTGAGCAAGCCATCGGCGTCGCCCGCATGAATGTCAAAGGCGTCCAGGCGTCCCGCTTCCGAGTACGTGTGCAGCGGAATCTCATCCGGCTGGTGTGAGCCAAGTTTGTGGATCAGAAGAGTGACGGTCCCTACAGTCGCGGATTGCAGAGGAACTTTCACTTCCATCTCCTCGGACTTGGCTATTTTCCAGCTAACGTCCGTAGTTTTGCCTTTTTCATCGCGCAGGCTCACACCGCTGACGCAGCAGGCGTCGGGAGACTGGAGGTGCAGGGTGTCCTCGCGGCCAACAATCAGAGCGCTCGCATCTTTAGAGGCAACAATCCAGTGTCCGGAACTTGATCCGCGCAATCGGAAACTTGGGCCCTCGAACGAATGAAAACCCCAGACTCCACGCAAACTACCGCTAACCTCGCCTTCCAATTCGACCGATTGCGTCGTTTTTGTATCGACCACGAAACCGCCGCGTGCGGCGTCGGGCACGGCGGGAAGGTCGATACCCGGGCCCGACTTGGTTTCGACGTGCAGAACAAAATCGTGAGCCAACCCTGTGGCGAATACCAGAGGAGCTCCCTCAGCGGGCAGCACGAGAGAAGGCGTGTCTACGCAGAAGACCTGCGCCGCATCAACGGGACGCAAAGGCGGGATCGGCGCTGTGCGAACCAATGGAAGGCCAATCACAATCACGGACTTGGGGTTGCGAAACGAAGGTGGGTAGTTCAGACGAAGGTTGAGATCGTCCTGCTTGGGCAGCGACAGGGCAGGAATGTACTGATATTGCGCGGTATGCGCACTACCGAGAATGCGTGCCACGTCTACGACGGCGCCCACATAGGCACTGTAATAGCCACCGCGCGCAGTGGGCGTGGCACTTACTTGCGCCAATAGATCGGTCGGAGACCCGGTGGTGAGCGTTGTAACCATATTCTGGCTATGGGCGTCGTCGAGAACGAGCTGATCGGTATTTTGCGTGAGACAAGGGGCCTGTTGTGCGCTTGGCTTGTCGAAGCACTGCTGCTCGAGCCGTATGTTGAGACTGCGCGCCAGCAGGGTCGTGCGGGCTTTCATCTGTTCGGGATCGGCCGCCGAAGTCTCATGCACGGAATCGAGATATTTTTCCAAACGCTGACGGTCAAGGCTGGCTTGATCCAAATCCTGTGCAGCCCGTACGAATGCGCCTGGCTTGCCCCGAACGGCGTTACGCAGGGTACTGAACGCGCCACCCGTTTCCGGCGCAAGGAACACAATCGCTTCCTCGGCTCCGTCGGGAACGGTGATGAAAATACCTTCGTCGCGAACCGGCTTGGTCCAGGCGTCAACGCGGGTAAACCACGAGTCTGGAGGAGGGTTGGTCGCGCCACGCAGAAACACCACTACCATCACATAACGAACGGATTGAGTCTCCGGCATGTCGGGATGGATCCACAACCGATCTCCGACTTGAAGATTGGGTACTTCTGAAATGGGGAGGGAATGTCCCTCCCGTTGAACGCGGACGCCGACCTTTGGGCCAATCAAATCAAAAGCACTGGTATCGGCCCGCAGGGGCGCGAGAGCGCCAGCCACAACAAACAGGTTACAAAAACCGAGTAGCAGAACTCGAAAACGGGGACCCAAATCGATCAAAACGCACTTCTCCCTTTTGCAGAATTCAGGATCGGTCACGATGCGCGGCCAGGTTGAAGCACACAAAAGCAAACGCGCAGCCCAAGTTGACGAAAAAATCTGTGGAATCATGGTACTGCGGGCGCGTCAGCGGGAGCAACTAACCTGTGGGACTCACAAGTACAACGACTGACGCGCGCTCAAGACAAAGCGGCGGCATTCGCAATTCCTGCGAACTCCGCCGCTGATCTCCTGACGAAACCCTAGGGTGTACAAAACGCTTGCAGCAAAAGCTACGCGCGCGCGCCAACCGCGGCCGGCTCCGGTACTGGAACGCCCTTATCCTCGCCGTTGGCCTTCTGCTGCGTGGGCTGGCCGCCCTTGCGGATGTCGATGCCGCCTTTGAAATAAGCGCCGTCTTCGATGGAAATACGCGCCGCGACAACATCGCCGGTGAGCGAGCCATCGCTGCGGATATCCACGCGGTCGCTGGCGGTGATATTGCCGCGCACTTTGCCCAATACGACGATCTCGCGGGCATTGATATTGGCGGCGACTACTCCGTTGCGACCGATAGTGACGCGGTTTCCCGCCAGACTGATCGAACCTTCCACCCGGCCATCAATGTAGAGAGACTCAGATCCAGTCACCTCGCCCTTGATTACCAGCGACTTGCCGATGGTGGCCTGGTCCGCAGTAGTAGTGGTAGTGGTCGCCGGACGCGGGGAAACGGCGGGTTCACTCGCCATAGTTGCAGGCGCACTCGGGCTAGACATGGTTGGACGCTCCGGCTCTGCTGGCCGGCCAGGGGTCGTAGGCTGATTCGTCGGCTTCCACATGGGTTACAAAGTTCCTTTCCTCGTTGGGATTGGGATCACGTGCCGCACTTGCGTGACCAAATGAAATTGTACTCCGCCGTCTCAAATTGAGTGCTGTGGAAAACCTTTATTTTCAACTGAGTTTGCAAGCTTGGTACGTACTTTCGAGTGCTTGAGAGTGAATCGGCCCAAGTCTCTGAACCCGTCATTTCGGCACTCTTACCGTGTAAGGACTCCCGTGAAAGGAGGCCTGGCTCTGCCGTTCCTGAGAATTTAGAGTATGCTTTTGGCTCGAAGATTCGAATAAGCCCGTTTTGGAGCGAAACATGTCCGAACCAGCCCTGGTCAACTCCCCAGCCTTTAGCGTTGCCCGGCCTCAGCCAGGAGAGTACGCGCCTTACTATGATCGCTATATCGCTCTGGTTCAGGGCGAGGAAATTCTCAGTGCGCTCGACCAGCAACGCCGGCAGACGATGCTTCTGCTCTCCGGCCGCGACGAAGAGGACGGCGACTTCCGCTATGCACCGGGGAAATGGAGCGCCAAGGAGATGCTCGGCCACGTCTGCGATTCCGAACGTGTTTTCGCCTACCGCGCCCTGCGGATTGCGCGCGCCGACGCCACCCCTCTCGAAGGCTTTGAGCAGGACGACTACGTGCGCAATGGTCCGTTTGCGAATCGTCCACTTGCCGATCTGGTGGAAGAGTTCATCGCCGTGCGCCGCGCCACCCTCTCGCTGCTGCGCAATCTCGACGAAGCGGCCTGGCTGCGGCGTGGTATAGCGAACAAAAATGAAGTCAGCGTGCGGGCGCTGGCTTACATCATCGCGGGGCATGAGTTGCATCACCGCGGTATTCTGGAAAGTAAATATTTCGCGGGACGCTAAGAGCGCGAATCTCATGCCGTCACGTGTAATGACAGAACTGCTCCACGGCAAGGGCGCTCACGCCGACCCCATCGCGTGTGTCGAGGATATTTCCGCAGACTTGGCGGCACGCCAAGTCGCCGGCTTTCCGCACTCGATCGGACAGCTTGTCTTTCATATGAACTATTGGATGGACTACGATCTCCAGCGCATTGCCGGTAAGCGTCCGCCGTATCCAGCGCATAATTCAGAAAGCTTTCCCTCGAATCCGACGCCGGGGGATGCTCACGAATGGGATGAATTGACAAAACGATTTGCCGCGCTGATCAACCATTCGGCGGACCTTGCAGATTCTTCTCCCGAAGAACTGGAACGCCAAATCGAACCCACACACACCAGCCACCAGGAGCGTGCCGCGACACTCGATGCGGTTCTGTGGCAATTGGTCGCTCACAACAGCTATCACATTGGCCAGATTGCAATGATCCGCCGGGCTCTCGGCGCTTGGCCGCCGCGGGACGGCGGAGACACCTGGTAGCTCAACTCAATCGGGGGTGAGAATGAGGATTCTCGCGATTTGCATTTTCGTATTTCCCCTTCTGCTGGCAACTCAGAACGATGGGGAGACGGATGAGCACGCCATCCAGGCGGTGATGGACCGGTTCATGGAATCATGGAACCGTCACGACGCCAAGGCATTTGCTGCCCTGTTTTCCGAAGACGCGGATTTTACGAACTGGCGAGGCAGCGGCGCGAGCGGCCGCGCAAAGATTGAAGATTTCCATGCGCCCGTCTTTGCCTCAATCTTTAGCAAGAGTCACCAGGAGTACACCGATATCAAGACGCGCTTCATTCGCGCCGATGTCGCGGCCGTCGATGTGCATTGGAAAATGACAGGCGCGATGGATGCGCAAGGCAACCCCAGGCCCGACAGAGAAGGACTATTGAATTTTGTGATGGCGAAGAATGCGGGGCGTTGGGAGATCATCGTAATGCACAATCTGGATATCTCGGCGCTGCCGCCGCCAGCGAAGTGAGCGTAAGGCTCGTGCTGTGGGTTATGCTGAAACCTGAACGGCTGATGGCCGATAGCTCATGCTCTCAGATTCAACCATCCTCAAACACATTGCGCGCCAGCCTAAGCGGGCTGCCGGGTTCAAGCAGCTGGTTCGCGAGCTGGGATTACACGGAGACACGCGCGGAGAACTCGACTCGCATCTACAGAAGCTGGTGGCAGCGGGGGAACTGGTGCAGATCAATTCAGACCGCTACGCCTTGCCCCAACCTGCAGCCGAAAAGAATCTGATTGTGGGACGCCTCACCATGCATCGCGACGGCTTCGGCTTTGTCATTCCCGACGCGAGTTCGCTGAGCCCCTCTCTCAAGGCGCGCATGGCGGGGGATATTTTTATTCCGCCGCACGCCATCGGCAATGCCATGCACGGCGATCGCGTGCTGGTCGACATTGTCGCGACGCGTCCCGATGGACGCGCGGAAGGCCGCATCGTTCGACCTGTGGTGCGCGCCAATCCCACCGTGGTCGGAATTTTTCACTATGGCGCCCGCCATAACTCTGTGAAGCCCATCGACAGCAAGATCGCGCAGGACGTGATGATTCCGGCTGGAATGGAATATCCGGATTTGAGTGTAGTGTCGCCAGCCTCGGCGCGACCTAGAAAAAGCGTCGACCGCGTACTGGGTGATGAAGCCGCACGGCACTCCGGATGGGACGATCTCGAAGGCGTGGTGGTCGACGTTGAAATAACCGACTGGCCCACGCCCACGCAGAATCCGCGCGGCCGCGTGGTGGAAATCCTTGGCCGGGAAGACGACTTCGGGGTCGATGTCGAAATTATCATCCGCAAGTTTCATCTGCCGCACCACTTTCCCGCAGCAACGCTTGAGGAGGCGCAGAACATTCCTGCGGTTATTCCGGCGCAAGAGCTTCGCCGCCGCCGCGATTTTCGCGCGCTGCCTATCGTCACCATCGATGGCGAAACTGCGCGTGACTTCGACGATGCCGTTACGGTTCGCAGTCTTACTAATGGCAATTTCGAATTACAAGTCCATATTGCCGATGTGGCGCAATACGTCACGCCCGGCTCCGCGCTCGACCAGGAGGCGCGGCTGCGCGGCACCAGCGTCTATTTCCCGGACCGCGCTGTGCCCATGTTGCCGCTGGAGCTATCGACCGACCTATGCAGCCTGCGCCCACATCTTGACCGGCTGGTGCTGTCGTGCGTCATGCAAATCGATCCGCATGGGGAGATCGTCGGCTACGAGTTGTCGGAAGGTGTGATCCGTTCGGCTGAGCGCATGACATACACGGCTGTGAACGACGTGATCGAAGGCGATGCGGCCGCGCGCGAACGCTACGCGCCGCTGGTGCCAACATTCGAGCTCATGCGCGACCTGGCGATGATTTTGAACCGCAAACGTCAGCGCCGGGGGTCAATTGACTTCGATTTGCCTGAGCCGGTGATCGAGTTCGACGAATTCGGCTTGATGAAAAGCATCACGCGCTCGGAGCGCAACATCGCGCATCGACTCATTGAAGAATTCATGCTTTCAGCCAACGAATGCGTCGCGCAGTATCTCGAATCGAAGCGCATCGCATCTTTATATCGAGTTCACGAGAAGCCGGACGCCAAGCGGGTCTATGATTTTGAGGTTATCGCCGCGACCTTCGGGTATTCGCTCGGCGTGGGCGCTCTGCCTATTCATCGCGTGCAGTTCAAGTCCGATCGCCGTGCTGCGCGCGGTACCGGCAAGCATGTTCCCGCCATTGAAATTCCTAAGGATGTACACATTACGCCGCGCATGTATCAGAAGCTGGCGGCCAAAATCGCGGGAAAGCCGGAAGAACGCATTTTGAGTTACCTCATGCTGCGCTCGCTCAAGCAGGCGCGGTACTCGGAAGAGAACCTCGGACACTTCGCTCTGGCTGCGACTAGCTACACGCACTTCACGTCGCCGATCCGCCGCTATCCAGACTTGATCGTGCACAGAATTTTGAAAGATGTGCTACGCAACTCGGCAGAAAAACATGATGGCGAAATTCCAGTTGGAGTTTTCCCGATCACCTCCACTAGCGTCATAGGCACGCAGGATGCTAAAAGCGGACACTCGCCATGGTCCAAACGCCGCGACCATGCCGCGCACCGGGAAGCGCTGGAGCCTCTGGACGGGCCGATCTCGATCGAGGAACTCCACGAGATCGCCGAAGAGTCCAGCCAATCGGAACGGCGCGCCGATGAGGCCGAGCGCGAACTGATGGAGTGGAAGAAGGCCAAGTTCATGCAGGACCGGGTAGGCGAAGACTTTGACGGGCTCATTACCAGCGTGACTAAATTCGGCTTCTTCGTCGAGCTCACCGATTTGTTTGTAGAAGGCCTGGTCCCGCTGAACACGCTTACCGACGATTTCTACACATACCAGGAGAACACGCGCCAGATTATTGGCCAGCGCTCGCGCAAGACTTACAGCCTGGGACAAAGGATTCGCGTTATCGTTGACCGCATCGATCCGATGGAGAAGAAAATTCAGTTTGCCATTCTGGAAGACAGACCTGTTACTAAACGCAAACGGAGAAAAGGTTGACGCAAAGGCATGTCCATCGGGGGTAGTCGTCAAATGTTGTTGGCCGCTTTAATCTCTGCGTGCGTGTTTGCGGCGATCGAGGCTCAGGCACAACCGGCCCCTTCGTGCCAATCCGTTGTTTTCAAAGTAGCGCTCGACGTCCATCACGACTTCCAGGTCGAGTTGGGAGGGGGCTTGCTGTTTCGGGTAAGGAGCGAAAAAGAACCGGGCTGGTTCCTTGACATCGTTCCGGCGGAGGCGGCCTCGAATGATTACATCTATCCGGTGAACCTGCCCCTACGGGAGAATCCAAATCAGACCCTCGGGGCGGGATACGGGGAGAGTGTCAACTCCTCTTTGGGTCATCCGCATGAGATGCGTTTCCTTCTTGATCGGTCCGGCTACGAACGGGTTTCCGCGCTGATCGGCAACGTACTGCGGTCTTACCAGACCTCAGACCCGGACAAGGCGGTGTCCGATTTTATGAGCGCGGTGGATAGCGCGCGGAAGGGATCGCTCAGAGTTACTGTTTCTTCTTATAAGACTGACAAAACAGGCACGCTGACTCGCATCAAGCTGCGGGTGCTGATTACGACTCCGCTCGATTTCCAGTTTGCTCCTGGATTGAATCCCCTCCCCGTGTCGTGCAATTTGTAGCCAAAATCGTATCCAGGTCCGTCGGGACCGTGCCGCTGGTGGTAAAATCTTTGAGTTAACCCCATCCGCTGCGGATGCGAAGCAGCGGGTTCCTTTCTAGTCGGGACGTGGCTCAGCCTGGTAGAGCACTCGCTTGGGGTGCGAGGGGTCGGCAGTTCAAATCTGCCCGTCCCGACCAATTCGTCTTGAGGTCGTCCCTCGCAAACTACGCTCGGGATTTCGCCAGCGGACTCTCCTCTTCGCAGTCGCTCAGGGTCACGCCCGCTAAACGGCTCAACTTGGGGTGCGAGGGGTCGGCAGTTCAAATCTGCCCGTCGCGACCATACATCTTAAGGTCCCTCGCAAACTGCGCTCGGGATTTCGCCAGCGGACTCTCCCCTTCGCAGTCGCTCAGGGTCACGCCCGCTAAACGGCTCAACTTGGGGTGCGAGGGGTCGGCAGTTCAAATCTGCCCGTCCCGACCATTCGTCTTGAGGTCCCTCGCAAACTGCGCTCGGGATTTCGCCAGCGGACTCCCGCTCCGCTCACGCCCGCAACCCGGCTCAACTTCGGCAGGCTAGTGTCGTCCCAGGCCGAATGCCAGGGTCTTTACCATCGTGCCGTTGGCGTCATCATCTTTGAAGGCCCAGATAAAGGCTCCTCCGAGTCCGCCGGGGACACGAAAGTCGACGTACAGCGCCTTCTGCCAGGCGATGGATGGATCGTCGAAGGTCCAGAACGTCAGAGTTGCCGGATCATAGATCCATTGCGCGACTCTCTTGGAATCGTAGTGATGATCAAATCCAGTTAGGCTTTGGAGCGTAAGCAAGGTGGCGACTCCTGGCGTTTCGAGAGTGTCGCCCGTGGGCGAGGGTGCTGGTCCTGTTGAAGTCTGGTACAAGCCTGCATTCGCGTTGGGAACCCCGATCCAACCATAGCCATAGAGGGGCACGCCCAGTACGAGTTGGCGGGCGGGTACGCCAGCCCTCAGATAAGCGCTGACTACTGCATCGTCATACAGGCCTTGGCCTGAATTAGGATCTTGCCGTGAATCGAAAAGCGAGGCCGCGTGGTTGGTGACGGTCTCCCACGTGCCATTCAAGTCATAACCCTGCAAGTTGAAGAAATCGAGTTGGGTGGCTACGTTTGCGAGTTCGATGTTCGAGTAGTTCTGGGAGCCGGCCGGGGCGAAGATGCTGAGGAGATAGTGGCGATGATTGGCTTTGCCGAGCGCGTCGAGTTGGTGGCGGAATTCCTGCAGCAGAAGCGTGAAGTTGCGCTTGTCGGCGGCGGAGGGAAATTCCCAGTCGATATCAATACCGTCAAACAGGTCCGGGGCGGATATCCCCGGCGCGATATTGCCGTTGACAAACAAGTCGATACAGGAAGCAGCCAACTCCGAGCGTAGTTCCGGGGTGGTGGCGGCATAGGCAAAGCCTGCGGCGTTCGCACTCGAGGCGCCTCCGAGAGAAATCATGATCTTCAGGTTGGGATGAAGCTGCTTGAGTTGCAGAAGCGCGGCGAAGTTGCCATACAGCGGCCCGGGATAGGGTACGCCGCTAACCGAGGGAAGATAAGGGGTCTGGTAATCAGCCCAGGTGTCGGCAAGCTGGCATTGAGCATTGGGTGCGCCGGTGACGGGGGCAACATTGCCGAAGGCGTAAATGAGATGCGTGATGTCGCCCGCGACGCCATTGTTTTGAAGATTGGCCACGTTGTAGTTCGCGGCGTAAATGCTCCACTCCTCGAAATAGCCTGCAAGAATCTTTCTGGCGCCTTTATCTTGATTGCGGTCGTGCGTGTCGCCGGCGAAGCCGGGCATGCCGTATGCGAGCACCACGGTTAGGAACAATCCGATCGGCAAAGCCTGCGACATGCGCTGCGAGAGAACAGGTTTCATAAAAGTATCCTTCCGGCTAAAATTACAAGCGCGGCGAGTATAGACCTCTATAGCACATTCCGCAACTACATCGGAACAAGGGCTAAAGATAGGCTGGTGTGGCATCGCTACCCGGCTTAGTGCTATATAGCTCAAACCGCCGCGAAGCGGCCGATGGGAATGATTTCTATGTGGGCAACCGATGTGGGCAACATCAATTCCGGTGTGGGTTCTCCACAACCGTTAGAGCACGAACCAAGAAAAGCACTTTGAGCGGAAGCGTCATTCCCCGACAATCATAAAAAGCTCGACCTGAATCAAGTTCATCGGCGCGCCATCGTCGAAGATCTTTCCAGACGGCAGTTGACCATAGTTCAAACTCGGGAGAATTCCTATGTCCGGGCAAGTCATTCTGTATTTCGAGGATCAGGCAGACGCGCTGCGTTTTGCTTTAGCCGCAGGGTCGGTAATGGCGGGCGATGGGGCTCGCGTCACCAACGACCTGATTCAGGAAACTGCCCGCGTGAGCCGCATTCGCATCGACGCAGCGAATGCGGGCAAGATCAAGAAGGGTAGTCCGGAGCGCGTGGCCTAGAGACAAGCAGGAGAAGCGATCAAACGAGCCAGCGCACGTCAGGCAATCCAAACAATCCCTCCGGCGGCCGACTGCGACCGATCATTCTTTGACCGATCAGCCTTCCCGCTGCAAAATATTGTCCGGTTATCGCCAGGGATTGAAATCAGCCAGTACGGCGCGCAGATAGCAAATTCAGTATCTCGCGCAGACCCTGCCGAATGCGCTGCATTTCGGCAGGCGATTGTGAAGGAAATGGAATCGCGGTCTGCCCTTTCTCGGTTTTCGCCTCCGAACGCAATTGTTGACGCGCGCCGACGATAGTAAAACCCTGATCGTAGAGCAATTGTTTGATACGCAGAACACTTTCCACGTCACGCCTGCGGTACATGCGTTGTCCGGTGCTGCTCTTGACGGGTTTCAGTTGCGGGAACTCGCTCTCCCAGAAGCGCAGAACATAGGCGGGCAGGCGGCAAAGGGTTGCCACTTCGCCAATGCGGAAGTACAGCTTGTCAGGAATAAAAATTTCATCCCTCTTATTCTTGTCGACGCTCTTCCTAGGAGTCATATTTTTTTCCGCGCTCATTCCAGGCTGGTCAGGCCCGGCTGTCCACGATTCACGGTCAATATTGTGACACACGCGGGACTGATGTGCAGAATTTTGAAGCCACAGAATTTGTCAGGCAGTAAGCGGGCCGACACATGGTTAGAAAGACGAATTCGAACGCACGACCATATGTACTTTCCAAGGAAACTAAGAAGCCTCTCAAGAGGTGCTTCTCCTGAGAGGCTGGTTGAAGTTCTCGGCCCGTGCGAAGTATCGTTTCGCAGACGGTTAGTGTTTCTTCTTTTTTGCCTTCTTTTTCGTTGCCATGAAGGTTCCTCCGTGAACGATTTTCCCTTGCAAAGGTTCTGAGTACTGGGCCCGAAAGCGTAATGCCACCCAACTTATTGTAGAGGCAGCATCCTTAGTCCAAGATATTGAGGTACTGTTAACATGCTGTCAACATAAATTTGCAGTTGCGAGAGGAATTCTGACGCTGACGCACGTTCGCGGTTCCTTCCGGTAAACTTCCTCTCATGCGGCGCGACCCGGTGGACCTAGAAATCTTCAAGAATCTCTTCCACTCGATCGCCGAGGAGATGGGAGCAGCGCTGCGGCGCACGGCATTCTCCCCCAACATCAAAGAGCGGCGCGATTATTCCTGTGCCGTCTTCGACCGTACCGGTGAAGTCATCGCCATGGGCGATCACATGCCAGTGCACTTGGGTTCAATGCCAATGTCGGTGCGGGCGGCCATTGCCGCCCGCAAGATGGACCCGGGCGACATGGTGCTGTTGAACGATCCCTTTTGTGGTGGAACGCATCTTCCCGACATTACCCTGGTCGCGCCGGTTTACCTGTGGCCTGGATCTGCCATGAAAGCCAAAGGAAGTGATCGTCGACCGCGAAAAGGCGGGAACAGTCCAGAATTCTACGTAGCGTCGCGAGCTCATCACGCCGACGTCGGCGGTGCCTACGCCGGTTCGATGGGGCTATGCCGCGAGATCTATCAGGAAGGATTCCGCATTCCTCCAGTACGTATCGTGCGAGCGGGCGTGATCGATCGCGATGTGCTGGCGCTCCTGCTCCACAATGTCCGCACGCCCGAAGAACGCGAAGGCGATCTTGGCGCGCAACTCGCTGCTTGCCACACTGGAGCCCAACGACTTCGGGAAGTATGCGCGCGATACGGAGCCGAGCGGGTCAAGAATGCGGCCCGGGGCCTAATGGAATACTCCGAAGAGTTGATGCGCGCGTTTCTACAGCGAGTTCCGGCGGGTACATATCGCGCCGAGGATTTTCTGGACAATGACGGCATCGCCGACAAGCCGGTAAGGATCGCGGTGACGATGAGCGTCGGATTGAAGCGAGAGTCGAGCGAAAGTGGGCCGGTTCTGAGCTCGCCCGAGGGAGTTCTGCGACATCCGGTAACAGTCGACTTCAGGGGGAGCGATCCTCAAGTGGCTGGCAGCATAAACGCGGTCGAAGCGATTACCTACTCTGCGTGCTTCTACGTTTTCCGTTGTTTGCTGGCGGATGAAGTCCCCGCAACCGCCGGCCTGATGCGGCCTATCCGTGTGATCGCCCCGGCGGGGACCGTTGTAAACGCGCTACCACCCGCGGCCGTGGCCGGTGGCAACGTCGAAACTTCACAACGCATTGTGGACGTGCTACTGCTTGCTCTGGCGCAAGCCATTGCTGATCGGATTCCCGCAGCGGCTTCAGGAACGATGAATAATCTCACCATTGGCGGAATTGATCCTCGCGCCGGCAAACCATTTGCTTACTACGAAACCATCGCCGGCGGAATGGGCGCACGGCCGACAAAGAGGGGCGTTTCTGGCGTGCACACACACATGACGAATTCGCTGAACACTCCTGCGGAGGCGTTGGAGTATGCCTATCCCCTGCGGGTACGGCAATACTCGCTGCGCCCAAATAGCGGCGGACGCGGAGAACATCGAGGTGGAGATGGGATTATTCGCGAGATTGAAGTGTTCGCCGACTGCGAACTCACCCTGCTTGCCGATCGGCGTTCGAGCGGGCCCTGGGGTTTGGCCGGAGGCGAGGCGGGTGCGCCAGGAAAGGCCAGCATTATCCGTAATGGAGGCCTAGTCGAAGAGATGCCGGGAAAGTTCAGCACGCGCCTGCAAGCGGGCGAACGCATCAGGATTGAATCGCCGGGTGGCGGAGGATGGGGCCTGGTTGTTGCGAAGTGAGATTCTCTCGCAGCCTCTAGATTCATAGAAATGGGAGTTTTTATGACAGATATAGCTTCTCATTATCTCGACGAAGCGCGGCGCCAGTTTCGCGGCCATAAGCGCATGGCCGAAGGCGCGATGGCGCAGCTTCGCGATGAAGACTTCTTTGTGACCATCGATCCGGAAGCGAACTCAGTCGCCATTCTGGTGAAACACCTTGCTGGAAACATGCGCTCCCGCTTCACGGACTTCCTCACCAGCGACGGCGAAAAGCCCGACCGCTTTCGCGATCGCGAATTCGAACTGAACCCGGCTACGACTCGCGCGGACGTGATGAAGTGGTGGGAAGAAGGTTGGAGCTGCGTGCTTGGGGCGATTGAAGCGCTTAAACCTGAAGATGTGATGCGAACCGTCACCATTCGCGGTGAACCACATACAGCGCTTCAGGCCATCAACCGGCAGATCGCGCACTACGCGCAGCACACCGGGCAGATCGTCTTCTTGTGCAAGCATCTACGTTCTGATGAGTGGAAGACCCTGAGCATTCCTCGGGGCAAGTCGGAAGAATTCAAGATCGCGGGGCCCAAGGCCAACAGAGGACTGCCGCCAGAGCGGTAAGCGTTTCTGGTACTAGAAGCCCGGCCCAAAATAGCGGTAGTGACCAGTGATCTTCCAGTGGAAGAGCACATCTTCCATCTTCGGCCCCTCGCCGATGTTGTGCACGATCATGTACCCAGGATATGGAATTCGGACGCAGGCGGAAACGTAGTCGACAGAATGATGCGTGCGTTCGATGGCGGCCCCAGCCACCGGCGGCCTGTCGGAGGGCTCCGCAATTGGACGATTGTAACTGTCACAAGGTCGGCGGAGAATTAACTCCGGGAATGCATCCTACTTCCCGGCGCGGTGCTAGAATCAAATGTTTTGTGCCTGATCAGGAATTCATAAGGTAGCCTTCATGCCCTCCACAATGCTTGCTGTGGTCAAGCCGGAAGCCGCGCCGGGCGCGGAGATCCGGCAAGTCAAGATTCCCGCCTTCGGTCGCTCCGATGTGCTGGTGAAAGTGAAGGTCGCATCGATCTGCGGTACTGACCTTCACATCTACAACTGGGACCGTTGGGCGCAGAACCGGATTCACCCTCCACTGATCCCGGGGCACGAGTTCTGCGGCGAAGTGGCGGCATTCGGGGATGAAGTCACGAGCGTGAAGGAAGGCGACTTCGTTTCCGCCGAGATGCACGTAGCTTGCGGCAAGTGCCTGCAATGCCGCACCGGGGAAGCTCATATTTGCCAGAACGTAAAGATCATCGGCGTGGATGCTGACGGCGCCTTCGCCGAATACGTCGTGATTCCGGAATCGAATATATGGAAACTCGATCCCGCTATCCCGCAGGAATACGCATCGATCCTGGACCCCCTGGGCAATGCGGTTCATACGGTGCTGGCAGGCGAAATCGCGGCGAAAACCGTTGCCATCACAGGATGCGGGCCGATCGGCCTGTTTGCTATTGCAGTGGCAAGGGCCACAGGCGCGACCAATGTCTTCGCCATTGAAGTAAACGAGCACCGGCGAAAGATCGCGCGCGAGATGAAGGCCGATTACGTGATCGACCCCTCGAAAGAAAAAGCCAGTGCCATTGTGATGGAAAAAACGGGCGGGCTGGGTGTGGACGTGGTGCTCGAGATGGCCGGCCATCCCGACTCGATTCGCACAGCCTTTGATATCGTGCGGCGGGGCGGAAGGATCTCTCTTCTCGGGCTCACCTCAAAGCCCATCTCGCTGAATTTCTCCGAAGACATTATTTTCAAGGGCATCACAGTGCAGGGCATCAACGGACGCCGCATGTATCAGACCTGGTACCAGATGACTGCACTGCTCAAGGCTGGCAAACTCGACCTGCATCCCGTGATCACTGACCGCATCCCCATGAAAGACTTTTCGAAAGCGATGGAACGCCTGAAGACCGGCGAGGCAAGTAAAATATTGGTATATCCGAATGGCGTGCGCTGATAGCGACTTGATGGTGTGGCGCGGGCACCTTTGCCCACGAATGTTTCAGCCCGAGAACTTGTCGGACGAAGTTTTGCCAACGGAGGTAAACGCGTGAGCCTCGATGCGTTCGTTCGATGCACTTGCATTCGCGAAGGCAAGGCCAAACCACACCCGTTCCCCGACCGGCTCAGCTTCGACGAGTCTGGAGAGCCGGTTTTAACCGGCGATCCCTCAGAGGAAGAATGGGAGGCTCACGACCAGTGGCTTTCCGGTTCGTGCGAGCACGAGGGATATCTTCTATCCATGTTTCTCGGCAATATTACTCGGGTAAAGAATCTGCGCAGCTTTCTGCGCGCCTTGCAGGGAACTCCGGGACCGCGGTTTCCCATTCTGCTGGAAAAAGTTCTCTACGACGGAACCCACACCGGGGATTGGATTCCCGTCAAACAATCGCCCGCGCTGCTGAAAGAAGTGAACACTGTGCTCCATTCCAGCGACATTCTGGCCGACTCGGAAAAGGAGTTCTTCAACAATATGAAAGAGCTCTGCGAGGCCAGCATTGCGACCGGGAATCCGATTATGTTTTAGCTGGCTTTCATTGTCACGGCCGCCTTTGATTCGTGCAAATTCGCGATAGTCTATGGCAAGGTTTTTTTATGACGACTGGAACCCGCACCAACCCACTCTCTTATCTCACCGAACAGCTCAATGAACTTAAAGCCAAGGGCACGCATTTCAAGCTGCGGGTGCTGGAGGATGAACAGGCGCCAGTCTGCACTTTCGACGGCAAGAGAGTCATCAACCTCGCATCGAATAATTATCTGGGATTGACCACGCATCCCAAGCTGCGCGAGGCGGCGCTTGAGGCCACGCGCAAGTATGGCGTGGGATCGGGAGCGGTGCGCACCATTGCCGGGACCATGAAGATACACATGGAACTGGAGGAAAAGATCGCGCGCTTCAAAAATGTGGAGGCCTGCGTGGTTTTCCAGTCAGGCTTCGCAGCCAATGCGGGCACGGTGTCAGCGGTGCTGGGCAAGGATGATTTCATCATCTCGGATGCTCTGAACCATGCTTCGATCATCGATGGTGCGCGTTTGTCAAAGGCAAAGATTCTGGTTTTCCGGCACAAAGATGTTGCTCATGCGGAAGAACAACTCGCCAGCGTGAAAGACGAACCGGGCAAGAAGCTGCTAATCTCCGACGGCGTTTTCTCGATGGATGGCGATATCGGCCCGCTGCCTGGACTGTGCGATCTGGCGGAAAAATACGGCGCCATTATGATGGTCGACGACGCGCACGCCTCCGGGGTTCTGGGTCGCAACGGCCGCGGCACGATTGACCACTTTAATGTGCACGGGCGCGTCGATATTCAGGTTGGGACTTTGTCGAAGGCTATCGGCGCGCTAGGCGGATACGTCTGCGGCACGCGCGATTTGGTCGACTTTCTTTATCACCGGGCGCGGCCGTTTTTGTTTTCGACGTCGCATCCGCCGTCGGTAGCGGCGACGTGCATCGCGGCTTTCGACGTCCTGGAGAATGAACCGGAGCGCATCGAGAAACTTTGGGAGAACACGCGCTTCTGGAAAAAAGAACTTGGGACTCTCGGGTTCGACATCGGCGGCCGCGCCACTCCGGCCAGCGAGACGCCGATCACGCCGATTATCATCGGCGATGGCAAACTCACCATGGACTTCTCCCGTGAATTGTTCAAAGAAGGCGTCCTCGGCACCGGCATCGCCTTCCCTACGGTTCCCGAAGGCAAAGCGCGTATTCGCACGATTATGACGGCGACGCACACCAACGAAGAATTGCAGCAGGCGCTGGAGGTGCTGGGGAGGGCGGGGAAGAGGATGAGGATTTTGAGTTGATCAGTCCGCGCGGTACATAAACCTACCACCGACAATCGTCGCCACCACTTTCCCCGTAAACTGCCAACCGTCAAATGGAGTGTTGTGTGACAACGACCGCGACTTGGCGGCTTCGAACGTCCAGCGCTTCTTGGGATCGAAAAGGGTGACATCGGCGAAATTGCCGCGTGCCAGCGAACCACGACCGCGGAGATCAAAGACGCGCGCGGGACCAGCGGTGAAAAGCTCGACGATTCGCGCCAGCGGAATCTTGTTCTTGCCGTGCAACTGCGTAATCGCCAGTGCCAATGCGGTTTCGAGGCCAGTGATACCGAAAGCAGCGCGTTCGAACTCGACTTGCTTTTCGTGCAAGGCGTGAGGGGCGTGGTCGGTGGCGATGGCATCGACCGTGCCGTCGGCGAGCGCGACCAGAATAGCTTCGCGATCGCCAGCCGAGCGCAGCGGCGGGTTCATCTTGAAATTTGTGTTGTATTCGCCCACGTCTTCGTCGAGCAGAGTGAAATGGTGCGGCGTGACTTCGCAAGTGACGCGGGCTTTCGCACGCTTGCCGCGGCGCACGGCCTTGAGCGCTTCGGCAGTAGAAAGATGCGCCACATGCAGCCGCGATTCGCGAATCTGCTGCGCGAGATGAACATCGCGGTCCACGATGCTCGCTTCCGCGGCCGCCGACATGCCGCGAAGGCCGAGACGAAAGCTGGTAGGACCTTCATGCATGGAGCAATGCTCGGTAAGGCGCGTGTCTTCCGCGTGCTGCACAACCGGCAGGTTCAACCCGGCTCCAAGGCGCAAGGCCGCGCGCATGATTTCATCTTCGAGGATGGGCTTGCCATCGTCGGTAACGGCGACAGCGCCGGCCTGCTGCAAGGCGGCAAAGTCTGTGAGCGCCGCACCGCGCGAACTGTGAGTAGCGGCGGCGATGGGAAAGACATTGACTACGGCTCCGCGTTCAGGATTGCGCAGCCACGCGACCCACTCGTCCGTGTCGACGACGGGCGCGGTATTGGGCATGGTGCAAACTGAAGTAAAGCCTCCTGCCGCGGCAGCGGCAGTGCCGCTGGCGATTGTTTCTTTGTAGCTTTGTCCGGGTTCTCGCAAGTGGACGTGCAGATCGATAAATCCCGGCGCAACGACGAGTCCGCGCGCATTGAACTTCTCGTCCGCGCCGCCTCGCACTTTGTTGGGCAGCGCGATCTCGGCAACGCGTCCGTCGCGCAGAAGAATGTCCATAGGCGTGTTAATCTTCGCCGCCGGATCGATCACGTGCCCACCTTTGATCAGAATGCTTTTGTTTTCTTTTCGGTTATTCACGTCGATCTCGGTTCTTACTCGATTCCTCATTCGGCCCGCTACTGCACCCTGCCCAATGCCCGCGCCAAAATCGCCATGCGCATGGGAACTCCGTTGCGAACTTCATCCACGATCACGGATTGCGGACCGTCGACCACTTCCGATGTTAGTTCAAGGCCACGGATGATCGGCCCCGGATGCATGACGATGGCATCGCGCTTGGCTAGCTTGAGCCGCGAAAGCGTCATCTGGTAGCGCGCTATGTAATCCTGCAAGTTCATCTTCATCCCGGCGAGGCGCTCTTGCTGCACTCGCAAAAGCATGATGACATCAGCACCGCGCAGGGCCTCTTCGATGTGACGAGCGATGTTAAGTCCGGGGGCGAGGGTGATAGCGACTTCCGGTACGAGTTCAGGCGGACCGCAAAGCGTGACCTTCACACCAGACCTCGTTAGCAGGTGACATGCTGACCGCGCAACGCGGCTGTGGTAGATGTCTCCGATGATCGCAACCCGCAAACCCTTGAAGGATTTTTTGTGCTTCAGGATGGTGAAAGCATCGAGCAAGGCCTGCGATGGATGCTCGTGCATGCCGTCTCCGGCATTGATGATGGGAATGTCGAGGTGCGTTGCCATCAGGTGAGGCGCGCCCGCGGCGGGATGGCGAATAACAATGGCATCCGCGCCCACCGCACGGAGGGTATAGCCGGTATCGAGCAACGACTCGCCTTTCTCGATGCTTGATCCCGAAGATTGCACCAGGGTTGTAATCGCGCCCAGCGACTTGGCCGCGAACTCGAATGAAGATCGAGTTCGCGTGGACGCTTCATAGAAGAGCAGCACGATGCGTTTGTTGCGTAAAAGTAGCCGGCCCTTGAGCGGATTCATGCGGCGGGCCAGCCTCAGCAGGCCGAGGATTTCTTTATCCTCCAGGTGTTCGATGCCGAGGAGTGAACCGCGTGCCGGCTTGTTCATCGCGTAAGAATGCAAACCGTGCATCATACGCGGCTAACGCCGCCTGCGGCAAGGCCGATGCTGGAATGGGTGCAGACCGCGTCCGACCGCCGAGCTGCCAATGGATTGTGATGAGGAGATATTATTGCAGCGATCGAACGATCCGCTCCTACATTCGATCGCGCCGTCTCATAAGGGCTGCGCCTAAAGCTCCGCCCAGAGTGCCCAGAGCAATGAACGCCACCAACCCGAAAATCAACGAACCCGCCATCATGAATGCGAACCCGTCGGGAGATTTCGCAAACTCCAAGAAGGGCTGAACTTCAGGACCGGGATAGCGCGCGGCTGCCTGCTGAATTTTGTCCATCATTTCGCTTCGCAGTTCGGCGCCTTTGTGAAGGACGAGGACGGCCAGAGACTCGAAAATGATGGACATGCCGAAAAGCAGCAAACCGCTGAGCGCGCCAAGCCTGACTCCTGTCGTAGGTTGGATCAGGTTTCCTGTGACGCGGCGCCGAGATAACACTACGGCCAACAACCCGGCGCCTAGCGCTGCCACAAACGGATTCAAACCAAGGAACGTGAGAATCACGGCGACTGCTGCCGCGAGCGCGCACGGTTTCAAGTCGCGAGACCAGCCCTCAGCCACGGAGCTTGCGGAAATGACGGGAAGTAGCAATCCCGCTTCCGGTGGCGATGGGACTCCATCGCTCGCAAGAACGGGTTCTGCCAGAGCTTCGGGAACAGTCACACGAATCTGCGGCGCGCCGCATTGCGAGCAGAAGGGCTTGCCGTCCTCGACGTTGAGACCGCACTTGTGGCAGAGGTGTTCCATTTAAGGCTAGAGAAGGGCTAGCTTGAAAGTACCGCACGATGACTGACTCGCGCAAGGAATCAAGGGAGGTGTTGGATGATAGAAATACTTTTCAGATGTCGTCTGGTTTGCACGTGCCTAAATCTCTGCTTCCTTACCGTGGGTGCGCACATAAACCAGCGAGAAGCTCGATCCTTTCCCTTCCGGCCGAATCGCCACAATGTGCTGATCGTCTTTTCTGCCCACTTTGAGTTCAACGTTGTTGCCGTGTTCGCCTTCGCAGGTCAACTCGTTGGAATCATTCTTGTTGGAATCAATCTTGCTGGAATCATTCTTAGAAGAGTGGGATCCCATATCAAGGTTGAGTCCGGATGTGTGGCATTCGAGAACGTTCCCATACTTTTTCAACTGGTCTTTATAGAAAGATAGAATCTTCGCTGGTCCATCCTCGGACCCGTACTCGAGTGCGACCACCTTGATTCCGAAACCGAAGCCCGAAATATTCACGTTGGCGCTCTTGTCGCTGCCATCGGAATCTGTTTCCTTCATGTGGGCGCCGGGATAAACAGCCAGACCGACATCGGAGACATCTGCCTGTTTGCTGACGTGGATGCCGCCGACAAGCGTGTTGATATCGACCTGCTTATCTCGTCCGTTGGCCTCTTTCTTCACATTCACACTGCACCCTGGCAGGAAAGAGAAGACGGCCAGAAAAATCACAGCGACAAACAATTTGGAAAATTTACTGTTTACCATGTTCAGATCCTCCGCCGGCAAGCTGGACTGGACGCTGCATGCCGGCGCCCCGCTGGGCGATGTTGGGAATGCTCACGGGAAGATGCCCGCGAATAGCGATTTCCCCAAAGAGAGCCTTGACTGCTGCTATCTCCGATACAGACGCGTTGGAAAAAGTACACATGTAATTCTCAATCTTCGGGAAGTCCGCCGCAAGATATGGATTTCCCATGGCGACGACGGCGGTCTTTCCCGCTGCGCGATCGAGCACTTGCTGTAACAGGGCACCGGTCTCATCTGCCATCGCCACCGTGTTTCCCACCTTTCCTGCATTCGGGATCACGTACACGGCGGCGACCACAGTCCTGGCCTCGTCCACTGTTTTTAGCACCTGGTCGCTCAGGCCAGCGGCAGTGCGGGGGTCGACGTAAATGAAGCGCGCATCGGGAATTCGTCCGAGAAATTCGCGGCCGAAGGCGCGCCCGCTGTCCGTACGCACGTCGTCGGAAAAGAGCACCACCACAACCCGGTTGTGTGTTTCCTCCTGTGTTGTATACGGAAGGCCGGCCTTCGCGGTTCCCTTGGATTTGAGCGGCAAAACCTTGCCATTGTCGCGCACCAGCGTGACGGCTTCGTCGGCGACCTGCTGTCCGAAAGCGAGGTTCGCTGGCTTGGCCACCACATTTGCAAGCGCGTTAACATCTACGAGACGTGCCTTGTGTAGATCCAGAGACGCCTTTGCTTTCAAGATCTTGAGGACCGAGCGATCAAGCCGATCCACCGAAATCTCGCCCGATTGAACAGCCTGCAGCATGGCGTTGTACGATGCGGGGAAATCGGCAGGGATGAGTAGCAGGTCATTGCCCGCCTTGAAGGACTCGACCGCGGCGCGGCCAATGTCATTGGCGAAGAGGTGCGTCAGGCCGGCCATGTCGAGGGCGTCGGTAACGATGATTCCCTTGAAGCCAAGCTGTTTTTCAAGGAGGTCCGAAACGATCGCCGGCGAAATAGTTGCCACGTGGTTGGGATCGGGGTCGAGAGCAGGCACGGTGACATGCGCAACCATGACTGAGTCAACTCCGGCCGCTATGGCCTGACGAAAAGGCGGTAGTTCGATGGAATCAAGATGCGCGCGGTCAACATTGACGCTGGCGACGCCGAGATGCGAATCCGTCGCCGTGTCTCCGTGGCCGGGAAAGTGCTTGACGGTGGTCAGCATTCCCCCTTCATGGGCACCCTTGATGTACTCTGCGACCAGATCTCCCACCTGCCTGGGATCTTCGCCGAACGAGCGCGTGTTGATGATTGGATTGGCAGGGTTGGAATTAACATCAGCGTCAGGAAAAAAATTCCAGTGAATGCCGATGGCGCGCGCTTCTTCGGCGGAGATTCGGCCGAAAGTCTCGGCGTCCTCGGCTTTGCCATCCGCGCCAAAAGCCATGGCGTGCGGGAAAACTGTGGTGCCCATCAGGCGCATCGAAACGCCGCGTTCAAAATCCGCGGCGAACAGCAGGGGAAGTTTTGAGTCGCTCTGCAGGCGATTGAGAAGCTCGGCGGCTTCGTAGGGTTCGCTGCGCAGAAGATACGGTCCATCCACATGGACCGTCATGGCAAACGAGCCCACGTGATACTTCTGCATATCGTCGCGTAGTTGCAGGTATTCGGGATTCTCTACGTTGAGAAAACTGGCGCGGCACCAGATCATGAATACCTGGCCTATTTTTTCTTCGAGAGTGAGTTTGCGCAGGGTTTTCTCCGCCCATTTTTCGCCGTCGTGCGTCTGATGAATCGGTCCGGGGCGTTGGTATTTATCTTTGGCCGACGCTACGGCGGTGAGTGCGAAAGTGAGGAGCAGCAGAGAAATTGTGCGGCGCATGCACAGAACGATAGCAGAAATAGCGGGCGCAGAGTTCTGCTGATTTATCCGCGTTCATCCGTGGCCAGTGTGTTTTCCGTCGTGGCGACCGCTTCGCGCTGAATTGTTGCGGCGTCTCCGAAGCCGCGCAACCAGTGAACCTCCGGCTCTCGGCGAAACCAGGTCATTTGTCGCTTGGCATAGTTGCGGTGCGCTTGCTGCGCCGCGTGCAGCGCCTGCTCGCGAGTGAGTTCCCCACGCAGAAATTGCGCTGCCTGCTTGTAGCCGAGGGAAGAAAGCGGGACCGCAGCCTTGCCGTACTTCTCAAGCAACCGCTGCGTCTCTTCGATTAGTCCATCGTCGAACATCTGTTGAGCGCGGCTGTTAATGCGTTCATATAGCGCCTGGCGATCAGGATCGAGACCAAAGCGCAGAATGCGGAAGCCACGCAACGTATCGCGCCCACGCTGCTGCCAGAGGTCCGTCATCTTCTGGCGTGAGACTATACAAACCTCGATGGCGCGAATGACCTTAGGCGTATCGTTGGCATGAATTGCCTCAGCAGCTGCAGGATCCATCCAGCTCAGAATGCGATGAAGATAACCCGGCCCGCCCTGGTCGGCCCGTTCGCGTAGCCGCCGACGCAATTCTTCGGAGCGTTGCGGGCCGGGAGAAAGTCCTTCGAGCAGAGCGCGCAGGTAGAGTCCTGTTCCACCCACAAGAATTGGCAAATGGCTCCGCGCTTTGATCTCTTCGAGCACTTGCCGCGCCTGGCGGGCATATTCGCCCGCAGTGATATGGCTGGTGGGCGCGATGCTATCGAGCAGATGATGCGGGGCCCGGGCTCGCTCCAAGGAAGTAGGCTTTGCTGTTCCAAGGTCAAATTCGCGGTACATCGCCACGGAATCGCAGTTCACGATCTCGCCGTGGAAGCGCCCGGCAAGCGCCAGAGAAAGCGCCGTCTTACCGCTGGCCGTTGGGCCGAGTATAACCACCAGCAGCGGCTCAGGCTTCACCGAAGCCACCGTCAGCGCATGCTCCAGTGTATGGCGTGCCAATAGCGGATGAGAGTGAGCACGAGCAACAGGAAAGCAATCAGCAGCAGGCCAGAGGTTTCCGTGGCATAAATGGCATGCCGTCGATGCTGGTGGGCGGAATCGTTCTTCTCGTGAACGTGAACCACGAAAGTATTGTACGCCGCACAGAAACGGAGTGCGCAGTGAGCAACGCGATCGGATGAATAGAGCCCGCGGCTTGATGCTACACTACGCGTCGTCGACCGTTGTCGATCGCCACATGCCCGATTTCCAAGACAATCATTCCGGCAAAATCGCGCGGTTTGGAGTCTTCGAACTCGACCTCGGCGCGGGCGAGTTGCGCAAGAATGGCGCAAAACTGCGCCTGCAGGAGCAACCGTTCCAAGTGCTGGCCTTATTGCTGGAGCGCGCCGGCGATGTAGTGACACGCGATGAGTTGCGCCAGAAACTGTGGCCGGCTGACACTTTCGTGGATTTCGATCACAGTCTGAATACCGCCGTGAACAAGCTCCGGGAGACTTTGGGCGATTCCGCCTCCAGTCCACGATACATCGAGACGCTGGCGCGGCGCGGATACCGATTTATCGCTCCAACACAAACCAATCCGTGCCGTACCCAAGACGGCGCGGAGACTCCTGCAGACCATCTGCATCCCGAGCTGGAAGTTCCGATCCCGCAGCGTGGGCTGACGCGCGGATTGTTCGTTCTGGTTCAGGTGATGTACCTGATCTTCTACGTGTCCGCTCTTTCTCGTCTGCATGCGGTGATGGAATTGGCGGAGTCTTTCTTGCCCGGATGGGGAGCGATTGGGCTCGTCGCGGCAGTAATGGTGACCGCGGGAGTGGGAATCCCGCTGCGCTGTTATTTGCTTTCTGCTGTGAGCTTCGACTATCGGCGATCAGGCGAGAAGTTTCAGCGGATTTTTCCGTTCATTCTGGCCCTGGATCAGCTCTGGGCGGTAGCTCCCTTTCTGCTGGTGCAGAGGATCGGCCTGGGAGCCGCTTTTGCGGCCTGCGCCGGCCTGCTCTATGTGCCCTTCGCGGAACGAACTCTAATGCGCATGGCGTACATGAAATAGCGAGGGAGGATTGAGCGTCTCGCCCGATCCTAATCCAGGTCTCTCCAGTTTGGACCGATCCCCATTTCCACGAGAAGAGGCACAGCGAGCGCATGCACTCTTTCCATTTGTTCTCGGACTAAAGATTGCATGGTGTCGACCTCATTTTCGGGCACTTCGAAGACCAGTTCGTCGTGAACCTGCAGCGTCATTCTCGATTTCAGATGGCGTTCCTGGAGGGCGGCATCGATTCGGATCATGGCGATCTTGATCAGGTCTGCGGCGGTGCCCTGCAGCGGCGTGTTTACTGCGGTGCGTTCGGCGAAGCCGCGCTGATTGGCATTCTTGCTGTTGATGTCAGGGATTGGGCGGATACGTCCGTGGAGCGTTTTCACGTGCAGATCGCGGCGGGCTTCTTCGAGCGTTTTGTCGATGAAGGCACGGACGCCCTTATACTTTTCGAAATAGTTGGTTATGAACTGTTTGGCTTCGGCGGGCTCGATGCCGAGATTCTGCGACAGTCCGAAGGGCGAGAGGCCATAGACGATGCCGAAGTTCACGACTTTCGCCTGCCGGCGATGGTCGGACGTGACCATGAGTGGCGGAACTCCGAAGACTTGCGAGGCGGTTAGAGTGTGAATATCGTCGCCGCGGCGGTAGGCCTCGACCAGTAGAGGATCCCGCGAGAAGTGGGCGAGCAGGCGAAGTTCGATCTGCGAATAATCGGCGGTGAGCAAGACGTGGCCGGGTTCGGCGATGAAGGCAGCTCGAATGCCGCGCCCGAGTTCGGTGCGGATAGGAATATTTTGCAAATTCGGGTTGGCAGAAGAAAGGCGTCCAGTGGCGGTTCCGGTTTGGCCGAAGGTGGTGTGCAGGCGTCCCGTGGCAGGATTGATGAGCGCTGGCAGAGTGTCGACGTAAGTCGACTTCAGCTTTGTGAGCTGGCGGTAATCGAGGACCATGCGGGCGATGGGATAATCTTCCGCCAGAGCTTCGAGCACGTCGACGGCAGTTGAAATGGTGCGGCCTTTGCCGTACTTCACGGGCTTGGGAAGATTCAGCTGGTTGAAGAGAACGTCGCCGAGCTGGCGCGGGGAGCCAACGTTGAATTCGGTTCCCGCAACCTGGTAGATCTCCTTCGCCTTAACGCCAATCTCGCGCTCGAGCTCCGTCGACATTTGAGCGAGTGTGGCGGTGTCGATCTTCACGCCCGCCTGCTCCATGCGTGCGAGCACAGGGACGAGCGGCAGGTCGATTTCTTCATAAAGTGTAGTCAGTCCCGCCCGCTTGACCTCGTCGCGAAACGTGCTGGTCAGCCGGCCTGTGATGTCAGCGGCCTCGGCAAGATCGCCACTGAGCTTGAGATTGAAGCGGCGGAGAGCCACGTCAGCCAGGCGATGCGAGGAGTAAGTGGGATCGAGAAGATAGGAATAGAGCATGGGATCGTGCTCGACGCCTCGCAGATTGATGCCCAGGGAATCGAGCGCGTGAATTGCGGCTTTGTAATCGTGGATGGATTTGGGTGTGGCTGTGGTAGTCAGAATCGACTGAAGCGTGGCGGCTGCGCCGGCTGAATCCAACTTAACGACGACGGCCGAGCCGGCGGGGCCGGAGATAGCGATGCGGCGGGCGGCCGCCTCGGGAGCAGGAAGCCGGGGTGAGTCGTCGGACAGCGCAAGCATCCCTGATTGCGGTTCTTCTTCAACAACTTCTTCTTCGACTTCTGGGAGCGGGTCTGACTGTTCCACTGCGATGGCTAGAGCGCGTTCGGCCGTGAGCGAAGTGAGAACACTTTCCACATCAGCTGCGGACACGGCCTCTTTGTAATGAGTCTCGGTGACTTGAGCTGTCGGTATCAATTCCCTCAACAGCGAGGTGAATTCCAGTTCAGTGAAAAGCTGCCGGAGAAGATCGAGATCGGGCTCGCCGGCGTGCATGGCCTCGACGTTCAGATCGACCGGCACATTTGTGTCGATGGTGGCCATGCTCTTGCTGAATAGAATGATGTCGCGATTATTCAGCAGCGACTCGCGATAGGTTTTCTTCTCGACCTCGGCAGCGCGATCGAGAGCCTGCTCGACGCTGCCAAAACGCTTGATGATTTCGACCGAGCCTTTTTCGCCGATGCCAGGAGCGCCGGGAATATTGTCGATGCTGTCGCCGCGCAGGGCCATGATGTCGATGACGCGCTCGGGAGGGACGCCAAGAATTTCTTCGACCTTGGCGGCGTCGCAGATTAGATTGTCTTTGGGAGGATTCAGGATTTGGACGTCGTCGTTGACGAGCTGCATCATGTCTTTGTCGCTGGAGACGACGTAGACGGAATAATTCGCGGCGGCAGCTTTGCGGGCGAGCGTGCCGATCACGTCGTCGGCCTCGAAGCCAGCGAGTTCGAGAATGGGGATGCGGTAGGCCTCGAGGGCGCGGCGGATGTAGGGAATCTGCTGGGCAAGATCTTCTGGCATCGCGGCGCGGTTGGCTTTGTATCCTTTGTATTCGATTTCGGTGAAAGTTTGGGTCTTGATGTCGAACTTGCGAATGGTGGTGATGGCCTCGGCCTGTGTATCGCGAAAAGTTGGAGCGGCGACGTCGAAGACGGCGGCGAGATAGGCGGGGGAAAAATCGTCGCGCAATTTGCGCAGCATGTTGACGAAGACGAGGACGGCGGCAGTGGGGAGTCCGGACTTGGTGGACATCCCCGAGCGCTGGCGCGCCATGGCGTGATAGGCGCGGAAGATAAACGACATGGTGTCGATCAGGAAGATGCGGTCTCGGTCCGACCTGCGCCCCTCTTTAGGAGGACGCTGAGTGGTCGCCGCCGAAGGCGCGGTGCTGGACTCAAGTTGCGAAGATTTTGATCGGGGGCACAAGCATTTAGTTTAGCAGCAGATAAGTGCTAGAAATCGACCGTCAAATCGGCTTCGACGACCTTCTTTGCATCGCTGCCCGGAGTGTTGCGGAAAATCAGGTAATACTTTTTGGGCTGGTTGAGCGAAGGAGGAAGATCGATATCCACGCCCTGGTCATGCGATGCGTCGACCGAAAAGAGCGCGCTTGTGCTACCACTGACAAAATCGGCGTACTGATCATCGGTCAAGACGAGGAAGTCGACATTGGCGCTATCTTCGTTGGACTGTATACCCAGCTTGGTTACAAACGATTTGTAGTTGCCGCGCAGGTGCGGCATGGCAGCGTGGGGTGGGATGTCGAACGGAAAAGCCACTGTAGTGCGGACTGCGAACGACTTATGCAAAATGGACTGGCTCGTCCCCATCGGCGAAGGTCCGACCCGCTCACTGGACGGCACCACTTGTTCGGCTGGTTTACTTTTCTGGCAAGCGAGGGCGCCCAGGAGCACCGCCGTGAAGAGCATTTGAAAGAAGAAAATCCGCATCTTTCGATTCATGGACGAACTGCTTTTCCATACTCGGTCGTGTAGTGTAACTGGATTTCGCCGCAAGTGCCTTGCTCGGGCGAGTAGACAACGCATGTGTCGAACGGACGAGAATATATGTGCAAGCTGACGGCACGGTGGCCGAATTCGCGAGGGTTTAGAACCCGGTGGACCGGCGCGAGCGGGTCGACGGCGCAGGGATGCGTTACATTCATTTCGACGGTTTCAGTAGACTTGATTGTGCACTTACCGCCGGCAATGTCCTCCTGCGCAACGTTAAAGTTTTCCACCAGCAAGCGGCCGACGGGAACGGCCATCCAGCAGTTCTGGTCGCGGTGGTTATGAACGGAACTTGCCTGTCCAACCTCCCAGCAGATAGCGAGTAATTCGTAAAGAGGAGTCTTGTCGATCAGGTTACGCGTGTAGTGTTGACGATCCCACGTGAGATATGGGGCGAGGGAATCCGGGTCGAGAGGCGCGTCCTGCATGAATCTGCGGACTTGCTCGGTTTGATCAAAGGCAGCTTCGGGGAACTTGCGGAGTTCCGCGACGAAATGCTCGATCGAAACCCGCTTTACTGCAATGTCCATGCTCAACTCCCGGAAAAGTATAACGCAGCGTAAGGTCAAGAACGTTCAAAGATTATTATTCAATAAACATGCAGTCTCCGTAAGAATAAAAGCGATAGTGCCCGGAGACTGCATGCTCGTAAGCTCGCAAAACGTTTTCCTTTCCGCCGAAGGCACAAACCAGCATCAGCAGGGTCGATTGCGGCAAATGGAAATTGGTCAGCATCGCGCTGACCACCTTGAATTCAAATCCGGGATAAATGAAAAGATCTGCGGCCGCAGCGCCGGCGACGATACGTCCCGCCCCACGGCGAAGGGCATGTTCGAGGGTTCGCACGGTAGTCGTGCCAATGGCGATAACGCGTTGCGAGCTATCCAGTGCTTTGTTGATGGCGGACGCAGCTTCCGGTGAAATGGAATAGGACTCGGAATGGATTTTGTGATCCTCAACGTGCTCGACTCGGATAGGCTGAAAGGTTCCAAGGCCCACATGCAGAGTGATCTCGACGATTTCGATCCCGCGCCGCCGAATGCGGTCGATAATTTCAGGGGTGAAATGAAGCCCTGCGGTAGGGGCGGCTACGGATCCACGCTGCTGGGCATAGACGGTTTGATAGCGCTCGCGATCGGATGAAGTGTCCGGGCGGTCGATATAAGGCGGGAGCGGGACGTGTCCGATGCGATCAACGGAGGCGTAGAAATCGTCGATAGGGTGAAAACGGATGCGACGTTCGCCGAATTTCCCGCGAGCGAGGACCTCGGCTTTAAGTTCACCGTGCTCGCCGAAAACCAGGCGTTCGCCGACACCGATTTTGCGCCCAGGCCGCACCAGACATTCCCAATCGTTGGGTTCGGCAGAAAGCCGGCGCGTCAGCAGAACTTCGATACGGCCGTGTAAGAAATCGCTCGCCGCGGGGTTGCGAGGGCTGATCGCTTGAGCGCGGACGCCTGTACGCCGGCCATACAGGCGCGCAGGAAAAACGCGCGTGTTGTTGAACACGATCAAATCCCCGGGTCGCAGCAGGTCCGGGAGGTCGCTGAATTGGCGATCGGCGTATTGGCCGTCTGCCCGCTGCAGATGCAGCATACGAGAGCTATCGCGGGTGGAAAGGGGCTGCTGGGCAATGAGGTCCGCAGGCAGCTGGAATTGGAAGTCGGAAACCAACACGATGTCAGATTATAAGAAGATTGCAACTAGATCGAGGGAAGTACGAACCAACCGATTCGATCCACTGGGAAATTTATTTGTCTGTTTTGGTAAATTTGTTTGGCTGTTCGAAGCCAGGTGCGGTACTATGCGGGGGCAGTTTGCTGCAGCCGCTTTTTCGTAACTCCCCTGAGAGAGTATCCATGTCCGCTGAACGCAAACACAGGGAAGAGATTGTTCGCTACGGGCGAATGCTGCACGAGCGCGGTTTCGTGGCGGCGATGGACGGAAATCTGTCAGTCCGGCTGGATCGCGAGCGGATTCTGGTGACGCCCACCTGCGTGAGCAAGGGAGCGATGCGCGCCATCGACATGGTAATCGTGGACCGGGAAGGCACGCGGGTAGCGGGACGGCGCAACGTGACCAGCGAAATCGGGATGCATCTTCTGATCTACCGCATGCGCCCGGATATTCAGGCGATTGTCCATGCGCACCCGCCCACCGCGACCGGATTCGCTGCCGCGGGTATGGCGCTGACGGAGCCTTTAGTTTGTGAAGTTGTGATGGGATTGGGTTGTATCCCGCTGGCACGCTACGGCACGCCGGGAACGTTGGAACTGGCGAAGACGCTGGAGCCTTATGTCCCGCACTACGACGCCATCCTAATGTCCAATCACGGCGTGGTCGCCTACGGCGATACGATCGAGCACGCGTACATGAAAATGGAAACGGTAGAGCACTTCGCCCAGATTGCGCTGGTGACCCACCTTCTTGGCCGGCAGCAGCCATTGAGCGGAGTTGATATTGAGAAACTGTTGTTGGCGCGGACAAAATATTTCGGCGGAAAAATGGCCGCATCGATGCCGATTGCGATGGGAAGGCCTCCAGAGAAGGTTAGTTAACGAAACCCGCAGCCGAAATTGCAGGCGGTCTTCCACTCCAAAGCAAAATTAGTTTGCGGCAGCCTGAAGAAGCCTCTCGCTGTGCTCGGCGGGACAGCCGAGGCGGCTGTCCCGGCATGATTCGATTTCAATGAGTGTTCATTATTCTCCTCATTCTCCTCCGATGCGAAAGCGAAACCCTGCCCGGAAGTTGACTGGCAGCGCGGGATAGCCAACCACTTCGTTGTAGCGGCGATCCAGTGCATTCTCGACATTTGCGTAGGCTGTTACCCGGGAGTTGATGGCATACCATCCGCCAAGATCGGCGCGGACGTAGCCAGCGGCGTGGTAGATATTGAAGCCGAGGAAATCATCATCCGGACGGCGGCCCACGAAGCTTCCACTCAGGTTCGCGCCCCAACGGTTTCCGGAATAAGACAAAAGAACTGTAGCGGAGTGTTTAGGTCGCCGCAAAAGCGGCTGTCCCGGATCGTATTGCGAATCGATGGGAGCGGGGTTGCTTAGAATCTCGGTGGAAGTGTATGTGTAGGCAGCATTCAGCAGCAGCCTGCTCCGCAGTTTGGCTTGCAGTTCAACCTCAGCACCTTGTGCGAAGGCCTGATTCACGTTGACGTATTCCCCGACGAAGGTTACAGGATTGACCGTGACGTAGTTGATCTGGTCATGGAACAAGTTGTTGAAGTAAGTGGCGTTGAATACATATTTTCCGTGAAACAAATCCTGCTGGATGCCCGCTTCGAAGGCGCGAACCCGCTCCGGTTTCAGGCCGAGATTCGGAAGAGTAAAAGGAGGTCCGGCAAAGGTCTCTTCCAAGCGAGGCTCCTTAAATCCAGTTGCATAGGAGAATCGCAAGCGCGTTCCGGAGAAAACCTCACCGCCGCGCAGCGCCAACAACGTCAGGGCGATGCGCGGCACGCCAGTGTTGCCGAATACGCTGCTGTGGACGAATCGCCCGCCAGCAATAGCCGTCAGCCTGCCCAGGGTGAACTGTTCTTGCAAATACGCATCCTGGTTCAGGCGCTGGCCGTGGGTTTGAGGGGGAAAGTCGAGGTCTCCGACGAATCCGTTTTCGTTTTCGATTCGGTAGCCGAAAGTAGTATGCGCCCAGGCGCGCTCGGAATAGTCTCCCTGATATTCCATTCCGGCGCGATTGATGTGGTCGGCTTCATGCGAAGGGAAATCGTCGACCCTCTGCGAATCACCAGTGAGATTCAGTTCGTTGTAGCGATAGGAGTAGTCGAAAGTTGTGAAACGGTGCTGCCATCCGGAAGATGTGACGACGGCGAGTTCGACGCTACCCAGCAAGCTGTTGAGTTGCGACCAATCGGACGGATCCGGGGGCTGGAGTGTAGTGCCGTTGAAATTCCACTCGCCGGGCAAGCCGGTGTGGCTGTTGGAGTGGCGCAGGTGCACGCGCAAAGAGACTTCGTCATTCAGCGTGGCGCCGAGGTTCGCGCCCTGGAGTGAGTCGGAATAAGCGCTGTTGATGCTGGAACCGTTGGTGTTGAACTGGTCGCCGAACAGGTTGTAGTCGAAGCGGCCACGCGCGCCAGTGAGGGAAGCGTACCCGCTGGCAGTAGAGAAGTTTCCACCGTCGGCACCGAAGCGGAGTTCGGGGGTACGCGTACTTCCGGTACGAGTCCAGATCTGGACTACGCTGGTCATGGCGTCGGAACCATAAAGTGTGCTCTGGGCGCCGCGAAGAAATTCCATGCGGTTGGCCTCGGTCAGAGGCAGAGTGCCGAAGTCAAAAGTGCCGCCCGGTTCGTTAATAGTCACGCCATCGACGATCACTTTGTTATAGGTAGATTCGCCGCCGCGAACGAACAGTGAAGCCAGACCTCCTCGCTGGCCGGCGGTGTTGACAACGGCGCCGGGCAGAAACCGGACAGCATCGTTTGCCGCGGTGGGCTGCATGGATTCGAGCTGGCTGTTTTCCAGTGTGGAAATGCTTGCGCCGGTTTCTTCGGCGAGCGCGGGCGTTCTGGTCGCGGTTACCACAACTGTCTCTGATGTGGCGGCGAGATGCAACTGGATTGTGAGGACATTCGTACGATCGGAGACGTCCTCAGTCTGGGGGGCAAAGCCGGGAGCCAAGACTTGAATCTGGTAAGCGCGGGTGGGGAGTTTGCCGGATCCCAGGTCGCCAAAAGTCGCGATTCCGTCGGGAGAAGTGACAGCGATTTTTTTCGGAGTGTCTGATCCCTTTAAGAACAGGGAAACTTGAGCGCCGGAAACGGCGGCGGATTGGGGATCGTTAACTTTGACCGTGAGATCGGCAGCGGATGCTGCCACGAGAGCAACAAACAGCAAAAACAAAGCGCAAAGTGCACGCATAACCATCCTCCTTTTCACGCGAAAGGGGTTAAGGTGGACGGTTTACGCCGGTCTCCTGGCTTTGCGAGTGAGGATGCGTCGAGCAGCAATTGGCAGTTAGCAATTGGCTCGGGCATACGGATTCTGCAGGCGGCCTTCCCGGAATTGCTTCCAGTGACCGGCTGCGATTTTCTCGCTTACAGTTGCGCGGCAGCGCGGGAATTGCACCCGCTTCCCTGTCTTTGCCACGGGGCAAGACGCGCAAACCGAAGGACATTTCAAAGAGCGGAATTGTGGTGTGAAAAATTTAGCTGGAGGAAGCGGGGAAGTCAAGTGCTGTTAACCACAAAGGGTGCGAAGGAGACCCTAAACAAAATAACGCCTTCGTGTAAGTTCGGCCCCTTCGTGGTGGATAAGCTCAGGGCTGCCGCTGTTGAGAAGGTGACTGTGAGAAGGGAAATCCGGCACTGCCTATGCTGCTCACATTTGCTTCCGCGAATTCGCAGACGCGATCCAGCGAATCTTGAAGCTCCTGTTCATAGCGACCGAGGTCTTCATCGCTGGCGTCCGACGGAACGGGAATAAGCTTGCCGAAGCGCATCAGCACGCGGGAAAACGGTTTGGGAATGATCAGGCGATCCCAGGTATTCAAAACCCAGGCGCGATCGACTGCCATGTGAAATGTGCTCAAAGGCACGCCGGACGATCGGGCGAGGGCGACCGGGCCGGGCTTTACTTTGTAGCGCGGACCGCGGGGGCCGTCAAGTGTGAAGGCTACGGTCCAACCTTCTTGCAGGGCGCGGCGCAGGCCGAGCAAGGCGCGGACGGCGTTGCGGGTGCTGGAGCCTTTGACGGCGACGAATCCGAATTTGCGGATGATGCGCCCCATGTACTCGCCGTCGTAGCTGTTGCTGCTCATCACGCGGACGCCGATGTCGCGGCAAACGTAGGTTGCGGGAATCATGCAGGCGTGCCAGAAAGAAGCAATCAGTGGCCGCTGCTCAATCGTTTCTTGCGCTCCTTCTTCGCGCGAGACGCAGACCCGCAGGGTGGGTCCGATGAGGCGGATGAACCAGTATCCGGCGGTGATAATGATGCGCAGGACGATTCTCTGGCGGAGAGTGAAGCGTTTCTGGCCGGGAACGGCATCGACGATGGCGGCTTCGCGGGTGGCTTCCGTCACGTAGATATTGTAACGGGAAAGCGGGACACTTCATTCCATTCTGCCCGTTAGCTTTCGAGGTAGGCGTCGATCCATTCTTTGACTTTGAGGCGGCGGTCGTCAGCCGCATCGAAGCGCACGCCGAAGGATTTGGTTTTGCGCCAGGTGACCACTCCGCGGACGCAGACGCGCGGCAGGGTGTACAGAGAAAAGGAGATTTCTACACTGGTTCCGGAAGGCATATCTTCACTGCTCTTCAATGACATGCCGCCGGAGCTGACCTCAATGCTGGATGCGCTGAGACGGTGGCCGTCATTACTGACTACGGTGACATCCGTCATGATGGGAACCCGCGCGTAACGACGAAATTCGTGGAGCACGAGCATGTGAGTAGCGCGAACCAGTTTCATGGCAGCAGGCCGCTCCAGCGGCTCTTGAAACATGGCATTGATGCCGAACCTGGAATAGCGCATGGCTTCCTGAGCGCTGCCTCCGAGAGCATATAGAACCAGGCGGCTATTGGAAGGCGAACTGCGCGCGGCCTCCATAACCTTCTCGGCACCGGGACCCAGATTCAGAACGCAGGCTGCAAATTTTTCCTGGCGCAGGCGTTCCGCTGCGCTCGAGGAAACCAATACCGTTTCAATACCGAACTGGCGGAAACACTCATTAAGTAGAAATCGGGAAGACTCTTTGAGGTCGACGAGGGCGACGCGAGCGGTCGCCTTCTTAGAGGAGGGAGTTGGTGCCAGGGCAGTACCAAAGGCTTTTTCCATGTCCAGGGCCGATTACCAGTACGAAAGTTTATTGTGGCGCGGGCGGGAAGAGATGGAAAGACCCTAAGGGGCAGGCGGCGGGTACAAAAGTGTCATTACCTTGCTTGGACTGCTGGGTAAGGAGACGACTCAAAGGCTGAAAAAACTTGGCTAGTCTTTAGATCTGATCCGGCTCGTGGTCTCTGATAACTGCCTTCTTTGCGCCCAAAGACTTTCTCGCCAGGCGTACGTGACTCTTAATAGCTACCCGGAGATTCCGTGCCAATTTTCTTAATTCAGCCTCAGACTCTGGAGTGAACGGTCCGGAGCAAAGCACGCGAATCCGGGCGGTAATCTTTTCGATGCGAGCGTCGGTGGAAGACGGCATCGGCAGATTTTACAGGATAGTCTCGACGCGTTCGATACAGAACATACCTGAAGTGATCACGCGACATGCGGATTAGTTGGCTACCACTTGAAGATATAGACCTTCGTTTCGAAGTGAATCCGTGCAATTTCTTCGTACAGCGGTCCCCTTTGCAATCTCAGGGTGGAACGATAAGTATTTTTTAATGAGGGGGATACGGAGGTAGTGGTTCGGGATGCATCAGATGCGATTTGGCACTCTTCGTGCCTTATCTCAAACCATGGATATGGATAATGAGAAAAATAACAGCCTGGAACAAGAGGGGTGGCGAAAGCGGTGCAAACTAATAGTAGCCGAGCGCGATCCGCAGCGCATGTCCGAACTCTTGGAGCAACTGCTTGGAGAACTGGATATCTGCAGAGAAAAGATTCGCCAGAGGAAACAATAATGCTGGCTGGGACCAACCCTTCTTCGAATGCTACCGAACACATCCGAGCGTGCGATCAGAAACAGCTATGCATTGATCGCAAGTCCGTAGACACTGTTTGACGCGTCTAGCATAGCTTCGGCTAGCGTTGGGTGGGCATGGATCGTCCACATTAAATCTTCCACGGTGGCTTCGAGTTCCATAGCAGCGACGGCTTCGGCGATTAATTCCGTTGCCTGCGGGCCGATGATATGCACGCCGAGAATCTCCCCGTAATCGGCGTCGGAAACAATTTTGATAAAGCCTTCGTGCTGCCCGACGATCGACGCTCTCGAATTCGCAGTGAAGGGAAATTTTCCAATTTTCACGTTGTATCCGGCCTCACGGGCTTTGGTTTCGGTGAGGCCGACGCTGCCGATTTCGGGATGGCAGTACGTGGCCCCGGGGATGTGTTCAGGATTGATAGGCTTGGCCGGCTTGCCGGCGATCTTGGCTACGGCGACCAGAGCCTCCATAGCCCCGACATGCGCCAGTTGAGGCGTGCCCAGCACGATATCGCCAACGGCATAGACTCCCGGCTCTGAGGTTTGCATCCAGGAGTCGGTTTTGATGAATTCCCGATCGGGCTTGATCTTGGTTTTTTCGAGGCCGATATTTTGAGTTCGCGGTTTGCGGCCGACGGCGATCAGAATTTTTTCGGCGTCGATCTTCTGTTGTTTGCCATCGACCGTTATCGTTACGGCAATTCCAGCTTTGGTTTTCTCGACCTTGTCGACCTTCGCAGCGGTATGGAAGTCGATGCCACGTTTGCGGAAGACGCGCGCCAGTTCCTTGGAAACTTCTTCATCTTCCACGGGAACAAGGCGCGGCAGCATTTCGACGATGGTGACGTCGCAATCGAATGAGCGATAGATCGAGGCGAACTCCACGCCCACCGCGCCCGCGCCGACAATGACAAGCGACTTCGGCATTTCTTTCAGGCTGAGAATTTCGATGTTCGTGAGAATGCGATCGTTGGCTTCGAGGCCGGGCAGCATGCGAGCCTCGGAGCCCGTGGCCAGAATCACGTTCTTGGCCTTGAGATGGGTGGCCTTGTTGTCGTTTACGACTTCGACGGTCAATAACCCATTCTGCGCAGGGCCAGTCAGCTTTCCGTAGCCTTTGATGGTCTCGACTTTATTTTTCTTCATCAGAAACTCTAGACCTTTGGCGTGCTTGGCGACGATCTTCGACTTGCGGTCCTGAATGGCGGTCCAGTTCAGCTTGCGCGCGTCCACACCCTCGATGCCGAATTCCTTTGCGTCTTTCAGGTGGTCCCAAAGTTCGGCGTTGAAGAGCAGAGCTTTGGTAGGAATGCAACCCACGTGCAGGCATGTGCCGCCAAGAAATCCATCCTTTTCGATGAGGGCGGTTTTCAGTCCGTACTGGCCGGCGCGAATGGCAGCAGTGTAACCGGCGGGGCCGCTGCCGATTATGGCGACGTCATAAATGGTCTCAGGCAAAGTAATCGTCCTCAGTAGGAACAGATGATTAAAGGCAAACGAATGATTCTAGAACAGGCTGGAGGACAAGGCCAAGCGCAGCGGCGGAGCTGCCTTCAACACTTGCGGCAGTCCCACGGTAAAGGGATCCTTCGACTCCGCGGTAGCTTCGCTGGGCGCGAAGCTGCTACTCCGCTCAGGATGACAAGAAGGACGGACTAGTTGTTTTCGTTGCTGGCTCGTTTCCACGAAATCAGTTCGCCGATGGTTGAGCTGGTGCTGGAGACCGGTTGCTTGTAAGCCTCGACTTCTGAACGGGAAGCCTCTTCGCCGACGGCGCGGATGCTGAGTCCAACCTTCTTTTCTTCCGGGCTCATCTTGATGATCTTGAAGTCGTGTTCCATGCCGGGTTCGAGATGCATGGGCTGGCCGTTGCCGTCGACGGCTTCCGACTTGTGGCACAGGCCTTCGACTCCTTCTGCGATTTCGACAAAAGTGCCGAATGCAGCTACACGGAGGACTTTGCCGTGAATCACATCGCCAATGTGATGCTTTTCGAAAAACGTTTCCCAAACGTCGGGCTGAAGCTGCTTCACGCCGAGCGACAGGCGCCGCTTATCTGGCTCAATCGCCAATACGATGGCCTTGACGCGATCGCCCTTTTTCAACATTTCCGAAGGATGCTTCACACGCTTGGTCCAGCTCAGGTTGCTGACGTGCACCAGACCATCGATGCCATCTTCGATCTCGATAAAGGCGCCGAAATCAGTGAGGTTGCGTACCCTGCCTTCCACCGTCATGCCCACGGGATACTTATCGTGTAGCGCATCCCAGGGATTTTCGGCCAACTGCCGCATGCCTAAAGAAATGCGGCGTTCGCCAGGATTCACATTCAAAACCACGCACTCGACCTGATCCCCGACGTTGACGAGCTTGGAGGGGTGCTTCATGCGCTTCGACCAGGTCATTTCGCTGACATGCACCAGGCCTTCGATGCCCTGCTCGAGTTCAACGAACGCGCCGTAATCGGTCACGCTGATTACCCGCCCAGAAACATGCGCGCCCACGGGATAGCGGTGTTCGGCATCAAGCCAGGGATCGGGCGTCAACTGCTTGAAGCCGAGTGAAACGCGCTGCTTTTCCTTGTCGTACTTCAGCACCTTGACCTGAATCTGATCGCCGACATTCACGAGGTCGCGCGGGTGCGTCAGCCGGCCCCACGACATATCCGTGATGTGCAGTAGTCCATCGAGGCCGCCGAGATCGACGAAAGCTCCGTACTCCGTCAGGTTCTTCACCACTCCGGTCAGGATCGAACCTTCTTCCAGATGTTCGAGCGTCTTGTTGCGTTTTTCGTTCTGCTCGCCTTCGAGCAATTCCTTGCGCGAGACCACAATATTGCCGCGCTTTTTGTTGACCTTGATAACAGTGACTTCGAGGGTCTGGCCCTTCATTCCGTCGAGATTTCGGATGGGCCGCAGATCCACCTGCGAGCCGGGCAGGAAGGCGCGCGCGCCCAGAATATCGACCGTCAGCCCACCTTTGGTGCGCTCAATCACGGTAGCCTTAACCGGTCTCTTCTCGTGATGCGCTTTTTCAACTTCGTCCCAAGCGTGGAGTCTTGCCGCCTTTTGATGCGAGAGGTTGACGTAGCCCTCTTCGGTTTGTCCTTTTTCCCGCATCACCTCGATTTCATCGCCGGCCTTCACCTTTGGCTTGCCCTCGTGGTCAAGCACCTCGGAGAGCGGCAACATGCCTTCCGACTTGGTGCCGATGTCGACCACCACGTGAGTCGAAGTGAGCTTGAGCACCGTGCCTTTGATGACCCGGTCTTCTCCCACGGCCTCTTCGGTTTCCGTGGTGAAGTTCTCAAGAGCGGACGCGAAATCTTCGCTAGCGTGTTTGTCGTCCGTCGGAGGAGCCGAGTGCGACACTTCATCCGTTGCGGTTGTGGAGACGGCGGTTGAGACCGGAGCGTGGTTCTGCTCAGTCAAGGTGGAGTCGTTTGCCGTGGGCTCTGTTTCGGTTGCAACGGCGCTGGTGGATTCGGAGTTGTGGGTGGTGGTGTCGTCGAACAAAGTCATGCCTCTCTGATGAGCCTCGCACTCAGTGCGGGGGATGCGGGGCCTGCCTGGCGGACTGCTGGAGTGAGTCGTTTGGTTGTGGTGGGCTCACCCTGGCGAGTGAGCTTGGACAATCCCAGCTGCCGGACGTTTGACAGAAACCCGCGTCCAAAGGGAACTCTTCGACTATAGCAACGCCTTGCAAACAGTGTCAAACGCAATTATGCGGATCTAAGAGTCCTGCTGAATCTGTTCACCGGTGACGGATCGCGAAAGGGCATCGATCGTCATAATTTCTAAAAAATCTGGCCTACTCTTTTCCTCAATCTGCATCTTAACGTGGCGTTTTTTCGAAATTGGACACGCTCGAGGCTCAAAACATTGAACCAATCAACCCTTCAATCCGCCTTGGCAAGCTTGGTTATAAGTTTGTTTTCTGTGGCGGCTGCCGGTCAGGAACTATCCACAAATCCAGTGTTAATCACCACACCTCAGGTGCGGGGAACTGCGCTGGCCCCCAATTTTCGTGTGGCCGCTTTCCGAATGGAAACGCCGGAATCGGATGAAGATAGTGCCGCGCCTGATACTTCTTCGTCCTCATCCTCGGAACCGAAGCAGGGCTTCATGAAACGAAGTATTGACCGGATTGCAGCGGATCAGAAACGGCTCTATCTGGCACCGTTCGAACCGCATAATCTCAAATGGGATGCCTTGGTACTGGTGGGCACAGGCGCATTTCTAGCCGCCGACCGCCACATTGAAAATAATGTGCCGAACAGCCACTTCACGCTGTATCAGGCGACTTCCGATATTGCCATTGCAGGATTGGCCACCTCCCTGGCTGGGGTATACATTTACGGATTCAAGACGGAACATCGCCACGCCAGAGAGACCGGCGAACTCGAACTCGAAACCCTAATCAACACCTTTCTGATCTATACGCCGATGCAGCTGATTGCTGGCCGGCAGCGTCCCGGAGAAGGCAATGGTCACGGCGACTTTTTCAAGCACCACGCCGTGGACACGTCGTTCCCCGGCGGTCATGCCATGTTTACCTGGGCTATGGCGTCGGTGCTCGCCGACGAATATCCCAAGCCTTGGGCACGAGTATTGAGTTACGGAGCCGCTTTCACTGTAACCTTCAGCCGCTTCATGGCGCGGGACCACTGGTCCTCTGACATGTTTCTGGGCACTGCCTTGGGCCTAGCCATCGCCGAGAACACTTTTCACGCCCGCTGCGATCCGCAGTTCGAATCGCAGTGCAAGGGCCATCAGCGATGGTGGAAAGTCATGAAGACAGAGGTCCAATAGCAAGATCGAGCGGGCGCGTTCGCTTATACCCAGGGCTGCCCGCCATCTGCTACTCTGCGTTGTCATGGACTACCTCTGGACCCCGTGGCGGTACGCCTACGTCTCCACCGCCGAGAAGGCGACTGGCTGCGTGTTCTGCGACGCCGTTAACGCCGGCGATGATAAGAAAGTACTCATCGTGTACCGCGGCCAGCACTGCTTCGTAATCCTGAATATGTATCCGTACACTCCCGGACACGTGATGATCGTTCCCTACGCGCATCTGGACGAACTTCGCAAGGTGCCGGTTAATGCCGCGCACGAGATGATGGAACTCTCGCAGCGCATGGAGTCGGTCCTGCGCGAACTTTACCGGCCGGACGGCATCAATCTCGGCATGAACATCGGCAAGTCCGCCGGTGCTGGTATCGCCGGACACATTCACATGCACGTCCTGCCCCGCTGGGTGGCAGATGCGAACTTTGTGTCAGTAGTGTGCGAAACGCGGATTCTGCCCGAGACGCTGGAAGAAACCTGGAAAAGAATGACTGCGGCCCTACGCTCCTAATGGGATCGCCAGCTCAGTTCCAGGCGTATGTGTTTGAGGCCTCATCTGCCCGGAATTTCGCTGGCGCTCGCCGCCTCGGCTTCAGTCTCAGCGGCAGAGGAAGAATCTTCAGGAGCGGGGGTGGGCTTGGGCTTAAGAAATTTCGCGCTGTCGAGCAGTGGGCGTCCGAGTGATGGGTTGTAGCTGGTCCAAGGACTTTCCAGATCGGCCTCGCGCTCAAAGGTGGCACGCATAGCCTCCATCTTGGAGTCCAGATCGTCCATGTAGTGCAGCAAGAGCGCTTCGGGAAACATCGGCAACTTGGGCGAACCGAATTCGTACTCGCCGTGGTGGCTGATAATGAGGTGTTCGAGAAGGGTTTTGAGTTCTGCGGGAAAATCAGGGAATAGCGCAAGTTTCGCCTGCAACATTTCAAGCTCAATGATCATGTGTCCCAGAAGCTGGCCACGCGTGGTGTAGGAGAACGAGCGGTTGTAGGCAAGTTCGTGAATCTTACCAATGTCGTGCAGGAATGCGCCGCTGAGCAACAAGTCGCGGTTGACTTGAGGATAGTTACGGACGATCAGATCGCAGGAGCGAAAAAGCGAGACTACGTGGTCAAGCAGGCCACCGATGTAGGCGTGATGCAGAGTCTTGGCGGCAGGAGCGATGCGATACGCGGCCGCGATTACCGGGTCAGACATGAAGGACTGCAGGAGCGACTTGAGATGAGGATTCTGAAAAGACGCGACGAATTCAGTCAAAGTCTGCCAGAGTTCGTCAATATTCTTTGTGGTTTTGGGCAGATAGTCTGAGAATTCTATTTCGGATTCGCCCAGCTTTCGAAGTTTGTGGATGGTGAGCTGGAAGCGGTTCTTGTATTTGTTGACGAGACCTTTGATCTTGAGGAAATCGTCCTGCTCGAAAACATTGAGGACCTCGTCCACGTTGTCCCACATCTTGGCTTCGAGCTGCCCGCTGCGGTCGCCGAGGGTAAGAGCGAGGTATGGCTCACCGGTCTTCTTCGGCTTAATTTGCTTGGCTACTACGACAAAATTAGAAGTGATGATCTTGTTTTCGTGGCGAGTGCAATCGCAGATGTAAAATTCTTTCATTCTCCACATCAGTGTAAATCAGAAGGCACGAAGACGGGGCGTAGTCCACAAACGTCCTGGCGGAGAGCTGAGTGGGGAATCTAGAGAATTCCGAGCTTCTTTTTCTTCTTCAACTTCTTCGCATCAGTAGCTTTTGCCGTGGTGGTTTCGACGGGCTTCGTCTGGTTGGGACTCGCGCCGGAATCGACATACCCTGTCTTGATGTCGATATAGGCTTCCTCGCGGAGCTTAGTCAGATAGGCGCGAAGCGCGGGCTGCAGCTGTTGATAGTAAAGGGCGTCTTGAATTCGCGGCTCGACCTCTTTCAGCGGTGGAACACCCGCCATCTGATGGCTGGTAAGTTTTAAGATGACATATCCCTGCTTGGTGCGGATGACGTCAGTGACATCGCCGGCCTTCATGGCGAATGTCTTATCCTCCAGCTCTTTAGCGAGAGCGCCACGCTTGAACGCCCCTAAATCCCCGCCCTGGGCGGCCGATGGGCCATCGGAATTCTTCTTCGCCACGTCTTCAAAGCTGGCCCCAGCTCGAATTTGTTTCAGAAGATCGTTGGCCTTAGCTTCGGCCGCTGTCAGCGCAGCAGCCTCTTCGGCTTGTCTGTTGGCCGCCTCGTCAGCAGGGTCTTGCTTCGCCGGAGTCTCTGCGGCTGTGGCAGACGCATCTGCGGCGTCCGCCTGGACTGGCTTATCAGGGGCTGGCTTGGCCGCAGCCACTTTGTGCGGGGCAACCAGAATCTCGCTGAGTTTTATCGACTCCGGTTGCTCCAATTCACTCTTGTGCTCGTCGTAAAATTTCTGCTCTTCATCTTTGTTGATGCTGAGGTGGGAGCCGACTTCTTCGCCAATCACCTTTTGAGTAATGATCTGGTTGCGCATGTTCTGCTTGAAGTCTTCGTAAGAAATACCCTGGCTGGTGGCGGCTTTTTCCAGCTCTTCCATGGTTTCCAACTTCATGTCTTTGCGCATCTGGTCGAGGCGCTTGATGAGATCGGTGTCGCCTGTAATGCCGAGGTCTTTGCCCTTTTCCAGCAGGAGTTGCTGGTCAATCAGGTCGCGCAGGACGTCTTTTTCCCGTTCGGCGTAGAGCTTGTCGGCATTGGCCGCATCCTGCTGTTTAACGTCATCCTTAAGCTGGTCTTTGCTGCGGGCAAATTCAGAGCGCGTAATGATCTGGCTATTCACGCGGGCAATTATTTCTTCGATCACCTGGCCCGCAGAGAAAACAGGCAGACATGCCATACCAATGAGTATTAGAGATAACTTTTTCATAAGATGTGGATAGTTCACTCCGCTGCCTGGATGCCGTGCGAAACCTTCCGGGTATTTTACTACTTCCGGCGGGACGAGTCCGGGTGACAATTTAACTGAAGTCCCATTCGGCCGTTGTTCGACGGCGGATTCTAAGCCGTCCGCAGAAATACCAGAGCGGTCATGTCATCGGGAACAAGGGGTTCGGAGGTAAATTCACCAACAGAATTCAAAATGGACGCGCTGAGGGCTTGGGCGCCGCGCGAAGGATCGCCTTGCAGGCGCTCTTTTACGCGTTGCATGCCAAATTCCAAATCCTCAGACTTGTCATCTTCATCGTCTTTGCGCTTGCCTTCGACCAGCCCCCGAGAGACCAGCAGAAGGGCAGCGCCTTTCTCCAGACCAACGGTTGGGGCTTCGCAGGTGGCGTGGGAGAACAGTCCGAGCGGCAGCCCGGTGGAGGCGAGTTCTACAATGCCTGTCCTATCGCGAAGAAGTCCCGGCGTGTGTCCGGCGTTGGTGTAGCAGAGGGTGCCAAATTTTTCGTGATAACAGCCGATAAATGCAGGGCAGGGGTGAACTCCCGCGGCTGCTTCCATGAGGCCGCGATTGAGTCGAAGGCACAGCGTGACCATGGCTTCGGATTCGTTAAGATCGGACCGGGAAAAGAGTTCGGTACCGGCTGTGCGGAAAATTTCCTGGGCGGTCGTCAGGATCAGCTGATTGTTCTCGCGACGGCCAGCCACATCGAGCAGCCCAAACAAGATCCGCTCCGGGCTGACCCGGAAGGAGTCATAGAAATCTCCAGCGACTCGTTTTCCGTAGATGGTTGCGGAAATCTCTGCGCCATCAATCTTTGGAAATGCGCCGGGGACAGCCTCACCGGAACCGGGCACTGCGGGCTGAGGAAGGGCGCACATTCGACGGCTGAACTTAGAGCCGAAATTAGCACAAGTAATGGTGGCGGGCAAATAGGGCGCATTCTCAATCCTGAGAACACGCAATGGTTACTGGCCGTACTTGTTAACGAGATAATTGCCGATGTCAGTTTCGAATTGGCCGTAATCGGAATGGATAGTCGCACGCAAGGCAGCTTCAGTGGAACTACCTTCACTGAGGCGCTGAAGAATTCGTTGGATGTCGCCCATACCGTAAGAATCGCTGATATAAGAAACTGCAGCCAGCGATTCCGCGTAGGCCACGTACGCTTCCCCCCCAGAGAAGCGCATGAAACTACCTTCCAGCACGTTCATGGGGATGTTGGTTTGCGACTTGAACAGCCTGGCCAGTTGGTGTCCATCACCGCCTAGTGACTTCGGCTCCAGCAGTTGGGCGATACCTTCATGCAACCACGGCGGACAGCGGCCGGCGGAAAGCTGGTTGATGAACGAGTGTGCCAGTTCGTGTTTCAAAACCCGCGCCAACTCAGGCGTCATAGAATTGAGACCGCTGATGGGGATGCGAAGCTTGCCGTCATTCAGCGCTCCTGTCCAGGACGGAGCGCGGGTGACGTCAAAGAAAGCTTGTTCGGTGTAGAGAGTGACAAGAATGTTATCCCGCGGTGGCGTGCCCAGATCGCGAGCCAGATCGTCATAGTCCGATTCGAGAGCGGCCAGGATTTGTCCGCGGAATGCTTCCGAGGTCTGCTTGCCCTCGTAGTGCAGGACGAAATGGCTGCTTTCACGCTGGGTAAAATCAGTCTCGACATTTTGTTCGCGCTGCGCTCTGGCCAGATATTGCAGCACGGTTGGGTCGGGACGCAGGTCGAGGGAATGCTTCCATGAGGCGACAGCATCTTTTGTGCGGTCGCAAGCCTGCTGCGCGTAGCCCAGCACGGTGTAGGCATCAGGCGATTCGGGTGCCGCGCGCACTGCATGTTGGGCATAGGTCAGAGCCTGCGAAGCGTTCCCCGTTCTTACCAGCAGGGCGGCATAGTAGATGAGGACAGTTGAGTTCTCTGGCTGGAAGCGCAGGGCGCTTTCGAAATAGCGCCGGGCTTGATCGATGTTTCCGTGTTCGAATTCAAACTTGCCGGCGATAAAATCGGCAGTCGCGCTCAGTTCGGCATTTCCTTTAGCTTCGAGCTTCGAAACAGCATCGGTGTCGACCTTGCCTTCCTTAACGATAGTCTTGGGTAGGTCACCTTCGTTCGCCAGACTATCGACCGGAACGAAAACGGGAAGATTGCCACCGCTTTTACCCGGACTTGATGCCGCTAGCGGAGGCATGCCCCCGGCTTCGACATGGTCGACAGAACTCTTGGGAATGGCGTAACTGTCATCGCCAATGTCGTATTCGTACCGGTTACCATTTTCACGGACGTGGTCGGCGAGAATGGTACGGCCATTTTTCAAATGGATGGTGTCAGCAGATGCTGCGAGGGCAAGCATCATCCATGTTATCGCTAGGCTAGTGACACGAAGCCGCATTGAAGCGCATTCTAGCAATGGCGAGGGCACATACCACGTGACGAAAGTACCCCACAGGATAGGAATAATGTTGGCGATGTGCCTGGCGGTTTTGCCATTTCCGCCGGTGTCGAACGGGCAGACCACTCCGATGCTGACACACCGGCCCGGACCCGCAGAGTTGCTGTATCTGCAGTTGAGCGGCGTTGGCCTGGATCCAACTCGAGTGTTTCGGGTGCGCGGAGCGTCGCTCGACCGGTCGGCGATTCATATCACTTTGGAAGATGGCACCATTGCCTTCACAAAGGACGTCCTAGGCAGAATTACCGGAGCATTTTTTGAAGGTGATGGAGAACTGCTTCTGACCCCGCCCACCGATGTTGAACGAAGATCGATGAGCCTGTTCACGGGGATGGCAATTTTGGAAGAGCGCTTCTCGACCGCTTACTTCCGGTTTAATGACAATACGGCAAACGAGTTGCAGCCGGGTTTCAGGGCGCCAGAGAACGCTGAGGAGTTCATCGCTCGATGGGATCGGACTGCCCGCAACCTGGCGCCAGAGGACGCAATGCGGTTGCTGGCGAGTTTCAGCGAAATGTTGCCGAGCGCAAGCGAGACAGGTGCAAGAGACTCAGTAGCCGAGAAACAGACAGATCCCGATGATCGCATGCTGCACGTCCGTCTACAGGGAACCAAACTCGGCGTATTCGATGTGTTCTTCGACTCGACGGGGTTGGAACAAGTCGATGCGGGACAGACCAGGACGGCAGAAAACGGGAACGTTTATTACGACGTCTGGACTTCGTTTTCGATTCCGGATCCTTCACGAAAGCAAATTTTTCAGAAAAAGATCCCGGAAACGCTACCGGAGGAAACCGAGTCTCGCGGGAACCGGCTTCTGGTGCACAGTTACGTAATTGACGCTCATGTGACCCCCCCCAAAGAACTCGATGCAGAAGTCAAACTGCAGCTCGACGCAGAACATGGGGGATCACGATTCGTGATTTTCGAACTATCTCGTTTTCTGCATATTCAGAGCGTAGAGGCCGACGGGAAAGCCGTGGAATTCATCCAGAACCCCGCTTTAGAAGGCACACGGCTGGCACGAAGCGGGAACGATCTGGTGGCTGTGATTCTGCCTGCACCGGTCATAAAAGGACAACAGATAAGCCTGCGTTTTGTCTTCGGAGGAGAAGTATTATCTGAGGCCGCCAAGGGCCTGCTTTACGTGGGGGCGCGTGGTACGTGGTATCCCAATCGGGGATTAGCCATGGCCGACTTCGATCTCACATTCCACTATCCCCCTGGCTGGACTCTTTTGGCAACGGGGAAGCCAGTGCCCGTCTCCCAACCAGCGTCATCTCCCGAGCAAGGTACGTCTCAGACTTCCAGCGAACAGGTCTCACGCTGGGTTTCGGACCGGCCAATCCCCGTAGCTGGGTTCAATCTGGGTAAGTATGTCCGTGCCCAAGCGCAGGCGGGAAATGTTATGGTCGAAACCTATGCCACGATTGGCATGGAACGAGACTTTCCCACGCCTCCGCCGCGGGAAGCCCCGCCCGATGATCCGCTACGGCCCCATCGGGTCATTTCGGCACCACCTTTGCCGGCTCCCCCGCCGTCGCCCGCGCGTAATGCGGCAGCCGTGGCGGAATCTACCGCTCAGGCCATTCGCTATTATGCGGATCGATTTGGTCCCTTCCCGTACAGCCAGCTTGCCCTGACACAATTGCCGGGGCGTGAGAGCCAAGGATGGCCTGGCCTTATCTTTCTTTCCTCTTACGCCTTTCTGAATCGGGAGGAGCGTGAAAATCTCCACATAAATGCTGCGGGTGCATTGATTGAGCAACTGGTACCTGCACATGAAACCGCGCATCAGTGGTGGGGGGATTTGGTCACCTGGAGCACGTACCACGATCAGTGGTTTTCCGAGGGTTTGGCAAACTATTGCTCCTTGATGATGCTGCAGGAAAAGAATCCGGCCGGCTTCCGAGTTGTCATGGAGAAATATCGCCACGATCTGGCCGACAAGAATCAGGATGCCGGACCTGTGACCCTGGGAAGCCGCCTTCTTTCGTCTCGGTTTCCGCAAGGCTACGAAGCCATCAGCTACGGCCGCGCGACCTGGCTATTCCATATGCTGCGCTCAATGTTGCAGGATGCCGCAGCGGATGCCGCGAAAAGTCAAGCGAGCGGCAGGGATGTAGAGGAGCCTTTCGTGCGGTCTTTGCGTAAGCTCCGGGAGCGCTATGAAGGAAAATCTGTCACCACGCGGGAAATTCTCGACGTTTTCGCGGAAGATCTACCATCGTCATTGCGATATGAAGGTCAATCGTCGCTCGACTGGTTCCTGGATGGATGGGTCAACGGGACGTCTCTGCCGACCTTGGAGCTGCAAGGCGTTAAATTCGTAGCGAAAAATAACGCAACGGTGGCGACTGGTGTTATACGGCAAAAGGGAGCGCCGGATGATCTGGTGACATCCGTTCCCGTTTACGCACTGGTCTCTGGGAAAAGTCCTATTCTATTGCGCCGTGTGTTCGCTGACGGGGCAGAGTCTTCGTTTCACCTGTCTGTTCCGACCGGGACACACAAACTTTTGTTAGATCCTTACGGTACCGTGCTCACGGCTCCGAAGTGAAAAGGTGGAGTTCGCGAGTGGCAGTTTGTTTTTCCCGGATCAGAACATGATCGGCCTTTTCAATCCCAGTACGGGCAGCGACCAGTGAGGAATCCGGAGTTTCACACGAAGTTTTACGGGACTAAGGAGTGGATTCGCTTCTATTTCCGCAAAATTCCATCCGCCGAGGATGGCCCCGAACCTGCTCCACTGCAACGGGGCACGCTTGGATTCCTGTGAGCAAGTGAACGGTGTAATTGGAGGGGGCGAAATGGGTAGCGCGCCAGGAATCGAATCTGTGACCGCTCCGGAAACGATGATCGGCGCCGTGTTTGCCGACGCCAGACCGTTGGGTATTTCAGAAACCATCCTGTTGGTTGAAGACGAAGTGTTTGTTCGGGAAGCGACAATGGAGGTGCTGGAGTCCGCGGGGTATCACGTGGTGATGGCCGCAAGTGCAACTGAGGCATTAGAGGCTTATCGCACCTGCTCTGGGACGGTCGATCTGCTTCTTGCGGATGTAGTCATGCCGGGGATGAGCGGCCGTGAACTGGCGGAGAGATTCAAAACTTTGTGCCCGGGAGGCCGGGTTTTGCTGATGAGCGGCTATGCAGATCAACTCCCTTTGTTTAAGTCATCTCCTCATTGCAACGCGTACCTTGGCAAGCCTTTCTCCATGACCGCGCTATTGAAGGGAGTGCGTGAGATCTTGGACACGAATCCGCTCTACTCAGGACTGACGGCTTAACTGATGCAGGATTGCGGACGCACTCCGTCGCTTGGGGAGCGTATTTGTGGCCGTTCGTCGTTCACCTGCGGTAGATAGCTCGGACCAGGTTATGAACGTCGTCCAGATAGGAATCGAGCTGGAAGGTTAACCGTGCCCAGTCAAAATTTCTTAGAGAGGTGGAGTGCTGGGCGAGGATGGCGAAACCAGCATCGTCGAGTAAGCTTATTTGCCGCTGTTCGACGTAGCCGTGGTTTAACCCACTCATGCGGCAGAGCAAGTCGGCAATGTGCACCAGGGCCACCAATTCCGAACTGTGAGATGATTTCTCGGGCGAATGATGAAAAGTTAGAACCTGGATTAAATCAGGAGCAAGCTCCCAGTTTTCAGCAAGCAGATTTCCGCTATCACAATGCGTAAATCCCAGGACTTTTTGCTCGGCTTCGTGCAGTGGAATTCCTTCGGTTTTTGCTGCGTCGAAGGCCGCATGGAATTCTTTGGGTAAGGCCCAAAGGTTAACGACGATTCCCAGATCGTGAAGAAGGCCCGCCAGATACGCCTTTCCCGGATCTTCCAAATTGATGTCCCGTGCCAGACGTCGACTAACCAGTGCGCACCCGAGAGAGTGCTCCCAAAAAGCTACGGGATCCAGGCTGGTTTTGTCCGGGAGCATGTTCAGGACACTGCACGACATTGCGATATCACTGACATGATGGATTCCCAGACTCACCACCGCTGCTCGTAACGAATCCACCTTCTGCCATCGGCCGAAAAGTGGAGAGTTCGCCATCTGCAGACACTGAGCCGCCAGGGACTTATCCTGGGCCAGAAAATCTGTAACTGTTTGCACGTCAATCTGCTCTACCGGCTGCTGCAAATAGCGCAGCAACGGGGCGAGAACGGCAGGGATGGTTGGAATCTGACGTAATCCATCCAGCCGTTCCAGCAAGACATCTTTGCCTATAGGTACGGTTGTCATATGCCTTCGCCTTCTTCCAGCGAACGTTCGCCTTTCACGTAAGCAGTAGTTCCAGGCAAGTGCACCAGGCGAAAGTCCGCACTCACGCCGAAGAGAGACTCGGAACTACCCAAGAATAAATATCCGTGAGGCAGAAGGCTGTCGAAAAAATGCTGAATGACACGACGCTTGGAGACCAGATCGAAGTAGATCAGCACGTTGCAGCAAAAAATAATGTCCACGCTCTTCATGAGTGTCATGCTGGCATTGTCTGAGAGATTGAGCCGGCTGAACCTGATAGTCGCGCGCGCCAGCGGGCTCACCTGGAGTTCTTTCCCGCGGGCAAGAAAATATTTAGTGCGATACACCGGCGTGAGATGGCGCGTGCTGTGATTACCGTAAAGTCCGGCTTCGGCGTGAGACAGAGAGGGCTGGTTCAGATCAGTGGCGAGAATTTCGACGGACCAGTCTTGTAGCTGACTACTTGCTTCTTCCTGCAGCAACATGCGGAGCGTATAAGGTTCTTCTCCCGTCGAACAGCCGGCACTCCAGATGCGGAGGCGGCGTGAAGGGAATCTCGATTTGATCTGAAGAATGATCGGAATCACGACGCGGCGCAAGGCATCCAACTGCGCCGGATTACGAAAAAAACAGGTTTCTCCGATCGTGATTTCGTTGAGCAAAGCAACGAGTTCGATCTGTCGAAGGGGCCTGACGGTGAGGCATTGGAAATATTCGCGCAGGGTTTGTATATTTAGTGCCTTCATTCGGCGATTACACCGGTCCTGCAACAGGCGAAGTTTGTTATCAGGATGAAAAATCCCAACGGCCTGATAAATCACGTCTCGAACTCGCACTAAATCAGCTTCAGGCGGCCCCGGCAGGCTCAGGGCTGGTTGCAGCGAGGACGCTAAAGTCACGCGAATACCTTTTGGCTCGCTGATAATGCGGCGATCCGTAAATTCGCGAGAACCCGCGGTTGTACCCTTTTCGCAAATTCGCTTATTTCGTTTCCCTTTCGGCACGCATTCGGAATATCGCGGTCCCAAAGAAGGCTTCGTATGCTTTTCCGGTATGGCAGAAACGGGCTAACGCGGCTCAGTGCACTCTTTAGCGTCAGTTGCAAGGTACGAGTTGGAAGAGTCATGGTCTTTCGCGGCAATGGTGCCGCCCCAAATCTCATCGGCATTCGGGAGAAATGGCTTTACTTTTAAGGTTGCGATATGGCGGGCTGCCTCGGCTGTTTCTCATCCGATAGCAGAGTTGCTATGTCTGCGTGCGCGGAGAGGATGACGATATCTACGCGGCGGTTCTGGGCCCGTCCTTGGGCCGTTAGATTGCTGGCGATAGGATGATATTCCGCGTAGCCAGCGGCCGAAAGCCGCTCCGGGGCGAAGCGGTGACCGACAATTAAGATTCGAACCAGTTCGGTGGCGCGCGCGGTTGAGAGTTCCCAGTTGGATTCCATGTGGGCGGTGTGGATGGGAATGTTATCGGTGTGCCCCTCGATGCGCAGCTTGTAGGTGCGGATAGCTAGGATTGAGGCAATGCGATTGAGCGCAGACAAAGACTCAGGTTTAACGGCTGCCGATCCGCTATCGAAGAAGCCAAACTCCCGCAAGCTCACTACCAGGCCATAAGTGTCGCGGTGCAGAACCACCTCATGGAGCGCAATTTCCTTGTGCAGAGCCTCTCGCAACTCACTCTGCAAAGTGGAAATATCGGTATCCTCCGATGCCGCAGCCAGAGAATCATCGGGAGGGGAAGCGATGCGTCCGAGTTCAGTGTTGCGCTTTACGTTCTGGATGGCCTGCACCGTGCTGAAAGGCATGGGGTCATTGATGTCCAAAGGAATCTGTGTAGTCGAGGCCGGAAAAACACCCAATTCCTGAAATGCAACCTGGATGGCAAGCGCGAGTTTGCCGACTTTCTTTTGATCGACCTGCGAGGAGGCGTACAAAACCACAAAGAAAGCAAACAACAGAGTGATGAAATCCGCGTAAGAGACCAGCCAGCGTTCATGGTTGGAATGGGAGCGCGGGCGCCTGCGCCGGCGGCTCACTCGGCAGCCTCTCCGGAAGCTTCATCGGGAAGATGGTCCGCCTCAATCAGAAAACCAAGTAGTTTTGTTTCCAACATGCGGGGATTCATGCCTTCAAGAATCGAAGCCACTCCTTCGAGTGTCATCTCCCGCATGATCTGTTCATCACGAATGCGAAGTCTCATCTTCCCTGCCATTGGAAGGTAAAGAAGGTTGGCGGAGCCCACTCCGTAAATCGTGGCGACAAAAGCCACCGCGATTCCCTTGCCAACCTCATCGATTTTGTCCAGATGCTGCATGACTTGAATCAGTCCCAAGACGGCCCCAATGATGCCGATGGTGGGCGCGAAGCCGCCCGCGGATTCAAATACTTGTGGAACTTGATCTTCGTACTCGGCTTGGTTATCGAGTTCCAGTTCCATCATCTTGCGCAGTTCCTGCGGTTCTGTGCCATCGACGGCCAGCATGAGAGATCTCTTCATGAAGGAATCTTCTATCTGGGGTAGTTCCGCATCGAGCGAAACAATCCCCTCACGCCTGGCCTGCTGCGCATATTGCACAAGTTGGGTGATGGTGTCTTGCGGATTTCGTTGGGAATTGACGAAGACCGAACCTATTTGCCGGAAGGCGAGCAGAATAATAGGTGAGGGAAATTGGAGCATCACGGCGCCCAAGGTGCCGCCGAACACAATCATTGCGGCCGTAGGCTGCAAGATTTGGCTCATGCTGCCGCCTTCGAGCAAGAGTCCCGCCAGGATGCCCCCAAGGGCTAGAACAATCCCGATGAGGCTGGCCTTGTCTACCCTCACTTTCCGGGCTCCCTCTTGCCTACTTCGGGATGATTGGGAAGCAGGGTGTGGGAGGACGAACTATCCCAGGCAAAAGACAGGCCTTGTAACACCGCGCGGCGGAATGCGATGAGCCGCGCGAGGATTTCCTCGGCGCTCTCTCGTACCACAATTTTCTCTCGAGTGACCAGCGTGATGAGGGTGTCGGGGGACTGCTCCACGAATTTGATCAGATCAGAGTTGACGATCAACGTTTGGTTGTTGAGACGCGTGAGTCGTATCACTTTTCCTCCCCGACTCGGCTTTGCAATCTACTTCGTTGGGCGCACAGGCCCTTAGGTGGACTTATCGGCGAAACAGGGTGAAGACTGATTGCTACGCGCCGAAAGCATCGTTACCGAGGGGCTACGTCTGACAGGCACTCATTTGCAAAGGGCGGCTAAAGCCGAAAAGGCAAATGCCGATGGACACAACAGACATTCGGGTTCCGTGAAGCAAGAAGTGGAACGGGAACTCCACAGAGATCCTGGGGAGGCGGTTCCAAGTAGGGCGGGACCAAATCAAAAAAAGGAGAAGTACAATGCCTCTAGGAATCCTGAATAACATTCCGTCTCTCGCGGCGGAAAACCAACTCACCCTTACCAGCAACGCCTTGAGTAACACTTTGGCCCAGTTATCTTCGGGGTCGCGCATCAACAGCGGTGCTGATGATCCAGCCGGCCTTTCCATTGCCAACGGGTTGCAGGCCAACATCAGCGCCCTCACGCAATCGGTATCGAACGCGAATGGCGGCGTAGGCCAGTTGCAGCTCGCGGATGGCGCTTTGGCTCAGGTCACCAACCTGCTCAATACCGCCGTTACCCTGGCAACCGAATCGGCGACGGGCACGGTTTCGAACGGGCAGCGCACGGCCATCCAGGCTGAGTATTCGTCCATTCTGTCTGAAATTAACCGTATTGGCACCGCTACAACATATAACGGTCAAGCAGTATTTCAGAGCGGCACGTCGACAAACCTCAATGCTGCGGCCAGCACCAATAGTGGCGCTACCGCCCCTGTTTCTCTGGATAGCGCGCTGACGGTCGGCGATTCCACCGCAATCACTGCGGGAGGGGTCACGTTCACTTATACGGCGGCGTCCGGCGTGGCGAATCCGAATGTGGAGTTAACCACCGGCGGCGGACCTAACACCGCGACCACCGCGCTGATTGCCAGCGGAGTGCTGTCGATCGCTCGCGGCGGCGTGACCACAACTTACACCGTAGGCACGGGCGCGGTAACTCTCGCAACACTGATAAGCGCCATCAGTTCCGGGACAAGCCAAACCGGCGGCGGCACCATCGCCACCACCGGCGTCCTGGTCTCCGGCAGCGGGACCGCAGCGGCTGCCGGTTTACAGGGTGCGCTGGTTGGCGGACAGTTGCAAGTCACGGATACAGCAGGTAACAACGATCTCGCCGTCACCGGTTTCGCCACTACCATTACGGGCACCACTGCCGTGGCTGATTCCACCGCCCCGACGGTGCAAGACCTGGTCAACGCCATCAACGCCGACACTATCGTGGGTGCAAAAGCGGCATTGGTCGGAGGTCAACTTCAAATCACCGATCCCCAGAACCGGGCTGACATCGCCGTCACCACCGATGACACTGTCCTGGGCGCTCCCGTTGCGGGCGCTCCCACCAGTTTCGTCAACACCACCACTACGGCGGCTGCAACTGTCAACACCAACGAGTTGGGTGGAAACGCCGGCACCGTTGGGACGCCGATCACGGCGGCAACGGTTTTGACCACGGGCGGCGTCGACCAATTCACCGCCGGCGGCAAAACCTTTACCTTCACCGCCGCCGCTGGCCAGACGGTAGGAGCGCTCATCGCAGCCATCAATAACCCCAACGACGCGGCCGGCCTCCATGCCTATCTTGGAACGGCTGGGAGTGGTACGACGACTCAGCTGATTGTTACCGATCCCAACTCGAACAATGATGTTGCAGTAGGCGCAGGCAACACAGAAACTGTGCTCGGAACCTACACCAACCCGACCACAACCGGTTCGACTGAGACCAATATCTTCCTGAGTGATTCAACCGCCATCGGATCAAGCCAGATCGCAGTGACAATTGGCGGCTTGTCGACGGCGGCGATCACCAATGGCAGCGGCGGCAGTGCCGTCGATCTGGCCACGACCGACCTGAACACACAGAGCGACGCGCAAACCGCGTTAACCTTGCTCAATTCGGCCATTACCAACATAGCTAGCGTGCGCGGCACCTTGGGCGCAAGTGTCAACCGGCTCACCGCTGCGAGCAACGTCATCAACAACCAGATCCAGAACCTGACGTCGGCGGAAAACACGATCACGGCTGCCGACATTCCGGCGGCAGTGGCCAACCTGACCAAGTATTCCATTCTGGAACAGACCGGTATTTCCGCTCTGGCCCAAGCTAACCAACAACAGCAGCTTGTTTTGAAACTATTGCAGTAAGTTCAGCTCGGAAGGAGGCGAACCTGCCTCTTTCCGACTTTGCCTTTGTAGCTCGATAGGACCGCGAAGCCCCGCGCTCATGCTTCCTTCTTCAACTGAAACTCACGTCGAAGCCGGAACCGTGAGCGCGGAGCTTGCTCCGTCATTCCCGCTTCAGAAAAGCGCCCAAATTGGGGAAATCAGTCGGTCACAAAATGTGTCTGGAGCGGTCGCCGTTCCACGGGATGAACTCAAAGTGCAACGGAACGAGCCGAATCGAAGGGGGAAAAGACAATGGGCGTTAGTCTAAATCCGGCCACTATTCTCTCGGGACAAGGCATTGACGTGAGTTCGCTGGTGCAGCAGATTATTTCTGAGCAGAGCGGCGAGTTGACGGTGTGGCAAGGGCAGCAAACAACTCTAGCGACCCAAGATGGATTGCTGGAGGGAATGCAAAACAATCTTACCAACCTGCAGACAGCCGTCGCCGCACTGGCAGATCCTACAGGAGCGCTTACCGCCCAGGCGGCCACGTCTTCGAACACATCCGTCCTGACGGCGGTCGCGCAGAACTCGGCCATTACCGCAACTCACAACATCGTGGTGACAAGCCTGGCTACGACGGGCACGATCTATACCGACCCCGTTGCCGGCGGCGCCACCACATCCATCCTTGCCAGCCCCGCGACAACCGGCGACATCGAGTTGCAGGTAGGCGGGACAAGTGGAACAACCCACGATATTGCGATCACCCAGGGGAGCAACGACACCCTCACCACGCTGGCGAGCTACATCAACACCCAGAGCACGGCAAACAACTGGGGAGTGACTGCGAGCGTAGTGAGCGATGCCAGCGGTTCGCGGCTATCCGTGCTCAGCCAAAACTCGGGTAGCGCGGGAGCGTTGGCAATCACCAGCAACAGCAACACTACCTTGACTTTCGACACACCTGTGGGCGGCGCCAATTCGGTCCTCACCATTGACGGAGTGCCCTTCAGCAGCAGCACAAACACCGTGACCGGCGCGATTCAAGGGGTCACTTTGAGCCTGCTAGGCCAGTCAACCGTCGGTGACCCCGTGCAGCTGACCGTAGGGCCGGATCAAAACCAGATCACCAACGCTGTCAACAATTTTGTCTCGGCTTACAACACCGTAATCAGCACCATCAACACGCAATACGTTGTGGACCCGACCGGCGCTACCCCCGCGCCTCCTCTCGAGTCTGACATTTCCCTGCGCTCGCTGCAGTCTAGCCTGTTGACCGACGCTGGCTTTGCGATTGGCGGCAATGGTGGCTTGGTCAATTTGGCGGCGATGGGCATCAACATGAACAACGACGGCACACTGACTGTGGGTTCTACGCCAGACCCAAATAGTCAGACGTTCGCCCAGGTGCTGGCGGCCGACCCCGCAGCCGTGCAGAACTTTTTTCAGAATGCGTCAGCCACCGGTTTTGCTAATAACTTCAACACTGACCTAACCGCCTTGACGAGTCCCACGCAAGGCCCCCTAAACGTGGATCTGATACAAAACGAAGCTGAACAGGCGGACCTTACCACCACTATCAACAACTTCGATACTCAAATCGCGCTCCAGACGACGCAGTTAACCTCTCAGTACGATGCGGTCAATGCTTCGCTCCAGCAATATCCGCTGCTTCTGCAACAAATAACCGAGGTGTTGGGTACGTTGGGCTCGGGCACTTCCAGTTCAGGCGCCTTGGTTTCCAGCGGGCCGACTCTCACTGCCGGGCTATAGCAAATGGACGCAAGATCTTCATACCGGGAAGCGGCGGTGCGGGGCGCAAGCCCGGTACGATTAGTAATCTGCCTGTACGAGCAAGCACTCGAAGACCTACGACGCGCCGTGATCGCCCTGGAAAAAGGCGACATCGAAGCGCGTACCCGTGGGATTAACCATGCGGTCAAAGTGATCGGACAGTTGCAGGGTACCCTCGACATGGAACGTGGCGGAGAAGTAGCTAAGAATCTGGAGCGCTTCTACATTGTGGTACGGGCCGGACTGGTCGAGGCCCAGCTCAAGCAATCCGCGAGAATTCTCGAACAACAGATTTCCCAGCTCGTCCTGATTCATGAAGCGTGGCTCGAAGTAGAACGTGCTACCGTGGCGCAAACTTCGGGCCCAACGCAAACTTCCCCGGCGCTCTCCATCCCGGACACGCCTTTTTCCGACTGGAATGCCTGATGCCATTACTCTTGCAGAATTTGCGTGATAGCAACCAACGTTTGAGCGTCTGGTTGGACGGCACGCTTGCCCAAGATGGACAGCTGGCTGCAGCGATGCCAGAGCATATAGCGTCTTTGCTTTCGGAATTGTTGCGCGTTGGCGCGGAGTTGCGCGCGCAAGCTCTCCCCGTCACGGGGGTGGATGCGGAGCTTGACCGGGAACTCCAGGAATATCGTTGCCGAGTGGAACGCCTGCGGGAGCTGCTACCCTCGATCCATAGTCAGTTACTGGCGGAACGGGCCCGCCTTGAAGTGCAGCGCGCCCGGGTAAAATCCGCGGCAGAGTGGGCTCGCGCGTCGCGACAGACTCTCTGAGCACGATTCGCTTTCCTTACCTCAGATAACTGAACAAATTGGTCTGACTGGTCTGACCGACAGCTTCCAGCGTGGCCTGCAGCGAGGTTTGTGCGGTTGTCAGATTACTAATGACCGCGGGCAGGTTTGCGGCTCCAACGGTATTTTGCTGTTGCGCCAGTTGCGTGGTTTCGGTGCCGAGGTAGGTCTGCTGCGCACCGAGCTGGTTAAGTCCGTTACCGTAGAACACTCGCTGCGTATCGATAGAGTTGTAGGAGTTGCCGATTTCGGTGACGGCTGCTTCGATGCCGGTTCCGCTTTGCAGCCCGTTGATGAGGTCCTGAATGCTTTGAAACATGTCGGTGCCGGAAGCGGAAAATAACTCAGAACCTGGCAGATTGGTTTGCAGCGTGAAGTCGCTGCCCAAAGTCACTTTGTTCACTCCCGTGTTTCCCTGGTAGGTGACGCCGGAAGGAGAGCTGGAATTCAGCACGTAAGGAGGGGTCTGAGTTGCGGTCCCGGCGAATATGTAGTTACCCTGGTAGGTAAGGTTGGCCAGACTGAGCAACTGGCTCTGGATGCCTTCTATTTGAGTAGCCAAGGCCGCCCGATCGGCGGCGTTCACCGTACCATTAGCGCCCTCGACTCCAAGGCTTATCGCTTGCTGAAGCGAGGTAATCACTGAGTTCAGAGCCGAATCCGCATTCTGCATTTCTCCCTGGATACTGCCCACGCTGCGCTGGAACTGATCGGCTTGCGAGGTTTGCTCAGCATACTGTACCAGCAGCGCGGCCGATGCGGGATTATCCGAAGGAACACTGATGCTCTGTCCAGAGGCAATCTCCTGCTCGTCAGTGTTGATCTGCTGTTGCGTCTGACCCACGGAGGCGATCAGATCAGGATACGGATTGGGATTTACTCGCATTGTGGCTTAGCCCGTTAAGGTAGCCATATTGACGACGGCATACATCATGTCATTAATGGCGGTGATGACTTGCGCCGAAGCGCTGTAAGCGTCCTGGTACCGCACCATATTAGCCGCCTCCTCGTCGAGCGAAACGCCCGAAACCGAGGCCCGCTGATCGTTGAGCTGCTGCAGTATGAGACTGGAAGCGCTCTGCTCTGCTGAGGCATTGGCCGCAGCGTTACCGACATTGAATACAATGGTTGAATAGTAATTCGTGGGAGTCTCGCCGCTGACAACAGCCTGAGTGCTGAGGGCGTACATTGCTTCCGCATTTCCATTACTCCCCGCACTGCCGTCGGAGCTTGCCGCGATCAACGAGGGATCGGTGATCGCGACGGAAAGACCCGCCGCCGCGCCAACACCACCGACCGGAGGCGGCGTGAACAGGTTGGTACCGGCTTTGCCGTTGAGATCGAAACCTGCTACTTGCACTGCATTTACAGCATTGGCCAAACCCGCAGCCAGCGTATCCAACTGAGTCTGAATCGCCGGAATCTGCTGATCCCGAGCCTGCAGCGTTCCGCCTAACTGGCCGGAAGTGATTTGGCTGGAAATGTCGGCTCCCTGGGAATAGACGTCGTGCAGTCCCGAGGGAGTAGTCTGCGTCTGGAGCTGAAAGCTCAATTGGGCGGTCACCAGAGGAGCGCCGTTGGCCGTGGTAAGCGAAAGCGTATTGTCGCTGGGAATCACGGAAACGTCGACCAGAGACGAAAGCTGGTCGATGGCCTGAGTGCGCTGGTCAATGAAACTTCCGGCATTCTCCCCAACATTTTGCAAATTGCTGATTTGACCGTTGAGCTGGGCGATTTGCTGCGTAAGCTGGTTGATCTGGCCTACCGTCTGCACGACGCTCAGATCGAGGCTGGTCCGCTGCTGGGTCAAGTTGTCAGCCGTGGTGTTAAAGCTGGTAGCTAAGTTGCCGGCGGCGGTCAGCACGCCCTGGCGCGCTGACGTGTCGGACGGGTTGGCGGAAAGCTGGTTGATGCTGTCAAAGAAATTTGAAATCTCAGTCCCAATATCGCTGGTGCTGGTGGTGAAGTTCACTTGGGTCTGCTGGAGGGCCGAAGCCAAAGTGCTGAACTGACCCTGACCCTGCGTCTGCTGCTGAATTTGCGATTCGAGGATCGGGTCGCGAATGCTTTCGACAGTTTGTAGAGTCACGCCCGTCCCGAAGGTGAGGGGATCGACCACCACAGGATCGCTCGTCACCAGTACTGGCTGCTGGCGGGAGTAGCCCGGTGTATTTACGTTGGCCACATTGTTCGTAGTGGTCGCCAGAGCCCCTTGTTCTGCAATCAGGCCACTCAGAGCGGTTGCCAGGCTGGCATTCAGGCTCGACATGAGACGGACCTCTGCGTCGGGCACCGATCAAAAGGAGCACCGTGATCCGCGTTCTGCGCCAGTAACGGACCGTAGCCAACGCTCGGACCGGCCAGCATGTTGGCGAGAACACGCAGCTTACATCGCGCCCGCGCCAGCAGGGCCGCTTGTAGTCGGATCGCATCGAGAAGTCGTTTCCTGCTCCGCAGCAGTTCCTGTTCGGAAGCGTCGGCAAAGTCGGGCGATCTTTCCGCTGATCGGGTCGACGGCGTCGCTCTATTTCGCCGCAGCACTGCATCGAACTCGTGAATCAAGCTAACTTGCTCTTGAGTGCCCTGCTCAATGCCGGCAAGGTCCAGCGCCAGCAAAGCCTTCCGGCTGGCGCCGAGACTGGCCTCCAGCGCGCACATGAGGGTCGAAAGAGTTTGCAAAGATTCAGCGCCCTCGGAGACGCTGACAGCAGTGGCGACGGCGCGAATGGAGTTAGTTGCTACCATGATGCTCACTCCAGGCCTTCTCGTTTCAGGTGTTCTAATTTCACAGCGTTCTCAAGCCAGGCTATCGATCCGGTGTTCGGGTCGATCTTCGTCGCCCTCCACCGCTTCGGCAGAAGCCTCGGCTGGAAGAGGCGGACGACGACGCGGTTTGCCTTCCCCGTTTGCTGGCGGAGAGTCACCCTGTACCGCCGCCGGTGCTGACACCGGTTCCATGCGGTCTAAACTCGGACCGATCGAGAGGTCGGCTCTCCCGGTTGTCATGACCTCGCCTTCTGTGATCCGGCTGGGCCAGGTCAGGCCGCAGGTATCACCAGCATGTGCGTAAATATCGCGTCAGCAACCTGACCCGAGCCGGGTTGATAATTATTGTTCTGCACCACCTGCCGCAATGCATTCACCTTCTCCTGACGGATTTCGGGAAGTTGCAACGCTTGCGCCGTCAGATCATGAACTTGAAGGTGGTTGCCGGAGAGCTGAGCCTGGTCTTCGCCCAAAGCATTGCTCACCGCGGAACGAGTTTCAACACTCGCCGCGCTCTGATCGCCGGTTCGACTGCTTTCCGCAAGCGGCTGCGCTATTTGATTTTGATCGATTCTCATAACTGTTTTCTCCCCCTGCATTCCCCTTGCAATTCAACTATCGGCAGGTGGTTAGAAAACTTTAATTCTGGCCACGGGGTTTTACCCCGCCGGGCGTCTTTCTGTCTCTATCCTGCTCCATCGGCATAAGTTACAGAAACTTTAGTGAATCACGAACCACTTTTCATCCCCGAGTTACCGGTTTCGGACCGCTACTTTCGTGCTTCCAAATGGGCGGAAATCATGCGTGCAATTCCGAAACCGCCTCCGGCGGCAAGCCCCGACGCCAGCGCCTGGGTGCCAAGGTAGTTATAGTCGTCTTCTCCAGCCATCCCAGCCTGACCGGGAATCGTAGCAAAAGTCTTTTCCAGCGACTCAAGTACGCTGCCGATCAGCTGCGCTTCAAATTCGCGCGCGGCTTTTCGGCCCTTGCTGAAATCGGGCATCGCCGCCGCCGGCAGAAGCGGAGCCGCGGAAACGCCAGCCGTAGAAAATCCTGAAATCACGCTCATCAGATCACCTCCAGTTCCGCTTCAAGAGCTCCCGCCGCCTTGATGGCTTGCAGGATCGAAACCACGTCGCGCGCGGTTGCTCCAATAGCCTGCAGTCGCGTCACCAATTCTTCGACACTCGCCCCTTCGTTCAGCGAGACATTGCGCGCCGGACTTTCTGTAGCCTTGAGCCTGGTTTCCGGCAATACCTCAGTCTGGCCTCCGGCCAACAGATTCGGCTGCGACGCCGAGTACGTGGTGGATACCTCGATCGAGAAAGTGCCATGCAGAATCGATACCGCGCCCAAGCGTACATCCTTGCCCAGCACGACTGTGCCGGTACGCTCGTTGACCACCACCTTGGCCTTGCGGCGCACCCGGACTTCAAGATTTTCGATCCGGGCCAGGAGAGCGGGAAGATCGTCGCCTCCGGGAGCTGAAGTCTGAATTTCCACTCGCCGGCTATCGATCACCTTGGCCGCCGGCGACGCCAGTTCCTGATTGATAACCGCGGCAACTTCCTCCACCGTGGTGAAGCTGGCGTCGTTGAGCAGAAGCGAGAAATGGTGAAGTTTCGTGAGATCGAGCGAACTATCTCGTTCGATCAAGGCACCGTTCGGAATGCGGCCGACCGTGGGATGATTCACCGACTTGGAATTGGCCGAAGATCCAACCGCGTACCCTCCCGTCACCAGCGGCCCTTGTGCGGCAGCGTAAACTTGTCCATCCGCCGCGTACAACGGCGTCAATAACAGCAGTCCTCCTTCGAGACTGCGCGCATCGCCCGCGGAAGAGACGGTAACGTCGATGGGCATGCCGGGCCGGGCGAACGGAGGCAGAGTCGCGGTAACGAATACGGCAGCTACATTTTTCACCTGGACCGTCGATTGAAGCACAGTAGGTGGAATCTCGACTCCCATCCGTTGCAGGATGCTGGCTAGCGTTTGAATCGTAAAGTACGTCTGTTGTTTATCCCCTGTACCTTTCAGCCCCACGATGAGTCCGTAACCGATCAGTGAATTGTTTCGAATTCCCTCCACGCTAGCCACGTCGCGAATCAGCACCTTCCGATCCACGCTCTGGGTTACGGCAAAGGCTGCAGTAAAGACGATGGCTGCCAGGCCGCAACGGGCAAACGAGAGTGCAAACGAATTCGCGGCCCGTTGCATGATGTTTTTCCTAGAAACCCACGATCCGCAAGATCCACTTCATGACCGGGCTCGGCGGACGCACCCCTTCGCTGACGACGCCTTTGCCTTTGACCTCAATTTCCAGATTGCCCACGCTGTTCGATGCCACCGTGTTGGTGGCATCAAGATCGCCGGGGCGGACCAACCCGCGCAGGATTACAGTCTCATGCTGGTCGTTCATCACGATGTGCCGCTCCGCCTCCACCACCAGAGTTCCGCTCGGCAATAAAGCGGCTACGCGCCCTGTCAGCGTAGTGCTTAACGCCGTGGTCGAGGAGGCCTGGGCCTTTCCAGTCACCGCCTGCGTGGAGGTGGGCGAAAACAGGTTCAGCACACCGCTGGTTTTGATATGTCCGCCAAGCGCGCTGATTCCGGAGCTGGCCGAGAAGGCGCGGTTCGTGGCTACGTTGCCGGTATTGGTGGAGGAAAGATTCTGCGACACGCTGATCGTCACCAGGTCGCCTACGCGCGAGGCTTTGTAATCCGATACCAGATTGGCCATCTTGCCGTTATCGATCCATAAGCTGCCGGGGGTGCTGGCGAGGACGGCCGGGACCGTTCCCATCATGCGTTGGACATATTCAGCAAGGGCATCGCTTTTCGGAGCGGCAGTTTTGTCCTTCGGACGCGCGGCGGCGGCGCCAGCAAACAGAATCAGCATCGCCAGGCAGCTAATTTTTCCCCGCACGGTTTTTCGCGTAGCTGGCGTTCTGCTCACAGGGTCGCCCGCAACGTTCCATCGCTTAAGACTTCAGCTCGCAGAATGCGCGCCGTGTTTTTGAACCGTACTCGCACGAACTGACCCAATCCGCCGCCATCGAGACAAGTCACAGGCAACACAATGCGAATTCCTCCCTGGTCCCAACTCAGAGTCGCTGTCTGGCCGGCCTTTACCAATCGCTCGCTCTCCTGTGGCGGGAATAAAGTACTCAACTGGTCCGGGGAAAGACGGGGATCGGAATTGCCCGGCTGCGCCTTGGCAGTTCCGGCCGCCGAGGTATTCCGCTCGCTAGTCCATACCAGAAAAGGAACGCAATCTTCCGCCCGGTTACAGCGCATCCCGAATTCCCAACGCTGCAAAGCCGCGTTCCAAGTAGCCTTGGCGAGCTCAAGGGTTGCATGTTCGGGTATGGCTTGAGCGGCCGCGCAGTCAAGATTGTCCTGCCAGCGGCGGGGAATGCGGCCGATCCCTTGCGAGGCAGAGGTGCTGGCCACGAAGCGGGCGATCTCGGAACAAGATTTCATTGCTACCGCCTGCTGTACAACGATGCGCTCGGGAACTTGCATTGCGACTGCTTCCTTCCGCGAGCCATCCCCGGCGAGCTTTTCGACCAATCGGCGGATTTGGCGTCCATCGAGCACGCGCACGCTGCCGGCGCGCGGCGCCGCGCCGAGACTTACTTGCGCCGCCTCTTGATGGAGTAGCGTACAACCACCTTGGGTCAGCAAATCTGCCAGAGTTAGTTCCGCCCTTGCAGCGGCGACACGAGACAGCACAGTCACTTGCGTGCACGCGGCTTCGGCTGAGCATTGCACAAGCGCGGTCGCGAACACTCCACTTATCAGCGCGATGGAAAGCCGCTTCATGAAACGCCCCCTGTTGCTACCGGCCAAGATTGTTGATGGTCTGCAACATCTGATCGGCCGCATTCACCACCCTTGAACTGGCTTCGTAAGAACGCTGGGCCACGATCATATTCACGAATTCAGTGACTACGCTGACGTTGGACTGCTCGAGCATGCCCTGCACCACGGTTCCCAGACCTTCACTGCCGCCGGGCGGTCCGACGATGGGATCGCCCGATGCTGTGGTAGCCAAGAATAAATTGCTGCCGGTGCTGTTCAGCCCTCCGGGATTATTGAACAGCGCCAGTTGCAGCGAGCCCACTTGCTGCGCCGCAATCTGCCCTGCCAGGGTTACGCTGACGGTGCCATCGGAACCGACCGTAACCGAGGTCGCACCCGTGGGAATGGCGATCGAGGGCTGCACCGGATCGCCGTCTTGAGTGACGAGATTGCCTTGCCCGTCGAGATGAAAGCTGCCCGCGCGGGTGTAGGCGGTCTGGCCGTCGGGCAATAGCACCTGAAAAAATCCCTGGCCTTGAATTGTCAAGTCGAGCGGGTTGCCGGTCTGGCTGAAGTCGCCCTGCAACTGAATCACTTCGGATGCAGCTGAGCGTGTGCCCAGACCAACCTGCAGACCGGCAACCATCGTCGTCTGTTGTGTGGCAGCGGCTCCCGGCATGATCAAATTCTGATAAATCAGGTCTTCGAACTGCAAGCGACGGCTGCGAAAACCTGCGGTACTCGAGTTGGACAGGTTGTTGGCGATATTGTCCAGGTTGAGTTCCTGAGCGGTCATGCCGCTGGCGGCCGTATAAAGTGCGCGCATCATAAATTCTTCTCCTTGGCTTCGGCTTCTTCGGGCTTCTTCGCTCAGACTTTGGGGAGATCCTGCACGGCAATCTGGTTGAGCTGGCTGTCGAATGCGCTCAGAGCACGCGAAAGCATCTCGGCATTGCGCTGCACGCTGATCAACTGCACCACCGCCTGCGTCGGACTCACGTTCGAACTCTCCAACATGCCCTGGCTTACAGTGGATTCGGCTGCTACTACGGCGGCACCTGCCGGCGCAATATAGGTAGCGTTGCCGACTGCGGTCAAACTTGTTCCGGGAGGAAATTCCGCCAGGCGCAGCTTGTCCACCACGTTGCCGTCAACCGAGATCGTTCCATCAGAACTGATTGCTACTTTCCCATTTGGCAGTGTTACGGGCCCTTGCTCGCCCAGGACAGAATTCCCCTGGCCGGTAACGAGTTGTCCCGCAGCTGTGAGATGGAAACTGCCGTCGCGTGTATAGAGAGTGCCTTGTGCGGATTGCACTTCAAAAAAGCCGCTGCCGTCAACGGCTATATCCAAGGGGTTGCCAGTGGGCGCCAGGCTGCCTGAGGTTAAGTCAAGACTGCTGCCGCTTAGAACGCCAAAGTTGTTGATAGCGACATTCAGAGGATTTGCACTCACCGACCCGTTGCCAGTCAATAAAGAACGGAATGTTGTCTGCTGGCCACGGTAGCCGGTTGTCGCTAGGTTTGCGAGATTATGAGCAACCAGTTCGAGTGCCTGGGTCTGCGCCGCAAGCCCGGCGGATGCTGCGTAGTAGCCGCTGTCCATGATGTGCTCGCTCCCGTCCGGTGAAGGAGCACTCGGCGTTCCATCCGTAGATCGAATAAAAAAATGCAAGTGCTTGGAAAGACGGCACGACCACGGGAGGGAGAAAAAGAGGATTCTAAGATTGAGCGGGGAAAGGGGAAGATATTGCCGTCCGGCAATACTGCTCCCGGCAAAATCTTCCGGGTCAGGTGTACCCGGACAGCGAAAAGCACTCGGCTGTTTGATCTAGTGATCGCCACTTAAGTTATCGGCGGATTCGGTGGGGGGCTTTAGACTGCGGATAAAGTAACCGCGGGAGACAGCGGCCAATTGTCTTTAGTCTTTGCTTTTCTCAGGAGCTGTGAGCACAAGGTTCACTCCGTCTTGTCCTGGACGTTCCAGGCGGATCCAGAGGTGTTTTCCGCAGCGCGCCAAACGGACCTCGTGAGCACCTAGCTTCGCGCTGTAACTTCCGATAATGTGCGCACATTCGGTGATGTCGTCTATCCGATCAAAAACGATGTCATCCGTTGCTCGACCTCGGGGCATAGCCTCGAAACTTTTCTGCAAAAAGGTAGGGCACACCAGGCATGACTCTGTGTGATATCCAAGCATTTGCTCGATGGCATAGAGTGCTGTGTAATCGATTCCCTCGCTGAAGGCGATTAACAAAGTCCTAGTGGCTTCCACCAGTTCGACCGGCATCATTTGGAAAGACTCCAGCAGCAGAGCGGGAATCGGTGGGAAACGACCCGCGCTCATGGCTGCACCTTCGCTCCGCAACAAAGGACAGGACCACTGGCGAGCCAAGGCTGCAGTGATTTCGAGTTCGGTCGCGAAGCCCAACTTCTGCAGCCACGCCCCGATTTTCCCGTGGCCGGCGGCACATTGTGCCGCCAGCGCTTCGCGAAGTTGCACGGCTGTGAGTTGCTGCCGCGAAAGAAGAATCAGTCCCAGCGGAATGCGATGCGAGGTAGTTGCGGCTCGCCGCGGTGCCGGACTCTGTGCGAGAACTTCGACGAGCGCTAGCTCCAGACACTCAGTCCCGCAATATCGCGCCCCACGCATGTGTATGCCCCGCGCCCGGCGGCGCACGCGGCGCCATTGGGCGCGAGCTTGCACGGAATCGCACAATTCACACATGGGGACAAGCCTCCCCCAAAAATCGTGCCAGGAGGTTCTCCAAGAGTGCGCGCTGCCACTTACCAGATGATTCATTTTTGCTAGCCCCGTGCGAGGGAGGATACCTCCGTCACCCGCAAACCATAGCTTCCTTCGATCACCACAACTTCTCCGCGGGCGATGAGCTTGCCATCGAGCAGCAGTTCGACCGGTTCCTCCACTTTTCGGTCCAGTTCCACGACAGTGCCGGGGCTTAGGTCGAGCACTTCCCTCAGCAGAAGTGTCTTTGCTCCAAAGCGGAGGGTCATGGCCAGCTGCACATCCATCAGCAGGTCCAGCGTACTCGCCCCTGTAGCGGACATGAGAGACCCAACCGGGCTGGAGGCCTCGGGAACGACATTCACTGCTTCAGTTTTTATTGCTTCGGTTTTGACCGCTTCAGTTTTCTCCGTCCGTAATTCCGCCACCAGGGCCGCGCTCAGGCCAAACTCCAACACCATGCTGGCGGGACCTGGATCTCCGGCCCGCAGCCAGAAATCCAGCGCCGGCGACCACGACGGTGCGGCTGTTGCTGCCTCGACCAGCAGTTGCACGTCGCCCCAATGCGCTTTGGCGGCGGTCGAAACGATCCCCGAAACCTGGCGCAGGAGTTCGACGACGGCCTCACGATGATCTGCAGTGAGCGGCTGCTCGGCGCTCGGCGGCTCGCTCATGAAGATCTGCGCCAGCCGAAGGACGCTCGCGGCCGCCAAGCGCAAACTCATCTCTCCGCGTAGCCCGCCCGAGGATGTGATCATGAGCCTCAGATCGTCCTCGGCGGCCGCGGTCAGATCTGCAGGCATTTCTTTCTCGGCCATGCAAGCCAGAGGCGAGCCTGTGATTTGTCCCAGGACCTGGGAAAAACTGTCGCTCCATATCCGGAGAAACTCGGCTGGGTCGAATTGCTGGTCCGGTGCAGTTGCTTCCGCCATAACTACTTCACCTCATGGTGCGAGGAGGGAGCTGCCGCCTCGACTCCCAGCGCGATTACATGGGCCGCGCGCGTCTCTCCGGAACGGGCCGCCACGGCCCGAAACATCTCGATCCCCGCCACCAGGAGCGATGCCGGCTCGGTCGCACTCCGCTGAAGTCGAAGCAACTGTCCCGGCAAGAGTTCGGAGAGTTCGCTTACCCGAGCCTGTAACCCCTTGGCCCCCAACTCCACGGAAAAGGGACAATCGAGCAACCGGCTCTTCAGCCGTTCGCGCCACTGGCTGCGGTGACGCGGACGCCGATCGTTCCATTCCGCAGAGATCTTGCGTAGCAGAGCATGGGACACGGAAACTGGAACGGCCAGGTTCAAACTCCCGCGCACTTCCGACATGGTGATTTCGAAGCTCAAAGACAGCGTCTTTTCATCCGGTGGCATCAGGCGCTGCGCCTCCCCAGTTTCCACACGCTTTTCAAAACCTACTTGAAGATCCACTGCTTGCCACGCCGTGCCCAATTCCCGGCAAACGATGCGCGCGACGCTTTCTACAATTTGTTCCTCAATCTCAGTAATCTCGCGAGTCGCGGCGGCTGCCTTGCCTTCGCCTCCGAGCAGCAGATCGACGATGGGAAAAACCACTTTCAAGTCCAGTTGCAGGGCGGCATCCACTCCCATGGGTTCCAGCTTGCAGGATGCCAGATAAGTGGTCTCCGGAATGCGCTCGAGGAATTCCCGATACGTGAGGTGCTCGGCGGAAACTAAGGTTGCGGTAAAAACCACCCGTAGATACGCGCCCAAAGAATGGGTCAGACTGCGGGCAAATCCTTCGTGCAGTTGGGTCACCGCTTGGAGTTGCTCGCGACCAATCTGGCCGGCGCGGTGCACGTCCCAAGGCTCAACTTTGAGTTCTTTCGTCCCGCCGGACTCGGCCGCGCCGCCGCTGCGGGCTGCCCGCACCATAACATCGATTTGTTCCTGATTCAGTTCGTTCTGCATACTGCCGGAATCCTCCCGCTCTCATCGTTTATGTTTTCAATTCTTATTCTTTCAATCACAATTTCTCTTTTTCGTTCAACCGCTGATTCTTTCAGCTGCTCCCGGCCTGGGCCGATCGGGCTGCTGGTTTAGCCGTGCTCATCAACTCCTCCAGCCGCGAACGTAAACGCACGACGGCGAGCGAATGTATTTGCGACACCCGCGACTCGCCGATGCCGAGCACAGCGCCCACTTCCTTCATGGTGAGTTCTTCAAAATAATAAAGAGCCAAGACCTGCTGCTCTTTTTCTGGCAAGTCCGCGACGGCGCGGGCCAGCAATTCCTTCATCTCGGAGCGCATGCAACGAAAAAATGGCGTGTCCTCGGGTGCACTGGGAAGGTAGTCGCAGAGGTCTTCTTCCTTGCCGTCCCACGGAGACTCGAGGTGGAGACTGCCGATCTCGAGGCCGTCCAGTTCGGTGAGCAGTTGCTGAAACTCCCGCAGCTCCAGATTCAGCTCTGCGGCCACTTCAATTTCGGTGGGAGCGCGGCTCAAGTCCAGGCTCAGCTTGCGCTGCGCCTCTTCGACTCGCCGCGCTTTGCGCCGCAACTCGCGCGGTCCCCAGTCCATTTCGCGCAGGCTGTCGAGAATCGCTCCCCGGATGCGGAATTTGGCATAAGAGCCGAATTGCACGTGCTTGGAATGATCGAACTTGTTGAGTGCGTCGATCAATCCAATTACGCCGGCATGCACCATATCTTCGAGCGGAACGTGCCGGGGCAGGCGCTCATGAATGCGGCGCGCCAGATAGCGCACCTGCGGCAGCTGTTCGAGCAGGATGCGGTCGCGTTCCTCTTTATCCTGCCAGGTGGTGTAGGCTTGCGCCGTGTTCTTGCTCATGATGAGCTTCTCGTTTCCGTTTGTCGTTCGACTGATGACATTCCCATTTTCCGTTACTTGTTTTCTGCCAGTTTTCTTTCTCCGGTTACCTCAGCGCAACACTCCCAGCGACTGAACCTGGACCAACGGCGGCACCTCCAGCGGAGACAGCACAACTACTTTGGGCAAGAAGGGCTCGAGCAGACGCTTCAGGTAGTAGCGCGCGGGCGTTGAACACAGCAACACCGGGCTGGCCACTGCTACCTGGTCTCCCGCCAGGCCGCGCAACCCATCGAGAATGCGGCGCGCAAAGGGAGGTTGGAGGCCGGCCGTCCCGGCCCCGCCGAAAGCGCGGCCCAACTCGTCCTCGAGGGAGCGATCGAGCGTAACTACGCGCAGCCCTCCGTTCTCGCCAAGCAGTGGCTGCACCAGTGCCCGGGCCAGCGTCTGGCGGGCGGCTTCGACCAGCAATACTGGGTTCTTGTTGGTGGGTGCGAGGTCGAGCAGAGTCTCGAAGAATTGTAGACAGATCGCGAATGGAAACCTGCTCGCGCAAGAGTTGTTGCAGGGTTTTCTGCACCTCACCCAGGCTTAGAATTTTGGGAACTAATTCTTCCACCAGTTTGGGATGGCTTTCCGCCAGCCGGTCGAGCAGCCGTTTGGTTTCTTGCCGGGTGAGCAGTTCGTGGGCATGCTGCTTCACCACTTCCGCCAGATGAGTGGCCAGCACCGAAGTCTGATCCACTACGGCATAGCCGGAGGCTAGCGCCTGATTCTGCAGAGCCGGCGGAATCCATACGGCGGCTACGCCGAATGCCGGCTCTTTCGTCGGCACCCCGGGCAGGGGGCGCGGAGCGCCTTCCGAACTGATGGCCAGAAGGTGGTCCTGATATAACTCCCAGCGCGCGACCTCCGCCCCGCGCAAGGCGATGGCATACTCCTTGGGCTTGAGACGGACGTTATCGGTGATATGGATCGGTGGAACGATGAAGCCCAGCTGTTGCGCCAAATTCTGGCGCAGGGCGCGCACCCGGGCCAGGAGCTGGCCACCTTGATTTCTATCGACCAACGCCACCAGCCCATAGCCAACCTCCAGGCTGAGATCGTCGAGCTTGAGCATGTCCTCGACTGAATCCTGGGCTGGCTTTTTCTCGCCCACAGCCGCTGCGGCGGCGGCCGCAGCCGGCTCCTGAATGCCTTTCGGCACGCGCCAGGCAAGAAATGCCGTGCCCGCCGCCAGAAAAAAGAAGGAGAACTTGGGCAGGCCGGGGATGGCCGCCAGCGCCAGCATCACGCCGGATGCAATCACCAGTGGACGGCGCCGGGATAGGATCTGGCGGCCTACATCGACCGACAGTGTGGCATCGGACGAAGCGCGGGTCACAACAATACCTCCAGCCATGGAAACCAGAAGCGAAGGGATCATGGTTACCAGGCCATCGCCAACCGTCAGCACGGTGTAGGTCTTGAGCGCTTCCCGAAAAGGAATGTCGAGCTGGAAGACGCCAATCAGAAATCCGGCAATGATATTGATCGCCGTAATCAGGATGGTCGCGATTGCATCACGCTGGTTGAAGCGCGCCGCGCCGTCCATCGCGCCATAGAATTCCGCATCGTGCGCAATCTGCTCGCGCCGGGAGCGCGCCTGCACTTCATTGATCAGTCCGGCATTCAAGTCGGCGTCAATAGCCATCTGCTTGCCAGGCATGGCATCCAAGGTGAAGCGGGCGGTCACCTCTGCGGTGCGCACCGCTCCGTGCGCTACCACTAGGTACTGAATCGCAATCAGGGCGACGAACAGGACAAAGCCGACCACATAGTTGCCGCCTACGACAAACTGTCCGAAGGCTTCGATCACATGCCCGGCGGCCCCGGCCCCTTCGTTGCCGTGCAACAAAATCCGCCGGCTGGAGGCTAGATTCAGAGATAGCCGGAACAACGTCAGCAGCAGAAGCAGACTGGGGAAGACGGAGAACTGGGAGGGGCGCAGAATCTGAATAGCGGACAACAATACCAGCACGCTCACGGTCAGGCTTAAAGCCAGAAACAAATCGAGCAACAGGCTGGGCAACGGCACCAGCATGACAAAGATCAGGCCCACGGCCGCGATTGGCATGATCCATTCCGCCGCGGCGTTCTTCGGCGGGGAGGCTGGAGCGGCAACTGCGATCGTGGCATTGGGGGCCATGGTTTATGTCTTTACCGCGGGCGCGGCCGCAGCCGCTGCCCGGTTCTGGTTCGGTGTGGCTCGCGCCTGCGCACGCCAGACTGCCGCGAGAATTTCCGCCACCACCACGTAGAGCTTGGCTGGAATGGCCTGTCCTACTTCGACGGCCCGGTACAAGGCATGCGCCAGCGGCGGATTCTCCACCATGGGGATGCCTTTCCAGCGCGCAATTTCCTTGATTTGTGCTGCCAGCAGGTTGCGTCCCTTGGCCAGCACAACCGGGGCATCCATTTCCAAGCGGTATTCAAGGGCTATCGCGAATTCTGTGGGATTCGTGATCACGACTGCCGCGCGCTCCACGTCCTTCAGCATGCGGCGCCGCCGGGTTTGCCGCTGCAGGCGCCGGATGCGCTGCTTGATTGCGGGATTTCCTTCCATTTCCTTAAACTCGTCCCGCTGGTCCTGCCGGCTCATCTTCAATTCGTTTTCATGGCGCTGCCGCTCAAGGAAATAATCCGCTCCCGCCCACACCAGCAGGATCAGCGACCCTTTCCACGCCACTTCATACATCCGGCCCGTGGTAAAAGCCGCAATGGTGGTCCGGCTGGCATGCAGCAGGGTTGGAAAACGCTGCCAGTCCCGCAGCAGTGCAGCTACGGCGAAGTAGACCACCACAGCGGTCGGCAGCAAAGATTTCAGCAGGCGGCTTAAGGCAGCGAGGGAAAAAAGCTGCTGAACGTGGGTCGCTGGATCCAGCCGCTTCCAATTGGGAGCGAGGGCTGAGGGAGCAAATACCACTCCGCCTTGCGCCAGTCCGCCCACCGTCCCCACCAGCCAGCTCATACCTGCAGCCAAGGCAATGCCACGAAATATTGGCAGGGCATTGCGCCACGGGGGGACGAGCTGATCTGGATGCGTCGCCGCCAGGTCGAGTCCCTGGCGCAGCAGTCCCCGCCACTGGCCCGCAAAGCCGGGCATCTGCCAGGCACAGCACACGACCGCAGTCATGGCTGCCAAGCCCGCAGTCAAATCGCGGCTGCGCGCGACTTGCCCCTGCTCGCGCGCCTTCTGGCGCCGGCGCGGAGAAGCTTTCTCGGTCTTGCCTTGCTCGGCCATCTAGGCTCAACTTCTCCGTTCTTGACTTCTCCGGAAACTTCCGCCGGCAAGTTTTCTCCCCAAGTTCACTTCCCCGCCCGCGTCTTCAATTCATCGGGCCAGATGCAGCAGCCGCTCGGCGGTTTGAATGGCCTGTCCGAACTGCTGACTGAAGGCTCGCGGCCAATAGGCCAGTGCCGCAAGCAGGACGGCCAGTCCCACTAGGTTCTTGAGCGCCAGCCCGATGAACAGCACTGGCAGCTGGGGTGAGGCTTTTCCCAAAAAACCCAGACCCATGTCCACCACCAGCGTGGCCACCAGCGATGGCGCGGCGATCTGTACTCCCGCCAGGAAAATCCCTCCGGCGGCACGCAGCAGACCGCCGGCGGCAGACATCGTCACGGTCGCGGAGCCGGGGGGCAGATACGCGAAGCTCCGCACCAGGGAGCGCAGTAGCCAGTGGTGCACATTAAGCTGCAGAAAGATCAGCAGGGCAGCCATCTGGTGAAATTCCGAGAGCACCGGCGTGTCCGCATTGGTTTGCGGATCAAAGACGTTGGCCAGCGAATAGCCAATCTGCACTCCCAGGATCTGACCCGCCATCAACGCCGCCTCGAAAAGAAAATTTGCCGTGAGTCCCAACAGAAGTCCAACCAAGCCTTCGCTCAGCGCCACCCCGGCCCACTGCCACGGCGCCAAGGCAAGGCTTGTGGGCCCATGAAGAGGGTGCAACAGAATCGTCAGGAGCAACGTCAGCCCGGCTTTCACCGGCAGCGGAACGGCGTCGCTTCCGAGAAACGGGCAGAACACCATCAACCCGGAGACGCGTGCACCCGTAAACACCGCCGCCGCCAGCAGTCCCTCGAGATTGAACCCACTGATCATGTTCTTCAGCTCTCTGCTCTCAGCGCTCAGCGTCGGCCGCGATGGTGAACTCCCGCCGGTTCCCGTTCTGGGTACTGACCAGGTCCTCGGTACTGTCCCTCAATGCACAAAAGGATGGAAATCCGAGAACAATTGCATCGTGAAAGCCCCGATGCGGCGCACCATCCATGGCATCAGCAACAACACCGCCGCAGCCACGGCCGCCAGCCGTGGTACGGTGGAGACCGTCATGTCCTGCAGCGAGGTCAATACCTGCACCACGTTGATCACCAGGCCTACCAGCACGGCCGCGATCAGCAACGGAGCCCCCATCAACAGGGCTGTCTGTATGGTGTGCCGCAGCAGTGCAACGATCTGGTCCGATCCCATGGCAACTCCTCAGGCAAAGCTTTTCATCAGCGACCCCACCAGCAGGTTCCAGCCATCGACCATCACAAACAGCAGAATCTTCAGCGGAGTCGAAATGATTACTGGGGGCAGTTGCATCATGCCAATCGAAGTGGTGACCGCCGCCACTACCAGGTCGATGACCAAGAAAGGAAGAAACAACGCTACCCCGATCTGAAATCCCGTCTTTAACTCCGAAACGATGTAAGCCGGCACCACCACTCGCATAGGAACATCGTCGGCTCGTGCCGGACGCGGAGCCTGTGCCAGATCGAGAAAGAGTGCCAGGTCTTTTTCCCGCGCATACTTGAGCATGAAGTGACGCAGCGGCGGCGCACCGAGCGACAACGCCTGGAGAGCGTCCACTTGTCCTCGCTGAAATGGCACTACGGCGTTCTGGTAGATGGCGCTGCCGACCGGTTGCATCAGAAAGTAAGTCAGCACCAGCGACAGCCCGATCAGAGTCTGATTGCTGGGCGCGGTCTGAGTACCCAGGGCTTGGCGCAAAAAGTGAAATACGATGAGCAGGCGGGTGAACGGAGTTACTGCCACCAGCAGCGCCGGCAGCAGTGTGAGCAGGCTCAAAAGGACGACAATATTCCAAGGCACGGAGCCGCTGGTCCCGCCGGGTGCGGACCAGTTTAGTCCTGAGGCGTGCTTCGGCCGAAGAATCCAGGCCGCCGCCAACGTCTCGACGCGAGGGAAGATACTCGCTGCGTTTGCGAACGCGGGTGCCAGCGCAAGTCTGATTAACATTTTTCAACCGGTCGATTCCTCGCTGTTATTGCCCATTTTCGCGGAACGTTCTCTTGCTCGCCCTCTTCCGCTCCGTCGCTGCCATCACCCAGCCGGGAAAGCAGTACCAGGGAAGACGCTGTTCCTCCCACCAGGAAACGCGACGCATCGAACTCGATGACAGCCACGAAGCGCCGTTCGCCAAGAGGCAAGCTCTCACACAGACGAAGGCGCTTAGGCGCGTGCCTCCCCAGCCGCAGAACGCGCTCCCACAAGGCACGACCCCACGGCCGCAAGATGCCTGCCGAATTAAGCAGTCTTTCTTTTGTCATGAACGTCCTGTGTCATGAAAGTCCTGTGTCACGAAAGTCGCCGCCTCAGTTGCACGTCCTCTTTCGGTTCACGCCAATTCCGTCAAACGTACGGCCAGGTTATTGCCCACAACCTCGAATTCAACCCAGCCAATCAGCGTGCCATTCAGGCGCAGAGGAACATCGTGGCCCAACCGCCAATGCGCATCGATGACCGACGCCGGACGTAACTTCAGGAAGTCCGAGATTTTGAACCCGGGCAGCGGCAGATCGACAGTCAGCCCACAGGGCAGACCCAGCACTGGCCTCCACCGTTCCTCTCCCTCTTCCTCAGTTTCGCGAGCCGTTGCCAGCTTCAGATTCGAGGGAGCGCCGCCTGCTTCGCCCACCGTCCGCACCGCGCTAGCTGCCGTTGCCATCCCGTCCCTGCTTCCAGTCCACTGTCTCAGCGTTGAATCAGAAACTCAGTAAAATAAACGTCCTCAACTCCCAACCCGGGCACTCGTTCTCGGAGGGCGTGTAGCAAGTCTTCCTTTAGCTTGGCCTTGCCCTTCCCGGTCAACAGGTCGTCAGCTTCGGATTGCCCCAATACGGCGAGAATTGTGTCGCGCGCCGGCCCGACCGGTATGTTTTCTCCCCTGCCGAGCTGGCGGTTCAATCCCAGGTCAATGCCCACGCGTAAGTACGATCTCTGGCCCGGGTCCGCCAGGTTCAAAACGAAGGTTTCGAGGTGCAGCGTACCCTTTATTTCGCCGTCCCCGTTTATTGAACCCGCGGATCCTGTCCGATGAGTGCTCCAGTATCCGGTCACTGCCAATGCCAGCACGACCGCGAGCAGCAACAGAGCGATGGGCGTCGAGACCCACGAACCTTGGTTTGCGGCTTTGCTGGCGGTGGGCACTGGCTTGGGAAAAAGCAATCCGGAGTCCGCGGCAGTGCACGAAGGGGAGGGGGTCGAGCGCTCGCCTTCGCCCAACCGTCAAATGCCGCCAGCATCAGGACATAGACAATTCTTGCCTGCCAGGAAAGCGTTGTGGCGCAAAACTCTCGGGGGAGGCTTGGCCGTCTCAAAAGAGAATCCACATTAGAATTCTCTGAAAGGAGGCTTCGCGTCCGGCTATGAAGTTCATCGCCGGAGACGAAACAATCTGAGAAGCTGAAAACACGCTTACTGCTTCAGCGCAATCGTATCCTGCGTAATCTGATCAAACGTCGTTACAGCTTTGGCGTCTGCTTCAAACCCACGCTGGGCCACGATCAGGTTAGCGAATTCAGTGGCGATGTCGACATTCGACAATTCCAGCGAGCCGCCAGAAATCGTTCCCAACCCTCCCGCACCAGGAATTCCAACCACGGCCGGCCCCGAAGCCAACGTCGGAGAGAAATCGGTACTGCCATTGAGTTGGAGCCCGTTGACATTGGCGAAATTCGCCAGAGCCAATTGTCCCAGCGCCTGGATCTCGCCATTGCTGAACGAACCCGTAATGGTGCCGTTCGAACCGATGGCGAAATTTACCAGCGACCCGCTGCTGCTGCCATCCTGATCGGCGGCCGTGGCGCTGCTGGTGGCCGCCACCTGCGTGATCACGGGAGATGTTCCGTTGAGAACATTCCAGTTAAAAGTCTGATTGGTGGCTCCATCCGCGAAGCCGGTAATCGGAATGGCGGTAATATTTTTCAGAGTTGGCGCTGCAGCCGTACCTCCATCCGCGACCAGTACTCCGTTGCCGTTGAATGTCAAAGTCCCTGCGGACAGAATTCCGGTTTGAGGTGTGCTCACTCCCGCGACCACGGTTGGGTTCAAGTCGGTCGATGGAATGCTGAGACTGTAGCTCCACGTACTGTCTCCAAGGTCCGGGCCCGCGCCCGCGCTGGGTCCGGTACTGGTAAAGGTGGCAGTCAAGGTGTGGCTGGCGCCTAGCGAATCGTAAATCGTAACCGGCGTCGAAAATGTAGTGCCGGCTGCGGAAGATGCGTCGAGATTAAGCGTGAGTTGAACGTTGGCGGTTGCCGTCGGCGGACTGATTATGCCCGCGCCCAGCTGCAGCGGCCCGATTCCGGACCCTGTGTTGACGACCCCGTTGACCGCGGGATACCCCAGCACCTGCTGCCCATCGGAGGTGACGAGGAAGTTGTCGGCATCCACTGAAAAATCGCCTGCCCGCGTGTAATTAATGACGCCACTCGAGTTCTGCACGGCGAAAAAGCCGGTGCCCTGGATGGCCACATCGGTGGGTACCCCGGTAGCGCTGATGCTGCCTTGCGTGAACAACGAAGGCATAGAACCGATCTGGGTGCCAGCCCCGACCTGGATTGGATCTCCCGAGCCCGTGGTTCCCAGGTTCTGGTAGAACAGATCGCTGAACAGCACGCTGGTATCTTTGTAGCCCGTGGTGTTCTGGTTGGAAAGATTGTTGGCGATGGCCGATAGTGCTGTGGATTCGGCGGTTAGTCCGGACAGCGGAATAGAAAAGTCAGGCATTTAGAAAACTCCTTGAGTCTTACTGGTTAGCGCCGATAGAGCTGGCGACGCAAAGTTGGGCAACGTTGTGGCTGCAGGCGCAAGAGCCGTGAGAGAAGTAGGACCAACGACAGAAGGGGCTAGTACGGAAGCTGGCCCGGAGAGTGCCGCGCTCGCGCCGGCAGGACTCGAGCTGCCGCCAGTCGCTGGCGTTCCCCCGGTCGATCCCGAGCTTCCCGATGCCGGAACAACCCCTTGCAGTAGCGTGTAGATTGACGTGACCTCGCTCAACTCGCTGAACTGTGCCAATTGTCCAACGAACTGCGAAGGGTCGACGGGACTGGTGGGATCCTGGTTCTGCAATTGCGCCACCAAAAGTTGCAGAAACATGTTATTCAAGCTCTGCCCGCTGGGCAGGCCGTTCGTAGCGGTAGGCGTGGTGCCTCCCGAGGGAGGTGTCGGAACAACCGGACTTGTGCTCATACATTGTTCTCCTTCAGGCAAGAATGCTGATGCTTCCGCCGCCCCATCTTTCCGACGGCCGAGTATCAGCGGGATCGTCAGGTGTAGCCTCGGGTGACGCCGGATCTGCAGATGCGGCATGCGTGGGAATAAAAGAACGCTGCTGCGAATCGCCACCGCCCGAGGAGCTATTAGAAAATGCAAATCCCTGCATGAAATTCACGCTATTCAGGCGCAGATTTTGCTGCTGCAGGGCATTCGTGATGGCTGGCAGCTCATTCGCCATCAGCGTACGCAAATCTCCTTTTTCGCTGCCAATCACCAACCCCACATCGCTGGTGCGAACTATCGTACGAACTTCCACACTGCCGAATGCGGTTGTATTGAGCCCGATGCGCATTTCGGATTGCCCCAACCGGTTCACCATTTGCGCCACTTGCACGGCCCCTAAAACGGCCGGTTCGGGAGGCGCAGGCAGAACCGATGCTGGACTGCCGGGAAACAGCGCTGGCGGCTGAGTCTTCGGCAGGGGGTCGGCATTAAGAGTTGCTTGTCCGCCCACAGGGGCTGTCACTCCGCCGGAAGTCGACACACTAATACCGGGTGCTGTCGCGGTTTGGGGCGAAACAGACTGGATACTCGCGGTATTCAAGTTTCCGTCCGTCCGGATAGTTGGTGGATTTTGTAAAGTTCCACTCTCGGTTCCAGACGGCGAGTCTTTGGTGGTTTGCGGAACAGTGGTTTGCGGAGCAGCGTTTTGCCTGATGCCGCTCTGCAAGCCACCGGTTGGGGGCGTTGCGCTGGTCGCGTCGGCAAGGGTGTGACTCGTCTTCAACGAAACGCCCGCTGGCGGAAGCATCATCTTGGGCAAAGCAGATGCTGCGGATTCAGTGCCTGGTCCAGGACCTGAGAAAAAAACTGAAAATGGCGTCTGGCTCGCCACGGGCACTCCAGTGCCTGATTCAGACCCCGCGGGCAAAGCCGAAGCCACTGTTGAGGGCGGATTAACCGGCGCTCCCACGGACGCTCCGCGAGACATTGGACTCGCAACCGCGGCTGTGATTCTCGGGGCAGAAAATTGCGGCGAGGTTTTTCCCACCATCGCCTGACTCGGCAGATTCAGAACCGACGGAGCCGTGATCTGTCCACTTAGGATCTGTCCGTTTAAGATTTCGGGGAGTGAGCTTGCTGCTGCCGTTTGCACTGAGGGACCGGATTGAGCGGCAGGGTCCGGGTCCGGAGTGTTTGCATCTCCAGAGCCTGCTTCGGTAACGGGGAAGGCTATTCTGGAAGAGAGAAGCGAACTGGTGGCCGAGCCGGTCTCAGGACTTGCATTTGCCAACAGTGTTTCGGCGGCTGGCGCCGCATCAGCTCGTTGATCAGAATGAAGTAACCACCCCGCCGTCGCAGTTCCTAGGGCTGCGTCATTCCTGATAGGTTCATTGCCTTGACCGCCTGCGAAAATACTTAGCAGAGCAGTGCTCGAGACAATCTGTGTTTCTGTGGTCGAAAGACTAGACGGCTGTGTGTTCTCGGCCAGCATCGTCGGTGCCGCTTTCGCGGGCGCCGATCGATTGACGTTTGTGATCAAAATATTCTGTGTTGGTGAATCATTCACTCCGGCCGCCGTTGTTTCGGAACTCGGCAACCAACCGTTACTTTGGTCGATTCGCTGCAGGACAGGATTGAGTACGGCCTGCTTCGCCGCAGTCTGGTTCGCCGCTGTGTTGCTCGGGAGAATCTGACTTGGCGAAGTCTGGTTCAGCGCGGGCGAGCTCAAACGAGTCGGATTCAGAACAAAATGGTTCGGCACAGTCTGGGTCGGCTCAGTCTGGTTCGGCACGATCTGGGTCGGCTTGGTCTGGTTCGGCACGAACTGGCTCGGCACAACGATGTTGAATAGACTCTGCTCCGACGCAGTCTGGTTTACGGCAGTCTGGTTCAGCCCAGTCTGCTCCGTCACAGTCTGGTCCGTCACAGTCTGGTCCGTCGCAGTCTGATTCGTCGCAGAGTAACTTGGGGCGGTGCGCTGGACTGTGGCGCCAAGTGCTGTTGCTGACAAACCGGACTGCACAGTTCCGGCCACTCCGTCCGGAGATTGAGCTTCGGCCGCCCGTGCCAACGGTGCCGGGACGTTACTTTGCCAGAGACCGGATTGCGCGACGCTGCTCTGCAAGAGATTCGGTTGCTGAGGAAGTGATGGAACCTGAACGTTCACCGTCGGATTGACTTGCGGAACAATAGCGGCATTCAGAGCCACAACAGTATTCATGGCCGCAACGGGCGGCAATGAAAGTGGAAGATTGCTGCCTGGCAACTTCTTAGGCTGAGGACTTCCCGAAGGCGATGCTGGCATGTTCAGGGTAGTCGGGGTTTCCGCACTCCCCGCGACCAACTGATCTGAGTTACTCACTCCGCTCGCTCCCGCCAGCGACGCAGTCGGCAGACCTTGCGCCGCAGCCACCGTCGAAGCAAAGCTCCCCGGCCCGCCCTGGCCTGTACCAGATTGCTGAGGCGGGACTGCGGCCCCTGCAGACATCGTGGAGATATTGCTCGAAATGGTTTGCAGTATTGGGTTCACAGCAACCGCCTCCGTCACATCTCGGGAGGCTTGCCCAGCATCATGCATTTGGGTCGCCAGGACGGAGGCGCTTCGTTCGCAAGGGTAGAAGAACGCCAAGAGCCGTGAATTCAAGTAAATCCAGATTGTGCCGAAGGAGAAGAGAAATGTCTCGGCACAGCAACTGGGCAAGGTGTAACCATATGCCCGGCAACATTAGCCGCGCCGCAAATACTCCCGTCGCATGAGAAAGAGATCATCCAGACTGCGCTGCTCGCGCCGTAAAACTGCTTTTTGATACAAACTGAGCTGTTGGTTGTGCACCGCTTCTAACGTCTCCCGCGCTCGCCTTGCCAGTTGAAAGATCTCGCGCTGTTGCTCGCGCACTCGTTCGAGCGCTGCCAGTTGTTGCTCAAGTTCGCGGCGGTGGCGCAGGAGTTCCACTTCGCATTGCAATGCGAATCGCATCTCAGCTGCAGTCATGCCTGTGCTCAATTCCTTGGTCTGCGCTGAATAGAGTTCCTGGCGGCGCCCATCGAGGTGATCGATCTTATGCCGCAGCCGCGCGACTCGCTGGTTCGCCACTCGCAACCGCAGTTCCTGCTGGTGCTCCATGCTCTGGCGAAAATGCAGCACAGCGTCAAGAGTGAAATGAAAAGCCATGGGCTTCAGCCGGGCAGAGCCAGTAAGCGGGTAACGGTTTCGGCCAGGGGAGCAGACTCGCCAGGTTTCTGCATGAGGAACTGATCCAGCTCCGGAATCAAAGTAAGAGCTTTGTCCAGGGTGGAATCGCTGCCTTTCTGGTAAGCCCCAATTCGCACCAGATCTTCGGAAGCGGAGTAGGCTGCCAGGAGGCGGCGCAAGGTTTGCGCCTTCTGTAAGTGCGCGGCGGAAGATACCGAAGACATCAGCCGGCTTACGCTGTTGAGCACGGCAATGGGAGGATAATGGCTGCGTACGGCCAGCCGACGGTCGAGCATCACGTGTCCATCGAGCAGAGCCCGGGCCCCATCAACCAGCGGATCCTGCTCGTCGTCGCCTTCCATCAGCACGGTATAAAAAGCGGTGATGCTGCCGGCGCCGAAGCGTCCTGCGCGTTCGATCAAACGGGCCAGCATGGTGAAGCAAGAGGGCGTGTAACCTTTGGCGGTCGGAGGTTCGCCAGCTGCCAGTCCGATCTCCCGCTGCGCCATGGCCAAACGGGTGAGAGAGTCTACGACGAGAAGAACCTGCTTGCCCTGCCCGCAGAAATATTCAGCGACAGCGGTTGCAGCCAGGGCTGCCCGAATGCGCAAGAGTGGAGACTGATCGGAGGTGGAGACCACTACGCAAGCGCGCTTGCGTCCCTCTTCCCCCAAAGCATTCTCGAGGAAGTCGCGCACCTCGCGGCCACGTTCCCCGACCAGGCCGAGTACGGTGAGATCGGCATTGGTGTTACGGGCCATCATGCCAATCAGCGTGCTTTTGCCTACGCCGCTGCCGCCGAATATGCCGATACGCTGGCCTCGCCCGCAGGTCAGAAATCCATCGATGGCTCGAATGCCGCAGCTGAGTGGCTCGTTAATCGGAATGCGATCAAGCGGCAGCGGAGCCGCAGCATCCAGCGCCCGGGATTCGCAGCCGCGAAATGGCCCTAACGGGTCGAGAGCCTGGCTGCTGCCGTCAATCACGCGCCCCAACAGGCCGCCGCCAACGCGAATCGCTGGACGCTCCCCCCAAGTGCAAACACGATCGCCGTGACGGATTCCACGAGGCAATTCCAAAGGCATGGACAGCACAGTTGTGTCTCGAAAACCCACAATCTCTCCCAGAAGTGCGTTCCCCCGGGAGTCCGTGATTTCACACACTTCTCCCACCGAGCAAAAGGGTCCCTCCGACTCGACCAGCGGCCCAATCACCTGAGTGACGCGCCCTTGCCAGCGTAATGACGGACAGGAATCGAGCCGGGCAAAATAGGGCGCCAACAAACCGTCCCGGCTCATGACTTGCCCTCGGGCCGCGCTGCCAGCAAGTCCATCATTCCCTGCTCAATCTCCTTGAGCTGCACTTCCACTCCCAGCTGCGCGGTGCCCATTGAAGTGCGCAACTCGCATTGCCCCGGCTCCAGAGCAGCATCTTCGTCAATATCAGGGACGTTTTTCGGGTTCATGTGAGAGGCCAGGTACTGGCGCCATTCCGCCGCCTGGGGCGGATGAACCGCAAGCGTCACCCCAGTCGCTCCTTCGACCTGCTCGAGCGCAACCCGCACAATGCCCATCAACAGCAGCGGGTCTACCTGCGCTTCCCGGTGCAAGATCTTGCGCGCAATGCTCAATGCCAATTGCACGGCCTCGGTTTCGATCTTCTGGTAATAGGTCGCCCTTTCTTCCGCGAACTCGGCCAGCGCCGTGGCGATTGCGGTGCGTTCGCGCGCTAGCTGCTCTTGAAACTTCGCGCTGACCTCGAGCGCACCCTGCTGGCGTCCCAACTCGCGTGCCTTGGCTTCAAGTTCCAGAGACTGGCCTGCCGAAGCGGAGGAATCCGATTCGGTTTTGCCCTTGGGCAAAAATGTGCGGCCACCCGTGGAACCTACATCGTCATAGGGAAACGGCAAAACCGGCTGCTCGGTCTGCGGCGGAGTCTGAGTTGATGAAGGAACTGGCGCCCGGCTAGGTGACGAACTCATCTTCTCCCTCCTGCGTCAGCGTCAGCTTGCCCTCAGCTTCCAGCTTGCGGGCTACCGCGACCGCTTCCAACTGGGCCTTGTTGATCTCCCGTGATTTCACCGGTCCCAAAACTTCCATATCCTCTTTCAACATTTCCACCGCGCGCGAAGACATCGACTTGAAGATATAGTTCTTCAATTCTTCCGAGGAGCCCCGAAGCGCCGTTGCCAGTGTCTTCTTGTCCATCTGTCCGAGCAACTCGCGTATGCCGGCTTCGGGCACGGTCATCAGGTCTTCAAAGGTAAACATCAGATTGCGGATGGAAAGTGCCAGCTTCGGATCCTCAGTTTCGATCGCCTGCAGAATATCTTTGCCCACCTTCACATCCAGCCGGTTCATCAAATCCGCGACTCCGCGCAATCCCGCATAAGCCCGGCGGCTTTGCTCGCCCAAAGCTTCCAGCCGCTTGTGCAGAACCACCGCAAGGCGCTGCGCCATCTCCGGCGAGAATTGCCGCAACTGGGCCAGACGCTTGATGGGCTCGGCCCGCAACTCTGCGGGCAGCCGCATCAGCACGGTCGACGCCTGCTTGGATTCGAGATGGGCCAATATCAGAGCGATGGTTTGCGGATGTTCGCCTTCAATGAACTGCGCCAACTGCTGCGGATCCGCCTTGCGCAACGAATCGAGTTTGCTGCCGTTGACCTCGGCCGCCTGCGAAACCTGGCGCAGCAACTCGCTCGCGCCCTCCTTCCCGAACGCTTTCACCAGCAGCTTGTTGGCATATTCGGTCCCGCCCTGGCTGATGTAGTCCCCGGCCAGCACCAGGCGGTGAAATTCCTCGAGTACGACCAACGCGATATCGGGATTGACATAATCGAGCCCTGCGATCTCCTGCGTGATCTGTTCCACTTCCGCCTGCGGCAGATGACGGTAGATCTCGCTGGAAGCGTCTTCTCCCAGAAGCACTAACAAAATCGCAGCCTTGCGTAAGCCCGTGGCTGGCTCGGTCACGTGGCTTTATCCTCCCGCACCCAGGACTCGACCAGCCGGCTCGCCGCGGCCGGTTCGGCTTTCACTTTGTCGGTGAGCATCCGCTTAAGCTGACTGGCCCGTTGTCCCTCGGCCGGCGCCGGGCCAGCCTCCTCAAGCGTGCCGGCCACGCCGGCGGGCAAGGGCTGGGACGACGTCCTCGCCCCAGTTTTTCCCGGTAACTCGCGGAAGGCAGTCACAGCCAGTTTCTTTACCGGCTGCAAAATCAGGAAATAGACCACGGCAAACAGCGCGGCCAGAGCCACATAACGCAACATCCATAACCACGGCGTCAGCAGCAGGCGCCAATGCTCGGATTTGCTGGGCGGAGCGGGGGTTTCGAGAGGCAGCTCCTGGAATGACAGATTTTCTACCGCGAGCACGTCGCCGCGCTGTGTTTCCACACCGATGGCGGCGCTGGCCAGCTGCTCAATCTGTTTCATCTCATCGGCTGTCCGTTTGCGCCGGGTGGTCGAGCGCTTGCCCGCCTGCTCTGTAATCTCAATGGCGTCGTCCACCAGAACCGCCGCCGCGATCCGCCGGATTCGGCCCGCCGGCTCTAGCGTACGATGCAGGCTTTTGCTTACGGCGTAGGTCGTCGCCTCCGTCCGCGATGAAGATTGCTCGCCACCGACCGTCGCAGCCGCGGCCGTGCTTGCGCCCGATGTCGTGGCTGGTGCCGCAGGCGGTGCTGCACTCGCCGCGGCTGGCGCTGTGGCAGCGGGGACATTGCTGGCGGTGCCCGGGATGCCCGCCGGGGCCATGCCGGTGGAATTTTCTTCGGAGTGTTCCTGGGTCAATGTGGCGGTGGCCTTCGGATCGTAAACTTCCTGCGTGTCCTCGCTGGTTCCCAGGTCATACTCTACGTGCACGCTGGCCCGGACCCGATCCACTCCGACTACCGGCTCCAAAGTATGAACCAGCGTCTTGGCCAGGTCCTCGTCTGCGGCAAAAGTGTGTCCGCCCGCCCCGTCCCGCCCGTGGACCAGCGGCGTGTTGCTGTCGGCGTCAATCACCGTCACGTTTTCCGGGCGCAGGCGGTCTACGGCGCTGGCGACCAGCTGCGGAATCGCCTGCTGCGCCTGCTCCGACAGATGGCCGCTGCGGGTTTTCAAAATCACCGCCGCCTTGGCTTCATGCTCCTGCTCGGTGAACAGGGATTCCTGCGGCAACACCAGATGTACGCGTACTCCTTCAACTTCGCTCAGCGTGCCCAGAGTGCGCTCCAATTCGCCTTCGAGAGCACGCTGGTAGTTCACCTTCTCGGTAAAGTCCGATCCCGCCCAGTTGGGTGTGTCAAACAGTTCAAAACCCATCCGCGCGCTGCGCGGCAGGCCTGCGGCCGCGGTTTCAAGACGGCTGGCATCGAGCTTGTCCTCGGGAACCAGCAAACTGCTGCCATCCGGCGAAATCTGGTGCGGGATGTTCTTCGCAGCCAGACGGCCCCCCAGCGCTTGCGCTTCCTCGGGCCGCAGGCCGGAATAAAGCGTGACGTATTTCGCCTGGCCCAGCAGGGTCACAAACAGCCACAGGGTTCCGCCCACCAGGAGCACGCCAACACCCAGCAGAAACCGCTGCTGAAAGCTGAGCCGCCGGAAGAATTCTCCCAGGCGGTGCATGACGTCGTCGAAGGATTGGGGTTTGTCGTCGGCCATCGCTTTGTCTGCATCGCGGGAAAGATTTTTTCAGCTTCAGAACTGCATGCGCGAAATCTCCTGGTAGGCGGAGACGATCTTATTGCGCACCTGCATCATGAGCTGGAAGGATAAGTCGGCCTTTTCTACCGCAATAAGGGCGCTGTGCACATCGGTGCCGTTGCCTTCGAGCACGCTTGCGACTTTGGTTTCTGCCTGCGAGCTCAGCTCTCCCATCTCATCGATCGCACCCCGCAGGGTTTCCGCAAAGCCGCCGCCGGACGCGGCCGGAATCCCGGTCGCCGCACTCTCGATCTCAGCGGGGAGAATTCGCAAAGAAGAAACCGGGCTGCTCATGGAATTGATCCTTTACCTAACTCAAAATCTGCAGCGACTGCTGGATCATACTTTTTGCCGCCTGCACCGCCGCTGCATTCAGCTGGTAGGCGCGCACTGCACTTAACAGGTCCGCCATCTCCATCACCGGATTCACGTTGGGATAGGTTACATACCCGGCGCTATTGGCGTCGGGATGTCCGGGCTCGTAACGGATGGGGAGAGGCGAAGCATCGGCTACAACCCGCTCCACGCGCACGCCGCCGTCCGGAATCGTTTTCCCCAACCGAGCCAATAACAAGGGAAACCGGGGCATGGGCTGAGCGCGGAACACCAGCAGTTGCCGCCGGTAGGCGCCACCCTGGGCCGTACGCGTGGTTTCGGCATTGGCCATATTGGCGGCGACGACTTCGGCGCGCCATCGTTCCACTCCCAGGGCCGACCCACTGACCTCCAGCATGCCAAACAGATTCATGACGACGTGCCTCCTGAGTTGATGGCTTGGGAAATCGTATGAAACTCGTCTTTCAAAAGCTGAACGCCCAGATTGAATTTCATCTGGGTTTCGGCGAGAAGCAGGCTTTCGCGCTCGACGCTGACGTTGTTGCCATCAGGACGATCGAGTAACCCGCGCACGTGCCGCACCACGGGACCGTAGGAGGCGTAGGCAAAATTGCCCCACTCATCCCCCGATGTTTGCCCTGATGTCTGCCCTGCCGCCTGCGCGCTGGCCCGCCTCAGTTCCGCACGGAAATCGAGATCACGGGTGCGAAAGCCCGGAGTATCGATGTTCGCCAGGTTCGAGGCGATCAGCTTGTAGCGGGCCACGTCTACATCGAGGAAGCGGCCCAGCGCCTCGGTCATCGCAGTATCAATCATGGACATAGCTGCTCCAACTCGGCAGACCGTAATTGCGGATCTTGTTACGCACGGTACGCAGGCTTACTCCGAGAAGCGCGGCAGCTCGCGAACGGTTTCCGCCCGTGGCTTCGAGTGTCATCTCCACCAGCTGGCGCTCCATAGCCCCGAGCGAGACCCCGGCGCGGAGCACTTTCGCCTCCCCGGCTTTGTCTTGGTAGTCTTTATCTTTATTTTTGTAATCTTTGTCTTTGTCCTTGCCTTTGTCGTCTCCATCGTTATCTTTGGCTTGACCTTCTTTATGCTGATCCCAATCCAGGCCTTCGAGGCTTTCCTTCCCGATCTCGGAGCCGGGCGCCAGCGCCGCTGCGCGCCGCAGGCAGTTAGCCAGCTCGCGCACGTTGCCGGGCCAGGTGTGGGCCTCGAGGCGTTCGATGAATTCCCGAGTCAGGCGCAGAGTCTTGCCCGGCGGCGCGTACAACCGCAGGAAGTGTTCCGCCAGTTCACCGATGTCTTCGCGGCGTTCGCGCAGTGGCGGCAGCACCAGCGGAATCACATTCAGCCGGTAAAACAAGTCGGCGCGAAACTTTCCCTCGCGCACCATTTCCGACAGAATGCGGTTGGTGGTGGAGACCACGCGCACGTCGACGCGCACGCTGCGGGTATCGCCGAGACGGTCAAATTCCCTCTCCTGCAGCACGCGCAGCAGTTTCGGCTGCAGCCCGAGGGGCATTTCGCCCACCTCGTCGAGCAGCAGCGTGCCCCGGTGGGCCAGTTCGAATCGGCCCGGCTTCGCCACCATCGCTCCAGTAAAAGCTCCCCGGGCGTAGCCAAATAACTCGCTTTCGAGCAAGCTTTCAGGAAAGGCAGAACAATTGACCGCGATAAAGGCATGATCGCGGCGCGGGCTCAGCCGATGAATGAGCCGGGCTACCAATTCCTTGCCGGTGCCGCTCTCGGCTTCAATCAGCACGTCGGCGCCGCTGGCCGCCGCTTGGCGCGCTCGATCAAGCACCCGCAACCATCCCGGAGAGTGCCCGGTCATCCCTTCGGTGGCCTCGGCCTGAGTTCGGGCTTGCGCCAGGATCCGTTCGGCCGCCTCCTCCAACTGTTCGAACGAAACCGGCTTGACCAGATAGTCGCAGGCTCCCCCTTTCATGGCGGTCACGGCGTCGGGAACATTGGCAAACGCGGTCAACAAAATCACAGCGGTATGCGGCGCCAGAGCCCGCGCATCCCGCATCACGCTGAAGCCGTCCGCTCCCGGCATGCGAATGTCGGTAACCACCAGCGGATGCAGGACGCGGCGGAATTTGTCGAGCGCTTCGCTCGCGTTTGCCGCCGTATCCACGCGCCAGTTGCGCCGCAAGAAGTGCGCTTCCAGAGCTGCCCGCATCCCCGGTTCGTCGTCCACCACCAGAACTCGGTTCATCCCCTCACCCTTGCCGCAGCGGTTTCTGCGCCAGATCGTGGCGCGGCCAACTCTGCGTGCGATATTTCTTTTAGCGGTTCTTTCGGTAATGGAAAGGTCAACGTGAAACTCGCTCCCGCACCCGAACGGTTGCCGGCTGCGAGCGTCCCGCCGTGCTGCTCAACGATCTTGCGGCACACGGTCAACCCCAGCCCCGGACTCCCGGCATGCGTGCTGAAGCCGGGATCGAATATCTTCGTCGCGTTTCCGGCCGGAACCCCCGGCCCCGTATCGCCCACCGAGATCAATGCGTTGGCGGTATTTCCCTGATGAAACTTCTGCCCGGAGATCTCTACCCAGCCTCCGCCCGGCATTGCCCGAAACGAATTGAGCACCAAGTTCAGCAGCACCTGCTCCAGACGGTGACGGTCGGCGGCAAACCAAATCCCATGCAAGCGGTTGCGCAGGCATAACTCGACCCGAGCCTGCCGGGCCATCGGCAGCAGAAATCCGCCCGCCCAGTCGAGCAACTGCCCCAAGTCGATCGGCACACGCTCTGGGGCAGGCAGGTTATGGAAATGCAAAACATTGTTCACGGTCGCGGCCAGCGTGCGCAACCCAGCCTGCACATGCTCGACCCACTGCTGGCACTCCGCAGAAAGTCCGGCTCCGGCCAGCAATCCGGCGAACAATTCCAGACTGCCCAGCGGATTGCGTATCTCATGCGCCAGGATGGCGGACATCTCCGCCAGCGCCTGTTCTCGCCGGAGTTTGTCCCGCTCCTGCACCAGGCGTTTCGCATCGCTAATATCGCGCAGGATGAAGATCGACGCACAATCTGCGCTGTGATTTTCATTATTTTCTTGGACGTTTCCGCTTTCGCCAGCTTTACCGGGACTGACTTTACCCGGACTGACTTTGGGCTGGTCCGGTGTCACCTGCGCCATCGCCGCGTGCCGCACCGCCAGCCAGCGCTCCCCGCCGTGCCCGTCGCGGAGGCATCGTTCCTGTTCGCCGGTTTCGGTCCGGGCGCGCTGCAATAGATCATGCAACTCGCCCGGGGCTGACAATGCCGATTCAAAATCAGATTCAAGGCCAGATTCAAGACCAGTTTCAAGATTATGTTCAAGACCAGTTTCAAAGACCGATGTCTCCCCATGGGCTGCCCGAGGCGAACTCAACAGTCGGCGCCCTTCGGGATTCAGCAAGGTGATTTTGCCGTCGGCTCCGGCGACCAACACGCCGCAGGGAAGTCCTTCGAGGATGCGGTCCAGATGCTCTCGCATCTGCCGGTTTTCTTCCAGACTACGCTGCAAACCCGCGTGGCTCTGCTCCAACTCAGCGTGCAGCCTGGCTACTTCGGAGCGCAGCATGCCGTAGGAGCGCTCCAGTGAATCTGCAGCTTCGGCAAACGAGCGGAAGGCCTGCAGCAGAAACTGCTCACTCTCGCCTCGCGAGTTCTCCTGGGCTGGCGCGAACGTCATTGCGCCGTTGGTCGACAAGCATGCGGGCATGGGCAAAGACGTCATAGCTGCAGGCAACATTTGCACGGCGAGTACCAAGAGGTGAGGTTGGCGGCTAAGATTACTCTCAGCTTGCCCGTTCGCTGCACGAAAGGGCCCGGGCCCCGATGTGAAACAGCGATTGCTGGAATGGGAAGTAAAGATGCTCGGTCAGAACCGTGTCCCGGTTCTCGACCAGAATGGAAGCTCGTTCCATCACGTGCTGCAACTCGCGGACATTGCCTTTCCAGGGATGAGTTTCGAGGACGCGCGCCGCCTCCGGGCTGAGACGCGGGGATGGCACATTCATCGCCGCGGCCATGCAGGCTAGAAAGTGCTCCGCCAAGGGCAGGATATCGGCACGGCGCTCGGTGAGCGGGGGCAATTCCAAGGGAAACGCGGAGAGGCGATAGAAAAGGTCTTCGCGAAATTCTCCCCTCCCCGCGCGCCCCGCCATATCCACGTTGCTGGCGGCGATCACTCTCACATCTACGCGAGTTATCTCGCTCGTGCCCAGCCGCTGCACTTCCTTCTGTTCCAGAAAGCGCAACAGCTTGGCTTGCATGCTGAACGGCAATTCGCTGACTTCGTCCAGAAAAAGTGTTCCACCGTGCGCCGCCGGAATGCGCCCCACTTGCGCCTGCACCGCTCCGGTGAATGCCCCCCGGGCATGGCCAAACAGTTCCGACTCGAGCAACGCTTCCGGAATCGCCGCGCAATTCACCGCCACGAAGGGTTTGGCGGCCCGTGGACTCAACGTGTGCAAAGCGCGCGCCACTAATTCCTTGCCGCTGCCCGTCGGCCCTACGATCAGCACCGTCGTGGTGCGGGGAGCCACCAGTTGCGCCAGGCGATAGATTCGCTGCATGGCTTCGCTCCGTCCAATCATGCCGGGCAGCGGCTCATATTGCAATTCTTCAGCGGTTTCATTGTCATCCTCGGCTTTTGCCATCTCCCGCAAACTTCCTTCTTCGGCAACCAGCCGGGGCGGTGTCAAATCGGACTTGTCCGTCTGCGCCAAGTCCTCTGCAGGAAATGCTGCATCGGAGTCCAGCATGACCATTTGAATGCCGGGAAACCGCCGCTGAATGATTCTGACCAGCTCCTGGCAGTCCAAATCGTGAAGACGGCGATCGAGAAACAGAACCTGCCAGTCTCTCTCTTCCAGTTTCACCAGGGCCTCGGCTCCGCCCAGCACATGTTCTACGGTCTGCCATCGTCCGCTCAGACTGTGCTCAACCTGGTCGCGGAGAATGCTGCTGGGGCTGGCGATCAGCGCACCACCGTTCCCAGCGATGATCGAAGAAAGTGATACAGCACACATTTTGCTTCTCCCACGTGGCGCACAATTACAAAGATTGCGCCAGCGAAAATGCAGGTTAGAATTTCCTGTTGCCAGAGAAGCCAGGCAGCCGGATGGTCACGGTTTCCAGTGTGTCTTTCCGTTCACGTTCCCAATGCGCGCCCACTTGCTGCCACCCGGCTTGCGCCACGAGCAAACCCAGTTCAGGACGTGAAAACGTACCGCACGGCTCTGTTCCGGCCCACTGAACACGCATCCAAACCTCAGCTGGCGAGGCATCCGCCACCGTCCTCACTGCGCTTCTTTCAAGGGCAAGACTCAATGCGGATTCCAGCAGCCGGAATGCTGCGACGGCCATCCTCGATCGCACCGCCGTCAGTCCGAGGGAAGAAGCAGCACTGCAATCGAGCGTCAGGCGAATGTTGCGCACCTCCGCGACCGGCAGCAGATCGTCCACGACCTCCCGCAGAAAAGTTTTCCACTCAATCGCCTCCCTCCGCTCGATCGTCTCCCCGTCCATATCCGTCACTTCCCGGATCGCCTCGACCAAAGTGCGCATGCGCTCGGTTAGCTCCAGGCCTTCGCGCAGGGTGCCGGCGTATTGCTCGGCCGTGCGCGGGCTGGCCAACGCGACTTCCATCGAACACTGCAGCCCGGTCAGCGGCTGGTTCAATGCGTGCAACAATTGCGCCAGCACAGTACGTGCTCCTTTTTGTGCGACACTTTTTTGTAGGGAACCTGTCGCACCCTCCGGCAAAACCTCTTGCCGATTATTTGCTGAGCTGGAACTCTTTCCTGAAGTCACGCCAGCACTTCCGTGTTTCCACTCAGGGCGTACCCTACCCCACGCACCGTGTGAATCAGCTTAAGAGGATGGCCGTCATCTACCTTGCGCCGCAGATAGTTGATGTAGACGTCAACAACATTCGTGGTCGTGTCGAACGTGAGATTCCACACGTGTTCGATGATCATGGCGCGAGAGACCTGGCGTCCGGCGTTGCGCATCAGGTATTCCAGAAGACAAAACTCTTTCGAGGTAAGTTCGATGCGCCGCCCGGCCCGCTCGGCGCGATGCTCCACGCGATCCAGCTTGAGATCTTCCACCACCAGCACCGACTCCGACGGCAGATGGCTGCGCCGCAGCAAGGCCCGGATGCGTGCTGAGAGTTCGCTGAACGAGAACGGCTTCGGAAGATAATCGTCCGCCCCCGTATCCAGGCATTGCACCCGGTCTTCCACCCGACTCCTCTGTGTAAGCACCAGCACCGGCAGGCTCGGCCGCTTCAAGCGCAGATGGCGCAACACGCTCACCCCATCGAGCTTGGGCAGGTTCAGGTCGAGAATCACCAGGTCGTAGTCAAACTCGGTACCCATAGCCCGCGCCTGCTCTCCATCCTCGACCACGTCCACCGCGTAATGTTCCCCTTGCAGGCCCTGGCGCACAAAACCAGCCAGAGCCACATCATCTTCCGCAATCAGAATCCTCATAAGTGGGCCTTAATCACAGCCCGATTCTAGTTAGAAACGGCTCAAACGCAGCCGAAACTCAACCGCACGAAAGTGTGTACTTCCGCAAACGGAGCACGGTTTCAGAACCGGAAACCGGCGGATCTAGACTCTGTCTTCCCCGACACCATCCAGAACTCTCCGCCGAACCCTACCCGTCAATTCCTCTTAACGCGCCCTCCAGATAATCTGAGAAAGATAAGCTGCAAAGGAGACGGGTACGCCGAGAACACCACCAGTGAACTCCGGAGTCAGGTTTTGATGAAGTCCCTGTTTGCGCCGGGCATTTTCCTGCTGGCCCTTTCTGCGCTGCTGCATACGGGCATGCTCGCGCCCAGTACGGCGCTGGCCGCCTATGCCTTTTACGGCGCCTCTATCGCCGGCCTTCTACTGGCCTGGCGGTTTCACTCGAGCCGAATCTTCGCCGCGTTGCTGGTTCTATTCCTCGCTCAACAGACAATCTTGTATTTCTCTGCAGGACATCTTCTCCCCAGCGGCCCGGAAAACACCGCTCTCGCTTCAGTGGGTGTGCTGTTGCCTCTCGATTTCCTTTTGCTCGCGCTTCTTCATGAAAATGGATTCGCCTTCCAGAACCTCGCGCCCGCGGCCGTGTTTCTGTTCGTTCAGTCTGTAATTGTCGCCGTGCTCTGCCGGCCTGTGCCGTTGGCTGCCGCACAACGCGTTCTCCACCATCCTCCCCTCCCGGCGCCTTTGCCGTTTGCCACACAACTATCCTTCGCGGTGGCGGCAATCGTGTTTCTCATGCGCTACCTACTGTTTCATAAACCAGCGGACAGCGGGCTACTATGGGCTTCGGGCGCTGTATTCTTGGCGCTCCGTTTTGGAGGCGTGGGACGACTCCCCATGGCTTACTTCGCCGCTGCCGGGTTCATTCTCGCGGCGATGGTTGTCGAAACGTCCTACCTGCTCGCGTATCACGATGAACTGACGGCGCTGCCCTCACGGCGCGCCTTCAAAGATGCGCTGCCTCGCCTCGCGCCACCGTATTCCATCGCCATGGTCGACATTGATCACTTCAAACGTTGCAATGACACGTACGGCCACGACACGGGAGATCAAGTGTTGCGGATGGTCGCGTCGAAGCTGGCGCGAGTATCGGGCGGAGGACAATCTTATCGTTGCGGCGGAGAAGAATTCGCTATCTTATTTCCTCGCAAGACGACAGCCGAGGTCTTGGACCATCTTGAAAATCTGCGCGCCGACATCGCCGCCAGCAGACTTCGCCTGCGTGGGCAGGATCGTCGTCATCAGGTGCGCGGCCCGGATCGCCGCAACCAGCATTCCCGCGGGCGCGCTCAAACCGGTCGCGCCATCCGCCAGCTTTCGCAGGTGTCGACATCGACCGAGCTATCGGTTACCGCCAGCATTGGAGTGGCTACTTCCACGCAGCTCGGATCTTCGCCTCAAGAAGTGATCCTGGCCGCCGACCAGGCCCTCTACCGCGCAAAAGCAGCGGGACGCAACCGGATCGAAACCGCGTCCGCTCCGCGACGTAAAGTTCGCGCCACCACCGCCGGCATAGCCTGACAAACGCTGCCCGTCAATTTCGTAGTTAAGATTTTTGCAAACCGAAACTTGACAGCCGAGGATTTTACCGATCGGGATGGAACGTGCGGCCCGGATCGTCACTTTCACGGCAAGATCATGACGTCCCGGGCCTACGTTTTCGCAAGCACCACGGGCCGTGCGGTCAGCCCGCGGTCGATGGGGGAATCGAATCTTTCCGTCCACTGCCCACGCAGGCTGGACATTTCACGCGGATAAATGCAATGCCCTCGGACTTACCGCTGATGTCCACGGACTGGGCAATGTATCCGGTTCCGCCGCAGCGCGGACAGTTTTTCGGATCCACTCCTCCCCCTCAGTTGCTAAGGAGTTTTTCATTAATTCCCGTTCGCGGCGCCAGAAAGTCAATCCTGTTACGAAACGCGAACAAGGTTCGGATATAGAGGTTCGGATATGGACAGCCTCGATCGCCTTCGCCGGGCCTAAAGCGCCGAGCCGCTGGGTTTAGGCGTCAGGGGTTACTTTGTGAGTTCACCGATGAATACTCCATAAGGCGGAAGCGATAACTCGGCTCCTTGAGTTGAACCTCCGGTCCCCATCAGGCTTTTAGCCGAATTGAAACCATTTTTATTTAATTCTAACGTCACTTTCTGCGGCATGTTCGTCATGTTCAGCGCCACCACCACACCCTGGTCTTTATAAATGCGCAAGTACGACAGCACATTCGTGTCGTTCCCATTGATCGGAGTATAGTTTCCGTCCAGGAGTGCCGTATTCGTGTGCCGCAGCTTGAGCACTTGCTTGTAGAACTCCAGCACTGAATCCGGATCTTTTGACTCCTCCGCCACATTGTGTGTTTTGTAAGTTGGAGGAACCGGAAGCCACGGCGTGCCGCCAGAGAAACCTGCGTTGGCGCTGCTGTCCCATTGCATGGGAGTCCGCTCGCCGTCACGACCTTTTTCCTTTGGCCATCCCTTCTGCCCGATCGGATCTTTCACATCTTCCTTGCGCGTCGGTGGCGTGGTTTTCATTCCGATCTCTTCCCCGTAATAGATGATCGGAGTTCCGCGCAGCGTGAGGTATAGCCCGGCCATCAGCTTCGCGATCTGGTCGTTGTGCTCGCCATCGCCATAACGGTCGTAAGAGCGCACGATGTCGTGATTGCTGATCACAAACGTCGGCCAGCCAGAGGCGTCATTGACCGCCGCAATCTGCTTGCGGAACTCCGCCGGTGACAGCTTGTCGACCTTCGTAAAAAGAAAATCCATGGGCAACTGCAATTCGTTATTGCCTTTGCCGTAGTACTGGTTGAGTTCCGCAATATCGGCCGTCCAAGTCTCGCCAATCAGTACAGCATTGCGCTCATCCGCCACCTTCCTCAGGCCGCGCAAGACGTCATGCACTTCCGGCAGCTTCGTATTGTTCTTGTTGTCCTCGTATGGATCCCCGAACGCGTTCGTTCCAGGATGACTGATGGGATTGTCCTTGAGATTGGGGTCTTCAAAAAGCGTATCCACGGCGTCAAGCCGGAAGCCCGACACACCACGCTGGTACCACCAGCGCGTCACATCGAACATGGCGTCTTTTACCGCCGGATTCCGCCAGTTTAAATCTGGCTGCTCCGGATAAAAATAGTGGTAATAGTACTGGTTTGTGGTCGGGTCGAACTTCCACGCGGACCCTCCAAACGTCGAAACCCAATTGTTCGGGGGTTCTCCAGGCCCCTTTCCATCTCTCCATATATACCAATCCCGATGCGCCGAGGTGCGCGATGACTTCGAGTCGAGAAACCATTTGTGCTGATCGGAGCTGTGATTGACGACGAAATCGAGGATGATGTGGATGTTTCGTTTCTTGGCCTCGCTCGCCAGCACATCGAAGTCGGCAAGGGTCCCATACATCGGATCGATATTCTCGTAGTCAGAAACGTCGTAGCCGAAATCCACTTGTGGCGATGGAAAGCAAGGAGATATCCAGATTGCATCCACGCCGAGATCCTTCAGGTAGTCGAGCTTCGACGTGATTCCCTTTAGATCGCCCACTCCATCATTATTGCTGTCGGCGAAACTGCGAGGATAAATTTCATAAAAGACTGCGTGCTGCCACCATTGATGACCTTTTGCATCCGTAGATGGCGTTTGAGCGGCGGCGGTCAACCCTAAAATGACTGAACAAATCAAAAGCGCGAACCTAGCTAAAAAGGTCTTCTTCATCCTTGCAACCTCCATCTGAGCTTGGCACTGTCACGATGTCCTATAGAGACTGAACTTTTCTGTCGCGCGAGTCAAACAGGCTGAAGCCACTATTCCTTACCGAAGTGGATCACAATCGTGCGATGCAAATAGTCCCTGACTTTCTCTGCAGGAAGCTCGATGCGAATTTTCCCCTGCTTCGTCATAACCGCACCGTCCACCGAATTGATCTGTTCCGAATTCCAAACTCCGAGTTCGTAATTCATTCCCGCCGCGCCAGAGACTTCCAAAGTTAGCTGGTCACGTCCTGAGTTCCAGGAATTCGAAATCACCCTCAAGCCGCCGCTAACGCTACCGAGCGCCGGAAGCTCACTCACAAGAGTCAGACCAAAGTCATTTTTCACGCGCAGGACTACGGTGCTCCGCCCGCCATAGATCGGGAAGTGCATGGACACGTGCTGATCTTCGTCATTTGCCTGAATTTTGAACGGCAGCGGTCTGCCGTTCATTTCGGCAGAAATTACTTTAGTTCGCAAGCTGAATGCTGGCGAAAATTCCACCCAGCATTCCCCGGTTCCGCTGCGCGTGATCTCAAGCGTAACGCTGTCAAGCGTTTTGTGGTATTGGAAGTCTGCACGCAGTGTCCCCAAGTGGACATTCTGAATCCCAAACGCCGTCCAATCCGCAGGCACATGCGGTGCCAGCGTGATCTGATGATTCTCCGCATCCGTCTGCAATCCAAAAAGTCCCCGCAACATCGGACTGACGACCATCGCCGCAGACCAGATCTGATGCGGTGAACTGGTCGAGAGCCCTTGATAGTAGTCTCCAGAAAGAACTTCCGTGACATGGCCGAGAGAGCCGTCAAAAGTCAGGAGCGCATTCGCCCGCAGATTCGAATACGCTGGAAGGTCGCGATGATAGCGGTATTCGCCCACTGAAGCCCATCCCGTAAATAGCGGCCACACCGCGCCGAAGTGGTAACCCGAACCGTCGTAGCGGCTGGAACGCGAAGAGATAATGCGCATCCCCCAATCTGTCTCATGATCCACATCGGCCAGCCGCGTGATCATTTGCTGTGCATGGGCGGCATCCTCCAATCCGAACCACATAGGCACGGTTGAAAGTACGCTCGGCTCGTCCACCCGCTGATTATTCTGATCCAGTGCAAAGGCATAAGATTTTGCCTCGGGCTCCCAAAATCTCAGATCCAGCGCAGGCTTCTGCCGGTCGAATTCAGACGCCAATTCTTTCTTCACATCGCCTTTGCCTACTAAACCCGCCAGATTTGAGAGTGCCCGCAAGGCCTCGACCCCCAGCCCGCTCTGATAAAACTCTTCTTTCACCGGAAGCAGCGGCCCGCCTTCCACCCACCCATGTCCGAAGCCCGCATTCCGCGCGAAGCCCTGTTCATCGTAGGTTGAGCGCAGGAACTGATAGGCTCGCCACACGTTGTCCCATTTTTCTTGCGCAAAAGCGACATCGCCGCTCTGCGTCACATAGTCATTCATCGCAATAATAAAGAGCGGCGTCGCGTCCGCGGAAGCGTACGGATACGGATAATCCTTGAACCAGGAAACAAAACTGGCGCCCTGCGCAATTTCGTGTGGAATCTTGCCATCCTCGCGTTGGTATTTGCTGACGAACTCCAGCGCGGTGCGGCTTGTGGAGTAGTCTCCTTCGGCATTCAACGCGAAAGACGTCCACAGCGAATCGCGCCCAAAAAACCAGGCAAACCCCGGCCGCTGGCCCGCGCCCGAAGTGCGATACCCCGCCACCAGCCCCGTGCCCAAATAAGGGTTCGCAACCAGTCCCTGAATCACGCTGATCCGCGACCAGTCATAAGCTTGCTGCAAAGAATTGTCCGGAAGATCGAGGTTCACTGTGCTTGCAAGATAATCACGATAGTATTCTGCGGAATCCTGCTCGAGTTGTTGGTATGAAGACGCCAGATGCTCGTAGATTTTCTGCGCATCTTCAAGACCCTTCCCCGATGCTGAAATCACGAGCACTCTCGTCTCTTCCCTTTTTTTCGTGACGCCAAGGCGGAACGAAGTTTCATCCGACGACGAATAATTCGTTTCGTAAGCCAGATGTACATCGCCGGCGGTCGGGGATCCGACCAGGGCGGCAAACTTTTTCGTTTCCTCGCCAAACACCGTCGCCCTCCGGCTCGGGTCCCAAGTCGCATAGATGCCCCCCATCGCAGCCGGCCACTCCAGCGCAAAATCACCGATAAAACCGGCCTCCACTTCCAAAGGTTGCGCGCTTTCAATCTGCAACAGGATCAACGCACCCGCCTCGTGTACCGGCACAAACATCGTTTCCTTTACACGAAAAGAATCGCCAGCATATAGCACCGTGGCCGATTCCGGGCGAACCGTCAGGGCTCGCGCCAAGCTCTCCGCTGGCAGCGCCCGGCCGTCGATATGGAACGTCAGGTGGAATCCTCTGAAAATTTTTAGAGGATAGACCCACGCTTCGAAGCGGCCGTTTTCGTTGCCGAATAAACCCGCCCGTGTGCCAACAACGGGCAAGAATTCCCACGACCTCACCGTACGCGACAACTCTTGGCCGGGAACCTGCTGGGCTATTCCGCACTGCGCCAGAAACAGGGCAATCAGTAGAAGACACAAGACCGGCCGGCAATGACAGCGCGAAGCCGCAATACTTAAGAGTCGGGGCTTAACTGTTCGGTCGATCCAACGGCCGCCGCAGCTTGCAAAGTGAGGGTTCACTGAATATAAGAGGTAGGGGCGAATTTTAGCACGAGCCGAAACGGGCCAGGTAGCGACCTCTTGTTTCCTTCACGCCGCGTATTCTTGAAATCTCTCAGCCGGTCCGCTCTGGTCTTGCCGCTCGGGAGCCTCCTGAGTTTGGCGATCCCACGGCGGCTGCGTGCCTCCGCTACGACCGATCAGAAAGCGGATTCGAAGGAATCTGCGCCTCTCCCTTCCGATCTCGGCGTAGCTTTTCTGAACGTCGGCCGCGAATCCGGACTGAATGTCAAAACCATCTTCGGTGGAGAGCACAAGAACAAATACTTACTCGAAACTACTGGCTGCGGCATCGCTTTTTATGATTACGACAACGATGGCTGGCTCGACATCTTCATCGTGAACGGCTCGCGCCTGGAGGGCTTTTCCGCAGGCAACGAGCCCACGTCGCATCTGTTTCGCAATAATCGCGACGGAACCTTCACTGACGTTAGCGCGAAAGCAGGGCTCGTGCACTCCGGCTGGGGGCAAGGCGTTTGCGTCGGCGACTATGACAACGATGGTTGGGACGATCTCTTCCTAACCTACTACGGCAAAAACGTTCTCTATCACAACAACGGCGACGGCACCTTCACCGATGTTAGCGAGAAAGCGGGCGTAGCCGGCAAAGGCACGCGCTGGAACACAGGCTGCGCTTTCGTTGACTACGATCGCGACGGACACCTCGATCTCTTTGTCGCCAACTATATCGATATGGATCTTGCGACTGCTCCAGTGCCCGAATCAGGCCCGTGTCTCTACAAGAGCGTGATGGTTGCTTGCGGCCCGCCCGGACTCCAGGGCGGCAAGAACATCCTTTACCATAACAATGGCGACGGCACTTTCACGGACGTCTCTGAGGCTGCGGGAATATTCCGCGCCAATGGCACTTACGGCCTCGGAGTTCTTACGGCTGATTTCGATAACGACGGCTGGCCCGACATCTACGTGGCCAACGACTCCACTGCCAGCGCTCTGTATCACAACAAGAAGAACGGAACTTTCGAAGACATCGCAATCGACGCGGGATGCGCTCTCAGTCCCGACGGTAAACCACAAGCCGGAATGGGCGTTTCCGCTGGAGACTACGATCTCGACGGAAACCTCGACCTCCTCAAGACCAATTTCGCCGGCGACACGCCTTCGCTCTACCACAACCTCGGCGGGGGCTCTTTTGAAGACGCCACATTCACCGCCGGCCTCGGCGCGCACACTCAATTTCTCGGATGGGGTTGCGGATTCTTCGATTTTGACAACGACGGTTGGCCCGACATTCTCATCTGCAACGGTCATGTCTATCCTGAGGTCGAGCAACTGAAAACCGAAGCCGGTTATCCCCAGCGCAAGCTGCTTTACCATAATTTGCGCAATGGACACTTCGCCGATGTTTCCTTTCAGGCCGGTTCCGGAATCTCTGATCCCGTGCCTGCGCGCGGGTGCGCGTTCGGCGATTTCGACAACGACGGCAACATCGACGTCGTCGTCAACACGGTCAATGACTATCCCCAGCTCTTACATTGCGCTTCGAAGCTCGGCAACAATTGGATCAAGATTCGCACCATCGGAACCAAGTCCAATCGCAGCGGCATTGGCGCGCGCCTCATTTGCACAACGCGTCCTCCGGGAGAGACCAAGCCCCACCAGCAGATCGACGAAGTGCGCAGCGGAGGCAGTTACATCTCGCAGAATGATCTGCGTATTCATTTCGGCATCGGCAAGGCTGAGAAAGTTGATCTGCTGGAAATCCGCTGGCCCAGCGGCCAGGTCGATACGCTTAAGGACGTGAAGGCGAATCAGTTGATCTTTGTGAAGGAAGGTGCCGGTATACTCCGCACCATGCAGTTTCCAAATCCCAGGTCTGTGAAATAAATGACTCACGAGAAATACACGATCGTAGGCTTGGGTGAGTTGCTGTGGGATCTGTTCGCTTCCGGAAAACAACTCGGCGGGGCGCCAGCCAATTTCGCCTATATTACAAACCTGCTCGGCGACACGGGAATTCCGGCCAGCCGCGTCGGACAAGATGCTCTCGGCGACGAAGCCCTCAAGCGACTATCTAAGCTCGAGCTGAGTGCTGCCTTCGTTCAGAGCGACCCCATCTATCCCACTGGTGTTGTTAAGGTCGAAATCGGTGACGGCGGCCAGCCCCGATTTCAAATTCTGGAGCCAGTCGCATGGGATTTTATGGAGTGGGCCGTGGACTGGCAGCGATTAGCCTCAGAAGCGGATGCAGTTTGTTTCGGATCGTTGGCCCAACGCTCCGCGCGAAGCCGGACCACTATTCGCAACTTCCTGTACACAACCCGTCGCGAAGCAGTCCGCATTTTCGACGTCAACCTCCGGCAGAACTTTTATTCGAGAGAAGTCCTCGAAGAATCGATGAAGCTCGCAACCATCGTCAAACTGAATCATGAAGAACTGCCGAAAATTATGCGCATCTTCGAATTGGAGAATGGCGGCGAGCAGGATGCGGCGCAACGCTTGCTGTCTTTGCACAATCTGAAGCTGGTTTGCGTCACCCGCGGCAACTGCGGCAGTCTCTTGATATCTCCTGACGAAGGCAATGAACATCCCGGCTTCGAGGTGAAAGTCGCGGATACGGTGGGCGCCGGCGATGCCTTCACCGCGGCCCTGGTTCACGGATATCTGCGGAAGACCCCGCTCGCGCAAATCAACGAGACCGCGAATCGCGTTGGGGCTTGGGTCGCCAGCCAGTCAGGCGCAACGCCCGCGCTGAAACCGGAGGGCTTAGAGCAAACTTTAGCTGAGATCGCCTAGTTCGTGCGAAAAGTCTTGCTAGTTCGCGGCCGCAGGCAGTGCCTCGTTCTGCTCTCTTTCCAGACGTTCCGCCATGTCTTTCGGCAGACCGTGCAGCAGTTCGAGAAATGCGGCATTGGTCCAGCCGAAACCTACGACATTCATCTTGTAACCAAGTTCAACATGGGCTTCGGATGATCTGGTTACCACGTTGTACTTTTCCCGAATGTTCCCATCCCGCCGGAAATTCTCCGCCACCATCGATAGAAACTCGTACGAAATCCGATCCGCCTCTTTGTTGAAACCGTAGCGGCGAAGTCCGCCGATGGCCAGCATCTCTATACTTCCCCAGCCATATGGCAGGTCCCATTGCGCGCCCGTGTCCTCCGCGCTCATCGCCAACCCTCCCGGTTTTTCCAATACAGAGATATTCTCGACGACGGACTTGGCCTGTTCGGGCGTTGCCAGCCCTGCCCACAGCGGATACAAGGTTGTTGCATAACGGTAGGACGAGCGCTGACCGGTGCGCAGATCCAAATCCATAAACAACCCCGCCTTGTCATCCCAAAGGTAACGCGTGATCAGCTTCTTGCGAGCCTCAGCGCGCCTGCTCCACTTTTCAGTATCGAATGTATGCCCCAGCCAGCGGCTAATCTGCTCGAGGTCTTTTTCATTCTTATAGAGCAAACTGTTCAGGCACACCGGCGCAAAGTGATGCGTTGCCGCGCCGAAAGGCGCAAAGCGAAAACTCACGTCGAATCCGGACTCCCGCATGGAACGATCGCCCTTGTAATAATCGGAACTCAGCTTGAACTCGCGCCGTTTCTCGCAACCAGGAGGGGCCATGGTTAAGGAAATGTCACACACCTGAAGTGTATAAGGAGCACCGGCAACGGACTGCGTTATTCCGGGCACGCTCTCGAGAAGGTAATCGTCAGCTTGAGCGGGATGAAAAAAGAAATACGTCGACACCTTGCGGTAATAACCGGTTTCGTCCTGCACCGCTTCAGCCGGTGGGCCTTCTCCAAAGTCGAAGTAGCGGGACAATCCCGTGTCGCCGGCCAGGTGCGGATCGCGATTCCACATTTCGTAATCTTTTTCCAGGTCGGCATAGGCCTTCGCCAACCAGGCAGGATCGGCATGACCCGATTTCTGCAGTGCGTCATAAACATCCACGAACATCGAGCTCACAAAAGGTGGTTGCGAGCGAGTCAAATAATATGTACGGTTGGCGTTGAGCATGGCGCCGTAATTCTCTATCTCAAAAAAGAAGTTATCCACCATGCCTCTGGCCAATTCAATGCGTCCGGCCTGCAGCAGGCCGCGGATAATAAAATAGCTGTCCCAGCCATACATTTCATTAAATCGACCGCCAGGGACAACGTACTTGTTTTGCAAATAGAGAAGGCCGTGCGGTTGAATCTTGTTGGTGTCGATTTCGCCCAGGCGGTGAATTACAACTGGCAAGTGCTCGACCTGTACACTGCAATCTCTGGAGAGCTTCTGAACCGCCGCTGGTTCGGCCATTCCCGCCGGCAAATACAACACAGGGGCGACTTTTATCTTAGGATCGACGAGGCTTTGGCAATCATTCATGGAACGCGTGAGCGTATCCCATGCCGTCGAAATATACTCCAGAATCGGCTGGAGGCCTTGCCCTTTGCGCGTCGTCGCTTGCTCGGCGGCCGGGGTCTGCATCGGGATCATGCAGATGATGGCGGCCAGCAGCAAGAAGCCCAGAGCCAGCGACAGAGCACGATGAAATATTTTCACAACGAAAGTATGCATGAGTTTTAAGAGACGGGCTTCTGCATCTTAATCGCCGCTTTCGCGGCTGCATAACGAAATCGGTAAGGGACGTCTTCCGAGCCTTGGACCGTCAGCTCCCCCCGTCAATGCAGTTTTAGGTTATTCTCTTTAGTTTGGCTTTTGCCATCAGGGGGCCCATTGACCATATCCCAGGCAGTCCTTCGTCTCTGTGTCTGCGTCGCGATGTTGCTCTCCATCGGTTCGAGCGCCGCACAGCAAATTCCCGAGAATACTTATCAGGAACTTCATTGGCGCATGATCGGTCCATTTCGCGGAGGCCGGACTCGTGCCGCAACCGGCGTTCCCAGCCAGCCGAACGTCTTCTACATGGGCCAGGTCAACGGTGGCGTTTGGAAATCGGACGACTACGGCCGGACTTGGACACCAATTTTTGACCACGAGTCCACGCAGTCGATCGGCGCCATTGCGGTCGCTCCATCGAATCCCAACATTATTTACGTCGCCAGCGGCGAAGGACTGCATCGCCCCGATCTCTCGGTGGGCAACGGAATTTACAAATCGACTGACGCTGGAAAAACCTGGACGCATCTCGGACTGCGCGATGGCCTGCAGATTCCTGCGCTGGCCGTCGATCCTCGCGATTCCAATCGAGTCTTTGCCGCTGTGCTCGGTCATCCCTACGGCCCCAATGAAGAGCGCGGCCTGTTTAGGTCCACTGACGGGGGCCAGACTTGGCAAAAAGTCATCTACAAAGACGAGAACACCGGCGCCTCCGACGTAGAAATCGATCCTTCCAATCCCGATGTGATGTACGCCTCGATGTGGGAAGCACGCGAGGGCCCCTGGGAAGACAACAACATCGTGAACGGAACTGGCGGAGGATTATTCAAATCGACCGACGGAGGAAGCACCTGGCATCCCCTTACCAACGGCTTCCCGAAAGATCTTTCACAGATCAACGTCGCCATCGCTCCCAGTGATGCCCGGCGCCTCTATGCGACGATTGCAACCGCATCTGGCGCGCTCGCTTTCTACCGTTCCGACGATGCCGGAGAAAATTGGTCGAAAGCGACGGATGATCCCCGCCCCTCAGGCCGCATTGGCGGCGGCGACCTTGCCATTCCCAGAGTCGATTCGAAAAACGCGGATGTCGTCTACAGCGCCAGCACTGTAACCATGCGCTCAATCGACGGCGGCAAAACCTGGTCGGGATTTCGCGGCGCCCCCGGCGGCGACGATTATCAGAATCTCTGGATCAATCCCAACGATCCCAACATTATTCTTCTCGTCAGCGATCAGGGAGCCCTTGTAACCGTCAACGGCGGAGCTACCTGGAGTTCCTGGTACAACCAGCCCACTGCTCAGATTTATCACGTTGCAGTAACCCCCACTTTTCCATATCGCGTTTGCGGCGGCCAGCAAGAAAGCGGTTCCGTCTGCATATCCAGCAGAGGCAACGACGGAGAAATCACCTTTCGCGATTGGCACCCCGTCGGTGTAATTGAATATGGCTACGTTGCCCCGGATCCACTCGACCCTGACGTCATCTACGGCGGCGGTAGAAGTGAGGTCTCAAAGTATCATTGGTCCACAGGCGAAGTGCAAAACGTCACCCCGATTCCTCTTCGCGCCCAGAAATATCGCACTGACCGCACCGAGCCAACAATGTTCTCGCCCCTCGATCCGCATACGCTTTATTTCGCCAGCAACGTCCTCTTCAAAACCACCGATGGTGGAAACTCTTGGCAGACCATTAGTTCGGATCTCACTCGCGAGAATCCCGGAATTCCAGCCAGCGTGGGCAATCTCATCCCTAAAGGCGCCGACAAACAACGTGGTGTCATTTACGCTCTCGCGCCTTCATTCAAGAGCATCAACACCCTGTGGGCAGGAACCGACGACGGCCTGATCTGGCAGACTCGCGACGGTGGCAAGAAGTGGAACGACATCACTCCAAAAGAGCTGACGCCCTGGAGCAAAGTCACGCAAATCAGCGCCTCTCACTTCGATGACGACTCCGCCTACGCGTCGGTGAGCCGCTTCCGGATTAACGACGAGCATCCTTATATTTATCGCACGCACGATGGCGGCAAAAACTGGAAGCTGATTACAACCGGTCTTCCCGACTTTGGCCCGGTTGACACCGTGCGCGAAGATCCTGTGCGCAAGGGTCTGCTGTTTGCCGGTACGGAGAATTCAGTCTGGGTTTCCTTCGATGACGGTGATCACTGGCAGTCCTTGCAAATGAATCTGCCGCACACCTCCATGCGTGATCTCTGGATTCACGACAATGATCTGATCGTCGCCACGCACGGCCGCTCGTTCTGGATTCTGGATGACATCGAGCCGCTGCGCGAAGTTGCCGAGTCTCTCGCTGCTGGCGATCATCTATTTGCCCCAGCGCCGTCTTACCGGGTTCAGCGCGACACGAACCCGGACACACCAATTCCCCCTGACGAACCTGCAGCTGCGAATCCGCCCGATGGCGTCGTCATTGATTACTACTTGGGGCACGCCGCTTCCTCTCCAGTCACTCTCGAAATTCTCGATGCTCGCGGCCAACCGGTTCGCAAATTTTCCAGCGATGACAAACCCAATGTCACGGACGCCGATCTCAAGAAACAACTCATCCCCCTATACTGGCTGCGTCCATTCCGCGCTCTGTCATCCGATGCCGGCATGCACCGCTGGGTTTGGGATCTGCACTATCCCGCGCCCGATTCCGTTCGCCACGATTACCCGATCGCTGCTGTTCCCGGCGATACACCTCGTTACCCTCTCGGCCCAACCGCTTTGCCGGGTTCTTATACTGCTCGACTCACAGCAAACGGAAAGAGTTATACCGCGCCGTTTACCGTCAAGATGGATCCGCGTATAAAAGTGTCGGCAGCCGACCTCGAGAAGAAGTTCAAGGTTGAAATGCATCTGGCATCTGTTTTGAGCCAGACTTCCGACGCCGTGATGCAAGCCGGATCGATTCGCGAGACGTTGCAGGAACTGACGGAAAAAGCTACCGGACCAGCTCTCAATTCCGTTAAGACCTTCCAAAGCAAACTCGCCGAAGTTGCTGGAGCACCAACCGGCTTCTTTGCGCCCCCTTCGGACACCATCACTCTTGCGCGGGCAAACGGTCAAGTCACTATGTTATATGGCCAAATATGGCAGGCAGATGCGTCACCCACCGCCTCGCAGTCTGAGGCCATCGCGGCAATCGAGAGCGATGTGGCGGATGTGATAAAGCGTTGGAATGCGCTTAAGACTTCAGATCTTCCTGTGCTCAATCGCGACCTTCGCGAAGCCAACCTGCCGGAGGTGCAACTCGAATCGAACCCGCATAAGGAAGACACTTCTATGGATGAGGAATAGGCGGCGCACCCGGACTTGGAGAGTGTAATCGCTGACTGAAGGCGAGCGGATCTTCCCACGGCTTGAGGCGCTGAAGCCGTTTTTCTCACCGCGATGTGACTTTGCCTTTGTCCATTACAAAGCTTCCACCGCGCTCTGCAGCTTCCTCGCTATCTCCTCAGCATCGCTGCCGGGCGCAAAGGTCATCGGCTCGCCAATACGGACGCAAATCTTCCCCGGAGGCGCAAACTTCTTGCCCGTCTGCTTCACTTCAAATAATCCCATAATCCGCATGGGCAGCACTGGAATGCCCAGATTATTCGCAAGCAGTCCAATGCCAGCTCGAAAAGGATTGATCTTGCCATCCACAGTGTGTCGCCCTTCGGGAAACACCAGCACGCTGTATCCTCGATCGACGGCCCGGCCAGCGTAAGCGAAACTCTGCCGGAAGCCAGCTTCACGCGGCAGCGGAAACAGATTCAGCAGAGAAACACCCAGCGCCCATTGCGTGCGATCGAAAATCTTTCCAACAAAACTTCTGCCGGCAGAAGGCGCGCGTAGCGCCTCTAATGCCTCGCCGCCCGTCGCCGTTGCGATCCGATAGCGCAACCGCGCCGGCAAAGCCGTTTGAACGAATCCCACGTCCACGTCAGAAACATGATTACAGACCACCAGTAGCGGCCCGCTCCACCCCCGCAAATTTTTCCGCCCCTCGATCCGCGGCCAGCCCAGCAACATCATCGCCGGTCTCATCAACAAGTAATGTGCCAGCCATCGCACCCAGGTCACCGGCCATCGCAGCACCCAGTTCGGATAGTGGTATCCAGCACCCTGCCGCACCTCGCCGCTCAACATCTTTTCGATATCACCCACCGTGCGCGCCGCACTGAAACGAGTCTCGCTCAGATCTATTTGATATCTATCTTCCAGCGCGCTGATCAATTCCACGCGATCCAACGAGCTAAGCCCCAGCCCTGAATCGAGAGCCGTGTCACCGTTCACGCCGGCCACGCTTCGCCCCGTGATACGGCCAATCAACTCCATCACTGGACTCTCACCCGCCACACTCTTGCCCTCGGCTTGCAGAATTTGTCTTGCCGCGAATTCAGCTATCAAATTCCGCCGCGGTTTCTGCGTGTTCGTGCGCGGAAAATCTTCCTGCGGCCACAGAACCCACATCCGCATGCGCTGGAATTCCGCCAGCGACTGGTTCGCCCGTTCCACGACCTTCGCTACCTTCGCGTCGTCGCGCAAGATTACAACCGCGCAAGGTTCTGCATTTCCTCCACGATCAATTCCTACGACCGCACAATCTTTCACTTCCGGCTGGCGACGTAACGCAGCTTCCAAATCCTCGGGATAAATATTCAATCCGCCCGGCGTCACGATCACTTCTTTCTTGCGCCCTTTGAAATAAAGATTCCCGGCCTCATCCAACGCGCCCACATCCCCGGTGCGATACCAACCTTCTTTGTCGACAACGTTGCGGCCTTGATTCCCGTCCCAATATCCTGCGGCCACGCCGCCGCCACGAACCAGGATTTCTCCATCTTGCGCCAGCTTTATCTCTCGCCCCGGCAGCACTTTTCCGATCGATCCTTTCCCCAGCTTGAAGGGATGGTTCACGCTGATCAACGACGTCGTCTCCGTGAGCCCATACCCCTGAACCGCGGCATAACCTAGCCGTCCCCAAAATTCTTCGGTCTCAGCATCCAGCGCTGCTCCGCCGGAAATAAAAGCCCAGAACTTCCAGCCGAACTGCCGGCGAATTCTACGAAAAATCCACCACCGATACAGGAAATGCTTCCCCTCCAATGCGCGGAAGCGCCGCCGAAAATCTTTTAGCTTTCCACTATTTTCGAGATCGCGTTCGATCTTCTGCTTCAGCGACTGCAAGACTCTTGGCACACTCACCAGCACCGACACTCGCTCCCGGCGAATCGTCGCCACAATCTCCGAGGGCTTTAGCTCTTCCTGAAAAATCACCGTCCCCCCCAGCAACGGCGGCAGAAACATCCCCAGAAATTGCCCAAACACATGGCTCAGCGGCAGCAAATTCAAAAACCGCACCGGATGCACCCAGCGCTCATATTTCAGATACCGCTCCATCTCCCGTTCCAGCGGAGCAATATTAGCCAGCACATTCCCATGCGTGATGACCACGCCCTTAGGTTCCGCGGTGGTTCCCGAAGTAAACACAATCTGCAGGATGTCGTCGCGTCCGATCGTCGCTTCCGATCGTAGCGCCGGCGTCCCGTCGGTGCGGGTGCCCCGTCCTTGTCCCTGCGCTTTTTGCAGGGACAGCGCGGGGATTTTGACTTCCTCAAGTATCACCACAAGAACTGAAGAGGCCTCACCCGCAATCTCCGCCGCATGCCTCCGCGAGCAAACCCAAAGCTTCGCCGCAACCTGCTGTGAAACCCGCTCCGCAAACTCCCCCGACGCCCCATCGTCCATCGGCACCACAACCACCCCGCTCAAAGCGCATCCGAGAAATGCCGCAACCCACTCCGCGCAGTTCTCGCCCCACAACATTACCCGCTCGCCCTTGCCAATGCCTCGCGTCCCCAGTTCCTGGCCAAACTGAAACGCCATCTCCAAGACTTGCCCGTAGGTGAACCATTCCATCCGGTATCCACGCCGCTGCCCGTAGGCACTCTCCCGGCTGTGTGCTCGGAAATTTTCCACGAAAAACTGCGCTAACGATTCAGCCATGGAGTGAAGAGTGGAGGTGGCAGGAAACTAAATCAAAGCCTTGCCTCTAGGCAAGTTTAGTAGCAGAAGGAAACAATCGCACACCCGCCTGCCAGATTCTGGAAGGCACAACATGGAGGGCTTCGACGGTCAGCCTAAGATTAGGTAGTGAAACCGGCTACCCTCGCCAGCTATCGAATGAGAGACTGCTGAAACCGAGCGACTCCAGATGGCATCAGTAACAACGCTGTTTACCATCCGCCCGATATGCGCAACGCTCATTCTCGGCGCGGTCGCCCAGCCCAGCTTTCGGGTCATAACAAAATCCGAGACAAACGTCCCTCACCTCGTCGTGCGTGGTCTCGCCGATTGATGGCGCTCCTTCAACCTCAAGAAAAAAGGCCACTAAGTCTGCGGGGGCTGGAGTACGGTTCTCCGTGGTGAAAGCCGTAATGGCAAAGCTCCCCATTTCGGTGTACCAACCCTCTCCGTGTCGGGCCTGGAGTGCTCTCGGCGGTTTGTCCAGTGTCAGCATGAGTTCGGGTAGAGCCTTTATGACCTTCAGTTTCGCGCGAAGGTTGTCCGTTAGGAGTCCTTCTTGCGCGGTCTCCTCAAAACTGTAGCGGAGCAGTTGGCGCTCGTTTCGAACGACGTAGAACCTGCCGTCGCGGTAAATGCTGATCCGCGTCTCATGAAGTTTAGCTCCGTCCTTCCTAACATGCAGGATGCTCAACTCCGGATGCATGCCATCAACAATGATCGGCTCTCGATAAGGAAAAGCAAACGCTGCGAACCAGCACATAATGAGCATTAAAGTGATCGCGATTGCGGGCCAGGTTCGCTGATTCAGGGGGCGGCGTTGAAGTTGCCAATTAGGAGGAAGCAATCGGATGACGGCCCAGATCAACGTAATCAGGAGGAGCGCGACAGAAACAATCCTGAGCTCGGCATAGCGCATGTAGTGAAATACCTCGGGGTCCTTCCATGAGGCGTTCATGGCAATCCACGAGTTACCAGCCGTTCGGGATTCGGTCATGAAAATCCATGGTAGGGGTAAGACCGCTCCGACGACAGCCGTCGCGTAACCAAGGCGGGGAAGCCAGCGCAATAGCAGGGCAGCACCCAGCAGGACGAACGGACTAAGAAGCACGGCCAGCCAGTCCATACTTCTATAAGACAGAATGTCGCGTGCGATCCGCGAATAGCTCACAAGCAGCCAAACTACAGTTGCCACCGAACAGGCAGGAATAAACACGGCCGTCCGGCTAGGCTTAGGTTGTTGGGTTTCGTCCATTGAAAGGATTAGACACCGGCTGGTCGTTTGGCAGTGCGGTCTCGCACAAGCCGCTAAATCGCCGTTGCAATACCGACTGGCGGCCAGCGACTAAAACTAAGCTACACCAAAGACCATTGGAGAGATGATCCTCTTAGCCCTCATTCTCGCCCGACCCCCAGCGCATCTGCGACGCGATTAATATAGTTAAACCATGACGCGATCAGGGTGATCTGCAGAATCCCGCGATCATCAAACCCCGCGGCCCGTAGTCCCTCAATATCATCCTTCCGAACCTTGGTCGCGTCCCTTGTCAGCTTGACCACGTAATCTACCATCACCCGCTCCTGTGGCGTGATAGGTGCGGTGGTGTAATCCTTTTCCAGCGCCTCCACCAGCTCTTTATCCAGCGTCACTCTACGCAGAAACTCTGCGTGGGACTCGATTCAATACCGGCACCGGTTGGTTACGGAAACCATAGTCGTAATCATTTCATGCTGCCGCCGGCTCAAGGGCAGCTCCGGCGACATCAGCGCCCCAAAAGTGGCGAACGAATGATAGAGCGCCTCCGGCAGCAGCGTGTGCGCTCCCACAATCGACGCACCGCCCGCATCATCCGGATGCACCGGTTCCGCATACTCCTTGGGATAAAGTGTCCTCTGTCCCTCCACTGCCTGGCGCAGCTTCTCATCGGCCTCCGACATCGGTATGGTTCGAATCCACGTCATGATCGCGATTTCCCTCCGGCGGCGTACGGATTTTTTGAAGGGCAGCTTCTAGCCTCACTACCAACCCCTCGCATCGGAAGAGTAACCTCCCGTGCACGACTCCCAAATAGCATATTCATACTAGCGTGCGCTCATCCTTCTTCTATAGGCCGAATCGGCTCAGAACCGTCGATTCCACCCCTGGTTCCCTTGGTAACCCGTTCGTACACTCCCTTTCGGTAACCCTTGGTAACCATGCGCTTCTCCTCATCCAGCCGTACAATTGCCCTTGTCCAACCGGCCATCTCGAAAAGGGAGATTGGCCAGGTGACGTTCTTCCGGGTCGCACTTCCCAGGGGGCCGTCATCCGTTTCTTGATGCAGAAGTTTCAGGTGCAGACCAGGGGCTGGAGTTCGTACTCATATGGCGTTCGGTTTCGGGTTCAACAAACAGAAGGTTCTCAGCGCTGCGGAGAAGTATATCCAGCAGGGCAAGACGCAAAATGCCATCGCTGAGTACGAAAAGATCCTGAAGGCTGATCCCAAGGATCTCACGGTCACCAACACCGTTGGCGACCTCTACTCCCGTCTTGGGGAAGTTGATAAAGCTACCGAATGTTTCAAAAGCGTCGGCGAGGCCTATGCCACTCAGGGTTTCACAGTCAAGGCCATCGCCATGTACAAGAAGATCAGCAAGCTCAAGCCTTCGCTCGAGAGCGTGCTGAAGCTGGCCGAGCTTTACACCCAGCAAGGACTTTTCAACGACGCCCGCGCCCAGTACCTGCAAGTTGCCGAAGAATTCCTGAAGTCTGGCGAATTGGAAAATGCCGTCCGGATCTTTCAGAAAATCCTGGAAATGGATCCGGAAAACACGAACATGCGCATTCGCCTGGCGGAAGTCTACATCCGCTTGGGCAAGAAAAACGACGCTTGGCAGATTTTTTCCGCCGCCGCTGAAACCTTGCGCTCCAAGGGTTCACTGACCGGTGCTGAAGAAGTTCTGCAGCGCATGCTTACCCTCGATCCTGGCAACAGTTACGCGCTGCTCATGCAGGGCCGCAATCTGCTCGAGGCCGGCGACGCGGAAGCGGCCATTGAATCGTTTCTCAAAGTCTCCGATCTCGATTCCAATCCCGACGGCCTTCGCGATCTCCTTAAGGCTTATCTGAAAACTGGCCGCCTCTCGGATGCCGGCACTCTGGCCAGCAAGCTTCAGACCGTTCACAACGATCTCAGCGCGATTTCCACCTTCGCCGATGCTCTTATGCAAGCGGGCCAGTACGAGAATGCGCTTCAGGTTTATGACCAGCACGCTGATCGGCTGCTGGCCGAGGATTCCGACAAGGTTCTAAAGAATCTGCATTCCGTCATCGGGCATGTGCGCGACAATCCTGCATCGCTCGAAAAACTTCTCGATCTTTTCCAAAAAGCTGGAGAGACCACTCACATCACCGAGGTTCTGGAGTTGCTGGCTCACGCTTCGGTGCAGTCCGGCGACCTGGCCCGTGCCCGCGATCTTTATCAAAAGCTCGCGGCCATGGAGCCTGGTAATCCCCTGCACATAAACAATTATCAGCAGGTGGTGAGCCAGCTCGGAGGGCCGTCCGCCACGAAGCTCATTTCCGCTGAAGAGGCGGCCGTGATCGTCGATGAGCTGGAAGCCACTTCTCCGTCCATACATCAGCACTATTCCGATGCAGTCGCCCTCGCGATTCGCTCCGCGCTCACCGACGCCGAACTTTTCATTTCCTATAACATGCCCGCCAAGGCTCTGGGTCCCCTCATGGCCGCTCTGCCTCAGGCACCCACCGACTTGCGTCTGAATCAGCGTCTGGCCGCTCTGCACACCCGTGCCGGGCGCTTTGCCGAAGCTGGTGTCTGCTGCCGTACTTTGCAGAGCGTCTACTCCGAAGCGGAATATCCGGAAGAGGCTACGCGTTACGGCGAGCTGGCAAATCGTTACGAGGAACGCTCGCCTGTTCCCGCTCTCACTGATTCCATCATGGAACACGGTGTTTCTCCCGAAGAGCCAACTGCGGAACATATTCCCATGGCGGCTGTCGCCTCTTCTCCCTGGCCTGCCGCGCAACCTCACTCCGCGGAAGAAACCGAATTCGCCGTTCATCCCGAACAGGGCCAAGAACAACAACACCAAGCCCAGCCCGTCGAGGAATCAGACTCTGCTGCCGCAGAGATCGATTTGTCCTCGGAGTGGGACGACTCCATCACCGTTGAGGCTGAAACTCCGGCCGTCGAAGCGGCGCAAATTACAGATGCGGTCGGCGACCATGACGTGCCTGCCGGCAAACTCCCCCAAGGCAAGCCCGGAGAAGAGTTCGACCAGGAAAAAACTAACGAAACCGTCGAAGAGATTCGCTTCTATCTCGAGCATGGCATGCCCGAACAAGCCTCGTCAGCTTTCGAGAAGCTTCAATCTCTCACCACCGACGAAGCCATCTTGGCGCCGCTGGAACGCGAAATCCTGGCCGCTTCGCAGCACACTTCTGCGGTGGAAGAAGTATCCACAGTCGAATCCATCTCCGAATTCTCGGTTGACCAGCAGTCTGCCGAATCTGTCGATGAAATTCCGCCGGCTGTCCAACAATCTTCGGATGTTGTTGAACCAGCTATTCCCCAAGCCCACGGCCCCGCGGCGGAAACACCCGCTCGCCACGTGCCGCACCATGAGCCTGCTCCGGTAGAACCTCCTGCTCAGGAGGCTCCCATCAAACCAGCTCCGGGCGTCTTGCAAGAGTTCGTTTCCGATCTCGAATCGTCCTTAGGCGAGAACTTCCTTCCCGGAACAGTCTCGCATGAAGCCGATCGCGCCGCCGCACACGCTTCTGCGGCAACACCCAAATCCGAGCCCCATCCGCCAGAGCTTGAGCCTATCGGGAACGCTGCCCCCACCACCTTCGGCGTGCGTGAAGTTCAGCCCATGGGCGAGTTTGTGGCCGATCTCGAATCTTCTCTGGGAGAAGACTTCCTTAAGGGAGCTCCGGTTCCCGAACCAGAGCCCGCGCCGGAACTTCACCGAGTACCCCAAATTCAGACGCCAGTCGCTTCAGCTCCGGCGCCGCATTGGCCAGCGCCGAAAAGTGTGCCCGCCCCGTCGGTCAGTGTTCCCGCCGCCGCCGCCGCCGCAGCAGCATCTTCTGGCACTCCGGCCGTGTCCGCACCGCCGCCCAAGCCTCATATTCCTCCGAGCATTCCCAGCACGCCGGCGGTCGGCAAGTCCTCTCCATTCGGCGAAGATGCTGGCGTCGATCTCGCGGAAATGTTCGGCGAGCTCAAACACGACCTCGAAGTCGGCTCTTCCACGACCGAGGAAGATCCTGAAACCCACTACAACCTTGGCATTGCCTTCCGCGAGATGGGCCTGCTTGATGAGGCCATCGGTGAGCTACAGAAGACCTGTCAGGCCGTGGATCGCGGACACAGCTTCCCGCAAGTCATGCAGACCTACACCTGGCTTGCGCAATGTTTCCTCGACAAAGGCATACCCCAGGCCGCGATTCGCTGGTACGACAAGGCTCTCAACTCCCCAGGCATTGACGAGGAAACGCGCACCGCTCTTCACTATGAACTGGCTGCTGCCCACGAAACTGCTGGCGACAAGCCTTCCGCTCTGAAGCACTTCATGGAGGTTTACGGCCGCAACATCGATTATCGCGACGTGGCCGAGCGCATTAAGCCCCTGAAGTCGTAAAATAGCCCGATGGGTTCCGTCCCTAACACAGTTTTCTCCGAGCACACTTGTCTCCCCGAGCGAAGTGAGGCACCGTCGCTCTTGCCTGCACCACCGGCGTCGCCGTCGCGGACTCTCACCTCGACCACACCACCCTTGCTACAGCGGAGAACCCGGTGAACAGCGATCCCAAATTGCCACTCGGTGGTCCGCCTGCGCCCCCCCAGCCCGCACGAGTGGAAACCAGCACTACGCTCCTGGACCCACCGCTCGCTGGCCCCGCACCCCAGACGCACAGCAGCTTGCAACTATGGCTGCACCGCAGTTCCGTTTTCCTGTTCGTTCTGGTGAGCGCCATCGCCGGCGTCCTGCTCGTTATTTTGCCCTGGACTCCCGAGTGGACCGACAACTATCTTTTGCTCTCGTTCCCCTGGCTTCGTACCATTATCTCTACCGGCTTTTTTCGCGGGCTGTGCAGCGGTTTGGGATTGCTCGACATCTGGATCGGCTTTTGGGAAGCCCTTCACTACCACGAACATCATTAGGGAGAAGTAGTCCGGGCCTTCCTTGCTAACAGGCGGCCTGGTTTCAAAAACGCTGATTTTGATAGCGCTTTTTTCCGAACGCGAGCCTCCATGACCGAAAAGCTCAAACCCGCACCTCTTGCATACGAGAACCCAGCCTTCATCAACAGCCCTGACGGACGCATTCTCCGCATCCTCGCCGAGTATCAGGAGCCACTGGCGCGCTTTCGCCGCGAACAAATTCAGGACACGGTCGTCTTTTTCGGTTCGGCCCGCTTCCAGGGAGGCGCAGCCGCCAGAGAACATCTAAGCGCGGTGGAAAAAAATTCCCTGAACGCCCCGCTTCCGCAACAGGAAAAGGATCTAAAGAGTGCCCTCGCCGCGGTCGAGATGGCCCGCTACTACGAAGACGCTCGCCGCCTGGCTTTTCTCCTCACCGAGTGGTCCATTCAAATTCCCGCTCGCCGCCGCCGCTTCGTCGTTACCACTGGCGGAGGTCCCGGCATCATGGAAGCCGCCAATCTCGGCGCCCATGAAGCTGGAGGAAAGAGCATCGGCCTCAACATCAATCTGCCTTTCGAACAAAATCCTAACTCCTACATCACCCCCGCGCTCAACTTTGAGTTCCACTACTTTTTCATGCGTAAATTCTGGTTCGCCTACCTGGCGAAGGCTCTGGTGATTTTTCCCGGCGGCTTCGGCACCATCGACGAACTATTCGAGATCCTGACCCTTGCTCAGACCGACAAACTGGCGAAGAAAATTCTCGTCGTCATTTACGGCAGCGAATACTGGCACCGCATCATGAACTTCCAGGCCTTCGTCGACGCCGGCACCGTCGCTCCCGAAGACCTCAACCTGTTCAAATTCGTGGATACTCCCCAAGACGCCTTCACGTTTCTACGCGACGGCCTAACCGAATACCACTTGGGCGGTGCTCCCAAGAAAGAGAAAGAACAGGAAGTCCTCCCCGAGATCGCCAAGACCAGACCTTAACCAATGGAAGATTCTTAGTGTCGCAACATGAGCCTCGCTACGAATCCGCCCTGAATGACAGCCTTACCCCCCATGTATCTGAATCGGGCTTCATACGTCTCGTCATGTTTCCACTATCTCAGTTCTCTTCTAGCCTTAAACTTATAACTGAAACTGATGGCTGAAAACCCACTCCTGTACTACATCACCGACCGTGCCGCATTCCCCGGCGACGAGTGCTCTCGACGCGTGCGTCTACTCGACAAAATCGCCGAAGCTGCAAGCCACGGCGTCGACTACATCCAGCTCCGCGAAAAAAACCTACGCACCCGCGAACTGGAGTCCCTGGCCCGCGAAGCGATGCTCGTCATCCGCAAACTAAGAACTGACAACGGAAAATCGGCAACCGCTCTCCTGATCAACTTTCGCAGCGACGTGGCAATGGCCATCGCCGCCGATGGAGTTCACCTCCCAGCCGACGATGTCTCGCCCGTGGAAGTTCGGGCGGCATGGAGCCGTCGCGCGGGATCTTCCACAAGATCACACCAGGCTCCCGCTCGCGAAAACTCGCCACGAGACTTAGTTGTATCGGTCTCCTGTCACTCGCCGGAAGAAGTAGCACGAGCCGCAACCAACCACGCCAGCGTCGCCATCTTCGCTCCAATCTTCGAGAAAAAAGACATGCCTGGAGCCAGCGCCGCCGGCTTGGACGCTCTCCACGACGCCAGTCGCGCAAAAATTCGTGTGCTCGCATTAGGGGGAATAACTCTGCAGAATGCCGAGTCATGCCTTCACGCCGGCGCTGCCGGCATCGCTGCGATCCGCCTCTTCCAGGAAAACGATATCAGTATGATCGTGCGCCAACTGCGCGGATAGTTGCTATCGATCCTCGGGAAAGAACGACCACTGATCGTCCCCGTGTTTCCCCAAGCGGTGGCAGAACTCAACAGCTAGGTGCATTAACGTGGGAGAACGGCGCTTCAGCGCCGCCCAGAGCCACGCACAAAAGACCACGCCGCAGAGCAGCGTGGTCTTTTCCCAATGCATTCTACTGTGCGGGCGTTGCCGTTGGAGTTGCAGCTGCCGGTGTGCTGGCCGCTTCAGTGGCCTCCAATGGGCCGATCTTCACCGTGGCCAGGATCTTCTCCAGCCTCTTGAAGACTTCATCTCGATCTACATGTTTGCCACCTTCGTCGGTCTCAACTCCAGTAGTTGCAACCTTCAACGCGAACTCATAGCACTCCCCGTTCTGAAAGACGTGATAATACTTCCGTGCATCCTTCCCGGTTCCGTTGCCGGCAAGCGTTTCGGTCGATTGCAGTGTCATGCTGCCGATCATCAGCTTCGACGGCTGTGTGGCGGCTGCGGCTGTAGCATCGACCGGGGTCGCGGGATTCGCTTGGGTGGTCGGAAACTCTCCACACTGCTCTGCCGTGAGCGATTTGTTCACGCTCACATTGAAAAGAGCCGAGGCCAGATCGCTCTTAGGATACGCCCCCTCCGAAACCATCACGGCCGCGACGGCAACTCCGCCCGGTTGCACGAAGTCCATCGAAACCATGTCTGACGACACTAGGTCATGGACCGCATCTCCGGTCTTGAGCGCATATTTGCAGGGATATTGGAACGAAATGCCTGAAGTCTTGTCCGCATAGGTTACGGTCGAGGGCGTCTTGCGTACAACTTTTTTGTGTACGGGTTTGGCCGTTGCCGGCATTGCGGGAGTCACGGGCGCACTCGCCGGAGTTATTGCAGCCGGTGGCGTCGACTGAGCCACTGGAGCCTGGTTGTTGGGACTGTCAGTTTTCGGCTTTTCACTGGAACATCCAACCGCTAACGAACAAAAGATCAAGGTCACGGCGAATACCACCGGGCCGATGTTGTTTTCGAAAATGCTCTTGCCCCACGCGATCGAATCAACGATTGGCGAAGTGCGGCGAATTGGCGTGCGAAACAGATTGATACGGGTCATGATTGTCACCTCCTGCTGCTAAGCAGCGCAACTGACATTGCATGGAGGAGGCCAAGCGGCGAGCATTGATTTTACGTAGGTTAAAGGGCGCAAGAGATACCACTATCGTGGCGGCGAGGACACAATGTGGGCCGGGGGACACGCTTAACTGAGATTGTGTGGTGCGGACACTCCTGCCCGCGGATGCGTACAGTGCCCCTCGACCCCGAGCCGCGAAGCGGCTGCCGTGGACTAACTGGTATCGTGGGATATCGTTTTGCAACTCTACGCCACAGCCACGCGCCGAATAAGATCCTCTTGCTCAGCCTTACTCTCGGCCCCAATCGTAAATGCATCGAGCACGCCCAGCGACAACGCATAACGCAAGGCTTCAGACTGCCGGCTTCTCAAATCGCCCTGTCCAAGAATCTTCATGCCGATTACTGCCTTTCCTAAGGCCTTCATCTCGCGCAGAACGCTGACCACAGTTTCAGGGTCGGCATCCATATGCGATCCGATGGGATTGATGCGGGCAAGGTCAACTTCCACCCACGGCGACTTCGCAGCGGCCCGCAATGCCTCAATACTATGGCACGAACAACCGTGAGCCCGGATAATTCCCTTCTGCTTGGCTTCGGAAAGCACGTCCATCACGCCTTTGAAACGATCAGTCCAATCAGCCTGGGTGACGCAGTGCATGAGGCAGATGTCGATGTGATCGATGCCCAGCTCGTGGCGGAACCGGTCGAGATCAGCGCGTGCGCTCGCTGGATCGCGCGCCCATGTCTTAGTCAGCACGGTAACTTTATCGCGGGGTACGTGCTTCAGAGCCTCGGCGACGTGAGGATGACTTCCATAGGAATCAGCGGCATCGAAGAAACGGAGGCCGTGATTGTAGCCGTTCAGCAGCAGTTCCGACAATCCTTGCACTCCGAGCGCTGTCTGATTTGAATGATGACCCGAGCCGACCGTGCCGGTGCCCATGGCGAGACGGCTGGTCACGATGCCGGTACTACCGAGCGTGACGGTGTCGAAGGCGGAAAACTTCGCTAACGGAGGCTCGGATGCGAGGGCGGCCAGCAGGTCTCTCGAGCTGAGCCATGCAGCTCCCAAACCCGAGGCAGAGCGAACGAGGAATTCGCGGCGGTGCATAAGGTCTCCTGCGAGTTGGCGCTCTACAAATGATACCTCTCTGCGCATCCGTGGTGACGCTTTTTTCATCGTCCAATCATTCGAATTGCTTTCTCAAGGACGTCAATTGCTGCCGCATCTCCCCAACTTCTTTTCTCAGCTCTGCCACTTCATTTTCGAGGCGAGCGATCCGATCGTTACCATCTGAAGGAACGCCCGGTTCTCGTACCTGTGTAAGTTCTAGGGGAGGTGCATCCCCCGCAAGCAAGTGCATGTAACGCGATTCCTTGGTCCCAGGTTGACGCGGCAGCACCGCCATCAGCGGCGGCTCGCGCTGGCTTAGTCGATCAATCGTGGCATGCACGTCTTCCAGCGCTTCGAATCGATACATGCGTTCGGCCCGGCCTCGAAGTTCTCCAGGAGTTTGCGGCCCACGCAGCAACAGTACGCACAAAATCGCAATTTCACGCCGGTCGAAGTTGAACACTTCCTGCAGGCGATGTTCATATTTGGTAACTCGGCTGTCAGCACCGCTGCTCGGACCCGCCAGCCGTTGCGCCTGCAGCGAATCCAGCGCCGCGCGTACCGCTTCCTCGTTAAGAGCCATCACCGGATCCCGATTGTTTTTCTGATTGCACGCATTCACCAGGGCGTTGATCGATAGAGGATAGTAATCCGGAGTAGTAATATCCTTCTCGATCAGCGCGCCCAGCACTCGAACTTCGACATCGCTCAGAGGATCCACGCCCACCACCGTCACAAAATTTACGCGTGAAAATTGTACTGCACCGGTGCCAGGACATGAACACGATATGCTAGATGCGGGTGCAAGGGGACACACTTGGTTTTAAGTTACATAGTGAATCCGGGCACGGTGCTGGTCATGAACGCTTTGCCAGGGCTGCTCAAATTCTTGAAGCCGGTGGCCGCGGTCGCGGTGCTGGTTTATCTGCAGCTGAAGTTTCCTGAAACGTGGTTGGCATCACTGGGACTGGCATCCCTGGAGCGGTTTGGCCGCAAATTGGCCGCGCGTAAGACCCTAGCTGTCTTTCTAGTTGGCTTCTCGCTGTTTGTGATGCGCGGAGCTTGCGTTCTTGTTTCTGGTGTGCCCTTGCCACGTTATCACGATGAATTCAGCTATCTGCTCGCAGCTGACACATTCGCGCACGGACGATTGACGAACCCTCCTCATTCCATGTGGATGCATTTTGAGACCTATCACGTGATCTGGCATCCGACTTATATGTCGATGTATCCACCCGGAGAAGGGCTGATTCTGGCGCTGGGACAGGTTTTGGGAGATCCGTGGATTGGACAATTGCTTGCCGCGTCGCTGATGGCTGCAGCTATCTGCTGGATGCTTCAGGGTTGGATTCCGCCATGCTGGGCGTTGCTGGGTGGAGTTCTCGTCGTGGGCCGCCTCGGCCTTCTCAGCTACTGGACCAACGGATACTGGTGCGCCTGCCTTCCCGCGCTCGCCGGCGCGCTCGTGCTGGGCGCGCTGCCTCGGATCATTCACCATGTCCGCCGGCGCGATGCTGTGATCATGGCTGTCGGTTTGTTCATTCTGGCCAACACCCGGCCGTACGAAGGATTTCTCCTCAGCGTGGGTGTAGCCATTACTCTTTTTGCGTGGCTGTTCGGAAAGAATCGGCCGCCAGCACGGGTTTCACTGGCAAGGGTTGTACTGCCGATCGTGCTGACGCTCGCTCCTCTCGGCGCATGGACCGGCTACTACTACTACCGCGTCACAGGAAGTCCTTTTCGCATGACGTATGACCTCAATCGCGCCACTTACGCCATGGGACGCTATTTCGTCTGGCAATCTCCTTGGCCTCAGAAAACCTACAACAACGCAACCATGAGAAGTTATTACGAACGAGAGTTGAAAGAAGCAACAGAGGGCCACACAATCAGAGGATTTATTCGGCGAGCGCGAGTGAAACTTTATTATTTCTGGCTCGACTTTTTGGTTCCACCGTTGCCCTTTGTCCTGGTCGCTCTGCCGTGCGCCGCGCGCGATCGCCGGATGCGCGTTCCGTGGATGATTGGAGGAATTTTCGTAGTCGGCCTGGCGGTTGAGACGTGGTTCCTGCCTCACTATTTTGCTCCAGCCACGGCCTTGCTTTTTCTGATTCTGATGCAGTGCATGCGCCATCTTCGCTGGTTTCGCTGGCGAGACCACCCTGTTGGTCTGGCTTTCATCCGCGCGGTTTCAGTAGTGTACGTGGGAATCGTGGTGTTGCGCATCGCCTTAGCGGTTACTCACATCCATCCGGAAACGGAATGGCAACATGGAGACATGGACCGCGAGTCTATTGTGCAGCGGCTCGATGCACTTCCCGGCCAGCATGTCGTCCTCGTCAGGTATGCGCCCGACTTTGACCTGGACCGCGAATGGGTGTACAACCGCAGTGACATCGATGCCTCAAAGATCGTATGGGCTCGCGATCTGGGACCAGAGAAAAACCACGAACTGCTTTCGTACTATCGTGGCCGGCAATTCTGGTCCGTGGAAGGCGACGAATCCCCGCCCCAGCTGGAGCCGTATGTCGCCCAGCCGGAGTAAGCAAACATGGTCAGCGTGATCCGGCAGACACGAGTCTGACTTACTTGATATAGTTTCTAATGAAGGTTGAGTCGTGTTATCCAGTGAGCTGGCGCAAGGAGTGAAATGCGGCTGCTATTAAGCTGGGTTCTTGGTGCGTTGGCCGTGTGGATCGTAGCGCACGTGGTACCTGGGATTTATGTCAGCGGACCCGTCGCCGCTCTCATCGCTGCACTCGTAATCGGCTTCATCAATGCGACGGTGGGGCTGCTTCTTAAGATTCTTACGTTTCCTCTGACCCTGGTAACGCTGGGATTATTTTGGTTCGTAATTAACGCTCTCATGCTCGAACTAGCATCGGCACTGCTTTCGCCGGGTTTTCAAGTGCGCGGGTTCATGGCTGCTTTCATTGGCGCAATCCTGCTCAGCCTCGTGAATATGCTCCTAAAGTGGCTTGTCCATCCCTCGCATAACCGAAGCTAGAGAATGATGATCTAACTCTACCCGGCTGAAACTAAGGAGGGGTTCCGCGCCAACCTGATGGCAACGGTTCATTCGCACTTCCAACAGTTCGGCACCGCACCAATCGAACCTGCTCTTATCTGCATTCCGGCCGCTTGGTTCCTCATGGGCTCCGCTTCCGGTCAGGACTGCGAACGCCCCGTCCACCGAATCTGGGTTGATGCTTTTCTCCTTGCCGCCACTCAAGTCACTAACGCGGAATATGAGCGCTTCGTAAAATCGACCGCCTCTGCAGCCGCGCCGTTCTGGGATGATCAGAATTTTAGTCACCCGCAACAGCCTGTCACGGGCGTCTCATGGTTTGACGCGGAACAATATTGCCACTGGCTGGCAGCACAAACTGGACGAACCTACCGGCTTCCCACCGAAGCCGAGTGGGAACGTGCCGCTCGCAGCGATTTCGAGCAAACGGATTTTCCTTGGGGAAACGACCCACCAGGTTCTCTTCCCGATTACGCGACGCGCTGGCAAACCGGCCCCGAAGCGGTCGCCCTCTACACCCCCAACACATTTGGCCTCTATAACATTTGCGACAACGTTCACGAGTGGTGCAGCGATTGGTACGATCCCAATTACTACTCTGCTTCGCCCGACCGCAATCCTCGCGGCCCCGAATGTGGCCAGCGGAAATCCTCGCGCGGGGGATCCTGGCGCCATCACGTGAAAGTAGCACGCTGCTCGGCCCGCTCCAGCATCCCTCCTGGTTTTCAGTATGCCGATTACGGGTTCCGTTTGGCGTGCGATCCCCCCTCCCACAACTTATAATTCGTAGTTCGAACAGGCGCTTGCTCAGCTAGGAACTGCCTTAGCTGGCATCCTGAGAACTGGGACAACAATTCATGTTTCGCGACGATCTACTTCGCAGCAAGCGCATCCTGATCACTGGCGGCGGCACTGGCCTCGGCAAAGCCATGGCCCAACGCTTCCTCCAGCTCGGCGGCACGATCTACATCTGCGGCCGCCGCGAAATTGTCCTGGAGAAAACCGCCGCCGAATTTTCCGCCGCTACCCACGGCCCCATTCACGCCCTCCCATGCGACGTCCGCAATCTCGACGCCGTCGAAGCGATGATCGACAGTATCTGGAAGGACGGACCGCTCGACATTCTCGTCAATAACGCCGCCGGCAATTTCATCGCTCGCACCGAGGAACTTTCACAGCGTGCTTTCGAATCTGTGATTGGCATCGTGCTCTTCGGCGCGCTCCACGTCACCATGGCCTGCGGACGTCGCTGGCTCAAAGCTGCCCAGCCGGGCACAGTTCTCAATATCTCCGCAACCTACGCTCCGGTCGGCTCCGCCTATGTCGTTCCTTCCGCGGTGTCGAAGGCCGGAGTCGAAGCGTTAACCCGCAGTCTTGCTGTCGAGTGGGGCAATCGCGGAATTCGCATGAACGCTATCGCCCCCGGCCCCATTCCCACACAAGGCGCATTCTCGCGGGTCTTACCACGTCCCGAACTCGAGGTGCTCGCACTCGAACGCAATCCGCTCCACCGCTTCGGCACAAAAGAAGAATTGGCTAACTTGGCTGCGTTCCTCGTGAGTGATGGGTCCGCTTACATCAACGGAGAAGTCATCCGCATGGACGGCGGAGAATTCCTCCAGGGTGCAGGCGAATTCAGCAATCTGGGACGCGCCTTAACTAAGGAAGACTGGGAATCCCTGAAACCACCTAAGAAGTCTTAGCATGGGTGTGTCGCAACAACAGAGCTGCTCGCTTTCCTTGCCCATTTGTTCCTTGCCCATTTGTGAGGAGCCAACCGATCAGCTACAGCATCCAACCTAAGTATGGAGGTACATTATGCACGTTGTTCTCGGAGCAAGCGGCAACACTGGACACGTCGTGGCGAAGAACCTTCTTGACGCCGGCCAAAAGGTTCGCGTCGTCGGAAGAAATGCAACTCATCTGCAATTTCTTGCAGCCGAGGGCGCTGAGGTGGTTGTCGCCGATGTCACCGATCTCCCAGCCCTCACCAAAGCCTTCCAACAGGCAGAATCAGCCTATGTAATGATTCCGCCTAATACTGCCAGCAACGATTTCCGTGCTTTTCAGGATCGTGTTAGCGACGCGATTGCCGGCGCAGTGCAAAACACCGGAGTCAAGAACGTTGTTTCACTCAGCAGTATCGGAGCTGACAAGCCCAGTGGAACCGGCCCCGTCGTTGGCCTGCATGACCTCGAAGAAAAGCTTAACCATATTGACGGACTGAACGTCCTTCACTTGCGAGCTGCCTACTTCATGGAAAACACTCTGCCGCAGGCGGCTGCCATTCGCATGATGGGTTCCGCCATGGGTCCGCTTCGCCCCGATCTAAAATTACCAATGATTGCTACGTGCGATATCGGCAAAGCGGCCGCTGATGTTCTGTTACGCATGGATTTTCACGGCAAGCAGACTCGCGAACTACACGGACAACGCGATCTTGACTACAACGAAGTCACCCGAATCATCGGTAAGGCCATCGGCAAGCCCGATCTCAAGTACGTCAAGGCGCCCGATGATCAAGTTCGATCCGCAATGGTTCAAATGGGTCTGTCAGACAATTTCGTCGGGCTTATTCTTGAGATGGCTTCCGCACTCAACTCGGGACAAATGCGGCCGTTGGAACCTCGTACCACGCGCAACACGACTACGACGACATTCGAAAACTTCGTCGCCGAGTTTTTTGTTCCGGCCTATCAGCAACAGGCAGCCGCCTAGCAGCAGTACGCCAAACGGTGCAAACACATAAAAGGCCACATTCATCCTCTGAATGCGGCCTTTCGTTATGGTCGAAATAACCGAATCCTACCTGCGCCCAACCACCTCGGCCCTTCTCATGGTCCTGACCACAGTATGAGCCAGGCTCTCCACCACACCGACATCGCCGTCGTCGAAGTTAAACGGTTCAGCTGCGAAAACCATCAGCAATCCCAGAGTATCGCGCTCGTAGCGAACCGGCGCCGCCAGAATCGACCGGACTCCCATTCGGCGGCAGCTTTCTAAATCCACTCGCGGGTCGATTTCCGCATCATCGCAACGCAAAGGTTTCCCCTGGCGAAAACACTCACCCGACAGTCCGGAATTCACGTCCAACCGCGTGCCTAGCGCCGGCGCACTGCTCCCCACGCTGGCGCGACACACCACCTCATCTTTGTGCACAAGCGCGATTGCCGCGCTGGTTCCGCGAGTGAGCGCGCGAGCCCGCTCTCCTATCATTCGCAGCGCCGCTGTAAGATCGGTGCCCAGCGAATTGAATTCGTACTGTACCGTCGCTGAGACTGGATGCCCCTCCCCGTTTCCTGCGGATCCGTTTCCCACCGAATCTGATTCAGCCTCGAGACTGATTGCCATGTGACTCGAATTCGTGCTTGCAAGCTTTCCTCCTGCGCCCCAACCCCATGCTCCTCCCAGCGCAACCTTCGGCGCTGTTCGACTAGGAGCACCGGCATTAATCGTCAACCATTCATTCAATCGACGGCCCGCTTCCTGCGGTAAATCGGAGAAGCGCACGCCCGCGCGTCCCAGTGCGTCCGCCCATGCAATGTAGCCCGTGGTTTCCATGTGCACAGGCGGTTCGGAAAGATCGACCGCAAGCCGGACGCGTCGATCCCTGTCCATCACCTTGCCATCAAGCCGCTGGCCCTCGATGCAACTCCCCGTCTGCATCGACAAGCCGTCCTCACTCAAATCCAGAATCATGCCGCCGGTAACGCCGTCGAAGCTGGCAAATGCGGGCGTATGCACCATTTGGCGCAGGTATCGGCGGCGTTCCCTAGCAAATTCGTGATTGCCTTCCATATTCTTGGCGGGAAAATTCGTGCTCCGCGTTCCATTCGGCAAAAAGCTTGCGTTCGTGTATCCCTTACAAAGAATGATGAGAGTACCGCCGAGGGGAAGAAAGTGTTAGCGTAGGTTCCCCCCTCACCCGCGGGCTGCTTGCTCGGCAGCAAGTTGCAAAGGTCCTCTGGAACGCTTGTCGCTGAGAGCATCTGCCCGGCGAAAGCATATCCGCGTCGATATTTGTACCTTGCTACTTCAGGGCGAACAGGTACGAGGCTCCTAAGCTGCGGCCAGATAGGTGTAACGGAGAATAAATAGGATTGTGAGGATCCAAACGAGAGCGTTGACTTCGCGAAACTTCCCCGCCGCAATTTTGACCACGGTATAGGAAATCAGACCGAGGCTGAGACCAGTCGCGATACTGAAAGTAAGAGGCGTGGCCAGCATAGTAATAAATGCCGGCACTGCCTCGCTGAATTCCTGCCAAGCAATTTGCGCAATCGATTGTGTCATCAGCACGCCAACCAAAATCAAGGCCGGAGCGGTTGCATAGGCCGGAATAGCGGTGGCCAGTGGCGAGCAGAAGGTGGCCAACAGGAAGAGTGCGGCGACGGCCACATTGCTTAGACCGGTACGCGCGCCTGCGGCAACTCCAGCTGCGCTTTCGATGTAGCTCGTCACTGTCGAGGTTCCGGTCAAAGAACCGAAAACGGTTCCGACCGCATCCGCCACCAGCACGCGGCCTACCCGCGGAATCTTGCCGTCTTTGACGAAGCCGCCCTGTTCACACACTCCAACGAGGGTGCCGACATTGTCGAAGAGATCCACAAACAGGAATGCGAACAGGATCTCGAGCAAGCCGAGGTGACTTGCTCCGCGAAAGTCAAGCTGCAAAAATGTAGAGGAGGGGTGAGGCATCGAAAAAATCGATGCTGGCCAGTTCGCGATCCCGCGCAGAACTCCGAGCAACGCCGTGCCAAAAATACCGATCAGGATTGCGCCATGGATCTTTCGCGACATCAGAATCAGAGTCAGGGCGAGACCGAAGCAGGCGGTCTGCACCTCCTTGTCGGCAAAAGTGCCGAGCCCGACAAACGTAGCCGAGTTGGCCACGACGAGCTTTGCGTTGCGCAATCCTACGAAAGCGATGAACATCCCAATTCCCGCGGCGGTCGAGTGTTTCAAGCAGTCGGGCATGCCATTGACAATCTGTTCTCTGACGCGCGTTACGGTAAGGACAAGAAAAAGAACCCCCGAACAAAATACCACCGCGAGCGCGGTTCGCCAGGGCACATGCATCGCAATGCAGACCGAATAAGTGAAGTAGGCATTCAGGGACATCCCCGGAGCCAGCGCAATCGGATAGTTAGCGTAGAGCCCCATCACCAGCGTTGCCACCGCGGCCGAGACACAGGTCGCAAAAACCACGCCCTCTGGCGGCATTCCCGCCTGAGCAAGAATCTGCGGATTCACCACTATTATGTAGGCCATGGTGACGAATGTGGTGAGGCCGCCCAGCATCTCCTGCTTTACCGAAGTTCCGTTTTCCGTGAGCTTGAAGTAGCGGTCGATCAAACTTTCCCCCTGACCTGAGATTGGTGGCGGTCTCGCGAAGACTTAGTACTCTATTTTGTTAAGCTTGTTTTCCCACGCACGAAACGCCGCTAAGGCCTCGTCGCGCATCAACTGAGTCATAGGGATCTTGCGCTGTGCGTGCGGCTGCGCGAGTTCACGATAGATGAGGGAATCGTCGAATCCGATTTTGGACGCATCCGCATCGGCGTTGGCAAAATAAACGCGAGAAAGGCGGGCCCAGTAGATTGCCCCCAGGCACATGGGGCATGGTTCACAGGAGGTGTATATCTCCGACCCTTCAAGATCGAAGACGCCAAGCTTCTTGCAGGCCTCGCGGATGGCAAGCACTTCCGCGTGCGCGGTAGGATCGTTTGTCGAAGTGACTTGATTCGCGCCTTCGGCAATAATGGCTCGATCTTTCACAATCACCGCTCCGAACGGTCCGCCGCGTCCCGAGTGGACATTCTCAATTGAGAGTTGGATAGCGCGGGCCATAAAAGGATTGTCCATGTGTTCGCCTTATGCGGTTATTGCAGGTATTACCGGTCTCGGCACTCAAGTTAGTCGACCCGAAAACTCGCGCCGCCGTTTCGCCGAATAGCGAGTATATGCCGCTAGTCAGACTTCGCAAAATGTTGTTTTAATGCAGTGACGACAGTGGTAAAAGCAGATCGGCAACAATCGTTTCAGAGGGGAAGTTTGAAGGAGCTGACGTTTTGAGTTTGCAGGCTTTCTGTTCCCGGCGAGTCGTTACTCCCGAAGCAATCCGCCCCGCAGCTATGCTTGTGGAGGGAGAGCAAATCACCGCTATCGTTTCGCTTGAGGAGGTGCCCGACCATGGCTGCAAAATCCATGACTTCGGCGACGCTGCCATTCTTCCGGGACTCGTCGACTCTCACGTGCACATCAACGATCCCGGCCGTGCTGACTGGGAGGGATTCGAAACCGCGACACGAGCCGCGGCGGCAGGTGGCTACACGTTGCTCGTTGACATGCCCCTGAACTGCCTCCCTGCAACCACCACGGTCGCTGCGCTCGAGGCCAAACGCGCAGCTGCTCAAGGCAGATGCCATGTCGATTGGGCGGCGTGGGGCGGGGCAGTACACGATAATCAGACTGATATCGAAGCGCTCGCGACTGCGGGTGTGCGGGGATTCAAATGCTTTCTGGTCAATCCTGGCATCGATGGTTTCACCATGGTTACCGAGCAAGAGTTGCGAGCGGCTTTGCCCCATGTCGCCCGGAGTGGCCTGCCGCTTCTGGTTCACGCAGAACTTCCCGGTCCAATCGATCGGGCAACGGAACCTCTGGCCAATGCCGATTGGAGCCGCTACTCAACCTACCTACAGTCGCGGCCGGACGAGGCGGAACTGGCTGCGATCCAGCTGATGCTGGCGCTGTGCCGCGAATATGATTTTCATGTGCACATTGTTCATCTCTCAACCAGTCGAGCGCTTCCGGAACTGCGCGCCGCACGCGACGAAGGTCTTCCCCTAAGCGTGGAGACCTGTCCCCACTACTTGCATCTCTCCGCCGAAAAGATCGCCGACGGCGCGACGCTGAGCAAATGCGCGCCACCGATTCGCAGCCGTGAAAATTGCGAAAGCTTGTGGCAGGGCCTGAGAGACGGAACGATCGATCAGGTGGTAACCGACCACTCACCATGTCCGCCCGCGATGAAGCGTCTCACCGAGGGAAATTTCCGAAACGCCTGGGGAGGCATCGCGAGTCTTTCGATCGCCCTGCCGCTGATGTGGACCGAAGCTAGCAGCAGAGGATTCACGTTGCTCGATCTATCACACTGGATGTCGGCTGAACCGGCTCGACTAGCTGGTTGCGAAACGCGCAAAGGCCGAATCGCCGTCGGCTACGACGCGGATTTCGTTGTATTCGATCCCGAACGCGAATTTGTCGTGACCAAAGACAACTTGCATTACCGCCATCCGGTTTCTCCATATATAGGAGAGACGATGCGCGGCGTAGTGGAGGCTACCTGTCTTCGAGGTAATCTTGTTTTTGCCGAAGGAAAGTTTCTCGGCGCCCCAAGGGGCCGCGAGTACCCCCGAACATAAGTTTCCCACCAAAGCATGGGCCTTTCTGTCTCAACCTCGTAACGGTTGCGCCCCATTGCGAGCCAGTCTGTCATACACTATCCCATCTAGAGGTCTTGCGCGCTGGTAGTGATGGAGTTCAGCCTAGCTTCGGTACACAGCACCGAAATGAATGAGATGGGTGACAATCAACGCATCGTCGGCAAGTCAGTTCTGCGGAAAGAAGGACGCGACAAGGTGACCGGCAGGTCTCAGTACGTCGACGACATGGTTTTGCCGAACATGCTTTTCGGAGCAACTGTTCGCAGCCATATTCCCCGGGGCCGAATCAAGAAGATCACGTTTGGCGCCGGGATTCCCTGGGATCAGTTCGTGATCGTGTCGGCAAAGGACATTCCCGGGAAAAATTGCATCTCTTTGATCGGAGACGATCAGCCGTGCTTGGCGAGTGAATTCGTGAACCATCCTGAGGAACCCATTCTGCTGCTGGCTCACCCAAACCGGTATCTTCTCCCGAAGGCCGTGGATGCAGTATCCATCGAATACGATCCTCTGCCCGCAATTTTCACCATTGAAGAAAGCGAGCGGCGCTCAGAAATTGTTTGGGGCGAAAACAACATCTTCAAGACGTACCTGATCGAAAAGGGCGATGTCGATGGCGTTTGGCAAAAAGCCGACTATATCGTCGAAGGCGAATATTCGACCGGCGCTCAGGAGCAACTTTACATCGAGAACAACGGGATGATCGCTGCCTTTGATGCCGCCCAGGGAATCACGGTCTGGGGCTCGCTGCAATGCCCTTATTACATTCACAAGGCGTTGATGGCGCTTTGCAACTTGCCGGCGGAAAAAGTCCGCGTCGTGCAAATGGAAACAGGAGGCGCTTTCGGCGGGAAAGAAGAATATCCGTCGATGATCGCCGCCCATGCAGCGCTGCTGGCAATCAAGTCCGGAAAGCCGGTGAAGATTATTTATGACCGCATGGAAGACATGGCGGCGACTACCAAGCGGCATCCCTCGCGCACTCGGCATCGGAGCGCTGTCACCAAGGACGGCAAAATCCTTGGCGGAGAGATCCACTTCACGATTGATGGGGGAGCGTACCTCACCCTGTCACCAGTTGTGCTCTCTCGCGGGGCCATTCACGCGGGCGGACCATACTACTGGCCGAATGTTCGCATTCGCGCAAAAGCGCTTGCCACCAACGCGCCCCCTCACGGAGCTTTTCGCGGTTTTGGAGCGCCTCAGAGCCTGTTTGCCATGGAGCGCCACATGGATCGCATCGCTCAAGTCGTAGGGCTTTCTCCGCTTGAGATCCGGCGGCGAAATTTTCTGCAACCCGGAGAGACCACTACTACGGAACAGGTCGTTCGAGAATCGATCGATCTTGGAAAGTTGCTTGATCGTGCTTTGGAACTTTCGGATTATCACACCAAGAAACAGCGCTTCACCGATGAAAATGAGCGCGGCTCCATGAAAAAGGGTATCGGCATTGCCGCGTTTCTTCACGGCGCGGGATTCACCGGCTCCGGAGAGCGCTATTTGAATTCTGTGGTGGGTGTAGAAGGTTGCGCCGACGGCAGTGTGCGAGTGTTGGTTTCGAGCACGGAATTTGGCCAGGGAACTAAAACCGTTCTCAGCCAAATCGCTGCTGAAGCTCTCGGTCTTCCCTATGAGAGCGTCAGCCTGGCCCAGACAGATACTCTGCAAGTGCCCAACAGCGGCCCCACGGTGGCATCCCGCACCGTGATGGTAGTTGGAAAACTGGTGCAGTCCGCCGCCTTGGGGATCAGGCAGACTTTGGTTTCGTCCAACCTGATCGGCGGAGCTTACACCGCTGAGGAGTTTCGCGCTGCCTGCCGGCACTATGTTGCCGAGCGTGGCGAATTTCGCTCCTGGTCGCGTTACGAAGCGCCCAGCGATATTTTTTGGGACGATGAGAAGTATCGCGGCGAAGCCTACGCGGCGTTTGCCTGGGCGATTTACATTGCGGAGGTCACTGTTGATCTAACAACCTACAGCGTGTCGGTCGATGACTTTGTCGCGCTCCAGGAGGTTGGCAAAGTTCTTCACCCACTTCTCGCGAGAGGACAAATCATTGGTGGTATTGCCCAGGCAATCGGATTCAGCCTCTATGAAAAGGTGGTTTGGCAGAATGGACGCATGCACAACAGCCAGATGACTAACTACATCATGCCGACCTCAAGTGATTTGCCGCCTATTCGCGTGTTCTTCGAAGAGTTGGGCAACATCCACGGAGCCTACGGGGCAAAAGGCATCGGCGAATTGCCGATGGATGGGCCAGCCCCCGCAATCGTCAATGCTGTGGAAGATGCGCTCGGAGTCCCGTTCAATTCCATTCCGCTGCTTCCCGAAGACATCATGGATGGGCTGGCTGCGTCGTCAAAACAAGATGGTCTAGTCTCCCCAGGCAGAGGTTGATGACGAACTCTTCCGACAGCCACGTCACAGCCACGATTTCATTCACCGTAAACGGTGAGTCGAAAACAACGCAAGCTTACCCGATGGAGCGCCTTCTCGACGTGCTGCGCCACCAGCTCCAATTAACCGGCGCGAAAGAGGGTTGCGGAGAGGGCGAATGTGGATCCTGCGCCGTGATGATGGACGGCTTACTCGTGAACAGCTGTCTAGTCCCTGTTCTTCAGGCTGAAGGGTCAAACATTATTACGATTGAGGGCCTTTCAGAGGGAGAGAGGCTGCATGTCTTGCAGGAGGCTTTTTTGGGGTGCGGCGGCTCGCAGTGCGGCATCTGCACGCCCGGGATGATTCTTGCAGCCGTCCAATTATTAAATAGCAAACCTGCCCCTACGACGGAAGAAATACAGGAAGCCCTTGCCGGAAATCTGTGCCGCTGTACAGGCTATAGTCAGATTGTTGAAGCCGTGGCGGAAGCGGCGCGGCGCAGGACGACCGCATGAGATCGAATCCCTCTGAATACGAAATGCTGGCGCCCCGCAGCTTGCATGCGGTGGTTACTCTCCTGGCGAGCGAACCAAGTGCGTGGCTTCCAATCGCCGGAGGCACCGACGTGATGGTGCAATATGCGGCAGGAAAGCTCCCTGCGCGAAAGCTGGTGAGCATCTGGAATCTTCCCGAGTTGCGTCGTATCGAAGTAACGTCTGACGAGATCAGGATCGGTGCCGGATGTACTTATACCGACCTCCGTAACCAAGAGGTCGTCGCGTCTGAATTTCCTCTGTTGCAAAGTGCCGCGCGCTGGACTGGCGGAGTCGCAAACCAGAATCGAGGAACGATAGGTGGAAATATCGTTAACGCGTCTCCAGCCGCGGATTCATTGCCTGCGCTGCTCGTGTATGAGGCCGAATTGATTTTGGTGTCGGTGAGAGGCGAACGTCGATTGCCCTACGCCGGCTTTCACATCAGCTACAAGAAAACGCTGCTGGCGAATGATGAACTGATTCAATCGGTGTGCCTGTCCCGTCGATTCTCCGAATATTTCAGCCATGCCCGCAAGGTGGGAGCTCGCCAAGCACAAGCCATCTCCAAAGTGTGTATCGCCGCCCTGGGTCGTCTAGTCGATGGGAAGGTTGAAGAAGTTCGCATCGCGCTGGGAAGCGTAGCGCCGGTTCCTCTCCGCTTGACGGAGACGGAGCGAGCCTTGAAGGGAAAGGTTATTACTCCCGAGCTCTTGCTCTTGGCGAGCAAGTCCGCAGCTGCCGAGATCCACCCGATCGACGATATTCGATCTAGTGCGAGATATCGTGCGGCGGTTGCGGGCAATCTCGTGGTTGAGTTTCTGAATCAGTTGAGCGTGGGGCAACGAGCCCGTGGTCGAGGAGGGAATGCTGTTCTGGGGCGATGGAATCGCCTTCCGGCCGAAGAATCTATGCGCGCGATTTTGCCTTGTTGCGGATCAAAATCGTGGGCAGAACGGATGGTGGCGCTAAGACCCCTGGCAGACGAGGCTGCGGTGCTCTCTGCGTCGGATGAAGCCTGGCAAAATCTCAAGCGATCAGATTGGATGGAGGCGTTCAACAGTCATCCCAGAATTGGAGAATCGAGATCATCGCAGTCCTCGCCCGCTCAATCTGTAGAATGGTCAGCGCAGGACCAACGAAAAGTAGCGGATGCCGACGCCATCGTGAAGGTCGCTCTCGCGGACGCGAATCGAGAATACGAGCAGCGTTTCGGTCGCATCTTTATCGTATGCGCCGCAGGTAAGTCGGCACAGGAAATTCTTGAGATTCTTCTCCGACGCCTTAATCACGATGCAGAAACTGAACTTCACGAAGCAGCCGAACAGCAACGGCAGATTACACAGATCCGGCTGAGAAGATGGCTTCACGAATGAAACGCATCTCAACCCACATTCTTGATATTGCCCGTGGCCAGCCTGCCAAGAATGTGACAGTGCGTCTGGAGAAACAAGAGACCTCCGGAGATTGGCGAGTGTTGAACTCGGCGCGTACTGACGAAGATGGCCGTTGTTCTCAACTGCTGCCTAATGGCTTAGACTTTTCTGCCGGCATTTATCGTTTGAATTTTGATGTCGGAAATTATTACGCACTACAGAAAATCGACACACTGTATCCGGCGGTAGAAGTTATGTTTCAGGCAGGGGATGGCGATTCGCATTTTCACATTCCTCTGCTTCTAAGCCCGAACGGGTATACAACCTACCGGGGAAGTTGAGGTCAGGCTTTCCCTCCACGATGGAGTTGATAGTGAGTTCGTCAATCCGCGAATGGTTGAACCTTCTGGTGCGATGGTTCCACGTTTTTGCCGCGATCATGTGGGTCGGCCAAACGTACTATTTCACGTGGCTGGACGGACAGATTGGCAGGCTCGTGAAGAATACTGCGGCAGATGGCACAACCCAGTCAATATGGATGGTTCACAGCGGCGGCTTCTACACTGTCAACCGACAGAAAGCTCTGCAGGTGGGGCCAGAGCAAGTTCACTGGTTCCGCTGGGAAGCCTTGATGACCTGGCTGAGCGGAATAGTGCTGCTATTCCTCATTTATTATTCAAGCTCCGGGCTGATCGATCCCGATGTCGCTGCCATGTCGCAAGCTCTTGGCATTGTGATCGGACTCGCTGTACTCGCGGGTGGGTGGCTTGTTTACGACCTCGCGCTGAGCTCGCCTCTCGGCAGGTCGGAAGCCATGTTTGCTACATTCTCTCTGACGATGATTGCCTTGCTCGCTTGGGGATTAATGCACCTGTTCAGCGCCCGAGCGGCCTACATCCACGTCGGTGCGGTACTGGGGACGATTATGGTCGCCAACGTTTGGTTCCGAATCCTACCCGCTCAGCGCAAAATGATCGCGGCAGCGGCAGCCGGAGAAACATTTGATCTCTCACTCAGCGCTCAAGCCAAATTGCGTTCCAAGCACAATACGTTCCTGGCAGTCCCGGTTGTCTTAATCATGATCAGCAACCATTATCCCGTTGCGACGTATGGGAATAAGTATGGCTGGGAGATTCTCGTCGCGCTCGTTTTCGTCGGATGGGTGGCGGCAAAAGTTATACGCGAAGCGTAAGCCGCATATTCGTACCTGAAACTTGAAAGTAGTGCCGACCATTGTGACCACAAATCGCGCCCGCCAAGTCATCGATAGATGCTTGAAATTGGCTACATTTTCAGAAGACCGAGGCAGTACGCGCCGGACGTTCTTGTCTCCGCCGATGCATAATTGCCACCAGGAAATCACTCGATGGCTGGAATCACTGAACGCTCGAGCGCGAGTCGATGCCGCCGGAAATCTTCGTGGCGTGTATCCGGCCGCGCGCCCCGGTGTTCCGAGCCTGCTGATCGGCTCACATCTCGATACTGTTCCGAATGCAGGCGCTTATGACGGCATTCTCGGAGTTGTGCTGGCCATCGCGCTGCTGGAAGGCTTGCAGGGACGGAGACTTCCTTTCGGCATCGAGGTGATTGGCTTTTCGGAAGAGGAAGGAGTACGCTTCGGCACTCCGTTCATCGGTAGCCGCGCGCTGGTGGGTAGGCTGGGCCGGCAACTTTTGGAGACCCAGGATTCACAAGGCATCTCCTTGCGAAGGGCGATCAAAGAATTTGGTCTGAATCCGGGGGAGATTCCTCACGCTAAGTTAGACAAAGGCACTTTAGGGTACCTTGAATTTCATATTGAGCAGGGACCGGTGTTGGAGAAACTGAATCTGCCACTCGCCGCAGTCGAAACAATTGCCGGACAGAGCCGGCTGGAGTTCACCTTTCTAGGCCGCGCCAACCACGCCGGCACAACGCCGATGGATCTGCGCTACGATGCGATTGCAGCCGCGGCGGAGTGGATCGGCACAGTGGAAGGCGTAGCCCAGGGAGTGCCAGGCTTGGTCGCAACCGTCGGAAAGATCGAAGTAAAGCCCGGAGCAGCGAACGTGATAGCGAGTGAGGCGCGGCTTACTCTTGATGTTCGTCACAGCTCCGACGACATTCGAAATGGCGCAGTGCGAGAACTGATTCGCCAGGCTCTAGAAATCGCTGCTCGCCGCGGACTGGCCACGCGGGAGACTACCTTGTTGAGCCAGCCCGCCGTAGCTATGAATCCGTTCCTCACTGGTGAGATTGAACACGCAATTCTCAAGACGGGATGCAAGCCGTATCGAATGGTGAGCGGCGCAGGTCACGATGCCATGATCGTCGCGGAACAAATCCCAGCCGGAATGATTTTTCTGCGAACGCCCGGCGGCATCAGCCACGATCCCTCGGAATCCGTCGCCGCTGAAGACATTGAGAAGGCGATCGAGTGCGGCTTAAATCTTCTGGATCAGCTCGCTTCTTCGCCTGAATTTCACAAAGGATAAACCGTGCACAATCTCGGCCGCACCCGAAGCGCCCAACAACCGAACCATTTGCTGTTGACTCCCGACACTTTTGTGCGCACTACTCTGCCGGGAATGAAAGCATGCCTCGCAATCGTACACGTCAGCCCAGCACTGGGCGCAAGGTTCACGGAGTACACCGCCGAATTTGAAACAAAAGGAGAACTGGGCAGCACGCGTGCGCAGCGTTTCATTTATGTCATCGATGGCGATGTGAAGTTGGAGGCGGGTGAAAAGACAAAAAAACTGGGTCCATCCGCTTACGCTTTCATTCCCGAAGGATTGCCCCATCTAGTCTCGGCCGTCAAGGCCAGCCGTGTCATAGTCATCGAAAAGCCTTACCAGGCGCTGGATTCAGTCGAACCGCCGCATGTAATCATTTCCAACGAAGATGCGACTTCCTCTCATCCTCTCAACGACGATCCCGCCTTGCAGGTCAAATGCCTCCTGCCAGACGAGATGAGTTTTGACTTCGCGGTGAACTCGATGGTTTACCAGCCGGGAGCCGCACTCAGCATGGTCGAAATGCACGTGATGGAACACGGCCTCATCATGCTCGAGGGCGGCGGAATCTACCGGCTAGGCGATTCGTGGTATCCAGTGACCGCGGGAGATTTTATCTGGATGGGACCGTGGTGCCCGCAGTGGTTCGGAGCCATCGGCAAGGTCCCTGCAAAATATCTCATCTATAAAGACTGGAATCGTCATCTCTTATCGGGCCTGCAAAGATGAATCTTGCGATCGACCGAGAGCGACTGCTGTCTGAGATCGATGCGCTCGCTTCTTTTTCTGACGCCGCACCTCCAGCAGTAACACGAATCGTTTTCACACCCACTGATCTCAAAGCACGCGCGTGGGTGAAAGGGCGTTGCGAAGAAGCTGGACTGTTGGTTCGTCAGGATGCCGTCGGAAATACATTCGCTCGCTGGGATGGTTCTGAGACGAAGGCACCTGTTGTCGGCACGGGCTCGCACCTTGACGCAATTCCGAATGCAGGGAAATACGATGGCGTTGTCGGCGTGCTGGGAGGATTGGAAGCGATACGGGCATTGCGGCATTCCGGATTTCGTCCCAGGCATTCGATCGAGTTGCTTATTTTCACTTCGGAAGAGCCGACCCGGTTTGGAATCGGATGCGTCGGAAGCAGGCTTCTGTCTGGTGTTCTTCCTGTAAATACGGCGAACAAGCTAACCGACAATAATGGCGCTACACTCGATGACGTTCGTTGTGCCGCTGGGTTCGGAGGCGCACTCGAAGAAGTGAAGTTACCCGCAAGCTACTACAAAGCCTTCATCGAATTGCACATCGAGCAGGGGCCGCTTTTGGAACAGCGCCAGATTGCCCTCGGCATTGTCACAAAAATTGCCGCGCCGGCAAGCCTCCGGGTTGTGATCGAGGGCTCAGGCGGTCACGCCGGCGGCGTTCTGATGCCCGACCGCCATGACGCTCTCTGCGCGGCATCCGAGCTGATTCTGGCGATTGAGAGCGCAGCACGTACAAGCGGAGCGATTGACACAGTTGCGACCGTAGGGATTTGCGAAGTGTTCCCCGGCGCGGTCAACAGTATTCCCAGCCGAGTCCGCCTTAGCGTGGACGTCCGCGACACGGACCTTGAGCGCCGAGACAACGTGATGCGCACGATTGAAACCACATGCCGTTCGATTTCAGCAAAGCGGCAGATATCGATTCAGCACGAGTTGCTGAATGCCGACGCTCCAGCCGACTGCGCTCCTGCAATCGTCGAGGCGCTTTCTCAATCTTGTCGCAGGCACGACTTGAAATTTCTTCCCATGGTCAGCCGCGCTTATCATGACTCGCTGTTTATCGCTCGCATCGCTCCGGTCGCAATGTTGTTTATCCCCTGCCGGAATGGCTACAGCCACCGTCCCGACGAGTTCGCGAATCCAGAGGATATAGTTCGTGGAACACTCGTGCTTGCTGAGACGCTCGCAGCTTTGGCCGGATGAATGTTTTCTCCAGCTCTGCTACTCCGTCGAACCACCCGGCGTGTCAAGTCTACTTGGGCTTGATGGAATCGCGAATCCCGGCATAACCAGGCTTGATGGCAGAATAGATGAAATCGCAGCGCTCTTTATATGGCAGGAACGCGCTTTTCATCGCATTGATCGTAATTTTTTCGAAGTCCGCGAGGGTAAGCCCGAATGTCTCAGCGGCAGCTTCGAATTCCTGGCTCATGGTCGTGTGGCTCATGAGCCGGTTGTCCGTGTTCAGGGTAACGCGAAATTTCTCCTGATAAAGAATTCGAAAGGGATGTTCCGCCAAACTCGGCGTCGCGCCGGTGTGAACATTGCTCAGCAGGCAAATTTCCAGCGGAATGCGTTTATCGAGAACATATTGAGCCAGATCGCCCAACTTCACCGCCTTGCCATCGGCCACGGCAATATCATCGATCAGTCGCGTCCCATGCCCGATGCGATGGGCTCCGCAATACTGAATTGCCTGCCAGATCGATTCTTTTCCATATCCTTCACCGGCGTGAATAGTGATGTTGAAGTTTTCCCGTTGAATGTAATGAAATGCGTCGACATGTTTTTTAGGAGGATAGCCGCCTTCTTCACCCGCCAGATCGAAACCCACAACACCGCGCGCTCGAAAATCGACGGCCAGTTCCGCCATTTCGAGCGAAACGTTCATGTTGCGCATCGCGCAAATGATGAGGCCAGACGAAATTCCAAAGTCCTTTCGTCCTCGTTCCAGTCCTTTCAAAACCGCCGTGACGATCTGTTGGTGAGTCAGTCCCTTCTGGGTGTGGAAGACTGGCGCAAATCGAGTTTCGAAATAAACAATTCCATCCCGGCTTAAGTCTTCGGCTTGTTCGTAGGCGATGCGCTGCAGCGCTTCTTCTGTCTGCATTACAGCAATCGTATGGGCAAAGCCTTCCAGATATTTTGCCAGACTCCCCTGATTCGCTCCGCGAAAGAACCACTGCGAAAGGGCGTCCGGATCGTCGGTTGGGAGATCTGAGTAGCGGGCCTCCCTGGCCAGTTCAATGATCGTCTGTGGCCGCAGGACGCCATCCAGATGCTCATGCAACAAAACCTTGGGAAGGCGCTGCAATAACTGTTTATCGAATTTCATTGGACTAGGGCTCCCAGGGGCAGCGCAGCGAAATGCCTTGAGCTCGGGAAAATGATACACCCCATTCACAGTAAACCGCTTCTCCTCCGCACGTCTGGTTTCGTGTTGTACAATCCAACCCCAATCTCACTTGCGGCCGGGTCGGCAACAAACGGATCGGCAAAGGATGGAAAGAACTACAGCCGAGAACTCTCAGAGCGCGGACTATGGTTTGCGTCGCGAGATTCTCTCGCCGATGGAAACGCTGGCGCAGTCCGTCTCCACGATGGCGCCCACCACTACGCCCGCAGCCACTATCCCTTTGGTTTGCGCGCTAGCCGGTAATGGCACTTGGCTCGCGTATGTGCTGGCAACAGCAGCTGTGCTGCTGGTTGCGTTGTGCATCGGTCGCTACGCACGCCATTCGGCCTCGCCAGGTTCGCTCTACACGTACGCTTCTATCACTCTGCCGCCATGGCTTGCAGCGACGGTTGCCTGGAGTCTTTTGCTAGCCTACGTAGCCACCGGATCCAGCGTTATCGGCGGCTTTTACCACTACGCGAACCTGCTGCTGCGCGATACCACCGGCCACGTCTACTCTGCCGTGCTGCTGGCCACTCTGGTCACCGGTGTTTCCATATGGATTGCCTATCGTGACGTAAAAATTTCCGCGCGGCTTATGCTTTGGATCGAGGCTGCGTCAGTCACGGTAATTGTGATCGTGGTCACGCTGTTGCTGGTTCGCCATGGTTGGCACTTGGACCGGGAACAACTGCATCTTCGCGGCATGACCGGCAGTGGACTTCGGCTGGGCTTGGTGCTGGCGTTATTCAGCTTTGTTGGTTTCGAGAGTGCGACCACGCTGGGCTCGGAGGCCCGCGACCCTCTCAAGTCGATTCCGCGGGCAGTTATCCAAAGCGCCATTCTCGCCGGGGCGTTCTTCACCATCTGCGCCTACGCAGAAGTGCTCGGTTTCCACGCTGCGGGCCAGGACCTGGGCACCAGCCAGGCGCCCATGTATTTGCTGGCGCGGGTCGGAGGCGCTCCGGTTCTGGGATTGCTGATCGATATCGGCGCACTCGTCAGCCTGTTTGCCGGAACTCTGGCGTGCATTACAGCGGCAGCGCGTGTCTTACTGCTGATGGCTCACAACGGCTTGGCTCATAGCTCTCTGCGCAATACTCATGTTCGGAATCAAACCCCAAGCAGGGCCGTCGTGATTACCGGAATTGCCGCGCTGCTCCCGGTCGCGGTACTGGCGGCCCGCGGCGCCAGCGGTTTGGATGTCTACGGCTGGCTCGGGTCGCTGGCGACCTATGGCTTTATCGTGGCCTACGCTTTGGTTTGCATCGCCCTGCCACGCTATTTACGCGACCACGGTGTCTATCGCGCCGGAGCTCAGATTGTTCCCTGGCTGGCTGCTATCGCCATGCTGCTGGCGCTCCTGGGGAATTTCTATCCCGTTCCCGAGGGACCCTACGGCAAGCTGCCTTACATCTACCTTGCGTATCTGACCGCCGGACTGCTGTGGTTTCTGATTGTCCGGCGCGGTAAAGACACGGCGCCGGCCGGAAGCCAGGGCTAGCGAACAGCGTACGAAGTCCTAACCCGCGCGATAAAAATATCTAATGTTCGCCAAAGAAAGTTTGACTAGGAGAATGCTTTCCTTCCGGACCAAACTCATGTAAATTCGGGCAGTCAATTTGTGTGCGGGCGGCAAAGCAAACTACCTCTGCTGCAGAAAACGTTAAACATACAGTAGTGGTTCGACCGCTAGCTGACCTGCACGAGTGTGCTCACTGACTTGCACGAGGTCAACCAATGCGGAAAAGAATTGGACTCGTCGCTCTCCTGATGGCGTCATCCTTCTGGATTCTTACACCAGGCACTCAAGCTCAACAGACCCTGGGCGGCATCACGGGTACAGTCTCCGACAAAACCGGTGGCGTTCTTCCGGAAACCGTGGTCACGATCATAGGGGACCAGACAAAACTCACGCGCAGCCAGAAGACCAACCCGAATGGTGTCTACGATTTCGTTAACCTGCCGATCGGCACCTACACGCTCACCTTCACTCACGAAGGTTTTCAAAGCGAAAAGATTCCTTCCATAACCGTGCAGGCTGACCGCACCGCCACCGTCAACGCCTCCCTTAACGTCGGCAAGGTAGGCACGGTTGTCGAGGTGCAGGCCGTCCCCTTGATCAACGCGGTGGACACCACGAACGGATATATTTTGGAAAAAGATCAGATTGACGCCGTCCCGCTGCCGACGGGCAGCTTCACCGGACTGGCAATTCTTTCTCCCGGCGTAAATGCGGAACTTGCCGGCGGCACTGGCACGAACAGCGGTCTGGGCAATCAACCCATCTGGGCCAACGGCCAGCGCGACACCAGCAACAGCTTTCTGCTCAACGGAGTCGATGCCAGTAATCTGTTTAACGGCAAGAGCACGAGCCAGGTAGCCTCGGCCCGCATCGTGAACAATACCGGAGTGGCCAATGCGGCCAGCACCAGCGCCGCTCCGATCCAAAGCACCGCGTCAGTATATCTGGCCATCGGCCAGGCGCTGCCTACCCCTGCCCCCGAAACGGTCCAGGAACTTCGCGTGAATACTTCGATGTACGATGCCCAGCAAGGTTCCACCAGCGGCGCTCACATCGACATGAGCACGGCCTCAGGTACCAACACTCTGCACGGCAGTGGCTATCTCCATCGCGGTACGGATTGGCTGAATGCCGCGCCCTTCTTCGACAAGCAGGATCCCAATATTCCCGCGAACGACAAAGTTCCGCAATTGCATCGCTACATTGCAGGTGGAACGCTGGGCGGCGCAATCATCAAAGACAAGTTGTTTGGCTTTGTCAGCTATCAGCACCTCCACGACTCCGATCAGGAGATCGGCCTGTCGCGAATGCTGGTACCGCATGGACTCAGTAATGACCGCTCACCCGCCGCCCTGGCTAATATCGCAAATCTCTATTGGGGTACGAACCTGACCGGAAATGGCGACCTCAACCCCACAGCGGTGGCGCTCTTCCAGTACAAACTGCCCAACGGTCAGTACCTGATTCCTTCCGATGACGGGCAAACCGCTACGCCGATTTTTCCCGAGAATGCCATCAGTCCGGGCACGGCTTACTTCACATCTGATCAGGCGGTCGCAGATCTCGATTGGAACAAGAGCGCTAAGGATACCGTGTCGGCGAAATACTACTACCAGCATGATCCCAGTGTCGCGCCCTACGCTTACTCTAACGTCGCAGGCTTCGCTCAACATCTGGATGCGGGCAGCCAGGTTGCATCGCTCACCAATACGCAAACGCTCAGGCCCAATCTGAGCGTTTCGGAAGTGCTCGGCATTCTTCGCGAAAAGGTTTACAGCACAATCGCGCAGCCTTTTTCGCCGCAGTCGTTCGCTTCTCAAACGGGAACAACCCCCATCAACACATTCGGTTCATCGTTTTTTCCGGGCATCACCATCGTCGATCCTTTGGGGTTGTCTAGTTCCGCCAATGCGGGCGGCGTCACCAACTTGCAATTTCTCACCATCGGTCAAGGTGCAGCCTCGCAGGGCGCATTTACCGGAGTCTTTCAGAACCGCATTATGCCGTCGGCGAATGCCATCTGGAATCGTGGCAAGCACACATTTACTTTCGGCGGCAGCTACGCCTACACGCAACTGAACACTCGGGATGAAAGGACGAACCAGGGCATTATTTCCTCGGCGGATTTCTCCCAGTTTATTCAGGGATTAGTAACAACCAACGACGATTTCACCACCACAAAGTTTCTGCAGGGAAACGCCAACCGCTACTACCGCGCTGGTCAAGCTGGGGCATATCTTCAGGACAAATTTCAGATGCGCTCTAATCTCAGCTTGACCATGGGCCTGCGCTTCGACTGGGACGGAGGCCTTACTGAAAAGTATGGCCGCATCTTCAATTTCGACCCCTCGCGCTATGCGTATGACGGGACCACAGACACTATTGCGTCGAATGGATTCATCATCGCCGGCAACAATAGCCTGTTCCCGACCAAGGGAGTTAGCAATACCACGCTTACCGGGCGACAGTGGGGTCTGGCGCCGCGTTTGGGAGTCGCGTGGAGTCCGAAAAAATTCAACGACAAAGTTGTAGTCCGCGCGGGCACGGGAATCTACTACGACCGCGGCGAACTTTATTCTTATCTCTCCCCAGGCTTCGCGGAGGGCGTAATCAATGGCGGCCCGTTTGGTGTGAACCAGACTCCGCCGTACGTGAATGCACAATCCTGCAGCCCCAGCTCGGAGACTTTCTACGAAGGTTTTATTCCGACTTGTCCGGCTCCTGCCTACTCGCTCACGAATCCTTGGGGCGCAGCTCTCGGTCCGCCTCCTAGCGGCAATCCGGCGGACATATCTCAGTACCTGCCTAACGAAGCAGCAATCGCGAGCGGAGCGCAACTCTTCTCTTTTGCCACCTACAACCGCGCCAATAAGCTTCCATACACAATCAACGACACGCTCGATGTGCAATGGCAACCGCGGAATGATCTGGCCATCGAGATCGGCTACGTAGGCAACCTCGGCCGTCACGAAGTGATTCCCATCCCCTTCAACCAACCCGGAATTGCCTCGCCCACTAACATCATCCACGCCGGTTCTCCGTTTGCTCAGGAATACACTTACGGCTATACGGTGGAGGGTCCCGCCGGCTGTACTCCGAATGTAAGCTGCTCTGCGATTAATTTACCCAACGGACAAGGACAGATGCTGGCCACCTATGAAGGCGGCAATGTCGATCTGCGCGTCCCCTACATTGGGTATTCGGCCGAATCGGAAACCTACAAAGCCGCTGGCGTTTCGGCTTACAATGCGCTGCAGACTCACGTGGAAAAACGGATGAGCCACGGTTTGCGGTTCGGATTCTCCTACACCTATTCTCACGCGCTTGATGAACAAAGCGGTATGGGCCTATTCTTCAACGGCAACAACCCACTGGATCTGCGCTCCGCTTACGGATCGTCTGACTTTGATCGTACTCATGTTTTCAACTTCAGCTATGTGTACGAACTTCCTAAGTTCTACGCAGCCTCAACGCTCAAAGGCAAGTTAGCGGATGGCTGGTCCATTCAAGGGATCACCGTGTTGCAGAGTGGCCAACCCTACAGCATCATCGACTACACTGGCGCTGTCGGCAGCATTTTTTACAGTGTCTACGATGGCATCACTAACCCGATTGTCCCGCTCGCGCCCGGCTGCACTCCAAAAAATGCGCTCACCGGGGCGTCGGGTGCGTACGCCAACTCGAACCCTTCCGATCTCAGCCTCTACGCGCTTAAACAATCCTGCTTCACGTTGCCACTACTAAGCCCTGGCGATCTGGGTGGCGCTATCCCTCCCGGAGATACCTTCGAAACCAACTTCACCACCGGCCAGCGCAACATCTTCCGGCAAGCTTGGCAGAAGCGTGCCGATATTTCTTTTGTGAAGCTTACTCAGCTCACCGAGCGGGTCGCGCTGAAATACAGTTTCGACATTTTCAATGTCACCAACACCACCAGCTTTGACATCCCGATTGACGACGTTTCCCAGAATCAGTTCTACAACCAGTTCCCAATACTAGGCACGCCGCCGTTGCCTTCCTCATGTAGTGCTCCGAACTGCAGCTTCTATAACCCGCCTTCCGGTCTGGGGGCGGTGAACAAAACAATCGGCAGCCCGCGCCAGATTCAGATGACGCTGCGGGTCGATTTCTAATTACGCGTGGGAGCAAAACCTGACAGAATCGGCGATGATTTCCGCGCCATTCATTCCGCGCCAATGTCTTCGTTCCAGATCTGAGGATTCGCGCGGATATATTTGGCTAACATCGAGGCACATGCTTCTGAATCGAGGTCGATGACGCTCACACCGAGCGAGCGCAACCACTCTATGCCGCCCTGAAAGTTGCGGCTCTCACCAACAACCACCGTGCCGAAGCCGAACTGTCGTACGAGTCCACTGCAATACCAGCAGGGGGCCAAAGTGGTGACCATGATGAGGTTGCGATAGCTGTGCTGCCGTCCCGCAGCGCGGAACGCATCAGTCTCACCATGCAAGGAAGGGTCGCCATTTTGTACTCGGCGGTTGTGGCCAGCACCCACAAGTTTGCCGGTCGCGTCAAAAATTGCCGCCCCGATAGGAATGCCGCCTTCCGTTAAACCCTTGCGTGCTTCCGCTAACGCCACTACAAGCATCGCAGAATAATCAGGACTCGACGCGGACACCAAACCATTCTCCCTTAATCAGCTTTCTCGGTTATTGACGGCGATATTTCTTACTCGTCGGCGCAGTTGCTGAGCGTTCCCGTAGTTCGAAGGCAATTTTCGTCAACTGCGCTGAAACCCGGTGGGCCGGGCCTGGCGTCACTGGAAAACCGAGACGGTTGAGGACGGTAACCGTTGCGCGTGCGGATCTTATATCCCTTAGGATGATTGCCTACTAGTTTTACCGTGATCGCACGCCAACCAGAGTTCGAGTTCGCCTTAGGGTAGTAGCTTAGCGAGTAAAGATGCGCCAAATCGTTTCGAACGGAGGCAAAGGCGAGTTTCTCGTCTCTCCAGTTCTTGGCAAAGTAGGCCTTACCGCCTGTGGCCGCGGTCATGCGTTCAAACACCGCGGTGGAGAGAGGTTCCAATTTAGCCTCTTGAGTGCTGATCATGTATACGGAAACTCCAGCGGACTGGGCGAATTCCGCAACATCCTCGGGTGGTACTACGCTGGAGTTGTCCGGGCCGTTGGAAAACACCACGACAACTTTCCTGCCCTTGTACTGAGTTGCATCTTTCAACGTCAGAAATAGCGTGTTGTAGAGTGCCGCTTCGTCTCCGGCCACGGTGGAGCGCACGGCCCGCAAAACCTGCGCCCGGTCGGAAGTAAGAGTGGCAGCTCGGGAGAGATCTCGGCTGTAGGAATAGAATGCAATCTTGTCCGCGCTTCCCAGCGAATGTACAAACTCGGTGATCGCATCCTGCGCGAAAACAAAGCCGCGATACATATAGTTGCTGGTATCAAACAGGACGAAGACATTGGCACCGGCTATCAAGGAGTCGAGAGTGCGCGGTGAGCCCGCGGCAGAAGTGCCCTTTCCCAAATCGCCAGCCGGGTCCGAAGATCCTTTGGGCGCCGTAGACTCCATTACACTAATGGCAGGTTCATCGCCTTCCGCGAAGGTGGCGACTTTCTCGGCAATCCCATCCTCCAAAATGGAAAAATCCTTGGGTTGCAGACCCGTAATGTAGTTTCCATTCTTGTCAGTCACCGCGACGTTGAGCTGTACCAGGTTCACGACAACGTGAAGATCGGGACTCTCCTGACCTTCGACTCCAGTTCCATAGCCGACCAGTAGAACCGAAAACAGACAAAGAGACAGAAAGAATTTCCTTACCATAATTCCAAAGTTCCTACTCTGCGACCCCGGCTACCAGGATCGCCGCATTACCTCAGCAAAACAAAGGCGCCTCACGGCCGAGACGAACCCGCACTTGTGAGTGACGCTATCTTGCCCTTCCGAAAGTCTTCGCCTGTTTCGTGCATCGCCCGAAGCAGCGCTGGCCAGTCTTCCAAATCGGTTGCGAAGATCTTCTCGACCATAGATCGGGTCAACTGCGGTACGAGACGATTTAGCGACACGGCCGAAAGCCCTGTTTCATCAGCCAGGCGAGCCCAGTACAGGTTGGATGAATCCCAGGATTCCGCCAAAAAACGGCTCGAGTATCCCACGAACGTGGGCAGCGGTCCAACATTCAGCAGTTCGCTACCGTAGGTTTGAGCCAACATGGGATGCGGCACTCCGAAATCGTGCGACAAGCGCTTCCAGTTGACCTGTTCGGGATGCTGACGAGAGAGAGATTGCAGTTCCTGGCTCGCAGCTCCCCAAGGACCGGTTTCTTCCGCGTATCTGCGCTGAAACTCCGCCGTGAGATAGAACGTGTCCGCGGGCGTCATTCGCTCGAGTATCTCCGACGCGTGGCCGACCCGTAGAGCCTGCTCCACTTGCGCTGAGCGCTGGGGATTCACACGATCCGATAGAATGGCCATCACCTTGATTCGCAGTTCATTGTCCTTTGCGGAAGCAGTCAGGAGTTCCTCCCCGGTTCGCTGATACAGCGCAACCGCATGAAGCTCGTTCTGGCTGACATGCCACCAGCGCGGCAAGATCGCACTGGTCAACAGAACCGGTGTCAATTCCTTCCAAATGAGAGCCTGGACACTCTCCGGCGAAATAAAATCTTGTTCGAGATCAGCAAGAACATAGGGTAGATCGGCAAGAGAGCCAACGAAATGGGCGCCTCCCCCGGCCGGGGAACCTTGGCCGAAAAGAAGCGGGGACTGCCAGACTGTCTTTATGCCACCGACGGTTTCTGCGGCAAAGTCGTGGGAGCGAACCAGGAGCGGGTTAACGTGCAGAGCCTGGGCTCCCGGTGGCTCATAATAGGCGTAGTTCAAACCGACAAGAGTATCCCTCAGGAAAGAAGCGAGCTGACCGCGAGCCTCTTCCAGTTGTCCAGGCGAAGGTGCGGGAGATTTGAGCACTTTCCCGACGTCGGTCCGCATCTGCACTTCGGTGTGATGGTTGTTATAGATTCCCGCCGCCCATTCCGTTCTTTCGCTGCTCGTGAAAATAGGTCGCGGCATCTCGAATTCGCGTATCTCTCCAGCCTTATGGATCACGAACTCATCCACGGTTTTCCCTTGACCTTTTTCCTTCAAGGCGTCGCCCAACGCAAGCAGGGTATCAAGCGATACCAATCGCTGGCCGTCCAATACGGAACGGATTCTGTTGGCGAGTTCCTGGTGGATCCTGATTCCTTCGGCGGTCGTCTGCTGAGGTCCTGCCAGTAACTCGATGATTTCATCCTGAGAGGCTCTTGGCTCGCCAGTGGCGGATCGAAGCAGTTCTCCAAGAGAAGCTCGCCCGGCGTTATACAACTGGGCCGCTGATCGGATTTGGGCGAACGGCTTGATCATCTGCTGCCACGAATCATTCAGCCGCAGGTCCGGTATCTGTCCCTGCCGGGCCAAGATCTGCCAGATTCCAACATTTGCCTGAAAGGTACCTAGCGCGTTGCCACGGAGAGGATTGGACAGGTTGGTCAGCGCTTCCGCTGTTCTCAGAAAAAGAACTATGGATGTGTCACTTAGCTCTTGAAACTCGGAGAAGATCCGATACTGATCACTAAACTCTCCAAATTTTTGAGCTAACAGCCGTACCGTCGCAGGAGCCAAGCGGTGTTCCGTAGGTCGTCTATTCTCAAGTTCAGAGATCGCCAGGTAGACCTGCAATGGCCCATCATCCGTCGTGGCCCGGGAAAGAGCGAACATCGACTGCACAAGTTGGTCTGGATCGGTTAGGCGGCCGTTGTGCCTGCTCCACTCACGCACCACGCGTGAGTCGTTCTTTTGCCGAAGAATATCGTTCCACACCGCGAGATTCCCGGGAACGAGCGGTTCGCCGTTGGGCTCCCACTGCAATCGAGTCACCAAAAGCAGCAGCGCAGGAGCCGGTCTGAACGCACCGGCCGTGGAACTAGCTGAAGGGTCTGGAGACCGTAGAGCTTCGTAGAAAAGCCGCAGCCGATGCGGTTCGGTGAAATACACCTGCCGACTTCTACTCACTCGTGAAAGGACGTCAAAATAAGCGCTCAGCCAACCCTTGTCAGTGGCCAGCAATTTCAGGACGAAAGCTGCAGGCGATGCCGGGCTAACCCCCACCACATCCTTCCATGCAGATTCCGCTTCTGGCCCTCCGGGAACAACGACCCGCCCCGAGCGGATGTAGATGTGGCTCCCGTAAAAATCGAGCACGCCGGCGTATGGCAGCAGTTTTCTAATCCCAATCGATCGCTGCAAAACCTTGTCGGTTTCAGGATCGATCTTGGAAAGGGCCCAATACAAGCGAGCCAAGGTCGGGTCTTCCAGGATTGTGTCAATCAGATCTTTGCTGGCTTCCTTGTAATTCTTCCCGCTCGCCATGGTCCAGTCGCCTTCGGCAAACAGCACCGGCACGGGCGAACCAGCATACGGGTAGTCGAAGGGTTTGACTCCCTGCAGAGTCTGCTCCAGTTCAGGCAAAGGAAACCCCGAGTCGATCGTCAGGAAAGCCCTCTCGGAATCGGCTGTCTGCAATGACGTGTCACGCTGTCCACAGTTTGGCCGGGTCCGATACCCGAGGATGCTCAAAAGGGGTTTCGCGTCATCACAATTCGAAACGTGAATCTTGCCGTTGGCCAAGGCTGACAGCTCCCTGGCCTGCACGACGTAACGGCTTAGCAGGATGAGAAATTCCGTCTTCCTTTTGGAGCCCTCGTAGCCCTGCATAAACACGTTCCTGCTCAGTAATGGCAGCACTTCTTCCGGCGCAATCTTTTGACTGATACCTGCCATGCGCAGAAAGGAGCGCAGCGGACCTGGGATCATGAACTGTGACGAGTTCGTGACGGGTCCCTCCGCAGGCGGGGTTGCAGCGGCGGCGGATGCGTTCGAAATAGTTGAGCTAGCAGAGTCCCCGGCGCTGGCGGATAAACCAAAGCATGCGAAGACTGAAACCACCACAAGAATGGAGAGACAACGTGGGACTTTCACGGCTGGATTCCTCTCGGAGCCGGTAAGACCTAACGCAATAAAGGAATGCGTCGCGGAGAGCAGGGTTTGTTAATTCATCCGCGCGTGTTCCGTTCCCAAATTTGTGATTCCCGGCTCCTGATTCCAAATTCCAATGCCGGTCACAATAACCCATGTGCTCCGATTAGCCAAGCAATTTCGTCAGGTCAGGGTCAATGTTTAATTTCCACGGCGTGAGATTACGTAGGGAACAACGACCCTAGGCCGTCGAACCTACAATAAACACTGTAGACGTGCCCTTCCGCCGGCTCGATCAAACGACAGTACCGAAGCCTGAACTTTGTTCAGGCTTTACACGTGCTCCTATTGCTCTCCCCCTGTAACGGCGCCAAATCGAGGCCGAGGTATTGGCGCGCATTCTCGAAGCAGATGTTCCGAACCATAGTTCCCAGAAGCCGCTCGTCATTCGGAAGATCGCCGTTCTCTACGTCCCGTCCCAACAAATCACACAGGATCCGGCGGAAATATTCGTGCCGCGGAAAAGACATGAATGACCGCGAGTCCGTTACCATACCAATAAATCGGGAGAGCAACCCCGTGTTGGAAAGTGCGTTGATTTGCCACTCGATTCCTTCTTTTTGGTCCAGGAACCACCATCCGCTGCCCAACTGAATCTTCCCTGCAATGGAACCATCCTGAAAGCTTCCAATCGCGGTTGCAAGGGCATAATTGCCGGCGGGGTTCAAATTATAAACGATGGTTTTCGGAAGCGCATGTTCTTGTTCCAGGCAATCGAGATACATGCAAAACGCTTTAGCCTGTGTCCAGTCACCCATCGAATCAAATCCCTTATCCGGGCCCAGTTCGCTCAACTGCCGCGTGTTGACCGCGCGTAGAGCTCCCAAATGCAGTTGCTTCGTCCAGCCCTTTTCCGCATCCAGCCTTCCGAAGAACAGCATGAGGTAAGAGGCAAATTGCTCATGCTCCTGGCTAGTTGCAGCCTTCCCGCTTCGAGCCTTCCGAAAAATCGCGGCTGCGCTCCGCTCCGTGCAAGGAGTCGCATGGCAGTGCTCCAAACCGTGGTCGGAGAGCCGCGCTCCAGTCGCGTGGAAGAAATCGTGGCGCTGCTTGAGCCCGTCGAGAAAACTGTGCATGGATGAAATGTCGATATTGCTTGCCTCTTCCAATTGGCGAATCCACGCATTGAAGGCAGCCGGATCGTTCACCAGGAAAGCTTTGTCCGGACGAAAGGTTGGATACATTCGAAATCCCGGATCACGAGTTTTAAGAGCACGATGGTGCTGCAAGCTATCGCAAGGGTCATCACTGGTGCACAACGCCCGAACATTAAACCTCTTGAGAATGCCTCGCACCGTAAGGTTGCCCGTCCTCAACGTCGCATTAGCCTGATTCCACACAGAACTCGCGGTGTGCTCACTGAGCAATCCATCGATTGCGAAATACCTTTTAAGCTCAAGATGGGACCAATGGTAAAGCGGGTTCCTCAGAGTGAACGGAACCGTGCTTGCCCAGGCGTCAAACTTTTCACGGGGACTTGCGTCTCCGGTGCAGAAGCGCTCAGGAATTCCGTTGGCACGCATCGCCCGCCATTTATAGTGATCCCCCTCAAGCCAGATTTCGAACAGATTCTTGAAGCGCCGATCGGCCGCAATATCAGCGGGATCAAGATGCGAGTGAAAATCTAAAATAGGTTCCGAGGCGGCATAGCCGCGATACAGCCGCCGAGCCGTCTCTGAGTGCAGTAAGAAGTCTTCAGGGATGAAGTTCAAAATAAGGCTCCATCAGTTTCCCAGTGCCGCTACTATGTTGCCACAGCTGGTATCGCCTCTGGCCATCTTCAAGCCACTGTGAATGAGAAATAGCGCTCCTGCGCCTGGCTCTGTCGCGATTAATTGAATGATCGCCCCGGTCGAGCGTTCGTCACAATCTTCTTGTTTTCATTGTTCCAGGTTGAATATTCAAGTGGTGATAGAAAAGTTCATGTCGTTGGAACAAGCGCCATCTCACGTGGATTCGGTTTTCCATCCAAACTCTGCGTCTTGGCGAACAAAAGACGTAACTGGACGCATACAAGAAGAACTTCGTTCGTTCCAGCGCGAGCATGCCGCAATTGCAAAACGCATTCGACTCGCCCGCCCTCCTCGAGGTCGTAGGAAAGATTTCGGTTGACAGTGCTCCCGGACATTTTATAATCATTCTTATCCGATAATCATGCGCCTCACCCATAAGCAGTTCCGTGAGCTGGCCGCGAAGCGCGGTTTGGCGGTCACGCACCAGCGTCAGGTGGTCTATGAGGCGGTCGTCGCTTCCCACGGACACCATTCCCCAGAAGACATTTACGCCGCAGTCCGGCGCCGCATTCCATCTATTTCTTTAGCCACGGTCTACAACAATCTGCGGCTTTTCATCGAGTGTGGGTTGCTGCGGGAGGTCACTCCTCATGCCACCACGTTGCGCGTTGACGGGAATCTCGAACCTCATCATCATTTGGTCTGCTCGCGCTGCAAATCGGTGCAGGACATCGAAGGAGAGTTCATCGATTTCAAACGGCTATCCCGGCATCTGCCGGATGGCTTTGATCTGACGCAGCCGCTGGTCGAGGTCTTTGGCCTCTGTCGCCGCTGCAACGCCATAAAGTAACTTTTTCACGCAGTACCTAATCATATTCGAAGGATGAAAATATATGGAAAATACACTCGCGACCTCCTCAGGAAGTGTTGTCCCTGAAGCTAAGGAAAAAAATACCGCAACTGAATCGAAGTGCCCAGTAGCGCACGGCGTTCACAAATCCCACACGAATGTTGATTGGTGGCCGAATCAGGTGAACGTGAACGTCCTGCACCAGCATTCCCCAAAGTCCGATCCGATGGGTAAGGAGTTCAATTACGCGGAGGAGTTCAAGACGCTCGACCTGAATGCCGTCATCAAGGACCTGCACTCCTTGATGACGGATTCGCAGGAGTGGTGGCCCGCCGACTTTGGCCACTATGGGCCGCTCTTCATTCGTATGGCGTGGCACAGCGCGGGAACGTACCGCATTGGCGACGGCCGCGGCGGTGCCGGATCCGGTCAGCAGCGCTTCGCGCCGCTCAATAGCTGGCCCGACAACGTGAACCTCGACAAGGCGCGCCGGCTGCTGTGGCCGATCAAGCAGAAGTATGGGCGGAAAATTTCCTGGGCCGACCTCATGGTTCTCGCCGGCAACGTCGCCCTTGAGTCGATGGGCTTCAAAACATTCGGTTTCGGCGGCGGGCGCGAGGATGTGTGGGAGCCTGAAGAGGAAATTTATTGGGGCCCCGAGGGCACGTGGTTGGCGGACGAGCGCTACAGCGGCGATCGTGATCTTCAGAATCCGCTCGCGGCCGTGCAAATGGGTCTGATCTATGTGAATCCAGAAGGGCCGAATGGAAAGCCGGATCCGCTTGCCGCGGCGCGCGATATCCGGGAGACTTTCGCTCGCATGGCGATGAACGACGAAGAAACTGTTGCGCTCATTGCCGGTGGTCATACCTTCGGCAAAACCCACGGCGCTGCAGTTCCCGCTCAATATGTAGGCAACGAACCAGAAGGCGCCGACATCGAGGATCAAGGCTTCGGGTGGAAGAATAAATTTGGGAAGGGTTTTGGTGCTGACACCATTGGCAGCGGCCTGGAAGTTACTTGGACCACGACGCCTACGAAGTGGAGCAATAACTTCTTCACCAATCTGTTCAGCTATGAATGGGAACTGACGAAGAGTCCGGCCGGTGCGCACCAGTGGACACCGAAAAATGGCGGCGGCAACGGTACGGTGCCGGATGCGCACGATCCCTCAAAGCGCCACGCGCCCTCGATGCTGACGACGGACCTTGCATTGCGCTTCGACCCCACTTACGAAAAAATTTCGCGGCGCTTTTACGAGCATCCAGATCAGCTCGCAGGCGCGTTTGCGCGGGCCTGGTTCAAGCTGACGCACCGCGACATGGGGCCGATCCCGCGCTACCTTGGCCCGCTCGTTCCGAAGGAACCTCAGATCTGGCAAGATCCGGTTCCCGCCGTGGATCATAAATTGATTGATGAGCAGGACGTTGCTGCGCTGAAGGCGAAGATCCTTGCATCCGGACTGTCAATCTCACAACTAGTCACGACCGCTTGGGCATCGGCGGCGTCATTCCGCGGTTCCGACAAGCGCGGCGGAGCAAACGGTGCTCGCATTCGCCTCGCGCCGCAAAAAGATTGGGAAGTGAACCAGCCCGCGGAACTGGCGAAAGTTTTGCAGACGCTGGAGAAGATCCAGAAGGAGTTCAACAGCGCGCAGTCCAACGGGAACAAAGGCGGCAACAAAGGAAAGAAAGTCTCGCTCGCTGACCTGATCGTTCTCGGCGGGTGCGCAGCCGTCAAGGAAGCTGCGAAGAAGGCCGGGCACGATGTGAAAATTCCTTTCACGCCGGGACGCACGGATGCTTCGCAGGAGCAGACCGACGTGCACTCATTCGCTGTGATGGAGCCGGTGGCGGACGGGTTCCGCAACTATCTCCGAAGCGGACAGGTCTTGTCGGCCGAGGAGTTGCTCGTGGATCGGGCGCAATTGCTGACGCTGACTGCACCCGAGATGACCGTACTCATTGGTGGCCTGCGCGCCTTGAATGCGAACTTTGGGCACACGAAACACGGCGTCTTCACCAACCAGCCTGAGACGCTGACGAATGATTTCTTCGTCAACCTGGTCGACATGAGTACGAAGTGGGAGCCCTCTCGTACGTCCGAAGGCGTGTATGAGGGACGTGATCGTGCAACAGGCAAACTTAAGTGGACCGCCACGCGCGTCGATCTCGTCTTCGGTTCGAATTCCCAGCTTCGGGCACTCGCAGAAGTCTATGCGTGTGACGACTCGAAGGAGGCGTTTGTGAAGGATTTCGCGGCTGCGTGGAACAAGGTGATGAACCTCGATCGCTACGACCTTGCATCTCGATGACGTTTGTCACAAAGTCAGCGATGGAAGAAGAATTGTCCAGGTCATAGGCAAAATCAAACGCGGGCCGCCGTGCGGGAAGTGTTGGTCCGCCACGGCGAGGACCCGAAGCGGGATGGCCTGCGGCAAACCGCCTGTGCCCTGGAGATACTCATGGAACGCTGCTCAAGCAGACGGATGCTTCAGAACGTCTGCCAGTGCATGCATCCGCATTGAGTCAGCCGGGGTCTTAGCGGTTGCTGCGCTCTTTTCCAACGAAGGCGCCATACCCTCCAATTTCACCACTCTTTTCTTGCTCATGTGCGACCGCTCTGCACTGTTGATCGCCTTCTGCAGCTTTGCGATTCGGTTTCCAGGAAGGGCTTGCGACCGCGATAACTGGTCCACGTAAGCTTTCGCCACGACCAGTTTTGGAGGCCACTCGATCTTTTGCTGGTTCTGCACGTTGAGCTCAGCCAGCCGAACTGTCTTGGCCGCGTCAATTTCGTTCTGTGTCAGAAACTTGGTCGGAGTCAGTCGAAACACATCCAAACCGCGCGCAATCTCCGAACCATAGATGTAGCCATTATACCAATATGCAGACCAATCGCCTCCGAGCACCAGCACCTTTGGATCAATTGGGCCGCGATCGAAGTAAGCAATCTCAAAAGGGTTCGACGGATCGGTGAAGTCCATCACCGAAATCCCGCCCTGGTACCATGCCTGCACTTCAATATCTCGGCCGGGAACCGGAATTAGAGAACCATTGTGCGCCACGCAGTTCTCCGTGTCGCCCTGCGCGGCCGGCAGCTTGTAGTAGTTGGCCAAAGTCAGCTTGTCATCCTTGAGACGGAATATCGCGTCCGCACCCCACTTGTTCGGGTCGTTCGGACGGCAGCGCGCGCCGAGCCCGCCGCCCCATTCGTCGGTGAACACGACTTTGCTGCCGTCGTTCGAGAATGAAGCAGAATGCCAGTAAGAATAGTTGGGATCACTGACGGCATCCACACGCTTAGGATGTGCCGGGTCTTTGATGTCAAGCAGAATTCCGTTCCCGGAGCACGCACCCGCTGCCAACCCGATGGCCGAGTACACCGTAATGTCATGGCACTGGTCCGTGTCCGACGGCTTCTCCGGTCCCTTCTTGCCGTGGGTGCCGCCGTTGTTCAGGCCGTTGATCGCGCCGGTGCGCGGATCGATAAATACCCGCGGACTTGACACGATCTTCGCCTCCTGAGGAACAGTTATTGGAACCTTGATTACATCGATGCGAAACAGTGCCGTATTCGGATCTTTGTCCGGTTTTTCCCCGGAGCACCCGGCCAGTTCTTCCGGCTGGCGTACAAACGACGTCCCGGACACGTAGATGTAGACGTTCTCCTTGTCGTTCGGATCGATCACCAGGGTGTGCGTATGTGATCCGCGGCACGTCTGCACGGCTGCGACCTGCCGCGGATTCTGGATGTCGGAAATATCAAAGATTCTTACGCCGCGGAATCGGTCCTTTTGCGCGACCGGGATGCGGTGCTTCTTTTCTTTGTCTTTGTCCTTATCCTTATCGTTAGCTTGGTCTGTGCTTTTATCTTTATCTTTATTTTTATCTTCGTCTGCGGGCGGAGGAGGTTCCGGCGGAAATCCTTGAACTCCGCAATCCAGGCGTCCATTCGGCATCTCGACCGACATGAACAATAGATTTTTGTAGACGGACACATCACCCTGTCCGCCCGGGCAGACTAGCGAAGTTAGCAATGTCGTCTTCGCGGGATCGGCGATGTCGTAGATACTCACGCCATAAAAATTTCCCTGAAACAAATGGCTGCCTTGGAAGGCAAGGTCCGAGTTGGCAAAAGCGAGTTGCGCGATCAATAAGTGAGCCGACTTTGGAACCTTCTTGTTGTTTCCCATGCCGAGTTGCCCAACGATCTTCTCCACCTTCGGATCGTTGGGATCCGTCGTACCAAGTTGAAACGAGTCGGGCTTCTTGAGCAGCAAGAGATGCTCGACGCCCATTGAAACCTCGCCCGCATCATAGAGTCCCGGTAAAAGTTGGGCTCGCGGATCGTTCGCATCCGAACCCTTCATTCCCGGCGGCAGCGTTGGGGCGGGCTCTGGAGCGAACATATCCTTCTCGTCGTCGGTGTCGGTATCGTTCTTCCCGGAGGGCGGCGTCGCGGGCTTCTGCGCTTGTTCCTGTGGAAAAGCTGCAGGCGAGGCTGCCTGCGCCTGCATTCGGGTTACGGCGAGACAACAAATAAATACGACCCACACCACACACTGGGCAAGAATGCGCGATCGGTTCATCGTTTCTCCTCTAGCTTTTCTTTCTCCACCAAAGTCTGCATAATCCGTATCTCGGCTCGTTGCGTATTGTCAGCGTCGGTCGCGAAGTTGAACAGCTCGGCATCCTGTCCGGCGCCTGCGGTATCGAATAGATTCTCTACCATGGTCAACGCGCCATTGTGATGTTGAATCATTCCCACCAAGAATAAGTGATCAAACCCCGCGCCCTTCGCCTTCCGTAGCGCTGCCATCTGCTGCGGCGTAAGCATTCCCGGCATCAGTGCTAATGTCTCGTGCGACATATCCATGCCCGGCATATTCGCCATAGCCTTTGGAACCGATTCGCCCCGGGCCGCCAGCCAGCGCTTCATGAATTTGATTTCGTCCGATTGCGAACTGCTGATGCGTGCCCCCAAGGAACGCAAGTTTTTGTTCTCCGTCTGCGATGGAATCATCGCAGTCATCTCTACCGCTTGTTCATGATGCATGATCATGCCCTGCATGAACTCTACGTCCGCTAGCGATCGTGGCGGCAGGGTTGCTCGCGTCGATAAGGGCAGCGTTTTGCTCGGCGCACCCGGGGCACCCGGTTGTATCACCACAGGCTTCGCTGGATCAGCTTGCTGTGCAAGCGCAACGGGCAAGAAGAGAATTGCGAAAACGCTCGCAGTGAGGAGTGCGCAAGTTATACTGCTATCGCGGAGGCGCCTGCAGGGGCGCACCGCCAAGTTGCCATGCGTCGAGATCTGTAACCAGCCAGCCTTAAGAATTTCGGTCAGCAACATCGTGCTCTTGCGAATGCGTTCAGACAGATTTTTCACTTCGACAAACTCCATTACCAGGTAGTCGGTGCCGTTCTGCGAACCGGTGTCGTAGTGCGGGTGGTTCGGAGAAAACATAGCCCGCGCTCTGCGCTCTCTGCGTTGCTTCAGTTTGGGTAAAGAAGAGAAACGGGAAGCCGCAACTGTGATCGCTACGGCTCGATCCAGGCGGGTATCCTTGACGCGATATGCCCCGGCCATGCGGATGGCACGAGATTGAATTTCGCAGGGAACCAGTATCCTGCCAGCCGCTATAGCCATGTGCTTGTGCCATTATAGCCGCCCCCTTCTTGCAATGAAAAAAGCCCGTTTACAAACGCAAGCAGGTGTAGAATAGCTGCCGTTTCGGAAAGCTGAAAGAAATCCCCAGTCGCAAGGTACCACGACACTACAATCACAAACCATCAAAAGGGGGTCATATGAAACGAAACATCAGCTTTTGCATTTGCTCGATTTCGGCTTTGATTTTTTTCCTATCGCCCGTGTTGGCGAGTGCGCAAAAGCCGGAAGCTCAGGTAGGCGGCAACCTTCTGCCCGATGGCTTCTACATTACTCCTACTGCCGCACCCGGCTCGATCTTTCAACGCCTGCGAACCGGTTTACGCCCGGACGGGTCGGCGGATGCCGATGGAGCGGTCAATACTGCGCTTAGTCCCGACGGCACGGCTTTGCTCATCCTAACGACAGGCTACAACACAGGCTTCAACACTCAAGCACCGGACGGCAGCCCGATCCTGTGGGCTGCGCTCGATCCCCTGACCGGCAAGCCCACATCCAACACCACACCAAATGCTGAGTGGGTTTACGTCTTCGATGTTCGCGGATTTCGTCCCGTGCAGAAACAGCTCATCAACATTCCCAATACGTATCACGGCCTGTTGTGGGACCCTTCGGGCACACGCTTCTACGTGGCCGGGGGCATTGACGACCGCATCGAGATCTATAAAAACGCGAACAGCGGAGCCAGTGCCGACGGAAACTATGTGCCGGATGCGCCGTTTGTGTTGTTGAATCATAATCAACCCGCCGACGTTCCCGTACAGGAGTTCCCCACTGGCGGGCTGTTCAGCACTACGCCTATTAACACAAACCCTTTTGCCGAGGATATGTTTATGCCGTTCAGCGCGCTTGCCGCTGGACTGGCCATTAGCCCGGATGGAAAGACGTTGTATGTCGCTAACTACCAGAACGATTCCCTGTCGATCATAGATACTGCCAGCCGCCTGGTGTCCAACGAGATTCACTTCTTTGTGCCGGGACAAAGTGCGGCGATTGGAGAAATGCCGTATTGGCCGGTGGTGCTTTCGAATGCGCAAGGCGGTACGGCAAAAACGTATCTAAGCAGTCAGCGCGATGGGCAAGTACTCTCGGTGGATCCGTCCGGATCGTACAAGATAATCCGTGTCGGTGGCGAACCGAACCGGATGATTCTGTCCGCCGATCAGCTTCGACTGTATGTTTCCAACGGTGACCTTGATGAGATTGAGGTGATCGATACCACTAAGGATGTGGTGAAGAGCCGAATCTCGTTGGCTCGCCCGGGATACAAATACAAGGGCTCCAATCCAAACTCTCTTGCGCTCAGCCCTGACGGCCGTCGGCTCTATGTGACCTTAGGCGGTGAGAACGCTGTTGCCGTTATTGACGTAGCTTCCCAGCAACTGCTTGGCCGCATCCCCACCGGTTGGTATCCAAGCTCGGTGACGGTCAGCGCCGATGGTACGCGCCTTTTTGTAGTGAACATGAAATCCAATGCGGGCCCCAACCTGGAATACCGTGCGGATTGCCCCGGGACGGGTATTCCGCCGCAGTATTCCGAGCTGCTTTGCCCTCCACCGAATCCGACCTCTCGAAACGAGTACATTCTGGCGTTGTTGAAGGCCGGATTCCTAACCATTCCCATTCCAGACGCAGACACCCTTCGCTACTTGTCGAGCTTGGTCGATGCGAACGACGGCTTCGATAACCCTCGGCACGATCCCATGATGACGTTCCTGCACGACCACATCAAACACGTGATCTACATTCAAAAGGAGAACCGTACCTACGATCAGGTGTTGGGCGATCTGAAGGAAGGCAATGGCGATCCCAAGCGGGTGCAATTTCCACAACCTATTACACCCAACGAGCATCTGCTCGCGCAAAGGTTCGCGCTCCTCGACAATTATTACGATGCGGGCGATGTGAGCGGCGACGGATGGAATTGGGACACTCAGGGTCACACCAATGACGCCACGGTGAAGAACGTGCTCGTCGGATACGGCAACGCGAACTTCAACATCCCCTTCGACTGGAACGGCAATCCACGCAACATCGGAGTCGCCTTGCCCGATCAGACGAGCGGAACCCCCAGTCCGAGCACGGTCCGCATCACGACACTATTTGATCCGACCGGTAATTCCTCCATCGAACCAGGATCGAAGGACATCACCGCCTCCGAAGGCGCGGATGATCTGGATCCTGATGCGTTGGGAGGTTATATCTGGGACAGTGTACTTCGCGCCGGCAAGACGGTTCGCCACTACGGACTCTACGCCGACGAGAATTATTACGTCGTTCCGTCGGCTGCAGGAACTCCCTTCTATATACCAATCGTCCGCGACGCCTTTGCGGAGAAGGTGGTGCAGGCAGTACCTGTGCGGAAGTCTCTTCTGGACCACACCGACGTGTACTATCGCGGCTGGGACCTCAATACTCCCGATCAGTACCGCTTTGAAGAGTGGAATCGTGAGTTCAATGAATATGTGAAGAATGGCAATTTACCAAACTTCGAGATGGTCGATTTTATGGAAGATCATTTTGGAAACTTCTCGTCAAACGCCGGCGGCCTCGAGAATCCTCTCTCGCAAATGGCGAGCAACGACTACGCGGTAGGCCGTTTGGCCGAGGCGGTTAGCAAGTCGCCATATTGGAAAGACACGGCGATTTTCGTGGTGGAAGATGACGCACAGAATGGCCCGGACCACGTGGATGCACATCGCTCGACCGTGTTCGTGATCTCTCCTTACACGAACAGGGGGGCGGTCGTTCACACCATGTACAACTCCACCAATGTACTTCGAACCATTGAAGACATTCTCGGAGTAAATCACTTGGGCCTCAATGACGCGAACGCCTTCCCAATGTCCGACGTGTTTATCAAGGAACCCAACCTTCAGCCCTATGTCGCACCCATACCGGGTATTCTTTGCGAACCACCGGTTGATCCGACACTGGTACCGGAATGCAAAAATCCCGGAAACCGGCCAATCACCGCCGCCGTGAAACCCCTTCACGATGGCGCGTGGTGGGCGCAAGCGACGAAGGGACTCAATTTCAATCACCCCGACATGATCAATGCCGATTTGTTTAATCGTATTTTGTGGCGGGGCATCATGGGGGATGAAAAACCCTATCCTAAGGCGGGCGTTAGGCTGGTCGGAAAAGAAGCGGCGGATACTGATCGCGATTGACCTGTCCATCGCCGTCTTTTCCAAAGTCCCAAATAGGGGTGGTGGCACTCACACCTCCACCCCACATCCCACATACGAATGCAACGTGCTTCCGGGAAGCGGAAAAGAATAATCTTGTGTGTATTCACAAACGGCTCCGCGGCATGAAGTCAGCCTGCCCGGGGATTACGGAGATCGGATCGAACTTCAGCGATCGGGAGCAGGGCTAACAGGTTGAGCAAGAATCTCGGCGGGGCGATCAAAGATGATCCTTAACTGCGTATACTTCGGCAGAACCACATCGCGTCCATGACGCGTCAAAACGAAAATGGTCGACACACAGGTGGAAGCGATCCTTGCCGTTCCGGCGGTCGAGGCATCCGTCGCCGTGTAAACAATAGCCTCGATGATCAACTGGGTGCCGTCATCTACTTCTTTAGAGATTCCGGCGGTGACGCCACCGTTAAGCAGCATCCAGACTTTCCCCGGGCGATCCCCGTGCATCCGGCCTTCCGGGTCAATCACGGTGTGCGAACGTTGACTGACTTCCGCGCCAGCGACCGTCGCTGAGATTGCACTGCTGGACCCCCCTGGGACCGTCAGATTGGTAAAAGTGAAGTAGATGGAACCGGAGCGGCTGAGCGTGCGTGAGGCCCGACTTTTTAACACCTTTCCTTCAAACACACTGCCTTCAGGGAGCACGGTCTTTGAATCCATCTGAACCGGTTCGATGAGGCGCGCCTGAAAGGAATCGCCCGCATGATTTTTTGAAGAGCTTACATCTCGCAATAGGATAACCTTCGCTTCCGTGCCTGCGGCCACGGTTCGAGGCTCTGCCGGCAGCGCTCCAATGGTTTTGGCATCCGCATTAGATATCGTGCTGGCCACGAGCGTGACAATTGGGCCAAGTTCGCGACGCGATTTCTGGGAAACGTCGCGTGATAAAGCAGGCGTGGTCTTCTTTGTTGTTTTTGGTTCAACGTCAACCTCTTTGCTGACGAAAACCGAAGAAACCTGAAGCGAAGTCTCATGACCATCAGGGTTCGTGACGCTGGCAGAACTGAATACGGGATATTGTTCATGGCGCGGCGTGAAGGCCCTTATCATCCAAGGCCAATGATCGTTGGGCACACGGCGACGTCGATCAAGTCTGTCCACGGAAAGGCGAACCTCCATCAGGGCGGGAAATACCTCGGTATCGCCCGAGTACACGCCGTGTAGAAGTCGGCCTGAAACTTGGTCACCGTGCTTCAACTTGGAAACCTTGAAGGGCGAATCCAGACGAACTTTCAAATACAGCTCGGATCCGCTGATCGGCGATTCAGAGACGGGCTTAACCGTGGAGTTCAAGTCCTGGGCCGCAGCGCAAACAGAAAAAAGCACTAGAGATGCGAAAAATGAATGGGAAGCTGAAGGCATGATGTCCAAGTGTCCCGCCGATGATAACCGATGGCCAAAGCCTGAAACTACTACTTTATGCGGATTCGTTTGCCCTGTAGCCGTCGACAAGGTGTAGTGAATCGAGCGTTCTTCGGCGAGCTTTCGGCTAACCAGAAGCTATCCGGCTTCCACCCGGGATTAGTCCCGTGATGTCGGCGAACAGGAAGTGATCCGCACTAGGCGTCGATTCTGGTCGGACGAAGGGCTATGCGGAAGTTATTCCAGAGAATCCCGTGACGTCAATATTTCCGGATCGCCGACAAGCCGGTCGCGGACGATCCGGGTTATAAACGACTACGGAGTTAATCGGGAGCCACACTCCCTTCGACAAGAACGACTGTTCCAGACGAGCGATTTTGCTGGAGGGGAAGTACGTAACTACAGATCTCGAAACAGAAAGTGGAACGACGATGAGAACGGATCTGCTGCGATTCAACGGCGCTGTCGAGCGGGACCCAGCCATCGATGCATGGATGAAAGAGCATGCGGGTGGATTGGGAGCCATCGCGCATCAGTGGTTTGAGGCGATGCGAAAATGCGGGGACGAAGTCCGGGAGCTTTTGCATGACGGCTGTCCGGTTGCATGTTTGGGAGATGCACCCTTCGGCTACGTCAACGTATTCACTTCTCACGTAAACGTGGGGTTCTTTCACGGCGCAGCGCTGCTGGATCCTGCGCGCTTGTTGCAGGGCACCGGCAAATTCATGCGCCATGTGAAGTTGAGACCCGGAACGGCCACAAACGCCGCAGAACTGAGCAGGCTCATCGATGCGGCGTATGCGGATATAAAGGCGCGCGTCGAAAACGGCTAGCTCAGAGAAACGCTTTGGGAGGGCGATGCGGATGTGAACCGCCAGATTAGTAACGATATGTCGGCTTCTCGCGAGCAATCGGTCATTCGCTGCAAGCGCGTTTCCCAGTGGCGATCTGGTGAAACTTCCTACAATCGGGTTCCTGATCGGGTAGTAGAGATTCACCCGATTGAAAAGAAACTAGGTGGCTTCACCAACGGAATGTCAGTCGTGCACTGGTTCCCTTTCATCTTTTTCAGTAGTTCTTGTCGGAGACTCAGAGATTCATGATTTGTTTGATATCTTGACGTAGATGAATAGCCGGTATAGCTTGCACGACGGATTCTGGACATCAGCGCTGGGCAGTCTGTGTTTCGAACGCTTTTGCCGGACATTCTTCAAGTGGTATTGTCCCCTCACGGTAGAGGAGAGACATCATCTTCCCGACGCACCATTTCTGCTTTGCAGCAATCACACTAGTCATGCAGACAGTGCGGTCTTGATGACGGCGAGCGGGCGCAGCTTTCGCCGCTTTGCTCTGATAGGCGCCAGCGACTATTTCTTTCGCTCGCGACCCCTGCGTTGGGCCGTCTCGCCGCTGATGAATGTCATACCAATCGATCGTGAACCGGGACCTAAGTCGCTTTCTGCCTGCTTGGAAACTTGTCGGCAATTCATGCAGCAAACCGGAGGCAGCCTCATCCTTTATCCCGAGGGCTCTCGGTCGCAGGATGGTAAGGTGCGGGCATTCAAGAGCGGTGCAGCCTTGTTTGCCATCGAACTTGACGTGCCGGTCGTTCCCGCATACATAGAAGGTACCCACCACATTCTCCCCAAGGGACAATATGTGCCAAAGGCTGGTCCGGTGACGGTGCGTTTCGGAGAACCCGTTGAATTGGCACGTCTGCAATCGGGAGAACTTCCCCGCGAACGACGACGCCGCGCGGTTGAGAAACTCACACAAAGTATTCGAATGCTTAGCTCACGCCGTGAGGCGCAGGAGTTAGGAGCGGACTTGCAGGAGAAGAGCACCGCATCGCAATTTCACCAGTGAACACATGGCCCACGAACCAAGGCACATGAAGTGGTGGGGTTGGGGATATGAGGACGCGGAATTTCGCGCCAGCCACCATCCTGACTTTTGGCCTTACGCCAAGTCAGTGCTTGATATTGAAAGCGATGACTTCGCAAGACGCGAGTGGAGTCTGGAATCGATCGAACTGCCGGAAGCCTGTGCCGATGAGCCATTCCTAGCCAAACTCCGTAATAGTCTTGCACCCTGCCAGATCACGGATAACGCGAAAGAGCGGGTCATCCACTCTTATGGAAAGGGATTCCGCGATCTGTTTCGCCTGCGCCGCGGCATTGCGGCAGGTGCCCCCGATCTGATTGTTTATCCCCAGAGCGAGCGCGACGTATGCCTTACACTTCGCGCGGCGGCCGAGCGCAACATCGTTTTGATTCCGTTCGGGGGAGGCTCGAATATAGCTGGGTGCCTCGAGCGAATGGATGCTAGACGCATGTGCGTGTCGCTTGACATGCGGCGGATGCGTCGAGTGTTGGCGGTGGACAGACGCTCGTTTACCGCACAGATCCAAGCCGGAGTCTTTGGCCCGGATCTCGAAGAACAGTTGGGCGCACACGGAATGACGTTGGGCCATTTTCCCGACTCGTTTTTGCACTCCACTCTCGGCGGTTGGATCGCCACGCGCTCGGCGGGAATGCAAAGCGATAAGTACGGCAAGATCGAAGATATGGTGATCGCCGTACGCATGGTGACTCCCGAAGGAGTGTTGCAGACGCGCATGGTTCCCAAGTCCTCGAACGGTATCGATGTCAATCACCTCTGCATCGGCAGTGAAGGGACGCTTGGCGTCATCACCGAGGCCACCATGCGCGTCCACGCCGTTCCCGAATCGCGGCAAGTGCGAGGCTATCTGTTTCCTGAATTCGAGGGCGGCATTGAAGCCATGCTGCAATGTGTGAGCCAGGAGTGCATGCCGGCCATGGTACGCCTCAACGATCCCGATAAGACGGCGCTTTCGCTGGCTTTTCGGCCGCCGGCCTCAGGCTTCACGAAAATTGCCGGTAGCCTTTTCAAAACTTATCTGCGGGCCAAAGGGTTTGCCCAGCCCAGGGCGTGCCTGATGCTTACTGCTTTTGAGGGCAGTCCGCGTGGCGTTTCTAGGCGGTTGCAGCAAGCGGAAGCAATTTATCAAAAATGCGGCGCGGTTGGCCTGGGCGCCGGTGCCGGGAAGTCATTTGAGGCAACCAAGTATGATTTTCCCCACATCCGCGATTTCTTGCTTGACCGCAACGTCACAACCGACGTGAGCGAGACCGCGACCGTATGGAGTAATATCGCCAAGTTGTATCAGAACACTACCGCTGTTCTGCGCGCCGAGATCAGCAAAAGCGGAGTCCGTCCCTGGGCTGGATGTCACATAAGCCACACTTATCCGTGTGGGGCCAGTCTGTACTTCACGTTCGGTTTTCGGCAACAGCTGGGACGCGAGATGGAGCAATATGTTCCAGTCAAGCGTGCCATCCAGCAGTCGTTCATCGATAGCGGGGCAACACTTTCTCATCACCACGCAGTCGGGACCGAGCACCTGCCATGGCTAGCCGCTGATATTTCCCCGGTGGGCGTGAAGGCCGTCTCTGCCATTAAACAGGGACTTGACCCTGCTAACATCATGAATCCGGGCCGGTTGATGCCGTCAATCGAACTGATCGACCGCGCCGAGGGCGTCGCTTAGGCGTTTGGCCGCGACGCCATGCCGTTCACTTCTTGCTTGAACGGAGCCCTGATTTCTGCTTGAATCATGCCGCGCGGATCCGCCATGAAAATATACAGCCTCACAGGCTATCTGATTTTGGGCCGGGCGCGACGGGAAAATTTAGATTCTTAGCGGTTACTCCGCGTTTTGCGTGCGATGTCGCCAACACGGAAGTGATCGGTCCCTCCATAACGAAATAAGTACTGAAAAGTTGGCATAGGGTTCGCTGATCGTGGGCGGATAGCGGGCAACCGTTCCCAAATCTTGAAAGCGAAGGTTTGCCGACAACCGGATTCCGGGGCGCGTACTTGCCTATCGGATGCGCTCCCAAATGAGTTTGTAGGTGGCATCATTGCGGGAAATCACTCCCCCTTTGCCGTCTTCGGTGGGGATCAGTACGACGCGATTGTCGCCCTGGAACTCGAACCAGCGAATGTTGTCCCGGCCACGGAAGCCGGGATAGGAGTGATCAGCGAGGTGATGTGTTACCGTTTCCGCTTTCGCATCCACCGTGTACGTGCCGTAGTAGGCGAGATAAGTGTCGAAGGCTTCCGCCTTTTCTTCTGTGGTCCCTGCGGAAACTCCCTTCGCAAACGGCTTGCGCTCGCCGTGAATCGCGATTTGCACACTCATCCAACCCGAGCGCTCATAGACGATCAGCCCTGTGGGATGGTCGTAGCCCACTTTGCGCATCGGCGAATCCCCCTGCACGGAAACCAGTCGCCATGCGCCGACCAATTTCTCGGTGACTTTCTCCTGCGGGGTAGCGGAAGGTATCGACAACACCGGCGCCGCCAGAGCGAAGAAGCCGAGCAACATGAGCACCACGGCCCCGTTGAGCGGAAGGCCTAGCGGAGTCTTCGACCGCGAACACTCGGGAATGTCTGCCTGGCACTTGGAAGAATTCAAGGTTCACCTCGCGGAGATCCTGATGGGCGGCATTCTACAGAAAATCAGCCCCCGCACGCGAAAACAATGATCGTAGCAGTGCAATGATCGTAGCAGTGCAACGAGGGAGGGCACGTCGCCAATCGTTGGCAAACGATCGGGGCCTTCTTGCGGAATTGCTTTCTCCTCCCTGGGCTCCGTCGCCGTCTTTCAGGTACAAATCGAACTTCGGCTGGCGGTTGTCGGAAAACACCCATCGCTTTTCGTCCGGACTCCAAATCAGCATCGAGTCAATCGCCGGCCAAAGGTTAAGCGTTTTGCCCCCCACTGTCGAGGTTGTAAGCGTAGATGTCGGGCTTCAGACTGCTGGGATCTGTGGTATCGGATGCAACAAATCTCCCGCTTCCGAGTGCGGCCCTTACGGTGTACTTCTTTGCCAAACCAGGAATTCTTTTCCACACTTTGAGCATCGCTGGTCCTTGCCTAGGTTGGCTGGAAAAAGAGGTTTGCCACGGCCTCCAAGGGCTGTGTGCTCCATGTTGTATGGAGGGTGGATTACCGAAAGATCCGCGAAAGAAATCCAGTCAACTTTCTGAGCGCGCCTTTGTTGGTTTTCTTGTTGCTAACCTGTGGCAAATCAGGTGGTGCGACACTCGCGTCCGGAAAAGGAATTCGGCGACTGGATAGCGGAAAATCGACCTGCCTCGGTGGGGCATCGTTCCTGGAAAATACAAGGCTCGTGGCGAAGTTGACCGTTTTCTCTTTGGGACCGAGCGATGGCAAAGGCATCGTTTCCGTACCATCTATTGCGCCCCGATGCGCGAGTGACTGAGTCGTCGCATCAGAAGAGATGTTATTCTCCGCCAGCGCGGGCGTGGCCGGCAACTCGGCGCGAAGTATCGGCACTGGCGCGGGACAGCCGCAATCATCTGGAACCAGAGTCTCCACTTGCGTCAAGTGTTCTGAGTGAAAAGCGGTGTCCGTGGGGTTCAAATGTCCCCCGTGAAAAATCAGCTTTTCCGAAGCCACAACCTCGAATTGGCCGTTGCCGATCGACTCGTATACCACGAGCGGGGCAGTACTTCCGGGCAGAGCGCGCACGCAGGTATTACCCTGCGAATCGGCGCGAATCGCATAATGGAATTCACCGGGACCTCGGAGCAGAATGCGGAAATCTGGCGTGACGATGGTATCTGCTGAGTTATCCAGAGCATAATGGGTCTCCAGTGCGCCTCTATCCATAGCCAGCATCAAGTCGAATCCATTTTGCGTATGAACGATGGTGACCGTAGTTCCCGGGCAGACATGTACTTCGCCGCCACGTGAGAGACGAAGTGTTTCGGTATTGAACTTGGCTGAGAACGACGTGCCGGAGGCTAGGCGGTCGGCAAATACCAGGTCTCCTTCTGCGTTTACGGGGACAGCAACGGGTTCGGTGCTTTGGCCCAACGTGTTGACGGAGGGTGGTTTAGCCTTTACCTCTTCTGATTCCAGGTGAAGTCGAATGGTAAGCCGGTTGCCGGCAGCGTCCCAAGTATAACTTAGTGGCTTCAATTCGTTCACAACAATCCTTACCACGGGAGGAGTCAGAGCTAACTGATCCAGGTGAATAGCGTCGATGAGCGGGCTTTGAACGGCAATTTGCTTATGGTCAATAGATATTTGCGCATTGTTGAGATCGATCCTCAGCGCCGGAGGATTTTGGATTCTCTTGATCACCGGTCTCACCGGGCGCGTCGACGTAATCTCCATAATTGGGGAATCTTTTTCGAGAGATAGTTTCACGTGCAGGACAGTTGCGGGGTCAGTCGGGATAGCGGTAGATGCTTGTGCTTCGAGTTTAGTGCTGTGCACCAAACCTCCTGATGCAGTCGGATTAAAAAGCATCAGAAGACTCAGGCAGGCTGCGGTTTTTCGCAAAAGCACCTTCAACACAAGCGCCTCTCGCACAGGAACGTGCCATTGGACAAGCGCTGCAGCTTGGGATGAACCGGTCGTTGCGCTGGACTGAAGCTCATGGCAATGCAAAATTCAGGGTTATCTGACTTTCAAATTTAACGGGAGAACCGTCACGAACCAGCGGAGTGAATTTCCACTGCCGAACTGCTTTGGCGGCTAGCAGAGCAAGCTGCGAGTCTCCGGAAACCCGGCTGAGACCCCGTACCATGCCATCCTTGCCGACTTGAATGTTGAGAACTACAGTGCCTTGAAGATGCTGTTCTCGTGCGTATTCCGGATAGTCAGGTTCGATTCGCTCGAGCAAATGTTCTTCGGCAACACTTTCGCTGACGCTAACCGAAGATGTATGATCTGCCGATTCTGGTTCGGATTGTTCTTGACCGCTATTTGCGACATCGTCGCTGCGACGTTCAGACTGCGGTGCCCTAATCGGGAAGACCTGTTTTCCATTCTCAAAGACCACCAGATCACTCGACAAAGCCGCAGAAGGCGGCGACTTCTCAACTGCGGAACGTTTCGTAGCTATGCGATTTCTGTGACTTTCAACCTCTGGATGAGATGGTTCGTGCCCGGCAATGACTTCTGGAGCGCCAGACAATGGAGCGCTAGACAAGGAATTGGGGGACTCTGTACTTCGATTCGTGACCTGAACGACATCGCTAGTATCTGCGGGTGCCGGGGTCACCGCAGGCTGTCGGCTGTTCACGACCGGCGCTGGGGAATGCTCTCTGTTTCGGCGTGCACTCTCGCGTTCACTTCGACCCAATGTCCAACCCAAAAGTATTGCTATAAGAATAGTCAAGACCCCTAAAAAAAGATTCAAACGTTCGCGTAAGACCGCTGGCTTCCAGCCGGGGCGGGAGTTGGGCGTTTCCCCCTCCATAATTTCCGGGAGGGCGTTCTGGTCGATCTTTTCGTCGATCTCTGTATTGCAGCCGACTATCGGCTCGACACGTTTCCTGTGGTCAACGATGCGGCGGCCGAGATTCTGCAAGGCCAACAGGTCGCGATCGTGAAATGCTTGGGGGCGCGGAGAGAAAGCCTGGACAATTGCGGTAACCCCTTTGTCATCGTCTCGGATCGGGACAATCATGAAAGATCGAATCCCCAACCCCCGGCATCGAGCGAGATCGAATCGATGATCGGTTTCGACGTCATCGCAGAGCCGTGGCGAGCCTTCCTGCCAGGAAAAATCAGCGATGGCGGAACACTCGCTAAAATACTCGGACGCGTCTCGGGCGTTGGCGCCGGAACTCGCCCTACACACGGGAACTTCATCCCAGATTAACAGGACTGCGGAGCCGGTTGCGCTGGTAATGAATCGCGCCTGGTTTGCAATTTCGTTCAATATCAAGCCGAGCGTGACGTCTAGGACTGATTCCTGTGCTGCATTGACTAGATCTTTATCAGTGATTTCAGAAGAGCGGTCAGGTATTACTCGAACTGCTGAAACTTCTCGTGCGTCGTTTTCACCAGCACTCCGAATGCCGGTGAAGCGGGTTGGACGTAGTGAACGCAACCGCGACATGGAACGCTTTGTCATACGATCGAAACGACCCATCAGCAGCCGGTACTTAAAAAACTCTTCTTACGACACCGGAACTTAATCGGCTTCACTCCTCAGAAGAGTGAGGCGTGGGAATGTACCAACGGGATCCCCAGAGGGGAATAGCACATTCTTCCTAGCCCAAGTGGATGATTGGGACTTAACCCGATCAGACCCCTGTGATCTCCGTCGGAAAGACGGGCCTTCTATCTCCTTCAATTGACCAGCTCGGAATACCGATGAGCTTCATACCACAGAGCTAATTCGAGCCGGTTCCAGAGTCCAAGTCGGTCATAGATGGAGCGCAAGTGGTATTTGATGACGTGCTCTGAAATCCCCATAGCATTGGCCATCTGGCGGTTGTTGAGTCCAGCCGCGACGAGTTCCATCACTTGCCTCTCTCGCTCATTGGCATCAACTAATTTATGACCGCGATCTGCGCGCATACATGCCTCCGATATAACAAGGTTGCAAGCTTGACTCGCTTGATCCCGCCGATGATCCCAAACCGCAAATACAGTCGGCTGAAATGAGACTTTACGGTGCGTGGAGCAATATTGAGGTTTTTGCTGATTTCTGCGATGCCACATCCCAGAAGTAGGAGCTCGACTATCTCCCTCTCGCGCGGAGTCAACTGGATGGCATTCTCTTGGATCCAACTGTCCATATTCCCTCCCAAAAACTAGAAAGAACGGATCTCACGCCGCGTTGGACGCGTCGTGCTAAGGAGGGGGAGGTCTGTGGTTCGCGAACAAGAAGGGCCGCATCTCGGACTATGGAGACTTCCCGATTCGTTCGCTCAGAAAGCAATCATCTGGTCTGTTCTGAAACCATGCAATTTATTTCTCCAAAGCGTTGAGAGACTCCTCAGCTTCGGAATCGCCCTTGGCAATGGCCTGCCGATACCACTTGATAGCTTCAGAAGTACTTTGTGGCACTCCCAAGCCTAGCTCGCACAATTTACCAAGTTTGAATTCCGCTTCGGGTCGATTTTGTTGAGCCGCGTGGTAATACCATGTCCATGCCTCTTTATAGCTCTGCGGCAAACCGCGCCCAGTTTCATACATCTCGCCTAGCTTGAACTGGGCCTCGGGCCGACCGCCCGTCGCTGCCTTTTGGTACCAATTCGCCGCTTCGGCATCATCCTTAGGAATGCCGCGACCCTGCTCATACATGATGCCGAGCCGGTATTCTGCTTCCAGAAGCCCTTGTTTGGCGGCTTGTTGATACCACTTCACGGCCGTTGCGGGATCGGGAGGGACTCCGAAGCCAACGTCATACATTCCACCAAGCCGGTACTCACCCTCTGGATACCCTTGCTGGGCCGCTTTTTTGAACCATTTGACGGCTTCCTGGGAATTACGCGGCACCCCTTGACCGAAGGCGTAGAGGTTTCCCATCTTCACTTGCGCCGCCGGATCGCCGGAATTCGCCTTTTGCAGCAAATCCGCGCCCTGGCCGAACGCCGCTGCCAAGCCGCCTAGAACGACGATGATAATCGGCAGAAACATTTTTCTCATTTTCCCTCCATTAAAACTTTGGTCGCATCGCGCAGCGTGCATCCAAACTCATAATTCCAAACTACTGCTGATATGTCAGCAGAGTCGGGTTGGTATCTACCGAATCAACGTCCAACCCCAGGGCCTCGAAACCACTCACTACCCACAAAGCTTGGGTAGAAGCGGCCGGTGAAGTCAGCATGGCGACTCCGCGGCCGTTGTTCGATACTATCGAGATCGCATAGCTGCCAAGCAGCGGCAAATTCCGGGTGAAGCCACCAGTTTGGCTCCGATCCTCTGCTCCTGAGACATTGCTGGCGCCATCGAAGAAAACCGTACCGGACAGCAAAGTGGCTTGAGATGACGTCGGTTCTCCTGAGCCAAACTCGAAACTGCCTTCCAGGTCGCCAGTCTCAAAGGGCGGCAAAATTGCTTGCGAATTTACGTCTCCACTCTCCACGGAACCATCCGAGCCCAGCAAAAAAGCACGGTCAGGCGCAATCGCATACAAAATCCAGACCGTGGGGGCGGCGCTCGCGTTATCCAGAGTCAGAACACCGCGCCCGTTTAATTGGATGGAATATGCGCCTGTCAGCACTCCGCCAATGGTCAGGTTCCCGCCGCTGTTCTCGTCCAACTGCACCACGATGTTTCCGGCTCCATCAAACTGCATTCGGCCCACGGTCACCTGAGAGAAGCTCCCATTTAAGCCGGTCAAGTCAAAGATAGACGCTCCTTTGAAGGAGGAGGTCAGGAAAGGCAAACCAGTTTGTGCCTCGAACATACCGGCAAAAATAGGATTGCCGCCGCTCACCGGATCGATCGATAGCGCAAAATATTCGTTCGCCGAGATTGCGTATAACGCGAAGTTGAACGTCCCCCCGGCAAAACCGGGAATGACGAGAGTGGCAGCGCCATGCCCAGTTCCATCAACGTCGTAAGTGCCGGAGAACGTCGCAAAAGTGGGCAGGACATCGCCGGCATCATTCACGTCTAGACTGCTGCCCGAAATTGTGCCAAAGCCACTGGGGAAAATAGAACCGATCGCGGCAATTCTCCCGCCCGCGGCATCGATGCCCGTCAGACTGACAGCGTAACCACCGCTGAAAACCGAAGGGTCGAAGGCCGTTGGATCCTGAAGTTTTAGTACACCGGAACCCCGAATGCCGGAACTGTCGGATTCGATCAGGCTGCCAATCTTCGTCGTGCTATTCAGCGCGAATGCGAAGACAGCCGTTCCTAACTTGCTCTTCAGGGTTAAGGTACCGCGGTTGTCTCCACCTAGCTGGTATGTCCCCGAGATCACGAGTCCGGTTTGTGCTCCCGATGTCCGGTTGATGTCCTCAACGCCGGATGTGACATTTCCATTGCCATCGGCGATGAAAGACGCAGCCGCCTCGTAGACGCCGGCGGTGTCGAATCCTTTAAACAGGAACGCGTATTGCCCATTCATTCTGCTGTTATTCGTTGGAGCAACGGTCACTGCTGCCGACGCAGATTGAGACAAGTCGGCCTGCGCGGTTGCTGTGACCTTTACGACTGCGGGGTTCGGCACGGTTGGCGGAGCGGTATATAAACCCGCAGAGGTAACCGTGCCGCACGCTGACCCCATGCAGCCGGCGCCGCTAACCGTCCAGGCTACTCCGAGGTTCGAGCTACCCTTGACCGTCGCTTGAAATTGCTGCTGGGCACCCACTGTTAGCAGAGCACTCGCCGGAGAGACAGTGACTGAAACTGAAGTAGCAATGGTCACCTGCGCCGAAGCTGACTTGGTCGTGTCAGCCTGCGATGTAACCTTGACCGTGACTACAGCTGGATTGGGGACGATTGCGGGGGCAGTATATAAGCCTGCCGCACTGATCTGCCCGCAGCTCGAACCCGTGCAGCCTGTGCCCGAAACGCCCCACGACACCGAAGTGTTGGCGCTGCCGGCTACGTGCGCAGAAAACTGCACGGAAGCTGCGGGGGCAAGTTTGGACGAAGTGGGCGAGATCGTGATACTAACTGCGGGCACAACTGTCACCGTGGCGGCGGCGGACTTGGTCGAATCGGCCACCGATGTAGCGATCACCGAGAAAAATGGAGGATTCGGTGGGGCAAGAGGAGCCGTGTACAGCCCCGAAGAGCTGACCGTACCGCAGATACTGCCGGCACAACCGACTCCAGAGATCGCCCAGGTCACGCCTGTATTCGACGATCCGGTCACAACCGCACTGAACTTTTGTGTGCCACCTGTCCCCACCTGAGCGGTCGTCGGGGATATAGAAATCCCGACTGCGACTCCGGAAGTGATGGTAACCGTGGCGGATCCCGACTTGGCTGGATTGGAAAGCAGCGTTGCAGTTACCGCGACGATAGGGGGATTGGGGGCGGTCGCAGGAGCGGTATACAACCCGCTGGCGCTGATGCTGCCGCAAGCAGACCCGCTGCAGCCACTTCCCGATATGCTCCAGATAACCAGGGGGCTCGAACTTCCGCTCAGCGCTGCCGAGAACTGTAACTGTGCTCCCGGTTTCAGCTGGGCCGAAGGCGGCGACACGCTGAGCGAAGCAGCAACAACAAGCGTGACTGCCGCTGAGGCCGAAGCTGAAGGGTCAGCTGTTGCGGTGGCCTTTACGGTAATTACGGGAGATGTAGGCAGCGTTGCCGGCGCCGTGTAAAGCCCTGCTGCTGTAATTGTGCCACAGGCTAGGCCGCTGCAGGTCGTTCCCGAAACGCTCCACACCACAGCAGTATTTGTGCTTCCGGTAACTGTTGCAGAGAATTGTAATTGTCCGCCTGTGCCAACCTGCGCAGTCTTTGGCGAAACTGAAACTGTAACCGATGACGCGGATTGCACAACCAGTGAGGCCGATCCCGACTTCGAAGGATTGGCGACCGACACCGCCGTAATCGTGATTGCGGAAGATGTGGGAACGCTGCTTGGAGCGGTGTAAAGCCCGGAGGGGCTGATCGAACCGCAAGAATTGCCTACGCAGCCAATACCGCTGACTCCCCAGGTAACTGACGTGTTCGAAGTACCGGTAACTGTGGCGGAAAACTGCTGCTCCCCCCCGTCGCGAGCACAACCTGGGTGGGCGAAACCCCGACGGAAACAGTTGAAGACGAACCGACCGTGATAACCGACGTTGCGGTAACGGTAACGTCCGCCAGAGAGGTGGCTGTCACCGTTACATTCGAAGGAGAAGGAGCATTTGCCGGTGCTGTATACAGCCCCTCGTCGCTGATCATCCCGCACGTGATCCCACTGCATCCCGTGCCGGTGACGCTCCAGATGACGACGCTGTCGGTCGTTCCGCTTACGTTGACGACGAACTGCAGCTGACCATTCACCGGCACCTGCGCGTTTTGAGGAAGGAGCGAAAGCGACACGGCAGCTTTGCCCTGGATCGCTGCCAACGCTAAGACCAAGAAAGCCGACGCCAAAAAAAATAGGCGTTTCATGATGTCACTCCTCAATCTCCGAACCGCAAAAGCACGATTCGAGGCAACTAATTTCGCTTGCTGGCCGCTGTCATAGCGCTCGCGGGAGTGCCTTCCGGCCCAGATTTAGATAGCTCAGAAGAAGAAGTGTGTGGCTGTGACGCCAATTCCAAATCCACCATCTCTTTGAGCACGGTGTAGTCGGCCGCTCCGCTGAAAAAATGACCGTTTACGAAGAAACTGGGAGTACCCGTCAAGCCCAGCTTCTGCGCCTCTTCCAGACTATTTTTTACGGGCGCGGTTTCGGTTCCATCATCCAGGCACTTGTCGAAGCGATCACCGTCCAGCTTGAGCACGCGCGCGTGAGCTTTCAGCTCTGCAACCTGGAGCTGTTTGCTGTAGAAAAGAACGTCGTGATACTCCCAGAACTTTCCTTGCTCGCCGGCGCAGCGGGCCCCTTCAGCCGCCTTCTGCGAAGTGTGGTGCATGGGGAGCGGAAAGTCTTTGTAAACAACCGCCAGACGGTCCCCGTATTCCTTCTCCAGCTTTTGCAGTTCGGGTGTGATCTTCTGACAATAAGGACACTCGTAGTCGGCGAATTCAACCAGCGTAACCGGCGCACTCTTGTTGCCATGCAGATAGGCATCCTTCAAACTCACATCTGCGAAGGGCGGCGCCAGTAGAACCTGAACACTCGCATTGCTGCGTAGCTGCGCGACGTAGGCGGCGCGTGCCTTTTCTCGGCGTAAGTCACGAATATGTTCCAGCACGCGATCATGTACGGCTTCATAGGATTCAGTTGATTCCATGCCTTCGTAGTAGACCTGCAACTGGTCTTCGGTAGGATCTTTCAAATCTTTGTAAACAACGGTCTTCAGGAGTTGGTCAGAAGAGAGATTTCGGTTGCGCGCTTCAATCTCGATGAGTTTGTCATCGATCAGTTGTTCCAGAGCCTTTCGTTGGTTCATGTAGTATTGATATCTGGCCTGAAGTAGCTTGCCCCCCTGTTGCTGTTGTAGGTCGGCTAAGGTCAGCTTTTGCCCTCCGACTTCGGCAATGATCTGCTTGCTATTGGCGGTCTCCTGGCCATAAAGCCAAAATCCAGCGGTAAGAAAAAATCCAAGAAGAAATACCGGCACTCGCACTCTTTTCTGCATTGCTCTCCTCCCCACCCAATCTGTGTTTGAGAACGTGTTCGAATAGAATCCGCTTCGCTAGGCGGTCAGCATGCTGTTTTCAAATAGCCTGGGACATGCTGGAGAGCATGTCCCGAGGCTCAGTTCAACTAGTCTCCGGTTCCACAACTGCAGATGCCCTGTCCGCTGCCGAGAATATTGATGAATGCGCACTGCGCCTGCAGGTTCGCAAGCTCGGTTGCACCCAGCGTCGAATCCGAAGATTCCGTCTCGGTGATTGGATAGGCTGTCCCTACCGCATTCTGAATATGAGTGACCCATGCGCGCAGGTTGGCTTTGGGTGACACATTTGAGGTGGGATCGCACGGTGAGTTGTTGACGGCAGCCGAAATCACTTTGATTACGCCATTTCTCGATACGACTCCGGTCAATGGGTTGCTGGTCAGATTTGACCTTACTGACAGCGTGCGAAGTCCGTTGTGAGTTTCAACGCAGCCGCAGCACTCGCTCAGTTGCTGGTCGGCGTCGAAGACGTAAATCATGGCGCAGAGATTGCCGTAAGTGAGACCGGGATTATCGATTCTCACCGTGGCATCCGGGGCTGGGGCGGCGTTGTTGGAGAAATAGTTGACTTTGTAAACATCTTGCGCGATTGCCACGCTTGAGCCGAGGCTCAGAACGAGCAATGCAACGGCGAGTATGGGCAGTATTCTACACAACTGTTTCATGCTGAGAATCCTCCTGAGAGCGTGCCGGCTGGGGGGAGGATTCAGCGGAGGCGCGCCTGGTCAGCTAATGTACTTGCGGCCCGGATCTTTACAAGTACCCATGTGGCTTAACCCAAACCACTAAACCCGGTAAGTTACGCCGATTGGATTAGTTCGACAATCGTCTTGTTGTAGTAGCCTTAACCTACTAACCTGCCAGACTAACCCGGTGGGTTATCAACGGATATTGAGTGCTGAGGTGTCCATATTGAAAATCACATTTGTCGCGGGCAGGTAACCGAACGCGCTTGTCTGTATTGGCACATCTCTGCGCGGACAAACGGCAGGCACTCGCGCAACTATCACTTCTCAACCCGGGCGCTCTTAAGAAGCATTCGAATAGAATCTGGTTCGCTAGGCGGTCAGCATGCTGTTTTCAAATAGCCTGGGACATGCTGGAGAGCATGTCCCGAGGCTCAGTTCAACTAGTCTCCGGTTCCACAACTGCAGATGCCCTGTCCGCTGCCGAGAATATTGATGAATGCGCACTGCGCCTGCAGGTTCGCAAGCTCGGTTGCACCCAGCGTCGAATCCGAAGATTCCGTCTCGGTGATTGGATAGGCTGTCCCTACCGCATTCTGAATATGAGTGACCCATGCGCGCAGGTTGGCTTTGGGTGACACATTTGAGGTGGGATCGCACGGTGAGTTGTTGACGGCAGCCGAAACCACTTTGATCACGCCATTGGTGGAAACTCGCCCAGTCAACGGGTTGCTGGTCAGATCTGATCTTACTGACAGCGTGCGAAGTCCGTTGTGAGTTTCAACGCAGCCGCAGCACTCGCTCAGTTGCTGGTCGGCGTCGAAGACGTAAATCATGGCGCAGAGGTTGCCGTAAGTGAGACCGGGATTATCGATTCTCACCGTGGCATCCGGGGCTGGGGCGGCGTTGTTGGAGAAATAGTTGACTTTGTAAACATCTTGCGCGATTGCCACGCTTGAGCCGAGGCTCAGAACGAGCAATGCAACGGCGAGTATGGGCAGTATTCTACACAACTGTTTCATGCTGAGAATCCTCCTGGTAGCGTGCCGGCTGGGGGGAGGATTCAGCGGAGGCGCGCCTGGTCAGCTAATGTACTTGCCGCCCGGATCTTTACAAGTACCCATGTGGCTTTACCCATGTGGCTTAACCAAAACCACTAACCCGGCAAATTAGGTTGACTGAGTTGGTTGGGCAATCGAGCCGGTCGGTGGTGGCGCGACGGCCAGCGAAGAAAGTCAAAAATCAAGTGAGTTACTGCGGTGGTGAATTCTGCGACGGCTGCTCTTGCTGTTGCTGCGCGCGTTGCTGCTGAAGCTGAACCGCGAATTGCTGCTGTTCCTGCTGGATCTGCAGCTTTTGCATTCGGTCAAGGTCCTCTCCTGAAAGCTTGGATCCGTCATTGTGTATCGAACCTGCAGGGGAACTCGCAACAGGTGTGGCCGTGGGACCAGGCTCTTGAGGCGGTTCGGCGGCAGCACCAGGATCTTCGCTGAAACCTGAACCATAAAGCTGGGTCGCCTGCGGAGCGTTTGCCGGTAACGCAGGTGCATCAGAAGTAGCACTTTCTCGGGTGCTAACACTCCTGCTGAGTATCAGGCGCGTTATCCCTTGTGGCTCCGAGGCAGATGATAGGATCACATAATTGAACTCCGACCCACTTAAGAGTTGAGTAACTACGTCGCGCGCTTTACCTGGTCCCAGGTGAACAAAAATGCGTTCGCCAAGCGTCCCGGCGGGAAACTGCACCTCAGCACCTGTGCGCGCACTTACGACCTTCAGCGCGTCTCCCAGGGTAACGTTTTCCGCATCAATTCGCAGCAGGTCATTGTGAAACTCAACTTGCAGCTTGTTCTGAACCGGATTCAGTTCGACTTTCTGCAGTGCCGGATTTAGTTCGACTGGTTGCAAATGTCGCGGCGTGGGATTCGAAAGTGGAGCGGCTTGTACCGCTCCCGTAATGCAAAATCCGTCTGAATCCATGTTGCACACGCTCGGCTGCGAATTCTGTGCGCACAGAAGATTGGAAAAGACAAGCAGCATAACCGCAGGGAATGAGCGACTTGTTTTCCGAAAGACGAATTTCCGAGGCGTCACGAGGCACATAAATCAATTCTTCATGGCGGGTTCGGGCTTAGGCGCCGCTTCATGCGGCGTGCACTTCAGGTCAGACCCTGCGTTGGAAGTTTTGGATTTTTCGCTGCGAGACTCTTCCCTCGATTTTGTCTCCACACTGAGATGAATTTGATCGTTGTCCCATTCGTCCCCGGAGGGCGCGGGTAAAGTCATATCTTCGCGCCTCGGGGCTTCACTGCTCGCCTTAGACATTCCTTGGTCGGCGTTTTCTTCCGCCGAGCCAGTCACGCCTGTCTTCGTCACGATCACGGCATCACCGGACTTTACAATGCAGGCGGAATCGGCACCATTCGTGATGTTTGTCTTTGCATCCGGCGCGACTGGTATGTTCTGCTGAACAGCGGGTCTCTGGGCTTGGTCGCGCCCCAGCATAGAATCGTCAGCAGCGGGCATGGTGACAGTTGTGAGAAGGCAGGCCGCCATGCCAATACATGGATGCCCCTTCCGAATGAGCCAGCGCCAAACCCGCGATCGGTGGGCCCTCAAACTGATTTTTGTCGGCATAGGTTGGGGATCTGGTCCAAGACCGTAAATTTAATCACTTCGTCTCAGGGCTGGCAATGCCACCGTTAGGCTAGCCGCTGGGATTAGACGCGACTAGCCCTTTTAGGCTAGTCCAAACAGATTGGGCTTGACTTAACGGGGATTGGCGCTGCAGACTTGGTGCGCATTCGGCACCCTTTGACGTACTTAACAACGTTATAATTATTCTTAGTGTGCTGCTTTTGGATCGCGGACAGAGTGCATCGCTCAGTTTCTAGAGCTGACGGTTGAGCTTTCGTGGTACTCGGGCCCTCAGAATTTTGTTGTTGAGATGCTTTAGCGGCGCCCTTTGTTTCTCCCCCCTAAGGTCCGCTGACGGTTTCTGAGAACTCCATTTACAAGGCTGGTTATTCAACTTGTGTGAAATCGACCCCCTGCCAGTGCGAGGCCGCATTTGATCGACCTTTAGGAGGTTGCTGTGTTAAACGGAAATTCAGAGCCAGGGTTGCTGCTGCTCGATAAGTCGCTGGGTCCGGTTGCTTCGAATCACGAAGCGATCAGAATCCTCACCTATCCCAATCTACCCGAGCGAATCAAGCGCATCGATGTATTTCTCGGCGACAGAATTCGCGCGGGCCTTGTGAGCCAGCAGTCCTCGAAAGGACTCGATTTTGTAAAAGAGTTTCGATCTGGAAAGCGGAAATATTCTTGCCGAAGTTTCAAGATCGATGCAAATGGCAAAGGAGTTCCTCTGATTGTCGCCCTCTTGTTAGAGCGATGTTCCTCGGGCACTCTCGCCCTGGAGCAGATTGGGGAAAACTTCGAACTCACTCAACGCGAAAAAGAAACGGTGGAACTTCTTATTCAGGGATTGACCAGCAAAGAGATTGCGACGCGGATGGCGATCAGCCCGAACACCGTCAAGGCATTTTTGCGCATCGTCATGGTTAAAATGGGAGTCGCCACCCGTGCGGGCATTCTGGGCAAATTCATTGGTCCGGGGGCGTAATCCGAGCGACTAATGATCTTAAGCTCTATGGACTAATCCATTTGAGCAGTTTACGCGAGGCGGCAGTCGCGTAATATCGCTGCTCGTGAACCGAATACCAGAGCGAGATCGTCGACAGTTCCCCCGCTTTCCGCAACTGCTCGACTTGCACGTTCGAGAAGTTCAGCCTTTGGAATCAGAAATCGAAATCCGTAAGGCGGTGGTGGGACGGGTGCAGAACATGAGCAAAGGCGGTCTCTGCCTAATCAGTTCCCAGCCTGTTGCCAAATCTTGTCTGGTGCGTTGCGAAATCGGCATTTCAGAAATTCCCGTTGGCGTTCCGACTTTGATGCAGGTGCGTTGGACACGAAAGCGACACCTCCAAGCCGAGACCTATGTCACTGGTCTCCAATTCTTGCTGTGAAGAGTTTCAAGAAACGCTCTCAAGCTCTCATCGGTTGTGAATAACTTTATATAGCCTAGCCAAAAGGACTAGTTCGATTGCTTACTTCGGCGGATTAGGCCCTTAGGGCTAGTATCGGCGGAGATTGAAAAGGCGACTTTCGGGGACTAATTTGAAGCGGCTATGCGAAAAGATCCAATCCCAGACTCGCGCAGATCAAGCGCCGGGGCATCTCTCCCGGCCGAGTGCATTTTGCGAATATCTTCAAAGAAGCTCATTGCCAACGGCGGACGATTTTGTATGTGCTTTATTCCACTTTTGGTTGTGGCTTTCGCTGCGGCTTTGACCGGTTGCGGAGCAACCCAGATGGGACAGAATCGCACAGTCTCTCAATCCAAAAGGCTGGTGTCAGTCGCGATTACGCCTCAGACTACGGCGATCGTTCTAGGCAACCGCTTGCAGTTCAGCGCCGCTGCTTTATTCAGCGACGGCAGTAAGACTGACATTACTAATACTGTAGAGTGGATTTCTGAACGACCCAAGGTGGCATCCGTTAACGCTGCGGGTATGGTAACGAGTAAAGGTGTCGGCTCAACCCCAATCTCTGCTGTGTATCAATCGATGAGTGCATCCTCCATTCTTACCGTAGCCTCCGCCGCACTGGTGTCAATTGCAGTGACCCCGCAGAGTCCTTCTTTAACACCCAATCACTCAATTCAACTGAGTGCAACCGGAACATTCACCGATGGCAGTGTTCAGGATCTTTCGAGCGCGGTTGCATGGCTGAGCACGTCAACGGGCACTCTAACCATCAGCAGCACAGGCTTGGCAACCGCGAACTTGCCAGGGGCAGTCAGTGTGACGGCAATTAAAGGGAACGTTACCGGTAGCGACAAGCTCATGGTCGCGCTGCCCACGCTAGTATCGATAGCTTTGTCCCCGCAGAACATCAGCTTAACTCCGGCGCATTCTGCCCAACTGAAAGCGACGGGAACCTATAGCGATGGGAGTACTCAGGATGTATCGGCCTCGGTTACTTGGGGCGCGAGTCCGAATGGCATCGTCGCCGTCAGCGACAAGGGTCTGGCAACAGGAAAAGCGCTCGGTGCGGCGACGATTACGACCGTTTCGGCTGGCGTAAGTGCCACGGATGCCGTTGCGGTCGTAGCTCCAACGCTTGAGTCCATTTTAATAGCTTCTGGCCGAGCCTCAATTCCGGTGGGAATAAGCCAGCAACTTTCAGCTACCGGAAAATACAACGATGGCAGCACAAAGAATCTCACGAGTTCTGTGCAGTGGTCCTCCTCCGAACTGACAGTTCTCAGCATTGATAGCCAGGGGATGGCGACGGCGAATGCATTGGGAACAGTGACGGTGACAGCAACGTCGGGGACGGTTAGCGCCACGAATCAACTCCAGGTCGGGCCGCCCACGGTCATGTCCTTCACTGTTCTGCCCACGACGTCCTTTCTTTACGTTGGAGGCAGTGAGCAGTTAAGTGCAATGGCAACTTTTAGCGATGGCTCGATCCAGGATATGACCACGAGTGTGTCATGGAGTTCCGCGGATTCGACGATTGCGAGTATTAGTGATCAGGGTATGCTGCTCGCCGCGCATGTCGGGGATACGACAATCTCTGTCTCCTCCGACACGGTTGGGGGTTCCGCCAGTGTGAGTGTCAAGGCAGTGATGGCTGTCTCTTATTTTTCGAATGCAAACACCTCTGGCGTCTCTGACGCCACCGTGCGTCTTACGAATCCAGGGGTCGCCGGTGGCAATCTTTGCGCCGAGATTTATGTCTTCGATCAAGACCAACAACTGTCCGAGTGCTGTGGATGCCTGGTCTCGCCCGACGGTTTGCAGACTCTTTCCGTCAATGCGAACTTGACGGCCAATCCGCTGACTGGAATCAGATCGACAACAGGCGTGGTTAAGATTGTGCCCGCCGATGCCTCCGTCAATCCGTCTTGCGATCCAACCGCAATCGCGCCGGCTGCTTCCGTTGCGGCATGGTCCACCCATATTCAAAAACAGGGGGCGTCCGCTTTTGCAATCACCGAAACACCCTTTCAGCTGGGACCGCTTGGCGATGACGAGCTCGCCGGATTGCAGAGCCAGTGTTCCTTTTCCTCCTCTCTCGGAAGCGGGCAAGGTATCTGCATCTGCGGGACTCTCCCGAGCGGCACAGAAGCCGCCCGGTGACGATGGCAGGCAGTTGTTGACAGCGGACCATTGGACGTATTTTGTGGCTAGTCGCCGAAAGCTAGTAGCGCTGCTTCGCCCACACAGTTCGCGCTCGATTTCTACGGATTTGAGTAGGCTGTGAGGTTTACGAACTGCCGCACAGTTCTAAAAGCGAGTGATGGAGTAGGCTAAACGGGTAATTGACAATCACTTTGTCCGGGTAGATCCTATAGCGCGCCAAAACTGCGCGCGGCCCCCAGATGGCGATAGCGACCACAAACCCGGTCGTAAAAGGAGAGCCTCTATCTACCGGAGGTGGTTTATCGGCATACGATCGAGGGCAAAGTGCCGCTTCGAGCGGCCCCGCAGACTATTCTTTGCAAGAGCGTTCTATTCATAAAACGGCGCAACACGACCGGTTGCAGTCCTGGCTGGCGTTCGCGGCCTTGCACGAGCAAGTGCGCCGGAGCGACGACTTAAGAACCCGGCAGATGGATTCCGTTCCCGGCGTATTCGTAGAGGCAGCCGGAGATGGAGAGCAGTTTGTGCTCGATGAGGTGCTACAACTCGTCGCAAATGCGGCGATAGCGATAACTAGAGCGGACGGCGTGGCGATAGCGCTGGCGGAAAATAACAGAGTCGTGCTGCGAGCAGCCGCGGGCAAAGTCTGTCCCGATCTGGGCGCGCGCATCGACTGCGAGTCGGGATTCTCAGGCGCTTGCTTCAGCATGGTTCAGGTCCTGCGCTGCGACGACGCAGAGACGGATACACGAGTGGACCTGCAGGCATGCCGACGGTTGGGCGCACGCTCCATGATTGCGGTGCCACTGACTGGACGGCGGCATAGAATTGGGCTTCTCGAAGCGTTTTCCGCGGTGCCTTGCGGCTTCAATGACAGCGACGCTAAAAACCTCAGCCTGCTGGCTGGGTTTTTACTGCGAGCGCTGAAGCCCGGAGATGAGGATCGCATTTCAGAGTCCGCGCAGGTGGCGGCTGCTATGTTAGCGGCACCTACTTTCGCGCAAGAAGTTGCGACCACAAAAAGTGGCGCGTCAGAAATTGCCTGTGTTGAGGCGGCGCCCAATCCGGAGACACCTTCTTCGGAGTTCAAATCGTGTGTCGTGGGATTTACCGCTGGATCCGAGGTGGTCGCCGAGAAAAAGATGATCACCAAGAAACAAGATGACGCAACACACTCCTCTGGCAGGTTATTGCTGCGGGTGTGCCTGGTTATCGCCGTAGGATCTGTCGGTGGAACCTGGTGGGGCCTGAAGGCAGGCCACCGGCCCAGCGTGAGGGTGAGTACGGAAAAGATTGCGCCGAAGCCGCTACGGCCCGCTGCGAAGAATTTGGTCGCTGCACCGTCTCCGCGGGTCGGCGCTGTAGCGGCTGGCGCGAACATCAATCCGGATAAGACCTTCGGCCGTGAACGGGCTGCCAATTCACCTGCCACCACGCAGACCATCTCGAAGTTTCCTCTTATCACTGGAATCCGGCACTGGTCATCAGCAGATTCAAGCACGGTGGTTGTTGATCTTGAAGATAAGGTGCAGTACAAGGCGCATTGTCTGCCCAGTCCCGATCGGTTCTATTTCGATCTGTACGATACGCTGCTAGCTTCCGACCTGGCGGGGAGATCGATCAACGTGGGGGATGCGCTGCTAAATCGCATCCGCGCGGCGCAGCCCGTGGCCGGCACAACCCGCATTGTGCTGGAGACCAAGGCCAATTCAGATTTCGCGGTGAGCTTGCAACCAAATCCATACCGACTGGTAGTCGAAGTGCGAAAACTCGGGGAAAACCCCAAGGGCGGGGTGGGTTGTGCGCCTTAGAGCTCGGATCTGTCAACTGTCGTCCCTGCTAGGAATTCATAGTCCAAATTGCGAACATTGCAATTCCCATGAAACTTGCTGGAGTGAGAGAGTAAAGCGGCTGGAACAGTTGAGTTCGGGCGCACCGCCGCATTCTGCAGAGAATGGGAATCATGGCAATATACAAGGAGTCGGCGATCATAAAGCGCCGAAGTTCTAGCAAGCTTTTGCACACTTCAGCTGCCGGCAGCAGCGGGGTTTTGAGCGGGTGGTTGGCTACTCGGAAGTTGGCCCGAAACCGGCTTGGGAAAGACCAATGGCGATGTTGAAAGTTTGTTCGGGGGCATAACTTCCGGGTAGCCCGTCACTCGGGAGCAACCGAAAAAAGCGCGACAGGCCAGACCACATCGACCGTTAGCCTACTGATCATCCAGGTGGACACCAGCGAAGGTGAATGTCAATTTCTATTGCTTTCCCGTGAGCTGCCGGATTAGATTTACCTCCGCCTCTCGATACGGTGTTCCGTCGGGACGAAGCACCTCGTGAAACCAGACCGGCGGCTGATTGCGAATATAAGGGTGCTCCCACGAGTCCCATGGCAAATAGGTCTGTGTCTTGCCGGCGACGAATCCCCAATTGATCGCCCCCACGCGCTCCTCCTTCGCAATCGGCAACACCGTGTCAAACGTGCTGCCGACCGACCGCGCCATGTATTCCGTGCAGATTATCGGCCGATTGTACTTCTTCAGCCAGGCCACTTGACGCTTGAAGTACTCCGGCCAGCTGTAGTTGTGAAAGGTGACAATGTCAGACTCGCGCAGTTGAATCTGCTGCAGCTCGCCGAGGTTTGCCCCATCCGGCGAGGTGTCAACCGCCCACAGTCCGCTGGTGAGAGGCTGCATGGGCTTCACCTCGCGCGCCCACTCGAACGCCTGGGGCAAAAGCGTTGCCACTCGGGCAATCTTGTCTTTCTCTTGCAGCTCCTCTTTCGCATAGCTCCCGGCGTTATCGGCACCCGGCTCGTTCCACACGTCCCATGCAAGAATGCGGTCGTCCGTGGCGAACGCTCCCACCACGCCCTGCAAGTACGCCTTCAACCGGGGATATTGGCTTGCGTCCGCCAGTGCCGCTGCGCCAGGACTCTGCACCCAGCCTGAGTTGTGAACTCCCGGAGTCGGCGGATGCTGCGGGCCCAAATGAGGCAACGGGTCCCAGCATGAATCGAAGAGCACAAACATGGGACGGATGTGATGCTGCGACGCGATGGTCAAGAAGCGGTCGATGCGCTTCTTAAAGCCGTCTGGATCCTGCTGCCAGAGCAGGTCGTGTAGAAAAACACGCATGGTGTTCATGCCTATGGCTTCGGCCCAGCTCAATTCGGTATCGATCTCCGCCGGATCGAAAGTCACCTCCTGCCACATCTCCAATTGGTTGATCGCCGACTTGGGAACGTAATTACTGCCGACCAACCAAGGCTGTTGCCGGTACCAGGCGTTCGCCTTCTGCTCTGGCCAGCGCGCGGTTTGCGCCCACAGTGCGTTCGCGCAAAAGCCAAGGATGACCAGAATTGACGTCCGGAAAACGGAATTGATTCTTTTCACTGGGTGAACTCTGTTTTGCGTTTATACCCTAGGGGTTGGGGACTTATCAACGGTTCAATCGATTAGAGAATACAGCGGGTTCCGGACGGATGATCGGCCATACGGAAGTAATCCAACCTTGTCGCCGTTGGCACGCGAGACCTCGCCGTTACATCGGTCTCATTGCCATGTTTCGAGCACTGACAACGTCAAAGCGCTGTCGATTTGTTGATCTTATGGCATTCGGCTTATGTCCGGTCTTTTGTCGTATTATCTCCGTCGGGGAATCACGATGCGGATCAATGCGATCTCTTTTTTCTGCTGTGGCGTTCTCGGTTGCTCGCTGCTGTTGACCAGCGTCCGGGCCCCCGGCCAATTCGTCGGCAACGACTCCGCTGCTGCGGACAAACGTGTAAATCAACTTATCGGCGAAATGACCCTCGATGAGAAGATTGATCTCATCAGCGGCGACACACCCTTCCGCACCCACCCGGTGCCGCGCCTGAATATTCCTTTCTTCCAGATGGCGGACGGTCCGGTGGGAGCTCACATTCCAGCGCCAACAATCGCCTACGCTGGCGGCATTGGGCTGGCGGCCTCGTGGGATAGACAGCTCGCGGTTCGCATCGGGGAAGAACTGGGACGAGACTGCCGGTCCCGCGGGGCCGTCTTCCTCCTTGGCCCCGGTGTCAACATCTACCGCGCACCGATGAACGGACGCAACTTTGAATACTTCGGCGAGGATCCATTTCTCGCCAGCCAGATTGCCGTCGGTTATATCCAGGGGGTGCAGAAGGAGGGTGTCTCCGCCACCGTCAAGCACTATCTCGGTAATAATTCCGAGTACCTGCGGCATGATTCGGACTCCGTCATCGACGAACGGACGTTGCGCGAAATTTACATGCCAGTGTTTGAAGCCGCCGTCAAAGTCGGCAAAGTGGGAGCCATCATGGACTCCTACAATCTCACTAATGGCGAACACATGACGCAGAATCGCCGTCTCAATGTTGAAGTGGCCAAGGAGCAGTGGCACTTTCCAGGTATCGTCATGTCGGATTGGGTCGCAACCTACGACACCGCCGCGGCCGAGAAGGGCGGCCTCGATCTCGAAATGCCTTTCGGCGTCTACTACAACCGGGAAACTATTCTTCCGCTGCTCAAGGCGGGAACGATCACGCAGGCTGATATCGATGACAAAGTGCGCCGGATCCTCCGCGTGGCTGTCGACTTTGGCTGGCTCGATCATCCGGCTCTCGACACCAGCATCCCGCGCTACAATCTGCAAGGTCGCGCTGCCTCATTGCAGGCCGCGCTTGAAGGCGCGGTGCTTTTGCAAAACGACAACCATGCGCTGCCGCTCGACAGAACAACAGTCAAGACGATCGCAGTGATCGGACCCACTGCGACCCAGACCGTCACGACAGGCGGAGGCAGCGGCGAGGTCGTGAGCTTCGCAAACACGAATCTGCTCGTCGGTATCAGCAACTACTTGGGCGACAGCGCCAAAGTGCTCTACGCGCGCGGCATTCGTAGCACCAATCAAATGGCCCATCTCACGCAATTCACTACCGATGCCCAAGGAGTGACCAGCGGAGTAATACACACCACATTTGCCAAGGCCGATCTGGAAGGCGGAGAGACCGGTACGACGATCGAGAGAGCAATGATAATCCCAGGCTCGACGCGGCGCGAACCTGAAGAACAGGAACTGAACGCTCTTACATCCCATAAGAACTCCAGCCCCTATCTGCGGACGACGACGAGCGGCAGGTGGACCGGTTACTACACGGTGGAATCTGCGGGCAAGTTCGAAGTATTTGTTCAGACCGATGGACGGTACCGGCTGCTCGTCGACGATGCCGTCGTCTTCGACAGTTCTGTCGTGCCGAAGGCTATCCTCAATCAAAGGGCCATCGAGCTTTCCGCCGGTCCGCACAAGGTCGTGTTGGAACAGTTGGCCACACAGTTCGCCTCGGTTTCCGGAATGCGGGTTGGCATCGTGCCGCTCAGCACCATTGTCGAAAACGACGCTCTAGAGATAGCGTCTCATGCCGACACCGTCGTGCTGGCTGTGGGTTTCAACTCAGCCTCCGAGTCCGAGGGTGGGGACCGAAGCTTTGAGCTTCCCGTTGGGCAACAACAATTAATCGATCAGGTCGCTGGCCTGGGCAAGAAGACTATAGTCGTGATTACGTCGGGTGGCAGCGTCGATGTCTCGCCCTGGAAAGATAAAGTTCAGGGTATTTTAGCGTCCTGGTATGCGGGCGAAGAAGGCGGCAACGCTGTCGCCCGTCTGCTCTTCGGAGAGAGTAACCCCTCAGGCCACCTGCCTATCAGCTGGGAAAAAAAGCTGACTGACAATCCGAGTTTTAATAGCTACTATCCCGACGCAGGCACTAATAAGATCGTCTACCGTGATGGCATTTTCATGGGCTATCGCGGTTACGAGCACGCTCATGTCGAGCCACTTTTCCCCTTCGGCTTCGGACTCTCTTACACGACCTTCTCATTCACGAACCTGAAGAGCATCCCGACGGGCGACGGGCGCTTTTCCGTCACTTTCGACGTTGCAAATACGGGCGATCGTGCCGGAGCTACGGTCGCGCAGCTTTATGTCGCCGAATCATCCCCGACGGTACCGCGCCCGGCTAAGGAATTGAAACAGTTCGAACGGGTGATGCTGCAACCCGGGGAGACCACTCACATCAGCGTCGACCTTGGTCCGCGGAGCTTTAGTTTTTATGATGTCAACGCGGGATTGTGGCGGGCGAATGCCGGCAACTACAACTTGCTGCTGGGCGACTCTTCAGCAAGCATTCAGCAGAAGATTACGATCCAACTACCTAAGCTGATCATCACGCCAGCGAGCGACTAGAGCGAACAGCGCGAGACTTGTTCCAGCTGACTTATCGTTGCCAATCGCGTAGCCGACGCCGGATCACTTCCGTGTGGCAAACATCCGTGTAAGTCTTTGTCAAGGGGAAACGCAGTCCTCCCGACGCGCGCTTCGGAGAAGCGAGCACATCCGCATTCGCCAGCATCCCCAGCCCGCAACTGTGCCTCGCGTATTCCGTTTTCTGCAGTCGTGCGACGGTGTCCCGGCTAAGCTTCAGTAGAGGACGGATATTCTCATGCACGTCCTCGTTGGTCGAAAGCAACTCGCGGAAGTAGTCAAGTTGCAAGCAATGTCCAATAGACCGCAAGCGCCGCCGTACGCCACGAATGACTTGTCCATAGATCTGCTGCGAGGAAGTTGTATCGATCTCGTCCCTCCAGGTTGAAGACCGGGAATGAGGCTCCGCAAAGACTCAATGGCTTTTCCGAATGCCGGCGGGGAATCGGCGGCCTACGCTCATTCGCTGAAATCCGCCGGACGCCCTGCCTGGCAGATTTCCGTCCACCGGATCGAATCGGACACTAACAGGACACTAGAAAGGATTTCCTGAGTTGAGCCGACCTTGCACAGTCGGGTCTAAGTGATTGGGACTACAGGAACTGGCGGAGAGGGAGGGATTCGAACCCTCGGTACAGGTGTTAGCCCGTACAACGGTTTAGCAAAGCATCGGGCCTCTTTTCTGCAATGTGTATTCAAGCACTTGGCACGATCCGAGTTCTTCCGCGTCGTAGGGAATGTGTTTCACATTCACCTTAACTGACACCCGATCTGTCACCCGATGCAGATTCACAACTGCTTCGGCTACTGGAGTGATTCCTTGGTTTGATTCGACGGCTTGAAAACGCTTCTGCACAAATCCACAGCAAGTTGCAGGCAGTCGCGATCCGAGGCACCGTCTGATCAGGGCTCTGAGGCATTTCCCGTCGAGGCTTCACTTCTGGCTGGCGCGCCACGGGAAACCCAATCAATTCCTTAAGGGCTTAAGCGAGCAGCTCAGAATTGAAAGGCGTTTTACCTCGAACTGCGCCTTCCAAAAGTCATTACCTCATCCCAATCTGGTTCCGAGCATGTTTCCGTACTCTTGTTCTCCAGAACGTTCGCCGTTAGGGGCGGGAGAATTTATTTTGAGTGCGGTCGGCTGCTGCTCCACATCGGTGGCTGTACGTTGCGAACTTTCGCGACTGAGGGTGCGGGAAAGCTCACTTCCATCATTCGTGTAAATGTGCGCGTCGTGTTGAGCCCGCGAAACAGATACGTATGCGAATCGGTCGTTAATCAACAGCTCACTTTTGTCGGTGTCCACGTGGATCAGGACCCGCTGCGCAGTCTGCCCCTGGCTGCTGTGGCTGGTCACTGCGTATCCGTGGTCAAGATGCGGATGCTCACGGATGTTGAATCGAACCTCGCGACCTGAGTCCATCCGGATTTCGAGATTGCCAGAATGACTGACTCGTTCGATAGTGCCGAGTTCTCGGTTAGCAACCTGCAGTACCCTCGATGGGGCGGTGAACTGAACGCGGTCGCCCTGTGAGAACTCCCGCTGCACTTCTTGGTAAACCGCGACACCTGACAACCGTCGCGGATCATAAGTCTGTCGTACACCGTTCCCGCGCTCGATGGTAATACGGTTTTCGTGGGCGTCCACTCGATCCACTCGCGCGTATTCGCCAGGATCGATCCCCAGAACCTTACTCCCGCGGGTATAGCGCACCAAGTCCCCCTCTCCGTATTGTGCGGCCCACTGCCGATCTGCGCCGGTCATCTCATTTCGCGAATCGAGCACTCGAAGTTTGTGTTCGTCTAGATTCACGTCGCCGCGGGCCTGCATTTCACGGTGGATCAGATTGTTCAACTCGCGTCGCGACTCATTGTCGGGCGAAATGACCAGCGTGCCTTGAGGCTCTCGCGTGTACTCCCGAGCGATTGCACCTAAGCGCTCTTCGCGGACCACAATCTCATGCACGCGGCCCTGCTGGTCGAGATTCGCTACCGCTCCATGGACATCCCCGCGAGCAAGCTGCTCGACAGCCTCCTTAAGTTCCGGTTCCTTCTGCCTAACGACCTCATGCAGGCGTGCAGTGTGCATCCCTGCTTCTTGTAGTTGTCGATAGGGCCTGCCCGCTTCTACCGCCTCATGTTGCCGCATGTCACCGACCAAAAGCACACGGTCGCCGCCGTCCAACCGATGCAGTAGTTCCTTCATCTGCTTCGTGCTCGCGAGACTCGATTCGTCCAGGACGTAAAGCCTCTTCCCTCCGCCGTCGGGTTGCTCGCTTCGAGCCAGATGACGTTGCAAGGTGCCTGATTCGATACCTGATTCTGCCAATTTCTGCGCAGCGCGCGACGTGGGGGCAAGTCCCAACACCCTGTAGCCTTCATGCTCGGCAGCTTCGCGGATGGCGGCCAAGGAAGTGGTTTTGCCAGCACCCGCAACGCCCTCAAGACCGGTGATTCTGTCGTGACTGCTCGCGATCTGCTCAACCGCCGCGCGTTGGCTGGTGCTCAAGTGTGGATGTTTCTCCTCGATGTGCCGCCACGTCTCGGTACTCACTAGCGGGTTATCCAGATTCTGCCCCCTTCGCATCTCGGCGATTGTGTCGCGCTCATAGCCAATCATCTGTTCAGTAGTAAATGCGCGGGCTGGCGATTTGCTCTCCAATTCGATCAGGTCACCTGACTGAACGCGCTTTTCGAATCGCTCTCGTATCTCGGCGAAGCTCGCTTCGCCCATCGAACGTTTCAGAGCATCGCGCACCAGTTCGCGCTCGTCGGTGACTGCGTGGCGCTCTAGATTCTTCTCTTGCGCATATGTTAGGGCCGATTCGAGATACTGATGCTTCTTGTGCGGCTCTTGTTCGACTCGTCGTTCATGGGCTGCGCGGATCACTTGCTCGGGCTGCTGACCGAACTGCGCGGCCATATCGCGGTGCTTTTGCTGCATCTCTGCGTGCGTCATGGCCGACAGTTTGTCGTCGCGTGTCTGATGCGCTGCGATTTGCGCTGCTCCTGCGCCTCTTACGCCTTGTCGGTCGAGGTACGCCTGGATTTGCTGACTCCGTGGACTGGAGGCGTCAAGATATTCTCGCGTGTACCCTTTTATCTCCGGCTGGCCACTCTTGCCCCTTTCAATGTCATAGCCCTGGCCTTTTAACCGCAGCGCCAACTCTGAGCGATAGATCGCCGTCGCATATTGCTGCGAGCGGTAGAGCTCGCGGGGTTGCAAGGCCCGCGATTCTCCGTTCTGAGTTTCCGTCAGATTGAAGAACACAACGTGAGTGTGCAATTGCGGTGCAGCGTACCCGTTCACTGGTCGCGCACTATCGTGCTCGAAGCTGGCTGCCACCCACTTGCCGGTTGTTTCCGCGGGATGATTTCCGCCGATACGAGCCTGGACATATTTCTCCATTTCGCCAAGTGCTACCTTCACGCTTTCCCGATGCGCCTGGCGTATACGATCGTCTCCGCCAACGAGGGCAGTCAACGAAACGCTCTTAGGAGCGGAGAACGTCGCATCCCAGCCTGCGCGGTGTTCCATCGTACTCACCGTCTCGCCGCGTCCATTAACGTACTCACGCGCGGTTTGGTGGCGCACTAGTTGCTCGCCGGTTACCGGGTGCTGTCCGTGCGCCAGCCGTCCGAAGTGCTCTTCCCGCACTTCACCCTCCAGGCCCCACTCTTTGGCGAGTTTGCCGTGCCACTCGCCGCGTATTCGGTCGCCCTCGGAGTAGTAGTTCTCCTCGGCGTTTGCAAACTCCTCTTTGTGATAAGTCTGCGCCTGGCTGGCACTGAGCGGTTTGGAGATGGTCAGCATGACTCACTCGAAGTAGGGTTCTTGTCCGGCGGCGATGCCTTCGGAGTTCTGCGACTCGGGCGGACTGATCTCCTGCGCCGCCACAGTGCTCGGCTGAAACGAGCCCTTCCCGATTTCGACCGCACGCCGTGTGATCTCTCGTGGAATGAAACCGGGTTCGGTTTTTACGGGAGCGAGATACGGAAAGCTGAAAGGCACTACAAGATTGTCGACTTTAAGCAATGCATGCAAGCGCTGTAGTCCACTGATTTCCGATGGGAGCACTAGTGGCTCCGTTCGCCTTTCATTGTGATAGCTCCTGGACTTGGTAATTTTGAGAGGATGCGTGTTCACAGTCTCCTTAAGGCGTTCCATTTCCACTTCGCCAATCGTGTCCGAGATCCACTTCGCTGCGCGAGGCTCACTGGTATGCAAAAAGACTTTGGTGGCGGGCTGCGACAGCATTGACTCGGCCTCATGCCCGTATCGCACTTCAAGTTGGCTCCGGCCTTGGAAACCGATCACGACGGGATTCCCGGATTTGCGATTCTCGGTCAGCGCAGTGTGCAATTGTGGCAGTCGCTGGAGACTAGCAAGCTCATCAAGCACAAACCACGCGTGACGCAACAAGGGATCTCCCTGGTTCATCAATCGCAGTACCAGAGTGTCCAGCCATAAGCTCATGAGGGGCAGCAGCCGCTCGCGGAATCTGGGAGTCGAGGTCAGGAATATCCAGCCACTACGCTGTCGCGCCCACTCTTCAGTTGTCCATCGCTGCTTCGTCTCACTCTCCTTCGGCAAGAGCTTCAAACTGTCAGCAACCATGTTGAGCGCGCCTAACACGCCACCGCGCTGTGGACCAGCACCGCGATAGATGAATGCTGTCAGTTCAGTGCCTTTCAAGAGGCGATCAAGCTCTTCCTCGTGACTCATCCACCGGACCAACTCCTCTGGCGTCGGTTTCAGCGTGAGCAAGTGTGCGAAGACCTTTCGTGGACCTTCGACGAAGAATGTGTTCTCGTGCGGCTTGTCGGGGAACAACGATGTTGCCAGGGTCAGCGCTTCCGCCTCATGCATCACTTCATCGGACGGCGACCAGTAAGGACACCGCACGTCCAGGGGATTCAGGATAAGATCGCCGCGGGCAGCATTGAAAAATTGCGGTGTGTGTTCCAGCGCGGGATCATACACAATAGCTGTCTCACCTCGCTCGGCGATTTGCGCCAACACGCGTCGCTGTAAAACGCTCTTTCCGGCACCCGTGTCTCCCATCATCATCAGGTGGCTGCTCTCTAACGAGAGTGGAATCGAGAGCGATTCTCTTCCCCCCGTGGTCAGGAAGCTAATTCCATCACCTCCACTCCGTCGATTGAATTCCTTGACGGTCACCATCTCTGGGCCTTTGAGTCTGCATCCCTCTTCCTCGATCTGCCGTCGCCGCCGGTTCCTTGGGATTGGCAGCACCAGCCCCAGGACGAAGATGCCCAGCGCACCAGCCCACGCTGGCCAGATCAGATCACCGGGAGACTGGCCCGCATAAATCAACTCAGCAAGCATCCGGTTCATTTGCGCGTTCGTGTAATGCACCGTGTCCACCTTCAGAGCAACCGCTCCCGCCTGTCGCGCCTTCGCCGTGAGCGCAAACGAGGGCCATACCTCCAAGGGGGCGGGCATCACGTCCGCGTCCGTGGCCATGCTGTGTTGCCCTTGTCGGTCCAATTTCGAGAGCACTTGGTAGGTACCACTCGGATTGGGAAAATCCTTGCTGATCGAATATTGAACCCAGTACCACTGCTGCAATGGCGTCCAGACCTCAACGCTTTGGTACGTGAAGATTCCTATCCAAGCGACGAAAGCTAGGACTAAAGCGACAAGAGTCGACAGCACCCAATTTTTAGACGGACCCGGAGATTTCCCTCGACCCAATAACCGATTCACTGTTCACCCCCAGTCAGGGCAATCTTCCGCCGTTCGCGACGCGAACCGACGGGACTATTAAAGACGTGCTGGAAAACTTTGGTCATCGTCAGCTCGCTTTGGAAGCTGATGCTTGGTCCAGCCTTTCTCGCGCCTTTTTCAGCTTGTCCGAGTCAGCCCGGTCGATCAGCCGCTGCATCTCCTCGGCGGTCAGTGGTTCGCCCTTCGCTTGCTTGAAAAGTACGTTCAGCAGAATCGCTCGAAGCGCCACCACCTCAGCCATGACCGCATGGGCTTCGCCCCCGATTCCGTTCAGCTTCTCCGGCTGGCCGTTCGCACTGGCCAGCATCACCTCGCGGCACCATTCCCCCAGGGTCTTCGAGGCCTTCTGAGCTGCCTGCTCCAGCCGGGCGAATTCCTCTTCGCTGACCTTTGTTCCTATGGATTTGGTGCGCAGATTCGGCTTCACCATGAATTCGTCTTCCTAAACGTCACCACGACGCAATCTCTTGCCTTTTCAAATAGTTCGCGTACGGTAACCAAAAGTTAGCCTGCAGCTCCCATTCTGGGGTGACGTGTCATTCTTCAGCCGCTGCGAAGCAGCGTTTTCCAACCTAACCTGGACCCCGATCTGTCTGGAACCCCAGCAGCCCGACTCAAGCACCTTCGAAAGCCTGAACCCGGCTATCCATGAACCGCCGAAACTCATCTAGAACCCCTGGGGGCGGAGCCACCTTATAGTCCTCACTGCCGGGGCTCATCAGCATCCCATCGACGAACACGTTATGGGCATCACCGTCGTCCGGCTCCATGAGCGCAAACAGGATCATTGCCTGGTCCCGTTCAGAAACATATGCCCGCCGATCTCGCCTATCCAGCAGCAGGCAGTGGCAGGTCGGCAGCTCAGCTCCCCGTCTCATGATCTGCTCAAGCGGGGGCCGTTCGGTTCCGGAAGGGAACTTCCCATACAGGGTGGGATAACGGCTTTCGGGCAAGTACGGGGCTACCGCTGGGTGGTGTAGAAACCAAGACCACAGGCTACCGTCCGAAGGCAAATCGTCGCCGCCGTCGCTGTACCCAAATTGAGGGGAACCGGCTGTGTATCCGAACTGTACGAACCGTAGATTTCCCTTGTAACCGAAAGCAGTCTCGAACGAGTCGGGTACCGGAAACGGGAGTGGGATAGCGCCGACAAGCGTTGGCGACATGTCGTCCTCAGGAACCTGCCAGCCCAGTTTTTGGACGGTGCGCCGCGCCTCCTTCACAAGATGCCGATGGACCTTCGACGCCGCCAACCGGGTCCGATGTATTCCGCCCACAGATTTCATTGCGCCATCCTCTGCCGGCAAGGGCGTTGAGTTGTCGATTGCACATCGGCAAAGACTTCTCTGAGCTCATCGGGTTTCCCGGCCCGTATGTAAGCTTCGTAGGCGTCGTTCATTGTGGACAGCGCTTCATCCTCCCTGCCTGCGGATTTCAGCGCGAAGCTGTACAAAAGCCAAAGTTTCGGATCGGATCTATCGGATTCGAGAGCCCGCGCGCAGCACTCAAGCTCCTTCTCGTACATGTCAAGCATGTGGTAAGCCAACGACATTCCTGTCCACGCTCTGATGTTCTTGCCGTTGTTGTCCGGGTCGAGTTCTAGCGCACGATCGAAAGCTTGTACTGCGGATTGCAGACGTGCTCTATTCGTTTCCTCTGGGTCTTGGGTTCGGTAAAGGGCTACGCGGCGGAGCGCGAAACCGAGATTGAGCCATGCGCCAGTACTCCGAGGACTGGTCCGGTGTTGCAGTAGGACCAGAGCGAGCACCTCGGGAGCAGAAGCTGAAAGGTTTGTGGGAAGAACAGCGCCGTCCTCGTACATACCCCCCAAGAACCGCCCGGCGAAATCGGCTATGCTCTGGCTGGCCCGGCCCCTGGATTGTGCGTCCGCATGCCAGCGGAGCACTTCCTTGATCTCGTCGGGCATATTCTCGAGAAATTGGTTTTCGGCGTCTGTCACGGTCGTCCCGTACTTTCGCAAATCAAGCTGGCGTTCGTTGCTTCTCGATCTGGACCAATTCGGGCTTCGCTCTTTTCCCAGCACCCAAATCAACCTCTTTACCCTTGGCGTAGATGGGATGGCGGCCATGCATCCGATTCCATTCGGTCAAGCTTGCGGTCTGGTGCAAGTGCTCCACGATCTTTCGCCAACGACCTCCGTTGTATGCACAGAAAGTGATTTCACCTTCTTGAGTTGCCACAGGAGTCCTTGAATCGGACATCGTTGCAAGGTCGTAGTTGTAGAGATCCTGGAAGCTCATCGGAGTGATCATCACGAGTTTCCACGAATCCTTATACGAGTAGGCCCGCTCCGACCAGCTTTGAGCCGCTGCCCGCAACTCGATAAAAACAGTCCACGAGCAATCTGCGAAGCTGGTCAAGTCCAAAATCGGCTGGAGCCTTGGTGCGATCAAAGTTGCGTACGGCTGAGAGCGCAGACCATTGCTTTAGTGATCGCCGGTCCCCTCCCGAGATCTGTGATCTCCACAAGGTCACGGAGGAATTGCTCCACGTCGAAGAACTTTGCCACGGGGACAATTTCTCGTGTGTGGGAATTGATGAGTATCGGGGAGAACATTCCTTGATTGGGATGGATATCGCAAAAGAGGCTCCCTAATACTGCCTCCGGATGAAGCACATCGCACAGATTGGCGAAGACCGCGTAGGCAGAGACGGGAAACCAGTCGCGCATCGGTTCCCAGCCGAATCGACGTTTGAGTCTGCAAATCGTACGCGATTTGTGAAACCGGATAACGCCTTGCGTAACGCTCGTCAGCCGAAATGTCTTCATCCCGACCGCAGAACATCACCGGCTGAAAGATAACGCCGTGGATCTTGTCGACGTGATCTGCAACAAACCGGACGATATCACCCAACCCATCGTTGTTCAGTCCGTTCACCACGGTCACCTGCAGCGTAGTTTTCATTCCCGCGGCGGCGATATTGTCCAATGCGGATCGCTTCACGTCCATGTAGTTGCCGATTCCGCGATGGCTGTTCTTTGCTTCCGTGATGCCATCGAACTGGAGATACACCGCGTGGAGTCCAGCCGCCCGTGCCTGGGCCGCAAAATCCGTCTCTTGGGCAAAGCGAATTCCATTGGTGGCGACATGAATCCGGTGGAAGCCCATGCTTTTTGCGTGGCGGACGGCCTCCAGAAAAATCGGTGAGAGTGTTGCCTCTCCACCGGAGAACAGAACGTTGATTTCTCGTTGAGGTTTGAAGGACATCGCCCTTGCAAAGAGATCCCTCACGTCTTGCATATCCAATTCGTGAACGAAGCTAGTGGCGTTTGCATCCATATAGCAGGGCGAACAAACCATGTTGCAGCGGTTCGTCAAATCGACGATCAAATACGACCCTCGTCCCGTCTTGATGCTGTTTGCGCCGTGATTGTGGACTCTTTCATCTCCTACACATCTGAAATCCCTACCGAAAGCAAGGCCCTCCATCCTTCCGAAGAAATCGGGATGATCGGAAAGCACATCTTCGAACGGACCGTGTTTTTCGCACGCCTTACGCATCAGAATGCGTCCGGCTTCCTCCAGGATTTCTGCCTCGATAATTCCGGGCTTATCCCTGAAGTCAGCAATAGCGGCGTCACCGTTGATCACCGCGTCCACTGCTTCTCTATTGCAGTCTGGGCATAGTGAGAGTGTCCTCCTAGGGACGCCAGCTGCCATTTGTATTCTTTCCCAACTTTTGAGAAGCGGGCCGGGCGCCCAAGCCGGACGCGGGGACTGTCCCTTGGGCAAGATTGCATTGACGTTTCTAGCGAATGACCATGCGGCGTTCGATGCGGATTGGGCAAAACTGGCTCGCTGGGCGGACATAGGACAGAACCTCCTCTGGGGATTTATTCGAAGGCGGGCTCACGACAAACTGCGACAACATGGGAACCTGCAGAGAAGTGGTTGCTCTATTCTACATTGGAGTCAACCCGCGCTAGAGAAATTTGTTGCTTCGCCACCGTATTTGGCTTCATCCAGGAGCATCATGCTGCTACCTCGGGGCTTTGGCCTTTTTGAGGCTTCACATCCGCCAGAAGCGTGCGAAGTTCGCCCAGAATGTCGGAATGATGCTTATCGAGGTGCTTCTCAACCCGAGAGTTCGAGAGCAAACGCTCAACATAGCCACACGCTATGGAGAGCGTGAGCATGTCTGTTCCGTAGGATTCCTCCACAGCTTTGAGTTCGCGAATCAATAGGTCGGTTTCCTGCTCAAGCATCGCCTGAGCCGCTCGCGAGGTCGCTTCGATCGTTGGTTTGCGCTTTGAGGGCACTTCCACGAGCATTTCAGGACGAGTCACTTCGAGTAGTGCTTTTGCAAAGCGAACCGTATGGGTACCGGTGGCACGCATGTGTTCAGCGGCTTCGATCTGCCGAATCGGCTTCATTTTCTTAAGGTAAGCAAAGACGGCAGGAGACACGTCGCGATTTCGTAAGATTTCAACTGCCTCCTTGCAAATTCCGTCGAGCATGTTTCGACGTTGTCTGATGGCCGAAACGCTAACATTCAACACTTGAGCTAATCGCTCTTCGGTTACACCGTGGGAAAGCGCTTTCTGCATCATGAAGTACTCGGCAACAGGCGGGGCATGGTTCACTTTCTTGTTATATGTGTATGCCTCGTCGTCCATAGCAAAGATTGTGCGTACCTCTGTCACACCGCGCTGCTTGAGAATGTCCAAACGAGCGTGGCCGTCGAGCAACAGGTAATCTCTCGGCCCGCGCGGATACACAACGAGAGGTTCAATTAGACCAACATGTTCCAGGGAAGCGCTGATTCGCTTGTAGGTTGTGCTCTTTCGAAATTCAAGAGACAACTCCTTCTGGGGAACAATGGTTTCAATCGGAAGGACAACAACTTGCTGGTTGAATGCAGGTTTCACCTTTGAGTTTGCCACGTGTGAGCTCCTTTCTATGTGAGGCGAGCCGCGAGCTGTTCAGGCATATCGACCAGATTCTCGGCTCGCAAAAGCGTAGTGAAGTGTTCGTCCTGCATAAGGCGACGTATAGCGCTGGTGAGTAGCAGCAGCCGTTCCTTGGTGAGGTTTGCTTTCTGAACGAGGTGGCGCTGTTCTCGCATGCGGTCCTTGTATTCGCGAACAAGCGCGTCGCCTGTGAGTTTGCGACGAGTCTGGGCCAGCTTGCCCGCACTTTGCAGCTTTGCAATTCGCTGAGAAATTACGCGCCTGGCACTCTTCAGCTTGTCTCCTCTGAGGTCACCTTTCTCATAAGCCTCAGCCAAGGCCTGTTGCACTTCGTGGTCATTGCCGGTCGCAATCTGGACTGCGACGCTGATCGGCAAACGCCCAGCTTCAACCGCTTGCGCCAGCCCTTCCTCCCCCTTTTCCAACAGATGGATGATGCCGTTAATGTATGCACGATCAAGGCCGAGTTTTTGAGCAATTTCCTCGACCTTATACTTCCGCTCCCGGAGGCTCCGAACTTCCCTAAGCAGATCGCGATTTGATGGTCCCCGTCTGGCAAAATTCTCGACGAGGCTCATCACCATCTGTTCCTCCCGAGGAGCATCGGTCACGACTGCCGGGATTGTGGCCTCACCGAGAGCATGGCAGGCCTCCATTCGTCCTTGCCCGCAGACCAGATCGTACCTCGTGCCATCAGGCTCAAGCTCGCGCCGAGATACTGTGATTGGCCGCTTGAGGCCGACCGCAGCGATGCTCGCGACGATCTCTTGAAATCTTCCTTTGCTCCGAGTGCGTGGGTTCGTTACTCGAATTTCAGAAATAGGAATGTTTTCAATGTCAGTCTTGTTCACGGTATCTCCTCAATTGAGGTGCGGCGTGCCATGCTCAAAAAGAAATCCAGATTGTCAAAGCGATAGGAATCCAACCTGATGCCGTTTTCTCCAGTGAGTCTGAGCTGGGCGGTCAACGTCTCGATCTTCGGGAAGATGTAATAGTCAAGAATGTTCTCGTTAGTTGGCGTGAGGCGGGCAGCAATCGTGATGTCGGGATCGAGAGTGTTTTCAAGTCTAATGAGCCAGCGATGTCTCCCGGTTAAGGTTTCGCGGCAGCGGGAGATTACGACAGAAGCCGTGAATTCTTGATTAACCTCTACCAGACCATTCTTCCCCTCGCAAAGTTCGGCACCTTGGTTCTTCAACTCCTCCATAATTCGGGAACACTGATCTTTGTGATATTCGCGCATTGCACGGTTGATCTCTATGTATCTGAGGTCTCGCAGCGGTGTGTAGCCGATCATGGCATATGCTCGCGCCAAGCCCCCGAACCGTCGTTGGTAGACCGCACTAGATGGCATGTCCTCCGCTTCATCAATTGTGACGCCTGACACCTCGCCAATTCGGGCGAGAAGACTCCGTAGGCGTTCAAGCAATTGCTCATCCGTCAGGTGTGTGTGCCGGCTCTCGATGATCGCAAGCGCTTGCTTGAACTGTTCAACCGGAACGATGGGAGTAAAAGCGTCATCGCACCTGATCCACATCTCGGGTGGGTTGACGACTCGTTTCCGCTTGAGTTTGAACGATCTGCGGTTATAGACGTTAGCGCCACCGTATTTGGGATTCGTAAGGATCTGGTGTACTGTCCCGCGCGTCCACGGACGCCCTAGATCCGTTACCAGACCGCGTCCATTAAGCCACGCAGCGATTTCCCTCTCTGTTGAAGGCCCTTGCGTGAAACGATCATAGATTTGCCGCACAACCTGAAGTTCAGCTTCCGGCCCTGGAACTAGGATGACGCGATCAGTTTGAATGCTCTTATGGACGCCTCGGGCTAAAATCTCCTTGGGATTTCTGTCCTGATCGACTAATTGCCTGCGCAGCCCGTATCCGGCGGGTCCACCCTGACGGAATCCATGTTCAATTAACCTGCACTGTCCGGCAAACACCTTCACAGAGAGTTCGCGGCTGTATTCACCAGCCATCGTGCGCTTTATGGTCTTGAGCAAGGTCGATGACAGGCTCCCGTCATTCTCGAACTGCTCAGCGCAATAGTGGACGCGAACGTTGGCTCGTTTACAGATGTACTCGTAATAGGCACTTTCATCCACATCCTGGAATCGCCCCCAGCGACTCACGTCGTATACCAAAACATCGGTGTAATCGGCGCGTCCGGTCTCAACATCACGAATCAGGTCGCGCAACCCGTTCCTGCCCTCAATATTCAGACCGCTCCTCGCTTCATCCGAGTATGTGCGCACGATTTGCATTTTGCGGCCGTCCGCATAACGGCCCATCGCGTCCATCTGGTTTTCTGTGGAATATTGCTGGTGTTCCGTGGACATCCTGACGTACTGGGCTGCTCGGGCAGGTCCCGCAGTCTTCTCAGAAGCGCTCTCTCTGACGGACCTCATTTCGTCCCTACTTCCGAAACTTCTCGTTAAGATCTGATTACCTGTGGTTGCGCTGGTGCCGATCTAGATAAATATTTGCAACGTAGAGTTTCCGCCTTTCTGCGTAGCGGCGAATGGCGGATTTCTGCTTGGTTGAATGCGAATGATTTTCGGCTGAGATACGGACGTATCCTGCCACGCGAACGGGTTCCGTTCTCTTCTTAGGAATGCGTACTCGGCCGGTCCCCATCTCGTGCTACCGATTCTTGCTAGAAGCTGTTTACATCATGTGCTTTGACGGCGTGAACAATGCGTCTTGCTCGAAATGGCCGTTCAATCGGGATTCGTTCTCGCACGGCGCTTGCTCGCTGAAGGGAAAGTCTTGCGGATACTTCTCGAACCACTGAGGAGAACCTGCAATGTAATCAGCATCATAAAGAAAACTTCTGTTCGCCCTTGTTAAATTCTTGTGACAGAGGGAAAGCCTTTGCTTGCGGGTTTTTGCCGCAAAGATGTCTCAAACGGGGAAGACTTTTCCACAGGAACTTATTCCTGCTCACATAGCAGCGAGCGTGTGCCGTATTCTTGAGGGATGGCTGGAACCGAAAGGTAGGTTTCTCTCATCGCCGCTGTCGTAGACGAGCGGCTGAAGAACGAATCAAGCCGCGCAGGTCTCCAAGACCTGCGCGGCGGCGGATTTCTGATTGAGGTAATCGGCAGCCCGTTGCGCGTGAGCGGCTGCAGCAAAAATAGCGCGATTGTCTTTCTTGAGGACTTCCAGCCACGTCGCGATATAGGCGGCGTTTTCTTCGCACGGCTCCTCGTGAAGTTCGAGATCGGCGCACAGGAAAGCAGATCCCAGCTCGGCAACGAGTTCTTCGCGGCTGTAACCTTCATCGCCCCAGCTCTTGCGGCCGAAGTCACGGTTAAGGCGCTGCGCGTGTTTTGTCCAGTGGGTCAATTCGTGGGCGAGAGTGGCGTAGTAGCTCTCGGCGTCCCGGAACGCTTCGAACGGCGGCATCTGTACGTAATCTAGTTCCTGGCCGTAGTAGGCACGATTCCCGCCGTGTTTGATCGTGGCGCCCAGACTGCCGAAAAACTTCTCCGCATGGTCTATGCGCGCCACAGGATCGTGCGTCGGAACAGCCTTAGCGTAGTAGATTTCGGGCAACCCTTCGATCTGCTCCACGTTGAAAACCGTGTAGCCCTTCATGTAAGGGATTTCGCGCTCGACATCCTCGCCGGTCTTGTCGTCATGCTCGGTCCGCGTGATGGCGTTGGCGTAGACCACGAGTGAGCCTTTCTCGCCCTTGCGGACATGCGCGTTCAATTCGCCGGCCTGGCGGTAGGTCATCCAGATCGGCGCGGCGAAGTTCTGACTGAGAGCAGACATCCAGAGGGACAGGACGTTGATTCCGGAGTAGGGCTGGCCGTTAAAACGCAGAGGACGGGTAATCCGGCCGGCGGCGTGCTCAGCATTCCATGGACGAGTCCACGGGCGGACGCCTTTTTCCAGATACTCCACGATCTGTGCGGTGATGCGGCTGTATACGTCTTTTCTTTCGGTGGTGTTTTGCATTGTCTTCTTCTCCTTCAAAACAAATTTTTTCTTCGCGAAAACCCGCGACGGTTTTGAAGGCGTTCAGCGGCGCGGACCTGTCAAGGGCGCGGGCAAGTTCCGCGTTCATCGAAGACCCTTGACAGGGAGCACCGCTGGAATAACGCCGGTTTTGAGAAGGCGCGGGTTGAGTGGAGAAAAAATGGAGAAGAAAACATTTTCGGCCAAGAACACCGCATGGAACTTTCAGGCCACCTGGAAGTGTGGAGGACGAGGGACACTGGAACAGCTAGAAACAGGTTGGCCAGATCTGCCTATTGAAACTGATGGGAATCAGCACACAATGGGCATCCACGGGAGATCCAAACGAGACGGGCATGGGATTCGCGACTGACCAACAGTCCAGCCTTCGAAGTACCGGCTTAGAAGTCCGCTCTGGTGCAAGTCTCCCCAAGGGTCTTCTTGCACTCGACATTGGGCCCATCCTAGCTCGTCAGCGGCCGGGTAAGGAACGAGGGGGTTATACGCACAGAGGGAAAATGCTACACCGCCTTTTGGGACCTGGGAGCCGGGGCTCGCGCGCTAGAAGGGTGAACGGGAACATGAAGACGAGTTGACGGGTGGACGCGCTGAAAAAAGGCGAAGCAAAAAACGCAAAGCCTGTGTAATCGCTGGTAGCATCAGTTGACGACTACCACCGCCTCGATGCGCTATCTTATCGTGTGTATGCCGATGCGATGTGCCAGACGTCGGGCCATCACCTATGAATCTGATCAAATCCAAGCGGCGCGTTGCAGATCACGGGGAAGTGTTTACGCCTTCGTGGCTGGTCGAAAAAATGCTTGATCTGGTGAAGGGCGAGACCGAGCGCATTGATTCTCGTTTCCTGGAGCCTGCCTGCGGAAGTGGGAATTTCCTTGTCCCTGTCTTGCAGCGCAAACTGGCTGCCGTAGAGGCCAAGTTCGGCAGGTCCGACTTCGAAAAGGGACAGTACGCCCTGTTGGCAATCATGTGCACCTACGGAGTTGAACTCTTGCCGGACAACATCGTTGAATGCCGAGCGAGCATGCTAGAGGTGTTTGCTGAGTACCTGAACCTGGACGAGACAGATGAACTGTATCTGGCTGCTTCCTACGTTCTGTCCCAGAATCTTGTGCATGGTGATGCGCTAACGATGCTCACGCATGAGGGACGACCCGTTACCTTCGCTGAATGGGGCTACCTCGGCAAGGGCAAGTTCCAACGGCGTGACTTCCGCCTTGAAGCTCTTGCGCAAATGTCTTCTTTCAGCCAGGAGGGCTCACTCTTCGCCCAGCTTGGTAAGCACGAAGTCTTCACGCCCATCAAGGCCTATCCGCCAATGACTGTGCGTGAACTTGCTTGCTCGCTTTCCCACAATGGTTTGAGGGAAGCCATATGAACGGTCAGGCGAGCTTTTCGCTTCGCGGACGCAACCCCGATGTTCTGACCTGCATAGCTAATCTTTCCAATGACGAGGTGTTCACTCCGCCTGAGTTTGCGAACCGGATGCTCGACACACTTGCAGAGGCTTGGGCGGCGAATAACGGTGGAGCGGGCCTATGGTCGAATAGCGCGGTTCGGTTCCTCGACCCATGTACGAAGTCCGGCGTGTTCCTGCGCGAGATCACCAGGCGTCTCACCAAGGGGTTGGAGAACGAGATTCCGAACCTGGAAAAGCGCGTCAATCATATCCTGACCAAGCAGGTGTTCGGCATCGGCATCACGCAAATCACCGCTATGCTCGCGCGGCGCAGCGTGTATTGCTCCAAGCACGCCACCGGCAAACACTCCATCGCCAAATCCTTCACCAACGACGATGGCAACATCTGGTTCAAGCGCCTCGAGCACACTTGGGACGGCGACAAGTGCCAATATTGCGGCGCGGGCAAATCCGTATTCGACCGGGCGGCGGGACTGGAAACCCACGCCTACGCGTTCATTCACGCCGACAACATCAAGATTCGGCTCACCGAGATTTTTGGAGGCAACATGCAATTTGACGTAATCATTGGAAATCCACCGTATCAGTTGGCGAGCGACGGCGGCACGCGTGATATTCCGATCTACAACAAGTTTGTAGAGCAGGCCAAGAAACTAGAGCCGCGCTATCTCTTGATGGTCATCCCCTCTCGGTGGATGGCGGCTGGCTTGGGTCTCGGGGACTTTCGGGCGGAGATGCTTGCTGACCAGCGAATCAGGAAGCTCGTCGATTTTCCGGATTCAAGCGACGTGTTTCCAGGGGTAAAGCTCATGGGCGGCGCGTGCTACTTCCTTTGGGATCGGGACAATCCGGGATTGTGCGAGACAACGCTTGTGAGAGCGGGCGAGACGCTCGCCACTGCCAATCGTCGCCTTGACGAGTTCGACGTCCTTGTGCGCGACAGCCGCGCTTTGGCAATCCTTCGCAAGGTGCGAGATCGACAGGAACCGTCGATTATCGACGTGCTCTCTGCGGACAAAGAGTTCGGGCTCACCAGCAACTTTGACGATTATAAGGACGCTCCTTTCAGGTCGGCGATTCCGCTCTACGCATATCAAGGAGCGCAGCGAATCGTTGGATGGATCGCTAGAAACAAAATCACCAAGAGTCGCGATCTTATTGACACATGGAAGGTGCTGATACCCGCGGCAGGCTTCGAATCGCAGATCTTGCCGACCCTCGTCCTAAGCTCAATCAGACGCGCTCCCAGTCCCTCCGCTTGCACCCAAACCTACCTGTTTCTGCCAGCATCATCTGAGGCTGAGGCGGACAACATGGAAAGCTACGTAAAGACTCGATTCTTCCGGTTCCTCGTCTGGCTCCGTAAGCCCAGTCAACACGCGACCCGGGCTACCTACTCCTGGGTTCCTCAGCAAGGCTGGGACCGGCCTTGGACAGACGACGCTCTTTATAAGAAATACGCCATTAACAAGGGCGAGATTCAGTTCATTGAGAGCATCATCCGACCAGTGGGCGAGAGCGATGAGTAAGACCATCGAAGAAATCCTTTCACCCAAGCCGAAAGCGCGGCCGCGCATCTATGCCTACTCAATCGACGACAACGCTCACAAGGGTCTTCTTAAAGTTGGACAGACAACGCGCGATATAAAGCAGCGCGTGGCTGAGCAGCTCAAGACCGCCGCGATCAAGAACTACGAGATCGAACTGGACGAATCCGCCGAGCGCGACGACGGCACTATCTTCACCGATCACGAGGTGCGCGCGGCACTGGTCAGGAAGAAGTTCGAGAACATCGAACTGGAATGGATGCGTTGCTCGATCCGGGACTTGAAAACTGTGCTCACGGAACTGCGCTCGGGGCAGCAATTCACCGGCACGCACAGCGAGCGATTTCCAATGCGCCGGGAACAGGCCGAAGCGGTAAAGGTGACGCACGCCTACTTCCACTCGCGCTGGGAGGAAGACATGCACGCCGTCCCGCGTTTCCTGTGGAACGCGAAGATGCGCTTCGGCAAAACCTTCACCACCTACCAACTCGCCAGGAAGCTCGGCGCGAAGCGGGTTCTCGTGGTCACGTTTAAGCCTGCGGTGGAAGATGCGTGGCAAACAGACCTTGAAAGTCACGTGGATTTCGACGGCTGGCAGTACCTCTCGCGCCACTCCGACCTCGATCCCACGGAAATCAATCCGCGGAAGCCGGTCGTCTACTTCGGTTCATTTCAGGACCTCCTCGGGCGCGACAAGATGGGAAACATCAAGCCGAAGAACGAATGGCTGCACACGGTGAATTGGGATCTCGTGGTATTTGACGAGTACCACTTCGGCGCTTGGCGCGATACCGCCAAGGAACTGTTCGAGGGCGAAGAAGAAGCCGTCGCGGAGAAGGAAGCGAAGCTCGAATACGCAGCTGCACTCGAAGGTGTGAACGAAGACCTCGCAGTGCTTTCGGAGAAGGAAGTCGAATTCCTCCCCATCACGACCAAAGCCTACCTCTACCTCTCCGGCACACCATTCAAGGCGCTTGCCACAGGCGAGTTCATCGAAGAACAAATCTTCAACTGGACCTACACTGACGAACAACGCGCCAAGGAAGATTTTGCCCTCAAGACTCCAGGCAAGTGGAACCCTTATGGTGCACTGCCGCAGATGCGTCTCCTGACTTACCAAATGCCGGACGAACTCCTGACGGTTGCGAGCGCGGGCGAGTTCGACGAGTTCGATCTCAACGAATTCTTTGCGGCTACTGACACGGCAAAAGGCGCGCAGTTCAAGCACAAGAGCGACGTACAAAAATGGTTAGATATCATCCGGGGCCAGCACATGCCGAAGGTTGTCGAGGGCCTCAAGACGGGATCACCGCCACCGTTCCCTTACTCGGATGTGCGCTTGCTGCCGTACCTGCAGCACTCGTTCTGGTTTCTGCCGAACGTGGCGGCCTGTCAAGCGATGGCTAACCTTTTTGCTGAGAAACACAACATCTTCTGGCACGAGTACGAGGTTGTAGTGGCGGCTGGCGCGTCTGCTGGTATTGGCCTCGATGCACTGCCCCCCGTGCGCGAGGCAATCGGGAGCGGATTCGACACCAAAACAATCACGTTATCATGCGGCAAACTCACCACTGGCATTACTGTGCCGCAATGGTCGTCGATCCTGATGTTGCGCAATCTGAAGAGCCCTGAAACCTACTTCCAAGCTGCCTTCCGCGTGCAGTCCCCGTGGTCTATCAAGAACCCGAATGGTGACAATCCGAACGAGGAAGAAATCTTAAAACCGGTTTGCTTCGTGTTCGACTTTGCCCCAACGCGCGCGCTCCGCCAGCTCTCCGAATATGGCATAGGACTCTCGCCCAACGAATCGAATCCAGAGAACGCCGTCAGGGATCTCGTGTCGTTCCTGCCGGTGCTAGCCTATGACGGCGCGAATATGACTCAGATCGATGCGGGCGGCATCCTGGACATCGCGATGGCAGGCACCTCAGCTACTCTGCTGGCGCGAAAGTGGGAGAGCCCACTCCTCGTGAACGTGGACAACGATACGCTACGCCGAGTCCTTGATAACCCGGAGGCAACGGCCGCTGTAGAACGGATCGAGGGCTGGCGTTCGCTGGGCGACAACATCATCGAGACCATTATCAACAAGAGCGAGAAGGTTAAGGAACTCAAGAACAAGGCCAAAGAAAAGGAACTGACCGACAAACAGACGAAGCAGCTCACCGAAGAGGAAAAAGAATACAAGTCCAAGCGCAAGCTTGTGCAAGAAAAGCTGATCAAGTTCGCGACCCGCATCCCTGCATTCATGTACCTGACCGATTTTCGCGAGAACACTCTGCAGGACGTGATCACCAAGTTGGAGCCTGACTTGTTTCTGACCGTGACTGGCTTGACGGTGAAGGACTTCCATCTGCTCGTCCGCCTCAAGGTGTTCAATACCGAGCAGATGAATCAGGCGGTGTTCGCGTTCCGTCGCTACGAGGATGCCTCGCTACGGTACACGGGCATCGAGAGCCACGAAGGGCTCACACACTACGGGCTCTATGACACTGTGGTCGGAAGAGAGTAAGGGGCCGCGCGCAGTATTCTGGCCGTTCCAATCGCCGCTACGCGAGGTCCACGAACGTCCGCGGCGCCCAGCTGGTGGGTGTGCATACAGCAGCGGGTTTGGAACGACGACTTCCTGACCAAATTCCCGCGACGTTTACGTCAGCCGCGGTGGTAGTCCCCACCCTTACGCTACGCAAGAGCAAGCAGGCGGGCGTGGATGGATGCTGCCGTGCTCTTGCGTTTCTCGTGGGTCATAGCGCCTCCATGTACGGGCGAATGACATTGCTAACCCGGCAGACTTTGGCGTGGCGGTAGATTTCGTTGATGTTTGCCTTCTTTTGGCGAAGAGAATCCTTCAGAGCTTCGATTGCGACATCAAGCCCGATCTTGTTCCGGAATTTAAAGCAGTCGGCGACCGTCTTTGCGGCTGAATAAACGCGAACGGGAACGCCCTCGACTAGATGCTTTTCGATTCCTTCAGTCAGCGACTGGCCGGACAGGCGGACGATTCTGAGTGATGGCGAAGTGAGGGCGGGCGTTCTTGCCCCTTTACCGAGAGCGATCCAAACCGAAGCAGGACTCTGAGTAGTGATCTCGTGAAAAGTAAGTGCCGAAAGCAGGCAAATAACAGCTTCAGGCACTCGCTTCGCCACTTCGGCATAAGAGTGGTGTTCCGTCACGTTGGCGTCTGGCAGAGTGTAGATTCCACGTCCCGGCCGTTTGAGCTTGCCTTGCCGGTGGAGGCGAACGAGGTACTCCCGTGGAAGGCCGATGGCCTCGATATCGCGGGGCCTAACGATCCCGTGTAGGCCGATGTACTGCACAATCTTCTGAAGAGGCTTGGCCATATCGCTTGTCTCAATACGTCATTACTTAGTCACATTTAATGACGTTTGGCAACACGGTATAAGCCCCTACGCCGCCGAGGCGACGGTCGGTTGCATTCACTTAGGATAAAGATTGCGAGCCATACGTCAAAACCTATGGCTTCCGCCACTTGTCCCGACCGCCTCGATTGGTGTCCCGGACACACTCTACTTCGATGGTCGCATCCCGCAGCGAAGCGCAGGCCGTCCCGATTGTCTGAGGCAAGCCTGATCGCGATTAGCAAAGGCAATCGTAAGGGTAGCGCTAAGAGCGGGACTGCTTTGAGGCGAACTTGATCGTCACGTTGAGTTCGATCGCGTTTGGTTTCTTGCGACCCACCTCAACAGTAATGTTCTGATCAGTCAGGTTTTCGATCGCCAGCGGCAAAATCATTTGTGCTTCTGGAGAGGCGTTGTCTTTCTTCGCGCGTGTTTTTATGAGGCCAGCATCTAGGTCGCCGTACTTCACCTCAACTCCCAAAGCCTTGGCGCGCTCCAAGATGTCGAGACTAGGAACATTCTCTTCATTGAAGTATTTGTGGATTCCGGCCCGTGTGACACCGAGCCTCTGCGCAAACTCCTCGTATGAGACTCCGTCGATTTTCTTGGCCGTCTCGCGTGCTTTAAGCAGCTTATCGGCAAATACCTTCATGAAGGCTTTGTCACGTGGTGAGTGTTTTTTCATACAAAATTCGCCTTCGACATTAGTAAAATTTCTCTAGGATGTCAATTAAAGTTGACGTAAACTCTAGTTGACAATCCATGTAACCTTTAGTTGACGTGAGTTCGAAATGCTCCAGCAGACCTTTATTCACATCCCTGGCGTCGGCAAGCTGACAGAGCGGGATCTCTGGGCCAGCGGCATTCATAGTTGGGACGATGCCGACCGCTTTGAAAAGCGGTTCGGCCACGTTTCAACGCGTCTCCAGCAAAAACTGGACGATTACATTCCCCGCTCGCGTGAAGCCGTGAAACAGAAAGACGCTGCATTCTTCGAGCGTCTTTCCGCACTTGGGGAAGCATGGAGGCTCTTTCCTGAATTTGCGGACGAATGTGTCTACCTCGATATTGAGACCACAGGGCTCTCCACGGTCTTCGACACGGTCACAATGGTTGGGCTTTACAATGGGCGGCAATATCAACTGTTCGTTGATGGAGAAAACCTGCAGGACATGCCAAAACACCTGCAGAAGTACTCCGTAGTCGTCACGTTCAACGGGTCCGGGTTTGACCTTCGCTTTTTGAAGCTGGCGTTTCCGGACCTGGTTCTACCACCGATTCACATCGACCTGCGGTGGGTTACGCGCAAGTTGGGAATGAAGGGCGGCCTGAAGGCAATAGAAGCGGCATTGGGCTTGCGCCGCGCGGCTGAGGTTGAGGACTTGACCGGCTACGACGCCACCGTTCTCTGGGCGAAGTATCTGCGAGGTGACAACAATGCGCTTCGATCGCTTATCCAGTACAACACCGAGGATGTGGTGCATCTGAAAGCGATCATGGAAGTCGCTTACGACAGATTATCGATCCAAACGGACGAGTTCCTCAAGGATTCGCGCAAGTCCGTGTTCGCAGGCGTCTCCGAGTTGCCAAAGGCGCGAAGACATGGCAAGCGCGTGGCTCCGGCCACCAATCCGAGCGATTTGGTAGTTCGTCTACTGGAGAGGTGCCCGGACCCTTGTGGAGCCCCCTGCCGGGTGGTTGGAATTGATCTGACGGGCAGCGCAAAGCGGGCGACGGGCTGGGCGCTAATGGAAGGGGCACAGGCAGCAACCAAGAGTTTGAGCACAGACGACGAGCTCTTCAATGAAACCGTCGCTGCTCGACCGGACCTTGTGTCGATAGATTCGCCCCTTTCATTGCCCGAGGGATGGAAGGACCCAGACATCCCATCCGGTCGGCCTATCTACCGCAAGTGCGAACTGGCGTTGAAGCGGATGGGCATTTCAGTGTTTTGGTGCTTGCTCCCGACCATGAAGGGCCTAACCACTCGGGGAATGCGCTTGACTCAGAGGCTCCGCGCTGCGGGATTAAGGGTTATTGAGAGTTACCCTGGTGCAGCTCAGGATCTGCTTGGCATTCCACGCAAGGGCTCAAGTCTGGAGGAGCTGAAGTGGGGATTGTCTCGGGCCGGCATCAAAGGCAATTTTCTGCATGGCAAGGTCACGCACGACGAGGTCGATGCCATTACTTCGGCGTTGGTTGGGCTCTTCTACCTGGCCGATGATTACATCGCGCTGGGCAACGCGGCCGAGGGCTACCTGATCGTGCCCAGGTCCTTGCGGATCAATTACCGGAAGCTAGCTGACATTCTTGCCGCGACGGGCTTGGACAAGATTCCTATGAGTGGGGTGGATGGTTTAGAATGCCCGGTCAATGCCCAACCAGAATTCTCAGCAGCGGCAGGGTGATCCGCTGGTCATCGGGATCACGGGGCGGATCGGGGCGGGCAAGACCTCAGTCGGCAAGTACCTAGAATCGCAGCACGGATTTTCATATGTTCGCTACAGTCAGGTGCTCTCGGATTGGCGTGCAAAGGATCCGGAGAGCAAGGCCCACCTCCAAGTAGTCGGCTGGGAAGTGATGGCAGGGGGCATGCAAGCAGAACTCAACGCTCGCTTGATTTCGGAAGTCCCAGTGCAGTCCAACTGCGCCGTCGATGGGTTGCGGCATTCACTGGACTTCGAAAGCCTTAACCGCGCGTTCAGCCCTCATTTCTTTCTGATGTACGTCGATAGCCCTCCGGAAATGCGCTGGAGACGGCTTCAGCGCAGATACCCCACACTGGACGACTTTTGTCGAGCAGACTCGCATCCGGTGGAACAACAGATTGATTCTTTGCGCGACAGGGCGTTCGCTGTACTCGACAACGAAGGCTTGATGAAGAACCTCTATTCCAAAGTGGACGATGTACTAGACAGAATCCGGACAGGAGGTCCAAGGTGAGTCTCTGGGTGGTGGTAGGCGGGCAATTTGGTGGAGAGGGCAAAGGGAAGATTTCTGCCTTCCTCACACGTCAGGAAGAAATTGATATTTGCATTCGCTGCGGTGGGCCGAATTCCGGACACACATTCGTTGCTGATGACGGCAGGACAGTCCTGCTGCGCCAACTGCCGACCGGCTATATCCGGCGGGAGACTCGACTCCTGGTTCCAGCAGGTGCGTTGATTGACTTGGAAGTCTTGAAGCACGAGCTCGATTTGTTGCGACTAGATCCTAAACGTGTCGGCGTGGACCGGAATGCCATGATCATCGAGCACAACGACCGAGTGCGGGAATCACAGCTTCAGCTTCGCGATCGGCTAAGTTCTACCCTTTGTGGCGTTGGGTCTGCCGTGGCAAGACGTGCATTGCGTGGTGCGGACGTGAAGCTGGCAGGACAATTTGCCCGCGATGTACCGTGGTTGGCTGATCTAATCACGAATGTGAGCGAGGAAGCGAACGTTGCTTTGGACCGAGGGAAGAAAGTTCTTGTCGAGGGTACACAGGGTTTCGGGCTATCTCTTTACCATTCCGATAGCTATCCGAAGGCAACGTCCCGCGATACTACGGCTGCTAGCTTTTTGAGTGAAGTTGGCCTGAGCCCACAGCTCGTTACCGAAGTCGTTCTTGTTTTGCGAACGTTCCCGATCAGAGTGGCAGGCGAACAGGCTGGACCGATGAAAGATGAGATCACATGGGAAGTCTTGCAGCAAGAAAGCGGGTACCCGCACCCAATCCAAGAAATGACGACGGTGAGCAAGAAACTGCGAAGGGTGGGGAGATTTGATTGGGAAGCGGCCAAGAGAGCCGTAACTGTCAACAGACCTACTCAGCTGGCTATCAATGGGCTGGATTATCTCGACGCACGCAACCGCGGAGTCCAACAATCAAGGGACCTAAGCTCAGAAGCGAGAGGCTTCGTGACTCGTCTTGAAACAGAGAGCGGAGTCTCGTGCAGCTTCTTAGGGGTGGGTCCATCGCTCGGTGAAATCGTCTTACCGAGCCAAGTCGAGTCATTTTTCGGTTCCTCGGTGCTTTCAAATTGACAGTTACGTTTTCGAATATGTTGTGTCGCGACGATTTTTGTGAACCTCTGGGCGAAGGGAGAAAGCAAAGTGGACTCCTCGCTGCATGAACAATGGAAATACATAGATCCACATCCAGATGATCGGGGGATTTTGTTGTCGAATCGAATTCACGAGTTTTGTTCGGAGGCTGGGCTGCTCATTTGTGAGGGATACAAAGATAAGAACCTTCGACCAGCCTCCTACACTTTGACGATAGGGGACGATTTCGTTGACAGTGAGGGCAACGAGCGTCACCTTACGGAAAAAGACGACTCATTCGTGTTCCAAAAGAACTCGATTATTTTTGTCAGTGCGCGAGAGAAACTCGACCTTCCTTATTACATCCTCGCCCGATTCAACCTGAGGGTGAACTGGGTCTATGACGGGGTTCTACTGGGAACTGGTCCACAGGTTGACCCGGGCTTCATTGGTTATCTGTCCTGCCCTTTGTACAACCTCACGAACGTAGACCTGACGATTAAGAGGGGAGCTCCGTTTGCAACGATCGACTTTGAAAAAACCACTGCTCTTTTTTCAGACGATCGACCGTTGGAGCAGAGAAAGAGCGTTATTGGGAACGCAAAGGACAAGGAACTGACGAGCGATGGATCTGACACGTATTCGTTCTATAAAGCGGCTGAGCTTACTCCTCTCGGAACGCGCAAGAGTCACAAGATAGTCAGCTCTCTGTTCGAGATGAGAGAAAATGTGGGGACGTGGCAAAAGCTGGGAATCGGTGCTCTGATTGCTTTTTTCTCGCTGACGCTCTCGTTGTTAGCATTTGGTGCAAATCTCTATCGACAGAACAGTGATCTGAGCCGACAGGTCGCGGAAAGTAGGGGTGATCTCCAGAAGGCGAATGAGCAAATCTCACATTTACGCGCGGACCTCGACCGCCTTTCGAGCGCTAACAAACAGGCTGTTCCGAGTGCCGGAAAAGCTTCTGGACGACCTGGAAAGCGGACTCCGTGAAGGGTTCGTCACCTTCGTAGGAGTTCTTCTTTTCGTATTTTTCGCATGGTTGTTCTTTGGAATCAGCCTACGGCAAGGCGCTTCGGAAATCTGGAGACTCCCAAGCCCGCTCCGGTGGTGTGGGTTCGCGGTTTTTTTCTCAGTCGTCGTGGGAAGCTGGTCGGTAGGCGGAGCATTTTGTCATGTGTTGAGCTTAGTCGGGAGCTGGCTCCGACTGTATAGTGCTGGAGGAAAATAACCCAAATGAATCTGGGCAGTGTGCTGCGACCTAGCGACGGCGGCCTAATCGTCGTGGAGATATCCGCCCGACGGCCTCTGGTGCGTCCCCTGAGCGCCGGGCCGTCGTGTCCGGGGAGCCGACCCGCACTCCTAAGGTTGGGCTGGCCGGCGGCGCTCGCGAAACCAAGGAAAGGGGGAAGCTCCAGAGCTTAGGTGCCGCCCGTCCAGTCTCTACACCTTTCCCAGTTGGGATTTCTCCGAGCTTAGCTCGGGATCGCCATTTGAGGTTTCCCCGAATTGAGCAGTTCTGCATCGCCGTTCTCCCAGGCGAGCAATCGAGTTTTCCTTAAGTCCGCTGCGTATGCCATTCCACTACGCCCGTGTGGTAGGGCTGACTGTTGACTGCAAAGGGTACACAGTCATGAAGTTGTTCCACTTCCCAGTTGAAAGCCTCGTTTCTTTGGCTCATGCGCACGCGTTCGTGTCGCTTTGTAGAGTTGTTTGTATCCTTCTGGTGAGAACCACGCCGGAATCTAATGTCCCCTTTGTCTGGTGATAATTGATTGATATCGAGCAACATACATTTACGACGATGCTGAATATGTGTAGGTTTTGGAGATAAGCAGTCGACATTTTCACTGCCGAGCCCCTCTCCAATTTGGTGTTCTTAGCCGAAGACGTTTTTCTTTCCATTTTTTTCCCCACTCAACCCGCGCCTTCTGCAAAACCGGCGTTATTCCAGCGGTGCTCCCCGTCAAGGGTCTCCGATGAACGCGGGAACGACTCCGCGCCCTTGACTGGTCCGCGCCGCTGAACGCCCTCAAACCGTCGCGGGTTTCGCGAAGAAAAAAATTGTTTTTGAAGGATAATACGATGCAGAACACCACCGAAAGAAAGGACACTTACAGCCGCATCAATGCGCAGCGTCTGGATGAGATTATCGATGCGCGTGAGCTGGCTAAGCGCTGGCAGGTTCCTCAGACTTGGATTCGGAACTGGACGCGAGAAGGCTATGCCAATGACCCCATCCCCCATGTAAAACTCGGGCGCTATGTGCGATTTGAATGGGGTTCTCCGTCACTCTTGGAATGGTGGGAAAAGCGCAGACGCTGAACGCCTCGTTTCTTATCTTCTTCGTTCTTGATCTAATGCCAGCCTAGCGGTAGATTAGCAAATGATGAAAGATCCACACGCAGTAGCGCTTGGTAGGAAAGGCGGAAAGGCCAGGGCTAAGACTCAGTCGGCCTCTGCACTCTCCGCTATAGGGCGCAAGGGTGCGAACGCTCGGGAGCAGAAGCTTACGGCTGACGAGCGCAGCAAAATTGCGCGAATTGCGGCAAAAGCCAGATGGGAGAAGGAGAAAAAAACCAAATGAAGCGGAGGAGAGAACAACTCGGCACGATTTATGCGAAAAGTGGGATGTGGTACGTCCGCTATTCGGACTTCCGCGTCACCGATGGCAAACTGGAACGCAAGCGGTTGGCGAAACAACTCGGTTGCGTCAGCGACATCTCTAAGAAAGAAGCCAGATCAGAAGCAAAGGCGTTTCTGGCCAAAATCAATCAACCTACCCTTACACCGGAAACCGCAGTCAGGTTTACCGCGTTCGTCGAGTCCGTTTACCTTCCTCACTCGGAGCAACGGACGCGGCCGTCTACATATCGCGGCTACAAAGTGCTATGGGGCGAGATCAAGCCATTCGGTGAAGGGCTCTGGACGCGAGACGCCCGAACCCGCCACGTACAGGCGATCTTAGAAGCTATGGCGAAAACGAATCGGTTCAATATTAATTCTTTGAAGCACATCAAGAGCTTCCTTTCTGGGATCTTCCGGCTTGCCGTTCAGCAAGGCTATTACGAGGGCGCGAATCCCGTACGCGAAACCTCTCTGCCCCAGGTTCGACCAGCGGACGAGACACACGCTTACTCCCTCGAAGAGGTTCTTACGATGATCGACGCAGTCCCCGAGCCTGCCTCTACGCTCATTGCTGCCGCGGCCTTCACTGGCGCACGCAGAGGCGAATTGCGTGGCATGTTTTGGGAAAATTATCGGGAGGGCGAGTTGCTAATCGCGCGTTCGATCTGGAATGGGATTACGACCGACCCAAAGAGCCGCAAGAGCAAGGCGCCGATCCCGATCATTCCGAAACTGGCCACCAAACTCGAGGCGCATCGCGCACGCCTCGGAAAACCGAAAACAGGGCCGATCTTTCCCAACGGGGCTGGCAATGCGATCGATCCCGACAGCTTGCTGCCCAGGGTCATTCTGCCGGCGCTTGAGGTTTGCGAGATCTGTAGCAAGCCAGAATCGGAGCACGGCAGAGCAACCCATCAATACGAACGGAATAAGGTACTGCCTGTGTGGCGCGGCTGGCATGCTTTCCGCCGCGGCCTTGCGACCAACCTTAATCGCCTTGGCGTAGACGATTCAGTGATTCAGCGAATCCTGCGTCACAGTAACGTCGCGGTTACACAAGCCTGTTACATCAAGACGGTGAGCGAAGACGCCAAGGCCGCGATGCAGAAACTCGAAACCGCTTTAAATGACACCTATGTGACACCCAGACCGCCCAGTCCGGGCACGAAGGGGATCATGTAATGACCAGCCCGATGCTTTGCAACTCTCTTTGCTGGGTGGAACTTGGAAGAAAT
>CAWJFA010000033.1:0-220274 GCA_963842075.1 uncultured Acidobacteriota bacterium | reverse complement strand
ATTCCGGTTTCGTGATCCGTGGACACCTATTGCTGGTCATTCTGGTGATTGCTCTGGCTTTGTTGCTGGGCTGGATGCTCGGCCGAGTTCGTGCGGGGAGCTGCGAACACAAAAGGACCGCCGCCACTAGTCAGCGCAAAGCCGGATGCTGTTCCCGCGCAACCCGAGGAGAATGGGCGGACCGATCGGAGACCCTCCGCCTCCAATCCCCCCAAAGGCCAGAAGCCCCGAAGCGCCCTCCGACAGTTTGGTGGTTCTCGAGAACGGAAAAGTCATCTTCCGGCTGAAACCGTTGGAAAAGGTGGGCCCCTCCAGCCCGAAATCTGGAGAGCCCATTCCGGATCCCTCTCAGGCCCCCGGCCAGCCATCCGCCCCGGATCCGGCGCTGGGTTCCCGGGGAAAAGCAAACGTGCAACTACGGGTTGAACCGGAGTATCCAGAGGCGGCGAGGCAGCAACACATTCAAGGCCCGGTCGTCTTGGAAGCCAAGGTGGGCAAGGATGGCGTAGTGCAGCAACTTACCGTGATTAGCGGCAACTCGACGCTGGCAACCGCCGCATCCGATGCGGTTCTCCAGTGGCGTTTCAACCCCCTTGTGCAAAACGGTCGAGCGGTGCAGTTTCAAACCCGAATCAAAGTCGATTTCGTGCTGCCTTGACAGTGTAGGCGTTGGCGGCACGATTGGGCCAACCCCTTGTCGCCGGGTATCTGTGAAATGACTACGTGCTCGGGTGGCTTATTTGCCGGCATCTTCAACCATCCGGCGCTCGCGGACAAGTGGGTATTCAAAGGCGGAACCTGTCTCAAGAAGTGTTATTTCGAAACGTACCGCTTCTCCGAGGATCTTGATTTCACGCTGACTGACGAATCCCATCTCAATGTCGATTTCCTAGTCGGCACATTTCGCGAAGTTTCCGCCTGGGTCTACGAGCAAACCAGAATCCAGCTTCCACCCGACAAGTGTATTTCGAGGTCTTCCAGAAATGCCCCGGCATTTCTATAGCGGCCGGTACTCGCCGTCCGTTGCGCAAGGATGATCCGGAGTTTCAGTCCTTCGTGAGCCAAGTCAGAGCTTCTTCGCGGGTTTTGAAAGTGGGAAATTCGCGACGAGAGAAGCTCCTTATGTCCTCAGAGAACGCCTAGGGAAGTGTTCCACTCCCGCCCATGCGGATTTCTTGATGTAGGGCTTGTCGAAAACTGCACTTTCCTTCATGGCCCGACTAGCCTCCTGGTCAAATGATGCTCCGGTGAAATCGGAAAGTATCAGACGGGGGCCGCGAGGTCGGGTGGTCACAAGTTCCGGAAGTGCTCGGATAATATTTTGGACCTCGACGGAGGAACAGTTTGACAGGTCCACGACCAGGAATCTGCTTACCTTGATGGGTGATGAATCCAATGCGGTCGGTCAACGTATCAGTACTTCCTTCTGGAGAAGGGATTAGAGACGGTAGAGTTTGTCACTGGCAACTGCTGATGTCAACGGACCGCTAGTGCCGTCCGCAATGCTTTCGGAAACAGTTCTCTGGAGGAGCGCAAGAGTTTTACAGGTCTTGCTGATGATCTCGCGTTGGGCCGGATTCAGTTCCATAAATTCAAATCCGTAGCGATGGTCCGAGCCGCTGCGCACAACTGCACCTGCTGAGCGGACCGCGCGCAACTGGCACCGGAAACTTGAGAGTGACTGCCGTGCCTGCAGGCCATCCGGTCACGAATAAGCCAGCCATTCCGGCCTCGCTGATGTTAGAGAACGCCCTCGCATGAGGCGCTCGTCACTAGTTCCGAACGTGGCAACGTCGACCTCCGTATCGATCTCATACCGAGGGAATCGGCGCGCGTCGATCGCGCTCTTTGTATCTTCGGGGCAATTCACTTCAAATCCAGTCCATTTTCCCCCACTCTCGACGGACTTGACCCATTTTTTTCTGAAACGTTTAAAGCGAACACACCGCGCCCAATACTAGGGCGTTCCCAAAACCCTTCGAAAGCAGCAATCGCAAGTCATTGTTTCTAGATCAGCCGCAACTGCGGTTCTTGACGTTCGAAAAGCACTTGTTTTTCGAACGCGGCGGCGCGGAGCCGCTCCCTCTTTTCCACCATACGGCATTGATCTTGAAAAGCCTTTAAATAATCAAGATAATCAAGATAATCAAGACGCCAGTTACTTCTTCTCTTTTTCTCTGGCGGCGCGCTCGGCAGCTGCAGCGCCTTGTCAGGCCGCAGAGAGCACACTGATCGTAACGTAATATCCGTCCGGATCTCGGAGCGAGAACTCCTTGGTTTGAGTGTTCGGATTCACGTGGGGCTCCTCTTTGAGCCGAGTGACGAGGGAGCGTGCCCTTTGAAGCGCCAGGTCGAAATCATCGACACGGAAGACAACAAGAGCCCGTTGCCGGGTGTCCCGTGATCGGGGCTCATCAATGAGGGATGCTCGTGGGCGCCCCACTCGTGGAGGCAGAGCAAAACAGTTCCATCTGAATCGAGGATTTGCCCAAAGTAATCATGGGCAGGAAGGGTGACCAGGCTGACCGAACAGCGCCTGGTACCATTTGAAGCTGCCCGGCACATCGCCTACCCCTATGATCTCCCACGTGCGCTTCATCGGGGCCCCCCCCTCTGACTTAGGCGAATCCGGCGCGTTTTGGTTCATATCCCACTAGAGACGCTATATGCGAGAGCTTCCCATTAGCCTTGAGCCTTAGGGCCCTCTCGCCGCAGCCTTCCGCTGTTTTGCCTTCAGTGTTCTAGCTTTCGCGGCAGCCTTTGAAGCTCTAATCGCGCTGCGCCGCCGCTCCTCGGCGGAAAGCTTTGCTGCTCCTGTCTTGCCCCCGATTCGCCCAGTTCCCTAGCAACAGCTAACTGCGCCGGCGTCAATTGCAATTTCGGATAGTGGTCCATCACAACGGCAGACTAGCACAGGGGGTGCGGTGAATGCACCATATTTAAGACAATGCCGAATATTCTTGACACCGCAGGGGGTCCGGTGATACTAATATAGACGCTAGAAGGAGTCCTGCCCAGTGAGCACCAGAGCGAAACGCCCAGCCAACCAATTGATTGGCATTCCTGTGCCTCTACCCGGCATGGAACACGTTGAGCAGGAACGCGCTACAGCCCGCGCCCAAGAACTTCAAGCGGAATTGACCGCCGAACTACTCGCACCCAAGGGCAGCATTGAAGCTGTGGCTGGGACCGTAGGTCTCTTCGCCTCTGTTCCGTGGCAGCGAAGCAAGCCCGCAAGCTGAGATGTTCCCACCAAACGAGGAGTAACGACTATGACCGCTAACCCAGACAAAGGAGAACAATTCACTATGCCCGACACAGACGCACCCGGCTACTCAAGAATGACCGCGACTTACTCACCCGAAGACAACAAACTCCGCCTATCATCACTACCCGGCTAGATAAAGAGACTTACAACCGAGTCAAGGCGGCGGGGTTCAAGTGGGCGCCCAGACAGGCAATTTTCGTTGCGCCGATGTGGACGCCAGACCGCGAAGATTTGCTGACTGAACTGTGCGGCGAGATTGGAGACGAAGACACAAGCCTCATGGATCGCCAGGAACAACGCGCGGAGCGGTTCGAGGAGTACAGCGACAACCGCAAGGCCGACGCCGAGGCCGCACACGCAGCCGTTAACCGCATTGCAACGGCATCCCATTCGGACAACCGATCCTCGTAGGACATCACAGCGAGAAGCACGCACGCCGAGATGCGGAGAAGATCGAGAACGGCATGCGCAAGGCTGTCAAGATGTGGAAGACCTCGACCTATTGGACGGAACGCGCGGCTAGTGCGATTCGCCACGCGAAGTACAAGGAACTTCCCGCCGTTCGCGCCCGCCGCATCAAGGGATTGGAATCCGACATTCGCGTCTATCGCGCAAAATTCACGCCGGACCCAAAACAGCCCATGATTTTACAGCAGCGCTGGAACGATCCAGCCGACGCGCCAAAAGTCCCGCACGCATGGTGCGCCCCACGCGGAGGCCGCGGCGGTTCTTGGGTTCCTGTCTCAGCCCTGCCAGCACTGGAAAAGTATTACAGCCGATGGATTAAGCACTGCGAAAACCGGCTGGAGTATGAACGCGCCATGCTGGCCGAGCAGGGAGCCACCGACCTATTAAAGCCGAAGCCGAAGTCAGTAGCCGCGCAACTACCCCTCTGCAACTACCTCGCGCCGGCTGGCCTCGACATCGAGAACAAATGGAACCGTGGCGAGATGCTGCATTACCCGCAAGTGCAGATGACGCAGGAGGAGTATGCGAAGATTCACAACGACTATAAAGGAACTCGCGTTGTAGGCAACTCACACCGAGTCAGAACGGCGATGATCCGGCACGCGCTGGTTTGCGTGTTCTTGACGGACAGTAAAGTCCATACTCCCCCAGACGCGAAAGAGCCTGCCAGCGCCGAAAGAGATCAAAATGCGCGATTTGCATTACACGCCGCGAGCTCCGGAACCGGAAGCAGCTAAGTTCGACGATCTCAAAGACCGGCTAAAGACTGGCGTCCAAGTCGCCGTAGCTCCTCAACTGTTTCCGACTTCCGCCTAACGTTGCGGCACAGATGGTTGAACTTGCGGAGATCGAAGACGGCCAAGAAGTGTTAGAACCTAGCGCTGGGACGGGCGCACTTGTGAACGCGATCCGGCTCGCAATGGCCGAAGGAAAAGCAGGACGCTGTGCGATAACGGCAGTCGAGGTCAATTCTTCGCTGGCACATCGTTTGGCGTTCCTGGATTGTCTGGGCGCAAGCCGCGTGCATCCTAAAGACTTTCTAGAGTGCAACGGCGATCTCGGCAAGTTCGAGCGCATCCTGATGAATCCCCCATTCGAGAACGCGAGCGACATCAAGCATATCCAGCACGCAATTACTTTCCTGAAGCCAGGAGGGCGGCTCGTCGCTATATGCGCCAATGGGCCGCGCCAGAATACCACCCTGCAACCACTCAGCACGGAATGGGAAGAATTGCCCGAGGGAACTTTCGCAGGTACTGGCGTGCGCGCCGTTTTAATGACGGTGGACGCTACGCGAGAAATAGCCCCTTGATCAGGTGCCATAGTAGCCAATCGGCAGGATGGCTTTCCTCTTCGACATAGGTACGCTGACGGCAACGCGGGCTGCACTGCCTCTGCCAAGGGCGGGACGGGACAAAACCTATCCCGCAGCCCGCACACGCCCGAGCCTCTGATTCATCAACCGAAACCCCTCGATTTTGCCGTAATGCGTCACTCCGGGCTGGGAAATGCGTCACTACACCCCATTCCTGTTGTTTCATAGCGCTGCTTTAGCTGAGTTTGGATTGGCGGCAACGCTTCGCCGCCGGTTTCTACGCCGATTGATATACCCAGCTTGGGCCATCAACGACAATGGCAACGCCAACAGGATGAGCACCAGAATCACGTCCATAAATCTCCTTCGTGGTCTTCTCGTTTCTACTCCGCGAGCCCCCAGGCTGCCGCTGGCGCCCATGGACGTGCGCTAAAACCATATCGACGGCCCGGTCTACCTTGTCCGCCTGTACTATTTCTTGTGCTCTCGCATTGTCGAGTGCAGCGATAGCGGCGCTCTTCTTGTCTGGCGGCGCGTTGCTGGTCGATATCAGTTGTTTGGCTTGGTCGATTTTGTTCAGTTGCCCGAGCGACTGTTGAATGTAGGGGCGAAATTTGAGATACACCGCAGCATCTCGATCGTCGGCCAACATGCCTCTCAGCGCGGCCGGGTTTTGATGCATAATTGCGAGTTTCGCTTGATCGTACTCGCTGGCTGTCGCCATCTTCGTATGTAAGCGGTCCTCGGCATCGACGCGATAATTGTTGACGCCTCAGATTTCCCCCAGCGAATCGCGCCGGGTCCCAGCTTCCGGTGCGGTCTGTTGCTTCGCCTGCACGTTCCACCTGTGGCAACAATCGAGTCACCGCATGCGTAGCAATTTTTTCGAGTCCTACGTTAGGCAGACGCGCCCCGGAGTCGCGAAATCGCCGGGTTTGTAAATTTCCTGCGAGCTGCCAATACGTCCGCCGATTGGTTCCTAGTTCAACCGCTGCCCCCAGGTCAGGGCGCAACATTCCCAAGGGGAGCGTGATGTCCGAAGTGAGTCCATGGCTCGCCTCGCCTACCGCTCGCGTGGGAGTCTTGCCTTCCACCATTGCGCGACCGAAACGAAGTGCAGGGCCACCAGCTGCGGTGCCAAGGGGTTCTCGAAGCAGATTCAAATTGAACGCCCGATTCCCCGCGTGGATCGCGGAGAAGTCGTCTTTCTCTGACTCGCGGTTGCCACCGAGGGAGTTAATTGCTCGATTCGCGGCCCACACCAAAAGCGCTGGCGGTACGCTGGTCTTGATCGGGTGCCTGACTACCCAATTTACGGACGACAGATCCCAGCCGGGGAAAAGCATGAACTTGGAAAGTTGCGCCTGCGTCTTCGTCCAGTTCGCCTTGTTGTAATTGCCTAACTGTTCATTGATGGCCTGCGCGATTTCCGAATCACGCATCTCGGGGTGCTGCGATTTAATCAGGTCCGCGATGTAAAGCCGCGCCCTTTGATCGAGAGCGCCAGGCTTAAACAGAATGTCGTGTCCAATCTTGCTCAAGGGCCGCATCCAGTTCGCCGGGTTCAGGTTGCCACCGATATATTTCTTGAATGACGATACTTCGCTGTCGCTCGCGATCGATCCGAACTTTGCTAGCCGGTCGAATGTCGGGTCTTCCACTCCGCTGATTCCCCGCGACTTTAGTTCCTGACTGAAAGCCACTTTCAGCGCTCGAACCCATCCCACGGGATTGATAGCTCCTCCCGATGCGCTCTGCGTAACTCGGCGGAGAATATTTCCCATGTGTGGCACGCCGAAGCCCAGGCCGACAGTTTGCTCTTGGAAGAAACGCTTAATTGCGCTGGGATCACTGACGCCTTGCGCGTCCTGTCCGCTGAGCGCATCAATTACGGTTCGCGGCCCAAGGTAGCGGCTCGCGGCGAATGGCAAGTTCCGCTGGTCTGTCTGTTTGGCCGGGTAGCGGTCTGGGTTATACGTGCTGTAGGTTTCGACGTTGCGCATTCCGGCTTCGCGCATGTCGTGCTCAGTGTCGGGAGAGTAATAAATCTTCCCGTTGTATTCAATCTGTCGCGGCGGTGCATCCCCAGGCTCAAGCGCAGTGGCCTTAGCAAGAAAATCTCGAGCTGTCCGGTCGCGAAGTGCCTTGATCATGGTCGCTACATACTTCGTTCCGAAAGCCGGCCCGAACTCATGCAGCCCATTCTGATAGTGGTATTCTGCTTCCGCTTCGCGCCCCAGCGCGTCGGGTCTCTGCGGTCGGATTACGCGGTCGAATCCAGTCTGGGTTTTGCCGGGGCTCTCGCGTTGCCCGATCCCAGCGGTATATTTGTCATACACGCGACGAAGATAGTCGTCATCAATGGTTTGTCCGCCCATGGCTTCGCGGGCTTCGGTCAGTTTCCGTTCTTCGGGTCGGTACTTCCCCAAAGCTGCCTGAATTGCCGAATCCCTTTGCGCCCGCTCGTACTCTGCAGGGTGGTTCAGGCGGAGATTTTCTCGGCTGTCGGCGTCCGCGGCTAAGGTGAAAAGCCGCTCCTGATCACGGCTGAGGCCGTTGGTCACGTTGCGAATGATGGCCTGCGCCTTCTGGCGGAAATATTTCGGCGCGTTGTCGAGGAGCCGCAGATTGTCGGCTAAGTCCGGGTCTGCACGCTCGACCTCCGGATGTGTGCGGCCCATCTTGAGGACATTCTGGAGAAGGGGTTCGGAGATTTTCTCGTCGTAGAATTTATTCAGCCGATCGAGCGCAATCTTTGCTAGGGAAAACGGAGTATGGGCAGCCAGTGTGCTGCCTTCGCCTGTTACTGCACCATGGGCTGACGGGAAGAGGGAGCGGTTGGCTTTTGCGACCTCTGCGTCTGTCGGTTCAGTTCCTGACGAAGCGCTTGGGGGCGCTGGTCTGGCCGGCTCTGCGTGTACACCCGCATCAGGCTGAGCAGTTTCCACCGTCGCTCTGGATTTGGCTTTTGCATATTCGGTTCCTTTCGCCGCCTCGCGCTCTAACGATTGTAAAACACCCCGTTCGTACTCGTCTGGGGCAAGCTTCGCCCCAAAGGCATGATTGAAAGCCTCGGCTGCCGTGGGGGGTTCCATGAGAGAAAGAAATCCCTGACCTTGCTGCGCTGCATTCGCATCCTGGGCGAAGCTGCGGAAGGCCGCGCGCACGTCCTTGGGCTTCTCCGCCAGCTTGCGCACGATGGCATCCACGGCGGCATTACGCTCTGGGCCAAACATTCCCGGTTGCGCTAGATGGGTTTCTACGTTCGATCCACGAGCGGCAATGTCGGCATGTTCCGCAACAGCCTCCCGTACCAGTGGCAGTAGATTGTATTCGTCGGAGCGGGGCGCGATCGACGCAATATCAGCAAGCGAGCCATCGAGTTTATTGAGCACCGACTTGGGCGCTCGTTCCATCAAGGTTGGATCGTCCACGACAGTCCCGAGCAATGCGCGTTCAGCGAATTGTTTCCCCTCCTCGCTGAGTCCGCCAGATGCGGTATCGATGAATTGAGGTCTTTCGCGATCAGTGATTGCTCCATCTCGGGTCAGCAGGGACATCACATCCCGGCCGCGCTCGCGGAGTAAATCTCGAATGCTGGAATCCGGTCCCAAGTCATCGAGCATAGATGAAATTGCCGTAAGGCTTTGCGGAGTAATCGACTTGCCGGCGCTAACAGCTCGCTCGCTAACTCCTAAAGCGCCGGTCATGTTTTTATTCAGTTCCGAACCAAGGCGCCGGGCTGCCTCAACATCAGCGGGCGCGGCAATTTCACGCACCAGAACAGGATTTTTCATCTTGTCGATGGCTTCCGGGTCAATCCCGAATTGCTGCGCGTTGTTAATTAGATAATTACGGTAATCGTCGCCCTGGCCTCGGGCATAGAGTCGCTGTGTGCTCATCGTTCGACTGTTACCGCCGAGTACCGTCCCATCCGGCGTGACGATTGGCGGACCATTCACCGCGTCAGGGTTCGTGTTCACCGTGTAACGCGGGTCATAGTTTTGGGCTTGCTGAATGACGCGATTCTGTGCCTCTTTGCTGGTCTGGTACGCGCGCTCCTGCACTCCGGGCGGATAGTTCGGATTCGGTGCAAAGGTTTCGGCATTGTGGGAGGGTTGCAAGTCTGAGGCTTCCACGAGTTTGTATTTCGCGGGAATATCACTGGTCGGCGTCTTCACTGCGGACTCTGCGCCGTACTCGCCGGGTGTTGCTTCTTGGTTGTGCAGAGCGATAGGCTGCCGCGCGGTTGAGATCGGGGTTGCGGACTGCCGAACGTTATCATTCGTTATCAATTTAGAACCTTGCTGCTGAGGTTCTTCGGCTGCCTCTGTCGTGGCACTCTGGTTAAGCAGATCGTCCCAGCCAATAGCTGCCTTCTGTTCGCGAGGGGCGTTTTCTGCGGAAATGCCGCGTTGCTCCGCCCGGACTACGGGCTGTTCCGCTGCTGCGGGCCGTTCAAGTCGTCCGAGCACGTCATCCCACGTTGTGGCCTTCGCGCTGGCATTTCCCGCATTTTGTATCGGAGTTTCTGTCGGGGTTTTGCCCGCTACCTGCGGGGCAACTCGGGCGGGTTCCGCGGGAGCGGCTTCGGTTGACGGTCTGACGCCCTCGGGGGCAGGTTCCACGCTGGTAGTTTGAACATGCTCGTCAATCGGGCTGACTGCGTGCGCCAGCGATGCGCCTGTCATTGCTGCGGAGATTCCGCCCGAAGTGATAAGTTCGGCTCGCTGCTCAGCGGTTAGCTTGTCCCAGTTCTGATAAAGGTTTTTGGCGGTTTCGATGGTGCCTTGGCCCATCTGTACGCCGAACCCACCAGAGATAAGTCGCTGCAGCAGTGGTCTCGCGCTACCGGACGCAAGGAAGGGCCAGTTTCGCGGATCGGAGATTGTTCCACCGGCCACTCCCGCCACTCCCTTGGCAGCACCGAGAGCGACAGGATGCTCGCGAGCTACGGTCTCCTCGGGCGATTCGTACTGAGGCATTGGGCCGGGATGCGGCAGGTAAGCCGCAACTCTGTCGGGATGAGCGGCAAGATTGACAGCACCCGCGAGCGACGTGACGCCTTCTTTCGCAGCCTCGGTTCCAGCCGTGGCCATCCGGTTCAGCGGGTCGTTGATATTTCTCTGGAACCATGCCATTGCTGGCATAGCGGCGTTCGGTACCAGATTGCCGATGCGGACCTCTGCCCCTACATCATTCGGATCAGCAACCAAGTGCGATCCGGTGCGCTCCTCGGGCGACAGAAAGATACTTTGCTTGACTGGCGGGACGGCTGTTTGTGCGGCATGAACTGGTGGCGCGTTTAGCACGTCGTCCCAACCCACCGTGTTGTTCGGTTTTGTCTGCTGGGGTGCTGCACTCGAAGCTGTGGTCTGCGATGCGGCGGGAGGTGCAGGGGATTTTGCCGCTCCCTGCGGAGTGGTAAGTACGTCATCCCAGCCCACGGTGCGCTTGACTGGTGGCTTAGCCGCAGGCACGGGCGCCACGGGCACCGCCACAGGCGCCGCATCCGCTTGAGGTGCTTGCGGAGGTGCTGGCGATGGTGTCAAAACATCATCCCAAGTTGTGCCCGCGTCAGCCATCCGGTTTCCCCTACACCAGCACTTTTACCTTTCGGGCACATTCGACGGCTGCAACTGACTCAATCCACCATCGACATCGCCCTCCAAAATTCTGTCGATCGCGCTTTTGGGCTTGTTGATCTGGCGCCGTGCCCGAATTGCCTTGCGAATTTCGGGTCCGAGACGGATCTGGTCGGGGTCTGTAATCTGCCCAGAGCCTTGGTCAAATAGCTGTAGCGCTTTGTCTGGATCGCCGCCAGCGGTAGTGACAATCTTGCTGGCAATCTGTTCGGCGCTTGCGGCGTCGTTCGTCTTCGCTGTCGGCGTAGCTGGACTGCCCAAGCCTAGTGGGGTGGTCCTTTTGGTATTTTTGTTGACTAGGGCTGGTCCGGCTGCTCCCATCACGGGAACGGTCTGCGATGCCTGAGCTCTTTCGAGTTGTGCAAGTTGCTGGAGGGTCATCGTCTTCCCCAGAAATTCTTGCGGCAATCCGTAAACATCGAGGTGCTGCTGGGTGAGTTTGATTCCTTGCTGCGAGCCTGGTACTAAAGCTGGCTTGCCACTGGAATCTTGCGTATCTAACAGGCCGACGCCTGGGACGGCCATAAAACGCTTATTGATTCCTGCAACAGCTTGTCGGCTCTGCGCTGCTGTGTCTGCGACATTTTCCCGACTCTCTCCTGCGGTCTGCGCCACGTTCTCCCGGCTCGTAGCCCCGATCTGTGCCGCTCCGGTTGTCGCTCCAGCTCGAATCATGGCCGGAAAGATAAGTCTTGCCATCCCTGCGGCCATAGGGCCGTATGGCGTCGGAACCATCTGAGATTGCGAACGAGTCAATGCCAGTTGCGCCTGCTGCTGCGATAACTGCTGATGCTGTTCTGCTTCTTGGAATGGGATTTCCCTCGCTTGTGTCGCGCCCGCGGCTGGATTACCAGTACCCCAGCCCGCTAGCGCTCCCCGAGCTGCCGCACCCAAGACGTGGACCAACATTCCGACTTTCGTCTCGGCTGCCGGGTTGATTGGCGCTGGCAGTCCTTGCGCGTCCGTCGTGATCCGAGAAAAGCTAGGCTTGAACATTCTCGGCATGGACGAAGTGCCGGGGTTGTCAGTCACCTGATTCGTATCTGGCTGTCCAGACTGTGGGATCTGAGGCGCACTGCCATTCGGACCAGAGATGGTTGATGTTCCCGGCTGCACTGTCGCCATCTCATCCAAGGCCGCTTGATGGCCGCGTAGCGCGGCGTTCTTGAAAAACTTCACTATGGGAGGAAGCTGAACGGGCATCCCCGTAGTCGGATCAGTGCCCTGACCTTGATCGTATTGCAGTCCCGGATTAGTTAGGCTTGGCCAACTCATAGAGGGTGCCACCTTTCAGCTAAATCAGTTTTCGCTGCATACTTGCTGCCCGTCGTTTCTACCCATCTCGAAGCGCTCAATTTCTTGCTGCCATCCCTGATACTCCTTCGTCGGGCCCAGTATCTGGAGGCAGACCAGTTCGTCTGTCTCTTCTGTCCATTCCCCTGATGATCGGCGCAGGTACAGCCGCGCATCCCAGCCTTTAATCTCGGTTCTGATCGGAAACGGTAGGTCAACCAGTTGCCGCTCCCAGGCTTCTTGAAAACATCGGAGGAGAAAAGCCTGTGCGGCACACCGGAGACAAAGCTCCCTCCACTTCGCATCGCGTGGCGGAGGCTCAATGCCGCATTGTTCAAACAATTCCTCGAAAACACTGATGGGGTTCCTGTGGGACTTGGGCGCGGACTCCCTCTCAGCTAGTTCGCAGCCACGCTGATACGCAACGCTTCTCTGAACGTCGCTGAAGCTTGGGTCCAAGTCACTTCCGCGCAACAAGTACCGGGCGAAGCGATAGATCGTGAGCGCGTCCTCCTCGTACTGGGACAGTTGCGGCTTGGTGCGACTAACATGGTCCAGTAAAACCCGAGCAATAGCCCGCGATTCCAGTGAGCCGAGAGGATGATCTGCGGGGGATACTCCCGTAGCGACTTGCGCGATACGGATTCTACTAAGATTCAAGGGTTTATCCTGCATTTCCGCCTCCTTGACTGGCTGTTGGCGTAGCGCCCACAGCCGAGGTAAACCACGTCGGCAATTCTGCCCTGATGGCATAACGCCGCATCTCGTCTTCGGTCATTCGAGCGAACAAATCGTTCAGGTCTATGGTTTCGCGACGATCGATCCATTGGCCTTGCGCGTTGAGCTTCGAGTAAGTGGCCACAGCCGAGACAATCGCAGCGGCGTTAACCTTGACATCGCCAGCGCGTTCAATCATTCGTTCCAGTGCGCATCTGACGTTACGACGCCGGGGTTCGATCAGATCCATGGCGCGAGCATGCCGATAGATCGAGTCGCGGGAGAGTTTGAAAGCTTTGCCGATCTTGTCCGGGCTTTTCCAGCTTAAAAATTCCTCCTCAATTTCTGCGCGCTGTGGGTGTTTGCAGACAGAGCACTGCGCTTCGTGGCGTCCCTGATTCACCGGCGCTGGAGACGCAGAGTTGTTCGTTTGGTTCCTCATGCCATCCTTCCGTGTCGGACGACGATTCGTTCCACGATTCCCAGCGCCGATTCCGCTTCTGTCGGCTCTACTAAGAGCGCGGCATCTTCCGCGCTTATGCTTGGGTCATGAATGGCGACTCGCAGGAGGGATGCGAGCTCCGGTTTCGCTACGGCTAGTTCGTCAAGGATCTCCCCGCAAATCCTGTCATCGAGGGAGCTGAAGGTTTGGCTCAAGGGAGGTCGCCTCCCCGTAGGCACTGCGAGACCGCTGTGTGCAGAATGTGTTCAGTTAGCGCCGATAGTGCCGCACACCGCCACCGATGAGCGACTGCAACTGCTTGATTTTGCGTTGACCGTGGCCCAGTGGACAGCCTCCGGAGCAATAGGTCGGGAGTTCGAATCTCTCCGGGCGCACCATTTCCCCTTTTCCCTCAATCCCTTCTGTGCTCTGAGACCTGGTGGTTTTTCAGGATCTTGTATGTACAGGGATTTATCACCAACTACAGACACGATGCGCCCAAATATGTGGTAGTCGCAAACGTCGGCTGCTCTAGCGCACCTTAGGTTTTTTCTTCATAATCCGGGGCATGGCTCTTGTTGTCTTCCTCCGGGGTGTGAATGTTGGCGGGCACAGAAGGCTTCGCCCCAGCATCCTTGCACGAGAACTGAGCGGCTATGATGTCCTAAACGTGGGTGCTGCGGGCACCTTCGTTGTTCGTAAACCTGGATCCCGAGCAGAATTCCGTACTGCATTGCTTCGCAAGCTGCCGTTCGAAGGGGAAATTGTGATGTGCGAAGGCCGCGATCTTATGCGACTGGAGATGGAGAACCCGTTTGGAACTCAGCCATCTCCTCCGGATGTTGTCCGGTTCGTGAGTATCCTGTCGAAAGCGGGGGGTGTCCGGGCGTCGCTTCCAGTCACGTTTCCTACAGACGGGGAGTGGCTGGTGCGGGTGATTGCGTCCGAAGGGCAGTTCGTGTTCGGAATGTACCGTCGTCACATGAAGACAATCGGTTATCTTGGCCAGATCGATAAAGTGTGCGGCGTGCCAGCTACGACTCGGAATTGGAACACAATAATTGCGATCATACGAATGTTGAAGAGTTTCAAGGGCGGCCACACGGATTCTAATTGTTGAAATCAGATTTCATGTTTTGATGTTGCGGCGATTGAGTGTAACGGCAATTTTGTGCCAGTTGGGTGTTCCCGAGGTAACTTGGCCCACCATCAGCCAGCTCTTAGACTTCCCACTGAGGTCATCGTGCGATCCAGGACAGCACCGTTGTTTGCCATGTTGGTTGTGGCTTTCGTTTACGTGTCACTGTTCTCCCATCGCATTCCGGTACCGATCCAAAGCATTCTCTTCTTCGGGGTACTGCTTCTCGAAATTGTAATGATCGCGGCAGGATGGTGGTATTGCATCAGGAACCGGAAGGCTAACAGCGTTCCTACTTGGCGGAAGCGAATGGCATTGGTAGGTGTAATGGCTAACACGACTGCATTTGCAATTCCCCTTGTATCGCTCCTCTACATGATCTTCTACCCCTTCATTGCGCTCCGGATGAGACTACCGATGGTTGACGGCGAAGAGATGGTGCTGGCCAGTCTCGTGTTTTCACTCTTGGGTTTAATTGCTGGGATTCTGGCTCCGGGACGAAGCCGATTTGCAATAACGCTCGGGAATCTGATCATCGCCCTGCTGGTCCTCGCCATCCCGGTGGCCGTTCTTTGAACAGCCGATAGGAGCGTCTTAGCACTCATTGCCCGGAGTTCGAATCTCTCCGGGCGCACCATTTTTCTCGTTTTCTCTCAGTCATTTCTGTGACCTGAAACCTTGGCGAGATAAGACGCTGCGCGCGCCTTATCTCGTCTCTGGTTTAAACGGATCGCTCTAGCGGTGCCCACCGCCATGCGCACCACCACCCCGATATCCGGGGAGCGCGTGTTCAGCCCTGCCGTCATGGCCAGCGTCGCCAATGTGGCCTCGCCCATCCCGCGCCTCGTTGGCCTGGAAGTGGTTGAAGCGCTGCGCCCCGCGCTCCGGCAACGGTCCGACGTAACCGTGATGAGGATCAAAGCGGTTGTCGACATGGCCGAAAAAGCCGGGATGGCCGTGAAACCAGGGGCCAGCTCCAATAAAAACTCCGCCAACAAACCAATCGGGGCCATAGTAGCCGTACGGAGCACAGTCATATGGCTCATAGTCGAAATACCCGTAAGGGCACACGGGAGCCGGTCCGATGTTTACGCCGACGGAAACCTGAGCTCGTCCCACAGGTGTACAGCATAAAAGGGCAGTTGCGAGAGCTGCAAAAGCAAGCGCGTTGACTTTGAACATGATTTCTCCTTAATTTCTTCTCGATTCGTACAGAGTTTCAACCGGGGCAACTGAGCGCAAGCATAATACCCAAGGATCAGTACCGGCAAGTTGGGGAAGTGATCGCGACCTGCTTTGACTGGTCCGGTCAGCGCAATCAGGGTGAGCTCAAACTCGGAACCGCTGTTAGAATCCGCGTCATGTCCGCACGCGCTATCAGGACCTTATCTCGCATCGCGTTTTTCCTGTGTGGACTGATTTCACTTTTCACCTGCGTTCCTTTTCTGATGCTGCGGGGGGCGGGGCTGCCGGTTCAGAGCGAATGGGTGATATTTGTGGCTATCCTGGCACTTGTGGGCCTTTTCAGCGTGACGCTTGCGGTGCTGCCCCGCTCTTGGATCGCCAATGCGTGCAAGAAAGATCGGGACGATCAACAGTTGTTCTTAGCGCCCCTCAAATGGCTCAGTGGCTTTGCGGCAATTTCATATCTCCTAGCGCTTGTCGCCTATCTTGCTCCGCACCGCTGGAATCTCGATCCCCAACTGATGCTTTCGTTGTGTCCGTTGTATTTAGTGAAGATGACGTTCGATCCGTCGCCGGTGAGCGCCTTTTTCCTGCTTGCCCCCATGAACGCGGGGGTGTACGGCTCACTCGGACTCACCTTGGGATACGCATGGTTGGCCTTCCGTAAACGAACATCAAGCTGATGGCTGACGAAAATCAGGCGATTTCACGTGCCCACAGGGCGGTTCTGGTTTGCACAACTAATTTTCGTAAGCCGGGTTTTTATTCGTCTAGGGGCTAACTCATGGCTGAGGGCGCGACATCGTCCAACGATGGAGTGGGCCCGATTGTGTCTGTCGTCAGGCGGCGAATGGATTTGGGAGAAGCGATGGTCCGCCGAAGAAGGATACCGTGAAAATAATCGACATCTGCAAAGCCGGTGTAGCCTGGGGAAGGAATCTTCATCGGGAGGCTGCTCTCGATTCTCTCCGCAACGTTTTGGCCGTGGTGGGAGCGGCAACGATCCTGGCTGATTTCACTACCGTCAAGGCCTGGCTCATTCTGCCAATGCTTCTCTTCGCTTTCCTGATTTGGTTTCTCGATTACGAGCGGCACTTCCATGGGCGCACTGTGGAGGAAGCAAAGGTCGAACCGTAATGTTTGTTGGCGCGGTATTTTCGATCGCGATTGCTGTCGATTATCTTCTTTCCGATCAAATAGCATTTCGATCGCGGCAGATTGTTTTAGCGAATGGGTTCAAAGCGCGGCCAGTCGCCGTTGTACAAACAGAAAGTAAAGCGCCAGCAGAACGAGCAATAGACCGTTCACGCCAAGCACTACGGGCGCGGTAAAAACTGGCACCAGCCATCCCGACAGCAGATTTCCCATGGGCATGCCTCCGCGGAAGGCGAAGTTGTAGACGCTCATCACGCGGCCGCGCATTTCGTTTGTGGTAATCAATTGCACCAGGGAATTCACGGTGGCGAACACAGCCATCATGGCAGCGCCCACCAGCACCAGGATGACTCCGCTGAGCGGTACAGACTTGGAAAAAGCGAAGGCAGAAATTCCCACGCCCAGAAAAAGAAGCCCCGCCAGTGCGACGATTCCTTTTTTTCGCATGTTGCCGGCACTGGCAATCATCAGAGAGCCGAAAATCGAGCCCATGCCCATCAGGGAGAGGAGATTGCCATAGGTTTCCGGACCACGATGGAAGATGTCCTTCACGAATACCGGTATGTAGGTGCGCATGGGCATGGCCAGGGCGGTCATGCAGAAGGCGAGCACAATCAGAGCTTCCATGGAATTTTGTTTGCGAGCGAACCGGATGCCTTGCTTCAGACTGTTGAACATGGTCTCGGTGGTCTTGGCGGGCAAGAAGCGCGCAGAAATAACTGACAGTGAAACGATTGGCGCCAGGAAAGAAAGCGCGTTCAAGCCGAAACACCATTTTTCTCCTAGCTTGGCCAACGCCTGCCCCGCCAATGCCGGGCCCAACATGACCGCGACATTGAATTGGATTGAGTTCAGTGCAATGGCGTTCGGCATGTCATCTTTTTCGACCAGCGTGGGAATCAATGCCTGGTAGGCTGGTCCGCCGAACGCCTGGGCGAATCCGGAAATGAACGAGAGACAGAGAATGTGCCAGACGTGCACCAACCCGGTGGCGACAAGGATGGTGAGTATTCCGGCGGTGGCCATTTGTACGTACTGAGAGCCGAGCAGGATTTTGCGGCGCTCCACGCGATCGGCCACTACGCCACCGATCAGGGAGAAAAGAAAAATAGGAATGCCGGCGAGAAATTGATCGAGCGCAAGCAGGAAGGCGGAGTGGCTGAGCCGGTAAATCAGCCATCCCTGCGCCACGATCTGCATCCAGGTGCCGATGCTGGAAGTGCAGGCGCCAAACCACATCAAACGGAAATCGCGATATTGAAAAGCTTTAAAGACCCGCCGAAACACTCTAGCTTCCATAGTCTGCGCAAAAGCGTAACATGCGCCTTCAGACGCTCGGTATGATTGACGTATTCAATCTGTTTTTGTACCAATGGCGGGTCTGTTATTCGCCGCACGTTGAGTTTAAGCGCAGCTGTAATCGACCGTCGTAGAGCGTAATACCCAAGAAACGGGATGCTAAACTATCCATTCCTCGCGGGACGGTTTTTGCGCTTGGGAACTGTTTGATGCGCCGTAGCGGGCTTTGGATCTCGAAAAACAGGATTGGCGGCGAAGTTTGGATTTTCCAATTCCGGCTAGCAGGTTCCGACATCCTCTCAACATGAAATATGACGCCATTCTGGTGGTTTCTTTCGGTGGGCCGGAATCGAAAGAAGAGGTCATTCCGTTTCTAGAGACCGTGCTGCGCGGACGGAACATTCCGCGGGAGCGAATGCTCACGGTAGCTGAGCACTACTACCACTTCGAGGGCAAGAGCCCGATTAACCAGCAAACGCGCGATCTGATTGCCGCGCTGGAAGCGGAGTTGGAGCGAGAGGGGCCGAAGCTGCCGGTTTATTGGGGAAACCGGAACTGGCATCCACTGCTGACGGAGACTCTGCAACAAATGAAGCAGGACGGAATTCGGCGAGCTTTGGCTTTCGTGACTTCGGCCTACAGTTCGTATTCAGGATGCAGGCAGTACCGCGAAGACATCATTCGTGCGCAAAGCGAGATTGGACCCGGCGCGCCGGAAGTAGACAAACTGCGGGCTTTTTTCAACCATCCGGGATTCGTCGAAACTACGATTGAGCGAGTCACAGACGCTCTGCAAGCGGTGCCGGAGGAGGCCAGAAGAAATGTGCAGATTATTTATACGGCGCACAGTATTCCACTCTCGATGGCCAACCGCAGTGATTATGTAAGGCAACTGGAGGAGGTACGGCGGCTGGTTTCAAGTGCGCTCGGCCATAAAAATGATGTTCTCGTTTATCAGAGCCGCAGCGGCGCTCCGGGACAGCCGTGGCTGGGGCCGGACATTCTCGATTATCTGCGCGAGGTGAAAAGCAAAAATTCAGCATCCGCGGTGGTGGTGGCGCCGATCAGCTTCATCTCCGATCACATGGAAGTGTTGTATGACCTGGATGTGGAAGCGCGGCAATTGTGCGATTCGCTGGGTTTGCCGATGACGCGAGCGAAAACTGTAGGAGTGCATCCGAAGTTTATCGCGATGATTCGCGAATTGATTCTGGAGCGGATGGATCCCGCGAGAGAGCGGCGAGCTTTAGGTTCGCTGGGAGCGCGTCCAGATGTGTGTGCAGAAAACTGTTGTCCGGCGCCGCAGGCGCTAAAGCGCGGACATATTTCAACGACTTAACGGCACGACTGAAGTCGTGCCCTTCCTAAAATCCGCTCGAGCGAGGTTTTTTCAAGCTGCTAGATCGCAGTGGAAACTTTTGAAGGTTCGTAGTCCGTGGCTTTGGGATGGCCCTCGACCCGGCGCATAGTGTGGAGAATGGTATCGATCACTGCTTGATTACCCACAGCAGTGTTGATCATCACGTGATACAGCGAGCGGGTGGGCCAGTCGGCGTTGAAATAGTGTTTGACGAAAGCAATGCGTTCACGGTCGACGGAGTCAACGAGCTCTTCCGCTTCCGCCCTGGTGGATCCATCCTGCAGAAGGCGGCGGATCTTTTCGGCGCGCGGCGCGTAGAGAAAAACGTGAAAGGCGTCGGGGTGCTCGCGCAGAAAAAAGGGCGCGCCACGGCCCACCACGACTGCGTTTCCTTCCTGAGCAATTCTGGCGGCGATTTGTTCCATCCAGGACATCATGCAATCGGTGTCAAATGCCTGATTGGCAAGATGAGTACCGGACTCGTGGCTGCCACGCCAGAAAGTTTTCGCTAAACGGTAGAGGCGGCTATCCATGCGCTCGTCGCAGCGCTTAACGGTGGAAGCATCGACATTGGCCAGACGGGCAATCTCCTCGGTGAGACGCTTGTCCCAAAGATTCCATCCGAGATGCTGGGCCAACTGAGCGGCAATGGCGCCACCGCCGCAGCCGTACTCCCGCTCGATGGTGATCACGCGAAACATTGCCAGCTCCATCTTACCGCCAATTAGTGTACAGCCATTCCGCCGGGTTTGCCCTTTTTCATGAGGAAGACAAGGGGAACCATGGCGAGAATGGCGAAGGCAAGAAGACGGAAGTCATCGATGTAGGCCAGCATGGTAGCTTGCCTTTGCACTGTACCTTCAATCAGGGCATAAGCCTGCTGCGTGGCGAATGCAGCGTTGGCGCCATGGGCTCGCATGGCTTGGGTGGTGCCTTGCATCATCGACTGAAACATAGGGTTGGAAGCGCTGAGATGGCGAGACAAATCATTCAGGTGGACCTGGGTACGCCGATCGAGCAGGGTGGTGACCAGAGAAATGCCCACGCTGCCGCCAATATTGCGCGCCAGATTCATCAGGCCGGAGGCGGCGTTGTTCTTTTCCCGCGGCAGATAGGCGTAGGCGGCGGTATTGATGGGAACGAAAAGGAATGCCATTCCGGCAGCCTGGAAAATGCGGGCCATGGCCGCGGTGCGGAAATCAATCTGCAGGTCAAAGCGGGTCATATTAAACAATGAGCCCGAAAGCATGACTAACCCGAAAACCAGCAGCCAGCGCGGACTGTAGCGCGAGAGCAAAAATCCTACCAGGGGCAGTAAAAGCATGATGGTGAATCCACCGGGCATCAGAGCCAGGCCCGACTGCTCGGCCGTGTACCCCAATAAGGTCTGCATGAAGAGAGGCAGCAAGAGCGTGCTGCCGAGCAAAGCAAATCCCAGCATGAACATCAGCAGGTTCGAAATGCCAAAGGTGCGGTCGCGGAACAGATGCAGATCGATGATGGGATCTTTGTGCCTCCACTCCCAGAAGATGACGAAGAGCAGAGAGACCGCGGCGATAACAGACAGGGTCACGATGAAATGCGACTCAAACCAATCGTCGCGCTGTCCCTTATCGAGGACAACCTGCAGGGTACCGAGGCCGAGCGCCACAAAGCCAAGTCCGATGTAATCGATGGTGGTTTCGCTGAGCTTGCGACGCTTGAGATAGGGAGGATCCTCAATCAGCCGCGAGGTGAGCAGCAGGGAAATGATTCCGACCGGAATGTTGATGAAGAAAATCCAGCGCCAGGTAAAGTTGTCGGTGATCCATCCTCCGAGAGTGGGGCCGATGGCGGGCGCAGTGACCACGGCAACGCCATAAACAGCGAAGGCCATACCACGTTTGGCGGGAGGAAAAGTATCGGCAAGGATGGCCTGCTCGCTGGGCTGCAGGCCGCCTCCGCCAGCGCCTTGCAGCACGCGGCAAACGATAAGGGTAGCCAGGTTCGGGGCTAACCCGCAGAGGAAAGAGCTGATGGTGAACAAGGCCACGCAACTCATGTAGAAATTTTTGCGGCCTATGATGGAAGAGAGCCAGCCGCTCAGGGGAAGCACGATGGCGTTGGAGACAAGATAGGAAGTGAGCACCCAGGTGCTCTCATCCTGGCCGGCGGAGAGGCTGCCGGCGATGTGCGGCAGAGCCACATTGGCGATGGAGGTATCGAGAACCTCCATGAAGGTCGCAAGGGTAACGGTGACGGCGATAATCCAGGGATTGACTGCCGGACGCCAGGCGTCAGCATGGTCCAGCGTGGCGGAGCCAGCGCTCATTGCCGAATCCAGACCTTGGGCTCAACCGACATACCGGGACGCAGTGACTGGTCCTTGTTCTCGCCAGGATTAAGCACGATCTTAACCGGAATACGTTGCACGACTTTCACATAGTTTCCGGTTGCATTTTCGGGAGGCAGGAGGCTGAAACGGGCGCCACTGGCGCCCGCGATGCTATCGACCTTGCCTTTGTAGCTTCTTCCGCTGGCATCGACTTCCAGCGTGACGGGCTGGCCAACTTTCATGTCGCGAAGCTGAGTCTCTTTGAAGTTAGCAGTGATCCAGACATCGTTAAGAGGAATAACTTTCATGAGTTCCTGGCCGGGGGCGACGTTTTGTCCAACTTCGACGGTGCGATCGCTGACCACGCCGTCAACCGGAGCGATGACTTTGGTGTATTGCAGGTTTAACTGTGCCTGGTCGAGGTCAGCTTTTTTTTGCAATGCTTCCGCCTCGGCGGAGGCGGCTCGGGAGCGAATCACCTGCATTTGCCGGGGAGCGGTCTGGGCGTTGCGCCAGTTGGCTTCAGCCTGCGCAAGTTTTCCCTGTGCTTCGGCGACTTGCGACTGAGCGGCATCGGCCATGGCGTGAGCAGCTTGGACGTTTGCGGAGCTGGCTTTCGCTGCAGCAACGGCCTGATCGTATTGCTGCTGCGAAATCTCCTGCTTATCCACAAGTTGCTTGTAGCGGCCCAGATCATTTTGGGCTTTAACATCATTTGCTTCGGCCTGATCGAACTGCGCTTTGGCCGCCTCGAACTGCTGCTTGGCAGCGGCGATTCCGGCGCGAGCACTGGCCACATCTGCCTCCGTGGAGGAAACCTGGCTGCTGGTGCTAACAGAAGTGATGGGCACATTGACTCCGGCGGCGGCGGCGGTTGCCTGCGCATCTTCGAATTCGGCTTTGGCTTTTTCGTAAGCCACCTGGTAGTCGGCGGGATCGATTTCGACCAGAACCGTGCCGGCCTGTACGTATTGGTTGTCATTTACATTGAGTTTTGCGACGTGGCCTGAAATGCGGGGACTGATCGAATTGATGTGGCCATCTACTTCTGCGTCGTCGGTGGATTCGTAACTCGAAACGTAGCGGTAGACAAAGAACGCCGCTACCAATAACACCACCACCGCGATGATCACGCCGATGCGAAAACCAGGACTGGCGGTGCGCGAGGGGCGAGTGCGGAAGTCTCGTTCTGTCGCCGGCAAAGGCTTGGGGCGACCTTCGGACTGATCCGGCGGCGGGGCGGGCGGGGTTTGCGTCGTCTGTTCCATAAATTGAGTTTAGTGTTCGCCTTTCAAATATCGCTTAACTCCCTGCTCGGCATCCCCTATGGCGCGCGCCAGTTCCACCTTCGCCAAATTGTGCGCATACAGACTCTCAATATAACTCTCGTGAGCGCTGGCGACTGCCTCCTGGGCCTGGACCACCTCGAGGTTGTCGGTAACTCCGGCGGTAAAACGATCCCTCGATTGAGTGAGGGCCTGCTCTGCCAGGTCGACCGAACTGCGCGCGACCTCAACCTGCTCGGCGGCGGCGCTCAAGTCGAGGAGCGCGCTGCGAACTTCGTAGTCAATACGGCCGCGCAGATCGCCTAATTGAGAACGGGCTTGCTTCAGCTGGGCTTCGGCTTCGAGAACGTCGCTATGAGTTTTTCCTCCCGCAAAAATGGGGATGTTGAGGCTTCCGTTCACCTGCCAGGTGCCGTTGGACTGGGCTGGTGTAACTCCAATGTCGCCGAAGTTTGCATTTAAATCCATGGTGGGATAGTGACCAGCGGTAGCTGCGCGGCGCGACAGTTCTGCCGAGCGCACCTGCGCTTGAGCTGCCTGATAGTCGGAACGGGAGGCATAGGCACGCTCGAGATAAACCTCGATGGGCAGAGGGGTCAGGGCCTGGTAGGGAGCTTTCTCGGTGAGCATAAACTGCTGACCGGGCGGCAATCCGATGATGCGCGCCAGAGACAGCTTCTGCTTGGCATAATCGTTGCGAGCTACGATGAGCTGTTGTTGGCGCGTCTGCAACTCGACTCGAGAGCGTAGCGTATCGATGGCCGGACTCAGACCGGCATTTTGCTGGTCGACTGCTTTGTCGTAAAGGGCTTGGGCGTTCACGACTTGGGCGTTGGTGGTTTCGATGCGGGCTGCGTTGGCAATGGCCATCAGATAGGCATTGCCCACTGCAAGCACCACCAGTTCCCTTGCATCCTTATAGCTGTACTGCGCGGATTTCAGGCTCTCGGAAGCGGCTCGTTCCTTCTCGAATTGCTTGAAGTCGAAGAGAGACTGGGTAAGCGAAGCTCGCGCGTCAAAGTAATTGAATGGACCAATCACACGAGGCACTGGGAATGGGAACACGTTGCTCTTCAGGCCAAGAGCGGTGAGGCTCAGAGTTTGAACATCTTCTTGAATTTGGGCCGAAAGATTGGGTAGAAGGCTGCTGAGTTCCTTCCATTTCTCGCCGCGCGCCGCGATGGTCTGATCGCTGGATAGCAGGAGCCCGAGGTTATTGCGCAATCCGCGGTCAATAGCCTCCTGATATCCCAGTTGCAAAACTTCCGCAGTGGCTTTGCCCTCTGGCTCGCTGCCGGTGAAGGGGCTCTGCGAACCGGGCAGGGAGATGGACGGCGCGGGAACGGAATTCTGAGCCGGAAGGCCTGTGACCAACAGAACCACCATGGTGAAAGCGAGACCGCTGCGGTTTGGATGAGACAGGGAGCGGGGCATTTTCAGTTTTGAAAAAGTCCCGTTGTAAAAACGTCTTCGGGACGACCTTTCTCATTCATAGCATATCGCGTACGTATTGATTCTATCGAGACAACTTGGGATGCAAAAAGCCGGGCCATCTCCGGTTCGACTTGGATGCCTTCGAGCGGGCGAAGGATTGGGTATTTCGGCACAATACCCGAGCGCACCATGAAAATGTGACCGGGCTCGTTACTTTAGACACTTTCCCCGTCCGCGGCGATGCCGATAGAGTAAAGGAGAAGACTCCTCCCCTCCAATGCTGCGAACCGGTAGCTTGATCGTCGCCGTGGCACTGTCTGCAGGTCTATACACGCCGGGCAGAACGGTACAGGCGCAGAGTCGCACAGAACGAAAGGTAGTCGACAAAACCGCGCCGATTTATCCGGATCTCGCGAAGCGTATGCATCTTACCGGAGTCGTAAAGCTGGAAGTAGTAGTTCGGGCAAATGGGAGCGTTAAGTCAACGAGGGTAGTGGGAGGAAATCCGGTGCTGATTCAATCCGCGACTGACGCGGTCCGCAAGTGGAAATTCGAGACCACATCCGAAGAGACCATTGGGGTCGTGGAACTTACATTCGATCCCGCAAACAGCCACTGAAAGCGCCAGGGACTCGTCCCGGAAACATTGCTCACCTCATGACTGCTCCAACCCGAAAGCAAGCCGTAGAGTCGATCGAGCGTCGCCGAAGGCGGCACCCGAGGTACCGTGACAAATTTCGGGTCATCGTCAGCTATCTGGCAAATCACTATCAGAAGCTTGATGGACACTGCAGCGATCTATCGGTAGCCGGCATCGGCATTCTCCTGGCGACAGAAATGAATAGCGGCGAGGTGGTGGGCTTGAGCTTTTCGCTTCCCGGATCCGACGTTTTGTGGGAACTGCGAGCCGTAGTCCGCTTTCGGCGCGGATATCACTATGGCTTTGAATTCCTATCTCTGACCAACGAACAGCAAGAGTCCCTGAAGAGTTACCTGAGTGGCCTGACACGCATCGACTAAGAACCTTGCGCTTCAAAATGAGCGCTCTTGCGGGCAATGACTTCAGTCATCTTGTAAGCCTGTTACCAATGATCCAATCTCAAAACAAGACTGGTTTGCGAGACCGAATCTGAAGTTCCACTTCGTACATGACTAATTCCCAGCCCAACGCAGCGGCCGGCACAGACTGGACAAGGCTCCTTGCCGATCCGGACCTGGCCCGAAACCTAGGAAAGCTGCTGCAGACTTATCGCGATGCTCCGCCTGAGCAGAGAGAACAAGCGCTGCTGGCGGCCATGCGGGAGATCAAACGAGAGGCTTCCAAAAGCCGAGTTGTCGCGAACCCAAGCACCATTGCGAGCGAGCCTCCACAATCTCTGCCGGTTCCGGCAAGTGCCACTCCTCCGTTTGAGCCTGACATCTTCAGTCCAAATTGGGGGCAGGATCGGCGGCGGCATCCCAGAATTAAGTGCTTTGTAGCGGTAGAACTGCGGGTCAATGAGGCGAATGCGCCTATCTGGGGCAATTTATCCAATACCAGCCTGGGCGGATGCCGGGTCGAGACCGCAACCCTGGTAGCCGGAGGCGCGAAAGTCGAAATCGGACTTTGGGTCGCTAGCGGCAAGATCTGGGTAAAAGGTTTGGCGCTGAATGGGGTGGTGACTCGCAATGCGCCCGATGCCGGAGCCATTCGGGTTCGCTTCGCCGGAATGGAGCCGGTCGGGAAAGAAAATCTCCGGCAATTTCTCAAGTATGTTCAAGAAACCACGAAAGCCTGGAACAGCGAAAAAAACTACCTGCAACTGCTGAAATAGCGAATTCTACTTATTCTCAGCTTCCTCCGTTTCCGCCATTCATCCCCATTTTTTACAGATCGGCGACATAGGTTTGCGAGAAATTGATACACTCGGTGCGTATCTGAAACCTTTAGGATCTGAAACCCTTTTCCGTCCCAGAGACTCTAACTAATTAGGATAGAGACCCGCGAAACAATCCACGTAAGCACTGAGTTGTTCCAGTCAGGAGCGCGCACCGCATGGTAGCCAGTGAACAGGCGTTAGTAACCGGCAAGCAACTTGACACTTTGAGCATCAACACGATTCGCACGTTGGCGATCGACGCAGTACAGCAGGCGAACAGCGGACATCCAGGCGCGCCCATGGGCCTGGCTCCCGTAACCTACTGCCTGTGGCAGCAATTTCTGCGCTACGACCCCGAAGATCCGAAGTGGCTGAACCGCGACCGGTTTGTTTTGTCAAATGGCCACGCCTCGATGCTGCTCTATGCCATGCTGCATTTGGCAGGTGTAAGAGAGGTAGCGGAGAACGGGGAAGTGCTGAAAGAACTGGCGGTGCCGATGGAGGAGATCAAGCGCTTCCGGCAACTTGGAAGCCGGACTCCTGGACATCCCGAATCACACGTCACAACCGGGGTAGAGACCACAACCGGTCCGCTTGGACAGGGCGTGGGAAACAGCCTGGGGATGGCCATTGGCAGCAAATGGCTGGCCGCGAATTTCAATCGTCCCGGTTTTGAAGTCTTCAATTACAACATCTATGCCATGTGTTCGGACGGCGACCTGATGGAAGGCGTTGGTGGTGAGGCCGCGTCGCTGGCGGGACATCTAAAGCTCTCGAATCTTTGTTGGATATATGACCACAACAATGTCACCCTGGATGGTCCTGCCAACTGGTCATTCAGCGAAGACGTGGCCACACGTTTTTTTGGCTACGGCTGGAATGTGACACGCGTTGCGGACGCCAACGATCTGGAGATGCTGGCGCGCGCTTTTGGAATTTTTCAGAAGACGACCGATCGTCCGACTCTGATCATCGTGGATAGCCATATTGGCTACGGGTCTCCGCATAAACAAGACACGAACGCGGCGCACGGGGAACCGCTCGGCGAAGAAGAAGTGCGCCTGGTGAAGAAATTTTATGGCTGGCCCGAGGACGCAAAGTTTCTGGTTCCGGAAGGCGTACGCGAGCACTTCCAGGATGGAATCGGAAAACGGGGGCATGACGCTCGCACCAAGTGGGCGAAGATGTTTTCGGAGTACACGCAGAAGTATCCGGAGTTGGCTGATAGCTTGCATCGCATGCAACGGCGCGAACTTCCCGACGGCTGGGACAGGAATCTTCCCACATTTGCGGCGGATCCGAAGGGGGTGGCCACGCGCGAGAGTTCGGGCAAGGTGCTGAATGTGGTGGCGGAGAATATTCCGTGGCTGATTGGCGGTTCGGCGGATCTGGCCACTTCCAACAAGACGACGCTGAAGTTTGAAGGCGCAGGCGATTTTGAAGCTGGCCGATATGCGGGACGCAATCTGCACTTCGGCGTGCGCGAGCACGTGATGGGCGCAAGCGTGAACGGGCTGGTGGTTTCGGGGATTCGTGCGTTCGGTGCGACTTTCTTTAACTTCAGCGACTACATGCGCGCAAGCATCCGGCTGGCTGCGCTGATGGAAGCTCCTTCGATTTTTATTTTCACGCACGACTCGATCGGGGTGGGAGAAGATGGACCGACGCATCAACCGATTGAGCAACTGGCGTCATTGCGCGCCATGCCGAACCTTATTGTGCTTCGTCCCGGCGACGCGAATGAAGTGGTCGAAGCTTGGAAGATTATTGCCCAATTGCAGCATCAGCCGGTAGCTTTGGTGCTGACACGGCAACCGCTTCCAACCTTTGATCGAACGAAATACGCCGCGGCCTCCGGCACGGCGCGAGGAGCTTATGTTCTCGCCGATGCGCCTGGCGGCAAACCTGATGTCATTTTGATGGGTACAGGGAGCGAGGTTTCGCTGTGCGTCGATGCCTACGAGAAACTGAAGATGGAAGGCATCAAGGCGCGAGTGGTAAGTATGCCGTCATGGGAAATTTTTGAACGCCAGGATGCAGCGTACAAGGAAAGCGTTCTGCCCTCGTCAGTTACAGCGCGAGTTTCGGTGGAAATGGCAGCGACGTTTGGCTGGGAACGGTATGTGGGAATCAAGGGACGTAAAATTGGTATGCACCGCTTTGGCGCCTCGGCTCCGCTGAAAGATTTGCTGAAGTTTTTTGGTTTCACGGTGGATGCAGTTGTTGCCGAAGCCCGCAAAGCGCTTGCGGAAAAGTAGCAGAGATTCTGGCCCAACAAAGTTTGGTGCGGAAAACGACCCGCGCCGTCGATTCATCAGGGAGAACATTATGCAGCCTACTGGAGTACTGGAAACCTCAAAAGCTATTAATCCTCTGAAGGCACTGCTGGAATACGGCCAGTCGATGTGGCTCGATTACATCCGGCGCGACTTGATTACCAGCGGAAGCCTTAAAAAGATGATCGAAGAAGACGGGCTGAGGGGAATGACCTCGAACCCTTCAATCTTCGAGAAAGCAATTGCGGAAAGCACGCTCTACGACGACATGGTGCAGTCGCTGGCTTCGCGGCGTGATCTAAGCCCAACCGACCGCTACGAACAAATTGCGATCCGCGACATCCAAGGCGCCGCCGATCTGCTGCGGCCGGTGTATCAAGAATCAAATTTTCGCGACGGGTATGTCAGCCTGGAGGTATCCCCTTTACTCGCGCTCAAGACAAAGGAAACGATTGAGGAGGCCCGCCGTTTGTGGAAGGCCGTGGATCGCGAGAATGTGATGATTAAAGTTCCGGGTACGGCAGAGGGGCTTCCCGCTATTCGCCAGTTGATTGGGGAAGGAATCAACATCAACGTGACTTTGTTGTTCGCGCAAGAAGTGTACGAGAAGGTTGCGGAAGCCTACATCGCCGGACTGGAAGATCTGGCAAAACGCGGTGGAAATCTCAAGAAAATGGCGGGAGTGGCCAGCTTCTTCATCAGCCGGATCGACACGCTGGTGGATTCGATGATCGACGATAAGCTAAAAACCGCAACGGACGCCCAACAGCAGGCACTGCTCAAAAACCTGAAGGGCAAAGTTGCCATTGCCAACGGCAAGCTGACCTACCAGCGATACCAGAAAATTTTCAGCGGACCGCGCTGGAAAACGCTGGCAGAAAAGGGAGCGCAAACACAGCGCGTGCTGTGGGCAAGCACGAGCACGAAGAATCCGGCCTATCGCGATGTGATGTACGTGGAGGAATTGATCGGGCCCGATACAGTGGATACCATGCCTCCGGCCACGATCGACGCGTTCCGCGATCACGGCAAGGTGCGAAACAGCCTGACGGAAAACGTGGCGGGCGCGCAAAAAGTGATGGACGATCTGGCCAAGGCCGGCATTTCGATTAAAGAAGTCACTACCAAACTGACTGCCGATGGAGTGAAGCTTTTCGCTGACGCTTTCCACAAATTGCTGGCCGCAGTAGAGAAAAGCACGCAGGAAAAAGGAAAGACCGCGTGAGCCGTTTGAAATCTTCGTTGCCGGAAAGGCTTGCTGGGGCGGTGAAGGCCGCGATCGGCGATTGGCAGTCGGGCGGTAGGATGCGGCGCCTTTGGAATCGCGATGCAACGCTTTGGACCGGCGACGATGAGGCCAACTGGCTTGGCTGGCTGGACATTGTCGACGAACAGATCGGCCGGCAGATCGAGTTGCGGAATATTGCCAGAGAGTTCTGGAGCGCGGGTTTCAAGGATGCTCTGCTGCTGGGCATGGGTGGATCGAGCCTGTGCCCTGAAGTTCTGCGCATGACGTTCGGCAAGACTGCGGGCTATCCGGATCTGCATGTTCTTGACTCCACCGATCCGGCACAGGTAAAAGCGTTCGAAAAAAAGATCGATGTCGCGAAGACTCTGTTCCTGGTTTCGAGCAAGTCGGGCAGCACGCTCGAACCCAATATCTTTAAGCAATATTTTTTCGAACTTACGAGCAAGGCCGTAGGAGCGGATAAGGCGGGGAGCCATTTCATCGCCATTACCGACCCGGGGTCGAAGATGCAGAAAGTCGCGGAGGCAGATCGTTTCCGGCACATTTTCTTTGGCCGGCCGTCGATCGGCGGCCGTTATTCGGCGCTTTCGAACTTCGGGATGGTTCCGGCGGCGGTGATTGGAGTGGACATCAAGAAATTTCTCGACCGCACGCAAGAGATGGTGCGGGCGTGTGGCCCGTCCGCGTCTGTCGAAGAAAATCCCGGGGCAGTGCTGGGAATCATTTTGGGGACGGCGGCGCAGGCTGGCCGCAATAAAGTCACGATTGTCACGTCTCCTGACATTTCCGATCTGGGCGCATGGCTCGAGCAATTGCTGGCGGAGTCCACCGGGAAAGCTGGAAAAGGTATTATCCCGGTCGACCGTGAAGAATTGGGTGCGCCGGAAGTTTACGGCAATGATCGTGTCTTTGCTTACGTTCACACCGAGCATGCGACTGATTTGGGTGTGGAAGCGAAGATAGCGATTTTGGAAAATGCCGGGCACCCGGTGGTGCGAATCTCCATGGCTGACACCTACGACTTGGGTGCGGAATTTTTCCGCTGGGAAATTGCCACTGCCGTCGCTGGTTCAATCATCGGGATCAACGCTTTCAACCAACCGGACGTTGAGGCGAGCAAGATTGCGACTCGGAACTTGACGTCCGAGTATGAAAAAACTGGTTCCCTGCCCGCGGAAAAACCTGTGCTTGAGGATAGCGGCATCAAAGTGTTCACCGACGAGAAGAACGCCGCCGACCTGGCGCGAACCGCCAGAGAAAAGTCTCTCAACGGATATTTGAAGGCGCATCTCGCGCGGATTGGCGCGGGCGACTACTTTGCGGTGCTGGGGTATATCCAGATGAATGCCGAGCACGAGAAGGCGCTGCAAGCCCTGCGACACGCGGCGCGAGACCAGAAACATATTGCCACCTGCCTGGGCTTCGGACCTCGTTTTCTACATTCGACGGGACAAGCTTACAAAGGCGGTCCAAATTCTGGAGTGTTCCTGCAGATTACTTGCGACGATGCCATGGATTTGCCGGTGCCGCAGCAGAAGTACACCTTCGGAGTAGTTAAAGCGGCACAGGCCCGCGGAGATTTCCAAGTGCTCGCGGAGCGCGGACGGCGTGCGCTGCGCGTGCATCTGGGGAGCGATGTGGGCGCGGGATTAGCTACGCTGAGCGCGGCGATTCAAACCGCACTGGCATAGTTTTCGGCCGGGAGCCGGCGAGACTTCGGCGCTACAGCCCGCGGGTTGCGGGGTTTCAAGGCGACGGTTTAAGGAGCCAACAAATGCAGTTGGGAATGGTGGGTCTGGGCCGCATGGGCGCGAACATGACGCGCCGCCTGATGCGCGGCGGACATCAACTGGTAGTTTCGGATCTAAGTCCGGACGCGGTGAAGGAACTTGCGGGTGAAGGGGCTGGAGGTTGCTCCTCGCTCGAAGACTTGATCGGCAAACTGAAGCCGCCGCGCACGGTATGGATCATGGTGCCTTCGGGCGGCGCGACGGAGCAAACGGTGCAGACGCTCGCGCAGCACATGCAGGCCGGAGACGCGATCATCGACGGCGGCAATTCTTACTTTAAGGACGACGTGCGGCGTGCGGGCCAACTCAAAGGCAAAGGCATTCACTACATAGACGTCGGAACCAGCGGCGGAGTATGGGGTCTGGAGCGAGGCTACTGCATGATGATTGGCGGACCTGACGAAGCGGTGAAGCGTCTCGATCCTATTTTCAAAACGCTCGCGCCTGGAAGAGGCGACATTCCGCGCACGCCAGGGCGCGAAAAGCTTGGAGGCACAGCTGAAGAGGGCTACATTCACTGCGGCCCGTCGGGCTCTGGCCATTTTGTGAAGATGGTTCACAACGGAATCGAATACGGACTAATGCAGGCCTATGCCGAGGGTTTCGACATCTTCAAAAATGCCACCAGCAAAGAATTGCCGGAAAATATTCGCTACGATTTGAACCTGCCGGACATTGCCGAAGTGTGGCGGCGAGGCAGCGTGGTCAGCTCGTGGCTGCTCGATCTTACGGCCATGGCTCTGACGGAGAATCCGACGCTTTCGGAATACGAGGGGTACGTGCAGGATTCCGGCGAAGGGCGCTGGACGATTCAAGCCGCAGTGGAGGAAGCGGTGCCCGCCGATGTGTTGAGCGCGGCGTTGTATGTGCGCTTCCGGTCACGCCAGCAGCATACTTTCGCCGAGAAAATGCTCTCCGCCATGCGAGAAAAATTCGGGGGACACATCGAGGCCGGTGCCACGAAAAAGAAAAGCGCATAAAGATTCGCTCGGTAAAAATTAAGGACTGAATCATGGCTCAATTGGCAGAAAAACCCACAGCGGCCGCACCCCGGGTCGGCAAACAAGGGGATCCTTGTGTGATGGTCATCTTCGGCGCGGCCGGAGATCTGACGGCACGGATGCTGATTCCCGCGCTCTACAACCTGGCTCGGGCGGACCTGCTCTCGAAAGAGTTTGCAGTGCTGGGCGTGGCACGGGCGCAGATGTCGGATGAGGATTTTCGCAAGAGACTCCTTGAGGATGTCAAAGGGTACTGCGGCGAATGCGTGAATGACCCGCAATGGGATAGCTTCTCCCGCCGCTTCTATTATTTCGCAGGCGATTTTAACGACGACAAGCTATATCCTCAGATCAAGGATCGCCTGGTCCAGATCGACAAGGAACATTCCACGCAGCAAAATTTCTTTTATTACCTGGCAACGGCACCGAGTTACTTCGGTCCGATTGTTGAAAAGCTGGCGGCGAATGGGCTCATGGAGCAAAACAACGGTCACTGGCGCCGAGTGATCATCGAAAAGCCTTTCGGTCACGACCTGGAATCGGCTAAGACCCTGAACCAGCAGATCCTCAAAGTCGCCGATGAAAAGCAGATTTATCGCATCGATCATTATTTGGGCAAAGAGACGGTTCAGAACATCATGGCGTTCCGCTTTGCCAACGGAATCTTCGAGCCTATCTGGAACCGCCGTTACATCGATCACGTGCAGATTTCCGTGGCCGAAACGGTAGGGGTGGAGGGCCGCGGCAGCTACTTCGATCATGCGGGTTCGCTGCGCGATATGGTGCCGAACCACATCATGCAACTCATCAGCCTGACGACGATGGAGCCGCCAATTTCGTTTGACGCGAATGCGGTGCGGGATGAGCAGGCAAAGATCCTGCATGCAATTCAGCCCATCAGCGATGAAGAAGTGTTGACCCGGAGCGTGCGCGGCCAGTACGGGGAAGGTGTGGTGGATGGGAAACGCGTTCCCGCCTACCGTGCTGAAGAAGATGTTCCCCCCGACTCCCGCACTGAAACTTTCGTCGCCATGAAGCTGCTCATCGACAACTGGCGCTGGGCCGACGTTCCTTTTTATCTCCGCACCGGCAAGCGCATGCCGGCGCGCAATACCCATATCGTGATCCAGTTCCGGCGAGCTCCGTTCGTGCTCTTCCGGGACACTTCGGTCGAACACCTAATGCCGAATCAACTGGTGCTGCACATTCAGCCGGAAGAGGGTATTTCGCTGCAATTCGCGGCCAAGGTACCTGGACCGATCATGCGCCTGGGCACGGTGGACATGAACTTCGAGTATCAGCAATACTTCGGAAAGCAGCCCAGCACGGGCTACGAGCGGCTGCTGCACGATTGCATGATCGGGGACCAGACGCTGTTTCAGCGGGCAGATATGGTCGAAGCGGGGTGGAGCGTGGTGAATCCGGTGCTCGATCTGTGGAAAGCGCTGCCGCCACGCAACTTTCCTAATTACGCATCCGGCACCTGGGGGCCGAAAGAGGCCGACGAACTGTTAGAGCGCGACGGCCGGCGCTGGAGGAACTTCGAGAAATGATTCTGGCCGGTGATATCGGGGGAACGAATGCTCGACTGGCATATTTTCAGCCCAACAACGGACATCTCAAGCTGATCTCTGAGCGCGTTTTTCCCAGCCGCGATTACCGGGAATTGGGCGAGATCGTCTCCAAGTTTTTGCAAGGCGATTCTACGCGGCCCGACATCGCTTGTTTCGGCATCGCGGGCCCGGTACATAATGGCCGCGTCGAGACCTCAAACCTTCCCTGGATTATCGAACAATCCCGCTTGGCCAAACAGATACAACTGCCCGCCACGCTATTGATCAACGACCTGGAAGCCAGCGCGTGGAGCACTGGCGCTCTCGACCCGCAAGATCTAGTTACTCTCAACCGCGTCGTGCCCTCAGATGGTAATCAGGCAGTCATCGCGCCAGGAACCGGTCTGGGAGAAGCGGGATTGTATTGGAACGGCAGTCAGCATCAAGTTTATGCTTGCGAGGGCGGTCACGCGGATTTCGCACCGCAAGGCGATCTGCAGATCGAACTGCTGCGGTTCCTGGCCAGCCGATTTGGACATGTCAGTTACGAGCGCGTGCTCTCCGGACCGGGACTGGTGAACGTTTATGAATTTCTGCGTGGAAAGAGCAGCGCGGACGAGCCAGCCGGATTTGCGGCGCTCCTTGCCCAGAAAAAAGATGCGGCTGCCGAGATTTCCTGCGCCGCCCTGAATGGCAGCAATCCCCTGGCAGAACAGGCGCTCGACCTGTGGATTTCGGTGTATGGCGCCGAAGCGGGCAATTTGGCTCTGAAGGCGATGGCCACGGGCGGAATCTTCCTGGGCGGCGGAATTTCGCCCAAGATTCTTCCCAAACTTACGGGGCCGCTATTCATGCGAGCTTTTCTGGATAAGGGCAGGCTGCGCCCACTGCTGGAGGGTATCCCGGTGCAGGTCATTACTAACGACAATGCCGGTTTGCTGGGAGCGGCTCGGTGTGCGGCTGCGAAATCCACCAACGGCCGGACGGGAACTTTGTGAGTGCGCAGATCGAGGTGCGCAAGCTCACCACCCCGCAAGATCTTTCTCACGCGGCGGCGGAGGAAGTCATCCGCGCCGTTACCGAAGCTGTGGCGCATCGCGGCCGTTTCACGATTGCGCTCTCCGGCGGATCAACTCCTAAAAATCTGTACACTCTGATCGCAGCCAACGCCAACCTGCCCTGGGATCGAATGTTCTTCTTTTGGGGAGACGAACGCCACGTGCCTCCAGACGATCCAGAGAGCAATTACCGCATGACTAAAGAGTCATTGTTGTCGAAGGTGCCGATTCCGCCAGAAAATATTTTTCGCGTCCCGGCGGAGAACCCGGACGCCGCCGCGGTGGCGGAAGCCTACGAGCAGACGCTGCGCAAGTTTTTTGCCGTAGCGCCAGGAGAGTTTCCCCGCTTTGATCTGATCCTGCTGGGGATGGGACCAGACGGACATACCGCGTCTTTATTCCCGGAAACTGCCGCGTTGAAAGAAAAGTCGCATCTGGTGGTGGCGAACTGGGTAGAGAAGCTGAAAACCCACCGCATTACTTTCACGCTGCCGGTGCTGAATGCGGCCCGTTGTGTCGCGTTTCTGGTGAGTGGGATGGATAAGGCAGCGGTGCTGCGTGAGGTCCTGGAGGGCGACGCCCCAGGAGAGCAATATCCCTCGAAGCTGGTGCGCCCCAGTGATGGTAAGTTGATCTGGTTTGTCGATCGGGCTGCCGCGAGCGAACTGTCAGCCGCGGCGTGAAGCGATTCTTAATTCGCCCGAGCGCTATCCCCGCCAGCCAGCAATTTCCTTGAGGCCCTTCCCGCGTGCGTGCTCGAAGAGCCGAACCAGATGGCGCGAATGTTCAAACTCATGAATGTCCGCCCACACTTCAGCCTTCCACGTGGTGTCGTGAGTTGCGGATTCACCGCACGTAGCGCAACGGGTATGCAGGCTGGTAGAAGTAGGTTCCGCCACAACGACGCTCGGTAATTCCATGAAGACACAGCGTACTTCCTGGATCTCCTCGTTTTCGTCGAGCACATGTTCGTAACGCAGCAGGTAACTGAATCCCAGCTGCCGGGCCTCGGCTTCGGCTTCCGCACGGGTGTGAAACGGGCCATATTCAGCGCGCAACTGTTCGGTAGAATCGCAAGCCATCCAGAAAGTTTCTTGATAATGCATTCCAGCCCACCTGAGAGCTGCGGTGCCGGTTGCGCAGATTTGCGGCCAAGCCCGCTCCGCCGGGTAGACCTTACAATGCAATTGAAAGGCCCACTTCAAAGTAATACAAACATTTGATCTTTCAATGGCTTACGAAGATAAGGCGCGGCACCTCTGGTTCCGGAGTGCAAACCTTTTGCAGCAAAATGTCCGGGTGCCAACGGCCGCGGCCCAGAAATTTGCAAAGTTTCCTCGTTCTTCAACCCTAGCTCGCGGCTGCACGGGCCAGCGCGGCAGCCGGGGGACGCGATTCTTCCAGCCAATTCTTGCCGCCATGGCCAGCTACGTACATAGCCAACTCGAGCCGGCTCCAGACGCCCAGCTTGTCAAACGTATTTCGCAGGTGATTCTTCACCACTTGCTCGGTCGTTCCCATCAGGTTGCCGATCTCACGATTGGTAAGGCCCTCCCAGACTAGAGTAGCCACTTGAATTTCCTTTGGAGTCAAACGCTCGCGTGGAGTCATGATTTCAACGCCGATTTCTCGAAGGCGGCGGTAGCCAACCTCACGCGTTTTCGCCCGTCTCGAATTCCTGCGCGCAGAAACAGCGTGCGCAAGTGCTGTTTCACCGTGCGCGGACTGATGCTCAACTGTCCAGCGATTTCCTTATTGCTGCAGCCCTGGACCAGTAGATCCAGCACCTGCTGATCCCGGGGGGTAACTTTCACTCTATCGAGCTGCATCACAGCGGTTCTCCTCTCAAATTCCAGATTCTCTTCGATTTCGATTACGGTCGGCAGCTTTGGTTAAGCAAATCTTTCGCCAAACCTTCCCCCCTTTCACCGGCGCAGTGCTAAGCTTCGTTTGTGCTAGCACTTAGGGTCAAGAACCACGGCTTTCAGCAGATGTTCAGGAACGCCGTGCTAGGCTAGTCATTCCCAAGTTGGGCTAGGTAAAAAGAACGGATGGCTGCAGCGGCCGCCAAAACCCGGTTCGCGGTGATCGTATGTAGCTGGGTCTCGGTGACGACAGGATTGGAATATGTACTTCGTCGTTTACGATAAACCTTTTCACTTCATTCGTTTGCGCTGGTCTGACGGCGAAGGATGGACTGACGGGATGATGGGCAACACTGCGAGAATAAATTCAACTGCCGTAAAACCTGGGTGTGCCAAAAAGGGTCTTTGGGTACGAACGCGGTGTTCGTTTTGGAGCTCCTGGCCACCGGTTCTGCGTTTTGCACAGCTCCTGATCCAACGAGAAGAGACTTTAGAACGCCCCAGAAAATCTGACAGCCGATTCGATCTAGCGACGTCGGTCTTGGACTGGAACGCGTCGAGCTGGAAGCTGACTGGGGCGCGGCGGGTGCAGCGCTTCAAACCCAAATTGCCGGGATGTTGTCACATTCAATGCGTATGAAAATAGGGTGTGAGGACACCGGCGGGAAGAATTCTGTGCGCTTTCGAGAGCGATGGCTCCGGGGCTCCATTCTCGCATCTATGTCCGAGTTCGAGAACATAATTCTTGTCACATCGTTTTTTGTCATATTGTTTCTTGCCGCGACTTCCGCTGCCGCCCAAGGCGGTCCACCCTATTACACCAATGATCCGGGAACTCCCGGCAATCTCAATTGGGAAATCAATCTCGGGTACATGCCATTTTTCTACAGCGATCAGTCGGTCTCTCACATTCCGGACGTCGACATCAACTTCGGCGTGGGCAGCCGAATCCAGCTGACTTACGAGAGCGCATGGTTGAGGGTGCAAAATCCTTCTTCAAGGACTAAGTATGGGCAGGGTCAATCCAATCCCGGCGTCAAGTGGCGTTTCTACGACGCCGGAGAGTCGGGCCTGTCGATCTCGATGTTCCCCCAATTCTTCCTCAACAACCCCAACGACGGCGTCCGCCGTGGAATTACCCCGGCGAGCGAAGTTTTTCTCCTACCTTTTGAATTCACCAAGAAACTTGGTCCCATCGATGTGGACTATGAGATCGGCTATCAGTTTGTGCACAAGGGGCCGAATGGCTGGCTAACCGGCCTTGTGCTGGGCCATGATTTCAGCCCAAAACTCGAGGGCGAGATGGAACTTTATAACCAGGGCACTTTTAATCCTTCAGTGAACCAACCGACGATCGACTTCGGCGGTCGCTACAAAATTCATAAGCCGGTGATCCTTCTCTTCATGGCAGGTCGTAGTCTCGAACCTGCCCGCAACAATCAGCCCTACTTCGTCGGTTATTTCGGTATTCAATTCCTTTTACCTCCCAAGTCCTACAAAGCTGATTTGCCGGAATCATCGGCCAAGTAGCGCAATTCACAGCAATTTGCTATCAATCTGGATCGAAAAGGCGGAAGCTATTGGAAGCAATAAAGTGTGCATAATCTTGCAGCTGACGATTGTAAGGCCAGATTTCGAGGATATCGTTGATGGCTCGCCTGACCTCCGATTTTTCCTATAATCCCTTGAATTCGGCCGATTTAGGCTTGATCATGATGGTGCCAGAATGGTGGTTCGACCCGAACCCAGGGATGGATTGGCATTGTAAACCTTGATTTTTGGCTTAGCAATTGCACTAAAATGAGTGGAGTCCTGCCGGCATGGCATTCGAATGCTGGCCGAGCACACGCAGGCAGCAAATGCTGTGACTAATCAATTCAAGCCGGTTCTCGACGAGCAAACTTTTGAAAAGTTGCTGGAAGCTGCTTTTGTAGTGCAGGAGCACAACCGCAAAATGCGGGGACTCGAAGAAAGCCTGAAGTCCCAAGGCGAACAGATGTACAAGCAAGAGTTAGCAGAGCAAGCTTTGCTGCAACGCAGCAAGCCAGGATCAGGCGACATTTCCGCCCACAGTGACTACACGCTGATCCTGGCGGAAATTGTGGAAGCGCAACAGCAGATTCAGATGCGTCATCTCGAACTAGACAAGGCCATGGCAGTGGTGGCGGAGAGAGTCGTCCGAATCACGAGCGCGAGCGGCGCGGGCCTGGGAATTGTCGAGGGAGCAACGGTGCACTATCTTGCCGGAGCCGGGTCCCAGGCTTTGCCAGCCGGCACCGAAGTCCGTCGTGATCGAGCGATCTGTCAAGCCAGTGTGAGCACGGGCAAGGTAATTCGCATTGCGGATGTGAATGCAGAGTTTCAGTTTGACGCAGAACGGTGCCGCCAGCGAGGTATTCGCTCGTTCATCGCCGTCCCCATCTACCGCGATGGTCATGTGGTTGGAGCATTGGAACTTTATTTTGACAGGACGCGCGGCTTCGTCGAACAGGACATCCACACCTGCCAACTGATGGCTGGTCTGGTGACGGAAGCGATTGGTCGAGATTCCGAGTCGAAATTAAAAACATCGATGGCCGCGGAACGATCTACGATGCTGGCGGCAATCGAAAAACTCCAACCGAATCTGACGGCATGGGCAGAGGATAAATTCGGCGCGTCTCCTAAGGCGAGGACAGCTGCGAGCGTACCGGCTGAAACGAAAATTCCTTGCTGGAAGTGTGGAAGTAATGTGATGAAGGAGGAGCAATTCTGCGGTAAGTGCGGCGCTCCTCGTACCGGCGACGCCGAAGAATCTACCGTGCAGAGCAAGGTGGCATCCGCCTGGCACACGCAGCAGGCGAACCAGCAGGTGAACCAGCCTCCGTTGAACCTGCCTCCGGTGAACCTTCCTCCGGTGAACCTTCCTCCGTTGAATCTGCACCAGGCAAACCAGCACACCGCGAGCGCTATCCCGCCTGCCAACGGAACCTCGGCGATAGGGGAGCATTCAGAACAAATGCTTTTCGAGGATCCTTTCGAGATCGATGCCAGCCTGGAGAGCATGACGGACCACTTCCTTAAGTCGTTCCCTCCGCCGGAACTCGAAGAAGATGCAACCGAGGAAGGCGGAATTCAGACGGAGCGCCCGTTTACTCCGAGCGAGGAGGACGATTCGTTTACGGAGTCTCTAGCCTCCGAGCCGGAACACGGCGAAGAAGATGTCGAAGCTCTCCCGAGTGCGCTGGTCAGGTCGCCGCGGGAAGATCTCATCTGGAGTTCTGCAGCGAAGGCCCAGGATTTCCTGGAATCGTTAAAGGCGACACAGACTTCAACGTCACTAGCACGTTTCTGGCGCTTCCGACGCGGCGACCTCTATCTCGCGGTCGCTGTCATTCTCGTGGTGATTGTGCTCGGCTGGGGACTCTGGTCGAACCATTCGGCGGGCGCCGCGAGCAGGAGCACCGCGGTCGCAAGTCGTGCGAATCGGAAAAAGCGGCCGCCTCCGGAACCCGACCTTTCCACATTCGACAAGCTCCTTATCGGTCTTGGACTAGCCGAGCCGCCGGAGGCTCCGGAATATAAGGGGAATCCCGACGCTCAGGTATGGGTCGACCTGAACACGGCGCTATACTATTGCCCTGGTTCCGATCTTTATGAGAAGACAGCGAAGGGCAAGATCTCAAGCCAGCGCGACGCGCAACTAGATCAGTTCGAACCGGCCTCTCGCAAGGCCTGTGACTGAGTTAGCCCCGGTCCAAGCACGGTCCGGCTAAGGTTCCGCCCAGTCCAATTGACAACCTTCTGTCCTGGTAGTGCAATCATATCTATCCACGAGCATGCCAGTGCCTTATCCAACGGACAAATTCGACGAAAGTACCTTACCGGATCCCGAGCTGAATCCCCTTTTGAATCCGCTGCTGGCGGCGCATATGGGGCGATGGGCGGAAGTGTATTTTACTACTCCGCCCGAAAAGCGCGGACAAGCTGTTACTGAGCTGCTTAGGCGACTGGAGGCCGATTCTCAGGCGCAGCCGGCCCCTCCTGCAGAGCCGGCTGCTCTAGCGATTGACGGAGAAAACTCCGCAAAAAAGATACAAGCGTCGCAAGCGCCAGATCCGTTGCTAAACGCAGCAGAGCCGGTGCTCATTTGCTCTGCATGCGGACATAACAATCCAGCCGGGCAGAGATTTTGCGGAATGTGCGGCGCTGCGCTGCAGATTCAGCCCGACGCGATCGAAGTCTCGCACTCTGATCCAATTGCTGAAACGAGTTGGAAACATCCCGGGTCGGCTCTTAATACTAATCCCGCCGATTTTGCGATTGAGCCAGCGCGAAGGTTTGACGCCACCAGACATTTTGAAACTCTGGAACCCGCATGGCGGCTGCCGGAGAACGATGTTCCACATTTCGCCAGGGAACCGGAGCCGGTTCCTTATCGTTACCGGCTCTACGTCGGTGTGGCGCTCGCTGGTCTTCTTGCACTGTTGATTTACATGGCGTGGCGCGGAACGGAAGTCCTCTCAGGCGGTCAGCAGTCGCTGCCTTCACGAACTATTCCGGCGGCGCAACCGGCGCCGGCAGCTACCGAGCAGCCTGCTACGAAGGCGAACGCCGCGCCGGTGGTCCCGGTAGAGAAGGTGGAGAAGCCGGTGGAGAAGAAGCAGAGTCCGCCAGAGCTGCCAGCGCAAAACGAGCGGCCGGAATCAAATGTGCAAACCCGCCAGGCCGCCGTACGATCTGCGCCTCGCATCGCCCCTGTGGCAGCAAGTTCTTCCACCTTTGCTGCGGATCAAAGCGGCAATGAAGAGTTGGCGATGGCGGAAAGATACCTGAACATCACGGGCCGCAATAGTGGAGAAGCGGCGCAATGGCTGTGGAAAGCCGTGAGCAAAGGCAATCCCGCGGCAACGATTGCTCTTTCTGACCTGTATCTGAGGGGAGACGGCGTACCTAAGAGCTGCGACCAGGCGCGTTTACTGCTGGATGCGGCGGCGCGAAAAGGTGTGAAAGGTGCGGGAGATCGGCTGCGGAATATGCCGGCTTTTGGTTGTCGATGAAGGTGGGCTGCAGGAAGTCTCCCTGCAGCCGCCCGTCAGTTCGCTATGAAGGTTGATCACTCACGCTGAAAGTTCCGGTCCCTGCCTGCGCGATTCATACCAGAGGGCAAGCTCTACACGGTTCCACAGTCCGAGTTTGTCGTAGATCACGCGAAGATAATTTTTCACCACATGTTCCGTGGTCCCAATGGCATCAGCCACGTCACGATTTTTCAAGCCCTGGGCGACGAGTTCGATGACGCGGTTTTCACGCTGGTTTGGTGTACGGGGTCCGTAGCGCTCGTTTGCAAACATGATTGCCTCCTGTATAACATGGTCGCGAGTTTCACTCGCTTGATTCCGCCGGTAATTCCGAAGCGGAGAAACAGCCGGTTAAAGTGAGCCTTCACAGTTCTGCGAGCCATCTTGAGCTGGCTGGCGATCTCAGCGTTGTCACAGCCTTGTAAAAGTAATTCGACGATTTGCTGCTCGCGCGGTCCTAGTCGAACGGACTGCTCCGTCATCCCTACCCCCCTTTTTCGATTTTTGCCCGTTCTACAAACTGCGCACTCTGGGTTATTTCCAAAATACGTAGCATCCACAATGCCATTTTCAGGAGAGATTAGCTGTGACTGAAGAACAGCCATTTCCACAGGCACTTGCACGGATTATCCACGTTCCGGAATGGTCCGAAGCGGCTCGCCTCGGCGAACCGCATTCCCTCCTCTTCGGCACGCGGGCGCAGCGTTACGGCTGGAAAAACTGCGTAAACTCCCTAGATTTCGTGAGCAAAGATGGTTTGCAGGAAAATCGCCCTTGCAGATGCAAACCTTCGGCGGCGCCGGAAGGACGCCGGGCAGGCTTTCAGGATTCGTAGTTGGAGAAAAATACGTCCGCGAAAAACTTAGCGGACTCAGGTGAATACCCTATGTGAAATTTGCCAAACCAGTGAAACCGGGTTGAACAATTTACATGATCTGGCGACAGACTGGAACGTCCCTAAAAAAGCGGTGCACGTCCACAGCCACTCGTTTTCAAGTATAAACTCCCTAGTGCCTCCGGGTCAGTAGGCGATACTCAATCCACAGGTGCTCTAAACTGTTGCCCTGAGCGATGAAATTCTTCCGGTCACTTCCTCGACGTTCCACATGCGGAAGTCGCAGCCTTGCTGCAATGGCAAAAAAACTTTCCAACTCGGGGGAAACTGCGCCGGGAGTTTCCCGATGATCCGCCTTGTAAGTGTGGTTGGTGCGCGACCCAACTTCATGAAAATTGCACCCATCCTCGGTGAACTGAAGAATTTTCCGGATGTTGAACATTGCCTGGTGCATTCGGGGCAGCATTACGACGAACTGCTTTCCGGCAATTTCTTCGAGGATCTGCAATTGCCCGAACCAGATGTGAATCTGCAGACCGGCGCCGGTAGCCATGCCGTGCAGACTGCCGAAATCATGAAGGGCATGGAACCAGTTCTCCTCGCTCATAAGCCGCAAATGGTCCTGGTTGTGGGCGACGTAAATTCAACAATTGCGGCAGCGCTTACTGCCGCTAAATTAGGGATCGCCGTGGCTCACATCGAAGCCGGACTACGCAGCTTCGATATGACGATGCCGGAGGAAATCAATCGAAAACTCACGGATGCCATCTCTGCGCTGCTTTTTGTGACCGAGCGAAGCGGAGTCGAGAATCTAAAACGTGAAGGCGTGCCGGCGGAGAAAATTTTCCTGGTCGGCAATGTCATGATCGACAGCCTGCTCAGGTATCGGGAACAGGCGGCAAGATCGCCGATTCTCGACCGGCTGGGAGTGCGCAAAAATGGCGCCGGCTGCATCCCTTACGCTGTTCTTACTTTGCACCGGCCATCTAACGTTGACGATCCCAAAACATTGCGGGGGATTCTGGCTGCCGTAAGCGCTCTGGCTGCCGATCTTCCGGTATTCTTTCCCGTTCATCCTCGAACTCGGAAAAATATCGAGAGCTTTGGTTTGCGGCGATATCTTAGCCAGGAAGAGGGAGCAGGTAGTTTTGGAATCGTGCCCCTGGATCCTCTCGGATATCTCGATTTTCTTTCGCTCACCGATCGGGCGAGTATTGTCCTTACCGATTCCGGCGGCGTACAGGAGGAAACCACCGTCCTCGGCGTGCCCTGCCTCACCTTGCGTGAGAACACGGAGCGTCCGGCCACCGTTGAGCAGGGCTCAAATCAAGTTGTGGGAGTGGATCCAGATCGGATAGTCGCGGCAGCTCGATTCATACTCGAGAAACCGACGCAGCAATTTCAGCGGCCCCCGCTGTGGGATGGCAAGGCGGCTTCCAGAATCGTGGCGACGCTCCATGAACATCTAGAGCGTGATGCCTCGACTAAATGAAAACCCCGCATTGGATTTGCACCTCCTCTACCCTTACAATTCACATATGCGAGTCTCGGTTGTCATGCCGGTCTACAACGAACGGGCCACGTTGCAGCAAGTGATTGAAAGAGTGCTTGCCCTTCCTCTGGAAATCGAATTGATTTGCGTGGACGACGGATCCAGTGACGGCTCACGGGAGATTCTTGCACAACTACAAACCGAGCATCGTGAGATGCGAATTCTGTCGCAACCCAAGAACCTCGGGAAAGGCGCGGCCCTGCATCGCGGTATTCGGGAAGCTACGGGGGAATTTGTCATCATCCAGGATGCCGATCTCGAGTACGATCCCACAGAATACAGCGTACTGCTCGAACCGCTGATCGAGGGCCGTGCCGACGTCGTCTATGGCTCGCGCTTTCTTTCCGCGCGGCCTCATCGCGTTCTCTACTTCTGGCACTCGGTGGGCAATTGGATTCTTACGTTGCTTTCCAACGCGCTGACCAATATCAACCTCAGCGATATGGAGACTTGCTATAAAGCCTTCCGGCGAGACATCATCCAATCGATTCCTCTGGAAGAAAAGCGTTTCGGCTTCGAGCCGGAAATAACCGTAAAAATCGCCAAGCGGAAACTGCGGATCTACGAAGTGGGCATCAGCTACTGGGGTCGCACCTATGAAGAGGGGAAAAAAATCCAATGGAAAGACGGCGTGCGTGCGCTCTGGTGCTTGGCGAAATATTGCATTACCGAGCCTGCGGTTGCTTATCAGCCCGCGACGCCGGCCGCCAACCCCCGCGTAATGACACCCGGCACAACACCAGGCCCCTTGCCTCGGGGGGAGTAGAAGATCCGACAGTAGGAAAATTCTTTTTCTTCGGGGAAGCAGCGGAACTTACACCATTATCGCAATTGTTTTCACATGCGAAACTCTTCGGCAAAACAGCTGGGAACACGAGAAAAAAGACATTTTGTTTCATGCGGTTACCTCAGGGATCGATGGAGCCAGAGGGCCACGTACTTGCTGAACATTTAGGTCAATCATGGTGAAGAAAACAACTTTCCCAGCGTTCCTGAGATAATGGTTTAGGCCTGACGGAACTTTTCGGGATTTTTCCCTTAGAAATTCCAACTTGGTTCGCTTCGGCCCATATAATTTCCTTAAAGCAATCTAGGTAAAGACAATAAACGTAGTAGACATATAATTGCGAGAATTCAGGAGGCTTTCAGAACTTGACCGCTTCGACCAGCCATCTCATTGCTCCGCATGGCGGAGAACTCGTACAACTCATCGCGCAACCCGAAAGAGCTTCAGAATTAAAAGCCCATTCCAAACAATGGCCCTCGTGGGACCTGACCAGCCGCCAACTTTGCGATCTTGAGTTGTTACTCACCGGCGGCTTTTCTCCGCTGCGCGGATTCATGTCGCGCGCCGACTATGAAGGCGTCTGCGATAACATGCGCCTGGCCGATGGGAGGCTCTGGCCCATGCCGGTCACCCTGGATGTGACCGAGGAATTTGCTCAGAAGCTTACACCTGGCACAAGCAAAGTCGCGCTCCGCGATCCCGAAGGCGTGATGTTGGCGGCATTGCACGTTGAAGAAGTTTGGCGGCCGGACCGCAAGACCGAAGCCAAGGCGGTTTTCGGCAGCACCAGCGCGGCCCATCCCGGCGCGGATTACGCCATTAACAAATCGAACCCGTGGTATGTCGGTGGCAAGCTCGAGGGCGTTCAGATTCCTTCCCACTACGATTTCCGCAATCTGCGTTTAACGCCTGCGGAACTGCGCGCCGAGTTTGCCCGTGTGGGCTGGCGCCGTGTGGTCGCGTTTCAGACGCGCAATCCAATGCACCGCGCTCACGTCGAACTCGCTTTCCGCGCCGCTAAACAAGTTGAGGCCAACCTGCTGATTCATCCCGTAGTAGGAATGACTAAGCCCGGCGATGTGGATTACTACACGCGGGTGCGTTGCTACCAACTGCTGTTGTCAAAGTTCCCGCAGTCCACTGCCAAACTTTCTTTGCTGCCGCTGGCCATGCGCATGGGCGGCCCGCGCGAGGCGATCTGGCACGCGCTTATACGGAAGAATCACGGCTGCAGTCATTTCATCGTAGGCCGCGATCACGCCGGCCCGGGGAAAGACACCGACGGCAAGCCGTTCTACGGCCCTTACGAGGCCCAGGAAGTATTCAAGAAACACGAAGCTGACATCGGCGTCACCATGGTGCCCTTCAACATGATGGTTTATCTCGAAGATCAGGACAAATACGTTCCAGATGACGAGATAAAAAAAGGCGATCGTGTGCTGAATATCTCCGGCACGGAGCTTCGCCAGCGCTTGAACGAGGGCCGCGAGATTCCCGCCTGGTTCACCTATCCCGAAGTTGTGGCGGAATTGCGCCGCAGCTTTCCGCCTCGTCACAAACAGGGTGTAACCATCTTTTTCACGGGACTCTCCGGTTCTGGCAAGTCGACCATCGCAAATGTGTTGATGACTAAATTCCTGGAGACCGGCGGGCGGCCAGTCACGCTGCTGGATGGCGACCTGGTGCGAAAGCATCTCTCTTCTGAACTGGGATTCTCCAAGGAGCACCGCGACATCAACATACGGCGTATCGGCTACGTTGCATCGGAAATAACCAAGAATGGCGGCATCGCCATTTGCGCGCCAATCGCGCCCTACGATGCGACTCGCAAACATGTGCGGCAGTTGATTGAGCCCTACGGCGGATTCATTCTGGTCCACATCGCAACCTCGGTGGATGTCTGCGAACAACGCGATCGCAAAGGTTTGTACGCCAAGGCGCGCGCTGGAATTCTCAAGGAATTCACCGGCATCTCGGATCCATATGAAGCTCCAGCCGACGCCGAAGTCACAATCAATACCGGCGAACTGTCCCCCGAAGAAGCAGCGCAGGAAATCATCCTGCATTTGGAGAGGGAAGGTTTCATCGGAACGGCGGCGGAATCGGCCTAACTTCTGGCCGACACCAAAAAGTGACCGAGAGGCTGAACCCGTAATTGTCATGGATCTGCTGATCAAGATTCTGGTGGGTTTCGGAGTTGGAACCCTTATTGGAATGACGGGAGTCGGGGGCGGGGTTTTGCTGCTGCCGATCCTGATTTTCGGTTTGGGCGTACCCCCAATGCGCGCCGTCGGCTCGGATGCGCTTTTCAACTTTCTCACCAAGATCGGCGCCAGCATAGTTCATCTGCGCAAGGGAACGGTCCGGCGCAAAGTGGTTTTGGCGCTCGCAGCAGGGAGCGCTCCAGGCTCTTACCTGGGGGTGGGTTTCCTGGTTCACCTGCGGAACGTGTACGGCAATGGCGTCAATCACTTCATTACGATAGCGGTTGGAATCCTGCTGATTTGCATTCCTACGTTCTTGTTTTTCCAAAAGAGGATCGAGGATCGGGCTGCGGCGCGCCCGCTGCCGATGAAATCGTTCGCATGGATGGGTCTGATCGGATTGGTGTCGGGATTTCTTGTAGGCATTACTTCGGTGGGATCGGGCAGCATTGTCATGATGATGCTTTTGCTCTTTTACAGCTTTCAGCCAAAAGTAATGGTCGGCACCGACATTGTTCATGCCCTGATCCTGACGGGCGTTACCAGCCTGCTGCATTTCCGGCTGCACAATGTGGACGTCCACCTAGTTGGAGCACTTTTAATTGGTTCGGTCCCCGGAGGACTTCTAGGCTCTTATTTGAGTACACGGGTGCCGGTTCCATGGCTCAGGCGCGTCCTGTGCGCAGTTTTGCTGGCGACGGGCGCGCGCATGCTCATGGCGTGACGGTCAAGAACTTCGTCGTCAAGAAAAAAAGATCGTCAAGAAAAAAGATTGTCACTTCGAGAAAACGATCGTCGGCAAAAAGATCACCGCAAGAAGATCAGAAAATTATGCACTCAAGTCCGTACGCTGAAATACTGGAACGCATTCACGCCGCGATGGAAGCCTCACGCGCAGTATTTGCCCGCTTTACAGCAGGAGCGATTGAAACTGAATACAAAATCGGACACGATCCAGTAACCGAAGCAGACCGCGCCCTCGATGCCGTACTGCGTAAGGAACTATTGCGCCAGGGGGAAGGCTGGCTTTCAGAAGAGAGTCTGGACGACCGCAGCCGGTTGGGGTGCTCGCGCGTTTGGGTTGTCGATCCTCTAGATGGAACGCGCGAATTCGTAGAGGGAATTCCGGAGTTCTGTGTTTCGATCGGTTTTGTCGAGAACGGTCTTCCGGTGGCTGGCGGAATCTACAATCCAGCGACCGATGAAACATTCGTAGGATCGATCGACTCCGGCGTCACCTACAATGGCAAACCCTCCCAGCCCAGTCAGCGCAAGAGCCTCGACGGGGCCTTGGTTCTCGCCAGCCGCAGCGAGGTCAAACGCGGCGAATGGAAACCGTTTGAGAACGCTGCTTTCACCATCCGCCCCATGGGTTCGGTCGCCTACAAACTCGCTCTGGTCTCGGCTGGGCAGGCAGACATAACTTTCACTTTGACGCCTAAGAATGAGTGGGATGTCGTAGCAGGAGTGGCCCTGGTACAAAGTGCGGGCGCCTTTGTCAGCACTCTGGAAAAAACCAGCCTAACCGCCAATCGCCTCGATCCGCTGCTATCAGGCCTGCTGGCGAGTGGACCTTTCCTGAAGGAACAGCTCCTTGCCCTGGTCGAGCCACACATCCGCCGGGCCGAAATAGGGGCTCCGAACCGGTAGCCGGCTACTTCGTCGCATTCGAGACCTCAAGAAAACAACTTGTTCCTGGTTGGGCAGCCTGCTCCGCATGCGGTGAAGTCGGCGCCGTACAAGGAAAGAGCGTTGTACAATGTTCATGTCTTAGAAGGATCCCCCGTTGTATGGCATCGGCGTCTGAGCCTCTCCCCATCCGGCCGCCAAAAGAGACGTTTGCACATGTCTCACGCGTACCGCGTTATCAGACAAAAATCCTTCTAGCGTTGGGAGTTCTGGAGAGCATTCGGCTCTGGCTTCTTCCCCTAGGTTCGAGCTTTTGGTTGGACGAGCTAATCACTTTCTGGAGCGCCTACAAAGGTGTCGTGCCTGCCATTGCGCGTAGCCAGTTTTGGCCGGGCCAGGCCATGCCGTACACAATCTTGTCAGCTCTCGTCATTCGGTTCGCGGGAACCAGTGAAATTGCTCTGCGATTACCCTCGTTGCTGGCCACTGTGCTGACTGCCTGGCTGTTGTTCCGATTGGGCGAGCATTTTTTCGACAGAGAGACGGGAGCCCTTGTGGTTGTGGTCTTCGCCTCCTTCCATGAAATTGCCAGGCAAGCGGCCACGAGTGCTCGGCCCTACGGAATTGCTCTGCTGCTTGTGGTGGCGAGTGTCTTGCAATTGGTCAGGTGGTTGGATCAACGCCGGCTTCGCAACATGGCCGGATTCGTCTTCACGGCTGCGGCTATCCCGTATTTCCAGTTTCTGTTCGCAACTGTCTACCTGGTCTTTCTTGCCTATGCGGTTTATATTTGGCGATCCGAACGCCGGCTTCGAATAAGAGAACTATTTGCCGCAACCGCGCTGATCGCGATTCTTTTATCCCCGCTCGTCTGGAACTCGATCTACATGCACCGTACTTCTTCTGAGTCTTCCTGGGCGCCGACCCCCGATGCACTGGGGCTTGTGTCGTCGTTTATACCGCAAGCCCTTGCCGCCAGTTTACTTCTCGGGGTGCTAGCCGGCTGTTTCGCAAATCGCACGCTAGCAACTATTGTCGTCAAAATCCCTCGTTCTGCGATCTTTCTATTCGCAAGCTGGCTCACGATACCGATTGTCACACTTTTTATTGTGGCCCGGGTTAGCCCCTTTAAAGTTTTTGCGTTGCGATACTATCTCCCATCGTTCGCCGGCCTGGCTTTAATCATCGGCAGCGGGATAAGGACGTTCGCCCTTCCGCGAATGCGGCGAATCGTCGCGACGTCGATCGCGCTTGTTTCAATCGTAAGCTACTCAGGCCTGCGGCTATTTGTTCAGCCTCACGTAGAAGACTGGCGCGCGGCTGCAAAATCAGTGCGTGCCGCAGATCTACCTGCGACTACCCCAGTCTTGATACGGGTAGGTATCCTCGAATCGGCAAAAGTCCGCTGGGACCTTAACAATATCGACATGGATAGCCCCTTGCTGTGCCCGCTTTCAAAGTATCCGATGCCTGGCCGAATCGTCCCACTTCCCTATGGTTTCAATTCGGATTCGATTCGCTACCTGGAAGAAATTTACTCGCGCATACTGAGGCCCACAGACCGGTTTGTGATGGTTACCAGGAATGACGATGAGACCTTCGACGCCTGGATGCGGGGATGGTTTACCGGCCAAGGTTTTGAAAGCTCACAACTAGAGAACTCAAAAGGAGTGTCGGTTTTTTTGTTTGTCCGCAACAATCGAGCCTCTGAGGAAAATGCCCCACGCAGGAGTGCGTTCTGACTGTTTTCTTATGGAGAGAGGCACGCAAGTTTAAGCCTGCTACATTGTGGCGTCGCGACTGCGAGATCGTTAGCGATTTTGCCTGACCCAAACCTCCACTTGCTTATTGGTGTTTGGCGCAGCGAGACTATCTGCCAAGCGATATTCTGGACCGAATTTCCGCAACACATTCCACAGTCCTCTTTCGCCGCTCGGCTTACCGCCGCGAAAATACACCTCACCCTCCCTCAGTTGCTCTTCGGAGCGTTCGACAGTGACCACCACAGCCGGCAGATTTTCTTCAAGCCTTTGCGCATCGGCGCGGTAGACGAAGTCGGGAGTCACGTCGATATAGTGGACGTATCCGAACGTCGCCGGCAGGCGGTGCGCCAGCAAATAAAGGATCGGCATGCAGCAAAACTCAGCCACCGGGTCATCAGGGCCGGAGTTTTTTTGGATATCTGAGACTACGCGTTCGAGGAAGAATTCTGTCTCGGGCGTAACTTTGATTCCGCGAAGCTCGGGGAATTTTGGCTCCACGGTTGCCCTTCTCACATTGCCTTCGCGCCAGTCTGCCCAGGCATAGGGCGACTGCATTTTCAGCCCAGCCATCGTGATCAGACAAAACAACACGATAACGACCGTGACGCCTTGCACCAGACGGCCGCCTCTGTCACTGCGCATATTCGAAAGCGCGAACGCAAATACGAAGGGAAATGCGGGGATGAGTATGTTCGCCGCATTCGCCCAAGAGAACGAGGAAAGATACGCGTAGGCGAAAGAAGCTGTGCTTGCCAGTAAATATTGTTCCTGGAGCCAGCTCAGCCGGCGACCAAGGAACAACCATCCATAACCGACGAGCAGAATCAGACTTCCCAATTCACCAAAGAATAGGGGGACATTGTGAAACAGAATGCCCGGCCGCTGAAGGCCAAAAGGTAGGGCATTTAAGTGATCAACGGCAACAACCGCGCCCGTTGAGACTATTCCAAAGCCGAAGATGAGAAATACGGTAAATCGCGGCGGCCACTTCGGGTTTGGTGTGGCGGAACGCTGGTAAAAGAAAGCTACCAACAATATGCCGCCGACTGCCAGCGCAGCACAGATCCTCAAGTAGTAATCGCTTGCAATGCCGACTGCTTGCCGGGTCAGCAGCGACGCGAGCGACCCTTTGCTGGAGGAGCCTTGCAGAAATGCGTCCGATAAGAAGTCGCGTAAAGCGCCATGCGAGGCGAGCCACGCGCAGGTCGACGCGACTGGTATCAGCCAGCCAACCGCAAACAGGACCGCTGCACGTACGCCATACCACTTGCGTCCTCGCGCCGCCAGAATGAGCGGTACTGTCAGCCCTAATGAAAGGCTGGTGGCAACTCCAGCTGTTTGCTTTATTAAAAGGGAAACGCCAGCCAGGAAGCCGGAGAGACAGAGCCACGACAGGCCACCGGAGTCACGATCAAGAGCAAGGCTGGCCGCGAGAATCGCCAATGCGGGATACAAAATCGACACCATATGCACGCCACCCAGCGACTCGGCGGAAAGATCCAGATAAATGGCCATCGCGGTAATAACGGCCACAACCGCCCAGAATGTGGGAAAGAGGCGCTCCAGCCAGACATATAAAGCTAGCGAAGCGCAGAGCGCTGCGATCAGGCCAAACATCTCTCCCACGACGATCCGGTTGCCAAACAGCGAAATCAGAGCGGCCGTGCTCAGCGCCTGGCCGGGCGGCACGTGTAGATAAAAATCGCGGTAAGGAACCCGGCCCTGCAATATCTGCAAACCGAACCAATGAAACCAGCCTTCATTCGTCAGGCCCAGGTAGCGGTTCCACCATGGCAACATGAAGGCAAGGCAGAATGACAAAACCACGAAAGCGCCGGCCAGGGTCGCCCCAGGGCTCGCGTGCGGACAAACTCTGCCTCTCCGATCACGATCTGATTCGGCTAAGGCGACGCTCTGATGCGAAGTAGGGAGGCCGGACATTGTTTGATCGGATATTGTGTGATCGGATATTGCGTGGCTCTGGCGTGTAACCCTGACCCGCAATCGTCAGCAGACTCGTCTCCAATTCGTGGTTGATTGTAATCCAGATGGTAGCAATTGTTTTCCTCGCGGCCGCTGAATTGAGGTGAACGCTCTGTGCGCGGTGCTCGTTATGAAAGCGTGATATTCCTGCGGTAGACCGCAGCAGTCAGGAACAGTCCGCCAAGTTGCATAGGTTATGATAGAAAAATCGTGAGATTCTACAGATGTCCCAACCCTAGCTCCACCCAGCGGACGTATGCGTAGGATCGAGAAGCTTCACATCATCAGGAACGTCGGGTCGAGTTGGGGCGCCCTCGGGGTCAACATTCTGGTTGGCCTTTTTCTTTCGCCATTCATCCTGCACCGACTGGGAGACGCGGCATTCGGCATTTGGGTTCTGATTTTCTCCATCACCGGCTATTACGGGATTTTCGATTTCGGCATTCGTTCTTCGATCATCCGTTACGTCTCGAAATACACGGCCACGCACGATGTTGACGAAGTCAGCCGGCTGATCAACAGCGCGATATTCACCTACACTGCAGTGGGAGCCCTGAGTATGGTCATCACGGTCGTCGCGTGCGTGTACATGGACCGCTGGTTCCACATCGCTGCCGGCTTGCATTCCACCGCACGTTCGCTTTTGTTGCTGGTGGGGGGTTCGGTTGCCCTCGGTTTTCCTCTGGGCGTATTCGGCGGAATCCTGGAAGGCTTGCAGAAGTTCTATATTCTCAATTGGACCAATATCGTCTCCAGCCTGCTGCGCGTGGGATTGATCGTCTTTTTTCTGAACCGCGGATATGGCCTGCTGACGGTTGCGCTGATTACGGTTGGGTTGCCGATGCTGGCTTCGATTGTTCGCGGCGCGGTGGCTCTGCAGGCGCTCCCTCTGAACTTTTCCTGGAAATACGTTGACCGCGATGCGTTTCGTCAGATGGCGAATTACAGCGGCATTACTTTCATGATCATCATAGCGTCGAACCTTCGCTTCAAAACCGACGCTGTGGTGATTGGAACTTTTCTCTCCTCGGCCGCGATCACGTATTTTTATGCGGGTTCTCGGCTGGTCGATTATGCCGGGGAAGTGGTGAGCAGCCTGGCGCAAATTTTTGTTCCCATGGCAAGTCAGTCCGACGCGGCCGGAGATATGGATCGACTGCGAAAGATTTTCGTGGCGGGAAATCGTACCTGTGCCTTCACCATGCTGCCAATCACGGCGACCTTCATAGTGCTTGGCAAATCGATCATTGAAGTGTGGGTGGGAAAGAAGTATATCGCGCAGGGCTATCCGGTATTGGTTACGCTGATCATTCCCTACACGCTGATGTTGGTTCAGGCCGCCTCCAGCCGCGTGTTGTTTGGCATGAGCAAACATGGGACGCTGGCGGTGGTTACCCTGATCGAGGGAGCCGCGAACCTGGTCCTCAGCATATTGCTGGTAAGGCCTTACGGAATTATGGGCGACGCTCTGGGCACAGCGATCCCGCTGGCAGGCACTTTCATTCTGTTCATGCCGCACCACCTTTGCTCGCGTCTCGGCGTCCGGCTATCGACATACCTAAAGCAAGCCTATCTTTTACCGGTGATGCTGTCGGTGCCGCTGGTCGTTGTTCTCTTGCTGATGCGACGCTGGTTTGTGGCGCACACCTATCGGCAGTTGGCGGTTCAACTGCTCGCTGGCGGACTGGTGTACGCGGTCTGCCTGGGCTGGGCGTATGTGACCGGCCAAGCTTTGCATGTGGCAGATCTCGCGCCCACGAAAGAAGCAATGTCGGAGATGGCGTCGGTTCCTCCCGCTTTTGAAAGTTATCAGGATGAAGTATAGGTGCCTTTGATCTGTCGCTCAATCGGGTGGGGTCATTGACTTGAACTGGCTGCGTTAGAAAATACGTTCTCCAGAAACGGAATCGCAAATTTCACTCCTTAAATTAATTTATGTCGATTGCCTTTGCGCCCTGCGCCGATGGGATGAAGCCTGGGGAGCTCTCGGACAGATTGCGAACGTAGCGAAAAAGTGAGGTTGGATTACACTATAGTTCTCCATTAGACTACGATTCAGGCAATGAAACTCTCCGTCGTCATGCCGGTGTACAACGAACGTGCCACGCTGCGGCAAGTTGTGGATAGAGTGCTTGCCGTTCCGTTGGAGATCGAATTGATTTGTGTGGACGACGGATCCAGCGACGGCTCGAGAGAGATCCTGGCGGAATTGCAGGCTCGGCATCGCCAGATTCGAATTTTGCTGCAGCCTAGAAATTTGGGGAAGGGGGCGGCCCTGCACCGCGGTATTCAGGAAGCTACGGGTGACTTTGTAGTCATCCAGGACGCCGATCTCGAGTATGATCCGGCAGAATACAGGGTGCTGCTGGAGCCACTAGTGGATGGGCGCGCCGACGTGGTCTATGGTTCCCGTTTTCTTTCGGCCCGCCCCCATCGCGTGCTTTACTTCTGGCATTCCGTGGGTAACTGGATTCTCACTTTGCTCTCCAATGCTCTTACCAACATCAACCTCAGCGACATGGAGACTTGCTATAAAACTTTCCGGCGAGAGGTCATCCAATCCATTCCCCTGGAGGAAAAGCGTTTCGGGTTCGAGCCCGAAATCACGGTGAAGATCGCCAAGCGGAAGCTGCGCATTTACGAGGTCGGTATCAGCTACTGGGGACGCACCTATGAAGAGGGCAAGAAAATTCAATGGAAGGATGGAGTGCGCGCCCTGTGGTGCCTGCTAAAGTACTGCATCACCGAACCTGCGGTTGCCCGGCAAGAGGCAATGCCCCCTGATTCAGCCTCGCTGGCAACCGGTACTACGGTGGGCAAACTGCCTCCCGCAAAGTAGGCGACCACGAACCCGGCCGCGGAACGCGTTACTTCCGTAAGGAACCGAAGGGCGTAATGCCTTGAAACCCCCGCAGCGCTTTTTTTGCCGTTGATACTGTGTGCACCCTTAATTGTTGCTCACCTGCTCATGCGACGCTGGTTTGTAGCGCACACCTATTTGCAGTTAGCGGTGCAGTTGTTCGCCGGCGGAGCGGTGTACACGCTCTGCGTGGGCTGGGCCTACGTGAAGGGCCGGGCCTTTCATGTCGCAGATCTCGGCACCACGACGGAGGACGTAATCTCCGAGATGGCGTCAGTCCCTCCCGCTCTGGAAAGTTTTCAGGATGAGGTATAGGAGCGAGTCGCGCGGGCGCCAACCGGGATATTTCGCAGCCCCGCCTTTCACCGTTGCTATGTTGTATGCTGGCGCGATACTGCGAGCCCGCAGGTAACCTAGACAGCGAGCGATTTTTGTGGAAATCTGTAACCAACCGCTCGATTCGACGATACGCTGAAGTTCGCTTACACTCATGGCTCGAACGATAAGAAAAATTCTGTACGTCGCGAATTATCTTCTCGAAAAAGACATCGCGGGGCGTGCTTTCGAAGTCTTTCCCGATGACATTTTTCTGGTTTCCTATCCCAAGTCCGGCAACACCTGGACCCGATTTCTTCTGGGCAATCTGATGAATCCTCACGAGGGCATAACCTTTGCAAATGTGGAAAAGAAGGTTCCCGATATTTATGCCGAATCGAAAATGACGCTGAAGAAGACGCCGCGTCCTCGTCTCATCAAGAGCCACGAATGTTTCGACCCTCGCTATCGCCGCGTAATATACATCGTACGTGATCCGAGAGATGTTGCCCTCTCGGCCTATCACTACGACCGGAAGGGCCGAAATATTCCCGACGGATTTCCCATCGACACATATATAACCACTCGATTCATGAAGACGGACGAATATTTCGGCACCTGGGGAGAACATGCCGGCAGTTGGCTGGTAAATTCTAAAAATGTTTTCCAGATCAGCCGCTTGAATAACGAATTCCTGGGCACAATCGGTTCCTGGGGCGAGAACGTCATGAGTTGGCTGGGAGCCCGCGGTCACAACCGTGAATTCCTGCTGGTACGATACGAAGATTTGCTGGAAGATACGCAGGGCGAGATGACCAGGATCTCGGAATTCCTGGGTCTGTCGCGCATCACCGTGGAACAGATTGCCAAAGCCGTCGAGCTCAGTTCGGCCGAGAATATGAAGAAGCTCGAGGTTGCGGTGGGTGACCGATGGGTCACCAGCAAACAGACACGTAAGGATATTCCGTTTGTCCGGTCGGCGAAGTCAGGGCAGTGGCAACAGGCGCTCCCGTCCACATCGGTTGCAGAGATTGAGTCCGCTTGGGGACCGGTGATGAAGCTTTTGGGCTATCCGCTGAGCACGGAATTGCAGGAAAGAACTCCTCTAGCCCAACGTCCTTAAAACTCAGGGAGTCTTGCTGCATTCGGCATTCATGAACACTAAGAGAATAGTCATCATCGGAGGTGGTCCCACAGGTCTGGGCGCCGGCTACCGCCTTCATGAACTCGGCTACGAGAACTGGGTGCTCTACGAGAAATCGAATTGCGTCGGTGGGCATGCTTCTTCCCATGTCGATGAGCACGGCTTCGTTTGGGACGAAGGCGGCCATGTTATTTTTTCCCACTATCCCTACTTCGACAAACTGGTCGACGACATGCTGGGGAAGGAAGAAAATCACCTGGTTCGTGAAAGTTGGATCGTCAAAGAGAACGCGTGGATTCCGTACCCTTTTCAGAACAACCTGCGTTACCTGCCAAAATCGACGCAGGTCAATTGCCTGCTGGGCGCGGCAAAAGCGGCGGCTAACGGAAACTCGAAGGAAGCCACAAATTTTCGCGATTGGATACTGGCTACGTTTGGTGAGGGCATCGCCGAAGCCTTCATGTTCCCCTATAACACCAAGGTTTGGACCACTCCCTTGGAGCAGATGTCGAAGTCCTGGATGGCGGAGCGCGTTTCCGTGGTCGACTTTAAGCGCTTGCTGGAGAATGTGCTCTATGAGCGAGATGATGTGGCGTGGGGACCAAACAACAAATTCAGATTTCCGCTATACGGAGGCACGGGCGAAATCTACCGGCGGATGGCGGAGCGATTTCCAGACAAAGTGAAGACCGGGAAGCAACTGGCGGCTGTGGACGCGGCAGCACGCCGAGTCTCGTTCTCCGATGGAACCGGTGACACTTATGACGTACTGCTCTCGACCGGACCTTTGGATCTGCTAGTGGGGATGCTGAAATCCGCGGACAGCCAACTCCTGGACGCAGCTGGCAATCTCCATCACAATAACCTGATGGTCTTGGGCCTTGGCCTGGAGAAAAAAATCGAAACCGGAAAATGCTGGATCTATTTCACGGATCCGGATATGCCCTGCTATCGGGCAACCTATTTCTCGCATTACTCGCCCTTCAACGTTCCTGGCGGGGACACCCAACGTTACAGTTCGCTGATGTGTGAGATGTCGTTCCGGGTCGGAGAGTCACCTGATCCGTCACAGGTGCTCGATCAGGTCGTCGCGTATCTCATTCGAGCCCGGATGCTCGACGAGCCGGACCGGAACCGAATCGTTTCACGCTATCACCGCACAGTCGCCTATTCTTATCCGATCCCGACTCTCGGTCGCGACCGCGCGCTAGCTACTCTGCAACCGGCTTTGATGGAGAAAGCTATCTACTCTCGCGGCCGCTTTGGCGCCTGGCGCTACGAGATCGGCAATATGGACCACTCTGTCATGATGGGAGTGGAAGCGATAAACCACGTTTTGGCAGGCGAAAAGGAAAACGTTTACAGTTCGTAGCTCAAACTGCCATGGAAAACAGTGTCGCCACGACAAAACCTGCGATCAGCGTGATCATGCCGTCCTACAATACCGCGAATTTGATCGCGGCTTCGCTGGACTCCGTCCTGCAGCAGACTTTTTCTGATTTTGAGATTATTGTGGTGAATGACGGTTCCCCGGACACAATAGAACTGGAAAAAGTGCTGGCTCCATACGTGAACAGGATTGTCTACATTAAGCAGCCGAACAAGCGTGCCGCGGGAGCAAGGAATACTGCCATTGCGAAAGCCCGCGGAGAATTCCTCGCGTTTCTCGATAGCGACGACATCTGGCTGCCAGATCACCTCTCGTCCCAGATGCGATTGTTCAAACAGAATCCAGCCCTGGACTTGGTATATTGCAACTGCCTTTCGGTGGGTGACCCTGAGCACCCTCACGAATTTATGAGCCGATGTCCTTCTAATGGCCCAGCGACTTTCCTCTCTCTGGTGGTGGAAGACTGTCAGATTCCGATTTCGACTGTCGTGGCCCGTAAGAACGCGCTCGTACGAGCCGGGCTATTCGATGAGAGCCTGACGCGATGCGACGATTACGACATGTGGCTTCGCGCTGCCTTTCACGGCGGCAAAATCGGTTACACCCAGCGAGTACAGGCGCGCCTGAGCGACGGACGGCCTGGCTCCTTGGGCGCATCGCGAGCGAAAATGGCTGAGGCCGCTTGGACAATTCTTCGGAAAGCCGAACAGTCTCTTCCGCTAACTCAGAGCGAACGTGATGTGGTTCAAAAGCGGGCGAACGAAATTCACGCGCGATATCTCCTCGAAGAAGGCAAGTTCCAGTTGTACCAAGGGCAGTTCGATAAGGCAAAAAAGCTCCTTTCGGAAGCAAATTCGTATTTTCGAAGATCCAAGGTAAGCCTCGTACTGTTGGGACTTTCGATTGCGCCAGGCGCCACCAGGAAGCTCGCTTTGCTGGTTGAACCGTCTCGTGACTGAGGCCGCCAATTTTCTCTCCTCAGTGATTATCCGCCAATGTCGCTCCGCCGCGGCTCACGCGACCAGGACCAGTGCACCCTTCGATCACAGCTATTAAACGCATCGCCGCACACCACATCGAATCATGTCTCGACGGCTCTCACAGCCGGATAGTTTTTCTGCTCATTTTTCGGATTTCGGAATTCAAAATCTTAAGTTTCAAACAAGGAAGTACACCGTACTTCCGTTATGTACTGGTGTGACCTGATGGGCCGTGTCCCACCGTTATCTGCCCCTTTTCTCTTCACTTCCCTAAAGTGCTCTTAAGGACTCGAACGATGGTCCCCCAACTCCGTTCTGAGGTTTTCCTCCAATGAAAGTGGCCGAAGGTTATCGCACTGGAAAAAATCTTGTTCCGAATGTTCTCGTTATTTCACTTTTGCTTTGCCTTACCGGCCTGACCGCCGCGTGCGGCGCTTCTTCGCAGAGTGCGAGTACCACCAGCCCTTCCGCAGCCATGCTCTCGCTTTCACCCGGCAGCGCGACCCTGGCGTCACAGGAACAGTTGCAGTTCACCGCCAGGGTAAGCGGAACACCAAATACTGCCGTAACCTGGTCGGTAAGCGCGGGAACTATTTCGAGCAGCGGATTCTTTACAGCGCCCAAAGTGACTAGCAGCGTACCGGTCGTCGTCACGGCTACGAGTGGAGCTGGCCCTGTGATCATAAGCGACCCTGTTGTAGCCAATGCTAATTCGCACGCTTCAGCAACGATAACTGTCATACCCCCGGTCTCCCTGGCAATCGCGACCTCCGCCCTCCCGGCAGCCGATGTCGGCATACCTTATAGCACCTCGCTGTCAGCAATCGGCGGCGTAACACCGTACCGCTGGAGTTTCGCAACTGGGGCCCTGCCCACCGGAATGCAGCTACAAGCCTCCAGCGGCATTATCACGGGAATGACAGCGTTGACCGGGTCGTATCCCCTGACTGCAAAGGTAACCGATGCTGCGGGACATAGTGCTACGGCCGCTCTCAGCATAGCGGTTTCGTCAAACTCGGCGAACGGATTTGATGGTCCGGCGGAATTACCGCGAACCGAGGTGCGGAGTTCGCTGGCCGACACACCGGCGCCAGGTAAGGTAATTGCTGTCAACGCTGGCGGGGACCTTCAAGCCGCGATAAATTCTGCGAGATGCGGTGACACCGTCGCGATTTCAGCAGAGGGCACTTTCACCGGTGTTTTTACTCTACCTAATAAGAATTGCGATGATGCACACTGGGTCATCATTCGGACCGAAGCTCCCGATTCGGACCTGCCGCCAGAAGGGACGCGGATCACACCCTGTTATGCGGGGGTGATCGCGCTGCCCGGGCGCCCAGCCTATGCTTGCCCTAATGCCTCGAGAGTCCTGCCTAGAATCATGGCAGGAGGCAACAATGCAATTAAGGCGGCTCCTGGTGCTAATTACTACCGTTTGATGGGGCTGGAAGTCACCCACCGTTCCGGGATGCCGAAAGCCCAACCCGACACCCTGTTGTCCCTTGATGCCGGTCCTGTGCCGAGCCACATCGTCATTGACCGCTGCTGGATTCATGGAACCGCGACCGATTACCTGAAGCGAGGCGTAAACCTAAATGGCAGCTACTTGGCGATCGTAGACTCTACCGTTACGGATGTGCATGCTGTAGATACTGCGACGCAAGGCATCCTTTCCGGGACGGGCCCTGGTCCGCTCAAGATCTCCGACAACTTCGTCGAAGGCGGCGACTCAGCGATTGGCTTTGGAGGAGAGGCTAACATCTACGGCAACCCCTCTGATGTAGAGATCACCCGCAATCACTTGTTCAAGCCAATGTCCTGGCGGTACGGAGACCCCAGCTACCTGGGACTCCCCTTCTCGGCCAAGGTTGCTCTGGAATCAAAGAACTCTGTGAGGGTACTGCTCGAGGGCAACATCATGGAAAACACTTGGGGTGGCCCTGCAGGAGGCCCTTTCCAAGGCGGGGACGGCTCGATCGCTTGGTTGGGCCCCAAGAATCAAAATCTTATGTGCCCAACATGCCAAGTAACCGACATTACGGTCCGGAACAACATTTTCCGTCATGCCGGGGCAGGCTTATACATTTTCGATGCGCCGTCTGACGGTGGCGGTATTGCAGTACAGGGTGCGCGCTTTAGTATTCACGATAACTTGTTCTACGACATCAATGCTTCCTACGCAGAGAGCTCTAGTGGCAATGGGATCATTCATCGTTTCTTTGGTAGCGACCTTTTCCCGCCGCCGCGCAGCGTCCTAATCGCCCACAATACTGGATTCACGAACGGCCCGAACTCCGCTGCACTCAGTCTTGACACGACCTCCAACGCTCCCTACATTGGTTTCACTTTCCGGGACAATCTAGAGACCAACGGCAAATGGGGTATTCTGGGTTGCCATTCTTTAATCGGGCATGCTGTGCTAACTAACTGTGCGCCTGGCTACGCATTTGCTGGAAATGTTTTGATTGGGGCCACCGCCACCGCCACCGCCAACCTGGCGGCAATGTCCGGCAATTACTTCCCATCCGATGGATCTGCAGTGGGATTCGTTAACTATCAGGACGGAAATGGGGGGGATTATCGACTTTGTCGGGGCCCAGGTGATCCGGCCGCATCCTGCACCGAAGCCAGCCCATATCTGCTGAAGGGGTCAGATGGGCGCGACATCGGGGCAGACATCGACGCAATAAACGGCGTAACGGCCGAAGTTGAATAACTAAAGCGATTACGTGTTTACCTCACCAATAAAATCTCTCTCTTACTGTTGGGTGCTGGGCCGCTGATGTGCTTAGGATTCCTGCCTTTCAGCTTTGGCTAATCCGCAACGTACCGTGGTTTCTTCGCATGCGCGGGGTTGTCGGCACTTCTCCTACGTATGCGCGCTACGCGCTACATGATTCAGGCGCGATCATCGTGATGTTTTCCGAAAGTATCCCGCCGATGCGGTCCGCATGGCTCGCGCCACGCACCAGCTGAAATCTGAAGACCAGCGTGCCTGATAGGCGTAATTTCTATGAATGTAGAATTCGTCACGAGATGCGTCAGAGCGTACAATGACGAGGTTGTTATGATTTTCGCGTATCGGCAACCGGGGTTGCAGCGCTGTTGTTCATTCTAATCCATGATCGGAGGGCGGCGAGAAGCACTGGCTTAGCCGGCGCCGCATCCTCCTACCGGCCGATAGTCACAAGTGTGTTCGCCCTGACATTGATTTTTCTGTTCATGCCGCCAGCGCTCGTGGCACAAGGCAAGGCAGACTTCGACGGGCCAGCGGAACTGCCCCGCGTCTACGTCAATACATCCTTGAGCGATACTCCGTCACCCCTGGGCGCAAAGCAGCCTCCGCTGCAGACCTTCGAGGAACTCCAATCCGCTGTGAATAGAGCAGCATGTGGCGAGGTCATCCAGCTAAATGCGGGGACTACATTTGCCGGTACTCTGGCTCTCCCGCCGAAACGATGCGACGCCGGTCACTGGATCACGCTCCGCACTTCGGCCCCCGATTCCAGTCTCCCACCGGAAGGCACGAGGCTGACTCCTTGCTACGCCGGAGTGGTGCGCTTGCCTGGGCGGCCCGCTCTGAATTGCACTTCCACGAAGGATGTGATGGCTAAGTTGGTAGGCCGTCCGCCCTTGAGTGCGAGAGACGCAGTGAATCACTATCACTTTATTGGAATCGAATTCACGCAGCCTGCGGGAACAAGCGCGCAGACTTTGGTTTTTCTCCACGACAATTCAGACCATATCGTCATCGACCGCTGTTGGATCCATGGCAACGCCACGGACAATACGCAGCGTGGTGTCTCACTGAATGGCAGCTATTTAGGTATCGTGGATTCGACGATCACCGACATTCACGAGGAAAACACCGACACTCAGGGGATTGGCGCGTGGACGGGTACAGGTCCCTTAAAGATCGTTAATGACTTTGTGGAAGGGGGTAGCTCCAGCATTGGGTTCGGAGGTGCCGCGACCGACACGGTCCCGCGGGACATTGAGATCCGGCGGAACCACTTGTTTAAGCCGATGACATGGAGGGTCGGAGATCCAGGGTTCATCGGTGTCACTTTCAACTGTAAGGTTATTCTGGAATCCAAGAACTCTTCTCGTGTGCTGCTTGAGGGCAACATTTTGGAGAATGCCTGGGGTGGTCCGCAGGGCGGCGATGGTGGCGCGATCTGGCTCGGTCCTAAGAACCAGTACAACCGTTGTCCCATATGCGAGGTCAACGACATTACATTCAGGAACAACATCATCCGCCACGCAGGCGCAGGACTCTACATTTTTGACGCCCCCTCCGACGTCGGCGGCATCGCGCAACAGGCCAGGCGATACAGCATTCACGATAATCTGCTGGATGACATTCGTACAGACTATGCTGCCCAGGGAACTGGGAACGGGATCCTATTTCGCATTTCGGGCAGCGTCCGTTTCGCGCCGCCGCGAGATCTTACGATCCAGCACAATACAGGCCTGGAGACCGGACCGAGAAGTGGCTTGCTGCTGCGTAGATACGAGCCCCGAAGCACCAGTGATTCATCTTGTTTTTGAGGACAATCTTGTTCACCACGGAACGTTTGGGATAACGGGATGCAAGGGCCGGGTTGGGGAAGATGTACTGCAGAATTGCACTAAGGAATCATTTTTTTCGAACAATGTAATCGTCGGGGCGGCCGGCAATTATCCCAAAACGAACGAAGCCACCCATGGTAAACATCTTCGTCTTTATCCCAGCGACTGGCGCGCTGTGAAATTCGTGGACCCCCGCTCTGGTGACTTTCGTCTATGCCGAGGAAAAGAGCAGCCTGCCCCACCTTGTGAGGGTCCCAGCCCATATTCCAATGGAGGGACAGACGGAAAAGACATCGGCGCCGACTTGGACGCCGTTATGGCGGCAACGAAGGGCGTGGAATAGTAATGTGACGGATCGATGAAAGGGCGGCGGACGCTTTATATTTCGCGCGAAGACTCGGCCTGCCTATGGGCCGCGATTGCGTTTTGCTTCCAGATCAGTGCTCCCAAGCCGTAAACGCTGAGTCCAGCGAGACGGCTCCGAACATAAGTAGAATTCCCATTGCCGGCACCATGTAGCGCAGTATGGAAAGTACCATTACTGTCATGGCCCAAAAGTAAATCACAATCGCTAAGAGCGACAGGATGAGGAAATGTTTTTCAGGAAAACGACGCGTGTGCCAGCCAGATTCCTGGAATCGCTAACAAGAGATAGAATGCTTGAATAAGAGCCGTTGGGCGCTCGTGCCACATTGCATTGGTTCCGTACCAACTGCGCAGGGTCTTCATTAGCCCCATTTCAATCACGGCTAGTGGATCTTTGCGTGCCTGTGCTGCAATAAAATCCGCCACTTGACCTGCTGTGTGCAGAGACCGTTGGTTCTCGCGGACGCGCCCTGCCAGCCTTTCCACAGTACTTGGTACCCAGGCACGACCGCCCGCCTTCCCAACTTTGGCAGCAAATGTCAACCCGTCTAGCATACTGGACGGCCCGTTGGTACTGAGAGGAACAATATGACTAGTCTCCGACTTCAACTTGATTTCCCAAGGCAAGATCACGATCAGAAACATCAGCACGATGGAGAAGGCACCGACAACCCGGCGGCCAAGGGCAATAGACGGCTGGAGCAATAGAAGCAGAACGAGCACAAATGGCAGGAATAAGGCGATGGGACGCACAAGGGCCGCCGCACCGAGAAGCGCACCTACGGTCACGAATGAGGCTGGCCTACCGTGATTTATGCCCCGCAAAAAAAAACAGAGCGCGGAATAGAGAAGCAAAATGAACGGAACTTCGGTATTCGGCTGTTTTACCAGCCAGAGGTTGAATGGGTACGTGACCCAAAGAAGTGCACTGATGATGGCAACTCTTTGGTTGAAAAGCGACTCCGCCACTCGTAGAACAAGAAGACAGCTCAGCGCCATCAACAAAACATTCGTAGCAATGATCATCGAGTCGCGGGGCACTCCCAGCAGGTCGGCCAGATGGAAGTTCGCCGCTAAATAAACCGGATAACCGGGTGGATAATCACTCGCCAGCGTTCCGTCTTGGTTAATCAGGCCGTTGCCTTTAAGAATATTCTGCGCGACAGGAGCGTAAAACACTGCGTAATCGGTGCTCTGGTTGATGCGATCTTTTTTCGGCAGCGCCACCAGGAAAGCGATTTGGATCACGATTGCTATCAACAGAATCCAGGCCGGATGCAGCTTGAATCCTGCACTTCGTTCCGTCCGTTCCAGTGTTCGCTCCTTCAGCAAACTCATTGAACCTTCCCTTGTTGGCAGGTCGATGCGAGTGTTATAGTGCCATTGCGGCGCATGAACCTTCCCAGTCGCGAAGCGGGATATACTTATTTTCTCTTTTTTCCCCAACGGTCACGACAATGAAGAATTTAGCAAGCGCGCGTTTTCTTGAATCCTGAATAGTATTTAACACCGAGCGCAGTCATTTGGAAAGGCAAGGTTACTGCATCTTCCGGATATACGTTGCTTGGCCGCCCCTGAGCCATTGTTCCAGTCCATCCTGCCAAAATAACGACGAATACTTCGAACGCGCCTACTGTCCTCGATTTGGTGGACTAGAGCGGGCGCATTGACCCGCGACGTCAGTGACGACGAAGATATTTGCTGGCAAGGCATCCGTGAGATGAAAATACTTTGGGTAAAGGCTGGCGGACTGGTTCCACCAGATACCGGTGGGAAAATCCGCAGCTATAACATCCTTCGCGAGCTTGCGCGCAAGCATTCCGTCACTTTCTTTTCCTTCTACGGTGCGCACAATAACGATTTGCACCCGGACTTGAAAACCCTATTTGACCGCGTTGTCTGCGTGCCGTTCAGTCTCCCCTCACCTAAGAGCCTCGCTGAGATGTGCGACTACGGCGTTCGTTTGCTTTCTTCGGAGCCGTACGGCATTACAAAGTATTGTCGTCCCAAGGTGCGCCGCCGATTGCACGCGCTTCTCAAGCAGGAAACTTACGACCTCATCCTCTGTGATTTCATGGCGGCGGGGGGGGTTATTCCGTGGGACTGGCCTGCACCCAAAGTGCTTTTCACCCACAACGTGGAGGCCACTATATGGCGGCGCCACTGGGAGGTTGCCAGCAATCCAATCTGGAAAGCCATATCGTGGTGGGAATGGCGAAGGATGCAAGCCGCGGAGCGACGCTATTTGCGGCTTGCCGACCAGGTGCTGACAGTTTCTGAGATGGACCGTGACGCCTTCACGCCTTTCGTGGAGCCCGGAAAATTAACTGTGATTCCCACCGGCGTGGACGTTAACTATTTTCAGCCCATGCCTACGGATGAAATGGCGAATTCCCTGGTATTCATAGGTTCGATGGATTGGCTTCCGAACGAAGACGCGATTCTTTACTTCGTCGACGCCATTCTTCCCTTGATCAAGCAGCAATGCCCCGAAGTGTCTCTCGAAGTCGTAGGCCGAAGCCCTTCCCGCAAGCTGCAGGCTTTGGCCGAGACGGAAGAGAGCATTCGACTCACGGGGTGGGTGGAAGACATACGGCCGTTTGTCGCACGGGGATCGCTTTGCATTGTGCCCCTTCGCATCGGCGGAGGTACCCGGCTAAAGATTTTTGAAGCCATGGCAATGAGTAAGGCGGTCGTTTCTACATCAGTGGGAGCCGAGGGCCTGCCCCTACGCTCCGGCGAAAACATAATTCTGGCAGACACGCCCGAAGATTTTGCCGATTCCGTGATTTCGCTGCTGCGTGATTCCAATCAACGAAAGCGATTGGGCACTGCGGCGAGAACTTTGGTACAAGAAAAATATAGTTGGTCGAAGTTGGCTGAAGGTTTTGCCCGCACTCTGCAAGACGTGATAACCCGGCCCAAAGCCCCTACCATGCGCGGATGAGCGCCTACCAGCAAATCCCTTCGCAGGAAGAAATGCCGCTGGCGCGAAGGCCCTTGTCCGGATTCACCAGGTCAATGAGGATTTGATCCTTGCGGAGATGCTTGATCAGTTCATCCCTTTTCGCCGACTTGTTCCCAACAATGACGACTTCACCCCACTTCAGCACATCCTCCAAATCGGCTGACAACAACAATCCAATATGTGGAATTACTTCTTCGATATATTGCCGGTTGGAGCCTGCCAGGCGGCCTAGGCTGACATCCTGGTCCCATATTCTGATTTTGTATCCCTCCCCCAGCAACCGTTTGACCAGTTGCACTTGAGGACTCTCGCGCAGATCGTCGGTACCCGCCTTGAAGCTTAGCCCGAGCTGCGCGATCTTTCTCCTCTTGGTGCGCATCACGGCTTCCACGGCTCGTTCCACGTGCTCGGAGTTACTCGGCAACAGCGACTCCAGCAAGGGCAGCTTGAGATCCAGTTCCTTGGCTTTGCAGGTCAGCGCCCGCACATCTTTCGGCAAGCATGAGCCGCCGAATGCAAAACCAGGTGACAAGTACGCTGCCGAGATGTTCAACCGCGTATCCGACGTGAAGATCTCAGTCACGGCGTGTGCATCTACGTTGAGATGCTTGCACAGAGTGCCGACCTCGTTGGCAAAAGTAACCTTCACGGCGTGAAATGCATTGGAAACATACTTCACCATCTCGGCCACTGCGATGCTGGTCTCAAAGACCGTGCCGGGCGTCTGTTTGTATAGTTCCCTCAAAGGAGTAAGATGAGAAGGATCCTGAGCCCCCAGAATCGTGTACGGTGGCTGCAAGAAGTCAGCAACCGCGCTTCCCTCCCGCATAAACTCCGGGTTGTAAGCAACGGTAAAATCGATTCCGGCACGCCGCCCGCTCGCTTGCTCGAGCATCGGCAGGACGATTGACTCGGTGGTCCCAGGCAACACTGTGCTGCGCAAAACAAATGTGTGCGTGGATTTTTTCTGCTTCAGCGCGGCGCCAATTTCCCGCGCAACCTTCTCGACATGGCTCAGGTCCAGCTTCCCACTGCGCAAGCTGGGTGTGCCAACACACACAAAAGAAACATCGGACTCCAGCACCGCCGCAATCAAGTCGGTTGTGGCGTGAAGCCGGCAGGCCCGATTGCCCTCGGCGACAAGCTCGTTCATGCTCGCCTCGATGATGGGGCTGCGCCCGCTTTCCACCATCTCCACCTTGGCTGGATTTACGTCCACACCGATAACTTTATGGCCCATGGAGGCGAAACACGCTGCCGATACCGAGCCTACGTAGCCCAAACCGAATACACTGATCGAAAGGTTCACTCGCCAAGCTCCTCTGGTCCGAAACTCCGCCGACTCGCGGTCGCGGCTGGATCGGCAGACCTCTCACTATAGCAATGGCGGGATCACAACGCACGGGGCCGCTTTCACACTGAAGTCACTCTGTCGGGCAACGGCATGTATCGCATCTATTTTCAATTGCTTACGAGGGTTTTCCCTGAAATGCGCCGCCGCCCGCGAGGGCAGCCTAAACCTCCTCTGTTCGTGTCCACCGCAGCCACGTTAATATATGGCATCTGTGGCTTCCGAACTGCAAAGAAAATGGTTGCGCCTGACCCGGACGAACTGGGAGGAACTTCGCACGCGAGTCGGCCACGAGGTGTCAAAGCGGCTCGATTTAGCGTTGTATCGCACCGGCCTCGGACCATCGGTCCCACGTCTTCGGCCGCAGCCCGCTGCGCACGCCAAGTTTTTCTTCGGTAAAGATAAAGGAGAGGCAGCGCATCGCGCCACGCTATTGCGCACGCATCTGCCACGCGAGGCCGACGGGATAATTCACGACGCCGACGACATTTGCCGCCACGAGTTTTATTTGCTGGGATACGAAAGGCTCGGCTACGGCCAGGAGATCGACTGGCATTCCGCTCACGGAAAATGCAGCAGTCCTCTCGACCCTTGGTTCAAGATCAATTTTCTGGATTTTCGCGCAGTCGGCGATCACAAAGCCATCTGGGAGCTGAACCGCCACCAGCATCTGGTCACGCTCGCCAAGGCTTGGCTCTTGACTGGCAATCGAATCTACACGGATGAATTCGTCAAGCAGTGGCATTCGTGGCAGAAGGCCAATCCGTATCCGTTCGGCATCAACTGGGCCAGCACGCTCGAAGTGGCATTCCGCAGCCTGTCCTGGCTCTGGGTTCGAAATCTGCTCACCGGCTGCCCGGGCCTTCCTGCTTTCCAAACGGATCTGCTTCTCGCTCTGCAATCGCATGGACGATATATCGAACGCTACTTGTCGACGTATTTCTCGCCCAACACTCACCTCCTCGGCGAGGCGGTTGCGCTTTTCTTCATCGGCACCTTGTGCCCGGAGATTTCTGCCGCGGATCGCTGGCAAAATCAGGGGTGGAACCTCGTACTGGAAGAGTCAGAACGGCAGGTCCGTTCTGACGGAGTGTACTTTGAGCAAGCGCTTTACTATCACGTATACGCGCTCGACTTTTTCTTGCACGCGCGAATCCTTGCGAGTGAGAACGGTTTCGCGATTCCCGAGCGATTCGACAACATACTGAAGAAAATGCTCTATGTCATCCAGGCGCTCTCCGAAGTCGGCCCTGCAGAAGGTTTCGGAGATGATGACGGAGGCAGAGTATTCAACCCGCGACGAAATCAAGTCGAGAACATGACCGATCCGCTTGCCCTGGGCGCAATTCTCTACGATTGCCACAAATACACAACGGCCAGCTTGACCGAGGAAGCTATCTGGCTGTTCGGCGACCAGGCCGTTCAGGTATTCGAAAAGCCACATCCCCGGCTGGTTGCGGCATCGAAGGCCTTTGAAGCGGGAGGCATCTATCTAATCAATGACCATGAGCCTTACGCTCAACAGATGATGATCGATGCCGGGCCGCAGGGAACCGGCCACTCAGGGCACGGCCACGCCGACGCCCTCAGCATTCGCTTCTCCCTTGACGGACGCCGCTTTCTCATCGATCCCGGCACCTACTGCTACATCTCCGACGGGGAAGAGCGCGACTGGTTCCGCGGCACGGGCGCGCACAATACCCTCAGAGTGGACAATCTCGATCAAGGTGTTCCTGAAGGGCCGTTCGCATGGAGTTCGATCCCGAACGCAAGAGCTGAATCGTGGCTCAACGGCCAAACCTTTGATTTCTTTGTTGGCAGCCATGACGGTTACTGCAGGCTGCCCGACCCGGTGGTGCATCGCCGATCAGTGCTTCACGTGAAGGGCGGTTTCTGGTTTGTGCGCGATGTGGCAGAAGGCCAGGGCAGCCATCTCCTTGAGTGCTTTTGGCATTTCGCTCCTGAACTTGAAGTTAGAGAGGAACGGAGCATAATCCTGGCTAACACTGCCGACACTGACAAGATTACGGGGCGCGCCTGCATGGCGCTGCTCGTTGTTAGCAGTTCCGCTTGGACAACAGAAATCACCGAAGGCTTCGTCTCGCGTGCATACGGGTCGAAGCAGGTTGCGCCGGTGGTGCGCGCCAGTGCTAATGTCAAGCTGCCGGAAGATTGCGGAGTCTTGCTCCTGCCGATAACTCAGGCGTCCGATATCGGTACATTCGCTGCCATCGGCGAAAGCTCTGTCCGCGGAGTTCGTGGCTATTGTTATCAAACACTTCAAAGTGTGGAGTTCCTGTTCTTTGCTCAGGGAAATAGTCCCTGGACATGCGGCCTCTGGGCCAGCGATGCGAGCTTGCTTTACTGCAAACTGGAAGGCAGCCGGTTCACGCACGTTATTATGGTTTCTGGCAGCTTCGCGGAATGGCGCGGCAAACGATTCGTTTCGCATTCGTCGGCCATGGAAACTTTCGAGTGGTCGCGCCGTCCCGGATCGAGGCAAGCGCTCTGTTCCCAAGGAAATGCAGTCGAAGATACTGTGGTCAGTGATTTCGAAGTTCTCGATTCCGTCCCATAGGTCCGAATTCTGGCTGCAAGCCGGCGAGGTTAAAACAACCACATGTGTGGAATTGCGGGGATCATTGAGTTCGGCAGAGACGCGCACGTCGATTCCGGCGTTCTGCGGCGCATGTGCGACGTCATGGCGCACCGCGGTCCGGACGACGACGGCCTCTTCACCCAAGGGAAGATTGGCCTCGGAATGCGCCGCCTCAGCATCGTCGACCTTGCCACCGGTCATCAGCCCATCAGCAATGAAGACGGTTCGATCTGGATGGTTTTCAACGGCGAGATCTACAACCACAAAGCGTTGCGCGAGCATTTGATCACTCGTGGCCACCGCTATCGCACGCAGAGCGACACGGAAACCATCGTTCATCTGTACGAGGAATACGGCAAGGACTGCGTCCAGCAGCTGCGAGGCATGTTTGCGTTCGCTATTTGGGATGCAAACCGCAAATCTCTTTTTATCGCTCGGGACCGGCTCGGCATCAAGCCCTTGTACTATCGCCTCACGCCGCACAATTTTCTCTTCGGTTCGGAGATCAAGGTTCTGCTGGCCCATCCGGGAGTGCGCCCCGACTTCAACCGCGCCGCTCTTCCCGAGTACCTCGCTTTTGGCTACCTCTCCGGCGACGAAACCCTCTACAACGGCGTACATAAACTCATGCCCGGACACAGGCTCGAAGTCGACAAGCAGGGCGATCTGCGCGTCGAGCAGTATTGGGACCTGCCGCTGGCTTCCGCAGACAAACTTCGCGATGAGCGCTATTACGTTGAGACTTATCGCGACTTACTTGAAGGAGCGGTCACTAGCCACCTCATGAGCGATGTTCCTCTCGGCGTATTCCTGAGCGGCGGCCTCGACTCCAGTGCCGTGGCCGCGCTGATGACGAAAATCAGGCGCGAACCCATTGAGACATTTTCCGTAGGATACTCTGAACAAACCTACAGCGAATTGCCCTACGCCAGAACCGTCGCTCAGCACCTCAACTCAGTGCACCATGAAGTGCTCGTGAGCCGCCAGGATTTTTTCGGCGCGCTCCCAAAACTGATCTGGCATGAGGATGAGCCGATCGTCTGGCCTTCCAGCGTGTCGCTGTTCTTCGTCGCCCAGTTGGCCAGCGAGCGCGTCAAAGTGGTCCTAACCGGCGAAGGCAGTGATGAAACGCTGGCCGGATATTCGCGCTATGCATCCACTTTGAAGAATGTGGCTTTCGACCGCGTCTACCGTGGCGTCGTCCCTCGCGCGATCCGCCGCCACATCCGCGACTCTATCGCCACTTCGACATGGATTGGCGCCGGAGCCCGCCGTAAGCTTTCCCACACCTTCCTCGGTCTCGATGGAGAATCATGGGTCTATCTCTATTTCGACAACTTCTTTTCCGCGTTCAACCAGAAGGATCAGACCGAACTGCTGACCGAGAATGTAGCTCACGAACTCAGTGCCGGCGCCCCCTACCGTAACGTACTCCGACACTGGGAACAGTCCTCCGGAGAGCTACTTCAGCGGCTCCTCTACACCGACATCAAAACCTATCTCGTCGAGCTCCTGATGAAACAGGACAATATGAGCATGGCGGCATCGATCGAGAGCCGCGTGCCGTTCCTGGACCATATTCTGGTGGAATGGGCCACGCGTGTTCCAGCCAGCGTCCAGATACGCGGCATGTCCGGCAAGCGGATCCTGAAGAAAGCGATGGAGGATTTGCTCCCCCACTCGATTACTTACCGGCCGAAGTTAGGATTTCCAACGCCTTGGAGTGGCTGGCTGGCGGGCACTCAACTCGACGACATCGAGCGCCTGCTTCTGGAACCTCGTAGCATGACTCGCGGATTCTTTAGGCGGGCTGCCGTAGAGAAGCTTTTCCGAGAACACCGATCCCGCTATCGCGACCACTATGATCGCATTTGGCGTTTGCTCAACCTGGAGTTGTGGCACCGGGTCTGCCTGGAAGGAGAGTCTCACGAATGGGCGAGCCAACCCTCGGAAGCCAAATTAGTTCCCATCTCCTCAATACGAAAATAGTCGCTCCCCCGTGTGCAAATTCCGCCATCGGCCGCTCACACTTTCCTTCTTGCCTGGCAGTTCGACCTCGCCGTCTGTTTCCATTCCCATATTCTCCTTCCACGATTCAGCCTGCGGAGTTGTCCGGTTGCGATAGCGAACCAGCACATCTTTTCATTACCCTCCGACTACCCCTGAACTTTGTATTCACAATTTTCGTTCACTGCTGCCCTCAGGGAGCGCGTGGTGCGATCAACATCCTGCATGTTCTACTCGCGAGTTCTCAAGCGGCCGCAGATAGGCCAGCATGATCGGCGACCGTTGCTCGGTCCCCGTTAGGTAAGGGAAAGTCGCCGGAGCAGCACGCTTCAAAAGTCATTTCCCCGGAAAATTCCGAGGGTGCAAGGCCGCAATTCTGGGTTCGATCTCGATGCGTTCTAATTGCACAAAGCGGCCCAATAGCGTGTTGATTCTCATCCAGTGTTTTGCCTCGAACATAGCCAGATAGGTTGCTCGCATGCGCGCCGCGCGAAGACTCGCCCTTTGCTTAGCTTCCGAAAGCCGACTGTATCCCAGCTCCAGCAGAGAATCGCCGACGAGCTCCTCGAAGCCAGCAATCTGTTCGGCAGACATTTTCTTCCACCGAGCCACGGGATTGAAGGTTCCTTCTGATTCGTCAGCAAACGAAGAGTTGGGTTCGCTGACGGATCCGATGCCAGCTTGCTGAATGCGGTCGTAGTTGAGATCATGATCGATGAACAAGCCAAGTCGCGACAATGTTTCTTGTGGGTTCGTGATTAGTTCTTCAAAGCGTACTTCTTGATAGTCTGCTCCTAAGCGTCTGCCCTGCTCTTGGCCTTTGCGCACGATCCACTCCCAATACAAGCCCGCGACTCCAAAGCGTTCGTGTCGATCCCACGGCGCGGGATAGGACCATCCTTGCCTGGCATAGGAAAGAGCGACGTCGCGGCCGTCACGAATAATGTGGATGAACAGCGCATCCGGTATCTGACGCTTGATCTCCTCCATGTATAGAAGATGCTCCGGCGTGCAGTCTGCCCAGCGTCCAACGCCCTGATTGCGCGCAACTCCCTGCATCACGATTCGCAGGAAATCTCCCCCACCGCGGCACTCGGCCAAGATACTGGCGCTGATCTCACGAGCGTCCAATCCTGAAACCCGGAACATTTTGCTTCTCAGCCACACATCCAAAAGCTCTTGCCGGTTCGCCGCAGAACGCATTCCACCAAATCGTGGGACTAGCAGATTGAAGACGTTGGACTCTGCGCGATAAACGGCGAAGTCTCCCGCCGAGAGCAGCATATGATAAAGGACAGTTGTCCCCGATCTCGGGCAGCCCAAGACAAAAACTGGCGCTTTGTTCCTCTTCGCTGCGACAGATCCCGTTCCACTCGGAGTGGCCGCGTCAGCCGGTGATTTCACGATGGGCTCAGTACCCCTCTTCCGATCTACTTCCGTACTCCCCCAGCCGCTCTCGTTTGCTGCACTTCCGCTCGTGATCCTGACATCAGTGTGCGATACGCATCCAACCAATCTTCGCGCACGGCCGTCCAGTTGTAGCGGCTGCACTCTTCGTAGGCGTTAGCAACGAGGCGGGAGCTTAGTTCTCCATCCCGCAACAATCGCAGGATGTTCTCTGCAAGCGGCGCTGCGGTGCCCGGTGGCGACAACAGTCCCGTCCGCTCGTGATCGACCAAATAGCGCATTCCTTCCGGTGCAGTGCTTACCACCGGCGTGCCCGAAGCAAAAGCTTCAAGAACCGAAATTGGCATATTGTCCAGGCTTGACGCGTTCACGAAAATATCTGCGCCGTCGTATACCCTGCCGATTTCAGCCCGCGATACCACTCCCAAAAACCTGACTCCAGAAAGCCCTAGTTTGTGAACCAAGTCGTGTATCTGGCTCTCCGCAGGCCCTCCGCCAGCCAAATCCAGGCGCGCCTCGGGAAAGACTTTCTGCACCTCTGCGAAAGCTTGGACCACCAAATCGACCCTGTAGTAGGGGTGGAACCCCCGCGTACAAACCAGGTGAGGACGAAGCGGCGTGCGAACCCTGAAGCAGAACTGGGACAGGTCCACGATGTTAGGTACAACTTCCGCCTTCAGCTCGAATTCACTGAATACATCTGCCAGGTATCCGGAAGGAACGACCAGCATGTCCATCCTGTCGAGCATTGAACGAGATGTGCGAAATCGTCGCAAATGATCGCGAGCTTCCCCACTGTGATAATGGAGCAGCACCTTTTGCTTTCGCAGGCGTGCCATCAACCACGCGGGGACAGGCGCCAGCAAAAACGACCAGTAGGATGCGGAAAAAATGTGCGCAATGTCAGCGCCTCTTAATCCACGCCAAAGAGCGAGCATATATAGAGGTTCTCGCACCAGTGTCCGCAGAGCGGGAATCCCTTCCACCCACTTCAAGCCAGGCGGGAAGGCAGGATCTATAGGCACGAGTTCCGCCTGAACATCTGAATCGTTCTGCCAATGCTTTAACAGTAAATCGGCCTGAACCGACTGCCCTCCCACGTAGCGCAACGAGGCGGCCACAATTGTCACTCGTAATGGACAACCGGAAGTTGCTCGACAGGCGCGAGTGGGCGATGAGTTTGAACGCCAGCCCTTTCTGTCTAGTAGGTCCGCATAGAGTTCCTCATGCTTCTTCCGCATCTGTTCGATCGTAAAATTTTCCTGGGCGAATCTTCTCGCGTTTCGGCCCAGCTTTTCGCGCAGCGGCAGGTCCGCAGCGATCTGCTGAAGTGCATTTTCGAGTGCCTCTACGTCATCGGGCGGAAGCAGAATTCCCCTGTCCTTTGCAATGAGTTCAACGTTGCCGCCAACATCGTTCGCGATGACCGGCACTCCCGCAGCCATCGATTCAAGGATGGCATTCGAGAGGCTTTCTGAGGCGGACGGCAATACCGTCACATCCAGGGACGCCAAAATTGCTTGAATATCTCGCCGGTCTCCGAGAAATTGCACTACGTCGCGAATTCCCAGTTCTTCCGCGTGACGTTCCAGTTCGGCCCGCAGTGGACCATCACCCACTAAAACGATCTCGAAGTTCCGCAGGCGATTGCGAAGCCGAGCCGCGGCAGTCAACAGAATCCGGTGATTCTTGGAGCGCGCGTTCATTCGCGCGATCATACCCACGCGGAGAAAACCGGGGCGCCGCGGTGTAAAAGGCGCGGTCTCAGCGAACGCACCAGGCGGGAGTCCGTTGCCGATCACCTGCAATTTGTCCGCACGCACTCCTTGTCGGAGAAGGCGTTCAGCGGCTGCCTGGGAGTTACAGACCACGCAGTCAGAACATTTGAACATCACAAGCTGAGCGCGACTTTGCACGGGAGTAAGCAGGTCGCCTAACTGGCGTTGGCTTCCAATCACTACGGGCGTCCGCGCCAGCTTCGCGGCCGGAATCAACGTGAGGTTCGTGTAGAAATCAAATGCGTGAGCTACGGCAACTTCAGACCTTCGCAGATAGGCTGCTAGACGATACCGTGTTCGCATCGACTGTAGTCGATACAAGCTGCCACCAAGATCGAAATGCTGGACAGGTCCAAGATCCCTCTGCAAGGGACCCTTCGGCTGCAGGCAGCCCAAACTAACCCGATACACTCCGGGATGCAAAGCGCGAGCCAATTCGACGAACTGCCGTTCGCTGCCCCCAGTCTCAAAACTATCAGTCATCAGAAAGACGTGGGGCGGAGAAGCCGGGTTGGCATCGTTCGCAGCGGGGGAATCGGGATCTCCCAGTACCTCAGAATTAAGTGGTCCAAAGTTCAACCCCGTGACTTGCGTAGTCGGCGGGTTCATGCCGTGCCTCCACTCACACGAACTGCGTTCTCCGGTCCGCCAACCGAGTCCACTGCGTGGAGTTTTTCAAGATAATTTCGGTGCCACAGTTCAAACATCAGCAGCCGCCAGATTCGTCCAGCATGGTTTCGACGTCGGCGAAAGTGCTCGTCCAGCAACTCACGTACGGACCGCGGACTGAGATAGCCCCGCTGCAGCGTGCGTGGCTCGAGTAGTACGGTCAAGATCAAGTCCTTCAATTCATGACGAGTCCAGTGGACCAGCGGCAAGGCAAAGCCCTGTTTGGGCCGGTACAAGACCTCCCTTGGCACTCCAACCCGCTCAGCCAGTTTTCGTAGAATGTATTTTTGTTCACCGCCTCGCATTTTCCATTCCGAAGTCAGCCCCGTAGCCCACTCCAGAAAAATGTGATCCACCATCGGGGCTCTGGCCTCGAGAGAGGTCAGCATACTCATGCGGTCTACCTTAGTGAGAATGTCCCCCGGAAGATACGTCTTTGAATCAAGATAAAGTAGGCGGCTCAAACGATCTCCCGCGGGCGCTCCTTCGATGTAACCGCGGAACAAGTCGAACGGATCAGCTTCCCCTGGAGCTGGCGCCATGAACTCATCAGAAAAAAGAGCCATCTGCCGCTGAAGCGGCTGGAACGAAACATCTTCGAGATAGCGTTCCTGCCATGGCAACGCGATGCTGTAACTCAAGCTCCGTCCCGGCGCACTGCGCGGGACCAGCTTGTGAATGTGTTCGCGGTAGATGCGGCGTGTCCAAGCGGGGATCCATCGGAAGGAGCGATCTCGCAGACAAACCCGGTAGCGGTCATAGCCGGCGAATATCTCGTCCCCACCATCGCCGGACAATGCGACGGTGACGTGCTGCCGCGCCAGGCATGACACGTAATAAGTCGGCAGCGCGGATGCGTCTCCAAATGGCTCCTCCAGAGAATGGGTTAGGGTTTCCACTGAATTCACCACATCGGGGTCGAGAATCAACTCATGGTGCTCGGTGGCAAATTTCTGCGCCACCAGCCGAGCATAAGGTGTTTCATCAAAATCTTTCTGCGGGAATCCGATCGAAAAGGTCTTCACCGGCCTGGAACTGCATCGAGCCATAAGAGCAACAATCGTGGAGGAATCCGCGCCTCCACTCAGAAAAGCGCCTAACGGAACATCGGTGATAAGCCGCATCTTGACGGCTTCCGCCAATCGTTGTTCCAACTCCTCCAAACACTCTTCCTCGCTCGCAGGTGAATGCGTGCCATATTGCGGAAGATCCCAGTATTGGCTTACGGAAAGCTTGCCCTGTTCCAGTTCGAGCAGATGCCCCGGCGGAAGCTTCTTGATCTCCGAAAAAGAGGTCTCCGGATCAGGTATATATCCGAATTGGATGTACTGTCGAAGGCTTTGGCGATTGATCTGTGCGAGTTCCGGCGCCACCGCGAGGATTGCCTTGATTTCGGAGCCAAACAGAAGCCGCCGCCCGTCGAAGGCATAGTGCAGAGGTTTTTCCCCTAAGCGGTCGCGCGCGATTAGAACCCTATGGCGGCGGTCGTCATATACAGCGAACGCAAACATACCGCGCAACTGATGAACACAATCGCGGCCCATCTCCTCATACAGATGGACAATTACCTCTGTGTCGGTGTGCGTGGAGAGCCGGTGGCCTCGGCGCTGGAGGTCAGAACGGAGCTGTGGGAAGTTGTAGATTTCTCCGTTGAACACCACCCAGACGGATCGGTCTTCGTTAAACACTGGCTGGTGGCCCCCAGCCAGATCGATAATGCTAAGGCGCCGCATACCGAAGCCCGTGCCGTCCTTGACGAAAATGCCTTCGTCATCGGGACCGCGATGCACCATCGCCTGGCACATGCGGTGAATTGTAGCCGCTTCGACTCGTTCACCGGCAGCCGTGCTCACGATGCCTGCGATTCCGCACATGCGCTATCCTCTCACGCTTGTCTGCGGATTTGTGCTTTGGGGAATCTTAGCGGATGACTCAGAAGCCAGCTTGAGGCGGTAGTCGCGATAATCCCCCGGGTTCCCCTCGCGACGGTCGCACGCAGCCCAGATAATGTTCACCATCTGCCGCGCCGTAACGAAATGAATAACCTCTTGCCTGTCCTGCGCCCCCTCTACGAGCTCCGTGAGGAATCGTTGCATGGCTCCGCCGGTCACACCTTCTCGCTGTGTGGGATCCATGCTGTGGCAGTGTAGCTTGATAAATAGCCAGTCCGGCCTCTGCTGAACAGAAATCGCAGCATTCTTCCAGAGCTTGAGCCGGCGCAACCCTGGAGGATTAGCCGCGGTCAGGGCCGCGTTCTCGAAGCGACCGATGCCGTTGCGCGCACACCCGTCAAAATCCAACATCAATGGGCCCTGTACCATCAAAGGAAAGGCCTGTGGAGCACGACCTACACGGAGATTCCGCCCTTTGCGATGCGGGGCTTTGGCATTTAGTGGAAGGTTGCACTCGTATAGCGAGTTCACTTTCCCGATCTGTGCCGGGTGGAATGCGGCAGAGGGCAAAGTGAAATCAGCGTAGCAGCCAGTCTCGGCGAGAATCTGCATCTCGCTGTCAACGCCACAAGCATAGCCACCAGCCGAATTCGCAAGCGCAAAATTACCATGGACAAACGCGTACCGAGCCTGGCCGGAACCATCGAGGAAACAAAGCGAGCCATGATTCGAGATCAGAGCATCACGAAATTCCACTAGCAGCCGGCGTGTATTTTCGGCGGTGTCGCGTCCGTCCATCCCATGATGCAGGTGGATTTCAACTTCTCCCCACCCCGCGTGGCAGTGCTCGGCGAGCCGGTCCACCAAACCTCGGTCGTACTGCTCCGCGGGATAGAAATACGTGTGTACAAATGGCCGCCCCTCATGGTCGCGCCAGGAATCGACAGCTCGCGGATACTCAGAGCACCATTGTGCTACCCGGCGTTCCTGCTCGGAAAAAGGTGCGCGGGCCCGCCCGTTTTCGGGCACAATAGAGGGTTCAAAATGATCCGCAAGAGCGAAAATCAGATGCACGGTGCCACGCGGAGCGGATCGTGTCAGTCTTTGCCAAACATAACTCGGTAGCCATCGGCCGTACGAGAGTTTGCGTGTGAGGCGATTCGGCAAGGCGGGGGCCACCTCAGCGACTCCCCGCAAGGACGGCGCCCCATTCTTGTTCTCAGTGGTCGAGTTATTCCTCTTGCTCATCGCACTTTGCTAGACGCACTCAACCGAACCCGGGATCGACAGTGTAACAACACGGGAAATCGCTCAACGATTCTCGGCGAGTATTCCAGCATATTTGGATCCGTTTTCTGTGTGATTTCGCGCAGTTCGATTCTTGCTTTCAGGCGACGGGTAAGCGATCCGGTAGAGGCCCGTGGTGTAGGCTACCAAGAAATACGGGAACAAGTTGTAGGCAGTATCGGAAAAAAAAGCACCCACAACATAGGCTCCAAAGCTTGCCGCTAGGGCTCCGGTAAGTATCCGGAATTCCTTGTCATCCCTGTATATTGCAGAGTTGAGCGCCCAGCGTAGATTTCGCCGAGCTGCCCAAAGATAAAGCAGGAAAAGCACCAGCGCAGGAACGCCAGCTTCGGCCCCCATTTCAATGTATGTGTTGTGCGCCACGTGCCAAGACCCGGCAACCACCGGGAAGTTCCCCGGGCCAACGCCAACTAGCGGGCTCTTCTTCATCATTTCAAAAGACAGGAGCAACAACTCGCGGCGGCCCTTGCTGGAGCTTCCCGACATCATTTCGCCGTTCGGACCAATGTCCTCCTTCATGGTCAAGATGGTGCTGAGACGCTCGCGGTAGCTGGAAGGGACCGCAAGCAACAAAACCAGGCTGCCAAGTCCGGCCAGTAACACCAAGCTGATTCTCTTCCCGCGGATCCCAAAGTGCCATAGCGCAATCAAACCGCCGACCGCTATAGCGACAAACCCGCTTCGGGAATACGTGGCAGTTAATGCTAACAACATAGCGGCGAGACTCAAGGCCCACAAACTTTTCTTGACAGGGCCACGGGCAAGCAAAAAGAAGCCGAGACACAACGGCCAATTGATCGCAAGATTGACGGCCAGATCATTCGGGTTTTCGAACACGCCACCCAGGGCACCCACCAAGCGGCCTTGCTCGGTTCGGTGCACGATCAGGGATACAACCGTCGCGAAGCTCATAGCAGCAGCTTGCACATAGAGCAACTTACGCAACTGCGGCAGATTCTCGACTACCATGCCAATCAGCAATACAACTATGACGCCCTTGCCAAATCGGCTGAACACTGTATCGAAAGCGCCCCCTTTCCAGTAGGCGAAAGGAATGGCAACTGCCATTTGAATCATCAGCGCGAGCAGGAGCTTGATCTCGAGTGGGAGGCGGAACTTTCCCTTCCTGCTGCTAACGACGGATATGAGCGCCACCGCCGCGACCGCAACAACGATCTTGGTTAGAGGTAACAGGGACAATCCGGGAATTATGTCTTCCGGCCGCGCGTAATATAAGAAGACAAAGAGAAGGGAAGCCTTGAATGCCAACGGATTGCGCGCCTTTGTCTGGTTGACCGGCTTTTCGACATTCACTGCCAGCGTTGCCATTCTTTAGTTTCCTTTCGAAATGCCAATCTCGCTCAACGGGCTCCATGCCGTCTTGCTGCCGGCCACAAAACTAGCGAAAGCGACCACTGCCGCTAGGTTAAGCAGCACGAACGTGCAAGCAGCATCGGCGGCGCGACCCAGAAGCCCGGCCTTCGAGAAGTTGGTCAGCGCCATGAGACCTAGCCCATAAAATGCGAGTTGCAGCGTCAGTACCGCTTTATAGAAGATGCCGGGCAACCAGAGTGACGTCACCAAAGTAGTCGCCAAAGCAAACGGCATCACCAGACGCAGAAGCTTATGACTCACGAACTCAAACAGAAGCGGATTTCGGCGGCTTAACACCCACGGCGCCAGTTGCATAAGCTGATAGTTCCCGCGCAGAGTGCGGACCTTCCGGTCGAACTCCCGCCGCGACCCCAGGTTAGGACTGTCCCAGGCGCGTGCCCGCGCTTCGAAAACTACACGTTTTTCCTGCCGCACTACCTGCATCGGAATGTAGACGTCGTCCACAATGGTTCCTTCTGGCACTGCAGCCAGCAGTTCCCGCCGCACGGCATAGAGCGCACCTGTCGCACCCACGACAGACCCCGACTCCGATTCCAGTTCCCGAATCTTTTTTTCGATCTTCCAATACATCCCCATTCCCTTGCCAGCTTCGCCCGACTCGGAATTGCCCAAGATCAGCGCCCCGCTCACGCAACCGACCGCCGGGTCCGCAAAATTCTCCATTAGCAAGAGTACGGCGCCGGACTCAATCTTCTGACGGGCATCGGTAAAGACAATTACCTCTCCGGTGGCTAGGGAGATCGCGTCGTTTAACCCGCAAGCTTTTCCCCGCGACAACTGGTTCATCAGCACCTGCACTCGCGGATTGTCCGCATGCTGGCGCAGAATGGCATCGGTGCGGTCTGTCGACCCATCTGAGACCACCACAATCTGACAGCGCTCCTGCGGATAATCCAGCTCCAGCAGATTACTTAGCTTGCTTGGAAGCCATCGCTCTTCATTACGCACGATCATCACGATAGAGACGTAAGGCTTCTGCTGCGAGCGAAGTACCGGCCATGGCCAGAGGCGCGCTCGCAGCCACAACCACGCCGCGTAACCCACATAGGTGTAGGTAATCAGAAAAGCTGCGCCCCAGAAAAGCCACCTCATTGCGCTCCCCGTCCCAGTAGCACGATCTTGATAGTCTGGAACATGATCACCAGATCCAGGCCGAGCGATGCGTTTTTAATGTAGAACAGGTCGTACTGAAGTTTTTCTCGGGCGTCCGCCAGAGTGTTCCCGTACTTGTACTGCACCTGCGCCCAGCCGGTGATTCCGGGGCGCACCACGTGGCGTACGCCGTAGTAGGGAATTTCCTTACTCAGCCATTCGACAAATTCAGGACGCTCCGGACGTGGACCGACAAAATGCATATCGCCCCTCAGCACGCACCATAACTGCGGAATCTCATCGAGCCGCGACGAGCGCAGGAACCCGCCCACACGCGTGATGCGCGGATCATCATCTGTGGCCCAGGTCGCCCCAGTGTCCGCCTCTGCATCCACACGCATGGTGCGGAACTTGTAGCAATAGAAAATCTTCCCTCCGCGGCCCACGCGCTGCTGCCGGTATAACACAGGCCCGGAGGAATCCAGCTTGACGGCCAGCATGACGAAAGGAAGCAGCGGCAACGCGATTACCAATCCAGCAAGCGCAACCAAAAAATTCAAACCTCGGCGGACCAGCCGGAAGGTAGTGCTGAAACGAAACCCTTCGGAAAATATCAGCCAACTGGGATATAACTGCTCCACTTCGATTCTTCCCGTGATCTTCTCCAGCCACGATGTGGCTTCTTCCACCTTCACGCCGGCCAGGCGAAGTGCCAGCAATTGCTCTACTGGCAAGGTGTTGCGGCGGTCCAGCATCGCGACGATCACGCGATGCACTCCTTTTTTCCCGTGCGCCAAATCAACCAGGTGCGAGGCTACCTTGTCGCGCGTTAATTCGCCATCAACGTCTCCCGTCCATCCCACTACTTCCACGCCCAAGGTTGAGCGCTCGCGCAGGCCTGTCACTAGTCTCTCTGCGCGTTCCCCCGTGCCCAGAACATAAACCCGTTCACGCAGCCAGGGCAGTTTCACTATCCAAGAGCAGGCCGAACGCCAGCAAAACAAAGTGAAAGTGAGGATGATGAGTCCCCAAAACGCAGAACCGTTTCCGGGCAGGAGACCAGGATACCGGGTGCCCAAAAGAGCCAGCGCCAGAGCGACGAAGCCCAGCACCAGCAAAAGACGGAAAGCGTGTTCCCACTTCGCGCCCAGGCTGGAAGCGTCATACAAATCAAACCAGTGCGAAAGCAGCAGTACGGCTGTAGTGACAACCAGGATCTTCGGTCCCAGGTCCGCCAACACCTGCAGGTACCCACCATCGACGTTGAGCAGCAGCCAACTATCGTGGTTTCTCCATATGGTCGCCAGAAGAAACGAAAGCCAAACGATCAAGGCCTCGCCCACCAGAAGGACCAGGGTGCGCAACGGATAATAGACTTTGAACAGCCGGATCACGTTTCCCTATTTCCCTAGGACTTGGACTCGGTCACATTCTTCACATACGCATCGTAGTAATAACGCGAATAAGCGCTGGACTCTGTGTCCGTGCCGTTGAGCACAACCCCGACCAGAGCCTGGTCGGGAAATTCCTCACGCGCCCGGCGCGCCATATCGATCGGCGTCGCATTGGAGCGCACCACCATCAGCACACCGTCGCAAGCCTTGGCCAGAACGCTGGCGTCGGAGACCGGCACGGCGGGCGGAGAATCGATGATGATCCAGTCGAACAGCGCTTCCACCCGCTGCAACAGAAATTTCAGGCGTCCGTTGGCCACCAACTCAGACGGATCGGAGATCTGATGACCGCTGGGAATAAAGAACAGGTTCTCCATTGGTCCGCGCTGCATAATTGAAAATTCGTCGCTGGTACCCTGAAGATAGTCGGAAAGCCCCGGAGACGAAGTCGTGCCCAGCATCAGGTGTAGGCGCGGACCGCGCAGGTCGGCATCAATCAACAGAACCCGCCGTCCGTGCTGCCTCACCATCACTTGCGCCAGGTTTGCCGAAGTGAAGGATTTGCCCTCTTTCGGCAGCGCGCTGGTGATCAGAATCTTCTTGAGCGTCATCTTCTCGCGGGTGTGGTAAAGCCGGGAACGCAGGGTGCGGAATTCCTCGGTACCACGAGCGGTGTCGTCGCCGTTGAAAAACAGCATGGTCTTCTCATCCGGCTGCCATTGCAGTTGCGGACAGCGCGCCAGAAAAGCGTCAAGGCTGAAAGGGCTGACGAATGAAGGCATCGCCGACGTAAAGGGACCGACGGCTGCGGACGCGGACGCTGCCGACGCTACCGGGGTCTCCTCCGCCATCGTCATGGGCGTCTCAGCCGCAGTCGACGCGGTGAAGCTGGGCTGGGACGGACCTCCCTGCGCCGCCGCCCGTTCTTGTTCGGCCTTTTTCAGCGCTTCGTGGATCCTGCTCATAATTTCCTTTCCTTGGGGAAGTCGTCCTTCTCTTCTTCGCGTAACCGATCTGCTAAGTTGGCCAAAGACCGCAAGGTTTCCAGCAAGTCCATTTTCTCCTGGCGTACCGGCGGCGGTGCAGTCATGACGCCTGCCGCCGTGCCGTCACCGAGATCAAAGTCCCGCGCCACTCCGTCCACCACCGTCGGTGCGATCACCTTCTGCTGGTCCACGAACGCGCTTACCAGGCAGTGCTCGCATAATAGGTTGATGACTCGGGGAATGCCGCTGGCATAGCGGTGGATCGCGACCAGCGATTCGGGATCGAAAATCTGCTGGCCATTGGAACCGGCAATCCGTAAACGCTGCTGCACGTACGCCTTGGTCTCATCCAACGTCAGAGGATGAGTCCTCGCGCGGAGGGTCAATCTTTGACGCAGCTGCCGCAGTTGCGGCTGCTTCAGCCTCTGCTCCAGTTCCGGCTGGCCGACCAGCACGATCTGGAGCAGCTTCTCGGTAAATGTCTCCAGGTTCGTGAGCATTCGGATTTCTTCCAGTACTTCATCGGTCAGGTTCTGCGCCTCATCCACGATCAGCACCGCAGTCTCGCCGGCCCGGTAGCGATCGAGAAGCCAGTTATAGAGCCGCAACAGGATTTGGCTTTTGGCCTTTGAATCGCACGGAATACCGAAATCCGCCATCATGTAATCGAGAAACTGCGTTGTATTCAGGCGCGAGTTGAAGATGAAGGCAGTTGCCACCTGCTGCAGGCGCAGCCACTCCAGCAACTTGTTGATCAGTGTGGTCTTGCCCGTCCCTACCTCTCCCGTCAGCAACACGAACCCTTTGCGGCTCTGGATGCCGTAGGTCAGGCAGGCCAATGCCTCCTCGGTATGCCGCGTCAGAAAAAGATAACGCGGGTCCGGGTTGACATTGAACGGATTTGCCCGCAAACCGTAGAACTCTTTGTACATGGTCTTTGCCTAGCGTTCCGCCTAAACTCTGGCCGCTTCTTCTTTCTCGTCCGGCTGTTTTTTCCGGTTCCAGAAGCGGTTTTTGCCGTTGCCACTTTCCGGCTCCGTCTGCACTACCCATGGAACTGCAACCAGCATGGGAAGTCCGACCGCTGCCTCGGCGTCCGCCTCGGTGCGGATACACTTCTCCCGGAACTCCAGCCACACTGCCAGACCCAGCCCAAGCATCAGGCCAGCGCCCAATCCCCCGCCAGCAAACAACAGCCGGTTGGGAAAGCTCGGCGAATCCGGCAGGTCGGCGGGATTCAGCAGGGCCATCTGTTCCCCCTGCTGCTGTTGCTCCGCCTGAGTCGCCATTTTCGATGTACTCTGCTTGGCCAGGTCGTCCTGGTAAACCTTCTGCGCATTGTCGTAGTCCCGGGCAAGTTCTTTGTATTCCTCTTCAACGGCCGGGCTCGACGCTACCCGGCTCTGGTACAAAGCAATCTCCTGCTGAAGCTTTTTCTGATCGCGCGTCGCCTGAGCAATGAGATCTTGATACTGGTGAATCTGCAAGCGCAGCTGACGGATTTCTGGCGGCTCGGAACCGGACTCTTTGTCGCTGGCAGAGTCGGTTGCCTTGTCCGATTTGTTATCCGCGTTCGCCAGCTGTTTTTTTACCTCGGCGATGTCCGCCTTGGTCTTGATCACATCCGGATGGTCTTCGGTGTAGCGGCCTTGCAGATCAATGAGTTGAGCCTGCAACTGTGAGAGCTGCTGCTGCAAGGATTGAGGATTGCTTGACGACTGCGCGGATTTCCATGCCGTCAGCTGCTGTGCCAGCATCGACTCGGTGTAGGACTTGTCCTGTGTGGCCCGGTTCAGGTTTTGCGTGTTGGCATCAAGCTGGGAATTGAGCCCCATTAAAATCTTGAGATTGTTATCTTCATCGCCGGGAAGCTGCCCCATATGTTGATTCTTGAAAGCAGCCAGTCTCCGGTCGAACTCGTCGAGATTCTGCTTGGCGTCCTCCACTTGCTTGGTAAGGAACAGGGTTGTGCCTTGAGTTACATCCTGCCTCGACTTGAGGTCTTCTTCCAGCAGCATTGAGGTGAGATCAGTACAGATCTGCTGCGCCTCCCGGGCCGTCGACGCAGTGTAGTTCACGTTGAAGCCGGGAACCGGACTATTGTTCGGGCCCGGCCTTCTCTTGCCAAGTGTGAGATCGGTAACCACGGGCTCGATTGTCATGTTGAGCCGGATATTGTCAATTACGTCGTCAATGTTCTGGCCTGACTTGGCTAGGCCAAGCCTTTCCACCATCGGCCGGAGCCGGGCCGGGCTCAACACCCGCTGCTCAATGGTGGCAATGTGCTGCGTCAAATCTTCGGTGAAGACCTGCTGTACGACCACATCTGGAATCTTCGGCGCCTCCACCAGTACAAGTGACCTCGACGTATACTTGGCCGAGAAAATATACGAGATCAGAAATCCGGCCAGCGGCGCTAGCAGCGCCGGAATCAGAATCACCTTCATCCGGCGGCGCAACATCGCCAGATAATCGTCCATCGTTAGTTCGCGGTCATCCGTCATTTTCAGTACCTGTTCCGCCGGCCCCGATGGCCAGCCTCAAAATTTAATCAAGCCGTATTGGCCGGGGAGTCCAATCCAGTCCAACCGCACCAACATGGTTTTGGGAAGTGCTGCTGCACCCGCTATTACCCAAGGGACATCCACTGTTGAAAAACAGCTCGTTGAATTGATAGCTTACAAATCCCCGCAGGCTGCGCCCGAAGTGACGGCGAAGCCCTACTCCGCCAAAACCATAGGTAAAGGTGCTCGCATTGACTACCGATCCAGGGCTCTGCAATTGGTTATTCCTGGAATAGCCGGCATCGGCAAACAGATCCAAGACGCGTGTCAGGGGTCTGCTCGCACTGATCTGCGCGATATTGGACTCCGCGCCGGCGAAAATTCCTGAACCATTCGTGTCGAAGCGCTGGTAGGAAATAGAAACCGTGGTTCGAGGGAACCGGTAGTGGAGTGACGCCATGCCTGCGACGCCGATGTGGGAAACGCCCGCCGTGGCCACCGAACCGCCGAACCCCGTACACGACGACACCGGAATAGTCGGGATATCACATTGCTGTTCATTGACCCGGGTAAACTGCGGTCCTCCTGAAATCGAAAAATTCATCCGACCAGAAATACGGTGCCCATACATGAACAGCGCGACGTTGCTGTGAAATGCTGTGCCAACCGTTGTAAAGTCGAAATTCTGGTAGCCATAACTGACCGCGATCTGGTCTCTGGGAGTTAAGATTCGGTCATAAGCGGCTTGGCCGCTGAACTGCGAGCTGCCAATAAAAAAGACATTTTCCTGGACTGGGCCCACCAGCGTATTTTGGCTGAGACTCCCATAAAAATGTACGATTCCGTATCCCGCGGCGAAGGTGACCGATGATTTCGGACTCAACTCCTCGACCACGTCGACCAATCCTGAATTCATGAGACGCGGTACCAGGCCAAAGGCGACCTGCAGGCCGTTTCCTCCCAGGAAAGCGCTGTTCTGCCCGCCGAATGCGCTGCTTCCGAGCAAACCCGAACCTAAGCTTCCCAGACTTGAGTTGTAAGCCCCACCCCCGCCGTAGCCGCCGAAGCCGAAGGCGCCTTCCGGGAGATAGCTGAACGAGTCCCGGATCGCCAGCTGCCCGCGCTTCCAGTTGATGCGATTGTCGATGTCGAGTTGCTGCAGTTGCTGAATCCCGACGCCCGAACGGTCGTAGTAGGAGACTCCCCCGACGTAATCCGCTGCCACCTGGTAGTTTCTCCAGAGCTTTTGCAGCGTCAGGCTTCCCAGGGCCGTAGTGACCGGGCTGATCGTTGATCCGCCCAGCGTGTTCCCGACATCGGAATTTACTGCCTCACTGAAATGCAGCCCTGGCAACAGAAAGCTCTGGGGCGCCGCATGAGGCTCCAGCCCCGGCTGGTCGATCGCTGAAATCGGCGGGTTCTCGCTCACCGTCGGCACAGGATTGTCCTGCCCGAAGGCAGGAGCTGGGGGAGACGCAGCAGGCTGTTGGTCATCCTGCGTCCAGGCCACGCTGCCCGCAAACAAGGTCAGCGTTAGGGTCAAAATGATGAGGCCTTTGTTCATCCGTATTCCTCGTCGGTCTTTAGTATTAAGGGCCATATTAAGGGACGACGATCGTGTCCCCCGGTCTGAGGACCAAACCCTGCTGCGTGCTGTGCCCCTTGATTGCGTCCTTGTAGTTAAACGGTATCTTGGTCTGCTGGCCATTCTGCGTGCGCAGCAGATAAATCGCCTTCAGATTGGCAAACTGGGTGAATCCCGCCGTGGACAGCGCCTGCAACACAGTCATACCGGGCAGCAGCGGCATAGGGCCGGTGTGTTGTACTTCGCCCAGCACATAAACCCGCTGGCTGTTCATTGCCGTGACCACCACGGTCACCCGGGGATCTGCGATGTATTTCTTCAGCTTTTCCTTGATCGAAGCCGCCAGTTGCATGGGTGTCATACCCGCGGCCTGCATATCATCTAGCAGAGGCATTGAAATCTTGCCGTCGGGCCGCACCGGCAACGCCACACTCATATCCGGTTCTTTCCACACCGTGACCTTCAGCGTATCGTCGGCGCCGATGATGTAGTCCGCTGGCACTGATGGACCGGACGAGCGCGCCTCCGGTTCGGCCGGTTTCTTCGGCTGGGGGACGCTCCCACTCGCGTCGTCCTGAGCCCACATGGAAACCGCCGCAAGCCCTAACACTGCCAGACATGCCACCTTCATTACTTTCTTCATGCGCTCTCCTCTTGGAGCTAGGATGCCTCGTACTCAGAGCATCCCATCTGCTTAAGCTTGTAGAGCAAAGCCTTGTAACTGATCTGAAGCTCCTGCGCGGCCCGCCGCCGGTTCCACCGGGTCCGGGTCAGCGCGCGCAAAATGATTTCTTTCTCCGCCTCGCGGGAGGCGGCGCGCGCCGCCTGCTTCAACGAAACCCGGCTGCCATTCCCGCCATGGTCAGGGCGCAGCAGCATCGCGCGCAAACCGCCCATTGCCACTCTTTCATCTCCCAGAGCTACAATCGCCTTGGCGGCGTTCTCCAGTTCCCTCACGTTCCCAGGCCAGGAATACTCCTGGAACAAGCGGTGTGTCTCTTCGCTGAGCGCAGGCACCGCTCGCTCAAAATCATGCCCGTATTTCCGCAGAAAATGTTCCATCAGGATCGGAATATCTTCCCGGCGCTGGCGCACAGGGGGAAGCCGCAAGCACACTCCACTGACACGGTAATACAGGTCTTCGCGAAGATTTCCCGTCCGCACTTCCGCTTCCAGGTCCCGGGCGCTTCCGCAGATCAGCCGCGCCAAAACTTGAGTTCGATTCTCATTCGCATTCCCGCGAGTCAAGGCCTGCAACAACCACGCCTGACCCTCCCCGCTCAATTCCGCCAGCTCTTCCAGGAAGACTGTGCCCCCACCGAGCACGCTTCCCTGCCCGGCCGAACCGGCCGCCTTAATCGACGACATGAAAGCGGCGCACGAAACCACCCGAAATGGCTGCCCTGCACGCCGAGAAAGCTCGTGCACCCTCCGTGCGGTCGCCTTCTTGCCCGCCCCTGGCTCGGCCAGCAGAAGTACAGGAACTTCGCTCTGTGCAACTTCCAGCATCACTGCTTCCACGCTTCGCATGCTGGGACTCACGCCTTCCACGAAGTCCATTCCCACCGGCTCGTGAATCATAGCGATCTGACCGTTTTTCAGAACCTGGCGCACATCCGATTCCATTTGTTTTTCTCGAGGGACAAACTCAAAATACGGGCAGAGGCCTAGGCCTGTTCAGAGCACGGCAAGTGCCATCTCATTTTTCCGCTGCGGCAGATGGCATCACGCGCTTACCGCCTTGTTTTCAAAAGTATACAAGCCATAAGTAGCTCGCTTGGAAGGAAAAACTACTCGTCTTAACCTACACTTTTCCGCACAAAAGAGAAAGTATTTGCCTAACCAAGGGTAACCAAGGAGCGCCCTGTGTCTTCCCACATGAGGAAATAGTACCCAACTCCTTTCATGCCTAGGCTATCGCGGCGTTCTCGTCATTCCTAGTAGCAGCTTCTGAGGGTATACCCGGCCGTCCTCTAGCCCGAGCTTTTCGTTGCCGCAAACCTCCGGTTCGCATATGCTGGAGGCTCTCCCCCCTTAGTGATAAAGTTTGTCCTAGTGAGCCAAGTGCTCCAATCCGAACCCCCGGCCTCGCACGTGGGCGAGATCGACTGGCCACGGCCTCCCTTGTGGCAAGCCACGATCATCGCTGCCCTCCTGTTGTGGATGTACATTCCCACCCTCGCCCACCTGGTAGCGCAGTGGTGGAATGATCCAAATTTCTCTCACGGTTTTTTCGTACCTCTATTTTCTGCCTTCGTGATCTGGCAAGGGCGCTCTCGATTCAGCGGCGTGACCGTGCAGCCCTCGTGGTGGGGCCTCCTGTTTCTAGCGTTCGGATTGTGCGTTCTGATCGTCGGTCAGATGGGCGCTGAAATCTTTCTCTCCCGCCTATCGTTGCTCATTGTGCTGGCCGGTTTGATCGTCCTTTTTCTGGGCTGGAGTTTCTTTCATGCGCTCTTATTTCCCTGGGCGTTTTTGCTTTTAATGATCCCCATTCCAGCCATCGTTTTCAATCAGATCACATTCCCGCTGCAGTTGCTGGCCTCGAAAGTGGCCAGCACCACGCTGCCGTGGATGGGCGTGCCTGTGTTGCGCGAAGGCAACGTCATCATTCTCCCCGCAATGGCTTTGGAAGTTGCCGAGGCTTGTAGCGGCATCCGCTCGCTGATGTCCCTGATGACGCTGGCCGTCATCTACGGTTATCTGATGGAACGCAAGATCAGCGTACGAGTCCTGTTGGCGTTGGCATCAATTCCAATCGCCGTCGCCGCCAACAGTTTTCGCATCGTGGGTACGGGTCTGCTGGTGCAGTACTGGGATCCGGAAAAAGCGCAAGGTTTCTTTCATGAATTCTCGGGATGGCTGATCTTCGTAATTTCGCTGATCATGCTTTATCTGCTGCACCGCATCATTCGCATTTTCGCGCACGAAGATGGTGAGGAGTTATGAGGGGATCGGGCCTTTTGCGCTTCGCTCTCGCGGTCGGACTTATCGCCCTGACGGCCATCTTGCTGCAGGCGCGGGGGCGAACCGAAATTTTTCCCCAGCGCTTGCCGCTCTCCTCTTTTCCCGCCCAACTAGGAAACTGGGACAGCACACAGATTGCTCTGGATAAAGAAACTCTCGAAGTGCTCGGGGCGGGCGACTTCATGGAGCGTGTCTATCAGGATCCCGCCGGCAACCTGCCCCAGGTCGATCTCTTCCTGGCGTACTTTGCCAGCCAGCGCGCCGGAGATACCATCCACTCTCCTCAGAACTGCCTGCCCGGCGCCGGATGGAACACGGATGAAAGAACCCGCATTACGATTGACCTTCCCGGTCATGCGCCCTTCCCGGCGAACCGCTACATCATCTCCAAAGCTGAGTCGCACCGCCTGGTTTTGTATTGGTACTGGGCTCACGATCGTGGCGTGGCCAGCGAGTACTGGGCCAAGTTTTATTTAGTCAAGGACGCGATTCGCATGAATCGAAGCGACGGCGCTCTCGTTCGCATCACGATTGCGATGCTTCCGGGAGAAACACCTGAGGCCGCGCAACAACGCGTTCTGCCCTTTGCTTCCCGCGTAGTCCCGCTCCTCGACAATTACATCCCGCGCTGACCAGCGGGCGAACGTAATTCCTCGGAGCATTTACTCCTGGGCGCGCCATCCTACACCGGCGTCGCCGTCTTCCTGGCAGGATTAAAAAACGGCATCGCGGTCACCTTAACATTCGTCTTCAACCGGATCGCCTCAATCGTGATCTCCATCTGCAATTGCGTCCCCAGCTTCGAATGTTCGGTCTCGACGTTAGCCAGCGCGATCATCTTCTTCAAAATCGGCGACCAACTCGTGGTCGTCGCCTTGCCCACCTGTTTCTCCCCTGAATACAAGGGAACAGCCACGCGAGAAGCCTGGCTCGGCGCAGCCGGAGTGAGCCCATACCGTTCATAAAGCGCTTCCACGTCGGTCCAATCCACTTCCACTCCCACGAGTTGCCGCGCCACGCCATTCTTCGCGTCCAACTCCAGCGCCCGCTTGCCGATAAAATTTTCTTTCTCCAGGTGCACCATCTTGGCAAAGCCCAGCTCGTACGGCGAATACTTCTGCGACGGAATCAACGCCTTCTTCGAACTCGAGTAGTCCACTTCTATCAGCAGCAGTCCAGCCTCCACCCGTGCCACATCTAGCGCCAGCATTCCAGCCGCATGCAGATCAAACTGTCTGCCCTTCTCGGCTAGCGCATCCCAGACTTTGACAGCATCGTTCCATGGCACCCAGATTTCGTATCCCAGATCACCCGTATACCCAGTGCGCGAAATGTCCACCGGCACGCCCGCAATCTTGCCATGCGTCACGCGAAAATATTTCAGATTCGCGATGTCAGCGTCAGCCACGCTCTTCAGCAGCTTCGCCGAGGTCGGTCCCTGCAGCGCCAGCGCCGCAACCTTCTCGGAAATGTCTTCGACCTGCACATCCATATTCAGGCCGTTCTGCCGGAACCAGCGCAGACTCGGGTCGGCCGCCGTCCAGCGATAAACATTCTCCGCCAGCCGCGAAATCGTTCCGTCGTCAATGACCTTGCCCTCTTCATCGCACCAGCAGCAGTAAATCACCTGCCCCACCTTCACCTTGTTCATGTCGCGCGTGATCACGCGGTTCACCAGCCGCGTGGCATCCTTGCCTGTGACCAAATACTTGTAGAGCGGCGAAATATCGATCAGCGCCGCCGCATTGCGGATGGCGTTGTACTCGTGCTCGTGATGCACCTCATACACGCTGACCGTGTAGTATCCCGACCACTCGCGATAGTTCAAGCTCTGGCAAAGCGGAAATGTTCTCTCGTGAAATGCGGTTCCAATGGGCAAGATGATAGCCTCGAAAAGAAGTTACTCGAAGCGGATTATATGCGGTATAGTGTGCGCCGGGCAATGAAGATGCGGTCGTCTGACTTTGCAAAAGAGAATGCAATGAAAACTGTTGTCCCAATGCTGGTACTCGCCGCCTCGTGGCTGATGGGAACTTTGCCTCTTGCTCTCGCAGACGCCGGAGTGTTCACGGGAAACGGGCAGGATTTACATCAGATCACGTCGAAAACGGTCCAACTGGTCAGCATTGACGTAATGATCGTTCTGGGTCGCGGACCATTCCTTTATGACGGCACCGTGCCTGGTATGGACCGCGCGGAGTATAGGTGCACGTTCGTGCTCCGCAATCTCTCGGACAAAGACGAGGAAGTGGAGGTTGGCTTTCCCGTCGACTCCCAGTTCGCCAAAGGCACCGAATCTGAATCTCCCAACGAGTCGCAGGATTGGGTACTCGAGTATGGCTTTATTGCGAGAGACGAGGCAACGACATATCACGTCGCCTTCGTCCGGCGCAAGCCGGAAGGCGGACCGGGAGACTTTGGGTCCGTTTTCGTATGGAAGATGCATTTTCCCGCCAGGGAGTCTAGAACCCTGATTGTTCAATACCAAATCCCAATGTCGATGGGGCTGGTACCACTGCAAAAGCAAGAGAGCGACGCATCTGCACCAGGTGTTTTTGGGCAGGAGTTCCTCGACATCGGCCAGCTCGACATGGCCGGATATATCACGTCGACGGGTTCGTCCTGGGCGGGAAACGTCGAGACGGCAAAATTTACACTGATCACTGAACCATTTGAGCGCTACTTTGAGCATCGTGGAGTAACGGAAGGAAGCGTCGGTTTGAGCCCGCAGGAGAAGGCGCAATTCAATTCCACATTTCCTGTGCGTCATCCTTGGTGGTTCAGGCAAATCGAACCCGAGGGCTGGCAAGAAATTAAGGGTGGCGTGCAGTGGCAGTACAAAGACTTCAAGCCAAAGGACGCGATCGAGGTGCGTTACTATACGACACCATTTCCACGGCTACCAGAAGAAACAGACGCTTTTGTCAATAGATTTGTGAAGGCTTTGGGATCCAAGGAACCGGTCGCACCACAACTGGTTCGCCTCAAACAGGTGCTGTTGGCGGTTTGTGGCTGCGAACCGAACGATCAGGCGGCAAACGCCTTCGTGTCCCAACAACTCTGGTACAAGCCGCGTAAGGATTGCTCCATAGCGCGACTCAATGCTGAGCAGCGGGCCGTACTTCAGAAAATCGATAAGCGAGTGGCCGCAGCCGAACGAAAATAAAATCCTTGTGCGGCCTAAATCCCGGCACCGCCAACCAACGTCAAAGACAAAATGCATCGTCTTCAGCTAGAATGACCGCAACTATGCGCCGCCTTATTCAATGGACCGTTCTTCCTAGCGGGCTCTAATCTTTCCGCCGCAGCATTCTCCTCGCGAGTATCATTGCGTTTCCCCGATCAGCAAGCTGACAGCTAAAGGCTAAAAGCTAATGGCGAATTCATACGATGTAATCGTAATCGGCGGCGGCCACAACGGCCTGGTCAACGCCGCCTACCTCGCGCGCGCAGGCAAAAAAGTTCTGGTGCTCGAACGCCGCCATATTCTCGGCGGCGCCGCCTGCACCGAAGAAGTTTTTCCCGGCTTCAAGTTCTCGGTCTGTTCCTACGTAGTCTCTCTACTGCGCCCGGAAATTATCCGCGACCTCGACCTCCCACGCCACGGTCTCGAGATCCTCCCGCTCGACGGCACTTTCACGCCCCTGCCCAGCGGCGACTACCTGTGGCGCGTGAACGACCACGGCAAGACTCACCGCGAGATCGCCCGCCACTCACGCGTCGACGCCGAAGCCTACGACGAATTTGGCAAAGCCATGCAAGCCATGTGCCGCTTCGTGAAGCCGATTCTCAGCATGGTCCCTCCCGATCCCAACACGCTCAACCCGCGCGAACTGATGAAGCTGCTCTTCATCGGACGCCGTTTTCAGGGCATGTCGAGCAACGACCAATACAACCAGGTCCAGCTCATGACCATGAGCGCCATCGATTTTCTCGATCAATGGTTCGAGACCGACGTCCTCAAGGCAACGATGTCAGCCTCCGGGATAATCGGCACATTCCTCGGCGTGCGCTCTCCCGGGACGGCCTACGTTCTGCTCCATCACTACATGGGAGAGATCGACGGCGCATTCCGCGCCTGGGGTTTCGCCCGTGGCGGAACCGGGGCGATTTCCAACGCCATTGCCGACGCCGCCCGCGAAGCCGGCGTTGAGATTCGCACGCAGGCCGCCATCGCGAAAATCATCGTAAAAGATGGCAAAGCCAAGGGCGTCGTCCTGGCGAACGGCGACGAAATCTATGCCGACACAATTTCCTCGAGCGTCGATCCCCGCCTTACCTTCAACAAATTCATCGAAGCCGAACATCTTCCTGCCGACTTTCTCGAAGACATCAACCGCTTCAAGTACCGCGGATCTTCCGGCAAAGTGAACATGGCGCTCGACGCGCTCCCGAACTTTAAGTGCATGCCCGGCCCCGGCCCGCAACTGCGAGGTGCAATGTCCATCTCACCATCTGTTGAGTACATGGAGCGCGCCTACGACGACGCGAAGTACGGCAACTTCTCCCGCCATCCATACATCGACATGGTCATCCCTTCGCTAACCGATCCCTCGGTCGCACCGCCCGGCAAGCACGTACTCTCCTGCTTCGTGCAGTACGCGCCCTACAAGCTGCGCCAGGGTCTCAACTGGGACACCGAAAAAGAAGCCTTCGGCGACACCGTCGTGAACACCATCGCCGAATACGCGCCCAATATCAAAGACATCATTCTGCACCGGCAAGTCATCACTCCGCTCGATCTCGAACGCGAGTGGGGATTGAGCGAAGGCAACATCTTCCAGGGCGAACTTTCGCTCGAGCAACTTTTCTTCCTGCGCCCAGCACCCGGTTACGCACGCTTCCGCACGCCTATTCAAAATCTCTACATGTGCGGTTCGGCCACGCATCCCGGTGGCGGCATCATGGGTGCTCCGGGCCGTCTCGCAGCTCTCGAGATGCTCAAAGACCTCAAGGGAGCGGCGTAACATGCCCGAGACCAAATCCGAGCGGCGCGACATGATCATCATCGGCGGTGGCCACAACGGCCTTGTCACCGCCTTCTACCTCGCCAAAGCAGGATTCAAGCCTCTAATCCTCGAGCGCCGGGCGCAGGTCGGTGGCGCCGCAATCACCGATGAATTTCATCCTGGCTTCCATTGCTCTACCCTCGCACACACCGCTGGCCCTATCCGTCCCGACATCGTGCGAGACATGCAGTTGGAAAAACACGGCGTGCGATTCATAACGCCAGAGACTTGCGTCACGGCGCTCTCGCCCGACGGGCGCGCTCTTTCGCTCTATCAGGACGAAAACAAATCCGCGCAGGCAATCGCCGCCTTCTCGCAGAAAGACTCAATCAAATATAACGAGTTCGACAAATCTCTGGGCAAGATCAGCAAAGTAATCGCGGAAGTACTTGCCACAACTCCGCCCGACATCGATCACCCCAGCGGCGGCGATCTTTGGAGCATGCTCAAGACCGGCCGCGCTCTCCGCAACCTCGGCAAACGAGATATGTACCGCGTCTTGCGCTGGGGTCCGATGGCCGTTGCCGACCTCGTTGCGGAATACTTCGAAACCGAGTTGCTACGCGCGGTCATAGCAGCCCGCGGAATCTTCGGAACTTTTCTCGGCCCGTGGTCAGCCGGCAGCAGCCTGCAGTTGCTGATCCGCGCCGCCGGCGATTGTCATCCCGCAGGCTCTGCGTTTTTCGCCGCGGGCGGAATGGGCGCTCTCACCCAAGCTATGGCGACCGCCGCGAAAGGGGCCGGGGTCGAGATTCGTACCTCTGCCGAAGTCATCGAGATTCGCGTCAAAGACGGCGCAGCCACAGGAGTGCTGCTCGGCACCGGTGAAGAAATTAGCTCCAATGCCGTCATCTCCAATGCCGACCCCAAACGCACTCTTCTCAAGCTGACCGATCCGGTGCACCTTTCCCCGGATTTCGTGCAGAAGTTGCAGCACTACCGCGGCAATGGAACAGTCGCAAAGGTCAACCTCGCGCTCGCCGGCCTGCCAAATTTCACGGCGCTCAAAAACGGAGACGGCAACGCGCTCAAGGGTCGCATTCACATCGGCCCTGAGATCGATTACCTCGAGCGCGCCTTCGACGAATCCAAGTACGGCAATTTTTCGCGCCAGCCATACCTCGAAGCGGCCATCCCATCGCTTACCGATCCCACGCTCGCTCCCCAAGGCAAGCACGTGATGTCGATCTACATGCAATACGCGCCATACAAGCTCAAGGGCGACTGGGAGAGCCAGCGCAAATCTCTCGGCCAGACTGTCGTACAGACGCTCGCACAATACGCTCCCAATCTTCCCGAGATGATCCTGACCCACCAGATCATTACTCCGCTGGATCTGGAAGAAGTCTATGGATTGACCGGCGGACAAATCTTTCACGGCGACCTTGCCCTTGATCAGTTCTTCACCATGCGTCCACTGCTCGACTGGGCGCGCTACCGCACCCCCGTCGAAAACCTTTATCTTTGCGGCAGCGGCACGCATCCCGGCGCCGGCCTTACCGGAGGCTCGGGTGCCAACGCCGCGCGGGAGATTTTGAAGCAAGTGAAAAAGTAAGCGCGGACGAACGATCAGTCTCCGCCTACGAGTAGTCAACAAAGCAATCGGCCACTTCCGCGCCGTGGTTGTTGGCGATGCGCGTGGCCTGCCGTTCCACATTTTTCATTAATCCGTCGAGATAGTCGCGCGAATCGGAGATGCTGACCACGCCAATCGTGGCGCGATTCCACACGGGGCTGGCCTCAAGTTCGGCGACAGAGACGTTGAAGCTGGCGCGCAGACGGTCTTTCAGGCTGCGGACGACCTGCCGTTTATCCTTGAGCGATTGCGCCGCTTCGATGTGAAGTTCGAGCGTGAGGAAGGCGATTGGCATTCAGTTCGCAGTACCAGTTCTCAGTTCTCACTCGTTGAACGCTGCGTATTTGCTGAGAACTTGGGAACTGTCTTTAAGCCATCGCTTCCGCGGCGATGCGCTCGGTTGCGAAGGCTTCGATCACGTCGCCGACTTTGATGTCTCCATAATTAGATATGGAAATGCCGCACTCCATGCCGTTTGTCACCTGGCTGGCATCATCTTTGAAACGCCGCAACGACCCTACCTTGCCCTTGAACACCTGCACATTGTCGCGCAGCAAGCGGACTTCAGAGTCGCGCTTGATCAAGCCGTCGCTCACACGGCAACCGGCCACTGTCCCGACTTTCGGGATACGGAAAACGTTGAGCACTTCGGCGCGGCCCTGGTAGGTTTCCTTAATGGTGGGCTCGAGCAAGCCGGTCATGGCGCGCTTGATCTCATCCTGCAATTCGTAAATGATCGAGTGCAGGCGAATATCCACTTTTTCCTGCTCGGCGATTTCCTGCGCTTTACGTTCCGGCCGCACGTTGAAGCCAATAATGATGGCATTCGATGCCGAAGCGAGAAGAACGTCGGTCTCGGTGATCGCTCCCACTCCCGAGCGCAGCAGCTTCAGCCGTACTTTGTCGTTCGAGAGCTTCGTCAGCAAGTCGGTAATCACTTCCACCGAGCCTTGCACATCGCCCTTGAGAATCACATTCAGTTCTTTCGTACCGGCAGACTTTATTTGTTCCGCCAGGCCCTCCAGCGACACTCGCGAACTCTTGGCGAGAGCGGCCTCGCGCGACTTTTGCTCGCGATACTCAGAAATGCCTCGAGCTTTGTCGCGATCGGCCACTACCACGAACTGATCGCCAGCCTGTGGCAGCGCCTCGATGCCGATGATTTCCACCGGCGTGGAAGGCGGAGCCGTCTGCAATTGCACGCCGCGATCGTCAAACATGGCGCGCACTTTGCCGTACACGTTCCCGACAACAAAATTGTCGCCCGCATTCAGCGTTCCGTTCTGCACCAGCACGGTGGCCACGGGACCGCGCCCGCGGTCGAGCTTCGCCTCGAGCACCACGCCGGTCGCCGCGCGCTCGGGCGTTGCTTTCAGTTCGCCCAGGTCGGCCACCAGGCAAATCATTTCCATCAGCAGATTCAGATTCGTTTTCTTCTTCGCTGATACGTCGACGAAAACCGTTTTACCGCCCCACTCTTCGGGCACAAGACCACGATCGGCAAGCTGCTTCTTCACGCGGTCGGGCAAAGCGTCCGGCTTGTCGATTTTGTTCACGGCGACAATGATGGGCACTTCGGCAGCGTGTGCATGGTCGATGGCCTCAAGCGTCTGCGGCATGACTCCGTCGTCGGCCGCAACCACTAGAACGACTATGTCAGTGGCTTTGGCGCCGCGCGAACGCATGCGCGTGAAAGCTTCGTGACCGGGCGTGTCCAGGAAAACAATCTCGCGTCCGAATGCCGGGGATTCCTTATCGGTAATTCGAACTTTGTAAGCGCCGATGTGCTGCGTGATGCCGCCCGCTTCACCGCCCGCTACATTCGTGATGCGGATGGAGTCGAGCAATGTGGTCTTACCGTGATCAACGTGCCCCATAATCGTAACCACGGGCGGGCGCAAGCCAGTTTCAGGAACAGACTCTTCGCTGGCGGCGGCCGCATCAATCTCCTTCGCCGTCTGCTCTTCAAAGGTGATTACATTTGTATCCGCACCAAAGAAACGCGCCATTTCGCTGGCCAGTTCCGCGTCGAGCGTCTGATTGATCGTGGCGAAAACGCCCTTGGAGAGCAGCCGCGAAATCAGATCCTTGGCTCGAATCTCTAGCTTTTCCGCCAGGTCTTTCACGCTGATGCCTTCTGCAATTGTGATGCTGCGCGTGATCGGCTGCGGCTCGTTCGACACCACCATGCGCGGCGGCGGTGTGTACCCCTTCATCGGGCCTTCCTTCACCCCGCGCGGAACGTAGCGCTGCCCCGGCCGTCGTGCCGGACCGCCCGGGCGGCTGCCTGGCCGCGTAGTTCCCGGGGGCGGAAGTGCCGGACCCACGCCCAGCGGACGCGCGCCTGCTGGCGACTGCCGGGTAGGGTGCATTGGCCTGCGCTCGCCGGGACGCAGAGCCGGACGTGGCGGTCCTCCGCCCGCGACGGGCGGACGGCGTTGAAAAATCGGCTGGCCCGGGACGGGGCGTCCAGGCGCGGGACGCATCGCGCCACCAATAGGAACGCCGGGTTGCACGGGCGGTGGCGTGGGTCGAATCGGCGCCTTGTATACCGGACGCGGCCCCGTCTGCGGAACAATCATCCGCGGTGCCGGAGGTGGTGGAGCTGCCGGACGCGCTGCCATCGGAGCTGCGGGCGGCGGTGCACTCGCTGAAGCGACTGGAGGCGCTGCGGGAGGAACTTGAATCGCGGGCGGCTGTGCGACAGGCCGCGCCGGTGCAGCGGCCACAGGCGCCGATGGAGCGGGAGGCGGAGCCACCGGCCGCGCAGGAACAACCGGCGGCGCCGGCGCCGCAATCGTCGAAGCCGCGGGAGCAGCTGGCTTTGTAACCGCAGGGGCAACCGTTGTCGGACGGCTCACTCCAGCGGGGGGTGCTGCAGCAGGCTTTTCTGGAACTGGTATCGCGGGCGGCGCTACTGGACGCGGCGCTGCCGGCGGCGCAACAGCTTCCTTGCGCTGCGTAATAGCCTTCAAAACATCTCCCGGCCGGGAAATGTTCGACAAATCAATTTTGGTCTTGATTTCTTCTTCGCCGCGAAGCGTTCGCGAACTGGACTTGCTCGCCGGAGACGAACCTTCCGCGGAGGAGCGGAGATAGACACGTACTTTCTCCGCTTCGTGCTCTTCCAGAGAACTGGAGTGCGTCTTTTTTTCGGTCACTCCGACCAGCGGAAGTGTGTCGAGAATGGCTTTACTCTTCACTTCCAGCTCTCGGGCAAGATCGTTGATTCGAACCTTACTCATCCGGCCTTTCGTTTCTCCGCGTTGTAGTTAGGTCATCATTGCGACCTCACGGAGTCACTTTCTTTGGTCCCACGCCGTCGAACTTATGCCAGCGTGACATAATTATTCTCTGGTTTCGGAGTTAGATCCCTCTTCCGAAGCAGGCTTCTCATCGGAGTGCTCCGCGTGCCCTTCCCTCTCATCGGCAGGGGCCTGCGCTTCACCGGCGGATTGCTCGGCTGACGGCACTTCCTCCAGGCCTTCCTCGCTGATCGCGACCTCTTCGCTGGCCGCAACTTCTTCGCCGGGAACAGTATCCGCGGCAAACTCGCCCGCTTCAGAAGCTTCGAGCGCTGCACCCTCGCCTTCAGCGGCCACTTCACCTTCAGCGGCACCCGGCTCCAGGCTGGCAAAGTAATTATTCACCGCAAGACTGATTTTTTCCACTGTCTTCGGCCCAATACCCTCAATCGCCTCCAACTGCTCGGGCGTCATGTCGGCTAGAGCCTCAACGGTGGTCACTCCCGCCGCATTCAGTTTCTCGACCAACCCGTCACCCAGACCAGAAACGCTCTCCAGCGGCGTAGCGGTCTGCGGAACCATTGCCGACATCTGCTGTTCGACTTCCTGCCGCTTTTCTTCCTCGCTCTTGATGTCGATCTTCCAGCCCAGCAACTTCGCCGCCAGCCGGACATTTTGACCTTTCTTGCCGATCGCAAGAGACAGCTGGCTGTCGTCCACTACGACTTCGAGATGCTTGCCCCCGGAATCGACCACGGTGACCTTACTCACTTTCGCCGGTTGCAGGGCCTTTTCGGCGAAGGTGACTGCATCTTCGTGATACTCGATGATGTCGATCTTTTCTCCGTGCAGTTCACGGATGATCGACTGCACGCGCATTCCTTTCATGCCCACGCACGCGCCGACAGCGTCGACATCTTTGTCTTTCGACATGACGGCGATCTTGGTGCGCTCGCCGGCTTCGCGGGCAATGGCGCGTATCACTACCGTGCCGTCATAAATCTCAGGAACTTCAGTCTGGAATAAATGCTGCACCAGGTCCGGCACCGCGCGGGACGCCACAACGCCCGGACCTTTCGAAGCTCTCTCTACCCGCGCAATCACTACGCGCACTCGCTCCCCGATTGCGAACGATTCCAGCCGTGACTGCTCCTTGCGCGGCATGCGCGCTTCCGCCTTGCCGATGTCGAAAATCACGTCCGGACCTTCCACCCGCTTCACCGTGGCGTTCACCACTTCGCCGACGCGTCCGATATACTCGTTGTAGACCGTGTCGCGCTCCGCTTCGCGCACTTTCTGGAAGATCACCTGCTTCGCCAGTTGCGCTGCAATGCGCCCCAGAATTCCTTCGGTAACTTTCGGAATGCGCAACTCTCCGCCAATTTCCAGGTTGGGGTCAGCCTTGCGCGCATCTTCCAGCGTGATCTGCAGCGCGGGATCTTCCACCTGCTCCGGCGTCTCCACCACCGTCTTCACCGCGAAGGCATTGATCTTGCCGGTTTCTTTGTCCAACTCGGCGCGCAGGTTTTCCTGCGTCTTGTAGTATTTGCGCGTGGCCATAACAATGGCATCTTCCACTGCGGTTACCACAATCTGCGGATCAATCCCCTTCTCCCGGCTCAACGCGTCGATCGTGTTGTAAAGCTCACTCGCCATATCGAATATTCCGTTATGAAGGCTGCTGCGTCGCCAGGCTTCAGAGTTTCAAGCTCAAAGTTTCAACGAAACGCATCAGTGGCGACGGTCTTCAACTTTGAAAGCTTGAAACCTTGAAACTTTTCCCTTTAGATTTCCGGCACCAGATTCGCCTTCTCCACATTCGCGAATTCAATGCCGATCTTCTGTCCCTGGTCCACCGCTGCCGCGCCCATTTTCTTGCGCGACTTCTTACTCGCAACGCTTAAGTCCAGCGTCAAACGGCCTTCCCGAAAACTTTCCAGCCGTCCTTCAAAGTACCGATTGTTGTTCACCGGATTTCTCGTCATCACCTTCATCCGGCTTCCGGTGAAGCGCTCAAAGTCAGCGGCTTTCGTCAACTTCCGGTCCAGCCCCGGCGATGAAACTTCCAGCGTATAACTGCCTGTGATCGTGTCCTCGACGTCGAGAATGGTTCCGAATTCGCGGCTGAAGTTAGCGCAATCTCCGTGCGTTACTCCGGCCAGCGGATCACCACTCGCCGCTCCCGGCTTGTCCAAAAACACGCGCAGCATGCGGGCTTTACCACTCCCGCGAAACTCAACTTCGACCACTTCCAGCCCGCCGGAAGCCGCTACACGTTCCGCAATCTCTCGTACTCGATCAAGCTCAAGTGCCATGCATCCAATAACTTGCAGTCCAGCTTACGGGCGGTTTCTTCCGCAACGAAAAAGTGGGCTTGCGCCCACTGGTGTGCTTCGCCAAATGCTGGTACTACACAACAGTTCTCAGTTTTCTAATATACGCCGGAAAGGGGGTAAAAGACAAACGCCACACAAGCGGCAAAAGCGCTGTCCCACGCAAACTGATTGACCGGCCGGCCTATCCTGACAGCACGCCGGGAGGGAACGCCGTGCGCTGTATAATCACGCCAATGAGCCGACTATTCGAGTCCTTCGAGTTTCTGGATAGAGGCTGGGACATTCGCGCGCTTGACAACCAGTCACTTCGATCGGTATTCCTGTGGCTGCTGCCGCTGCTGTTCCTCCTGGGCGCCGACACAGCTATTACAGCATACTCGATCTTCCATCTCCACCGCTTCAACTGGTCAATTGTTTTCAACCTCCCGATTGTTAGCTTGCTCTCCTTTCGCTATGCGCGATTAATCTATCGGCGGCTTCCTCACTAGTACGCCAGACGAGGCCCGCGATTTGCTTGAACTCTCATCCCTCTCTAGAATAAGAGTTTCTTCCCGAGATTCTTATGATTCATTTTCCCGTACCCGAAGCTCTCACCTTCGATGACGTTCTTCTCTTACCCGCGCGCTCCGATGTAGTTCCCGCAACGGCTACCACCCAGACTCAGCTCACCCGCAGCATCAGCCTGAATATTCCGATCGTCAGCGCCGCCATGGATACCGTCACCGAGTCGCACATGGCGATTGCTTTGGCGCAGCAGGGCGGCCTCGGCATCATTCATCGAAACCTAACCATCGAGCAACAGGCCAATGAAGTCGACAAGGTGAAGCGCTCGGAAAGCGGCATGATCGTCGATCCGGTGACCATGTCGCCCACTGACAAAGTGAGCGACGCGCTCGAAGTCATGCGCAAATACAAGATTTCCGGCGTGCCTATCACTCAGCATGGCAAGCTTGTCGGCATTCTCACCAACCGCGACCTGCGCTTCGAGAGCCGCTTCGACATTCCTATCGACCGCGTGATGACCAAGAAAAATCTCATAACTGTGCCCGTGGGCACAACGCTTGAAGATGCGGAACAAATTCTCCATGAGCATCGCGTCGAAAAACTGCTCGTCGTCGACGACAAGTACAACCTCAAGGGACTGATCACCGTAAAAGACATTCAGAAGAAGCTGAAGTATCCCAACGCCGCCAAGGATTCTCAGGGCCGCCTCCGCGTGGGCGCGGCGATTGGCGCAACTGGCGATTTTCTTGAGCGCGCTCAGGAATTGGCGGAAGCTAAAGTGGACGTGCTCGCTATCGACAGCGCGCACGGCCACTCGACAAAGGTGCTTGAGGCCGTCAAGCTGGTGAAGTCGAAGCTGCCCGGGATGCAACTGCTGGCAGGCAACGTCGCCACCTTCGATGGCGCCTGCGAGTTGGCTCGCGCTGGAGCCGACGGAATAAAAGTTGGTATCGGCCCCGGTTCCATTTGTACCACGCGGGTAGTTACTGGAGCCGGTGTGCCGCAGATCACCGCCATCGCCGAAGCCTTCCGCGCCACGAAAGATGCCGGCATTCCTATCATTGCCGACGGCGGAATCAAGTATTCCGGCGACATCACTAAGGCGCTGGCTGCCGGAGCAAGCGCGGTGATGATCGGCTCGCTCTTTGCCGGCACCGACGAAAGTCCCGGCGAGCTGATTCTTTATCAGGGCCGCTCATTCAAATCCTATCGAGGTATGGGTTCGATCGGCGCGATGGCGCAAGGCTCCAGCGAACGTTACTTCCAGAACACCGAAGGGGATTCCTCGGCCGCGGTTTCTTCAATGGACGGAGATTCCAACCGCCTTGGTAAACTTGTTCCCGAAGGCATTGAAGGGCGCGTACCTTACCGCGGTTCGGTTGCCATGATCGTCCATCAGATGGTAGGCGGATTGAAATCAGGCATGGGATACTGCGGCTGCGCCACCATCGCCGAACTGTTACAGAAAACGCGCTTCGTGCGCATCAGCGGCGCGGGACTGCGCGAGAGCCACGTCCATGACGTCATGATTACCCGGGAGGCTCCCAACTATGGCGTCGAGTAACCATTGCGCTTGAACTCTGACCAACTCAATCTTTTGAAGGCGTGGATCGCCGCGATTCTTTGGATGATTGTCATTTCCATTGAATCCACCGCCGCTCTCTCTTCAGCCAACACCGGCCGAATTCTCTATCCTCTGCTCCATTTCCTCCTCGGGCTGGACCCGCTGCGCTTTGAAGACTGGCACTTCTTCATTCGAAAAGGAGGGCACGTCGTCGGTTATGCCATCCTGAGTATTTTGCTTTTCCGTGCGTGGCGAGCAACCCTGCCTGCAATGTCGAATGTAAAGTGGACCCTGCGTTGGGCGACCATCGCAATTCTCGGAACTGCAATCGTAGCCAGCCTCGACGAGTGGCACCAGAGCTACATCCCGTCCCGCACCGGCCGCTGGCAAGACGTCGTCCTGGACACTTGCGCTGGTGTCGGCGCGCAGCTGCTAATTTTCCTGTGGTGGATTTGGAAGCGGAAAAGTCGTGGCAACCATGACTTCATTCATTCGGTTTCTGGCTAGTTCTTCGAAACGTTCCTCGCAGCCTGCAAAAGTCCCGCGGCCACCAGCGCCATCATCGCCGAGAAATAGAACGGGATCGACGCGCCGTAATGCTTCCACAATTCGCCCGTGATCAGGCTGGCGGCCAGAGTGGCCACGCTGGTCACGAAAAAGTAAATTCCCAGAGCCCGGCCGCGCACCTGTTCGCCGACGCTCTCAACTACGAGGGCCTTCAGCACAGGTTGGGTGAGAGCATAGTAGAAGCCATACACCGCCATTGCGATCCAGATTGCCAGCGTGGAAGGCGCCCGCCCGAAAACAAAATAGACCGCGGCAAAAATCAAATATCCGGCCGAGGCCACTAAACGGCGAGAAACCCGGTCGCTGAACTTTCCGGCGGGCCACGAGGCAAGCGTGTATGTAATGTTGAAAACCAGGCCCAGCAAGGGCGCAAGGGCCACGCGGATCCCGACATTCTGCGCCCGCAGAACCAAAAACATGTCACTTGAGTTCCCAATGGAAAAAAGGCTCACCGCGACAAGAATGAAATAGAAACTCGCGGGTAGTTTTATTTTTTCTCTGCTTTTATCACTACTGTGGGTGGTGACGCTCGGAGATGTTTTTCCATCTGCGCGATCCGCATCATCCTTCTTATGCCGTCGCCCGGTCTCACGAATTCCCAGCAGCGCCACTAATACGCACAACGCGCCCGGGACGGCTGCGGTCCAGAACACGCTGCGGATTCCAAAGTGCGCGAGCAGAAACAGCGCAGCCAAAGGACCCGCGATGGCTCCCGCCGAATCCATCGACTGGATCAGTCCATATGCCGACCCCAGCCGGTTTTTCTGCACTGACTCGGCCACCATCACGTCGCGCGGCGCCCCACGCACACCTTTCGCGAGGCGGTCGGTGAAACGAATCAGCAAAATCTGTGGCCACGCAGTCACGACTGCCAGCAGCGGCTTCACTGCGTTCGCTACAAAATATCCTGCAACCACCACCGGCTTGCGGCGATCAATGCGGTCGGTAAGATATCCGGAGAAAAGCTTGGCAAACGACGCCACGCTTTCGGCCACGCCTTCGATCAACCCCAACTGCGCCGGCCCCGCGCCCAGCGACGCCAGAAACGCCGGCAGCACCCAGTACGCCATTTCTGTGGCTGTGTCGTTTAAAAAGGATGTGATGCCGAAGGCATAAATGTTGCGCGCGGCAGAAGGCTCACGCTCGCTGCGAGCTGCGGGCATTATTTATTTTTACCACGGACGCGCAGAGGACAAAGCAAAGACAGGCAGGTTACGACCACGACTGACGAGCGTTTCAGTACATCGCGTCGTACTTAGTCACTACCCACTGCCCGTCTTTATTCTCCGTGGTGACGGTGAACAGTTCCTTGTAGGTGCCGGGCTGGCCCGCGTCGGTAAGGCGTTTGCCCCGGTAGTGAAGGATCGTCAGGGGCGGCGAGCTTTCCCACTCGGCGAGTTCCCAGGAAAGCAGCGGGTGCTGCGCCTCTGAATTGCAAATGAAATGCGCGTACTTCCTGCGGTAGTCGTGCTCCCATACAGAGAGCAACTCGTCACAATGCCCATCGCGCAGCTGGCGAAGAAAGAGGTTGGCGCTGTGCTCGATGGTGCGGTCGCGCAACGGATTCATCCGGATGCTGACCGGCAGGCCGGTCAAAGGATCGTGATCCTCGGAGCGCGCCAACACTGGTCCTTGATTACTCAACCACCAAATGTAGCCGAGAAATCCAAATACCAGCAGCGCGCCGACGCTGGCGGCTATAGCGACCTGTGTGCGAGTAAACCCCATCTGAGAGAAATTTTATAGGGCTGGCAACTTACGGCAAGATTACCGCCGGAAGCCGCGGGAGTACATGTACCACCGCGTCAAGAGCGGGGACCAGGGAAAAAAGAAAAGGCGCGGTCAAGGACCGCGCCGGTTGAGATCGATGGCAGCTACTCTTTCTTGTCTTCAGCTTCTTCCTTGACCGGCTCCACGCCGCCATCGTGCGCGGCCTGCGCTTCCGCCTCTTCCATCGCTTTCTTGGTTTCAGCGACTTTCTTGGCGCGAGCTTCGGCACGCTTCTCGCGCTTTTCGTCCAGGACCTTTTCGCTGCCCAGCAGTTCGAGGAAAGCCTTGTCCGCGCCATCGCCCTTCTGCCAGCCTGTGCGGATCACGCGCGTGTAGCCGCCATCACGATCGCCGAAGCGCGGGCCAACGGTGTCGAACAGCTTGACCAGAGCCTCGTCAGTCATGAGATAAGCGCCGGCCAAACGGCGGGCGGCGAGATCGCCACGCTTGCCCAGTGTGATCATCTTCTCGACGATGGGCTTTGCGGCCTTGGCCTTGGGAACGGTCGTCTCGACCCGCTCCTCCACGATCACCGACGTGACCAGGTTCCGCAGCAATGAGCGCCGGTGTGCGGTGTTCCGTCCTAATTTGTAGCCTGCTACCTTGTGACGCATGGTGAACCTCAGGGGCTAAAGCCCATGTCTTTCTGAGCCCCGGGCGGCACGGCTTAGCCGTGCCCTTACCAAACCCGATTCTCATGTCGCAGAGACGCGATGGCGTCTCTCTTACAGCTGATCGTCCTTACAGCTGATCGTCCGGTCCGTAAGCCGAAGCCGGAAGAACCAGATTCGATGTCGGTCCGGGTACGGCGTTGCCATGTTCGTCGATCTTCATGCCCAGGCTCAGACCCATCGAGGAAAGAATTTCCTTGATCTCGTTCAGCGACTTGCGCCCGAAGTTCTTGGTCTTCAGCATTTCCGATTCCGTCTTCTGCACCAGTTCGCCGATAGTCTGAATGTTCGCGTTCTTAAGGCAGTTATAGCTGCGCACCGAGAGCTCGAGCTCTTCAACGGACCGATTCAGATTTTCGTTGTGGATCTCAGGCTTGCGATCGTCCGAAGAAGACGTGCCGGTTTCGATTTCTTCCTCAAAGTTGATGAAGATGTTCATGTGATCCTTCATCAGCTTCGCCGACAGGCCGATGGCGTCGGCGGGCGTGATCGAACCGTTGGTCCAAACTTCCAGAGTGAGTTTGTCGTAATCGGTGATCTGGCCAAGCCGTGCCGCTTCGACGGTGTAGTTGCACTTGCGCACCGGCGAGTGAACGGAATCGATAGGAATGAATCCAATGCCGAGATCCTCGTCGAAATTCTTGTCGGCAGAGGTGTAGCCGCGGCCGCGCTTCAGCCGCATTTCCATATCGAGCTTGCCGCCTTCGCTCACCGTGGCGATGTAAACATCTTTGTCGAGCACTTCCACGTCGCCATCAGCTTCAATCATCCCGCTGGTGACCACGCCGGGCTGGTCGGCGCGCAGATAGATCGCTTTCGGCGCATCGCCCGCCAGCTTGAACGGAATCTGCTTCAAGTTGAGGATGATGTCGGTTGCGTCTTCCACCACGCCCGGGATCGACTGGAATTCGTGAAGCACGCCTTCCATCTTTACTGCTGTAACCGCAGCGCCTTCGATGGAACTCAGCAATACCCGCCGCAGAGCGTTGCCCACCGTGGTGCCAAAGCCGCGCTCAAAAGGCTGCGCCCAGAAAATTCCATACTTGTCGGTGAGGGTGGATGTGTCAACTGCGAGACGTTTCGGTTTCTGAAAACCCTTCCAAAGCATTTGTTTCTCCTTCGGCCGTTTGGCTCAATCCTGGCTCTCTGAGTGGTCCAACTCAGGTCAACGCCGGGAAAGGCTGATCTGGCTCGAAATGTATGGACCTGAAAAACCGTCGTTGGTCGTTTGCCAAACCGCCTAACGACTAACGACCACCGACTACGACGCCTTACTACTTACTGTAAAGTTCAACGATCAACTGCTCGTTCACGGGCAGCTGAATATCTTCGCGCTTGGGCAACGAAAGTACCTTCGCTGTGTAATTGTCGCGATTCACTTCCAGCCAGTTGGGCAGCGTTCCGTGACTGGCGAATTCCTTCGCCATTTCCAGAATGACCAGCTTCTTGCTGTTCTCGCGGATGGAAATTTCTTCGCCCGCACTCACTTCGTAAGAAGGAATGTTGACCTTGCGGTTGTTGACGGCCACGTGACCGTGCCGCACCAATTGACGCGCCTGACGCCGCGACTGTGCGAAGCCCAGACGGAACACAACATTGTCCAGTCGCCGCTCGAGCTGCTGCAACAGCAACTCGCCCGTGACTCCACGCGTGCGTGCGGCCTTTTCGAAGTAGTTGCGGAATTGGCCTTCCAGTGTGAAGTAAATGCGCTTAGCTTTCTGCTTCTCGCGCAACTGCAGGCCGTAGCCAACAATTTTGGCTTTACGGTCCTTCCCATGCTGTCCAGGAGCAAAGTTGCGCTTCTCGATGGGACACTTATCGCTGAAACACTTTGAGCCTTTGAGGAAAAGCTTCATCCCCTCGCGGCGGCATAGACGGCAAACTGCATCGGTATAACGGGCCAAGTTGTTCTCCTTTTAGATGACCGGTTTACGGGTTTGGCTTCACCCTTCGTCCCGGACGGTAAAACTGTCGTTGGTCATTCGCCGTCGGTCGTTGGCCAAAATCAAGAACCCCAAGTCGATCGCTTTTGCGAGCGACAAACGACCAACGACGAACGACAAATTTAAACCCTACGTCGCTTCGGCGGACGGCATCCATTATGCGGAATCGGCGTCACGTCACGAATCGATCGCACTTCAATGCCGGACGAAGCTAGAGCGCGCACCGCCGACTCGCGGCCGGAACCGGGTCCGCTTACGCGCACATCCACGCTGCGCACACCATGATCGCGCGCCATATTGGCGGCGTTCGAGGCGGCCTGCTGCGCCGCGAACGGTGTGCCCTTGCGCGATCCGCGGAAGCCGAGCGATCCTGAACTCTTCCACGACAGAACGTTGCCGTTCATGTCAGTAATAGTCACGATCGTGTTGTTGAAAGACGCCTGCACATAGCACAGTCCGTGAGGAACGTGCTTCCGCTCCTTCTTTTTGAACGTCTTCTTCTTGCCTTTTTTCTCTGGCGCTGCCGTGCCGCCCGCTGCTGCTGGTTTTGCCATTTGCTGAGTTCTCAGTTCTCAGTACTCAGTACTCAGCCAAATCAGCCCTCGAAACTGAGAACTGAGTACTGAGTTCTGACTACTGCTTTTAAGTTTTTGCCGTAGCCTTCTTCTTCTGCGCTACCGTACCCTTGCGCGGCCCTTTGCGGGTGCGCGCATTCGTATGCGTGCGCTGTCCGCGGACCGGCAGGTTGCGGCGATGGCGAAACCCGCGATAGGAGCCGATTTCGATGAGTCGCTTGATGTTCATCGAAACTTCCTTGCGCAGATCGCCCTCCACCATCCCCTGCTCCTCGATCACAGTGCGGATGCGGTTGACTTCTTCTTCGCTGAGATCCTGCACCTTTTTCATCGGGTCCACTTTGGCCTCGTCAAGGATGCTGCCGGCGCGAGGATGCCCGATGCCGTAGATGTAAGTCAGCGCAATGTTGATGTGCTTCTGGCGCGGTAAATCGACGCCTGCAATACGTGCCATATGTCTTTATGCCTCCGACTAGCTGCGGCTTTCTAGCTTCTAGCGTACTAGCTCCTGGCAAATCAGAGCTTAACAAGCGGCCAGAAGCCAGAAGCTCCTAACCCTGGCGCTGTTTATGTTTCGTGTTGACGCAGATCACTCGCACCACACCCTTGCGGTGAATGACCTTGCACTTGTCACAGATTTTCTTTACCGACGCTCGTACTTTCATAAACCACCTTTCAGACGTCAGCTTTCAGCCCGCAGCTAAACCGTCGGGTGAAACGACGTTCATTTATAGCGATAAACAATTCTTCCGCGATTCAAATCGTAGGGCGAAAGTTCAACCGCGACCTTATCGCCGGGCAGGATACGAATAAAATTCTTGCGCATCTTGCCGGACACATGCGCCAGCACCTGGTGCTTATTCTCCAGTTCCACCTTGAACATGGCGTTGGGCAGCGGCTCCAGAACCACTGCCATCACTTCAATCGCGTCTTCTTTACTCATTCGCTCCTAGCTTCTAGCTCATAGCTTCTAGCCAACCCGCATCGCCTGGCTAGAAGCCAGGAGCGAGCCGCTAGAAGCTTTACTTCGTCAAAATCACCGGCCCATCTTTTGTCACCGCGACGCAATGCTCGAAATGCGCGCTGAAACTGCCGTCGACCGTGACCGCTGTCCACTTGTCTTCGAGCACCCTCGCTTGCGGTTTTCCGTAATTCACCATCGGCTCGATGGCAAGCACCATGCCCTCGCGCAACTTCGCGCCATGACCGCGGGCCCCGAAGTTCGGGATCTGCGGCTCTTCGTGCAGGCGCGTGCCAATACCGTGCCCCACGAAATCACGCACTACACTGAAACCGGCGGCTTCCACGTGCTGCTGCACGGCCGATCCCACATCGCCAACCGAGTTGCCGATCCGCGCCTGGTCGATGCCGCGATAGAGCGATTCCTCAGTCACCGCCAACAATTTGCGCAACTCCGGCTTCACTGCTTCCCCGACCGGGACCGTAATCGCCGCGTCACCGTAGTATCCGTCGAGCACCACGCCACAATCGATCGAGACAATATCTCCTTCTTTCAGCGTCCGCTTTTCCGACGGGATGCCGTGCACAATCTCCTCATTCACTGACGTGCACAACACACACGGATAATCGTAATATCCTTTGAACGCGGGCTTGGCGCCAAGCTCCGTAATTCTCTTTTCGGCGACTCGCTCCAGGTCCATAGTAGTGACGCCGGGTGCCACCATGGCGCGCACCTCATCGAGAACCTGGCGTACGATGCGGCCGCTTTGCCGCATACGCTCAATCTCCGCCGCTGATTTGCAAACAATCGCCATTCCTTAAGCGTGATGATCTTCAAGAATCCTGAAAATCTGCGCCGTAACCTCGTCGATCGGCAAGTCGCCGTTTACTGAGATCAGTCTTCCCGTGCGCTGGTAATAGTCCGCAACGGGCGCAGTCTGCTCCTGGTAGGCCGCCAAACGGGGCTGAATCACTTCCAACCTGTCGTCATTGCGGGTTACCAGCTTGGACCCGTCAACCCCGCAAACTTCATCAACGGGGGGCGGCTGGAAGTGGATGTTATAGATCCGCCCACAGGTGGGACAAGAACGGCGTCCAGTAATCCGGAGCAATAATTGATTATAGTCCACGTCCAGCCGGATCACAATTGGCCAAGCCCGAGTCGGGCGCGAGTTATCAAAGAGCCTGTCGTCGAGTAACGCATCCAGCCATCCTGCCTGCGCCGCCGTCCGGGGAAAACCATCCAGAATGTAGCCGCGCTTGCAATCCGGCTGCTTCAGCCTCTGCCGCACCATTTCACAAACCAAGTCGTCGGAAACCAACTCCCCTCGGTCCATGACCGCCTTAGCGACCACTCCGAGTTCCGTGCCCTGGGCTACGTTGTACCGCAGCAAATCGCCGGTGGAGATCTGCGGAATCAAATACCTTTCCATAATGCGCTTAGCCTGGGTGCCCTTACCGGCACCCGGTGGACCAAGCAAAACCACGGGACCTACATCGCGTGAGGTTTCCTGCGCCATCGAGTTGGCAAAAGCCTCCCGAACAGTTTTCCCTGCCAGCCTCCCACAAGACCGTCCAGGTGCAGCAACCCCAAATTCGTTTCCTTGCGGCCAAACCCGCCGCAAATTTCTCTAGCCGCTTAGGACCAGTTGCGGCGACCTCGAATGCGTCCGCTGCGCGGCGTGAATCCATCGTAATGCCGCATAATGAGCTGCGCTTCGATCTGCGTCACCGTATCCATGGCCACGCCCACCACGATCAGCAGCGACGTTCCACCAAAGTAAAAATTCACTCCCAACCCGTTGGTCACCCACACCGGGAGCCGCTCAAACAGCGTGCCTCCAAGCCAGAACGGCAAGTGGTTCAAATGGATACCGGTAATCATCCACTCGGGGATGAACGAAATGATGATCAGATAAAGCGCGCCCACCAGCGTGATTCGAGTCAGCACTTCGTTGATATAGTCGGCGGTGCGCTTCCCCGGACGTATTCCGGGAATGAAGCCGCCATACTTCCGCATATTGTCGGCCACTTCGCTCGGATTGAACACGATCGATACGTAGAAGTACGCGAAGAAAATAATGCCCAACGCATACAACAATGTATAAAGCGGCTCGCCCCATCCCAGCAGGCGAATCATGTCGCCGAAGTAGCGGCTGTTTTTTAATCCATAGCCGATAGTCTGTGGCAAAGTCAGAATCGAAGATGCGAAGATCACCGGCATCACGCCGCCCGCGTTCACCCGCAACGGCAAATGGGTGGACTGCCCGCCCATCACTTTGCGTCCCACCACCCGCTTCGCGTATTGCACCGGGATGCGCCGTTCGCAGCGTTCGACGTATACGATAAACGCCACCACCGCAATCATGAACACGACCAGCCCGGCCATCAACACCGGCGTGATCGCTCCCCAGGTTCCGTTCTTCGCCTTTTCCAGAAGGTCCTGCACACCGCGCGGCAGGCCCACGACAATTCCGGCAAAAATCAGCAGCGACATGCCGTTGCCAATTCCGCGGTCGGTGATCTGCTCGCCCAGCCACATGATGAAGGCGCTGCCCGTGGTGAGGGTCAGCATGGTCATCAGGATAAAGCCGGGTCCAGGATGAAGAACGAAGTCTCCCGCTTTCTCGAGGCCGATGGCGATGCCGAACGACTGGATCGCGCTGAGAATTACAGTAATGTAGCGAGTCCACTGGGTGATTTTCTTGCGCCCCAGTTCGCCTTCTTTTTGCAACTTCGCCAGCGGCTCATACACCACGGTCAAAAGCTGCAGAATGATCGACGCCGTGATGTACGGCATGATGCCCAGGGCAAAAATTGTCAGGCGGCGCAGGTTGCCGCCGGAGAACAGATCGACGAAACCGAGCAGCGATCCCCGGTTTTGATTAAAAAAATCCTCCAGCTTGAGGAAGTTCACGCCCGGCGTGGGAAGATGCCCGCCCAGACGGTAAACCGCGAGCATGGCCAGCGTGAACAGAACCCGCTTGCGAAGGTCCGGGATGCGGAAGATGTTCGCCAGCTTCTCAAACATTACTGCAAGACCTCGACCTTGCCGCCCGCCTTGGTAATTTTTTCCTGCGCCGACTTGGAAAACTTGTGCGCGTGTACAGTGATCGCAACGGTCAGTTCGCCATCGCCCAGAATCTTCACCGGATGCTTGGCCTTGATCACGCCCGCTTTCCGCAGAACCTCAGGGGTGATGGGCGACGCGTGCAACTCCTCGCCCAAGGCCATCAACCGCTCCAGGCTGACGATATTGAATTCTTTGCGGAAGATGTTGGTAAAGCCTCGCTTCGGCATGCGGCGGTGCAACGGCATCTGGCCGCCTTCAAATCCGCGGATCATGCGCGAACCGGTGCGCGAGCGCTGCCCCTTGTGTCCACGAGTGGACGTCTTGCCCATGCCGGAGCCCATACCGCGCCCTACGCGCTTGCGTTTTTCCGATGCCTTCTTCGGTGCTCGAATATTCGATAAATTCATGATCTCGAACCTCTAATCTTTGTCATCCTGAGCGAGACGCCTTTTGTCTCGCGAAGGATCTGGGAGCGCCGCGCGAACATTCTCGCGTCCTTTGCGAGAATGCTAACTCGCGCGTTTGGCGCGCTTCCTTACTTCAAGATCTCGACCAGATGCGGGACCTTGGCCACCATCCCTCGAATCGCCGCATTGTCCGGACGCTCGATCACCTGGTTCAACCGCGTGAATCCCAGCCCCTTGACCACCAGCTTCTGTTTCACCGAGGCGCAAATGGCCGAAACTACCCACTTCAGGTGAATCTTTCCGGCAACCGTTTTCGGCTTCTTCGTCGTCATCGTTAATTCCTCAATCCCCGAGCGCCTTTTCGTAGGTACTAGGTACTAAAGCTCCTGCATTGTCTTCCCGCGCATAGCGGCAACACTCTCCCGGCTCTTCAAATGCCGCAGCGCGTCGAAAGTCGCCTTGATCACGTTGTGCGGATTGGTCGTGCCAATCGATTTGGTCAGCACATTCTGAATGCCCACCGAGGTCATCACTGCTCGCACGGCGCCACCGGCAATCACTCCCGTACCTTCAGGAGCCGGCTTCAGTAGAACCTTGCCCGAGCCATAACGGCCCAGAATCAGGTGTGGGATGGAAGTCTGCGTCAGGTTCACCTTGATCAAATTTTTCTTCGCCGATTCAATCGCTTTGCGAATCGCCTGCGGAACTTCCTTGGCCTTTCCCGCTCCGTGGCCCACGACCGCCGCCGACGGATCGCCCACCACCACCAGCGCCGCGAACGAAAGGTTCTTGCCGCCCTTCACCACTTTGGTGACGCGGTTGATGGCGACCACTTGGTCTTTCAACTGGTACGAATTCGCATCGAGCTTCTTGATTACTGTTGGCATTCTTTAACCTGGCTTCTAGCTCCTGGCTGCTAGCTTCCAACCAACCAGATCAAATCCGGATAGCCAGAAGCTAGAAGCTAGAAGCTGCACTTTTAGAACTCTAATCCCGCTTCACGCGCCGCATCAGCCAGCGCTTTCACTCGCCCATGATAGATATATCCGCCGCGGTCAAATACCACTTTGCTCACGCCCTTGGCTTTGGCCCGCTCGGCAATAGTTTTGCCCACCGTCTTCGCGGCTGCCACGTTCCCACCGGTGCGCCGGTCTTCTTTCTTTCCTTCGGCCGAACTCGCCGAAACCAGCGTCTGTCCGTGCAAGTCGTCGATCACCTGGACATAGATATGATTCAATGAACGGTAAACATTCAGCCGCGGACGCTCCGCCGTTCCCTGCATCTTTTTGCGGATGCGGTCGTGAATATGTCCGCGTTTCTGATTCTTTGATTTTTTCGTAAACATAAAATTCGTCCTTGGTCTTTCGTCGTTGGTCGTTAGCCAAAGACCGATATTTCACGATTGCTTCCGTCACCGCCTTGGCCAACGACGAACGACCAAGGACCAACGACGGTTTTACTTCGCTCCGGTCTTGCCCACCTTCTTCTTCAACCTCTCGCCCGCATACCGCACCCCCTTATTCTTATAGGGATCGGGCGGACGCAGCGAGCGCATTTCCGCCGCTACCTGTCCCACCTGCTGGCGATCGATTCCCGTCAGCGAGATCTTCGTCTGCTTCGGATCGACGGCAGCATCGACGCCGGTCGGCAACGGATACTCGATCGGGTGCGAGTATCCCAGGTTGAAAACCACCATCCCCTTGCCCTTCATCTCGGCGCGATAACCGATGCCGACGATCTCCAGGTCGCGCGTCCACCCTTTGGTGACGCCTTCGACGGCATTGTTAACCAGGGCGCGCGCCAGTCCGTGAACCGCCGCCTGCGAATCGTTCTCCCGAACCGCGACCAGGTGCCCGTCTTTTTGTTCCACCTTGATGCCCGCGGGAAGAGCGGTGTCCAGCTTGCCCTTCGGCCCCTGCACCAATACTGTGTTGCCTTCCAATTTGACCGTCACCCCTTTGGGGATCAGGATCGGCTTTTTTCCAATTCGTGACATAGGCTTCTAGCTTCTAGCTCCTAGTTTCTAGCCAGGCGCTTCTCTTGTATTCCAAATTTTCGTTCTCGCTCAGGCAGCCTGTTTAGCTAGCAGCTAGAAGCTATTAGCTAGAAGCTGCCTTACCAAATCTCGCACAACAATTCGCCGCCCACGCCTTCTTTGCGCGCCTGGCGCCCGGTCATTACGCCGCGCGGCGTGGTCAGGATATTGATTCCCATTCCGCCCAGCACCCGCGGAATCTCGCTGCGGCGCACGTAAACCCGGCAGCCCGGGCGAGACACGCGCTCCGCCTTTGAAATCGCCGCTTCGTTGTGCGCGCCGTATTTCAAATAAATGCGGATGACCTTATGACCCTCTTCTTCCGTGGCTTTGAAGTTCGAAATGTAGCCCTCTTCCTTCAGAATGCGGGCAATTTCCACTTTCAGCCGCGAGGCCGGAACGTCCACCTTCTGGTGCCGCGCCTGCAGCGCGTTGCGCACCCTCGTCAGCATATCTGCGACCGGATCGGTCAACCTCATCGTTTGCTTCTCCTCTCGCCACCCGTTCGCTCCGCGTTTCGCGGAGAACCTGCGGCAGCTCTTTCCTAGCCTTACCCCTGCTCGTCGCTGGCAAACGAGTAACGACTAACGGCCAACGACTGGCCCACTACCACGACGACTTCGAAACTCCCGGAATTTCCCCACGCAGCGCGAGCCCGCGGAAGCACAAACGGCACAGTCCGAACTTGCGCAGATAAGCGCGCGGCCGTCCGCAGAGCTTGCAGCGATTGTGTCGTCGCGTGGAAAACTTAGGTGTCTTCTCCTTGTTGTTACGCGCCACTTCAAACTTCTTCTCGATCTTCGCGTCCTTCACTCGTTTTGCTGTCGTCATGAAATCCTTAAAGAGTCTTCGTTGTCGAACTCAAAGTTGTCGAACTCAAAGTTGTCGAACTCAAATTTTAAAACTTCAAAACCATCTTTACTGCGTACGGAACGGCATGCCCAGATGCTTCAACAGAGTGCGCGCCTGGTTATCATTCGCCGCGGTGGTGACAATCGTGACGTTCATACCTTTCATCTTGTCGACCCTCTCGTAGGAAATCTCCGGAAAGATCAACTGGTCATGCAGTCCAAGCGTGTAATTGCCGCGGCCGTCGAACGACTTCGTGGAAACACCGCGAAAATCGCGCACTCGAGGCAGAACGATATTTACCAGCCGGTCGAAAAATTCGTACATGCGGTCGCCACGCAGCGTCACCATGGTTCCAATGGCCTGCCCTTCGCGCACCTTGAACGCCGCAATCGACTTCTTCGCCTTGGTGACGATCGGCTTCTGGCCAGTGATCTGGCCAAGTTCGTTCACCGCTGGATCGAGAATCTTCGAATTCTGCGTGGCCTCGCCCATGCCCATGTTCACCACGATCTTGTTTAATCGCGGCACCGCCATCCCATTCTTCAGCTCGAGTTCCTTCAATAGAGCAGGCGCCACTTCCTTGTCGAAGCGGGTGCGCAGCCGCGGACGCTCTTTGGCGCTGTGCCGCGCCTGTTCCGGCTTTTGCTGCTCCTGCGCCGAATCCTTCGAACCCTTTTTGTCTTTGTCTCTCGCCATCGCGTCTTTTCCACTCTCTCTCACGGTCTCGGATTGCAGGAAAGCTTTCAGCTCTCAGCTTCCTACGTATACCGCTGCGTGAGACTTAAGTTTCCTCACCACTGCCAACATCATGGCCACAAGCTTAAAGCTGATGGCTGAGAGCTGACAGCTACTTATCCAGCGTCGTTCCGCACTTCTTGCACACTCGCACTTTGCGATCGCCGCGTAATTCATGTCCGATGCGCACCGGCCCGCAGCTGGGACAAACCAGTTGCACGTTCGAAATCGCAATCCGGCTTTCCTGTTCGGCGATGCCTCCCTTGATGTTGCGCTGCGGGTTCGGGCGGACGTGCTTTTTCACGATCATCACGTGCTCGACCAGCAGTTTGGCATCGTTAGGAAACACGCGAAGCACGCGCCCTTCCTTACCCTTGTCCCGCCCCGTGATGACTTTCACGTTATCGTTGCGGCGGATATCCACTCGCTTGTGTTCAGTGCTTACAGTTCGCATTCTCTATTTCCCAATTCCTAATCTTATTTCTCGCTACCAGGTACCAGCTACCCGGTACTCAAATCACTTCCGGCGCCAGCGACACAATCTTTAGAAACTTTTTCTCGCGCAGTTCGCGGGCCACGGGACCGAAAACGCGCGTGCCCACCGGCTCACCCGCGTCATTGATCAGCACCGCGGCGTTCTGATCGAAGCGGATGTAAGTGCCGTCTCGCCGGCGATGCTCCTTGCGCGTGCGCACGATCACCGCCTTCACCACTTTGCCCTTCTGCACCTGCCCGTCAGGAGCCGCTTCCTTCACCGCGGCCGTGATTATGTCCCCCAGGCCGGCATTCAAACCGGTGGAACCGCCGAGCGGCAGAATCATCTGCAGCTTGCGGGCGCCGGAATTGTCGGCCACCTCCAGCATGCTTCTCATCATCACGGCCATGGCTTCAATCTCCCTTGTTGCCATTGTCATCCTGAGCGAGACGCTTTTTGTCTCGCGAAGGATCCGGGCGAGCCGCACGAAGCGTCGCGCTCTTTGCGACGCGTAAATCGTGCGCCTGGCTCGCTTCCTTACTTAGTGTCCTGATCGAGCACTACTTCCGGCACCAGCGCCGTTTTTCGCACAATGTCTTTCAGCTTCCAGCGCTTCAACTTCGAAAGCGGGCGCGTCTCTTCGATCCGCACCACGTCACCCACATGCGCTTCATTCTTTTCGTCATGCGCGTAAAACTTTTTATTGCGCGCCACCACGCGGCCGTAAAACGGATGCGCCTTCTTGCGCGTCACCTTCACCACGATGGTCTTTTGCATGCGGTTGGCGACGACTTCTCCCACTACCTCTTTGCGCCGGCCTGGCACATGCTCAGTCTCGGGCGTCGCGGACTTTCCGGTTGCAGTTTGCGCCATTAGCGTTTCTCCGTTGCTGCGGCGCGCGTGCGCTCGCCTAAAATTGTCTTGACGCGCGCAATATCCTTGCGCAGGCCGCGAATCTTCTTCAAGCTCTCGGTCTGGCCCATGTTCAGCTGGAACTTCAGCTTGAACAACTGGTCCGCGAGGTCCTGCCCCTGGTGCTGGAGCTCGGCGTCGGTTAAGTTCCTTACTTTATCTGCCTTCATAAAATTCCTCAGTAAGCTGTCAACCTGTCAACTCTGAGCTGCAGCAAAACAGCACCGCTCCTTGCCGGCTGACAGCGGATAGCCGAAAGCCTTTATCAATGCGCCATCTCACGCTTAACCAAAGTGGTGCGCAGCGGCAGCTTGTGTGACGCCAAACGCATCGCTTCGGTCGCATCCGCGATCGTGACCCCTTCCATCTCAAACAGAATCTTTCCCGGACGCACCACCGCAACCCAGTGATCCGGTGCCCCCTTGCCCTTGCCCATACGGGTTTCGGCTGGCTTTTTGGTCACCGGCTTGTCGGGAAACACGCGGATCCAAATCTTGCCGCCGCGCTTCACGAAGCGAGTCATCGCCACCCGGCTCGCTTCGATCTGGCGGTCGGTGATCCAACCCGGCTCCAGCACTTTCAACCCGAAATCTCCGAATGCCAGCGTGCTGCCGCGCCACGCTTTGCCCGTCATGCGACCGCGCTGCTGCTTGCGGTACTTTACTTTCTTTGGCATCAACATAAGTCAGCTCTCTATTCTGTCATCCTGAGCGAAACGCTTTTTGTCTCGCATTGTCATCCTGAGCGAGACGCTTTTTGTCTCGCACCGTCATCCTGAGCGAGACGCTTTTTGTCTCGCGAAGGATCTCGGACTCCACAGAACCCGCCCGGGCGATGGAAGATTCCTTAGAACGCGCCTACGCCAGTCTGCTGCTCCCGTTTCTTGGCCGGAAGAATCTCACCCTTGTACACCCAGCACTTCACGCCGATCACTCCGTACGTGGTCCTGGCTTCCGAAAACCCATATTCGATGTCGGCCCGCAGAGTGTGCAGCGGCAAACGTCCCTGCAGATACCACTCGGAGCGCGCGATTTCATTTCCATTCAACCGACCGCTCACCCGCACCTTAATTCCTTTGCAACCGAAGCGCAGCGCCGAATCCACCGCCTTGCGCATGGCCCGCCGGAAGCCCACCCGCTTTTCCAGTTGCAGCGCAATCGCCTCCGACACCAGCTGCGCATCGAGTTCGGGCTTGTGCACTTCCTGGATGTCGACAAACACTTCGCGGGACGTCCGCTTCTGTAACTCGCCCTTCAGTTTGTCGATCTCGGCGCCCTTGCGCCCGATGATGATCCCAGGACGCGCCGTCTTAATAATGATGCGCAGCTTGTTGCCCGGACGTTCTATCTCAATGGCACTTACGCCCGCCGACTTCAGCTTGTCCTTCAACTCGTTCTTCAGCTTGATGTCTTCCAGCAACAGCTTGTCGTAATCGCGCTCCACAAACCAGCGCGACTTCCACGGCTTGGTATAGCCGAGACGAAAACCATAAGGATGGACTTTTTGTCCCATTGCTTCTCCTAATCAAACCCCAAACTCTGTCATTCCGAACGCCACTTACTTCGCAGCTGCCTTCTTCTTCTTTGCCGCTCCCGCCGCTTTCTTTGCCACCGGAGCCCGTCGCTTTGCCGGAGCCGCACTCGTTGCCGCCCTCCGCGGCTGCGCGGAAGCATGAGCCGCGCCATTGCCGCGTTCAGCCAGCACCAGCGTGATATGCGAGATGCGCCGCACATAGCGAAAAGCGCGCCCCTGGGGCGCCGGACGGATGCGCTTCATTCGCGGCCCGTCATTCGCAATCGCGTTCTTCACGTACAAGTTATCGAGATCGACATCCAAATTCTTCTCGGCACTTAAAAAATTTGCATTGTCGAGCGCCGATTGCAGCAGCTTGCCGATATGCGCAGCCACCCGTTTCTTGGTGAACAGCAGCGTGTTACGCGCCTCTTCCACCTTGCGACCTTTGATCAACTCGAGCACCAGGCGCGCCTTCTGCGGCGAGACTCGCAAGTAACGCATTTCCGCTCGAAATTCCATTCGCGTCTCCCCTTATGCTTTCGGCGGCGCAGCCGCTGGTGCCGATGGAGTTATCGCCCCCGGACCTCCCGGAATGCCTGCCGGCTTTGCCGCCACTTCCGTAGCCGCCCGCATGGAATGGCCCTTGAAGTTGCGGGTAAAGCTGAACTCACCCAGCTTGTGCCCCACCATGTTTTCCGTGACGTACACCGGAATAAACTTTTTACCGTTGTGCACCGCGATGGTGTGCCCCACCATCTCCGGAACCACGGTGGAACGCCGCGACCAGGTGCGCAGAACTTTCTTTTCGTTGCGCGAATTCATGCCCTCGACCCGCGACATCAGAAAGCCATCCACGAACGCGCCTTTTTTTGTTGAACGTGCCATAAATTCTTCTCAACCTCTAAACTTTGTCATTCCAACGGTTCGCGAACCGACCCGAGGAACCTGCTTTTGCTAACGACTAACGACCGCCGACAAACGACCAGCGCTTACTTCGTGCGCCGGTTCACAATAAACTTGTCCGTCCGCTTGTTGTTCCGCGTCTTGTACCCGCGCGTCGGCTGACCCCACGGCGTCACCGGATGTCTTCCGCCTGAAGTCTTTCCTTCGCCGCCGCCATGCGGATGGTCCACCGGATTCATCGAAACGCCGCGGTTTACGGGACGCCATCCCAACCAGCGGGTGCGTCCAGCTTTGCCGATGGTGATGTTTTCGTGATCCAGATTCCCCACCTGCCCGATGGTCGCCATGCAATCCTGCGAAATCTTCCGAGTCTCGCCCGAAGGCAGCTTCACCAGCGCGTAATCGGATTCCTTCGCCACCAACTGTGCGGCTCCGCCCGCCGAACGCACCATCTGCGCGCCCTTGCCGGGTTTCAATTCCAAATTATGAATCGAAGTGCCAGGCGGAATGTTGCGCAGCGGCAACGCGTTGCCCACCAGAATGTCTGCTTCCGGCCCGCTCACAATTTTCTGCCCCACCTTCAGACCTTCGGGTACAAGAATGTAACGCTTCTCGCCATCGGCATACGCCAGCAGCGCAATGCGCGCCGAGCGGTTGGGATCGTATTCGATCGTCGTCACCGTCGCCGGGATGCCCGCCTTGTCGCGCTTGAAGTCGATAATGCGCAGCTTCTGCTTGTGTCCGCCGCCGCGATGCCAGCTGGTAATGTCGCCCGAGTTCCGGCGTCCGCCAGTACGCTGCTTCTTCTCGATCAGCGGCTTGTGCGGATGTCTCGTCGTTATATCGTCGTTGACGATGGTCGTGCGGTAGCGCAACGTCTGCGTCGTCGGTCTGTATGTCTTGATAGCCATAATCAACTCTTAGCCAAGAATGTTTTGTCATTCCGAACCGGCGCTCTTTGCCGGTGAGGAATCTGCTGCCCGCCTCTACAAATTCTGCGCGTACTCCGGCATCTTTTCGCCGGCCCGCAGCCGCACATACGCCTTCTTCCAATCCGGACGGTAGCCGGCAAACTTTCCCCGCCGCCGCTCTTTTCCCGGATACGTCGCCGTGCGCACCGAAAAAACTTTCACTTTGAAAATCGCCTGCACCGCTTGCTTGATTTCCGTCTTCGTCGCCTTCGGCGCGACTTGGAACACCAGCGTGTTCTGGTTTTCCTTGATCGCCAACCCTTTCTCGGTGATCACCGGACGGCGAATGATCTGGTATGCGGATTTCATCAGGCCACCTCCGCCGCTTTTTCATGCCGCGTGCGCTTCCGCGGAGCCGCCGACGCCTTCTTCGCGCCTTCGTCTTCCTCTTTCGCTTCCTTGCGTTGATGCTTGGGCAAACTATCTTTCAACGTAAGCTGCAGCTTTTCGATGGCCGGATGCGAGAAAATCACGCGATCGTATCGCAGCAAGTGATAGGGGTGAACTTCGTTGCCCGGAACCAATTCAAGTCCCTTGATATTTCGCGAACTCAGTTCCAGATTCCGGTTACCCGAATTCGGAACGTCCACGATCAGCACCGTCGACTCGACGTTCAACGCGTCAAGTGTTGCCCGGAACGCTTTCGTCTTTCCGTCCTTCAGTTCGAATGCATTCACGATCGTCAGCTTGCCATCGGCGAACTTCGACGCCAGCGCCGACCGCAGCGCGCCCAGCAATTTCTTGCGTGGGAACGCGTAGTCGTAAGACCGCGGAACCGGGCCATGCACCGTGCCGCCGTGCCGCCACAGTGGCGAGCGGATCGAGCCGATGCGCGCCCGTCCCGTGCCCTTCTGCTTCCACAGCTTCTTGCCCGAACCGGAAACCTGCCAGCGGGCCTTGGTGGCGTGCGTGCCGCGGTGCTGCCCGGCGCGGTAGTGCTTCACTGCTTCCCAGAGCAGATCTTCGTTCACCGCGCCGAAAACTTCATCGGCAAGGTCGAAGGTCCCGACCTTCTTTCCGCTCAAATCGTGTATGTCAATCGTTGCCATTGCGTTCTCGCTGTTCCACTCGGTACTAGGTACCCGGTACTTGGTCCTACGCCTTTTTCGCCGCCCTCTTCGCTGCCTTCAACGGATCGACCGTAGCCGAACCCGCAAATCCGCGGCGCTCTCTCGGTGGCTTCTTCGCTTTCGTAATGACGATGTACCCGCCCTGCGGCCCCGGCACACTGCCTTCCACCACCAGCAAATTCTCGTCCTTGTCCACACCCAGCACCCGCAGGTTCCGCTGGGTTACGCGCTCGTGGCCCATGTGCCCCGACATGCGCATTCCCTTAAACACGCGCGAAGGAAACGCCGAAGAGCCGATTGAACCCGTGATCTGAAACATCGACCCGTGCGACTTCGGGCCACCGCCAAAATGATGCCGCTTCACCACACCTTGAAAGCCTTTCCCCTTGCTGACTCCCACGATATCGACAAACTTTTCGCCTTCAAAAATCTCGACCAGCACCCGGTCGCCAACCTTCACCGTCACGTCGCCATCGGCCGCGCCATCGGTCTCCAGCGGCACCTCGCGCATAAACTTCACCGGAGGAAGATTGTTCTTCGCCAGGTGTCCGCGCGCCGGCTTGGTCAGCCGCGACTCCTTCACAAACTCAACCAGTCCAATCTGGGCCGCTTCGTAGCCGTCTTTAATGGCGAGCTTATGCTGCGTCACCACGCAAGGACCAGCCTGCAGCACCGTGACCGGACGCACATCACCCTTCGAGTCGAACAGTTGCGTCATGCCGACCTTCTTGCCCAGAATGCCTGTAACTTTAATCGCCATCTCTATCTCCACCCAGCTTGGCTCGTCGGTGACCCATAGCTCAGGTAACGGCTATTGGCTGGGAGCTTTATGGCACTAGCTAGAAGCTAGCAGCCAGAAGCCAGAAGCTATTTATGTTCTTTCCCGAACGCCTTAATCTCCACATCCACGCCCGCCGGCAGATCAAGCTTCATCAGCGCGTCCACCGTCTGCTGCGTCGGCTCGAGAATGTCGAGCAAACGCTTGTGCGTGCGGATTTCAAACTGCTCCCGCGATTTTTTGTCCACGTGCGGCGAACGCAGCACGCAGTATTTATTCTTCATTGTGGGCAATGGAATCGGCCCCGCGATTTGCGCTCCAGTGCGTCGCGCCGTTTCCACAATCTCGCCCGTCGACTGATCCAGGATGCGATAGTCGTAAGCCTTCAACCGGATTCGAATTCTTTCTTTTCCAATCACGCTTCACTCTCTTTACCCCTCCCGCTTTCTGCAGAAGGAAAGAACTGGCGGCAAGCTGCAAGCCGCTTTTGTCGTTTCTAAATCAACCTTGTCACCCCGAGGCGACGCTATTTGTCGCCGAAGGACCTATGCAACTTCTGTGCGTTGGCATAAGCGCCGACGCTGCATGCAAAGCCGGCGAGGGCCGCTCCGCACACTCATGCTTACTGCACAATCTCCGCAATCGTTCCGGCGCCCACCGTGTGCCCGCCTTCGCGAATGGCAAACCGCAAGCCTTTCTCCATCGCCACCGGCGTGATCAACTCAATCACCAGGCTCACGTTGTCGCCCGGCATCACCATCTCGGTTCCGGCCGGCAACTCCGCTACTCCCGTCACATCCGTCGTGCGCAAATAAAACTGTGGACGGTATCCCTTGAAGAATGGCGTATGTCGTCCGCCTTCTTCTTTGGTCAGGATGTAAACTTCCGCCTTGAACTTGGTGTGCGGAGTGATCGATCCGCCCTTGGCCAGCACCATGCCGCGCTCCACATCTTCTTTCGCAATGCCGCGCAGCAGCAAGCCGGCGTTGTCACCCGCCATGCCTTCGTCGAGCTGCTTCTTGAACATTTCGACGCCCGTCACCACCGTCTTGCGCGTCTCACGGAAGCCGACGATTTCCACTTCCTCGCCCACCTTCACCTTGCCGCGCTCGATTCGTCCGGTCACCACCGTGCCGCGCCCCTGAATCGAAAAAATATCTTCAATCGGCATCAGGAACGGCTTGTCCAGTTCGCGCGCCGGCTGCGGCACGCTCTTATCGACCGCCTCCATCAGCGCATCGATCTGCTTTTCCCACTTCTCTTCTCCGTTCAAAGCGCCCAGGGCAGACAAGCGAATCACCGGAACATCGTCGCCGGGAAACTTGTAGCTCTTCAGCAACTCGCGCACTTCGAGTTCCACCAGGTCGAGCAGCTCCGGGTCGTCGACAGCATCACATTTATTGAGCGCGACCACAATGTAAGGCACGCCCACCTGCCGCGCCAGCAGCACGTGCTCGCGCGTCTGCGGCATGGGACCATCCGTCGCCGCGACTACGAGAATCGCGCCATCCATCTGCGCCGCGCCCGTGATCATGTTCTTGATGTAGTCGGCGTGGCCCGGGCAATCCACGTGCGCGTAGTGCCGGTTCGCCGTCTCATACTCGACGTGCGCCGTGGCGATGGTGATGCCGCGCGCTTTTTCTTCCGGAGCGTTATCAATGCTGTCAAACGACCGGAACACAATCTTCGGATTATGCTTCTGCAAAACCTTGGTGATGGCCGCCGTCAACGTGGTCTTGCCATGGTCAATGTGACCAATCGTCCCTACGTTGCAGTGCGGCTTATTACGATCAAATTTCTCTTTCGCCATTTCCGTTCCCTCAGCTCTTAGCAGTTAGCTCTTAGCTTGTCATCCTGAGGCGCCAATCTTTGGCGTCGAAGGACCCATGTAATTTTCGGCGGCGGCAATTTTGCCGGCGCTACTATCTACTTCGCCGTCCCCTGCACCTTGGCGATGATTTCCTCCGCCACCGATCGCGGAGCCTCCTCATAACGCGCAAAATGCATCGAGTACTCAGCCCGGCCCTGCGTTGACGAACGCATGTGGGTCGCATAACCAAACATCTCCGCCAGCGGCACGATTGCCTTGATCACCTGCGAACCGGCGCGGTGCTCCATGCCTTCGATGCGGCCGCGGCGTGAACTCAAATCACCCATGATCACACCGGCATAATCTTCCGGCGTGACTACTTCAACCTGCATCACCGGCTCGAGCAGCACCGGCGAAGCCTTGCGCGCAGCTTCCTTGAACGCCATCGATCCGGCAATCTTGAACGCCATTTCATTCGAATCGACGTCGTGGTAGCTGCCGTCGTACAACGTCGCCTTCACATCGACCATGGGATAGCCCGCAAGAATCCCGCCTTCAAGCGCTTCCTGAATTCCCTGATCGATCGGCTTGATAAATTCCTTCGGCACCGAACCGCCGACGATGTCGTTGACAAATTCGTAGCCAGTACCTGCCGGTTGCGGATCCAGTTTGATCTTCGCGTGTCCGTACTGGCCGCGGCCGCCGGTCTGCCGAATGTATTTGCCTTCCGCCTCGGAGTGCTTCCGAATCGTCTCGCGATACGCCACCTGCGGCTTGCCGACGTTCGCCTCGACCTTATATTCACGCATCATGCGGTCGACAATGATTTCCAGATGCAACTCGCCCATGCCGCTGATGATGGTCTGCCCGCTGTCGGGATCGGTGTGAACTTTAAACGTGGGATCTTCCTGAGCCAGACGGCCAAGTGCCATCCCCATCTTTTCCTGATCCGCTTTCGTCTTAGGCTCAACCGCGACCGAAATCACGGGAACCGCAAACGTAATATTCTCGAGAGCGATGGGATGCTTTTCGTCGCAGATAGTGTCACCCGTACTCACGCCCTTCAGTCCGACCGCAGCACAAATATCGCCCGCCAGAATCTCGCTGATTTCTTCGCGCTTGTTGGCATGCATCTTCAGCAATCGCCCAATGCGCTCAGTCCTCCGCCGTCCCGTATTCAGCACTGAGTCTCCGGTTTTGAGCTGCCCGGAATAAACCCGAATAAACGTCAACTGGCCAACGAACGGATCGGCCATAATTTTGAACGCCAGCGCCGAAAATGGCTCCTTGTCGTCAGCTTTGCGGAAAATCTTTTCCCCATTGTCCGGATTCAGTCCATGGGTCTCCGGCACATCGAGCGGCGACGGCAGATAGTCCACGACCGCATCAAGCAATGGCTGCACACCTTTATTCTTGAACGCCGTTCCCACCACCACCGGGAAAACCTTTAGCGCGATGGTTGATTTGCGCAACGAAGCGCGCAACGCGTCCGCGCTGATCTCTTCACCTTCCAGAAACTTGTGCAGAATTTCGTCGTCGTTCTCCGCGATGCTCTCGACCAATTGCGCGTGGAACGCTTCCGCCTTCTTCTTCAACTCGGCGGGAATTTCTTCGGTGAGGTATTCCGCGCCGATGGTGTCATCCGCCCACACGATCGCTTTCATGTTGATCAGATCAACAACACCTTTGAACTTATCTTCCTGGCCGATGGGAAATTGGATCGCGACCGGCTTCGCGCTCAACCGCTTGCGGATGGTATCGACGGCATGCTCGAAATCCGCACCCATCTTGTCGATCTTATTAATGAAACAAATTCTCGGGACGCCATACTTGTCAGCTTGGCGCCAGACTTTTTCCGACTGCGGCTGCACTCCGTGCACTGCGTCGAACACCGCAACCGCGCCGTCGAGCACGCGCAGCGAGCGCTCCACTTCCGCCGTAAAATCTACGTGGCCGGGCGTATCAATAATGTTGATGCGAATGTCGCGCCAGGTGCAGGTCGTGGCCGCGGAGGTAATCGTAATCCCGCGCTCCTGCTCCTGCTCCATCCAATCCATGGTCGCAGTGCCTTCGTGCACCTCCCCGATGCGGTGCGTCTTTCCCGTATAGAATAGGATGCGCTCCGTCGTAGTGGTCTTACCGGCATCGATGTGGGCCATGATGCCGATGTTTCTGCAGCGTTCTAATGGGACTGTTCTAGGCACGACTCTCTAACTCTTTCTGGGCTCCGAAAATTACTTGTCATCCTGAGCGAGACGCTTTTTGTCTCGCGAAGGATCTGATCGCGCTGCGCGAACATTCTCGCGTTCTTTGCGAGAATGCGAAATCGCGCGTTCAGCGCGCATCCTTACCATCTATAGTGCGCAAACGCCTTATTGGCCTCCGCCATGCGGTGCACGTCTTCTTTCTTCTTGATGGCTGCGCCTTTTCCGTTCGCGGCGTCCAGCAACTCATTGCTCAATTTGTCGACCATGCCGCGCTCCGCGCGGCTTCGCGCATAAGTCAGCAACCAGCGAATCGCGAGCGAGGTACGGCGATCAGCATTCACTTCCACCGGCACCTGATAGTTCGCGCCGCCCACGCGACGCGTCTTCACTTCGAGCAAGGGTTTCGCGTTCTCGACCGCTTTCGTGAACAGCTTCAAAGCTTCGTCGCCACCTTTTTCCTGCACCTTGGTCAGAGCTTCGTAAAAAATGCCCTCCGCGGTCGAGCGCTTGCCCTGCCACATCATCGAGTTGATGAACTTCGTCACCAGATTCGAGCCATAAACGGCGTCGGCTGGCACGGTCCGCTTTGCTGTGTGTCCTTTACGAGGCATTCCGCTCTCCTAGCCCTTCTTCGCTCGCTTGGCGCCGTATTTCGAACGTCCCTGTTGACGGCCGGCCACGCCCACCGCATCTAGCGTGCCGCGAATCACGTGATAGCGCACACCCGGCAGATCCTTTACGCGTCCGCCGCGGATCAGCACAATCGAGTGCTCCTGCAGATTGTGACCAACCCCGGGAATATAAGTCGTAACTTCAATCCCATTGGTCAGCCGCACGCGCGCCACTTTGCGCAGCGCCGAATTCGGCTTCTTCGGGGTCTGCGTGTACACGCGGGTGCAAACGCCGCGCTTCTGCGGACATCCTTCTAGAGCCGGACTGGCTGTCTTATACCGTGGCCGCTTACGGCCCTTCGCCACCAATTGATTAAAAGTAGGCACTCTTCGCCACTCCTTATCACATACTGAAGTTCGCGCACTCGCGTCTGTCTCTGCGGACGCACGACGCGCAGCACCATCAGCTTTCCCGGCCTCTACTACGCGGTCCGGGCTGGCAGGCACAATCGCCAACCATGCTTCTCGCCGCACACGAATCACGGAGAGAGATTCTGGGTTCCCAACTAGATTTATGCTGCCGACGGTGGCACCCGGCCAAAACTCCGGGGGTACTCCGTATCGCCAGCTCTGTCCTGCATATCCTCTCGCAGACCACCGTCGCACCCGACTAGGACGCTTCAGAAGCCCTCGTGATAGGGCGAAAGGCAGCGCAGGAACGTTTCAGCGAGGAAAGTTTCCGGATCTTAACTTCCACTTGCTCCCTGCTTCTCCGAAAACGCATTTCTCAAACTCTACCGCAAGCTTCGCAAAATTCTGCGCAACTCACAGCACAGAGCAAGCCTGGATTAACTCGCGGAACTTAACAACTATAGCAACTCAATCGAAACATCGTCAACCCATCTTTTTGCATCCCACTGACGAAAGCTGACAGATTCGGCCAGACGCCCTCCCAGCGTGTAAGTTACGCAGAGCGACCTTGCTGAATCTGTCTTCATTCTCTACACTACAAGTTTTCCATTCCATTTGAGCGGCGCGCCCATAGTAAACCACGTGAGGCGACGAGAGGGTGCATGGGAAGGTTGCGTTTCGGTTCATCGGTCTCGATACTTTTTGCCGTCCCATTATTCCTATTTTTGCCCGCATGCGGTGGCCACAAGCCTCCCGGAGCGTCCCCTTTCCCGGTAAGCATCACCCTAAACCCGAGCACAAGTTATTCAATGCAGGTTGGGGCTACCGTACAACTCACCGCATCCGCACGGAACAGCGCAAATACAGCCATTTCGCCGACGTTCACCTTTGTTTCCAGCAATCCGGGAGTTGTCGACGTCGCGCCCGGTGGCGCTGTCTGCGCCGGCACATGGAACTCCCCGCTTTACAGCATCTGCACACCCGCCGCCACGGGCACAGCTTCAGTGACGGCTTCCGCCCTGGGTGTAACAAGTCCGCCCACTTTGATCTTCGTTCACCCACCCATCGACAATATTCAAGTCAGTATCGTTCCTCCCGTCAATTCTTCGCCGCCCGCCTGCCCTAACCAGCAGGCTCTGCCTGCGGCCTGCATCCTCCCATTCAATGCGAACCCGGCCAACTACTGCCTTTCGCAGAACCAGATTGAGACTTTGCAGGCTAGAGCCTTCAGCCAGGGGGTCGACATCACTGGGTCGGTTGGCCCATTCACTTGGAGCGAAGTCACCCCCACGGTCGCGACCATCACTCCGATCGTCACTACCTCGGACAATGTTGCCACCAATCAGGCCACTGCTGCCCCCGGCATTCCTGGGCAAACGCAAGTTATCGCTTCAGCATCAGGAGCCTCGAGCCAGCCCTTCTACTTCGAAAGCTGCCCCGTGCAGTGCATTGCGCTCGAGCTCGGTGTAAACGGCTCGCAACGCAGCGGCGCAACCAGCTTCGTGGTTACCAAAGGGACAGCTGAAACCATCACTGCCACGGCGGTCGACGTCCAGGGTTGCATCGTCCCTAAGCCGCCCCTGACCTGGGTTTCTTCCTCGCCCGCTTCGATTTCAGCGGGCGGTACCACCGGATGCGCCGCAGCCACGACCTGCAGCATCTCCACCACCCAGCCCGGAGTCGCCTCGATCACTGCATCGTGCTCGCCGCCAACCTGCAATGTTGGCTTCCCTCTCAATCCTGCGGGACTTCCCCCCCCCTACATCCCGGAACCTGTGTATCCCATCACCGCCATCTCCGGATTGGTATCTCCCGCCACCTCATCCGGAACCGGCACCACATCGTCATCCAGTACTGCGACCTCGACCAGCGTTCTCGTCACCAGCCAGGATTGTTACAGTGACGCCCAATGCGCGGTTGGCCTGTACAACGTTGCCACCACCACTAACCTGCCCGGGGCTCCCAGCCAGTTGCCCACTCCTCCTAATTCTCTGATGTTTGATCCCGCCGGAGACCGAGCCTACATGGGCAGCGAATTCGGCGCCGTCGTCATCAATCCAGGAAGCCTGGGAAGCTCCACCAACCCTTTTACATCTCTCCCGGCTCCAGCCACCCCTCGCGGGCTGGTCACCGGCAAAGTCATCGCTGTCTCTGAAAACGGAGGCGAGGCTATCTTTTCCGATACGCTTCCCACTCCTAATCAGGTGTACGTCGTTAACGTAACCACTACGTCGTCCCCAGCGACTTCATCCTCGTCATCGCCCACGACCTCGACCTCCGCCGCCACTGTGGCATTGGACATTAATAGTGCGACGGCCGCCACGTTTTCCCCCGATGGATTAAAAGCTTTCATCCTCGGCAACGGCGGCAACTCTCTGTACACTTATTCCACGCTGCAAGCCTTGCAGCCCCCCATCAGTCTGACGAGTCCCGCCACTTCGGTGGTTTTCTCTTCCACCGGATCGTTCGCGCTGCTCTCCGGCGGAGGCGCTCCCGCCACTCTTGCCATTTACAATACTTGCGACAATTCAGCCGTTAGTTTACCGGTAACCGGCACCGGGCTTCCCAGCCCGCCCATGTTCCTGAAGATGGTGCCCGCCGGCAACGTTCCGATGGGCAACACAAACATCCCAAGCCTCGACACCGCTGGCCTCGACTTGTTCTTCGGCCTCGACAACACCGGCATCGACATTATTGCCACCAACTCTTCCATGGGACCGCTCACCACGCTTTGTCCGCAACAAATTACCCTCGCCCACTCCCCAGCCCCGCTGAACACACCCTTCGCGCCAGTACACATCAGCATCGGCCAAGGAACGTTCCACCCTATTAATTTCTTTCTCTCTCCCGACTCCACGCTGGCCTATATAGTTGCCAGCGATCGCAACAGCGTTCTGGTCTACGACTTCGCCACCAGCGCGACGTCCGGCATCCCGCTCATGAACAACGCAACTCCTGTGAGTGCCGACATCAGCGCCGATGGAACCCTTATCTACGTCGCCGGCACCGACGGATTGCTGCACGAACTCAATACCGGCCTCGCTCTCGATCAAAAACAGGTTTCCTTTGTGCCCCTTCCCAATTCCGCCAACAACTTCTGCTTCACCGGAACCAACTGCCAGCCCAACCTGGTGGCTGTAAGACCGTAAGGATTGGCCAGCGAGCAGTTGCCGCAACGGGAATTTGAAAAAAGGAAACGCTAGGCGGGTTGAAAACTGCAAAATTTCGCAATTACAAATTGCGCAATTTTTTGTTATGCGGTCTTTGCCAAATCCTTGGCCACGCTGTCGAGCACGCCATTGACGAACTGCACCGATTCCGGGCTGGAGAATTTTCTCGCGATCTCGAGCGCCTCATTGATCACCACCGCTCGCGGCGTCTCCGGATAGCCCAGAAATTCTGCGATGCCTGCGCGCAGCAGATTGCGATCCACGGCAGCCATACGCTCCATGCGCCAGTGCTGCGCGTGGCCCTCGATGAGCCTGTCGATCTCCGGCCCCCGGTCGGCCGCCACCCGGAACAAATCCTCCGCGAACCCTCGTACTTCGGCGCTGGTCCCGGCATGCTCCGCCCAAAACGTGCTCTGCACCTGGTCTACGGACTGCTTGCCCATATCCGCCTGAAACAGCATTTGCAGAACCATTTCGCGGGATTTGCGACGAGTGCCCATAGAGAAAAAAGTGTTTGCAGCCAGTGTCAGTTTTCAGTTTACTGTAGAGGACGGATTATTTGCGCTTTGTCTTCCTGATCTTCTTCTTAGATTTGTCATTCCGAGCGAAGCGAGGAATCCGCTTTTGGCCGGCAGCGCTTCGTATGCCGGCGGTCAAACTCGCCATCTCCACCGCCGCCAGCGCCGCCTCAAATCCCTTGTTGCCCATCTTCAGCCCAGCGCGATCGATGGCCTGCTCCAAGTTCTCACACGTGAGCACGCCGAAAGCATGAGGCACCCCAGTCTCCTGCCCCGATTGCCCAATCCCCCGCGTCACTTCATTCACGATCACGTCATAGTGCGCCGTATCACCACGCAACAAGCAGCCGAGGCAGATGATCGCATCGTACTTTTTGGTCAACGCCAGCTCTCGCGCTGCGATGGGAATCTCGAACGCCCCAGGCACCCGCACGATCCCAATATCTTTTTTCTTCGCACCGGAGCGCACCAGCCCGTCGACTGCGCTCAACAAGAGCCTCTCAGTAACGAAGGCATTGAACCGAGAAACTACAATGGCAAACCGTTTGCCTGCCCCACTCAGCGAACCTTCGAGTGAGGCAAGATCAGCTTCGGGAGGAACCTCTACAACAAAATCTTGATTATTCCTTTTCTTCGTGGCTCCATATCTCCTTGGCAAATTCGACCGTAATCAATGCAGAGCGGTGCCAATCGGCGGCATAGTTTATTTCCCCTTGAACGCCGCCGCCCGCTTCTCCAAGAACGCGGTCGTCCCTTCCTTCTTATCCTCTGTCGCGCAAGCCACGGCGAACAGCACTGCCTCCAGATACAAGCCCTCGCTCAAAGTCATCTCCATGCCCTTGTTCACGGCTTCCATCGCGTACTGCACCGCCAGCGGGGCATTCGCGATAATCTTCGCAGCAATCGCCTCCGCCCGCGGAATCAACTCAGCTGCGACCGTCACTTCATTCACCAGCCCGATGCGATGTGCCTCCTGCGCCGTGATCACCTCGCCCGCCAGCACCATCTGCATGGCGATGCCTTTGCCCACCAGCCGCGGCAATCGCTGCGTCCCTCCATAGCCCGGAATAATCCCCAGCTTCACCTCAGGCTGCCCCAGCTTGGCGTTCTCACTCGCCAGTCGCATTGTGCAAGCCATCGCAATCTCACATCCACCCCCAAGAGCGAATCCATTGATACATGCAATCACCGGCTTGCCCAGATTTTCGATCAGATTCAAAACATTCTGTCCCCGGTGCGTGTACTCTTTGCCGGTCACCGCGTCATGCTTGGCCAACTCGCTAATGTCCGCCCCAGCGACAAACGCCTTCTCCCCGGCACCGGTAAGAATGACGACACGAATCGCCGCATCATTCTTGATGTCATGAAACGCCCCGCGCAGATCCTCCATGGTAGCCATGTTCAGCGCGTTGAGCACCTTCGGCCGATTGACGGTGACATAAGCGATCGAGTTTTTCTTTTCCAGAAGAATGTTTTCGAAGTTCATAAATTCAAACCTGCCACGGATTCACACCGATCGACGCCGATCGACCCGGACCAAACATCTCTGCAACTCAGGGGATTAAAATCCGCGTCGATCCGTGCAGATCCGTGGCAAAGAGGTTCACTTTCCCCGCACCACTTCCGCCACTTCATCCTTGCTCAACCCGCAACAGATGCAGCGCTGCGACCACAGCCGGTTGGCGAATATCTTCCCGCATCGCGGACACTTCCACTGCGTCAACCACCAGGCTCCCGTCAGGTACACAATAATCCAGCCCACCAGCATCGCGAAACTGACCCGCTCGCCCATCTTCAATTTCGCAATCAGAATTCCCAGCGGCACAAACCCTACGAATAGGACCACGACCACATTCCGCCTCAGCACGTAGCTGTTCCACGCGATTCGGTAGCGTTGTTTGTCCTGCGAGCTCAATTCACCTGCCATTTATGGTTGTGGGTTCTCCGCGACTCACTGCCTCTGTGCTGACTCGACTACAGTTTATTCGCCTTCGGCTGATTCGGGTCCGCATAATCGTAAAATCCTTTCCCGATCTTACGCCCGTACCATCCCGCCATCACCAGCCGCTTCAGCAGCGGAGGCGATGCAAACCGCCGCTCCTTGAACTCCTCAAACATCACGTGAGTAATGTAATAAGTCGTATCGAGCCCTACAAAATCGAGCAGCGTAAACGGCCCCATCGGATACCCGCAGCCCAGCTTCATCGCGTTATCGATATCCTCAATCGACCCAACACCCTCTTCATACGCCCGGATGGCATCGAGCAGATACGGCACCAGCAGGCGGTTTACGATGAATCCCGTCTTGTCCGACGTGCGCACCGGAACCTTGCCCAGCTTTTTTCCGAACTCGTAAGCCGTCTCATAAACATCGTCGGCGGTAGCGATCGTGCGCACCACTTCCACCAGCTTCATCAGTGGCACCGGATTAAAAAAGTGCATCCCAATGAACCGCTCCGGCCGTTTCACCGAAGTCAACAGCTCCGTAACCGAAATCGAAGAAGTATTCGAAGCAAAGATCGCGCTTTTCTTCACCACGTCATCGAGCGACGCGTACATTTTCTTTTTCTCTCCCACGTTCTCGATGATGGCCTCAATAATAATGTCGCAATCCGCCAGGTCGGATTTGTTGGTCGTGCCCTTTAGCCGCGCGCGGATCGCATCTTTCTGCTGCGCCGTGATCCCGCCCTTCTCCGGCGGCCGCTCCGCAAACTTCGCCAAAGATTTCTCAATCCCCGCGAATCCCTTGTCGAGGAACTTTTGCTCGACCTCCAGCACCGTGACATCGAATCCAGCCGTAGCGCAAACCTGCGCGATACCGGATCCCATCAGGCCACAACCGAGCACGCCAACTTTCTTAATTTCCATAGGATTCCTACGTCTTAGGTTCCCTTTCTAAGTCCCGCAATTGCGCTGCTACCTTCTTCAATTCGTCCGTCGCGTCTTGCCAGCGATCATCCCTATTCAGATCAAGCGATTTTCGATCTGTCTCGAACTGGCTGCTAATGAGGTCGCACCGTTTTCTGAATGCATCCAGCTTTGGATCTCGATTGCTGCAATCCACGAAGTCGTTCCATTCCTGGGGATATGTACATCGATTCGAGAGGTATCGCTCAATTAGATCCGCGATTTCCGCCGCCGTCTTGTCGCGTATCGACATCTGTCATCCCCGAATCGAGCGGCTAGTTCATACTCTCCACAACCATCGCAATCCCCTGCCCGCCGCCTATGCACGCAGTCGCCAATCCATACTTCTTCTTCCGCCGCCGCAACTCATACAGCAGCGTAATCACCAGCCGCGTCCCGGTCGCCCCCAGGGGATGCCCCACCGCAATCGCCCCACCGTTCACATTCACCTTCTCGCGGTCCAATCCCAACTCCTTCTCGACCGCCAAATACTGCGCCGCAAACGCCTCATTCACCTCAATCAAATCGATATAGTCCAAAGACAGCCCAGCCTTCTGCAGCGCAATCTTCGTAGCCGGCACCGGACCCCGCCCCATCAACTTCGGCTCAACCCCGGCAACACCCCAGCTCACAATTCTTCCCAGTGGCTCCATGTTTCGCTTGCGAACCTCTTCGAGCGACATCACCACCACCGCCGCAGCTCCATCCACAATGCCGCTCGCATTGCCGGCCGTCACCGTCCCATTTTTTCCGAACGCAGCCTTCAGCTTGGCCAGCCCTTCCATCGTCGTCTGCGGACGCCGGTGGTCATCTTCAGTCAACGATTCTCCCGTAGCCTCGCCCTTTGAATTCCGCAGCGGTACCGGAATCAACTCTTCCTGAATCCGTCCTTCTTTATAAGCCGCATCCGCCTTCTGTTGCGAGCGCAGCGCGAACTCATCCTGCGCCTGCCGCGTGATGCCCTGCTGCTCACCGTACAATTCCGCCGTGTTCGCCATGTACAATCCGCAATAGCTGTCGAGCAGCGCCACCATCAGCGAGTCCTCCAGCTTGCCGCCCGGCGCCAGCGTGAATCCGTCGCGCCCGCGAATCACGAATGGAGCCTGCGACATCGCCTCCATGCCGCCCGCCAGAACAATCTTCGCTTCGTCGGTCTGGATCATCTGCGCCGCACTGACAATCGATTGCATTCCCGACCCGCACAGCCGGTTCACCGTCAGCGCCGGAGTTTCAATCGGCAGCCCCGCCCGCAACCCCACGTGCCGCGCCCCATACAGCGCGTCGCCGGAAGTCTGCTGCGCGTTGCCGAACACAGCGTGATCAAATTCTTTGGGATCGATTCCCGCCCGCTCGATTGCTCCCTTGCCCGCAACCGCGCCCAATTCCTGCGCCGTAAAATCTTTCAACTTGCCGCAATAGCGGCCAAAGGGCGTGCGTGCCCCACTAACGATTGCGATATCACCCGGTTTCAACATGATTTTCCTTGCAGACCACGCTCAGAGCGGATCAAAACTGAAAGTCAAACTGGTTAGTGTAGCAGTGACTGAGGAAGTTTGACCACCGAAGGAACGATAAGACCTTAACCACAATCGACGCAAAGGGAACGAAGCCGAACATCAAGAAATGAAACCTGCGCGCAACTTCGTGTCCGTTGTGGTCAATGATCTTACGACTCTATGATCTTACGACTCTCGGATCTTACGACTCTAGGATCTTACGACTCTAAAGAGACGAACAGGATCTGACTGATTCAATGTCGCGGAATTTCTTACGCCACCGCCCCCGCAGCCAGCGCTGCCCCCAGCGCCACAACTTTCCCCGGCCCCTGCGCCAGCGAGGTCGCCAGCGCATGTTCGGCTCGGTTGATCACTTCCGTCACGATGTCTAAGGCATCGTAGCTTTCCTTCACGACTGCCTCCGCCAGCCCGGCTGAAAATTCCAGGGCAAGGCCTTTCTCGGATCCGTCTTTGGCGGGCAGATGCACTCCTGCGATGATCTTGCGCAATTTCTCGAGCGCCATTGTCGCTTCTTTCTCCGCCGTCTCTCCCAGAATCAGCGCGATGGTCGTAATGTCGTAGCGGAACGCCAAGTCATTGGTCCGAATGTTTGCCGCAATCTGTTGCCCAATCTTATCCATCGTGGCTTCCACGGCGGTTTCACCGTACTCTTTCACCAGCGCCGCGCTGCGCCCGAACTGCAGCAGTAGAACTGAAAGCGGTGCGGAATTTTGCACCGCCCGCTTGCTCTCCGCCAGCAATAAGTCGAGGTACGATCCCCGCTTGAGCAATCCCGATTTCTCTTCCGTCACCGAAAGATTTTTTACCAGACGCCGCAAGCCCGCATTATTCAGCGCGATCACCATCTGATCCGCTAGGGTTTTCAACACCACGGCGTCGGTGTGGGGCCAGGTTCGCGGCTTGTTGTGCAACAGCGCCAGCATACCCACCGAATCCTCGCCATTGCTCAGCGGCAACGCTAACACCGCTGTGGCTCCCAGTTCCACGACGGCCTTGCGGACGTTTTGCAGCTCCGCCGCACGCTGCGCATCGTTGATGATGATGGGCTCGTCCGAAGCCAGGTCCTGTAGAGCAATCATCACTTCTTTGATCGCCGTAGAATTGCCTTCTTTCGCTCCCCTGCCGCAGAATTCCTCTACTGCCGTTGGCTTCGAACCGGGCGTGCGCATCAAAGCCACGCAACGCGATACTTCCCAGTGTGCACCAATCTCGTTGACCGCCGTAGTTAGGACAGCCGGCGCCGTCCCCTGGTGATACAGCTTACGGGTGATTTCCGCCACCCGCGTGACGTTCCGCATCTCCGCCGCCGGATCGGCAATCGGCGCCGCTGCCACCGCCGCCGGCCCCGAAACTGGTAAAGAAGCCGGCGCCGACAAGGGCGCTGATCCAGCATTGTTCGTGCTTACGCCCGCCGCCAGGTAAAGTCGCTGCAAATCTTCGTTGCGCTCTTCTTCGCGCGGGAAAAGTTCCTGAATCCTCTGCAGCCTCTCGACCGCCTTGTTGCGCATTCCGTACTGCACCAGGATCTCCGCCTGCAACATCAGATCCTGAAGGGTGGAAGCTCCCAGCGTCGCCTCATGCTCTATCGCTTTTTGGGCTGCGCTCGGACTCGTAGACGTGAAACGGGATGCAATCTCCTTAAACTTGTTCTCGTCGATCTTGCCTTTCAACAGGTCAAGCCGTTTCCCATGGCCGGAATCGTAGGGATCCACCTCAGCCGCGCGGTCCAGGCACTCCGCCGCTTTGGCGAAATCCCCCGTTCCGCAGTACACGTCGAATAGCTTCAGAAGAGTTTGGCAGTAGTCGCCCTCCCGGTTCGCCGCATTGAATAGTTCGCTAAGGAACTCCAGCATTTCGGAGGAAGCCCGCCGCGCTGCCGTCAGTTCCTGCATTACTGCGAGGAACTGCCTGCGTTCACCGCGTTTCGCCTGGAACTGCCCCAGCTTTCGCGCCAGTGAAACCGCCGTCTCATCCTGTTCCGTCTCCAGCAACTGTCCAATCAGTGTCGTCACCTGGGGCATTCGGTTTGGATTCTGTTCGAAGAGTTGCCACACCAGCGGCTCCGCTTCCGCGTAGCGGCCCGCGGCCAACATAGCCTCCGCATAAATGTCCCGCAATTCAGGTGAATTCTTTCCCGCACTGACTTGCGGTTCGAGAATAAAGATCGCAGCCCCCACTTGCCCTTGTCCCAGCAAGCTCTTGCCGTAAGCCAGCGCAATCTCCTCGTCCGAGGAATCCTCCTGATACGCGCGCTCATACCACTGCGCCGCATCTCCGCCCGCCGCGCTGGTGAGCTGCGCAACCCGCTTGAACGCTTCCGCCGCAGCCTTGCTTTCCCCAAGTTCAGAACAGAGTTCTGCAATCCGTACGAAATTTGCTTGCACCGGCTCCAACTCCACAACCCGGCCCAGTACCTGCATGGCATTCTTCTTGTCATTCAACTTTGCCAGGTCGCTCAATGCTGATTCATAGGTGCCCACCGCAAGTTTCTTGTTCGATCCCTCCAGCAGCTGCCCAAAGCGGAATTTCTGCTCCCATGTCGGGTTGCCATGCCGTGCCAACTTCTTATACGTCAGGCTGGCTCGAGTGGCGTCCTCCGCATGCACCTGCCGCTCAAACAGCTCTCCCAGTAACTGCACAGCATCACGGCCCCGGTTCTGGGATAAACACAAATCGGCCGACAATTGCCGCACCGTGTCGTTTTCTGGATCGTCGCGTAGGACCAGCAAATATTCTTCGAGCGCTTCGGCGGCCTTCCCCTTCTGCAAAAGCTTTCCTGCACGCTCTATACGACGGGCTAGCTCGGCTGGATCGACGCGCTTTGTAATCTCAGACATGGGCGGTTCTAGGCAGAGTGCTGCTGCTTCGATTCTAGGAGTCACTTCCAACCCCAGCAATCGCTAAGGCCCCGCTCTCGATTACGAAAGTCACCGTCAATCGACGTTCTTACCTCTGTGGAACTTTTCGTCGGTCCTCGGACGAGAATCAATATGCAAGCCCGCCAGCACCCGGCGACCATGGGCGCTTGGGGGAATCCCTCCCTTTTTGTTATCGTGCCCCATGCCCCCGTCCACTGCGTCCCCAGATATCTTCCCCGAACAAGCGCAAGAACAAGGTCTCCACCACCAACTCACGGCCGGACAAATGACCATGGTCGCCGTCGGCGGCTCCATCGGCACGGGGCTCCTCCTCGGCTCCGCCGCCGCACTCGAAATTGCCGGCCCCAGCGTAATCCTTAGCTACATCGCCGCCGCCTTCATCGCCTATACCGTCGCCATGGCGCTCGGCGAACTAGCCAGCGTCCACCCCGCTGCCGGATCGTTCGGTGTCTACGGCGAACTTTATCTCAATCAATATTTGGGATTTTTATGCCGCGCAGGATATTGGGCCTCGATCTCTTTCTCCATTGGAGCCGAACTGGTCGCCTCCGCCACCTATATGACCTACTGGTTCCCCGCCGTGCCCGGCATATTCTGGGTCTTCCTTTTTTCCGCTCTCCTCGTTGTGGTCAACCTGCGCAACGTGCGTTCCTTTGGACGCTTCGAGTTCTGGTTCTCCATGATCAAGTTGGTCACCATCGTGGCCTTCATTGTAATCGGCGCCGCACTGCTCTTCAGCGGCCGGGTCGCCCCGCAATACACCGCGCAAGGCGGATTCCTTCCAAAAGGTCCTGTCGCGCCTCTGCTGGCCGTTTTCCTCGCCATCTATGCCTTCGGCGGCGTCGAGATGCTCGCCGTCACCACCGGCGAATCGCGTTCCTCAAAAGAAATCCCCCGCGCCGCCCGCCTCACTTTCTTCCTGTTAGCCGGCCTCTACCTCGGCGCTATCGTCGTCTTAGTCGGCGTGCTGCCCTGGAACCAGGCCGGCGTCTCCCAGAGCCCATTCGTCAGCGTGCTCAGCCTCGCCCGGGTTCCAGCCGCGGCCGCCCTTATGAATTTTGTGGTCCTCACCGCCGCGCTCTCCGGGGCCAATGCCAAACTCTACGTCGCCTCCCGCCTTCTATTTTCTATGGGCCGCTCCGGATGGGCGCCCGCCAGCATGGGCAAACTCAATGCCAACGGTTCCCCTCGTCTTGCCTTGCTCGTCTCATCGTATGGAATCGTATCCGCTCTAATCATCGAAAATTGGGCCCCGAAACAAGCCTTCCTCTTCATCATGGGAGCCGCATTCTCCGGCCTATTCTTTTGCTGGGTCGTATCACTCGCATCCCACGTAAGCTTCCGCTGGCGCCTCACTCCAGCAGAGGTCGCCAATCTGCCCATGCGCTCTCCACTAGGAATGGGGGGTTCCATCCTCGGCTGCGTCCTCGCTTCCACCATCATCGTCCAGACCGTCCGTTCCTCGCGCATAAATCAGCTAGGCGCCCTGGTCTTCTTCGCCCTGCTCACCTTCGCCTATCTCCTGTTGAAGCGTCGCCGCACATCCTAGAGTCTGCATTTAAGAACATCCTGCCATTCCCGTGCGAACGGCTCTGCTGCTTGTCCCTACTGCAACTTGACTCCATTACCAACGTAAGCCTATCCCGCCGTTTTCTGCTGCCAGTCGCTCATCCACTCCGCTAGCCTCGACCTGGGGATGTGTCCCCAAAAACCTCCCCCTGGGCCGAACCTTTGATCCTCACTACATCGACTCCGTCCATCCTGCTGCTTCGATCGTCAGACACCAGGCCAATTGCCTGGTGCATCATCGGATTCTTTGCCGGTATTTATTTGTTCGTTCAAGGCTTCCGCCTGTTGCAGCGCCGGCACCTCATCCTCGACACGCCGGTCTCAAAAATTCGCAGCGCATCGCTTGGAGTGGTCGAGCTCAGCGGGCTTGCCGTCGGCCCTTACACGTTGACCGCGCCCATCAGCGAGCGCTCCTGCTACTACTACCGCGCCGTTGCCTGGGAATGGAAACGCCAGGGTAGAAGCAGTCAGTGGGTCAAGGTTGCCGCCGAGTGCATGCACGTGCCATTTTTCCTCGACGACAATACCGGCAAGGTGATGGTCGATCCGCGCGGCGCCGAACTCGACTTGCATCGCGACTTCCAGCAGGAATTCTGCGATTCTTTCTTCACAACAAAACAAGAAGCGCCCGCGAACGTGCACAGTTTTCTCCTGCGCCACGGCGTGAGCACCAGCAATAAAATTAAAATTGAAGAGTTTTGTATCAAGCCCAAGAACGCTCTTTTCCTTTTGGGAACACTCGACGAAAATCCCGGCCTGGAACTCACTCCACAGCCGATTCACGACGCCGAAGTCGCGACACTCGGCGCTGGCAGCGGACTTTCGTTCTCTTTAGGGAGCACTCTGTCGTTCGGTTCCGGCAACAGCTTCGGAAGCACATCGCTACCTGATCTCGCTTCTGGCGAGGGTCTCATCACCGCGCCCGGCCAGGTCATCCATCTCTCGTCCATTCCCATACCGGCTAAAGCAGCCGACATGAGCCAGCAACAGAAGATTGCCGCTGCACTGCTGAAGGCTGGCGTTTCAAGTCCCGCAGCCTGGGCCACGGCCGGAGTCACACCTTCGCAAGCTACCCTCAACAGCAATCCAAACGGCGCCCCGCACTCCGGCACGCCGAATGGCAGTGTCCAAGTCACGTCGCAACCCACTACGCCGCCCGAGGAGTTCGAAGCTCGTCCGCCGGTTGTGCTCATGAAAGGAACACATAACCCAACTTTCCTCATCTCCTGGCGCAGCCAGCGAGACTTGGCCCGCTCCCTCGGCTGGAAATGCACGCTTATGATCTGGGGCGGTCCCGCGCTCGCCGTGCTCTGCCTCTACGGCCTGCATAGCCTCACGCACTGGTTCTAGGCAGCGTTGCATTCCCCTACTTCTCATCCCTTGCATACCGAGGGACCTTGGTTTCTGCCCATGCCAACAAAGTCTCCCTCGCGCACCAGCCTCCTAACCTCAGACCAGAATTCACCGCCACATGCTCTAGTACAATGGCCACGTGAGTAACGCCGTTCGCATCGGAATCCTCGGTGACTTCAATCCGGAATTCCCTTCGCACCACGCCACCACGGCGGCCCTGCAGCACGCCGCACGCAAGCTGGATTTCAAACTTGAGTCTGAGTGGATCCCTACGCCCACGCTCACCGCAGCCGGCGCGGACAAAATTCTCGAAGGCTTCGACGGCCTCTGGGCCTCGCCCGGAAGTCCATACAAGAGCTTCGACGGCATGCTGAAGGGGATCGAGTTCGCCCGCCGGCGCGACTGGCCTTTTCTCGGGACATGCGGAGGCTTCCAATACGCCCTGATCGAGTTTGCCCGCAACGTTCTCGGCATCGTCGATGCAGACAGCGCCGAAAACAATTCCGGCTCCAAGAACATCGTGATCTATCCCGTAGCCTGCGCCGTGCCCGGCCGCAAAGGCGATGCGCCCAAGCTTTCGGGCAAGATGCCCGAGATTCGCTTGCGCCCTGGTTCCTACCTGCAATCGTTCTACGGCAAGGACAAGGAGGTCGTGACTGAGGAGTTCTTCTGCAACTTCGAAGTCAACCCTGACTATGAATGGGCCACGATGGAAGCTGGCTTCCCGGTCGTCGCCCGAGGCACGCAAGCTGAGATCCGGGCCGTCGAATCCCCCACTCACCGCTTCTTTATCGCGACGCTCTTTCAGCCGCAACTTTCTTCAACCGAAAAAAAACCTCATCCCTTGGTCCTGGCCTTCGTCCAGGCCGCAGCCGACTGGGGACGCAAGAAGCTCGACGACAGCGTCCTCGAATAACAATCGCTCTTGCCTTACCCTGTTCTTCCTCGGAGCTTCCCCTGAAGCGAAGCCGGAGAGCCGTTTTGTTAAAGGTCCCGTTCTCAGTTACCCCATATCTCAGTTACTAAAGTCGTTGACCTTGCCCATTTCCCGCCTCCTCACCATGCGCATCTGGAGCCACCACGCCTCTCTAGCTAGACTCTTCCGGACGCACAAGACCGGCGCGGAATTGGTTGCGCCTCTGCGCACAGCGAGGAGCCGAAAGAATGCCCGGACAGTGGATCCACTCGTTCCGCACTCCGCTTACTACCCTCATCGGCTACATTCCGCTTATCGCGACTGTGGTGACCTGCTTTTTCAGCCTGATCTTGGCCCGCGCCACCCTGCGCTATGTCGAGGCAACTGACAAGGGCCTGGCGCTGGCGCGCGAAGAATTCGAGCGCGAATGGACGCCCGATTTGCACATCAAGCTCGAACGCGTTTCGGCCACGGAAGCCAAGGTTATCGTAACCAATCTGGCCAAGAGCTCGGTTCTTCTGCAACTCTTGCAGTTGCGCAAACTCTCGCACGCCATGCCGTTTGAGCGCTGTCGCCTGAACGATCCCCTGGTCGGCGGCATGACCTGGTCGCAGGAGATTGGCAAGCGCATTGTGGCCTGCACCGACAAGGATTTTGAAGGTCCCATCGCCGCCTCGATGACCTTTTACGCCGCCGGACGCATGTTCCGCACGGATTGGTTTCGCTCGAACATAAAGGTGCGCGATGGCCGCATCCTTAGCCTCGAACCTGGCAACATGCCAACTCGTCGCGTGCGGGTAATCGAGCGCAAGGGGCCGGAACGGCGGCGCGAATTCGTGCAGGACGTCACAGCCGAAGCGGCTCCGGAGAAGCCCGAACGGAAACCGGATGAGAACTTTTTCGTGACCGGTGCATGATTCGATGCACCTCAAGTACAGCGCGGTGGGAAGCGCTCAACGTTTACTAACCGTTACAAGAAATTAATATTTCACTCGAGTCTATCGGTAAAGTTTTCCACGCCCCTGCCGATCCCCTGTATATGATAAGTCCAGTGAGTAGTTCCAAGACCAGTCAAGTCAATGAAGCCGCGAAAGCGGCTGCCCCGAAACCCCAGCCACAGCAAGCGCAAAAGAGCGCGCCCCAACCTTCAGATACCGTCACACTGAAGAGCACGAGCGCCGGCAAGAGCGACAGTAAATAACCGGCACTTTTGACCCCTTGAGTGGATTGAACGATTGGACCAACGGAGAGACGGAACTGAAAAATCCGTCTCTCTTTTTTTATCCGGAAAGTCATCTGGTTCGTCGGGGAACTCATTCAGGCTTGGTCAGCCGAAAACTACGCCGCCTGCACGAACCGCAGCGACGCCGAATTCATGCAGTACCGCAGGCCCGTCGGCCGCGGACCGTCGTCGAATACATGTCCCAGGTGCGCATCGCACTCCTTGCATGAAACTGCGACCCGCTCCATGCCCAGCGTAGTGTCTCGAATCTCCCGCACATTTTCCTGCGCCAGCGGCTCCCAAAAGCTGGGCCAGCCAGTTCCCGAGTCAAATTTCGTCGCCGAACTGAACAACGCATTGTCGCAGCAGATGCAGCGAAAAATTCCCTTGTCGTGCAGGTTCCAATACTTACCCGTGTAGGCAATTTCCGTGTCGGCGTGCCGCGTGATCTCGAACACTCCCGAGGGAAGTTGCTTTCTCCATTCGTCCTCGCTCTTCACCACCTTCGCAATCTTCACCTTCGCCAGGCGCTTGCCCGCATCGGAGAACTGCACAATCGTCACTTCTCCCGGCTCCGCTTTCGCCTCGGCCACAATCGAATAGGGCTTCCGCCATCGCCACAGCATCGCACCCCCCAGCGCCGCACCCGCACCCGCCAGAAACACACGCCGCGTAACGTTGCTCCCGCCCGTACTGCGATCCCACTCAAACATGGTTTCCTCCCACCCGGCTGTCCTCCTAGCGAAACGATTTTTGTCTCGCGAAGCATCTGGGCGAGACGCGCGAAGCCGACTGCCCTCAGCAAGGTAAGCGCGCCAGGTCGCACTTTCGCGATGCAACAATAAACGCGCGTTCGGCTCGCTCCCCTATTTCCCGCTATACAACTCCGGAAACTCTTTCTTCAGATTCGCCACTTTGGGCGCATCGTTATACACAATATAAGGATTATCCGGATGGATCGTCGCATAATTCTGGTGATAAGCCTCAGCCGGATAAAACGCCTGCAGTGGCACAACCTGCGTCACAATTGGCCGCCGGAAAATCTTAGCCTGATCGAGCTGCGCAATGTAAGCTTCCGCGATGCGCTTTTGCTCGTCATTCCCATAAAAAATAACCGACCGGTACTGCGTACCTTCATCCGGCCCCTGCCGGTTCACCTCCGTCGGATCAAGCGCCACCGAGAAGAACACCCGCAGCAACTCTCCATAAGTAACCTTCGACGGATCGTAAACAATCTGTACCGACTCCGCGTGCCCGGTCTCACCGCTGCTCACGGCTTCGTAATCAGGATTTTTCACCGTACCGCCCGAATATCCCGAAGTCGCGCTTCGCACGCCCTTCACATGCTGAAATACTGCCTGAATTCCCCAGAAACACCCCCCAGCCACCACGGCCGTTTCTTTCCCTGAAGCCGTCGCCTTCGCCTCATCCGCCACGGGCGCGGGTACAGCCGCGCTTGCCCCATTCCCCGCCCGGCACGCCACCGCTGCGGCCAGCACGGTCAACATCATCGCCACCATCCGCACCGAAACTCTCGACATAATCCCTCCGAACCTAAATAGCGCCGCTCCCTCCATTAGAGTTACAAGTCTAAAGGAAGTTTCGGATGCTTCTCTCGTTACGCAAGCGCCGAATTCCTTCTTGGCCGCTTGCGGCAACTTCGCCGTCCTGCTAACGCTAATGGCCTAAAGCTAGTGGCCAATGGCTAGCTGTTGATTCCACTTGACATTCGCCTTATATTCGCCAACAATGTGCTGCATGGCGATCACACGCAGGCAGCGCGAAGTCTATGACTTCATCTCCCGGTTCGTTGCCGAGCATCAATACTCTCCCTCATTCGAGGAGATCGGCAACGGCCTTAAGCTCAACTCCCTGGCCACCGTGCACAAGCACATTACGAATCTGGAAAAGAAGGGATTGCTCACCCGCGATTACAACCGCAGCCGCTCCATCGATCTGTTGCCGCCCAAGGGACGCCTCAAGCAGTCCATGAGCGTGAATACCGGATTAGTGCTGCCGCTGCTCGGGCGCATCGCCGCTGGCCAGCCCATCGAAGCCGTAGAGAATCCGGAGACGATCTCGCTCGCCGACTTCGTCCGCTCAAAAGAAGTGTTCGTTCTCGAGGTGCGCGGCGATTCCATGCAGGACGAAGCTATCCTTGATGGCGACTACGTTCTGGTCGAGAAGTTGAAGACTGCGCACAACGGCGACATCGTGGTCGCACTGGTAGACCAGAGCGACGCCACGCTCAAGCGGTTTTACCGCGAAGGCGACAACATTCGTCTGCAGCCGTCGAATGCAACGATGAAACCGATCATCGTTCCCGCGGCCTCGGTGGAAGTGCAAGGTCGCGTGATTGGTGTATTGCGGAAGTATTAGTGATCAGGCCGAGCGAGATTCGCCGCTGATTTCCAGACAAAAGAATGAAACTTCGAACCCAACTAGTAGCGGGGATATTTCTCTGCTTCGCCCTCGCGTCATCCTGGATTACGCAAAACCCATCGGCAGCGCCCACTGTTGCCACCAAGGAGAAAGTTGTGGCAAGTCACGCAAGTGGAACCTTTGAAGTAAAGCTCACGCCCCTGGCAGAAGACGGGTCCTCTTCGGGACTTGGAAGAATGTCGATCGATAAACAGTTTCACGGCGATCTCGAGGGAACCAGCAACGGCTCTATGCTCTCTTCCGCTGCGACCATCGTGAAAGGCTCAGGAGGCTACGTCGCCATGGAGAGAGTCACTGGAAGCCTGAAGGGCCGCAGTGGCAGCTTTGTCCTGCAGCACAGCGGCACCATGACGCGGGGAACGCCACATCTGAGCGTCACAGTTGTTCCAGATTCCGGTACCGGTCAACTCACCGGCCTGGCGGGATCGATGACGATCAAGATCGACGCCGGCAAGCACTCCTACGATTTCGAGTACACTCTGTCGGAAGCGCCGTGAGAACACGAATGCCCGGGATCGGTCCCGGGCACAGATCGTTATGAAATCTATCCAACGTGCTTGTCGATGGCCTGCGCAATAGCTTCCTTGGGCCGGTAGCCAACCAACTGCTCCACTACTTGCCCGCCCTTAAAAACCAGCAGTGTCGGAATGCCCGTAACCTTGTAGCGCATTGGAGTGGAGCTGTTGGCGTCGACATCCATCTTGCCGACTTTCAATTTGCCCTGATAGTCCTTCGCCAATTCATCCACAATCGGAGCGAGAGCGCGGCAAGGACCGCACCACGTCGCCCAAAAGTCCACCAGCACGGGCTGGTCTGATTTCAAAACATCCTGGTCGAAGTTTGCATCGGTCACTTCGACGATTCCATTTCCTGCCATGTTTTTTCTCCTCGTTGTAACGTCGCGTTGTCGGCGGACGCTCCATCGAGCGGTCGTAGCCGGGCCCGGCGATCTATTTCAAAATAAGTGCTCGCCCGATTAGGGCACATCCATTATCGCACTTCGGTTTGATGCCCGGGGAGCTTTCAAGGTCGCAAAACCACCCGCGGTCACTCAGGCGGCTTTTCAGGTGCGCCGAGGGACTTGAGATAGCTCACGATCTGCCAGCGCTGCGGTTCCGGCAGCTTGGACCATACCGGCATGCCGTGGCGGACCACTCCATTCGTGAGGATCCAGAAAAGCGTGCCGGGCGTGGCTTGCTGCACCGGCTGGGCAAGCAAACTCGGCGCCTTGCGGCCTCCCTCCGCCATTTCACCGTGACACTCGGCACAGTGGAGTCCGAAAAGCTTTTCACCGGCGCCCACAGCGTCGGGATCGCCTGCTAGCGGGTTGCGGCGAGCAACGGCTTTCTTTGGAGCTTTCGCCAATTCAGCGTAAACGTCTTTTTTATTCGGCGCGGATTTATCCTCCTGCGCGACGCTCGGAGCAACCGCCGGCCCCCAAGCCAATACCAGCGCTCCCGTGATCATAAAAATACTCGCGGCCGTTCTTGAAATTTTACACTTGGTCATGATCGGTTGTTTGGTAGCAGTCGGGTTATTGCTTGCGGCCTCCAAATAGGCGGCCGATGCTTTCGCCGAAACCGGAGAACTCTCGCGATACTCCCCAGCGCAGCAGAAAACGATGGCTGTTGTCATTCAAGCCGAATCCAGGCGACAGGCGAAGAGTCCAATCCGACGGCAGGTTCCAGGCCGCTACCGGTGCGAGATAGTGTGACGTTTCGTGCAGGCCGAAGTCGTAGCGGTCTCCAAGACCGCCATACATTTCAACTCCGGCAATGAAATTCTCCCGGCAGAAATTACAGAGCTCGACAGAGGCTTTCAATGCCAGGGGGCGGCTGGCGCCAATGGCATAGCCGAACTCCCAGGGATTGCCTCCCGTGAGGTTCTTGGTGGCGATAGTATTTTCAGCAACGTTCCAACCCTTGAAAGTTTTCGAAAGCAAAAGCTTGGACTCAAGTTCGTGGTCGTGCTCTCTACGGGCGATCGCATTGGGAACGGCATAGTCAGCCTCGATGTCGTGGCCTTCCACTTCTTTCAGGATCTTGTCGGCACCGCTGGTTTGCTCATATTCGATGTAGAGAACAGGATTAATGAAATGCTCCATCTGCAGTAGGCGAAAGCGGTTTTCCCAACGAAATCCTGTAAAGATGGTGCTGTCGTTAAATGTGGTCTGCCCGTCAAAATAGAGCTCTGTAGTCCACCACGCGGTGGCGCCGTATTCGAACTCGGACCAGAAGGCATGAAAGTCGTTCCCCCCGCGCTGCGTGCCGAAGGTTGAAAAGTACTCCACTTCGAGGCTGCCAGGTTCTTCGAGATAATGGTCGTAGGTAACGATATACGGGCTCTCCTGCGCTCGTGCCGGCAAGGCGAGGGAAACGGCAAGCACGATAAAACAAAACGCCGATCGAAATCGCGCGCAGGTTCGTCTTTTCGCCGGGCAGCGGTCGTTGACTATGCCGAGAGAAAATGGCGCGTGACTCATGATGAGGTTCGGAAACGAGTTCTTTACAGTTGCAACCGAGTCGCATCTAACGTACATTCGTGATGTTGCCGGATGCCTCTTGATATCGTCAAGGGCCGGCGGAAGATTCCGTCGCAGCGCGATTGCGACCAGTTGCGACGGTTGAGGAGCAAGCCCCGATGCCACTACCCGAAACCGAAATGCCGGGCCGGCTGCAGGCTCATTTCGCGGATCGCGGAATCCGTATGACCCAGCAGCGGCGAGCGATCCTGCGCGTCATGGAAACTGCCAACAAACATCTGGACGCGGCCCAGCTTTTGCGTAAGGCCCAGAGGCTGGATGCGAGCGTCGATCGCAGCACTGTCTACAGGACTCTGCAGTTGCTGAAGCGGCACGGGCTGATTGATGAGCTCGATCTGATGCACATCCACGGCGAGGGTCACTACTATGAGCGCAAGCTGAACCGCGACCACATCCACATGGCCTGTCTCCGGTGCGGCAAGATCATGGAATTTGTGAGCGATATTTTCGAGAAACTGAAGGGGCAAGTGGAGAAAGATTGCCGTTTTCGGATCGTAGTGTCGCGATTGGAAATTGGCGGATATTGCGCCGCGTGTTCAAAATAAAGGGTTTTCCCTCTTTGTTACGCAATAAAAAAGCGCCTCGGACTTTGCAGTCCAAGACGCCTCGGCAGCCCTCCCCCAGAACTGCCAAACCACGAAATGGATAGTAGAGAACCGCTCGTTTTGTGTAAACGTCACTTTGGTAATGAGCTTTTTCCCATTAAAAAGGGGCTCGGAGCGGGATTGTCAGGAACGAATGTCAGGAACGTGAACGGGGCGTCATTATCATTATCATTATCATTGCTTGCGCCAAGTTTGGCCGTCGTCGGCGGTGATCCAGAGCTCGCCTGCGGAAGTCGCAATCCTGCCGTGCTGGGCGTCGGAAAACTCGATGGCAGTGATGTCGCCGGTCAGCGCTGCCCCCGTTTCCGCAGGCAGAACTCGGATCCAATGTATTCCGGAATCGATCGAATGAAAAAGCATTGCCCCTGAGCCACCGGCCCAAATCTCAGGGTTGATTGCTGCTACCGCCCGGAATACCACAACCGGGGCAGATTGCACCTTGTCGACTTTCTTATTTTTCTCGTCCCCGTACTTAGGGATGCTTTTTAGTTGCATGCTCCCGGCGGAATAAACCTGGCTCACGTTCACATCCTCCCAAGTCTTGCCTCCGTCGAAGGACCGTTCCAGGCCGCCGCCGGAGCTGATTGCCCAGCGCGGCGACGCTGTGGGCGGAGCAGCGAGTGCGGAAGGCTCCCCGGATGGTGTTTGTATAACTGCGAGATCTTTAGCCTTGACGACGTCCCCGAAGGTCCGCCCTTGAACCGGCAGGTCACGCGGCTTCTCGAGCTGCCCCTGAACCAGATTCGGCGCGACTTCCGCGGCTTCTGTCTGCACCTCGACTACCTGCGAACTACCCGAAACCGCAACTTGCTGGCTGGGCGCGGCAGGTGAAGACTGCGCAATCGAATTCTGCGACGCGGCCGGCTGCGCTTCTTTAGCCGCAGGCGCCATCGCGAAAGCGTCGTTTTGCGCCCGAACCTCATCAGGCTTGGTCGTCATGCCGCCGCCCTCTCCTCCACCAGGGCGAAAAACACCGCCGCCAATTCCCCCTCCTGAACCCGAGCCGATCCCCCTCCCCGCGCCCGCGCGATTCATGGTCTGCGGAGCAGGAAAGATTGCCCTCAGTGAGGGAGGCGGTTGCCCCGCTGCCACCGTGCTCTGGCCGCGAGACGCCTTCCGCATTGGAGTTCGCTTCGCCATTTCCGGCGGTTGGGCGACGATCGCTTGCGCATCTGCTGCCGGTGCAGAGAGCTGCTGATCCTGCAACGCGGTACTGATTTTTTCCTCCTGCCGAACTTTATCCTGGTCCTGAACGGGGCTGGAGGTTAACGCCGCATTCTGTTGAGTGCGCTGCCTGTATTGCAGAAGCCCGGCTGACGTCACCAGCACGATTCCAGCCGCAACCACGCTCCAACGCAGTACCGGCCACTTTAACCACGCACCCCGAAACCAGGTGCCGCGAAACCAGGTGCCGCGAGCAGCCCGCGCTGGACCGGGCACGGTCGCAGTCTCGCTGGCGGGCATAGCAAAGGCGACGACCTCCCGGCAGTCGCCACACCTCGCAAGATGCTCCGTCACCGCGGCGCGCTCACCTTCAGCCAGCGACTGTTCCGCGAAAGCGGTGAGCTGATCCGCGTCGGGATGCGCCTCCGCGATCCTGGTTTCCTGTAAGCGCTTTAACACGATTTTGGGAACGTTCTGCATTCCTACCGTACTCGTTTCTAATTTCTGGTCTCTCGTTTCCGAGCTTCTAGCTTTTCGCTCTAGGCGCCACCTTCTGCTGGAAATTTAAGGAATCCTTCTTATCTGAGAACGCCGCTGCCGGCGGTTCTTGCGCCAGGCCGCGGCGAATATCGATCTGCAGGTCGCGCACGTCCACTTCCAGGGCTTCTTCGGCCTGGCGCCGCGCCATGCCTTGCTGCATCATGCCGGCCAGAATTTTCTTACGCAACGACTTGGCCAGCTTATCCACTTTGCGGCTGATAGTCGATTCATGCACCCCCAACATGCGGGCGATTTCGGCCAGAGTGCGCCCATCGAGATAATACGCGGCCAGCACCAGACGGTCTTCGCTGGAAAGTGACGCCAAAGCAGCGTCGGTCGCTGATTCCAGGCGCAAGTCCGCGGATTGAACCGGCTCTGGCTCGGCTGCGGCGAACCGCTCTCCGTCTTCGTTTTCTTCCTCGAGGCTGACCAGGCGTTTGGTGCGGCGATAACGATTTACGAATTCCTGCGCCAGCACGGTCCGCAGCCAGCCTTCTAGCGATCCTCGTCCGGTGAACGATGCCAGCTTTGAAATGCGCTCTCCCCCGCGCGTCATCGTGCCGTACAACTCGGCATAGAGACTGTCGGCGAGATCGCGCGCGGCTGAGTCTTCGCGCGCGATGCGCAATGCCGACTGATAAAGTTTTTCGCGGTAGCGAATGAGAAAGACTTCCCATGCTGAGTTGCTTCCAGCCGCGCACGCGCGCGCAAGAGCAAGCTCCTCGACGCGCAACGTGAGAATAAAGCTACGAGCCTCCGCTTCCGTCGCGCCGGCAGGGAGATATTTTGTGGCTACATCACAGAGGATCTTGGCAAACATTTCGCGAGCCAGCCCAAACTGCTCGCAGCCGCTTTTCGCGTGCAGCTCCGCCAGCAACCCGGCGACTGCCGATTGCACGGAAGCCGGGATCGGTTTCGTGAGGCTCATTCTCATTGCAGCAGGACAAAGCACTTCGGCCACTGCCACGATGCTACCAATTCATTAGACGCTCGTAACGTTAATTTTGAGGACCTTCGTAACCTCAATTTTATCCGCAAGCCGAGATTTTCTTACCGTTCTTCCCCCGAGTCGAGTTGAGCGGCACGAACGCTCCCCGGCGGCAGAGGCTCAAAACATCCTGACGCCGCAGCGTAACCGTCCGCCAAAGGGGAGGAGAATTATGCGTCCGAGATTGTCTGTGACGGTAATCGTGATGGTGATCATGGCCGGAATGATCTGCCTGGACCTGCGGCCGGTTCATGCCGGAGAGCAAGCTTCTGCCTCCGGGTTCAAGGTGCTGGAGCCGATCCGGCACGGAAGTCTCACGGTGTTCCCCGTGGTCGCGCCCAAGTCTTATGCCACGGGCGAGTTTCTTACCCTGGATGAAGGCTTGCGATCAGGAGAAGTCGTGGTCACCGAATACGGAAACGTGCGCGGACTCTTGCGGCGCCACACGCCGGCGGTGCAGCACGACAGCGCGGAGGTGAACCGCCTGGTGCTGATCAACAACTCGAAGCGTCCTCTGTTGCTTCTCGCCGGCGAGATTGTTGCCGGAGGCAAGCAGGACCGCGTGATTGGCAAAGATCGCATCGTGCCGGCGGAGAGCGACCCAGTCGACTTGAGTGTTTTCTGCGTCGAGCCGGGACGCTGGGTCGCGACCAGCGATCGTTTCGGAGCATCGGGAACCACCTATGGCGGAGGAGTCGGCGGAGGCAGCGCTGGAGGCTTTGCAAAATCTACCGAGACGCTGATGGTTCAACCTTCGGTACGCGCCAAAGCAATGGCCGACAAAGATCAGAATCAAGTCTGGGCCGAGGTGCAAAAACAACAGCAGGCAATGGAAACAGTTGAGGTGCAGGCTTCGGCTTCGCAGCTGAGTACACAGGAAATTCGCTCCACCAGTTCGTACGCCCGCCTTATGGAAAACAAAGATGTGAAAGAGACAGTGGACGAGGTAGCCAAGCCGATTGAGCAGAACTATAAGAGCTTGATCAAACAACTGCGAGATCGCAAGGCGGTCGGCGTCGTGGTTGCGGTGAACGGGCGCATCATCTGGTCTGATGTTTTTGCCAGCACCGAGCTGCTGCAAAAGTACTGGCCCAAGCTGGTGCGCTCGTACGCTTCCGAGGCGGTCGTGACCCGCGCCAAAGGCGGCGAAGCCAGCCAGTCACAGGCGCAGACGTTTCTCGACGTGACCGAGGGCCGAAAGGAAACTATTGAGAGCGAACCGGGAATCTACCGGCACACGGAAATCAATGGCGATGGATTCAGAGCGTTCGCCTTGACGTCACTACTGCCGAACACTGGATTCGACGTCCACGTAGCCAAGATGGCGGAGTGAGAACGCAGTTGTCAGTTCTTAGAATCTGGCGCAGAGTTTTCTGGGCGAGTTTGGTACCACTGGCGCCAGGCCGCGGAATCGTTGGGAAGATGCTGTTTGGTGATGCCGGATAATGCCTGGAAAGCCCAGGCGTGAGTTTGCGCATCCAGTAGAGGATCATCGGAGTAATTGATCAGTTGCGGCACGGCGGTAAGACGCTGCTGACGGGTCAACATTCCCGATTCCGCCAGGCTGCAAGCTGCCCGCTCGCGCACCAGCGCCGAGGGGTCGTCGTGCATGGCTTCAAGAAGAGGCGCGATGGTTGAGTCAGTTCCGACCAGCGCCAGGCCTTCGACCGCCCAACGCCGCGAATCTTCCTCTCGATCCCCTCCCGAATTTGGCCTTGAAGTTTGCAGATGCGCGCTCAACACCTGAACCACACGATCACTCTCAATCCCCCGGTTTCCCAGCAAGCCGAGAGTCCACAACGCCCAGATTTGTTGTGCGTGATCGGGAGAGTCGGCCCGCCGTACCAGAGAATTGATCGTCGACTCATTCTTGTTCAATCCGTAAGCGGCGAGTTGCACTTCGATAGCGGACGCCCGCACATTCCGGTCGTCGGAATTGAGAGCAGCCGTGGTCAGCTGGCTCAGTTGCGCATTCAGCTTGAGTTTGCCGCGCCACCCTTCAATACGCGATTGAATTTGCGCTTCAGTCTGAGCAGATCCATCCCGGTGGCTCACGGCTCGCGTCAGCAATATCTCCGCCTGTTTCTGCGGCCTCTGACGATCCAGATCGCGTTCCGACAACTTTGCCGCGGAAGCCAGTGAATCTCCCTGGGGATCGAAAGCGGACTCGATTTGTTCCCCCATGCCGGTAGGCCTCCGGCTAGTCAGCGCAACGACCGCGCCCAATATTCCGAGCATTAACGCTATTCCTGTAAAGAGCGCCATGCGCACTCTTGCAGGTACGGGCTGAGAACTGGAAGGGCCACGAGTGGTCGGTGCCGGCGCACAATACTGTGCTGCGTCTGAGCTGGGACCCAGTGTTCCATAGTCCGGCGTGGGCTGCAGGCGCGGGTCCAGCCGCTGCGGAACTCCGCTGTCGTTCGAGAAAACGTTCGAAAAACCGTTCGAGACGTCCTGCCCCGACGGCTTTCGTCGAAATACGTCCATAAGCAAGATTTTAGGAGCGGCGCAGAATAGGGTAAAGTTACTTCAGGAGCGCCCCTAAGCGAATTAGATGCACTATGACGGCCACCCGTGGCCCAAAACTGGCATCGGAGTACAGCGCGGCGGTCCTGGAAATTACGGAGGAACATGTCTGCCAACAGAAAACTTATGCGCGGTTGTTTGTGCTCGCTCATCCTTCTCATCGCCGCTGGAGCCTTCGCGGCTGCCGGTCCGGGCTACAAGGTGGTGAACACTTATAAGGTCGGCGGGGACGGAGGCTGGGACTACTTGACGGCTGATGCGGCCGCGCGCCGTCTCTATATTTCGCGAGCCACTCACGTCATCGTGCTCGATCTCGATTCTGGAAAAACAGTGGGCGACATCACGGACACACCTGGAGTTCACGGTGTTGCACTGGCGCCGGAACTGGGTCGCGGCTTCATCAGCAATGGACGCGAAGGTACGGTGAGCATCTTTGATCTCAAGACGCTGGCGACGACTAGCAAAGTAAAAGTAGGCGAAAGTCCAGATGCGATCCTTTACGATCCCGCAACGAAGCGTGTTTTCACGTTCAATGGCAAGAGTCAGGATTCAACAGCCATCGATGCCAACACCGGCACAGTCCTGGGCACGATCAAATTGAACGGCAGGCCGGAATTCGCCGCCGGCGACGGCAAGGGCGGCGTTTGGGTGAATATCGAAGACAAAAGCGAGTTGACTGCGATTGATCCGCAAAAACTGGAAGTGAAGGCGCAATGGCCTCTGGCGCCGTGCGAATCGCCCTCAGGGTTGTCCATGAACCAGGAGAACCGCCGCCTGTTTGTCGGCTGCGAGAACAATATGATGGCCGTCGTGAATGGTGATACCGGCAAAGTTCTGGCAACACCAGCGATCGGCAAGGGTGTAGACGCAACCGCATTCGACCCGGGCGCCGGATTGGCTTTCGCTTCGTGCGGCGAAGGCGTACTCACGGTGGTGAGGGAAGAGTCGCCTGACAAATTCAGCGTGGCGGAAACTGTCCCCACCCAGCAAGGCGCGCGCACCCTGGCGCTCGATACCAAAACCCACAACGTATACGTGGTGACAGCAAAATTCGGTCCGCCTCCGGCCGCGACAGCGGATAATCCACATCCCCGCCGCTCCATTTTGCCTGACACCTTTGTGGTTCTCGTTCTCGGCAAATGAGGCTGCCCTTCCATTCCTGGCGAGCGGTCCTTTGGTTTGGGCTGGCAGTTCTTTTGGTGCAGAGTTGCACCCAGCAAACCTGCGCGGCTTACTCCGTGCTCACGCACGAAGAGGTCGTCGATCTGGTGTGGAAGGACAATTTAATTCCCCTGCTGAAAAAGCGTTTCCCCGCCGCTACTGATGACGACCTGAAAAAGGCGCATGCCTTTGCGTACGGCGGATCGCTAATACAAGACATGGGCTATTACCCATTCGGCAGCAAATATTTCAGCGATCTCACTCATTACGTGCGCAGCGGCGACTTCATTGTCAACATGATCAATGAAGCATCCGATTTAAACGAATACGCCTTCGCTCTGGGCGCCTTGGCTCACTATTCTGCTGATAACTGCGGCCATCCCACCGTCAACCAAGCCGTTGGCATCGAATTTCCCAAGCTCCGCAAGAAGTATGGAAACATCGTCACTTACGAGGACAATCCGAAAGCCCACATCCGTACCGAATTTGGGTTCGACGTAACTCAGGTTGCGAAGAACCGCTACACTTCCGACCGTTACCACGACTTCATCGGATTCGAGATTGCTAAACCCGTCCTGGAGCGGGCGTTTCAGGATACCTACGGCGTTCCCTTGAACGCGGTCCTTACCAAAGAGGATCTGGCCTTCGGTACCTTCCGCCGCGCCATCAGCCAGGTGATTCCTGAGATGACCCGTGTGGCGCTGGTCGCGCGCCGCCAGGAGATTGTCTCAGAGACACCGAACTTCCGCGCTCGCCAGTTCCGCTACTATCTTTCGCGCACGAGTTATCAGAAAGAATGGGGTAAAGGTTACCGTCGTCCCGGTTTCGGAACCCGATTGCTGGCGTTCTTCCTCAGGTTTGTGCCAAAAATCGGACCCTTCAGGGCGCTTGACTTTAAAGTTCCAACTCACAAAACGGAAGACCTCTACATTGCCAGCGTGGATCTCACGGTGGAAAATTACAAAAAACTCCTCCACGAGACCGGAGACGGCACTCTTCATCTCACCAACACCGATTTCGACACCGGCCACGATACCCGCGCCGGCGAGTATGGCCTGACCGATAAGACCTATGCTCATTTGCTCAATCAGTTGGCGCAGCACAACTTCGACCAGATCACGCCCGATCTTCGCAAAAACATTCTTGCGTTTTACTCCGATCCGGCTGCCCCGCTTGCAACCGAGAAAAAATCAAAAGACTGGCAAAAGACACAGGACGAGTTGGAGAAACTCCGCGCCCTGCCGGAACCCGCGCCACCAGCCACCAAACCGACCTCGGAGTTAAACCTGGACGACGCAGCGCCGTCCGCATTTTCAGGACTGGATTCGACAGACACTCTCGTTACCTTTCAGCACTAAGCGCCAGGGTAAAGGCGTGACAACTCGAACGACCGTTCGGTTGTCAAATTCTTTTTTCGTGTATATCATCTGAGAACTTTCACGCTGACCTTTTACAAGCTGCATCGCCATTTTTGGAGGCCGTCAGTTTCACAATGACTACGTCGGAAGACAAGTTTTATCACGCGCGCGTCACTCAACGCGTCGACTTCGCGCCCGATCTTTGGATGTTCCGCATCCAGTCGGGAGAACATTTCAACTTTCTGCCCGGCCAATACGCTACACTGGGTGTGGAAGAGGGCGGCAAGCGCATCGAGCGTCCTTATTCGATCGCATCATCTCCCTCGGAAGATGAAGTCGAGTTTTTTTTCGAGCTCGTGCCCGAGGGTGCTCTCACGCCCAAGCTCCACAAACTGCAGCCGGGCGACGAATTGCTCATGCGCAAGGCGCCCAAAGGCCGCTTCACGCTCGAGACCGGAAACGGACGCACCAATCATCTCCTGGTATCGACGGTCACAGGAGTCGCGCCATTCGTCAGCTTTATCCGCACGCTTTCAAAAGAGTGGAAGGAAGGCCGCTTCGACGGCGCTCACAAACTCTACCTGCTCAACGGCGCCAGCCGTCCCTGGGAGTTCGGTTACAAAGATGAGCTCACTCGCTTCGCCGCAGAGCTGCCTTTTCTTAAATATGTTCCGACGGTGAGCCGCCCGTGGGATCACGCCGATTGGCCGGGTGAGATCGGCCGCGCCGACGACATCCTGCGCAAATATGCCGACTCATGGGGACTCGACGCCGCCAACACGCACGCTTATCTCTGCGGCCATCCCGACATGATCGCGAACAGCAAGGCAATCCTGAAGCGCCGCGGCTTCCTCGACAAAACAGCGATCAAAGAAGAAATCTACTGGATCCCGCCGAAGTAGTTTCGGGATTCGCTAACTTCACCATTTCCGCGTTTTTGAAAGTGCGCGGCTTTAAGCCGTGCCGTAAGACCCAATCCATACAACAGCGGCTTCAGCCGCGACTAACTTTCCGCGGGGGCGAACAAAACCAATACAGCGAGTTCTTCTGCAATGTCGTAAAACCGATGCCCAACTTCCGCCGCCACGAAAATAACGCTGCCAGCGGAAACTTCACGATCTTCCGCTCCGGCCTTAAAACGCGCGCGGCCGCGGAGGACGTAATAAATCTCATCTTCACGGTGCGGCTTTTGGTGGTCTGTCCCGCCGGCGGGCAGCACGTAAAGTCCGGCGCTCATGGCTGGCACACGGAGGAACTCGCGGTACGGCTTGCCGCTCTGGTCACGCTGCTCTTCAATTTCCGCAAGGCGGGCGAAGAGAATTTTCACGCGAAAATGCCTCCAAAAATCAGATCGGTAAATTGCGGGATCAGATTCCGCGCCTGCAGTTCGCCTTCCGGCTTATACCATTGATAAATCCAGTTGATCATCCCGAGCAAAGCGAACGCTGCGGCGCGGGGGCTAACTCTGGTCTTCGTCTGTTGCCGATTCCTTTCCTGCACTTCCTCCTGCACTTCGGCCATCAGGTTTTCCAGGAAGTGGACGTAATCTTTCTTGCGGGAGTTGATGCGCTTGCGCAGCGCGGGGGGCAGAGGATGGTTTTCGTGCAGCATTACGGTAATCTCGCGATCGCGCGGGCTGAGCACGACCTCGATGTGCAGCCGGATCAGAGCCCGCAGCCGCTCCTCAGGATCGGCGATGCCGCGCACGGGATTCAGCACGCGCTCCTGAGTGATCTCCATGGCGTGGTTCATGATCTCGTAGAGGATTTCGTCTTTGCTCTGGAAGTGGTGGTAGAGACCTCCCTTGCTCAGTTTGAGGGCAGCGGCTACGTCATTCATAGAGGTCGCATCGTATCCCCGCTGCTGGAACAGGCGTGCGGCAGTACGCAAGATCTCCTGCCGGGAGTCGACCACAGTCTCGCGGGCCATCGGGTGACATGGTAAACAGTTGCGGGCGGGAATGCCAATGTGGCTGCTGGCTTCTAGCTTCTGGCTTCTACGCTTCGCATTCCCAACGGGGGATCGGATGCGGTGGATCGTAGGACAGGCTATTGTTATGCCCTCGGTCCCTGTGGATTTCTTAGCAAAATAAATTTCTCGTCGAGGCTGCGAAAATTGGACGGGCTGTAAAAACCGTGTAGATCCAGATCGTTTTTTTTATTCGATGCCTCTGAAATGCTTGTCCAGCACGGGTTTCAGAGAAACGTATTTCGCAAAATCTAGTTTTCAAAGAACTTAGATATCAAAATATAGAGAACAAAGAGCTTAGAAGGACGACTTTGGGTCTTTTTGGACCCTCACGGCCTCGACTATGATCACCGATTGAAATTGTGGAAGACAAGGTTGGATGTCACGTGGCCGCGGTTCGGCCGAACTGAAAGTGAACGTGGGGTTAACGGAGTTTTGCTGGCGAACTTTGGGGTGATGAGTGGTCACCGGTCCGCGCTCCGCGACCTATGATACTTCCCTGGGCTGGCACTCTCTGTGCGGCGCACTCTTGGCGGCAGCGATGTAGTGTGGCTGGCCGCAACCCAATAGACCTGGGCCGCCGGACAACCGGGGGCGGCTGTCCCTACAGATTCGTGACTGCCTACTCTAACTGGGTAGGCCGATGCGGTGTACGAATTGTTGAAACCGGGGGTCGTGGCGCAGGGGCTCGAACCTCCGGCCCGGCACGTTGACATATGTCAGTTCTGGATCACGCTCGTCATAGGCTTTATCCAGCCAAACGAAAGCTTCGTCTGACTCACCCAATGCTCCGTAGAGAATCGCGATTGAAGCGGAGGGTGCCAGTCCCTGCTGGTGCAGCATCTTCAGTTTGGCGAGTATCTTGCGCGCCTCTTCTGGCTTGCCTGCTGCAGCATAGGCGAAACCAAGATCTTGGATGAGGTCCGTATCGTTGGTTCCGCCGAGTTGCAGCGCCTGTTGGAACTCGTGAATGGCCTCCTGGTGTTTTCCTTGATTCAGGTATGCCCAGCCAAGGGTTTGGTGGGCTGGCGCGAAATGGGGATCCATGTCTAAAGTTTTCCGCAATTGCTCGAGAGCCTCGTCAACGCGGCCGGCTACGAGCAACCTGCCGGCCAGGGCATTGTTGACCGTCAAGGAAAGTGGGTCGAGATCCCGGGCGCGCTTGGCCTCGGCAATTCCCTCTTCAAATCGCCCTACATACATCAGATAACCTGCATACCAGTGGTGGGCCCGGGCATCACCCGGGTTGAGTTCGAGGGCGCGCTTGTATTCCCGCTCGGCGGTTGCCCAATCCCACTCATGAGTCTCGACGATGAATGCGAGAGATACGTGAGGTTCGGCGAGGGTGTCATCCAGTTCGATGGCCTTGAGCGCTGCCGCCTTGGCTCGCGATAGGGCGTCTTTCGATGGAAAGCCACCGCGAAACCCGAGCAGCGCGTAGGCGTCAGCCAGGCGGCTATAAGCCAAGGCGTAGCTCTCGTCTCGGGCGATTGCCTGCTGGAAATACGTGATGCTCTTCTTCCGCGAGTTATCCGTTGCCTGGTTTAAGTAGTACCTGCCCTTCAGGTAATCCTCGTGAGCCTGGGGATCGACCGCGCGGGTCGGCGCCAAACCGACTCGCTGCTGGGGCGTGAGGCTGATCTTGATTCGCTCGGCGATGGTCCGCGCGACCTCCTCCTGTAAGGCAAGGATGCCACGATATTCTTGCTGGTATTCTTCCGCCCAAATGTGCTCGTCGGTCGCGCCACGAATCAGTTGAACGGTGACACGAACCTGGCTGCCTTCGCGTATCACCGACCCTTCGACGATGGCGTCCACGTGCAGAGTTCGGGCGATTTCTGGAGCAGACATGCTTGTGTCTTTGAAGCGCATCGCGGACGTGCGGGAGATGACGCGAAGGCCTGGGATCATGGATAGGCGCCCGATAACCGCCTCGGTCATGCCGTCGGCAAAATATTCCTGTCCGGGATCGCCGGACAGGTTTTTCAGAGGCAGGACCGCAAGGGCTCGAATATCCGGCTGTCGCGTGGCATTGTCAGTGTCATTGATATTGTTATTAGCATGGCCGCGGCGGCTCAGCACCAAGGCGACCGTGAACAGTGCGAGTACAGCGACTCCTGCCAGCAGTGCGGCGAGGCGGATAGGGACGGCTTTTACAGGTAGAACAGCAGGTGGAACGGCAGTGCGCGAATCTTCCGGAGCTGGCGATGGAAGTGTCTGCACCTGCGGATTTGAATCCCCATTGTTGCAGGTTACGGGGGCGGCAAAGCGGTATCCCTTCCCGACGACGGTTTCGACGAAACGAGGCTTCTCGGGATCGTCGCGCAGCACGACGCGGATCTTGCGGACGGCGACATTGATGCTGTGATCGACGTCAAGAAAAACATCCTTGCCCCAAAGGCGCTCCGCGATTTCCTCGCGTGACACTAACTCTCCGCGACGCTGGACCAGAAGGATAAGCAACTCCATTGGGATTTTTTCCAGACGGAGGCGACGTTCACTCCGTTGGAGCTGGTAACGGGACTGGTCGAGCGTGAACTCACCGAAATGGAATTCCTGGCTCGTAAATCTCCTCGACAGGCCTGACGTGCGCCGCTGGAATGATGCCTCATGATCCGCCAAGAAGCAACCGCATCAGGGACTTAGGGGTTTAGGAAAACTTGATCTCTCCTTTATACAAGCTGAATTGCAATGCGGTGCGCGATGGACGATAAGTGCAGTGCTTAACTCAGACTTGGAGGTCTGCATTATGAAGAAAGAAGGTTTCTGGCGGGGGGGAAGGCTTGGGGTTCTAGTATTGGCGTTGAGCATGTGCGCAGTTGCGCAAAAGCCGAAGGAGATACAGTTCCGCGGGACGATCGCCGACTACACGCCGCAAAGCGTGGGTGGCCCGTGGGAGGTTCGCGGTACGTGGTCTTTGACGCTGAAGCGAAACGGCATGGCTGATTTCTCGGCGGCTCTGAATATGGAGCGCTCCGACTTGGGCGTAATGCTGAGCGGAGGCGGCGATTTGAATAGTGCTACGGATCGAAACGCCCACACGCATAACTTCACATTGGTCGATGGCACGGTCACATTTCCGTCGGACGGCAGTATTGAAGTAACCGGTCCAGTCACGATCACAGGGAACGGAAAATTTCCGCCGCCGTTTGGGCCAACCTCTACCGTGACGATAGATATTACCGGGGGGAACAGTGTAACTTTTTCGAATATCAAGCTCACGTTCGGTGAGGGATCTGACGCTATCACACATTTCGGAACTAACCCAATAAACGGGGTGGTTCGGAGTGTTAAAGAACACGAGGGGCACAGGAGATAAATAGCGGAGACCTGGCCTTATTTCAGGGTCGTACGCGAGGCTGCCTACCCTTTGTGATTTCTCGAAGGGTGGGCGGCCTCATTGGTTGTGCGCCAACGTGGGCCAGAGCGTCAAAAGCCCCACAGTTATTTGTAGTAAATGCGAGTGATTTTCAATCGCCGAATTGGTGGATCGGCCTGGTTGCGACCGGGGCCGCGGCTGCAGCGGGAAGCTTCCGGGAGAAGATTTGCGCGGTCAATAACATGCCCGACAGGGCCATGGTGACCAATGCAGCTTCCTGCCAACCGTTCACCATGGGAGCGTCGCCCATGATGGCAAGTCCGATGAAGCAGAACAACAGGTGCGCGCAGAAGACCTGTAAGGAAGCTTGGCCCATCATCACGAGCGGGCGGATCGCCAGCGGCTTCAGCAGCGATTGGAAATGGATCAGCAAGGCTGCGACGGCAGCGAAATTGATCAGCCGGACAGCGCCCAGATGCCACTTATCGAAGGAGACTTCGAAAATTCCAAGTTCGATGCCGTGCCCTACCAAGTACCGTAATGTGAAGAGTACAGGCACGATTACGACTGCTGGAATCAGCATGCGCCGCGACCACGTTTCGACGGGCAAATCGTTCTTCGCCCAGCGGGCTCCGCAACACAGACCGACTAACCACATAAATTGCCAGGCAAACAAATCGAAGGCGCCGGTGGCGCTCAGGGGAATATGGAGGCCGAAGGCTTTAACGCTGAAATCATAGACCGCCTGCCGGAGTCCGAACTGTGCCAATACCCAGAGCGCGAACCCTGCGCTCAGGATAACCTTCCATCCGATTTTTCTCGCCAGCGTCAAGGCCACTGGGGTGAGCAGAAGAAAGGTAATGTACATGGGCAGGATATCCAATAGCGGCGGCCTGTAGAGCAACAATGCGGCGTCGATGGGAGCTTGCCTGGGAGCGGCAAAGTAGAAATCAAGAAGGTTGTGGAGGCCCGGCCGATTGCCTCCAGCGGCGAGTCCGGTTACAACGAAGAATGCCAGGGCAAGCAGCGTGACGTGGTAGATATAAAGCCGAAAGGTACGGATCCACAACTTGCTGACCATTTCTCGATCGCCTTGCAGCTCAGCGAGCAGAAAGTAAATACGGCCGGTAAACAACCCGGATAGGAAGATAAAGCCCTCTGCGCCGGACACGAATCCGAAGGGCTGATTGACGTATGTGCTGACGACCGTGGGCAGATGGGTGAGGGTCATCCAGACCAGCATCAAGCCGCGTGCCGCATCGATTTCGAGTCGCCTTTGCATGGCTAATCAGTGAGATGACAACCCTCCCCTGAGGGTGCAAGCCATTGCAATCATTTACTTTAGTAGACGGAATCTTTACAAATTCGTGGCCAGTTGCGGGAGGTGGGCGCACCCGATTGGGGTAGCGTTGCAAAGATTTGCAGACCCGGCGCTATCCCTAAGTTGCCAGCGGTTGCTGTGCCGCGAGTAACGGTTTCAGTTCCGGCTCCGCTGGAACGATGATCCATGCGAGCAGGTATGTGACGACGCCCGGACAAACTCCTGTAGCAAGGGTGAGGAAGAGCCAAAGGACGCGCACGAACGTTACGTCGAGATCGAAGTAGTGGGCTAGTCCGGCACAAACGCCGGCGATCTTTCTCCCGGCGCGGGAGCGCATCAGTCTCCTGGGCGTGGGCGGAATCCCGACTGCGGTGCCGCAGTAGGAGCAAAAGCGGCCGTCCTCAGCGATGGTTTTGCCGCAAGCGTTGCAGTACATGATTTTGCCTCCTTTAGTTTGAGATACGAGAATTGGGGGGAAGATGTTCCGCGGGGATCGTCATGGGCTAAAGCCCGTTGCCTTTATACGCTTTACGCGGCGCTGAAAGCGGCGCTCGCCGGTTATTAGGTGCATTTACGGTATTAGACGGACTTACGCCGCATTTGGAAGTTTCTCGGGGGCCTTGGGGCCGGTGCCTTCCGAGAAAAGTTGCTTCCTTGTTTGTTTTGGGTCTCTGTGGTTTTAGTGCCACAGAGGGCCAAAACTTCTTCCTTGACACGATAATTGGCGTTCGGTAGCATAAATGGATTGACCGACCGACCGGTCGGTTTGCGATAATCATTACCCTAAGCATGAACGAGAGGAGCACCCCCGGTGGCTACTATCTTTTATGAGCACGACGCCAATCCTAATGCCCTGAAGGGCAAAACCATCGCCATCCTGGGCTACGGAAGCCAGGGACACGCGCAGGCGCAGAATTTGCGCGATAGCGGCTACAAGGTAATAGTCGGCCTCGAGCCGAACCGGCCCAGCGCGCAGCAGGCTCGCGCCGATGGCATGGTGGTAGTGGCGCCGGATGAGGCCGCCAAGCGCGCTGACTGGATCCATGTGCTCACGCCCGATGAGACGCAGGCGGCAGTGTACGAGAAGTACATCCAGCCGTATCTGCATCCGGGGAAAATTCTGGGCTTCTCGCACGGCTTCAGCATTCATTTCAAGACGATCATTCCGCCGAGCGATGTGGACGTGGTGATGATTGCGCCGAAAAGCCCCGGCCACCTGTTGCGGCGGGTTTACGCGGAAGGGCGGGGCGTGCCGTCACTGATTGCGGTGAGTCAGGACTCGAGCAAGCGCGCGCACGAATTTGCGCTGGCCTACGCACATGGCATCGGATCGACCCGCGCTGGAGTGTTGCAGACCACGTTCAAGGAAGAAACCGAAAGCGATTTGTTCGGCGAGCAGGCGGTACTGTGCGGCGGGCTGACGTCGCTGATCAAGAAAGGATTCGAGACGCTGGTTGAGGCTGGCTACGCGCCGGAGATCGCTTACTTCGAATGCCTGCACGAGATGAAGCTGATCGTCGATTTAATCTACGAAGGCGGTCTGGGAAGGATGCGCTACTCGATTTCGAACACCGCCGAGTATGGCGACCTGACTCGTGGCGAGAAAGTGGTCGGCGATGCCACGCGGGCCGCAATGAAGAAGACTCTGGCCGACATTCAGGACGGAACCTTCGCTCGGGAGTGGATCAAAGAAAATAAAGACGGGGGCTACCACTTCACGGAGTTGCGCGAGAGCGAGCAGCGACATCCGATCGAGATTGTCGGCGCGCAGTTGCGGGGCATGATGAGCTGGCTACCGGGAAGAGAAGGCAAGAAGCCGGCGGAGGCTCCGAAGGGCGAACCTAAACAGGTGGTGAATGTCTAAGGGAGCCGAAATCGTTTTGCAGTGCATGCGTGCCGAAGGGGTGGATCTGGTGTTTGGCTATCCCGGCGGAGCGATCATGCCGTTGTATGACGCGCTTGAGGGCAGCGGAGTGCGGCACGTGCTCACGCGGCATGAGCAGGGCGCGGTGTTTGCGGCAGAAGGATATGCGCGGGTGACGGGAAGAGTTGGCGTTGCCATGGCCACTAGCGGGCCGGGCGCCACCAATCTGGTCACCGGCATCGCCGATGCAAAAATGGATTCCGTCCCACTGGTCTGCATTACGGGACAAGTTCGCACAGCAATGATTGGCACCGATGCGTTTCAGGAGACCGACGTTTTCGGGGTGACGCTGTCGCTGACCAAGTGGAGCCGGCTGGTGCGCACGATCGACGAAATTCCCGAGGTGATTGCAGAGGGATTTCATTGGGCGCGCAGCGGACGTCCGGGGCCGGTGCTGATCGACATTCCTACGGACATCCTCAAGGCAAAGAAAGAATTCTCGGGGCCGGTGAAGTTCACTCCGCACGCACGGCCGGCCAATGCGAAGGCGGATGGAGCGTTCAGCGATACGATTGTGGCCTTGCTTCAACGAGCTGCGAAGCCAGTGGCGCTGGTTGGCGCGGGGGCGAAGCTTTCGGGAGCGATTCCGGAATTGCGGCGTCTGCTTGATCATTTGAAAATTCCGACGTTCGCTACTGTGCACGGGCTGGGGGCGGTTCCGCCGCAATCGCCATATTACCTGGGCATGGTCGGAATGCACGGGACGCGCGCGGCTAATACGGCTCTGCACGAGACTGATTTGCTGCTGGTTTTCGGGGCGCGACTGGATGATCGCGTCACCGGCGATCCGACGCGCTTCGCGCCGCATGCCAAGATCGTCCACTTTGAGATTGACCCGGCGCAGCTTGATCGAGTGCGGGCGTGTGAGTTGCCAGTGATCGGCAATCTCGCGGACACGATTCCCGCATTTCACGCGGAGTTACGCCATGCTTCCCTGCCCGACTGGAACGGCTGGCGCGCGGTAGCTTGCGGAGCGGAGCGGGCGGACCTTGACCCGCGCGGACTGGCGCAGCCGACAATTCGGTTTCTCGATGAACTCTTCAGCCGGCTGCCGCAAGACAACGTAGTGATCGCCGACGTAGGACAGCACCAGATGTGGGCGGCGCAGCGGTACCGTTCTTCCTCGCCCCGAGGCTTTATCACGTCGGGCGGCCTGGGGGCGATGGGGTTCGCTCTGCCAGCCGCGGTGGGCGTGCAGCTAGCCAAGCCTGAGACGTGCGTGCTTTGCGTTTCCGGCGATGGCGGATTTCAAATGAACATCCAGGAACTGGCCACGGTGCACCGCCTGGGCCTGCCCATAAAAATGGTGATCGTCGACAACAAATATCTGGGGATGGTGCGGCAGTGGCAACAACTTTTCTACGCGCGTAACTATGCGGAAACCGACTTGAGCGATAACCCGGATTTCGTCGAGATCGCGAAGGCTTACAAGATTCACGGGTGGCGCCTGAACGAAGCTGCCATGTTGGAGTTTCCGGTATCGGCCGAGACAGGAGATGTCATCGAGAACTTTCTGCGCTCGCCGGAGCCGGAGTTGCTGGTGTTTGATTGTCATCCGGAGGCGAACGTTTACCCGATGGTTCCGGCGGGAGCGGCGCTTTCGGAAATGGTGTTTGAGGACGAAAGAATTGAGTAATTGGGCAATCGGATGATCGTGCAATTTGCCAAATTACCGAATTGCTAAATTGCTAAATCCAGTTCGAGGGAACGACCATGCAAGTCTTTCATATCCGCTATCGCAATGCGCAGGGCGCGCTGATGCGCATCCTCAACGCGGTTTCGCGCCGGGGGTTGGATCTCACGTCAGTGCATGCTGAGTACGCCGGGCAGGATCACGCGGTCACTCTGCTGCTCGCGGTCACGCACAAACAGACTGGCCAGCTTTACCGGGACTGGTATGCGATCGTGGATGTCATTGAGGTACGTTCCAGTGGCGCGGTTCTGGCACACGAAGAACCGGTGTGGGCGCCGCATCCGCCGGCGTCGGAGACGGTCGCGCAGCAGTCGGCCCGGGCAGCCTTGGCTTAGGCTTCAATTTTTGGCTGGGCAAGTATCAGCGGTCGCAGGATCTCGGTTCATCCCTAGTCTCCGCATGCAAGAACCAAGGTCCCACGTTACGTTCGCGATGACAGTTTGAAACGATACGGCAAACGACCGTCACCTCTGTTGTAATCTCTCATCATGGATCTCAAGCATCGCAGCCGCGGCATCACCGACGGGCGCGACCGGGCTCCGGCGCGCTCCATGTTCAAAGCGATCGGTTTCACCGACGAGGATCTCCGCAAGCCGCTGATCGGCGTGGCCAACACCTGGATTGAAACCATGCCTTGCAACTTTCATCTGCGGCGGCTTTCGGCCAAGGTAAAAGAAGGCATTCGCGCCGCCGGCGGCACTCCCATGGAATTCAACACCATCGCCATATCCGACGGCGAAACCATGGGCACCGAGGGCATGAGGGCTTCTCTGGTGAGCCGCGAGTTGATTGCCGATTCCATCGAACTGGTCTGCCGCGGACAAATGTTCGACGCGGTGGTTTGCGTAGTGGGCTGCGATAAAACGATTCCCGCTGCGGCGATGGCGCTTGCCCGCATGGATCTTCCGGGACTCGTTCTTTATGGCGGCACCATTGCGCCCGGCACCTACCACGGCAAGGACGTCACTATTCAGGATGTGTTTGAAGCGGTTGGCGCCAACGCTGCGGGAAAAATCACCGATCAGGAATTGCAAGACCTGGAAAACGTCGCCTGCCCGGGCGCTGGTGCGTGTGGCGGCCAGTACACGGCTAACACCATGTCGACCGTGATGGAAATGATCGGACTTTCTCCGATGGGTTTTAACAGCGTGCCCGCGATGGACGCTAAGAAGGATCAGATCGCGTTCGATTGCGGCAAGGTGGTGCTGAATCTGTTGCAAAAGGGAATCCGGCCGCGAGAAATCCTGACACGCGATGCTTTTGAAAATGCAATCGCATCTGTTGCCGCGACCGGCGGCTCGACCAACGCTGTGCTGCATTTGCTGGCGATCGCGCGCGAGGCCGGCGTCGATTTGCAGATTGATGATTTCCAGACCGTAAGCGAGCGCACTCCGCTGCTCGCCGATCTGAAACCTTCGGGGCGTTTTGTAGCCGCAGATATGTACCGCGCCGGCGGTGTGAGATTGCTGACCCGGCGATTGCTGCAGGGAAAGCATCTTCACGCGGGCGCGAAAACCGTAACCGGCCTCTCTCTGCAGGAGGAAGGCGAGAGCGCAACTGAAGCTCCCAATCAGGAGGTGATTGCGCCGCTGGAAAAGCCTTTGAAGAAGACCGGAGGCCTGGTGATTCTGAAAGGAAATCTGGCGCCCGAGGGTTGCGTGGCGAAGATCAGCGGGCACGAGCGGTTGCAGCAGCGCGGGCCGGCGCGCGTCTTCGAGTCGGAGGAAGACGCCATGGCGGCAGTCACCAGCAAAAAAATCAAATCAGGTGACGTCGTGGTCATCCGCAACGAAGGGCCCAAGGGTGGGCCGGGCATGCGCGAAATGTTAAGCGTGACGGGCGCCATCGTGGGCGAAGGCTTAGGATCTTCTGTGGCGCTGTTGACCGACGGGCGCTTCAGCGGGGCCACCCACGGACTGATGGCTGGCCATGTCTCGCCGGAAGCCGCACTGGGCGGCCCAATTGCCGCCGTGCAGGACGGCGACATGATCTGCTTCGATGTCAACCGTCGCGTGCTCGAAGTTGAGATCAGCGACGAAATTATTCGGCAGCGCATGAACGAGTGGAAACCGCCGCAGCCACGCTATCCCACGGGAGTGTTTGCTAAGTATGCGGCGCTGGTTTTGTCTGCCTCGCAAGGCGCAATCACCAGGCCTCCGAAATAGATGAGGTTGCTCCGGGCGAAAACCAGAGAATCGTAGCAGGGATTTAACGGGAATTCTTTTACTGGAATTCTTTTACTGCTCAGGGGCGAAGTAGCCTTTGCGGGCGCGAACTTGCAGATCTTTCTTAAGCGCGGAGATTTCGATGGAGCGGTAACGACCGTCGGCATCGAAATCAGCCGGCTTGTAGGAGACAACGTATTGGCTGCGTAACTCATCCTCGATAGCGGCAAAGGAATGAGTAATGTCTTTCATCTTAAACGGGAAGAACGCTCGGCCACCGGTGGCTGCCGCGAGTTGTTCCAAAACTTTGTCGCCGCGCAAGATCAGGCCGCTGTCATCGGTTGAAATGGCGTAAATGATGACTTCGGCGCGTTGCGCCATTTCAATGGCCTGCGCCCTGGAGAATTCGCTTTGATTATCCTCGCCATCGCTGACTACTACGATGGCTTTTCGCGCTGGATGATCCGGACGATCCTTCAGAAACTTCTCCTTGCAGGCACGGTAGATGGCATCGTAGAGCGCCGTGCCTCCGCCATCCTGTAAGCGGTGCACGCCCGCGGACAGCAATGAAACGTTATCGGTAGAATCCTGGGCCATCTGACTCTGCTTGTTGAAACCAACGACGAAGGCTTTGTCGAACCCGGCGCGAACCGTTTTCTGAAGAAAGGTGATGGCAGCGTCCTGCTCGAAATCAAAACGGCTGTGCACCGATCCGCTCACATCGATGAGCAATCCAAGGTGCAGCGGCAAATCGGTTTCGCGCCGGAAGTTGATAATGGATTGCGGAGGCTTGTGATCATCGAGGATGGCGAAATCACTTTGATTGAGGTCCCGCACAAATTTGCCATGCTTGTCGGTGGCGATAAAAAGAACGTTTACTTCGTCGACGCGTTTGTGAATCGTGAGCATGGCGCCGGCCTGGGGATCGTCATATGTGGAAGCCGGATCGTTAGCAGTGGAGGCGACCCCGTAGTCGTTCAGATGAGCTGCGCCGCTGGCGTATGCCTCCGACTGAGCGAGAGCGGGCGTGGTGCAGGCCAAAGCGGCCAGCAGCGCCAATAAACGCCAGATCGGGTGCGTGTACTTCATTCCTAAAGAATCCAAAATTTTCCTTCCGGCCAGCCCAAACCACAGCTTCCAACTGATTAGATGCACGCCAAGTACCGAACGGGAGTCAGCCATTTGCCCTGTTCTGACTTGACTTTAGAAGGGCATCGAGCGGAGTGCCAAGTTACAAAAGGAGCACACGTTTGGTCATGGCACGGCTACCGGACACAGGACCATTGGGAGCAACCGGCTTGCGCAATTCCATGATTACAATTCCTGACAAGGGTTTAAGATGGTGAGCCATACGCAGGGAATTTTGAGAACGACGCCGGAGGAATCCGATCCTGATGAAGATGAATACGATTGCAGCATATTTGCTCACGCTTTGCCTGTTGGCTCCAGTAGCTTTCGCGGCCAACGACGAGAAGGAAGAGGATCGGGTAAAGGAAGCCGGCGAGGTCATGAAAGAAATCCTGAACATCCCCGACAACATTCCTCAAGACCTGCTCGACAAAGCGGAATGCGTGGTGATTCTGCCTTCGGTAAAGAAGGGGGCGTTCGGAGTGGGGGGCAGTTACGGCCGTGGAGTTATGATCTGCCGCAGCGGCGAGCACTATACGGGCCCCTGGGGACCGCCAGCTCTGTACGCACTGGAGGGCGTGAGCATCGGTTTCCAACTCGGCGGGCAGGCTACGGATTTTGTTTTGCTGGTGATGAATCCCAGGGGAGCGCGGTCCCTGCTTTCGAGCAAAGTAAAGTTGGGCGCAGACGCTTCCGCCGCCGCCGGTCCCAAGGGTCGCACGGCTGAGGGCGCCACCGACGTGGTCATGAATGCCGAGATTCTCTCCTACTCGCGTAACAAGGGACTGTTCGCCGGAATATCTTTGGAGGGTTCAACCCTGCGCTCGGATGGAAACGCCAATGAAAAACTTTACGGGAAAAAGCTGAGTGCAAAAGAGATTATCGTGGAGCACAAGGCGGGAGTGCCCCCCAGCGCCCGCCAGTTGGTCTCGCTGCTAAATTCGAAGTCGCCAAAAAACAAGTCAGATCCAAAGTCGCTGGAATAGTGTGCGGAAGTGAGCGTGCGCTACTGAGTTCGTAGCGTTGAGCACGCATTCGCTCGTGCTTGAGATTTGATTCTATGACCAGAACGCGGCCGGACCCGCGTCCGCTCGTTCGCTGCGATTGGGCGCGCAGCGAGTTGGCGATTCACTATCACGACGAGGAGTGGGGCGTGCCGGTGCATGATGACGCCATCCTCTTTGAGTTTCTCATTCTCGAAGGTGCGCAAGCCGGGTTAAGTTGGGAGACGATTCTCAACAAACGGGAAAACTACCGCGCCGCATTTGACGGCTTCGATGCGCAGAAAGTGGCAGGCTACGACCGGCGGAAGATCGCTCAGTTGCTCAAAAATCCTGGCATCGTGCGCAACCGGCTGAAGATTGCGTCGGCGGTACGGAATGCGCAGGCATGGTTGCTGGTGCAGGAAGAATATGGCAGCTTCGACCGCTACGTGTGGCAATTTGTAAATGGGCAACCGTATGTGAATTTGTGGAAGACGCGAAGTCAAATTCCCGCGCGCACGCCCGAGTCGGACGCCATGAGCAAAGCGCTCAAGAAAAGGGGCTTCAATTTCGTGGGATCAACCATCTGCTATGCCTTCATGCAAGCCGTGGGAATGGTGAATGATCATATGGTAATGTGCTTTCGGCACGACGAAGTGCGTCGCAGCCTTGTAGATTTGAAGCGCCCGGTAGGCTAAGATAGATTTCCCGACGCCGGGATGGCGGAACTGGCAGACGCAGCGGACTCAAAATCCTACATATAATCCCAACAAGTCATCTATCTCACTGAAATAAATAATTTTATTGACAAACTGCCAAAGCAGGTTTAGTTACACATCTATTACACATTTTCGGAATTTCCCCGCCACTTCCAACGAGGAACGAAGATGCCGGAACAACACACCATCCTTGGCGGCAAGGTTTACGTCTACAAGCGCCCAAACAGCAGCCTTTGGCAGTGCTCAAGCTATTTCGCGGGCAAGAATCGGCGGACTAGCACGAAGGAAGAGAGCCTCTCCAAGGCCAAGGAAATTGCCGAAGACTGGTACCTACAGCTTCGCGGAAAACTCCGCGGTGGCGAGATCAAGAGCGAAAAGACCTTTCGCGAGGTGTCCGCGCAGTATCTACACGAGTACGACATCATCACGCAGGGGCAACGGAACCAGCGCTATGTGGACGGCCAGCACTGGCGATCGAGCGTTCACTTGGTCCCCTTCTTCGGGAACTTGGGCATCTCAGAGATCACCGCAGGAAAGATCCAGGAATACCGAATTCACAGACACCAAGAAGCAATTACGAAACGCGGGAAGCCACCCGGCCGCAGCACCCTCCATCAGGAAATCGTCACGCTGCGCCAGACCCTCAAAACAGCGCTGCGCCATGGTTGGCTCGACCGACTGCCCGATTTCTCTGAACCGTACCGGTCATCCTCCAAAATCTCCCACCGGGCGTGGTTCTCACCAGAGGAATACAAAAAGCTCTACGAAGCGACACGAAAGCGCGCGCAGGAGCCGAAGAAAAAGGGCTTCAATTGGGAGGCGGAACAGTTACACGACTTTGTGCTATTCGCCGTCAATACTGGACTGCGGCCCGACGAGGCTTGGCGTCTTGAGTTTCGAGATGTCACGATCGTTGATGACGAGGATTTGGGCAAGACGATCTTGGAGATAGAAGTACGCGGAAAGCGCGGCGTCGGATATTGCAAAAGCATGCCCGGTGCAGTGAGGCCTTTTGAGCGACTTCGAAGCCGGCTCCGCCCGGCGCGCATTTATGGCGTGAACACGCCCACACAAACTTCCGTGAACTCCAATGTCCATGGGGAACAATGGCGTACGCCCGGACCCACCGATCTCATCTTTCCCAAGTGGCAGCGTGAGCTTTTCAAAACTATCCTCAACGAGCAGAATCTTCGCTTCGATCGCGAGGGCCGACCACGAACGGCGTACAGTCTGCGGCATACATACATCTGCCTACGCCTCATGGAAGGTGCTGACATCTACCAAATCGCTAAGAACTGCCGCACTAGCGTGGAGATGATTGAGAAATACTACGCGGCGCACATCAAGACTTCGCTCGACGCCGCTGCGATCAACGTCATGCGGCCCAAGAAAAACAAGAGAGGCAAGAAAGCCATCCAGAACACGCAGGCTTCACCGCAACCTCCAGAGCAGGAAACGGCGGTGTAAGAATCGGGCTGCGAGCGCCAGCCAATCTTGCAGACAGTGTCTGCAAAATGTTGTCCTGGGGCCATACATCATTGGTCCGGCTCATCATTGGCGCGATCCCAACTCCGCACTGCCGTCTGTGATACGTACCATTGCATAAACCACCTCCGAAGTGGAACCCTTCCGCTTAACGGTGTAAGCTGCTCCAAATCGGGCACTGTCGATGCCAAATTGCTTCACTTGCGGGGCAGCTTTGGCCGATCGGGCTGCATTTCTGCTCGGCCTGCGGCACTCCCGTTGAGTCGGACGTTGCGCCCACCAAGCGCGACAATCATAGCGCAGCGGTCTCAGCGGCTATTCTCGTGATTTCGTCGGCTTGCCATCTTTCAATACTGGCGGGACGGGATGCTGCGTGTCGTCCACCCGTTCGGGGAAAGGGCGATGGCTGAAGCAGCTTGTAATTCAGCTTCCCACGGTTCGAGCGCCTTCTCGCAGGCGTCCAGCTCGGCGTCCAGTGCCAAGGGGAATACTTTGCCTTGCATCCGCATTACGAGAATGAAGATGCACGTAGCCGTATAGAGCGTGATGTCGGATTCTCGACATCGATTTTGGATGTTAGTGGCGTCCTCGCGGTCCTGACCATCGAATCCGGAGGTCATCGTCGCATGGATGTGAAGGGTCGGCATGGAGTACCCGTTCAGAAAATACATTAGGTACGGTTCGCCTGCCTTCTGAACCATCGATGTAAAGTCAATATCCCACGACGACTGAGTTCTAGTCGTCCCGCACTTCTTGCAGAGTGTTGTTTGAAACTCAGGTTTGCGTTGCTTATACCACTCGCGGAAGCGAGCGATGGTGCCGGATCCGGCAACCTTCTCGAATTGCTCCTCTGTAAATAGCTTGAGCGCGTGCTCCATAGCCCGATGCGCTTGGATGCCACTGAACCGATGGAATCTTCGAGCTAGGTCGGAGCTGTCTCCGATATACGCTAGGGTCACGGCGCGTTCGTAAAGCCCTCTGAAGATCTTTGCGGCAGCGTTCGCGTATCCGTTCACCGCAAGGAACACGACCTCGGTGTAATCGTCTCGGCACGTGTGTCCCTGACTAAAAACGACATCCTCAAGAAGATTTTTGAACTGTACCCGTCGTCCAAAAAATTTGTTCGCGGTAACCATCAGATTCTCGAAGGACGGTACGAACGACGGGTTCCTGTCGAAGAAAGCCTTTGATTCGTCCGTGTCTCCAAATTCGAAGGTCATGGCGCGGTCCTCGCTCTCCAAAGTAACTTTACCCGACTGGTGGTCGCTCGGATACTGGCAGCGGAGGCCGTCATGAAGCGATCACTGAGAAAAACCACGTCGAACATCTGGGTCGGATGCGGAAGCTCGTGGTTCGACTTGAGGGGCAAGAATTTTGAATTCGATGACGAATCCGCGTGCCTGAGAATTGATGTGTCCGAGCTAACTAAAGGCGACGGTCGCGAACTGGCACAGGAACATAGCCGGGTCTACGCAATCCAGATTTTCGACGAACAGGTCGTTGAGAGACTGAAGAAGGCACTTCATAGGCTTCCAGCGGGGACGACTTGCCATATTGAGATGACCCTCGCGAACGCGGGTGCTTTCACGTACACCGTCGTCAGTGCGAAGAAGAGTAGCGGCGTATTGTTTGATGTTTGCTTCGACGGTGATGCACAGGCCGCCGGAGCCGGAAAGTGAGTCGCGTCGATGTTCGACCGCGCCGATTACGGGTTCACGACCATTCGTCTTAGCAGTGATTGGCGCGGAGCGGACTTCATCGCGCAGCACTTCGATGGTTCGACGTTTCTGAAGGTTCAACTGAAGGGGCGTCTGACATTCGACAAGAAGTATGTCGACAGAGACCTATACATTTGCTTTCCCGATGGCGGTGAATGGTTCCTCTACCCGCATGATGAATTTCTCAATGCGGTGCTGGCGTCCACGAACATCGGAGGCACCAGTTCATGGAAGGACCGTGGAGCGTATTCGTTTCCGTCGCTTTCTCGTAAAATCCGCGAGCTGCTGCAGCGATATCGTCTCGTTGCCAACCCGCCCATCGGAATCACACCCATCGCCGAAGATTAAGCGCGAACACCGCTCACCCGGACGCACAGTAACTCTTCTCTGCCCAACATGGTGTCAAGGAGTGGGAATCGGCGCTATACATCCTTGCGCCTTCGCGCCCGTCGCTTCGAGCAACGTTTCGAGCTCATCCCACGAAGATGCGATCTTCGGCATGGCGAATGTCGGTCGGTCTACTGTTGGCGCAGGAGCAGGACCTTCGTCTGGCTCGTTGATTCCCGAACCGATTGGGAACGCACTCCATCTGCCCTCAGCGGAGTGGTCGTTCGTTTTGATAATCACCTTCTTGCAATAGACCCAGCAGTAATGGAGGTGGGAACTAATTCCTCGCGGCTGACTTTCCTGAAGAACTTTCGTCAGATCAATGCCCAGCCTGCTCGCCATTCCGCCAGGACAGTTCACCTCGCCTTGCATAATCATGTTCATGCGCTCAAAACTCGTTGAAAGCTTATCGACAAATTGCTGACAGGGTACGACCGCAGTTCCGCAACCTATCGCACCTACCTTGCGGGCCGGGATCGAAACTGCCTCGAATTCTGGTGATTTGAAAATGTGGACAAACGAGCGGGGCCAAGGCGCGTCCTTCCTTTCAGTGTTAGGAAACGAGGAAACCATCATCAGGTGACACTGCCCCGCGCGTTCCTCTGGTGGGAACTTCTTGAAGATCTCTCTGGCGTCGACGGACCACCAGTTCGCGACGGCGAGCGGGTCCCACATTCCGGACTCATCGTCCGTTTTGAGGTAACCGCTGATTGCGTCGATCATTGCGAACCCGATACGCACTGATCCCGCGAATCCCATTGCCAGAAATCGCCCGACCGGGTAGATCTTTTGCAAACAGTCGCGTTCCGCGCCATCCGCCAGAGTAATGCGCACGTCTGAAATTCCGATTCCGTACCCGAACATCGTCTGCATTCCTACAACCCAAGTCATGCACTCGCCTCTGTCCGATTCTAGCGCTCCCATTCCAGCCCACAGGGCTGTCAACGAGTGGACCCAGCTTGACAACGCTAGCTTAATACAATTATCATGGCCATGTTAATTACCGTGGCCATGATACATATCGCGGCCATGTTAACAGGCCTTCGTTATGCCATCGCATCAGCAAAATCGCGTAGCAGAATTTGACAATCTCCTGACCAAGACGCTTCAGAAGGCGGGATGGCACGTAAAGCAGTCGTCGCGATCCGCAGACAACGGTGCCGACATCGTGGCTCGCAACGGCAAGAATATCTATGTCTTCCAGCTCAAGGCGTTATCGGAATCAAGGAAAGACAGAGCTATTCCCTTGATTTCACAGGCCATTCTGGAAGCCCAAAGAGCAGCTGCCGGGATTGCCGGCAGCGCAACCCCCGTCGCTGTGCTGGCCTCCGACCATGTTTCGGATTCCCTGTCGGAACACATCAAAGACTTCGCCTTGCGCAATGCTCCCGATGTCGGGGTCGGAATCATTGACGCAGGAGGGTTCCGCCGTTTTGCGGGCCATGGCTTGGAAGTTCTCAATGCGGAGAGGTCGCGCGTCATCGAAGGCCCTCCCAAAGAGGTTTCGCCGGGCAATCTATTCTCTGACCTAAATCAGTGGATGCTGAAAATTCTCTTATCAAGAAGCATCCCGGATTCCTTGCTCTCTGCTCCGCGTGGACATTATGAAAATGTCTCTCAGCTCGCCGACGCAGCGGGCGTTTCCACGATGAGTGCGTTCCGGTTTGTGCGTCAGCTTTCCGAGGAAGGGTTTCTCGACGAAGTGGGCGGGATGAGGCTAGTCCGAACCGAGGAACTGCTGGAACGATGGCTGAGAGCGAGTCATTCCCGTATGCATGAAACTCCGGCTCGTTGGATCTTAAGCGGCGAAAAGGATACGTTTCATGCCGCTCTTCGATCTTATGCAAGTAGAATGCGATCCAGTGCTCCACACTCTAAGACTGACCAGCTGCGCGGAGGGAAGCCCCGGCTCTGCCTTGCACTATTTGCCGCTGCAGATGCCTTGGGCTTCAAGTTCGTGCATGGAACCCAGACGCATCTTTATATAGAGCGGCTCGACAGGAAGGTGCTCCGAGAACTCGGCTTGTCACTTGAAGTTGCAGACCATCAGGCAGATGTATTCGTGAGGGTGCCGAAAAATCCTGAGGCAGTGTTCCGCGCCGCAGTAGAACGCGATGGTGTGCCGGCCACCGATATTTTGCAGGTGTGGCTTGATGTCTCCAACCATCCGGCACGTGGGAAAGATCAGGCCAATCTTCTCCGTAAGCGAGTATTTTCCCAAATTCTTAACAAGGCAAATGCATGAATGCGAATCCCGAGTTTGCGTCCTTCGCGAGGCTCGTGGAATCGTTGACGCCCTGGCTAGACCAGGTGGTCATCATTGGGGGTTGGGCGCACCGCCTACACCGATTGCATCCTTTAGCCCAACCACTGCAATACGAACCGCTGGCAACACTTGATGCGGATGTAGCTCTTCCCAGGCGAATCAGAGTCGCCGGAGATGAAATTTACCAGCGGCTCGCTGCGAACGGATTTGAAGCCGAGTTTCTAGGACATCACCGACCTCCCGCTGCCCACTATCGGCTGACCGATCCCGGCATTCATTTCTATGCGGAATTTCTTACACCGCTGGTAGGTGGTGCCGTGGGCAGGACGGGGAAACAGAATGCAACACTGAGGGTGGGCGGCGTTTCTTCGCAAAACCTGCGCTACATCGAAGTCCTTTTAGCCGCACCTTGGAGCCTTGCCCTTTCAGCGGCCACTGGTTTCCCGCTCGCAAACGAAACACCTGTGCAGATTGCAAATCCGGTTAGCTTCCTCGCACAAAAAATCCTTATCCATCGGAGACGCAATCGTGACGAGCGCGCGAAAGACATTCTCTACATGCATGACACGATCGAGACTTTCGCGACGAGGATCGATGAGTTGCGCGCAGAATGGGTGACGAACATCCGTCCCGAGCTACACGCAAACAATGTACGGACGGTGCAGAGCGCTGCCACCACGCTCTTCGGAGCGGTCACTGATCCGATTCGCGCCGCGTCCCGGATCGTCCAGGGCAGGATCTTGACTCCAGACTCGATTCGGGAGACGTGCAACTTGGGATTCAGTCGGATTTTCAAAACAAGGGGACAATAGACATGAGCATGTCCATGAGGTGAGCAGGATGGCTAAACCCTCGACGTTGGTGCACTCAATTCATTTCGAGGATTTCGATGGCGTTCAGTTCGAGCGTCTCGTGTTCGCGTATCACTGGCGAAGCGACGAATGGTGCTCCCTCGAATGGTACGGTCAGGTGGGAAACGATCTCGGTCGTGACATCTGGGGGGTTCGGGAAGACGGGACCACGGGCGGGGAGTCTGTCTGCATCCAGTGCGTTAATCGCAAGCAGCTGACGTTTGCCAAGGCAGAGAAAGATATCGGCAAGGTTCTGAAGGCACCTAACGGAGTGCCATACCGCTTTCGCATCGTGGCACAGTGTAAAATCTCGGCCACTCTGCGCGACAGAATCAAGAAGCACGTTAAATCTCTCGGCGTGCAGGAGTGTGACACTTGGTCTGGCCCGGAATTCGAAGAGTTTCTTCGCAAGGATGCCGAGTCCCTGCTGAAGCGGTTTGTCGAGGGCGAACCCTTCCCAGATGCCCCGGAGGACCTGAGAAAACTGGCTGAATCCACGCAACCGCTGAACGACGACGAGGTGCTCGCAGCATTTGCTAAGGTTTTTGATCGTCCCGCTTTTTACACACCGATCCACCAGGAAAGCAATCTGGGCGATTTCAAGCAGGCCATCACCGACACCATTCAGGCTCTGGGCACCGGCATCTGGAAGGCCCGCGACGGGCATGTAATCGACCGCATTCCCTCGCGCCACCAGTTGAAGAGTGACGCTCTGCGTACGAAGATTCAGGCCGTAGAGAAGGCGCTCTCACGCCTGCGGGCAAAATACGACAAGATGATCAAATCCGGTGTTCTGCGCCGTTGTGCGTGTCACAATCCGAGCTGTTCGGTCTACTTTTTCAATCCCTATGATGCCGCGCACGAGCTGGAGCGTCTCCGGCACGAAGTCCTGACCACCTTTCGTGAAGCGTATCCTTCATTCAGGCCTTCGTCATGGTGAGCCGAAGGATATAAACGCGGAAACATGGAGAGGGGAGGGTAGATATGGGCCTGTACGTACACTCGCTTGGTGAGATACCGACCGGCACAGAGCGCGCATATTATGTGTACCTGCTGGATTACGGCTGGGAGGAATCCCTCGGTAATGCTGTTCGCGCCAATCTGCCCAAAATGGCCGACATGGCCTCCCGTTCCAATTCCGTTGTTATCCACGGTCCTCGGGGAGTACATTTCGAGGATGAAGTGCTCTCCTGGCATCGCGTGAACGGACAGGATGCAAAGGACATCCTCCCGGCAATCCTCGTTACCACGCGACATCCTTCGACGTTCCGCGAGTCGTTCGAGATGAAGAGATCGAAAAAAGAGACCAGGGACGCCCTCCTGCTGATTCCCCTTCGGAAAGTCTGCAAATCTGCGGAAGACGTTGTGGAACTCATCCAACGGGTATTCGAGGACATCAAGGACAAGAAACAGCTATCCAAGTTCCGGGCGGCAAAGCGAATGCAGCGCGGTGTGGCCGGAGCATTGGTGGATGCGGTGATATTGCAGCCGAAAGTCGGTGGAATCGGTTTTGATCTGAAGAAGTTCTTCACCGCCAACAAAGGAGATTAGAGAGGCGTATGACAATGATTCCTCTCCTCTTCTCGGCAGTTTCCCTCATTCTGTCCGTCACGGTGATGTGGCTGACATTGCTGCGACGTGGCACTCTGGGCATGACACAGCCGATGCTCATTGGCTTTCTTCATGAAGCCCAGCAGCCCAAGATTTTCTTTCGCGCGATGCTTTATGCAACCGGGAAGCGCGGCCATCTAGTCGAAGGTCTTTATCTCAAGGTAAGGCAGGGTGAATCGACGCAGACGTTTGATTTCTGGATGTACGGTGACACGAAAGAGCTAAAGATAGGCAGCGGTCTGAGGGTAGGGGAGGACGGCGTGTCGTTCAATCATCATTTCCTGCCGCCCAGGGGCGATTCCTCCTTTGCGTTTCTGGCAGGCGAGCACACGATAGAGGTGTATGCGAGGATTCTTAATCGACACGCGCCGGTCCGGCTCTCCACGGTGAAGCTTTCTCTTTCTGCCGAGCATGCGGCGGCGTTGCTTGACCGCGCAATGGGCGTGCTTTTCACCTGGAGTCCAGACTCACGGGTTTATCACGGCAACGTGTCGGAGCCTCTTCCTGGGGAAGGGCGCTCCCGATCTGTTTCGGGGGCTGGGCACGGGAAGCTCCCGTGGACGTAGGGCGCGCCAGGGGCTTGTGAAGAACGCGTCACAGATTTACGGCGCGATCCCAGCATTGCAGCAGAGTTTTCGCAAAGTCGCCGGAGCGGACTGCGGAGCGTATGTCTTCTCCCGTTATCCGCACGACGAGAATCCGAGATCGCGCGACCTCCGGACCGCCACTTTCGTTAATTTAGGCCAAGCGTTAGTTGAGAAAAGCCAGTACGGACGGTCGCCGCCCGAGTCGCCTTTGCAATGAAAATTACGAGGCAATTATTCGACGCTTTCATTCGATGCAGGTTCAAGCTGCATCTCTTGGCTACGGAGCAAGAAGGCGTCGCACAGCAATACGGAGAACTGCTTGAAGACCTCGACCGAAAGTACCGTGACGAAGCGATCTTAAGACTCCAACGACGATTCGGTGCTGACCGGATCATTAGCAATCCAGCTTCGATTGTCGATGCGCAAATCGCTGGCCCTGAGCTGATGCTGGAGATTGCCCTGGTCAGCAACGGTTTCTCGGTTGACTCTCTCGTGCTGACAAAGATTTCGAATGATGGCTGCCTCGGAAAGCCGGAATATGCACCGACGCTGTTCGTCCACCGAGAAAAGATAAACCGGTGGGATAAACTGCTTATCTCGTTTCACGCTTTGGCTCTGTCGGACGTGCTTGGCGACCTGCCCACTTTTGGAACAATCATCCATGGCCAAAGCGCAAAGACAACAAAGGTCAAATTTAAGACTCAGTCGGGAATGACTGCGGTTCTCACGGATGCTCGCCGAGCCGCGAGCGAGATCAGAAAACAAATTGAAACGAAGCCTCCTGCGCTCACGCTCAACAGCCATTGCACGAGCTGTGAATACAAAGGTCGCTGCAACGCCAACGCGCGGGCAGCCGATGACATCAGTCTACTTCGGAGCTTATCGGTTGGTGAGATCGATGCATTTCGAGAGCGCGGTGTTTTCACCGTGCAGCAACTCTCATACACGTTTAGAACGAAGAGTGTAACCGGCAAGCGGTCTGCGAAGGCGGTGCGACTCTTGCCCGCCCTGCAAGCCTTGTCCATCCGGGAAGGCAAAATATACGTAGTCCGCGACCCGGCGCTGCCGACGGACGAGCCAAAGGTTTTTCTTGATGTCGAGGGCATACCCGACAGGGATTTCTATTATCTGGTCGGTATCGCCCTGGTGGAGAACGGTCGAACTAGCGTCCACGCACTCTGGGCCGATGATGCAAGAGGTGAGCGTGGCATTTGGCACGACCTCCTAAATCTCTTGAAATCCGTGCCGAACTTCAAAATCTATCACTATGGTTCGTACGACCGCAGATTTCTGGACGACATGGCAGAGCGATATGGGATCCCTCCAAATTGTGAGTCGCTTTCGCAGCGCCTCAAATCCGACACGTTTGATGTACTGGCGGCCACTACGGGCAACGTATATTTCCCGGCATATTCGCGGAGCTTAAAGGCGGTAGGGGCGATTCTCGGAGCGAAATGGTCTGACCCTTCTGCGTCGGGTATTCAAAGCATGGCGTGGCGTCACGAGTGGGAGCGTACTGGCGAGCCGGCGCTAAGAGAATCGCTCATCCGATATAACCGCGAAGATTGTCTGGCTCTGAAAGTCGTGACAAGCACGTTGGAAACAATCGCTCGCGGAGCAGCCGGCCCTGCATTAGAGATCGTTCACGCCCAAGACTTGCCTGCTGACCGTGATCGGAAATTTGGTCCGGTTAATGCCGCAATTCCGGAGATTGACCGAATTATCAAGTGTGCGTACTTCAAGTACCAAATGACAAAGGTGTTCTTTCGTGCTGATAAGGTGGTGCGCAAGAGCCTCCGCCGGCATAAGGTGCGGCGGCGGACACCCAAGATCAACAAGATCATCGATTGCCAGCCTCCTTGGCATAAATGCCCCGGTTGCGGTGGGGGTCCGGATTTTCGTTGCGACAAGAACGTGGTGTATCGCCGTGTCATTTCCGACTTGCGGTATACGAGATCGGGGATTCATCGCTGGGTCTTATGCCATCGCTCCAATCGATACTTGTGCGAATTGTGCGGCACCAGCACAACCTCAAGCCAATATCCGTCCTGTCGGGCGAAAATTGGGCACGGCTTGGCCAGTTGGGCGATTCACGCACACATTGTGCTGAAGCAGTCCTTCAGGGATGTAAACGCGGGCATCAATGACATCTTCGGATATTCGTTTTCAACCGTGATTTTGACCACGCTTAAGCCACGGCTTGCCGCCAAATACGCGCCTGCACGCGAGCAATTGCTCGCCAAACTGCGTGCCAGCCACGTCATGTACGTTGATGAGACGAGAGTGAGCCTGCATGGGAGGCCCGCATATGTGTGGGCGTTCACCAATCTCCATGAAGTGCTGTACCTCTTCAGCCTGAGCAGAGACGGAACCGTCTTGGGCCGGGTGCTTCAGGGCTTCGACGGGGTTCTCGTTACAGATTTTTATGGTGTTTATGAATCGGCTTCATGCGAGCAACAAAAATGTGTGGTTCATTTTATTCGCGATTTGAACGACGATCTGATGCGTGCGCCACATGACGCGGAACTCGCCGGTCTAGCCAAGGGGTTCACGGCCCTGTTCACTCCGATCATTGAGACCATCGACAGGTTTGGCTTGAAACGGAGATACCTCGCCAAACACAGGCCATTGACGGCCAAGTTCCTCAAAGAAATTGCTGGCGCAACATTTCACTCGAAGGTCGCAGCCAGCTATCAACGGCGCTTGGCAAAATCGGGGACCAAGCTGTTTACGTTTTTGTCGCACGACGGTGTGTCGTGGAACAACAACGTAGCCGAGAACGCGATCAAAGTGTTTGCATCCCGACGACGCGTCATGGGTTCTACGTTTACGGAAAATGGCATAGGGGACTATCTGTTGTTCTTGAGCATCTATGCCACACTGCGGCGCAAAGGTTTGAGCTTCTTAAAGTTCCTTCGATCCACCGAGGGGAATGTGAACAACTTCCCAGGGCTTTAAGAATTGCTCGCGCGCCAGGCGCAACGAAAGTTCGATCTGACCTCACAATCTAGCCCTGCTCTTGAAGCTTTACGAGCCGATACGAAGAAGTGTAGGCGCGATCCCTAGACCCCTCTTCCATTCGGTGTTCTTGGCCGAAGTCTTTCTCTCCTCCATTTTTTCTCCACTCAACCCGTGCCTGACAAGACCGGCGTTATTCCAGCGGTGCTCCCTGTCAAGGGTCTGCGATGAACGCGGAAAGACCGCGCCCTTGACATGTCCGCGCCGCTGAACGCCTCAGAACCGTCGCGGGTTTCGCGAAGAAAAAAATTGTTCTTGAAGGAGAATACGATGCAAGACACCACCGAAAGAAAAGACGCTTACAGCCGCATCACGGCGCAGATTGTGGAGCATTTAGAAAAGGGCGTCCGCCCGTGGATACGTCCCTGGAATGCCGAACACGCCGCAGGGAGAATTACCCGGCCACTTCGTCACAACGGCCAACCCTACTCGGGTATCAATGTCCTGTCTCTCTGGATGTCCGCTCTAGGCCAGAGTTTCACAGCACCAATCTGGATGACCTTCCGCCAAGCCAGCGAGTTAAACGCCCATGTCAGAAAAGGCGAGAAAGGCTCGCTTGTGGTCTACGCCAACGCCATCACACGCACCGAGCGCGACGAAAAGACCGGCGAGGATGTCGAGCGCGAAATCCCGTACATGAAGGGCTATACCGTATTCAACGTCCAACAGATCGAAGGCTTGCCGGAAATCTACTATGCGAAAGCCACTCCTAGCCGTGATCCCGTGGCACGCATTGAACATGCGGAGGCGTTTTTCGCCAGTCTGGGAGCAACGATCAAGCACGGCGGAAATCGCGCCTACTACGCGCAGGAGTTGGATTACGTGCAGATGCCGCCTTTTGAAGCCTTCCGCGATGCTGAAAGTTACTACGCCACTCTTGCTCACGAAGTCACCCACTGGACGAAGCACCCGCAGCGCCTTGACCGCAACTTGGGCCGCAAGAGCTATGGCGACGAAGGTTACAGCCGCGAGGAACTTGTTGCCGAGCTTGGCTCTGCTTTCCTGTGTGCCGACCTCGAATTGCATCAGGAACCGCGCGAAGACAACGCCGCCTATATCGCGATATGGCTGGAAGTCCTCAAGAACGACAACCGTGCCATCTTCGCTGCAGCCGCTCATGCTCAGCGTGCAGCCGATTACCTCAACCAGATCGCCGCCGCGCAGGTCCTCGCGACCTGCGCGGCTTGATTCGTGTAGAGTTTTGTTGGAGAACCAAGTGAGCGAATCGGCGCACATCTATCGACTCGATGACGGAAGGCTCCGATTGACGTTTGTCCGTAGCTCGCCCGACGCGGACAGCGCAACTTTCTTGAGCGAACTCGGAGATTTCGAACGCTGGCAGGCCGAAGAATGGTTGAAGGACCATCTGCACCCTACCACAGACTTCGATGCCTTGCTAAAACCGCTTGAGAACCAGACGGAATTAAATGTGGCAGTGGGACGGATACTGATGCAGACGCACGTTGAAGATGGATGCCTTACAAAGTCTCCGGCGTCAGTCGAGGACGCATGCGTATGGTTGGGTGACTACCAAAGGCAGTGTTTCGATAATCGTAAGATCACCATCGTTGTTGAGACCTCGAACAACAAAAACCTAAAAGCTACTGCATGTTTTTACCCGTCCGGTGCCCAGATGGGTTCCATAGTTTTATCTTCTGAACTGTTTCAGTTTCCGAGTGTTTTGAGGATATCCCTTCTTCACGAACTGATTCACGCCAACCTGCACGCAACCGGAAAAACCGACGCAGACGATCAACATGGCAAGGAGTTCCAGGCGGAGCGAAGACGCTTGTTGAATTCAGGAGTATACGAGCTACTTCTATAGAACTATTTCAGGATCAGGCGATTCGAGAACTCCTGCGTTGATTGGGATCACAAAATCAAGCAAGTCTGCTCAGGAGTTGCCGCGCTATAATGCGGCGTCATGGAACTGGGTCCATTAGTGGTGTCGTTCATTGGCGGTGGGGTCGTTGGTGGGCTGATCAATGTCGCCTACCAGTGGAGGAATCGCCAGAAGGACTTGAGGACGGCCTTCTACCCGGTGATCAACAACATGAATGCTGCCTACTTGATTCGCATGGGAGAGCCGGGAGGGAAAGAACTGGTTCAGACGCCAGATCAGGCACCGCTCGGGGCGGACCGTGACTTCGTGAATCATCGGACGGCTTTCCTCACCGATCTGATCAAGTACACCGACCTCAAGGAAGTGATAATCCTCAGACAAAAGATTCTAGACAATGCCTTTCACGGCGCGGGGTCCACTGGCCCGGTCACAACCAATCTCTTTCCTGAGGTGCAAGCCATCGGCGAATGTATGCAAGTCCTTCACAGGAGGTTGAAGTTGGACCCAATGGTGACTTGATCTACGGGTACCTGTCAGAGAAAGTGCGCTCCGCGTTTCGGGTCCGATGGCTGGCATACCCGACACTTTTCGCTCAGATTTGAAGCGATGTTACACAGAACGTCCGCAGCATCACTGGTCTTTTTTGACAAGCACAAAAATGTGATACGGAAAGCACCACAGAAGTCGGACGACAGCCAGTTGCTCCAAACACGCAGCTTGATGTCAGGGTTTTCGGAAGCAGTATTTCAGTGCGGAAGAAGGTTGGACGATGCGACTTGCTGTCATAGCTTTGTGCTGCGCTCAATTGTCGTTCGTACCACTGATAGATGCGCAATCGGCAACGTCGGGTCAGAAAATGCCCGACAGTCGCGACAATCGATTTCAGCGTATCGTTGAACCACCCGAATTGGCAGGCGGACCGGCTCCGGTGCCGCCGCCGCCGTCTCCGGCGTCCTTGCAGTTCGTGCAGAGCAAAGCAATAAGCGCAGCAAACCCGCACGATCCGAAAACGCTTGCACCGGCAATCCAGGAACTTACTGGACTGATTCGTCTTGAGCCGACCAATTTAGATTTTTATCTGCTACGAGCGACATTGTCTTGCTACGAGCGTGCAAGTTCGACCCAAATCCTCGATGACATCACCCACGCTGTTTCATTGCATGAGCAATCGAAATCAACCGCTTATTCCACACTGAGGGAGCACTATGCGTTAAAAGCGAAAATTGAGTTTGAAAACGGACGCTTCGACGATTCGATGCGCGACTTGGATTCTGCGCTGAGTCAGGCTTACGAAAATGCCCAAGATGTCTTCAATGACGGCAACGTAAAGCCGACCACCACTACACAACCCTGCGTGTGGACTCAAGCAGATATAGATACATTGGAACGTCGGTTTCCTCAAGATTATCGTCCGCCTCTGTATCGCGGGCTTTATTTAACTTTCTTCTATAGTTTCGATTTGGACTCCGACTATAGCGCGGTGCTCGACGCTTTCCACCGGGCGGCCACGCTCGATCCAGGTTCGCCGCTCCCTGAGTTCTTTATTGGTGAGTTGTATAGTGTTGGCCGTTTGGGTGGGATGATGTCTAAAAAGAATGCGGAGTGCTTGGACGAGGTTGTGCCTCGAACACCTCCGTGCCTGGCGCTCGATGAGGCTCATCGCACTGCCGTTCGTTCACTGACGACGGCAATAGCGCTCGACTCAAGATTTGGTTCAGCCTACGCACTTCGAGCAATTGCTTTCTCCAAGCTGAAGGAGTATCGCCAAGCGATCCGGGACTACGACAGGGTGTTGGAACTAATACCTACGGGCGAGGCGGCGCGGATTGCCTACAATGATCGAGGACTGGCGAAAGTCTCATTGGGGGAGTATCAATCGGCAGTTCAGGACTTTACCCAGTCAATAGCAATCGGGTGCAAAGAATCGTGCGGTTCATACGACAATCGGGCTGACGCCTACATGAAACTGCACAACTACCCAAAGGCAATTGAGGACATCAGCTCATCGATCAGACAAACTCTTTCGTCTGCGGTCTTTTTGATGAACATTGATCAGTTTCGTCGAATATACCCGGAGTACGATGCAGTTCCCGATGATGCTTTGTGTGAGAAGTTGAGAGCGCTGTTTTTTCCTGCAATGCACTATGCAGATTTTGCGAAGCAATTCCTAATCGAAGCAAAGAACTTTGAATCAACCGTAATACCAGACTTGTACGTGAAACGTGGCGATGCGTACGCAGCGCTAAAGCAAACCCAAAAAGCAAACAGAGAATATGACCGTGTAACATGAGCTTTTCCCGAATGGGCTGCGGTTTCGTTCGTTGAGAAAAACGGGATGCGTGTCAGGAAGCCACAGTGACGGTACCTCGGCGCAGCAACATCAGCATGTATATTTTCGCCGCCCGTACGCAGGTTTGTGCATACTTTCTCCATGCAAATCATGTCTGACGTGGCGATTAGTCTCAAGAAGGGGTTCGTCCGAGCACTCAAGGTTCTTGGGGCTGTGGCAGTTCTCATCTTTATCGAATGCCTTCTGGTGCCCAAGTGGATGCAGTACTTCATCGGCCTTTTGGCGCCGGCACGGGATTCCTTTCTTGCGGCAATTGGAACCACGTGGCTTGGGTTTCATCAGGTATGGGTCGTTCCGCTTCTCATTATTGTCGTCGGGATCATCATTGTCCTCTCCGAAAGAGGCAGGGGCGCAGTGAAAGATCATTGGCAGGAGGTAAAACTTGGAACGAGGGTCGCGCTTATAGCACTGTTGATCTACTACCTCCCGATATTTTGCTGGTCCTACATAAAGGCAATCTACAACGATCATGCCACGCTCTATGAGGACAACCGCGTACTTCGTGAGGAAAGAGCCAAGTTACTTGCGGATATTGAGGACAGAAAATACAACATCCGCATATACGAGCCTGCATACGAGCATATAAAAGTTATTTACGCGGCGTATGCGGGGTTCAGGCGCACCATCGGGAAAGACACGTCCTGCCAGATAAAGATTACTGCGCCCGAAGATAGCGGAGCGTCGGGGCCAATAATTCGCCAGCTCGCTGATCCTGCTGGTGTCGCAGCGAATTGTGCCGCATTCGGGCCGATGATAGCGGCTATGGACCCAACGGTAGAACCGGAGGCCACAAACGGAATGGAAGCGGGAGTTTTGATTATTCACACACGCAGCGACCAAGTGGGAAGCCTGGCTCTGTATGATGCATTTGCCCCATATATTCCTGTTAAGCGCAGCTTCTCAATGCCCAAAAACTCACCAAACGTGCTGGTGTGGTTTCAATTCGGAAAGGATGTGCGTTGGATTCGATGATGAAAGAGCCTGAACCGCCGGAGAAAAACTTGAGTCCAACTTGAGTCCAAATGCTGCCAAACACCATGCAAAATTAGCCGACAGTCACATCGAACTCGCCAAACCGGGCGACCTTGGCTGACGGTAGGATGCGCGTCATCACCTTGACCCCTTCCTCATTCTTAGAGTGAATCACCACGATCCCCGTGAAGCCGATCTTCTTCAGGTGGGCTGCCACCTCTTTCCCGGTGCCTTTCACGATGCTGTTATCCGCCGCGTGCATCCAGTCAAGATCATGATCGAGGAACACGACTCGGTAGGAGTTGGCATTGAGGGCCGTGATGGCAGCGACGGCTGTTTTGGCGTAGGTAGCGCGGGGAAGCCGCTCCTTGAACCAGGCGATGCGCTCGTCAGTGTCCTCCAAAACGAGGACGTCCCAATCAGGTGAGAGAGTGAAAGTCATTGCGCCTTGTGGGGCCAAGGAACCCATTCACCCTCTACCCTTGCCCGCTCGTACCGCCAACCAAATCGGTCACGAACTGAAACTTTGTTCTCAGGGTCTCAAGGTCTTCTTCGTTCAGTTTGAACCATTCGCCCGAAGTATCGTTCACCTTGCAAGACTTCGTGCGGAAGAGGCCGCGTAGCTGTTCGGCCAACTCCCTGCCTTCGTCGGTTTCGCACCACAGGATTACATCGAGTTTGAACGGATACACATGACTTCCGATGCCATTACGCAGTGAGGCACCATATCCAAACTTGTAGCATCCAAGAGTCGAAGAACCCACCAAGTAAGCACCGCAACAATTAGCCAAGTGCCGCACCTGATCACGTAGCGTTGGTGCGCCGTTCTTGAACCGCTCCGCTCGTGCCTGAACAGCACCCTTTATGTATCCGAGGTGTTCAGCAGCCGCTATTCTGAAAAAGGATTCGTTGTTCATGAGGGACATCTCCTGCTCAAAAGGCTAGGCTGCCAAGGGCACAATCACGCCACCGAGCATTCCAGCCGAATCTGTTCACGTAGACCAAGTTCCACCACACGCTCAACTCGAAATCTGTGATCCTCGTAATCGACAAGCGTGCCCATTTTCAGGTCGGGCATATAGTTGAACGTCACCTCTGCCTTGTGCCCGAGGCGAGACACTCTTGCCCAGACCTCGCGGTCGTCCACCTTTATCCGTTTCGACATGGACCCTATCGACACCATGCCGTCTGTCCGTTTGATGTCACTGAGTCTTCTGAGGGGCATATCACTCTCCTTAGCGTAATCTTCACACGGATTTCGGCTGCCGAGAAACACGGAAAGGAAACGTTGGTAACGTGCGAAACGTGAATCCACTATGGCTCTATTTGAATCGCTGCTAAAGCAGCCCACATCACTCACGGGACGGCCACACGTCCGTGTGGTTTGCTTCTCCGGCAGGCCCGCGCTATGGTACGGCTACCTGTCCGGCTACCCAAAGTGGCCGAAAAGAGGGGTCAGAAAGCTCAGTCTCACTGGGATTCTGAAAATCGGGGTCATTTTGAGGTCTCTGATAGGTGGCGATTTAGCCAGTGTTAATGGGAAAACTAGATTTTTGGTGGAGAGGGAGGGACTCAAAGCCACGGACTGCCCTTGCCAAGCCGCGTTCGAAGGTGAGTTGCCAGGTTGGAATGAGAGTTTGGCGCTGCTGCGCAGCGGGTGGAGGAATGACGCGTCACCCCGGAACGGGAGCTGCACAGCAACCTGCGGTTGCTGTGCGTGAACCTATTGAAAACAGGGCGGCTCAGAGAAAATCCGTTTCTACCGGTTTCTGCCCGGCCACCGCAGGTTAACGGTGGTGAACTTGTTGATTCCTTTAGCCGGATAGCTCACTATAGAGGAACTCTGGCCGGGATGCAGTGAGGTTAGTCCGGTGAAGTTCCTCCCTTTGTCGTCGGTCGTTTCCTGCCTTGGCGGTGTTGTGTGGTGAAGCCGCCGCTCCGCACCAAGACTCTGGGCACGAAGGTGAGCGAGGAGGAGTTCGCGCAACTGGAGGCAGCGGCCAGGGAGCGCGGGCTGACCCTGAGCGAGTGGTGCCGGGAGACCCTGCTGGCCAGCGTGAACGGCCAGGAGGTGAAATCCACCGATGCGGGCGGGACCGGCCACGCGCTCATGGCCGAGCTGGTGGCGTTGCGAGCGATCCTGCTCAATATGCTGTTCAAGCTGGCGAACGGAGAGAAGCCGACAGCGGAGGAGATGCAACGGTTGATCGACCGGGCCGACTCGGACAAGCTGAAGAAGGCGCGGGAACGACTGGCGCAGGCGGCAGAGTCGGAAGGGCAGCCAGAAGAAAAATCCTAAAATATTTGGATCGTTTCTCCGGTTCGCGGGTTCCTAGATAGGTAGGGGACCAGTGAGGCGGAGGTGTGTCCATGAGCCGGGTGTGGGGACGAGACGAAACCTATCGCTGGCCGAGCGCCAAGCCGGTGTGGACGATCACGGCGCTGGCGCTCGGAGTGGTGGCCTTGCTGGCGGCGGCAGGGTATGAGTACACGCGGGAATGGACGTACTTTCAGCAAGCCTATCTGCGGATCTACCTGGGCACCGAAACGCGGCTGTGGGGGAAGAGCGCGCCGTATCGGATCGCGTACCGGGTCGAGGGTAAACAAAAGCGGGCTGCGGTGGATCGAGACCTGAGCGACGCGGCGGTGTTGTCGGGCAAGGTGAAGATCGCATGGGAGCGCGGGACGTATGACAACGCGGAACTGCGGCGGTGGTTGGAGGGGGCGATTTATGAAGGGCAATCGCCGTGGGTGTTGTTGTGGGCGGCGGTGTGGAAGGTGGGAGCGAGCGTGCTGCTGTTGGGTCTCTCGGTGGCGCTTCCGTGGGACCAGGAGCGTCGGCGGGTGTTGAAGTACGGGCGCAGGATCAAAGGCCCGGAGCTGATGACGGCGGCGGCGTTCAATGGGATCAATCAATCCAACGGAATCGGGTTCCTGACGAAAGAACGGCGCACACTGGAGGAATTTTTGTTGCGATGCGATGGCACAAGGGTGCGAGTGCCGCGGGAGCGGGAGAGTTCGCACTTCCTGATGATGGGCGAGGCGGAAGCGGGCCGATGGAGCTTGATCCGGCAAATCCTCATGCAGGTGGAAGGGCGCGGGGAAACGGCGGTGGTGTACGATCCGGTGCTCGAATACACGCCGCAGTTTTACGATCCAGCGCGCGGCGATGTGATCCTGAATCCGCTGGACGAGCGAATGCCGTACTGGTCGCCGTGCGACGAAGTGCGGCACGAGGCGGAAGCCGAGAGCCTGGTGACGGCGCTGTTCGAGGACGATCCGCGCACGAATCTCATGATGGTCCCGTGCCAAATCTTCGCGCACTTGCTGATCGAGCATCCGAAACGAACTCCGCAAGAGTTGCTTGCCATCTTGCGCGACGAGCGCGAGTTGGGAAAGAGGTTGAAGAACATCGAACATACGGCGGCGATCTATCCCGACGCAGGGCCACAGCGCGGAGGAACGATCGCAACACTGAATAGCGTGAGCAATGCGCTGAAGCTGCTGCCCCGCAAGGGAGAAACGAAAACAGGTTGGACGGCCTTGGAGTGGGCGCAACAGCGGCAAGGCTGGCTTTTTATTACCAGTCCGCCGGAGTTTCGCGAGAGGCTGCGGCCTCTGATCAGCATGTGGCTCGACATGCTGGTGCTGCGCACGATGAACCAGGGCAAGCCGGGAATGCGCCCGGTGTGGCTCATCTTCGACGAGTTGCAAAGTTTGCACGCGCTGCCACAGTTGCGCGCGGTGATGACGGGAAAGCGGAACGTAACAAATCCGATCGTGCTGGGTCTGCCAGGATGCAGCCAGCTACAGGAGTTGTACGGGGGCAAAGCGGACGCGATGCTCTCGCGGCCTTCGACGAAAATCTTTTTACGAGCCAACGAGGACCATTCCGCAAAATGGATCAGCCAGGCTATCGGCGAGGTGGAGACCGAGCGGCTGAGGGATATCCGCAAAGACGGCATCTTTCGCGACATGCGGCGCGGCGCGCGCACTCGTCAGCTTGAGCGCACGGTCGAGCCGCTGGTGAAGGCCACGGAAATCGCGGGCTTGTCCGACATGCATGGTTACGTGAAGAGCGGCAATCTGGTGGTGCCTTTGAGCTTTCCCTGCATCGAACTGCCGCAGAAACAGCCCAGCTTCATGGCTCGCCAAAGCCCGGCGCGGCTGATCGAGATCGGGAAACGGCCGTCACCGGAGAGCAAGCCGCGTGAGCCTGAGAAATCAACACGCATCGCCGCTGGGCAAGAGCCGTACTTCGAGTAGGAGTGAAATGAGCGAGCGAAAACAACGCGTGGAGCGGCTTCGCAATCGTCAGGGAGGGGGTTGGGGTACGGCCTCCACGATGTATTTTCATGCCGTGGAGCTAGTGTTCCGCGAATCAGCCAAAGCCGTTGCCGACGATCCCACAAAAACATCGCGCTGGGTCTATGCCGGTCTGCCGGTCCTCATGGCGGGTGTAGAGGCGTTTCTGATCGAGCACCAGCACTTACTGAAAGACAGCTCCAGCATCCAGATACTCGCAGGCGTCGAACCTTTGCTAGACGTGCTGAAGCTGTATCCGTTCACGGAGGAGCTACAGCAGGACCTGGAGGCACTGATCGAAATCCGCAATCAGATCGTGCATCCGTTTTCGGTTCCCTTTGGAAAACCGGAGTGGCCGGAATCATTGCAAAGGTTGCGCGTCCGAAAAGTGCTGGACGGAAATACGCCGCAGAGCGGGATGCATGCGCTGGCACTGTTAGCTTCGCATCAGGTGTTCGAGTGGGCCGTAGAACGATGTGCTGAAGCACTCGACGTAGTAGCGGACTCCGATCCAGAACGATCCTTGCTGTTTCATGGGCAAGCAAACAATCTCTGGCGCGTGCTGGAGAAACCAACACCACAGGGAGCAGAAGTATGCTGACCATCTCCAAGCCGCTGAGTGCAGGTCAGGCGCAGGCGTATCACAAAGAGGAGTTCGCCAACGCGCAGGGGAATTACTACTCCGAAGGCGACCGGATACGCGGCGAGTGGCACGGCAAACTCGCCGAGGAGTGGGGCTTGCGTGGTGATGTGCAGGAAGATCACTTCGCGCGACTCGCCAACGGGCAGCATCCGATGTCGGGCGAGCAACTGGTGCGCTATCAGGCCGCGCGTGAGTACACCAACGAACGGGGCGAAACCGTGAGCACGATGGAGCACCGCGCGGGCTGGGATGCTACGTTCTCCGCACCGAAAAGCGTCTCGCTAACCGCGCTGGTAGGCGGTGACGAGAAGGTGCGCCAGGCACATCGCGAGAGCGTGGAGGTTGCTCTTGATGAACTCGAAAAGTATGTGCAGGCGCGGATCGGTGGCAACCATCCGGCAGAGACCACGGGCAAATGGGTTGCAGCCAGCTTCGAGCATGACAGCGCGCGGCCCGTGGATGGCTACGCGGCGCCGCAACTGCATACACATGTCGTGTTCTTCAATCTCACGGAAACAGAGAACGGTGAGACGCGCGCCCTGCAACCGCACGAGCTTTATCGCTCGCAGCAGTATGCGACGGCGATCTATCGCTCGGAGCTGGCGCTACGCTTAAAGGAGCACGGCTACGAGATCGAGACGGGCAAGAGCGGACAGCCGGAGATCACAGGATACAGTCGTGAATATCTGGAGGCGTCGAGTCTGCGCAGCCGCCAAATCCAGGAGCATCTCGCCGAGCAGGGTGTGAGAGGCGCAGGCGCGGCGCAGATCGCCGCGCACCAAACACGCGACGAGAAACTGCCTGCGATCACGCACGAAGAGATGCAACAGCGGCACCGGGAAATGGCCGCGCAGTTCGGCCAGCAACCAGAGCACGTAGTGCGTGAGGCACAGGCCCGCCAGGTGGAACAACAAAACCCGGAGCAGAAGCAGCAGCACATTGAATCGTCGCTGACCTACGCGCAGGAGAAAAATCTGGAGCGCCACGCGGTGACCGACGAACGCGAACTCATGCGCGATGCGTTGAAGCGTTCGATGGGCGACGCCAGTTTCGCCGAAGTGCACAACCAGTTCGAGAATCGTATCCAATCGCGTGATTTGGTTGAGGTGGAAAGCAGATCGCCGAGCCGCGCGTTTACTACGGAAGAAATGATCGGATATGAGCGGGACAACATCGCTTATATGCGACACGGACAGAACCGGCACGAGCCGATGGTAAGTTCGGAAACGTGGCGCGAGGTGGAAGAAAAATACTCGCATCTGAACACCGGCCAACACTCTGCTGTACAGCAAATCGTATCGAGCCAGGACAAGATCATGGGGCTAGAGGGTGTGGCAGGCGCGGGCAAAACTACTTCCCTAGCTGCTGTCCACGAGGCCGCCGAACAGGAAGGCTACGAAGTTCGTGGGCTTGCGCCTACGTCCCGCGCGGCGCACAAGCTGGCAGAATCGGGCATCGAGTCGGAGACTTTGCAGCGGCATCTTCGCCGCGAGGAGCAGCCCGACGAGGGACAGAAGAGGCTTTATGTGCTCGACGAGTCGAGCTTGGCAAGCACAAAACAGATGAACGAGTTCTTGCATCGTTTGCACGGCGAGGACCGGGTGCTACTCGTGGGCGACAAGCGCCAGCATGAAGCCGTCGAAGCTGGCAAACCGTACCACCAGCTACAACAGGCAGGGATGCAAACTGCGCGTCTGGATGAAATCGTGCGGCAGAAAGACCCGGCACTCAAGGAAGCCGTAGAACAGCTTGCTCGCGGTGACGTGTTCGGAGCGATTGACAATCTCGACCAACAGGGCCGCGTGCATGAGATCGTCGGACGCGAGGACCGATTCAGCGAAATCGCGCGCGAGTACGCGCGACAGCCGCAAGGCACACTCGTGATCTCGCCGGACAACGAATCACGCCGCGAGCTGAATGGGCTGATCCATCGCGAGATGCAGCAACGTGGCGACGTGAGCCAAGACGAGCACAAGCTGCGCGTGCTCGACTCGCGTCAGGACATGACGGGAGCCGATCGGCAATGGGCCGCGCAGTACGGGGAAGGGGACGTGGTTCGCTATACGCGCGGCAGCAAAGTGCTGGGCATCGAGCCAGGCGAGTACGCGCGTGTGGAGCAGGTAGATTCGCGAGAGAACCGCGTCACCATCGAGCGTCGAGAACGGAGAGCATCAGACTTACGATCCGCGCCGACTGGCAGGAGTCGCCGTGTATCACGAGACCGAGCGCGCGTTCTCCGAAGGCGACCGCATCCAGTTCACAGCGCCATCGAAGGACTTGCACGTTGCCAATCGCGAGTTGGCCACCGTCGAGAAAATCAACGACACCGGCGACTTGCAAATCCGCATGGACTCAGGCCGCGAGGTCGCGTTCAACATCCGCGAGCATCCGCATCTCGATCACGGTTACGCGGTGACGAGCCACAGCAGCCAAGGCCAGACTGCTGACCGCGTGCTGATCCACGTGGACACGGAGAAAAGCGAGTTCTTAGTCAACAACCGCTTTGCGTATGTGTCTGTGTCGCGTGGACAATATGACGCACAAATCTACACGAACGACAGAAGCGAGATCGCACGCGATCTCAGTCGCGACTTGACGCAGCGCACGGCAATACCTGGCCAGCAGCAAGAACCAACCGCGCAGAAGATCGAGCCTGCTCCCAGTCGCGGTGAGCGTCATGCCGAGCAAGAACAGGGGCAGAGTCTAGGGATAGGTCTCGCCTGAATGAAGCGCAAGGTCTGGGCGTCACTTCTGAGCGTTCTTGGCGGCGAGTTTCAAGCTGTGCTCGTTTGCGAACTGGGACATTTCCTCAAGAGCTTTTTGTTCGCCCTCTTGCCCAAACAGGATCCATTCGAACGCGCTTCCCGGTGGGAACTGAAGCAGCTTCTCTTTCGCGGATTCAATTGAAGTCTCCTGGAATTGTGCGATGTGGACTTGCCCCACAACTGGCATGAACGTGATGGGCCAGGGCCGCGTCTGCCAAGCTTTGAGAAATTGTTCCGCCTGTTGTTTTTGAGTGGCGGTTACACTCAGACCGATCAAGCGGCCCAGCTTCGCCTCGTCCGGCAGCCAGCCATGGCCGGCGCCGAGAGCCTCGACGAGATGGGAACCAGCCGCCGATTCGTACATGGCGCTCATGTTCTCGCCTGGGACGGATTGCAAGTCCTTCTCGTGGCCCTTCCAACGCTCACTCCACGCGACCATGCGGGTCCACAGAACGTTCTCGGCCGATGCCGAACCAAATTGCTTCAAGTAAGACGCCGCATCACCGACCACTTCAGGATCGGGGTCGTCCAGGCTCTTTATCGCGATCTCCTGAAGCACATTGTTGCTTTGCAGTGTGCCGACATCCGTCAAGAGAGCGTGATTGCACGCAGTAAATCCCTTTTCCTTTCCTCTCGCTTCCATGGCTCGTTCGAGAAGCGGCCTGACTACCTCAGGATCATGCTTTAGAACGTAGGCGAGCAGCGGCGCCTGAATGGCACAGGCTAATTTCCCAACTTCAGGGTCGAGGAAGGCAATGACTTTCGGTTCTGCCGCGCGCGTGGCGTAGCGATGGATCAAGGATGCAGAGTTGGAACTAGCCCAGAAGTCCGATGACGGCGTCAGATGTTCCACCAAGGGCTGATCTGCCTCCGGTAGTTCTTTGTCGGGAAGAATGCCGAGAGTTCTGGCGCTGAAGCGTGGCTTAGGGCGCACGATTTCCTGGATGACCACCGGACGCGCCTCGTCGGGCGCCATCTCATACCAGCGCTTCAAAGCCGCTGCGCTCGCTAACTTGGACTGCATGTCATCCGATTCCTTCTTCTCGACTCTCTTGAGCAGGGGAAGCATCTCCTCATGGTCGAGTGTGGACCACCGGAATTCCAGGAGTATGTATTGCTCCTGAGAGGAGAGACTGTCGAAGGTGGCCACGAGTTGACGGGTTAGTGTTCGCTTGACATCGGCGGGTAGTGGAGAACTACCAGCGGTCCCGATGATCGTGTTATTGCTGACAGCGAGAGCGGCTCCCTGCTTTTGTGGGAGCGCAGACACCAGTTCCTGGCGAAATTGCGTTTCGATCTTTTCTCTCTCTTCCGGTATGTTATCGACGATTCCATCAGGTAACGCCAGCACAGACATCGTGCCCAGGAAACGCCCGCTCACAGGGAAATTCGGATCGACGAGCAGCTTTTTCATCTCCGCCAGCGCAACGCTGCGCGCTGGCGATCCCATGACCCCAGCGGCAAAATCCCAATCTGAAACCGTGCCGGTTATGCGGCGCGCCATTTCCCTAGCCGCTTCGGGCGTGCCCAGGTAACGCAGAGTTTTCACGGCCTGCGTCCGCGAATCAGCCGGATTCAATGCCGGGACCGCGGGTGGCTTAGTTGAGTCGAGAAACTGGATGGCAGACTTGAGTGTCGCGTCCTGCCATTCCTTCGTTGCTCGCAGAATCGTCAACGTTACTGAGTTCGAGGTGACGGTGGGGTTGCCGAACTCATTGGAGCCCACTTTCGACACGCGCCTTGAAACGACGGTGAGCCGATACTGGCCAGGAGTTTTGAAGCGAATCCATTCATTCAAATCAGCGTGAACAGTCGCTGGCGTTGTGGAAAGACTTTTAAATCCCCTCAGGCCGCCCATCATGAACCCCTTGTACGAGTGGAAGTACAGCTGGAGTGGATCGTCGGAGCCGTTACTGGGGTCGACCACGAATTGATCTTCACCAAGTCTGCCGCTACGGTCGTAGGTCGCCGTATCCAGTTGATAGGTATTGGGCGAGGAACTGGTAAACGCCAAGTCTAGAGGAATGATTTCCCCAATGTGAAAGCTCGACTGATTATTGCGTATGGTCACCGTTAATTGAGGGTCGAGAGATGGGACGGGTACGCTCTGGGGAGAGGCTGGTACCGCCAGGAATGAAGAGCGCGAAAGCGACTGCGGAAACAGGAATTCGCATGAGGTTGTTCTCCGACGGAGCTTCGTCACGTTACTATGCAGGAGCCACTGGGACGACCAAGCCGCTTTTCGAATGATCGTAAGAATTGTCTTGCCGATATATTTAGATTGAAATTGATAGGTTAAGAGTTGGCTGAAGGAACACAAACTCCGCAACGAATATTGCCGTTAATCGATTGAGGATGCCCTTGATGTAGTTCATGAGTCTTTCCCGACCCGCCCGATTATATTTGCCGCTGATTACAGGTCACTGAATTTTCTTGGGTCAACAGTGCATAATACGGTCTCCGAGGCCATTCCACTAATTGCGGCAACCCGATGCTCCAACGAAGGGTGCGTCAGGAAAACCTCGATAATTCTGTTGTAGCGGGTGGGTGCCTGAGTGAAATCGTACAGATTGTCGAGCGCACGAATCGCCGCCTTGGCATCGTGCGTGAATTCAACACTGCTCTTGTCGGCTGCATACTCAAAGCGCCGGGAAAAGAAGTAAAACGTCAGAATTGGCGTCAACAGCAGGAAGAAATCGAGGACAGGGCGAAATCGAATCAGTGCAGGAGGGAAGAAGAAGCAAATGACTGCAAGAGTGGCGAAAATGGTGGTCATTATCAACAGTTTTTTCCGGCCATGCTTTCCCTTCACGTGCCCAAGTTCATGCCCGATGACAAAATCGAGTTCGGCCCTGTCGAGAAACTTGCCATAGTTATCGGTGACTGCGATGCTTTCTGAGAGACCGTAGGCATTGGTCAGATGTCCTCTCCCAGCCGGAACGACATACACACGCTTTAGGGTCGTCCGCATGTCCTTCGCCATGACGAAAGCCCGCTTGTAGAGTTCGCCGGATTTCACTCTTTGAAGCTTGATTCCCTCGGCCACTCTGAGTCGGAATGTGCCAACCATTGCAAGTATGGCAGCGAAGATGAGCCAAAAAATCGCCGCTAGTCTTCTGCCGTACATTGCATCGTAACCTGTGGCCACGAGCAGCATGGCGAGGGTCGGAGAGACCGTACGCCAGAGCGCCAGCCGCAGCAGGTCAGTAGCAGTCCATCTTCGCCCCATTAAAGTCCTATCGAGGGAATAGCAGACTAGCTGAAGCACGAAGACGATTCCGATAGGCAACGCAAAAAACAGAAGGCGTTCTAGCAATGCAGAATCGCTCCAGGCGAACCGAACTGCCAGCTTTGCAATCAGTACTGAATGTCGTTGTAAATCCCATAGCGACCACCATGCGGCTATGGCTCCTAACGTCGCAACTTGGAGCCCACGCCGAAAGGCTATCCGCCTTGAAATTGTTGAAGGTTCGTCGGCCATTCCGTCAGTCCAGTTTCCTGTCGCCATCCTCGTAGATACTCTTGAGGCCTGCAATTCGGGGGAACAGGCCCTTTAATCGACGGGCTTTTTCTGGGAGACTGCCCGGATAGTCACTTCCATGCTGCCAAACTGTGGGCCGTCGAACTCAAATTCTAATGTGTTCTTGCGCTGCAATTCGACAGGAGCGGTGACTTCGGAGCGGTCGGGCCAAGAAATCTCAGCCACTAGCACTCCGTTCAACTTCATTGTTGCAGTTTTCATGGCGGCAAAACCACCAGAGGGCGTCTTCACCAAAGCGGCAAAAGGTGGTTGTATTCTCTCGTCAACGTCGAATTCCATTTTCTTAGGCCAACTGCCATGTGCATGAAGTGTTGCGAAAAAAACGACACTTAGAACGTCTCTGAAGTCCCGCACTCTGCCCCTTGGACTGACCCCATTTCGTTGAAGTTCGCCAACCCAGTCGTCATCGAGGGTAATGGCAGCAATTACGTCCTTCAGAGATGTTTTCCTGCCAACAGCACCCGCCAGCCGAGTCGCTGTCCACAGGAGTCGTATCAAGCTATCCGATAGCACGACGGAATATCCGAAGCTTGAGTCCTCGTCGGTTGCGGCGTTTTCAAGCACCTTCTCGGTAACGAGTCCCTTATCCCCAAAACGGTGCTTTGGGAAAATGCGTTCTACCAATGCGCCCACGTCTTCACGGAAGTGGGTCTGTAATTCTTCTTTGAACTGGAGATGCAGACCACAGAAAAACTCAATCATCCCAGTTGAGGTCAGGCCGTTTTCGGCGCAAGCAAGGGTTGCTCGCTGAACCGCCTCTGCGACCTCAGCGGACAAAGGCCGGTCGAACAAGAGAACGTGATGGGCTAATTGGCGCTGCGGTTTTGTCAGATCGATTGGCATGTCAGTTTCTCCGGGTTGCTGGCAGCACAATTATCGCTTAGCCAACCAACGAATCAGCAAGGCATATCTGCGGCAGGGAACCCGCCTCCGCGCGAACCGGACGTCCGCAGGAAGGGGAGCGAGGGCATGATTTAGGTATGGGGCTGCGAGTGCAATGGGTGGTAAAATGTCGCCCAGGTGCCCTCTTTAGCTTTGTGCCGAGGGGAATCTTAGCCCGAGAAGGGCGGAAAAGCACTTGATTCACAAAATGACAACGAGCTGTGCAAATCCTCGAATACTTTCACATTTTCTTGCACAGTTTCACATTTGTCGTTTTAAGTGACGAAGGCACGTGGCGTATAATAAGCTGTATAATCAGTAGTTTGAACGAATCGCCGGGATGGCGGAACTGGCAGACGCAGCGGACTCAAAAGCGGATGCTACCGACCTTTTAACTATAAGTAAATAAACAAGATAATTGCGTTACAGCAGACGCAGCGGATTTTTAGAGCTTAAGTCCTTGGGAAGACTAGCGATCCATAACTACACAAATTTCGATGACCTGAAATGGTAACTCTGGAGCCGCCTCCGGTACGACACCAGCCGGGAAGATTATAGAGAATGAATGTACTTGTCTTACCTGCCTCTGGCCCCACCAAATCGCCGACCATTGACGAATGGCTCTATTTCGCTGGTTTCAACTGCGCTTCGCCGCTACCCGACGACAAGACATGGAGTCCAGCCTCGATAGCAAGAGGAGCCTTGGGACAGCCCTCCACGAAGGTTGGCAGACCTGCCGTTGAATCTCAGCTTTGAGTCGATAGGTTCTTGCGCCCATTTAACGATAATTCTTACGGCATCGAGGCGCCATAGTTATCCAACGAAAGTCTCATCTCTTGAGCACATCCGGCTCGACCGCTTCTCCATAGATAGTTATCCGTTCGGAACGGCAATCTGGCGTTGGCAGAAAAACATTCGTACCTCAAAAACATTCGCACCTCAAAAAGAATCGCACCGAGACCTGTTGACGATGCCGTAAACCGTCGAGAGTCCTACTCAGGTCTTCGGCTGTTTCTTTCGTGGGAAGTCCGTGAGCTTCTGGTTTCTCATGGGATCTTCGGATTTGACAGGCACCGGGCAGCGAGATACTCTACCCGCCAGACTTGGCCAGCGGGGGAATTTCTATGGAGTGTGAGCCCGCGAGCGAAATCACACAACTGTTACAGAACTGGCGGGACGGAGACCGCAAGGCGCTTGACGCTTTGCTACCTCGGGTCTACAGGGAATTGCGCCGACTTGCGCGTCACCAATTGCGCAACGAACGACCCGACCACACTCTGCGAAGTGCCGCGGTGGTGCATGAAGCGTACCTACGCCTGGTAGGGATGAGTCCTCCACGGTGGGAGAGCCGCACTCATTTTTTCGCCATTGCCGCTCAGCTCATGCGCCAAATTCTGGTCGACTATGCGCGTCGCCACGGAGCCTCGAAACGGGGAGGAAGTGTTTGCAAGCTATCACTAGAGGATGCAATGGCGGTGCCCCGCCGAGCGCAGCTAGACGTCGTCGCCCTGGATGACGCCCTGCAGGCACTGGCAAGAATCGACGAGCGACAGAGTCGGGTCGTGGAATTGCGCTTCTTTGCAGGGCTGTCGCTGAACGAGATTTCCGAAGTTTTGGGAATTGCTCCCGCTACCGTGCAGCGTGATTGGATCGCAGCGCGTGCGTGGCTCCATCGGGAAATTTCGAGAGGGCAGCGCCCATGAGCGTGGATCAATGGGAACGCACGAAGCAGATTTTCGAAGAGGCGTTGCGCGTGTCGGCCGAAGAGCGTTCCAAGTTTCTGGATGTGGCCTGCGGAAACGATCCGGAATTACGCGCTGAAGTGGAATCGCTGATTGCTTCCCACGAACAGGCGGGTAGTCAGTTCCTGGCTGGCGCTGCGCCCGATATACTAAACCTTACGTCCTCGACAAGTCCCTCGTCCACAAGTCCCTCTCCGGCGCAACCGAACAAGGTGGTTGGACACTACCGCATCCTCGAGAAGCTCGGGGGAGGCGGCATGGGTGTGGTCTACAAAGCCGAAGACACCGAACTCGGTCGCTTCGTTGCACTCAAGTTCCTGCCTGACGATGTCGCGCGCGACCCGCAGGCTCTGGAGCGCTTCCGCCGCGAAGCACGTGCGGCTTCTGCTTTGAACCATCCCAACATCTGCACCATCCACGAGATCGGCAGGAACGGCGATCAATCGTTTCTGGTGATGGAGTACCTGGACGGCATGACGCTGAAGCACCGGATTGCTGGCCGCCCCATGGAAACGGAATTGATCTTGTCGCTTGGGATCGAGATCGCCGACGCTCTGGATGCGGCGCACGCGGCGGGGATCATCCACCGCGACATCAAGCCAGCCAATATTTTTGTCACCAAGCGCGGGCACGCTAAGATTCTAGATTTCGGGTTGGCGAAGGTGACGCATCTGATTCGCGAGCCGGGCAGCGAGCCGCAAGTGGCGGGGCAGACAACGGTGACGCTTGAAGAGCATCTGACCAGCCCTGGGGCCACCGTTGGGACGGTGGCCTATATGTCGCCCGAGCAGGTACGGGCAAAGGAACTGGATGCGCGGACGGATCTTTTCTCATTCGGAGCAGTGCTCTACGAGATGGCAACGGGGACGCTGCCATTTCGCGGCGAGAGTACGGGCGTTATCTTCAAGGAGATCCTTGACTCATCACCAGCGCCGGCTATCCGATTGAATCCCGAACTGCCGCTGGAACTGGAGCGGATCATCAACAAGACGTTGGAAAAAGATCGGAACCTGCGATACCAGCACGCCTCGGACATTCGCACTGACCTGCAGCGATTGAAACGCGACACGGATTCGAGCAGTGCGCGAACAATTCCTTCCACCGTCTCCGCGGCGAAGCCTTACGCCTGGTTGCTGTGGAGTCTCGCGGCTTTGCTGGCGGCGGGATTGGTCGCGTGGTTTGTTGCCAATCGTCCCCAGCCACAGGTACAAAATCCACTTTCCGGTGCGCAGTTCACCAAGCTGACAAACTTAGGTGGAACCGAGATCAACCCCGCTATCTCTCCAGACGGGAAAATCGCCGGATTCATTTCTGACCGGAGCGGAACGTTCGACATCTGGCTGATGCAAACCAACGGAAACAGCCCTGCGAACCTTACTCAAGGTCGCATTGGGGATATGCGTTCACCTCTCCGTGCGTTTGGGTTTTCGGGCGACGGATCAGAAGTGTGGAGCGCCGGCACCGAAGCGAGGAGGCTCATGCTGTGGCCTCTCATGGGCGGGACGCCTCACAATTTTATTGACGAAAAGGCCGCCGAAGTTGCCTGGTCGCCAGATGGCAACCGACTGGTTTATCACACCTCGGAAGCGGGTGACCCGACATTTGTGGCGGATCAGAACGGCACTAATCAACGCCTAATCTTGCAAAACGAACCCGGACTACACAACCACTATCAGGTTTGGTCAAAGGATGGCCGCTGGATCTACTTTGTGCACGGCCGACCGGCAACGTACGAGATGGATCTGTGGCGCATTCGACCGGATGGTGGAGGATTAGAACAACTCACTCATCTAAACACTGACATTAGCTACCCAGCCCCCATCAGCGAACGATCGGTTCTATTTGTCGCCCACAGTCAAGATGGGGCCGGCCCATGGTTGTGGGCATTCGACCTAAAAACGCGAACGTCGGAACGCATGAGTTCCGGTTTGGAAGAATACACTGCCTTGGCAGCCACGGCGGATGGCCGACGTCTTGTGGCGAGTGTCGTGAACCCTGAGGTTAATTTGTGGAGCATCCCGATTACGAATGGTGTAGTCGAAGACCACGAAGTCGAAGCTCTCCAAGTAACCACGCGGCGCTCCTGGGCTCCACGGTTCGGAGGTGGATCATTGTTCTATCTTTCTTCGCGCGACGGCGCTGACGGATTGTGGAGCTATCGCGATGGGAAAGCGCTGGAGATATGGAGGGGTTCCGAAGGGGCGCTCCACTCCCCAGTGGGGGTCTCGGCGGACGGGAGCAACGTTGCATTCGCATTGAGGCGAAATGGCAAGCGACAGATGCACGTGATGGCAGCGGATGGGACGCACCTCCGTGCTCTTTCGAGTAATGTGGATGTCCGGGGTGCCGCATCCTGGTCTCCTGAAGGCAAATGGATTGTTGTGGCCGGCACCGACAACAGTGGACAAGGCCTGTTCAAATTACCCGTTGACGGAGGGGCGCCGGTTCGGATAGCAACAGGACGGTTCCTGGATCCGGTGTGGTCTCCACGAGGGGACCTGATCGTGTATTGCGGATCACAGGTGTTCACGCTCGCGCCGCTCCTGGCTGTACACCCGGATGGCACGGCGGCGAAATTACCAGAGATCAGAGTACAGCGCGAAGGTGTGCGTGCGCGTTTCCTGCCCGACGGCAGGGGATTGGTTTACATGCTGGGAAGTACGCTAGCCGAACAAGATTTCTGGTTGCTTGACCTCAGCACTATGCGTTCACGGCGTTTGACTCGGCTGAGCACTTCCGCGGTTATGCGGACCTTTGATATCACTCCCGATAGCAGGCGGATCGTTTTTGACCGGCTATCCCAGGACTCGGAAATACTTCTCATTGATCTGGTGGCGAATCAAGGTCGACTGTAGTCGCCAGAACGGAAGCCGGGGCGTGCAGCGCGATGCTGTCCCAGCATCGCGCCGAACTGCCCATTCGGATTTTGTTCCGCCAAGTAAAGCCAGTAATACCCTGCACGTTCACGAGACTGTCCCTACATGTTCACCAATCGTTGCTGCAATCGTCAATGAGTTTCCTGGCCGCTCTGGTTCCTGATTGTGTCGCTACTCCACCTTTCGAACTACACCGTGGATTGCTTGTGGCCCAAAATGGCCGGCGGCGCCACTGGATCCCGCAAAGACCAGCGTGACATTCGAAAACTCGGTGTTCGATCCGCCAGCGATGCACACCTGCAACGGCGAAGACCCAAAGGGCGCGGGACTTCCATTCGCCTCGATGTTCGCTGTTCCCGTAAGCTCGATGAGTGCGGTATAGGGAGGGGTCGGAGGCGGAGCCGGAGGGCAGTCGGTCGGGTTATAGGTCACGGCATTGGTCGTCATCGTGATGTGATGCGTGTGCTGCGCTCGCTGGACCGCATTCACCGTTGCGACTGTCTGTCCAAAGTCGGACAACTCCATCGTCAGAGTTGCGGAGAAGCGAGCTGTGGAAGATTGCTCGTCCAGTGTCAAACTCCAGAGACCCCGAAGCTCCCACGGACTCGCACCGATGAGGATCGGTGTAAAGTCGTTGATTATACCGCTGAAGTGGACGTGGGGCGGGAACCGATGCTCCTGCGCCTGCAGGCACAGAGAGGTGGCGGTTAACAGCAGAATCGTGGCGATCCAAATATGCGCATTTTTCATCGAAGTTTCCTCCTTTTTCATTTGTGGTCGAATCTATTGACGGTCGCGAAATGAGTCGTGCCAGCCGACCCAGCATCCTTGTCGAGTTTCACGAGTGGGCCTGAGGAATGCGATTGCAACGCTGCCTTTTTGCCCCGGGACGTGCGGCAAGCAAGCCCAGCAAACATCGAACTCGCCCTTCCAAAGCCTGACGTCAGCCATCTGAGCTCGTTCTTGTCTATAACAGCGCAAATTGGCCGCGAATTTGATCATTGCGACTGAAAGAATTCTCGCGGAGCGGTTGTGCTCTGTAACCGGCCGTCCTTGGTAGGATTGAAGGGTAGAGGGACTGGTTGGCCGGGTGAAGCGACAGGCCGATGGACAACGGTTCTATCGCCCCTGCAGCCTCCTGTCGCGATGACGAGCAACCCTTCCCTAATCTTGTAAAGGAAGGGTTGGCATGGCTCGGCAGGTTTGTTTCGAACTGGGCGTTACCTTTTCTAGGAAGCGCGTCTGAGCCGTCGGCCAGAAGAGCGGAACATTAGCAGCTGGTTTCCTCTCCTTCTGGGCTAACATGCATGGACAGAGTCGATGCTAAAGGTGGCCAGATTTTGCTGCGTGGCGAGCCTGCCCACACGCCGCGAAACAGTAGAGGGGGCGCGAACGGAGCGGTTTAACTGTCGGGCCAAATCGGACTCGCTGACAATAGTGGTAGAATCTCGTGCGAGTGCTTTCTTATGACTTGGCAATGGACTCTTAGCCCGAGAATCGTGGCAAAGCGCTTCAGGGGCAAAATGACAACGCACTGTGTGGAAATCTGCGAAAACTGGCACACTTTATTACACAGTTGCACATTCGTCATTCGAGGTGTAAAGCGAGCAGAGCCATAAACATGTAGTAAAATAAGGCACTTGCAAGTAGAGCCGGGATGGCGGAACTGGCAGACGCAGCGGACTCAAAATCCGCCGGTACTTAGTACCTTGGGGGTTCGACTCCCCCTCCCGGCACCAGCACAAAAGCCCACAGAATAAGCGGCTAGCTGGTGCCAGCTCCCGCATGAGATGCACCTCTGGAGCAGACGCAGCGGATTTCGCGTGATATATGGTCACGAGTGAAAATCTATCACACTGAAATCCTTAGGTTTAGGGACACCTACGTAGCAGGTCTGGCTTACACGTCAGTTACACATTTTCGGATTCGCACCGCCTTTCAAGCGAATAAAGATGGTGGGACTACGCATCAACCTTGGCGGCAAGGGTCACGTTATACAAGCGTCCAAACCACAGCCTGTGGTGCTCAAGCTATTTAGCAGGTAAAAAAATCGGCGACCAAGCCAAAGCTTGAGCCGGGAAGTTGTAGAAGGTCAAGGGATGGTCCAGACCACAAACCGGACACTAAGGTTTCGCACGGCATCGGCGGCGGCGGCATCCGCAAATCTCAAAAGGCCTGTGAGAGTTCGACTCTATCCGCGCGCACCATGTTTTGCTCCGGCGTTGAGTTGTCGTCACTGACCTCGATAAAGTGTCATCACTTCCTGGTGTGGGACGACGTATTGCAACACCTTCGTAAGGTCCGTCGAGGCCGTATTGACAGCGTCCGGATGAGTTAGTCATGTGGACACTTGTGAACAAGAGTGGGAAGCTATTTCGATGAGGATGGGAGCCGCTGGTAGCGATATCCCCGAGGTTTGAGCTGCTGATTCACGTAGGTACCTTTGGAGTCGGCGGCGAGGAATGCGGTGTATTCCTCGGCGGGCACGTCAAAGTATTGATAGACCTCGCCCGATTGACGAAACTCCAGTTCCAGCACGCGTTCCTGGGGAGCGTAGCCGATGCTGGCGATACTGCTGGACTCTACCGGAACTCTCTGCATTCTCGAATCGAGCGCCTTCCGGGCGCGCTCTCTCCTTGGATGCGAATGACGTCAAGGAAGGAACTCGCCCACTTGTCTAGACGGTCACAACTGGACGCTTACACCTTCATCCACTGCGCCCCGAAGACCGCGAAAATTCGAGTTACGCCCACAAGCAAGACATTGGCGCAGCAACTAGAAGGTCGCCGAAGGGGACCGGCCTTTCGCCATCGTAGAGAACCACTCCCAGCTTGAAGTTATCGCCGCAGGCCTCCGCCAACTTTCGGAGTCCCTTGAAGTCGCCAGCATTCACGGTAGCGCTCGCCTTGACTTCGATACCGACCAATGCGCCACTTCCCGTTTCAATCACAAGGTCAACCTCGTCCTGATCTTTGTCCCGGTAGTGGTATAAAGCGCAGCTCTCACCAAACCAAGACGCCTGTTTCAACACTTCAGAGAAAACAAACGTTTCCAGCAATGGTCCGAAGATTGTCCGGTCTTTCGCGACCCGCTCCACACTAGCTCCTAAGAGTGCGCCGAGCAGGCCGGAGTCAAGGAAATGCAGCTTGGGCGTCTTTACCAAACGCTTCAACTGGTTCCGAAACCACGGTTCCACCCGACGAACGAGAAACAACTGCTCCAGGATGGCGACGTATTTCCTTGTGGTCTTGTCGTCAAACCCAACTTGGCCGCCTATCTGCGTGAAATTGGTGAGCTGGCCAGAATGGTGGGCAAGAACCTGTAGCAGACGCGGCATTTGGTCGAGTTTTTCCACGTCGGCAACCTCGCGCACATCCCGCTGCACGATGGCTCTTACATAATCGCGTGCCCATGTCTGGCGTCGTTTTGGATCTCCGCGTCGCAGCATTTCGGGGTAACCGCCAGTCAGCACGGCTTGTACTAGGTCTTTGCCGATCATCGGCTCCGCGGGTTTGCCGAGTTTGCTATCGAACGCTGCTTTGAGGAACCCCGGCTTCTTACCTCGGATTTCAGCCCGCGAGAGGGGCAGAAGGCTCACGATCTCCATGCGGCCAGCTAGACTCTCTGAGACTTGAGGCAGAGTGAGGATATTGGCCGAGCCTGTCAACAGAAACCGGCCGGGCCGGCGATCATCATCGACTGACTTCTTGATGGCCCGGAGAAGGTCGGGCACTCGCTGTACTTCGTCAATGGTCGTTCGATCGAGCGCTCGCACTAACCCAGTTGGATCGCTGCGTGCCGCGGCCAGCACCGTGTCGTCGTCCATGGTGATAAATTCGCGATTACCCGCGACTAAATCGCGTACCAGTGTGGTCTTTCCGCACTGGCGAGGCCCGGTAACCATAACAACCGGCGTGTCCTTGAGCGCGGTGGCCACCAGTTCGGCGGAAAAGCGAGGATAGAGCGCGTGATCGGTATCGTCCATGCCGGGCGAAGGCTCCGTCCAATTCGGATTAATGTTACGTCTGTTTCGGATTATAGACTCGTCTGATCCGGAACGCTAGACATGTACTGGGACTCATTCCGGTTCGTGGCGCGTGACCTGGGTGTGAGGTACATGAGGGTGCCTTCCCGGACTCGATCCGAACTTGTATCTCGGCGGCTCCTTTGCGAGTATCTCCGTCTGCTCCGTAAATGGTGGGTTCGTGGTTCATCCTCTCTGCCACGTGGTTTCTAGCTGCAACGAAGGCTCAACCTTTAGAAGGGTTTCCTTGGCTCGGGCAGCACCTGCCGATCGTCTCCATCCTCATCTTCTGGTTTCTGTTTCGGGTGGTCGATGAAGCCCTGAGCATTGACGGGCAGGGAGAGTTCCGAGCTATCGCAGTGGAAATCGTCCTTGGTCATCCCCAGTTTTTTCATTATGGCAGGCAGCACCTGATGAATCATCCTCATGCCTTGCAACAGTTCGTTCATGTAGATGTCGGGGTGAATCTGCAAGGAGCGATACCCCATTCCCGCGCACTCAGCCTCACTGCCCAGTTCTCCCGCAGATTGCGACACCAAATCCATCACCTCGATTGGGAGCGGAACCTGGGATTCGTAAACCATTTTTTTCAGCTTGGTGAGCCACCGCACGTAATTTTTCGTGATCTTCCTCTGGAACAATTCAAACTGCTCTTTCGTGACTAAGCCATTGGTGTCCTCGAAATCAAGTTTGGACGCCGCCAAGGAGAGCAAATTGCCATCAATCTCTTCGAGTTCCCAATGGCTTGACCCGATGGCGTCCAACCCACCCTCGCTGTGCTCGTTGTAGATCAAGGGGTGAAGGTTTGCAGTAAAAAATGCAGACACATCCGTGTACGATTTGTAGATCGAATCAATCAGGTGTGCGTGTGGGCTGCTGGAGATCAGAGTCCAGAAAGCATCGGAGTCTGATTCCTCGTCACCGACCTCTTCCGGACTGTCAGAACGCCACCACGCAAGGAGCTCATAGTCGATCTTCTCCAGTTCGGCGGGAAAGGTTTGAGGCCACGCAATACCCATGTGTTTCAGAGTTCGAAAGGTCTGCCAGTGCAACTCGAAGAAATCCTCGGTAAGAAGCGCAGCATCCTCAAACCCCATTTCGTCGGTGGCGCTGGAGTTGGAGTGCTCCGCTAGAAACGTCATCAGCTTTCCCCATTTGTCCGCCGCCTCGACCGAGCCTGCCGCGAGTACAAAGGCCACATCTGTGTACATATCTATCCCGATGAGCTTGCGAAGCTTGGTTTGCTTCTCGTGAGACATGCTCTCGCCCTGCTTCCACTTCGTGATTTGCGTCTCGGAAACGCCAAGGCGTTTTGCCAGCTTCTTTTGCTCGCACTCCAAAGTTTTCAGCGCGAGTGTCACCAAAGCCCCGTTTTCCCTGCCGTCATTTTTTTTCAATGGGAGTTCCGTTTCTCGTTCGTTCACCCCAGCCCCCAACGTAGATTTAGTACTAACGTCACCCACTTTACTAAAGCGATGCACTGTTGTCAATAGAATTAACTAAAGTGGGATACACTGGACTAAAGTGAGGAGTCCGGCGTTTCGACTGATCAAGGCCTAGGGTTTCAGGCCGTTATTTTCACAATCTGATTGGCTATAAACTATTTATTATCATAGTTATACTGCGATACGCAGCGGACTCAAAATCCGCCGGTACTTAGTACCTTGGGGGTTCGACTCCCCCTCCCGGCACCAGCACAAATCAATGAAAAGCAATGGTTTATACGCCCGATCACTGGATGGCTTTGAGGCAGCGCAAACGTAGGGGATTTTCGATCGACGTTTTTGTCAAAAGCCGCATAATCTGGCAGTTTTTTGACGGACACTAGCGACAAATAAGCGAACCATCCGCGCCGGCGCGCCCTTGAGGACAAACGAATCGCGATGGGGAGAAACGCTGAGGCGATATAGGAATCGTTCCAGTCCGTAACGGGTCACGACAAGACCAAAATCTTCCTTGCGTTCGGTTGCCAGATTCGACAACCGCTGCCGGACGGAAGCCGATAGATTTGCAACGCGTTTCTTCAAGTGAGCGACTCCAAGTATGGTTGTATCAGAGGAGATCGTGCGTTCAATCTGTGATTCGTCGACGTTGGCGAACGCAGAATCTTCTTGAAACGCATGTTTCTGTCCTCCCCCCAACCCTGTGTCGCTGCAGGACGCGCCTCAATAGATGAGCTTTAGCGAAAACTGAATTTGCCGTGAGGTTCCCGTGGTCTTGCTGATCATGCCAAGCCCTGTACCCTCGATGGTGTTCGCAGGTAGCCCCATGTTCACGATGTTAAACAAATTAAATAACTCTGCGCGGAATTGCAGGTCCGCTCGCTCCAAACCGCTTTCTCGGTGGCCAATCGGGGTCGTCTTGATGAGCGCAAAATCGAAATCGTAATATGCCGGTCCGCGAAACGTATTACGGCCGAGGGTTCCAAAGCGCCCGGAGTTTGGTCCGGTCCCCCCCGCGATCCCGACGGGAATGGCAAAGAAACTTGCGTTGTGCGCCCCTCGCCCAAAATAGTCGTCGCGCGCTCGCGTTGAACTGCCGGCGCTCGAGAGGTCCGGTGTCTCAATCTGGTCTGGCCGGTCCGCGCCAATCGTTCCCGCACCCGTTTGCTGGATTCCCGAGTACACCGTAAACGGAGAACCACTAGTGATCGTCGAGATGCTCAGCAACTCCCAGCCCTTCGTCAACAGGTGCGTTCGATCCGACTGAAGTCCCAAATGCTCGAAATGCAAATCCTGGGCCGCGCTCAACGTGAAGGCGTGCGTCACATCAAAGCTTGACGGTCCTCTTTCCGCTCGTGTATCGAACGGGTTTTGCGGACTAAACAACGTCACAGCCCCAGTGGATCCTGTTCCTCCGATAATGCCGCTGACATCATCCAGCGATTTTCCCCAGGTGTAGCCTGCCTGCAATGACGGACCGCCATGCCCAACATTTCCCGACAGTGAGGTCTGCAAGGCGTTGTACGACGAGTGCGACGTCGCTGTCATCACAGACTCGAATCCGAAACCACCGGTCACCGCTCCGCTACTGTCGAAGTTTGTAAACCGCGCAAATTCCGGATCCGCTCCGGGATACGCGTTTGGATATGACATTCTGGGAAGTCGAAATGCGGATGTTCCGACATACGCGACATCGGCGGTGAGGCCGCCGAAAGCCCGTTCCAGCCCCAGCGTCCAAGTCTGCAAATAAGCATTGCCGAAGCGCCGGTCGATCCCCGACAGACTCAGCAGCGAGAGCTGATGACTTGGCGCCAGCGCTGCCAAATCCTGTTGGTATCTATTCACGTCCATCACCGTGTTCGCCGGCACTTTTCTCGGATCGCCGCTGGCCAACACGTTCACGCCGGCGGTGTTATAGACGGGCGGTAATTCGTTCGGTGTAATTTGGAATCCGTAGGCAATTTCCCCGTTTTGCGCCGCATTGACGCGGGGATAAACAACGTAAGGCGTTGACCCAGTCAGAAGATTGTCCTGCCAGATATTCGGCGGAATTACAGTGATCGCTCCGCCCATGTGCACACGCACCGCGTGCGGCGCGTTCCAGTCAACCTGAACACGCGGCCCCCAACCGTTCCAATCGGTTTGATAAGTGGGCTGCGGATTGATCAAGTATTCCTGGCCAACGCCCGCGGGTGGGAACGAATTCAGAAAACTCGACGTCCGGTTCGCCCGCTCCGAAATCGGCGTGTAGAGCTCATATCGCAGCCCATAGTCGAGCGTCCATTGCTGATTGATTTTCCACGTGTCTTCAACGTACGCGTTCACGTCATTCCGGTTGATTGCCGCGGGCCCAATGTGCGCGCCGTTCGACGAATAAGGCGGGGCCACTGCGACCGTGTAACCATACGGATATCCGATCAGCAGGCTGCTCAGCGTGTCTGGCAGCGGATCGCCGACTTGCACGTTGTGCTGTCCACTCGCAGAAGGAATGAACACGGGCGAATAAACTGTTCCACCACCAAAATCGTACTCGCCGTTGGGACTTATACCGAAGTATGTCGTGTCCCGGTTAAGGCGCGCTTCCCCACCCCACTTCACCGCGTGCCGTGGGCTCGTCCACTCAACATTCAATTGTCCCTGGAACAAATTCCCGAACGCCGACATCACCGAGCCCGCCGCTCCATTGAACGCCTCATACAGGCCGTCGATGAACTTCAAAGCCGGATCAGTGTGGTTCGGGGTCACAAACGAAGGCGTCGTTCGCGTGAAACTCACCGACGTCGACCAGAGAAAGTGCGGAGACACGGTGCGCGTGTAAGTGATGACCCCGTTCCTCTGCCGATCCACATACTGCACACCGAAGCTCGGATCAATCAGTGTCTGATCCGGATTTGTTGTCGGTCCCGTTAGGTTGTCGTGATTGAATCGACCAAACAATTGTCCTTTTGCGCCAACTTTCTGATCGATGCGGATGGAAAACTGATCCGCATCCGTATTTACGTTTGAAGGTGCCGCATAGGTTCGCGCACCATACGCGCCGGTTGGATTGTTGGGGAGTGGATAACGGGCCAGCACTGTCTCAATTGCCGGATTCACCGGTACGTGCAGCGTGTCCGTGCTGCCGTCCGAGTACGTCACCACGTCCTGGCCCGCTCGCTCAGCTGCCGTTGGCACAGACAAAACCTGGGTCGTTCCCAGCACCTGCCTGAATCCCTGATACTGCACAAAATAGAACGTCCGGTCGCGTCCGTCATACAGGTTCGGCAACACGACTGGCCCGCCGTTCGTAAATCCGAACTCGTTTCGCCGGAACGGAGGGATACGGCCCGGGTCCGCAATCGACGGGTGATCGAAATAATTTCGCGCATCGAGGGCAGAGTTCCTCAAAAACTCGAAGAATGACCCGTGAAAACCGCTTTTCCCGGACCGTGTCACGATATTGGTAAAGCCAGCCGCGCCGCGTCCGATGTCCGCCGGCATCCAGCCTGAGCTGGACTGTAATTCTTGAATCGCGTCCACGTCGAAATTTGTGAATGTACTCCCGCCCATCTCTGGATCGCTGACATCCGCATCGTCCATCGCGAACACAGCCTCGACGCCGCGCTGTCCGTTGATGGCGAACTGCTGGGTGAAATTCGTCTGCCCGTTCACGTCGGTCATCGTGCCCGCTGCTAACAGCAACAACGCGCTGAAGTCCCGCCCATTCAACGGCAACTCATTTACCTTTTGGCTGGAGAGTTTCTCCCCGCCCGTTCCGCTAGCCGCGTTCGAAGTTGTGCTCGGGTTCCCATTCGAGACTCCTGCAGAAGTTTGCGGATTGGCTGCAATCGACAGCACGTTTTGATCGGACACCGTCAGCACAATTGTTACGCTAGTAATATTCACGTCCACTTGCCCTGTCGGACCTCGCCCGGGCATTTGCACGCTCACGCGATTTGGGCCGAGTCGAAGGTCCGCAATCGCGAACCTTCCGTCGGTTCCTGTAACTGCGGTTGGGTTCTTTTTGGCGCCGGATGTGAAGGCCGTTACCTTCGCTCCGGCCACAGGTTCGCCGGCAGCCGTGCGTACGACGCCAGCCCAGGCCTGCGCGGATGGCGAACTTTGTTGTGCTTTGAGCGTGATCGCCACCAGCAGTCCCAACAGCAAATACTTCTTTATCAGTCGGAAAGCCTTATGAAAGGATCGAGCTATTACGTGTTCCTTTGCGTAGTGGAATTCATGCATGAAAAATTTCCTCGAGTGAAGACGGAATGCAATCGCGTGCATCCTATTGAAGTGTCGAACCGCTTCGGTTTACGTACTTGTGACTTCTATGCCTTGGGAGCGGTAGGGATTCAGGACATCTTCGTCTGATGCATCGGTGATCAAACGTGTCAGTCGGGAATCAGGACCGACCAAGTGAGGCAGAGATGTCCCCATTTTTCCAAGTGAAATCAGTCCAACCACTTCCGTTGAAGCCCCTATCATCGCTTGCTTCACGTACGATTCTTCTTGGTCGCCGACGGTTATTCCGACCTCCGGGTGCAAACTGCACATTCCGAGAAAACATAGATCAGCGCGAATGGATTCGAC
>CAWJFA010000032.1:0-81405 GCA_963842075.1 uncultured Acidobacteriota bacterium | reverse complement strand
AAAGCACGCATCCATGCTATCGGCAGCGGTTCGCGAATCCTCTTTTGGCGGAGGAGTTGAGAACTCGATGGCGCAGTCAACATTGATCAAGATTTGCCGCGAAAGAGCCTGCAGAGTTTGAATATCACGGTCCCCGAAGGCTTTAGGGCGTTGAGAGAAAATCTCAAAAAGTCCAACTAATTCCCCCTGTTTGAGCACTGGAAAAATGAGGAACGAGCAAATGCCAAGACGCCGGCACGCGACGACATCGACATGAGAGTCGGCTTCGGTGTCGTCGCAACACAGCGCTTTGCTGGTCTGTGTACAGTCGCCAGACAGTTCGGAACGTGCATCCAAACGCACACCCAGCTCCGGAGCGCTCTTTTCCGTAGTGGCACGGCAGACCATTTCCTCTCCGCGCATCAGAGCGATTGCCGCCCGCGCTCGCATTTGTCGCCAGGCGCGCTTGTTCGACAATATCGTTGAGTACAAGGTCGAGCGCCACGTCTGCCGATGCTGCCCCGGCGCCGTGCGCGGATAGCGTGCTCGCCAAACGCGACAAGAAGGCCGTGGAACGTCGATCGTCTTCCTCGAGCCCGGGCAACGAATCCTGGACGCCACTCAACAGACCGACGGCGACTCCAGTGGCATTGGCCTCGTCTCGCGTGCGGTCGACGATCAGGTGCTAAGCCCCGTCCACGTCGACCTCTCCCGCGTGGTCAACCGTTGGGCTTCGACAATGGCAGAGAGCGATTGACTATCCATCTGACTCTGCTGCACCACAAATGCGTTCGCCAACAGCGTCTGGAGAAATTCACGATCAGTAATGGAATAGTTACTCATACCCAGAGTGCTGCGATTCTGCGGCTGCAGAACTGGGTGGGCTTTGGCGGGCGAGCGGGCGAACCAGTTTCGCGGCCAGCAGACGCAGTCTCTCACCGGGCGAATGCACTGTCAATGGGGCAGTATTTGATGGGCCCTTTGCCCGAGCCTCGTTACGAAAGAACCCGGCAGCTCTTGATCACGGACAGCTTCCGGCGCGCCGTCTTCGGAGATGCTCCAGCGTCCAAATGTCCCCAAGATGAACTTACGGATATCGTCGGTTGAAGCGCCCAGAAGGTCATGGGCTCGCGCCTCGCTGAATTGGCCGAGGTCTGACTGGTAGGCGCTGATGGTGTGCTCTGAATACCCGCGCTCTGCGATCAGGTAAATAACAAAACTGCTCTCGCCAGTCGGGGGTTCGCGGACTATTTACTGTCTCGTTCGTCATCGTCCGCCTCCTCGACAATCTCCGCGGACTTGGGAGCGCTGGTTAAGAGTGGGAACTTTATTACGCCTTTTTTAAAGGGGCTAACTGTGCCGGTCAAAGATCTCGGTGCAATCCGTTCCAGCGCTTCTACAGCTACCCGCTGCGCATCAAGCCGAACGTGGGAGTAGCGCTTGATAATTCCCGGAGAGATGTGACCGGCAAGACTGCGCGCGGTCTCAGAGTGAGCACCTTGGGTTCTCTACGAGTTTGGTGATGGCGTGATGACGGAAGGAATAGCCCGACAGGTTCTCAATCTCCGCTGCGCCAAGCATTTGATTCAGAGCAGTGCGCCAGCCTTTCGCGGGGCGCTCGGGATCATAGGTACCTCTCTTCTGGCGAAACGGAATCAAGTAATGGGTTGGTTCGGAGCAACCGAGTTTATGGGCGCGTTGCCAGAGATATTCGACCGCCCGCAAGGCCACCGAATTAAGGGCGATCCGCCGGATACGCCCGCGATTATTGGCGCCCTGGGGCTGTATGTAGATGGTTCGTTCGGCAAAGTCCACGTCCATCAGTCGGATATGCCGCATCTCTCCCGGCCCACAGGTCGTGTTGATCAAGATGCAGAACGTGCAGTACGCGACCTCCACTTCGGGTTGGATGAGCCGACGCGATATAGCCTTTCCTCTTCTTGCGGCGTGAGGGCGCGATGCGGACTTTCCTTCGGCATCGGCAGGGGTTGGTAGTACCGCTCAATCTCCGACCAGCAGGCCAGCACGTTTCAGCATTTGCTGCAGTACGGAGCACTCTTTGTTGATGCAACTCGCCCCGGCGCGCTCCATTCTCACCCGTTGATAGGCGCGGATTTCATCAGGGCCAATTTCAGTGAGGCACATCGCCGAAATAGCGTGTAAGAATTGTGATGTATCCCCCATAGTCCATGAAAGTTCTCGCTGAGATGTAAGGTCTGCGAGATTCCAGCCATGCGACTGCAGCGTCACGAAGGGACGCATGCGTCAGAGTGAGGGTGCCCATGTCATGCTCCCGTCGCGACCCCCGCTGGACAGCCAACTCGTCGATAAACTGCACTCGCTCCCGACTACCTGTGATTGCGAACTTGGGGAGGTTCTCAGACATCAGTTGCTCCGGATTGCCGTTGCTGTTCACAAAGTCACCGCAGACGATTTTGGAACGCAGCTGAGCGATTCTGTGGACCGTACCCAACCCGACCCCTAGCTTTTTCGCGATCGTGCGCCAGGACTCCCCTGAATCGCGCATGGCTTGGACCTTAGCTTCGTCTACGACGACGCGCGGTCGCCCGAGACGCCTTCCCTTGGCTCGCGCGTTGCGCAGACCTGCCTTAACCCGTTCCTGAATGAGTGAGCGTTCAAACTCTGCCATGGCGCCGATGATCTGAAACATCAGCCGGCCGGACGGGGTGTCGATGAAGATTGTCCCGCAGGCTGATAAAACTCAGCCCTAGCGCTTCCAGTTCCGCCAGAGCATTGACCAAGTGCCGGAGCGAACGGCCAAAACGGTCCAGTTTCCAAACCAGCACAGCATCGAACTTTCGCTGATGGGCATCCGCCATCAGACGGTTTAGGGTAGGGCGGGAATCTTTCGAGCCCGTCATCTTGTCGGTGTATTCGCCAACGATGATTAACTCGCGGTGCTTCGCGTATTCCCGCAGTTCGCGCAACTGCATTCAGGGTCCTGCTGGCCATTGGAAGTAGACACCCGAGCGTAGAGGGCAACTCGCTTTGGGGAGTTCATGGACGACCTCCCGGTTTGTCTGGCCATCGGCCAACAGAGCTTCTACGACATGATAATCTCGGCTTGGCTACGGTTCTTGAGCTGCGGCGAAGTTTCGGTGCTGTGGACGCCGATACGGGCGTACCGCGTAAAGTCATTACAACCATTACAACTCGATCGCGTATAGAGCTTAGAGCCGCGCCTATGTCCCGGTCACGCACGCCTCTGGGAATCCGCACCGGCCGTCAAGAAGGAGTCCTCGACGAGTTGTTTCAGGGCAGTCAACTCCCGATTTCCCGGTAAATACCATCTTCAACGTCAGTGGCTTGAATTAAGCCCAGCGCAGCGCCAGCTCCCGCAATAGATTTTGCTGCTGCAGTGATTCGCTTGCCGATCGTCGTGGCATCTTCGCAGTACGCGCAGTTGATTGTGGTTTGAGAGTAGGAATGGGATGGTGGTACTGTTTGCTTAGCCATGTGGAACCTCCATTGTTCCTTGTGGTCAGCCCCGCTTTGAGTGTTTGCGCACTCGGGCGGGGCGCTTCATTTTGTGAAGCGTCGCTATTGTCTGACACCACTGGTGGGTCTGTCAAGCGCAAAATGAATAATTGTACAATGTTAATGCTAACTTCACCTTAGCTAACACATGACGTAGCGACACCTACTTACCACTAACACATGACGTAGCGGCTCCTATGCCAGGTAGTAACTACACACCGCCGGTTCGTCTTGTTGTCACCTTACCCCTATGGTAGTACTTCGTTGTATGAACATTCGCGCGTTGCACATGACAAAGGCTCAAAAACAGGTAGCCGCAGTTCTCGGCCGCTTGGGTGGTCAAACTCGGGCCAAGAATCTAACTCCCGCGCGCCGCCTGGAAATCGCGCAGAAGGCTTCGAAAGCTGCGGCGAAAGCGCGGACTCGACTGGCGAAAGAGCGGAAGGGCCTTCAGTCGGGGAAGTTCAGCAGATGAAGGCAGTGGCAATAAAGAAGGGTCAGAGCCGAGAGAAAGTTGTGGAGTTCCAGGAAATGGGTGCCGTCCGGTGTGACGGTTGCGGCGAGGAGTTCGTCATCTATCATCAGCCCGCGTTCCTGGATAAGTGGCTCGCAGCTCAGCAAGCACATTGGCTCGAAAAAGTTCTCGCCGAAGAGCACGAGCTGGAAAAGACACATCCGGATCGAGTCGAATTGCCGGAGTGATCGGAAACGGCGCCCTCGTTTTGCAATGAGTCGCACGATTCTCACTCTGAGGGCAACGGAAGGCAAGCGCCTGATACTCCGCCAACCAAAGAGCGCTTCGGCGTAGACTCAAAAAGGTATCACTGGCAGTCGAAACTCTTCTAACAAAGATGATATAAACGATCACAAGGCCCGATTCCTAGGTCGGGCCTGTGAACAATCTTGATGATAGGCGGGTTTGAGGGGGCACTCAAATCCTACGATGGATGTGTGCGCCATGCAAGTGCCTAAGCGTCTCCGCGATTCCAATATCAGACCTGTCCTACTCAGAGAGCTAAAAATCCGCTTCTCAGACAAGCGCCACGACCTCATATTGGAAGAGTTCGGGTGTAATGCAGCCCGAATCGACATAGCTGTGGTGAACGGGGCGCTTCATGGATTCGAGATCAAGAGTGACTGTGACAGCCTTGAGAGACTCGAAATTCAGATTCCCGAGTACAGCAAAATCTTCGACTATGTGACCCTGATATCAGGAAAGAGATTGCTTGAAAGCGCTCGAAGTAAAGTTCCTGTGTGGTGGGGAATTAGCGTTGCGATGCGAACTGACGATTCTGTGATTATCACGAAGATGCGAGAACCAAAAAAAAATCCAGACCTCGATTCATCTTCCTTGGCTGAGATGCTTTGGAAGCGCGAAACTATCCAATGTCTCCAGCGCTCCGGGTTCAGGCAGTTTTCAGCCACGCAACCCGTGGATGAATTGCGGACTGAGGTCGTTCGCCTTATTCCCGTGGATGATCTAGCGGCCGAAGTTCGCGCTGCGATCAAGAAGCGGGGAGGTTCAGGATTTGAGTGGCTACGAACTCAACGTGATGATTTGAACACCATTGCGTCCACTGCTGGCCGCCACCAGTACCGCCAGAATGTGGATTGGCTGCTGTCGCTGAAATAGCCGCATCCCCAGCGCTAAATGGCGGCCCCATGTATTCACTTCGCTTAACTAGGCTTCTGCAAATATCCTTCATCGCTGCGTGCTTGGCCTCATCTCTACGACATAGATAACTAGATTCCAATGTGTAACGGAGATTTGGTTTTGGCGTCCCGAAGCCCGGTGGCTTCGGATGTCTTATCGCATAATCGCCGTAGGACGGCTTTCTGGTAGTTTCCTCCGCGAAAGTAAGACGCTTCCACGATTTCCATTCCGTCCGATCAAGAGGCACCCATTCCGCGTGTGGCAAATCGTTGATGGACTCCGGAAAAGAGGCGGACGCCAGCGTCAGAGTTCTCCATTTATTCAGCTTGGGAATCTTGGTGAAGTGTAGTTTTTGAAGGACGATTAAATCCTCGTATTCGTCGGGATGTTTGAATCCATAGTCAATCAGCAAATCCACTTTGCTTTCCGGGCAGCCCAAGAAGGCGCAGAGATTGATTAGGGCTGTCGCTAGTTTCTCCCGAATGGCGAGGTCGCCTACTCCTAGCCGCACCATCACACCCCTGCCATCTTGCGAGACTATAGTTCGAATAGATTCTTGAAATTTTGGCGAATAGCCTAATTTTGTTACAGGTATTCCCCCCATTGTCAGTCCATTAATTTGCTTGAAAGCCGCAGTTATTACGCTCGGTTCCGGGAATCCGTGCTTGGGTGCGATATGCTGAACATCGAAGAAGAACGGACGGTGCCAAGCCTTCCTGAGGCTCACAATTTTCTTTTTCAAGTCAGCTTCAAAGGTAGTTTTCTTTTTGTCGTGGGGAGTTAACTCAATCACGGGCGTGACGATACCTTTAGAAGGCGGCTTAAGATTGGTGAGAGCCCAACACTCACCCGCCTTCGCCTTCAAGATTGGAACATAGTGGCGGTAATCGAACATGCTTTTCCTCCAAACTGAGATTGGAGGGGGAAGCGCAGGCCAATGCTACCAGATTAATGCACGTCTAGGACACCACTGTAACGCGATTTCGTATTTCGTAAATCGTGGGTTTGTGAAGGTGATAATTTCGTTCAGGTCAGCCGCTGACATCTGGATCCACGGACATTGCCCATCGCTTTAGAAGCCACTCCGGGATGTAGCATCGATTTTTGTTGCGCTCGCACCAATCCTTCAAGTCGCGCGATGTTTCGCAAGTCTGCTCATCCAATCCGAGTCTTCGGACTTGGTCTTCAAACCCGGTTGGACTTTGCGGGCGGATCGCAGCTGTGCGCCCACTTGCCCAATTCGAATTTAACGGAGTGCGGGGCATTAGAGCTCTCTCCACTGTTCGAGAACAAATTACGGTAGTGGGCTACTTTGGAATTTCGTCCCCGTCGCATCGGCCAACCGTAAAGTCTCCTCCCATCGGCCACTGAATTTTATTTGAAGTCTCACAGTACGGGCAGGGGGCGCTGAAGGAGGTTTCGCGTAATCCCTCGATTGAGCCTTCGACTTTGATGCAGCGTCCACACTCTATATTCACACACTTAATGGTTCTGATCATTTACGCCGCTCTTTCCGCCCTCCGTTGTTCGTAGGCTTCCCAGAGGGCTACTACCCCCTCTACGCTCCACAGCCGATCTGGACGCCAGGAGCCAGGCAGGGCGTATTCACCGCCGGGCGTGGCCTCTCTGTTTCCCCCAACGCGATGATACGTCCCTTGACTCTGCAGTTACAATCAGCACTAGAACCGGATAGCGTGCTGGCGACGGTCAGTGTGCGACAAAGGGCGGGACTTCTCACCCGCCCTTTCCAGTAATTCCTAATAATCGAGAAGCCGCGCTGAGAAGGTGGCTATGTCGTCCAAAGCAACTACCGCACAGGTTCCAAGATCCCCGGTTCCGTTCGTCGGCCCGCAGGCACAGCAACTTGGCGCGAGTTATCTCGTCCAGCAAGCGATAACGTCATTCCGCAAGGAGATCAGTGAGGCTGATCGTGTGTTTGCTTTGAAGCTGGTGCTGAAGGAGACAATAGCACCGAGCGAGTTAGATGGTGGTCACTCATTTTGGTCCTCCGAGGAATCGATCACACAGGCTGCTAGTAACAGGGCTTACTTCGAGCCGCACAAGGACAGGTGGATCGAGGCGGTCAAACAAAGTATCTTGAAGACGCTTGAGTCACTCATAAAGAGCGGGAAAGCCGAGGGGCTTCCAGCGCGAGATGCGGTTCGGATGGCTCTCGCTTCTCTCCGGGCGCTCGTGGCTGAATCTGTCCGCCCAGAGGTCTTCCTCGACCGTATTGCGATCGGGAGCGAGCGTTATCTACCGAGCGGCATCTCAGAGGATCGTTTCTTGGATTCCTTTTCTGCTGAATTGGAATGGGAAATCGTGTCGTATCTGGATCAGGAGGGACTATCCAAGCAACACGCCGCGGACTTGCGGGCGCTAAAGCTTGTCAGCACAGCACCAGCCCCAACGGGGCGCCCCGTGACCGGAGGTCGGATTCTGCCTCAACCGAAGCTGTCCGTCCCCCTTGCTGAGTTGCCGCCATCCTATCCCGCGGCAATGATTCCGCAGACCCAGGCCAATCAAAAAAAGGTTCTTGGGGGGCTACCTGAGTATAAGTCTCCACTAAAGCGGGCCATCCGGGACGCCTTTATTCGCACTCCCAAGACTACTGCTACCTTGGCGCTATGTAGATCGCTCGACAGCCAAGGCTCGGTCAAGTTGCCCACAACATTGCAGAATGCTAACGACAGGTCGCTAGTCTCTGTTTACAACGATCCGAATCGAAGGGCTAGGCTAGAAACTATCGTCAGTAAAGTGCGAAAAGACATGCGCGACGCCGGCTTTCTTCCCTAGAACCGACCACATACCCCTCTTTCTGGCGACTTACCGACTTACCGGTAACTTACCACTCCCGAAATGACATCACCTGACAAGCCGCGTCCCGTGCGGGATTCCGAGCGGCCCTGAAAAAACACTTACCAAAAGTGAAGATTCCAGTGTTCGACCATGCTCGCATCTGGTATCCAGTGATGCAGCAAGGCAGCAACAACGCTGACTAATCGGAGGGCATACCGAAAATGAGCGCCGAGGGAATTACTGGTTTGCATTTGAAACGATTGCGGGAGATGTGCGGCCTGTCGCAGTACGGCCTGTCACAACTGGTTAACCTTCCCCGGAATCGCATCTCGCTGTCGGAATGCGGCTACATTGTTTTGGGCAGCGAGGAACAGGAAACGATTCACAACGCATTGCTGAAGCTATCCGAAAAGAAGGCGGCCCAACTGAGAGTGCTCTCCGGTCAGGCTGTCGGCGTTTGAAATCACAAGCAACAATGCTCGCATAAAAATCCCCGCCCATCACGGCGGGGACAGTGCAAAACTTTCAGAACGGAGCCTATACAGTATGAGACGGTACACCACCAGCCCAAATAGATCAAGAAGCTATCACCAAAAAAATCAACCCAATCCAATCTACGAATTGCGCCGCGGCAGAGCCGCTTTCGGGCAGGCCGCTATTCGTTTCGAATCTGCTGCCCTTAGCCTGCGCTGCCCACGGCACGCCGCGCACTGTTCAACTTTAGCGAGACTCGCACTGGAAGCCGCCCGACCGATCGGGCGCATCATCCGCCAGTTGGAACTGGAGGTGCATAGTGTCTAGCCCACTCCGGCCGCTGCACCCTTTCCCCCGTCGGCGACTATGTCCACGCGAGCATTCGTTGCGGGCATTGAAGCGTGCTTTGCTCCGCCTGGCGCTGTTCCGGGTGCGCTCGGACTTTAAGCGGGTCGAGGCGGTGTTCCTACTTTTTCCGGAGTTGCGAAGCCTATGACAGACCGCAAAGGTCAGCGGCAACGAACTCTAGATCTCCTGCTCGCGGCTCATGGGCAGGAAGTCCCGAGCGTTGTTCTTTCGCGCATATCGCTGCAGTACGGCGCTAGGGTGAAGGAACTGCGCAAGCTGGGTTTCAGGATTGTGAACCGCACTGAGAGGCGTGATGGCCAAGTGTACGGTTACTTTCGACTCGAAACCGGCATACCAACTACCCAAGGCACAACTTCGGTTGAGGAACCAGAGTCAGAACCGAATAGTCCGTCTCCTGAGGCTACGGGTTCACTGTTCGGCGATCTCTCGCCAGATCGGAGCTACGCCGAATGACACCCGAACCAATTCTCTTCCTGGTGTCAAACGGGCTACTTGAGCACAAGGACCGGATGGGGCCGGCGCTGTGGACATACTTATGGTTTATAGACAAGGTGACCAAGGATGAGCCGGACGGAAAAGGAAAATTTGATGGCCTGGTGCTCGGTGGTACTCCATTAAAGGCCGAAAAAATCGCGCATGATCTTAACGACCATGTGCAAACAGTTCTCGAAAACGTTCGTAAGCTGGAAGCGGAAGGCTACATCATCCGCAAGCGGCACGCTGGAAATCTCTGCTCATTCGTCGTGACCAACAGTAAGAAATGGTTTTGGCGCAGAGTGAGCGAAACGCCTCAGTCTAGACAAAGTGAAAATCCTCACTCTAAAGAGACAGACAAAGCCAAAACACTCAGTCAGAGTGAGCCAGAGCACTCTGTCAGAGTGAGCCAAAACGCTCTGAGCAATAAGGAAAGACACGACAGTGACACGACAAAGACAAAAACACCATCGTCGAACCCTGCGGGTTTCGACCGAGCTGTTACCGAAATTTGGGACTACTACATCGCGACCCTACGCCGCTCCCGTCAGACCATGTTGACGGACGAAAGAAAAAGCATGGCACGGGCGCGACTGAAAGAGTGCTTTGCGGGAGCCCGTGAGCCGCAACTCGAAAACGCCACGAATGTAATGAAACTCTGCGTTGACCGGCTGAAAGGCAGCAGGTTTCACAACGGCGATAACGATTGCGGCAAGAAGTACCTGGATTGGGAGATTCTGTTTCGCAACCGGCGTCAGTTCGAAAAGTGGATCAACGATGAGAACTTCCGTGAGGGGGTAGCCTAATGCTAACCCCACAGCAGAGCCGACGATATTTTGAGCATAGGCTTTCGGGACAACGATTCACTGGCCATGGCGCTGAGCAAAGGACCCGCTGCCCGTTGCATGATGATCGAACACCATCGTTCTCGGCGAACTTCGACAAGGGTACTTGGTGCTGTCATGCTGGGTGCGGCGCTGGCGGAATACTTGATTTCGAGGAAAAGTTTTCCAAGTGCGATCGCGACACAGCGAAGAAGAACGTCTCCGGGATCCTCGGTGAGAACGTTTTCGCGGGCGCTGGCGACCAACCCGTGGCCGTATATCAGTACCGTGATGCGCAAGGAAAGTTGGTATTCGAAAAACTGCGCTATGAGCCGAAACGATTCCTACAGCGCAAACCGAACGGGAAAGGCAGTTACGAGTACAAGCTGGGCGATGTCCGCAAGCCGCTCTATCATTTGCCCGAACTTCTGGTCTCGAAGTACATCATCATCTGCGAGGGCGAGAAGGACTGCGACAACGTTCTTGCGGCGCTCAAAGGAAAAGAGATTGCCACAACGACCAACTTTGACGGTGCCGGGAAGTGGCGCAACGAAGACTCTGTGTATTTCGCTGGCAAGCAGGTAGTGATTGTTGCCGATAATGACGAAATCGGCCGCAAGCACGCGGAGAGAGTCGCTGCTTCTGTTTACCCTCACGCGACCGGCATTCGGATCTTCAACCCGCCAGGACTGACAGAGCACCAGGACGTCAGCAATTACTTGGCGGCCGGTCACTCAGGCGAGGAACTGCTCCAGGAAATAAAGAAAGCGGCCCAGTGGTTCCCTCCCAAGGAACTGCAGAGCTTGTTCGTGTCGGCACCTGTCTTCGTTGCCCAGGTCCCGGATCAGATCGATTGGATGGTGGATAAGGTCATTGAGCGAGGCGCAAATGGTTTCGTTGCTGCCAACCCGAAAACAGGCAAGAGTTGGGCTGCGGTCGATCTTGCCATCTCACTCGCGCTCGGCTGCGACTGGCTTGGGTTCGCCGTTCCGCGGCCTGTGAAAGTGGCTCTGGTATCGCGCGAGGACAATCCGGGCCTGACGGCATGGAGAATTAAGCATCTCTTCGTAAGCAAGGAATCTTGTGCGCCGTGGCTGCTCGAAAGCAATCTCTACGTCAACTCTCGCAGGCAGTCTCCCCAACTGATGCTGGACAACGCGGAACAAGTAGACGAACTGGCCAAAGCCATGAAGTCCTTCGAGGCCGAGTTTGCAATTTTTGACGTGTTCAACGTTATGCATGGGGCCGACGAAAATGATAACAGCGAAATGCGCCGAGTTCTCCAAAGGCTCTCCCAACTTCAAACAGAAGTCGGTTGCAGCATCGGGGTAGTTCATCACTACTCGAAGGCGAGTGATCCGGGACTTCCGTTGACCCAGAGATTGCGCGGTGCCGGGGCAATCGCCGGATGGTGTGAGTGGCTGATCGGAATTTCGATGGCGGATGCTGCCGCGAAGATTCGTTGCATGGAGTTTGACATCAAGGCAGATAACGCGCCGACTCCGGTCCACTTCACAATCGACAGCAACGACGAGCATAGTTGGGCGAAACTGACGCGAGTGGACTACGCGCCGAGCACGCCTCGGAAGCAAGCGACCGTAGCGGGGTATATGCAGTGACATCGGATAGAGCGCAAAAAGCAATGCGGACTGGGCGTTCCAAAAACCAGCCAGCAAACGGCAACGCAGGTCGTTGAAACATCGAGATCGGTGAGAGCCGGAAAGAGTGTTCGAGAAACAGATGATTGTGGAACGGCAACAACTCGGATTCTCGTTATTGAGCCTGGACGATGTCGCGCACATGCTCGGCGTGTCCAAGGCATGGGTTCGCGATCACGCGACACGGCGTAGCCCGCGGATTCCGGTCGTGCGCCTGGGCGGCCGGCGCGCAGTCCTGCGCTTTCGACGCATGGATGTCGAGAACTTTATCAATGCACACCTACAGGTGCAGGAAGGGAGCGTATAGTGCGGGCGCTACTTCAACTCGGGAGGTTGAGAGCTATGCGCGCCAGGAACCAATCGGGGTGGATTGAAGAAACAAAAGCTCGAACTTGGAAGGCCCACTGGTATGAGTACGTCCGCGACCCTCAAACGAGCGCCGAACACCGCCGACACCGCAGTCGGATTGTGGGCCAGAAGAGTCACATGAGGAAGTTCGAGGCAGAGGCGGAGTTGGGCAAGATTCTCAGCCCTTTGAACGCCACTCAATCCTCTCGACGGGACGATCGCGTACCTCTGCGATGGTTCGTAGAGCACAGGTGGCAGCCGACTGTCGAAGGGAATTGGGGCGCTTCGACCAAGACCACCAATCAATACTTCCTTCGCGCAATTTTGCACCAGTTCGGAGAGAAAGCCCTAAGGGAACTGGATTTTGTGGACCTGCAGAACTGGCTCAATAAGTTGGCCGGTGAGTATTCGCGTTCGATGGTCTTCCACTGCCACACGTATCTGAAAGCTATCTGCGCTGAGGCCGTCGAGCAAGATTTTCTAGCAAAAGACCCGACACGAAAGCTAAAGCGTCCGAAGACTCGCAAACCGGACGGAACGATTCTGGAGTGGGCGCAATACCAGAATGTCATCGACGCCGCGGAGACTCTCCGTGACAAACTTGCGATCAAGGTCGGTTCTGGGACTGCGGTGCGTCCTGGGGAGTTATTTGCGTTCCGCTGGTCCAGCTTGCAGCAGTTGCCGAACGACCGCCAAAGTTTGCGCGTGACTGAGACAGTCTACAAAGGCAAGATTCGGGGATGGGCGAAGACAGAGGCGAGTGAAGCCAGCGTCCCGTTACCTAAACGACTGGCGCTCGAACTCGAAGACTGGCGAAAGCTAACAGCATGGCCGCAGGGCGGTGATTTTATTTTCCCAAACAGCAAGGGTGGATTTCTCGATTACGAAAACTTCGAGGCGCGAGTACTTGACCCGATCCGACAAAAGCTCGGATTGGAGAAACTAAACTTCCAGATCCTTCGGCGCACCTATGCGACAAGAGCGGTAGGTGAGCGCAGGGGTACCCTGAAAGATGTGCAACAGCAACTTCGCCACGCGAGACCAGACACAACTTTGGAAAACTACGTGAAGGAAATCCCGGAATCCGTCTATACAATGACTGACAGCATGTATGAAATGATTTCACCGACCGTGACCGTCGAAGCCTTGGCAAAGCTTCCGGTGAAAGAGGTGCAACAGTGAGGCCAATTGATCACGTTTTGAACACAGGCGGAATGGAGCCTTGCCGCAAGTTGTTGAAAAATGGTGCGCCCGGAGAGATTCGAACTCCCGACCTATTGCTCCGGAGGCAATCGCTCTATCCATCTGAGCTACGGGCGCACACCGGAATCTTCAGTTTACATGGGAAGATCGAGTAGCAGCAATGGGACGACGGTGAGCATTGACGATACAGCGAGACTCACGACGCACAGTTCAATCTTTTGAAATGTACTGGAAATGTTTTGCGCAGTCGTTCGAGTGCGGAGCGGCAGAACATCGCCCGCAGTCGTAAAAACTATCATCCGCGCCAGCCTGGATTCTCAGCGATTACCAGCGGCCACGTCCGCCACCGCCACCACCTCGGCCCCCACGATCTCCCCCGCGCTCTCCGCCTCGGCCTCCGCGGTCGCGTCCGCCGCCTCCGGCGTGTTCGGTCTTGGGGCGCGCCTCATTCACATTCAGCGTTCGTCCGCCTACTTGCGAGCCATTCAACGAGGTAATTGCCTTGTCGCCATCCTCATTGCTGGCCATTTCCACAAAGCCGAATCCGCGCGAGCGTCCGGTATCGCGGTCCGTCATAATGCTGACCCGGTCCACTTGCCCGAACGGTTCAAACATCTGACGCAGTTCGTCTTCCGAGGTGTTAAAGCTCAAGTTCCCTACAAAAATATTCTTCACGGCTCTTCCTCTGCATTGAGCTGTCGAAGTGCGAGCTGGATGCGGCGGACTGGCAGGTCGGGGACACCTTCCTGAAAATCGAGACCGAAAGCTGGCGAACAGTCAAATGCGGCCAGAAGTATAGCAGGTTTGTGCAAATCAACCGTTAAAATCCAGCCCGCAGCCCGTTGGATCGATCAAATTAGATCGATCAAAACGGGCAATCACAGCGCAAATCAGCCCAGATCAAGGGCCGCAATGGTTTCCCGAAGAACGTCGGCCGAATGACGCAGTTTGGCAATTTCTGTTTTGTCCAACTCCAGCCGCAACACGCGCTGAATCCCTCCGCGGTCAACCACCGTCGGAAGGCTCAAACATACATCGCTGATCTCGTAGTAATCCTCAATCAGACTCGAGACAGACAGGACCGTGTTCTGGTGCCGAAGAATGGACTGGGTGATGTGCAACAAGCCCGCCGCCACAGCGTAGTAAGTCGCTCCCTTGCGCTCGATGATGTGATAAGCCGCATCTCGCGTTGACTCGAAGATTTTTTCCATCGCCTGCGCTTCATACGGCAAACCGTTGGCCCGGCAATAACCAGCTAGACGCATGCCCGCAATGTTTGCCAGCGACCACACCGGAACTTCGCTGTCACCGTGCTCCCCGATAATGTAAGCATGCACACTGCGCGCATCTACGCCGAAATGCTGGCTAAGCAGAAAGCGAAAGCGCGCCGTATCGAGAATCGTTCCCGAGCCCAAGACGCGGGCCGGGGACAACCCCGAAAGCTTCCACGCAGCATAAGTAAGAACGTCCACGGGATTCGTCGCAACCAGCAGAATGCCGCGCGGATTGTGGCTCGCGATCTGCGGAACAATCTCACGCCAGATGCCTGCGTTGGCCTGCAGACATTCGGGTCGCGTTTGCCCCGGTTTCTGTCCCACTCCCGCCGCCAGCACCGTGACCGCCGCTCCCGCGCAATCCGGATAGTCTCCAGCCCAGATGCGTGTGGGATGAGTAAAGGGCACAGTATGGTTCAGGTCCATCGCTTCGCCCTCAGCCTTCGCCCGGTTGGCGTCGATCAACACAATCTCCGCCGCCAACCCGCTCATCAATAGGGCATAGGCGAACGTTGCGCCGACAGCGCCCACTCCCGCAACTGCCACTCGCACCGGACGCGAATCGTTCTGCGGAATCGCCTCGGTCATTCGTATTCCTTCGCCATATTCAATGCGGGACTTATAGCGACTTGGCTGGACTATTACCTAGCATTCGTCAACCTTCCAATATCCTTCGCGGTGATATCCAAATCGTAGTAGCCGGTTTTTGGGATCGTGCCGCTTGCCGCAGCCAGGACAGATCAGATACCGGCTCCAGGCCGTCCCCTGGTGGTCGTAGTTTTCCGGCACCGCGAACATCGTCCCGCAACTGCACGGAACCAGAAACATTCGCAAAGAACTCACTTCCGGTTTCCTCGATTTCGCCGAGACCTTCACCTATCCAAGTATAGAATTAAAGATTGACTATGTGTTTCCTGGATGCCATTGTCAGGATGGCCCCGATTCTGTCCTTCTTTGCGGCCCTTGGGGCTGCATTTTGGGCATTATTTATCTACACGAGCAACGCTCGCAGGGAGCGGGCCCGGTGGGTGGAGAATCTTTATTCACGTTTTTTCGAGAAAGAAGAACTGAAAAAGATTCGCGACATAGTGGACTGCGATTCTGGCGACTCCGACGTCGCGGAGCTGGTTAGAGAAGAGAGTCCGCAATGGACGGACTACCTTAATTTTTTCGAACTTGTCGCGTATCTTCAAGTATCCGGGCAACTGGAGGAAGAGGACGTGAATGCTCTATTTGCGTATTACTTAGGCTGCCTCAAGAAGCACAAGCCGGTAATGGATTATATTTCTAACGAGTCTAAGGGATTCGAGCAGCTCAAGAAGCTTCTGTCCAAAATCGAGACACAAGACGCTAAATGAAACACTATCTGTTCTCCTACGGCACGCTCTTGCCGGAACTTGCACCGGGAGAGATCGCCTCGACCGTTCGGCGTTTGCGCCCCGTGGGCCGCGGCTGCGTACGTGGCTGGCTCTATGACCTTGGCGAATATCCCGGGGCGGTTCTCAGCGATGCAGGGCCGGCCATCATGGGACAGGTTTTTGAACTACCCGACGACCCGGAGGTCCTAAAACGCTTGGACGAGTACGAAGAGTTCGATCCTGGAAACCCGGACGGCAGCCTTTTTGTCCGTAGGGAATGTTTGGTTGTCCTTGACCATGGGAAAAAGGTTAAAGGTTGGGTCTACAGCTACAACCGCCCCCCTGGGGGTGCCGCGAGTTTGCTTAACGGGGACTTTGCGAAAAGCCGGGCCCAAAAATTTCGCTAGTGCACTCGACTCCAGTGGGTGCTATTGCCCTTCTTCCACCGTGGCCATCGCGCTCTTCTTGCGCTTGTTTGATTGCAGAACTTTTTTCCGCAGCCGCAGCGACTTGGGAGTGATCTCCACGAACTCATCATCCGCGATGAATTCAATCGCCTGCTCCAGATTCAACTGCCGAAACGGCACCAGCCGGATGGCCTCATCCGCCGTCGACGCCCGCATGTTGGTAAGTTTTTTTTCCCGAACCGCGTTCACGTCCAGATCATCGTCCTTCGCGTTCTCGCCGATGATCATTCCTTCATAGAGTTCAACGCCCGGGCCGACGAACAGCTCTCCGCGTTCCTGCAGCCCCCACAGCGCGTATGCTGTCGACACGCCCGAGCGGTCCGCAATCAGCGCCCCCGTCAGCCGGTGAGGAATTTCTCCCTGCCATTCGGTGTATCCGTCGAAAAGCGAATTCATCACGATGGTCCCGCGCGTGTCGGTGAGCAACTGGCTGCGCAGCCCAATCAGCCCGCGGCTGGGCACGCGAAATTCAATTCGCACCCGCCCGTAGCCATGGTTGTGCATATTTGCAACTTCGGCCTTGCGCGACCCAAGCTGCTCCATCACCACGCCCACAAAGTCTTCAGGAACGTCCACCGTAAGATGCTCGACCGGTTCCATCAGCTTGCCGTCAATACGCTTGGTCACGATCTCGGGCTTGCCCACCATAAGTTCATAACCCTCGCGCCGCATCATCTCGATGGTGATCGAAAGCTGCAATTCGCCGCGTCCCAGCACTTTGAATGAGTCGGTCGTTCCCATCTCTTCCACTCGCAATGAAACATTGGTGAGCAGTTCCTTCGCCAGGCGCTCGCGCAGGTTGCGCGAAGTCACGTAAGTCCCCTCCCGTCCCGCGAACGGCGACGTGTTCACCGTGAATGTCATCGCAATCGTGGGTTCATCGATCACGATGGGCGGCAGTGGCGCCGGGTTCTCCGCGTCCGTAATCGTTTCGCCAATGGTGATTCCTTCCACGCCCGCTACCGCCACGATATCCCCCAACACGGTTTCCGTGATATCCGTGCGCTTCAGGCCGGAAAAAGAAAAAAGTTTGGTGATCTTGGTTTTCTGCATCGACCCATCGCGCTTGGCTATGACTACGTCTTCGCCCGTGTACATCGTTCCGTTGAACACGCGCGCAATCGCCAGGCGCCCCAGATAATCGCTGTAATCGAGATTCGCCACCAGAATCTGCAGCGGACCGGCCGGGTCCCCCTGCGGCAGCGGAGTCGTTTTCAGAATCGCGTCAAACAGCGGACGCAGGTCTTCGCCGCCACCCTTAATATCGGTCGACGCTGTCCCCAGCTTCGCATTCGTGTACAAAACAGGGAAGTCGAGTTGGTCTTCCTGCGCGTCAAGATCGATAAACAGATCGTAGATTTCGTTCAACACTTCCTGTGGACGCGCGTCCGGCCGGTCAATCTTGTTGATCACCACGATCGGCGGCAGCTTCGCCTCCAGCGCTTTGCTCAGCACGTACCGCGTCTGCGGCAGCGGCCCTTCGCTCGCGTCCACCAACAGCATTACTCCATCCACCATCTTGAGCGCGCGCTCTACCTCGCCTCCAAAATCGCTGTGGCCGGGCGTATCCACAATGTTGATCTTCACGTCGTGATAGAAGATCGCCGTGTTCTTGGCGAGAATCGTAATGCCGCGCTCCCGCTCCAGTTCGTTCGAATCCATGACCCGCTCCACATGGTGCTCGTTCGAGCGGAACGTTCCGCTTTGCTGCAGCATGGCGTCAACCAGCGTGGTCTTGCCGTGGTCCACGTGCGCGATGATGGCGATGTTGCGAATACTCAAACTCAAAGTATGCTTATCCTTTAATTAATGGATGACTCGGATGACGGCCTTGACAGCCATTGGTTAACTATGACGCCTCAGCTATCAGGCCTCTCTATAACTTTACTATGTGTGGAGGGTTCACAGGAGATTACATCCAACTTTGGTGTTAGCTCGCTACTGAATCGGGAGTCGCTGAGCTTCTTAGATTGAAGCCGTCTTAGATTGAGCCGTCTTCGAAGAGCGCTCGAGCCGCAACCTCAACCCGCTACTTCTTTCTGCTTCGGCGCGGGCTTGCCCGCTAATCGCGCTTCCACTTCCTTCACCGCGCGCTGCGCCGCACGAATGCCCCCGTCCGTAGTCGATTCCGGCCCCTCGGAGTCCGTATTGGCGAAGAACACACGGTCCATGGCATGCCGCGCCAGCGGCTGAACCTGCGTCCACAACCCAGGCGTCGACATATACATCGGATGCCCTCGCCTGTAGATGTGCACCTCGATCGGATCCACATTCAGCCCCGGCATCAGCTTCTGAAAGCCGTTCAGCACTCTCGCCGCAATTCTGCGCGCCCCATTCTCGTTCAGCAGAGATGCGCGCTCCTCTTCTTTCATCGGTGTATAGCAGCTAAGAATGTTGAACTTCTGCTTGTAACCCGGCTGCTTCTGCACCACCCAATCAGCAACCACAAAGTCTGTAAAAATATTGCCCGGGCACCACGTATCGTAGCCGTGATTGAAAACCGGCCGGTCGAAAATCAGATTCACTACGGGATAAGGAATGTAGCTGATCTGATGCATAGCGTCGCTTTGCTTTTCAGGCAGGCCTTCGACGATGCGCCGCGTAATAAACTTAGGCGACGCCATGATCACAGCCTTTGCGGCGACCGTCTTCAATTCGCCGTCCAGCATGTAAGTCACTTGCACTTCTTCTCTTTCCGAGACCACTGCCACGGTGGTAGCTCCCGTCAACATGCGGTCTTTGTGTTTCGCCTGCAGAATGTCCGCCAGCCTTTTCGTGACCGCGCCTAAACCCCCAGGCCAGGTATAGCGATCGTCCTCTCGACTTTCTTCGACCATCTCTTGCAGCGCCAGAATGGCTAAGCCCGCTGCCGTATCCTCGGTGGTCGCCCCCCAGTTCGAGGGCCCGTAGCCATCCCACCACAGCTTGAGCTCATCCGGATATCCCAGCATGAAATCGGAAAACGGTTTTCCGAAAAGTTCTTTGCGATGGTTATCCACGTCAATCGCCAGCATTTCTTTTTTGAACTTCTTGAAGCCCTCGCGAACCGGCGCAGGATAAGGCAGCTTATCGATTCCTTCGCCCCAGGTGTCAGGAACCAGCTCGCCGCGAATAATGCTCGCGTCCGGACTGTTGACCGGCAACGGTTCCAGGCCGATTTCTTTCGCAAAGTGATAGGCATATTCGTCCTTCGCCAGAAACGCAGATCCCGTGCCATAGACGCTGCCCTCATATTCCATCGCATATGCATTGCCGCCCCAATGCGGCTCTTTTTCCAGCAAGAGAAAATCTCGCTGCTGCAAGCGATAAGCCGCCGCCATGCCGCTTACGCCGCCGCCAACAATCACCACGTCATGCCGCACCGAGGCTGGCGGCCGCGTGAAAAACTTGCTGCCGTTGTCTCGTACCTGATGACAGATTCGATTGTCTTCGCTATCAACTTCTGCCGAAGGATTTTTCTGCGAACCATCGGCCTGCGCCGCCACCAGCGAAAGATCAATTGGACATCCCGCCGTCACCGCTCCCGCTACCACAAACTTGATGAAGTCTCTGCGATTCGCGCTCATCTCCCCTGACCCTCCAACGCTTCAACAATTTCAGCGCCCGCTTCCACCCGTCCCTCCCCGCTCACCCGCAGCCGGTACCAGAACAAAATCGCCACCAGCGAAAACACAAAGATGATGGTCGACACCGCGTTAATCTCCGGTGTGATGCCGCGCCGCAGCCGTCCCCAGATTTCCAGCGGAAGCGTGTTATCGCGCCCAATCAGGAAAAAGCTGACCGCGATCTCATCCATCGAAAGCGTGAAGATAAGCAGCGCCGCACCGATGATCGGCAACTTCAGATTAGGCACAGTAATCCGCCAGAATGTCTGCCAGTAATTTGCTCCCAGATCGAGAGAAGCCTCTTCCTGCGCTCGGTCGAGTTTCTGCAGGCCCGCAAACACTTCTGTCGTCGCTAAGGAAATCAATGCAGTCCCGTGCCCCAGGATAATTGTGATCAAGCTCAGCTTCGTTCCCGCCACGTTGAACAGCATGAGCAGAGAAAGACCAGTAATAATGCCCGGCAGAATCAATGGCAGCAGCACCAATCGCCGAAACAATGCTTTCCCGGGAAACTGCGCTCGCTCCAAAGCCAAAGCGGCCGGCACTCCAAATGCCAACGAGATCACCATCGCTGCCAGCGCTACCTGCAGGCTGTTGAGCACAGAATCCCAGATCGGCCCATCCGCGAAAAGCGTGCGATACCAGTCGAGTGTCAGATGATGCGGCGGGAATCCGCCCACGCCCTCGCCGTTAAAGGAATAGAGAATGAGAACCGCAATCGGCAGATAAAGGAATGCGAACACCGCCAGGGCATGGAGGCGCAGCCAGCGTGAGCCCGAGTCTAAATGCGTGCCCCTCACGAGAAGCTCCATCTCTTTTCCAGCCGCTCCGAGAAAAACAGCAGACTTACCACCAGCAGCAGCATGCAAAAAGAAATCGCCGCGCCCAGCGGCCAGTTATAAGCCGCGCCAAACAAGCTCACCACAATATTCGAGATCATGATGCCGCTCGGGCCGCCCAATAGCAGCGGCGCGAGAAAATCACCTAGACTAAGCACGAAGGCAAACGTCGCTCCCGCAACCACTCCCGGAATCGAAAGTGGAAAAATAATCTTCCAGAACGTTTGTCCCGGAGTCGCGCCCAGATCGTGCGACGCCTCCACAAGATTCCGCGGAATGTGCTCCAGCGCCGCGTAAATTGGAAGAAACGCAAACGGCGTGTAGATGTGCGTCAGCGTCAACACCACGGCAAACGGACTGTACAGCAGAAACTCCAACGGATGCTTCGTAAGATGCACATACTGCAGCAGCGTGTTCAGCACACCATCCGAGCCAAGAATGGTCTTCCAGGCATAAGCCCGTACCAGATAACTGACCCACAGCGGGATGATCACTAATTGATAAAGCAAATCTTTTTTCTGTCCCGCGTGAAACGAAAGGAAGTACGCCAGCGGATAGCCCAGCATCAGCGAGAAGATGGTCACTCGCGCCGCGATCCACATCGAACGCAGCAAGGTTTGCCAGTAAACGTTAACCCGCAGCAGTTCGACGTAGTTGTCGAGATTCCAGGAATGCACAATGGTTTGCGTCGCCGACACTGACCAGAAGCTGTAGCAGAACATCAGCAGATACGGCACTAACAGGAACACCGTCACCCACACCAGTGGAGGCAGGGTGACCGCCGCTTTATATGCCCGCGAGAACATCAGTTTCTTTCCGGAGATTCGCGCACCAGCACGGCGTCGCTGGGAGAGAACTGCAGTTCGACTTCATCCAGCCCTCCCTCGCTCGCCGGAGTCCGCACCACCAGCACGAGTCCGTCTCCGCACTCCACGCGGATCAAATCCGTAGACCCATGAAATGCCTGGTCGCGAACTTTTCCACGAACCCGCACGCTGCCGGCCGCATCATTATTATTTCTTCCGGCGAGTTGGATTTTCTCCGGCCGCAGCGAAAACAAAGCCGGCCCATCTGCAAACTCCCCCCGCCACGTTAGCTGGCCGCAACGCACCACTCCGCCTCGCACTTCGCCCTTCAGAAGATTCGTGTGTCCAATAAATTGCGCCGCATACGCGGTCGCCGGACGGCCGTAAATTTCCCGAGGCGCCGCCACCTGCTCCAGTTCGCCCGACCTCAGCAACGCGATCCGGTCCGACATCACCATCGCCTCTTCCTGATCGTGCGTCACGAAGATGAACGAAATGCCAACCTCGCGCTGCAATGATTTCAATTCCACCTGCATCTGTCGCCGCAAATTCGCGTCCAGAGCCGAGAGCGGCTCATCCAGCAACAGCAGTCGAGGACGGTTTACCAGCGCCCGCGCCAGCGCTACCCGCTGCTGTTGCCCTCCGCTGATTTTCGACGGCTTATAGTTCGCATACGCCGTCATCTTCACTTTTCCGAGCGCTTCCGCCACCCGCGACACAATTTCCGCCTCTGGCCTTTTCGCTACCCGCAATCCATAAGCCACATTCTGCTCCACGCTCAGATGTGGAAACAGCGCATAGCTCTGGAATACCGTATTCACGCGCCGCCGGTAGGGCGGAAGCTGATCGAGTCTTTCCGGGCCCATCCATACTTCGCCTGCGCTCGCGCTTTCAAACCCCGCGATGATTCGCAGCAGCGTTGTTTTCCCCGACCCGCTCTCACCCAGGATCGTCAGAAATTCTCCCTCGGCCACATCCAGAGAAATGTCCCTGAGCACCGCATTCTTGCCGAAGCGCTTGGCCACGTTGCGAATGCTGAGCAACGCTGGCCGGCCCACGGCATCGGCTGCAGCTGGCACAGCAATTTCAGAAGTGGTCATCGATTCCAAGGTCCTGACAGATCTTTATCAATATCAATCCAAGCCCGGGCACTACTGCGCCGCTTTCACTTCATTCCATATCTCGTTGTACTTGGCGCGCCGCGGCACATTCTGCCAGAAATAAAGCCGCTTCTGATATGTGTCGACGTCGTCCAAGTGCAGGTTCTTCACTTCCTGCGGTGTCATGAACTGCGCCGCCTGCGGATTCGCCGGTGTGTACCCCGTCACATCCGTAACTTTCTTCTGCGTTTGCGCCTCAATCATGTACTCCAGAAATTCGTGAGCCAGATCCTTATTCTCACTTCCTGCTGTGATCATCAGGTGATCGATCCAGCCGGTTGTGTTCTCTTTCGGAATCGTTTCTCCCACGGGAAAGTTTATTTTGCGCAGTTGATTGGTCATCAGCGGCCATCCCATGGCCGCCACCACTTCATGGTTCTGAAAAAGATTTGTCAATTCCCCGCCGGTCGACCACATCTTCCGAATGTTAGGTTTCAATTCCAGCAGCTTCTTTTTTACCGCCTCCAGCTGATCGTCGGTCAAGTTGTAAAGCTGCGATGGATCGGGCTTGTCAAAACCCAGAACCTGCGCCGCCATATAGATCGTCGACAAGTCATCCCATACCGAAATCTTCCCGCGGTACTTGGGCTCCCAAAGCACATTCCAGCTATCCGGAGGCTGCGCAAAAACTGTTGTGTCATAGATCAGCGGGTCAGTCCCCCACATGAACGGAACTCCAAACACCTGGCCCTTTAAGCGCACCAGCGGCAGCGAGGTGAGCTGCGGAGAGAGTTGTCCGTAGCTAGGAATCTTCGTCAGATCGAGCGGAGCCGCCAGCCCCGCCGATGCAATCGACGTGGCCACGTCACTCGACGGCGAAATTACGTCGTAGTTCCCAGCGCTGCCCCCGCGCAGCTTAGCCACCAGTTCGTCACTCGATCCCATGTACGATGCCGAGACTTTGCAGTGATGCTGTTCCTCAAAGGCCTTTACGAACACCGGATCGGCATAGCCCTCCCAAACCAGTAAATTAAGCGCAGGAGTCTTTTTGGCGCACGAACTTGCGAACACAATCAACGTCAGCAGCGCCAGCAAAACTGGTTGTCGCGCCTTCATCGTGCCTCCAGTTCACCCGTCATCTCAAAATGTCGGCGGTGTATTCACCCACAGCACCCAGGTTTCCGCCCGCCCCGGATTGCTCCAGTGATGCGGCGTCGCGCTCTGAAAATAAAAACTATCCCCAGCCTTGAGCCGGAACTCTTCATTTTCCAGTTTAATCAGCAATACTCCGCGCAACACGTACAGGAATTCTTCTCCTTCGTGGCTGTAAGAGTCGCCGCTGCATGCATCGGGCGCAACCCGAAAAAGATGTGGCTCCATCACGGTATTTCCCCAGGCCAGCAATTCCATGCGTACGCCCGGGCCGGCTTCCAGCACTTTCCTTTGTTCCGGCTGAACCTGCCGGCTGCTCACCCCCGTCGCATCAAAAAAATCCAGAATGTTCGTCTTATAAAATCGCGCCAGCTTGCGCAACGTTCCCACCGACCCGCTCATCTGCGACCGCTCCAGCGCGCTCAGAAATCCCACCGAAATACCAACCTCCCGCGCCACTTGCGCCAACGACAATCGCCGCTTCGCCCGTAACTGCCGCAAGTGCGAACCAATCGCTCCCGCACTTCCATCTGCCGCCGGGCGCGCTCGGCCTTCCCGCCGCAGCAGTTCAACAATCGCCGCCGCATTCAATCCCCGCACCTTCCGCAGAAAGCGCGCCCGCTTCAACAGTTTCACATCGTCGGCCGTATACAGCCGGTACTTGCTTTGCGTGCGCCGCGGATGCGTCAGCCCCAGGTTTTCCCACGACCGGATCACCGAAGGTGATACTCCAACACTCCGGGCCACATCTCCAATCTTCAAATAAGCTGTCGCGCTGGACTGACTCATCGTTCACCGGATGGGGGATAAGAAATTTCTATCAGGGACCGCGCTTTTTTCTTCTTGACAGTACGCGTACCCCTTCTCTAACCTTGCGGGATTATAGCAAGGTTGTGGCTGCACACAAGCTGTCGCTTTCAAAAGAAAAAACTTGTCCTCAAGATGCCTGGAGGTTCCATGCCGTCACTGCGAGCCCGCTGGACCGCTCTTTGCCTTGCCGCCGCCATCTCTCTTGTGTTTCCCGCATCACTTTCTGCTCAAGGTGCCAGCGGCCGCATCCTGGGCCGCCTCGCCGACCCTACCGGCGCAGTCCTCGCCGGCGTTAAAGTCACTCTAATCAACGAAGCTACCGGCATCAGCCGAGACACAAAAACCAATGACAGTGGTGACTACACCTTCGTCGACGTCGCTCCCGGCACCTACACTGTCCAGTTCGAGCTAACCGGCTTTAAGAAGAATGTTCAAAAAGGAGTAACCGTTGACGTCAATCAGGTTGTAACTCTGAACTCCTCGTTGCAGATCGGCGCATCCCAGGAGACTGTGGAAGTCACTTCCGAAGCCCCTCAAGTCGACACCACCAGCACTCAACTCGGCGCGGTCATCAACGACCGCTCCGTGAACGAACTTCCCCTCAACACCCGCGACACCTACCAGTTCTTGCAACTTCAGCCCGGCGTGCAATCCCAGCTTGGATCAAGCGGCAGCCTGTTCGCTGGCTCCGATGATCCCGGTTCCGTCTCTGTCAACGGCGGCCGCACTCGCGCCAACAACTTCAGCGTCAACGGCGGCGACGCCAACGATCAGTTCGTAAACACCCCTACGATTCAACCCACTCCCGACGCGGTCGAAGAGTTTCGCGTTATCACCAACACTTTTGACGCCGAGTACGGCCGCAACTCCGGCTCTGTCGTCAACGTGATCACCAAGTCCGGTGGCAATACCTTTCACGGAAATTTGTATGAATATTTTCGCAACACGATTCTGGATGCGCGCGGCTACCCCGACACAACCAAACCCCAGCTCAACCAGAATCAGTTCGGTGGCACCTTCGGCGGCCCCATCAAGAAGGACCGTACCTTCTTCTTTCTCTCCTATGAAGGACGCCGGATCCGTGAAGGCCAGCCTGGTCAGTTACTAAACGTTCCGACCGGTCTGCCGGGATCAGCGAGCGCACCCGCCACCGGGGAATTCGGTGGGAACTTCACAGCAGCAGGTGGTTTTCCCGCACCCACTCTTACCAGCGGCGGGGCCGGAGGCATTGCACCCGCCGGCTTCATCGCCAATGTGCTCGACGGCCGTCCCGGATGTGACGCTGCCTTGGGCTACACCGTTGCCAGCGTTCCAGCTGACCCAATTACCGGTCTTTCGGATTGGTCCTCGATCTTTCCCGCCGGTGTAATCCCTGCTCCGTGCCAGGATCCGGTAGCCGCCAATTTACTTCAGAGATTCATTCCTGCTGCCAATATCGGGAGCAATCAAAATCAAGTTGTTCCCGTCGGGACCAACAACGCCGATCAGTTTACTTTCCGCTTCGATCACAGGATTAACGACTATCAGAATTTCACTGCCTATTACTACTTCAACGATGGCCGTGAGCTCCAGCCCTACGATACTTTTGAGGCGGCTGGCGCCAACGTCCCCGGCTTCGGAAACCTCAATAATCTCCGCAACCAGCAGTGGAACTTTACCCATAACTGGACCATTAGCAACGCACTGGTGAACGAGGCGCACTTCACTTATATGCGTGAGGGTGAGCTCGGATTTATAAAGCCCCAAACGACAAACGCCCTCACGTCCTCCTGCACCGGGTCAGCTGCAACTTTTTGCTTTACCGGAACTTCTGATTCGTCGGCTATCACGAGCGCATTTGGCACCGCCCCCAATCTCGGCATTACGCCAGGGCTGCCGTCCAGCCTGACCGGCGTTCCTTTCGTCAACATCTCGGGCGGCGCTTCCTTCGGCAATAACTTCGAGGGCTTCCTGCCCCAGGTTGGAAATAGTTTTCAGTGGTCCGACGGACTCACTTGGGTGAAGGGCACTCACACCTTTAAGTTCGGCGTCGACGTTCGCCGTGCCCGCTTCGATCAGTTCTATTACTTCGACGTAAACGGCGAGTTCACATTCGACAACACCGGCCCCAACTCGATCATTCCAGCAGACGGCGACAACTACGCCGAGTTCCTGCTGGGATTAGCCGATGGCTACACTCAAGGCTCCGGCCAGCGCGAGGACGTTCGCAGCACCGCAGTCTATCCTTTCGTCCAGGACAGTTGGAAGATCAAGCCCAACTTGACCCTCAATTACGGCCTGCGTTGGGAATTCAGTCCTCCGCCGACCGACATCAGCGGTCACGTCGAGACCTTCCGGCCCGGGCAGAATTCCACAGTCTATCCGTGCGGCATCACCACCAGCGCGTCCTACTGGCAAGGCTTGGGCGTAGCGAATCCAACTTGTGCCAATACTGGCTCTGAACCCACAGGATTGGTAGTTCCCGGCGATCCAGGCGTCCCCGCCGGAATGACCTCAACCTATTACAAGGCTTTTGCTCCGCGTATTGGTGTGGCTTACAGTCCCGGCCGCGATGGAAAAACTAGCATTCGCGCTGGTTGGGGTCTTTTCTATAATCCCATCGAAGAACTGGTGCTCGCCCAATTCGGGGCCGAGCCTCCTTTCGGTGGCAGTTCTTCTCTCTCCGACGTCTTTTTCAATACTCCCTATGTAAATCAGGGAGATTTCCAAACTCCGAATCCATTCAATGGCATCATTACCCCTACGAAAGGTGCGCCCACCGACCTCTCTTTGTTTCGCCCGATTCTTCTTTACGGCGAGTTCGAACCTCATCTTCGCTCGCAGTACACGAGTCAGTACAACCTCACCATCCAACGTGAACTGAGCACCAGCTTAATGTTCCAGATCGGCTATGTCGGATCCCAGGGCCATCGTCTGCTGGCTACCCACGACATCAATCCTTCCAACCCACAAACTTGTTTGGATATGTACAACATCTCCCAGTACTACTCGCCGACGGGCCCCAGCCCCAATCCAGCCCTGGCGGCAGCCTATGGCTGCGGCCCCACCGTCGAAGATAGCGACTGGGTTCTGCCTGCCAACAGCATTCCCGCAGGTTTCAAGCTCCACATGCCCTACGGATCAGTTGCACAGTACGGTCCGGGAAACCCCGCGTTGAACTTGGTCGGTCTTCGCCCCTACTCCTCGCCCAACTGTAATCCAACCGGGGCTCCATTTACTCCAGGCACCGGCTGCCCCGTCGATGGCGTCCCCGTCTTCACCGACATCTTCGCCGAAGACACCATCGCCAACTCTTCTTACAACGCTTTGGAAATGATGCTGCAAAAACGTTTCTCTCACGGTTTGCAATTCCAGGCTGCCTACACCTTCAGCAAATCGATCGACGACGGTTCCACGTTCGAGGAAACACTCGATCCATTTAACTTCGGGGCGAGTCGCGCCCTCTCATTATTCAATTCAAAGCAGCGCTTCGTCGTTAGCTACGATTGGGAGCTTCCCATCCGCAAGTATTCGGGATTCACCGGTAAAGTACTCGATAATTGGGAGGTCTCTGGCATCACCCAATTTCAGAGCGGATTTCCCATCCGTCTGAATACCGAGGACGACAACGAACTAATCAACAGTCTGTTCTTCCTGGGCACTGAAGCTCCCAGTTTGAACGGTCCTTTGCAGATTCTGAATCCGAAGACAAACGGAGGTTTCTACCTCAACTACAACCAGTTCTCCGATCCCCCTTTGGGCAGCTTCAATAATGGCACGCAGCGCACAATTTGCTGTGGCCCCGGCCTTATCGATTGGGACTTCTCGGTTCACAAGAAGATCCCTCTAAGCGAGACCAAGTACGTGCAGTTTCGCGCAGAGATTTTCAATGTCTTCAATCGCACAAATTTCTCCAATCCGGACGGTGGTTTTTCGGATGGCCCCACGGAATTCGGTAAGATCACAACCGCCGGAGATCCGCGGCTTTTGCAGTTCGCTCTGAAGTTCTTCTTTTAGCTGGGCTGGAGCCGCGCTGAAATGGCAGAAACGGTTTGGCTCGTATCTGTTTTGAAAGGGCGCGGCTTTAAGCCGCGCCATTAGCTGCAAATATGACAAGCGGCTTCAGCCGCTGAGGAAAGCATTCAATGCGAAGAGCGTAACAACAAGAGTAAAATAAAAGCTCCATCCCCCGGGCGGCAAGCCGCCCGGCATTCTAATGGCCCGCCGCTCAAAGACGCCGCGGGCTTGAGTCCACCCGGAGAACCCGATGTACCCCGATCTGCAGAAAGAGCTCGCAACCTTCGAGCGCCGTACTCCTAAATCCGCCGAAGCCTATAAAAAGAATCTCAAACGCATCCCCCTCGGCGTGGCTAGCAATTATCGCCATTACGATCCCTGGCCCATCTTCGTGAAAGACGCCGGCGGCAGCAAGTTCCGCGACCTCGATGGCAACGAATACATCGACCACAACCTCACCTTCGGCGCGCTCATGGCCGGACACTGCCATCCTGCGGTAATGAAGGCCGTCGAGAAACGTCTTTCCACCGGAACCATGTTCGGCATGCCTCACGACATGGAATGGGAACTCGCGGAAGAAATTTGCAAGCGCTTTCCCGTCGAGATGTGCCGCTTCGGCAATAGCGGCACCGAAGCCACCATGCACGCCATCCGCCTTGCCCGCGCCGCCACCGGCCGCGACAAAATCATAAAGTTCGAAGGCGCTTATCACGGACTCCATGACTCTGCTCTGGTCAGCGTCAAACCTCACGCTCCCGATTTCGGCGATATCGATAATCCCACCGCGGTTTCCGGTGGCCTAGGCGTGCCGAAATCCGCAATCGCCAATGTCAAGATCGCCACATTTAACGACATCGCAACCGTCGAGCGTCGCTTCAAAGAGAATCCCGGCGAAATCGCCGCCATCATTCTCGAACCCATTCTCATGAATGTCGGCCTCTGCCTGCCCGTGCCCGGCTTCTTAAAAGGTCTCCGCGATCTCGCCACAAAAAACGGCGCCCTCCTGATCTTTGACGAGGTAAAAACCGGCGCCAAACTCGGCTGGGGAGGCGCCAGCGAATACTTCAACGTTCAGCCCGACATGATCTGCCTCGCCAAGTCAATCGGCGGAGGCTTTCCGCTCGCTGCTTTCGGCGCCAGCAAATCTGTGATGGACCTCATTTCGCAACACAAGGTCTTTCACGGCGGCACTTACAACACCAACCCCGTGTCGATGGCTGCGGGCCTCGCTACATTCCGCGAAGTCCTCACCCGCGACAATTACGCCCGCGTCGACAAGCTCGGCAAAAAGCTCGCCGATGGATATCGCAAGACCATCGCCAAAGTTGGCCTGCAAGCCTACATCGCGCAAGCCGGAGCCAACGGCGCGCTGATGTTTTATCCCAAAGAAATTCGCAACTACCGCGACTGGACCACGATCGATATCGACCTCTGGCGCCACTACTGGTTCGCCATGGTCAACCGCGGCGTAATGCCGCAGCCCTATTGGTGGGATGAGCAGTGGACGATCTCGGTTCAGCACACCGACGCCGACATCGATAAGCATCTTTCTGCTTTCGATGACATCGCCGCATCGCTCGCGAAAGCCCAACAAGAACGCGAAGCACCAGTCGCGGTCGCGCACTAAATTTGTGATTAGGTAATGCTCTTGCGGGGACAGCCGCCCTCGGCTGTCCCTGCCGCCAGTTAATCAAGCGCTTGTCATTCCGAACCGGGCAAAGCCCGGTGAGGAATCTGCTGTCTTTCGGCCAGTAAAACGAACCATTGTCCACCACCGCCCAACCCGCCGCTACGCCCCACCTGATCCGCGCCCTGGGCCGCCGCGATCTCGTACTCCTCTTCGTTGTCGCCGTCTTCAACCTCAACGTCGTTCCTTCCATCGCCGCCAACGGTGGCGTCACCATCTGGCTCTGGATCATCTCCCTCATCCTTTTCTTCTGGCCCCAGGGCATCGCAGTCATCGAACTCGCCCACCGTTATCCCGGCGAAGGCGGCGTCTATCTCTGGGCCAAAGAAGTCTTCGGCGACTTCCACGGATTCCTCTCCGGTTGGTGCTACTGGACCAACAACATGCTCTACGTGCCGACGGTCATGCTCTATTTCGTCGGCGTCTCCGTTTTTGCCCTCGGCCCAAGCCACACCACTCTCGCCGACAATAAAACATTCGCTCTCATCACATCGCTCGCCCTGTTGGCCTTCCTGACCTTCCTGAACGTTGTCGGCCTCGGCGTCGGCAAATGGATGAACAACATCGGCGCCATCGGAACCTTCATCGCCGCCGCAGTCTTGATCGGACTTGGAATTGTAATCTGGTCGCGATTCGGCACCACGATCACCGCTGCCGATTTTAAAATTCCCGCCAATCCGCGCTTCGTGATGAACTCTTTCGGCGTGATCTGCTTCGGCCTCGTCGGCCTCGAACTCGCCTCCGTCATGGGCGACGAGATTCAGGACCCCGCTCGCACTCTTCCCGGCGCAGTTGCCTTGGGTGGAATCCTCTCCGGCGCCCTCTACGTCGGCGCAACACTCACGCTCCTCATCGCCGTCGGAAAAAGTGTCAACGTGCTTCAGGGAATCGTGCAAGCCGTCAGCCACATGGCTGGCCGCGTTGGCCTCGCCTGGATCACCGTGCCTTTCGCCCTTATGCTCAGTCTCTCCATCGCCGGCATCGGTTCCGCGTGGATGGGCGGCTCTGCCCGCATCCCCTTCGTCGCCGGCCTCGACTCCTATATGCCCTCATGGCTCGGCAAGGTTCACCCGCGCTACGCCACGCCCCACGCCGCACTCATCGTCCAGGCCGTTGTTTCTTCTCTTCTCGTCATCATGAATTTTTTCGGCGGCGCCGGTGTCCAGGAGACATTTCAAAAACTCCTGTCTCTTGCGGTCGTTCTGCAACTTGTGCCGTTCCTCTACATGTTCGGTGCGCTGGTAAGATTTTCTATCATCGAGTCTGAGCCGCGCGGCCACTATAGCCGCACCACGCTGTTCCTTGCAGGCGCGAGTGGCCTGGTCACCACGACCCTCGGCATTGCGCTCGTATTTTTCCCGGCCCAGCAGATCACGTCGCTGTTCTGGTACGAGGTCTGGATGATAGGGATGACGCTTCTGGCCGTTGGCTTGGCCGCATTCTTCTTCTTCGTCTACGGCCGCCACAAAGATTTGAAAGGGCGCGGCTTTAGCCGCGCCGTACCTGAACCAGAATTGAAGCGGCTTTAGCCGCTGAGGTAAAAGCCGAAAGCCTTCGGAAACGATTCGTATCAGGGCACGACTTTTAGTCGTGCCGTCAATGAGATCGGGAAGGGCACGACTTCAGTCGTGCCGCTAGCTTTGTGATTTTGGTGGAGCAGCGCTTCAGCGCTGCGCTAAAGATCGAAAATTAAAGCGGCTTTAGCCGCTGAGGTAACAGGAGGTCGAAACAATGCCCGGCGGAGTCAAAACCGAAGCGCCTAAAGAAGTTCGCACCTATCAGATGTTCATCAACGGCGAGTGGGTCAACAGCAAATCTACGAAAACTTTCCCTGTCTACGATCCATCCACCGAAGAAATCATCGCCCAGGTCCCGGATGCCAGCGCCGATGACGTTAACCGCGCCGTCGCCGCCGCCAAAGCGGCTTTCGAAGAGGGCCCATGGGCGAACACCACCGCACAGGAGCGCGGCCGCGTCCTCTTCCGCCTCTCAGAAAAAATCCGTGCCAATCTTCCCGCGCTCGCCGAACTCGAATGCCGCAACACCGGCAAGCCCATCGTCGAGGCTGAATTCGATATCAACGATGCCGCCACTTGCTTCGAATACTACGGCGGCCTCGCTACCAAAGTCGTCGGCTACGTTAATCCCGTTCCCGACAATGCGATGTCTCTCTCGCTTAAAGAACCAGTCGGCATCGCCGGACAAATCATTCCCTGGAACTATCCACTTTTAATGGCCGCATGGAAGCTCGCGCCCGCCATTGCAGCAGGCTGCACCTGCGTCCTCAAGCCCGCCGAACAAACTCCGCTGACCGCTCTCGAACTTGCCAACTATTTCACCGATTGTGGTCTTCCGCCGGGCGTCGTCAACATCGTCACCGGCTTCGGAGAAACTTGCGGCGCTCCGCTCGTCCAGCATCCCGATGTCAACAAGATCGCTTTCACCGGCAGCGCCGCCGTTGGCAAAATCATCGTCAAACAGGCCGCTGATACCGTGAAGCGCGTCACCCTCGAACTCGGCGGCAAATCGCCGAACATCTTTTTCGCAGACGCCGACTTCGAAGCCGCCATCGACGGCGCACTATTCGGCGTCTTCATCAATCAAGGCGAAGTCTGCTCCGCCGGAAGCCGCATCCTGGTGCAGAAATCGATTTACAAAAACTTTGTCGAAGCCATGACGGAAAAAGCGAAAAAGATCAAGCTCGGTCCTCCACTCGATCGCGACACCAAGATGGGCCCACTCGTCAGCAAAGAACAATATGACCGTGTCAACTCCTACATCGAGATCGGCAAGAAAGAAGCCAAACTCGCCTCCGGTGGCGGACGCCCCGAGAAAATCGGCAAGGGATACTACGTCCAGCCCACAATTTTCTCCGACGTATCAAACTCCGCCCGCATCGCTCGCGAAGAAATCTTCGGCCCCGTCGCGGCCGTGATTCCCTTCGACGACGAAAAAGATGCTCTCAAAATCGCCAACGATTCGCCTTACGGCCTCGCCGCCGCCGTGTGGACCCGCGACATTTTCAAAGCCATGCGTGCCGTCAAAGCCCTGCGGGCAGGTATCGTTTGGGTCAATCACATGCAACCAACTTACGTCGAAGCCCCCTGGGGAGGCTACAAACAATCCGGCTTCGGCCGCGAACTCGGCCCCTGGGGCATTGAAGAATATCTGGAAACCAAACAGGTCTACATCAACCTGAACGAGCAACCGATCGGCTGGTACTGATGAATGAGTGAACGATCATCTTTAAAGTCCTGTCATCCTGAGCGAGGATTGTTCTTCGCGAACAGCGAAGAACAACTGCAGTCGAAGGATCTGCTTTCTCTTCGCATCGCCAGCGCCGATTCAGGGAGTTCTTAACGAGAAACCGATATGAGCACGATCAGAATTAACCCACCCATCCCCGGCCCCAAGTCCCGCGCGCTCAGTGAACGCCGCGCCAAAGCCGTGCCCCGCGGCCTTTCTCACGGCACGCCCATCTACGTAGCCAAGGCCGAAGACGCCTGGCTCGAAGACGTCGACGGCAATCGCTACATCGATTTCGCCGGAGGCATCGGCTGCGCCAATGCCGGTCACCGCCAGCAAGCCGTCGTCGAAGCCGTCCGCGGACAGCTCGACAAATTCCTCCACACCTGCGTCCAGGTCACGCCTTACGAAGGCTACATCCGCCTCGCCGAGCGCATGAACGAAGTAACGCCCGGAAAATTCCCCAAGAAAACTCTCTTCGTCAACAGCGGCGCCGAAGCCGTCGAGAACGCCGTGAAAATCGCCCGCGCCCACACCAGGCGTCCGGCCATCATCGCCTTCGAAGACGCCTTCCACGGCCGAACCATGATGACCCTTGCTCTCACCAGCAAGACTCATCCTTATAAAGCGGGTTTCGCGCCTTTTCCCGGCGAAGTTTACCGCGTCCCCTTTGCCTACTGCTATCGCTGCTCCTATAACTTGAAATATCCCTCCTGCGATCTCTACTGCGCGCGCCATCTCGAAGACACGTTTAAGCGCGTAGTCGCAAACGAAGAAGTCGCAGCGGTGATTGCCGAGCCAGTGATGGGAGAAGGCGGCTTCATCGCGCCGCCGCCGGACTATTTCAAAGTGTTAATCGATCTCTGCCACAAGCACGAAATCCTCTTCATCGCCGACGAAGTCCAATCCGGCTTCGGACGCACCGGCGCCATGTTCGCAAGCGAGCGTTACGGCATCGAGCCTGATCTGATCGTGACCGCGAAATCGTTAGGCGGAGGCCTGCCGCTCGCTGCCGTCACCGGCCGCGCCGAAATCATGGACGCCCCCGGTCCCGGCGGCCTCGGCGGCACCTTCGCCGGCAATCCACTCTCCTGCGCCGCAGCCTTAGCTGTGCTCGATCTTTTCGAAAAAGAAAATCTGCTGACCCGCGCCAACGAACTCGGCGACCGCTTCCAGCGCCGCGCCCGCGAATGGCAGCGCCGCTGGCCCATCGTCGGCGACGTCCGCGGCCTCGGTGGCATGCAAGCCATCGAACTGGTGAAGTCGCCGGAAACGAAAACTCCGGCAACAGACGAAACCAAGCAGATCACGCAATACTGCTACGAGCACGGCCTGATCACAATTACAGCCGGCTCGTACTCCAACGTGATCCGCGTCCTGGTCCCGTTAGTGGCGACGAATGAACAGATCGACGAAGGCCTCAACGTACTGGAATCCGCATTGGCAGCAGTTTGCGACAAGAAAGGCGCGGTCGCGCAGTTGGTCTAAAAAGGTTTTGTCATACTGAGCGAGGTTTGTGCTTCGCGAACCGAAGCACAACCGCAGTCGAAGGATCCCTATAACGCTGTATCATAATGAATGTCAGTATTTTCTCACTGGATCGTAGTGCAATATTGATTGTCATCCTGAGCGCGCTTTTTGCGCGAAGGACCTATGCAACCCCGCGCAGTGCCACAGCACTCGCGCGTCGAAACTCTTCGCGATAGCAGAGGCACATCATGACCACCGTAGCAGCACCGCCCACACTCCGACTCACCAACTACATCAACGGCCAATGGACCGACTCCCGAGCCAACGAATGGCGCGACGTCGTAAATCCCGCGACTGGCGAAACTCTAGCCCAAGTCCCGTTCGCCGAAGCCGCCGAAGTCAATCAAGCCGTCGAAGCCGCCGCCGCCGCCTTCCCCGAATGGCGCCGCACCCCGCCCGAAGACCGCATCCAGCCTCTGTTCAAACTGAAGATGCTGCTCGAAGATCACCTCGACGATGTCGCCCGCATCATCACCCAGGAAAACGGCAAGACCTTCACCGAAGCCAAGGCCGAGATGCGCCGGGCAATTGAAAACGTTGAGGTCGCCTGCGGCATCCCCATGATGATGCAAGGCTACAACCTCGAAGACGTCGCCCGCGGCATCGACGAAATGATGATCCGCCAGCCCATCGGCGTCACTGCCGCCATCGTGCCCTTCAACTTCCCCGGCATGATCGCTTTCTGGTATTTGCCTTACGCCATCGCCACCGGCAACACGTTCATCCTCAAGCCTTCCGAGCGCGTCCCGCTCACCATGCGCTACATCTACGAACTGCTCGAAAAAACCGGACTGCCCAAAGGCGTGGTGAATCTGATCAATGGCGGCAAGGCTGCAGTCGACGCGCTGTTAGACCATCCAAAGGTTCGTGCCATCAGCTTCGTCGGCTCAACGCCTGTCGCAAAATATGTTTACTCGCGCGCCGCCGCTAACGGCAAACGCGCACAATGCCAGGGCGGAGCCAAGAATCACGTCATCGTTCTTCCCGACGCGGACATGCTCATGGCCACCCAAATCATCAGCGACAGCGCCTTCGGATGCGCCGGCCAGCGCTGCCTCGCCGTCTCCGTCGCAGTCACCATCGGCGAAGCGCAAAAGACTTTTCGCGATTCCATCGCCGACGCCGCCTCAAAACTCAAAGTCGGGAACGGCCTCGACAAAGACGTCCAGATGGGCCCCGTGATCACGCCGCAAAGCAAAGAACGCGTCGAATCCCTGATCGCACTCGGCGAAAAGCAGGGTGCCAAAGTTCTACTCGACGGCCGCAATTCGAAGATTCCGAAATACGAATCCGGCAACTTCGTGAAGCCCACGATCCTCGACAACGTTCCCGCAACCAGCGATCTCAACGACACAGAAATCTTTGGCCCCGTCCTCAGCCTCGTTCACGCGAGCGACATGGACGACGCCCTCGCCTTCCTCGAACGCAGCGCCTACGGCAATCAAGCGTCGCTGTTCACCTCGAGCGGATCGGCCGCGCGCCGCTTCCGCTACGAAGCCCCCGCCGGCAACATCGGCATCAACATCGGAGTCGCCGCGCCCATGGCCTACTTCCCCTTCAGCGGATGGAAGAACAGTTTCTTCGGCGATCTTCACGGCCAGGGCCGCGACGCCGTCGAGTTCTACACCGACAAAAAAGTCGTAGTCGAACGCTGGGCCAAAGAGCACAGCCGCAAATTCTAGGCCTGCAGAAGAGAAGAACATGAAACTTCTCACCACAGAGTCACAGAGACACAGAGAAATCGAGAACGATAGAGACCTCGTACCGTGTCTCTCTGACTCTGTGGTAAAGGGTTTTTCTAAAAGGAACATATGACTACTACCGTGGCAAATCCCACCCTCTCCGGCAAAGAAATCGTCTCGCTCTCCCGCAAGCACACGCTCTTTGAATGGTCCGCACAGTCCAAGGTCGATCCTATTCCCGTCGCTAGCGCCAAAGGAATTTACTTCTACACGCCCGAGGGCAAGCGCTTCATCGACTTCAACAGCCAGCTCATGTCGGTCAACATCGGACACGGCGACCCGCGCGTCATCCAGGCCATCAGCGATCAGGCCGCCACGCTCGCCTACGCCAACCCCTTCATGGCCACCGAAGTCCGCGCGCGCCTCGGCGCGAAGCTCGCCGAAATCTGTCCCGGCGACATCGACACGTTCTTCTTCACCAACGGCGGCGCCGAAGCCAACGAAAACGCCATCAAGCTTGCGCGCTTCTTCACCGGACGCCACAAGATCATCGCCCGCTACCGCTCCTATCACGGCGCCACCGCCGGCGCGATCAGCCTCACCGGCGATCCTCGCAGATGGGCCGCCGAGCCGGGCATTCCCGGCGTCATCCACGTGCTCGACCCTTATCACGGCATCGAACGCGGATGGGAATCCGCCGAATCTTCTCTTGCCATGATCGAAGAGACCATTCAGCTCGAAGGCCCGAACACCATCGCCGCCTTCATTCTCGAGCCGGTCACCGGCACCAACGGCGTTCTCATTCCGCCTGATGGATATCTCACCGGCCTGCGCAAGCTCTGCGACAAGTACGGCATCCTGATGATCGCCGACGAAGTCATGTCCGGCTTCGGCCGCACCGGCGAGTGGTTTGCCGTCGATCACTGGAAGGTTGTTCCCGACCTGCTCTGCATGGCCAAGGGATTGACTTCCAGCTATCTCCCTCTCGGCGCGGTCGGCATGCGGCATCACATCGCGCAGCATTTTCAGGACAAAGTTTTTTATGGCGGCCTCACCTACAACAGCCATCCCATGGGATGCGCCGCTGCGCTCGCGACCATTCGCGTCTATGAAGAAGATGGCCTGCTCGACAACGCGAAAAAAATGGGCGCGATCATGAAAGCGCTGGGCGAAGACTTGCAAGCGAAACATCCGTCCGTCGGCGCGGTGCGCTCGATCGGACTGTTCGGCATCGTCGAACTGGTGCGCAGCCGCAAAACGCGCCAGCCTCTCGCTCCCTTCAACGGCACCTCCGATGAGATGGCCGCCCTTGGGCGCTTCTTCCGCGAGCAAGGCCTTTACACCTTCGTCCGCTGGAACACCTTCTTCACCAACCCTCCGCTCTGCATCACCGAGCAGCAGATGCGCGAGGCGTTTGCGATCATCGACCGCGGGCTGGAGATTACGGATAAGGCTGTGGTGGATTAGTACCCAGTACCTAGTACCCAGTAGCGAGTCCGGGTGGAGTTGGGCTTGTGTGGGGCGGACACTCCTGTCCGCCTCTTTCCATCTGAATGACTGCCGATGTATGTTCAGCTTCACTGTGGTGAGACTTTGTCCTTAGCCCCTATTCAGATATACTTCTCCGCCTAGACGACTTCTCGGCCCCTTTCCAATTGGCAGGCCTGGCTCAGTCCACCCCTTATGTCCGATTTGCAGATGCAGTTCGAACAATCCGACTACCAAGTTCCACAAGGCTTTTTCGCATATCCTTCAGCATTATTCGCGGGAGGTGAGGCTATCCGCGAGGCAGTCGAACAGATTAACAAGTCTCACCTAGTAACCATTCAGACTTGGGAGGACCTTCAAGTTATCGGGAAGAATATTATTCAAGAAATATGTCGTGCAATTGATTCTGCACAAATCTTTTGTGCCGACCTAACTTCGCTGAACCCTAACGTAATGTTCGAGCTTGGCTATGCGGTCGGCAGGAACAAACGAATATGGCTAATTTTTGACAGCAGCTTTGTGAACTTCCGAGAGCAGTTTGAGCAATTTCGGCTGCTGACGACCACCGGATATGCGAAGTACACCAATTCCGGTGACATCGTCGCTGCGTTCCACAAGGATAAACCCTATTCGAACGAACAGACTCTGTTTGGTCAGATAATAGAACCGATGCTCTCCGGAGTGGATGAACAACTTGTACTGCATCTCAAAGCTAGGCACGACACTAACGCCAGCATCAGGATTTCCAAGGACCTCTCATCGTCGGGCATTCCAATTATCGTCGACGACCCAAAGGAAACCTCGGTCCAGCCTATCGCCTGGTACGGGCAGAAGATATACTCTTCAATAGGGGTTGTGGGCCACCTACAGAACCCGGCGCGAGAAGGTACCCAGATTGTAAACTCCAAATACGCTTTCGTTTGCGGCCTGGCATGCGGGATGGGGCGGCCCGTGCTTATGCTGGCGGAGGCGGAGTACGTTACTCCGATCGACTACCGAGACCTGCTTTACAACTACAAATCAGCCGTTGAGGCCTCGAAGTACCTCAAGCAGTGGCTCGCTCCCATTGAAAAGGACTACAGGGAAAAGGCGCTCCAAAAAGACGCTCATGCCGGCGCTCTCCGGCTGCGCGTGGACCTACGCGATTTCTATGTGCAAATAGGGGAATTTCTGGCAGAGAATGAGCCAAGCACTCTTGAAAACTACTACATAGAAACGACTCCCTATCGCGAGGCCCTTGCAGGGAGCAGACAGCTTTTCGTGGGTCGTAAGGGCACTGGGAAGACTGCGAACATGCTGGCCCTTGCGGCGGAGATCCAGACGGATCGAGACAACGTCGTCGTTATCTTACAACCAGTGGGTTATGAGATTGAGAGCCTCGTCAGGCTCTTCAAATCCTATCGTGAGCGGGACACCAAAGGCTACGTCATCGAGAGCTTGTGGAAATTTTTATTACTGACCGAAATAGCGAATGCCACTTATACCCACGTTGAGCAGCAGCCAGCCTGGGTGGAACGCAGCGAAAGCGAAAAGACATTGATGGACCTCCTCGACGACAATGACGGCATTCTGAAGGGGGACTTCTCAGTGCGCCTCGAACGTTCGGTGGCAGCCTTGCTTGAGACGGGCCACTCCGAAAGCGTGGAGCAGCAGCGTAAGGGCGTGTCCGAAGCTCTCCATGACGGGGCCTTAGGGACGCTCAGGGCGGTGCTCGGTGAGGTTCTGTCCCACAAAAGCAGGGTGGCGATCCTCGTGGATAACCTCGACAAGGCATGGATCAGGAACTCCGACATCGATCAGATGTCCGAATTCCTGCTCGGGCTGTTCACCGCCGGGGGGCAGCTACTGACGGACTTCCGCCGAAAGGACAGCAGGCGCAAAGCTGTCAACTGCACCGCGGCCATCTTCCTTCGAGCGGACATATTCAGCAAGGTCCTGGAGATGGCGAGGGAACCCGACAAGATTGTCGTGACGCGCTTGATCTGGGACGACCCTGAGATTTTATCCGGCATCGTAGAACGCAGGTTTATCGCGGCGCACCCAAAAGCGAACAGCGGTGCCGAACTTTGGTCCAGATACTTCCCCGACCCAGTGAAGGGAAAGCCCGCGAAGGACTATATCCTTTCCAGAATTCTGCCTCGCCCCCGCGACGTGGTTTACCTAGTCAAGACCGCGATTTCCAATGCTGTTAACAGGAGCCACCAGCACGTCAGGCCGATCGATGTAACCGACGCCGAGTATATCTACTCAAGGTATGCGATGGAGTCGATACTGGTAGAAAACAGCATCACCATCCCGCAACTGGAAGTTGTGCTCTACGAATTCGCTGGCTCGCCATCAGTGGTCACACATGCGCAGCTAATATCAATCTTGCAGAAATCACGAATTCCACATGAGAAACACGAGGCAGTCATCCAGCATCTGGTTTGGCTTAGTTTTCTTGGCCTTGAGATTAGCCGAGACGACTTCGTCTTCTCCGACGACCCTAAAGAATATAAGAAGAACTTCGTGCTCGCGCAGCGTATCGCAGGGCAGCCGGGGCAAAGACGGTTCCGGGTTCACCCCGCGTTTTGTGCTTTCCTGGAGATATCGGAGGCATAGACCGCCGCACCCACCTCCCGCACCTATCCGCAAGCTGCTGTGACATCCAACCTTGTCATCCACAGCCCCAACCGCCGATCATGTTTGCGGACGCAGTGCGGCATAATAATTTCCTCAATCACTAGGGGCCGGGCAAGTCCTTTGCTTTCTTGATTTTTAAATCTAACTCCTTTGCCCTGCGGATTTTGCGAGGAATTTTCTGCTAACCCGATGATTCCAAAGAGGAGGGGGAGGGGGGAGGGGGGAGGGGGAATAACCTAACAGTAAACATACTCCGACATAGAACCTTCCTGCCCCGCGAATACCACATGCGCACCCGATGCACGGTGGTAGAAACCACTTGCCAAGCTGACGGCAGCACTCCGGCATAGGGATTCTTCGACTGCGCTGAGACATTCGCTTTGCGAATCTCTCAGCTTCGCTCAGAATGACAATCCGAGATCGATCAGGTTGGCGGCTGAAGACGCCGTTTATTTTTTGTGGGCGTCCGAAGGGGTGTGGCAGCTCATGCGAACAGCGGGTTCCTCGCGCGCCTTCGGCGCGCTCGGAATGACTCGCCCATTTAATGATGGGCTGTTTTATGGCGACGGTGTGCATCAATGCTTCACGGAGTTCCAGATGGCGCGGCCGAAGTCCACTAACGATGGAAAAATGAGACGCTGGCGCTGTGTGTTGGAAGGCATGGCGTCCGCGGAATTGGCGGGGCCGGGATGAGAGCGGAGAAAGCTAAGAAGATCGGCGGCGCGGACGCGGATGGAGACGCCTTCGATCATGCGCAGCCGAATGCGGCGGTCGCGTCCGAGCAGAACAACTGCGGGAACGGCAATCCCACCTCTTTCTTTGGCGTTGAAGAGGCCCCAGGCACGGACCACGTCCCTTTGCGTATCGCAGAGAATTGGAAACGGCAGTTCGTACTGGCGCCGCACCCGCTCAGACTGCTGAGGGGAATCTACGGCCAGCGCGGCAATGTGAATACCGAGGGCGCGGAAGTCATTGGAGAAGTCGCGAAATTCCGCCAACTGACGGAGACAAAAAGGTCACCAGTAGCCACGATAGAAGATGAGCAGAAGTGGTCCATCGGCCAGCAGAGAAGAAAGGGTGCGGGGCGCGCCGGTGGAGTCGGGGAGGGTAAAATCATCGGCAAGCGTACCGACCTGCGGGTTTTGGAGCTCGTTCAAGCGCGTCAAATTTTGCCGCCTCGGCCCGACGATGCAGCGAGTGAGTCGCTGCATGGAAACAGCAGATTCCTCGCCCGCCTTCGGTGCGCTCAGAATGACAAAGGTTTGTGGACAGGGGCGTGACAGTTAAAATCCCCACCCTCTCGCCAAGAGCGCAAGAAGGTGGGCACCCGCGGTTACTGGCCTGCTGGCTTCTCGGCCGGTTTGGCCGAGGGCTTCTTGGTCTCGGCCATCGACGTTTTGGGTTTCCAGAAGTCCGGATCGGCTTTGATCCAGTCTTCCGAGGCGTAGCTCATGCGGGGGTTAAAGACGAAGAGATTGGTCTCGGAGGAATCGATGGTGGCCGCGGTCAAGTCGGCCAGCTTCTTCATGCCGTCCTCGCCGAGAGCGTCAGCGAAGGCCTTCATCTGGCCGAAGTTGTGGTCAATTTCCGCAGCGGACTTCATCGGGATGAATATGATGTACGTGCCATCCTCCAGACCGTACACGGCTTGATACGCGGCCCAATGGTAGTCCTGGAGTTTCTCGCAGCCCTGCTGGTACAGCTTGACCAGTGACTCCCATTCTTTGTCGTGTCCAGGGCGGACGTGGAAGCGGGAAATCTCGAAGTAGCGCATGTGGGGAATATCGACATTGTCGCGGAAGCTCAGCTCGGGGCGCAGCATCAGGGCGGCCTGGTCGGTTGCGGCGAGCATGTCGCCATCGGCGAGGTTGGCGCGATCCAGTGCAGCTGAGAGAGCTGCGTTCTTTTGAGTGGCCTGCACATCCTTCTCCCAGGCTTCGAAGGAGTCATAGGCGGTGAGGAAGAGGGAGCGCGGTTTGCCGGTGGCGGAGTCCACCGCCAGGTAGTGAGTGGGCCACTTGGCATGGGCCATGGCCTGAACAAAAGCGCTCTCAGTTTTTTCGTGCGGCGTGCCGTTCCTGCCGGGTTTGGTGTATTCGCGAGTTACGGCCAGGATCCTGGGCGGTTCCATCGCCGAGTGTTCCTGCGCAATTGCTACTGCACAACCTGCCAACAAACATGATCCCAACAGCAGCCCCATGGTTTTCATTGGGAATCTCCTTGGTGGATCGAAATCTTGCTGGATTGAAATCCGCGGCAATTCTACGCGCAATCCGAGATTTATTCTTTTTTGGAAAAGGTGTGGAGGGTTACGTGCGCCAGATGCGCTGCTGGGTGTCGAGGGAGGAGAACATTACGGGCTCGTGGTGGACGGTGGTGGCGTGGCGGTTGATGGCGGTGGCAGCCTGGGTGCGGAGGTTGCCGTCGCGGGCGTCGAAGTCGAGGGTGGTGACGTGGTGGGTGCAGTGGGAGCAGGTGAACTTCATGCCTCCCTTGACGCGCGCCATGGTGTAATGTCGCTTCACCAATTCGAGTGTAGTCTTTTCGGGCGCGAGCGATAGGCACGACGGTTGGGCAGCGAAGGTAATGAGAGGCTTGGATGAGGGAGTTCCAATGTGAGGATGAAAAGGTTCTGGAGCGCCGCAGGCGGGATATGGAAGGCGGGCCTCGCGTCTGGTGCGGTGAAGGCGCAGAGAAGTGACAACGCGGGAGGCAGAACCGGCATCGGAATGGTGTGCTGATAATTCATTCAGGGGAGTAAAATTGCATGAAAAATATATTTCGCAGGAGAGATATGGACGCGTGGAAGAAAGCGCTGGTGGTGGGAGCGATTGGGACAGCGACGGTTTTATTTTTGAAGAAGAGGTATCCGGCGGGAGTGCTGGCCACGGGAGTGGGATTGGCGGTGCTGGCGGCGGAGTATCCCGAGAAATTTGACAAGGTGCGAAGGTCGTTGCCGGATTATTTCGACCGGGGGATGAGAGTCATGGAAATGGCGGGACGCGCCGGGAAACGGATTTCTGAACAGGGGTCGCTGGACTGGGGCGAGCTGGGCGTGTAGGAGCGGAATGCGGAAGTAAGAATGCAGAAGAGATCGGGAATTACTTCTGCATTTTTGACTTCTGAATTTTGGTCACTCGATGCCGAGTTGTTTGCGGGCTTCGGGGCTGAGGCGTTCGGGGGTCCAGGCGGGACTCCAGACAACGTTGACGCTGGCGTTGCGGATGCCGGGTAACTGCTCGAGGCGTGATTTGACCTGGGCACTGATGTTGACGTGCTCGGGGCAGCCTTGCGAGGTGAGAGTCATGGCAACGGTGACGTCTTGCCTGGGTTCTTCTTGGGGTTCTTCTTTGGGATTTTGGGGATTCTCGGCGGGCGCGGGAGTGAAATTTACGGTGTAGATGAGGCCGAGATCGACGATGTTGACGGGGATTTCGGGGTCGTAACAACTCTTCAGCGCGCTCAGGACGTCTTGTTCGGTGACAGTGGGCATGGTTTCCTTCCTTTAAGTGTACCGTAGGACGGCTGATGGCGCAGGTCGTGCCTTTAAATTCTTCAATACCGGGGACCGCAGAAGAAGGACTGACATCCGCATGATGAGTGAAGAGGCGAAGAAGAGGATTCAACTAGCTTTGGCGCTGGCGCTGGTGGTGGCTGGGATACGGGCGGGGTACATCCTTTACGAGCGGCACGAGGACTATCTGGCGGCGCAGAAGCAGGAGCAGGCTAAGAAAGCCGGCTACTCGAATGCGGACTACTATGTGACGCCGAAGAAACTTTATCCGTTTGATTTGAAGTCGGCGATGATGTTGACGCAGCAGCCGGTGTGGGTGAAGGAAGGATACCGGTATACCTACTATCGGTACGTCCCGGTGGCGAAGAGCGTGGATTTTGCGCATGAGGCGGGAGTGCTGGGCCCGATAGAGCGGCTGGATTTAAAAGACGTGATGGCTGTCGCCGCGCCGGGCGGCAGAAAGCAGGTGGTTGCGACGTTTGAAAAAGATGGACAAAGCTACGCGGTGCCGATCGGATTCGAGAACGACGGGCAGTACAAGATTTATTCCGACGAGATGTTTTATGTGGAAGATCCGCACGATTTGTACAAGCATTGGCCGGCGGATGTTTGGCAGGCAGTGGAGCAGCATGAAGTGAAGCCGGGGATGAATGAATTGCAGGCGGATTTCGCGGTGGGTGTGGGAGTTCCGGATGCGGGTGCGTCGTCAAGCGATAAGACGGTGAGGTATCCGAATGGAGGGAAGCCGCTGGTGGTGACTTATCGCGGCGGGACGGCGACGGAGATCAAGGCGGGGACGTAGAAGGTCACGGTGCGGCGCTATTTTGAGGGGGCGATTTCGTACTCGCTGGTTACAAGACCGCTGGGGCTAAAGCCCGGGTCTTTTCGGGTCTGGGGCGGCGCGGCTGAAGCCGTGCTCGGGTACAAATCCTGTCTTGTAGGGCGCCGTCTTCCAAACTAAAACATAAGAGAAGACCATCGAGCTTTGCTCGATTGGACAGCCGAGGGCGGCTGTCCCGAGGTGAGCATCTCTATAGCCGCCTTTACTTGACCGCAGCTAGGGCCTTCGAGACTTCCTGAATATCGGGCACAACGGGGATATCGTAGTTTTTGTGCCAGGCTAGTTTGCCGTCGCGGTCGATGATGGAGATGGCGCGGCCGGTGATGCCTTTGTCTTCGAGATAGACGCCGTACTTGGCGGCGACGGCGCCGCGAGGGTTAAAGTCCGCGAGCAGCGGATAGTGAATGCCCATTTTGTCGGCGTAGGCTTTGTGGGACCAGACGCTGTCGACGCTCAGGCCGAGGACTTGGGCGTCGAGATCTTCGAATTGCTTTTTATCATTGACCATGCAGGCGTGCTCTTTAGTGCAGGTCGGGCTCCAGTCGAGGGGGTAGAAGACGAGGACAACTTTCTTTTTGCCTTTGAAGTCGCTGAGTTTTACGTCTTTTTGATCCTGATCTTTCAGGGTGAATTCGGGCGCGGGCGCGCCGACGATGAGTGCCATGATTTCCTCCGTAAAATTCCATTCTATCTTTTTTTCGTGACTACACAGCGAACGACCATAATATCTGACTTGAAGATTCAGCTTTGCCTTGCTTCTGATCCTGATGCTTCAGGTGTGGGTTCTGGCGCAGGGGGCGCCGATGATGGGTGCCATGGTCCTCCTTAGTGTTTCCGCAGAATAATTTCTGCCTTTCGTCATTAACGAACTGGGCGACCGGAAGGAGCGGAGTGGGAATAACGCACCGTGGTAGAAACTCCTTGCCTAGCCTTTCGTGACGTGAAGGGGAAAGGGATCCTTCGACTGCGGTTGTGCTTCGCTTGGGCGAAGCACAACCTTCGCTCAGGATGACAGACGCCCAGGATGACAGACGCCCAGGATGACAGACGCTCAGGATGACAGACGCTCAGGATGACAGACGCTCGGGATGACAGACGCTCGGGATGACAGACGCTCAGGAAGACAGAGTCATTTCACGATGGGTGATTTGTCGTCGGCGGGTTTTTCTTCGTCGGCGTGGATTTTGCCGTCGTCTTCGGCGTAGAAGGAGCGGTGGGTTGCGTCGAGTTGTTTGGGCATCATGGTGAGGACGAAGCTGTCTTTCTTTCCCTCGAAGGTGACGGTGTAGTCGCCGCGGTCGGGGTTGACCATGCGCTTGGTGAACGATCCGGAGTGGACGAGTTCGGCGAGGGATGTGGCGAAGTGGTCGTACTGCTTGTTGAACTGGCGCTGGGCGCGGATTACGACGCGCATGTAGGCGAGGGCGGCGGCTTCGGAGTCAGAGCGGGCGGGGTCTCCGGGAAATTTTGGCTGGTAGGTGGCGGGTGGAGTCTGAGCAGCGAGTGCCGGCGCAAAAGGCGCGAGGGTGGAAGCTGTGAATGCGAGAGTGGCGATAATAACGAGCGAGCGAATGAAGCATTTTCTCATGCTGAATTGTCTCCGCGAGTGGCGGGGCAAGAATTTTACCCGCCAACTTTGGCTTTTGAGGGCTTTTTGCACGTCTTTTGCATGTTACTCCCGTAATTTCACTTCGGTCACCTTCTCTTTGCAGAGGAGGCAAATGCCGCTATGCTCTAGGTACATTAATTACACCCAACAGAGAAACCTATGAAAGCAGCCGTAGCGAGAAAACCGATTATCAAGATCGCCGTAGTGGAGAGCGACCCACTAAGGTTCGTAGGATTCCGCGCGTTGTTCGACACGGAGCCTGAGTTCGAACTGATCTCCGCCAGCCTGCCCGAGATTTCCACGTTGCAGGACGTGGACCTGATCCTGCTGGGAAATCGTTCGGGGCAAAATCTGTTTGACGTGATGGCGAGCCTGAAGGCGACGCGCCCGGATCTGCGCATTATCGTGACCGGATCGGGAGTGGACGAAGAGACCATTCTGAAGGCGATCGCGTCGGGGGCCAAGGGCTATGTGGACGAGGCGGCTTCGCCATCTGAATTTGTGCAGGCCATACGGATCGTGAGCCAGGGGTCGGTATGGGCGCCGCGCAAGGTGCTTTCCATGTTTATTGAACGGGTGTCGTCGGCGCCGGGAAGAATCTTTCCAGCGGGACGAGTCACGTTTACGGACCGCGAAAAAGAAGTGCTGGAGATGCTGGTGGCGGGCCGGTCGAACAAAGAGATTGGCGCTCAGCTAGGCATTGAAGAGCGCACGGTGAAAGCGCACGTCGCCAAACTGATGCGCAAGGTGGGCGTGCAGAACCGGATTGCGCTGTCGGTGCATGCGATTACGCATTCGCTGGTAGCAGCGAAGTAAAAGGAGTTCTCAGCTCTTGGTTATCAGTTCTTAGTCCTAGTCGGTATTTTCTTTTTGCGATGCTTGGGTTACTTGGGGACAGTGACCTTGGTGATCTTGTAGGGAAATGGTGCCAGACGCATACTCGCGTCACCTACCACAGAACCTGGGAGACGGGGTTGGGAGTGGCGATTAGGGTCACTGCTTTCAGCCCCGATTTTTTTACTTCCTTTCCAGGCTTTACTCTTTGATTCCTGCAGCGCGTGCAACGTGCCCTGGTTCGTTTACAATCCAAGTACCAGATCCCAGAGAATTCTTGTGTGACGAGGAACAATGAAAAAACTCTTGCTGTTAGTTCTGATGGCGTCTCTTTGCTCTTTCTGTTTTGCGGGAGATGATGAAACGAAGGAGACGAAGGCCGCGGATCGCGTGGAGGCGGCCGCGACCGTGCTAAACGAGATCCAGGGAGCGCCGGACAAAGGGATTCCGCAGGAAGTGTTGGGCTCGGCGGAGTGCGTTGCGGTAGTGCCCTCGATGTTAAAGGGGGGATTCATTGTAGGCGGGAAGTATGGCCGGGGGCTGGCCAGTTGCCGAACGCCGAAAGGATGGAGCGCTCCAGCATTCTTCATGTTAACCGGAGGCAGCTTTGGTTTTCAGATTGGCGGGCAGGCTGTGGACCTGGTGATGCTGATCATGAATAAAGACGGGATGAGGCACCTGCTCTCGAGCGAGTTCGCGCTGGGAGCGGACGCTTCGGTGGCGGCGGGGCCAGTGGGGCGTCATGCCGAGGGAAATACGGACTGGAAGATGCGGTCTGAGGTGCTGACTTATTCGCGCGCCCGTGGATTGTTTGCGGGGGTGAGTCTGAATGGCGCGGTGATAAAGCAGGACAAAGACAGCACGCGCGAGTTTTACGGACGCATGGTGCCGTTTCGGACGTCGTTGACGGGAGAAGTTGATCCGCCGGCGGGAGCCAATGCGTTTTTGACGTCGCTGTCGCAATGGGCGCAGGCGGCGGCGAAGTAGCGCGCGCCGAACGCCGGTCATGACCCGGGCTCGCGCAGATTCTTCACTGCGCGAAGAAGGCTTGCGCAGGGTGACAATCTTTTTTTCCGTTTGCAACTAATTTTTGACGATGGTAGCGTCCCGCTTCCCGATGCGGCAGCGACTTGAGTACGCGGCAGCCTGGCCGTTCATCAAAATTCTCGGTATTTTGCCGCGGCCGTTGGCACGAGCCGCCGGCATAACTTTGGCGTGGCTGGTTTATCTTCTTCACGTCAGATTGCGACAGGTTGGCATGCGCAATCTCGCCATGGCGTTTCCCGAAAAAAGTGAGGCGGAGCGGGCGCGGATTCTGCGCGGAGAATTTGCTTCGCTGGGGCGGCAACTGGCCGAGGTCTGCCACTTTCCCAAGTACACAAGAGAAAACGTGGAGCAGGTGGTGGTGTACGACGGCCTGGAGAATTACGAGCAGGCTCACGCCCGACGCAAGGGAGTGCTGTTCCTGACCGCGCATTTTGGAGGGTGGGAACTTTCGGCTTTCACCCACTCGCTACACCGGCACTGGATGCATGTTGTGGTGCGGGCGATGGACAACGTGTATCTGGATCGCCTGATCCGGCGATACCGGACTATGCACGGCAATCGGATTGTGGAAAAGGACGACTTCGTGCGCGGGTTGCTGGCAGCGATGAAAGCTGGAGAAGTGGTGGGCATATTGATGGATACGAATATGACGCCGCCGCAGGGGATCTTCGCGGACTTTTTTGGAATCCCGGCGTGTACCGCGAGCGGGTTGGCGCGCATTGCGTTGCGGACGGATGCGGCGGTTGTGCCGACGTTTACGATCTGGGACGCGGAACTGGGGAAATACCGGCTGCGGTTCGATCCGGCGGTGGAGTTGGTGCGTACGGGGAATCTGGAAGCCGATATCCAGGCGAACACACAGAGATTCACGACTATCATTGAAGATTACGTGAGGAAATATCCGGAGCAGTGGTTGTGGGTGCACCGGCGCTGGAAGACGCGCCCACCGGGGCAGCCGCCGTTGTATTGAGGGATGGGTGCGACCGGTTACGCGGCGATCACTGAATCGGTGATCACTGAATCGGCCATCACTGAATCTTTTTTGCTTCCGGTTGCAGGGGCGTGCCCGACCCTTCTTTTAAAGTGCGGATCGCATCTATCGGTTGGCCTGCGAAACGCTCGACCAGGCCGCTCGGCCAGTGGATTTCAATCCAGTCGATGTTAGTGGAAGGTCCCAAGCCGAAGTGCACTCTCATATCGCTGTTGGAGATGTAGCTGGAGCCGCTGCGAACTTCGTCAACCAATATTCGCGATACGGTTTTTAGCAGAATGCGAGCGCCGATGCCGTCGCGATTTGATTTTGTGCCGACGGTGCGGATGGCGATCCAATGATTCGGCGAGCGGATTTGATTGACCAGCAAGCTGGGCGCGGCATTCATGTTGCTGATCACCGCCGACATTCTGCCATCATTCCATAAGTCTCCAACGGCCAGGCCGCGAGACGAAGCGGCAGAGGTGATGCCGGCGCCGGCTGAGGCTGAAATATCGGTGAATGTGCCGTCGCCATTGTTGTGGTAAAGAATGCGAGGCTCTCTATAGTTGCTGCCCAGATGTTGGCTATCGACCTCGGGGTACACGTGACCGTTCACCAGGATCAGGTCGGGCCAGCCGTCGTTATCGAAGTCGAAAAACATTGTGCCCCAGCCGAGGTATTGGGTGTACAAACCAAGTCCCGCGGCCGATGTGGCGTCGGTGAAGGTACCGTCTCCGTTGTTGCGATAGAGCGTTGAAGTATCGTCGGAGAAATTTGTTTTGAAGATATCGAGATGGCCGTCGCCGTTGTAGTCAGCGATGGTCGATCCCATCCCCGCTTGCTCGCGGCCGTCTTCGTTGAAGGCCGCACCTGCCGTGACAGCGACATCGGTAAAGGTTCCATCGTGGTTGTTGCGGTAGAGAATGCTGGGGGTGCTATCGCAGGCAATAAAGATATCGGGCCAGCCGTCTTCATCGAAATCAAGGGTGGAGACGCTGAAGGCGTAATGCCCGTCGGTGCGGTCGATGTGCGCCTTCGTGGTTACGTCCTCGAAGGTGCCATCACCTTTATTGTGGTAGAGAATATTTTTTGCGCCGGGCAGGCCGCGCGGGCCGCACATTACGGGAACGCCTTTCCACACGCATGTAGCGCGCTCACCGGGAGCGGGAGCGGTGGAGAGATCGAAGTCCACATAGTTGGCGACTATCAGATCGAGTTTGCCATCGCGATCGTAGTCGACAAAGGCACAGCCTGAGCCCCATGCTTTTCCGGAGCCGGCGACTCCAGCCTTCTCGGCAACCTCGGTGAAGACGCCGCCCTGGTTGTGATAGAGGCGGTTCTTTCCGTAATAAGTAATGTAGAGATCTTCCCAGCCGTCGTTGTCGTAGTCGCCCACGCACACGCCCTGGCCCCACCCGGTAGCAGTGAGTCCGGCTTTCGTGGTTACGTCGGTGAAGGTGCCATCGTGATTATTACGATAAAGATGATTGCTGGGAGCGGCGCCCGAGGGCAATCCGCTGAGCCTGGTTCCGTTGACCAGAAAAATGTCGGGCCAGCCGTCGTTGTCATAATCGAAGATCGCGACGCCAGTTCCGGTGGTCTCGATGATGTATTTTTTGGTGTCGATACCGCCGAAAATTTCTTGCATGGTCAGGCCGGCTTTTTCGGCGACATCGGTGAAGTTGGCGATGGGCTTGGCTGGGGCGGGGTTGGAGGGTTTTGATTGCTGGCTCTGGGAGACGACAGCCAGAAATAAAAAAAACCAGCATCGCGCAAATTGTTTGTGGAAGGCGCGGGTGAAAGCGTGATGAGGATGACTGCGCGACGGTGTGATTCCAAATGTCATGATGCGAAATGAAGGCGTGATTCGAATGTTAGGTTGGTTCGGCAACAGCGGTCAATGCGGCGAGGGCGGCTTCGCTCGATTCTCCCACGATGCAACCGGCGCTTGGGCCACGCCAATGTTCGTGTCTGCCCCGCCGTAGTAGAACAGGTATCGTTTCGCTTGGGCTTGCAATAGCATGCCTTCGACGAAGACGACGTTTGGGACCTGGCCTACTTTCTCCCAGGATTTTTCGGGGAAGAAAACGGGAGCATCGGTTCGCGAAATCAGGATTCGCGGATCGTTGCGGTCGAACGCGGCGACACCGGTGCGGTAGACGAGTTTGTCGTCGGCGCCGTTGTAGACGAGAAAAATTCCTTTCGGCGTGACAATCGGCGCGGGTCCGGGCTCGGCGACGCGAGAATCAAATTTTCCGGCACGCACGGGGAGCACTGGCGCATTTGTGATATCGGTCCAATGCAAAAGATCCGGGGATGAGGCTAGTCCCATCTGGTCGTTGTTGTCCCGGGTTGTCCCGAGAAAGTACATCCAGTATTTTCCGGCAATTTTTTCCGGCACAATCGCTCCTGATTTTGTCCAGCGAACGTTCCAGTTTCCTTTGTAAGCGGGAAGGATCACGCCTTTTCGGTCCCAGTGGATTAGATCCTTCGAAGTGGCCATGCAGAGTTGCGCGTCTTTCTTGTTGTAGCCGGTGTAGGTCAAGTAATAGGTGTCGCCGAACTGAACCAGGCGCGGATCTTCCACGCCTCCATCTTTTTCATAGTCTTTTTCGGGCGAAAATACCGGTTCGCTGCGGCGAGTGAAATGGACGCCGTCATTACTCTCGGCGTAGCCGAGACGCGAGGTGCCGTTTTTATCCTGAGCGCGGTAGAGCATGACGATTTTGCCGTCGCGAAGAATTACGGCAGGATTGAAAGTGCCCGCCGACTCCCAGCCGTCTCCCTGGGGAGAAATGATAGGAGCTTCAGTGAGGCGCTGCCATGTGCCGAAGGGGAGATTTGCGCTATCCTCTGAAGCGAGCGCAAGGAGCAGCGTTAACAGCGTTATCCAGCTCTTGGAATGGATAGAATTGGCCATAATGAATCATAACGATCTGGACCGCGATGCTGGCTGAATGTGCGGTCGCGGCTCAGTTTGAAAAGGGACAGCTGTGCGCGCACGGGAGATCCCTCTTCCCGCTGGTGAAAACGCGGGACTTCGGGATGACGCCGGAGGGGCGCAACGTTGAAGATTTTCAAATCGAGCCACTATCTGAACGCGCGGTGAAGATTGCGTTTGCCTCGACTTTGATGCGTGCCTCCCGATTCTCCGCCAGTTTGCTGGTTGTGGCAATCGTCTGTGGCATTGCAGTTGCTTCGCCGCAAACAAAGGCGGCGGGCGGGACGGTCTCCACAGCATACCAATCGGGGATTGCGGCATTTCAACGAGGCGACTTGCCGGCGGCTCGCAGGGCTTTCGAAAAAGCTGTGAAGGTGAATCCGCGGAATGCGGACGCGCAGAATATGTTGGGGCAAGTGCTGTTGCAGCAGGGGGAAGTGGACGACGCGATCGCCCGGTTTCGGGCGTTGGTGAAACTTCGGCCATCTTTGGCGGTCGCGCATGCTTACCTGGCGCAAGCGCTTGAAGCCAAGGGGAGGCTTGATGATGCTCTGGTTGAGTTTCGTCTGGCTGTGCAATTCGCTCCCAATCAGTGGCAAGCTCATCAGGCGCTGGGACGCGCTCTCAGCCTGCAAAATAAAAATGACGACGCGGTTGCGGAATTCAAGCAAGCGATTCTGCTCGAACCGAACCAGGTGGAGTTGCATGATGAGCTAGGGTCACTGCTGGCGCAGGAGTCGAAGTTCGCGGATGCGGAAAAGGAATTTCGTGAAGCTGCGAAACTCAGTGCGGATTATGAGCCGGCTTATTTTCATCTCGGCGCCGCACTTTTCAGCGAGGGTCGCACAAAGGAAGCGCAAGAAGTGCTGGACCATGCGGTGCAGTTGGATGCAAAAGATCCTATGGCCTGGTATTACCGCGGAGAGGTGCTGGAAGCCGAAGGCAAGCGGGACGAGGCATTGCAGTCCTACGAACATGCAGTCGAGCTGCAGCCCAATGCGGCAGCTCTGCAGACGCGCTACGGGATGCTATTGCAGCGGCGCGGGGATGCGGAACGCGCGGCGGCTGCTTTCGGCAGGGTGGTTGAGCTCACTCCGGGCGACGCCGAGGCTCACAACAATCTTGCACTGGCGCTATTGCAGCGTGGAGATGCTGACGCAGCGATCAAGGAGTTCCAGGAGGCCATTCGCATTCATCCCGACGATGCGGGCTTTCAGGGGAACCTGGGCACAGCGTATTTACAGAAAACAGATTTCGTCGGGGCCATTGCGCAGTTTCGAGCGGCGCTGAAGCTTGATCCGGAAAAAGCGAGCTTGCATCATGATCTCGCGCTGGCGCTGAAACTTTCAGACGATCTTCCGGCTGCGATTGCGGAATGGAAGGAGGCAATTCGCCTCGATCCGAAATTGGCGGACGCTTACTATAGCCTCGGAGTCACGCTGTGGCAGTCGGGAGATTTTCCCGCCGCTGCGGAACAATTGCAGCAAGCCATCAAGATTCAGCCGGACTATGCCGAAGCCTACTACACGCTGGGAACGGTGTTGAAACAGATGAATCAACTGCCGGAGGCGGCGGATGCCTTGCGGCATGCGATTCAACTCGATCCGAATTTCGCGGGGGCTCACACTACGCTGGCGGCGGTGCTGCGCCAACTGGGCGACGCGGCCGGCGCCGAGGCCGAAAGCAAGGCCGGCACCGCGATGGCGAAGCAGAAAACCGATCTGCAGGCCGCGACTTTTGCCACGAACTCGGGCCGCCGGTTGCTCAACGCGGGCGATCTGGAGGGAGCGATCTCTCAATTCCGCACCGCGCTTCGCGCCATGCCCTCTTACGCGCTGGCGCACTACGAACTGGGTTTGGCCCTGAGCCAGAAAGGGCTGAAGGATGAAGCAAGCGGGGAGTACCGGAAAGCGGCGGAATTGGATCCTCATCTGGTTGCGCCGGCGACGCCGGCTCACTGAGGAATGAAGAGTTTGGTTTTCTCGAGCGAACGTCCTAGCTGTTCCGCTTGCGTACGGCCACCAGGTCGGCGATTACTGGAACTCCGTGGGTTACTTTCACATGGAGCAGGGCCTCAAACGGCTTCATGTCTTCCGCTTTGGAGACGCCCAGTCTCCGCAACAACTCGGCGAGTGAATCCTCGCGGCAGACATATTCGGCCGCGGCTTGCGTGCCGAAGGTGGTGGTTCCGGCCAGAATCAGGACGGATCGCGCCGGGTCGATTCCCGGGACTAAGGCGATCACGGCGTAGTCCTCGGTGGTGGGCTGGCTGGAGAGGCTGGCTAAGAACATTGGCGGCTCACCGGGTTGGGGGTGAGCGTTGACCACTCCGAGGTCTCCTTTGCGCGATCCGGAAGCGACGCGCTGAAAAATAAATTCCTGAGTGCCGGGAAGATCGAGAAGAGTGAGGTTTTCGGCCGGGGAGCCAACGAAGATGAGATCGTTGTTCTTAGCATCGTCCAGCGAGAACAGACTGCCGCGTTTTATTCGAAGCTGCTGGTTGAGCCGGACGAAGACGCCATCGAGTTGATGGACTGCCAGTACTTCTCCTACGCCGGTGTAATGATCGAGGATGAAGGCTCGCGAATCGGCGGTCGGGTTGAAATATCGCATGCCGGTTTCCGGACGGCCGACGAAATTTCCATTGCTAAAGATTACCCAGGGTGGCTGTGGACCGGTGACGAAGCGGCTCCAGAAAACCTGGTACGGAACTGGAATTGGCACTTGTGCGCCGGTTTGCACACGAGAACGGCCGGCCAGCAGAAAAGCGGTTGTCACGAGGACGGAAGCCAGTAAGACCGAGAGCGCCAGCACGGCGATCGCCCAGCCGCGGTTTGAAGGCTGCGTTGCGGCGGCCCGATCAACTCCATCCTCCCTCGGCGGAATTTCGGTTAACCGACCTGTAGGAGTGTGGACGTGGAATGTGAGCGCGTAGGATCCTTTCGGCAACTCGACCACGACCTTGTCGTCCGGTCCCTCGTGGGCGTAATACTCCGCGAGTTTCATGCGCAGGCGACCAGCCTGCACACGAACGGTGGAGTCATTTTGCGGATCGAATCCGCCCGACCTGCCCAGAACTTCAGTGGCGATCTGATATTCCTTGAGCGCTACACCGGGGTGATCAAGGGAATGTTCGGCGAGATAACGGAGGAGTTTGCACAGCGATTCCGAGCTGTGGAGGCTATGACTATTAATAAGCTTATCTATTTGCTGGAAGCATTGCTCACGTCCAGCGGCGAAACCGTGCGTTAGAGCCATGTGACAGAGGGGTAACCTGGTGCTGTATGTTGCTGCAGCGTAAGAAGTTTACGCCTGTAACGGTATAAAACCTAATGAAACTTATTCCAATAGTGCTTTTGTACTAGGACTGCAAGGCTACACCAAGCAGTAGCTGTGTGTGTACTGGGGCTACGTGGTTCACGTAATCGGGAGGAAGTTTCATGAAGAGGTCAGCACTTGCGGCTGTGGCAGCACTCGCGCTTCTTAGCAGTATTTCAACGCCGATGGCATTCGGCCAAGCCGTTTTCGGCAGCATCGCGGGCACGATCACAGACCCATCGGGCGCAGCGGTTCCCAATGCGAAGGTGACAGTGACCGATGAGGCGAAGGGGACCACGGACCAAGCCACGACGAACGAGAGCGGCAACTACACCGTCACACACCTCATTCCTGATCCCTACACGGTGCGAGTTGAGGCGCCGGGGTTCAAGGTAATTGAATTCAAGAATGTCAATGTGTCCGCCGACACCGAAGCGAAGATCGACGGGCAGTTTCAGGTGGGCTCGACGAGCGAGCAGGTGGAAGTGACGGCTGAAACCGAACAGCTCAAGACTGACCGAGCGGACGTATCGATCGAGTTCAACGAGAAGTATGTAGAAGACCTTCCGATCATGAACCGAAATTTTACGTCGTTTGAGTTGCTCTCGCCAGGCACGCAAAAGATGGTGGGATGGAGCCATGCGGCGACGGAGAATCCACAAGGCAGCCAGCAGATCTTCGTGAACGGGCAGCATTTCAGCGGCACGGCTTTTGAACTGGACGGCACTGACAATCAAGATCCGATTTTAGGCATCATTGTGGTTAATCCCAACCTGGATGCGATTCAGGAAACGAAGATCGATTTGCAGAATTACGATGCGGAGTTTGGCAAGGCGCTGGGCGGCGTTGTCACGGTGCAGACCAAATCCGGCAGCAACGATTTTCATGGCGAAGGTTTCTGGTTCCGGCGTACCGACGCGACAGCGGCCCGCGATCCTTTCACGCAATACGCTCCCAATCCGGCTACCGGAAGATTTATACCTCCCGACAAATGGCAGCAGTTCGGCGGTACGATCGGCGGCCCGATCATCAAGAACAAGCTGTTTTTCTTCGGCGATTATCAAGCGACCCGCGAAACCAACGGAACGACGAATCTGCTGACGGTTCCAACCGCCGAAGTGCAGAAGACGTGTAACCCAGCAACTTCGACCGGGTTCTGCGATTTGAGCCAGTACCTGGGCGTGGAACAAGGCGGCAGCGGCGCCGGCACAACACCGGCCATACAAGGCGGACAAGTCTTCGACCCAACTACGGGAGTGGCTGGAGCAAATCGCACTGCGTTTCCTAATAACCAGATTCCGATTGCTGACATCTCGAAGCAGGCGGCGGCTATTTTGGCGCTTTTTCCTGCGCCCACAAACTCTCAGCCGTTCAATAATTTCATTGCATCGGGATCTGGCACGTACAAACAGGATAGCTTCGACACTCGTATTGACTTTGCCGCCGCGCCAACGGTGCAGATCTTCGGCCGTTTCAGCTACGACCGTTTCAATGTGGCGGGTCAAGGATCCTATGGTGCGCTTGAGGGCGTAGGATTTGGACCGGGCGGTTTATCGGGGAGTTCACTCACGCATAATTACAGCTTGGCTTCTGGAGTGACCAAGACGTTCAGCTCATCTCTGCTGGCAGATTTTCGTTTTGGTTATTTCAAATATAATCCGGTCGCTTCAAAACCCGACGTGGGAACAACTCCAATGACGAATGTCGGGATTCCCAATGCGAACCTGGTCGGAGCTCAGGCGCTTGAAACCTCCGGTTGGGGCGGGTTCCTATTGAACCAGACGCCCTCGAGTTCTTCCGGAAACGGAGGGAATTTTGGTGGCTCCACGGTGGACTGGGGCGATGGGTTGGGTGTTGCGCGCTGCAATTGCCCACTCATAGAGAGTGAGCAGCAATTCCAGTGGGTGGGCAATGTCACTAAAATCCGCGGCAACCACACATTCAAGTTTGGCGCGGACGTCAGATTTGCAGAAAATTTACGTGTGCCAAGTGACGCGGGTCGCACGGGTGATTACACCTTTGATTTCCGAACCACCTCGGGTGGTCCAACCGGTGGTGTAGGTGGTCTGGATTGGGCCACCTTCCTTCTGGGAGACGTGACTCAGGTCAGCCGGTACGTGAGCACGAGTCTGGATGCAGCGGAACGGCAGCATCGCATGTTCTACTACGGCCAGGATACGTTTCGCGTCACATCGAAGCTAACCGTGAACTACGGGTTGCGGTGGGAGGTTTACTTCCCCGAATACGTGAACGGAAAGGACAAGGGAGGTTTCGCCAACTTAACTCAAGGTTTGGATCGCGTGGCTGGTGAAGGGGGAATTGGGCTCAACGGAAATATAAACAATGCCTGGGACGCGTTTGCCCCGCGGTTCGGCGTCGCCTATCAGGTGAATCCGAAGACAGTTGTGCGCTTGGGTTATGGCCGGAGCTTCGATATGGGAGTTTTCGGCTCGAACTTCGGGCACACAGTTACGCAGACTCTGCCGGTGCTGGCCGCTCAGTTGGCCCAAGGCGCGAGCCAGGAAATACCCGCGTTTACGTTGGCGCAGGGACCGCCCATCTTTACATTCCCAGCCATCCCCGCTAATGGGCTGCTTCCGGTATCTGGACCGAACTGTTATCAAAAGCCAATTTTCAATGCGGCGGGACAAAACACGCAGCTTTGCGTGCAGCCGCATATCCGTCCAACAACTCAGCGACTGCCAACCTTGGATGCCTGGAACGCAACCGTTCAGCGCCAGCTTAACAACACTACGTCTATCGAGGTAGCTTACGTCGGCAACAAAGGTACTCACGTATTCGCTGGTGACGGGCCGACCTACAACGTGAACAACCCGTCGATCGTGGGATACTGCGCGAATGCCGGTTGCACTGCGGTTACGCCTCAAGTCTATCGTCGACCGTACTACAACGCATTTGCCTATCCCGGCTACGCCGATCCTACCAACACGCTGGCAAATTTCCCCGGTGCACCCCGGATGGTTCCTGGCGTGTTGCAGTGCTGCTCAACCGATCAGAACAACTACCTGGGCAATGATGCCAGCAGCAAATACGACGCTTTCCAAGTCAAGGTAGAAAAGCGCTTCTCCCATGGCCTGCAGTTCCTGTCGCACTACACGTTCGCCCACGCCTACAAGTACGACAGCACTTATTATCCCGACAACCCAGCCATTGCGTATGGGCCGGACGATCAGGTGCGAAACAATGTCTGGGTAAACAACGTGGTGTACGAGTTGCCGTTCGGCAGAGGAAGAATGTTTGCCGGCAATTCAAGCCGGGCAGAAGATTTGGTAATCGGTGGCTGGCAGATCACGGGCACTACAACGTGGGGTAGCGGCCTGCCTTGGACGCCCGGCACAAACGAGTGCGGCGGCGAAGAGGACGTGGGTGTGTGCCGGCCCGACAAGGGATCAGGATCGTTCCCGATCGGTGCATCAGGACTCAAGATTTCGCCGAGCGGTACTCCTTACGTGCAATTCTTCACGCCGCTAACCTCGCTCACCGGGCCTTTCACCGATCCGGGAAAGGGTAATCTGGGGAACATTGGTGTTTTCAGTTACCGCGGCCCACGAGTGTTTTTCGGCGATGCCTCGATTCTGAAGAATTTTGCCTTGACCGAACGAGCCAAGCTCCAGTTCCGCATGGACGCCTTCAATGTGTTCAATCACCCGGCGCTCGGCTTCAACAATAACCAGAACGGTGGAACCTGCATCGACTGCTCCGGCCAAGGAATCATTACGGATATCGAGCACGACGCAACTCCTGGCTCGGCTACCGGCATGCGTCAGCTTGAGTTCGCGTTGAAAGTCATCTTTTAACGTGCGAGAGGGTTTTCCAGAGGGAGTCCTTCGGGACTCCCTCTTTTTTTCTCGCATGCTTTTTCTCTCATACAATGAGATCGGATTGACGGGCGGGGGACAGGTGATTCGCTGGCGATGGATATGCAGGGGTGCGGCGGCAGCAGGGATGGTTTCCGTGATGGCGATGTCGCTCACCGGTTCCGCGACGCAGAATACGGCGCCGGATAAACCGGCGACGCAAGCCAAAGCGGCCGACCAGAAAGCCTACGTCGGGAACGAAGCCTGTGCCCGCTGCCACGTCGCGATCTATGAGTCTTACGAGCGAAGCGCAATGGCTCATGCGAGCGGTCCAGCCATCGATGCTCTGACTCCGGCTGAATTCACTCATAAAGAATCCGGCGTTCACTACCGCATTTACGCGGAGAAGGGACGGGCGTGGTTAAGTTTTGAAAGGCCTGGAGACTCTGAAGTTCGGGGCAAGCGCGAGCTGCTTTATTACATTGGCTCGGGAAGGCGTGGCCGCAGTTACCTGTTCGAGACGGATGGATTCCTGTTTGAGTCTCCGGTGAATTGGTATGCGAACAAGCAAATGTGGGATATGGCTCCCGCGTACCAGAATGCTCATGAGATTCCGTTGAACCTTCCCGCTTACACGAGCTGCCTGCACTGCCATGTGAGTGGAATGCGGCCTCCGGCGGGGGGCACGGACAATCGCTATCCTGAGCCTCCGTTCACTCACAATGGCGTGGCGTGCGAGCGTTGCCACGGCAGCGGCGCAGAGCATGTGAATGGCGGTGCGAGCGGAGGGATCGTCAATCCGGCCAAGCTGACGCCGGCGCGGCGCGATGACATCTGTATGCAGTGCCACCTGGAAGGAAAGGCGGCGATCGAGCGGCCCGGACGGCATGCGTACGAATTCAGGCCCGGAGATGCGCTCTCGGATTACGTGCGATATTTTCTTTTGGTGGATGCTAACGGGTCAGGACTGGGCGCCGTCAGCCAAGTTGAGGCTTTGGCGCAAAGCCAGTGCAAGAAGAAAACGGGGGACGCGATGTCTTGCACGAGTTGTCACAATCCGCATCAGTCGCCATCGGTGGAGGAGCGTGTCGCGTTCTACCGGGGCAAGTGTCTTGCGTGCCACGGCGAGGCTTTTGGCGCGAAACACCATCCTGACAAACCGGATTGCACTGCGTGCCACATGCCGGCCTCGGCGAGTACGGATGTGGCGCATACGGAAGTAACTGACCATCGCATTCTGCGGCGGCCACAAATCTCGCCGCAATTGCTGCAGAATGCCGCAGGCGCGTCTTTGCCGCGGCTGGTTCCGTTTCCCGATTCCAAGGTTGAGCCCGATCCGCGAGACCTAGCCTTGGCCTGGGATTCTGTTGTGGAAAGTGGTTTGACGGTGGCTGAGAGTCAGGCGAGAGAAATGCTTGCCAAGGCGGTCAAGGAATCTCCGGACGATCCGGTGCTTCTCTCCGCACTTGGTTACGCCGAACAGCAGAAAGGTGCGACCGAGAAAGCTCGGGAGTTGTATGAGCAGGCGCTGGCGCGGGACCCAGCCTTGGTGGATGCGGAAACGAATCTCGGCGTAATCGAAGCGCAAGCTGGCGATCTGCAAGGCGCGGTGAAACTTTGGAAGAATGCATTTCAGCACGCTCCCGCCAGAAGCAGCATCGGACTCAACCTGGCGCGCGCTTACTGTGCGGCGGAAAAGTTCGACGAAGCCCGCACTTACACGCTTCGCGTGCTGGAGTTTAATCCTGATCTGGCTTCGGCGAGAAAACTTCTGGAATCCTTAGGTCGTTCTCCGGCAAGCTGTGTGCCTTGATCCTATTATCGAGAAGCGAGACGGCGCGCTGTGAACAGTGGACAGCCGAGGTGGGCAGTCCTAGAATTTCAGTTGACCTGCGAGCGCAAAACTTTTATGTACTGCCGCCTGTGTAGAAGGGCAAATCGTTTTTTTTCAGCCGGGGGAATTTTCGGCGGGATACTATTTCTATTGTTCCCCGTACTTGCGGTAGGTCAGCAATCTGCTTTCGACCTTAACGGCAAATCTGTTAATCCTCTCGAAGCCGCGCCTGGCAAGGTGGTTGTGTTGGTGTTTGTTCGCAGGGACTGCCCGGTCTCCAGCCGTTACGCTCCGCTGATTCAGCAAATCAGCGCGCAGCACGAGCGCGCGGCGAGTTTCTGGCTCGTATTTCCGGACAAGACGGAGACAGCGGAGACGATCCACCAGTATCTCCACGAGTATGGTTACCGTCTGCCGGCGCTGCGTGATCCGGAGCACGCGCTAGTGAAGTTGGCCCAGGTGCGGATTACACCGGAGGTCGCGGTGTTTGGCCGCAGCCATCAACTTCTTTACGACGGAAGAATCGATAACTGGTATGTGGATCTGGGGCGCTCGCGTCCTGCGCCAACCACGCATGAGCTGGAGGACGCGATTCAAGCGGCTCTGACTGACAAAATGCCGGCAGCGAATCAGGTTAGGGGAGTGGGATGTTATATCTCCGACCTGGAATGAATCGCTGGGCGCGAACTTTGGCATGGCCGCTTGCTCTTATCGCAGGAGCGGGAGCGGTGGGAAGGCTGTCCGCGAAAGCGCCCTTGCTTTCGACATCGCATTCGGCGCCGGCCGGTTCTCAGGTAACTTTTAATCACGACATAGCGCCGATCATTTTTCATTCGTGCTCAACGTGTCACCATCCCGGCGAAGCCGGACCATTTCCGCTGCTGACATACTCCGACGTCAAGAAACATGCTCGCCAGATTGCGGATGTAACCCGGGCGCGAAGCATGCCTCCATGGCTGCCGGAGGAGCAGGGGCTGAAATTTGCGGATGAACTTCGGCTGTCGCAACCGCAAATCGATCTCATCCAGCAATGGGTGACGCAAGGAGAAGCCGAGGGCGAATCCGGCGACCTGCCGCCGCAACCGAAGTTTACTGAAGGATGGCGGCTGGGAAAACCAGATCTGATTCTGACAGCGCCGAAGCCGCTGATTCTTCCGGGGCAGGGAACGGATACGTATTGGAATTTTATTTTTCGTGTTCCGATCGATCAAACGCGCTGGGTGAAAGCAATCGAAATTCATCCCGGGGACAAGCGTTACGTGCACCATGCCAATATTCTGGTCGATCGCAGCGCCTCCTCGCGCCGCCGGGAAGCCGAGCCTGGCGCGGGGTTTGGCGGCATGGAGATTCGAATCGAGTCGCAGGTTTTCGACCCTGACAGCCACTTGTTGTTCTGGAAACCCGGAACTGTTCCTTACCTCGAGCCCGACGGTATGGCTTTGCGTTTAGATAAAGGTACGGATCTGGTTCTGAATACGCACATGCAACCTTCGGGCAAGCCGGAGGTGATCCAGCCGAGTATCGGGCTCTACTTTACGTCGCAGCCTGCGACAAAGTTTCCCATGCTGCTTCAACTGGAGAACGATGTCAAACTCGACATTCCTGCCGGCCAGAAAGATTTTATGGTGACGGATGAGTTCACGCTTCCGGTCGACGTCGATCTTCTGGCGATTTATCCGCACGCGCACTACCTCGGGAAAGACATTCGGGCTTTCGCAACTCTGCCCGACGGCACGAAAGAAACGCTGATTCACATTCCGCACTGGGACTTGAACTGGCAGGCGGTGTACCGCTATGCCCAGCCAGTCTTTCTGCCCAAAGGCACCACCGTGGGGTTGCGATACGTGTATGACAACTCGGAGGATAATCCGCTGAACCCCAACCATCCGCCGGTTCGAGTGCAGGCTGGCAATCGTTCGAGCGATGAGATGTGCCACCTGTGGTTGCAAGTTTTGCCAGTACATTTTGAGGGACAGAGTGATCCGCGGAAGCTGCTGCAGGAAGCCTTGGCGCGGCACAACATCGAGAAGAATCCGGCTGACTTCGAAGCTCATTACAATCTTGCGGCGATGCTGCAAGCCAGAAACAAAATGGACGATGCCATGCGCGAGTATGAATTCGCGCTGCGTCTTCAGCCCGAGGATGCTGCGGCCAACAACGCTATGGGAGCCGCGTTACTTGCCACAGGAAAGGCGGATCAGGCGATCCCTTATCTTTTGCGGGCGGTGAAAACCAGGTCTGATTATTTCGATGCCCGCTACAACCTGGGAAGCGCCTTAGCTTTGCAAGATGATTTCAACGGCGCGGCCGAGCAATTTATGCTTGCGGTGCAATTGCAGCCGAACGATGCTAACGCCGAGGCGAATTTGGGAAGCGCGCTGGCGGAGCTGGGGCGTTTTTCCGAAGCCAAGATGCATTTCGAGCGTGCGCTTCAGATCAATCCCAATCATGCTCTGGCCAAGGAAAATCTGCAGGAACTGCAGCGCGCGACAAGCAAGTGATGAGTGACGCACGAGCCGATAATAAATGCCTCGCCAGGTGGCAGATGTGGCCTGCCGCAGCGATGCGTTGTACTCTAAACGCATGAAGCCAGGGATACGACATTTCTGGATGGCGCGATGCTCCTCGATTGCGGCGATTGCGGCCTGGGTGTGCGTTGTCGCATCAATTGGAGCCGGGCAGCAGACTGAACTGCCGCAGGCGCCATCGGCTCAATCCTCGAAGGGTCCAGCGGTTACAGCTTCCGATTTGGCGAAAGCTCGATTGCTCATGCAGCAAGGCAAAATCGATGAAGCCATTTCTGAGTTGCAGGCGCTGCAGGCGAACGCCTCGGATATAAAAGGATTGGATCTCGAACTGGGAACGGCTTATTACAAAAAGGGAGACTACACCAAAGCTATTGATTCACTCAGGAAGGCATCTGCAGCGGACAGCAACAATGCAGAAGCGACACAGATGCTCGGCCTTTCTTACTACTTGGGAGGACATCCCGGGGAAGCGATTCCGCTGCTTGAAAAGGTACAAGGTTGGTATCCCAGAGCTAACGTGGATGCGTCCTATATTCTCGGAATCTGCTACATCCAGACGAAAGATTACCCGCACGCGCGCGTGGCTTTTGCGAAAATGTTTGACGTACCGGCTGATTCCGCGGCCAGCTATTTGTTCACGGCGCGCATGCTGTTGCGGCAGGAATTCGATCCCATTGCGGAAGAGTACGCGGAGAAGGCTGTGACGCTCGATCCTAAACTTCCGCTCGCTCACTTCCTGCTGGGCGAGCTGTATCTATACAAGTCGCGAGTTCCGGAGGCCATCGCGGAATTTCAGAAAGAGCTGGCCCTGAATCCGGCGCACGCGGCGACTTACTACAAGCTCGCCGATGCCTACTCCCGCATCCAGAAGTTCGACGATGCCGAAAGGCTGCTGCAGCGCTCGGTCTGGCTGGATTCCACGTCGACCGGGCCTTACATTCTGATGGGAAAAGTTCTCGAGAAAAAAGGGGAGTTCGAGTTGGCAGTTCGCGCTCTGCAGAGGGCGGCGGCGATGGACCCGAATAATCCGACCACACATCATCTGCTCGGCCAGGCGTACCGCGACATGGGAAAGAAAGAGGAAGCCGAGAACGAGTTGAAGCTGGCGGAGCAACTGCAGACCAAATAGGATGGGCGTTATCTGTAACAGTGTGGATGCGGATGCACTCAGAGATGGAAACAGCAGGGCATTTCTCAGTACTGATCCGACTGCCAACAGTCACCTTCAGGACGAAGCACTCCGGCCTATCGAGACGTTCATCATGTTGACGGTCGTTCTTTTGCTGCATCGCTCCTTCGGCGGCGAAATTCGGAATCTTTCTCGATCATTCGGGCTAAGATGTACGCCATGGATGACGTGCCGCAGACTCGAATGCCGCGAAGGCGAGGCCTTGTGTTACAACGACGAATGCGAAAGGGGCCTTTCAATATGGCGCTTTGAAAGAGCTATATTCTGGGGGCTTCGATTTTGACGTCATCTCTGGCACCTCCGTTGGAGCGCTAAACGGTGCGCTCGTCTCGACCGACTCGTGGGATCAAGGTGACCTTCTTTGGACACATCTTTCAATGCAAAGCGCCTTCAGTTGGAGGAAATTATCAGCGATCTACACTGCACTGAGCCTGCCGGGAATCATCTTCTTCGGTTGGGCCACAAATCAATTCGAAGAGACAATTAGCCCTCCAATAAAGATACTGTTCACGTTCATCGCGAGTCTCCCGTCCTTGGTTTTCATCGGTCTGATCGCCTACGCCTTGCTGCCCTCATCTTCACCCATCGAGCCCCGATTGCCTTGACAAATCGAACAATGTCTGACGCCGCCAAGTCGGCAATGCTCAGTACGAGGACACGATCGCTACACGTTCGACACCTTTTTGTATGCATTGGAACCTCGAAGGACCCCAGTGGTCCCTCTTGTGATCCCGCTCGCGATTTTCTAGGTAAACATACTGTTAACGATAGTGGATCATTGTTGTCCGTACTCCGTCTAAAATCCTAGCCTCGGGGGATGTCAAGATGAAGCGAGCATTTACCGTTTTAATGCTGATTCTGGTAGGTCTGAGTTCCGCGGTAATTCGAGCGTCGCCGCAGAATGCGGACGCGACCGCCACCGACCACTCTGCTCCAAGTTATGACGTGAAGGGTCAGTCGCTGCTTGAGCTCGGGGAGATACAGAAAAAGTTTGTGGCCCTTGCCAACGCCCTCCCTGCCGATAAGTTCACTTGGCTCCCTTCGGCGGATGCTCGCTCTTTCGCGGAGGTTTTTCAGCATGTCGCCGGCGAGCGCCATGGGTTCCTTAACCTGATGGGCGCCGAACTCCCGACAGGATTTGATGCGAAGGCACTGGAAAAATCGACGAGCGACAGAGCTCGCATTGTGGAGCAGTTGAACAAATCGTGGGAGTTCAACCAGAAGACCATCAAGGGCATGAGCAATGCCGACATCGCAAGACTGCTGCCGAACCTCGGTCCCGAGGCTAATGCCGGTGACGTGGTGTACAGTTTGGTCATCGACGCAGATGAACACCTTGGCCAGGCGGTGGCGTACGCCCGTGAAAATGGCATAGTCCCGCCTTGGACGGAAGAGGCGAAGAAACGTGCCCAAGGAAAGTAAAAGTACTAAAGTAGTTAGGTTTATTGGGCTTCGGATCGACATCGTCGCGGCTCGAAGCGCCCGGATGAAGCAAAAACGATTCTTGGCCACGCGCGGCAAGGACTGACCATTCGGAAGCGCTGACCCCCAGCAGTTGGTAGGCGAGAGTCCAATCACTCCTCCGTACACTAACGCGGAGATTGCGCGTCGATATCTTGCACAACATCAACCCTTACGAGAGAAAGCTTTGAGAACTCGACAGATTGGCAAGAATAATGATGATAGGGCAGAGGGATGCGGGCGCTCTGAGCGTTCCCTCGGAATGGCTAAGAGAATCACTTGCCCGCTTTGGGCCGTCTTCATAATCGCGCTCTCGGCGCTATCTAGAGCTGAACAGCCGCCGCACGAGACAGAAATACTCCTTAAGGCGGTAAAAATAGTAGATGTCGAGCGTGGCTGCGTCCCTTCGGCAATGGACGTCCTAGTCGCCGACGGCCACATCAAGAGAATTGCACGTCATTTGAAAGTCCCAGTGGGTACCAGACTTGTCGACGGGAAAGACGCTTTTCTCATTCCCGGGCTGTGGGACATGCACGTCCACACTGCTGGTTTGAGCGCGGATCCCGAGTGGTCGAAGGACGCGCTTCTTCCGCTTTTGGTTGCCAACGGCGTAATGGGAGTGCGGGATATGGGCGGCAATCTGACAAGCTTACAAAACTGGAGGGATGAGATCTCACGGTTCGCCATCGTGGGACCCCGGATGGTCTTCGCGGGCCCCATGCTAAATGGGGAATCCGAGGATCCCAGTGTTATTGCAGTGAAGACACCGGATCAAGCGCGTCAGGCTGTCGACCAGCTTGCCGAAAAGCATGTTGACTTTATTAAAATATTGTCGGGCCTAGATCCCGATTCGTATTTCGCCATTGTCGCGGAGAGCAAAGCTCGGCACCTTACAATTGTGGGCCACGTGCCTACTGCCATCTCGACGGCTGAAGCATCCGAGGCAGGACAGAAGAGTATCGAGCATATTTTATATGGCGGGTTTGCAATCGCATGCTCAAGCCATGAGGAAGAGCTTCGTCAAGCCATGGTGGCGGCGATGCAGTCTGGCGTCCTTCGAGAAGTTGCAAAGGTGGAAGACGCCGCCGTCGCAAGTTTCGACGAAGAAAAGGCTCGAAAACTCTGGGGAACTCTTCGTCAAAATCGGACCTGGGTTGTTCCCACATTGGTTGCCACATTCGTGAAGAGCCATTTGGATGAACTTTCAGCTGACAATCCAGAGTTGGAGTACTTGCCACGATCGTTGAGAAGTGAATGGACTCCCGACAAGTTGGGCCGATCTCTCCAAGCTGACAAGCTTGCGTGGTGGAAACGGGAGCTCGCCGAAGAGATCAATCTAGTTCGGAAAATGCACGAAGCAGGAGTTTCACTTTTGGCGGGCACCGACTCGCTGGACACCGACAATGTAGTTGGGTTTGCGTTGGCAAAGGAACTTGAGCTGCTGGTTCAGGCAGGACTCACTCCGATCGAGGCCCTCCAATCCGCCACAATACGCCCGGCGGAATTCCTTGGACGAACCGACATCGGCAGCGTCACCGTGGGTAAAGTTGCTGATTTAGTCCTCCTAGCAGGAGACCCTACAACAGACATCGGGAATATTCGAAGAATTAGGGGTGTTCTCGTGAGCGGGCAATACTTGTCTCGGAGAGATCTGGATCAAATGCTAAAAGGAATCAGTCTCCGTGTATCGAATCACAACTAGTTGCGAATGAGCCGTTGCTCCTTACCGGACGGCAGACCGAGGTCATCCAGCCCGGACAGAATCGAGGGCTGCACTCTAGAATCAGTCTCAGCAATAGCTGAGCAGCAAGCTAGCTGTCGGCTTGCCATGTGACACAGACAAAGAACTGAGGTCAGGGTTCCAGGCTCTTGATAATTACGTGGGCTGCAACTGGGGAGCAGCTTGTTCAGTTATGGTGATCCTCTGCCTGATATGTCCTTCAACACGGTGCGTAGATGATCGATCTGCTCCGCCGGCGCGCCTTGGATCAACAGCGAGCTGACAGGATCACTCGATGGCCCGAGAAGGTGTTTATCGGCGTCGGTTCGATCAGTGAGCCAGTAGACGATGTCCATCGGCTCTGAGATACGCTTCAGCGTCTGGGGCTCGGAATCCCACGGTTATTGGTCGTTGAGCAGCCGGGAGCCGCGCATAACGAAGAGGCATGGGCGCAAAGGTTCCCGCGGGCATTGCAGTTCCTGTACAGCCGCCCAACGGATCAGTAGGCCGGCATGTCGGCACATCTCCTCCCGAGTCGGCATTGCCGCAGCGGATTCCTACACGATTTATGAGACCGGCTCTACTGCATTTCGCCCAATCCACAAGCGCTGTCCTAACTATCCCAGCGTAACAAGAGAACGAATCCATTTGTGAAACCCGCTGTTGTTGACCCATGCCGTCAGAGCTGCGACTCAACCCAGAAATGTGCGCCGGGCTGTAGCGCTTGATGGTGTACTGGTCCCGCGCGAAGTAGAGTCAATCCCGGCGCCTGTCTCGAGGGACAACAAAGGTGTTATGTAGACTTGATGGATCACGAACAAACCTCGGACAAGGCGGCACTGGGCACACCGGGCGGAGACAATCGGCATGTGCTAGACGTCGTACGGCAGGTAGATTGGGAGTTGCGCCAATTGATCGAGAAGCGAGCGAAGGTCACGAAGCGCATTTGTAGATTGAAGCAAACCATCGTCGGCTTAGTGGAAATCTTTGGCGATGGCATTTTGGATCCTGCTCTGTTGGACCTAGTCAATCGCAAAAGCGATTCCCGGCGCTCCGGAATCACGCCGGCATGCCGCAGAATACTCACAGAAGCCGGGCGGCCGATGAGCGCCCGCGATGTCTGTGATGAGATTCAACGGACCGTGCCCGCGTTGCTTGCCCACCACAAGGATCCGATGGCAACGATCTATACGATTTTGGGCCGGCTGGTATATTACGGCGAAGCGACCGGGTTGTCCGGACATCGCAGTCAACGCGCCTGGCTGTGGGCGGCAGAGCCCAAGAACAGCTCGATCGCGCCAGACAGGGCAGGTTCACACCCAGCTGCATAATGGGTTATCTTGTGCTTTCCGGTGGGCGAACATGCTGCGCGCCGCAGAAGTCACCAAATGTCACGCCTTGCACGTCGCTGTTCATGAGCCGCAGGCCGTGGGCAGAAGTGCAACGCGCCCGCACCCGCTTTCTGACAAAGCCGCTCGTAGCGGCGATACGATTTTGACCCAAGAAGAAAGGCACCCCATGAAACGCATTCTCCCAGCAATCTGGTTGCTCCTGCTCGCGACTGTCGCAGATCGTGTCACTGCCCAAGTGAATCCTTACAAGGACGGCACGCCCGGGGTGACGGGCTATCGCTCCGAAGTACTGTCTGAGGTCATCGTGCAGGAAGACAAGTTTTCTCGCCTTGCGGAAGCCATCCCGTCAGAGAAGTACACTTGGCGGCCTGCTGCGGACGTACGTTCCTTGGCCGAAGTATTTCTGCATGTCGCTGATGCTAATTACAACCTCTACAAACTCGTCGGTACGCCTCCGCCGTCTGGGCTGGATGTGAAGGGACTTGAGAAATCGACGAGTGACAAAGTGAAGGTCATTGCCATCCTCAAAGATTCGTTCGCCCACGCCCGCAAGGCAATCACGGCCATGCCCGACGCCGATCTGGACAAGAGCCTAGACTGGTTTGGCGGCAAGAATACCCAACGCGGCATCCTGCTCTTCATCGTTCGTCATGCTGCCGAGCACTTGGGACAATCGATCGCCTACGCGCGATTCGCCGGGGTTGTGCCACCATGGACCGAAGACGGCCAGAGGAAACAGGCGGAGAAGAAAGAGCCACCAAAGGACCAACAGTAGCGGGTCTCGCAAATCGCGGACGTGAGTTTCTCCTTGGATTTCACCGGAGTAGCGGGATCAGGGAAGGAGCTCGGGTCCGAAGGCTTTTAGCTAACTCAGGAATTGCGGGGAGATGACTTATAGAGTTCATTCATTGCCCAAGAGGCCGCATGAAGAAGAGAAGAGCCAACCAGGCAATTAACTTGTCACTTACCGTGGCGCAACATACCCCTGGCAGTGCGATCACATCGGGCATATGAATATCATATGAAACTTCCGAGCAGAGACAAACAAGCGTGCCTTGCACTTGTTCTCTTGTCGGGTATCTTTCTTGGCACGCCATCACAAGCTGAATCCAAGTTCTCGATTGCCGATGGTAAGACGACGACAAAGTTGCCTTTTGAGTTGATCGACAACCGGATCTTTGTCGAGGTCCAACTCAATGGTCGAGGACCATTTCACTTTATTCTGGACACGGGTGCGGGTGATTTCTCGATCGTCGATGAGGTCGCCCAAAGACTAGGCTTGCAAGTCGAAGACGCTGGCCAGGACAGCGGTGTGGGAGAAAAGAAGGTGCGTACCGGCCGGACGCAGATCGCTAAAGCCCAACTCGGCGATCTTCGGTTCGAGGATCTTGAAGTCACCGTATTTCCTGATGCTGATTCAGGCAACGTCTTTGGCAAGAAGCCCATTGATGGCATCGTCGGGTTGGACCTTTTTCAGCAAGTCGTTGTAAGGCACGATTACATCCACCGGGTCTTGACATTCACTCGACCCGACAAATTCAAGTACCAAGGACTCGGCGTGATTGTGCACTTCGATCGCCCCCGGCAGATTCCAGTTGTTGATGCTGAGCTCGATGGAGTGTGGGGCAACTTTGGCATTGATACTGGTGCTCGATCTTCGCTACTCGCCTATGGACCTTTTGTCGATCAAAATAAACTTAAAGAAAAATATGACGCAAAGTTAGAGGGCGTTACCGGCTAGGGCATCGGTGGCCCAGTCCGCTCCCTGCTGGCGAGGGCCAAGGAACTGAGAATCGGTGACGTTGTAGTGCGTGATCTCGTCATCCGGCTCTCGACACAGAGGAAAGGTGTGACCACATCCTCAGCGATGGCAGGGCTAATCGGCCCGGACGTCCTGTCACAATTCGATCTGACGGTAGATTATTCGCGGAATCGACTTATTTTCGAAAAGAACAAGCACTACGGTCGACGGGACAGTTATGATCGCGCCGGAATGTGGATGGGAGAGGATGGAGGGCACTTCACGGTCGTGGATGTCATCGCTAGTGGCCCCGCTGACGCGGCGGGCATTAAGCAAGGTGAATCCGTCCTGGCGATTGACGGAGTTTCCACAGACAAACTGGTCTTGCCTGAGGTCCGTGATAAGATCCGGCACGACCCTGTAGGAAAGCGAATTACACTCTTGCTAGAGTCCAACGGAAGGCGGCGAACCGCAGTAGTTACTTTGCGCGATCTCGTCTAGGCCGCTCGTGCCGGTTTGTTGCATCCCCGACCATTGCAACGGCACCCTGTATCGCCCGAACAAAAAAGAGGCGCGCGTTGTGGCGATCCGCTTCAACGACATCCCCATAACTCCCGATACTTAGCCCAACGCAGTCAGCGATTGGGGGTCAGATCCCCGGTCGGTCAAGTCTGCCCCTTTTTCTCTTGGCTATTGGAGTTGGGATTTCGGAGGCTGTCCCTACAGGTTCTTGTAAAGGCCGGAATTCGCGATAAAAACGCGGCCGAGCAGCAGCAGCGAAAAAGGGGAAGCGGCCCTAGCTGTTGCACCATTGGTGACGGAAACAAGATTACTTGTCCCAGGCCAAGTGCTTCATCCGTAAAGTGGCATCTCGGATGTTGCTCACCCATCGGCTGTTTCTTGACGGCTCGTAACTCATGTTCCAACCGCTCGCGTTCTCGATGTCAAAAGGAATCCGTGTCCATCCAGGTTAGGAGGAAACGATGTATACACATAGCGTGAAATTGGCCCTGTTTCTCCTAGTGGTGGTTTGTGTGGGTAGCGCTCTGCCCGCTTGGGCACAATCAACATCATCCGGAACAGTTGCCGGGTTGGTCACTGACCCGTCGGGTGCGGTGGTGTCAGGCGCCACGGTTACGCTGACCGATTCTGCTACCAACGTTGCGCGAACAGGTACTACCAACGCGACAGGCCGCTACTTTTTTGCAGATGTTACGCCTGCGGTCTACAGCATCTCCGTCTCCAAGGCCGGATTCTCGACCACCAAGACCGACCACCAGGAGGTGCAAGTCGGAGTTGCTCTGACTGTCAATCTGGCTTTGCAAATTGGCGGCGCGAGTGTGGTAGTCGAGGTCTCAGCCGTCGGTACTGAGCTGCAGACCATGAACGCCACCGTGGGCAACACGGTTACGGCGATAGCCATCGACAACTTGCCCAGCATCGGCCGCGATGTCAACACCTTCATCGAGTTGCAACCCGGCGTAAGCGCCGGTGGCGACGTTGCGGGTGCGGTGAACGACCAAAGCTATTTCTCGCTGGATGGCGGCAACAACACCAACGATATGGATGGCAGCGGCGGCGTGTACACCGGTACGCAGCAAGGTCTGGTTATTGGCGACCCAACCGGTGGCATGTCGACCCAGAGTTTTACTTATTCCGCTCCATCGGGCGTAATGCCTACTCCAGCTGACAGCGTCGAGGAGTTCAAGGTGAACACTGCTGGGCAGACCGCCGATTTCAACAGTTCCGCTGGCGCCGAAATCAAAGTTGTTACGAAACGCGGTACCAGCAGTTTCCACGGCACCGCCTATGAGTATTACAAAGACAATAATTGGTCATCGAATTCCTGGGCGAATAACGAATTCAATTGGGAGGGGGTAGCCCAATGCGGTGCGCCTAACTGCGGGCACATCGGGCTTCCAGCCTACCATTACAGCCGGTTTGGCGGCGCCATTGGAGGGCCGGTCACCAATAAGGAGATTCTCGGCGGCAAGACTTTCTTCTTCTTCAACTATGAGGGCTTCCGTTATCCAAGCTCCGAGACCATCACCAGAAACGTTCCTTCGCCCGCCCTGCGGTTGGGGCTGTTAACAGACTCCTCCACCGGCGCGATCGCTTACAACCTGAACAACGCTCCGGTGGCGTTCAAGGGCATCACTTACCCGGCGAATTTCGGCTGCTCCAAAGCTCCCGGCGGGAAATGTGACCCGCTTGGCCTGGGTCTCAACCCTTTGGTTTCGCAGATATGGAACAAGTACGAGCCCCAGTCGAACGCCAATTGCAGCCAGAGCCTGTGCGACGGAGCTAATATCTTGGGATTTGCGGGCAATCTGACTTTGCCCGTCACCAGCAACTTCGCTGTGGGGCGTATCGACCACGATTTCGGTTCCAAGAACCATTTCATGGCCAGCTATCGTTATTACAAAATCAACCTTGCTTCCGATTCCGAGGTTGATATTGGCGGCTTCTTCCCCGGAGATACGCTGGGCACGCCGGGGTCTCAATCGAGCGATCCGGTTCAAGACTGGTACTTTGTGGCGGGCTTGACCACTAACATCACCACCAACACCACCAACGACATTCATTACAGCTTTTTGCGGAACTGGTGGGCATGGACGCGCGCCGGAGCTCCGCCGCAGGTCCCTGGCCTCGGCGGCGCACTCGAGTTGGAAAGCGGCCAGCAGACCTGCGGCCCATTCTGTCAGGAACTCGACCCTTTCAACGTGGACAATCAGCAAATCCGCCGCCGTTTCTGGGATGGACATGACAACATGTTTCGCGACGACCTCTCCATGCTGAAAGGCAACCATCTATTCCAGTTTGGGGGTGCCTATCAGCGGAACTGGGATTACCATCAGCGCAACGACAGCGGCGGCACCATCAACGCCTTTCCCGTATATTCTGAAGGCAACAACACCCTTGGATCAGGGCTGAGCGCCTCCAGCGATTATCCATGCTCCACGACCGCTACTCTTTCTACGAAATTTGGGAACTGTGATTCCATTGTCGCGGCGGCCCTGGGGGTTACCTCAATCGCGTCGCAAATGTTCGCCCGTGCCGGCACGAGTCTGACTTTGCAGCCTCCGCTTACCAATGCCTTCGACCAGAGCACGATTCCCTATTACAACGTCTACTTTAGCGACACCTGGCACATGAAGCCGACTTTCACCTTCACTTATGGTTTGGGCTGGGCGCTGGAGATGCCGCCGGTCGAGGCAAATGGAAAGCAGGCGGTTGTGGTCGACGCGGCAAATGTGCCGATTACGACTGAGGGCTACCTGGCCAATGTCAAGAAAGCTGCGCTGGCAGGCCAGGTATACAATCCCGAACTCGGGTTTGCCCTGGTCGGCAATACCGCAAACGGGTTGAAGTATCCTTATAATCCGTACTACGGCGAGTTCAGCCCGCGCGCAGCTGTCGCGTGGAATCCGCATTTCGACAGCGATACCCTGGGTGGCAAGATTTTCGGGCACGATAGCACGGTCGTTCGCGGCGGTTATGGCCGGCAATACGGCCGCACCAACGGCGTCGTGCAGGTGCTGGTGCCGCTGCTGGGACTCGGCCTTGAACAGCCCGTAGCGTGCAACTCGAACCTCGCCAAGGTCGGCGCCCCAGGGAATTGGGCCTGCGGAGGCTCGGGTGCGGCCACTTACTCCAACGCATTTCGCGTGGGGTCAGCGTTGTCGGCTACGGGTGGCCCGACGGTTCCTCTAGTCTCGAATGTGAGTGCGACGCTGCCCCAGCCGGTCTATCCTGGGTTCAACAACACCTTCTCCTCGGACCCCGAGGGTTTGGATCCGAACTTCCGGGCTAACGCGATTGACTCGTTCGATGTCACAGTCCAGCGCCAGTTAAGCCGCAGGATCACTTTGGAACTCGGCTATATCGGGCGCAGAATCACGCATGAGTACCAGCCCATCGAACTTAACCCAGTTCCCTACATGATGACCCTGGGCGGGCAGCAGTTTAAGCAAGCCTACGCTAATGTGCTGCTGGAGTACTGTGGCGGTCTTAGTGGAATGGCCGGCGGCGGTTGCGGAGGCAAGGCCGGACCAAACCCAGGTGCCGTCACCCCGCAGCCTTTCTTTGAAACGGCACTCAAGGGCACTGGCTATTGCGCCGGCTTCTCGAGTTGCACAGCGGCAGTAGTAAAGAATGAAGGCGCCACCGGTACCGGCAACCTTCCCAACGTTCAGGTTTGGGGAATCTGGAGTGATCTTCGACAGCGGTGCTGTCGGCTGCCCGGCAGGCGGATGTGAGGTAGTCGATGGCAATGTGGGTGCATTCAACTTCCCGCGCAGCCTGCAGAGCACGCCAATTCCCGCCACTTGTAACGCGACAAGCACAATCGGCTGCTCCGGCTCATACACCGATGGGGCCTATCTGGGCGCCAGCATTGGCCACGGCAACTACAACGCCGGCTTCGTTTCCCTCAAGATGGCCGATTGGAAGGGATTGACGATGCAGAACAACTTCACCTGGTCGAAGGCTCTGGGTTTGGGAGCGCAGGCGCAATCTTCGAGCATACTCACTGCTCTCGATCCCTTCAATCTCGACGAACAATATGGGAGACAGGCCTGGGACCGCAAATTTATCTACAACGTGTTCCTCGTCTATCAGCCTCCTTTCTACAAGGGACAGTCTGGATTCATGGGACGAGTGTTGGGCGGCTGGACGTTCGCAACAATATTCGCTGCCGGGTCCGGCGTTCCGACGCAGGTCGGTACGACCTTTTCTAACTACCAGTCCTTCGGTGCCTGCGATGGCGTCGGCTGCAACGACTACGACATGGAGAATGCTGTGCCCATTGGCCACGTTCCCGACCGTCATGCCTACTACTGCCCCGGCAACGCCTACAACGGTTACTGCTCAACTCAAACCAACGGGTTCCCCGTGAATTATTTTCCGGACGGGGTGAATCAAGCGCAGAACTGGCGCAACCCAATTCTGGGGATCGATACCCGGGATGGCGGCGCTGGAATTCTCGGTGGACTGTCGTACTGGAATATGGACTTCAGCATCAAGAAGAGCATCCGCTTGGTGGAGAGCGTCAGCCTGGAATTCCAAGGCGTCTTCGCTAACGTTTTGAATCACAATCAGTTCACCGATAACTACCTTAGTCTGTCCAACGACGCGGGCTTTGGTGCTCTCGGATTCAATGCAGGACCACCAGGAGTCAATGGCGAGGCGGAGCCGCGAAACATCGAACTGGGCCTTCGCCTTCGCTTCTAGCTCTACACTCAGATTGTAAAGTTTTCACTTTAGGCCGCACCGCTTCGGTGCGGCCTTCTTGTTCTCTGTGAGCACTGGTCGGGGTCGACCACGCACCTCCAGATAACACTGTTCCCGTTCAGAATGATTAGTGACACTCGAATAGAGTGTCGCCATGCAAATTCGAGATGGAGAACTTCCCCGTGCGCGCCAGCTGGCGCGCACGGGGAAAGAGCTGAGCCGAGAGGGTCGCGTCCGCTTGGAGTGGATGGATTATTATCGCCGCTGTCAGAACGGGCCTGGAATATGGACATGAGCGTGGCGAAGAATATCAGTGTGGCAGAGAACGTCAGCCTGACACTCCAAGGCGTCTTCCAGAACGTTTTCAACCATAATCAGTTCCTCGATCCGATTTTTTCGGGACTCGACAGTCCTACCAATTTCGGCGCTTTGTACAACTTCACGCCCGTTGACACATTCAACACGCCGCGCAATATCCAACTGGGTCTTCGCGTTGGTTTCTAACTCGGGTCGTTTCGAGGCGCCACGGTGTGGCGCCTCGCTGCTCGACCGAGTCGGAGTATCACCGAGGAACCGTGTAGACGCCCTGGGCTAATTCCGGATTTAAGTGAAGACGGTAATCTTCGTGCATTATGACTCGGCTGTCCCTGTTGATGGATAGTCAAAGCTGTTGTGTCCTCCTATTCCCGTGTGAAGAGGGATACTCACCCGAGCAACCGCCCCACCCTCCGGCAAGGTCAGCAGCTCCACACTCTGGTGCTGGCCATATATCGTCTCAAGTCGCTCACGTGTGATTCTCAGTCCGACGCCGTTAGACGGGAAGGGGGCCACCTCGCGAACTCCGGGCCCGTTATCTCGCACCTCCAGATGGAGATCAGCATCGTCTGCCGTAGCTGAGATGCGAATTTCGCCTCCAGCCACCAGCCTTGAAATTCCGTGCTTAATCGCATTGTCCACTAAAGGCTGCAACAGCAAGTGCGGAACACTTGCGTCGAGAGTCTCCGGAGCAACGTCGATACTCACCTTGAGCCTTTCTTCGAACCGAACCTTCTCAATCTTGACATAACAATTTACGAACTCAAGTTCGCGGCTCAATGTTGTCATTTGGGTCCCGGCGGTTTCAAGACTAATTCTGAGCAGGTCGCCAAGGCGTGTGACCATTCGATCGGCAGCTTCGACGTCCGTTAACATCAGCGCGGAAATTGAGTTCAGCGTGTTAAAGAGAAAATGTGGTTGTAACTGGCTCTTTAACGCTTGCAAGCGTGCTTTCACTAGTTGTGCCTGTAGTTGCGAGGTGCGCAACTCCCGCTCCCGGAACCGCTGGTAGTAAGATACGACGTGTGCGATCAATACTATCGGCAAGTAGGTGGTGACCACGTCGTCGACGACGCTTGAGAGAAACAGCGTTCGATAAACATACCAATGGATTCGGAATGTATGGGCTTGAGAATCCCAAACGGCCGAGACCCAGTCCTTGACTCGAGGATCCCAAAACGCATATGGGGTCAGACCCCTGAGGGCCACCTGCGCCACGGTAAAGACCAACCCGCCCGCAAGCAGCACTAGCGATCGCTCTGCCCAGTTGCTGCGTTGCACTTGGTAACGATTCGCGAACGCGAAAACGAAGGGCGTAAGTGGGATGTAAGTGAGGACCTGGCTGGATTGCAGGCCTAGAACGCTTAGAAAGCTCATGGACCCACCGGTCGAACGATATAATTGGTAGATCGTAATGGCGTAGGCCAGAGCAACAAACGTCCACAAGCCAAAGCTGAAAGCCCATACTATGGCAGGGCGCAAGGTCCCGGGGACCCCGGCATTTGTTTTCTCCTCCGCCTTCACCGGCGCAGACCGCCGCGGACGGCGAACTAACTCTCCTCCACAGTGCGAGCAAATGTACTGCATGTTCGAGGAACAAATCGGACAGAAGGTACATTCGTAAGAGCACACATATGCCATGCCGTCAACCGGCAGATCTCGCCCGCACTCTTCACAACCGTCCTTCATTTCCGGAGCACCTTCGACGACTACATTTTGCCATTATCGGAAACCGACTCGCCAACTTTATTGGTCCGCGTAATGCCTAACATCGCTCACATCATGAACTGATTTGTGCAGCTAGAAACAATCTTAGATCGCAGCGGCTGACTGCAGAAGTCTCATGTTCCGAAAAAACATGCAACTCGTCCAATTCTGAGCGATCGGGATCAGCTTTCCAACCAAGCCGGCCTAGAATGGGACCAGAGCACTCAATATGGGGACAAGACGATGTGCTACATAGGGCCACATGCTGTAGCTTAGGGATAAATAGCGAGTCCAGTGTTCATGTCCTAGACAACCATTTTCAGGCTGTTCCGTCTATCCAACTGTTAGACCCCGTGTGAGGCGGGCCAATGATCACGGATTTTGTTGGTTTGCCAGCGCAAGAACAATCGGTGGTGCGGACCGTGGTTGCCGACGACGAGCGGCTGGCGCGCCAGAAGCTGCTGATCCTGCTGAAGTCGGAACCGCAGGTACAAGTGGTCGCTGAGTGCCAGGATGGCAAGCAAACCGTGTCCGCAATCCGCAATTTCCGGCCAGACCTGCTGCTGCTAGACATTCAAATGCCGGAGTTGGATGGTTTCGAGGTATTGGACAGAATCCCTCCGGAGGAAATGCCGGTGGTCGTCTTTACATCGGCGTACGATCAGTATGCGATTCGCGCCTTTGAGGCAAATGCTCTTGACTACCTTCTAAAACCGTTCGACCAGGAACGGCTGCACCATGCGGTTGAAAGGGCCCGATCAGAATTATGCATGTCGCGCGACAGTCAGATCACGCACCGCGTTCTGAGTCTGTTATCGCAGGTCAGGTCGGTGGCGCTTCCCACATCGGAGCGAGACAACCGTTTGGTGATTAAGGTCAACGGACGGGTCGTGTTCCTGGACTTGGACAGTATTGATTGGGTGGAAGCTGCAGCCAACTATGTGCGCTTAAACGTCGGGAAGGAGTCTTACCTTCTGCGTGAAACGATCGGCGGGATTTGCGAACGCCTGGACGCGAAGCACTTCGTCCGCATCCATCGTTCGATGATCGTAAACGTCCGCAAGATCAAGGAGTTGATACCTGTTAACAGCGGAGAGTATGTAGTGGTCCTGAAGAACGGGAAGGAGCTGTCCTGTAGCCGAGGCTACCGGGCAGGACTGCGAAGGATTGTTGAGCAGAGTTGTTGATGTTTGTAAGTACCTGGTTCTAGCCGGAATTGTTGCCTCGGTCCGGCTTGTGACGGGGACGTCAGTTTCAGAGCAGCAGTTTGCGAGGACGTGGGTCTCGGGTCCTAACCTTTTTGCCGAGATTCCGTCACACTAGCTGCTGGGCAAATCCAATGTCTGCCTTCACACTGAGCGTAAACGGGAAGCGTCATTTGGTGGACGCCGATTCCGATATGCCCCTGCTCTGGGCCTTGCGCGACTTCCTCCGTCTCACCGGCACTAAATATGGTTGCGGAATGGGGGTGTGCGGCGCCTGCACTGTTCATGAAGATGGTGAGCCCGTGCGCTCCTGCCAGATTCCGCTCTCTGCCACGGCGGGGAAGGAGTACGTGACAATCGAAGGACTGTCTGTTCAGGGCGATCATCCTTGCCAGACGGCCTGGCTCGTGGAAGACGTCTCGCAATGTGGTTATTGCCAGGCCGGCATGATTATGCAAGCGGCAGCGCTGATACTCCGCAAACCAAATCCCACTGACGCAGATATTGATGCCGATCTGTCTGATCATATTTGCCGCTGCGGCACCTATCAGCGTATGCGGAGAGCGATCCATCGTGCCGCCAGCACGGTGAGGAAAACATGAGAGCGACGAGGCGGTCTTTCCTTAAGACGACCGCGTTCGCGGGTACTGGTTTGCTTCTCTGCTTTGAACTTCCCCGATCGATGGCGGACGAGCCTGGGGTGTTCGAGCCAAACGCCTATATCAGCATCACGCGGGATAACGTCATTCGTCTCTGGATCACTCGCTCGGAGATGGGGCAGGGCGTTCACACTACTCTTGCCATGATGCTGGCTGAAGAGTTGGAAGTCGATTGGTCGCAAATCCAATACGAGCAGGCCATGCCCGGCGGGCGCTTCAAAGGCATTCGTCTGCGCACCAGCGGAAGCGGCAGCACGGTCGGCACCTATAATGCGTTGCGCAAGGCGGGCGCCACTGCCAGAGAGATGCTCATTGCCGCTGCCGCGGAAAAATGGAATGTCGATGCTGGCTCATGCCGAGCACAGCAAGGAACGGTGGTTCACCTGGCCACGGGTCGCAAGTTGACCTTTGGAGAACTCGTTGCTGGTGCCGCGCGACAGAAGGTACCGGACAATCCGACCTTGAAAACTCCAAAGGATTTCCGCGTCATCGGCAAGCCCCTGAAAGAATCGATGGCCGCGGTATCGTGACTGGTCAAGCTGTCTACGGAATTGATGTTCACGCTCCCGGCATGCTGTATGCCGTCATGGCGAGGTGTCCCTTCATCGGCGGGAAGGTTGCGCGC
>CAWJFA010000031.1:0-90431 GCA_963842075.1 uncultured Acidobacteriota bacterium | reverse complement strand
TACTCTTCCTCTTCCTTCACCTCACCCCGCGCCGCCTTCGCCTTCTCAATAATCTTCTCCTGCAACTGTCCCGGGACCGTATCGTAATGGTGCATTTCCATGTTGAAGCTGCCGCGCCCTTGCGTCATCGAGGTCAAATCCACGCCGTAGGTCAGCATCTCAGCCATCGGCACCTCGGCTTTCACAACGGTATTCCCGCCCTTGTTATCCATCCCCTGAATCCGTCCCCGGCGGCTGTTCAAATCGCCCATGATCGAACCCGCAAACTCGTCCGGCACCGTGATCTCGACCACCATGATCGGCTCCAGCAGCGTGGGCTTGGCCGTTTCCATGGCTTTCTTGAACGCAATGCGTCCCGCCATCTGGAACGATAAATCGTTCGAGTCGACATCGTGATACGACCCGTCATACAGAATCACCCGGAAATCCACCACCGGAAAGCCAGCCAGATATCCGCGCGCCGCCGCATCCTTGATTCCCTTTTCAACTGCCGGAATAAAGTTCTTCGGAATCGCACCGCCGAAAATGTCATTCACAAATTCAAATTGTCCGCCCCGCGGCATCGGCTCCATTTTGATCTTGCAATCGCCGTACTGGCCGTGACCGCCAGTCTGTTTCTTGTGCCGCCCTTGCACGTCAGCCTTGGCACGAATAGTCTCGCGGTAGGGCACCTTCGGCGCTTTCAGAACCACTTCGGTGTGGTACCGCTTCTTTAGCTTTGAAACCGTAACTTCGATATGCTGCTGCCCGGTTCCCGCGATTAGGAATTCCTTGGTCTGCTGATCGCGGAAGAACCGCAGCATTGCATCTTCTTCCATCAGCTTGTGGATTCCCGGTCCCAGCTTGTCTTCATCGGCGCGGCTCTTCGGCTCAATGGCAAACGTGATCGCCGGCTCCGCCAGCTTCACTCGCGGATAAAGAATCGGCGCCGCCTTGTCTCCCAGCGTGTCGCCGGTCAGCGTGTCTTTCAACTTCGCGACCGCGCCAATATCTCCGGCGTGCAGTTCCGTGACTGGCACCGCAGTTTTCCCTTGCATGATGGAGATATGCGACAGCTTCTCCGCAGTTCCGCGCGAGAAGTTCTGCATCGTCGACTCGTTCTTCAGCACGCCTGAGAAGACTTTGAAATAAGAAATCCGTCCGGCAAACGCATCCGAGATTGTCTTGAACACATAGAGCGATACCGGCTCCGAATCCTTTTCATGCCGCTTGGGCGCGTCTCCATTGCCCGAAGACGTCGGTTCGCCCTGAATCCACTCGTGCTCAGAAGGCGCAGGGGTGTAGTCCACAATAAAATCCATGACGCGGTCCGCTCCCACATTCCCCAGCCCCGAACTGAAAATGACGGGAAAAAGTCTGTCCTCGCGAATCGCATTATGCAGGGCCGGAATCAAATCTTCTTCCGGAATCGTTCCCTTCTCAAAAAACTCTTCCATCAGCTTGTCGTCGCCCTCGGCCACCAGTTCGACGAGTTGCTCGTGAGATTCCTGAACTTGCGCCTTCATATTGGCCGGAATCTCCGTCTCTTTTCCTTTTCCATTCCCGCCCAACTCGTAGGTGTAAGCCTTCATGCGCACCAGGTCGACCACGCCGCTCAAACTCTTCTCGCTGCCGATCGGCAGCTCGATCGGAATCACGTTCCGCCCAAAAGCATTGATCAGCGACTCCAGCACGCGCTCCGCATTCGCCCGGTCGCGGTCCATGCGGTTCACCACAATGAGCCGCGGCGTCTTGTATTCCTCGCAATCCTTCCACACCCGCTGCGTCACTACTTCCACGCCAGCTACGCCATCCACCACCACGATCGCCGCATCCACCACCGGCAGCACCATCTTGGCCTCGTGGACAAACATATTGAACCCCGGCGTATCGATTACGTTGATCTTCGTCTTGCCCCACTCCACATACGCCGCGGAGGCCGCAATCGACATCTTGCGCGCAATCTCTTCGTCGTCGTAATCGGTTGTCGCCGAACCGTCGTCCACGCGCCCCAGCCGCGGCGTTGCCCCCGCCGTATAAAGCATGGCCGACAGCAGCGTGGTCTTCCCCGCATGCCCATGCCCCACAATCGCTACATTACGAATGTTTTCTCCGGAATAAACTTTCACGAATAGACTCCTTCGCAGGGTGGAAACAGAGAAGGCCCAAGAACATTATCAGTGCAGAAGACAGGCCAGCCCGACTATCCCTTGCCAAAACCTAGGATGCTAACACGCCACAACTGCGCGTCTCAACCAGTCTATCCCTCTTCCTGCCACTCTCGCCAAGCCGCCCAGGCGGTGTTATCATCCTTCCGCCATGCTAGGCAACCGCACCAACGAGCAGTGGATCTCTCAATATGCGACCAGCCACCAGCATCCCGTGAACCGCGCCTGCCACACCCTGGGCATCCCGACCATCTTGCTCTCGGTTTTGCTTTTTCTTGCCAGCATCTTCTTCCATCGTCTGTGGCCTTACGCCGCCGGTCTGTTTGTTTTGGGATGGATTTTTCAATTTATCGGCCATGCCTTCGAGGGCAAGCCCCCTGAATTCCTCAGCGACTGGCGTTTCCTGTTCGTCGGCGTCCGTTGGTGGTGGGCCAAGATCCACGGCAAAGCCTGAAGGAGTCCGGATCTTTCTTGAAATTGTGCGACGTCCAGTTTGATGAGAAAGTTAGGATTTGTATCAGGGTACGACTTCAGTCGTACCGCCAGTCGCTGAAACAATAATCGGCTTCAGCCGCTGGGGAGGTCCACCGAAAGCACGCGCAGAAAACCCGCATGTTCCCTCAACTAGCCCGCTTCACCGATCTCGGTCTGTTGCTCTTGCGCCTAATGGTGGGCCTGGTCTTCGTCTCCAGCGGCTACAGCCACCTCAAAGATCCCTCCGCCCGAGCCAAGAGCATCGGCATGTCGAAACCCTTCACCATTTTCCTTGGCATCGCTGAACTCGCTGGAGGGCTAGGCGTAGCTTTCGGAGTCCTCACCCAACTCGCCGCCTTCGGTCTCATCCTCATCATGTTCGGCGCTATCCAGAAAAAAATCTTCGTCTGGCACACCGGCTTCTGGGGCGAGAAAGCCTCAGGTTGGCATTATGAGCTGATTATCATCCTGATGAATCTGATCATCGCCTTCACCGACGGTGGCGCCTACGTGCTGATGAGATAACCACATGCGATTTTCGTTCTGACGTAATTCCACTGCAAGCCATAAGCGTGAGATTTACTTTGAACTTCGTTATCGTTTTCATTATTGAAGTCCCGAAACACCGAGTGCGGCACAAATGATCTTCGCGCCCGCGAATGAGAGATAATTAGAAAAATCCTGAATATGCGCAAATTCAATTCATCCTCGTCCTATGTGGCACTTTCCTGTCTGTGTGCCGCGCTCGCATTCTCCGTGGCCTGCAATCGTGGAAAGTCGGAGCCCCGCGCCGCGAGTCAATCTGGCGCCAAGCGCTATGCCCTCAAAGGAAAAGTTGTTTCTGTCGACAAGCGAGCGGGAACGGCCAACATCAACAACGAGCCAATTGCCGGCTTCATGGACCCAATGGTCATGCCTTACGCGATCAAGCCACCCACTGCGCTTGACCAACTACAGCCCGGTGACTCCATCACCGGCGACGTTGTCGTCGAGCCAGACAAATACTGGCTGGAGAATGTGAAAGTCACAGGACATTCGCAAACCGCTCCCGCCACGCCCACCGCCAGCGTGCATATTCCCGCCCCCGGCGACGAAGTTCCCGACTTCAAGCTCATCAATCAGAATGGAAAAGGCGTTTCGCTGCGTCAATACCACGGCCAGACTCTGCTCCTGACGCTGATCTACACCCGCTGCCCCTTCCCCGACTTCTGCCCGCGCGTCAGTCATGAGTTCGCTGCGATCGACCGCCAGATCAGGGCTGATCCGGCGCGCTTCGGCAAGACTCATCTGCTCAGCGTTAGTTTCGATCCCGCTCATGACACGCCCAAGGTTCTACGCGCCTACGGCTTCTCTTGCGCCGGAAGTAAAGATCCCGCGCTCTTCGCGCACTGGGAATTCACCGCGATTCCGCAAAACGAGTTGCCCCAATTTGCCGATTATTTTGCTCTGACCTACAACGAGGAGGGCGGGCTCATCACTCATTCACTCAGCACCGCAGTCATTTCTCCCGATGGAAAGATCTTCAAGTGGTATCACGGCGCCGACTGGCAGGCTTCCGACGTGCTGGAGGAGATTGCTGCGGCCTCGCACCCGGCCGGTTGAGCCGCAACAGATTTTGTTTTGAAAGGGCGCGGCTTCAGCCGCACCATCTGACAAGCGAATTGGAACATCGGCTTTGGCCGCAGGGCAGCCGTCCACGATACAACTCTAATGGTCGAATGCAGTCGTCGAAAGAAGAGGAGAGAGGAGAGCCAATGCGGTACGTCCTGGTTGTACTCGCCACTCTGGGAATCGTCGTCTCGGCTCTCGCCCTGCGCGAGCACTACCGCACCGAAGGCGACTCACCCTGCAGCATCAACGAACGCTGGGACTGCGGCATCGTCAACCATAGCCCCTACGCAATGTTGGCCGGCATTCCGGTAGCCGTCCTCGGCATCGCCGGCTATTTCATCATGGCCGCGCTAGCCCTGCGCCGCGCCTACCGCCTGGTTCTAGCGGTCGCGCTCGTCGGCTTGGCCTTCTCTCTCTACCTCGCCCACATCGAAGCCCACGTCCTGGGTGTCTGGTGCATCTACTGCGTAATCTCGCTCGCGGATATTTCGCTGATCACTTTGCTGGCGTTGGGCGCGGCGATGATGCGACTTCGCGACCGCCAAGCCCCCTCCCCCTCTTGACCTATCTGCTCCGTCGATATCTCGCCAGCCCGCGCCGGCTCTTGGTAAGCAGCCACCACGCATCTTTGTAGCATTCGTAGCGGAAGGTGTTTCTTCTCATCGGCAGGTCCACCGGGTATAGCATCAACCCTCGGATGCGCTCGCTCCCCAGCAACTCCGACGCCGGGATCAGATACCAGACATTCACCGGGATCACATACGCCGCAAACAGGTCGATCTCCTCCAGCGTGTAATCCCTCTTGCCACAAAAGCGCGTGAACTGGCACCAGTAGCCCTTGCCCATCCGGCACGCGCTCGACTTCACCTGCACCCGAAGAAAGTTGGGCGCATATTCCACTCCCACATCGAACCCCGCCGTATCTCCCCAAGGCTTGCACACCGTAAAATGTCGCCCCGCCGCCGCCGCCATAAACTGCAACTCCGCCCACTCGCCCCGCTGCTTCAAATTCTCGAACTGCTCCCACCCCTGCATCTCCATCCCCCAATGTGCAAAAATGCATTGCCTTGAAAGGACGCGGCCTCAGCCGCGCCTCCAGCCCTTCCCTTGCGCTTGTCATGCTGAGCGGAGGAGCGTGATCGCGAAGCGATTTCACTCCGGAGTCGAAGCATCCCTCCGTCCCGCGAGATCCTGGGGGCAAGGATTTAGATAAAAACAGACTTGGCCGCCTACCCACGCGCAGCCGACACCCCCAAAACACAAAAAGGCGCGACCCATAGGCCGCGCCATTCTTTTAAGCTTTAATCTATAACACCATTATATCATATTGCAGGGGCCTACTGGGACATTTTTCCAACTTTATTTTCCCTTTCTTTCCTTCACCTTAAGCCCAATCATGTACCTTCTCGCTATTGACAAGATTTCGCCAGATCCCCAGATCGGGAAGGGCACGACTTCTATTGACAAGATTTCGCCAGATCCCCAGATCGGGAAGGGCACGACTTCTATTGACAAGATTTCGCCAGATTCACAGATCGGGAAGGGCACGACTTCTATTGACAAGATTTCGCCAGATTCACAGATCGGGAAGGGCACGACTTCAGTCGTGCCGTAAATGCGGCAAACCACTTCGGCTTCAGCCGCTGAGGAGGGCCGTGACCAGGGTGGCGCAGCCCTTCAGCGCTGCGACTGACGATGGTGGAGCAGGCCTTCCAGGCCTGCATTAAAAGACCCACCGATTTGCCGGGCTTTAGCCCCGGACGACGCTTTCGTCTCGGGAAGGGCACGACTTCAGTCGTGCGGTAAATGCGGCAAACCTCTTCGGCTTCAGCCGCTGAGGAGGGCCGTGACCAGAATGGCGCAGCCCTTCAGCGCTGCGATTGACCATGGTGGAGCAGGCCTTCCAGGCCTGCGCTAAAGGACCCATCGATTTGCCGGGGCTTTAGCCCCCGGACGACGCTTTCGTCTCGGGAAGGGCACGACTTCAGTCGTGCCGCAAATGCGGCAAACCACTTCGGCTTCAGCCGCTGAGGAGGGCCGTGACCAGGGTGGCGCAGCCCTTCAGCGCTGCGATTGGCGATGGTGGAGCAGGCCTTTCAGGCCTGCATTAAAAGACCCACCGATTTGCCGGGCTTTAGCCCCCGAGGTACTTCCTCGTCCGTACCTGGAATATTACCCGGCCTGTTGAAAAAAGTTCTATACTAAGCGAAAGGAAAGCGTATGATTCCTTCCATCCGCAGGTGAAATAAAATGGCTGACCGTCAACAATTTCTGCACTCCATACCCGCTGACCCGGAACTAAAGAAAATATTGGACGCAACCAAGGCAACGCCAGTCACAGAAGAGGAATTGCGAGAACAACGGATAAGCTTCGCCTTCGGCAACGCTCCGCACGACTCGGAAGGGCGGATCACCAAAGAGAGTGTCCGCTGGGCATCGGAACACATAAAGCTGCTGCCCTAGAGGCAGCAGTCTGCAGCATGTCTGTCAGAGAAAAAGACGATCCCTCCCTTTACGCGAAAATTCAAGAGCAAAATCTTGTCCGACAGTACGATTTGCTTTCGAATTGCATCGAGATTGGCCTCAAGAAGGGCATCGAGGCCTTTGATAAATACACACTCTGGGCGCTCAACTATGCGGCGGTCTCCAACATTTGTCAGCTTGGCGGCCGTTACCGGGAGGGTCCGATCAGGGTGGGCAATCACGTACCACCCCACTTCAACGATGTTCCCCGATTGATGGACGCCTTCTTCTCCGTCATCCACGAGAATTGGACGATCCTCGACCACCCTACCGGACTTGCCGCCTTTGCACTTTGGAACCTGAATTGGATTCACCCGTTCATTGAAGGCAATGGCAGAACGGCCAGAGCAGCATGCTACTACCTCATTTGCATGAAGCAGGGCAAAATTCTGGGCGGCCAAAAGACCGTTCCAGAACGCATTCGTGAAAATAGGGATCCCTACATTGCCGGCCTGAAAGCGGCGGATCGCGCTTATGAGCAAGGCCAATACGACATCACAGATTTGGCGAAATATTTGGCGGAGTTGCTAAAGGGCCAGCTGTCTGAAAAGCTTTAAGGCGGAGAGGGCCCTTGCCCGGACGTTAGCGGATTCATATTTGCTAGAAGAGCCTGAAGTGAGCCTACAAGGGTCGACGTAAACCTCTTAACTGACTTTAACAAGTGGAACAGGTGTCACGCCGTCGAAAGCTATACTGATTCTTCCAGGGCTCAACCGAACCGTCGCCTTCGAAAAGGAATACTGGCCGGTAAAGTCTAGTGGTAATTGCTCAGTCGAGGATGCAGGCACAATTCTCTCCACACGCGTGATAGTGAGACGACATCCGTCGACCTCGACGACGGGCAGATCGAGAGTTTGGGCAATCTTAGCCAAGACGTCAGCTTTGGGAACACTACTTCCGGACTCATACTCACCGATTGTCGGCGGGGAAACACCGACGGCATGACTCAGAGCCCTCGCGCTCATTCTAGCGTTCTCGCGAGCCGATTTTAACTGCAACCCGATCTGTTGAGCGGCCGTCATGTAAGAATTCTTTTATATAGTAATGCGGAAGTTTAATTATTGTTCTTGATTTTGTTCGCGTTTTAGATCACTATAGTAACAATAGCGTAAGAAATTTCTTACACTCTATCGAGAAATGGTCAGCCCTCCCAAAATCGTCATACTGAAGAGGGTTCAGCGTTGTGGCTTTTGCGGACACGAGATGGCGTGCCCGGCGTTGGGCTTCGAGGAAAATCCCTACTGCAGCAACTGTCTTCCACACAGGATCGCGCACGCCTCTCTCAGAAACCGACACCTTGCCTGGGAGATTTCCGGGGACTACGCGAAGTCTATTGACCTAAGGAAACAAAAACTTCAGTGAGGTGATCGCAGGCGGCTTGATAGCTGAGGTGCTTCGCCCAATAGTCAGATACTCCCCTCCTCCGTCGTTCGCCATCGTTGCTGGTCCACACCTCTGTTTTCCACGCTAAGGGCGATTCTTGCAGCAGACTGACCTCTAGGTCAGCGCACTGCGCTCTGGCAGAACGCCAGCAATACGCTCCCCCACCCAAGGAAGACGTTGCCCAGTTCAGCGACGGGCAAACCCTCGCAAATGCAATCGCTAGTTCCGACGCGGAGTGGTATCTCTCAGACGCCTGAGGTCTGACGCACTTGCGAATTATGCTTCTGACCCGCTTTGGCACGTGCGGCAAAAAGAACTTGGGACTCGGAAATTTCCTCTTACGGATGAGGCGCAGCAGTTCGTCGTCAGATGCAATTGCGTCCTTCTGCGTTTTATACGGCGGTTCGCCGTTTGCGGCTCGATAAAATAGCACACCGAGCTGGTAAATATCGGACTCGACGGTCGCGTAATGCGAATCCCATACTTCCGGGGGCATTGCCCACTTGTACATGGGCGGAAAGGTCACAACGCCTTTGTTAAGGCTGCGGCTTTGCCCGAAGTCGCCGACAAGAGCTCGATTGGAATCGTCAAAAAAGATGTTTGAAGGCTTGAAATCGAGGTGCAGAAATCGATTTGCGTGTATGCGAGCAGCAGCACTGAGAACGTCTTGCGCCACTCTCAACAGCTGCATGGTCTCTAGCGGTGCGTCCTTTATCCGCGACTGCAGGGAGCCGTTAGCAAAATACGGAAGGGCCAGACCCACGTGGTCTGGCGTTTCACAGACGTAAACGATGCCGACCACGTTGGGATCACGCATCGCGAACATCGCCCGGGCCTCTCGACAGTATGAATCGAAGTCGTTCCCGAGGCGGCTTTTGTCGATCTCCTTGACTGCGATTTCACGCTGAAGGTACGGATCAAACGCGCGGTACACGGCCGAGTTCATGCCCTCGCCGATCCCGATCGGCTCTAACCTCTGGTACCGAGTTTGTGCATATACGTCGAACACTGGCAGTCCTAAACGGCTGGCAACAGTGACGCTGCTACTAAAATTGCCTCTCGCAAATACTCGTTCTTGAAATTCAACAGTTCAATGCCTCGAAAGTCGGGCGAGTCAAGGTCATCTCGGGAAATCTTAGAGCCCAAATGCTTGGAGAAAGTGCTCAGCGGTCCGGTTATTGTCCCTAGATTTTTGAAGCCCGCGACCTCCAGCACCACACCTTCTACCCGGCAGCGGGTCCTCGCGGAATTTGTATTCGCGCCGCGGGCATTACCCTCGGGAAAGCGGACCCCCATTTTAGCCGGTGTATAGGTGTCCAGGATATAAAGCATCCGCTGACGCATCCAAGCTAGGGACTCCGCCTCGCCATACGCCTTTGGCGCCACTTCGGTGCCGGAGGCATACAGTACAGGCCGTTCCAGCGTTCCAGTCGCTACGGCCCAGTGAAACAGCCGGGGCTCAGCACGAATACCTATTACGCGATCTGCTCTTTGACCCACCGCAACCTCCTTCCAGGGCCCCTGCCGCATACCCATAAGGTATGCTGGCAACTACTCCGGCGAGGGTAACTCGCTATAAGTGAGCAGACAAGAGCGGATTACCGAACGTTAGTAACTGAGTACTCTAAATATCCAGATTCTTCACATCCAGCGCATTCTCTTCAATAAACTTCCGCCGCGCTTCCACATCCTCGCCCATCAGCGTGGTAAAGATGGTCTCGCACTCGGCAATGTCTTCCAGCTTCACCGATAGGAGAGTCCGACGCTCCGGATCCATGGTCGTCTCCCACAACTGTGGAGCGGTCATCTCACCCAGGCCTTTGTAACGCTGCACATCGTAGCCGCGGCTGCCTTCCTTCTTCACATACTCGAATAGCTCGCGCGCCGTCGCCTTTTCCACCGGCTCGATGACCGCGCGGTTCTTGGGCGCACCCTTGCCGACTTTTTTCGCAGACTTCCCGTCTGACTCGGCGCCGTTGTTATTCGCGTCCTCTTCGTCCGCATCGTCGTCGCTGTTCGTCGCGCCAGCCTTGGTCACAGCTTCCACCACAAACGGCGGCTCCAGATACGGCTCGATCTGTTTGAACTTCGAAATCAACTGCCGGCACTCCGCACTGGACGCCAGTTCCCAGTTGATCACGTGCTCCGATCCCTGCGAGTTCACGATCTTCACTTCCCACAGGTTGTGCTCTTCGTCGAAGACCGATTCCACGCTCTTGAACTTCCGGTCCTTCTGCAGCTTCTTCAATTCTTTTTCCAGTTTCTCGATCTTCTTCGGCGGAGTCTTCTTGTCGCCCTCGAAATCCGCGTGCTTCGAAAAATCCAGCTTGGGCAGCAGTTCGGTGACGCTCTCATCGCGCAGCCGCTTGTTCACCTTGTCGAAGAAGTTGAGATACTCCTTCAGAACGCTCATGAAGCGCGTCAGGTTTGCGCCCTCCAGCTTGGCTGCGCCCTCGCCGTAACGCACGATCAGCCCGTCGGCCGCACGCTTCAGCATCACTTTATCGAAGGCATCGTCGTCTTTTATATATTGCATGGACTTGCCTTTTTTTATCGAGTACAGCGGAGGCTGCGCGATAAAGACGTTGCCGCGCTTAATCAACTCCTGCATGTGGCGGAAAAAGAACGTCAGCAGCAGGGTGCGGATGTGCGAGCCGTCCACGTCGGCGTCGGTCATCAGAATTATTTTCCCGTAGCGCACCTTCGTGGGATCGAAATCATCTTTGGCGATTCCGGTGCCGAGCGCGGTGATCATGGCGCGAATTTCCTCGTGCGCCAGCATCTTGTCGTAGCGGGCTTTTTCGACGTTGAGAATTTTTCCTTTGAGCGGCAGAATCGCCTGGAAGCGCCGATCGCGCCCCTGCTTCGCCGTCCCGCCGGCCGATTCGCCTTCCACCAGGAACAATTCGCAGCGGTTCGGATCGCGCTCGGAGCAATCGGCCAGCTTCCCAGGTAGTCCCCCGGAATCCAGCGCACCCTTGCGGCGCGTCAAATCCCGCGCCTTCCGCGCCGCTTCGCGAGCCCGCGCCGCGTCGACGGCCTTGTTGATAATCTTCCGCGCCACCGTGGCGTTCTGTTCGAAGAATGCTCCCAACCGCTCGTTGATAAATGCCTGCACGATGCCGGCGATGTCGGAATTTAGTTTGCCTTTGGTCTGCCCTTCGAATTGCGGCTGCGAGAGCTTTACGCTGATCACCGCCACCAGGCCTTCGCGCACATCGTCGCCGGTCAGATTTTCTTTTACGTCCTTGAACAAGCCCATCTGCTGCCCGGCATAATTGATGGTGCGGGTCAACGCCATGCGGAAGCCCGACAGGTGCGTGCCGCCGTCGACAGTATTAATGTTATTCGCGAAGCTGAACACCGACTCCGAATATCCGTCGTTGTACTGCAGCCCAATCTCCATGGCTACGCCGCTGCGCTCCGCTTCCATGTAGATCGGTTTGTCGTGCAGCACTTGCTTACCGCGGTTCAGATGCTTGATAAACTCCGCGATGCCACCGTTGTACTTGAAGTCGGAATGCTTGGCCTCGCCACTCTTCGCGTCGGTCGAGCGCTCATCGGTGAGAGTGATCAGCAGGCCTTTGTTTAGGAACGCCAACTCGCGCAGCCGCTGCGCCAGCGTGTCGTAGTTATATTCCGTGGCGGTGAAAATGCTTCGATCGGGCAGGAAGTGAACTTTCGTCCCGCGCCGCTTGGCCGCGCCCGCTTTCTTCATCTTGCTGGTAGGTTCACCCTTAGAGTAGGTCTGTTCCCAGGTCGCGCCGTCGCGCCAGATTTCCAGCTCAAGCTCTTCGCTCAGCGCGTTCACGCACGAAACGCCCACACCGTGGAGCCCGCCCGAAACTTTGTACGTGGACGAATCAAATTTTCCTCCCGCGTGCAGCGTTGTCATAACGACCTGCGCGGCTGACACTCTCTCGCCGTCGATATCCATGTCGTCAACGGGAATGCCGCGCCCGTCATCGATGACGGTGATCGAGTTGTCGATGTGAATGGTGACTTCAATTTTCGTCGCGAAACCAGCCAGCGCTTCGTCTACGGAATTGTCGACCACTTCATACACGAGGTGGTGCAGGCCGAGATCGCCGGTCGATCCGATGTACATGGCTGGGCGTTTGCGCACCGCTTCCATGCCGCCGAGCACTTTGATGGAGTCGGCGGTGTAGTCGCTCTTGCCTCCGCCGTTACTTCCTGTGATCGGAGTTACGATTCCGTTTTTTGTTTTAGTTTCGCTGATGGGAGTATTTATCTCTTTGGTGGCCATTCCGCTCCGCGGGAGAATGCCCCGACTTTTTTCTTAGAACTGGGTCCGGCTTCGCGTTGAAAACTGACCTCGGTACCCGCCCAATTTGAGGTTTAAACGAAACCCTGCGAATAGACCTCAAGTTATTGAAATGTCTTGTACTTAGGTTCGTTTAGTAACTCTTGAAATTATACCACGAAAAACCCGGTTTTTCGATGCCTTGCGAGGGCGAACCGCCCCGGTAAACGTCCCATTTTGAACCGCTTCCGCTGGCCTTTTAAGAGCTTTGGAAAGGGTCAGATCACCCGAGACAATTGTTTCCGCCAGTTTCATTTTCCGGCACCTCTATCGCGTCGCCGCCATCTAACCACCCGTCCCTGCTAAAATACGGTCACAGGAGTTCTCAACCCAGAATGGCTGTTCCCGTTTCACAGATGTGGACTGTTACGTCCTACGTCCTGCGGCAGAAGATTGCCGGTCGGAAGCAATACCCGCTGGTGCTGATGCTCGAGCCGCTGTTCCGCTGCAACCTGGCGTGCGCGGGATGCGGCAAGATCCAGTACCCTGCACACATTCTGAAGAAAGACTTGACGCCGGACGAATGTTTCCGCGCCGTCGACGAATGCGGTGCCCCCATGGTCTCGATCCCTGGCGGGGAGCCGCTGATGCACCCGCAGATCGGCGAGATCATCGAGGGTCTGGTCGCGCGCAAGAAATATATCTATCTCTGCACCAATGCGCTGCTGCTGAAAGAGAAAATTCATCTCTTCAAGCCGAGCAAGTATCTCACTTTTAGCGTCCACCTCGATGGCCAGCGCGAAGAGCACGACCTGGCGGTTTGCCGCGAGGGCGGTTACGACATTGCCGTGGATGCGATCAAAGAAGGCCTCAGCCGTGGCTTCCGCGTCACCACCAACACCACGCTGTTTGACGGCGCCGATGCAAAGAGTGTCCGCGCCTTCTTCGACGACATGATGGAGCTCGGCCTCGAAGGCATGATGCTCTCCCCTGGATATTCTTACGACAAGGCACCCGATCAGAAGCATTTCCTCGGCCGAGCACGCACCCGCCGCATGTTCCGCGCAATTCTGTCGAACCGTAAGAAGAACTGGCGCTTCAATCTCTCGCCGCTGTTCCTGGAATTTCTGATGGGCAAACGCACCTATCCCTGCACGCCGTGGGGTATGCCGACTTACAACATTTTCGGATGGCAGAAGCCCTGCTATCTGCTTCAGGACGGCTACGCAGAAACCTTCGCGGAACTTCTAGCGACAACCGAGTGGAGCAATTACGGCACCGAGTCTGGCAATCCCGCGTGCGCCAATTGCATGGTGCACAGCGGCTATGAAGCGTCGGCAGTGAATGCGACGTTCAGTTCGCTGAGCGGATTTCTGGCGACAGTAAAAGCAACTCTATTCACGAGCTATCGCGATGAAGAAGCGCTTCGGCTGCTGGAAGAGCATCAGGAGCCGGTGCATCCTTTGGTGCAGATTGCTCCGACGAGCGAACCACAGGAGACGCGGGCCTAGGCTCGGGGCAAAAGCCCTGTTCATTTCTGGAACTGTTTATCGCAGCGGTAAACCGCTGCGCCACCCAAAATCACAGTTTTTATCCACTATGACCGGAAAAGCGGCGGGACATCTCGACCACGAAGGAGCAGGATCAGCGCCTCACATTGGCGACGTCAATCCTGACGCGCTTGAAGTGGCTCCCGGCACCGCCCACGAACAACTCGAAGGCTGGATTCCGCAACTCGCCTCGGACGATGAAATCCGCATCGCGCTGGAAAAGGCGTTCGATTATCGCGGCGATGTAACCATTACGCGCAAAGACGGATCGAAAATCGAAGGCTATCTCTTCGACCGCCGCACCGCCGCCACGCTGAAAGATTCCGTCGTCCGCCTGTATCCCAAGAGTTCGAACGAGAAAATCTCGGTCTCCTACGCCGACATCGCCGCCCTCGCCTTCACCGGACGCGACACCGCCGCCGGCAAGAGCTGGGAGGCATGGATGAAGAAATACGCAGCGAAAAAAGCCGCCGGCGAGACCAACATCGCCCTGGAACCCGAACCCTTAGACTGACTTCTCGATTGCGCCTGGCAAGGACAGCAGATTCCTCGCTTGCCGTCGCGTTCGCTCCGGGCCGCGGTCGGAATGACAAAGCGGGTTAGTTACGCGGCGGTCGGAATGACAAGGCGCTTATAGAGTGCGCCAGGGCCTGCCGATCATTTAACCGCCTTTCCGCTAACGGCTCTTCCGCCGGTCGCGAAACTCAACCCTTGTAACAGTTCGTCGATTTCATCGTCGGTCCCGCCAATAAACGTGAACGACACGGCATATCCGCGCGCCAGCACTACCAGCGTGGATTGCAGCATCACCCGCGTTCCAATGTCTTTCTGAAAATCCTCCCGCGGTACCGTCTTCGTGCCGATCTCAAACTCATAGGGCTCGCTGATCACCTCGAATCCCCGCGCCTTGGCAATTTCCGTCACCGGACCAAAATATTGCGCGGCGTCTTTCATCCCGGGATAAGACGCCGTGCTCTCCGCCGCGATAAGAATCGACGAGTTCACATCTTCCCCCTTCGCTTCCGGCGGCCGCGAAAACGACGCCAGCAGCACTCGCCCGGCCTTGTCGGCAACAGCGACCTTCGCGCCCTCATCCTCCCCAGCATTCAACTCCTCGGTCCGAAGCACCCATCCCGCCGGAATCTTGCAGGTGAACCCGAACGCCGGATTGCGGTAAACCCCAGCATTCACCGAACCAGCGTTGAGGGGAGAGTCCATGGGCCGCGCCTTTGGCGACGAATGTGCCGGGGAGCCAGCAGACGTAGTACCAGCAGACGAAGAAGAGTTTTGCGCGAAAGCTTTCGGCTCAAGGGTAGAGCCCTCCAGCGCAAGGGAAACCAAAATTAAAGTCAACAGGAATGCAGAGCAAGGTCGCGGACGACAAAACCACATACCATTATGTTACCTGAGCGGGCAGCTCAAATCTTCCGCGACTTGATGCCTACGCCGCCCGTCCCATCACCGGCTGCGTGCAGTGCGCGCATCGGCGCGCCTCAATCGGAATCTCGCTCAGGCACTCCGGACATTTCTTGGTCGTGGGATCAGGCGGCTTTTCTCCACGGTGCATGCGGGCGACCAGAAGATTTACGGGCACCACAACGAAGAAGTAAACTGCAGCGGCGATCAGGAAAAACGAGATGCAGGCATTGATGAAGTCTCCGATGGGAAACGTGGTGTCGCGAATGACAAATTTCAGCTTCGAATAATCGGACTTACCTACGATTAGCGCGATTAGGGGCGTCAGGAAAGCCTTCGTCATCTCGGTGACCACGCCCCCAAACGCCGCGCCAATCACCACGCCCACTGCCATATCCACCACATTGCCCCGCAGGATGAACTTCTTGAAGCCGTCGAGCATGGAAGCCTCCAAAAGGATTGGCCGCAAATGTTATGACAGGAAGGCCCAGAGGTCAAGCAGCGGGCTTTTTGGGTAGTGGCTCAGTTTGAAAAGGGTGGGTGTGTACGCGCGGGAGATCCCCTTCGGCAAGCTCAGGGCAGGCTCTCGGCCCGCTGGTGAAAACGCGGGCCTTCGGGATGACGCCTAAACAGAAAGGAACGGCTCAGATGCGCATCGGCATCACGATATACCGGTACTTATAATCGTCGCCCTCGGCCGGACGCAGCTGCCCTGCGGATTGCGAATCTTTCAGCTCCAACCGCACCTCGTCAGTGCCGGCGGCTTTCAGGAAGTCGACCAGGTATTGAGCGTTAAAGCCGATGGTGAGCACTTCGCCGTCGTAGGGCGCTTCAATCGAATCCTCGGACTCGCCGGCTTCTGTCGACGACGCCGAAATCTTCACTTCGCCCTTTTCCAGCTTCATGCGGACGGCGCGCGAGCGCTCGTCGGCAAACTGCGCCACACGCAGAATCGCGGAGTTCAGATCGTCGCTGTTCAGCGTGATGCTCTTGCTGTTGTCCTTGGGCAGAACCGCCTCGAAGTTCGGGAATTGTCCCGTAAGTTGGCGCGAGGTCAGAAGGCGCGATCCGATGCGGAAGAATAGAGTCGATTCGTCTTTCGCGAACTCGACGGTGTCGGCGTCGGTGGAATCGAGCAGCGTTTTCAGCTCGTCCATCGCCTTCTTTGGCACCAGCGTTTTCATTTCGCCAGAGACGCCTTCAAATTTTTCTCCGCTGCGCTCGCAATGCGCCAGGCGATGGCCATCGGTCGCCACCATCGTGATCGACTCCGGCTTCAGCAGCATCAGCGCCCCGTTCAGCGTGTAACGCGACTCTTCACTCGATATTGCAAAACCGGTTCGGGCAATCAAGCCGCGCAATACCTGGCCGGGAATCTTTACTACGCCCGACGTAGGAAATACGGGCAAGCTGGGAAAATTCGATTTCGCCATCCCAACCATCTTTGTATTCGAACGCCCGCAGCGGATGCTGACCCAATGGTTTTCCAGCAGCTTGATTGTGATATCGGCGTCAGGCAGCAGTTTTACGTAGTCGTGCAGTTTGCGCGCGGGAATCGTGCATGACCCTTCCTTCTTCACCTTCGCATTGCACGAAGTTCGCAGGCTCAGGTCGAGGTCCGTCGCTGTCAGCGACAATTTACCCTCTGCCGCCTCGAATAAATAATTGGAAAGAATAGGGATGGTGGTCTTGCGCTCGACCACGCCCTGCGTGGCGGTCAACTCGCGCAGCAATTCAACTTTGCTGACCGTGATCTCCATGGTCCCCACTGCAACCGCCGCTTCCACCGGCATAGACTTTGTCTCCCCTGCCGCGCGCTACTTTTATCACTTCCCTTATATCAAATACAAAACCTATAAAACCAGCAGTAACAATAGGCGCCTCGGAGAAGTGGAAAACTCTACCAACCAGCCTACTCTCACCGTCTTACAGCAAGCCCCTCGTGTGAGAAATCGGTCCTCATTTCAGCGGAGCGACGGGAAGAAGATTTCCGCTTTTGCCAATTCTACTCACGCTTGCACAGTTTCCACATCTCGTTCACAGCTCAAAGAAAGGAAGACCGCGCCGCTTGGTGCAAAACGCAAAATACCTGCGAATTATCCGCCCAATTGCTCGGTGAGCTTATTGAGCAACCTGTTTAAATCTTTGTCGTTCTTGCGGACTTCTTCGATCTTGTCCACCGAGTGCAGCACGGTCGTATGATGCTTTCCGCCGAACTGCCGCCCAATCTCGGGAAGCGAAGCTTCCGTCATCTGCTTGGCCAAGTACATCGCAATCTGCCGCGGATAAACAATCGCCCGTGAATTGTCCTTGGCCTTAATCTCTACCAACCGCAATCCAAACTGCTCAGCCACCATTTTCTGAATGGATTCGATTGTCACCTTCCGCGCTTGCGAATCGATGAAATTCTTCAGCACCTGCTGCGCGTAAGGCAGCGTAATCTCAGCTCCAATCAGCGACGAATGCGCCACCAACCGGATCAAGGCGCCTTCCAACTCGCGCACGTTCGATCGGATATTCTGCGCGACATACAGCGCCACATCCGTGGGCAGCGTAACCTTTTCCTGCTCCGCTTTCTTCTGCAGGATCGCCACTTTCGTTTCCAGATCCGGCGGCTGGATATCCGCGATCAATCCCCATTCAAACCGGCTGCGCAACCGGTCTTCAATCTCAGCCAATTCCTTGGGCGAGCGGTCGCTTGCGATGACGATCTGCTTCATCGTGTCGTGCAGCGCGTTAAATGTATGAAAGAACTCTTCCTGCGTCCGCTCCTTGCCCGCCAGAAATTGGATATCGTCAATCAACAGCACATCCACACCGCGAAACTTGTCGCGGAACGTGGACATCTTGTCGTAGCGCAGCGAGTTGATCATGTCGTTGGTGAACTTCTCGCTCGATACGTAGCAGATAGCCGCCTGCGGCTGCCGCCGTTTCACCTCATGCCCGATCGCCTGCATCAAATGCGTCTTGCCCATGCCAACGCCGCCATAAAGGAATAGCGGGTTGTAAGCTTTCGAAGGACGCTCGGCGACCGCTTGGCAAGCCGCGTGCGCGAACTGGTTCCCGGAACCGATCACAAATGCGTCGAAGGTATACCGCGGATTCAGTTGCGCGGCTCCGTCCCAGTCGAACCGGGCCTGCGCCGGCCCAGCAGCAGCTGCTGGACTGGGGGCAGAAAGCCCGCCGTTGTGGCGCACTGCTGTCGCCGCCGGATCGTCGTCCGGAGTCACGAACTTCACGTCGTTGAATTCCAGGCCCAGGTTGTCGATCGCTTCCTGGATCAGGTCCGCATATTTGTCGCCGGCGTGCCGAAACTCCGCAGTCGGCACCCGTACAAATAAGATTCCCCCGCTCGAGTGGCTGTAGCGAGTGGGTTTTAACCAGGTGTCGTAGGAGTGCCGGTTGATCTTCTTTTCTAGCGCATCCAGAATGCGCATCCATGGGTTGGGGGAAAGGATTGTGCCTTGTGCTGACATAATTATGAAATACCCGCCGTGGCGTCCCGGCGGCTGGCTTGAGGGCGCCTGTCTAAAAAGTACTGTCTACCTGCTCGGTGCTGGAACTCTTAGTGTACTGCGGAATGCGCCACTTGTCTGTGCGCGCGGTTATCATTTTCGAACAAGAATGTTGAATGAGAATTTCAAAGCCAACCGTGCGGCATAGTAGCACAAAAATTTTTTGGTCGTGCAGAAATCTTCGCAGTAATTTCCGCGCGCACACTATTCGGAACCCGATGCCCCGCGCCTGTCAAGTGTCGAGGATGTAACTGCAACGCGAATGATGCAAACGCCTGCCGAAATTTTTGCGAAGCCATGCAGTCCTTTGAGATTGTCCTGGCTACGACGCAAACAATCGGGAGCTGAAGTCTGGAAACTGAGAACTAAAAAGCTGGGTAGTGGTGCAATTTGACCCGAAGGCTGTGTGCGTGAGGGAGATCCCTCGTCCCGCTTGTGAAAACGCGGGACTTCGGGATGACGCCAAGGATCAGACTGTTATTTTTCTCAAACTGCACCCCTACCCAAAGCTGACCTCCCTTTGCCCTCGTACCGCTCCGTCATTTATACTCATCGTTTGCCCTAACATTGTCGACGGAATCAGGAGCAGCTATCTTTCATGCCCAAGCGTACATTCCAACCCAACCGGCGCAAGCGAAGCAAGAAGCATGGCTTTCGCACGCGCATGAAGACCCAGGGCGGCAAGAAGGTGATTTCCCGCCGCCGCGCCAAAGGGCGCAAGCGGGTCTCGGTGAAGCCCGGCTTCCGCGAGTAGCGTTTCTGGTGCCGCTCACTTTCACAGTCGAGAGTCTCAGCCGTCCATCGCAGCACCAAGGCATGATGGCGAAGGCAATTCTGGGAACTCGGCCGGACTCCGCCATGCCGCCAAAGAAAGCAGCACGATTTCCACGAACTTCGCGTCTTCTGCGTCATGCGGATTTTGAGCGGGTGTACAAGCAAGGCCGCCGCCACTTTTCTGCCTCCATGACCGTTTTTTATTGGCCGCGTCCGGAGGTGGATTTAGAGACGCCAGAAGTGGATTTAAAGACAAAAACAAAGACACGAGCGGCAGTGCCCGCGGGCCGCGGCTTGCGCGTGGGATTCACAGTAAGCCGCGCTCTCGGCGGCGCCGTCCAACGCAATCGATTGAAGCGCCGCTTGCGCGAGGCAGTTCGTCTATCGATGCCTGCGGCCAGAGTTGCTGCAGACGTGGTTATCAACCCGAAGAAGTCGTTGCTGGTCATCGATTTCTCCGCAGTGCTAAACGAAGTCAGCCGAGCCTTCGCCGTGATCGAGCAGAAACTATCACAGAAGATACCAAGAGAGTCAGTAACTAACAAAATTGCCGATGGCCGAAAGCCGCAAACCGAAAGCCGATCTTGAAGCAGTGCGCCAAACTCGTCACGCTGCTGTTATTGCGGGCCTACAAGTGGGCAATTTCGCCCCTGTTGCCCCCAGCTTGCCGCTACGTGCCGACCTGCTCCGAATATGCCATCGAGGCCGTCGAACGCTACGGCGCTGTACGCGGCGGATGGATGGCCTTCAGCCGGATTCTTCGCTGTCATCCGTTGGCTCGAAGCGGCTACGATCCGGTCAGGATGCCGGTGGAAAAGAATTCCTTGCAGGAGCGCGACACGGTGTGCGCGCCAAGAACTTGAAACGGTAATCAAAACTTTGCCCGACTTCAAAAATCCTCAACAAGAACCTGGCGCCGAGAAGCGGCTTCTTCTGGTGTTTGTTCTGACATTCGTCGTGCTCATTATTTTCCAGCCGTTGCTGAAAAAATACATGCCGCAGGCGCCGGCTTCTCAGCCGCAGAATCAACCTGCGGCACCGCAAACCGCTTCCGCTTCGCCTGCCCCGCTGGCTGCCGCATCCGTTCCATCGCCAGCCGCTCTTGGAAAAACAGCCAGCAAGCAGGCCTCGGCCGAAACCGAAACCGTGATCGAAAACGATCTCTACCGCATCACCTTCACTAATCGCGGTGCCCAGGTGAAATCCTGGATTCTGAAAAAGTTCGACAACGATGCCCAGAACGGCCCGCTCGATCTCGTCAACCCGGAGGCCGCTCCAAAATTCGGCTATCCGCTATCGCTTTGGACCTACGACGAGACGCTGCGCAATCGCCTAAACTCCGCGCTCTACGTGGCTTCGAACGAAGGCCATCTAAACGCCCCGGCGCAGATCACCTTCGAATTTGCCGATCAGGATCTGGTTATCCACAAGAGTTTCCACTTCGACCACACGTACGTTTTGAATGTCGAAACCTCGGTCGTCTACAAAGGCGTGGAAATCTTTGCCCCGCCCGCGTGGCCCTCTGGATTTGGTGACCAGCTCACTCCGGCTGCCTACGCTGCCGCTCGCATCGACTACCACCACGACGCTTCCACCGAGCGAACCGCCCTGATCTTCCCCAGCTACGTCTCGCGCCTGCCCATCAAGAGCATCAGCGGGGGCAATACTATAAAAGGTCCATTCGAGTGGGCCGGCACCGGCGATCAGTACTTTACCGCCATCTTTATCCCCGACAATCCCACGACGGCTGCCATGGTGACGCTGCGCAATCCCACGGAGATTCCGCAGAAGCCCGGCGCTAAAGAGACCGCTAAAGTTGACGTCGTCGGCGCGGCTGTCGGCGACCTTCGCGGCGCAACCACTGAGCGCATGTTCGTCGGACCGAAAGAACTAGCCGTGCTCGACGCGGTCTCGGTCCCCACCATTAAGAACGACAACCCCGACCTTCGCGGCATCGTGGACTTCGGCTGGTGGGGCATCCTTGCTCGGCCGCTCTTTCTATGGCTGAAGTGGACCTACAAGCACATCGTCCCCAACTGGGGATGGGCCATCGTGATTCAAACGCTCATCATCACTATCGCGCTGCTCCCGCTGCGGATCACGCAGATGAAGTCGATGCTCAAGATGCAGCGCGTGGCGCCGCAGATTAAATCCATCCAAGAGAAATACAAGAAATACAGTCTCCGCGATCCGCGCAAAGCCGCCATGAACGAGGAAATCAGCGCGCTTTATAAGAAAGAAGGCGTAAATCCCGCTGGCGGCTGCCTGCCTCTTCTCATCCAGTTCCCGTTTCTGATTGCCTACTACCGCATGCTGGGCGTAGCCCTGGATCTCCGCCATGCTCACTGGCTTTGGGTCAGCGATCTCTCCGCCCGCGATCCGTATTTCATTCTGCCCATTCTCATGGTGGTGAGCATGTTCGCGATGCAGCGCATGACGCCGCAAGCCGGCATGGATCCAGCGCAACAGAGAATGATGAACTGGATGATGCCCTTGATGATGGGATTTATCTTTTTCAATCTGCAGGCAGGATTGAATCTGTACTACGCCGAAACCAATTTGATTTCGATGGCGCAGCAAGCCGTCATGAACCGTACGAAGCTGGGGCGCGAAATGCGTGAAATGATGGAAAAGCGCGCCCGCAAAAAAGATAAGTGACAGGGCTCTTAGCCTTTAGCTCTTAGCTTCAGGAGCGCAAGAGCCACCGATATTGCGATAAGATTTGGTTTCAGCAAATGGCTTTGTTCGTGAACCTTATTGCCCTTGGTGGTTGAAAAGGTTTCTAGGGTTTCAAGCTAACTGCCCAGAGCTAACAGCTAAGAGCTTCTTCTATGGACAAACTCGCCGCCGCCAACAAAATCAACGAATTCCTGCAAGCCGTCGTCACCCACGGGGGTCTTCACCTGAAGTACCGCATCGTCGTCGATCCCCCTCCGCAGAGCGAATGGGAGAAGCCGGAAATCTTTGTCGACCTCTCCGGACCCGATTCCAGCCTGCTCCTCGACCGCGGCGGTGAAGTTCTACGTGCGTTGGAGTTGCTGGCTCTTGAAATCCTGCACCTGTCTTCCGGTGAGCACGAAAAGATTTCCTTCGACTGCAAGAACCAGCGCTTCCTGCGCTTTCAGGAACTCCGCATGGCTGCCAGCGTGGCCGCCGAGAAAGTTCGCCTGACCGGCGTTCCCTACCACTTCGTTCCCATGTCCTCGCGCGAACGCCGGGTGGTTCACCTCGCCCTGCGGGACCAAACCGACCTCCGCACGGAAAGCGACGGCGAAGGCTTCAACCGCTGCGTCGTCCTCTATCCGGCGGACTACAAACCCGCTGCCGCTAAGCCCGCCCGCCGCACCCTGCCGTAGTCTCATCCTTAAATAAAATGCTGTCATTCGGAGGCTCGCGTTCTCTGCGGGCCGGAGAGCCTGCGCTGAGCCTGTCGAAGGGACTGGGCAACGCGCCTGAAGCCCAAAACGTAGTTCCTCCACCAGAGTTACAATTCCCTGCGGAGGTCACCATGCCCCGCTACAGGTACTTCCTCTGGATTCCTTCGCTCGCCTTTATCGGATTTCTGACTCTATCCTGCGGCGCCCAGCGCCAAGCCATGTCTGTCACTATTAGCCCTGCTTCGGCTGTCGCGCAAAACGGGCAAGCCCAGTTCATTGCTACCGGCACTTACAACACATCGCCAAATACGGTGACTCCATTGCAGGCTAACTGGGCAGTGACCGTCAAGAATGGCGGCCCAACCACGGACGTTTCAATCGACGCTAATGGCTTGGCGCGATGTGTCTCCGCAACGTCCGGCGTCTATACGGTCGGGGCCTGGGTCGTAAAATTCTCCACTCCGCCGAGTGCGATGTGCCTGACGATTAGTCCCTTCGGCGAACCGTGTGGCGATTCCGTTATCGGGTTCGCCGAACTGACGTGCCCCTAAGCGCAAGTTTGCGAGATGGTCGCATTGTGCCTTCTCATTGTTCGGCGCTCGATTTCGAGCTCGCACATTGAGGTGTACTTACACTTAGGCTCTCAGGCAAAATAGATCGCTCCGTCGATTCACTACCAAGAGGTCCTCATGCATCTCGCGCGCCACGCAGCAGTACTGTTCTCGCTCGTCCTTCCACTGCTCGCTCTACTCTCCGCCGCTCAAAGTTCTTCCTCTCCGCTCACCTATCCCCAAGCTCGCCGCAGTGACCAAGTCGACGACTACCACGGCACCAAGGTTGCCGATCCGTACCGCTGGCTCGAGGACACGGACTCGGCGGAAACGCACACCTGGGTCGAGGCGGAGAACAAACTAACATTTAGCTACCTGGATCAAATTCCTTACCGGCAAGCCATTCGCGAACGCCTCACCAAACTCTGGAACTACGAGCGCTTCACTGCTCCTCACCAGGAGGGCGGACGCTACTTTTTCGAGCACAACAACGGCCTGCAGAACCAGAACGTTCTGTTAGTCGCCGATTCCCTCACGGCCGAACCGCGCGTGTTGCTCGATCCCAACCTGCTCTCCACTGATGGCACAATCGCGCTCGCCGGCACCGCGATATCCGACGATGGCAAGCTTCTGGCCTATGCCCTTGCCACGTCCGGCTCCGACTGGAATGAGTGGCATGTTCGCGACGTCGATACCGGAAAAGATCTCTCCGACGATATCAAGTGGGTGAAATTCTCGGGCGCCTCCTGGAGCAAAGACGGCAAAGGCTTCTACTACAGCCGGTACGACGAGCCCAAAGGCACCGCGATGCGCGACACCAACTATTTCCAGAAGCTCTACTATCACCGCCTCGGCACTGACCAATCGGAGGACAAACTTATCTACGAGCGCCCCGACAATAAAGAGATGGGTTTCGCCGGCAGTGTCACCGATGACGGCCACTATCTGATTATTCACGTCTGGCAGGGAACGTCTCCCAAGAACCGTCTCTATTACAAAGACCTCACTCAGCCGGATTCGCCCGTGGTAAAACTGCTCGATGATTTCGACGCACAATATCAGTTCATCGATAACGATGGTCCGGTCTTTTGGTTTCAGACCGATCTCGATGCTCCTCGCGGACGTTTGCTAGCAATTGACACCCTCCATCCCGAGCGGGCCAATTGGAAGACTCTAGTCCCGCAAGGCGCCGACAAATTGGAATTCGCCAACGTCGTGGATAATCTGTTTCTACTGGGATACCTGAAAGATGCTCGCACCGAAGTTCGCATCTACGACCTGCGCGGCGCCTTTCTGCGCGACGTAGACCTGCCCGGCATCGGCACCGCCGCAGGTTTCGCCGGAAAACGCAAAGACAAAGAAACCTTTTACGCATTCACCAGTTTTATTTCGCCGGCCACCGTCTATCGCTACGATCCTCAAGCCGCCAAAAGCACCGTCTTCCGCCAGCCTAAAGTCGACTTCGACGCCAGCCGCTATGAAACCAAACAGGTTTTCTACAGCAGCAAAGACGGCACCCGCGTTCCAATGTTTTTGACCTACAAGAAAGGCATCAAGCTTGATGGACAAAATCCGGTTCTGCTCTACGCCTATGGCGGATTCGATATTTCACTGACTCCATTCTTTTCCGTGCCCGATGTGGTCTGGCTGGAGATGGGAGGCGTCTATGCTCAGCCCAACCTGCGCGGTGGCGGCGAATACGGCGAGGAGTGGCACCAGGCGGGAATGAAACTGAAAAAGCAGAATGTCTTCGACGACTTCATCGCCGCCGCCGAATGGCTTATTGCCAACAAATACACTTCAACTCCCAAGCTGGCCATTCGCGGGGGCAGCAATGGCGGTCTGCTGATCGGCGCCTGCCTGACCCAGCGCCCCGATCTTTTCGGCGCTGCATTGCCCGAAGTTGGCGTGATGGACATGCTGCGCTTCCACAAATTCACCATCGGTTGGGCCTGGACCTCGGACTACGGTTCCTCTGACGACCCGACGGAATTCAAAGCCCTCTACGCCTACTCCCCGCTGCACAACCTGAAGCCGGGAACAAGATATCCACCTACGCTGATCGCCACCTCCGATCACGACGACCGCGTGGTCCCCGGCCACAGCTTCAAATTCGCCGCGACCATGCAAGCCGATCAGGCCGGACCAGCCCCAGTCCTGATTCGCATCGAAACCAAAGCCGGCCACGGAGCCGGCAAGTCGGTCACAAAACTAATCGACGAGACCGCAGACACCTGGGCCTTCGTCGCCCACAACCTGAATATGAAAGTGGATCTGCAACCGTAGCGCCGCCTTCCGCGGCACAACTCATGTGGGGACAGCCGCCCTCGGCTGTCCAGCGAGCGAAGTGAGCCATCCTGCACGTCACCCAGCCCGCTGGGCTAGGGGGCCATCGGCTAATCTGCCGGATCGTGAGGGCTATGGCCGGTTTTAAACAGTTACGTCGCGATTGAGACTACGCGGGCTCAAGGTGGGAACTTCCTGACGGAGACCGGGGTCTGCCATTATTGACCCATGCACCCCTCCACTGGATTCCCGGTACCGCGTCAGGTGCGTCGGTTCGTTATTGCGTTGCTGATTACGATCCTGAGTGCAACCCTTCTTCTTCGACTGGATGCCGCAATCTTCCAATACCGCGTGTTGGCTATCCTTCGACAGATGGAGAAGGTCAAGCTCGGCCAAACCAGCAGAGAGGAACTGGCTAACAGTTGGACGGGTATGCGGTCAGCGCCTTGCGCGCCGGTTCCGAATTCCTCGGAATGCCTGACTAAGACGTTGTCTAACCTGTCCAGCTATTGGTTATTTTTTCGCCTCCAGAAACTATATGGTGTGTATTGGGACAACAAAACCATCTTCGCGGCGGGTCATTTGCTAGGGATCAGAATATGCAACTTCTATGCGGTATTTGAAATTCGGGATCAGAAGGTACAGGGCCTAAACTACGGCCTCTTTCTGGATAATGGTTCAAACCAGTACCCCGGCGCGATTGTGGTACATGTCGGCTCGACAGAAAGTTACATTAACTCTCCACTCAGTAACGCCGAAGACGAGAGCCCGGAATATTTGGTCACAAGGTACCACCAGTGGCCAGAGCTAAATCTGAGTATTTCGTTTACCCCGTTGGCACCCGTCACCCTCACCCGCCACGCATTTGAACTGTCTCTGAACTGCCTCTGGAGAATCGATGGTTGTCGCACGTCGAAACAAATTTTCCCGCTAGCCTGGCAAGATGAGGAAAACATAGAGCGGGCTATAGGTGCACGTCTGCACAGCTCGAATCCGTGCCCAGATCGCATCCTGCCCCATCGGGTACGCGATGCCTCGGACATTTTGCTCGTCGAAATCCAGCACGTAGGGCCCGAAATGGGGAGCAAGACGTACCGGATGACATTCCCCCTGGTAGATTACAAACTGCTGCGCGTTCTTAAAGGCAAATCGAATCGTCCGCTAAGGTCCTTCCAACATTCGTCACTCGTCTATGACCCGGCAGACCCAACTCAGCAGATGCCCAATCCCGCCATTCAATTGCTCCACCCCGGTGCCCGCGTCTTGATGTTCTCCAACGACCCTTGGCAAGTCGATGAGGCGTGCGAAATAGTAGCTGCCACGGACAACGCGATACAGACAATTCAATCAAGACTTCCAAGTGCACTCGTACTACCGCGCTGAAATCTTTGCCAACTGGCGTTAAATCGCGATAGCACTCACTTGACGGGGTCGCGATTGTAAATGCCGCTGAATCCTCCTACTTTCCCTCATCCGCCGAAGGCCCATACACCGACGGCACCGGCACTCCATTCAGGCGTAAGTAAACTCCCAACTGCGCCCGATGATGAATAATGTGATTTACCACCATTCGCCGCATCGCACCCATACGCGTCCCGTCGTAGAGCTTTCTTTCGCCTATCGAGAGCTTCCAGTTCCTGCCCCAATGTTCGTCGCTGGCACTCGCAATTCCCGCGCGCAAAGCCGCAACATTCTTATCAAATAATTCCAGCACATGCTTCTGCGACTCCGCCACCGTCGGCTTACTAGCAGGTGCCCCGGCTGGACGGTTGGCGAAGTCCAGGACATCATCTTTCATCACCCTCACTCCCATCCCCGGCAACTCCGCAATGTGGCCCGCCAGCCGCCCCAGCAGCATCGACTTCTCATGTGGCTTCCAGGCCAGCTTGTCCTCCGGAATCCGCTCCAAAGTCCGTCGCGCCGCCGCCATCTCCGCATCAAACTCCGGCAAAAACTCCGCACTCATTCCCATAGCACCCTCCTAAAGATCTTGAAGAAGCCAAGAAAACTCCAGTAGCAGCCCCCTCGGCTGTCCATCGAAGCGAGCAAGAGGCCCCTTGCCCACCGCGTTGGATTGTAGCGGTAAGCCATTCGGTTCTCAAGATTTGTTAACCAGAGTTTTTCAGACAAACGGACCACTGAGGGTGCGGTGCAGACAGATGTCCGTAAATATGACTGTTGAATCGATCCAAAGAACGCCAGCAATTCCCACTATTACCAACCTGGTTCGCCTCGAATTCCAATAAGTCGCGAGCGACCGAATTCCACTTTCATCTACACGCGGCTCAGCAAGACGGTCAACGACCGCTGGACTGCCCAATTAATCCCACCAGTTAACCCCCGAGATTCGTGCCAATCTGGATTACCCTGTGATCCTCTGCGCCCCTGTGTTTTTAAGATATTTACTCGCCTTCAAAAAAACTCGCGTTCCAAAAAAGAGGAGCGGCCGCAAAGCCGCTCCTCTCGTAACTCGGTAGCAGGTACTCGCTACTATCTCCCAGCCGCCGCCCCAGCCGCTGCCGGCATCATTCCAGCAATCTTCATCCCTTCAATTCGCGCCAGCACATTTTCCACGCTGGCACCCGTGTCCGTGCAAGCATCCACATAGGGATGCCGGCTTCCATCCGCGTGCATCACCAACACGCTCACTTCCGCCTGCGCTTTCTTCGCCATGTAGGGCAGATGATGCCGGTCATTTCTGGAGAGCGTCGGTCCCAATACCACCAAATCGAACGCGCACTTGCTCAACCCCGCCTCCACTGCCTTTCGGCCGATGGCTTTTTCGACTATATGTCCTGCCTTTTCAAACGCCGCCGCGGTAGACGCCTGCGCCTCGGCATTGCTTTCGCCATAAAGAATTCTCAGCCTGCTCGCTCTCGCCATGAATCTTCGCCTCGCTCGGTACCCGGTGCGTGCCCAGTACTCGATCACCCACGGTAGCAACCAAGCCTCTGCCTGAGTACATCACCGAAGACCAGCGACGAAGGGGACCCAATCGGCTCATGTGGGAGGGGTGCCGTTGCCCGTCCCGGGCGTGGAAACAGCTCGGTCGAAGATGAGAAGGAACTCCAGCGATCCTGCGGACTCAAAATTGTGCATCAAATCTTCTTCCCCTAAAATCGTTTCGGCGCTACACTTTTGCCTCAGAGGGTCTCCCATGTTCCGCGCCTGCATCGTCGTCAACATTTTTTTTCTTGCCGCGCTTACGGCCACTGGCTGGGCACAAGAAGCCGACCAATCCACTGCCAGCTGTAATCTCGATGACGGCCGGCAGGTTTATATCCGCTATAACCCAGTCACCACCAAAGCCGAAAGAGCTCCGAACGGCAAACCTTGGGCTCCCGGCGGTGCTCCCATGACGTTGTTCACCGAAGCCCCGCTAACTTTCGCCGGCGCGTCGATTCCGGCTGGTGCTTACACCGTGTATCCCATCCCAGGCAAAGATAAGTGGACGTTGGTGGTCAACAAGAATGTTGCTCCCCACTCTGCTTACGACGAGAAGCAGGACATCGCTCGTGCCGCCATCGAGACGGATCAGGTGAGCCAACCTTCGGATTCACTCGAAGTCGCCTTCGCCCATGTCGGGGACAAGTGCACGCTTCGCATCTACTTTGGCAAGGCGGCTTCCTTCGCTCCCTTCACCGCCAAGTAGTTAGGGAAAGAAATTAGAAATCGAAGAGAGTAGGAACTAAATAGGCGAAGCTCGGAGTTGTCCGTCTCGACTTCTGTTCCCGCGTTCGCGACCCAGTCAGCATAGCTATGTGTTTAATTTAATCAAATTCCAGTGTCGTCGAGTGCGGAGCGACAATACGACAAACCGTAAACTCTCTCCCGGCCATTGAATTTGCTCGGCGGAGCAGATAAATATTAAATCTGGAAATTTAGGCTGATGGGTTCAGCTTTGAAAGGTAGCCATATTCGGAATATGCGAATGCCAATACTCTTCTCTACTCCGAAGCTCCTTGCATTTTTTCTTGCCTCCGCCACTGCTCTGGCTCAATCCGCGCCTCAGACCCGCTTTTCCCGGACAACAGAAAATCTCCGTGGCGTGAGCGCTGTCTCGCGAAGTATTGCGTGGGCCTCTGGCACTCACGGCACATACCTTCGCACCACGGACGGCCACATCTGGATACCTGACCACGTTCCCGGCGCGGAGTCTCTTGACTTCCGCGGCGTAGTTGCCTTCTCCGCCGACGAGGTCTTCCTCATGTCCTCCGGTCCTGGCGATCAGTCGCGCATCTATCACACCACCGACGCAGGCCGCCACTGGCAACTTCAATTTACCAACCCAAATCCCAAAGGCTTCTTCGATTCCATGGTTTTTTGGGATCGAACCCACGGTCTGATCCTCGGCGATCCGATCCCCGACGAGGGCGGAAATTTGAAATTCGAATTGCTCACCACGGAGGATGGCGAAACCTGGAACCAAATCCCACCTGCTCAACTTCCGTCCGCACTCGAAGGCGAAGGCGCTTTTGCCGCCAGCAACTCCTGCATCGCGATCCTGAATACGGCTGTCATCCCGGGCACAGCGAGCGACTCTGGTCTGCCCGACTCGAGCCACAATGCCGCGACCACGGCCCCACCCCCGAAGCAAGCGGCAAAAGGCGGTGCTTCAGCGCCGCCCACGCCCGGAGAAAAACAAGGGGCTTCAGCCCCTGCGTCTCCCGACCCGAACATCTGGTTCGCTACGGGCGGTAAAGCCGCTCGTGTCTTTCATTCCGCGGATCGCGGCCAAACCTGGCAAGTGTTCGAGACCCCGATCGTCCACGGCTCCGACTCCGCCGGCATCTTCTCGATCGCGTTCCGCGACGCGACTCACGGCGTAATCGCCGGAGGAGACTACAACCGTCCCGACCAGGATGGCCCCAACTTAGCCTTCACCAACGACGGCGGCAAGTCTTGGACCCTATCCCAAATTTTCCCGCAGTCCTACTACTCCGCCGTAGTCTATGACCGCAAAGTGAGGGATCCGAACGCCAAAACCTTGAACGACAATCAGGCTGATGTCCGCCTCTTCCTCGTTGGACCCAAATTCATCTACGATTTTCGTCCACCGCAAAACCCCACCCGCATCAGTCCCCGCAAGAAGTCCAATCTTCAATTTGACGCTGTAAGCGCCTATCCTTCTGGCGGAGCCCTTTTCGTCGGCCCCAAAGGCTCCATCACAACTGTCCCCTAGCACGACTGATATAGGGACAGCCGCCTCAGCTGTCCAGCCGGGGCGGTGACTAAAGTTCCATCCCCGCATAGCCCTTCCTGTTCTTGTTCGGGCCCCTGTCTTCGATGAAGATGACTAAGAAGATTAAGCCGTCCTAACATTCCCCCAGACTGAGAATCTTGTGAAAAACACAACTCTGGCCATTCTCCTCTGCGCCGCTACTGTTGCGTCCGCGCAAACCCAGCCGGCCGCGTCGACAGTCGCAGCGCCCAGTGCCGCGCCTACTTCTACTTCCACTGTCACGCGCACAACCCAAGCCGTCCATTACCGCCTGCAGGGCGGCACCACCAAGGTTGACTTTCAGGGCACAGATCTTCTCCAGCGCGCCTCCGGCGAAGCCAAAGTAGAAGGCAAAAAGACCAACTTCCAGATTGAAGTCAAGTTTCAGAACCTCGAAGACGCTACCAAGTTTGGCCTCGAATATCTGACCTACGTTCTCTGGGCCGTTTCCCCGCAAGGGCGTCCAGTGAATCTCGGCGAAGTCACCCTCGAGCACGGCAATGCACACCTCAAGGCCTTCACCGACCTGCAAACTTTCGGCATGATCGTCACCGCTGAACCATATTTTGCTGTGACCGCGCCCGGCAACATGGTGGTCATGGAAAGCGCCCCGCTCAATGGAGCCGGCGGCGAAAACATCGAAGCCAAATATGATCTAGTCAGCCGCGGTACCTACTCTTCCACAAACACGCATATTCAGGACGCAATCTTTGGCATCGATACCAAAACTCCGCTCGAACTTTTCGAAGCCCGCAATGCCCTTCGAATCGCACGCATCGCCGCCGGCGACAAATACGCCGCCTTCATCATCTCCAAGGCTGGCCAGCAGTTGATACACGCCGAGGAAGCCTACCGGCAGAAGCAAAACAAGGCCGCTGTGGAAGCCGCCGCCAAAGAAGCCACCGAAACCGCCGAAGAAGCCCGCCTGATGGCCGTCAAGCAAAAAGCCGAAGACGATGCTCAAGCTGCCGCCGCCGCTCGCGAAGCTAAAGCTCGTGCCGATGCCGACGCCGAAGCCAGGCGCCGTGCCGACGCCGAAACCGCTCGCGCGCAAGCCGAGGCTGCCCGCGCCGAAGCCGAGCAAGCCAAAGCCGCTGCTTTGAAAATGAAGCAGGAGGCAGAAGCCGCTGCGCAGGAAGCCGCGCGCCAGAAAGCCGCTGCCGAAAAAGCTACGGCCGAAGCCGTCGCCCAGCAGCAAGCACTGGCTGCCGAGACCGACAAAGCGCGGCAGGCCGCCGCTCAATCCGATAGTCTTCGCCAGCAGGCAGAGAAAGACAGGCAGAAGGCTGAATACGAAAAGCAGGAACTCCGCGCCCGGCTCCTGCAACAACTCAACAGCATCCTCGCCACTCGCGATTCCGCCCGCGGCCTGGTCGCCAATATGTCTGACGTTCTATTCCGTAGCGGCAGCTTCGAACTCCTGCCTGCAGCCCGCGAGCGTCTCGCCAAAGTTTCCGGCATCGTCCTCGCGTATCCCAGTCTGCATGTCGCCATCGAAGGTCACACCGATAGCATCGGCACCGACGACTATAACCAGCAACTCTCCGAGCGCCGCGCGCAGGCCGTCCGCGATTATTTCGTCCAGCAGGGCATCAACTCCAGCGCCGTCGAGGCTCGCGGTTACGGCAAGACCGAACCCATTGCCTCAAACGAGTCCGCCGAAGGTCGCCAGCAAAACCGCCGTGTGGAGCTAATCCTCTCCGGCGACGCCATCGGCACTGACGCGGAAGAAGTGCCAGCCCAAACCGTTAGTAAGCAGCAATAGTCAGAAGTGGTAAGTGCGGTAATGTTAGGCTGTTCTTGCCTCAAAAGGCCCTACTCCCTAGGTTTCCCGAAATCTCCAAACAACCCTTGCCCGCTCGCCCGAAACCCATTACCCTTTAGCTCTGGCAGCACCATGTTCACCCCGCATCCCAATCTCGCGGACGACGTCAACCACGCTATCATTCAGTCTGAAATTGAAGGTGGAGTCTTCCTCCACGATCTTCCGCCTTCGACCGTTCTCCATATCCAAACTCTGCACCACTGCTACATTGCCGTTTTACTCGGTGGGAACGATGCTCTGCTTTCCGGCCATCCGGAATTCTGCCCTGATCCGGTTCACGTTGCCATCGCCGGCTCCACATGGGGCGGCTCTATGCTCAAGCTGCAATACGTTGGACGCGGTATGCATCTCGAATTTCACCATCCGCAATATGCCACCCCTATCGTTACCTCCCCCATCCAGGAAATCCGCGACACGACCTCTGTGTAACCCTGTGCCCGCTGTGATCAGGAAGTTTCTTCGGCTGCCCACCATTGACTTGCGCCGCCGCCCACTCTACCATTCCCCCGGAAGCCGCAAAGCCCATGACCATCAGTACGCGCGAAGTCAGCCACGTGACCATCGTTGACATCAACGGGCGCATCACTCTCGGCGACGAAACCGAATTGCTCCGCGACACCGTGCGCCGACTCATCGCTGCAAATAAGAAGAAAATTGTCCTCAACCTGGCCCGCGTCGATTTCATCGACTCCTCTGGCGTCGGCGAGTTGGTCAGCAGCTTCACCGCCGTTCGCAACTCCGGTGGCGACCTCAAACTCCTCGGCCTCACGAAAAAAGTTCACGATGTTCTCAACGTCACCAAGCTCTACACTGTCTTCGACATCAAGGACGACGAATTCACTGCCGTGAAATCCTTCGACTACTTCTTCGCCAAGTAAAATCTGAAGACGCAATATGCTTGTAGAATTGGGCGGCCAGGTCTGTCTGGCTTTTATCGTCGAGTTCACTTCGTCTCAATTACTCTTTCCATACTCCTGCACTTCTCCATCGACCGCCACCGCCACGTACTTATGAGCCTCCACATCCCGGAACTGCACGACCTGATGTCTTTCGCGCGCCAGCTTCCCCCATCGGCTCGGCTTCTCGCGGTTCTGTTCAATCGCCTCGAACTTGCGCCCATTCAGCTGGAACTGAACCATCCGCAATCGCCCACTCCCGACCCGCTCCACCCGGATCTTTTGATCTTGTAGCAAAACTTCCTCGCCATTCATCAGCTGCGCTGCCACCGATCCCAGCACTTTTTGCATCTCAGTCAAGTTCACCTCCCACTTTCATCAACAATACCGGACTCACGATCCGTCATTATCCGTGAATTGCGCTCGCTCGCTCCACCACGTTATCATCTAGGTTCCTTGATACTCCTGGTTCTGAGAGTTCTGGTTCCGCAGTGCCCTGCATTGCGCTGTGTTCTCCGCGTTGAAAGATTTTCTATCTGACATCTACAATCTTGAACTTGATGCAGCCCGCGCGTATCGCCGAACTACTGCAGCCTTTCCTTGGGACAGCCGACGACCAACGATTGGGGACCAATGGTCTGCTGAGTATATCGATGTATATCGATATACTTATTCGCTGGAACGCCCGCATTAACCTCACCGCCATCCGGGACCCGGAAGAAATTGTTACCCGTCACTTTGGCGAGTCCTTCTTCGCCGCTTGCCACTTGTTTCCCGATCCATCCGTAGATGCAGCCGCGAAGGGGCCGCAGAATGCGGCTCTCACCAACGTCGCCAAAAAGGAGCGACCATCGGCCGCGAACGATCACCGTCTTGCGGTGGCAGACTTGGGTTCCGGTGCTGGGTTCCCCGGACTCCCAATCAAACTCTGGGTTCCTAACATCGCCCTTACTCTCATCGAATCCAACCAGAAGAAGGCGACCTTCCTTCGCGAAGTGGCCCGCGCCCTTACATTGACAGACGTCAATATACAGAATGCCCGCGCAGAAATCCTCTCTCCTGCAACCTTTGACGTAGTAACGGTTCGCGCCGTGGAGCGGTTCGCAGAAACGCTCGCGACAGCGGCCAACCTCCTGGTTCCTGCCGGACGCGTTGCGCTCCTGATCGGGTCCTCACAGGTAGTAGCCGCACAATCCGCTCTACCGCAGTTTTCTTGGGATCCGCCCTTTGCTGTTCCAATGTCCAGTTCGCGCGTGCTTTTGTCAGGAAGGCGATTCCACAAGCAAGTTTCCTCCTGAATCGCGTTGGGATGAACCATCGAAGTACATAGGTTAGAACGAACCAAAATCTCGGCGTCGCAAAGGCATCTGAGATGGCCGACGCCGATATCGTTCGTCTTTAGCCTCTCCGACGATGCGCTATCTCCCGAGCGGAAAGCCTCGTTAGAAGATGTTCCAACTGGAACATTTTGTGCGAATTGCGGGCGAATGTTGGTTTTCAATGAAATCACGAATCTGCTGGTCGAGACTAATGCCTGAATGTTCCAACTGGAACACTTTTCGGCTCGAGACCTTTCCATCATCCGCAGTAAATGTTCCAGCTGGAACATTTCGACACTTTTTGCACATAAATTCAACTTGTGCACAGCAGTTCTGCATTGCTTTCGAAATGCAAACCGCATTATGCTGCCCTCAGCTCTGGCTCCTCGACAATCTATGGGACGCGTCATCGCTGTTGCCAATCAGAAGGGCGGCGTGGGCAAGACTACGACTGCCATCAACCTAGCCGCGTCCTTCGCCGCCGCCGAAGTCGACACCCTCCTCATCGACTGCGATCCTCAGTCCAATGCATCGAGCGGCTTGGGCTTGGTGAAAGATCCGGAGCGCGTTTCTACATACCACCTACTGCTGGGCGCAGCGGAAGCCAACGAGGCCTTGGCAGCAACTGAGCTCGAGCAGCTCTGGCTGATTCCTTCTCACAAGAATTTGATCGGTGCGAATCTGGAGTTGGTCGAGGCGGATCGGCGCGAGTACCGGCTGAGGGATGCCATTGCGTCGCTGCGTGATCGCTTCCAGTACATCGTGCTCGACTGTCCTCCGGCACTTGACCTGCTAACCCTGAACGCTTTAGTCGCGGCCGATTCCGTGCTGATTCCCATGCAGGCGGAATACTTTGCGCTCGAGGGAATCAGCGAGCTTCTAGATACGGTAGAACGAATTCGTGCGGCGTTGAATCCTGGGCTGGAGATTGAAGGCGTGGTTCTAACCATGCTGGACGAGCGAACCAACCTGGCGCAGCAGGTGATGGCTGAGTTGAAGAAGTTTTTTGGGGAAAAGTTGTGTACAGCGACCATACCGCGAAACATCCGGCTGGCCGAGGCGCCGAGCCACGGCAAAGCCGCGCTGGTATACGATCCGCGATCGAAGGGCGCGGAAAGTTACATCCGGTTGGCAAAAGAGATTATTGGGAGACATCTGGCAGCCGCGAACAACGCTCCTTCGGCGATCAGCGCTTGATTTAATATCGATGTTAATCGATATATTAGATTGATGATCGTCGATATACTGAGCCGTCGATTTTCGGGCTCGTATTTTAGGGATCGTGGTGATGTCTGGGTAGGTGGTTATTCGATTTCGCAGATGCTTGGGCTTCGCGCAAGCATCTTTGCCTGACAACGCGAGGAAAGGAAAACTGATGACGACGGCGGCGACGGCGGAGAATTTGTCGGGGCGTGGGGTCGAGAAGAAAGAAGAAAAAGTGGAGAAGCGGCGAGCCTTGGGACGCGGACTCGAATCTTTGCTGCCGGGACCGCGGGTGGTCGGAGCTGAGTCCCGAACCACAGTTGCAGAGAAAGCCAGCGAAATCGTAGTGGCAGGCAGCCGCGAGACCGAGGTCTCCCGTTTCACTCGGGATGACCTGAAAGTTGCGGAGCGGCCAGCGTCCGAGGAGATTGAGGCAACTCGGGCGGGGCTGCCCGCGCCACACGAGGCTGTCCCGGGCAATGTGGTCGTAAATCTGGCGATCGAGTTGATCGACAAGAATCCCTATCAGACGCGGTATGTATTTGATGAGGAGCAGTTGCTCGAGTTGAGAGACTCGATTGAGCAACACGGCGTGGTGCAGCCGCTGGTGGTGCGTCCGGCGGAAGATGAAGGACGCTACATTCTGGTTCTGGGAGAGCGCCGATTGCGGGCGTCAAAGATGGCAGGAAAGGAGACTATTCCGGCGCTGGTGCGCCGGCTCTCACCCCAGCAGGCGGCGGAGATGACGATCCTTGAGAACGTGGTGCGGGAAGACTTGAATCCGCTGGAACAGGCGGAGGCTTTCCGAGTCCTGAGCAAAGAGTTTCATCTGACTCAGGCGCAGATTGCCGAGCGAATCGGAGTGTCGCGGGAAACCGTGTCGAATTACATGCGGCTGTTAAGGCTTCCCAGGGAAGTGATGGACTACATGCTCGAGGATCGTCTGAGTTTCAGCGACGCAAGAGAGATCCTGCGACTGGAGAATGAAGAGCACATACTTCAGGTGGCCAAAGAAGTGGTTACGAAACGCCTGAAGTGGGACGAGATTGAAGACCGGGTGATGCGTCTGAATGGATCATTCTCGCCGCTGCCTGGGCAGTCAATGCCGGAAGGGGAGGGAAAAAATCGAGGAGCGCGGTGGATGGATCCGAATGTGCGAGCCGCGCAGATGGAAATGGAGCGAACATTGGGAATGCGAGTAAGGATTAAAGATAGGAACGGCAAGGGCAGGATCGTAATCGAATACGCGACAGTGGACGATTACGAGCGGGTGGTGGAGATGCTAAAGAAGAATTAGCGAGGTTCAAGTACCTTCACGGCCGTCTGGTTTCTGGCTTTACAGCGGGGCTGGCGGCCTTATCTTTATCTTTTCTCGGTGCGTGCCGGAACCAAGATAATAAAAGTGGAGTAATGCCGCTATCTGACGGCTTCGGATGCGGACAATGTTGGGTTAGCAGCGCGATTTTCGTCCGGATCGGTGCGAGATTGTTAACTGAGATGATTCCGTTCCCGACGCTCACGCCTGATCGCTTCGCCAGAGCTTGATTTGGTTTTGCATAAGCTCATAACATTCGCAGGCGGCTTGCTTTAATCTCTGTCTGTCTTTAATTGTTACATTGCCGCGCGCGCAGGAGATCAAGCCATCTTTCACCAAGATTCCGGCGGCCACGGTCACGCTAGAGCGGCGCGTACCCAGCATTTGGCCCAGCAATTCCTGAGTCAACGGTAGAGAATCGCTGTCGATGCGGTCTCCACACATCAACAACCATCGTGTGAGGCGTTTTTCTACTTCGTGAAGGCGGTTACACGCGGCAATCTGTGTGACCTCCATTGCACTGATCTGAGAAGCCTGTTGCATTCTTCGTTCCAGGACAGGGCAAGTTCTTAGCATCTCCGTAAGGGCATCGGCGCTCACACGGAAAGCGGTCGCTTCAATTTGAACTATGGCTCGCGTGGAAGCGGCGCGAAAACCGGCAACCAGAGGCAAGCCAACAACACCCTCCTTGCCCACCAACCCAACCTCCACGCACTTTCCGTCCGACAAAACGCTGAGAATAGAAATCATGCCACTATTGCAAAAATATGCGGATTGCAGCGAATCTCCTGCTTCGTGCAGCAGTTGATGCGTTTTCAGACGGACAAATTCCAGTTGTGGGGCAACAACTTGATATTCATTGCGAGGAAGGGCGAGAAGTATTTGATTCCGGATGTCTTTATGATCGCCATCGGAGGGTGGCGTCTTTAGCGCGTTTCTTGACGCAGTTGGACGAGGCGTTTTCCTGCGCATCAAGGCTCCTGCTTCGCCAGAAATTGTCTATTTTCGCAAAGAGCCACCACGCGGATGGATGCGGAGGATGGGCGCTAGAAGAGACAGAGAAAGATTATTCGGATGCATTTTTTCCGTCTGCCCTGTAGACGACTAACCTCGGTACGGTGGCGAACATCAAAAGCCGGTTCCTCCCGCGGACTAAAGTGTCCGCTCTCGCTTCCAGGGAGAGCGGAGGCCTCGCACAGCGCAAGTCGCTAAGGAAGGAAGATTGACAAAGAGCTGTGTGTTCTGTAGCTTCTGTCTGAACTGAATATATTGATATGGCGACTTTGACAGGCGTGCAGAAGCAATACATCTTGCACTGGGGAGAAATGGGGACCCGCTGGGGGATCAACCGGACGGTGGCGCAGATTCACGCGCTGCTGTATTTATCGCCGCGGGCGCTGCCAGCGGAGGAGATTGCGGAAACGCTGAGTGTGGCGCGGTCGAATGTGAGCACATCGATTCGCGAGCTCGAGGGTTGGGGTATCGTGCGCGCGGTGCATGTGCTGGGCGACCGGCGCGAACATTATGAGTCAATGAAAGATGTATGGGAGATGTTCCGGCTGGTGATTGAGCAGAGGAAGCGGCGGGAGATCGATCCCACGCGGGAAATGCTGCGGCGGAGTCTGGAAGAATTGGATCCGAAAGAAGCCGGGGCGGATTTTACGCGGGAGCGTTTGGCGGCGATGGCGGGATTTTTTGAGGCCGTAACCGAGTTGCATGATCAGATGAAGCGGCTGCCGACCGGGACCGTGAGGAAGTTGCTGCGAATGGGAGCGAAGGTGCGAAAGAAAAAGTAGCGAGTTGCGAGTATTACCGCCGAGGCTGAAGCCCCCCTCGAGCCATGGCAGAGCTTCTTGCAGCGGTGGAATCGCTGCGCCACCACAGAGTCTGAATAATTCAAATCAGTACGCAGAATCGAATATCCTTATTGAGCGAGTGTGGTCAATTCAATTAGCGTCAAGAAATTTTACGCTTTAACTGATTTTGCAAAGAGGGTTGAGAGATGGCGCAGGCTGGAAAGCAGAAAAAGATTTGGGTAACGCTGACAGGGTTGCCGCTCACGATTGAGCTGGAGTGGCCGTTTCACCGCTCGACATCAGGAGCAGATTTCTGGGTGTTGCATGGGGACATCCGGCTGGAGAATTCGGATGAGCTGCATGCCCCGGTGGCAGTGAATTTGTCGATGACGGTGAGGGAAGTGCTGCCGTCGCTGGAGCCGAAAGATGTGGAGGCTCCCGTAATTAACGCCCTGCGCAAGGAAGTGGACCGGAGGCAAATCGAATTTGTGAAGTCGGGGAAGCTGAAGCCGGTGGCGTTTTCCAGCCGGCATTATGACTTCAAACGGCAGAAGTGGGTCTTTGGGAAGGCCGCTGATGATGAGATCGCGACGTTTGTGGAGCGGAAAGTTTATTGGCAAACGAAGTTAACCGGAGAGAAACGAGTTTGGATTGGAGACCCGACGGAAGCGTTGTATCTGGAGACTACTCCGGCACATCTGGCGGAAATTGCGGGACGATTGGTGGCGGGAGATGGGTTGGTGCGGATGGAAGGCGAGTGGGCGGAGGCGACCCCGGGGTTGATGGGCCAGGCGGAGAAATTTGAGAGCACAATGCGGAGCGCCGTAGAAGAGGTGGAGAAGAAGCACGCGTTTGAGAGAGGGTAGAACGCAGTTCTCAGTACGGCGCGGCGCGTGCTGCAGTTCGCACTTTTTGATTACCCCTTCACGCCACTTTACCCCATCACCCCACTGAGGGCGGCGAGGCGGTCAACACTTTGACCGGCAACGCGGTTGTAGCGCGAGTGCATCGAACCGAGTTTAGCATTGTCAAGCGAGCAGAAACGTAAAGGGCTGCTACCTCAGCGGGCCAAACATCAGAGAAAAGGATCAGAGGAAAAGATCAGAGGAAAAGAGCGCAACATGAGAGAGCGTATGGGCCGAGTGCGATGCAGGAATATACACCAGTGGAGCGCGGGAGCACGCGCGCTGATGTTGGTGTGTGCTCTGGTAGTGATGGTTCGGGGCAAAGCATCGGCCCAGGATCAGACGCAGCAGAGCACTCCACCACCTTCGACTGGACAGGCTCCGGCGAAGGAAGTTCCAGATTCGCCGGGAGCAAATCAGAAAGATGAAAGTGCAGGTCCGGTTCAGCAGGTGGAGGACAAAACAAAAGAGGCGGCTCAGATTACGAGCCATGCGGCAACCGAAGGCCTGATAAAAGCACGCGACTGGGAGGCCACATGGATTTCGGGGGTTTATATAGGCAGAAACGAAGAACTGGTCACACCGACAAGGGCGCAGCGGAAGGAGATTTACTTGCGGCAAACGCTGACGACCCCTGGCGCTTATATGAAGAGAATGTTCGCTGCGGGGATTGACCAGGCGCGCGGAACGCCGTCGCAATGGGACGACGGATTGGGAGGATATGCCGAGCGGTTTGCGTCGCGGGAAGGACAATTTATTACGGCGAATACATTGGCGGCATTGGGCAACGCGGAGCTGGGATACGAAGTGCGCTATGACCAGTGCAAGTGCGAAGGAGTGTGGCCGCGGACCCGGCATGCGATTATCAGGAACTTCCTGACTTACGACCGAAGCGAAGCAGAGATGCGTCCGCAATTAGCCCTATATGGGGGTGCCTTCGGGGGTGGGGTCATTTCGACAGCGTGGAAGCCGAGCCCGAAAAATGCGTTGGCCAATGGCGCTTGGGCGATGCTGGGGCAGGCGGGCTATGGAACGCTGCTGAATTTTATAATCGAGTTCTCGCGGGAGATTAATCGAAAGCAGGGAGTAAGGCAATAGAGGAGACGAGTTTGTCGTCCCTGGAAGACTCGTTCCATTTTTTTATTTCTCGTTTTTTATTTCTTGCCGGTACGTCCGCGCCTGACTATCACATCATGCCGTTCCAGGCTGGATGTGCGCCGGGCTCGGCGTGGGAGTTCGGGGAGAACCCTTCGCCGAGGAGATATCTTCACCACCGCGCAGGGCCATCCGCAAGCGATCGAGATAAACGTAAACCACTGGCGTGGTAAATAGTGTAAGAGCCTGGCTGACAATCAATCCGCCAACAATGGTGATACCCAAAGGACGGTGCAACTCTGAACCTGTACCTGTGCCTAAGGCCAAGGGCAGGCCGCCCAGCAGAGCGGCCATGGTCGTCATCATGATGGGACGGAAGCGCAGCAGGCAGGCTTCGTAGATTGCATCCACGGGCTTCTTTCCCTGCGTGCGCTCCACTTCGAGCGCCACGTCGATCATCATAATGGCATTCTTCTTCACCAGTCCGATTAGAAGAATGATGCCGATCGTCCCAATCACGTTGAGCTCGTTGTGAGTGATCAGCAATGCGAGAAGCGCGCCCACGCCCGCCGAAGGCAGGGTCGAAAGAATTGTGATGGGGTGAATGTAGCTCTCATAAAGCATTCCCAGAACGATATACACGGTAATCAGAGCGGTGAGGATAAGCATCGGTTCGCTGGAGAGCGACTGTTGGAACGCCTGCGCCGTGCCCTGGAAACTTGCCTGAATCGTAGCCGGGAAGCCGATGGAGCGCTGGACTTTCTCGATGGCTAGAGTCGCCTGTCCAAGAGAGATCCCGGGAGCCAGGTTAAATGAAATCGTAACCGCCGGAAACTGGCTCTGGTGATTCACCGCAAGAGGTATGTTAGAGGGGGAGAAATGGGTGAACGCGGCAAGGGGAATCGGCGCGCCGCTTGAAGAGCGCAGGTAGATATTCTGCAAGGCTTCTGTCGTCTGCTGGAACTGCGGCGCCACCTCCATGACCACGTGATACTGGTTCAGTGGACGGTACATGGTTGAGACCTGGCGCTGCCCGAAGGCGTCGTAGAGCGCATTGTCGATGTCCTGCGCAGCAACGCCCAATCGGCTGGCGGTGTCGCGATCAATCACCAACTGCGCCTGCAACCCCCTATCCTGCTGGTCAGTATTTACGTCGCGCAGCTCCTGCAGGCTGCGCATTTTCTGCAACAACAGTGGACCCCAGGTGTTGAGTTCATTCAGGTCCTCGCCTTGTATCGTGTACTGGTACTGCGCCTGCCCGTAGCGCCCGCCAATAGTCAAATCCTGCTGCGTTTGCAGGAACAGCGTGGCTCCCGGAACCACCGCGAGCTTACCCCGCAATCGATTGATCACATCGTCGGCGCTAACGTAGCAAGGGTCCCAGAAGTGGGGGGTCTTGCACTGGCCGCGCTGCTCGAGTGGTTTCAACATTACAAAGAACCGGCCCTGGTTTGTCGCCGCACCTCCACCAGCGAACCCGACCGCCGTATCCACCGCCGGATCCTTCAGCACGATTTTCACGAACTGTTGCATCTTGCCGCTCATGGCCTGGAATGAGATGTCTTGCGCCGCCTGAACCGCGCCATTAAGCCGTCCCGTATCCTGCTGCGGGAAGAAGCCCTTGGGCACGATGATGTAGAGATACACGCTCAGGCAAGCCACAAGAATGGTCACTGCCAGGGTTACGGGCTGGTGCGCGAGCACCCATTTAAGCGAGTGCCGGTATGTCGCCAGGAGTTTGTCGAAGAACCATTCACTGGAGCGATAGAAAGCGTTATGCCGCTCGTTCGTTTGAGATGGCTTCAGGAATTTTGCGCACATCGTCGGCGTTGTGGTCAGCGAGACTATCAGCGAAACTCCGATTGCAATGCTCAGCGTGACGGCGAACTCCCGAAACAGCCTTCCTACAATCCCGCCCATGAGCAGCAAGGGGATGAATACCGCTACCAGCGAGGTGCTCATGGAAATCACGGTAAATCCGATTTCTGCCGCCCCTTTGAATGCTGCTTGCACTGCGTCCATCCCATGCTCGACGTACCGCATGATGTTTTCCAAAACTACGATGGCGTCGTCCACCACGAAGCCGGTGGAAATCGCCAGCGCCATGAGCGACAGATTGTCCAGACTATAGCCGAGCAGGTACATCCCCCCGAAAGTGCCCACCAGCGAAAGCGGCACGGCGATGCTGGGAATCACCGTCGCCCTCACCGTGCGCAAAAACACGAAGACCACCAGAATCACCAGCATGATCGAAATCAGCAACGTGGTTTCAATGTCCTTCACCGAGGCACGGACCGTAATCGTGCGGTCCGAGACCACTGCCAGTTCGATAGCCGGAGAAATCGAGGACTGAAGATACGGCATCAGAGCGCGCACGCGGTCCACCGTCTCGATGACGTTGGCGCCGGGCTGGCGGAAAATAACGACCAGCACACCGGGTTTGCCATTGGCCAGGCCGAGGTTGTGCACGTCCGCCACTGAGTCCTGCACGTCCGCCACGTCCGTCAGCCGCACTGGCCCGCCGTTGCGGTAGGCAACAATCATGGGTCGATATTGATCCGCCAAGAAGAGTTGATCGTTATCGTCGAAGGAAATTGAGGTGGTCTGGTTCGAGACCTGTCCTTTAGCTTGATTCGCGTTGGCAAGATTAAGCGCATTGCGCACCGTATCCAGCCCCACTCCGAGCTTGTTGAGGAGCATCGGATTGACTTCGGCCCTCACGGCTGGTGGCGCCGAACCGTATGTGAACACCTGGCCCACTCCGTTCACCTGCGAGAGCTTCTGCGCCAGAATCGAGTCGGAGGTGTCGTACAAACGCGCCACCGGAACTGTGTCGGAGGTCAGCGCCAGAATCAGGATGGGGGCGTCCGCGGGATTGATTTTGCGATAGGTTGGATTGCTGGGAAGGTTGGCAGGGAGCTGGCTGCGCGCGGCATTGATCGCCGCTTGTACGTCGCGAGCTGCGGCGTCAATGTTTCGGTTCAAATCAAATTGCAACGCGATGCCGGTCGATCCAAGTTGGCTCGACGAAGTCATCTGGTTCACACCCGAAATGCGTCCGAACTGCCTCTCTAGCGGTGTAGCCACCGCCGAAGCCATCGTCTGCGGGTCGGCGCCCGGCAACTGCGCGCCTACGCTGATCACAGGAAAATCCACTCGCGGCAGAGAAGCCACCGGCAATAAATTGAAGGCGAGAATTCCCGACAGCAGCAGCGCCGCAGCTAGCAGCGACGTGCCAATCGGACGCCGGATAAATGGAGCTGAAATACTCATGCTTGATTCATCGAATCCTAATCCGCCGAAGCATCACCTGGGGCAGCTTCGTGCGGAATCGGATTGCCAATCTTGTACTTCTCGAACCGGTGCGCCAGCCGGTCAAACCACAAATAAACCACCGGCGTGGTGTAGAGCGTAAGCAGTTGGCTCAGAATCAAACCGCCAACAATCGTGATGCCGAGCGGCCGCCGCAACTCGGCCCCAGTGCCCGAACCCAGTGCCAGAGGCAAGCCCCCGAGCAGGGCCGCCATCGTAGTCATCATGATCGGGCGGAAGCGCAGCAGACAGGCCTGAAAAATCGCTTCTTCCGGCGTCTTATGCTCCTCGCGTTCAGCCTCGAGCGCGAAGTCGATCATCATGATGGCGTTCTTTTTGACAATGCCAATCAGCAAAATAATGCCGATCAAAGCGACCACAGTGAGATCGTTCCCCGTCAACTGGAGAGCCAGAATCGCACCCACTCCGGCGGAGGGCAACGTGGAGAGAATTGTGATGGGGTGGATGTAGCTCTCGTACAAAACTCCCAGAACGATGTACACCGTGATGATGGCCGCGAGAATCAGGAAAGGCTCACTGGAAAGCGAATTCTGGAATGCTGCCGCCGTTCCTTGAAATGCGGCATGGATGCTTGCCGGCAGCTGGATTTCCTTCTCCGCCTGTTGAATTGCTGTCGTCGCCTGGCCTAGTGAAGCTCCCGGCGCAAGATTGAACGAGAGCGTTACCACCGGGAATTGCCCCTGATGGTTCACGGCAAGGGTGGTGTTCGTCGATTGCATGTGTGTGAAAGCCGTAATTGGAACCGGAGCCCCGCTGGTTGCGACCGTTGCTGCATTGGCGGTCGGTGCCCCTGAATTTGGCGTTGTGGAGCCGGGGCGAACGTAGACGTCGTTCATTGCGTCAGGGGTCTGAGCGAAGCTAGGCAGCACTTCCAACACCACGTGATACTGATTCAGTTGCGTAAAGATGGTTGAAACCAGCCGCTGCCCGAAAGCGTCGTATAGTGTGTTGTCGATCGCCTGCGGAAGTATTCCCATTCGGGATGCAGTATCTCGGTCGATAGTGATGTTGGTTCTAAGCCCGCCGTTCAGCTGATCTGTGGCTACATCGCGCAACACCGGCGAGGCGCGAAGTTTTTCGACCAGCTTCGGAGTCCATTGCGCCAATTCCTGAGCATCCGCATCCTCAATGGAGTACTGGAACTGCGTGCGGCTCACGCGATCTTCCACAGTTAAATCCTGAACCGGTTGCATGTAGAGAGTAATGCCGTTGACTTGGGCCAACTCGGGCTGCAGGCGGCGGATGATCTCAGAAGCATCATCATTGCGTTCATCGCGCGGCTTCAGATTGATCTGAATGCGCCCGCTATTGGGAGTAGTATTCGTCCCGTCCACTCCGATGAATGAGGAAAGGCTCTCGACATCTTTGTCGCGGAGAATCACCTTCGCCAGTTCTTGCTGACGCTGGGACATCGCGTCAAAAGAAATACTGTCCGGAGCTTCCGAAATCCCCAGAATCACTCCCGTATCCTGCACCGGGAAGAACCCTTTGGGCACAATCACGTAGAGAACGAGCGTCAGAATCAGGGTACCGAAGGTTACCAACAGAGTTGCGGTCTGGTGCTTCAGCACCCACTTCACGGTGCGCCCATAAAAGGCAATGATCCGGTTGTAATAGTCTTCCGTGACTTCGTAGAAGCGTCCCTTTTCGCCTTCCTTGCGATGTTTGAGCAGCTTGGCGCACATCATTGGCGTCAGGCTCAAAGAAACCGCTGCCGAAACCAGGATGGTCACAGCTAAAGTGACGGCGAACTCGCGGAAGAGCCGTCCTACAATGTCGCCCATGAAGAGCAGCGGGATGAGCACAGCAATCAGCGAAACTGTCAGCGAGACAATGGTGAAACCAATCTGCCCCGACCCTTTTAGCGCCGCATCCAGCGGTGAGTCTCCAGCTTCCAGGTAACGGTCGATATTTTCGATCATCACGATGGCGTCATCGACTACGAAGCCGGTGGAGATCGTCAACGCCATCAACGTCAGATTGTTGAGGCTGTATCCCAAGAGATACATCACCCCAAAAGTTCCCACGATCGAGAGTGGGACCGCAACACTGGGAATGAATGTGGCCCGCAGATTCCGCAGGAAAAAGAAAATAACGATGACCACCAGCACGATCGTGAGGGCCAGTTCGAATTCAACGTCTTTCACGGATGCGCGGATCGTTGTAGTGCGGTCCGTGAGAATCTGCACCTTCACCGCCGAAGGCAGCGAGGCCTGCAATTGCGGCAGTAATTTCTTGATTCGATCGACAACGCTGATGATGTTCGCCCCAGGCTGGCGCTGGATGTTCACGATCACGGCGGGAGTGGAATTCATCCACGCCGCAAGCAAAGTGTTTTCCGTGCCGTCGATGACATTGGCGACATCGCTGAGCCGCACCGGCCCGCCGTTGCGGTAGGCGATGACGATGGGCTTGTATTGGTCGCTGGAAAACAGCTGGTCGTTGGCGCCAATAGTGTAAGACTGGCGCGAGCCGTCGATGACGCCCTTGGCCTGATCCACGTTGGCCGCGGCGACCGCCGTGCGAACATCTTCGAGACTCAATCCGTAGGAAGCGAGCGCGGTCGGATTCACCTGAACTCGTACTGCGGGCTTCTGCCCTCCGCTGATCGAAACCAGCCCAACGCCCGGCAGCTGAGAAATTTTTTGGGCCAGAGCCGTATCGGCAAGATCCTCCACCTTCGACAGAGGTAGAGAGTCCGACGTCATGGCGAGCGTGAGAATCGGTGCGTCCGCCGGGTTCACCTTGTTGTAGATCGGAGGATTCGGCAAGTCCGTCGGAAGGTAGGTAGCTGCCGCATTCACCGCAGCCTGCACCTGCTGTTCTTCGACGTCAATGTTCTGGTCGAGCCCAAACTGCAGCGTGATCACCGAACTGCCAAATGAACTCGTCGAAGTCATCTGGCTGAGTCCGGGAACCTGTCCGAACTGGCGCTCCAGGGGCGAGGTGACCGACGAGGCCATGACCTCAGGATCAGCCCCCGGATAAAAGGTCACGACTTGAATGGTTGGATAATCGACTTCCGGAAGTGCGGAGACAGGCAGCTGCAGGAACGCGACCCATCCCACCAGCAGCACTCCCACCATGAGCAGGGTGGTCGCCACCGGCCGCAGGATGAACAACCGCGACGGACTCATGGAGTCGCTCTTCCCGAACCAGGTGAAGCGGAAGCTCCACCGCCGCTGCCGTTTTGCCCAGTCGTGCTGCCGGAACCGCCGCTTCGCGGTTCAATCTTGCTGCCGGTTTGCAGTTTGTCCTGGCCGTCGGTCACCACGGTGTCCCCTGGGTTAAGGCCGCCGGTAACGACCGTGGTGTTTCCTTGAGTAAGCGAGATCGCCACCATGCGTGCCTCAACTGTCTTGTCGGGCTTTACCAGATAGACGAACGCTCCTTGGGGACCGCGCAGTATGGCTGCAGTGGGCAACACCGTGCTGTTCTTGCGCGTCTCGAGAAGCAGGTTGGCATTGACGAACTGATTGGGCCAAAGCTGGTTGTCTTTGTTATCGAACACGGCCTTCAGCTTTGCGGTTCCGGTGGTGGGATCGATCTGGTTATCAATCGTCAGCAGTTTTCCCGTTGCCAGCTTGCTCTGGTTATCCCGGCTGTAAGCCTCTACCAGCAAACTCGAGTTCTTCATGTGTTGCGCCACAGTCGGCAACTGATCTTCGGGCAAGGTAAAGATCACGGCGATGGGCTGCAGTTGCGTGAGGATAAGCATTGGATTGGTGTCGGCCGCGTGCACAATATTTCCCGGATCTACTTGCCGCAGTCCGACACGTCCAGTGAACGGCGCGGTGATGTTGCAATAGACGATTTGCAGCTTGGCGTTGTCGATTTGTGCCTGGTCTGTGCGGACCTGACCGTCCAATTGATCTACTGTGGATTTCTGGGTATCGACCTGTTGCTGCGCAATGCTGCCGGACGGAATCAGAGTGGTATAGCGGTCGAGATTTAATTTCGCGTCGCGCAGGGAAGCTTGGTCCTTGAACAACTGCGCCTGCATCTGCTCCAGTTGTACTTGATAAGGACGCGGGTCGATCAGGATCAGCAGCTCGCCTTCTTTTACGACCTGCCCTTCCGTGAAGTTGACCCGCATGATTTGCCCGTCGACGCGGCTTTTTATATTCGCCGTATAGAACGCGGTTACCGAACCCAGCCCGACCAGATACACCGGCACATCCTGCTTTTGCACGGGTGCAATCGCAACTGAAACGGCATGCGGGCCAGCAGCTTGTGCTTTCTCTTGTTTGGAGTCGGCGCTGCTGCAGCTGAAAAAAGACGCGCAAACCAATGCCAGCCCGATCACCGACACGCGTTGAAGGAGACCGCGAACCGCATACTGCTTTTGCTCTTTAGGAAAAGTAGATTCAATCATCATCTCGGTTTTAATTGGGTGCAATGTTTCAACAGGTCGGCGACAAGCTGCATTCATTAGACGTATTCCCTTTAAATCGGTTGCGGCACCTCTGCCCGGAAAAAAGGCAGCAGATCGTGTTACGCCAAGTCCTCCCGACGGAGAGGATCAGGTAGGAACCGGAACGCAGATAACAATAGTAAAACCGTACGTAGCAAGCATCAACCGTGGCGTCGCAGAGGTCAAGACCGGGGCGAAAGTTTTACAAATCTTTACGCCCTTTGACCGTTCTTTAGCTTTGCGCCGCTTGTAGAGGCGATGGCGGCCGGTGGAGCGTTTCATATGCGGCGATTTCGGCTTCGTGTTGCAGCGTAAGCCCGATGTCGTCCAGTCCGTTCAGCAAGCAATGGCGTACGAATTCATCGACCGGAAACTTCGCATGGAATCCCTGGTCGTCCCGTACCTCGCATCGTTCCAGGTCTATCGTGACGTTGTACTCTTCCAACTGCTGGGCCCGCCGCATGAGTTCTGCGGCTTCGGCTTCGCTCAGTTGCACGGTGAGAAAACCGTTCTTGGTGCTGTTGTTGGCAAAGATATCAGCGAATGAAGATGAAATCACGGCGCGGAATCCGAAATCCGAGAGCGCCCAGACCGCGTGCTCCCGCGAGGAGCCGCAGCCGAAATTCTTCCCCGCCACCAGAATGCTCGCACCTTCGTAGCGCGGTTCGTCCAGAACAAAACCGGCGTTCTTTTTTCCGTCGGCAGCGAAGCGCCAGTCGTAAAACAAAAACTGGCCGAAGCCGGTGCGCTCGATCCGCTTCAGAAACTGCTTGGGGATAATCTGATCGGTATCGACATTCACGCGGTCCAGCGGAGCTACCCGGCCGCTATGGGTGCGAAATGGTTTCACCTCGTCCACCTTGTCATCATCATTGGAACTTCCAGTTTCGAATATCGGTAAAGTGCCCCACAATCGCAGCCGCCGCTGCCATCATTGGACTTACCAGATGCGTCCGTCCACCCCGCCCCTGCCGCCCTTCAAAATTCCGGTTGCTGGTGGAAGCGCAGCGTTCCCCAGGCTGCAAAATGTCAGGATTCATTCCCAGGCACATCGAGCATCCGGATTCGCGCCATTCAAATCCCGCATCCAGAAAGATGCGGTCGAGGCCCTCCTGCTCCGCTGCCCGTTTCACCGTCTGCGACCCCGGCACCACCATCGCACGCACTTTCTCGCTGACATGATGCCCCCGCGCGACTCGGGCCGCGGCTCGCAAATCTTCAATGCGCGAGTTTGTGCACGATCCGATAAAAACCCGGTCGATTCCGATATCTTCAATACGTTTCCCGGGCTGCAGACCCATGTATTGCAAAGCAAGTTCTGTGGCGCGCCGGTCCGATTCCTTCAGGCCTGCGGAGTCTGGCACGCGTCCGGTCACTGGAGCCACCATTCCCGGGTTCGTGCCCCAGGTTACAAAGGGGCAAAGCTGGGCCGCGTCCATTCCCACTACTTTGTCGAATGTAGCTTCTGGATCCGTCGGCAGGCTGCGCCAGTATTCGACCGCCTTCTCCCATTCGCCATCGCGTGGAGCAAATCGTTTTCCCTTCACATAGGCGAATGTGGTCTCATCGGGCGCAACCATGCCGGCCCGCGCTCCGGCCTCGATGCTCATATTGCACAGCGTCATGCGGCCTTCCATCGAGAGGCCGCGCACCGCTTCGCCGGCGTATTCGATCACGTGCCCGGTGGCGCCGTCCGTGCCGATCTGACCGATGATGCCGAGCGCCAGGTCCTTGGCCGTAACTCCGTCCGCTAATCGTCCACGCACGTCGATTTTCATTGTCTTCGGCGTCTGCTGGGCCAGGCATTGTGTCGCGAGAACGTGTTCGACCTCTGACGTTCCAATGCCAAAGGCCAGCGCGCCGAATGCTCCATGCGTACTGGTGTGGCTGTCGCCGCAGACGATCGTCATACCCGGCTGCGTCAATCCCAGTTCCGGTCCGATTACATGAACAATCCCCTGGTCGGGCGAATCCATGTCGAACAGCCGCACGCCGAATTCCCTGCAGTTTGCCTGCAACGCCGCAATTTGTCTTGCCGCAATTAGATCCGTGATCGGAGTTCCGCGCGGTTCGGTAGGAATATTGTGGTCAACGGTTGCCACGGTGCGAGCGGGCTGCCGGACTTTTCTCGCGGCCACTCGCAAGCCATCGAAGGCCTGCGGCGAAGTTACCTCATGCACCAGATGCAGATCGATGTAGAGGATTGGCGAGCGACCGCTCGGTTGCGCTACCAGATGCGCATTCCAAATCTTTTCGAAGAGTGTTCGCTTTGCGGGCATCCTGAGTCTCTAGTTTTTCACAGCGCGTTGGCTGGAGCAAGTCGCACTCAGGCCTCGCGTCGCTTAACAATTAAGAAACCGCCAGAACTCGTCAGCGCTGTGCAGACCGCATTTGGAGTTTGGAGGAATTGGTGGGATTATTAGGAGAGAAGCCAACTGAGGCGCCGGCATGAACAAACGAGTATTCTTAATCTCGATAGCCATCATCGCTTCTGCTATCTACGACTTCTATCGCGGCTACCGCCAAGACCACTCCGTGCTGGGCGGGTTAGTTTGGGTCGTCGGGGGGCTGATCGTGCTCGCCATCTTCTGGTGGTTGTACTCCCAAAGTCGACGCTCAAAAACAAGCTGACATTAGAACAGCCCACAATTCTCGATCCTGCCCTCCTTTCATTCTCAGGTATCATAAAAACTCACTTCCATGATTAACGGCAAGCGCATCGCGGTCGTAATGCCGGCTTATAACGCCGAGAAAACTCTGGAGGCAACGGTCCGCGAACTTGCAGAGGTTGTCGACATCCGCATTTTGGTGGATGACAGCAGTTCCGACCGCACGGTCGAACTGGCCCGCCGCCTAGGTCTGCATGTCTTCCAACATGATCGCAACTATGGTTACGGACGCAATCAACAGACCTGCTATCGCGAAGCCCTGGCAGCAGGAGCGGACGTCGTCATCATGCTTCATCCCGATTACCAATACACTCCCCTGCTGCTGACGGCGATGGCCAGCATGGTCGCCTATGAGATCTATGACGTTGTGCTGGGCTCACGCATTATCGGCGGAACCGCTCTTCTGGGCGGAATGCCTGTCTACAAATACGTCTCAAACCGCCTGCTCACGGCATTTGAAAATCTTTTCTTGCGAGTGAAGCTTTCCGAATACCACACTGGATACCGCGCCTTCAGCCGCAAGGTGCTCACCGAGCTACCATTGCTCGAGAATTCCGATGACTTCGTTTTCGATAATCAGATGCTGGCCCAGTGCGTGCACTTCGGTTTTCGCATTGGAGAGGTTTCCTGTCCTACGAAATATTTCGCAGAAGCATCCTCTATCAACTTTCGCCGCAGCGTGAAATATGGTTTCGGCGTGCTGGCAACAACTCTCCAGTTCGCGCTGCAAAAGGTAGGCGTGCTCCATCTGCCGCGGTTCAGTGGCAAAGGCCGCAAACTCGAGCCGGGCTATCCGACCTACTATGCGAGCCGAGCGCCCGTGCCTGGGCCAATTCTGCAGAAAGATGAAAATTGACCGTACACCCTTCGCGAATATTCTGGCTCAAGGAATCCGGCAAACGCGCACCGCAGCATTCTGAAAAAGACAATCCATCCCGGCCACACCCGGTTGTTGCACCACCACCCAGCTGACGCCGTAATGGTTTTTCAGCCGCAGGAAGTCTTCCAGCCGGAAATTCCTCCACGGAGTCTGCGCCTGTACTTGTTCCCACCATTCCTCCGCCAGTGGTGGAAACATGCTGACCACGCCGTTATCTTTGACAAAGTCGGCCAGTCGGCTTCTCTGCGCCAGGCAGCGAAATCCAATCTCGTCCTCGCCGGCGGCATGCATGTAATCTGGATCAAGAGCGAATACCGCATCGGTTGGCGTGTGTTGCCGGATCCAGACGAAGGCTTGCGCCCAGGAATTCCTGGGCGCGGCCCCCGGCCACTCCACATGGGCACTCGCCGGGAAAAGCGAGCGCTGCGCCAAGAACATTCCCATGCACAACGGCGCGAAGAGTAACAGCCAGCGCCACACCCGGCCTTGCAGAATATATTCGCCGGCAAGACCGCCCATCACAACGAACATCACGATGTAAAGCAGATGCAGGCTGCGCAGCGGCTGTAGGCGCGCCAGCACTTCGAAACGCGCGGGCAGGTCCACCACCAGGGCCGCCACCAGAAAGATCAAGCCATAGACCACGAAGGCGCGACATGCTCTCTGAAGTGTCGGCAAGTGGCGTCGCCGCGCCATCCGCCCGAACCACCAGAACATCACGAGTGGCGCAACGATCCCCAACCACTCATACCACGCCCAGCTCTGGATATAGAAATAGCTATGCAGTCTCGCAACTTTTTCATAGGCTTGGGACGGCAAAGGAGCCAGCGGCATTCCGGGCAGGAGCATGCCCGTGAGCGCGCCTGTGGTGGCCTTTTCCCAACGGCCTTCGAATCTATCCATAACCACAAGCAATACGCAAAACGAAAATGGAAAAACCCACATCAGCGGATGCACACTTCCCGCAAATGCCAGCCATAAAAATCCGCGCCAGTATTTTTTCTCCAGGGCCCGCACCACTGCGAAAACTGAGGCGAACGCAGCCAGATTTCGCGGGTTCAAATATTGGTCCATGATATAGAGCGCGGTTCCCGCCACCGGAATGGTCAACACCGCCGCTACCAGGCAGACTCCGCCCCATCGTGCGTGCGCAGTCGAAAAGAACAAACCGCTCAACTCCCAACAGGCAAGAAGCAGCAAAAAAATGGAGGCCACATGCCACAGGAACAGGCCCATCTCCATCGGCAAGTGAGTTACGCGCAGGGAAAACGCAACCAGATTTGGAAAGAACGTCAGGCTGGCATGCGACGAAAAAAATTCGCGCCACGCAGGAAACAGTTCCGGATGAAGGATCTTTTCCACGCCCGGCAAATAAATTTCTGCGTCCTCGGCGCAGGGATGATATCCATGAACCAGCAGCGCGCCTGCCGACAGCAGCAGCAGAGCACCCATCGTCTTATACTTGCCGGTTTTGGTTTCTTTCACTGGGATGTCGATTTACTTTGCCACAAGATGACCGCCTGAGTCTTTTCATGCGGCCGCAGCTCGCCGCCTTCCTGCTTGCGCGTCTCGTGCTCTCTACGTAGCATCTAAATTACATGGCTGCTGCCCTCATGCCTGAACGCCTTCGGCCGAATATGGCCGTCGGGGAAATCCTAAGCTTCGCCTACGACACTTTCTGCAGCAACAAAGTCCGCTTTATCTTGACTGCGCTGGGCATGGTGATCGGCACAGCTTCACTCATCCTGGTGGTCACCATTGGAATGACTGGCCGGCAGTACGTTCTCAATCAAATCCAGGCCATTGGCACCAACGAAATCTGGGCGGAATACCTTGGCGGGGCGCCCCATATCAGCAATTCCAATCCCGACCCGCTCACCATTGAAGACCTCAACGCCGTTCGGCAGGAAGTGCCAGGGATCGTGGCATCTTCACCTGTAACCCAACTCTCCGATCGCGTGCCCGTGGGCAATGGCAAGGAAAAAGACGTCACCATTCTTGGAGTCAGCCCCGAGTACGTGCAGGTCCGCAACCTGGTGGTTCCTTCGGGAAGATTCTTCGATCAAGAGGACTCGCAGGCCCACAATAAGGTCGGCGTAATTACCGAAAAAATGGCGGTGGAAATTTACGGTTCGCCACAATCCGCCATCGGAAAGGTCATCAAGCTTACCGGGTTGCCTTTCACCATTATCGGAACGTTCAAAGAGCGCGTGGAAACTTTCGGCCAGTCGGAGATCGTCGATAACACCATGCTCATCCCGTACTCCGTCAGCCGTTATTTCATGGAAGTCCCGAACATCAAGCTGCTGTATTTCTCAATGGAAGATCCGTCGATGGTGATTCCGGCAACAGCGCAGATTAAACGAGTTTTGCAGTCGCGGCATCGCTCCGAGTCGGTCTACGATGTGGCCAATCTCACCGCTCTGCTCTACATGGCAGATCGTATTGCTACCGGGCTGACTTGGGTGCTTCTGCTGGTCTCCATGGTTACCCTGGTGGTCAGCGGCATCGGCATCATGAATATTATGTTGGCCACCGTGACCTCCCGCATCCGGGAGATCGGCATCCGTAAAGCCGTCGGCGCCACCAACCGCGAAATCCGCTTTCAATTCCTCGCCGAGGCCATTCTCATTTCTCTGATCGGAGGTTTCGCTGGCATCGCGATCGGCTACGCGATCCCTTACTCTGTGCGCTTCCTCACTGAATACCGCATTCCGATCAACGGCCTCTCAGGCATTATTGCTATCGTCGTCTCTTCGGTGGTCGGAGTAATTTTCGGCACGGTCCCAGCTGCCCGCGCTGCTCAGCTTGATCCGGTTGAAAGCCTGCGCTACGAATAATTGCGCTCCGAATAACTTAAAGATGGGCTGCGGAACGTGGCAGAATTGGTTCGTACCTTGGGATCGAACAGCAGGAGAGATCGCATGCGATCCTCGGAGCTCATTCTAACCATTCTCGGCATTCTGAGCTTTTGCGTCATGGAGCAACCACTTTCGTCACAGCCGCCTGCACCCAGCAAACGCATCGTGATTGCCGCGAGCACAGTTCTTGATGGCAAGGGCGGCGTGCTGCACGACACCCGCATCGTGATCGAGGGCTCGAAGATAGTGGCCATCGACCGAATCAGCGACCATGATCCAAAGGGCGGTCCCGTCGACTACGATTTGCATGGTTTAACCGTTTTGCCCGGCTGGATCGACGCGCATGTCCACCTCACCTGGAGCTTCGGCCCAGACGGAAAAAATGCGGGCCAGGGAGCGTCCAGCCCGGAGGCCGCGTATTCCGCAGCCTCAAATGCCTGGCTGACATTACTGGCGGGATTCACCACCATCCAAAGTGTGGGCTCGCCCGCCGACGTTCCCTTGCGCGATGCCATCGCGAAAGGCTTGCTCCCGGGCCCGCGCGTTCTGACCTCCGCCGAGCCGCTGATGGGGCGGGGCGAGCAGACCGGAACGCCGGATGAAATCCGCGCCTTCGTACGGAAACAAAAAGAGGCAGGGGCGGACCTCATCAAAATCTACGCGTCGGGCGGTATGACCCGCGGCGGGATGACGATGTCCCAGGAGCAATTGAATGCGGCCTGCGACGAAGCCAAGAAGCAGGGCCTGCGATCACTCGTGCACGCTTTCCGAGATGCGGTCCGCGCCGCTGCGATTGCCGGGTGCTCAGAAGTCGAGCACGGCCTGGGGGCATCGGACGACGATCTGAGACTCACGGCCGAACACGGAACCTACCTCGATCCACAAGCCGGGTTATTGCTTGAAACGTATCTCGGTTACAAGGATAGATTTCTCGCCCCACCCTACTACACGGAAGAGGGCTTCGCCGCGATGAAAGGCCTGATTCCGGCGCACCAGGAATTCATTAAGCGGGCGGTGCACATCCCGGGGCTAAAGATTGTGTACGGCACAGACTCAGTAGCAGGCGCTCATGGTCGCAATGCCGAGGACTTTATCAACCGGGTGCAGAACGGCGGAGTGGACCCTATGGCAGCGATGGTCTCGGCTAACTCTCTGGGTGCAGAGGCGCTTGGCATGTCCGGGCAGATCGGCTCGATTGCGCCCGGGTTTCAGGCGGATATCATTGCCCTCGACGGGGACCCTCTGAAAGACATTACGGCCGTCCGGCGCGTGGTGTTTGTGATAAAAGGTGGCGTTGTTTACAAGAACGCCGCGCCCGGAGCAGTTCCGAGGGGAAACCAGCCCGAATTCGAGCGTTAGCGCTTCAAAGCTCTTGCAGGGCGCGTTCTAAACCGCCCAAACTGGGGTGGTCCAGCCGTTTCCATCACCTGAGCGGACAGAAAATCCACAGCGATGCCTCCTGCCACGAAAAAGTTGCATTTTCCCTGCACTCCGAAGTAATATGCCTGTAGAGGCTTGAAATAAGCTTCCCAGTGTTCCAGACCCAGTACCGCTAATAACTAACTTCCAAACTTGCAGTTCAGCTTGTGCAAAAAACATAAGAGGCCGCCTGTCAGCCTCCGTCCCGGTTCGGAGAGTTCTATATGGCGTGGTACGCGTACTGCCTTACCGAGCACCAAACTCTTCCCAACGGCACCCGTTCCCGACGCCCTTTCGTAATTGAGAACGTTCAAGGCGTGAACGGAGCCCCTGTCCTCAGCTATCCCAGCGGCGAGTTTGCTGTGATTGTGAGCGAATACGACCAGAACGCCGGACAACTTGACCAGAAAGCTGCCATCGAGCATGCCCGCGTCGTAAGCGGCTGCTTCCGCAATTCAACCGTTCTCCCGTTCCGTTTCGGAACCGTCTTCGAGAGTGACGACGCGCTTCGCCAGGCCGTCCGGGTAAACCGGCGTGCTTTCGGGCTGAGCGTGGCGAAACTCCGCGGCAAGTCCGAGATGCACATCAAGCTGACCGTTACTGACGGCTCCCTGCGCGAGGCCATGATCGATGTAGTGCTCCCCGACACTGTCGGCGGCGACTATCTTTCAAAGCTACGCGTCAAGGCTTCCCGGGAACGTGAGCGCCAGACTAAAGCCCGCGCACTCTCAGTGCAGGTCCACAAGTTGTTCAATCCGCTGGAAGAAGAAGTGAGCTGCAAGAAGGTTGCTCCGCAAGGCATGCTCATTGACATCGCCCATCTCATCGATTCCAAGTCGGTAGAGAAATATCAGAATCGCTACAGCACCGCTGCCAAGCAATTGAAAAATTGCGAAGTAGCGATCAGCGGGCCGTGGCCCCCTTACCACTTCTTGCCGGGGAAGCTGCGCACCGTGGCAGGAAACAGCTAGTCGCTCCTTAATCTCTAATCTCTTCTTCGGGCCGCTGATTCTTGAGTCGAGTCGGCGACCCGAACTCTTCCGAAGCATCGCCGTGCAGTGAATGTGCAGTCTTGTGCACTTCTGTTTCGCGCCATTCGGCGCCATTTGAATTCGCTGTTCAGCTTTTCTTCTCCGTAAGTCCAAGCTCATCAAATGTTTGCAAGGCTGACAGGGGTTGGACTCACCTTACAGCTATTTGGCGCGGCAAATGCTCCTTTCATGCACACTAAAGAGGCCGCAACCCGACACAATGACCTTCACTCTTTTCTCTCGTCACCATTTCCCGAAGTGCCGTTCCGGCCGACGGATCGGACACTTGCATCGCCTTTCCTGACATCGCCTACCAAACTTTGACCTCTTGGAAATGTGGCCCCAGAAATGGGGCCGCTTTTTTGGCCAAAACCCGCTTTTTTTGCCAAAACCTTAAGACGAGTGACAGACAGAGCTTTTGGAAGATTATGTGGGGACAGCTCTCCGTCGGGCGCAGCCCGACACTGAAGCCTGCCTCGCCTAGAGGATTCTCCACACAAAGTGCGCCATAAACGCGAACAGCAGCAGCATGAACACCCCGCCCACCCAGATCAGGAAATTCAGCGTCATCTTCGGAGAGTTGATCTCTTTCTTGTCCATGCTTGACACGCTACCACGCAACGTAACTCAACACATCGGGTTCGCACGGTAGACGGCGCCGCTTTTCCGAAGTACTACCTCTCAGATACACTTCCAGCACCTATGACGAAGCTTCCCCGCCTCTTGCCCGCCAGCGTGATCTCACTTTTGCTGTACGCACCCGCTTCCATTGGCGCCCAAAACCCGCCGCAGAAGCCATCGGCTGCACCTTCATTTATGGCTGTGCCGCAAAACACACAGACCGATCAACAAAATTTCCCACCGCTCCTTCTGCAGCAGCTTTCCGCCATCAAAGCCGCCGCGCTCAACGACGATTACGCCTATCACCAGCTCGAGCATCTAACGGAGAACATCGGTCCGCGTGCTACCGGCTCTCCCCAAGCCGAGGTCGCCGCCGAATACGTCGCCGAGGAACTTCGCAAGCTCGGCCTTGAAGTTCGCCTCCAGCCGATTACGGTGCCACATTGGGTTCGCGGTGCCGAAACCGCCACTCTCGTCGAATATCCGGGCATGGTTCGAGGCACAACCCAGAAGATCGTTCTCACCGCGCTCGGAGGCAGTTCCTCGACTCCGCTGGATGGCCTCACCGCCGACGTAGTCACCGTTAATACGTTCGACGAACTCACGGCCCTCGGTCGTGACAAGGTTGCCGGCAAGATCGTGCTCTTCAACGAACTCTTCGACAAGCAGAAAGCTGCAGCCGGATTCGCCTTCGCGGCCTACGGTGAGGCCGTCCGTTACCGCGCCGCCGGTGCCAAAGCCGCAGCTGATCTCGGCGCCGTCGCCGCTCTAGTGCGTTCTGTCGGGAACGCCGACTACCGTCTGCCGCATACTGGATTCAGTGTCCCGGCAGGAATTCCCGCCGCTGCCGTCACTGCCGAAGACGCAGATCTGATAGTCCATCTCGCTGCCCAAGGCAAAGTCCGCCTGCATCTCACTCTTACCCCGCAAAAGCTTCCTGACGAGACCAGTTATAACGTCATTGCGGACCTCAAAGGCTCCGAACATCCTGAGCAGATCGTGGTCGTCTCCGGACATCTCGACTCCTGGGACCTCGGCACCGGCGCCATCGACGACGGAGCCGGCGTCGTCATGGCCATGGAGACCGCCGAACTTCTCCAGCGCCTTCACCTGCGCCCCGCACGCACTCTCCGCGTCATTGCCTGGATGGACGAAGAAACCGGAGGGTCCGGCAGCAGAGCCTACACTGCCGAATACTCCGCCGATTTCCAGCACCACGTCGCCGCCATCGAGAGTGACGCCGGCGCCGCCCACCCTCTCGGCTTCGACGTTAAAGCAACGCCTGCCGCCACTGACGCTCTCCACCCCGTGCAATCCGTTCTTCAGAGTATTGGCGCGACTGTGCTTCAGCCCAGCAGCTACCCTCCCGGCGCCGACATCGCTGCCATGTCCGAAGCCGGAGTCCCCGCTTTCGGGGTCATGCAAGATGGCCGCACCTATTTCAACTATCACCATACCGCTGCCGATACGCTCGACAAGGTCGTCCCCGCTGAACTCCGCGAAAACGCTGCAGCCATGGCTGTTCTGGCCTATGCCCTGGCGAACATGAAAGATCCTCTGCCGCGATAAGTTGGATAACTGAGAGTGGCTGCTGGAGTTGCTTGACAGCACAGACCGACGCAGGCCACCGATCTTTGGCTCGGGATCCAGGGGTTCGGGATCCAGGCAGACTCTATGAGGGGTTGAGGGCCAGCCCTCGGGACTTACTTCAATCCCAGTTCGCCTTCGTACTGTCGGATAATCCCGTAGCATTCGCAGGCGGAGTTTTCAAGTTTCTTGCGGTTCACGATCTCCACTGCGCCACGGGTGTAGGCGATGAGCTTCTTTTTCTGCAAAACGCCGGCGGCGACGGTTACGGTGGGTCTATCTGTCCCTAGCATCGTTGCGAGAAAATCATGAGTGATGGGTAGCGAGCCTGATTCGACCCTGTCCTGCGTCATCAGCAACCACCGAGCAAGGCGCTGCCCAATATCGTGCAGCCGATTACACGCCGCTGTTTGGGCAACCTGCATACCCCGAATTGCGGCGTAGCGGCTCAACCTCAGTTGCAGACCTGGCGCGGATTCCAACGTGTTCTGCAAAGCTCCTACCTCGACCCGAAACCCATCCCCCGTGATTTGCACCACCGTATGGAGGGGGCTCCGCCTCAGGCCAACAGCCGCCAGAGTTCCGATGAATCCCTCATTTCCAACTATGCCAGCCTCGGCCGTTTTTCCATCCTTCATTACGACCACAAGAGAAATCAAACCCCGGTTCGGAAAATACGCAAACTCCAGTTTTTCGCCCGCCTCGTGAAGAACTAGATGGTTTGGCAAACTGACATACTCGAGATGAGGACGCAGTGATCTGTAGTCGCTATCGGGGATCGATAGAAGTATGAGGCTGCTGACCGGTTTCCCTTCGGCGTTCGTCCTCTCGCCAGACTGTACCACTTGAAGCGCTTTGCCTTTCACAAACCATCCTTGCTACCAGAGTAGTGCGCTTAATCGGTCAGAAAAGACCTTGGCTCATTCCTTCTGGATGTCCCTGCCAACTGAGACTTATTCTTGCGCTCGTCTCTTAACGCGCAGCAAAGCTTCTCCACGAGGATCATCAGCTTCGCCGGGTCCATTTCTTTACTAGCCTGTTCTGCAATGGACCGCCAATCTTCATCTCCAAGCTGCTCGGCCATTACGAAACGTCCTGTCTCACAACTCCCAAGGTTACGTTGCATTAAAAGCTGGGTCTGAGCAATAACGCACATTCAGGCAAAAGGTACCCGACGCAGAACGCGCTCAGGGCCGCGGAGTAGGCTTTGGGGCGGCGAGACAGCCAAAAGAAAAGTAGACAGTTGAGCAAATCCGCTGCTTCAGCGACCTCCGAAATCGGCCGGGCACGCAAACAAAACTTTATCTAAATTCGTAGGACGCCCGACAGACCAATCAAAATTGGCGGGTGTAAAATGCGCCGTTCCATGCATTACCGCAGCCGTCGAGACTGGCGGAGTGACACTAACGACAGCGTCGGTTGTTGGCAAACGTAGTCGTTGGCGCAGCGACAGAGGAGGCAATGAGCCGGAAACTGGTATGGATTGAACAGCAGCGTTTTCGAGGTTTTGGTTGCTCCGAATGTGGCTGGCGGTTCAAGCCTTCTGGTGCGCCCACCGGCACGTCTTTCGATGAAATGATGCGCAACTTCGAGTTGCAGCGCGACCAAGAGTTTACGGCTCATGTTTGCGCCGAGTCACATAAGAGAAACAAAGAACAAAAGCGCTGAATAAATTCAGTCAGATCGGCTTAATGATTTTTGTCGCCACCAGCACTCCCAAAACAGTGGCAGTGCTACGAACGCTTCCTGAGATGGTCATGAGCGCCTCTGAGAGCGCAGGATGTTGCCCCGCTAGTCGCGCAAGACGCTCGCTGACGTCATGCAAGAGCTCAACTTCGCGCAGGATGGCCTCAAAGGGCATGAGTGGCACAACTCGGAACTTCGCCGTCGGGCAGGCTCAAACGTGTTCTCGTGATAACACGGTTCACGATGTCCTCACCGTAATCACGGTACAAAGTGTGTAATGTGCTGCGCCAGCCCATTAGTTCACCGCGCGCAAACTCAGTTTCCACACCTGCGGAATCTTTTTCGTGCTCGGCGTGGAACGTGCGCAGAAGCAATTCGCCCTGTTCTACCAGGCGATTAATAGTTTCTGCGTTTTGGAGCGCCAGCGGCATGGTTGTCATTCTTGGCGAGATCGAGTGCAAAACAGATCGAGGGCAAAAGCTGAGCGGTCCGGGAAGGCGGAACAAAATCCGCCTCCCCGGGCCTAAGGACTCAGAGCGTTCTTTACGCTGCTACCGGAACATCGAGCTTATGGAAGGTCGAGTTGACCACGTCGAAGGTGTGAACCTGGGGCGTTCCCTCGATGAATCTTGCCAGCGTCTTCAACACCTGCGGGTAGGTATTGGTGTTGTAAGTGTCGGCATCGTTCTTATCGTCCCACAGACTGATCGCGGTCACATCAATTCCGCCCGGACCGGCGAATGTGATTTCGTCTTTGAAACCGTTCTGTTTACGAAGCAAAGGAAGGACGTCTTTCTCAAAAGTTCGCGTGTAATCGGACAGCATATTGGATTTCAGATGAATCGATACATTGCGTGCAAACATAGGCAACCTCCTAGGGTTGGGGTTGCTAAGATAGACAACTTCAGATGGGCTGACTTAGTTCAGGAAACCTGAAATGAGGAGAAGGTGGTGACCACCTCAGCTCCAACCCTAGTCTTATACGCCAAGCCTGTCAACCACCGCCAAATGACCGGATTGGCGTTCACATCGCCGTAAACATCCTGTCTACCGCTGGCATCCAATCGGCCGGAACACAGGAGCTACACAAAGATGAAAGCCTTTAGCGCAGTCGTCCTGCCCATATTACTGCTCACCGGGATGTCTTATGCTCAACAGGACCAGCAGGCCGCCCCTCCGCCGGGAAACCAGAGTTCTTACCCGGCCGAGAATCACAAGCTGTCCTCGGCCGAGAAGAAAGACACTCCATCCGAAAATGGTCAGCCTGTCGACCTGAACAGTGCCAGCAAGAAGGACCTGGCCGCGCTGCCCGGTGTAGGTGCCGACTATGCGCAAACCATCATCGACGCTCGCCCCTTCAGTTCAAAGGAAGACTTGCTGAAGAAGAAAGTGATTCCGCAGGCGACCTACGACAAAATTCAGGATCGGATCACGGCGCAGGGACCGAAGAAGCAATCATTGCCCCAAGGCCCGCAGCACTGAAGGCGCTAAACGAGTACGTATGGTGCCTGGCCCAATACAGCATTGACTGTATGCAACGTGGCTTTTGAGATCCATAGAATCGGCTGATCTGGAGCAATCCAGAGCGGGATGGAATTTCGCGGGAGCCACATTACAAGCTGATTTGCCTGATCTGGTTCGAAATTCCTTCGTGTAACTTCGTGACTTTTGTGGTTTGCCCTTGATCTTGCTCAAACGAGCTCGGGCGAGAAAGCGACCACGAAGGCGCGCAATTGAGAGGAGAAAGCCTTGATTCAACGAATTGGAAAAACCGCAGTGGCGACGGTAATAGCGGGAGCACTGCTGATGTTCGTAGCATCGGCACCGCAGGCGCGCGCTGATGACAGATCGAAGTGCCAACATGCGGTCGAGAAAGCTGAAGCAAGACTGGACAGCGCCATTCAGCATAATGGCGAGCACAGCCGAGAGGCTGAAGACCGTAGGCGAGACCTGAATGCCGAGCGGCAACGTTGCTGGGAACAGTATCACCAGTGGTGGAACGGCAAAGAACATCGCTGGGAAACCGAGCAAAACTGGGATCACGATCACGACAATCACTGAGGAAACTGAGCCCATTTGAGGCGCGATCTGAATCTCTTGACACATCGCTGCTGCATTGCCCCATCCCTTTCGCCTTTTTCGCGAAAGGGATGGGGAACCTTAGACGACATAACACCAAACTGAATGGATATCCTTCGGATTCTGATCCACTGTCCGAAATTCCAAAGTATTTCGAGGAAGCCGCTCTAGACCTCCCACCGAAGCATTCCCGCACTTTGCCAATCGAGACGGGCGTGGCTACGCAACCTGCTGGCCGCGACGGGGCCGTCAACTGGTAACTCCGGTTACCAGGTACGCAGGACTGATCCCTCAAGTGTTCCGCCGCCCTGCCGATGAAACGTGAGAGTCGAATTCGGCTCGGGAGGCTGAATGTCCAGCATTTGGGCAGCGTTCGGGCAGCGTCGCGCATTTTTTCTTTCAACCTTAACAATCCTCTTATCTTTTTCCCCCCTCGCTATCTCTGCTAACGCCCAGCCTCCTGCCAACCCGCCGAATCCCCTCGACATAGAGCCGAAAGATCGCATTACGACCTTTATTGACGACGAACAGCGCGTGACTTTGCCCGGTAATCGGCATCCCCTGGCGCTCGCCCAATACGATGCCGGAACTGTCCCTCCCGACTACCCAATGGGGCACATGCTTCTTACCTTGTTGCCGGACGCCGCCCAGCAAGAAGCGCTCAATCAGTTAGTGGAATCCCAGTACAGCTCGGAGTCGCCGTACTACCATCAGTGGCTCACGCCTGAGCAGTATGCAGTGCGCTTCGGCGTCTCCGAAGCCGATGGGGCCCAGATTGTGGCTTGGCTTCAGAGCCACGGCATGGAAGTGGAAGAAGTCACCGCGGGGCGCCGGTCCATCATCTTCAGCGGCTCCGCAGCTCAGGTCCAGGCGGCCTTCCATACTCAGATTCATATCTATAACGTCGGGGGAGAACTCCACCACGCCAATGCCCAGGATCCTGAAATTCCCGCCGCTTTAGTGCAAGTGATCGGAGGCGTGGTTTCACTTCACGACTTTCGCAGCGAGCCGGCGCACAGTTCGGTTCAGAAAGTGTTACCTGAGTTTTCGAGCGGCAGTTCGCACTATCTCACGCCCACCGACTTCGCCACGATCTATGACCTGGCCCCGCTCTATCAACAGCCCATCACCGGCGGTGGCCAATCCGTAGCCATCGTTGCCCGCTCCAACATCAACATTGCGGACGTGCGACAGTTCCGCTCATTTTTTGCCTTGCCCGCAAATGATCCTCAGATCATCGTCAACGGAACTGACCCTGGAATTTTCAGCTCTGGCGAAGAAACCGAGGCTGATCTCGACGTGGAATGGTCCGGTGCAGTGGCAAAAAACGCGAGCATTAAGTTTGTCGTCTCGAAATCCACGAACTCAAGCGACGGTGTCGACCTTTCCGCGCAATATATCGTCAACCACAATCTTGCCCCCGTGATGAGCATGAGCTTCGGCCTGTGTGAAGCTGCGCTCGGCGCCTCCGGAAACAGTTTTCTAAACAGCTTGTGGCAGCAAGCGGCTGCGCAAGGAATCACCGTATTCGTTTCATCCGGAGACAACGGTGCCGCCGGATGCGACTCCCCATCAGCCTCGAAGGCCACCCAGGGACGCGCGGTGAATGGCCTCTGCTCCACTCCATACAGCGTTTGCGTCGGTGGCACCCAATTCAATGACGTCTCGAATCCTTCGCTCTACTGGGCGTCATCGAACGCCGCCGGCACGCAGGCCTCAGCGCTCAGCTATATTCCTGAACTCGTCTGGAACGAAAGCGGGCCCAGCGCAGGGTTGTGGGCGAGCGGCGGAGGCACGAGTACCATCTACGCCAAACCCACCTGGCAAGCAGGCACCGGAGTACCCGCCGACGGCAAGCGCGACGTTCCTGATGTTTCGCTCACGGCCGCGGGGCACGACGGCTATCTCATTTTTCAAAGTGGTGGACTCTACGCCGTCGGAGGCACTTCGGCCGCTTCGCCGTCGTTTGCCGGCATCATGGCGTTGGTAGTCCAGAACGCCGCGGCCCGGCAAGGCAATGCCAACACCGTCCTTTATCCCTTGGCCACCAAGCAACGGTCCGGCGGAGCGTCGGTGTTTCATGACATCACCAACGGCAACAACAGCGTGCCCGGACAAAGCGGATTCAACGCCACAACGGGGTACGATCAGGCCACCGGACTGGGTTCCGTCAACGCATCAGTCTTAGTCAATCACTGGAGCGATGGCATCATCGTTCCCGCCTTTCAAGCGACGCTAACCACGAATTCTCTCTCGGTCACTGCCGGATCGAACAACACTGAGACTGTGAAGGTTACAGTCAGCGGGGGTTTCAATTCAGCCGTTGCATTTTCCGTAACCGGATTGCCCACCGGGCTCACTGCGGCGTTTACTCCCACCAGCCTGTCGGCGCCCGGATCAGGTAGCAGCGTTCTCAGGCTCACTGCCTCCAGCGCTATCAAACTGGGTACTTATTCCACCACCGTGTCAGCGACCAGCGGCTCGGTGAAGCAAAACTTGTCGCTCTCCGTTACCGTTGGTCCGGCTCCTACATTCACGCTGGCATCATCGGCAACTTCAATCAGCGTTGCGGAAAAAGCCTCCGGCAGTTTGTCGCTTACTACCCGGCCAAACTCGACCTTCGATGCTGCCATCTCGCTCACCGTCGCTGGCTTGCCTTCAGGGCTCACCGTGCAGTTCCTGCCCTCGAGCGTCGTCGCTGCTCCTGGCGCTGCAACTACTCCAGTTACCTTTTCCGCCGCCTCGACGGTCCTTCCTAAGTCGTATCTCGTAACGCTCACCGCTACGGGCGACGGCGTCTCGCAAAAACAGGCATTGACGGTAGACGTGCCTGGCTTTTCGCTGACTCCAAGCGTAGCCAGCACAAACCTCAGTTCGACCGCCAAAGGCACGGTAAAACTTACGACCTTGGTCTTGGGAGGGTTCAGTTCTGCGGTGGCCTTCGCTGTCTCCGGTTTGCCCGCGGGCGTGACGGCCAGCTTCAGCCCCTCAACTGTGGCTTCCCCAGGAAGCGGGTCTTCCACCCTTACGTTGACCAAAGGCGGGCACACCCCTACTGGCGTCTCTCGCTTTACGGTCACAGCGAGCGGTAAGTCATTCACACAAACTGCCGGCATCGCGTTGACGGTGAAATAGGCAGAGGCTCAGGGAAGAGGTCGGCGCGGTAAATCAACTCAGCGCTATACTCCTGTGGTCAAGTCCACATCCCTCCGCCGCTCCGCCCGTGACGGTCTCTTGTGCCAACTGATGCACGCACACTGGAGATCCTCATGACCCCCCGACGAACGAGAACTGATGCATGTCCTATGTGAGCGAATTGCGGTAGAACGAGACCTCCACACTTTTTCTGCACTGGTTGATGAGCTAAACGCATTGCTGGAGCGTAAGGAACAGCGACTGGGCAGCGATTCGTCCTTTAACACTTCCACTCGACGCTTGGTCGTGACAACATGAGAACCTGATGCGGCGGGTCTTAGAGATCCGCCATCGCAAGAAGAGTTGCCTTAGGAACCATGCCCCAACCTCAGCCCCCAGGCCAACGGTGTCGCGCTAAGGCCTTCAACAGATTTTTTTCCACCCGCCGTGCGGGTTGACGCATCTTATTTCTGGCGCTTATCATTTTCGTTTGGCCCAAACTAAGCGGTGGCTCTGGGGAGCCGTCGCAGGATTTCAGAAGTGAGGTTATGGATAAGAAAAAGTTAGAGACATTTAAAAAGCGGCTGGAGACGCGCCAGCAGGACTTGCGCCGCACTGTTTCCCGCACTCAGGCCGACGGTCGCTCCGCCGACGAAGATACGGCCCAGGACATTGCCGATCGCGCCGCCAGTTCCTACACCAAAGAGTTTCTCTTTAGCCAAAGCAATAACGAGCGCCAGCTTCTGCAGATGGTGGAGAAAGCTTTGGCCCGCATTCGAGAAGGCAGTTTCGGAGAATGCATCCATTGCGGCAAAGAAATCAATGCGAAGCGTCTCGAGGCCGTCCCCTGGACGCGCCACTGCATCGAGTGCCAGGAAAAACTCGAACAGGGTTTACTGGAAGAAGCTCCCCGCTAACCCGAGCAGCTTTGACGATGCCATTTTCCGGCTGATAAACTAATACCATTAACAGAGACCTCGTCCCACCAACACAGAGTTATCGATATAGACTCACAGAGACTGAGACTGGAAGGTAGTCGTGCGCGCAGAAACCCGCCACCAACTAAAGCAGGACGCATTCAGCCGAGTCACGATCGGAGCAGCCGAGAAGACCGCTCACTGGAGCGTGGAACACAGGAAAAACCTGACTATCGCTGCCGTCGCCGTCATAGTGATTCTTGCCGGCGTGGCCGGCGGATGGTATTACCTGAGCGCGCAAGACGAGAAGGCCAGCTTCGATTTCACGCAGGCGACTCGAACTCTCGAGGCGCAGCTTCGTCCCTCCGGAGCTCCGGCCCAGCCTGATGTTCCCAGTTTTACTTCCGCGCAGGAGCGCGCCGAAGCTGCCAGGAAACAATTCCAGTCGATCATTGACAAATATCCGCACACCCGCACGGCGGACATGGCGCGATATTTCCTCGGTGTTACGTCAGTGAGTATGGGCGACAACGCCGCTGCTGAAAATTACTTCAAGGCAGTGGCTTCGAACAGCGGCAAGGAGTTGGCTTCGGTGGCTAAGTTGGCGCTTGCGGCTCTTTACAACAATACCGGCCGTAGCAAGGATGCTGTAACCCTCTACCAGGAACTGATCAACCACCCCACCACGTCGGTGAGCAAAGTCACGGCGGAGTTGCAACTGGCGGAGCTTTATCAGAACAATAACCAGCCGCTTGACGCAAAACGTCTCTACGAGCAAATCAAGAAAGACAATCCCAGCACCGAAGCCGGTCAACTGGCAACCCAAAAGCTGGCAGAACTAAAGTAGCCTGGCTGCAATTGCTGAGATTTGCCGGAGTTAGCTCCCACCCAACAGGGACTGTTCCATCGCCAACTGACGGCAGGTGGGCCGTATAACTTCCTTCAGGAAGTTCGACTCAACAAACTTGAACCCGTAGCGAAAAGCATTTCTTTGGCGAACTATTGCGTAGATCGTAACCGGGCCGAATGGAAGTGTGAAGTCCAGTTCCACGACCTCGCCCAATGGAACTTCAATTCTTAACAGGGCTGAGATTCCGGATTCGCTGATGTCGACCGTATGCCCCTTCAGCAAACCGCAGCTCCGGGAACTGATCCCAATATCGATCTCAAGTTTGAACCGGGGGTAATGGCGTGCGTCGATCATCTCTGGAAGGGAGTTGGCTTCAGCGTGACTGCGAGCTTTCAATTTCGACTCTCCTGGACATATTCGTTATCGGCACAGAATCGTCGAAACTTTAGGGTTAGACGAACCTGCCGCTAGCCCGTTTCACTTTTCCTCCTAGTTGGGTAGGATGGTCTCCAATCCTGCAAATTCAACTTGGGAAAATACATGGCCGATTTTACATTGCGAGTTAACGGAAGTGACAAAAAGGTAAGCGTCTCGCCGGAGACGCCGTTGCTGTGGGTCCTACGAGACACGCTCGAACTGACCGGAACGAAGTTCGGCTGCGGCGCGGGGCTTTGCGGCGCCTGCACCGTGCACATGGAGGGAGCAGCGATACGCTCCTGCTCCACGCCTGTTTCCCAGGTCGTAGGGAAGAGCATTACGACCATTGAAGGTCTGGAGGCGAACGGCCTCCACGTGCTGCAGCAGGCATGGATCGCCGAAGAGGTTCCGCAATGTGGTTATTGCCAAACTGGCCAAATCATGACGGCGGCTGTTCTGCTTGCAAAGACGCCGCATCCGAGCGATGAGCAGATCACCCAGGCGATGAACGGAAACCTGTGCCGTTGCGGTACCTACGAACGGATTCGTAAGGCGATTCACCGGGCTGCGGGAATTGGGGGTGGGCAATGAGTCCACTGAATCGACGCGAGTTCGTCGCAGCTGGAGTGGCTGCCGGAGTCGGCTTAGTGGTGGGATTCTATCTGCCGCATGGCGAAAAATCCCGCAAGGAAGTTTTCTCCCCCAATGCTTACTTGCGGATCACGCTCAACAACAAGATCACAATCGTGACGGCGCGATCCGAGATGGGGCAGGGAGTGCGTACAGCCTTGCCCATGATTCTGGCGGAGGAACTGGAGGCAGACTGGAACGAGATTGAGATCGAGCAGGCGGGCGCGAGCACACTCTACGGAGATCAGACGACGGGCGGCAGCGCCAGCGTAAAGACCACGTGGGATCCCATGCGCAAGGCCGGGGCTGCGGCCCGCGAAATGCTGATTTCCGCGGCGGCGCTGACCTGGGGCGTGCCGCGCTCGAGCTGCGCGGCGCAGGGGGGCAACATTGTGCATGCCGCCTCAAAGCGGCGCCTCAGCTATGGGGAACTCGCGGAGAAAGCCTCCACGCTGCCGATTCCCAGCGATGTTCCGCTAAAACAGAGCAAGGACTATAAAATTGTTGGCCAGCGCCTGGCACGCGTGGACACGCCGTCGAAGGTGAAAGGCGAGGCCGTGTTCGGCATCGACTTCCGAATGCCGGAGATGAAGTACGCGGTGCTCTCGCGGTGTCCGACGATCGGCGGGAAGTTGTTGACGTTTGACGATAAGGAATCGAAAAAGATTTCTGGAGTGAGCTATGTTGGCAAGATAAGCGATGCAGCCGTGGCGGTGGTGGCCGATAGCGTTTGGGGCGCAATGGAGGGCCGTCGCATGCTGAGCGCCAACTGGGACGACGGTCCTAATAAAGAATTGAATACCGCGGCGGTGACAGAATCGCTGAAGCAAGCGGCGGCCAAGAAGGGTGCGAGTTTATATTCGGCAGGTGATGTCTCCAAAGCCACCGGGCGCCGGATTTCGGCGGAATATCAGTTGCCATTCATGGCTCACGCACCCATGGAGCCTGGCAACTGCACGGCCAATCACACGGGAACCGCATGCGAGTTGTGGGCTCCAACCCAGGTGCCGCAGGACTGCCGCGATTCCGTGGCGCAGGCCGTAGGATTGGATCCGGATCAGGTAAAGGTCAACGTCACGCTGATGGGCGGAGGCTTCGGACGCCGCCTTGAGCATGACTACGCCGTGGAAGCGGCACTGGTGTCGAAAGCGCTGCATGACGCTAAGCTCGGCGGCCCGGTAAAGGTAATTTGGACTCGTGAAGATGATATGCGATTTTCCACTTACCGTCCGGCGAGCCTCCATCAGCTCAGCGCGGTAGTGGATGGAGCAGGATCGCCGGTCGCGTTCACGCATCGGATTATCGCGCCCTCGATCAGCGGCCAGAAAGGTCAGCCGGGACCAGGCGGCATTGATCCCGATCTGCCGGATGAGGCCGCGTTCGTTTACGCATTGCCGAATGTCTCGCTGGAATATGTTGGCGCCGAAACTGCCGTGCCGCTGGGCTGGATGCGATCCGTGTACGCTCTGCAGGCGGGCTTCGCCAGCGAGAGTTTCATCGACGAGCTGGCCGTAGCGGCAGGGAAGGATCCGCTCGAATACCGGCTGCATTTGCTGGCACAAAATAAAGATCAAGACATCCAATACTTCACCACCACGTGGCACACCGCGCGTATGCGCGGCGTGCTGCAACTGGCGGCGGACAAAGCAGGATGGAAAAATCCTTTACCGCCCGGACGCTTTCGCGGAATCGCCTGCTTCGGATGTTTTTCTTCCTACATGGCCGAAGTAGTCGAGATCAGCATGGAGAACAACACGCCGCGAGTGCATAGAGTCGTGGCCGCCGTCGATTGCGGCCAGGTGGTGAATCCCGGCATTCTGGAACAGCAGATTCAGGGCGGAATCGTCTATGGGCTGTCGAATGCCTTGCGAGCCAAGATCACTATCGAGAAGGGCCGGGTAGTGCAGGGAAATTTTGACGACTACGCACCCCTGCGCATGGAAGAAACGCCGGTCGTCGAAGTGTACGCCGTGTCGAGCGCGGAACCGCCGACGGGCATTGGAGAGCCGTCCGTCCCGCCCCTCGCTCCAGCGCTGTGCAATGCGATCTACGCAGCCACGAAGAAGAGGATTCGCGCGCTGCCGATATTGAGTTAGGAGGCGGAATGGAATGTTCCGGGGAACGGCCCGGACAAAATCACTCTCCGCGCGTTGCCGCTGAATACGCCGACTGAGAAATGAGCTGCTTGCTAAATTCGACTGGATAGCCTCTGTCGGAACTAGGCATCGGCTGTCCTACGGTTAGTTTGAACAGTTTGATGTTGTTGCCGAACGATTCGAAGCGCAGCTCGCGAAACTCCGCCAACTGGCTTCGCAAATCCTCGGGAAGATTTACTTCCCATCCTGCCTGAAAGATCCAGACTGTATCTCCTGGCTTCAGGCGGTAAGTCTGCACCAGGCGCCCCCACAGATTTACGAAACTATCTGGAGTGAAAAGCGTGGCCGCCTTGTAGCTTGCGGAAACAACGCGATGGCCGCAGGAGAATACTTCGAAATCCGCGGTCGAGGGTTCGAACCATATGGGACGCTGCTGGCAGAGATAGTGGCCAAGGACAAGGTCGCTTTCGTAGTCCGTGAAAATCACGTCGGAAGGATTAATGTTCTGCCTCACAAATTTCATCGCCGCCACCATCTGCGTCCGGCTTTGATCGGCGCGGTCCATCCGTGGCCGCCGCGGCCTGCCCAAAGCAATGCACACCACGAGGACGAAGGCTGCCATTGTGAGCGCGCGCCCGCATCTCCCAGCCCCTAAACGCGCCATTGCCACAGCCACACCAGCGGTTCCCGGAATAATCAAAAATGCCACATGCCGCGTGCCTCCATACGGATAAACATGAGCCAGGCCTGCGCCCGCAGCGATCGCAAACGGCAGAACCAGCAACACTGCAAACTGCCGCGAGCGCTCTCGATTCTCAGACGATCCTTTCTCACGCAAAAGCAGAACGATCCCTACGATGAACAGAAGGCCCATGACATCACCCACTGCCAACTGTCCGAAGAAATATTGAAAGACTCCAAAGCTGTGCCCCAGCACAAACATCAAGGGATTATCCCGCGTGGCATCGAAGTACGAATGGCGAAGATAAAACTCGCTCATCCAGCCCTGCAACACAGTTCTTGATTCGCCCACCCCCAGCTTCGAAATATGGGTCTTATACAAAAACATTGCGAGCGCCAGTCCAACCAGTTGGCCCATTGTCCAAACCGCAACCAGGCGGGGAGGCGAATGTTGTGTGAACATTCTGATCAAGGCATAAACGCCGAGCGCGGCGGCGAACAAGAAAGCTGAGTAGTGTGACAACATTGCCAGGTAGAGGAATAAGGAAAATGCCGCCATATCACGCGTGGAATTCTTCGCGAACGCTTCATCCAGAAAGTAAAGCGCACTGGCCAGAAACGCCAGCAGCAGAGCGTACTGCCGGACCTCGGCGCCGATTTGCACCACCGGTGGAAGCAAGGCAACGAATAGAACTCCAATCAAACCCGCAAGATCGCCCGCTGCTTTAGCTAACCATTTGTAAAACATCCAACAAAAAGCAGCCCCGGCGACAACGGACGGCAGCCGCAACCACAGTTCCGAGGTTCCAAGCACGCGCCAAAAGTGGAGCAGAAAAGTCAGCAGCGGAGGATGAGACGCGGTGAGCCCCGCCCGGTAAGCGAGTCCAACCGAAACCTGGTTTGCCAGGCGAAAATGCAGCGCTTCATCGGGATTGAGAAAGGTTCCGGAGGCTGTCCAGAGGCGGGCCAGAAGCCCCAGCAACGTGATAAAACCTGCCGCAAGATCGGCATGTCTTCGCGACCGCTGATTTTCCTTGTCTGGTGAACTCGGCATAATCCCTTCAGCATAATAACCATAGGCCTGTTGCAATAGAAGGCGACCATGCCTTGACACCCCTTTCTTCTGCCCTTTATCCTTAACTTTGCTCCTTGCGGTACTTGCGCCTTCTTGGCGTGCTTCCGCGGGCCTGGGGCGGCAACTGGACGGGGCGCGGAGGTTTCCGATGTTCTTCGAGATCAAAGCTTTACAACTTCACCCGCTGGAATTTGCGGAGAGGTTTGCGCCGGGAGTGATTGACCTGGGAGTGGATTATCGCCAAGTTACCCCGATTGAGAGCAGCGGCCGGGCGGACTTAGTCGAGGAGCATCACGGCAAACACAAAATAATTCAGGATATTCGCGTCCAGGGCCGGCTCGCTACTAGCTTGGAAATGATATGCGCGCGCTGTCTGGAACCGGTGACTCAGGAAGTGAAGCGAGAGTTCGATCTGTTATATCGCCCTCAAGGCGCGGATGCGGGACGCGATGAGATGTCTGTCACCGACGCGGAAGCTGAAATCAGCTATTATGAGGGCGAGGGTATTTTGCTGGAGGATGTTGTCCGTGAGCAGCTGCTCCTCGCCGCCCCGCTGAAGGTTACTTGCCGCGAAGATTGCAAGGGGCTGTGCCCGCATTGCGGCCAGAATTTAAACGAGCAACAGTGCTCGTGCGCGGTGGAACTGGAAGAACCGCGCTGGGCGGCGCTGAAGGAAATCCGCGGCAAACTGGCCCAGTAAAATTTACGGTTAAGGATTGATCACAGAGGCCCGAGGCCTCGCCGAGAGGAATTCACACACCATGCCTAATCCAAAACGAAGACATTCGCAGAAGCGCACTTCAACCCGTCGGGCGCACGACGCGCTAAAAAGCCACTCGCTTTCCGAGTGCCCGAATTGCCACGAAAAGAAGATGCCGCATCGCGCCTGCGCCAAGTGCGGCTACTACAAAGGCCGCGAAGTTCTGGAAGTGAAGGAAGCCAGCTAAATCTCTGCCGCCATGCCTAGCGTGATCGCGCTGGATGCGATGGGTTCGGACCGGGCCCCCAAGCCTGAAGTCGAAGGTGCAATCCATGCTGCGCGAAATTACGGCGTGCGCGTGCTCCTGGTAGGTCCGGACGCCACAATCAAAGCCGAGCTTGATCGTCACCCTTCCGCCTCGCGATTGCCCATCGAAATCGCGCACGCCAGCGAAGTCATCACTATGGAAGACAAGGCTGTGCAGGCAGTGCGCGCGAAGCGCGACTCCTCCATGCGTGTTGGGTTGCGCCTGGTTCGCGAGGGGCGCGCGGCCGGTTTCGTCACCGCTGGCAACACCGGCGCCGCAATGGCTACGGCCAAGATGGTGCTGGGTGCTTTGCACGGCGTGGACCGCCCGGCGTTGGCCGCGGTTTTTCCCACGGCACCCGGCACTGCTGCGATTTTGCTCGACGTTGGCGCCAACGTAGATTGCAAACCGCATAACCTTGAACAATTCGCCGTAATGGGAGAGATTTATTTCCGCTCCATCTTTAGCGATTCAACATTCGGCCGTTCAGGTTTCGGCGGCGGAAGGCGGCCCAGGGTAGGATTGCTCTCCATTGGCGAAGAAGAAACCAAGGGCAACGAACTCACGCGCGAATCTTTCCAACTCTTGAAGCGCTTGCCTTTGAACTTTGTGGGCAATGTTGAGGGCCGTGACCTGTTCAATGGCCACGTCGATGTCATCGTTGCCGACGGTTTCGTGGGTAACGTTGCGCTCAAGATCTCCGAGGGCGTGGCTAACCTGGTGCGCACCGTTTTGAAAGAATCGCTGAAGGCTACCATTTCGCGGCAGGTCGGCTACATGCTCTCGCGTAGCGCCTTTTCTGAGTTTAAAAAGCGCATCGATCACACCGAGTATGGCGGCGCGCCCTTGTTGGGAGTGAAAGGCGTCTGCATCATCACGCACGGTTCATCGAACGCCAACGCCATCAAAAATGCGGTACGAGTGGCGTCGGAGTTTTCCGAGCGGCACATCAATGCATCGATCGAGCAAGGATTGGCCGCTCTTCATCCCGCACCGCCAGAAATAGAAACTGCTCCGGCTCGTTAATTCCCGGCAAAAACAAAATCATGACCGAATCGAAGAATGTTCTCAGTCCTGCCGAATCAACTGTCGCATTTATTTTTCCCGGCCAGGGATCGCAGTCCGTTGGCATGGGCAAGGATCTCGCGGAGAAATATCCCGTCGCGCGGCAGACTTTCTACGAAGCGGACGAGGCCCTCGGTTACAAATTGTCGCAAGTCTGCTTCGAAGGCCCGGAAGATCAGTTACGCATGACCGAGATTACTCAGCCGGCGATTCTGACTGCTTCAATCGCGGCGCTGAGAGTGCTTGAAACCCGCATCCCCAGGCCGAGTTTTGTGGCAGGCCACAGTTTGGGTGAATATTCCGCGCATGTGGCAGCAGGAACCATTAGCTTTGCGGACGCCGTGCGAACCGTGCGTAATCGCGGCAAATACATGCAGGAAGCCGTCCCGGTCGGTGTGGGAGCGATGGCCGCAATCCTCGGCATGGAACTGGAGAAGGTCATCTCGGTCTGCCAGGACGCCGCGCAAGGCGAAGTCTGCGCCCCCGCCAATATTAATTCGCCGGAACAGATTGTCATCTCGGGGAACACCGCTGCCGTGGAACGAGGAACGAAAATCGCGGACGAGCGGGGAGCCAAGCGCGCCAAGCTGCTGCCTGTGAGCGCACCTTTTCACTGTTCACTCATGAAGCCCGCACAAGACCGCCTGGAAGGTGACTTGAACAAGCTGAAGACTCAAAAGCCGGTGTATCCCGTAGCTTGCAATGTGGAAGCGATCTTGGTCACTGACGAACAGAAGGCACGCGAAACGCTGATCGCCCAGGTAACAGGCGCGGTGAAGTGGGACGCGTGTATGCGCCTTCTGATTGGCCAAGGCGTGCAAACATTCGTGGAGATTGGTCCAGGAAAAGTTCTATGTGGCCTGATGCGCCAGATCGACCGCTCGAAAAAGTGCCTCAATGTCGGCGACGAAGCGTCCCTGACCAAAACCCTCGAGCACTTCGGAACCGTGGAGAAAAAATCCCGGTCTGCTTAGCGAAATTCCAGATCACAGGGCGGTGAGCTGATCGTCTTATCTGATTTGTCCACGTATAACTGAGCGTGCTGTGCGCGGTCGTTCACGATCAGGTCGATGACCACGCCGCTCCCGCCACCGGGGCAATTGCTTGCGCCATAAATCTTATAGCTCTTCACGATGCCCCACTGCCCGCCTGGTCCCCAGTCCTGCTTGAATTCGTTTAGCGGATACTGAGCGTGATTCTGCGGATGCTGCTTCCAATCAGGATCGTGATAGTAGATTCCGTAAGCAGCTTCAAAGTCCTGTTTCTGCAGCGCAGAAAAGAATTTGTCGGCAACATGCTTTTCCGGCCAGAAACGGTTCAACCAGCCAATGAATGCAAGTACCAGGATAAGAACGATCGCCGAAATAATCCGGTTTCTCTTCTTCCGCTCTTTTTCCGGATGGTACTCTTTCGCGTCCAGTAAGGTCATGACTCTCTAGAATAACGGACACAGCCGCTAAGTCAAAAGCTGCCAAAACTAATTCACTGCGGCGCACTCAGAGAACACGGTGGGATTCCAAGAAAACTCTGGATGGCGCGCCTCTGCGCGCTCGGCGCTAAATGCCTTACAGCGTGCGCTTGAACAAGGGAATGGCTATTCCCAACGTGATGGCGGCGAAGATGCCGAGAAAGAGCATGTCGGCCCATACCGCCGCCAGCGTCGTTTCTTTCAGCAGCAGACACTTGAACCCATCCACCGCGTAAGAGAAGGGATCAACTTTCGCAATTCCTCGTAACCATGGCGGAAACGCCTGGATGGGATATATTGCTCCGCTGGGAAAAAAAAGCAGCGTATTCAAAATGCCGAACATGGCTCGCGGCACCAGCGGGTCTTCGATGCGCACCATCAGCAGAAACATCATCGTGTTGAACGCCAGTGATGTGAGCACAATCATCACCAGCAGCCCAAGCATTGTCATCGGATTGAAAATCGTGCTCACCCCCGAGATCAGCGATCCAATCACACAAATAATCACGCCCGTCATCACTGCTTTGATCGCCCCCGCCAGGTTGAGCCCCAGCACCAGTTCGAGCTTCGTAATCGGCGTGACCAGATAACCTTCATGCACACCACGGGCCTTGTCGTCGATATACAACATTCCGCCGCCGATCATCACCGACACAAACATCGCCAGCGAAAGTGAACCCGGCAGCAGATACTTCATGTATTCGATATAGGGATAGAGTTCGACGATGGAAAGCGCTGTCTGCTGCAGAATTCGCGGCTCAACCGTGGGCTGATTCAGCGAGTTCACCAGATCGGTGAGTTCCGATTCCAGCGCAGAACTCATAAAGTTATCGCTGTTATCCACCACCACGGCAATTTGCGGATGATTCTCCTCGTAAACCCGCCGCGAGAACTGGGGCGGAATGATTACCGCGCCATCGAGCTTGCCGTTGCGAACATCCTCCACCGCTTTCTTTTCGTCGTCGTAATAAACCGGCACGAAAGTGCGAATGTTCGCGCGTACCGAATCGAAGGCCTCCCGAATCTTGAGCGCCTGCGTTCCTCCATCCTGATCGACGATGGCCAGCCGCGCGTCGCGAATCTTTCCCCCAAACGCGTTCCCCAGAATCACGAGCTGTACCAGGGGGAAAATCATCGACGCCAGCATGAGCGCCGGCGAGCGAAAGAACTTTCGCATTTCCCGCTCGACAATAGCCATGACGTGGTTCATGGCTGCAGCCCCGGCCGCTGCGGCATCACGAAGGCGTACGCTTTTTGCAATTCGTCGCGCAATTGCCGGCCCGTGTAGTGCACGAATACATCATCCAGCGTCGTGTTCTGTACCGAAAGCGATTTCACCGCAACTCCCGCCTCGACCGCCATTTCGACCAACTCGGTGGTGGTTCGCGAGCCGTTTCCGGTGAGTACGCGATACATTCCCGCGCCTTCGTGCTGCACCGAAGTGACGTCGTCGAGCGTGTGCAAGCGCTGCTCCCAGTCGTCCGGAGGATTGTCAAACTGCGCTTCAATCACGTTGGATCCCGGCACACTCGCCTTTAGCGCCATCGGAGCGTCGAGCGCCACCAGCTTGCCATGATCCACGATGGCGATTCTGTCGCACAGCCGGTCGGCTTCGTCCATGTAGTGCGTCGTGATCAGGATGGTGAGTTGCCTTTGACTCTTGATATTGCCCAGCATCTCCCAAACCGCCACGCGCGATACCGGATCCAACCCGGTGGTTGGCTCATCGAGGAAGAAAATTTTCGGATGATGCACCAGACCGCGCGCGATCTCCAGACGCCGCCGCATTCCTCCAGAGAGCGTCTTGGTCTGCGCGTCGCGCCACTTGGTCAAGTCGACCAAACCAAGCAACTCGTCGATCGAGCGCTTCCGTTCTTTCGCCGGCACGTCGTACAGCTTGGCGTAGATATTCAGGTTTTCTTCCACCGTCAGATCGAGATCGCTGGTCAACGCCTGCGGAATCACCCCAATCGTCCGCCGCACCGCATCCGGATCTTTTGCCACGTCATGTCCGGAAATGCGAGCGCTCCCCGCGGTGATCGGGATCAACGTCGTCATCATGCGGATCAAAGTCGATTTTCCCGCTCCGTTCGGTCCGAGCAAGCCGAAAATCTCGCCGTCATTCACATAGAACGAAACATCGTCAACCGCCGTGAAGTCGCCATACTTCTTGACGATGTGTTCGACTTCGATCGCGTGAGCCACGCGGGAGGCACTCGAACCCGCGTTCGCTTTGGCATTCAACTCCGCCATCATTGCTGCCCCGCGGCTGCGCTCTGTGAATTGTTCTCGCCCTTCATCTGTGCAGGCGAAACCAGCACCTCCGTCGTCATTCCCGGCACATATGCCCCCTTCGGATTATCAAGCCGTATTTTCAAGATAATTGTCCTGATATCCCGTTTACGCCGGCTGACATCGCGCTGCGTGGCGAAATCGCCTTCCACTCCCTTAAAAAATACTTTCCCGGATGTCACCGTTCCTCCCGGCATGCGCACCCGCAGCACATCGCCATAACCGATATGGTCGGCATAAGTTTCTGGGATGGCCGCCCGCGCCCATGTGTCCGTCAGATCGACGATAGTCACAATCGGCGCCCCAATGTTCACCACTTCTCCCTGCCGAGCCGCGCGCACCGAAACCGTGCCCGTCACCGGCGCATAGACATTGGTGTAACCCAACCGCACTGCAGCCTGATTCTTCTGCGCGATGGCATTCTTGAGATCAGCCTCGGTCGATTGCACGGTACTCTTGGCGGCATTGGCTTGCTGCGTCCGCGCTATGGCGGAACTCAAGTCCGCCTCCGCCGCCTTCACCAATTCTTGTTGTTCTTGCAGAGTCGCTTGCGCCGCCTGCAGATTTGTTTCAGCTTGTACTCGATCCTGGTCGGATTGCACGCCCGCCTTCGCCAGCTCAATCATGCGCCGGCTGTCGCTTTCTGTTCGATCCAGCGCAGCTTTCGCCTGCAAAAGTTGCGCCCTCGCCGAGTCAAGCTTGGCCCGCGCATTCGCCACATCACTCGAAGTGGAGCCCAACGTGGATCGTTCCGTATGTTGCATCTCCGCTACTTTGTTCTGCAGGCTGGTGATGGTCGCCGTTGCAGCGGCTTCCTGCGTTTGTAATTCGGAGGGATCGAGCACCGCAATCAAGTCTCCAGCCTTCACCGGCGTGCCTTCATCCACCAGAAGTTTCTGGATGCGCCCTTCCACCTGCGCGCTGACGATTACCTGGTTCGCATCGACCGTGCCGATCAGCACCAGGTCTTTCGAATGGTCGGTGGAAAACGTGTAATAGATCGCGGCAATCACAAAAATTATGCCGAGAAGAATGAAAAATCGGTTACGAGCACTCATTGCGTACTCCTGATTTACGAAACGTCGGCGATGCCGTGGAGCGAGGCTCAAACAGTGCGGCGGAGATAAAATCCAATACCGCGGCCCGCCGTTCGGCGATCCGCTCCGGCGCCAGCGGGTTGAAGCGCACGATCCGCTGCATCACCGGGGCGCTGCTGAAGTAGAAGATGATCATGGCCACCATCGAGGGAACGAAGTGCGCCGGATCTACTCGCCGGAATTCTCCCTGCGCGATTCCTTTGTGCAACAGCTCTCCCACCCGCCCGTAGATCGGCCGAAAGTAAGTCTTCACCAGTCTGTCGATGTGCTCCGATTGGCCTTCCCGCGCCCGCATCATTTCGCGCTGCATCAGCTTGGGATAAATCTGATTCGAGGCAATAAAATCGAAATACGCGCCTGCGTAAGCCATGATTTTCTCCCGTGGCGGCAGATCGCTGTCGAGCACCTGAAAAACCGTAGCCTTCATCCCCGAGAACGCGCTGTCGAGCACCGCGCCGTAAAGCGTTTCCTTGTCCTTGAAGTAGTAATAGAGCAGAGCCTTATTGACTTTCGCCGCGCGCGCAATGGCATCGGTACGTGCTCCGGCAATGCCGTGTTCGGCAAACTCAAGCGCCGCCGCGCGCAGAATAGCCGCGCGACTCTCCTCCGGCTGCCCCCGGGAACCCAGATGGGAAGAGCGATGGCGGCGATGAAACAGCTGGGCCATAACTTAATTAACCAGTTAGTTAGATAAAATTATACAGCACAAGGCGAGAATTGCAACCCGCTGGATTTCTCGCTTCGTAGGAGCCAAAGGACCGGCTCATATCGGCGAGACTAGGGGCTTTGTTGGATTATCCGTCTTGTGATTCCAAAACGCGACCGGCTCGAAATCTATCTCGCTCCGCCCGCGATCGACGGCACCAGCAGCACCTCATCTCCATCCTGAAAAGCATACCCCGGCCCACCCAGGAACCGGATATCTTCCTCATTCACATAGATGTTGAGGAATCGACGCACCTGTCCTGCTTCGTCGCGCAAGTGCGGCTTAAGCTCCGGAAACTTTTCATCGAGCACAGAGAACAGCTCTCCCAGGTTCGTAGCCGCGCACGCAATCGAACTTACCCCCGCCGTGTGCCGCCGCAATGCGGTCGGAATTTGCACCGTGATTGCCATTTGTGCCTCCCTCTTACGCGCCTACAGGAATCGCAGTTTCACTGGCAACTGCACCTGCCTCAGCTAGCTGCAGATACTTCTCGAATTCGGCCAGCTTCGGCGCAATCGGCCGCTCGGCTTCATATACTCCGGCCAGCACGTCAGTCGTCTTCAAACCGTTTCCGGTAATGCATAACACGGTCGTTTCCTCAGGCAGAATGCGGTCCTGGCGATAGAGTTTGCCCGCCGTGCCCACCGTCACTCCGCCGGCGGTCTCAGTGAAGATGCCTTCCGTTGCCGCCAGCAAACGAATTGAATCGATCACCTCCGGATCGCTAACATCCTCGCTCCATCCACCGCTCTGCTTGATGGTCTTAATGGCGTAGTGCCCGTCGGCGGGATTGCCAATCGCCAGCGAACGCGCGATAGTCGCCGGCTTCTGCGGATCGATCTCCGCGCTGCCGATTTTTACCGCCGTCGAAATCGGCGAACACCCGGTAGCCTGCGCCCCAAAAAACTTTACGGCCTTCTCTTCCACCAGCCTCAGCTTGATCAATTCGTCGAACGCCTTCTTGATCTTCACAATCAACGACCCACCCGCCATCGGAACCACCACGTTGTCCGGCAGTCGCCAGCCCAGTTGTTCGGCAATTTCGAAACCCACCGTCTTCGATCCTTCTGCGTAGTAAGGCCGCAGGTTCACATTGACGAAGCCCCAGCGCCGTTCTTCGGCGATCTGCGAGCACAGGCGGTTCACCTGGTCATAATTCCCTGCAATGCGCACCACCGTCGCGCCGAAAACCTGGGTGCCAAGAATCTTTGCCTGCTCCAGATCGGATGGAATGAAGATCCACGCCTTCAGACCCAATCGCGCCGCATGTGCCGCCACCGCATTGGCCAGGTTGCCAGTCGAGGAACACGCTACCGTATCGAAGCCAAACGCCTTCGCTTGCGCCAAAGCCACCGCCACCACGCGGTCCTTAAAACTCAGCGTAGGCAGGCACACAGCGTCATTCTTGAGGTAAAGATTTTGTCCAGCGATCCTACCGTCGTTGGTTCCAGCAAGCCGTTGCGCCAACCGTGGCGCCTGAATCAGCGGCGTAAAGCCCACTGGCAGTCGTGGTTCACAACCCTCCGGCAGCGGCAGCAATTCCGCATAGCGCCACATGTTCGGCGGCCGTTGCGAAATTCGCTCACGGCTCGACCTAGGCTGGTCATTGGCACCCGCGGCCAGCAGAGCCCGGATCGCCTCATAATCGTAATTGACTCCCAGAGGAGAGAAACACTCGTCGCAGATCGAGCGGGGCTGGTTTCCCCAGCTTCGTCCACATTCCCGGCAACGCAATTCGTAGTGCGCCATATCGCTACTCGCTTTCTTGTCTCTTAACAGCAGCGAATAGCTGGGGACGAGCCGGGAAAAAGTGCCCTAAAACAAAAAGGCCTCTTTTTCCAGGAAATAGGAAAAGAGGTTATCGGAATGCAAATAAAAATAAGCTTCGCATCCGAATCTCATGTTCCCCGTTTCCGGGCGGGAGTTGGCACCTGGCGGTCGGGATATATGATCCCGATCCGGTTGCCGTGGCGTCACAGGGCTCGTCCCTCAGCCACTCTGCATGAAATTCCAAGCCTGCCCCGCAGGGCAAACTTGTACTCAATCCTACAATGCTCACTGAGGTTCGTCAAGAGATTCCTGGGATTGGCAGGGGCTCAATTTGAAAATCTTCAATGTTGCGCCTCTCCGGCGTCATCCCGAAGTCCCGCGTTTTCACCAGCGGGACGAGAGCCTGCCCTGAGCTTGCCGAAGGGGATCTCCCGTGCGCACACACAGCCGACCCTTTTCAAACTGAGCCACAACCCTGGGATTGGCGGGGACTGAATTCGATCTCGACCACTGGGTCAGTATTTAGTCAGGTTCTCCAGGATGACTGTGACAACGTTCATTTCGCCGTTCGCGGCACTCGACATGAACATCGGCCTGAATCCCTTCAATGAAAGCGCGTTGATGGTTTGCGCCAGTTTTACCGCGTTATTCTCCACAATTACATCATATTTATTCTCAGCCATATTGAACCTTGCCTCCATGCGACCAACGAGTTGAGCCAGATTATCAGCACCGAGATGGCTTGCCTTCGCCCAAGTCCTTCCGGCAAGCCAGCTGTCTTCCTTGGATTTGTCCCTTGCGCTCGCACTGAGTACACTCTTTACTTCGCGGGGTGAGCATGGATAAGGAAAAGCGGGGAAAGTTTTTTTCTTTCCGCCTAAGAAATTGTTTTTCGAGCAATTTTCGGCATAACAGCGGAGTTCGTCTCGGCGCTCTTCTGGTTTCCCCTGTATGATCGCAATCCGCAGACGTTCGTCCCCAACATCTTCTGGGCGAAGCCGGGAGACTACCAGAAAGCGACCCAGCGTATCTATCACACATCGGGCCGCGCCAGTTTTCATCGAACTTCCTCTGGTCGTTACTCCGTGAAAAACGGAACTGCAGCCCTATTCGCGCCGGTCGCGAAGTGTCATTTCTCTAGCCAGTTCGCGGGAAGTCGCCTTCAGCCGTTGAGCTAGGATCAGGGCCAGCGAAAGATAAAAACGTGACGCGAGACCGGGAAAGGCTTCCAGGATCTTGCGCAGTTCGTGCGAGTTGATTTCGTCCACTTCCACCTCTTCATCCTTCGTTACCACCGCCGCTGTGGCTTTACCTTGGTCCAGAAAAGCCATGTCGCCGAAGATATCCTTCGGTCCGAGCGTCGCTACAATCGCCCGCGAGCCAGTGGCGGCCAACTCCACAGACGCGCCTCCCCTACGAATTACATAGAGGCTGTCGACCCAATCACCCTCCCGGATGATTTCTTCCCCCAGCCTGAATGTACGCTGCACGGCCTTCGCCTCAATCAGGACCCAATCATTCGCAGTCAGATAATGAAGGCCATTGCCAGCCATGCCCATTCCATCGGCAGAAACGCCCGCGACCTACAGTTACTTCGGAAGACATGGGGGAGAGCCGCCTCGGCTGTCCCGCCGAGCGGAGCGGACCTTTCCCAACCTGTGCCCGAAGTTTTCGCGAGCAGTGTCCGCTCATGTTTCCGTCGGCTGGTAAACGGCCAACGATAAATGAAAAAATCCGCTTTTCAGCGGCCAAATTCCCCACCGGGAGGCAGATCACCGCGAAGTCAATTCGCCAACGGTGTACAATTCATCCCGCTAAATCAGTTCAAATGCATTTCTTCGCAAGGAGTGATTCATGAAATTGTTCTGGGCATTTTCCACGGCTTTCCTTCTGATCGCTGCATCTTTCGCTCAACAGACCGACCAGCCGAAATCCGCAAACCAAAAGAAGCAGGCAGCCGCGCAGTCTACCGAGAAGTCCCCACAGACTCCTGCCATCAAGCCTGAGACTCCGTCCGAGCAGAAGCCGCCCGCCCGGGAAACCTCCTCCGACAGGGACAAAGATAAAGACAAGGAAGAACACTTCGACATGACCGAAGTATCTCCGATCGAGACGCACCATCAAATTACCGTCGACGGAAAATTGCTGAAGTACACCGCCACTGCCGGGCGTCTTCCCATCAAACGCGGAGATGGCAAGATCGAAGCGGAAATGTTTTATGTCGCCTACACCCTCGACGGCCAGGACGTCGCGAAGCGCGCGCTCACCTTCGCCTTCAACGGTGGCCCCGGTTCGGCGTCAATCTGGTTGCACATGGGCGCCCTCGGCCCGAAACGCGTAACCCTTCAGCCCGATGGATTCATGCCTCCCGCTCCCTACCGCATGGAAGACAATCCCCACACCCTGCTCGATAAAAGCGATCTTGTGCTGATCGACGCCATCGGCACCGGATTCAGCCGCGCCGCCGATGCCGAGCTGTTCAAGAAATTCTGGGGCGTCAAAGGAGATATCGAGGCCTTCAGCGAATTCATTCGCCTCTACATCAGCCGCAATGAGCGCTGGTCGTCTCCTTTGTTCATTCTCGGCGAGAGCTACGGAACCACGCGCGCCGCCGGAATCGCTGGATACCTTGCCGATCGCGGCATCTCCTTCAACGGCATCACGCTGCTCTCCAGTGTCTTGAATTTCGAAACTCTGGAAGAGACCAACACCAACGACCAGCCCTACATTTTTCTGATTCCATCTTTCACCATGATTGCCGGGTATCACCACAGACTCGCCCCTGATCTTGCCCAGGACCTCAATCGCGCCCGGCAAGAATCCGAACAGTGGGCCTCCGGTGACTATGCTCAAGCCTTGGCCAAGGGAGACGCGCTCACTGCGCCAGAGCGCGACAAAATCATGGATCAACTAGCCCACTACACCGGTCTAACCAAAGAAGTGGTGGACGAGGCTAACTTGCGCGTCAATGTCCGCAAGTTTACTCACTATCTGCTCATCGACCAGAAACTGCGCGTTGGCCGCCTCGATGGCCGCTACACCGGTCCCGACCCCAGTGGCTTGCTCGACACGCCCTTCTACGATCCCACCGGTTCCGCCACGCAACCTCCGTTCACTTCCGTGTTTAACAATTACGTTCGAACCGAGTTGGGCTACAAAGTAGACATGCCCTATTACGTCAGGGCGCAAGACATCGGCTTCGACAAGTGGGATTGGGGATCGGCCATCAACGGATTTCCCGACACCGCTTCGGCCATGCGCCAGGCCATCGTAAAAAATCCCTATTTAAAGATTTTGGTAATGGAAGGCTATTACGATCTGGCCACGCCCTATTTCGCGGCGAACTATGCGATTCAGCATCTCGACCTGCCCGCAAAATATCGCGACAATATTTCCTACACCACCTACGATGCCGGGCACATGGTCTATCTGCCGATGGACGGCCTGAAGAAGATGAAAGCCGATCAGGCAAGTTTCATGCAGAAAGCAGGCGCGCAATGATCTGCAAGGCAATGACCTGCAAGATCGACTAACAACGATCGCTTAACAACGATCGCATAACAACGATCGCTTAACAACGAAGACACAATCGAAAGCGCGCGGGCTCTCAGCGGCTATACTGATTTTTCTTTTTATCGGTATGCCGCTCCAGCCCCAGTTGAATCAGTCTGTCGATCAAGTCTGCATACTCCAGCCCCGAAGCTGCCCAGAGCTTGGGATACATGCTGATCGCTGTGAATCCTGGCATGGTATTGATCTCATTCAAATAAATCTTCCGCGTAGTCGGATCCATCAGAAAATCCACGCGCGCTAGGCCGGAGCAATCCACGGCCTTGAAGGAGCGCACCGCCAGCTCCTGAACTTTTTTCGTCTCCGCTTTACTGAGTTTCGCAGGAATGATCAGCTCCGAACCTTCATCAAGATACTTTGCGTTGTAATCGTAAAATTCTTTAACCGGAACAATTTCGCCGGGAATCGAAGCCACCGGCTCGTCGTTCCCGAGCACCGAGCATTCGATCTCGCGCGCTTTATTTTTCTTTCCTCCCACGCCCTGCTCGATAACAATCTTGCGATCAAACTTTGCAGCTTCTTCGATGGCCGGCCCCAGTTCCTTGCGGTTGTGCGCCTTGCTGATTCCGACGGACGACCCCAAATTCGCCGGCTTCACAAAAACCGGGTACTTTAATTTCTTCTCAACAAAACTCTGAACTTTCTTCGGCTCTTTCTCCCAGGCGCTGCGCAAAATTGTTACGTGCTTCACGATGGGAATTCCCGCGGCCATAAATAACGACTTCATCACATCTTTATCCATGCCCGCCGCCGACCCCAGCACACCCGCGCCCACATAAGCGATATCGGCCAGTTCAAGCAGCCCCTGAATGGTTCCATCCTCGCCAAACGTTCCATGCAGCACCGGGAAAATTACATCCACATTGATGGCGCGATCGCTGGCCCGCCGCGTGAGCGCCGCATCCGTCTGAAATGGGATCAGCCCGCTCTGCCGGTGCACTGGCTCTGGCGGCACCACCACCGCCTCTCCGCGCGCCAGCACGGCCGCCGGTTGCGTAGTCTCTGGATCACCCGCACGCAGCTGCCGCGACTCCAGCACCAGCTTTCCCTGCAGCAGATTCTCCGCATCGCCCGCTGTCAACCAACGCCCATCCTTCGTGATGCCAATCGGCACAACTTCGTATTTATCTTTGTCGATAGCATTGAGCACCGACGCCGCCGACAGCAGCGAAACTTCATGCTCCCCGCTGCGCCCGCCAAAAAGAATTCCCACACGAAGTTTTTTCATAGCTTTTACAAAATCTTCTTCCCAAAAGCCGACAGCGCCAACTCCACCGCCAAATCCGCAGTCCGGTTGTGTTCATCAATCACCGGATTTACTTCGACAATCTCAAAGCTCAGCATGCGTCCGTGGTCGGCAATGATCTCCATCGCCAGATGCGCCTCGCGATACGTCGCGCCGCCCCGCACCGGAGTGCCCACCCCAGGCGCATCTTCGGGATCGATCCAGTCCATGTCGAGCGAAATGTGATAGCCGGCCGTGCCGCGCCCCGCCATGCGCAAAGCTTCTTCCATCACGGTTCGCATGCCTCGTTCGTCGATGTCGCGCATGGTGAAGACGCCAATGCCGGCGCGCCGCACATTTTCCTTTTCAATCGCGTCAATATCCCGCACGCCCACCAGCACACAGTTTTCCGGCTTCACCTTGGGAGAAAAATCAAAAATGTTCGACAATTCCCCCGGCCCCAATCCCATCAGCGCCGCCAGCGGCATGCCATGCACATTGCCGCTCGGGGAAGTCTCAGGCGTATTAATGTCGGTGTGCGCGTCAATCCAGATAAGGCCGATCCGCTGGTTTTGGCGCCGGTAGAATTCAGCGACGCCTGCCACCGTCCCAGCCGCCATCGAATGATCGCCGCCGAGAGCCAGAGGAATTTTTCCCGCCTCCAGCGTCTTGATCACCAACTCCGCGTGCTTCGTGCAAGTCGCTGTGATCTCCTTCAAGTACTTCGCGTGAGTGTCGCCTTCTTTTTTCTGCTCCGGAATAGCCACAGCAACATTGCCGCCGTCTTCCACTTCGTGCCCCAGCGCCTCCAGCCGCGCCTCAAGCCCCGCCACGCGCACCGCCGAAGGTCCCATATCGACGCCGCGCCTCGACTGCCCCAAATCAAGCGGCACGCCAATTACTCGAATTTTCTTGGGAGCAATGTTAGTGGTGGTAATTGTCGTCGTCATAGTTTCAGGACGTATCTATCTCAAGTCCCCAATCTTAGGCGCTCTCGGCGTGCTCTGCCGTAAAAAGCTTCACGGGTATAACCGGTGCAGCATCCTCGGAAACGGAATCGTCTCCCGCACATGTTCAAGCCCGCAGATCCAAGCCACGACGCGTTCGATTCCCATGCCAAAGCCGCTGTGCGGCACGCTGCCATACTTGCGCAAATCCAGATACCACTTGAACGCCTCCTCCGGCAATCCGTGTTCATGAATACGCTGCACCAGCAACTCGTGCGACGCCATACGCTGCGACCCGCCGATGATTTCGCCGTAGCCTTCCGGTGCCAGCACATCGACACACAGCGCCAGTTCGGGCCGCTGCGGATCGGGCTCCATATAAAAAGCTTTCACCTTTGCCGGATATCGATGCACCATCACCGGCTTGTCGAATTGCGCCGAAAGATAAGTCTCGTCGGGCGAACCCAAATCGCCGCCCCACTCGAACTTCGCTTCCAGCGTCCCTTTGGCGTACCCCTCCTGCAGATTCTTCACCGCATCGTCGTAACTGATTCGCGGGAACGGAGGCTCAATCTTTTCCAGCTTGGAAATGTCGCGCCCAATCGCCTGCAGGTCCCCGCGCCGCCGCTCCAGGCAGCGCTTGACTACGAAACTGATCAGCCCCTCGGCAAGATCCATCAGATCGTCGAGTTCGGCGTAGGCAATTTCAGGTTCCACCATCCAGAACTCGGTCAAGTGACGCCGGGTCTTCGACTTCTCCGCGCGAAACGTTGGTCCGAACGAATAGACCTTGCCCAGCGCCATCGCCGTGGCTTCAATGTAAAGCTGCCCAGACTGCGTGAGGTAAGCCTGCTCGTCGAAGTAATCCACTGGGAACAGCGTGCTCGTCCCTTCGCAAGCTGCCGGAGTAAGAATAGGAGGATCTGTAAGGGTGAAGCCATGCTCGTCAAAAAAATCGCGCACCGCTTTAATAATTTCCGCGCGCACCCGCAGAATCGACGCCTGCCTCTGCGACCGCACCCACAAGTGCCGATGCTCCATCAGGAACTCGGTTCCGTGTTCCTTCGGAGTAATGGGATAAGGATCGCTTTCCGGCACGCGCTGCACCACCTGCACGCTGGCCACATCCAGTTCGTAGCCGCCGGGCGCGCGCTTATCCGCGCGAACCTTTCCCTCCACGATCACGCTCGATTCCTGCGTCAGCGTTTTGATCGCCTCGAACACCTCTGGCGTGACCGCATTCTTCGGCACCACGCCCTGAATCACGCCCGAGCCGTCGCGAAACTGCGGGAACAGCAGCTTCCCGCTCTCGCGCAGGTTGTAGAGCCAGCCACGAACCGTCACGGTTTGACCTTCGTGCTTTCCGATTTCTGCGATGGTAGTTACAGGGGGCATAAGAGATTGTGTAATTGTGTAATTCGGTAATTGAGTAATTTAAATGCCTCACACCAGAAAGA
>CAWJFA010000030.1:0-85812 GCA_963842075.1 uncultured Acidobacteriota bacterium | reverse complement strand
CTCCCTCTCCGCCAGTTCCACAATCCCAACCGTTTAGCGTCTACTCAACCATGGAAGGCTACATGGGTGAATTGCTGTCTAGTGTTCCACGAGTGTCCGATTTGATTTCTAAAAAGAAGAACATCCGGTACTGCAACTTTCATAAGCTTGCTGTTGCCCGTCAACTCTTCCATGACGGCGTGAGCAAATCCAGTTCAGCAATAGTTGGTATTTTGAGTGTAGTCGTTGGTGCTACAACTGCATCGTCTGGCTTCTTGCCAATAAAGGAACCTTCCTCCTAAAAGGCGTCCAATCTTTCTGCCGATAGGTTCTAGATAGCCCTCCGGAATCGGGTCGCGCTGAGAGGTACGGCTTTTGCCATGACATTGCCTCTCGGTCAGATTCTTTAGAGTCAGGTCACATATGCGTTACCTCGTAAGAACCAGCATTCCCTCCGGTATAGCGATAGTTTTTAGCATCGCCCTATTTTTCGCCGGATCCGTGCCTGGGGCTGCACAGAATGAAACCGACTCGGCCGCTAGCCGATCCAAGGTGCTGGCCTTTGAAAGCGCATGGGGCATGGCGGAAAAGAACCAAGGACGTAAAGGCCCTTGACGCGCTGCTGGATAATTCTTTGGAGTACACCGACTACGACGGCACAGTGAAGACGAAGAGCGACTTTCTTGCCAGCGTAAAGGCTCCGAGCCACAATCCCGAGGAGGAGTCGTAGAAAACCACGACCGCGCATGTCTATGGCGATACTGCCGTGGTAACGGGTCTATATCGGGTAAAGGGCATCGACAGAGGCAAGCCATATTTGCGGCGTGGACGTTTCACCGACACTTGGGTGAATCGCGGGGGAACCTGGATATGCGTGGCTAGTCGATATACAGTGATAAGCCGCTAGAGCCGCCCCGCCCCTAATTGACAGACAACAGTCCCATACAGATAATCTGGTGCTCGTGTCCACAACCGTGCAGAAGTTGATCCGCTCAGCCGTTCTAGGACGATCTTTTCAACGGTCTTTTCCCTGCGCAGTTCGCGGTCGTGGCGTGTACCTGTGGGATTCGGGAGGCAAACAATATCTGGATTTCTCAGGTTCCGCCGCAGTGAATTTGATCGGTCACGGCCTGGCGGAAATCTCAGCCGCGATCGCTGAACAGATGGCTAATCTGGAATTCGCCCATAGCAGCCAGTTCACTACGGCCGTGGCTGAAGAATACGCTCAGGAACTGTTGGGGTTCACGGGAGAAAAATTTCACCGGGGCTGTGTCTATTTCACTTCAGGGGGTTCGGAGTCAATTGAAACGGCGCTGAAGTTGGCGCGCCAGTACCAAGTGGAGATTGGGCAAGGGAAGCGCTACAAGGTTTTGAGCCGCCACCAGAGCTACCACGGATCGACGCTGGGTGCGCTGGCGGTGTCGGGTAACCGGCGGCGGCGCGAAATCTACTTGCCCATGGTGAGAGAGTTTATCCATGTTGGCGCGCCTTACTGTTATCGCTGCGCTTACGGATGCCGGGATTGTGGCCAGCAATATGCAGCGGAGGTTGAGCGGGCAATAGAAAGCTCGAAGGAAGAGGCAGCGGCGTTTATTTTTGAACCGGTCAGTGGAGCAACTCTGGGAGCTGCTGTACCTCCCGCGGGATATTTGCAGCAGGTCGCTGAAATCTGCAAGCGGCATGGCGTTCTGTTAATCGCAGATGAAGTGATGACCGGAATGGGCCGCACCGGTGCGAATTTCGCAGTCGGGCATTGGGGAGTGGCACCAGACATTCTGGTAACGGCGAAGGGGCTTTCGAGCGGCTATGCACCTCTGGGCGCGGTGATTGCGAGCGCCAAGATTGCGGATGCGATTACGGAGGGCTCCGGCTCCTTCGTCCATGGCTTCACCTACAATGCGCATCCTGTCTCACTGACTGCGGGGCGCGCAGTTTTGCGACACATGAAAACAAGAAACCTGGTGCAAGCGGCGAACTCGTCACAACCCGCGACTGCGGCAGCGAAGCTGAGCCAGGCTCTCAACACGCTGCTCGATTCTGAAGTTGTTGGGGACGTGCGCGGAGTGGGATTGCTGTGGGGCGTCGAGTTCGTAGCCGACAAGCGCAGCAAGCTGCCATTCGCCCCGGAAATGAAGTTCGCCGAGCGCGTTGCACAAGCGGCGACGAAACGTGGGCTCCTCGTTTATCCAGTCCAGGGTTGCGTAGACGGAATTTCCGGCGACCATGTGCTGATCGCACCCCCGGCGATCGTTACCGAGGAAGAAATCTCGTGGGCAGTTCATCAGCTGCAGGCGGCAGTGGAGGAAACTACTTCAAGGTTGCGATAAGTTGCTACGTCGGTACTGCATGTTAAAAGATCACTTTTCCAATCGATTGTACTTTTTGAGAATCATTCGCAGTTGATCGTGTGGCAACGCAACTACCGTGTGACCATCCATTCCGGTCATCGTCTTCGCCGCAACCATCGCGTTTACTACGGCTTCCTCAGTCGCCTGGACCGTTGCCAAAAAAAGAGGATTGATTTGATCGTTGGGCAGCATAGCAAGTTGGCGAATACCTTTGCTTGCGGATGCTCCGGGATTGGCCGTGGAAAAGGCGATGAAGATATCTCCAGACCCATCGCCGGAATAGCTGCCATTACGGCCCAGACCCAGCGGTACGCGTTTGGCGAGCCGCTTTAATTGCGTCGGTACCAGCGGAGCGTCTGTCGCCACGATCACAATGATCGAACCCACGTCGTCGTCCCACACTTTTTGGCCAGGGATTTCGCGACCGACGGGCACGCCTGCAATCCGCAGTTGATCGCGTTGCCCATAGTTGCATTGCACCAGAACGCCGACCGTATATCCGCCGTACTTGGCATCAAGGATGCGCGAAGATGTGCCGATGCCGCCTTTGAATTCGTTGCAAATCATGCCCGTGCCACCGCCTACATTCCCCTCTTCCACGGCGCCGGCATGAGCCGTATCGAGAGCATGAAATACATCCTCCGGCTTAACATGGAATCCATTGATGTCATTCAAGTAGCCGTCCCAGGTCTCCGCGACAACCGGCAAAGACCACGAATAGCCATCCTCGCTTTTGGGGCCGTGTTTTAATCGCCAGGCGATCACAGCATCGCGGACCACGCCCACGCTATGCGTGTTCGTGATCATCACGGGGCCTTCCAAAAATCCCGATTCTTCCACCCAAGTCGTGCCTGTCATTTCACCGTTGCCGTTTTCGGTGAACCAGTTGGCAAAAACCGGATCGGTAGAATCCTTGCCGCGAGGGAATACCGCAGTCACGCCGGTGCGAATTGGACCGACTCCCACCTTTGATGGCCCGTCCCCGGAGATAAGTGTCGTGCTCCCCACTTCCACCGACCTAACGTCTGTAATTGCATTCAGCGGTCCCGTCGTTCCGTCGAACGGGACTCCCAGGTCACGAGCGCGTGCGTTGTTCTGAGCATGCGTCACTCCAATCGCGCACGCGAACACCAGCACGACAACTTTAGGGAAACGCCTTGGCATTTTCGATAAGTGACACAAAGCCACACGCCTTTCGCTCACAACGCCTCCTCGATAAACTCAACCCTCAACTGACGCGAAACAATGGCAACGTTGCTGGACCACAAATTTGGATCTTAAGGAAAGCATCAACCGAGCAATTGGCCAAGAATGTTCGCCTGTTCCCGCAAGATTGGCAGAAGTTTCCCTTTCATTTCAACAATCGAGACCCGGGCGGCATGAACACCGATGTTCATTCCGGCCACCAATCGCCCTTTTCGGTCGTTCACCGGTACTGCAATGGAGCGATGGCCGAGTTCCAGTTCCTCATTATTAAGGGCGTATCCATCGATTCTGACTCGTCGGATGACATCGACTAACATCGCCTTGTCAACAATTGTCTTGGGTGTTATCCGCTTTAACTCGGCTCTTTTGAAATACGCGGCCAGGTCCCGTTCTGGCAGGCCGGAAAGAAGAACGCGGCCCATGGAAGTGCAATAGGCTGGAAAGCGGCTTCCCACCGACAGCCCTATCGACATGACGCGCTTCGCAGTGGCGCGAGCGACATAAACGACATGATCTCCTTCGAGCACGCCTAATGAACTTGATTCCTGTACCAGTTCGATGACGTGCTCCAAAATCGGTTGTGCCAGGGTTGCCAGTGAACTCGACGACAAATATGAAAACCCCAGCCTCATCACGCGTGATTTGAGGCGATACACTCGGCCATCGGACTCCGCATACCCGAGCAGTTCCAGTGTCATCAGGATGCGGCGCACGGCGGCGCGCGAGAGCCCGGTTCGCCTGGAAACCTCCGCCGGCGAAGTCCCTCCCGTATGCCCCTCGAAGACCTCGATCGCGCTTAGACCTCGCGCCAGCGATAAAAGAAAATTTGGATTCCCCTGGAAACGCGCGAAGTCACCCGAAGGCAAGCCGGAATGACGTACTCGAGCAGTTTGACCAGCCAACGCTCCTGATTTTGCCGTCATTTCGATAATCCGAAATCGCACATTTTGCCACCATGCCTTAGCGGTAGAGGTGAGCTAAAGCTAATTTGCAGGAAGGCCGATTAGAAACTTGACAAGCAGGGCAGTTTCGACCTACTTTCATTACTCTCTTCATCATCGCACATATCTGCGATTATCGCACATGGAGACTTCGACTATGGCGAAAGTGTGGAGATTTATCCTGATTGCAGCAGCCGTAGCGCTATTGCCTGCGGTGCCGAGCCAGGGGCAAACGGCGACCAGTTCCCTGCGGGGAACGGTTTCCGATCCGCAGCATGCGATCGTCGTGGGTGCTGGCGTGACGCTATCGAATCCAAGCACTGGGTTTTCGCGATCCACGAAGACAGACAATCAAGGCGTCTATCAGTTTCTGCAGATTCCCCCAGGCACCTATACCCTCACCGTGAGCCAAGCCGGGTTTGCCAGTTTCAAAAAGGAGGGCCTGCAATTGCTCGTGGATGTTCCCGCCACTTCTGACGTCACCTTGCCGGTCAAAGGAGAGACGGCAGTGGTAGAGGTGACGAGCAATCCTGTCCAGGTGAATAGCGAGGACGCGACGCTGGGCAATGCTTTTGGCGCGTCTCAGATAGCATCGCTACCATTCGAGGGGCGGGACCCATCGCAAATTTTGAGCCTTCAACCGGGAGTGACGTTCGTTGGAACCAATGTTGACCAGAACCAGGACAGCCGCGGAGGCTCGGTGAACGGGGCGCGCAGCGACCAGACCAACATCACGCTCGACGGTATCGATGACAACGATCAGGTGAAAGGCTATGCTTTCCAGGGTGCGCTGCGCTCGACCCTGGACTCGTTGCAGGAGTTCCGCGTAACCACGAGTAACGCGAATGCCGATGAGGGGCGGTCTTCAGGAGCGCAAGTGGATCTCGTGACCAAGGGTGGGACTAATAACGTTCACGGCTCGGTTTACGAATACAACCGGAACAACGTCGGAGAAGCTAATGACTGGTTCAACAAGAACTCAGAGTTGTCCTCCGGTTTGCCGAACGTCCCCGGCCAACTGATTCGCAATACTTTCGGAGCGACCCTCGGCGGCCCCATCCGCAAGGACCGGATTTTCTTTTTCCTCGCCTACGAGGGGCAGCGAACAAGGGAGAATGCTCAAGCAACGCGAGTGGTGCCCAGCCTGAATCTCAGGCAGGGAATCATGAGCTACGACTGCACCGGAGATCCTGCGTGTCCTGCGAGTGGAACTGAGACGCTTACTCCCCAGGATCTGAAGCAAATGGACCCGAACTGCACGAGTAACGGGACCTGTCCTCTAGGAAACGGCGCGGACCCGGCTGTGGTGGCGCTGTTTCAGCAGTATCCTGCTCCAAACACAACGAGCGTTGGGGACGGTTTGAATTTTCAAGGCTTCACGTTTCCAGCTTCCACTCCAAGCTCGCTGAATACGTATATTGCAAAGTTCGACTTCAATATCACGCAGAATCATCATGTCTTCGTGCGCGGCGGAATGGTTGGGGACAATAGCGGCCAGGGGCCTCAATTTCCGGGTCAGCCCCAGACTGTGGTAGCACTCAATAACAGTAAGGGTGTAATCGTTTCATATACCGGAACCTTTCGCCCCACCCTCATCAATAATTTGCGCTATGGGTTCATCCGCCAGGGCGTCGATAGTATCGGGCAAATTACTCAGCCGTATGTCGATTTCGGCAATGGGCCTGACCCTCTGCTGGCGCAAACCTACAGCACGCGCACTAGCGTGCCGGTACACAACGTGATCGACGACCTGGCATGGGTGAAGGGCAAGCACACTCTCCAGTTTGGCGGAAACTTGCGGATCATCACCAACAACCGCAGCTCGAACAACGACTCTTTTCCGTATGCCAGGATTTACGATCTCTGGATTGCTCCTTTCGGTAGAATTGCCGGCTCCGGTTTGAGCCTGGACCCTGGCGCATTCGGTTTTCCCGCCGTCAATCCCAACTTCCAAACCGGTTACGACTACCCCGTAATGGCATTGACTGGATTGCTCGATTCCTCGTATTCGAACTACAACATAACCAAGCAAGGAACAGCGCAGCCTACAGGGACGCCTGCGGTTCGCCACTTTTTGGCTCATGAATTTGAAACCTATGTGCAAGATTCCTGGCGCGCCACTCCGCAGTTAACCCTTACCTATGGAGTCCGCTACACTCTGCTGCAACCGCCGTATGAAACCAACGGCAATCAAGTTTCACCGAGTATTAGTCTTGAGAACTTTTTTCAACAGCGCTCCGCCGCAATGTTGGCGGGACAAACCTACAATCCCTTAGTGCAATTTGATCTGTCGGGTAAGGCTAACAACGGGCCTCCCTACTGGAATTGGGACTACGGCAACGTCGCGCCAAGATTTGCATTTGCCTGGTTGCCGAAAGCGGAGGGCGGCTTTTGGCAACGGCTGTTTGGAGGCTCCGGCAAAAGCTCGATTCGAGGTGGCTATGGAATCTACTACGACCATTTCGGTGAAGGGGTGGTTGACAGTTTCGACCAGCAAGGTTCATTCGGATTGACTACTTCCATTCAGAATCCTGTGGGCCAGTTCAGCGTCGATACTTCACCCCGGTTCACCGGACCCTATAACATTCCGCAAGTGCTGATCCAGCCTCCGCCGACAGGACCATTCCCGAAAACCCCGCCGCTGGGGCTGGCGAACGATGGCGAGACGATTTACTGGGGGCTCGATGACAAGATGAGAACACCGTATTCCCATGTGTTCGATCTTTCGATAAGCCGCGAGCTGCCTAAGAGTTTTGTTTTTGAAATGGCATATACGGGGCGATTGGGCCGGCGTCTTTTGCAAGAGGAAGATTTGGCCATGCCTTTGGATATCCGCGATCCTAAATCAGGCATGGATTATTTCACTGCCGCAACTCTGTTGGCTAAAGCCGGAGAGAAGGCGGTTCCGGTCCAGAACATCGCTCCGATACCTTTTTGGGAGAACGTATTCTCTGGCGCTGCCGGTCTGCCTCTCGATCCAACCGATGAGTCAGGCGGAACTTGCGCTCCCGGAGTTTCCACTTTTTCCGGCTCTCCCACCGCGACACAGTCAATGTACGCCCTTTACTCCTGCTTCCTGCACAATGAAACCGCCGCGCTGATTAACGCCGATATACCGGGAGAATCCTCAGAGGTATTTACCAGCGCCACTCCTGGCCCCGGCGGCTGCTTCCCCTCTTGCGCAACCCTCGGCGGTAAGGTTACACCCAACGCTTTTTTCAACCCACAATTTACTTCGCTCTATGCCTGGCGGAACAGCGGCACAAGTTCCTACAACGGCTTGCAGTTGATGCTCCGCCATGGCATGACGCACGGTTTGCAGTGGGATTTCAACTATACGTTTTCGAAGTCCCTCGACATAGGCTCGAACGCGGAGCGCATCAACCAGTTCAACGCGTTTTATCAAGCCGATCAAATCATCAATTCCTGGTCGCCGAAACAACTGCGGGCGGTATCCGATTTTGACACCACTCACCAGCTCAACACAAATTGGGTCTATGAACTTCCATTTGGAAGAGGCCATCGTTTTGCTGGGGCTTCGAGCAGTTGGGTAAATGCGTTCGTAGGTGGATGGCAGTTCTCCGGCCTGGCGCGCTGGACGAGCGGCTTCCCCACCACCATCGATACCTTCACTTCGTTCCCAACTAACTGGGAACTGCCGTCATCCGCAATTCTGGTTGGCCCCAAGCCGAAAACCGGTGTCTTCTTTGATGCCAACGGCAACCCCAGACTCTTTCAGGATCCAGTCGCCGCTCAAGCTGCATTTCGTTATTCTTATCCCGGCGAGTCTGGGCAGCGCAACGAATTGCGCGGACCAGGATACTTCGGAATCGACAGTGCTCTGAGCAAGTCCTGGAGGGTTAAGGAGTCGCAAAGTCTGAAGTTCAGTTGGGACGTGTACAACGTGACCAACTCAGTTCGCTTTGATGTAGCGCCCCTGCCGCAAACCACCGGGCAATTGGATCAGCCGGCTTCGGCCTTTGGTTTGTATAGCAGCACTTTGACTAAGCCCAGAGTTATGGAATTTGCACTACGGTACAGCTTTTAAGGCGTTCGTAAAATCTTATTTGAATTAAGAGCTGAGCCGGTTGCAGGCAATCGATCGCAAACATGATGAAACCCGCGTTACGTTGGCCTAATCCGTTGTCAATATTCTTACCCTCTGTGTGCGCGCGAACTTTCAGGACGGGTCTTAAGCTCTCTGGCTTTGTGCCTTGCGGTCTGCTGCTGGTTACGCTCGTCTCATTGCGAACCGCGAGAGCAGTGGTTGCTGTGCCAACGCAATCGCCCGATGTGATATTCATCGGTGAGTTTGTCACGCTGGATGCGGCGCATCCCAAGGCCGAAGCGGTGGCCGTGTTTGACGGCCGAATCGTTGCTATCGGCTCCCGCGCCGAGGTGGAAGCGCTCGCGACCGAGAACACACGCAGGATCACGATCAAGGGCACTGCGCTACCGGGTTTTGCCGACGTACTGCATGTAGAAGGCGTTGGCGAGCAGCTTGAGAGACTGGATCTCCGTGGTCTGAGCAAGGCCGATATCCTGGCCAAGATTGCGGAAGCGGCACGCTCCTCGGCCAACGGGTCATGGATAATCGGCATCGGTTGGGACGAGGGATTCTGGCATCCTTCAGTATTTCCCACCGCTAGTGAACTTGACTCAGTCTCTGGCGATCACCCAGTTGCGCTCACCCGGATCGACGGACATTCTACGTGGGTGAACTCGAAAGTGCTGGCTCTCGCGAAGATTTCGCGCGACACTCCCGATCCTGACGGCGGACTGGTCCGGCGGAATGCCGACCACGAACCAACTGGCATGCTGATCGATCATGCTCAGCAATTGATTCGCACCGTCATACCGAAGCCCACGGCGGCCGACCGGGAGCATCGCATCCGCATTGCTCTGCAGCAGTTCTCTCAATGGGGATTGACTAGCGTTCACGATGCCGGGGTCGGCCTGGAGACAATATCTATATATAAGGACCTGCTTAAGCGGGGCGAACTTCCCGTCAGGGTCTACGCGATGGTCAATGGCGAGCCGGCGATCGCGCAATACTTGGCGAACGGACCGGAATTGGATCTCGGCAATGGAATGCTCGCAGTTCGAAGCTTCAAACTTTTTCTCGATGGCGCGCTCGGATCGCGAGGGGCAGAGATGACGGATGCTTACACCGACGCGCCCCAGGAGCATGGTCTGGAATTGATGAAAGACGCTGATCTCGAACGAATTGTTCGGGCGGCACGTCAAAAGGGATTTCAGGTCAATACGCACGCGATTGGGGACCGCGCTGTTCACCGCGCGCTCGATGCCTTCGAAAAAGCGGGTGTAACGCCGAATGAACGATTCCGAATCGAGCACTCTTCCATTGTCACCAATGATGATTTAACTCGATTTGTTCACGTGGGCGTGATCGCCTCGGTTCAGCCGGTGTTCGTGGGTGAGTACAGCCGGTGGGCCGAAGATCGGGTTGGGCCGTCACGCGTGCATTGGGTTCTGCGTACGCGTGACTTTCTTAATGCGGGTGTTGCGCTCGCGGCGGGATCCGACTACCCGGCCTCTGACTCGGGCTCGCCCATTGCTACGCTGCATTGCCTGGTCACACGGGAAAGCGCCGCTGGGAAACCGGAGGGTGGCTGGTACAGCAACCAGCGCGTAGATGTTGACGAGGCCCTTCGCATGATGACCGCAGGTCCGGCATTCGCGGCTTTTCAGGAAAAAAATCTCGGAACACTGAGCCCTGGCCGTTATGCCGATTTTACCGTATTATCTGCCAGTCCGTATCAGGTGCCCGGCAACGAGTTGAGGACACTCACCGTTCGCATGACCGTGGTGGCAGGACGCGTAGCTTTTGACGCAGGCGATAACCAAACAGCGGCTCGCCCGTGATTCTCCCTCTTTGATCTTTGGACAAAGTCTTTGCCAATACACCATGAAAAATAAGACTGCTTGTTGCGCCTTGCGGCTGTTAGCCTGCGCACTCCTTGCTCTGGACCTAGGCCATGCACAATCGAAACCCGCTGCCGATCTGATCATCACCAATGCGAAGGTTTGGACGGTTGATAAGTCTTTGCCGCTGGCGCAAGCCGTCGCGGTCCTGGGAGATCGCATAGTTGCAGTCGGTTCGACCGCCGATGTCAACGCGTGGCGCGGCGCCGGCACGAGGGTGATCGATGCTGGAGGAAAGTTGTTGATCCCCGGCTTTAACGATGCGCACGTGCACTTCGTCTCCGGCGGACAACAGCTCGACAACGTCCAGCTCAATGATGCAACCAGCCCAGAGGAGTTTGCCCGCCGTATTGCCGAACGCGCCAAGATCACTCCTAAAGGTCAGTGGATTCTCGGCGGCAATTGGGACGAAACCAAGTGGAACCCGCCGGACATCCCTACAAAGGAAGTGATCGATGCCGTAACGCCCGATACGCCCGTGTTCGTCACCCGCTATGACGGTCACATGGGCCTGGCAAACTCCGTGGCCCTGCGGCTCGCGGGAATTACGGCTAAAACCGCCGATCCACCGGGCGGAACTATCGTCCGCGACGCACAGGGCAATCCCACAGGCGCTTTGAAGGACGCAGCCACCGACTACATCGACAAAGTTGTTCCGCCGCTCACTCACGAACAGCTCACGAAGATAGTCAAGCGCGCTCTGGCGCACGCCGCCTCGCTCGGCGTCACCAGTGTTCAGCACATGGTTGCTGGCTACGAAGATATCGCGGTGTATTCCGAACTCTTGCAGCGGGGCGAATTGACCACTCGCATCTACGCGGCGCCGCTCATCACGAACGTCGACGACCAGGCTAAGCTCGGCATTGGGCATGCCTTCGGCGGCCCGTATCTGCGCATCGGCGCCCTCAAGGCCTTCGCTGACGGCTCGCTCGGCTCCGGCACAGCCTATTTCTACCAACCATTCTTGAACCAGGGAAACAATCGCGGCTTGCTCTCCGACGAAATGCACCCTATCTCCCTCATGCGCGATCGCATGATGAAAGCCGACGCCGCCGGATTGCAAATCTGCACGCACGCCATTGGGGACGAAGGCATATCGGATATTCTTGACTTGTATGCCGACGTAATCAAAGCTCATGGCGACGCCGACCGTCGTTTCCGCATCGAGCATGCCCAGCACATGGCGGCTAAGGATTTCGACCGCTTCACCCAGTTGCACGTCATCGCATCGGTGCAACCCTATCACGCGATCGATGACGGCCGCTTTGCCGAGAGCCATATCGGACACGACCGCGCCAGCCGTACTTATGCATTCCGCACACTTCTTGATCATGGCGTGCGCCTCGCCTTCGGCACCGATTGGGAGGTAGCCCCGCTGAACCCCTTACTCGGTGTCTATGCCGCCGTCACTCGAGCAACTCTCGATGGGAAAAATCCGGGCGGCTGGTTCCCCGAGCAGAAACTCACCGTTGCTGAAGCCATCGAAGCTTACACAATGGGTTCGGCCTATGCCGAATTTCAGGAGAAGGAGAAGGGTTCGATGACGCCAGGCAAACTGGCCGATATGGTGCTGCTCAGCGACGATATCTTTTCCATTAGCCCTGAAAAGATCCGCGATGTCACAGTCCTGAAAACGTTCGTTGGTGGAAAACTCGTGTGGGACGCGAGCAGTGGAGTGGCTGAACTCCATTAGTACACCCAGAACGATTCCGCCGATATTTTAGCGTTGAGCTTATGCGGCGTGAACAGAATTTCAGTTACATTTCGCTGCTGACCAGGCGGGACAAGGAGTGTGGGCGGTGACTTCAGTCCTGGCGCGTGACTTCGGCTTGACTTTGCGTTGGATTGGTATATCTTTGGCTGATTAGGTCGAACTCGCGTTCGATTTCGCTGGGGGAGTCTAACCGAGGTTGGCGGTCCAAGCCGCCTACTTCTAGTGCGGGGTTAGTTGGAAATTTGAGCATTTAGAATGGTCTGACAGTCTGTCATTGCTGCCGATCCGGTTATTGGCGCTCCCGAACTGAAAGTCGATACGGAGAAGAAACTCAGAAACGACTGCTGGGGCGGGTCGGATTGACCTTAGCTGCATCTGCTTCGCTGAGATGGCTGCGGTGCTTCAGGGCGACACAGATCTGTCGGCGATACCTCCGGGCAGTTTCTGTCAGAGCCTTTGAGTGACTTCTCCTGAACGAGCCGCCTTTTTAGCCCGCTACGGGCCGAGGTCATGGCAGAGGACGTAAAACTTCGCACGGAAGACAATCTCCCTCTCTCAGCAGAGGATGGATCTGACCCGCGCATTCCCTCACCGGTTCCGCCGGACGCTTCGGAATCCCCTACCCTGATCGACTCCGGTATCTCCAGTTCGAATGCGGCCACAATCGCAGAAGGCGTGGCTTCGGCAACCGCTACGGTGTCTCGTCTGCAAGCTGGTATGGTGCTAGGCGGCCGCTATGAGATCTTGCGCGTCCTAGGCGAAGGTGGCATGGGAGCAGTCTACCAGGCCAAAGATCACGAACTGAATCGGTTTGTCGCCTTGAAAGTCATACGACCCGAGCTCGCATCCGACCCCGACATCTTGCAGCGCTTCAAGCAGGAAGTCCTGCTGGCGAGCAAGATCAGTAACCGCAACGTTATTCGTATTTACGATCTCGGCGATGCTGGGGGATTCAAGTTCGTGACCATGGAGTACCTCGAAGGTGAGGACTTGCGTACCCTGCTTCGTCGCCGTGGGAAACTCCCGGTGGAGGAAACGGTCAACATCATTGAACAGGTGTTGATTGGTCTGCGCTCGGCTCACCAGGAGGGAGTTATCCACCGCGATCTTAAGCCAGGCAACATCATGTGCGATCCGCAGGGGCGTGTCGTGGTGATGGATTTCGGCCTGGCGCGCACGTTTGGCGGCGATGGGATGACCCGCACTGGACTCATGGTCGGAACCATGGAATACATGTCCCCCGAACAGGCTCAGGCTAAAAGCCTGCATGCGCCGTCGGACATTTTCACCGTGGGCGTCATCTTCTATGAGTTGCTTACGGGCAAAATGCCCTATCAGGCGGAAAGCGCCGTCGCCAGCCTGGTTAAGCGCACGACCGAACGAGCCACACCGATCTCGGACATCGATCGCAACATTCCTGGCATACTGAGCAATATCGTCAGCAAGTGCCTGGAGCGGGACCCGGCGCGGCGCTACCAGAACGCCGCCGAAGTTTTGGATGACCTTCATGCCTGGGAGGGCAGCGGGCGCCTTTCCGTGCGCTCCAGCCTTCGGCGCATTCCAAAACTACGCGTCTTGCCAGTCATATGGTCGGCCGCGGCTGTGTTGGCCGTGGTCCTGGCTGCTACTGGAATTTGGTACGTCGGACACCAACGAACATTGACCCAGGCGCCGCACGCTCCCGTCTCGATCCTGGTCGCGGATCTCGACAATACCACCGGGGACGCAGTTTTCGACGGCACGTTGGAACCGGTATTCAATACGGAGCTGGAAACCGTATCGTTCGTAAACGCCTACAAGCGGGGCACTGCACACCGCATTGCCAACCAGTTGCGTCCAGGCAGCAAGATGGACCAGGCGGTCGCTCGACTGGTCGCAATGCGTGAGGGAATCTCCGTGATCGTGTCGGGCAGCATTGCCCGTCAGGGCGAAAGCTATCGCGTCTCCGCCCGGGCGATCGATGCAGTTACTGGAAGACAAATTGCGGAACGCGAAATAACGGCGGACAGTCGCGACGCAGTCCTGGGCGCGATTGCGAAATTGGTTGCGCCGATCCGGTCGGCAATCGGTGACACCACGCCAGAATCAGCCCAGCTTGCGGCTGAGGAAACATTTACCTCCAACTCGATCGAGGCGGCACACTTTTATTCAGTGGGCCAGGACCGGCTCGAGAACGGCAAGTCGGAAGAAGCGATCGAGAACTACACCAAAGCAGTCCAGCTCGATCCGAATCTCGGCCGAGCTTATGCTGGGCTAGCCGTCGCCAGCGTCAACTTGAAGAAGCAAGAGGATGCCGCCAATTACTACAAGAAAGCCCTAAGCCTGCTCGACCGCATGAGCGAGCGTGAGAAGTATCGGACTTTGGGAACCTACTACGGCGCGTTCCTGCACAACTATCCTCAAGCCATCGAAGCCTACGAAAAAATGGTATTTCTTTATCCGGACGACAGCGCGGCCTATAACAACCTGAGCATCTCTTACGTATTTATGCTGGATTTCAAAAAGGCGATTGAGGCCATCCGCCACGCCATTCAGATCAGCCCGCAGAACCTGATGTGGCATCTCAACTACTCGCTGTACTCGATGTACGGAGGAGATTTCCCCACGGCCACGGCGGAGGCGCAGAGAATCATTCAGCAGAACCCGTCGTATCAGTTTGCTTACCTGCCGCTAGCTCTTTCCACGCTGGCGCGAGGCGATGCCAACGCAGCCCGAGAAACCTATTCGAGATTTGAAAAGATCGGTCCGGATGCTTTTTCGATTGCGAAAATGGGCGAAGCCGACCTGGAAATGTATTTCGGACGCGATAAGAATGCGCTCGATGTGCTGAACCTGGGAATACAAGCGGACGAAAAGGATAAGAATACCGGCGAGTTAGCCCTGAAGTTGGTGGCCCAAGGAGAAGCGGACCTCGCGCTTGGACGCAGAGCCGAAGCGATTCAAGCAGCGGAAAAAGCTGCGCAGCTCAGTTCGGGCGAAAGCGTCTTATATCCTGCTGCCCGCGTACTGATCCAGGCCGGACAGGACGCACCCGCGTTGAAGATCGCGTCAGTTCTGGACAATACTCTTCAGGCGCAAAGCCGGTCGTACGCCAAACTGATCGCGGGCGAGATAGCGATGCAGCACGGCCATCTGCCGGAGGCTGTTGAGGCTTTCCACCAGGCACAGACCTTGCTGAATTCGTGGATCTCCCATTTTCTTCTGGGACGCGCGTATCTTGAAGGTGGTCACGCCGCAGAAGCGCTTGCTGAATTTGAAGGGTGCGAGAAGCGCGTGGGTGAAACCGCAGACCTGATGTTCGCCGATACTGCGACCCTGCGTTATCTGCCTCCGTTGTATTACTGGTTGGCGCGTGCCCAGGAAGGGGTGGGAATGACTTCGGCGGCGCGCGACAATTATCGACGGTTCCTCAGTTTACGCACGGATGCCGATCCGAATGATCCGCTGGTCGTCCAAGCCAAGCAGGCTGCCGCGGAAAAACAAAATTAAACCGGTTCTCTTCCGACGGCGTTTACTTCCAACGCGCTTTGCCTGAGGAACTGCAATTCCACATCGGCCCCCGTCTCGAAGCCTTACGGAGCCGTCGGCGTGAACGTCCAGCTTAGTATGTCCGCCTCCTCATCGAAAAATCCAGTTGCACCCGAGAAGCCAACGTAGGCGCTATCCGTGCTGGCCCCCGCGAGATTTATCTGATTCTCGATGGTCATGCAGGTTGAGATGATGTTTGCGCCGTCGAGAGTTATGTCGAGCTCTCCTGTTCCTTCGTTGGCGCAACCTGTGCTCAGCGTGTTCGCCCCAGGCGGCAAATACTGCATCGTGACGGCGTGGGGATTTCCATCCGAGATGGTCGACTGGAGGCTGCTATTAATCGCCGTTTGTTGGTACAGGCAATCGGGGTAGCCGCTGCTATCGTTCGAGCCGGGGGGTTGATGAGCAATTGAGTTTTGCAGGCCCGGTCCGCAACTCTGGACAGCGATGTGGTTTCCATTCGGGTCACCGATGAAAGTTGTGTCATTGTAAGTGTCGAACTCCACGGCGATGCTGTTGTCCACCGATCCGCTGATCGTTACAGGCGTCTCATTGCCACTAAGCCCGGGTGCCGAGGGCCCATATCCCATGGAACCGCCGGAGCCGCCAATCGCAGTCAAACCTGAACTGGAATTGTGCATGACGAAAGCGATTCCGTCCGCAGGGTAGTAGCCGCTACTATGCATCAATTCAGGATCAGAGAATTCAAACGTAAACGACGTCGTGAACCCATACTTAACCGGCTGCAGAACGTTAAACCAGGTGGAGGAATCCTGGTAAGAAGTCTCCTGGGTCAACTCCAGAGCATCAACTCCGGAATTGAGCACTGTGTTGGCATAATTCGATGCGCCTCCTGTCGCGTTGTTAGTTGACGTTCCGCTGTTGATCTGTAAACAGCCGGGCGCGTTGGTTGGGTTGATCGATGGTGCGGATGGCGCTTTGCCCGAGAAGGTCAATCCACTCGCTGGTTCAGTCCAGGCTGTGCCAATTGCTATGGGAGTGCCGTTCTGCAGGACGCTATTGACGTACACGTTCCAGCCCGTGGCACCGTTCGCCGCCCCTGGGGAATTTACCACCAGCAAATTATTTGCCGGCACAGTAATGGATGTCGAACCGGAAGCGCCACCTTCTCCTGAGCCAGTAACGAAGGTGACCACGACGGTGTCGGGCGCAACGCCCGAACTTCCACCTGGCGTATAGCTCAAGTTGGGCTGGGCCGGAATCACGGAATACCCGCAGTTTGCGAGCGAACTGAAGTCGCCGAAGTGCGGGCTCTGTATGAACTGGACGAACGTCGGGGAAGAACTTCCGGTGAAGTTTACATCACCGCTGTAATTGGCTACCACGGGAAGCCCGCCGAGCACCGTGAAAGTGTACTGCGTGGAGGCAACGCCGTTACTGTTCAACGGCGCAGTGAGCACAATCTTACCCGCATCGATTACAAACTGAACCGTGCCGGTCGGCGTTCCGCTTAACCCAACGGGTGTTACCGTCGACGTGAGTGTGACGGTTTGATTCAGCGCCGAAGGATTAGGAGAAACACTAACGCTGGTCGTAGTGGGTGCCTGAACAGTTTGAGAAACAATGTTGGAGGTGCTACCGGCAAAGCCGGACGCACCCTGGTACACGGCGGTAACACTATTCACGCCAGGGCCAAGCGTCGAGATCGGCACGGTTACCTGGCCGTTCGTCAACGTGCCCGAGCCCACCTGCCCGCATCCTATACCGCCACCTACATTGATGCAGTCCATGATGAGGACTGTGCCCGTGGGCGTCGCCGTGCTTGGCTGCACTGGAGCGACGGAGGCCGTAAAGTTTACGACCTGGCCATAAATTGAAGGATTGGGGGGAGTGGAGGACAGCGTAGTCGTGGTCGCGGCCGAGGTCAGCGACTGTACTACCGAATTCGACATGCTGCCATTGAAGTTTGGATCGCCACTGTAAAATGCTGTAATCGTTTGCGCGCCCGGCGCGAGCGTTGAAGTTGAGAAGGACGCAACTCCACCGCTCACTGGCACGGTTTGCAGGAGTGTCGCGCCGTCCTTGAAATCCACCGTTCCGGTGGGAGTACCTGAGCCAGAGACTGGCGCCACCAGAGCTGTGAATGTAACGGGCTGACCATAAACCGAGGGATTCGGATTCGAGGTGAGAGCGGTAGTCGTAAAACCCTTGTTGGAAGTAGATACTGGCGTGCTCGATCCGGTGTTCGCTGCCTGAGGAACGATAACTTGCGAAACGTTGCTGAGGAACGCTGACTGCTCCGTCGTACTAAGGGGGGTCGTCGCGCCGCCAACGCGGTATATGCGAAGAACGACGAACACGTGGTCGGTCTGAAGCGGCATCTTGATGGTGCCGTCGCCGGCGGGTGCCGCGGAAGCGCTAACGGTTGTTGCCGCACTCGCAGTCGAGCTAAGACTGCTTGCCGCACCGCTGGCTCCGGCGGGGGGCGGTACTGCCGCAAAGGTTGCGTTGGCCCACTGCGGGTTCGCCCATTGCGGATTCGCCCACTGGGGATTCGCCCACTGCGGGTTGGCGAAATTCGCGTTGGGAACTATCGAAATAATCTGGTCCTGTGGAATCGGCTGGCTGCCGCAAGTGGAGAAACCAGGGAAGTTGTATTGGCGAGAGACGATGATCTGATACAGATAATTGTTGCCAACGTTGGAAGTCGCCACGTTAACGATCGATGTATAGGCCGAGGCATTATTGCCAGCATTGGTAACGGTCCATACCAAGTCTCCAACTGGGGTCGATGCCCCTGACGGGGCAACGTTGGCCCATTGCGGATTCGCCCATTGCGGATTCGCCCACTGCGGGTTGGCCCATTGTGGGTTAGCCCACTGTGGATTGGCCCACTGCGGGTTCGAAACCGATGCGTTATGAATTTCTCCGGAGGATAACGGTTCAACCTGGGTGTTGGTCACAAAGGGAGCAGTAGGATCGCTGTTGAAGAACACAGTCGTCGTCGCAACCGTTGTTCCAGTCGCTGGGTTCTTCTGGTTAATGGTCACACTGAAGGGTGCGATCGCGTTACTCGAAGTGCAGGCCGGACAATATGCGTACACGGTCATAGTCGCACTCGAAAAAGGCACAATCGGCAAGGTGATGCTGGTTGTCGCGGAGCCGCTGATTTCAGTTCCTTGCACAAACGATCCATTCACCGTGGGGCCTGATCCCGAGGCAAAGATGAACTGGTAGGAATACTCCTGAGACGTAGGATTCTGTACGTAGATAGGGAACGCGCGCTCGATCGGCGTACCGCTGCCATTCACCAGCTGCCGCGACGTGGCTGGCGAACCGGCCACTATGCCTGGCTTAATCTCCGAAAAATAGACATTCTCATTACGAGCGCCTCCGTTTATGCACGACACACCGGTTCCCGGCGGGGCGTATTCAGTCCATCCGGTCAGGTCGTAGAGGTTGGGAACGCCTCCGGAGTTGAAGGTTGGAAAGACGACGTCGCGCGAGTCAGCCCAGACTCCGTAGGAATCGAGCGCAATGTAATCGGTTGGCTTGGTTGCCCAACGGAAAGCCGTGTTACCTCCGGAATTGGACACGAAGGGATTCGCCGCCGCCAACCCGATATAATCTCCCGTAAATGGCATGGTGCCGCCGACATACATCGGCAGGTTCGGACGGTTTACCGCTGGATATCCTCCAGGAACATCCCCGACGGTAGGAGTTTGTTCGGTTTGCGAATTCGAAAGATACTGCGTTACGGGCACCGAAGGATTAAATATCGGATTGCCGTTGGCATCGTTTGCGAAAAGACTGCTCTGGGCAACGTAGGTCTGGATGTGGCGATCGAGCCCGCTTACGAACCACCCGCCCTCGACGTTATCTGAAATCTGATTCTGATCCCGAAAGTCGTACCACATTAACCGCAGCTGCCCGGCGGCAAAGCTCAGTGCCGGCATTACCTGCTGCGCATCATGGAAATTCGAGCCCAGGCTGGCCGAGACACCGGAATCGACGATGCTGCCTGTCGTCCACTGAGATTGTCCGCTGCGCAAGGTGCGGATAACGATGCGAGGACTGTAATATCCCGGCGGATAATTGCTGGGTGAACTCGGTAATGTTCTTTCCTGAGTCGCTACATAAACATTGCCATTGCCATCGACCGTGATTGTGGGATACGCCATGCTGCGAAAAGCCGGGTGCTCCGAGTCGGTTGTGGTCGCAACCGAGATTTGGTCGAAGGGCGCGAACGTCGGGGGAGTGATCATTACCGGGGAAGTAAAAGTGAGCCCGAAAGTGCTGGATGAAACCATGACAATTCCATCCGGGTAGCCGTCCCCGCCCGGGACAAATACGTGTCGCCACACTACATAAATCTTGCCGGTTGTAGGATCCACAGCCACGGCTGCGCCCTGGTTTTGCTTGAAATTCTTATTCAGGTATTGAGGAGGGCTGAAGAGATAGCCGCAAAGTCCCTCTGGTGAAGTCGAGAATCCGATCTTGCTGGGAAATTGTCCCGACCCGGTGAAGATGGTGTACGCAATGTGCACCGGTCCGCAAAGGGCGGGAATGTTAACGAAGCGGGCGATGTCACTGGCTATGCTGGGCTTGTCATCAAAATCCCCAGTACCCGAAGTATCGTTGCCCTTATCAACGATTACCGTGTTCTGATATTGGATCGTATCGCCGCCATCGGTATTGGGAATATCGCGGTAATGTATAACTGCGACGCTGCTGACTCCGCCGGGCGTGAAGAAAAGTCCGCCCAAATAAAAATGACCCCCTGGAGTCGTCGTCAAAGTCGCATCGCTGCCGGCCTGCAGACCATGGAGCGGTGAGCTCTTACCGACGGACGAGGTATCCTGAGGAAATCCTGGGACCATCGATCCGAACCAGGTATGGCCACGATCGTATGAGCGCGAGAGACCAATCCATCCTTCCGATGTGACCGTTGCACTGGTGCTTCCAGGGATGCTCACGGTACGGTAATCGCCGAAGGCTGCGAGTAGATGATCCGGGTTGTAGCTGGAGGCAGCAACGACAGGTTCGACTTGCCGCTGCAGATACCCGTCTCCGCGTAGAGCATCAGTCAGCGAAATGGCGGGCGGCCCGGGCGGAAACGGATAAAACGGTTGCGTAAGATTGGCGGAGCTGGGATAGGCGGGCAGAACATTGACATTCGTGCCCGGCTGTTGGGCCAAGGCGATTGTCTGCACCGCGACGAAAAACAAAATTCGGAAAAAGAGCTTGCAGGCTAAAACTCTCATGACAAACTCCTCGTTCGTCAAAATGTAATGGGGGGAAATTGGTGCGCTGAACCTTGGTGCGAAAGTGTCCTACTCCGGGTTCAGGTTGTCAAGTGAAAAAGTACGAAAAACCTTGACAATAGCCGATTTGAAGAGCAAAGTTTGTTGGCACAAAATCCGTGAACACCCGCGACAATAGCCGCTCGGTGATAGTTGGGTCTTAACCTGCTGGATGGGTAGTCCGAAAAGAAAGTTCCCTAGGAGGACAAATGGAGACTGCAATCGGAGTATTTTCTTCGCGGGATAATGCTGGGGAAGCTGCAAAAGAGTTGCGCGAGCAGGGTGTCCCGGAAGAGTCCCTGGTCTTTCTGACTCGTTCCGAAAGCGAAGCCAAGACTATTGCCAAAGAATTGGGTGCGTCTGTGGGAGGCTTTGTGGGAGGAGCGGTGGGCATGTCGGCGGGAGTTGCGGCCGCAACCCTGCTCATCCCCGGCCTCGGACCAGTATTTGCCTTGGGCTTCGGAGCGGCTGCACTGCTTGGACTTGCTGGCGCCGGCACCGGGGCTGCGATGGGCAAGAGCGCTGCGCACGACGCCAAAACTCCTCAGCCAACTCCTGATGAGAAGTGTTCCGAAGACGCTGCTTTCTTCCGCGAGGTTCTGAAAGAGGGGCGCTCACTGATAGTGGTTCGCACCGAATCAAAGGAGCTTGCGAAGTCGGCGTGTGAGGTACTCGACCGGCTCGGACTCGGCATGCAAAACCGGACGCCCGTCAAGATGCAAACGAACACCCGCCAGGTTGGCGACATCGCAATTCTGGATATCAGCGGACGGATCACGCTGGGAGAGGGCAATGTCATGCTGCGCGAGATTGTTCGCGAACTGGCAGACAAAGGCAACAAGAAGATCGTATTAAACCTCGGTGAAGTTCAGTACGTAGACAGCTCAGGTGTAGGCGAGTTGGTCAAAACTCACACAACCATTCGGAATCAGGGTGGGCAGCTCAGGCTCGTAAATCTGAGCAAGCGAGTAAACGATCTGCTTCAGATGACTAGATTGTCCGGTGTGTTTGATATCGAGAAGGATGAGGCCAGCGCCATCGAGTCTTTGAGAGGCGACGCTATTTCGCAGGCTGTAGCCTGAGCCCAATATTTGAGCGAGAAGGCCTATGAAAGGGAAGAGTCGCCGATAGACTGAGTGGCAGCATCTCGGTTCCAAGGCGGCAAATCTAGGCCAATTCCAATTTGACGAAGGAGACTCTTTGATGGCCGCGAATCCCATCCCACTCTCAGAATTAAATCTGGAAACGGTTACAGCTCCCGACGAAATGATCGTCCACTGTACCGGAAAAATCACTTCGTCCACCTCGGCTCAGCTACAGACGACCGTCCGCGCTCTCATCCCAGAGACCAAATGTGTCGTGCTAGACCTGACCGATGTGAGCTATATGGACAGTTCTGGTCTTGGCGCGATCGTCGGTCTGTACTTGTCGGCGAAGAGGCAGGATCGACAGCTGAAGCTCATCAATCTAAACAAACGCCTGCAGGAGTTATTCCGGCTGACTAAATTGGCTTCGGTGTTCGAGGGCCACCAAGATTTCTTGGGTTACACTCCCGATTAAGGTCGTTCGCCAGAGGCTTCGTTTGCGTTCAGGCCAAGATCGCGCCTGAATATAAGGCCATTCCGACAACAGCGTCCATTCCCAACGCGTCGAGAATATCGATCTCCTGTTGCGTTCTGATACCACCGGCAACCACCAGCCGCCGCGAAGTAGCTCGCCGGATTGCACCGACGGCGTCCATTGGGATTCCCGCCATCAGCCCTTCGGTATCGATATGCGTGTAGAGAAAAGTTTCGCAAAAAGGTTCGAGTTCTAGAATCATCTGGAGCGCGGTAACGGCAGTCTCTTTGCGCCAGCCATCGATCGCAACCCGGCCGCCTCGCGAATCGAGGGCAAATACGAGAGCCGCGGTGCCGAGTGAACCGGCCAGCGTCACGGCGTAGTCGGTATCGATCTTGCCGTCTTTCAACAACACAGAACCAAAAATGATCCTGCGCGCGCCGGCTTCTAAAAGTTCCCGTGCGGTTTCGGCGTCGCGAATTCCTCCCCCCACCTGGCATTTGAGCTGCTGCACAATCTGAGCCACAATCGCCCGGTTATTTCCTGTGCCGCGCGCGGCGTCGAGATCAATCACCTGCACCAGCGGATAGTTGGAGAATCGCTCGATCCAATAGTCAAAGTTGTCGAACTCCAATGCCTTTTTTTTGCCCTGTACCAACTGCACAATTTTGCCGCCCATCAGGTCAATCGACGGAATCAGCATGGCCACCTCACGGGTATACTGGCATCGTGCAGTTCGCGTTTCAGTTCGGCGATATTCTCGATTCCGAAATGAAAAATGGACGCGGCCAGAGCAGCGTCAGCGCAACCATAGCGAAATATTTCGATGAAGTCGCGCGCGGATCCAGCGCCCCCGGAGGCAATCACAGGAATCGAAACTGCCTCTGCCACGGCGCGGACCAGTCCGCAGTCAAAGCCGGATTGAGTTCCATCCCGATCCATCGAGGTCAGCAGAATTTCTCCCGCTCCGCGGGCAGCAGCTTCCCGCGCCCATTGAATTGCATCCCGGCCAGTGGGCGCGCGTCCTCCGGAGATGAACACTTCGAAAACTCCGCCGCTCTTTTTTGCGTCGATCGCCACGACCACTGCTTGCGAGCCAAACCGTCCTGCAATCTTCGCGATCAACTCGGGTTCGCGCACGGCGGCCGAGTTGATCGCGATCTTGTCGGCGCCCGCGTCGAAAACTGCTGCCGCGTCCTCAAGTTGGCGAATTCCTCCACCCACCGTAAACGGAACAAATAGCGAGCGCGCGGTGCTGCGGACTGCATCCAGCAGCGTGCGCCGGTTTCCGCTGGTCGCAGTAATATCCAATAGCACAATTTCATCGGCACCGTCGCGAGCGTGGGCCATGGCGCACTCTGCCGGATTCCCTGCGTCGCGCAAATTCTTGAACCGTACGCCCTTCACAACGCGGCCGCCATCCATGTCCAGGCAGGCGATGATGCGCTTGGTCAACAAAATCAAACCTCGCAGAAGTTCTTCAGGATCAAAAGTCCCACGTCTCCTGATTTCTCCGGGTGAAACTGCACTCCGAAAACGTTGCCGCGCTCGACGGCGCCGGCGAAACGCAATCCGTATTCGCTGGCCGCAATAGTCTCGGGCACGACGGGAGCATGAAAAGAGTGCGTGTAATAGACAAATGAATTCTGCGCGATGCTCCGCAACAGTCGCGATCCTTCCTGAACCGCCAGAGAATTCCAGCCGACATGCGGCGACTTCACTGCGGGAGGAAACAGGCGGCATTTGCCGCGGAAGATTCCCGCTCCAGCGATCTCGGCACACTCCTCGCTCCCTTCGAAAAGCCACTGCATTCCCAGGCAGATCCCGAGGAACGGCTTGCCGGCTGAAGCACTTTGTAGCAGGGCCTCGCGTAAGCCGGTACGATTCAGAGCTTGCAGCGAGGAGAAATGCCCCACACCGGGAAAGACGATCTTGTCCGCTGTTGCCAAGGTTTCAGGGCAACACGTCACCACAACTTCTGCTCCGAGATGGTCGAACGCCTTCTTTACCGAATTCAGATTGCCCGCTCCGTAATCCACGATGGCGATCATAGAAGCCCCTTGGTGCTTGGAAGCATGCGGGCCAAGCGGCGGTCGCGGGAGCAGGCCACGCGCAAGGCGCGTGCGAAGGCCTTGAACAGAGATTCGATCTTGTGGTGGCTGGATCGTCCGTAAAGCACTCGCGCATGAACATTGGCGCGCGCGCCGCGAGCAAAGCCTTCGAAAAAATCCTCCACCAGTTCCACCTGCAAATCTCCCACCCGCGTCGCACGAACCTTGGTATCCACCACCGCCGTTGCGCGTCCTCCGAAATCGACAGCGGCGAGACCGAGAGTTTCATCCATGGGCATGACAAAGTAACCGGCGCGCAGGATTCCGCGACGATCTCCCAGCGCGCGGTCGAAGGCCTCGCCGAGAGCAATGCCAACGTCTTCCACGGTGTGGTGTTGATCCACGTCCAGGTCGCCTGCCGCTGCGAGTTTCAGATCGAATCCGCCGTGTCGAATAAAGAGCTCTAACATGTGGTCGAGAAAACGGATGCCGGTGGAGACTTCGTACTTCCCGCGACCTTCGATGGTAAGTGCAATCCGAATCTCGGTCTCCGCGGTCTTGCGATGGAGCGTGGCTTTCCTCATGCCCTCGCCTCCTGGTGGTCCTTAAGTTTTTCGGCGATATCGCGCAGCGCTTCAATCAGAGTCCGCGTGTGCTCGAGAGCGCCCACGGTCAGGCGCACGCAGCCTTCACATCCGGGATCGGAGTTCCTGTCGCGGACCAGAATTCCGCGTAGGCGTAACGCTTGGATGAATTCCGCATGGGCGGGACCGACGCGCACCAGCACAAAATTGGCGCGGCTCGGCCAGTAATGCAGGCGAAGAGTTCGGAGTTCCAGCTCCAATACTTCGCGGCCGTGCTGTACCTCGGCGGCGTAGTTCTCGACGTACTTCTGGTCTCGCAGCGCCTCGGGCAATACAGCCAGCGCGACCGCGTTCACGTTGTAGGGCGAAGCCACCCGGCGCACCATCTCCATCTGTTCAGAATCTCCAGCGAGAATTCCGATGCGAAGACCAGCCAATCCATAGGCCTTGGAAAATGTTCTCGCCACAAAAAGATTCGCCGGGCGCAAGGTATGGTTGAGGATGGTTTCGCCGTGAAATTCGAAATAAGCTTCGTCCACCAGAACCGCCGCCTGGGGCGCGGCTCGTGCCACCTGAAGCAGGAATTCGCATGCCACCGCAACTCCGGTTGGATTGTTCGGATTAGCCACCGCGATCAGCCGCGTATGTTCGTTGATTCGTGTTAGCAGATGCTCCAAAGGAAAAGCAAAGTTCTCGCCTGATAGAACCTGAACCAGGCGAGCGCCTTCCGCCTGAGCGAAAATGGCATACATCGCAAAGGTTGGCGCGACGATGATGGCTTCGTCGCCGGGTTCAAGATAGGTCGAGCAAAGCAAATGAATCGCCTCATCCGCTCCATTCGTGAGGAGAACCTGAGCCGCATCGAGTCCGAGAAAATCAGCCACATCACGTTCCACTGGCTCACGTTCGGGATAGCGTGCCAACGTTTCCGCGTCCAGCGAGCGGAGTTTTGCCAACACGCGCGGCGAGCATCCAATTGTGCTCTCGTTGAAATCAAGCCGCAGTCCTTGGCGCCCAGCCAGCGGCGGCCGATACGCATGCAGATTCTTCACTGCGGCGCGCGCCTCAAGCATGGGAGCACCTCACGCGCAACGATTCCGCGTGTCCGCGCAAGCCCTCGGCTTCCGCCAGCGCAATGGCAGGAGGTGCGATTCGTCGAATTCCTTCAGGGGAAACTTCCTGACACGAAATGATTCGGAGGAAATCCAGCACGCTCAGGCCGCCGCGCACGCGCGCCATCGCTCCGGTCGGTAAAACATGATTCGGGCCCGAGATGTAGTCCCCGGCGGATTGAGGCGTGAATTCGCTCATAAAAATCGACCCGGCGTTTTGCACTGCAGGTACCAGAGCTGCCGGCAGTGTGAGATGCTCGGGCGCAATGCGGTTTGCGGTCTCGACGGCTTCATCGAGTGAAGTAACCAAAAGGATGGCCCCACGACTAGTCAGTGATTCAGCGGCAATTGGATTCGTACGCATGCGCCGCTGCACTTCTTTTTTCACAGCATTCGCTAATTGACGCGAACTCGTGATTAAGACGCACAGCGCGTCGGGATCATGTTCCGCCTGCGCCACCAGGTCGCATGCAATGAAGACTGGATCTCCATTCTCAGTGATGAACACGGCCTCCGTAGGACCCGCCAGGAATTCGATGGCGCAATCGAACGCAACCAGTTTCTTAGCAGCGGTCACGTACCGGTTGCCGGGACCGACGATCTTGTTGACGCGGGGGATGCTCTCCGTTCCGTACGCGAGCGCAGCGACGGCTTGCGCCCCGCCCACGCGGTAGAACTCGTGCACACCCAGGAACGCTGCAGTTGCCAAAGTCGCCTGCGCCGGATGCGGCGACACGACACGAATCTGGGGCACGCCTGCGACCTGCGCCGGAATCACCGTCATCAGCAACGTGGAAGGCAACGGATAACGGCCACCGGGAACATAGCAGCCTACCGATTCCAACGGACGCACGATTTGCCCCACGCAAATCCCAGGCTGAATCTCGCGCCGCCACTCCTCTGGCATCTGCCACTCACAGTAGCGGCGGATATTGCTTGCGGCCTGTGTGATGGCATCCTGCAATTCCGAAGGAATTTTCTGCCAAGCCACGCGCAACTCAGCCTGAGGCACACGTACGGGTTCGGTCTTGCCCAGTCCGTCCCAGCGAGTCGAGTAGCGGCGCAAAGCGCGATCACCGTTGCGCCTGACATCGTTCACAATGCGCCGCACCGCCGGTTCAACCTCGGCCAGATCGTTTGCGCCGCGCTGGGCCAGCGCGCAAACGAACCGTTTCTTCTTAAGCCCGTCAAGAACTCGAATGCTCATCACATCACCACCTTGTTCAGCGGATATTCGACGATCCCCTGGGCATTTGCTTGCTTGAGTTTCGGAATCAGCGTCCACGCCGTTTGCTCTTCGATGATGGTATTGACCGCGACCCACTCTCCATCGGCCAGCGGAGCGACCGTGGGATTTTTTAACGCGGGGAGCAAGCCGAGAACAGCGGCCAGGTCTGGCTTACGCACGTTGAGCATTAACCCGACCCGGCCATGCGCGGCCATCGCTCCGCAGAGCATTACAGACAAATTCTCAATCTTGCGCCGCCGCTCTGGATCGGCCCACGCCGCCGGGTTAGCGACCAGTTGCGTATTGGACTCGAGCACGGTTTCGATAATTCTCAAATGATTGGCGCGCAGCGAACTGCCGGTTTCAGTGACTTCGACGATGGCATCGGCCAGCAGCGGCGGCTTCACCTCCGTGGCACCCCAAGAGAACTCAACCCGCACTGGCACATTCCGGCGGGCAAAGTAGTTCCGCGTGAAACTCACCAGTTCGGTGGCAACGATGCGCCCCTCAAGGTCTTCGGGTTTCTGAAATTTCGAATCCTCCGGCACGGCCAGCACCCACTTCACTTTGCCCATGCTCTGTTTCGCATAGATCAGATCGGTGACGCCAATCACCTCAAGGCCGCTCTCGAGAACCCAGTCAAGACCGGTCAGGCCGGCGTCCAGCGCGCCGTGTTCTACATAACGCGCCATTTCTTGCGCACGAATCAGCAGGCATTCGATCTCAGGATCATCGGTCGCGGCGAAGTAGGAGCGTGGGTTCGTGTAGACCCGCAGCCCAGCGCGGGTGAACAGGCTAAGGGTCGCTTCCTGCAAACTTCCTTTGGGAATGCCCAGTCGGAGTTTCATGGCCGCGCCTCTTCCTCAGCCAGGGCATTGCCCAGAATCAGTCCCTGAGTGAAGCAGGATCTAGATCCCGTGTGACAAACTTTTCCCGCACCTAAAACACGGACACGAAGCAACACCGTGTCGCGGTCACAATCTGTGCACGCCGCAACCACTTCCAGACGATTGCCCGAAGTTTCTCCTTTGGTCCAAAGTTTCTGGCGAGTTCGGCTGTAGAACGTGACGAAGCCCGTTCGCAAAGTCGTCTCCAGCGCCTGGTGGTTCATGAAGCCCAGCATCAGCACCTCCCCGGTGGCCGCGTCCTGAATCACCGCGGGTGCCAGGCCTTGCATTTTGTCGAAATCGATCTCCACCGAAAACCTCCTCTTCTACGATCGCCGCTACGCAGGCAACAGAAAGAGAAAGCCCGCTGCGCGGTTGCGTCAGCGGGCTTGGATTTTCCTATTATTCCCTTAGGCTGTTATCCGTTGTCCTCCGCCGACACGTTCATCGCGTGGTGATGGTGGTGATGGCGATGGTGACGGTTTAGCGAAGTCATAACAACTTTCGATGGTATGACGGTTTGTGTCTCTCCGTCAATCGTGTTCTCCTTCGCTGGGGAAGGCACGAATCAAGAGCTGTGTAATTCTTCGTTTAGCTTGCTATCTGGACGCACCTCAATATAGAACGGAACTCGTATTCACCAAATGACTTAGCTTTTTTGGCCGATGACGTCCCACGGAAGGGAGTATCGCAAACTCGAATTTGTTCGATCACTTCTTTGCGTGTGCAGACCGGAGCACGAAAACGTAATTTCGCCTTAAGGTAGCGCTTCTGCGGGCCAGCCTCCGATTTGCCTTATCTTGCTGCCGGCACAGCTTCCCGGAGATCTTAATTTCGATTCCGAAACAGTGTCAGAGCTCTCAAACCGGTATGGCACAAATGGGGGATTACCACGGGTTACTAGCCGCTATTACGGTCCATTACCCTCTTGCGATTGTGCGATTTACGGGTACCACGTAATCTTCAGTTCATGAACAACCGTACTCATGAAAACCTCCTAGCAAACAGGCGCTCCGCAACAAAGCCTTTCCACGGCAGGATATGCCTCAAGTCGATCATGCTAGCTTTTGCCGTGATTACGCTGGCTGCGATCTCGTGGGCTGCCGAGCCTCCAGCAGCTCCTAGCAGCATGATGACAACTTCCACGCCCATGACCGCGACCGCAGTGTCGTTCTCAGCGCCGAAAATTGCAGAGGCTAACCCAATCGATAGGAAATTCGTTAGCCTGGCTGTCATCTCTACCGGCAGTACTTTCGCAGATTCTTACACCACGCTGTTTGCCCGGCAGAATTGGCTGGCCCACAAACAGGGCGTCTGCAATGTCGAAGTTCAGTCCGCTTATCTTTATGGAACTCATCCAACAGTTGGGCGCGCATATGCTGTCGCCTCCGCCAAAAGTGCCGGATCCGTTTTCGCGGCGTACTACCTGCGTAAGCATCACAGCCGCTTCTGGAGTTTGCCTTTAGTCGCGAATTCAGTGGTGAGCCTGGAAGGTGTGACTCAGAACATGATTGCGTGCAACTAGCCCAACTACCCTTCCCAGATTTCACTGGATGGTTAGAGTCACAGGCAGCGAGTGCTGCAAACCACCCGATGTGCCGGTGATTGTGACAGTGTAGGTCCCAGGCGTGGTTCCCGGCTGGGGCACCGGCGCGATCCCTGTACCCCCAGCGCACGCTGACAGGAACAGCAAACCCGTCAGCACCAGACCTATAAGGATGAAGGTAAGAAACTTCTTTGATCTGTGCTTCGGGCCGATCAGAAATATTCCGAACAGTCCAATTCCCTGCAACTGAATCCAAGTCGCGTAAATCGAGCGGCTCTGTGATGAACGAAACGGAACTTCTCGAGCCACTGATGCTGTCGTGGAAACCGTCAGCGTTGCCGTTGCTGCACTGCCGTTTGGAGTCACAGCACTTGGCGACATGCTGCAAACCGTCAAGGCTGGAGCACCATTGCAGCTCAGTTTGATCGTGTTGCTGAACGCGCCACCGACAGGAGACACAGTCAATTGATAGGTAGCAGTGGCGCCCGCTTTCACAGTGTCGCTGCCCTGAGAACTTATGAGGCTGAAGTCTGAACCGACTCCGGTGAGATTCACGGTTTGCGGGCTACCCTGAGCATTGTCACTAATGGCGACAGTACCGTTGCGTGTTCCAGACCCTGTAGGGGTGAATGTAACGTTGATGGTGCACTTGGCGTTTGTGGCCAAAGTGGATGGGCAGTTATTGAGTTGGACGAAGTCTCCCGTAGTTTTGATTGAACCGACGGTCAATGTTGAGGTCCCAGTGTTTGTCAGGGTAACGATCTGCGCTGTACTGGAGGTGGTCACGGCTTGAACGGGAAAAGCCAGGCTGGCGGGACTCACTGAAGCGATCGGGGCCGGGGCGGCTGAGCCGATCCCTGTAAGATTCACAATTTGCGGGCTGCCCTGAGCATTATCACTGAAGGCGATCGTACCGTTGCGAGTTCCAGTTGCTGTCGGCGTGAATGTGATGTTGATTGTGCAACTGGAGCTAACGGCCAGTGTAGATGGACAATTGTTGACTTGAGCGAAGTCTCCCGTGATCTGGATTGAACTGACGTTCAACGTCAAGTTGCCGGTGTTCGTCAAGCTCACAGCTTTTGCCGCACTGGAAGTGCTAATTTGCTGGACCGAAAAAGTCAGGCTTGCGGGAGTCAGAGTTGCAATCGGACCAGCGCCGCTGCCACTCAGAGTGACGACATGCGGCGATCCGGAAGCGTTATCCAAAATCTGGATCGATCCAGAGCGGGTCCCTGCCGCGGTGGGCGTGAAGGTCACTGACAATGTACAGGTACCAGCGGCGGGTACGCTGGTCCCGCAATTATCCGACTCGGCGAAATCTCCGGTGGCCACGATCGATGAGATCGACAAAGACGACGTGCCCATGTTGCGAAGAAGAACTGTTTGAGGCTGGCTGGTCGAGCCAACGTTCGCCATAGGATACTGCAGAGAATCCGGAGTCAAAGTAACGGCTGGGGCCGCGTTCGATGCTATCTTCAGCATGAAAGCGTCCGTGCCGCCTCCGAACATGTTTTGAAACGCGCCTTGCGTGACCGGCAAATCGGTTGAATCGGTAGAGCCGGCGACGTAGAGGTTGCCGCTCGGATCAAGGGCGATACCAGCGGGAAATTCATCTGCGCTCCCGCCCAGGTAAGTAGCAAACAGTTCGGTGCTCGCTAAGGGATCAATCTCCACCAGCAAAAGGTCGTTTCCATTGGTGTAGGGTTCAATGCCGCTGACAATCGCAAAGGAATTGCTCGACGTAGACGCCACCACGTAAGCATCGTTGTTTGCATCGAGTGCAATCGCTCGTGGGTTGGCAGAGTTATTGGGGCCCAGGAAAGTCGAATAAAGCAATGTCGAGGCTGCCGCATCGAACTTGGTCACGAAAGCATAGCTGCAGCCCGATCCGTAGACGCTGGGGTCGCAGATGCTCGTAGAGGTAATTGGAAAAGTTCCATCGCTGAAAGCGACGCCGGTGACATATGCCGAACCTGAGCCATCGACTGCTATGGCATTAATGTTCGTCAGCAGACCGCTGGATTCATAGAAGTATGTGGAGTAATCGAGAGCTCCCAAACTGCTGAATTTGCTCACAAATCCGACCATGCCATTTTGTTGCGTCGAATCTTCCGTCTGGTATGCAGTCTGCGTAGTCGGAAAATTGTAGGTGTTTGTGATCCCCGCAGCATAGGCGTTGCCGTTGCCATCGACGGCGATCCCGTTGATGGCACTGTACGGTGAAGGCCAGCAGGGTGTACCCCCGCAGTCTAAGGCGACATTGGAACTTCCAGCTAAATAGGTCGAGTAGACCAGAGCGGACCCATCCGGGCTGAATTTGGTCAAGAAGCCATAATTTCCCGACACGCCTCCCTGATTGGGCGATGCCGTGGTCTGATAGGCATTGGCTACGGGAAAATTGCTGGAGGTTGTATTTCCGGCGACGAATACGTCACTCGAACTATCGATGGCAATGCTGGAGGGTATGTCCGAACCATTTCCTCCCAAGTAACTCGAATACAACAAGGAGGAACCGTCCGCCGAGATCTTCGTCAGAAACGCATTGAAAGATCCCGGATATACCGCCTGGTAAGCATTGACCACAGGAAAATCGCTCGATGCCGTGCTCCCGGTCACATACACCTCGTTGGCACCGTCGAGGACCAGCGCATAGCCATAATCCTGGCTGTTGCCTCCGAGGTAGTCGGCATAGACGAGATTCGACCCGGCTGCATCGAGTTTCGCCACGAAGACGTGCGTTGTACCGGCCGGGAGTGATCCCAAAGTTGCCAGCGGAAAGTCGGTTGAGTCTGTGTACCCGGCGACATAGACTCTGCCTGTACTGTCCGCGGCAATTCCGGTCGGTTCGTCGTCGCCGCTTCCTCCAAGATATGTGGAATAAACCAGAACGGGGTCGATAACCAGCGGCTTGCTTGAGTCGTATGGGGCAACACGAAACGCAATATGCGTCGGATCATTCACCACATACGCGCCTGATATCGGCAGACGGGAACCTTGGGACTCCTGGTAAACCACGGGAGTTTGGAAATGGAGTTCGCCGCTGCCAGTCTGCAGAACCAAGTTGCCTTCTTCGTCCAGTTCAATCTGGCTGGCGCCGGTAATTTCAAACTGAATCAGGCTAGGGTTGGCCCCCGGTGAGATTGCAAAGTCGTACTCCAATTGCCGGTGGTTTCCGTAATAGATCAGATCAATACCCGGGTACACGTTCTTGTATCGAACTCGGGCATAGGTTGCCACGTTTGTGTGCCACTTCGCCGGATCTCTGCCGATGAAATAGTTCACCTTGCCGGGCTGGGGATCTTCTCCCACGATGACCGGATTCTGCGCTGCTCCCATCAACTTGAATTGCAATGTTGGGTTCGGAGGCTGCTGAGATTTCGGAGCAGCAACGTTGCTGGCTGGATGGACTGGAGCCGGTTGGTTTGGACGCAAAGAAAGAACGATTCCGCCAGCAGTCAAGAAAGCCGTGTAGCCTCTGCCACGGGACACAAATCTTACCTGCGGGTCAGTCTGACCCTGGTTCGTCTCGAAGGTGAGCGGCAATTGGGCGCTCACAGGGAGCAATTGATTCTGCGTTCTATTGCCTGACGGCGCCGCCTGGACCGGCAACTGCGCCCAAGACATTGCAGCTGTCAGCGAAAGAACTATCCACCCAAGACTTCTGGATCGCATTTCCTCCCCCGAGTTCAAGCGGTTCGGCTGGACGAGACCGAAAGGCTGTTTGCAATCACTACAAGTTGTTACAACCGACGAGCGCCAGTTCGCTTGGCGCAGTCAGAGCGTATAGTTCGGGGGAGGTTTTCAGTGCGGGTGTTGCACGGTCAGTGCCGAACTATGTTTGCACCTAAAAATGTGCACAGGTCAAAGACCGCACAAGACTTATGCGCGCGAGTTGGGTTCGCATTATTGACTGTGTACAGGCGTTGTTCGTTTGTTTTCTGGAATACTGTCTTGCTTTCGAACACCACGTGTCACTTCGGAAAGCGTTATTTGCCTGCTGCAGTTCTTACCAAAAGCGTGCCGGGGGGGTGACTACAGTGGACACCTGATTACATCTGGAGGTCGTTATCGAAGTTTGCGTCTCTGCGGAGCTTTGTAGTTCTGAGGGATCCACCCGCAAGATCGAGCCGTCACTTTCCGGCTGAGTCAGCCATTTCTCTTCTTCAGGTTCTTTCGTTATCGACATCATCGTTAGGCATTTCAGCTTTCTCCAACTTTGCCAACTCGACTGCCAACCAGCTTTCCATGAGATTGCGATCATCCTCGGGAACAAACGAAAACCGCACGCCGGCCCGCCCTGTGCTATTGGCATTTACGATTCTGCCGGTGGCATGAACCACTCTACTATCGCCAGGAAGCGAGAATCGCGTCAACACCTCCCCATTGACTTGTAGCGGTTGGGAGCATTGCAGAGCTAGACCGCCGACACTCAGATCGCTGATTCTGGCCTGGATTTCTCCGAGCTCGGCGATTCTCGCCGCCACCCGAATATCGACGGGAACGCGAGCTGCCCGTCTGCGATTCTGGAGCATGGTTCCGTACGCAGCCCGCATACATCGTCTGGCATGGTCGACGTCCGTCGGCTTGTGAATCATGAAGTTGGCTCCGACCAGGAGAGCATGCGTCTCCGAATGCCCATTGACCATGGCAACGATGGTCGAATTGCTATTTGGAGATGACTTGCGCGCCGCCCTCACGATGCGGGTAGGATCGAAAGCGCCGTCCCAATCCACAATCACGGCGTCAAGCCTCCGGTGCGTAACGGCCTCGAGAGCAGAGTCCAGTTCTCCGCAAACCTCAGTTTCAATGGCAAAGCTTTCGAGAATCTGATTCATTACCGACAGAACCTGCTTGTCATTGGTGAAGAGAAGACCATCGAGTTGAACATGCTCTTTCATAAGACCACGAAAACACTGGCACGTTTAGGACCAGATCTAACCAAGTGCGCAACCTCCCTGTTGTCCTTTACTTGTCGGACTTGGAAGTGGCCCCTTTTACGCCTCTTGTGTCTTGGTTCTGGAATAGTGTTTGCCGAACAGACATTCATGGCGCGCGGCTATAGATGCGACCGAGGCTCTGTAGTTATCCAATGCACAGTGGGACGACACCGCTGTGGGTTTTGTTCGGATTTCGTAACAAAATGTCCAGACTGGTCGATTTGCCTCGCTGCTGCCTCTTGTACAGGCGCCTGTCTTTTTCAGTTTGTCCGGTTTTCGTAACGAAACGCCGCTCTGCGGGATTCCCTTCTTGCTTCCGGCATATGCTCCGAATTTGCTGCTTCTCATCCTTATTTTGGCGTTTTCCGAAGTAGTTAGTTCGTTGTTGCGTTGAGTGTCTGCATGCCGGTAACAGTGCTCACGAAAGGACTTGTTTTCGGCGGAAGGATAACGAGTGATTACGTCATCATCGCAGCGATTAGTAAAGCAATCCCGGACCCGCTTCAACTTTTGGACCATCGGCTTCGAGGGTTATTGGCTCATGAAAATAGCACACAACTAACCCCTGCTGTCGTGCGCATCTAACAGATGGTTTGGACGCCCATACTCCTTAGGTCGATTCCAAGTACAGAGAAAGCCCTCAGCTCGGGCGGGGCAAGATGAGCGAGCTCAGCACGTTCAAACTGTTGGCGATCGAAGATGACCCGTACAGCCGAGCGTTGATTATCGACACATTTTCTCAGGAAGGATTGCAGATACTAACCGCGAGTGACCCGGATGCCGGCTTTGAACTTTTTCTGCAGGCCCAACCCAGAAATGTCGTCCTCGACCTGAACCTGCCGGAAGCCACGGCGATGGATTTGATGGAACGTATGGTCCGCACTGATCCGTCAGTAAACGTGATTCTGGTTTCGGATCATTACTCGCCGGATTCCGCAGTTGAGGCTATTCAGAAAGGTGCTTGTGACTATCTGGCCAGGCCCATTGATTTTCAGAGGCTTCGAACTCGAATAGTGAGCTTGCTGGCAGAAGCAGAGATACGCCAGAAGACTATGGGTCTCGACTATGACCTAATGGAAGCCTGTCAATTTAAAGGTATGGTCAGCCGCAGTCCGCTCATGCTTGAGGTATTTGCGAAGATGCGGCGGGCTGCCCCGCATTTCAGAACTGCACTTATTACGGGTGCGACCGGAACTGGCAAAGAACTGGTCGCGAGGGCGCTGCACACTCTCAGTCCGGCGTTGGATGATCGGTTTGTTGTTTGTAACTGCTCCGCCCTGGTCGAAAGTCTGGTGGAGAGTGAATTGTTTGGGTACGTGAAGGGCGCTTTCACCGGTGCGATCCGGGACAAGGTCGGTTTGTTCGAGAGCGCAGATGGTGGCATTATCTTTCTCGACGAAATCGGGGAGCTGTCGCCAGGCGCCCAGGCAAAATTGCTCCGGGTGTTGCAGGATCATAAAGTTCGGAGAGTGGGTTCAGCCGTGGCGCGTGAGGTAGATTTGCGCGTCATCGCGGCCACAAACCGCGACCTGCGAGCCATGGTGCGTGAGGGCAAGTTTCGCGAGGACCTCTATTACCGGCTGGCAGTGGTCGAGATTGAATTACCTGCGCTTACAGATCGCCGTGAGGATCTGCCGCTTCTTCAAAGATATTTTGTAGAGAAGTTCGCGGCGGCATACAAGAAGCCCATTGCTGGCCTGACGAGGAGAGCACAGAGTCGAATCGCAACCTATCCATGGCCGGGAAACATTCGGGAGCTTGAGAGCGTCATCGGGAACGCCTGCATGATGACGGAGGGTAAGTTCCTTGACATTAACGACCTCCCCGATAGAATCCAAGCCCAGTCGAGCGGCCAATCTACAGATGAGGCTTTCTTTTCTCTCGAAGAGATACAGAGGCGTCACGTCATGCGTGTGCTGGATCGGGTAGGGGGCAACAAGGCACGAGCGGCTCAGATTCTCGGCGTCGGCCGCGCAACAATCTACCAACTGCTCTCAAGGATGCGGCTTGAGAAAGAGGGCGAGAGCGCGTAGCGCCAGCGCGCGACCAATTCAAACCCGGGGATTAGCGGCCGACCGGCGTTATTGCATTTCTCTGCTTGCGTCGGCGCGCGAAATGAAAAATAATTGCGTCGGCCGTATGCGGCGCCTCTTGGCCCCCTCGCGGCAGGAGGCTTGCTGCATGAGACAAAGTCGCTCGGTGTCGATCTGGCTATTGGCAGTCGAGTTCGCCCTCGCCGCAGTTTCGCTCCACTGGCCGCAGACCCTTGGCGCGCAAGCCGCATCGGCACCGACGCCTATCGACCTTATCGTTCAGCACGATGTGCCAATGAAAACGCGGGACGGAGTCACGCTCTACGCTGACATTTATAGGCCGGCATCGTCAGACAAGTTTCCTGTAATCCTCATGCGCACTCCATACGACAAAAGCGTCAACTGGGCGGTTGCACCCGTTTTCAAGATGGTCCCGCGCGGCTACGTCGTCATCATTCAGGACGTACGGGGCCGTTACCGTTCTCAAGGAGAGTGGTATCCGTTCAAGCACGAGCAAGCCGACGGCTTCGATGCTGTCGAATGGGCGGCGACGCTACCTTACACCGATGGAAAAGTCGGCATGATGGGCGCCTCTTATGTCGGCGCCACTCAGATGCTTGCCGCCATTGCCCGTCCCCCGCATCTGGCGGCGATCGCGCCCAACATGACGGCAAGCAATTACCACGACGGTTGGAGCTATCAAGGTGGCGCTCTGGAGCAATGGTTCGATCAAAACTGGACCTCTCAGCTCGCGCAGAACACGCTCGAGCGCCTGATCCACGAAAACACGAACGCACTGTTCGGCACGCCCACGCTTCCGCTCGCCAACTATCCCGTCTTTAATTTCGGCCAGTTGCCCGCCGATGCGCAGCTCACTGCCACTCTTGCGCCGTACTACCTCGACTGGCTGGCGCATCCCGATTATGACGATTACTGGAAGCAGTGGTCCATTGAGGAGCATTTTTCAGACATTGCTGTCCCCATGCTGCAGGTGGGCGGCTGGTATGACATCTTCAATGGCGGAACTCTGCGCAACTACATCGGAGCCAAAATCCACGGAGCCACCGAGGCGGCGCGGAACCAGCAGCATCTGTTAATCGAAATCGGCGGCCACTCCGGTTTCGGCCGCCACATCGGAGATGTCGACTTCGGACCTCACGCCATCGAAAACGTGTACACCGACGTCATCCTTGACTGGTACGATTTTCTCTTCAAGGGCATCCGGAACCAATTCGCCACTGACAAGCCCGTCAAGCTTTTCGTGATGGGAGCGAACGAATACCGCCAGGAAGACGATTGGCCGCCGCCGCAAGCCCAGCCGACGAAATATTTTCTGCATTCCGGAGGCAAGGCGAATTCCCTTCGTGGCGACGGGTCTCTTTCTGCATCCGCCTCCAAGTCGGAACCTGCTGACGCCTACGTTTACAATCCCGCAAATCCCGCGCCCACCGTCGGCGGCCCGCTCTGCTGCGACGCTGAACACTATGAGCCTGGTCCGCGTGACCAGCGTTCGGTGGAAAATCGCGACGACGTGCTGGTTTACTCAACCGGCCCTCTGGCTCGTGACTTGGAAGTTACCGGCCCTGTCACGGCTGATCTTTTCGTTAAGTCTTCGGCGGTGGATACCGACTTTACCGCCAAGCTTGTCGATGTCGCGCCCGACGGGTTCGCGCAAGATCTCACCGAAGGAATCCTACGCATGCGCTATCATTCTTCCCCCGAGCATGCCGCTCTAATAAACCCTGGTCAGATTTATGAAATCTCCGTCGATCTCTGGGCCACAAGCAACGTCTTTCTCCGCGGTCACTTGTTGCGCCTGGAAATTTCCAGCAGCAATTTTCCCCGCTTCGATCGCAACCTGAATACGGGCGAAGAAATCAAATTCGCTCGCACCTTTGTCAGCGCTACGAATACAATTCTTCACGACGCACAGCACCCTTCCGCGCTTGTGCTTCCCGTCATGCCGTCAAAATAGTTCGAGAGGCCAGTCCAAGAGGGATCGACGGCGTATCCACGATCCCTCCGTGCAGAAATCCGATTCTCAAAAATATTCCTCTGGCGGGTCGCTAGATTCTATTCGAGCTTGCCGAGCGGACTCGACGAAGCAAATCCGGAACTCTCATTCGATCGCAGTATTCCGCAAAGTTCGGGCGCGCTTCTTGCCAACGAAGATCTTCGACCGCATCAAAGACAGGCACATCCAGCCGCAGGGTCGCCAGGGTGCGAAACAAGAGTGCGTCGTTCCATGCGGTAAACAGCGATTCGGAGAGCCGCTGGGCCTTGCGGATCGATGTATGCCACTTGTGCCAATCCTTTGGAATGTCTTCAAGGTGGGGATACTGAGATAAGGTAAGAGCCGCGGCCTTGGCGCCCCATCCAGACAAACCTGGGAAGCCATCTGCGCTGTCGCCGACCACCGCCAGGTAGTCAGGGATCGAATGCGGCTTTACCCCGAACTTATCCACAACCCCAGCTTCATCGCGCACGATGTTCCGTCTACGGTCCAGTTGGACAACTCGGGTGCCAACAACGCACTGACCGAGATCTTTGTCCGGTGTACAAATGAAAACCCGCGTCACGCGGCCATCCTCAGCCGATTTTGCGGCAGCGGACGCGAGCGCATCATCCGCCTCATAATAGACCATTGGCCAGACCACCGCTCCCATTGCCTGCAGCGCCTCTTCGAGAATCGGAAACTGCGAAAGCAACTCCGGCGGTACACCTTCGCTGGTTTTGTATCCCGGATAAAGATCGTTCCGGAAAGATTCCACAACATGATCGGTGGCAACTCCGATGTGGGTTGCACCATTTTCGATCATGGACAAAACTGATGTAAGGACACCACGTACTGCGCCGACTTCCTGGCCTTCCGCATCGGCCGCAGATGGCACGGCGAAAAAATGCCGGAACAATTCATAGGTCCCGTCAATCAAGTGCACGTCCACGCGACTCCGATCGGCTCTCCGCACGTGATGTTACACGATCCCGTAAATGATTCGAGGAGATCTACAGCGGCCGCAAGAAAAAGCGCGCTGCATCCAGCATGCAGCGCGCAATTGCAACAAGTTGAGTTTAGCCCTGCGAAGGATGCAACACCCGGAAAGTGTTGCCGCCGTTGGACCAGACCAAGACAAGCGCGTCCTGTCCCTTTGCGATTTTCCCCAGCTCTTGTGCAGCATCTGACGCAGATTGCACCGGATGCCGGTTCACTTCGACAATCACGTCCCCGCGCTGCAAGCCTGCGTTATCGGCAGGGCTGCCGGGCTGAACGTTTCCTACCATAGCTCCGTGAATGTCTTTTGGAGCCTGAAGTTGCTCTCGCGCATCCGGAGTCAGGTCGGCTAGACCCAGTCCCCAGCGCGGCTTGCCGTGCTCGGTGCTCGCGGACTCTTCTTCGCCATTTTTGTTTCCCATGGCTGCCAGAGTGACCGGAATATTGATGTCCTTGCCATCGCGAATCACTCCGAGCTTAACCGTGGTGCCTGGCTGCTTCTGTCCTACCTCGACCTGAAGCGCACCCGCGTCGCCGACAGTCTGACCGTCGAGCGCCTTGATTACGTCTCCAGTTTTCAGACCTGCCTTGGCTCCCGGCGAGTTTGGCTCAACCTGAGTCACGACCGCGCCTTCGGCTTTCTTCAGATCGAAGAATCTGGAGTTTTCCGGAGTCACGTCACTGATGCCGATTCCCATGTAGCCATGGCTGATCTTGCCGTACTTGATCAGCGCTTCCACGGTGGGCCGCACGATCTGGGTTGGTATTGCGAAGCCCATGCCCGAGAATTGTCCATTCGACGAGATGAGGAAGGTATTGATACCGATCACCTCGCCGCGAGCATCGACCAGCGGTCCACCGGAGTTGCCGGGATTGATGGCCGCATCCGTCTGAATAAACTCGCCGGGCTTGCGGCGGTCGCTGGCAGAAGGATTGGGCCGGTTCAAAGCACTAACGATCCCACGCGTTACCGTGAACCGGAACCCAAATGGATTGCCGAAGGCCAAAACCGTCTGTCCCGGATGCAACTGGGTAGAGTCGCCCCAGGGCACACTGGGCAGGCCCGATGCGTTCACTTTGATAACCGCAAGATCAGTGAGCGGATCAGCTCCCACCAGTTTCGCCGGCAGGATTCGTCGGTCGCTCATCGTCACGTTGATGTCGACGGCGCCATCCACAACGTGGTTGTTGGTGACGATGTATCCGTCGGGAGAAATTATGACGCCGCTACCCAGGCCATGCTCGACACGCGGCCGTGGTTGCATCGGTATGCCGAACTGTTGGCCAAACTGCTGCATGTCTGGCATGTCTTCGTCATTTTCCATTTTGGCATCGGTTTTCGATGTGACCGTGACATTCACGATCGCAGGGGTAACACGTGCGGCGAGCGCTTCCATCGCGTGATCGAGCGATAGCAACGCACTCACACTGTTGTCGTCCAGCGCGGCCGCTGCGGGGGTGGGCGCCGCAACTGCTGCGTGGGCGGGTTTAGCGAATTCATACGTTCCCACGGAAATGGCCATTGCGGCCGCCACCACGGGAACAATCAATCGCTTGGCTAGTTTCGTTTTCTGAATTTCCTTCCATGTACTCATTTTGCTGCTTCTCCTTTAGTAACTAATCATTTAGTTGATGATTAGAAAAAAATCTCTAAATCGACTCGGCTAAAACTCCCGGCTGAACTGCATTTCCATCAGGCCCGGCAAATGTAACTCGCCACAGGCTGACCCTCACGACCGCGAAACCGAAACCCTGATCGTCAAATTCCGTAGTCTGCATCACAACCAGAAACGCTGGCGCAGGGGTATTACGCTTCGCAGTCGCGGCGATCGCAGCTGGACGCAGATCTACTTCCTGCCGTACAACCATTTGAGGGAGGTTCAACCGAGCAGACTTTACCCGAGTGGACCTGACGCGACTAGACTTCATCAGAGTGGACCCGGAGGAACGATAAATCGCCAAAACAGGCGCCACCTTTGGAGTTCCCGTCTCGCTTGCCGAGTAGGCACCGGTGCGCGCAGTGGCGGGAACCGCCCGAACTGCCGTCTGTCGCGGAAGAGTCTCAGCCGCGCTAGCGATGCTATGAGGCTGAACAGCATTTTCGAATGCGATCAGCCGGGGAGCACCGGGCAACATGGCCAGACACACGCCGGCAAAAGCTGTCATCAGGACCATCGCAGGCTTGAAGACCCGTGTGGCGCTCGGACGGTCTGCATCCAGAATCCGGGCGAGGCGGATCGATGTCTCGCACGCATGGCTGATTGCAGCCTGCGCCATCGCCAGGCTACGCTGCACGAAGCTCTTCTCCGCCAGCGAAACCAGGCATTCGGCATAAGCGCGCGGGTTCCTGGTTTCCGCCAACACTGCATCGTCGCAGGCCATCTCCCGCTCGAGCGATAGCCGCTTTTCGATCCACCACACGGCCGGATGAAAGAAAAAGACCGTGCGAACAATCTTTTGCGCAAGGTTCGTCCAGTCGTCCCACCTCCGAAGGTGGGCAAATTCGTGCAGCAGAATGATTTTCATTTCCTCAACCGGCAGACTCTGCAGTGCCCACTCGGGAATGAGAATAACTGGCTTGAAGAATCCAATCGCCGTGGGAACACTCACCGTTGGCGAACTGCATACGGTTACCGGCCTTATCGCTTGGCACTGGGCCAGCGTCTCGCGCAGCGCCGGATCCAACTTCGACGTAACTAGCGGCGAGCCATTCCTGCGCAGGCAGCGCAAGTTCCAAAGTCCGACGACCACGCGCGCTGCCGCCACTGCCGCAAAGAAAATCCACACGGCAAAGATCGCAACCGCCCAGTAGTGGGGGAGGGTTAGCTCAGCATGCATCGCCCGCGTCATCGCTCCCGCGGCGCCTAAACCGGGTACGAACGGAAGTCCCGCAATCGCGATGAGCGCGACGAACCACACGGCGAAACGCGTCCCAGAATTCTGTCGTCCGACGATCCGCAGCACCAGCCAGGCTAATGCGGCGATGAGCAATCCTCCGGAGAGAGAGTTCAGAGCGCGTTCGGCGATGAGTTGAGCAAGTTCTATCCCCGGCACGATCATTTCCCATTTCCCCGCATCGTCTTGGTTATATTTAGCTTGGTTATATTTAGCATCTCTCGCAAGCGATCTAATTCCTCGGCGTCGACGCCACGCTCTTCAAGAATGTTCAATACCAGTTGCTCGTGGGAGTTTTTGAAAAACCTGCTCACCAAATTGCTGATCTCAGTCCGGGTCGCATCCGTCCGCTGAATGATCGGGACGTAGACATGCGCTCGCCCATCCTTCTCGTGCCCGACGTATCCCTTCTTTTCCAGAACCCGGACAGTGGTCAGCACAGAGTTGTACGCCAGGTCCAGTTTCGCCGGAAGGTGGTCTAGCACCTGTTGCACGGTTCCCGACCCGCGCTGCCAGAGCACGTTCATGATGCGAAGCTCAGCTTCTGTCAGCGTTACCGATTGACGTGGAGGCACTCAAATCTCCTTACTTTTGATTAGACGCACGAAGCCATAAAAAGTAACTAATAATTTAGTTGATAGGGAGTCATCCCGCAAGGGGGTAGCTACTTCAGGACGAACGCCTGCGAATGAAATTCCATGACCTCGGGGAAATGGGCCATGAAATAAGAGAAGCTGTGGTCACCCGGATAAGAATGGTACTCGTGCGTCACATTTTCCTTCTGGAGTTGCTCGTGTAATGCGGCTGCGCCTTTTTCAAATCCATAGTTGTCATCCTGACCACAATTGAAATAGATGGCGAGCCGCCGTAGGGCTGCGATATTTTTCTTGGCGAGAACGAAAGGACTATTGTCGTTCCAATGCCTCACGTCGATTGGATTTCCGAAGACCGTTGCCAGCAGCTTTCCCAGCGGAGCACCGGAGCGAGCGGCAATGTCCAGCTCTTGCGGGGTTTCAGTGATCAACGCGGCGCTTTGTGCACTGACTGCAGAAAACATTTCGGGATGAGAAAACGCGAATCGCAGAGCACCATAGCCGCCCATGGAGATGCCACTGATCGCCCGTTTATTACGGTTTCTACTGACTCTGTATTTGCCTTCGATGAGAGGGATGAATTCCTGCAGAAAGAAATCGCTGTAACGAACCGAGCCGTCAGCGGAATTTATGTAGAAGGTCCGCCCGCCTTCCGGGGCCGCGATGACGAATTCTCCGATTTTGTGCTGGCGGCGAAGATCATCGAGCAGCGTCCATCCGCCGCTGTTGAACAGGGTGCGCTCGTTGTCTCCGAGCCCGTGCAAAAAGTACAGCACGGGATAATTTTCCGCTGTGCCTTTGGCTGCGACCGCGTCATAACCGGCCGGGAGGTAGACGCAGTAGTGGACGGTCGATTTAAGAATTTTGCTGTTCAGCGCGTTGCAGTCGATACGGCTCTGGGCGTGAACGGAAGGCGAAACGGCTAAAGCCGTGAGCAAAAGAGCAAATCGGAAACATCGATCCATCGATTCAGTTTACTCGTAGCGTAGGGCCTGCACCGGATCGAGCCGAGCCGCGCGCCCAGCGGGATAGAGGCCGGACACGAGACTCACTATGAAAGCAAATACAATCGCCGAGCCCACAAGCCACCATGGCACCGACCAGAAATGTTCCGGCGGCAGAGACTGACGCTTCAGATAAACATTGGTTCCCAGATTGATTACCTGGCCGATGGCCCAGCCCAGCCCGACTCCGACAATACCGCCGAGAATGCCCATCGCGCCCGCTTCCGCGAAGAAAAGCTTCTTCACGTCGCTGTCGCTGGCGCCGATAGCTTTCATAATTCCGATCTCGCGGCGGCGCTCAAGAATCGCCATCACCAATGTATTCACAATTCCGATGGAAGCGACGGCCAAAGCGAGGCTGCCAAAAATTCCCAGGAACAAATCGAGTACGGCGAAGAATTGCTGCAGACTGCGGGTGGCATCGAGGATGGAAAAAGTATTGAAGCCCATTTTCTTAATGGCGTCTTCCGTAGCTCGTATCTGCGCGGGGTTTTTTACCCGCACGCTCACCGATGAGTAGACCGGCTGATCGGTAGCCGCACGGGAAATCTCGCGCAGGTCCGTAGGCTGCATCACGTGCAGGCTCTCGGCCAGCTTGAGCGGCAAAAACACTCGCGCCCGTGTCGGTCCCCGCATGCTCTCGGGATCAAGATCGGCCACGCCGACAATCGTCAGCTTCTGCTCGCGCGACACCACGGAATAAGCAGCTCCGGAGAGCTCCTCGCTACCAGCAGCGGGAAGTTTATCCCGTGCGGTGTTTTCCGCTGCCTCGCGCTGAGCGTAGCGCATGGTCAATTCTTTGCCCAGAAGCGGAGCAGCCAGCTCCGCCACATTAGTTTCGTCAAGGCCGGGCTTTGGAGCCCGGCCCAGGAGTTCTTCGGCGAAAGTTTTCTGAAGAATTGCTTCGGGCGCCGTGTCGGACGAAAAGAAGTGTCCCTGCACGCTTTCAAACGCATCATTCGATTTCGCGGACGAGGGCAACGCGGCGACGGTGGTCAGATGCGGCTTGTCCTGGTAGCGCAACTCAGTGATGAAGCGAATATCAGGATTGGCCTCCAGCACATTCGGCAGATGCGAGATCTCCACTCGCGTGGACTCGTCAAGGATGCGGCTTTCGCCCGGAGCCGGCCCGTTACGGTCTTCTTCGCGGCCGAAGTTCCGCAAGTCGCGGCGGGAGCTGACCACGACCGTATCGAACAATCCGGATTTGATCAATCTGCGCGAGGCAAGCTGTTGCAGTCCGATACCAAGAGAAAGCATGGCAACCAGCGACGCTACGCCCACCGAGATGCCAATTGTGGTTAGCGAATTTCGCAGCAGAGATTCGCGCAAATTTCGCATCGCGAGTTCGGCAAGGTCAGGAAGTTTCACGCCCGCTCTCCCTCCGCTGGAACACGACCCGCACCAGGCATGGCGACTGAAGGCGAATTCAATTCATCGCCAACCAGCTTGCCGTCCGCCAGAAAGATGAGACGCTCCGCGTAGCGCTCGGCCAAGGCGCGTTCATGCGTCACCATAACCACTGTCATTCCCAATTGCTGGTTGAACTCGCGGACCATATTCATGATTTCGGTTCCGGTATGGCTGTCGAGATTGCCCGTGGGCTCGTCGGCGAGCAGAAGTTGAGGACGATTGATCAGCGCGCGGGCCAGCGCAGCGCGTTGTTGTTCCCCACCGGAAAGTTCGCTTGGGCGATGATTCATGCGCGCCTGCAAACCCACCCGCGACAACGCTTCGCGCGCCAGGCCGTCGCGCTTTCCGCGATCCACTTCGGCGAAGCGCATGGGCAATTCCACATTTTCGGCGAGCGTCATGCTCGCGATCAGATTGAAAGACTGGAAAACCATTCCCACGGTATGCAGCCGATGCCCGGCGAGTTCCTCTCGCGAAAGTTTCGCGAGATCGCGCCCTTGTACAACCACACTGCCCGAGGTGGGCCGGTCGAGCCCAGCAATCAAGTTCAATACCGAAGATTTACCCGAGCCAGAGCTGCCGAGGAGAGCGACGAATTCTCCAGCGCGCACCGTGAGATTTATACCGTCAACCGCCCGAATGAGCGTCTCGCCCATGCGATAGTGTCGACAAAGTTGTTCCGTATGAAACGTCGAAGGGCCATTGTGCAGGGATCTGTCGGTGCTACCCATGCGCTAGCGGACCTCTCCCTTAAGCACACGTAGTGCGTCGGCTGCTTTCACATCGCCGTTGCGCGGCGGACCGGAACTGCCATCGCCATCCACCTCGGCTGCGTCACCTTCACCGGGCGCGAGAAACAAATTCTCTTCAACCCCATGCTGTCTGGTGTAGAGATCGTAGTAGCGGCCTTGCGCGGCATAGAGCTGTTCATGGGCGCCGCGTTCCACGATTTGTCCTTGTTCCATCACCAGAATCTGGTCGGCGCGCCGGATGGTCGAGAGCCGGTGCGCGATTACAAAAGTGGTCCGGCCTTGCATGAGATAAGAAAGACCGTGCTGAATCATCTGCTCCGATTCGGAGTCGAGGCTGGAAGTCGCTTCGTCGAGAATCAGGATGCGGGGCTCGGCCAGAATCGCGCGTGCGATCGATATCCGCTGCCGCTGGCCGCCCGAGAGCTTTACTCCGCGTTCGCCAACCACCGTCTCATACTTGTCGGCGAAAGATTCGGCGAACTCATCCACGCGCGCAATCCGGCAGGCACGCAGGATTTCTTCTTCACTGGCGCCCGGGCGGGAAAATGCGACGTTCTCGCGAATCGTTCCGTCGAATAGAAAAGATTCCTGCAGCACGACTCCGAGACGCGTACGGTAGGAATCAAGGCGCACGGTGCTCAAGTCGGTTCCATCCACCAGGATTTGGCCTTTGGTAGGCACATAGAAAGCGGATAGCAATCCGATGGTGGTGGACTTACCCGATCCGGATGAGCCGACCAATGCCGTGACGGTCCCAGGTTCGGCGCGGAAAGAAATATTGCGAAGTACTTCGTGAACTCCATCGTAGCTGAAACTCACGTCGTCAAATTCAATCCGTCCCACGATGTCGGTTAGCGTCAGGGAGCGCCTGGGGTCCTGGTCTTCCGGCCGCTCGCGCATGATTTCCTGCGTGCGCTCGAGTCCTGCCAGCGCCTCGGTGAGCTGGGTCCCGATGGAGACGATCTGCATAATGGGCGCAACCAGAAAGCCCAGCAACAGAGTGTAGGAGAAGAAGCCGCCCACGGTCAGCGTGCCTGCGGCAATCTGGTGCGTACCAACGTACATCGTGACGGCGCCCACAACTCCGAGCAGGACGCTTGCCGAAAGGCTCATGACGGATGTGGCCGTGAGGGTGCGCATTACGTTGTCCAGCAGACGACGCACGCCGCTGGCAAAAATCGCTTCCTCTCGCTCTTCCGCGTGATATCCCTTGATCACTCGGACGCCACCCAGCGATTCCGTGAGGCGGCCCGTGACCTCGGCATTAATTTTGCCCCGTTCGCGAAAAATTGGGCGAATGGTAGAGAAGGCTTTGTTGAGCGCCACCGCGAAGCATACGAGCGAGCCAACCGCAATCAGCGTCATCTGCGGGCTGGTGCGGAACAGCAAGACCAATGCGATCCCGGAAGTGACCAATCCACCGGCGAAATCCACTAGCCCAGTGCCAAGCAGATTGCGCACGCCCTCCACATCGCTCATGATGCGCGATACCAGATTGCCAGTCTTATTTCCGTCATAAAAGGCAACCGGCAGCCGCGAGATGTGGACCTGCACCTGCTCGCGCAACTCCGCGATCAAACGCTGCGCCGCCTTCGACAGCAACTGCGTCAGAGAAAAAGAAGTAAAGCCTTGCACCAGGGTAGCGGCCAACACCACCAGAACCAGTGGCCGCAGTTTGTCCATGTGATGTTTGTTGATCACGGTGTCGATCAGGAACTTGGTGGAATAAGGCAATACCAGCGCTGCAACGCGGTTGATCACCATTAACACGAAGCCGAGCGCGAGCAGCCAGCGCCGGGGACGCATCAGCTTCCAGACTTCCGGCAAAACCGCGCGGAGCCTCTCAACTTTTGGGGTCTGCTTGGGATCGATACTCAATCTATTGTTGGACTCCGCTGAAGCTCGATTCGCTTCATTATTACGCATTGTGACATGCCTGGGGCGAGCGTTGTATGCTCGGTGGCGTGCCGCGTCCGCCATCGCCGAAAAGCTCTCCAACCCTGGGTTTGCTCCTCGGATTGATCATCACTCTCGCGGCAGTGGTTCTGTATTCCGCTTACATTACCTGGCAAGTTGCGGGTTTACGCAGACTGCAGTCTGAGCTGATCGATCGTAATCGTAAGGACTCTCTGCAATTGCTGCGCATCCAGAATGATCTGAATCTGCTCGCCGTGGCCATGCGGGACATGATCGACAACGACGAGCCGTATCCGCTCACCGCGTGGTCGTCGCAGTTTCAGCGTATTCGCACCGACCTGGATGATGCCATGCGGTTGGAGGCCAGGTTCACCCCAACCAACCGCACGCCCGAGCAGAGCGCCACGTTGAGCGGTTCGCTATCGCAGTTCTGGGACGCAGTCGATCGTGTGTTTGCTCTGGCCGGCCAAGGCAAGGAAAAAGACGCCAGGGCGCAGATACAGGTTTCTCTGCAGGCGCGACAGGCGGCCCTGAGCACGGCCGTAGCCCGGCTGCTGGTGCAGAACAGCGAGAACGAAGAGCAGGCCGCGGAGCGCATCATTCGGATTTATGACCGGGTGCAGCGGCAGGTTTATGTGTTTCTGGCAGCGACTCTGGCCGCAATCCTGCTAACCGGATTTTCCATGATCCGGTGGAACCGCCGGTTGTTTGCGCGAATGGCCGAGCTGTCAGAAAGACGCAGCGAACTGGCGCAAAAGCTTATTGCGACGCAGGAGTCGACTCTGCGCTACATTTCGCGTGAGCTGCACGATGAATTTGGACAAATACTCACGGCCATGGGATCGATGCTCGGCCGCGCTGGATCTCACGTTCCGGAGGGCTCATCTTTACGCAACGACTTGCAGGAAGTTCGCCACATCGCGCAGGACACCCTGGATCGCGTCAGGAGCCTGTCGCAAGCCTTGCATCCAGTGATGCTGGATGAAGCGGGACTTGAAGCCACGCTCGATTGGTATATACCGACCGTGGAAAGACAGACTGGAATTGCCATATCCTATGAGAAGCAGGGCACGCGCTTCGATGTGGACGGCACCGCGGCGATTCAAATCTACCGCGTACTGCAGGAAGCGTTGAACAATGTGGCGCGGCATTCCGGCACGAAGCGGGTCTGGGTGCGACTGCGTTTTCTGCCGGCGGCGCTGGAGTTGGAAGTGGAAGATCGCGGTGCGGGCTTCAGTGCGCGGCTGGTAAAGCAGGGCATCGGGCTAGTCGCGATGCGCGAACGGGCGGAATTGATGGGCGGGCGGATGGTTTTTTCAACTCCCGCTGAGGGCGGAACATTACTGCACCTGATCGTGCCTCGCGAAAACGTTCAGTCCCGCGACAAAGATTAAACATACCGACAAAAATCAAGAGTAACTATGACAGAGTGACTATGACAAAGAAGATTACGGTGTTGCTGGTGGATGATCACAGCCTGGTGCGGCGCGGGTTCCGTCGCATACTGGAAGATGAGCCAGACATGATAGTCGTCGGCGAAGCTGGCGACGGCGAAGAGGCGGTTAAACTCGCGCGCGAACTGAAGCCGCATGTTGTTGTCATGGACTGCGCGCTGCCCAAAACGAACGGCCTTGATGCGACACGCGAGATTCTTGAGGAACTGCCCGAGACCGCGGTTCTTATGCTCAGCATGCATTCGGAAACTACATGGGTACGGCAAGCCATTGACGCTGGCGCCAAGGGATACATTCTGAAGAGCGCGATGAACCTGGAATTGGGTTCGGCTGTAAGGCGCGTGGCTGGCGGAGAAACCATTTTCGATCCCCAGGTTGAACAGCCGTCGGCGCTCAAGGGCGAGCCCAGCAGCGGGCTGACCCCGCGCGAACTCGAAGTCCTGCAGATGATTGTAGATGGCAAGTCGAACAAGGAAATTGCCGCGTCGCTCGATCTCAGTGCCAATACGGTTGCGGTTCATCGCGCCAATATCATGAGCGCACTCGGCATTCACAAGACTGCTGAATTGGTGGTTTATGCCATTCGCTCGGGGCTGGTGAACGTTCCGTGAATCGCAGATCCTTTCTGCGGGGAATGGCGGGTTTGGCATCGGCATCGCAATTGCCGCTGCCGCTGCGGGTTTTGGGAGCATCAGTTGGGACGGCCCCTTCGCCAGGTTTTAGATTTGTCGATGTAACCTCCAGCGCTAGGATTCAGTTCCAGCACAACAGCGGCGCCTTTGGCGGCAAATTTCTGCCCGAAACTCTCGGTTCCGGCTGCGCCTTCCTCGACTATGACGGTGACGGATGGCAGGACATCCTTCTGATCAATGGGATGGATTGGCCCGGCCACAAGCAGCGGCGCTCGACGCTGCGTCTTTATCGTAACAACCGGAACGGATCTTTCACCGACGTCACTTCCCGCGCTGGGCTGGATGTTGAAATGTACGGCATGGGCGTGGCTGTCGGCGATTATGACAACGATGGATTCCCCGACATTCTGGTCACTTGCGTGGGACAGAATCGGCTCTTCCACAATAACGGCAAGGGGAGCTTCACCGATGTAACGAACCCCAGCGGTTTGGGAAAACGCCTCGCCTTCAGCACCTCCGCTCTCTGGTTCGATTACGATCGCGATGGCCTGCTCGATCTTTTTGTCTGCAACTACGTGAAGTGGTCGCCCGAGCGCGATGTTTTCTGCAGCCTCGACGGCAAGCACAAATCCTATTGCACTCCCGAGGCTTATCGCGGCGAGACTTGCTGGCTGTTTCGCAATCGTGGCAATGGTTCGTTCGAGGACGTCACGGCGTCGAGCGGCATTTTCGACAGCAGTTCAAAATCCCTTGGCGTCGCGATGCTGGACGACGATCAGGATGGCTGGCCTGATCTGCTGGTTGCCAACGATACTCAACCCAACAAGCTGTATCGAAACCAACGCAACGGGACATTCAAAGACGCGGCCGTGGAGGTTGGGTTGGCCTTCAGCAGCGAGGGCAAAGCGCGGGCCGGCATGGGCGTGGACGTTGGAGATTTCACCAACTCAGGCCGCAGCGGCGTGGCCATCACAAATTTCGACAACGAAATGACCGGCCTTTACGAATTTTCAGGAAAGACCTACGAAGACGTAGCGGCGAAGGCAGGCGTGGGCCTGGTCTCAAAAAACAGTCTGGGTTTCGGATGTACCTTTCTCGACGTCAATCTCGATGGTTGGCTCGATCTCGCCGTGGCCAATGGCCATATCGACGAGACGGTGCGCAACATTCGCGGCAACGTGGGCTACGCTCAACCGCCATTGTTGTTCCTCAACGACAGCAAGGGGCATTTTCGCGATGTCGCTACAGAAGTCGATGGCGGATTCGAGCAGCCCAAGGTGGGCCGCGGCCTGGCCTACGCCGATTTCGATCGCGATGGCGACCTCGATCTTCTACTCACCACGAACAACGGTCCTGCCTACCTTTACCGGAACGACCAACTCGCCGGAAATCACAGCATTCGCTTTCGGTTGGTAGGCACCAGGTCGAACCGCGATGGCATCGGCGCAACCGTGCGCATCGTCTCCGGTGGGTTGAGCCAGTCGCGCACGGTGAAGAGCGGTTCCAGTTATCTTTCGCAATCTGAACTTCCGGTCACCTTTGGCCTTGAAAAACGCGATCGAGTGGAAAGCGCTGTCATTGTGTGGCCGAATGGCAGAACAGAGGAATTCAAGAACCTGACGCCGGGGCGATGCTATGAATGCACAGAAGGCACGGGAATCCGCCCGCTGGATGGATTCTGATTCACGGCGAGATGTAATTACTTCAAGGCCTGATTAAGAGTTCCGGCGGCCGTCACATCGATGTCGACAGATTCGCTGACTCGAAGAAAAAGAGTGCTCGGATTTCTCATTCCCCAGTTTGCATAGGGCACCGTGAAGTGAAAGGTCGCCGTCCACCGATTCGCGGACATTTCTACCTGAGCGGGGATCGTCAATTCATGGTCTTGTCCGTGTATGGTGAAATTTCCGTGCACCCGGATTGAGGATTTCCCTGGGACGGACACAGTTCCTTCGACGCGATCCGAACGGAACGCAATTTCCGGGTAGCGGTCGCTCTCCAACACTTCCCGATGCATTTTCCGGTCGCGCATCCCATTTCCACTTTCGCCACTCTTTGCGTCGATCACTACTTGGCCTGTGAGCTTGCCCGAAGCGGGATCGAGACGCAGCGAACCTTGCTTCAGGTGAAAGGATCCGCGAACTGTGTGGAGTACATCGCCGAGTTTGAAATTGATGGTTGTCTGCTGAGGATCGAGCTGAAGTGCCACATCCTGCGCTGCGCATGGAATCCGGAAAACCGCAAGAAACGCAACCGCAGCCAGCAACGCAAGGTACACCCGATTTCGCCGAGTAGCCTGCGCATCCCCTTTCATCGCGTTAGGCAGTCAGCAGCCCCCATCCCAGGGTAAGGCTATCGAGAGCGAGATGAAACGGCGAGAGGGTCCCCACGTGAAGCGCCAACAGTCTGCGAAAAATTTCGGGACGCTGGCGAAAAACTTGGAGAGTTCGTTGCTGGAATCGAGGACGGCCGTCGAGCGTGAGCATCAATCGCGCCATCAGCAGGGGGCGCTGGGCCAGGCGCCGGTGTGCATCCTCATAAATGGAGGGGTTGCCAGCCCTAAGACCGTGCGCCAATGCCACTGCCTGGCTGAACCCAAGGCCCAGACCTTGGCCGGTGATTGCATCAACGGTGCCAGATGCATCGCCGATCAGGGCGACGTTCCCCCGCCATACGCGCCTCAGTTTTCGATTCGCAGACACCGACCCTCTTTCGATTGAGACCGGTTCAGCGCCGCGCAGGCGAGCGTCGAGTTCGGGAAACTCTGGTAGCGAGTCTTCAAGGCGATGCTCGGAATGGCGCGAGGCTACCGCCACACAGACCTGTTCGCTGTCCACGGCTGTGGCGTAAGCCTGACTGTGTTGGCCCCAATAGATTTCCATTCGGTCGGTCCAGGGCGACACGCGATAATGCCGTCGGAACGCATAACGGAGGTCGGTCCGCGAGTGGGCATCGAGGTTCGCCCACCGGCGTACGCGGGAGTTAGCGCCGTCGGCACCTATGATCCATTTGGCGCGGACCTTGCGGTCCAGGAGATGAACTTCTTCGCCGGAAATCGCCGTGACGGCGCGCTGCCAAAGCAGCTCAGCTCCCAGGCCTGCAGCACGTTCGCTCATAATGCGATGCAGTGTGGTCCGCCGAACCGCAATGCCGCAAGCGCCGTAAGGGAAGAGCGTTTCAGCCGACAAATCAGAGCTGAGAAAGCGCACACCGCGAAGAGCGCAGGTGTCTGCCACGGGCACCGTAACCCCCAGGCGTTCGAGCGCGGCAACCGCGTCCGGCATCAGCGCCTCGCCGCACGCCTTATCAATCGGCGGCCTGGCTCCATCGGCCAGCACTACACTCAATCCTTGCTGGCGGGCGGCAATCGCCGCTGCCAGCCCGGCTGGGCCGCCACCGATTACGAAAACATCTGTCGAATCCAACAACCGCCTGACCTCACCATCGCAGAAGTAGAAGCTCGGAGCAGAAGCCGGGCCCCATCGCCGCCAGCAAACCTAGAGTGCCGGGTTCCGGGCGCCGGTTCTTCATCACATCTTCAAGCACGACTAGCACGGAAGCCGAAGAAAGATTCCCAACCTTTCGCAGGCAGTCCCATGAGGCATCGAGCTCTCCATTATGCAACCCTAGCGCCGCCGCCGAGGCTTCCAGCACCTTCGGCCCCCCCGTGTGCATAACAAAACTCTTTAAGTCGCTTCGGGTATGTCCCTGGTCCGCCAGAAAATCGTCAACATCCCGGCCGAGGTTTTCTCGAATCAGATTCGGAACCTCAGTCGACAGCAGGATGCGGAAGCCCTTCTCGGAAATGTTCCAGCCCATCATTTCCTCGGTGCTGGGATAAAAGACGGAGCGGGTGGCAAGAATTTCTGGTCCTGGAATTTTCGGTCCGGAAGCTTCAGGCGGAGACGATTCGAATTCCGCGCCCTTCACAATCACAGCGGCAGCTCCATCGGCGAAAAGTCCGGACGAAATCAGGTTCGCCACCGACAAATCCTCGCGCTGAAGCGTGAGCGAGCACAGCTCGACCGACACCAGGGCTGCAGCCTGCGAAGGATATGCGCGGACATAATCGGAAGCGCGCGCGATTCCGGCGGCGCCAGCCACGCATCCCAGGCCAAAAATCGGCGTGCGTCGAATATTGGTTGGTAGTCCCATGCGGTTGATGAGCAGAGCATCGATGGATGGGCTTGCAACGCCTGTGACGGTCGTGAACAACAACGCTCCGATGTCTTCCGGTTTCATCCCAGCATTGTGAAGCGCAAGGCAGAGTGCCTGCTCGCCCAATTCCTGCGCCACCCTGATCCAGATATCGTTGGCCTCGCCCCAGGTCTTAATGTCGACGTACTGTTCCGCGGGGATCGCGAGATAACGGCCATCCACGGTTACATTGCGGTGCAGCCGTGCCAGCAACAAGGGGTTCTTGAGTTCATTTCCCCAATAGTCCTGGAGGCGCTCAAGGAGAACTTTCTGGGAGTAGTAATGCTTCGGGAATGCGCTTGCTGCGCTGGCGATCCTCATGGATTCAGTGTCCTGAAGTCAGTCTCGGTACTGAACCCATCCCACAGCCAACCGAACCCGAAAGCTTCTTGAGTTTCGATGGTTGACCTCCCGTGAGGGTTGCCCGCAGGGGGACCAGCGCCGGCTTAGCTATTGTCGCAGAGTTGCGAAATTTTGTTTGTCATTGCTTAGTAAAAGGCCTTCGCAGCCCGGCAAAATCGCCCTTTAACCTTTTCTGAATCAGGGCAGTACAGCAATGGAACTGGGTGTATTGCCGACGCCATAAGTGAAGATAGGATTCAAATTTCCGCTGCTTACATGGAATGATTGAATTCCCGCCGAGGAGCCCTGATTGCCCACAAACAAATAATTCCCCGTCGGATCTGCAGCTAGAACGCTGGGACTCGTTTCCGTTATGAAGGAAAACGTAGTGGTGGAAGTTGTAAGTCCCACCGGCAGTCCGGTGCTGGAATTGATCGAATACACCGCAACGTTGTTGGAGGCCTGATTCGCGACGTAAAGGAACTGGCCTTTGGGATCTAACATCAGCGCAACTGGATCATTGTAAGCATCGTTGATAGGAGATCCAGAAACCTCTTGCAAGGCCCCCGACGCTTCAATAGTGAAGATGGAGATGGAATTTGACGAGGTATTTGCCGCGTAGAGATACTTGCCGCCCGGATCGATTGCAAGCCCGAACGGATTGACGCCAAAGGTGCTGGTGAGAGGACTAAGCACCTGGAGTTTCCCTGCATTCACGCTGAAGCCTACGATCAAACCAAGGGGTTGGCTCGCGGCGCTGACATAGAGAAACTTTCCCGATGGCGTGAGCCGCATGTTCAGTGGTGCTAATCCGATCGAAAACGGAGAACCAGCCACCGGTGTGAGCGCGCCATTTGAGGCATCGATTGAGAAAACGGAGATGTTGTTCGATCCAGAATTTTCCACATAGAGGTACGCGCCGGTGGAGTCCATAATCAGGAGTTGCGGCTGCGAGCCCAGCGGCGCAACCGATGTCCGGGGAAAGACCTCGGTCAATACGCCGTTGCTGGCAATGGTGAACAGCGAAATGTCATCCTCGTTCTGCCCAGGATTTGCTACATATAAGAATTTTCCAGAAGGATGGAGGACCAGCGATTGCGCTCCGTCACCGACCGTGTAAGGACTGCCCGAGATTTGCGTGAGCACTCCAGCGGTGGGATCTTCCCGATAGACTGCAACCTGACTCGCAGCGGGGAGGGTGGCAAATAAGAAGTGGCTCGACGTACTACATCCGATGCATGCCGCTACGCTTGCCATCACAAACACCAGACCCAATGCCTTCTGCAGCATTCCTGACTCCTGAGAGAATTTGAAAACGAAGAACAATAATACTGGGATGCCGGCACATCCGGCACTGCAACCGAACGTTCTCTATCATACGGTCACGGCAAAGAAAAAGGGGCCGTTCCCTTGCGCATCATCCCATTGCAGCGGCCAGGCTCTGACCTGCCGGCTCAAATTATTCGCTTCCGGCTTTCGCTCACTCCTGCGATGCGATGCTTATGAGAGCAGGTTGTACGCTGCTTTGTCCAGACCACTCAACTGGCAGAGGGATGTTCAAGACTGCAGGATACAAGAAACCGAGTCGGTCAGCGCGGCCTGACTGCATGTCGCAGGGGGATTCGCTCGCAACTAGATAGATATCTCCCCGGCTACTGAAGCAAAGTGCCTCCGTTGCCATTCGGTTCTTCTTCAGGCGCCAGCACTACGGCAGCGGCTACACGATCGCCGGGTTCCATGTGCAGGAGTCGGACCCCTTGTGCGTTGCGGCCAGAGTGACTTCAACGCGTGGGACCGAGTCCGGAGAACGTTTTTGCCAACGGTGGACGCGCGATGGCGGTGAGTGGGCTATGGAACGCTGCTGAATTCTATAATCGAGTTTTCGCGGGAGATTAATCGGAAGTAAGGGGCGAGGTAGGGAGCAGGTGTCATGTTTGGTTCCCCTATTGGCAAAAGGCCCGATTTTTACACAGTGAGGACATGGAATTGAAAATGCGTCGTAGACGAGAGTCCCGTCATCTGTTATCAACAATGCATCTGTTCTAGCTTACTTCGCCAAAATTATTGGGAGAGTGATGAGCGTGTCGTCAAAATCAGAAGTGAAAATAAGCTCTTCGGTATTTTCTTCTGGGTTCTCAGGCTACATACGGGTCCGCCCACCTGAGCCGAAGAAGGAGCGCAGCAAGGATGAAAGCAGCAACTCGAAGAGCGAGAGCACCGAGAAAAGGCTTGCCCAAGCTAGCTAGGTCGCGGGAAGTAACGTTCGATGCTCGCAGAGCGAACTCCCTCGAATTGTCTTAGCTCGATTCCAGAAAGCTCCAGGCGTTTCCCGCTGTGTGAGTCCGGGTATGCTTCCGAGAAATATATGGTTTTGATCCCGACTTGTGTGATTTTTTCTGCGCACTGAAAGCACGGAAAAGTTGTCGTATAAAGCGTTCCTCCCCTCGCCCTCTCGGCAGCGGCAAGTATGGCGCTTACCTCGGCATGAACCGCAGTGCACCACGACATAGCCCTATCCGGAAAGAAGAAAGTCTCAAGATTGGTCTTTTGGGCTTTTTCCTGACACGCCATACACCGCCATGGCGGTCCGTCCTTGTGTTTGAGAGGTTCGCCGCACTTTGGGCACCTTGCTCCACGGGCGGCGAGGTCTTCGAAATGAGAATTTCGGATAATATCTCGATAACACTTGCCATCGTACGTAGGCTCTTCTACGCAAGGGTTTGTACCAAGAGGGTTCTCGTTATATCCCACACCAACGACTTGTCCTCGCGTGTCGACAACTAGAGCCCCCACGTGCCGTTTGAGGCATTTCGAACTGTGTGATGACGCGAAAGCCATACTCATCAAAATCTCCGGTTTAGTTGCGCCACGGGGCTTGGTTCCAAGAACCAGGTCGGCGTAGTCGAGGATCTTCTTCTTGAACTCGCCGAGCGACACAGAGTCCTGGTTGTTTATGAGAATGTCAGCCTTATCTAAACAAAGCTCTACTTGTTGGCCGTAAGGAGTCTCCTCGTCCCGGTCTCGCTCGTCATCATCATCGAAGTCGTTTCGCGTTAGCTTCCTGTCAGTATATTTGGAGCTGATCCGGCTCCAGCGGGCATCTGGGGAGGAAAGTATTGAAAACAGAGTGAAGCGATAGCCATAACGTTCCCTCAGTCGGTTGATTTCACCGAGGTTTCGTATTCCATCAATAACGATGCGCTTTTCTGAGCCAGGAAGGTCTGACAATGCCATGTCAATTAGGCTGCCGAGGCCTTGGTCCTTCCTTAGCTGATCGCCGAGCTTCTGGAGGTCGAAGCGTTGGGGATCGGCTGAGCCGTGTTCTTTCGACCAAAGAACGCGAAGAGGAGTGGACAGCGCGACATACTTGAACCCGCGCTCGTCCCGTAGGTGTTTCGCGGATTCGGTGCATCCGCTACCGAAGGCGCCAGTGAAACCAATCACAATAGCTTCGGTGGTCATAGACATACCTGGTCATGCAGCGAAGAAAAAGGGGCGCGATTTCTCGCGCCCCCCTCAAGGCCTAACAATTGTAACCCAAGATTTCGCTACTGAAGCAAAGTGCCTCCGTTGCCATTCGGTTCTTCTTCAGGCGCCAGCACTACGGCAGCGGCTACACGATCGCCGGGTTCCATGTGCAGGAGTCGGACCCCTTGTGCGTTGCGGCCAGACTCGCGGATGGTTTTCGAATCCATGCGGATGATTTTGCCGTAGTGGCTGATGAGCATGACTTGAGAGGTTTCATCCACCAGCGCGATGGCGACCACTTTGCCGACTCGCTCCGTGGTCTTCACGTTGATCACACCCTTGCCGGCGCGGTTTGTAAGCCGGTATTCGTCGGCGGGAGTACGCTTGCCGTATCCGTTCTCGGTCACGGAAAGAATAAGGGTGCCTTTCTGAGTTAGATCCACGGCTTCCCGCGCGGGCGCACCCTCGGCGGGCGCTTCTCCCGCAGCCGTAATGGCGCCGCCGGTAGCCAGAACGTCTTCGCCTGCAGCGGGCGCCCCAACCGGAGCAGCCCCGGGCTTTGGAGTTACCGTCATACCTACTACGTAATCTCCCTCTTCCAAATTAATGCCGTTGACGCCGTACGCGGCGCGTCCCATGGAGCGCACGTGGTTCTCGTCGAAGCGCACGGCCATGCCTTCATGGGAGGCAATGAAGACGATCTGGTTGCCGTTTGTAATGCGGGCAGCGACAAGTTCGTCTCCCTCTTCGATATTGATGGCATTAATGCCATTGGAGCGGACGTGCATAAACTCGCGGAGTTCAGATTTCTTCACCAGGCCGTTGCGGGTGGCAAAGAAAATGAATTTGTTTTCTTCTTCGAGATTGCGCACCGCCAGCATGGTGCGCACAGTTTCGCCAGGTTGCAGGCCAATCAAGTTGCCAATGTGCTTTCCTTTGCCTGCCGCGCTGACATCCGGAATTTCGTAGACCTTGAGCCAGTAAACGCGGCCCTTATTGGTGAAGATAAGAATATAGGCGTGAGTGGACGCAATGAAGAGATGCTCGACGAAATCTTCGTCGCGAGTCTTCATGCCGGTTCGTCCGGTTCCACCGCGGCGCTGCATGCGGTAGGTGGAGATTGGCGTGCGCTTCATGTAGCCGGAGTGGCTGAAGGTCACGGCTACCTGCTCGTCGGCGATTAAATCTTCGAGAACGATTTCTGCGGCTTCGTCTTCGATGCGGGTGCGGCGCTCGTCTCCGTAGAGTTCCTTTACTTCTTCAAGTTCTTTGATGATGACGCTGCGAAGTTTCTTTTCGGAGGCGAGGATGGATTCGTAGTCTTCGATGCGCCCGCGGACTTCTTTCAGTTCGTTGGAAATTTCGTCGATCGAAAGCTTGGTGAGCCGGTGCAGCTGCAGTTCGAGGATGGCCTCGGCCTGGCGCGCGGTAAACGGTTTCTCAGCATCGATCTTAGGAGCTCGGCCGGTGGTGTTGATATCGATTTTCTTGCCGCCGAAGTAGGCGACTAAGTTTTCGCGGGCGTCAGCGCGGTTGGCGCTGGCGCGGATGATGGTGATGACATTGTCGAGATGATCGAGGGCATTGAGATAGCCTTCGAGAATGTGCTCGCGGTCTCTGGCTTTCTGCAGCAGGAATGCGGTGCGGCGGCGGACCACCTCAACGCGGTGATTGATGAAATGCTTGATGGCCTGGATCAACCCCATTTCGCGCGGCTGTCCGTTGACCACAGCCAGCAGGATCATGGAAAAACCTTCCTGCATGGACGTATGTTTGAAGAGCTGGTTGAGAACGATCTGAGGCTCGGCGCCGCGTTTGAGTTCGACCACGATGCGCATGCCGTCGCGATCGCTTTCGTCGCGAACGTCGGAAATGTCTTCGATGTCCTTGTCGTTGACCAGTTGCGCGATGCGCTCGACCAGGCGGGCTTTGTTTACCTGATAGGGTATTTCGGTGACGATGATGGCCTGACGATCTTTGTTGATGTTTTCGATGGCGGCTTTGGCGCGCATCATGAAGCGCCCGCGGCCTGTGCGGTAGGCTTCGAAGACGCCAGCCCGCCCGTGAATGATGCCCGCAGTTGGAAAGTCGGGGCCTTGAACGAATTTTAAAATTTCCGCGAGCTGGGCGTTGGGGTCGTTAATCAGCGTAATAGTGGCGTCGACGATCTCGGTCAAGTTATGCGGAGGAATTTTTGTGGCCATGCCGACGGCGATTCCGTCAGAGCCGTTGATCAGCAGGTTCGGAATTCGAGTTGGTAGAACGTCGGGTTCAACCTCGCTGCCATCGTAGTTGGGACGGAAGTCGACGGTTTCTTTGTCCAGATCTTCGAGCAGCGCGGTGGCTACCTGGTTGAGTTTGGCTTCGGTGTAGCGATCGGCCGCTGGAGGATCGCCATCGACAGAGCCGAAATTTCCCTGTCCGAAAATTAACGGGTAGCGCATGCTCCAGGGTTGCGCCAGGCGAACCAAAGCGTCGTACACCGCGAGGTTGCCATGGGGATGGTATTTGCCCATGACGTCGCCGACGATTCGGGCACACTTGCGCGTGGCACGATTGGGCTGCAGACCCATCTGCTGCATGGTGTAGAGAATGCGGCGGTGGACGGGCTTGAGTCCGTCGCGGACATCGGGCAGGGCGCGGCCGATAATGACTGACATCGAATAGTCGAGATACGACTTGCGCATCTCGTCTTCAATGTTGACGGGTTGAATGTGCAGGGCGCCGGGACTGCCATCGCCGCCCGGCGGTGGAGGAGTCAGGGGGAGTTCGGGATTTTGATCGTCAGGCATGATTATTCGCGTCTGTCAGCTATCAACCCCCAGACAAACCATAGGCGGTCAAAAAGCTGTAACTGACTGTATCTATAAGGTGTTACATAGTACGGAAGCTGGCTTTATTTTAGCACGAAAAGAAGGTCGGAGGAACTGCACGTGAGCCAAATTTGCGTAACTACATTGGCTCATCGCAAGGAATAGAAGGAATAGAAGGAATAGATTGATTGTGAATCAAACGGGCCAAATGTTGCTGATCGTATCAAGAGTAACGCCTAAGTCATGACGCGCCAACAGAGTAATTTCTCACAGAACTCTGTTTTGACACTGTAAGCTGCTGCCTCTGCAATCCTATCGAGGCGCAGGAAGGTTGCTGCTCCAACAATCCGCGACGATTAACCACACGCCCAGGCGGCGCCAAGCTTTAACGTACTTGCCGCGGTCGGCAAGGATGGTGCCGTCGGGCTGGCGGATGGCGACGCTGTAGCGCCCGATCTCCATGGCCATTTCGCCGGAGGATTCGACGCGGACGGTTTCCAGGCGAAGGTCTTCGTATCCGGCCTCTCCGAACTGGCGAAGCAGGCGCTCGACCGCCTTGGGTCCATAGGCGGGTTCGTAATGTGGCGCCATAAATGCGCCATCCTGAGCGAAGAAAGCGGCAGCCTGGTCGTAGTTGCCGGTGTTAAACGAAGTAACGAAATCCTGCGCGATGTTGCGGAGCAGGGACTGAACGTCCAAGAACGGATGCGAGTCCGCCAAGGAACTGGAATAGGGGCGATACATCTACTACCTCCTGGGGGAAGGCTAAGAGCGATCATCGTGGAAATGGATGGCCAACTCTCAATAGGTGAATATTACCGCGAAACGGGTCTGTGGAAGAAGAAAAAGATTTCTAGTCAAAGAAAATTTGGCGAGCCATTCGGCAAGAACGCGAGGGACGCACGGTTTCTGGTTGTACGCGAGAATATGTGACGTACGTTGCGCCGACGAGAGCGAGTGAAAAGGATTGCCGGAAAGCGGTCGAGGGTAAGTGAGATTGCTCCTACCCTCTTTCTGATCGCTTGCGTTTCGATCGCAAATTATCTTTCGTTTACCGGCGCTCGTTTTTGTTGTAGATCAGTTTTGTTGTAGATCAGTCGCCTTGAAAGTGAGCGATCCCGAGACGACGCACAAATTGTTTGCGTACGGCCTCGGGAATAAGGTTGGTCGAATTGCCGTTGCCTCCGAACATTGAAAGGGCCGCTTTGCTGCCGTCTCCATCGTATTCCGGGACTGCCAGAAAGGCGGGCGAATCAGTGGTACTCGAGTCGTAAGCTTGGCCAACGATCGCTCCCTGATCATTGATGTCGTTGGCGTAGAGAAGCGAAAGAGATGAGCCTGGTGCAATCAGAGTATTGAGGTCTGTCATCACACCATTCTGCCAAATGAATGCGCGAGAGTTTCCGTTTGCGGCGATTGACTGCCCTACGATCTGCCCTTCGTCGTTGATACCGTAGGCTATGCTCAGAACGTCTCCGGGAAGCGTTCCGAGATCTTGCATGCCTCGGTTTCGGCTCCAAAGGAAAGCGTGAAAGTTAGGTGTGCCACTTTCGTCGCCCGGCAAGTCGGAGAAGCCTACAATTTGACCACGATTGTTGATGGCGGCCGGTGTGTTCCAGGCTACGCCTCCCAAACTGCCGAGGTTGATGGGCTTGCCGTTTTCCCAGAGCAAAGCGTGGGCGGCGGAGAACTCGCCAACAGAATTGTCGCAAGTACCGGAGATGCCGACGACCTGCCCCTCGTCATTGATCGCCGTAGCGGCGGAATCCGGGTCGCCAGAAAGCGGGGGCAGCTGTTGCATCTGTCCGATTTTCGGCCCCCAGATGACAGCTTCGAACTGAAGGACTTGTGGAGGAACACAGGTTGGGTCGTGAATTGTGTTTTCAGCCCATCCCACAATTTGTCCGCGGCTATTGGCTCCGGCGGCATAACCGTTGTTGCCTCCCAATGTGGGCAGCGCAGACATCACCCCGTTCTCCCAGACGAAGCCGAGACATATGTGACCCGTGACGGTGGGAAAGAAAGCTGAACAACTCCAATGCTCGCCTAAGGGATCTAGGTCAGCCGTCTCAGCGATGCCTACGATCGCTCCCCGATTGTCATGGTTCGGCCACGCCACATTGCTGTTGGGTCCACCCAGAGTGCCCAGGTCAACTGGTGATCCCACCCACAGTACGGCATGCTCGGTGTTGTCGCCCGGCAGGTATGCACCTCCGCTCACCCAGCCCCGGTTGTTGACGCTACTGGCTGCGCTGATTGTTCCTCCCAGCGAAGGGCCAAGATTGAACACGAAGTAGTCGGCAGATTTTTTCTCTGCCGAGGCCTCTTGCCCAGTGACCGCAATCGTAAATATCAAAGTAGCGAAAAAGCTGATCGCAGCGATGCATGTCAGAACTCTGGATTTCATTTTTTACTCCTCTTGGGAAATGACTGGGGGCACCCAGGGTGACCCGTTTCACGCAAGATAGGCGGGGCGGTTTAAGAGGGTTGGACGTTGGCGGACTTCGATATCGAATAGCTGGACGTTTCCGGACTTGGCTGTCGATTTGCCTTAACGATGTGCCTTAACCCGAGATTTGCCCGGAGAACGGCCAACCTGACGCAGCGGGAGCGTGGTCCGAAAACGTCTACATTACGGCCATGACGCAGCTATGATGAGTTCGCCGTATGCAGCTCGATTGGCAAATATGTTCGCGGGCCAGACTCTCGCGTGACCCGCGCTTTGACGGCAAATTTTTCATCGGCGTGGTGGGCAGCCGTGTTTATTGCCGGTCGATTTGTCCGGCGCCCACAGCCAAAGAAAAGAATGTCCGTTATTTCGCGACCGCGGCGGCCGCAGCTGAAGCGGGCTTCCGTCCTTGCTTGCGCTGCCGTCCTGAATGCTCGCCCGGCACTCCGGCGTGGATGGGAACCTCCAATACGGTTTCGCGAGCTCTGCGGCTTATTGGTGAAGGCGGGCTTGAAGACGGCGGAGTGGAAGTTCTTGCGGCTCGACTGGGAGTTGGCTCGCGGCATCTTCGCCGGTTGTTTCTTAAGCATCTGGGGGCAACGCCAACCGCCGTGGCTTGCACCCGCCGTCTGCACTTTGCCAAAAAACTGATCGACGAGACCAACTTGCCGATGACGCAGATCGCCCTGGCTTCAGGCTTCGGCTGCGTGCGGCGGTTCAACGCTGGCATTCTTACCGTCTACCACCGGACCCCGACTCAAATACGGCACCTGGCTCGGCAGAAGCAGAGGCAACCAGAAAATCAATATCTATTTCGACTTCGCTTTCGTCCTCCGTATGACTGGAAGGGAATGCTGGCCTTTCTGGCGGCTCGCGCCATTCCGGGCGTCGAAGCTGTCGTAGGGGAATCTTATCGCCGGTCCATTTCTTTGCATAAGAATTACGGATACTTTGAGATTTCGCTGGATGAATCGCACCACGCTCTGGCGGTCCGCGTGGAGTTTGGCGATCCTCGTTCGCTTTTTTTTATTACCGAGCGCATTCGGGCCATGTTCGATCTGAACGCCGATTGGACTGCGATCGTGAAAAGTCTAAAAACTGATCCCGTGCTGGCTGCCCGAATTCAGGCTCATCCAGGTTTAAGAATTCCGGGATGCTGGAACGGCTTCGAACTCGCCGTTCGCGCGATACTGGGGCAACAGGTTAGCGTCAAAGGGGCGTCAACGCTCGCGGGACGGCTGGTCAAAACCTTCGGCCAGCCCTTTTCCGCGGCGGACGGCATCACTCATATTTTTCCGCCGCCTGAGGTTCTGGCCGACGCCAATTTAGCAGGCATCGGCCTGCCGAAAGCGCGCGCCGAGACCATCAGGATTCTCGCGCGAGCAGTGCGCGATGGGCGCATCAGCTTTGAGGGTATCGTGGATGCCAACGACTTTCTTGCCCGGCTTTGTGAAATTCCCGGCATCGGCCAGTGGACCGCACAATATGTCGCGATCCGCGCCCTGGGAGAGCCCGATGCATTTCCCAGCAACGACCTTGGTCTTATGAGAGCGCTGGATTTGAAGAGCGCGCGCGAACTGGAGCGGCGCGCCGAAGCCTGGCGACCGTGGCGTGCTTATGCGGCTGTGCACCTTTGGAATATTGCCGGCGAATCCCGACATGCAGGCCGGCGCGGGAAATCGAAATCCTCTGCGGGAGACCTCGGCCGGATCACTGCGAAGGCTATGTTCCACTCGGGGCAAGAGATGTGACGCTCAGCCTCATCGTTCAAAGCTACAGCTGGTAGGAATCCCCGCGTGACCTTGCTTCCCTCTGTTCCTGCTCATATACTCTGAACGTTTGCCCAATCATCCTGGGAACTCGTCCCGGAGCTGGCCAACAGCTTGAATCGCAATCATTCCGGAGAAGAAATTCATGACCACGATGGCCACCGACGCCCACGTCGACAAAGAAAGCAATCCGTGGGAATCACAGCGGGCGCGTTTTGACCTGGCGGCGCAAAAGCTGAACCTCGATGAGGGACTGTGGCGAGTTTTGCGCTATCCGAATCGCGAACTCACGGTCTACATCCCGGTTCAGATGGATGACGGCCACCTGGAGGTTTTCACCGGATTTCGCGTGCAGCACTCCATTGCGCGAGGTCCGGCCAAAGGCGGGATCCGGTACGCGCCGGACGTAACGCTCGACGAAGTGCGGGCGCTGGCCAGCTGGATGACGTGGAAGTGCGCCGTGGTGAACATTCCATTCGGCGGAGCTAAGGGTGGAGTGATCTGCGATCCGCACAAGATGTCGATGGGCGAGATCGAGCGCATGACCCGGCGCTACACCTCGGAGCTGATCGAATTCATCGGCCCGGAAAAAGACGTGCCGGCGCCCGACGTCAACACCAACGAGCAGATCATGGCGTGGATGATGGACACCTATTCCATGCACATGCGGCAGACGGTTACGGCGTGCGTCACTGGGAAACCCATCAATATAGGGGGATCGCGCGGGCGCCGCGAGGCAACCGGCCGCGGTGTAATGGTGGTCTGCGACGAGGCCATCAAAAAGCTTGGATTGTCGCGCGAGAGCAGTCGAGTGATTGTGCAGGGCTTCGGCAACGTTGGCTCGAACGCCGCGCAGCTCATGCATCAAGCCGGATACAAAGTTGTGGGCATCGCCGAAGTGGATGGCGGCCTTTACAACAAGAACGGAATCGACCTGAACAAACTGGTTGAATTCCGCCAGAAAAATGGCACGGTGCACGGCTTCCCGGACGCAGAAAAGTATGATCCGGCGGATTTGCTGACGACCGATTGCGAAATCCTGATTCCCGCGGCCACCGAGAACGTCATCACCTCCCGCAACGTCGATCGCGTGAAGTGCCGCATCCTCGCCGAGGGCGCGAACGGCCCTACTACTTCGGCCGCCGACGATGTTCTCACCGACAAGGGAGTATTCGTGATCCCAGACATTCTGGCTAATGCCGGCGGCGTGACCACTTCCTACTTCGAGTGGGTACAGGACCGCCAGGGCTACTTCTGGAAAGAATCAGTTGTGAACGAACAATTGGAAGAGATCATGATCTCATCTTTCGGAGATGTGGTTCGCTACGCCGAAACTCACAAAGTCAACAATCGCATTGCCGCCTACATGTTGGCCATCGATCGCGTGGCCTATACCATCCGTCAGCGCGGAATCTACGCGTAAGATTTTGGGTGGAGCAGCGCCAGTTTGGGTGGAGCAGCGCTTCAGCGCTGCATTAACAGATCCAGCTCAGAGCCGGCTTCAGCCGCTGAGGTACATCAACGAAGGAGGATTCATGAACTCTAGACCTGGGAAGCTAATCTCGCTCATCCTGCCCCTTCTGTTCGCATTCTTCTTATTGCCGGCAGACATCCCCATCCAATCTTTCGCAGTGGCCGCTCCGCAAGCCACAGCCGCCGATAAGCTCGACATCAACACGGCAACTGCCGACCAACTCAAGGCGCTTCCCGGCATCGGCGACGCTTACTCTCAAAAAATCATTGCCGGCCGGCCCTACCGTACCAAGCTCGACCTGGTTCACAAAAAGATCATTCCGCAGTCAACCTACGACAAAATCAAAGATCAGATCATCGCCAAGCAGCCCAAGGCCGGTACGATGTCGCCGGCCGGGCCCAAATAGCCACAGGCAGATCTATCGCTTCCGGCTGGGATCATCGTCAGGATTGATGTAATTGAATTGCACCGGCGACACACCGTGAATCTGGACCACCACCTCCCCGCTGGTTATCGCGTAGTGGTGCATCTCGGGATCGAGATAGGCAAAGCTACCCGCCGGAAAGCTCATCATGCTGCCCTCGTCAAAACGGTCTCCCATCCCCACTTTGAACGTCCCTGAAATCACCGTGACGTTCTCGCGTTTGGGATGCCAGTGTGGCGCGATTCGGTATCCGTCTGGCATCTTCACACGCACGGTGTAGTCACCGCTGGATGCCATAGGATTACCTTCGAGCACGGCAAGTTGCGCTCCCGGCGCCATAAATGGCGGTGCCGGACCGTAGGGGATCGCATCCGGTGTAAACGCATTCTTCTCGGCAGAGGTGGAAGCCGCCATAACACCAAAGTTGCCGGCATGTTTCATCCATCCCATCGCTGCAAATAGCGCCAAAATCAAACACAAGCTCAGAATTCGTTTCATCCTAATTCCTCCTCACTCTAGTCCTTTTAACTCATGGGCAGACACTATCTCGCGATTCTTGGAATGTGGCAATAAGCCAGGGGTAGTTTTTATGTATTTTTCGTGTATCTTCGTAGGCTGCTGGCCTTTATGGGTTTATCCACAAAGCTCGGACCAAGAAAGCTCGACTCAAAAAAGATCGGCTCACGATCTGGTTCGAAGGTCGGCGATGTCGAGCTCGACTTGGCCGCTACGAGCTTCGCCGCGCTGGTAGCAGAGTAAAACTCGAAAAGAAATCGATGGAACTGCTGACCTTCCTCGTCCGCCGACGCGGTCAGCTGGTTTCGCGTCAGGATATCGTGGCTAAACTGTGGCAGTCTGGTCTCTTCATCGACACCGAGCGCAACATTAACAACATCGTACGGAAAATTCGTAGAGCGCTACGCGACGACGCTGCCAAACCATATTTTCTGGAAACGGTAGTAGGCAAAGGTTACCGCTTCGTCGGACCCATCCGCCTTATCAGTCCCCTCCATTCATCTTCCGATTCCACTGAAAGTTCCAACGATAATACGCCAGTTGCAGACCATACCTCGCGGAGTGCCTACCCGTCGCTTGCTGTGATTCCACCTCTGCTTCTCGGCAATACCCAGGATGAAAATGGCATCTCTCTCGGTTTCGCCGACTCTCTGATTTCACGTTTGGCCAATCTCGAGGGTGTTGATGTCCTGCCGATCTCAACAACTTTGAACGTGCCTACCGGTACGACGCCGCCAGAAATTGCTTTGCGGCTGGCCGTGCGGTTTATCATCCACGGTGCTATTCAGGCTTCAAAAGATGAATTGCGTCTGTCAGTGGAACTCTTCGACTCCCATTCTCAGTGCGTCTGCTTTAGCAAGAAATTTGTTCTCGACATCAACCGCCCGTTCGATCCCGTTAACGACATTGCCGCTCATACGGCCAGAGCGCTAAAGCGTCCTATTCAGGAGCCGAGCCGGCTAGGCCGCACTCGCTACAGCCGGGATCCGATGGCCTACGCTGAGTTCATCCAGGGCTACCGGCTTAGTTCATCGGGTGACCCCAGGCTGCTGGAGGAAGCCACCCAGCCCCTGATGAATGCAGTCGCTCGCGACTCCGGCTTTGCGCTCGCACATGCGATTCTCTCGTTAGTGTGTACCAAACGCCACTTCGAGACCGATCCCCGGCGGAGTTGGCTGGAGAAGGCCGAATTCCACTGCCAGCGCGCTCTGGAACTGGATGGCACTCTGGCTGAGGGACATGTGGCCAAAGCGTTTCTTTTATGGGGACCGTCAAAAAACTTTCAGCATATCGAGGCGCTGGCGGAACTCAAGCGTGCCCTCGCCCTTCAAAAGAACTTGCCTCATGCCTACAACCGTCTGGGGACGATCCTGGCCCACGTCGGTCTGCTTGATCATGCCCGCACCATGTATGAAAGAGGCAGGCCTTTCGATCCTCAAAAAACCATCAGCCACAGCATCTGCCAGGTCTATTTGTGGAGCGGAGAGTACGAATCGGCCCGCGAAGAGTTGCAGAAATGGCGTGCGGAGAATCCGGAGAGCAAGTACGCCATTCATTTTGCCCTGGAACTCGCGACCTTAACTGGCAGGTTGGAAGAGGCCAGCACCTTGCTCAACGAGGCCGGAAGCCTCGTGCAGGAAGAGCCCCTGATTACTGGCCTTCAGGCTGTGCTGCACGCCTCCGTGGGCGAGTCCGATCGGGCGCTGCAAAGCGTGAACCATGCGTGTACGAACCCAAAATCGTTCGGTCATGCTCACCACACGCATTATCAGATCGCCTGCACTTTTTCTCTGCTGAATCGGCCCGAAGTTGCATTTCAGTGGCTGGAACGCAGCGTTGACACCGGCTTCGCATGCTGGCCGTTTTTTCAGAATGATCCACGGCTGAAAAACCTGCGCCGCCTTCCGCAGTTCGAACTCCTGGTGAGTTCTTTACAGGCCAAGTATCCCGACCACTTGGGGTTGCTGTAGCCTAATGATTGCCTTCCCTCTCACCGTGGAGCATAATCAAATTGTCGACGGGCTGCGCTTCCGGAGACATCCCCGATCTGCGGTAAACGGCTTGCTGTGAACCTGCCTAATTCCATAACGTTGATTCGCATTTGCAGCATCCCTTTGCTGATCTGGATTTTGTCTTCGAATCATTTCAGCAGCGAGCATGGCACCAAAGAGTTGCTGGCCTCGGCAGTATTTATTGCCGCGTCGATGACCGACGGCATCGATGGATACCTGGCGCGCAAGCGCGGCCAGATCACCACCATGGGCATTCTGCTCGATCCCATGGCGGACAAACTCCTGATCGCCGCCGCGTTCGTCACGCTGGTGCAATTCAATCCCAGCCTGGTTCCCGCCTGGATCGCCGTATTGATCATTGGCCGCGAGTTTCTGGTGAGTGGTTTGCGATCCATTGCCGCATCCGGGGGCTTCACCATCGAGGCCAGCGAATTAGGGAAATTCAAGATGGTGGTGCAGATCGTTTCGGTCGTCGCCGTAATTCTCGACCACCGCTGGAAAGAGTGGCCGGTTTACGGAAACTTCATCTTCCCGGTGCATTGGATTGCTTACGTCGCGATCTGGTTCGTAGTGTGCGTATCGCTGGTGTCAGCGGTGGATTACTTCGCCGCATTCTGGTCGAAGATTGACCGCCGGGTGTCCAAGCGCCGCCGTCGCGCTTTCATCCTGAGCCGTCGCCGAAAGCCTCAACCGGCGCCGCGCGGGGCCGATGCCGATGTCGCTTCCACAACCTAATCCGCCGTGGGCGATGGATTCCTCACAGCCAGGCAGGGCCGAGCTTGAGGCAGCTCATGCGCCTGCCGGTCAGAAATTTTCCGGCCAGGAATTCTCTCTCGAAGAAAGGCGCGTGCTGCTTTGCTTGGCGCACGATTCCATTTCTTCAGAGCTTCAACATCGAGAGATTTGTCTGGATCCACCCACGCCTCACCTTGCCGAAGCTCGTGGGGCTTTCACATCGCTCTACCTGCACGGTGAATTGCGGGGATGCGTCGGCTATGTGCTGCCGGTTTGCACGGTCTATCGCGCCGTAGCGGAAACCGCGCGGGCCGCCGCCTTTGACGATAACCGTTTCCCGCCCGTCACTGCAGACGAGGCGCCGCTTCTCGAAATTCAGTTGAGCATTCTCTCCCCTGCGCAAGCCATTCAGGCTGACGAAATCGAAGTCGGACGCCACGGTCTTCTTATTAGTGCGCACGGCCGTCGCGGTTTGCTGCTGCCCCAGGTCCCGGTCGAGCACGGATGGGACCGCCTCACTTTTCTCGAACAAACTTGCCGTAAAGCAGGATTGCCGGTGGACGCATGGAAAAACGGGGCGACCATCGAGGCCTTCACGGCCGAAATCTTTGCTGACAAGAGTGGTCATTGATTTCGAACCCACGATTTCTAATTCACGACTTCTGACCCACAAAATAAAACCGGGGATAGTTTCCCATCCCCGGCTGAGTCCTGTTGCGAGAGGTTACTGCGGTTGTTGCATCTGCGTCTGTTCGTCCAATTCCACGCCATCGCCGGCGTGCAGGTCTTCCATGGCAAACACTATCATCCCGGTAGAGGTGGTGGGTGTTGTGCCGATGACTACGATCTCTCCTACCGCGCGCCGCGGAAGGTCTTTCACGTGGATCACCGGGCCGTTTGATTTCCCGAACATACTCGGGTCGAAGGACGGTTGCATCTTTTGCGTGTCTTCACTAATCGCCGCCTTAAACGAGAGTGAATCCACCGGATCGTGCAGGTCCTCCTCGTAATTCCGCACTGCGCGGAAATAGTCGCCAACCTTCACACCCTGATTCGATCCCACATTGAAATAAAGTTTCTGGCCAGTTGACAGCTCCGAATCAAAGTCCTTGCCCATCACGATCCGTCCGGAAACCTTGCTGCCGGTGGGTAGAAAGCGGTCAAAACGAAGCGGAGGGTGAAAGGACACCATCGGCTTCTCCGCGAAAGGAATCGCCGTATCCCCCGGATTGATGGGGTCACAGGAATATTCGATTTCCGCCACCGCGACTCGGCTGCGGGTGTCGATCACGCGCACACGACCGACTTCCTCATAGGGTTGCCCGGTAGCCTTGAGCAACTTGCGCTGCCCGGGATACATTTCATACTCGTTGATGTCCCTCAAAGCTCGGATAATCTCGTATTGCGCCCCCAGACTGTATCCGGACCCCCTCAAATAAACGACGTCGCCTCGAACGAACTTTGTAGTTGAAGGCGTCTGCAGGCCGCCGGCTACAAAGTTGGCGTCGGGCAGGGTCTGCCGGTTGATAAATCCCGAGCAATAAACATCGGCGTAAGTGGGCATCTGCACACGCTGGGTGGGGAAGTTGACCGATGACAGAATTGTTCCCTCCGGGCTACCCGAGTTTGCCGGCGCTGCATCCGCCGCCGACTGCGCCCAGGTTGCCGTCGCGGCCAACAACAACAACAGTCCTATTTTCTTCATGTTACCTCCGAGAGGAGACACAACATGCCCCCTCTCTAGAAAGCTGCCATTTAAGTAAGGCTTCAGTAGGAAGGTAACAACGGGGTAAGGGAGGGTCAAGGTTACGAGGGTGTCAGACGGTCCGGGAAATAGGTTTTTTTCGCTCCAAATGTTGAATCCCTGTTGCATCTGGAATTCAGCCCCTGTAAGATTCGCGCCGAACCCATTGATTCAAACCATTATTCAAACCGTTGATTCAAGATGATTTCTGCTCCCCCATCCCGCCTGCTGCCCTTGCGCCTGCCGCGGGTCTGTGTCGCGGTCACAGCGGTAGATCCCGCAGAACTGGTCGAGAAAGCCGACGCTCTGGTTCGCGATAACCCCTTCCTGGAGTTCAGGTTGGATTACATCTCGAAGCCAGCCTCGGCTCTGCCTAAGGTCAAGCATTTCCTCGAAACCCACCCTGGCACGGTGGTGATCGCCACGTGTCGCCGGGCCACCAGCGGGGGCAAATTTCGCGGCTCAATCGCCTCCCAACTTGACATCCTGTCAAAGGCCTCGGCCCTCGGGTGTCAATTGGTTGACGTTGAACTGCAGACGGCACAGAAGTGCAAGCCGGCGCAGCTGCAGAAGCTGCGAGGCCGCTCTGCCTTGATTCTTTCTTATCACGACTTCCGGGGCACCAGGAAGCTCGACGAAACTCTGGAAAAGATGCGCGCTTTCCCGGCAGACTTTTACAAGTTGGTCACCACCGCCACGACTCTTTCCGACAACATTGCCATGATTCAGTTCCTGGGACGCGAAGGCGACAACCATTCTCTGATCGGCCTGTGCATGGGGGAACAAGGAATTATCAGTCGCGTTCTTGGCGTGAGGGCTGGCAGTGTATTTACCTTCGCTTCCGTCAGTCCCGGAGAAGAAACCGCTCCCGGCCAAGTCACCGCGCAGGAACTGCGCAGTGTCTATCGAATTGAGCAGGTCGATGTGGCGACGCGCGTATATGGGGTGGCGGGAGATCCGGTGAGCCATTCGCTGTCGCCCGCCATCATGAACGCGGCCTTCCGCCGGGAGAACGTCAATGCCGTCTACCTTGCGTTGCATGCCAAAACGCTCAAAGATTTGCTGAACTGCGTGCGCGAGATTCCTATCCATGGTCTCAGCGTCACTATGCCGTACAAGGAAGCCATCCTTCCCTATCTCGACAATACCGACTCTCACACCGACAAAATTGGGGCATGCAATACGGTGGTCCGCGCCCAGGATGGGAAACTCTACGGATTCAACACTGACACTTCCGGTGTTGTGCGCCCCCTCGAACGCCGCCTGAGCACTCTGCAGGACGCGAAGATTCTGGTACTGGGCGCGGGAGGCGCGGCGCGCGCTGCGGTTTTCGGGCTGAGAGAGCGCGGAGCGGAAATCTACATTCTGAACCGAAGCACCCCCGCCGCGCAGAAACTTGCCCGGCGCGCCCATGCCCGGGCGATAAAACGCGCCGATCTAAAAAAGTACACCTTCGACGTGATCATAAACGCCACGCCGGTGGGGATGGGGAACATGCGAGAGACTCCGTTGCAGGAAAAAGAAATCAACGCGCGCTACGTTTTTGACATGATCTACGATCCGCCCGAGACCCGCCTGCTGCAGTTGGCCAAGCAGCGTGGCGCGCAGATCATTCCCGGCATAGAAATGTTCGTCCACCAGGCGGCCCGCCAGTTCGAGATCTGGACCGGCAAGCCCGCGCCGCAGGACGACATGCTGCAGGTAGTGACCTTGGCCATGCAGGAACGCGCTGCCCGCGCGGCTGCGGCGGTAACGAAGAAAAAGTAGGAGCTCATTGTGGCTTGAACTCAGCTACGAGCGCGGGAACCTCTCCTAAAAACCAAAAAGCCGGGCTGGTTGGCCCGGCTTTCTACGTGGAACTGGGTCGGTTAATCTTGTTTCGATCAGCTGATCCAGAATGTCAAAGTCTTTAACTTTACCGTTATCTTTACCGTTTTGCGCTGCGGGGTCACCAGCCCGCATCGCCTCACGGTTACATTACCAACGCAAGATTCTCCAGTTCATGTTGCAGGACCGGCATAGCGCATCCCGCCATCTCGACTCGACCGGCAGCATCTAAGGCAGCCTTGGGAGAAACCCCGTAGCCCCGTCCCATCAGGAAAACCTGCAGAAGTTCAGCGGCCTCGTAGGAATCAATCATGCCACCCTGCATGAGATCGCTGCGCAGTGCGGCTAGCTCCTTCGTCGTGAACCTGTCCTTATCGTTAGTGGCTCTCTCGTTCATCACGTTTTCAAACATGGCCGTCATCACCTCCGACTCCGACCTTCGACTCCCTGTTGCATATTAGACTCACTGGCAGCCACGTAAGTTGCATGCAATTCAACTGCCGTGTCTGCCATCTGGTTTCATTTACGGAAACCAGCGCTCGTTAACTTCATAAACCCCTATGGATATCGGAAGTTGCGGACCGGGTCACCGGAATTCCGGGCTTCTGCCCCGCACCGCAGGTAACCATCGTTTCCCGAAAAATGACACAGAATGTCGTTTCAGGACACAGGACGAGTGGCCGCCTTCCGTGTCGACTACAGTCTCTGGCTGCCGAGATTTGTAAAACGAGCTCGCACCTGAAACGGCAGGCGACAGGGCAGAGTTTCTCTGCGCTACTTCGTCCCAGGAGTTTTGCTTCATCGACTCGAGGCTGACTAGACCTCGATGGTTGCCTCATCGACGAGCATGATGGGAATGTCGTCTTTCACGGCGTAGACGCGGCGGCATTGGGAACACTTCAGGCTCTCAGGGTTTTGCCGGTACTCGAGGGGCTGCTTGCAGGCCGGACAAACCAGAATTTCCAACAGGCTCTTGGCAATCATGTTGAGCATTGTACGTCAGAAATCGGAGGGATTCATATCGAGGCACGTCGTTCAGGCCGGTCAAAACGCAAAGGTTCGTATCCGGGCATGCCGTAAAGCCCGGCCCGTGAGCCGCCTTTAGTCGCTGCTTTTCGGAGCTCGATTATAGAAACAGCTTTCATAATTCACCACCGAGCCGGAGAAGACCAGAACCCGCCATGAGATAGAATCTCAACGAAAAGAAATTATGCCTGCCAGAGTTCTCGACGGCACGAAAATCGCGAAGGAAATCCGCAGCGAAGTAGCCACGGTAGTAAAGACCTTGGCTGCCGCAGGAGTGCGGCCCGGCCTTGCCGTAGTCCTGGTCGGCCACAATCCGGCGTCGGAAATTTACGTACGTGGAAAAGTGAAAGCCTGCGAAGAAGTTGGCATCTACAGCGAACAGCACAGTCCGCCCGAAACCTCCACCACCGCCGAGTTGGTAGCGCTAGTCGAAGAATTGAACCGCCGCGATGATATCGACGGAATCCTCGTCCAACTGCCGCTACCGCCGCAAGTAGACGCGAAGAAAGTACTTATGGCGGTAGACCCGGCCAAGGATGTCGACGGCTTCCACCCCGTCAACGTCGGCTTTCTTTCGACCCAGCGTCCCGGCTTGGTCCCGTGCACGCCGGCCGGAGTAATCGAGATTCTGAAGCGCAGCGCTATTCCCATTGCCGGGCAGGAAGCCGTGGTGGTAGGACGAAGCGATATTGTTGGCAAGCCCGCTGCCATGCTGCTGCTGAATGCCAACGCTACGGTCACGGTATGTCATTCGAAAACCCGTGACCTGCCAGGAGTCTGCCGCCGCGCCGACATTCTGGTAGCCGCCATCGGCCGCTCCGGAATGATTACGCGCGATTTCGTGAAGCCCGGGGCCACGGTGATTGACGTCGGCATGAACAAGGTCACTGATCCCGCCGAATTCCAGCACCTGTTCGGGGGCGACCCAAAGCGCGAGGAAGCATTCCGCGCGAAGGGCTCCACGCTCGTCGGAGATGTGCATCCCCAAGTAGCCGAAGTGGCCGGAGCATTAACACCCGTCCCCGGTGGCGTCGGTCCGTTGACCATTGCGATGCTGATGTATAACACCGTGAAAGCCGCAAAGATGCGCCGCGGCAGCCGCGTTCCGGAACCAACCAGCAAATGAAGGGCATTCACCACAGTGGCACAGAGTCACACAGAAAACTTCTCTTTTCTTGGCTTCGTTTTTCTCTCTGTCTCTGTGCCACTCTGTTGAACGTTTTTCTTGCGGAGGGAGCTTGCTAAAGGTCGGCCTTACGGGCGGCATTGCCTCGGGCAAGTCGGTGGTTGGCGAAATGTTTGTCGCCCTGGGCGCGCACCTGGTCCAGGCGGACCGCATCGCCCACCAACTGATGCGGCCCGGGGAGCCTGTCTACAACGAGGTGGTGCGCCATTTCGGGCGGACGATTCTCAATCGCGACGGCAGCGTGAACCGGGCCAAGCTGGCAGAGCTCGCTTTCGGATCCGTGAACTCCGATGCCCGAGCCAAGCCGTCCGCGGCTGCTTCCGAAATTTCTTCTGCGACTGCGTCTTCTCGAACTCCATCTTCTCGACTTCCATCTCGCGTCGAGGAACTGAACCGCATTGTGCATCCCGCGGTGATTCGCAGCCAGGAAGAGTGGATGGAAGAAATGGGACGCCAGGATCCCCACGCCGTTGCCATTGTGGAAGCCGCGCTCATTGTCGAGGCGGGCGCGGCCAAGCGGTTCGACCGCCTGATCGTGGTCACCTGCAGCGACGAGCAACGCATCGCCCGCTTCGCCGCCCGCCAAAAAATAGAACTCGACGCCGCCCGTAAAGAGGTAGAGCGGCGCATGGCGGCCCAACTCCCCGACATGGAAAAGATCAAGGCCGCCGACTATATCATCGACAACTCCGGCTCCCTGGATCGGACACGAGAACAGGTCCGGCAGTTATGGGAAAAACTAACCAACGAAGCGGCAACCAAGCGCTAGACCAGTGCCGCGCAACATCCCGCCACGAACAGTCATCCCGAGCGAAGCGATGGATCCTGGCGTTGCTCGCAGCGCAACCACTAGTCTGCCCAGGTGAGTCGGCATTGGCCTCACCCTACTTCAAGAATTTCCCTTGCTCGAGTTCCTCAAACGCCTGCTGCAGCTGCTTCTGCGTGTTCATGACGATGGGTCCGTACCACGCCACCGGCTCCTCCAGCGGCTTTCCCGAGACCAGAAGAAAACGGATCCCGTCGTCACCTGCCTGCACGGTCACCTCGTCGCCTCGATCAAAGAGTATAAGAGAGCGGTTGTCGGCTTCCACGGGAGGCGACGTATCCAGCCACTTCACCGATTCGGTGGGCACCGCGAGAGGACCCGAAGCATTGCAGAATTTTCCGCTTCCTCCAAATACATAGGCGAACGCGTGCCGAGTGGTCTCCACCGGCAACGATTTCCGCTTGCCCGGAGCAATCGACACATCGAGATAAATCGGATCGGCGGCGATGCCATCCACCGGGCCTTTCTTTCCCCAGAAACTTCCGCACACCACGCGGACGTGCGTGCCATCATCGTCCTTGATCTCGGGGATATCGAGCGCCTTCACTTCCTGATAGCGTGGCGCCGTCATTTTCAGCGCGGACGGAAGATTCGCCCACAACTGAAAGCCGTGCATCCGTCCCGATTGATCGCCCTTCGGCATCTCCTGATGAATGATGCCGCTTCCCGCCGTCATCCACTGCACGTCGCCAGGAGAGATCGCGCCGCGATTTCCCATGCTGTCGCCATGCTCCACCGTTCCCGCCAGCACATAGGTGATGGTTTCGATCCCGCGATGCGGATGCCAGGGAAAGCCCGCCAGATAATCCTCGGGAACGTCGTTGCGAAAATCGTCGAGCAGAAGGAATGGATCAGTCTCCTTCGTGTTTCCAAAGCCGAAGGCGCGCCGCAAATGCACGCCGGCCCCTTCAAGAGTTGGCTTCGATTTGATAAGGCGCTTCACCGGTCGAATGGACATAAAGGCCTCCCGTAGAAAGATGATTTGATGTCGAACGGCCGGGAGGGATTCGGCGTGGCGTAGGCCCGAGCAGACCCGGATAATCTGCGCAGTTTGGATGGCGCAGCGCTTCCAACCTAGAGGAGGTGAGAATGCAGAAGGAATCGCCAAACTCCAGCCCCGTCAGGGGGCGGCATTCCTCAGCCCCGGACGTAAGTCCGGGGTGAGCTCAAAAAACAGGAACCAAGTCCCGGAGGGACGCCAGAAGTCTGCTGCTGCTAACCAAACTCTGCCATTGGATCCTTCCGGCGGTAACATTAGTGACAAATCCTGGTCTGACAAAGCCTGGTCCTTCACACCTAGCAAATCCACACGACGTCTGTGACATCCAACCTTGTCTCAAGATCCCAACTCGTTCATCATTAAGCCAAATAGCTACATCGTCTTTGACAACCGAATAGAAAGCGCTAAGTCAATTCAATCCAAGATTTTGCGGACAAGTTCTTTGAGATGAAGATTTTAGCTAGATTTCGCCGGATCGAGCCTTCGCAACATCCTGCATTTAAGAGATTTAGCGATTCGATCTGTAATTTTTTTGATCTGGATTAGGGCGCAGTTAAGCGGCGCAACCCAACGCGCGCGCCAAAAAAATCCGCTCCCGCACTGCTCCTGCGAAGAATTATTTTTCGAGAAATCCACAAAAATACCGCTGACCGGAAGTAGCTCAACCGCAGCCATCCCGAAGCCCCCGCGCTCCCGATAGAACATTTTGCTGAATCGCACGTAAAATGAATATGGGCCGTTTCCCAGAATTACTTCGTGGCCCCAAAGCGTGCATTCATGAGACTTATACGACCTGCACTTCTTGCGCTGGTAATGGCTGGCGCGTTCTTCTACTTCACCACCTGGCGTTCGAATGGCCGATTCGCTGGATCGAATCCGGTGAATTGGCTCAGTCATCCGGCGCAGGTTGAGATCACCGAGGCCTCCGGCGGGGAAACGCTGGATGGCGAAGAACAAAACAATATCAGCGTCTATCGCAGGAATATTCCGTCGGTAGTGAACGTGACCTCGCGCGCCATGTCCTTCGACTTCTTTTACGGGATGGTGCCGCAGGAAGGTCAAGGCTCGGGATTCGTGATCGACAAGGAAGGGCACATTCTCACCAACTATCACGTCATCGCCGACGCGCGCCAGGTGGAAGTGACCATGCACAATCGCAAGAAGTACAAAGCGACGGTTGTGGGAACCGATCCGGCGCACGATCTGGCGGTAATCCAGATCAAGGGCGCGCCTGACCTGGTTCCGGCGGTGCTCGGCGACTCGCGCAACCTGCAGGTGGGGCAGAAAGTTTATGCCATCGGCAACCCGTTCGGATTGGCCGGCACGATGACGCGCGGAATCGTGAGCTCGATTCGTCCGGTCCGCGAGCCCAGTGGCGCCACCATCGACGAAGCGATTCAAACCGACGCCGCCATCAACCCGGGCAATTCGGGCGGTCCGTTGATGAACTGGCATGGAGAAGTGATTGGCATCAACACCATGATTCTGTCGAGCGTTGGACAGAACTCCGGCGTCGGCTTCGCCATTCCGATCAATACCGCGAAAGCTGTGCTCAACGATCTGATGACGCTCGGCCGCGTGCGCCGACCCGCGCTCGGCGTGCGCACCATCCCAATCAGCGCCGAACTGGCCGATGAAATTGGCTTGTCCGCGGATTACGGATTACTGATTGTGCAGGTTACACCTGGCGGCTCTGCAGATCAGGCTGGATTGCGTGGCGGCACCGAGCGCGCCTATCTGGGCAATATTCCGATCATGCTGGGCGGAGACTTGATCATCGCCATCGACGGAGAAAAAGTTCAGGATGAAGAAGACCTGGCGCAGATGATGAATAACCATCGCGCGGGCGACACGGTGAAAGTGACAATCTTCCGCAACAAGAAAAAGTTGGATGTGAGCGTGGCGCTGGGCGAGGCCAGGGAACAAGTGTAGCTGGGCTTCCGGCTGGCTTATAGCAAGGTGACCGTGATCAGGAAGGTGGGCGCATCTTCAGGCGGCGTTGGCGGTGAGAGGTGAGGACAACAGATTCCTCCGCCAGCTTCGCCGCGCTTTCGCGCGGCTGCGGATGACTCGGAACGACAAGAAATTGTTGAAAGCGTGCCTACGCGGCGTTTTCGGTGAAGAAGTCTTCGAGCTCATTCACTTCTTTATCGTTGAGGCGAAGATCGCCGGCGCGCATGACTCCTTCAGCTTGCCTGGCGTTCCGGGCTCCGACGATGGCTCCCGTGACGGCGGGATTGTGTAGGGTCCAAGCGATGGCAACTTCACCGACAGAACGGTTGTGTCGCCGGGCAATTTCGCGCAGGCGTTCAACCAACTGGAGATTGCGGAAGAGATTTGGTTCGGTGAAGTCGGGATGCCCGCGGCGCCAATCGTCCTGGGGAAGCCTGGCTGCGCGTTCGCGAGTCATGGCGCCGGTGAGCAGGCCGGAGGCCATGGGGGAATAAACGATCACTCCAATCCCTTTATGCAGGCAGTAGGGCAGGATGTCGTCTTCGATCTCGCGGTGGATCAATGAATACTGAGGCTGCAAAGAAGTTACAGGAGCGATGGCCTGAGCGCGTTTCAGTTGTGGAACGTTGAAGTTGGAGACGCCAATCCAACGGACCTTGCCTTCGCGCTTCAGGGCGGCGAGCGTGGACCATCCTTCTTCGAGTGCCGGTGAGTCTGGATCTGGGGGCCAGTGGATCTGGTAAAGATCGATGACATCGAGGGAAAGGCGACGGAGGCTGTCTTCGATTTCGTGGCGGATGGAATCGGCGGTCAAAACTTTTTGCACGTTGCCCTGGGCGTCCCAGCGAAGGCCACACTTGGTAAAGACATAGGGACGAGGACCGGACCAGGTTTTCAGAGCGCGGGCGACAACTTCCTCGGAGTGTCCCAAGCCATAGACAGCGGCGGTATCGATCCAATTAACGCCGAGTTCGAGCGAGCGGTGGATGGCGGCGATGGAGTCGCTATCGTCCTGCGATCCCCAGGCGAATTGCCAGCCCGAACCACCAACGGCCCAGGCTCCGAAACCTACGCGAGTGATATTCAGATCGGAATTGCCAAGAGTGCGAGTTTCCATGTCTGATCTCCTTATAAAATTGGATTGCGGGCATGGCAATCCGATTCAGAAGTGAAGGCAAATGAATACAGAAATTATTCGCAAGTTTTGTCTGGCATTTCCTCAGGCTACGGAGAAGCTGCAGTGGGGCGATGAGCTGTGTTTTAAGGTTGGTGAAAAGATTTTTGTGATGCTCGGGCTGGACAATCCGAGGCTTTGCTTGAAGTGCACACCCGAGAGTTTTGCGGAACTGATCGAGCGCGAGGACATTCGTCCAGCGCCGTATGTTGGGCGCTATAAGTGGGTGATGCTGGACCGGCTGGACGCCGTACGCTGGGAAGAGTTGGAGGATTTGATCCGGAAGTCATATGAGATGGTGGCGGCGAAGGCGCCGGGACAGAGGGCAGGCAAGCGTAGAGTGACTAGGCCGTCTTCTTCTTCAAAGAAGGCGAGGAGGAATTGAGAACTGTCTCGATAGAGTGGCCGGTCAGGATCGCCTGCACAAACGGGTAGTGGTGCAATTTGACCCGGACGGCTGTGTTTGTGAGGGAGATCCCTCGTCCCGCTGGTGAAAACGCGGGACGTCGGGATGACGCCAAGGATCAGATCGTTATTTTTTTCAAACTGCAGCACTACCCACAACCGGCTTGATTTGACTCTGCTTGCCGCGGTCGGCTAGCCTCAAGAGTCCGCCCAGTCTGGACACCTTCGATCTTAAATGCGATTCCGGCACAAATCATTGATTTTGCTGCTGATGGTGGCAGCTTTCGGCGCGTGCTTTGCTGCCGGGTCTGTCGAACCGGTGCATGCGCAGCATGGAATCGTGGTGAGCATTCACGAGTTGGCCTCGAAAGCCGGAGTGGAGATGATGCAGGCGGGTGGAAACGCGGTGGACGCCGCGGTGGCTACGGGGTTCGCGCTGGCGGTGGTGCATCCGGCGGCGGGAAATCTGGGGGGCGGCGGATTCATGCTGGTCCGGATGGCCGGCGGGGACGCGCATTTCATCGACTATCGGGAAAAAGCTCCGGCGGCGGCGAAGGTCGATATGTATCTGGACGCGCAGGGCAACGTGATTGAAGGCGCCAGCGAGATTGGATACAAGGCGATCGGCGTGCCGGGATCGGTGGCCGGCATGGTTTACGCCGAGCAGAAATACGGCAAGCTTACGCTGAAGCGGGTTATGGCTCCGGCAATCCGATTGGCGCGGGAAGGTTACGCGTTGAGCTGGGGTGAGGCGAACGATTTTCAGCGCGATAAATATTTAAACATGTTCCCCGAATCGCGACGAATCTTTCAGCGCGATGGCAATTACTACCAGGCGGGGGAGATTTTCCGGCAGCCTGACCTGGCGCGAACGCTGGAGCGAATTGCCGCCAAGCCTGATGACTTTTATCACGGAAGTCTGGCGCGGGAGCTGGCGAACGCGATGCAGAAGGGTGGAGGATTGATTACCGCGGAGGATCTGGCGGGCTATGAAGTAAAGGAACGCGAACCGGTTCGAGGAACGTATCGCGGATATGACATCATCAGCGCGCCGCCGCCGTCTTCCGGTGGAACGGTTCTGATCGAAGCGCTGAACATTCTGGAGGGATACGATCTCAGCAAGCTGGGGAATCGCTCGTCGCAATCGATTCACTATACGACGGAAGCGTTCCGGCGGGCGTTTTTTGACCGGGCGGAATTTATGGGTGACCCGGACTTTGCCAAGATTCCCATCGCGCAGCTGATCGACAAGAAATATGGTGAGGCCTGGAGGGATTCGATTGCCGCGGACCGAGCCAGCCCGAGCAAGGAATTGAAGCGGCCGGCGATTTTCAGCGAACTGGAACAATACGCCGCGGCGCATCCGCCACCACAGGCGACACGCGAGGGCCCGCACACCACACATTATTCGGTGGTGGATGCGGAGGGAAACGCGGTTGCGGTTACGACGACGATCAATGCATGGTTCGGATCGCGGGTCACGGCGGAGGGCTTGGGATTTTTACTGAACGACGAAATGGATGATTTTTCGGCTAAGCCGGGCGTGCCGAATTCCGATGGATTGATTCAAGGGACGGCGAATGCGATTGGTCCGGGAAAACGGCCGTTGTCATCGATGACGCCGACCATTGTTGTGCGGGATGGCAAGCCGTTTTTGGTGCTGGGTTCGCCGGGCAGTTCGAAGATTATTACGACTGTGGCGAACGTTCTAATGGGCGTGATCGATTACGGAATGAATATTCAGGAGGCAGTGGATGCTCCGCGGTTTCACAATCAGTGGCTGCCGGATGTGTTGAACGTGGAGCGATGGTTTTCGCCGGATACGGTGCAGGACCTGGAGAAGATGGGATACCACGTACAGTTCGGTCTGCGCGAAGGGACGGGCGGGCCCGGCTATTGGAGCGATGCGGAGTGCATCGCCATTGATCCGAAGACCGGCGAGCGGCTTGGGGCCAGCGATTACAGAAACAACGGAAAAGCAGTGGGATATTAGAACATTGTGGATTGATGATTTTGACTGCCGGTTGAAAATCAAATTCAGGCAGCTGCGGGTTTCAATCGACGATCACCAATCATTAACGATTCTCTTTGCTCATAAGGATCTGGCATGTTGAAAGCGGTATCAACTTATCTGTACGTGAAAGAGCGGCTGCATCCGGGAATTCTGGATAGTCTGACCCGCAACGGAGTGCAGGCAATTGAGATTTTCGCTGCGCGGCAGCACCTGGATTATGCCAACCGCAAGGCCCATGTGAGAGAGATTGCCGAATGGTTTAGGGGGAGCGGGGTGCCGCTGAATTCCGTGCACTCGCCGCTGTACGCCGATTATGACTGGGGCCGGACGGGAGGGTCGCCGATCAACCTGGCGTCAACCGATCGTGCGGGACTGGTGGACGCGATGGATGAGGTGAAGCGGTCACTGGAGATCGCAGAGCAGATTCCATTTCGTTTTCTGGTGCAGCATTTAGGTCTGCCCAACGAAACGTTCAGCGAGAAGAAATTCGAATCGGCAATGACTTCCATCGAGCACTTGCGGGCATTTGCCAAGCCCCTGGGCGTGAGGATTTTGCTGGAAAATATTCCCAATGAACTCTCCACGCCGGAAAAACTGATGGAAATGATTCATAACGCCCACTTTGACGATGTGGGAATTTGTTTTGATTTCGGACATGCCCACATGATGGGTTCGGTCAGGGAGGCCTTCGAGATTGTGCGGAAGCAAGTGTGGTCGACGCATGTCCACGACAATGCTAAAGACCGCGATTCGCACCTGTGGCCAGGACAAGGGACGATCGATTGGAAAGAAGCGATGGAACTGCTGCGCTCCGCACCGCAAACCCCGGCTTTGTTGCTGGAACTGGAAAGCGAGGAAAAAGTGAATCCGCTGGAAAAGCTGGGGCCGACGTTTGAAAAGCTGGAGGGAATTTAGTAATTGGGTAATTTGGTAATTGAGAAGTGGCATTTCTGCTCGGTTACGAGGATTCGAATTCTTTCTATCGAGCCTTCCGAACGTGGGAAGGGACGACACCCTCCCAGTTGAGGGCAGTCCTCCGACGATCTGAAACCAGGCAATAAGTGCAAGGAAGAAAGGTAGGAATTTATGAATAAAGTGTGGTTGGTGACCGGCAGTGCGAGCGGTTTGGGCCGAAACATCGCGGAAGCTGTACTCGAATCCGGCGATCGCCTCGTCGCCACAGCACGCGACCCAAAGCGACTTGATGACTTGGTAAAAAAATACGGTGATCGCGTTCGCGCGGTTCCTCTTGACGTGACAGATGAAAGCGCCGCTCAGGCCGCCGTGCAGATGGCGGTGGCCACATTTGGACGTCTCGACGTCGTCGTGAACAACGCCGGGTACGGCGATATCGCGCCGTTCGAACAGTTGAGCGCGGAGAGGTTCAAGGCGGTGATGGATACCAACTTCTATGGCGTGGTTAACGTCACCCGTGCGGCCGTACCGCTCATGCGCGAGCAAAGGAGCGGCTGCATCCTCCAGATATCATCGGTCGGGGGCCGCCTGACTCGGCCCGGCAGCACGCCGTACCATGCAGCGAAATGGGCTGTCGGAGGCTTCACGGAATCTCTTGCCCAGGAGCTGTCCCCGTTCGGCGTGAAGGTGTGCGCCCTTGAACCCGGTGGCATGCGGACGAATTGGGGCGCCCGAGCTAATCAGGACACGCCGGAACTGCTCCCGGACTATGAACCCTCCGTCGGGGCCGTTGCCAAGGCCTTGAAATCGTATTGGGGGAAAGAGATCAGTGATCCCGCCAAGGTAGCTCAGGTTGTGCTTCGTCTGGCGTCCAGTGACCGTCTTCCGGCGCACCTCTTGATCGGTAGCGACGCGGTTCGCTTCGCCGCCGAGGCCGAGAAAACGCGGGCGGCCGAGGGCGCGCAGTGGAGGGACGTGAGCCTTTCGACAGACGTGGCGTCAGCCACGGCATTACCAGCCATGCGCT
>CAWJFA010000029.1:0-182762 GCA_963842075.1 uncultured Acidobacteriota bacterium | reverse complement strand
TGCTCCTGCGACATTTTATCCGGTAGAACAAACACCTTCCGAGCAAGATCTGATTTTAGCGTGGCCTCGTGGTAGTAGCGGCTGAGGATGCCGTCTTTCCAGGTGAGCAAATCGGAATTCTGCTGCGCGAATTCTTCCCAACTCACATTTTCTGAACGGGCCATACGCTCGCGGATCAGGAAGAAATAGGCGCAGGTGATGGTTTCATGGTAAAGCTGCTTTTTGCCGCGGGCGGCGGCGAATCGCTTCAGGGCGCTGGAGAATTTCTCAAGAGCTTCGAAAATCGGATATTCGCACAGGTAGGCGAACGCCAGGCGGACGTGATCCCCGTGATGGAAGGAGTTCTCCGGCACCTCGTCACTTTCAAAGCGACGGATGAGGTCTTGGTTGCTCAGGGAAAACGCCGCAATAGTCGGGTGCTCAGCCAAGTTATATCCCTTTGCCGGCCGCGGTTTCTGTGCATTGTTTTGTCATAGAGTTGACCTTCGCTATCGATCGCCAGTTCGCTTCCTGGCGGGTCTCGCTTTGATTTCCTTCAGGCGGTGGCTGGCGCTTGAATCGAGGTCGAAGTCGTAGAACCGTTTCAGCTCCTGGATTCGTTCCAGAGAAGCAGGGCTGAACGGCGTCTTCCCGTCGAAGGCATGGAGCACGATGCCCTCCAGGAGGTCGCCGAGGGTCATATCGTGGTATTCGGCGAAGGCCTTCAGGATTTTGAGCAGGCGCTTTTCCATGCGCACACCCGTCTGAACGCGTTCCACGAGCAGCTTTGGCTCGTCAACCATGATACCAATGTACCACGGTATATCGGTACACATCCAAAAACACTTCTGTTCGGGGCTGCGAAAACGCATGTCCGTCGCCGTTGTTTATAATCGCCTTTCACCCTTTCATCGTTTCATGCGCCCTGAGGCGCAATTGCTTGTTAAAGGATTCCCTTGGCATTCGACGAGAACATTTACGAACTGCGGCGCCAGAAGCTGAAACAGATCGAGGCGCTGGGCCAAACCGCTTACCGCAGCAAATACGAGTTCACGCACACGATTCCCCAGATTCTCGCGGAATACTCGGAGAAGACCGCAGAGCAACTGGAAAATGCACGAGTCAACGTCCGTGTGGCTGGACGGATCATGGCGATCCGTATGATGGGCAAAGCTGGATTCGGCCACTTGCAGCAAGATGGAAAGCGGTTGCAGATTTACGTAAAGAAAGACGCGGTTGGCGAAAAGGGCTTCGAGCTGTACAAGTTGCTCGATCTCGGCGACCACATCGGCGTCAGCGGATATCTTTTTCGCACGCGTACCGGAGAACTGACGATCCATGTCGAGGAGATCACCTTTCTCAGCAAGGATCTGTTGCCGCTGCCAGAGAAGTGGCACGGCCTCACGGACGTGGAACTGCGCTACCGCCAGCGCTATGTCGATCTGGTGATGAATCCCGAGGTGCGAGATGTTTTTCTGAAGCGCGGCAAGTTGGTGCAGTCGCTGCGCCGCACTCTCGAAGCCCACGGATTTCTCGAGGTTGAGACACCCATGATGCAGCCCATTGCCGGGGGAGCGGTTGCGCGGCCGTTTGTCACGCACCACAATACCCTCGATATGGATTTGTACCTGCGCATCGCGCCGGAACTTTATTTAAAGCGCCTGCTGGTGGGCGGATTCGATCGCGTGTATGAAATCAACCGAAACTTTCGGAATGAAGGCCTGGGTTGGCGGTGGAACCCCGAATTCACCATGCTCGAGTTTTATCAGGCTTATACCAACTACCAGGGTGTGATGGATCTTACGCAAGAGTTGATTACTCAAGCCGCAAAAGACGTGACTGGCGGAACCAAGACGAAGTGGGGAGATCAGGAGATTGACTGGGCGTACTGGCAACGACTGACCATGCGCGAAGCGATTATCCGCTACTGGCCCGAAACGGCGGGTGCAAAACCGGAGATGAGTGAGTTTGCTACCCGCGACGGAGTGAAGAAACTGGTCGAGCGTTTCAACCGCGCACACGCCCATATGGCGTACGATCCGAATGAGCCTTTGGGTAAAACGATTGCCAGTCTGTTTGAAGCTGCAGCGGAGGAACATCTCACACAGCCGACGATCATCTACGAGTTTCCGACTGCGGTTTCGCCCCTGTCGAAGCAGAAACCGGATGAACCCGACTGGACCGAACGGTTCGAAATCTTCGTGGGGCAGATGGAAATTTCCAACGGGTTCAGTGAACTCAACGATCCGGAGGACCAGCGGCGGCGCTTTGAAGCCCAGTTGACCGAACGCGAACGCGGCGACGAAGAGGCTCATCAGATGGATGAAGATTACATCCGGGCGTTGTCGTATGGAATGCCGCCGGCCGGCGGAGTAGGCCTGGGCGTGGACCGGTTATGCATGCTTCTGACCGATTCGCACACCATCCGTGACGTGATTCTCTTCCCGCTCCTGCGGCCGGAGAAAGGCCTAACCGCAGGCGGCCCAGGGGACGCCGCCGAAAAGCCGTAAACCTTCTTGATTCTTTCGGCGACTAAGTTAAAGGAACCCTACAATGCACTAGAAATAGGGCATTGCAGTTCCTATAGTCACACCATTCAGTCTTGGGCTCAGAAGTGGCAGCGCTGCCGTAATGTCCGCCGCGAATCGGACATTGGGTCGGCAGCGCTTTGCTTTTTCTGGAGAGCCCTATTTTAAATTCTGCTTGGATTTATTTGAGAAGCTGCCCTTACCACTTGCGGTTCGCGGCGGCTCATAGGCAGGCTTATCCGGGCTGAAGTTCGAACTCAGATAATCGATCAAAGCGTCACGGTCCGAGGGATCGACCACCGCACCCCATTTTGTCATCTTATCAACTTCTTTCGTCCACGCAGGTTTGCTGAGGCGTTGTTGCAGGATGATGCGAGCTTCGTGGCATTCCGTGCATGCTGTGGTCGCCTTCGCCTGCATCGGACCCGCTGGAAGATCCGCCGTAGCGTTTACCTGCTGTGGTTTCTGATCCTGCGCCGAGAACGGCGAAACAGCCGCCAATATCAGCAAGGCCAAGGAGAAGCATGTTTGCGATGACACTTTACGAAACACTTTACGAAACATGGATCTTCACCTGATCGACCGCATTGTAGAGATAGCCGCTGGGGTTCCACTCCGCCGTCGCAGGCTGAGTGCGGCCCTGGCTGTCAGTGGCGCGCGATAAAATTCTGTACTCGCCGCTCTTGCCGGCTTTCCAGTCGAAACTCCAGAGGCGCCAGGCGTAGTGGGCTTGTTCGCGGCCCAGCTTCGCGGGACTCCAGGTGCTTCCACCGTCAGTTGAAATCTCTACCTTCGTAATATCGGCCTCACCGGCCCATGCCGCACCATGCACGATCACTTGGCCTGGCTTCATGCTGGCGCCGTCGCTCGGCGCAGAAATCACCGACTTCACGCTCAGCGCAGTGACTGGATGCGTGTCTTCGGGCTTCACGGTTTCACCAGGTTTCACCGGCTGGTTGGGTAATCGATAAGCTGGATTCATGAAATTGCCGGAGAATTCTGTTTCTAGCACTCTGATTTCGGTGAGCCACTTGCAGGATGCCGCCCCCACCCAGCCTGGGACCAGAGCCCGTGCCGGAAAACCGTGATGCTTGGCCAGCGCGGATCCGTTCATGTGGGTGGCGACAAGCGTATCGGAATCAAGAGCCTTCTCGATCGGAATACTGCGAATGAAAGGAGGGACTTTGCCGGGAACTTCGTCGAGCCCGCGAAACATAATATGCTTGCCCGAAGATTTCACTCCGGCGCGCTGCAACACATCGCGCAGTCGGGGACCAGAAAACCGCGCCGTCCCCACCGCTCCCTTTCCCCATTGAACTCCGGGGACTTGGGGGCGCTGCAAACCGCGGCCATTGCCGGCGCACTCCAGCGTGTTGACGACTGAGTGCCCTTCGATTTTAGAAAGGTCGGACTGACTTAAGACGATCGGCTTCTCCACTTCACCGCCAACCGAAAGTCGCCAGTCATCCGCATTCAGTTCGCTCGGTTCGTGCATGTGATTGCGCACGAAGAAGTGCGGTGCCGGCGTGAGCCACGTATTGAAATACTCGACCGGCGATTCGAGGTCGACAAAACGGAATGAGCGAAGAATCATGCCATCTTCGCCAGGGAACTCAACCACTTGCCCTTGTGGGAGCGCCCAGCTGAGCATCGTTGGCGCCGCTCCGGCTACGAGCATTGCGCCCGACATCTGTTTGAGGAAATCCCGTCTGGAGTTCGTTAATTTTGGAAGCATGGTCTCACAAAGATGCAGACCGATTACGTCGAAGCAACTCGGTCCCAAATCTTATCGTAAGAATAAATTAACACCACTGGCCCGGAAAAGGAGAGTAGGCCAAAACCAGGCCAGTGGCGATTCTGAAGGGAAGGCGCCCCTCAGAAAATTGAGAGGCCGAGGCCGTCGACTCTGGTGGTCCCGCACCAAACGCTGGCGCGGGACCATTGCCGGTCTTCTCATTGCCGGTCTTCTTGGTGTTATGGCAAGTAGTAGCGGAGCGAGGTGAAGACCATGCCGTCCAGACCTTCCGGCGTCACGCCAGTTCCTTTCGTGAAACCCTCGCCATACCAGGTTTGGCGGGTCACGTAGGAGTATTGTGCGCCGAACTGGAATCTGCCCTTGGGTCCAGAGTAGAAGCGGTACCAGAAGCCGGCGGTCCCTTCGATCAAGGCCCGAGTATCTGCCGTGCACTTGGAGAGGCCGCCTGGTGCAAATCCATTGTTAACGGTAGGAGGGGTTTCCGCGTAGCAGCCCACGTTGTTGAATCCGGGAGCTCCGTAGCCGACATATGCTTTCAAAAGTGGATCGTAGTCAAACGCCCGGCCGGCGTATTCCACTCCACCATTCAAATAGACATCGAGTTTCGGCCCATGCCATTCCAGCGTGCCTAAACCTTGAGCGCTCTTCACCAGCGCGAACGAGCCATCGGCCCGGATCGCGGTGTCGGGAAGGGTGCTGGTTCCGTAGCGGCCGATTCCCTTTCCAAAAAGGCCGTGCAGTCCGAAGTCGACATGTTTGGCGATCGTCCAGCGTGCGTTCGCACCAAAACCGCCGCCATCCTTGGAGTCGTTAAACGCTAACAGCGCGGTTGGCCCAGTCTTGCCATCGCAGAGGGTAGTGGAGGAAACTCCACCGCAAGGAAAGATTCGGTCGCGGAAGCTGGTGGAGAGCCCAAAGATTTCGTAGTGTCCGAAACCTGGTTCAAAGGCTAGTTTCACAACAAAATCGGGTGAGGGGTTGAAGGAGTAGCCGGCGATCGGCGTACAAGTCGTGGTGACAGTCGTGGCAGTGCTGTTGATGGTGCTGCTGCAAGTGCTAATGGCGGAGTTGTAGAGTCCGCCGCTATTCCCTGCCGATCCGATCAGGAAGTTGGTTTCGTTGCCGTGAGTGGTAAGGGTGGCTTGAGAGTTCTCCATGGACGCCGCAAACCACACCTTGTTGCCGAAATTCTTGGAAACGCGCATGCCGTACTGCCGCGCCCAACTGAAGCCAACCGTATACTGTGGGTCGATAGTCATGGGCACAGCTTCTGTGCGGTTGTCGGTGCCGTGTTTGGTTTCCGTAACCAGACTCCACATCTGGCCTCCGGTAACAGTCCAGCCGCTATCTAGAGCCGCCTGGGCCCAGGCTTGGCGTTGCCGGAACGGATAGCTGTTGCTTTCATTGTTGTTCGAGGTCACACCCGCGTTCAGGAAGTCACCCTCGTAGTAGCCAGACAATTTCGCGCTCTTCAGCCTTCCTTCTGCCAGGATGCTAAGCCGCGACTGTCTGCCCGATCCAAAAAATTCCGAAATGCTGCTTTGGGATGCGCCGGGCATGGTGAGCGAGTTGAACGGCGTATTGATGTCCGATGCCAGGGCTCGAGAGCGCCGCACAAATTCTGCCGCCGCAAAGCCGCCCGGCGTGATGGTGATGCCCTTGTAATGAATAGCCAAGGGGCTCTCTATTGCTGCAGTTACGTTCTTCTGCGTCTCCTGTATGCTCATAGCCGCATTGTTGACGTTGGTCTTCAAGTCGGCCACGTCACTTTTTAGTTCGACAACGGTTTGCTGTTGCTGGCTAGCCTGGACCTGTGCCGCGGCGGCCACTGCTGCTGCGCCGACCGCTGCCGTCTGGGCTTCCTGCGCTACCTGGTCTTTTCGATGCAACTCGTCCCTCAAAGCCTGGATCTGCAACTGCTGCGCGGCCAAAGCAAGTTGCTGTGCGGCGATCGCGTCTTTCAGCTCTTGAACATCCGCCGCAGTAACTGCGGGCTTCGCCTTCTTCGGTTTAGTTGGAGTACTGGTTTGAGCCCAAACACTGGGGATAAAGGTCGCCAGTGTCAGGGCCGCAACGAGACACAAATTCTTAATTGCTTTCATGGAAATACAGTCCTCTCCTTTTGGAAATTTTGCTCGGCTGTTTCCCACGGAAACCCGCGAGTACGCCGGATACATGCGACGAACGAAGCAAAACCCTTTGTGCTGATGCTCTGTTTCTACCTTTGCCGCTGTTACAGGAGCATTACAAACCTGTTAATTTCGTGTGAACGCAAAACGAGGAAGAGTTGAGGATGCAGAAAATGCACCGGCTCAACCTATGACGTGCGGCATCAACTGAGGTGTAGTGGGTAGCACCACCGGCCCGGAAAAGGAGAGTGAGCCAAAGCCGGGCCGGCGGCGATTCTGAAGGGAAGGCGCCCCTCAGAAAGTTGATTTGCATTGAACCTGATGGTCCCGCGTCAAAGTTCGACGCGGGACCATTGCTACGCTTACGGCAAGTAATAGCGGAACGAAGTAAAGACCATATTGTCGATTCCTTCTGGCGTCACTTCATTTCCTTTTGAAAAGCCGGTTCCGGACCAGGTCTGGCGAGTCACGTAAGAGTACTGTGTGCCGAACTGGAATTTGCCCCTGGGCCCGTTGTAAAAGCGGTACCAGAAGCCAGCGGTGCCTTCGATGGCGGCTCGCGTGTCCGCCGTACATTTCGAGAGCGAACCCGGGTTGAATCCGTTCGTAACCGCGATCGAAGGCGCAGTCTCGGTATAGCAACCGGAGTTATTGAAATGGGACGATCCATAGCCGACATACGTGTTCGTCGCAACATCGAAGTCGTCGGTACGTCCGTCATACTCCGCGCCGGTGTAGGTGTATATGTCGAGTTTCTTACCGTGCCACTCGAGCGTGGCCAAACCCTGGTAATTCTTGATCACGTCAGGAGTTCCATCCGCATGAATGGACAGATCGGAAAGCTGGGCAGCACCGTAGCGCCCAACTCCCTGGCCGCCAAAGGCGTGCAAACCGAACACGATGTGCTTATGGTCGAAGTTCCAGCGGGCGTTAGCTCCGAAGCCTCCGCCGTTTTTCGAGGCGTTGTAGGCACCGTGAGCGCTGGGACCTGTCACGGAGGCGTCGATCGGGCAGGGACCAGTCGTGCCGATGATGAAGTCTGCGCAAGGGAAGACGCGGTCGCGGAACCGATCGTACAGTCCGAAGACCTCGTAGTGTCCGAAACCGGGATCGAACGCCAGCTTGGCGATGATATCCGGCGACGGGTTGAAAGTGTAGGTGGCTGCTGGAGTACAAGTCGTGTAGTAGGTCGGAGTGGTTGCGCCGGCTGCTGTGAAGGAACTGATGGGGCAAGCAGTCACAGCGTCGTTGTAGCTGTTGGTCGCCCCCGCCTCGCCAAGCAGGAAGTTGTCTGTGTTTCCGTGGGTGGTAAGGGTGCCCTGTGCGTTTTCCACGGACACCGCCGCCGCCACCTTATGGTTGAAATCTTTAGTTAGGCGAATCCCGTACTGCCGGGCGAAAGTGAACCCGACGTTGTAACCGGGGTCGATTGTCATGGGCCGGGCGTCGTTAGTTTTGCCCAAGTCATCGCTGGGGGCGATGCCCTCCTTATTTTCGGTCACCAGACTCCACATCTGGCCGCCAAGGAAGCTCCATCCATTATCGAACTTAGCTTGGCCCCAAGCCTGGCGAAGACGGAAACTATAGCTATTCGTCTGAGTCGCTGACGAGGTGTCGGCGGCGGAGAGAAAATCACCGGACACATAGCTGGAGAACTCCACATTCTTCAGACGCCCGTCGACGTAGATGGTTGGCCGAGACTGCCGGGCCGAACCAAAAAACTCCGACAGATTGCTCTGCGAAGCTCCCGGCATAGTCAGCGAATTAAAGGGAGTCGGCAGGTCCGCTCCCAGCGCTCTCGATCGCCGCACGAATGCAGCTTCCGCGAACCCGCCCGGCGTAATAGTGATTCCTTTGAAGTGAATCGATACGACTGGGCTCTCCAGTGGATTCGGATGTGGATTGGGCTGCTCCTGCGTGTCTTGCAGATTGAGCCCAGGCGTTGTGTCTTGCTGAACCAGGGCTGCGTTTCGAAGCTCTGCCGGCTGCTGCTGTGAGACCGGTTGAACTTGAGCCGCGCTGCTCTTGTTCGTAACTTCCGTCGCAGATTGCTGATGCTGCAATTGCTCCGTTAGGCGATCAATCTGTTTTTGCTGCGCGGCCAAGGCATCTTTCAGCTCCTGCACATCCGTAGCCGTGACAGCCGGTGCAGGCGCAGTCGCCGAAGCTTGCGCGGCCGAGCCTGCAGTTTGTGACCAAGCGCCGACCGAAACAGCCGCCAGTGTAAAGGTTGTGAGAAACAGGTTCTTGGTTGAGTTCATGGAATTTCAATCCTCTCCTTTTGAGTTTCTTGGTTAACTACACATCACGGGGGAAAGACAGAAACCTTTTGGAATCGCAGATTGCTGCGTATCAACCTGCATTTTTCTCAACAAATTCATCGAAACTACCGTGCCACCTATCATAAATATGTTTATTATTATCAACTTACTAGAGATTACACCACACACGGTACTTCTCCAGTATTAAAGGAGTATTAATTTGCAGAAAAACCCGGGAGGCATACTCCTGAAACGGACTTACATAGCCGCATCAAACTCCACTACATGCGCTAACGCTCAGCAAGAAGTAGCGAACAAGAACTATGCTGACGTGAACTCTCTTATTCGTTCTTCCGCCCCCCGACCACCATGGGCAGGACACTTCCCTTTCCTTTATTCTTGGCCGCACGCTTGCCTTTAGAGCGAGCCGTTTTCCCGGAAATCAAGTCTGCCAGGGTTGTATTGTCGAGGATGTGCGCCACGGCGTCGCGCACGTCGAGAAATAGTTGATACAGCGAGCGGTCCGGCAAATCGCGGTCGATCAGAGCGCGCAGTTGCTCGGCGTCGGCAAACGGCGCCAGCGGTCCATCGATCAAACGCATGATCTCGCTCAATCGGATTTCTGCAGGATCCCGACGCAATTTATACCCACCCTTGGCTCCCCGCATGCTGTCGACCATGCGTGCATTCTTGAGCTCAAGAAGGATAAGCTCCAGGAATTTTTCGGGAAGATTCTCTTCGTAAGCAATATCACGGATCTTGATCGCGCCTTCGTGATGGTGGCGGCCCAGCATCATCATAGCCTGCAAAGCGTACAGTCCCTTTTGAGAAATCTTCATGGCGAGCAATTATGCCACGAAGTCCATCGGATTGCTAGACTTTGTTGAGTTACCGTCGCAATTGCATTCCGGAGGGTTCGCAGCCCCCCTTAAGCAATGCGCTCTCATGAACTTACTGTGCTCTCTCACAAGTCAGCGTAATGAATCTGCATCGAATTGCAGTTTGGAGGGAAATTCAGCGAGACCGACCAACCCAGCCCGACTCGGGTTCGTTTACAACAGATGCCCGACGCGCAGGATCTGCAAGGTAATGTTATCCGGGCCGCCGCGCTGCCGGGCCAGCTTTACCAACGCGGCACAAGATTCTATCGGTGGGTTGCGGCTCACCACCGTCTTCAACTCTTCTTCGCTAACCACGCTCCAAAGTCCATCGGTGCAAAGCAAAAGATCGTCACCATCTTGCAACGCTAAACCCTGTTCAGCAGGGTCGACCGCCACCTCCATTCCCGCCCCTAACGCGGCGGTGAGGATATGGCGCTGTGGATGCTTCTCAGCATCTTCGGCACGGACAATGCCGCTTTCCACCAGCCTGCCAACGTAGGAGTGATCGCGAGTCAGTCTCAAGATTTGCGCCTGGCGGACCAGATATAGCCGGCTATCACCAACGTGAGCGAAGTAAAGTTGCCGCCCCCGAAGCACCAGCGCCGTGCAGGTAGTCCCCATTCCCTGAAATTCGGGATGCTGCTCGGCATAGTCCAAAATTCGCGTATGGGCCGCAGCAAAAGATTCCGCGAGAGCGGCTTGGGGATCGTCCCGGAAGCCCTGATCGTAGACTTCCCGAACCGTCTCCACTGCAATGCGGCTGGCTTCGAGACCCCCCTGGTGCCCGCCCATACCGTCGGCAATTACTGCTAATCGCCCTTTACGCTCGAATTCCGCATCCCCGGCTGGTTCCCAATAGAGATAGGAATCCTCGTTGTTCTCCCGCTGGCAGCCCACATCGCTTAGGCTTGCCACTTCAATTCCGGGCTTCACATTCATGCACTGAACAGACACTTCTTGGCCACCTCAACCCGAAGCAGTGTGGTCCCACGTGACCGCCCCGTGTCCCGGCCATTATAGACAAGAGCAAGCTGCTTCGCCCTGCTAAAGTCCGAGAGCGGCGCGCCGATATACCAACAGAAGCAAGTCACAAATGAGAACTGGGTGGCATTTGCCCGCGCAGAAAATTGGAAGAGCCTTATGCCCGTACGTGTTCTGATCGTCGACGATTCTTCAGTCATGCGAAAGATCGTGGAGCGCTCGCTGCGCCAGGCGGGTATCGAATTGACGCAGGTGCTCGAGGCTGGGAACGGGGCCGAAGCGCTGGCCGCGCTCCAGGCAAGCCCGGTCGATCTTATCCTCTGTGACATCAACATGCCCGTGATGGACGGGCTGGAATTTATCAAGCAGCTCCCCGGAGTCGAGAACGCCAAGGGCGTGCCCGTTATCATGATCACGACCGAAGGCAGTGAGGCTCATGTTGTCCAGGCTTTGTCTTGTGGCGCCCGCGGTTACATCCGGAAACCCTTCACTCCAGATCAGGTTAAGACGCAAGTTATCCCCGCCCTGGCAGGAAAAATATGAACTCCGCGAATGAACTGCTCAATGCCGGTGGCAGCCACGAAAGTTGGGCTCCCCTGCTGGAACTGGCCGCACGCGAGGTCTTTCAGCTCATGTTGGGCTGCAATCTGACTGCGCCGGCGACGGAACTAAGCATTCCACAAGGCGTCACGTCGATGGTAGGCATGGCAGGAGAACTGTGCGGCGTACTGACGGTCCATTGCGATGAAAAGTCGGCCGCGCTCATGACTTCCAAGATGCTGGGAGTTGAACTGGACAAGGTCGGTGCCGAGATGACAGACGCACTCGGCGAAATCTGCAACATGGTGGCTGGCAACTTCAAAAACAAGATTTCGGGACTAGGGGACGGTTGCATGCTTTCCCCACCCACCGTCGTAACCGGAAGCGACTACAGTATGTACTCGTTGGCAGACTGTCCCGCTCTTGAAGTCAAACTGCTATTCGAAAGCATGCCCGTCGTCATTTCCCTGCAGATCCATTCCTAATTTCAGTTCTTGCAGGTCTATGGTTCATTCACGAATTCTATGGCTGGCTGCGCTAGCGCGCGCTCGACTCGACGAGAAACTTATGTTCGCCGCTTAGAGTTCAATTCTCTCCTCCGCCCGCCCCGAATATCGTTGATACCAGTTGCGAAACTCCCTCCACGGCTTCGTCGAGTTCAAATGTGAAGCGCGCTAAGTCAACGCCTTCGAGGGCGCGATACTCCCGCAACAGAATGGCCCACGCGGGGTCATGCACCAGATCTACTTTTTGCCGCTCATAATAGCCATAACCGAGGTTGCGCATACGGCATAGGAGGTCGCTGAAGTGTACTAACGCGACCAGCGGTTGAGCTGCCTCACTCCGTTCGGGATTATGGTGATGCGCGATCACCTGGATCAGATCATCGGCGAGGTTCCAGCTTTCGGCCAGCGCCCGTCCGCTCTCGCAGTGGGTAAAGCCCATGGTCATACGCTCCGCATCTTCAAACGGTATCTGTTCCTGAGCGGCATGGCTCACCGCCGCGGCGAATTCTTTGGGAAAAGCGACACAATTTACCATGAATCCGATATCGTGCATCAGCCCTGCCATGTATGCCTTGTCGCCATCGGCCGTGGCCAGTTTTTCGCTGAATTTCCGGCATACCATCGCGCAGCCCAACGAATGCCTCCAAAAGACGATCGGGTCCAGTGGCCAGTTCTTTACCGGGAAGGCATTGCTCATGCAACAAGTGAGCAGAATGGTTTGGACACGCCTCAAACCCAGCGTGAGCACCGCCGCTTTGATGGACTCTGGCGACTTCGCCAGGCCAAACAATGGCGAACTGGCTACCCTAAGGCATTGTGCTGCAATGGTGTTGTCGTACGATACGAGCCTCACCACCTCGTCCAATTTCACCAGGTCCGGAGGCAAGTTCAACATATTCAGCAAGGGCAGGAAAATTGTCGGAATCGTGGGCATGGTCTCAATGCTCTTCACGCGCTCACGAATCAGGGCGGCCACGGGGGCAGCGACGGGGGCGCTCATAACTTGCCACTCTTCAGGGATGGTTTCCAATACGCGATCGCCCCAGGAAAATGTACGAGATGAAACTTGTCATTTAAATTCAACAGAGACTCCGACGTGCCCAGAAAGAAATAACCGCCAAAATTCAGGTTGCTAAAAAAATGATCGATGACCTTGGACTTGGAAGGGCCATCGAAATAGATCAAGACATTGCAGCAGAAAATCAGGTCTAAACCCTTCATGAAAAGCATCCTTGAGTCGTCTTGCAGGTTCAGACGGCTGAACGCGACCAGTTTTTTTACCTCCGGCCGCACTTCCAGTTTTTTCTCGTCGACCACGGAGAAATACTTGCGCTTGAAATAGTCCGGAGTGCCTCGCAACGCGTAGTCGCCGTAAACGCCGGCCTTAGCAGTTTCTACGGAACGGTCATTCAAGTCGGTGGCTAAAATCTCCACCGTCCAGCCTTTCAGCAGGCCCGCATTTTCCTCAAGCATGTTCATCGCCAGGGTATAGGATTCTTCGCCGGTGGAGCACCCGGCACTCCAGATGCGGAGCTTCTTGGTGATCTGCTTGGTTTTTTCCGCAACAATTTCTGGGAGAATTACTTTTCGCAGCGCGTCGAGTTGAGGCGGGCTGCGGAACAGACAGGTCTCTCCTATGGTGATTTCATTCAGCAGTTGCCGCAGTTCGCCGTCGCGGCTGGGATGCGCTGTAAGGTGATCCCAATACTCCCGCGGACTCTTCGCCGCCAGCTGTTTCATTCTCCGTTCGCAGCCAGCGGCCAGCAGATAAAGCTTTTCCTCGGACTTATAAATGCCGGAGACTTTGTACACCAGATCCCGAATCTGCCGGTAGATGGGCTCAATGGGTTCGCTACTTTTTGCGGGCGACGAAATTGTCTTGGCGATTTGGGCACCGGTCGTCATCTTGTTCCAGGCTCCAGTGCAACTTGATTGATCTGGTTAGAAGTGCCGCGAGGTGCGCGGCTCTGCAGCACGCGACGCGTGATCTCTTGCCCGAGCTGATTCAGAGGGTAAACAGCGTCGGCCTGCCCCGAGGCATAGACCAGGCCTGGCATTCCCCAGACCACGGAGGAAGCCTCGTCCTGAATGATGACCTCCCCGCCACTCTGGCGAATGCATTGGGCTCCAATCACTCCGTCCGAACCCATGCCAGTCATCACAACGCCCAGGGCGTCTGCTCCATAAACTTCGGCCACCGAGCGAAACAGCACATCGACCGCCGGCCTGCAGGAGTTCTCGGGCCGGTCCTGGTTCAATTCCAGACGCCGCCCCACGCCCGCGCGTTTTACTGTCATGTGAAAGTTTCCCGGAGCGATCCACGCGTGTCCCGGCGACAGAATTGTTCCCGCACTACCTTCATGCACGGAAATCTCAGAGTGGGCAGCGAGCCGTTCCGCCAACAGCCGCGTAAAAATCGGCGGCATGTGCTGTACCAGAACAATTGGGACCGGAAAATCTTTGGGAATCCGTGGCAGCACCTCGGCCAACGCGTTAGGACCGCCAGTGGACGTGCCGATGGTCACGATTTCAATGCGCCGATGTGCGGGTCTACGCACCGGCATCGCCGGACGCGGCGGCACAATCGACGTAACTTTCTTGACCTGCCCAGCGCACAATGCCTTGACCTTCGGGATGAGTTCAGAGCGAATCGCTGCTATTGCCACCTCAGGACTGCCGGTGTTGCTCGGTTTCGTCGCATAGTCGGATGCGCCCAGAGTCAGAGCATCGAGCGTTGCCGCCGCACCGTGCTCAGTAAGTGTGCTGAACATGACCACCGGCATTTTGGGATAGAGCTTGCGCACTTGCGCTAAAGTTTCCAGTCCGTTCATTACCGGCATTTCGACATCCAGTGTGATCAGGTCCGGATGCAGCTGGTCAATCTTTGCCAAGGCGATTCGCCCGTCGCTTGCCGAGCCCACCACTTCCAGTTGCGGGTCGGCGGATAAGGTCTCGCACAATACCCTGCGAACTACCACAGAATCGTCCACCACGAGGATGCGAATTCGAGTCATCGCTGAGTCATGCCGATCCGTTCGCCGCCGCGTGCGCCAATTCCTTTGGAGAAACGGTTAGTCCACATGCGCCGCGCTCGACCTTCTGATTGCACTCTCTAGGCTCCTTGCGCCCTTGCTTTTGGCTTCGCCAGGACCTTCTCCGGGTTATTTCCCTTTGCCCTGGCCAGTTCGGCTGGAGAGTGCCCCGCGATCACATCATCCCAAAAAGAACTGTTGGAGTTGGCAGCGCAGACCCCGATCTGACCTGCACCGGCAGTATTTTCTCCTCCTGCCCATTCGACCTGAAATTGTTCCTGCTTGTGCTGGCGGGCCAGAGAAATGTTTCTGCCCGGCCCAAGCTTTCCCCGGACGCCTTTCAAAAGAGCCCCCTGCCGGCTGATATTGATGGTGACCACTTCCTGATCGAGCAGGACTCCGGTGACGTCGGTTCCCGTGAGCCGGACGGGCAGCGACACATCGATCCGCGGATCGCGGCGCTCGATTTTGAACTGCCCCATGAGTTTGCTCAACTCGGCGGCAATGGAAGCCAAATCCTGCGCCGCTCTCTCTGACTCTTGCGCGCGCGTCGAGGTGCCATTGGCGGCCTGTGCCACTCCCCCGATGTTGGCCGAGATGTCCCCAGCGCCGTTGGCCGCTTCGCTGGCGTTGCGCGTCATCTCATTGGTCGTCGCGCTCTGCTCTTCAACCGAGGCCGCGATGGTCGCGGAAATGTCGTTGATCTGGTGAATCACGTCGCTGACAGTTCCGATTGCCGTCGCCGCACCCTTGGTGTCCGCCTGGATGGCGGTGATTTTGTGACTGATATCTTCCGTGGCCTTCGCCGTCTGCTTGGCCAGTTCCTTCACTTCGTTCGCTACCACGGCAAAACCCTTGCCCGATTCTCCGGCGCGCGCGGCTTCGATGGTTGCATTCAGGGCCAACAAATTAGTCTGCTGTGCGATCGAAGTGATTACCTTGATCACCATACCAATCTCAACCCCGGACTGGCCCAGCTTAGCCACGGTAGCGTTGGCAGCCTGCGCTGCGTCGACGGCAGTGGAGGCCACTTTGGCGGCTTCGTTGGCGTTGGCGGCGATGCTCTGAATGGTCGAAGTCATCTCGCCAGCTCCGGTGGAAAGGCTCTGCAGATTCAGGCTGACCTGCTGCGTGACCCGGGAAACGGCGTTCGCCTGCACGGCGGTTTCTCCGGAATTAGTAGTAATTTGCTGGCTGGCCTCGAGCAGTTGCTGACTGGCTCCTGCCAGTTTATCGGTATGGGACACTACTCCCCGCAGGAGTTCCTGCAGCTTGTCCATAAATATGTTGAACAGGCGGCTGACTTCACCCAGTTCATCATTGGCAAAATCTCCGGCGATCTCCAGGCGCTTGGTGACGTCGCCCTCGCCCTCCGCGATATCCTGAATCATCCGGGTTAATCGCCAAAGGGACCGGGAGATGGCTCGCACCGAGGCAAAGCTGCCGGCCAGCAGAAGCAACAGCGACAAACCGCATATCGCAAACATGGCGCGAGTGGCGCGAGCACCTTTTCTGCCGGCGCTCAGCTCGGCTTGCTTCGCGCTATTTTCCAGTTGATCGCCGCTATCTTGGATCTCCTGCTGGAGTGCTGTGTAGAGTTCGAGAGCGCGCCCCGAAGCTGCTACAGCCGCGGGTGGATCATTCACGATTGCTTTTGAGAGCGAATCGCCGGCGCTCTGATACTCCTGCACCATGCGGCCCTCACCGTCCAGCGTGACTTGAAGTGCGGGATCCAGCACCGCGGCTCGGGCGGCGCTAGAACGATCGGCCAGCAACTTGACGTGTGCGGCCAGGTTTGCCATGGCAGCCTGCTGATCCTGGCCCTTTTTCGTGCATATCGCGTAAATGTCGTCCCTGGTCATGTCGTTGTACGTGCTGGCTTCTATGTGATTGCGGATCGCGATTCCAATGGCGGCTACTTGGGTCGTTGTTTTTTGGACGGAAGTGATGCCCCAGTAGCCAGTCGCACTCACGGCGGCGACGAACATCAGTCCTGTAATTGTCAGCCCGTACAAGCGTCTCTTAATGGTCCATTTCATCCGAGATACCCCGAACCTCTTGCAAGATTTCTTCCTTCCATGTCCAAGAGTTAAACGCCTGCACGCGCCGCCATGTGCCTGGCCGCGTCGGGGGCTCCGTCTCTTTGTCCGCTGCCAGCGTTGATCTTGAATTGCTCGACCAGGCGGCGTAGCTCGGCAGAAGTTTCCACCAACTGCTGCGCCGCTTTCTGCGTGTCCCCGGCTCCGCGTGACGTGCTCTCCGCCGCCTGCGCCACACCAGAGATGTTGCTCGTGATCTCTCCGCTGCCATGTGCCGCTTCGCTCACATTTCGCGCCATCTCGTTGGTCGTCGCGTTCTGTTCTTCCACCGCTGTCGCGATCGTGTTCGAGATCCCATTCACCTGGTTGATCACCTCGCTGATCTGCGCAATCGCCTCCACCGCCGCCTTCGTGTCGGTTTGAATGGCTTCAATCTTTCTGCGGATGTCCTCCGTCGCCTTCGCCGTCTCTTTGGCCAGTTCCTTCACTTCGTTCGCCACCACCGCAAACCCTTTGCCCGCCTCGCCCGCACGCGCCGCTTCGATGGTTGCATTCAACGCCAGCAGATTGGTTTGCTGCGCGATTGAAGTAATGACCTTGATCACCTGCCCAATCTCATTCGACGACTCGCCCAGCTTGGACACGGTGGCCGTTGTCGTCTCGGCCACCTTCACCGCTGATGTCGCCACCCGCGCCGCTTCGGTGGCGTTCTTGGCAATCTCGCGGATGCTGCTGCCCATCTCTTCCGCCCCGGTTGCGAGTGTCTGCAGGTTCTGGCTGACCGCCTGTGCCGCCTTGGAAACAACTTCAGCCTGGGCCGAGGTTTCTTCCGAATTCGCGGTAATCTGCTGGCTGGTGTTCGAGAGTTCTTCGCTCGCGCTGGCTATGTGAAGCGAGTTCTCAGTGATGGCCAAAATCATTTTCTTGAGACTGCCGCTCATCTTGTTGACCGCTGTCGTAAGGTCCCCCAGCTCGTCCTGGCTTTGGATCTTGAGGTCATCCCGGGTTAAATCGCCTGCGGCGATGGCCTCGGTCTGTACCAGAACTGACTGGGTCGCGCCGGCAACACTGCGGCTCAGGAAAATTGCCACGAAAATACCGACGCCCAGCGCTAGAAAGGTGGTAATCGCCATGGTCAGGTTCATCGACCGAGTCTGAGCGTTCATCTCTTCGGTGCTGTCCTTTATCAACACGCCGAAAGAGTCCGCCGTTTCGCCGAGGGGTTTTTTGATTGCCTCGATAAGCTCAGTACCCTTGTCCGTATATTCGTTTCCAGCCTTCACGACCGCATCGTGATCGCCGCTCGCTGCCTCTTTCATGATGGCTTCCTGAATTTCCCGCAGGCGGGGCAGATCATGCTTCGTCTCGGCGAATCGGTCACGGTTGGCCTGCAGGCTCCAATGGGGAGACAGTTCATCTAGTTTTGCGACGTCTTTTCCAACCTCATCCCAAGCCGCTTCGAACTCTTGCTTGCCTGCCTGCTGCCGGGTTGAGTCGTTTCCTGACAGAATCACCTGTCGCGCCTTGGCCGAACCCTGATTTAAGTCGCTCTCAAGGTCCTTTAGGGCACCGATACTGGGCACTCGGACACTCGTGATAATCTCCTGTGTGCTCTTGATGGCGCTTGCCTTCGAGTAGGTGAGCGCTACGCTAAGTACCGTCAGGGCGAGGATCGCTCCAAAGCCCAATCCCAGTTTCCTGCCAAGCGTGAGTTTCATTCCCTTTCCCTCCGGCCATGTGTGAAATCTAATTTCGTGGGTAAGATTCCTTGGGCTGTGGAAGTTTGCTCAGCAGCCGTCCAGACAAGCTTTCCATCGGCATAGAAAGCGCGGACTTGAGCAAAAGTAGGTCGCGTTCGGGGGGAGACAATCACGAAGACCGCAGAGTTGAACCCTGACACCTGGCAGAGTGGGAGCTGAATCTGCTGGCATAAATGCGTCGGTTAATGTCTTGGAGGATTTCGCCGATAGAGAACAAGTGACCGCCCCGTCCTCTGCTCTCAACCCCGGTGAAGGCAAACCGCGTCACAAGCCCGGAACCCAGTTCGTTGCCCGCCAGACAATTCTCAGCACCGACGAGACAGTTTTCGGCTACGAACTCTTGTTCCGTAATGGCGTAGAGAATTTCTTTTGCAGTCAGGACGTGGACGCCGCCTCGCGCAGCACCCTGAACACTTCCATGCTGATTGGCCTGGATGTTCTCTGCGACGGGCGACGGGCTTTCATTAATTGCACTCGCGATATCTTGCTCAAGGACTACATTACGTTGCTGCCTTCGGCCCAGGTCGTCATCGAGGTTCTGGAAACCGTGCCCGCCGATGACCTGGTGGTGGCAGCCTGCCGCCGTATGAAAGAAGCCGGATACATGATTGCCCTCGATGACTTTGGCGTGAACGACACCCGCGAAGCCTTGACCGAACTCGCCGACATCATCAAAGTCGATCTCCGTGCCACATCTCCCGCCGACGCCGCCGCCATGGTCAAAAAGTATGGTCCCTGGCGCTGTCGAATGCTGGCGGAAAAAGTGGAAACGCGGGAAGAGTTCGTCGCCGCCAAAAAAGCCGGCTTCCTTTATTTTCAGGGATACTTCTTTCGCCGTCCTGAAATCCTCACGGCACACGAAATCCCCGGCAACCGCATGAACTATTTGCGCATGCTGACGGCAGTTTCGCAGCGTGAGTTGGACGTGCGTGCACTCGAAAACCTGGTCAAAAGCGAGGCCTCTTTGTGCTATCGCTTGCTGCGATACTTGAATTCCGCAGCCTTCGGATTTACCGCCGAGATTCACTCCGTGCGCCACGCGCTTGCCATTCTCGGAGAGCGCGAAGTGCGCCGCTGGATTCGCCTTGTAGCCACGCTCGGCGCCGGCCAAGGGAAGACCACTGACTTAGTGCTCTCTGCCCTGGTTCGCGCCCGTTTCTGTGAACTGCTCTCACCCAAAATTCAGCATGGAGACTCTGACCTGTTCCTGATGGGCATGCTCTCGCTGATGGATACCATCCTCGAGATTCCCATGAAGAAGATTGTCGACGACATCCCTATCGATGTGGAAAGCAAAACGGTTCTGCTGGGCCAACCCGGCCGTTTGCGCCCGTTCTATCAACTGATGCTGGCGCAGGAATCCGGGGAGTGGAAAGCCGTGAGCGAATTGACCAGCCAGCTTCACTTAGCCGAGAGCGACGTCGCGGACGCTCACTGGCAGGCGCTGCAATGGGGACGCCAGGTTAGCGGCGGATCTTAGGCCGCATTCTCGATCCAATCATGTTTCGACACAAACCTATCATCCGAAAAGATTGTCGATTACCCGATTTCTGATTGTTGGATTGAATATTCAACGTGGAAGTAGCGCCTTTTCTCAGGCAGTTCGGGAAGCTCCTGATTGTGAAGCACCGTAGTTGAGCTCTATCCCGTGACTGGCGCGGCCTCGGCGGCGTCTGTCATCTGGCACGCCTTTTCAATGTCGAGCACGTGCATCAGCCGGTCATTGAGTTTGTGAACGCCAAGAATCATCGTTCGGACCGAGCCACGCAAGGTCTCGGGCGGCGTCTCGAAGCTGCTCTCGTCGACTTCGACCACATCGCCGATTTCGTCCACTAGAAGGCTGACCGCGCCGTCCTCGGAACGCACCACAACGTTCATGGCACGAACCTCTGGCGGGGCTGCCTCCAGTTCGAGCCGTCGCCGCAAATCGACCGCGGTAACGACTTGGCCGCGCAGATTGATCAGGCCACTCACTACTGACGGCGCCAGCGGGACCTTGGTCATCTCCAGCGATCGGATCACTTCCTGAACACCCTTTAATTCCACGCCAAACAGAAGCTTGTCCAAATAAAACGTACAAAACTGTGAAGTTTGTGCCATGGTTCAGTTTGCGACCTCCGCCGCCCTCGCCGCCGGTACGGGCCGCGAGACGTTCAAATCCGCACTGCGCAGAATGGCTGGGATATCCAGCAGCTCCGTAACCCGGTCGCCAATGACTACGGAATAAAGAACCGATGCCCGGGTTGCAGCCGACTTCACCTCCGCCCGGTCTTCGACAATATCCAGAATCTGTTCGACAACCAGGCCAAAGGAGCGTTCCTCATGATTCAATACCAGCACCTGAATCGGTCCCGAATCCGCGGCAGGCGGAGCTTGCAAGGCTCGCAGCTTATTGCGCCTCTCTTCCATTACCACATTGAGGCGAATCAACGGCAGGATCTGCCCGCGATACTGCGTGACCCACTGGCTACCCGACATTTCCACCTGCGCCACCGGAAACTCTTCCAGGCGCGCCAGAGTGCTGAGCGGGATGGCCATACGCGAATCGCCCAAACCAGCGAAAAGCAGGAAAGTTTGTTTCTGCCCCAGCGTCCCCGCCTCTTCTGTTGCTTTTTCAGTCATCGAGCGCTCCCGGCTTTCCGTGACCACACTCGCGCGTTGGGCCAGGCCGAGGACGTCGAGGATGAGTGCTACTTTGCCGTCACCCATGATGCTTGAACCAGCGAAACTCTTAATCGTCTTCAGTTGTTTGCGCAAAGGTTTCACCACGATTTCTTCGGTGTCATTGATTTGATCTACAACCAGTCCAAATTGTCGCTCATCGGCTTGCAGTACAACGATGTTGACTGCGCCGTCGCCCGAGGCAGCAGCATTCGTATCCGTCGACAGTTTGAGTTCGCGGTTGAGGTACACCAGAGGCAGCAGCCGCCCGCGCAGCCGGTACACGGGAGCGCCGTGGACCAACTCGATCCCTTTAATCGCCTTGTCCGCTTCGAGCCGCACCAGCTCAAGCAAGCTAACCTGGGGAATTGCGTAGCGATCACCGCCACAGGTCACAACCAGCGCCGGGATAATGGCCAGGGTCAGCGGGATCTTTACCCGCACGGTAGTCCCCTTGCCTGCGGTGGACTGAACATCTACGCTGCCGCCAATTCTTTCCACGTTGGTTCTCACCACGTCCATGCCCACCCCCCGCCCTGAGACGTTTGTCACCTTTTCCGCGGTGGAAAAACCGGGCAGGAAGATCAGGTTGAAAATGTCGCGCTCGCTCATGCGGGACACCTGTTCGGCGCTGATCACCCCGCGTTCGAGTGCCTTTTTGCGGATACGCGCTCCGTTCAACCCCGCTCCATCGTCGCTGATCTCAATATTGACCTGCCCTCCCTCATGAAAGGCACGTAGAATCAGGCGTCCCGTTCGATCCTTTCCCGCCTTCTCGCGATCTTTGGGAAGTTCAATTCCATGATCCACAGAATTGCGCACCAGATGGGTGAGAGGATCCTTGATTGCCTCGATTATGGTTTTATCGAGTTCGGTCTCTTTCCCCTCCATTTCGATTTCCACTTGCTTGCCGCATCCCAGCGCCACGTCTCGTACGGTTCGCGGGAACTGCCCCCAGATGTTCCCGATGGGCTGCATGCGAGTCTTCATGACTCCCTCTTGCAGTTCGGCCGTGATCAGGTTCAGCCGTTGCGCCGCGGCCAGAAAACCTGCGTCTTTCATGCGGCTGGCAAACTGCAGCACCTGGTTACGCGATAAGACCAGCTCTCCAACCAGAGTCATTACTTTATCCAGAAGTCCCACATGCACCCGCACCGTACTCTCCGAAGCGCTTGCCTGCAGGCCTTGGGACTGTTGGTTGTGCTGCGCATCCACATCGTCGAGCGGCCGCGCCGGTCCTTGTCCCTGCTCCGCCAACATCTCACTGCCGGGCGGCTCGGCGGCTTTGCTCTGTTTCCCCATCGCGGCGTGGACCTCCGCCACTGCGGCTGCGTCTTGCTGGGTCAAAATCTTGGCGCCCGTAGACGGCGCTGAGGCCGCTCCCACAGCGCCCCCCGCGACCGTGGCAACGCTCGGCTTTCCCGGCGCTTCGGGCAACTGCTGTAATCGGGTCAACTTTTCTCGCAGTTCCGGATAATCGACCTCGCCATCCTTGCCAGTTAACTCGATTTCCTTCAGCATCTGGCGAACCGCATCCACCATGCCAAGCAGAGCTGTCGTACTCTCCGGATTCAGCGTGAGCTGCCCGTCCCGCAGTCGGGTCAGCAGATTTTCCCCACATGCGCAACCTTCTCCAGTTTGTTGAAACCCAGAAAGCCGCACGTTCCTTTGATCGTGTGAATCGTGCGAAACACCCCAGCCAATGCCTCGCGATCCTTCGGGTTTTTCTCAAGCCCGACTAAGTCCCGGTCCAGCCGGTCAAGGTTCTCGTAACTTTCCACCAGAAACTCTTTGACGATCTCATCATCGCTCATATTTGTTCCTTCTTAGACGGACGCAGTCGCGCTATCGGTTCTCGTTTCATCAGGTAAGCGAGTTTTCATGTGGGAGAACAAGCAATCTAATCCCTCCAATTCCTATCGGACACTTCTTGCATTTTCATTAGTCGGGAATTTGCCCGTTGAATCTGCCGGGTCTCGCCTTCGGTTGATTACCAGATCATCGGCGGCAATGCGAAATTTCGAACGGAATGCCGCATCGCCCGCCTCGTTCAGAAAGGTACCGAACCGAGCCGGACGGGTGTACACTTGTCGCCAGCATTTCTTGCTGCGAAGGCAATCCAATCGCAGGGACACTCGAGTGAGAACCCCTGCTCCCCCGCGATTGCTTGGTGTCTTATGAAGAATCTTCCGGAAGCCAGGCGTTCCTTTCCGCCCCGCGATGCCTCCGACCCTGTATTCAGCCACAATTCGTTCCCATATTTTCTCTGTTGTCTTATTTGGCTTTCGCTCAATTCTGTTTCCGCGCGCGCACAAAGCGCCCCTGCGCAGGTTCCGGCCCCCAGCCCCGCGGTGCCGGCTGAGAGTCAGCAGAATTCAGCCGAGCTCACTGCTCACGACGAAGCCACTACATTCAAAGTGAATGTAAAGCTGGTGGTCGTGCGCGCCGTAGTGCGCGATGCCCAAGGCCACGCGGTCGGCAACCTTCACAAAGAGGACTTTCAGGTCTTCGACAAAGGCAAGCTCCAGGCGATCACCCAGTTCGAAATCGAACAGCCCGGAGATCTCACCGCGAAAGCCCGCCAGGCCGCCGCAGAAGAAAGCTCTAACCCAGCCATTCCCGGCGAACCACTAAGCACGCCCAAAGATCCCGGCGCCGTCCCTGAGCGTTTCATCGCGTACCTCTTCGACGACATACACATCGAATTCGGCGATCTCGCCATGGTCCGCAAGGCCGCTGAGCGCCACTTCGCTTCTCTTCGCCCCACCGATCGCGCTGCGATTTTCACCACCTCCGGACAGAACAACCTCGACTTCACCGACGACCGCACGAAATTGCACGAGGCTCTGCTCCACCTGCTTCCTCGTCACATTTCCAGTCCCTCCGATTGCCCGGTCATCAGCTATTACCAGGCGGATCTGATCGTTAACAAAAATGATCCCCAGGCCAGTGCCGAAGCTTTGCAGGAGGCTCTGGCCTGCCAACCTACCCTTTCCGGTAAAGTGACGAGCGCCGATATCGCCATGGCCACCAACCTCGTAAATATGACGAGTCAGCAGGTATTAGCCACCAGCGATCATGAGAGCCAAATCTCTCTCGGAGTTTTGAGAGAAGTGGTTGGCGCTATCGCTCACATGCCTGGACAGCGCAGCGTGGTGGTTGTTTCTCCAGGATTTATCGCGCCCCAAATGGAGTTCGCCTACACTGAGACCATTGATCGTGCCGTTCGTTCGCAAGTTGTCATCAATGCTCTCGACGCGCGCGGCCTCTTCACCATCCTGCCGCCCGACGTAATCCACGCTGCCACCGGCTCCTTCATCCCACCGCCCGAGAAAGGCCTCATCGAGACCGCTGCCGCCTTGGCGAACGACGATCTCCTCGCGGTTCTGGCCGATGGCACAGGAGGTGTATTTTTTCATAACAGCAACGATTTCGACGAAGGCTTCCGCCGCCTTGCCGAGGCGCCTGAATATTCCTACGTGCTCGCGTTCTCTCCACCCGACCTCAAACTTGACGGCAACTTCCACCCCCTAAAAATAAAGCTAAAAAATCCGCAGAAGCTCACCATCCAGGCGCGCCGCGGATATTTCGCGCCCAAGCACTTCGCCGATCCGAACGAGCAGGCTAAGCAGGAAATCCAGGACGCTATCTACTCTCAGGAAGAATTGCACAATCTTCCGGTCAAGCTGCGCACCCAGTTTTTCAAAGCCGGCAACGACGATGCCAAGCTTGTCGTCCTCGCTCACGTGGATGTGCTGCACCTGCACTTTCAAAAATCCGAAGGCAGGAACAACAACGTTCTAACCTGCGTTTCCGCCGTGTTCAATCGCAACGGCAACTTCCTTCAAGCCTCGCAGAAGATCGTGACCATGCACTGGAAGGACGAGACTTTGGAACATAAGCTCAGCTCGGGAATTACGCTCAAGACAAGCTTTGACGTGAAGCCCGGTGACTATCTGGTGCGGCTGGTGGTTAGGGACGCCGAAGGACAGCTAATGTCGGCAAACGGAACGGTTGAGATTCGCTGAGATTATTTTATTGGAGGTGACGTATGCGCGATCATCGGCTGCTTCTCCTGATTGGCCTGATCACTTTGCTCTGGCAAGGCACGGACCAAACCGTTGCATACGCCCAGCAGTCGGCGCCGCCGGCCGTGGACGATTCCGCCGTCATTCGCGCGGAATCGCGTTTGGTGCTCGTCGATACCGTAGTCACCGACAAGAAAGGCAATTACATTCGCGATCTCACTCAAAAAGAATTTAAGGTTTGGGAAGACGGCAAGGAGCAATCAGTCACCAGCTTTTCTTTTGAAGAGAGCACGGGGGCCCCTGACGCTAAGCCGCGTTACATGGTTTTGTTCTTTGACAACTCCACGATGGACTTTGGCGATCAAGCCCAAGCCCGCCTGGCGGCTACGAAATTTATTGACGCCAATGCCGGTCCCGATCGCCTGATAGCCATCGCGGAATTCGGCGGCAGCGTGCGCATCACGCAAAACTTTACTGCGGATGCGGACCGCTTGAAGCAAGTGGTGGCCGGCATAAAAGGATCCGCAGTTTCGCCCAACGCACAGCCGCCAGTAATGGTCGCATCTCTCGCCGGTCCGCCGACTGCCCCCTTTCTGGGAAACGCCGAGGCCGACTTTGGCGTCCAGACTGTGCTGCTCGCTCTCCGCAGCCTGGCCAAAGGTATGTCGACGGTACCCGGCCGCAAGACCCTCGTCATGCTGACCTCCGGCTTTGTGCTCAGTCCGGAATACCAGTCCGAAGTGACTGCGGTCATCGACACGTGCAATAAATCGAACGTTGCCATCTATCCTATCGACGTTCGCGGATTAGTAACGCCGCAAATAACGGGCCCACATGGTCGTCTGGCACGGCCTTCGATCCATTCCCCATCGGCAACATTCGTCTCCGCCACATTTGACTCTTCCAGCAATCACATTCCCCGCCTCCTGCTCGCTGGGTTTTCCGAGCCTGCCGCGCTGCCCGCGCAACACGGCGGCGGAGGGGGCGCTGGAGGTGGCGGCGGTGGCCATGGCGGCGGGGGCACGGGTGGAGGTGGAACCGGAGGTGGTGGAACGGGTGGTGGCGGAACCGGCGGTCATGGGGGTAGCGGTACTGGAGGTAGCGGAACTGGCGGCAAGAGCGGCGGTGGCACCTCTGGCGGCAATGCCGGCAGCCCGTCCGGCGCGGGATACAACTCGAATCTCTTCAATCCCTATTCTCAGCCCCGGCAGATCGTTCCTCAATTTCCTCCCAGCGCTTCTAACAACCAGCAAGTTCTCTATCAACTTGCCGACGGAACCGGAGGCTTCGTCATCCTTAACACCAACGATCTGCTGGGAGGCCTGGAAAGAATCGCCAAAGACCAGAACCAATACTATCTTCTCGGCTACAAGCCGGCAGTTTCAGCCGAAGGCAGTTGCCATAGCCTCAAGGTGAAAGTAGATCGTGGAGGAGCCTCGGTTCGCGCCCGCAGCGGCTATTGCAACACCAAGCCAGCCGACCTTCTGGCCGGCAATCCCATCGAGAAAGACTTGGAATCCCGCGCCGGCGGCGAGATGAAGGGCAATGTCGCCGCCTCGATGCGAGCGCCTTTCTTCTATACCTCGCCCAACACAGCCCAGATTCATCTCGCCGTGGAAATTCCTTCCTCGGCTTTGAAGTTCGAAAAGGTCAAAGGCAAGCAACACGCAACCCTCAACATCCTGGGCATCGCCTACAAGCCGGACAACTCCATCGCCGCGCGCTTCAGTGATACCGTGAACCTCGATCTTGATGGCAAGAAGGAAGTGGAAGAGTTCCAGAAGGGGCCCTTTCACTACGAAAACCAGTTCGGCATCGCCTCCGGCGAGTACAAACTGAAAGTCGTGTTCAGTTCAGGCAACGAGAGCTTCGGCAAACTCGAAAGCCCACTCGTAATCGATCCCTACCGCGATCAGGAATTCAGCATGAGTGGAGTGGCACTCAGCAACTCCATTCGCCGGGCCGCCGACCTTTCGACCGATCTCGACAGCCAATTGCTCGAAGACAGAACTCCTCTTCTGGTGCAGGGCTTGCAGATTTCACCGTCCGCCTCCAACCACTTCAAGAAAACTGACACCGCCGCCATTTATGCAGAGATTTATGAGCCACTCCTGAAGCATCCGAATCCTCCGCAGGTCGGATACGAGCTAACCGTTGTGGATCGTAAGAGTGGACAGCAGAAAGTTCACGTCGGTGACAAGCTCTCGAAAGTAAATGCTGGGAATCCAGTGATTCCGCTGGGCCTCAAGTTGCCAGTCGCCATGCTTGACGCTGGCTCCTATCGTCTGGACTTGCGGGCCATCGATTCGGCAGGGAACAGCAGTAAAACCCGCTCGACTGATTTTGAGGTGGAATAAACCGCCGCCTTCGAACCGGTCCTCATACTCGACCGCCAAGCGCCGCTTCGCATATCATTCGATAATGATCCCTGCGAATGCGCTTTGCCCGCCCTGCGGGTACGTGTCAACTGCCGGTCCTGATCTTCCCTTCTGGAGTTATGCCTGCCCACTTGCCAAGAGCTCAAAGTTGCCCGCGAGGCCCGCTCGATGATCATCACCCGGAGTCCGCTGAGAATCTGTCTCGGCGGCGGCGGCACCGACCTTCCTTCCTATTACCGGCAGCATACCGGCTTTGTGATCTCGGCTGCGATCAACCGCTACGTCTACATCACCATTAACGAAGCCTTTCGTCCCCGCATCATTGTGAAATATTCCAAGTTCGAAGAAGTCGATCGCGTCGATGAGATTCAGCATCCCATCATCCGCGAAGCTTTGAAATTGACTGGCGTAGCCGGACCATATCTCGAAATCGTCAGCCTTTCGGACATTCCAGCAGGCACCGGAATGGGCTCCTCCGGTAGCTTCACCACCGCTTTGTTATGCGCTCTACACACCCTCAAGAGGGATTTCGTGCTACCGCACGACCTCGCGGAGCAGGCCTGCCACATCGAACTGAAATTGCTGAATGAGCCCATCGGCAAGCAGGATCAATACATTTCCGCCTTTGGCGGCATCACTTGCTTCCAGTTTCTGCCGGATGATCGTGTCATCGTGGAACCGCTGAAAATTCCACCCGAGACTCTCGCCAATCTTGAAGACAATTTACTTTTGTTCTTTACCGGAAGCTCGCGCAACGCTTCCGACATACTCCGCGATCAAGACTCAAGAACAAAACAGAACAACAACGAGATGCTCGACAATCTTCACTTTACCAAGCAGTTGGGCGTGGAAAGCAGGGACGCACTGCTCGCCGGTAACTTGAATCAATTTGCCGACTTGATGAGTGTGCATTGGGAGCACAAGAGAAAACGCTCCCCCGGCATGAGCAGCGGCGATATCGATAAGCTATATGATCTCGCAAAGGCGAATGGCGCACGCGGTGGCAAGCTCATCGGCGCCGGCGGCGGCGGATTTCTCATGTTCTACACGGAAGAGAAAACTCGCCTGCGTGCGGCCCTGCGTCGCGCCGGACTGCGCGAGGTTCGCTTTCAATTCGATTTCGCGGGAACCACAGTGGTGGCACACTCGTAAGAGATAGGCTCCAGGAGCATCGATTGCTGACAGTTGCGATTCTCGCAGGCGGCCGGGCTACTCGCCTGCGGCCAATGACGGAAAATGTGCCGAAATCGCTGCTTGAATTAAACGGCGAGCCTTTCGCCGTGCATCAATTGCGTTTGCTGCGCACCCAAGGCATCCGCCGCGTCGTGCTCTGTGTCGGCCATCTTGGCGTGCTCGTCGAGCGCGCCATCGGCGACGGCTCGGCCCTCGGTATTCAGGTAGACTACTCATTCGATGGGCCAGCTTTGTTGGGCACAGGTGGGGCAATTAAAAATGCTTTGCCCAAGCTGGGAGGTTCTTTTTTTGTGATGTACGGCGATTCCTATCTGCCCTGCGACTACGCTGCCATTACCCGCAACTTCGAGTCTTCCGGCGTGTTGGGATTGATGACGGTCTTTCGCAACGAAGGAAAATGGGATAGCAGCAACGTCGAGTTTGAAGCAGGGAAAATTCTTGCGTATAGCAAAACGAACCGCAATCCGCGCATGCGTTACATCGACTACGGGCTCGGAGCTTTTCGCTCCGAAGCATTTCAAAATCTGCCCGCCGGAAAGCCTTGCGACCTTTCTGAGATCTACGTGGATCTTTTACAGCGTAAGCAACTGGCTGCGTTTGAGGTGCGCGATCGTTTCTATGAGATCGGCTCGCCTGCTGGTCTGCGGGAAACCGCCGAGTTTCTCGCCACACGCGCCGTGAATCAACAATGATGACATCAGATAAATTTGCGCAGAACTTTCTCGCAGAAGCCAAAGAAATAATTGGCCGCCTTGATGCTGCCAGCATCGAAAATGCTGCTGCCTTGCTTGCTTTTACCCGTTCCTCCGGCGGACGCCTCTTCATCCTCGGCGTAGGCGGCAGTGCAGCCAATGCCTCCCACGCCGTGAATGATTTTCGCAAAATCGCAGGCATCGAAGCCTACGCGCCCACAGATAATGTGGCAGAGCTCACTGCGCGGACCAACGATGAAGGCTGGCAAACCGTATTCGAGAGTTGGCTGCGCGTCAGCCGCTTGCGCAAGAACGATCTGGTTCTCGTCTTCTCAGTCGGTGGCGGCGACCTCGAAAAAAATGTCAGCCCCAACTTAGTGGCTGCTCTGCAGTACGCAAAAACCGTGGGCGCAAAAATTCTCGGCATTGTTGGTCGGGACGGCGGCCACACCGCCAAGGTTGCCGACGTCTGTATCCTTATTCCTATCGTCAATCCGGCTCACATCACTCCCCACACTGAAGCTTTTCAGGCAGTCGTCTGGCACCTGCTGGTGTCCCACCCCACAGTCAAGCAGCAGGAGACTAAGTGGGAGTCAACTGCCCCAGCCACGCTCCGCGCGGCAGTATTCCTCGACCGCGATGGCGTCCTGAATCGCGCCATCGTGCGCGACGGCAAGCCGTTTCCACCATCCGGACCGGAAGAACTGGAAATATTGCCCGACGTCGCCTCATCATTGCACGACTTGAAATCACACGGATTTGCTCTCTACGTAATCACCAATCAGCCCGATGTCGCTCGCGGTATTCAGAACCGCGAGACCATCGAAGCCATCCATAAGGTCCTGACCTCTTCCCTGCCGATTGACGACATCTTCGTCTGTTATCATGACGATACTGATGACTGCGCATGCCGCAAACCCAAGCCGGGCTTGCTTTTCGAGGCCCAGCGCAAGCACAACATCGATCTCTCCCGCAGTTTCGTAATAGGGGATCGCTGGCGCGATATCGACGCCGGCCACAGTGCAGGTTGCAAGACAATCTTGATCGATTACGGCTACCGCGACAGGAAGTCCGCGCAACCTCCAGAAGCCACCGTGCGATCATTGCGCGAAGCCGCCGACTGGATCATGCGCTCCAGTTTGAAGGAGTCCACCGATGAAGTCCGTGTCTGAGTTGAAGGTTCAGGTGTTTGCCGACGGAGCCGACAAGGCCAGCATGCTCGAACTCTACCGGCAGCCCTATATCAAGGGCTTCACCACTAATCCAACGCTGATGCGGAAGGCCGGAGTCACTGACTACGAGCGCTTCGCCCTGGAAATTCTCCAGTACATTCCCGACCGGCCGATCTCTTTCGAAGTCTTCGCCGACAACGAAATTGAAATGGAGCGGCAGGCCCGCAAAATCGCCCGCTGGGCCTCCAACGTCTACGTAAAAATTCCGGTGACCAATACGCGACGCGAACCCATGTATGACCTGATCCACCGCCTCAGCAGCCGACGGCATTCAAATCAACGCTACCGCCGTGCTTGCCCTCGATCAGGTTTGCCACATTGCGCAAGCGCTGAGAGGCGGCGCGCCTTCCTACATCTCCGTCTTCGCCGGACGCGTCGCCGATACCGGCCGCGACCCCGTTCCCCTGATGAAATCCGCCCTCGAGTTAATGGCACCCGAACCTAACTGCCAGCTCGTCTGGGCCAGCCCGCGAGAGCTTCTGAACATCTTCCAGGCGGACGAAATCGGATGCCATATTATTACGGTCACGTCGGATGTTCTCAAGAAAATCAGTCTGATTGGCAAAGACCTGCACGAATACTCGCTCGAAACCGTCCAGATGTTCCACAACGATGCCGCGCACTCGGGATACAAACTCGAATTCAAACCAGAACAGCGCCCAGTCGGATCGCTGATTTCTTAGCCACTATCCCGGATATCGTCCCGTAATATAGCCTTCCAACTCCTCGATGTGCTGTGCCTGGCCGGAAATAATCCACTTTACCAGATCGCCGAGCGAAACCACTCCCACCACCCCGCCATTCTCTCCCATCACCGGCAGATGCCGGAAATGGTGCTTGGTCATGATCGACATGCAATCGTCCACAGTTTGCCGCGGCGTTACAAAGACAACCGGCGACGTCATGATGTCCCTGACCGGCGTCTCTTTCGAGGAGTGTCCCTTCAGAATCACCTTCCGGGCATAGTCGCGCTCCGACAGAATTCCCACCAGTTTGCCATCGGAAATAACCAGCAATGCACCCACTCCCTCAATCGCCATCTTCTCGATCGCCTGATAAACCGACTGCTCCGGCGTGGCCGATAACACTCGGCTGTTCTCTTTACTCTTCAGCACCAACCCAACCGTATCTGTAAGTTTCATGAGGCTCTCTGCGCGTCACTTCCTCGCGGCATCACTTTCCGGTGCGTGGATCCCACACCGGGTTGCCCTTGCCATCGCGAAAAACCAGAGTATCTGTTCCCTTCACCAGTTCTCGCGCCAGAATCACATCCGACACCTCTTGTTTCACTTTTGAACCTGTCACAGCAATCTCATCACCCTTGCTGAAACTGATCCCCATTTCCTCTTCGAATGTTTTGGGGCACACGTAGATGTGGATCTTGTCATCCCCACTCTTAATGATTAATTCAGTAAGGTCTTTCTTGGTTCCAAACGGCAGCAGGTTCACTTCGTCCACGGTTCCTTTGGTCTTTGTCTCGGTATGCAGATCGTACTTGGGTAGGATGCTGGCGTCCTGAGACGCCTTCTGTCCCAGTCCCGGCACCGCAAACCCTAGCAGGACCACGCTGCATACCAGAAATGATTCAATAGCTCGACAGAAAAAGCTGGTGGCTCGATCGGGCAGGATAACGCTTTTTAAACTGAGTAGCACGGCTCCTCCTCACGGCAGGTCGGAAACATCATTAAACGCGCGATTTCCCTTCAACCCGCGGCGCAACCCAAAAATGGATGCCCGAACCTTGCCTGACTTCTCGTTACGATAAGGCCGTTTACTCTTACGTCGAAGAACAACAGCATCCTACACCCTCCCGTCGCACAGGCCAATATTGAACTGCCCGAAACGAGAGACGCACCTAACCCATAACCGCACTTGCGCCAAAAAAGAAGGCCAGCATTTTCGCTGGCCCAGGTAGACGCCATCCGAGTCATTTCTGCATGCTGTCTTTCTTCATGCTGTCTCCCGCCATCTTCAGCGACATCACATGAACCTCGCCCTTATCGGCGTAGACATGCGCCGTCAATACGACGTGATGTCCTTCGTGCCCCTTCACCGCATCGGGATTGGTTATTGTCCAACTCTTACTGTCCTTGTCGCTCACAAAGGACTTTCCGTCATCGCTGATTTTACCGGTAACCTTGACCGCTTTCGACGTACTGTCGGCCTTCATATTGTCTTGCTTCATTGCATCCTGCGCCACAGCCACGCCACACAGCAGCAAGCTAACGGCGAAACAGATCGTCATTAACCTTTGCATATTCGTTCTCCTTCCTTTGAAAGTGCTTCGTCATCACCACCAGATAGCATCGTCGCGTGACTCTATCAGCGCACTTCATTTCAGATCACAGCTACGACACGACTCCAGTGTGAACCGCAGCATTATACGCCGAACGATCAGTGGTAATTGTCACTTCGAGCTGGCTTCTTGGCGACGCAAATCGCTGGAATTCCTACTTACCTGCGTTCGCCTTCTCCAAGTCGTCCGCCGCCCTCCCAATCGCCGCGCCAACATCTTCCAGCACCTGACCGACCATGGGCACCTGCGCATCCGCTTCTTTCCATTTTTCCTCATCCATATACTCCCGCACCGCCGCAATTGGCTTAGCCCCGTACCCCGTATAAGCCCCCGGAGCGTATACCTGATGCCTGAACCACGGCCGTTCTGGCAAACCTTTCTCTGTCAGGAACGTTCTCTGAATCTGAATCAGTTCCGCATTCAAAGCGGCAGAAGTCTGCGGCGGTAATTCGCTTCCACTGTTCTGCCACTTGGCAAATGCTGCCTGGTAACGCTCCGCACTCTTCTTGATGGCCTCGGCTCCATTCTTCAGCGGCGCAAAATTCATAAACGGAGGCACCTCCTTCGCCGGCGGCGGCACATAAGCTTTTCGCGGATCTGCCGTCGCCGTGAACACGCCCTCTTTCAGTTCCAGGTTGCGCTCTGTAATTTCCTCCTGCTTGTCTTTCAGCTGCTTCTCCAGTTCTTTCACATACCTTCCAATCGTTGCCGCCTCCGCGTTGTACTCGTAAGGAATCAGTTCGGCGTCCGCCAGCCGCATTACCGCCGTTCCCCCGGTCTGTGCCAGCGCCCGCCCGTATGAGAAATCCGTATCCACAAATTTTGTGTACCAGGAAAAATCATCGTAAATGGAATGGTAGGAATCCGCATCGTTTTCTCCGCCATACCCGATGTTGAGCGCCGAGATCCCCGCGTGGTCCATAAACGCCGTGTAGTCTGATCCGTCGCCAAGGGCACCGATGCGCACATCGTTGTCCTTTCTGATTTCTCCCCGATCCTCCGCGTTCGCTGCCCTGGCGATCTGCCGCAGCCGCGCCCGTTGCTGCACCGTGATGTGCTTTTCCGGATCTTGTATATTCCGCGCCACATCATTAATCAGGTGCTGCAAGTCGTGCGTGCCTCCGGCATAGAGAAAGCCTCTCCCATTGCTGTCAGAATTAATGTAGGCAACGGCGTGCTTCTGCAGTTCATCGCCATGTGTCTCCACCCACTCGGTTGAACCCAGCAGACCCGGTTCCTCTCCGTCCCAAGCACAAAGAATGATCGTCCGCTTCGGTTTCCATCCTTGTTTATGCAGCTCGCCAAGTACGCGCCCTTCCTCTAAAACCGTCACCATCCCTGAGATTGGATCATCGGCGCCATTCACCCAAGCGTCGAAGTGATTACCCCGGATCACCCACTCATCCGCCGCATCCGATCCCCGCATAGTCGCGATCACATCGTTCACCGGCTTCAAGTCCCAGTTCGATGCCACTTTCAAGTGAACCTTCGCGGGTCCCGGACCAACGTGATACGTAATCGGCAATCCGCCTCGCCACGCCGTTGGAGCAACCGGCCCTTGCAAGGCCGTCAACAGCGGCTCCGCATCTCCCCACGAAATCGGCAGCACCGGAATCTTGGTGATAGTTTTGACCTCTTTGATGTCCAGTCGCTTGGCGTCGGCGGTAGCCCCAACTCCTGGCGTCAAGGGGTCGCCAGGATAATCCGTGTCCATCACGCTGCCGCGCTGCACACCTTCGCGCGGCCGCCACCCTCCCTTGGGATAGTCGTCGCCGTTAAAGAATCCGTCATCCTTAGGATCCGAATAGATAATGCACCCGATCGCCTGATGCTCGGCTGCAACCTTCGGTTTGATGCCACGCCATCCTTCGCCGTAGCGCGCGATCACGATGGCGCCCTTCACCGAAATCCCGAGCCGGTCCAACTGCTCGTAATCTTCACGGTTGCCGTAGTTCACATAGACCAGGGGCGCAGTCACGTCTCCATCGATGGAATAAGCGTTATAAGTCGGCAACTGCTCCGCCGTCTGGCTCGAAGTCGGATCGCCCGGCACCGGAGGCTCCTGCAACTTCGCCCGGAATTTGCTCGGCTCAATCATTTCCACAATTCGCTCCTTCGGAGTCGGGAAAAGAACATTGAAAGTTTCGATGTGAGCATCAAATCCCCACTCTTTGAATTTCCCAAGGATCCACTCCGCATTATCCTTGTCGTAAGCCGAACCCACATGATGCGGACGCGCACTCAACCGCTGCATGTTCTGCCTCAAGTTGTCCGCGACCACCCCGTCCTGAAGTTTCTTCTCCCACTCGCGCTCTGTCTTGGAGGCTTCCGCCGAATAACCGGCCAGACGAGAACTCTCAGCACTCGTATCCGAGCCCGATTGTGCCGACGCAAATGGAGATGTGAATTGAGATGTCAGTTGGGAAATACTCAAGATTGTGAGATATGCAATAAAGGCCCTACGCAAATTCAAAATCTCCTCCTAGGCAATGACGCAGATAGTGGCTTCCTGCACAAATCGATCGCGGGGAATTATAGGACGAAACGCCCGCCATCCGCTAATGCACCATGTGATCGGCATCATTCGTTGACTCTCGCATGCCTCATCCGTAAGATGAAGCGACGCTAAAGCAACGTACCTTCCCGAATGATCGGCCAAACTATCTCTCACTACCGCATCGTCGAGAAACTCGGCGGCGGCGGCATGGGCGTGGTCTATAAGGCCGAAGACACGCGGCTGCACCGTTTCGTTGCCCTCAAGTTCCTGCCCGAGGAGGTTGCCCGCGACCCGCAGTCGCTAGCCCGTTTTCAACGCGAAGCCCAGGCGGCGTCGGCCCTGAACCATCCGAACATCTGCACTATTTACGATATTGGCGAGCACGATGGCCAGGCGTTCATCGCCATGGAGTTTCTGGACGGCCTGACCCTAAAACACCGCATCGCCGGGCGGCCGATGGAGATTGAGACTGTCCTGTCTCTAGCCATTGAAATTGCCGATGCCCTGGACGCCGCACACAGCGAGGGAATTGTTCATCGCGACATCAAGCCGGCCAACATCTTCATCACCAAGCGCGGACACGCGAAGATTCTCGATTTCGGCCTCGCGAAACTGACGCCGATGACAGGAAAGGCGCCAATTTCGGCAGAGATCGACGCAACTGCCGGCGTCAGTCTTGAATACCTTACTAGTCCTGGCACAGCCATTGGGACCGTGGCCTACATGTCGCCAGAGCAGGCGAAGGGCAAAGAACTCGATTCCCGTACTGATCTGTTCTCTTTCGGCGCCGTGCTGTACGAAATGGTGACCGGTACCGTGCCATTCCGTGGGGACACATCCGCCGTAATCTTTGATGCGATTCTCAATCGTGCTCCGTTGCAACCGCTGCGCTTCAATCCCAATTTGCCAGCCAGGCTGGAAGAAATCATCAACAAGGCTCTCGAGAAAGACCGCGACATGCGCTATCAGCACGCCTCGGAGATCCGCAGCGACTTGAAGCGACTGCAGCGCGATAGCGGTTCTGGCCACCGGTCTGCCGTCCAGACGCAGGAATTAACAGAAAGCTCGGTACAGCAGAGTGCGACATCCTGGCCAACGCCATCGAGCGGAACTGGTCCGGTCGCTGCTCAGTCCTCCGCACCACGAGTCACGGCCAGCGGTTCGAGCGTGACCGCTGTTGCGCGGGAACACAAATTCGGACTTGCCGCCGTCGTAGTCGTGGGCCTGCTGCTGCTCGCCGCGGGCGGTCTCGGCTTCTATGCGCTGCTCAGCCGCAGCGGGCCAACCCCGTTTCAGAATTTCAATATTACGCAGGTCACGAACACAGGCAAGGCGCAACAGGCTGCGATTTCACCCGACGGCAAATACGTTTTGAACGTGCAGAACGATAACGGCCTGCAGAGCCTGTGGCTGCGCAATGTGCCGACCAGCAGCGACACTCAGATAGTTCCTCCGGCAGCGTCGATCTATCGTTCGCTCGCTTTCTCGCCAGACGGGAATTACGTTTATTTTCGAAAGGCCGGCATCAGCACGCAAAGTGAGTGGGATCTTTACCGCACTCCTGTGCTTGGAGGCACACCGCAGGTTGTTGTCCGCGACGTTGATACGGGGATTACATTCTCGCCCGACGGCCATCGCATAGCTTATGCCCGGGCCAATGATCCTGATGTAGGCAAGATTCGTTTGCTGACTGCTAATTTGGACGGCAGCGACGAAACCATCCTGCGAATCGCGCCTAACACCGCGGACGAGTTTCCCCGCTTTTTGGCCTGGGTGCCAGACGGGAAACGAATCGCTTACAGCGTCTTTACCCTGGGCGACGCTCTCGGCACCGTCAAACTGTTCGATGTTGATGCAAAGCAAGTTAAGCCTTTTACGGCCTTCAAGAACGAACTGGTGTTCGAAATCGTGTCGCTGCCAAGCGGTCAAGGACTTCTTGCCATGTACGACCAAAAAGGGCCGAGTTACCTGCGTTCGCAAATCGGCCTGATCTCTCATGCCGGGGGCCAAATACAGCCCATCACCCGGGATACAAATGGGTATGAGACCCTGACCCTTTCCGCCGACGGCAAGACCGCAGCCACTGTCCAAGTAAGAATCATGTACAGCCTGAGTCTGCTTCCCGGCGCCGGTTTTCAGGGGAATACTCCGGTGCAACCTTCGGCGCAGGACCAGGATGTCCAGTCTGTCGCCTGGACAGTCGACGGCAAGCTATTCGTTTCCGACGGACAGAGCGTGCGACGGATGAACCCCGATGGTGGGAATCAATCCACTATCCTCAATGATCCAAACTCCTGGATCGTTGATATGGCACGCTGTGGGGACCGCTACCTTGTTCTCCCTTGGGCTTTCCATGGAGGCACGAATCGAACTGGGATCTGGCGGACCAATGCCGATGGCTCGAATCCGAAGCAACTCACCCAGGGGATTTTTGACCGTTACCCGGTGTGCTCGCCGGATGGAAAATGGGTCTACTACTACGACGGTGCCGGCCCACATTATTCAATGAGAGCGCCCGTGGAAGGCGGACAAGCAGAGCCTGTGCCGACGAGCGACGTTCACGGAATGTACGGGTTTGGCGCCGGCGAAGCTATTTCGCCTGACGGAAAGCAACTGATTTTCAACGCGGACATAAACGCCCCCGACAGCCCACAAGGAGTCGTGAGCAAATTGGCATCGGTAAGTTTGGACTCGAGTTCGCAGTCCCCTCCCGTCCTGATTCAGCCTGATCCCCGGATCGCCGCGGGCGGCTTCACCAACACTATGACTTTCACTCCGGACGGGAAATCCGTGGCCTACATTATTCGCGATCAAGGAGTCGATAATATTTTTGTGCAGCCCCTCGATGGCTCGGCCGGACGCCAGATCACGAACTTCACGTCTGAAAATATCTCCCAATTTCACTGGTCGCCGGATGGAAAAACTCTCGCCGTCGCCCGCACCCACAACACTTCCGATGTCGTGCTGCTCCGGGAAAAGTAGCCGCCGGAAATTGCTGCGTCAAGCGCGCGTACCCTCTTTGGCGATTCGATTCGCTAACAACCATTTCGAGCCGCATCGCGAACTTCAATAGTTGCATTGTTGACAATCGTCTTGTCGCTGGTTGGAGTATCGGGCGTGCAAATGCTCTCTTTAGGCGATTCACGCAGGCTCCATCAACGAATAACAGGGCGGGATTTAGAATGGCCCCTCAGGTAGGATTCGAACCTACAAATAAGGGCTAACCGGGAGTTACGTTTTCACGCGGACTCCGGCGACTTTGTCCCGAAGTCGCCTTCGAGGAGATCGCCATTGATCCCCTCCAAGCCCGTTTCTGGATAACTTCCGGATCGCCCGCAATTGGGGAGTTAATGTCCAAAGGGGGCTGTTGCTAACAACCACGGCGAGTGCTTTAAACGAGTTTAGCTGTCGCGGCCGCCATGTATGACTGACAAAGGAGCACGAGTTGCTCTCGCGCTTTGCGGACTGTGGCAGGGGAGCGAACGCGGAAGGGAAAACCGGAGCAGAACTTTCAACAAAGGAAGGGGCAACAATCGGCGCATCAGTGTGTCTGGTCACGCCGGGCCACTGAGCGGTGAAGTCAAGATCGACACCAATGGTGTCCACACTTCAGCGAAACCCGAGGGAAACAAGGACATCAAGCTCGAGGCGCACGCGCAAATCGGTGTAGGGGGTTGGAGTCATCATCAACCTGAGCCAAGCAGGTCGCGCCGCAGAGCATGCAACACAATCGGGTCTGGCCCTCGCGAACTATCTGGTAAACAAATTCATGCCCATCGGTCCTATTTTTTTTGGGAGACGGCTTTCTGACTTTCCGATCCTTCGAAATCCTCGTTTCGTTCGCAGCCGCGTTGCCGACGATTCTGCGATCCGCGCACCAAAACAGATAACCTCGTTCCTGTGCTGAATCAGCCTATTATCCCTTAAGAACTATCAGCAGGAGCTATGCACATGGCAGCGAATCAAGTGATCCTTTATTTCGACAATCAGGAAGATGCTGTGCTTTTCACGCTGGCTGCCAGTTCCGTAATGTCAGCAGAAGGTCCAGCCCATAGCAACAATGCGGCAGTCAAGGTTGCGGAGGAGATTTGCAAAGCGTGTCGAATCACAACTGCGGGTGTTCTGAACCTTGCGTGAAAGGGGCACAATTAGATGATTCGAAAACTTGCTCTGCAAATAGGAATTCTCACGCTACTCTTACTCATGGCATGGAATGCGTATCTTGCCGTCAATCATTTAGAAGGGATACAGAAAATTACGGCACTCACAATGGAAAGCTCCACGATCCAAGCGGAACTCTCCGATGTGTTGAGGGACTTGACCGATATGGAAACAGGTCAGCGCGGATTTCTGCTAACTGGCGATGCTATGTACTTGCAACCCTACTCCGACGCGAAGGGCAGGATCGCAACGGATTTTGTCGCCCTTCGTGCAGGGCTGGCTCGCTGGAGGGAACACGAACAATCTCTGGAGTTGCAGTTGGAGTCTTTGGCTCGTTCAAAGCAGGCTGAGATTGAGCGCACGATTAACTTGCGCCAACAGGGGTACCGCCTTCGGTCATTCAGGGTTGTGGATACAAACGAAGGCAAGGAGTACATGGATAAGGTTCGCAGGATTGTGTCCTCGCTAACGTCGTCGGAAAGCGGCAATTTCGCCAAACTCGACAGCGAGAAGTCTGCCAAACTGAAGCAGTTTTTGTGGATCAGCATCGCTTCTAATTCCGCCCTGCTGCTAATAGCAGTATGTTTGTTCGGGCTGATGAGACGGCATGGGCGAATGCTGGAAGAAGAAGCTGCTAAAAGCAGAGAAGAGCTAGCGGTGCGTGATTTACAGCTGGAAAAACTAACCTCTGCCCTTTCCGGCCAAGCGCGCTCTGAGATCACTGCCATTAACACCATTTCAGGATTGCTGCTGGAAAATTACGGTTCATTTCTTCCCCGACAGGGGCACGAATATGCTGAGCAGATGAAGGAAGCGGCAGCACAAATTGAGCGGCTCCGACAAGACTTAATTGGCACTTCATGCTCCGAGGCAGCTTAGGAATCTGCTAGGAGCGGATGCCGATGTCCCCGCATCCGGGCACTAACCGCCTACAAGGATTTCCTCACGCTCTGGAAAGACTCCGACCCCGACATCCCCATCCTCAAACAAAGGCAGGGTACGCGAAGCTGCAATAGCCCTCGTCGTTGGCGGAAAAAAGCTGGAGTGCAGGTAAAGAAAATTATTGGATATGCCGATCACTGCGTGGATCATCTTCCTCCTGGCAAGGTACCTGATCGACAGAGATGAAATTGATGGTCCCGTCAACATTGCATCTCCCAATCCGGTACCAAACTGGGAGTTCATGAAGGTTCTACGAGACGCGCGGGGCACACGCATTGGGCTGCCTGTGGCATCTGGATACTGGAGATAGCCACGATCTTTCTGCGCACCGAAGCTGAACTTGTGCTCAAGAGCCGCCGCGTCATTCCCGGTTGTCTCGTGGAGGCTGGTTTCTAATTTCAATTTCCCGAGTGGAACGCCGCCGCACAAAATCTGGTTGGCCGCTGGCGTTGCGACTGAGTTTGGGAATACAAAATGTCTAGGAACCTTCGACTTCGAATCAAGCGTTTCACTGAATAACCCGCTCAGACTGCACAGCAGCTGACCAGAAGGAAGGATCGCCAGACGAGAAAGCCAAGTCGCCTTTTCTGACCAACAAGCCATCGTGGTTGACGACTACGGATTCGATCTCGGGGCAGCTTCCGTTCCAGTTTACGGCCTTATATTCGATGCGAGAGTGTCCGTGCCATCCCGTAGCCGTAATCCAACACGCTTGCGGGTCGGTCTGCGGGTCGTGCTCCGCGACCAGTTCGATTTTGGTGACACGAATATCGCTGTCGCGCATATCACTATGATGCTTCCACGCTAGCAAAGACCCGGCTAGAACGATGACTATAATTGAGACCCTTTTCATTGACCACCCTGTTTGGCTTGAGGAAGCGTGCGGGAAAGTGGCGTGGCAAACCTTAGCGTGGGCGGACGCTGGGCGCGACCCCATTTCCTGGCGCGATGTTTCGTTCTGAAGACTTTCTACAAGAAGTCGCTGCTAAAAGCAGCAGTATCGTTAATGTTCGACGTTACTCTGGTTTGTCGCGAATGAACAAACTATTTTGCCAATGAAGATTCGATGTGATGACTGAATCGGACGCGTTTGGGAGTCCAGTCGGCCTTTGCCGCAAGGATGGAATAGTCATGGGCATATCCAATCAAGTTGATATGAGTAGGACCCAATGGTGACAGTGACAGATGATGTTCGACGGGTCTGAATCCATGTTCCGATAGAGAATCGGGGTCAGCGTGGCCTAGATCATGCCTGCGGTTTCACGGATGAGATTCCATTAGTGCGAATGCTACCCCATCCTCCGTGCTCGTCGTAGCTTGGTTCTCTGCTTCATATTTACGCAACTTGTAAGCTTGGCGGCATCGCTGCTCCGCAATTTGTGCATTGTTTTCGTAAAGTTCAATCCCGATAAAATGACGCCCCTGGCCGGTGGTATTGGCACGCTGATTTACAACTTGCCCATATACTCAGGTATCCCGAACCCCAAACAAGGACATCTGAGCGAGAAACACAATGGCTGAACGACTCACTCGCAAGGGCCTTTACGATCTGGTGGTCTGAACCAATGATCACTCTCTCGGCAGGGTTCGGGATCTCTGACGTCGCACTCAAGAAGACAAGCGCACGGGCAGGAATCCCTACGCCCGAGCGCAGCTATTGGGGCAAAGAAAGATGATGATGGAATCACGAAGCGTAGGGCGCGGTTGAATTGCTGGCTGGCCGCGGCCTGATTCGCGCGAGGAAAGTCTACATGGGTAAGCAGGCTGGCCCTATTGGTTCAAAAGTCTTATATGTGAGCACGAACTCCTGGTGTCCGAGGCTCTCGGAGCAACTCTGCACACCCGATGCTATTTCCAAAACTTTGGCATAGATCTCCTTGCCGACTTCGTCTACGCTGGCTTCCAGACGCAGAATTCTTCCGGCATTCACATCCATGTCATCGCTCATACGGTCGTAGGTTTCGGGATTCGCACAAATTTTTATGACTGGAGAAATCGCGGAGCCGACGACGGAGCCGCGCCCTGTGGTGAAGAGAATCATGTGAGAGCCGCAAGCAATCAATTCTGCAATCTCGGCGTTATCGTTGATATTGGGAAAACCGAAGCGGGGTTCACCGTCTGGCACAACATCCAGAAGATACAATCCTCCCTTCCGCGGTACATCGCCTGGCTTGATCAGCCCCGAGATTTCCGAGTCCCCACTCTTGCAATAGGCGCCGATGGATTTTTCTTCGATCGTGGTAAGTCCGCCTTCGGCATTTCCCGGAGCAAAGCTGGCATGGCCCATCACTCTGTAGTAGTGTGCCGCCTTCTCGACAGATTTCTTCAGCTCCTGGCCCAGTTCCGAGGTCACGGCGCGCGAAGACATGACGTCCTCGAGTCCGATCATCTCTCCTGTCTCTTCGAAGATGGTTGCTGCGCCTCGTTCCACTAAAAGGTCGAACGCGCGTCCCACCGCTGGATTAGCGGTGATTCCACTGGTGGCATCGGAGCCGCCACAGACGGTTCCAACTACCAATTCGTTCAATTGCAGCGGTACTCTCGGCACTGCTTCGATCTGCCTCAGGGCCTGTTCCACCCATATCTTGCCGGATTCGACGGATTTCCGCGTGCCGCCGGTTTGCTGGATCACTACTGTTCCGACTGGCCGGCCGGTCTTCTCGATGTTTTGCGCGAGACGATGGCGATTGAAGCTTTCGCATCCGAGGGAAAGCAGCAGCGCTCCGCCAACGTTGGGATGGGTGCACAACATGTTCATCATGCGGTCCGCATACGCATTCGGATAGCATCCGCCGAAGCCAATCAGATGCACCGGTTGACCCTTAAAAGAATCCACGATCTCACGGGCTACGTGGTGAGCACATTCCACGAGGTAAGCAACAACGATACAGTTGCGGATTCCTTTTCTTCCGTCAGAGCGAAGAAAGCCTTGCAGCGTGGGCGAGTTACTTGACGAAGACATGATCTTTGTCCAGGGTGTAAGTGGCGATGTAATCACTTTTTAGGTTATGCAGATGCATGTGGGCCCCGGCCGGAATCGTCTCTCTTGCGGAACCGATCGGCACACCACACTTGTACACCTTTTCCCCCAGCTTGATGTCGCGAGCCGCGACTTTGTGCCCGATGGCAATGTTTTGCGTGAACACGATTTCGCGGCCATCCACTAAGTCTCGGTCCCCCGGGCTTACGGGAGCAACTACTATGAGCACATTATCATCGCGATGGATGCGCAACAGCTTTCGTGATTTCCCTTCGGGTTGCATCAGAATTTGCCGTGCTGCAGGTACGCTGCGACGGGGTCAACACCCTGCAGAATTGCTTTGCGAACCAGATTTTCAGTGCGTAAGACTTCTTCGGTCTGCTGCACTACTTCTGCAGCGATCGCCGCCGGAATGATTACGATTCCGTCGCGATCCGCGAGCGCATAGTCGCCGGTACGCACTGTGACTTCACCAATCTGAACCGGCTCGCCCAATGCCGTGGCGGCCCACTTGCCAACTACATCCACCGGGGTAAAGTATTTGCAAAATACCGGAAATCCCAAAGTCTCGATAAATGCGGAATCCCGGCACCCGCCATCCACGATATAGCCTAGCACCTTCTTGTAGGCTAACGTCTCTGAAGATAGTTCCCCCATATGCGCCAGGGTGTGGTCATGGGGCTGACAGACGAGCACCGTGTTCGCCGGCGCCTTGGACAAGAGCTCACACCACTTAAGCAGACTCTGATGGGCATCTAAAGAATCGTCGCGTTTGCCCTGGATCGTGAAAATAGGGCCGGCGAGCTTGTTCTGTAAATTCAGAGGTCGAATGTAATTTGGCAGCGTCTGCTGAAGATAGCCTTTCGCCCTCAGCACGTCATAGACGGCGCCGCTGTAGCAACTTCTCAAACGGTCGGCGAGAGTGATGGTTAGCGTCATCGTAATTTCACTCTACTTCTGTTGTTGCTCGTTGAAACTTCGCAGGATCTCGATACTTGACGGTCTGTAAGTGTTCGCAATAGAGAACCAGGTCTCCCGGCACCTTAAGCACTTCGTAAGAAACCTTCACCATCCCCATCTCGGCGTACTTGGGCCATTTTTCAAGCTGGGTGCGAATCGTATAAATCGTGTCGCCGACGAATACCGGTTTAATGAAGCGCAATTTGTCATACCCGTAGCTGAAAGTGTGAATATTGTTGTGCGCCATCAGGCCCAGCCCCAAGCTGAACACCATTGCGCCGGCTACCAGGCGCTTTCCGAAGATCCCTTCTTCTTTAGCGAAAACATCATCCGCGACGTAGGGATGCATGTCGAGGACGATGGCATTGAACAACATGCTTTCCCCTTCGGAAATCGTGCGGCGAATCGAACGCGCACGCTTGCCTACGTCAAAGTCTTCGTATAACCAATCCTCGGCGTTCCAGATGGGGATTTCTTTGTGCTTGGCGGGATCAGGATTTGGATTCTTCACCGATTTCCTCTCTCTCATGGCGCGATGGGACGTACCACAACTCGTTGCGCGGCATAGCGATCGTTCAGCCATCGGATCAGGACAGTATCTGTGACTTCTCCGCGCAAGCAGCGATTGATCTCGATTCCTGCGGCTTCAAAGAAACGAACAAAGCCGTCGAAGCGGGGCCGCAGATAGGCTGTCTGCAAGGTTTGCAGCGTGCCAGAAAAAAACCCGTCGGCCATTGCGTTAACTGACGAGTCGGTCCACGCGGCCAAGCTGGCAGGCTGACCGCCTTGGCGAAAGTAGGTTCCGCGCTGGTGTTCGGGGCTCGCGAGCCATTTGGCGTAGGCGATGGATTCCGATGGATGTGAACTCAGCTTGCTGACCGCAACCCCTGTTCCCCCCAACATGGTCCCGGCACATCCTAGATGGCCCGCAGCCGCTGCATTCGTGAACTTCAATCGCACCGAGTTGCCAACTCGCGAGTAGTTGGAGTAACCAAAACCGTACGGACAGTAGACCGCTTCGGAACCGCTGATCATGAAATCGTAAACCTGGATCGGATTCCACTCCACAGACCGGGGATGGGCCCGCGCGATGAGCGCGTGTAGACGATCGATTACTTCTGCGGCAACGGTATCGTCCACGAAAAGGTCACGTTCTTCGGGGATGGGATACCCGAGATTCGCGCTCAGCGTGAAGAAGAGACTGATGGCGTCCGTCGGACACGCAGGGACCACGATGTATTTCCCTGCTGTGCGTGCTTTCCTTCCCAGTTCCAAAACGTCGTCGAAGGTGTCAGGAACAGCGGGAGATAACGCTCGTAACAGATCAGGCCGATATGATGCGACTTGCGTCGCCGCATCGATTGGGAGAGCCCAAAGGCCATCGCCGTACCAGTAGGATTGCCAGGAAGGACCCACAGAGTCTGCGGCAAAAAGAAGTTTCTCCGCTTCGCTGATAAAGGGGGCGAGGTCAACTAACGCACCATGAACTGCGGCGAAGCCGACGAACGGGTGATCCACGATGAGAAGATCGTAACGATCCAGATATTGCTCGATGGGCGCTTCGCCAAACTCGCGCAGAGTGCGCCGGTCCCACTGGATCTTAATTTCTGGATTTTGTTCTTCGTATTCGCGAACTCCTCCGAGCAAAGGGGCATAACCACGGGGATGATCCCAAGTGAGCCCTTTCAGAGTGATTCCCACACAAACCTCGCTGCCTTCAGAAATGTCATTCTTAGCCGCGAATCAAGCGGCCGGACGCTTCTCGGCCAGCAAAATGTGTTCGCAATAAAGAACCACTTCATCGCGCTGGTTCAGCACTTCACAAGCCTCCACAATGCGGCCCAACCCTTTGCGCTTCGGGTCTTGCTGCTTTTCCTTTACGGTGACTCGAGTCCGCAGCGTGTCCCCAATGAAAACCGGCTTGGGAAAACGCAACTTGTCATATCCATAAGTGAAGGCGACAGGATTGATTTGACTGGCTGTTAGACCGATGCCGATGGCGAAGGTCATGGTGCCGTGCGCGATACGCTGACCAAAGTGGGTCTGACGGGCAAACTCCGCGTCGACGTGATGTGGAAAGTAGTCTCCGGTATGGCCCGCATGAATAACAACATCAGTTTCGGTAATCGTACGGCCCGACGTCACTCGCTGCGCACCGACTACGTACTCTTCGAAGTACTCGGTTCGGGTCATGGATGCACCGCGCCGGAAGAGAGTCTTGGCCTTTTTCCGCCTACGGCTGAGGAAAGCATTCGGGAAGCCAGGCTCAACGCATCTTTGACCTGCGGTGGACCCACGCTGCCTCCGATGCGTGCAAGAAAAGGAACCGTCATTGCCGCGATAGCTTCCCCGTGTTGATTCAATACCGGATAACTTATGTTCACCACGCCTTGTACCTGGTAGCTGGCAAGTTCTTCGTAGCCGCGCCGGCGGATCTGGTTCAAGTGCCGGTAGACGCCAGCCGGGATTGGCTTTCTGGAGCGGAAGCGCCACGCGTCGAGCGAGCGGGCACGAACTTCATCGCTTTGAAAAGCCAGAATCACGTGCCCGGAAGCTGTGTTCAAGAGGTCAATGTTTGCTCCGAGGCGCACCGAGAAACCCATGATTCCCGGCGCGTCGAACTGCGTCACAACGACCACCTCCGCATGGTTGAGCATTGCCAGATGGCACGACTGGCCGGTATCGCTTGCAACCCGCTGCACCAGCGGCCGCGCCTGCGCGATCAGCCGCTGCAACGGATGATGGTGATGGACAATTTCAAACAGCTTCAAGGTGAGCTGGTAGCGCTCGTCCGGGCCGGTCCGGGAAATGTACCCTCGCTCTTCGAGACACACCAACATGCGGAACACTTCAGTGAGGGTGCGGCCGAGACGGCTGGCGATCTCACTGTGGGTCAGGGACTCGGAGACCGAAGCCAGAAGTTCGAGAATGTCCAGGCCTTTTTCAAGAGCGGGAGCCGTGTAACGGCTTCGCCGAGAAGTCATCTGCGATCGAGTTGAAAGCGCGCGTCGGATGGTCATATACGCAGCGTTCTTCAGCTTACTATATGATTTCTCTAATGAAAAGACCATTTCATGGGTAGAATTAAATATTTACCGCTATTAGGAGCCTCCCGTGACCACTTCCACAGCTCGCGTCACAAATCGCAGCACTGATGATTGCATCGATGAGAAGCCGGAAAGACCTCTCCACGGCATTCTGGTCCTGGACTTCAGCCAGTTTCTTTCGGGCTCGCTGGCCACGCTTCGCCTGGCGGACATGGGCGCCCGAGTGATCAAGATCGAGCGACCCGGTGCGGGGGATCTGGGTCGAACGATTTACTTAAGCGACACCGACGTGCATGGCGAGAACACGCTCTTTCACGCCATCAATCGCAACAAAGAGAGCTACGCGGCGGATCTCAAGAATCCCTCTGATCAGGATAAACTTCGTCAGTTAATTGCGCGGGCCGATGTGATGGTGCAGAACTTTCGTCCCGGAGTGATAGAGCGGCTGGGCTTCGGCTATGACAAGGTTTCGCAGATCAATCCTCGTTTGGTGTACGGAGTCGTGTCGGGATATGGAAACGCTGAGGCATGGCGTGATCGACCGGGGCAGGATCTGCTGGCTCAGGCGCGCTCCGGAATCATGTGGCTGAGCGGGGACGACGAAGACCCTCCCACGCCGATGGCTCTGGCCATCGCTGACATGCTGGCCGGACATAGCCTCTGCGAGGGGATTCTGGCCTGCCTGGTGCGACGCGGCGTGACTGGCCGAGGCGGATTGGTGGAGACTAGTTTGATCGAGGCGTTGCTCGATTTCCAATTTGAAGTGCTCACCACGCACTTGAATGACGGGCGACGTCCGCCGCACAGAAGTTCGTTCCGCAATGCGCACGCCTACCTGGCGGCGCCTTATGGGGTTTACGACACTGCCGACGGTTATCTCGCGCTGGCGATGACGCATCTTCCGACACTCGGCACGTTGCTCGATTTGCCTGCACTCGAGGCAATTTCGGATCAGGCCGAAGGGTTTTGCCGTCGCGACGAGATTAAGCAAATCATCGCCCAGCGTTTCAAACAGCACAGTACCGAGCATTGGCTCGAGATTCTGAATGCCGCCGACATCTGGTGCGCGGAAGTTCTGGATTGGCCCCAGCTCTGCGCTAGTAAGGCCTTTGAGCAGCTCGCGATGGTCCAAACCCTCAGGGATGGACGCGGAATCGAGATTCTTACCACGCGCCTTCCGATTCGTCTGGATGGAAGCGTGCTGACGAGCGAGCGACTCGCTCCCCGGGTGGGACAACACACCGGGACAATTCAGAAAGAGTTCGGGCTTTAGCTCAACCGGTAGACGCGGAGAGCATTGTCGTGGAACAGTTTTTTCTGATTGACGTATCCCGCCCCTTGCGTGATTGCCTGCAACGCCTGCACCCACTGCTGATAGCTGGCGGACAGAGTGCAGACTGGCCAGTCACTTCCGAAAAGGACGCGATCCCAGCCGAAACTGCCGATCGCGTGTTCAACGAAAGGCCGGAGGTCTTCCGCAGTCCATCTCTGGGGATCCGCGTAAGCTACAAGGCCGGAGATCTTGCAGGAGACATTCGGAAACTTCGCGATCTCGGCGATGTAAGAACGCCACGGATCGAAATTCTTTTCCTTGACCTGCGGTACTCCACTGTGGTCAAGGATGAAAGCAACATCCGGGCACTTGGAGACCAATTTGATCGCGATGGGAAGCTGCCGAGCCAGAACGCAGATGTCGAATGAGAGGCCATAGCCCGACAGAGCAGCGACATTGTTGATGAAGGTCACTCCCTGACCCACTTCGTCCGGTTGGGTGTGGAGCACACGGCGAATTCCCTTGAGCCTGCGATGGCCTGCAATCTCATCCAGATAGGATTTGAAATCCTCGCTCTCGGGCCGACCGCAAGCCACAATACCCGCGAGCGGATTGTTGGGTTGATCGGCAAGCGCGAGCAGATGCCGGGTCTCGTGGAGCATGTAAGGCTCATCGACATCGGCCTCCAGATGAACTGACTTAACGACATTCAATCCTTTGGCAGCCGCAAGATAATCAGACATCCGGAAAGAACGGTTCAGCACCGGTAGTGAATCGAGCCACGAGTAGCGAAAGAGATCTAAATCCCAGAGGTGCTGGTGCGTGTCTACAATTTGCATAACCTGATCTGCATAAATACGACCTGCATATTGAGTTGACCGGGCGAAAAACTCTAACTGCTGACTTGGAGAGGTGTCAAATCAATCGGCATGAAAGACCTCTTCCATATTGGCCCACCACTCGCCCATGGCGCGGGTTTCCAACGGCCTTTGCATCGGCATCATGATGGCCCACCATTCTTGCGTCTTGGGATCCTCCGCCATTTTCGCCATGTCCGCGGCGTAATCCGCGCCGTGATATTCAAAGTATCCGAAGAGGAAGTCGTCTTTTAGGTAAATAGAATAATTCCGAATGTTGCAACGCCGGATCATGGCGAGCACTTCGGGCCACACCGCCGCGTGATATTTCTTGTAGGCTTTAAGGGACTCGGGCCTTACTTTGATCACAGAACCGTAGCGCTTCATGTGTCTGTCCTTTCACCACCGGTTTGCGGGTTCCTGGGTCACAATCCGGCTTGGCAACGAGAATCGCGCGTTGCACTCCGCAAAGCCGCTCTACTATATTCGATGCCTTTGAGACCTGGCTATAGTCTGTAAGAACCGAGCCGACGAAACTCGGCAATCATGATTGGCAGTCATTGACATGACACAACACCGGATCATTTCACTGCAAACACGCGATGTGCGCTTCGCGTTAGAACAAGGCGCGGGCAGCGACGCAGTACACTCGGGCGCCGAGTACGCATTTGCCACAACGCTGCTGGCATCCGAAGAGAAAGTCTTCGGTACCGGGATCGTGCTGACGCTTGGCCTGGGCAACCAGCTGGTTTGCGAAGCCATTGAATATCTGGGCAAGGAGTTGATTGGCCGAGAAATTGAAGAACTGATGGCGGATTTTGGGGCCGTCACACGGAGACTCGCTCAACATCCTCAGCTCCGCTGGTTGGGTCCTCAGAAAGGCGTGGTTCATCTGGCTCTGGCGTCGATCACCAACGCGTGTTTTGATTTGTGGGCCAAGAGCCGCAGCGTACCCCTGTGGCGGCTGCTTCTGGATCTCGATGCAAGAAAGATCGTTGACCTGCTCGACTTAAGCTATCTCGAAGACGTGCTCACGCGCGATGAAGCCGAAGCGATTCTGCGAAAGCACACGAGTTCCCGGCGAGAGCGGGAAGGCATTTTACAGAGCGGATATCCCGGATACGACACATCCGTCGGTTGGTTCCAGTACGAAGATAGTCAGGTCAGGGAGCTAGCGCATCAAGCCATGGAAAAAGGATTTCACGCTTTCAAGCTAAAGGTCGGCTCCCTCGATGGCCAGCGCGACATACGGCGCGCCTTCATGCTGCGCGAACTTGCCGGCGCGGAGGCACTGATTATGGTTGACGCAAACCAGCAATGGACGCTGCCACGTGCGCTAGAGATGTGCGCAAAGCTTAGGGAGATGTCTCCTTATTTCGTAGAAGAACCAACCCATCCAGACGATATTCGAGCCCACCGCAGGCTCGCTGAAGCGATCAAGCCAATCCCGATTGCGTTGGGCGAGCATGTTCCGAACCGAATCATGTTTAAGAACTTCATGCAGGCAGAGGCGGTACAGATCGTGCAGGTAGACTGCACCCGGGTTGCGGGAATTTCCGAGTTCCTCACGGTAAGCCTGCTGGCGCAAAAGTTCGGTCTGCGAGTAGTTCCTCACGTCGGTGACATGGGACAAATTCACCAGCATCTAGTTCTGTTCAATCACATCGGAATGGGACACAAAGCCGTGTTCCTCGAATGCATTCCGCATTTGCAGCCGCACTTCGTGAATCCGGCTCACATAGAAAATGGCGTGTATGTGACCCCGCATGAGCCGGGCTCCTCGTGTGACCTGAAAGGTGTGCGACCCGAAGCGTAGCCTAACTTCATGCGTTGGTCTTCATGCTGTGATCTCTTCCGGGCGGACAGCGCGCTTCTCGGCCATGGAACGGTATTCGGCAAACATGACTTGCAGTGTGCGCAAGTTGTCGCGTCCGCTCGTCTCTGGCTCTGAGCCGCTCTCCATAGCACGCATGAGCGACGCCATCGGACCGACAAAGGCATCCGGAATCCACATGCTGTCGAGGCGAGCCGAGAACCAATAACTGGGATTGCGCTTCGACATGAACTCCAAAGTGTCAGGGCGGCCAGTGGGATAGTTGTACATCAGGCCGATCGTGCCCTTAATTACTCCTTCTGTGCCTTCGAAGCGAAACATGGCATAGGCGTCATCCTGCCAAGTGGTGTGGCAAACATCGATCAGCACTTGCAGGCCGGATTTGTACTCCCATGTCGTCAGTGTTTTGGTCTCGGCTTGCGTGGTCTCGCCCGGGGCGCGAGTTCCGCTGGTGAACACATAGGCGGGGTCGCCCAGCAGATAACGAAGGGAATCGATGTAATGGATGCTGTGAAACATGATCTCGAGGTGTTTGCCCTGATAAATCCAGGGCCACAGACTCCAATCGGTTTTGCAGTGGACTTGGATGGCGCCGTAGGTGGGTGTGCCGATCCAGTCGTCATCCATGAGCAGGCGGGCGCAACGGATTCCGGCGTCCCAGCGCATTTGCTGGTTGACCGCAATCTTCACCTTCGCGCGTTCTGCGAGTTCAACGCTACGAACTGCTTTTGAATACTCATCGGCGAAAGGTTTCTGACACAGAATATGTTTACCCGCGCCGGTAGCCTGTTCAACGATATTGACCTGCTCCGCGGGGTAGACAGCTATGTCAACAATCTCGACCTCTGGCTGACGGAGCAGTTCGTCGACGCTGGCATACACTTTCGCAATCCCGTGTTCTTTGGCAGTACGCTCCGCCTGTTCACGATTTCGGTCGGTGATGCCGACAACTTTGAAGTCAGCCTTCTTGTAGGCAGGCAGGTGCGCATAGTTGACGATCCCTCCGGCTCCGACAATGCCGATACCGTGGTCCATGCGCTGCGGCAATTTGGGTTTGTAATCGAGATGCGGGAAAACGTTGGATAATTCCGAGGCTGTTTTCATAACTGTTTGGGCGTGCGCAAGCGCAAACTTTAGCAGCAACTACGGACGCAAGCCAAACTTATCTTTCGCGAGACTTTCCCAATGCGTTTTATTCTATGAAACAATGGCGCACGCTCTGTGCAAGTCTTCAGAATCCTTAACTTGCGAAGTTGAATCTGTTGGTTTAGCATTGCCACCTTTTTGAACTGCTGCTCAATCGACTACGACGAGCCACGGCATAGAGAACCGAGAATGGAAATTATTCGATGAAGCTGATCCGATTTGGCGAACCAGGCAGAGAAACTCCCGGGCTTCTCATGGAGGACACCACGCGTCTGGATGTTTCTGCCTTTGTGCAGGACTATGACGAAGCCTTCTTTGCCGATGACGGACTTTCCCAACTGAAGCACTGGTTGAAAGAGAATGCCGCGACCGCGCCGCGAGTCACGCAATCTGTCCGGCTCGGATCGCCGATCTCCCGCCCCAGCAAGATCGTGTGCATTGGGTTGAACTTTCGAGATCACGCCAGGGAAAGCAAAATGGAGATCCCGGAAGAGCCAGTGATATTTTTCAAAGCCACTACGTCGCTGGTCGGGCCGAATGATGATCTCGTCATGCCGAAGAACGGGCGAAAAGTGGATTGGGAGGTCGAGCTGGCCGTGGTGATCGCAAAGAAATGCAGCTATATCGAGCGGGAAGAGGCGCTTGAGTACGTGGCTGGCTACGCTCTGCACAACGATTATTCGGAACGTGCGTTTCAACTGGAGCGCGGCGGGCAATGGGTCAAGGGAAAAAGCGCAGACACGTTTGCGCCGCTGGGCCCGTTCCTGGCGACATGTGATGAGATTCCGGACACGAGCCGTTTGGGAATGTGGTTAAAGGTGAACGGCGTCTTCCGGCAGCGTAGCTCCTCCAGTGAAATGATTTTTGATATACCCACTCTTGTCAGTTACGTCAGCCAATTCATGACGCTGCTGCCCGGCGACATCATCAGCACTGGAACGCCAGCTGGCGTGGCTTTGGGCATGAAGCCGCCACAGTATTTGAAGGCGGGCGATGTCGTTGAATTAGGGATTGACCAGCTTGGCGAGTCAAGGCAGTCAGTGGTGGCATGGCAGCACGCAACTTCCGAGGCGGTAAGCTCCCGTCCGGCGAGATAGACGGGGAGAGATGGGTTGCAATTCTGCTTTAAGATGTCAGGGTGATCCCGCTCAGACGAGTCCAAAAGTTTAGATCGGTTTTGTTTCTCGTGACGATTTCAGCTCTTGCACCCTGGCTTGCAGCCCAAACGACGCAGCCCACCAAAACCGCGACACGGAGAGTCAAGCCCGCCGAGGTCCACTTCGAGGACATCGCCTCGCAGGCGGGGCTGAGCGCGCTTAACGTATACGGCGGCGACACTCACAAAGAATTCATCATTGAAACTACCGGCAACGGCGCCATCATTTTCGATTACGATAACGATGGCTGGCCCGACATTTTCCTTCCCAACGGTTCGACGGTAGAGGGATTCGCCAGAGACAAAGACAGAGCTCCGACCGGACACCTGTATCACAACAACCATGACGGAACATTTACCGACGTCACAGCGCGCGCCGGACTGGCACACCCAGGCTGGGGACAAGGCGGGTGCGTCGGCGACTACGACAATGACGGCTATCTCGATTTGTTCGTCACGTATTGGGGACAGAATGTGCTGTATCGCAACAACGGCGACGGCACGTTTACCGATGTGACTGCCAAGGCCGGGCTCAGGACCTCGCAAGACCAATGGAGCACTGGTTGTAGTTTTGTGGATTACGACCGCGACGGAAAAGTAGATATTTTCGTCGCGCGTTACGTGGACTTCAGTTACGATTCGGTGCCGCGGCCAGGACAGGGACGCTGGTGCCAGTGGAAAGGGATCAATGTTATGTGCGGGCCGCGTGGGCTCAAAGCGGGCGCAAGTGCGCTTTATCACAACAACGGCGATGGCACATTTACCGACGTCTCGCAGAAATCCGGCGTTCTCAATACAACGCCATGTTATGGATTCACGTCGCTGACGGCGGATTTCGATCATGATGGATGGCCGGATATCTACGTTGCGTGCGACTCTACTGCCAGCATTCTCTATCACAACAACCAGAACGGGACATTCACCGAGATCGGAAAGAAAGCCGGCGTGGCGTACAACGAGGATGGATCCGAGCAGGCAGGTATGGGTCTTTCGGCCGACGACTTTACTCACAGCGGGTATCAGGACATCGTCAAAACCAATTTCAGTGACGACACGCCGACACTTTACCTGAATCGTGGGGACAATAATTTTGATGACGTTACCTATAGCTCGGGGCTTGGCAAGATCAAGAACTGGCTGGGATGGGGAGTGCAATTCTATGATTTTGACAATAGTGGATGGCCCGGAATCCTGATGGCTAATGGCCATGTGTATCCCGAAGTGGATGGCAAGGCATTGGGCACAAGCTATCGTGAGCCGAAGGTCGCTTATTACAACCTTCGCGATGGGACCTTCTCCAACATTACCGCGGACGCGGGTGCGGTTCTGAGCGAGCCCCACTCTGGTCGCGGCATGGCGCTCGGTGATTTATTTAACGACGGTCACCAGGAGGTTTTGGTGAACAACATGAACGAGAGGCCGTCGCTTTATTACAACACTGCGCCGATTGGGAACTGGATCAGCCTGCAACTGGTCGGAGTGAAATCGAACCGCGCAGCCTTAGGCGCTGTTGTGACACTGGAGCAAGGCAGCGACAAGCACGAGAAGGAAGTGCGCAGTGGGGATGGCTACATCTCGCAGAGCGATCTGAGGCTGCATTTCGGCCTGGGCAAGTCATCCAGGGCAGAGAAGGTCGTGATTCACTGGCCCAGCGGATTGGTAGAAACGATCTCCGATCTTCCCGCGAATCAGTACTACGTAGTTCGAGAAGGCAGCGGCGTGGACCAGAGTCAAACACGCGGAGTGAGCTCGGCGCGAATTAACGTGCCGGGCGTGAAGGCTAAATAGCAAGCGCCTCATTCGAACCAGGTTGCAGGGAGTTAAGTTGTGTTGCCGGCGGAGATGACGGCAATCGCCACCAGCAAGACCCCGACTCCTGTCCAGTTGTAGACGAGAGCTCGGCGGCTCGCGCCCCGCCATTCGCCCGAGACAGCACCCCAGAACAGAGCAGCGATGATGTCGATGGTCATGAAGATGGGCCAACCCACGATCCCACCGAGCACACCCAGGGAGGCTGCGCCCACTCCGTAGAGGACAGTTCCGCCGAACCAAAGCAAGCCTGTCAATAAGCCCAGCAACCAATAGGCAGATGGATTTCCTTCACGGAATACAGACCACGTCCGGTTCTTGTTCAGCAGATACACGCAGTACAGGAAATTTGCGATAAAGCCGCCGGTAACGGTGAGTGCCCAGATCGGATTCGCAGCCATTGCTTTGCTCGCACCAGCCTGGAGAGCATGAACTCTCAGTTCATCGCCAAAGACGAAACTGAAGTTCATCATCGAAGAAAAGATTCCTGAAAATATGCAGAGCACTAGACCGAAGACGAAACCGGAACGCGCACCGTTGGCAGTTCCCAAATCGTGTTCGCGAGCGCGGCCGGCGAGTGCGAGAAAGACCAGACCCAAAACCATGACGGCACTGCCGGCGATGAGAGCCAGCCCGCGTTTGGCCAGAAGTTGGTCAGAATGAAGAATCGCCATCGGGATCAACGAACCAAACGAAGACGTAATGCCCAGGATGAGTGCGAATCCAAGCGCCATTCCCACGCGGCTGATCGCCAGGCCGAACAGCGTGGCGCCCACGCCCCATAGCAATCCAAACAGAAGTACTCTGATGAGAGCGGATGGCGACGCTGCTGCGTAGACGCCGATGACATTCGGCACGGTTGCGAAGTTAACTATCCACGGGAAAATGATCAGGCCAGACAGTGCGAAGAGCAACCAACTGTTTTCCCAGCGCCACACAGGCATCCGCTTCATGGGAGCAGCAAAGCTCCCTTGGAGAAGGCCGGCAACAACGACCACCATAAGTCCCCACACTACGTTTCCACTCACCGTTTCCCCCTCGATCCCCTCAGTTAACCAGCAAAGTCACAAAACGCGCTCAAAGGAGTGCGCGGAGAAAATGAACCATCAGCGCTGCCCTCGTCAAGGGAAATCAGCGGCGACACCGATAGAATCGTGTTTCGTTGACAGCCAGGGGCACATTCGGTACAGTCACGACGCTTCAAACTAAGCAACGTGCAACGTCACGCGGTTCCAAATTGATTATCAAGTCGATTGCAGTGCGAATCTGCCGCAACACGCGCGACGCAATTTCAGAAAGTGAAATGCGCGCCGGTGGAAAATCGAACTTGGACTTTTTGGTTATCTCGATGAAGACCGATTCTGGAATCGAGGGCCACTCCTTCGGTTTTGCAGGACGCGGCGCGGAGGCAGCGGGGCAGATTGCGGCCTCAGCGTTGAAGCCGTTTTTCGAAGGTAAGGATCCCTTGTTTCGCGAGAAATTCTGGCAGGAATTTCGGACCTATGACCGCTGGTGGAATCATGTTCCGATCTATTCCTACGGTCCGTTCGATATTTGCCTGTGGGACATAGCGGGCCAAGCCGCTGGCTTGCCACTTTACAAACTCCTCGGCGCTTACCGCGAGAAGGTTCCGGTCTATGCCAGCTCTTTTGTGCTGGCGGCGCCGGACCTCTATGCGAAGCAAGCGCTGGAAGTGAAGGCGCGCGGCTGGCATGGCTATAAACTGCATCCGCCCGGCAAAGTGGATTTCGATCTCGCAGCCTATCGCGCCTGCCGGGAGGCCGTCGGCTCGGACTTCAAATTGATGGCAGACCCTGTCGCGGCTTACTCGTACGAAGAGGCTCTGCGGGTTGGCCGTGAACTTGAGCGATTGAACTTTTACTGGCTGGAGGAGCCACTCCCTGACGTCAACTTCCACGGTTTGAGGAAATTGTCTGCCAAGCTCGATATTCCCATCTGTGGCACCGAAGTTCTAGCTGGTTCGCACTACGCTACCGCGGAGTGCATCTCGGGTGGGGTCGTCGACATTGTGCGAACCGATGTTTCCTGGAAAGGGGGAGTGACGCCGGTTATCAAAACGGCGCATCTGGCGGAGTCCTTCGGAGTGCGCTGCGAGTTACACACAACGATTTACCATCCGCTTGAGATTGTGAATCTACATTGCTGCGCCGCCATCTCGAATTGTGAATTCCTGGAATTGCTCTACCCGCTCTCCTATATGGAGATCGGAATGAAACGGCCTATCGATATCGATGCCGAGGGCTACGCCCATCCTCCCGAGGCCCCTGGGATTGGTGTGGAATGGGACTGGGATTTCATCGACAACTGCACTATCAAGGTATTGTGAGAGTTCCATTTCGCAGGCAGGTAGGTGATCCATCCGTTGCCTGTGGGAGTATTTTGAGCTAGAGTTCGCTGAAATGCTCCAGCCGCTTCTGCTTATCGTTCTGCTGGTTTATCCACTTGCGACTCTCGCGGGCCAGGACATCGATGCAAATATCACGACACTGAACCGCAAACCGTCCACGGTAGCCGATCAGATTTCTGATCCTGCAGAACGAACGGCCTTTCTGGCTCTGTTCCAGCAGACACAACCGAAGCAGATGTTGGAACAAGGTAAATCGTTTCTGGCGAGATTTCCAAAATCCGCCTTTCTCTTTCAAGCTTATGAGATGGCAGCGCGCGCCAGTTTCGGATTGGAGGAATACGATGCGGGGCTGACCTACGCCAGGCAGTCCCTGACCCTGTTGCCGGAGAATCCGCTGCTTCTCGTGTCCGTAGCCGACGTGGAGGCACAGAAACATCTGAACGACGCGGCCATTTCTGACGCTCGAGATGCAGTCGAATACCTCGACCGGTTCGCTGCTCCCCGAACCGTGGCTCCGGAAAGTTGGCCAGAGCTCAAGGGCAAATTAAAAGCTACGGCCGAGTTCGCCGAGGGCCGGGCTCAGCTGGAACAAGCACTGGCGCTACCGAAAGGCGAAAAACGTGATGCGCTACTGAAGGATTGCAAGGCTTCACTCGGGCAAGCGCGAACCTTGAACCCTTCCGACCTCGAAAGTATTTATCTGTTTGGGCTAGTTCAGCTCGCCTCCGGAGAGCTGAATTCTGCGGCCGGAAGTTTCGCCAGAATTTATCGAGGCAACGACAGCTTGGCATCCAAGGCACGTGAGAACTTACAGAATATCTACAAAATGCTTGGTTCCCACGATACCTTCGAAAGTTTTGTGAGGCAAGCTGAGCTCCGAGAGAGTACCGCATCGAGAGATCAAATTGCAGCGATTGGAATCCCTTCAGCTCAGCCCTTGCCCGATTACGCAGGGGCGAATTCGTGCCAAGGGTGTCATTCCAGCGCCTACCGACAGTGGTCCCAAACCGGAATGTCAAAAATGCTTCGTCCGTATGCTCCGCAGAATGTTATTGGCGATTTTGAAGACAAGAACGAATTCTACTTGGACGATCAAGCTTCATACCGCGACGGAAAAGTAGAATTTTCCGACAGCCAGAAGCGAACGTTATTTGCCCGCATGGTAATCCGCGATGGTCGACACTATTTCGATATCCGGCAATCCGACGGCAAACTTCACGCCTATCCTGTGGACTACACGATCGGGTCAAAGTTCCAGCAGGCCTACGCCACCAAGCTGCCCACCGGCGAGATTCACGTTTTTCCAATCCAGTACAGTGCACTGGAAAAACGGTGGATCAATTACTGGAAAATTATTGATGGCGCTGGAAGTGAACGCGGGGATCTGCGCTCCTGGGAGAAGTTCAGCGCTGCCACCAGCTATCAAGCCGTCTGCGCTGTTTGCCATACCAGCCAACTGAGAAATGTAAAAAGTGGCGGCTTCGATATGAACAATGTGGAATTCAAAGAGCCGGGAATTGACTGTGAGATGTGTCATGGCCCGTCGTTGCAGCATGTCATGGATATGACTACATACGAGCCTTATCCCAAGCCAGCGGTTGAACCACCCGTGAATTTTCATGACGTGGGTAACAGATATTTCATCCGCATTTGCTCGCAGTGTCATATGCAGTCCGCGATCCGCGCCTCTGGCTCCAATGGTGAATTGAACTATTCACGCGCTGGCGAGTTCTTCCCACCAAATCTCAGCATTCCTTTCGGCGAGTTCTCACGGATCGGCTTTTACAAGGACGGGCGCTTCCGCCAGACCACCTTCATCGTGGAAGCGCTGCAACGGTCTCAATGCTTCAGGAAGGGAGAGGTGAGCTGTGGAACCTGTCACGATCCGCATGGACACGATGCAGCTTCTAACCTGACTTCCGTAAAGTTTCGCGATCAACCGGACTTGATGTGCACGAACTGCCATTCCCAATTTCAGAGCAGCACCTCTCTCGCCGCCCATACCCATCATGGTATCGACTCAGAAGGCAGCCGCTGCGTTTCGTGTCACATGCCTCGCATCATGGATGCTGTTCTTTTTCGAGCGCGCACCCACCAGATTGACGACATTCCGAATGCCGACATGACACAACGATTTGGACAGGAGGAAAGTCCAAATGCGTGTTTGCTGTGCCACTCTGAAAAAAACGCAGGATGGGTCAAGGAGAAGCTAGCAGGATGGAAGCCAGGGCCTCATTTGTGAAGTCTCTGAATTGCACCACAAGAAATCGGTTGCGAGTGATCGCAAGGGCTCTGGCGTCGACGGCAGTAGCTTTTCTGATTTTTTCCTGTCTCAGCTTCAAGAGCAAATTGCCGGGAACAACCGTGTCGGCGGATCAGAGTTCAGCGGCAGATACTAGTTATGTGGGCTCCAGAGTCTGCTCCAAATGTCACCCGAGCATCTACGAGTCTTTCTCGCGCACGGACATGGGCCGCTCGATGTCGAAGATCACTCCGGCAATTCTCGAGAGAATACCGACGTCGGCCAGCATATTTGACTCCAAGCTGAATCGCCATTTTGAAGTCTCTGCCCACGACAACAATCTTTACCAGAGCGAGTATGAAACTGCAGCCGACGGCAAAGATGTTTTTCGCGAATCGCGCAAGCTCGAATGGATCATCGGCTCGGGTGCAAATGGCAGCGGAGCCATCGTGAAGCAGGATGACTACCTCTTCGAAGCACCGCTCTCGTTCTATGCGAAACCACATCGCTGGGCGCTCTCTCCGGGTTACGAATTTGGGGATTACGGTTTCAACCGGCCTATTCTTTCCGGTTGCATTGTCTGCCATAGTGGGCAACCTCGCCCGGTACTGGATGGCAGCGACCGTTTTCAAGAACCGCCGTTTGAAGAACTCGCCATCGGTTGCGAGAACTGCCACGGTCCGGGTTTGTCACATATCGCCGCGGCGCATATGGGAGATCCGACTGGCTCAATTGCAAACCCGGCGAAACTTTCCACCTGGCTGGCAGACAACATCTGCATGCAATGTCATCAGACCGGGGACGCGCGTGTGTTGCAGGTTGGAAAGAACTACCGTGACTTTCGTCCGGGCGCTGAACTGAACGACACGCTGAGTATTTTCCTGGTTCCTTTCAGCCGTGAGTCAGCGCCCAAAGATGATTTGTTGGAGCACTACCTCTCCATGCGTCTCAGCAAGTGTTATCTGAAGAGCGAAGGTAGGCTCGCCTGTATCAGCTGCCACGATCCTCACTTGCAACCCTCGCAGCAGAAAGCACCGGCATACTTTCGGCAGAAGTGCATGGCCTGTCACACCGAGAAAAGTTGCGCCGTGCCGCTTTCTTTACGGCAGCGAAAGACGCCTCCCGATGATTGCGCCGGCTGCCACATGCCCAAGCGGGACGTGACGGTGATCTCTCACTCCGTTCTGACCAACCATCGCATCGTTGCCGAAGCCGAAGAGCCGTTCCCGGATGTCGCGTTCCGCATGACAACCCCTCAGCTTTCCGATCTGGTTCAACTCAGCGCCAATCCCGCGAAGCAGGACGCTCCGCGGCCGCTAACCCTACTGCAGGCTTACAGCCAAGTTATGCTCTCGCATCCAGAGTATCGGGCGCGTTACTGGTCCGTGGCAGAGCAACTCAAGGCCACTCAGCCGGATAATGTTCCGGTGCTGGAGGCGCTGGCTGACGAGGCTTCGCAGAACAAGAATGCCGAAGGCTCGGAGCGAGCGATTCGATATCTTGACGATGCCATTCTTCATGGCGCGACGAACCCGGCGGACTTCAAAGAACTGGCGCAATTGCTGGTCGCATCCCACCGCCAGGCCGAGGCCGCCAACATCTTGCAGCAGGGAATGCGGTTGGCGCCCTATGATGCTGAACTTTATCGACTCATTACGAAGATCTACCTCACGCTTAACAAATTGCAGGAAGCCTGCGAAGTTGCGGCGAAAGCAAGGCAGAGATTTCCGCAAGAGGACACGATCCGAGCTCTGGTGAACCGGTGTGACAACGCTTCGGTTGGAGTGAACAAATAGACTCGAGCTCGAAATTACTTGAAATTAATTGCGAGACGGAATGACCTTCTTCGCGCGGCGGCGGTTCGCCGATTCCGGCTCACGTTGTGAAAATCCCATCGCTGCCGAAATGGCGCGGGCCGCGGACGTGACTGCTCCGGCAAGCCCAGCAACCTGATTGGGACTCACTCTAGTTACGGGTCCGGAGACGCTGACGGCAGCGATTGGTTCACGGTTGGAGTTGAGGATTGGGGCGCTCACGCAGCGCGCGCCCTGGACGGCTTCTTCGTCATCCACCGCGTAGCCTTGCCGCCGGATCTTCTCGAGTTCCTGGCGAAACTGCAACAAGTTCAAAATGGTTCTCGGGGTCGCTGGCTGGAATGTGATCGTGCTCAAAATATTTTCTCGGGGTTCCGGTAGCAAAAAAGCCGCCAACGCTTTGCCCAGTGCCGTAGCGTGTAGCGAACGGCGCGCGCCCACCCGCGATGAAAGCCGGAATTCATGGGGACTCTCGATCACGTCAACGTAAAGCACAGTCCCTTGGTCGAGAACAGCCAGGTTGACGGTTTCCTGAGTTGACTTCCATAACTCCCAAAGTATCGGCCGGGCGACTGCCTGCAGCGTCGCCCCTTGGTTACCGCGCGCCGACATCTGCGAAAGTCGTGGACCAATCAGGTAAGCTCCCGCTTCCGTTCGAATCAGATAGCGCTCACGCTCCAAATGTTTCAGAAAGCGGTGCGCAGTGCTCTTGTGAATGCCGGTCAGATCGCAGATGGCTTTCAACCCTAAACCAGCAGAGGAGCCTTGGAGGGCTTCGAGAATTAGCAAGACTTTGGAGATCACGCCGACAGGCGCTGAACCTCGACTGGATTTTGTAACTCGCGGCATGGCGTGACCCCAGGGGCGACTTTCAGCTTTGAAACACAACATTCAAAGACCGCGTAGAGGGTATCTTCGACGCGGGAGTTCGTTTCAACATGCAGAACATTAGCATGATTTCGCCGCCAAAGCTATAGAAGCGTTTTATCTATTGAAACTAGATTCGCATATATGAAATTTTTTGATTGACAACATTCTAAAAGCAGTGCTAGAAGGTTGAGCCGTGGGGTTTTCTTTGCCGCCCGTTGTTGGCGGCCCTGTTATCCGTTCAGACGAAAGCGCAGTTCAACGTTGCGGAACCGTGTTCGCAGGGGTCAGACGAGACCTCGTGCGAGGAGGATCTACGATGACACGCCAAGTTTCCTTGAAGCTGCACGAGCGATGGATTGTGTCGTTGATGTTGATGTTCGCCGCGGTATTTGTGATCGCACTCTTCCCGGCGACCGCTTGGGGTCAGGCCACTGCCGCACTCAATGGGACGGTTCGCGATTCGGCGGGAGCGGTCATAACCGGGGCCACGGTCGTGTTGCACAACCGCGACACGAATCTGGATCGTACGTCGACCACCAACAGCGTCGGCGCCTATGTCATGCCCGATGTGCAGCCGGGAAATTACGACTTGAAGGTGACCAAGAGCGGCTTCGGTCCGATTGTCAAATCGGAAATTATTCTGGTCGTAAATCAGACTGCAACTTACGACTTCGCGCTCAAGGCCGGGGCGGTCAATGCAGTCATCGAGGTGCAAGCCAACCCAGTTGCTCTGGAGACTTCGACTGCGGAACTGGGCGTCGCCGTGGTCAAGGAGCAAGTCAACGACCTGCCCCTAAACGGACGAAATTTCACTCAACTGCTCAATCTCACCCCGGGTGTGAGCACAGTCAACGTGTCACAGAACAGCAGCACCAGCGGGGGCGTCTGGTCAAATCCAATCGGTACCTTCTCGTATCCGTCAGTGAACGGCCAATCCAATCGCAGCAACTTGTTCTTGCTGGACGGCGTCAACAACGAAGGGTCGTTCGGTAGCACATATGCCGTCCCTCCCATTGTTGATGACATCCAGGAATTCAAAGTTCAAACGCACAACGACGATGCATCGTTCGGCGGCGTGATGGGCGGAGTGGTAAACGTGGTCACCAAGTCCGGAACATCCCGGTTCCACGGGTCAGGCTGGGAGTTCTTGCGCAACAGAGCTTTTGATGCCGATATCGTTTACCCGGGGCTCACGACGTCCGAACAGACTTTAGCGACTAACCAACCCGAGTTTCAGCAAAATCAGTTCGGCGCAACTTTTGGCGGTCCGCTGCCGATTCCTGGCGAACATCAAAAGAAAACATTTTTCTTCCTCAGCTACGAGGGATTTCGAAGGCATTCAGCCGCTTCCAACCAATACTTCATTCCCACTGCAACTCAGCTGGCTGGGGACCTGACTGGAATCAGCGGGCAAATCTACAATCCATACAGTGGGCAACCGTTCGCGTGCGACGGTGCTGGCAATCCACTCCCGGCGCCTGGCAACGTTCAGGCGGCGGGGGGTACGCCTTGCAACAAGATTCCCGCCAGCATGATCGACCCGAACATGGTCAAATACGCTCAAACGTTGTTTCCGGCGCCCAACCTCACTCCTACTGCCACCGACCCAAACAACGGGCTTGACACTACCAAAAGCATCACGCGCCAAGACGAAGGCAGCGGACGATTGGATCATCAATTCAGCGACCATGACAGCGTGTGGGCACGCTACAGCAGCTTCCGTCAGCCGGTCACCGGATCGGGCGGTTTTGCTGGACTGCTGCACGAGCAGGTAACCGACGGTTACAACGTAGCCGTAAATTATGTGCACCTGTTTTCTGGGAACATGTTGGCTGAATTCCACTTCGGACGCAACAGCGTGAACATCGACCAAGGCTCTCAGTTCGCGAACGCCGGGCCCAGCCTCGGCACGCAACTGTTTAATCAAAACTTCGCTGGAGGGTTCAAGAATGGCGTTTCAATGATCCCCGAAATCGTAATTCAAGGTTACATCGGGAATCCAAATCCCAGTGCGCACGGCGCCGCCCAGATTGACGACACTCACGTGTCGGACATCTGGGAATACGGAGGTGATTTCACAAAAACTATCGGACGCCACACTTTTAAAGCCGGAGCAAATTTTGCCAGCAACAACACCAACGCACTATATCTGAACTCAAGTGTTCAGTTTGCCGCAGCAAATACGGAAGACCCTGTGACTCTTTCAGGCGGCAACGCGATAGCATCGTTCCTTTTGGGCGATCCGAATAACGCCTCGCGCCGAAACGTGGTTGAAACCACGCACGCCGGCTGGGTGGATGGATTTTATGCCATGGATCAGTGGAAGGTGACCAACAAGCTGAATGTAAATTTCGGCTTCCGCTACGACCTCACGCTCATTCCGATTTACGGGAACAGTCCGAACGACAACTACTACGTGGGCGACATGGATTTCCGCAACGGAACATACATTCTGGCGCACAACGCTCCCTCGTGCACGCAAACCAATGCCGCACCCTGCATACCCAATGGGGTGCTTCCCGCAAATGTGGTGTTGACCCCGCTCGGCGGTGGAGCGATATACCATACCGATTACAACGACATACAACCCCGACTCGGCGTGGTCTATCAGTTATTCCCCAATACCGTGCTGCGTGCCGGTTACGGGAGATTCTTTGATAATTGGGCAGCGATCACTCAAACGTCGCAGAACTACGAAGGCACCTGGCCCAGCTTGGACCAGCTCGGAGCGAGCAATATTAATCCGGTCACCGCAGGCCGCCCCACGATAACTGCGGAGGATCCTTTGAATCAGGGCAGCGGACCTCCGGTCACCGGTCCGACGCCATTCACCCAGTCAACCTGGTTTGCCGATCCCTATTTGAAGCGACCTTATGCCGATCAGTGGAACTTCGGCATCCAGGAACAAGTAACTTCCAAAGATGTGCTGACGGTGAACTACGTCGGTTCCGTTGGCAGGCGCTTGGACGTAGGCGGAGCGTACAACGTGGCCATGGTTCCTGGGGGAAACGTTGGCTGTCCGACCTTCGCGGCAAACCCGAATGACTTCAACTGCGGCGCGCCTTTTCCATACATCGGAGCGACCGCCTACGACCGAAGCCAGGGGAAGAGCAGCTATAACGCTTTGCAGGTCTCACTGAACGGCAGGCAACAACACGGACTTACGTACCTGATCTCGTACACTTGGTCGAAGAGCCTGGATCTAGGCTGCTCCGGCTGGTACGGAGTAGAAGGCTGCTCCATTCAAAACCCGTACAACCTGCAAGCTGACAAGGGTCCTTCCGCCACCGACCTTCCGCAAATCTTTTCTGCCGCATGGGTCTATGCATTGCCCTTCGGCAAGGGCGGTAAATTTTCCTCGGGCAATCCCGTCATGAATGCGTTGATCGGAGGCTGGAACCTGAATGGCGTTCTCTCATTTAATTCTGGAACCGCCTTTGACGCAGGAAGCGGTAAAGATATCGCACAGACGGGTAACTACAACTATGGCAACGGCTATGGTTACGAGCGGGCTAATCTCGTTGGCAACCCATATCCCGCAAATAAAACTCCCGCTGAGTGGATTAACGTCCCAGCCTTCCAATACCCAGCTGCCGATACGTTTGGGGACTTGGGCCGCGACTCGCTTCGCTCGGACTGGTACAAGAATTTGGACATTTCAATCTTCCGCCAATTCCCGATTACAGAACGATTTCGAGTGGAATTTCGGTTTGAGGTGTTTAACGCGACGAACACTCCGGTTTGGGCAATCCCGGTCACAAGCATGGAGGCTCCAAACTTCGGGGCAGTCACGACCACAGCCAATACGTCTCGACAATTGCAATTCGGACTCAAGCTTTACTTTTGAGGCCGGCCAATGGCGGCATTCAGAAGGGCATGGCATTGAGGCGGGCGTATTCAGCGACCTTAAACAGAAGCTCCCGCTCAACGCTTCTTGAGCAGACCGGGCATGCGACTTTTTTACTTTCGACCGGCAAAATAATTCTTCCAGGCGCTACACTTTATGCGAGCACAAGTTTGCCGGGCCCTGTGTCACAGCGATGAATGGTGCCCGGGGCGATGCAACTGGCGGATAATCGGAGTAGCTTCAAGCCTGAAGGCCATTGGAGATGTGGGCGGCTAGGACAGAACGCGCTCGACCTGGAAGGTATTCGCTCGTGGAGTTGGGTGTCCTGATAACGCTGGCTGGCACACTCTGCGTCGCTTCACAGAAGGCTGCGCTGGGCCAAGCAGCGCCTGCAGCCCATCTGCCCATCTTATCTAAGGCGTGCCTGGAACAGAGTCAAGCTTCCGAAAAGATCACCGCATTGCTAGAGAGCGTCCGCGATCATCCCACCGCTGGCGCCTACAACACCTTGGGAGTTTTATACGCGCAGGCGGATCGGGTGTCGTGCGGCATCGCCGCGTTCGAAGCCGCTCTCAAGCTGGAAAACCAGAACTGGGAAGCTCACTACAACCTGGCGCTAGCGCTTCTTAGAAAAGGAGATCGAGCGCGGGCCGTGCATGAACTGCAAACCGCAATTCAGCAGAAACCGGACTCCGTGAGCTCCCATTTCGCTCTGGGAAGCTTATTTGAAGGCGAGAAGAAGTTGGGAAACGCGGAAGAGCAATTTCGCGCAGCTCTGAAAATTGATCCCCATTTTGCGCCCGGCGCGATCAAGCTGAGCGAAGTCTTAATTACAGAAGGCAAGCCCCAAGCGGCTGTCGCGTGCCTGGAAGATGCTGCGAAGCAGGCGCCTCCGGACCAGGCTCAGCCTGTGCAGGCAGCGCTGGGCGTCGCCTACGCCGAGAACGGCGAGGTGAAGGAGGCTTTGGCGACGCTTAATGATCTCGTCGCCGCCCAACCCGCATCTGCAGATGCTCATTTTAATCTGGGGTTGGTCTACGCCAGACAGGGCCAGTCTAAAGACGAAGAAACTGCGGTGACGGAATTCCGTGAAGCACTCCGGCTGGACCAAGGAATGGATCCGGCCCGAATCGCTCTTGGACGAGTTCTGATTTCCTTGCAGAAGTATTCTGACGCGGCCCCGATTATTCTGGAGTACACGCGTCGCCAGCCGCGGGACGCTCAAGGTTTCTATGCCCTTGGACAGGCCTATCGGGGCCTCAAGATGTCAGATGCGGCGATTAAAGCGCTGGAACGTGCGACAGTTCTTGATCCACGAGACGCGGCGATCCGCTTCGATCTTGGAGTGCTGTTGGCAAAAACGGGACAAACAAGTGCAGCTATCCAACAATTAGAAGCTGCCGAACGGATCAATCCGTCCGGCCCGGCGGCTCACGGCGAACTTGCTTTGCTGTTGGAACAAACCGGTGACAAAGAGGGGGCTCGTGTGGAACGGGCCAAGCTCGCTGCCCTGAAATCAGATAGTGATAAAGAAAGTGCGATCGCCAGACTCAATGAAAAAGCCAGCGAGTATCTCTCGGTGGGAGACGCGAAGGCAGCCGCAGAAAGTTACGGAAAGGCCTTACAGCTCAGCCCTCGCGACGCCAAACTTCTTTACAACCTGTCCCTCGCCTTAGACAGGATGGGAGATTTTGCTTCCGAGCAGAAAGAGCTAGTGAAAGCCGTCGAGTTTAATCCCAATCTGGCGGTTGCGCAAAATCGGTTAGGTTTGCTTGCCCTGCGCCGCGGACAGCAAGCAGAGGCTGAACAGCGCTTCAAGAAGACGTTGGCGATTGATCCCAAGTTCTCCGAAGCAGAGAGCAGCCTCGGCGTGCTCTACAGTCAGCAGGGCAAGAATGCGGAAGCTGCGGAGCTGTTTCAGGAGGCTATAAAGAATGATCCCAAGTACACGAAGGCTTACGTCAACCTCGGGTTACTCATGGCACAACAGGGAGCGTTCTCGGAAGCCGAACAGCAATTTCGCACGGCTATCGCGGTGGACGCAACCTATCCGGATGCTTATGCCGCGTTAGGAATGCTCCAGGCCAAGACAGGGCACGGCGTCGAAGCCGTGAAGAGCTTTCAGAAGGCGGTGACGCTCGAACCGGCCTCCGCCCAGGCCCACCTTAATTTGGGGATTGCGCTGGTCGACCAGTTCGACCGTCCCGGTGGGTTCAAGGAGTTTTCTGAAGCCGCCCGACTCGATCCAAAGCTTGCCGCCGCGCATTACAATCTGGGTCGATTTTTCTTCGAAACAGGCAAGTACGAAGACGCGGACAGGGAACTTGAAACCGCAATTCGTTTGCGGCCGGACGATGCCGGTGCGCTCTATTTCCTCGCGCTCACGGCAAAGCAGGAAAACCAAGTGGAGCGGTCAACCGTGCTTCTGCAGAAGGTAGTTGCAGCGCAGCCGGACAATGCAGATGCGCAATACCTACTCGGGCAGAATTTCGAGCATTCGGGTGACAACGCGGCGGCCATCCAGCACTGGAAAGCGGCGGTGCAAGCCGACCCAAATCATTCCCAGGCGTTGTACAACCTGGCCAAGTCTTTGAACAAGGTGCATGATCCCGAGGCGAAGCAGTATCAGGATCGCTTCGACGCGCTGCAAAAGAGTCAGCAGATCGCCGATCGCGTTTCGGAGCTGGGAAACTTCGCGCTGGAGGCGGCCAACGCGCAGAATTGGCCTCAGGCCGTGGAGCAAATGAATGAGGCTATCCAGCTTTGCGGTAACTGCCCGCAAAGCGCTCACCTGCACAAGAATCTAGGGTTGTTTTACGGGCGAACGGGAAACGTAGACGGGGCGAAGAAGGAGTTGCGCACTGCCCTGCGGCTGGCGCCAAACGACGCCGATGCACGAAACGCGTTAGCCATGTTAGAGCGCGCGCATGAGGAGCAGGTTAAGTAGATATCAGCGTTAGATCGAAATGGGGAGGTATTTTCTGAAGGGTAATTCACACTCTTTTCGCCTCGACGGAAAACTTGCCGTAGTTACCGGAGGGGCCAGCGGCATCGGCCGCGCGGTCGCTCACAGGTTTGCCAGTAGCGGAGCCTGCGTCCGCGTGCTGGACATCGACGAGGACGCAGCCAAGACAGTTGCAGGCGAAATCGCATCCGCCGGCGGTAACGCGAAGGCTTACCGCTGCGACGTGTCCCAACAGGACAGTGTCAAGGCAGCTTTTAAAGAGGTATTTCGCGAGGGACGGGTTCACATCCTGGTGAACAACGCCGGAATTTCCCATGTCGGTAACCTGGAGGGTACTCTCGAGGACGATTTTGACAAAGTTTTCTGCGTCAATGTTAAGGGCATGTACAACTGCATGCATGCTTCCGTGGCCCACATGAAAACCAACGGAGGCGGCATCATCGTGAATATGGCATCCATTGCCGGAACATCAGGCCTCGCTGATCGGTTTGCTTACTCCATGAGTAAAGGCGCAGTGGTAGCGATGACATACTCGGTGGCCAAGGATTATTTGACCCACAATATTCGTTGCAATTGTATTTCGCCGGCAAGAGTCCACACACCCTTTGTTGACGGTTTCTTGCACCGTAACTATCCCGGCAAAGAACAAGAGATGTTTGAGAAGCTGGAAAAATCGCAGCCTATTGGGAGAATGGCTCGGCCCGAGGAGATCGCCGCCCTTGCTCTTTATCTTTGCTCAGACGAAGCGTCGTTCATCACGGGCTCGGACTACCCGATTGACGGAGGTTTCTTGAATCTGCGCGGCTAAGGTTTCAATCATTGCCGCGACAAGGAAGAGCCGAGTCTCGGAGGATTGGCCGGCCTTCAGCTTGGATCTTCACTTCATCGATCCTCATTTCATCGATCATCTACACCTCATGGACCTGCAGCTCAAAGATAAAGTTGTGCTGGTGACCGGCGGCGCAAAAGGCATCGGCGCAGCCATCACCCGAACCTGCGCCCAGGAAGGCGCCATTGCGGTTGCTGTGGATCGGGACGAGCCAGCATGTCACCAATTGCGTGAAGAGCTTCGTGCTCAGGGTCTGCAAATCGGTTTCATCACCATGGATCTCTCGCCAGCCACGAACTGCAGGAAAATTGTGCAGCAAGCGATTGCTACCTTCGACCACATCGACGCGCTGGTGAATAACGCAGGCATTAATGATAAAGTCGGCCTCGAACACGGCGATCCTCAGGAATTTCTCTCTTCGTTGGAGCGAAACCTTCTGCATTACTACAATATGGCGCACTACACGCTCCCACAACTGAAGCGAAGCCGTGGTTCAATCGTCAACCTCAGTTCTAAAACCGCTCTTACCGGCCAGGGCGGCACATCAGGATACGTAGCCTCCAAGGGTGCGATCTTGGGCTTGACCCGTGAATGGGCAGCAGAATTGCTTCCCTACAGCATTCGAGTGAACGCCGTCATCCCTGCCGAAGTGATGACTCCACTCTATCGACAATGGCTCGAGGGCTTTCCGGATCCACAGGAAAAACTGAAGAGTGTTGTTGCCAAAATTCCTCTCGATCGACGAATGACAACCCCTGATGAAATTGCGGCAATGGTTGTATTTCTCCTCTCAGCGAAGGCTGGCCACATCACGGGCCAGCACTTATTTGTAGACGGGGGTTATGTGCATTTGGACCGCGCCTTGACCTGATAGGAGGGATATGACCAAACCGTCCATACCGCTTACGGAGCGCCGCTACGTCTTGCCGTTTATTCTGGTCACCAGCCTGTTTTTTCTCTGGGCTCTTGGCGTCAATCTGAACGATATCCTGATTCCCCACCTGAAGAAGGGATTCCACCTTTCCGACTTTCGGTCTTCGTTGATCCAGACGGCGTTTTTCGGAGGGTATTTCCTGGCGGCCTTGCCGGCAGGCTGGTTGATGGAAAAGATTGGCTACAAACGTGGAATCCTGGTGGGCTTACTTACCTGTGCTACTGGAGCTCTCTTGTTCATTCCGGCAGCGTCAGTGAGACTGTATGGGTTTTTCTTGTTTGCATTGTTTGTCATGGCGTGCGGCCAGGGAGTTTTGGAAGTGGCGGCAAATCCCTACGTGACGATCCTGGGCCCTCCCGAGAGCTCGGAGCGTCGCTTAAACTTTGCTCAATCCTTCAATTCCGTCGGAGCCGTGGTCACCCCAATCTTTGGAGCTGCCTTCATCCTTTCCGGAGTGGAGTATTCACGCACGCAGTTATCCGCCATGACACCCGCTCAGCTGCAAGCGTACGAAGTTGCCGAGGCCAATACCGTTAAAGGGCCTTATCTGGTAATCGCAGGACTCTTCCTGGCGGTAGCTGCGCTCATCTACCTTTCCCAGTTACCCGAGGTCAGGGAAGAAGATGAAGCTTCAGCCACGCCGAATGCAACCGTCGGTCTGCGGGGATTGTGGCCGTACAAGCATCTGCTGAAAGGTGTTCTGGCACAGTTTTTCTATGTTGGCGCACAAGTGGGCGTCGCCAGTTTTGTAATCCGTTTTGCGCAATACAGCATGCCGGGACTGCCCGAGAAGCAGGCAGCAAATTATCTAAAGCTGCATCTGCTGGGATTCATGATTGGTAGATTTGCTGGCTCCGCGCTGATGAAGCGCATCGCGGCCTCGCGCCTGCTCTCGCTATTCGGAATGTCGGCTTTGATCTGCCTCACGGTCGTGCTGCTTGGAACCGGAGTAGCACCCATGTGGGCCCTTGTCCTGCTCGGGTTCTTTCATTCGATCATGTTCCCAACAATCTTCGCCCTGAGCCTGAAGCATCTTGGCCCACATACTAAGCTAGGCTCTTCTTTATTAGTAATGTCTATCATCGGAGGTGCCGTTTTTCCGGCCATCATGGGCTACATCTCCGATATGAGCAGCATCCGTTATGCGTTTTGGGTTCCGTTCTTCTGCCATCTTTATGTACTCTATTTCGCAGCACGAGGCTACCGTCCGGATCTTGATTTGCCGAGAGAAGCTGCGATGCGGAGCATTGCTGTCGAGAACTGAAGACCCACCGGCCCTTCGTGCCCTATCTTGCTCTAATTAATAGCCAAGACAGCAAAACTTCGAGGCCGTGCGCAGTGCGTGGTGGACCAATAGGCGCAGTACGTCGTCGTCGATGACATAAAGATCAACAGCAAGCTCATCGAAGGGAATCGCCGATCTCGGAGGATTGATTCCGGCGTGGATGGCTTGGAAAGACCAGACGAAGAAGATGCATTTGGAAAACCGCGACGGCCTGACGCCGGAGCAGCGCTTCCTTGTGGGAAATGTTGCAGTGGGTGTGAGAACGACCGGCCAGAGAACCTACGCATGAACGCCATCACATGTCCGCACTCGCCGGGCAAGTACCGCGTCAACGGCCTGGTGGTGAACCTGCCCGACCGTGCGATATTAGCGGAGAAAGCTGCATTCTCCGCTTCATCCGCCACCGGTAGAGGACTCCATGGCGACACCAGCAACTTTCGGATTTCCGATAAACCCAGAACCGGTCACTGACTTCCCCGGAGCCCGTTTCTGGATAATTGCGCATGCCACGGATAACAACTCCTACCCGGCAGCAAAATTCTCGATACCGATCCACAACTGCGCCAGGAGTTGCAGATTCTTCTTGTAAGTACGAGTAACTGTGAATTCCCTTCCTCCCCGCACGCGGAGCGCATACTCGCCTGCCGACAATGGATGAATCTCTTCAACCAATGCCGCGTTCACCAGCACAGATCGATGAATTCGCACAAACCCGTGCAGATTGAGCTTTTCCTCCATGGTCGAGATAGATTCTCGCAGCAAGTGCGAACTTGAAGTACGCAATAACAAAACATAGTTTCCTTTGGCTTCCACCGCGATAACGTCCGCCGCATCGATGAAGAGAATTCTCCCCTTCGCTCTGATCGCAATCCGCGCAGATTTCGCCATCGCAGGCGTCCATGTCTGGGGTGAGACTTCGCGAATATGCGGATGGCCGTTATCCAAAAGACCTCCATTGCCGGTTTCGTTACTACTCCTCTGCCCGAAGTTCATGGTGACCTGAACGGCCGTCAATCGGCGTCAGCTTCCAGTTCATCGTTCCCTCTGGTGCCCTTATAGCGTTGACACGCGCCCTGCATTCGCCATGTTTCTCCTTTCGAGCATCCAGTGCGCAGTCCGCTAAAGCGAGGATGTCGCTATTCCCGGGCCCATTGGTTCGCATTGCCAATCCGACTTGACTGGGTCCGCTGTTCTATCCGACCACCTGCCCACGGCAACGACAAACACATCGATTGGTTGAGCGCCCTTGAATTGTGGATTCAGCATCACCGGTGATTTCGGCAGCTCGGCACCCCACACCTTACCTTCCAGGCCCGTAGGTTACTTCTGCCCAGTGCTCACTGCTGACGGAAAGCTGGATTGAGCGCCGAAATAACACTCAATGGATTGCAACTTTCCGTTCTTAATTCGGAGATACTCCACGTTCCGGAACGATTTGCCGTCCTTGGTGTAGCAAAGATACTTCACGAAAGCATCCTCCGCGCCAGTGGTGATTCGCTCCAGGTCAAAATGTCCAATGAAATCGATCTGTGTTTCCCAGCATCGCGTTTTGAAAGTGCTCTTGCTGATGTGGTCGTCGCCGGCCGCGCTTGTAAAGGTGAAGTTATCGGCGAGCAGGCTATCCACTGGACCCCAGTCTCTCCTCTCCCAGGCTGCGTACCACTTCCGGACTACCTCCTCGTTCGTTAAGTTCTGCCCTCCCAATGCGCTGGCAGTTGCCGACCCCGGCAGGCTCACGGCACCAATCAGCGCGCAGGTTCCCGCTGCGAGCAGATTCCTGCGCGACACTGCAATCTTTGTCATTGTTCGTTCTCCTTTTCATGATGTAGTTTGAAGCGCTTCGCCCGATCGCGATGCTGACTGTCCAAGCATACGAACCGGTTGGTATGTAATGCCGAAATTGCTCCTTGAGACACCGATGCGATCAACCTCGCTTGCGGTTGCCCGGCGCGCGGAGGGACCGCAGCCACTCCACAATGTTTCTGATCCCCGCTTTCATCACTTTCGGATCTTGAGCATTCTTTGCCAGCGAGCCATAGCCTTCGACCATCGCGATCAGTAAGCCCGCGGCGTCAGTGGGTTCCACGTCGAGGCGAACGCTTCCGTGGGTCTGGCCCTCTCGCAAAACGGAGGCAACGGCCTCGCGCCAGGCGTGGAAGACTATCGCCAGCCGCTTCCGGAATCCCGCGTCGAGAGGAGACATTTCCTGCGCCAGATTGTTCAGTTGACAGCCGCCCCGTACATCCTCGAGCCGAACGGATATACCTTGAACAGCGTCGATCAAAGCGTCGATAGGGTCCTTGCCGCTCTGTAGAGGCCGCACCCACTTGCCGTGGACGTCGGGGGCGATGACCTCTTCGACGACGGCGTATCCCAAGGCTTCCTTTCTTTTGAAGTGGTAGTATAGCGCTCCCTTGGTGACCCCAGCCGAGGCCAGAATTGTGTCCAAGCCGGCACTCTGGAAACCCGATCTGTAGATCTCGCGGGATGCCGCCTGCAGCAGGCGTTCCCGCGTGCGCTCAGGATCGCGCAGTCTAGTCGCTCTACGTTTCGGATTCTTGCGCGCTGCCAACATACCAACCAGTATGTATCTTCGAATCTCTACAGTCAATCTTAGAATGAATCTCCGGAAATCTGGACTTGTGCAAATTCATCTCCTGTTTGGTGTAGTCCTACAGGACGCAGTGACAGTCTTAACAGACACGCAACTTCAAGCGCACGATATGCGCTGTGAGGACTGTCTAGTTGGCATCCCGCATTTCATAACTTCAGATCTGCTTCTTGATGTAACCAATTGAAAAGTCGACGACTCCGCTCTGGTTCGGCAATTGCAAACACTCAACGTCGTGGAAGTGGTTAGCGACTCCATCTATTTTTCTCGGTCAGTCGCGACACTCAATCTTTTGGTCGGAGAAAACAATGCACATGCGAAGCGTGAAGTTGGCTCTGGTTCTGCTTTTGGTGGCTTGTGTGGGCAGTGCTCTGCCCACGTGGGCGCAGTCAACCTCAACCGGCTCGGTCGCCGGATCGGTGACTGACCCAACGGGCGCAGTGGTGGCAGGCGCGGCGGTGACGCTGACTGATACCTCGACCAATGTTGCGCGAACCGCTACCACCAACAAGGAGGGGCGGTACATCTATGTGGACGTTAACCCGGGCGTCTACAGCATTACAGCCAGCAAGGCGGGATTTGCAACTAGCAAGACGGAGAACCAGGAAGTAAAACTCGGAGCCAGTCTCACGCTCAATTTGTCTCTGCAAGTGGGCGCGGAGAACGTGGTGGTGGAAGTGACTACCGTCGGCACCGAACTGCAGACCATGAATGCCACCGTAGGCAACACCATTACGAGTCTCACCCTGGACAACCTGCCGAGCCTGGGGCGTGACGTGAGTTCGTTCGTCGAATTGCAGCCGGGCGTGAGTCCCGATGGCAGCGTGGCGGGCGCGGTGGTCGATCAGAGCTACTTTTCGCTGGATGGCGGCAACAACAGCAGCGACATGGACGGCAGCCAGAACGTGTACTTTGCCAGCATGGCGGGCGACCCGACCGGCGGCGTGGCCACGCAGAATAACCTGGGAGCAGGGGTGGGCGGGCCCACGGGCGTGTTGCCCACGCCGCAGGACAGCGTCGAAGAGTTCAAGGTAAACACTGCGGGCCAAACCGCCGATTTCAATAGTTCTGCGGGTTCCGAAGTGAAGGTGGTCACCAAGCGCGGAACCAATGCCTGGCACGGCACGGGATACGAATATTATAAAGACAACAACTGGTCGTCGAATAGTTGGCAGAATGACTACAACCACGTACCGCTGCCCAGCTTCCACTACAGCCGCTTTGGGGCTGCGATTGGCGGCCCGCTTATCTCGAAAGAGATTCTTGGGGGCAAGACCTATTTCTTTGCCAATTACGAGGGTTTCCGCTTCCCCAATTCCGAGACCGTCAATAAGAACGTTCCCTCGCCGGCCTTGATAGCAGGAAACATAACGGACCCCATAACCGGCCAGGTTTTCAGCCTAAAAGACGCCGATCCGCGCGGGATTGGAATCAACCCCCTGGTTCAGCAGATATGGAAGACGTACGAACCCACATCGAATGCGGCCTGCACGCAGAACCTCTGCGACTCGGCCAACATCCTGGGCTTCACGGCCAACGTTGCCCTGCCCACTACCAGCAACTTCGCCGTGGGGCGCGTAGACCACGATTTTGGGGCCAAGTGGCACTTCATGTCGAGCTATCGTTGGAACAAGCTCGACACGAACAACGATAATCAGATCGATATCGGCGGCTTCTTCCCCGGCGACACGAAGGGTGTCCCGGCTTCCATAGCCAAGGGACCGCTGCAGTCCCATATGTTGGTAGGGGCGCTGACCACCAACATCAGCACCAACACCACCAACGATTTCCACTACAGTTTCCTGCGTAACTGGTGGGCATACGCCCGGCAAGGAGCTACTCCGCAAACCGCCACGCTGGGCGGAGCCCTCGAAATTTTTAGCGGCCAGCCCGGCGGCGAAAACCAGGATTTGGGGCCCTACAACGTAAACACGCAGAACATCCGCAACCGGGTCTGGGATGGGCACGATCAGATGCTTCGCGACGACATCTCCATGTTGAAAGGCAACCACCTGTTCCAGTTTGGCGGTACCTATCAGCACAACTGGGACTACCATACGCGCACCGATAATGGCGGCGGCATCAACTACCAACCAGTGTATGAACTGGGCTACGGAGCCCAGGGTTCGGAACTCGCGTCCAATGTATCGATTTGCAATGATCCCAACATCCCCAACTGCCCCGCCCTTACCGCGGCGGCGCTGGGGATCGTTTCCATCGCCCAAACCGTCTACACGCGGAGTGGCTCAAATCTGACCTTGAATCCTCCCCTGACACCGGCATTCGACCAGAGCACCATCCCCTACTACAACACATATTTTAGCGATACCTGGCACATGAAACCGACGTTCACCCTGACTTATGGTTTGGGCTGGACGCTGGAGATGCCGCCGGTGGAAGCGAATGGCAAGCAGGTTGAGTTGGTCGATCAGTCAGATCAGCCAATCTCGGCGGAATCCTACCTGGCGAATCGCAAGCGCGCTGCGCTGCAGGGCCAAGTCTACAATCCTGAGATCGGCTTTGCCTTGGTAGGCAATACCGAGAATGGGCTGAAGTACCCCTACAACCCATTTTACGGCTCGTTCAGCCCTCGTATCGCCGCAGCTTGGAACCCACACTTCGACAGCGATTCCCTGGGCGGGAAGATATTCGGTCACGAAGATACGGTCGTTCGCGGCGGCTACGGACGCGTCTACGGGCGCTTAAACGGAGTGGATCTGGTGCTGGTGCCCCTGCTGGGCACGGGCCTCATGCAGCCGGTTCAGTGCGTCGGTAGTGCCTTCAGTAACGGCACCTGCGGCGCGACAGGACACACAGCCACGCCGGCGACGGCTTTTCGCATCGGCGTGGATGGCCTGACTGCCCCACTGCAGCAGCCCAGTGCGACGCTGCCGCAACCGGACTTCCCCGGTTACAATGCCGTTTCCGCCGCTACCGCCGAGTCTCTGGATCCGAATTTCCGTCCCAACCAGGTGGACTCGTTCGACTTGACCATTCAACGCCAGGTGTCCCGCAAGGTCACATTGGAACTGGGCTACATCGGGCGCAGAATCACCCACGAGTACCAACCCATCAACCTGAACGCGGTGCCCTACATGATGACAATGGGCGGGCAACAGTTCGCCCAGGCGTATAAGAATCTGGTGTTGCAATATTGCGGCGGTGTAACTGGACTGGCCGGCGGTGGTTGCGCGGCCAACGCGGGGGCAGTGACGCCGCAGCCGTTCTTCGAGGCGGCGCTGAAGAACTCACCCACAGGGTACTGCAAAGGTTTTACCAGTTGCACTGCGGCTGTTGTCTACAATGAAGGGGTCGCTTCCAAGGCAGGGAACCCCAACGCCACCAATAACCTTAACAATGCTCAAGTGTGGAGCCTGTGGAGCGATTTGGACAGCGGCGCGTTCGACTTCCCTCACAGCATGATGAACACAACTACAGGGCCTTTTGGACCCCAGATGACCTCAGGCGTCGCGGTTAACGCCAGCACAGGCTTCGGAAACTACAACGGCGGCTTCGCCTCCGTGAAGATGGCGGACTGGAGAGGATTGACGATGCAGTCGAACCTCACCTGGTCCAAGGCCCTGGGAACGGCGGCGCTGGTCCAGGCCACCAGTGAATTCACTCCGGACGACCCCTTCAATCCCTATACGATGTACGGCCAACAGACCTTCAACCGCAAGTTCGTCTACAACACGTTCTTTGTGTACCAGCCGCCTTTCTATAAGGGGCAGCATGGACCCTTGGGACGGGCGCTGGGCGGATGGACGTTCTCCTCTATCTTCACCGCGGGCAGCGGCGCTCCGGTTGAGATGGGCACCACGACCGGAGGTGGTCAGGAATACGGCGCCGGGGATAACCAAAACTTCTTTGGGGAAGAAAATGCGGTGCCGGTTGGACCCGTCGAATGCTGTCATGCCTATTACAACCGGCCCTCAAGTGGGTTGCCGGTGAATATCTTCGGGAACGGCACGGCAGCGATTAACAGCTTCCGTAATCCGATTCTGGGGTTAGACAACCGGGACGGCGGCACGGGCATTATCAGTGGGCTGCCCTACTGGAATATGGACTTCAGCATCAAGAAGAATTTCCGGGTGACGGAGGGCATCAGCCTGGAATTCCAAGGCGTGTTCGCTAACGTTTTGAACCACAATCAATTCCTGGATCCGGATGTCAACGCCGAGGTGGGTCTCTTCGAAGGCCCGTCCGGTTTCGGCGCTCTGAATAACGGCTCAGCGCAGGAGCAACCCGGCGGCAACCGGCAGATCGAGGTGGGCGCTCGTGTTCGCTTCTAACCTAGAGAAATTCGAGGCGCCACGCGGGTGGCGCCTCGAACTATCCGTAGCGCTTCCCCTGCGGCCACTCTACACAGGTGCGGTCGTTATTCTGCACAAACCTGCGGCGCCGATGATCAAGTATCGAGCCTGAGGGTCCGGACATCCCCAACCGCGGATCTGCCCTCTCTGGCCGGCGAGTGCGCACCGTTCCGTGGACAGCTCCGACTCGGCTAGTCGAAGGGAAATATCTTCCGTTGCAATGTCGCTTCCACGATTTACGTCACACCGCCTGCACGCGGCTGCTTGACGGCGGTGTTCCCTATTCCGTCGTTTCAACATTTATAGGTTGAAGCGCCTCGACCGCAGTCCGAATTGCCCAAGCGCTACGAACACATCGGACAAAAAGCAATGTGCCACGGGGTCCCCCAAGAACTCCCCAAGTTGGAACCAACTGAAACTGAGAGATTGAACTAAACACATGAAAGGAATGGCTCCTCAGGTAGGATTCGAACCTACAACCCTTCGGTTAACAGCCGAATGCTCTGCCATTGAGCTACTGAGGAGTGTTTTGGGGCACGCTGAAGTCACGAACAGATTGTAAATTCTCAATCGCGACTACGGTCACGCGCCAGCGTGATTATCATAGCATTTCAGCGCGCGCTGTGAAAACGCCGGCCTCGTCGGTGCGAAAAAGCTTGCTGCAGTTTTGTTAGTCTGAATGGTCCGAGGGTTTAGGGACCCGTGCGGGGTTCAGCTAACGCTCACTTTTTCTTATGCTCGCACATACATCATCGGTGTTTGAGGTGTTTATGGGTGGTGAGGACCGTTTGGTTTTAATTTTTGCTGGTTTGATTCTTATGGTTGCCGGTGTATATGCGACGGCTCGTTCCCAGGTTTCCGCGCCCTTGGCGCCACCAAAAGCTGAGGTGCGACCGGTGGAAGAGAATCTTCATGGGACCAAAGTTGTTGATAAGTACCGCTGGCTCGAGGATGGAACGAGTGCGGAGACGCAGAAGTGGGTTGCGGAAGAAATGGCTTATACGCGCGGCGTGCTCGATCCCTTGCCCGGACGCGAGGCAATTCATAAGCGGCTCACTGAGTTGTTGAGCATTGGGAGCGTGGGAGTGCCGCAGATGGGGGGGAAATATTATTTTTATACGCGGCGGGAAGGAGTGCAGAATCAACCGGTGCTTTATGTGCGCGAAGGGGTGGATGGAAAAGATCGTGTTCTGGTGGATGCGAATCAACTTTCTGCGGATGGAACGATTGCCCTCGATTGGTTCGATCCATCCGAACACGGGAAGTATTTAGTTTACGGAACTTCGCCCAGCGGCTCCGAGATGAGCACACTGCACATTATTGAGACCAAGACCGGAAAATTATTGCCCGATACGATTGAGCGGACTCGCGCGGCCAGCATTGCGTGGGAACTCGATAACTCCGGGTTTTATTACACGCGGTATCCCAAGAAGGGAGACGTTCCCGAAGGGCAGGAGATGTACAACCGGCACGTCTTCTATCACCTGCTGGGAACCGATCCTGCGACCGACCCTCTGATTTTTGGCGAGGGGCGCGATCCGGAGGACTGGCCGAGTGTGAGTCTCGACAACGATGGTCGCATGCTGCTGATCACGGTGTCTCAAGGCTGGACCAAAACAGAACTCTTTTTAATGGATTTGCGGAAAGGCACACCGCCCACGCGCATCACCACAGGCAAAAATTTTCTCTACACTGGGACTGTGTACAACGGAAGGCTCTACATCGTCACCAACGAAGATGCTCCGCGCTATCGCATGTTCGTGACTGAAGCCGGCAATTACGAGCGAGAAGATTGGAAGGAAATCATCCCGCAGACGGGCGGAATCTTGAACGGCGCTGGGGTGTGGGGCGGTAAGATTTTCGCGCAGTACGAGCAGAATGCGAGTTCACAACTCAAAGTTTTCGATATCGAAGGCCAGAACGTCAGAGATATCGCCCTGCCCGCGATTGGCAGCGTTTTTGGATCGTCCGGTAAATGGGACCGCGACGAGATTTTTTATGGTTTCCAGTCGTTCACCTTTGCTCCCACGATTTATCGTTACGATTTAAAGAGTGGCGCGACGTCGCAGTGGGCAAAAGTGGATGCGCCTTCGATTGATCCCGCAGGCTACGAGGTGCAGCAGGAGTGGTTTCATTCGAAAGACGGCACGCGCGTCCCCATGTTTGTAGTGCATAAGAAAGGTTTGAAGAAGGATTGGCACAATCCTACGCTGCTCACGGCTTATGGCGGCTTCAATGTAAGCCTTACGCCTGCCTTCAGCCGATCGGCTTACCTATGGATGGAACATGGTGGGGTTTATGCGGTGGCTAACTTGCGCGGAGGGGCCGAGTTTGGCGAAGACTGGCATCGCGCGGGAATGCTCGACAAAAAGCAGAACGTTTTTGACGACATGATTGCGGCGGCGGAGCACTTGATCTCCGAGAAATATACTGACAAGAATCATTTGGCGATTCAAGGCGGGTCGAATGGCGGTCTGCTGATGGGGGCGATGATCACGCAGCGTCCCGATCTGTTTCGCGCCGTGGTGTGCCAGGTGCCGCTGCTCGACATGCTGCACTACCAGAATTTTCAGATTGCCAAGCTGTGGATTCCGGAATATGGCAATGCGGAGAATCCTGAGCAATTCAAGTGGCTCTACGCTTATTCTCCATACCACCACGTGAATGCTGGAACAGAATATCCCGCGGTCTTATTTATGACGGCGGACACGGATACGCGCGTCGATCCGATGCACGCCAAGAAGATGGCGGCATTGATGCAGGCGGAGGCTAAGAATGGGGCGAGCCGGACGCGCCCAATCCTGTTGCGGATTGAGAGCAAGGCTGGGCATGGGGCGGGGAAACCGGTGACCAAGCAAATTGAGGAGTTCACGGATATTTATTCATTTTTTTTTTGGCAGCTGGCGGTTAACCCCTAGAAATAAGGATTTGTAGCATCGGTTGCGCGGACGTATCGGACCCGAATTTATCCGAAAATTCTATTGCTGGATAGCGGCAGATCGCGTACCCGCTTGCCGGTAGCAGCGAAGATTGCGTTGCAAAATGCCGCGACGAAGGGCGGTACTCCTGGCTCTCCCACGCCCGCCGGCGGCGCAGTGCTCTCCGTAATATAGACATTGGTTTGAGCCGGGACCTCGTTGATCCGGGCTACTGGATAGTCATTGAAATTGGATTGCTGGATTACGCCGCTCTTGGCAGTAATTTCCCCGCTGCGCACGATGCTGGTGCCAAAGACCGCCGCTCCTTCGAATTGTGCGCGCGTGCCTTCCGGATTTACGACGAGACCCGCATCCACAGCAGTATCGACACGAAGAATGCGGATCTCGCCGTCATCGCTCACCTCAGTCTCAACGACCGTGGCGACATAGGTCAAGAAACTGCGATGCGCGGCGAATCCAAACCCGTGGCCTTTTCCACTTTTCTTTCTGGCCCAACCGGATTTGTCGGCGACCATCTCGATAACCTGCCGCAGGCGGCCCGTTTCCCAGGGATAGGTTTTGTAATCCGCACCATAGTTCGGATACTGCACGTTGGTGAAGTCCAAGGTGCGCGGCGGTCCGATAAGATCCAAAATGTACTCCACGGGATCGCGTTGCGCGCGATGAGCAAGTTCATCCGTGAAACACTGGACGCCAAAGGCATGATAGATGTTGGCCACCGATCGCAGCCAGCCAATCCTGACATGAGCCTGCGCGGGACCGTTCTCGATGCGTATGCTGGGCAAATCATAAGGAAGATCCGTCCAACCCTGCGCCAGGTGTGGCGGGTCGCCATAGACTTGGCTCACGTCGAAGATGGAAGTAATTGGCGGAAAAACCGATCTTTGCAGCCACGCCGTGGGCTTTCCCTTGTCGTTCAAGGCTGCCTTCATGTACATCGCGGCAACGGCGTTGTAATAGTCAAATTTGATGTCGTCTTCGCGTGTCCATACCACCTTTACGGGCCGGCCCAGCTTCTTGGATAAGACGGCGGCCTCGGCAACATAGTCTGGCTTGGATTTTCTTCCAAACCCACCGCCCAATAATGTGACGTTACAAATCACATCCTCTTTCGCAATGCCGAGCTCGGAGGACACAATCGCCTGCACGGCTTGAGGATTCTGTGTAGGGGCCCAGGCCGTAACTTTTCCATCTTTGAATTCCGCAAGCGCTACCATCGGCTCCATAGGAGCGTGGGCCAGCAGCGGAACGTAGTAATTAGCTTCAAACACATTCGTAGTGGGAAACGTTTTGTCGGTATCGCCGACGCTGCGAATAACCTTTCCCGGCTTGTGTGCTGTCTCCAGAAGCTCTTTCTTGTATTCCTCCGAGTCGTAAGATTCGTTCGGACCATTGTCCCAGGTTATCTTCAGCTTCTTGCGCCCTTGAAACGCAGCCCATGTGTTGTCCGCGATCACGGCGATGCCGCCCAAAGGTTGGAAGGCAGCGGGAGGTTTAAACGGATCGATGCTAACGGTCTGGTGCACGCCCACAACCTTCAGCGTTTCCTGATCGTCCAAAGTTTTTATTTTGCCGCCGAAAACCGGAGGATGTTCGATCGAGGCGTAGACCATGCCATCCACGCGAGCATCCATTCCATACATCGCTTTGCCCGTGCAGAGTTCTTCCAGGTCAACACTGGTCATCCCCTTCCCGACGTACCGCCATTCCGAGGGCTTTTTCAGCTGCAGCTGTTCTTTCTTTGGCGCCGTAAGGAGAGCCGCAGTGGCGACCAGTTCACCGTAACCGAGGCGCCGGGAGGTTGGCTTGTGAATTACCGTGTGGGGTTCGGTCGAACACTCCGATGCAGGAACATTCCACTGTTGCGCCGCCGCCTGGATCAACATCCAGCGCGCCGCAGCACCGCACTCTCGCATAGTGTCAAAAAAGCTTCTAATGGAATGCGAGCCATCTGTGTTCTGGTCTCCGTATCGCTTGTCGCCAATTGCCTGATCAATTTTCACTCGCTTCCAGTCGGCATCGAGCTCGTCAGCAAGCACCAGTGGCAACGATGTGCGGATAACCGTTCCCATCTCTGACCGGTGCGCCACAATGTAGACCGTCCCATCCTGTTGAATGCCAACAAAGACATTTGGATGAAGTGCTGAGCGGTCCGCGTCGGTTTGACCGTCCTTCAACTGTCCCTGCCCGAGAACCGGTGAAATGTATCGCACCGCGAGCACGAACGCTCCGGCCCCAAAAACTCCTGTGAGGAACCGCCGCCGGCTTACATTCTCGATGTGGTTCATGCACTTTTCCCCGCTGCCAGCTTGATCGCCTGGCGAATTCGTTGATACGTTCCGCAGCGGCAAATATTACCCGCCATGGCGTCATCAATCTGCTCGTCTGTGGGATGAGGGGTCCCCTTCAAAAGCGAAACCGCCTGCATGATCTGTCCGGACTGACAATATCCGCACTGCGGAACATTCAGCTCCATCCACGCTTGCTGAACCGCATGTAGCCCGTTTGCGCCGAGATCCTCGATCGTGCGAATCTCGCTGTTCGCCGCCGCGCTCATCGGCGTGACGCACGACCGGATTGCCTGGCCGTTTTTATGAACGGTGCAGGCGCCGCAAAGCGCCATGCCACAGCCAAACTTTGTTCCAGTGAGCCCCAGGACGTCCCGCACATACCAGAGCAAGGGCATGTTGGGGTCACCATCGAAAGTGCGCTCTGTCGCATTCACTTTAAGCTTCATCTTCAAGATCCCCTTTCCCTAACTCAGTCAAGCATCTTGCAGCCATCGTTTCTCGCTACCTGCTGTTAGACGTTTGCGGCAATTGCGGCGTAGGTTGTACCGCTCCTGCAAATAGCAACCGGCTTTTCGCCTCACTTCGGAGGGCGTCCCTTTTCATTCATCCAAGCGCCGTGCCGCGAGAATGAGCCCCACTCCGAGGCTTAGAAAGGCGGCACCGAGAAACAATGCGCCCAGATTCATCAAAGTGTTCGGCTTTAGAAAGACAGCCTAGTTGCCGCCCAGTGCAGCTCGTTCTCCAGAACTCTTCGGCGCCAAACGCATGTGAACGAGAATGGTCAAGTGACTTCCAACTACCTCATTGAAATTTGAGGGGCCAGGATAGTCCTCCCCGTTGCTGGCGTGCGGTGCCTCGGGAAGAGCCGGAGTTTTCAGGAATGATCCCGTGCACTTAGAACCGTGATAACCTTCATCCGGGACGGCAGAAGCCTGGCAGTTTTCATCCTGAACAACCGGCGGCCAGTAGGTGCTGATTACGGTCCTCACCAATTGCGGGAAATCTTCGCGGACCAGGTTCGTCGATCCTGACGCCACGATCTCTTCGTCTCTCGAGCCGGCTTTCTGGCCGTTCCCATCGGCGGCTATGGGATCGAAAACGAAAGTCGCTTCACGCGAAACGCGATGCATCACCGGGGGGCCATACACGGGCCCGGCATAGGCTTCACTCGCGGTCGCTTCGACGTTACGGTCCACGCGAGTCAGGATAAGATTGCCTGCGGCTTGCAGTCGGCCATCGGGCCTTCGGGTGACTGTCTTCGAGTGGAAACAGACCAGCGTGTGATTGGACAGGCTAGTCAGCCACTGGCTCAGGAATTTTCCGTCCTCATCAATAGCGGGCGCCATAGACATCGCCGGATAGATTCTGAAATCGAGACTAGACTTTGAGGGATCGGTATCGTCCAACGATACTTTCCCGTTGACCCTGGCGACGCCTAGTGCAACGTTGATTTTTGTTTTTCCGTAATCGGTGGTTCCGTCGGTGATGAGTTGCGCATCAGAATGGCGAGCGTCTACTTGCCATGAGCCACTCGTTGAAGCAGGTTTGCTGGGGACACCCAGAACGACGATTCCTGCCAGTGCAAACAGTGCCGTGTATTTGAACATTCTTGTCTGCCTCCTCGCAGATGGTTACTTTTTTTCGATGTTTGAATCCGTGTGTCAGATTCATTCATGATGCGTCAGCCGCTGAGGGATGTTGAAGCCGTACCTAGATTGTCGGCTTGGGGCCCGAGCCACAAAAAGGGAAAATTTGCGACATGCGCTCAATTGCCCCTGAGCCAAGTCTGAGGTGGCGAGAGCAGCGTACACTGTTTCATTAGTGCCGGGAAGCCTCTAATTGTTGGAGCGGCTGCAGAGCAGATTCATCGTGTTCGAGGACATGCGGTGCCAGACACTTTTCGCGCGCTGATCGCTGAAGGCGACAGCAAACAATATAGCGTTGACTTCAAGGACATCCCCCGCGGCTCTCTGCCTGCAGGCGAAGTTCTGGTCCAGGTAATGTATTCGTCCCTGAACTACAAGGACGGGCTGGCGATCACGGGGCGAGGCAAGGTCATCCGCAAATTTCCCATGGTGCTCGGCGTTGATCTCGCAGGCAAGGTGCTGGAATCAAACGCGGGCGAGTTCAAGGCCGGAGACGAGATCCTCGTCACCGGGCAGGGGCTTGGAGAGACCGTCTGGGGCGGGTACAGCCAACTTACGCGGCTGCCGGCAGATTCCCTCGTGCTTCTGCCGGCTGGGATAAGTGCGTTGCAGGCGATGGCAGTTGGTACTGCGGGTTTCACCGCGATGCTGGCGATGATGGCGCTGGAGCACAACGGACTCAGAACCAGCGAGAGGCAGGTGCTGGTTACTGGCGCGGCCGGTGGCGTTGGGTCGATAGCCGTTGCTTTGCTGGCGGCACGCGGCTACAAAGTGGCAGCCTCAACCGGGCGCCCGGAGCTTCATTCGTGGCTGCGCGATCTTGGAGCCACTAGCATTGTTGACCGCGCTGAACTGGCGCAGAAGACGACGCCGCTGGCATCCGAGCGTTGGTCGGGCGCCATCGACAGCGTCGGCGGCCAGACCCTGGCCACCGTGCTGGCGACCACAGCTTCTTACGGCTCGGTAGCCTCCTGTGGACTGGCCGGCGGCGCGGAGTTGCCCACGACTGTGTTCCCGTTCATCCTGCGCAACGTTTCGCTGCTGGGTATTAACTCGGTGCAGGCGCCTAAGTCCCTGCGCGTCGAAGCATGGCGCCGGCTCGCGAGCGAATTGCCGATGGCTAAGTTAGACGCCGTTACTACCCTCGAGCCGCTTTCGAAAGTGAAGGACCTTTCCGAAAAGATTCTGGCCGGACAGGTGCGTGGCCGGGTTGTTCTCGACGTAAACGCAGTTCCATGAGCGCTTGCCAACGATTCCATTGTTGGTTCATTTCTTGGCCTGCGCAAATCATCATCAACTTGCAGAAGAGAAAAATCACAACCGAAAGGAGAATATTTATGCCAACGATTACGACAAAAGACGGAACAACGATTTATTACAAGGACTGGGGAAAGGGCCAGCCCATAGTGTTCAGTCACGGCTGGCCGCTCACCGCAGACGACTGGGACGGACAGATGTTGTTCTTCGGCCAACGCGGGTATCGAGTCATCGCGCATGACCGGCGAGGGCACGGCCGCTCCACACAGACCTGGGATGGCAACGAGATGAACACCTATGCAGACGATCTCGCAACCCTCACAGAAAAGCTTGACCTCAAGAACGCAATCCATGTGGGGCACTCCACCGGCGGCGGAGAAGTTGCCCGTTACATTGGCCGACATGGCACAAAACGTGTCGCCATGGCCGTGCTGATCAGCGCGGTGCCACCCCTGATGGTGAAGACAGACAAGAATCCCGGGGGGCTGCCTGTCTCGGTCTTCGATGACCTGCAAGCCCAACTCGCGAACAACCGGGCTCAACTCTACAAGGACATTACGCTTCCCTTCTACGGATACAACCGGCCCGGCGCCAAGATTTCGGAAGGCATTCGGGAACACTGGTGGTTGCAGGGCATGATGGGAGGCGTTAAGCCCCATTACGATTGCATCAAGGCTTTCTCGCAAACTGACTTCACAGAAGACCTGAAGAAGTTCGATGTGCCAACCCTTGTGATGCACGGCGACGACGACCAGATCGTGCCGATCGCTGCGGCGGGTCTGATGTCCGCGAAGATTGTGAAGGGCGCTAAGCTGAAAGTGTATCCGGGTTTTCCGCACGGGATGCCCACAACCAATGCGGACCAGATCAATGCGGATCTGTTGGCTTTCTTAAAAGAACGCGAGCGGGTGGCGGCATGAACAGAGGGGACACCCCCTTTTCTGTTGCGCAAAAAGTTCAACATAGCCCGGCCTGAGAGACGGCCTGGCTGGATTCCGCGAGCGCTTTGGCAGCCCTCCTAAAGGGGCTGCCGAGGCGCGATCAGGCCGCCGGCGTGTGTCGGCGCCGTTCGTTACTGCCTTTGCGCGGCGTCCCCGGCGCCGAAGCCAGAATCGTATCGATTTCTTCCCGCAGCCAGCGATTTGCCGGATCATTCTCCACACTCTCGTGCCAGTACAAATGAGCTTCCAAACGGGGCGCGTGGAGCGGGAAAAGGTGCACCTGGTTCATCAGACTCGGGTTCAGCAGTTGCGCATGCCGCTCGGGCAAAGTCAGCAGCATATCAGTCTTACTCACCACGATGCAGGCCGCGAAGGTGTGTTGGCTGCGCAGAAAAACCTGCCGGCGAAGGCCCCGCCGGCTGAGTTCGACATCAATCAGGCTCGGACCTTGGCGCCGGGAGGAGACCTGAATATGACGCTGCTCCAGGTAGGTATCCAGGTCGAGTCTATCTGCTATCGCCGGGTGTCCGTGACGGGCAAGGACCACATAAGGTTCGTTCAAGAGCCACTTCTGCCGAATGCGATCACTCACAGTCATCGGAATTTCAATAGCCAGATCAACCGAACCACTTGCCAGTTCGGTCTCGAGGTCCCTCCGCTTGACCCGCGATGTAGTGATCGACATTCCCGGGGCAGCATGTGCCAGGCGCCCCAGCAAGGGCGGAAGAATTAGGGTCTCGAGGTATTCCCATAACGACAGATGAAAGTTTCTCCGCGTGTGTTCGGGAACGAAATTGTGACTCTGGCCGAGGTTTACTTGCAGTATCTGCAGCGCTTGCCGCACTTGTTCAATCATGTTACGCGTGAACGGCGTCGGCATCATGTGCGCGCCCCGGCGGACGAACAGCGGGTCCTGCAGAAGATCGCGCAGTCTTTTCAGCGCATGACTGATCGCGGGTTGGGTGAGATTCAGTTGCTGGCCTGCGCGCGTGATATTGCCCTCGCGGTAGATGGCTTCCAGCACAACGAACAGGTTGAGATCGACCTGGCTTAAATGCACGCCGCATATATTACAGGATTCGTAGGATTCATTAGGAGAATTCTGCAGAAATCGTTAGGCTGGGATGCCTGCGGAGTGAACGCTTACGATGGATTTTTCTCTCTCACCCAGAGCCCAAAGCTACGTTCAGCGCCTCTCGTCGTTTTTGCGAGAGGATATTTTGCCGGCAGAACCTGAGTATCTCGCGCAATTGCAGAACCTGCCCGACTGGCGCAATTGGAAGCAGCCTCCGATCATGGAGCAGTTGAAGGCTGAGGCACGAGCCGCCGGCCTGTGGAACCTGTTTCTCCCCGACGAGGAGTATGGTGCCGGCCTCAGCAATGTGGAATATGCTCCCCTGGCGGAAATCACTGGCCGCTCCTCCATCGCCCCGGAGGTTTTTAACTGCAACGCGCCCGACACCGGCAATATGGAAGTACTGGTGAAGTATGGATCGGAAGCGCAGAAGCTGCGCTGGCTCACGCCCTTGCTGGCCGGCGAAATTCGTTCCGCGTTCTGTATGACGGAGCCTGACGTGGCTTCTTCGGATGCCACGAACATGCAAGCTACGGCCCTCATCGAGGGAGACCAAGTCGTTCTTAACGGGCGGAAATGGTGGAGTTCCGGAGCCGGCCATCCCTACTGCCGGCTGCTCATTTTCATGGGCCTGACCCATCGTTCCGCCGCGAAGTACGAGCGTCACTCAATGGTTCTGGTGCCGCTCGACACTCCCGGCGTCAAGATCGAACGCATGCTGCCGGTGTTTGGCTCCTATGACCCGCCCTTTGGTCACGGCGAAGTTAGTTTCGCCAATGTCCGGCTCCCGCTCGACCACATCATCGCGGGAGCGGGCCGCGGTTTTGAAATCGCGCAGGGCCGGCTGGGCCCCGGCCGTATTCATCACTGCATGCGGACGCTGGGAGCCGCTGAGCGCGCTCTTGAACTCTTATGCCGCCGTTCGCTGCATCGCGTGGCCTTCGGCAAGCCTCTGGCGGAACTGGGCGGCAACGTCGATATTATTGCTAACGCGCGAATCGCGCTGGAGCAAGCTCGCCTTCTGACTCTCAAGGCGGCGTGGATGCTCGATAAAGTCGGCGCCAAAGGCGCTCGCAGCGAGATCTCCCAAATCAAAGTCGCGGTCCCTAACATCGCCTTGAAGATCATCGATCAGGCGATTCAAATGCACGGAGGCGCGGGCGTTTCCGGCGATCTTCCTTTAGCCGAACTGTTTGCCACCATCCGCACGTTGCGCATCGCAGACGGGCCCGACGAAGTACATCGCGCCCTGATTGCCAAGCTGGAGTTGCAGAAATACAAACCTAAGAATCCCGGTTCGGCCTAGGCGCCAACCTCAAAGCGGAGCCGCGCACCTTCCACAGAAGGACGCATCCTCCTCAGAATGTGAAGCGCACGCCGAGTTGGACTTGTCGTTTCGGAAAGTCGGAAGTGAAGGCCAAGGGCGTGCTGGAGGTAGCAATCCCGCCACCAGCAAGGGCCGTGCCCGGTCGAATCCCACTCACGTTGAATGTCGTAAACCCCGGAGTCAATCCGAAAAGAGGGCTTACCTCGTTGTTTACGCTGGCATAATTGGTGCGATTCGCGATGTTGAACCCCTCCGCCGTAAATTGCAGGTTAGCCTTCTCTCCTAGTTTGTGCGCCCATGTCAGGCGCATGTCAAAGTCAAAGTAGTCGGGGCCTAGGCCCGTGTCTCGCGGGGCTCCAATGGGACGTTCATTGGTAGTGTGATTGTCGCCGTTCACTTCTCCTCCCGCCAGCAAGTTAAAAGGATGTCCGCTGTGATAGGAGAGAATTGGAGCCAGCTGGAAACCCGACAAGATTCTCTGCTTCCAGGGGCTGTCGAGCACCGCTGCGATCACTATTTTGTGCCGCTGATCAAACTCGGAAAGCCCACGATCCAAGCTGAGGTTCGTGGGATCTTGCGGCCCGTAATCGGAGTTGTAATCCGTGGACGTATCATAGCCTTTGCTGTATGTGTAATTCCCGAACAGTGTGAAGTGCTCACTAAAACGCTTTTTTACCTCCACGATACCGCCCTCGTAAAGAGCGTAAGCTTCGGAGCTGTACTGGTTATTCTGAGTGACCAAGGGATTCACAAAGCATTGGGTAGTCGCACACGGTAGGCCTTCAGCGCCGCCCAGCGGATCGGCCGCTGGGCCGGTATTCCAGTTGCGATAGGAAACGGTTTGGCCGTTGGCCAGAGTCACTGTGCTGAACGGTGCCGGGAGCAGATTGGTATCGAGCGCGACAGGAAGTCTCTGCGTATGAGTGTAGATTCCGCTCACAGAAATCGAGAAGCCGTCTCCGATCTCTCGTTCAATTCCGAAGGAAGCCTGCTGCGCAATCGGAGGGCGATAGCCCGGCTGGTTCACGAAAACTACCTGCAACGGAGAAAGAGTTCCGGTGTTGGTAACATTAATGCCTAACGGCCCTACAGCGGCCGGGGTGATGCAGGCTGCATTTCCTGGGGTCGGCGTTGTGCACTGAATCAGTCCCTGCGCAAAGAGTGTCTGGAAAACCACTGGTGCAGTTTGTAAACCGGGTAGACCCGTCGGTGTGATGGGATCTACATAGATAGAAATTTCGCGGTTGCAAGGGCTGCCGCCGTTTCCTGGAAACAAAGGAGCGACACCACAGGTGGCAGTCAGGTTTGCGACTTGGCCGACCCCTGAAATGTTCTCGACTGCAGACTTATTCTTGTTCACAACTCCCAGGCTCAAGTCGACGTCGGGGATTTGAGCATCCACCGGTCCGTAGAAGATCCCATACCCTCCCCGAACCACCGTCTTATGATCCTTGAACGGGTCCCATGCGAAAGAAACCCGGGGCGCAAAGTCCTTTTTGTATGTGGTCAAAGGGGCAAATTGCGTGTCCACTTCATAGCGGAGACCGTAGTTCAGAGTAAAGTTAGGCGTGATTTGCCAGGAATCTTGGCCATAGAACGCTGTCAGTGGGCGAGTGTAATAAGGATAGGTCGGATCTCCGAAACCCTGTTGATAAACCTGCGGCAGTCCCAACGATGCGGATTGCAGCGGGTTGACGGTAGTGGTCGCTAGCTGGGGGCTGATGGCAATGCCGGGAAGCGACCCGAACACAAAGCGACCCGGAAAAAACGTATGCGATTCAGTGTGATTGCCGCGGAGCAGTTCGTAGCCTCCAACCTTGATAGTGTGATGGCCGCGGATGATGGTGAAATTGTCCGCGAATTCGTAGCGGCGCAGGATACTGATGCTGGGTAGAAAAATGTTCGTTCCCAGGTTATTGATGAAACCGGGAATCTGGAGGCCCACCTGTCCGGGCTCGTTAGGAATCACGTTGAAGCTGTTGTAATCCCACTGCACACGCAGCTCGTTTTGGCGTTCTGCGCTGAACTGGTGGTACCAGGCAGCTTGCAGATTGTTGTCATAGTTGTGAATCGAACTTCCTGCTGAATAAGCGGTAAGAGACTGCACGTCCGGCGATTCCTCGAGATCGTGCCCGTATCTGTACGTGACAGAAATTTCGTTGTTCAAGTTAAAACGATGATCCAAGCGGCCCGACGCCAGGTATTCCCGCGAGTTGTACGGGAAAAGTCCGCCTTCGGTCTCAAACTGATTTTCCAAAAAGCCATTCAACGCAGCTTGGCCCGGCGTTACAAATGGGTTCGGGCCGGGATTCGGGTTCACCGTCAAAATGCTCTGCAGAGCGAACGCGCAGGTAGCTGAGGGTAGGGTTAGAACAGTTCCGTTCGGAAGGTTAAGGCAGCCTACAGGCGCCGCTGAAGCCGCTAGCCCGGCAAGAGTAGTATCCTGGGCTGCCGTTGGACGAAAAATGTTGGTGTTGGTCAACAGCGGAACCGCATTTTCGGAATCCTGCCGCAAGCCCTCGAACGCGACAAACAAAAACGTCTTATCTTTTTTGAGCGGAAAACCGAGGGTTCCGCCAAATTGCTGGCGAGTCAACGAATTCTTAATCGGCGAGCCCACCGAGTCAGGGTTGGCAGGATTGAAAGTCTGGCCGGGTTGCAATGCCTGGCTGAAAGCAAACGGATCACGGGCATCCATCGCATCGTCACGGAAAAAACCATAGAGTGTGCCATGCACATTGTTGGTGCCGGACTTGGTCACAATGTTAATCGACGCACCCGTGGCCGCACCGAGATCGGCAGCGTAGTTGCTGCGATTGATTTGGAATTCCTGCACATCGTCCTGACTCACCGTCAGGCGCACACCACCGCTGTCGCCTGAGGTCTCGCCGCCGTCCACTGTTATGTTGTTTCCCCGGCCATTGCTGCCGTAGAAGGATAGTCCGCTTTGTGGGGTTTGCTTGACTCTGAAATCCTGGTCCCCCGCCAAACGTGTGGCATCGGATACACCCGGCGCGAGCAGTGTGAAGGTGAGATAATCACGCCGGTCAATGGGCAGGTCGGCAATGTATTCTTGCGAGATTCTATCCGCCTGGCTTCCTCGTTCAGTTTCCACCACTGGCGGCCGGTCCGTCACCTCAACAACGGTCGCCACTTTTGACGGATTCAATTTGAAATCGGAGATGACTGTCTGCCCGATGGCGACGGTCACGCTCTTTCGAATCTCACTCGCAAAGCCCGCCATCTCCGCACTGATGTCGTAAGTCGCCGGCGAAAGCCCTGTTACACGGAATTGACCGCTGTTATTTGTCGTGGCAGTGCGCTTCAGTCCGGTCGCAGTATCCACCACATTGACAGCGGCTTTGAGCAAAACACCTCCGGCAGAATCAGTCACCGTTCCAGTGATCTCTCCCGACGTACCCACGCCTTGCGCGTGAGCCGTCAGGGTTGCGAACACCAGGCAGGCAAGAAACTGTGCGATTGGCTTCAGAGTGGAATGGAGAGAAAGCCGCTTCCGATAGCGGTTCTGGTAGCATGCGACCACACCACGACAGCGTTCGAAACCCATAGTCTTCCTGCTTCCCCCGGCGAGTCTTGCGGCGCCTCCCGGCATGCACGCTGGTTCTTCCAAATTGCTGCTACTCCTGAGACCGAACGTTGCCACACTCTTGGCTTTGGCGTGGACTTATCGAATGAAACGAACAGGGAATCCCCGTGTTTCTAACCGCTTCAGGCCGTCGCATCTTCATGACGGGCGTGAGCGTATCCGCATTCAGGAAATTCATCAAATGAATTCTTTTGATGATGATGTATGCCTGTAGAGAATACCGGGTGGCCCGTTTAACTTCGGAAAATCGGCTCATGGCCCTTGCGTCTTGGGCTCTGGGTTTCTATCGGCGCGCGGCAAAAGAAATTCCAATATCTCCCTGTGGGCCGCTTCGGTCTGGTCCGTAAGAAATAGATGGCTCGCGCGCTCGATTAGAACGAGTTTTGCACCTGGAATCAGTCCCGCGATCAGTTCTCCATTCCCGGAGGGAACAAGTGCATCGGACTTTCCATGAATGACCAACGTCGGTGCCGCGATCTGCGCGATTCGGCTGTATCCCTCCCACGCCAGAATTCCCTGCAGTTGCGCCGTATAACCTTCGAGAGATGGGAGCCAACGCCTACGCAGGCTGATATCCTCCTCGATTTTTTCTCGCGGTGTACCCGCGTCATAGATGTAGGGAAGCATGGCTTTCCGTGCCTGCTCCAGCGACATGCCGCGCGCCATCAGAATGTCTGACACCTTACGCTCCGCGCGCACCGCGGAATGTCCGCCTGGTGAAGTGCAGCCCAGAATGAGTGAGCGTGTCCTAGCCGGATACTGCAGAGCGAATTCCTGTGCAATCATGCCTCCCATCGACACTCCGAAAATGTGTGCGTTCAATATTCCGGCGGCATCCAGAACTGCGGCCGCGTCTGACGCCATGGTGACAATCGAATACGGACCCGGGGGAACGTCACTCAATCCGACCCCTCGATTGTCGAACGCCACCGTACGAAAGTATTGCGACAGCACTGGGCGCGAGCGATGCCACAGGCACGAGGGATAACCAAGGCCCATGATCAGCAGAACCGGTTCCCCGCTTCCCTGTTCGTCCCAATAGAGTTTCGCTCCTTGATTCTCGACGAATGACATTTGAGTCTTCCGTCAGACGGTATACCGCTCGCTTGCCAACAAGCGCCGTGCGATCTGGCGCCGCAGTTCGATCGTATTCACCGGATCGTGAGTAGCGTACGTTCGCAAGCGGGAAAGATTATCCCGCAATTCGTTGCCCTCGGCGCAAGCGCTCAGCACCGTTCTTGAAGAGAGCTCAACTTTGGCCATTGCATCGCGCAAGTACACGGCACAAGCATCGGCCGCACTCGCTCCGCCGCCAGTCACTGCCAGTTTCCGGCTGCGCAGCAGGCTCGACTCCATGGCAAACACCTCCATAATGATGTCAGACAGGTTCATGATGATCTCCTGCTGTTGTTCGAGCTTCGCGCCATATTTCTGGTGTCCGACCCCAATCGTTAGCAGGGCAATCTTCTTTGCGTTGTGGACCAGGCTCACTTCTGCATCGCCGTCGACCGCCGCGGGCCGCGGCTCAGCTTCCTGCAAGACCGCACGGGCGGCGTCGAGCAGAGGTAGAATCCCCCGAGCCGCCCGTTTCAACGGCATACCAGTAATTACCAACCGGTTGATCTCGCTGGTACCCTCAAACAGACGGTTGATCCGCGAATCGCGATAAGCACGTTCCACCGCATAGTCCTGATGGTAGCCGTAGCCTCCGTGGATCTGAACTCCTTCGTCGACCACGTAGTCCAGCATCTCGCTGACGTAAACTTTGATCATCGAGCATTCCGCTGCGAACTCCTCGATTGCTTTCAGCTCTCGCTTTCCGTCTGAAGATTCCGGGGACGTGGCGTGCATTTGATTCTCAATCAGTCCAACCACGCGCCAAGTCATCGACTCAGCCACAAAAATGCGGATCGCCATCTCAGCCAACTTGTGTTGAATCGCACCGAAGTCGGCAATCGCCGCACCGAACGCTTTGCGCTGCTTGGCGTATTTGAGACATATCGCGAGCACGTTTTTCGCGGCGCCAACCCCCGCGGGACCTAGTTTCAGACGTCCAATATTGAGGATGTTGAATGCAATCACGTGCCCGCGCCCGATCTCTCCTAACACGTTTTCCACTGGCACAGGAACATTATCGAGATACACCGCTGTGGTGGAACTGCCCGTGATACCCATTTTGTGTTCTTCCGCGCCACTGCTTACGCCGGGAAAGTTTCTCTCGACCAGAAACGCTGTGAACTTTTCGCCGCCAACTTTGGCAAACACTGTGAACAGGTCCGCTGCTCCGCCGTTGGTGATCCACATCTTCTGACCGTTGAGCAGGTAGTGTTTTCCATCGGGCGAGAGATCGGCACGCGTCCGTGCGGCTAGGGCATCCGAACCGGCTAGTGGCTCGGTGAGCGCGTAGGCAGCCAGCATTTCGACGGTGGCAAGCTTCGGCAAATACTTCTGCTTCTGCTCGGGCGTTCCGAAGTAGACTAGCGGCAGCGTGCCGATTCCAGTGTGAGCCGAGTGCCAACTCCCGTAAGAACCATCCCGCCCCATTCGTTCGGCCGTTACCATCAACGAAGGCAGATCCATCGCCATGCCGCCGTACTCCTCGGGAATCGCCATTCCAGTCAGACCCAGTTCCACAGACTTCCGCAGCACCGCCAGTGCGACGCCCGGCTTCTTTTCGCGGATCGCAGGAAGATTCGGTTCAACTTCGTTGGTCCAGAATTCCTCCACCATGTGGCCGACGGCGAGATGTTCTTCGCTTAGGTCTTCGGGCGTAAAAATGTCTTGTGGCGCCGACTCTTCGATCAGGAATGCCGTCCCTTTAGTCGTCTTGCGTGAGATGTCAGTCAAGGTCGTCATGAACAACTCCTATTCAACAGTTGAGATTGAGAATCTGAATTCTTTGAAACAGTTCGGAGGGAAGCGAATTCCCTGTGACTGACAGGTTCGTCGCCACCCTGCGCCGGCGAGTGGTTGGTCCTGTAATAGCTGCAGCGAGCGTTCCTTCATATTGCTCCGCTTTCGGCGCAATGCCACGAGGCTCGTAGCAAGGTTCGGATTCTTTTCGGCAAGGTCGCGAAGCGCTCGTCCTGCGTCAATCCTTGAGCGTACCGGTAGTAGATCTGCTGAATAATGACCGCGACCTTGAACCGGGCAAATGCCAGATAAAAGCACATGTCGCCAGGATCGAAGCCGGTCGCGGATGCATATCGCTCGACTAACTGGAACCGGCCCAGCGTTCCCGGTAATGCCGTGGGCGCGCAGCGAATCTCCTGGAGTTCTTCCGGATCTTGGGGATCGGTCCAGTACGCCAACGTCGTCCCAAGATCCGTCAGCGGGTCCCCCAGGGTACACATCTCCCAATCCAGAACGCCCACGATTTTCGTCGCGTCTTCAGGATCGAGCACGACATTGTCATACTTGTAATCGTTGTGAATCAGTGTGGTCGAACGGCTGACCGGTATTCTTTCGATAAGCCAGGCGGAAATGCGTTCGACTTCCGGCAGGTCGTGGGTTTTCGAATTGTGATACCGCTCAATCCAGCCCTTGACCTGGCGTTCGAGATAGCCCTGCGGTTTGCCGAGATCAGCTAGGCCGATCGTTGTGTAATCGATCCTGTGCAAACGCGCGAGGTTATCGAGGAACGCTTCGCTCAATCTACGCGCTGTCTCTGGCGGCAACGACACATCCGGGGGCAGTTCGCGGCGAATGATCATCCCGCGAATCGGCTCCATCACGTAGAAGGGCGCACCAAGAATCGACAGATCGTCGCAATAAAGTATCGCCTTTGGCGCGATGGGATAGGCTGTATGTAGCTTCGACAACACGCGATACTCGCGAGCCATGTCGTGCGCTGACCGGACTCTGCTCCCAAAAGGCGGGCGACGCAGCACGACCTCCCGGCTTCCCACATGCACCAGGTAAGTCAGATTGGAGTGGCCGCTGGGAAATTGTTCAACAGAAACCGGTCCGCTGCACGCGAGGTGATCAAGGAGAAATGATTGCAGCCGAGCCAGATCAACCTCTTCGCCTGCCCTCACGATTCCAGCTTGGTCGCAAAGTGCCACCATAATCGCAAGTCCCTTCATCTGCTACCAGTAGGTCAACAATGAATCCTCGTCGAGATGCGGATGTGCATTAAACGCGCTAAGCATGAAGCGCTCGCCCGACGCGCGAAATTCACTGAACGAAGCGTTACAGGCCATCCAGGACAGATGCAGTGTGTCCTTCGCAGACAAATGCAGCGCCTGGCGCATCGCCGCTCCGATCGGTCCAGCGGAAGTGAAGATCACCGCGCTCGCAGCCGGCGTGGTGTCGCGCAGCACTTGTTCCAGCCCGCACTCCACTCGCAAACAGAATTCATGCCACGATTCAATGCCATCCGCTGCGGTTTCTCCTGCCACCCACTTGCCAATCACGCCCTCGAACAGTTTTTGAAAAGTCCTCCGCCGCTCGCCCGCCTCGGACGAACTCTCATACGCTTTGCTCAGATCGCTAATCTCGTTGTTCACTTGAATCAATTGTGGAAGGCACGTGCGCATTACGGCCTGGGCTTGATATTCATCGAATTCGCTCATCACCACGATCTCAGGAAAAAGATGACCCGCGTCGCGATAGACTTGAGCCACTATCCGCGCGGTCTCTCGTTGCCGAATACGCGGACCCGAGTAAGCGTTGTAAAACATCATGCCTCGTCGCAACCAATACTGCCCCAACAACCGGGCTTGTGCTTCGCCATTCGGGCACAGCTTGTCGTAATCCGCCTCCAGAAACGACGCTTGCGCATGACGAACCAACGTGATGTGCCTCATGCCTGTCCAGCGATTCCAGCTAAAGATGCAAGATTTCTGATCGGGCCATCGGCATCGTCATTCATGAGACTTTCTTCTTAGTTCGCGCGCGCGAACTTTTTCCCTGGGAAGTTAAAATTTAAGCTGCTGCAACCCGTTCCTTGTCGAACCCGGCAAACGTCTCATCCGATTCCGCCAAACGCTTTAGCAGAGGTGCCGGTGCCCACAGTTCACCGTGTTGCTCGTGAAATTCGCAAATACGCTGATAGACCTTCCGCAATCCCACCGCATCGGCATGCCACATCGGACCGCCACGATAGGCGGGAAACCCGTAGCCGTTGAGACAGATAATGTCGATGTCGACAGCGCGCAGTGCGTATCCTTCTTCGAGAATTCGAGCTCCCTCATTCACCAGCGCATAAATACAGCGATCGACGATCTCCGCGGCGGAGATCTGCCGCTGCGGAATTCCTGCTTCCGCGCTCCACTTCCGCACGAGGTCGGTCACTTCAGCGTCCGCGCTCACGCGCCTGTTCTCGTCGTATCGATACCATCCTTTCAGTGTTTTCTGGCCGTAGCGGCCCATTTCGCAAAGACGATCTTCGGCGAACGGCTGGCGGATTCCAGCTTTTTCCAGATGCTGGTACTCCTTGCGAATGCGCCAGCCCACGTCGAGACCCGCCAAGTCTCCCGTCGCCAACGGGCCCATGGCATTTCCAAAATCGACGAGAGCCTTATCCACGGCTTCCACATCTGCTCCTTCTTCCACGAGAAATTGCGCTTCGCGCCGGTACGGGCCAAACATGCGGTTCCCGACAAAGCCGCGGCAGTTTCCCACGAGCACGCCGATCTTGCCTAACTTCTTGGACAGTTGCATGCAAGTGGCAATTACTTCCTTGCTGGATTTTTCTCCCCGCACAATCTCGAGCAAGCGCATCACATTGGCTGGACTGAAGAAGTGCGTTCCTATTACCGCTTCCGGCCGCGACGTGGCTGCGGCGATTTCATCGATATTGAGCGTCGACGTGTTGCTCGCCAGAATTGCGCCCTGCTTGCAGGCGCGGTCCAAATCAGCAAACACGCTCTTCTTTATCGTCATCCCTTCGAAAACCGCTTCCACCACCATGTCCACATCGGAGAACGTGTCATAGTTGAGCACTGGCGTAACCAGCCGCAGGCGCTCGTCCATGAACTCTTGAGTGAAGCGCCCACGCTGCACCGAACTGGCGTAGTTCTTCCTGACCTTCCCCATGCCCAGCTCCAGCGCCGCCTCATCTACGTCCTTGATCAGCACAGGAATACCCGCGTTGGCAAACACCATCGCGATGCCTCCGCCCATTGTTCCCGAGCCCACGACAGCCACGCGGTTGACCGGCATCACTGAAGTTTCCTTCGGAATGCCGGGAATCTTTGCCACCTCACGCTCGCCAAAGAAAACGTGTATGAGCGCCTTTGACTGATCGGAAAAAAGACATTCGGTGAAAAGTTTCTGCTCGGCGAGGCAACCCTCTTCGAACGGCATTTTGGTCGCCGCTTCTATCGCGTCAATCGCGGCGAGCGGAGCTTTCATCCCTCGTTGTTTTCTGCGAGCGACCTCGCGCGCCGCCGCAAAAACTGGCGCGTTATCGGCGGCGGTTCCCAGTTTCTCTGTTCGTTCCCGCGTCTTCGGCACAGGCTTGTCGGCGATTTCGCGAGCGAAGGCGACAGCCCCAACGAGAAGATCCCCCTGAATCAACCGATCAATCAGACCCAGGGCGGCCGCGTCGCGGGCCGAAACCGGATTGCCCTGGGCACACATTTCCACTGCCTTGGCGACGCCGACAAGTCGGGGTAGACGCTGTGTTCCGCCTGCGCCGGGAATAATTCCCAGCTTCACTTCCGGCTGGCCGACTTGCGCCGAGGGTGATGCGACCCGGTAGTGGCCAGCCATGGCCAGTTCCAATCCGCCCCCAAACGCCGTGCCGTGAATCGCCATCACTACCGGCTTGCTGCTGTCTTCAATGTAAAGCAGAAGCGGTAGCAGGCTTCTACGGGGTGAGACCCCGGAAGTCATTTTGCCGAACTCTCTGATATCTGCGCCGGCGATGAAAGTACGGCCAGCACCGATTACGACCCCAGTTCGGATGGTCGGGTCGCCGTTCATTTCATCGATCGCCGCACTGATCGCCTGCGGTACGCCCGGACTGAGAGCGTTCACCGGTGGATTGTCGATAGTAATCACTGCGACATCATGGTCTTTACTAATTCTTACGAGGTTGTTCATAGGACACTTTCTCAAGCATTCTGAAATCCGAGGCACTCCAGCGCATCACGGACTGGAAGCGTAACCCGTTCCCTGATATTTCTTTCGCAACTCTCTCTTCAAAACCTTCCCCGTTGCGGTCCGGGGCAAACTCTCGCAAAATTCAATCGATTGCGGACACTTGTAGTGCGCCAGACGAGCACGGCAGAACTCGATCAATTCCGCTTCGGTAGGCTTGCAGCCTGGTTTTGCCACTACCACTGCCCTCGGCACTTCCCCCCATTTCTGATCGACAACCGGAATCACTGCGGCTTCGTAAACGCCGGGGTGCATTGATAGCACTTTTTCGACGTCGAGCGACGAAATGTTTTCCCCGCCGCTCACGATAATGTCCTTCTTGCGATCCACGATGCGGATGTAGCCGTTCTCCGCGATCACGGCCATGTCGCCGGTATGAAACCATCCGCCTCGCAAAGCTTCCGCGGTAGCTTCCGGCTGTTGCCAATAACCCGCCATCACTCCGTCACTGCGGGCAATGATTTCTCCTATCGTCACGCCGTCGCGTGGCACATCGTTGTCTTTGGCATCCACCACCCGAAGTTCACACCCGGGAAAAGCGTAGCCAGTCATTGCCTGTGTCATGTACCGCTCCTCTGGTGTGCACTGCATGTCCGGTTTCAGTTCGGCGGTAGATAAAGAAGGCGAACACTCGGTCAGCCCGTATCCCGAAAAACATTTAAATCCCAACGTCTGCTCCGCATCCCGGATTAAAGTTGGAGACGATGCGGCGCCGCCAATCGACGCCCACTCGACACTGCTCAGGTCGTACTTAGAGCGCGCTGGCGAGGTTACCAGCGCCGCGGCCATAATCGGCACGAGGCTAAGCTGGCGCACCCGTTCCCGTTCCACCAATCGGAATACTTCCTCCGGCACGAAGCGCGGAAGCATGACATGAGTTCCACCAACCATGGTCACGGTGTGGGCTGCTCCCCATCCATTGGCATGAAACAGAGGAATCGTATGCAGCACGACGTGGTCGTGAGCGACGTGATAATGCAAAGCGATGTTCATCGCGTACAGATACACGTTGCGATGCGTAAGCATCACGCCTTTCGGGCTGGCGCTGGTCCCGCTCGTGTAGAACATTTCCGCGACTGAGTTCTCATCAAACACCATCAGTTCTTCGCGATATGGAGTAGCGGCAGCCAGCATCTGCTCGTAGGATTGATCGCTGACCCATTCTGCTTCTGGTTTTCCGCCGAGTTGAACGAACGAGGTTACCGTAGACAAGTTTCGGCGGAAGGAATCGACGAGCCCCAAAAACTCTTCTTCAAGGAACAGCACCGTAGCTCCGGAATCATTCAGAATGTAGGTGAGCTCCGATGCTGCCAGGCGAATATTAAGGGGAAGCAAAATGCAGCCTGCCTCCAGAACACCGAAGTAAGCTTCGAGTAGGCGATGGCAGTTCAGGCTGAGAAATGCGACCCGATCACCTGGCTTTGATCCAGCACTGCGCAACACTGCTGCCAAGCGACCCACGCGATTGCCAAATTCGGCATAGGTGAAACGCAGGTCACCGCATACCACCGCCGTCTTGCGAGGAAACTGCTGTTCCGAGTAGCGCAGGAAGCGTACGGGCGTCAACGGAAGGTTCATGAAAATCTCTTACCAGGCCGACTGGCCTCCATCGACAACCAGAACGTGTCCTGTAACGTACGCTGAAGCTTCCGATGCCAGAAAAACTGCAGCGCCTTTCAAATCGTAATCGCCACCAAAACGGCCCAGAGGGATCTTTGTAAGAAGCGAATCTTTACGGTGCTCGATAACCCACTCCGACATGTGCGTCGGGAACCATCCTGGGGCGATCGCATTCACCTGGATGTTGTGCGGCGCCCACTTACAGGCGAGATCCTTGGTAAAAGCAATCACTCCGCCTTTGCTCGCGTGGTAACCAATCGCTTGCAGTTCAGCCGACGATCCGCTCAATCCCGCCACGGATGCGATGTTGATGATCTTGCCTGACCGTTGTGCGACCATGGCCCTGCCGGCTGCCTGACAAAAAAGGAATGTGCCGGTCAAATTGGTGGAGAGGACTTTGTCCCATTGCTCCAGCGTCATTTCTTCGACTGGAGCCGCCCACGTCGCGCCAGCGTTATTGACTAGAATGTCGATTCGGCCGAACTTCGCAAGGGTAGCGTTCACGACTTCATGGATCGAGGCTTTGTCTTTGACATCGCACCCTAAGGCCAGGGTCTGCACGCCCAGAGTACGCAATTCTTGCGCCGCTCGCTCGCAGCGTTCTTTCTTGCGGGCGCAGATCACCAGATTCGCGCCCATCTCCGCCAAGCCTTCAGCCATCTGGCGTCCAAGCCCTGTCGAGCCGCCCGAAACGACGGCCACACGTCCGGTCAGATCGAACAGCTCTTTAACATTCACCGAGATGGCCTTTCCGCTTGAGAGTACTCTACGAAAATGACAGTTAATAACATAATATAGTTACTAACGTCAATGAAGTTTTTCACCTGGGCTTCTAAGTGTCCGGAGTCGGTTCGCGCGACGCCCATACAAAGTCAATCCCGTAAGTCGAGCACTGTTCGTCCTGAGATTTCGCCGCGGCTTAGCTGCCCCAGCACCTCGCCGACCTCGGCGAGCGGGCGCACGGACACCTGGCAATGCACCGTCCCGGTTGCTCCCATCGCCAAGACCTCGCGCAGATCTTCCCGCGTACCCACGGCGGAAGCCTTGATCTGAATCTCAGCAGCAGCCATCAGAATCGGCGGAAACGAAATCTCCCGTGCCGGTAACCCCACTACAAGCAGTATCCCGGTCGGTCGCACACAATAGAACGCCATATCATAGGCGGACTTGGCTGCTGACGTGACGATTGCAACGTGCACGCCGCCAGAGCCTCGCAACTCTTTCACCACATCCCTCTTAGTTGCGTTCAAAGTACGAACGGCGCCCAATGACTTTGCCAGCGCAAGTTTTTCTTCGGCGACATCGATCGCAGTCACTTCCGCGCCCGCCGATCGTCCGATCTGGACGGCAAGGTGGCCGAGTCCTCCGATTCCAAAAACCGCTAATCGCTGCCCGGCTCGAATTTTTGCCTGTTTAAGGGCGCGATGAACTGTAACTCCCGCACAAAGCAGCGGCGCCGCTTGTTCCGAAGAAAGAGCGTGGGGAATCTTGACCACATGGCTGGCTGGAGCCTTCGTATATTCCGCATATCCCCCATCCACCATGACGCCTGTGATGCGCTGCCGGACGCACAAGTTCTCGTTGCCTTCCTGGCAAAATTCACATTGCCCGCATGTCCAGTGCACCCACGGCACCCCGACTCGTTCCCCTACCCGCACACTCTGGACTGCCGAACCCCGCCCCACCACTCGGCCTACGATCTCATGCCCGAGAATCAGCGGCATCTTTACGATGCCGGTTAATTGCGTCCAGTCGCCTTCGGCCACGTGCAGATCGGAATGGCACACTCCGCAAACCTCCACTTCGATCAAGACCTCGTCCTCACCCGCTTCCGGTCGAGTCACCTCCTCCAGCGCTAACGGCGTCTTGAATGCATGCAAAACAGCGGCCTTCATCACGATCCCCTGATTAAAAAATGCAGAGCAGATCCAAGAAAAACTTACGACCGAATCCCACGCAAGAAAAAATCCACGGCGCTTCGCACCCGATCCGTAAGTTTGTGCGGTCCAGTGAGATCCACTGCCCATTGCCTCACGACGGTGTTGTAGAGGCCTTCCATGAACTCCGCCAGGTGCACCACCGGAAAAGCGCGAGTCACTTCGCCTCGCTTCTGACCTTGCGTCAGAATTTCTCGCAGCAACCTGGCAGCAGCCTCCTCATGGCCCCTCAATTCTGCAGATCGCACGGGATCCATGGCCCCCGACAACACTACTGCCTGCCAAAGTCTTCTGTCCGTTTCCACCTCATGCGCCATAGTGACGTAGAGCCGGCGTAGACGCTCAGCCGTGTCTGCTTTGCTCGAAAGTTCCGAGCGGAGTCGATCGCAGATGCAGGCATACCCGCGCTCTCCGACCTCGCGTAGAACAGCGTCTTTGCTGGGGAAATATCGGAAGAAAGTGGGCTGGCTGATTTCGAGCGATTGCACAATGTCGTCGATCCGGGTCTCCTCGTATCCGTGCTTGCGAAACAGCCGGATGGAGGTGTCAATAATCTGCTGCCGCAAGCGCGCCTTCTTCCGCTGCCGCAGCCCGACCTCACGCTCTTCAAGTCTTTCCGCCGACTTGCGTGTCACAAGCGCACTAGCCATTGGGATCCTTTCCTAGCACTCAGCCGCAGAACAACCACATCTTCATAGAATGTGATAGCAACTATAACAAAATAGCGACTAACGTCAATCTTGGTTGAAGTCCGGCAGAAAAGCGTATGCGCAATGGTCAGATGCTTGGGCGGGTGGTGGATCGGCGGACCACCAACTCGGGTTCGATCGCAATTTCCGGAACGTACTTCATACGTCCTTCGATTCTATCGAGCAGCGTGCGCGCTGCGATCTCGCCCATTTTTTGCAAGGGTTGTCTCACGGTCGTGAGTGGCGGATTGATGTAAGCAGCGCTCTGAATGTCATCGACGCCCACCACCGATATATCGTCAGGCACGCGCAAGCCGGCTTCTTGGAAAGCACAGATGGACCCGATAGCGGAAATATCGTTGTAGGCAAACAACGCCGTGAAAGGATGGTTGTGCGCAAGCAACTGCTTGGCAAACGGATAGCCCAGATTAGGCGTGGGATCATCCCCTTCGAGTTGGACAATCAGTTCGGGCCGCATGCCGATTCCCAACTTCCCAGCCACTTCGCAGATCGCGTTCCAGCGGTCGTCAGAATCCGCGCTGGCCGTCGAACCTTTCATGAACGCGATTCGTTCGTGACCCAGATCGACCAGATGCTGCAGGGCCAGCGACGCGGCGCGACGGTGATTGAGAACAACATTGGTTACGCGTCTGAAATTGCGATGGCCCGCGACCGCCACCGTCGGAAGACTGGGGTCCTCCGTCAGGAAAGTGTCCACCGTAATAAAACCTTCGACCCCTCGCTCCTGCAGCATGGTCGAGTACGTTGCGAGCAGTTTCTTGTCATGGCGGTGAGCCACTGTAAGAAAGAAAAAATTCTGCTGTCGAAGGTAACGCTCGATGCCGCTGATCACGAGGGAACCATAGGCGTCGCCGATTTCTTCCAGAATCACTCCAATCGTATAGGTGCGCTTAACGCGGAGCGAACGGGCAAAGAAATTCGGCCGATAGTTGAGTTCACTGGCAGCGGTCAAGATTCGCTTTTTTGTACGCTCCGGAACGGAACGCGAGGCGGAAGAGTTGTTCAGCACCGCCGAAACTGTACTGGGCGTAAGCCCGACGCGGTCAGCCACAGATTTCAACGTCACCGCCGGCTTCTTGCTTAGATCTGCCTTTTTCTTATGCGGCTTCACTCGTAGCTGTCCTCACTGGTTCCGCCCCTGGAACCTTATGGCTCTTGATTTGCCAGTAGGTTCGGACCCGGATTGTATCCTAAGCGAGAGCGCCCGCGAAACCGAGAAACTTCGCACTCGCGCTTTTCCCTCAAGAATATCGATATTTTTATCTTGACAACCAGCGGCATTTGGGAATAAAACCTTCGGCAGCGTGAAATAGTATAGAAGCACTAGCTCGGAACACTAGTAGAACAACGATATTCCACGCGATTAAGAATTTGGTGGCAACTTTTCGGCAATGAGTATGCCGCGTGCAACTGGGGAAAATCTGACCTTTCTAACTTGCAAAAACCCATCTCTGTGGATGGGATCGACTCTGGCGTGGGAGGAACTCCATGACGAGCTTCATTCGCTGGGCACTCGTGCTTTGTCTTCTGCTGTTTATGGCCGGCGCGGCACTTTCTCAAAGCAGAAACACCGGTGAAATTCGCGGCACGGTGTCTGCAGCCGGAGCCGTGGTACAGGGCGCAACCGTTACCCTGATGAATATCGACACGGGAGAGACAAAGGATTTCCTTACCAACCAGGATGGCATCTATGACACCGTCTCGACCCCCGCCGGAAACTACAAGATCAGCTTCACGGCGAAAGGGTTCAAGAAGCTCGTGCGCGGTCCCGTCACTCTGCAGGTCGATGTAATCACCGAAAACGCCAGCCTGGACGTTGGCTCGGTAACAGAAACGGTTGAGGTAACCGCTGAAGGTGTGCCTCTGCTGGAAACCGAAACTGGTCAGCGTGGCGCGATCTTAGAATCTGAAACCATCAGCAAGCTCCCCCAAATTGGCGCCGGAATCACGGGCAATGACTGGGCTAACTTTAATATTCTTCTCCCCGGGGCTGGCAGTTCTCCGACTCAGCCCTCCTCGGAAGGAAGCGGAGCTTATAACGCGGGAGATGCTGTCTCTATCAATGGAAACCTGCCTAATTACGCGAACTATCTCCAGGACGGCGGCGTGGTTCAATTGCCTGTGAGTAACAACGTTGACAACACGTTGTTCGAGGCGTTGTCGGAAGTTCAAATTACGACTTCTTCGTTCTCGGCGGAGTATGGCATTGGCGGCGCCGTATTCAACCAAATCACTAAAGGTGGAACCAATCGTTTTCACGGGTCAGCCTACGAATATTGGCAGAACAATATTCTGAATGGAGCACCTTTTTTCGGAATTCCCAACAGTGCTGGTGTCATTACTCCACAACAGGCGCCGTTTTTTCGTTACGACGAGTACGGTGGTTCCATTGGCGGTCCGATCCTCAAGAACAAATTGTTCTTTTTCTTCGTCTACGACAAGATCTATAACAACGGAGCGACGAGCGCCACTAATGGCACAACTCCCACGCTGGCAGAAAGAGGGATGGGAACGCTCTATCCCGGCGCGTACGATTTCAGCGCACCAGGGCTTCCGACCCTCTACGACCCCACCAGTTGTACCACCCTGGGCTGTACCCGGACCACATTCGCCGCCGAAAATACGGGTGCACTTGCGGGCGTAAACGCCATTCCGGCGAGCCGCATAGATCCAGTGGCGGCCAAGATTCTGAGCTTTTACCCTCTCCCTAACGCCGGCGCTTCGGGTGCCCTTACCAACAACTTTTCTACTATTCTTCCGACTCCCAACCCGAATAAGAGATTTTTTGGGCGCATTGACTATGATCTCTCCCAGAAGAACCATGTGAGTTTTTCAATCAGCCAGAAGGATAATCCCGGAGTCAACAAGTACGGGCCGTTTCCATGCCCGATCAATTGTTTTTCTGGAGACATAGATGGTTACAACGCGCAGGTTACCGACACGTGGACACTCAGTCCGACGATAGTCAATGAACTTCGGATGGGTTACACGAAACAAGGTAACTGGTTTGTTCCTGATACTATCGGCTTCAATGCCGCAAGTTCTTTGGGCTTGCAATACGCTAAGGCAAATGTCTTCCCGCAGATCAACATCGGCGGCGCCGGCCTCTGTTGTTCAGGTCTAGCTCCGGGTACCAACGCTATCTATATCGAGAACCTCTACGATCCTTCAGACGTTTTGACGCTCGTCCACGGCAAGCACATCTTGCATTTCGGCGCCGAAGTCTTGATGGGCCAAGGCAACACCACGCCTTGGGGAAATATTACTTCGGGTAATTTCACTTTCTCCGGAAACTACACAGCCCAAAACGGCGCAAAAGCGGGAACAACGGGGGCTGGCCTGGCTGATTTCCTTCTTGGCGACGTCCAAAACTGGAATGCAACCAATCAGATTACATCGTATGCGCGATTGAAGAGCCCGCAGCTCTTCATTCAAGATGACTTCAAGGTCCGCCCGAATCTCACGGTGAATCTCGGTTTACGCTATACGGCAACAACCGGATTCCATGAGATTAACAATAGCTTGGGAGGGTTCGATCCTGACATTCCGCTCGCCTGCGCCGCTTGCGGCGCGTACAACGGCACGTTGGGGTCGCTGTGGTTCGCTCCCCAAGATCATCGAGACTCGTTGCAGAAGCCGATCTACGACATCTTCCTGCCCCGAGTAGGCGTTGCCTGGTCTGTGATGAACGACACAGTCGTCCGAGCCGGGTTTGGAATGTACTCGTACAACTTCAGCCAGGATGACTACGGCAATGGTATAGGCTTTGGGGCTGTCACGACCAGTACAGGCAGCGCTTCGGACGTCAACCAGGGAACCGGTCCCAATCCCTTGATCAAGCTCTCCGCGTCAGCCGCCGCCGCGGCTCCTGTGCTGAATTACGTGGTAGGTTCGCCAAATGCGAAGAACGTCTCGCAGTACGTAAATGTCGCCTCCCCCTCAAATCAAACTTACGTTCCGTATGACGTGCCCGTGGCAAAAATCGACGAGTGGCAACTAAGTGTCGAGCACAGATTCGCGCGCGATTACATGGCATCGATTGCCTACGTGGGCAGTCACGCCATGAATCTGCAATTCGGAACCGACATTAACCAAATAACCAGTGCGGCCGGTTTGGCAGCAAGCGTGGCGCATGGTTCAGCCGTTCAAGCCGATCGTCCATATCCGGCGTGGGGATCGCTTACTGGCGATACTTACAATGCGATTTCGAACTACAATGCGTTGCAACTCCAGACAACGAAACGCTATTCCAACGGCTTAAGCTTCAGTGTTAACTATGTCTGGTCCCATTTCCTGGATGACCAGGATTCGGGTGGATGGGGCAGCCGGGGAGGGACGCAATATTGGCAGATTGGGAACAATCCTGCCGCGAATTACGCCAACTCAAATTTCGACATCCCAAATGCCATCAAGGGCTACGCTTCCTACGACTTACCGTTCGGCAAAGGAAAAACGTATCTGAGTAACAATGCGATGGAGAACGCCTTAGTAGGTGGATGGCGAATATCAGGAACGTTTCTGGCCCAGAGCGGAAGTCCATTCACTGTAGTTAATGCGACCAATGCGAATTCGACGTTTACCGGCTGCGGCACAAACGTCAACGGCACTGCCACCGGCGGCGATGTCAACAACGGCTGCAATTGGTTCCCCAACGTTGTCGCCAGCACCAGCGTCAGCCATCAGGGACCCGCCGAATGGTTTAACACAGCAGCTTTTGCGAACGCAGCGCCGGCCGGCCAGTTCGCCTTCGGCGATGAAGTCAGGAACTCATTGAGAGGGCCGCGCCTGACGGTCTTCAACATGTCCCTCGCTAAGAGCTTTAGCTTCGGAGAACGTGTTCACCTCGAATTGCGCTCAGACTGGGTTAACGTCTTCAACCATCCCAGCCTCAACCTTCCAGGGCAAACCTTTGGAGCGGCTAATTTCGGGCAGATAAACGACGCAACACTTGGCAATGGCGTGGCAGTTGCCCCTCGCAGCGGCCAACTCAGCGCACGCGTGACGTTCTGAAGAAACGGCACATCTGCGATAAGGACGGCAACGCCTGCCGTCCTTATCCCTGTCTCTCTTATATCTTTGTTTGGAAACGGCCGAATCGAAGACACGACTCGTCGACCGTACAATCGTGACATGAGCACAAGAAAAGTCGTCGTCTTGTTCTGGACAGTGTTTTTTCTTGGGTTGATGTCGTCTGTTTCTCAATCGAGCCCCAGCCGCCAGCAGCAGATCGAATCTCACAGCCGAAAAGCTGCGGAGTACTTGAAGGAGAACAAACCTGATCTTGCGGTGCCTGAATTTAGAGCCATCGTTGCCCTGGATCCGAATAATGTGGATGCCCGCGGCAACCTGGGTGTGGTGCTGTTTTTCGGAGGGGATTATACGAGTGCGATTCCACAACTCCGCGCCGCACTGAAACTGAAGCCGGCGTTGCCCAAGATTCAGGCTCTTCTGGGCATTGGCGAAAAGCGGACTGGCGACATCGACGCAGCTCGCCGCGATCTGCAAGAAGCATTTCCAAAAGTTCAGGATCAGAAGATCCGGATTGAGACTGGAATGGAGCTGATCGAAATCTACTCCGGGACAGGAGATCTGGACAAAGCCGCTTCGATCGTGAGTGATCTTCGGAAGCTGGAACCTACAAATGAAGCTCTTCTCTACACCGCTTATCGAATCTATTCGGATCTGGCCGCAGAATCTATGCTCAGCTTATCCGTGGTGGACCCGAACTCCGCCCGAATGCACCAAGCTATCGCGCACGAACTCGCCAAGCGTGGGAACACCGCGGAAGCGATCGAGAACTACCGCACCGCTCTCAAAATCGATCCGCAACTTCCGGGACTTCATTTCGAGCTGGCCGAGATGCTTAGCACGTTATCGACTGCTGCGGGCCGGCAAGAAGCCGAACAAGAGTACAGGGCAGCTTTGCAAATTAATCCGTTCGATGAACAGTCTGAATGCAGACTCGGTGAAATAGCTCTTCAGAGGGACGATTTAAAGGAAGCTAACGAGCGATACACGCGGGCTTTACAGCTGCAGCCAAACGACCCTGAAGCGAATATCGGGTTGGCGAAGGTTTTTATGACCATGGATCAACCGAAAAAAGCGGAACCGCTTCTGCAGCATGCCCTTGAACTGGATCCGACAAGCGCAATGGCACACTTTCGACTGAGTACCATCTATCGGCAGACGGGACGCCCAGCGGACGCCAAACACGAATTAGAGGAATACCAAAAGTATAAGGAGATGAAGGAGAAACTTCGCGCAATTTACCACGACTTGCATCAGGATCAGCCGGCGGATGAAAACGTCGATACGCATCCGCAAAGATAAAGCGATCATTGGCCGCGGAATTTACACGACCACTTTTGACACAAAGAGATGAGGAAAACACTTCTAGCAGGTGCGATGCTGTTACTGGCAGTTCCACTATTCGCTAGCTCGTACTACCCCGTCCGTCTGGACGATCCAAAGGCGATTTATCTAACACCGGATAATTTCCCCGTGAAGGGTGACGGGATCGCCGACGATTCCACTGTCATACAGCAAGCGATCAATACCGTTCAGGAAAAGACCAACCAGGGCATCCTGTTCGTTCCGCCTGGCCGCTATCGCCTTACCAAGACGATTTATATCTGGCCGGGGATCCGGTTGATCGGGTTTGGTGCGGTGCGGCCAACATTCGTTCTCGCCGCAAACACGCCGGGGTTTCAGCAAGGTCCTACCTATATGTTGTTCTTCGCGGGAGCACGGCCGAGTGGAAATGCGATTCCACCGGATGCGCATCCGGGAACGTTCTACTCCGCAATCAGCAATATCGACATCGAAATTCAAGACGGAAATCCCGGCGCCGTTGGCATACGGGCCCACTATGCCCAACATTGCTTTCTCGCTCACATGGACTTTCACATCGGACCAGGACTTGCGGGAATTCACGACGGTGGCAACGTCGCTCTGGACGTTCACTTTCAGGGGGGTCAGTACGGCATCTGGACTCGCAAGCCATCGCCGGGATGGCAATTTACCGTGATAGATGCCACGTTTGAGGGGCAGCGGGACGCGGCGATCCGGGAACATGAAGCCGGGCTGACCATGATCCGCCCTCAATTTAAAAATGTCCCCACCGCGATTTCCATCGATCCTCAATATTCCGACGAACTCTGGGTGAAAGATGGACGCATGGAAAATATTACGGGCCCCGCCGTGATCATTAGCAATGAGAACAATGCTCGCACCGAGATCAACATGGAAAACGTCGTCTGCCAGAAAGTTCCTGTTTTCGTCGCTTACCGCGAGAGCAGAAAGCAAACCGCAAGCCCGGCAGAAATATACCAGGTAAAGACTTTTTCTCACGGTCTGCATTTTGAGGACATCGGCGCTGCATCCGCGATTCAGGATGTTTATGAGACAGCGCCATTGAGCGCATTACCCCAGCCAGTCAAGTCCGACATTCTCGATCTGCCCCCGATCGACACATGGGTCAATATCCGCTCCCTTGGCGCTCAGGGTGACGGTAAGAGCGACGATACCGACGTGTTCAGAAAAGCCATAGCTCAGCACCGCGCGATTTTTCTGCCATCCGGCCAGTATCGTGTCACGGACACCATCACTCTGAAACCGGATACGGTTCTCATCGGCCTGCATCCGAGTGTTACAAGGATATTGCTTGCCGATTCAACTCCGGCCTTTCAAGGGGTTGGCAGTCCCAAGCCGCTGCTTGAAAGCCCAAAAGATGGGACCAATATCGTAACCGGCATCGGACTCTATACCAACGGCATAAATCAACGAGCCGTGGCGGCGAAATGGATGGCCGGCCGGGATTCGATGATGAACGATGTTCGCTTTCTGGGAGGTCACGGGACGATTGATCCCAACGCAACTGCGGAAGAGAGTTCCAAAGTATGGAAAGAGATTTACAACGACACACATAGCGGCGACTCCAATCCGAATCGCCGCTGGGACAGCCAGTATCCAAGCCTCTGGATCACTGGCGGCGGAACTTTCGTCGGCATCTGGACTCCCAGTACGTTTGCGCAAGCGGGCTTGTACATATCGAACACTTCCACTGAAGGAAGGATTTACGAACTGTCGAGCGAGCATCACGTTCGCAACGAAGTAGTTCTGGACCACGCGTCGAACTGGCAAATCTATGCGCTTCAGACAGAAGAAGAGCGAGGCGAGGGCGGCTTCGCTCTGCCTCTCGACATCCGGGATTCGAGCAATATCACCTTTGCGAACCTGCATATGTATCGTGTCGTGAGCGCCTATCAGCCATTCCCGTATGCGATCACGGTTACAAACTCCAGGAACATACGGTTTCGCAACGTTCACTGTTACAGTGACAGCAAAGTGTCGTTCGACAACGCGGTCCACGATGAGACCCACAATGTCGAAATCCGGCAACGCGAGTTTTCGTGGTTGACGATTTCCGGGGAGGCGCCTGCGGTTCGAGCGAGCCGCCCATCCCCAGTTCTCGCCGAAGGCGCAAAGCTCGAGAAGATCGCGAGCGGCTTCTTCAATATTTCCGGCGGGGCGGTTGACAGCTCTGGAAACGTTTATTTCGTGGACGCCAAATGGGAGACCATCTACCGCTGGTCAGCCGCGACTCACCAACTCTCAAAAGTTCGTGACAACCCGCTGGATCCGGTTCAACTGTTTTTCGATAAGGCCGGCGATCTGATAGTGGTCTCGTATGCCGGCATGGGAACTGTGTACAGCTTCAAGCCCGTTGCGAAGGATGACGATATTACGTTGCTGAAGGCTGTGCCCACCGAGCCACGCTCGGGAATGACGGCAGTTCTTCCCGTCGACTACTGGCGAAACGAAAACGATTTTCTAGAAACGGTGCCGGTGAAGCAGCCTTATCAGTTTATCTCCCCGGACGGAACCACTTTCCTTCCTGCGGGCGAGGATTTTGTCACTGGAGAACTCTATTATGGTTCGAAGTTGAATAGCACGCTGCGTGCTTTTGGCTTCGCCCCGGCCGTTGTCGGTCGGCCCTACTACGCTTCGGATGAATCGGGGGGAAAGACTTACGTCGGCAGCGTCGGTGTTGACGGGACAGTTTCGAACTTGAAACTGTTCGCTGAACGAGGCGGGGAAAGCGTAACTGTGGACAGCAACGGCAATGTTTATATCGCCGCCGGACAGGTTTTCGTGTACAACTCATCCGGCGATCTAATCGATACAATCGACATCCCCGAACGGCCTTCGCAATTATTGTTCGGCGGTAGCGATGGCAGTACTTTGTTCGTTCTTGCGCGTAGTTCCTTGTACCGCTTCCAAACCCGCTATAAAGGACGCTGAAATTACTAATATCTTTTCTGAGGAGACGGAGATGGCACGTCGAACGTCGCGGCGGAGTTTTCTTGAACTTTCAGCTCTGGGTCTGGTCGCTGCGATTGCCCCGACTGAGGTGGTCCGGTCAGGGGCTGCTGAAACTGGGTCCGGAAGCGAGGCCTCGAACATCAGTCCAGAGATTTCTGTTTGGATCACGTCTGGCGACGAGCGTTTTGCCGCCGCTCCGAAGGCCACCTGGCGCGCCGCTTCGCCGACGCCCGGCGTCGATCAACTCCGGCTGAGTCCCGGCACAAAGTTCCAGGAAATCCTGGGATTTGGCGGAGCCTTTACTGATGCAGCCTGCTACACATTCAATCGGCTCTCACCCGCCGCGCGAGAGCAACTCTTTCATGAACTATTCGCTCCCTCAGAAATGGGACTCAGCACAGGCCGCATCTGCGTTGGATCGAGCGATTACTCGACGAAACTTTACAGCTACGACGATGGCGAGGCCGATCCGGACCTGACACGATTTTCGATCGAGCACGATCGCGAATACATCCTTCCTATGCTGCGGCAGGCGCGGAAGGCGAATCCGGACCTGTTCCTTTTTTCAACTCCCTGGAGCCCGCCCGGTTGGATGAAGTTCAACAACTCGATGCTCGGTGGCTCCATGCGTAATCACTACTTTCCAACTTACGCAAATTACTATCTGAAATTTTTGGAAGCATACTCCGCCGAGGGCGTGCCCCTGCAAGCACTAACTTCGCAAAATGAACTCGATACCGATCAGGATGGCAGAATGCCGGCTTGCATCTGGCCACAGGAGTACGAAATTCAATTTGTGCGCGACCATTTGGGTCCGCTTTTGGAAAGCAGCGCAATGCCGGTTAAGATCTGGCTTCTGGACCACAACTACAATTTGTGGGGACGTGTCGTGGATTCGCTGGAAGACGACAAGCTTCGCAAATACGTCAACGCGGTTGCCTGGCACGGCTACTATGGCACTCCCGACATGATAAGCAAGGCCCATGATTTTTTCCCGGAAGTGGAGATGCACTGGACCGAAGGTGGCCCGGACTATACAGACCCTGGTTATCTGACGGATTGGTGCAAGTGGGGCGGAACCTTCAGTGACGTGTTGAAGAACTGGTGCCGCTCCATTACGGCATGGAACCTGGCTCTCGATGAACGCGGCCGGCCAAACATCGGACCCTTCCCCTGCGGCGGCGTGGTGACGATCAACTCGCAGAACAACGAGATCACCCGCAGCGGACAGTACTGGGCGTTCGCTCACTACTCGCGTGTGATCCGTCGTGGGGCTCGCCGCTTCGATTCCCAGAGCCCGGCCGCTGACCTGCAACACGTTGCCATTGAAAATCCAAACGGCCAGCAAGTACTCGTGGTGACCAACACCGGACCCGCCAGGACGATCGAACTACGGCTTGCGAATATGGCGGCGTCGGTACCATTGAAGGCAAATTCATTGACCACTTTGGCGTGGAGGTAGTTTGTCCAAACTAATCGTGAGAGGGAACCTTCACAAGAACTAATTATCTGACTTGTTTGCTCCTCGGAAAACCGGCTCGAGCATCATCGTGATCAATGCAAACATCGCCATGCATCCTGCCAGCGGCACCAACAAACCGGCGCGCAGGCTCCCCGTCCGGGTCGATATCAGACCCACCAACCAGGGCATGGTAGCGCCTCCCATTCCCGCGAGCGCGAACATGATTGCCCCGATTCGCCGCGACCTTTCGCCAAACGCCTTCACCAGCCAGGCAATCAGGATTGGATATATCCCAGCCAGCCCCAATCCCGCCGCCGCAGCGCAGATTGCAACGCTTTCGAACATTCTTGCCTGCAGTAGAAAACAGATGCCGGCGGTCGCCAGCGTCACGCCGCTTGCAAGCAGCGTGCGTTCGCTCCGGCGCAGTGGAACCAGCGGTATGAGAGCGCGCCCGGCGAGCAGTCCCCCCCAAAAGAACATGGGCGTCAGAGCCCACAGGGCGCCAGAGTTAGGGCTCATTCGTTTCGTAAGCGAGGCAACCCATCCGGCAACTGAGTTCTCGGATCCGACATATAGAAAAAACAACCCAGCCAGGTTCACGGCACTCCTCGGGCTGATGTTCTCTCGGCGCGCCGGCCTGAACTGCTCCTCATCTTTTTCCGGCGCTCCCGGCTGCAGATTCATTCCAGCCAAAACCACAGCCGTAAGCGCCGAGCATGCGGCGATTGCATACAGAAACCATATCGTCGCAGCGTGCCGTTGAGCAAGCATCACCAGTGGCGAGCACGCAATTGCGCCGATTCCCCACATGAGGTTCAGAATGCTGAGTGCGGACACACGACGGTCTCTTGCAACTTCCGCCACCCACAAGTTGGTGGCAGAGAGAGCCTGGCCCAATCCACAGCCAAACACTGCGGCTGCAGCCAGGCTCGCAACGTTGCTATCCAGGCTTAAACCAGCCACTCCCGCCGCGATCAGGCCAAAGCCACAAACGAACGTGAGCCGGTATCCTCGTTTGATCAGCCAGCCCAGCGAAGCCACACCCACCATCGACCCGCAAAACTGCGCCGTGAAAAAAAGACCAGCGCGCCGGTCGCTTAAAGACCAACGGCTAATAAGGATCGGGAGCATAGGACCAAGCAGCGTCGTTACGATACCCGTCACAACAAATCCAACGTGAAGCACAGCGGGCGCGGCCGAAGAGACCGTCGGCGAAACCGATCGAGTTTGAATCGAACCCATGCTGAAGGCATTCTGCCCTGAATGACTGGTCGCGGGCAAATTCGCAGGCAGTTCGTGCACAATGTAAGATCATCGATATTCTATTGAAGATGGATGTTAGTCATGTTGGATCCCATGAGCATACTCAAGACGTCTCTGCTGATCGCAGTTTACTTTTTTGCTAGCTTGGCTTCTGGCGCGCAAGTGCCATCGGCCCTCATCACAAACATTCATGGCAGAACAAACATCAGTCTCGATGGAACTTGGCGCGCCATCGTCGATCCGTATGAAACAGGAACGGGCATGCGCTTCCACGAAAATGCCAAGCCTAAGACTCCACGCGATCTGGTCGAATACGACTCGATAAGTCCGGATTATTGAACGTTCCCGGCGACTGGAATTCTCAGCAAGCCGAGCTGTTCTTCTATGAAGGCTCGGTGTGGTACAAGAAATCATTTTCCTACCACAAACGCGGCCATACGCGCGTGTTCGTCTACTTCGGAGCCGCCAACTACCGGACATCCGTTTATTTGAATGGGCAGAAACTTGGGGATCACGCAGGCGGCTTCACGCCGTTCAATTTCGAGGTCACCGATCAGATTCGCGAGGTAGACAATTTTCGGTGGTGGAGGTCAACAATCAGCGGAAACAGGAGAACGTTCCAGCACCGATGACCGATTTTTGGAACTACGGCGGTCTCACTCGCAACATTTTTCTAGTCGAACTGCCGGAAACATTCATCCAGGATTGCTGGGTCCAATTCCGTTCTCGGCTGGCAACCGGAAGCGTGAACATATCCCCTGGTGTGTGATGAGCGGGGCGTGTCTAAGCCGCGACATGTTCCGGTTCGGGCTGTGGGCATCTACCTTTGAGCTTAGAAGCTTTTGGTCCGAACGAGGCGATGTGGAGGAGTTCCTGCAGACATTTCGTATGTCTGGCACGTTGCGCGGGTTGAATAGAAACCAGCCCGGCTTAGGAAATCCCAATGAAGCCCATTCGTACGTTCAAGGTCCGGCCCACCTTGCCGTCGCGTTTACTACCGTTGATGGAAATTGCCCATAACTTGCGCTGGAGCTGGGATCACGCTGCCGTTCAGCTGTTCCTGAGACTCGACCGCGATCTATGGGAAACGTGTGGCCACAATCCCGTGCTTCTTCTGGGAACTGTGGATCAATCCGCAATGGAGGCAGCTGCTTCCGATGATTCTTTTCTGGCCCACATGAGCGGAGTTGCGGAGCGACTGAAGCTTTATCTTTCCGGAGAGGGTAACTGGTACCGTCGCGACCACGGGCAGAACGAACTCCAAGTGGCGTATTTTTCCGCTGAATTCGGCATTACTGAGTGCTTATCGATATTCGCCGGGGGCCTTGGCGTGCTGGCCGGAGATCACCTTAAGGCAGCCAGCGACTTGGGAGTGCCGCTGGTCGGAGTGGGATTGCTGTATCAGCAAGGATATTTCCGGCAATTTCTCAACCGCGCCGGCTGGCAACAGGAAGCCTACGAAGACAATGACTTTCATACCTTGCCCATCCGATTGTTGCCTGAGGTGAAAGTTCAGGTGGACCTTCCCCACGGACCCGTATTCGCTCAGGTCTGGTCGGTGAACGTTGGAAGATTAAAGCTGTTTCTGCTGGATACAAATACTGAGCCGAATACTGCTGAAGACCGCAAGATCACCTACCGGCTCTACGCCGGAGATCTGGAAATGCGTCTCAAACAAGAAATTATTCTTGGCATTGGAGGCTATCGAACTCTTGAAGCCTTAGGGCAAGATCCCACGGTTTATCACATGAATGAAGGGCACTCGGCTTTTCTCGGCCTGGAACGGATCGTCCGCCTCATGGAGACACGAAAGCTCTCATTCCAGGAAGCCAAAGTCCTTGCCTGTGCGAGTCTTATATTCACGACTCACACTCCGGTGGCTGCGGGCCACGATTATTTTTCTCCCGGGCTGATCGAGCGTTACTTTAGCGCATACATCCACCGACTTGGGATCAGCTCTTCGGAGTTTCTGGGTCTGGGGCGCCAGAATCCGGCAAACAACAGCGAGGATTTTTGCATGACCGTGCTGGCGCTACGTTTGGCCTCTTTCAGCAACGGAGTAAGCAAACTGCATGGCGAAGTTTCGCGGCGGATGTGGAATAATCTTTGGCAAGGAGTTCCTGAGTCAGAGGTCCCCATTCGGCATGTGACCAACGGGGTTCACTTTCGGAGCTGGGTCTCGTTCGAGATGAATCAGCTCTATGACCGTTATCTGGGGCCAAAGTGGCGAGAAGAACCTGCGGACTCGGCATTATGGGGACGCGCCCAATCCATTCCGGCGGCGGAGTTGTGGAGAACACACGCTCGCCGCCGTGAGCGACTCGTCTCTTATACGCGCCAGCGACTACGGGCGCAGCTCATGGGCCGAGGCGCTCCCAAGGCGGCTATTGATGAAGCAGAAGAAGTGCTCAACCCGGATGCTCTCACTATTGGTTTTGCACGGCGCTTTGCGTCGTACAAGCGCGCCAATCTTTTGATTCGTAACCCCGAGCGCCTGGCTCGGATTTTGAACAACCCGTCGCATCCGGTTCAAATCATTTATGCCGGCAAAGCTCATCCCCACGACGACAACGGAAAGCAGCTGATAGCGGCAATCATCGAACTGGCCAGTCGCCCTGAGTTCCGCAGAAAGATCGTTTTTCTGGAGAACTATGACGTCGCGGCGGCACGATACATGGTTCAGGGCTGCGACGTTTGGTTGAACACGCCGCTTCGGCCGTTTGAGGCCAGCGGCACCAGCGGAATGAAAGCTCAGGCCAATGGGGTCCTCAATCTCAGTACACTAGATGGATGGTGGGACGAGGCATGGGAACTCGGTATCCGATACAACGCCGAAATTGGTTGGGCCATTGGCCGGGGTGAAGCCTACAGTGACTCCTCACGTCAGGACGATGTGGAAGCCGAGGCGTTGTATGACCTGCTCGAGGGTGAAATTGTGTCGGCGTTTTACGAACGCCGTGCCGATGGTCTGCCCATGAAGTGGGTCTCGCGGATGAAAGCATCAATCGCCATCTTGGGCCCCGAGTTCAACATGCATCGCATGGTCAAACAATATACTAATGAATACTACCTGGTGACTCACAAGCGTTATCGCGATCTGAGTGCGGAAAATGGGTCCAAGGCCAGAGCTCTTACGGCGTGGCATAGCAAGGTTGAAGCAGCGTGGCCTCGTCTGCGCGTCGAGTCGGTTGAGGATAGGGTTCAGGAGATTGACTTAGGGTCGCTAGTTCGACTGTCGGCCCGCGTGTTTCTGGACTCTCTAACGTGCGACGACGTTGTAGTCGAGAGCCTGGTAGGGCGAGTAAGGGCGGACGGTGAAATTACGGATTTTGTTGCGAGTCCGATGCAGGCGTGCGGTGAAGCTTCCCTTGGCAGCTATAACTTCCAGTGCGACATTCAACCCAAGGTTCGTAGCGGGTTGTATGGCTATGCCATACGGGTTCTGCCGAGCCATCCCTCTGCGCAAAATCGCTTCCTCCCGGGTTTAATTCTGTGGGCAGGAAGTTGTCCTCACGCAGAACTCCACTAACTCCGATGCTGCCTTTTACGAGGAGGCAGTTATTCCAATTCTTACCCCTTACATTCCATTCTTTGACACTATGATTTTGGCATGGGCGAACTCAGGGCGCTCGGAATGTTCTCCGTCGTTGCAGTTCAGGATCCAGTCGCGCACGTTCACATCGCAACGTGGGGGTCGTGTCAATCACAAAGCGAGCGTCCTGTGCCTGCCGAGCCTGTCCGGTGCTGTTCTCCGCGGGTGCACCTCGCGTAATTATAGGTCGCTTCCGGAATGGTCAGGATCTTTGCGGATTGTCAGCCAGGCTACAGCAGAGCTCGCGAGAGATAGCCCTGCGCAAGCCAACATGACAGCTCGAAAGCCGAATACAAATGCTTCCTTGACGGATTCCTTGATTGCGGTACTGGTGCTGAGATTGAGACCAAGGGGAACCTGCAAGCCCGCGAGTTTGATCTCCTCCGCACGAAGTTGCTGCAGAATGGCAGGCGATAGGGGAAGATGAGCCAGGCTGTGGTTCAGTTCAGAACCAAAGACTTTCACCATCACAATCCCGAATATTGCAATCGCCAGTACCCCGGCGACTCGTGCCACGGCGTTGTTGATTCCAGAAGCCGAGCCGACTCGGTCCTTACTTACGGAGTTCATAACGACAGTGGTGAGAGGAGCTATCGTGACCGCCATTCCAAACCCGAGAACCATGATCGCCGGGAAGAATGTTCTCCAGTAGCTCCCTCCAACGGACGGCCCCGCGAACAGAGCAAACCCAAAGGCGACAATGAGTGGACCGGCGATCAGTGGAATTCTTGGACCATAGCGGGCGACGAGCCCGCCGGACCAGCGAGAGAGAAAGAAGATGAGCAAGATCAATGGAAGGACAGCAGCACCGGCGACTGTGGCGGAATAGCCCTGGACTTGGATCAGGTTCAATGGGAATAGGAAAAAGAAAATTCCAGTCGCGGCGTACAGGAAGAGCGTAAGCAGGTTTGCGCCGCTGAAGCTACGGGATTCGAACAGCGCCAGCGGGAGCATCGGTGAAGTAACTTTACCTTCGACAACCACCAAGGCGGTAAGACTAGCGACACCTAGGATCAAACTTCCGAAGACCAGAGGATTTCGCCAACCCAGGTTGACTGATTCCATGAACCCAGCAACCAAGCCGCCTAATCCAACGGTAGCAAGAAGCGCTCCTGACCAATCAACGCGGCCTGCGCGGGCGATGCGGCTCTCTGGAACATGCCAAAGCGAAATGGCTATCACCGCCGTCGCCAGCGGGAGATTGATGAAAAACACCCACCGCCAGGAACCATGCTCGACCAGCCAACCGCCGAGAACCGGTCCAACGGCGGTCGTGATCGCGGTAAAGCCCGACCAGGTACCAATCGCGCGGCCACGACTATTCTCGTCAAAAGCCGCACTGATAATCGCCAGACTGCCGGGCACAAGGAGTGCAGCGCCAACACCCTGAATACTCCTCGCGAAGATTAACTGATGAATGCTTAAGGCAGCCCCGCAAACTGCCGAGGCAACGGCAAAGATCGCAATCCCGACTACGAATATCAGACGGCGTCCGAACAAGTCCCCGAGCGAACCTCCGACGAGAATCAGCGCGCCTAAAAACAATCCATAAGACTCGACCACCCATTGCACATCGACGACGGTTGCATGAAAGTTAGCTTGGACTGCTGGTAGAGCGACGTTGACAACCGTTCCATCGATGAAAGCCATGCTAGAGCCAAGAATAGTCGCGACAAGGACCCAGACTCTCGCCTCCGCCCTACAAGGGATGCCGGCACCTGTGGAGCGCATTACGGCTTCATCGCAAGGCGTTCTCATGAAGGCTATGGATGCCATACCTGGTGCATTAGGTTCTGGAGATTAACGGCAGTGGTGAGGCCAACTGGCGTGCCGCTCGGCTCTACGCCTGGGCAAAGCCACCGTCGACAAACAATTCGATTCCCGTGCCGAAGCCGCTATCATCTGACGCCACTGCAGGGCGAGACGCTCACGTTTCACTATACAGTTTCGGACCTCGCCGCGCTCTTCGCAATGTTCGTCATGTGCATGATCCTGGCGATCCTTTACTAGAGTCCCCGGTGTTCTGAAGCTGATCATCTATGTTTCCGCGACCTATGCCTGCACATGTACTCCCGCTAACTAAAGTAATCCACGGTTACCTCTGAATCATTGCGTTCCGCTAAGGATCGAGATAATGTTCAATTGGCTGAGATGTTATCGCAGTCGCACAGTTAGCCCATACTTCTTCGGGAATTTAGCCATGCGTCCGATGTTCACCCGCGGCTAAGAGCTACGATGGCGCATGGCGTGCATATTTTAGACAACTCAGCAGTTCTGGCGCGACAACCGAGTTGAGTCCAGCCAGTCGCCTCCTCACAGGAGGAGCCTGAAGCTAGAGTTAACGAATAGTAAGTCTTGAGCAAGCGCCTCATCTAAGAGACGATGGCGAAGCCTTGTCCCTGACGGCCTATGGAACCCGCCGACCAGGTCTCCGGTCGACTCACAGTGGCATCTGCCTACGTCAACCCATTGCCGTGATGCTCACCTTGCATCTGATCATGCCGGGCATGGCGTCCGAAGGCGCCGTCGAGAACCTTGAAACCTGTTCATAGTTCAGTGTTTTGGAATACAGCCCTGCAGCCTCTCTCATTTACCGAGTGCCTGTTCGGGGTCTGGGTGCGTGGAATTAGATTTTCAATGCAGCCATCTCGGCTGTAGCAAGGAGCAAAATAGTATGAAATGCCTACGTGGCGTTCGATCCTGGCAGTTGCTTGTAATCGTGATGCTGTTTTCTGGACCGCTCTTAGCCCAATCTTCAGGGGTTCTTTATCCCGGGTCGGACACTACCATCAATGGCAACGTGGTGTACTTCAGTGTTCTGCTCGCTGATGGATACCAGGTCCAGACTGGTCGACAGATGAGCAAGATTACGCTCAACGGAGCGGAACTGGATATTTCTCCGAACACAACCGTGGTCATCAAGGAGCCGCTTCTTTTAGTCTGCGGAGCCGTTGTTATTCGATCGGGTAAAATTCAGATCAACGACGGCAAGAGCACGACGAGTTTCGCAATCGGAGAATCGGCCCACTCTGCCTCTGATTCCTGTGGCATCGCCCTGCCTGATGCTCCGAGCGAAACACGAACCAAGCAATTTTTTGGGTTCTTGCAGGCCAGTCAGCGGAACGGACAACCTCAGGCGGCGGCCAATGCCGGTATTTGGAATATGGACGGCAAAGTTGCAGACGTGCCGTACTGGACGGTGAACGGAGTGATGCTGGGCTCTTCAATTCTCTCTGCCCAGCTTACTTACAGTTGTTTACAAGCAGGAGCATGTACCGATGTACCTAGCGCTTTCCACAGCCGGATCGCGATGTATGGAGCAGGGCTGCCGGCCGTTGCCGGTGTTTCATACCTCGGTTACCGGCTCAAGGCGAAGGGCTATCGCTGGTGGTTTATCCCAGCCGCACTGGTCACCTCAGGTAACATCGTCGTCTCTACGCACGCCGCGCACTACTCGCATTGAAGCATTTCAATCCGGTTGTGTTTTTAGACGCTTGTTTTGCCTTCGACACAATATCGTACGAGTATCACCAGCACATGAACGGCAGAACCTTGGTGTCCTAAAGTCTGTCGATAGTGAACGGTATCTGATCTCCGCAACTACGTTATAGCTTCCTGGTAACTAACTTACAAACTTCCTTAATATGATCTCAACATCTGTACGGCAGGTGTCTCCATTCGCAACGAATAAAACATTGACGTTACCTTCCTGGCCTCAGTTTGAACCCGATGAGGTCGAGGCGGCAGCTGCCGTGCTTCGCTCTGGCAAGGTCAACTACTGGACGGGGAAAGAAGGACGGATATTCGAGGAAGAGTTCGCTCAGTTTGCTGGTTGCAAACATGCGATTGCGCTGGCAAACGGCACCATCGCGCTGGAAACAGCCCTGAGAGCGCTCGGTATCGGCCCGGGAGATGAAGTCATTACGACAAGCCGGACGTTTATTGCTTCGGCGAGTTGCGCTGTTGCAGTCGGGGCACGGCCAGTGACGGTGGATGTGGACCGCGACTCCCAGAACTTGACGGTAGAGACGATTCGGCCGATGATCACGCCACGCTCGAAGGCGATTGTAGTCGTTCATCTCGCAGGTTGGCCCTGCGAGATGGACGGGATCATGCAACTGGCGCGAAAACATGGACTGAAAGTCATCGAAGACTGTGCCCAGGCGCAAGGTGCTGAGTATAACGGGAAGCCGGTCGGGTCGATGAGTGACCTGGCAGCTTTCTCGTTCTGCCAGGACAAGATTATGACCACCGGCGGCGAGGGCGGCATGCTTACCACTAACGATACCGAACTGTGGCAACGTGCATGGAGTTATAAGGATCATGGGAAGAGCTACGATGCGGTGTATAACCGCGAGCATCCGATTGGATTTCGCTGGCTCCACGAATCGTTCGGCAGCAACGGAAGAATGACGGAGGTGCAGTCGGCAATTGGTCGTGTTGCGCTCAGGAAAGTCCCTGGCTGGGTCGAGACCCGGCGAAGACACGCGGCGATTTTCAACGAGAAACTGGGAGCATTGCCAGCGCTGCGGGTCGCGGCGCCCCCGGTGCACTCCTACCACTCGTATTACAAGTACTACGCTTTCGTGCGTCCGGAGCGCTTGCTACCAGGCTGGAATCGAGACCGGATACTTGAGGCAATCTGTGCGCAAGACGTGCCTTGTTTTGTCGGCAGTTGCAGCGAAGTGTATAGAGAAAAAGCGTTCGTGACGGAAAGGCGCAGCCGATCGCGTCTGCCTATAGCGAAGGAATTGGGGGAGACTAGCCTGATGTTCCTGGTGCACCCAACACTGAAAACAGACAACATTGAATACGCTTGCTTTGTAATCGAAAAAGTAATGGCATTAGCCACGAGACCGGACGCCGCCCCTGCGCCACTAACCGCACCAGCAAGGACTACTGCAGCCTCCCGCTAACAAGCCTTCTCGATCATCAGGAAAAGAGACTCTTCATGTTACTAAGAAAGTACACCTGGATCATAGTTGGACTTCAGGCGGGGATTATTATTGCTTCACTTGGAACGGCTTGGCTACTCAGGTTTGAGTTTTCCTTCCCTCACCGGGAGGTGCTGGTGGCGGCCGCGCCCTTACTGCTGCTGTTCCGGTTGCTCGCGATGCGGCGCTACAACCTTTTCCATGGCTACTGGCGTTATACAGGTGTGAGCGACGCGGCCGACATAGCGAAGGCAGTTGCTCTGGGATCTGCCGGATTCTTCGTTGTGATCCACCTCGTGCTAGGAATCAAAACCTTCCCACTCTCGATCTATTTGCTGGAGGGGCTGCTGACGGCAACCGCATTGGGCAGCCTGCGCGTATTGTCGCGGATCATCCTGCACAGGCTCGAGCAAGGGCAAGCGGGTGATCGTGCGCGCGTACTGATCGTTGGTGCTGGGGCGGCGGCGGAACTTCTCATACGGGAGCTAATGCACACTCGCTACCAGGCCGTGGGTTGCGTGGACGATGACAAGTCGAAACAAGGTGCGCGCATCCACGGCGTGACTGTACTGGGCACTATTGAGGCACTCGGAGACGTGGCGACTGCATACCGGGTCGATGAACTTCTTATCGCCATGCCCTCGGTAACCGGCCGGCAAAAGCGACGGGTGATTGAGCATTGCTTGGCAAGTGGCAGGAAATTTAAGACTATCCCCGGCTTGAAGGATCTCCTGGAAGGCCGAGTGACAGCGGCGCAACTACGCGAAGTGGATCCGGAAGAACTCCTGGGACGAGACCCGGTGCGGCTCGACCTGGAAGCCATGCGCCGTGATCTGGTAAATCAAGTGGTGCTAGTGACTGGCGCAGCCGGCTCGATTGGACAGGAGTTATGCCGCCAGATCCTGGAATGCGGTCCGGCCAAGCTGATCTGCCTTGATCAGGCCGAAACGCCCATGTTTTACCTGCAACTCAAGTTGACCAAAGGCATGTACGGCGACCGGGTCGTGTATTCGGTCGTAGACATTACCGATGCCGAAAGCGTAAAGAGTGTCCTCCGCACGCACGGTGTGCAAATCATCTTCAATGCCGCCGCCTACAAACACGTTCCCATGATGGAGTGCAACGTAGCCGAGGGGCTGCGGAACAACGTTTTTGGACTCGTCAAGCTGCTAGAGGCGGCCGAGGAGGCGGGTTGCCAGCGCTTCCTATTGATATCTTCCGATAAGGCTGTGAATCCAACCAGCGTGATGGGCGCAACTAAGCGGATTGGCGAGCTTATTCTGGCATCTCGCCCTTCAAAAATGTTATGCGCTTCGGTGCGGTTCGGAAATGTTCTCGGCTCGCAGGGCAGTGTGGTCCCCGTGTTCCAGCAACAGATCCGCAAAGAGGGACGCGTCACCGTAACCCACCCTGAGATCACCCGCTATTTCATGACCATTACCGAGGCGGTTTCTCTCGTGCTCCAGGCATTCACGGTCGCGGCCCACGGCGATGTCCTGGTGCTGGATATGGGGCAGCCGATTCGCATTGCGGACCTTGCTCGCACTCTCATCCGCTTGTCCGGAGTCGCGGACAGGGATGTGCCCATTGTGTTTACCGGGCTGCGACCAGGCGAAAAGCTCTTCGAAGAACTCTTCTATTCGTCTGAAACCCCACTTCCAACGCCGCACGAAAAGGTTCAACGCACCTGCGGTAATCTGACTCCATGGCCGAATCTGTCGTGGCATCTGCACGAGCTACAGCAATTGATGGGTTCAGAATCGGACCAGTCAATGCGAGCAAAGATCCAGGACATTGTTCCTGAATACGACTATGTAGTAGCTGTCGAACCAAGCAGGACGACAAAGAATGTGCCCGCCCGGCCGCACGCTGCAACGATGGTATTCTCGCCCGCCGCGGCTGCGAATGACTGAAGTCTAGGGCAGGCTGAGTTGCGCCACTTCACTTTCGGCGAACGTGGGATGCACACTTATATGTTGCCCCTTCGATCTCGCCCTGTGCGAGATCGAGTAGACGCCGCAGGCCAAGTCTTAGACATTTGCTGATATCTCTAGCTGGTCCTCAGCAGTCTCTTCCGAGGGCCGAAGGCCTCATCAGTATCGTCGACCCCGTCTGTTGAGGCCGTGTCTCACGAACTCAGTGTGCTCGCATTGACCCCGCAATTGTTCTAAACAACCTGCTTTTTCCTGTATCCGGCATAGCGTCTGTTCAGCTTGAATGAATTACCCTGTCGCTCTTGCTCCTTTGGGGTTTCTTCAGCTCACGCGCCGGAACACCCACCACTGTAGTCTTCTCAGGAACGTTGCGGGTCACTACCGCACCTGCGCCGACCGTTGCTCCCGACCCTACTTTTAGATATTGGAGAACTTTTGCACCCGTTCCGATGAGAACGCCGTCTTCGATGACCACGCCACCAGAAAGATTTGCTCCTGGATTTACCACCGATCCTCGTCCTATGCGAGTCTCATGTCCTACGGTTGTGCCAAAATTGCATAGGGCAAAGGGCTCGAGCACTAGGTTTACTGTGGAAACGCATCGTGCCCCGATAAAAGCTCCTTCTCCGAGTTGTGCCGAGTCGTAGTCCACGATCGCTGTGGGATGCACAATCACGGGCCACTCAATTTCGGGAAACGCTTGACTCAATTGCCGGGAGAGCTTCAAACGTACGGCTGGTGTCCCGATTCCAATAGCAAGTGCGTCGACTGACGATCGATGCTTTTCGATCCAGCTGAAATCGCCAATAACGCTTTCGCGGCTGTCACGATCATCAAGTTTCGATAGGTCGCTCACCAGATATCCTAGAAATTCGACTGGTGCTTGATAGCGATTGATCCATTCCAGCGCTGATGCCACTTCCCGCGCCATACCGCCTGCACCAACAATTGCCACCCGTCGCATACCCATTATGCGTTCCTCCGCTCTAGATCCGTAGTACCGCGGAACTCTTGCATGGTGGCGTGTCCGGGCTGGGAAATACCCTCACCCTTAAGCGTTTTCCACGGCGTCAGCGCGAGGATTTTCAGATCCAGCCAGAAGCTGCGGTTCTCTACGTACCAAATGTCGTGCGCAAACTTCTCCTCCCAAGTGGCGTTGTTTCTGCCATTGATCTGTGCCCAGCCCGTGATGCCCGGCTTAACCTCATGCCGCCTCATCTGCTCCGGTGTATAGCGTTCGAGATAATCCATCAGGAGCGGGCGGGGGCCTACCAAACTCATTTCTCCACGCATCACGTTGAGCAGTTCCGGCAGCTCATCGAGACTGGTACTGCGCAGGAAACGCCCCAGCAGCGTCAAACGGTCAGCGTCGGAAGCCAGTTGACCATTAGCATCCCGCGTGTCTGTCATGGTGCGGAATTTCAGGCACGTGAATGGATGTGCCTTATATCCGGGACGCACCTGCCGAAACAGAACCGGCGACCCCAGAAATATCTTCACAACCATGGCAACCACGGCGATGACCGGGGAGAGAGCAATCAAGGCAGCGGCTGCGGCGAACAGATCAAATGCCCTTTTCGCTCGATCTGCCCGGGGTTGTCGCTCGTGCGGCGAATGTTTTTTCAAGATTTCACGATACATTTCAGCGTGGGCTTGCCAAATTGCCTCAGGACGGAAATCGTGTTGCATCCACTTACGTCCGGCACGACCCATATCGGCGCGCAAAGCGGGATTGCGTAGAAGAGTGTCGATCGCCTCCGTCAGAGCTTTTGCATCTTTTACTGGAACGATCAGCCCCGTGATGCCGTGACGCACAGAGTCCACTGCTCCGGTTGCATTAGTCGTAACCACCGGCACTTCGCTCGCCTGCGCTTCCAGAGGAACACCCGGAAATCCTTCTCGATAGGTCGGCAGCACGAACACATCCATCAGTGCATAATAAGAAGCGGTGTCGGCCACAAATCCAGCCCGCAAAACCGTGGGAGTCGACTCGATATACCGGCGTACTTCGGGTTCTACGGGATCGCCGTCCTCGAAGTCTCCCACCAGCAGCAATCGCAAATCCGGGCGCGACGTACTCAGCTCACGAAAAGCTTCCACCAGTTCGCGGATGCCTTTGTCTTTGACGAAGCGGCCAACGAAGCCGATCACGGTTTCTCTTCCAGTTAGACCCAGCGTCCGGCGCAGTTGGGTGACTTTATCGGTATTGCGATTCTCTGGTGCGAAATGCGATGCGTCGACGCCGGTATATGTCCCACGATTCAGGAGGAACGTTTTGTCTTTAGGCGTGAGTCTAAGTGCGACAACTTTTTCTCGCAGGCTTTCGCTAACACAAAGAACGCGGGTTGAGCAGGCACAGGCTATACGTTCTGTCCAATAGAGAATAATCCGGGTAAAACCGTTCGTAGTTTCAAGTCTTAAGCCATGGATAGTGTAGATGCGGCCAGGCACTCTGGCCGCCCAAGCCGCCAACATTCCTAGAAACCCCGCCTTAGGCGTACCGAATTCTGCAATATCTGGTCGGTGGTGCCTCAGCACGCGATGAAGTTGCAAGAGTGATTTCAAATCCTGAATAGGCGATATTTCTCGCTGTATTTCTAACGGTAGCGTTGTCACCCCATCTCGAGTTAACGACTTTAATCGCTCTCCCGCGGAAGATAACACTTTTATCTCAATCCCTCTTTCCGACATGAAAGCGGGCCGCTGGTCGCAGAAGACGGTGCTTAGCGCGCTTGTAACACCCCAAATAACTCGCATGGTCGATCGAGCCTTCAAAGATTCGTGGGATTAAGCGCTCGCATTCCTAGTAGCGGCCGCGGCCTTTTTTCGTCTATCCATCGCTGAGTTGCATGCCGCAGAAAGTGGTAAAAGTCAGTGCGGCGTCCCTCTAACGCTTCAGGCCGGTATTCTTGCGCCCGATCCAGATTACGCCGTGACATTTTCGAGAGCCGCTGCAGACTAGAAGTGACCTCTCTGATCTTATTTGCCAATCCAACATGATCCTCGGAGGCGATCATATCTTCCTCAGACAGCAGTTCCGGAATTCCTCCAACGCGCGTAGCAATGCAAGGAAGAGCACGAGCCATGGCCTCAATCAAAGCTCTTGGTAGACCTTCCGTCCGCGATGGCATAACGAATAGGGTCGCCTGATCGAGCTGTTCGCGGATTGGTTTTCCAGAGGGCAACTCCCCAAGAAACTGCACGTTGGCGGACAGTCCCAGGTCTCGCGACATTTTCTCAAGTTCGAGGCGGTGTTTCCCGTCTCCAATGATGACCGCCTGTGGTTGAAGTTGGTCGGCAAGGAGGTGCAAAGCTTTAAGCAAAACGTCCAGGCCTTTGTACATCTGAGCTAACGAACCAACAAATATGACCCTTAGACGTTGCCGGCGGTCGAAGCGGCGGGATTCGGTCGCAAAATCGTCTTTCTCGCAGGTCAAGCTGGAATAGCTGGTCGTAAAAACCTTTGGAGCACTACTGAAATCGAGTCGTGTTACGTCGGAGATTCCAACAGAATGGGCTGGGCAAGGATATTTCTTTTGGAGAGTCTCCCGAGTTACATAGGCAACACCAACGGCCCGAGAACACTCCAGACGCAATAAACGAGTGGCACGGATTTGGAACAATTTTCGGAAAGGATGGTTGACGCTTCCGGGACCCATAGCCTCTTGGGGATCACCCACCACTTCAAGGCCGTAAGGTCGGCCTGTTCTCCAGAACAGAGGCAACAACTCGTCCGCCAGCGGCGATCCTACCCGGCAAAGAACGGCGTCATGCTCCTGTACTGCTGCGTGAAGAGAGGCTCGGATTTTGTGGCGTCTCACAAGGAACTGTTCCGGGCCTAAATAGAACGGGATCGGCCAGAATTCGACTCCGGGGCCGGTAACTTTCTGGTACGTCCCGTTGATCTTCGAATCAGGTTTTGCCCGCGCCACAACCCTGACCGAATCAAATCCCGTCAGGTACCTCTGCCAGAATGGATAGTCATTCGCCACTCTGGAGAAAACGCTGCCGTCAGCGGCAATGCTGAAGCGATGCTCACTTGTAACGATCAGACGCATGATTCGAAATTGAGGCTATCGAACAACCATTGAGGGAATGTGCATGGCATGTTGCGTCGAGGTGTGGCCCCACAGTTTGCCAATAATTACTTTGAGAATCGACGCCATAGTTATGCCAACGATAAAATAGATGGTTTCCCAGTAAACATTGCGAAAATCGATTCGATTTGCATTTACGGCTTCCGAAAGTAACACAGCGGAAAGAAGGATCCCCCAGTCACCCCAGGACCGAATGGATCTCATCACTAGAAAATAAATGGTCCAGAGCGCAAAAATCAGTAAGACGCCCACAACGCCGAAATTCAAATAAGCCTCTGCCACAGGGTTGTATCCCCAGCCTGAGGCTGGACCACCTCCCCTGTGCATTTGTCGGGCGAAGCCATCGCTCAAGACTTCTGGTTTCTGGCCTGGGTACATGAACCGCGGCAGCGCTGTGAGAAGCGACTCGTAATATGTGGACCCGTAAAGGTGCTCTGAATGGACTGAGACCGCCACCAATAAGGAGAGGTAAGGCCCAGCGAACTCGCTGTGCTCGGGCGTCAGCCAGTCACTAGACATTTGATCGTTCACCTCAGAGAGAGCTTGCGCCGTTGTGGTCTCTCCGCTTGCGATGCTGAATATGAAGTCGCGCGCATATCCGAATAGGGCAAGAAGGCAGTAGGCTGCGGCGATCAGGATCCATGTTCGCACTCTTAAGCGAAGTGCCTGAGGTCTGACTACCGCCATTACTCCTGCTATTGTCAGGATTGCCTGAAGCATCAGTCTGCGGTCCCCCTGGAGAAGCACCAATAGGCACCATATTGCTGTAAGTGTATAAAATGCAGCGCGGCGGGTTTTCTTCACCGAAGTCAGAGAGCCATAGGACATACAAGCTATGCCCGGGACGACGAACGCCATGTAGGGATAACTGAGCGCATTGACGCTGCTGGAGAGCTCAAACCGGTCTCCCCGTTGCATTGCGAGGCCGACAAGATAACCTCCGAACTGCTGAAACTGTAAGTAATACAGAATGAGGCCAATACAATAACAAACAATTCCGACCCAGAACCAAGTCAAGGCTGACGCTTCGCCTGGTTTAACAAAATTATTCCGACTCGGACCTCCCACAGTCCCTTCCCAGGTAAGCATTGTCAAGAGAACTGTAGCTGCTGCGAGCGCGCACAATCCGCCCGCAGTAGCGTAGGTTTCATCCCCGAAGCTCGTCGGATACAGCAGCACCGAGCTGTTGCTTATCAGCGACAACCTAAGCAACAAAACCCCGTCATACAGTAAGAATGCTGCTGAGAACGCCCCCAAGGGATCTAGACCGTACCTTCTGATTCGCCACAGGGCAGTAAAACCTGAGATCAGAATAGTGAGGACAGCCAACGAGACCGCGGAGCTTTGGCCACCGATAATCTGGAGCAACAAAACACCGAGTGCACCCAAGGCGGAGAAGCCTGCGATGAGTGAACTGCCCTTTGTGGTTCCCGGTTGTCTGTTAAATAGAAGCTGATTCGGCATAAAAAGCTGCCAAGCTGTCTTTAGAAGTCACGACAGATCGGCTTGCGAGCCGGTGCCGTAGACTGTCTAGAGAAACCGGATGCTTCTGTTGCGAGAGAAGTTCCAACAAGCCCGATGCCCATTGGGTCGGCGTATGCTCCAGGGATTCTCGTGTTATAAGTTCTGGCACCGCGTCAACTTCACTTGAGATGACGTTGGAAATGAGACATCTCAGCCCCGCCGCCTGCGCCTCAAGGAGAGTTACGGGCAGGCCTTCGTAGAGTGAAGGAAACAGCAAAACATCAATTGCCCCTTTCATCAAAATCGAAATGTCGGATCGCAAGCCTGCAAATAAAAAGTGTTTTGCCAGTCCATAGTTTCGAACCTTCTCCTCAATCGCAGGGCGAAGAGGACCGTCACCCACGAGAAGAAAAAAGCTCCGCGATTCCATGCGCACTACTTCACGTGCAATCTCGACCAAGAACGCATGGTTTTTCGGCTCGGAAAATCGTCCTACGTGGCCGATGACGAGTGCGTCTGGCGGAATGCCGAGAGCGCGGCGGACCTTTTCGGCGTTCACGTCAGTATCGAATCTCGAAAGGTCGATACCCAGATGTTGCACTTTCCACCTATCCGTTCGATACCGCCACTGGGAGGCGAACAGATCGGAACCCGCCTCAGCGCTGACTGCCAAACCTCGAGTTGCAAATGCGCGAATCATCGCACGCATAACCGTTAGATATGCTCTCCGATCCGCACTCTTTGAGGTTTTGGTCGATCTCGTGTCGCTATGGCTGTGCGCAATCCGTCCTTTCACTCCAGCCATCGCCGCCAGCATCAGCACGTATCCGCTGTAATGGTGGACATGGCTGTGAATCACGTCATAGGGGCCGTACTCGCGAAGAACCCGCTGGAAATTGAAGGCGTACTTGATTGGATTAGAGGGACTCATGCACGGGATGATCTGGGCCCCGAGTGCTCGCACTTCCTCGTCGTATGCTCCCGGATCGGTGGTGTGGACGAGGAAATCCATTTGATATTTCTCGCGGTCGATGTGGCGCAGGACCTGCACCAGCCAAGTCTCGACCCCGCCGCGGTCCAACTTTCCGAGCACATGCAAAATGCGCATCAAGCCGCCTTCTTCTTCATTGCGGAATCCAGGACCAGGTAACCCGCCGTGGCTCGTACGAAGGACGCAATCATCAGGCCGTATCCGGCGCCCATGAGACCCAAACGCGGGACCAGAATCAAAGTGAATGCCACCGTTGTGACCACGGTTGCCGCCATGATTGGTATCTGCGGGCGAAAACAGCGGGCCGCAGTCATTCCGAAGCCAACGAACGCGCCAATGGCCAGCAGTGTCGCGTCCACGATCATCAATAGGAGCAAATCAACGTGCTCCGCGTACTCCGGGCGGTAAACAAGAGTCAGGAGGGGACGGCCCGCGAACAGCGCTATAACCAGAGCCACCGTACCGAGAGCCACCGCAAAGAGAATCAGCTTGCCCAGTAATGCTTTGAACCTGACGATGTCACACTCAGAAAAAAGTCGCGCCATGCGGGTGCAGACTGATTGCCCCAACGCGATCACAATGAGACTGATCGCCGTGAGCAGGTAGGCCAGCGAGGCGAAGAGGCCCAACTCGGCAGTCCCGAGCTTATGCTCCAGAATGTAGCGGGGAATGTTGGTGTTCAAGGAAACCAGCGTCATTACCACACCGAGCGGCCAACTGATTGAGAGCAGCGTTTTCTGGCTCTGCAGGGAAAAATGAAAGAACCGTCTATGCTGGCCGAGCAGCGGCGCGACCACCCGAAAGTCGTACAATGCGATGACCGCCATCCACGCCAACGCCAGCGCCGCGACCGTAGTAATTAGGTTGCGAGTAACCCAGAAAACTGCCGCGAAGACGGCCACCGAAATGGTCCCGCGAATCATGAGGGCCCGTGCCACCTGATCCAGCCGCTCAGATTTCTGCAAGTGGCCAGCAATCACGTCACTGATAGTTTCGATTGCCTTGGCGCCGGCAACCAGCACAATAACCATTTTTGTCGAAGTGTCGTATGCCGCAAAAAGTGTGAGCAGTAGAATGACAAGCGTTCCCAGCAGCGTCGATATCAGCCGGAGCGTGAAATAGTCCGCGAATCCGAACTCGTGGTGCGCGTCCGTAGCTTGCACTCCTCGAAGCTGAAGATTCGTCATCATGAAAACCGGCGCAGTGATGGCGAGGCCCAGCGCATATTCGCCGACAATCGACGGACTCCCCAGCTTGGCTAGTACGGAGAGCATTCCGAACTGGCATGCTGCGTAGATTACGTTTCCCGCGACCGTCCAACTGAACGAAACCCGCAACGGTGGCGCAGAAACCTGCGCCGCCAGAGCTTTTCTACGGGCGATGGCAATACCAGATGCAGACATGGGGGTCAGAAGGTTCGAGCGAAGCGCGTTTGCTACGGCACGCGGTAGATGCTTGCCGCTGCGGCGGTGGGTAGAGCGGTTTCAATATCTTTCATAGCGTTCTTTGCTGCGCTGCTGGGAACGAAAAGGATATCGTTGTCCTGCATGGCGAGGTCGGTGGACTTGGATTGCAGCATCTTCTTTAAGTTGACGGGAATTTCCTGGCGTCCTTGAGCTGTGGTACGGATCAGCTTCGCGGATGATTTCGCCGCGGTAGGGTTGGTGCCTTGCGCCAGTGCAATCGCCTGCAGGATTGAAACCTGACCGTCGTGATCCATGGGATAGCCGCCTGGCCGCATGACATCGCCGACGACAAAGATTACTCCCGTTCGTTCCACATAAACCGTGTCTCCTGGGAAAACCTCGGGATTGTTTTCCGGTTTGGGGGTCGCTCCCGCTGTAACTTTCACTTGCTCTGGCGTGTTGGCATTAGCCGCGTGAGTAATTGTGATGCGCGTACCCGCGAGAGGCGTCAATCCTTGCGCAGATGAGATGTAGTCCAGAAGATGGTGCGATCCGAATGCCGGATAGATGCCGGGGCTCTTGACCTCACCGAGCACAGAAACGTTTTGCGTGGCATACTCGGCGATGAAGACGGTCACTTGAGGATCTTTAAGGTATGCGCCCTTGATAAACTCTTGACGGATGAGAGCGGCCGCATCCTCAGCCTTCATCCCAGCAACATGAAGCTTGCCGATCAGGGGAAGAATCACCTCTCCGGTATTGCTGACGCGCAGTTTGCCGCTGAGTTCCGGGGTATCGAAAACTGACATCTCAATGAGGTCACCGTTGCCGATGGGTCCTGCGGCCCCGCTGCCGAATCCCGTGCCGCCGAGAGTGCTTGTTGGAACAGATGTGGACATTTGCGGGCGCTGCTGCGCCATGGCGCATGCAGCTGCGAAAATCAGCCCAATCCACAGGTAGTGCTTCATGACAGGCTCCTTATGCATGATGCCCCTTGCCGTTGTGATGGCCATTGCCGTTACCGTTTCCATTTCCGTTGACACCGGGATTGTCGTGGTAATAGGAAGAGTATTCGGATCCGTAGTGACCGTAGTATTGCCGATATTCGACGGAGTCGAACGAAAGATCGTTAACCACGACCCCGGCGATGTTGGCGCGAACCTTGCGAAGGACATCGCGAGTGCGGACTAAAGACTGGCGTCCCGTCTTTTCGGAACGGGCAATGAGGACAACAACGTCGGAAATACGGGCACAGACAACGGCGTCGGTGACAGCCAGTACGGGCGGCGTATCGATGACGATGTGGCGAAACTGTTCCCGCCACCGCTGCACCAGTTGAGGCATCGCTTCGGAAGCAAGCATTTCTGAGGGATACGGAGGCATATGACCCGCAGTGATCACGTGCAGACCAGGAATCTGCTCGATAGCGACAGGCGCCTCATCGGCAGACTGTGTGCCCGCGAGGCATGCGCTTAGACCACGGTCCAGAGCAATGCCCAGATACCGGTGAACCGAAGGACGACGCATATCAGAATCGACGAGCAGAACTTTCTGACCCGTCTGGGCAAGAACCACGGCCAGATTAAGAGAGTTGAAGCTTTTGCCTTCCTGCATCAGAGCACTGGTCACTAAGATGACTTGGGGTGGGGCTCCGGGCGATGAAAGCAAAAGGGAGGTTCGCAATGCGCGGAAAGCTTCAGCGCAGCCCGAGTTGCGATGTTCCATGGTGACTGGAAGCACAAACTGCCGTTCGCCGTGGGCCAACTGCTTGCTTCCGTTTCTCCCACCAACCGCAACGCTTGGGATAACTCCGAGCGAAGGCAGCTGGCAGTAGGTTTCGATGTCCTGCGGAGTGCGGATAGAGTTGTCAATGTTTTCGACAATGAATGCGAGTGCGAAACCGCCGAGCAGTCCACCCATTAGGCCGAGCGCGATGTTAAGTGGAATGTTCGGTTCGACCGGCTCGATGGGCTGGCTGGCTTGGTCAACAATATTAATATTGCTGGACTTCAAGCCTGCCATAATGCCGGCTTCCTTTAGTTTCTTGAGCAGCCCGTCATAGAGATCACGGCTGGATTCGACATCCCGCCGTAGGATGGCGTACTGGATCGCGTCCTCGTTCAGCTTGTAAGCCTCGCCTTTCTGTTTATCGAACGAGGTCTGAAGCATCTGTTCGGCCTTCAGCGATGCCTGATACTCAGCGCGAACCGCTTCGCCGACTTTCGTTATTTCCTGCTGAATAGCGCCGTCAAGTTCTGCGAGTTGCGATTGGAGTTGAAGCACCCGTGGATACGAAGCTCCATACTTCGCCGCAAGCTGTGCATACTCGGCACGGACTTCGGCGCGCTCTTTGTACAGCGCGCCTAGAACGCTTTCCGGAGCGATATTCGCAATCAGTTCGGGATTTTCGGTCATCGCGATGCGGTACTTGGCTTCCTTGACGATGCGGTCGCCCTCCGCCGCGGAAAGCCCTTTATTGAGCTCTTCCAGCTTGTCAAGGATGATATTGTGTGTTTCGTCGGTCCCTAGGATGCCAGTCTTCTTTTGGTAGTCGGTCAGTTTCTGCTGGGATTCCTCCGCGTGCTTCTTGAGGTCATCGAGCTGCTTGGTTAACCAGTCGGACGTCTGAAGGGTTGCCTTGTACTTAGTCTGGAAGTTATGTTCGATATAAGTGCTCGCTACTGCGTTAGCAATTTGAGATGCGAGCTGAGCGTCCTTGCAGCGGAAGTGAACCTCGACAATTTGAGTTTTCGGGATCAGCTGTACGTTCAGCGATTTGTGAAACGCCTTCATGAGCTTGGCGCGAGTCTGCAAGTCGACGCTGTCAAAATCCTGATTTCCAGGCACGGCCAGCTTTCCAGCAAAATCTTTGTTGTGGTGTAATCCAAGCTGCTTGATGACACTCGTAGCGATGGTATCGCTCTGCACTATGCGAATTTGTGTCTCCAGCTTCGTGTTCAGATCGAGTCCAATGGGCATGACAACCTGCTCGAGACCCAGATCGTCGTTACCGTCGAGATCAAGCAAGAGACGAGCTGCAGCTTCGTAGCGTTTTGGGAGAATAAACGAGGCTGCTGTCACGAGCAGTACTACAGAAATGAGAGTTCCGAGGACGAGCAGTCGACGCTTCTGGAGTACCCGCCAGAATTGGACTATGGAAATCTGGTCATCATGAGAATCGATGATCAGCGGCTCTGCATCAGAAAAATTGAATTTTCCCAGTTCAATTGTTTTGTTAACGGTTAACGGATTATCTGTCATGACGTCCTTAATCGCCGACGGGTGAAATGGTATGGACTACAGCGCATTCGCTTCAGGTAACACAAGCTCGGACAACATCGCGGTCATCCAAAAACTGGTATAGCTCGCGATTACATCATCTGTATTTGTTGTTGGACCTTGATCTCTGCTCAAAACTGATTGCAATCCCCGGTGGGCCGCAACTAAGGCGGGGAGGCATATGGCTGCCAACCCTGGGTCGATGTCACGAATTAAGCCTTTGGATGAGCACCGGCACAGATATTCATGGAGAGGCTGAAATAATGGAACCAAATGCTTGCGTAAGATACGTCCCGCACCATGGTCCAGCTCAAATAAACTTAGGTAAAGCAATCGCAAGGTCTCAGGTTGCTGATACACAATCTCAACTAGCAACTCAATAATCCCAGGCAGCACGCTTCGCGGATCTTCATCACTTTCCAACCGGCTGCGCAGGTCTCGGCTCATGCGAAGCCGCTGTAGTCGAGATTCCGCAGCTGCCCAGAACAGGTCCCTTTTCCGGGGAAAATGACGGAACACTGTCACCTCACTGACTCCTGCCAGGCGAGCAATCTCGTGCGTGCTGCTTCCTGTATAGCCTTGCCGGGAGAAGAGCTGCACGGCAGCTTCAAGGATGCGGTCTGCCGTGGAACTCTTGATCCTATCTTTTAAAGTGGGCATTGAGCGTTAACTTCGGAATTCAGCAGGTTGAAGAGAAACTGTTGGGTGATAAAATGGTGCGAGTGGCTCTACATCCGTAGCATCCAACTCTACCGCGACACTCTGGTTGATCATGTTCAACGTAAGCACCACCCGGAGTCCGTTTGTGGTGCGAATTAGTACACCGGCAAGGCCGGCTAGGGGCCCGGCCTTGATTCGTACTTTTTCTCCAACGACGAGATCGCGGTAGGGCGCGAATTTCTTCAGGTGTAACCCCGAACGCAGGGTTTCAATCTCAAAGTCCGACAGCTGCGCGGGTAGCGCTTTGCTTCCCACAAATGAAAGAACGCCCGGAATCTCCAGCACCCGCACTCGCTGCTCTTGTCCAATCTTTACGAAGAGATAACCAGGGAACAACGGCAGCTCGACCAGACGTTTGCAGCCGTTTTTCCAGCGATGGACACTGCGGTAGAGAGGTAAGAAGCATTCGAGATTGCGATACGATAGATGTTCATGGACACGTTTTTCGTGCCGCGGACTAGCGTAGATCGCGTACCAGTGGGCAAACTGTCCGCCTTGCCCCGATCCTGTGGCTGGGCGATTGGTCCCAATCCCCGGCTCTGCAGCAGTCATCTCGATTACTTGCGACAAGGCTTCGCCCCCCTCGCTTAGGTCAGCGCTCTTTTATCAGTTAAGGTTAAGTGGCTTCGCAAGCTAAAGCGAAGCGATGCCGTTTACAACGACGCGTGCTGGGTCCGACAGTATGTGCTTTGTGCAAGTAGGCACTTACACGCTTGCGCCGAAATATTCATAGCAGCCGTAGTGCCAATTCGGGCCGTCAGTTAACTCAAGTTTTTTCTGATACTTACGGACTCTCATTCCAAGATGGGATAAACGTCTGTGTCTCAAATCGAGACACAAGTCTGTAAATCGCTCGGTCAGTCTCACAGCAGCTGAATAGGCGATGAGCAGATTATTCACGGCACACACAACGCTGCCCCAATCGCAAACGCGCGAGGGGATGCTCGATGATCACGTCGTTTCCTTCTGCCCTTTGCGTTATTCTTGACGCTTTCGCGGACGAAACCTAGCGCGGAGCAGGCAAGGAAGACAACGAACCCGAGCCAGCGGCAGGCGTATAAAGGTACCGCACAACCTTGGACCGAATGACAGAAGATTGCGAGTATGAGCGAGACGCCAGCAGATCCAATTTTCTTTAATCTCACTGATCAGTTTCTCGACCGTCACGTCAGAGAAGGCCGCGCTCAGAAAGTGGCGATTCTATGCGGGGATTCGGTTCGCACCTATGGGGATTTGGCCGCCGATGTAAATCGCGCTGGAAATGGTCTGTTGAGGTTGGGTTTGCAAGAGGAGCAGCGGGTATTGTTATTGCTGCCCGACTGCCCCGAGTTCGCGGTTGCATATTTCGCCGTCATCAAGATTGGCGCGGTAGCGGTGCCCACGAATACATTCGCACGCGCGCCGGAATACGATTACTTTCTCAGCGAAAGCCGGGCCCGGATACTCATCGTTCACTCGACGATCCTTGCGGAAGTTGCTCCAGTGTTGAGTTCACAGCGATATCTCCGGAATGTCGTTGTCGTTGGCGAACCTCAGTCCGGGTACCTGCATTGGGACGAGTGGCTCGCACAGAATCCGCCCGAGCTTGATGCGGCAAGGACAAGCGAGGAAGAAGTTGCGTTCTGGTTGTGGACCTCGGGCAGCACCGGGCGTCCGAAGGCAGCCGTCCACATGCACTATGACTGGATTTGCTGCTGCAGGAATTATGCCGACGGAGTCTTGGGTATCGGTCCCGATGACATAACCTTCTCGTCGTCCAAGCTGTTCCATGCCTACGGACTGGGCAATGGACTTATGTTTCCCTTCTATGCCGGGGCGAGCACGATATTATTTTCCGGCAAGGCGCACGCCAAAGCCGTACTAGGAATTGCTCAGGCCGCCCGGCCGACGCTTTTCTTCTCTGTTCCAACCTTGTACGCCCACATGCTCCAAGAAGCCGAGAAAGAATCATACTGCTTGGACAGTGTTCGACTCGCAATCTCCGCCGCGGAGCCACTTCCCGCTGAAATGTTCCGCAAGTGGCAGCGCAGATTTGGCGTAGAGATTCTGGACGGTATCGGTTCCACTGAGGTACTTCATATGTATTTGTCCGCGAGGTCTGGCAATGTGAAGCCTGGCAGCACGGGATGCGCGGTTCCCGGTTACAAACTGCGCATCATTGATTTGGACGATCGCGATGTTCCACCGGGTACCATTGGAGATCTCCTTGTGGCGGGTGACAGTATCGCGCCTTGTTATTGGAACCGCCGAAAGCTAACGGCTGAGCGCATGCGTGGGAAATGGTTCTTCACCGGCGATAAATATTGGATGGATAAGGACGGCTACTTCTGGTATGCGGGCCGTTCAGACGATATGTTCCGGGTTTCGGGCCAATGGGTCTCGCCGGCTGAGGTCGAAAGCACGTTGGTGGAACACGAATGCGTCCTGGAAGCGGCGGTGGTTGCTTACCGAGAAGATACGGAACTCCACACTCCCAAAGCATTCGTCGTCCTTCGCGAGGGCGTCGCACCTACACCTGATCTCGCGCGCGAACTGCAGGAGTTCGTCAAACACCGGATCACTCCCTATAAGTATCCGCGACATATCGAATTCATGGACAATCTGCCTAAGACCGCCGCAGGAAAATTGCAGCGCTACAAGTTGCGTAAGCTAGCTTCAGGCATTTCCATCTAAACGCCCGCATGGGCTACGTGCCGCGAGCACATGGAACGGGATGGATCATAGGGTATAGTGGCACAACGCTGAAAACAAATGACCGTATCAACGCCCAGTTCGAACCTCGGCCGTCATGTGTTTGGGGTCGCGACTCTGGCCTCTGGCCTCATCACGCTGGCATGGCACGAATACAACGACTGGCATCAACCGCGTTATCTTATCTATGCTGCCGCGGCTGCCCTGATCTTCGGCGGCGCTGCGATTCAGTTTCGTCGGGCTACGAAAACGGGCGCAGCCGTCCTGGGTGCGGTCTATCTGGTCTTCGCCTTACTGTGCGTGCCACAAATCGTCGCTGCGCCGCGGATCTACAATAGCTGGGGCAACTTCTTCGAGCAATTCTCTCTCGTGACCGGAGCGGTAATCGTTTATGCGCGCTTGTCATCGGCATGGTCACCGGAAATGGTTCATCGGATCGGCCGCATTCTTTTGGGCATCTGTGTCGCTTCCTTCACCTTCGAACAGGCGATTTATCTTGGCGCTACCGCCAGTCTTGTTCCGAAGTGGATTCCGCCAGGTCAGATGTTTTGGGCGGTAGCGACAACTGTTTTGTTCGCACTTGCAGCTGTAGCTTTTCTTGTGAATCGAATGGCGCTTCTCGCGGCTCGCCTGCTCACCGTGATGCTCGTGATCTTTGGGATAGTCGTGTGGATACCGTTGCTTCTTGCGGGTCCCCACAATCCTACGAATTGGAGCGAAACCGCCGAGACCTTCGCGATTGCCGGAGCAGCATGGATTCTCGCTGACCTCCTCGGCGAGCACACGTGACCCTTGCGCATCCGCTAGCAAGAACAGGAAGAACAGTAATATCTCCAGTGCCTCTCTTCAGATTGCCTGTCCCAGCCCTCCTCCGCCAACCAGACCTAGAATGGTTTAGGCCCGTAGATTGGTCTCCCAACGCAGCACAGTATAGCTGCTCAGCAGAGGGCGGGCTTGCGGCCAGATCGCCCCAAGCAATTCCGCATATAGTTTGCCCAGACGAAGCAGTACACGAACTAATTCATGATGCCGTTAGCGAAGGAGTCATAGCGCCTTCTATCTCGTCAGGCTTTTACTTGCAGTGCGAGATATGGGATGTGCTGAAGTGGGCGAAATACCGAACTTCAGCGAAGACGAGCCAATGTTGAGCGCCAGAATCGGTGCGTCGTTTCTCACTAAATTATTTCGCCATGCCGATCCCTGCGGTTTCCAGTTTCGAATTTCGGGACTCCATCGACTCGGCGACCAATTCTAGCTTCGCTCATCTAACTTTTGTTAGTGACTGTTTGCCCACCTCACATAAGGAGATGAAATATGAAAGCAATCGTTGTCCACGCCTATGGTGGTCCGGAAGTATTGAAGTTCGAGGAGTACCCCGACCCGGTTCCGGGGCCGGGCGAGGTGCTGGTGCGGGTCGCTGCCACGAGTGTGAATCCGATCGACTACAAGCGGCGTGCCGGATTGACGAAGGATTTTTATCCCATGAGTTTCCCAAGCCTCATAGGAGTCGACATCGCGGGGACCGTGGTGAAGCTTGGGCCGGGAGTGGAAGGCTTTTCCGTCGGCGACCAGGTGTTCGCCATGGCGGACAATACTTACGCCGAGCTTTGTGTCGTGAAAGCAGCGGTTCTAGCGAAAGTTCCCAAGGGGCTCGATTTGGTCCAGGCGGCGGCGCTGCCGCTGGTCACGGTGACTGGCAACCAGCTCCTTTCAGCTACGGGAATCAAAGCGGGCCAAACGGTTCTCGTCGTAGGTGCGGCTGGAAATGTCGGCCGTTCGGCGGTATTCACTGCGAAGCAACGCAGGGCGACTGTGATTGCAGGCATTTTGAAGAGGCAGATGGATGAGACGAAGACTGTGGGCGCGGATCAGGTGGTCGCAACCGACGACGACACCGCGATTGCGAATCTTCCGCCGCTCGATGCTGTGGCGGATACTGTCGGCGGAAGAACCGCCGAGAAGCTGATTGCCAAGGTCAAGCCGGGAGGAGTGTTTGCTACGGTTCTCGAGGCACCGCAGAACGCCGCGAAGTATCCATCTGTAAAGGTGGTGCACGTGTTCTCGAAATTCGACCGGAAAACGCTCGAGTTCATGGCCGAAGCGGTGCGAGATGGCAAGCTAGTAATCCCGATCAGCCAGAAACTGCCGCTCAGTGAAGCGGCCAAGGGTCAAGCAGCCGCAGAAAAAGGTGGTATGGGGAAGATCTTGCTGGTGGCCTGACATTATTTGCGAACAGAGGACAGAAAGGAAAATCGGAAATGAAAAAGAGTCTGCGCGGAATCAACCCCGCTTCGAAGCCCAGTGGCGATGGGTGTGTGGAATGCCTGGCGTCACCGAAAGGTTGGTGGCTCCATCTCCGCCGGTGTGCGGAGTGCGGGCACATCGGTTGCTGCGACAGTTCTCCGAACCAGCATGCATCCAAGCATGCGGCAGCGACAGGGCATCCCATCATTGCCAGCTTTGAGCCGGGTGAGGATTGGTTCTACAATTATGTAAAGCAGGATTACGAGAAGCCTGAAATGATCAAGGGTGTGGAACTGCTACCGCCGCATTCTCATCCAAAAAATCAGCCCGCTCCTGGACCAGCAGGAAGGGTGCCGGCTAACTGGGAATCCCTGCTGCAGTAGCTGGCGCCGAATCGATTTGTTATGAATGGGATCGGGAGTCGGGCACCGTATTTGTAATGAGCACCGTATCGAAAAGAGCCATCAATGAACGGGGTACAAAAGGAGCCATCAATGAACGCTATACAAATTGAACAGAAGAGCTACGAGATGCCCCCGCGGGAGGGAATCAGCATCGCGCATTTTCTCACCGTCGCCGATATCAACCGATCGGCTCACTACTACGAAAAGGTCTTCGGCGCTCGCATTCTGAGTTTGGGTGACGGCAACGCGCCTGGGTACCTTCAGCTTGCGAATATATGGATGATTCTGAACGTTGGGGGCGGGCCGACTCCGGATAAGCCGACGGTAACACTCAGCGTCCCCGACCCGAATCACATCAACAGCTTTATGAATTTCCGCGTTGCGGATATTCAAGCGTGCTACAAATTATGGAAAAGTCGAGGAGCCGAGTTCATCACGGAGCCCATCCCTAAGTACGGCGAGATTCGCTGCTACATCCGCGATCCTGACGGCTACATTATCGAGGTCGGACAGGCCACTACTGTCACCTACGGTTAACACTCGAGCCGGATGGGATGCCGACTCTGCGCCTCATCGCCGCGCTTCCATCAATTTTGCTTTGAACAGTTATTCGCTCTGACATCGAAAGGAGAACCAGATGGGCCGCACAAATGGAAAAGAGACCACGCCCGTGACCGCGCCGGTCGCTTCGAACACGCTGAGTGTGAACGTTTTTACGGCCCCGGGAAAGACTATGGTCGGCGAGCGGCCAAAGCCCTTCGGCGAAGCGCTCGGCTTTGACCCGATCACATCGACTTTAATTTTCGGCGAATACGACGCGGTGCTGGTGGACGCGATGGGGACAGTGGCCGAGGCCGAGGCTCTCGCGGATTGGGTCGCTCTGCACAACCGCAACCTGGAGACCATCTATATAACGCACGCCCATTTCGACCACTTCTACGGTCTAAGCATTCTGCTCGACCGTTTCCCGGGCGCCCGGGCGATCGCAACACCCAAGACGGTGAAGGCCATGCAGATGTCTTTCACTCCCACTGTGGAGCGGTTGGCCCGCCGTATGTTTCCTGGGCAAGTGACCACGAAGTTGGTTCCACCTGAGCCCTATGAGCCCGACACGTTCACTCTCGAGGGTCACGAATTGCGCATTATCGAGCAGGGCCGCACCGATAGTCCCGATTCGACGTCTCTCTATGTTCCATCGATCGGCCTGATCGTCGCTGGCGACGTTGTGTACAACCAATGCCGCATGTATGTCGGCGAGACCACCCCCGAGAGCCGAAAGAATTGGATCGTGGCACTAGACCGGTTAGCAGCGCTGAACCCGACGATGGTTGTCGCCGGTCACAAGAAGCCTGGCGCGCCCGACTCTCCCTCGGCAATCCAGGACACCAAGCGTTACCTCGAGGACTTCGATCGGCTGCAGAAAACCGCGACGTCCGACCAGGCGCTGTTCGATCAGATGACGGAGCTATACCCGCATTGGGTGGCCAATCAGTCGTGGTTGATGTTTGGATTCCCGGGGGCATAACTCACATCAACCGCAGTAGCCGGTCCTTGCGCACTTTGGAGGAAGCCGCGGACGATGAGCTAGCTCATATTCAGGAGCACAGAATTCGATTTCAAAAAGGAGAACAACAACAATGACAACTAAAGGAAAAGTCTTAGTGCTGGTCTCGAGCGGTCATGGCTTGCCCTTGAAAGATGGCAAGGTTTATACCGGCGCTGGCTACTATCTCAACGAGCTTACGGTTCCGGTTCGCGCTCTGATGAAGGAGGGCTACGAAATCACTTTCGCCAACCCCAAAGGCAACACGCCGCAAATGGATGTCCATTCAGCTGTAGCCGACTTCTTCGGTGGAGACGAGGCTAAGCTTCAGGACTATCTAAAATTCCGCGACACCCTGAGTGGGCTCAAAAATCCAATTCGTATCTCGGATGTCATCGCATCGCACCTGGATCAATATGACGCTGTTTTCGTCCCCGGCGGCCATGGCCCGATGATGGACCTGCTCGATGATCCCGACGCGGGCACCGTGCTGAGGCACTTTCATAAAACATCCAAGCCAACGGCAGTGCTCTGCCATGGCCCGATTTCACTGCTCTCGGCTCTTCCGAATTCGAAGGAGGTGGTCGCCGCGCTGTCGGCGGGCGATGCTGCTGGAGCACACGCAAAGGCTCAAGGCTGGATCTATTCCGGATATAAGATGACTATCTTTTCGACAGCGGAAGAGCAACAGCGGGAACCGCTTGAGATTGGTGGTAAGGTTCTCTTCTACCCGGACTTCGCGTTGCGTACGGCGGGCGGTAACGTAAGTGTGCTCGCCCCATGGACAAGCTATGTCGTTCAAGATCGCGAACTGATCTCAGGCCAGAACCCATTCTCTGATCAAGCGCTTCTGAAACTTCTTCTACCGGCACTCGATGGGAAGAAGAGGTCGGTTTCAGCGGCATAAGAATCGGGGACGCCCAGAAAGAGCTAATTGAGAAAGGGACGATACTTGGAGGGCGTAAATATCGATGAAAACTACGTTCGGCGGTTTTTCGCTGATCTACTCAAGTCGCCCTCGACTGGTTCAACAGCCACAGTTAATTTGGCAAGCGATATACGAGAGGACGTTCGAAGCTCCTAGGCTCGGCATGAAGCGATTCGAATCGCGGCGAACCCTGAGCGAACGATGAGCGAACCGATTTCTCCATTCGAATCGAACCTTATGTATAATCCGCCGATGCAAACAATACCGTGGACCACAATTGCGCTCGGCTCGCTGTTGCTCATTGCGGCCCGCTCAACAGGAGGACAGGAAGTGAAATCTTCGCAACCTGAAAAGTCGAAGCCACAGGTCAAAACGGAGCAGCGCGGGCGCATCCTTGGAATCGGCGGTGTCTTTTTCAAATCGGCGAATCGTGATCAGGCGCGCGAATGGTATTCGAAGCATCTTGGACTCACTGACAAAGGCTCGGGCGCGATGCTTCCGTGGCGCGAACACGACGATCCGCAAAAGGAACACGTTACAGTTTGGACTGTTTTTGCCTCCTCCTCTAACTATTTCCCTGCCAGCCAACCGTTCATGATCAACTACATCGTGGACGATATGGATGCTTTGCTCGACCGCTTAAAGCAAGAGGGAGTAAAGATTGACTCCAAACGAATGGATGAATCCTACGGCCGCTTTGCCTGGATCTACGACTCGGACGGGAATAAGATTGAGCTCTGGCAGCCGCTGCCCGCAAAGCCCTAAGGGCTTTCCACTGCACTTGCTCAATCGGTTTTCTGCAGCTAGGGATCGATCAACTCAGTAACTTGCCGGCAAGCCAGTGATCGACGCTGAACTTTCCCGGGCCAGAGCAGATCAGCCAGATAAAGAAGAGCACGTACAGGACTTCCGGAAGGTAGAGAAAATCGTCGAGCCAGCTAAGAGGCGAAAGTCCTTTAGGCATGGCGGAAAGCTTGGTGGTCAGGATGGCGACAAGCATATCGACCAATAAAGCCACGCAGGCCGGGCTCGAAAGAAACCCCACGGTCACCAAGGATCCCCCAACGAACTCGACACCTGACACGAAATAAGTCATTAGGTGGGGAAACGGGACTTTGGCCTTAACCAGCGTTTCGTACATAGTTTGCGTGCCGCCGGCGACGAACAATTTTCTTGCCCCGGAGATGGCGAAGAACAGCCCAATCGAAACGCGTACCAGCAGGAAGGCATATTGTTCCAAATCACTGCTACCCTGCAGCGCAAACTGGATCAGCCGTTTCCAATCCATCTCTTGGCCCTCCTTTAGCCGATTCTCGCGCCTCGAGATTATTTGTCCATGCGTTCGACCCATTGGGCGCGAAATGCGGGAGCCACGAATGGATCCGCAAAGTACTGTGTTTCCCGCGCAACCTTGTCGTCCCTGAACTTCATGATGCTCACGGTGTAGGTTGGCTTGCCGTCATATGTCAGGACGAGTTCGGTGACCCAAAGATCACCGCCGCCAATGATTCGTCGGACAGTAAACCGCTTTTTGCTCGGCTGACCGGCGCGTTGGTTCTGTATGTTGCTTCGACCGCGGGTTCGCTCGCCCGACTGCGGGTAGTCGAGCACCGCGTCCTCGTGATAGATGCGGTGCTCCGTTTCAAAATCGTTGGCATCGGACGCCGCCCAATGCTGATCCAGTGCCGCACGGATCTCTTGATCCCGCACTGCAGAATACTGCTCCGTCTGTTGTTGATCGTTCATCTTGAGCCTCTCAATTTGACAAGAAGCTAAATGCTTTAGCGGAATCGAAGTGTACCATTCGTCAAGTCGCGCCGTTTGTAAAACGTCACCACAGACTTTCGAAACATGTCCGCAAGATTGCCTTCGAACGCCTCCCACCCTCAACATCCCGACATAAAGCTGTCACCATTCAGCCAGAAGAATATGGAGCAATTGGACGATGGCATTGCTTATACTCTCGTATCCACCGCAGTGGCGAGCCCAACCTACGGTGCGTGTCGCTCGTTGGCTGAGACGCCGGACGGTGCGGGGGTCATCCAACTCGAGAGCCTTGGCAATGTTGTCCGGTCAACTTCCTCCCCCACACTTGTGATGCGAAGGTATCGGCGATACCATCGTCCAATTGTTTTATTCCCCTCATCTCTTCTAAGTGGATTGCGAAAGTAAGAGCTTAAATTTTAGACTGAGGATGCGAGCCGCACGCTTTCCAGCACAGTCCTTGTACCAAAAATACCTGCTGCCATTCGCGCTTCCAGATTGAAGTCAAAAGCATCCCGACCGGAGGAACCCTTGCCCAACTCGGGCCCCCTCTCTAACCCGGAAGATGTAGACATGGTTACGCGTCCTGTCGAATTGATTTCGTCCCGCATTCGTACCATTCTTTGTGCTGGGATAAGTCGCGGGGCGTTGCTCGCATCGATTGTGGCGGCTCCACAGCATTTATTCCTGCAATCATTTGTTTTATGAGAAGAGGGGCACCTAATGGCTCACTGCGGCAGTCTTAATACTCAGCTTGTGTCTGACGACATTCACGATGTCCGTGGCGCCACGGTTCGCGGATCAGACGGCGAGAAACTAGGCAACGTTGATGACTTGATCTTTGATCACGATACGATGGAGATTCACTATCTCGTGGTGGATAGCGGCGGCTGGTTGGAAACTGGAACCTTCCTGCTCCCCGCGGAAAGCGTCTCTCTCGACGAAACCGACGACGATGGTCTTGCTGCGAGCGTTACCAGACTGCAGATTAAAAATTCTCCGCCATACGATAAGAAATCGTTGCAGTCAGAAGATGAGTGGAAGAAATACGAACAGCTCTATAAGCAATATTGGGAAGAGAAACCGGTGATGCACCTCAAGGGCTCTGACCGCATAGTCACGCCGGCCGACGAACCGCTTCCCGCTCCGGCAAGTTCGTCTCCAGCAAGTTCGGCACGCCAGGACGGCGGCCTATCAGCAGAGGACCAGGTGAACGCCGCCGACCTTTTCCCGAGGCGGATCAGCGAAGTATTCTCTGATCCCGCACCGGGCAGCGGCAAGGTGACCCTGCGCCCCAAATCCGTCGCCCGCGCGGAGACGGCTGCGTCCGGAGTCGCTTTGCTGAAACCCCGCTGGTGGGAATCCTTCGAAAACTACTTGCGCCTCAACAAGAACGAGATCACGGCCGATTGCGCGCAATGCAAATCAAAAGCCGCCTGAAGGCGGGATCGCGCGCAATTCAGATGAGGCAGTCGTCTGGCCGTCTCATAAGGTGAAATTGCATCTCAGGCGACCTTCTGCCTGTGTTCCTCAATCATGCCATGTAGGTGTGCGGCCGCGCGCTCAATGTCGAAGTGCTTGTATTGTCCTGCCCGGCTCTCCGCGGAAAGCACTGCGCAGCGGTGAACCTTCTCGAAGTCACCATAAGGAAATTTATACCTTCGTTTGGTGTCTTCGTCCGCCTCGTCGTCGATTCCCAAATGCCACTTTCCATACTCCGCGAACCCTTGTGCGTCGATGAAGTCGTTTTCTTGCTGAGTGGAGGGCTGGTGTTCGCTCCACGCGTCCCGGTCGTCGATAACGACTCTTCCTTTGCTGACGAGTTCTTTCGCGTGTTCGAACCCCTTCCTGTTCAGTGCCACTGTCATACTTTTCCTGCTTTCTTCGCGCTCGGGACTGCTTGCCGCCGAGATGAAGCATGCTAGCGGAGAGGACGCAGTTCAACAATCCGCCAAAAGATGGAATCGAGCTAGCCATAGAGTTCTATCCCGCGATTAGACTTGCAGCCGCAACCCAAGTAGGTCGAAAGCATTACAAAATTGTCCAGTTTTTGTCCGATTGATTCAGCGTCTCCTTCTCCTCACTATGACCATAGCCCTGCCAGGCTTTTGCTAGGGCCATATATAGTCCTCAACTGGCAACACAGTGGTGCGCAAGGACGAAAGAAGGCACTATGAGAGCGTCCGGCAGCAATTTTATTGACGATGATCCGGCGTTGCGTTATGTCGATCCCAGTAATCGAATTGAGTTGGACCGTTTCGAGCGCTGGGATGAGGCCGAACTCGCTTGTGGCCTGCTTCGCTCCAACGGTATCGCTTGCGAACTAAGCCCCATGCCTCTTCCTGGGCTGCCGGTGGATATAATTCTATGGGTGCACAACCGGGACGCCAAGCTCGCGTGGGCTCTCCTAGCTGACGCGGAGCGAGAAGCGTCGAGAAAAAACGATAACGCAGCTTAAGTGTCTGAGCAGAATATTTGTCTGCCGCGCTGTCCGTCACTACATGTGCGCCAACTGCGCGGCGATCATCTGCCAACCCTGCCGAACCTGGGCATCGACCCGAATTTCCACGACAATCGAATCATGCTGCGGGTCGTTCCCGCGCTGCTACTTCCTCAAGCATGCGCAAAGTCTTCAACGCATTGTTTAGTGCGCGTTGTTCGGTGCCTGGCGGGAGAGTCAGCCTCTCTTCGGCTCTATCCAGAATCGCATGGCGAGCGTCAGTGATTCGGCCCTGAAATCTGGCATGGTCGAGTTCTACAATTGCCCATTGGTAGAGTTGCTCCCAGGTCGCACCAGAAGGTGTGGCACTGGGAAGGGCTTTACTTAGCAAAGGACCATTACAAAGAGCTTTGTTGAACTGAATCATAAAACTCCTTTTCTGGCGAAGGCTAGTTATGTCGGCGAACTCAGGGCTGACTTGTGACGGCTCACAATTAGGGCAGAAGGGCAATGGCTGAGTCCAAGCCTTCCCGCCTTCCGAGAGAAATGTGGCGTCCACATGTAACAGTTTGCTGCCGCATTGACGGCAGTGGATGAGGGGCGGCAGCGCGGATAGAGAATTAAAAAGCTCCTGTACTGATTGGATTGGAGTAACTAAAGATGAAACGGAGGGTTTATTCCCCATAAAAGAATCCTCAAAGACTGGATTGGCTGGCTTTCGCAGGGCCCGTCACCTGGGAAAGGTGCGCGGCGGAGAGATGCTTTGAAAGCTGTCTGGAAACTACACTACGTGGATAAACGAACAATCGTCTGTCTACTATGGGACTATTACAAATGTTTTACGCAGATCGTGCGCTCAATGCCGCGGAGGGGGCTGCAGCCTCGGTCGCCATGTCGGAGAGATCTGGAGGAGAGGCTAGCGCTGTAACATTTGCCGATGCGCGTCGCCAATTGTTACTTTACTCCCAAAGGCGTATAAACCATTCTGGCGCACGGTGAATGCGACCCTACTCGTCCCTTCGGAATCCCCTATCACTCTCCCGACGAATTGTTTCTCTTCTTCCGCATCCGTAGCATTTTCACCAAGAACTAGCCCGCCTCACCCTTTGATCCCAGTGAGTAATGGGATGTTCCCACACGGCAAAGTTATTAGCCTAACCAGAACGCCCATACGCTGGGCAGAAAGTTGAACTGAGAGGAGAAATAATTATGTCAACCGCAACAATGGTTCATACCGACGAAGAGATTCAGGAGAATGTGATGGCTGAATTGAAGTGGGATGCCAAACTTCAACCGAACGAGATCGGCGTTACCGTGAAAGACGGTATCGTCACTCTGACAGGATGGGTGGATTCATTTTTGAAGAAGTGGAGTGCTGAAGACGTTGCCCTCAAGGTCAGCGGCGTCAAAGCTGTGGCCAATGACCTTGAGGTCAAGCTGGCATCAGAGCGCACCGATGCCGATATCGCGGCCGCCGCCCTTCGGGCCTTGGAGTGGGACGCGTTCGTGCCCTCTGACAAAGTTCAGGTGACTGTTTCCAAAGGCTGGGTCACGCTAAAGGGCGACGTCGAGTGGCAATATCAGAAACAGGACGCTGAACGGGTTGTGCGCCGACTGCTCGGGGTCAAGGGAGTGAGCAACTTGATTACGGTAAAACCCCGCGCCGATCCATCGGAACTCAAGAAGAAAATCGAGAGTGCGTTGGTGCGCAACGCCGAAGTCGACGCCAATCGAATTGCCGTCGATGTGCAAGGCTCAAAAGCCATCTTGAAAGGCACGGTTCGCGCCTGGGCGGAAAAAGAAGAGGCCGAGCGAGTTGCATGGTCGGCCCCCGGGATCACTTCGGTGGAAAATCGGATCGTAGTCGAGATCTAGGAGAGCTGCGGCCGAGGCTGGTACGTACTCGACCGCAAGCTCTTCGTTCCGCGTGTCGGAGGCTTCTACCGCTAAGGTCGTACGAATCCCTCTTTCCCGCAGCAGATATGGTCTTAATTCTCCTTTCGGAACTTAGGTTCCTTCGTCTGGAGAATTGTTTTGCATTGCAGCCGGTTGTTAGCATCGAGAGCCTTAGGATACCAGCCACGACGGGCTGCTTCTTGTGAGCTGCGGGCTTGGGAAAGGTTGCCTGATTGAATCTTCTGCTTGCCGTCCTGAGACGACTCGCAGTTTGTCGTCTGAGGAAGGAAGGTTGGCGACCACAAAATAAAGGAGGTACATATGCGGATAATGCCTAACGGAACGCTTCGCTTGGCGGCAGGTGTGTTGATGACATTCATGTTGCTCGTCTTTTCATCGCTAACGGTGCCGGCAGCCTCAAGCAACGATGAAAATGCTGAGGTCACCCGCCTTCTGGCAGACGCAAGAGACAAAGCAGCCGTCCTGAGCAAGGATGCAGATGACATGGAGTCATTAACACGGTCTGATGTGAGCTGGCAAACTCACGCTGACATGCTGAATACCATCAAAGAGCACGTCAACGATTTGGGTCGCATAATGGAGAAGCTCAATGCGGAGCGCGATTCGGCCTCTGACTGGCAGAAGCAAGCGATCGACCGTGCGATGCCCCTCCTGAAAGACTTGGCTGCCAACACCACAGCCGCCATCAATCACCTCAACGAAAACCAACTTCGCCCGACGTCGGGTTCATATACGGAATATCTCAAAGAGAACACCGAGACCGCCCACGAACTGTCGGATATGATCTCGTCTTTCGTGCGTTACGGAGATACGCGAGCAAAGCTCGACAAGCTGGAGCAGAATCTTGAGATTGCCCGCAGATGATGCCAGATGATAATGACCAGCAGGTGATAGATGTTGTAACGCTCGTTGCTCGCCCCCGCAAAGGCCGGCGCACTTCCGAGCAAGCTTGCTGGCCTTTCCCTATTCCGTCATCCTTCCGTTTGAAAACTGAAGTGCCTATTCAATTGGCAGGGACGCTGCACAACGAACCACATGCAACCTAATCGAGTGCGATTGTCTTGCCTTCTTCTCAAGTCGTAGATGGATTTCTGCCGCAGGATGGACAAGCTTCTAACTGAGCTTTCCGACGCCCATCTCAGTCTCTCAACGAATTGTTATCGGCACTCTCGGGTCGCTAGTATCCAACAGTAGTGAGCAAATGCTGTTCAGCCTTCTGCGTGGGATGCTCAACCCTGCGACGAGAGGACAGGAAACAAACCGAAAGGACTGTTTATGAAAGACGCAACGTCTAGATTCGCTTTTCGAGTGAGTGCATCGTTGGTGTTGTGCCTAAGTTTAACATCGTGCTCTCACACAAAGTCCGATACGCCTTCGGCGGTGCCAGCTCAAGCCACAACACAATCCCGTGCTCAATCTGACTTCGACAAGCAGCGGAAGGACACTGAACAGCAGGCGCAGCCTGAGATCGAGAAACAACGGCAGCAGGTTCAGGAAGAGGGAGAGAAGAGTCTGGATAAGGACGCCATTTCAGCCATTGAAGAGACGAATAAGGCTGTCAGTGCCATTGCTGCGAACAAAATCGATGAGGCACGTGCCGCTATCGAACGAGCCACCGGCAAGATTGAGATTCTGGTGGCGCGCAATTCCGCAACCGCTCTAATTCCCGTTGGTCTGCAGGTTGACGTCATCGACGCAGCGCCGCAGGATAGCAAGGCCATTCTGGAACTCGCTAAAAATGCATCAGAGGCAGTCGATGCGAAAGATTTTCCGACGGCGCGACTTTTGCTCCAAAACTTGGCAAGCGAAATCCGCGTCCGTACTTATAGCCTGCCACTTGTGAGTTATCCCTTGGCTTTGACTGAGGCTGCACGTTTGCTCGACCAAAAAAACACCCAGGATGCTAAGGGGGTGTTGCTAATTGCGCTCAACACTCTCGCTGTCATTGATCGTATCACTCCGTTGCCGCTAATTCTCGCACGAGCGGCAATCGATCAAGCTCGAGAACAGAGCCAGAAGAATAAGGCTACGGCGCAAGCGCTTCTGGAAACGGCCAAGAAGCAGCTCCAGCGCTCGAAGGACCTTGGCTATGCTGGCCGGGACCCGGAGTACGCGGCATTGAACTCCGACATTTCAAACCTGGAAAAACAGTTAAAGGGTAAAGAAGATGCAACATCAGTGTTCGCCAGGCTCGAAGATAAGTTTTCGGCGTTCTTGAAGCGCCAGTCGGAACGTGAGCGGCGTTGACGCGCTTGCTTGAGGATGGACAATACCGAAAAAGCTTCTCACGCGAGACTTCATGCTTAATGTGTTCGACGCGGGAACATTCTTCTTCTACTTCTAAAGTTGTACGAGAACCTCTCTCGGGTTTGACCTGATAGTCCGCCGCATTTCGGAATTTCGGGCGCGATCCTCTAGCGATTGAATCCGTTCCCATACCGCCTCCCGACAGTTTCGACCGCTGGAGTGAGGAGCCCGAGCGCAGGGATCGAATCCTCTGAATCGCGGGAATACATGAGTCCTGCGACTGTGGGCTATGACGATCTCGACGAATATGGTCGTTGGGAAGTCAATGCTGACTAGGGACCGATCTGGTATCCAGCAGTTACCGCGGGTTGGATTCCTTATCGCTTTGGGCATTGGACACCATTGGGCATGGATTGATCCGGGGGGTTGGACTTGGGTAGAAGACGAACCGTGGGGATTTTGTCCTTTCCACTATGGCCGCTGGATTCACATCGGAATAGCGTGGGGCTGGCTTGGCCCATCGTTGCCCTCGATAGGCGTTGGAGGGGGCTTGCCGGTGCCGATGAGCCTGGCACAAGCAGGGTCAAAGGTCTGCGTTTAGTCCACAGTCTCTGCCGGTACGACGACCGACGTGAATTCCGCAAGGATCACAGCCTCGCTGAGGGCTTGCCACTCGAAAGATTTGTTGGACCGGACGGATTGATGCTTTTATTGTCTTTGATCGCAGAAGGCGAAATGCCTACGGCCGACCTGCTTGAACTCATGAATAGAATACATATCCCTGGATATGAGCAGACTCGCGAGCTTTTCTCAGAAGCCATTCACGGAGGAGCGGTCGCGCCTCTGATCGGAGAGGGATTTTACCTGCAGTCGGAGATCCGCGAGGTGCTCACTTAGGCGGTGAGCGGCGTCCCTCAGTAATCTGATCTAGAGCTAAGGTCTTATGGTTTTGTTGAACCGATAGCTCAGATGTTCGTAAGCGTCCCTTCCGAAGTTCGCTTCACCCGCATGAAGAATTGTCAGGCCCCTGCCTGCTGGCTAGCATCACTTCTAGGAGTCCCCGACGGGACGAACTGTCACTAGCACAGCGACAGTAGCTCAGTTTGTTCGGTGAGACTCCCACAAATTCGCCAGTCCGGCCCGTCGTTAGTCGGGCAGGAACACGAAGGGAAACTATATGAAGCTTCGAATCCGTTTTCTGCTTTTTTTCGCTGTCTTGCTGGCCATGACGCTTCCAGCATTCTCACGCGATATCAAAACCGATTACGACCACCATGTGAATTTCTCACAATACAAGACCTATTCGTGGGGCAAGATCGAAACACCGAACCCGCTCTGGGATGACCGCATCAAGGAAGCTGTAAATAGAGAACTGGCAAAAAAAGGCTGGACAGAAGTTCCCTCCGACGGAGATGTGACGATTATGGCAATCGGCACTACCCGCGAAAGGCCCACACTGCGAACGTTCTACGATGGTTTTCCCGGCTGGCGCTGGGGAGGGTTTGGTGAGGCAACGACCTGGGTCGATAACTATGAGGTCGGAACCCTGGTCATCGACATGTTCGATAGCAGAAGCAAGAAACTGATTTGGAGAGGGTCGGCAAGCGACACTCTTCCCGACAAGCCGGACAAAGCCACGAAGGATCTCGAAAAATCGGTGGACAAGATGTTTGAGCATTTTCCACCCAACATGTAAGGACTAAACGGTCACAACCGCCGACAGGCGCACTTGTATTAAGAAACCCGGAGGCCCGACATGGGGAAGATTATTGGCATTGATCTCGGCACCACTAACTCAGTGGTGGCAGCGATAGAAAGTGGCGAGCCCAAGGTCATCCCTAATGAAGAAGGGGGGAGAACAACGCCATCGGTGGTTGCGTTCACCAAGACGGGGGAAATCCTCGTGGGCCAGGTCGCCAAACGCCAAGGAATTACCAATCCCGAAAACACGATTTACTCGATCAAGCGCTTCATGGGACGCCGCTACGAAGAGGTAGCCGATGAAGTAAAAATGGTTTCCTACAAAGTGGAGCGCGATGGCGACCACGTGGTCATTGTGGCTCAGGGTAAGAAGTATACTCCGCAGCAAATTTCAGCGATGATCCTGCAAAAGCTGAAAAAGGCGGCCGAGAACTACCTCGGCGAAAGCGTTTCTGACGCTGTCATCACTGTGCCTGCGTACTTTAATGACGCGCAGCGCCAGGCTACGAAAGACGCCGGCAAGATCGCCGGCCTCGATGTTAAGCGCATCATCAATGAGCCGACGGCGGCAGCACTCGCTTACGGCCTGGACAAAAAGAAGGACGAGACCATCGCCGTCTATGATTTCGGCGGTGGTACGTTCGACATCTCGATCCTCCGAGTCGGCGATGGCCTGGTCGAAGTTGAAGCCACAAATGGTGACACTCACCTGGGCGGTGACAACATCGACCAGCGCCTTGTCGATTGGCTGATTGATGAGTTCAAGAAAGATGAGGGCCTCGATTTGCGCGCCAAAGGCAACGAGATGGCTCTGCAGCGTCTTCGTGATGCGGCTGAACGGGCGAAGATCGAGCTCTCAACCACGATGGAGACCGAGATCAACCTACCTTTTATTACTGCCGATGCCAGCGGGCCCAAGCACCTGGTAAAAAGACTGACGCGTGCCAAACTCGAATCCATGGTCGAGGATCTCATTCAGCGGTCCGTACCTCCCTGCAAGCAATGCATGAAGGATGCTGGAGTCGACGCCGGCAAGATTAATGAGGTGGTGCTGGTGGGCGGGCAGACGCGCATGCCGCGCATTCAGGCTCTAGTTAAGGAACTGTTCGGCAAGGAACCGCACAAGGGAGTGAACCCGGATGAAGTGGTGGCAGTGGGCGCCGCAATTCAGGGTGGCGTGCTGCAGGGGGATGTGAAAGACCTGCTCTTGCTGGATGTAACACCGCTCACACTCTCGATCGAAACCCAGGGCGGTGTGTCCACACCGATGATCCCGCGCAACACGACCATTCCTACACGCAAGACGGAGACATTCTCGACAGCAGCCGATAACCAGACCGCTGTTGACGTTCATGTGCTGCAAGGCGAGCGTCCCATGGCGTCGCAGAATCGTACGCTGGGCAAGTTCCTCCTCACTGGGATTCCGCCCGCTCCGCGGGGTGTGCCGCAAATTGAAGTGACCTTCGACATTGACGCCAATGGAATCCTGAATGTGACTGCGAAGGACCTGGCCACAGGCAAGGACCAGAAAATCACCATCACTTCGTCGTCCGGCCTCAGCAAGGAAGACGTCGAGCGCATGGCCAAGGAAGCTGAATCGCATTCTGCCGAAGATAAAGCAAGACGTGAAGAAATCGAAGCGAGAAACCAACTTGACTCCCTGGTGTACAGCGTGGAAAAGATGCTGCGCGAACAAGGCGACAAGATCTCGGGCTCTGAGCGCGGCGAGGTGGAGAACGCCGTTGCCGATGCCAAGCAAGCTTTGGGATCAAGCAACAAAGAGGCTATGAACAAGGCACGCGAGCGCCTCACCCAAACTTCACACAAATTGGCTGAGCAGATGTACAAAGCCGCGCAGCCGCAGGCTACTCCGGGTTCTGCAGGCGCATATGGTTCGAGTCGACCTCCCTCAGGAGCCGATGGCCGCGCTAAGGATGAAGGCGTTGTGGACGCCGAGTACGTTGACGTCGACGACAAAAAGAGTGCTTAGTGGAGTCTGAGTCGTGACGCCGCTTAACCGACCCTTTCCGTATCAATGGGCCCCCAGCGAGCGCGCGATACGCGCGCTGGATCAAGTTCGAGAAGTGTACGGTGTACGCCGGATTTGGTTCGATAAGAATGCGCGAGCCATCCAGGTTGAATATGACGCATCCCGCCTGCGAGCGGACGACGTCGCCGCGTTGCTGAGGGAGGCGGGAGTCGCTCTTCGAGAACGGCCCCCTCCGCAGCTGATGACGCCGCGAGATCGGGACCGCAGGCGATACAAGAGTCCCAATGATTAAAACGATGATCGAGAAAAGTTATGGGCGAAGAACCCCAATCGTCGGCGCACCGGCAGACAACCAGAAGCAGCCAACAGAGTGAACGGCTGCAGCAAGAACAATCAACATTAGCAAAGCTCATCGACGCAAAAAAAAGCAAGAGTTCTTCAAGGAACTTCGTTCTCTTTTGAAGCCCCTCCGGTCCTCTATCAAGCGTCGCTTGCGTCTCGCGTACCTTACCTCCAGATCCGGACGCCGGTTTACACCAGCGGCGATTTTCTCGACGAAGTAGTTCTTCAGGCTTATGAGCACTATGACGAGAAGCTCGAGAGCTTATCGCTGGAAGAATGGCTCTATCAGCTAACGAATGAACAATCGGAAAAGTACTCCGAAACGTTAACCCAGGCGGAGCTGCGGACTCTGGAAGAAATGCCGATTACGGCCGATGCGGAGAAGTGTGGTTTCCAGAAGAGCTGGACGACAGCGAATATGATAAACGCGATTTCTCTCCACCGACCTACGTGAGCGACCCAGAGGAACAACTTGAACGAGAGGAAGAAGTGCAGCGGATCGTGCATGCTTTTACCCGCGGGCCAGAGCAAGATCGCCTCGTCTTTGAACTTTTTGCCATAGAAGGTTTTTCGAAAGACGCAGTTGCCAGAATTTCTAACATTTCGCCGGAAGAGGTGACGCACACCGTCGAGCGGCTTCTTGATTAGCGTTAACCGTTGGTGATGAAGCGATGGACGAACATTACCGCCATCGCGCCCTCCCCGACCGCCGAAGCGCACCGCTTGACCGAACCGTGCCGTACATCGCCGGCTGCGAAGACACCCGGGACATTCGTCTCCATATAATAAGGATCGCGGTCGAGCTTCCAATTCGCCGGGCGGCCGCCATTTTTCATCAGATCTGGCCCGGTAACGAGATAGCCGGCCTCGTCTCGGACGATACCGACCTCTTCCGCCCACTGCGTGTGTGGCAAGCCACCAAGGCAGAGGAAAAGCCAGTTCGTCTCCTCGATCGACTCTTTGCCCGTCTGTTTGTCCCGCAGCGTGATCGAACGCAAAATGTCATCTCCGTCCAGGGCAACTACTTCCGTGAGCAGAAGCACTCTTACCCTCGGACAGGAGAGGATGCGATCGACCAGATATTGCGAAACGCTTTTCTTCAGTGAGCTATCACGAACGACCATGGTGACCTTTGTCGTAAAGCGGGCAAAATGCATCGCCGCCTGAGCGCCCGAATTACCTCCTCCAACTACGAACACGTGATCGCTGGCGCTGCACAGCGACGCCTCGCTCGCGCCGGCGCCATAGTACACACCCGCTTCGCGAAACCTCTCCTCGTTGGGAAGGTTCAAGCGGCGGTACTCCACACCGGTCGCACAAATTGAGGTCCGGGCAATGATTTTAGTTCCGTCCGACAAGTAGCCGATTCCTTTGCCGGGTAAGAATTCACCGCGAACCCCTTCACGAAGCAGCAAGATTTCCGCCCCGAAACGACAAGCCTGTTCACGTGCTCGCAGGGCCAACTCGGCTCCGGCAATGCCGTCCGGAAATCCGAGGTAGTTCTCAATCTTGGGGCTGGTGCCCGCTTGTCCGCCCACTGCAAAGCGCTCAATCAAGACTGTTTTCAGGCCTTCGGAAGCTCCATACACAGCGGCGCTAAGGCCGGCTGGGCCAGCGCCATAGATACTCAAGTCGTATTCAGAACGAGAAGGATTACGGAATAGGCCAAGTTTTTCGCTGATCTGTCTGACCGTGGGATGTTCCAGCCGCGTGCCATCGGCAAAAACGCAGATCGGCAATCGCTTGTCGGTTAATCCGTCCACGTGTGCTTCAGATCGCGCCTGGCTGTCATCGCTCAGTTCAATCCACTGAAAACGAATGTCGCAGCGGTGAAGAAAATCACGGATGGCATGCGCATCGGCAGATCCGCGCGTCCCGAGAATTTGGACTTGGGGCTCAGTTTCATTCATGTGTAATCCCTTGTGTCGAGACTCGAACGCCGTTGAGGTCTATTTGGAACTTAGCAAAATTTTTGGCGGATGGCTCTAATGCTTAAGTCGTAGGGCTCAGTCTGTCCCGCGAGTAAGACGCTCCTATACGGCCTCGGAGCAGAGCCTCATCCTGACGAAGAATTGTTGAGGACGAGCGATGCTCCTAGCATTTGGAAATGGCCGTCTCAAATTGCATGTCATACGAGGAGCAATATGCAGGCAACAAATGGAGCAACAAGTGGAGGATTCTGGGGTTCACTTCGGCAATTATCGATCCGTCTAGCGCGATAGTTCTGATACTGCTCGCCGACTCGATTTTCTACATCGAGAAAAGGCACGGTGAAGCTCACGGTAACGTCCAGGCAGGTAAGGAAGCGATCATTGGTGTTTTCTCCCGAGGAGACTTGTTCGGCGAGAGCTGTATCGCTTCAGACCAACCGGTCCGCTTTCACAACCCCGTGGCTCTTACTGAAGTGCGTGCGGTGAAAATCGATCGCTCTGCAATCATACGCGCATTGTTTGGTGGAGGCGGCGCTTGTTATAGCTTCGTTACTTACCTTCTTGACCGCAACACAAGAATTCAGGCAGAGCTGGTTAATAATCTCATGGACTCCAGTGAGGAACGATTAGCTCGGGTCCTGTTCTCCCTGGCCCAGCCGGCAATTTTGATTCTCCATCCAAGATCAGTCCCGCAGACCCTGGCAGAGATAATTGGTACTACTCGACAACGCGTCAATGTCCTGGTGAAACGTTTTAAGAATTTAGGACTGGTTGAATACGCCCATGATTTGAAAGTGCACGATTCTCTGCGAAGTATTTTTGGAAATGAATGATCAACTGTCCGCTTTGTGACAGATTTGTTTTCCCCCAGCGGATTCATGCCTCATGGGTATTGCTACCTGTGGAATCCGGGTTTGGTTTGGCTGCATCTTGTTTCGGATTCGCTGATTGCCTTGGCCTACCTCTCCATTCCCATCACTCTCGTTTATTTCACTGCAGGAACGCGTTGATTCGCTGACTCCTCGCGAGCGAGAGGTTTTTCCGGCATGAGATCTTGTGGATCAGCAAGGAGGCTCTAGCCAACGTCCTCAAGCATGCCCAAGCAACCAAAGTTCACATTGACTTACTTTGCGGGAAGAAAGAAGTACAACTGCGCGTTGACGACAACGGTCAGGGGTTCGGACCAATTCGGTTATTACGGAGTGGAAAGGGCAGTTTTGGTCTGATCAGTATGCGAAAACGTGCGCAGCGTCTAGGAGGCACGGTTGCAGTTGACAGTCAGCCCGGGAAAGGCACACGCGTCGTTGCTATCGTGCCGTGCTTTCAACATTGACGCTAGGCCAGATTGGTGCTCCGGCCAGACACACGTGCTCTGTTACAAGGCGGGTCTTTAAGCAAAAGTCGTATACCCGCATGGAACGCAGGCGGGAGCAGTTCCTAATTGCCCTTGTGGAATTCGATTTCATCCTCGCGACGAATTGTCGCAGTGCCTCAAAATCGCTAGGATTGCACTTTCTGACTGGTAAGACAGGAGGACTTCACATGGTGGGACTCCGGGATCTTGTCACGCGGCAGACGGGTAGCCCGGATCTGACTAGAGCCGGCCATGAACAAAATAGAATGGAAGGAGATGGAGGTGCTTTCGTGAACACGCACAATCTGAGACTGGCGGGTGACATAAGCGACATTTCTCGGCCTGGGCTCTATGAGGATCACCAGGAGCGAGTAACCGTCTCTGTGGAAGGAGCAGAACCGTTGTACGCTGAACTTCGTCTGCCTAATCGCGCGGGATGGGTGGTGGGCCAGAAAGTGCTTGTCGTGATTATTCCGGCATCGCCCGAAGCTGACGGCGCGCATTAGTCGTTGCTGTCGAGCTTTTGTGGGGAAATGAAATGGATAGAAATGGATAATGGATATGCAGTCCAAAGAGCGCGAACAACAAATCGCCGCTCTGCGGGAACTGAAGAAACAACGAAGACGGGAAAGGCAAGGGTTACCACCGAAATCCTTGCTTCAGTCCGTGCGAGAAGAACCATCTTTCTCTGCAGAAGCCTTAAAGATTCTGGCCGAAACGCAGTACGAGAACCCGGTTAACTAGATCGTCTTCCGCGCGCACGCGCAAGGCAATGACCCGGTTCAGGTGCTCACCTGACTTGAAAATGATTACAGAATGAATGTTGTGTAAAAAAAGTACCCCTCAAGAAAGAGTTCCATCTCTCTTAGATCGTAGTTCAGCAACTCCCTTTGTGGGAGCATGAGGGTAGCGATGAAATCTTTCCGCCGCTCGATCACCTGACTTTTCAGAAAACGAAAAAATCGAAGCGGTGCCGTCTCTCGAGGCGCCACCTTCGATGTCCGGGCCAACCGGTCGAGCAGGTCGTCGCGCTCCGCCTTCATTTCCTCCCAAGAAGCGAGCGACTCCTCAGAGGACACAGCCCTCTGTTTCTCCTCCTCGGGCCCTGGCCCGAGGCATCCTCTGGACGCGAGTTTTGCCTCGCAGCGGCGTCCTGTGCTTCGGTATGCGATATCCCGCTAACGTGGGTCATGATCTACCTGTTCGGACCCGTCAAGCTGCCTGCCTTAACTGGCGGGGTACCGGCAGACTGTGGAGTGCGAACGCGAACATTACGTACGCCCAACCGCGCAACACCAGTGAAACCCCCACGGCCACCCCCAGAAACCAAAAGCCCGACCAAGGCCACTCTGCCCAAAGTAGAATTCCTAGCAAAAGCGTAATCGCACCATCGAAGGCTGCCCATCCCCAGTTTGGAAATTTCAGTCGGATAGCCACTACCAGGCGAAATATACCGATGACCGTGAAAAATGAAGCAAACAGCAATGTCCATGCAAGCGCCCCGGCAACGGGATGGGTAACAATGAGCAGACCAATCAGGACTCCCAGAATCCCGCCCACGAGGTGCAGAAAAATTCCTCCCCACTTCCTCATTCGAAACGCATGAATCCCCTCCACCACTCCACTCGCCACGATCAACCAGCCCAGCACCAGCACAGTTCCTATCGTGGCCGCGGGTGTGATGATAAATGCCACTATTCCCAGAGTCAGCATAACGATGCCCAGGGTCAACAGCCATCCCCATTTGTGACGAAGGTTTTCAAACTCTAGAAGCAATGGAGTTGTAACCATATGTCGCTCGATGATTACCGGCTTGCTGCCGGCAGTGGAGATGGCGGACAGTGAACCCTTTCTCGCTTGCAGAGAAAACTGCCCCCCACTCGGCTTGGCCCGGAGCTCGTTCCCAGGCCAAGTGCACAGAGTGCATCTCTGGTTGAGATGGTATTAAAATGCGAAGCTTTGCGGCAATTCCTCGTGAGGCTGAAGGGTCCTTCCGAGAGGATGGCTACAACTTGTTCTGCCCCGAGTGAGACATTCTTCTACGACTTTAGCGGTATGGACAAACCGGCGCGATACAATACCATCGAAAAGATGAATTTCTCTCACCATCTCCGGCGCCATCCAATACAGTGAGAGACAGAATGTGCCAGGGGAACTATGGCTGTAATTCGAGCCTGCAAAGCCTGTGGACGCATGAACCGCATTCCCGCGGCACACCTCGCCGACACTGGGCGATGTGGGGTTTGCAAGACTTCACTACCGCCCGTGGACGAACCGCTGGAAGTTGATCCTCAGGTGTTCGACGAAATCATTCAAAATGCCCGCGTTCCGGTGCTGGTGGATTTCTGGGCGTCGTGGTGTGGGCCCTGCAAGGTAGCAGCACCGGAAGTTACGCGCACGGCCGCAGATATGGCCGGACGAGCTGTTGTCGTAAAGCTCGACACTGAACGCTATCCGCAAGTGGCGGCACGTTTCAACGTGCAAGGCATCCCAAACTTCATCGTCTTCAATGCGGGTCATCCGGTCATGCAGCAGGCGGGAGTGGTCGGCCATGATCAAATAGAAACCTGGTTGAAATCTGCGACATCATCATCTGCAGCTTAATCAATGCGGACCAGCCGCCCGTCGACTCCCAAGGTCGTACATGTGATTGTGACGCAAGGCTAACCAGACTCTACGCTCCCTATCTAGTTCTCTCTTCATTCCCACGAAGACTTGTTATCGGCCGGCGCGGCCCCTAGCATCTGAGGTTGAGAGATAGGTCGCTGCCACCGCTGCTCGAGGGATGGTCGCCCGGTACAGGAACGCGGAGAATCAATGAGCGCTGAAAGAGTGCAAGTGAGCGGCGCCAGGGCGACCGACACTGGCAAGCTTGATGTCTTGTACTTGTTTGCGCGCGCAATTCAATGGCGCAGCGGCAACGAGGATGCCGGCGACGAATTGCTGTGCGCTCTGGCTTCATCAGATCCCGGCACTAGAGCCGCTGCCAGAGCACTCTTATGTGATGTACACCGATAACTTATTTGGATGTTACCAATTTCTTCGGAAAGCGAAGCCGATGCTCACGAATGCTGAGTACAATGGCCGACTCGTTGCTGCTGCTACAAATGCTGCTGTTCATCCTCCCCGCGCAGAGCGCTTCAGGCAAGTAACGCCAGACGAACCCTCTGCTTCGCAAGTTTCGCCTCCAGCCTGTCCCTTACGGCGAAAGTCGTAAATCTCATTTGTTCTTACGAACAATTGCCTCGGCTCTGCTCCGTGCGTAGCCTGAGAGTGAAGAATGAATCGACGCTCTAATCGAGCTCTGACGGAGGACTGAATTATGAAACAACTGATCTTCGCACTCTTGGCTCTTAGCTTGACCCTATGGGTTGTGGCTGGGTCTCAGGCATCTGCTCAACAAAGCGACAGCCAACAGAACCAAACCAACCAGGCTCAAACCGGTCAAGCCCAAACCAACCAGACCCAAGCCGACTCAAAGTCCAATCAAAGCATGTCGGGAAACGTTAGTTCGAATGGCAAGAATTTTGTGAACGACAAGAACAATAAGAAGTACAAAGTGGATAATCCTGATGCCCTGAAGGGCCATGAGGGGCAACACGTGGCAATCATCGTACATGTCGACCCCGACACTGGAGTTCTCCACATAATGCAAGTTGAAGTCCCCGATCAGCAATAAGGTTCTTTCGCGCGCCCAACCTGAGCGCTATCGGGGCATTTAGCGAAGTCACTCTCGGCTTCTCTGATCGGCAGCAGAAGAGGTTACAAGACCATTCCCGTCCAGGAGCAGGTCGAGGTGCTCTCGTTCATCGGGAACATCGTACAGAAGGTGGCCGTACGTCCTGATTGTTATCCCGCTCACGGGCTTAGCGTACACACTGTGGACTGGCCACTTTTAAGCCTCTCAGCGGTATTTTCTTTTAGTCCCCGCTCGTTCTCACGCTCCCGACGGCTGCGATTCATTCCAACGCATTCGACGGACGTATGAACAAACCGCGATCATTTCGGATCAACAGATTTGTTGTTCCGGTGACCGTCATGCTGACCTTCATCTCGTTCTGGAGAGCAGCGGCTATCGTGCTGGCGGATCTTGGTTCTTCGGCTTATTACGTCGGTGGCATAACGGAGAAGGCTGTCGGAAAATCAGCGCCCTGGTTCATCTTCGGAATTATGCTGCTTTCGTATGCCGTGCGGGCGGTGTACATCGAGAGCTGCAGCATGTTTGTTCGCGGCGGCGTGTACACGGTCGTCCGATACGCCATGGGGAGCACAGCAGCCAAAGTTTCGGTATCGGCCCTGATGTTCGATTATGTACTTACCGGCCCGATCAGTGCTGTCAGTGCCGGATTGTATCTTGCAGGATTAGTCAATGAGATCGCACAACACTTCCGATTCTTGGGAGTGCAAGTACCAACACAATTGTTTGCCGCCGGTTTCGCCGTTCTCGTGACACTTTACTTTTGGCACAGCAACCGCGTTGGCATTCCGTTTTCCAGCTTGAAAGCACTCCGCATCATGCAGATCACAGCTGTCATGGTCGTGATTCTCATCGGTTGGTCGCTATATACGATCCTTTGTCGGGGAGCCCAGCCGATTCCGCCCCCAACGTTGAGTAATTTAAAGTTCAGTGACGAAGCTCTGGGGTGGCTAAGAGGCACGACAGCTCCGAGAATCGCTGTAGTGGCAATCCTAATTGGACTCGGCCATTCGCTGCTCGCAATGAGTGGCGAAGAAAGCTTGGCGCAGGTCTACCGTGAGATCGCGGCTCCCAAGCTCCGTAACCTTAAACGGGCGGCTCTCGTAATTTTCATCTTCAGCATGCTGTTCACGTCCCTGGTATCGTTCTTCGCGGTGATGATGATCCCAGACAGCGTGCGCAACAGGTACTTCGACAATCTGATATCGGGAATATCGATGTTCCTGGCAGGTCCGTTTGGTCTCAAACTCGCCTTTCATGCCTTCGTTGTGTTGGTCGGAGCCCTTATTCTCTCCGGAGCGGTCAATACCGCGATCATCGGGTCAAACGGCGTGCTGAACCGAGTCGCTGAAGACGGCGTGCTGCCTGACTGGTTTCGAGAACCGCACCCCAAATATGGAACTACGTATCGCCTCATCAATCTCGTCATCGCTTTACAACTGGCCACCATCTTCATCAGCCGCGGAGACGTTTACCTGCTTGGAGAAGCTTACGCGTTTGGCGTGGCTTGGAGCTTTGCGATGAAAGCCCTTGCCGTCCTGATGCTCCGATTCAAGGAGCCGCAAGCCGAGCGCTGGAGGGTACCGCTCAACCTACGCGTGCGCGGGACAGAAATTCCTGTCGGCTTGGGTCTCATTACGGTGTTGTTGTTTTCGCTGGCAGGGATCAACTTATTGACGAAGAGAACAGCAACCATCTCCGGAGTCGCCTTCACGGTCGTATTCTTCACTGCCTTTTCTCTCTGCGAGAAACGCTACTCACAAAAAAAGCCGAGTAAACCGAAACTCGGAGAAGCAGAGACGGAGAGATTTCGTCTCCAGCTTCGTGAGAATCTCTCCCCAGCATCATTGCAGGTACGATCTGGAAATATCCTAGTTGGCATCCATGACCCGAACCACTTAAGCGCTCTGCGAAAAGTGCTGGAAGAAGCCGATCCGATCAAAAACGACATCGTTGCGCTGTCCATTAACCCAGACGTTCATGAATCTGCCGAGGAAATCACTGACCCAGTTCAGGTGATGGACGAATGCGAGACCGCGATTTTCAGTCAGGTGGTATATGAGGCCGAAAAGATCGGCAAACCGGTGTGGCCGGTTGCTATTGCGGGGAACAATTGCTACGACCTCATCCTTCGAGCTGCATATCAATTACACTCTTCGCGTGTCGTGATCGGTGCATCCTCGAAGAAGAGTCTGAGCGAACAGCGACAAGAGCTAACGGCGGCATGGCAACGATTACCCTCAGCCCACGCACTTTCCGTGGAAATCGTTCCGGATGGGAATCGGCAATCAAACTACTTCAAACTAGGGGAATAACAGATTTGATTCGCAGGAAGTTTGCCCTGGTGGTCATCGGCACCGGAGCGGCTGCCGGCGTCCGCGCCTTTTGACAAGCAGGATGAGACACTCGTTCCCGAAGCAGGTTCGTGCGTCAACTGTCCGAAGCGAACTGGCTTCAACAAGCTGCTTTTTCCCGACGTGCAAAAAGATTCCTGCACTTCGCCCGACTGTTTCCGGGCTACGATCGACGCTTCCGTGAAAAAGACTCTGGAAACCAAGCCGCAGCTAATCCAGATTTCGGCGGCATGGAATTCCCGCGAGGGCGCTCCCCTTGGACGGAATCGGTATGTGGAGTTGGAGATCAAGAAGCCGAAGGCAAACGGCGCAATCTCAGCCAGTGCTGTATGCCAGTGACCCGTCGATCTCGCCAGTCCCAGGCGCGGAATAGTGACGATCAGCACACAACTCCTCGATTACTTCCGGTTGGCCCGTCAACCGGGAGCAATCGCGATCACTTCCGACAAGCCGACTTGCGGGTACCTTTACCGGGTGACCGCATCTCAAGTTTGCGGAAGGATGAGCGCGCAAATTCTCAGCAAACGCTCAGGCGCAAGGTTTGATGTTCTCGGATTGCCCACGCAAGTGGCTGTTGAACAACTCCGTTTGCCAGAGTTGGGCAGAAACCGCGTCGCGTCTGGATGCCTATAAACGATCTTCTCGACTTTTTGGATACATTTCGGCTCACAGATTCTTGGCCGGTTTTCGTTGAAATCGAATGTTTCAACGGCCACGCCTCTTATCGCTCGACATTCAGTGATCGGTATAGATCAGGTACTTTTGCCGGACCCGCATGAATTGTTGCAGATCCGGCTGATAGTCCTCGGCAATACACCGCGGATCTTTGCCGGACTTAAGCTCCTCCAAGGTCGACTCATTCCCCAGCAGATCGATCAATCGATCCAACTCCCAATCGGCCGGATAGAGCTTCAGCAGCGCGGAGCCAAGTTCCAATCCAAGTTCCGGCGCATCGAGAACAGACCGGTCAGTCACGATCATCTGCACCCCGCCAACGCGCTGTCCGCCTAACTTGGCATCTTTGGCGGGTGTAAACCAGGTTGGCACGAATCGGACACCCGGGATTTGGCGTGCATTCAGATACTGCGCGAATACCCGTGGTCTGATCCACGGCGCACCAAACACCTCGAACGGCGTATCCGTCCCGCGACCGACGGATACATTCGTATACTCCAAAATCCCGATCCCGGTGTACAGCGCGGCCTCATTCATATTCCGCATATTCGGCGACAGGTTGATCCAAACCAGATCGGTGGAATCGAACCAGTCGCTGCGCGTCCATCCCTTTACGGGAACCACCGTGAGCTTGGCGTTGATGTGGCGCTCGCTGTTAAACATCTTCGCCAACTCGCCCACCGTCATGCCATGGCGAATCGGTTCCCTCGTGTAATCGACAAAGTTGAGGTGTTTGCCATCCGAGACAGGTCCTTGCACATGCACACCGGTTAAAGGGTTCGGCCGATCGAGCACAACGACCTCGGTGCCGGTGATCGCTGCAGATTCAAGTGTGTAACCCAGGGTAGACTCGTACGTATAGAAACGGGAGCCGATGTCCTGGATGTCGATCACTAGGACATCCAGCTTCCGGAGCACGCTTTCGGGTGGATGCCGGCTCGCCGTCGTGTCGCCGTAGATGCTGTAGATATGTACGCCCGTGGCGCGATCGACTGAATCGCCCACCGAATTGACGTCGAGTTCCCCGGTCACGCCGTGTTCGGGGCTGAATATCGCCACGAGCTTGATGCCGGGCGCTTTGGCGAGAATATCAATCGTCCTGCGGCCCTCGACATCGAAACCAGTGTGGTTGGTGATAACACCGACTGCGCGTGGGGAGGACGGGTCGGAACCCCGGACTTCCCGGAAACCATCCTGTTCGAGGACGTCGATCCCGTTCATCACAATTCCATTGTTTGGGGCTGGTCCATGCGCAGCAATTTGTGGCCGGCAGAGACCATCTCCGGAGGCTGCGCTGTTCGATACTCCGGGCTGCGATCTGGACATAAGCAAGACAGCAATGAAGGTCACGAGAAGAAGGATTCTGGCACTCACGCGGGAATTGTAGTCGCAATTGGGGGCCAGCGAACGATTCAGTTGCGATTCGCCAAGGAGGCGTGCAACTGGGCGAATAAAAAACCCATCGTGATTAGGGTTAGCCCATGACGGCGCCTGTTTCTGTCAGTTGTTCAAAACACACCAAATCACTCACTCAGACCGGTTTACGCTCGATTTCGGGTATAGGTACCGATAGACGCGCTTGTATTTACAAATATCGCGTCACAAGTGGTCGGCAGACGCAAAATGTCATTTGGTATGCAGATAAGTTCTTCAACGTCATCGACGTATGCGTCGGTCTCCTAGCGCCACTTGCTACATGTGGACTGAGAGCGGGCTGGATGGTCACCTAGTGGATCGTACAAGTCTTTAAGAATGATGGTAGCCAGGGACGGAGTTGAAGCGCCGCCAACATTTTTGCAGACGGTCACGAGAATTGAGCCCAGGGTATTGTCAGCGCGATTGCTCGCCAATGGCCGGTCGCTGCCTTTCAAGCAAACGGAGCAAGCGCAGCAAATCGATGTCCCGCAAGATGCGCCAGACAAGAACGTCAATGTGATCGCGTTGCGACCTCTCTGACGTGTCCTGCCTTTGATTTCAGACGACGTCTGGATCTGCAATCGTTGAGCACTTCGCGGCCAAGGTACTTTTTAGTTCTCTCCCTGCTTTCATCCCAGTCGGGCGTATAAATGAGCAGCAAACGTTCCGCTCTAGAGCGGCTTTCCGCAGGCCCATGGGGCGCAATTTTCCCGCAAGGTTTGCCACTCATTGTTGGTCAAGCCCAGCTTGCGAAGGTTCCTGATCTCTTCCTGTGGAGTCAAGACATTGAAATCGGACCCAAAAAGGAAGCGCTTCATGCCGATTCGTCGCATTTGCTCTGCCAACGCAGTGGCGGCCGCGGCAGTCTCGTCCGGCGCGGGCACATAGGCAATATCGAACAAGACGTGCCGCATGGCCGCATCGCTTCTCACGATGTGGTCGGCGAAGGCGCGCAGCACGGCGAGATTGTTTTCGGGTTCTCGGGACCAACCTCCACCGGCGTGAGCGATCTGCACCCACGACTCTCCCGCGCTGGGCAGCACGTCTCGAATGAAGAGCTCGGCATCGTCAGCATTGAATTCTCCTCCTCCAAGATGAATGACGATGGGAATGGTCTCAGAGGCCGCCACCGCGATAACCTTTGCCAGTTGGCGGCGATCAGCTTGGTTCCTCATGTCCACAGCAGAAGCAGTGAATGTAGTTTGAGACCGATGAGCTGGCGACTTCTTTGCCAGTTCCGAATCTCCTCGATTGCGGAATCCTGAAGCGGATTCACGGACAGAAATCCCACCAGGCGAGTTGGATACTGCGCAACCTGGGCAGCAGTAAACTCATTTTCGCATCGCGTTAGCGCTGCGATCTCCCGCGGTTTCAGATGCAGTGAGGGCAAGCCGTAAAGATAAGCGCAGGATAGGATTACTCCTTTGGACACATGGGCCTGATCGAGGGCGCGTACGGCATCAGCTGCAAAAACAGCCGGAGGGTCGTTGGACGGGAGGCACTCGCCTACTAGACGGCATAGCTCGGGAGAAGCCAGATCCATGTGGTGATCAGCCCTCCAGACCGTCGCGTCTGCTTCGGACTCTTGCCCCGGGCCGGAACCTGCGACGTAAAAGCTCAACAGTCCGGGTAGAAGAAGACAGAACATCGCAGACCGAATTCGGTATCGTTTCCTATCGCTGAGGTCTTCGCGCATGACATTCGGCATTATGCCAGATTGGCCCCGAGAGACGCTCATCTCGTCAGTGTTTTTCCTGACGACAAGCCGACTCGCCGGAACTGACCCGCAATCGCATCAACGAACCACCGGATGGTCTGCTTCATTCACGTGTTCGAGCAAGGACTCCCGATCGAGCACCGTACACCGGAGGATGATTCTATCGATGTGGTCTAGGGGTGCAAGATCGACGTTCTCAATCTCCGTGGTAGCAATACCGCTGGTCCGATTTGATAAGACCGACTGTGCGAACGCCCCGACAGTTATCATGGAAACCGCCGCCAGAAAGAGCGGTCTGTAGATCATGATCTTCCTTGCCACTGATTGGGACTCTCGCATCGGTTGTAAAACCTGATATGGGGCTCATTTATTCCAGACTCATCCGCAAAAATTCGTAGAGCCGTTGCTTATCAATACGAAAAAACTGTTTCGTTGTCCAGTCGCAGCAAGTGCCTCCTACAGTAAAATGACACACTATCTTCGTAATTGACTCAAAATGGCGAACCGATGAAACGCGCCGAAGCCAAGATGCCGCGAAGGCTCGGCGGTGGACTTGGGCGCCGAATGATGAAGACATTGTTGCTACGCTCAAATCTAAGAGGACAAGTTCCCGCCAAATGGAGTCATCGTTGGTCATATTCTTAACCTCACTAATAAACACGGGCGCTCTGGGTCAGCGGTAAAGAAAGGAATCGAGAAGTTCAATGTTCACACGACGAAGGTTTATTGCCACCGCTGCTTGCACTATGGCTGCAGCTCGTCTTCACGCGCAGGGCCAAAGCAAGGTCCGGGTTACCCTCAGCATCCCGAGCGAGGCGAATGGTCCACATATGCCGATCGACTTTGTCGGCCTGTCTTATGAACTGCAGCAACTCAAGGACCCAAGTTTCTTTTCGGGTCAGAACAGCGGCCTGATCCGCGAGTTCAAAGCACTGTCATCAACCGGCGTGCTGCGCCTTGGGGGCAACACCAGCGAGTTCGCTTACTGGAAGCCTACGCCTGAATCTCCCGAACCAGAGCATCCTCAAGTCCGTGAGGTTGCGGGCGAGCCGAAGGCTCAGTACTACGCGGTGACGCCCGAGGCAGTCAGGAGCCTAGCGGAGTTTCTTCAGACCGCAGGTTGGAACTGTATCTATGGCATCGGGATGGGTACGAATACGCCGGCCCGCGCCGCCGAGGAAGCGCTCTATGTAGCCGAGACGCTGGGCGACCGCCTGCAGTATTTCCAGATCGGAAACGAGGCAGATCTATTTGACCGGCACCTGCGCGATCCGAAAACATGGTCGGCCAAGACCTACCTCGAAGAATGGCTGACGCTCGCGCGAGCTATTGCAGCCCGAGTATCCACCGCAAAGTTCGGCATGCCTGATGTTGCGAGCAAAGTGTCATGGCTGACTGAGATTGCTGATCAGTGGCCTTCCATCCAGAACCCGCCGCGCGTAACCACCCTGACTCATCATTATTACTTTGGTGGCCCGGCGACCAATCCCGACGTCAACATTTCGAACCTGCTGAAACCGGGGACAATGCAAAAGGTACAGAGCACGGCGGATATCGCTTCGGCCGCCGCTAGCAAGATGAGTGCGCGCGTACGCATGACCGAAGGCAACACTTGCTATCGCGGAGGAAAGCCGGGTGTCTCCGACGTGTTTGCCGCTGCGCTGTGGTCTGCCGATTATTCGCTGCTGCTGGCCAGTTATAATTATTCCGGCGTCAATCTGCACGGTGGTACTGGCAAATCTGTGGCCGATTCCGTTGGCGGATCTCTACCCGGCGACGCGCTTCTCGAAGCGAAGGGCGAAACGCCCGAACAGATTGCGAAGTATCCGCATCCTTTCTATACACCGATCGCGACGTTTGGCTCGGACTATGTGTTGGAGCCAGTTGCGTATGGGCTCAAGTTTGCGGGCTCGTTCAGCGGCGGAACACTGTTGAAGACCGAATTCTCGGCGAAGCTGAAGGATGCGGGAGTCAATGCCACGGCGTATGCCGCGAAAATGCCGGGCGGGCATACATCGGTCATCATTCTGAACAAGGACGCGGCAGCAGACCTTGAGGTGGAACTCGACTTTGGTCGCGACGCGAATGGAGTGGTGCAAACCGAAACATTACACGCACCGGCACTAGACAGCCGCGAAGCGCACATCACAACGTCAACGACTGAATCGCTCAAGCAGGGCAAGTGCTCGGTTACTGTTCCGCATGCATCGGGGCTACGCGTAACAGCAAGTTGAGTCGTTTCCGTGGAGATTGATCCGTGCTTTGTTCCGGCGAGACGCATTCGCGAACAAAGGTTATTTGCGTCGTTTGCCGTTGAACGACATGAAGCCTTCTGGTTCCACGAGTCATATAGGGGTCTGACACGAATTGACCCGCTGCTTGTACCTTACGGTTACCCACCCAATCGAGAGCTTCGGTCGTGGAGTGATTGCGTCCTCACCTCATGAGAAGAACGACCAAGGTGGTGGCGGTCGCCAAATGAAGCAGGATATGCGCAGTATTTGGGACCATTCCATTGCGCGGCGGCAAGAAGGTATGCGTTTTGCCGAACATGATTTGATAGCGAGCAGCTCGCTTCGGTTCCGGTCGGAAAAGATAAGGTATCCACCAGGCGCGGATTTGCCCGATGAAGAGCACGGCATAGCTAATTACGAGCCAGTGGTAAAGCCAGTCGGGATACGGTCGTCTAAAGTACAACAGGCTAAAGTATAGCCCGATGGTCCAGGGTACGCTTTGAATGAGCGTCACAGTGACAAGACGGCGTCTCGTATCCTGGCTGCGTACCGCTGCGACATCGTTGAGGCCCCCAATTGGAATCCAATCATGAACCCAGAGAAAAAGAATCTGAAACACTTGGAGAGCGAGCAAAACCATCTCGATTTCGCGATTTGCCGGAAAATGCTGCTGTGCCATTCTCGCCCTAGCACCATTGTGACCTAGATTACTCCCGAGTCGCGGGCAACTCGGAAGTCAACTGAGCGCAAACTCAGTTCGAAGGAGACAACAAAAATGTGACCGAACCAAACTCTCCAGTCGGCAACTTTAGAGGTCGTCGCTAAGCGATGACAACTCCTGGCAGCTTCCATTTCATTCGTGTACCAGTTTGAAGTCGAAATAAGCCAGATTCATGTTTCCGTTCGTCAATATGTGTACCGTGAGAACATTTTTCCCTTTGCTCAAGCGGACTTTGAAAAGTTGCGAAGCCAGATTCCAATGGTGCCATTGACGCCAGGCAATCAAGTCTGCAAGATCATTTGTTGTGGTGATCTGCAGAGGTCCGGTGGCGTCCATTCCGTTTACATCGACTGATATCGTGCCGCCGCGGTTCGATGTGTAAAGGAAATCGGCCGCGTATGTTCCCGAGCGCGCCACATCTACCGTAATGTTGAACCACTCTCCGGGTTCGGTCCAGCCAACGTAGGGCAGGTCGACGGGAGGGACAATCTTGTCGAAGGGGTTGTCATCAATCGGATCCGGCTTCCGCTGAAACTTCGTGTATGAAGTATCCACTCCCTCATGGATTCGAAATTCGTTGAGGTAGCTTCCATCGGCCGGGTTTAACTCTCCGCTGCCGTGATTCTGTGGATCGGTGTCATGATACGCAACTCCTTCGCCGCCCAAGTCATAGTAAGCGCACAATACTCGTCCCGGTATTTTTTGCGGACCGCCACTATAGTGGGAGTCGTGATAAGGCAAGCCTTTATACTGCCTCAAGAATGATTGGGAAAACGCAAGTGCCGGGAGCATCGATGCCGCTACAAAGCATAAGGAAAACGCTCTTCGGCTCATCCTGCCTCCCTGAGTACGATAACCTATCCGCAGTTGCGCAACTCCGCCAATCAGCGGCACCGACGGCGACGGCGCAAGTATGTTCCGCACTTCAGACTTGGAAAAGCTCGATCCCGTGCGCTTTTCCGAGATTGCGCGAGTACTTCTTGTCTGTCCCATTGTTCCAATGTTCGTGTACGCCAAGGCTGCGGCATCGGATGCCGTCGCGTTCAGGGTCATAGAAAGTCTTCGAAGGTGGGTCATTCGCCAAGGCAGATTCGCGAAGGTAGTTATCGGCATTCGCGATATCCGGAAGATCAGGCCATTCCGAAGTGAGGAAATCGAAGCCGACGGAATCGATCGCTACGCCGTCAGACGACATAAGAATGCTGTTCGGCCAAGCATCGTTGAATGGCGCCATCTTCCACTTGCGATGAGGCGGACCATCCACGTTGTCGTTTCCGTAGAGCCCATCGATGATAAAAAGGATGGTTTTCTCGCCGAGGTCCTTATGACCCAAATAATCTGTGAACGCGGAGTAACTTGCCGAACCATCGCTGTTGTGATGGAAACCATCGTGTGCGTTCTTGCGCCAGTCGGTGTTGATACTCGTGGCGCCGAAGAGATTCTTCGCGCAAAGTGTCACCCCTGAACTCACATGCGCCCTCAACACGGCAGCATCAATTAAGTAGGAGGCTTCAACCACCGTGGTATCGAGTCCTGTGGCGTTGTGGGTTGCAACTGAGAAAGGAATCGCGTTGGGTTTGAACTCGGCCTTTATTTGTCCATCCCCTCCGACATGGTCCACAAAGGTGACGCCGGGAAATTCGTGGTGAATCTTGTCGTAGAGATTGCCCGGGATCCACCGACTGGAATCGAAGATGGTTACCGACGATTCCGGCACTCGTGCCGGACCCGTCAACTGCCGGACGAGCGCAAGGATCAAATGGGGCGAGGAGTTCAGGCGTTCGATCGTGCCATGGTCCGTGGTGTTGTTTAGGTTCGCCTTTATCGCGATCTTCTCGCCGGCCTTGTATCCGGCTTTGCCTCGACCATGAGTGCGGTTGAAGTATTGAAAGATGGAGTTCCATGCCTGGGCGTCGCTTTTTTGATTTGTAAGACCGCAAATAGACCGGGAAACCATGCGGTCAATTACAGACTGATTATTGTTGGCATCGGTCCACCACGAACCCGTGCCATCCCAGGTCACAGCCGCCGGATCGTGCGCCCAAGTAACTCGGCCAGGAACGACGCCGCGGGGAACTCCTGATAGGGAAAGCGGCTCGAACAAGGAGGGCCGCAGGTAGGTGGCAGCAGCAAGAGCCAGGGCGAATTGTCGGCGCGTCATGTCCATTTTGACTTGCTCCTCTCGCACAAAATCTTATGGTTCCGTGAATCATTTTGCCTGAAAGCGCAGAAACTGCTGCAGCTTCGCTAGGTGATTCTGGTTTGCTTAATCTCAAGCTGAATGAGATGCCCGCTTTCCGAGTTGGCTGAAGAGGAATGCCCGCAAACAGCAAGTCTCGGTAACGGCGCAAAGCACGCAAATCTCATCCGGGTAAGCCAATGCGGCGCACAAGGTTCTGGAACCGCGAGTCGGAGCGGAGAGGATCGAAGCCCGGCCGCAGCAGGACGCCAGGGTTAAATCGCTCGTCGTAGCCTTTTTCGAGCCAATTCATGGCTTGATCCCTGTCTCCGAGAGATGCATAGATCATTGCAATCTCCGAAGCATTCGAATGACCAGGGTTTGAGAGCTTCTTCAGATCGCCCAGCAGCTTCACCGCTTCGCTCCTCTTGCCGGACGCCACATAAGCGCGAGCAAGATTGGCTATGCATGTCGGGCTACCCCCAGAAAGCTTCACCGCTTCTTGGAGTTCTGCGACGGCTTTATCGTACATGTGTTTTTGCAGGTACGCCTGGGCGAGCTGATTATGGGCGAGAGCGAAATTAGGGTCCATTTCGATCGTCTTGCGGCTCTGTCCTATGGATTCGTCATAAGAGTGCGCAAGAACAAGGAGCTCCGCTAAATCCGCGTTAATGATGAGAGACAGCGGATCAAGGTTTTCCGCTTTTCTCATTTCCACAATCGCTTCGTCATACCGACCCAAAAGACTCAGGTGCCAAGCATACCAATGGTGAGCGGTTGCATAGCCTGGATTCAGTTCGATGGCCCGCTGGAATTCCTTCCCGGCAGAGTCAAAATCCCAGTCGAAGCCGTCTAAGACGAAGGCAAGCGAGTTGTGGGCTTCGCCGAGCGTGCTGTCCAATTCCAGAGCTTTGCTCGCCGCCGCCTTTGCTTGGGGAGACGCTTCCTTGGGGGTCATGACTGCGTACTGCCAGTCTCCCAACAAAGCATACGTGTCGGCTAAGCCAGAATAGGCTTGAGCATATTTCGGATCTTCTTCAATTGCCTGCTTGAAATAAGCCAGGGCGACCTTCAAACCATCCGCCGTTCGTTTGTTCCAAAAGTAGCGCCCTTTCAGGTAGGACTCGTAAGCTTCCGGGTTAACAACCTCTACGTTCTTGAGAGCAGCTTGTTCCCGCGGAGTCAAATTGATTCGGATTTGATCTGCGATGGCACTCGCCACTTTTTTCTGGAGGGTTAACGTATCGCGCAGATCGCCTTCGTAGCTCTGAGACCATAAGTGCTTGTCCGTAGAGGCCTCGATCAACTGCGCCGTGATACGGACCTGGTCGCCGGAGCGCAGCACGGTGCCTTCTACCACGGCATCCACGTTCAGTTCGCGAGCAATCTGCGGCAGAGGCTTGCGCGCTCCTTTGTATACCATTACGGAGGTACGGGAGATTACGCGTAAAGCGCTGATCTGCGCCAAGTCGGTGATCAACTCATCCGTCATACCGTCCGCAAAGTAATTCTGTGAAGCTTCACCAGAGAGATTGTCCAGCGGAAGCACCGCTAGGGATCGGATGCCCGTGGGAGCAGGGGTCTGCGAACGAAATCGCAAAGCGAAGAAAATCAGCAAACTCAGGACGATCGCCAAGGCGCCGATGACCCAGCGCGTCGGCAACAGCCGGCGTTGGGGCGCAACCGCTAGCACCCGATGCCTTGGATCTTATGCCCAAGGTCAGTAAGCCGGCAGATCTCCAGCCAGAGGTTCTTGCTTTTTTGGACGGGCCTCTATATCAACAACCGACACATCCGCAATAAAGCGATAGCCACGTTTTGAAAGAGTCTCGATGAATCGAGGACTCTCAGCCGGGGCTCCCAGGGCACTCCGCAGCTTCCCGATGGCGATATTGAGCGCCTGATCGAAATCCCCGAAACTTTCGCTGGGCCAGACTCGGCCGCGCAATTCTTCCCGGGTGACAACTTCCCCCGGATGCTCCAGCAATATCTCCAGCAGTTTCATCGGTTGCTGCTGCACTCTGATTCTCAAACCCGCTTTTCGAACTTCACCGGACTGGAGAGAAACCTCAAAGGTTCCGAATCGCACGACGGAGTTGGGCTGAAGGGATTCCATGTGCATTTGGGTTCGCACAGAAGTCTAGCACTTCGGGTCGCGGAAACCTCCCAACTCAGGATATCTGCAGAACCGACTCATTAGCCATCAATCGCTTAACAGGCAATCAGTTCACGTGGAAAAAGTCCTCGGTTAATTGACGCCGGAAGACTGACGCATCACAGTGGGCTGCGACCGGGATTCGAGCTGAATTCAGGAGAAGGCAAATGGGGAATATTGGACTTAGCTCACAAGGGATGGTCCGATTTGGGGCTTCGTCTTCTCAGGACGATCAACCGTCGGCAGGGTTCGAAGAGCTAGCCATGCCTCTGTTTGATTCCCTTTACAACTTCGCGCGCTGGCTGGCGCAGAATTCGAGCGATGCCGAGGACCTCGTACAAGAGACCTATCTCAAGGCCTTACGCAATTTCGCATCGTTTCAGTCAGGTACCAATTTCCGGGCGTGGATGTTCCGATCCTCAGGAACAACTTTCTAAGTTCGTGCTCAAAACTCGAGCGCCGCATGACTGTTGCGATGGACTCGGAGGAGGACGGACCTGAACTGGCAGTTGATACGGAAACTCCCGAAACGATTCTAATGAATCGCTTTAATTCCAAACTGGTGCAGCGCGCCATTGACGATCTGCCGGTGCATTACCGGGAGACCCTCCTTCTTTGTGAAGTGGAGGAAATGTCGTATCAGGAGATCGCGGAAATATTGACGATCCCCATGGGAACAGTGATGTCACGTCTAGCCAGAGCCCGGAAGTCAGTTCGGGAGTCGACCCCGAGCACTCCTGGCGTACCGACATCGAACCGCTATCCTCATCAAATCGAGACGAACGGGAAAGTTGTTGGACCAACTCAGGATATCAAACACGGAAGGTTTGCGTGATGAATGCACTGAAATTCGCCATTTCTGTCTTAGCCATGGCAGCGGCGTGCTCAGGGCAAGGAGGGCTGACGATTGACAACAAGCACAAGGAGAGAGTGTCTACTCCAGAAGCGGAGAAGATCTACTTCTCGGCGTGTTCGAGCAGTCCGACAGGAGTTCGAGGTCAGCCGTCCGATCCTTCCGCAGGTCAAACTTGTTGTGGGTGCAAGCAAGAATGGTGTGTTGTGGGATGAGCGAGAGATATGGCTGACCCGGTGGGACGCCTAAACGTTTCGCGCAGGGCGTTGTAATGCTCGCCTTCGCCGATCTCATGACGGCGGACCGAAAATCGCCATGACGAACCGAGCTGTGAACCGCGCCGATTCAACCGTGGAAATTGAACGACTCGCAAAGTAGTGTGCTGGCCTGCGATCCATCGTTTGGAATGCCTCGTCGCGACTCGTAATGCGGGCGCGACACTAGAAGCCTCGGAGAAAGGTAATGGAGAATACAGGCTGTATCCAGGATTGGTTCCTGGTTCGCGAGGTGCAAGGCGGTAACCACGCCGCTTTCGAGCAGTTAGTACACGCCCACGATCAGTCCGTTCTGAGACTCGCGTTTCGGATCACCGGGTCGGAGTACCGATTCCCAGGACATCTACCAAGACGCATTTCTGAAGGTTTACAAAAAGCTGAGCAGCTTCCGGTTCGAGTGCTCCTTCTCTACTTGGATCTACCGCATTGTCACCAACCTTTGCTTGGACCACCT
>CAWJFA010000028.1:0-360263 GCA_963842075.1 uncultured Acidobacteriota bacterium | reverse complement strand
CGCTAAATCGTTGCATTATTTATGCGTAGTACAATAAGGGACCGGAAGACGTGAAAAAATCAGCTAGGGCCGCAGATGAACTCCCATAAACGCGGATAACCTACGGTGTTTTCTATCGGCGTTCATCCGCGTTCATTGGTGCACCCACTGGATTCGCCCTGGAAAGACTACGAGATGCGAAAAGGGTTTACGAGAAAACCACAAAGGGACGAGCCCGCGACGCCAGGCAAGAACTACATAACGCGGAGCGGACTGCAGCGCCTCAAAGATGAGCACCGGTTTCTGCTCACCAGGGAACGCCCGGCCGTGACGGAGGTGGTGGCGTGGGCTGCCAGCAACGGCGATCGCAGTGAAAACGCCGACTATCAGTACGGCAAGCGGCGGCTGCGGCAGATCGATGGGCGGATTCGCTTTCTCACGAAGCGAATCGAAGCCGCGGAAGTGGTGGACCCGGAAGCTCCGAGAGCGGGGCAGGCGGCAACGAGGACATTCTTCGGAGCGACCGTGCGCTATGCCAATGCCGCGGGAGCGGAGCGAGTGGTGAGCATCGTGGGCACCGACGAGGTCGATCTCAACCGCAACCACATCAGTTGGGTGTCACCTCTGGGGCGCGCGTTGATGAAGTCGGCAGCGGGTGACAGCGTAGTCCTTCAATTGCCGGGCGGTACAGAATACCTGACCGTGCTGGAAGTGTGTTACGAGCGCATTTCTGTGGAACCGTTCCGTGAACCACCTGGATCCGAGGCCTCGGCAAAGGGACTCACTCGCCGACGCTAAATCCACCTGACGAAGAAACAGCGAGATTAGCTTATCTGCAACGGGGTGCGGGGCCGCACTTCCAAGCGGGCGGGACCAGTCCTCTCTCGACACAATAAGATAAAAATGGTACAACGTAATAGGATAATAACCGTACAGCGCAATAGTATAAATACAGCGCAACACAATCGGATAATAGAAACACGAAGCCTGAAGGAAAACCGCTATGGCCATACCCCCTGAAAAACTCGCGCAGTCCCTCAAAATCCTGCGGAACCTCCAGACCGCGGAAGGGGCTGGGGCGATCCAGGCGCGCGACCTGTCACGCACGCACCGGGAGCGCCTCCTGCGCAACGGCTTCCTACAGGAAGTCATCAAGGGCTGGTATATCCCGAGTCGCCCGGACGAAGTGAAAGGCGAGAGCACGGCCTGGTACGCATCGTTCTGGCGTTTCTGCGGCGCGTATCTGGAAGCGCGTTTCGGCGTTCGGTGGTGCCTTTCACCGGAACAATCGCTTTCGCTTCATGCCGGCAACTGGACCGTGCCCGGCCAGCTCGCGGCGCGGTCGCCGCGCGCGGGCAACAAGGTCACCAAACTCCCGCATGGCACGTCCCTGCTGGAGCTTCGCATCGCGCTGCCGGGTGTGGCGGACCGGAAGGAAGAGGCCGGCCTGCGGCTGTTCTCTGTGGAATCTGCCCTGATTGCGTGCTCCCCCAACTATTTTTCGAACAACGCGACGGATGTCCGCGCGGTGTTGCCGATGATCCAGGACGCCTCCGGTCTTCTCGCCCGACTCCTTGAGGGCGGTCACACGGTGATCGCCGGACGTTTGGCCGGGGCCTTCCGCAACACCGGACGCGACCGCATCGCGGACGATATCGTGAAAACGATGACGGCGGCGGGTTATGCCGTGCGGGAGAACGATCCCTTCACGGACAAGCCGTCCCTGGTCATCGGGGCCCGCGAAACCTCTCCTTACGTAAACAGGCTGCGGCTGCTCTGGCAGAAGATGCGCGAGCCGGTCATCGAACGCTTCCCGAAAGCGCCGGGCCCGCCGCGCAATATCGACGCATACCTCAAGCGCGTCAACGACGCCTACGTCACGGACGCCTATCATTCGCTGTCGATCGAGGGCTACCGCGTCACGCCCGCTCTCATCGAGCGCGTCGGCAGGGGCACCTGGAATCCGGAAGCCGACGAGGGCGACCGCGAACAGCGAAACGCCATGGCTGCGCGCGGCTACTGGCAGACCTTTCAGGCCGTGCAGAAAAGCCTCAAAAAAATTCTGAATGGGGAAAATCCGGGAGAGGTCGCAGACACGGACCACGGCACGTGGTATCGAGAGCTGTTCGCCCCCAGCGTCACTGTCGGCCTGCTGAAGGCCGCCGATCTCGCCGGCTACCGCAACGGCCAGGTTTATATCCGCAAGTCGATGCATGTGCCGCTGAACCGGGATGCGGTTAGGGACGCCATGCCGGCGTTCTTCGACCTGCTGCGGGAAGAGCCGCACCCGGCCGTCCGCGTGGTACTCGGGCACTTCATGTTCGTCTACATCCATCCTTATATGGATGGCAACGGCCGCGTCGGGCGCTTCCTGATGAACACGATGATGGCGTCGGGCGGATACCCGTGGACGGTCATTCCGGTAACCGACCGCAACGCCTACGTGAACGCTCTCGAAAAAGCGAGTGTCGGCGAGGATATTGCGCCCTTCGCAGGTTTCCTCGCCGGGCTGGTGATAAAACGACTGGCGGGCGAGCCCTTGCCGGCGGTGCCGAAATCTTCGCCCGTAGACGAACGTTAAAACAATTCTCGATCTGCATCGAGTGGGCATGAGAGAACGGGCAGTACGGACGGCTCGTGCTGAGCCGCCGCGCGCGCGATGGAAAGCGCAGCGGATTTCAAAAGCTTCAAGGCTCACGGTGCGATCGTTCGCTGTCCTTTGACTGTCCAATAACGATTCCCTAACGCTTCTTACAAGGTTTTTCGAGGGCCACCCGCGTCTTGTAAGTTGTTGAAATTACTAATAGTTTTGGGCTCATAACCCAAAGGTCGGTGGTTCAAATCCACCCCCCGCAACCAATTTCATGCTGCGTTTTCAAGGGCTTCCGTAATCTCAGCCGGAGGCTCTTGTTGTTGAGTAGCAGTTAAGGTGACAGAATTCAACTCTCCCTCGATGGCCGTACCCAGGGTCTCTGCCGCTTCTCTGTTCTGCTGCTCGTCGCTATGCGTGTAAACGTCGAGTGTCAGATTACCTGTTCCGCTTTCCCGTCCCTGGCGATCTGCAATCACTGCCAACGGAATTCTCAGCTTCGATAGCGCCGAGGAGTTGCCATGACGGAATGCATGCCAGCCGGCCTTCTTGATCTTCAACCTCTCTAGTAGTGGATGAAGATGGCGTTGCCGAGTGTTGTTGGCGTCCATGGCATTACCAGTGGACGTTGTGAATAGTAGATCGTGCTTCTTCTCCTTTTGCTTCTTCACTTGCTCCTGCAGCAGTGCTGAAAGCTGCGGTGATAGAAACACGGTTCTGATGCTTGTTCCATTTTTCGGTGTGTCCTGAATCTGTCCGTTCCAGACCGTCTGATTCACGTTAATCCGATCCGGAAGAACGTCGGACAATCGCAATCCGAACGCTTCCCCCTGTCGAACTCCCGTCTCTGTAAACAGCCGGTAAAGAAGATGGAGCACACCGGTTGCACCGTGGAGCATCCTCGCCATCTCGTTCAACGAGTAGAAAGGCTGCCTCTTCCGGGTATTTTTCGGCAGTTTCGGCCTTTCTGGAAGCTGACTGACATATCCCTGAGTCTTAGCCAGCGCCCAAATCAACCGAATCGTTATCCACGTATTGCGGACGGTCTTCGGTGCCAATCCGCTCTCCTTCAGAGACGAAATGAAGCTCTGAATCTCGGCTGCCTCTATGGTCCTCATGTCCCGATTGCCGAAGATCTTGGTGATCCTCGTCACATGAGAATTCATAGACGCTTGAGTTGATGGTTTTGAAAGAGCTAGACAATCACGCTTCCAGACTTTGGTAAAGTCCTGAAAACCAATTCTCTTAATCTCTTCCTTCGGAGTTGCGATGCTGGCGTTCACACGATCGACGTGGGGCTGCAGGAGTCGGAGCGCCTCGCGCTTGCTTACTGCTGTGCCATCCTCCTTTCGCAACGGGCAGAGTGTAAGCTTCCGGCGTTTCCTGTATTCGGTGCCGGCAGCATCTCGGTGATATTCGGTAAGCCACCCTAACCAGGCGTTGCGTGCTGAATTGAGTGACACTGAACCTCTCTGAAACCTTCGACGGGCCAATTTGTTCTCCTCTTCTGGCCGTCGAATCAAACGCTCGGTAAATGTAGCACAGGATTCCACGTATTAAGGATAAGGCCGGTTGTGGATAAAGCAGACTTTATGCGATGGTCAGTGCAGTCCGGGATGATCTCTTTCCCCACTGGCTCGGATGGATGGAAAGGGACTATTTTCGCGTTGGGTATTGACAAGATTCGGGCAAATCCCTCGCGTGTACATATTTCTGACAAACACTCCGACTCGTACTATCATCAACGCTATCCCCGGTTTAGGACTGCGCCTCAGCAATAGGAGAACAAAACACCCGCATGGCCGATGCAGGTAGCACTCCGAACGAAATAAAACAGCGTATCCAACCAATCCTCAGCAATGTTGCCGTTGAGGGTCTCAGAGCTTGGCTCAGAACCATTGGCTTTTCGGTTCCTCGTCTCACGAGAGCCGGCATTACGGATCTAATTGTTAAGCACATCGCCGAAGGGAAATTAACGGAATCCGCGCTAGAGAGCACACTGATTGGCTTCGAAGAAGCGAGTAACATGCGGATCTACTTGTTTCGTTTCGACGAGGATGCTGATCCAGCGTCCGCAAACAACTCGCTCACTTCCAGACTCAAAAATCTAGGCATCCCGATTACAAAGCAAAGGATATTTGTCTTGGTTCAGCCTGAAATGGAGAAGCGACGTTCTCCGTTAGTGAGTATTCCGCCCTCCGGGCGGGGATTTTCAAGGCATGGGGGTCTTTCGATCCGATGGAGGTTGGGCGGCGCAAGAACGAGTCCTCACGCCCCCGTTCATCGGCTCGATGAGCCCTCCGGGTTATCCCTCGGCATGGTTGCGTCCCCGCAGTGCCCGCTTCCGTTTCACCCGGCAGGTTCATTGTAGCTCCGCAACGACCTGCCGTTTCTCAACATCCGCTTTGGCCCTGATTCCGCCAGAACTCAGACCGGGCCGGACCCGAATCGTGAATGTAATCGCTTGCTTTCGTCACTTGTGCTGGGAACTCAGGGACTTTCGGTGGGGTCTAGACTATTTGATGTGATCGACACCTATTCAAAGAGAACTGATACCCACCCTCGATTTCGCGCCACCTTGCGCTGGGTGGCTCGACTGATCCTCCTATCGATTGCTGGTAGCTGGCTATTCCTATATCTCGACTCGGCCTATCAGCGTCGTAGAGCAGAGGCGTTCTTTGCTGACCTAAGGTCTCTTGACTTCGCGACCGCCGGCTTTCCCGAGGTTCGGGACATCATGATTCGTAACGGGGGCACTGCGATGCAGAGGAAATTGCTGCCTCGGGCTCCTGATCCAGACAACCCGAGGGTCGATGACCACGGGAACGTGACCTTCCCACGGAGGCCCCAGACCACGTGCACGCCGCGGGATTGCTGGTTTCTGTTGCAGATCATGACTCAGCTTCCACGGATTCCGCTACTAGACAGAAAGGCAAGACTTTTTTATACGACTCTTCCTTATATCGGGGTCCGTTCGTGGGTTGTCGGTGCGCAGTTTGAAGTTCGAGACGGGAAGCTCTATATGAGCAGCACGGGTGTCTGGGAATATAGGATGGAACGCGTAGACTACAATGCCTATCGGCAGCTGGTTCCCCTCGGGTATGGCGTCGAGACTCGGAGAGACGCGGCGAGCTTTGAGTACGGCCCATGCAGCAGTCATGACTATCAGGTGTGGGTTGATCACGGCGTCTTTAAGTTTCCCGCAAATCGGCTCGCAACTTGCGTTGTGCAGTCCGCCGGGGTAGCGGTGAAACGTGCGTTTGATGTTCACCTGAGCTGTCTCAACAACCCGTTTCGCAATTGTAGGTTCGACGAGCTCGCACCATCGGCATGGGCTGACTATTCCGCGAAAGATGGCACAGGCACTCGTGACCCGCGCAAGTAAGCCTGAGTAGGCTTGCAAGAACCGGTTGGCTTTTGACGTTAGTCGGTGGACACGGATAGTCGCTCATCTACTGTGCGTCAAATACTGTGCGTCAAAATAGCTTTCCCTGGCTGTCCGACATCGCGGTGGCTGGTCGCTTCGCTCTTCACGCGGCCTCCTGGCGGCGAGTCTGGCGCTGCTGTCTGGCGGCTTCCAACTTGCGGTCGCGCTCAGTGTGTATCTCGACCTGTCGGCCTGCAAGCACGTCCTTCGGCGTGATGTAGCCGGTGGCACTGTTCAGGCGGACGTTGTTGTAATACTCCACGTAGCTCTCGATCAGACGCCGCGCATCTTCCAGCGACAGCGGCGTTCCGGGCCGAATACACTCGCTCTTCAGCGATTTGTGCCAACGCTCGATTTTTCCATTCGATTGGGGATAGTGGAGTGAAGTTCGGACATGAGTCATGCCCGAGACGCGAATGAACTCCTTGAAGTCGCGGGCAATGAACTGCGGGCCATTGTCGGAGATGATTCGCGGCCTCGCCTCCGGGTACTTTTCCTTAGCGCGTTCGAGAATCACTTCGACATCTGCTTCCCGCATCGACTCGCGCAAATCCCAATGCACGAGGAAACGGCTGAACCCGTCCAGAACGCTGCACAAGTAATAGAACGTGCCGCACAGGTTGATGTAGGAAACGTCGATATGCCAGTGCTGATGCGGCTGCAGTGGCTGCTCGAAACCTGTTCCTTTGCGCGATGGCTTGCTCTTCCATCGGGATAATAGCCCAGCTTGCTTCAGGACTCTCCAAACACTCGCCGGACTAACCGCCACGATGTCAGCGTCGAGCATCATGAACGTCAGTCGCCGATAGCCTTCCAGAGGGTTCTTCAGATGGAACCCGATGATTGCTTCTTTCTCCCACGGCTCCAACCAGAAATCACGGGGAACCCAACCGTTGTGCTCGTTGACGCACCCGTACCGCTGCCGCCAGTCATAGAACTTGCTCGCGGTCACCCCCAGCCAAGGGATGAACCGTCCGACGCCGATCTCGGTCTTCTCCGACCAGCGCCGGACGAAATCCACGACCAGATCCCGCACATCATGCGGCACCCAAATACCGGTTAGAGTTCCCCAAGACTTTTTTTTAGCGCGATGTGCTCAGCCATCAGCTCAGCCAGGACCTCGTCCTTGGTCTGCACCTTCTTCTCCAAGAACTCGATCCGCTTCTGCTTCTCCTCCACTTGGCGGTGGGGACGCTCCTGAGCCTGAAAAGCCGCGGCTCCGTTTTCGAACAGTTCCTTCTGCCAGCGGTAGAACACTGTTGGTCGCAGGCTCAGTTCTTCACACAGCTCCGAGACGGGCACTTTGTCCACAAGATGCCGTCTCAGAATGGCTACTTTTTCTTCTGGCGTGAAATGCTTCCGTTCCTTCCTCATACGTTCGCTCCGTTATCTTAACGGACGAACGCTTTCTCCATTTCCAACTGAGGCAGGACATATTTGCGGGTGATAGGAAAGCACCAATGTCTCCCGTATACGCGCTCGCAGACGGGAATGATCTAAGAGTCAAATGGGCCGAAGAACAAACTCGCGTCAGGCTCAACCCGGAGGCCACCGAGCTCGTCAAAGAAGCTCTCCCTAAGCGCGTGGTCTTTGCAGCAGACTATCGAGCTAAGATTGCCGAACTGCGTCTGAATCCACCCGAGAACAATCACTCGCACTCGGATGCGGGTGGTCGTACAACGGCTGATGGCTACTACCGAGCGTATACCCAGAAAGCGAGCGACGTTCTGGGGTGCAAACTTGTGCCATTCGAACTTCGACCTGTAATCAAAAGTTTGGTGGAGCAACTCGAACCGCGGATCGTGCGTATTCAAATTGACGACCACACTAACCAGAAAAACTATAAAAATAAGACAACCGGTCCACACGCAGACGTACGGGACGATCCAGACTGGCAACTAATCCATAAAAAGTCCGGCGAGACTTGGGCGTGGGATGCTCAGTCCTTCTACTGGCTGCCAAAGGCATCGAGCGGCTTTTTAAAGCGTGAAGTCTACACGCACATCAACGCCGAAGAAGGATTCATAACTGTCAACGCGGACTGCAGCGACGAAGAGGTGGAGCATGTCGTCTCCCAAATTAGAGCACGTTAAACGACAGCACCCAGGACTCTCGAACTTGCTCGACCGCTTGTTGGACTATATCCGTTCCCAACTTGCCAGCGGTCAGGAATACATAGTTCCAAAACTCGCCGCCGCATCTCTCAAACTGAAAGACGGCGAAGCATTCGTGTTGCTGGATCTGCTGGCGCAGGCCGGATTACTCCGCCGCGTCTACAACGTCTACTGCCGCAAAGAAAACGCTCTATTAGCGACTGTCGATAGTTTGGAGGCCCTCGACCAGGTATCGCACTGTGATTTTTGCAATTGCGACCATGACCCCTCTGATTTGAAAGTTGAGATTGCATTCACCCTTGCCAACGGTGATATTCGGGACCTTGCGGCCTAATGGCATCCACTAGCAGAGGCGGGCGAGTCAAGAGTGTTAAGCCTAGCCCTTCACTAAGCGAACAGGGGCACCAACAAATCTTGGATTACCTGCATGCAGCGGAAGAGTCCTCGCACCCTGAGATTCGCACTGCTGCCGTGAAACTTGCGGAACGGACCAGTAAGCATGAACTCAAACAGAGTGCACGAGTATCTCCGACGGTGATCCTCTGGGTCGATCTGGTATTAGGAATAGCAGCAGCCTTAGGCTGCAGCTATTCCTATCTACACTACTCAGAGCATCTCGCCGCACAGATTACTTCGATTTGTATTCGTGTTTACCTCGTTATTGTTGGAATCTCGCTCTTCCTGTCTGGATACCTATCGCAAGCGAATTTCATGAGAATTCTCGGCTGGTTGGAATCACAGATAAAATCGTTGAATCCTTTCAAACGCTCTGGAGACAAGAATCCTGCAGAACCCGAGCAGCCAGATAATGATGCTCCTTCCAAGTAACAGTCTCTCGTATTGGTTGTCATAAATTAAAGAGGTCAGGACCTGTTCGCTTGCGATTGAGGATCGTTAGTAGAATGGACCCTGACCCCCTCTGGCACCTGGCCGTTTAGCCATCAGAGCTTGCTTCTCCCACCATCATAGTTCGCTCGTATGGACCATATTGCAGGCCTTCTCTCGGCAGGGAGACTTTGATGCAGTTCTTGTTTGGGGTCCATTCATGGATCAACCACTGTATCAATGAGGCGATTTGCATACGATCGAATGAGACCACGAAAGAGGAACTGCGGAGCGAGATCCGGTCTTCGTCAATTTCGATGCCTAGACATTCAATGAAAAAGTCCCGAATCTGCCTTTTGGTGAGGTCGTTACGGTAGTCAAAACGTACCCATGTGCCCACGGCCAGTTGAGTCTTGCCCAATTCTTGTGACATTACAACTTCTCCTATAAAACCAAGAACCTTTGGGTGAGAAACGGCCCTGAGGAACAACTGTTGATTGAGGCAGCTGGTTAGTGGCGTCTCTCACCCAACCCAAACAGGCCAGTTAGCCCATGGGAATCAAACTCTTACTCAAATCCTCGAACGTGGGCCTTGGTAAACCGAGTGGAGTTCACCTTGGCTACTGCTACACTATTAGCCTGAGCGACTTTCAGAGAGCCTGGTGCATACATAGCCCTACTCACAAAGCCAGCGGTACACCCCGTTCCTGCACAAATCTCTGAAACAGTGAAACCTGCCTTAGCCAAGCTGCGAACACTATTCAACTTGACAGCCTGTTGCTCAGTCATGGCCATTGGCTTGGCAAACTTCTTCAGCTCCTTGGAACCATCGGCCTTTACTGACTCAAAGGTTGCACTCGGTCCACATGGTCGATCACAGACCGAAACCTCAGCGGGACCGGCAATGTACTTCACCACACCATTACCCATTGGGGTCTGCTTGATGTAGGAACCCCCAACAGAGAAGCCAGTCAACACACCGGATGCCAGAAGATTCTTTGCCTCAGTCTCTTCGATCTTCGCCACAATGCGAACCTGCTTGTTCACATCATCGAAGCTCATATTCAACAGGCGCCCAACCGGACGCTTCGGATCATGCTGTAGACGAACGTTGCCCCAACTCTTGCCACCAGAGGCTTTGAACTGTGACTCGGCCCATTGCTGAAAGTATGGCTTCGAGCCAGCGTAGTCCAGGATCTCGTTGTCCCGATCGAGTTCCTGCGCACACAGAATGCCCGTGGCGATGCCTTGGAACTCGTCGAACTTCTGGAGCTGGAAGAATGTCTCTTTCATCGTCTCAACCTAGGAACAACACCGGCCCAACTTTGTTCTGAATCTGCTCTTGCACACTCTGACCAAAAGCGTTTGGCTTCACCCAATAGTCGAATTGAGCCTGACGGTCTGGATATGGGGATCTCTCACATCCAGATTTGTTAACAACGACTCCGAACTGCTCACGAGTTGGGTTGGCCGTTACCGGCATAGTCTCAGTCCTTGCTGAACATTGGTCTGCTGTTGCCCAAGTTTGCTACCACTGGTTTGGTTGCTGGAACGTCGGTCGCAGCATTGCGGAAGGTTTCAGCAGCAACCTTCGCCACAACCGGCATCGGTCCACCCTGGTCACTCTCGGCGGTATTCATCGGTTTGGACATTTCCTTACCGTTGCCCTTCATAGCCCGGTGGTCAGCATGACTGATCGAGCCATGTCTGTGTGCTGCCATAAGGCCTGGGTGTGATCCCACGCCCGCACCCCCTGTAGATTTGCCAGGATCGGCGGTTACTGGTCCTTTATCCAGTGCAACGTCCATCTCTGTGCCAGTCGAAGACTTGGCCATTCGTGGACCAATGTTCCCTTGGAAGGTCTTCAAAGCCGGCGCTGCTTGATCGACAGAACCTTGGAACTCTGCCGGCTGAGCATCACATTGCTCCCCATCGCCGTGATAGGCGTCCGATCTGCCGGCATTGGCCACTGGATCATTAGTCACCAAACGAGTTGGTAACTGTTGGATGGTTCCCTGAGTTCCTCCGGACCTGTCCGTTACGTTCATAACGACTCCTTTACTCGGCTTGTAGTTCTTTCGGTTGATTGCTCTTGCCCAGACCCTGTTCGGCTTTGTTGGCTTCTTCCCAACCGCGACCGAAACAGAACGAGCAAGAAGTCACACCCTGCTTGTGCTGATATCGTTTGCAAAGAGCTTTGCTGGCTGCTCTCTTTGCCAGGTCTGGATCGGTAGCAAACGACTTGCCGATTGAGCTGGAATTTCTGTTCTGCTGGCGCACGCGCATGTGATCAGAGCCGCGAGCTTGATAGCCAAATGGATTCGTTGGAATTGCCTCAGACAATGGAGTGATGGAGGTTGACCCAGAGGCAAGGTCTTGGGTGCGAACGTTATTGGGATCACCAGAGGAACCAGGCTGGATCTTCTCCATTACCTGGGCCACGAACGCCTTGACCAGAGCCTCAAGCTGAGAGCTTTTGTTCACAGAGCCGTTAACTACCGGCGAAGATCCTTCCAGGAATTGCTCACTGGCTACTGCATTGCGGTTGTCACTCATGGCTAAACTCCTAGCTACAGAGCTAGACAGCAACAACCGTTTATTTCCAGCTAGACTAGAAGACCACGATCGACCAGGTGCCTCTTGATATTTTCAAGAATTGATGGAACCTGTGGTTTCAATTGTTCTGGAACATCGTAAACCTTCACACGGCCTTTGATCTTGGGATCAAGTGTTGTTGCGAGATAGCGCACCAATGTCACCCGGTCGGATGGGTAGGTGCCGATGTAATACTGACGGTCATCACCTTCCACGGTAATGGATACGTCGCGCCTGGCTGGAGCGGCTGCGGCATTCCGTAGTACATCAACAACGTGCTCAAAACCGTGCTTCTTTCCGATCATGTATCTGTCGGCCCACTTGTAGTTTGGGTCGGCGCAGAGTCTACAGGTTGGATGAGCACACTCTTGCGCTTCATGATCTTGGTGTCTCTGCACTTCCTGCGGAGTCATCTTGGGAGCTGGTTTCTTCAGCTGATCTGCTAACCCGATAGACCCACCGTTTGCACGAGGACCGTGAGCCGGCTTGGAGAGTCTGAATTGCTTCTGCTCAAGCTGGAACATCTCTTCGACTGAGACAGGTTCAGTCTCTTCAAGCTGCTGAGTGGTGTGGTGTTCGACCAAGCGCCCAAACTCTTCGGCGACCGTCTTGAATACCACTCCACCCATGCTATTCTCCTTGCTTTATGGCGCCTAACGCGCGCGGAGTAAAGATGTTGTCCTCGGTACTAGGATCGATCAGCTTAAGATCAATAACTGATCCACAGATGACTTGGTCACGAACACGAACGGTGGTGCCTACCAGATCACCCATGCGACCAGCGTAACCGGCTTCTCTGACTGAACTGAATTGGGTTAGAGACAGCATTAGACTGGCCAACAGCTCACACTCAATACGAGGCTTCTTCAGGAGTTCTTCGCCGGCTGCTTCTATTCCGCGGCGAAGGTCAACGTAGTAGCACCCGAGCGCGATGGCTGTCTTTCGCCAGGAGCCTGTCAGTTGGAACTGAGCCAGCACTTCAGAGGTGCGCGCCAGCTTCCGTTCTCCTGTTCTCTGAGTGTGCTCTTTACCCTCCGGTGGAATTGGCCGGCACTGAAACCAGCCAAGGTGGTTCAGCACTAGTATTCTGTCTAAGTCCTCCTGCGTCTTGCCCCATAACCCTGCGATGGCTGTAAATTTGCGAGTGCAGTTATCTAGGAACATATTGAAGCGGCATTCGTTCAGGCCCACCAATTCTGCTAACTGCTTCTCCGACTTGCGTAGGCAATAGTAGGCCAGAATCACGAACCGCTCTGTAGCGTCCAGCTTCTTGAGAAACTCCTGGGAGTTCTCTGTCTCTTGAAGGAAAGCTTTGATGTCTACACGTAGACCGGAGCCGTAACCGATTGGGTGATCTTCATCCCACAACCTGGCACCATCTTCGGCTAGTGCCTTCTCGTGCTTGGTCTTCTCTCCGTCATTACCCCAATCTTCAAAGGCCATAGTGAACTCACCTACTTACATGTCGCTCTGATTGGAGCTTGTCTAAATACCCAACAGATATTTGATCCTGGCCCACAACGACTCGTCCCGTTCCCTGCGTTTCATGTACATACACACGGCTTCAGGATGCCCCTTTTTGACCAAACGCATGAATTTGGCTTCGGCTATGGCGTCTAACTCCTTGTAGTTCCGAAGTTCCATTGCTGACCGCCCCGTCTGAACGCACCAGCAACAGTGGGAGTTGTAAACACAATCCTCACGATGCTTCATGTGCTCTGGGGCTACACGGCCAACAACATTCTCTTTGAAGCCACATTCCACAATAGGAGAACACTGCTCAACCTTCTCAATCCTCTTCGGCTCTACATATCTCGCTGGGCTAGGAGCAAGAGCTATTGCAGCCGCAATGAATTGATCCGCGGCTAATTCAATCTCCGTCACTGATGCGGCTTGATTCATCGTCTACCCCGAATGAATCCGTTCTGCTCAATTGCCTCCTGGCGTGTCAACGGTGGCTCCGGTTCAGTTGCCAGAACGGCAGTGACCGGACGGTCTCCACCACCTGCCTGCCGTATCTGAACTGGTTTAACGTCCGGTTCGTCGGCAGTCGTTCCAATGTGGTCCACAAGTCTGTTGGTCCTGCCGGCTGACAAAAGCCAATCACTGTCGCGGGAGTAGCTGTAATCGTTCTTCCAATCCTTGGCCATATGGTTACCTGAGTGATTCGATCATCTCTTTCTTCAGAACTCCAACACGTTCGGTGGCCATGATGTGATCTTCGAGCACATGAATACCTGGCTTTGGGTGCGCGATGACCGGGCCGGCTGGGCCATCCCCCATATAGGTACTTGTGTGGGCAATCACCGGTCCCGGTTTCTGCTCGGGCTCTGTGGGTTGCACAGCCTCACTAATCTGATCGGCGAAGGTCTTAACCCCAGGTACCCCAGATTCTTTCTCTGCTCTAGGATCGGAAGAGACTGGCAGATCATACTCATCTTGCTCATGAGACTTGCGAGTGCCAACCATGATCCCCTCTCCCGGCTTGGGATCTTCAAGGGATAACGTAGCTGACGGGGTATATGGCTTGCGCTCTTTTAGCGTCTCCAGCATTTCATGTACCCTGTCGGCCAAGTCTTTGGGGAGTGTACCCATTGACTCCAACTCGCCCCTGGCTTGAGCCTTCAATTCGCCCAGTTGGGGTAGCAATCCGTGCTTATCGAGAACCAGTAGAAGTTTGTCCTTCCCGCGAGCTACATCTTTTATCGCTGCCACCTGCAACCCTACTAGAGTGGCCAATCTGCTCTCCTGCTGAATGGTCACCCAGCTTTTGTGGAAATGAGTTTCAACCAGGCCCATAAACAGCTGAATGTCATGGCCCATGATCCTAGCTGCAACGTCTACTGCACAACCCACGGCGGCCAATTCCAGCACTCGGTCACACCAGAGCTGATCGTCATAGGACCTTTGCTTGACTTCCTGCGCTGTCGGTTCGACCACTATCGGCTCTGCTGGTTTGCCATCCGGGGGATAGCACAACTTACAACCTACCTTCTGCCGGCTCATGTTGACGTGAAAGCGCGAGTGCGCTGCCGCTATACGGCCTTCCACTCCAAAACGGTCTTTCGGATTTGCTATACGCTCGGGCACAGCACAAAGCACGAACGACTCGATTCTATTGTTGACCTGCACCTATGAGTCACGGCATCCTTATTATGGTGAACTGAGTTGGTGGCGGAAGGGCTATCCGATAACAAGCACAGAACATCTAGAGTGGTCTAGCGTAAAAGTGTAGCGTCACAGCAGCCGGAACCACCTCAGCACTTGCCAAAGCCCATTTAGAGCAAGCCAACCTGCAATGAGATGGAGAGTCCAGAACCAACGTGGAAGGGGCTCCTGCCGAAAAGAACCTTTGAATTTCCCCAGATCTTCTCGCGCCACGCGAAAAGCGTTGAACAGACACAACGAGTCGGTGGAATCGGCGTTACCGATAATGTCTTGGTGTATCGCCGCATTTTTCATGAAGATGTGGTTGATATAAACGTGTTCCTGTGCGGTCCACTTTATCGTATGGGGAAGTGGCGTGACGACCTGAGTTGGCGCAAAACCGGGGTTGTTAGGTTTATAGCGAACTTTCCGAGCACACTTTGGTACAAAGCAACATCACCCATCACGAAGGCGTTGTAGTCGCCAATGGAGTCGAGAAGGCGCCGGATGGAGTGGCTCAGTAGAACCATCGGCCTAACTAGTGGGCCTAGAGATTTGGTGTGAGGCGAGTTCGTAAAGTTGCTGAGCACGGGTGTGCTGAAAGGGAACATCCTGAGACTGGGGTTGAACCAATCGGGGTGCTCTTTTACGAGTTGTACCCTCGCCTTCTTTCCCTCGCCACCTTTTGCCCATTCGGCAACCAGTTCGAATTCGGCCTCCAAACCCGCAATCAGGTTCAAAATGTCCTTATATGTCTCTTTACGTGCAGTCACCTCTGACGACAAATAGGTAAACCACGCGCAAGCCGCGGCCCAGAGTGTGCCCACGGCTGCCCAGAAGGTGTCCTGCCTCAGTTGGAAATGGAGAAAGCGTTCGTCCGTTAAGATAACGGAGCGAACGTATGAGGAAGGAACGGAAGCATTTCACGCCAGAAGAAAAAGTAGCCATTCTGAGACGGCATCTTGTGGACAAAGTGCCCGTCTCGGAGCTGTGTGAAGAACTGAGCCTGCGACCAACAGTGTTCTACCGCTGGCAGAAGGAACTGTTCGAAAACGGAGCCGCGGCTTTTCAGGCTCAGGAGCGTCCCCACCGCCAAGTGGAGGAGAAGCAGAAGCGGATCGAGTTCTTGGAGAAGAAGGTGCAGACCAAGGACGAGGTCCTGGCTGAGCTGATGGCTGAGCACATCGCGCTAAAAAAAAGTCTTGGGGAACTCTAACCGGTATTTGGGTGCCGCATGATGTGCGGGATCTGGTCGTGGATTTCGTCCGGCGCTGGTCGGAGAAGACCGAGATCGGCGTCGGACGGTTCATCCCTTGGCTGGGGGTGACCGCGAGCAAGTTCTATGACTGGCGGCAGCGGTACGGGTGCGTCAACGAGCACAACGGTTGGGTTCCCCGTGATTTCTGGTTGGAGCCGTGGGAGAAAGAAGCAATCATCGGGTTCCATCTGAAGAACCCTCTGGAAGGCTATCGGCGACTGACGTTCATGATGCTCGACGCTGACATCGTGGCGGTTAGTCCGGCGAGTGTTTGGAGAGTCCTGAAGCAAGCTGGGCTATTATCCCGATGGAAGAGCAAGCCATCGCGCAAAGGAACAGGTTTCGAGCAGCCACTGCAGCCGCATCAGCACTGGCATATCGACGTTTCCTACATCAACCTGTGCGGCACGTTCTATTACTTGTGCAGCGTTCTGGACGGGTTCAGCCGTTTCCTCGTGCATTGGGATTTGCGCGAGTCGATGCGGGAAGCAGATGTCGAAGTGATTCTCGAACGCGCTAAGGAAAAGTACCCGGAGGCGAGGCCGCGAATCATCTCCGACAATGGCCCGCAGTTCATTGCCCGCGACTTCAAGGAGTTCATTCGCGTCTCGGGCATGACTCATGTCCGAACTTCACTCCACTATCCCCAATCGAATGGAAAAATCGAGCGTTGGCACAAATCGCTGAAGAGCGAGTGTATTCGGCCCGGAACGCCGCTGTCGCTGGAAGATGCGCGGCGTCTGATCGAGAGCTACGTGGAGTATTACAACAACGTCCGCCTGAACAGTGCCACCGGCTACATCACGCCGAAGGACGTGCTTGCAGGCCGACAGGTCGAGATACACACTGAGCGCGACCGCAAGTTGGAAGCCGCCAGACAGCAGCGCCAGACTCGCCGCCAGGAGGCCGCGTGAAGAGCGAAGCGACCAGCCACCGCGATGTCGGACAGCCAGGGAAAGCTATTTTGACGCACAGTATTTGACGCACAGTAGATGAGCGACTATCCGTGTCCACCGACTAACGTCAAAAGCCAACCGGTTCTTGCAAGCCTACTCAGGCTTACTTGCGCGGGTCACGAGTGCCTGTGCCATCTTTCGCGGAATAGTCAGCCCATGCCGATGGTGCGAGCTCGTCGAACCTACAATTGCGAAACGGGTTGTTGAGACAGCTCAGGTGAACATCAAACGCACGTTTCACCGCTACCCCGGCGGACTGCACAACGCAAGTTGCGAGCCGATTTGCGGGAAACTTAAAGACGCCGTGATCAACCCACACCTGATAGTCATGACTGCTGCATGGGCCGTACTCAAAGCTCGCCGCGTCTCTCCGAGTCTCGACGCCATACCCGAGGGGAACCAGCTGCCGATAGGCATTGTAGTCTACGCGTTCCATCCTATATTCCCAGACACCCGTGCTGCTCATATAGAGCTTCCCGTCTCGAACTTCAAACTGCGCACCGACAACCCACGAACGGACCCCGATATAAGGAAGAGTCGTATAAAAAAGTCTTGCCTTTCTGTCTAGTAGCGGAATCCGTGGAAGCTGAGTCATGATCTGCAACAGAAACCAGCAATCCCGCGGCGTGCACGTGGTCTGGGGCCTCCGTGGGAAGGTCACGTTCCCGTGGTCATCGACCCTCGGGTTGTCTGGATCAGGAGCCCGAGGCAGCAATTTCCTCTGCATCGCAGTGCCCCCGTTACGAATCATGATGTCCCGAACCTCGGGAAAGCCGGCGGTCGCGAAGTCAAGAGACCTTAGGTCAGCAAAGAACGCCTCTGCTCTACGACGCTGATAGGCCGAGTCGAGATATAGGAATAGCCAGCTACCAGCAATCGATAGGAGGATCAGTCGAGCCACCCAGCGCAAGGTGGCGCGAAATCGAGGGTGGGTATCAGTTCTCTTTGAATAGGTGTCGATCACATCAAATAGTCTAGACCCCACCGAAAGTCCCTGAGTTCCCAGCACAAGTGACGAAAGCAAGCGATTACATTCACGATTCGGGTCCGGCCCGGTCTGAGTTCTGGCGGAATCAGGGCCAAAGCGGATGTTGAGAAACGGCAGGTCGTTGCGGAGCTACAATGAACCTGCCGGGTGAAACGGAAGCGGGCACTGCGGGGACGCAACCATGCCGAGGGATAACCCGGAGGGCTCATCGAGCCGATGAACGGGGGCGTGAGGACTCGTTCTTGCGCCGCCCAACCTCCATCGGATCGAAAGACCCCCATGCCTTGAAAATCCCCGCCCGGAGGGCGGAATACTCACTAACGGAGAACGTCGCTTCTCCATTTCAGGCTGAACCAAGACAAAGGTCGCGGAAGTGAGAATGTCGGGCAGTTGTTTCATGTCCGGCTCCAGGTCATTCGGCCGCGATTCTAACACCCCGCTAGCGTCACACAAGACCTGATCTTTCTCCTGGTCCGGGGAAGTTCAATCGAGCGTAACAGCCAAATAACTCACGGGCTTTAGTGTCATAAACTTTGGCTGCTTCGATTTCGGAGGTGAAGGTACCGAGGTTTAGTTGCTTCCCTCTGCCGGGGCCTGAGTGTGGCGCGTATATCCGAACTAGCCACTTTCCTGTTCTCTTCTCCAAGGAGACGCCTTTGAAGCGGCTAGAGCCGGGAGTCTTGTGACGGTCGGCGTGGTTCTGACGACCGGTGGTGTCGATGCAGAGATTGCCATCAGAGCAATTTAACCCGTCTGGGTCGGGGTGGTGCATGATGTTGCCTTGGGAAAGATCGAGGCCCATCTCTTCCGCGACCTGCCGGTGAAGGTAGACTCCAAACCTCTTTCCGGTTGCGGTTTCATCCATACGAAAAGCACGATAGTGCGTGGTGCCGTTCTTGAGCCTTTGTCTACGTAAAGACCAGTGGAAAGAAAGGAGGTGCTTGCGGGAGCGTGAGATGAGGGCGAAGGCGACGATCCTGAATAGCCTAGAAGCCGGCCTTCTGTTGTCACCGGAAACACGACGTTTTAACGGAACGCGAGTATAGAGTCCCACATTAATATGCAGCACACACCCCTCCTCTTCACTTATACCCAGATCAGAAAAGGAAGGCCAGGATAGACCTGACCCTCCTATCACACAGACACACTACGGAAAACACGTCTCCTGAAAATCCATATCCAAGTCCTTATTTTGTCCTAGTCCAATAAGCTGTTTTGTTGCTTTTCGTTGTTTGGGTTTTACGTCGTTTAGTCCAGCTGACCAGACATGGCTTCGCGGTTCCGCTATGCGTCCTCAGTCTCCACGGCTTCGGCTCTTGGTCAACCTCCCGCTTTCGGCTCCTGTCCGTTCCTATCCTTAAAGGACACAGCTAACAGCTACGCCTATAAGCTAGTAGCTAACAACACTATTTTTCCAAGCAAAGAAAAGCCAGGACCGGAATGGCCCTGGCGCGGTTCAAAAGCCGTAGTGTGGAGACTTTGGCTATCCTACCTTACAGAGGTGGAGCGCCCGTTCTCAGTTCAAAAGAACGCGCCCCTATGCGTCTTAGTGAGCATTTTCGGGGGATTCTTGGGTAGCCGGCTTGATCAGGGGGAGAGCCATTTGCCCAGTACGTATATCCTTCATGCTATAGGTGCACCTGGTCTTGGCATCAACCCCTAGGTGGTTCCACCTCACGACCTTGGGGTGGAGCAGCCTGAGACTCTTGGGGGTGATTTCTAGACCCACCAGGTGGGCAGTTTTCCCGATCATGCTTGGGTGCAAAGAAATCTCTTTGGTTTCCTTGCTTCTAACCGTGATCATAGCTCGGTTCCGCTTGGAGATGGAGGAAACCTTGGCTATCAGGTGGAGACCGGACTCTGTGTCCACCGAGAATAGAAGCGTGGCAACCTTATTTTTCCATCGTCCGTTTGGTTTGCCCGGTTCAAAGCCGGAGACAAAGGCGTCAAGCTCCACACTGCGTTTTACCTTGACCCAGCCCTTGCGACTCCGTTTGGAAGAGTCCACATAGGGACTATTCAGATTCTTAAACATCCCACCTTCTCCACCTTTCGCCAGGACTCTATCAAAAAAGAGTTTCTTGGCGTAAAGCTGGGTGGGCGGAACCTCAAAGTACTGTCCAGCCGGGGTCCCATTGATGGCGGTTAGGAAATCGTTCAAGTATGGCAGCCTCTCAATGAGTTTCTTCGGACGGAAGTCTCTGCCGTCCCAGCGAGGAATATCGAAGGCTTTGAACATCAACGGAGCGTTCTGCTCCACCTGTAGGCACCTGGCGGATTCGGGTCGGAGAGCGAGAACCGCGGCCACAGCTTGTAGTGAGGGTGGAATTTTCGAGCCTTTGGGGGTAAATGGAGAGGTGTCGATATTTTTCTCTATCACGGCTTCTGTGTCCACAGTGGCTGAGAAGTCTGGAATCAGATCCGCAAACAGCAGGTGGTATGTGAGATCCGAGCGTCGGTACTTCTGCGAATCTATGTTCCTGCTGTGGGCGAACGTTCCTACGCCGCGAACAAAATGGACGATCACGCGACAGCCATTGAACTTTTCCTGTGCCACCCAGTCGTTGTGATCACCCCAAATGCGCTCCCGTTCCGGTGCTTTCAGGTTCCAGTACGGAAAAGAAAGCATAGGAGTCAGCTCCTCAAATGGTGGACCTTCAAGATAATCCTTTCTCAAGAAGTGTTCCCGGAGAGCCAACAAGTAATCCGCTTTTGCCTTTCGCGGACCTACGCGTACTTGCAGGTCCAGTTCTCGGCACAATGCTTGTAGATCGGCCAGTTTTCGGATCATCGGGTCACCTTCAAATTGGCAGCTACGTGCTTCTTCTGATGGAAAAGCGCGGCGGTTCTGCCGGCGCGAGCAAGACCCGTTTTGCGAACGTGCTCTGGCATTGGTTCGAGCTTTCCGGCGCCGAGTTCGTACCGTAAGAGCGACGTACCATCCTCCACACTGAGCAGAACTCGTAGTGTGTTGCGTTGCGAACGCGTCAGGCTTTCTATTAAGTGCTTCACAGTTGATGGCGACATCTTGTTCCTCCCCGAGGGGTGAGTAATATCTGCCCTATTCTATTATAGCATAGAGCTATAACATTGTCAAATCACTCTCGAACGGACGGCGAGATACTCCTTGCATATCAACACTCAAGAGGGAAGAAATGCCGGAATTGAGAAGAATTTAACTTTTCTCGCGGAACACTCTTTTGGCGTTGCGCGATTCCTCCCAGACCTCACGCAGGCGCTTCTGTTGCTTCTCGGACAGCGTATGGTGGCGTTTCCAGTAGCTCCGAACGTTGTCCACAAAGTCTTTCTCCCATTCGGTTAGATTGTCCTGGCCTATGTTGGTCAGAATGTGGTCGATCAGTTCAGCAGTCATTGCTTCGGTCATAGCTCACCCCAATCCTTTCCAGTTGTGATAGTGCTTTTGAACGGCAAAAACCCGGGTACTCGGCGGTTCCAGATTTCGGTGACGATCGGCTGAACTTCTGGAATCAGATCGTCCCGAACAGACCACACGAGTTGGTCATACATGTTGAGAGACAGACGAACCTGGGTTGCGGTGAAACCCTCTCGGCGTAGTGTTTCCCAAATATCGGCCTGCTTGAATTTGACCAGTTCGGCCGCGGTGCCGGCGTTCACGTGAGACCACAGGGTCTTCTCGATCTCGTGCTTCTCTCGGTCGCTGGCCCCATTAAGGTACTCACCGCAGTATCGCCTCCGCCCGAAGTGAGTCTCTACGAAGCCGAGTTCGTGAGCACCAGACAGGACTTGATGGATATACCTAATCCCACCCTTTGCGCGTTTGTAATAGGTCTTGATGATTCGACGAGCCACGGCCTGAGAGCAGCCGAGCTTGATGGCAAGGGTGTATGGCATCATTAAATAGAGGATCGAAAAGTTGAGGGTCTTCCCGGCCTGGCGTGGTTCTTGGCCTCGTAGGTCCCAATCTGGGACGAGAGTCAAAACTTGCTCCGCCATTGCGGCGTGGAAGTCCTGACCACTCAGAAAGAGTTCGCTAAGGTTCAGATCTCCTGAAAGGGAAGTCCACACGACGTACTCGGCCTGGGATAAATCCATACTCAAAAAGGAGAACCCTGGGTCTGGCTCGATGGTCTGCCTTATCGGTCGAATCCTATTGTTAAGACAGGGTCGCTCGGAGGTGTAGCGGCCATGCGGGGTGCCGAGAGAGCACCAGACTGGTTGCACGGAACCGTATTCTGCGATCGTTGTCCATTTCCTCAACTGGCCTAGGCAAGCAATAGCTGACCTGGCATCCAGCACAGCCTCGGCCAAGTCGTTGCCGTTATTGACCAACGCTGTAAGGGTGTCTTTATCTGAACTCTCGATCCCTAAAGCATTTCGGCAATCGGCGGGAGAGTTGGGGCGGAATAAATCAGATTTGGCTAGATACCGGCAATACTGGATCAAGCTGCCGGCTATGTAATCCGCGGCGTCGTAGTTCGTCTGCCAGCGAGCCTTGTTCACTCTGAGTGGGAATGCGTTCAACTCAATCGTGATTGGCTCCAGGAGCCGTTCGAGCTCGGCACTTTCCCGAGTCAGCTCGATCTGAGCGGCATTAGAATAGGTCGTCACTGTTTACCCCTTTAGTATTATAACATGAGTAAACAGACACGTCAAACCCGCGTTTTAAGAGCAAAAAGATACCCCATGCCCTTCAACGATTTACAGCGAATCTCTGCTTGTCACAAAGAGGAAGGGGGGAAAGCCCTGATGCGTGTTATTAGATTTCTACGCCAGTGAGATTGCTTTTGATCAGCGCCCTGGCTGCTTCACGCTCGGCACTGACTCTCGCACGATCTGCTTCAATAATTCCGTCCACGTAGATGGCGAATCTCAGAAACCGATACTTTGTCTCGTCGGTCAAAACTTTCCACCTATAAAGGAACCGCGTATCGGGTTCGGGCACTGACCAATATCGATACTCGTTCACGTAGTCGTCTGGGTCCCCATAGAAGAGCGCTGCCACGTCTCCTGGAAGGCACGGAAATTGACGCAGTACTGGATCAGAATTCGGGTCGAAGAAGGCACTTTTTTGGAGCCTTCGTGCTTTCCTCCAACTGCCGAGCTGGCAGATATAACAATCGGCGGGCTTCGTTCCAGGCGGTACCCACTTGACGTGTCTACTGTAGTGCGTAGCTCCACGAGCCCCACCGCTCCTTCCACTTCCCGGCCCTAGTCGAGGTCTGGGGCCTATGGGCTTTGGTTTGTGGTGACTGCGTTTCTTAGTACGCTCTGTTGCGAATAAGGTGACAAACTCCATGGATAATTCCCTTCCCCACAGCGTGGGATTTTAAGGTGACAGAATGCGTTGTGGGAGTGAATTCTGGCTTTTGGGTGCGTTGATTCGACAGCACTTAGAGTATGATCTCAATTCTCATAACCCAAAGGTCGGTGGTTCAAATCCACCCCCCGCAACCAACCTCAAGCACTTCCCCTTCAATCACTTGAAGCTGTTTGCCGCAGTTGCGACAGGTCGCAACTGACTCCCGTTCGGCTCCCATTCGCTGAAACCTGCTGTTTAGGTGCTATTTTCGCGCTTGACAGCACCATCTCCACGACCTTGCTGTTCGCGGCACGCTTCTGATCCGAGACCGCCTGCGTGTAAATGTTCATTGTGGTCTGGATGTTGGCATGTCGCAGCAACTCCTGCTGCACCTTGATGTCGGTGCCGGCGCTGCGCAGCATGGTTGAGTATGTGTGACGGAACGTGTGCCAGCCGACTTTTCCGATGCCCGCGCGTAACGCCGCCGGTTTCAGCTGGCGCTGCAGGATCGTCTCCTGCCAGCGTGGCTGACCGCCACCCTTTGCGAAGACCCAGTCTCCCGGAGCACTGTAGGGGCTGCTCTTGTGCAGCTCCCGCAAGTGTGCCGCGAGGCCTGGATTGATTGGCAGTGGACGAGCTGACCCTTCGGTTTTCGTCTCGCCCACCTGACACTGCACAACGGATCTCTGGATCATCACCGTCATGCTGTCCCAGTCAAAGTCGCCCCACTGGAGTCCGATGATTTCACTCACCCGAAGACCGAGACACGCCGCCACGAGGACCATCGTGTGGTATGGCTCGGCCAGCTGTTCGAGGAGCAAACGGATTTCCGCAGCTGTCAGCACGCGAGGTATGCGAAGCCGCCTGCCGCTCTGGCGGACCAGCTCGATGGGATTGCCGCTCAACATTTCCCATCTTCTCGCGTTCTGAAAAAGGAGGTGCATGAGACTGCGAATGTGAGTCTTGCTCTTGGGCGCCAGCTGAATCGACCGCAGCCACTGTTCCACCGCGACCGTCTTTACATCCTCGAGGAGATACTCTCCCCAGCGAGGTTTTATCCAGCGATTCAGAACAGTCAGATACGACCTCCTTGTTGAGTGTCGTTCCGGCAATTCCTGCTCGATGTAGCGCCCGATCAGGGCATTGATCGTAACCGGCCCACCCAGGCGGGATTCGATGTTGAGTCTGAGCCTCAGCGGCTCAATCTCGCGTAGTGCGTCTCCTACCGTGGGGTATCGGGCAACACTTCCGACGAGTATTGACCGTCGGCGGCGCTGCCCTTCTGTTGTCGTCTCGTAATAGCGAAATTCCCAAACGTCTCCGCCACGGGTGCGTGTCTTTCTTGTGAGACACCCGTGCTGATACCGTTGCCGCAAATGCATTTTCCGCTCCTTCCGTTCATTTGCGACACGGATGGCGAAAGGAGTTTACTTTGGAGCGCACCCACTCGTCCAGCGTCGATTTCCGATAGCGCCAGAGCTTCCCGACCTTTATTCCCGGAATTTCGCCATTTCTCACCATTCGGAGTCGACCGTTCTACTTTACATCGGCGTTTTGCAACACAAATCGACAAAGGGAGGGCGATGCTGAAATTGAAGCTTCGGCGGCTGCAGGTTCGAGCTGCAGAGAGGGGCAGTGTTGTAATGCTGATCTGGTTGGGGAAAACCTATCTGGGTCAGAAAGACGACGCTCATGAATGTGTGCCAAATATTGAAGTCATTTTTGGGTCCGCTGAAGAGGAGGAACCCCAAAAAGGTCGGCAGTTCGGCGAGACGAATACGCTTATCGAACAGAGCGATGGGGTTGGAGACAAAAGTATCGAAGCAGAAAAGTATTTGTAGTCGCGGCGCGCAGCGCGGACCCGAAGATTATTATGGAAAGAAAAAAGATCAGCACAAGGATTAATCAGTCTAGACCGATAAAGAGAACTCGCAGGCCGCTAAGTGAAATGAAGAGACTGAGGGACATAATCACGCGTGTGGTTCAGGAAAACGCCCCGATGACAGTCAGGCAGGTGTTTTACCAGCTGACTACTCTCGGCACCATCGACAAAACGGAGAACGAGTACAAAAACACCGTAGTGAGATTGCTCACACAGATGCGGCTTGATGGCACACTCCCTTTCCTTTCGATCGCGGACAATACACGCTGGATGAGGAAACCAAGGACGTTCTCGTCAATGCGCCAGGCATTGAGAACGACTGCGGAGAGCTATCGTCGTGCCACCTGGGATAACCAGTCATCCTACGTGGAGATCTGGCTCGAGAAGGATGCACTGGCGGGCGTAATTTACCAGGAGACTGCGGAGTGGGATGTTCCATTAATGGTGACCCGGGGATATCCAAGTGTCAGTTACCTGCATTCCGCGGCAGAGGCAATTCTCGAATGCGCGAAGCCTGCCTTCCTGTATTATCTTGGAGACCACGATCCATCCGGACTAGACATTTCTCGAAACGTAGAAAGACGACTGAGGGAGTTTGCAACCGGTGCGGAAATCCACTTTGTCCGCATAGCTGTCAGACCTGATCAGATCATAAACTGGAAGTTGCCGAGCCGTCCTACCAAGAGTACTGACTCGCGCGCCAGGGAATTTCAGGGGAATAGCGTAGAAGTCGATGCCATTCCGCCTGCGAGACTCCGCAATCTCGTAAGACAATCCATTGAGCGCCACGTCGATCTAAGGGCGCTTGAATAACTGCGTGTCGCGGAAAAGTCGGAGCGCGAGATCCTTGAACTTCTCGTGAGGGACGTTAGGGAATGAAGGCAAGATTGGCTTTCATTTTGCTGACGCGCTGAAGTGGCGGAATGAATGGCAGGCACGGTTGGGAGCCCGTCGGGAGCGCCCTCCCGCGAAGCGGCGGCGGACTGCGAGGCGATTGCGCAGGGGGTCTTCGGGCAGGCAGCCCAACACTTCCCAGAAGCCGACTTTTGGCTAGCGTCGCTGAGAGTCCGTCCCAGGGCATAACTTCCGCTTAGCCCGTCATCCGTCCGCAACGGGGGAAAGCCTGCAACGGGAGCCCTCCTGCTATGATCGCTCGTCAGTCGGAGCAACCATGCGCAAGCTGATTCTCTTTCTCTTCTTTCTCGCGTTATCAACCACAATCGTGTCCGCGCAACAGTTCGACCTCGTGCTCGAAGGCGGACGTGTTATGGATCCCGAAACCGGCCTCGATGCCGTGCGCAACGTTGGCATCCTCGACGGCAAGATTGTCCGCATCTCGTCCGACGCGCTGAGCGGACGCCGTGTCATCCAAGCCAGCGGCCTGGTCGTCGCTCCCGGATTCATTGACCTGCATCAGCACGGTCAGGAGATGGAGAGCCAGCGGGTGAAAGCGCTCGACGGCGTGACCACCGCGCTCGAACTGGAAATCGGCGCGCCCGATGTCGCTCAGTTCCTCAAAGCGAAAGAGGGGCGCTCGCTCATTCACTACGGCACCTCCGCCAGCCATGCTGCAGCGCGGGCTCTGGTATTCGGCACTCCAATTCCAGAGGCTGAAATTCTTCCCAAGAGCGGACCCGCGACCGACCAGCCCGCGACACCAGAACAACTCTCGCGGATCGAAGATCGCCTGCGCTACGAACTCGACGCTGGCGGCTTGTCTATCGGCATGGGCATCCAGTACACCCCCGGAGCCACCCGCTGGGAAATCATTGATACCTTCCGTCTGGCCGCCGAGCGGAGAGTTCCGGTTTACACTCACGTGCGCAGCTCCAGCCGCGTCGATCCCGGCTCCTCCATCGAGTCCTTAAGTGAAGTAATCGGAGCGTTCGCCATCACGGGCGCTCCATTGCACACTGTGCACATCAACAGTTCTTGCCTGCGCGATGCACCCGAATGCCTCTCCATGGTTGAAGGCGCGCGGGCCCGCGGCCTCGATGTCACTACCGAAGCCTATCCCTACATCGCAGGTATGACGTTTATCAACTCCGCGCTTTTCAATCCCGGCTGGCAGGAAAAAGAAGGCGGCATCAGCTACAACGATCTGGTTCTTCCTAGCACTGGCGAGCACCTTACCAAAGAGCGTTTCGACGAACTCCACAATTCAAGTACCCCTACCACGGTGCTGATCTTCTCCAATACGCAGGAGGTGCTGGACAAAGTAATCCGTCACCCGCTGGTGATGATCGCCAGCGACGGCCTCCCAAACCATCCCCGTAACGCGGGAACCTATTCGCGTGTGCTGGCCCAATACGTGCGCGAAAAAGGGACTTTAACTCTGATGGATGCGCTGAGAAAAATGAGTCTCATGCCGGCGCAGATGCTCGAGCGCTCAACCCCGGCGGCATTGCGAAAAGGCAGATTGCAGGAGGGCGCAGACGCCGACATTGTCGTGTTCGACGCCGCGACCATCACTGACCGCGCCACCTTCGCCAAGCCGATGGAGCCGAGCGCAGGCGTCCGCTATTTGGTAGTCGGAGGAATCGTGGTTGCCGACGAAGGCAAGATCGTGCCGGATGTGTTTCCGGGCCGCGCATTGCGGGGGCCTGGAGGCGCTCAACTTCACGTAACCGGCAGGGGCCTCTCTACGCCAGCTCCAGGCATCCCATAGGCGCGCTGGCAATCACTACCGGTTTGTCGGCCATCCGGACGTTAAGTGGCGTGGCCCTGCGTTAGGACGATCCGAATCCCTCCGCCACGAATCGCCGGACGTGACGCTCACCTACCTTAAAGGTAAGGACGCTGAGTCGGAAGAAGCCCAGGAACATGCGAACAGCAGCAGCCTGCAACTCTACGCATAAAGCTAAAGACATTTACGACCGGAGATTTCTGGGCCTTTGACCCGAGATCTCCCGTTCGCGTCTTTAGAGCGACAGTTTCCGGGTTGCCCGTCATTTGCCCGAACCTAGCAACAGTCTGCAGGTATAAAGCCCAAGCTACTGCAGGTTCGCGCATTCCCCGCTAGCTTCCTTCACGCCAGATCTGTCCTAGTCGTTGTCTTTTCCAGAGGTGAGAAAACCTTTGTAAGCGGCGCGGTCGATACGCCGGTGCTGCTTACGGCTCATCCCAGTCGAGGGCATACACATCGGAAGTTCCAGCATCGCGAAACAGCAAGAGTGACTCGTCGGGAGTGAGAGACATCGAGGAATCGCTAAAGTGGCCAATACCCACAAAATTCTTCAAGTCACCCACTGGTTCCGCCTTGCCGTCGCTAAGGCGAATCTTGAGCACGCCACTCGCACCGCGGCCATACGGGGCATAAACATACTGCCCGTCCTTCGAAAAATTTGGCCAGGCGACCGCGCCCTTCTCTATCTCAGTCCATTTCTGCGTCTGGAAATCGAAGCGGAAAAGTATTGTTTCATCTTCTGACAACCCCAGCATGTAGCGACCGTTCGGTGACCAGCGAGGTGCATACAAGCCTTGTGATCCCGGCAGAGCTGACACTTTGTGAGTCGCCAAATCAAGAATAGAGATACTCGACGCAGCATTTGCGGAACTGCCGCCGAAGGCGATCTGACTCCCATCTGGCGACCACACCGGGTCCCATTCCGAGTTTGCATCGTCGGGCATCAGTGCCCTCGCGCTCCCCCCTTCGGGGAAACCTCAAAGATCTTGGCAGGCTTGCCTGCGAACATTTCGAAAAATACGATCTTCTTGCCATCCGGCGACCAGCGCGGGTTTACGGCATACCCGGGTGGAAAGGTGAGTTGCAATCGTTCGCTCCCGTCAACCCGGCTGCGCCACAGAGCGCCTTCGGGATACGAGACATACGCGATCCACTGGCCATCTTTCGAGAAGTCAACGTATTCCGCTGATATGCCTCCGAGAAAGGGTGAGAACTGGCCGGACTTCGCGTCATATCGCACCAACTCGCCACGAAATGTTCGCCCCACCACGAACAACTTCTTTCCATCCTTGCCAACATGTGCGCGCGCTCAACCATTGGCCTAGTCTGTCACGAGATATCTCTCAAATTAGTTACCACCTCTGATTTTGTTACGAAATCCGAACAACAGCCATAGGTGTGACCTCGGTAATTAGAAGTTGTTGATCTTCCTGTGCCACTCTCTAAGCGACGAGTTTCTCAATGGAATAAATGTATGTTGTATAAGTCCTCTCAATCTGTTACTGGCACCATCCTGGTCGCCGATGACCAAGCTCCGAACCGCGAATTACTAGAGGAGCTCCTTACAACTCAAGGATTCAAAGTCATTACTGCTTCCGACGGCGCGGAGGTCATACAGCAGTTAATCAAAACCCAAGTGGACCTAGTGTTAATGGACGTGATGATGCCTCGTCTCACCGGCTTTCAGGCCTGCGAAAAAATCAAAAATAACCCAGATACATATTTGATACCCGTAATTTTGATTACGGCCTTGTCTGACAGACAGGACCGGATCGAGGGCATCAAGGTGGGAGCCGATGATTTCTTAAGCCGCCCAGTTGATAGAACTGAACTGCTCGCTCGCGTGAGATCCCTTTTAAGGCTTAAACAACGCACCGACGAACTGGAGCGAGCCGAATCGGTACTGTTCTCGCTGGCGCGAAGCATTGAAGGCAAAGATCCCTACACGCACGGTCACTGCGAACGCCTGGCAGAATATTCGGCTCGCCTGGGGGAAGAATTGGGGCTTCCCGAGGATCAAATTACAGCGCTGCGTCGTGCTGGAATTGTACATGATGTTGGAAAGATCGCCGTGCCGGATGCGATTCTGCTGAAGCCTGGCCGATTGTCCCCCGACGAGTGGGCAATCATCCGCGAGCATTCGGTGGTTGGCGAGCGCATTTGTGCGCCATTGAAGTCTTTCCGTTTTGTTCTTCCGATCATCCGGCATCACCATGAGAAGCTCGATGGCTCGGGCTATCCCGATGGCCTCCGTGGCGAGTCGATTCCAATTACCGCACGCGTTCTGCAAATTGTCGATGTTTATGACGCCTTGACCACCGACAGACCCTATAAGAAAGCGTTCTCCATCACCGACGCACTGCAAACAATGAAAGAGGAAGTGGCAAAGGGATGGTGGGATCCGAGGATCTTCGATCAATTCGAGCGGCTGGTCAGGACAGGAACGGCGGATTTCCTCTCACGTGGAGCGGTAGCTGGCAGCTAGTTTTCCGGCTCGATCCCGCGAAAAATCAAGATGTAACAACACCGAAAAGCTAGACAACGCGGTGATGACCGGACAGCGGGTTCCAAATGGTGAGGCTTCGATGAAAAGGCGCGCCAAGATCGGCAAGTGGGTATCCGAAAAACCATGGCGTTTGTACTCTTTTTTTCTGCTGCTGATGGTCCTGCCGATCGCAATCTTTGCCTACTCCGTAGGTCAAGTCTTAAGGCACCAAGCGGAAAACCAGGCTGCAACCGAGAGTATGCAGATTGCCCGCGTCTCAGCCACTCTGGTGGAGGAAAACTTTCGCCAGAGCACTGCGTTCCTGGAGTCTATTGCCACCCGCCGGAAATTTCTCGAGGCCTGGAAGAAGAAAGATTTTGACGGAGTCGAATGGGACCTGAAGCAAGCAAGCAACTTGCATCCGGACTTCTCTTTTGTCAGCGCATATGACCTCGACGGAACGATGCGAGCGGTCTGTCCTCCCGAGCCGACTGTGCTTAACCGCAATTTTGCATATCGGGACTGGTACAAAGGTGTGGCCCGCCAATGGAAGCCTTATATTTCTGAGGTCTATCAAACCGCTGTCGCACCTTATCAGTTGGTTGTTGCCATTGTAGTTCCAATTGAAGACCAAGCGGGCGAGCCGATTGGGATTCTCATGGCTCCATACACCCTGGATACCATGAGCCGCTATCTGGTGGAAACCAGGATTGAAGGTGCGTGGACCATCTCGCTGGTGGACCAGCACGGTCATTTGTCGGCTCGTCCGAACATCGATTCCTACTCGGCACCAATTGATTTGAGCGGGTATGAGCCCGTCAAACGGCTGCGCGCAGGCGACACCGGGCATGGAATGTTTGTACATGGGAACGAAGTGTTCTTCGCAGGATACAGGCCTGTAGGTTCATACGGCTGGGGCGTTCTGGTGGAACAGCCTTTGTCTGCCTTACAGCTGGGTGTTTGGGCAGTGGAGCGCCGCGTCTGGCTTCTTGGATTGGTCTTTGTTGTGGTCGGTCTTGGAATAAGTACTTTCATGGCCTCGCTCTATTCCCAACTGGAGACGGGCAGCCGATTTATCGATTTATCAGTAGATATGTTTTGCATAGCTGGGTTTGATGGGTTCTTCAAGAACCTGAATCCAGCCTGGGAAAAAGCTATTGGTTTTACGACGGAGGAACTGAAGGCAAAGCCGTACCTGGAGTTTATCCATCCCGACGATCGTCAGGCGACCGCGTCCGAAGCTTCACGGCTGCAGAATCCGCAAGTGACTTTTGCATTTGAGAACCGCTATTTGTGCAAGAACGGTTCCTACAAATGGCTTTCCTGGAATGCCGTCTCGGCCCCCGAGCAGAAGATCATCTATGCCGCTGCCCGAGATGTGACGGAACGAAAGCGGGTAGAGGAAGCACTGCGCGAGAGCGAAGAGCGTTTTCGCCTGCTCGTAAACGATGTGAAAGACTATGGCATTTTCATGCTCGATCCCACAGGACACGTTGCCAGCTGGAACCAAGGAGCGGAACGCATCAAAGGCTACAAGGCCGAGGAAATCGTAGGCCGGCATTTCTCGTGCTTCTATCCCCAAGAAGACCTGCTCAGTAGTAAACCTCAGCACGAACTTCAAACAGCCATGGCTGAGGGCCGCTGTGAGGACGAGGGCTGGCGGGTACGAAAAGACGGATCACGATTTTGGGCCAACGTCGTCATTACTGCCCTAACTGACAGCACCGGCAAATTGCGTGGATTTTCCAAGATCACCCGCGACATTACCGAGCGCAAGCGTGCGGAGGAGTTGCTGCGGGAAACCGAAGAGCGGCATCGCAAATTGTTTGACAATAATCCGCATCCGACCTGGGTCTATGACCGGGAGACGCTGCGATTTCTGGCCGTAAACCGCGCTGCAGTGCAGAAGTACGGATATTCCAGTGAAGAATTCCTGGCGATGACCATTAAAGACATTCGTCCGCCTGAGGACGTACCCCGGCTGCTCGAAAGTATCAGCACGGTCCGGGATGGAAAGGAGAAGATCGGAATCTGGAAACATCGGCGAAAACACGGAACCGATATTGACGTAGAAATTACCTCTTACGCGATGAACTTTGCGGGCCGCGCAGCGGAAGTAATTGTTGCAGTGGACGTCACGCAGAGAACAAGGGACGAGGCAGAAAAACGCAAATTCACCGAGAAGCTTGCTGCCAGCAATCACGAACTTGAGCTTCGCAATCGCGAGGTCGAACGTGCTACCAAGCTAAAGAGCAAGTTTTTAGCCACCATGAGTCACGAACTGCGTACGCCACTGAATGCGATCGTGGGCTTTTCAGATCTTCTTGCAGAAGGGACTCCGGGCCAACTCAATGACAAGCAGAAGCGCTTCGTCAATCACATCAAGCAGGGCTCGGCGCATCTGTTGCAGTTAATCAACGACATTCTTGATCTCTCTAAGATTGAGGCCGGGCAGTTGGAATTGCGCAGCGAAGAGTTTCTTGTCAGTGACACCTTGCCGGAAGTGCTTTCCACTATCCGGCCTTTGGCAATGGCCAAGAACATCCGGGTTGAACAGAACGTCGAGAGCAAGTCCTTGGCTAAGGCGGATCGCGTGCGTTTTAAGCAAATCCTGTACAACTTGCTCAGTAATGCGGTCAAATTCACGCCCAAAGGCGGCCTCGTAGCCCTCGAGTGTGTCGATTATTTGGATTTCGTGCGTGTTTCAATAACAGATTCGGGCATAGGCATCCGGCCTGAAGACCAGAAAGTCATCTTTGACGAATTTCGACAAGTTGACGATAACACCGAGGGGACGCATGAAGGCACAGGACTGGGGCTTGCCATCACGAAACGACTGGTTGAGCAACAAGGAGGCCAGATTTCAGTGGAGAGCGAGCTTGGAAAAGGCAGCCGCTTCACCTTCAGCCTTCCCGCCGTAGCGGCCACTTCGAAGGTGCCCCGCCAGTCAGTTGAACCAGCAAGAACCTCCGCTCTTACACCGTCAGGCCGTCTCACCCCGCTGGTGCTGATTGTGGATGACGAAAGCTCGGCGCGTGAGCTTCTGGCCAGCTACCTTGAGCCCGAGTACCGAGTTACGATAGCCGAGTCGGGAACTGAAGCTGTCAAGAAAGCTCAACAGCTGCGTCCGGATGCAATCACCCTGGATGTGCTGATGCCCGGGAGCAGTGGCTTCGAAACCTTGGCAGCGCTCCGAAAGAACCCTGAGACCGCCCACATCCCGATCATCATCCTCTCGATTGTGGATCAAAAGCAGGTGGGTTTTGCCCTGGGTGCTGCCGACTATCTCATCAAGCCAGTTCTTCGGCCCGCCCTGCTGGAAGCCATTCGCAGGCATGTGCTGTCGCCGGCTGATGAAGATTCATCTATTCTGCTGGTGGACGATGACCCCAAAGCTTTGGAGCTACTGCAAGAGGCCCTCCGCTCCGCCGGGTACGAGACTCAGGGCGTGCGCAGTGGCAAACGTGCGTTGGAGGTGCTGGCGAACAAAGTTGTTGGCGCAATCCTGCTCGATCTGCTAATGCCGGGCATGGACGGATTTGACGTTATTCGTCATGTGAGGCAGGAAACCGCGCTGAAAGATCTGCCCATTCTCGTAATGACTGGTAAGAACCTGACTGCGGAAGAGGCGGCTCTACTCAGCCGCGAGACACAAGGTCTGCTGCAAAAGAACGGTTCCTGGCAGCAGCAACTCATTGTCGAGCTGAAAAGAGTCATCGGAGGCGGCAAGTTCGCCAAATCTGCCGGACAATCATGAAGAACATATTGATTGCGGAAGACAATCCCGTCAATCGCGAGCTGTTGCGGGAACTGCTGGAGATTCGCGGATTCATAGTGGAGGAAGCCCGCGATGGCCAGGAAGCGCTGGCGATGGTGGAAAAAGCTCCGCCAGACATACTGCTGCTGGATATTGGCATGCCACTGCTGGACGGGTATGCCGTGGTACGCAAGCTTCGAGAGAACCCGCGCTTTGTCTCGCTCCCGGTCGTGGCGGTCACCGCTTATGCCATGCAAGGCGACCGCGAAAAAATCTTGAGCTCAGGCTTCGACGGCTACTTATCCAAACCAGTTAATTCCGGGTCCCTTGCTCAGGAACTCGAACGCGTGCTGGCCCGTCCGGACACTCAAAGCGGGACATCCACTCAATCTTGCGAAAAGCAGATCGGCAGGGGGACAGCACATTTGATCGCAAAACAGGCAGCCAAGCCGTGAGCCAACACTCCACTTCCATGAGCAGTACGAAGACACCTGTTTTCCGCTTGCGCCAAGTCGAACGGCGAGAGTGGTGGCTGTGGGGCTCGGCCGTAGCAGTTACACTGGTCTTAACCTTTGGTATCCTTTCTTTAATTTTTCCTGGTCCACACCAACCCACCGACAGCGTCTATTCGTTGAATCTCCAAGAATGGGTTCGCGGACTGGCCGCGCTCGTCCTGTTATTCGACATCTACACTTTGTACCAGCAACGGCAGTTGCAGCAAATCCGCCGCCAACTGGCCGAACGCGAGCAGCTCTTTCAGTTGATTACGGAGAATGCCGCGGACATGATTGCGGTGATCGACGCTAACGGACAGCGCCTCTATAACAGTCCCGCGTATCAGAGAATCCTTGGCTATGGTCCGGAAGAACTAGCAGCAACTTCTGCCATGGACCAGATTCATCCGGGTGACCGGGCGCGGGTATTAGAGGCTTCGGTGAAGGCTCGCAGCACTGGGCGAGGAGAACGGCTTGAATATCGGATCCGGCACAAAGATGGGTCCTGGCGATTTCTTGAATCTACCGCCAGCGCCATTCGCGGCCCGGAGGGTGAGCCGATGGGATTAGTTATCGTGAACCGCGACATCACCCAAAGGAAATGCGCCGAGGAAAGGTTGGCGCACCAGTCCTTTCATGACAGCTTAACCGATCTTCCCAACCGCTCTCTGTTTCTCGACCGGTTGCAACGCGCCGTCGCCGTTTCGCGCCGGCACTTGGACTTCAAATTCGCCGTCTTATTCATTGACATTGACGAATTCAAAGTTTTCAACGACAGTCTGGGCCACGCAGCCGGGGATAGCCTTCTTATGCAAATCGCGATGCGACTGACGGCAGGTCTGCGCAGCGCCGATACTGTTATGCGACCGGGCTTCGCCGAAGACACAGACCTCTTCATGGGTGAAAGTACTCTCGCCCGGCCGGGGGGCGACGAATTCGCGGTGCTCATTGAGGAGCTTCATGACCCCAGCGACGCCATCCGGGTCGCTGAGCGCATTCAGAAGAGACTAGCCGCACCTTTCGATTCCGGCGATCAAGAGATTGTGCTCTCGGCCAGTATTGGGATTGCTTTCGGCAACAACGCCGGCATGGAGGCGCCGGACCTGCTCCGGGACGCCGAGATTGCCATGTATCGCGCCAAGAGCAGCGGCAAGGCTCGCTGTGAGGTGTTCGACCATGCCATGCATGAGGGCGCCATCAAACGTTTGCAGCTCGAGACCGACTTGCGGAGGGCTCTCGAGTTGAACCAGTTCCGCGTTTACTACCAGCCTATCGTGTCCCTGCACAGCGGCAAGATTGTGGGGTTTGAGACGCTCAGCCGCTGGCAGCGTCCCGAAGGTCTGGTCATGCCGGGGGATTTCATCGCGGTTGCGGATGAGACCGGTATCATCTTGCCCATGAACCGGCAACTTCTGTATGACGCCTGTCGGCAACTCCGTTCCTGGCAGACACTCTTTCCATCCGATCCTCCCCTGACCGTCAATGTAAACATCACACCCAAGCAGTTCGCGCAGCCGGATCTGGCCTTAGAGATTGGGAAGGCCTTGCAGGAGACCGGACTAGACCCTTGCTGCCTCAATTTGGAGATCACGGAGACGATCGCCATGGGCGATGCAGACAGGTCGGCCGTAGTGCTAAGCGAGTTGAAAGCGCTTGGCGTTCATCTTGACATCGACGACTTCGGCACCGGCTACTCGTCCCTCAGTCGGTTGCAGGGCTTTCCAGTTGATACGTTGAAGATTGACCGTTCGTTTATCTCTCGCATGAATACAGACGTCGAAACCGGCGCAATCGTTCGTATCATTGTCATGCTCGCCCACGGTCTCCGCCTAAAGGTGGTCGCTGAGGGAGTTGAAACGCAAGCGCAGGCAGACTCGCTCAGGGATATTGGCTGCGAATTGGCGCAAGGATACCTGTATTCCAAGCCCGTTCCCGCCGAGACGATTGAGCAACTTCTTCGAAACGCCGCAAATGCTCCTGCAAACACACGAGCGAAAGCCGCTAGATCCAATTAGCGCTCGTTCCTTTCCACATCCGTGATGAATTGGCGAATTGACTGCTGACTTTGCGCGCTTACGGTCGTGAATTGGATTCCCTGTCGGTTTGCCTTTGTCCACACAACGATGCCGGCTGCGTCAATGACGACTCCAGAAACTGGCAATTGAAATGACACTCGGACGGCATCTTTAGGCTTCAAGTCAGCCACTTCCACTTGCATTCCCCCCTGGCTAAGGTTCCAACTCACTCCCCGGGCGGTTCGGGCGCCCACGGTACATGAGACATCGGCCTGAATTGGAACACGTGTAGATTTGCGCCGGTTCTCGATCATACCTCCGCTCACCGTCCGGAATAGAACGCTAAGCTTCTGCCGGTCTACAGGCTTTTGCAGAAAAAAGGTCGCTCCAATGGCAAACGCATGTTGCATGGTTTGACGCTCTTCGCGCCCCGTCACGATGACGATAGGAGTGGATTTATTCCATGACGACTTGCGGATCAAGCGGGCGAGATCGAAACCATTCAGGTTAGGCATTTCCAAGTCCAGGAAGATCCCATCAAACTTTTCCTGATTTACTACTGCGACCGCTTTTTCACTGTCGCTAATGGGACGCACCGCCGCCTTTAAGGACGTGAAGACTTCGGTCATCAGCTCCAGGCTCGCGAGGTCATCCTCTACGATAAGGAGTTTCAACGTTGTCATACATCAATTCTCATTTCCTGCCTCGTCCACCATCATACGTCCACACCGATATGCCCGTCACTCCTGCGTGAGTTGGCAATAATTTCCTGGTGACAGCACGAGCCGTTGTCATAGTGGTCGGGTCCCAAGAGGCTGGCACCCGCAAAAGCCATTTGGGTTCTAAATGAGAGTGTGCCGCCGGGCGGCCCACGGGGGCCGCCTTCGATGAACGCCCGGTAGATAGTGTCAGCTTTACCTCTTCTGATGACAATTGTTGGGCTCGCCAAAATTCCACCTGCTGCCGCATTGGATCAAAGTTACGTTGCATCCGGTCCACCCCGATCGAAAGCGCGTCTTTGAGCGAGAAACGCTTGGAGTGCTTCGCCAAGACCGAAGTGTAGTCGCTTCGGAACGCGAGTGAACACGCCGAAAATGGCCAAGATGAGGATGACGGGCAACCCGGAAGTTATTCCGAGCCAGCATTCGGCTTCTGGGAAGTTTTCCGGGATCAATACTGATAAACGGGCTTGTGAACAGGTAATCGTAAATTCTTTCTGGGTTCCTCTAGAGATTGCCGTCCCTGATTCGCCAGGGAGGCACACTCCTCGCACACTGCGTCTTCGAAAGAGCGGGCATTCAGGAATTGATTGAGGAATACAGGGCTGATGGGCCGTAAGCCATTAATTGTCAACTGTTTAGCGCTATATTCGCTATTCGCGAATCGCGAATGTAGAATAAGGGCATGCCTTTAAAGCCTCAAGACATAATGGTCGTTCTGAAACTCTGCACCTATGAACGCAAGCGGCCGCCCATGTCTATGATCGCGGCAGATCTCAACATGAGCCCCTCTGAGATTCATGCTGCCATCAAGCGTCTTCAGCAAGCTCGGCTCTTGCATGGCCTGGAGATGCAAGAAAAACCGAATCTCTCAGCTCTCGAAGAATTCCTCCTGCATGGAGTGAAATATGCATTTCCCGCGGAACATGGACAGCTGACGCGCGGATTGCCAACTTCGTTCGCCGCTCCCCCGCTGAAGGATGAAATTGCCTCGGGCGATGAGCTTCCTCCCGTATGGCCATGGCGGGATGGGGAAACCCGCGGCATGGCTCTCGAACCTTTATATAAGACCGCTCCCGCGGCGGCCCTCCGCGATCCCGCCCTGTATGAGTTGCTCGCCTTGGTCGATGCCATTAGGGATGGGCGAGCACGCGAACGTAAGATCGCAGAGAAAGAGCTAATAAGCAGACTGCGCACAAACGATGTCAAGACACAATCTCGAACTGCTCGTTGAGGCGGCTCGCCTTCTCAAACCACTCCTGGGCGAATTGGTCTTTGTCGGAGGAAGCACGACAGCGCTTCTCCTCACCGACAAAGCGGCCGCGGAGGTCCGTCCCACCTACGATGTGGATGCTATTGCCGAGATCAGCTCATACGCCGCATACGCTGATTTCTCGGAACGGCTCCGCCGGTGCGGCTTTACGGAGGATGTCAGTGAAGGAGCCCCGATTTGCCGATGGCGGCAGAAGAAGACGACTTTGGACGTCATGCCGCTCGACGAGAAGATCCTGGGGTTTTCCAACCGCTGGTACAAGCCGGCTTTGGATTCCGCCCTCGTACATGAACTGGGACCAGACCTGCGGGTCCGAGTTGTGACTGCGGTCTACTTCGGCGCGACGAAGTTGGAAGCATTTGCTGGTCGAGGTAAGAGTGATTACCAAACGAGTCACGATCTTGAAGATCTAATGGCCGTGGTGGATGGGCGAGCCGAACTAGTCGAAGAGATCCGCGCGGGGGCGGAGGATGTTCGCGCCTACATTGCGGCAGAAATCAGGAAGCTGTTTGCCACCCGTGAGTTTCTCGATGCATTACCCGGCTACCTGCTCCCCGACCAAGCGAGCCAGGCTCGCGTCTCGATATTGCTTGAGCGATTGAAAAAGATAGCGGCTCTTTAATCGGATAGCAGTTTCAGATTGGGCACACCGTTGGCACACTGATCCGAGAAAACAGTGGGTCTGCCACGCTAGACGGCTGATGGAATGTCAGTCCGTTTCAGCCATGATTCTGGTGCCGCCTCAGTTTCCGGATTGCCTGTGATACGTTCCCTATCGAGATGGCGTCGAGCTTTTACGCCAAGAACCTGTAAGAGCTGAGGTTCAATCTGGCAGAAGCATTTTGCGGCGCAGGGCCTGATAGCGAGGATGAGACCGAAGACGGCCTAGTTTGGGCTCTGTGGAAAGATACAGCGCGATGGCATCGCGATCCTCGATGGCTTTCTCATACCAGTCCAGCGCCTGTTCCACCTGTCCCAGGCCTAGGCACATGATTCCGAATACGCCGGGAGCCACGTAACCCGATTGCGCGCGCTGTTCTATTTCCTTCAAGACAGCTGTCGCCTCTTCGCTCCGGCCTGCCCGCGAATAAAGATTGCGCAGCGAAGCCAGCACCCACGGGTTTCGCTCCGAAAACTCAGCTGCACGCTCTACGGCATCGACCGCCTTCTCGACCTTGCCTTTGAGAAAATAAGCCAGCCCGAGCATCCAGTGCGAAAAATAGTAGGTCGCGTCCAACTCGAGGGCCTTCGTCGCTAGGGTGACCGCCGCGTCCGGATCATCCCGGCGATACGCATTTTCCGCCAGGCCGATCACCGCCAGATGATAGAGCGGGTCGAGCTCCGCCGCCCGGTTGAACTCGACTTCCGCTTCCCTCAAACGTCCCAGAGGTTGGAGGAAGTGCATTGCGTAACAGAAATGGACTTCGGCGACGGCCGGGCCAAGCTCCAAAGCCCGCTTCATCTCACGCTCGGCTCCAGTCCAATCGTAGTCGTAGTATCCCAGCACGCTGCCCAGGTATGCATGAGCCTCCGGGAGACTCCCATCCAGCTCCAGAGCTTTCTCCAAAGCCCGTTTCGCGTCCGGCAAAATACCGCAAGGAGCAGCTCGCCCCCACACGGCTTCGATGACCAGCAAGTATCCCACCCCAGCGTATGCGAGCGCGTACTTGGAGTCGCGTGCGAGCGCCTGCTCGAAGTACTCCCGGGCCACCCGAACGCTCTCAGGGTTGAGCCGGGCCGATAGATGCCGTCCCCGCAGGTAGAGATTGTAGGCCTCCAGATCCGCAGTGGGCCGGTTCAGCAGCGGCTGGCCGCTCAGCTTGAGTTTCAGGGTTTCGACGATGGCCTGCGAGATTTCATCCTGAATCGCGAACACGTCAGTCATCTCGCGGTCGTAGCGCTCCGACCAGAGGTGGTATCCGTCCGACGCCTTGATCAGCTGGGCGGTTACGCGGAGGCGACTCCCGAGTTTGCGCACGCCGCCTTCCAAGATATATTCCACGTTCAGCCCCTGCGCGATGCTGCGGATGTCCTGTCCCTTTCCAACGAACGCCAGCGTCGAGGTGCGCGCCGTCACTAGCAGACCCGGCACCTTGACCAGCGCATTGAGGATGTCCTCGGCCAAGCCGTCGCTGAAGTATTCATTTTCCTTGTCGCCGCTGAGATTGGAGAACGGGAGCACCGCGATCGAAGGTGGGTTCGAGACGGGAGCCGCCGCGGCTTGCTTCAGCGCCTGTTTTACCTCCGCGATGCTCTGGAACCGCTGCGCCGGCTGCTTAGCGAGACAACCGGCGACCACGCGCGCAACCTCCGACGGCGCCTCCGTCAGCGGCGGTGGATCCATGTGCAGGATCGCCGCCAGGATCGAGATCGCGTTTTCGCCGCGGAATGCTTTCCGCGCGCTGAGCATCTCATACAAGACCACGCCAAAGGAGAAAATGTCCGAGCGCGCGTCCACGCTCTTGCCCTGGGCCTGCTCCGGCGACATGTAATGAACCGTCCCCAAGATGGTGTTTTCCTGGGTGAGCGTGACCGTTTCAGTGTCGTCGTCCTGGCGGAAACCTCCCTTGCTCGACGCTTGTGCCACGACTTTCGCCAACCCGAAATCCAAGAGCTTTACGCCGGCCTTGGTCACCAGGATGTTGGCGGGCTTCAGATCCCGGTGCACTGTTCCTCTCTGATGCGCCGCTTCCAGCGCGTCGCAGATCTGCCCGGCGTATTCTAGGGCGCGCTTCAGAGGTAGGGGACCAGGTTCGGCCGGAGACAGCAGCGGATGCCCATTCACGAATTCCAGGACAATGAAATCGGGACCGACGTCGTAGATCTGACAGATGTTCGGGTGGTTGAGAGCGGCGACGGCGCGGGCTTCCCGTCCAAATCGTTCCGAGTACTGCTCGGTGGAAACCTTGAGAGCGACCATCCGGTCGAGGCGGGTGTCGCGAGCCTTATAGACGACACCCATCCCGCCGGCGCCGATCTGCGAGAGTATTTCGTAGGGTCCGAGCGTATCGCCGACCGATAGCGGCATAATCCTGTTGGTCATTTTCTTCGCTTCGTGACTGACATTGATTGTATATTCCAACCACCTAGGCCGGAGCCCTCAAACTGTTCGATTCCGATCGACGGACTCATCTAACAGAGTTCGTTGTATCAGTCTGGGTTGTCGGTAAACTTTCCTTGGGATTACTTCAGGTTTGCCCGTCATACAGGAGGGGATCCCTGCTGCAAGCCACATATAAGTTCTCGGCCCAAATTTTTAGCTCGTGGCGGGACTCATTTCTCCAGCTCGTTGTCCCAGTTCGTGACCAGCACCACCGGAGCCGTGCTCTCGGTGATGGAGTCCACCACGAGGAATCTACCGTCGCGCGCGATGTCGTACGCTTCTGTGGAAATGGAGTGGCGAATGCCGGCGGTAAACAGCGGTTTGGCCGCGCCAATCTGCACCGCCTCCCCGGACGTCTGAATATCTACGGCCGTGAGTTTTCTGTAGGGGTCGAGGTAGTAGAGCGTTTTGCCGTCCCTGCTCCACACGGGCTGCACGCCGCCGTCTTTCGAGACCTGCTATTTGGCGCCGGGGTGCGGGAAGCGCGTCAGATAAACCTAACGCTCAGCCGAATCACCAAACGATTGACAAAATCATCGCGACGGCGCTCCGAGTTCCCGGTTCCAGCCTGCCCGGCAACGGGGATGGAAACCAACCGTGTTACAATTCCGTCGAAATTCCCCCCTGACCGCCAGTTATCGGTGCTGCAAGAAGAGTCTGATCTCATGTACGGAGTGTCGCATGTCACGCCGCAAGAATTCTGCGTCCTGCCGCTGGATATTTGACTCTTTCGGATTCGCGCGCGTCTACCGGATGGTCTCCCAAGCGGTCCGCTTTGCAGGGGCCGCATCTCTTTTCGTGGGAATTGCCGGCGGCGCGGCTTCTGCCCAGAAAGCAGCGACAGTGACATCGCTGTCCGTCAGTGCAAGCGGTAGCGTGGCCGCGGGTACGGTGGTGACACTCACTGCCCAGGTGACAGCAGGCGGCGCCAATGTCAGTCCGGGACAAGTGAATTTCTGCGATGCCACGGCGACATACTGCACGGACATTCACATTCTTGCCACCGCGCAACTGACGAGTTCTGGCACCGCCACTTACAAGTTTCGCCCCGGGATCGGCAGCCACAGCTATAAGGCCGTGTTCGTCGGCACCAATTCGTATGCCGGCAGTGTTTCGAGCGCATCGCCGCTGACAGTGACCGGGACTGCTGGGCCATTTGCGACAGCCACATCGATTGCGGAAACCGGGGCCTGGGGGAATTACACGCTGACAGGAACCGTGACAGAGGCAGGAGGCACAGTGGCGCCCACTGGCACTGTCTCCTTTCTGGATGCCAGCAACGGGAATTCGGTCCTGGCGACCGGATCATTGGGAGCGGCTGTTGCCGGCGTCGGCTGGCCAAACCACAGAACTCCTGCCAGAGCGTGATTGTTTTCACGCGACTCACATAAGACGGGCCTCTGATGGGTGGTACAAGAAACTCCTACGTTGATCGGGCGGCGCTGTCCGACTCCCGATACTCGGAAAACCTGCCGAACGATAATGAGTGCGAAAGTGAGGCGCACAAAGGGGCGCTTCGCCAGCAGTTTCGCTCGCTTGAAGTGGAACAAAAGCGAAGCGTAGACGAACAAAATTGCCTCCCAATGCGCTCCTATTTGTTTGTCAGTCAAAGTCATTTCCTGTGTGTTTTCGTGAGCTTAACCGGCCATCCGTGCCGTTGTAAGTTATTGATTTAACGAGATTAAGCTCACTCGTAACCCAAAGGTCGGTGGTTCAAATCCACCCCCCGCAACCAAAATCATACTGAAAATAAAGCAATTAAAAGGGAGCCGGGAAATTGGCTCCCTTTGTTTTTGGCTCAAACGTGCTCGAAATGAGCACCTTCGATTACTGAACACGTGCGAGCATCGTCACAACTTTCATTTCTTCAGCCGCGACCTTAAGATCATCCTGCACGCTTCCAGCGCAAAGCCAAAGTACGCTTCGTGTTTTCATGGACTTTCTTGCTTATACTGCCTGGACAGACTGGCTAATGAGACTGTGAGCGTGTTGTTGTTGACGGCATCTGGAAGCAGGGCATAGGATTTGCCGGGAAGATTCGGCGCGAAGCCGACACTAAAAATCATGAGTGGGGGCGCGTCGTTCCGAAAGCCATTCCTGGCAACATTGGCGACTCTGTTTGCCGTGGCTGCGATCACGTACGGTTCCCTCTGGATGTACACGGTTCGTCGGGCGCGTCCGAAGGTGGAGCTCGGCTTCAATAACCAACATGACCCTCAGTATGACGAGAAAACGCACTGTCAGGCAATCGAAGATGTGGTGGAAGGGAGCCCTGCGGAGCGCGCCGGCCTGCGCGTTGGCGACCGCATTATTGGGGTAAATGGGCGGGCGTTGTTGACCGACATTGGTTCTGACCAAGCCTATCTTCATGGTCGGCCAGGCGACGTGGTGGAAATAACGGTAGACCGCGGCGGTGAGCCCAAGCCGCTGGTTCTACACGGCGTGTTTCGAGCTGCCCCGCTGGCTAGTGCTTCCGAGGGCCTGGCTAGGTCCTCCGCGCAGCAAATCACGGGATCATTCCCCATTCCTTTTCTTCTGGTGGCATTCGCCGTCCTCTTGTTGAGGCTGGACGAGCCAAATGCATGGCTTCTGGCATTGCTCTTCTGCGCCTTTGTCGCCATCCCTGGCTTTCACAATTCCGGGATCTCTCCCGCACTTAGCGCATTCGTGCTTGTTTTTCGTGCCGTGTTTGCCGGGATGCTGTGTCCCCTTTTCTATCTTTTCTTTGCAGTTTTCCCGGTGCAATCGCCTCTGGATCGACGCCTCCCGTGGTTGAAGTGGGCGGGGCTTCTCTTGGGAATCTGTACTGTCATTCCCGGCTTGCGAACAGGCGATCCAGCCTTTCCAGCAGTGGTCGCCCACCTGGTAGGCAGCCGCAACTCCGATCTCATTGAAGCTGCCATGAAATACGCGTTACTTGCTCTCGGCATGATCTCGCTGGCGCAGAATTCATTCATGGCCGCCGTCCCTCCAGAAGCGCGGCGCAAATCACGAGTGATTTTGTGGGGAACCGTGGTCGGCGTCCTGCCAATCGTGCTTGTACGTGCCGCCGTGGATTTCACCGGATTTCGGCCCTCTTTCTGGCTCGATACCGGGCTGGTGCTGGTGTTGTTTCTCTATCCCCTCTCCTTTGCTTATGCGGTGGTGAAGCACCGCGTGATGGAGCTTCCGGTGCTGCTGCGACGCAGCGCGCGGTACGTTCTGGTGCAGAGGGGTTTTATCGTTTTGACGTTCATCGTTGCAGCTTCCGCCATCGCGCTCTTCACCCACGTCTTCTCGCGATTCCTCCGCGCGGATACAAATATCGGGATGGCTATGAGCGCAGTATTTGGGATTGTCCTGGTCTGGACATCGGCGCCGCTGGTGAAGCGGGGAACCCTGCGTATCGACCGGGCCTTCTTTCGCAGCGCTTATGACTCTCGTATCATTCTGCACGACCTCGCGGAGAAAACCCGCACCGTGAGCGACCGGCGCCAGTTGGCGACGCTCATCGAGCGCCACGTGAGCGAAGCGCTGCACCCGAAGACCCTGGCGTGTTACCTGGAATCAGGCAACGGCCGGCTGGCCGCAATCTCCGGAACGTTCCCCGCGACCCTCGAAACGCTCTCGGCCAGGGCGCCGGTCTTCCTCGAACTCGCGCGCCGCGGGAAAACGTGGGAAGTCACATCCGATCCCGCCAGTGCCGAAGAGTCAACCGCGCTGGCGCCCCTCGCGCCAGAATGCCTGGTGCCGATCCTCAGCCGTGAGAACAATCTCATTGGCATGCTCGTTCTTGGCCAGCGGCTTTCCGAGGAACCTTATTCCGGCGAAGACAAGCGTCTGCTCGATTCCGTGGCGGCGCAAGCCGGTATCGCTTTGGAGAACATAGCCCTCGCAGAAAAAATGGCCGAGCGAATGGAAGCCGATCGCCGCCTCGCTCAGGAAATGGAAATTGCCCGGCAGGTGCAGGCCAGACTTTTCCCGCAAAAGCTGCCCGCGATGAGAACACTTGAATATACCGGCAGTTGCATCCAGGCTCGCAAAGTGGGCGGAGACTACTACGATTTTCTGGAGCTTTGCCCCGGCCGCTTGGCGATGGTGCTGGCGGATATTGCTGGTAAAGGAGTGTCTGGCGCCCTGCTGATGGCGAATCTCCAAGCCAATCTGCGCAGCCAATATGCCCTCGCGGTCGACGACCTGCCCCGACTGCTCGCCTCAGTCAACCGCTTGTTCTATGAGAATAGCGGTGACGCCAGTTACGCTACCTTATTTTTTGCGGATTACGACGACTCAAGCCGCAAGCTCCGTTATGCGAATTGTGGACATCTTCCCCCGCTCCTGCTGCGCGCCAGCCGAAGCTCGCAGGATCGGGTCTCGGAGACGCCGAAGGTGGAGTGGCTGAGTTCCACCTGCACCGTGATGGGATTGTTTGAAGCCTGGCAGTGCGAGATTGCGGAAGTGGAGCTTGCTGCAGGTGACACGCTGGTGCTCTACACCGATGGCATCACCGAGGCCGAGAACGCGGATGGGGAAGAATTTGGCGCGTCTCGTTTGCTCGACACCCTCGGGAGCCACTCTCACCTTCCAGCACTACCCCTTCTCCAGGCAGTGGTTGGGGCGGTCCAGCAATTCAGCGGCGGAAGCGAACAGCAGGATGACATCACACTGGTGATTGCGCGGTCCCTTGCATAATTGATCCGCGTTGTAGCACAAACTCGCATGACCCGGACTGGGCGGTCGCCTATGCCACAACGCGATAACCCCGAGTAGTCGGCCATCCGGCAGTTATCCAGAAACTGATTGGATAAGAGCGAAGGCTTGAATCGAACCCGGTAGTCTGAAGTTGAGGACCAAGGACGCTGGTGAGGAAGGAGCCTTCGCATGATGATTATAGGATGTGATTTTCATCCCAGCTGGCAACAAGTGAGTTGGTTGGATACGGAGACGGGAGAAACTGGAGAGCGGAAGTTGGTTCAGGACTTGGGTGATGCCGAGCGGTTTTATCGGCAACTTCCGGTGCCGTCGCTGATCGGCATGGAGGCCACAGGAAACTGTCATTGGCTGGTGGACTTGCTGGCCGAGGTCGGGCACGAATTGTGGGTGGGCGACGCAGCGCAGATCCGGGCCAGTTACGTACGGCAGCAGAAGACGGATCAGCGGGAGGCGGAGCACATTCTGAAGCTGCTGGTGGAAGGCCGGTTTCCGCGCATCTGGATGCCATCGAGTGAGGTGCGGGAGCTGCGGCAACTGTTGTTGCATCGCCACAAGCTGGTAACGATTCGGACGCGGGTGAAGAATGAGTTGCAGCATCTGTGCCTAAATCAGGGAGTGCAGCGCAAACACAAGTTGTGGAGCAAAGCCGGACAGCAAGTGCTGCGCGAGCTTCCGCTGAAGCCATGGGCCGCACGTCGCCGGGAAGATCTGCTGGGATTGTTGGCCATGCTGGATCAGCAGATGGAGTCGCTGGATAGGGCCGTGAAAGAGGAAGCGCAATGAGACAAAATGGCGCTTCTACTACAAACCCAACCCGGGGTAGGGGCGGTGACGGCGCTGGCTTACGTGCTGACGATGGGTGATGTGAGCCGCCGCTTAGTCTCAGGGCTGGCGCCGCAAAAAGGCGGAACACAAAGCCCACTAGCATGCTCGAACGTGTGTCAGTCGTTACGCGAATCACCCATCGCCCGCGCTAAGATGTCTGGCGGCGAAGGCCAGCGCGTGGCCATTGCTCACGCCTTATCATGAACGTAGATTAGTCGCTTTCATTGCTTTCAGACGAATCGGGAAACGACACAGACATCCTATGGTAATGCCAAGCTCGAAGACTGCCCATGATGCCGCTCGCCGCCGATTCTGGTTGGCGATGTCTGGCTTTGTCATGGCGCTTGCGCTCCTGCCCTTTTCCTACAAAGTCGAACGTCGCCTGGAGACAGCTGTTCACATCAAGGGCGGAGAATCCGAAAAAGTTGACCTGGAACTAGCGCAGCATTTCCAGTCTCCGTTCGCCCACCGACTGATTCTGGTGATCAGCGGCATTCCCGATCCGGATTCCGCCAACGGCGCAGATGCATTGGGCTTCTTAACCACTTCGTTGCGTAGTGTGCCAGGAGTGTCGGGTGCCGTGTCGAGTCTGGATTGGCCAGATCCTCTGTTCACTGGAAACAATGGCGGGACCTTGATCATTGTCGGGCTGGACCCGCACAATGAAAATGTGGAGGCGTTGGTTCCCAAACTACGGGCAAAAGCAGACTGGATGGAAGGTCAGCTTAGGTCGCAATATCCCAATATCAAATTGGAGATTACGGGCGAAACGCCACTGAACTTCGATCTTCGCAAGGTCAGTGCCGAAGATGTTACCCATGCCGAGGAACGAGCGATGCCGGTCACTCTCGTGCTGCTGGTGCTGGCTTTCGGCAGTCTTGTGGCCGCGCTATTGCCGCTGGGAGTTGGACTCCTTTCAATCTCGATGGCATTGGGTGCGGCGGCGCTACTCGCGCATTATCTGCAGCTATCGATTCTGGTACAAAGTCTGGCGACGATGCTCGGCCTTGGCCTGGGCATCGACTATGCCTTGCTGATGGTGAGTCGGTTTCGCGAAGCCTTGGCCGAAGGATATGATCCCGGCCCCGCTGCCGATATTGCTGCCAGGCAAGCGGGGCGTACGCTGATCATCTCGGCTACGACAGTTGCAATCGGATTTTCGGCGCTGCTGATTGTGCCCATTAGCGAACTGCGCTCCATTGGGATAGCTGGCCTGCTGGTGACCGCTTTCAGCGTCATGTTGTGTACATCCATTCTGCCTTGGGCGCTTAGTCTGCTGGGGCATCGCATCAATGTCGCACGAGTGCGTATTCCAGACGGACGATCTAAAACGCGGGACCTATGCGCGGCGAGTGAGCGGTGGGTGCGGTGGGGCGGCATCGTAACCCGCCGGCCCTGGACAGCTTTGCTTGTCGCCGGGATTCCGCTACTGGTCCTTGCATCTCAGGCACGGAGAATCTCTCCCGGCATTCCTGACCATGATTCGCTCCCGGCCGCAGCCGAGTCGGTGCGAGCACTGCACACGCTTCGGGGCATGGGGCGGTCTGGTGTCGTGCAGGGTCTCCGAGTGGTCCTGGAGTTGCCGCCGAAATCTCCGCTGCTCTCGCCAGGCGGCTGGCTAGCCGTCAGTCGCCTGACGAAACGCTTCCAGAGCGATCCTAGAGCGGAGGAGGTCTTATCTCTTCCGACCCTCACGGGAATGTCTGACACTGCGGATGCCGCTAACGATTTGCCACCGTCAATCCGCAAAAGTTTTCTTAGCAGGGATGGCCAGGCTACCTTGATTGAGTTGCTCCCCACCGCCACTCTTTCGCCCAACCAACAGGTTCAATGGGTTCGAGACGTGCGCTCCTCCGATGTCGCGGCGATGACCGGCGTGCAGGGCGCTGTGCTGCGCGTCGGTGGCATTCCCGCACTTGAGGCAGATTATGACTTGGTAGTAAAAGAGCGGTTGCCGAGGGTGGTCCTTGTCGTCGTATTGGGGAGCTTGCTGGCGCTTCTGATCGGGTTACGTTCTTTATTTGCGGCTGTCAAGGCAATTCTGCTTAACCTACTCTCAGTTGGCGCTTCATTCGGTGCGCTAGTTGTCGTTTTTCAGGATGGCCACGGTAGCAAACTCTTTGGGCTCGAAGGACCGACCGGCAGCGTATACCCGATCGTGCCGATTCTCTCATTTGCCATCGTCTTTGGATTGAGCATGGACTATGAAGTCTTCCTAGTCGCCCGAGTTCTCGAAGAACGGCGGCGCGGTCTATGTGAGAGATCAGCGGTGATCGAGGGTTTGGCGCGGACCGCCGGTCTCATCACGAGCGCTGCGGCAATTATGATTGCCGTCTTCACAGCATTCACCTTGGGGAGCTTTCTGGTCGTTCAAATGCTGGGCTTTACGCTTGCCGGGGCAGTGTTCATCGACGCCACAGTGGTGCGGATAGTTGTTGGGCCAGCCCTGTTGCGACTTGCCGGCGACTGGAATTGGTGGCCCTTTGGCTTGTATGGGGCCTCGCCGACGTCAGGAAAAGAGCTTGTCCCATAACGGCGAGCACTGTGGATACTTCAGCGAGAGCACAGTTCCTCGTAACGGCCCAATTCAAGCGATGCGACTTATTTCATTTCTCTTCTTGAGCGCCGGACGGGCTGAGATCAAAGTCCTTGCGTCCAAGATTTGCTTTTGTTGAGCCCGCCTCGATTACAAGAATCGAGGAACCGGGCTGGCCTTGGAGCTTTGCCTCTATCTGCGATGCAGTCCAAACACCGCTGACCTGCCGCAGCCCGTAGTAAATAAATTCCTTCTGCTGCCCCGTCCCGCGGAGCGTCTTAACCACATGCACAGGATACAAAATGCCGCGGTCAATCCACGATGTTACCGAATCATAGTGAGACTGATCCTGACCGCCGGAGCATGCTCTTGAGGACAAAGCAATCCCTTGCGCCATACTTTTCCGGTGGCAGGAGTTTCTGATTCTTCCAGAAGAACTGGCTCTCTACCATGTCTTCGTAGGAGAAGTCTGTTCCTACTATTGGGTTGTTCCAGTGTTCGAATGGCAACACGCTGGCGGCCTTCTCACCCGGAAGTATTTTCTCGATGGTCACGTGCCCACTCACGCTCATTTTCAGAAGAAGGCGGGTCTTCTCCAAGCCAGGCCCCGAGATCTCGCATAAGAAACGCAGACCATCGGGAAACCAGTGGGCCTTGGCGACAAACTTGTAGCTTGTGCGCTTCTCGTTGCCTTCTACCCGTGTCAGTCGCCCAGTCAAGCGGTAGTCCAATTTCTCAATACGCTGTCGGGAACCAGTCAGAACTGTCTCCAGATCAGGATTCGCCACGAAGGCCCGCGATGGATGCACCAGCGACAACAGCACTAGCAAAGCGATGGACGCTTGAATCGTCTTGAAGGCGCTGATTCTTTTCATATCGGATCGTACCACCAGCTCGAATAAATACGGAGCAGCCTGCATGAAGAAGGAACCCATGGAGCCACCACTCCCCGCAGTTTGCGTCTACAGTGCGAAGTAAGACTACGGAACCTCTTATCCTTACGACTAATTGCGATTCTAGATTCACCCTCGCCACAGCAGGGCTTGCCAGCTGCCTTCAATGTGACTGGCCCACTCTTCCTGCGCGAAACCGCAAAAGCGGCTGCCCGGCGTTTTCTTTTCCGTGGATTTCCGGTTCGACAATAATCCTTACAGCAACAGAATGGACGAAATCCTTCTCAACAGAGTCGTGCAGCGCCGCACGGATCACGAACTCAACATTCGCAACTACATTTTCATTGGAATGGGTTTCTTGACGCCTACCAGCCAATGCTTTGGTCGGTTTCATTTCCCGTACCTCGCTTTCCTGAGCTTCCTAATTCACGATTCCTTGTCCAGTAGCTCTCTCGTGCTCGGATTGCTCGACATCCACTGACCCGAAGCGTGCGATGAATGCCGTTGACTTCGGCAGGTAATTTTTGCTGTACTTAGTCTGTTAGAACGGTGAAGGAGTTCACCGCCAACCGCTGTCCCAATTCTTAAGCCGGAACAGCTGATGACTCCTGACAAGCGGATTGCTTTGTCACGGAATCATAGTGCCGGCAATGATCCCCTGAAAACGATCCGCAGAAACTAGTCGAGGTGGCGCTTCATGGAGAACGTGTGGGTAATGGCCGCTGTTTGGGTCGGCCTGGCCTTGATCGCGACGCTGGTTGCCATCTGGTTCCGGATCTCCACCGCCCTGAGTGAAATTGTCGTAGGCACCGTCGCCCAGTTGGTGATCGGCGCACTTTTCGTGCACGCTGAACTTGGCGGAAAGACTAGCTGGATCAGTTTTCTCGCCGGGACAGGTGCGATTGTTCTTACGTTTCTGGCCGGTGCCGAACTCGATCCCCAAATATTCCGGACGAAATGGAAAGAAGCCACCGTCGTGGGGCTGGTTGGTTTTTTCGGCCCGTTTCTGGGCTGCACGGCAGTCGCCCACTACGTCTTGCATTGGTCGGGGCGACCGAGTTGGCTGGCCGGCGTCGCCCTCTCCACTACTTCCGTAGGAGTGGTCTACGCCGTTATGCTGGAACTGGGTTTTAACGTTACGGATTTCGGAAAGGCGGTGTTGGCCGCCTGTTTCATCAACGATCTCGGAACCGTGATTGCGCTGGGAATGATCTTCTCGCCTTTTACGATCAAGACGCTCATTTTCGTGGTCGTCAGCGTGGTTGTCTTCACTATCCTTCCTTTTCTGACGCCGCGCTTCTTTAAGAAATATGGAGGCCGGGTTTCCGAACTGGAAGCCAAATACTTACTCTTCCTGCTGTTCGCAATGGGAGGATTGGCAGTCTGGTCCGGTAGCGAAGCAGTCTTGCCTGCCTACATCATCGGAATGGTGCTGGCCGGCAGCGTGGGCAAAGACCACATTCTCATCCGCCGCCTACGCACCCTGACGTTCGGATTGCTCACGCCGTTCTACTTCATTCGGGCAGGGTCGTTTGTATCCGTGCCTGCTTTAATCGCGGCACCGCTCGTCTTTACTGCGTTGTTCTTCGCCAAGATGCTGTCGAAAGTAATTCCGCTGTACCCCACGGTGAAGGCATTTGACTACAAGAAGAAAGAAGGACTGTACTTCACGCTGATGATGTCTACCGGCCTGACGTTTGGAACTATTTCCGCGCTGTTCGGGCTGAATCATGGTGTCATTACCCAGGCGCAGTATTCCTACTTGGTCGCCACGGTGATCGGGAGTGCTGTGATCCCCACGATGATCGCCAATGCTTGGTTCATGCCGAGGCACTTGCTGGCCCGTAAGGTAAAGGAAGAGCCAGCGTTACCTCAGCCTGTAAGCGAAGACGCAAACTAGGAGGGAGCATGACAGGAAAACGGCAGAACGCGTATTTTCGAAAGCTGCTGGTAGGCTACGACGGGTCTCCTCAGTCGGAAAAAGCCGTGGATGTGGCTTTCTCGTTAGCCGAGTGTCTGGATGCGACGATCCTGATCTTTGCGGTTGCGCGACCCCCTGAACCATCGACCTCGGTCGAATTAGAGGCCGTGCTCGACGACGCGAGGGAACACTTTGAAGAGGGATTCAAGAAGTTTATGGAAAAGGCCCAAGGGCGCAACTTCCACGTGAAGACCGACATGGCAGTGGGCCATCCGGCGGAACAAATTATTCACCGGGCCGAGGCGGAGGGCATCGACCTGATCATCCTGGGGCGCCGCGGCCGATCAATGATTTCACGGATGATGTTAGGTTCGGTCTCTGAGCGAGCTTTGAGATATGCACACTGTCCAGTGATGGTAGTTCACTAGCTGGTGATTTATTCGTATTGCTGGAGATGGAAGAGGAAAGGAACAGAGCGACTTGTTGAAATATCTATTGGTTGGCATTGGAGGCTGTCTCGGATCGATTCTGCGCTTTTGGCTGGGCAGTTACATCGGCAGCAAAATGGGAACTCGCTTTCCCTACGGAACGTTCGTCATTAACATTACGGGCTCATTTCTGATTGGCCTAGTCTTTGCTTTGCTGACCGTAAAGACTCATTGGAGTCCCAATTGGCGATACCTGATCCCGATTGGCTTCATCGGAGGCTACACTACCTTTTCGAGCTTCGAGTTTGAGACATTACGGTCGATTCAGAGTGGCCAGATCGGACTGGGGCTTCTCTACGTGGCAACAAGTGTGGTGTTCGGACTCGTCGCGGTTTGGGGAGGCATGATTGCGGGCGCAGCAATCTCATGAAAGCCGAAGCCGCTGCACATACGAGCGAAAGTCAGGCGCTGACAATAGATGAAGACGCACGGTGGCTGATTGCGGGGCGGCGTAGCAAAATTCCTGTAGGTCAATGAAGATTCTAATGGCGGGAGGACAACATGCTCACAGCGGGACCTGGTAGGAAAGTCGGCATTTACGTGGCCGAGGACCAACAGTACCACGGGAGCGCCGCTTACGCCGCTATTCTTGACTTTCTCTTTTTCCATGGCGTGTCAGGCGCAACCGTGACACGCGGTATCGCCGGCTTTGGCGCAGATCATCATCTCCACACGACCACTCTTGTGGATTTAGCTCTCCATCTGCCCGTGAAGATCGAGTTTATCGAAACTGCAGAAAAGGTGGAGGAACTTTTACCCAAACTGCAGGCGATGACAGGTACCGGGCTGATTGAGATGCACGACACTACAATTGTCAAACCTGCCGAGAGCAAACAAAAGCAGGCAGAGCCGGAGAGGCCCGCATTAAAGCGTGAGGGCAAAGCCAAGATGATGCGAATCTACATCGGTGAAAACGACAAGTGGAATGGCAAGCCGTTGTATGAAGCCATTGTCAACGGCTTGCGATCGAACGATATTGCCGGCGTAACGGTTTATCGTGGAATTCTTGGCTATGGCGCCAACCGGAGAATTCACAAAGACGCGGCTCTGAGCCTCTCTCACGATCGTCCCATCCTGTTGTCGATAGTTGATACGGAAGAAAAGCTGAAGGCATTCATGCCGATTCTCGATCAGATGGTGCAGCAGGGCTTAGTCGTGCTGTCCGACGCGGACATCATTAAGTACGCGCATAACTTTGAGAAGGCCGAGCGACGGCAGGGGGCGCGGATATGAAGCTCGAAGGTAAAGCCAAGTTGTTGCGCATTCATTTTGGCGAAGATGACAAATGGCAGGGCAAGCCGCTATACGAGGCCATCGTAATCAAGTGCCGCGAACTCGATATTGCGGGCGCCTCGGTGTTTCGCGGGATCGAGGGTTACGGTGCAAGCTCGCGCATTCACAAGGCGCATCTGCTGCGGTCCTCAGATAGGCCAATTATGGTGTCCGTGATAGACACCGAGGAGAACCTTAAGAAATTGCTGCCCGCTCTGGATGAAATGGTGGATGAAGGCCTGATTGCCATGTCTGAAGTGGAAGTGATTCGTTATGTGCACCAGGAAGGCGTGCGCTCTCCATCTTTGTAAACAAGGTACAGATGCCACTGGTTCCTGTCGCCAAGACCACCGAAGACTTCCCTGGATTTCTGAATTTGCAATTCCATCACGGCGCAGAACTCCGTCCAAACCGGTAGGTAAGGCTCATGCTCGCATACGAGGGGATACGCACACCAACCACCTCGCTGACTGGATTTTCGGGAACCAATCCGTCAGGGCCAATGCCCACTTTTCCGGGTCCGTATACCGAGGCTGCGGCGAAGTTCTCCGTGGTCTGCCCCGTCCAGCCACTGGCAATCATCATGTTTATGCCGACGTTCAGCCGTCCTTCCAGAAAGGGCCGCGCCAGCGCCAGGCGGAACTCCTTGTTGGGTACGCCGAGGCAGTAGCCGGTGCCTCCGGTGAGGGGCTGGCTCGCATCGCATGAGGTGCCAACCACTTTTTGTCCGACGTACTCGAATTCGCCCTTAGCCTGCAAGTGGAAGGGCAGTTTCTGATACGTCCCGGTGAGATCGCCGATCAATCGCGGAGCCTCCGGCACGATCGATTCCGTGGGCGTGTCCAGGAGACGGGCGTCCGCCTGCTCGAAGGTCGCCAGCAACGCCCCATGCGTGAAGCTCTGGCGCAGCGTAACCGCCAGGTAACGAATGCGGCCCGGACCCAGATCGAATTGCAATCCCTGGTCTGGATCGATCTTGCCGTACTCGGCAGTTTGCGTTTCGTGTCCCAGCGTCAGCTTAAGGTCGGTTTTGTGGAATGTTTTGCTCGCAACCAACTGATACGAACGCGCCGTCTCCACTGGCTCAACGGTTTTGGGCCCGTCAAGAGCTGTGCCCTCTCTAGGATCTTCGGTGAAGAACGATTTCCCAAAGCTGAATGCGATCAGCGGAACGTACCACGACTCGTCGGGAACAATAGTGATTGTTGCCTTCGGCGAGTTCACCCCTACCCACTTGCTCCAGGAATCCGCTGGCGTGATCAGGTCCTGGTTCGTGATGTTGATCTCGTCGCGCCGCCAGCCCAGGTAGTAATGAATGTACTTGCTCAACTCACCCTCGCCGGCGACATAGGGCGTCACCGGCGGGATCGTCACATTGTTGCCATCGATCTTGATGAAAGGCCCAAAGTAAGACGGAGCGGCGGGATCGTAGAAGTTGTAATGATCGAGGTCATCGCGCCTCGGAGCCTCGCGCTCGTAATCCATCCCGGCCAGCAACGTGAAGCTTCTTGCAAGTTTGTTTACGTAGGTCGCGTTGCCGCCGGCCACGGTGCGGAACTCACTCTGACGGATCAGTCCCAATCCGAAGTCGGAGTAGAGAGACAAGTTATAAGTTCTGAAGAATCCCGAGAGCTGCAACTCCTGATGATCGTCCAGCTTCCACACATCATTCAGCGCCGCAAGCGCCGTATGTGTTTGATCCTTTTGTCTCGGATCGATCGTATCCGGATATTGCACCCAGCCCGCGGCGGCATCGATGGAATTGAAGCCGTAGATCGGTCTCAGCCCCGCCACGTAGCCGTAGCCGAGGTAGGCGATTCCGAACAGCGTCAGCGTATGATCTCCCGCGTGAAAGACCCGTCCACCATTGAGCTTGAACTGCTTGCGGTGCTCCAGACGGTCCAGGAACCCGTTGCCGAACGAACCCTCCATTGCAACCCACGAATTCGCTGAAGGGCTCATACCGGCCGTCGCGGTAATATCCCGGTAGTCTCCCGTCAGCGTCAAGAACGGATCCAGATGCGCGCGCAGCCCGTAGATGGCGGCAAGGTTCAGCGCGTGATTTCCCTCGCGCACGTTGTAAGCGCCACCATCCACCTGAACGCTCTCGATCACGCTCGCGATATAAATATTCGGATCGGAATAACCGTTGCCGTGCGCGTTTGCCGAAAGATTGTTCGGCACCAGATAGCTCCCCACCTGGATGTACTGCGCGATGGGTTCGCCGTGGTCGCCTGCCACGCCCGGCGCAAAGTACTGCGGGGCCTTAATGCCGCTCGACGCCGTCTCAATCGGGTAGCCGGGAATCGAAATCGGGGCGCCGGGACGTCCGGGGTTGGCATCCAGCAAATTTTCCGAGGCGAAAACCTTCATTGCCGGGTCGGGTGACAGCACGTCGAGATCATTCACGTCGGCGGTAACCGAAACACTCTCAGTCCGGGGCAAGAGTTGAGCCATTCTTACTGTGACCGAGTTCCCGCTCAAAGCAATGCTGACGGGCTGTTCTATTGGGCGAAACCCGGGCGCCTCAACCTTGACGACGAACTTTCCCGCAGACGAGAGCTTTATTTGAAACAACCCATCGCTTCCGGAAGAAGCTCGCCCCAGAACGCGGTCATGGTCGACCAGTTGCACGGATGCGTCCGGCAAATTGTTCCCTTGCGGGTCGGTGACTCGGCCTTTCAGAATGATCTCTTGCGCAATCGCCGGAAGAGACAACCAAAGGATGACCATCAGGAACAGCCAAAGAATTCTGGCCGTGGCGACATCAGGTTTCGCGTCTCCATTTCCCTCACCAGCAGTCTCTCGCATATCACGTGCTCTCAGTTCGTGCTAGGTGAACGACGGTTCCAGCAGGGGGCTTACAAACGAATTCACCGGTCCTTAGAGGTCCGGATACGACTTCAGACATAAAGGTCGAAGGTAAAGACGACTTGGCTAAGACGACTTGGATAATTGTTGCGATCTCGAAACGGCTCGTCTGTGCAGTCTACAGCGCTGCCTGGTGAATAGGGTGCATCACGCCAATCGTGCATCGGACTTCCTTCGCCCCAGAGCTGGAGACAAGTAGCTGCGACGGCGCTGGAGTAAACCGCAGAAGTAGGAAACGAACCGCATCTATTGCTCTTCTGCGTGTGCTGATTCATGACTTCTGCACTTCATCGGAAGTGACTTGGAAGTTGATCAATCGTGCTCTTCCAAATGACGTTGTAATCGCACAGTCCGTTGCGTCGCGCCCGGTTGCTATCAGCACACGCCCGATGCGCCGAATGTTGTGTCTGGCGTCGAACGTCCACCAGCGATCGCCCAGATAAACTTCAAACCACGCGCTGAAGTCCATTGGGCTCGGAGCCACGATCACCCCTATGTCCCCCAGGTATCCGGTCGCATAGCGAGCTGGAATGTTGAGCGCTCGGCAGAAGGTAACAGCAAGATGCTGAAAGTCTCTACAGACCCCGACTCGCTCCGTATACACCCCCAGAGCCGTGCGCACCGGATTCGAAAATTCGTATCCGAAAGTCACTTTACTGTGAACCCAATCGCACACCGCTTGAACCCGGTTCCAGCCTCTGGGAGCGTTCCAAAAGAGCTCCGCGGCAGTGTTCGACAATAGATCAACTTCACAATAACGGCTGTTCATAAGGTATGGCAGGACATTCGGGGGCAGGCGGTGGACTGGAACCTCGTCTGCTTCTGGACCCTCGATGTCGGGAAGTCCCGAGTCATCGATGAGCGTGGAATTCTGCAATCGGATCTTGCCCGGCGGAGCCAACAGGCGGCACGCCTGATTGCCATACGTGTCCTGGTAGCTCTCAACATTCACCAGCGGGTCGGTGCTTAATTCGTCGGCCTCACGCAAGTCCTTCTTCCGCGAAGGATGTACGTTGAGCAAGGTCACGATCGGTACTTCCCCAACTGTCTCGAATTGAATGTCATAGCCTAGGCGAATCAGCATGGTGGTTCCTTTAGGAGCCGATGCTTGCGCAGGTGAGATGCAGAAACTATCACGGACTCCGATTGCTCTTCTACATTTTTTCTTACTGCTATGGATTACAAATTCGATGGGAGCAATCGGTGTATTATGCGGTAGGTTCATATCGAGGGCAAAGTGACATACTGTTTGGGCATTGCGACGCGAGAAGGTCTGGTATTGGCCTCGGATTCGAGGACCAATGCGGGTTTTGATCAAGTCAACGTCTGTCGCAAGATGTATCGCTTTGTTCAGCCGGGAGAGAGGGTATTTGTAATCTTGACCAGCGGCAGCCTCTCCATCAGCCAGTCGGTAATCACTCTGCTGGGAGACGATTTCGATTCCGGACGAGGCCTTGCCCAAGCCAGTTCGCTTTATGACGCTGCTCGCATTGTGGGAGACTGCGTGCGCAGAGTCTCCGATATCGATCGGGCTTCTCTGGAACGCGATTCCTTCAGCTTCAACGTTCACTTGCTCCTGGGAGGGCAAGTTCGTGGGCAAGCGCCCAATCTGTATCTGATTTATCCCCAGGGAAATCCCTTGGCGGCCACCGAAGACTCTTTGTATCTGCAACTGGGTGAGTGCAAGTACGGCCGTCCTATCCTTGACCGCGGCATCCAAGCCACAACTTCTCTAGAGGTTGCGGCGAAGTATGCTTTGCTCTCACTCGATGCAACGATGCGTTCGAACGTTACCGTAGGGCCCCCCTTTGATCTGTTGTTGTACAAGAAAGATAGCCTGCAAATCACGCGCTACCGCCGAGTCTCAGCCGGGGATAGGGATCTGAACCTGATCCACTCCAGCTGGGAGCAGTCCCTTCGCCGGGCGGTAGAGCAGTTGCCAGACATTGAATTCCAATCATCAGGCAACGAAAATCTTGTGGAAAGCGTCAGAGAAGTCGCGCGATCCAGAGGATAGGATCGCCCAACTCGGTCCGCGCCGTTTCTTCGATGACGCGAATCGCTTTTCCCGATGATCAATTCGCCGCCCGGTGCGCTATGCTGGCGGGGATCAGGCGCGGCAACCATGATTATAGAGACCGAGACGTCCGATCGCGGCGGCGCGGCAGCCCTCCACCATTACGAACTCAATGGCGCCTATGACGAAATGTTCAGCGCCCCCGACCATCCTCGAAAACAATATCGTCCCCTGCACAACTTGCTTCTGGACCTTGGACCGGATGAGTTACGGCGCAGCAAACACGAGGCTGACCAATCCTTTTTTAACCAGGGAATCACTTTTACGGTGTATGGAAACGATAAAGGAACGGAGCGGATTTTTCCTCATGATCTGCTGCCCAGGATCATCACGGCGGCGGAATGGGAAAAAATCGAGCGCGGCTTGACCCAGCGCATCACGGCTCTGAATCTCTTCCTCAAAGATGTCTACCATGAGGGGAAAATCATTGAAAACGGTGTCGTGCCCGGCAGCATCGTCTACACCTGCAAACATTACCGCCGGGAGATGCGCAATGTTAAAGTTCCCCGCGATGTCTACATCACGGTCGTCGGCACCGACTTGATCCGGAACCCCGAGGGCAATTTTGTGGTCCTGGAAGACAATCTGCGCGTTCCCAGCGGCGTTTCTTACATGCTCACAAGCCGGCGGGTGATGAAGCAGATATTCCCGGGACTATTTCAGAAATGCCGGGTGCGGCCCATTGAGCAATACAGCCAGGCGCTGCTGTCAACTCTGCGGTCTCTGGCTCCGGAGGGCCGTTCCGAGCCGACCGTGGTTTTACTGACACCCGGCTCCTACAACTCCGCTTATTTCGAACATACTTATCTGGCTCGGCAGATGGGGATTGAACTGGTCGAGGGCCGGGATCTGGTAGTGCACGACAATATTGTGTACATGCGAACCACCTTTGGCCTGCGGCGAGTGGATGTGATCTATCGGCGAATCGATGACGATTATCTCGATCCTCTGGTTTTCGAAAATGGCTCCTCCCTGGGCGCCGTTGGTCTGTTTAATGCCTATCGCGCCGGGAACGTAGCCTTCGCTAACGCGCTGGGGACGGGTGTCGCCGACGATAAGGCGATCTACGCCTTTGTGCCCAAAATAATCCGCTACTACCTCGATCAGGATCCAATTCTGGAGGGGGTTGAAACTCTGCTGATGTCTGATCCGGGACAGCGGGAGCACGTCTGCCAGAGGTTAGATGAGTACGTCGTAAAAGCGGTGGGCGAATCCGGTGGGTACGGAATGCTGATCGGGCCACACAGCACGGAACAAGAGCGCTCCGAGTTCCGGGAAAAGATTTACGCGCAACCGCGAAATTATATAGCGCAACCCACCATCAACCTTTCGACGGCACCCTGTTTTGTAGACGGAATCATCGAGCCCCGTCACGTCGATCTTCGTCCCTATGTTCTCTACGGTGAAAAAATCACAATTGTCCCCGGTGGCCTGACCAGAGTAGCGTTGCGAAAAGGTTCGCTGGTGGTGAATTCCTCTCAAGGCGGAGGTTCGAAAGATACGTGGGTCCTACAGAATTGAGATAAAAGAAAATCGAGAATGAAACGTCATGCTTTCCCGCGTCGCCGACAGTCTGTACTGGATGAGCCGCTATTTCGAGCGGGCGGACAATGCCTCGCGCGTCCTGAAGGCGACCTATGGCCTGATTCTCAATCCTGCCAAGTTTTCCACGGAAGAGCGTTGGTTTCACGCCGTGTCGTCGCTGGCCCCAGGCGCTGCTTCCAACAACGTCGATCCCCAGCGTGCTCTGTTTTTACTGGTGGCCGATCCCGAAGGGTCTTTTTCCATTGTGAAGTGCATCAGCGGAGCTCGTGAAAATGCTCGGCAAGTCCGCGAAGAAATCAGCTCGGAGATGTGGGAGCATCTGAATCGCCTTTTTCACGACGTGACCGGCTTCGAGCTTCAGCCCGATGACGATGCCGGCGCTATGCGCGTGGTGACCCTGGTTCGTGAAGGCTCATACAGGTTTAATGGAATTACCGCCGCAACTATGAATCATGATGAGGCATGGCATTTTATCCAGTTAGGCAAGTACATCGAGAGGGCCTGCAATCTCTGCGTCATGCTTGACGCTTATTTCGTGATTGGCAAACATCCGGACGATCTGGACTGGGTTGGATTGCTAAGCAGTTGCGCGGCCTTCGAAGCTTACTGCAAGGCATGCACCGCCGAGCTTAAAGCGGAACGAATAGCCAATTTCCTCCTGCTGAAGCCCGAGTTTCCTTATTCCGTCCGTTATTCGATCGACCGAATGCATGAGGCCTTGACTGCCATCAGCAATCTTTCCTTAAGCCGCCGGACAGAGGATGTCGAGAGGCTTATCGGCCGCTTGCGATCCCTGGTCACCTACGTACAGATCGGGGAGATTATTTCCGAATTGCACAAGTACCTTGCCACGATTATTGAGCAATGTCGCGAACTGCATGCGGCTGTTCACGGGCTCTATATCGAATATCCGATTGAAGTTGCGTTTCAAAACTGAATGTTCTACGCCATTCGCCATTTCACGCGTTATCGCTACAGTCGCTCCGTCTGGCAGAGCATGATGGAGGTGCGCATGCACCCCAGGAGCGAGGGCAACCAACGCTGTTTTGTCTTTCAGTTGTCGGTCAATCCGCGCGCCCGGATTTTTGGCTACACCGATTCCTACGGCAATCTTGTCCACCATTTCGACCTGCCCTCCCGCCATTCCCAGCTCACCATCATCTCTGATGCTCTGGTGAATATTGAGGACCAGCCGTCGATTCCCGAAGCCATGGAGTACGGAGCTTGGCAGGAATTAGAAGAACTCGTGGAAAAAAAAGACTATTGGGACATGTTGATGCCGAGTCACTTTGCGCGTTCATCACCAGAAGTTGAACAGCTGGCGGAAGAGATCGGAGCGAACGAAAGGAAGGGACGAAGTCCACTCGCATTTCTCCACGATATTTCCTCCGGTGTGCATGACAGTTTCAGCTATGTAAAGAAGAGCACCGCGGTCAATTCTCCGATTGAGGACGCCCTGCGCTCACGCAAGGGTGTGTGTCAGGATTTTGCTCACATCATGATCGCCCTGGTTCGAAATGCCAGGATTCCCAGTCGCTACGTCAGCGGGTATCTTTACCACAACGCGGACGACCCGAATGGGGCGGCTGAAGGCGCGACCCATGCATGGGTGGAAGCTCTGCTGCCGGGACTGGGGTGGGTCGGTTTCGATCCGACAATTAATCGACTCGCCAGTGAGAGGCACATCCGCACGGCAACCGGACGCGATTACGCCGACGTTCCACCCACCATGGGCATGATGAAGGGGAAAGCGGAGACCCAGTTGCAGGTTCGAGTGCGAGTCACCCCGTCGCAAGCGGTGCTTCCCCCCGACGAGGAATTTGCGGCCGACGAAGAGTGGTCCCAATTCCTTGACGAGACCCAGCAATCTCAGTTGGCCGACGCTCAACAACAGCAGCAGTGACGCAAGCGTAATCCAGGCTCCGCGAGCGCCCGCCCCGCTAATCTTCGCAGCGACTAATCTCAAGAAACGTCTGCCCCCAAAGAAGCGCGTCCCCGTTTTGCGTTTTACAGTCGCGGAGCGGGCTGCGTCTGCTTCCTTGTGCTCCGGAAGACGGGAGCCTTAAAATGGCGGCTTCGGGGGGTGAAGGATACATGGCTGGAGGAGATAAAATTCCGCGCGGAATCGTTTTTGTCATTGGCGCAATTGTATTTGGCGGCCTGTTCTTAGGAGCGGGGCAGGAAAATCCAACAACAACATCTCCGAAGGAGGTCACCTACAACCGCGATGTGGCGCCCATCCTCTATAACAATTGCGTTAAGTGCCATCGCCCGAATGATATTGCTCCAATGTCGCTGATGACCTATAAGGATACCCGTCCTTGGGCGCGGGCCATTCGTGAAGCGGTTGTGCAACGCAAGATGCCACCCTGGCACGCCGATCCCAAGGTCGGCGAGTTCCTCAATGATCCGCGGCTCACCGGCGAGGAGATCGCGACCATCGATGCCTGGGTTAGAACCGGCACCAAGGAAGGCGATGCGAAGGATCTGCCTCCGGCTCCCATCTTCCTCGAGGGCTGGCACATCAAGCCTGACTTGGTGTTGACGATTCCGGAATTTGCCGTGACCGGCGGCAGTCAGGACGATTACGAATACATCTACGTTCCCACCAACTTCACCGAGGATAAATGGGTACAAGCGGCTGAGGTGCTTCCCGGAGACCGCCGGGTTGTGCATCACGCCACCGTCTCGGTCATCCCGCCTGACAAGGTAGCGAAGGAACAAGCAAAACATGGCAAAGCCGATGCCGGAGTCGACAAATACCATTTCCGCACCGGCAAGGTGTTACATATCAGACGGGATGCCCCTGTGGTGGACGATGGCTGCTCGTCTCCTGACGGTGGAGGAGTTCCGGGCATGGGATCCGGCTACCTGAACATCGTGCCGGGGATCTACCTGCCTGGCCATTTGGCTGAGACTCGGCCTGCAGGCTATGCTCTGAGGATTCCAGCCGGCTCCTATTTGCAATTTCAGGTTCACTACAGCAACCATACTGGGGATGACGTGAAAGATCGCACCAGCATTGGCCTGGTATTTGCCAGAGAGCCCGTAAAGCACGAGATTGCGCAATACGAAATCTGGAACGACCTTTTCCTTATTCCCCCCAACGACGCAAATCATCGGGTGACCTCGTGTTATACATTGCCGAAGGATGTCACCGTTCTTGCCTATACCGCCCACATGCATTTTCGCGGGAAAAGCATGACGACCGAAGCGATCTATCCCGATGGCCGGCACGAAGTGATACTGAATGTGCCGAACTACGACTTTCGCTGGCAGGAGACTTACTTCCTGAAACACCAGTTCCTCCTGCCCAAAGGTACGAAGCTGGTGACCACTGCATATTTCGACAACTCGTTCGACAATGCCCAGAATCCCGACCCCTCGAAAGCCATTCGCTGGGGCGAGCCCAGCGACGAAGAGATGATGGGTTTCTGGTTACAGTTCGCCGACCCAAAGTTGGTCGACGAAAAAGCCGCGGTCGCACGGGTGAAGTAGCGGGTGCCGCAAGGACTTCAGTCGATCTATCTTTAGCCGATCTTTTTTGAGCCGATCTTATTAGGAGCGCAGGTTAGGAGCGCTGGATGATGAAAATCACGCGTCGCAGTTTTCTGGTCTCGGCAGCGGCGGCAGCCTGCGCTCCAGCCTTTCTTCGCGCAACCGACAAAGCCGGCAGTAAGGCGCCCATCCTCGGAGAAGGCGAGCATCAATACGAGGCCATTCATGACTGGGGTGAGTTACCGCGCACAATCAAGTACGGCAATACGCATGGCGTCTGCGAGGATTCACAAGGCAACATCTACGTTCACCATACGGTTCATGCCAGCAGTGACAGCCCGGACACGATGGTGGTCTTCGACGAAAAAGGTAAGTTCGTCCGTTCATGGGGAAGGCAATTCAAAGGCGGAGCGCATGGGCTGACCATCCGCAGAGAGGGAAGCGACGAGTTCCTTTATCTTTCCGATTACGAACATGGCATCGTGACCAAGCGCACCTTGAAGGGCGAGGAGGTTTTCACCCTGGGATATCCAGCAGAATCGGAAGCCTACAAGCCCAAAGACAAAACCCCGGCAGCTTACCGGCCCACGAATGTGGCCATCGCTCCGAATGGCGACATCTACATTGGCGACGGATACGGATCGAGCTTCATCAATCAATACAACCAGAAGGCTGAATTCATCCGCACCTTTGGCGGATTCGGGAACGGCGATGATCAACTGGATTGTCCGCATGGCCTCTGGGTTGATACGCGCAAAGAGCCGCCGCTGCTGGTGGTGACCGACCGCGGCAACAGCCGATTGCAGCGATTTACGCTCGATGGCAAGCGCGTTGACTCAATTTTGGGCACGTCGAAGATGCCATGTTATCTGCACGAACGGGATGGAGAGATCGTGATCCCTGATCTTTTGAGCAAAGTTATTATTCTCGATCGCAAAAACAACGTGGTCGCGACCCTGGGCGAAGGCGAGTATTCACGTACAGATTGGAGCACGGTTCGAAATCAGGCTCCCGGCACATTTGTTCCCGGCAGGTTTGTTTGTCCTCATAGCGCCTGCTTTGATCATGAGGGCAATATCTTTGTTGTGGAATGGGTCGAGGCGGGCAGGATGACAAAATTGCGCCATATAGCTTAGTTGAAGGATCTCAGTTCGATTGTGGTCTGACGGGCTGCCTTGGCGGATCCATCCACACCCTTCCAACGGGATTGACTTCCCATTCTTTCCGCCGCTATCGTTTCCCCCATGAATGTCGTAAAAGCTACTCGCCAGTTCGAAGCTTGGCTGGCCCAGCGCACTCAAATCAATAAAAAAGATCTTCGCCTCAAACACGAAAGGATGAAGGCAGAACTCTTTCCTTTTTTTCGCGCCACTTATTACCGCTGGGCACAGCTCTGGCCCGAACTCTGTCCCGATCTCTCCAGGGCCCCTAAAGTCCTCGCAGTCGGCGACCTCCACGTCGAAAACTTCGGCACCTGGCGTGACATCGAAGGCCGCCTCATCTGGGGAGTCAACGATTTCGACGAAGCCTGGCCCATGGCCTACACCATCGATTTAGTGCGTCTCTCCGTCAGCGCTCACCTCGCTGCCGAAGCTGGACGTCTTCCCGTAAAACGCGCCGACATCTGCGACTCCATCCTCGAAGGCTATCGCGAAGCCATGCTCGCAAAAGGTCTTCCCTTCGTTCTCGGTGAAAAGCATCAGTGGCTACGCCTTATCGCCGAAGGGGAATTGCGCGATCCCGTCCACTTCTGGCAAAAGATGGACGCGCTCCCTACCCTCAAAACCGAATGCCCTGTCAGTGCCATCGACGCCCTCGAGCATCTAATGCCGGCCCCGGGGATTTCCTATCGCCTCGCACATCGCGTAGCCGGACTCGGCAGCCTCGGCCATGCCCGTTACGTCGCGATCGCCGATTGGCACGGCGGCCGCATCGCTCGCGAGGCTAAAGCGCTGGTTCCCTCCTCTTCCTGGTGGGCTCAGAAGCTTGATGGTCCAGCCGAAATTCTTTACCAGACCATCATCAACCGCGCTGTCCGTTGTCCCGATCCCTTCGTCCAGTTGCGCGGACGCTGGATCGTCCGCCGCCTCGGCCCGCACTGCTCCCGTATCGAACTCTCTTCCTTGCGCGCCCCCAATACCGAGCTTCGCCTGCTCCACGCCATGGGATGGGAAAATGCCAACATTCATCTCGGCACTCCGTCCGCCCGCAAATCGATACTCCGCCATTTGGACAAACAGAAAGGAAAATGGTTGCACGCAGCCGCCGAATTCATGTTGCAGGCAGTGCGTGCCGACTGGGAAGTCTGGAAAAAGAAAGGCTATGCCTAATGCGTAATCCCCAATGAATCAGCGAAATATGATCGATCCTGAAACTGTGCTCAGGCCGATAACCGAACGCAGACGAGTCCCATCTACGGTTTCTACCTGATTGTTGTCCGCCCATTAATACCAGGAAACTTTATATTCATACTCTGGCCAGAAGTTTAGTTATTCATGACTAATACACAATCACTGGCTAGTACCTTACTTGTCAGCTTTCTCTCTTCGTATTTCAAGTCGCGCCGGTTGGAAGATCGAATACGCAATTTGTGCGCTCGAGCTGTGGCCGCCGCCGACCCCGAAGAGCTGACACCAATCCTTGAGCAGCTCACCGCTGCGTTGCGCAATCATACGACCCGAGTTCGACAACTGGCTGCCATGCGCCCCACCCCGCCCGAACGGCGCCAGTCCTAATTTTTATACCGTTCGACATCGAACATACCGAACCTCATGGATGCTGTAATACTTCCGGGTTCGTATGAACAAAGCTGAGAGCGACCGAATCCACGAGCTTTGTACGCGTATTGCCGCGGAACAGGATCACAAAAAGTTCCTTGCGCTGGTCGAAGAGTTGAACCGCATCTTATCCGCCCAGGACCAGCATCTCCAGGATAACAAGCCGCGTGATACGAAGAACGAGTAGCCCTCATGCTCACAATTGGCTCAATTTTCGTTCGCATCGGTGCGAAGGCGATATCCCAGGGGAACAAGCGAAACCGAATCTTCTCCATGCCTTCTACCCTTTTTTTTTCGTGAATATCCGTAACCGTCTTGTAAGAAGTGCAGGTTTTCCCTAACGAAATCAACAGGCCCATCGCATCCAAGCAGCATGGGTATTCTAGCGAAGGAAGACATCATCGTTAAGAGAGCCATCAAGCGGCCAACGCCGCTGCATCCTGGGGCCCGCACCGCCGGGGGGAACCCGGTGTGCAACGTGATTCTGTTGTCGCTTCCGGATAAGGAGTACAACCTGCTCCGGCCCCATCTCGAGCCATTACCTTTACCCCAGTACGAAATTCTCGAGGAGCCCGGCGAGCGGATCGATTACACGTATTTCTTGAATGAAGGAATGACCTCTCTCGTCGCTCTCAGCCGCGACGGTAGAAGCGTCGAAGTCGGTATCGTTGGCAAGGAAGGGATGGTAGGAATGTCCCTGATCGCAGGCCTGCGGCAAGGAACCTTCCGCGCCATCATGCAAATGGCGGGAAGCGGAATGCGTGTGCGCGCGGATGTTTTTCAAGATATTCTGCTTTCCGCTCCAGCTCTCCGCTCCGAGCTAAGCCGCTTCGCTCTTATGCACGGGATGCAGGTCGCCCAGCTTGCCGCTTGCAACCGTCTGCACGAAGTAGAACAGCGCCTGGCTCGTTGGCTGCTGATGTGTCAGGATCGTTTCGATTCTCAGTCACTTCCCTTAACCCACGAATTCTTGGCCCAGATGCTCGGTACCGGACGCCCCAGCGTCAGCTTGGCAGCCGGCTCTCTCGAAAACGCCGGACTGATTGAAAACTTGCGCGGTTCGGTGAAGATATTGAACCGCAAGAGCCTCGAAGAAGTCGCCTGCGAGTGCTATGGAGTCATCCAGCATTTCAATGGCGGCCTCGGCCTGAAATAATACGCCCCCCCAAAGTCTTTCCATGTGCAGACTCCCCACCCGTCTCGCACCTTTTGCGAGAGAGCCTGCCCTCAGCCAACTCGAAGGCGTGGAATCTGATCGCTGCTTTCTGCGTTACACTATCTCGCCGCCCATGCCGACGCATTCCCACGATGTCGACCAACTCCTCAACCAACTCGAAGCCGCTAAAAGCCGCTTCGATACAGGACACGCCGCGGCAGTAGCCAAACTTCTCTCCCAACTCTCCAAACCTCCAATCACTGACCCCCACCAACTCATTCGCTTCCACGAATGCCTGCTCTTTCTTCGCGCCTTCCCCCACGCCGCGTCTCAAATCCCGCGCGTCGAAAATCTTCTCAACACTTTCTACCGGCGCGTCGAGAACCTTCGCAACCGCAACGCCGACATGTCCCTGTTCGATGACTTCGATACCTCCGGCATCGACGGCACCATCATGCAAGACACTCTCTCCCTCGACGTCGCACAATGGCTCGTCAGCCGCATTCCCAAAAATGTAGAAAAGAATGTAGAAATCGCCTGGGACGATTACTGGGACGACTACCAAGCCGAGCGCGCCCGCGGCAGCACCTGGCCGCGTTTCATTCCTCTGCTCGAAGAAGATGCCGACGTCGAAGCCAACATTCCCTGGGCCCGTTGGCTCGATGCTGCTCGCGGGCGCCGCAACCCGCTCCCCTGGCTGCTGACCCGTTTCGCGCAACTCCCGCGCCCAGCCCGCGAGCAAGCCGAACTTTACGATTCGCTGCGTCTGCCAATCCGCTGGCGGCTCGATAATTCCAAAATCTCCCGCACCCGCAACTGGACCCATCCCCGCCGCTTCTACTTCCACGAAGCCCCGCTCATTCAGCGCAACGAAATCTCTCTTGCGCATGAATTCGCCCGTCCTTTGCCGAAGTTCGAAAAACTCTCTTCCGCCGCCGGAGAATCCGTGATGCATGCCATCCGCGAAATCATGGTGGTGCGTTACCGTGAACTCTACGGCACCACGCTCGGCGATCCGCGCTCGGTAGTCCGCGCCGATCTCGGCCGCGGCGTCGTCATGCACTTCTGGGGGCTTCCGCCTGACCGCCGCCTTCCCCTTCGCGCCTACCTCGCCGGATTTACCTTGAAAAACGGAGTTCCCATCAACTACATCGAAGCCATCGGCCTCTGCGAATGGATCGAGGTCGGCTTCAACACTTTCTACACCTATCGTCAGGGCGAAACTGCCTGGATCTACGCCCAGGCGCTGCGCTGTCTGCGCGCCCTCACCGGCGCAAAATGCATTTCAATTTATCCCTATCAGATCGGGCAGAATAACGACGAAGCCATCGACTCCGGCGCCTTCTGGTTCTACCGCAAGCTAGGCTTCCGTCCCGGACGCCCCGATCTTCGCCAGTTGTGTGAAAGGGAAGAGAAGCGAATCGCCGCCAGTCCCCAATACCGCACTCCTCCTCGCACCTTGAAACGCCTCGCCGAAACCCACATGTTCTATGAACTGCAACCATCTGTCGAGGGGCGCACGAAGCTCGACCCAGCTGTGGCAGAAACGGGCTTCAGCCCCAGTGGCAATGGCCCCGGTCCCTGGGACACCTTCTCCACCCGCAATCTGGGCCTGCTCATCAACCGTCGCATGGCCAAAAAATTCAACGGCGACAGCCAGAAAATCCGCCAGTCCTCAACCGCTGCCGTCATCCACGCCCTAAACATCAAATCCGCCCGCTGGACTACCGCCCAACAACAGTCCCTCGAAAACTGGTCGCTGATTCTTGGTCTGATTCCCGATCTAGCTCGCTGGTCGCGGGACGAAAAACATCAACTCGCCGAGATCATCCGCGCGAAATCGGCTCAAAACGAAATGCGCTACCTCCGCCATACCCAGCGCCATGCCCGCCTCCGCGCCGAACTTCTCCGCCTCGGCTCTTGACTTTGATTCATGTGGGGAAGCCGCCCGAGGCTGTCCATTGCGCCCGAAGCCCGGCGCTCCAGCTGCTCGAATTCATGCACATTGCTCTGTGACCTGGATCACAGCCGCTTTCTCGACCTCTAGTAGTAAAATGTCGCGGTACTCCAGCAGTTGCTGAAGTTGCAGCGCCCGAAAGGCGCGGTTAATTTTTGCTGCCTTTACGGCATGCCTGAAGGCATGCCCTGATGCAAATCCCGCGCCCAAGGCGAACGACCAACGACGAACGACCAACGACCAACGACCGACCAAAAATTCCTCCAAGTCGAGGCTTCTTTCATGGCAGATAAAGCACTAGCGGACATGCAGGCCAGCAGTATCGATTCCATCCTTCAAGAACAGCGTACCTTCGAGCCTCCTGCGGAATTTAGCCGCCGCGCTCACATACAGAGTCTCGACGAATACCATCATCTCTACAAGGAATCCATCGACGATCCCGAAAAATTCTGGGGCCGCATTGCCAGCGAACTGCACTGGTTCAAGAAATGGGACAAGGTTCTCGAATGGAATTGCCCGTGGGCCAAGTGGTTCGTCGGCGGCCAGATCAACCTCTCCTACAACTGCCTCGACCGCCACGTGAATAGCGCGCGCAAGAATAAGGCCGCCATCATATGGGAAAGCGAGCCCGGCGAAGTCCGCACCCTCACCTATCAGCAACTCCATCGCGAGGTCCAAAAGTTTTCCAACGTGCTGAAGGCCCTGGGTCTGAAGAAGGGCGATCGCGTTGCCATCTACATGGGCATGACTCCCGAACTGCCCATTGCCATGCTCGCCTGCGCCCGCATCGGTGCGCCTCATACCATCATCTTCGGCGGATTCTCCTCCAACGCCCTGATCGACCGCATCCACGATTCACAGGCCAGCGCCGTCATTACGCAGGATGGCTCCTACCGCCGCGGCGCCGAGGTCAAACTCTTTCCCGCCGTCGAAGAAGCTCTCAAGTCCTGCCCCAGCGTGAAGAACGTCGTCGTTTATAAACGCACCGGCACGCCGATCAACCTGCAGCCCGGCCGGGATCACTGGTGGCATGAGTTGATGGCCAAAGCGTCTGATGTTTGTCCCGCCGAACCGCTCGACGCCGAGCACCCCCTCTACATCCTTTACACCTCCGGCACCACTGGCAAACCGAAGGGCGTCGTTCACACCACGGGCGGATATTCCGTCGGTACCTATCTCACCACCAAATGGGTCTTCGACCTGAAAGAAGAAGATACCTACTGGTGTACCGCCGATATCGGCTGGGTCACCGGCCACAGCTACATCGTCTACGGACCGTTGCAGAATGGCGCCACTAGCTTGATGTACGAAGGCGCTCCCAACCACCCCGAGCCCGATCGCTTCTGGTCCATCATCCGGCGCCATCAGGTCAACGTTTTCTATACCGCCCCCACCGCCATTCGTACGTTCATCAAATGGGGCGACGAGTGGCCTAAGAAACACAACATGAAGAGCCTGCGTCTGCTCGGGACAGTAGGAGAGCCCATCAACCCCGAAGCTTGGATGTGGTACCGCGAAACCATCGGCGGCAACCGCTGCCCCATCGTCGATACCTGGTGGCAGACCGAAACCGGCCACATTATGCTCACGCCGCTTCCCGGCGCAATCGCAACCAAGCCCGGTTCGGCCACCCGCCCGTTTCCAGGCGTAGTCGCCGAGATCGTCACCATGGACGGCAAGCCCGTCCCCGATGGCTCTGGAGGCTTTCTCGTCATCCGGCGCCCATGGCCGGGCATGCTGCGCACCGTCTACGGCGACCCTGACCGCTACGTGGCCAATTACTGGTCGCAGATTCCCGGAATGTATTTCACCGGCGACGGCGCCCGCAAAGATAAAGATGGATATTTCTGGATTATGGGCCGCGTCGATGACGTCCTTAACGTCAGCGGTCATCGTCTCAGCACCATGGAGGTCGAGTCCGCGCTGGTCGCGCATGAAGCCGTCGCCGAAGCCGCGGTAGTTGGCCGTCCCGACGAACTCAAAGGCCAGGCCATCTCCGCTTTCGTCACCCTCGAACAGGGACGCAAGCCCACCAACGAGTTGAAAGAAGAACTCCGCAAGTGGGTGGCAAAAGAAATCGGAGCCCTCGCCAAGCCCGATGACATCCGCTTCACCGACACTCTGCCGAAAACTCGCAGCGGGAAAATCATGCGTCGCCTGCTGCGCGAGCTCGCCAGCAGCGGCGACGTCAAAGGCGACACCACCACGCTGGAAGATTTTGGTGTAATCGCCCGGCTGAAAGAAAGTGACGAAGTCTAGAATTCAATCAAGCTTCGTATCAGGGCACGGCTTCAGCCGTGCCGCTCGCCGCCAATAATGACGCGGGCTTTAGCCCCGAGCGACCGTCATCAAGGAAGTAACCCATGAGCACTCGCGGACGCCTGGTGATTCTCAGCGGACCCTCCTGTGTTGGGAAAAGTCCTCTCTACAAGTCGCTGGCCAGTTTCATCCTGACCTGAGCGACCAGCTCCACAAGCTGGTACTGATGAACAGCCGAGGTCCTCGTCCCGGCGAAATCGACGGCATCGACTATCACTTCCGCACCCGGGCTCAGATTGAAGCGTTGAGGCCCGACCATCGCTACGCGGTAATAGAAGCGCGCACCGACCTGCAGGCAGTCGACCTCGAGGAACTAGAGTCTTTACTGCGGCGCGGTGACGCATTCTTCGAAGGGAATCCCTACGTCGGCCGGACCCTGCAGACCCACCCTCGCCTGAAGCAGATGAACCGTCTCACTATTTTCCTCTCGCCCCTTTCGAAAGAAGAGATCACGTACTTAAAGGCGCCGGAGCGGAACCTGTCGCTGCAGGATCTGCTCACCGACGTGATGCGGCGCAAGCTGTTGCGGAGAACGCAGCGGCAAAAAGGAGAGCTATCCGCGGCGGACCTGGAAAACATTGAGACTCGGGCCTCCCGTGCCTACCAGGAGCTGCAAGCGGCGTGGCACTTCCAACACGTTATTCCAAATCACGATGGCGAGGACTCCGACCACTGGGAAGCGTTTTATTACCCGATTGGCGACGCCCGCAAAACCCTCGACGCTTTAGCTGGTCTGCTGCACGGGGTCGTTCGTCCGTGCGTGGAGAAGTGGGAACAAGACCTCTTGCCGCCCTCTTAGCTGAGAATTGCCCGCACAAGCCGGGCTTCACCTGCCGGAAATTGCTTTTGCGCAGATCGATATCGCCTCGTTACGACTCACGCTTTCCCTGAAGACAAAAGCAACGGAATCAGATCATCCGCCAGACGCGATTTGGCGATGCGATACGGAGTTTTAGCTGCATCGGCCAGCCGCGACAACACTGCGTCGTCCTGCTCACTCATCAGTACCACCCTCACACCTGGATAGTCTCTTTTCACGGCTTTGGCGACCGTTACCCCATCAAATAGGGGAATAGAAACATCAACCAGCAGGACATCGGGCAGCAGCTTTGCCACTTTTTCCAGGGCCTCGGCCCCATTCTCAACTTCGCCGCAAATCTCCCAACCCCTCGAATCCCCTTCCAGCAGTGTCCTCACTGCCTGGCGTATCACCTCGGAGTCATCCGCGATTAAAATTCGAATTTAACCCTCCCTGTATCCAATCAGTACCACCGCGCCGCGAAGTCAAGAAACTACCGCTTCGATTTCACTCCCTCAAATGCCGGACTATTTTTCAACCGCTCGGGAAAGTGCTTCTCGTAGCTCGCCAGGCTGGGACAGATAAAGTGGTGCGCCCGTGTGAATCCGAACGACCGCATTTCATTCATCGCTTCGTCCGCGGTCCATCCCTCGTCGGCGATTCGGTAAGCCGCAACCATCATCCCGGTGCGGTCATCTCCAAGTCGGCAATGCACAAAAATCTTCTTCCCTTTGTTCTCGTGCACCACCTTCAGAAACTTGGCAAATACCTCGTCATGCGGCCACGGGCAGTGCCACGGAATCGCCACATACTTCATTCCCAGGCTCTTGACCGCTCTCTCTTCGCTTTCGTCGTTGGCGTGCGTATCCACGATCACGTCCATGCCAAGCCTTTTGAGCGCCTGAATCCCCTCGGTGCTCACCAGTCCTCCGCGGTAGAGCGTAGGGGTGACCTCACCGAAATTCGGCACGCCTTTTTCGTTTAATCTGCGGCCGATCGCGCGCGTCGCCGGCGATTGCGTTTCCTGTTTCGTTTGTGGCGCCTTCGCGTCCACTCGCCCGCTGATGGCGAATACTAGGATTGTGGGATAAATGCCGATTCGGCCAAACCAGCAACTCATAGGGCCCGTCTGTTCGTCATCCCTACATCATAAAGGCTAAAGTTATTCCTACAACGTCCGATGCAGAACATTCAGGAGGCCAAAAATCCGCTAGGCTGGGACCTCCATCTTCGGACATGCCAGAAAAAGAACCTCGTTGTCCCTATTGCGTGGTCGGTGAGCAGTTCCGGCCGATGGCCGTCCTCACCAATGGACGCCTGATTTGCGAAAATTGTGGCCACATCGTCTTTCCCAACGATGTCGCCTTTCGATGTCCCTGCTCGAAATGTCTGAAAATTAATTTTTCGCCCAGAGTGCGCCGCTCGCGTAAGCGCTAGATCAACAGGCTAAATTAACAGATAAGGTCAGTAGGAATGATCCAGCCTTAGGCAAGTGCCTGTTTCAGCGCTGGCAGCAGATGGTCCAAGAGTTGATCGGTCTTCGACACCACGTCCTTGATCCCGGCGGCGTGAGCTTGCCGCAAAAGCTCCGGCGAAGAGTGCATGGTAAACATCACCATCGCTGTGTTTGGAGCCAGCACCTTGATCTCCCGTGCCGCCTCCAGTCCGTTCATAACCGGCATTTGCAGGTCCAGAAGCACCACGTCGGGCTTCAATTCTTCGACTTTTCTAACCGCTTCTTTGCCATTCTCAGCCTCACCGCATACTTCCCACGACCCCTCTTGCTCGATGCAGGCTCGTAACAAATGGCGGACTAATGCGTTATCGTCCACGATCAGAATCTTGAATGGCACGCCGTCCGCTTTCCCCCTTGGCAGGCTGCTGGCCGCGCCAACGTCGTAAAAGGTCGACGGACGGCTACGAGGAAGGGTGTCTCTAACTTTATGCTCAACTTCAAGGAAGTCCATACAGCGATTAGTGTACGCTAGCGCACCATCGTTTGTGCGCTAAGGCCTGATAAAACCAGCCTCATTTCAGGAAAATCGGCCCTTTTTTGCACTCGCACACCGGCCGTTCAAGATTGACCAGCACAAGATTGCACCTCGGGTGTGAGCCCTCCACCAGTCGCTCATTAAACCCCCTTTAAAGCCCGCAGACGAATTTTTCAATGATCTGAGCCGAAACTCGAAAACAAGTTCAGAATGAACAAATTCATGACATTGTAATAACAAATTCGCCGTACAATCGCTTCACTCGCGGTTAACCGGCGCATTTCTCGACCGTCTAAGACGCCAGCTCCAGGTTACTTATGACGCAGATCAAGAGACGCTATTTTCCCCGTCGTCCGCTGATCATCGCGGGGATCTCCCTGGGCCAGTTTTTCGTGTGGACTATCCCATCCCCCGCGCAGGGTGCTCCGATCCCGCCCATGCAGGGCAACATAGAACTGCGAGTGAACGACATTAAGATCAACCCTTTCTGCGACGAACTGCGGAGGCTTGTGGTAACGGTTGTCGATGAAGAGAAGGCTCATCTCGACCGTCAGGCGGTTGTGAAAATACACGACAAAAAGAGGGACATCACCACTTGGGAGACTACCTCCGATAGTTCCGAATTGACTTTTTGCAACATAGATTTCGGAGATTACGAGATTGATGCCAGCGCGGTCGGATACCTGACCGAACACAAAGAATGGCATCTCGCCGGCGCCGTCGAAGAACGTGAAATTCAAATCGTGCTGCATCAGGATCCCACGGCCGTTGAATTGAGCGCTCCCGATGACGCAATGCCGGTGGGCGCTCGCAAGGACGCGAAACGCGCCGTCGCCGCCCTGAAGTCCGCAAATCTTAAGGAGGCGCAGAAGCGGCTGGACAGGGCTTTCAAAATCGCCCCATCGAGCGCGCAGATCAATTTCCTATACGGTTATCTGTTCGTGCAACAAAAGGATTTCGATAAGGCGGAAATGTATTTGAGCCGCGCCGCCACGCTCGATCCGCGCAGAGTTCAGCCACTCACGCTGCTGGGCCGTGTGCAACTCGAACGTCAAAAATATGAAATGGCGCAAAAGACACTCGAGCAGGCCGTAATCGCCGACTCCAGTTACTGGATGGCCCACAATCTCCTCGGCGACGCTTACCTGCAGCAAAAGGAATACGAGAAAGCGCGGCAGCAAGCCCAGCTTGCCATCGAACAAGGCAGAGCCGCCGGGAAAGTGGCGCAACTAGTTCTGGGCCAGGCGCTCGCCAACGTCGGGCGCGACCAGGAGGGAATCCAGGCGCTGAAAATCTTCGTGGAATCCAACCCGAGTAACCCAGCCGTTCCGCAGGTAAAGGCCTTGATTGCCGAAATCGAAAAGCGCGACGTCACTCTAACGTCAATTCAAGGGACGCAACCGCATACAGATCTCGCCCTCGCCGCCTCCGCACCGTCTTTGCCCGAAAGTGCCTGGGGACCTCCGGGAGTGGATGAAGTCAGGCCACCCGTTGCCCCCGGCGTAAGCTGCCCCTACCAGCAGGTGATGGAAGCTTCCGGTGAACGTGTAAAACAGTTCGTCGACAACATAGCCAAGTTCGCCGCTACCGAAGGCATGCTCCACGAGCAGCTCGATAAGACTGGTAATCCCATCACTAAGGAAACTCGCAAGTTCAGCTACGTAGCTTCGATCACCGAAGACCATCCTGGTTTCTTGCAGACCAACGAGTACCGCAACCTGCGTTACGGATCCACAGATCTTCCCGACCATATCGTCACCTCGGGTTCTATGAGTTTGGCGCTCATCTTCCATCCGGATATGCGCGACAATTTCGAAACGGCTTGCGAAGGTTTGGGCGATTGGCACGGCCAGTCTGCATGGCTCATGCATTTTCGCCAGCGCGATGACAAGCCCAACCGCTACGCGGAGTACATCGTGGGCGGCCAAAGATATCCAATGAATCTCAAGGGGCGTGCGTGGATTACCACTGACAACTTGCAGATCGTGCACATCGAGGCTGATCTCGTGAACCCCTTGCCGCAACTCTCAGTCCAGCACCAGATCGCCGATTATGGCCCAGTCCATTTCCAGCAGAGAGACCTGTACTTGTGGCTGCCCCAGAACGTCGACTTCTTCATGGAACTTAATCGGCACTATTATTTTCGGCGGCACAGCTACGATCACTATATGTTGTTCTCCGTCGACTCGCAGGAAAAGCCGCAAATGTTCAAGTCAGGTGACAAATCGCCGGTCATCAAGAATGCATTACCCTCCAGTTCCATCAAAAATCCCTGAAGTTGCTGCCACCAATCTCCATCGGAAAGCTGGCCATATCACGCCTCACAAATCGCGAGGGCCGCTATCCACTTCGCTTCCCACTGGCGCCTCTTTCAGAAGTTGGTGCAGATCAAGCCGTCGGCTGTACATCTCCAATCGTCCGTCCGGCGTGCGCGGCCATTTTTCCTTCGGCTTATCGCAATAGAGCTCAACCCCGTTCTCATCGGGATCATTCAGGTAAATCGACTCGCTGACCCCATGATCAGCCGCCCCCTGCAGCGGAATCCCCGCCGCCAGCACTCTGCGCAACGCCGTAGCCAGCGCCGCCCGCGTGGGGTAAACGATCGCCGTATGATAAAGCCCCATCGTGCCCTGCGGCGGCGGCGAACCTCCCAGGCTTTCCCACGTGTTTAGCGCGATGTGATGATGGTATCCGCCCGCGGCTAGGAAAACCGCCCCGTCCCCGTAGAACTGAGTCACTTCCAACCCCAGCACCCCAGCATAAAACCGCAGCGCCCGCTGCAAATCAGCCACTTTCAAATGAACATGTCCAATTCGCACCTTGGGGTCGGCGATAAAACGATCAAACGCGCCGGGCGGCGGATTGTTCTTGGGCGCAGCCATGATCGGCTCCCTTGAGGTGATGCATTATGAAGTGATGCATTATAACGTGGGACGCGTCGTGGACCGCCTGTCCAAAACCACGAGATAAGATAGCGAAGGCTGGCCTTTGCGCCTATGGAAGGCCAGCCTCGCCCAACTTTATTGAGGAACCAACTTTATCGACGAACTAATTTCTTGCGCAGAAAGCCGCCCATTCCGCATAGTCCGGTTCCGAGCAATGCCAGCCCCCCAGGTTCCGGCGTCGTCGTCATGCTCCCGCTGAGCACGCTGCCCTCCTGCAAAGAATAGTAGGGCGCATAGTTGTAGGTCCCGTAACCCCCAGGCGTGCCGAAAGTCTCGGTGAAGAACCACGTCTTGCCCTCCGGCCCGGAGAAGTTCCCGCTGAAGACATCCGTTTTCGAGTTGAAGGTCCAGTTTCCCGAGGCCTCGTACCAACTTTCGTCGAAGTAGACGTAGTCCTCGGCGAATTTGGTGACTGACCCCGTCGTGGTCCCGCCCCAAGCCTCGAACACGTCGTACCCGCCGCTCGTATAGTTGACAGTCTCAACCAGGCCGACGCCGGTGCCGTAGGACGACGTATACGGGCTGCCGGTTGGGAAGGTGTAGATATAGGAGTATGAGTACGATCCCGAAGGGACCAGGTTAACTGAGTCGGCGGACGCCGGCAAAGCCGCGTACGTGAAAGCCAGTACCGCCACCAAAATCGCAAAGCGCTTCATTGTTTTTTTCCCCTCCAAGGGAGCCCTAGTTTGCAGCAACCAGCGTCTAATGAGAATGGCTCAACCGTGGCTGGCACAGCTGTAACGTGACCAAAGTTCCCGCCCGTGTGGAACGGACACTCCTGTCCGTAGCCTTTGACTTTGATCTTGACTCTTGACTTAGATTTCGACTTTCGCCGTCATCCTGAGGAAGCGGAGTCGCTCGCGAAGCCGGCGACTCCCGACGAAGGACCCATGCAACTCGTCTGCAGCAGCCCGACCAACAGCCCCCAAAATCTTGTCAAGAGCTAAACTTCACCTTTTTCCCGCAACTCATTGCTTCTGCTCGATAAATAAATCCGGAATCATGTCCCAGCGACCCCTGTGTTTGTGATATAATGGATCCATAACGTTAAGACAGGCGCAGGCCCTCCGGCTTGCGCCTTTCTTTTTTCCGGACAATCATTTCCCGACCGATTCCCTGAAACTGAGAACTGCATTTGTCAAAACGCAAGGGCCCTTCCCGCGGACGCAAACTGCGTCCGGCCCAAGCCCCGCTCGTTGCCAAAACTGCCCGCCCGCAAACTCCTTACGAGCGCGAACTCACCACCAAACGCCGCGGAGAGATCTCCGAACTCGCCTTCGCCCTCGCCGCCGCCCGCCACGGCTTCGGCATCGCCAAACCCTTCGGCGACAGCGAACGCTACGACATCATCCTCGACCCCTCCCACCTCGATCCCTCGCGCGCGCAATCCCGCCCACGCTTGGTCCGCGTCCAGGTGAAGTCCTCCACGCAAATGTTGAACGGCCTCTACCGCGTCAACGCCCACCGCCGCATCAACGGACGCGCCGTCCCCTACACCCTCGCCGAAATCGATTTCTTCGCCGCCTACGTCATCCCCGAAGACTCCTGGTTCATCTTTCCGCTCCCCCACATCCTTGGCCAGACTGCACTCCTGCTCAACCCCAAACGCCGCCGCAAACGCCACTGCAACGACTCCTACCGCGAAGCCTGGCACTACCTCCACGAACCCGACGGCCTCGAGTTCGCCTGACGGAGTTGCTCGTGTGGGTCGGACACCCCTGTCCGACGCCTTTGACTTTGATTTTGATTCTGGCTTCAATCGGGAAGGGCGCGGCTTTTCAGCCGTGCCGAAAACGCACCGTCAAATTGAATCCGGCCTTGGCCGCTGAGGGACGCTGCCGCAAATGATCGCCCCAGCGCCACCTGCCCGCCGAAAATCGCGACGGACGTGCCAGCCTGAAGTTAAGGGAGTGCGCCCGATCGAAAAGTCAAAATCCCCGCCCAAGCGGAGCTTGGACGGGGCACCCGAGCTGTTTTAGGGCGGGCCAGCCCCCAGATTCGAATAAAAAAGAAAAACGATAAATCCCACCTCGATGACGGCTCTCCATACATTTCCTTTCATGCTCGATTACCGACTACCCATTGGCTGCTCGATTTTAGTTCCACGACCGAACCCGGGCTTTGCCTTTTGTCTCCACCGGAAAGATTTGTAAGCGGATAACCAAAATTACACAAGCATCATCCAGTCTTACATGGGCGGGACGTTGAAGAACAATTCCGCTGAACCTCCTTCTAAAGATCGCTCCATTACACACATTAGCGAGCCGGCGGATCCTCGCGGCCGACGTAATCTGGCAACTTCGCGCCGTTTCGTAGTTGGGGCAGCCGTCGGTGTGGGAATTGTCTCATTCCTGGCTACCGAACTGATGCACTACCTGCTGGTGCCAGATATTGGCCGATCGAACGAGAGGTTGCTGGCTGAAGGTTTCTCAGCCTTAGTCGTGGGCCTTCTCACCGCGAAGCTCGTGCAGATAATCAGAGAGCGGCATCGGCTGACCGTCGCTAGAATGCAGGTAATTGCAGAGATGAATCACCACATTCGCAACGCTCTGAGTCCCGTCTCCCTTTCCCTGGATGCAACCGAGGATCAGCAATTGATTCGTGTAATCTCAGAAGCCGTTGACCGAATCGACTGGGCGCTTCGAGAGATACTGCCGCGCGAAATACCGCTGCCAGCTGAACAGAGGGAAAAATTGGGATATTTCCAAAGGCGTCAGAGCTCCATGCACTGAACTCTGCCGCCAGCATTCATTTGCTGATAGCGGGAGTTGTTGTCGAGACATGTTAGACGATGCACTTTAAATAAGGGATGTCATTCCGAGTCGGGCTGAAAGCCCGGTGAGGAACCTGCTGTTCGCTTGTCATCCTGAGGAAGCGGAGCCGCACGCGAAGCGGGCGACTCCCGACGAAGGACCCATGCAACTCGCGTGCGGTCGCCAGAAAATTGGAAAACGTCCCGTCTGTCCCCGGATTTTGCCTGGGTGTTTTCATAGTCTAGACCGTCAAGAAGATAAGGTTGAAGTTGGTTTTGCTCGTGTGGGTCGGACACCCCTGTCCGACGCCTTTGACTTTGATTTTGCTTCTGACCCCAATCGGGAAGTGCACGGCCTTTCAGCCGCTGAGGGACGCCTCGATCAACAAAGCGATGTCATTCCAAATCGGGCTGAAAGCCCGGTGAGGAACCTGCTGTGGATTTGCGTTTGTCATCCTGAGGAAGCGGAGCCGCACGCGAAGCGGGCGACTCCCGACGAAGGACCCATGCAACTCGCGTGCGGTCGCCAGAAAATTGGAGAACGTCCCGTCTGTCCCCGGATTTTGCCTGGGTATTTTCATAACCTAGACCTTCAAAATCCCCGCCCAAGCGGAGCTTGGACGGGGCACCCCGAGTTGTTTTAGGGCGGGCCAGTGCCCAGCACTACGAAAGAGGGTGCCCCATCTTTCGCGTTTTTTGCGAAAGGTGGGAACCACGACCGCCCGCAGCGCCGCCGTTGAGGTTGAAGTTGGTTTTGCTCGTGTGGGTCGGACACTCCTGTCCGACGCCTTTGACTTTGATTTTGATTCTGACTTCAATCGGGAAGGGCACGGCCCTTCAGCCGTGCCGAAAACGCACCGTCAAATTGAATCCGGCTTCAGCCGCTGAGGGCCACTGCCGCAAATGATCGCCCCAGCGCCGCCCGCCCGCCAAAAACCGCGACGGACGGGGCACTGAGATCATGAATAATTGTAGCCATTCGTTATGTCCAAGCTAGACGGATGAGCAAATCACTTGTTTACATTAAGGAAATGAGGTATGCTTTGACACATTCGTAGTTGTGATTCAGCATGGAAGGGAGCTGAGAATGCCGGATTCGAAAAGCGATACAGAACTACTCATCCGCGAAATCCGGGATGGTGTGCGGCTGATTGTTGCAGCGCTGGCCGATCCCCTCCGCAAGCGATTGGAAGAAGAATTTCTGACTTCGGACCACAGAAAGAAGATGTACCGCGAGTTCACTGGCTCCCAGCCGTACGATGTGATCGCCAAGGCTGCGGGAGTAACAGCGGAAGCCGTGAGACAGTTCGCGATAGCTCTCGAAGCGGTCGGCTTCGTCTCACTTGAGAAACTGGGAACGAAGGCCTGCCCCCGTAAGCTTCTCTAGATTTCGCTCTGGAAGGAATGCGATATGGATAGTCAGGTTGAGAAGGAACTCCTTGAGTCGGTGAAGGAGATACTTAAGTGGGTAAGGATTCAAGCGCAGGATACGGCCAAGTCGACAGTCGAAGCAGCCTTGCCTGAGGCGTCTCACAGACGCCTATACCAGGCCCTCGACGGCAGCCAGACTCAGAGGCAGTTGGCGGATTCGCTGAAAACCTCTCAGCCAACAGTCAGTCGGTTGATCAGTTCGTGGTTGCGGGCAGGTATCGCCGAAGAGGTTTCGCCCGGCAGGCATAAAAGAAGCTTTGACCTAAAGAGCCTTGGAATCGATCTCGCGCCCGGGGCTGAGGAATAAGAGATATGCCGACCGAGGACGACGTACGAGAAGATATTAGGCAGATCAGGAATGACCTGGATCGCGTGCGGCAAGACATCGATAGTATCAATCGCGTCCAGGTGATATCTAACAGCGGAGCGATACTGTCCGATATCAAGCGGATCGTTGGCAAGAGCAAGCAAATGGTTGCCGCTTTGTTCCTGACAAAGGATTGGCTTTCTTCCGGAACACTCTCGGAAAAGCTTCGCATCAATCAGGCCAACCTGGACAAGGTGGTAAACAGCCTTGTCGAGGGTGGGCTGTTATACCGCGAAAAAAGGGGTAAGTGTGTGTACTACAGGCGAGCGACGAGATTTGACCTGATTGGTTTTGACAGGCAGAAAGACTTCACCGAAACCTTCGATTCTTGGAAGAAAGGCTTTGAGAAGGAGGCATGAGGCGGCAACTCAGGCAAGCGTCCTTGACGCTGAAGCGACGCCGCCCTGGAGCCATGAAAACTGAAGACTTCGCGAACGCAACAGAGACGCAATTGCGCCAAAAAGCTAACGAATATTTTGACAGCCTCGAAACTAGCGGCAGCCATGAGAAGCCCGCCCTGCTGATTGGGGCCCAGTTCTACATGGACGAGATCGAACGCCGCAAGCAGGGTAGGGTAGCTGCGCGGGATCTGATTCTGGAACTCGTGGTCATACTTCTCATCGCACTGGAGATTTACTTCGGAGTTACTGGGGGAAATCAGCAACTGGCGGTGTTGCAAAAGCTGAACGCGAGCACAGGCGCGACGGCGGAGGTCCTGAGTAAACTGGCGGACCAGCAGAAAGCCGCCCTCAGCGGTCAGAAGGACACCCTTCGGACCATTGAGCAAGTGAACACGACATTGCAAAATGAGCTAAAGCTTCTCTCCGCGCAGCAAGAGCGCCAGCTTCGCGGTTCAAAAGTGACGGGCCGCTGAGACGGAGCTTTTGGTGCGGCGGATTGCCGCCTTGCAGTCAGTTCTGCTTCGTCCGCACGGCAGGTTCCTCGCTTGCTCCGAGAAGGCCAAAGTCGGTCAGGTCAAAGAGTCTTACGCGCTTCTTGTCGTCCTTCACTTCCATCAGTCCCATCGCCGTACATCGCTGGGCCAACGCGACCAGACCGTTCGGGCTCATCTTGCACGCAATTCGGACTTGCTCCATAGTGGCGGCCCCGTCCAGCATTTGGTACGCGGCGCGGGACTTCGCATCGGGCAGCGCCTCCTCAAGCAACGCCTTGACCGAGCCGTATGACGCCGCCCGGGTCCAATTACGGATGTCCGCCAGAACCACCAAAACCTTATCGTCACTCATCCTTTGCCCCGCCTTCGAAGAAGTTAGCAGGAACCGTGATGGCGAGCTTGGGCTTTTTTCCGTCACCCGAAAGCAGCTTGGCTTCCTTAAGCTGCTTGACCAATGTACTCAACTGACCCTCATTGATCCCGGTTTCGGCGTGGATCTCCCGCTGCGTACGAGTTCCATCCATCCGCAACACGGACCTGGATCCGTTGGCGCTCCTTCCGACAATTCGTCGAAGCTCGCTCCGCAATTTTTGATCGCGCGCCGCGATTGCGGGTTCAGCCATCAGGAGGACGAGGTCGCGAATTTCGCGCACCGCTCTCAACATTTCGGAGGCTTCGTCACCCATTGTGCGCCTCTAGGTTCTCGAAGAAGTTCGGGGGAATCGCAATCACCAGTTTTGGATGCTTCTCGTCAGGCGCTATTAACTCCTTCGCGCGAAGCGTTTTCGCTAACCGGCTGCAGTCCCCTTGATCGATCCCTGCCTCCTTGGAAACGGCCGTTTGGCTTCTCGAGCCGTCCATCAACATGACAGCCTTGGCCTTGCTCTTACTTCTACCAACAATCCCGGCAAGCGCCGTCCTGAGCCGCTCATCTCGCTTTGCCAAAGCGGGCTCGGCAATTACTCGCAGGAGATCTCGCATCTCGCGCAGCAACTCGATTTCCTCGCTCAACGTTCAAGCCTCCCTCAGAACGACGTTAGGGGCCCGTTTTCCGCGGCAAGTATACTCTAGATGCTCGTCCGCTAGCGCCCCTTTTTGAAACTCCTGCGAAAAACGAAAAGCGCCGTCCACCTCCCGCCTTTACCCCCCAACCCCCCGCATGTTATCCTCACTACTGTCACCAAGATAAATCGAAACCAGAACAGGAGTGCACCAGGTTAGTGTTAGCCAGAGAGCAAAAGAAATCTGTCATTGACCAGTATCAGACGCACGCGACTGACACGGGGAGTCCCGAGGTTCAGATCGCCATCATCAGTGAACGCATTGGCCAGTTGACGGACCACTTCAAGACGCACCAGAAGGACCACGGCTCGCGCCGCGGCCTGCTCATGCTGGTCAGCAAGCGGCGTCGCTTGCTCGACTACCTCAAGAGATACGATTCCGAGCGCTATAAGACGGTCATTGGAAAACTCGGCATCCGCAAGTAGGCTTGCGAAATAAACCCGGGAAACTGTTCCCTTCAACGTATCTGAGAATGCCGCCTTCCTCTCGAAGCCGGCCGAGCATTTGAGGAACTTCTGCAACGTGCATCTTTTGAGCGCATCCCACCACACCCAATCTCGATTGGCAAGTACAGACGCGCCCCCTCTCACTCTGCCTGGAGCCGAATGCTCCCAGCTAGAAGCTAGCAACTAGCAGCTGTTCTACTAAGGATGAAAAATGAAACCAGAAGTTAGTACCGTTACAGTTGACCTCGCCGGCGGAAAACAACTTTCATTCGAAACCGGAAAATTGGCCAAGCAGGCCCACGGAGCGGCCGTTGTCCGCATGGGCGATAATGTCGTCCTCGCCACCGCCACCGCCAACCCCGACCCCCGCGAGGGCATTGATTTCTTCCCCCTCACCGTTGACTACCGCGAATACACCTACGCCGGCGGACGTTTTCCCGGCGGCTTCATCAAGCGCGAAGGCCGCATGAGCGAACGCGAAGTGCTCACCAGCCGCCAGATCGACCGCCCGGTGCGGCCGATGTTTGCCGAAGGCTTCAAGTGCGAGACCCAGGTCATCGCCTTCGTGCTCTCCGCCGATACGAATAATGATCCCGACGTGCTCGGCATCAACGGCGCATCCGCCGCACTCACGCTCTCCGACATTCCGTTCCTTGGCCCCATCGGCGCCGTGCGCGTCGGCCAGATCGGTGGACAGTTCGTCATCAATCCCACCTACGACGAGATGCGCGAGAGCCTGCTGAACATCATGGTCGTCGGCACCGCCGACGGAATCGTGATGATCGAGTCCGGCGCGAAAGAAGTCAGCGAGGAAGTAGTCGTTGACGCCATCGAATTCGGCCATACCGAAGTCAAAAAGATCTGCGCCGCCCTTAACGACCTGCGGGCGCGGGCGGGCAAGAAGAAACGCGAAGTCACGCCGCCGGAATTCGATCAGAAATATTACGACGCTTTGAAGAAAAAAGTCGGCGCCGATTTGTCCGACCGTCTCGATACCAAGAAACATCCCAAGGCCGAGAGCCACACCCTGGTCCGGGAACTCAAGAAAAAGCTGCAGGCGGAAATTCCCGAGGACGATGAAGAAGCGCAAGCCAAATTCAAACAATATTTCGAAACTCTGCGCGAACGCATCTTCCGCGAAGAAGTTCTGGAAAAGAAACGCCGTCCCGATGCCCGCGCCTTCGACGAAGTCCGCGACATCTGGATCGAGGCCGGCATCCTGCCCCGTACCCACGGCAGCGCCATCTTCACCCGCGGCGAAACCCAAGCCTTAGTCACAACCACGCTGGGCACCAGCGACGACATGCAGCGCCTCGAAGGCTTCGAAGGCGAAGCCAAAAAACGCTTCCTGCTCCATTACAACTTTCCGCCGTTTTCGGTGGGGGAGGTTGCTTTCTTGCGGGGGGCCGGAAGGCGGGAGATTGGACACGGCGCGCTCGCAGAGCGCGCGGTGTCGGCGGTGCTTCCGAGTGAGGAGACGTGGCCTTACGCGATGCGGGTGGTGTCGGACATTCTGGAGTCGAATGGGTCGTCGTCGATGGCGACGGTTTGCGGGGCTTCGCTTTCGCTGATGGATGCGGGGGTTCCGTTGAAGGCTCCGGTGGCGGGAGTCGCGATGGGGTTGGTGAAGGAAGGCGAGCAGTATGCCATCCTTACTGACATTGCGGGCGCGGAAGATCACTACGGCGATATGGATTTCAAAGTTGCCGGGACGAAGGATGGGATTACCGCGCTGCAGATGGACATTAAGGTCGCTGGAATCACCTCGCAGATTATGCGGGAGGCGCTGGCGCAGGCCAAGCGCGGGCGGCTGCATATTCTGGGCAAGATGGAAGAAGTGATTACTGCAGGACGGGAAAAGATTTCTGATTTCGCTCCGCGGTTCTATACGGTGCAGATTCCGGTCGACAAGATTCGCGATCTGATTGGGCCGGGCGGGAAGATGATTCGCAGCATCGTGGAACAGACCGGGGTGAAGATCGATGTGGAAGATTCCGGGCTGGTGAAAGTTGCGTCGAGCGATCAGGCATCGGCGGCGAAGGCGCTGCAGATCATTGGCGACCTGACGGCGACAGCGGAGGTAGGAAAGACTTATTTAGGAAAGGTGACGCGGCTGGCGGATTTCGGGGCGTTTGTGGAAATCATTCCCGGCACCGACGGGTTGCTGCACATCAGCGAAGTGGCGGAGCATCGCATTGGCGACATCCGCGACGAGTTGAAAGAAGGGGACCAGGTGCTGGTGAAGGTGCTGGCGGTGGAAGGCAACCGCATCCGGTTGTCGCGCAAAGCAATTTTGAAAGAGCAGCGCGCGAAGATGGGCGGAGGCGGCGGGCCGGAAAGCGCGCCGGCAGCGGCGGAAGGCGAGTATGCTCCCGCGGTAGCAACCGGAACGATGGTAATTGAAGGTGGCGGCGATTTTCCGGACGAAGTGGAGAACGAGCCGAACTTTAATCGCGACGGCGCACCGGTAGCCAGCAGTGAGCGGCCGCGCGGCGATCGTCCGCCGGGCGGAGATCGCGGCGGGCGCGGAGGAAGGCCGGGTGGTGGCGGACGGGATCGTGGACGCGGCGGACGCGGTGGTAGGCCGGGCGGCGGCGGGCGTGATCGCGGGCGCGGCGGGCCGGGCGGGGGAAGACACTAGATTCTTTTGCCACCGATTTGCACGGATATAAAAAGGGCCACGACGAGAGTCGTGGCCTTTTTTATTGACGCTCGGGAAGGTATGCGCAGGTTGGTTCATCGTGCCTCTGCATTACAAGGCAAATCGCACAGGCAGCATCGCTACCCACCCCTTCGACAAGCTCAGGGCAGGCTCTTGCAAAAAACGCGAGGATGGGGCACCCACTTTGGCAATGGCGCACACAGACATCATTAAAGATAGGCCACCGGCCCCCAGATTCGATAGGCGGACCAACAGATTCCTCGAAAGGGTGCAACAGTCGAGGAGATCGAAGCGAAGTTACATAGGTCCTTCGTCGGGAGTCGCTCGCGTTTGCGAGCGACTTCGCTTCCTCAGGATGACAGATCAGAGTTAACGTCAAAAGCGATCATTCGGGTTGGTCTCGGTGCAGTCCCTACGGGACTTGTTCCACCTTTCTTCTTCTACCCCGCACTTACGTGCGGGGCTATTTTATGCCGTCCCTACGGGACTGGAGTGGGGGGATTTGTTCGGCGGGAGGAGTGGGGGGATTTGTTCGGCATCGCTTTCGATGCCGGTGAGATGCGAATGCAAAATCAGAATCAAAGTCAGAGAGGGACTGGCCCATCTGTAGCTCGTCGAAGGAGCCCAAAAGATGGCGCAAGCGAGTAGCAACATCTTGGGCGGCACGAGCGCCGACCTCTGACTCATTCAATGGCACACGTCTCAGCCGCTCTGCGGAGTCTGAGGTTCACGCGTGCGAGAGCCCCTGTTGCGACCGGCCGAGGTACCCATTCGTCGAAAACCGCGACGAATGGGGCAGCCTCTTTTGTGGTGACTTATGAAAATCCACGGAAAATTAGGCCAGCCTCCCATTACAAGGCAAATCGCACGGCAGCATCGCTACCCACCCCTTCGACAAGCTCAGGGCAGGCTCTTGCAAAAAACGCAAGGATGGGGCACCCACTTTGGCAGTGGCGCACACAGACATCATTAAAGATAGGCCACCGGCCCCCAGATTCGATAGGCGGACCAACAGATTCCTCGAAAGGGTGCAGCAGTCGAGGGGATCGAAGCGAAGTTACATAGGTCCTTCGTCGGGAGTCGCTCGCGTTTGCGAGCGACTCCGCTACCTCAGGATGACAGATCACGAAGTTGGGGTTTCAATTCGAACTGTCGTGCGCGTAATGGGAAGGTCCGTCCTTGCCGGCGATTGCGCCTTTGATCGATTCAGAAGAATCGACAGAGAACAGTTGGAACTGGCTGAATTTGTGGATCCTCTCGTAACGATGCCCACGATAGGCGAGGTAGACAGCGGTATCTTCGGGTAACCAGAGCCGAACCTGGCGTTTTGGAAATTCCACCGGCGCGTATTTAACGACCATATGTTGCAGTTGCAAATCAATTTCAGGGATGGGAGATACGAGGTCTGTTTCGATTTGTAAAACCTCATAGCTGTCCCTCGCGATCCATGCCCGGCCTTTGAGCCTGGGCAGGTAAACGAAACGGCCGATTTTAATCGCAATAAATGACTTGCCTGGGTCCAGGTTTTCCTCAAAGTGCAACTGCCAAGCGGGCGAGCCTCGAAGGTCGGTCAGTCCCTCGCAACGGAAAGCGAAGTTCCCAATGTGCGTGGGGTGAAAGATCAACGCCGATGCTGCGATGCCGTAATCTATCATTGCGGCAGTTTTTCTTCCGCCAGTTTCCGAGCGGTACTCCTCGACAGTTGGATAGCCAGACGAGCCTTGTGCGATCTGTACTACGTAGTTCACCTCGTCGGTATTCAAGAGCCGTCGCTTGCCGTTTTTATCGAAGTCGGCTTGTTCGATGCGCTCGTTTGCGCTGAAGCTGTGCAGGTTTTCGATGAAGTCCAGCGTGCGGTTACTTGCCTGCTGCAGAATTTGAGGCAAAGGACACGGGTCGTCGCTTATTACGGGAGGGATTCGCTCGTCAATCTCTGAGGGCGCCCAGCGAGAAGCGGATGCCTGGATGGTGTCTCTGAGGATGGCATCGCTGGGTTGATCGCCGTTCCCGAGCTTACCGGCTTGGCTTTCGAAGCGCGAAAGGGCTTGCTTCGCCATGGAAATATCCGCAGGATTGTCGGCGTACTTCAAATATTCCAGGAGTTGCGCGACCTCTTTTAGGGAGTCGCCTTTGGCCTCGTAGATCTGAGCCAGCACGAAGTGCACACGGGGTTCGCGATGGTTGGTATCAATCTCCGCAGCTCTTAATGCGTTCTTCTCCGCCGCTGGCCATTGGTGCAAGTTCAACAGAGCGGCGGCGTGATACTCGTAGGCCACAGCGTTGGCCGAGGGATCAAGCTCGATGGCTCGGCCGCTCAACCTCAACACTTCATCCCAAAGGCGCTGGCGGGCAGCGATGTCGGCCGCACAAAGATAGGCAGGCACGTAGGTGGTATTCGCGGTGAAGCCTTGAATGCAATCGCGCAGAGCTTCGTCGGTCTGCCCCTCGGCGGTGAGCACCTGGCCGAGCGTTACCCATGCTGCAGCGTATTTGGGAGACCGGCTAACTGAGTTACGTAAATGTTTTTCCGCGTCGGTATATTTCTTCTTTTTTATAGAGCTGCACGCCTTGCGATACTCATTCCTGGCTTGTGGTGCAACTTCCAGCTCCGCGATTGAAACGGCCGGACTGCTGGTCAGATTCAGCGGGGGCAAAAGGCAGGCATCGTCTTCAGAAGAATTCTTAGCCGCGGAGGATTTGCTGGCGGGATTGGCTGGAGCCATTCTGTCCATCTCAGCCGCGGAGGGGGCCTTGTGCTCATCCGGAAAGGGATCAGGAATTGGGGACGCCGGGGAGGTTCTTTGAGCAATCGCGAGGGACGAAGAAAAGATAAGCAGCGTGATTGCGATGGTCTTATTCACGGGCGAGAAATATCCCGATGATTGCGGCAGCGCGCTCGATTTCCTTATGCAGACCGGCATCCCGTCTCCCCAAGAAAAGTCCGGGACGTACAACTCTCGCCGTGCAACTTTAGACGACTTTTGATGACGATTTCAACCAGGAGTCAAGAAATATTTTCGGGCCCTCGCAGCGGCTAAAGCCGGAGCCATTTGGGGGCGCTTTCGGCTGAAAAGCCGTGCTCCTCCCCGTCAAGATGGAAGGCGAAGTCAAAGGCAAGCGGGCAGAAGTGCCCGCTCCACACGAGCAAGGGTAAAGGCGGCAGGGTTCGAGGTGCAGGACAAGCAGGTTCCTCACCTGGCTTGGCGGCCCGGTTCGGAATGACATTCGTCAAAACGATGCAGCAGTCGAGGAGATCGAAGCGAGTTACACAGGTCCTTCGTCGGGAGTCGCTCGCTTTGCGTGCGACTCCGCTTCCTCAGGATGACAGATCAAAGTCAACGTCAAAAGGCAAGTGGGCAAGAGTGCTCGCTCCACACGAGCAAGGGCAAAGGCGGCAGGGTTCGAGGTGCAGGACAAGCAGGTTCCTCACCGGGCTTGGCGCCCGGTTCGGAATGACATTCATCAAAAGGGGTGCAGCAGTCGAGGAGATCGAAGCGAGTTACATAGATCCTTTGTCGGGAGTCGCCCGCTTTGCGTGCGACTCCGCTTCCTCAGGATGACAAATCAAAGCCAAGATCAAGGTCAAAAGCAAAAGCGACGGACATGAGTGTCCGTCCCACACGCGCAACAAAAGAAAAAATAATGGAGTGCAAAATGTGCTCGGGTGCGTGCAGCGGATAGAGGATGGATGGTACAGGGTCCGGGGTATTCCGTGAACGGATGATTCCGTAGTTGGGGCGCGCGAGTGGTTTACAGGTCGCGGCTAAGACGTGCAGATGGAACAGCTCGTGGTGAGCCGGGCAGGAATTGGATTCCGGAGAAGAACCAGCAAATCTTTGGCACGCCGTTTGCTGCAACCGGAGGCGCAGACGAGAAACTGCGTCTTAAAACTTCCGGAGGATTTCATGAAAAACCGAGTTCAGTCCTTGTGGTTCCTGAGCGCTCTAGTGGTATTCCTGAGCGTGGGTATTTCGCTCAACGCGCAACAAACGACGCCGCAGTCATCGCCAGACCCTCAGGCGCAGCAGCCCACGGCGGATCAGCCAGCCCCGCCGCCGGCAGCTCAGTCTCAGACGGCGCCCGCGCAGACACCGGACCAAACGCAGCCGAGCCAGACGCCGAGCCAACCACCGGCGCAGACGCCGGACCAGGCGGCACAGCCGGCTCCGGGTGCTCAGAGTCAGTCCGCGACGGGAGTTCAGACCTTTAGCGGCACGATCGTAAAGTCGGGCGACAAATATATGTTGCAGGACGAGGCGAGCGGACAAACATACGACATCGATCACCAGGATGAAGTGCAGAAGTACGAAGGCAAGCGCGTGAAGGTGCACGGCACTCTGGATGCCAGCGGCAAGATGATTCATTTGCAGTAAGGTGAGTTCGAGAAGAACGAAATAAGGTTCTAGCGAAACGTTCTAGCGAAACAAGGTTCGGAGGAGGGCCGCGGCGCGAGTCGCGGCCTTCGTGCGTTCGGGGGTCAACTTTTTCGAAAAACTTTTCCTGAGCAGCGACCTTTGAGCTGCCGTGCCTGGGCACGGAGGATATAATGCTGCGTTCGTCTCAGGATTCGGCGTCTCACACAACTCTCAAAATGAATTCGCGAATCATCACCTTTTTTCTCGCGGTAGCGATCCTGGTGGCGTTTCGGATCGCAGTGTCAGTGGCGAAGCGACGTGGAACTCCGCTGCTTGACGTTACCGACGAAGGGTTCAACAAGTGGAGCCCGGGACACCTGATACTGGCCAGCTTTCTTACGCTTTTCGCGGAACTGGCTTTTATCCGCTGGATTGCGGTGGAGGTTTGGGTTTTCGCTTACTTCAAGAGCTTGGCCCTGCTGCTGTGTTTTGTAGGTTTCGGTCTGGGGTGCGCGCTGGCGGCGGAGCGAGTCCGGTGGTTGACGGGGCTGAAGGCATTTCTGGGGTTGCTTCTGGTATTGCGGATGCCGTGGCGAGGGGGTGCGCTGTACGAAGGACTTTCGCAGAGTTTGGGAGGGGCGGGAGATATTGCGATCTGGTCGGCAGGAGGCGCGTCCTCTTGGATGCGGTACGGTATGGCTGCTGTGCTTGCGGGGGCTTTGTTCCTGCTGATCGTAATGATTTTTGTGCCCCTGGGACAGACCGTGAGCCACCAGATGGATCGCGCTCCGAGCGCGTTGCGAGCCTACTCGTGGAATCTGGTGGGGAGCCTGCTGGGAGTTCTGGTGTTCCTGGCGGTGAGCCTTTTGATGTTGCCGCCTGCGGTGTGGCTGGGAGCGGTGCTGTTGGGTTTCGCGTTTCTGCAATCTTCGCGGCGGGATATGGTTCTGGTTGCAAGCTTGATTGTTCCGCTGGTTTTATTGCTGCACGGTGAAGGCGGTCCGGATACGAGGGTTTTGTGGACGCCGTATCAGCAACTGCAGTACACGCCGCAATACACGGGTGGCGAGGCCAATGGTGGAACGATGATGGTGAATCACACGTTTTACCAGAGAATCATTAATCTGTCGGATGAGTTCCTGGGGCGGCATCCGGGTCTGATGAGGGAAGCGCGCGAGGATAGTCCGTACAACTTGCCGTTTCGTTTTGTACCGCCGGCCGCGAAGGTGATGATTGTGGGCTCGGGCACGGGCAACGACGTGGCGGCGGCGTTGCGACATGGGGCGAGTTCGGTGGATGCGGTCGAGATCGATCGGGCGATTCTGAATCTGGGGAAGCGGGAACATCCGGAGCATCCCTACGATTCGCCGCGGGTGAGGATTCATGTAACGGATGCGCGGGCATTTCTAAAGCGCACGGACCAGCAGTATGACCTGATTTTGTTTGGGCTGCTGGATTCACACTCGCAGTTGTCCGACTACGCGAACATGCGGATCGACAATTTTGTGTATACGGAAGAATCGTTCTGCGAAGCCAGCCGTCACTTAAGCCCGAACGGCGTGATTTTTGTAAAGTTCTTTGTTGACCATCGCTGGCTGGCGGTGCGGCTCATGGAGATGTTGCGCCAGACGTTTGGGAAATCACCGGTGGTGTTCCAGGCGATGTCGAACTATTCCGTGCCGGCAATGTGTTTTGTGATCTCGCCGGGAAACCGGGTGGAAGAAGCCATGGGCGCGGATCCACGGCTGGCGGAGTTTGTGGGGAGAAATGCGGTGACGCTGGGAGGATCGGTCCCCATCACGACGGATGATTGGCCGTATCTATATCAGGAGGGGCGGTGGATTCCGCGGACATATTATTCCATCGGAATACTGGTGATTCTGATTGCGATGGGGATGTACGCGCAGATTGAGGGCGCGCGGCGGAGAGCTCCGTCGCTGTTTTTCTTCAGCATGGGCGCCGGATTTCTGTTGCTGGAGACGCAGGTGATCAGCCGGTTAGCACTGTTCTTTGGGACAGTGTGGCAGGTGAATGGAATTGTAATTTCAGCGTTGCTGCTGGCATTGTTGCTGGCGAATGCGGTGGTGGAGCGAGGAGGGAAGCGGTGGCCGCGGTTGTGGATCTGGGCGGGTTTGCTGGCCGGGCTGGCGATTGCCTACTGGTTTCCCTTTGGCCGGATTGACGCACCGCCAGCGGTGGTGGGGATGGTTGCGATTGTAGTGTTCGCGGTGCCGGTGGTATTTGCGGGGATATTGTTCGCTTCGGAATTCCGGGTAGCGGAGTCGCCGAGCGCGGCGCTCGGGGCAAATATGTTAGGCGCAGTGGCGGGAGGTCTGTTGGAAAATCTCTCGCTGTTGTTTGGAATGCGAGCGCTGTTGCTGGTGGCGATAGGAGTTTACTGCTTAGCGGGAGTGGGACTGTGGCGAGAAAAGCGGACAGCGATCAGTTGACTTGAGTTTCAAATTCCTGGTGAGCGTGGAAATCAGAATTGTTGAAGCAGCGGAGGAGAGATAAGAAGCCTCCGCTGCTCCGTCGAGTTTTGTGTTTCTCAGCGCAATTCCTCAGCGTACTTCCTCAGCGCACGACCGGGGCTGGTTTTGCGGCTTCGTCCCAGATGCGTATCGTCCGAGTCTCCTTGAGCAACAGGCTTCCCACGATAAAGGTCATGCCGGCCACAATCATCGGGTAATAGAGACCGGCATAGATGTTGCCGGTGGCGGCAACTGAGGAGAGACCGATCAGTGGCAGTAATCCTCCAAAGACGCCATTGCCTATGTGGTAGGGGAGAGAGAGTGAAGTGTAGCGAATCTTCGCGGGGAAGGCCTCAATCAGATATGCGGCGATGGGACCGTAGACGAGGCAGACGTAAATGACCTGGATGAAAACCAGCACCACCAACATGGTGCGATTCGGATTGGGCGCTTCCTTGGCAGGCACTAATGCGCCAGTCGCGTCGGTGGTCAAGGCCGTGAGCCCTATCGCGCCTGTCACCTTGTTGCGGGTAGATTTTACCGTGACCACGTTGTTACCGGCAGCGCGCTCCATGGCTTTGTAGATGGGAATGTAGGTGAGGACGGCGAGCAGGCAGCCAGCCATCATGAGTTTCTTGCGGCCGATGCGATCGGAGAGCGCGCCCACGACAGTGAAGAATGGCATGCCGAGCAGCAAGGCGATTGCGACCACGATGTTGGCGGTTTTGACATTCACTTTCAAGATGGTCTGCATGTAGAACAGAGCGTAGAACTGCCCGGTGTACCAGACCACGCCTTGTCCTGCAGTGGCTCCGAAAAGAGAAATCAGGACCTGCTTCAGATTGGGCCACTTGGTGAAGGCTTCCTTAAGCGGCTGCGTGGAGGTCATTCCCGTAGCTTTCAATTCCGCGAAGATGGGCGATTCCTTCATCTTCAAGCGGATGTAGAGTGAGATCATGACTAGGATGATTGAGATGAGGAAAGGAATGCGCCAGCCGTAGGCGGCAAAGTCTTCTTTCGACATTGAGTTCTGGGTTATGAGAATTACGATCAGGGAGACAAAAAGGCCGAGAGTAGCGGTGATCTGGATGAAGCTGGTGTAGAAGCCGCGCTGGTTGTCGGGGACGTGCTCTCCGACGTAAACTGCCGCGCCGCCATACTCGCCGCCCAGCGCCAGTCCTTGTAGCACGCGGATCAAGAGCAGCACGATGGGCGCGAACCAGCCTGCCGTAGCGAAGGAAGGGAGCAGGCCGATGATAAAGGTGGAGAAGCCCATGATCGAGAGGGTTACGAGAAATGCGTATTTGCGCCCGACCAGGTCGCCGATACGCCCGAAGAACAGCGCGCCGAAAGGCCGCACCAGAAAGCCGACAGCAAACGTGGCCAGGTAAGCAACGTAGGCGAAAGTATCATTGCCCGGAGGATAAAACTTGGGGCCAAGGATGGCGGCAAGACTGCCGAAAATGTAGAAGTCGTACCACTCAATCATGGTGCCGACCGACGAGGCCATGATCACGCGCCAGATACTGTACTCTGCCTTACCAGTTCCGATCACCGCGGCATTCGCCATAACTTCCTCCGTTTAACTGCAGTTGGTTCTCTCCAATATATTTTCTGCAATAACTTTTCTGAACCCCAGGATCACTGTTGTTGCTTTTGCAAAGTTGCGCTGACGGTTAATTCTGATCCGGCGGTGACCGTCAGGTCCCGCTTCCACTGAGTAAAGCCCGGCATGGAAAAGATGACGACATGCGTTCCTACACTTACGGCAATCTGTGATGGCGTGCTGCCCACGTACTTTGCGTCGAGGGTGATTTCCGCGCCGGAGGGCGAGGAAGCGAAATTACAACGCACCTGGCCGAGATTTTCGGGCGGCGCCTGATGCTGAAGCGGCGTCGCAGGTGTGGGAGTTGGCTGATTTTGGGCTGGCGGGGTTGGCGGTTGAGCCGACAGGTCCGACTGCGGCGCTGCATCCGATGCGAGCACCTGATAGACCTGTTTGGTTTCTTTTCCTTTGGCGTTACGGAAGAGCACGGTGACTCCGTGTTTGTCCTTTCGCGCATCAAAGGTTTCCCCGACCGGCAGCGGAGCGCACCTGGACCACCGCGAGTCTACAGTGCACGCAATGGTGAAGGATTTTCCATCGGTACCCTGGACCACCATCACGTTCTGCACCGTTGGGTTCCTGCTCTCGTTGCAGTAGGCGTCGAAATTCTGCAGATCGCAATTCTTGGGAACCGGAGTTGGCGACCCGAGCGAATGGAACTCGGAGCTGAGAACTTTGATTTGTAGTGGATAGGCGCGGGAAGTCGCCTCGGCGAACATGGCGTGGAGCAATACCAACGCCGGCAGCAGGGTGAACAATCCGACGAAAGATTTGCGACGTACGACCATGCGCATCTCCGTTTGGAAATTGGGACGGCTTCACTCCGGGCATTGGAGAGAGCCGTCCCGACTTCCTAAGTTGCCGACATTGTAATCCCATCCGCCAGAAACGGACGGGTGATATTTTCTAACCGATGTTCAGGCTAGAAAGTAAAGACCGGGCCGAACTCGGTGCGATGGTCCTGCCACAGGTTATCCGGGGAACCGGCAATGGTGTAATCGACGCCCGGTTCCAGGCGTGTTCCATAGACGGATTGCTCGATACCGAAAGTGCACCACGGGTTCACCTTGTAATACAGGGTTGCGGCGAATACCTTGCCCATCAAGAGCGGCAGTACGCCTCCGCCATCGTTGGGGTTGGTCAGCTCATGGTGGACTACCTGGTCCTTGCCGCCGTGCAGGAAGAGCTGCCAGCCGGCGTTGTGACCTTTGGGATTAGCGTTAAACCAGCGGGAAAGCGGTAAGCCGAGATTGATGAATCCGCCAAAGGCACGAACCGGCCTTTCCGGAGCAATCACGACTTGTCCCGCAGCGTTGGTGCCCAGGGTTGAAGCGCCAGCAGCGGCGAGTGGACCGCCGTCGAGAGTGGTGAAGGTAATTGGATTCGAGAGCCCCCCTACGTCGGTATAGAACGAATTGACTTGGCCGCCGAAGAAGAAGCGCAAGTCGCCTCCGAAATAGCCGCTAGCCACCAAGGTTGCCCAGCGAGTGGGCAATTGCAGGGCGAGTTGGTTGCCATACTGGGTGCTGGAGACGGTGAAGCCATTGGGGAAGGCGGCCTGGTAAGCAAGACAGGTTGCGGTTGGTGTTCCCCCGGCTATCCCTCCCAAACAGGATAAGGTCGGACTAGCGTAGTCGGCGCTGGAGGTGATGGATGTGCGCCGGGACTGGAAGCCGCTCCAGATAAGTTCCGCAGAGGCTACGCCCGGAGCTTTATCGAGTTGCCATTGCAAAACGGCTCGCGCTTCGAGCTCGGGACGTCCGGAATCGGCGCCCTCGCGCTCGGCTTCGCCGAGTTGGGCGGCTAATCCCAAGCTGCCAAGCTTCAAGATCTGACCGCTGCTCGGCATCATGATGGCGAACTCAGGAGAGAACTTGAAATTCCGCGAACCGCCGAGCTTCTGCACTGCGCCGAAGCGGAACTGCGGGGAGCGGGTATAGATGTCGCCATAGAAAGCGCCGAGGAAGGTGGTTTCGAGGATGTTGGGCAGAGCGCTGGATCCGAAGAGCGTCCAATCCTGTCCGCCTTCGAAAAACAGGTCCGTCTTGTCGCTGGCGGCGAAATCCATGCGAACGTAGGCCAGTCGCAACTGGAAGCCGTTGGAACGGATGGAGGAAACGTCGCGGTTATCGACCTCGCTAAAGTTGCCTTCATAATCGCCTTCGATCCGTCCCGTGAAAGTGAGCCGGGGAGAAATGTCAGGCCATTCGAAGTTGGCGCCGATACGGGTGGAACGGGCCTTGAGGTGAAATTCCGGATCCTGGGTGGGACCGGTGCTCAAAGTCGAGGTTGAGGTGAGGAACAACCCGACGAAGGGAAAGTCATCGCCGTTGGGTGAACTGGAATCGTGAACCGCGGTTGCCTTGATGAAGCCGTAGGGCGTCATCTTGACGCCGCCCATTTTGAAAGCTGGAACCAGGCCATCTTTCGCGGGGGGATCGACGGGAAGGACGCGAACGGGAGCAATCGCCGGAACCACGGCGACCGGGAGCGGCTTCTCACGCTGCGGTGTTTGAGGAGTTGTGGCGACTGGAGGCTGTTGGGATTGCGGGTCTGAGTTGGATATCGAAATAGTTTCTGCGACGTCCGATGAAGATTTGACCGCGGGCTGTGATGTTGGGGCCGAAGGCTGAGATGCAGTATTGGCGGCCGCTGACAAATCCGCAGGGGTTACTACGCCTTTGCGATTGAGGGCGTCAACCAGGAGTTGAAACCTAGCATCGGGAGCTGCGTTGCGAATGGCGTTGGCCTCGCTGGGTGCGAGAACGCCTTTCATGATAAGCACTCCGAGCAAGGCGGTGATATTGGCATCAGCCGCGGTGGGGGCCAGGCTGGGACTGGCCGGAGCGGGAGTTGCCTCTGCGCTGCCTGGGTTCACTGCATTTTCATTTGCCGGTTTCGCATCGTTGCTTCCGGCCATGACGGGCACTGCCGTGATGACTAGAAGTAGCAAGCTTGACGACCACTTCTTTACTCTCGACATAGACGGTGTCTCCTAATTCCGGCTCACTTTAAGGTGTAGCTCAGAAACTGGGGCGCATCATAGTTCAAGCAACGCTTTTGTCAAGTTTTTCTGAGTCCGCCTAGCGTCCGGCCATCCGTTGTTTATTCGTGGTTATCGCGGACCGCGCAGTGACGGTGGTCACAGATCAGAGTGATCAGGGCGGGGATGTTGCGAAGGAAACGGGCTGAGCTGGTGCGCGGATTGCGTGTTGGAGACCATGCTGGTTGCGTTGCAGAATGGACATTCGGCTGGCATTCCCGGTAAAAAGAAGTTAGGTTGTGATGTGCGTCACTGCGGAGGGGTCACGATCGGAGCACAATCCATGCGACCCTGTTGGTAGTCCCGCTTTCCCGGAGGTATTCATGAGCGCTCTAACCGTTGAAAAGCCAGCCGTTGCAAAGCCAGAAAACATTTCAAACCTGTTGGCCATGGATGAGGAATATGCGGCGCCGGAGATTGTGGCCGGTAGCACCATCCAGAAAGATTGGCTGGGAGAATGCGCCCGCGCGCAGAAAGATCCTGAAGGTTTCTGGGGCGACTACGCAGCACGCTTTGCGTGGTCGCGAAAGTGGGATCGCGTGCTGGAGTGGGACGGGGTTCATCATCGCTGGTTCACTGGAGCGAAGACCAACATCACTATTAATGCGCTGGACCGACACGCAAATTCGGACCGGTGCAATCGGGCGGCATTCATCTGGCTGGGCGAAGATGGCAGCGAGCGGATCGTCACGTATGGACAGCTTTACCGGTTGGTTTGCCGCTTTGCCAATGGATTGAAATCGCTGGGCGTGGTGAAGGGCGACCGCGTGGTGATTTATATGCCATTGACGATTGAAGGGGCGGTTGCGATGTTGGCGTGCGCCCGGCTGGGCGCAATTCATTCGGTGGTATATGCGGGCCTGGGTCACACGGCCCTGCGGGATCGCATTACGGATGCAGAGGCGAAGGTGGTGATTGTAGGAGACGTGGGTTTCCGGCGGGGCAAGACGGTGGCGCTGAAAGCTATCGTCGATGAGGCGGTGGACAAGTTAGAGTGCGTGGAAAAAGTGGTGGTGTATTCGCGGAGCAAGACCGAACTTACGGGCCCGCGCGAAATCGACTTTAACGACCTGCTGAAGTTTTCCGCGGAGTGTCCGGCGGAAGAGATGGAGGCGGAAGATCCGCTGTTCCTGCTTTACACCTCGGGTTCGACGGGCAAGCCGAAGGGAGTGGTGCACGTCCACGGCGGTTACATGGTGGGGACGACCTACCATTTAGAGAACTATTACGATGTGGGACCTCGCGATATTTTCTGGTGCACTTCGGATATTGGCTGGGTGGTGGGACATTCCTACATTGTGTATGCGCCGCTTTGCGCGGGTGTGACCACGCTGTTCCGCGAAGGAGCGATTGACTATCCGACCCCGGGCGTGGCGTGGGAGATTGTCGAACGCTACGGGGTTACGAAGATGTTTACGGCGCCCACGGCGTTACGAATGTTTATGCGCTTTGGGGAGAGTTATCCGGCGGCGCACGACTTGAGCAGTTTGCGAGTAATCGCGTGCGCGGGCGAGCCGTTGAATCCGGAAGCGTGGCGCTGGGCGCAGACTCATCTGGCAGGCAACGGGAAGTGGGGCTACGTGATTGATAACTGGTGGCAAACTGAGTTAGGCGGGCCCACGCTGGGCACGCCGCCATCAATGGCGATGCGTCCCGGGAAAGTGGGGGTGGCAATGCCGGGAGCCGAGGCCGATGTGCTGGACGAAAACGGCAAGTCAGCGCCCGCTGGAATGGGAGGACGGCTGGTGCTGAAGCGGCCGTTCCCACATATGCTGCGTACGGTGTGGCGCGACCCGGCGCGCTACGAAAGGGATTGGCAGGTTATTCCTGGCTGCTATGTGACCGGAGATGTTGCCATGAAAGATAAAGATGGATATATCGCCGTGCTCGGCCGCTACGATGACGTGCTCAACGTGGCTGGACACCGGATTGGCACGGCGGAGGTGGAGAGCGCGCTGGTATCGCATCCCGCGGTGGCGGAGGCGGCAGCCATTGGCGTTCCCGATGCGTTGAAGGGGGAGACGATTAAGGCGTTCGTGCAGGTGCGGAACGACCATGTGGCGTCGGATGCGCTGGCGGCTGCGTTGATCGAACACGTGCGCAGAGAATTGGGGCCGATTGCGACTCCCTCGTCATTGGAGTTTGTGGCTTCTTTGCCGAAGACGAGATCGGGTAAAATTCTGCGGCGTTTTCTGAAGGCGAAGGAAGCGGGCGTGGATGCGGGGGATGTGTCGACGATGGAAGGTTAGTGAAAGAGTGCTTCCGACGCGGGGCCGCGCCAGCGGCCCTTCGCGTCAGTAGCGGTCGTTGGTGTCGATGTTGAATCCGAGGATGGCATTTACTTCCACGGGCTGCACGCCGCGCATGGCGGGACGGAATTTCCAGGTGGGCAGCGCGGCCATGATCTTGGCGGTCATGGCGGCGGGGCCGGGTTCGAGAACCTGGAGATTTCTGATGTTGCCGGAAGAGTCAAGCTTACATTTGACTACGACGCGGGCGTGGGGGAGGCTGGCGGGCAAGTCGGTGCGAAGGCCTTGCGGGCCGATGAGGGCTCCAGCCTGGGGATGCGAGGCGGGATCGACTTCAGCGAATTGCATTACTACGGTTCCGAGAGCCGTGTCTACGTAGACGGTGTAATTATCGCCGGGAAGTTTGCCATAGAAATCAAACGCGCCACCGGAGCGCGAGGTTGCGACGATGGTGATCGCCGGACCCTGCTGCGATTTCACGGAGGAGCGACCTGGAAGATTGGGATCGCCGCTGCTGTCGGAGCCGAAGCTGGGCAGAGTGACGATGGTGCTGCCGCCGCGAACGTCAACGCCGGGTACTGCGGGAGAGCCAGTGGGAGCGTTGCCTGCGCCGCCGGGACCGGGGGTGGGAGATATTCCGGCGCGCGCATTAGAGTCGGCACCGCGGCCGGAGCCGGTTTTTCCGGCACCCGAGTTGTCTGCAGTCTTTTCTGCGGTTAAACCACTGCCAGTACCCTCACCGTGACCGATGCCTGCGCCACCACCGGAGCCGCCGAGGCCTGGTTTGTCTCCACCGGACGGGGACATCGCGAGCGAACTTTTGCCACCAGTGCCGGGCATGCCAACGTTAGATCCGGGCTGCGCCGAGACCACAATTCCGGAGTTATCGGCATGTTCGGCCGCGCCTTTGGGAGGCGCGAGCACGGAGCCGGCATCGCCGGGTGCGCCGAGTCCAAAACCTTTTCTGCCGGCGCCGGACGGGTCGGAGCTGATGGAGGGCGGCGGCGGAACGATATTGTTGTTGACGCCGTTGGCTGAACTCGAGATTGCGATGCGACTTGCGGACATGCCGCCGGAAGCGGATGCGACTACGGATGGAGGTGGTGGGACGACACTGGTGCCGGGCGAAGAGAAGCGCGTGGTTCCGGCGGAGCGGTTGGCGTCTGATCCATTTACGGCGGGAGGCGGCGGAACAATGTTAGGGGACGAAGTGCGCGGCGACATTCGAGAAGCTGCAGCTGTTGTCGCAGAAGCTGAAGGCGGAGGAGGCACGACATTGGCTGCAAGGGTGTTGTTGCCCGCGGATGAGATGCGGTTTGTCGAAGAGACCGCGGGCGGAGGGGGGACAACATCCTGCGTGCCGAAAATTTTTCCGATGATGCTGCTCACGATGGATATATTGCCAGCCTGGATTGGCGGCGGCGGAACAACTGTTGGTGCAGTGCTGCCACTTTCGAGCCGCCGCAAGTCGCGGGCGGAATCGGCCGAGGGCGGAGGAGCGACGACCGAAGGAGCGGGTAGATTGAGTTTCGCATTGCGGGCGGTTTCTCGCTCCGGCGCGCTCACTGGTGGAGGGACGACAGCGGCGTTGTTCATTTGTACGCGAGTGGGTGAGACGGGGCGGTTAATGGTTGCAGGCGCGGGAGGAATCACGCTGGCGTTGAGCACCGGAGTAGAACGGGCCTGGTCCGAAGAGATGCGCGGAGCCGGGGCAATGATCGCCGGGGCAAGAGAGGGTGCGATGAGCGCGTGGTCGGAGCGAACGCTAGGAGCGGGAGGAATAATGGACGAATTCAAAGAGGGAGCGGTTCGAGATTTAGCCGCTGAAATGGTGGGGGCTGGCGGTACGACGGAATCGAGGGTAAGACCGCTACGGGAATGGTCACGTGCGACGTCGACTGCCGCGGGAGCGATCACGCTCGCGGGAAGCCTGGGGGCCGTGAGAGAGGAATGCAGACCTTCGGCGGAAGGTGGTGCGGGATTGGACTTAAAGGCGAGCAGGTTAGCGACAGCGCCGGTGGAAGAGGGAAGCTTAAGGTTGGGAGCGTCGGCCACTTTTGCGGCGAGCGAGCTGCCGCGAGATACGCGAATGATCTGGGTGCGGTGATGCGCTTCCTGGCCACCGGCACGGCCGGTGGCGCCGGCTTGCGAGCCGCCGAGGTCTTGGGTGCGCGGCAGTTCGTCGCCGGAATAATAGATCACTTCATAGGGGCGGATCTGGGGTGCGGCGTAGGGGCGAAGGCGGTCAATCTGCCGCGGAAGAATCGCGAGAACGAACAGCACGAAAGATTCCAGCAACAACGAAGCGAGCATCGAGCGGTAAGGAAATGCGCCATGCGGAGCCTCGCCGGCGAGGCGAGGTCCGGAGCGAGCGAACGCCGGACCGATAGAGGTGACGAACTCGTCCCAGCGCGAAGACCACTCGACCAGAAGCTTGGGAGCTTCATCGATCTGGATGATCTTGACTTCGTCGAGTTGGAGAGTTCTGGTCAAGTCAGGATGCCTGGACAGCGCTGTTGCCGCTTGGGGCGAACACCAGGATGATCTCTCGCCGCGCTCGGGATGACAATGCTTAATTGCCGATGACAGTGCTTAACAGTCTAGGCGGTCTCCTTTATTTTGATTTCAATACTGTCGCCCAACGCGGTTTCAGTTCTGGCCACGGTGTGGCCGGGTAACTCCAGAACTGAGACTGCCTGCATGCGGATTGGGGAGAAGCGCCAGGGCTGGAGGTTGTGCTCAACGTGCACCACCGTCCCTGCGCGGTCTAGATAGACTACGTCAATCGGGAATCGCATAGCAAGAGTATGTACGCCGCGGCAGGGACGAATCCAGAGACCGCAGCCGTTACGGAAGTCATCGGGGGAGGCTCCGAGCAGGCCGCGCAGGCGGGACCAGTGAGTCTGCGCCACGGCGAGGCTGGTGGCGAGGAAAAGCTGGCGGGTTTGGTTAAAGGCTTGGCCTTGTGGGATTAATGCCGGCATGAGAGTTCTGGTTGTCGGTTGCTGCCCTGAAAGGGTCTCGGGGGCTAAAGCCCAACTCCTTTACGGCTACGGTTGGGATGGCTAAGGCCGTGCCCTGATACGAATCTTGCTGCTGATGCGAATCTAGCGTGCTTGATACGAATTTTGCGTCTGCGAATCTTCACGCCGTTAATCCGCGCATACGAAATTATGCGCCTTGAATCCGCGTCTACGAATTCTGCGGTTACGAACCTCCGGTAAGAGCGGTCAAAGCGGTGGCATCCTTACTTACTGACCAGCGAGTGATAAGCCAGAATGAGTGCTGGCCCAATGGTTACGAAGAGGAAAGGCACAAGAATGAATAAGACGAGGGGAGGGACCATTTTGATGGTGGTCTTGGCGGCCTGCTCTTCGGCGCGCTGACGGCGGGCGGTACGCAGCGAGTCGGAGTGAACGCGCAAGGCTTGGGCGATGCTGGTGCCGAAGCGATCGGTTTGAATCAGGGTGCCGACGAGGGCGCGAATGTCATCGACGCCGGTGCGGTCGACGAGATTGTGCAGGGCCTCGGCCCGCGGCTTTCCGGCGCGCATCTCAAGATTGACCAGATGAAACTCATCGCTGAGGTCGGGATGAGCATGATGCAAGTCCTGGCCGACGCGCATTAACGCCTGGTCGAGGGCCAAGCCGGCTTCCACGCAAATCACAGTAAGATCGAGGGCGTCCGGAAGTGCGATGCGAATACGCTGCTGGCGCTCTTTGATCATGCGCTTGAGAAAGAATCGGGGAAGAAAAAAACCGAGGGCAGGAATGCAGACCAGCAAGGCCATGCTGTTGAAACCGGAAAAAAGAATAACGCCGCCAAAACCCAACGCCGCCAGCAACAGACGCGCACCGAAATAGTAGCTGACATGGCGCGAATCGCGGAGTCCAGCCTGGATGAGCCAGGCGCGGGTGCGGGAGACGTCAGAAGGCGAGAGCGGAATGGCTTTGCTGATAGGGTCGAGGGCCTGCTCCAGGCGCTCTCTCACCTTGACGCTAGACTTCTCGGGAGCCTGAATCGAGTGTCCGCCGAGAGCGCGCAAACGGGCTCCGAGCACGGAGGTTGGCGTGACGGCGGCGGCGCCGAAGGCAAACACCACCAGCGCTACGGTCACAAATACGACGACGGTCAGAATCAGCAGTGGCATTCTTATACCTGAATCCTGATAATTTTTCGAATCACGAAGTAGCCAACGGTCTGCAAAACGACGCTGATGACTACCAAAAAATGCCCAATAGGATCATTAAAAAGAGGGCGAACAAAGTCGGGACTGAACAACTCAAGAACCGCAACCACGACCGGAGGCATGGCCATGAGCAGGACCATGGTGAGACGACCCTGGGCGGTATGGACCCGCACTTGACGCTGAATCTTGAAGCGCTCGCGAATCACGTAGGACAAATTGTCAAGAATTTCGGCGAGGTTGCCGCCGGTCTCGCGCTGCAGCATGACGGCGGTGACGAAAAATTTTACGTCGACCAGGGGCACGCGCTCGGTGAGATTCATGAGGGCGTCGCGAACCGGCATGCCGAACTTTTGCTCTTCAAAGAGCTTGCGGAATTCGGTGGCTAAAGGTTCGGAGATTTCGTTGGAAATCATTTCAAGAGCTGTAGTAAAGGCGTGTCCGGCGCGAACTGCGCGGGCAAGAGTGTCGATAGCCTCGGGAAAAAGCTCTTCGATTTTTTCAAAACGTTTCTGGCGGCGGTAGGAGACAAACGAATAGGGAAGAAAAGCGCCAATGACAAGAGCGGCCGAGGCGATGGCAGGATTTCCGGCAAAGAGTAAGGTTGCGATTCCGGCGACCGCGCCGCAGACCAGGCATAACGCCAAAAAATTGCCCGCGCGCAATTTCATTCCCGCCTGCAACAAGGAGTCCTGAATAGCGGAAACGCGGGAGGAGCGGCGCAGCAAGGTGTCGAATGCGGGAATCCCGCTGAGTAGCTCGTCGCGAAGCAGGGCAAGTTCTTCATTGGGCTCGCGTTCGGGAGCCTTCTGCACGGTGGCTAAACGATCTTTGATGAGGCGAGCCTGAGCGCGTCGCTGATCGATCAGGGACGCGGCTGCGAAGACTGCAAGTGCAACCAGGACGAACACGAAAAGAGCAATCAAGAGCGCGGACATAATGGATGCCTGGTTAAATCAAATGTACAGTTGCCAGTACCTAGTAGCCAGTACCCAGCGGGTCCGATAGGCAACTGGGTACCAGGTACTGGCAACTGGGATAACTCGTTAGATCCTATGGTTCGTCAACAAAGCGAGCAAGGTGTCCTCAAACTTCTGTCTTCGAATCAAATAGCGCTGGCCGAAGTCTAGCGCCCGAAGTCGCCAACCGGTCGGCAAATGCAGGACGAATACCGGTGGCGCGGAAGGTGCCGCGCACCTTGCCGTTTTCATCGGTGGCGCGACGTTCGAAGACAAAAATATCCTGCATGGAGATGACCCCGCCCTCGGTGCCGGTGACTTCGGAAATCGAGGTCAGTTTGCGAGTGCCATCCGACAAGCGAGCGACTTGCACAACGGCGTGAATGGCGGAGGCAATCTGGTGGCGCACGGCACGCTCGGGAATATTGAGATTGGCCATGGAGACCATATTCTCCACGCGGGCCAGGGCGTCCCGCACGGAGTTGGCGTGGACAGTGGTGAGCGAGCCCTCATGGCCAGTGTTCATAGCCTGCAACATATCGAAGGCTTCTTCGCCGCGGACCTCACCGACGATGATGCGGTCGGGGCGCATACGCAAGCTGTTGATGACGAGTTGACGCTGCCGGACCGCGCCTTTGCCTTCGATATTGGGGGCGCGCGTTTCGAGGCGGACGACGTGCTCCTGTTTAAGCTGGAGTTCTGCGGCATCTTCGATGGTGACGATGCGCTCTACGTTAGGAATGTAGCCGGAAAGGACGTTGAGCAAAGTTGTTTTGCCGGCGCCGGTGCCGCCTGAGATGAGCAAATTCAAGCGCCCTTTCACCATGGTGGAGAGAAGTTCCAGCATGGCTTCGGTGAGCGAATGGTTCTCGATCATGTTGCGGGCGGTGACCGGGTCGCGCCCGAAACGGCGGATGGAAAGGCAAGCTCCATCGAGGGCCAGCGGAGGAATAATGGCGTTTACGCGGGAGCCATCGGCCAGGCGAGCGTCGACCATGGGGGAAGATTCATCGACGCGGCGCCCCACGCGGGAAACAATGCGCTCGATGATCTGCATGAGATGCTGATTGTCTTTGAAGGACAAGCCGGTTAATTCCAGCTTGCCGCCGCGCTCGATGTAGACCCGGTCGAAGCGGTTGACCAGAATGTCGGAGATGCTTTGGTCCTTGAGCAGCGGTTCGAGAGGACCGAGTCCGAAAATTTCGTCGAGGATTTCGCGTGACAGGCGTTCGCGCTCGGCAAAGCTGAGAGGAACGACTTCGCTGTTGACCGAGTTGCGGATGAGGACGAGAACTTCCTCGCGTGCCGTGTCGCCAGTGGTGCGGCCCAATTTCTCCAGGTCAAGGCGGTCGAGAATTTTGCGGTGCAGGTCCGCTTTAACCTGCTGGTACTCACTGCGTTCGAAGGTCTGCAGATTGGCCATAAAACCTTAAACCGTCTTAAATAGCGACCAGGCGGCACGTTTCACATCGACGTCATTGCGAGTCAATTCCTGCGCCAGTGCGGAAAAACAACGGGCAATTTCGGTATGACTTTGTTCCATGACGGGCGCGCCCCGGTCAATGGCCGAGGAGATGGCGAAATATTGATTGGGAACCCGCCAGAGCAATTTTACTCCGGCAGCGTTTTCGGCATCGACCTCGCTGAAGCCGGGAACCTTACGGAAGCGGTTGAGCACGAGGCGCAACCGGTCACGGTTGCCGGTTTCTCCCAGATATTGTTGCACGCGAGCCGCGCTCCACAAAGAGGCGACATCGGTGCAGGCCACCAGGAGTACATACTCCGAGAGATTTGCGACCAGGCGACTAGCGGGGTCGAGGCGCGATGAGTTGTCGACGACCACATAGCGGAAGTGGGTCACAAGCATGTCGAAGAGCCTGACATACTCTGCCGTGGAGGGTTCCACGGAGGCAGGGGCGTTGGTTCCGGCGAGCAATTGCAGCCCACCGCTATGCCGGGTCATAAAACTTTCCAGCAGGGAACTATCCATGCGGTGAAGATTACGGGTGGCGTCGGAAATATTGAATAAAGGCTTGAGATTTAGATGCAGCGCGGCATGGCCGAGAGGGGCAAGATCAACCAGCGCTGTACCGCCATGGGCCGACTGCAGGGCCAGGGCCAGATTCACCGCCACGGTAGTTCCTCCACTGCCGCCCTTGGCGTTGACAATAGAAAACACCTTGCCGCGTGGACCCTCCTTGTGAACCCGGCGCTGAGCCGTAGTGAGGCGAACAAAAGCTTCGAGAAGGTCGGTGGTAGTGGTGGGGCGTTCGATAAACTCGCGAGCGCCGGAGCGCATTGCGCTCACAATGACCTGGGGGTGGTTCAGGCTTCCGATGGCGAAGACGGCGGACTCGGGAAGTTCCTGGTGCAGCAGCTCTATGGCGCGCAAGGCCGTGGCGGGATTGTCATTGGGAATATCGATCAGCAGAACATCGGGATTGGCTGCCTGCACTCGCCGGGAGACCGGGTCAGTGGCAGCGATCGGAAACGTGGCGCAGGTGTGTACGGTGCGGGCCACGCTGGTGCCGTCTACCAACACCTGAAGCACGGTGCGCTGCTCATTGTCCGTGGCCACGATAACGACTGAAAGCTCTGGCATACCCTACAGCTACTCCCGCTGTCCTAATTTAATCCACCTGGCTCATATTTTGTGATCCCTTTTCTGCTTACGGATGTTACCGATGGATAGCCGCGGGCAGCTTATTTTCCCGAAGGTTTCTTGCCATCGAACTTATCATTGTTGATGAAAGGCTGGGGATTTGCGGGCCCCGGCGGTGCTTCGTTGTTGGGCGAGATGCGATGCACGGTGCACAGAACCATCAATTCCGAATTGCTTTTTTGAGCGCTTTTGCTTTTGAAGAAATTTCCCAGGATTGGGATGTCGCCCAGGCCAGGAATTTTATTCCAAATATCGGTGACGCGATTATCGATCAAGCCGGCAATGACGAAGCTTTGGCCATCGCGCAACTCAAATTCGGTCTCCGCCTTGCGAGTGCTTAAGGCGGGAACGGTGAAACCGGAGATAGTGAGCGCATCGGCGAAATCGAGGGTGCTAACCTCTGGAGCGACGGTGAGGTGGATATTTCCGTTAGGCATGATTACGGGAGTGAAATCGAGTTTCACGCCAAACTCCTTGAAGGAGATGGTAACGGCAGTGAAGCCGGCACCCGGCTGCACGATGGGAAAAGGGAACTGGCCTCCGGCGAGGAAACTGGCTTTCTTGCCATTGACCGCGATGAGATTGGGCTCGGCAAGAATCTGCAGCAGGTTCTTGGTTTGGAGCGCCTCGATCACGGCGCCAAAATGAAGGTCGGGACGGAACAGAAACAAATTCAAAACATTGCCGACGGTTTGGGTGACCTGGGTGGGCGGGTTTTGACCTGGAATTTGACTGATTGATTGCGAGCCAAAGCCGCCGTACTGGCCGGTGCTGACGGAGCCAATGGTATTGGTGGCGCCGGTGGAGAAGAGGTTTGCCCCAAGCTGGGTGAGGGCGGAGCGGTCGACCTCGGCGAATTTCACTTCCAACAATACTTCCTGAGCGCCCACGGGACCGAAGGTGAGGACGTTGACCACATTCTTGGAATAGGCGGACGCCAGTTCTCCGGCGCGCTTGGCCACATCCTCGGTTGTAACGTGGCCGGAGAGAACGATGGCAGCGCGCGAAGGAGTAACTGAAATCTGCTCGTCCGGGAACACGCGATGTTCTTCCTCGGAGCAGGCGCTGACGTCGACATCAACGCGCAGATCGAAGCTGCGGGAGCGCTCCAGTTCGTCCCAGATGAGCAGGGAGACTTCGCCGGGGGCTTCGCCATGGACAAGAATCTGAGTGGGAGTAATCACGGTGGCAAAAGCGACGCTGGGGTCGCTGACGGAAATGCGTTTGAGCCGCTCCGTGGTGTTGATGAGCAGCGATTTGTCGACCATGACGCGGAGGGGAGCTGCACCCTGGGACTGCGAGGGAAGAGTGGTCTGCGTGGCTGCGACTGGAGTTTGGTCTGGGGCGGCAGGCTGCTGTGCCTGGTCCATCGCCGAGCCCATCGCCAGGCGGGGCAAGGCCACCGCCGGCAGAAGAATCGACACCGCTGCAGCAACAAGAAATGGCGCGCAAAGCTTCATCGTGTGATTCCTCTCCGCATGAGGAAAAATGCTATACCGGCAACAAACGCACTGGCCGAAACTGATCTTCGACTATTTAGGCTCGACTATTTAGGATCTTCACCGCTTTGTTCTGGGAACTTCACCGAATCCATTTTCTTGGTACCTTGATAGACCTCAACACTGAGGACTGACGGGGAGGGCGGAGGCTGGTCAGCCTTGTGCTGCTTTACGGGGCGAATCGACACTCGGGGCGCAGCCGGGGTCCCGCCCTTGTACAGACCCCTGGCATTGGCTGCATCCACTGGATCCTGATGGGTGTCCAGCGGATTGCGCAGGACGAGCTGAATCTTGCCTTCGGCTTGGGCAAGTGTCAGACGTTCGGCGTCCTCGGGCGAGGTGAGAAAAGTGATCACTGGCGTGTTCTGTGCTTCCCCGGCGGCATTGCGTTCCAGAGTGTGCCCCGAGGCTATCACGGCTACGTTTTGTAGAACAGTAGTAGTTTGGGATTCTGAACTTCCGCCGGGAGTTCCGGTGAGAAGAACATCGACTCGGGTTCCGGGACCGACGAAGCCAGCCACGGACACTACCTCATTCACCCTGACAGAGACGGCGCGCATGCCGGGTGGAATCAGGGAAGGCAAGCCGGATCCGGCATTCTCAGGAGCCAGTTTTGTGGGGAGAATAAATTCGCCTCTGGCAATGGGAAGGATTACACCCCGACCTAGTACTTGAGAGCGTCTCGTGGGAGTTCCAGCGGGCAGAGCGGACGCGGGATATTTGACCAGGCGTAAGTCGTGCTCGTCGATACGAGCTCCGACCTGAATGTCGTTGGCGGCGACGACTACGTCGGTACCAGCTTCGGTGATGGCGGAGCCGCGTCCTAACAGGTTTTTGTATACGGAGAGGCTGACCAGGGCACCCAAGGCCAAAGCCAACGCTCCAATGGTTAACAAACGAGTGCGGTTCATAGCGCTCCGTTAAGGACGAGCAAACAACTGTGCCGGCTTGGACGGACAAGAATCGCCGCGGTGGTGCTCCGCCGTTGCAGATTCCTTACTGTATCGAACTGGCGACGTTCGAGAAAACATTGTTGGCGTTAGAGCCGATCAGCCGAACGGTGCCCACCACGATCACGAGGATCACCGCGAGCATTACAGCATATTCCGCGATATCCTGGGCTTGCTCTTCACGCCACAATCTCAAAAAATGATCCATAGTTCGCCCCTCCTGAAACCGAATCTAGCGTCTGAAACAGTCTTTCAATGCAGAAAAAGGCCACAGGCCTGCGGGACTCATGTCCCGTGTAACTGGTACAGCGCTGCGGGGAGTTTTGATTATTACTCATAATAACCTGCAAAAGGCTCCGAAAGGTGTACTTTCTTGCATCCGAGGGTAACCGAATCAGAGTTCAGGGCAGGACAGACTACGGTTTCACGATGAGGGGTTCACCTGAAGCGTGGCGTGGTTCCTACGGAGGGAGCTGTAAGGATAACTGCCTGCGCATCCTGGTAGGAGACGGTCCAACCCGGGGCGCTTCGCAGACCCGTGGCGAGCGCGGAATCCGTTGGAACGAGCACGCGGTCGATATTCCAGCGCAGCAGTGTCTGCTCCCAGTCGTCTTTGAACTGATACGTATCCGCGAACTCGTGAAGTAGTTGTTCTCCGTATAGATCAGCACGCCCGTCGATGAACACGCGAGTGGAAGGGTAGAGCTTCCAGATGAGGTAGCCGCCCCAGTCGTAATGGTTGAAGAGTGGTCCAGTCGCCGGATGTGCCTTAAGAAACGAAACCGCGCCGGCAGGGAAATGCTGGATTTCAGCTTGAGGCTGGAGGTGAATGACCCGAGCGATGTGGGCAACGGCGAACAGGGCGAGGGCTACGGCGATTGTTCCATTGAGCAGGCTGCGAGCCGCAACGCTTGAGGGCCGAGCCGGCAAGCGGCTCGCGGGCGATGTTCCTGCGCATTTTCCGAAATATGTTCCGTACCATGTTGAGCACCGTGTCCCAACCTGCTTCGAAATGAGTGGAAGCGCGATCAAGACGAACAACGGCATCAACCGGATCGAACAGAGGGCGGCATACAGGCTCACGAGCAAAAGCAACAAGTCGCGCAGGCGTACCTGCAGGCGGGACCAACCCAACACTGCGAATGTACCTAATATGAGCAGGAGAAAGGGCCAGTACTCGACATGATGGAAGTTGGGCGACGCCCATTCGGCGATGTAGTTTTGCATGGCGGCTGAACGAAGAGTTTCAATCGGATACCAGAACATCCGCAGGCCGTTGGGGTTCAGGGGGACCAAAAGCAGATCGAGGAATAATACGAGCGCCATATTTCGCAGGCGCGACGTGCATTGGGCCCGTCCCAGGGCGCTCTCGAGCCATTCCGCCGCGAGGAATAATCCTGACAGAGCCAAGCCGAGAGCGAAGCCGGCATGCAGATTCACCCACAGAAGTGTGAGCGGAAGGGTCCACCAGAGAAGTTCAGGTGTGCGCTCTGAGCGCTCTAAAATTAATAGCCACAAGCTAGTCAACAGAAGGGAAAGCACCTGCGGACGCACTCCCCATACAGGTATCGTGGCCCATGCGGCCCAAAGCGTGGCCACGCCCGCGATGTATACGTGGGGGCCGCAGCGCAGGTACAGCAGGAAAAAAGCCGAACTTAGCACCGCAGCAAAAACAATAATGAGGCCGCCCCATCCAGTAATGCGTTCAAGTTCGTATAGAAGAAGGTCGCTCAGCCATTCATGCGCGACCCAGGGCGCGCCGGCGCGGGTGTAAGAAAAAGGATCAGTGTGAGGAACATTTTCGTGCTCCACAATGTACTGGCCCGTCTTGAGATGCCACCAGAGGTCCGGGTCGGTGACATTACGGGCCGCCATTGCGAACAGGCCGAGGAATAGGACTGCCAGGAAGACGTTCTTTGTGGCGAGCGGTCCTTTCATTGCGAATCCATCATAGCGGGCGATACTTCCGAGCCGGCCCGAGGCCACCGATTCCGCAAGGTCGAACTCCCGGTGATCGCTATCGCAACCGCGGCCAACAGCACGCCCGCCAGGATATCGACAAGGTAATGCCACTCCAAGAAGAGGATCGCGATGATCAGCAACACGTCGTATGCGCACAGGACAATCACCATCCGCTTCCAACGGCGCAAGAACCACATCACGATCAGCGGTTGAGCGATGTGCATGCAGGGAAAAGCAATGAAGTAGTCGGTGGAGATGCGATGGATGGGGACATGGTTCCAAAGCGCCAGGGCGTGCCTGATCAGGAATTGTTGAATGCTGTAGGCCTGCAGGGTGCCAGGAAATCGCGAGAAATGTCCCGGGCATAAATAATATGGACCGGCACTCGGCCACAGGTAAAAAAGGCCGAGCGCGAAATAGTAAGCCATGAGAATCGTACCCACAAATTGCAGGCCAGCGTTCTTCCCATCATAAAGAGCTACAAGAATTATGCCTGCGCCAATCTGCGGAAACATGCCGAAATAAACGAACTCCAAAAAGTGAAAAAAGGGAAGCGGGAAAGTGCGAAGTGCCCAGTGCGCGAGGTCGGAAACAGACCATCCGTGAAGAATCCATTTATCCATCGCATTAAATGCGGGATCATAGGCGAAGTTGAAGCGGACCGAGACGATGATGCAGTTGTAAGCGAGCACCAACAGAAAACCGGCGAACAGATACAGGGCAGGTGAAAGAACGGCAGCGGCGTCACGGCGCAATTCGGAAACACTCCAGCTCTCGCGGAATTCGACCAGTGCAATCGTATCGACTGTCAGAACCAGGGCCTTTACCCAGCTGAAAGCCCAGGCGAGAACTCCGAAGTAGAGCAACAAGAGCACGATTCGAATTGGCTCGCGCTGGTAACGTTCGAGAAGAGGCGCGAGGAAAGTCTTTCCAGGCAGCCCGATGAGGCCGAGCGCGGCCGCAACTAAAATCGACTGCGTCGACAGGACGAACCAGTACGCGATTCCAAGCGCTTTGAAATCAAACCTCAGGGGAAGGTGCAGAACCCACAGGATAGGAATTAGAGCGGCACTGAGGAGCACGCCGACCGAGTAATGCCAGTAACGCGGCTGCATTGGGATCTTTATTTCAACCTCGCGCAAAGCAGTGTCGGCAGCGTGAGTAACCCGACAGAAGCGCAACCTGGGACAGATTTAACGTCGATTTCCGACTGCCTGCCTCGCAAGAGCACGACGGCCAGCATCGGCAAGTAAATGAAGAGGACTGTCCAACGTCCAACCTGAGTAAAACTATGAGGAGGGTGATACCAGCGCCAGAGGCCCGTTCCCCAACTGAAGAAGACAGTCCACACGATCTCGCGGTGTGACTTGGGAATGAGCCAAAGAATAAAGCTGTCGAAAAACCAGCGCTGCGGCATGCACGCTGCCAGCAGCAGGAGAATCGCGTCGCGGTCACGATAACGCCACAGAGCGAGCAACAATAGCGGACCGGGTAAAACCAAAAGCGGGATGAAATGATCGTAGTGGTGCGCCTGTGCCATCCAAAACAGAGGCCACTTGGGCAGGATGGCCAGGCTCAAGGCTCCGACAATCAGGCAGGCCACGATGCCGCGGCGGTTCGCGTGGGTCAGTAACACTGGCAGTCCGATCTGTGGCTTGGCCATGGTTACGGGAAGCAGAAGAGGAAAAAAAGCGCTGGCGGCAATGATTGCGGACCACTGCACTGTGAGCAGTCCGGCCCAATAGGGGTAGGCAAAAAATATGAGCAGACCGCGATAGCTGTGCCGGGTCAGCCCAAAAGCCAGTGCCGCAGAACTGATTCCATAGAACAGGCCAGCGGCGGCCTCCGGTTGCAGGCGTACGAAAGGGAGCGCGAAGAGTCCCGCCGTTAGCGGATATTGCTCGAACGGTGTGTCGTATGGGTTCTGGTGGGCGAGCAACTGTTTTGCGAGATGGATGGCCCAGTGGAAGTCAGCCGCATCTTGATGAAGATGTTTCATCAAGAACCAGCAGAGGATGCCGCTGGCCGTGCCTATAGCTGTTGAGATCACGAGGCGCAGCTTCATGCAAAGTTCTTCAAGGCATAAGTTGTAACATGGACCGCCGGGCTGTGGTGGATTCGGAGCTGGACAATTTGGAGACAGGGGCCCGGCGCGTGATTCTCTTTGCGTAAGACTCGTCAATTCGGACTACTGATTGCGCTGCTTTGCGCGGGCAGCATGTGGTTCTACGTACAGCGCGTGCTCATTCCATACGAAAGAGCTGATGCTGCGGCGCACGAGCGTCCGCGGGGAAATCTGTCTGATCTTTATCCGCGCTGGCGGGGTGCGCGGGAATTGCTTCTGCACCGGCGCAATCCTTACTCCGATGACATTACGCTGGAAATCCAGAGGGGATATTACGGGCGTCCACTGGATGCGGCGAAGCCGAACGATCCCATCGACCAGCAAGCCTTTGCTTATCCACTCTATGTGGTGTTCCTGCTGGCGCCGCTGATTGTTTTTCCGTTTTATGGAGTGCAGATATTTAGCTACTGGCTACTGGCTTCGCTGACGGCGGGAAGCGTGTGGTTATGGCTGAGGACGCTGCGCTGGCGGTTGCCCCCGCTGGCAATGGGCACGGCGATTGTTCTGACGCTGGGGAATTTTCCCGCAGTGCAAGGCATCAAACTGCAGCAACTGAGCCTGATGGTGGCGGCGCTGCTGGCGGGTGCCGCGGCATGCGTGGCCGGCGGCTTCCTGTTTTGCGGCGGAGCGTTGCTGGCGTTGGCAACCATCAAACCGCAACTGACATGGGCACTGGCGGCATGGATGCTTTTATGGGCGGCGAGCGATTGGCGGAAGCGGCGGAGATTCGTATTCGGTTTTGGATTGGTAATGGTGCTTCTGCTGGCGGGGGCAGAAATAGTCTTACCGGGTTGGTGGCGAATGTTTGCCGAGGCCCTTCGAAAGTATCATCGCTACACCCAGAACCAATCAGTATTGGATCAACTCGTGCCGTGGGCATTTGCAGGAAAATGTTTGGCAGTGGTAGCGGTGGCATTGGCTGGCATTCTTCTCTGGAAACTGCGAGGCGTGCCGGCTGACACCGCGGAGTTTGGCCGGGGGACGGCGCTGGTGATGGCATTGACCGTACTGGTGGTGCCCATGTACGCGCCCTATAACCAGGTGCTGCTCTTGCCCGCGATTTTAGTGTTGCTGCGAGATCGAAGATTTTGGTCGCGCGGATTGCGTTTGGGCTGTATCGCGGGAGCTTTTGCTCTGGGATGGCAATGGATAGCCAGTCTAAGTTTGAGCGCGATTTATTTATTCGCGTCACCGGTATCGGCGCTCAACGGATGGAAGTGGCCATTCTTTGCGACGTTTGCGTTGCCAGTGCTAGTTTTCGCGCTGATCTTTACTGATGTGAAAATTGGTCTGAGAAATTTTGCTGGATCGACCGTTGCTCCGATTGGAAACGGTTGGTCCGATTAGAAACAAGAAGATGATGGGGAGCGCGATGAGCGCGTAAGTTCCAGTTTTCAGCGCCCACAATTGCAGAGGAGGCAGAAATAAGATCCCAATTAAAACTAAGATTGTCCAGTTTCTCGCACCAGGCAGCCGGTTGCGCGCGAGGGTGTCATGCAGCATCAACGAAATCGGTAAAAGCAGGAGACTCAGGTCGTGAGGGTTGAGATGGTAACTCACCAGCAGCGAAAACATTACGGTGCTCGCGAATGCGAGATCGAACTCGTCCCGAGTCGCGTTTGCCGGGTTTTGATCGGATGCGAGCCGAGTGCGTCTCCAGTCGGCCAAGGTCTTGATTAAAGCTGCTACGGAAAGAATGGATATGGCAGCAGCGGTCCAAGCTGAATGATTGCGGTGAAAAACCAGGTACAGCAATCCGCGAAAGTTCGCCATGGCCTGAGGAAAAACTCCGGCAAATTGCTGGGCGGGCAGATGCAACATAAATCTTGGATAAAGCTTGAAAACCGACCATCCGGAGATGGCGGCCGATAGTGCCGCCAGAGCCAGCGAAACCAGGGTGAAGCTTTTCGCAAGCGTAATTCTGCATCTGCCGCTTTGAGTCAAGGCGAGGACAAGCATTACTGGCAACACGAGTTGAAATTTAAACAGTGCAAGGCCAAGCCAGCAGCCGGCGGCAAGAGCGCGGCCTCGCCGCAGGCCGGTAAAGGCCAAAATCACGAGCAAGAGCAGGAGCAGGGAATCCTGGCCCTGCAAAAGACAGAGTAAGACCGGAATAAAAATGAGGGAGGCCGCGAGCAATATCCGCCAATCCCAGGGGTGGAGCGCGTGCTTTGACAGGCGCACAATGCCGGCGCCGAGAAACACCAGATTCAGAAAGGACCACAGCAGGTAGGCTTGCCGTAGCGGAAGCCACGCTACGACGAGATAGAGCACGGCTTCGAAAGGCGGATGAATATAAAGCGTGCCGACTCTTCCGGCGTAATGAGCCTGATACTCGCGCTGGAGATCGGCGTCATAGAGTTGGTGTCCGTGACCATCGAGCAGCATGCGCGCGGCGCAATAGAAATCCGGGAAGTCGGTGCCTTGCAGTGAATTCGAAAGGCGCGCGCCGAAGATTGCGGCAATGGAGGCCACGAGCACAAGAAGAATGACCGTCTTCATCCCAGAGGCTGATGGCTGGCGGCGAAATGTTTCCGGGCGGAACATGCCGCCGCAGTCTAATGGAGGCGGGACGCAAAGCGCCACAGTTCGACGAATACTCTTCCCGTGGGGGCCCGATTCCTGTCATTATTCTTATCGGCGTTCCTGCAACGGCAGGAATAGAACGAACTCGCGCCGCATGCCATGGTCCTGAATTCTTTAAGTAGTTCGCAAAGCTCCAGTTCGGGCGTGTTTCCAGCCCTGGTGCTGGTGCAGGGCAACGAGCAGAAAAATATCGTGCTCAACCGGAATCCTTTCAGCGTCGGCCGCAAGGTCGATAAGGATCTGGTGATCGCCGATCCCCGCGTTTCGCGCGATCACGCGCTGATTGTGCTCGAGGCTGAGGGATTCTTTTTGGTTGATCAGGGCAGCAAGCACGGCACATTCGTCAACGGAGAACGCATTCAGCGGCAACGGCTGGAGCGAAACGACCGGCTGGAATTCGGGGCGCGCGATTCAACCTATGCCATTTTCAATCCGGCGCACAGCACTTCGAATACGGCACGCGATTTTTTGAGCCAGATTTCTGGGATCCAGATTTCGCAGGAAGCCAGCGATTTCAAGACGTTAACTTTATTTCTTGAAGCGGCGCGCAAGCTGAATACTGCGGGAGTGCTCGACGAAATTTTGATGACCATGCTGGAAGTCACGCTGCGTCTGACCCGAGCCGAACGGGGTTACGTTTTTCTGAAAGACGACGAGGGCAAGCTGCGACTGGCCGCGGGGCGCAACAACAAGAACGAGCCGCTGCTGGACGACAAGACAATCTCGCATTCCGCGCTGGAAGAGTCGCTGCGGTCGAATTCGGAGTTTCTGCGTACCGATACGGGCAGCTCGCCGGACGTTGCCGGACGGCAAAGTATTGTGGCCTACGATCTGCGCACCGTGATTTGCATTCCCTTGCGAAAGCGGCAGGTGCAGTCCAGCCGCGGGCAGCAGACGCCGGCGCCCGACGGGGCTGCTGGCGTGACCGGGGTTCTGTACATCGATTCGCGCTTTGCCTCGCGGGAATTCTCCGGTGTTGGTCAAGACGTGTTGCGGGCCATCGCGACAGAAGCCGCGTCGATGATCGAAAATGCCCGGCTGGTGCAGGCCGAAGAAGAAGCCCGCCGCTACCAGCAGGAACTTACAATTGCAGCCAGCATCCAGCAGCGGCTGATGCGGGTGAAGATTCCTGAGGTGCCTTTTGCGAGGATGAACGGCAGAAACCTGCAATGTAAAGAAATTGGAGGAGACTTCTACGACGCGGTGAATACCAAGGAAGGTCTCACGGTGGTGCTGGCGGACGTAAGCGGCAAGGGAGTTTCGGCGGCGCTGTTGGCTTCGACCCTGCAGGGAATGATCTATTCGCAGTTGATCTCGGGCATGTCACTGATCGAAGTGGTAACTGCCGTGAACAGGTTCTTTGCCGAAAAGATGGGCGGGGAAAAGTACGCTACGGTCCTGCTGGTGCGCCTGCGAAGGGATGGCGACCTGGAGTACGTGAACTGCGGCCACGTTCAGCCCCTCTTAATTTGCGGCAAAGAGGTAATCCGGCCCGCGCACGGCAATGTGCCGGTGGGCTTGCTGGCGGATGCGACCTTCGAAAGTGCCCGCTGCCAGCTCAATTCGGGCGATCGTTTCATCCTGGTGACCGACGGCGTGACGGAAGCGGAAAATGCCATGGGTGATTTTTTCGAAGACTCGCGGTTGGAATTGGCTGCAGCCAAGGCACCCACATTTGAAGGCATCTTCTCCGCGGTCTCAGAGTTCTGCGCGGGAAATCCCTTGAACGATGACTGCACGGTGGTGGAAATCGTTTACACAAGCCCGGTGGCGGAAGCATAGTTAAAGGGCTATTCGCCTCGTCGGGGCTGGCTTCTATTCAACAACCACGCTGAAGTCCGTACCCTCCCAACGATTCTCCTGCGGCCAATAGAATGTGAATACTGCCTTGCCACCCACGGGGAGCGAAGCGGTGGGCAAATCGAGAGTGTAAGTGCCCAGGCCGGTGTCGCGCGCGTTGGTGTCCTGAAAGGTCTTCCAGCCGTCGACACTCCAGTGGACGAGCGCGGGCGAGAGCAGCACGAGGCGGAGGGTTTTATGGCGCGGAACGGAACGAGCCTTGTTGTTGAACCTCCAGCCAAAGAATTGACGCGTAGGCTTCTCGACCAGATAGCGTTGCACGGTTTGGGGAGGCTGATCGAAAATCTTGCCGTCGCGCAGCGAGCGGCGCAGCTTCACATATTCGGAATGGGCCCAGACAAGAGGGCAGGCGGAGCCGGAGGGTTTGCCGCGGAATAATTCAAGGGCGGGGATATCATCGGCATCCCAGACTTGCTCGGGAAGAAGACGGCTGTGGCCAGTGGGGCAGGCCTCCATCATGGAGAGCAATGCCTCAGCCACCTTGGGACGGCCGGCCGCGAGCTCATAGTGGGCGCGTTCGCCCGCCAGCAGGGGCCAGGGACGGCCGATGCCGGTTCCGTCGAAGGGCGAGCCATCCTCGTGCTCGCCGTAGCCATCGCCGTTGTAGCGGTACCAGCACGGTCCCTGGGGCAGCTGAACCTTCAGCAGGGCATCGATCACACGAATGGTATTGAGAATGCGGGGATCGTCGGGCGCACGCAATCCGAATCGCACCAGGGCCAGCGAATCAGGACTGATGATGTGAAAGGCGCGTTCCATATTATCTTCAGGAGGGCGATTCTTGATGGGAACGAAGCCTTGTGTGGGTGACGCCGCGCCATCGCTGTCTGGCGGAGCGATGCGCACGTAATAGCCTTCGACGCCGATTTGCTGGGCGAGGTCGCCACCGACGGCATAGACCCAGCGTTCGATGTTGTCATTCCATGCATCGGCGGCGTCGCGGAGCGTGGTGCCGGCATCGCGATGGCCGGTGAGTTCGGCAATATCAGCCGCGGCCAGCAGCGCGGAAATTTCCGCTGCCAGCGTGAATGGGGAATAGCCCCCATCTTCTTCCCAGCGGTCCTGCTGCGTGACCGGGCCATTGCGCAAAATAAAACTTGCCGCCTTTTGCACCATGGGCCACCAGCGTTCGAGCTTGCCGAGACCATGCGCGCCCGCGCGGCGCAGTAAGTCCAGCAGCAAGATGGGGAAAGCGGTTTCATCCATCTGGATGCCGCTCCAGTAAGGGCGTCCGTCGAGCCAGAGATTCTGGGCCCAGTTGCCCGCGGCTTCCTGCGTAGCTTCAAGGTAACGAAGAACTCTCACCGAGTCGGTGACGGCACCTGCGGCGAGCAGGGCTCCCGCAGTCTCGACCAGATCGCGAGGCCATATCAGGTGATAGCCGCCAAGGTCTTCATCGCCTTTGTTGAAGCCCCAGGGAATGGAGAGGCTGGCAATGATGCCGCCCAGAAAATCCTTGGATTCATGAGTGCGCAAAACCGCCATCGAAGAGCGGTAGAGATCGGACTCTCGCGGGGGATCGTCGAGTTTGAGCAAAGTCTTCTGCCAGTTGTCCCAGTGCATGAAATAGTGCTGGCGAAGTTCGTCGTAATCTTCGAGCAGGGTCGAGCGGACCTGCTGCCCAGCTTCGGTCCAGATGCCGCCGAAACCAAGGGCCAGCACGAACTCTCCGTTGCAGGCGGCGAGATCGATCTCCCCGGTGCACGCGATGTTGCCGTTTTCCGCGCGCTGGTATTCCCACTCCATCTGGAAGTGGGCGGCAAGGTCTTGCCAGCCATCGGAAGTGCCGACGAATCCGACTGACATCTTCATCCAGGGCGCAGAACATCCCATCGCGAGAGCAGTGTCGCCGTGCTCGGCAAGAAACATGGGCACGCCTTTGTAATCGCCCACCCAACCGGTATTTCCGTAGCCGCCGTTGGCCAGGTGCGGCGAGAGCAAAGCGTAGAGCCGATAATCTGATAGTTTCCCCTGCAGCGGTTCAAAGCGAACTTTTTGCAGCACGACGTTGCGGTAAGGGTCGGTAAAAACCTCTTTGCGAATGCGGTAGCGTCCGCTATTTTCGGTGTTGGTCAGCTCAAACGCAGGAATGCCAGGCTCGTAAGGATTGTTCTCAAAGGTACAGTGGCGCTTCTCTTCAGAAAAAAAGGATCGACTATCCGTGACCAGGAAACCGAGATCGCGGGTGCATGCCTGATCGACCCGGGGGAAGTACACCTCATTTAAAATGCCGTGACTCAAGGTAAACCAGACTTTACTGTGCTGGTTTAATGCCGTGCCGGCGGCAGTTTTGGCGCTTGAAGTCCATCGCGGAGGAATGCCGGGACCACCGGGGGCGAGGCGTAGTGGTGAGTCGCTCATGAAGTCATCGTCCTAAGAGTTGCAATCAGATAGAGATTTTTTCTCGGGAGGAACACATTTCGGCCGCGGCAGAATTGCCAGAATGGGCTGGCCGCAAAGCCAATTAACGGCATCTTAAGGCAGAGCGCAAAAAGTGACCTTGCGCCCGGACGGAAACAGACGATAATGCGGAGATTCGAACCGACGCGCATGTCACCTGTGGAACAATTTCGCAAAGCCGTTATCTTCGGTATGGTAGCAGCCTTGTGGCTGGGAATGGGATCAGCGGCTTCGGCTGCGGCTGATGCGCCTCTCGATTCCATCAGGGGGACGGCGCTGGACCGGGGATTTCTGGGACTTTACAACATGGACTTCACGGAAGCGCAAAAAGATTTTTCCTCCTGGGAAGTTCTGCATCCCGACGATCCAGTGGGGCCGGTCAGCCAAGCCGCCGGATATCTTTTCTCGGAGTTCAACCGGTTGGGCGTGCTGGAGGCTCAGTTTTTTGAGAACGACGAGGCGTTTAATGCGCGCTCGAAAGTCAGCCCGGATCCCATGGTGCACAGCGAGTTTCAGGCTGCGCTGGATCAAGCTCAAGTGTTGGCACATGCCCGGTTAAATAAAGATGGCAAGGACCGCGATGCGTTGTTTGCTTTGACTCTCGCATCAGGCCTGCAGGCCGACTACCAAGCGCTGATTGAAAAGCGGAACCTGGCTTCGCTGCACTACACCAAAGAGGCTTCGGTGTGGGCGCAGCAGCTTCTCGCCATTTGCAACGACTGTGCCGATGTGCTGGTAGCTACAGGATTCAGCAAGTACATCATCGGCAGCGTGGCGGCCCCGGTTCGCTGGCTGCTGCGCATGGGCGGCCTGCCAGGAGATAAGCAAGCCGGCATTGCCGACCTGCAAACCACGGCGGAACGCGGCCGTTATCTGGCACCTTTTGCCCGCATCCTTTTGGCCATCGCTTACGTTCGCGATAAAGATAAGCCGCGGGCTCTCGAAGTGCTCAGTGCGTTGCGCGCGCAGTTTCCCGGAAATACTTTATTTCCGCGGGAGATTACTCGTCTGCAAAGCGCGCATTGAGAAGCGCTGCCCGGCGCGTTCATCAGAAATTCACTCCATTGTAACCGTCCTGTAATATAGCGCCGATAGAAAGCTGCTAGAAACGGAACATCCCCATCTCGGAGGAATCATCGAGTGATGCGCAAACTCACTTTACTGTTGTTGTGCGCTGTTGCAGCCCTGCCGGCAGTGTCGCAGACCACGCTAAACGGAGCTGGCGCCACGTTCCCGTATCCCATGTATTCGAAATGGTTCAGTGAATACCATAAGCTGCGCTCTGACGCTCAAATTAACTATCAATCGATTGGCAGCGGTGGCGGCATTCGCCAAGTAATCGAAGGCACGGTGGATTTTGGCGCCAGCGACATGCCCATGACCGACGCGCAACTCGCCGAAGCTCAAAGCAAGCTGAAAACCAAGGTTCTCAATCTGCCCAGTGTGTTGGGCGCGGACGTGCCAGCCTACAATGTGCCGGGAGTGAGCGGGGAAGTGAAGTTTACGCCCGATGCGCTGGCGGGAATCTTTCTCGGCAGGATTTCAAAATGGAATGATAAGGCCATTACCAGCGCAAATCCGGGGGTCAATTTTCCTGACAAAGATATCATCGTGGTTCACCGTTCCGATGGCAGCGGAACGACCTTCATCTGGACTGATTATCTGTCAAAGGTCAGCGCGGATTGGCTGAGCAAGGTGGGCAGAAATACGTCAGTCCAGTGGCCGATCGGGCTAGGCGGAAAAGGCAACGAAGGGGTGGCCGGTGAGATTCGCCAGTTGCAGGGATCGATTGGCTACGTCGAACTGATCTATGCCGTGCAGAACAATATTCCGTACGGCAGCGTCAAGAACTCTGCGGGAAACTTTGTGAAAGCTTCTCTGGACAGTGTTACGGCGGCGGCAGCGTCGGCGCCGAAAATGCCGGCGGACTTTCGAGTCTCGATTACGAACGCGCCGGGCAAAGACGCGTATCCCATTTCCAGTTTTACCTGGCTGTTGATTCCGCAGCAGGCGAAAGATTCCGCGAAAGGCAAAATCCTGATCGACTTTCTAAACTGGATGGTCAGCGATGGCCAGAAGATGACGAACGCGCTTTCCTACGCGCCATTGCCGGAGGCTGTGGTGCAAAAAGAGAAAGAAGCGATCAAGCAAATCAAGTAGCCACTGCAAAAGCGGGATCTCTGAGCCGGCGCATTGAAGGGAGCATTTATGACGCGGCGATTCTTACCGTGTCAGCAATGCGTTACGAAGTTTCCAGTTTGATTCACCCATTCTGCGGGCTGCGAGCGAATGTCTTATACTAGAGGTGGTCACGGTAACGGCCATAAGGTCTTCGGTGCGGTCAGTGACAGTAACGAAAGAATAAGAACCCTCGCAGATGGCTCGTCTTTCGCTGGAAAATCCCCAGTATTATCTCAACCGCGACACTTCGTGGCTCGCGTTCAACCGTCGTGTGCTTGAAGAAGCCGAAGATCAAGGTAATCCTCTTCTTGAGCGCCTGAAGTTTCTGGCCATCTCAGCCAATAATCTGGACGAGTTCTTCGAAATTCGCGTGGCCGCGATGGTGCAGCAGATTGAGGACGGCTATAACGAGGCAGGTCCTGATGGATTGATGCTGGACGAAAAGCGCGACATTCTCGCCCGCCTCACTCATGAGTTCGTAGACGAACAGTACGATTGCTGGAATACGCTGCGGCCTGCGATGGCGGAGCAGGGCATCCGCGTCCTGAGCTTGCACGAACTAGACGCATCGGCACGGCGCTTCGTCGATGAGTACTGCGAGAAAGAATTAGATCCTCTGCTTACGCCGGTCACGGTGGATCCAACACATCCCTTTCCTCGCGTAATCAACAAGGCGTTGTGCCTGGGGCTGCTGTTGCGCCGCAGGCGCCGTTCCGCGCTCACTTACACGGGCGTAGTATCTGTGCCGCGGGCGCTGCCCCGGCTGGTTCGGCTGCCGTCGGAAAGTACGACGGACTTCATTTTTCTTGCCGATCTGGTGGCTCACCACGCCCAGAACATGTATCACGGCTACGACATTGTTTCATCCGCTCCTTTTCGTGTGACTCGGAATAGCAATCTTTATCTGCAGGAGGAAGAAGCGCGGAATCTTCTCGAATCGGTACGGGCGGAATTGCATAATCGCCGCAAGGGCGATGCGGTTCGCCTGGAAATTGAGGCCGATGCCGACCCTGAGATCATCGAACGCCTGCGAAATGTCTTCGAGCTTGACTCCTGGCAGGTTTTTCCGGTCAACGGCCCGGTGAATCTTTCGCGGCTGTTCAACGTCTACGAGCAGACGCAGCGCCCGGACCTGAAGTATCGATCTTTTGCTCCGCGCGAGTTGCGGCTTACGGCACGGTCGCAAAATCTGTTTGAAGAGCTGCGGCGCCACGACGTTCTGCTGCATCATCCCTTCGACTCTTACGACGCGGTGGTTTCGTTCATCGAGTCCGCTGCTGACGACGACAACGTGCTTTCGATCAAGCAAACTCTCTACCGGACGAACGAGCACTCTTTGATCGTCCCTTCGCTCATTGATGCGGCTTCGCGGAAGGAAGTGACCGCCGTAGTTGAATTAAAGGCGCGTTTCGATGAAGCCCATAACATTCGTTGGGCGCGCGAGCTGGAAGATGCCGGGGTGCAGGTTTTTCATGGACTGGTGGGGTTGAAGACGCATTGCAAACTTTCGCTGCTGGTGCGCCGCGATCCTGATGGCGTGCCCCGCAGCTACGCGCACATCGGAACCGGAAACTACAACGCCAGCACGGCGCGAATTTATACCGACCTGAGCTTGTTCACGGCCAATCCGGAAATCACGCGCGCGGTGCACGATGTGTTCAGCTTTCTGACTGCGTACGCCGAGAATCCCAGTTACGACCCGCTGCTGGTGGCGCCGCTCGATCTGGCGGAAAAGGTGATTGCCCTGATCGATCGCGAGGCTGACCATGTGCGGCAAGGTCGCCCGGGACGAATCATCGCCAAGATGAATGCGCTGCTCGACAAGAATGTAATTCAGGCTCTGTATCGCGCGTCGCAAGCCGGGGTGGAGATTGATCTGATTGTGCGCGGCATTTGCGCCTTGCGGCCGGGGGTGAGGGGTTTGAGCGATCGCATCAAAGTGCGCAGCATTGTCGGGCGCTTTCTGGAGCACAGCCGCATCTATTATTTCGGCAACGGCGGCGAGGAAGAAATTTTCATCGGCAGCGCCGACTGGATGCCGCGCAATCTGTACGAGCGGGTTGAAGTGCTGGTGCCTCTGCGCGATGAGTTCCTGCGCGAACGAGTCCGCCGCGAGATTCTGGATGCTTATCTCGCCGATAACCGCAAGGCTCGCATCCTTCTGCGGGACGCCACTTACATTCGGGCGTGGCAACCGCTGCACGGTAAACGGAACCGCAAGCCGCCAATTGGCGCCGCCGCTTTCAGCGCGCAGGATTTCCTGATCAGCGTAGCGGAAGGCAAACAGGCCGCTGGCTTCGCGTTACCGGAGATCCCCGCCAGAAAACACAAAGCTCCCGTTGGAAGGGGGCGATAATAGTCAATGATTATTTATTTTCTGCGTCACGCCAGTGCCGGTGAACACGTCGTCAATCCCAAGAAAGACGAGAAGCGCGCGCTCGACAAGGAAGGCATCGAGCAGTGCGGGTATGTGGGCCGGGCGCTGACCGCAATCGAGGCGCAAGTCGATGTAGTTATTTCCAGTCCGCTGAAGCGCGCCACACAAACCGCGTCGCTGGTCGGCAACGAGATGGGCTACGAGGGCAAGTTGCAAATTGAGGCGGCGCTTCGTCCCGGCGCCACTTTTGCCGACTTCGGCAAGATGCTTGAAAAATACGCCCGTCAGGAGTCGATCATGGTGGTCGGACACAATCCGAACTTAAGTCAGTTCCTGGGCACTGTGATCAGCGAATCCGGGTGCGAGGCGTCGGTGGAACTGAAAAAGGGAGCTGTGGCGAGAGTCGACATGCGCCGCAGTTCGGGGACCCTGCAATGGTGCCTCACACCGAAGGCGTTGCGCACTCTCTATACCGCCGCAGTAGAAAGTTCACGCCCGAAAACCTCACGGAAGTAAGTTGCGTCTTTCTCGATCGCCCAAAGTTCCAGGTCAACCCCCATGCGGCGGCGAGGCACCAGGGTCAAGTGGACCTCAGCGGCCCGGTGACTCACGCGCACCTTTTCGACAGCGCGACTGCGGCCCAGGTTTAGGGCGCGCGCCAGCCGGAGCAGAAGAATCGCCTTCTGCACACCGGCACGGTCCGCAGGATCAATGCCCTTCATGGGCGCTTCTTCGACCGCGGGCCTCGATTTTCCCAGGTAGCGTGCGATGGCAGCGATGATCCGGCGCTGTTGCGGGGTGTAGCCAAGAATTTCCGAGTTCGAAATTATGTAATAGGTGTGCCGGTGATGGCCGTTGCGGTTGACGTAGTCTCCCACCTCATAAAGCATGGCAGCCGCCGACAGCCATTCGCGGAACTCCGGCGCCAGGCCATGAACCGGGCGCAGCGCCGAAAAAAGGAACATCGCCCAGTTCCGCACATCGAGCGCGTGCTTCATATCGACGCGATAATGAGCGACTGCTTTTGTAATCGATTCCCACCGTTCTGATTCGATTTGTTTTCCGGAGCGTGTGCTGCGGTCGTATTCGGCCGCCATCTGTGCCAGCAGTCCATCGCGCAGGCCGAGCGGAGAATAGCGAAAAGCTTTGAGATGGCAGCGATCGAGAAGTTCATGATAGACCACAGAGCCGGCAACAATAATTTCTGCACGCCGCAGGCCGATGCCTTGAATCTGGCGCCGCTCGTCTACGGGCAGTCGCGCCAGGCGCTTGGCGATTCGCGTCATCTCCGCACAGGTCACTACCGTGCGCTGCCGGCTGCCGCTTTTCCGGAGATGGCTGGCCACAGCCGCCAGCGCGGCTGCGGTTCCGGATGTTGCAATTACATTTTTGACGCGTGCTGCCACGATGCGAGCTGCGACCCGGTTCACTTCACGGGCCACGAAACCCTGCAGCCGTTTCAGTTCTCCTTTGCGGGGCGGATCGTGCCGCAGGAACTCATCCGTCAGACGGACTGCGCCTAGCGGCAGACTCACAGTATCGCGGATCTGGCCTCGTGCCGAGACGGTCAGCTCGCAGCTTCCGCCGCCCAAATCCATCATGAGCACGGGCGAGCTATCTCCGCGCAGATTCGAAACCAGACCGAGATGAATCAGGCGCGCTTCTTCCAATCCTGAAATGATCTCGACCGTCCAGCCGGTGGCGGAACGCACCCACTCGAGGAATGCCTGCGAATTGCGAGCATCTCGCAATGCGCTGGTGGCGACGACGCGGACGGGGTCCGTGACCACTTGTTGGGTGGCGCGATGAAAGCGGCGCAACACCTTGACGGTTTCAGCCATCGATTCAGGAGTGAGAAACCCAGAACGAAATACGCCTTCGCCCAGGCGCGTAACCTCGCGGTCCTCGTGGACGGGACGTAGCCGGCCGCGGATAAGGCGTGCGATCTTCAGGCGGACAGAGTTAGAACCGATATCAACCGCGGCAAACGTAGGCATGAGGCAAGGCCAACAGTTTACATGCCAAACGCCGCCCGGTCATCCGGTGCTCGAAGACGGCGACGGGGGAGGTGGTGCATGGGAAATTCTGCCTGAGATGGTTCAGATGATCGCGATCAAGCTGCCGAGGCCGCTGGATGGATTGCTGTTTCTGGTGATCGGGCAGGAGCGTGCGCGCTATTCTCGCGCGTTGGGACCGGTTTCGCCCTCATTTGCGAGAGCACCGCCACGGCATGGCGAAACTTCGCTCCAGTTACATTGTGGAGTTCCGCCACCAATGGCGAATCGCGCACCTCGCCGAGATGCTTATTGGCCGTCTGCGTGAGGGTGAGCCAGTCATGCCAGTCGCCCAGTGCATCTTGCACGCGCTTGACCCCGGTGATAAACCGCAGCGCTTCGGGAGAGTCAGCTAATTCCGCCGCATAACGGGCTCGCTTGCTCAAGATGCGGTAATGGTGAAGGAGAGCCTCATCGACTGGCGCGTCAGAGCGGTTAATCTCCGCGAGCATGCCCCGCGCAACGGTCAACGGGTCGAGGCTCGATTTCGGATCGAAATCTTCCGCGGCGCGTTTCAGGCGCTTGCGAATCTCGCGCACGGTCTTTTTGTCGACTGCCTTCCGTAATTTCTTTTCCTGGCGGGCGCGCAGTTCGATCAAATGGTTCACCAGTTGCGTTTTGCGGCGCGGTTGTCGCGGAATTTTCAGGCTGCGCAATGCGGCCAATTGAACATCCAGATCGCGCACCTTACCGGCACGTTTGCGAATTCGGCTCAGCGACTTAAGAAGCTTTTTCTGACTACCGTCCCGACTCGGAGAAAGCTCGCCCAGCAATATTTGAAGACGGCGCATACCGGTGCGGACGCCGTGTACGTTGTCCGGCCTCGGTTTTGAAGAAAGCTTGACCAGGTCGCGTTCAAGCTTCTGGAACACTTGGCGGCTGCGCTTGGGAGCGATTGACATAAAGAAAATCGAAATAAGAGAATCGAAATCGGGAGATGAAAATACAGGCTTGCGAGCGAAAAGGCAATCCAAAAGCTCGACCATTTTAACATCCTGTTAACAGAATTCTGGTAGCGTGAAAACGCATGGCCAATCCAGCCTTACAGCGGCCCGATAAGTCTTTTCCGCAACCTGCTGAAACTAATAATGTTACCTCCGTCATGCCGATAAAAGTTGCGACCACGCCGGTTCTTAGAGGGACGAGCGGCGAAACGGCCGACCGGGTGTTCCGGTTCGCTATGCTGCTCTGTGGTCTGGCGGTGCTGGCCACGTTGGGGCTGATTGTCTACGAACTCGTGCTGCGGTCGGGTCCCTCATGGCATTCTTTTGGGTTTAAGTTCTTCGCCGGGCGCGAATGGGACCCGGTGAATGAACACTTCGGCGCGCTGCCCTTCGTCTACGGAACGTTGGTTTCCTCATTTCTCGCGTTGCTGATCGCCGTGCCGCTCTCGATTGGAGTCGCGGTTTTTACCACCGAGATGTGTCCGGTGGTGTTGCGCGGCCCGCTTTCATTCTTTGTGGAATTGCTGGCCGCGATCCCCAGCGTGGTCTATGGACTCTGGGCTATTTTTGTGCTGGTGCCAATCCTTAGCGGCTATGTTGAACCTTTTCTCTCTAGAACTTTGGGTTGGACAGGGTTGTTCGATGGGCCCCCGTACGGAATCAGCATGCTGGCTGCTGGAATCATCCTGGCGATCATGATCATCCCGATTATTTCTTCGATCACGCGCGAGGTGCTGATGGTCGTACCCCGGCACCAGCGCGAGGCCGTGCTGGCGCTGGGCGCTACGCGCTGGGAGATGATTCGCGTCGGGGTGTTGCGCAATGCGCGCGCGGGAATTATGGGCGGAATTATTCTGGGCCTGGGCCGTGCTCTGGGGGAAACCATGGCCGTGACCATGGTGATCGGAAACCGGCCGGAAATTGCTAAGTCCCTGTTTGCGCCTGGGTATACCATGGCAAGCGTGCTGGCCAATGAGTTCAGCGAGGCCACCGGCGATGTATACCTATCGGCGCTGGTGGAGATTGGCCTGGCCTTATTCCTGGTCACGATCATAGTGAACGCTTTAGCCAGATTGCTGGTCTGGACCGTAACCCGCGGCCAGCCTTCGAGAGCGAATGCCTGAAATTGACAAGTCCTCCCCGCGCCGCACCGTCCCGCGCATCGCATTGCGGCGGCGCATCACCGACCATGTTATGACCGGCGCGGCCGTATTGACCGTCATTCTGGTGTTGGTACCGCTGTTTGCGATATTTGCCTATCTTGTTTACCGCGGCGTGGGATCCATCAACTGGGCCTTTCTCACGCAAACTCCGAAGCCGGTTGGTGAATCGGGCGGGGGAATGGCAAATGCTATCGTCGGCTCCGGTTTCATTCTCGCTCTGGCCAGTGTTCTTGGAGTTCCGATAGGAGTGGGCGCCGGCATCTACCTTGCCGAGTTCGGACGGAACCGCTTTGGCGATGCCATCCGATTCACTGCGGACGTGCTGAATGGCGTGCCCTCGATTGTAATCGGCATTGTGGCTTATGCCATCGTGGTTCTTTCCCAGCGGCACTTCTCTGCATTGGCGGGCGGAGTAGCTTTGGCGATCATGATGATTCCTACCATCACACGCACCACCGAAGAGATGCTTTTACTGGTGCCGCAGGCTTTGCGCGAGGCGGCTTATGGCCTGGGCATTCCGCGCTGGCGGACGACTATTTCGATCACTCTGCGGACCGCGACATCCGGCGTAATCACCGGAATCATGCTGGCTTTCGCTCGCGTCGCAGGTGAAACTGCACCCTTGCTCTTCACCGCATTCGGAAATCAATTCTGGAACCTGCGGGTGAACCAGCCAACCGCCGCGCTGCCACTGCAAATTTTCAACTACGCGATTTCTCCCTACGATGAATGGCACCGGCAGGCCTGGGCGGGCGCGCTGGTGCTTATCGTGCTCATTGTCAGCGCTGTGGCCGCCGTGCGCTTCGCCGTGCGCCGCGGAACCTTTGGAGCGGCATAGCCTATGGGGGTTGGAATCCAAGTCGAAAAACTGAATGCCTGGTACGGCAAGACTCAGGCGCTATACGACGTCCGATTAACGGTGGCGGCTAACCACGCCACGGCGCTGATTGGCCCCTCGGGATGCGGCAAATCGACGTTCATCCGCTGCCTGAACCGCATGCATGAAACGATTCCCGAAGCGCGAGTGACGGGCAGCGTCCGCATCGGCGACATTGACGCCTACAACGGCACGTCTTCCACCCAGCTTCGACGCCGGGTGGGAATGGTTTTTCAGAAGGCGAATCCGTTCCCCACGATGTCGATTTATGACAATGTCGCTTCGGGATTGAAGTTGAATGGTTTTCACGATCGCCAGAAGCTGGACGAGATCGTGCACCAGTCGCTCGATTCGGCGGCTCTGTGGGACGAAGTGAAAGACCACCTCCACAAGAAATCAGGCGCCAGCCTCTCCGGCGGCCAGCAACAGCGCCTTTGCATTGCCCGCGCGCTTGCCGTCGAGCCCGAAGTTTTACTCATGGACGAACCCTGCTCGGCTCTCGATCCCATTTCTACGGGCAAGATCGAAGAGTTGATCTTTCAGCTCAAAGAGCGGTATACCATCGTAATTGTCACTCACAACATGCAACAGGCGGCGCGGGTTGCCGAGTTTACCGGGTTCTTTCTACTGGGCAAGATGATTGAGTTCGATAAGACGGAGAAAATCTTCACCAAACCGTCGGACAAAAAGACGGAAGACTACATCACCGGAAGGTTTGGATAAGGAAGGTCGGGATAATGCGCACGCGTTTTCAGCAGGGCCTCGACGATCTGCGGCAAAAGTTGCTCCGCATGGGTGGACTGGCGGAACAGGCGGTGGACCGCGCCCGTCAGGCCTACATCGATCGCGATCTCAACCGGTGCCAGATGGTTCTCGAGGGTGAGACGCTCATCAATAACTCGGAGCGGGAAATCGATGAGGCGGCTTTCGATTTACTGGCCATGCAGCAGCCTATGGCCGTCGATCTGCGCTTCATTCTGGCGGTAACGAAGATTAATTCGGACCTGGAGCGCGTCGGCGATCAGGCGGTGAACATCGCCGAGCGTGTCATGGACATGATCGATCTGCCCACGGTGGACCTGCCCGTCGACATCGCGCGCATGGGCGCAGCCGTCAGCGCCATGGTTCGCCGCGCCCTCGAATCGTTCATTGAAGGCAAGGTCGAGCTGGCCCAAGCCGTACTCGAAATGGACAACGTGGTCGATCGCATGAAAGACGACGCTTTCATCCAACTGGTGAAGACGATGAACCAACGTCCGGAAGCCGTGCGCCAGGCCCTTGACGCTCTGCTAATCGCCCGCAATCTCGAGCGCGTCGCCGACCACGCGACCAACATTGCAGAGGATGTAATTTTTTGGGTGCAAGGCTCCGACGTCCGCCACAATGTGGGTAACGAAGAGCATGCGGAAGCCCCCAGCCACGAAGGGCCCGCGCGCGCTTCGGGAGTGTGAGAATCGCTGGCGCAAGTGAGATTCACTTCCTGGCATGCCTTTAGCCTGCCGTTGCGATCCCTTTGACCGAGCCTTCCGGCGTAGATTACGCTCATCTCGCATCATCTTCATGCTGTGTCGCAGATGCAAAACTGCGGAGGCCTCGTGACCCGATTCTCCTTCATTGTTTTGGTGACTACATTTTTTGCCTTTCAGAATGCGCTTCCGGCGCAACAACGCCAGGCGAAGTCCTCATCGATTTCGCTTCCCACCAGTAAGAAATTGACGATGCCTTCGCCGGGGCGTATTGGGAGCACTAACAGTTTTCCCGCCATCATCGCCCTGAGCCCGGATGGCCGCTTCGCCGCCTTACTCAACAATGGCTACGGTACGCAGGAAACTCTAGCCACGCAGTCGATTGCAATCCTCGATTTGAAAACGAATCGGCTGGCAGACTTCCCAGACCGGCGCTTTAGCGACCACGCGCACCAGAGCTATTTTCTCGGTTTGGTTTTCGGCTCCGACGGCAAGCATCTTTACGCTTCAGTTGGTTCGATCACCGATCCCACGGGAGTAAAGCCGGAAGATACTGGGAACGGCATCGCGGTCTACAGTTTTACGGAAGGCAAAATCACTCCCGAGCGATTCATCGCCATCGGCGAACAGCCGCTGGCCGCAGGGAAAAAAGTCGCAACCGAGTTGCAGCCAACGACGCCCGGAGCCGCCATTCCTTATCCGGCGGGGCTGGCGCTGCTTGCTGCGAAGGACAGCCATCAGGACCGCCTTCTCGTAGCCAACGATCTCTCCGACAACGTAGTACTGCTCGACGCCGCAAGCGGCAAAATTCTTCAGCCCTTCAACCTCAGCACGAATATTCTCGTGCCGTCGTCCTTCCCCTACACGGTTGTGGCGACGCGCGATGGACGCCGCGCCTGGTGCAGCCTATGGAATGCATCGCGGATCGCGGAACTGGATTTAACCAGCGGCCGCGTGGTCCGCTGGATCAAGTTGAAAGAGCCCGACGATCCGGTCGCGCCCGGCTCGCATCCCACCGCGATGTTGCTGAGCCCCGATGAGAAACTTCTCTACGTAGCTTTGTCGAATGCGGATGCCGTTGCCGTTATTTCGACCGAGAATTCCGAAACCGTCGCCCTGCTCAACAGCACTCTTCGCAACCAACAGTATGCTGGAACGTATCCCAGCGCCCTGGCTCAATCTAAGGACGGTAAACGCTTGTTCGTAGCCGATGCATCCGCCAATGCGGTAGCAGTTTTCGATACTTCGAAGCTCATCACGAAGAATCTGAACGGTCACGCTGCAAGCAGCAACTCTCCGGCTGGTGATCCTCAGGCACAGCTCGCCCTCGGCTTCATTCCCACCGACTGGTACCCCAGCGCGCTCGCGGTTGAAGGCAACGATTTACTCATCGCCACCGCCAAGGGGCAGAGTACAGGCCCGAACAAAGTCATGGGAAAGACCGCGTGGGAGGTCAAACATCATGACCATCCCTATATTCCTACGCTCTTGCGCGGCTCCATTGCGCGCCTGAATATTGCTGCCACTCTGGGTAAGCTCACAGAACTCACACGTACCGTCGAGCAAGAGAACCTGCTGGACAAAAATCTGGTTCAGAATAATTCGGGGACGATCCAATTCGCAGCCGGCAAAAACCCTATCAAGCACGTCATTTACGTCATCAAGGAGAACCGCACCTATGATCAAATCCTCGGCGATCTTAAGCCGGGAGATGGCGACCCCTCGCTGACGATGTATGGCGCCGAGATCACGCCCAACGAGCACCAGCTCGCTCTGCAATTCGGTATCCTCGACAATTTCTACGACAGCGGGGAGGTCTCCGGCGACGGCCATCTGTGGTCAACCGCGGCCATTACCAGTGACTACAACGAGAAAACCTGGCAGATCGCCTACCGGGGCAAGGAGCGAACTTACGATTTCCAAGGTACAGTCGCAGGCGAATATCCGCTCGATCATAAGCAGCCCGACATTGACGATCCTTCCACTGGCTTCCTCTGGGATAACCTCGCTCATCACGGCCTGAGCTATCGCGATTACGGCGAATACGTAAATGCCGAGTGGTGCAACAAACTCCGCAAAGCCGCGTCTCCACAGCAGGGAACTCCCTCGCGTTTGGAGGCCCCGTGCCCGCGTACTGAAGTTCACAAGGGCGAAAAGTTGGCGCCGAACGTTGGGGATCCACACGCCGGCGCGAGCCCGTGGCCATGGCCGGTTCCGCTCTTCAAGCGGGTGAGGCCAACCAAGGCCGTTCTGCGCGATCACTTCGATCCGCTCTATCCCGATTTCAACACGGACTATCCCGACCAGCTCCGCGCCGACGAATTCCTGAACGAGTTCTCCGCGTACGTACGTGCCCGGGAGCAGAACGAGAGCAGTGAATTTCAACTTCCGGCCTTTGTCCTGCTGTATCTTCCCGACGATCACACCGGCGGCACGCGTCCTGAACGGCCGCGCCCCGCGGCTTCTGTCGCCGATAATGATCTGGCGGTTGGGCGCGTGGTCGACGCTGTCTCACACAGCCCTTACTGGGATGACACTGCGATCTTCATCCTCGAAGACGACGCGCAAAACGGCGCCGACCACGTGGATGCCCACCGCTCCACCGCCTTCGTCGTCAGTAAATATTCACCCGGAACTGCAGACGAGCCCTACGTTGATCACCGCTTCTACACCACCGTAAACCTGATCCACACCATGGAAGTGATACTCGGTCTGCCTCCCATGAACCTGAACGACGCCTATGCCCCGGTGATGGGCCCTCTTTTCTCCGGCACGGGCAACCAACCGGCTTTCAAGGCCGACTACCGCAACCTCAAGAATGGTCTGATTTACGAGATCAACAAGCGCGATGCCGCAGGTGCAAGCCAATCCTCCAAGATGGATTTCTCCCGTCCTGACGCGGCTGGCGCCGCGCAACTCAACCGGGTGCTCTGGCTCGACCAGAAAGGCGATATCCCGGCGCCCGCGCCCAAACATACGGTTTTTCCGGCGGGAGAAGATTAGCTGCCGGTGCCAGGAGCGAGTGTGAAAAAGTCTGCGCACAAATTTGTCGAATCCGCGAATAATTTGTCGAATCCGCGAATAAAGAGCGAGCAAATGCTTGACAGCTCCCGGGAGTGGTGACAGACTTGGCGCGCCCGCCACTTCAGGCTTCTGACGGGCAATTCAGGACATTTCTCGCGGCTCCCGCGAAGGAGATTTACCCATGTTCATTTGTCGCAGTCAGTTGCAGATTAGTAGGAGAGTTTCTATTCTGCTCGGATTTCTCACCCTGTTGGCAGGTTCTGCATTCGCTCAACTGCAATCCGGCGGTTCACACTCGATAGTCGGGAGCAGGCTGGACCTGGGTCCGGAAGATTCGTCCAGACAAGTGTCGGTTACAGTCTGGCTGCAGCAGCATAACAAGGCTGCGTTTGATTCGTTAGTCAAACAGATGTATGACAAAAGCTCACCTCAATATCACCACTGGCTTACGAAGGCGCAATACAAAGCCAATTTCGCCCCAACGCAGAAGGACGCGGCGGTGGTGCGGGAATTTCTCACCAGTCACAACCTGACTGTCTCCTCGACGGCGAAGAGTAATCACTATGTGACGGCGACCGGCCGCGTCGGCGACGTTCAAAACGCTATGAACGTTCAGGTCAACCGCTTCAACATCAACGGAAAAATCCATCAGGCGGCTACTTCAGAGCCTTCCGTTGCCGGACCCGCCGGCGCGCTGGTTTCGGCGGTGCAAGTAAGTGACCTGGCCTATGCAACGAACGCGGTTCCAGCCCGGGATCTCGATACGGGTATTCCTTACAAGGGAGTTCAACTGACGCCGGGCGTCAATCCTAACGGATTGTTCTTTAGCGCAAATTGTTTCCGGGCGCCGGAGACCAAAACGTTTACCACTGGAGGCGGCGGACCCGTCGCAGTCTACTTTGGTAACCGCTACGGAGCCGATATTACTTCCGGTCCCCCAAACCTACCGCCTTGCGGATACGATTCTGCTGAACTGCAAACCGCATACGGCCTGAATAAAGCCTACAGCGCCGGTTTAAATGGCGCCGGCCAGACCATCGTAATCGTCGATGCCTACGGCTCGAACACCATCGTCGCAGACGCCAATACATTTTCGTCGTTGAATGGACTTCCCGCTCTCACCTCGACCAACTTCCAAATCTATACCCCCAATGGCCCGGTGAATTGCGGAACTGATTGCATGGCCGGGAGCTGGGACGATGAAACCACTCTCGATGTAGAGTGGGCACACTCCATAGCGCCAGGCGCCAATATTGCCTTGGTGCTCGCCGCAGACAACTCGTTTACGAATCTCGATATTGCAAACCTTTTTGCTGTCGAGAACCTGCTGGGCAACGTGCTCTCCAATAGCTTCGGGATTTCGGAGGTTGCGCTGATCGATTTCCTGCCGTCGGAACTGGTGGTCGAGAATGGAATTTCGGAGATCGCCGCGGCTCTGGGCATCTCTCAGGATATTTCCAGCGGCGATGACGGCGATTTCCTGGCCGTCGATCAAGTAGACTACGGCATCGACTCGGTGTCGGTCGAAGCTGGATCCAGCTCGCCCTACGCCACCGCTGTCGGTGGTACCAGCACCTTCCTCAACAAAAACAACACGATCAAGTTCCAGACGGGTTGGGGCCTCAACGAAACCCGTATCGCCGACCCTGCACCGAATCCACCGACCGTTCCTCCTCTGAATTTTGGTTTCATATTCGGAAGCGGGGGCGGAACCAGTGCCTATTTCGCGAAACCATCCTTCCAGAAGAGTTTGCCGGGTAAGTTTCGCAAGGTGCCGGACGTTTCGATGAATGCCGACCCGGAGACTGGAGTCGAGATCATCATTACGCCGGATCAAGTGCCGGGTGACCCACAGTTTGTCGAAGTATTTGGCGGCACCAGCCTCTCTTGTCCCATGTTTTCGGGCTTGTGGGCCATTGCCAACCAGGCAGCGGGGGTTCCCCTCGGCCAGGCGGCTCCTTACATGTACCAGCTGAAAGGTGCCGCGATCACAGACGTGACCGCCATCAGCTCTGCGTTCAATGTGGCGGGCGTCATTTTCGATCCACCGAACCCTCCGATGTTTGAGAGTCCGGATGCGTTGGCCACTCCTTTGGACGGTACCAAGAACTACATCAGCGCCTTGTTCAACAGCGCCACATCCACTCGTTGGGACGTGTTCACCTTCGGCACAGACACGTCTCTCAAGACGGGCCCCGGATGGGACGATGTCACGGGCGTTGGCACGCCGAATGCTGTGCCTTTTATCAATCAAGTCGTGGCGCTCTCGAAATAATAATCTTCTCGAGACCACGATCCTAACTCCACTCACTGAGCTGGGCCGCCGGAAGGCGGCCCATTTTCGTTGACAATGCGAAATCGCAGCAGAATTACGCGACCGCCGCAGCCGTGATCGACGCGCTCGAGCAGTGGAGACAAATCCCTGCGCGGGCGTGAATCCAGAACGGGAAAATGCTGCGACACAGCCAAATCGGGACGCTGCCAAGTCGGTGGACCGCTCTTAGTTCTTGCCGATGGATATGGCATGAGCGCAGTAATGCCCGAGCTACGCACCCCGGTCATGATCCTGATCGAAGCATCGTGGGAGGATCAAAGCGGAGCATTGCAAACGATTCGCGCGCGGATGGAGAACAAGTCCGCCGGTGGGGCCTGTATCCGCGTTAAAACTCCAATTGCGCCGGGATCGAAGCTAAGAATTCGGTGGCACTTCGAGCAATTCTCCAGCGTCGTCAAATATTGCCGTAGCGAGGGGCGCGAGTATCTCGTAGGCATTCAGCGAGATGCTAAGACCACTCCGACCATGAGCCGGTCTGTTCCCGCAGATGTTCCGCCGCGGCAAACCGGGAAAAACCCTGATCTTCGGAGCGACAATCCTCGAAACGAAAACCCTGGGAACGGCGAGCCTCGAAGTGATGATCCTCGGCATTTCAATGCTCGAAATACCGAGCTTCCAGTTTCACAAGCCAAAATGGAGGGTCTGCCGCAGCGTCAGGAAATCCAGCCCAGATTGATTGCTGAAAGCCAGCGTAAATTTGATGCCCCCGCCACTCGATACGGTAGGTCCATTACTCCGATGCCTCCGCTTCAGGTTCGTCGCGAGCTCGCGGGTCGCGACATAAAGAGCCGGGACCGTTCCCGCTCGTTGCATTCTCAAGGCTTCAGTGCTCCTCGCCAGACGGAAATACGCACGGAACGAACTCCAAAGCGAAAAGAAGCTGACAATGAAAGGAAAAATATGGGACACAAATGGCTCGGACTAGCCCCTTGGCGTAACAAGCAGGAAGAGCTGAGCGCAAGCATTGACGAAAATAGCAGCAGCAAAAGCGAGAAGGAGAATCTGATGCCGCAAACAATTCAGCCCACTGAGAAGGCTCCGGTGAAGTCCGCGCGCGAGGTCCCTACTTTCCACGTTGAACTGTTGCCCGTGGAAGATATCTACCGCGCGGCCGGAATCATGAGCCCGCAACGGGGATACAGCGTCAATAAAGTGGTCGAGATGCTGAACAGCGATCACATTCGCGGGCTCTCGAAGGAGATGAGACGCGCCGCCGTGCTGATGGCGCTCGATGCCGCCGGCATTTCGATCGATCAGGTGCAACGCGACGCCAAGGCGCGTCAGGATGCGCTTGAGTCCTACGAGGCCGAACAAAAGAAGCAGGCCGAGGCCGAGTGGGCCCGAAAGGCGGAAGAGATTATCCAAATACAATCCGAGCTGGAAAGCATCAAAGCGCACTATAGCGCTCGCATCAGCCGCAACCTGGAGGGCGTATCGCGAGACAAGGCCAGGTTCGGCAATTGGGTGACGACAAAACAGCACGAGACCCAGAGCATGGCGGAAGCCGTAGAGCTGTGTTTGAAATCACCGGTCTCCGAGCCAGCCAGAACTCCACTCCCAGAGGCAAGCCCGGCAGCCAGCGCCGCTTCGGCGAACTCGAAGGCGTAGAAAATCCGTCTGAGGCAGAGTTCCAAGTAGCGACGCGATAATATTGTTGCAGAAAGTGCGACCCCCTTCTGGTACAGGCTAAGATCTTCCGTTGCTGGTAAGCTGCTACCCAACTTGGCCACGGTGAACCCTCCGCTTTACACTAAATAAGTGAAGATTGCGCTCGGTCAAATCAACCCTACGGTCGGAGATTTCTCCGGCAACGCCGCCAAGCACATTGAAATTTCCCGGCGCGCGCAAGCGAGCGGAGCCGGGCTAGTCCTGTTTCCAGAGTTGTCCGTGTGCGGCTATCCGCCCCGCGATCTGGTCGAGCGCCCATCGTTCGTCGCAAGGAATCGCGAAACGGTCGATCAGATTGCGGCGGCCACGCGCGGCATTTCCGTCATCTGCGGTCTGGTCACTCCCGCCGAATCCGAAACCGGGAAGTCCGTGATGAACTCCGCCGCTCTTTTACAGGACGGCAAAATCGCCTTCGTCCAGTCGAAAATGCTGTTGCCGACCTACGACGTCTTCGACGAAATGCGCAACTTCGCCCCGGCCAAGAGCCAGAATTTGTTCCCGTTCTGCGGTAATCAAGTCGCGCTCACTATATGCGAAGATGCATGGAACGATAAGCTGTTCTGGCCCAAGCGTCTCTACACATTCGATCCGGTTGATGCGCTCATCCGCGGGGGCGGAAATTTCGTGCTGAACATTTCTGCATCGCCTTTCTGGATCGGCAAGCGCGAACTGCGCCGCGACATGCTGGCCTCCATCGCCCGCCAGCACAAAGTTCCGGTTGCCATGGTTAATCAGGTAGGGGGCAATGACAGCCTGATCTTCGACGGCTCCAGCATCGTTCTCAACGCGGAAGGCAAAATCATCGCGCAGGGAAGTTCGTTCGAAGAAGATCTGATTTATTTCGATTCCAAAAGTCTTACCGGCGATCTTCACGCACAGATCGAAGGCGAAGAGGCCAGCGTCTACGCGGCGCTGGTGTTAGGTACGCGCGACTACATGCGCAAATGCGGATTTCAGAAAGCCATCATTGGCCTAAGCGGCGGGATTGATTCAGCACTTACCGCCGTTATTGCAGCCGATGCGGTGGGCGCCGAAAACGTGATCGGCGTGGGCATGCCGGGCCCGTACTCTTCGGCGGGATCAATCGAGGATGCTCGCGCGCTGGCCGAAAATCTTGGCATCCGGTTCGAACTTCTCTCCATCAACTCCGTCTTTGAAGCTTACCGGCAAACGTTGCGGAACGTTTTTGTCGGTCAGAAAGAAGATGTTACCGAAGAAAATATTCAGTCGCGTGCCCGCGGAACGCTGCTGATGGCTCTCTCCAATAAGTTCGGCGCAATCGTCCTTTCTACTGGCAACAAAAGCGAACTGGGCGTGGGCTACTGTACACTTTATGGAGATATGGTGGGAGGACTCGCAGTCATCTCAGATGTGCCGAAAACGCTGGTGTACCGGCTGAGTCATTACGCGAATTCGCGCCGCCCGGTAATTCCGCGTGCCACGCTGGAGAAGCCGCCATCGGCTGAATTGCGCCCTGACCAAAAAGATAGCGACTCGCTGCCGCCGTACGAAATTCTGGATGCTGTGCTCGAGGACTACGTGGAAGACGCGCACTCTGCCGAGCGCATCGCCGCTGATCGCGGCTTCGATATTGAGGTGGTGCGGCGGGTAGTCCGAATGGTGGATCGCGCCGAATACAAGCGCCAGCAGGCTGCGCCGGGCATTAAGATTTCTCCCAAGGCCTTCGGCTACGGCCGCCGTTTTCCCATCGCCGCGAAGAGCGAGGTTTGAAAAAGATTAGTCAGATGTTCCCAGCGTCAGCCGCTTCACAATTGAATTGAAAGGAAATTATGTTCCGCTCTTTTAATTTGTTATTCATTCTCCTGCTCACTTGCGGTATGGCCTCAGCGCAGTCTTCGGCGGCGGCGAAGCCTGCGGATAAACCGGCCTCGGCGATAGCCGCCAATCTTCCTTCCGAAGCCACCGTCGACTCCTTCATGCAACAGACCTTCGGATACGAGTCCCAGGTCAGTTGGAAAATCTCCAGCATCAAGCCAGCTGCGGTGCCGGGCCTGACGGAGGTCGATGTGGTACTTGCCAGCCCGCAGGGCCAGCAATTCAGCCGGTTCTACGTTACCGCGGATGGCGAGCATGCCGTGGTTGGCGAGATCATTCCGTTTGGCGCCAAGCCATTCGAAGCTGCGAGGAAGATGCTAGAGAAGGGCATCACCGGACCATCCCGCGGACCGAAGAACGCGCCGGTCACGGTTGTGGAATTCGGCGATCTGCAGTGTCCAGCCTGCAAGGCTGCACAACCTGCCATCGAGGCACTCATTGCTTCCGAACCGAATGCGCGTTTCGTCTTTCAAAATTTCCCCCTCGACATGCACAACTGGGCTGCAAAGGGAGCGGCTTACGCCGACTGCGTGGCGCAAACCTCGAACGATGCATTCTGGAAGTTCATCGCCAAAACTTATGACGCCCAGGCCGATATCACCGCCGAAAACGCCGACGAAAAGCTCACCGCATTGGCTGACGCTTCGGGGGTAAAGGGCGCCGATATTGCAGCTTGTGCCAGCACCCCTGCAGCCAAGGCGCATGTAGACGCCTCACTGGCCTTAGGCAAAGCCGTGAACGTGACGGGCACGCCGACCCTTTTTATCAACGGACGCAGCATTGGAAATGTCAGTCAGGTTCCCGCCACCAGTCTGAAGGGTCTGGTGGATTTCGCCGCGAAGGAAGGGAAGTAATCGGGTCACTCTACTTCTCGCTGATCCAGATCTCATCGGTAGTGTGCTCTCGATTGGCGACGACATGCGGTGTGATCATGATGAGCAACTCGTCGTCCTCTTTCATCAGAGTATTGTCGGTGAACGCGAAGTTGATGCCGGGAATGGCCGCCACCGCAGGTATTCCAGCCATCGAACGCTGATCATTCGTTGTGATTTCTCCTGCCACCACAGCCTGCTCGCCGTCGCGAACGCGGATGCTGCCTTTGTATTCCTGATTGGAAATCACTGGCACACCGTTCGAACTCTGCCCGGTCAAGGAGCGCACTTGCAGTTCGAGACTCATGCTGACTTCGCCATTGCCGTGGATCACGGGTTTTGCTTTGAGGCTCAGTCCCAGATCTTCATAACTGATCGAGGGAAAAGGCGCGACGTAGCTCTGATTTCCGATCACGGCTGAAATCTGTGGAGAGTTAAAGATGGGCGCGTAAGAAGCATTGAGGATGGGATAGCGCTCGCCCAGATGGAAAGTTGCTTCGCTCCCCTGCGACGAGCGCAAAGTAACGTGGCTCAGGCTGCGTGCCCACGATTCATTGAGTGAAAGCGCCGCCGTAAGATGATCGAGGCTGAGCCCGGAGAACGTGAGGCCGCCGCCAAAAGTGGCGAGCGGTTGGCTGAAAATAGAGTTCTGCTGCCCCTGCAATTGCGCCAGGAGCCCAGAGAGCGCCGAGCTACCCGCCTGGTTGATGCCGCCGGAAGCAATCAGTTGGTTTATCAGCGACTGAATGTTTTGTCCGCCCAATGCCGCCAGGGCCGCTACCGGGATGTTGTACAAGTTGAAAGTATTCGGGATGTGCATGCCGATTTCCCGGGTGAAGTTGTGGCTGATCTGGTAGATCTCAATGTCCAACGCCACCTCCGGGCGTTCACCCCCCAGTTGGCGGAGCAGCTGCGTGCATGCGCGCAGAGTCGCTTGTGGCGCCCGTACTTCCAGTGTTCCTCCCTGCCCTGTGCTGATCTTTTGCACCTCGCATATGTTGCGCAGCGAGGTAATAAGCTCGGTCGTCTGTTGCGGCGTGGTCGCTCCGGGAACGGCAAAAGTCCCGAGCGACATGCGGTCGAATTGCTTGTGGTTTTCGGTGGTATTGGCTGCGATTAATACCTGGTGAGAGTCGAGCGCGGTCCACATGGTCTTGCTCACTTTGCATGCCAGGCCGAGAGCAGTGAAGAAATCAACGTCGTCCACGTAGAAGCGGACGGTCTTGGCCGCGACCGAATCATCAAACTCTGCACTGATGCCGTAGGCCGAGGCCAGCACAGTGAACAATCCGCGAACGTCGCCGCTGTAGTGAAAGGTTGCCACCTCGCCTTTGGGTTGTAGATGGATTTCATCGGACTCGGCAAGAGTCGCTGACAGGCCTGAGAGGCGAGGGGCCGCGGGGTCGCGCACCGAGTCCGCCAATCGTTCCTGGGTATACAGATTATCTGAATCGAGATTCAGCGCAGCTCGGAACTCTGCGGCAGCCTGCTCTGGCTGGGCCTCCGCCATAAACGCGTCGCCGCGCTCCGTGTGCTGAAACACCAACTGCGATTTCGTGAGCTCCCACGCGGATAGGAACGTTACGTTTTGCGGAGCCAGCCGCGAGGCCTCGTTGAACTGAACCAGGGCCTCTTCCAGACGGCTGCGTTCCTTCAATTTCAGGCCGTGCGCATAGGCGTTGCGCGCCTGTTTGAGATCGTTTTTGGAAGGTATGCAGTTGACGCCCCCCGGCACGCCATTTCCGCAAGAGATTTCTGGAGGGACAACGTCCGACTGGTGAGTCAACGAATCATCGGCCAGCGACGGTACACCCGCAAGGGTCGCCAGAACACAAACCGCCAGGATGGAGGACGCACACCGCATTCGCTCGATTTTACCCCGGTGGCGGCTCTCCGCGGATAGCTATTAGGGCAACGTACCTTTGGTTTTAACCATGTGGTTCTAACTATGACCACCGATGATTTAGACGTCTTCGTCAGAACGGAGTGCAGTTGCCATCTTGCAACGAATGCCGAGTCAACTCAGCATCAGCCGCTCGATATCCCGGGCTTTGCCGGTCTTCTCGTCACAGTCGATCACCACGGCGCACAGACGTACGTCGCCTGTGGCCGGCTCAAAGCGCACCGGCATGCCATTGAGGAACTTGTTGACCACCAACTCTTTTTTCACTCCGATCACGCCATCATATGGACCGGTCATGCCGACATCGGTTACGTACGCGGTTCCGTTGGGCAGAATACGCTCATCCGCTGTCGGCACGTGGGTGTGAGTGCCTACAACTGCCGTCACGCGGCCATCGAGATACCAGCCAAGCGAAATTTTCTCCGAAGTCGCCTCGGCGTGAAAGTCCACGAAAATTATTTTGGCCTCAATTTTCTTCAGAAGCTGGTCGGCGGTACGAAAAGGGTCGTCGTTCGAAGCCATAAACACGCGTCCCTGCAGGTTAATCACAGCATAAGCAACTTTTCCCTTATGACCTTGATACAAGCCCCAGCCGGGCATATCCGCGGGAAAATTTGCCGGACGCAGAACACGACGCGCCGGCCCGTGGCCGTTCCCTTCAATCATCTGGAAGTAATCCAGGATTTCGCGCTTGTCCCAAACGTGATTGCCGGTCGTGATGACGTCGACATTCAGTTCGAAGAGTTCTTCGGCCAGAGCAGGCGTGATGCCGAATCCCGCAGCCGAATTCTCGCCGTTGGCGATGACCAGGTCGATTGCCTGATCTCGGACAATGCCGGGCAAGCGATCCTTGACGATGGTGCGTCCGGGACGTCCGAAAATATCGCCGATGAAGAGAATTCGCATGTAGTCACGCCCAAGATCGATGGTAACACGCGGAGTTTGTGACTTAATTGTTGGGGGGAGAGAACTACGGAGCCAGCTCTGCCGTGCGCAGGAAGTCGTAGTTTCCTGCTGGATTCAATTGCAGATTGCGCACCCGTTTGTTGTGCACGAGAACGTTGTCGAGGTACCAGAGATTGATAGATGGCAATTCTTCGGCCAAGATGAGCTGCACCTCGGCATAGATTTGCTTACGCACGTTGCGATCGATTTCGCGGCGAGCCTGGTCGATCAGGGCATCTAATTTCGGATTCGAATAATAGCCACGGTTCGCGCCATTTGGCGGAAACTTTGCCGAATGAAATGCATATTCAAAAATATCGGGATCTTCATTGCCCCCTATCCAGCGCAGGCCATAAAGCTGGAACGCCCCATGAATCACGTCGTCAAAGAAAGTGGCGAACTCGAAGGTGCGAACGTCAAGAACGATGCCCACCTGGTGCAACTGCTGCTGCATCACTGCAACCATCAGCCGCGTGTTCGGGTCAGTAGACGTCTTCATAGTGATGTGAAGGCGCACCCCATTTACGGCCGGAAAGCCAGCGGCGTCCAGCAGTTGCCCAGCCTTTCCAGGATCATGGTCATACTTCGGCACGTTGCCGTTATAAGCCCAGCTTTGCGGCGGAAGAATACTGCGCGCCGGTTGCGCTTCGCCGCGCCACAGATACTCGATCATCGGACGGCTGTCGAGAGCATAGGCGACGGCCTGGCGCACGCGCACGTCTTTCAGAATCGGATCGCGCAGGTTGAATCCCAGATAAGACAGCACGGTTCCGGGAGCGCGTTCGACCGCGAGCGAGGGATCGCGCTCCAGCGTAAGCACAGTATCGGGAGTAAGCGCGTTGATGGCGGCATCGGCGCTTCCCTTGCGTAGTTCGAGCGCGCGCGTCGTGCCATCGGGAACTACGGCAAAGCGCACGCGAGTTAACTTTGCCTTTTCGCCCCAGTAATCGTCGTTGCGTTCGAGGATGACCTCTTTGTCGGTCTCAGCGCTGACGAACTTGAAAGGTCCTGAGCCGACAGGGTGCGCTGTTTCCTCAGTCCCGCTGCCAAAGGGAACGATGCCTATGGCAATATCTGAAAGATTCCACAGCAAGGTTGCGGAGGGTTCTTTCATATGAACGGTGACGGTGTAATCATCCGGTGCATCGATGTGATCGACGAAACGGTAAACGGCAGCTTTAGTGCTGCGCACATTGCCGTGCAGCAGAGAATCAAGGGTCCACTTGACATCACGCGATGTGAGCGGGCGGCCGTCATGAAACTTCACGCCCCGATGCAGGTGAAAGATATAGGTGAGCGGATCGGGAATCTCCCAGCGCTCGGCCAGTCCCGGCGCCACATCCAGGTTGTTGCCGCGCGAGAGCAGGTCGTCGAAAATCAGACTATCGATGCGCTCAGACTGGGCATCGACTCCCACCCGCGGGTCCAGATTGGTGGGGCTTGATTCAATCACCATCACCAGCATGTTGGGATCGGAGTTGTTTGAGCAGGAAAGCAGAGAAAACATTAACGCCGGCACGGCCACGGATAACAAAACGGAGCGCCCCGTCATCGGCAGTCCTGGCACATCTGGTGAATGGTGTTCACGGTTCTCCAGTTGCGGGTTGTGGTGATAACCGACAACACGCGGTCGAGAGAAGATTTCATCAAAGTGCTCCCGGATGCTCCGTTTGGAAGATAAAGATAAAGTTCCTTTCCGGAACAGCAAGACTTGTCTGGCGCGACCGTCAGCACCTCCAACTTTTTCACAGCAGCTGCGGCTGGGGCATCAGCAAGAAAAGTGACATGAAGCTTTTCCAGGTCGATGCCACGTGCCTTGGCGAATGGATTGTTGTTAATCGTTCTGGCCATTTCGTCGGCGGTTCTCGAAATAACAGAGACAGAAAAACCAAAATCCGCGAGGATTCTTTCTTCAATTTTCTTTGACAATATTGCAGAGGACAGCTTTCCGGTCTTGAAAACCACATTTCCGCTCTGAATGTAGGTTCTAACTCCCTCGAACCCTAGCGCTTCAAACGATGCTCGAAGCTGGTCCATCTTGATTCTCTTGTTCTTACCAACGTTTATTCCGCGAAGCATCGAGATATAAATCGTCACGGTCCGCCACTCCCGGCTTGTGTGTTTATGGAAATGAAATCTTACCAAGGACGGCCGCGCGTTTCGCACCCGTCGCGGAAGGAACATTGGACGGCCGCCGATGCCATGTTTCATACGCCAGGACGGCAAATGCTACAGCTTCTTTCGAAGCCGACGGCAAACCAAATTCGTCGGAGAATCGCAGGCGTAGTCCGAGGAGCGCCAGTTCATCTTTTAACATGGCCACAAGCGTAGAGTTTTTGGCCCCGCCGCCGGAAAGAACCATTTCGCGAAATGCTTGTGCTGGTGCGGCGCCCGAGTTACCGCGCGCACAGCGTCGCACGGCGTTTGCAATTGACCTCGCGGTTAGCGCGGTCGCGGTGGTTACAATGTCCTGTTTCCGGCACCGTCCGCAGCTTCGCAGAAACTCGCCCACAAACTCCCGCCCAAATTCCTCGCGCCCCGCGGTCTTGGGAGGCTTCTTCCGAAAAAAGTCACGCTGCAAAGCTTCATGGATCGCCGTATCCAACACCTTCCCGGAAGCGGCGATCTTTCCGGCCCGATCGAAGGGTTTTCTGAATAGTTTTTCAGTCACGGCGTCGATCACCATGTTACCTGGCCCGGTATCGAATGCGATAACTTCGCTCGCAGCCGCGCCGGCGGGGATTGCCGTTAGGTTCGCGATGCCGCCAATGTTTTGCACGATCCTGCCCATGCGCGCATCGCGGAACAGCATGTAGTCGAGGAAGGGAACCAGCGGCGCGCCCTTGCCCCTGGCCGCCATATCCGCTGGACGAAAATCTGAAACCACCGGGACGCCTACTCTCGCCGCGATGATCGCCGCCTCGCCCGTTTGCCATGTGGCTGCGACCTTGCGTCCCAAGAAACGTTGCGGCTCGCCTTGGTGATACAGCGTTTGCCCGTGGCAGCCGACGAGCCCTGCTTTCACGCGACACCGGCGTTCGGTAGCCAGCACTGCGTCCGAATACAATTCGCCCAGCAAAAAATTCAAGCGAGCCAGATCCGCGACGCTCGCTCGCGCAGCATTCATCGCGGCCAGCACAGCCGCTCTGACCTTTCGGGGATAAGAGTATTCGTTATGCCCGAGCAATTCGAAGCCGGCAGCAGATTTTCCGCGTGAGCCTGGCCGATCGGCCATACGCACCAAGGCAATGTTGATGCCGTCAGCCGACGTCCCGCTCATCACCCCGGCCACGATCGTTTCTTTTTTCATCGTGCACCGGGGCGTCGCTTATTCTCTTCGCGATTTTTCTCCGTGCGGACCAGAGCTTTCAGCCGAACTTGCTCCCCAAATTCCCACAGCTTCCGCGAAAGGCTCTCGATTGCGGCGGCAGATGGCTCCTTGGTACTGCGCAGCATCCTTGCCGACTTTTTCTTGAACGCCAGCACGCGACGCACTGATTCAGCCGCGCGGCCGGCAAACTTTGGATCGCGCTCTGCGGTGATGACTAATTGTTCATATGCCTCGACGATGTGGCTCTCGCGATGGCAGATCAGACACAAGTTTCCTCCTGCCTGAATGTGTTCGACGGCAGCTTGGCCAATCGAGGCCGCCGACAATACACCGCCCATTTCTAGATCATCTGACACGATCAGATTGCGGAAGCCAATACGCTTGCGCAGGATATCGGTGATCCAAAGTTTCGAGAGCGACGCGGGAGTCCGATCGTGCGTGACCAGCGGATATGCGGCGTGCGAAATCATTACCATCGGCATCTGCGTTCGGAGGCTGCGGTAGGGAAGCACATCCTCGGTCCAGAGCTTTTTTATAGACTTCTTGATTAGCGGCAGATCGTGATGACTATCGAGTTTGCCTTCGCCCAGGCCGGGAAAATGCTTGCCGCATGCGAGCACGCCGGCGGCGCGAAGCCCTGTGAGAAACTGGCGGCCATAGACAACTGTTTCGCGCGGGTTCGCCGAAACTGACCGCGAACTCATCACACTGCGCGAAGCTTCAAAAGCCAGATCGAGGACGGGGGCGAAGTCAACGTTGAATCCCAGAGCTCGGCAGTTCTCGCCGATCGTCTGCCCGTGCTTGCGAAAGAGTTTACGATCGCCGGTGGCGAAGACTTCTGCTGCTGAGGCTGTAGGGCCGAGCACGTCGCGGAAGCGGTCTACGAGGCCGCCTTCGAGATCGACGCAGGTAAACAGCGGCGTTGAAGCGCACTTTTGGCAGTCGTGCAGCAGTTGCCACGTTTGGCCGGCGGTCTTTACGTTGCGCGCAAAAAGAATCACCCCCGCCGGCTGCAACCGAGTCAGTAGGGAACTGAGGCGCGGCGTCATCTTCGTGCCGTCGAAACCGATGATCAGGAGTTGACCGATATCGAGCTTCTGGTGCGCTTTTCGTTGAGTAGTCATCCGATGCGATTTACTTGCCTGTATTGCCCTGCGTCCTCTACGGTTAGATTTCTTTTTTCAACTCCGCCAATAGATTCAGTGCTTCGAGCGGCGTGAGCCGGTTCAAATCCACTTCCCGCAGCTTCTCCAGCACCGGCTGCGACAGCGGCGTGAAGATGGTCAACTGCGTGGGCGGAGGTGTGGCACCGGGCGAAAGATGCTCTGTGAGTTCGTGTTCCGCTGATTCATGCTCAGCCAGCACCTCGCGCGCCCGCGTGATTACTTCGTTCGGCAAGCCTGCGAGCTTGGCGACTTCGATGCCGTAGCTGCGATCAGCCGCTCCGGGCTCAACCTTGCGCAGAAAGATGATCCCGGCTCCGGCTTCTTTTACCGAGACGTGATAATTTTTCACTCCTGCGAGTTGCTCGGCCAATTCCGTCAGCTCGAAATAGTGAGTGGCAAATAAAGTTTTGGCGCGTACGCGCGCGTGCAGATACTCGATTGCGGCCCAGGCAATCGCGAGGCCGTCGTAAGTGGAAGTGCCGCGGCCGACTTCGTCCAGAAGAATTAAAGACTGAGCCGTGGCCGTGTGCAGGATTGCCGCTGTTTCTGTCATCTCGACCATAAAGGTTGAGCGGCCGCGGGCCAGATTGTCGCTGGCGCCGATGCGGGTGAAGACGCGATCGACCACGCTGAGGCGCGCCGAGCGTGCCGGGACGAACGAGCCCATTTGCGCGAGAATCACGATCAACGCTGTCTGCCGCAAATAAGTCGATTTGCCGCCCATGTTCGGCCCGGTCAGCAGCAAAATCGTGTGCGTAGTTGCATTCAGGTAAAGATCGTTGGGTACGAAACGCTCGCTGCCTCCGGCCATCTCCTGCTGCTCGATCACTGGATGCCGGCCCTCGACAATTTCCAGTTCGCCCGAATCGCCATCAACGGAAGTAATAAATTGCGGGCGAGAATAATTCCGAAGTGCCGCAATATGGGCCAACGAGGCCAGCACATCCACTTCGGCCAAGGCCAGCGCTGTTTGCCGGATTCGTTTGGCCTCGGCAGCGATCGCGGTGCGTAACTCCATGAACAGGCGGCGCTCGATCTCGACAATCTTTTCCTGCGCGTCAAGAATCTTGGCTTCATATTCTTTCAACTCGGGAGTGGTGAAGCGCTCCGCGCCCACCAGAGTTTGTTTGCGTTCATAGTCCTGCGGGACAAGGTGCAGGTTCGGTTTCGAAATCTCGATGTAGTAGCCGAAGATGGAGTTGAACTTTACCTTGAGCGATCCAATACCAGTCCGCCCGCGTTCCCTCTGCTCGATCTGAGCCAGCACTTGCTTGCTGTTCCGCGAAAGTTCGCGCAATTCATCCAGGTCGCGCTCTACGCCCGCGGCAATCACGCCGCCATCGGCAAAGCTCAGCGGTGGCTCAGGGACAATTGTTTTCTCAATCCGCCCGCGCAGATCGCCTAGTTCATCGAGCGATCTGTGCAGGGTCGTCAGCCGCTCCGCCGTCAGCCGTGCCGTTGCATGCTTGATTGCGGGAATCTTCGCGAGCGACGCCGCCAGGGCCAACACATCCCGTGGGTTCGCCGTTTCGAGCGTCACGCGGCTCAAAAGCCGCTCAAGGTCGAACACGCCATCGAGTGCGTGGCGCAGCTCTTCACGCGCGATGGTATCTTTCACGCCCGATTCCACCGCATCCAGGCGCGCATTGATCTCGGCTAAATCGAGCGACGGCCGCAGGAGCCACGCCCGCAGCAGACGCTTCCCCATGGGAGTGACTGCGGCATCGATGGAGCGAAAGAGCGTCACGCCAGCATCCGCACCAGCGAACAACGGTTCAATCAATTCCAGGTTCCGGACTGTCACCGCATCCAGCACCAGGCAGTTCTGGCGTTCGTACCATCCGATGCGGTCGACGTGATCGAGCGATCCGCGCTGGGTTGAGCGCACGTAGTAGAGAATCGCTCCCGCGGCGGCGGCCGCGGCCAAACGCCCCGCTAACCCAAACCCTTCGAGAGATAACACTCCGAAATGATTTTCCAGGAGTGGAATTGCATGATCGGGCGCGAAAATCCAGTCGTCGAGAGGAGTCTCCGTACAGGTAGCCCCAGTTGCCCGGGGCTGAGGGGCTTGACTTCGGCTGGTTTTCGCATCGAACAGAGGAGCCGCCGAACCGTACAATATTTCTTTCGGCCGTAACTGCTCCAGTTCTTCCTGCACCCGGCGCAGAGCGCCCTCTCCCGAAAATTCCGTGGCACGAAATTCCCCGGTGGAAAGATCGAGGGCCGCGAATCCAACCCGCTCTCCAACCTGCGCCAGCGCAGCCAGAAAGTTGTTTTCTTCGGAACCCAGCGACGAATCCGCTGCTGTTCCAGGCGTGACAACCCGCGTAACTTCGCGCCGCACGAGTTTCGCGCCAATCTGTTTCTTGGCCTGGCGCGCGTCCTCCATTTGCTCGCAGATCGCCACCTTGAAGCCCTTGCGGATAAGCTTGCCGATATAGCCTTCCGCGGCATGGTGCGGCACGCCGCACATGGGAACGGCGATGCCCTTCTCCTTGTTGCGCGAGGTGAGAGTGATCTGCAGTTCTTTGGACGCGACAATCGCATCATCGAAGAACAACTCGTAAAAATCCCCGAGGCGGAAAAACAGGAGCGCGGTGGGATGTTCTTTCTTGACGGCGGCATATTGCCGCATCAGCGGAGTGGAGGGCTCGGTCATTGCTCAATCGGACGGGGGCTTGGCGCGGATTATAACAAAGCCGCATCCTCCCTTCTTGTGAGCACGCTCACCGTTGTCGCGGAAATGGCAGTTGACGCAGCTTCTCCCACAGTGTTTACCTAATACATGGAACTCCGCAAAGATCCCATTACTCGCTCCTGGGTCATGACGGGAGACGAGCCAAGTGCGCCGCGTCCTGAAACGGTCTGCCGTTTTTGTCCGGACTCGCCCGAGGCCACGCAGGTCATTTCTGCGGTGCCGAGCACGGTGGGCTGGTCGGCGCGGTCTGTGGTTCATCCCGCGCCGCTTTACCACATCGAAGGAGAGCCGGGCCGCCGTGGCGACGGAATTTACGACCGCATGAATTCTGTCGGCGCTCATGAAGTTCTGGTCGAAAATCCGAGGCACGACCGCCAACTGTGGCATGCCAGTGACGATGAGATCGGGCAATTCCTGCGTCTCGCCGCCGAGCGCATCCTGGATCTGAAGCGCGATCCGCGCATCAAGTATGTCAGTCTCTTCAAGGACTTCGGCGCCAACGCTGGCCAGGAATTCAGCCACCCAACCTCGCAGCTTACGGCAACAACGTTTGTACCGCGGCGCGTGCTCTACGAACTGCGGGCTGGCCGCGAGTATTACGTGAGCAAAGAGCGCTGCGTGTTCTGCGACATTCTTACCCAGGAGGAACGCCAGGCTTCGCGCGTGATAGAAGCGCGTGGCGACTATGTAGCCCTTGGACCTTACGCTCCACGCGTTCCCTACGAGATTTGGATTCTATCCCGCAACCATGAAGCATCCTTCGAGCGCACCGGGTTATCAAAACCGGGGCTGCGAACAAATCTCGCCGCACTGCTGCGCCGCACCCTGCAGCGTGTTCGCGCCGTTACGGAAGGCTTTCATCTTGTGCTGCATACTTCGCCCAACAGTCTGCATCCCTCCAAAACCCTCGGCTTCTGGAAGACCATTGACGACGACTACCATTGGCACATTGAAATCATGCCGGTCCTCGCGACCAAAGCGCGTTCTTACACCTTCAAGGAGGTTTACTACTCGCCGGTTAGTTCCGAGACAGCAGTAAAGCAACTTCGCGAAGCCAAGATTGATGGATGAGAACACACGGCGCAGAGGCCTCTGGACGCCGGTCTCCGTTGGCATCATAAAATTGTTGCCATCGTCCATCTTCTGTGTGGTTAACTAGTTTGGTTTGACCGCTAGCTCGGAGGCTGCTTTTGAAAAGGTTCTTCTGCTTGGTTCTGCTGCTCGCGACCTCGTGGGCGCAGAAATCATCTGTCTTACCAGCGGCTTCTTCTTCCGCCGCTGAAAAACAGAAAGTCCTGTGGCAAAAACTGGAGGCTACCATTCATGATGTCGACCAGCACCTCGACGGAGTGATGGGCGTAGCCATTGAAGATCTCGGCACCGGCGATCAATTCTTTCTCCACGAAAACGAAGTCTTCGCACAAGCCAGCTCGATAAAAATCGCGGTCCTCGCCAACCTCTATCTCCAGGCGCAGCAAGGCAAGCTGGAGCTCACCGATCTTTACACCGTTCAGGCTTCCGATCTGGTTGCTGACAGCGATATCATGGGCGGGCTCACGCCCGGCGTTACCCGCATTACCTTGCGCGATCTGGCCACGATGATGGTAGCGGTTAGCGATAACTCAGCCACCAATGTGCTGATCGACCGCGTCGGCATGGACAACGTTAACGCTATGCTCGATTCCCTGGGGCTTGCGCACACTCGCCTGCGCCGCAAGATGATGGACCTGGAAGCAGCCAAGCAGGGGCGCGAAAATATTTCAACTCCACGCGAGATGATGATGCTACTCGATGCCCTATACCATGAAAAGCTGCTCAACAAAGAGTCGACCACTGATTTCTTCAAAGTCCTGAGCACGAACAAGGATTCCTGGATTCCGCGCGACCTGCCCGCTGATGTGAAGATCGCCAACAAGCCGGGTTCACTCGAGGCCGTGCGCAACGATTCCGGCATTGTCTTCGTCGAGGGCCGTCCCTATGTGATTTGCGTGATGACCGCGTTCCTGGCCAATGAACGCGACGGCGAACAAGCCATCAGCAAGATTTCGTTTGCCACCTGGCGCATGTTCGACCGCCTGAGCCGCGCCTCGGAATACGGGCGAGTAGTTTCACCGGGCAACGGCAGCCGTTGATGGACAGGGCGTCTCAGTTGCGTGAAAGCAGTCGCATGTAGGTAATACGGCTTATTCCGCTACTCTGGCCACCTTCGCATGGGGCATTGCATTCCTCTGGTGGAGAAGTTGCCCTGCCGCTGCCGCTTCGACGGGCTGCGAGAATAAATGTCCTTGACCCTGATCGCAACCTAAGTCACGAAGGAAATCCACCTGCTTTATGGATTCAATTCCTTCCGCAATAACGTTCAGTTTCAACTTGTGCGCCAGAAGAATGATCAGCTCAACTGTGTCGCGGGCACCGCGGTCGAGCAGCATTCCGCCTACTAAAGAATTAGCGATCTTCAATGCTTGAACCGGGAATTGCGTTAGCCCGCTTAACGACGAATTCCCCCCAAAGTCATCGAGGAGAACTCCAACTCCGATGCGTTTGAGCTCCGAGAGAATAGTGGCAGACACTTTTGAGTCGGCCGCAGCCACGCTCTCCGTTATCTCCAATTGCAACCTTGACGGCTCAATTCCAGTCTCGCGCATAACCGCCTGCAGGTCAGGAACGAAGCGAGCATAGGCAAATTGGCGCGCAGAAATATTCACGCCGATGCTCACGGCCGCCCTTCCGGAATTCTCCATATCCCAGGTACGCAACTGCCGGCATGCCTCAAGAATCAGCCACTGCCCAGTCGAGATCAGCAATTCCGTGTCTTCGGCTGCCATGAATTTATCCGGAGAAATTAGGCCTTGCTCGGGATGTTGCCAGCGCAATAGCGCCTCAAAGCCGGTGATCTGGTGAGTTTGCAGTTTCACGATCGGCTGGTACAAAATACGGAACTGATTTTTAGCAGTAGCCTGTCGCAGGTCGGCTTCCAGCTTCAGACGATTCACCGCCCGGGTGTGCATCGACTCATCAAACACTTCACAACGGGATCCCCCCGACGCTTTAGCCCGGCGCATCGCGATATCGGCATCCCGCAACAGATCCTCTGCCCGTTCGTGAGTCGGCGCGCTCAAGGCGATTCCCACACTGGCTGAGGTGCGCAGTTGGTGCCCGTCCAACAGAAGGGGCTTGGCTACAACTGAGAGAATTCGCTTCGCGACCCTCATCGCATTGCTCGGATCCGCCACCGCTTCCAGCAGGATAGTGAACTCATCTCCGCCCATCCGGGAGAGAACCGCCTCGATTGGCGGCAACTCATCCTGCCCGCGGGAAACCGTGTCTTCCTCCCGGAGACAGGATCGTAGCCGCTGGCCAATCTCGACTATTACCTGGTCGGCCAAGGCGGGGCCCACAGTGTCGTTGAATGTCTTGAACCCATCCAAATCGACGAACAAAACGGCATACTGGCCCTCCGGGCTGCGTTGGGCGCGATTAAACAAGTGTTGTGATCGATCCAAGAAGAGGCGGCGGTTCGGCAGTCCGGTTAGAGCATCGTGGAATGAGTTATGCTCCAGTTGCTCTTGCGCGCGTTTGCGTTGCGTGATGTCGCGATTGACGATGACCAGCTTTGTGACTTCACCCTTCTCGTTGCGGATGACGCGCGCCATCGACTCCAAGACTCGCCAGGAGCCGTCTTTGTGGCGAATGCGATATTCCAGTTTCCTGCCTACTCCCGTGGCGCGGGCCTCGCGCGCCGCCTCGAGAACCTTGAAACGATCGTCGAGATGGATCTGCTCAAATGACGAGGTTTCACTCAGTTCCGCCGCTGTGTAGCCGAGAATTCGCTTATACGCGGGACTGTTGTACAGACGGTGTCCTTTCACATCGACCAGCGCAATCATGTCGGCCGCATTTTCGGTGACGATCTGGAACAGTTCTTCGCGTTTCTTCGATTCCACGCGAGTGCGGTACATATGGAGCCACTGGGAGAGAACCAGAATGGCCAATCCGCCGAGAACGATCCAATTCCATTGCGGCATCATTCAAGAAAGCTATCGGCAGTTCCCGGTAGGAAAGTTAGCCTCTGAATTGGCCGTCGGTACGTACTTTAGTGCTGAATGATCCGCCCGCTTACTAAGAATCAATTCCTGGTTTCCTGATTTAGCTGGCGCTTAACGACAAACGAGCGCCTGCCGTTCATAATATCGTCATGACCGTCCGCCGCCTGAAAACCTATGCTGGGGCTCAAGGATACGTGTACCAGTATTACTTTGTGGGCCGACGCGCCGCGCTAGCTTCCGATCCTGAGGCGCCAGCTACGGAATTTGTTTTCGACGTGACCTCCGATCGCAAGCTGACGTATGCCATAAGCGTCTTCCTTCCGGAGATTGCGCTGGCCGCGTGGGTGGAAGCGCATAAACGGCCGCTTACCGAGGCGGAACAGTACGCCGCCGCTAAACTCCGCCTGTTTCGTGCCTTCGATGAATTAGAAGACTTGCAAGCTCACGGCCGCCGCCTGGTGATCGATCCCCGCTTACTTGATGAATCGCTGGCGGGTTTAGGAGTGGAATAGAGCGGGGAACCCGTCATTGCATCGTAAGGCGAACGCCTCTTCCAGGATCCCAATTTGTGATCTGGATCACAAAGGCGCGTGACCCCCGGCGTTTCCCCTTCTCCCATTCTTCGAGGAGAATATAATGCGTGGAAGGGAATGGGGTTCCTGAGGGTTTCGATAAAGTCTGACAAGGAAAGCTGCAGGCATCAACCAGCGAGTCGGCCCGCCTTGCCTTAAACTCAGCGGACTCTGATACTTACCTAGCCTATGGCATTGCTTTGGTTGCGCTTCGCGTTGGCTTGCTACTTCGTCGGGTTGATCTACGCTTTTTTTGCGCTCACCCGCACCAGCGATCTTTTCAGTCGCATCGCGCTGCACGCCGCCAGCCTGGGCATGGTCTTCCACTTCGTTTCGCTGGTCGAACTATTTCTTTCCGGTCACGTGGTTTGGGCCTCGGTGCACAACGGCGAATCGCTGCTGGCGTTCTTTTCGATGACGTTCTTCATGATCATCTATGCCATTTACAAAACCACTTCGCCCGGCGTGGTTGTGTTTCCGATTGTATTTTTTCTCACTTTCGTCGCGGCTGTGGATGAGCAACCAGTTTTGCTCACCGCCTTCGTTCAGCATAAGGGATGGTTGATCGCTCACATCATCCTGATCTTCACCGGATACGCCGCACTTGTGCTGAGCTTTGGTGCGAGCTTACTTTATCTGTTGCAGGAACGCCGCCTGAAGGCAAAAAAGCCCAGCAGCCTTATCTCTTTTCTGCCCGCTCTCGAAGTGATCGATCAGATCGGCTACCGGTCGCTGCTGCTCGGCTTTCCTTTTATGACCCTCGGTCTCATCACCGGTTCCATCGTGGCGATGTCGGCTTACGGGCACGTTGACTTCGCCGATCCGAAAATCTTGTTGTCGATCCTGATGTGGGCCGTGTACATGATCATGGTCTTCACGCGCTGGAACTCGGGATGGCGAGGCCGTCGCGCTGCCGTGCTGGCTACCTTTGCCTTTGTAGCCGCCATCGTGGCCTGGGCCGCGAACTACTTCTCTGCTATTCACAGGTTCGCCTCATGAGATACCAACTCATTGGCGTGAATCACAAAAGTGCGCCGCTCGAAGTGCGCGAGCGCCTTGCCATCCCCGAGTCGCGCCTGCCCGATTGTTGCCGCGATCTCACGGCGCATCCCGGCGTCGACGAGGGCATGATCATTTCCACCTGCAATCGTGTGGAAATGATCACGCATACCACGAATGGCTCTGCTGACCTGCGCGGCTTTCTGCACGATCACTTTCATCTCACGGCCGCGGAACTCGACGCACACTTGTATGAGTTCCGCGAAAAAGACGCGGTGCGCCACCTCTTCCGCGTGGCCTCCAGCCTGGATTCGATGGTGGTCGGCGAGGCGCAGATACTCGGCCAGGTTAAAGAAGCGTATGCTACCGCCCGCGCTGTAGGCACGATTCACGGACAACTTGATCAGCTTTTCACCCGCGCCTTCGCGGTTGCCAAGCGCGTGCGCAGCGAGACTGCGGTGGGCTCATCTTCTGTATCCATTGCCTCGGTTGCGGTGGAGTTGGCCAAAAAGATTTTCGGTACGCTGCAGGGGAAGAATGTATTTATCGTGGGCGCCGGCAAGATGAGTGAACTCGCCGCCCGCCACCTGATGGCGCATGGCTGCGCTTCGATTTTCGTTGCCAATCGGACCTACGACCGCGCCATTGGACTGGCGCAGAGATTCAATGGCCAAGCCATTAAGTTTGAAGATCTCTACAACTCCTGTGACCGCGCTGATATTGTCATCACCTCGACCGGCGCGCCGCATGCCATTTTCCGCCGCGAACATGGCGAACAGTTCCTCGCGCGCCGCAAGAACCGGCCCATGTTTTTCATCGACATTGCCGTGCCCCGCGATGTGTCCCCGGAAATGGCCGAACTCGACGGCATTTTCGTCTACGACATGGACGATCTGCAGCAGGCCGTCAGCAGCCACGTGGCCGACCGCCGCAAGGAGGCCGAACTCGCCGAAGCTATCATCACCAACGAAGTTGAGCGCTTCGAAGCTCGTCTGCACACGCTCGATGTGGTTCCCACGATTGTCAGTTTGCAGGATCATCTCGAAACCATCCGCCAAGCCGAAATCGACCGCGTGCGTGGACGCATGGGCCCCCTGACTCCCGATCAAGAAATGGCCGTCGAAGCTTTGACCCGCGGGATCATCAACAAAGTCATGCACACCCCGATTACGACCTTGAAGACCGCTGCCCGCGAAGCTGAGGCCACTACAGTGATTGACGTGGTGCGGAGGTTGTTTAACCTGCACGATAAGGAAAAAGGTATAGCCTCTTCGGCGAATAACTCGAACAAGGAAGCGGAGTCTCGGCACTGATGGCCACTCTGCGCATCGGCTCCCGCGGTTCGCAACTCGCGCTCTGGCAGGCCAACCATATTTCCGCGCTTCTCCGCGCACGTAGGCACGAAGTCGAGATCGAAATCATCCACACCACAGGCGACAAAATCACAGACGTAGCCCTGGCGATGGTCGGCACCAAGGGCATGTTCACGAAAGAAATCGAGGAGGCTCTTGCCGCCGGCCGCGTCGATCTCGCCGTGCATTCGTTGAAAGACTTGCCCACCGAACTTCCTCCGGGATTCGAGATAGCCGCCGTCACGGAACGCCAAGATCCACGCGATGCCTTCTGCTCGCGCCACTACTCGAGTTTTGAGGAACTGCCTCATGGCGCGCGCGTAGGCACGTCCAGCCTGCGTCGTCAGGCGCAACTCAAGGCCATCCGTCCCGATCTCAAGGTCCATCCCCTGCGCGGCAACGTCGATACGCGCCTGCGCAAACTCGAACAAGGCGAGTACGATGCCATCATCCTGGCCGCGTCTGGACTGAAGCGTCTGGGCAAGACGGAACTCATCAAACAGATCATCCCCGCCGAAATCATGTGCCCCGCCGCCGGCCAAGGAGCGCTAGGCATCGAAATCCGCGAAGGCGATTCCGCCACTCGCAGACACCTTGAGTTTTTGAATGACTCCGCCGCCCGCGCCGCCACGACCTGCGAGCGCGCCCTGCTCAATCGGCTGGGCGGAGGCTGCCAGGTTCCCATCGGCGCGTTCGCGGAAATGCGAAACGGCAAGCTGCACCTCGACGCGATCGTCGCCGATCCCGACGGCTCGAAGCTGCTGCGCGAATCGCGCGACGGCAATCTCAACGATCCTGACGAACTGGGCACCGCCGTTGGCGAAAAGCTACTCAGCCGCGGCGGCGACGAAATCCTCGAAGCCGTCTACGGCCGCGGCCTCGCTGTCCCCCCGCAACCATGAGTGCGGACGAAGATCCAACATGAAGAACGGTAGCGTTCTTTTGCAACTTCTCGGTGGCACCAAAAGCTCACATGCTCTCCGCCGCTGGATCAATTTCTGGCCGCCGTTTCTGGGCGCGGGCATTCGTATCAAATACATTGCGTCCGACATGAAAGCGGTCGACATCGAAATGAAGCTGCATTTCTGGAACGCAAACTACGTCGGAACGCACTTCGGCGGATCTCTATTTGCCATGACCGACCCGTTCTATATGCTGATGCTGATGGCGAATCTGGGCCGCGACTACATCGTGTGGGACAAAGCTGCGAGCATCCGCTACAGAAAGCCCGGGAAGGGAACTGTGCGCGCGGAATTTCGTTTGTCTGATAGCCAGATCGAGGACATTCGCAGGAAACTGGAGACGCTGCCGAAATATGAGCCGGTGTTTTCGGTGGATGTGAAAGACGAGGCAGGCGTTGTCGTTGCCGAAGTCGAGAAAGTTTTGCATGTGCGAAAAAAACAGGCGACAGCTCCGGACCGCGCTGCTTAACTCGATTTATAAGTCGTCACTCGGTAGACCAGGAGACCCGCAGCATGTACATCCCGGAATTTAACCGCGTTCGCGACCACGCGGAAATAATTTCTTTCCTCAAGGCAAATCCGTTTGCCATTTTGGTTTCTGCGTCAGACAGTGGTCCCTTCGCCACTCACATTCCAATCCTGGTGCGGGAAACGGACGGTCAGACGGTTCTCCACGGGCACATGGCCAGAGCGAACCCGCACTGGGAGCTGTTGCAAAGTAGTCAGGAGTCACTCACTATCTTTCACGGACCCCACGCCTACATTTCACCCCGCCTGTACGAAAGCCGCGACAGCGTGCCCACGTGGAACTACGCCACGGTGCATGTATACGGCCATGCCCGCGTGGTTTCCGACCCCGAACATCTGCTGGAAGAGGTTCGCGAGATCATCAATATGTTTGATCCCGATTACTTCGCTCAATGGAGCAGTCTCAGCGACAAGTTTCGCAATGGAATGTTGAAGCACATCGTCGGCTTTGAGATCGTTGTTACTCGGATCGAGGCTAAGTTCAAGATCAGCCAAAATCGAACCAAGGGAGATCAGGCCAGCGTGATTGCGTCTTTAGCCCAGAGCGCAGATTCGGCTGCTTCCGAAATCGCTAAATTGATGCAGAAGCAAGGCCTGGGGGTCTGATTGCAAAGCAAGAGAGGTAGCCCGCAATTCGCACGAGGAATACATCTTCCTCTGTCCGGCATTCGTGTGCTGGTAGGCCGCGCCAGGCACCAGGCCAGTGCCCTCTCTGCAGAATTGCGTAAGTTGGGTGCGACGGTCCTCGAAATTCCATTCATCGAAATCCGCAAGCCGCGAAATTTCAAACCTCTCGATTCAGCCTTGAAGAATCTTGCAAGCTACGACTGGCTTATTCTCACGAGCGTGAACGGAGTCGAGGCCATGTGGGAACGATTGGATAAACTGAGGCTAACGAAAAAGAACCTGCAGCACTTGCGTGTCGCGGCCATCGGGCCGGCGACGAAGAAGATGATTGAAAAGCGTGACCGTAAGGTGGACGTGGTTCCCAGAGAGTACGTGGCGGAGTCTGTGGTCCGCAGCTTGCACAATCGAGTGAAAGGGAACCGTGTTTTGCTGGTGCGTGCGAAAGTCGCGCGCGATGTGATTCCCCGCGAACTTCGCAAGGCTGGCGCGCATGTGGATGTCGTGGAAGCGTACGAAACAGTCGTACCGAAGTCGTCCCGCACGCGCCTGCGGATCGCGCTGGCGAATCCGCGGCAACGTCCGCATGTGGTCACGTTTACTAGTTCATCGTCGGCCAGAAACTTTGTGGAATTGATAGGTTCACGCCGTAAGCTCGCCACGCGGCTTGATGGACTCCTGATGGCCTCCATTGGTCCCGTAACTTCTTCAACTTTGCGCGAGCTCGGCTTGCGGGTGGATATCGCAGCCAAGGAGTTCACTATCCCCGGACTCGTCGACGCCATCCGTTGGGCAATGACAGAAAAGTCGGCGTGGTCTGCGACTCGGAGTTAGAGTCGTCCCCGAATAATCTTATTCCGTCAACGAACAACTGCAATCCGCGGGCGGAACGTGCGCCAGCAGAAAATCTGCAACGCGCCTGTAGGCATCGATCTGATTTTCGACGCGGGCAAAACCGTGACCTTCGTTTTCATAGATCTTATAGTCGACTGTTCCGCCGCGCTTCTTGATGGCATCGACGACCTGCTGCGTTTCCGACTTCGGGCAGCGAGGATCGTGCCCTCCCGCGAGCAATAGCAACGGCGCTTTAATCTGGTCAGTGAAGTTAATGGGCGAGCGGTCTTCGTACAGCGCTTTATTTTTTACCACGTCGCCCATGGTCGCCAGGTCCGATTGTTGCAACACAGGGTCCTCATTCTCGATTTCGGTAAACCAGTTTACGAAGGGCACGATCGGCACGCCGGCCGCCCAAACGTCAGGCGCTTTCGTGACTGACATCATGCTGAGATACCCGCCATAACTTCCGCCCATGACGGCAATCTTTTTCGGGTCGAGATGTCCAGTCTGCTTGATCCAATCGACTCCAGCGAGTACGTCCTGCAGATCGCCGCCGCCCATATCGAACAGATTCGCCTGCTGGAATTCTTTGCCGTATCCAGTCGAGCCACGATAGTTGGGCGCGAGCACCATGTATCCCTGATTGGCCGCGTATTGCACGAAGCGGTTGAACGAATTCAAGGTTTGCGAAGTCGGTCCGCCATGGATGTAAACGATGGCAGCGTTCTGCCCGTTGCGCGCCATGTTGAAGGGCACGTAGAGAAAAGCAGAGATGGTCCATTTGCCATCGCGGCTGGGATAGTGCACGAGGTACGGCTCGACCATATCTTCCGAACGCACGCCGGCGACGAGCGAATGCGTGACTTGATGCGATTTGCCGGTCGCCAGCGTATACACCCAAAGATCGCCGGGAGCAGTGGGCCCATTGTGGTTGTAAAGCAGATGCGAGCCGTCTTTAGTGAATGCAGAATGGCCGCCGGCAGGTTCGTTCACGCCTTTCGGGATCGGCAGAGCGGTCGACTTCCCGGTTGCGAGATCGTGCAGATAAATATCTTCGTTGCCATCGACATTGGCGCTGAAGGTGATGTACTTGCCGTCAGGGGAAAATTCACCGCCCCGGATCTCCCATTTGTCGTGCGTGAGCCATGAAGTCGTCTTAGTCGAAATTTCCAGCAGACCAACATTTTCGTAGCCGTTGGCGGCGTTCGACGTGAGGAGCACCCTTTTGCCGTCGGAAGAAATGTCATTCGCCATGTAGCGCTGCTCACCCTCATGTGGCGTGAGCAATGTGCTCTTTCTCGATGCGATATCCGCGATAAAAATATTCGAATCTGTTCCTTTAGCTTGCTCCTGCGTGTAAACGATGTACTTACCATCCTTCGACCAAATGGGGTTGTAGTTTCCCTTATCCTGCGGCGTACCGGAGGTGATGTGCTTTACTTCGCGCATCACCATGTCATAGACATCAATCTCGTGGGCGGCAGAAGTCTTTGGTTTGACCAAGTACGCAAGATAACGGCCGTCGGGCGACCATGTCGGATCGCTCTCTGCGATCTCGCGCGTACTGGTAAGGTTGACCACCTTCCCGGTCTTGGGCGAGACCAGAAAAATGTCCCACTGCTCGTCGCCGTCGTAATCGGATTGATAGGCGATCCATTTACCGTCGGGTGACCACGCGGGCGCAGTCTGCCGCTGGTCGCTGACCGTAAGCTGCACAGGCCATCCACCTTCGGCGGGCACCAGCCACAGGTTATTGCGACCGCTCATGTTCGAAATAAAGCCGATGCTCTTGCCATCGGGCGACCAGGTGGGCGGGCCCACCTGGCGCGTCATGTAGAGTTTCTCGATGGTCAGGCCGCGCGGTTCCACCTGCGCATTGGGCTTCGAGGCGATCTGCTTGGGATCGGTAATGGCTTGAGGCGGGGCCAGGGTTTGGGCGGCGACTGTGCTTTCGGTCACGACTGTGCTCATGAATATGACGATAGCAAAGAGTGCGAACCTGCGCATGAGTGGAAACCTCGAGACGTTGGTCAAAAAAGTCTAGCGTCGAAAAAGTCTAGCAGAGAGGGCTACGCTTTCGCGTTCTTGTGCATCTCCACCGTGCTCCATGTCTTGTCGGCCGCATGACAAATGTTTTCCAGCAGGCAATCGATGCACTTGGGTTTGCGGGCAATGCACAACTTGCGTCCGTGCCAGATGAGCTGGTGGGCGAAGAGAATCCATTTTTCGCGCGGGATGATGCGCATCAAGTCTTGCTCGATCTTCTGCGGGTCATCGTTCGTGGTGAGTTCCAGGCGGCGCGAGATGCGGTGGACGTGAGTGTCGACCACCACGCCCTCGGCGATCTTGAACCACGACCCCAGCACCACGTTCGCGGTTTTGCGGGCGACGCCGGGTAATGTGAGTAGATCGTGCATGTTCATCGGAACATGGCCGCCGAAGTCGGCAACAATCTTTTTGGCCGCGCCGACGACTGATTTCGATTTGTTCCGGAAGAAGCCGGTGGAGCGGACGTCAGGTTCGAGTTGCTCCGGCGTGAGCGCGGCGAAAGCTTCAACCGTAGGATATTTGCGAAAGAGTTCCGGCGTGACGCGGTTGACATTTACGTCGGTCGATTGGGCGGAAAGAATGGTCGCGACCAGAAGTTCCCAAGCGTTAGTGTGGGTGAGTGCGCACGTGACATCGGGATAAAGCTGGTCGAGTCTCTTCAATATCTCGGAGATTCGCTCGGGCGCGAGGGGATTGTATGCGCTTGTCTTTTTTCCCTTGGAAACCGATAGAGCCTCTGCACTATTTGGACGGCTGGCAGCTTGCTCTGAACTTGTCGAAAGGGCGCTCGTCCCCACGCGAACGCCTTTGCTTTCACGACTATCTTTACCGCCGCGCGACTTGTTTGGCGCTGACTTCGCGGGCGCGAGGTTGCCCCGCGCTTGTCGAAGAGGCGCGCGTGCCACGCGGTCTTGGCGACCGGTGCGGGCGGGCTGTCGGGGCGTACGTCCTCGGGGCATGAGGGCAACATCTTAGCAGAGACCTCGGTAACCACGCGGCCGATTGACTCGCCACATGCGTCCCGGTACTCTGGAATCACCCTCACGACATTCAGGGAAATCTATTGTGGCCGTAAATTCAATCCAACTCGGACAAGTATGGCGCAACGATGTGGATGGCCAGGACTACTTGGTCACCAAGGTATACAGCGAGGTGTTTACGCAGTACGCCATGCTACGCCCGGCCGGGATTACAGCTCCCGATGCTCCGACGGTACGCATCAAGGTCGCAAAGAGTCCGCAAGGAGCATCGCTTCCCGGCTACACCTTCACGCAAGACGGCTCGTTCTAGCCGGAGTTTGCCTTCCAGATTTCCGATACACTAACAGTTCAGTTTCCAGTTCTCGGTTCTCAGTCTGGGAGCCGACAGTTTCTACTGAGAACTGAGAACCTAGAAACCGAGAACTGCCTTCCTTCATGACTGAAAAACTTCTCGCCGTCATCTTCGTATTTATCAATTCCGTGATCAGCGCCACCGGCTATGCAGGCATCATGCTGCTGATGGCGATTGAATCGGCTTGCATCCCCTTGCCGTCGGAATTGATTATGCCGTTTGCCGGCTACCTTGTCTTTCAGGGCACGTTCAAGCTGCTTTGGGTGGCGACGGCGGGGGCGATCGGCTGCAACCTGGGATCGCTCGTGGCCTATGAGATTGGCTGCTATGGCGGGCGTCCGCTGGTCGAGCGTTACGGAAGCTGGATTCTAATGGGCAAGCGCGAACTCGACTGGGCCGACCGCTTTTTCGCGCGCTGGGGATATCTAGCCGTATTCTTCGGTCGTATGCTGCCGGTGATTCGCACTTTCATCGCGCTCCCGGCGGGAGTGGCCCGTATGCCTCGCAGGCGGTTTCATCTGTACACGTTTCTGGGATCCTGGCCATGGTGTCTCGCGTTGGCCTATCTCGGAATGAAGCTCGGCGAAAACTGGCGCGAACTGGGAAAATACTTCCACAAATTCGACGCTGTGATTGGCGTGATTCTGGTGGCGGGCATGGCTTGGTTCGTATGGAGTCACTGGCAGAACCGAATCAGCCGTCAGCTATCAGCCGTCAGTAAACCTACGCACTGACTCGTCTCAGATATGTTTTGCCAACTGTGATCCGACGATCTTCCACTGCCCACTGCGCTTCACCACCACATCCATATAGACGTAGCGGACCGTGAAGCGCTTTCCGCCTTGCTCGACCTCATCTTCTTCCGCGCCATGAACGATCGCGATGTTTTCTTTCAGTAGGCGAATGCGGCGGCCCGTAGAAATCATCGACAGGTAGCGAATCGCGCCGGACTTTAGATTCTCAATGACGTCTTGCTTGCTGAACGCCATGCCGGTTTCGTCGTATTGAATGTAGTCGTCGGCGAAGATGCGCGAGAGTTCCGCTGCGTCGGCGGCGATGAGGGCGCGGTCTCCATCTTCAAAGAGCTTGGTGATTTGTCGCTCGTCGTCGCGCAACTACATCCTCCTCCTTCACCTGCCGCTTTTTTGTTAGTGTACTAGCTGGCATTTACGAGGAGGCTCCCGTGATTCGAAGGTTCCGTCTTCCTGCGTCGCTTTTGTTCTTCGCCGTCGCCCTGCCAATCTTTTCCCAGGCTCAGGCTGCACCTAAAACCCCTGACCAGCCATTTGTGGTCGAGTACTACTACAAAGCCAAGTGGGGACACGCCGACGAGTTTCTGAAGCTGTTCAAGAAAAATCATTACCCAGTATTGAAGAAAGAACTGGATTTCGGCCGGATCACAAGGGTCTGGATGGATCAGCCGCGCTATCACACCACGGAAGACGGCCGCTGGGATTATCGCGTGACCATCACCTTCAAGAATGCCACCGTGGCCAACGAGCCATTCGATGAAGCGGCGCTGCAGAAGCAAATGTATCCCGATCAGGAAACCTTCCAGCGCGAAGAGCAGCGGCGCTTCGAAATTTTGGACGGGCATTGGGATTTGCCAGTGAAGACGATGGATTTGGAGAAGTAGTAGCGAGTGCCAAGTACCAAGTACCAAGTACCAAGTACCTAGTACCAAGCGAAGACGGGCAATTACGGGACAAGTTTTTGGGTGTGACTCGGTATTCAGTACTAGCTACTTGGTACTAGGTACTGACTACTCATCGATCTTCAGGAAATTAGCCACCATCTTCTCGTACCACTTCCAGGGAAATATGCGCTTGAGGGCGAGCTGCATTTTGGCGTCGCGTCCAACCAGGTAGCGCAGCTTCGGGTTGGGATCTTGCGCGATCGATGCGATCAGCTTCGCTACTTCAATGGGATCACGCTTGGGCAGGGTCCGGACGCGATCGCGCATTCGCAGGCTGCGCTGAATGTTGGGAGAAGTCGGCTGCGTCGCTTTCTCACCCATAACTGCACCGCGCGTCCAGATGTCGGTTTGGAAGGCTCCAGGCTCGACCAACGCCACTTTGACGCCAATTGCGTTCATCTCGAGGCGCAGCGATTCGCTCCACCCTTCGAGAGCATGTTTCGATGCGGCGTAGCTGCTCACCGTGACCGAGCCGCTCAGTCCCGAGATGGAAGAGACCATGATAATGTGGCCGGAGCCTTGGCGGCGCATGGTGGGCAATACGGCCTTGGTCATGGCAACTGCGCCGAAGAAGTTGGTCTCGAACTGCCGGCGAAGTTCTTCGAGCTTGATGTCTTCCGCGAAACCGGCGACGACGAACCCGGCGTTGTTGGTAAGAACATCGAGGCGTCCATGGTCGCGCACAACGGCGTCAACGAACGCAGGGAGAGCATCGAAATTCGTGACATCGATTTCGCGGATATCGAGCCGGTCAGCTACACCCGCGCCTGCACCGGCCCGGTTGAGACCCTCGCGGCGTGAGAGATCTCGCATGGTGGCGACTACACGGAATCCGGCCTTAGCCAGCTCAATAGAGGTGAGCAAGCCGAAACCGCTCGAGGCGCCGGTGATGAGTGCAATCTTGTCGGCCATGTAAATTTATCCGCTAGCGTTGTAACACAGTCGTCGGCCTGTCGCGAAAAAAATTGGCTTGGCATCTCGCCAACGAATGCGCCACCTCTCACCGATGCCGCACTCGGAGAAAAGATGTTAAAGAACAGTGATAATTCTGCGGCAAATCCTTTATACGAGCCATTGAAATTTGGAATTAGACAAGTTCGCATGCCACTCATATTGTTAATCATGGACCCGTTAATATCAGTTGAGGAATCACACGTTGATTTGTTGCACGAGATTGGCAATCGGCTGGCGACAGCCGTAGGTTTCCACGAAGTCCTGATCCGAGTTGTCGAATTTGCCTCAGCGTTGGTAAAGTGCGACTCCTGCCTGATTTACGTTCTGGAAAGCGAGGAACTTGTTTTGCGCGCCTCGAAGAACCCGCATCCGGAGGTTGTTGATCGCTTAAAACTGCGACTGGGACAGGGCATCACAGGATGGGTCGCCGAACATCAGGAACCGGTGGCGGTTGCCGAAAGGGCGGCTCTCGATCCGCGCTTTCAGTTCTTCCACGAACTGCCCGAGGATAGCTACGAGGCGTTTTTATCTGTGCCATTGATGTGCCGCGGCCGCGTCGTTGGCGTGATCAACCTGCAGCATCTCCAGCATCATGTTTACCGCCGGCGGGAAATCCGGCTGATTTCGACGATCGGTTTTCTGGTGGGCGCCGAAATTGAGATGGCGCGATTGGAAGATGCGAACCTCAATCTTTCCGAACAATTGCAAACCCGCAAGATCGTGGAGCGTGCCAAAGGAATTCTCCAGCGCGATCTGGGATTGAGCGAGGAGCAAGCCTACCTTACTTTGCAACGCCAGAGCCGGCAGAAACGCAAGGCAATGAAGGAAATTGCCGAAGCCATTGTGTTGAGTGACGAAGTGAAGGGTAGTCCGCCAATGCCGAAACCCTCCTAACAACACAGGATTGCGTCCAGCGAGCCTCGCCATATTACTAATTAGGAAAAAAGCTCGCGTGGAAACCAATGAAGAAAGGGAAGGCCGAGGGCAGATAGGGGTTATCTGCCCTCGGTTTTACGGCGCAGAACTAGCGGGCGGCGGATGCGGCCGAGGTTGTCATCGATTGCGCCACCTCGCGAGTTTTGGCGGGCACCGAGAAGCGCAGCGTGAGTCCGAACTCGGGAAGTTGCATCGCGCTGACAAAGCTTCCCCTGGATCGCGACACCATAACGAGTTGGTTGAGATCGGCAGGTTGCGATTCCTCAGCATCGTTCACCAAGAGCATGAAGCTGGTGCCGTTGCCGCTAATATTGCGCAACATCAGCATTTCCGAAGCCCCGCTCGATCCCACGGTGAATCGGTATTTCCCCGCTGGCACGATGCTGTTCTGCCAGTGAACTTCGTGCGTTAAGGTGAAAGTTCCGGCCGCATCCTGGGCAGAAGCCAGGCTAGGCGCGAAGTTTAAGGCACTCAAGGTTAGAACCGCGGCGTAGGCGAACTTGCGAATTGATTTCATGATGTCTCCTGTTCTTCTGGTGAGTGTCTGAAGCGCGCACACCCGGCATTTGGCCGAGTGATGTGCGTCAGATCAAGTGGAGAACAACGGGGTCAGGAGAATTGCAACGCCGCTTCCAGGCTGGCATGCAAAGACCGGCTTCGCGAGACCGGCGGCAGAGCTGGTCGCGAAGTAAATTCACTATGAAGGAAGACGGCCTGGGAGTCCAACGCAAAAAATCTATTGCGCACATCGGCTCGGCGCGTTACAACACTCCCGCTTGATGATGCACTACGCCGTTGAATCGATTTTCTGCACGTTTGACCGCTCTCATTTGCAAAACCGCCGCCGGATACGAGAACATACAAGGTTTGCACATCCGTATAAATTCTTACTGAGGAAGCGGCCAAATATGGCGACACGGAGTAAGTCTGCAAAGACGGCGAGGAAAGCATCGCGCGTTGAAGTAAGGTCGGAAAGCAAGGCGCGCAGCAGCTCATTACAGAACGGTGCGATTCAGCCGGCGAAAGGAAAGCTAGGCGTGATGATCCCTGGCATGGGCGCGGTCGCCACTACATTTGTAGCCGGCGTGGAAGCGATTCGCAAAGGACTTGCGAAGCCTATCGGATCTCTCACGCAGATGGGGACGGTGCGTCTCGGCAAGCGCACCGACGGACGCTCGCCGAAGATCAAAGAATTTGTTCCGCTAGCCGGGCTCGACGACTTGGTCTTCACCGGTTGGGACATTTTCGAAGACAACATGTACGAAGCGGCCTCGAATGCTGGCGTGCTCGATCAGCGGCTGCTCGACCAGTTGAAGCCGTTTCTCTCGTCGGTGACGCCGCGCGCGGCGGTCTTCGATCACAACTACGTGAAGAAGATCGATGGCCCGAACGTGAAGAAGGGCAAGACAAAGATGGATCTTGCCGAGCAGTTGCGCGACGATATCCGCGACTTCAAGAAGACGAGCGGAGCGAGCCGTTTGATCACGATGTGGTGCGGCTCGACCGAGTCCTACATCGCGGCGGGCGAAATGCACCAGTCAGTGAAGTCGTTCGAGAAAGCGCTGCGTGACAACGATGAAATGATTGCGCCCTCGATGCTCTATGCCTACGCGTCACTGATGGAGGGTGTGCCATTCGCCAACGGTGCGCCGAATCTGACGGTCGATTTGCCGGTGATGCTCGAACTTTCGCGGCAGAACGAAGCGCCCATTTGCGGCAAGGATTTCAAGACTGGTCAGACCCTGATGAAGACGATCCTGGCTCCCGGCTTCAAAGCGCGCATGCTCGGCCTGAGCGGATGGTTCTCGACTAATATTTTGGGCAACCGCGATGGCGAAGTACTCGACGATCCGGGATCATTCAAGACCAAGGAAGAATCGAAACTCTCGGTGCTTGAACACATTCTGCAGCCCGAACTTTATCCCGAACTGTACGGCGACATGTATCACAAGGTCCGCATCAACTACTATCCGCCGCGCGGCGATAACAAGGAGGGTTGGGACAATATCGATATCTTCGGCTGGCTGGGTTACCCGATGCAGATCAAAGTCGATTTCCTGTGCCGCGACTCGATTCTGGCCGCGCCCATTGTGCTCGACCTGGTGCTGCTCATGGATCTGGCGAAACGCTGTTCGGAGCTGCGTGGACTGGGGATCCAGGAGTGGTTAAGCTTTTACTTTAAGTCTCCCATGACCGTTCCGGGCCTGTACCCCGAGCATGACCTATTCATTCAATTGATGAAACTGAAGAACACCCTGCGCCATTTGAAGGGCGAGGAGCTGATCACGCACTTGGGGCTCGAGTATTACGACTGAGGTGCTCGATTTGGTAGATGATCGGTTTCGATCCTTAGGCGATGTGGTTCATTTTCCTATACTGATCAAACTTCTCCAGAAACCGGTCAATGTCCTTCTTCTGCAGATAGTACGGCGTCGATAGCCGCAGCTTGTTTGGGTCGCCGCCGCGGATTCTGATCTTGTGCGTCTTCCACATCCAATTCTCCAAATCCATGCGTTGGATGGGGGGCACGTTAACGGTGACGATCGCACAGCGCAGCGCAGGGTCGGGCGAGGTCCAGGAGTCGGCGCCGCGTTTCTTTATTTCATCGAGGATGTAATCAGCCAGCTTGCGATGGCGGCGCTCGATGCGGTCCATGCCGATGTCATTCGCGAGCTTGATCGAGGCTCGCAGCCCCCATAGCGCAGGCACGTTGGAACTCCCGATGCGCTGAAACCGCTCCGCGCGAAGCTTGGGATCGTCCCAGCCTTCGGTGACGATGGTATTCCACAGGCGGTCGATCACTTCGTCGCGCACATAAAGGAAACCGGAGCCCTTGGGCGATTGCAGCCATTTGTGCGGGCTTGAGGAATACATGTCGCAGCCGATATCGTGAATGTTAAGCCGCATCATGCCCGGAACGTGCGCGCCGTCGACGGCGGAAAGAATGCCCTTAGAACGGGCGAGCGCACTGATTTCCTTCGCGGGCAGCACCACCCCCGAGAACGTTGTGATGTGGCTGAAGAAAATGACGCGCGTGCGCGGGGTGATGGCGTCGTTGAACAAATTCAGAACCTGGTTAGCGTCTTTCACCGGGCGCGGCAGCGTGACTCTCTTCACCACAATGCCGTAACGCTTGGCCTTGAGATTCCATGGGTGCTCGCCGCCGGGATGTTCCTGATCGGTCATGAGCACTTCATCGCCCGCTTTCATATCAATGCCGTTTGCCATGTAGCTATTAGCTTCCGTGGCATTACGAAGTAGGGCAATCTCATCGCGATGGCAACCGATGAAGTCGGCCAGGGGATCGCGAAACTCATTCCACGAGGCATATCCCCAGATCGGGTAGTCTTCGGGATCCTGCTGGTCCATTTTTTCCGTGGTGTTGTAACCCTCGAAGATGGCGCGAAGCACAGGCGCGGGACTTGAGCCTACGGTGCCGTTATTAAGATAAATTTCGTCGGCGGGAATAAGGAATTGCTTGCGCAGTTCTATCCAGTAGGCGTCTTCATTCTTGTCAAACAGGCCGGGGTCCGGAAGGCCAGGGGCTTTGTCGAGCTGGGCCAGGAGATTGCCACGGATCGCCATAGTGGCGGCGAGGCCGGTGGTGGCAGTGAGAAAGTTGCGGCGGTTAACCAAGGTCCCTCCCTGTGAACGGAAGGCGCTATGGTACGACTAGCAGCGGAAATCCTCAAGGACAATGACTCTTTATCAAGGACAATGACCGATTTCGATTCAGCGGCCGGTTGAAATGACCAGGTTGGACCGTCCGGAAGCCTCCTGCATTCCGGGTAACCCCCCGGTCCAAGGATGCGTCTAAATTAATGGCAGAAGTTCGGGAGGGGTGGGTTCAGATCGGGCGTATAATCTTCCGTAAGAGTACGTAGGGCCGCAAAAGGGGTTTTTATGAAATTGCGATGGTTGGCAATCGCTGTGGCATTAGCGGCGTTCAGCGCAGGGCCCTGGACGTTGGCGCAAACACAGAATCCTGGTCAAACGAATCCTGCTCCAACTCAGCCCGGTCAAACCCAGCCTCAAACTCAAACCCAAACTCCGGCCCATGATCCAGACAACGGCCAACCCAAGGCTAGCGACGTGCAGAATGCGCCGAAGCAGGCGCCGGCTGCTCTGCCGACGCAGGACGACAGCCAGATTAAGCACGATGGCACCAAGACCGACGTGGACGCCGTGGGAAACCGGAATGTCGGCTGCGGTCGTGGCGTTGGCAACTGGTATACCGTGGAAGGTCAAGTGGCGCGGGGACGCGTCTACGCCCAACAAATCGAGTCGCAGATCAAGCTGGTGAACGATCCCGTGGTTACAGAGTATGTCAACCGGATCGGCCAGAACCTGGTGCGGAATTCTGACGCGCAAGTACCGTTCACCATCAAGGTGATCGACTCGGACGTGGTGAATGCCATGGCCCTTCCCGGCGGATTCTTTTATGTCAACTCAGGGTTGATTCTGGCGGCCGATGAAGAAGCAGAAATGGCCGGCGTGATGGCGCACGAGATTGCGCACGTAGCCGCTTGCCACTACGGCCGTGAAATGACCCGCGCGAATCTGTTGCAGATGGCTTCGATTCCCTTCATCTTTATGGGCGGCGCGATTGGCTACGCCGGGTATGAAGCGGCGGGGCTCGCGATCCCGATGACGTTCCTGAGGTTCTCCCGGGGCTTTGAAGCGGAAGCAGATTACCTTGGCGTAGAGTACATGTACCGCGCCGGTTATGACCCCTCGGCATTTGTTTCTTTCTTTGAAAAGATTCAGGCTATGGAGAAGAAGAAGCCCGGCACACTGTCCAAGGCCTTTGACACCCATCCGCAGACTCCGGATCGTATCGAAAAGACACAGGAAGAAATTCGGAAGATATTGCCATCGAAGCAGCAATATGTTGTGACTACTTCGGAATTTGATGAGGTCAAAGCCCGGCTCGCGTCGATTGAGAACCGGCACAAGGTGTTGGATCAAAAAGATGCCAACAAGCCCAGCTTGCGGCGGACTTCCACCAGCAGCACCGACAGCAATACGGGCGACAACAAGAGCGACGATGATCGTCCGACTCTGAAGCGCCGGGACGATTCGTCTAACTAGCATGGAGCAACGACTGTCCTCGAAGCCGGCGGCTATGGCCGCCGGTTCTTTTTTGGCGGTAGCCGATTTGGCGAAAGGTTGCGTCTGCGACCAAGCCGGTTCGGCATTAGGTGGCGACCGAAAGATTGTGATCCCGGTCACAGCAGAATAGTTGTCGAAGCAAGTAACCTGCGCTAGCCTTATAGAACCCTAGCTTTACAGCAGCAAGGAGCAACTTTCCGAATGTCAGAAAACAGCCTCACCATCACCGACAATCGCACGGGCCAGACTTATACGGTCCCGGTTGAGAATGGCGTCATCAGGGCAATGAACCTTCGTCAGATTAAAACCGATCCCGAAGATTTCGGGCTGATGACTTATGATCCGGCGTTTATGAACACGGCGTCGTGCCGCAGCAGCATTACATTCATCGACGGCGACCGCGGCATTCTGCGGTATCGCGGATATCCCATCGAAGTTCTGGCCGAGCGCTGCACTTTTTTGGAAGTTGCTTATCTCCTCCTGTTCGGAGAATTACCCACCGAGCCTGAGCTTAAAAGTTGGGTGCACGATATCACGCATCACACCATGCTGCACGAGACCACTAAAAAATTCATGGAAGGTTTCCGCTACGACTCGCACCCGATGGTGATGTTTGTGAGCACGGTGGCCGCTTTGTCCAGCGTGTATCCGGAAGCCCGGCAAGTGCACGATGCCCAGAATCGCCTGCTGCAGATCAAACGGCTGATTGGCAAAGTACCCTCGATCGCGGGTATGTCGTACCGCTATAACGTGGGATTTCCCTACGTCTATCCGGACAACGATTTGAGTTATACCGAGAATTTGATGAACATGTTGTGGAAGATGGTCGAGCCCAAATATGTGGCGAATCCGGTTCTCGCCCGAGCCCTCGACATCCTGTTTATTTTGCATGCCGATCACGAGCAAAATTGCGGCACAAACGCAATGCGTTCAGTGGCCAGCGCCCATACCGATCCCTACCTCTCCACCGCGTCAGCGGCGTCCGCGCTCGCCGGTCCGTTGCATGGCGGAGCTAATGAAGAAGTCCTCAAGATGCTCGACGAGATTGGCAGCAAGGACAATGTGCCGGCCTACATCAAGCGGGTGAAGGAAGGCCACGGTAAGCTGATGGGATTCGGCCATCGGGTGTACAAGAACTACGATCCGCGGGCGAAGATCATAAAATGGACGGCGGAGCAGGTTTTCCAGGTCACCGGGCGCAATTCGAAGCTGGACATCGCACTGGAGTTGGAACGCATCGCCCTGGAAGACGATTATTTCGTGAAGCGCAAGCTTTATCCCAACGTCGATTTCTATTCCGGGATCATGTATCAGGCGATGGGTTTTCCGCCAGAGATGTTCACTGTGTTGTTCGCGATTCCGCGTACGGCAGGATGGCTGGCGCAATGGCAGGAGCTAATTACCGATCCGGAACAGAAGATCACGCGGCCGCGGCAGATCTATACCGGGTATCAGGAGCGAGAGTTTGTGCCGATGGCGAAGAGAACCCCGGCAACGGTTCCGGCGCGGTAGTTCCGCGGTTTGCAGAAACCACCGCCAGAAATTAACGCTGCGTTCGGACCGCCAGTGGATCATCGGGCGCTCCCTTCTACACGGCCTGTTTTGTGGCCAGCGCCACGTACTCCTGCCTCTCGGCTGGCGAAGTGATCACCCTCATCTCCTGCCAGTCGTATGGAAATTCTTTCCCGCAATCGAGGCAAGCTACATACGTCCCTGTCAAGGCGCCGGCCTGGGGGCGGCGCGCCAATCCTCGAATAGTGACTGGAAAGCTGTAACGGGAGTGTCTGCAGCCAAAAACCAAATCAATCAATTTTGCTACCATGGAGCACCTCCACACCTGGGTTTTTTGCCTGGGATTCTGGGTACGGGCCCCCTTCCGTAGCCAGCACTAGACTACACTCAATACCTTAGATTCGAACAAAAGAAGAATGGTTTCTGTTCTTGTAGTGCAGGCCTGGCGGACCAAAACGGGTCGTTCTGCAACTGACTATTTACGAGTTACTTAAGGGGAAATTAAGCAAGAAGTTGCACAGCCCGGCACCGAAGCAATAGGGGGACAGTCTCAGGTCAAAAGCGCTAATTCATGCTAGGCTGGTGCTAGATTTAGAGCCTTCCTGATGGTCCCGCGCTCTTTCTGAATCTTCTCCTGGAGAAGAGTGATGCTATAGATCAATTGTTCCGGCCGAGGCGGACAACCGGGAACGTAAATATCCACTGGAATGATCTGGTTCACGCTCTGCACCAGCGCATAGTTGTTGAAGACGCCGCCGGAGGTGGCGCAAGCTCCCATCGAAATCACCCATTTTGGCTCCGGCATCTGTTCCCATAACAGTCGAATCACCGGCGCCATCTTGTTCGACACCCGACCCGCGATGATCATGAGATCGCTCTGCCGCGGCGACGGCCGAAACACTTCCGCCCCAAAGCGAGCAATATCAAATCGCGCCGCCCCCATCGACATCATCTCGATCGCGCAACAAGCCAGACCGAACGTCATCGGCCAGATGGAGCCCTTGCGCATCCAGTTCACAGCGGAATCGAGCGTAGTCAGCACCACCCCCTCAGGCGTGGGATTGCCGAAGGTCAAATCTTTGACCACCTTCTTACCATTCTCGAGGTCGACGTACGGGCCGAAATTTAGTTCGGGGGACATAAGCTTATTCTAAACTACATATGACGCCATGGCCCACAGGGTGCCAAGACAAGAGCACGAATTTACGGGTTCACCACAAGCTTCCCAAACATCTGGCTCTTCTCTAAATACTCATGCGCGGCCCGGATTTCGGTCAGCGGAAACACGCGATCTACAACCGGTTTCAGCCGCCCGGCAAATACGTGCTTCAGCACTTCATGCAACTCCCCCATGGTTCCCATGTATGAGCCCAGCAACGACAATTGCCGCGCAAATAGGTGGCGCAAATCGACGCCGACATTTGGGCCTGTGGTGGCCCCGCAAGTCACCAGCGTCCCGCCACTTTTCAGAGACCTCACACTTTCATCCCACGTGGCTGCGCCCACGTGTTCTACGACAATGTCGACGCCTTCCTTCGTGATTTTGCGGACTTCCTCGGAAATCTTCTGCTTGTAATGATTGATGCCATAGTCGGCGCCCAGTTCGCGGCCTTTTACCAACTTTGTTTCGTCGCCCGCGGTCGTAATCACGCGGCATTGAAACAGCTTGGCAATTTGAATCGCAGCGATGCCGACGCCCGAACTCGCGCCCAGCACCAGCACGGTTTGCCCCGGCCGAATGCCAGCTCGCCCGACCAGCATGTGCCACGTCGTTACAAACACCAGTGGCACGCTCGCAGCCTGATTGAAATCAAGCGAGTTGGGAATCGGAATCACGTTCGCCGCCGGCACTGCAATCAACTCGCAGTTTCCTCCGTCCACGCCATTGCCTAAGACCGTAAATTCCGGGCACTGGTTTTGCAGCCCTGCAATACACTTTACGCAATGCCCGCAATAATGCATCGGCGAAAGCAGCACTCTCTGCCCCGCCTTAAATCCACTAACGTACTCGCCCATCTTGACAATCTCCCCCGCCACGTCGCTGCCGAGGATGTGCGGAAGCTTTACCCCCGGCAGCCCCTTGCGTACCCAGATATCCAAGTGATTAAGCGCGCACGCCCGCACGCGCACGAGCACCTGATCTTTGCGCGGTTGCGGGTCGGGGACCTCTTCGTAAGTCAAAACTTCCGGCCCGCCAAACTGATGAATGCGTACCGCTTTCATTGGAACGTTCTCCTTTAATGCTGTCTCCACACAAGCATACTTGCCCAGATTGGGATTTCCCAATCCGACTAGGGCTTTTGCTTATCTGGGTTTGACTCCCTCCGGTTAACCGACTGATAATCGAACTGTCAGCAGTCCCAGTCCATGGATATCTACGAACAAATCGTCCAGCTTCGCCGTGAGGGACGCCGCGGCGCCGTCGCCACCATCGTGAACGTGCGCGGTTCGATTCCCTCTTTTAAGACCGCGAAGATGCTGGTTCGCGACGATGGTTCGATTGTCGGCACAATCGGCGGAGGGTGCGTCGAGGCCGATGTGTGGCAGGCAGCCAGGGAAGTCATGGAATCCGAAAAGCCGCGCACCCTTACCTTCGACCTGAACCAGGATCCAAAGTACGATACAGGCCTGGTCTGCGGCGGCACGCTCGAAGTTTTCGTCGAGCCTGTGTTACCTCCAGCGATACTTTATATTTTCGGCGCAGGTCATGTGGCCGTAAATCTTTGTAAAGTCGCAGCAAATGCGGGTTTTGACCCCATCGTCACCGACGATCGCACCTCCTATGCCACCAAGGAACGCTTTCCCGCCGCGCGCGAAATTCATGCGCTCGATTTCGACAAGGCCACTCGCACTCTCGACCCCAACGAAGCTTCCTATATCGTCATCGTCACCCGTGGTCATCGGGACGACATGCGCATCCTGCGCTGGGCAGTGCAGACTCGCTCCCGCTACATCGGCATGATTGGATCCAAGCGTAAGGTAATAGAGATATTCAAGACGTTGCAGCAGGAGGGTCTGGCCCCAGACCTGTTTGACCGCGTACACGCGCCTATCGGTCTCGACATCGGCGCCATTACTCCGGAGGAGATTGCCGTTGCCATCACGGCGGAGATGATCGCGATTCGAAGGCACGCCGGTGTCCGCCTACCTCATATGAGTTGGTTCCGCTCGCAAGCCCCACGGCCCGCCACCAACGATGCGCCGGACGCGGAGCTCGAGGAACACGAATGAAATTTCGCTCCTGAGTGCTGACTGCTAATTGCTAATTGCCCACTGCTAATGCTGGCGTGCGCCCTGTCAGAAACTCCAGTGATGTGTTCAAACCTCGATCAGCAAAATTCAACAATTCACCGCCATTCCCTGCTATCTTCGCTGCATGACCCGCGCTGCCAGCTTCGCCGGCGTAATCCTCGCCGCGGGAGATTCTTCGCGCATGGGCAGAGACAAGGCCCTGCTGCCGTGGCCCCCCTTAGTGGCTGGGCAAGTGGCCTCCAGCGATACATTCCTCTCGGCGGCCATTCATTCGCTTGCCTCGGCCTGCGAGTTCGTTGTGGTTGTCGTAGGAACGAACGAATCGTCACTCGCACCCGTCATTTATGCGCAGGGAGCATCTCTGGTGGTCAATCCAGATCCGAGTCGCGGCCAGTTCAGTTCGCTGCAGGTCGGTTTGCACGATGTGCTCAACCACGGCCGTGACGCTGCTATGGTCACTCTGGTCGACCGTCCTCCGGTAAACACTTCCACGATTCAAATTCTGCACGACGCTTTCGAAACTGCCGATCAAAATATTTGGGCGGTCGTGCCCGAGTTTTCTGGAAAACACGGGCACCCCTATCTGGTGGGCCGCGAGATGATTGAAGCCTTTCTCCGCGTTCCAGCCACGTCGATTGCCCGTGACATCGAACACCAGCACCAGCAGCACATCCTCTACATCCGCGTTGACGATTCGCTGGTCGCGCTCAATATCAACACTCCGGAAGACTATTCGGGGCTGCTGGCTCGCTCCTCGTGAGCCGTTAGCCGCCTCCTGCTCGCGAGCGCCATTGCGCGCCAGCTTAGTGTCACGTTATCGTCGATAGATAAAGGCTAAAGCTAAACGCTAAAGATAAAAATCAAAAGAGGGATGGATGAACGCCGCAGAGGCACCAGTATTTCTTCCGGTCACCAATGAATTCCTTGACTCAGTCCTTCGACTCCAGCCACGGGTCGCGGCATTTGACTGCGACGGAACACTTTGGTCCGGCGACGCCGGAGGGGCTTTCTTCGATTGGGAACTGAAGGAGGGCAATATTATTTCCAGCGCACTCGTCGGTCCTTTGAAGCAGCGTTACGCTGCCTATCTTCGCGGCGAAGTCGACGAAACCACCATGTGCGGCGAAATGGTTACCATGCACCAGGGCATTTCGGATTTGAAAATGATGGACGCCGCTACTCGTTTCTTCGACCAGTTCTTTGACGCGCAAATCTTTCCGGAAATGCGCGAACTTGTGCGCCGCTTGCACCAAAGCGGCTGTGAAATTTGGGCTGTTTCATCTACCAACGAATGGGTAATCCGTGCCGCGATGAAGCATTTCGGCATTTCCGAAAGCCACGTTCTTGCGGCAAAAGTAGAACTCGACGATAGCCTCGCCACCGATCGTCTGATCCGCGTACCCTCTGGTGACGGTAAACCGCAGGCTCTGCGCGAAGCCGTAAAGAAGGGAATTGACGCCGCGTTCGGCAACTCGCGCTGGGATGCAGACATGCTGGCGATGGCAAAACATGCCTTTGCGGTGAATCCGAATCTAGACCTTGAGCCAGTTGCCCGCGAACGCGGCTGGCGGATTTATTTTCCCGAGGGTACCAGGTCGCATGCTTGAATTTGATTCCGCGCCACTGCTTTACAATTGGTTTGCAAATGTATTCCGCGCAACTGCTCGATCACTTTCAGAACCCGCGTAATGCTGGGGAAATAACCGACGCCGACGCGACGGCAGAAATTGAAAATCCCGCCTGCGGCGATGTCTTGCGATTAACGTTCAAAATGAATCCAGGCCGAATCGTCCAGGTGCGGTTCAAAGCTAAGGGATGCGTGGCGGCGATCGCCTGCGCTTCGGCATTAACCGAATTGGTCGCGGGGCAAACATTGCAAGCTGCCCGTAGTCTGCAGCGCGAGGACGTGATCAACGCCGTTGGCGGTTTGCCGCAGGCCTCAAACCATGCCGCCCAGTTGGCGCTGGACGCCCTTTCCGCAGGACTGAGCTCCATCAAATCGTAGTTACGAATCCTAGTTCAAGATTTATGCCTTCAACCTGGACGCCGCGCCGCATCGTCAGCCTGCAACCCAGCGCCACAGTCATCCTCGCTGCCGTCGGTGAACTCGACCGCGTGGTCGCTTGCACCAGGTATTGTGCGGACGTCGTCCCCGAAATTAAATCGCAATCGCGCATTATCCTCTCCGATTCCTGGACTGCCAACTCTCAACAGATTATTGCCGCCCAGCCTGATCTCGTCATCGCTTCTGTGCCTTACCAGGAGAAGGCGGTCATCGAAATACTCAAGTCGGGAGCTCGTTTTCTTGGTTTCGCCCCCCGAACTTTAGCCGATATCTATACCGACATCGCCATCATTGCCGGAGCGGTCGGGGCCGCCGGCCGCGTTGAGGACGTGATCGCCCTCATGCAGCAGAGAATCGAACAAATGCGCGCTCGCACCGCGGGATCGGCTCGTCCCAGAGTTTTTTGCGAAGAATGGGGTAAGCCACTGATTGCGTCACAACGTTGGGTTGCGGAACTAGTCGAAGCGGTTGGAGGTAGCTTCTTGGGCACACCGGGGCAACAGACGCCCATCGAAGAAGTGCCCCGCATGGATCCTGATATTTTAATAGCAGCCTGGTGCGGCGCGGGTGATCGAGTACCTCTGGAGAAAATTGTCGCTGACCGCAACTGGCAGGGCATTCGCGCCGCTCGAACCTCTCGTATTTATTGCATTCGAGACGAATACCTCAACACCCCTGCTCCCACCCTTCTTCGCGGCCTGGATGCCCTGGCGTTTGCCATTCATCCCGAGCTTTTTGCCCGCACGGAAGGAATCCGCCAGATTACCTGCGTGACATCTTCCACAGCCTCGAATCTGCCGCTCTGAGTTAAGATTCTCCTCATGCCCGTTACCAGCCGAATCGAAGAGGTCCGGAATGAAATCACGGCACTTGCCCAATCAGCGCCCACATCCCAGGCCCTGATGCAAGGCGTTTGTACGCTCTTGCACGAGCGTATGCTGAAGTACAACTGGGTTGGCTTCTACATGCTGGAACCTGGAGCACGGCCACCCGCGCTGGTACTTGAAGCCTTCGTAGGCGCAATGACTCCGCACACGCGCATTCCGCTGAACCAGGGCATTTGCGGAGCTGCCGCCTCCAGCGGAAAGACGATTGTCGTGGACGATGTGCGTAAGGATCCCCGTTACCTCGCATGCTCATTGGAGACCAAGTCCGAGATCGTCGTGCCCATTTTTGTGAAGCAGCAAGTCGCCGGGGAACTCGACATCGATAGCCATTTTGCAGCCGCGTTCGGCCTCGAGGATCAGAAGCTCGTTCAGTACTGTGCAGAGGTCGTGGGGAACAAGCTGGAGAACGGTCGATGAAAGCCGACAAGAGCAGCGTTCGAGCGCCCGGGAGTGAACGCCCGTATGCTGTTTCCGAATTATGAAACGCGTCGTGGCAGCCATAATCGAAAAGCATGGCAAGCTGCTCGTCTGTCAGCGCACGCGACACCAGACCATGCCCCTCAAGTGGGAGTTTCCCGGCGGAAAAATTGAAGAGGGCGAGCAGCCCCGCGACGCCCTGCGCCGCGAACTGGAAGAAGAACTAGGAATTCATGCCCAGGTCGGCGACGAGATCGCTCGCCTGCAGCATACCTATCCCAACGGAACCGCAGTGGAGCTGCGTTTCTACATCGTTCGCGAATACAACGGCGAAATGGAGAATCGTATATTTCGCGATCTCCAGTGGTCGGCTCCTCAAGATCTCGCTTCGTACGATTTTCTCGATGCGGATGCGTCGTTAGTGAAGGACTTGGCGGCGGGAAGACTTATCTGATGTTCGATCCGCGCTAGCCGCCTTTCAGTGTCCAGAACCACGCAATCGTCAACCCAATCATTACCACCGTGGTCAGCCAGGCGATCGCATTAAACAAGCGTGTGTTCACGTACTCGCCCATGAGTTCTTTCTTGTTGATGAGTAGCAGCATGAAAATCAACACGAACGGCAGGACAACCCCATTCACTACTTGCGACAGAACGGCGATCTTCACCAGCGGTAGCCCTGGGATTAGCAGTACGGCCCCGCCGGCGACTATGAGTAGTGTGTAAAGCCAGTAAAAAAAAGGGGCCTCGCCAAATTTTTTGTCTACTCCAGATTCGAAACCCAAGCCCTCGCACACCGTATACGCCGTAGAAAGCGGAAGAATGGACGCGGCAAACAGCGATGCGTTGAACAGCCCAACGGCAAACAGAATGTAAGCGTATTGTCCCGCCAGCGGTTTAAGTGCCTGGGCCGCATCCGCGGCATACTTGATGTCGCGATACCCGTTCACATAGAGAGTTGCTGCGCAGGCTACGATAATGAACCACGCCACAACATCCGTAAAGATGCACCCCGTAATCACATCCCATCGCGAAGCCCTCAGCCCGCGCCGGGTTACACCTTTTTCTACGATCGACGACTGAAGATAGAATTGCATCCAGGGCGCAATCGTGGTCCCCACCACTCCAATCACCATATACAAGTACGCCTGCTCCCGAAACTTAGCCCACTCAGGTGGCTTGAAGGTTGCGATGGTTGCCACTTTCCATGCCGGATGCGCCAGCACCCCAGCGAAGATGTATGTGATATAGAAGAACGACGCCGCCAGGAACACCTTCTCTACGCTCTTATATTGACCCTTAACTACAATCAGCCAAACGATGACGGCGCAAACCGGTACCGTCACGTAGCGCGAAAGGCCGAACAACTCCAGGCTAGTGGCAATGCCAATAAATTCCGTCACGACGTTGCCGAAGTTGACGATCAGAATTCCTAGCATCATCAGAAATGTAATGCGAAGCCCGAACTCTTCGCGGATCAGGTCGCTCAGTCCCTTGCCGGTCACTGCGCCCATGCGGGCGCTCATCTCCTGCACCACGATGAGCGCCAGCGTGATCGGGATCATCGTCCACAACAAGAGAAATCCGTATTGCGCCCCGGCCTGTGAGTAGGCCAGGATGCCGCCAGCGTCGTTGTCGACGTTCGCGGTGATGATCCCGGGCCCCACGACCGCTAGGAACAACAGGGTCCGGCCTCTCCATCGTTTCCAGAGCTTCATGCGCGCGTATCGCCGACATAGAAATTAAAACAACCTGGCGCAGGCCGCGCTCGGCGTGTCGGGGCGCGCAGTCCGGCTCAAGGCGGCATCAGAATACATGGGGAGCCCTTGCCCGGGATAGATGAAAATGAAAGATTATGCAGAAAAGAATCGGAACCACAAACAGTTTAAGATGTTTCATGGCCTAGACTATGCAGGCCACGACTTTCGGATGACCAAGAACTCCGCGCGCGCCTCTTATCTCCTGATTGCCCTCATCGTCGTCCTGCTTGACCGCTGGACGAAGTACATCGTGGCGCACCGCATCGCGCTTTACTCGCACATCCAGATCATCCCTGGCTTTTTTCGCCTCACTCATACCGAGAACACCGGCGCTGCCTTCAGTCTGTTCGCCGACTCGCCCGCACCGTGGAAGACGGGCCTGCTGATCGCGTTTTCCGTGATCGCCTTACTGGTGGTCTCAGTGTTGCTTTGGAAAAACCACCACGCTCACCTGGTCACCGGCGTTGGCCTCTCGCTGATCATGGGTGGAGCTCTAGGCAATCTCTGGGACCGCCTCACCCGCGGGCGCGTGGTCGATTTTCTGCTGTTCTACGTGAAAGGGTATCAGTGGCCAGTCTTCAATCTGGCGGACAGCGCCATTGTGGTGGGCGCGGGGCTGCTGGTCATTGAAATTCTGTTCGCGAAGTCGAGCGCCCACGAAAATTCTCAGACAAACTGAAGGCCGGTCCTTTCGATTCAACCGTACACAACGAACAGTTTGCAGGTGTGATGCCGATATTTTGCCGGGACTTTAACCATGAGTTGCGGCGCTGCTTATGACGTTGGCTTATATTCAGCAGATGGAGACCAACGGTCGCGCCAGCCTCAATCTGGCAGTCCGGCATGAGACGCCTGGATTCACTGCGATTGGTATTTTCTTGTTCTTTGGTGCCACCATGGCGAGTCTCGCCGCGATTACCTTAATCTGGCGAGGCACGGCGCTTGATCGTATCTGGGCTCTCAATCCAATAGCGTATAAGCGGCTCGCCCCTATGGGCGTAACGGTTGGAATTCTGTTCCTGCTGCTCGGCGCCGCCCTCACTGCGGCAGGAACCGGGTGGTTCCGACACCGCCTTTGGGGATGGAGGCTAGCGGTCGTAGTTGTCGCTATACAGGTTCTGGGCGACGTCGTTAACTTACTCAGAGGCGATTGGCTGCGCGGAGGAACTGGCGTCATTCTCGCCGGTGCATTATTGCTGGTTCTCTTGCAACCGAAAATGAGGGCCAGGTTTGCCTAGAACCGCCTCCGCAGAAATTCAAAAAGGCTGTAACCAATAAGTGCGGCTATCATGGCAATCGCAAAATTGGATGCGGTAAAAACGTCTGCGAGGGCCAAGGCTAAACCTCTCCTCGTTCCCAGGCCGGAGCGCTCAAATTCTCCCATCAGTAAATTGGAATAAAACAGGAAGATAATAAAACCGACCTCGATCACCGCTCTCCAGGCATTGTTTTTCATTGCAAACGTCGACTCCGCCCGCGCTTCTAGGGCGTCCCGTAAAGCTGCTTGTAGACGCTGGCATTGCGCAGAATCGCCTGCACATATTCCCGGGTTTCGGTGAACGGAATCGATTCCACGAATTCCTGTGGATCGCGATATTTTCCCTGACCTAACCATTCCTCAACCCGGTCCGAGCCGGCGTTATAAGCAGCCAAAGCATATTCGAACGATCCGCCGAACTTGTCTACCATGCCGCGGAAATATCGAGTGCCCAATTGCAGATTTACAGCGGGCGTGTATAACTGGCTGGCGCTATAGCGTTTCAGCTTCGCTTGCCGGGCCACCACTTTGCCGGTCTTTGGCAGCAACTGCATCAGCCCAACCGCATTGGCGCGCGAAACCGCATTGGGATTGAATTCCGATTCCTGCCGGATAAGCGACGCCACAAGATACGGATCCAGACCATTGGCCGTCGCATTCCTTCTCAGGTCGCTCCAGTAAGCTTTCGGAAAAAGCGCTTCCCAATATGTGCGCGGCAAATCCGGAATGTCCAGAGCAAAATAATTCGGCGCGGAGTGTTTCATCACTTCGATCGCCCGGTCGTAGTGGCCAGTCTCCACGTACAATCGGGCGGTTTCGGCCGGACCCCAACTCCCGCCGTCGACCGCGGTCGCGGCTTGCAGTTCGCGCACCGCAAAATCGACCAGTCCGCCGTTTCCCAACAGTTCTGCTTTCTGCACGTGCAATTCATCGGACGGCGGTTCTGTCTCCGTTACCTTCATATCACTGTCGAGGGGTGGCACGCGATCGAGCAATGCATATTCTGTCGCCGCGTCGCCGGCCGCCGGCAAATGCTTCATCCTCTGCCGTGCCAGCTCCGCGTAATAGAAGTTGCGATAGCGATCGGAGAGCTTTTGATAGAAAGCCCGCGCCATCCCGAACTGATTATCTTCCTCTGCCAGGCGAGCGCGCCAATACAGAGCCGCGGGAGTTTCGCCGCCGGTAGGATACAGCGTGATCTGTTCTTCGAACGCTTTCTTGGCTTCCTCGTTTCGCCCCTGCCGCAACGTGAGCCAGGCCGCCTTCCAATGCACGTACGAGGCGCGCGCCCCATCCGGAAATCGCTGCTGCGCTTCCCGGAAGGTATCCAGCGCCTGATCATATTCGTGGTGTACGAGGTGCAGATTGGCCGCGGATAGCAGCGCCTGCTCAAGCCACTGACTTGTCGGGGCTGACTGTCGCAGTTCGTCAACGGTGCGGTAGAAAGCGTCGTTGTCATTCGCGGCCCACGCAACCTGACCCACCAGATACAACCGCTGCGCGTTGGCCTCGCCACTGACGTTGCCAACGTCCGCCAGGACTTGCTTGGCATCACGGTTTCGGCCGCTGCGGTGAAGAGCATCCGCTAGGGAAAGTTGCATTGCCGGCCGATCAGCGGGGCTGGCCTCGTTTGCCAGACTCCGATATTCCTCCGCGGCGTCCGCATAACGCCGGCGGCTCACCAATGCTTCGGCGCGGGTTTTGCGCTGAGCGACGGTTGGCTCCGGTACTAACGGCAGCTTTTTCAGCTCGGCAAAGGCCCCATCGGCTTCCGCGCTGGCCGGCATGGTGTAGTAAATGTTTGTGAGCGTATCAGCGGCTTTGCCGGTCTGGCCCGACGCAGCGTAGGCCCGCCCTAGCGCAAATTCCAGGTCCGAACGCAGTGGAAGTCGAATCTGCTCCAACAGAGTCGCGGCTTCCGCGGGTTGCCCTTCCAGCAGCAGCGCGTCCGCGTAGCTGACCGCTGCGTCCCGCACCAGGAGCGAGTCCGGATGCGACTTGGCAAAGTCCGCCAGATTTGCAATAGCTTCCGCCGTCCGTCCGGTCTGCAGGTACGAAGTCCCGAGATAGTAGGCGACATAATCGCCCAAATCTCCGGCATGCACCTTGGCGCGGTTCAGCGGATCAATGGCCTTGGCGTAGTCTCGATCGAGTACGTGAGCATAACCAAGCACCAACCACGCCAGCGCCCCTGCGTCCTCCTTGGCGTGAGCTCGCGCATATCCTTCCACCCCACCATATGCCGGAAGCGAGCGATCCTGCAGAAGCTGTTGCGCCATGGGACGCAAATTGCCCGAAGCTACAAAGGCCTGCCGCATTCGCCGAACCCGCGGGGAAATCGGGTGCGGTTTTCGAGCATTGGCATAGCGGCTCTTGCTATTAGTGACCGCAGGCTTTTTGCTCGCCGTAGTCTTTTTGCTGGGGATCTTGGTTGTGCTATCGGCTTTGCTGCCCGCAGTACTCGGTGCAGCTGGCTTTGGCGGAGACGTTTCGGTTTGGCTCTGAGAAGAGTTGAACTCAGATCGCGGCTCTGCATCGGCCCGGGGAAGCGCAAAGCCCAAGAAGAAGCCAAGAGCTGCAGCCGCGAGCCCCCACCAACACTTCGAACCTGATCTCACTGCTTTTGCTTTTTGCAAAGACACGCTACTACGAAACCTGCCGCGAAACTAGCGGTGGAAATTCGAACCCATAATGGAAACGTCATCTTCGGCGAGACTGCGCAATAATTCGTGGTAAAAATAATCTCCACTTGCTGCTACTGTACTTCCATACCGCTTCTGGAACGTCCCGCGGCTCTTGTCGATGTCTTCTTTCAAGCGGTCGTACAAATCCTTGTTGCGGCGGCCTTCCGCGACCTTTGCCTGGTTGTAAAGCTTAATTTCATCCACCAGCAGCCGCGCAAATCGTTGCGCCTTGCGATGCACGTCGGCGTCTTCCGGCGACATTCCAGCCCATGGATCCGCCGCCGGAGCCGCTGCCGCGCTGGCCGTATGCCCTGATGCCACTTCCACCACTTCAGAGGCCGGTTCCTGCTCAGCCGTGATACTTGCGGGCACATGCTTCGGCGCATGCGCCGCGAACGGATCGGAAAACGAAGAAACAGTTTGCACGGCCGGAGGCGCGCTCTCAACCCTGCTCGGTACCGCCATGTCTTCCTTCGCGGCAACCTGTTTGCGAAGTGAAGTCACCTCCAGCCATGCGCTGGTAGCCATCACAAGCAATTCCAGCGCCCCCGGGTCGAACTTTCCTCCGTCGCCGCCGTCGGCATAAACCAGGGCCGCTACTTTATCCTTCAGCAGCAGTGGTAGCACCAGCACCTGCTCGTTGGCTGGGCCGCCGAACTGCTCCACGAAGTGCCTGCCCATCTCCGCTATGTTGCCCGGAGTGGCAATTCTATTTTGATAGGTGTGTGCCACCGGCCCGGCATTCAGATCGAGCGAAAAATCTTTGGCTGTTTCTTCGTGGCCGAAACCCCGCGATTGCCATCCCATCGCGGCCCCCGCTTTCACCACAAATAGCGCAATGCGTGCGCTGTATCCGCTGGCTGAGTCTAGCAATGAGCGAAGGATTTCTTTCTGAGTTGAACCCGCATGAATACTGGAGACAGCATGAACCAGCGTACCGGAATCCTCGCCTGCCGGAGCCTGAATCTCACTCCCTTGAGCCGGCAAAGCCTCCAGTACCTGCCGCACAATCTGCATTTGTAGTTGCGGGATCTGTGCTTGAAAAGATGCAGCAACGGCGTGTTCGACGATCTGCCGAATCTCGCTCTGTCGCGCTGCGATCTGTTTCTCGTTCTGTTCTGGCATGCCTAAAAAACCATATTCCCTGAGATCCTGTCCGCTTGCAGCTTCCATCCCCGATCAAAAGCTCTAAACGCTGATTATACGGCACTTGTGCGCCTGTCCCAGAGTACGTGAGGACGTGTTCGACCGCGTACCCACCTCACTCATGACTCTATCTCAAATCTCATCGCACTCGAAAGATGAAAGCTGTTGGGCAAATACTCGGGTTACCAAGTAGAATAACAGTTTGCTTTTGCACAAACGATTTCTTTACCAGCAAAATACTGCATCGCCAAGAGAATGGGAGCCATCCAAAACAAACTAGAGGGGCCTGTTACTGACGAACTGACCCTGGTACAGGCGGCCAAGAAGGGCGATGACTCTGCCTTTGAAGAGTTGGTTCGCCGTTATGACCGCAACGTTTTCCGGATCGCCCAGCACATCACGCAGAACCGCGAAGATGCGGAAGATGTGGTGCAGGAAGCTTTCCTGAAGGCGTACAGCAACTTGGCGAAGTTTCAGGAGCAGTCAAAGTTTTACACCTGGCTGGTGCGCATCGCCGTCAACGAAGCATTGATGAAGTTGCGCCGCAAGAAGCCGGAGCGCACGGTCTCACTCGACGAGGACATCAAGACTGAAGATGATTCTCTTCCGCGTGAGATTGCGGATTGGAGCCCGAACCCCGAGCAGCAGTACACGCAAGCGGAGTTGCGGGAGATTTTGAGTAAGACGATCCAGGGCCTTCCCCCAGGTTTCCGGACCGTGTTTGTGCTGAGAGACGTGGAAGGACTTTCAACCGAGGAAACCGCGGCTGCGCTGGAATTGAGCGTGCCCGCAGTGAAATCGCGGCTGTTGCGAGCACGCCTGCAGCTCCGCGAGCGCTTGGGACGGTACTTCCAGAAACGTGACGGTGGAGATGGCGACCAGTGAAATGCTCTGAGTTCTTGCACGAGCTGACTAATTATTTGGACGGGGTCCTCGACGAACCTACCAAAGTTGAGTTGGAGAATCATCTTTCCTGGTGCCACAACTGCTACGTGGTTTGTGACACCACCAAGAAGACGATCGAGATCTACCGTGACTCGCAGCTCTACGAGTTGCCCGAGGACCTCCGCTCGCGCCTTCGTTCGGCAATTATGACCAAGTGCCAACTGCACAAAAAGCGCGGTCCCGAGAGCGTGTAGTTTTGGCGTCCGTAAATTGCTGGCAACCTGCTGTCGCTCACCTCCATCGCATATAATGAGCTTCAGGCCCTGGGGTGTTGCATGCTGCGCAATTGGAGTACGACCCTTCTAATTATTCCTGTTTTGCTCACCCCATTCCTCGCCGGCAGTCAGGCGAGCGATCCCGGCCCGGCGCTTAAGTCGGCCTCCACCTCGATACCCGAGTCGAAATCCTCAAGCGATCACACCCCCGCAGCGGAGCCAATCCCGTCCAACGCGGGGCCCATCTCCAAACAAACTCGCTTTGAAATCATCCGCGATTTTGAAACCCAACTTGTCTATTCCCGGACGGCATTTCCCATGGGAACCAAGGGTCTTCAGCTGAAGGAAGGCGTGATCACCCCGAATGGTGACCAGTTGCAGCAGGCGCTCACGCTCTGGGGCCCGGCCGTAAAACCTGGAGATCCGGCCCATATCTCGTTCGTGCAAATTAAGAATGACCATATCCATTTCGAGATCAATGGCGGCCCAATTCATCGCAAAAAGTGGTACCAGCGCGTTGAGGTTGCCGGATCCAACGGACCGGTAATGACAGGGCCAGACAATCCTCAGACCAACCCGCACGGATCGTTCGTGGACCTTTACTTCGCCAAGTATGTGCCCCAGATGACTCCGCAACAATTGCGGCAATTACTCTATCCCGTGCTTGATTTCAACGCTCGGAATAAAGAGCAGGCTTATCTCGACACCGTCCCGCCCAAGGTCAAGGAAGCGATTCAGGCGCATCACGTCCTGGTAGGAATGAATCAGGAAATGGTGTTGCACGCCAAGGGCAAGCCACCAAAGAAGGTCCGTGAGCGCGACGGTGAGACGGAATACGAAGAGTGGATCTACGGCGAACCTCCGGCCGATGTCGATTTCGTTCGCATCGTGGCCGATGAAGTTGTGCGCGTCGAAACCATGAAAGTGAACGGCGAAAAAATCGTGCGCACGGAAAAAGAAATCGTTCTGCCGCAGCCCGACAAAGACAAAGAAGCGAAAAAAGAGCAAGAAGATCGTCCCGCAAACGCTCCAAGTCTGCGGCGCCCCGGCGAAGACTCAGAACAGGCCCCGCGGCCGGCAAACGGAGCCTCGCCCATGCCGCCTCCGCCACCACCCGACTTGCCTCAGCCTCCCAACGGGCCGAGCCAGGTGGTAGCAATGCAATACACGCAATAACGTCAGGCTCCAGGGCTCCGCTTGTTTTGCACAATCTTGTTTTGCAAAATCGACCTTACGGTTTTCCCGCCGCGACGGTTGTCCCTGCGTCCGCGAACGAGAAAGCCAATGACACGTTTGCAAACTCTCGTCCATCAACTTCCACGTATCAGTCCGACGTTCTTACCCATTTGGACGGCAAGGCTGGCTAAGCCGACGAGTTCTCGCCGTGTCAGGACAGCGAACGTTACTGCGAGCCTGCCACGCTAGAATACCTTCTGTGGCTGTCGCTATCCAATGTCGCGATCTGCGCAAAACTTACGACGGCAAGGTTGAAGCGGTTCGTGGGTTGAACCTCCAGATTGAAACTGGCGAGTGCTTCGGCCTGCTCGGGCCGAATGGAGCAGGGAAGACAACAACTATCGAAATCCTTGAAGGCTTGCTCGAGCCGACTTCGGGTGAGGTCTCGATTCTCGGGCACTCCTGGCGCGAGAATGCGCGTGAAATGCGGGAGTGGCTGGGCATTTCGCTGCAGGAGACCCGGCTCTCCGAGAAACTCACGGTGCGCGAGACCGTCAATCTGTTTGCCAGCTTCTATCGTGAACCGCGCTCCACCGAAGAAGTGCTCGAGCAGTTGCAGCTAACTGAGAAAGCCGACGCCTGGGTGGGGAAACTTTCAGGCGGCCAGAGGCAGCGGCTCGCCGTAGCGACGGCTCTGGTATGCAATCCGAAAATCCTTTTTCTGGATGAGCCGACCACGGGGCTCGATCCGCAGAGCCGGCGCCAGTTGTGGGATATCATTCGTGCATTTCAGCGCGACGGTGGCACCGTCCTGCTGACCACGCACTACATGGATGAAGCCGAACGCCTGTGCGACAAATTGGCTATCGTGGACAACGGGCAGATCATCGCTGAGGGTTCTCCCCCAAGCTTGATCGAACGTTTGGGTGGGCACCACATTGTGGAGTTTGCCCTAAGCTCGAAGACGAGCGGCAGTTCCGACGCTGCGGCGCTGGCAGCCTGGCGCGCCTTGCCGAGCGTCGAGTCGGTGCGCGAAGATGACGGCATGGTTGCGCTCAGCGTGAAAGAGCCACATCTCACAATTCCTGCACTCCTCGAAGCCGTCGGCAAGCAGGGAAGTGAGTTGCAGCACCTGACCACGCGGCAAGCCAGTTTGGAAGATGTTTTTGTGCGGCTCACCGGCCGCCATTTGCGCGAAGAGTAACATAGGCGAACCGGTGAATAGGTCGAGCAGCCCATAACTGTTAAAGATGAACGTTGCAGAACAACCTCGCGTCGTGGAAACGATAGTTCCGGGAAAACGTCCGCCCAGGCGCAATGGCCGATGGTCCGGATATCTTCATCTGCTGATGGCTCGTATGCTGGAGCTGAAGCGCGAACCGGAGGTCGTGTTCTGGGTATTCGTGTTTCCCCTATTGCTTGCCACGGGACTCGGAATTGCCTTTCGCAACAAGCCGGCTGACGCCTCCTCCGTCGCGATTGTCGCGGGACCCGGCGCACAGGAAGCTGAGTCCCTCCTGCAGCGTTCTCCGCAACATGCGTCGTTCAAAGTCGATGTGCAAGATGGTCAAAGCTCGCGCAAGGGATTTCGCTTAGGGAAATATGATCTCGTCATCGAACCGGACGGCGCTGGAGGACTTCGTTACCGCTACGATCCGGCGCGACCGGAAAGCGTGCTCGCCCGAGCCGAAGTGAACGACGCGTTGCAAACCGCCGCTGGCCGCAAAGATATCGTCGCCACCAGCGTCGTCACCTCTTCCGAGCCAGGTTCTCGCTACATCGATTTTCTGATTCCCGGTTTGCTGGGGATGAACCTGATGAACTCCGGCATGTGGGGAGTCGGATTCGCGCTCGTCGATATGCGGCAACGCAAACTGCTCAAGCGCTTCGTCGGCACGCCTATGCGCCGCGGAGATTTCCTGCTCGCTCTTATGTCCAGCCGCCTGGTGCTGATGATCATTGAGATCGGATTGTTGCTCACACTCGGCGTCCTCGTCTTTCACATGAGAGTATTGGGGTCGATATTCGCAATCGTCGTGCTGGGCTCCGTCGGTGCGCTGTGCTTTGGCGGAGTAGGATTGCTCACCGCGAGCCGCGCGCAGAAAATCGAAAGCGTGAGCGGGCTCATGAACCTCGTAATGATGCCCATGTGGATTTTTTCTGGCGTGTTCTTTTCCTACGAGCGTTTTCCTGTCGTAATCCAGCCCCTGATCAAGGCCCTCCCTTTGACCGCTCTAAACGATGCTCTGCGAGCAAGCATTCTGGAAGGTACGCCGCTGATCCATCAGTGGCCGCGGCTATTGGCGATGGCTCTGTGGGGCGGAATTTCGTTCCTGCTGGCGCTGAAGTGGTTCCGCTGGACTTAGACGAATTTCAATCGGTTGGTCGACGTCACCGTCCGAAGCTTGGCCTCGCTCATAAGCCTAGGGGAGAAGTTACGAACGAGGCCGGCCGCGGTGCCTGCGAAACAATTACTTGAAGACTTACTTCGCCAGCTTGGCGGCTGCCTTTCGGACTTTCGCCCAGCGTAGCTTCTGCGCCTCGGCAATACGTCTGCGGGCTTCTTTACTCAAGGTACGGCCCGTCTTCTTGAGTTTTTTCCCGCCGGCGTGACCGAGTGCATCCAGCGCTTTCCCCACCTGTCCCATCTCTTTTTCAAGACGGGAGTATTCCTTTCGCAGGGAAGCGACAACTTTATTCATCATGTGGTATACCCCCTCAGTAAGTAAGGCTAACACGAGAAACCCTGGTTACATTTCTCAGAAGCGACTTAATTTCGAGTCGCCGCACCGCGCACATCGATCCGCCATCTGGGTGGATTCGAATACAATAACTGGCCAGCTTAGTTCTTACCCTGCTCCGATGGTAGATAAGAACCTCGGAGCCTGACGCGCCTGAGTAGCTTGTTCGAAGGCGAATGCCACCCGGATGAGCGTTGGTTCGCTCCAGGCGCGTCCGAAAAAGGAGATTCCCACTGGCAATCCAGAAATAAAACCCGCGGTCACATTAATATTCGGATAACCCGCGACCGCGGCAGCATTCGAGCTTCCTCCCGCGACATGGTCACCGTTCACCAGATCGGTGAGCCATGCCGGCCCTCCAGTCGGTGCGACTATGGCGTCAAGTTGATACTTACTCATGGTAGCGTCGATGCCCTCGGTACGAGCCAGTTGCCGGTTTTTGTCGAGGGCGTCGATATATGCTTTTTCCGTGAGTGGCCCTTTACTTTCCGCTTTCAAGAACAAGTCCTGACCGAAGTATGGCATTTCTTTTAGCCGGTTGCGCTCATTGAACTCGATTACATCCTTCAGCGTATGGACAGGTGCATCAGGGCCAAGCGCAGCCAGATAAGTATTCAAGTCTGCCTTAAGCTCGTACATAAAGACCAATAGCTCGCTCTCATCGAACTTACCCAGAGTTTCAATGTCAGCAGGATCGACAACCACGGCTCCCTGTTTTTTCATCACGTCCAGAGACGATTCCATCAGAGCATCCACAGCATCGTTAAAGCCGAAATATTTCCTGGCCACGCCAATGCGCGCGCCCTTGAGGCCGTTGGGCTCGCAGAACTGCGTGTAGTCGGTATGAGACTTGCCAGCGCTGGCGGCCGTCGCCGAATCCGCCGCGTCCACGCCTGTCAGAGCGCCCAGCAGAATGGCGGCGTCGCGCACCGTGCGGCACATGGGCCCAGCCCCATCCTGCGTGTGCGAGATCGGAATGATTCCGCTGCGGCTCACCAGTCCCACAGTCGGCTTGATGCCGGCAAGCCCGTTCGATGACGACGGGCAAACAATCGACCCATCAGTTTCCGTGCCAATTCCCACTGCACACAGGTTCGCGGATATACCCGCCCCGGTGCCCGAACTGGAGCCGCACGGATTCCGATCGAGCACGTAAGGATTTTTAGTCAGTCCCCCGCGGCCGCTCCACCCGCTGGTGGAATGGCTCGAGCGGATATTCGCCCACTCGCTGAGGTTTGTTTTGCCCAGAATAACCGCCCCCGCCCTCCGCAGCTTTTGCGCCACATACGAGTCCTGCAGAGGCTTCGATCCGAGCAGCGCGAGCGAACCTGCAGTCGTCATCATCTTATCTGCAGTGCCGATATTGTCTTTGATCAGCACGGGGACCCCATGCATCGGGCCTCGCGGCCCCTTCGCCGTGCGCTCCTGATCGAGCGCGTCGGCAATGGAGCCCGCGTCAGGATTCAGCTCTATAACGCTGTTGACCGACGGGCCATGCTTGTCAATTTCGCCGATGCGCGCCGAATACTTTTCCACTAACGAGCGGGCAGTAAACTTTCCGGATTTCATACCATCCTGCAACTCGGAGATAGTAATCTCATCAAGCTCGAACCCTTTGATATCGTCCTGCGGAGCAGAGGAGTTCACCTCTCGCGCAGCGCCCAGCGCTGGATATAGCGGAGTCAAAGTCACGGCCGTACCGCCAATAAGAGCAGTTCTAAGAAACGACCGGCGATTACCAGCGAGCGTTTTATTTTTTAGCGCCATGATCAGAAATGTCCTTTATTTAACGAGTAGATGACAACCGAACATAGTAATCCATGCGCTTCGAACTCTGCGGAATCCTGCCCGAGAGGCCAAAGCAGCCCGGAAAACGCCTGGCAGCGTTAAGTCCTGACTATGCTCGTTTGTTATTTGTTTTGTACTTACCGGTTCTTGGGCGTGCCGTCGACGGCTGCTTTCTCGCGTCTGCAAAAAGATGTTGTGCATCGTCGTACGGATTGTAGGTTTCGTCCGGGTACCAGATGCCGGCAAAAAGATCGCCCTGCCGCGCCACCGTGCAACGCTGCACGTGCACGCTGTCGACAAAGCTATGCTTGATGTGAGGAGCGCCCCAGTCTCCGCCCCAAATTAGCCCGGAGCTCTGTGCCAGCTGCCCCAGGAAAGAAAAATCACCTTTCCACGAAGGCTCTCCGCCGGCCACGCGCACGATGTCGCATGCCAGCCCGTAGTGATGCACGCCCACCGTTTTTAGTTTTGTCGCGCCGTTGTTGAAGAGTTCCTGTTGGCGCTCCTGGCTGCGATAGGTTTCATAGATCATCACTTCAATTCCCATCTGTCGCGCCGACGTCACCACCCGTTCCACCAGTTTCCGAGTCATCGGCTCGAGCAGGGAAGCATCGCCAATGCGGACCATCGAGCCAAAACGCGCATCCCGCGAGATCACATCCGTGTAGAAGCTCCCCATAAAGTTCCTTATTTCTTGCGGCATGTGAACCAGTTGCGATTGCGCACATCTGCGGCAGTGAGTGCCTTTAGCTAATCACGAAATTTCTTGATGTCAACGAAAACTTCTGAAAATCGTTTGAAAAACCCTCGCTCGTTTCAAAATGGAACCAGATCAACTTACGCACACAAAGTGTATAAATCTGAACAGACTCCGGCATCGAGAACTAATATTATTGCTCGCAAAGTTGTAGCTGAGTTGCAGCTGAGAGGCAGCAAACAGCAGTTGACGCGCCGGATGAACCCCACGCGTTCGTTCCTACGAATTTTCCGGCGCGTCATTTCTTGACAGATAATTGGGCAATGGGCAGCATGCTTCCAATACACGCGGATCTCATACTCACCGATTTCCTGGTCACCGATCTCCCATTCACCGATCTCCTGCCTTCGAATCTGGGCCGTGCTGCTGCTCTGTCCCCAGCCGGGAACGTTTCGGTTCGAGAAGAGCCACAGGAGGAAGACGAAGAAGATGAAGAAGACGAGGAAGATGATAACGATGATGACCTCGACGGCAACTCCGATGGATATTCCGAGTAAACATCCCACTCGAAAGTAGCGAGAGCTCATGCCCCAGGCTTCCACGGCCGCGAGAACCGGTACCAGCCCCGTCAAATCAAGGCATTCGCAAAAAAGTTGAACAATTTCTCTACTTTGTGTACAATTAAAACCAGCTAAGTTTGACTCACAAGCAATTGAAGGTCGGTATCGCCAACCAGCGTCACCCCCTCACTAGCAGCGAATCTTCTCAGCACAATCCAAAGAAACAAGAATAGGACTATCAACAATGGCAGAACAAGGAACAGTGAAGTGGTTTAACGACGCCAAGGGCTATGGCTTTATCAGCCGTCAGAATGGCGAGGACGTTTTCGTGCATTTCTCCGCGATTCAGGCGGGAGGCTTCCGCAGCCTGCAAGAAGGCCAAACCGTGCAGTTCGACGTGACCAAAGGCCCCAAGGGCTGGCAAGCGGAGAACGTTCAGGCTGTCTAAGCGACCGCTTTCTGAGTAGCAAAAAATGCCCGAGACTCGCAAGAGTTTCGGGCATTTTCCTTTGTATTTGGACTAAATAGAACCCAACTCAGGATCCCTGCCGCGCCTGTTGCACCATCTCCACCAGAACTTTTCGAGCGTCTGCAGGAGTGCTCACCTCTCGCAGGAAACCAATACGCATGCCTTTCATCCCGTCCTGGGTTTTCAAGCGCACATGATAGCCAAGGCGGTCCACCGAAGTCATCACCGCCTGTTCCGCCTCAATGCCGGTAAAGCGGCGCGCGAGCAGGACGAGCGCCTCCTTGTGGTCGGCATTCATGTGTTCGACAATGCCGGACGCCGAATCGGCAAGCGGATCAGGTTGCGCCCGGTCATAGTCCGATGCCTGCACCCACCCCATCACACCGAAGCCTCCCACGTAGTAAACGTCAATCACATCCATTCGGTAAAAGGAAAAATCTTCGAAGTCAACCCAGTATTTACTGTTTGCGTAGCGCTCCAGATACAGTTTGCGCGCTTCTGCGATCTCTGCCTCAGGCACCGTGACAGCATTTCCCACCAGCGTCACTCTCGATGCCCCCAGCGGATCGCCACTGGCATCAGGCTGAGTTACCAGCAGGCTGGCGCGCGGATCCCCCTGCAGATTCTGCGTATGCATAGCCATTGTGCTAATGAGGAAAATGGGACGCCCGCGTGAATCGAGCCCATAGGGCATCACCGATCCAAACGGAAATCCCGGCTGCTTGCGCGACAGCGTCGAAAGGCTGCCGATGCGCCCCACGTAGACCAGGGTGCGCGCCCGCTCAGAAAATGAAGGCTCAGGAGCTGGCGCCCGATCGCTTGCGGCGCTAGTGAATGCGTGTTTCCTGGTGGAGACTGTTGACGTCGATGATGAGGATGACATTTTGTTCTCTTCAGCCAGTCTAACAGCCCGCTCCACAACCCGTTGCCTCTCACCTCGGGAAGAGCCCGACAGTCGTGCAGTAGGTTCAGCCCGGGCTGGGCTCGACTTCAGTCTTGTCCTGGTTTAGCTCGGGAAGGATTAGCTCGGGAAGGACACGACTTCAGTCGTGCCGTACGTCGGGCGTAGATGAAAGGCTTTAGCCGCTGAGGGAGCACGCTAAGACTGCCCTCGACGCCCTGCGAGCGGCCTCCGATTCATTCCCACAGATTGTTTCCCAACCCACCGAGTGCTAGACTTTGGTTGGCTTACGCGCAAGCGCCCAACGCCAATGAGCGGGAGTAGTTCAGCGGTAGAACGCCAGCTTCCCAAGCTGGATGTCACGGGTTCGATCCCCGTCTCCCGCTCCATTCTTTTCAATGATTGATCCGAGCATATCGATTCCGAACACACTGATCCGAGCAGGCCAAGGAGTAAAATCCATGTGCGGAGGTTTTTAGGCGGAGGTCTTAAGATGAGAAAGCTATTCGCTGCTCTGTTGCTTTCAGGCGCTTTTCTTCTGGGACAAGGCAGTACTCCCAGTGACTCCAACCAGCATAACTCAAAAGACAGCAAGGATCAGAAAACCCTACAGGGTTGCGTCGGCCGATTCAGCGGCGATTACGTACTGACCAAGCAAAACCCAGGCATGACTTACGAACTTCAAGCCACCGGCAAGATCAAACTTCGCCATTACCTGGGACAACGGGTGGAAGTAACGGGAACTGAATCACCGACGATGAGCACAAGCTCGGACGCGTTGAATAAGACGGGTTCCGCTGCGCCAGTCACCTTGACCATCACCTCGATCAAGACTATCGACAAGGAGTGTACGTCCCACTAAGTCGGGTCTTCACCTGGCCGGAAACGACGGCACGAAAAAGAACACTACTTAGTCGCCGGAACATCCGTTCTCTTCAGATAGTCTGAGAGTTGCCGCACGACCGTGACAAACGTCTTCGTAGCCACGGAGAGCGTGCGGTCCCGGCGATGAGCGATCCCCAGTTCGCGCCACAGTTCCGCCCCTTCCAGTTCGATCAACTTCACCCGGCCCGCCGTCACTTCATCGCGCGCAAAAGACGCGCTGATCAGCGAAATCCCCAAGTCGGCGGCCACAAAGCTCTTGATCATTCCTATGCTGGGCAACTCCATTCTGACTTTGAGTTCGGTGTTGTATTCACGAAAAAGCTTATCCAGCAATCTGCGCGTGTGACCGGTTTTCGGAAGCAGAAGAGGATGTTTCACAACGTCCGCTATGGTCGCCGACTTCAGCTTCGCTAAAGGATTCTTGGGGCTCACCATCAGCATCAACCGGTCGCGGAAAATTGCCTGCACCTTGAGGCTCGGAGATTGCACCGGAAGGCTAAGTATGCCTACATCGAGAGAACCGTTTTCGAGCTTCTCGACAATTTTGTAGGTGAAGTTGCGGTAGATGCTGATCTGCACGTCGGGATAACGGCGGCAATATTCGCCGAAAACTTCCGGCAGAACATAAAGGCAGGTGGCTTCGTTGGCTCCGACCATCAGCGTCCCCCGCGGTGTGTGGCCGTGATCAGCCACGGCCACCAACGATTCGTCGCGCAACTTTCTCATGCGCAATGCGTACTCGTGGAAGACTTGACCGGCAGGAGTTAGTTTGACAGTTTTGCCGGAACGGTCCAGCAGACGGTCGCCATACTCCTGTTCCAGTTGGCGGATCTGTGCGCTGACTGCAGATTGCGAGCGGAAGACTTTCTCCCCGGCACGCGAGAAACTGCCTTGCCGGGCAACCTCGAGGAACGTGACGAGTTGATCGAAATCCATGGGAGATTATAGCGAACTTAACTCTGCTACGCAGCATCGCTGTTGTCGCCGCTATTGGGCATAAGTGCGGTCCGAAACGACGTAATCGCGGACTAGCGCAAGGGTAATCAAACGCATGGACGATTTCTAAAGAAAAGGGTCGATCAGCCGATCCACATAGTCAGCGCTCATTGTGGCTTGGTGCGATTGCGCCGCGCGAAGAAAACGAATGCCGTCCCTTGGCTTGGCGATGATCGTTAAGAATGGCGCGGAAACTTTGCGAGAGTGTGTTCAGAGCGTGGCCGGTTTGGTGGTTCAGATCGTAATCGCGGATACGGGATCGAGCGATGGAAGCGTTCAACTGGCGCGGGAGTTGGGTGCCCAGGTGTTCGAGTGTCCATGGCAGGACGATTTTGCGCAGGCCCGCAATGCCGCAATACGGGCGCTAACTACCGATTGGGCGCTGGTGATGGACGATGACGAAGAACTCGATTCCCAGGCCACCCTTAAAATTCCATCACTCTTGGCTAATGCCGGAGTTGGCGGCTATCTCGTAACCTTGAGAAATTACATTCCCGTCAAATTTGGCTCTGGCGGACATGCGCCTTCCATCAAGCCTAACGATTCCCGGATGCCGCGAGCGCAACGAGCTGGGGCCTATGCCGACTTCGCGAACTGCCGCCTGTTTCGCCGTCATCCTGAAATTTATTATGTCGGCAGGGTGCACGAGCATGTCGAGCCGCGCATTCGTGCTCTAGGCCTGGAGCTTGCCCCCGCCAATTTCGTGATCCATCACTTCGGCCACCTGTGCTCTGGCGCTGAGCTTCATTCGAAAAACGAATTTTACCGAAATCTGGGCCGGCTCAAAGTCAAAGATTCACCCAGAGATCCGGAGGCATGGACTGAACTTGGGTTGCAGGAATACGAGCAGTTTCGGAACTATTCAGCCGCCATTGAGTGCTTCAATCGAGCTTTGCTTCTCAACCCAAACTATCCCTCTGTTCCAACTCTTTCGCTGGCCAATCTCTACGTAGAAATCCAGGCGGATGAACGCGCTCTGGAACTGCTTTCCTCCATTGCTCTGAAAGGCAGGGCTGGGGGAGAGAGAGAAAATGTTCGCGGCGATGCGCTCTATAACCTGGGCCGGTTGAAAGAGGCTCGATCCGCCTACCTCCATGCCCTCGGCATCCTTCCGGAAGACGCGCGTATCGCCAGCAAGTTAGGTTTGACCGAGGTCCGGCTGGGATTGAAGAAGAATGGTCTGGCCCGGCTCACCAAGGCGCTGAAGGCGAATCCCGAGATGTTTGAAATGCACGACCGCGTAATCAAGGCCTATATTCTGACGGAGATGATGACGCAGGCCGCGGAGGCCGCGGAGCGGTTGGCCGTCGAACTTCCCACTCCCGCAACCATCGCCCGCGCCGCCAGCATTCGCGCTCACATGAAAGAGTGGAGGACAGCAGAAACAGTTATCACTTGCGGTCTTCAACTATTTCCCCAGAACCAGGAATTGCTCCAGCTCAAGAAAGAGGTCGAGCAAGAAAGCATTCGGATTCTGCGGCGTGGTGCCATCCCGGCTCTACTCTAGCCGGGCCCCAGGCATTATAGGCGTGCCCCACTAGAACCTTCACTGCACGACTGGCCTTTCGGAAGAGAGAAGTCTGTCGCGTCCATAAGTCCGCGCTTCCTCGGCTGCGAGGCGCGCCAGAATCGGAGCCCAAGTCTCCTCGACCGAACACGGAGGCGCCACCGGCTCAACCCGCAGCAAGGGCAGAATGGAACAGGAGAGCAGGTCAGCCGCGCGCGGACTGCCCGTGAGTTGCACGTGCCGATGAAAAATACGCCTCAGCCATTGCTCTTCTTGTGGCTCAAGAGTCGAGAATCGCACCGAGTCGCGGTTCATTAGATCTTGATTCGCCGGCTCGTCGGCGTCGTTGCACAATAGGTAGCCGAGCCCGCCAGTCATTCCCGCTCCCAGATTGCGTCCTGCGGGGCCGAGAATCACCACCACGCCCGCCGTCATGTATTCGCATCCGTGGCGTCCAACGCCTTCCACCACCGCCAGCGCGCCGCTGTTGCGGACCGCAAACCGTTCTCCCGCACGCCCTGCCACAAACAGTTCGCCGGACGTGGCTCCGTAGAGCACAGTGTTTCCCACCAGAACATCTCCACGATGCGAGGCCTCGCCCGCCGCGGAAATGGCGATGCTGCCGCCGCACAGACCTTTGCCTACATAATCGTTCGCTTCCCCGATCAGCCGGAAATTCGCGCCGGAAATAAGAAACGCGCCAAAGCTTTGTCCGGCCGTGCCTACAAATTCGCAGTCGACCCGGCTCATGTCAGCGGTCGACGCTTCAAAGCGGCGCAACACTTCGCCGCTGAAGTGCGCGCCCACTGCGCGATCCTCATTAGTGATGGCAAAACGATAAGGATAAGGACGAAGCGAGAGCGATTCCAGATCATCGACCACGCGATTCAGTTCCACGTGAAGCGCGCTGCTATCCTCATGCGGACACGGAAACTGCGCGGGCGCATCAACAACAGGCTGCAGCAAAGACTTCACGCTAACTTCAGCCTCCGCTGAACGCGCCTGCAACCGGTCGACCGCTCCCAGGATCTCGTCGATCGATCCCGCACCAATCCCAGCAAGCAATTGGCGAACATCGGCGGCCAGCGCTCGAAAAAAAGTCTCCACCATCTCCGGATTCCCCGTGAACCGCGCCCGCAGAGTTTCATCCTGAGTCGCGATCCCAACCGGACAAGTATTCAGGTGACACTGGCGCGCCATCACGCAGCCAATGGCCAGCAACGCAGCGGTGCCGAAGCCAAATTCCTCAGCCCCCAACAGAGCCGCAACCACAACGTCGCGTGCGAACTTCAACCCGCCATCCACACGCAGTCTCACGCGGGCACGCAGTCCGGCCCGGACCAGCGCGCTGTGCGCGTCCCGCAAACCTATTTCCCAGGGCAGCCCGGTATTCTTGATAGAAGTAAGAGGCGATGCGCCGGTTCCGCCATCGTGGCCGCTGATCGTGATAACGTCCGCGCCGGCTTTTGCCACGCCGGTTGCGATTACGCCGACTCCAGAACTCGAAACCAGCTTCACCCCAATGCGCGCATTCGGATTAACCGCGCGAAGGTCATAGATCAACTGTGCCAGGTCTTCGATGCTGTAGATATCGTGGTGCGGCGGCGGGGAAATCAACGACGTTCCCGGGATGGCGTGCCGCAGACGCGCTATATAAGGTGTAACCTTCACCGAAGGCAGTTGGCCGCCCTCGCCGGGCTTCGACCCTTGCGCCATCTTGATCTCGATTTCATCGGCATGCACCAGGTATTCCGCGGTAACTCCAAATCGCGCCGATGCCACCTGCTTCACTCGGTTATTCGCCTCGGGCCGGTCGCAATAGATGCTTGGATCTTCACCACCCTCGCCCGTATTGCTGCGTCCTCCCAGCCGGTTCATGGCGATGGCCAGCGTTTGATGAGCTTCCGGCGAAATTGCCCCCAGCGACATAGCCTGCGTGCTGAATCGGCTGAGCAGCGAAACCTCGCTCTCCACTTCGTCCAAAGGCAAAGATGATGATGATGAAGACTGGTTCGGCCGGAACTCCAGCAAGTCCCTTACCGCAACGTTCTTTCTTTCTCCCGACAACACGGCCAGGGCCGCCTGGTTCGCAGGCGTTGGAGACTTGATGAAGCGGTGCATTCGCCTTACCAGCTCGGGTGAACTCGCGTGTTGCTCCCCGTTGCGGCGAAAGCGATATAACCCGGCGTCGCGGAACTCCGCCGCAGAAGATCCGAAACCCGTGGCATGGCACGTAATGCAGTCCTGCAACAATTCGTCCAGTGTTGTGCCGCCGAGCGTCCGGCCCGCATCCTCGAAGAATTCGTCGCACACCGCCGGATCAATGCCGATGGTTTCGAACATCTGGCTGTTCCGGTAGCTGCTCATGGTCGAGATACCCATGCGCGCCAGCACTTTGCGAAGACCCTTTTCAATCGCAGCTCGGTATCGCGCAGGTCCGCTGAAATCGGCACGGGCAGCCAGACTCATAGCAAGATACGGATATACCGCGCTCGCTCCCGCCGCAGCCAATAGAGCAACATGATGCGTATCAAGAACCTGGCCTGTTTCAGCGATCAGCGGCACTTTCCAGGCGCCAGCTCCGGTCATTGCTTGCCACGCGGCTGAAACAGCCAGCAGCGCCGGCACAGCGGCCCGCGTATCACCAACCGCACGATCGCTTAACAGGATTGCCCTGCCGCTCCCCGCTGCCAGCGAAGCCTTTTCCCGGATTCTGCTCAGAACCTCGCGGGCGCAATCAACGCCTCCCGCCGCCTCGAAACTAAAGTCAATCCGGTGGATGGTTGGCAGGGTTTCTGCAAGCGCGTCCATTTGTCCGGCATCGAGCAGCGGAGAACTCAGCTTCGAACTTTTGCCCAGATACACGTCGAGCGACATCACGTGGCTCTCGCGCAGCGGGTCGATCGGCGGATTGGTTACCTGGGCAAACCGTTGCTTGCAGTAATCCCAAAGCGGACGCGGCAGGCCCGACAGAAAAGCCGGCGGAGCGTCGTCTCCCATGCTCCACAGCGGCTCCTGGCCGTGCTCGACGAGCGGCTCAAAGAGCATGCGGAATTGATCTTCAGTCCAGCCGAAGGCCGCCATGAATCGGTTTCCGTCACCATTGGCAGGCGCAGCTTTGTGTTTCGCCGGAATCACTGTCGTCGCAGTCCTGCTCTTTACGCCTGGCATCAGCCGCCCAATCTCATTCGGCCGGAATAATGTTCCGCTCGCTGGATCGGCAATCAGCATCTCGCCCGGTCCCAAACGCTGCCGCTCGATCACTTCCTTGTCCGAGAGATCGGTAATGCCGACCTCCGAGCCCACAATCAGCAATCCATCCGCGGTCAGCGTATACCGCAGCGGACGCAGCCCGTTTCGATCCAGCTTGGCGCCTACGACTTGGCCATCAGTAAAGATCAGGGCCGCCGGGCCGTCCCATGGTTCCTGCTCGGGGGCACTGCCAGCCAGGAATTGCCGCAACCCGGCGTTCAGGCTCTCGTCGCATTCCCATGCTGGCGGCACCAGGCGCAACGCTGCTTCTGCAATGCTCGAGCCGCTCCGAACCTGAGCTTCCAGCGCATTGTCAAAACTCGCGGAGTCGCTCATTCCCCGCTGCAGCAACTTCGCGTCGTCCGCCAGTCCCAGGTCGCGGCGCAGCGTACTCGCTCGCGCCTGAAACCAGCGCCGGTTGCTGCTGATGGTATTGATCTCGCCGTTGTGCGCCACAAATCGAAACGGTTGCGCCAGCGACCAGCTAGGTTGCGTATTGGTTGAGTACCGCTGATGAAAAATTACGAACGCGCTGGCGAACTCCGGGTCATTCAGATCGGAATAGAAAGGAGCCAGTTGCTCGGGAGTGAGCAATCCCTTGTAGACAATAGTTCTCGCTGAAAGCGAGCAGTAGTAGCCGGAATCGGAAATCGATTCAAGCTCCTGCCGAAGCCGGAAGAGTTGCAGCTCAAAATCGAATGATTCCAGTTTCGCGGCCGTCCTGGCCGGCGCAATAAAGCATTGCCGCACAACTGGCAAAGAGTCGCGCGAACGCGGTCCCAGAATCGAAGCGTCCGTAGGAACCGCCCGCCAGCCCACGAATCTGAGATCAAATTTCGCCACCGCGGCCTGGATTGCATCTACCGCAAGTGATTGCTGCCCCCGCTGAAGAAACACCATGCCGACGCCAAATTCGTCCGGCAATTCCATTCCGTCGGCACGAGCCGCCTTCCGGAAAAAATCTTTCGGAAGCGCGACCAGCAGCCCGGCCCCATCGCCGCTCCGTCCGTCCGCGTCCACACCGCCGCGATGCGAAAGCCTCACTAGCGCGTCAAGGCCGCGCTCGACCACGGCATGAGACGCAGGTCCGCCCAGCTGCGCAATAAAGCCCACGCCGCACGCATCATGATCGGCCGCGAATGTGAGGCGACTTTCCGCCATGTTACTGGTGTAATTGGAAATGTCGCTGAAGTACAATCGTCATTTTTAATGCGCCGGATGGATTTTTCCGCTATCGCGCAAGTGGCTGTCATTCCCCAAAAGCGTTCTTTGCTCAGTGAGAGCCTGAGCGAAGTCGAAGGCAATCTGAGCGAGTCGCGCGAAGCGTCGCCTCTTTTCCCCCGTGCCGTGCGGTATCGTGAAGCTTCAACGTTTCTGAAGTAGAATGGCAAATCGCGCTGCCGTTGCGCTTGCATGGTCAATCTCTCCCACATTGAGGCTGCGCTCGGCCGCATTCGCAAATCCATCCATGTTTCCCCATGCACGCGCTCCGAAACTTTCTCCGAACTCACCGGAAACTCTATCTACCTCAAGCTTGAGAACCGGCAGAGAACCGGCGCCTACAAAGAACGCGGCGCGCTCAACAAGCTTCTAAGTCTTGACGCCGAAGAACGCTCTCAGGGAGTAATTGCAGCCTCGGCTGGCAACCATGCGCAGGCCGTCGCTTACCACGCCTCCAACTTGGGCATCCACGCGAGAATCGTCATGCCTCTCGCGACGCCGTTGATCAAAGTCTCCGCAACCCGCGGTTACGGCGGCGAAGTTGTGCTTCACGGTGCGAATTACGATGAGGCCTACGACGAAGCCATGCGGCTCAGCGCGCAGGACCATCTCACCTTTGTTCATGCCTTCAACGATGACGCCGTGATTGCCGGGCAGGGAACTCTTGGACTCGAATTGCTCGAGCAGCATCCCGACCTTGAGGCCGTCATTGTTCCCATCGGCGGAGGCGGTCTGATCGGCGGCATCGCTTGCGCCTTGAAAGAAACTAATTCCCGCATCCAGGTCATCGGTGTTCAGCCCGCGCGCTTGCCTTCGGTAAAGGTCGCGCTGGCAGAAGGAAAGCCTGTAACCTTGCCCGCAGCCGTGACCATCGCCGATGGCATCGCGGTTCGCCGCGCCGGAGAGCGCACGTTTCCTCTTATTCAGAAGTATGTAGATGACATCGTCACGGTGGAAGAAGAAGAAATCGCAAACGCCGTTCTCCTGCTCTTGGAAAGAGAGAAAATTCTCGCTGAAGGAGCAGGTGCGGCGGCCCTCGCCGCTCTAGTCAATCGACGGATCCCGATGATTCGTGACAAGGCCGGAAAGAAAATCGTCGTCATCGTCAGTGGCGGCAATATCGATGTCACTTTGCTGGCCCGCATCATCGAGCGCGGCTTGGTCAAAGATGGTCGACTCGTTCGTCTGCGCGTCCACCTTCCCGATTATCCTGGAGCCCTGCACCGCCTTACCGGCATTCTCGCCCAACATCGTGCCAACATCGTCGAGACCTCCTACGACCGCGCCTACCACAACGTGAATCTCGGAGACACCGCCATCGACATCACCATGGAAACTCGCGGCCCTGACCATATAGCCGAACTAATCTCAGCTCTCGCCGCGAACGGGTACACCCATGAGAAAATCCTGTGAGGAAACCTAGCTCCTCCGCACCGCATCGCGATATCGCCTCGAGACTTCCTCCAGAAACCCTTCGTCCGAAGTCCGCTGCTCCTTGGGAATATGCAAACGTTCTCCCATCCGGTCCGCGATAGCTCGCGCCGACTCCAGCCGCTGCAAGTTTGGAATATCCAGCCGCCGCGAAAGAAAAGTCTCAACCAGTTGAAATTCCTGATCGCTCAGCGCCGCAACTTCATGAGTCACTGACGGCACCGCAGCCGATTTCTCCTGTCCATACCAGTAAAAGACCCCTTGCTCTTCAAGCTCATGCACCACCACCGTCCCCGCCACCATGTCGCCCAGACGGCGATTCTGTTTGTCGATCGCGCAAGCCACGGCACCCACAAAATAAAATCCCAGAGAATCGATCGCCCTCATAAAATTGCGGCCAATGCCCTCGAACACGGTGATCGGCCGCCCGCTCGCGCTAATCACTCTGATCTTGGCCTGGCGCTTGCCCGGAGTCTGGCCGTTCCACAGAATCTCGAAGATCGCAAAGTAACCCCAGTAAAGGCAAAAAAGAAGAAATAGCGCGATCGCCACTTCCCAATTTCGAGCCAGCACCCACGACCGTCCCAGATCGCGAGCCGTGAATGCCACGATCAGGAAGACCACCAGCGCGGCGATAACCTGAATCAGCGTGTCAACGCACAGAGCATAGCCACGGCTGCCCACCCCCGCCAAAGGAAACTCTAGCGAGATCTGTTCCGGCGTTTCAATGGTAAGCTTTTCCGTCGGATCCAAACTGGAGTTCAAACCGGGTTGTAAGTTGGGGTCCAAGCTGGGGTCCAAAATGGGGTCCAAAATATGATCTCCGTTTCCTGGCTCAACAAGCGCCAGCCGTACTGGTCGCGGCTGGACTCACTGCTGGCGCGAGTAAAGCAGCAAGGACTGCACGCGCTCAGCCGCGGCGAATTGCGCGAACTCGGCTTGCTCTACCGCCAAACCGCTACCGACCTTTCCGCCGTCCGTGGTGACCCCAGCAGTGTGCAGCAATCCCGCTATCTGAATCAACTGCTGGGCCGCGCTCACAACGCAATTTACTCAGGCCAGAAAAAAACGGTAGGCGGTATCTGGCAATTCTATCGCCGTGAGTATCCCCGCATCTTCCGCCAGTTCTTGCCCTACACCGCAGTGGCCACCGCTATTTTCTTGGTAGGCGCGATTGCCGGGACTTTCTTCGTCCTCTCCGATCCGGATTATATGCGAGAGTTTCTTCCGCCGCAGTTGGTGCAGAGTATCGAGCGCCACGAGATGTGGACGCACTCAATCGTCTCCGTCAAACCCCAGGCCTCCAGCGCCATCATGACCAACAATCTCTCCGTGTCGTTCGTGACTTTTGCCGCGGGCATCACCGCAGGAATCGGCACCCTGTATCTGCTCTTTTTCAATGGAATCATGATCGGCGTGATCGGCACGGCCTGCGCCATCTACGGTATGAGCATTCCACTGTGGAGCTTCGTATCGCCGCACGGCGTTCTCGAACTTCCCGCCATCTTCATCGCCGGGGGCGCCGGCCTCCGCCTCGCCCGCGCGCTGCTCTTCCCCGGAGTCTTGTCGCGCCGCGATTCGCTGGCCGTTGGCGGCACGGAAGCCGTTCGTCTGCTGGTAGGCGTGATCCCCATGCTCATCGTGGCGGGCACCATCGAGGCCTTCTTTTCTCCATCGTCAACTCCCGCACCCATGAAATTCTTCGCGGCAGCCGCCCTCTTCACGCTCCTGATCGCATACCTCTGGAGCGGCTCGCGCACAAAATCAATTTCAACAAAACCAGAGATAGACTAGTTGCAACTCGGAAAGGCAACGCCAGAACTGAACCAACTATATAGCTGGTTTTGGGAAGGGCACGGTTTCAGCCGTGCCGCCAGAACTCAAAAAAATCCGGGCTTTAGCCTCGGAGGGAATTACCGCGGCTCACGCAACCCGTTCAGAATCTCCCGAACGTGCAACGCCGCGCAATCGAAGTAAGGAAAATCAGTATTCTTCTCATCGAACAGCAGCGCAAGATCCGTTCCCGCCAGAATGATCGCCTCCACTCCATCGCGCCGCACCAGCGTGTGCGCAAGAGCCGTAAGCTTTTTGTGCTGCTCTTTCGTGCCTTTACCCTCACGCGCCAGCTCGACATACGTGTTGTGGATGTAATCCATCTCGTGGGCCTGCACCTGGATAATTTCAACTCCACTCAGTTCGCCAAAAAGTCCCGATTCCATAACGAAACGAGTGCCAAACACGCTCACCCGCTTTGTTCCTCGCGCCCCAACCTCGCGCCTCAAAGGATCGAAGATATTAAATATTGGCAGCGGCGAAGTGGCGATGAGCGCCCGCACGCAAAAATGTGGAGTCACTGCCGGGATCGCGGCCACCTCGGCTCCCGCAGCCTTCAACCGTCGGATATAGCCGTTTAGATATTCAGCCAATCCATCGCGATCATTCGCCTGCACATATTCAAAGACCCTCGATGTCTCCGCATGGACAATTACAACATCCAGTACGCGGCCTTGTGCCTCAAGCCCGGCGGCCAGCTTTTCGTAATAATGAACGGTGGCGCCTACTCCAAGCCCACCCACAAGACCTAAGCAGCGGCTGGTTTTCATTGCGTCTCGGTCAGCCGAAGCCCAAGCGTCGGCCAAAACAAAATCCCTACACCAGATTCCTTTCCTTGACTATCAAATACTGATTAAGCACCGCGGCTGATATTCGCGACGGCTCAACCTCGATGCACAGCGCGCCGCGCTCCCGCAAACGTCCCAGAAGCAGTTCGCGCTGGTAAACCATTTCCTGGGCCGCCACCACTTCGTACATCGCTGCCGCCGAAGCCGGACTCTGCTGTGCCCGCTGCTTCAATTCGGGCTGCGCAATCGCCACAAATAAAAGCAGGTGCCGCGAAAGCATTTGCCCCGCTGCTTCGATCACTTCGGGAGTCATCGCCGTCTCCGCCAGATCGGAAATCCAAATGATCAGCCCCCGTTGTTTCTGCAACGTCAGCAGGCTCGCGGCCGCGCGGACATGGTCGGCTTCCGGCACTTCGTCGCGGACCAACGCAAGTTGTTCCACAACTTGCCGCATCTGAGTGGCGCCGCGTCCGGGCAGCACCCGCTGATTCACTGCTCGTCCATACGCCAGCAGTCCAACCCGGTCACCCGAATAGATCGCAAGTTGCGCGACGCAGAGCGCCGCGTCCACCGCTCGGTCGAGCTTGCTGTAGCCATCGGTGCGCGCGCGCATCAAGCGGCCGCAATCCAGTACGATCCAAACCGCCTGGCTGCGTTCCACGCGATAGGTTTTCGAAACCAGCTTCCCGCGCCGCGCCGTCGCCGTCCAGCACACGTTGCGCAGCTCATCCCCTTCGCGGTGTTCGCGCAGACTCTCGAAATCGGAGCCAATCCCTCGCATCCGCATCATTCTCATCTGCAACTCGAGCTGGCGGCTGCGCGCCAGATAAACCGAATGTTTGCGCGCATGTTCGAAATTGGGATAGGCGCGAACCGTCTGTCGGAGATCGGCAAGCGCCCAGCGTTCTGCCATCAGAAATCCAGTCCGGTATCTCAGAAACACTTTGCCTGTCCGCAGGTCACCCCGCGTGCCCGGCGTATATTCGTAATTTCCGGAGGCTGTGGCGTGCGCCGGTACATTTATCGACATCGTTTTGTTGGTATGCCAGTTGGATGGCGGCAGTTCATCGACCGTCCTAACCGAAACATCCACCGAAGATTGATTTGCAATCGCGAGATTCACCGCCGCGGCCACGCCAATCGAAAGCGGACTGCGCCATTCGCGGCGAACGATAAGTTGTCCAGGGTGCGGCAGCCGCAGCCAGTCCCTCACGAAAGCCACCAGCAGCAGCGCATCCCACAGCAGCATCGCCCAGAGAAACGTAGGATTCCACAGCGCCGGAATAATCCATGCCAGACCGACGCCGGCCAGCAGCAACAGCCGCGGCCCGGCGCCCCCGCCGAACCGGCCATGAGGCTGCGCCGCCGCCTCTACCGCTGGCGGTTCGAGAGGACGGGGAATACTCACTTCGGAACCTCAACCGCAGCCAGCACGTCACTCAGTACGCGATCCGTGTCCAGCCCTTCCAGTTCCGCCTCCGGACGCAACACGATGCGGTGGCGAAGCGCCGGAAGCGCCGCAGCCTTCACGTCATCGGGAATCACGTAGTCACGATCAGCGAGCGCTGCCAAAGCTTTCGCCACCAACATCAGAGAGATCCCGGCTCGCGGGCTCGCGCCCAGAGACACTGACGGCCAATTCCGCGTCCGGCGCGTGATTTCAGAGATGTAGCCAAGCAGCGACTGCTCCACCCTGAGCTGACGCAATTCGCTGCGCGCTTCCTGCAGCACTTCCGGTTCGATGGGAGCAATTTCCGTCTGGTCGGTTAACGCCAGCACCTGACTATTGTGTTTCCCCAGAATTTCAAGTTCTTCCTGCGCCGACGGATATCCAATCTTGATCTTCAGCAGAAAACGATCCAGTTGCGCCTCGGGCAGCGGATACGTCCCCTCGAACTCCACCGGATTCTGCGTGGCCAGCACGGTGAACAACGGCGAAAGGGCATGGCGCATACCATCGATTGTGACCTGCCGCTCTTCCATCGACTCCAGCAGCGACGCTTGCGTCCGCGGTGGCATGCGATTCACTTCGTCCACCAACAAAAGATCGGTGAACATCGGCCCCTGGTGCAGAGAAAAAGTTCCGCTCTGCAAGTTAAGAATATTGCTGCCCAGCAAATCGGCCGGCATCAAGTCCGAAGTGCATTGCACGCGCTGAAAAGTCACATTCAATGCCCGCGCCAGCACTTTCACGCTGAGCGTCTTGCCCAGTCCCGGGACGCCTTCAATCAGAGCGTGGCCGCCGCAAAGCAGTGCAGTGAGGGTTCCATCGATGAGATCGCTTTGGCCGACGATCACTTTTGCCAATTCCGTGCGGCCGTGAGTTACCAGTTTCGAGATTGCCTGCATGCAGCTTTTATTCCTTCGCTTTCTCTTGCGTCTTGTCCTTCGCCGCAGATCCAGGCGCTTCGAGCACCTGCGTCGCCTCATTTAACGCCCGCACGTGCTCGAGCGCGCGTTTTTCTGACAACTCTGTGTCCCCAGTGGCCTCGTCACTTCCGCCCACCAGCGCAGCCACTCCCGGCTCAACCTTGAGCCCGCGTTGCGCCATGGCTGCGAGAATTTCTTTTGCGCTCGCGCTTCCGCGAATTCCCAGCCGACGCGCCGCGATCTGCTGGAAGCGGCTGAACGCTATTTCTACCGCAACCTGCGTTCCGTTCGCACGATGAAAAACGCTGCCCAGAGTCTCCACGAACTCCACTGGCGACAGGCGCGATTCCAGAACCAGCGGCACCACTGGCCCACTACGCCGCGAGAATGTCAGGATTACCAACAGCCCAAGAAATCCCGCCTGTGCCAACGCCCACAGCTGCGCAGGGTTTGCCGCGCGCGCCGTACTGATTGCGTGCTCTTCGTGGTAATACTCATCCCAAAGTATTCGCCGGCTGTCGCCAATCGAATTCAACAGCAGATCCAGATTCCTTCGATCCCTGATGCCCGCATTGGTCAGTGGCAGCGCGCTCGCCCACCAGATCACCCGTCCTTGACCCACGCCATAGGAAACAACCACGGGCTTTTCCTTATTGTCTTCTTTGGAGTGAACGACGTAGTGAACCAGCGCCGAGTCCTTGGCAGAATCCCAAATCAGATCACCATCCTGCGAGATCGCGCCGCCGCGCGTGAGACTCGTAGGCGCAACCGGCTTGCACTCCGTGTAGCCAACCCGCAGCTCTCCGGGTTCCACTGCGGCTTGAGGAACAAACGAACCCGGACGCACACCAGCAATAAGAACGTTGCCGCCCCGCAACAGGAACCGTACGATCCCGCTCATCTCGTCCGCACGTGGATAAGAATCCGGCCCCGCCAGCACCAGCATTACCCCGTTCGCGTCTGCCGGCAGTTGTGCCGGCGCCTGCTTCCACCGCTCCACCGGATGACCGCTCTTTTGCAGGAGAAGAAACGCCGCCTTTGCTCCGCGGCGCTGCACGTTATAGCTCGAGGGCGACCCTTCACCCTGATTGCCTTGCTTTGTGCTCAGCCACGCCACCAGCGTCATCACCAGCAGCAGCCCCACTCCGAACACGATAAGTCCGCGCTGCTCGCCTGCGGTTACCGGCATCCCAGCCTTTCCAGATGCGCCGTGAATTGGGCAAAGTCCGCCTCCGTCGTGGGACGGCTTCCATACCAACTCGTCTCGAACTTCCGCGTCATCGCGGCAAATGATTCCCTCGACAAGTAAGAAGCCGGAATCGCGTTCAGATATTCCCGCGGAGTGCGCGTCTTATCCGGTGCCCACACGCCCTCTGACTCCAGCCGTGAAACCGCTGCCCAGAATCCCAGATGAATCGCTTCCCTCCATTCGCCGTTGGCCGCGCGCGCGCGCGCCTCAGAAAGCCACTCCCGCCAATTTCTCGATGAAGCCAGGAAAGGTAAAATCTCGCGCGTGCCTGAGCCCAGGTTTTGCCGTGACACCCGATACAGCCAGAGGGCTGCAATCGCGCTCGCCAGCGCAATCATGCCCCACACAAACCACTGGCCTGCATCCTCAATGTCGGGAATCTTCGGATTAATTTTCTTGAGCAGTTTCGCAATCCACGCCTGAACCCGCTGTCTGAAAAGTTCCAGCGCTGTCGGTCCCCGAACCCGGTCGAATTCACGCGCGCTCAGGATTTCATCAAGACGTTTTCGTGTCGCATTATCGCCGCGGCTCGGCTGTTCATAGAGTTCCGCCTCGGCGCGCATCGACTTCAGCCGCGCGCCCATGCTCGCAATAATATTTGGTTTCTCCTGCGCCGTTGCCGTCAGGAATCGATTCATCGCATCGCGAAGAAATCTCATGTCGACGGCCATGTCTCCGCGTGTGGTGTGAACCAGCAGCGTTTCGGTGAGGGAGTCGCGCAGCGCCAGCGCTGCTTGTGGCGAAGTCGCGAGCCTCGCTACTTCATCTTCATAACTCTGCAGTTGTTCGACGTACTGTGTTGTGCTCAGCACAGGCTGGTCGGCAGCCTGTCCCGAGGCCAGCAGCGCCAACAGGGCAATCCCACAGCAAAACAGTCGCAACAACTTCATACTTGTGCCGGAGTTTGTGCCGCGGTTGCGGCCATCACAGCAGGACCATCCAGACTCGACATCATCAGTTGCAGGTCGAACGCCTCCTTGCGAACGCGCTCGTCGTAGTAGAGAAGTGAGATGCCAATCGTTGCCAGCGGCCCGGTCAGCGACCCAGCGATAAACGTCGCCACATAAATCAGAATCAGCCCCAGAATTGCATTATGCAGCAGCGTTCCACTCACCCCGGCAATCCCTCCCAGTCCCAGCGCCACAATGTAGGAGAGCACTCCAAACACAAAATATATAGTCAGAATGCGGCTGCGACTGCCCTTGGAAAGAACCGCGCTGCGTTTTAGCGAGGCCGTTACCCCGAGATCCTCGACCACGCAAGCCTGAATCGCCAGTGAATATCGAATGTAAATTGCAATCGCGGCAATGCCTCCAATGACCGCCGCACCAATTCCTACGATAACTCCCAGTACAGTTCCAGCCGTCCCCGCCTTGGCCCCTCCAACCACGGCCATGGTTCCAATCAGCACTGCGATCACGATGATCACGCCCGCCGCGGCACCCGAAATCAACGCCACCAGCGCGAACACCCCCAGCACCCGTCCAACTCGTCCACTCAACTCGCGATAAGCGCGGGCAATCGTAATCCCGCGGCCTAGATGCACGGCGGCAACCGCCTTCACCGTCGCCGCGTGCGAAATCGCCATCCCTGCCATCATTACAATCACTCCGGCCAGCATGCCCAACCCAAACGACATGCCCGCCGCGGTCGCGCCACGCGACCCCACTGGCACCACCGTCGAGCCCACGGTCAGCAGTTGAAAAAGCAGGTAAGCCGCCGGACCTACGGTGGCTATGCCCACGAAGAGAAGAAAATTCCTGCGGTAAAGATTGAAGGTGTAGTCCAGCAGTTGGCCTGTGGACATGGGGCGAAGAGGTTCTGTCATAGCGTGCTCCCCCATTTCAAGTGGGCACTATAGCACGGTTTTGCGCGCAGGCAATTGCAGAAGTTGCTGCCGCAGCCCATGCCTCTCTCGGTTCGCAATCACCTTTATCACCCACCAAAATTGATTGCTTGCAGAGATAACAGGCGTATCCTTTCTAGGGCCCGTATTTGCCCTGTATCTGAGTGACAACTATCACCTCGCCCCGTGCTCAAAGTCCTTGCAGGTGGCCCGAAGGCGAGCACAATGAGTTTGGTGACTAACTGATGTACCTACGGAGGTAGGAATATGACTTCTGGCACTCTAACTTCGCCCGGAATCAAAGCTCCCGGCGACTACATTGAAGATGTAATGGTCAGTGTCAAGGCAAAGAATCCCGCCGAACCTGAATTCCATCAGGCCGTGCGCGAGGTATTCGATTCTCTGCGCCTGGTGTTGGCAAAGCATCCCGAGTATCAATCCAATCGCATCCTCGACCGCGTCGTCGAACCCGAGCGCGTCCTCATGTTCCGCGTCCCTTGGGCCGACGATCAGGGAAATGTTCAGGTAAACCGCGGTTTTCGCATCGAGATGAACAGCGCCATCGGTCCCTACAAGGGCGGCCTGCGCTTCCATCCCTCAGTGAATCTTGGCATTTTGAAGTTCCTTGCCTTCGAGCAGGTATTCAAGAATTCCCTTACCACGCTGCCCATGGGTGGCGGTAAAGGCGGTTCAGATTTCGATCCCAAAGGAAAGTCCGATAACGAAGTGATGCGCTTCTGCCAAAGCTTTATGACCGAACTGCAGCGCCACATCGGCCCCGACACCGACGTTCCCGCTGGCGACATCGGCGTGGGCGGACGCGAGATCGGCTACCTCTTCGGCCAGTACAAGCGCCTGCGCAACGAATTCACCGGCGTGCTCACCGGCAAGGGCCTGAACTGGGGCGGATCGTTGATTCGTCCGGAAGCCACCGGCTACGGCTGCGTCTACTTCGCCGAAGAAATGCTGAAGAGCCGCAAGGACTCGCTCGTCGGTAAACTCTGCCTCGTTTCCGGCAGCGGCAACGTCTCCCAGTACACCATCGAGAAGCTGCTCGACCTCGGTGCCAAGCCGCTCACCGTCTCCGATTCCAACGGCGTGATCTACGATCCCGATGGCATCGATCGCGAGAAACTGGCTTATGTGCTTGAACTGAAGAACGTGAAGCGCGGCCGCATCCGCGATTACTCCGATCGCTACAAGAAAGCCATCTTCATGCCCACCGACATGAAGCTCGAACACCACCCGCTGTGGAACATCAAAGCGGATTGCGCTTTCCCCAGCGCCACGCAAAATGAAATCACCGCGAAAGATGCGGCGAACCTTATAAAAAATGGCATCAAGCTGGTCGCCGAAGGCGCCAACATGCCCAGCACGCTCGAAGCAACCAAGATGTTCTTGGATGCCAAGATTCTCTACGGTCCGGCGAAGGCGGCAAATGCCGGCGGCGTCGCAACCTCAGGTCTCGAAATGTCGCAGAACAGCGCGCGCATTTCCTGGACCCGCGAAGAAGTGGATGACAAGCTGCACAAAATCATGATCTCCATCCACCGCAACTGCTTCGAAACCGCCGAGAAATACGGCACGCCCGGCAACCTGGTAAACGGCGCCAACATCGCCGGCTTCCTGAAAGTAGCCGACGCCATGCTCGACCAGGGCCTGGTGTAGAAATTAAAGTTGCAAGCAATGAAGCGCACGCTTCGTCCCGGAGGGACGGTTGATCATAGCCCGGCGTTTCCAACGCCGGGTGCGGCATTACGATGGGGAATCCCGTCCCGGAGGGACGGCTGAAACATCTATGATGGCCTGAGCACGCGAGTCCTCAATGTCCCTCCGCCCCATCGCCGAGCCCCTCCTCGACGCCGAAGCCCGCCTCGAAGGCTTCGACAACCTGATGCCCTTCAAGGTCCAAAATATCCTTCTGGTCTCCAGCCTCTACGATTCCTTCATCCTCCGCGAAGACGGCCGTCTCAACGAGTTGTTAATCGACGAATCACTCGAATTGAACCTGCAACAAATTCCCGGCATCACCCATGTATCAAGCTGCGCCGAGGCTCTCGAACTCGCGCGTTCCCAGCCGCGCTTCAATCTGATCGTCACCAACCTCGCCGTCGGCGATATGAGCGCCGCGCAATTAGCCAGCGAAGTCAAACGCGCCGGCCTCGATGTCCCCGTGGTTGTCCTGGCCTACGACTATCGCGAAGTAAAAAACTTCATCAGCCGCAATCCGGTCACCGATCTCGAACGAATTTTCCTCTGGCAGGGAAACGCCCGCATACTCATCGCCATCGTCAAGTACATCGAGGACAAGCGCAACGTTCTGCACGACACGCGCGCCATGGGCGTGCCCGTGTTGCTGGTGGTCGAAGACAATATCCGTTACTACTCATCGTTCTTGCCCGTCATCTACACCGAGTTGATCAAGCAGTCGCGGCGGGTCATTCAGGAAGGCATCAACGTCGCTCACAAACTTGTGCGAATGCAAGCCCGCCCGAAAATTCTGCTGAGTTCGAATTTCGAGGACGCCGCCCAGTTGGTGCAAGAGTACCGGGATTACTTGTTCGGCCTGGTCTCCGACGTCGAGTTTCCCTGGGAGGGCAAGTTAAGTCCCGAGGCGGGCTTTGAGCTGGCCCGCGTCATGAGAGCGCTGGTCCCCGATGTCCCCGTCGTCCTCCAGACCAGCCGCACTGAGTTTCGCCCGCGAGCCCTTGCCGCTGGATATTCGTTTCTCCGCAAGCGTTCGCCAACCCTGCTCAAGGATCTGCGCCGCATTCTCACCGAGCATTTCGGCTTCGGCGATTTCGTTTTTCGCCTGCCCGATCTGAAAGAAGTAGGCCGCGCCAAGGATCTAAATCAGCTCGAAGAACAGTTACAGACCGTTCCACCCGAAAGCCTCACCTATCACGCCCAGAGTAACCATTTCTCCCATTGGCTCATGGCGCGAACTGAATTCGCCCTCGCCGCCAAGTTGCGGCCTCGCAAGGTTTCTGATTTCACCGGTCCGGAACATCTGCGCAGTGACTTGATCGATTCGATCAACGACTACCGGCGTGAACAAAGTGAACTGCTCATCGGCGACTTCAACGCCGATACCTTCAAGCCCTCGGAGTCGCATTTCTTGCGCATCGGCGCCGGCTCACTCGGAGGCAAGGCCCGCGGCCTCGCTTTCGTTCGCCATCTCCTGCGCAAGAATCGCATCACGCGCCGCTTTCCCGGCATCCGCATCGCGGTTCCGCCCGCTCTGGTCCTGGCAACCGACGCATTCGATCAATTCATGGCCGATAACAATCTGCTCGATTTCGCTTTACAATGCGAAGACGATGCCGAAATCCTGCAAAAATTTCTCGCCGCCTCTCTATCCGAAAAGCTGCAGCAGGACTTGACCATGTTTCTCGCGGAGGTCGAATATCCGCTGGCCGTGCGTTCATCCAGTCTGCTCGAAGATTCCCAATACCAGCCCTTTACCGGAGTCTATGAAACTTTCATGCTGGGCAATCAGTCTCCGCAGTCCGCCGTACGCGTCGCCGAGTTGATCGATGCCATCAAGCGCGTCTACGCCTCCACCTTCAGCCGCCACGCCAAAGCCTACGTGCGCGCCACTCCCTACCGCCTCGAAGAAGAAAAGATGGCGGTCATCGTTCAACAACTCGTCGGCACCGCGCATGGACAACGCTTCTATCCCGATTTCTCTGGCGTAGTCCGTTCGCACAATTTCTATCCCGTGCCGCCCATGACATTCGCGGACGGAATCGCCGCCGTAGCTTTAGGACTTGGCCGCGCCGTAGTCGATGGCGGCAAGTGCCTGAGCTTCTGCCCCCGCTATCCGCAGAATCTCTTGCAATTTTCTTCGGTAGACGACATCCTGGCCAACTCTCAAACCGAGTTCTGGGCGCTCGCACTAAACGGCACTCCACAAGGCCGTCCCGGCCACTTGCACGAAATGCGTTTCGGCCTGGATGCCGCCGAAGCAGATGGCACTCTGCCCGCCGTCGGTTCCACTTATTCGGTCGACAACCAGGCGGTCTATGACGGTGTGAGTCGCCCCGGAGTTCGCATCGTAAGTTTCGCCCCCATGCTCAAACACGGAATGTTTCCTCTGCCCACGATTCTCGAAACGCTGGTAAAAGCCGGCGAGGATGCTCTAGGTATTCCCGTTGAAATCGAGTTCGCAGTTCGCCTCCCGCGTCGCGAGGCCGAAGCGGCAGAGTTCGGATTCCTGCAAGTCCGCCCGCTTACCCTTTCACGCGACCATCAGGACTTGTCCGTCACCAACCTCGATCCCCGACAATTACTGTGCCAAAGCAGCAAGGTGCTGGGCAACGGCCGCATCGAGAATCTGTATGACGTCGTGGTCGTCGACTCTCAACGCTTCGAGCGCAGCCGCAGCCAGGAAGTTGCGAAAGCTGTGTCCCATTTCAACGGCTTCCTCAATTCCGAGAATCGCCCCTACCTGCTGATCGGAGTCGGCCGCTGGGGATCGAACGACCCCTGGCTTGGAATTCCTGTCGAGTGGGATGAAATCTCCGGCGCTCGCGTCATCGTTGAAGCCGGCTTCCGCGATTTTCGCGTCATGCCTTCGCAAGGCAGCCATTTTTTCCAGAACCTCACCGCTTTCCAGATCGGCTACTTCACCGTGAATCCCGACGCAGGCGAAGGCTCCGTGGATTGGCAGTGGCTGAGCCAACAACCCTCCGTAGACGAAGACGGATGTGTCCGCCATCTTCGCTTCAATGCCCCAATCCGCGTCATCATGAACAGCCGAACCAGCCAGGGAATAATCTTCAAGCCGGCAGCCGCTCAATAAGTTTCACACTGCCTTCACGGCTTCGCACTGACCGGCTGCGGCACTTCGGCGGGCTTATGCGATAACTTGCGATGGATATCGGGCCAGAATTCTTTCACCACGATCGTAATCGAGTCGTATCCGAATTGTGTTGCCCATACGCTCAAGGCATTCGAAACGGTTTTATCCGAACTAGGATGGTAACTGTAAGTGGAAATAAACGCCGACATTCCTCCACCAACAATTTCTGAGTAATTGAATTGCGAATGCCCGGAATCCGTTCGCGTGACAATATTACGGCTGACCGCATACCAGGTTCGGTGCACGAAGCTACCGTGTCCCAACTGGAAAAAACGTGGGTCCTGATGCAGCACCGAGGGCAGAATAGCGCCGGTAAAGAAATTTTCGATCGTCCCGTCGGCAAAGGCTGCTCCGTACCGCTTGCCGTATCCCGCCCAGCCCTGGCCGTATCCGGGTTCGCTGTTCTCCGCCTGGCTGAGAGCCGCCAGAAAACCGTACCACGGATATATCACCGGATCGAATGAACCGCGCGCCACCACTTTGAATTTCTGTCCCGCCGTGAGCGGTGGCAAATTGCCGCCATGTTCCAGACTCAAAAAATTGGGCAGAGTATAAAACAGCCGGTCGTTCGAAGTCCCCGCATTCTTGTCGGGGACGTTCGTACCCTGCGCCTTCTGATCCTTCCCCTTATCCTTCTCCTTGTCATCCTTATCCTTATCCTTAGCCTTATCGGTGTCTGACGCAGACTGCGGCGCAGACGAGGGCGCGGAACTCGATGGCGGCGAACTCTGTTGCCCATCGGCTGGGAAACAAAGAAAACCTGCAATCACAAAGGTGACGAATACTTGGCTCACCAGCCTTTTTGACAAGCAATTCCTCCTGTACCGCCAATAACTCGTTGCGGTTGACGCCAACTCTTAATTCCTCGGAAAACTAACTTACAGAACTGTGACGACACACTGATTTGTCGCCACCTTCGCGGCATCGGCTAAATATCGATTTTCGACCTACGGCTGCCGGTGTAGCACGTGAGTCGCAATGTCTGGCCAGAATTCGCGAAACACATTCGTCAGAGCGTCCCGCCCAATCGCGTACGCGTATTTCGCGGCCAGCGCGCTGGCGGTACGGCTTCCGCTTGGGTAATACGCAATCGAAATGCCTTGCGCGATGCCCCTCCCTAGTAGTTCCGAAATATTAAAGCTATTGTGTCCGTGATAGTCCGGCGTCACGGCGATGCGAGAGGCTGCATAGAAACCACGCTTCAAGATCGTGCCCTTACCCATCGCGTAGTAGCGTTCGTCCTGATGAAACACCGTAGGCAGTGCAAAGATGACCCAGTAATTGCCGTCCGTCTTATCGGCAAACCCTCGCCAATAATATCTGCCGTACCCCGGAAGTCCCTGTCCGAGCTGCGGGTGGGCATCGGTCCATTCAGCCAGCGCTGAGGTTATGCCCACAAAAATAAATGAAGAATAATCGAAGCTGTTCTCGGTCGCGATTTTGAAAGCCTGTTTCGCCGTGGGCGGCGGTGGAATCGCCCCCGCACTCACTGCCCTGAAATTCGGCATCACCCCTAAAATCCGCTTCGGCTGCTGCTTCTCGCGCGCAGTGCCTTGATTGGCGACGGACGTGCTCTGGTTTTCCTTCTTCGCATCGGACTGCTTGCCGTCCGTGCCCTCCGGTCCAGATTGTTCCAGCGGCTCTGTCTCTTTCGGACTTTGTACACCAGGCGACAAGGCCTCGATGTGCCCCCAAAAAAATGGAGCGGATACTTGAGCCCGTAGACTCGGTATCAACAGCACAAAAACTAGCAGCAGAAAAAACGGCAAGCGTATTCCCCTATCGTCGGTCAGATGCCAGGACTTCAGTCAACGTTTCGGTCTTCCATTTTTTTTCTGGCGTCGGCTGCCCGAGTCAGCCCCGCACTTACCATATTGTCTGAAATCGAATCTCGCGACAACAGAAGGGCGATGCTCTCATTCTAACAGTCACACTCGAAGCAACTCCGGCCATCGCCTCGGTTTTACATTGATTTACAAATTGCGCCTCCCACGTAGGAACGCCAACTTCAATAAACAAAGGGCGGCCCCATGGCCGCCCTGCAGTTCAACAACTCAAACAATTCCGCTAGAAGTGGAACCCGATCTGAGCCGTAAGCGTGCGCGGCGTCACATAGTGCGTTCCACTGAAAGTTGAAAGAAAGTTATAGAGCACGTAGTTGTTCGCCAGGTTGATGACGGTCAATTGGGCGCTCCATTTGTACTTGTCACCGCGAAAGATGTTGTCGTGGCCGATGGAGAGATCGAAAAGATTCCGCGACGCGATGCGCGGGGGATTGTGGTCGTCGTTCTCGCTATTCAGCGCAGGTACCTTTATAAGCGCGGAGCCAAACGTCGATGCGGGGCAATTGAACGGCAGCGGCGCCGTCGGGGTTGCTCGTACGCCATTGCAAGTGAACCCAGCCTCGGACTCCTGATCGGCAGAAAGTGGAATCTCTCCCACATTGGCAGCGCCCATGCTCACATTTGGCACGCCGCTGATGACGACCGATCCTGGGCAATTGTTGAACGCTTCCGCCCCGTAGCAAGGCGTTGCGCCTGCTACCAGTCCGCTGTCATACCGCCAGTTGAAGCCAACCCATGGGCCGCGCTTCCAGGGTTGATATTGAACGTGAGTGGTCTGGTTGAATTTTTCGTCATGGTCGATGCGAAAGGGAAGTCCGGCAGCGGTTGACACCGTTGCCCCCGCTCCTCCGATCTGTGGCTGAAAGAAGCGCGCCGCCACGCTGGAGAAGACCATCAACGCCGAAAATCCATGGATTTCAGGCACGCTCACGCGCCCCGCATATCCAGGAATTTTCGAGTTGTGCCACTCAATTGGAAAAGTGATCGGCGTGTTGCCGAGCACGCTGAAGTCGTAGCCATTGTGGGTATACTTTGAAATCCACTCGCCGGAAAAGACCAGGTATTTCCCGAACGCCTGTTCCAGGCCAGCGTGGAATTCATTGCGAAAGCCTGGGCTCAACGCTCCGCTCGCTCCCGGCGTACAGAGCAGGAGCGGCGCCAAAACAGCGTTACTGCATCCGGTGCTGGAGAGTATCAGATTTTCGTTGAAAGGAGATTCCAGCGTGCGAGCGTAGGAGATGCGGAGGATGGTGTTGGTTTTCTTGACGTTGTAAGCGATCCCCAGACGCGGCTCGGCTTGCCGGGCGCTGGTGATCCCGTTATAGAGATCGCCGCGTATCCCGAGGTTCAACGACCAGTTTCCTTTGGTAATGTTGTCGCGCACATACAGGGCAAGTTCCTTCACGTCCGTGTGGCCATTGAAGGCGAACAAAGTTCCACCACGGCTCAAGTCGAAAGGAGCCAGGATCGGATTGAAATTAGGGTAAAGAGCGTTGTTGGGCGCATTCGGATTGGATGCAATGTTTGCCTGCAAAAGGCCGGTCAGGCCGGGGCAGTCCGCAGGGGTGAGTCCGGGTGCGGCGACAAATGGGAATGGGTTCACTAACGTCACAGTTGCGGCGGTTATGCAGGGTGCGTTGTAGGTCGGATCGACGATCCCAAGTGTGTCGTTCTCATTGAGAAATGTTTGTTCGTACGTGACTCCAGCTTTGATCTGGTTAATCCCTTTCACATACGAGAGATCGGATCGCAGCCCCGCATTGGTGAGCGTGCGGTTCTGACCCACAGACTGCCTCTGAAGACTCGGTGGCCCGAGGTCCGCAAACGGATCGTTGCTGGGATAGTAGTTATAGTCGTCGCGGCGCACGAACGCGCCCAATGTAAATACTGTGTTCGCGTTCAGCAGATGCGTCCATGATGGTGCAATGTTGAAAGTGCCAATCTTGGAGCGTTGATCCGTCGGCCCAACAATATTTCCGTTCGGGTCTCTGCCGTTAAAGGCTGCCATTTGCGGTAATATCCCCTCCAGTCCACTCCAGGGCGTAGCGTTTTCGGCATCCAGGGAATTCGGCGTTTGGAACCAGCTCCGGCTGTATCCCAGGTTTAAGTGAATCGAGTCGGCAGTCGAGAGTTGGTAGTCCACGCGGTCAAACAGGTTTTCTTCATTTCCCTTGTCGTGCAACACCGTAAATTCCGGCGGATCCAGGAAGCGGCCAGTGTTCAATCCGTTGGCGGAGATGAAGTTTCCCCAGTTCTTCCCCCCGTAAGCCAACTCGGCGGCCACGTTCGATGTTCCAAATGATCCGTACGAAGTCGTCACGCTGCCGTGAGGCGTTGTCACCCCCTGGCCTGAGCGCGTGGTCGCCACGATCACAACGCTGGTCTTGCCTCCATATTCCGCAGGCGGTGCGCCCGATATCACTTCCAACGATTGCACCGAATCCAGCGGAATCTGGTTCGAGAACACTTTGCTTTGCTGGTCCGTGATCGGCTGCCCATCCACCGAAAACGAATTCTCCGCGTGGTCTCCCAGTCCGTGGAACAGCCCGTTGGAATCGGCCGCGATTCCAGGTGTTGATTGCGTTACCAGCGCGCTCACACTCGATGTAGCGCTCTCCAGCGGAATCCTTTCGAACGAGTTCCTGTCAATGTCGGAATGAAACGTGGAATCGTTCTCCAACAGATCTCCCCCCGCCTCTACCGTCACTGAAGTCTTTGAGCCCGACACTTGAAGGTTGATCTTGAGATTAACCGGCACCACCGACCTCACTTCGACATCCTGCGCGGTTGACCCGAATCCCGCCGCGTTCACCGTCATGTGATACGGGTTGAATGGCACGTTGGGGAAACTGAAATTCCCCGATTTATCCGTAGTTACAGATCGGTCAAAATGGCTCACCGGATTGTGGATCTCAACCGTAGCATCCGGAACCACAGCGCCCGTAGGATCGAACACTGTTCCATTTATAGAGGCGGAATTTCCGCCCGACTGCGCGAGTCCAAGCGAGGCGAATAGAAACAAGGCGAGGACGATCGTTACAGCGAAGCGCCCTGGATGATAAGTGCTCACAAATCCTCCTGAAGGAAATAGAAAAATAGGGATGGGCCGGCATTTCTCGCCGGAGCTAAATAGGCCTCAGGAATCCCTACGCGGCAGGAGGACCGCGAATGCCCAGATTAAAAACGCTAAGGCGGGCCTTCGCGATAACTTCTTTTTCTTGCAGCCAGCCAATCGCGGCAAAAATCGGCTTGGCTTGGTGGGCACTGGCTGTGGGAGCCGTGCTGTGAGCTACGACGCAAATCGAGCAGGATGCGGACTCTGTATTATTCGGATGGTTGTGGGTAGACTCCACCACTGCTGTCCACAACATCAGGGACAGGCAGAGCCACGTTAACCATCGTGAACTAAAGCGCATGCGTTCGTGCACCGGGCCAGATTCTCCTCAGCTTATAACGGTTGCATCGTAGAAGGCAATGCCAAGGTAAGCTCATCGACGAAACCGTACACAAACAGCTGTTTCAGCGCACAAATGGGGTCAATCTCGATCGGTCAAACTCCTGCGGCAGGGCTAACATCTCGCCCGCATCTCTGCACCGCACAGCCCACTCCAGCAGGCTGCAATATTGTTCGAACTTATCGATACTTCCCAGCCACTCAGTGCCAGATGAACTTGTGATCACAACCACATTGGGCACATCGCATGGACCAACGCAGCCGCTAATGGTCAACTGCACACGCTTCACCAGGCCCCGTTTTCGCCATTCGCTCTTCAACCACTCTACTGGTACGTCAGGCAACCCGCGCTCTGTATTGCCGCAGCAACAGCCTCGGCAGATCGTAATTTGTCCTACGACCAGTCGCTTGGTTTTGAGTGGACAATTGTCCTGCGTGCTCACCATGCTGCACCGCCTGCCAGCCTCTGTCGCCGCATCAGAATCAGGAATACGTCAACTGAATTCAGCGGCCATCCGCGAATCCACTCTCCGCCATCCACCTTCAGAACTCCTAGGCAATAACCGCGTGGAATTGAGAATAAACGCCATCTCCGAACTGACATGAATAAAGGCGGCCAACAGAGGATTAAGGAATCCAAAAGCCGCGAGTCCCACTCCGATGCTGTCCACCGCCAGGGTTCCCACGAAATTCTGCATGATGATAGCTCGGCAGCGGCGCGCCACCCGCAACGTCTCGACAAATTTATTCAGATCGCTTCCAATCAGAATCACATCGGCGCTCTCCCGAGCGACATCGGTTCCCGATCCCATCGCAACCCCCACGTTTGCCGCCACTAGCGCGGGAGCGTCGTTAATGCCATCCCCAACCATCACCACTTTGCGATTTTTCTTCCGGAGTTCGCTCACCCACGCTGCCTTCTGGTCTGGCAGCAGTTCTCCAACCGTTTCGTCCACTCCGAGTTCCCGCCCAATGGCGGTTGCCACACTCTGCAGGTCCCCGCTGAGCAATACAGTTTTCAATCCCATCCGCTGCATGGCAGCTACTGCATTTCTTGCTTCAGGACGCAGAACATCCGCGATCAGCACGCTGCCCAGAACCCGATCCCCTCGACTGACATAGACCGCCGAAACTCCTTCGGTGCAGCCTCCCTCGCTCGCCGCTGCGACACTCAAAGGCGGCACGTTCAAGCCCCGCTCCGACAGCAGCGCCCTGCTCCCAACGGCAATGTCTTCTCCCCGATACCGCGCAATCACGCCTTTCCCGGGCGCATAAGAAAACAGCTCCGGTTCCGCCGCCTCAATGGCCAACTCGCTCGCCCGCAACATGATCGCTTTAGCCAGGGGGTGTTCTGATTTTCGCTCTGCGATGCTGGCCGCATCGATAATCTGCCGCTCCGTGAACCCCTCGCAGGGAATGACCTCGCGGATCTGAGGCGTTCCGAAAGTGAGCGTGCCTGTCTTATCCAGCAGAACCGTGTCCACGGCCGCAAGCGTCTCTAGATATAAGCCCCCTTTTACAATTGCCCCCTGGCGCGCAGCGCGTCCAATCGCGCCCAGCACGGCAAGTGGCGTCCCTGCCGCAATCCCACACGCTCCCGCTACTATGATGACCGAAATCGTAGATCTGGCATTGTGCGTGATGATGAAAGTCAGAACGGCCGCGCCCAGTGCGAAATACACCAGATACCCAGCCAATCGATCGGCCGTCTTCTGAATAGGAGCCCTCGATTTCTCGGCGCGTTCCACCGCCTCCACAATCTTTCCAAACGTCGTGTCGCGTCCCAGTTTGCTGGCGCGGACTTCCAGAGCCCCGGACTGGTTTACAGTTCCTGCGTACACCGTGTCTCCGGACAGCTTTTCGACCGGCATCGCTTCACCCGTGATGGCCGCCTGGTCCACAAAAGATCGGCCCGCTGCAACCGAGCCATCCACCGGAATTCGTCCGCCCGGTTTCACAATCACCAGGTCGCCCGCCTGAACCTCTTCGCCGGGTATTTCAATTACGTCACGATCTCGACGCACGGTGACGGTTCGCGGCAGAAAATCAAGCAGGTCCCGTATGGCGCGCCGTCCGCGCCCCACCGTCAGACCCTCGAGTACCTCCGCCGCCAGCACGAAAACCGTAATCACCAGGGCGGTGAAGAATTCCGCGATCGCCAGCGCCGAAACCAGAGCGATCGTCATCGAAAGCTCCATCGTCATTTTTCGCTCGACAATGTTCTCAAAAGCTTCCTTGAAGATTGGATAGCCGCCAATCAGGGTTGCCAGAATCCCGATTACACTGACACGAGGAAACGGCTCCCACACCCGAAACCAGACCGCGACCGCCGCTAAAGCCACAAACGCAATCCGCGCCAGCTCAAGCCACTGGAGCCCATGCTCTTCCGACGATTCCGCGTGAGGGATCTGCTTGTGGTGCTCGGACTGTTGCTCTTTCTCACCCTTCGCGGAAGAGGTTTTCGCCATCCGGTCGTCGATCAAATCTGGTGTGCTCATCGATTCCTCCCACGGAACATTGTGGTTCCTCGTTTTGAGTTGGTTGGTGTCACTTCAAATAAGCCCTGACCATGTCGATGACTTCGTCGGCCGCCTCCGCTTGCGCCGCGCTGGGTTTTCGTTTTGGATCCATTACATGGCTGCGGATGTGACCTTCTAACAACTCCGCCATCAAACTGTTCATCGCTCCTCGGGCTGCGCTCATGAGCTGAAGTACCTCTGAACAATCCCTCTCCTCAGCGAGTCCCCGCACCAACGCTTCGACCTGACCTTGAATTCGTTTGGCTCGAAGAACCAACTCGTTCTTGTTCTTGATGGTGTGGCTCACGGCCGCCTCCGGGGTAAGAAATCCATCCAACTATACCATACCAGGTATGGTATGTAACAGCTTCCTGCTCCTTCCGAAGTTCTCTTGATCGCGGCGTTCGAGACCCCGTCCCTCCGCCCGCTTGTGTGAGGATGCCATTCTCCTTATGATGTGTAATCCATCAGAAATCAAGGAGCCTCATGGCAGAACCAAGCTACGAAGAACTCAAAGCCCGTTTGTCCCAGTTAGAAAAAGAAGTCGAGACCAAGAAGCGCAGCGGCGACCTGATCTTCAAGGTCGGCGAAAAAGGCGGTGTCAGCGTCTATGGACTGGGCCGCTTCCCGGTCACACTGTATTACGAGCAGTGGAACCGCCTGCTCGGCGCAACCGAAGATCTGAAGAAATTCATGGAAGAAAACAAATCACGATTAAAACTCAAGGACCAGGCCTGACGCGCTGCGTTCCTCCAAAATCACCACACGCCAACGAAATTCGCAGGCCATCGCCCAGCTTCGCCGAAAAAAAGATTCGTATCAGGGCATCGCTTTAGCGAAGCCGCAAAAGTTCGGGTCCCTCGCGCCTTTAGGCGCTGCCCGGTTACCTTTGTGGCTGCGCTTCCTGAACAAATTCAATGTATGCCCACGCTTCCCGCTATATAATAAAAAGACTGTGCCCAAATACTCCATCGTCGTCCCCCTGCATAACGAGCAGGAGAACGTCACCGATCTCTATGACCGTCTGAAAGCGGTGATGGAGGCCGCCGACGAAAGCTTCGAAATCGTTCTTGTCGATGACGGCTCCAGTGACCATACCTTCGCCATGCTGCGCGAGATTGCCGGCGTGGACCGCCGCGTCACCGTCGTGAAACTCCGCCGCAACTTCGGCCAAACCGCCGGACTGGCCGCCGGTTTCGACCACGCCCGCGGGGAATACATCATCGCCATGGATGGCGACCTGCAGCACGATCCCTCAGACATCCCGTTATTTCTGGAAAAGATTGCGGCTGGTTACGACATCGTCAGCGGCTGGCGCAAAGTGCGCGTGGATAATTTCTGGATGCGCCGCATCCCCTCCCGCATGGCCAACTGGCTCATGGCTAAGCTGAGCGGCGTCGATATTCACGACTTCGGCACCACCTTCAAAGCCTATCGCCGCGAAATCCTCGAGCAGGTCCCGCTCTACGGCGAGTTGCACCGCTTCATTCCCGCTCTGGCGTCGTGGTACGGCGCCTCCATCTGCGAAGTCCCTATTCGCAACGTGAACCGCGAACGCGGCGCTTCGCACTACGGCATCTCCCGCACCTTCCGCGTTTTCTTCGATCTCATCACTATTCGCTTTTTGCTTCGCTATCTTTCCCGTCCTCTGCATTTCTTCGGAACCTTCGGTTTTCTCAGCATGTTCGGCGGCAGCGCCATCGTAGCCTGGCTCGGCGTGGAAAAATTCCTGCGCCACGTTCATGTAATGGCCTCACACGGCCCATTGATGATGTTGTCCCTGGGCCTCCTGCTCGGTGGATTAAACCTGCTCGCCATCGGCCTGCTCGGCGAGATGCAGGTCCGCCACTACCACGAGCCTCGCCACCGCGCCCCCTATTCCGTCGACCGCGTCCTGCGCGCCCAGAGCGAAGAACACAGCGTCTCAGAATAATCCACGCAGGATTCGCCTCAGGGTATGCCTTCAGCCACACAGCGTCTCGGAATACTCCCCGCAAGATTCGTATCAGGGTATGCCTTCAGGCATACCGTCACTGCGCGTAATCAGAAGCGCTTTCAGGCGCCGCAATTCGTCATTTGATCTTTTTCCCTAAACTCCGGAAACTGTCACCAACGGTTCGGGAAGGGCACGGCCTTCACCAGTGCACCCTGAGCCAAGAGACGCCGGGACTTCAGTACCTGAGGGATTCCATCTAATGACCACCGACCGCTGGACTTCCGGCGCCGATTACGACCAATGGATGGGCCGCTGGAGCCGCCTGCTCGCCCACGAATTCCTCAACTGGCTCCGCTCCGCCGCCGGCTTGCGCTGGCTCGACATCTGTTGCGGCAGCGGCGTCCTCACCGAAGCCATCACCGAGCGCAGCGCTCCTGCCGCCGTCGTCGGAATCGATGTTTCGCCTGAGCAAATAAACTTCGCTCGCCAGCATCGCTCCCGCCCCAATGTCACCTTCGAAACCGCCGACGCCATGGCCCTCCCTTTCGCCGATTCGACCTTCGATGTTGCCGTGTGCGGCTTGGGCCTGAACTACATTCCAAACCCCGCCCTCGGATTGCACGAACTCCATCGCGTCATCCAGCCCGGCGGCATCGTCGCAATCTACGTTTGGGATTACGCCCTTGGCGCAAGATTCCTGCGCGAATTCTGGGACGCAGCCATCGCCATCGACCCTGAAGCCGCGGCCTTCGACCAAGCCCGCCGTTTCCCAATATGTGCCCCAGAAGAATTACAAAGCCTTTTCTCGCAAGCCAATCTGGTAGACATAACCGTTCACCCGCTCGACATCGTCACTCGCTTCACCAGCTTCGACGATTACTGGCAACCACTCCTCACCGGCCAGGGCTCCGCGCCCAACTACCTCGCCGCGCGCGACAAGAAGATCCAAACCGCAATCCGCAACCATCTCACAGCGGCCCTCCCAACAAACTCCCAGGGAGAGATCGAACTCCCTGCTCGCGCCTGGGCCATCCGCGCTCACCGGCCCTGAAACGCGTCGCTCTTCGTTACGATCTAAGTTACAGTTTGAAAAAAATAACGATCTGATCCTTGGCGTCATCCCGAAGTCCCGCGTTTTCACCAGCGGGACGAGGGATCTCCTCACGCACACACCCATCGCGGTCAAATTGCACGACTACCTGGCGCTGTGGCACTGCCATGCTCGCCGAAACAGCCGTACTATAATGTCGTATTTGGCCTTTTAGGAGCGTCAGCCATCATGGCTCAAACCATTCAGCACGAATTACAGCTGGCTCGCCGCATGTCCCGGCTGGGTACAGAAACTGCCTTCGAGGTCCTGAACAAGGCCCGCGCACTAGAGCGCCAGGGCAAAAGCATCATCCACCTCGAGATCGGCGAGCCTGATTTCGACAGTCCCGCCAACGTTGTCGAAGCCGCCGTCGACGCGCTGCACCAGGGCTGGACTCACTACGGCCCTTCCGCCGGCCTACCCGAACTGCGCCAGACCATTGCCGACTATGTGGCCCGTACTCGCGGCGTTAAAGTCGCCCCTGAAGAAGTGGTCGTCGTTCCCGGAGGCAAGCCGATCATTTTCTTCACCATCCTGGCTTTGATTGATGAAGGCGATGAAGTCATTTATCCCAACCCCGGCTTCCCCATTTATGAGTCGATGATCCACTACGTCGGCGGCAAGGCCGTCCCCATTCACCTGCGCGAAGACCGCGATTTCTCTCTCGACGTAGGCGAACTCGCAACCCTCATCACCGACCGCACAAAACTCATTATTCTGAACTCGCCGCATAACCCCACCGGCGGCGTCATGCAGCGCAAAGATACTGAGCAGGTCGCCAAGCTCATTGGTGACCGCAACATTCTCGTGCTTTCGGACGAGATCTACAGCCGGCTTCTTTTCGAAGGCGAGCATTTCTCCATCATGTCCGTGCCCGGCATGCAGGAGCGCACCATCCTTCTGGATGGCTTCTCAAAAACCTACGCCATGACCGGCTGGCGCATGGGTTACGGCGTAATGCGCGCCGATTTGGCCACCCACATCACCCGCCTGATGACCAACTCCAGTTCCTGCACTGCCAGCTTCACCCAGATGGCAGGCATCGAGGCACTGCGCGGCGATCAGACTTCGGTGGATCACATGTGCGCCGAGTTCAAGCGCCGCCGCGATGTGTTTGTCGCCGGCCTCAATAAGATCAAAGGTTTCTCTTGCCGCATGCCCCACGGCGCCTTCTACGTCTTTCCCAACATCACCAAAACTGGATGGAAGTCCAAGCCCCTCGCCGATGCTTTACTTGAGCAGGCAGGCGTAGCCGCACTCTCCGGCACCGCATTCGGCGACTTCGGAGAAGGCTACCTGCGCTTCAGCGTCGCTAATTCTCTCGAGAACCTGCAGCAGGCCCTTGATCGCATCGACCAGTGGACAAAGAAAAACCTCTAGCGACTCCTCGCGCAACCGCACTGCGCAGTTCATCGAGAGCATCTATGCCAGCGAAGAAAACTCCAACCTGTGAATCGAAGCCTCAGCCGAGCCGTCCGCATATGCCGGGCTACGGCCTGCCGGAAGGCAATAAAGGTTTGCTCCCTTGGACCTGGGCCGAGCAGCGCCTCAAGAAATCGCACAACTATTGGATCACCACGGTAAAGCCCAACAGCGCGCCGCACACCATGGTTGTCTGGGGTCTCTGGCAAGACGGACGCTTCTTATTCAGCACGGGCAGCAAATCACGCAAAGCTTGCAACCTCGCGCAAAATCAGAACTGCATCGTATGCACCGAACACGCGAACGAAGCCGTCATCGTGGAAGGCTTCGCCCAGATTGCCGACGTCCCCGCCCGCCGCAAATTCCTTTCCGCCTACGAGCGCAAGTACAAATTCGATATGTCCGGAATGAAACAGGACATCCTCTCGATGAAAGAGCCAATCTTCACCGTCCGTCCCGGTCTCGTCTTTGGCCTCTGGGAGAAGCACTTCGTCGGCAAGTCAACCCGCTGGAAGTTTTGAAATCCGCCTCCAGACACAGACCGCTCGTACGATTTTCGGCGTCTGATCGAAATTACAACCGCCGAGTTTGACAATGGTAACGCATGTGTTACCATTGCGGAATGCGACCTTTGCTTGCCTATCGCCAAACAATTCGAAACTCCAGACGGGTGGCGGCCTTTTGAGGAGTGGTTTGTCGCCCTCGATGCCCCTGCGGCTGCCAAAGGGACCACGGCAGTCATACGCATGGAGCAAGGAAACTTCTCCAATGTCAAGGGAGTTGGGGCGGGAGTTTATGAATGCCGGATCGATTTCGGTCCTGGCTATCGGATTTATTTCGGCAAAGATGGTGACCAGATCATCGTCCTTGTGGCAGGCGGCACGAAGAAACGTCAGCAAAGGGACATCAAGGTGGCGATCGACCGCTGGCAGGACTACAAGCGGCGGAAGAACTTAGGGGAAAGATAATGCCTTTGACCAAGGATTTTAAGCAGACAGTTCGAGACAGGGTGCAACGAGATCCAGCCTTCCGCAAGGAGTTGCTTCGCGCCGGAGTCGAGAGCTTCCTGGCCGGAGATGTGGAAACGGGTAAGCGTGTGCTGCGCGAGTACATCAACGCCACTATCGGCTTCAATGAACTAGCGGAAATTACGCGCCACTCGCCGAAGAGCTTGATGCGGATGCTGGGTCCCTCTGGTAATCCCTATGCCCGAAACTTGTTCGAAATTGTTTCCTGCCTCCAGCGCAAGACCGGAGTTCAGTTTGAATTGAAGGCGTCGGCAGCCAGGGCAGGACGGTAAAACTCAGGACGGTAAAACTTTCCGCCAACCTCAATCCCTTTCCTCCGGATGCATCTTGCCGCTCCTCAGATAACGGTTGTGCCAGCTCAACGACTCCGTTTGCAGATGCGGCGTATGTTTTCCAAACGACAGCCGCTCGGACCGGTTCAGATAATCGACCAACAAATGCCGGTAGTCCGGACTCGAGCACTTCTCGATGATGAGACGGGCGCGCTGCCGCGGCGAAAGTCCCCGCAAATCAGCCAGCCCGTGCTCGGTCACAATCACCTGCACGTCATGTTCGGTGTGGTCCACATGCGACACCATGGGAACGATGGTCGAAATAGTTCCGCGCTGCGCCGTCGACGGCGCCATGAAAATCGAGAGATATCCATTGCGCGCAAAATCCCCAGACCCGCCAATTCCGTTCTGGATGTGCGACCCCATGATATGCGTCGAATTCACGTTCCCGTAAATATCCGCCTCCAGCATTCCGTTCATGGCGATTACCCCCAGCCGCCGGATGACCTCAGGATGATTCGAAATCTCCTGCGAGCGCAGCACGATGCGCTCCCGATAGCTCGCCATGTCGGCATTCACTTCGCACAGCGTCTCCGGGCTTAGCGAGAATGCCGTGGCCGATACGCACGTTAACTTGCCCGACTTCAGCAGGCGGATCATGCCGTCTTGAATCACTTCCGTGTAAGAAGTCAATCCTTCAAACGGACCCTCCTCCAGCCCAAACAGAACCGCATTGGCAATGTTTCCCACCCCGGACTGCAGCGGCAACAGACTCGCAGGCATACGCCCCTTCTGCACTTCCCAGGTGAGAAACTCAAGAATGTGCCCCGCAATGCTCCGCGACGAGTCATCCGGCGCCTTGAACGCACTATTGCGGTCGGGAGAATTCGTCAGCACGATGCCCACGACTTTCTCTGCGGGAACATCAAGATACGGCGTGCCAATCCGCTGCCCCGGATGCACCAAAGGAATCGGTCCTCGATTCGGCGGCGGCTGCAACCCGTAATAAATATCGTGCATGCCCTCAAGCGCGGCTGGCTGGCACGCATTGACCTCCAGAATCACGCGCTCCGCCTGCTCGATCCAGGTTTTATTGTTGCCAACCGACGAACTCGGCACCAGCCGCCCATCCTCCAGTACTGCCGTCACTTCGATCAGCGCCACATCCAGCTTGCCCAGAAATCCATATTCAACGAACTGCGCCACATGGCTCAGGTGAATATCCATATAGTCCATGTCGCCTGAGTTAATCCGCTTCCGGGTTTCCGGATCGGACTGATACGGCAATCTCAAATGAATCCCGCCCGACATCGCCAGCGCTCCATCCAGCTCCGGCCCGGTTGAAGCCCCGGTAAAAACGCTTACCCGAAACTTCTGCCCGCGGAAGTTGGCCTCCGCAATCCGGCGCGCCAGTTCAATCGGAACCGCCTTGGGATAACCAGACCCGGTGAACCCACTCATGCCGATCTGGTCGCCCGACTTAATCAGAGCCGCAGCCTCTTCGGCGCTCATGATCTTCCGCGCCAGCCCGGCATTCATAACTCTCGTGGAGATTGGAGAAATACTGCATGGGGACGCCAAACTCGGAGAAACCAGTGTCGGACCCGCAATCGTCGCAGGAATAATCGGTGTAGAGGACAGAGCTGTCATGAATAAAGCCCTTTGGTCGGAGATTGAACCAATACCCGCCAACAGTATCGTCGCCGCTCACCCCTGTCAGTGAGCTACATCACAAACAAAGCAATATCTTCCAGCTATGTCTTCCGGCTTAACTCGAGGGCTCTGTCCCGAAAGTCGCCCGCGTGGACCTACCCCCACCCTAACGCTTATTATCTTTAACGAATGTTGGAGGGCGTAATGCGCTCATTCGCTCATTCAGAGTCAACAAAGCCGAGAGCGACCAGATCGTAGCCGCCATGCGCAAAAACGATAAGCCGGTCCAGTATTACGTTTTCCCCGATGAAGGACACGGCTTCGCCCGCCCCGCCAACAACATGGCCTTCAACGCCGCGTCGGAAGAATTCCTGGCCAAATATTTAGGAGGAAGATTCGAGCCAGCTTCACCAGACGAAACCAAACTGCTGGCCAGCATCAAACAGTAATCGTTGTTCCAAGCCCCAGTAATCACACGTTTATAAATAAGCTCTTTAAGTTCCGACAAAAGTTCCGAAAACTCATGCCAAAGAAATTTCGCGTTTTTGCCACCTGTGATATCGGAGAAGCCATCGCTCTATTGCGCACCCGCGGATACGAAGTCGAGGTCTATCCCCAACCCCAGGCTCCGCCGAAGAGCCTCATCATCGACAAAGTGAAGTCCGGCATAGACGCGCTCATCACCACCCTCCGCGATCCCATCGACGCCGAGGTCTTCGAAGCCGGAAAGAATTCCTTGAAAGTCGTGGCCCAGATCGCCGTCGGCTTCGACAACATCAACCGCGCCGACGCCAATCGCTACAAAATTCCTTTCACCCACACCGCCGACGTCCTCACCGAAGCCACCGCCGAGTTCGCCTTCTTCATGCTCGGCATGTTGGCCCGCAAAATGTGGCCGGCCGAGCACCTCACCCGCGACAACCAGTGGGGATACTGGCATCCCTACCTCCCATTTCTAGGCGATGAAGTCACCGGCAAGACCATCGCCATCATCGGCACCGGACGCATCGGCCTCGCCATGATCAAAAAGTGCACCGGCTTCGACATGAACATGTTGTGCTTCGACCCCGCCTATCAGAATCACGAATACATCAAGAACATTCAGGAACTGATGGACCTGCGCCACGCCCGCGGCATTTCTAAAGAAAAAAACTGGATCAAATACGTGACCTTCGAAGAAGCCCTGCGCCACGCCGATTTTGTCAGCGTCCACGTGCCTCTCATCCGTCCCGGAGAAAGCTCCACCCCCACCTATCATCTCTTCGACGAGCAGACTCTGAAGCTGATGAAGCCCACCGCTTTTCTAATAAACGACTCGCGCGGCCCGGTCGTCGATGAAGCGGCTCTAGTGAAAGCCCTGCGCGAAAACTGGATTGCCGGCGCCGCTCTCGATGTCTACGAAAAAGAACCGCTGCCCGCCGATTCCCCGCTTCGCGACCCCGCCATCGCCGACCGCTGCCGCCTCATGCCCCACTTCGCCAGCGCCGCCCGCATCACCCGCCTCTCCATCGATCCCAACAAAGGCATGGCCGGTCGCTGCGTCCAGGGTTTAATCGATGTGCTGGAGAACAACTACGGCGGCGACATCACCAAGATGCCCTACGTCGTAAACAAAGAAGCATTCGCAAAATAAAAAGAGAAAAAGAAAAATACCCTTCGTGATACTTCGTGTCCTTCGTAGCTACTGAATTAAGCATGCAACCGCCCATATCTCGCCCGTTCCACTAGAATGTAGTTTCGTCATTTTGGTTCCAGGGAAACGAATGAAAAAGCAACGCGCCTTTCTTCCTTTAGTCCTGCTGCTTCTGGCTCCCCTGATGCCCGCTGAAAACTCCCCCGAGAATCAACTCAAGCTGATTCCCGCACCCAAAGAAGTAAAAGTCCGCCAGGGAGTTTTTCAGGTCAAGCCCACCACCCGAATCCTCGTCGAGTTCGGTCACCAGGCCGAAGACCGCATCGCCGCCGAAACCCTCGCCGAAGAAATCCACGATGAGTCCGGATTCAAACTGAACATCACCGGCGCCAAAGCAAACTCCAAACATGAGTCCAAGGAAGCAGGCAGCAACATCGTCCTCGCCCGCCTCCAGGACCGCAAGGTTCGCAACTTCCTCGCCTCCAAAGGCCTGAAAGCCGATTCCATCGGCGACCAGGGCTACCTCCTGTTCTCCGATCAATCTCATCTCATCGTCGCTGCCAACACCGGCCAGGGCCTCTTTTACGGAGTGCAAACCTTGCGCCAGTTGCTTCGCCCCCAGGGTCACAGTCTCATCTGTCCCGCGGTTTCAATTCGCGACTGGCCCAGCATGGAGTGGCGCGGCGTGCAAGACGACATCAGCCGCGGTCCCATCCCCACCGAAGATTTCATGAAGCGCCAGATTCGCACCCTGGCCGCGTACAAAATAAATCTCTTTGCCCTCTACATGGAGCACGTTTTCGACTTCGCCAGCCAGCCTCTCGTCGCCCCCAAGGAAGCCGCCCTTACTCCCCGCGAAATCAATGCTCTCGTCGACTATGCCAAAAACCTCTACGTCACGATTCTCCCCGAGCAGCAAACCTTCGGACATCTTCATCACATGTTGAAGTACGAAATCTATTCTGACGTGGCCGAGCGCCCGCACGGCCACGTTCTCACCCCCACCAAAGAACATTCTTACGAAATCATCAAGGCGATGTATGCCGATCTCGTCCCGCTTTTCCCCGGGCCGTTCCTCCATGTCGGCGGCGACGAAACCTTCGAGCTCGGCCATGGACAAACCGCCGCTCGCGCCACCGAAGTCGGCCTGGGCCGCGTCTATCTCGAGCACATGCAGAAAGTCAGCGCCATTCTCGAGCCCTATCACAAGCAGCTCATGTTCTGGGGTGACATCGCCGTGAAATATCCGCAACTGCTCGGCATCCTGCCCAAAGACATGATCGCCGTTCCGTGGGATTACGACGCCAAGCCCACTTTCGAAAACATTATCAAGCCATATCGCGACGCCGGGCTGCGAGTCGTCGTCGCGCCCGGCGCCAACAACTGGAATCAAGTGTGGCCCAATCTAGACGTCGGCTTCACCAACATCCGCAATTTTGTCCGCGACGGTCAAACGCTCGGCGCCATGGGCATGCTCAACACCACCTGGAATGATGATGGCGAGTCCCTCTACGCCATGGCCTGGCCCACGCTGATCTTCGGCGCCGCTGCCGCATGGCAATCCGGCGAGTCCAACATTGATCAGTTCAAAGCTGCCTACGATTGGGCCTTCTACCGCAACCCCTCCGATTCAACCTTCCGCGACACGCTCGAAGATCTCGATCAGGGACATCAAGCCCTCGCCAAAATCAAGATTGAAACCGAGACCGACGATTTATTCTGGATCGATCCCTTCACCCCCGACGGAGCCAAAACAATGCAGAAGCTCGCGCCCGCCGCTCCCGAAATGCGCCTCGGCGCCGAGCACGCCCTCGAGTCGCTATACCGCAACCCCGCCAAAGCCCGCGCCCATCAAGACACCCTCGCCGATATGACCCTCGCCGCCTGGCGCTGGGACGCGCTCGGCATGAAAGTCGAGTTCACCGAGGAGATCAACAACTTTTACTGGGACGCATTCCAGAATCAAACCGACCCCGACCGCGTAGGCAACGATCTCGAAGAAATCACATCCATCAACGCCCGCCTCGAAGATCTCCGTGACGCCACTACTCGCCTGAGCGAAATGTACCGCCAAGCTTGGCTGCGCGAATACCGCCCCTACTGGCTCGACAATGTTTTGGTTCGCTATGACACACTCGCGCGCGTGTTTCAGCAAAAAATCGTCGCCGTGCGCCAGGCCCGGCGCCAATACGACGCCACCAAAACTCTAATGCCGCCCCAGGATTTGGGCTTCTACCTGCAACCGTAGACAGATGTTGGATGGTACAGCGGATTGATTTTGGCTGGTACAGTAGACAGATCTTTGGGAGATACAGCGGATAGATTTTGGGTGGTACAGCCGATAGATCTTTGGGTGGTACAGCGGATAGATTTTGGCTGGTACAGCAGACAGATCTTGGGTGGTACAGCGGACAGACTTTGGTGCCACAGCGGATAGATCTTGGGTGGCACAGCAGACAGATTTTGGGCGGAGCAGCGCTTCAGCGCTGCAATATTCGCCTTCGTTCATCGCCGGCTTTAGCCGCTGCGGTCATACTGCCGGGCATAAAATAGCTTTTCAGCAACCTACTTAGTCTTACTACTCGACTACGGACCTCTCAAATGTTTTCCAACCGCACCAACTGGAAGCTCTCTCGCAATCGCCTCACCCAGGCGCTCGAACAACTACGATCGACCGGCGCTCCCATCCTCGATCTCACTCTCTCCAACCCAACCCGCGCCGGCCTGCGCTACGATCAGCCGAAAATTCTGCAATCGCTATCCTCGCCCCACGCCATGGATTACGATCCCCAGCCTAAAGGCTTGCCCAGCGCCCGCGCAGCCGTCGCCAGTTATTATCAAACTCAACATGGATTTCACGTCGATCCCGAACACCTCATTCTCACCACCAGCACCAGCGAAGCTTATTCCTTCGTCTTCCGCCTCCTCTGCAATTCCCACGATGAGCTCCTGATTCCAAAGCCGAGCTATCCCTTGTTCGAATTTCTCGCCGACCTCCAGGACGTCAAACTGATCCCCTATCCGCTGCTCTACGACCACGGCTGGCAAATGGATTTTCCCTCGCTGCAACAGGCCCTCACCCCGCGCACGCGTGGCGTTGTCGTAGTCCATCCCAACAATCCCACCGGTTCATTTGTCCATTCGCACGAGCGCGATTCCCTCAATCATCTTTGCCGCGAGCACGCCTTAGCCCTCATAGCCGACGAAGTTTTTCTCGACTACGCCCACGTCCATTCCACCCCGTCGAGCTTCGCAGCCAATCAAGATGTCCTCACCTTCACCATGAGTGGAGTCTCGAAAATCTCCGCCCTGCCGCAAATGAAGATCGCCTGGATCGCCACCGCCGGCCCCGCCGCAGAAGTTGACGCAGCCCAATTGCGCCTGGAAATAATCGCCGACACCTACCTTTCCATGAACGCGCCAATCCAGTGGGCGACCCCGGTCTTGCTCGACCAGCGAAAAAACATTCAGCAGCAACTGCTCGATCGTGTCCTCGCCAATCTCGCCGAACTCGATCGCCAGCTGGCCGTGCAAAAATCTTGTCAGCGTTTAAACGTCGAAGGCGGATGGTACGCCGTCCTGCGCGTGCCCGTAACTCAAACCGATGAAGACTTAGCCATCGACCTGCTCCGTCGAAAATCCGTCCTGGTCCACCCCGGCCACTTCTACGACTTCCCCAGCGACGGCTATCTCGTGCTAAGCCTGATTACCCCACAATCCGATTTCGCCGAAGCGATCAAAAGGCTGCTACAAGCCATTGCTGCCACAAGCCATTGAAGATTGATTCCAGAATTGCGCTGTCATCCTGAGCGAAGCATCACTGCCACGCAGTGGACGTCATGCGCAGTCGAAGGATCCCTACCCCTTCACCCCGATCCCCGGCGTCATCCCGAAGTCCCGCGTTCTCTCCAGCGGGACGAGAGCCTGCCCTGAGCTTGCCGAAGGGGATCTCCCTCACGCTCACGGCCGTCCGGGCCAAATTCCTTCAACCACGCCCCACTCTCATCTCTTCACCAGAAACGGATTACTCTCCCGCTCTTCTCCAATCGTCGTCAGCGGCCCGTGCCCCGGCACCACAACCGTCTCATCCGGCAAACCCAGCACCGTCCCGTGCAGCGATTGCATAATCTTCTGCATCGACCCGCCCGGCAAGTCCGTGCGCCCAATCGACCCCGCAAACAGTGTGTCGCCCGCGATCAAAGTTTTTTCCGCGGGAAAATAAAGGCAGATGCTCCCTTCAGTATGTCCAGGCGTATGCAAAATATTGGCCGCATGTGCGCCCGCCTTTACCACATCGCCAGTCGTCACGCTCTGGTCGATTTCCACCGCTCCCGGCATCTCCACTCCGATCCACGCCGCCTGCACGTCAAGCATTTTCAGCAGGGCATAGTCGTTTTGGTTCAGCAGGATCGGCGCTCCCGTGGCCGCGCGCAGCTTCATCGCGCCTCCCACATGATCGATGTGAGCGTGCGTAACGACAATTTGTTTGACCTGCAGATTATGCTTGCGCACAAGTTCGAGCACGTCTTCAATGTCATCGCCCGGATCGATAACCATCGCTTCGCGCGTGGTCTCGTCCCCAACGATCGAGCAGTTACACCGCAGCGGCCCCACCGGAAATATTTCGTGAATCATTTTTTCATTGTAGCGAAGCAGCCCATCCCCCGCAGCTGTCATGCTGAGCGAAGCGGGATCGTCCGCAGGACGATTCCGCGCAGTCGAAGCATCCCTGCCCAACCCATGCTCTTACCAACTTTCGCGAGTTCGGCCCACGTGCGAGCCGAGGCCGATCCGCAAGCCACCGCTGTGTCCCCTATAACATCGCTTCTGAATTCACACTTGCCCTAAATGAAAACTGGCGAGACAATACGCCAGCGTGCGGAGGTTTTGTGGCAGCCAAATACCGGCAACATGGATATCAGGATCGCGACCGCGACGAAAGGCCTCGCAAGGAGCCTGCCCAGAAGCCACCTTCCGTGCCGCCAGCAAGACGCGACTACAGTATGGGGCCAAAGCCGGTGAACATGCCCGGCACCCACGCCGTTTCCCGCTGCGCCCAGTGCGGTACCGTGCTGCAGTCGATTCCGCCCACCGGTCTCTGTCCCAAGTGCGGTTTCGAACTGCATTCCTGCAAGCAATGTATGTATTTCGATCCCGGAAGCCGGTTCGAATGCATGCAACCCGTCCCCGAGCGCATCCCCAGGAAAGATGCACGTAACAATTGCACGTTCTATGAAATCCGCGTCACCCGCGAAAAGGAAACGTCCACGCCCGCCACTCAACGCCCCAACGACGCGCGCCAGGCATTCGAAAATCTATTCAAGAAATAAATCAGGTTTCCAGCCGTCATCAAACTAAGCCACAAATCTCGTATTGATCTTCACTGGCTCAGTTTGATGGCCAACTGCCGCTCGGGCTGCGTCATCTGGCTCCATAACTTCTGCAGATCATCCTGCAGCGCCTGATTTTCCGGCTGCTTGTGCAGCGCCAGCGCGAACCACCGATAAGCCGTCGGCAAGTCCCGCGGAGTGCATGTCCCTGTCGAGTACAGCGCGCCCAGCGAAATCATCGCCTTCCCATCCGACTGTCCCGCTGCCGACTTCAGCATTCGCAATCCGTGATCGCAGTCCTGCCGCACTCCCCGTCCGTAGATGTAGCGCTCCGCCTCGGCGACGGAATCGACCGGTCTGGCTGCAGAGGGCTTGGCCGCCGGCTTCGTCGCCGCAGCCCTGGGTTGCGCAGCCCTCGTTGTCGCTGCCGTGGATGCCGCCGCTTTCGGCGCCGCAGGCTCTTCTTCATCACCCGCTTCCGCATCAGAATCGGAAGCAGTTCCCCCCCCAGCCGGCGCCGAATCCCCCGCCTTCGCACCCGTAGTCGGCGGAGCGGCTGTATTGCTTGACGCTGAATTGTCTTGCGCAGGCGTAGCTGGAGATGAAGAAGAAGCTGAAGCCGCCGGTGAAGACGAAGACGAAGCCGTCGCCGGCGCTAAAGGGGTATCAGAAGAAGAGGAAGTCTGCGCGGGATTCGCCTGCGCCGCACCATCCGCCGGTGCCGCTCCCGTCCCGCTCGCCGCCGGAGCGGCCGCCGTCCCCGTTGCCGGAGAAGTTGCCGCGCCTCCGCTTGCCGGAGCCGCGCTGTCCGGAGTTGCACCCGCCCCAGTCGCCCCGCCGTTATCACTCTGCCCAGAGTCCGCAGGCTGCGTCGCTGCCGGCTTCTTCTCGCCCACCTTCAGCCAGTCGAACCCTCCCTGCCTCCAGTGCAGATATCCAAATCCCCCCGCCAACGCCAGCGCCACCAAAACCAAAAGCAGCTTGCCCCACCCCCGCCCCGGTTCTTCCTCATCATCGAGAAGATAATCCACGTTACCCGAAGAGCTCAGGTGGTCGCGCCCTCCATGTCCGTCGGCACGGAATCCACCAGGCCTGGCCGAAGGCCTGTTCAATCCCAAAAACGATGGACCACTGATAATCGGCTCCCGATCCGCTTCATCCTCCGGTCTAATGTCCCGGCTCACATCCGACCGGTGCACATCCGGATTAACGTGAAACGACGAAATCGGCCCCGGACGCCGTTCCGCGGACCCACCCGCCATACCAGCCGGCTCCACGCGAGATGCGGGCGGCGCCGGCTTCGCCGTCGGCTGCACTGCCACCGGCGCCACGGGAGCGCTTTTCATCGGAACCGATTGCATCGGAACTGTGGGCCTCGGCGCGGCAATGTTTCCCGGCGCTACACTCGGCGCCTGCCCCGCCCCCGCTCCGGGGGCCTGTGCCTTCGCTGCCAACACCGCCCCGCACATTCCACAAAATCGGTTGCCTTCGGCATTGTCATTGCCGCATCGTCCGCAACGCACATGCCCTCCTGGGTTAACTAATCTCGGTTAACTAATCTCGGTTAACTAATCTCGGTTAACTAATCTCGCCGCCCAATCTCTAGCTTAACCCCATTCCCGCATCTTCCGCGAGTGCGATTCGGTTTCCACCCTCATTCCAAAGAAGACACCACTGAGTGGATTTCCGCGGGCATTTGCCACTACAAGTCCACTTCAAACAACCAGGCTCGCCAAGCAACAAGGACCGCCGCAGGATACACGAACGCTCGTGCAGCCGCGGGCGCTCGCCCGCTCAGTTGCCGGGCGTCCCCGCAGGGTCCGTCAGGGCAATCAGTTTGCCCACCGGATACTCTTCCTGGGTAAGAGGAATCTCTGGCTCGGAATTCACAATGGTCAACTCCTCGCCGCTCTGCACTCCACGCAGCAGCAAGCGGTCACTCTCCACGCCCACAACTCGATATTTTTCATCGAAGACTGACATTCCAGATTTTTCCCTTTGCTTGTTCGATGCCAGACTCTCTCACCCCGATGCTAAGGTGTTCACCCTGCATTCTCGAAACATCCCAAATTAGTCCACTCACTTTCAAAAAACCCGCACCCTGGTCCTTAGTTCCGCAGTTCCGCACAAAAGTTCCGTACAAAACTTCACCCATGCAGAAATACTTCTCTTTACATCGGGCCTTCACCAGGCCCACTTGACCCCAGTGTTAGAATAAAGCTTAGAGATATACTCCACAATTTCGCAAAATCAGCGGAGCTCCCACGCTCCTCTTTTTCGCGCGCTTTATCTCTCAGGAGCTCCGATGTCCAAGCGCCGTCCCCAGCCCTCCCAACCCCACAAACCAAACCGTCCCAACACCAAGCGCACCGGAGAGCGTTCCGAAGCCGCCTTCCTCTATCAGGCCAGCCAGCGCAGCTTCGCCATCTCCAAACCCTGGGGAGACAGCGAGCGCTACGACTTCATCCTCGACAACCGCCCTCAACCAGGCGCCCGCCCTGAGCGAAGCCGAAGGGTCAAACTCTTCCGCATCCAGATCAAATGCACTGACTCCCTCCGCGCCGACGCCTACGAAACCCGCGCCACCTACACCTCCGGCAACCGCCACGTCGTCTATACCAAACGCGACATCGATTTCCTCGCTGCCCACGTCGTCCCCCTCAACATCTGGTACATCATCCCCGTCGAAATCTGCACTCCCCAACCCATGCTCCGCTTCTATCCTCACCGCAACGCCAAAAAGATGCGCCTCGAAAAATACCGCGAAGCCTGGCACCTCCTCGATCCCCCACTCACCATCCAAGCCTGCGTCGACGAAATCTACGGTGACGAATTCAACCGCGAGTTGGAATCGCCCGATCTTCCATAAGCCTCTCTCACCAGCTCCGTCATCCTTGAGCGAAGCATGACGCCCTGGAAATGGGCGTCATACGCAGTCGAAGGATCCCTACCGTCCACAAATCATTCCGCGGGATTTCCACCTCGCCTGCCGTCGAAGAGCACTAGAAATCCAGTCGCCCGTGTCGACCGGAAACTCCAATCCGATTGCCTTTTGACCCGAACCGACGCCACTTCCGCCGCCGTACCTTGTGATCCAGCATTGACAAACCATCTTTGCCGGAGTACTTTGTGGCTCTTGGGGTTACGTAGAGTGAAGCGACTTCATTGGGCATTGGTTCTCTTCCTGTTCGGAGCAGTAGTTTGTGTATCCTCTGTACCCCGAGTGGATTCCCCCGAAACCTCCTTCAACGAGGCTGATGCCCCTGTAAATCTAGCTCCTCCTGCACGGCCTTGTGTCCGTCTTACCCCTCCCGCTGTAGAAGCAATCATGGTTTTGCCAGCGCTGCAGTTCCACTCTGCCGCTTGCGTCGTTAGCAGTTTGCTGTCCGTGTCGGCGGTCATGCCGGCTCAGCGCCATCGACATTCTGTCCAAGATCTCCTCTGCACGCTCCTGATCTGAACTAATCCGCACTTCGACCGACCAGCACCCGGACAATAGTTCGCTGCGCCCCTTGCACGACTCTCGTTACGCCGCGCGGGCGCAACAACCGTGGGGGTTCCCGAAAACCTCAACGCTCCATTTCGGAAGTGTTGAGCGCGGAACACACGGAAATCGGACCGAACGAAAACCAATAAATAACCCTGTTGTCACCGCTTGAACCTAGCCGAGCAAAGGAGCGACATCGTGAATTTCTTTAAGTCTAGTAAGCCTCAGGGTTCGGTTCCCTGGAAAGCAAGTCTCTTGTTCATTTTGGTATCGGTGCTGTTGATTGCCATAGATCACTTCTCCCTTCGCTTCGGGCTTGATGGATCGCAGCGCATCGTGGACGACCTGCTCGGAGGACTGATTGCAGCCTCGATCTTTCATCTGTACGAGCGCCAGAGAGTGCGGCGATTTAGCGAACACCTTCACCTGATCGACCTCATGAACCACTATCTTCGGAACGCCCTTCAACCTCTCATGTTTGTTACCTCCGGATCTGAAGGGAAGGCGCAAATGAAGTTGGTCGAGGAGTGTATTCGTCGTATCGACTGGGCTCTCCGCGAAGTCCTTCCAGGACACTCACAGGAACGATTTCAGGTGCGCACTCGTGGATTTGCTGGAACAAGCGGCTCAACGAACACATCTCGCAGTCACCCCAAATCATTCTTCGGCCAATGGCTCGACACCTGGAGGAAGCGGAATGAAAAAGCAGGTTAATGCATTTTTGAAGTCCTCGCTCAAACGAGCGCGCCAGCAATCTAAACCAGAGAGGCAACCATGAGTAAAGCAAATAAAACGTCTCTTCATTTCTCCGTCGAACGCATGTGCCCTGACAGCGGGTTTGGCAAAACCTCTTCTGATTCTGACTTTCATATCAAGGATAAGAGGCTTCCCCACTTACTGGTCGTACTGCGGCAACTCGACGAATTCATTCACGGACTGGAAGCATTGCCGGAACCCGAATTGACTGAAATCGTCTCCGCCGCCCTGCGAGTGTGTGGCTTTGTGGAACCCATGGAGGCGTACCAGGTGATTGCCACCGTCTTGGAAGCGCTCGAAATGCAAGATCCAATCCCGCAGACCCCGCCCTTTTGGGCGGATAGTGGCCCACCCTCATGAGACGCCACGCTTGCTCGAGAGCTCGGTACACTTCCATCCCGTGATCATCAGTTCGAAAGGTTTTTTTGACCAAGATGAATAGGAGAAATCATAATGACTAAGATACGGTCCACGATTTTCTTGATGTTAGTATCGTCCCTCCCGCTGCTCGCAACCCGTGCGCCGCAGGAGCATAATGGCGACTCCGGTCGCTATGTCATTCTCAACGCGCAGTATGGCACCGAGCACCACCATGTAGACGTTACTCACCGCTTGCGGGAACTGGCGCGCCACGACGAGCGGTTCCGCGTGGACTACAACACGATCGATGCAGATCCCGCTCCAGGTCGGTCGAAAATCCTCCGGGTCTATGCGCAGGGACCGGATGGCCGCGAACGAGCGTTTGACTTTCCCGACGGCAGCATGTTTGACGGAGCTCAGTTCCGCGGCTGGGGACGCGGCGACTGGGGTGACGAACATTGGAATGGCGGCTGGAATGGCAGAAACCGTGGAAACGATTTTGACGCCGGCCTCCGCAACGACACAGACGATCATGATTCCGGCGAATTCCTCATTCTCAGCGCGCAATATGGCACCGAGCGCCGCCATGTAGATGTCACCCACCGCCTCAAGGAACTGGCTCGGCATGACCGCCGCTTTCGCCTGGACAACGGCATCTTCGACGTCGATCCGGATCGCGGCAAACGGAAAACTCTGCGCATTTATGCGCGTGGTCCCAATGGACACGAACGTATGTTCGAGTATCCCGAATACGGCTGGGTTGACGGTTCTCAGTTCCGCGGCTGGGGCTCCGGAGAATGGGGCAACGATAATGACCACTGGAGCGGCAGATGGAACGGGGAAGAACGCGAGAGGCAATAATCAGGTAAGCCAAAGTGCGTGTGGGACGGACACTCCTTCGTCCGGCGGGTGGCCCACATCTGGGGTGCCCCATTTCTCGCGTCTTTTGCGAGAAGTGGGAGAGGCCACCACTACTCTCGATTCGGGAACTTTTTCGCACGCTCTCCCGGCACTTGTTCGCCCGGAATCATCTTCACACGTCCAGAGCGAATGTCATCCACCCGTCGCTTCGGGTGAAGGCCGAGCGACTCCTGGCGGGTGGCCCACATCTGGGTGCCCACATGTCTCGCCGCTTTTGCGAGACATGGGAGAGGCCACCACTACTCTCGATTCGGAAACTTTTTCGCACGCTCTCCCGGCACTTGTTCGCCCGGAATCATCTTCACACGTCCAGAGCGAATGTCATCCACCCGTCGCTTCGGGTGAAGGCCGAGCGACTCCTGCGGTAGGACGGGCTACTTCGTTTTACTTCAATCCACGGAACAGGTTTCACCTTGGCTGAGTCGATTTCTTCCATGCGACGAGCGACTTCGTGCTGCCATGCCGCCTCGGCGTTCAAATCGAGTTCCCCTCGCTCTTCTAAACTCTCGAGCAGGGAAGCAGCCAGGGCGCCACGCTCCTCCGGCGGCAGAGCCATCGCCTTCTTCAGGAGTTCGTCAGCTTCAGGAGACCTGGAAGATTCTAGTCGCTCAGACAATCTTGCTTAAAGGCAAAACCGGGTTAGCAACGGAATCCGTCGGAATCGAGCGCGTTTCCTTTCAACAACTTACCGCCACCCAATCCTCGAATTGACCGCTAAACCCCGTTTTTTACCCGTTCATTGGGATAAAGATGCGCATCTCCTTCCCCTCCAATAGCATGGCTTAAGACCATCGACCCAGGGAAAAGTGTAAGGACCAGGTTCAATCCCAGGGAGAACCACAAGCTATCGAGTTTTGTGCAGTTCTTAGCTGACTTTTGGCTGAGAACTGAGAACTGCAGCCCAGAAGCTTAGGAGCCAGAAGCTAACATGCGCAAGCCGATCAAGTACGTAGAAAAAGCAGCCGTCGCCGCCGCCAAGGGTGCGTGGGTCATCTTCGACCGTTTGAATCGCATCAACCCCGGCGTCTCTCCCACTCCCAAGTGGTCCGACAAACCTCTGCTCAAGTCCTACGAAAAATCCAAGCCGCCTCTCGGCTGGCCCCGCTCCACCGATTCGCTCTGCCCCAAGTGTGTCCCGGAAATTCGACAGCAGATTCTTGACGGCAAACTGCCGCACGAAGTTCTGATGAACGAAAAGATCGGCGAGATCAAGGCCACCATTGTCGAGCGCGACGGCAAAATTCTGATGGTGAAAGACTGCCCCGTCCACGGCCACTTCGAAGACGTAATGTCAATCGACACCGATTTCTCCAAGCACCTGGAAGACGTTTTCCCCGGCCGCGACATCGTCGCCCACAACGACGAGAAACTGCACCACCACGGCTCTTCCACCGTGAAGTATGGACGCGGCTCCGTGCTCACCATCGATCTCACCAACCGCTGCAACATGATGTGCGATCCCTGCTTCATGGACGCGAACCAGGTCGGCTTCGTTCACGAACTGCAGTGGGAAGAAATTAAAACCATGCTCGACAACGCCATCACCATCAAGCCGCGTCGTCAGATGAGCGTGCAGTTTTCCGGCGGTGAGCCCACGTTGTCGCCGTATTTCCTCGATGCAGTCCGCTACGCCCGCAAAGTCGGATACAACTCCGTGCAAGCCGCCACCAACGGAATCGAATTCGCAAAAAGTTTTGAATTCTGCCAGCAAGCCGTCGAAGCCGGCATGCGCTACGCCTACCTGCAATTCGATGGAATCGGCAACGCCGCCAACGCTCACCGCATGGTCGGCAACTTGTTCGACGTAAAATTAAAAGCCATCGAGAACCTTCACAAAGCCGGAGTCGAAATCGTCCCCGTCGTAACCATAGTTAACGGCATCAACAACGAACAAGTCGGACGCATCATCAAGTTCGCCCTCGACAATCCCAAGACCATCAGCTTCCTGAGCTTCCAACCCGTAAGCTTCACCGGCCGCGACGAAGCCGTCACCGACGACCGCCGCCAAGCCCAGCGCTACACTCTGAGCCACCTGGCCCACGACGTAAAAAACCAAACCGGCCTGGGCGAACCCAGCCGCGACTGGTTCCCAATTTCTTTCATGGGAACATTCAGCGATTGGGCCGACCTGATGCACGCCAACGACGTAAAAAACGACTGGGGCCAACTAAGCTGCGGTTGTCATCCGAATTGCGGGACGGGGATGGCGGTGATGATTGACAAGGAGACTAAGGAAGCGGTTCCGGTGACTGCTTTTTTGGCGGGGGATCAGCTGGCTAAGGATATTGCCAAGGTGAATGATGCGGCGCGGGGGAAATTTCTTACCGTGGTGGGAATGGCGTTGTGTTTGATGAAGAATTACGATCCGTTCCAGGCGCCGACGCATTTTAAGTTGATCGACTTGCTGCGCAAATTCGACAAGAACTTTAACGCGACGGGGAAAAATTATGGGAAGGTTGGTCCGGACCGCAGCGTTGAAGATGTGATGAAGCGGCGGCAGGACCGGTGGAACTTCCTGTTCATCGCTGGCATGTGGTTCCAGGATTTGTTCAACTACGATTTCCGGCGGACGGAGCAGTGCATTATTCCTTATGCGACGCAGGAAGGCGAAATTTCGTTCTGCGCGTACAACACGGGCGTGGGCTGGCGGAACATCATCGAGAAGATGCACATGACGGCTACGCTTACCAAGTGGTATGAAGAGCACGGGCGGCACGAAATTTTTGCGGGCGGGAAAAAAGTGAAGATGGACGATGAGACGCATTCACTGCTGCTGCGCGAAAATATTGTGACCACGGAACTGCAGCACGATCTGGATAATCTGGGGATCGCGAAGAACGCGCGCGAAGAGAAGAAGCGGGCGAGAGACGCGAAAGCGGCGGCTTCGGGAGTTCCGATTGCGGCAGCTCCCGTTGCGGGGCATCGCGGGCCGGTGAAGAATGATGAGGCTTACAACGCGCGCATGGCGTCGCTCTATCGCGAAGTGGTGCTGAAAGAGAAGCCGGCGGTGGCCGAGAACGGATTTATTCCGCTGGGCGCGCTGGGCACGGCGAACGGAAACGGCGCCAAGACTGAGAAGCCGGAGGTTGCGGAGCCAGTGGCTGGGGACTAGCTCTCAGCTTTCAGCCGTCAGCTATACAGCTAAGAACATCGGGCCGCCTGCGGGCGGCCTGATTTATTTTGCGGGCCGATCCGTGGGATGAAGTAGGGGCGCAGGAGAAAATATGGCGTCGAGGTTCGTGGTGCCCACCCTTCGGCTTGGCTCAGGGCAGGCTTCGTCGAAAACCGCGACGAGTGGGGCAGCCTGTTTTGTGATGACTTACGGAGAAAATCGGTTAAGAAATTGTGTGGGCCAGCCCCCCGGAGCCAGTGGCGGGGACTAGTTAGCTCTTAGCTTGAAACAATCGGGCCGCCTGCGGGCGGTCCGATTTGTTTTCGCATCGACCCATATCCTTCATTGGATGCAAGACCGCGAGAACGTTTGGTGTGTCGCGGACTCCTAAAACCGCTGAGCGGCCGGCGAACCAATTGCCGAATCCATTCTCTTGAGCGGGCCGTGAAAGACGGAATCGTAAACCCGGTTGGTGAGTTCGATTGTGTTCTCTACCTGGGATAAAGCACCCGTAATCAGGGCTGCGAGGGGAAGCGACAAGGCTTTACGGGTTTCAGCGTCCATGAACTCATGAACCATTTGGGGGGAGGGCTGGTATCTCGGCATTGGTACTCCTAACCTAGGATATTCGTGAGGATGGCCTCACGTACTTAGATTTTGCCGCCGGAGCATGGTTCGCTCCAATACGGTCGACACCTAATTACCAAGGTACAGTGTCCTGCCGGGTTACTGCCGTTTCAGCAAACCGGGCGGGTGGCCCACGTCTGCCCTGCTAAGGAAATGGGGGTGCCCCATATCTCGCGGGTTTTTGCGAGATGTGGGGCTTTTCGTTCCAGGCGCTACGAACCTTCATTTTCAAGACGGTCCAGTCGTTGACCCGAACAGGTCCGCTATCCCCATAAGCGTAATCACGAAAACTACTCCAGCGCCACTGCTCGGGTTTTTCCACCAGCCCGCGTCTTACCGGGTTGCGATGAATATAGCGCAGCTTCTCTACGCGCTTGTGTTGGCTGCGGACGTTGTAGTCGTAAAACCGGCGCTGCCAAATGTGAACTGGTTTCGTTTGGTGGCGATGGTACGAACGGCAAGCGGGCAGGGCTCTGCGGGCGAACCCGAGCTTCAGTGCCTGCATGACGACGGATGGATCCCCCTTCTCCGGTTCGCTGAGCAGGAGATGGAAGTGTTCGGGCATGATCACGTAGCCTAGCACTACGAACCCGTAACGTTGTCTGACTTGCTCCAGAACAGCGAGAAAAAGATCGCGGCGCTGCTCGGAAGCAAGCAGGGCTTGCCTGCGATAGCAACTGCAGGTGATGAAGTGCAGGTCTCCGCTACCATAGAACCGTTCGAGTCCCCAAGGCATGGTCGAATGTAGATTGGAGTACAACTGTCTGTCTGTGACGAATGGACATCAGAAGCCCCACTTCTCGCGAAAACCCGCGAGAAATGGGGCACCCCCCGTGTTTTTCTTGGAGATACATAGTTCGAAGAATCGGGCGGGAGACGTGCGTCACCCGCCTAGACGCTGGCCGGCCTTCGCGAAGGCGCGGAAAACCCGCGCGTCGTCCTGGCTAGCGTAGTGCAACTCGCCCCCGTCGCTGTTGCTGGAGAAAGAAGATTTGTGAGACAACATCAGGGTTGACGTAAACATCCGTAAAGGCGGGACGACGATCCTTGAATCATGGCGCCGAACTGTACGCGGTTGACTGGTGCATTTTGGACAGAGTGAGCAGCACCTAATGGTTATGGGGTACAAGAGTGGCCGGCACTTTTCTTGGATCCACGTACTATTTTTCTGCTCGGGATTTCCTGCGCTTATTTATCAGATCATCTGGCAAAGAGCGTTGTTCGCTATCTATGGACTCAATATTCAGTCGGTAACGATCGTGGTCAGCGGCTTCATGCTGGGCCTGGGACTGGGAAGCTTACTGGGAGGGCAGCTTTCCAATAGCAGACGGCTCTCGCCGGTTATGCTCTTTGCTACGGCGGAAGTGTTAACGGGGCTATTTGGAATCGTCTCGCTGAAGCTCTTTTATCGTATTGGGGGATTTACGGCGGGTAAATCGCTGCTTGAAACAGGTGTGATCATTTTCTCCGTGATCGTTTTGTCGACGTTGCTCATGGGAGCAACTTTGCCGCTGCTTGTCGAATACCTGGTCCGGTCATCGGGGAACGTAGGGTCTTCTGTTGGAAGCCTTTACTTCGTAAACACTCTGGGCTCTGGTTTTGCATGCTTGCTGGCAGCAGCCTGGTTGATGCGGCACCTGGGGCAGTCCGGTTCAGTTCGGTTCGCCGCATCAGTAAATATATTGGTAGCGGTTGGTGCCCTGGCCTACGATATTCATTGGAGCCGCCCACAGGAAAATCACTCTGATCGAACATCCGAGGCCATTGCCGGCAGTCCTCGCAGCCTCCTGCCATACTCTCTCGCTCTCGGTTGCGCTAGTTTCTCTGGTTTCGCGGCCCTTGCGTACGAAATAATCTGGTACCGCTTGCTGGCGTTCGGTTCGGGCGATAGTGCCGCCGGGTTCGCGTTATTGCTGGGGGCTTATCTTTCGGGACTAGCTTTGGGATCGAGGTCAATCGAACGATACTCGCACAATCACCACCGGGAAAATGCGGCACGCACATTGAGCGCCATAATTATCGCTTCGGCCATAATGGCATTCAGTGTAAGCCCGCTCTCCGCCTGGGCCCTACGGTTTACGTCTCCCAACCAACTTGGGAGTCCATGGCCCGGTTCCATTATCTTGTTACTGGTTTGCGTTGGCGCAAGCTTCTTTGGCGCGACGTTTCCCCTTGTCGCGTATGCTTCCGTAAACCCCACAACGGGAGCCGGATCGTCACTGAGCTATCTTTATGCCGCTAACATTGTTGGTTCGACATTGGGAGCATTGGTGGTGGGCTACATTCTTCTCGACTACTTATCCGTCTACCAAATATCAATACTGCTGCTGGTTGGAGGTGCTTTCTTTGCGGCGGCAGTGCTCGCGGTTTCACGTCGCCCACTCACTCGATTGGCGCCGGGGTTTGCACTTGCTGGAATAGCCATGGTGCTCATGATTGTGGGCTCTCGTCCTCTCTTTAGAACGTTGTATGATCGCTTGCTCTTCAAGAACCAATATCCGGCCCTGCACTTTCAGGACGTCATCGAAACTCGCAGTGGCACGATTGGCCTCACTCCCGATGGTACTTTGTTCGGAGGCGGTGTATACGATGGCCGATTCAACACCGACCTATTGCACGACGTCAACATGATTATTCGCCCGTATGGGCTGAGCGCATTTCAACCTGGGCTACACCATATTTTGATGATCGGCCTCGGATCAGGCTCATGGGCGCAGGTTGTGGCAAATCATCCACAAGTCGAAGAGCTGACGGTAGTGGAGATCAACCCAGGGTATCTGAAGCTTATTCCTCAGCAACCGGCCGTAGCATCTCTCCTACACAACCCGAAAGTACACATCGTGATCGACGACGGGCGCAGATGGTTGTTGTGGAATCCGCGGGCGACGTACGATGGGATCGTAATGAATACGACTTTTCACTGGCGGAATCAAAGCAGCAATTTGCTTTCGGTTGAATTCCTGCAGATTGCGCGCAAGCACCTTAAGCCAGGCGGTGTGCTCTTCTACAACACCACAGGATCGGAAGACGTGATAGCGACCGCATTTGAGGTATACCCATACGCGCTGCGCTTCGTGAACTGCATCGCGGTGAGCGATTCTCCACTGGTATTTGATCGCGCGAGATGGAGAGCGGTGCTATTGAACTACGTTATCGATGGTAAGCGAGTGATCGATCCGAGCGATCCAACGCAATTGAAAAAGCTCGAAGAGATTGTAGACATTCCAGAAGACCCGACCGGACGCAAGCTGAACTCAGTGGAAAACAACGATCAGCTTCGAAAGCGGCTGCAGAACCGCCTGATCATAACCGATGACAACATGGGCGTGGAGTGGCGCTAGGACGTATAGCTGATGAGATAAGCGTGTCGGCTCCTGACGAGCGAGTAGACTTGGAAGCGCTCAAGGCACGAAGGAAAGGGGCCCACACGGTTATCTCATCAGCCTCACTTTTTCGCTCTGTGGATCATTTGACTTCGACGTCCATGCGCATCCAGGGATGGATACAGCATTCGAAATGATGTGTACCTTTCGACAGACCCGTGATCTGGACTGAGCTGCCTTGAAGGAGCCGAGTTTTGGCCACGGCGACCCTCGAAAAACCGCCGGCACATTCGGGCACCGTTGCTTGTCCGTCGTTGAGCGGCGGTATGAAGCCCCCGCCGAAGTTCGCTACCTCAGTGAAAGTGTGCGGTTCGCCGCCCTGGTCGACTACGCTGACAGTGGTTCCTTCCTTAATCTTGAGCGTGTCCGGTTCGAAGTCCCAATTAGGGTTCGGAGTTCCAGCCGCTGCTTCTGCAAACAAGTCGGACAACGTCGTGGAATATCCAAGGGCGATGTTCTTGCAGAAGTCAGGCCCCAGCGCGGCGTTGAAAGTGGTTGGATCGCATTCGTCCAAAGCAACGACCTGTGCGACACGCGGTGAATTTTCATGCCATCCATGGTCGTAGTCTGGCTTTGCTTGTGCAAGCGCGAGCATTGCGACGACGATCAAGCCGCCGACGGCTAGAGAGAACTTCGCAGTAGCAGTTCTCATTGTGATCTTGGAAATTGTTTTCATAAATCATCTCCTTGTGATTTTTGTTCGAAGAGTTCGCTCCCTCCTCTGCCGCCCCACCGAGCCAGCTAACTCCTTAGAGCAAATCCTTGATCGTCGTACTCGTGGTGATGCGAGTCGCTTTGATCACGCCGGTGATCGTGGTCGTAGTGTCTCCTGAGGGGTCGGTGGCGATCAGCGTAAACCGACCTTCATAATGGTTCCCGTCCGGACACAATGTAATGGTTTCAATGATCCGGGCCGGCCCCTGCGGGTTCCCGATGCCGCTGGGCGCGTTGGTGGTATCGTTCCCGAACCATGCGAAATGGTTGAGCTTATATTTGAATTTCCCCGTCTTCTCCCAAACGCCCATGCAGAAATCTCCATCCTGCGGAGGCCGCACCGAATTCATGATCTCGGTGTGATCGCTATGCCAGACCACCAGCGAATCGTCGACCGGAATGTTGCCAACGGGGTTGCCATTGACGGTTTCGCCAGTGAACGTCGCATGCCACATCCCCACGATCGCATCCTGGTCGTCGCCCACCAGCACGAGCGCCGCCGCCGGATCGCCCGCCTGCCACGCCTGCTTGTGATACTTGCCCGTGTGCGGCAGCCCTGACATGCCGCACTCAGCGCTCGCCGTCACCGCCAGGCAAGCTCCACAAAAAATCATCCCCAGAATCGCCGTCATTTTTTTGAATGTCGTCTTCTTGAACGTCGTGTTCATACACCCTCCTCTGAAAGTCTTCAAATTTCCGCGCGGCATCGTGCCGCCAACACGTCGACAGCGCAAGGAAGAGCAGGTGAAGTTTCGGTAAAGGACGGGTGAACCCGTAAATCATTGACCGCCAATACCTTAAATGTCATCTGGAGAAAGCCTCCGTTGGGGCGGCGAACAGCGTGCCCTCAGAGGGTGCCAGCGGCCGGGGGGATCTGGCGAGCGTCGCGTTGCGTCGCGGACTTTGGGATGCTTATCAAACCGGCCAACCGGCTGCGGATGGTGCTATAGTTTTCCCCAACGTTTTGGGGACGTGCTGTGCCTGGCTCCTACCTTTTTGGTGAATTCGAGATCGATTGTGCCCGCTACCAGCTGCGGAACCACGAGCGCATTCTCAAGCTCGAACACATCCCCATGGAACTGCTCATCCTTCTCGCCGAGAGAAACGGAGCGGTCGTCACTCGCCAGGAAATCGTTGACCGCCTCTGGGGCAAGGACGTCTTCGTCGATACCGAGCACGGCATCAACACCGCCATCCGCAAAATCCGCGCCGCCCTGCGGGAAGACGCCGACCACCCCCGCTTCGTCATGACCGTCCAAGGCAGGGGATATCGCCTCGCCGTCGAAAAGAACGGCGGTTCGCTTCAGACCGGGTCACCCGGGACCGAAGCGCCACAACCCACGTGGGAACAGCCGCCTCGGCTGTCTGGCGGCACAGATGTTTCGCGCCGCAGCCAAACGCAAACTGAAACCATTGCGGCCAAACCGCGCACGAAATCCAGATTGGCGATCGCTGCTGTACTGCTGCTCTTGGCCGCGGCCCTCACTTACGCTTTTCACGGCCGCATCTTCTCCTCTGCCAGCGCGCGCTCTCACATTCAGTCCATCGCAGTTCTTCCACTAGCCAATCTCTCCGGAGACAAATCGCAAGACTACTTCGCCGACGGCATGACCGACGAGCTGATCACTTCACTGGCCAAGAACCGCAACCTGCGCGTCGTCTCCCGCACGTCTGCGATGCAATACAAGGGCGTCAACCGCACCGTGCGCGACATCGCCCGCGAGCTCGGCGTGGACGGCATCCTCGAAGGCTCGATCGAGCGCTCCGCCAACCGTGTGCACATGACGGTGCAGCTGATCTACGCTCCCACCGATACACACCTGTGGGCCGAGAGTTACGACCGCGATCTGAATCAAGCTTTCTCGCTGCCCGAGGAGCTTTCCGCGACCGTCGCCAAAGAAGTGAAGATCGTGACATCTCCCGCGGCGCCGCAACGCTACGTTAATCCCGAAGCCCTCGACGCATACCTGCGGGGACTCCAGTTCTGGTACGGCAACAACGGTCGCGGAGGCCTGCCCTATTTCGAAAAAGCCATTCAGCTTCAGCCCGACTACGCCGCCGCCTGGAGTGGCCTCGCCGATACCTATGCCGTGCTCTCGGTCGGCGGAGAAGTTCCCTCAAGCGAGGTAAAAGAACGCTGGGAATCGGCCGCGCGCAAGGCGGTCGAGCTCGACGACTCCCTTCCGCAAGCCCACAACACCATGGCCGGCTGGTATCTCTTCTATGCTCGGGATTGGCAGCGCGCCGAATCCGAATCCTTGCGCTCACTCGCGCTCGACCTTCGTTTTGCCGAGGGCTACCACATGCACAGCTACATCCTTACGGTCACCAACCGTTTGGCCGAGGCCATCGAAGAACAGAAGCGAGGCACGTCGATCGATCCTTTCGCGCGGCCCTGGGCGCTCGGGTACACGTACTTTCACGCGCGCCAGTTTGAAAATGCCGTCAACGAACTTCGTCTCCGCGTCGCAGCCCAGCCCACCGATCCGACCTGCCACCAGATTTTGTCCGAGTCCTACCACTTTCTGGGACGCGACAAAGAAGCGATCACGGAGATGGAACAGATGCTTCTTCTCTTCGGCCAAAAAGACGCCGTACCCATCGTGCGGCAAACTTTCGAGCGTGGCGGATTTGCCGCCGTCGCCGCCTGGCAAGCTGACCGTCAACCGCTCGCCTGGCAAGGTATCCACAATCGACCCCGGACACGAGGGGATGTTAATCCGCCCCCCAAATATGTCTCACCCTACTGGCGCGCCATCTACACCGCCCTGGCCAGGCGCAAAGAGCAGACGCTGCAGCTTCTCGTGGAAGCCGATCTCGCGCACGACCCGCGCATGATCTTCCTGCAAAACGAACCCGCCTTCGACTTCCTCCACCACGAGCCCCGCTACCAGACTCTGGTCCAAAAACTCGGGCTCCCCCCAGCGTACTGAGTATTGTTTTGAATTCGTCCTTGCACCGCCTTCGTTCATATCGAGGGGCGGCTTGTTTCGTGGCGGCTCATGGAAACCACGCTCCAAAAAAGAGCGCGCCAGCCCCCTTGCTTGGGTTTGCTGACGCAGGTTTCGTTGAAAGGGAACTTCTTGGAGATCGATCTCAGCATTACCGGCGTAACTCTGAATCCATTGAAATATTGTCCTCTCTTTCTCAAGTCTTGCTAAATTCGGACGATAGGTGCCGAGCAGATTTGTCTTATGTACTTCAGTGGCGGGAACATTCTCAAGCTCTGTCTGACGGCGGTTCTCGTCGCAGCCATTCTGGCGCTGTGCTTCAGCGCTGAGTTCTACAGTTCAACCATTGCTTCGGTATATCTGTCACTTGCACTCTTCAGCGCTCTCGTCGTTCTTGAAGTGGTCCGCCCCTCATGGTCTGATCTTTTTTGGGCGCTGGCAGGATCAATGTTCCTGGCTGCCCTGGATTACCGCCTGATGGGATTCCATCCGACATTTATGGCGTTTTTCTCGTTTACCGGATTAGCCGCATTCGCGATTCTCGGTATTCGTACAATCTGGGCCAAAGGCGAACAACAGAAGCTCTTGCTATACGCATTAATACCCGCTGTGCTTTTCGTCGGGAGTGAATGGATGGCGAGCACGTTGCTCGACATTACGGAACGGATGCACCCTAAAACTCTCGACCTGTTCTTATATTCTTTTGATTGCAGTCTGGGAGTGCAGATTAGCTTTCTGGCAGGGCAACTTCTTAGCAGGGTTCACTGGTTGTGGTGGACTTCATTCGTTTTCTATGCGGCGCTGCCTCTGCCTCTGGCCCTGGTTTACGCGTCTCATCTACGCCGCGACAAATCTGCCGCGGTTACGGCGATGCTTGCGTTTCTGGCAACTGGTCCGCTGGGAGTCGTGTTCTACAACGTATTGCCCGCATGCGGGCCGGTCCACCTTTTCGGCGCAGGTTTTCCCTGGCACCCACCTGCAATTGCAGATGTAATGCAAAAGGTTCCAATCGCTCTCCCGATTCCGGGTGCTCGCAATGCGATCCCATCACTGCATATGACATGTGTGCTTCTGATTTGGTGGAACTCCAGGAGACTCCCGCGCTGGGTGGGAGCGATTGCATTATTTTTGTATGCTTTACCGTAGCCGCGACTCTCGGAACCGGTGAGCACTACTTTGTTGACCTCATCGTGGCATTTCCATTCTCTCTTATGATCCAAGCCCTTTGTTCATATTCAGCGCCGTTTCGCGACAGCGAGCGGAGAACATGCTGCTTTTTCGGCGCACTCGTCACATTGATCTGGCTGGCTTTGTTGAGTTTTAGCACGCACTTGTTCTGGGTGTCGCCGATCATCCCTTGGTCGATGGCTGTGGCCACCGTCTCCTCATCTGTTTTGCTGTGGGATCGCCTGCTGCGGACGGAGCCACGGCCTCTGCACACTCTGGCGGCAGAGTCTGGGAGCGCAAGGCGATTCAGGGACGGCGAGAGGTCGGCAAGCCCCATTGCCTTGCGAGGACAATAACGGACCGTCCCGTTTCCTGCTGGTCAGAATCCTTACGGCTCAAGAAAAAGAATGCTATTACCTGCCGCATTCGTGGTCTCCGCCGTTAAGGTTCCAAGAGTCGAGGGTAACGCGTCGCCTGATGCTGAATTTGCTGCGATTGGGTGCCGCGTCGCTGCTTGCCCCACCATGGAGTCTGTAAGCAGGGACCTTGTAGGAGATCGCCGCTTCGGCTTCTGGCAGGGATTTCTACAGCATTTACGTAAAAATTCGAGTCGCGAACGCCAGGCCAGGGAAGGCTAACGCCCACGCCCCGCAAGTCCGGGCCCGGACGATGTGAGCAACCTAGATCATCGCTTCCAGTCGCACATAGCTCGCTTCCATTCCGTGTTCCATTCCTGTCGCGAGCATCGCTGCCCGTGTCTGAGCATCAGGCAGGGTCATGCGCATGGTCATCAATGTACCTGTGCCGTCCGCGTCAAAGCGCGTCTCAACGTGGTTGTCGGGCGTAGGATCTGGCAGGTACATCCGCTCGACATGAACGATCCGGCTGTACGGCTCGAGTTCGAGGTATTCGCCCGTGAGGTAGAATCCAGCCCCTTTGTCATTCTTCCACTCATAACGGATCTTGCCGCCGGGCCTCGCGTCATTGATGCAGACGGGCATCGTCCAACCTTCAGGACCGAGCAGCCATTTCTGGACTAGTTTCGGATCGGTATGAGCGCGGTACACGGCTTCGGGAGGGGCGGCGAATCGTCTGGTCACAACCACGTGGGTGTTGCCTTCGGTCTTCAGAGTCAACTTGCTCATCGGTTTTCTCCTCTTTTTATCTTCATTCTTATCGTCTTTGTTCTTACCTTCGTTGTTCTTATCTTGTTTTTTATGTTCGGTTGCTCCATGGCGGCGAGAACGTCGTCCAGGCGGTCGTAGTTTTTCTCCAGCGCTTTTCGCAACATTGCGAGCCACTGGTCCATTGCCGCAATGCCGGCCTTGGCGAGACGACGAGGGCGCTTCGCGCCCTCCACGCGAGCTGTGACCAGTCCTGCGTCTTCGAGCAGCTTCAGGTGTTGGGAGATTGCGGGCTGCGTCATCTCGAAGGGCTTGGCCAGTTCCATCACGGTGGCTTCGCCCTTGGCGAGACGCGCGAGGATTGCCCGCCGCGTGGGATCGGCCAAAGCGAAAAAGGCGGCATCGAGGTTCAGGATTGCTGACATAAGAAGTAGGTTATATAAATAATCGCTTATCATCAAGGAAAAACCTTGCCCGGACTTGGGGGCATCTCGGCCCGAATGCAAATGGATGGCTAGGGGAGCATGTTGCCGATGCGGCGGATTTGGGCGCCGACGGCTTTCAATTTTTCTTCGATTTTTTCGTAGCCGCGGTCGATGTGGTAGACACGGTCGATGATGGTTTCGCCGTCGGCGACCAGGGCGGCGAGGACCAAGGATGCGCTGGCGCGCAGGTCGGAGGCGAGGACGGCGGCGGCGCTGAGCTGAGTTTTGCCGACTACTACAGCGCGGCGGCCTTCGATTTTAATGTTCGCGCCCATGCGAACTAATTCCTGGGCGTGCATGAAGCGGTTCTCGAAAATATTTTCGGTGATGATGCTCGTGCCTTCGGCTTGGGTAGCGAGGGCCATGAACTGGGCCTGCATGTCGGTGGGGAAGCCGGGATATTCCTCGGTGGTGAGATCGGAAGCGGTGAAGGGATTGTCGCCCATGACGCGGACGGAATCCTTGGCGGATTTAGTTTTTACTCCGGCTTGTTTTAATTTTGCGAGGATGGCGGTGAGGTGAGCGGGATCGCATCCGGCGATGTTGAGGTCGCCGCCGGTGAGGGCTCCAGCGATTAAGAAGGTGCCGGCTTCGATGCGGTCGGGTATGATGCGGTGCTTCGCGCCTTTGAGTTTGGCCACGCCTTTGATGCGAATGGTGGGGGTGCCGGCTCCTTCGATGTGCGCACCCATTTTGTTGAGGAGGTCGGCGAGGTCGGCGACTTCGGGCTCGCGGGCGGCGTTCTGCAGAATGGTTTCGCCTTCGGCGAGAGTGGCGGCCATGAGCAGGTCTTCGGTTCCGGTGACGGTGATTTTGTCGAAAAGAATTTCCGCGCCGCGGAGGCGGGTGGCAGTGGCTTCGACGTAGCCGTGTTCTTGCTTGATTTTTGCGCCGAGCAGTTCGAGGCCTTTGATGTGAAGATCGATGGGGCGCTGTCCGATGGCGCATCCGCCGGGGAGGGAGACATGGGCGCGGCCGCAGCGGGCGACGAGCGGGCCGAGGACTAGCGTGGAGGCGCGCATGGTTTTTACCAATTCGTAGGAGGCTTCGGGGGCGGCGAGATTTTTGCAGTGGATGGTGGTGCGGTGCCGGGCCACTCCGTAGCCGAGTTCGACTTCGGCGCCCATGGCGGTGAGGAGATTGCGGGTGGTTTGGATGTCGCGGACCTGGGGGATGTTTTCGAGGATGACCGGCTCGTCGGTGAGAAGGGCGGCGGCCATGCAGGGGAGGGCGGCGTTTTTTGCGCCGCTGATGCGGACGGTGCCGAGCAGCGGGGAGCCGCCGCGGATTACGAGTTTATCCATTGGGATATTGGTGCTTAGTAACGGTTTATTTTAGCGGGGAATAGGAGTGGAGGAGGGTAATCGAGAGGGCACGGCCTAGTGGGGCGGCCAAGTTGCAACAAGGCACTCTGACGAGCTGGCACACGACTGCGGCGAGAATTGTTTCGTGTTAGGCTGCCGAAATCGAAATCATCATGCTCGGGTTCGACTTCAGACATAGAAAGGAAACCTGCCATGTCCGACATCCCGAAGGAGATTTTGAAGGGCGCGGAAAAGGCTCGCAAGGGAATATTGGTGATTCGCTTGACGCCTGCGCCGGGCGATGAGTCGTTCAATGAGTATCCTCCAACCTGCCGAGTGACGGTCAGCGTCGACGATGTTTCCCGTCCGCTGCCTCAGGGGCCAAAGCCCGAATCTGTTTGGCTCTTTTCGGCACGACTGAAGTCGTGCCCTTCCCGGTCCTGGGCCACTCTGGTTTCCATTTGCTGTGGGCGGCGCGGGCATCGGTGCCGCGCCACACGAAATCAAAATCCTGAGTTGTCCGCGCCGCACGAACAAAATCAAATCCTGACTCGTCCGCGCCAGACAATCTTTTCGGCACGACTGAAGTCGTGCCCTTCCCGGTCCTGGTTCACTCTGTTTTTAGTTTGGTGCGGGCGGTCGCGGGCATGAGTGCCCGCGCCATACGGGCTTACTTTGCGATCGCGATGGCTCGGCGGACGTTTGCGTTGGCTTTCTTCAGGGCTGTGAGCGCTTGGGAGCGGGAGACATTCGCGGCTAGCATTACCAGGGCTACTGGGGTGCGGTTGCCGGAGGCTTTGAGGGCGTGGGTTGCAGCGGCGTGAGTGGCTCCGGTGGCGCGTTCGAGGATGGCGATGGCGCGCTGGAGCAACTTTTCGTTTTTGGGGGCGACGTTGACCATGAGGTTGCCGTAGACGTAGCCGAGGCGAGTCATGGCGGCGGTGGAGATCATGTTGAGAACCATTTTGTGAGCGGTGCCGGCTTTCATGCGGGATGATCCGGCGAGGATCTCGGGGCCAACTTGCGTGACGATGGCGAGATGAGCGGAGTGTTCGAGGGGCGAATCGGGATTGCAGGTGAGGGCGATGGTGTGGGCGCCGCGGCGGCGGGCTTCGGCGAGGGCGGCGACGGTGAAGGGAGTGCGTCCACTGGAAGCGATGCCGAGGACGACATCTTTTTTGGTGGGCTTGCGGCGGGACATTTCTTCGCGGCCGGCTTTGGAATTGTCCTCGCTGGTTTCAGATTCGGAGGCGAGGGCTTTGTTGCCTCCGGCGAGGATGAACTGGACGGTGCGCGGGTCGGTGTTGAAAGTGGGCGGGCACTCGACGGCGTCGAGGGCGGCGATGCGGCCACTGGTGCCGGCGCCGACGTAGATGAGGCGTCCGCCACGGCGGAGTGCGGCTGTGACGAGATCGATGGCGCGGGCGATCTGCGGGAGCACGCGGGTTACGACGAGAGCGACAGTGGCGTCTTCGGCGTTGATGAGGCGGGCGATTTCGAGGGAGGATTTCTGGTCGAGGTCGTGGGCGGCGTCGTTGGATTGTTCGGTGCGGAGGCGGCGGAGCGGGGGCGGGTTGAGTTTCAAGCTGGAGCCTTTCGGGGCGCGAGGTGCTTGGTCATTCTATATGGTGCGGGTACCTCGGGGGCTGAAGCCCGAGTCATCGAGGGCGGTTTATCGCAGCTGAAGCGCTGCGCCACCCAAGGGCATGAGCGCGCCGCCCAAGGGCATGAGCGGCGGCAATCCAAAGCGTTGCGTCCTGGAAATTGGGTTGGTATGGGATCAGGCATCCCTACGGGATGCGGGTCGTGTTTTGGAAATCGACCCGGCGTTGGAAACGCCGGGCTATTTTCGGGCGTCCTTCGGACGCAGGGCGCCGCGACTAAGCACTCGTAAGCGGCATAGCGCGATAAATTAGTTGAGCGCGGTAAGGGGTGCGGCGTCCATGGCAGGTTGGTCGGAAGGGGTGGGCGTCAATAGGGGCCAGCCTTTGCGGAGGACGTAGTCGAGCCAGGCGCCAGCCATTTGCGAGGTGAGGACTGCGACGATGACGAGCGTGGTGTAGAACTGCGCGCTGATGATGCCAGCGTCGAGGGCGACGCTGGCGAGGACGATGCCGGGCCCGCCGCGGGCGTTGGTGGTGAGGGCGAGGTTGATCAGGTCAAGGCCGCGGAATCCGGCGAAGCGCGCGGCGAGAGAGACGGAGAGGATTTTGACGATGCAACTTCCGACGATGAATGCGGCCAGCATTTTTAGAGAGAGACCGCGGATGAGGTCGAGTTTCAGTCCGACGATTGCGAAGTAGACGGGGATGAAAAATGCGAAGGAGACTTTGCCGATGGCGTCGAGCGCATCGGCAAATAGTTTGCGTTTTTTGTGGACTATGGCGAAACCGGCGAGGAATGCGGCGAATACGACGCTGACGTCGAGGAGTCCGGCGAGCACGCAGTAGGCCAGGAGGACGGACATGGCGTAGGCGACGGGAGAGCTTTTGGCGAAGACGTTGAAGCTCGACTTGTTGATGCGCTTGACGAGGCGAGGCAGGAGGGTGAGGCCGAGTGCGAAGAATACTATGGTGAGCGTGAGGTGATAGGCCATCCGGCGCGGGTTGAGGACGGCGGTTCCGGCCATGGCTGTGGCGATGGCGAGGGCGAGCCAGAGTCCGATGTCTTCGAGGACGGCGACGCCGAGAACCAGGCGCGCGAAGCGGGTGTGGAGAATTTTCAGGTCGGCGAAGATTTTTGAAACTACGGGCACCGATGTGACGGCGACGCCGACGGCAAGAATGATGATGAGCGAAATACGGTTGCCATTGGGTCCGGCTAGTTGGGGACGGGCGAGCCATGGTCCGAGCAGCAAGGCGAGGAGGAATGGGATACCGGTGCCGACAATGGCGAGCCAGCCGACTTCGCGGCGTTCTTCGCGGGTGAAAAGCTGGCGGGTTTCGGCTCCGGAGAGAAACATCAGAAGCAAGAGGCCGAGCCAGTAAATGAAGTTGAGAGTGGTGCCTTGATGGTTTGCGACTTCGGCGAGCCTGGATGCGAAGTGGAAACGGCCGATGAGCGCAGGGCCGAGGACGACTCCGGCGAGGATTTCGCCGACGACTTTGGGCTGGCGGAGTTTGACGAAGAGAGAGCCGAGCAGGTGAGCTAATCCGACGAGAAGCAGGAGCAGCAGGAGGATAGAGGTGAGGTCGGCGTTGGACACGGTGGCGGTAAGTCAGATGCCGTTATCTGGCGGGGGGTTTGCAGGGGATATTCTCCAGGTACCTCGGGGGCTGAAGCCCGAGTCATCAAGGGTGGTTTATCGCAGCGCTGAAGCGCTGCGCTACCCAAGGGCGTGAGCGGCGGCGATCCAAAGTGTTGCGTCCGGGAAATTGGGTGGTTTGGGATCAGGCATCCCTACGGGATGCGGGTCGCGTTTTGGAAATTGACCCGGCGTTGGAAACGCCGGGCTATTTTCGGGCGTCCTTCGGACGCGAGGGCGGCGGGGGTATTGTTCGGGGCTCGAGGGGCTAAAGCCCCAGTCATCAAGGGGTGGTTTATCGCAGCGCTGAAGCGCTGCGCCACCCAAAAGCGGCGTCACCGAAAAAACTTACGCCAGCCAAAAGCGGCGTCGCGGACAAAACCAACGCCATGCAAAAGCGGCGTCGCGGAAGAAATCTATGCCAGCCAAAATTTGCGTCGCCCAATCTGCGCCATCCTGAATCTGCGCCAACTGGAATCTGCCATCCTAAATCTGCGGCACTCGAATCGCGGGGAATGTTCTAGGGGGATTTCTCTAGGGCTTCGACTACGGCGTCGTGAAATATCGGGCGGACTTTGTTGATGGCTTGATTGGAGCAGTCGGGCCAGGTGCGGTTGGTCAGGAGGGTGATGGAGAGTTGGCGGGCGGGATCGATCCAGAGGGAGGTTCCGGTGTAGCCGACGTGGCCGTAGGATTGGGGCGAAAAATATTTTCCGGAGAGCGACGAGTTGGAGGGAGTGTCCCAGCCGAGGGCGCGAGTTGTGCCGAGGGGCGCGGATTCCCGGCGGGTGAACAGGGCGACGGTTGGGGGACGGAAAACAGGGCGTCCGGAGTTGAGGATGGCGTGGGCAAATTGGGCGAGGTCGCGGGCGGTGGAGAAAAGTCCGGCGTGAGGGGCGACACCGCCGAGGACGCTGGCATTTTCGTCCTGGACTTCGCCCTGGATGATTCTTTGGCGGAAGGTGCTGCGGGGTTGCGGGCCCAGGCGCGGCGGATCTTTTTGTGCCGGGAGTTCGCGGGCAGGAGTGTTCGCGCCAAATTCCCTTTCGTCGGCGGTGGGAGGGATTTGTGGGCGAAGTTCCGCAGGAGGGTTGAAGGTGGTGTTGATCATGAGGACCGGGGCGAAGATTTCGCGCTGGCAGAAGTGGTCGAGGGATTCGTCGGCGAGGCGTTCGAGGGCAAGGCCGAGGGTGATGAATCCGATGTCGCTGTAAACGGCGCGGGTGGCGGGATCTGCGGCTAGCGGCAGGGTAATCGCAGCGCGGAGAAGCTGGTCGCGGGTTTTCACTTTTTGAAATAACTTTTCGTAGGCGGGCAGGCCTGAGGAGTGGGAAAGAAGCATGCGAAGGGTTACGTTTTGGCGGCGGGGATCTGGCGCGGCGTTGGAGATGAATTCGGGGACGATGGCTGCGACAGGAGCGTCAAGATCGAGCAGGCCGCGATCGTAGAGAAGCATGGCCATCGTGGTTGTGGCGACAACCTTGGTGAGGGACGCGAGATCGAAGAGCGTGGAGGGGCTGACGGCGGATCTCCCACTCTTCGCAAAGGATGCGGCAGCCGCGTTGGATTCTGGCGAGGATTCGTAGGTGAAGGTGCCGAGGGCTTTGAGGGCGATGAGGCGTTGGCCGTGAGTGACGGCGATGGAGGCGGCGGGGAAGGCGTGATCGGCAATAGCTTTTTGCAATAGGGAGAATGCAGCGGCGAATTGTTCGTCCTGATTTTCGAAGGCGCCGAGTAGTGGGGATGGGGCGGTGCTATTCAGAACGGGGACACTTTCTAAAGATAATTTCGCGGGCTGCCCGGTTTATAGCAGAAGGGCGGGGAACGGGTAAAGCTGCGAAGTTACGACGAAGAAGTTAGGACGAAGATCCGATGCGGTCTGGAGCGATGGCGCGACAGAGTGCGGCACCTCCGGCGATGCCGGCGTCGGCGCCGTAGTGGGCCGTCAGGAGCGGGATTTCGAGGCACTGCGAGTTGACGCACCATCGGGGCAGGCGGATGCGTATTTCTTCGAAGAATGGTTTCAGCATGGCGGCAGCGCCACCGCCGATGATCATGACGTCAGGCTCGAGCAAATCCACGATGTTGCCGAGCCAGGCGGCGAGAAACTCGGCGGTTTCCTGTAAGAGCTCTTTGGCGAGCGCATCGCCGTCGAGATAAGCGCGGCCTACCATTTCACTGGTGATGTGATCGAGATGGCCGTGGGCGTAATCGAGGATGGAGGAGCGATTGCCGGCAGCGATTTTTTCGGAGGCGCGACGGGCGATGGCGGGACCGGAGGCGAGGGCTTCGATGCAACCGAGCTTGCCGCATCCGCAGCGGGGACCACGATAGTCGATGGTCATGTGGCCGCCTTCGGCGGCGGCGCCGGTGCGGCCGTGATAGATGCGGCCATCGAAGACGATGCCGGTTCCGATGCCAGTGCCGATGGTGGCGCAGAAGACATTGCGATAGCCGCGGCCAGCGCCCCATAGAGCCTCGGCCAGAGCCGCGGCATTGCCATCATTGTCGACGCGAACAGGCAAGCGATATACCTTCAATATTTCGCAGGCCAGCGGGAAATTGCGCCAGCCGGGAAGATTGGGAGGATTAACGATGACGCCGGTGTGGGGATTGAGCGGGCCGGGAGCGCATATTCCGATGCCGGAGATTAAAGTTTGTAACTTAGGATTAACGGTGGAGGCGGCGCGGACTGAGTCGATTGCGGAGGTGACGGCGGCCAAACCGGCGACTGCATCGGTTGCTACCATGGGAGTACGGGTGTGGTGGATGATTTCGCCGGCGGAGTTTACGAGACCGGCGGCGACTTTGGTGCCGCCGACATCCACGCCGATGAAGTATGCGTCGGAGATTTGCATCATGCCGCAGCGCGAGGGGCCGGTTCACTCTTACGCATCACACTAGTTCAATCTCTGGTCCAATCTCTGGTCCAATATAAGGGAGAACCGCCAGGATAGCGAGATGGTTTGCGCCGTTTCTTGCTACTGGAGGTTCCGGGCTGAAAGTTGGATCTTGCGGAGCTGATTTTCCCGCCCATTATTTGCAGGGTCTGTGAGATAATCTGCGGCTTCCCATGCCCGGCACAGGAATTCGCCGTCTTCTCCGCCGCGCGGGAGACAGGGGAATTCGCAGTGCTTTCACGCGAAGAGATGGCGCAGATCAAAGCTGAGATCAAGAGGCTGGAAAAGGCGCGCGATGAATGCACTGATACCGGCACCCGGGAGCGAATCGAGGCTTGGATCGAGGAACAGAAAAAGGCGCTGGCAACCGGCGCAAAGCCTGGGTAACGGATTCACGCCATGTCATGGATGCCGGGAGAATTTTCTTGAGTTACGTGTTTGACATAGCATTCTTCGTGAACGGCGCTGCCATTTTCGTCGGTGCATAGATCTAGCCGCAAATCTACGGGTTGACTGCAGAGCGTGCAGGAGATTTCCGGAAAGGGGCGGGTATCCATAAACGCCTCCTTCGGAGGGTCAGGAGTACCGTAGGTTAAAGCGAAGTTGGAAAACTGAGCAATACAGAACACTGAATTAGTTTGCCTTCGGAGATAGCGACGCTGCATGCGGCGAGTTGGCTCGGGTTATGCGGACGTTAGACCCTGCCGATGTTCATGGTTTTGGCTGCTTTCGCTTGGCTACGGCTTTGCGAGCGGCCCGTTGTTTGGCCAATATCGCATCGGCCTCGCGGCTTTCTTTGAGGTAGAGAGATTCTCCGGGACGCTCGAAAAGAAAAGAGGATATTCTCTTCCGTTTTTTCACACAGCTCCATTGCCACAGCCGGGATGCTAAAGCGAAATGCGGGAAGTTGAAACTTGTTCAGCACCGGGACCACGTACTTTCCAGTGAACAGCCGACTTTTCATTTATAATCTCTCAAAGAATAATAAGCTAGATCCGCGGCGGAATTGAGGTCCCCCCTCATGCGCGGCGCGGCGTAGTGTCGTCCCCTGGGAGCCAGTGATTTAATCCTGGAAACCAGTTGATCGATAAGGTCCGGAGGAAGACTTTTCCGGTTGCGAAGGGTTATGCTCGTAATGCAAGGTTGGCCGAGGTGTGTTTCGGAGAAGGCCAATCTTGCGAAGGGAATCTTTCGCAAGAGTAATGTTGTTGAACGATCAAGGCAAGGAGAGCTGTGCCGGGATTAAGGTGAACGGATTGCGCGGCGTAGCTGGTTCCGATTTCGAAGGATGTTGATCCCAGGAAATTTGCGATCGAGTAGTTCAAGAAAAAGCAATCGAGCTGTAACCAAGAGTAGCGCGGGCGGCTGTGGTTCGCACGCTTAGTAAAGGTGGTCATCGGCAGGTGATGAATTCTGTGAGTAGCACCGGCATTGCGGTACGTCGATGGAAGCTGAGAACTTTATTGTGCGCTGGGGTTTTGCTGGCGGTGTGCAGCGGGGCTTCGGGCCAAACGCGGCAACCGGCGCGGCCTTCGCAGTCTGAGTTGGCGCGGCAAAACATGTCGCATGTGGCCGGGACCACAACTCAGCTGGTGTTGATCCTGCACCGCGATCCAGGCCTGCTGGTGGAGTTGAAGCGTTGGATCGCGAGAGATGCGACCGATCATGGACAACTGGTAACGGACACGGACCTGTCGGATGAGGCGATTTTTGATCGCCTGGAAAACGACATTGCCTTCCGCGCGGTAGTGACCGCGCTGGTGCAGAAGTATGGGTACCTGTTGCCGACGGTCAATCCGGATTCGATGCTAGGCAAGCAGGAAGATCTGCTCATGAAGGAGCGGGTGAAGGTGATTGCGGAGGAAGAAGGGGCAGAACGCGATCGAGCCCGGCAAGAGCAACAAAGGTCGGTGCAGCAGACACAAGGGTGCGATTCGCGCAACGCGAATTGCGCAGCGCCAAACGCACAGCCGCCATCCATTCAGCAGTTGCCGCCACAGCAGCCGACAAATGAATATCCATCGCAAGTGCCGGGGATGGAGGCTCCTGCGACGCCTGGTACGACAGAGCCGTACAACGGGCCTTCGCAGCGCACCGGGCCGAGCAATGATGTGACTGACCTGGTGAGGACAAGCGGAGGAGATACGCTGCTGACACAACAGGGGGGCAGCACGAGCGGCGGTTCGTCAGTTTTCGGACAGGATTCCGAAGACGAGGGAGGGGGGAGCACTCGCCGGAGTTCTGGTGGAGCGGGGCAGGGTCAGGGAGGAAGCGATAACGAGTTTGCAGATTTGTCACTGAGTTCCGACTTTCCCGGCGAAGCTTTCAGCCAGGGCATGTATGGAAACATGAATCCCCCGGGCGTGGGTAATGGCGCGGGGTCTCCGCAGGGTGGCACTTACAACAACGGCTCGTATGGCAATGCGTCTTACGGTGCAGGAGGGGGAGCGGGTTCTTACAATTTAAGCAACGGCAACGGGGAAAGCCGGGAAAACGTGCGGCGGGCGCGGGAATCGATGAGCCCGAATCAACGGCTGGTACGAAGAACGAATCCGTACCAGGAGATTCCATCGTTGTACGACATGTACCTGCAGGCGTCGGCGCGTCCTCCGGCGGTCGAGCGCTTCGGCATGCAGGTGTTTGAAAACGGCACGCGCGATTTGCAATCGATCCCAATGGATCTTCCGGTTGGGCCGGATTATGTGCTGGGGCCGGGTGACGGGGTGTCGGTGAGTTTGTGGGGCGGAGTATCGCGGCGATTTTACCAGGTGGTGGATCATGAGGGCCGGTTGAGCTTGCCCGAGGTGGGACCGCTGCTGGTGGCAGGGAAGTCGCTGGCCGAAGTGCAGGAATCGGTACAGAAAACTTTGCGGACACAATTTCGCGACGTCTCGGCGGATGTGTCGCTATCGCGATTGCGGACGATTCGGGTTTACGTAGTGGGGGATGTTTTGCGCCCGGGAGCTTACGACGTGGGCTCGCTTTCTACGCCGCTGAATGCGTTGTTTGCGGCGGGAGGGCCGACGGGCCGCGGCTCGTTGCGTATTCTCGAGCATTACCGGGGGAACCAGTTAGTGCAGGATGTCGACGTCTACGATCTTCTGCTGCACGGAGTGAAGGGGAATATCCAGCGACTGGAAAATGGCGACACGGTGATGGCGCCACCGCTGGGCGGGGAAATCACGATCGAAGGCATGGTGCGGCGTCCAGCAATCTACGAATTGAAAGATGAAAAGTCGCTGGGGGATGCGCTGGCGCTGGCTGGCGGTTTGTTGCCGACGGCGACTCTGAATCATGTGGAAGTGCAGCGGGTGGAGGCGCATCAAAAACGGACGATGTTGAGCCTGGATATTCCGCAGGATGACAGCGCGGAAGAAGCGACGAAACAGCTGGATTCGTTCAAGATCCAGGACGGCGACAAGATTCGAATCTATCCCATCGCCCCGTATAACCAGGACGCGGTTTACCTGGAAGGACACGTGTTCAGGCCGGGGAAATATTCGTATCACGAGGGGATGCGAGTTACCGACCTGATCGGGTCATACAAAGATCTTCTGCCGGAACCGGCGTTGCAATATGGAGAGATTATCCGATTGAGTTTGCCGGATTACCGGCCAACGGTGCAGAGCTTCAGCGTGGCTGAGGCGCTGGCTGATCCGAAGAACGCTCCGGCGCTGAATCCACTGGATACGGTTCAGATTTTCGGACGCTACGATTTTGAAAATCCGCCGGAGGTCTCGGTGCTGGGCGATGTGCGCTCGCCGGGAACCTATCGAACATCGGGAGACATACATATCAGCGACGCGATCCATCTGGCGGGCGGCCTGCTGCCGGACGCGCAGACGATGGACGCGCAGGTTTTCCGCTACATGCCCGACAGCAAGTTAAAGATTTTGAACGTGAAGCTGAGCAGCGCGCTGGATGGAAGTCCGACGGATAACATTGTGTTGACCTCGAGGGATCGGGTTCTGATCCACCGAAATGAAGCCGCGGCGGATCCCGAGGCGGTCTCGATTAAGGGAGAAGTAGCGCGGCCGGGGCGGTATCCGCTTACGGCGGAGATGACGGTTGCCGACCTGATTCGAGCGGCGGGCGGACTGAAACAGAGTGCCGATCTCAAGACCGCCGATCTCACGCATTACGTCTGGAAGGATGAGAAGCAGGTCACAGGAGAAGAGGAACAGATCTCGCTAGCGAGCGTTTTGAGCGGGGATGCAGGCGGCAAGGCAGTGTTGAACAATGGGGACGTGCTATCGATCCGGCAAGTGGCGGGTTGGGACGATCTGAGCGCGTCGATGACGGTTCGCGGGGAAGTGGTGCATCCGGGAAGCTACGGGATCCGGCCGGGCGAGAGACTTAGTTCCGTGCTTATGCGCGCGGGCGGATTCGGGCCGGCGGCGTATCCTTACGGGGCCATGCTGGTGCGGAGCGAAGTTCAGAGGCTTGAAGGGAGATCGTATAGCGAACTGGTCCAGCGGGTGCGGGAGCAACAGGCCAATTTGAAGTTGACGGCCACTACGGCGACTGATCCGGATCAAAAACTTTCCGCAGAGTCGGCGCTGACCCAGTGGCAGACCACGATCGACAACCTGATCAGCAGTCCGCCAACCGGGCGGGTCACAATTCAAGTCTCATCGAATATTCACAGCTGGGCGAACACGTCTCGTGACATCACGGTGAGGACGGGAGATGTGTTGATCGTGCCAAAGAAGCCGAGCTATGTGCTGGTGCAGGGGCAAGTGTACGGGCCTACCGCTGTGGCCTATCGCCCAGGCAAGAGCGCGAGATGGTATTTGACGCAGGCGGGCGGTACGACCAATATGGCAAACCGGAGAGGCATCTTTGTAGTTCGTGCCGATGGAACGGTGATTGGCAGTCACAGTTCGCTTTGGCTGACCGGCGACACGTTAGGAGTGGCGTTGCAACCGGGAGATATGGTGGTAGCTCCGGAAAAAGCACTTGGCGGACCGCCTATCTGGAAGACACTGCTTCAGAATGCGACTGTCTTGAGTTCGCTGGCGACCAGCGCGATTCTGATTGCGACATATTATTAAGGACTCGTACGTGATTCGATGGCCGGTTCTTACGTCGGTGAGAATGATGTGTTTCCTGGCGAGTACGGCAGTTGCATTCGGGCAGTCCGGCCCATTGCCGCCGGCTAGCACGCCGCCGGCTAGCACGGATGGAGGTTCTGCGGCTTCGGCAGCGCAGAACAGCAGCCAGAGTAAGATCGCCGATGCGGGTGATGCTGCGGGTAGTCCTCAGGACAATCCTCCGGAAAACCCGCAGCCCGCCGGGCGTGCCGAAAATAAAGTTATGACGCTGCCCTGGCAGCTGTGGCATGACCAGGTCGGCATGTGGACAAGTCCGGCAAGATTGAAGCTGTCGGATGCAACGTGGCTGGTTCCGGCAGGAGGATTCACGGCGGCGCTGTTTGCCACGGACAGCGACGTCAGCCGCCATCTGTCAAACGATCCCAACACTCTTTTGCGTTACCGCCATATTTCGGATTATGGAATGTATTCGATGGTGGGAGCCTCCGCGGGAATTTATCTGCTTGGGCTGACGACGCAGGATGAGCACCAGCGTGAAACCGGATTTCTGAGCGGAGAATCGGCGATTGACGGGTTGGTAGTGGTGGAAGCTTTGAAGTATGCGACGCGGAGGCAGCGTCCATTTCAGGGAGACGGGACGGGTCCGTTCTGGCATGGGGGAACTTCTTTTCCTTCGGAACATGCAGCGATTTCCTGGGCGGTGGCGGGGACGTTCGCACATGAGTATCCCAGCCCATTTGTGAAATTTCTGGCGTATGGGGCGGCGACGTTGATCAGTGCGTCGCGGGTGACTGCGAAGCAGCACTTTCCGGCGGACGTTTTTGTGGGCGCTGCGATTGGATATCTGAGCAGCGAATATGTTTACCGGAAGCATCACGATCCTGATTTGCGGGGCGGGCCGTGGGAGATGCCGGCGGTGCGGCCGGACCGGCCTTCGCACTGGCAGGCCAAAGATATGGGTTCGCCGTATGTGCCGCTGGATAGCTGGATCTATCCGGCACTGGACCGACTGACGGCGCTCGGATACATTCACAGCGGATTTGCGGATATGCGGCCGTGGACGCGCATGGAATGTGCGCGGCAGGTGGAAGAGGCTTCCGACCAGATTAGTGAAGATAACGCAGAAGAGAGTGAAGCTGCGCGGCTATACAACGAACTGCAGAAGGAATTTGCGCGAGAAGTGAACTTGCTGGGCGGCGGAGATAATGCTGAGTTCCGGGTTGAATCGATATATACGCGAGGCACGGAGATATCGGGGAAACCACTGACGGATGGAGATCACTTTGCGCAGACGGTTATAAATGACTACGGGCGTCCTGAGGAGCAGGGATTTAACGACGTGTCGGGAATGTCGGGATGGGCTGCGGATGGTCCTTTCGCAGTTTATGCGCGGGGCGAATATCAGCATTCGCCCTCGGCGCCGGCGTTGCCAGTGACGGCTCGGGACGCGATATCGGTAGAGGATTTCCGCCTTCTGGTGCCTGCCTTTGTTCCGGTCGCGCCGGTTCCACCAGACACGCTGACTCCAGCCTTCAACCAAGGGCGATTCCTTGACAGCTATGTAGCCATGAATTTTTCCGACTGGCAACTTTCCTACGGGAACCAGAGCCTGTGGTGGGGGCCGTCGCAGGGCGGGCCGATGATGTTCAGCGACGATGCGGCGCCGTTGAGAATGTTCCGCGTGAACCGGGTTACGCCGTTTACCCTGCCGAGTTTCCTTGGCTTTCTTGGGCCGATGCGGGTTGAGGGCTTTGTCGGGCAATATTCCGGGTATCAATTCGTTTTTAACCCCTCTGGGCTGGCAGGCCAGTACGGTCAGGCGGTGAACCCACAGCCGATTATCCACGGTGAAAGAATCAGTTTTAAGCCAACTTCGAATGTTGAGATCGGGCTCTCGCGGACCACCGACTACGGAGGTCCCGGCTACCCGCTGACCATGCATACATTTCTGCGGAGCGTTTTCTCGACGAGCAACACAAATCCAGGCTTGGCGAACAAGCCGGGATCCCGGCGATCCGGGTTGGATTTCAGCTACCGGATTCCTGGGATGCGGAATGGAGCGACCTTCTATGCAGAGGGTCTCGCCGAGCATGACGAAATTTCTCCGATTTTCGGCCCTGATGTTGCGGCATGGCTGGCAGGAATCTACATTCCCAGGCTGCCACGAATTCCGAAACTTGATCTGCGGGTCGAAGGCGGCTATACCGATCCTCCGTACAGCGGTGGCGATGTTGCATTCGGCGCTTTTTACTGGGATTCGACGTGGATCACGGGTTTTCAGAATGCAGGTCATTTAATGGGAAGCTGGATGGGGCGCCAGGGGCAGGGAGCTCAAGCCTGGAGCACGTATTGGTTCGGTCCGCGCAATAAACTGCAATTCGGATTCAGGCATCAGAAAGTGAGCCAGCAATTCGTTGCCAACGGCGGGACGCTGGCCGATGCGGATGTACGGGCAGAGTTCTGGCCGCGATCGAGCGTTAGCGTTTCCGCTTCGGTGCAATACGAGGTATGGAATTTTCCGGTGATTGAGTCGACGCGGCAATCGAATGTGACGTCGATGATCGAGCTAAGTTTCTGGCCGAAATCGTTCCGTAGGAAGGAGGTCGCGCAGCAGTGACCGAGGTCTGATAGAGGCGTTGAGCGATATGGCGACGAAGGAAATCACGAAACAAAAAACCAAATACGTCGATCCCGACCTTGAGCAGGAATTGGTGATCGAGGCAGAGGAAGCCGCGGACACCCGGGGAAGAGTGGTTGCCCGGCTCGCCCGACTCTGGCAGGAGAGACGATTTCTGTCACGAAGCGCGGCAGTGGGCCTGGTCTTTTCGACGCTCATCGCTTTCTTGATTCCGTTTCGCTACACCTCGACGACGCGACTCATGCCTCCCGATCAAGCCGGACAGGGAATCGCGTCGATGCTGGCGGCTTTGGGAAAAAGCGGAGATCTGGGAAGCGTCGGCAGCACGTTGTTGGGGCTGAAGACTTCGGGCGATCTTTTTATCGGCGTCCTGCGCAGCCGAACTGTGGAGGACGATGTCATCAACAAGTTCGATCTGCGAAAGGTATACGGCACTGTACGCTATGAGGACGCCCGGAAAGTGTTGGAAAGCCACACGGACGCCTCTGCCGACCGCAAGAGTGGCATCCTCACGCTCAACGTTACCGACGGAAATCGCGAGCGGGCGGCGGCCATGGGTCGCGAGTACGTGGAAGCGCTGAACAACGTCGTGATCACGCTCAACACATCCTCGGCGCACAAGGAAAGAGTCTTCCTGGAAGAGCGGTTGGGGCAGGTACAGCAAGACTTGGAAGTGTCGGAAAAGGACTTCAGTAAATTCGCCAGCCAGAACACGGCGATCGACGTCAAGGAGCAGGGTCGGGCCATGATAGGCGCGGCGGCGGATGTGGAAGGGCAGTTGATTGCTGCGGAAACGCAGCTCGAAGGGCTGCGACAGATCTATACGCCAAACAACGTGCGCGTCCGCTCGCTCCAGGCTCGCATCGACGAATATCGTCACCAGTTGCAGAAATTAGGCGGCAAGGTTCCTCGCCAGTTCGGATTCCGGATCCTTGCCGGACGAGCAGTCCGCGGCGCCTGGCGCCGAGTGCGGCGCCGGCGCCGTGAAGATTTGTACCCGTCGATTCGACGACTGCCGATTTTGGGGGTTGACCTGGGCCGACCTTTACCGTCGAACGAAGGTGGAAGAAACGGTCTTTGAGGTCTTAACCAAACAGTATGAACTGGCAAAGGTGGAAGAGGCCCGAGAAACTCCCAGCGTAAAGGTCCTCGATCCAGCTGACGTGCCTGAACACAAGTCCTACCCGCCACGACTTTTGTTTATGTTTGTCGGTACAGTTTTGGCGGTCGTGTTTGCTTGCGTCTGGGTAATGGCGTACGCGCAATGGCAGCAGGTCGATCCGAGCTGATCCAGGGAAGATTTTGGCTCAGGAGATTTTCCACACTATTCGAAACAGGGCTAGCGGGATTGTGGGCAGGGTTTGGCGGCAACGGGGACGGGGTGGAGAGCAGAATTCGCGTGAGCGAGAGTAATTCTTTGTCGCTGTCCAGCCGTTGGCAACCGTTACGCACGCTACTGGCGGCAAGGCATCGCCTCGGGCTTGATCGCGCGGTTTTCTTCACTGTATTAGCCCGCGGGTGGATCAGCGGGTCCGGACTCATAACGGTTGCCCTGATCGCCCGCCTTCTTTCGCCTGCTGAGCAGGGGTACTACTATACCTACGCAAGCCTGATCGCCTTACAGATGGTTTTCGAGCTGGGCTTCTCGCAGGTTGTGATGCAACTGGCCAGCCACGAACGTGCGCACCTTTCCATCGAAGAAGATGGTTCGGTAAAAGGAGACCAAGTCGCTCACGCCAGGTTGGCGTCGGTCCTGCAAATATCGGTGCGCTGGTACGGAGTGGGCGCCCTGCTATTTGGCATTGTTCTGATCCCTATTGGGCTTTACTTTTTTTCTTCACATCAGCCTCTAGGCAATATTGTGTCGTGGCGAGCGCCCTGGATCGCGGCGGCAACCGCAGCCGTCGTAGCGTTTCAGCTCGACCCGCTATACGCATTTTTTGAAGGCTGTGGATTTGTCTCGAACATCGCCCACATGCGCTGGATGCAGGCCATCGTGGGAAGCTTGCTGGCCTGGATATCGCTTATCACCCACCACGGGCTTTATGCCCCTGCGACAGTTATTGCAGGCCAGGTGCTGGTGGGAACAATATGGCTCTACGGGAGACGCGGTTTGCTCCTTGACCTACTGAAATACAAAACGGGGGGCCAGCACGTGTCGTGGCAAGATGAGATCTGGCCGTTTCAGTGGAGAATCGCGATCAGCTGGCTTTCCGGTTACTTTGTCTACCAAACATTCAATCCATTTCTGTTCGCCTACAAAGGGCCGGTGGCTGCAGGCCAGATGGGCATGTCGCTCAGCTTCGCGAATTCCCTGATGGTGATAGCGATGGCCTGGGTGTCGACTAAGAATGCGCCCTTTGGAACACTGATCGCACAAAAGCGATACCTGCAGCTGGATACGATCTTCTTCAAAGCTTTACGGCAGTCGACTTTTGTGGCTGGAGCGGGTGTGATAGTGATCTGGTCGGCAACGACCTATCTTCATTGGACACACAGCCGATACGCACACAAGCTACTCAGTCCCTTGCCTTTTGCGCTTCTGCTCATAGCCGCGATCTTCAACCATCTTTTTGCGGCGCTGGCGACCTATTTGAGGGCGCACAAGCAGGAAAAACTTTTCCAGCTTTCTGTATTGATAGCTATAGCCGTTCTTATCTCTAATTACTTCTTTGCCAAGACCTCAGGCGCCTTGGGGATGACCGCAGGATATTTTGCGATTATGGCGTTGCTGGGCTTAGGATGCGGAACACTGATATTTAACAAATACCGGAGATTGTGGCATTCTAGCGAGCAGAACGCTTGAAGAAACTGGAAGTTCCAAAGTCACAACAAGAACATCGATGAGCTTCAATGATTCGCGATTTGTGAGGCTGCTGAGGCTCTTCCGTCGCAGGGGTATCCGCTATGGCATGAACACGATTGCTGCGACCCTTGCCCGAAAGTATTCGAGGGTTCCGCTCAATGTTTTTCCGGCTCTTGAAATGGTGTTGAATGAGGAGCATCCCGCTCGCCTATCAGCTCCCCAATCCGGCCCGCTCCGCATCAACTGGATTCTGCCAAGCATTGTGGCAGCGCACGGCGGCTTATTAAATACATTTCGAACGGTTCAACAATTGGAAGCCTGGGGTCATGAAAATCGTGTCTACGTTTTGGGCAGGCTGCCGGGAGGCTCCAACTTAGCCAAGGAGCTTATATGCAAGAGGTACTTTCCGATCAATGCAGAGGTGGAAGTACTGTCGGAAAACATCAAAGACTGCGATGCTCTGATCGCGACCTCATGGCCCACGGCGTACGCGGCGCGAAGCATCGGAAATACCGCGCAGAAATTCTATTTCGTTCAGGACATTGAATACATGTTTTATGCCCCGGGCAGCCTGTATGAGTTTGCCCGGCAGACCTACCGGTTTGGTTTTCGAGGAATAACATTGGGGCTCTGGATCGCGGAGGTACTGAGGCAGGAGTTCAATATGGAATGCTCGGCGTTTGGTTTCTCCTATGACCGCGATGCTTACGCCATCACAGGTAGGCGTCTGCTGCCTCCGGGAAAGAAGAGAGTCTTGTTTTATGCCCGTCCTGAAACTGAGCGCAGAGGCTTCGAGTTGGGGGTTCTCGCTCTCTCGCTCGTGGCCAAGAAGATGCCGGATGTAGAGTTCGTATTGGTGGGATTTCCGCGTCAATCTCTGGACCTTCCTTTTCCTGCGATTTTTCCTGGAGTTCTTCCTGCCTCTGAGTTGGGCGGCCTTTATCGCAGCTGCGACGTAGCCTTGGTTCTTTCCCACACCAACCTATCGATGTTGCCTTTGGAGTTGATGGCATGTGGGTGCGCTGTGGTATCGAATCAGGGGCCAAATATCGAGTGGCTCTTGACCGATCAGACTGTGCAATTGGCGAAGCCGGATCCTGAATCTCTGGCGGCGGCGGTGATCGAACTTCTCAAGAGCGACAAACTGCGGCTGCGAAAGATCGAGGCCGGCCTTGCGTTCGCGCAGTCCACAGACTGGACGAAAGAAATCCGGACCATAGAATCTGCACTTCTTGCCAAAAGAGAAGATCCATACGGGGTAGCGCCGCATGTCTAGCGCATCCACAGCCAGGTGTAAAATGTGGCAATTGGCACCCGGCCCTAGAACCCCCATTTGCACTATCGGTTTGAATACGGCCTTGTTATCTTCAAGCGGTTGCCCTCACTGATCCCAATGTTTAGAGATGGAGGTTGAGCGTATTGTTGGGAAGGGACAGCTTGAATCGAGTGCGCTACCACTGGAATTCTTTAAGGTCGCTCGGGCCGAGTTACCCTTTATGGTTGCTGAGAAAAGCTGCATTCGCCAGCCGACGCAATTACCGAATTCTGTTTAACTTTTGCGGGATTGGGCTTGAGATTGGCGGCCCGAGCCAATTGTTTCAACGTGGCAGGGAGTTTCCAATTTACTCTGTGGCCCAGAATATAGACAACACCAATTACAGCAGCAAAACCTTCTGGGAGGGAACGCTAAGGGAAGGCCAACATTTTGACTACGACGCGAACAAAACTCCTGGCCATCAATTCATCTGCGAAGCCAGCAATCTGTGCGCGATTCCGGCTTGCACCTACGATTTTGTTGCTTCGAGTCATACTCTGGAGCACTGCGCCAATCCAATCAAGGCCCTGCACGAGTGGCGCCGCGTGATGAAGAGTGACGGCTGGCTCGCCCTGGTGTTACCCCACAAGGCAGGAACTTTTGATCACAGAAGAATGGTGACCGGGTTCGAGCACTTGCTGAAAGACTATGAAAACGATGTAAGTGAAGACGATAAGACCCATTTTGCAGAGATATTGGAGAAGCATGATTTGAAACGTGATCCGGCGCAAGAATCAAGAGTGAGCTTCGAGAAGTGGATTAACGAAAATGCGATCAATCGGGGCGCCCACCATCATGTATTCGACCCAGCGCTGGCTATTACGACCGTGGATTATGTTGGTTTCGAGGTGGTTTTCGCAGAAGTGATGATGCCGTTCCATATCCTCGTCATTGCGCAAAAGTCGGCCAAATCCAGCGCTGAAAAAGAAAAAGCCCGGCGTCAAATCCTGGAGGAATGCTGCAGCGCGAGCCCGTTCAAGTCTGACCGGCAGAGGTGTGAGTTCCAGTCGTCCCGCGGCCCGTCAGCGCGACTCGCCTGAAAGGTGAGGGAGGGAAATAGTGCGACCGGAATTGGACGGAGGACCCGAGAGTGAGGGCAAGGAGTTCTCCATTGCAAGTGTAACGGTCGCATATAATGGCGCCCGGCTTCTGCCTCGGCACCTGGACGCACTCAAGTTGCAAACCAGAAAACTAGACGAGATTATCGTAGTGAATAACGCATCCAGCGATGACACGCTGAATCTACTGGCGACCCAGTATCCCGAGATCAAGGTTTTGAACATGCCTGAGAATGGCGGAGTTGGGGGCGGATACGCCGCCGGACTGGAGTATGCCGCCGTCACCAAGAAATATGATTGGGTTTGGCTGTTTGATCAGGACAGCGTTCCGGGCAGAGACGGGCTTGAACGTCTGCTGAGCGGTCTCCAGTTGGTTGATGGCGATGCGGAGAGCGTGGCGATTCTGGCGCCGGTGTGCATAGATCCAGAGACCAAATTGACCACTCCTGGGCTATCGTGGCGCGGTGGGCGTCTTTGCGCGACGCCGGAAGATCCGAGCCAGGGCATAACTCTGGTTGACTCAGTGATTTCCTCGGGAAGTTTATTGCGAAGAGAAGCCGTTGAAGCAGCGGGGCTGCCACGGGCCGATTTCTTTATGGATTTTGTGGACCACGAACATTGTTTTCGCTTGAGGCGTCACGGTTTCAGAATTGCGGTGGTTCGCGACAGTGTCCTCGATCATGTGCTGGGTGAGCCAACCAAGGTCAAATTTCTTGGCTGGACCAAGGGTTTCACCGATCATCCTGCTTGGCGCGAATATTACATGACCCGGAACGAGGTCTTTACTATTTGGCGGTACTATCCAAAATGGAAAATTAAGGGCTTTGTTCTATATCGTCAAGCCCGGCATGCGCTCGACGTGCTCCTGTTTGGCAAGCGAAAGGCAAATTGCCTGGCGATGATGTACCGCGGTTTGCTGGACGGACTAGCGGGCAGGCTCGGTATTCGATTCTTACCGGATGGCCTGAACGATCATTTTTCAGAGACTCACGCGGACCAATCTCTCGCCAGGAGAACCACGTAAAGGTAAGGGATCTGTGAGTCTTTGTGCAATACAATCGAGACAGTGAACACGAGACAGTGAACACGAGATTTGTCTGGAGGGTGAGGCGTTGGGTCTTAGCATTTCCGTCGCAATGTGCACCTTTAATGGAGGGCGGTTTCTCGGCGCCCAACTTGACAGCATCGCTGCTCAGGACAGGGTGCCAGATGAACTGGTTGTCTGTGATGACGGTTCATCCGATGGTTGCGAAGAGATTGTACGGCAGTTCTCACGGCGTGTGGCATTTCCGATTCGCCTTGTAATTAATGAGAAGAATCTGGGGACGATCGCGAACTTTGAAAAGGCAATTTCGCTTTGTCAGGGGGAGATTGTCGCGCTGGCGGATCAGGACGACGTATGGTACCGGCACAAGCTCGCGCGAATCGAGAAGTCATTCTTACGTTCGGAAGCCACGGTTGCCGTTTTCAGCGACGCCGATCTGATTGATGCTGATTCAAGACTTTTGCGGGTACGACTTTGGGATTCCTACCAATTCACTCCTGGACAACAAAAGAGGTTTGCGAACGGTCACGCGTTGGCGATTCTTACGAGAAATCATATCGTGACGGGTGCCACGATGGCCTTCCGGAAGAAGTTCTTTGATGTTTTCGCTCCCTTTCAGGATTTTCATGACCGGTGGCTAGCCTTTTTGCTGGCAGCCAATGGCCCGTTTGAGCCCATCTCAGAACCCCTGATGCAGTACCGTCGGCACCAAGGACAGCAATTCGGCCCCGGGGCTTTGACTTTGCGTGAAAGGGTTGCGCAGATCACCAGTATGGACGCAAGCGTTTACCTGGGAGAGATCGAACGATTTCATAAGCTGCTGGAATGGCTGGAAAAGCATAAAGAGGATTTCAGGTATGCCGAACTGGCGCAGAAAGAGATTAAGCGAAAGATCTTGCACCTCGAATGCCGCGTCCGGTTGCCGCGCCAGAGTGTTGCGCGGATTCCGGAAATTCTTCGAGAAGTGTTCAATGGTGACTACTGGCGTTATTCAGCAGGGTGGAAGAGCGTGGCAAAGGATCTGGTATTTCGACCGCACAGATCGTGATGCAACAATAGAATATTAAAGGGAGATTTGGCAGATCTTTCCGAGCACTGCTACGCTTGCAGAAGGGCACCGCCGCAATAGGGAAAAGACACTTAATGAGATTAACGAAAGCGATTCCGAAACCGGTGCTGCGCTTCTTGCGTGCCGGTTTTTCCCAGCTTAGCGCGCCGATAATGAATGCCCGGGGGTATATGGGCGCACGTGATCTGAGCTCGGAAGCGCCTGGCGGCGAGGTTGAGGAAGTCTCGAATCCGCTGCGCGATTACTTTGAGTCCCATACGCGTGGTCAGGGCATCTGGAAGTGGCGCCATTACTTCGAGATCTACCACCGTCACTTCCAAAAGTTTGTCGGCCGCCCGGTAAATGTGCTGGAAGTCGGTATTTTCAGCGGTGGCAGCCTGGCGATGTGGCACTCCTATTTCGGTAGTCAGTGCCATATCTATGGCGTGGATATTGAGCCCGCATGTCTGGTTTACAACAGTGAGTCAGTGACAATCGTGATTGGAGACCAGGGAGACCGCACTTTTTGGCGGACATTTAAGCAGAAGATTCCGCGTCTGGACGTGATTATTGACGACGGCAGCCATCGACCCTCCGACCAAATTGTTACTCTGGAAGAGCTTCTGCCCCATCTTAACCCGGGTGGCGTGTATGTGTGCGAGGATGTGCACACCTCGGCGAATCGATTTGCCCAGTATGTGAATGGGTTCGCAGCGAACTTGAACGCCAGTGATTTGGATTGGCAGGACCACGAAATTTCCTCGCCGGTGAGTCCGTTTCAGGCTGCGATCCACTCCGTACATTTGTACCCGTATGTGATTGTGATCGAGAAAACTGAAACCAAATTGCAACGCTTTTTAGGGCCCAGGCACGGAACAGAATGGCAGCCGTTCATCTCAGCAAATGGGAAAGCGGCCAAGTCGGACGGGGGATAGCCGTAGCCTGCAACTATGAAGACCGCTGCCTGTACGATCATCTCGAGGAATTACTTGCCATACGCAAGAGTTCTGGCAGAATCCTTGCGGAAGTACCATCCTGAATGTGAGTTTTATGTGCTGATGGTGGATGGTCTGGATGCACGAGACAAGGCTGAGCCATTTGAGGTGATTAATGTCAGGCAACTCGAAATCCAGAATCTTCAACATTTGGCTTTCCGCTACAACATTATGGAACTCAATACAAATGTTAAGCCGACATTTTTGGCGCATTTGTTTGCTGGCAGGGATGTCGAGGCGCTGTTCTATCTCGATCCAGACATCCTGATCTGTGGTTCGCTCGACCCGCTATTCGATCTGCTCGCCCGTTATTGCATTCTGTTGACGCCTCACAGCACCTCACCCATCGAATCGGACGGATGTCGTCCTTCAGAGGTAGATTTCCTGCAAACGGGCGTGTTCAATCTGGGATTCATTGGACTTCGACGTTCGGCGCAAACGGGACAATTTCTGTGCTGGTGGGAGAAACGCTGTTTGGAGCTGGGGTACGGTGAGTTGCGTTCCGGGCTGTTCGTAGACCAGAAATGGGCCAACCTGGTGCCCTGCTATTTCGACTCCGTACACGTCGTCAGGGATCTGGGATGCAATGTAGCCTACTGGAATCTGCATGAAAGAACGATCACGCAAGGGGACGGGCATTACCTGGTAAATGGAGAATACCCACTGCGTTTTTTTCATTTCAGCGGGATCGATCCGGAGGACAAGTCTCAGCTTTCGAGGCATTGTAGCCGCTACCAGCTCAGCGAGCGTCCAGACCTGGCAACTTTGTTTCGCGATTATCGGGAGCAAGTGTTCGGCATGGGTTATTCAAATCTTAAGGACTGCCCCTATGGCTTTGGGACGTTTTCTGATGGCAGGCCAGTGACGCAGATTGCGAGGTCAGCGTTTGCGATTTCGGAACGTCATTTTAGCGAACAAGATCCATTCTTGACGACCGGTGATTTTTATCGGTGGGCGCGCTCGCGGGGTCTGCTGGGCAGCGCTGATACCAGCGCACAATACAACTACGCAACCTACAAGAAGGCAGCGTGGCAAGTTCGAGTACTAAATAAACTACTGTATGCTCTACTCAGAGTAGTGGGACCGAATCGATATACAATTCTTATGAAGTATCTGTCCTTCGTTTCTGTACTGAGGAATCAGCCGGGCATACTTTCACCGGACTGAGTTTAGGGTGCGCCGACGCGAAACACAGTCAGCGTGAAAAGGTGGTTGTGAGAATGTCCATCTCGGAAACGGTCACGACACAACGGGAGTGGGAAGATCTCGCCCACCTGGATCCGCTTTGGGCGATTCTCAGCGACAGCGAGAAACGATTTGGCGGATGGGATTGGGAGGAGTTCTTTACTTCGGGTCAACGGGAAATTGATGCTCTTATGAGTTCGTCCGGATTCGCACCGGGTGACAATGGGAGAGTGCTTGATTTTGGCTGTGGCGTGGGAAGACTTTCCAGAGCGCTGCGGTCCTATTTTGGAGAGGTTTATGGAGTGGACATTTCTGATGAAATGATCAGGTTGGCCAGAGAACACACGCAGTCTTGCACATTCCTTCTCAATCAAAAAGATGACTTGAGCTTATTTCAGGATGACTTTTTCGAATTTGTTTACTCCAATATCGTGCTCCAGCATCAGGCGACCAAAGAGATTGCCAGATCCTACATTCGAGAGTTTGTGAGAGTCCTGAAGCCTAAAGGAACGATGGTGTTCCAGATGCCGTATAAGCTGACGCCGCGCGATGGGCTACAACCGAGGCGAAGACTTTATTCACTGCTTAAGATGTTTGGATTCTCGGCGGGGTTTCTTTATTCGAAGTTGCACTTGAGTCCCATGCGCACCATATTTTTGTCGTCCGAAGACGTAGAATCTACGATCTCAAGTGCGGGTGGACGGTTACTGCGATCGCACTCAGATCACGCACATCATAAAAGCAAGAGCTATGTGGTCACAAAAGATGCGAGCGGCTCCAAGTCAAGAAGTTGAAAATAGGGTTGGCGCGGCATGGCGCGGCCACAAGATGTCTGTGGCCGTCGAGATTCTGGCACGGGCGCGGCTTTGCTAAGTCCGGGCGGACAGGCGGAATCTCGCAGCCAGCGCGGTTTCCTGACGAGAATGTGTTGAGAGAATCATGATTTCGTTCTCATTTGCAGATATCGTACTCCTTGTCTCCCTGGTTGCGTTTCTGGGTACGTATATTTTTGTGAGTAAACGCGAAGGCAGTTACTTTAACATTCTCACTCCGACCTTCATCATTGGTTTGCCCGGGTATTACGTGCTACCGCTGTTTTTCACTCATGTGTTCGGTGCTGAGGGAAGCACCTATGCCCATACTTATGTCTACGCCACGCTGGCGGTAGAGAACATTTTTTTTGCCTATGCGTATACGCGAACCAATAGAGCGCCCATCCGGCTTCCGTTTTCCTACGCTTATAACAATTTCGATCTGCTCTCGTTTGTGCTGCTCGGGCTAGGCGTTCTGATGTACGCGCCCGTATTATTGCAGTTCCCGGAATACATTTTGGATCCAAGACAAATATATGCGCACACGCGAACTGGTTTTGGCATTAACTTTTTTATATCAAGCACCTTCGCGTACTTAGCAGTCATTTTGATTCAGTTCAGTGGACGGTCTCGACTGACCAAAGTATCCATCATCCTGATGGCGGCAGTGTTGCTTTCTCTTCATGGCAGCAAGATGCAGGTGCTTTCTCTCGTTCTCTTGCTTGCTCTCTTCCAAGTGTATGTCAATGGGGGGAAGCTCAGGTTGTTGCCGTCGCTGCTTGCAGGTATAGGACTGGGATTCCTACTGGTGCTGTTGTTTGCGGCCACTATGGCATTAGGTGAAGGCCCGGTCGAAGCATTAGAGGCGGTCAGCCAGTATTCCGACTATACCCGAAACGCGATGTTAGTGATTGATTCGCATTTCCCTCTGCAATACGGGCGCCTCACGGTGGAATCGCAGACGTTCAGCCGGATCCCACGTTTCCTGATGCCAAGCAAACCTAAGAACTTTGGGGCGTTTTACTTGGCGGATCAGTTTTTTCCACAAGCGATGGATGCGGATGAGGGAGCACCTGATTTTGGAATCGGAGTGCAGTACGCCGACTTTGGAGCTTTGGCGATTGTGTACCTAGCCATATTCGCGATGTTAAGAGGATGGCTGACACGGGTTTTCGTCGGCCGGTTGAAGCGGTCCCGTCACCCCGCGGATTTCGTCCTGGTCGCCTTTCTAGCTGGGATTTCCCTTTTTCCGGTCGGTGCGGCTGGCTGGTTGCTGCCGGAGGCACTGGCGGTGGCAGCCTTCTTCTGCTTCGCTTCGCGCCTCGGAGCTGACAAGGTGTATCGCGAACGCATCGTGTTCGCCCCTCGCTTTGCTCCACCATCGCTCGGGTCAACAAACCCGACCGGGACCGGCTAATCTTGGAAGATTCTTTGCGACGCAGGCGGATTAGCAATAACGGGATTGGGCGGCGCGCTGGGGGCTCAGACGAGAGCGAGCACGCGGGAGCTGGATTCTTGTCAGAAACCCCTCACGGAAGGAACGATTTCTGGAGCGAGAAATGGCTTTAACGAAAATAGGGCGGACGATCCGACAGCAGGGTATACGTTCTGCTTTTCAAAAAGTGCTGGCGCGAATCCCCAGCTACCTGGGTGGAATCAGTTCGTGGAGACTAGGGCGATGCCAGTGCTGTGAGCGATTCACTATCTTTCTCGCACATGAGAACGGCTTAGTTGAGTTTCGGACCTGCTTATTCTGCTCGGCTAACGAGCGTTATGAATTGTTGGCGGTAGAGATCAGGCAGAGATATGGAGGGAGGCTGCGAGAGATGGATGTTTTGGAGTTGGATCCTCGATCTCCGCTGAAGCCCTTGTTGTCTCGAGCACGAAGCTACACGAGATCCTTCTACGAAGAGGGTGGTTCGCTGGAGAAGAAGGATGGCGCCGTTTGTCAGGATATTACGGCGCTGGCAATTGGGGATGACTCGCTTGATCTCATCATCTCGTCGGATGTTCTTGAGCATGTGCCACGTTTAGACAAAGCTTTGATCGAAACCGCACGGGTTCTGAGGCCCGGCGGCGCTCACCTGTTCACCGTGCCTCCTCGCGCGACAACCAGGAGGCGAGCGGAAATTATAGACGGGAAAGTGAACCACCTTGAGCCTCCGGAGCACCATTTGGATCCGCTGTCTCCGGAAGGAATATTGGCCTTCTGGGATGTTGGGCCGGATCTTGGAAAGGCTTTCCCAACTAAAGGACTGGATATAAAGATTGCGCGTGGTCCGGTCGGCGATTCCGGTCGAGTGGTATGGATCGCTCAACGGGTTGCGGCGTAGGCCGAAACTCATCGTCAAAAACCTGATTTTGCAGCGGGAAATGTCTAACATGGCTCAGATTCTTTATGACGCGCGGTGGATCGGCAATCATGGAATTGGCCGATTCGCCAGCGAACTCCAGAAGTTGCTGCCGGGACTGATTCCGTTTGAGTCACGGCGGCCGCCCTTTCATGCACTGGATCCTATTCTGCTGGGAGCGGCGTTGTGGCGGCTGAAACCGAAATTGTTCTTCAGTCCCGGCTACAACCCTCCCGTGGGCTGGCCCGGCGCTTTTGTTTTCACCCTGCACGACCTCAATCACCTTCGCGTGCCGGAGAATTCGAGTGCGCTGAAGCGCGCGTATTACCAGTACATCATCAAACCAGCTTGTCACCGGGCGGAGTGCGTTCTTACTGTTTCGGAATATTCGAAGCAGGAGATTGCCGCATGGGCCAAGGTTGAACGGGACAAGATTATTAATGTAGGAAATGGAGTGGGCGCGGCCTTTTCGCCGGCTGGACCAAAATACGAGCCGGGCTATCCGTATTTGCTTTATGTGGGCAGCAGAAAGACGCATAAAAATCTTTTGCGTCTGTTGAATGCGTACGCGATATCAGGAGTACGAAAAGACGTTCGCCTGATACTTTCCGGGCAGCCGGACCAACAACTGGTTGGGGAAATAGATCGACTGGGGTTGAAGGGGGACGTGGTTTTCAAGGACTTGTCCGCTGATGGTCCGTTATCTGAAGCGTATCGGGGCGCGGTGGCTTTTGTATTCCCGTCGCTCTATGAAGGGTTTGGTTTGCCACCGTTGGAAGCAATGGCTTGCGGAGTGCCGGTTCTCACCTCCGACGTGTGCTCGCTTCCTGAAGTTACGGGCGATGCGGCGATTCTGGTTGACCCGGTTAACGTCGAAGAGATCGCCGACGGAATTAGACGGCTGGTGCAGGATCGGTCTCTGCGGGCAGGATTGCGGGAGAAGGGTTTAGTGCGAGCGAGAGTATTTTCCTGGGAGGAAACTGCCCGCAAAACCTGGCGGGCTCTGCAATTCTCCACTGTGTTAAATCATGCCTTGAGTGGTCCTGCGCAGGCTGATGCGGATTGAAGTTCCCGGCACGAGGCTTGGGGAGAATCGCAGATGAGCCGAGGGATAAATAGAGCGAAGGAAGGATTGGCGATTCTTCGCATTTACGCTAACGTTCGGAAGATGTGCGTCAATCGTTGTCGGGAGGGGTGGGAGGCTTATTGTCATTCAGAAAGTGTGCGGCATCGAGGGGAGCGGCAATCGCGTGAAAGGCAATGGGAGTCTGTTTGTAGTTGAAGCAGTCTGAAAGATTATCCGCGGGGGCATCGGCATATCCCAACGAACCTAACGCAAAAGTATCTTCAACGAACTTGAGTATGCTTCCGAAGTCGTGCGGCGCGTGGGAAATGTAGGCCGGCCTGGCGTAAGGCGAGACGACGATCAGAGGCACGCGAAAGCCATACACGTAGCCACAACCCCACTGCGTACAATTGGCGAGTACCTGCGGTGGAGGCACGTGGTCATACCAGCCGCCCCAATCATCCCAAGTAATCAAAATGGCAGTATTGGCCCAGTAGGGACTATTACCGATGGCATTTACGACTTGTGCGACCCACGACGGGCCAGAGCCGTCGTTGAGTGCGGCATGGTCGGATGCCTGACCGCTAGGAATGACCCAGGTCACACTAGCCAAGTTTTGACCGGCGATGTCGTTTAAGACCTGGGTTTGGTTGAGTACGACGTTATTGGCCCACGCACTCGAAGTGCACTTCGGCTTCCCATCCTGAGTTTGTGGCTGACAGAGGTGATTGATGGCATTGGGAGCGGTCCAGATGGAACCAGGGCCGGGGCTATAGTAGCGCCAAGTCAGTCCCTTGGCATCCAGCAAGTCAGTCAAGGTTGGGTGCTCGAAGCAGGGATATATTTTCGACGACTCGAGGCCGGAAGGGCCTACAACGTTTACGGTTTGACCAGGAGGAGCGGTACATCCGGTATCCTGAGGGGCGAGGGGATTTTCCGCTGCAAAAAGATTACTGCCAGCATTGGGCGCGGAGGTTCCTGAAATGATGAATTGGTGAGCAGGGAAGCTGGGGCCCTGGTTGGTTTGGAACATGCGGTCAGCGAAGGTAAATTGCTCTGCCAGCGAGAAATAGGGCTGCACCTCGGAAGGGTTCACAAAGGCGAACTGCGGGTTGGGCGGCGGGCAATTGGTGGCCGCACAACCGACTGGAATCAGGTCGGCCCCATCCATTTTTCCGCCATCGTACATAGAATTGAAGGCATCATGGGTGTGACTTAGATCGTAGTTATTGGCAAGAGGAAGCGGAGCCAGGGGAATGGTTTGGCTGTGGGAGTTCAGACCGCTGCTGGCGATGTCGGCGCCCCGGGAAATCAGCACAGGATCGTGAAACAGGTTATCGGGAGTGCGATTCTCCTGAAAGATTACAACTATGTGAGAAATGGGGGTGGGAGGGCCGTTGCTGCCGCAGGCATTGAAGCTCAGAAGAAATGTGCCGAGGGCGGCGAGCGCCAAACCGAAGAAGACCGGCGTGCGAAACAAGGTGTGCTCCTCGCAGCGTAAAGCGACGCGAAGCATAGGATGCGAAGATTCGTAAAGAGATGCATCAATAGTTCTTTGATCTTCACCTTACCGAATAACCAAGATCACAGTGTGATTGTCAATACTGCCAGGTAACTCCGTTATAAAGACTGGGGACTCTGTAGGCTCGATAGGCATTCGAGGGCGTAGGGACATCCATCTGCCAGATTACCTGCGGGGTGGCAGTCTGGGTCACCTCCTGCACCTGTGAGGCTACATTCGGGCTGGGCGGAAGGGCAGGGGCGTTGAGGTCAAACTCCATGTTGCCGTTGGATAGTTGATTGACACTCCCCCCCCAGATTCCAAAGTATGGCAGGGGGTCAGACCAGAGGAGATTGGCGACCATCGCGCTTTCGTCGATCTGAAAAATTGTGGGACGAGAATAACACAGCGGGAAGGGCGTGCCTGGATAAAATTGGCAGATCTCGCCATTGGTATTGAGAACTCGATTGTCTCCGTTGTCCCAAATGGCCAGCGTGGTTTGAGGGCCACTTTGCGTTATGAGTGAAGGAAAATGCTGGAAAGAAAACCAGGCACTGGGGTCGTCGGTCGGGACACCAGATTGAGTCAAAGCAAAGTCGCCTTGATAACCCAGGTGCCACAAAATGTTTCCCGTGCCGGCTCCGTTGTTGTAGTCGATCTTGAGAATCCAAGATTGATGACGCATCGACAAGAGCAGGTTGCCGTCGTCGGGAGAGTAGACCAGCGCGTTGCTATGGGTCCAGTCAGGCAACCCGTTGAGATGGCGGTTCACGTCGAGATAGTCGAAGCTGTTCCAGGACCAAACCGGATTCCAATCCTGGTCCAAATCGATCAACGCATCTCCCTGGACTTCTGTTGTTCCGGGATATCCGGGAAGGTCGGTAAAATTCTTGAAACAATCCACAATGACGACGAGATGACCATTCTGGAGCGGGACGAAGTCGTGGTGAAAGCCCGCCGGAATAAAATCGAATCCTCCGGCGTTCTGCATTTTTTGCTGCAGGGTATAAATATCCATCTGCCGAATCGTGTTTCCTGCCAGGTCGACTTCGCGCAGAGTCGAATCAGTCGGGCTCACAATATCCAGGATTATGTTACCGTCTGGAAGCAACTTAAACATAAAGGGATAGTTCCCCTTCCCCACATCGTAATACCAAATGGTATTGGCGTCGCGGTCGGTGAAAAAAGCCGGATTGTTGGCCTCAGTGATTGTCATCATTTCAATCCCCGGATTCTCCGCGGAACTCAGAGAAGGATTCGGGCGGGTCACGGTTAGCGCGGGAAACGCAATGGACGGCAGCGGACCGGTGCTGAAGGTCAGATCCTGGCTGGTTGTCGTGTTGCCGACACATTGGGTTTGAGCACGCATGTGGTAAGTCGTAGACGCTCTCATCCCCGCAACGAGTATCGGGCTGGGCTGATAGTGACCTGAGACCGGATACCACGAGGTGCTCCTTCCGTAGGAAGTGTTGGGACCAAACTCGACCATCGCTTGGCCCGGACATGCCGCTACCACTGTGACTTGTGCCACCAAGGGATTCTGTGTACTCGACACCGATACGATGGGCGCTGGAGGGACATCGGATCCTGCTCCACACGCGACTATGAGAGCGCAAGCGCTTGACACCAACATCAAGAGGATTGCCTTGGACAGGGAAACTAGCTTCATTTGTTCCTCACTGGGATTGAGGTTCCGAACGACACGCCAAAAAGTATTCTTCAGGACGACACCAAAAAGTATTCTTCAGATTGCGGACCGCACTTCTCTGCACAAAAATAAAGAGATTCAAAACTGGGAATTGGTTACTTCCTCGGCTCGGGAATGGTACCCGAAACGCGTACGAAGGATCAATTAGAAAAATTGGCCGTCTTTACGGAAAAGGCTCCCTGTCGAGTCAGCGTAAAAATCATCGAGTCGTAATTCGACATTTGCTAGACTCTTGAGTCGGAGAAGGCAGCATGAATATTTTGAGGAACGAGGTTCTAACGGCGCGGACGATTTTGGTTGTCCTGGGAGCGACGCTTGTCACGACCAGTTGTTCGCAGTCGCCGTCGCTTCCCAAGGGGGCGATTGCCAACGGCGGGCATTATAACTATTCGCCCTCCGTGATCGAAACTGGAAACACACGACAAATCTGGTGGTGCAGTTACGGGATGAACCCGAGTGATGAGTCTCAGAATTCGGATGCGATCTATTACGCGTCGGTTAATGTGTCGACCCTTGACTACACCAGTCCGGTATTGGTGCTTGCCGAGACTCCGGGCAAGTGGGATTCCGCTTACACTTGCAATCCAAAGGTGATTGGCGGGGCTTTCGAGAATCCTCTCGGCGACGGACAAAACTACAGCTATGCGTTGTACTACGTGGGCACGGCAGCAATTAACGCGCCCAATAGCATCGGTGTAGCCTTTTCCAACGATGGAATTCACTGGAACAAGTATCCGCAACCAGTCATTCTGTCAACCTCACAAACCGGATACGGCGTGGGCCAGCCAGCGGTCTACAATGCCGATCATAAAGCCGCGATCACGATGTTTTATGAAGATAGCAATCCAACTCTACATCACGTGGCGGCGGTCTCAACCGACGGGGTGCACTTCACGGTGCAGGGAGCGCTGACGTCCAACGGTTTGGATCCAGATGATCCGTACGCGAGTTGGGGGGACATGTCCTATGATTCAAAGACAGGTGAGTGGTACGCTGTTTTCAATCGCCCGCTTCGGCCACCGTCGAGTACGGCAGGGGTGATTGAGCGCGGGCAGTACGGGGTTGAACTCTACAAGATTCCGCAGAACGCGCTGTTGACAGGAACCACGCCTTGGCAACAGCTCGTCACCACGGACACGAACATGACCGGCTTCGAATCGAACTTCATAGCCGGTTTCGTGCGCGACCCTTACGGTACTATCAATGTGGCATCCTATCCCACAATCCAGATGTACACGTCCCTCTCGTATCCACAGCCTGACTGGGAAGCCACTCCGGCGGAGGCAGCGAACTCGGCGGGGATTGCAACCTGGATTCTGATGCCGACGCAGTGGGTGCCTGAGGACGGCGCAGCCATTCCATTCAATCGATATTTCAATAAAGATGTGCATGAAGTAACTACAGGCTGGATTAGCCCGATTGGTGGTTTTCATTTGCAAGAGGTTGTAGGCCATCTTTATCCGAATCCGCTCCACGGTGCGGCGGTGCCGTTCTATAGCTGCAAGGGAGGACAAAAAGACTACTTTGTATCGCTTGATATTGGTTGCGAAGGTCAGCGGATACTAGGCAAAAATGGTTACGGATACTCACAACCGGTTTCCGGAGTGAATTTAGTTGCGCTTTACCGCTGCTCCACTGGATACGATCATTTCGTCAGCAAAGACCCGAAATGCGAAGGTCACACGACGGACGAGCTTCTGGGTTATGTTCTTCCCTGAACGTTTCGATCCAAAATTGGATACTTGAGACCGTCCGTTATCGTTTTCGCCCCCATCGAGGCAGCCTGAAACTGCTGTCGAGGCCGACGATGGTGGGCTGCGTCGACGTTGGTTTTGGGAATCCCCGCCCAGATGGCAAACTTTAGGTTCATATGATTTATGTCCTAGGGGCGACATGTATCGGAAGATAGGAATCATCCTGCTGCGGTGCGCTCCTATCCTTAATCAGATTACGGACGCGGCGGAACTCAAGTCTGCGCCGGATGTGAATAACATCTGCGTCGTGGACGGACTCAAGTATGGGACGATTCAGTCCGCGATTACAGGGTGTGGCGGAATCGGAGTTGTCGCGATCCCTCCGACATACGTTGGAACTGAATCGTATGAGAATCCTAACGACACTCCGGTATGGGATTTTCGTCATCCTGAACGCGTCAAAGGACTCACTGCGGTTACTGATTTTGGCGCGCGGGGCGATGCTGTAACGGAAACTGATGGTTCGAGCCAAAGCGGGTCTGCGACCTTCACTTCGCCATCGGCTTCCTTCGTCCCAGGCAGTGACGAAGGCAAAGCCATCGTAATTACTGGAGCCGGGGCCGAGAACGGGTCGCTGACGACAACCATCCGTGCCGTGAACAGTTCGACCGCGGTTACCCTAGAAGCGGCTGCGGACTTCACGGCGACCGGCTTGAACTATTGGTATGGGACGGAGAACACGCCTGCCTTCCAGGCCGCGTATAACTCGAGGAAGCCATTGTTTTTGCCCGCTGGGAAGTACTTGATGACGGGAACGGTGAAGGGCTCCGTTCCCCTATTTCTGGCGGGTGCGGGAGAGCGATCTATCATCATCGACGATACTACCGTCCTAGATTTGCGTGGGCCGCGGGGAGACTTCCTCGACAACTTCCGGATGCAGGCGGCCACGAGACTGACCGCGACGCGCCCTGGTTCGTTTCCGACTCCCCACAGAGGCACGCCCGTCGCGGTTGACCGCATCGGCGCTGGAATTGGATATCAACCTGAATTGCAGGATGGGGATATCTGGGCCAAGGTATCGAAGGCACAGCGGGCGCAACAACTGGGACCAACAATAACCATTTCCTCCGACGGCACTCACATCTACCGGATTACGGGCGATCTGGTTTCGATCCTGCTCTTCGATGTGCAGTTCTCTGAAGTCGCCCTGTGCGATTTTCGCGCCGGTAAAAACTTCGCTGGCGGCATCGTGCTCTGGCACACGCCGAATGATGGCCGAGTGAACAGACAAGACAAAATCCACGATAACCACGTCCAATATGCCAGCTACAGTGGGATCGTTTGGACCGCGTCCGAAAGAGTCTTCGTCAGTCACAACAGAACAGAATATAACGGGGAGAGCGGGCTGAAGAACTACGCCAGCCAAGGCGATGGAACCTACAACACCGCTGCGGAGGTGGTTGGGAACTATAGTCAACACAGCCATTTCGACGGAATGGATTTGTCGCAGGATTATCCACACACCAATAAGCAGCGAGCGTCATCCATTGTTTCTGGAAACACCAGCTCCTTCAATGACCGAACGGGAGCGTATGTGGACGGGCTGGGATGGACGCTGACTGACAACGTTTTCGAAAGCAACGGCCTCAGCGGGATGTCGCTCGACGTGTCCGACAGCGCCATCTCCGGCAACACGCTGAGGGACAATAATACTCTTCACGAGGCGAACTCTCACCAGATGCTGGTGGGACCCGGCACGGCGGCCAAGAACAACGTGATTGAACACAACCGAATTGTAGGGATTGCTGCTGCTGGGGCTGCTATCAAATGGTCTACAGCATCAACCGGCAACAAGATCAGGGATAATGCGGCGAAGGGAGGAGCAGTGTTTGACTTCTGGACAGCCCCGGCCGCATCGTATGGCAACTCGGACACCCATGGACCCTACCCAGACAAATGACACGAGCCGATCTCCGATTTCAAGTTAAGACTCATTTTCCTTTTTGCTCGCTGCCGACTTAGCCCCTTCTGACACAATCATGCGCTAGCGTTTATATACGCTGGTCTCGGGGTGGTAGTTGCGCCAGTCGAACCAATAATCTTTGAGAGCGGGAACGGGGGCGAGACATTTTCCCTGGGAAGGGCCGGAGGTCGCGCAGCCCTGGAAATTCCATTGGCTGGCGGTGGTGGTATCCAGTAGTGTCCACTCGTTGCTATCAGCCTGCAGAAAGAATTCGGCGTCACGGCCGTCGATGCGGCTGATGAAAACGCGGAAGGATTTGGCGTCGGGGCCGAGGACTAGAAGCAGCGGGGTGCCGTTGACGCGATCGAGAATGGGAGATTGTTTGACGAAAGTTTCCCAGGGATAGGCGCGAGCGGTGCCGTCGATGGTGAGTCCGATGACAACGTCGCGCGATTTGAGTTCGGTGCCGGGAAAGCTGATGACGACGGGGAGCTTGGCGACCTCGGGCTCCCAGTTGCTGTCGTAATCTTTTGTGTATTTGGTGACAGGCGCGAGGACCTGGCCGGAGGGGGATTCGGTTCGCCACTGGCCGAAGGTGAGCTCGTCGCTGAGGACAAGTTCGAGCGCTGCGCCTTGCAGCGGGCCGTGGATGGCCTTGCCGGTGATCTGCTGCCACCAGGTTCCGGTTTCTTTGTCGCGCATGAGGAAGTTCTGGTTGTTGATGCCGGCCAGATAAAAGTGCAGCACTCGTCCGCTGATGGTTCGCGTCCACACCAGACCGGTGTGACAGAGCGTTCAATAGGTGACGGCTATGGGGACGCCGCCTATAACGTCGTTGAGGACATGATGGTAGGCCATCTGGCTGATGGGGTAGGCGCGGGCGTCAGTGCCGAAGCGAACGGCCATGATCATTTCTTTGGGGTCGAGTTTGCTGGCTGATTGCGCCAGGAATTGGGGGCCGGCGATGGGATGGAACATCCACTCAAAATAGTTGAGGCGCGACATGCCAGCGGAGAATGCGACGACGAAGAGGGCGAGCGCGACGAGCGCTTTGCGCCAGCGGGTGGCGGATCTCCACAGCGCGATGGCGAGAAGGAAACAGAGAATGGCTGCAACGAGTGTGCCGAGAGGAGCGCGCTGACGAAGAGCCATGGCAAACCAGAGCGCGCGCGGCGCCTGGTAGCGGAAAGGACGAATGATGAAGGCAGGAATAAAGAACAAGCCGATGGAGACGAGGGCGCAAAGGGAGAATGCGGTCCAGAGGGAGCACGAGGTTGTGGGTTTTGTGGCGGGACGGTTGAGTGCCGGGGCGACTGGCGAAGATGTGCTCATAATTTGAGGGGTTGGCGGCTGCCTGATTTTAATCCGGGAATGGTACGGGAAAGTGCGCGGTGGACGGAATAGTACAAAAAAATTAAACCCCGATCCGTGAAGCACGGATCGGGGTGGGTACGACGAGTGCGAGTTATTGTGGTGTGAAGCTCTGGTGATAGCTCAGGCTGACTACGTCCTGGAACATCGGCGTTCCTGGGGGCAGGTTGGCCGGGTTCAGGAACTGGGTGTCGAAGAAATAGTTTCGCACTGGAGCGTTGTAGGTGGAGTTGCAGCACTTGAATATGCCGGTAGCGTATTGCGAATAGTACATGCTGATCATCGACCCGGCGTAATTTACAACCGCACCGGAGGCGGGATGGTTTCCGCCGTCGCTGCGGTCCTCAAGGTAGCGGAGGAAGTTGTGCATTCCGCCGTCAGTGCCGAAATCTTTCCAGCCCAGGGTTGAGGCCCATGATGGCTCTGGGAAGGGGATGCTTTTGCCAGAGGCGATGGCCATCCGGTAATAGCTGGTATTTCCCTGCCGGCCGGGGTTGGTATAAGGCGGTCCGGTGGAGGGGATGGCGACGGCCTGCTGTGGGTACTGGAAGCTTTCCCTGTCATACCAGCCAACGTTGGCGGTTGGGAGGGTGGCATTGGATGGCGGATTGGAGAGCAAAGTGACAGCATCGGCAATGATGGCCGCCGCGGAATGTGGAGTGGTGGTTGTATTTTCGCTTGGCCAGAAAGGATCAGCCGCGCCGGTATTGTAATTTCCCAACACGTAAACCGGTTCTTCCGAAGCGACGGTAAAGCCGTTGCCGTTGGTCGTGAGAGAGCCGCCAGTGGGAGGCACGAAGCTGTTTCCAGAGCTATCCATGCCGCCGTCGACGAGGCGGAGGACGTGACGCGGGCCGCTAACCATGTTCCACTCGGCAGTAGCAGTGCCAGAGCCAGCCGAATAACATTGGATTGCATTGGCTGTGACGGAACCCGCGATGTAGTAGGGCAGGGCCATGTTTCCAGCGGTGATGCCAAAACCTGCGCCCAAGTATTTCTCTCCCCATTTGTCGACGTTGGTACCAAGCACCCCCGTTCCTTTTACGGCCGTATCTTCCGGCGAATAAGGAGTGGGACTAGCGGTGGCGTAGTAGGTGATAGGTTCCAAAGTGTTATTGGGCACGCCCACTGTCGAGGTACTGTTGACGGTATCGTTCAAACCGGACATACCTGAGAAGCCGTTGTAGAAAGTGGCTAATAGCGGATAGCCATCGGCGACCATGCCACGGTGGTCAGAGAAATAGAGAATGTAACCATTCTCGTTGGTGCCGTTCTGGTCGGTAATACTGACTGATTTACCGCTGCCTGCGGAGTAAGGCCCTTTCGCTTGCAACCAGAGCCAAAGGTTACCTACGTCGAGCTCAACGGCATTCATGATTCCGTTGGGGCTGCAGTAGGCTCCAGTGTCGGTGGAAGGACGGACATCCCGCGGCTCGCCTTCGCGCGAATCGTAAAAGTTAATGGGAATCCAATTGTTGGCTGTGGTCGCGGCGCCAGTTGAGGTAGATGGGGCCTTTCCGCTTTGGAGCTGTTGGAGGATCAGAATTGCGGGACTGATTCCGTTCTGGCACTGGCCTACCGGGTAAGTGGGGAAGTTTTGGCAATAGGGAGCAGTGACAGTAGAGCTTGAATAGGGGTGAGTCGGGGGCGCGTCATAGCCGCGACCGAAGCCAAATCCCAGCCATTCCTTGGTGACGCCAACCCAGGTTGCGGAGGTTGAATTGTAATACTCGACTCGAAGCCATGCGCCCTGGCACTGGTTGCCCGCAACGGTGACCTCTCCGTGTAACGGCCATGACGTCAGAGTCCCGGTGCAGCCCGTGGGGGGGCCACCGGAGAGCCAGTTGCCGGTGGCTTTTTGGGCTACTGCGTAGTACATGTTTCCGGCCGTGACGCCGTTCCCGGTCGCTACACTCGATACGCTCACGTAGGGGGTCGCGTTTGGGGTACCGAGCTGAATATCCTGTGTAGAGGCATCGGAACGGGTGGTGCCAGGGTAAAGGTCGCCTTCAGTATCTGCCAGCAAGATACGGATTGCGGCTTTGTTGTAGAGACGCGAGTTGGCCAGAAGGGTGGAGTCTCCGGACGTCGGTCTGCGAATGATATCGATGGCGCCGACCTTGCTGGACTGCACGAAGGGCAGTTGCAACTTGGTAGCACCAGTCAATCCATTCACCACGAAGCCGTTGAAGGTGGTGGTGGAAACGCCTCTCCAGGTGGTGGTGTTGGCTGTGCCCGTGGGCGGGAAGCCACCAGTCCAACTTCCGATCGTGAGTTGGGTACAGGTGCTGGGGCTGGTGCCGGGTCCGGGTGTAGGGGCGGCCGGGCAACCGTTGCTGGCGTTCGGTATCCAAATGTTTCCGCCGTACTGGTTGGAGGTCGGCCAGCCATTCTCGAGTTGGTCCAAGATGACCTGGCCGACGGCAGCGACCTTATCGGTAAAGGTCAAGTTGCTGCCACCGGAGGCCAGAAAGAGATTGCCGTTGGCATGAACGCGGCCGCCGAAATTAAAGTTAGGGCCGGCGAAATAGTCGCAATCGCCGTCGCAAAATATACCGAACTCAAAGGCAGGGAGCTGAGCGACTTCCAAAGTGCGAGTCAAGTTTACGGATGCGCCGGTGGGGGAAATGCCGGCGTTGTTGGTGACTTCACCGGCGCTGGCCAGGCGGGTCGCCGTAACTTGTAGGGTGAAAGGTATGAGAGAGGCGACCATGCCCTGATCGGAACCGGAACCGACGATATCCCATGAGCCGCAGGGGTTTGGGGCGTTGGGGCAAGGCGTTCCGTTGGTTTGGTTAGGCGGCCAGGTGATGGTCTCAACATAATTCATGTTGGTGATGTTTGAGCCGCTAACGTTGGTGGGGTAGTTGGCCGAGTTAGTGGCGAGAGCGGTAATGGAGGCGGAGTCGGGGGTCTGGGAGGTCTGATACAAGGTAGAAAGTTGGGCGGTGAGGTTCTCCATGCCAGCCTCGGCGCCATAGTAAGCGAGATTGCCTTCGAGGTCGTTACTGCCCATGCGCTGTTCGCTGGTGACGAGGTACAACAATCCTACGGCCATCGCGGACAGCAACAGTGTCAACAAAAGGGCTGCGATGAGCGTGAAGCCTTTCGAATCTCGTTTATTCTTCCCCATTTTTTCCTCCTCAAAACCCAACAACGAACCTCCGCGGCCCGTCATTGGCATGCCACACTACTGAAACCATAAGAATTGCAGAAACTCATGTTGCGAGTACTGACGGAACTCGCCAGATACATGCTTTGCGATTTGTTATTTCCCTGGATCAAACCTTGTCCCATCACCCAGATGTTGACCTTCTGAATCAAGGCTGGGGAGAGTCCGTTGGCGATGGGATTAGATTGATTCGCGTTGGTAGTGCTGTTTATAGAATTGATGACGTCGTAGCTGATCTGCAGATTGATGATGTTGTCGGCAACCGGGACAGCGTTGAGTCCATTCACCTGACGCATGAGGCGCGGGGACTGGACAGTTCCGCCGGCGGGGGGAACCTGGATGAAATAAGTGACGGCGTTGAGGCGGCAGACGGTCATGTTGGTGCCGGCAACGCCTGCAGCGGTAACCGCTGCGGCAAGGCTGTTGGCACCGGTCTGATTGAAATTGAGGGGATCGGCGGCGGCAAAGCCGATAGCCGCCCCGCCGGGCGGCAGGCCAGTGATTTCGGCGACTGCGGCAGCGGTTTGCGCGACGCTGGTACCCTGAGCTCCGGAACCGACGCCCGTGCCGGCGGCACTCACGATGAACAGGAGCAGGTCGCCAACGTTGAGACCTCCAGGTGCGAGGATGTTAGTGGGCAGAGCAGCATTGGGAGTGGCCACCAAAGTGACGGCGGCGTTCGCGGCGCTCACCGGGAAAGAGAAAGTGAAATTGGTCAGAGGAAAGTTGTAGTCGCAATAGATGGAAGTAATGCTGTCGTTGACCGCGGCCGGAGCACTGGCAATGAGCGTGCCGCCCTGAACGCCGTTGGCGAAGCCGGGCAGGATGCCATACATGTAATTGATAGCGCCGCCACTGCTGTTGGGGTAGACATCGCCGAGAACATAGCAGGTGCCTGTCTGATTGCAGGCGACCTTGCTGGCGCCGCCGGTGTTGGCCAACTGCAGACCGCCGGAGGGCAACCCGGCGCCGGCCATACTGACGTCTTTGGTAATCAACTCGATGGCGGTGCGCATGTTCTGCTGAGTTTCGGCGCGCTGGGTGACTGCGAAGGTGGCATTCATGGCCATGCGGAACAGACCGGTAATGGACGCCATAATGATCAGCCCAATGAACGAGGCGATCATTAACTCCAGAAGTGTGAAGCCGTTTTGCGATTTTGCGATGCGCATCTTCATAGTGTTCTCGAGCTTAGTGATAGCTTGAAATCAGCCCAGCCACGGTGTAGGTGCGGGCGGGCCAATTCGGCTTGGTATAAGAGACCGCAATTGTGACCGCGATAAGATTTGGATTCGGTTGAGTCACGCCATTTATCGTCTGCAACACCGTGCCGAACGTGATGGTGCGTGTGAAGTTAGCGAGGCTGTAGGTTTCGTCGTCGGCCGTGCCCAGGATGCCATCCGGACCGGGCAGCACCAGGCATTCGACTCCGCCGGGGCAAGCGGCACCGGTGTCAGGGGCGGTGCAAGGTACGTCATCAGCGGTGCCGACGAGGCCATCCGGACCGGCGCACTGCAGGGTTTGAGCTCCGCTGAGAAAAACGCCGCCGTTGGCAACGTTGTTGATGGCGGCAAAGGGAAGTTGCTGGCTGTTACGAGCGGTGTAGATGCTTTCCATGGCATCGAGCGCCTTGTGGCGAGCGATGAGATCTTCCTGCGCCGAGGCAGTGGCGGTGATGGCGGTGGCGAAACACGCAATCATGCCGCACATGCCGACGGTGACGACGACCATGGCGATCATGACTTCCAGCAGCGAGAAGCCGCGCTGGGATTTATTTCTCTTCACGAATTTTTTAGATTGCGTCATTGTTGCACCCAGACCGGATTTCCTGCCACCTGATTTAGCCGCCATCCGCGAATTCTGCCAGTGGCTCCCCAAACGGTGACGGCTCGCGAGGCGTAAATCCCACTGCTGGCCTGCGAGAGATAGACGATGCCGCTATTAAAGTTTCCGAGGTTGTCTTGTGCCGAGCCGTCGGGCATGAAGACTACGTAGTTCATGGGTTCGCCAGCTAAGGTTTGCCCGAAGTCGATGGGATTCACTCCGGTGCCAAAGCTGTCCGGAGTATTGGCGGGAAACCCGGCTTGCACAGCGAAAGACACATCAACGGGTATGGAATAAGTCAGAACCTGCTGCAGCGGAGGCGCTGCTCCACCGACTGCTGGACCCTGATACTCGACCTGAATCGTGCCTGCGGGAAACCCTGCCGGGTTGAAATTGACGTAATACTCATGACTCTGGCTGATCGCCAAGTTTCGAGTGTTGCGCAGGACCATCATGGTTGTGTCATAAGCCGCGTTCACGTGACTCTGACGGAGCATCGGCCTCAGGGCCATGTACGTGATCCCAGAGAGGATCAAAAAGATGCTGATGGTGATCATCAGTTCCAGCAGTGAGAAGCCACGTTGTTTCATGGATGCCATAAATCCTTGTCAGGGGGAGTCTGTCTGGTAAAGCTGCAAAACCAGCTCATTGATCCTAAAAGCGGTGCTAACAACGTGCAGCACGGCCGGGAGCACGCACTCAGTGCCGGCATCATCATCGTAGGGAGGGGGGATGGCAGCGTCAAAGCACGGGGGTGCAACGCAGGAGTATTGGTCTTTTGTAATAGCGCTGGTGACTCAGGTCACGTGATTGAGGGCAGTGGAGTTAGAAAAATTTTGGGGCAGGTTCCGGCCTATGAAGATGACTGCGGTAACTTGTAGGGGGAACTGCAGTGATCCTAGGATGCAAAGAGGTATGAATCTCTCATCGCTCCTGGTGTGCGCGGATAAAGCATCGGCGGAAGTATTGAGCCAGGTTCTGGAAGAGCTCAGTATTCGGGTGGAGCTGTGCTCAGACCCAGTGCGTGCGGGAGTGAGGCTGGCGCAAGAGCGCTATGATTTGCTGATCCTTGATTGTGCGCGGCAGACGGATGTAACTACGTTGTTGAGGGAGAGCCGATCATCGCGAGCAACGGGGGCGACGCTTGCGGTGGTAGTGGCGGGAGGACAGGAAGCGATCCGGGAGCTGTTTTCGCTGGGAGTCAACTTCGTGTTGTACAAGCCGATGTCCCACGAGCGTGCGCTGAGCACACTGAGCGCGGCTCAAACTGTGCTGTACCGGGACAAACGGCGAAAGGCGCGGGCAACGGTCCATACGCAAGCGACCATCGACTACGCGGGTGGGGAACAGACGAAGGCGACGCTGGTGGATGTGGCGGAAGATGGCATGGCGGTGAACTTCGGCAACCATTTGCCACCGACCTGCAAAGTTTATTTTCAATTTCAGTTACCCGGGCAGAAGACGACGGTACGGCTCTCCGGCTTGGTGGTGTGGCAGGACTGGAGCGGCCGAGCGGGAGTGCAGTTTGTGGATGTGCCGCAGTCTTCGCGGCGCATTTTGAGTGAGTGGTTGCAGAAGAACCTAAGCGACGCTGCCAAAGGCGAGCTGGCTGTGGAAGCAGAAGACTCAACCAAGCCGAGTGCCGAGAAAGTGCTGGTGAGCGGAAGCGCAGAGAAACAGGACACAGCGGTTCGCGACAGGGAAGCGGTGGCTCGACTGCGGTCGGAGCCGAGTAACCGCCGCGGGCAGACACGATTTGCCTGCCGTCTGGGGGCCGAAGTATATCAGCGGGGAAGCTCGGTACGGAACTACTGCCATCTCAGCGATCTGAGTCCCGGCGGATGCTACCTGGAAATGCCGGTGGCCTTCCCGGTTGGCACTCCAATTGAGATTACCGTGCGCACCCATGAGATGAAGTTGCGTTTAAGCGGTGAAGTGAAGGCCTCGCATCCCGGCTACGGAATGGGGATCTACTTCAAATTGAATACGAAGAACGAGCGCCACGGGGTGCAGCAGTTGATTGACTTTGTGGCGGCCACGACACAGAGCAGCGAGTAGTCAGGGCGCGGGCGCCTCTTGCGCTGAAGCTTTCAGGAACAAATCCAAATCCATCTCAGGCGGTTCGCGTTTGGGAAATCCCATCCTTTGCAAAGCGCAAAGGATGGGGTCAACCGACTGGACGCTCCAGAACGGCAGGTTCCCTTCGGCTTCGCTCAGGGCAGGCTCTCACCGGGCTTGGCGCCCGGTTCGGAATGACATCGCCGCAATTGGTCACGTCTTACTTGCCCTTGGAATTATCACTGCTGCGGATGAAGGCAGCGACGTTGTCGTGGATCGCCTTCAGCGAGGACTCGTGGGCGTAGACCATGTGTCCGGATTCGTAAAACTTAAGTTCGATATTTTTTTGCAGGTCGGGCGGAATCGGCAGGTGTTGCATTTCATAGACGCCTTCGTAGAACGGGGTTGCGAGATCGAAATATCCGGCATTCAAAAGGATTTTTAGTTGCGGGTTGTACTTCATGGCGACGGCAAGGTCGAGCATTACGTTTGTTGCCCCGGGCAGGGCGAAAGGGACACCAGGAGGCTTGTGCGCAAAACTCCACCATTTAAAGAGTTCAATTTCCGGCTTGTATTCCTTGTTCTCGCCATACTTCAAATCTTTTCGCACGTAATCGTTGAAGGCGGAAACGTAGGCGGAAGAGATGGCCGCTGACTGGGGGTCGTACTCGGCTTCTTTGCTGAGCGGATCGAACGTGGGACCGGAAAAGCGGGTGTCGAGCCGGCCGGTGGTGAGGTTGCTTTCGTCCTGCAGGTTCTTCTCGAATTCTCCGCCGTTGATACGCAGATCGGCTTTCTCGATGTAGGCAACGGGAAGGCCGGTGTATTCATGAAGCTTGGCGGCGATGGCATGGCGTTGGTCGACGGGAAGCGATGAGCCGGCGCCAAGAGCCAGAGCGTAGTCGTTCATGGCAAAGTGCTCGACCTCGGTCAGGAGGGGTGCTAGGTCGGGATGTGGGTTGGGCAGTTTGTGGTGATACCAGGCAGAGGCAGCATAGGTGGGCAGATTGAGTTCATAGGCCACATCGACGCCGGGATTGAACTCAGGAAAGTCGGAATCGAGCGAGAAGTTCAAAATTTGAGATAGAAGGATCACGCCGTTGAAGTCGACGTCGCGTTCGGTTTCGAGAATATTGCTGAGGACGGCGGAACGCGTGGTGCCGTAGCTTTCGCCGAAGAGATATTTAGGTGAGTTCCAGCGTCCATACTTGGCGAGGAATTGTGAGATGAAATCGCCAAAGGCCCAGGCGTCCTGGTCGACGCCGTAGAATGCTTTCTCCTTGTCCTTCCCGGCGATGCGGCTGAAGCCGGTTCCGGGCGCATCCACGAAGACGAGATCGCTTGCATCGAGCAGGCTGTACTCGTTGTTGACCACGGGATACGGGGCGGCGGGAGTGTGGGTGTCGTCGGCGGTGACGACGCGCTTCGGCCCGAATGCTCCCATGTGAAGCCACACGGTTGAGGAACCGGGACCGCCGTTGAAGAGAAAGGTGAGCGCACGCGGCGCGCCTTTGGTGTCAGATTTGAAGTATGCCACGTAGAACATGCTGGCTTCAGCGGGCTTGTTCTTGTCATCTTTGTCGGCGTTCTGCGGGACGTCGTCCCAACCCTTGGGATGCACCACGAGCGTGCCGGCGAATGCGTCGTAGGCAATGGCAGCGCCGCCGATAGTGACGGAGCCTTTGCTCGCTTGTTGCTCCGGCTTGAACTGCTCGGGGTTTTGCGGTTCTATCTTGGCAGGCTCGGGCTTGGCTATCGGTGTTTCCTGTTTTACCTGGGCATGAACCGGTGCGAGCGAGAACAGCACGGTTGCGATGGTCAGTGTGACAAGCTTAAGTGTGACGATTTTTAGCGGGAAGAGCTTGGACGTGACGATGTTCAAGATGAGCGTTCGCATCGAGGGTTTCTCCGTGCGCAGAAATAGACAAGGGATTTCATTTTTGGATGAGACAGGTCAATTTATCACGTTCAAGCTACTTTGCTGCGGCGGTTTCTTCCGCGACTGCTTTCCTGAAATAGTCGAGGGACATGCGGAGGCCGGCTTCCAATTGAATTTTTGGTTCCCAGCCGAGCAGGGTTCGGGCTTTAGTGATGTCGGGGCGGCGCTGTTTGGGGTCGTCTTGCGGAAGAGGTTCGTAGGCGATTTTGCTTTTTGATCCCGTCACTTTGATTACGTGCTGGGCGCACTCGATAATAGTGAACTCGTAAGGGCTGCCGATGTTAACCGGCAGATGCTCGGAAGATTTGGCGAGGCGAATGAATCCGTCGATCTCGTCGCTGACGTAGCAGAAGCTGCGCGTCTGGCTGCCGTCGCCGTAGATGGTGAGGTCTTCGCCGCGCAATGCCTGCTTCATGAAGTTGGGGACGACGCGCCCGTCATTGAGTTGCATGCGCGAGCCGTAGGTGTTGAAGATGCGGACGATGCGGGTATCCACGTGGTGATAGCGGTGGTAGGCCATGGTGACGGATTCGGTGAAGCGTTTGGCTTCGTCGTAAACTGAACGCGGACCGATGGAATTCACGTTGCCCCAGTAAGTTTCCTTCTGAGGATGCTCGAGGGGATCGCCGTAACACTCCGAGGTGGAGGAGACGAGATATTTGGCGCCGTACTTAAGGGCGACGTCGAGCGCGTGAAAAGTTCCGAGCGATCCGACTTTCAGGGTGGGAATGCCATGGACAGTGTAGTCGACCGGACTGGCGGGGCTGGCGAAGTGAAAGACGAAGTCGACCTTGCCCACGTCGAAGGGCTCGCAGATATCTTTTTCTACAAAATCGAATCGGGAATCATTGGCGAGATGGGCGAGATTGGCGCGGCGGCCAGTGAGCAGGTTGTCGACGACAACCACGCTCCAGCCCTCGGCAAGAAGGGCATCGCAGAGATGGGATCCGAGGAAACCGGCGCCGCCGGTTACGAGGGCGCGTTGTGGGCTCATGCTTTCTTGGCGGCGTTGCGCACAGCGACGGAGGGCAGGCCGTCGGGGTGAGAAGCGGCTCGTCCGACGCTGTAATAAGTGAAGCCGTGCGCGGCCATAACCTCGGGGTCATACAAGTTACGGCCATCGATCACGATGGGATATTTGAGTTCGCGATTGAGGCGGTGGAGATCGAGGTTGGCAAACTCTTCCCACTCGGTGAGGATGAGGAGGGCATCGGCACCGCTGGCGGCTTCGTAAGGAGAACTCGCGTACTTGAGATTGAGGTTCAGGGTTTCCTGAATTCGTTCCATGGCGGCGGGGTCGTAGGCCGTGATCTTGCAGCCTTCCTGCAACAAAGTTTGGACCAGGAAAACCGCGGGCGACTCGCGAATATCATCAGTACCGCCCTTGAAGGCGAGTCCGAGGACGCCGAGGTGTTTGCCGCGGAGGGTCCAGAGAGCGCTGCGCACTTTGCGGAGAAAGCGGTCGCGCTGATCTTCATTAATGCGCATGACTTCATCCAGCAGACGGAAGTCATAACCACACTCGCGCGCGACGGCGCGAAATGCCATCACGTCTTTGGGGAAGCAGGAACCGCCGTAACCGATTCCCGGATTCAAGAATCGGGGGCCGATGCGAGAGTCTGCGCCGATGCCGTGGCATACCTGGTTGACGTTGGCACCAACGATTTCGCAAACGGAAGCGACGGCATTGATGAAGGAAATCTTCATGGCGAGAAACGCGTTGGAGGCATGCTTGATCAGTTCCGCACTCTTGGAGCTGGTCACGATGATGGGAGCGGGAATGGAAGCGGTGTCGGGGCGCGGGATAGCGTCGGTGCCTTCGTAGTAGCTTCCGCTGGTGAGGGGAGCGTAGATCTGGCGCAGCACGTCGGCGGCGCGTTCGGTATCGCAGCCGACCACGATGCGGTCGGGGAAAAGAAAATCGGTGACGGCGGTGCCTTCGCGAAGGAACTCAGGATTGGATGCGACGTCGAATGAATCGGGATTGGCGCCATTGCGCAGGATGATCCTGCGAACCCATTCGCTGGTATAAACCGGGACGGTGCTTTTTTCGACCACAACTTTATATTCGTTGATGGCGCCGGTAATCTCACGTGCGACCGACTCGACGTAGGATAAATCAGCATCACCGCGATCGGTGGGCGGGGTGCCGACGGCAACGAAGATGGCGGAGCTGGCGCGCACTGCCTCATGCAGATCGGTGGAAAATTGCAGACGCTGCCCGCGGTGCCGGCCCAATAATTCAGGCAGAAATTTTTCGTGGATGGGGACTTCGCCGTTCTTGAGCGCGGCTATTTTGCGCTCGTCGTTATCGACGAGAATGATGTCATGACCAAGGTCGGCAAAGCAGGCGCCAGCGACCAATCCCACGTATCCAGAGCCAACTACAGCGATGCGCATGTTTCAAACTCCACTGATCGAACACTTAATTCAGAGACGGTTACGCGAAGAAGTCTAAAGGGAAAACAGCAAAAAGGCTTGGTCGATCCTCTACCTCGTTCCAAGATAAGCAACTTCTGACAGTATAAGGCTAACATTAGGCTGGGGTGAAAACACCCACACTGATGTGCCATTGAAGGGTTTTCTGCGGTTTGGGACGGGGCTATGAATTGCCCTTGGAAAGAGTCCCCGGGGGGTCCTGGGGCAAAGAAATCGGCGTTTTTGGCATTTGTGGGAATAGCATATTGACAACCTAGCGGTTTGAGGGGAAACTCCGCTACAGACGGTGATCTTCAGTTTATGCGCCTCTCCGCTATGCTGCGGCATCCCATACCGGCGCCGGACCCTTCCGAGCCGACGCCTCCCACCACAGATGAGCACCGCACAGCAACAGACGATGCCAGCTTCGATGGCGACTTTGCCGATCTGGTGGGACGTTTCGCCGGGCAGAGCGGGGGCAATCTGTCGCCGGAGCTTTCTGCTGATCTGGCTTTGCAAATCGTGTTGAACGAAATTGCGGAGCAAGCGTGTGTGGCCACGGGCGCAACCGGAGCGGCCATTGTGTTGCACCGTGACGGGGAAATGATCTGTCGCGCACGCAGCGGGGTTACGGCGCCGGAACTGGGCACGCGCTTCGACGGGGCTTCGGGACTTTCCGGGGAATGTGTCAAGACAGGGCAAACCCAGCGCTGCGACGACGTTCTGGCTGACCCACGGGCCGATACAGAAGCTTCGCAGCGGTTGAGCGTGCGCTCGGTGATGGTGATGCCGCTGCTTCGCGGAAGCGAACTAGTGGGATTATTTGAATTATTTTCTTCCCAACCCCACGCCTTTGGAGAGCGCGATGAGCGGACTCTAGAAGCTCTCGGTGAGAGAATATTGAGCACCCAGGAGCGTGCGGTCCAATGGAGTGAGCAGTCTGAAGTGGAGAATGAGATTTCGGCAGCGGCTGAGCCGCAGGGAGAAATTTTGCGAGACGGGCCTCCGGAGACCGCAGGGGACAGCGTTCCGGAGAGGACTGAGAATTTTTCCCGGCGCGGATTCAACTACGTTACCTGGACCTTAGGCGCGGGCGTTCTGGCTTTCACAATATTGCTTGGGGTGCAGGGCAGCCGACTCTTAGCATCCCGGACCGTAAAGGTAAGAAGACAGCCTACTGCGGCGGCACCGGCGGCGAAGAGCGCATCGAATGCGGTTGAGCCTGATGCGGGCGCGGCCCGCAAAGGCGAGACCGGCAATGGCGCTGCGCCGCAATCTACAACCAAACCCAGCGTTAACGCTCAACTTCCTGCTGGGGGCTTGCTGATCTTCCAAAATGGCAAGGAAGTGTTTCGCCTGCCGCCTGAGAAGCACCAGATTGCGCAGAACCAGTCTTTGCAGAAGCAGGGCGAGTCCGCATCAACGGGGCAAGAGAGCGGTGTGCAGCGTGCGCCTTCTATTGAGCCGGAGAGCATGATTGAGCTGTCTCCGGCGGATACGCAGAGCGTTCTGCTTCATCGCGTGGAGCCGCAGTATCCGGAACAGGCGCGTCAGCAGAAAATCCAAGGGCCGGTCGTGCTGGAAGTCCACATCGGAGCAGATGGAGCAGTTCAGAATGTGGAACTGGTGAGTGGACCGCCGGAATTGGTCCAGGCTGCTATCGATGCGGTGAGGCAGTGGCGATTCAAGCCGCGCACTGCGGATGGACGTCCGGTGGAGATGCAGAGCAGAGTAACGCTGAACTTCAAATTGCAAGAGTAAGTAAAGCGCGACTCAGCTGACGAAGGCGAGTTCCTTGGCGCGCTGGGTGGCTTTTACGACTGCTTTGATCAAAGTCACGCGGAGCTTGCCTTCTTCTAGTTCGAGAATCCCGTCTACGGTACAGCCTGCGGGTGTAGTTACGGCATCCTTCAGCAATGCGGGGTGGTCTCCGGTTTCAAGAACTACTTTGGCCGCGCCCATGGTAGTTTGCGCTGCCAGCAAGGTTGCAATGTCGCGCGGCAAGCCCACTTTCACGCCAGCTTCAGCCAGCGCCTCAAGAATGATGTAAATGTAGGCTGGGCCGCTGGCGGAGAGGCCGGTGACTGCGTCCATATATTTTTCTTCGACTACGACAGTGCGGCCCACGGCATCGAACATGCCGCATGCCAGGGCGACTTGCCTGGTGCTGGCGTGAGCGCCTTTGCATAGCGCCGTCATTCCGGCGCCGACGGAGCAGGGAGTATTGGGCATGGCCCGCACGACAGGAACATTTTCGGCGAGATTTTTTTCGATCAGCGCAGTGGGAACGGAGGCGGCGACGGAAACGATCAGTTGCCTTGAGCTGACATGAGGGCTGATTTCCGCTATAACCTCTTGCACAATTTGAGGTTTCACGGCGACGAGAATGATATCGGCCTTCTGGACGGCCTCCACATTGTTAGTGCCGACCGCAATTTTTAGCTTTGCGGCGAGCACTCGGGCGCGATCTTTATGCTGGACGGTTGCACGAGTGAGGCGAGCGGAGAGCAGGCCCTTCTTCAGCAGCGTCTGGAGCAACATTCCGCCCATTTTCCCGGCGCCGAGAAGGGCGACTCTTTTATCGACGAGATCGTTTTTCATAGATGGCCCTGGCTAGCGAAAAGATACGGATTTTGGGTTGCCGCACGGTCAGGTCAGTTGAGCCGCCGCAGCGGCCCGCCGGCGCTCACTCCATGTCCAGGCGGTGGTGACGATGTCGTGCAGAGAGCGGGTGGCTTTCCATTGCAACAGGCTCTCGGCTCGTCGAGGATCGGCCACCAATGCCGGCGGATCTCCGGGTCTGCGCGGTACTACCCGCCGAGGAATTTGATTCCCGGAAATTTTTTCGATGGTTGAGATTACTTCCTGGACGGAGTGACCGATGCCTGTTCCGATATTAAGTGCGAATGATTCCTTGCCAGCAGCCAGATGCTGCAGAGCTTTTACGTGGGCGGCGGCCAGGTCATTGACGTGGACATAGTCTCGGATGCAGGTGCCGTCGGGGGTTGGATAATCCGACCCAAAGATTTGCAATTCTGGACCGAGGCCCGCAGCGGCGAGAAGGCCGAGGGGAATCAGATGAGTTTCAGGTTCGTGTAACTCGCCAATTTCTCCACTTTCATCGGCTCCAGCCGCATTGAAATAGCGAAGGCTCGCGTAGCGAAATCCATAAGCCCGGTCGTAAGCCTCTAAAGCCTGCTCAAAGAACATCTTGGAAACTCCATAGGGATTGACGGGTTGGCGTGAAGTGCTTTCTTCAATCGGGACCTTTGCCGGTACGCCATACACAGCGCAGGTCGAAGAGAAAATGATCTTATTAAGTCCTGCTTCCAAGGCGGCGTTCAGGAGAGCGAGACCACCTTCCACGTTGTTGCGAAAATACTTCCGTGGATTGGCGACAGACTCGCCGACATAGGCGTGAGCCGCGAAGTGCATGACCGCGTCTGCCCCTCGCATGGCGGATGATAGGGAAGCGGCATCCAGCACATCGGCCTGGATGAGCTTAAAACCCTTTGCCAGGAAAGCGTGGCCGGTGGAGAGGTTGTCATAAATGACGACCTCATGCCCGGAGTGCCTTAATGCGCGGGCCGTGTGACTGCCGATGTAGCCTGCCCCGCCGATGACAAGTACGAGCACGTTAGCACCTTTTCGCGAAGTTTAGTGAAGCTGACCGGTAGCGATTGCTAGCGAAACCTGTTCTGGGCAGTGACTTCTGGCCTGGGAAGGAGTGCGCCGAAAATTATTGTACACACAGACGGAGGGAACGGAAAATCGAGAGGGGGATGGGAGCGAAATCCGTGATAGGCCGCTTTCTCGAATCGGTTTCTCGAAATCGATGAACGGAAGCGGCGACTCACTAAGCCAAGCCGAGATTCTTGCCTTCAGTCTCTACTATTGTGCGAGCAATCAGAAGGGAAGCGGTGGCCGCCGGAGAAGGGACATTCAGAACGTGCAGCATTTTGGCCGATGTTACAAATTGGAAATCATCCACGAGGGAGCCGTCGCGCTTGAGGGCCTGGGCGCGAACGCCGGAACCACCCGGGACCAGGTCTTGTTCGCATACTTCAGGGACCAGACGTTGCAAGGCGCGGACGAACGCGGGCTTGGAGAAAGAACGGTGGAATTCATCGAGACCGCTGCGCCAATTTTTGGTTGCCATTCGCCAGAATCCGGGAAAGCCCAGGGATGAGGCTAGATCCGACAGAGAAAAGTCGGAGCGGCTGTAGCCTTCGCGACGAAAGGCGAGAACCGCGTTGGGACCTGCATCCACGCTACCGCTTATGCGGCGCGTGAAATGGACGCCGAGAAAAGGAAAGCGCGGATCGGGTACAGGGTAAATGAGGCTACGCACCAGCGACGAGCGCTGGGGAACGAGATCGTAGTACTCACCGCGAAAGGGGACGATTATGACCTCGGGTTTTTGGCCGGCCATACGGCTGATGCGGTCGCTGAAAAGGCCGGCGCAGTTAATCGCGGAGGTGGTTGTGAAGTCGCCGCGAGCGGTTTCTACCACGATTTCATTTGCGTGATGCTGGAGCCCGATGACGGCGGTTGAAGTGAGAATGACGCCGCCCTGCGCGGAAATGATCTCGGCATATTTGTCGCAGACTTTGGAATAGTCGGTAATGCCCGTGGAGGGGACGATGAGCGCGCGCAATCCGCTGGCGTGCGGTTCGAGTTGGTGCAACTCATCGTTGCCGATGAGCCGAATTCCGGTGAGGCCATTGGCCAGGCCACGGCGGTGCAGCTCCTCCAGGCGGGGAAACTCCTCTTCATGCGTGGCGACAATAACTTTGCCGCAGATTTGGTGAGGGATATCGTGCTCACGGCAGAATTCAACCATGGCGCGCGAGCCCTCGACACACAGCCTGGCTTTCAGGGAGCCGGGCTTGTAGTAGACCCCCGAGTGGATGACGCCGCTGTTGTGACTGCTCTGATGCTGGCCGACGCGGGCTTCTTTCTCGAGCAACAGCAAGCGAAGCCGGGGGAATCTTTTCGTTATTTCGAGGGCGAGGGCGAGGCCCACAATGCCTCCGCCGATTATGACTATGTCGTAGCGTGAATCAGCCATGAGGATGATCGTACCGCAGGGTGCGGTTCTGCGGGCGCACTTTACTGCGAGTTCACGATCAAGGTTACGGTGGAAGGCGCTTGATGGGTCAGTGCGGCGGAAGTGCCGGTTACGGTGATCGTGTAGCTGCCCGGTTGCGTGCCCTGCTGCTGGCTACCACCACCTCCGCCGCCGCCACCACTGCCGCCGCCATTGCTTCCTGCTCCGCCGCACGAGACTAGCGATAAGGCGAGTAAGAATAATCCGAGCAGAGAACAGATTGGCAGTGTTGCTTTTGCGCGTTTTGGACCGAGGCTTTTCATTCTTAAAAGTGAGAGTGCGGGCAGGACGATCCAGAGGGCGTAAAAAATTGCAGTGGTGCCGGACTTTTTTTGAAAGAGGCCGTTCGGAAACAGGCTGGCGGAACTGGAAGTCGTGGTAATTGCCATCACGATGGCGGTTGAGTTGTTGCCGGGAGTGACGGGATTCGGAGTGAAACTGCAAAGCGAAATTGCGGGACCGCCGGAACAGGACAAACTGAGACTACCGGCGAACGCCGTACCAATGGGCAGCACGCTGAAATTGTAGCTGGCCGATTGTCCAGGGGTGATGGTTTGGGTAGGCGGGGTGAGGGAGCCGATGGTGAAATCCTGGATGACGGTGAGCGGAAGAGCGAGTGTATGAGTCGGCTGTCCCGAGGAGTCGGCGACGGTCAAATTGATGTTGTAAGAGTTAGAGGGTTGGGGCGCTGCGCTGGTTGGAATGTTGAGAGTGAGCATCTGCGTGACCGGTGTTCCTGCGCTGATCGACAGCGGACTTCCAGGTGTGATCGAGCATTGGCCCGAAAGGGCCGTTGCATCGCAATTGGTCGTCACCGAACCGCTGTAGTTGGGAGTTATAGAAATCTTTGCGGTGGTTTGTGCCCCGGCATCGACTGCGGCCGGAAAAGCCTGGGTGGTCGCAAGTTGGAAATCGTCGCCCAGTGCTGAAGGAACAGTGACGGCGATGGTGAAGGTATGGCTGGGGAATCCGGATGTGTCCTGCGCGGCGAAAATCATGTTGTAGACGCCGGGGGCTGCGGCGCTGGGCACATTGATGGCCACCGCGATCGGTTCGCCAGCCCCTGCGCTGACGGGGACCGGATTGGCTGGAGAAATGTTGCAGGTCGCGCCCGGGAGCAGGCTGGTGTTGCAACTTGCATTGACAGATCCAGCATAAAAAAGAGAAGGCGTGATGGTGAGGTTTGCGGTGCCTTGGCTGCCGGTGATTATGGTGAGCGCGGGCGTGCCTGAGAGTTGAAAGTCCGCGACGTTGAAAGGAACTTCGAGCGTGTGCGTGGTGCTTCCCGATGTTCCCTGCACAGTGAGTTGATAGCTGCCCGCCGCGAGTTTGGCGGCGTTTACCGTGGCGTAGACGGTGGCGGGGAACGATAGCAAAGACGATTGGCTCATGGTGCAAGAGCCGCTTCCTGCCATGGAGCATGCCAGATTCACTGCACTGGTGAATCCGTCCACAGCAGAGATGTTGATTGGCCCTTCGGCGGTTGTGCTGCCTGCGTTTACGGTTGGAAATGGAGTCGAGTCGGACAGGCAAAAATCGGGAGCGATGCTGGCCAGGGGCAGATTGAACTGCCACACGCCGCGGCCATAGGTGGAGGCGCGCAAAAGCCTCTGGCAATCGGAATTAAAGAGCGCCAAGGCGGTTACGGCAACGTTGGGAAGGAAGCCGCCTGAGACTCCTACTTCGGTCCATGAGGCGCTTGAGGTGGAGCTTTGAAATACTCCGACGTCAGAGCCCACATAAACGATGTGTGCGACGGGATCTACCACGACTGAATTGACAGGGGAATCGGGAAGTGGCGCGGAGCCACCGACACCGGTCCGGTCAGTCCAGGAGACTCCGGCATTCGTCGTCTGCCAGACGTGACCCGGGCCGCCGGTGAAACCCATTACAGTCACGTAGGCGGTGCTGCCGGTGCCATCCGAGGAGTCGATGGCCACGCTGGAAACCGGAAATTGATTGGGATTGATGCTAGCGCCGCCGGGTCCATTCAAGGTGACATTGGCGAAAGTGGAACTGGCGCCAGAAACCGCAGCGGCATTCGTGGTGACCCAAACATTTCCACCGATCGGCGAGGTCAAGGTGTTGGGGCCGGGACCGTCGGTAGTGGCATAGATCACCTGCGATGCATTGGCGTTGATGGGGCCACCTGCAGCCAGCGAGCGAACCACATTCACTTCTGTGCCGGCGCAGGTTCCGATACCGAGCGTATCGAAATTGAGACTCAAGAGCGTAAATGAGCCGCCGGATCGGGGTCCGCTCCACACGCGACAAGTTCCTACCATCAACGCCGCCGGTGACTGCGGATCGAGAATGTAGGGAAAGTAAAATGAGCCGTCATCGCCGCCGAGATCGCTACTTCCGACGACGACATTGAAGAGGCCGTCGTCGCAGTTTATGCCGGAGGGGCATTCCTGAATATTCAACCCGCCGAAACCGGTATCGGGGTTTGAAGCAAACCAGTTGCCGTTGTTGGGGTCGATGGCGTTGTAGCCACCATCGCCGCTCAGGACATTTTCCCAGCTTGTGTCGGTCCCAGTGGCGATCGCGGTTGCGGGGGAACCGTTATCCTGCGTGCCTCCCAAAAGAACGTTGGCATTCGTGTTGCTTTGGGAAAAGCTGACGAACTGAGTCATAGATCCGAGACCCTGATTGAGATCGTCGAATGCATTCGTCTCGGAACACGAGCCGGTGGTGAGGCCCGTGAATCCGTTGAGGGTGCGGTAGATGCCGCCGTCGTTGGCGAAATACATCAAGCCGGCGCCGGCGTCCGAACCTGCGGCCGGAATCGTGTATTCGAGCGCGTGTTGATCCGGATGCACGTGCGCCAGAGCCCCAAGCGGGCTGCAACCGTAGACGTGAGTGAGGTTGATGAAGGGTGTACTGGAACAGCTTGGATTGATGGAAGAGATGGAGCACTTGTAAAGGTTAATCGCGCCGGCGTAAAGATCAGTGGCCGCGGATCCGTTGGGAACGGCGAGCAGTTCGAGATCGTAGAAGGCCTGCTGCACGCCGCAGCCGTTGAAATCGCCGCAATTTGCGATGCCGCTGTCGCTGATCTGGGTCCATGAATTTCCGCCGTTCGTGCTCTGCCAAATGCCCTGATCAACCGGGTTGCCATTGGTGTCGGGGGAAACAAACCATGCATACATTTCGTTGCGTCCGGGCACGACGGTGATTTCGCCACGATAGATGGGGCAGCTTGTGCTGTAGGTCTGCGGACACGCGGCCGTGCTCAGCAGTCCGGAGGCGCCCGGTTGGTTTGCGAGGCGAGTCCAGGTCAAACCATCGGGAGAAGAGTAGATGCCGTGATAGCGTAGGGCCGCAAAAAAAAGTGCGGCGGCTGAGTTGTAAACCACCGATGTAGCCGAAGTCGACTCGGACGCTCCGCCGGAGAAGATTGCGTCGTAAGTCCAAGTCTGCCCGGCGTTGGTCGAAGTATACAGGCCACGGTAGGTGCTGCCGGTGAGGGCGCCATCGGTGACGCCTTCCGAGGCTGCGGCCATGGCCGCGACAACGGTGTTGGTATTGGCGGTGCTGAACGCCATGCGCGTAGTGCCCAGGCCGCTAAAAGAAAGAGTGCCAGCGTTTGCTGTAGGAATCAGCGTCCACGTATTGCCGGCGTTGGTAGAACGCAAAATGCCGAGGCCGAAATAAGAGTCCGCGGAATTGTCCGCTTCACCGGTGCCGACGAGAATCACGCTATTTGCGGGGACGGAGTTTCCGGGCTGAATCACAATCGAACCGATAGAGAGTGTCGCTTGATCGTCAGTGAGTGGAGTCCAGGTGACGTTAGCAGCAGTGTTGTTGGCTGCGTTGACCGACTTCCATACTCCACCCTGGGCGCCGCCGATGTATAGGGTATTGCCGCTAAGATCGGCAGGATCGATGGCCACGGCAGTTGCCCGGCCTGAAACCTGGTGATAGTCCTGAAAGCCAGAACCGGTAGCATCGGAGGCAAGCGGAACCGGACCAAGCGGAACCCATCCACCGGAGGGTGGTGACGGAGAGTGCGGCTGCGCGGCGCTGGTGCGAGATGTTTGAGTAGTCCGGGCCTGCATTTTGGTTTGATAGGCGCGGTGGCGCAGCTCGGCTGCCGATTTCCCGGGCACAACGCGGCCGTGCATAAACCATTCTGCGCGCTGGTTCACGTGGTCGGCGTCGGCATCACCGGTTGGAGTTTCCGGCGTATTTATTTTTGCGCCCTGGGCTTGCGCTATTGGCATAAAGGAACATGGCAGGGAAGCGAGCAGGGCAATGCGTGCTACGCGACAGAACCTGGGATAGGTCATATACGGCAACTATCAGGAGTATGGGAGGGCGAGGGGGGCCGGTCAAAACAAAAAGCGCATAAATGCGCTCAGCAGACCATTTCGGGAAGTAAAAGGCCCGCGCCGAGTCGAAGTGCCTGTACAATTTGCGACGGATTCCGGTGTGGATTGCGAACGCAGTGAGGTGTGGAGTGTTGGCGCGGCGTTTTGTGCCTCCTGATCTGATGGTTTTTCTGGCGCTCATGCTTGGAGCTGCGATCGTCGCAGCCAATGCTGCGCCTCGCGAGCTGAACGTGGCTGCGGCGGCGGACTTGAGCGCGGTTTTGCAGGAAGTTGCGGCCAACTACGAGAAGCGCACGGGCGTGACAGTCAAGCTTTCGTTTGGAGCGTCCGGTGCGTTGACCCAGCAGATTCAGAATGGCGCGCCGTTCGACGTCTTCTTCTCGGCCGACATGGACTATCCGAGGCAGTTGATAGCGGCCGGCGAGGCCGACGGCGCGACGTTGTATCGTTACGCTGTGGGGCAGTTGGTGCTGTGGACGCCCAAGGATTCGCCGCTGGACGTCGAGCACAAGGGGATAAATGTTTTGCTGGACCCATCCGTGAGGAAAATTGCGATTGCGAATCCGGAGCATGCACCTTATGGGCGCGCAGCGGCGGCTGCGCTGAAGCATTATGGCCTGTATGAGAAAGTGAGCGGGCGGTTAGTGCTGGGAGAAAATGTTGGGCAGGCGGCGCAATTCGTAGAGTCCGGAAATGCGCAGGTTGGATTTATCGCATTGGCTCATGCCTTGGCGCCCGCGATGCAGGGCAAGGGAAGATATTGGATTGTCCCGGGGGAAGCATATCCGGCGTTGGATCAGGGCGTGGTTGTGATTACACGCCCGTCTTCATCGCGCAAACAGGACGCGGCTGCGTTTCTGGAATATGTGAAGAGCGCGGAAGTCGCTCAGTTGCTACAGCGCTACGGGTTCACGTCGCCGGATCGGAAGGCCGATCGGAAGTAAGAAATAAGTCGCGCACAAGAGTATAGATTGAGTTGAAAAAATGTATATCGATTGGCAGGCATTCCGGCTCACGATAGAACTGGCAGTGTTTGTGTCGGCCATTCTTTTCGTGGTGGGCTTGCCTCTCGCCTACTGGATAGCGTTCTCAGGCTGGCGATGGAAATTCTTTGTGGAAGCGATGGTCGCTTTGCCGATTGTGTTGCCGCCGACGGTGCTTGGATTTTACGTACTTGTTGCCCTCGGTTCGCGGAGTCCGTTGGGGCGCTGGTGGCAGTCTTTAACCGGGCACACTTTGGCATTCACGTTCAGTGGACTGGTGATCGGCTCGATACTGTATAGCCTGCCGTTTGCGGTCCAGCCTTTCGCGGCGTCGTTCGAAGCGGTTGACCGCAAGCTGTTGGCGGCTTCGGCCACTCTGGGAGCATCGCAGTTACGGACCTTCTTCCGAGTGGTGATGCCGCTTTCCGTGCCCGGCGTGGTTACGGGCGTAGTGCTGGCATTTGCGCATACCATGGGTGAATTCGGGGTGGTGCTGATGGTTGGGGGCAACATCCCTGGCGTGACGCGCACGGTGTCGATTGAGATTTATGACCAAGTGCAGGCTTCCAATTATGCAGGGGCCAATGCGATGGCATTGCTGCTGCTTTTGTTTTGCTTCGCCGTGCTGACGGCGGTCTACGGGCTGAACCGGAAGATACCAGGCCAGAGGTTGTGGACGATGGGTCCGGTGAAATAAAGCGACATACGAATGGCGACGCCCGCGGAACGAAAACCCGCAAATCTAATGCTGAGGGTAAGCCTTCGCAAAACGTTTCCTGCGACGCAGCACGGATTTTCTCTGGATGTGGAGGTCAGCGTCGGGGCTGGGTTCAGCATACTATTTGGTCCCTCGGGATCGGGAAAAACCACGTTGCTTGATTGCGTGGCTGGGCTCACTACTCCGGACGCAGGGCGCATCGCCTTCGGCGAGCGTGTTGTGTTCGACGGGAGCAGGCACATTAACGTTCCAGTTGCGCAGAGAAGTGTGGGATATGTCTTGCAGGATCTGGCGTTGTTTCCGCACTTAAGCGTGGAGCAGAACGTTGAATATGGGCTGGGCCGCTTGCCGGGTGCGGCACGCAAGGAGCGAGCAGCAGGGATGCTGCGAGACTTTCGCATCGAGCACTTGCGCCAGCGGCGGCCCTCGGAAATCTCAGGCGGGGAACGGCAGCGGGTGGCGCTGGCGCGAGCGCTAGTGACGGATCCCTGTGTGCTGCTGCTCGACGAACCGCTGGCGGCTCTGGACGCGCCCACCAAAGCGAAAATTCTCGATGATCTGCGACGCTGGAATCAAGCGCACAGCATTCCGATTCTGTACGTCACGCACAGCCGCGAAGAAGTAATTGCGCTTGGCGAACGCGTGCTAGTGATGGAGCAGGGCCGCATCATTGCGCAGGGCACGCCTCACGAGGTGCTGGGCGCGCCGTTTCAGGAATCGGTAGCTCAGTTGGCGGGCTTCGAAAACATCTTTGATGCCACGGTTGAATCGGTTCACCAGGATCGTGGCACGATGACGTGCCGCTTGCCGGGAAACAAAGCGGGGGCCTCCGTTCTTCTGGAGACGCCTTTGATTCGCGCCGAGGCGGGGTCAACCCTGCGAGTGGGAATTCGGGCGGGCGACATTCTGCTGGCGATCGCAAAACCCGTAGGACTAAGCGCCCGCAACGTGATTGCCGGGCGGTTGGTGAGTCTGGAAAGGCGTGACGTGGTTATTGCCGCCCGGGTGGATTGCGGAATCGAGATGGAGGTCTATCTTACCCTGGCGGCGCGGGATGCCCTGGAGCTTGCTGCGGGCCTTGAAGTCTGGCTGGTAATCAAAACCTACTCATGTCATTTGATGCGGGGTTGAGGCTATAATGCTTCACGCAGCATCCTCGGGATCGAAGGTGGCCGACCAACCCCTATTCCGCCTATCGTCCTCTATTAGTTTGCCGGCGCGAGTGTAGATGAAGTGGGGAGTAATTCTCTGGAGTCACGACCTCAACCTCGATGTTCTAACCTTATGCGTGGCCTGCTTGCCGCCGGAGGCGCTGCCCTGTGGCTATGCAGTGGGGTTTCCGCGCTCGCACAGCTCCCTTACATGAACGCAGGGCCGGATTCGGCGTTCGCGCAAATCGACTTCGCGCAAATGTATCTCGACCAGCAGAACAAGAAACTGAGGAACGCGGAGCAGAGGCAAGCCGAGGATAAAGAACTGGTCGAGTCGGGCGCGGTATCCGCACTCGACCTTGAGGCTCCCAATAAGGCTGTGGCGGAATTCAACCGTGCCAGGCAGTTCTTGAAGGAGCAGAATTCGAAAGAAGCAATCAATCACATGCAGAAGGCGGTCCAGGTTTATCCCAAGTTCGTTTCGGCGCACATGGGTCTTGGAACGGCTTATCTCGACCAGGAGGATACGGTTCGGGCGCGCAGCGAATTCGAGACGGCGGCGCAGCTGGACGCCAAGTTTCCTGGATCGTTTGTGAATCTGGGCCGGCTGGCGCTGTCGCAGAACGATTTTACGACTGCTCAATCGGAACTGGAGAAAGCGGCTGCCCTGCGTCCCAAGGACGTCAAGATCCTCACGGTTTTGGCTTATGCACAAAATGGAACTCATGAATACCGGCAGGCTTTGGAAACGGCACGGCGAGTGCACGATCTAGAACATAAAGGAATGGCGAACGTGCATTACGTAGCCGCGGCTGCAGCGATGTCGATGAATGATTTCGACACGATGGAGCACGAACTCAACTTCTTTCTGATTGAAGACCCGACCAATGCCTTGGCGCCCGTGGCTCGTAAGAACCTGGCTGCAATTTCCCACAACCGGATGGTCAGGGCGGCAGAGATTAGCGGGGCAGGGCAAGCCACAGTAGTTTCGACGTCGCAGAAGTTACAAACTTTTCCCAACAATGAGAAATTGAAAGCCGAGCTGGCGGCGCTGGGTAACGAAAGCGATAAGGATACCTGCGATGATTGCGGCACACTGGCTGAGTCGAAACCTGCCCCAGTGGCGGGGAGCGGAGCCACGGCTTCGGATGTGCGGCCGTCGCTCTCGGGTCATGCCAGAATGTGGACAATTCGCAAGAGCGTAGATCAAGTGGCTGTATTTTTTTCGGTGAGCAGCCACGGGCACATGATCGACGATTTGGTAGCGTCTGACATTCAGATCCGTGACGACAATAAACCTCCAGAAAAGATTGTGCAATTTGCGCCGCAATCGAAGCTTCCTCTGCGATTAGCTCTGCTGGTCGATACCAGCGGGTCGGTGCACGATCGATTCTCGTTTGAAAAACGGGCCGCGACCAAGTTCATCGAGAAAGTGCTAAACGGAACCTCGGACCTAGCGTTTATAGCGGGTTTCTCCGGTGAACCAACCGTTACTCAGGATTTCAGTTCGGAGGCCGGCGAACTGGGAACTGGGATTGAGAAGCTGGCAAACGGAGGAGGAACAGCGCTGTTTGACGCGGTCTCCTATGCGTGTTGGAAGCTTGCTGACTTTCCCGACGACGAGCGGGTGGCCCGAGTACTGGTTATACTGAGCGACGGCGAAGACAATTCCAGCCACAGCAGCCTGAAGCAGAGCTTGCAGGTCGCGGAAAAGACCGGCGTGACCGTTTACACCATCAGCACAAGAGATGACGTTGGCGGCGACAAAACGGCTGCGGACAAGGTGTTAGAAGCGTTGGCGGAACGCACCGGAGGGGAGTCGATGTTTCCCGGTGATTCGATCACGCTGGGCAGGTCTTTCGACAAGCTGCGTGAACTAATCCGCAGCCGCTATTTCGTTGCCTATAAGCCTGCTGATTTCCAACCAAACGGAAGCTTTCGCACCATCCACATCACCGCTGAAAGAAACGGGCAGCACTTGCAGGTTCGGACTCGCAAGGGCTACCATGCCCGCCGGGAAGCAGCCAACAACTGATCGGAGGCGAAGCCTGTGGCTGGCTTTCTGCTTCTTCCGCCCGCTCCATTTCAATCACGGCAATCCACTGACCGCGGCGCTGTTCTGAAAACACGATGCGGCCGCCTAGGATCTGCGCGGCTGCGGCTGGCGGCAGGTCGCGGTGGAAACCGAAAAAGCGGCTCTTCAGCTCTGTCCGTTTTTCGGTGAATGCCTGCCAGCGATCCCACAGCGCGGGCCCGGGCTCATATTTTGTCGAGAAGATCAGGGCGACGTCGTAGTTCGAGCGAACGTCGGCGGCGGCAAGTACCGCATCGAGGGAGAAATCCTCGATGCGCAGCACACGCATGGGCCGGGTGCTGTAACCGAGCCAGGGACGGGTAATTTCGTCGGAGGCGGGCCACGCCGTGAGCACCCGTGCCATGGGGTAGCGAGCTTCCAGATAGCGTTCGGCGTTTTCGTGCAGGATGACGTAATCGCGGTAGGCGAGATTATCCTCAGGCGAGAATCCATAGGGAGGATTCCAGAACCATGCCAGCACGAAAGCCAGAGCAACACAGGCCACTGCGAGACGCCAATGATTGAACCTGCGCCAGAGCGTAGAAACTGAAAGAATAATAATCAGCGGAACGGCGGGGAGCATATAGCGGGCCAGCACTGCGCCGCCGATCAATGCCATCGCCAGCGCATAAGTGACGGTGACAACGTAAAAAGTCATTTGTGCGGGGATGCTTATGCGTGGTCGCTCGGAGCCGGAATCAAACTGCGGCGGCAGCATCCACATGGCAAACAGCGTGGCGAGCGTTAGAACCCACAAGTGAAGATATGCGACGAGTTGCCAGAGCCGCAGGGCAAGCGCCAGAAGAAATCGAGTGGGGGTAAGGGTTGTGGTTACGTTGTAGCGGAAGAACTCCGGATTGCCGAAGACATATCCGGTGCGGGAGTAGTGATAGGCATACCAGAGAGCCAGCGGAAGAGCTGGAATCAGCAGCGATACGATTCGTCGCGTGGAGAAATTGTTCGATTGCGGTTCATGGGCGCCGGTGGAAGCAATACGTTCTTGCCACAGCTTACGGAGCGAGGTCTGGTGCGCGAAAAGGCCGATGGTCTGCCAACCAGCAAGGGCCAAGGGAGCGAGGATTGCGGTTTCTTTTGCCAGTGCTGCGAGAGTGAACCACAGAACAGTTGCGACGGTTTGGCCTTCCACATACGCAGAGAGAGCCCAGAAGGTAAGTCCGGCAGCAGCCAAGTCGGGCTGCGCGAGAGAACTTTGCGCGAAGAAGACCGGATAAAGCGCGGTACAGACCGTTGCTGCGATCGCGACATTTGTGTTGGCCACGCGCTCGGCTAAGCGAAACAAGCCGAGGAGCGAGAATGCGGCGATGACCAGCATGGCCGTCCTGGTCACCGGGGGAGCGTAGCCGACGACTTTCCACCAGAGCGCGATCCAGGCAAGAACGAGTGGCGGGTGCGCGTTCGAGACCGTGGAATGGGGAATAAGACTTCCGTTTAACAGGACATCGCGCGCTGCCGGAACGTAGTAACCTGCTTCGTCCCAGAAGTAGGGGAGACGCAACAGTGGAAAATGCAGCAGGAAAGTAATTACGAAGATGACCGCGAAAACGAGGGCGGGGTAATGGTCTGACCATGGCACTGGCCTCAGCTTGTCAGACCGGTAGTCGCTCAGAATTTCCTCCCGGTCGATGCGATTGGAGAAGCCACTGTTTAGGCGCGCTGGCTGGGCAGCAAATTCTTTTCGGGAAGTACTGACAACGCTCAACCTGATTGCGATGCCAACCCGAGAAAGTAAACCTTGTCAGTGCACGGGCCCGGCCGGGGTCATGCGCGGGTCCAGCTTGATCTCGCCGAAGGCGCTTTCATAACCGGAAACATTCTGCTGTAAAAGTCCAAGGAGCGCTTTGGCCTGCTGCGGGCTGAGGTAAATACCCTGAAAGTTACGAATCTCGACCTGAGTTTCGGTCTGTTGTTGGAGGGTTCCGAAAACCATGAAGAAGTCCCAGACATTTACTCGCATCTGGACGCTGTTGGCGTAGGCTTCCCGGTAGTCGGAAGCATTGCTCAGCTTGACGTTAGGTTGTGGAGGAATACTCATAGAAATGAAGTGTAATTACTTTCAGGCCAGGAAGGGAAGTCAGAGCCATAGAAATGTGTTGTTTTTGAGAGAAGGGCGAGAACGTGCATAGAGGGCGACATCCAAAGCGACAAAAAGTGTCAAGTGGTTGACAGGTTTCTGGATCGGAAGCCGCTGTGGAAAGGACGCTAAAGGTCATGGTCGTTAGCTACTTTGCTGAAACCAAAGGAGTTGTAGGATGTCATAACAGGCCTGACCTGGCGTTCAAAGTGCGAGAGTTGTCGCGGTTGTAAAATCGAAACTTGAGAGTCATTCTATGACCCATAAGCCCGAAGAGGCTATCGAAGAAATTATTCTTCCCGACAATCTACTGCCTTTGGGATCTGTGTTGAGCGCAGACATCACGCCGATTGAAGTGAGCATGGTGCTGGCCAAAGTGTTTCGCGTGCAGCATGCGGAAGTGGCGTTGCTGAGACTGGAAGGGGGCCTGCTGAAGTTCATCTTTCCCGAGCACCTGCGGACCACGGGAGCGATTCCGATTTCGAGTAAAGCGGTTGCTGCCCATACGGCGTTGAGTAAGAAAGCCGAGATCTTCAACAATTTTGCCCGCGTAAAACACGCGAGCATCTTCGAGACGATTAAGCCAGGGGGAGTCGAAGTCGACGTGCCGGTGCCGCCGGAACCCATCCAGAAGCTGATGTCGGTACCCATCTTGGGTCAGGATTCGCTGGTGCTGGGGGTTATTCAGATTTCACGCAAAGGGTTAGATCCGCGCTTCACACAGGACTTCAGCCGGGAAGATTTGCACGACCTGGAACTGGCGGCTGGAGTGCTTGCCGCCTCGCCTGTGATGCAAGCAAATTGAAAGAGTGAACTTTGGAAGAGCAGATGTCTTCTGCGGAAGTGAATCCTGCGCATTAAACCAAACCTTTAAACAGAGAGAGAGCAACACTTGCCAGGCAAGTGAGACACCCCAAGCGGCATTTTATGAAGAAAAAGCCCGGACCGCTGCGGTCCGGGCTTTTCACATCTACTGTGGCTAATTCAGGATATCGAGCGTGACGGTTGTCGTATGCGTCACGCCTCCTCCTGTGCCGGTAATGGTGATCGTGTGGTCTCCAAGCCTGGCGTTCCGACCCACTTTGACTGTCATAGTAGAAGTTCCCGAACCTGGGGTCGCTATCGGGTTAGGGCTGAAGGTCACAGTTTGGGAGCTGCCTTGTCCTGAGGCGGACAAAGTGATTGCCGAACTGAAGCCGCCCGAAATGGCCGTCGTAATCTTGGACGTACCCGAGCTGCCTCTGGCGACGCTAATCGATGTGGGCGATGCGCTGATGGTGAAGTTAGGAGTTGTGCCGGTCACGGTGAGGGAGACCGTGGTGGTTTCCGTGGTGCTGCCGGAGGTTCCCTTCACGGTAATGTTGTAGGTGCCAGTGACAGTGGATGATGCCACGGTCATGGTCATGGTCGAAGTTCCAGCTCCGGTAATCGAGGTGGGGCTGAAGCTTACGGTTACGCCGGTTGGCTGGCCAGTCGCAGACAAGGAAATCGCGGAGTCAAAGCCGCCCGTCACCGTGCTGGTGATGGTGGATTTTCCGGAACTGCCCTGTGCCACTGAGAGCGAAGAGGGCGAGGCTGAAAGGCTAAAGCCAGAAGAGGACGAGCCTCCGAGCAGGGCGGTGATGAGCGCCGGCCCGTTCGGGCTGCCCCAACCGGTCGCCAAATCGTAGCCCGTAGTTGCGGAATAGCCGTTGCTGCCACTGGTGATGTCGTGGAAATCGGCGTCATAACTCGAGCTCAGACCAATCGTATAAAGAGCCGGATTGATGAAGCCGAGGGTGGGATCGCCGTTGGCGACTGCCTGCTGATTGGCAAGAGCCAAGTAGCCGGCCCACATGGGCGCCGCAAAGCTGGTTCCACCGTACTCGTTGGCGGTGCAGGTAGTTTGATCGGCGCAGACGTAAAAAGTGAAATTCGCGTTGGCCGAAACATCGGGGCCGTTGCGATAGGTTTTGGAACACGAGGAGCAGCCGCTGGCTGCGGTCGTCTGCCAGGAGGGAATCGCATACTTGTCGGGCGATATGCCGCCGCCACCGTCGACCCAGGCGGTTTCCGAACTCCAGGGACCGGCTGCGCCGCTGGTATCCAGGTCCGTGCCGCCGACCGACGTCACGTATACGTCATCCGCCGGATAAATCTCGGAAGACGCGCCCCACTTGCCGCTGTCCCCGGCCGCCTGAAACAGATTCTGACCCTGGGCCGCGAACTCCTGGAAGTAGGGATTGTCCGTCGAGGGATCCGCCGGGGACCAGGTCCAGGAAGAGCTCAATTGCGCGTTGAGCGGGCTGGCGGTAGCCATGGCGTTAAAAATGGCGGAGTCGGTAGAACCCACGTACATGACCAGACTGGATAGGCCGGGCGCCATGCCGATCGCCTGAGTCATGTCCAGGGTCTGTTCGGTGTCATCACAAGCCGGATAGACGCAGCTGGTGCTGGTTCCGTCCGTGGACTTGAGAGTGATGGGAACGTTGTTGGTTTGACCCGCGTTCTTAAAGTATGTAGTCAGGTCGGCCAAATCGGTTCCGTAATATTCAAGCAGGCCGAGCGACTGGCCGTTTCCGCTGAGAGATCCGCCGTAGTACGCCGCCCGCATGTCGCTGCCGAGAAAAGAGGCGCTGGGACCGGAGCCGGTGGTGGCGTTCGAGCGCGCGGCCAGCTGACTATGCAGGATGGCGGGGCGGGGGATGGAATAGTTGTCGAGGCCCGAGATATGCCACAACTGGACTGCCAAGTCGGGCGTGGGTTCCCGGTCCGGAGCATAGAAGGTGCGGTTTTCCGTAGGATGCCGGTAGAGACCCATCGTCACATGGAGGGCATTCTCGATGTTCGCGACTGATCCCGTGACATCAACATTCATGCGATTGCGGGAGGTGCCGACTACAGTAAGACCATTGGCTTCCGCGAAATGAATCACGGCGTCGTAATCCTCCTGGATGGGGCCAAACCTCGCAGTGAACTCTTCCGCTGTGAGGAATTTGCGGTAGGACGGGCTGGAAGGATCGTAGAGTTCGTGCAGGAGGCTGTCCAAGGCTGCCTGGTTGCGGAGCGGCAGAACGAGGACAAGACGCATGGTCTGTATTCCGGGAAGGCGTCCGACGGATGGCGCCAGCCCATTTACTGCCGCTTCGCGCACATGATGTGTCAACAGAGGCTGGGACTGCGCGGGGCAGACGACATTTGTGATTGAAACAAGCGCGATGATTGTGAGCAGCGAAATACTCGATTTTCGAATCATGACTTCTCCATTTGTGTGTTACCAGGAATTTACGTTTTAGTTGTACGACCGCAACCCGCGCCCGCCGCGGGTCTCAGCCGATAGTTCCACACGGAATCTCGAGTTGTTCAAGAGCGCCAACGAGTGTACACCGATTTCGCCTGCCCGACATTGTGAAATGATTTTTGTCCGAATTGTGTAACGGGGGATAGAAGCTGGGGTCGCGGGGCACACAATACTCGGTTCCATGAGACGGGACGAGTCCTTCCGTAACCTCCCATTCTCGGTGAAGAGCACACATACTCGACTGTGGTGATATGACTTACTTCCCCCCAAAGCAGGCCAAACGGCGCGCCCCGCGAACGAGTTTCGCGGAGGTCACTCCTGCGGTCCTTCGATACAAGGATGGCCGCCGCGTGCTAGGCAAATTGCAGGTGATCTCCGTGACCGGCGGGTTGCTCTGTCTGTCGAAACCGCAGGATCAGGGTTCCCAAGTGCGGCTGATGTTTCTGACGCGCAAGGGGACGGTGCTGGGCGCAGCGGAAATGTTGAGTCCGATCTCCTGGCATCTTCAGCCCTTCAAGTTTGTGCGGCTGTACGAAGATGACCAGCACCGGCTGCAAGCCGCGATTCAGTTATCGCTCGATCAGAACCGTCGCGACCGTGAGCAGATGGTTAGGGACAGGGCCTGGTAATCCTCTTTTTTGGGTATTCATCTCTTTAATCCTGATCGTTTGATCTTGAGGATCTCGCCACACCTCGGCCTAGGCACCAAGAAAAGATTTAGGGAAGGGAAAGGCTCGCTCAACCAGCCTAGAGTGGAGCCCGCGCGTAGTGTTACGATTGAAACCTGGGCGGGGCTGGCGGAACTGGCAGACGCGCTGGCCTTAGGAGCCAGTGGCCGCAAGGCCGTGCAGGTTCAAGTCCTGTGCCCCGCACCAAAACCTGAGTGCTGGCCACGTGGATTATGTGGGCGGGCACGCAACTACGCGCATCTAATGATCATGCAAAAGCGGTGAGCGCAACGTTGCACTCGTAGTTATGCAGTTGCGAATTCTTTAAAATATTTGATGAGCAGGCGCGGTGGCGCAGGCCGATCGTGGTCAAGACGCCGGAGTGGCGGCGCGCCTGGTCATTTGGCAGCGGCTACTGTACGGCGTTCAATCCCTGATAGATGAACATGCCGGCGAGTACGAGCAAAAGCACTCCCGAGCCGGCACCGAAAACCCACACAGGAACGGTTAGCCGGTTGACTCTTACCAGCAATTCCGTCTGTTCCTGTTGCATGTGCGAGTTCGCGTCGTCCAGATACAACTGCTCATCCTCATGCATGGTGAGCGTACTGCGGTAAATGAGGAGAACGATCAGGCCGACAGTAAAAATACCCCACACGATCGCGAGCCCAAGCATCAAAGGAGTCCAAGTCCACGTCATAGGCACCTCGCCTGTTAGGCAACTCCCGCTTGCTGCAGGAGGCAGGCGATCAGCCAACCATCCAGAAGCTTGAGGAGGGCCTAACGCGAACATTATAGCCCCGTTGGCAAGTCCTGCTAAAGGAATCGCAACCGGGGCGACCGGCATCCAAATGTATAGAGGGAATTGGCGATCGGGAGCGGGTAACTGAATTGCACCTGCCTCTGCTTGCGAGCCTCTGCTATAATTTAATTACTTTCGAGCCAAGGAGATATGAATGGCCACCACGACTGTCCCTGAAGTGAATACGAATGCTGCAGAAGTGAAGAAGACGCCGCCGGTTTCGCTTACGCCGAGTGCGGTTTCCAAGGTTAAAGAGATCATGGGACAGCAGACTCCCGTTCCAGCCGGCTTGCGTATTGGCGTGGTGGGCGGCGGCTGCTCCGGCTTCTCTTATTCCATGCAGTTTGAGAACGCTGCCGGAATGATGGACAAGACGTTTGACATGGAGGGGCTGAAGGTGTTTGTGGATGCAACCTCCGTGATGTACCTGAATGGCTGCATCGTGGATTACGTGGAGACGCTGGAAGGCGCGGGGTTCAAGTTTGAGAATCCGAACGTGAAGAGCACCTGCGGCTGCGGATCCTCGTTTAGCGTTTAAGGTTCTGCTTCGCGTTTCAGGAGAAAATTGTTTTGAAGGAAACGGCCTCATCTTCGGATGCGGCCGTTTTTTTTTGCCAAGGCGGTCTGGTTTGTTGAGGTCGGTTTGCCAGAGCTGGTGTGAGCCAGCTACTGCTGTTGTGGCGTAGTCGAGGGCGGTTGCGCGGGTGCACCCATGGAGTTCGGATTATTGCTCACGCCTGAGGGCTGCCCGAATGAATTTCCAAATGAATTTCCGAACGAACTTCCGCTTGACGTGCCGCTAGAACTTCCGGGTTGACCATTAAGATTTGTCTGACTTGCGAACCCCTGCAGAGGAGGCTGGTATGGCGTGGTAATAATGCCGCCACGGTCCGCTGTAGGATCATAGAGAAATTGCCACTCGTTGTACTTCTTCTTGTGATTGAACTCGCGAATTGCGGTTTTCTTGCTGACGCTGGCTACGCCCACAATCGGTCCGGCTGCAATCACCTGCTGGCCTGAACTCGCGTCTGGCTGTGCACCGCCAGCGGCAACTTGGGTAGAGGCCGAAGAATCGGATGCTGACGCCGCAGCCCCCGGCTGTTGAGGGGAGCCGGTCTGAGAGCTGGAAGTTCCTCCGAAGGCGCTGTTGGAGTTTCCGCTGAAGGAGGACGACTGCGAGAAGACGCCTGAGTTATTCACTGCTGAATTGCCGAATCCTGAACCGCCGAATGCGGAATTGCTCGACGTCGATGCGCTCTGGCCCGCGGGAGAGCCGATTGGGTTCGCGCCGGGGATGGTTCCTCCGCCGAAGCTACCGCCCAGGGTTAGACCTGGATCGCCGAAATGGAGCAGCTTGAAGTCCTGGCCGGTGATGGGATCTTTGTAGTGTTTGCGCAGGTAACGCAGATTGTTGGTGTTGTCGAGATCTTCAAGGCGTGTGGGATAGCGACCGAATTTTTTGTAGTAGGCGCGTATGGCGCGCGAGTATTGGACTCCGCGGTGGATCATTTCCTGTTCGCGATCGCGCCGAATCTCAAACGAAACGGTTGGCATAACCGCTAAGGCGGTTATGGCCATCAGGCTCACTACCAGAAGTATGGTGATCAGAACATAGCCCTGCTCATGGGGACGAGGTGATCGACGATGGGAAGAAAATAAAGTCATTGCAAGTGCGCAATCGTAAAATTGTTCTAGCCTTGGGTCAGCGGGATGCTTTGCGGAGGACCGCTGCCCACGACGTCCTGAATTTCTACCGAGGTTGGAGATATTCGCACCACCTTGTAGCGGCGATCGACGATCTCGCCCTCGCCGGCAATGAAGACATCATCGCCCTTGGAGAGGAAAATTTTCTTAGGCTCTCCGGGATGACTCGCGAAACCGAAGAACTTCAGGGGAATCGGAGGTGGCGCGGCCACAGCCGGGACCTGCCAGGTTGGACCTTGTTTGTCTTTGTCTACAGTGCCGTTCTTTATCGGCATGGGAATCGCGGTATCGGCCTGAGCTACGAAAATGTTTCTTCCCGAGCCTGCGTACTTGATCTGTTCCGTCGAGGCGAGTTGCTGCAAGTGCAGAGTGGGATCGAGATTCTGTGCTGGCCGCTCTTTTTTGCCCGTCGATGCGGAATTGCGGCGCGTCGCCGGGCGGGCAGTACTGGCTGGAGAGGTTTGCGATGTGACCGGGGCGGGCGTTGTGGAAGCGTTGGTCGAGGAGGAAGGCATGATCTCGTAGCCCAAGATCAGCAACAGCAGTGCGCCCAGCACAATGGCCGCAATCGTCTGCCCGCGCTTTTCGGCTCCCAGTTTCACTACGCGCCCGCCTTCAAATAGGTTTCAAACTTCATTTGCAGTTTGATAGGACCTTTTGGTTCGCCGGCGAGGGTGATACCGTCGATGATGAAAAACATTTCATCGCGCTCCAATGCATTGATAAATTTCGCCAACGAAACGTAATTGCCCGAGAGTTGCGCTTCCATTTCCACGGGCTGCAGCCGGCCGGTCCCGGGCTCTTTCACCTTGTAACGCGCCTGCTCAATGATGACTCCATTTTCAGCGGCCAGTTTGCCCAGTTGACTGGCGATTTGCGAATCCTGAGCAGGGAAGCGTTTCTTGTAGAACTCAGTAATCTGCTGGTTGGCAGTTACAACTTTTTTGTCCAGATTTCTGAGAGGCTCGACCTGGCTGGTTTTCACCCGCAGCTCACTCCACAACTGGTTCAGTTCCTGGCGTCTGGAGTCGGTCGAACCCACCAGCGGTGAAAGAAGAACTATCACTGCCACCACATCGACGCCCAGCAGAACCGCGAGAGCGCTCTTAATGTTCTTCCTGGTTTGACGCAAGTCAGGCATCAGGGGGCACTCCGTTTGGATTTCTCTGTTGTTTTTGTCTTTGGCGGCGGCACGGGGGCTGAAGCTGTGGCCGTGTCAGGAACGTAAACTCCGTTGATGTCGAACTGAACCGAATCGCCAGTGCCCGCACCCGCTGAATGTTCGGTCTCGATATAAGTCTGGGTGAAGCGACGTGACTCTTCCATGCGGCGAGCGAGTTCGATGGCTCGGTCCCGCGAGTCACCCCCCACCACCATTTTCAAGTTGAGCTGGTTGTCTTCATCGAGCTCGGGTTGAATGGAAACCAGATGGACCCGTGGAGGCATAACCTTTTCGAGATCCTCCAGCACGAGGGTCCAAGAAAGCGATTTGCGCTCGATCAATTCGTTGAGGAATTGGGACTGGTCCCGAATGGCTCGGTTTTCCGGACGATTGAGAAATTCCTCTGCCAGTTGACGAGCCCGGTCGCGCTGTGCGATCTGAGCGCGGTAGTTGGCGATGGTCACATGGTCGTGCCGGGCGGCAAACCAGCCTGTGATCGTGATGCTGAGCAGAGCTAGAGTCAGAATGGCCACAGCTGCCACGGCGGTTCCCCAGCGCAGCCAGAACTGGCGGGCGTCTTCGTAAGGCTGGCTGGCGAGATTGATATTGAGACGCATAACTTTGCTAGGAAATCAGAGCTCCCACGACCCCGGCCATCCTCCAGCGCGGAACCGAACCACCTGTCGTGACACCAAGCTGCGAGGAAGTGACCAGTTCCTGTACTTCAGCCCCGGTTTGTGCACGAAGCGCCGGGGCCGCGCTGCCGATGTCGGATATTCCAGCGACGAAAATTTTATCGATATTCAAATGATACGTGTCCTGAAAAAACACCACAGAAGGGTAAACGTCCTCGGCCAACTGTTCTCCTGTGATAGTAACCCCGCGCGTGTTTTCGAGCGTGCGGAAAAGTTGAAGCTGGTCCGCATTGAGGATTGCGATACTCGTGGTTCGGGCATCGACCTTGACAACCAGGGTGGGGCGCTGTCCCTGAGCGGCGCCTAGGGCCGCCAGCATGGAAGGCAGAACCACGCCTGGGCTGAATCCGGCATCGCGAAAAGCAATTTCGTAATCCTCCACCACGCTGGCGAGCGCGACGGCGGCCACCACTCGAACTCCATCACTCGACTTCTGCGCGTGATAGGAAACGCGGGCCTTGTCGACGTCGAAAGGCAAGGATTTTTTCATGCGAAAGCGAACTACGCTGGCGGCTTCCTCGGAGTCGGAGGGCAACGTATCGAATTCCAGAAGAACCACCCGCACGGCGGCGTCCGGCACCACGGCAATTACATCGTGGGAGCGGGCGGCTACGCTGTGCAGCGTGGCCTGCACGGCATCCTTGACGGCGTCACGCTGGCGCAAGTTATTCTCTACCAAGTCGGGAACCACGCTGCCTGGCGCCAGTTCGGTGGCGGCACAAGCTTCCAGACTTCGGCCATCTTCGCCCAAACGGCCCGCGAGAACGCGATCGGCGGCAATCTCACACGCCAGCTTAGGTGTTGCGTTATTGGAATTGGAACCCATTTATGGAATCAACCCATTCTATAATTCAAACGCTCCGCCAGGCGAAATGCAATAGCTGCAAGGGCACTAGAGGCAACGGCCAGCGGTCAGTGACCAGGGAATTCGGAGCGAACCGATCACTAATCACCAGCCACTCCTTTTACCGCATGGCCTCGATGAATGTGACCTTATTGATCTCTTTCAAAGTGGTCAGGCCGAGCCGGACTTTATCCAATGCCGACTCGCGCAGGAATCGCATACCTTCGTCCCGCGCGGCACGGCGGATTTCCGAAGTGGGCTTCTTGGCCAAAATCATTTCGCGAATGCGGTCGCTCAAATCCAATAATTCGTGAATCGCGGTTCGACCGCGAAAGCCGGTGCCGGCGCACTCGATGCATCCCGGCCCTTCGTACAGGGCGACCTTCGACCACTGGGCGGGATCGAGTCCGCTGGCCTCGAGTATGTCGGGAGCGTAGTTTACCTGAGTGCGGCAGGATTCGCAGATCAAGCGCACCAGCCGCTGCGCCAGAATGCAGTTCAACGCCGAGACAAAGTTATAAGGTTCGACGCCCATGTTCAGGAAACGGCCGATCACGTCGACCACGTTGTTAGCGTGGACCGTGGTGAAAACCAGGTGGCCGGTGAGAGCGGACTGAATAGCGATCTGCGCTGTTTCGGTGTCACGAATTTCGCCGACCATGATTTTGTCGGGATCGTGGCGGAGGATGGAGCGCAATCCGCGGGCGAAGGTCAGTCCTTTTTTCTCGTTCACCGGGATCTGGGTGATGCCGCGCAGCTGATATTCGACCGGGTCTTCGATGGTAATGATCTTGTCTTCGTCGGTCTTGATCTCGTTGACCGCGGCGTAGAGCGTGGTGGTTTTGCCGCTTCCGGTCGGACCTGTGACCAGCACCATGCCGTAAGGCTCTTTGATGTAGCGGCGGAATTTCCGCAGATCATCTTCGTCGAAACCGACTACGTCGAGAGTGAGGGTGCGAAACTTCTCGCTCATCGATTCTTTGTCGAGCACACGGAGCACGGCATCTTCGCCGTGAATAGAGGGCATGATCGAGACGCGGAAGTCGATGGCGCGCCCGTTGTACTTGACGCGGAAGCGGCCGTCCTGGGGCACACGGCGCTCGGAAATATCCAGCTCGCTCATGACCTTGATACGCGAGATCACGGTGGAGTGATGTTCCTTGCCGATGGGCGGCATGGCTTGGGTGAGCACACCGTCGATGCGGAACTTGATCACCACGGAGTCGTCGCGGGTCTCGATATGAATGTCGGAAGCGCGCCGCTGCAGTGCGGTGAAGATGGTTGTATCGACTAGACGGATAATTGGGCTGGTATCGCCCGCAGCCGTCAGTTTGTCGATGGTCAGGGTCTCTTCGGCGCCGGTGTTCTCGTCTTCGCGGATGATCTGGAAGCCTTCGCTGGCCTCCTCCAGAACGCGCTGCGACTGCTCGGTTTTCTTGAGAATGTCGCTGATTTGTTTCAGGGTTGCTACTTTGGTGACGATCCGCTTCTGCAGCAGCAAACTGATCTCGTCGATCATCATCAGTTGGCTGGGATCGGCAATGGCGATCGCCAGCTTGCCATCGGCGGTTTCTTCCAGCGGCACGAAGTTGTAGCGGAACATCAGCTCCGGAGAGAATTTTTTGAACAGCTCATGATGAAGCTGGAAATCGGTGAGGTCGACGAACTCGCAGCGATAGCGCCGCGCCACGTCCTGGGCGCGTTCGAGATCAGTCGCGGGATTTCCCGTGGTTACCACCTGACCGCCGTTCTCGCCGTGCACGAAAAGTGATTTCTTTTCCGCCATTGCCATTCTCAAATCCCCGCGTTCATCCCGCGTGCCTGCTCAGTGGGATCCCTGCATCCCTAAGCTGAAGATCGGCAAATACAAGGAAATCAGTACTCCCCCTACGAAAACCGCCATTACGATCAAAATCAGCGGTTCGATCAACGCCATGGCGGCGCCCAGCGCCGTCTGCACGTCTTCTTCATAGAACTCGGCCACCGAATTCAGCATGGCCGGCAAGGCTCCTGTGGATTCGCCCACTTCGAGCATTTCGACCGCCAGGTCGGGAAAAATCTTCTGTTCCTCGAGGCTGCCGGCCAGGCCTTGTCCTTCGCGGACTCTGACGCTGGCGCGCATGACTCCTTTTAAGATGCGGCGGCTGGACATCGAGGTGCCGGCCGTTTCCATCGAGGGCACCAGCGGCAGGCCGCCCTGCAACAAGGTAGCGAGCATGCGCGAAAAGGTTGCCACCTGGTGTTTCAGCCGGATATCGCCGAGCAATGGCAGGCTCAAAATGACACGGTCAATCTGGTCGCCGCCGCGATCGGTCTTGCGCCATTGCCAAAACAGAAAACCCGCGAACACCAGCCCGATTGCAATGAAGGGAAAATATTTTTGCGCATACACGCCCACCGACAGCATAAACAACGTGATCGCGGGCAGCTTGGCATCGAGGCTGCTGAAAAGCTCGGCAAATTTAGGCACCACATAGGTGAACAGAAACATCACCATGATGGTCACCACTGTTACCAGCAATGCAGGATAGATCAGCGAAACGAACAGCTTTTTGCGGAATGACATTGCCACTCGCTGGAAGTTAATGTAGCGGTTCAGGACCTCGTCGATGTTTCCGCTCTTTTCCCCCGCCATCAGCGTTGTCGTATAGATTTTCGGCACCACGGGATGAGCGGCAAAGGCATCAGAAAGCAGCTCTCCGCCCTTCACGCGTTCGCGAACGTTTTCCAGGATCTGACGCAAGTAGGAATCTTTCTGCCGTTTGATGAGCAGATCGAGGGCGCCTAAAATCGGCAACCCGGCCTTTATCAGAGTAAGAAATTGCTGGTTGAACACCAGAAAAGAGCTCTGTTTGATCTTGCGTCCGCGGCCCATCGACAGGCCGCTTGTCAGCAGGCCCTGCGGTTTAACCCAGTGGACGAGATAGCCCTGCGAGGTGAAGCGGTCACGCACCTCCGCCACTGAGTAACCCTGCTCAATCTGCTGGTGGGTGTGCCCGCGTTCGTCGGCGAGTTTTACAACGAATTCCGCCATTCCTGATTCTTTTCGCTACCCTCCGGCGCTTCTTGCTCCGGAGTTCTTATCCGAGGGATTCCTACTGCCCAGTCTAACATTGCAGCTTCCAGTCTTGAGGGCCGGATCACAACAAGTGCCTGTCATTCCAGTATCGCAAGTAACCAGCCCAGTTTCTAATGCAGGGATCAGGAGAAGCACACCGTCCCCCGGGGACAGAATCACGACTCCATTTGAAACCACGCGTCCTCTGGACGCGTCATCTTGGGTCGAGCAAAGATGATAGAAGCCTTAACGGAGGAAAGAAATCCTCTCTGCGACGACCAATTAAGTATTTTATAGTTAATGTGATGCTTCAGTTTGTTACACCTGTAGTTTCAAGGTTCTAAATTGCCCTCAACTGTCTCGGTTCCGGGCGGCGGATTGAACTGAAAGCGCCCCTCGGGAATAGTCTGATTCTCCTTTTGATCACTGAACCGATATTCGGTGACCGATCCATCGACTTCGTCGATTACAAGACGCGCAATCTTGTGCTCGGGCGTTATCTCCAGCAAAATTTCGCTCACCCGCGGCGCCAAAGCTTGCGGGACACCTCGCAGCACAACATCGCCTGCGGCCAGGGGCTCAACATCGGGAGCAAACGAAAGCCCCTGAAGTTCCTTTTCCAGCCTGGTCTTGCCCAGCAAGAAAGCCAGTGGAGAGCGGATGTCGTCGAGCTTTCGAGCCTCGGTTCGCCGCGCCTGGCGGTCGTCGGGGACGTAAAACCACGCATCTTTCCCATCGCTCACAAACAGCTTCTCCCTGGGAGAACGGTATTCCCACCGCATCTTGCCAGGTTTTTTAAGGCCGCCCTTGGCCAGCCAAAGCGTCCCGGACTCGGTTCGCTCCACCCCCGACCCTCGATATACCTCGGTAAACTCTGCCTGCAAACTGCGCAAGTGATCGTAGTGTTGGTCCACGGCCTGTGCGAGTGTGTGGACATCTTCTGCCTGGACGGCCGCCGACAGTGTGATGGCGGCCAACGCGGCCAACAATGATACGGTGAAGAATTTCATCATGATCAATCAGTAATCAATCGCTACAATTCTACGCTCGCTCCAGTGCCAACTCAGGGGGGCCCCTACATTGCCACCTTCGCTTAGAATTGAGATGAAGGTACGTGCCATGACCCAAGACACCATCACCGTCTCACCGGGGCCGCGTTTTCGAACCGCCATGATATTGGCCATGGTTGCGGACGCTCTGCAAATTATTGTTTTTCCGTTATTTGTCGAAGGCGCTGTATCGCCGGCTGACGATATTCTCGATTTCGGCATTGGAGCGGTCATGGTTCAGCTTCTGGGCTGGCATTGGGAATTTCTGCCGTCGTTCGTGGCCAAGCTGGTGCCCGGGGTTGATTTAGTTCCTTTCTGGACGCTGGCGGTCGCGAACGTCTATCGAAAATCGAAGCGGATAGCGGTGACCACAGAACAAGGCCGTGAAGAAAGCCAGGTGGAGCAACCGAAGCTGGAAGAGCACAACACCTCCGACCGTGCCTAGGGTTGATGGGTGCGCCGCCCGGGATATCGATTGCGTTGATTGCGACGGTAAGAAATTCTCGACACTTCGCCCGACCTGTGGCAAACTGCGAACGCCGCGCCGGACTTCCCCTACACCCCGGCACGACCGGAAGGCCAGCCCAAATGCGCCGGGTTCTCCGCCTGGACCTGTTGCTCGCTGTGTGTTTTTTCTCCATTGGTTTTTGTGTCGGCCAGTCCGCCGATAGTAAACCAACAGCAAGCTTACCGGTCGCGGCGCCGATTCAGGCTGCTGCGCCCAGTGCGCAATCCGCCGTCACGCCGCAAGGCCCTGGCTCGGGCGCACAAGCTGCGTCCCCGTTGACCGTCAAATCCGACGCTGCTGCATTACTCCCGAACCCGGTGGGCGAAGCATTGTCCCTTTACCGCAAAGGAAGCTTCAGCGCGGCGATCGAGAAATACCAGCACATTCTCCAAGACAATCCGAAATCGCCCGACGCCTACACCGGTCTGACTCGGATCTACCTCAAGCAGGGGAACGTGAGCCTGGCGGCAGACACCGTGACCAAGGGACTGCTGGCAGCGACCAATTCTTCAGGTTTGCATGTTGCTCTCGGCGAAGTTTATTTCCGGCAGGGGAAGATCGCCGAAGCCGAGCAGGAGTGGGTGAATGTAATAAACTCCGGCCGCGGCGATGCCCGGGCCTACCTCGGTTTGGCGCGCGTCAGGAACGCGATTTCGATGTATGGCAAGGGCAAGACGCTGATCGATAAGGCCCACAATCTTGATCCGAACGATCCGGACATCGAAAGAGACTGGGCCGAAACCCTCAGATCTTCCGAGCGCATCAAGTATCTGGAAACGTATCTGAATGGGCCCAACAATGATGACGCCGAGAAGCGCGCGGCTACCCAGCGTTATCTCGACTATCTGAAGGCTCGCGCCAATGAGCCGCGACGGAGTTGCCATCTGGTGGGCAAGGTCACTTCCACCGAGACACCGCTGGTCCGGCTTCTCATCGACCCTACGCATCTTCGCGGCTACGGCCTAACAGTGAAAGTCAATGACCACAAGGCAAACTTGATGCTGGATACGGGGGCGAGTGGAATTCTGATCGATCGCGGGCTCGCGGAAAAAGCAGGCATTAGGCGACTCTCGGAGACTCGCATCTCTGGCATTGGGGATAAGGGGAGTAAAAGCGGATATGTTGGGCTGGCCAGTTCCATCAAGATCGGGGAGTTGGAATTTCAGGACTGTCCGGTAGAGGTACTGGACAAGCGTTCGGTCGTGGGGGAAGAAGGTTTGATCGGAGCGGATGTCTTCGAAGATTTTCTTGTGGACGTCAACTTCCCTAAGGAAAAACTTCGGCTCAGCGAATTGCCCAGACGTCCCGAAGATAAATCCGCCCCGGCTAGCTTGCGCACGGATGCGGATGAAGGCGACGACTCTGGCGCATCTAGCCATGAAGCCAACAATGCTGTGGCCTCCAGTTCTGAGAAACCAGCGTCTGCGGCGAATTCGAGATTTCACGACGCGTACATCGCGCCGGAAATGAAGTCCTATACGCGGATTTTTCGCTTCGGGCACGAACTGCTCATGCCCACAAAAATCGGCGACGCCCCGCTTAAGCTGTTCTTGCTTGACACCGGATCTCTGGGCAATGAGATTACGCCCGCTGCAGCCCGTGAAATCACCAAGGTCCACGGCGATTCGGATACAAAGGTGGAAGGAGTCAGCGGCGCGGTAAACAAAGTGTATAGCGCCAATAAAGCCATCATCCAGTTCAGTCGGGTTCGCCAGGAGAACCTGGACATGCTGTCGATTGACCTCACTTCAATCAGCGAGAGCACGGGGACAGAAGTGTCGGGTATCTTGGGTTTTACAACGCTGCGCTTTCTCGACGTAAAGATTGACTATCGCGACGGTTTAGTCGATTGCGCGTACGATCCCAAGTTTTGGGGGCGTTAAGCAAAGCCGGCTTCAGATCAACTGTTTCGCGATCGCACAGTACAAATCAATCGCACCCAAAAGCTGTTGCTTGTCGATAAATTCTCCTTCCGTGTGCGCGACGTGAATCGATCCCGGACCGATCAGCAGCGGCTCGCCCCAGTTGGTTAGCTTGGGAATGTCGGTAGTGAAAGCTGCGATCATGGAGGGCAATCCGTCAATGGTGCGTAAGCGCAGGAAGGGAAGTTCCAGCGGGAAAGTGGTGCTCACCTGATCGCCTGCAGTTTCGAGAATCTGCCGCCGTAGATCCCGTGATGGACCGACGAGGCGATAAAGCAAGTCGGCGTGAGCGTAATCAGGAATCACGTTGGGGGCGCGTCCGCCTTCGATCAATCCGATGTTAAGCGTGCATGGACCAATTTCCGGATCGGAGGGCAACGGCATTGCGCGCAGACGGCTGAGAGACGCGATAAGCTTGTCGATAGCCGATTCTCCGAGTTCAGGATAAGCCGAGTGCGCCATGCGACCGGAGGCGTTGACTTCCACGCGCAGCGTTCCTTTCGAGGCCAGTGCGATCCGATTCTCGGTGGGCTCGCCATTGACCAGGTATTTGCATTTATGTTGCGGGTGACTTGCCGCTTCCCTCGCCGCGTATTCGTTTGCAACTTGTGCTCCCAGGCTGTCGCGCTCTTCTCCCACGAGGAAGAGCAGGCCGACGTAAATTCCTTGCCCTCGCAATCGTTCTGCGGCTGCGATTTGCGCGGCGATAATGCCCTTGGCGTCGCAGGAGCCTCGCCCATAGATTCGCGTCGCATCTTCGGACGAAAGAATAAAGGGAGGAACCGTATCCATGTGCGTGGAGAAAACCACATTTGGATGCGGCTGCTCCGGCGATAGCGCGTACACGTTGGCGCGATCGCCTTCCACCGGCATCTTCCTGGTTTGATAGCCAAGACGGCAAAGCTCGCGGAAGAGAAAATCGCCAACCGCGGCCTCATTGCCGCTGATGGATTCGATGTCAACCAACTGACGCGTGAGCTCGATTGCGTTCATAAAGGAAGCATAAACTAGAAGACCGTTGAGCGGCGGCAGGAGACACGATCATGTAATCTGAAGGCGGTGAACGTGCAGAATTCAACGATCAAGTCACTATTCCTGGAAGGCCCCGCCGGCCGGCTGGAAGCGCTGTTGAACGCGGGCTCGGAGAACGCGGCGCACGCGGCGGTGGTCTGCCATCCTCATCCGTTGTTTGGCGGGACGCTGCATAACAAAGTTGTGTTCCACACCATGAAGGCGCTGAACAGTTTTGGATTTCCCGTGCTTCGGTTTAACTTTCGCGGCACCGGACTCAGCCAGGGCGAACACGACCAGGGAAACGGGGAAGTTGACGATGTTCGTGCCGCGCTCGACTGGCTCGACGCGGAGTTTCATTTGCCCCTGGTGTTTGCGGGGTTTTCGTTTGGAGCCGCGGTCGGGCTAAGGGCGGCGTGCGCCGATTCGCGAGTCAGGGCATTGATCAGCGTGGGAACGCCGGTGGTTGCGGTCGCCAGGGAGAGCGAAACGCCGCGTATCTATACGTTCGACTTCGCGCGCGACTGTGCGAAGCCGAAATTGTTCGTCAGCGGCGCGCGCGATCAGTTTGGTCCGCGGGCGAAACTGGAAGTGTTGGTTGGGTCGCTGCCCGATCCGAAGAAACTTGTGGTGATTGAAGGTGCGGATCATTTCTTCGAGGGAAGATTGCGCGAACTTCGAGAAACGATTGAAGATTGGGTCCGGCAGGAAATCGTGCGAGAAGTCTCTTTATAATCTTCGGCGTGATAAACCTGGCCATGGATGATGCCGCTCGCGAATCGCAGTTTCAGAATATGCGCGAGACTGCGCGGGAAATCTTTCGTCATGCTCTGGCGGAAGCTTCCATTACGAAGGCGTTCGGACGGCACGTGCATTGTGAGCGCGGCGTTCTGCGCGTGGGAGAAGATCTTTACGAATTGCAGGGTTATTCGCGGCTGCTGATAGTTTCTATCGGTAAAGCCGGAGGGACGATGGTTGAGGCGCTTGCGCATCAGGTGGGCGCGTCGTTTCTGGAAACATCGCTCGAAGGAATCGTCGCCTCGTCGGTGGAACCCTCGGCTCAGGTACGCGGCTTCCGATATTTTCACGGAGGACATCCAACGCCCAACCCGGAATCGATTCGCGCCGCAAATGCCATCCTGAAAGCGCTGCAGGCGCAAACCGCTGCGTCGTTAGTGATTTTTATGATCAGCGGCGGAGGGTCATCGATTGTGGAAACTCCGATCGACGAAGAGATTTCTCTCGATGATCTGATCGCGACTTATCGTGCTCTCGTGCTTTCGGGTGCGCCCATCGCCGAGATTAACGCCATTCGCAAGCATCTTTCTGCGGTGAAGGGCGGGCGGTTGGCCCGGACGGCATTTCCGGCGCAGCAGGTCTCGCTGCTGGTCTCCGACGTTCCTGACGATAGTCCGGATGCGTTAGCGTCGGGCCCGACCATGCCTGACTCAAGCAGCGTGGAAGATTGTTACCGCATCGCGGAGAAACACGGGCTGCTGCCACAGTTTCCGCACTCCACGCGCGAGCTGTTCGACCGTCATGCTTTGGAAGAAACGCCGAAGTCGGACGACCAGGCATTCTATCGTTCACGCTGGTGGACGGTTCTTTCCAACCAGACAGCGCTGGAACACGCTATAGCCGCTGCTAAGCGGGCCGGTTTCGCAGTGCATGTGGACAACTCCTGCGATGACTGGGACTACGAGCGGGCGGCTGAGCATTTGCTGAAGCGTTTGCGCGAGTTAAGAAAAGAGTGTCCGCGTGCGTGCGTGATTTCCGGCGGGGAAGTGACCGTTAAAGTTACCGACGGGGGCATTGGCGGACGTAACCTGCAATTCGCGCTGGCCTGCGCCCTGCAGATTTCGGGAGAGAATATTACCGTGATGAGCGCTGGAACGGACGGAGTGGATGGGAACAGTCCCGCGGCAGGCGCGGTGGCGGATGGAACTACGGTGATGCGAGCGCGGACACGCGGGCTGGATGCAGGTATAACACTCGAGAAGTTCGATGCGTATCCATTTTTCAGCGCGCTAGGCGATGCTGTCGAGACTGGGCCCACAGGAAACAACTTGCGCGATCTGAGAATTTTGTTGGCGTACTAACCGTGCTTGCACGAAGCGATTACGCGGCTTCGCCCTTCACTTGCACGCCCGCCCACTTCTCCAACAGAGTCAATGTGGCGGCATAGTCGAGATCCTGATGGCCTTCTTCGGTGGCGAGTTCATAGATCTCTTCCACGGTCTCAAGAGCAGGCAATTTCACCCGCGCTTCTTTCGCGGCTTCGAGCGTTAGGCGGATATCCTTGTGCATGAGGCGCAAGGGAAAATTGGGAGTGAAGTCACGCTGCAAAACAAATGGCGCCTTGTACTCGACGACACCAGAGCGCACCATGGTGGCGTCGATCAGAGAGACCAGTTGCCGGGAGTCCACGCCGAGTTTGGTAGCGAGAGTAAGCGCCTCGGCAAAACCCTCGAAGATCAAGGCAATCTGCAGGTTCATCGCTAGTTTGGTTGCTTGTCCCTTGCCCGTTTCTCCCATGCGGAAAATCTTTTTACCCATGGCCGCGAACAGGGGATTCAGTCGCTCAATGGTTTCTGGCTCACCGCCGACCATGAAAATCAGGGTCCCATTGGCGGCGCCGATTTTCGATCCGGTCATGGGAGCGTCGACATAAGCTACCTGTTTGCCGCGAAGACGTTGGGCGAACTTTACGGTAGCGGAGGGCGAAATGGTGCTGGAATCGGCGATGATTGAGCCTTCCGCCAGCGCTGGCTCGACGCCTTCTGAACCAAACAATATTTTCTCGACGGCGGCTGTGTCGGAAACGCAGAGCCAGACAACTTCTGCGCCCTGCGCTGCTGCACCGGGGGTAGGAGCGAGACCCGCGCCTTCCACCAGCTTGCCGGGCGTGCGGTTCCAGACCGTCACTTCATGGCCCGCCTTGACCAGGTTTGTGGCCATGGCATGCCCCATAATTCCCAAACCTAAGAATGCGACCCGCATGTAGAGCTTCTCCTCCGATGAAGGGACTTTTTGGATTAGATATGAGCGAGCGGATAGAGGTCAAGCAGAGTGACCTTAAATCAATCGATCATGCACCGCGTGGAAGATAAGGAATAGGCGTAAAAGAGTGTTTGGCAGGGAACCGTGATAATTAGCATCCAGTTGGCAGGACTGAACTAAAATATAGCCAGTGGGCAAGCACCATTCATGGGAAAGCTTAGAATGAGTAAACCCCGGGTGATCAGGTCAGGATGACGGCATCAGGAATTAAGGCAACGCTTCAGAATCGGGCCTTGCGCAAGCGCGCCTCGCAATTCGGGCGACTGGTGCGCCACTCCGCAATCACTCCATTATGCGGAGAGACGCATAAGCCCCGTCTTGCCTCCAAGGGCGAGTTGGGGGTGACATTCATTGGGCATTCCAGTTTTTTTGTGCAGATAGGCGGACTGAGCGTCATGATCGATCCCAACTTCGCGCGATGGCTGTTCGTGCTGAAGCGTCTGCGGCGCCCTGGACTTCGAGTGCGCGATTTGCCGGCGATCGATGTGGTACTGGTGACGCATGCGCATTTCGATCATCTGCACCGGCCTTCGTTGCGCGCCATCGTGCAGAACAATCTACGCACGCGCGGAAAGGCTCCGGCGATTATCGTTCCCAGCCATGTGACGGATCTGGTTTCAGACCTCGGATTCTCCGAAATCATTGAACTTGACTGGTGGAAGACTTCGCGTCACGGCAGTTTGTCGGTAACGCACGTTCCTTCGCGGCATTGGGGAGCGCGGATTCTGAAGGATTCGCATCGCGGCTATGGCGGCTACGTGTTGCGGGCAGGCAAGCACTCCGTTTATCACGCGGGTGACACAGCTTATTTTGCGGGTTTCCGCGAGATCGGACGTCGGCTCTCGCCCGAATTAGCGCTGCTTCCCATCGGCGCTTATAATCCTCCGACTTTCCGCAATGTGCACACCAATCCAGCGGACGCTACCCGCGCCTTCCTCGACTTGAACGCGCGCTGGATGGTGCCAATGCACTACGGAACCTTCCGGCTGTCGCACGAACCGGTCGACGAACCACTGCAACTGCTGGATCGGGAAGCTCGATCGGCCGGGATTGAAGACCGTGTAGTCGTGCTGGAAGAAGGCGTCACGCGATTCTTTTAGGTTCCGCTAGTTCAGTTTCTGCCACCCATGTTCTGCGACCGCCGGTTAGGAAATATCCCGTCGTAACCGTGCTTTGACAAATGTTCCCCGATTTTGGGTGTAAACTTCGGTGCCACGAATTTCCGCTGTAGGAGGCGAACATGAGCGTAAAAGCCATACCCGAGGGTTACCACACGGTAACTCCATATATGACCGTGCGCGACGCGGCTCGCGCGATTGAGTTTTACAAGCAGGCGTTTGGCGCGGTGGAGAAAGGCGTCATGAAAGGACCGGACGGGAAAGTCATGCACGCGGAACTGCGCATCGGCGATTCCGTCGTGATGCTGGCCGACGAATTTCCCCAGTTTGGATCTTTGTCACCCCAGTCCGGCGGGTCCGGGACGGGGCTTCATATTTATGTCGAGGATGCGGACTCCGCGTTTGACCGTGCGGTAAAGGCGGGAGCAACGGTAGAGATGCCGATCAGCGACATGTTCTGGGGAGACCGCTATGGCAAGCTGGTGGATCCTTTCGGCCACAAGTGGTCGATTGCAACGCACAAGCGCGATATGTCGCCCGAAGAAATCGAGGAGGCGCAGAACGAATTTATGAAGCAGCTGCCGAAGAGCGCCTGAGCGGGAAGCGGAAGCAAGAGGATTTTGCAGGTGTTTGGGACGCGGCCGCCAGGTCGCGTCCCGGTTTCAGCCCTTCTAGTACTTGTTGTCTTAATACCTCCGTAATGCGCCAGATCCCGCTATTACACAAGTATTACAGTGAATTTCCCTGTCCCTTGATACGTTAGTTAAAGCGGTAGCGAGTTCAAAACCAGCTAAACGGGGACCCATCTTGGAAATGCAATTGGAAAGCTTGGAAAAACGGCAAGCTGCAAACGGCGAAATCAACTGGGTGACGGCAATATTCATGGGAATGTTTCACGTGGGCGCGATAGCGGCGCTTTTCTTCTTCACGTGGAAAGCGCTTTTTGTTGCCATGTTCCTGTGGTGGGTTTCGGGCAGCCTGGGTATCGGCATGGCCTATCATCGGCTGCTCACGCATCGCGGCTACAAGACACCGAAGTGGGTGGAGTATTTCCTGACGGTCTGCGCCACGCTTGCGCTTGAGGGCGGACCAATTTTCTGGGTGGCCACGCACCGCATTCATCACCAATATTCAGATCAGGATGGCGACCCGCACTCACCGATTGACGGGAAATGGTGGGCGCACATGGGCTGGATTCTCATGGGCAAGTCGATGCATCATGACACCACCACGCTGGCCCGCTATGTTCCTGACCTCGCCAAAGACAAGTTTCATGTCTGGATTACGAAATATCACTATGTGCCGATGATTGTTCTGAGCGTCATCTTGCTGGCTATCGGCGGACTTCCGTTTCTGATGTGGGGTATCTTCATGCGGACGGTGGTTGGCCTGCACGCCACCTGGCTGGTGAATTCGGCGACGCACTCCTGGGGCACGCGCCGTTTTACCACTCGCGATCTTTCCACCAATAGCTGGTGGGTGGCATTGCTGACCTTCGGGGAAGGCTGGCACAACAATCACCACGCGCATCCCACAGCGGCGCAGCACGGCTTTACCTGGTACGAAATCGATATGAATTGGTACGGTATCTGGGCGCTGAAGACGCTTGGGTTGGCTTGGGACATCAAGCGGGTGAAACTGGCGGATTTGGAAAAAGGTCTGGCCCCTACCCCGAATGGGCGGTTGGTTACAGTGGCCCTGCCCGAGAGTGTGGCGGCGGGCGACTAGACTGCCTCACCCCCCTCAGAATTAAACCCCGATCATCTCTGGTCGGGGTTTTTGCTTGCGCATCAATTTTGCCGAGGGCTTGGGCCGCGTCGAGACTTCTGAATATTCCGGAGGCTGCGACGAGTAGCCCAAGCGATGACGGCGAAGCTGGACCCACAAAAGAGGATCATCCCCAAAACGAATTCCCAAAGGACGCTACCCTCGTATGTCGCAATCAACAAGATTGCGGCAAACCCAAGAACAAAAATCGCCAAAACAACCAAACCTGCCCTGGTGATGGTGCTGGAGGGACTTTCCCTAAATTACGCCAGAAGCGCACCTCATTCTCTACAGTATCGGGAAACACTATATTGCGCTGCTTCGCTTCAACATCGTGAAGCCATTGATCCCGTTTTTGATGATCGCCCATAAATGGTAATGAAGATGTTCGCAGGGATTATAGGCCGAAATCTCGGCAGGAGGCGTGCACATAGCAGATATTTGCGTAATGTCGCGTGAGACTCCTTAAACATTAAACATTGCTGGTGAACGCGGTAAAATCACCGTGACGCCATGCGCATCACGAGCCGCCGCGGAACCATCGTTTTCTTCCTTTGCCTGGGCATTGGCCTGGTGGCGATGGCGATCGCACTTGGCACCGGCTGGACCATCCTCAACTGGCGCCAAGGCGTGCTGCTGTTCTTTGGCATCATCTTTTTTGCGCTGATCATCGCGGGGATGATCGTGAACACCAGCTTTCTGGTCCGCGAGCTTCGCCACAGCGAGCAGCATGACAGCTTCATCAACGCCGTCACACACGAGCTCAAAACGCCGGTTGCTTCCATCCGGCTGCATCTGGAAACCTTGCAGCGCCGCGACTTGCCGGAAGCGCAGAAGCAGGAGTTTTACCGGTTGATGCTCAGCGATACCGATCGCCTGACAGAGACGGTGGAACAGGTGTTGCGAGCCGGCCGGGCCGGGGACAAGAAAGCGGGACGGGAGAAATCGGCAGTCGACTTCCGGCAGCTTGTGCGGGAGTGCATGGAGGCGGCGCGAGCCCGCCATCATCTGCCCGCGGAAGCTCTGCACTACGAGGAGGCGTCCAGCAATGGCAGTGGGACGCGGGTGTTGGGCAGCGGCGAGGATCTTCGCACCGCGGTATTGAATGTCCTCGATAATGCGATCAAGTATTCCGGCAACCACGTGAACGTGCGGGTGCGCGTGGATACGCCGGATGAAAAAAACATCGCGCTCAGCGTGCAGGACCAGGGTGTCGGCATACCGGCAGACGAAATGAAAAGCATTTTCAAGCGGTTCTATCGCGTCAACCACCGCTCGCTGGCGCATGTGAAGGGAACTGGTCTGGGCCTGTTCATTGTGAAGTCAATTGCACAAAAGCACGGCGGCAGAGTCTTCGCTGAAAGCGCAGGTGAGGGCCGCGGCACCACCATCACCATCGAACTGCCGAGGTCAAACGTATGAGCCGTGTGCTGGTGGTGGAAGATGAGGCTCATCTGGCGCAGGGACTCTGTTTTAACCTGCAGGCGGAGGGCTATTCCGCCGAGGTTGTCGGGGATGGAGAGGCGGCCACGGATCGCCTGCTGGAAAAAAAAGAAAACTTCGACGCCATTGTGCTCGACATTATGTTGCCGGGGAAGGATGGTTTTAGCGTTGTTTCAGAGTTGCGGGCGGCGCGAAATTATGTGCCAGTACTCATGCTGACTGCCCGCAGCCGGCCGGAAGATGTGTTGAAGGGCTTTGCCGCGGGAGCGGACGATTATCTGCCCAAGCCTTTTGACCTATCGATTTTGTTGGCCCGGTTGCAGGGACTGTTGCGGCGTAGCCAGTGGATGCGAACTGGCCATGCCGCAGAGAACCCGAACCCTGGTGTCGATTCCGCTCGCACCGCGTCCGACCCGAGCAGCGTCGGCGACTTCGGAACATTTTCATTCAACGGCAAGACTATAGACTTCGGCACTCTCGAACTGCGTACGGCTGATAATGTCATCCACCTGACATTGATGGAGTCGGAACTTCTGCGACATTTGGTGCGCAACGACGGGCGGGTAGTTTCCCGCAAGCAGATTCTCGAAGAGGTTTGGGGCTTGCATGAAGATACCGACACGCGCGCCATCGATAATTTCATGGTGCGGCTCCGGCGCTATATCGAAGACGATCCAGCGCAGCCGAAGCACTTGTTGACAGTGCGCGGGGTGGGATACCGGTTTTTGGCGAATCCCGAAAAAAAGTGAGGCCCGCAGGCAAGCTACGCCCGACACAGTTCGGCAACCAGCGTTTCCCGTCGCTCGAGGGCCAGACGATCTACACGTTTGAGAATCATTCCATAGATAGAAAACGAAATTCCCGCTAGCACCAGCAAAACGATCGTCGTGATCCAAAAGCTGCCGTAGGAGCGTGCCATCCAGAATGCTGCGACGCCTACGCCTACGATGACAAGTTGCACTCCCAGGCTGATAAGAACGGTCATCTGCGAAGCGCGCTGCCTGCCGAACTTTGAGTAATCCAATTTCTTTGGCGAGTAGAGCGAGAGCAAGTTGCCGATGGAGAAATTCAGCAAAGCAGCGAAGAGCAAGCCTGCCAGAGTCGCAACGGTGACGTCGAGAGGTGGAGGTTGGTAGAGAACGCTAACCGCGATCCAGGCCACAACAACCTCCACGGCCAGAATGCTTGCATGGGTAAGATTCTTGGCCAGCACAATTTCCCGAAAACTTACTGGAGAAGCGTAGAAGAATTGAATGCCGCCGGCGTCGCCGCCAAAGTTGTTGTAGACCAAATTGGTGAGCATAAGGAGCGTGTACGCCGCAGCGGCGGGAAATGCCATGTCGGGCGTGTGCGTCAAGAAGACTCCGGGGTGGCGGGCAGAGTTCATTGGTCCGAGGCGGAAGATGATCAGCACAAAGATGGGCATGATCAGGGTGAGCAACATGGGCGCGCTGCGCAGAAGATAACGGATTTCTTTTTCGAAGACCGCAGCCGCCGGCGTGGAGAATCCGGGCAGATTCCAGCCTAGGCGCAGAGTCCGATCTTTCGGCAGGGCGGACGCCGCCGCTACCTCGCTCAAATTTTCACCCCGATATTCTGCCAGGAGCCGCAGATGAAGGCTGTAGCCTGCGAGCAGCACAAAAGCGCTGAGCAGCGCCAAAGAACTGAGCGCTACCGGCCAATTCGGATATATGCCCTGGGTGATGGCATCGGAGGCGAGGCCAGGGGGGAGGAGGGCCTGCACCGGAGCAACCACTTCGACGAATCGCTGGGCGCCCGGCCGGGCTCGTTTGCCGAAATGTGACACGAGTGGGCCGATCAGCTGAAAGCTCAGCACCAGCAGAGCAAACAACACGCCCATAATCTCGCGCGTGCGGCGCTGGGCCAGCCAGCGCTCCACCCAGGCGAAAACCATCTGCATGAAGAGAAGATTGAAAGCCGCGAAAACCAGCAATACGAGCAGAGCCCAGGGCAACAAGGTCGCTTTCGCAAATCCCACGCCGACCAAAATTCCGAAGGACCAGAGGCTGCCGACAGCGGTTGCCGGGTCGAACCCACCGTACGCCAGGCGCACCAGAAAGTACGCGCGATAGCTCACGGGGAAGCCTAGAAGATCGGAGGAATCCGGGTTGTCGGTAAAAGCCGTCGCCATGAGGGGGAAGAATTGCCAGAAGACGAAGATCGCCCACAGCAGCAATGCGAGCATCTGGGGTTTGCCTGACGAGATAAAGAAATAGGCAGCGATGCACATGCCGAAAGCTCCGCCGATTCCGCCAATGGCGAAGGCTAACGACACCAGGATCCGCGAGGTCAATTCCACCCTGCCGCGCGTGGACCGAAGCGCGTTCACAAACAGGCGCCAGCGCAGCCATACGATGGCAGCCACCTGGCCGGAATCGTTTTTAGAGGAGCTCATCATCGTGTGCGCCCTATTCTTTCACAGGGATTGAATGACATTGCGCTTCCTACCTGCTCAACGAATTAAAGTGTGACTTCGATCACAATTGCGGGTGAGTCTACTCACCGCTCACCGACGGTTCTCAGTAGAGAATAAGAATGATTCGAAGGTAGGTGAACCGAAATGAGGGCGACCGAGGAAGTTCCCCGGTGGGACAGATTTATAAAGCCGGTGGCAAAGGTACTGGATTTTGCATTTGGCTGTCACCACGGCCATCTGAGCCGTGTATTTACCATTGAGGGTCGAAGCTATAAAGTCTGCTGTGATTGCGGAACGCATTTCGATTATTCACTTCAAGAAATGTCGATTGTGCGGCCGCGAAGGTTGCTTCCTGCCCTTCGCCATTTGCGAGCAAGGCATACCTAGGGTTCCCCCTTACCAGCCAATGCTCCGCACAAAGGGATGTCCCGAGCTTGCTCCTGTTATCCGAGCCAGGAAAGCTCCTGATCGCTGCGGTGCACACTCCCTACTGTGCGCAAGAAGATCTGCTCCAGGGTCATCTTCTCACGTGACGGCGTTGAATCGGTGCCCGATCCATCGCCTGCTCCTGCAGGCGTCTGTGCATCCACCCCGGCGCGCAGTTCCTCGAGCGATCCCTGAGCCACGAGGCGTCCCTGGTGAATTATGGCGACGTGGCTGCATAGCCGCTCCACAATTTCCAGAACATGCGAAGTCAGGAAGATCGTAGCTCCCCGGGCGATCATCCCTTGCAACATCGTCTTCAGCGTTCCCGCGGCGATAGCATCCACTCCTTCGAACGGTTCATCGAGGAACAATACTTTCGGTCCATGAATTACAGCCGCCGCCATCGCCAGTTTTTTCTGCATGCCGTGCGAGTAGTCGGTGACCAGCTTTTTCGGTTGATCGGCGAGTTGCATGAAGTCGAGCAACTCGACCGTGCGCTTGGCTGCGGTTTCTCGATCAAGTCCGTACATGCGGCCCGAAAAGTTTAGAAACTCAGATCCAGTCAGCCGTCCAAAGAGCGCCATGCCTTCGGGGACGACGCCGATTTGCCGCTTCACTTGAACCGGATGCGCGATGAGGTCGAGCCCGAGGATTTCAATACGTCCCGAACTCGGCGCAAGCAGCCCGGTGAGCATTTTGATCGTGTGGATTTGCCGCTCCGTTGGGACCAAGAAATCCGAAGAATTGTCCGGGCGCCACGCGCAAGTCGACGTTCTCAACGGCTACGAGGTCTCCGAAACGGCGGGTAAGGCCTTGGGTTGAGATGGTGGGAGCGGCGTCCATGAAACTTCTGAATCTAGCACACCCGAGAATTCGCGGTGCAGGCACAGGCGGATGACCCTCGTGCCGCGCAGGCCGGGTCCCGGACTTTTACAAAAGCAGGACAGAAACCAGAGCACTCCGGAAGTTTCCAGTGCCTGTGCTAGACTTCGTCTCCCTTCCACCACTTCGAGGCGATGCTAACGTCAGAAACGGTCTTTTTCTGGAGGTTGCTTTGGCTAAGAATATAGTCATTTGCTGCGACGGGACCGGAAACGAATTCGGCGACCACAACTCCAATGTCGTCAAGCTCTACAGCGCGTTAGTGATCGATGGTACGAACAAGTCGGCTACTACCATCCGGGGGTGGGCACGATGGGCGATCCGACCGCGCATAACAAGGTCAGCAAAGCCTGGTCCGTAGTGATGGGTCTAGCCTTTGGAGCGGGACTTCTGGCCAACGTCGGCGACGCTTACCGATATCTCATGAATGTTTATGAAGATGGAGACAATGTCTATCTGTTTGCTTTCAGCCGTGGTGCATACACGGCGCGGGCGCTTGCCGGAGTGCTGCACATGTTCGGATTGTTGTGTCCCGGGCAATGATGGGTTGATCCCTTACGTGATTCGGCTTTATGCGAAGCGGACGCGTGACGCTGCCGGAATGACTCACACCTTCGAAGTGGCGGAAGGGTTCAAGTCCACCTTCTGCCGCCATTGCCCGCTCCATCTGGTCGGCGTCTGGGACACTGTCAGCTCAGTTGGTTGGGTGTGGGATCCCCTGAAACTTCCATATACGGCGCAGAATCCAGACATGGCCAATGGCCGCCATGCGGTCTCGATCGACGAGCGGCGTTGTTATTTTCAGAGCAACTTATGGGGAAATCAACTTCCCGGTCAGAGTCTGAAGCAGGTTTGGTTTGCCGGAGTGCACTCAGACGTTGGCGGCTCCTATGCGCCAATCGAAAGTGGACTTTCGCAAATTGCCTTGGAATGGATGCTTTGTGAGGCGGTTTCTTTAGGGCTTTTGGTCGACCCCGTGAAAGCCGATTATGTCCTTGGAAGAGTTCCGCCTCCGCCGCCAGTTCGCCCTGATGTGGCCGCGAAGATCCACAACTCGCTGACCGGATTCTGGTGGGCCTTGGAATTCCTGCCACACTCTTACTACGATCCAGTCGCAAAGAAGCCAAAGTGGCGTATTCCCTTGGGAGCGAGGCGAGTGATCCCCGAGGGTTCCGTCTTGCACGAAACGGTGAGAGAGAAACTCAAGGTCGATCCAGACTATAAACCCCCGAACTTGCCACAGAGCTCAAGCACCGAGCCAGAAAACCCATGCCGTTTCTCGTGAAGAAAACGCGTGGCGGAACTGCGGTTTCTAGAACAAATTCCAAAGGAACTGATTGTAGACGTCGTGGTGATACTGGACTTCGGGCGCCTTCACGAAAGTTCCCAGCAGGCGCGGACAGCGGTCCGCCGCGGCCTGCTTCAAATCTGCATAGCGGCCCTTCACTTCTTCGCCGAGAAGCTCGGTGGTCCAATCTGCTTTGCGGAAGTTCGCCAGCGCGTCGTAGATGTTATCAGGCAAGTAACGCTCGGCCTGGCGCAGATTCTTGATCTTTGCGGTTTCGCCATCGATGCCCGTCTTGAAGATCGCCGAGCATCACCAGGTAAGGATTCAGCATCGGGCGAGACCGAGCGCACTTCCACGCGCATGCTTTTCTCGTTGCCGATCGGGATCCGGATCATCGACCCGCGATCAACCGGCGACGCCTTGAGCTGATTTGGCGCCTCGAAGTGCGGATCGAGGCGGCGATAGGCGTTCACGCTGGCATTCAGGAGAAGACAAATGTCGTTGCCATGGGTGAGAATGCGATCCAAAAACGCCCATCCCATCTTGCTGAGCTTCTCTTCTCCCTTCGAATCCCAGAATAGATTCTTGCCGTTGCCGCTAATGGAAACGTTGGTGTGCATGCCGCTGCCGTTAACCCCGACCACAGGCTTGGGCAGGAACGATGCGGTGAATCCCATGTTGGTGGCAACTTGGCGGCAGATCAGCTTGTAGAGCTGGATCTGGTCGGCGGCCGCGACAACTTCGCCATAACCGTAGTTGATTTCGAACTGCGAAGGCGCAACTTCGGGATGATCTTTTTCGTTCTGAAAACCCATCGCTCGCTGCACTTCGGCGGTGGTGTCAATAAAAGTGCGCAGCGGATCGCCCGGGAGCGAGTGGTAATATCCACCGGTATTCACATACTCGAATTTGCCAGTTTCGTGATACTTGCGTTCGGCGTCCGCGCCTTTGAACAGGAAACCTTCAATTTCGTTCGCGGCATTGAGCGTATAACCTTTTTTCTTGCGAAGTTCGTCGGCATAATTTTTCTTAACACGCCACGAATGTCGGCGGAATAAGATGTGCCACCTTTGTCGATGACTTCTCCGAATACAAGAACTTTGCCGGATCCAAACACATCCGAGGGTCGCCCAGTAGAACGCGGCCCAATCGATTCCGAGCCGCAGGTCGCTCTCGCGCTGCGCCGTGAAGCCGCGAATCGAAGAACCGTCAAAGGTAAGATTATCCCAGCTCTTGACGAGAAACTTTTTGTCGTAATCCAGCATGTGCAGGCGGCCTTCGAGATCACTGAAGAGCACGGTCACGGCCTTGATCCGCTTTTCGTCGGTCAAATACTTGAGCCGTTTTTCCTGGACCTTGCCGATAGGGAACGCGGTTCCTGCGCTGCTCCTTTGCCTCCAGATTCAGTCTTCGAGTTCATCGTAAGTGAGTGCCAGGAAATTACGCAGTTCGTTGGGCATGGATATCCTTCTGTCTCCTATTCAATTCAGCAAGATGATTTCGGGCGCTACACGGACACAAGCAGTTGAACTGGCTGGGTGTCAACCAACGAGAATAACGCGACCGTGGGGTGGCCGCCAATCGAAAAAGATGATGCGTGGCATAAAAGAGATTTATTCGACGGCAGAAACTCAGCTGGAGCGGGCTTCTACTGGATTTCCAAAGAAATTACACTGATTCCCCCGGTTTCATTCTCGCGGTAGTTGACCGCCACTTTCTGCTTCACCCATGAGCAGGAAAACCGGTCCGCTCCAATGAGAATCACATGACTTTTGTCTCCCACTTTCATCTTCAAGATCCGGGAGCCTGCGACCACTGTCAGGACGGCGGAGGGGTCCGTCGGCGGATCGACGTTAGCGAGTAAGCCACGGACGAATCTCGAGGCGACGCAGTTTTGTTTCCGCGGATACCGGCACCGGAGCGGATGGTTCAGTATTCGTCGGGTCGCCCGAGGGTTCAGGATTCCCCTTGCGTAGCAAAACCATTCCTGGACCAGTCCCCGCACTCTCCTGGCTTAACTGGCGAAACTGCCGCGCTTGCGCCAGCGTGCCAGCCACACGCGAAGCAAGCTCGGGATTATCAGTGACTCGAAGCGACTGAAGTACAGCGATCGCTTGATCAGGCTGCCGGTTTGCCAGATACATGCCGGCAACATTAAACAGATAATTCTCATTGCGCGGACTGATGGCCAGTGCCTTCCGCATCGTAACCAACGCCTGGCCCGCATCACCCGAAGTGGACTGGGCAAACGCCAGAAGCGCGTAAGAGTCGGCAAAATTTGGATCGAGGCCGATGGACAATTCCGGTTCCTGGTCATGGCAGGCAGGTCGGCGTCGCGGCCAGCCGCTGCCCGCGCCATCGACGGCGCGCTGTAATAGTGAACCCGGGGGTCTTTGGAGAATTCCCAATTGCGATGCACGATTAAAGTATTCCGCAGCCTCGAGTAAAATCCTGCTTTTGCAAATTCGCGTGGCCAAGGCCGCGGCAAGCGGCTGGTTCTTGAATCGGACTTTAAAATGTCCTGAAACTCGGCGAGGGCTCGCTCCTGGTAATCGCGCGAATGCAGGTGGATATCCGCCAGAACGGCATTTTCGGCGGCGGTGCTGAGAGGATTGGCGGTGTAGCTATTTGAAGAAATGCTGGCGGGGGTAGGAATCGGATAATACTTGTAGCGACCGCTGCTGACGTAGCTGCGCAATGCCTTGTCGAATTGCTGAGCGCT
>CAWJFA010000027.1:0-84465 GCA_963842075.1 uncultured Acidobacteriota bacterium | reverse complement strand
GGATTCGAACCCCCGATACAGTTTCCCGTATTCCAGTTTTCAAGACTGGCGCCTTCAACCACTCGGCCACCTCTCCAGTTAATATAGTTTTACTATATTCCCGTTGTTCTGAGGGTTTGCGAGATGCTTGCCTTTGATTTCAATGGATTATATTCCCTTAACCTTGCTGCACTGGGGTTGGGAAGCAACATTTTGCCGGACTCGGACGGGCACATCTTTAAGCAGTACGGGGCATTCCACCAGAGACAGAGAAGGCCGGCCAAACAGAGTGAAGCGGTCCGAAGGCTTTACATCAAAACAAGATAAAAGCAAGAAAGATCCGGCGGCGCGGCGATGATGGGGGGACGCCTCTGCTTGATGATCACTTTCCCTTTTCGGGAGGAGCGTCCCCGATTAGGACTGGTGGGTTTACCTCTCCGAAGCGACTGATGCGGGCCAGCTCATGCGATGGTGAAATCTGCCGATCTTTCTCTTGGTGAGAGGAGAAGGAGTGTTTTATGAGTATTTCCATCCCCAGTTTGCTTTCGACCTCGTCGGTTGCCGCTGCGAACTCTTCCTCGACTTCGGCGGCTTCTCGAAATCCACAGCCAACCACGAATAACTCGGCTGATACAGTTAGGTTGTCCGAGTCGCAACAGGTCGATCAACTCTATAACCAGGGGCAGAGGGTGTCGCAGATTGCCGCCACTCTGAGCCTGAGTGAGAGTGCGGTGAACAATTATTTGGGGATTGTCGGCGGCGCCGGTTAAGGAGATCGTTCGGAAACAAAGAACAGCGTCTCGATTAAGCGGTTGAGCGCGCGCAATTTGCCCGCGACCTTGACGTTGCCCGCATAAATCTAAAGGCCGTTCGTGGAAACATGATCGGTCTTTTGCTTTGGTAAGATGGCCACGGGCCAATGCTCACGTTATGTTGCCAATTTTGGCTGTTACATGGTGCTGATCTTGATGTAACGGCGCAAATCCGGCAGCGAAGAGATAAGCACGAATCCGGCGAACGCCAAGCTTGCTATACCCGCCACGGTAGTGACTATCGAAAAAGCCTTTTTCATGGAACTCCTTTCAGGATCGTCCGATCTATGATGTAGCAGCGATTCAAAAGGAAGCCTGGAAAACTTCTGGCTGGCTATTTCGGCCGGGCCGCGGCTTCGCGCGGAACATCCTCCCAGGACTTAGCTCGGGAAATGGCTTCATTCCAGCGCTGTCGCATGTCATAGGCTTTGGAGCGCGACATGCGAGGTTCAAAGCGGCGTTGGTGTTGCGGCAAATTTGAAATTTCCTGCTCACCTTTCCAGACACCCGCGGCCATCCCGGCAAGAAATGCTGCACCGAGCGCGGTAGTCTCTGTTATCGAAGGGCGGATGACAGCGACCCCAAGAATGTCTGCCTGAAATTGCATAAGAGCATCATTCGCCGATGCGCCGCCATCTACGCGCAGCTCCGGGAGAGGAGTGCCAGTGTCGGTTTGGACAGCGTCCATGAGATCGGCGACCTGATAGGCGATGCTTTCGAGGGCGGCGCGGGCGATGTGAGCGGCAGTGCTGCCGCGAGTGAGACCGAAGATTGCGCCCCGAGCGTAGGAATCCCAGTGTGGAGCGCCCAGGCCCACAAACGCAGGAACAAAATAGACTCCGCCGTTGTCGGGGACAGAACCGGCCAGGGCTTCAATCTCGGAGGAAGTGTGAATGATGCCTAAGGCGTCGCGCAGCCACTGCACAACGGCTCCGCCGACAAAGACGCTGCCTTCGAGTGCGTAGTTGCTGTTGTTGCCGATCCTCCATGCCACGGTAGTGAGAAGGCGGTGAGTGGATGCGACGGCGCGGTTGCCCGTGCTCTGCAACATGAAACAGCCGGTACCGTAGGTGTTCTTGGTGAGGCCGGGGCTGGTACATTTTTGTCCAAAGAGAGCGGCTTGCTGATCTCCGGCGATGCCTCCGATCGGAATTCCTTTGAGTCCCGGGACGGAGCTGACTTCTCCGTAGACTTCACTGGAAGATCGGACTTCGGGCAACATCGAATTCGGGATTCGAAACAGGGTGAGAAGATCGTTATCCCAGCAGCCGGAATGTAGATTGAAGAGCATGGTTCGGCTGGCGTTACTGGCGTCTGTGATGTGCAAGCGGCCGCCAGTTAATTTCCAAAGCAACCAGGTATCGACAGTGCCGAACGCCAGACGGCCCCCTTCGGCGAGTTGACGGGCGTTTGGGACGTGTTCCAGAATCCAGGAAATCTTGCTGGCGGAGAAATAGGCGTCGATTAACAAACCAGTATGTTGCTGAATTAGATTCTCGAGACCCTGCGTCTTAAGATGCTGACAAAATTCGGCGGTGCGGCGGTCCTGCCAGACTATGGCGTTGCAGATGGGCTTGCCGGTCGTGCGGTCCCAGACAATCACGGTTTCGCGCTGGTTGGTGATACCGATGGCAGCAACGTCTGTGGGCTGAACCTGGGCCTGAGCCAAAGCTTCCAGCGCGACGGTGATCTGTGATGTCGCGATCTCTTCGGGATCGTGCTCGACCCATCCTGGCTGAGGAAAGATTTGTGTAAACTCACGCTGTGATAAGGCGCGAACCACTCCCTGATCGTCGAACAAGAGAGCTCGAGAGCTTGTTGTGCCCTGATCGAGGGAGAGAATGTAGCGCACGAAGCCTCCTGTTTTCTTCAGGACATTTCTAGGCCGAAGGATGCGCGGAGCTTTGAGACGACGAGCCCTGGGTCGATGAGTCCTGAGACGCGCGGAGAAACCGTCGAATGCCAAAATCGTAGACTGCTGCACCCACCAACCCGCCGAACAGCGGCGCAACGACCGGGATCCACCATATTCGATCGCCATCGGTCAGGCCATTGTTTTTGAATCCCGCCAGAGCAGTGAAGAGGCGCGGACCAAAATCGCGAGCGGGGTTAATGGGATATCCGTGCATGCCGCCAAAACTCATCCCAATGGCCACCACCACCAACCCGATCATCGCGGGCGCGAGATTCGCTCCGGGAGGGATGTTGAACCCGTCAGTAATGGCCAACACCAACAGCAGCAGCAGAGCAGTGCCGATGACCTGGTCGAGAAATCCTGCTTGCGGCCACGCCGGGAAGGCCGGAAAAGTTGTGAACACACTCGCACTTCTTTCCAGTTGCGGGTCAACCTGACGAAAAGCGGGAAGATAGTTTCTGTACACAAGAGCTGCAGCCACAAACGCCCCGGCAGTCTGCGCGATGGAATAAGGCAGGACCTTGCGCCAGGGAAACCCACGGAACACCGCCAGGGCAAGAGTAACTGCCGGGTTGAGATGACCTCCGGAAACTTTTCCGGCAACGTAGATCCCCATGGTTACGGCCAGTCCCCACCCTAGAGTGATGTTGGTGTAGCCGCCATGAATGGTTGCAGCCGGGCTGCTTGAGGGGAATAGAACGACCATGGCAACCACACCGGTGCCGAAGAGAATCAAGACACACGTTCCGAGGAACTCGGCAATCAACTCGGCGATGAGCGTGGACCTGCTGTTCATGACTCGGCGTGCTCCTGCGCTGACGCGTGGCGGCCTTTGACCGCAAGTAGTCTAGCAAGGATTCCAGAACGAGTTCCGGGCTTTGTTTTGGCGGAATGATGGCGTGCCCCGCCCGGATTATCACCGAGACTGGTTTGTGACAGCGGAACAAAGGGAGATTTCCCTTGACAGCCAGAGTCAGGCCTGTAAGATAAAGAATATTTATTCAATTATATGAATAAATATGCATGGTGAATAAAGCGCTGCGCCAGAGAGCGGTTTTGGAAGTCCTGCGGCAGGGGCCCGTAGCCAACCAGGAAGACTTGCAGCGCGCCTTGCGCAAGCGGGGATTCAGGGTTGGTCAAGCGACACTGTCGCGGGATATTCACGATCTGAATTTGAGCAAGACGGCAGCCGGTTACACCCTGCCGCAAGGGGAAGGCGCAGCGGGTTTGGCTTTGCCCCCGGTGCAACGCCTGGTGCGCGAGTTTGTGCTGGATGTGCGCCCGGCGCAGAACCTGCTGGTGGTGAAGACGATCATTGGCAGCGCGCAGCCTGTGGCTGCGGCACTCGATGAGCAGGAATGGGAGGAAGTGGTGGGAACAATTGCGGGCGACGATGCGATTTTGATTGTTTGTCCTGACAGGGACGCAGCCAAGAAGGTTGCGGTCCGGATCGAGGAGATGCTCGGCTGATGTCTGCGAAGCTCAAGAGTGCGGTGCTGGGCGCGGGCGGTTATTCCGGACTGGAACTGGCTCGAATCCTGGAGCGCCATCCGCGGCTCGAAAAGCCGGTGCTTTTGCGTCGCAACGCTGATAGCGATGGGCCAAAGGATTTGGCCGAGATATTTCCGGAGTTGTCGGGTAACGGCAGCTATCCGCTGCAGGCGCTTTCGTGGCCGGAGCTGAAACGCCAAGGGGTGCAGTTACTTTTTCTGGCGACGCCGCATGACGCATCGCGATCTCTTGTGCCTGAGGCAATCGCGCAAGGTTTGCGGGTCGTCGATCTGAGTGGCGCATGGCGGCTCAAGCAGGTGCAGCATCGCGCCATCTATACGTTTCAGGATGCGGATGCCGTTACTGCTGCCGAACTGACGGCGAAGGCCGTTTATGGCCTGCCCGAATTGAACGGGGACCGCATTGCGTCCGCGCAGCTAGTGGCGAATCCGGGCTGCTATGCAACGTCGGTAATTCTGGCATTAGCTCCGCTGCTTAAGGCCGGACTAATTGATCGCGAGCGCGGCATTATTTCGGATTCTAAGTCGGGAGTGTCGGGGGCGGGCAAGGCTCCCACCTCGCGGACGCATTTTGTTTCTGTCGCAGACAATCTATCCGCCTATTCGGTTTTCGATCACCGGCACTTAGGAGAGATGGTCGAGCAATTGGGCCTGGACGATGCAGACCTGACCTTCACGCCTCATCTCCTGCCGATTCCGCGCGGAATTCTATCGACCATCTACCTGCGCCTGAATCGGACGATGAAGCCGGCGGAAATCGAATCTTGTCTGCGCGATTTCTATGCGGGCAGACACTGGGTGCGCGTATTTGCGACGCCAAAATTACCGCAGTTGCAGTTTTCGCTGCACACGAACTATTGCGACCTTGGGTTTTGCCTGGCGGAGGATGGGCGGCGGCTGGTGATGGTTTCCTGCGTTGACAATCTGCTGAAAGGCGCGGCCGGACAGGCTGTGCAGAACATGAATCTGATGTATGGATTCGCCGAGCAGGAGGGTTTGCAGTGATCGTAGTCGTGAAAGTTGGAGGAGCGGCGATTGAGAATGCTGCAACGCTGCGCAAATGCGCCCATTCCATTGCGGAACTGGCGCAGGATGGCCACCGTGTAGCTGTGGTTCATGGTGGCGGAGGCGCCCTGACTCGCATGCTCGATCGACTGGGAAAGAAAAGTGAGTTTGTAGACGGATTGCGCGTCACTGATGCAGAGACTCGCGATACCGCCCTCATGGTATTGGCTGGGATCATCAATAAGAAGCTGGTGGCCGCCATTCAGGCCGCAGGCATGCCGGCCATTGGTTTTTGCGGCGGGGATGGCATGACATTTCGCGCCCGGAAGAAGTTCGTTCACGGTCGCGACTTGGGATTTGTGGGCGAGATTTGTTTCGCTGAACCATGCTGGATCGAAGCCTTGTGGCAGCAGGGGGGAATTCCAGTGCTGGCTTCGCTGGCATTGGGCGCCGACGGTGAATACTACAACGTCAATGCCGATGAAATGGCGGCATCATGCGCTGCCGCTTGCCACGCCAACACTCTGATTTTTCTCACCGATGTACCTGGAGTAAAGGATGCGACCGGAAGCGTGATGCCATGGCTGAGCACGAAGCAGGCCGCCGAACTGGCAGCCTGCTCGATCATCAGCGGCGGGATGCTGCCCAAGTTACAGGCCTGTGGGCAGGCGCTGAAGCAAGGAGTAGGACGAGTGAGAATCCTGCCGGCAAACGAGGCCGAACTATTGCCGCAGTTTTACCTCACCAAATTATCGTGCGGCACGGAGGTTACGTATTCATGAGTCAGTCGATCACTGCTCGCAAGGAGCCAAAATTGAACGTTCACGGCAGGCTGGCAGCCGCTCCCGAAAAAGTTCCGCCGGGCTTTTGGTGCCCTGACCTGGTCTCGACTCGCGATCTCGGCCCGGCCGGAGTTCATGCCGTGTTGGATCTGGCTGCAATTATGAAGTCGCGCCCAGCCGATTTTCGCAAGGCGCTCACGGGCAGGCAGATCGTTATGTTTTTCGAGAAGCCGTCTTTGCGAACGCGTCTGACCTTCGAAGCTGGAATGGTGGGCCTCGGCGGTTCTGCGATGTTCGTCGATCAGACTCATGAACGGCTCGATGCCCGCGAGAAATTGAGCGATGTGGCGCACAACCTGGAACGCTGGGTCGACCTGATTGTGCTGCGCACGTTTTCGCAGCAGACCATTGAGGACATGGCGCAACACGCGCGGGTGCCGGTAATTAATGCCCTCAGTGACTTGGAGCATCCCTGCCAGGCGCTGGCTGACTATCTCACGCTGCTCCAGCGCTTTGGCGATTTAGAAAACCGCTGCCTGGCTTATGTGGGCGACGGCAACAACGTCGTGCATTCGTTGCTGCTTACCTGCGCGTGCCTGGGATCTTCGATTCGAGTGGCAACTCCGGCGGGTTATGCACCCGATTCGCAAATTGTCGACGCGGCGCGCGACATTGCAGAAGAGACTGGAGCCGAGATTCAATTGCTGACCGACCCACATGAGGCGGTGGCGGGCGCTGATGCGATTTACACCGATGCCTGGACGAGCATGGGGCAGGAGCAAGAAGCGGACGAGCGGGCGCAGATATTTCCGCCTTATCAAGTCAATTCCGAACTCATGGCGGAAGCTGCGCCCCACGCCGTGTTCATGCACTGCCTGCCGGCGCACCGCGGCTTGGAAGTGACCGATGCGGTGATGGACTCGGAGCGATCTTTAATTTTCGAGCAGGCAGAAAATCGCCTGCACGCTCAAAAGGCGATTCTTTATTTGCTGCTGGGCGGCGGTAATCGCCAGCCCGCAAGGAGTGCTCATGCCTGAGAAAGTTGTACTTGCCTACTCTGGGGGCCTCGATACCTCCATCATTATTCCGTGGCTTAAAGAAAATTACGCTTACAACGTCATCGCGATGGTCGGCGATGTCGGCCAGGGCGACGATATCGAAGCCGTCGTCGAGAAGGCCTACGCCACGGGCGCAAGCAAAGTCATCGTCGAAGATCTGCGCGAGGAGTTTCTGACAGGATATGTTTTCCCTGCGCTGCAAGCGGGCGCCGTGTACGAACACAAATATCTCTTGGGCACATCGCTGGCGCGTCCCGTGATCGCAAAACATCAGGTCGAAGTCGCTCTCCGCGAGGGAGCGACAGCCGTGGCGCATGGATGTACCGGGAAAGGGAATGATCAGGTTCGTTTTGAACTCACTTATCAGGCGCTTGCTCCCGAGTTGAAAGTGATTGCTCCTTGGCGGGAGTGGTCGCTGAAATCGCGCGAGGATTGCCTGGATTACGCCGAGCAGCGGGGCATTGCCGTGGCAGCGAGCCGCGAGAAAATTCACAGCCGCGACCGCAACCTTTGGCACCTTAGCCATGAAGGCGGAGAACTGGAAGATGCGGCGAACGCGCCTGAGCACACAACCTGGCAGATGACGCGCTCACCACAAGAGGCGCCGGATAAGGACGAGCAGGTTAGCATCGGCTTCGAAAAAGGCATTCCCACAGCAGTGGACGGAATGAAGCTTGATCCAGTGTCGCTGGTTGAGTTGCTGAACGAAATTGGCGCGCGCAACGCGATCGGCCGGGTGGACCTGGTGGAGAACCGATTTGTTGGGATGAAGTCGCGTGGTTGTTATGAAACGCCCGGCGGAACCTTGCTGATTGCGGCGCATCGTGAAATGGAAGCTTTGTGCCTGGAACGCGAGTTGGCGCACTTCAAACAACATATTGGCCTGAAGTATGCGGAACTCGTTTATTTCGGCTTGTGGTTCACGCCGCTGCGCGAGGCGCTCGACGCTTTTGTCGCCAGCACCCAGAAAGAAATGACAGGCACGGTGACCTTGTCTTTGTATAAGGGAAATGTTTCTGTGGTAAGCCGCCAGTCTGAGCACTCGCTTTACCGCACTGATCTTTCGTCGTTCACCATGGGCGAGAGCTACGATCAGAAAGATGCGGCGGGATTCATCCGGATACTCGGGCTGCCTTCGCGTACTCGCGCCAGGGCTCGCGTGGAGGCTGCGCGATGAAGATGTGGTCGGGAAGGTTCCGGCAACCGTTGGACACGCAATTCGACCGCTGGCAGCGGTCATTTGACTTCGATCGCCGGCTGCTGCAGTACGAACTTGTGGCGAGCGCCGCTCATGCACGCGCATTGAAAAATGCCGGAGTTCTTTCCGCGGATGAACTCATCAGCATTCTGGAAGGGCTCCAGCAAATTGGCGAGACGGCAGCAAACTCCAAAGGTTCGGTTGAGGACGCCGAAGCGGAAGACGTACATCACTTTGTAGAAAAACAACTGGTAGACCTGATCGGCGAAGTCGGATACAAGCTGCACAGCGGCCGTAGCCGTAATGAGCAAATCGCTACAGATTTACGCTTGTATGTGCGGACGGCGATTGATCAGGTGCGCCGCGAACTCGCCGAGGTGTGCGGGGCTTTTACCGGTCGCGCCGAGCAAGCTGGCAGCGCTGCCATGCCTGCCTACACCCATTTGCAGCCTGCTGAGCCGGTGCTGGTAGCGCATTGGCTGCTGGCCTACGTCGAAATGTTCTTGCGGGATGCCGACCGGCTTGCCGATTGCCGCAAGCGTTTGAATGTCTGTCCCCTGGGGTCGGGCGCCGTAGCCGGCGCGACTGTGGCCCTGGATCGGCCTTTCATGGCAGATGAGCTCGACTTTACAGCCCCGACTGCGAACAGCATAGACGCTACCAGCGATCGCGATTTTGTTCTCGAGTTCGTCAATGCACTTTCGCTCCTGGCATTGCATTTGAGCCGGTGGGCGGAGGAAATGATTATTTTCTCCACTCAGGAGTTCGGCTTCGTGCAATTGCCTGAGGCTTACTCAACAGGTAGCAGCGCCATGCCGCAGAAGAAGAATCCGGATCTCCTGGAACTGGTACGAGGCAAGGCCGGCCGCGTGATAGGGAGCGCAACCTCACTGATGATTGCGATGAAAGGCTTGCCGTTGGCCTACAACAAAGACTTGCAGGAAACACAAGAACCCCTGTTCGACGCAACAGAAACGGCGCTTGGCTTGTTGCCACTGGTCGCGGGATGGATGAAGGCGGTCGAGCTCGATCATGAACGTATGAGCGAGGCAGCACAGTCGGGATTCATGAACGCATGGGCCGCGGCGACCTATCTAGTCAGCCGAGGCGTTCCTTCGCGCCTGGCACATGAGCAAATCGGCAAGGCAGTGAAGTTGTGCATGGAAAAGAATTGTGAACTGCAGGATCTAACATTGGAAGCGTTGCGTGCTCTGAACCCCGCATTCGATGAGAGCTTTTATGACTGCCTGAAGCCGGCCTCTGTGTTGGCAATCCATGATGTAGTTGGCGGAACCGCGCCAGCGAGGGTGCGCCAGGGGATTGTGACGGCGCGAAAAAGGATTGAGGCTCTACGCGAGGAGGTTCATGCGCACGCGTAAAGCAATTCTGCCGGATGCAAAGCACATACACGACCTGATCGCCGGCTATTCAGGCGATGGTACTCTTCTCCCGCGCACGTTAGCCGAGATCTGCGAGAACGTACGAGACTTTGTGGTTCTGGAGAATGAAGGCCGCATTATCGGGTGTGGAGCGCTGCACCTTTACGGCACGCACCTAGCCGAGATTCGTTCGATTACCGTCGGTCCGCGGGCGCAGGGTCACGGCGGAGGCAGCCGGTTGATGAAGGCTTTGATGGCGGAAGCCAAGCGGCACCGCGTGGATTGCATCTGCCTGTTCACGCGTGCTCCTGAGTTTTTTGCCCGCCAGGGATTTCAGATGGCTCGACGCGAGGATCTTCCCGACAAAATCTATAAGGACTGCCACGTCTGCCCCAGATTTCACCAGTGCGACGAAGTGGCCATGGTTCGGGGCAAGCTACCCACCTTCGCGATTCTTCCCGAGCCCGCGAATTGGCTGGTAAAGATCCAGGCCCAGCAGTAAAACGAAGACCTATTCGGTTAATCACTCTCTTCGGCGACGCTGCCCCTCCAGTCGGCATACGGCAGGCAGCCCGCGATGCTATCATCGGTTTGGCAAGTGGGCTGAATCCCTGATCACGGGCGGACATCAAGCCATGGCAATCGTTGCTCCCAGCAGTTCCATCAATACGTCTGCTTCCGAACCGTCAGCGTCTTATACCGTGCCGCTGGCAGTTGTGACCACGCTATTTTTCATGTGGGGCTTTCTCACTTGTCTCAACGACATTCTTGTCCCTCACCTGAAGCCGATTTTCGATCTGAATTACACGGAGATCATGCTCATTCAGTTTGCCTTCTTTGGAGCATATTTCCTTTTCTCCATACCTTCGGCGAAGGTCATCGACTGGATTGGCTATCAGCGCTCGATGGTATTGGGTTTGCTTACCATGGGCATCGGCGCATTTCTTTTCGTGCCGGCGGCCAGCGTTCCATCGTACCCGTTATTCCTGATTGCGCTCATTGTGCTTGCGGCTGGCATTACATGTTTGCAGGTGGCGGCCAATCCTTATGTGACGGTGCTGGGCAAGCCACAGACCGCATCCAGCCGTCTGAACCTGACGCAGGCATTTAATTCGCTGGGCACTTTTCTGGCGCCTTTTTTCGGCGGCCTGCTGATTTTAAGTGCGAGCCCGAAGAGTATGGAAGAGATACGAGCTTTGGCGCCCGATGCGCTGCAGGCCTATCGTCTGCACGAAGCGGCGACCGTGAAGCTGCCCTACATCGGCTTGGGCATTACGCTGGTGCTGCTGGCAATCGCGATCGGGACATTTAAGTTACCGAAAATTCCGCACGCCCAGCACAAAGTCGGCGAAAAGGTAAACGATTCGATCTGGAGACATCCGAATCTGATCTTTGGCGCAATCGCTATTTTTGTTTATGTGGGCGCCGAGGTTTCTATCGGAAGCTTTCTGGTGAACTATTTCAGCCAGCCAGAAATTGGCGGCTTTACGGAAAAGGTCGCGGCCAGTTTCGTCGCCTTTTATTGGGGCGGGGCGATGGTCGGGCGCTTCATCGGATCCGGATTATTGCAAAAGATGAAGACCGGGTACCTGCTCGGCATTTGTGCAATATGCGCCGCGGCACTCGTGACAATCTCTATGCTAAGCACGGGACACTTCGCCATGTGGAGCATTATCCTGGTCGGGTTCTTCAATTCCATCATGTTCCCGAGCATTTTCACTCTAGGAGTGGCAGAACTCGGACCGCTAACTGGAGACGCTTCCGGCATCATGATCATGGCAATCGTTGGCGGAGCTCTGATCCCGCTCGCGCAAGGCGCGGTTGCCGACAAGATCGGAATTCACCACGCCTTTTTTCTTCCTGTGATTTGTTATCTCTACATTTTGTTTTTCGCGTTAAGCGGCTCGAAACCGAACAGCGAACGGTACGCTCGTACATAAAGGACGAATCAGGCGGTTGCAAGGTCCGGCTTTTTTCTTCTTCCTTCGAAGTGCGCCTCGATTTCTTCGAGAGTCTTCCCCTTTGTTTCTGGCAAGAAGAAAGCAGCAGTGATGAAGTAGATCACGGTACATGCTGCGAAGCCCCAAAACATGGTGGCGTAGCCATACTTACCAACGGTCGGCAGAAACACAGCCGCGATACCCGTAGAGACCGCCTGGTTGATCAACAGGGCAATGCTCATACCGTTGGAACGAATGCGGGTTGGCATCAACTCGGACAGCGCCAGCCACACGCACACACCCGGACCGACCGCGTAGAAAGCCATGAACACGAAAAGCGCGAGAGCAACCTTCCATCCGCTGCTCTGGCTGGGCAAAGGAGTGATCAGTGCATTGTCAATTCTAAGCGGAGCCAGGCGCGCAGCCTCGAGATTGCCGAAGGGATTCGAAAAGAACGCCACCACTTTATTGGCGGGTACACAACTTTCGCGGGTAATTTCGATCGGAGCCGCGGCCGTTTCATCGGAACGCGCAGCTTTCGTTGCGGCCCGGAAATCTCCATAAGAATAGATGACAACCAGAGAGGTAGGGCGGTCACCGATTCTGTCAGCGTTTCCGGCTGCGCTCAGCAGCGTCTGAACAAGCTTCTGATCATAGGTGATGGTAATCTTCTGGTCTGGCCCCACCATGGACTGAACCACCCTTCTGGAGTCCACACGCAGACGTTCCGTCTGCCGGAAGAGCAACCCTGTGCAGACGAGCGAAACGATAATACCTGCTGTTCCTACAGAGAGCAGGAATTTGCGCCCTTTTCGATCAACCAGCAGTACTCCGCCGATCGTCATTAGGAAATTGATGACGGTGAAAAGAACGTAACCCCAATGAGCCTGCACATCGGAGAGACCGCTTTGCAAAAGAATGTTCGCGTTGTAGCCAATGATGGAATTTACGCCGGTGGCCTGGTTGCATGCGAGTATGAGGCAGGCCAGCAGAAACGGGATCACATATTTGCGGTGCAGAAGGGATTCTTTAACCTTCGCTCCGCTAGAACCGTTAGCTTTTTCAGCCAATGCTGCTTGTTCCATTTCCGCAAGTTCCAGGGTGGCTTGCTCGCTTGTGCGCGAACGCAGCAGCGCCGCGTAAGTAGCATCGCGTCTGCCCCTGCGAAACAGCCAGCGTGGGGACTCCGCTACCATCACGCTGCCGATCACAAACAAAATGCCGGGAGGCAACGAAACCCAAAAAATGCTCCTCCAGGCAGTGTCTTTGAAAGCGAAAAGCTTTGATGGGTCGCCAAGTTTAGCCACCTGATCGACGCGAATACTGAAAAACATGCCAACAACGGCGGCGGTTACAATGCCGAGCGTGAGGAGCCACTGGAAGATGCCCGTACCCTTGCCTCGACTCGAGGCTGAAAGACACTCGGCCAGATACAGGGGGACGACGACACCGATCAATCCGGCGCTAATGCCCTGCAAAAGCCGGCCCAGCACAAGCGCCTCATAGCTGTGCGAAAGAGCAATTACCGGAATGCTGACAACGAATAGCACACCACTGAGCGTCATCAGCAATTTGCGTCCGATCCAGTCAGCGAGAACTCCGGCAAACAGTGTTGAGATCACGCTGCCGAGCAGCACAGCTGCGACAACAATCGAAAGCTGGCCGGCGTTCAAACCGGAAGTGGCTTCCAGGTAGGGCAGCGCGCCCGCGATGATTCCCACGTCTACGCCGTAGAGCAACCCGCCCAGTCCTGCCACCAGCAGCAGGAAGCGGTTGTATCCGGCTTTTTCGTCACGCGCCAACGAGGCAGTCATTTCGCGAAATCGGAAAACCTATAAGATTATTCCCGTGAGAATACTACGCTCTGACAATGGGAGCTGAATTTTTGTCGCCGTGGAAAATCTCTCCGCATCCCCAGGCAAATTTCACCGCGCCCGATTTAGCGAAAGCGCCGGACGAATAGGGTGTGCCGCTCTGACCGGTAATAGCCAACCACATAAATAGTTGGTTTGCCCTTGGTTGAATAAATGACCTGACGGATGCGCAAAATGGCAGCGCCTTTGGGCAGGGCAAGCATTTCGGCGAGACTGGCGTCGGCGGCGGTGGCATCGATTTCCTCATCGGCATATGCCAACTCCACGCCGTAGTCGCGTTGCAGGGTGCCGAACAGCGAGTTTCTGCCCAGCGAGGCGTTGACCAATCCGGAGTAATCGGTGGCGGGAAGATAGCAGGTCTCCAGGGCAAACGGTTCCTCGGCCGTCAGGCGCAGGCGCGCGATTTTGACCATGCGGCTGGCCGCAGGCAGGCCCAGGCGCGCCGCAATTTCCTGCTCGTCCTCAATTATCTTGGCTACCAGCACGCGGGAACGCGGCGCCAGCCCCCGGCTGGACATGTGCTCGGTATAACTCATCAGCTTGTTGAAGTGGATTTTAGGGGCGGCGACAAAGGTTCCGGCTCCACGCCGGCGTTCGACGACTCCCTCGCGCTCCAAGCCGGCCAAGGCGTGTCGCGCCGTCATCAGACTCACCTTGTGGGTTTTGGCGAGCTCCCGCTCGGACGCAACCGCGTCTCCCGGGTTCAGCTCTGACGCCTCGATGCGCTTGCGGATAGCGTTCTGGATTCGCTTGTAAACCGGCGTTCCGTTGCGATGGTTTCCAGGCATAAATAATCTTCCAGACGAGCTACCATGTGCTATATAGCTTATTACCAGCATTCTGTAAAGCTAAAATCTCGGACGAGGCTCGCTTGAACTCCTTTCAGCTCCGCAATTGCTATAGAGCGGGAAGTGAAGAGCCCGCGTCCAGCGCCTATTTGACGAGTAAAAGGCGGCTCTAACCAGCGCTGTATGAGCGATATTATGATTTTTTCGCGAATGGCCGGATTTCCAGCTTTTCATCTTCCTCTAGCCAGCCATTCCTGTGGATCAATCCGATATAGAGCACCCAAAAGGGCTCCAGAAAATTATTTACATTGTATTCACATTTTTTTCTTGACCAAGGACCATCGTGTGCTATATAGCATAGTGCGATTGTATTAGGGTCTGTTTTGTGATGCCTAAGTGGTGAAGTGTTCTGAGGAGGCGTGCGATGAAAAAACTGGCGAATGGGTTTTTGGTTGTGCTGACGCTGGCGGGACTTGTGGCTATGCTGACACCGGCCTGGGGGCAGGAAGTGACGGCCGGAATTGTTGGTACCGTGACAGACCCTAGTGGTGCGCCGGTCAAGGGCGCCAGTGTCAAAGCGACAGACACGGAACAGGGAACGGTCTGGACGGCGGAGACGAATGACACTGGGGCATTTAACCTGCTGCGCCTGCCAATCGGAACTTACGGTGTAAAAGTGACCGCGCCGGGCTTCCAGACCTCCGAGTGGCCGCCATTTACGCTGGTGCTCAATCAAACCGCGCGCGTAAATGTGCAACTGAAGGTGGGAAAGATCAGTGAAACGGTCGAGGTCACAGGCGCCGCTCCCGTTTTGCAGACTGAGAACGCCGAGGTCGGTACCGTCCTTGATGCTAGAACCAACGACAATCTGCCGTTGGCCACTCGAAATTATGTCCAGTTGTCGCTGCTGACGCCCGGTACGATCTCCGTCGATCCGCATAGCATGAATCTGGGATCGAATACCGCTGAAGAAGGGGGCCGCCCCTATATCAACGGTAACCGCGAACAATCCAACAATTTTCTGCTCGACGGCGTCGACAATAATCAAGCATCAGACAATCTTCTTGGTTTCACGCCCTCTCCAGATGCCATCGGAGAAGTCAATATCATCACGCAGAACGCCTCCGCCGAATTCGGCAACTACAACGGCGGAATCGTGAATGCCACCATCAAGTCAGGCACCAATCGATACCACGGAGATGTGTTTGAGTTCTTTCGCAACGACATTTTCAATGCGAATAAGTGGGAAAACGGTTTGCACGCAGGTAATCCGATACCAGGGACCAACGCCCAGGGAATCTTCCCGACTCCTAAGCTGCGCTGGAACATGTTCGGAGGGACGATCGGAGGCCCGATCGTTAAGAACAAACTATTTTTCTTCGGCGACTATCAAGGCGGGCGCCTCGACACCCCGTCCGCTCCTGCAGCGTTGTCGGTCTTAACTCCCGCCGAGGCAGGCGGAAATTTCAGTTCCTTGTTGGCGTTGAAGACGCCCATTCAGTTGTACAACCCTTGTGCCGCCGGGACCGGAGGAACGTCCGCCACACCCTGTTCCATCCTGGCCCCCGCAGCGAGAACACCTTTCGCAGGAAATATAATTCCAGCCAACATGCTGAACCCGGCCTTCACGTCGCTGGTGACAAGTCCGTTATATCCGGCATCTGTTCCGGATCCGACCACCGGCTTTGGAGATGCCATCAATATTCCGGGGAATCAATACAATTCGGATCAGGGCGATATTAAAGTGGACTACATCCTCTCGGACAAAGACCACTTCTTCGCTCGATACTCGAAGGGCGATCAATATGATCCCGCGACTAACTCCGTGGCCCTCCTGGGCAACACCGTTAACGAAGCTTACTTGGATAATGGCACGCTAAACTGGACACACACTTTCTCTCCGAATCTGTTAAACGAAGTCCGGTTCGGAAAGAATTACGTTAAGCTTCCCCATGGGCTGACCACGTTCGACCCTGCAGTGGGCGCCTTGGGTAATAGCATCGGTATTGCCGACGGCAACCCCGCTGGCCTGATAGGTCTTCCTGAAATCGGGTTTGCCGGAGGTTCCGTTACTAACATCAATACGGGATCGCTGGCCAATCTTGGCTCGGCTGGCGTTGTCGAGAAATTTTCCTCCACGGTCACGCAGTTCGACGATGTTTTGATCTACACCCGTGGTCGGCACGTCATCAAAACCGGTTTTCAGACAAATCGCTACAACATTAACGTGTTCTACACCGGTAACGGCGGAGAACTCGGTGTGGAACTCTTCGGAGACGGTCCGGGCGGCAACTATTCGGGCACTCAGCAAACAGTCAATGGAAAGCTTGTCCCAGTCGGAGGCGATCCGTCTGCCGACTTCGCGCTGGGTTTGCCAGAGGATGTGGGCCGTGGAACAAGCTCGGGAGGCTGGCATCAGCGCGACTGGCTCTTCGCAGGATTTGTGCAGGATGATTGGCGCGTCACCGATCGATTGACTTTGAATTTGGGCCTGCGCTATGAAGCCCGAACTCCGTGGGTTGAACTCAACAATCGCCAGGTCGCAGTGAACGCACAAACTGGCGCCCTGCAATTCGTGGGAAACACTCCCGTACCAACCGGCGTCGTTGGCAGCAACGGCTTCAGCCGCGGTCTTTATAACTCCACCTACGGTTTACCCGACTTCCAGCCTCGCTTCGGCTTCGCGTGGAGTCCCGCGTTTGAAGGCGGCAAGACAGTCGTTCGAGGCGCGTTTACCATCTCTTCGTACCTGGAAGGCACAGGAACCAACTTGCGCCTGACGCAGAATCCTCCGTTTACGCCGCCGCAAGTTGAAGCAGCGAACGTCGCCACTGGCACCGGTTACAGCACCGAGACAGCATTCAGTGCAGCCGCGCCGCCAACCGGCGACCCCTTCATCGGTGCGACCATGCTTACTTGGGGATCGACCGTTCAGCCCGCAGTTGCCGACCAGTGGAACCTCTCCGTTCAGCAACAGATCGCACATGACACTACGTTCCAAGTTGGCTACGTGGGGCAACGAACGACTCACCTGATGGTTCCCGAGTGGCTGTCGCAAGGAGATCTGCAGCCAAGTGGAGCGGTCACGTATCCGCTTATCGGCGGTCAAAATCCGGCGGGGACCGTCATCAACGGCGTTACCACGACTGCGATTACTTACGGACCCAACGGTTTCGGCAATGTGAAGGACACCGCCTCCGTTGGCAACATGAATTACAACGCCCTGCAAGTCGTCTTGCAGAAGCACTTCAGCCACGGACTGGAGGGCCAGGTTTCCTACAGCTTCGAGAAGTGCATGACCAACGATGACGGCTACTACGGCACGTGGGGCAGTACGACTCAAGCCGGGCCTTCAGGAAATTACTGGCAAAACCTCTATAACCCCAACGGCGATTATGCGCGCTGCTATTGGGATTCAACCCATGTGCTTAGTGCCTATGCCGTTTATGAATTGCCGGTTGGTCGTGGCAGACAGTACGGCCACGATATGCCCGCAGCGGTGAATGCAGTGATTGGAAACTGGTCGATCAATCCGATTATTTCCTGGCACAGCGGTTTCCCGCTGTCTATCTACGGGTCCGACACGTCAGGAACCGGAAGTCCGGAGAACCGGCCAAACTGCAGCAGCTCCGTGCAATACCCCAAGACGGTCTCTACCGCCGGCGTTCAATGGTTTAGCCCGAGCTTCGCTTCTGCTCCCGCAGCCGGTACCTTCGGCGACTGTCCCGCTCAGGGCCCAGCGATCGGGCCGGGTTATGCCGATGCCGACATCAGCCTGCAAAAGAACTTCCCCATTACAGAAAGTATGAAAGTTCAATTCCGGGCCGATTTCTTGAACGCGTTTAATCATCCGAACTTTGCCGTTCCGAACGACAGTTTCGGAGCCACAACGTTCGGTGTGAGCAACTCGACTCAGGATGCGCGGGAGATGCAGTTTGCTTTGAAGTTGTACTTCTAAGGGCGGTGACTCAAGATAGCAGGCACCCTTTGGGGTCGCCTGCTATTTTCATTTATGATCGCCTCTATATGTTCCGGTCTGTGCATCTGCTTTCCCTAACGCTCCTGATCGCGATCAACAGCGCCCCGTCGGCCGCTCAAGCCGCCGGTAAAGCTGCCCCTGATGCCTCTTCCAGCGCTCGAAGCGCCACTACTCTCGCCGAGAGTGGTCATTGCACTGCGGCTTTGCCTCCCCTCAAGAAAAGCCTTATCCAACTCAAAGACCGAGACCTCAGGCGCAAAGTTGGTCTGGATGGCGTTCGCTGCGCGATGACGCTGCATCGCAACGACGCTGCCCTGGAATTTCTCGACCTTCTGGCTCGCGAATTTCCCAAAGATCCGGAGGCTCTCTATGTTGCTGTCCATGCATATTCTGACCTATCCACTCTCTCCTCGCAGGAACTGGCGCGCGATGCCCCATCTTCGTATCAGGCACACGAACTATTAGCCGAATCTTTCGAAACGCAGGGAAAATGGGATGACGCGGAAAAGGAATATCGCGCGATGCTTAAGCAGAACCCGAATTTGCCCGGCATCCACTTTCGCATTGGACGGATTTTGCTCTCCAAACGGAACCCTGACCCCACAGCGGCAAATGAAGCAAAACAGGAGTTCGTGCAAGAGCTGCATATCGATCCCAGAAATGCGGGAGCCGAATACGTTCTTGGCGAGCTAGCGCGCCAGAATCAGGAATGGGATGACGCGGTAAACCATTTTTCGCGAGCTACAACTTTTGATTCACAGTTTGGAGAAGCGTTTCTCGGACTCGGAATGTCCCTGATCGCAGAGAAGCGCTATTCCGATGCGGTCGCGCCGCTGGAAACCGCCGTCAAGTTAGAACCGAAAAATCCAGACGCCCATTACAATCTCGCTATGGCTTACACTCGTTCAGGGCGCAAACAAGACGGCGAAAAAGAGTTTGCGATTCACCGCAGCCTGATCGGAAATGAAGGCGGAGCCACCGAACAGCCCCCGTCCCCCAATCAGCCACAAGAAAACTAGAAATGGTCAACCACGTTATAAGGCGACTTATGAACCTCCATTGCTCGAGGGGAAGTGAAAAAGATCACTTCGACTTATAGAAGCAAGCCCTGGCGTATTGGTCGCCGCGACTTCCTCCGCGGATTTGCCGGAAGCCTCGCGCTCTCTTCGTTCCCCTCCTTTTCTCGCGCTCTGGCGCAACCGTCCTATCCTTTCGTTGATGTGCCTGCAACTGCTAGCGGCATAACATGGAAGCACACGGCGGGTCACTCGCAACAAAAATACCTACCCGAGACTACTGGAGCCGGCTGCGCCTTTCTTGACTATGACAACGATGGGTGGATGGACATTTATCTGGTCAATAGCGGGAAGTGCGATTTCTACAACCCCGATCCACCGCTTCGGAATGCTCTCTACCACAACAATCGTGACGGAACTTTCACGGATGTAACCGAAAAAGCCGGAGTCTCAGCCGGGGGCTATGGACAAGGAGTGGCGGTGGGCGATTACGATGGCGATGGTTTCCCCGACCTCTACGTTACGCAGTACGGCCGAAGCATTCTCTATCACAACAACGGAGATGGTACCTTCTCTGACGTTACCGAGAAGGCCGGAGTTGCTGCTCTGGGATGGTCATCCAGCGCTGTCTGGTTCGATTACGACAACGACGGGCGCCTGGATCTTTTTGTCTGCCGTTTCGTGGATTTTGATAAGTCAAAGAATCTGCCCTGCACCGCCGATAACAAGCTTGGGTACTGCGTTCCGCACTTATACAAGCCTATGCCCAGTTGGCTCTTTCACAATAATGGCGATGGTACTTTCTCCGACGTCTCCGGTGCCTCGGGAATTGCAAACTATCGAGGTAAGAGTTGGGGAGTTGTAGCCACAGATGTCAACAATGACGGCCGCATGGATTTATTTGTCGCCAATGACACAGTGGCGAACTTCCTGTTCGTAAATCGTGGACAAGGGAAGTTCGAAGAAATTGGACAACCGGCTGGCATCGCTTACAGTGACGCCGGGCGGCCACGCTCTGGCATGGGTGTCGATTCAGTTGATTTCAATCAGGACGGATGGATGGATTTGTTCGTTGCCAATATCGATCACGAAGCCTATTCGCTTTACCAGAACAATCACGACGAGACGTTCGACGATATAGCCGCTGCCTCTGGCATCGCGAACGCCACGAGGCTAATGAGCGGGTGGGGATTAAAGTTTCTCGATTATGACAATGATGGCAATCTCGACTTAATTATCGGCAACGGCCATCCTGACGATCTCATCGAGAAGATTTATGACAATGTGAAGTACCGGGAGCCGCTTCTGCTCTTTCAGAATTCAGCAAACGGACTCAAGAACGTAAGTTCGGAAAGTGGTCCTGCCTTTTCGCGGCCGATGTCGGGGCGCGGGTTGGCCATCGGAGACTTCGACAATGACGGAGCAGTTGATGTTTTGATTTCCAACAATGACGAAGCGCCCGTTCTTTTGCGCAACAATGTGGGCAGCCGGAACCACTGGCTGGGTATAAAACTGGTCGGAAAGAAAGCCAATATTGATGCCATCGGCACCCGCGTCACCTACCAGGCGGGCGATATGAAAAGAACTCGAATGAAGGTAGGCGGCGGCAGTTATCTATCTTCGCACGACCCGCGCATGGTGCTCGGACTTGGCCAGCACGTAAAAATCGATTGGCTAGAAATAAATTGGCCTCAGCCCAGTGGGCTGAGGCAAAGATTCACAGATCTCCCGATCAACCGATATATCACTATTCACGAAGGAAACACAAAGTGGGAATAAACAGGGAGTGCAGCGCCAGATATGACTAAGCCATTACCTGGACGGAGACTAATTCAGGGGTGCATCGGGAATTCTGTATGGATTTGACTGCGTCTTCTGCCGTAAATCTACCCATAGCCAAGGCGAGTTTGCGGTTGGTTGTCGTCTGGATGGGAGTGCGGTCAATACGCTGCACATATTCAGGAGCACGCGTACCGCTTCGGTTCACTTTCACAAGGAACTTTGTGTTTGTCATATTTCTCCCTTTAGGGCTTGAGATGCGTTAGCAGGAAAATCGACAACGGGTGCTTAGATTGCAAAAAATTTAGTGAGAAATACAATATATTTCCTTCAGCTATAATACTAACCTCATTCCGACAGGTTGTCAAACGCACCTTGGATCACTTGATCGGCGACGTAAATCGCGCAGCGTTAATTGCCTGGTGCGCGCAAATTGGTTGGTGCGCACCTTAAGCCGTTCCTTCCCACTCTGTGTGAGATTGATCCCTAAGCGAGCAGCGGAATTCTTCGAATCGTGATTGCTAAGGCTGCAGAATCTGCCCGGCCTGTGGACGCACCTGCTCATGACTAATTTGGCTGGCGTCCCAGCCTCCGCCCAGAGCTTTCACCAGATAGACCGAGCTGACCATCTGTTGGCCGAGCAACTGCGTCTCCAGCCTTTCGCTGGTCAACAGAGTAGTCTGCGCTGTAATTACATCGAGGTAGGTAGTAACTCCGCCAACATATCGGTTGTTGGCGATCTCGAGCGCGCGACGCGCATCTTCGACAGCCGCGCCCTGCGTAGTGAGGGCTTGAGAGAGTGTGCTCAGATTGCTGATGCCGTCCTCAACCTCCTGAAACGCTGTCAGCACCGACTGCCGGTAGTTGGCCACGGACTGGTCATAGGCTGCGCGCGCAGCAGCAAGATTGGCGCGGTTCCTCCCGCCCTGAAGAATGGGTTCTAACGCGTCGGCGCCAAGCGACCAGAAAAGGCTGGGAGCGTTCAGCAGGGTCGCAATGTCCGTGCTTTGCCAACCCCCGGAGCCGCTTAATGTGATATGAGGATAAAAAGCCGTGCGCGCGATTCCCACCTCCGCGTTTTGGTAAGCCATCTGGCGTTCAGCCGTGGAAATGTCGGGTCGCCGCTCCAACACATCGGAGGGCACTCCGAGCGGAACGGGCGGAGGTGTGGCATTGAGAGGAACGGCAGGCACGCTGAAGTTGGAGGCCGACTGGCCCACCAACACCGCAATAGCGTGTTCATACTGCGCCCGTGTCTGCTGTACCAAGGCAAGCTGTGAAATGGTGGAATCGAGCAGCGTGGCCTGCTGTGCAACCTCCAACCCGCTGGCGACGCCGCCATTGTGGCGGTAGTTCACCAGATCGAGCCCCTTGCGTTGGTAGCCCACGGATTCCTGCACCACCTGATACTCGGCGTCAAGCTCACGTAGCGTGAAGTAGTCGGCGGCGAGTTCGGCAGTGAGCACCAACTGCACGTTTTGCAAATCGGCAGCGGTGGACTGCAGGGAAGCGTTGGCCGCTTCCACATTCCGCCGGACGCGCCCGAAAAGATCAGCCTCGTAGCTCAGTGAAAACGGAATCGTGTAAACACTCTGGGTATAAGGTGGAACGGACTGAGCCACGCCATTGAAGATGGTGGGTGCCGCGCCGTTCAGCGGACGATTGCCAGAGCCGCGTTCGCGTACCGCGCTGGGGTCCGCCGAGACTTGCGGGAAGAAATCGGCGGTCGCGACCCGTGCCAGCGAGCGCGCTTGGTTTAAACGGTCCCGCGCTGCCACCAGAGACTGGTTAGCCTGCAGCAATTCTTGTTCATACGCATTGAGCGTCAGATCGTTAAAAATCTGCCACCAGGCGCCCTTTGGAATCGAATCCTTAGGTGCGGCCTGCTCCCACGGCGGTTGGGTCTTCCACGCATCAGGAGCCGGCGCCGGAGCTGCGGGCCGGCTGTAACGCGGACCGACCGTGCATCCCGTTGCCAGACCGAGCAGTGCAATTGCAATCGAAAGTGCGCCCAGCTTCACTGCCCGCTGCCTTTCTGCTGATCATTCGCATGTCCTTGCGGTGCGGTCAGACCTGGCTGCTGCTGGTTTGGCGGAGCTTGCGCTACGTTCACCTGCTGGCCGTCCTCAAGCGAATCCGCGGGATTGATGACAACTCGGTCCGTCGCAGCGACGCCGCCAAGAATTTCCAATGTGGTGCCGTAATCGCGTCCAATATTAATGCTTCGCAGCTGCACTTTATTATCCGGTCCGATAACGGCGACCTGCGCTCCCTGGGCGCGGAACAACATTGCATTCACCGGAACCGTGACCTTATTCACGTTAGTGCCAACGGCGAAGTGAACCTCGCCGAACGAACCCGGCAATAAACGGCCATCCTTATTGGGAACGTCGACTTCCGTCAACAAAGTGCGCGTCGCCGGATCAATGGCCTCGGCCGTGCGCGCCACCGTAGCCATAAATTTTTCACCTGGAAACTCCTGCAAAGTAATAGCAGTCTTGGCGCCGATCTTTATGAACGGCGCATAAGCCTGCGGTACGCTGGTGAACACGCGCAGGGGGTCGACGCGCGCGATGTCAAACAACTCGCGGCCGGCTGCACCTGCTCCAGCGTTTATGAGCGCCCCGGGATCGACGTTGCGGCGCGTCAGCACGCCCGTGAACGGAGCGTAGACTTCCTTGAAACCCTCAAGCTGTTCCAGGCGGCGGACGTTGGCATCGGCGGCAGCCAGATTTGCCTGGCTCTGTTTGTATCCGCTCTTGTACTGGTCAGCCTCCTGCGCCGAGACGGAGTCCGTCTTGCGCAGATTCTCCCAGCGGTCGGCGCTGATTTTCGCCAGTTCCATCTGAGCAACAATTTGCTGACGCGTGGCCCGTGTCTGGTTCAATTCCTGGTCCACTTCCGGAGTATCGATTTTTGCCAGCAACTCGCCTTTCGTTATCCGGCTGCCAATATCCTTGTACCATCGCACCAAGTAACCACTGGTGCGGGCGTAGATCGGAGATTCCTCATAAGCCAGCAAAGAGCCGGGCAGTACCAAATCTTCGTCAGGCTTTTCCGATTGCGGGTAGACGACAGCCACGGTCGGAATCGTCTCGCGCTCCGTCTCCTTGGCCAGAGCGTGCTCGTGGCTCACTCGGCTCAGCATTGTGAATCCCCCGGCCAGCAGCAGGACCAGCAATAAGACCGCAACAATCGTCAACGCCTTGCGTGGCGGCGCTGGCGGAAGATCGGGAGGTCTCTGGATCCCCGGTGGCTGGTGCCGCGAGCGCTTCTGGATCTCTTCAATCTCCTCGTCACGCTGTGCCTGCAGGCTTAGAGCATGATGCTCCTCATTCTGGCCGGCTGATGACGGACTGGCGCCAGCGCCCTGGTAGGACCGCTGCGCGTCAGGCATCTGTTTAGACTCGTTCTCCTCAGTCATGCTTCACTCCGCTCATATCAAACTCCGATTATCGCGACGACTATTTATCTCTGTTGCTCTCGCGCCCGCTTTTCTTCCCGGCGGCCGTGGAAGATTGCAAATACACTCGGCACAAAAAACAAAGTCGCCACAGTCGCGAACAGCAATCCTCCGATAACCGCTCGGCCCAACGGCGCGTTCTGCTCACCACCTTCGCCAAAACCCAGCGCCATCGGAATCATGCCAATAATCATTGCCAGTGCGGTCATCAACACGGGACGAACACGAGTATATCCAGCGGCCACGGCAGCTTTTACTGCGGGAATCCCTTCGTCCATCTGCTCGCGCGCGAAACTTACCATCAAGATGGAATTGGCGGTCGCGACGCCCATGCACATAACCGCACCAGTGAGCGAGGGCACGCTCAACGTGGTGTGGGTGAGAAGCAGGAACCAGCAGATTCCTGCCAGCGCTCCCGGCAATGCTGCGATGATGATGAATGGATCGAGCCAGGACTGGAAGTTGATCACGATCAGCAGATAGACGAGCAGAATTGCGCCCGCCAGTCCCACCCCCAAACCGAAAAACGACGAGCGCATAGTTGCCACCTGGCCACGCACCACAATGCGGGTGCCACGCGGCAGATGCCCGTCAAACGTTTTGATTACTTTGTCAGTCTCGCCAGCCACTGCTCCCAGGTCTCGATCCTGTGTGCTCGCGTACACATCGATGACCGGCTGCACATTGTAGTGGTTCACCGTAGCGGGCCGCGTAACTGGCGACATCTGCACCAGATTTCCCATCAACTGCGGGCCCTGTTGCGATGTCACCGGAATGTCCAGCAGGTCTTGCAGATTGGTCATGCGATACTGCGGCGACTGTACGGCGATCTGGTAGGTGACCTCATTCTTTGGGTTCAGCCAGAAATTCGGGGATGTTTGAAAGCTCCCGCTGAGCGAAACCAGTGCGCTCTGCGCTACGTCGCGCGCCGTGAGCCCGACCTGCGTTACGCGCGTGCGCTCGATCTCCATGTGCAACGTAGGCAGTGAAAGCATCTGCTGCACGTGCACGTCGGCGGTGCCGGGAATATGCCGCATCTTGTTGGCGATCTGCTGCGCAATCACGTAACTGCTTTCCATGTCCGTGCCCACCACCTGCACATCAATCGGCGCTGGCAGACCGAAGTTCAGAATCTGCGTAACGATATCGGCTGGCTGAAAGAAAAACTCCACGCCGGGAAATCTCTGCGGCAATACTTCGCGCAGGTGCCGCATTAGCCCGGCGGTGGGAGGATGGTGTTCCGGATCGAGCGCGATCAGAATCTCCGCGTCGCCGGTTCCAATGGTTCCGTTCGAGCTGTAGGACTGATTGATGCCAGAGTTGGGCAGGCCAATGTTGTCTAGAATAGTCTGCAATTGGCCTTGCGGAATCTCCTGGCGCAGAGTGGCTTCAACTTGATCGCAGAGCCGCGCCGTCTCCTCGACGCGCAACCCGGGACGCGCCCGTACGTGCAATCGCAGCAGGCCGGCATCTACTTGCGGAAAAAAGTCCTGTCCCAAGAAGGCAAAGAGCCCGAGCGAGAGCAGGCAAAAGGCCAGGAAGCAAATCATGAAGATTCCGCGATGCTCCAGGGTGGTTTCCAGCAAGGCTTCGTAGCCCCGGCGGAAGTCTTCGAACTTGCGCTCGAATCCCCGCTGAAAGTGGCCAAGAAATGATTTTGGCGCCTCTGCGCGATGCTCGTGCCCGCGCATGATGTACATCACCAGCGTGGGAATCAGAGTTCGTGAGAGCAGGTAACTGGCGAGCATGGCAAAACTCACGGCCTCCGCCAGCGGCACAAATAAAAATTTCGCCACGCCCGCCAGAAAGAACATGGGAACGAACACGATGCAGATGCTTAGTGTAGAAACGAAGGCCGGCACGGCGATCTGCTGCGCGCCGTCGAGAATAGCTTGTTTCATCTCCTTGCCCATGGCAAGGTTGCGCTCGATATTTTCGATTTCCACAGTGGCATCGTCCACCAGAATTCCGACAGCCAGCGCCAATCCTCCCAGCGTCATGATGTTAATGGTCTGGCCGATAGCGCCCAGCAGAATGATCGAAACAAAAATGGAAAGAGGTATAGAAATCGCAATGACGATCGTGGGACGCCAATCGCCAAGGAAGACGAGAATCATGACCGCGGTGAGAGCGGCCGCGATCAACCCCTCCCTCAACACCCCTTCTATTGAGGCCCGCACAAATAAGGATTGGTCGAACAGCGCTGTAACCTTTAACTCGGGCGGCAGGGCCTGGGCTGCTTGCTGAACAATGTTCTTGATTCCAGCCACAATTTGCAACGTCGATGCATTGCCATTCTTATAGATCGACATCAGCGCGCCGCGGTTCCCATCCTGACGCACGATGTTGGTCTGGGGCGCAAAACCATCCCGTATGTGGGCAACATCGCGCATGTAGAGCGTGGAACCATTGCTAGTCTTCACCGGAAGGTCGTTCAATTCCGCGATCGTCTGCGGCGTTCCGTTCATCTCCACGTTGTATTCGAGCGAACCCATCTTGATGGTGCCGCTCGGGAGGATGATGTTCTGTGCATTAACCGCATTGACGATGTCGTTCGGCTGCAGTCCGTAGGCTTGGAGTTTCGGCAAATCCAGATCGACCTGAATTTGTCGAATCTTTCCCCCGTAGGGATAGGGTGTCGCAGCGCCCGGCACCGTGGCCAGGAAGTTACGCAGGAAGTTCTGGCCCAGATCGAACAGTTGCTGTTCGGGCAGCGTCTTGCTGCTTAATCCAAGCTGAATGATGGGCGTGGTGGAAGCGCTATAAGAGATGATCAGCGGAGGGGTGGTGCCGGGTGGCAACCCTCGCACAGTGGTTTGCGCAATCGCCGTGATTTGCGCGATTGCACCCTGTACGTTCGTGCCCGGTCGGAAAAAAACCTTGATGACACCCAGGCCATATACCGACTGAGACTCCATGTGTTCGATATCGTTGACCGTGGTGGTAATCCCGCGCTCGGAATTGGCCACGATGCGGTCGGCCATATCCTGCGGAGACATGCCCGTATAAAACCACACCACCGAAACCACCGGGATGTCGATATTCGGGAAGATATCTGTCGGCGTCCGCAGGATGGTAATTGGAGTCAGAAGAATGATGACGAGCGTCATCACAATGAAGGTGTAAGGACGCCTAAGCGCGAGTGCAACTATCCACATCTGTTAGACGCCACTCCCAAGTTCAGAAATAAGTCAAGAAAAGCAACAGAACTACCTGCACACAGCCAGCCACGCCCCAGTTCAGGTTTAGATTCGATACTACCCGTATCGGATTCCAAATCTCGCCTATCGATTATATGTTAGTGTAGGGCCATGCGCCAGAAGTCTCGGGCTCATGGCAACCACGGTAAGGGCAACTCTGGCCGTTCTCCAGGACGTCCACGGAGTGAAGCCGCCCGCGTGTCCATCCTGCGCAGCGCCCTGAATCTTCTAGGGAAGAATGGCTTTGCCGATTTGACCATCGAGGAAGTGGCTGCTGACGCCAATGTCGGCAAGGCGACGGTCTATCGTTGGTGGCCCAATAAGGCTGCCCTGATCGCGGACGCATTTGCTAGCAGCACGACGCGGAGCCTGCACTTCCGCGATACCGGGTCCTTGAACACAGACATGAGCCAACAGATGCGTCAGTTGGTCAAGATTTTTCGCAGCCGGCGTGGACGCATCGTTTCTGCCATGCTTGGCGGAGGCCAGAGCGACAAAGATCTCATCACCGCTTTCCGCGAGCGCTTTCTCTGGCCACGCCGCCGGGAGGCTTACGCCACTCTTCGGCGCGGAATCCGACGTGGCGAATTGCCTCGCGACGTGGATAAGGACTTGCTTCTTGATTCGCTCTACGGACCAATCTACATGCGCTTCCTCATACGCCATGACACTTTGACCCCGGCTTTTATCGACAGCCTTTGCCGGCTGGTCCTCGGCGGAGCCAGGCCCCGCGCCAAAAGTCGGAATCACAGATTGAATTGACTCGTTGGCTCGTCCGGCTAGGTCTAGCGTGGAATCCACTGCGCATGCGTAGTGAACAATCCGTTCACAAAGCAAATCTGATAGGCGACGAAAACACCGAAGCCCAGACTAAGCAAACCCGAAGCCAGCGCCAGTCGGCGAGAGAATTTCTGGCGGCCTTTTCCTACCATCGTAAAGGCGGAAGCAATGCTCATGGTGATCAGCATCATGCCCGCAATCGTGCCCACGCCGAAGACCAGCAGGTAAGCTATCGCCCAGTGAACGTCTCGGATCGTGGTCAAGACCAGCAAAGCTACGGCCGCTGAACCTGCAAGCCCGTGAACTACGCCCACTACAAACGGCCGAAAATATAGGTACAAGCTGCTCTTTCCGAATAGCCGGTCCATCCAGGCCAGCGACGTTTCGTCGGGCGTGTCAGAGTGCACTCCGGACTGGTGAGCGTGGGAATGAACATGCACGTAGTCGCCATGACTGTGGGCATGAGAATGAATGACCTGTGCTCCATCATCGCTCTGAATGGATCCGGCGGGCATCGTGCGCAAAAAACCGGCAATGTTCATTAGACCCAGGACGATCAGCATGACGGCGACCGATAATTCCATGCTCAGCCCGACCCGTACAGGAATCACGAGATTGAAGAGAATGATTCCAGCACCCACTAAAAAGATAGTGACCGTGTGGCCCATGCCCCAGAATGCTCCAATCAGAGCCGACCGCAGGCTGTTGCGCTGACTACTGACGATGGTAGTGACCGCAATCACGTGGTCGGGGTCGGTGGCATGGCGCATCCCCAAAAAAAATCCGACCGCGAGGATGGAGAGAAAGCTGACCATAATTTTATCTTGTCTCTAGATTACTACTGGCTTGCGTAACTCACTCAGGCGTTGGCCAAGAAAACCGAAATATTCTTCCATGCCTTCACCCGTCTTGGCCGAAGTTTTGAAAACCTTCATGCCCGGGCGCACAGCCTGAATATTCGCGTAGGCGGTCTCCCAACTAAACTCGACCGCAGCTGCCAAATCGACCTTCGTCACGACGGCTACATCTGCACTATTAAAAATGGTCGGATACTTCAGCGGTTTGTCTTCCCCCTCGGTAACCGAAAGCAGTACGAGACGGAGATCTTCACCGAGATCATACGAAGATGGACAGACGAGGTTGCCCACGTTTTCAACGAAAAGAAAATCCAACTGGTTGAGATCCCAGCCTTCCAGAGCGTTCTGCACCATGGCCGCTTCGAGGTGGCACAGCGTGCCCGTCGTAATCTGCTTAACTGGCGTCTGGCTGCGCGCCAGGCGCAGCGCATCATTCTCTGTGGCAAGGTCGCCCACCAAAGCAGCCACACGATAGTTCGCCCGAAGCAGTGTGAGAGTTTTCTCTAGAAACGCTGTCTTTCCCGACCCCGGACTTGAGACCAGGCTCACCACAAAAACCCCGGCCGCGCGAAAACGGTCGCGCAATGCGCGGGCAATGACATCGTTCTGCTTCAGGACATTCTTTCTGACTTCAATCAAGCGGGGTTCGGCGCGCATTCTTTAATCTCCAGTGCAACCACTTCAAGTTCCTTGCCCTGCACAACTTCCCACGATGGAGTGCCGCATTCGGGGCAGCAAAATAACTGGATCGAGTTCAAAGTCCGTTTCGCTTGGCAACTCGGACAGAAAATTACGACGGGAACATCCTCCACCACCAACCGCGATCCTTGCAGGGGGGTGTTTTCGCAGACCATTTCGTAACAGGAAAGCAGCGCTTCTTTGACTACGCCGGAAAGCGCCCCCAGCTTCAAGTGTACAGCTTCAACCTGCACGCCTCGGCGCTCGGCTTCTTCCTCAGCCAATTCTACGATGCTCATCGCGATGGAAAGTTCATGCATAGTCTGCCAATTGGCTCTGCCTTTGGTAGGTCCGAGCAGGTCCGTCGAAGCGGCTGAAGGCGGCCAATGCAGCTTGGCCCAAACTGATTCCTCCGTCGTTCGGAGGAACCGCATGGTTTGTCCAAATCTGAACCGACCTTTCGGCCAGCAGAGATTTCAAATCCTGCAGCAGCAACTCATTCTGCATCACGCCGCCCGAAAGGACGACAGTATCCAGTTTATGACTACTCGAGATAGCGTTCAAAGCGTCGCATAAACCTTGCGCGACGCCTCGCTGGAACGATCGCGCAATCTCGCTTGCATCGCGGCCCCGAACCCGGTCGCGGGCGACGGCCTCCAGCAGCGGACGAAAATCCAGTTCGCGACCGCTGAACGGGAAAGGATAAGGCTCAGTCACGGCCGCGCGCCGGGCGAGTCGCTCCACCCACACCGCGGCTTGCCCTTCAAACGTAATCTCGCGAGTAAAGCCGAGAAGCGCTGCAGCTGCGTCGAACAAACGCCCTACAGAGGTCGTTGCAAATGTGCGCACTTGTTTGCGAACCAGCTCCATCGCACTACGGTAGCGCTGAGAAAAACCGAAGGGATCGGCGAGCACGTCTGGCAGGTCGTTTACCTGTGTCAGAAAACCAGCGGCCGCCTGCACCGGATAACGCGCCGCCGCATCGCCCCCGGCAAGGGCGGCAGGTCGCAAGTGAGCCACGCGGATAAAACCCTCCTGCACGCTGCCCACAAAAATCTCGCCACCCCAGATGGATCCATCATCTCCATATCCCGTTCCGTCAAAACTTATACCCACTACTCGCTTCGTCCACTCCCCGCGCTCCGCCAACACGGACGCGATGTGAGCGCGGTGGTGCTGTATGGTATGGCTTTGCCTAACTCCAAGCGCGGCTGCATGAGCCGTCGAATAATATTCGGGATGCAGGTCGTGCACCAAAAGCAATTCGTCCCGCTGAACTTCGTACATCGAGAGTAGATCCTCAATGGTCTCGTGAAACGCACGTACCGACTGATAGTGATCCAGGTCGCCGATGTGCTGACTCACAAACGCCTGCCCATCCACCACCAGCGTGACAGAATTTTTCAGGTCGGCGCCAAGAGCGAGAATAGGTTGCTTGCAAGGAATAGAAGCCACAGCTCCCGGCGCGTAGCCACGGGAACGGCGTAAGACCACCGGACCAAAGGCCCCGGCACGCGCTACTGAGTCGTCTACGCGCCGCGCGATGGGCCGTTGCCCAATCAAAAACGAGTCTGCAACTCCTTCCAGACGCTGCAATGCGTCTCCATCTTCATAAGCGATCGGTTCGCTCGAACGGTTCGCGCTGGTCATAACCAGCACATCGGGGGCTCCAGCCGCAAACAGCAAGTGCTGCAAAGGCGTGTAAGGCAACATCACGCCGAGTTCGTGATTCTCCGGCGCAACCCCGCAAAGTTCGATTCTCGCAGGCGCGAGCACGATGGGCCGAGCGACGGAAGTAAGTAGCACCTCCGCCTCGGCAGACAACTCCACCAGCGAGCGAGCCGTCTCGACGTTGCGTGCCATCACTGCGAACGGTTTTTCCTTGCGAAACTTCCGATCCCGCAAAGCCGTGACAGCCACGGGATTCAGGGCGTCACATGCCAGATGGTATCCACCGAGTCCTTTCACCGCCAGTATCCCACCAGCACGAAGAAGTTTTGCGGCCTGGCGAATGCTGCCTTCACTTCCGCCGCCGCTTTCATCATGAGGATGGAGATAATAGCCGGGCCCGCAGCTGGAACAGGCGACCGGTTGAGCATGAAAACGGCGGTTAGCAGGATCGCTATACTCCGCCGCGCAAAAATCATCCAGCGGCCAGTTTTTCATCGTTGTGTTTGGCCGGTCGTACGGCAGAGCCAGCACTACGCTATAGCGCGGACCGCAGTTGGTGCAGTTAATATAAGGATACGAATAGCGGCGATCACCAGAATCGAAGAGCTCTCTCAGGCAGTCATCACAAACGGGCAGGTCCGGCGAAATGCGAACCGTCGGATGTTCCCTCCGCTGGCTCGTGCGGATGCTGAATTCAGTTGAGCCCACTAGCTCCGCTGGCTGGATATCGATTTCGGAAATGCTGGCGGCGGGTGGCGGCTCAGCCTTAAGGCTGCTGACAAAGGCCTGCAGTCCGTTCTCGTCGCCTTCCACGTGAATTTCAACGCCTTCTTCGCCGTTCAATACCCATCCCTTCAAAGTATTGGCGCAGGCCAGGCGATAGATAAAAGGACGGAATCCCACGCCCTGCACGATACCGCGAACTCGAATCGTACAGGCACTGGGCATGGCTACCTACAATGTTATAGAAAATGTCATTGCGAGTGTTGGCAAAGATGCTATTGGTGCCGTTCTGCCTGATTTATTCGTCCACGATGCAGCCTCGACCCTGCCATCCGACTTGGACGACCTTGCCGTCCTCAACCAAAATTGGCACGGTGAGTTGCCCACCCGAAATTTCCCGCATGCGTCCGCGCGCCACGGGATCGGCTTCTACGTCGTACTCCACGAACTCGCTGCGCTTCCACTCCAGCCAATCGCGCATTTCGCCAGTGTGGGGGCAGCGTGCTGTGCCGAACAGTTCAAGCTTAGCCAAGCGTCAGAACCTCCAGCGATTCGCGCATGACGTGGTAGATCGAAGCCTGCACTTCCTGAATGCGGGGAATGTAGTCGCAGTTCACGACGATGGGGAAATCAGCTAGCTGCTTGCGCTTGATCTCTCCGCCGTCATAGCCCAAAAGCGCCACCGTCAGCAGATCGCGCTTGCGCGCTTCTTCCAGCGCCATGATGATATTCCGCGAGCCGCCGCTGGTAGAGATGCCAACGGCAACATCCTCCGGACGGGCCTGCGCGATTAACTGGCGAAGAAAAATCGCTTCGGTACCAATGTCATTGGCAACGGCGGTAATGTTCGCTGGCTCAAGCGACAGCGACACCGCCGGAACTGAGTGATAGCCACTTGGCGGAAGCACACAGTCGATAGCGAAGTCATTGGCGTCCGTGGCGGAGCCGCCATTGCCGAAGAGAATGAGTTTGCCCCCACGGCGCAGGCGCTCATGAATCGCCATCACGCAGCTCCCAATTTGCTCGGCTTCTTCTGCGGCGACTTGCGCCCGCAGCCTGGCATCATCCTGCGCTTTCATTAAAATCGACGTCGCCACTTCTTTCACAATGTCTGAAGTCCCCTGTTTTTCTGTTCCCAGGAATGGATAGAGAAATCCAGACGCTCCTACGTCGTGGCCCAACTCCCGATGCTCGAAAAAAACGTGCACCGTCTCCCACAGTGTGTGGTAGAGAATCTCAATCATCTCCTGATGCATGAACGCATCTTGCGTGGCTGCTTCTACCGCATAAGAACCTTCAAAGCCGGGCAGAGCGAAAGTCATCGCATCTTTCCGCCCGGCTTCCTGCAGAGTCGCCCAGACTTCAGGGTCGCCCTCCGGCGGACCAAATCCCATGACGATGTCTTCAGCATGAAGAATCGCTTCGAGCCACGGCCGAAACAAAACGGAAAGATCAAGAGCAGGCAGAGCGCGTTTGCCGACAATCACCGGATGAACGAACTCGACAGAAACATGCTGGGCATCCGTGGCATAAGGTCCGCGGCCGAAGGCGAGCAGACGGCCGCCACGCAGAAACCGCTCCGACATTTCGCGGCAAGCTTCAGCCAGGCGCGCCGCTTCGCGTGCGAAGAAGCGCTCGAAGAGTTGGTTCCGCTCGAGAAGACGCCCTTCGATCCGGCTCGCAAGATTGGCGGTCGTCGCCGTCGCGTCAGTTTGTGACATCATCTTCATTTAATAATTCGCGTCTAACAAATTCGTGGCAAGGGATCGCCTACCAGCATATCTACGATTCGGCTGCCCCCGTAAAGGGTTGTCACCAGTACCGTCCCGGCAGGCTGTTCACGAACTTCGCCGATTACTTGCGCTTCACTTCCTCCCAGAGCTAGGCTCAGCGCGTTAATCGCCGCATCGGCATACTCGGGAGAAACAACCGCCAAAAACTGGCCCTCATTTGCAATGTGTAGCGGATCGAGTCCCAGCAACTCACATGCGCCACGAACAGTATCGCGCACCGGAATTTGATCTTCGAAAAGAACCATCCCCAAGCCGCAATCGCGCGCCAACTCATTCAAAGATGTCGCGGCGCCGCCGCGAGTTGGATCGCGCATCCAGCGTACGCCGGCCCCGGCGGCCCTAACCAGAGTCTCGACCAGCGGAAACACGGAACGCGTGTCGGATCGAAGGTCGGCCTCGAGATCAAGTTCACCGCGCGCCAGCAGAATAGTGATGCCATGATCTCCGATCGGACCAGACAGCAGAATTCTGTCGCCCACCCGCACCGAGCGAGGATCGATCTTCACGCCAGTAAGCAGGTGCCCGATTCCGGTGGTCGTAACGTACATCTGATCGGCTTTGCCATGTTCCACGACTTTAGTATCGCCGGCCGCGATGCGGACACCCGCGTCCCGCGCGGCTTTTGCCATAGCTCGAACTTCGGCCTCGAGAACTGGCGTAGGTAGCCCGGCCTCCAGAACAAAAGTAACGACAAGAGCCTCAGCTTTTGCTCCAGCAACAGCCAGATCGTTCACGGTGCCGTTGATAGCAAGCTCGCCGATCGAGCCGCCCGGAAAACTCAGGGGCTTAACCACAAAACTATCGGTAGTGATCGCAACCTTCGTCCCGTTGATGTCCACGTGGGCAGCGTCGCCGAGTGGGCCAGGAGTTGCGCCGAACAACAGCGGAGCGAACAATCCTTCGACGAGCTTTCGGCTGGCTTTGCCTCCGGCGCCGTGTGCCATTTCGATTTGCGCATCGCGGAAGCGGATGGGTGCGGCATCGGCAGGCAAAATGGCCGCAGCGCTCAGGCGATCGGACTCAGACTCACCATTGCTGCCTTGCGGTGTTCGTAGCTGTGATACGCGGCGCATGATCCTTCCGTCGAAACCATGAGTGCGCCAATAGGATGCTCCGGCGTGCACTCGCGTCCAAAAAGTTTACACTGATGCGGCTTCAATACACCTTTCAAAACCTCTCCGCACTGCGCCGCCTTGGGATCGGTCACGCGGATGCCGGGCACCTCAAAGCGCTGCTCCGCGTCGAACTCGGCGTACTTGTCCTTAACTCGAAGCGCCGACTGCGAGATAAATCCCAAACCGCGCCATTCGAAATAAGGACGCAACTGAAAAACCTCGGCCATGGCGCGAAGCGCGGCGCGGTTGCCCTCCCAGGGAACAACGCGCTTGTATTGATTCTCAACCTTGGCTTCTCCTGCCTTCAGCTGGCGCAGCAGCATGACAATAGATTGCAGCATGTCCAAAGGCTCAAAGCCCGAGACTACGATCGGCTTGCGTTCGTTATGCGCGATCCACTCATAAGGTCGGCAACCGATCACGGTCGACACGTGGCCTGGTCCGATAAAGGCGTCGAGACGCATATCGGGAGAATCCAGAATCGCCCGAATGGCCGGGATGATCGTCACGTGATTGCAAAACACTGAGAAGTTTTGAATGCCTTCGGCCTTGGCTCGCATCATGGTCAGAGCGGTTGAGGGTGCCGTGGTTTCAAATCCGATGGCGAAGAACATCACGTGCTTGTCGGGATTCAGCCGGGCCAACTTCAACGCATCGGATGGCGAATACACAATGCGAACGTCCATGCCCCGGGCTTTGTGCTCAAGCGGGCTGCCCTGAGTGCCGGGCACACGCATCATGTCGCCGAACGCGGCGAATATCACATCGGGTTGCTGCGCGATCGCAAGCCCATCGTCGATTCTTCCCATCGGAAGCACGCACACCGGGCAGCCCGGGCCGTGGATCAACTCGATATTGTCCGGAAGTATATCTTTCAGGCCGAAACGATAGATGGCATGTGTATGTCCGCCACAGACTTCCATCATGCGGTAGTGGCGTTTCGTGCCTGCGAGACGGCGAATCTCTTCAGCCGTCTTCGAAATTAATTCGGGTTGGCGGAACTCATCCACAAATCTCATACTTCGCTCCATCGTGCCGCCCCACGGGCCCGCATTAATTCAAGTCCGCCAATCCGTATCCTTTCACTTCTTGCATCGCTCCGTCGATCTCGCCCAACATTCTGAGCGTGTTCATCTGGTCGGCGGCGTCCTGCTCACTGATCTTGCTCATGGCAAAACCTACATGCACGAGCACCCAGTCGCCGGGCGCCGGCTTGTCATCCTCCAGCAAGCCTAGATCAATTTTCCGCCTCACGCCGATCACTTCGACCAGCGCGGATGTTGGATTCTCGGCAGAGATCTCGACGATCTTCCCTGGTATGGCTAAACACATCTGGCATCCTCCAGCGACGTCATGACTCTACTTGTCTTTATCCTTATTAACCGTGATCCATATTAACTGTGATTAACCATGCTCGCGATATTATGCTTGCTTGCGAGCGGAAATATCGAACGAAAACTTTAGTTCGTCCTTGAGCTTAACCGTTCCCCCTACCGCCGAAACCGGACGAATTTCATAATCGCTTTGCCGCACCGAGAAGTCTCCCGTTGCCCGCAGCACGTCACCGTTCAATGAAATGCGCACGGAAACAGGCTGGCTTCGTTGCACGCCGTGCAATGTCAGTTCCCCAGTCATCGTGCCCCAGTATTGCCCTCCGCCAGTCTTGCTCACAGATAGGCGCGAACTTTCGTACACAATCTCGGGAAACGAACTCGACTCGAGAACTTCCTCGTGCATCGTTTTGTCGATCTCCATCCGATCCTTTTCGCGAATGTCATCGGTGACCGTGAGTGAAGACGAGTGAATTACCAGCCGTAAAGAACTCTGCTGTATCGCGTCTGGATTTAGCTGTATCTCGCCCTCGAACTCGGGAATCGCAATAGTCGGGTTATGCGCAAATGCTGAAAGCATGCCCGTAGCGAAAGCTCGCACAGTGAAAGTACTCTTCTTGCCATCAATTAAATATCGAACCGTCGTCTGCGCCATCTCTACTGTGGACAAATCTGCCCCCTGGCCTCACAGCCGACATTTCTTTTCTCTTGCATGGTCACATCGCCCGCAGTTTCAGGTAGCGATCCAGATCCGGCAACGCGGCTTGAGCCAGATCGCCGATACCGAACTGACTGAGATAGCGTTTGGCAATCGGATTGGAAAGAATCAGCCCCGTCCCGAAAACCACAAGCGCGACTCCGCTCAGCATGAACAGCGTGTCCTTGTCACTGATGCCTCCGTTACCATTTTTTTCGCTTGCCACGGCAGTCTCCTTTTATCGCGGGATATTCACTGGGTTGAACCTGGCCTGTTGGTGCTCATTAGTTTATCGATCAACGATTCCACAAGTTTTACCGCGTGCTCCACGGCGCCTTCAACCGTGGCGCTCAGCCCCATCTGACCTTCTTCGCCGCCGAGAGTCTCCGGTTCGCAGCCGACCAGCAACATATTTTTCACTTCGATATTCATCGCTCGCGCCATGCGCAGCACGCTATCCGGATTCATCGCGTGCGCTTCGATCGCGCCCCGCGCCGCGTTGGCATCATCCAACATGTTCAAGTCAGGCTCGATGACATAAAGCGTTCCCGGCGCCTCGCCGTGCGGACAAGCGTCCACCAGGATCGTGGTTTCGTACCCGTCTTGCAGTGCATACGCAAGGTCGAAACCGCGAATACCAAAATCAGCTACGCGCACGGCATTTGGCAAGCGTCGCTCGGCCAGACGGCGAACTACTTCCACTCCAAAACCGTCATCTCCAAGAAAGATATTGCCGATTCCAGCCACCAGGATCATCGGCTTCGGCGCCGCGCTAGTTTGCGAAATCTCGTCCTGCGAGAGTGGTTCCACTTCTTCGGCGTCAAAGAAAAAGCGATGGCCGGGCTGGCGGAGCAAACCCAAATCTTTGCCGGGATCATTATCCAGGACCACGCAAACGTGCTGCTTGCCTTCGTAATCCTGTTCGATACATTCGATGGTCGCGATCTGTCCGGCCAGCGCGATGTCCATTATGTCGCCGCCCGCGCGCGGCCGCAGGCGCACTCGGCTGCCCGTCCTCACTTCGACTCCCGAGATCTCCAGGTGATCGACTGGAGTCTTTTCTTCGAGGAGTTGCCACTCCCATTCGTTCACTGAGTCTCCTCCTTAACCGGCCGCAGCCCTCGCAGCACTCCGTGCAGCTTCATCAAATGTTCCACCGGCATGGTTTCGGTGCGTTCCAGGATCTGGCGGGCCCGCTCATCTGACTGACTCATCTCGCGCTTTTCGTCCTCGGTCAACGTCAGGATCCGCAGGGAAAGAATTTCGTCAATCTCAGTTCCATCGAACAGATCCCCGGCGCTTTCCGGCGCAATCTGTGGATAGTCGTAAAGAATGATTGGAGAAGAGAGCATCGTATCGCAATCGCCTTCCTCTCCGACCAGCACAGGCCAAGTTCCGACGTTCTTACAGCTCGCGGCAAATTCGCTCATTTCAGGCGAAGGCGCAAGCAGCGAGACAAACCGGCCATCCTGCACGCCAAGAATGGTATGCGCCGAAACTAGCGCGCTCAACAACGCATCCTCGCGGCTTGTTTCATTCTCAACTTCAAAAGGAGTGATGTTGCGAATGCGCACGCTCACTTTGAAGGCGCCGTTGCCTTTCTGGGTTGCGGCAACTTCCACTTCGCCTAGAAGGGAATGTCGTTCGCGTACAAGAATGCCGACGGTCTCAACACCTGAATCGCGCAGAAGCTCAAATTCCTTTTCCGCGGAAAAGGCAAAGCCCTGACTCAGGGGATTGCAATTCAACGCTTCCAAGTTGCGAACCGGGATAATCAACTCGCGCTCCACCGCCTCCTGCCAACCTTGATAGACGTGGCCGTTCACCGAAAGCTTTTCCACCGGATGAAACTCCGGAATTGCGCCGGGCCGCAGTTCGGTCACGGGCGCGGACAATTCGCCAACTGAACGCATCACTAATTGCAGAAATCGGACACGAACTTCAATCCCGGTAAAAGAACTGCCATCCACCAGGCATTCCGTCTGCATGCTGCAGGCCTCGCTGCCATTCTGCGTTTCGCTATAAGACTGAGGGCAAAGCACCCCGAAATTCCAGCGCTGCTGATTTTTTACCGACGACGGCCGGTAGGGATAGAGCATGTATCCCTCGTACAGCACCGCTTTCGCGATTTTCTCCACCGTCGTGAGATTCATCGGCCCACGGTCTCTTCCACCGGAATGATTTGCTCCAGAGCCTCTTCCCACGTGGGAATGCCGTGCCTCACTTTGTATTGATACAGGCGATCGAAAGCGTCCTTGTGCAAACGGAGCCACGCGCTGTTGGGATAGTAAGACTCCATCATCTCGCGCCAGACTCTTACCGGAAGTTTGAACCGTGCTTCCTTGTCCCAGGAAATAGGCGCGACCTGCAGGCCCGCTTCCGCGCTTGCATAAAAAACTGTTCCGCTGAACTGCAGGCAGATGGGGACTTCGCCGTCAGCCAGCCCGTCAAAATATTTCGTAGCGGCCACGTTGAAATCGAAAGTGCATGGCACAGGCAGATCGACCAGAGTATCTCCCTTAAACGAAGGAACCACGATGTTGGCATGCGTCCACAACAGACTTCGCAGCGTCTGGCCCCACCGGCTGGGTTCGCCGAACAGATCGAGCAGCCGCTCCTGATCCTCTGGCGTGTATTTGCGGCGTGTAACCTCGAGCATGATCTGGCAGCGCAGCGCCACTGTATGAATCGGTTCGTCGCTATTGAAATTGGTGACGCGAAGTTTGAAGGCCAGCAGGGGAGACGCTGCATGTGGAACAGTCTCGACGCCTTCGACCTGAAAGCTCAAATCAGGCATGAGATCCCCCTCCCATCTTGGCGCCTTCGTCGATCCCAACTGAATCGATCCCAACTGATTTCGCCTTCACACTCTTGAAGAACTCGCCTAGCTCTCGCCACACCTCAGTTCCGCCAGAAAGCCCTTTCCAGTGCATACGAATCAACCCGACAAGCTTGTAACATTCATCGATCGGCAGCAGGTAATACTCTGGCGCCGAGTATCCACGCGAATATCCCAACCTGTTTACGAGCAGCGCTTCCACGTCCGGTTCCATCGTGCTTAGCACCGGATTTCGCGCCGCAACGTCATTCCATGCCTCCAACTCCAGCAGCGATTCCGTCGCCCCAGCCGGACTGGGATACATCGAGATCATGCGGTTCTCGATGCTGTTCTTAAAGAAGAAGGCCATGTTGATCGGAATCATCAAGCCATTCCACTCAGCGTCGCTGAGGTTGAAGTTCGGTAACGAAAGCACTCGCCGGGGCACGCGCTTGAACTTCACGCCCTGGCCGCTGAACAGAATCGCGCAGGCTTCGCAAGTGCATATGAGCTTGCGCTGCGCCACTTCAAGCAGGTGCTGATGCTCGTGCCGCAAACCGAGACTGCACAGCTCACAGCGCTCGAGCGGCCGCTCGCGGCGCGCAAACTGCAGGAGCGCTCCAAAGCCATCGCCAGATCCCGTGAAGCCTGCGCTCATTGTCAGAAATCCTTCAATCCTAATCGCCGCTCTGCGTTTCCAACTGCACCTGAGGCGGTATCAAGTGTCCCACGCCGGTTCCCACAAGTTTGTCCAGCGCCACAAATCCGGTACCCGGCTTCTCTTCAAAACCTTCAATTGTCAGCGAAATCAGATCTGGAGCCGCGTCATACATCGCGCCTTCCAGGCTAGACTGCAAGGTCTTGGCAGTTGACCCGCACGTATGAGAACCAGTTTCGACGCGCAACCGGATCGCGCCATTTTCCGTGCCAAGCAGTTCCACTTCGCAGCCCTGCTTTCGTAACTGCGGCCTCACGCGCTCCACGGCCTTCACCACCCGGGTCTCAATATCTTCGGGATGCAGCCCGTAAAGAATCAGAACGCTGCTGACCAGCGAATCACGGCCGAGCCGGTCAATAATATTCATGCCCGGCTCTCCGGCTTCGGCAACGATGTCGAGCGCCTTCTCCAGCGCAGCACCGTGCAGGTCCATCAGCGACTGCATCAAATTCTTCGTAGTGGCTCGCACCGCAGGATCGGCAATCGATTCTATTTCCTGAACCAATCCGCCGATGCGCTGCATGTCTTCTCGAAAATCTTTGCTGTCGGCCACGATGCTCCTTAATTAGAAAGTTTCCGATGCACTAAATCCGTAACAGCAAAAAAGTAGGAGTGAGAGCGCCGTTAATTTCTATCACCCTCACTCCTTTATGAACGGACTCCAGTCACGGTTGGAGGCCAAACATGGGGGAATGATGCGTCTCCAGAACTTTGCCGTTCCCCAGATACATGTGCACACCGCACGGCAAACAAGGGTCGAAGCTCCGCACCGCGCGCATGATATCGATGCCCTTGAATTTATCCGGACCGTTCTCTTCGAAGATTGGAGTATTCTGCACCGCATCTTCGTAAGGGCCTGGAGTGCCATAAATATCCCGGGGATTGGCATTCCACGGCGTCGGAGGATAAGGGTGGTAGTTCGCGATCTTGCCCTTGCGTATCACTACGTGATGCGAGAGCACTCCTCGAACTGCCTCGTGGAACCCGCAACCGATGGCCTCTTCGGGCACTTTGAAGTCGGTCCAGGTCTTTGTTCTTCCCGCATGCAACTCCTGCAGCGCTCTTTCCGCGAAGTAAAGGGCCGCCGATGCCGCGTAGGCTTGGAAGTACGTCCGCGCCCGGTCGCGCTCAATGGCATTGCTCCACTTCGGAATCTTCCATTCGAACTCAACTTCAGGCTTAGACGCGGTCTTGGGCAAGTACATCTTCACGCTGTGCCCCGTGGCCTTGATGTAGCCGATGTCCACGATCCCCGCGAGCGCTGTTGCCCAGAGCCTCGCAATCGGACCGCCGCCGGTATCGAGCGCAAGGTGGTCGCCCGTCCGTTTGTCGAGCCAGCGCGGCGACATCACCCACGTGTACTTGCCACCGAAGTCGCGCTTTTGCGGACGAGGGATCGTGGTCTGATTCCAGGGATGATTCTTGTCAACCGGATTCCCGAGCGGATCCGTCTTCACGAACGTCTCGGAGTTCTTCCAATCGTCGTAGTAAGAACTGCCCAGCAAAATCCGCATGTTCAGATTGATGTCAACAAGATCGGTTGTCACCAGCTTGCCGTCCACCACGACTCCGGGCGTAACGTACATGGCCCGGCCCCATTCAGTCATGGTTTCGTACTTGTAATCGCAGACCTTGGGATTTTGAAATGATCCCCAGCACCCAAGCAGAATTCGACGGCGTCCAACCTCTTCATATCCTGGCAGAGCGTCATAGAAGAAATCGAACAGGTCGTCGTGAAGCGGAACCACCTTCTTCATAAATTCCACATACTTCATGAGCCGGACAATGTAATCCGTGAACAGTTGTACTGTGGGCACAGTGCCGACTCCACCTGGATAGAGAGTAGAAGGATGCACGTGGCGGCCTTCCATCAGGCAAAACATCTCACGGGTCATGCGGCTCATCTGCAGAGCTTCAAGGTAAAACGCTCCCGTAAATGGATTGAGCGCGGTCATGATGTCCGCGATGGTGCGGTACCCATGCAGATTGGAGTGTGGCGCCTGTGTTGATTGCGCTTTTGTCCAGACCTTCGGATTGGTTTCCTTCACCATTTGCTCGCAGAAGTCCACCCCGACCAGGTTGTCCTGGAAAATATTGTGATCGAACATGTACTCCGCGGCCTCGCCAAGATTTACGATCCACTCGGCAATGTCGGGAGGCCGAATTCCGAAAGCCATGTTTTGCGCATAGGTCGCGCAGGTGGCATGGTTGTCGCCACAAATTCCACAGATGCGGCTGGTAATAAAGTGGGCGTCGCGCGGGTCTTTTCCTTTCATGAAAATGCTATACCCGCGAAAGATGGACGACGTGCTATGGCACTCGACGACGTGACGGTTTTCAAAATCGATCTTGGTGAAGATGCCCAGGCTGCCCACGATCCGAGTGATCGGGTCCCAATTCATCTCGACCAGATTCCTCTTCTTGCTGGAAACATCCTGGGTCGGTGCGGTAACAGTGCTCATTGGATCGCTCCTTTAGATTTCAGTAAGCTCGGGGACGGTATCCGGTGGTCAATTCCGCGCCCGGGTGTCGCCACCTGGGTTCTTTGTTCACCGTATTTTGCGTGATCGAACGTAGTGCTCGAATGGCCCGGCCATATACTCCGATCGCGCTGCTGGATACGTGGGCTCCGGGCGGTTCGTCCATGAAAGGCATAAATTTGTCCGGGAAACCCGGCATAGTGCATCCGATGCAAATGCCGCCGACGTTGGGGCAGCCGCCGATTCCAGCCATCCATCCTCTCTTTGGGACGTTGCAGTTCACCACCGGCCCCCAGCATCCTAGCTTCACGATGCACTTTGGCGAACCGTACACTTCGGCGAAATCGCCCTGCTCGTAGTAGCCGGCGCGGTCGCAGCCGTCGTGAACCGTCTTGCCGAACAGCCATGTCGGACGCAGTTGTTCGTCGAGCGGAATCATCGGAGCCAGTCCCGCCACCTGGTAAAGAAGGTAGAGAACGGTTTCCATGAAGTTATCCGGTTGTACTGGACATCCCGGAACGTTCACGATCGGCAGGCCAGCCTTTGACTTCCAATCCCAACCCAGATAATCCGCAAGGCCCATGCAGCCTGTAGGATTGCCCTCCATGGCGTGAATCCCGCCGTAAGTGGCGCAAGTTCCGCAGGCCACTACTGCCAGCGCCTTGGGAGCCAAACGATCGATCCACTCGTTGGTGGTGATGGGCTGCTTCGTATTCGGATCGGTTCCGAGCCCTGCCCAATATCCCTCTTTCTTTATATTTTCATTAGGAATGGACCCTTCCACGACAAGAACAAACGGATCGATTTTTCCCTCCTCCGCGAGATACCAGTACTTCATGAAGTCGTCACCGACTTCATAAGCCAGCACGGGATTATGCAAGTGCACCTTCGGAAGTCCGGGAATTGCTCCCAACAACACATCTTCAATGCTGGGTTGAGTTGCTGCGGTGATTGACACCGAATCTCCATCGCAGCCTAGGCCGGCCGTGATCCATAGAATATGTACCTCGGCGACCGGCGATGGTTTTTGTGTGACCCGACCGTACGGAACCGGTTGTGCTGCCATACTGGGTTCTCCTTTCCTGAGCAATTCTGTTAAGGACGGAGGCCGTCGAATTCCTTGTCAGACAAGGGATCGCACAAACTCGATAAAGACAAACCAAGGAGGAGTGAACTCCGAGTCTTGGGCGTACGAAAGTTAGAATCAACAATCCCGGGACACTCGACAAGCGGGAGTGCCACTTTTTGCGCCGGGTGGAAAACCCTAAAATTGCAACAGGGATTCCCCTACAGCCAGCCCCTTAGAAAGCCGAATTGCGGATGTGTGCACAGCTTAACCTCGAAGAGATTCACTTTGAGAGGGAGATTTCACCTTGGAGATGGAGAGAAGATGTAGAAATGATGATGCAGGGATTCTTATCAGGGGCGCGGATTCAGCTGTGCCGGCAGCAACTCAGGCAGTTTTTTCGTTCATGCTCCACTGAATTGCATGCTGCATCAGCTCGCGGGCGCTGCGCAGCGAGAGCTTTTCCTTGATGTGGGCCTGATAAGATTCCACCGTCTTCACGCTGATGTGCAGTTCTTCGGCAATCTGCCGCGTTCCGTGGCCCTCTCCGATCAAGCGAAACACTTCCAGCTCGCGGTCACTGAGATCCGCGATGGTCGAGTTTCGTAGCGTGCCGGAACCCGTGATGTAGTGCTTCAGTATCTTGTTGGCGACACGATCGCTCACGTAAATCTCACCACCGAGAATCCGCCGCACCGCCACCAGCACCTTGTCGGTGGCCTCTTGTTTCATGATGTAGCCATTCGCGCCGGCGCGAAGCGCCCGTTCCGCATAAATCGACTCATCGTGCATCGACAGGATCAGAACTGGAAGTCCGGGATGAGTAGTGCGAATATTCTTCAGTAGATCAAGGCCATCGGGACCATTTAGCGAAATGTCTACGATGAGAACGTCCGGACGTGCCGACGCCAACACCAGCATTGCTCCCGTAGCATCCTCGGCCTCGCCGCAAACTACTAGATCAGGCTCGCGGTTAACCATCAGCGCCAGACCTTGACGCACAATGGGATGATCATCGACTACGAGGATTCTCTTCTTCGTGGGGGCTTGAGCTTGCACTTTCAAAGTCACGCTCATTTTTACCTCTTTTACCTCATTCCTGGTCCTCGCCTGCCGCGACAACCGGAAACACACATGTAACCACAGTTCCACGGCTTTCGGCGCGACGCACTCCTAGCGAACCTCCCACCATTCTGGCCCGGTAGTTCATCAGGTGCATGCCCATTCCTTTATTGCCCGGCAGAACCTTACCGATTCCACATCCGTCATCCTGAATGGAAAGTACTCCCTGGCGATCGTCGGCCGCCAGGCGAATAAAAATCGTGCCGGCATGTCCGTGCTTGATTGCGTTGTTCACCGCTTCCCGGGCAATGTAATAAAGATGTGTAGCTACTGTGTCGTCATGGATCAGTACCGGAGTAAAACACTGAAACCGGCAACTGACCGCGAATAGATCTTCTACTTCCCCCGCCCATTGCTGTAAAGCCGACATCAATCCTCGCGCGTCAGACACTACGGGCGACAATCCGCGCGCCAATTCGCGCGTTTTGTGGATCGCTTCATTGACCAGGTTCACAATCTTTGCGGCGTCCCCGGCCTCAGGAAGACATTTTTCTGCCAACTTTTGCTCTTGCACCTTGCTCATGAATGCGATGCCGGTCAGGTGCTGGCCCAATCCATCGTGCAAGTCCTGCCCAATGCGGCGCTGCTCCCGGGAACTGATTTCAAGAATCGTTTTCTCCAGGCGCTTCCGTTCGGTGACGTCGCGAATCGCGCTTGAAACTAAAATGCCTTCTTCCGTCTCCAGTGGACTTAAGCTGATCTCTACCGGAAATTCATGCCCATCTTTATGCAAGCCAAATAGCTCTGTGCCTGCCGTTCCCATGGGACGAACCCGCGGCTCTTCAAAAAAACTCTTGCGGTGGTCGGGATGCTTGTGCCGCAGATGCGCCGGTACCAGCAATTCAAGTTGCTGGCCCAGCAACTCCTCACGCCGGTAGCCAAATAATTTTTCCACCTGCGCGTTCACAATCACAATCCGGCCTTCTCGATTAACCACAACTACCGCGTCAGGTGCCGCCTCCAGCAGTCCGCGGAACTTGGCTTCAGCCCGCTTTCGCTCGGTGATATCAATCCCGGACGCGATGTTGTAAGAAGTACTACCTCCGTTGGCTCCGGGGAGCACGGTTGTGGACCACGCAATTATTCTTTTCCTTCCGTCGCGCGTCACCCAACTGCTCTCGTACTCCTGGGGAGAATCATTGGCGCGCATTATTTTGAAAGACGCCCTGAACCGTTCCGCCTCCGTAGGATCCAAAAATAAATCCCAAATAAACCTTTCATGAACCTCCGGGAAGGAGTAGCCCGTCATCTGCTCGCACGCGCGATTGAAGCGGACGATTCGGCCTTCCGCATCGAGCACCACCACCAAAGCGCCCACTGTATCGAGAATGGCTGAAACTACGTTGCGTTCTTTCTGCAACGCTTCTTCAGTCCGCTTTAGATCGGTAATGTCGAAGCCCACCCCATGAATGAACCAAGGCTCGCCGTTCTCCTTGCGGATCATCTTGGCTTCGCAATGAAACCAAATCACGCGCCCGTCGCGCGACAGAACCCGATACGCGGAACGCAGCGGATTGCCGGTCAGAAACATCTCTGCCGCCTCGGTGCTCCAGCGTTGTTTGTCTTCCGGATGAATATGGCGGTACCATCGCACCGGATCTTCCAGCCACTCTTCTTGAGAAAATCCGAGCGCCGCTTCAATCTGCGGGCTCACGTAGGCCTCGCCAATCCCGCGATCGAGATACGCCATGAAAACCACCGCGGGAATCTGCTCCACTAAGGCACGATATCGAGCCTCCAGGTTAGGAAGTTGCGCCTCTTCCGAACATTCCTGCTCTGACCCTTCCGGCGAATATACGATGTGCCTGGAATTGGCGGGATTGCGGTGAGGACTGAACACACCAGCGAGGCCGTGCAGGATTTCCTCGGCCTCGGCCGAACTCAAATCAGAATCGTCTACCGCAGAATGACCGGAGGGCCCGCCGTTCGCATTGTTCGTATTGTTCGGCCACGAGAACGAAACCATTCTTATTCCTTAAGCAACACCCCAACCCTCACTACGCTCAACTCCACGTCAGCTTTGTGTTTTGATGCTTGGTTGCACTTTGCCGGACATCGGTTTCCGCCAGCTTGGTTCTTTGTTCAGCGATGCCTGCGTGAAGCGCCGCAGGGCATGAATGGCTCGTCCATAAGTCTGAACCGCAGCCGAAGATAAAAGAGAGCCCGGCGGCTGATTCATAAACGGCATGAACTTGTCGGGAAAGCCGGGCATGGTGCATCCAATGCAAATTCCTCCCACGTTCGGGCAGCCGCCGATCCCGCCCATCCAGCCCCGCTTCCCCACGTTGCACTGAACCACCGGCCCCCAGCATCCCAGCTTCACAATGCAAAGCGGAGATCCATACTCCTCGGCAAACTGCGCTTGCTCGTAATAACCGCCGCGATCGCAACCTTCATGCACGGTGCTGCCAAAAAGCCACATAGGACGCAGCGCCTCATCCAGCGGAATCATGGGCGCGCGGCCGGACGCCATGTAGAGCAAATAGAGGAGCGTCTCCATGAAATTATCTGGCTGCACCGGGCAACCGGGCACGCACACGATAGGGATCTCCGCCTTCGACTTCCATTTCCAGCCCAGATAATCGGGCAGCCCCACACATCCCGTGGGATTGCCTTCCATCGCGTGAATGCCGCCATAAGTGGCGCAAGTTCCCGCCGCCACCACGGCCCACGCATGGGGAGCGAGACGGTCAATCCATTCACAAGTGGTAATTGGCTGGCCGGTCTTTGAGTCAGTGCCGAGCGAAGCCCAATATCCTTCCTCTTTATTGTTCTCGTTCGGGATCGATCCCTCGACCACGAGAATGAAATTCTCCCTCTTCCCGTCTGCGGCTTCGTAGAAAGGTTTCAGAAAATCGTCGCCATTGGCCGCGGCCAAAAATGGATTATGCAGGTTGACTTTTGGAATCCAGGGAATTTGTCCGAGAACTATATCTTCGATGCTGGGCTGGGTAGCTGCGGTCATCGCGATTGTGTCGCCATCGCAGCCGAGGCCGGCCGTGATCCACAGAACATCGAGCTCCGTAACCGCGTCCTTATTAGCCGCGAACGCCATTCGCCGCTCCGTGGACGCCATCATATGCCTTCAGTTCTGGAAGAGAAAGTCCTTTTGCCGCCGAGCTGGCCGTCATTTACGGCAGTCCTCCTGTGGAAGCTACTCCGCGAACGTGTAACAATACCCGCGGCCGCGGAAGCGGACTTCCTCCTACAGGAGACCTTTTATACATGCGACGATTCGTCTCCAGTTTCATAGCGATACTCCTTTGCTCCCTCACATTGCTCACCGTGGTCCGCGCGCAAACCGCCGATAAACCCGATTTGAGCAAACAGCCCACTCTTTACGTAGTCGGCTACGCTCACCTCGACACGGAATGGCGATGGGAGTATCCCCAGGTCATCAGTGAATACATCCGCAAGACGATGGAAGATAACTTCGCCCTCTTCGACAAATATCCTCACTACGTCTTCAATTTCAGCGGCGCCAACCGCTACCGCTTCATGAAAGAATATTTTCCCGCCGACTTCGCCAGGCTAAAGAAATATGTGGACGAAGGACGCTGGTTCCCCGCAGGCTCGTCCATGGAAGAGGGCGACGTAAACACCCCCAGTGCCGAGACCATTATTCGCCAAATTCTCTATGGAAATAATTGGTTCCGCAAAGAACTCGGCAAGGCCAGCGCGGAATACATGCTGCCTGATTGCTTTGGTTTTCCCTCGTCGCTGCCGACCATCCTCGCTCACTCCGGCGTAAAAGGATTCTCCACGCAGAAGCTCGTATGGGGATCGTCCGCTCCCGGCGGAGGCCCTGAATCGCTCGAGAAAACTCCCGAAGGCACGCCATTCAATGTGGGCGTGTGGGTGGGCCCGGATGGCGAGAGCGTGCTGGCAGGTCTGAATCCTGGCGATTATTCAGGAGGAATCAACAGCGACTTGAGCAAGCCGCTTCCTCCATTACCTCCAGATGAAGTTCTCGATGGTCTGGACAAGAAGCTACAACCTCTTCGGCAGCAGGTGGTACACGCCGACCAAACCAATTCGACCCTCGATGCCGCCCAGGTTGAAGAATACCTTGCTGTGCGCAATCAGCAGAAAACCGAATCTCAAATGCGTAAGGATCGAGAGTCCGAGCGGCACCAAAGCGACTGGGCTGCGCGGGTTGAACTGAACGGCAGAGTGAGCCGGGTGTTCACTGACTATCACTATTACGGTACGGGCGACATCGGCGGAACGCCCAACGAAGAATCTGTGAAGCGTCTCGAAGCCATCATCACAGGCGGCAAAGCCGGCTTACCGCCAGACGTAGACCCTTACTTTTCGCGCTTCTCTCATGAGCAGGGAGCGCCGGTGCAGTTGGGGGGTGGACCCGTTCATGTGATCTCCGCCAACGCCGACCAGATGTTTCTCGATATCACGCCCTCCGAGGCCGCCGGACTTCCGCGCTATACCGGCGAAATGGAATTGACTAATCATTCCGCCGGCTCGCTCACCTCACAGGCATACCAGAAGCGCTGGCTGCGAAAAGAAGAATTGCTGGCCGATGCCGCCGAGAAATCCTCGATTGCAGCGGAATGGCTTGGTGCGCGCCCCTATCCTTTGCAGCGTTTGAATGATGCTTGGACCCTCGTGATGGGCGGCCACTTTCACGACCTCGCCGCCGGAACCGCCACTCCCAAGTCTTACGAGTTCGCCTGGAATGACGATGTAATTGCGATGAATCAGTTCGCCGGCGTCCTCACCAACGCAACCGAGGCTGTGTCTGCCGCGCTAAACACCTCGTCTAAGGGCATCCCGCTTGTTGTCTTCAACCCGCTGAATATCTCGCGCGAAGAGGCGGTCGAGGCCACCGTAAACTTCCCCGGTGAAATGCCTCAGGCAGTGCAAGTCACCGGTCCCGATGGCAAAAAAGTTCCCGCGCAGATTGCGAATGGCAAAGTGATCTTCGTAGCCAAGGCTCCATCCGTCGGCTATGCGGTTTACGATGTGCTCCCTGGGTCGAGTGTTGTAGGCGATCATCGCGCACTCCAAGTCTCTGAAGATTCTCTAGAGAACTCCTACTACCGCGTGAAACTGGATGCGAATGGCGATATCGCCAGCATTTTCGACAAATCGATTGGCAAGGAATTGCTGGCCGCTCCCGCACGCCTTGCCATTTCTTATGACAATCCGCAACAATGGCCCGCGTGGAATATGGATTGGGACCAGGAGCAGGCTGCTCCGAAGGCCTACGTCGGCGGTCCGGCAAAAATTCGAGTTGTGGAGAATGGTCCCGCCCGCGTCGCCATTGAAGTTTCCCGCGAAACTGCAGGTTCCCGGTTTGTTCAGACCATCCGCCTTTCCGCTGGCGATGCTGGCAGGCGCGTTGAGGTGGCAAACGCGGTCGACTGGAACACCAGGGAATCAAATCTCAAAGCAACTTTTCCTCTGACGTCTTCGAATCAGATGGCCACCTATAACTGGGATATTGGCACGATCGAGCGGCCCACCGCTGAGCCGAAGAAATTCGAAGTGCCATCGCACCAGTGGATCGACTTGACCGACATCAGTGGCGAATTCGGTGCCACCATTCTCACCGACTGCAAGAATGGCTCGGACAAGCCGAACGACCACACCATCCGCCTTACGCTGATCCGCACGCCGGGCACGCGCGGCGGTTATCCCGACCAGGGCACTCAGGACCTCGGACATCATGAATTCGTCTACGGAATCGCCGGCCACGCCGGTGACTGGCGTCAGGGCCAAACCGATTGGCAGGCGCAGCGTATGAATGATCCGCTGGTTGCCTTTCAAACATCCAGTCACGCCGGCGCGCTGGGCCGCGAGTTTTCTTTGCTGAAGGTCAGCAACCCCAGGGTTCGGCTCTTAGCCCTGAAAAAAGCGGAACTGACTGACGAGATCGTCGTGCGCGTGGTTGAGCTCGATGGCAGGCCACAGCCGAACGTCCGCATCCAATTCGCATCCCCGGTCGCTGCCGCGCGCGAAGTCAACGGCCAGGAGCAGCCCGTGGGAGCAGCAACCGTCGACGGCGGCGCTCTGCTAACTTCGTTTTCCGCCTATCAGCCGCGCACCTTTGCCGTAAAGCTGGCTGCGGCATCCACCAAGGTTTCGGCGGTGCGTTCCGCGCCCGTGTCACTCCCCTATAACCTCGCAACCGCCAGCAATGACGGCACAAGGTCAGAAGGCGGTTTTGACGGCAACGGCAATACGCTGCCGGCCGAGATGCTGCCGGCGGAGATCACATTCAACGATGTGAAACTTAAACTCTCTCCAGCGAAAACAGGATCTCCCAACGCGGTTGTTACAAAAGGCCAGACGATCGATCTGCCGGCTGGCCACTATAACCGCATATACCTGGTAGCAGCTTCGTCGAACGCTGATTCCACAACTACCCTTGATGTCGGAACTAATAAAGTCGAATTGAACATCCAGAACTGGGGTGGACTCATCGGTCAATGGGATGACCGCCAGTGGACCTCGAAAGACACATCCCACGACGACTACGGTCAGATGACCGGCATCAAGCCCGGCTACATCAAGCGTGCAGACCTGGCATGGTACTGCTCGCATCATCACAACGCCGCAGGCGAGAATGTTCCCTACAGCTACTCCTATTTGTTTGCCTATCCGATCGACTTGCCGGCGGGGACAAAAACCGTGACCCTGCCAAATGACGACAAAGTCCGCATTCTTGCTATATCTGTAGCAGATGAAAATCCGTCAGTAACGTCCGCGCAGCCTCTCTTCGATGTGCTTCCTTCGACGTCGAGGTAGAGATCAAAGGAGCCGCAAATAAGTAGAGAGCCAGGATCCGAGATTCGAAGTCCGAGATTCAGCTCCGATTCAAATGCAGCCTCGCAATAGCTTTTCTGCAGCCAAATCCGCACAACTGCGCAGGATTTGTTGACAGCTTGACAATCGGAGTATACTCTCTTAGTCGGCTGGTCCACTTATCGGACCACTTGTCATGCCTGCTGCAGCCAAACCCGATTTCGAAGTTGTCCGGCGAAACCGCGTCTACGAAGAGGTCGCCAAACAGATCGAGCGTCTGATTTTAAAAAAGATGCGGCCCGGCGACAAACTCCCTTCGGAGCGCGAACTGGCCGAGACCCTTCGAGTAAGCCGCGGTTCCATCCGCGATGCAATTCGTGGCCTCGAATTAATGGGCCTGGTTGAACCGCGTCAGGGCACTGGAACCATAGTTCGCGAAGTCTCGGCCGACTCGTTGGTAAATCCTTTTGCCAATGCCCTGAAGCGACGCAAGGAATTGGTGAGCGAGCTATTGGATTTTCGCAAGATGCTCGAACCGCCGCTGGCCGCACGCGCCGCCACTCACGCTTCTCCTGAGGAAATATCCGAGATGGAAGAAATTCTTCGGCGCCAGGAAGAAAAACAACATCTGGGAGACGCTGCCGTCGCCGAAGACGCTGAATTTCACTACAGCGTTGCTTTGGCTTCCGATAACAGTGTTGTGCTGAAAGTGATCGACATTCTTATGGATTTGCTGCGCGACACGCGAGCGCGTTCTTTGCAGGTGGAAGGTCGCCCGCAAAAATCACTCTCGGGCCACCGGCGGATTCTGGCTGCCATCAAGCGCCACGATGCCGAAGCTGCCAAAGCCGCCATGCGCCGCCACATCGAAGATGTCGAAGAAATTGTGCTTAAGAAGTTTTGATAGGGAAGTAATTTCGCGGGACTGGCCAGTTCGCGATTCGCAATTCTGTGGGATAGCGATCGCGCCGTGTTAAAGATCTTGCGCTAACTTCATCAAAGAGGCTTCAAGTTTGCTGATCTGGGGATTATTGAATTGACTGACCTGGGAAACGACACCACCGGTGCGGCCATTGCGTCTCACCCTGCCGATCCTGCGGAGGGCCGCCCCAAGGCGTCTTCCGGCGGATTTGCTGCCCAGGAAAAAGTTGCACCGCATGCCATGACAGAATTTTCCCCATCCTCCACGACGACTCTCACTCTGCGCGTTGCAGAAGCGCGCGTCGAGGATGTCGGCCACGCCATCGCGCGACTCGCGCCCGCCGACCTCCGCCGCATCGGCGCCCGCACCGGCGATGTGCTGAAAATCACCGGCGGAACCGTCGCGGTCGGGCGCGCCGAACTCTCCGACGATGGCCACGAAGACATGGTCCAGATCGATGGCACCTGCCGCAGCAACTGCGGCGCGGGCTTGCAGGAGCAAGTGACCGTCTCTGTCATCGAACGCCAGGATGCTGTAGCCGTGCGCTTCTCCCCGCTGTGGATCGGCGCCGCCCCCGCTACCATCGCGCCCGAACGCATGCTTGAAGACCTGGTCGGCGTCCCCGTCATGACAGGTTCCGTCGTGCGCGTGCCCACGTTCGCCAAAGCCGTGAACTTCCAGGTGGTGCGCACCATTCCGTCCGGTGCCGTCGTGATCGGGAAACGCACCGACATTCGCGTCGTCGAAGGCGATCAAACCGCAGCCCGCGCTCCCTCCGTCTCTTATGAAGATATCGGCGGCCTTGAGCGTGAAGTGGCGCGGGTTCGCGAGATCGTCGAACTTCCGCTCAAGTATCCGCGCATCTTCGAGCGCCTTGGAATTCTCGCGCCCAAAGGCGTTTTGTTGTATGGCCCTCCCGGCACCGGCAAGACTTTGCTCGCTCGAGCCGTAGCGGCCGAAAGCCGCGTGCACTTCATTCACCTCAACGGTCCTGAGATCATGCGCAAGTTCTACGGCGAGAGCGAAGCCAAGCTTCGCGAGGTGTTCGAGGAAGCCGCGCGCCATGCCCCCGCAATCCTGTTCATCGACGAGATCGATGCCGTAGCTCCGAAACGCGCCGAAGTCACGGGCGAGGTCGAAAAGCGCGTCGTCGCTCAACTTCTCAGCTTGATGGATGGATTCGTTGCCCGCGGCCAGGTTATCGTCATCGGCGCCACCAATATTCCTGAAGTTCTTGATCCCGCGCTGCGGCGTCCCGGCCGTTTTGATCGCGAAATCGAAATCGGTGTTCCCAACAATCAGGCTCGCCTTCAGATTCTCAGAATTCACACCCGCGCCATGCCGCTCGCGCATGATGTCGATTTGCGCGAGATTGCCGAACATTCTCATGGCTTCGTCGGAGCCGATCTCGAAGCCTTGTGCCAGGAAGTCGGCATGAATGCTTTGCGCGGCTTTTTATCGGCCTTCCCGCTGGAAAGCGACGGCGCCACGTCCGCTCAACTTGACGCGCTGCAAGTTACGCGTGAAGATTTTTTCGCCGGCCTGAAGGAAGTGGAACCCAGCGCCACGCGCGAATTCTTCATCGAGAAGAGCGGATCAAACTTTGCGTCACTCGCCGGCCTCCAAGAGATAAAACGAATTCTCGATACGGTAATCGAGCATTCGCACGTGCACGACGAAATTTACGAGCAGGTCGGGCTAACGCCGCCCCGCGGCATTCTGCTCGCCGGACCCTCCGGCACCGGCAAGACGGCCATGGCTCGAGCGCTCGCGGGCGAAAAGCAGATTCCGCTCATCGCCATCGATGGCCCGCAACTGTATTCCAAGTGGCTGGGGGAATCCGAACGCGCCTTGCGTGAAGTTTTCAAAAAAGCGAGAAGAGCCGCGCCGTGCATCCTGTTTTTCGACACGATCGACGCGATTGCTCCCAAGTTTGGCGCCGATCAATTCGGCACCGACATCTATCAGCGCATTCTCAGCCAGCTCTTGCGTGAGATCGACAACTTGCGTGACGTCAAAGGCGTAATCCTGCTCGCTGCAACCAACCGTCCCGAGCGAATCGAGCCGGCTCTGCTGCGAAGCGGCCGCTTCGATTACATTCTTCCGTTCGCCAAACCCGGTACGGCCGATCGCGCGGAGATCATGCGCCTTTGTTGCCGCCGCGTGCCGCTGTCCGCTGACATCGATTTCGAAGACTTCGCAGCCCGCACTGAAGGCCTTACCGGCGCGGACATCGAAAGTTTGTGCAAAAAGGCCACGCTCAGCGCCATCGCCGAATTTCAGGACGGCACGCGCGGCGCGCCATTAGTTGTCCTGCGAAACGATTTTCTTGCGGTTCTCGATTCTGATCGTGGCAGCCCAAAGCAATCGAAAACCGTAAATATCCTAAGTAACGGCGCCGGGGATTTGTCCCCCGACGCATCAACAAATAACAGTTAGCGACACTTATCACGAGGATTGATTATGAGTTATACAGAACTCACCGTTTGGACTCGCGGCATCATTATGGACAAAGAGGGTCGCGACATCGTGAACTCCATCTCTGCCTCCGCCCGCAGTGAGGGCAAATACGCCCAGGCGATGGAGAACTACGTCGACAATCCCGATCGAACCAATTGCCCCACGCGAAAATATTGCCGCGTGAGCGACAACGTGCTCGAGAACGAGCTCACCTACGAAAATGAACATCCCAACATCGTCGTGCTGGTCGAAGGCACCATGGTCAAGGGCTGGGATTACATGCGCGGAATGCCTCCCGGCGGAACGCTCGTGATCAACACGCACTACACGCCGGATTACATGATTCGTTTTGTTCCTGGCGCCGACCGCCTGGCGCAACTCGTCTGCGTCGATGCCGCCAAACTTGCCGATCACAAATGGCTTTACTACCGCCTCGGAGAACTCGGCCTCGATCGTCTTTCCACCGAGGGCGCCGCTGAACGAAATAAATCAATCGCACCTGATATTGCCGCTCCGCTGATTGCGGCAGTAGTCAAGACCACGGGCATCGTCAAAATGAAAACTATCGAGCCCATGATCGCTAACAAACACGCATTCCAGGTCGCACTCGAAGAGTTACATATTATGCCGCTGAACCCAGTGGCCGTGTAGGAGAGAGGACTAATGTCTACTAAGAACACACATATTCCCGACTGGCTTACTGTCCCGTTCGCCGGTATTACCCCCGCCCCCACGCAGGAAAAAGGTCAAGACCTGTTTCCCACCGGCAACTGGCGCTCGATCCGCCCGGTTTATCGCGACAAGTTGCCACCTTGCAACAATGCCTGCGGGACCAACGAAAAAATTCAAGGCTATCTCGATCTGGTGAAGCGCGGCAAATATCTCGACGCCTACGCGCTTATCAAGGAAGACATGCCATTTCCCTCGGTCACCGGACGCGTCTGCTACCATCCCTGCGAGCAAGCCTGCAATCGCGGCAAATATGACGAAGCCATTTCCATCCGCGCGGTCGAGCGCTTCCTCGGCGATCTCGGGCAGGCTCTCACCAACGACGTAGTAAAGCCCGGCAAACCCAACGGCAAGAAGGTCGCCGTCGTGGGCTCCGGGCCTGCCGGCCACAGCGCGGCCTATCAACTGGCGCGCCTCGGCTACAAAGTGACGATCCTCGAGAAATCGCCCAAAGCGGGTGGATTGAATCGCGGCGGAATTCCCGACTGGGTTCTTCCCGCCAATATTCTCGATCGGGAGATCGAACGTCTCGAACAGCTTGGCATAACCATCAAGACTAACGTTGAAGTCGGCAAAGACGTCACCTGGGACGATCTGAAAAAGAACTACGACGCCTGCGTGCTTGCCGTCGGCCTCACCGAACCCAACAGCGTCCGCGCCGAAGGCGAAGATAAGACCGGAGTTCTCTACGGGCTGCCTTTCCTTCGCGACATCGGCATGGGCGCCTCGAAAGTGAAGCTGGGCGCCCGTGTCGCCGTCATCGGTGGCGGCAACACTGCCATCGACTGCGCCCGCGAAGCTTTGCGGCAAGGCGCTGCCGAAGTAACCATGATCACGGTGGAAGGCAACACCAAAGAAATGCCCGCTTCCCCTGAAGATCTCCACGACATGCTTGAAGAAGGCGTCGATCTCATGCATGGCCGCGCCGTCACGGCAGTTCTCGGCAACGGCAAGGTCGAAGCCTTGCAACTGCACAAGGCGCGCTTTCAGGGAGCAATCAACGCGTCGCCAATCACTGTGGATCGCGATGCTCCCGCCGATCGCTTCGCAGTCGACAACGTCATCATCGCCATTGGACAGCGTGCGTCGCTCAACTGGCTGCCCGCAGAATTCAAGAACGAACGCGGCACCATCAAAATGGATAAGTTCGGGCGCCTCGGCGACACCAACTTCTTTGCCGCGGGAGACATAGCCCAGGTCGGTTCCGGACAGCCGTTGATGGTCGTCAACGCCGTTGGTGATGGCAAGCGCGTCGCCTTCAACCTGGACAAAGTCATGCGCGGCGAAGCTCTGCAACCGCGAACGATTCCCGTCGATGTAATCTTCGACTTGAATCGCATGAACATGACCTACTTCCCCCACTTCCCCCGCGTCCAGCAGGAAATGCTGCCGCCGGCAAGCCGCAAAAAAACGCAGAACGAAGTGATTCAGGCCTTCTCCGAAGAGCAGGCAGTCGAAGAGGCCAATCGCTGTTTCAGTTGCGGCACCTGCAACGCTTGCGACAACTGTTATCTGGTTTGTCCCGAGCCCTGCATCGCGCGTCCCGAGCGCTCGAACGGACTCTACAAAATTCTGGTCGACTACTGTAAAGGATGCCGCGTCTGCATCGAGGAGTGCCCAACCGGCTGTCTCGAAGGCGTGCCCGAACTCGACTTCGATACCGGCGTCGTTCGCATGGATACAGCATTCGCCATCTCGCCCGGACTCCACGGACGTCAGGCCGAACAATTAAGAAACCTGGGCGACCGCGCGCCAAAGAATATCTAGAGGAGTTACATCAGAAACGGATCAGCGATTAGAGGGATCAACGAATAGACAGTGTTCGGAGTGAATTATGCCAATGCTTGCAGAACAAAAAAAGAGAATGGTCCGAATCAACGGTTGCGTCGCATCGGCGCAAGCCGCCAAATACGCCGATGTCGACGTTATCGCCGCCTACCCCATCCGCCCTTATACAGCGACCATGATGGCGCTCGCGCAAATGGTCGCCAATGGGGAGCTCGATGCCGAGTACATCGTTGCCGATAGCGAGCACTCGCAGTTAAGCATCGCGCACGGCGCATCATCCAGCGGCGCGCGTGTTTTCACCGGCAGCTCCGGTGTCGGCGTGCAGTTTGCCTACGAACTTTATTCGCCGATCTCAGGCAGCCGCATGCCGGTCCAGATGATGATCGCCGACCGCACGCTCGATCCTCCCGGCGACTTCGGTTCCGAACATACCGACGCTCTTTCCACCCGCGACATGGGATGGATCATGGGCTGGTCCTGCGACGCGCAAGAAGCCTTCGACAATCACCTCATCGCCTATCGCATCGGCGAAGACCCCCGTGTTCTTCTCCCGCAGATGGTCTGTCAGGACGGTTTTTTCGTTTCGCACATCACAGGCGACGTCGAGCTACCCGACACCGGTCAGGTAAACGAATTCCTGCCGCCCTACAAGCATCCTTATCCTCTTGATCCGCGGCGCCCCGTATCGCACGGTCCGCAGATCATGCCCGAACAAGGTCCTCCCTTGCAGCTTGAACGCGCGCGCGCCATGGAGCAGTCCATGGCCGTCATCGAGGAAGTGCATGAGGAATTTGGCAAGATCTTCGGCCGTAAGTACGATCCCTGGCTCGAAGAGTTCATGACCGATGACGCCGAGGTTGTCTTCTTCCTGCAGGGCGCCCACGCCGTGACCGCGCGATTCGCCATTCAGCACATGCGCGACCGGGGATTGAAGGTCGGCATGGTTCGTCTTCGTACGATCAGGCCCTACCCGACCGATCGCGTCAAAGAATCCCTCAGCAAATTCAAAGTTGTCGGCGTCATCGAAACCAACATGGGCCTCGGCAGCGTAAGCAGCGGTGGCGTGCTTTACGCCGAAGCCGCCGCGGCACTTTATGAAAGCCAGAAGCGTCCGCTGGTGCTCTCATTTATGGCTGGCATGGGCGGCGAGGCAATCGTGCTCAAAGAATTTTATTGGATGACGGAAAAAATGCTGGATGCGCAGCGCCGCGGCAAAATCGAAAAGCGCACCCACTGGGTCGGATTCGAAGAATAGAAGCTTTGAAAGGGCGCGGCTTCAGCCGCGCCGCTAAGCGGCCACTAGAAATTGGGGCTTTAGCCCCTGAGGCCGCCAGAAAAATTCTGTCGGAGGAGTAATTATGGCAACCATCGAAGTGCAAAGGCAGATTTTGCCGATTCTTGATAGCCCCAATCAGGGCGCGCGTTTCTACAACCCCGAACTGCCGTCATCCGAACCGTTCGTTCCCGGCCATCGAACCTGCGCCGGCTGCGGTCCTTCGATTCAATATCGAATGACGAGCAAAGCCGCGGGTGACAACACTATCCTGGTCGGCCCCACCGGATGCATGTATGTCGCAAACAGTTCTTATCTGTGCACGCCCTACAACGTGCCCTGGGCGCATACCCAGATCGGCAGCGCGGGCAGCTTCACCGCCGGCGTCTCCGCCGCCTACGAAGCCATGATCCGCAAGGGCAAATGGAAAGGCAAATTCCCAAACATCATCTGCGAAGCTGGAGACGGCAGCGCCTCCGACATTGGCCTCGCCTCCATCTCCGGCGCGCTCTACCGCAATCACGATTGCTTGATCATCTGCTACGACAACGAGCAGTACGCCAACACCGGCATTCAGGCGTCATCTCGTACGCCGTATGGCGGCATGACCACCTTCTCGCCTCCCGGCCCCGAAGTTCCCGAAGGAAAGAAACTTTATCCTAAAGACCTTGCTCGCATGATGGCGGCTGGCCATCCCCACTGCTATGTGGCGACCGCCAGCGTCGGCTATCCCATCGACCTCATGAATAAAGTTCGCAAGGGACTCAACCACAAAGGCGCCGCCTATCTCATGATCTACACTCCCTGCCAAAAAGGTTTCGTCTACGAGACGCCGCGCTCCATCGACCTCGGCCGCCTCGTCGTCGAATGCGGTCTCTATCCCATATGGGAGTGGAATCCCGAGAAACGTGAATTCGATTACAGTTTCCGTCCCGCGAGCATGCGCCCGGTCTCGGAATATCTGAAATTGCAAGGACGCTTCGGCCATCTCCACGCCGAGCACATCGCCAACCTGCAGAAGTTTGCCAACCAACAGTGGAGAATGCTGGGCGTCCAGTTGCCCGAAGCCCTGATCCAGGCGGCGGATGCGAAAAATCTTACCAACATGGCTGCTGCCAACGAAGCCGCAGCGGTGGCGGAGACTGTATGAACACAAAAGCCGATACTCTCATGACTCAAAAAGAGCCCGAAGTCGAACCTGAGGGACAGGAAAGCTACATCGTCACCGAAGGCAAGAAGCGTGGCGCCACCCGCGACGTGCGGGAGGCGGCGGCCTACGACCGCTTCTACACCGTGCTGCGCGTGCACCCCGGCGACGCCATCCTCACCGACAACTGGCACACCAACGAAGTCTTCAGCCACGCTCGCAACAATTTCGAGGGCGTCACCTTCGCCATGCGCACGCTGGAGGCTTGGGGCGCGATGATCGAAAACGATCGCCGTGCTTACTACACCGCCGGCGGGCGCATCTGGATCATGGATCTTGAGCCCTCTCAAGGCAAAAAACCGCGGCTGCCCGGTACCGGCCCCGCCGCAAAAAAGTAGCGTGCGCTTGCGCCGCATCCTGCTGATCGACGACACGCCGGAGATAGCCGAGCTTCTCACCTTCTCGCTGCGGGACCTCGGATACGAGGTCTTCGCAGCGGGATACACCACCGCGGTCAATGAACTAATCGTCGAGCACCACGCCCAGGCTGTCGTGCTCGATTGTTCCAGCTACGAAATGAGCGAGTCGATCTTCGACGCCATCCGGAACGACCCAAACCACCTGGATCTTCCAGTCGTCATCATCAGCGATACCCCCGAAGAAGCCGATGCCAGCCTCGGTTCGCGCAAAGCTCAAAAAGTTCTCTTGATTCCGAAACCATTTACCGGCGGGCAAGTCGGAAGAGCTCTGGCTCAGCTACTGGAAAAGCAAAGTGAGCTGCCACAGCAAGCGAGTTGAGTAGTGAGCAAAGTGAAAGGAAATTTCGCTTCGCCAACGAATTGGCAAGGGCACGACTTCAGTCGTGCCGCACCAGCGAAAAACAACGCGGGCTTTAGCCCCTGAGGTAACTGGATTCTCCAACTAATATGCCGCTCTGGAGCATGGACGACTGGCAATACCTCGAGCGCGAACTCGTCACCGACCCCAAAGGTAGAAAGTGGACGGTGGCCCTGATGGACGTCCTCGGTCAGCAGGGCGATCCCGACATGCCTGACAAGCTGCTCGAACTTCAATATTCTTCCGGCCGCTATTTCACCCTTATCTACGCCGACGGGGGTGCCGTACAGCGCGAACGCGGCTACGTCTCTCTCGAAGAGGCAACTAACGCGTACGGAAATCTTCTGGTCGGCGTAATCGACGGCAGCGTCGATCCCTCCCAACCGGTCTTTCGCCAGGATTTGGAAGATTGAAGATTGATGACTTGGAAGATTGAACCGCTCCAGTCTTTGGGCCTGTCATCCTGAGCGAAGTGACCGCTTTGCGAAGCCAAGCAGTCACGCAGTCGAAGAATCCCTATCCGTCTCAACCGGCGTGCGCGAGCGCACTGCCACAATGGTCTACCTTCCCGGATCTAAATCCCTCATGATGACGTTCAGCACTTGCCCAGTCCGCCGCGCATCGCCCTCGGAAACCGTACCCTGCGGAATGCTCTCGCGATCTCGATAGGTCCGTGCCACGGCCGGCAGCCGTGCAGCCCCGCTGCGAATCAGTCCCGCTTTCTCTGCCACGGCAAGCCGCGTCTCAAATGACCACTCGGAAATTTTCTCCGCAGGCGCGCCCGTCTCGATCAGCGTGCTCAATCCTTTGTGCTCCAGCGCGTCAGTAACAATCGATTCGAGAATTCCGCAAGAGGTCGCAAGCGAGAGATCATAATCCCCTTGCGCCAGCGCGCTGCGGCTATCGGCGTAAGCCCGCTCCAGAACAGGACGGATCTCCGCATTGTGAACGAACTCGAACCGCCGCGCAGCCGGCGCCTCCGTTGACGCGGAAATAATCGCGCCCTCATCTTTCTGCGAGAGTGACGCCACGGCCTGCCCCAGCACTCCCAGTAGTTGCTGCACAATCTCCGCCGGAGCTGCCCCCTGCGCCGCCCGCCCATCCGCCGAGCGCATCAGAAACGCATCGCTGAACGACCGCGCCAGCCAATGAGCCTTGCTGCCCCCGGACAGCTGATTGATGGTGACGCCGCATTCCTCCTGCCAGCGCCGCGTGGCCGTAATCGCCGCCCCATCCGAAGGATCCGCCTTCAGCGCATCCCTGAGCTGATGGCCGCGTTTGATCAGGCCGTCGAGGTGAGATAAGTAAGTCTGGATCTGTGCTCGCAGGCTTTCGTCCATCAATCGCTTCTCGCTATTTGTTGCATTAACTTTTTACCTGACAAGGAGATGCCGGTGCCATGGAGGCGCTTGCCCGCAGGCAATTCCGGTAGTGGTGCAGCTTGAAAAAAATAACGATCCGATCCCTGGCGTCATCCCGAAGTCCCGCGTTTTCATCAGCGGGACGACGGATCTCCCTCACGCACACAGCTGTCTGGGTCAAATTGCACCACTACTGGCATTCCGTCGACCTTGACACTGCGCAGCGAGAGTGTTAAAGTCCCTCCCGCAAGTGGTTCAATAACCGGACCAGTATATAACACCGCTGATAGTTAGTGGTTTTGGCTGCGAGACTCCGGCGATCCGCGATGAGGTGAAAACCTGATGACCGCTTCTCCAAATTCCTTATCCCCAAGTTCCCTGATTCACCCTTCGCGGATTCCCAATCGCTGGATCCAGCTAATCGCAGGCATTGTGGCGATGATGGCGATTGCAAATCTGCAATATGCCTGGACTCTTTTCACCAAACCGATCCAAGCCCATTTACACGTCTCGCTCGTCGCTGTGCAATGGACCTTTACACTGTTCGTCTTGCTCGAAACCTGGCTCGTGCCTTTTGAGGGATACCTGGTGGATCGAATCGGCCCCAGGTTCATGCTCGGTCTCGGCTCAATTATGGTTGGCTTGGGCTGGATCGGATCCGGCAAAGCCGAAACGATAAACGCTCTTTATTTCTGGTACGGCGTAGGTGGCGTCGGCGCTGGAGTCGTTTATGGTGGCGCAATTGGAAACGCTCTGAAATGGTTCCCGGACTACCGCGGTCTCTGCGTCGGCCTGACTGCCGCCGCTTTCGGCATCGGAACTGCAACCACCATCGCTCCCATTGCCGACATGCTGAAAACCTCGGGCTATCAGCACACCTTCATTGTCTGGGGCATTATCCAGGGAGTTGTTGTCCTGGCCTCCTCACTCTTCCTGGCGAGGCCGCCGGAGGGATGGACGCCGCCAAACTGGAAAGCCAAAGAAGCGAAAATCAAAGCCAGAATCAACACCTCAGCTGTGGACATGACTCCGTGGCAGATGCTCTGCCAGCCATCGTTCTACATCATCTACGTGATGATGACCATGTTGGCCTTCGGTGGTCTGGTGGTCACCGCCCAGCTCAATCCCATGGCTGCCTCATATCACGTTGATAAAGTCGTGGTGCTCTGGGGCATGACTGCCTTGGTCGTGGCCATCACCGTCGACCGTATCTTAAACGGTTTGACGCGCCCCTTCTGGGGATGGGTATCCGACCATATCGGTCGAGAGAATGCCATCTTTATTTCGTTTATTCTCGAAGCCATCGCGGTATATGCTCTGCTCCAACTGATCAGCCATCCAGTCTGGTTCGTTGCTTTGTCCGGCCTGTGTTTCTTCGCGTGGGGCAATATTTTCTCGTTGTTCCCTTCGATCACCGGAGATTTATACGGAAACAAATGGGCCACCACAAACTATGGCATCGTCTACACCGCGAAGGGCGCGGCTGCCGCCTTTGCCGGTCCCGGCGCCGCCTGGCTGTTTGCCAAAACCGGCTCTTGGACCAAGGTATTCTGGGCAATGATTGTGTGCGATCTGATTGCCGCATTCATGGCCTTGCTGTGGTTGAAGCCACTCGCGGCGCGGGCTGTACAACGGTCAAATCAGTCAGCGCCGGCGGTTAACTTGGGCGCTCCTGAAAAAGCCCGAGGCGTGGCCTAACAACCAGAGCTGCTCGCGACGCAGCAAACCTGCTGCGTCGCGAACGCGAATTGCAATTGAAAATCAGTAGCCGTACACCTTGCTATTGTTTCGCTGGCCATCTCCAGCCCCGGATTTCAGGCTTGTCCACTCCTTCCGCATAAGCGTAGTTAATGCTCTCGATAATCTGCCCCTTCAGCCACTCTTTCAGATGTGCGCCTGAACTCTGCAGCCTCGGCACTCGGTCGATCACGTCGATCGCAAGATTGAAACGATCCACCTGATTTCGGATCGCAAGCTCCAGCGGCGTATTGATGTTGCCCTTCTCCCTGTATCCATGGACATGAATGTTGTCGTGATTCGTTCTCCGGTAAGTGAACTTGTGGATGAGCCACGGATAACCATGGAAATTAAAAATGACGGGCTTGTTTCTCGTGAAGAGGGAATCGAAGTCGCGATCAGACAGCCCATGCGGATGCTCCGTATCGGGCTGAAGTCGATATAAGTCCACCACATTCACGAAACGGATCTTAAGATCCGGAACGTGCTCTCGAAGAATGGCGACGGCCGCCAACGCCTCTTGCGTCAGTACGTCGCCCGCACTCGCCACCACCACATCCGGTTCCACTCCGCCGTCACTGCTCGCCCACTCCCAGATTCCGATCCCCTCGGTACAATGCCTGATCGCAGACTCCATGTCGAGATAGACGAGGTGCGGCTGCTTGTCCGCAACAATTACGTTCACATAATCCTCGCTCCGTAAACAGTGGTCCGCCACACTCAACAGACAGTTCGCATCCGGAGGCAGGTAGATGCGTGTGATGGCTGCGCTCTTGTTGCTGACCACATCCAGAAAGCCAGGATCCTCATGCGTGAACCCGTTGTGATCCTGTCGCCAGACCAGCGACGAGATCAGCAGGTTGAGCGACGAGATCGGAGCTCGCCAATCAAGTTCCAGCTTCGACTTTTCCAGCCACTTCGCATACTGGTTGTACATCGAATCGATGACGTGGGCGAATGCCTCGTAAGTGTTGAACAGTCCATGCCGCCCAGTCAGAAGATAGCCCTCCAGCCACCCTTCGAGCGTGTGTTCGCTCAGCATCTCCATCACGCGCCCGTCGGGGGCAATGTCTGTGCCATCGGCATCTTCCGGCTTGATCGCCGCCAGCCACGTCTTCCAACTCGCCTCATACACATCCTGCAGCCGGTTGGACGCATTTTCGTCCGGGCTTAACAGCCGGAAGCTGCTCATGTTGCGCCGCATTACGTCACGCAGAAAATTGCCCAGCACCTCGGTCGGCGAAATCTCCTTCGCCCCCGGGTTGTCGATCGCAACCGCATAGTCGCGAAAATCTGGAAGATTCAGCGGTTTTCGCAGCTTGCCCCCATTGGCATGAGGGTTGGCGCTCATCCGCCGTTCTCCCACGGGCGGAAGTTCCAGCAATTCGCGCCTTAGTGTGCCGTGCTCATCAAAGAGTTCCTCGGGATGGTAACTTCGCATCCACTCTTCCACGATCCGCAAGTGTTCGGGATTCGATTGCACATCGAGCACCGGCACTTGATGGGCCCGCCAGAAATTTTCCACTTTATGCCCGTCCACTTCCTTCGGTCCGGTCCATCCTTTTGGCGACCGCAGAATAATCATCGGCCAGCGCGGCCGGTCGGGCTTGCCGGTCCTCCGTGCATTCTCTTGAATCGCCCGAATCTGCAACACGCAAGCCTCCACCGTAGTCGCCATTTTCTGATGCATCGCTGCCGGCTCGTCTCCCTGCACAACAAGCGGCGTCCATCCATATCCCTTGAAAAGATTCTCCAGCTCCTCGTCCGTAATACGAGCCAGCAGCGTAGGATTCGCGATCTTGTATCCGTTCAGATGCAGAATCGGCAACACCGCTCCATCTCGGATCGGGTTCAGAAATTTGTTGGAATGCCACGAGGTAGCCAGCGGCCCGGTCTCCGCTTCGCCGTCGCCAACCATTACACTTACGATCAGATCCGGATTGTCGAACGCCGCTCCAAACCCATGCGACAAGCTGTAACCCAACTCCCCGCCCTCATGAATCGATCCCGGAACCTCCGGCGTGCAGTGGCTTCCTAGCTGGCCGGGAAAAGAAAACGCGCGGAACAGCTTCAGCATTCCCGCTTCATCCAGGCTCTTGTCGGGATAAATCTCCGAATAGGTTCCTTCCAGGTAACAGTTCGAGAGCACTGCCGGCGCGCCATGGCCTGGGCCCGAAATATAAATCATGTTCAGGTCGTACTTCCGAATGACGCGATTCAAATGTACCCAGGTAAAGGTCTGGCCGGGATCGGAACCCCAGTGCCCAAGCAGCCGATTCTTGAAATGCTCCGCCCGCAGCGGCTCCCTCAGTAGAGGATTTGCCCGAAGATAGATCATCCCCGCGCACAGGTAGTTGCAGGCGCGCCAGTACGCGTCCATCTTGCGCAGCTCTTCAGAGCCAATTACCTGCTCGGAAGTTGCGCTTTGCTTCTCTCTGTGTTCGGTACTCAATGTGGTTGCCATGAAAATAAACTCCCGTGTGACAGATCGGCCATCCAGCGATATTGCAGACTTATCGTTTAAGATGCCCGGCGGCCAACGGACGCTTCACCTAAAGCATCGTTAATCCCTGGAGTGTGTCAGAACAAATTCCTGCGCAACCTGGTGGCGCTCGCATAAACACGAAGCCACCTCCACAAGCATAGCCATGATTCGCCAAAAGTGCGAGACTGGACTTGCTTCACTGCCGCGTGAAAATTCTCGTTCTAAATTCGGGTTCCAGCAGCCAGAAAAGTTGCTTGTACAACATTGGCGACTCTCTTCCTGACGAGCCACCCGCCTGCCTTTGGCAGGCAAAGATCGAATGGGAGGGCGAGTTCGCCGAAGCGGAAATCAAGAATGGGCTGGGATTCTCCAAAACAAACCGCATCAAAGTTTCCTCTCGCGCCCAGGCGATTGAGCACCTGCTCGATTCTTTATGGAAGGGTGAATCGAAAGCCATAGACTCGCCCTCGGAGATCGATCTTGTAGGACACCGCGTTGTTCATGGCGGCCCGCACTTCGAAGATCCAGTCGTAATCACAGCCGAAGTGAAATCGGCGATTGCAAATGTTTCCGCCTTCGCGCCACTTCACAACCGTGCCGAGCTCGAAGGCATGGAAACTATTGAGAAACTTTTGGGCGCGGTACCTCAAGTCGCCGTTTTCGATACTGGCTTTCACAAAAAGATGCCGCTTTCTGCAGCTGTGTATCCCGGACCCTACGCATGGTTCGCGGCGGGAATCCGGCGCTATGGTTTTCACGGCATCAATCACAAATATTGCGCCCGCCGCGCCGCTCAGATCCTGCGCCAGGATCCGAATTCACTCAGGCTCGTAAGTTGTCACTTGGGAAACGGTTGTTCTCTGGCTGCCATTCGGCGCGGCACAAGTGTGGACACCACCATGGGTTTCACCCCGCTGGAAGGTCTGATGATGGGCACTCGCTCGGGTTCCGTCGATCCCGGAATACTCACCTATCTGATGCGTCAAAGCCATCTAACCGGCGAACAGCTCGATGATCTTCTCAATAAGCGCTCCGGCCTGCTGGGGATTTCAGGTATATCCGGAGACATGCGTGAGATTTTGACAGGAATCAAAGCTGGACACGAGCGCGCAAAGCTGGCTTTCGATATTTACGTCCATCGGCTGCAGTCTAGCATCGGAGCCATGATCGCAGTCTTGGCCGGAATCGATGCGCTGATCTTCACCGCTGGCGTTGGCGAGAACTCACCAGAAGTGCGATCCGCCGTCTGCCATAACCTGCAGTACGTCGGCATAAGACTGGATCCAAACCTGAATGCAAAATCCCCTCCGGATCACGACATCTCAACCGCCGATTCTACCGTTCGAGTCCTCCTCATCCGCGCACAAGAGGATTGGGAAATTGCCCGGGATTGCTGGAAGCTCACACGTAGCATCCAAACTGCCTCTAAACACGGATGAAAATCGGGCGCCGTCCGTTGAATACAAAGCCTCGCGAACCGATTGACTCGCTAAGTTTCAACGACTATTGTTGACTTCCAAGGATCGTCTCTGGATCGACCATCTCCGCGAGCGGCAGCACTTGATACGTTGCGTAGTTATAAACCGGCGACATCGCCAGCAACCGGTCGAGCTCTTCGTTCGAATCCACCTTATAGATCCAGGCTCCCCCGTGGCTGCCGATCACGTGGTAGCGGCACTCAAGCTTGTCTCTAAGCTTTTTCGCATACTCCGGCATACGCGTAACCGCGCGGATTACCTCAGGCCCAAGCCGATTCAGTTCAAAGTGCCACAGTACTAGAAACTTCATAGCTCCTCCGCTGACATCAACCAATCACAGACTTCGCGCCAACAGCAGCGACAACCTTAATATGCTTACGCGCCGGTACTGTCACAAAATTTTTGACCAGTGATTATAGTCCTGCCTCAGTTGCCTCGTCCGGTGGAGCTGGTTTTGGGTAGCGGTGCAGTATGAAAAAATAACAATCTGATCGTTGGCGTCATCCCGAAGTCCCGCGTTTTCACCAGCGGGACGAGAGCCTGCCCTGAGCTTGCCGAAGGGGATCTCCCTCACGCACACAGCCGTCTGGGTCAAATTGCACCGCTACCTGTTCTTGGGCGCAGCAGCGATTCCCGTGCCGCATTAAGACCTTTGTTGTGAAAAAGGCCTTTAGCCCCTGAGGCACTTGAACGGACTTTTTCCGAGATCTCTAGAAAATTGCCCACTTCCAATTACCAGCGTAACTACCGAGCCGTAACTGACTATGTTAAAGATTGCTAATGGTCGTTGGCCGGCGACGCCAATGTCAGTTCGAGTACGTCTGCGAGACTCTTCCAGACCTGCTACAGCGCGATTCGCCCGCCAACAAGTTTGCGAAAACGGGAGTTTAAAGCTGCTGCTGCATGTTGTAGCAGCGCATGAAGTTGGCGTGGAGTGCCTTTCCCGGCGACGTATGCCGCAGCCCGGGCACTGCTTTCGAGGAGAACAATGTCAAAGAAAATTCTCGTGGTTGACGACTCCAAGACAGCCTTGATGATGGAGCGCGAAATTCTGGAAAGGCGTACGCCCTACCAGTGCGTGACCGCCTGTGATGGTCAGGAAGCTGTCGAAAAAGCGCAGCAGGAACTCCCTGATCTCATTTTGATGGATGTCGTAATGCCCCGCATGAACGGTTTCGAGGCCTGCAAGATGATGCGCCGGCAACCCAGCACACGCGAGATCCCCATCGTCCTGGTCACCACTCGCGGCGAAGAGTCTTACATGGAAGCTGGCTTTCAGAGCGGATGCAATGACTACATCACCAAGCCGGTCAATGGCTCCGAACTTGTCGCCCTCTTGCACAGCTACCTGGGCGAGTAGAGCTCGTTAGAGCCCGATTAGAAATATTAGAAGTTTAGAAGCGCAGTCTAGAAGTAGAGAACCGCAGTCTCTGTCTGTTTCTGATGTTTGCATCAATGCACCAAGACGTTCCATGAACTTCGACAAGAACAGTCCCTCCGGCGCGAAGCCCTCTGTGGGCGATTCCATGAACGATCTCCGCTTGGGCGCGGCGCGAAAGCGGCTGGCCGAAAGCCGCGATGAAGAAGACGCCATCGAGGGCTTGCGCGAGATCGTGGCGAACCTTCTGGGCTCCGAGGAAATCGGCCTGTTCAGAATTGACCGCGCAACCAAAACTTTTCAAGTTTGCTGGTCCTTCGGAATCGATCTGGAAAACTACGATTTGCTGGGCGCCCTGGGCGATGCCGGCCTCCAGCGCGTAATCCGCGGCGATTGCCATGTCGACTTCGCAGCTTGTGATCGCAGCACTGTGGCCAAAGCGAAAGCCTTTGTTCCTATCCGTGTCGCAAATCAAACCATAGGCATCCTCGCAATCCTGCGTTTGCTTCCGCAGAAGCTCGCCTTCGATGGTTTCGACATGGAACTGTTCAAACTTCTTTCTGACGAAGCCGCCGAACCATTATTCGGTCCGGCCGGCAAAGCCATGCCAGAAATCGAGGGACCAGGAATAAACGCATGAAAGAAACTTCCCCCAAATTTAATCCAGCAGTCCTGCCCTCGGAGTTCATGAAGAGTTACGAGAACGCGGACTCCAGTGAAGCCAGACATTTTCTCTACCCAGGCCAGGTCTTCGTAACCCGCGATCCCATCGTCATCTCCACCATCCTCGGTTCCTGCGCCGCCATCTGCCTCTGGGACAGGCACAAGCGTGCGGGAGGCATGAACCACTACCTTCTTCCCGAGGGGCTCAGTGAAGGCCCAAACCGCCTTCGTTACGGCAATGTCGCCAATCCCGAACTTCTGCATCAAGTGCTCGCCTTGGGATGCGAAGTCAGAAACCTGCAGGCCAAAATCTTTGGTGGATCGAGCGCCTTCGCCGTCGACCTGTCGCGATCGCTCGGAACCAGAAATGTGGACCTCGCCGAAAGTTTTCTTCGCTCCGCAGGCATTCCCATCGTCGAGAGAGATGTCTCGGGCAAGCATGGCCGCAGGTTGGTTTTTCAGGTAATCGATGGCGTCACCACCATCAAGAATTTTGACCAGGTGTAAGTGAGCAGATGTAGCGAGATGCTGTAGTGAGCAGATGTAGTTGAGAAATCAGCCGCCGCTGATTGGCGCGGCATGGACTACGAAAGGAGGAACAATGAATTTACCTGACTTTGACCGCGACGCGGTCATCGCATCGTTCCTCGTCGAGTCCGAAGAAGGCCTCGATGTGATGGAGCAAGTCTTGGTCCAGATGGAATCGCATCCCTCTGATCCCGAACTTCTTCACACTATTTTCCGTGTGGCCCACAGTATCAAGGGAAACGCCACATCTCTCGCGCTCACCGAACTCGCAGGATTTGCTCACGTCGTAGAGGACCTCTTAGACGTCTTTCGTGAGCAGCATGCGCTGCCCAGCGCCGACTTGATTTCGCTGCTGCTCAAAGCCGTGGACGAACTTCGCGCCATGGTCGCAACCGCTAAGGATCGCCCGCCGGAGCTTACTCCCCAACAGCAAAGTCTCAGAAAAGAAATCGCTCACGAAGTAGAAAGGCGTTCGCAGCGGGTGATGAATGCCAATGGAGTTCAAGGCGAATCCACCTCGGGAGTGAAGTTCGACACGCTGCCCAGTGCGAATCATCGCACGCTGCGAGCTGATGTCGACAAACTCGATCACATGTTGAATCTGACCGGTGAGATCGTTATCGCGCAAGGCCGCCTCCGCCAGATGATCGAAAAACTTGGCAGCGAGCAGGGACGTGCCGTCCTCGAAATGCATCGCGAAGCTGAGCGCCTGTACATGGACCTGCAAAGTGAAGTGATGAGTATTCGCATGGTCTCGGTCGGCCCTCTGTTTCGCCAGTTCGTCCGTTCCGTGAGAGACCTCGCCAGGAGCCACGGAAAATTAGCCCGTCTCGAAGTCATCGGAGGCGACGTCGAGGTGGACACCACCGTCCTCGAACTATTGAAAGATCCCCTCCTGCACCTCGTGCGCAATGCGGTCGATCACGGATTGGAAAAGCCCGCGCTGCGCGAAAGCCAGGGCAAGAATCCTTGCGGAGTGATTCGCCTTTCCGCCTCACATAGCGGCGGTAACATCATCGTGAAGCTGCAAGACGATGGAGCCGGATTTGATCGCGCACGCATTCTTGAAAAAGCCAGGCGTGTCGGACTGGTTTCTGCCAGGGACGAACTTCGCGACCAGGATATTTACAATCTCGTATTCCAGGCAGGTTTCTCAACCGCTGAATCGGTTACCGATCTTTCCGGCCGAGGCGTCGGCCTCGATGTCGTCCGCCGTAACATCGATACTCTGCGCGGCACCGTGGAAATAATCAGTACCGCGGGTAAAGGCAGCTCCATTACCATCCGGCTTCCCTTGACCCTGGCCATCATTGAAGGCTTCTCGGTGAGAGTTGGCAGCGAGATTTTTGTCGTTCCTTTGGAACACGTGACCGAGTGCGTCGAATTACCCGCGGATCAGCGCAACCCAGAGGCCAGCGGAATTCTCAGCCTGCGCGGAAATCCCGTTCCCTACGTCCGGTTGCGTCGCGCCTTCAGTTTGTCCGGTGAAATCCCTAAGAGAGAAAACATCGTGGTCGTCAAGATCAATGAATTTCACGCCGGCATCGCAGTCGACGAGTTACTGGGTGGCATGCAGGCGGTGGTCAAGCCGCTCGGCCGCGCCTTCCGCGCTCTTCCCGGAATCGCCGGCTCTACCGTCCTTGGCGACGGACGCGTCGCCTTGATCATCGACGTTCCCAGTCTTCTGCGCGAAGCAATGGAGTCAACTTTGCAGCCACAAGCTTAAGCGGGGAAAGGCAGTCGTTAAGAGTTAAGAGAGGCGAAACACAATGAAAACTTGGCAGGATCAAAAAATAGGCACGCGACTGGGCATCGTCTTCGGAACCATTCTCCTGTGCGTGATTGCGGCAGGCGGATTCGGCTTGACCTGGCTCGGCCGTCTGAATTCCAACACCTCGGCCGCATTGCAGAAGCGTTACAACACGGTCGAATCCACGCACCAGACCATCGAGAACTCAATCACTAACGCCCGCATCACCCTGCAACTATTCGAAACCACTGATCCCGATCAAGAGAAAAAACTGAACCTGCAAAATGAGGCGATCAGTCACGAAATCAGCGGGCAAGTCGCGGAAATCGAAAAGAATCTCAGCTCTGTCCAGGAGCGAGAAATGTTTGAGATCGTCACCCACGACCGCCAGGCCTACATCTCGGCCAGAGAAAAAGCCAAAAAACTCTTGGCTGACAAAAAACGCGATCAGGCCCTGGCCTCATTGAGCGAAGACGTAATTCCAGCACTCGATAAGTATCGCGCTTCCTGGCAGAGGTTTATTGATCTTCAGACCGTTGCCATGGCAGAAACCATGAAAGAGAGCCAGACCAACTATGCCCTCGGCCGCAGAATAGCTTTGCTGCTCTTGGTGATCACCCTGATCGTTTCGCCGCTCGTGGCCATCAGCATCACGAAGAGCATTACCGTCCCCATCCAGCAGGCAGTCGAGCACGCCGAGCGCATTGCCGCCGGAGATTTAACCAAGGAAATTGTCGTCACAAACAGTTCAGAGACCGGCCAATTGCAACAGGCCATGCACGACATGAGTCACAAACTCTCGGGCATTATTCGCGACGTTCGCGAAGGCTCGGCAGCCGTCGCTTCCGCAGCTCAGCAAGTCTCCTCTTCCTCGCAGAGTCTCTCTCAGGGCACCAGTGAACAAGCTGCTTCGGTGGAAGAGATGAGCTCCAGCCTGGAGCAGATGAATGCCTCGATTACGCAAAATGCCGACAACAGCCGCCAAGTCGAGCAGGCGGCCGCAAAGGGAGCATTGGCGGCAGAAGAAAGCGGCAACGCAGTGAAGGAAACTGTCGAGGCCATGAAGCAAATTGCTGCCAAGACTTCCGTCATCGAAGAAATCGCCTACCAGACCAACCTTCTCGCGCTCAATGCCGCCATCGAAGCGGCTCGCGCCGGAGATCAGGGCCGCGGCTTTGCCGTGGTTGCTGTCGAGGTTCGAAAGCTGGCCGAACGCAGCCAGTTAGCCGCGCAGGAGATCGGCGGCTTGGCCGGAAAGAGTGTCAGCGTGGCCGAACGATCTGGCCAGCTACTCTCTGACCTGGTTCCTTCCATCAAAAAGACGGCCGACCTCGTGCAAGATGTAGCCGCGGCATCCACCGAGCAATCTGGCGGAGTGGCGCAAATCAACAAGGCTATGTCCCAGGTCGATACGGTCACGCAACGCAACGCGTCCTCTGCGGAAGAACTCTCGAGCACCGCCGAAGAATTGGCCGCTCAATCTGAGCAACTGCAGCAATTAATGACCTTCTTCCGCGTCGCAGGAGAACAGTCCGGCCGCCGCGGCAACGGTCAGCAGCGCGTTACCATGCCCCTGAATCCCTCGTTCAAAAACAATTTCGCACAGCAACGGCATAATCAGCCCGTCAACGGCAAGCTGGAGGAAGAAGCAAACTTCTCCCCGTTCTAAGAAAAGGCTGTTCGCGCCGCGCCGCCAACACGGGCTGCGCCAGCAGAAGGATTTGGACAAGGTAGAGGTGGAAATGTGAGGGCTGAAATTATGGGAGCTTCGAACCAGGAAAAAAATCAACTCCCTCTGAACAAGGTGCAGTATCTCACCTTCTTAACCGCGGGTGAGGAGTATGCGATCGCCATTGTGAAGGTCCGGGAGATCATTGAATACGAAGTCATCACCACCGTTCCCAACACTCCGCCGTGGATCAGTGGTGTCACCAATCTGCGTGGCAGAGTCATTCCAGTAGTCGATCTCGCCGCGAAGTTCGGATTGCCGCCGAGCCGTATTTCCAAGTTCTCCTGCGTCATCATCACCGATGTAATGTTCCAGGGCGAAAATTTAACCATGGGAGTTCTGGCCGACTCCGTAAGCCAGGTGATCGATCTTTCCGCGGACGAAATCGAAAAGACTCCGCCCTTCGGTACTCGCGTCAAAACTGAATACCTCCTCGGCATGGGAGCCATGGGCAAGAAGTTTTGCCTGATCCTTGACATCGACAAAGTGCTGTCCGCCGACGAAATACTCGCGGTCACCGAGTCCCTCGCCGGCCAAGTGCGTTCGGATGGCTCCGCCGTTGATGCAGAGAAAGACGCGACGGCCAACAAGTCCCACTTCGAGGCGGGAGCATAACAGTGCCCGCTGAAACCACAGCGGGCAAGAATTCACCCACCTCTCTCCCTGCGGACCCATGTCTTGAGCACCCACCCTATCTTTCCGTCAGCCCCGCTCTCTTCCAAAAGTTCCAAAAGCTGATCTACGCCGAAACCGGCATCTGGCTGGGGTGTTCAAAGACCGCGTTGCTCTGCGGCCGCCTCTTCCGCAGGCTGCGTGCCCTCGAAATTACGTCATTGAAAACCTACTACGAGTGCGTTTCACAGCCCGGCCAGCACGAAGAACGCGCCCGCATGATCGACGCAATCACCACCAATGAAACCCGTTTCTTCCGCGAGTCCCGGCAGTTCGAGTTCCTGGTGCAAAAAGTATTTTCCTGTTGGCAAGCCGAGGCTGGACGCGGCCTCCGCCCCAAAAGAGTCCGCATCTGGAGCGCTGGATGTTCTTCGGGAGAAGAACCGTACACCCTCGCCATGTTGCTCGCCCGGCATCTTCCAGCGGATCAGGGCTGGGACGCGCGGATTCTAGCTACTGATATTTCGAATCGCGTGCTCGAAAAGGCACGCAACGGAATCTATCCGATTGCCCGGTCTTCGGAATTGCCCAAAGACTTGCTCCACAGTTTTATGCTGCGCGGAAAGGCTGAGCGGGAAGGCGAGATGAAAGTGAAAGTTGAAATCCAGCAGATGATCGACTTTCGACACTTGAATCTCAATGACAAGCCCAATCTTATCGAAGGCCCATTCGACGCCATTTTCTGCCGCAATGTCCTGATCTATTTCGACGCGGCTTCGAAACAGCGGGTGGTCGAAAACCTTGTCCAGCATCTCATCGCCAACGGTCTATTGTTCGTGGGCCATGCAGAAAACCTGGCTAGCATGACCACTCAGCTCCGAAGTCTCGAACCAACCATCTACACCAAGGCAACAGATACAGAGAAAGACAAAGATCAAAGATACAGAAAAAAGAAATAAACGGGATCGCTAGACTCGCATAAAAGCGACCAGCTCGCGCGACGATATTTTTCTTGGAGGACCAAAAATTCGTGCCGCCTATAAACGGAAATGGCCTGCAGGTCCTCGTCGTCGACGACTCCGCGATGGTTCGCCAGGTTATGCAAAGCATCATGTCCGCCGACCGCCGCGTCAACGTCAAGGCCGCGGCCGACCCGCTCATCGCATGGGCAAAGATGCAAAAGGATCCGCCTCATGTCGTCATCACCGATCTGGAAATGCCGCGCATGGACGGCCTTACCTTCATTCGTAAAATCATGGCGGAAATGCCCACACCAGTCGTCGTCTGCTCCGGCCTGGCGGCTCGCGGCACCGAACTCGCGCTGCGCGCCCTCGAAGAGGGCGCCGTCGAGGTCATCACCAAGCCCAAGGTCGGCGTCCGCGAGTTCCTGCACGAATCCGCCGTAACCCTCCTCGATGCGGTTTGGAGCGCCTCTCAAGCCCAGCTCAGGCCGAGGCCGATAATAGCCGCCCCTCGTCTTACCGCCGATGCAGTCCTCCCGCCCAAATGCAGAACCCATTGCGCTGCGGCGCCGAACACGGTCATCGCTGTCGGCGCATCCACCGGTGGAACCGAGGCCCTGCGTCTTTTTCTCACAGCTCTTCCAACAGATTGCCCGCCCGTCGTGGTTGTACAGCACATGCCCGAAGTATTCACCCGGGCGTTTGCCGAGCGCCTGAACAAGGAATGCAGAATAGAAATCTCCGAGGCCCGTGACGGTGACCGGCTGCAAACCGGCCAGGCTCTCATCGCTCCCGGCAACCGCCATATGCTGGTCAATCGCAAAGGCGAGGAATTTATGGTTCAGATTGTCGATGGCCCTTTGGTTTCTCGCCATCGACCGAGCGTGGATGTTCTTTTTCGCTCAGTCGCCATTTCAGTAGGCGCAAAAGCAGTTGGAGTCATCATGACCGGAATGGGCGACGACGGCGCCGATGGCCTGTGCGAGATGAAGGAAGCTGGAGCCGCTACCATCGCCCAGGACGAAGCAAGCTGTGTTGTCTTCGGTATGCCAAAAGAAGCGATCTCTCGCGGTGCCGTGGACATCGTTGTGCCCTTGGAGCAGATCGCCAGAACTATTTTGAACCTGCAGAGTAAGTGAGAGTTCTAAAGAGAGTTCGAAACAGAGTTCGAAACAGAGCTCGAAACAGTGTTCGAAACAGATGTCGAAACTAAGAGGTTTGCGCGGGGGAATAACCTACCTCAAATCTCTGCGTCCGAGGATTATTGTCGCCAGCCAAGATATTCGTCGCGTCCTTTAAAAATCTCAGTGAGCTTACGCTCGATTCGTTGCAACAGCGTCGTGGGTTTTGCCTGCGATGTTTCCGCAGTCTCGGTCTTCGTTTCCAGTTCCTTTTCAGGAGCGGGAGCAGCACCAGCAGCAGCCATAAATATGGCCTCCTTTGATTAGTCGATCTTCATAACTCTGTCGCTTGTACTCAAGACAAGCCCCACAAAAACAACTCATCTACCGGGAGCGGAAGAGCTTTCCAGACCTTTCCAACCAACCGATTCTAAGGCGGTTCTCATCTTCGTAGCAGGTCACCAACGTCCTAGCACCTCAGGTTCTGTCGAAAGGTGGGGACGCCGGGTGGCACATCGTTGGCGTTCTTTTCCCAGAGTGGGATTCCACTACTGCCGAAATCTTTGGCCTTTCGATGCTACAGCCGCGCACCCAACCCTCTTATGCAGCGCGAGAATCACGCTTCCTCGAGAGCGTCCTCAACGTGATCGAATATCGCAGTTCCTTCACCGCCGGAATACTATGTTGGAAGTTCCATCGCGCCGCCCCTCGCATCACATAAATCGAACGCGGCTCAAGCAACACAGAAATAATCTTGCCTTCCCCCTTGTACGGCTTCAGCCGCAACCGGCAAGAACTGAGAAGCGATATCCCGATAATAGTTTCGAACTGCGGCGAATCCCGATGCCATCCAATCGGAGTTCCGGCAGAATACTCCGTCACCATCGCCTGCACGATCTCGCCGGCGCCCATACCCGCCACTGCCGCCGCGCGTTCTCGAATCTCACTCAAGAATTCCGGTATGGTCTTATCCGCGATGGCCATGCGTCGCGGGCCCGACTCATACCCTCCGCCATAAGCCACAACCCGCCGTTTCGCGATGTAGCCGCGAAAATCATACGCTCCAAATTCCAGACTCTCGATCGTCCGCAGCAGTTCGGACTCTTCACTCTCGCTCAAAAAGCCCGGCTGGTATAGAAAGCCCTCGGGCAACTCCGCAGAATTTGCCAACTTTTTGACTGGCATAATCGCGGTTACCTCTTCTCAATAAAAACGTGGGTTGCATTTTCTCCGTGGACGCTCCTGCGCAAGGCGAACCGAAGCTTCGGCAGATTAATTCCGGAAAATAGATTTTCACCTTCGCCCAGCAGCACCGGCGACACCGCTAAGTGCATTTCGTCGATCTGGCCGGCTTTCAGGTACTGCCGAATAACGGACACGCCGCCGCCAATTCGGACGTCTTTGTCTTGGGCCGCCTGTTTTGCTTGCTTCAGAGCAGACTCCAATCCATCGGTAACGAAGTGGAATGTGGTGCCGCCTTCCATCGTGATCGGAGATCGCGCGTGATGCGTGAGCACAAACACCGGCACATGGTATGGCGGATTGTCGCCCCACCACCCCTTCCAGGAATCGTCTTTCCATGCGCCCCGAACCGGCCCGAACATATTACGGCCTAAGATCCAGGCGCCGACATTTTCGAAAGAGCGCCCGGCAAAATCGTTGTCGATGCCTGTGGCCCCGCCGCTTTCACCGTGCATCTTCTTAAACGCCTCAGTCTGCTGGAACCATGCATGCAGTTCAGTCCCCGCACTCCGAGAGGATTATTGACATCCTGCCGTGGCCCAGCGCCAAACCCGTCGATTGAAACCGAAAACGCCGCAACTCTAACCTTGCTCATCGCTTCCTTTCTCCAATATTGCAATTGTATTCAACCTGAGCTGTTGCATTCACTCACCGTAAAGGAAAAAGCCACGTTCATTTCTGAACATAGCCGTAGTGTTCGGGAGGTAAAGAAAGGGGCTCAAGCTTGCATTTCACGGGCGACGGCGCCGCGCCACGCAAATGAAAAGCGGCTCTCACTGAGCCGAACCGCGCCCCGTAGGCACGCCTGAAACCCAAACGCCGGAGTCCATCCTTAAACATGTTGCACGAACTTGAGGCACCTAGAAGGCGTGAGCGCGCGTCCTTTGCGCGCGGGAGCCTTCTGCCGAAATCCTGAGCGTCCTTTGCGAAGGTTCTCCCGCTCAAAGGAAAAGGCCGTCGAGATTTCTCTCAACGGCCCTTATTAATGCCGGCACCCACCTCATCACCGCGCGCTCAGAGTCTACCTCTCCGCTACCTCCGCACCCGCCTCACCGCCTTCCTGAAGATCTCCCACCGCTCCCTCCACTTCTCATACTTCGACCGCTTCTTCCTGCTCCCCGGATAAAGTTTCAACGACTTCAACCCCTCCACCACTCTCACCGGAAACACATACCAAGCCTCCTCCGGCTTCGCATAAGCCACCAGCGCATCAATCTCCTCCGCCGTGTACGACTTCTGCTCGTGATCATGCGCCCGAAAACTATAAGTCAAATCCTCCCCCACCACATGCGCCGACTTCACCTGCACCCGCCAGAAATGGAGCTTCTTCCGCACGTTCACAATAAAGTCATAACTCTCGCTGTCTCCCCAAGGCTTAGCCACCACAAACCCCTCGCTAACCGCCTTGGCAATAAACTCCGCCTCCGCAATCTCCCCCAACTGCTTGCAAGTCAGCTTATCTGCTTGTGTGGAGTGGGCACTCCTGCCTGCCCTGAGCGCCGCCGAAGGGTCCGCTGCCTTTGACTTTGATGTTGCCTTTGCTTTTGATTTTGACGTTGCCCTCGGTTCTGACTCCGCCTCCGCCCACAACGAAATCACTTCCTCCAACCCGACCTCACCCACATCCTCGCCCATACCCACCACCCCATTTTCCATGTGTTGTCATCCCGAAGCGACAGCCTTACCGTCGCGCATTGTCATCCTGAAGCGACAGCTCTACCGTCGCTGAAGGACCTCCCTCTCCACCGCTCTCTCCCTCCATGAACCCCCAAACGCAAAAACCCCTTCCGACCACCCGGTCGGAAGGGGCTATATCAGCCACTTCGGCTATAGCTAAATGATTTCACCCACCCGCATCGAAGTCAACAAAATAGCGCAGGCCAAAGCGCCGCCCATACCTACGAAAGTAGACCCCTAGAAAGTACCCATCGCCGCCCCACAACCCTTGTCATTCCGACGCGCGAGCGAAGCGAGACAGGAGGAACCCGCTGTCCGTGGAGACCGCCACAACTCATGTGGGACAGCCGCCCTCGGCTGTCCAGCGGCCCAGGCTCATCGGGCCGCCACTTATCGCGGCCTCCGTCCCGCAGGGACGCACGAAAATAGCCCGCCAGTTCACTGGCGGGAAACCAACCCCGGAGTCGAACCGCGTCCCGTCGGGACGCCTGAAACCCAAACGCCGGAGTCCATCCTCAGACATGTTTGCGCGCACTTGTCGCGGCGTGGCTCCGACGTTTCGAAGACCGCGAGTGTAAAAGGTGTGAGCATTTGTGCTGGGAGTACTATCAAAATCCAAAGAGGTCAGTAGTTGCGGAATCCCACCCTTGCGCCAATAGCGTGCGAGGATTGGGCACACGGCGTTATCATTCCCAGTCTTGGAGGCGAACATGACCTTTTTTCAGATCGCGGTGCTCGCACTTTTGGCCCTGAATGGATGGATTACCTACCGAATGATGCGCCGCCTTGCGATTGCAAGCCTCGTGGGTTCCTTCACCGTTGCCCATTGGCTCAATCCTGTTAGAGCAGAGTGGTTCAAAAAGAACCATGAAAAGTCGCTGGCTGCGGAAGATGATGATCCAAAATATGAGAAGCTATGCGCTCAGCTGGCGGAAGAAAACCCGGAATGTCCTGTCGGTAGGCAGTCCTTAATCGCGTGTGCGTTCGATGCCTATGACGAGTGTCGCCGCATTCCTGAGAAATATCGAAAAAAATAATTCGCTGGTATTCTGAAAAAGGCCAATCTGATATCTCAGACTGGCCTTTATTAATGCCGGCAACGACCGCCCTTATATCCTGAGCGAAGCCGAACGACCCTACACGTTTGGCACCTGCAGTACCATCGGCTTCAATGGGAGACTACTTGTTGGCTATGTCGGTGCGAGCCAGTTGTTGAGGTTTGACTTTGTGTTACCGGGGTCCTAGCCTCGATTCGAGTGATCGCCGATTTGAATCGAGGCTCAGTCATATGAGTAAGAGTTTCCAAGAGATCGTGCCGGGGCATGGATTCCTCGTCGACGGGCAGATAAAAGATGCACTTAAGGCTGGCTATCTGATCGAAAAGGGCACCTGGGAAGAATCACAGATTCGCCATGCCAGCTACCAACTACGCTTGGGAGACCGCGTTGAGATATCGCGATCGTCTAGTTCAAGCTCCCAGGCCACGAAGGAGCTGTCGATCGTACGACTTTCGAAGGCCAACGACGCCCTGCAGCTGCATCCAGGCGATACCGCTCTTCTCTATTCTTTAGAGAACATAAGACTCCCCGATTCGGTACTTGGGTTCACGGTAGCTCGTGGTCTCCTCTTCGTTGAGTCGCTAGTGCCCGAGAACACATATATCGACCCTGGTTTTTCTGGCCAGCTCTACACTACCGTGACCAACGTCTCGAACCGCGTCGTCCAATTGAAGTATCAGACGGCGATCGCTCGAATGTTCCTTTTCAAGCTCTCAGGCTCAGTCGAGACTGCATACAATACAGGTGCAGCTATGGGAATCGCTCAGCAGCTTGACTCAGTTCCTGCGAGCGCGATTCCGACAATCGCGGACGCACGAGGTGCCAAGAACCGAGCTTTATTGGAGGAAATCAGGCGCGCACCCATCGCCGGCATCCACATGGCAGAGGCGCTGAACCGCCTCAAAGCGCGAGGGGAAGCTTTGGCGATTTTCGCGTCGATATGGCCGATCCTGCTGGTCGTTCTTAACACGAGCACTTGGATAAGGGACCTTGTTCGGTCGGCTTTTCTTGTTAACGTGATCGCAGGACTAGTAACAGCGCCACTCGTTTATCTCGGGACGGTTGCCCTGAAGAAATTGAGAGAGGAATGAATTCTTCCAGCGACTTTATATCGCTCTCGCGTCAGCAGTTTAGGCGATATTTTCAGCCGTCCAGACTCGTATTGTGTGTGTTGCCCGCACCGACGGCCAGCGGAGTGAACGTCATAACTGTCTCTTTCAACATGTATTGTTCATATAAACCGACGATGATGGCCGTGGCGATTCAAAATATCAACGAGAGTTGGAACCTCATCCGTAACGCAAGGGAATTCGTGCTTTCCGTGCCGGGGGAGTCGATGGCTAGGGAAGCCATGATGACCGGTTTTAGAACTGCGAGAGATTGCGACAAAGTGAAAGAGTTGGACCTTGAGCTCTGCCCTAGCCAAAGCGTTAAGGTTCCGGGGCTGAGCAAAGCTATCGCTAATATCGAACTAAGCAAGGTTGCATCGATTGAAACAGGCGACCACTCGGTCGTGGTAGGAAAAGTGCTTCGATTTGGTGTTAACAGGAAATCAAAGGAGCGACCCCTGCTATCCATCGGCCCCGACACACGAGGATATGCAGTCCTGGAAGAGAAAGGAATACATCGCATTGCTGTCGTGAAGAGGGACAAGCCAGACCTTCTTTGAAGTCCTATTCCTCGTAGTGGGCCCTACGGCACGGCTAAAGCCGCGTCCTTCACGACAACGCGAAAAGGAAAAGGCCAATCTGATTTCTCAGACTGGCCTTTATTTATGCCGGCAACGACCTGAGTTTATTCTGAGCTTGCCGAAGGACTCCCACACACTTGGCGCGTGCAGTACCATCGGCCCTGCGGGGCTTAACTTGAGGCGCTTAGAAGGCGTGAGCGCGCGTCCTTTGCGCGCGGGAGCCTTCTGCCGAAATCCTGAGCGTTCTTCGCGAAGGATCTCCGTGTTACAGAGCTGTTGCTCCAGTCCCAAAGCCGCAGTCACGATCGGATATTTTCTTTGCGTGCTGAAGCCAGCGAGGTAGACCGTTCGGCCAGAAGTGAGAAATGACTTTGATCGCAGCCGCTGGAAACTTTCGAACGTCGTGATTGAGGTAGTAAAAAAACAGCGATTCGCGGTCGATATTATTGCGCGTGTACACGTCGTGAGACTTGAGATGGACAGTTGCGTCCCGGCCGACCTTTAGCATCTTAAATGACTGCCAGACACGGTTTCCGCGCGGCGACGCGACGCCTATAATGGCTGGCAACGCTTGACCAATTTTTTCTTCTGTTGAAAGCTCACGCTCTGCTTCCGAAGGTGTGAGGTCCTTATCAGCTCCCTTACGCTTGACTACGATGTTCTTTGTTGCTCTTCTGCCGATTACTGCGTTGGCGAATACTTCGATTGCTTGGAAACTCATTGTGACTGAAATCATCGACTGCTCGAAAAAGTAATATAAATCGCTCAAGCTCTCCTGCCTAACACTGAAGCCTCTTTTTCCCTCCGGTGTCAGCGCAGGACTCAGCGATAGTCTCGGTCTAATAGTTTCGGCACGCGCCGCCGCATCTAGCGCTACACTTAGGCAAAGCGCCGACGCGCTTGGCGTGGCGAAACTGAGGTAATTGTGTTTCCTGTGTTTTGCTAGGCTGATGAGCCAAAGAGGTGTGCCTGCGGGCGCGTTCTCGTAATCCTTCGCAAGTTGACTCACCGAATCGATTCGCCAATCTCCCAACTTGTCATCGGTCACAAACGGGTTCTCCGTTCCAAGTCTTTATTCAGCCTGTAGTTTCGCAGATCACCTGCGGGCGCTCAACTCCAACGGACAGGAAAAGGCCAATCTGATTTCTCAGACTGGCCTTTATTTATGCCGGCAACTTGAGGCGATTAGAAGGCGTGAGCGCGCGTTCTTTGCGCGCGGGAGCCTTCTGCGGAAATCCTGAGCGTTCTTTGCGAAGCATCTTCCGCACCATGCAAAAGGAAAAGGCTACCAACATTTCTCTTAGTAGCCTTTATTTATGCCGGCAACGACCTACGCTCCCACACACTTGGCGCGTGCAGTACCATCGGCCCTGCGGGGCTTAACTTCCGTGTTCGGGATGGGAACGGGTGGATCCCCCGCGGTAAGATCACCGACAACTTGAGGCGCCTAGCAGGCGTGAATGAGCCGCCGTTAGGCGGCGATTAGGAGCCTGCTGCCGAAATCCTGAGGCTGCGTTCCTTGCAGCCGAAGGATCTCTCTACGCCA
>CAWJFA010000026.1:0-705711 GCA_963842075.1 uncultured Acidobacteriota bacterium | reverse complement strand
TCGGAGGATTGGGGGTTGATCGCGGTTCCGATGAAACTGTTCCGGCTGACTATGTGGAGTCGACGAGTTAACTGCCCGCGCTTTGCCGAAAGGCGAAGAGCAGAAAGGAGTCCTGGATATGAAAATGTTTCACGCCTTATGTCTATTGCTGCTTGCACCAAGTCTGGTGCAGGCACAGACTGGCTCTTCCTATTCAGATTCCTCGCGGGACAACTCGGATGTTGCCGCTGAGGTGAAGGCGCTTCGTGAGGCTCTCTTGCAAACCCAGAAGCAGGTGGCCTTGCAACAACGGGAAATCGAAACGCTGAGGGAGCGAAGGGAGACCAATCAAGATGCCGCCGTCAGCAATGTGCAAACGACGTCGCCCGCGACCTACACCCCTATTCATACCGTAAGTTCACCCATACTTCTGCCCAAGGACAGTTATACGGCCGGCTATTCTACCAGTGAGCCAGCGACCCAAGGACAAGAAAGCGAATCGCCCCTTTCATTCAAGATCGGCCCAGCGGTAATCACTCCCGGCGGGTTTGTGGACTTAGAAAATATATTCCGCACCACCAACACTCAGAACAACATCGCCACCAACTTCGCCGCTATCCCGTTCAGCAACACTGCGCAGGGGCACCTCACCGAGTTCCGCACGACCGCGCAGTATTCCCGCTTCGACATAACTGTCAGAAACAAATTCGGCGCCAACGATGTGACTGGTTACTGCGAGGCGGACTTCAGCGGCAATGATGCCGCCAATGCTTATCAAACTGTGAACGGCCACACCCTTCGTCTGCGGCTTTGTTTTATGGACTTCAAACGCGGTAAGTGGGAAATTCTTGGCGGGCAAACCTGGAGTTGGCTGACCCCCAACCGCAACGGGCTAGGCCCGATGCCTTCCGATCTGGCGCTCACTTACAACGAAGATGTGAATATCCAGGTTGGTCTGACCTTCGGCCGGGCTGCGGAATTCCGCGTTGCCTATCACCCCAACGATCATTGGGCGTTTGGGGTAGGCATTGGGGATCCGAACCAATACATAGGCGATTTTGTTGCCCTCCCGTCCGCGTTCGCATCTACGCTTGGCTCGCAGTTTGACAACGGAGCCCAGTTAGGCACACCCAACTTGATTCCCAGATATCCTTACCAAAATCGCCTACGACAATGAATTTAGAGGCAGACATTTCCACTTGGACGCCACCGGCTTGGTTACCGGCGCGAGGGCGACCGTCATACCTGTCGGCGGAACATCTTTCGCGTCGCACTCAGATGTGGGAGGCGGTGGTCAGATCGCCGCCAACTATCAAGTGTTCCGAAACCTCATCTTCCTGATCAATGCGTATTGGAGCGACGGTGGAGCCCGCTACCTTGCGGCTGACGGGCCGCAATTGGTTATTCGGCCAAACGCAGCAGGAACTGACATCGCTCCTTCCATGGTTCACGCCGGAGCAGGCTCTGTCGGGTTTGAATGGAACGCGAGCCGAAAAACTACACTCGCGTTCTACTACGGGGCGGACTATTTCCAGCGGAATTTCTTCATAGACACGACGGACACCGCCAATCCCGGGACGATTATCGGTTATGGCGGGCCTGGTTCCCCCAACACAAACAATAGGATCATTCAGCAACCGACATTCGATTGGATCCAAACTTTCTGGAAACATCCAAAATACGGTGCTCTGCAATTCTATAGTCAGTATTCCTATCTAAGCCGTGCTCCGTGGTTTGTGGCTCCTGGTTCGCCCAAGAATGCGCATCTCAGCATGGTCTATGCCGGAGTGCGCTACGTCTTACCTTCAAAAGTCAGTCTCGACGAGTAAATGATAGGAGATATAAGCGATGTCACATCGAGTAGCGGATGAGTTGGTCAGCAGGCTTGTTGAGGCTGGTGTCGAAAGAATGTACGGCGTCGTCGGCGACAGCTTGAATCCTGTTACGGATGCTTTGCGCTTGAACGGCAAGCTTAAATGGATCCATGTGCGTAACGAAGAAACCGCTGCGTTTGCGGCGGGAGCCGAGGCTCAGCTCACCGGGAAGCTTACCGCCTGCGCGGGTTCCTGTGGCCCCGGGACTCTCCACCTTATCAACGGCCTTTACGACGCTCACCGGAGCAATGCCCCGGTGATTGCAATCGCATCGCATATTCTGACCAGTCAGATAGGCACCGGATATTTTCAGGAAACACATCCCGAGATCCTTTTCAAAGAATGCAGCCACTATTGCGAGCTGATCTCGAATCCCGAGCAGTTTGAGCGTGTTTTTCACAGCGCGATGCAGAGTGCCGTCGGAAAAGGCGGGGTAAGCGTGATCGTGTTGCCAGGCGATGTGGCTGGAATGGATCTACCGGTCGATGGTTCCGCTCACTCTTTGGCAGGTCACCGGCCGACCGTTCGTCCCGGTGAGAATGAACTAACGCGACTGTCGAATTTGATCAATTCCTCGAAGAAAGTGGCACTGTTCTGCGGCATTGGATGTGCCGAGGCCCATGATGAGGTGGTTGCTCTCGCCGAAAAGTTGAAATCTCCCGTTGGGCATTCGTACCGGGGGAAGTCGTTCATCGAGTACAGCAATCCCTTTGACGTGGGGATGAGCGGATTATTGGGATTCGGCGCTGCCTATCAGGCGATGCACGAATGTGATCTGCTGCTGCTTTTGGGCACTGATTTTCCCTATAGCAAATTCCTGCCGACCAAACCCAAGATTGTCCAGGTTGACATCAGAGTTGAGAATTTGGGCCGGCGAAGCAAACTTGATCTCGGATTATGGGGCGATGTGGGCGAAACTATCCGCGCGCTACTGCCGATGATAGAAGCTAAGTCAGATCGCACGTTTTTGGATGCGATGCTCGGCAAACACAAAGAGGCACTGCGGCGGCTGAATGTCTATGTAGATCACGTTGGGAAACGGACACCCATGCACCCTGAACCTGTCGCGGCCGCGCTTAGTGAGATTGCGGCCGACGATGCCATCTTTACTGCCGATACTGGCATGTGTAACGTCTGGTCTTCCCGCTACATTCGATCGACAAAGGCCCGGCGGTTGATTGGCTCCTTCACGCACGGGTCCATGGCAAACGCGCTCCCTCAGGCCATTGGCGCCCAATGTGCTTATCCCGGAAGACAGGTAATCGCGATGGCGGGAGACGGTGGACTTGCGATGCTCATGGGAGACTTGTTGACCCTGACACAGTACGATCTCCCGATCAAGATCGTCCTGTTCAACAACAGTGTTCTTGGAATGGTCAAACTGGAGATGGAAGTCGCGGGTCTGCCCGACTTCCAAACCGACCTGAAAAATCCAAACTTCGCAAAGCTTGCGGAGGCGATCGGCATAATGGGTGTAAGGATCGAAAATCCAGCCGACGTGTCCTCGGGGCTGAAGAAAGCTCTTCAGCATTCGGGTCCGGCGCTCATTGACGTGGTGACCGATCCGAATGCGGTTTCGTTGCCCTCCCACATCACTGCCGACCAAGTTGTTGGCTTCGGACTGACCATGGGAAAGCTGGTTCTATCCGGTCATATTGACGAGGTGGTGGATAGCATCGAAGCCAATATTCGGCATATATGAATTCGGTTTTGCTAACCAACTCTGCATCGGATCGGGATCGTGCTAGCAAGCTCGGTGTGGGCCAAAAGCGCGGGATCATCCAATCCTAAATACCTCGAAAATGAGTCATACCGGTTACACTCGAAAACAAAATTTATGCGAGCGTTTGTCGACCGTTGCACTAAACCTCGACAGCGGCTTTCTTACACCCTAAAAAGGGCTATGCTTTCATTCCCATATTGTTGGCCTAACAGAGCGTGCTCGGCCCCCACTGGGAAAATAGTCCATGTTTTCACCTGATCTGGGGATTTTTTTCAAACGGCAGCTGGTCCAAGATGAACCCAACCATGACTTGCACGATCGACCGCCTTCATATCAGAGAGGATCGCGTGCTCCTGAACATCAGCGGACGGAATCCGGTGCAATACATGATTTGCGACTTCCAACATCACCGCAGAGGAGGAATCTATGACCGCAACTATTGCTGTACAAGATAGCAACATGCAACTAGGCAACACGGCATGACAAGATGCGATTCGTCCGTTTCCGAAAGTGAATGTTCCGGAAGCGGAACTTACCGAATTGCGCAGGCGCATCAACAACACAAAGTGGCCGGAACGAGAAACGGTCACGGATGCAATCCAAGGCGTGCAGCTCGCGACGACTCAAGCGCTCGCTCGCTATTGGGCGACAGGGTACGACTGGCGCAAGATCGAGGCAAAACTCAACGCCCTGCCGCAATTCATCACCGAGATCGATGGACTGGACATTCATTTCATTCACGTCCGTTCCAAACACGAAAATGCGTTGCCGCTGATCGTTACCCACGGATGGCCCGGTTCGATCACCGAACAGATGAAGATCATCGATCCGCTAACCAATCCCACCGCACACGGCGGAAATGCATCCGACGCCTTCCATATCGTGGTTCCGTCGATGCCGGGTTACGGGTTTTCAGGCAAGCCGACGACGACCGGCTGGGGCCCTGAACGGATCGCGAGTGCCTGGATCGTGCTGATGAAGCGACTCGGCTACTCAAAATTTGTGGCACAGGGCGGGGATTGGGGCGCGGTCATCACCGATCTGATGGGTGTGCAGGCGCCGCCCGAACTTCTCGGTATTCACACCAATATGCCCGGCGCGGTTCCTGCCGATATTTACGAGAGCGATTTTGTCCGGCGCGCCGATGCCGTCCGGTCTCTCAGACGACGAAAAGACTGCCTTCGAGAGGCTGCCAATTACGTGTACAGCAAAGGCGTCGGCTACGGCTACCAGATGGGGCTGAAACCGCAGACGTTGTATGGAATCGCGGATTCCCCCGTCGGCCTGGCCGCCTATTTTCTGGACCACGATGCGTGGAGTTATGCGCTGATCGCGCGCGTCTTTGACGGGCAGACCGAAGGTCTCTCACGAGACGATGTCCTCGATAACGTTACGATCACCTGGCTGACGAACACGGCGCTTTCCGGAGCACGGCTCTACTGGGAAAATAAATTTCCCTATTTCAGCGTCAAAGGCGTGTCTGTCCCGGTTGCTGTGAGCGCGTTCCCTGACGAGCTCTATCAATGTCCGCGGAATTGGGCAGAAAGCGCGTATCCCAAACTGATCCATTACAACAAGCTCCCCAAGGGCGGGCACTTTGCGGCCTGGGAACAGCCGAAGCTCTTTTCCGAAGAGGTTCGCGCAGGCTTCAGATCATTACGATCGGGCGTGGCAAGGTCTGCCGCATAACCTGATCGCGGCGAAGACTAGCCTTGTGTGCACATTGCCACAGGAGAGCGCAGACGACCGGGCTCTCCTGTCTTCGCCCCAACTAGATAGCGAAAAAACAAATGCGAAACGCAAAAGGAGAGAAGAACATGGTGAATCCGACCTACGACGTCCACGCCAACGATGACGCCAGCGAGGCGAGCGTGGCGCAGTTCAACATCGACCGCACCTATCCGGGCCTGTGGACGATCACCTTCAGCAACCCGCCGATCAACATATTTGTTCCCGCAACGATCGTCGAATTGGGTGCGCTAATGACCGACCTCGAGGCGGACCCGTCCGTGAAGGTCGTCGTGTTCCAGTCGGCGAATCCCGATTTTTTCATCGCCCATCTCGATGTATTCAAGGCAGCTGAACGGCCAGAGGCGCTGGGCCTTTGGCGCGAGTTTGTCCTTCGCCTCGCGTCCTCGGCAGTGGTGAGCATCGCCAAGATTCGCGGGCGCACGCGCGGGATCGGCAACGAGTTCGTGCTGGCCTGCGACATGCGCTTCGCCAGCCGGCAAAACGCCCTATTCGGCCAACCCGAGGTCGGCGTCGGACTGGTCCCGGGCGGCGGAGCGCTGGAATGGCTACCGCGCTTGGTGGGCCGTTCGCGCGCACTTGAGTTCGTGCTCAGCGCCGACGATTTTAATGCTGACATCGCCGAGGCCTATGGCTGGGTGAACCGCACGCTGGACGATAGCGACCTCGACGCGTTTGTCGATACGCTGGTCCGGCGTCTCGCCTCATTCGAGCGTGAAACGCTAGGCGCGGCGAAGGCCCAGATCAATCGGTTCGGGATGCCGACGGCTGCGGAACTCCAGTCGAGTAACGAGATGATCTTCCCAATGCTGGCCTTGCCAGATGCGCAGGCGCGCGGTCCCAAGCAGCGTGGTATCGGTTACGGTATTCCGAGCGACTTCGAATTGAACTTCGGCCGGTACCTCCCTGCGTTCGGGCGGGCGGACGACGATGACGCGGAGGCGCGGGCGAGCTGATCGTCGCCCCGGATTTATGAACTCGGCACCGACGATGGATCGCGACGCGTGCGGTGGCGCAGCGCTGTCGATCCGGCACAGGTCATCGAGAGCACTCAGACACGTTAGCGAGGAGGTTCGTTCCATGAGCGCAATAGCTTCCACACCGATAGACGCAGAGACGAAAAACGCATCCACATCCGGCAGGCTCTTCTTTCTGGACCTCAGCGGCGGTCGCGTACTGTCTGCAAACCCTGATGGCTCCGATCTGAAGACCATCATCAACGAAGGCCGGAAGTTGCCCGATGGCCTGGTGCTCGATGTCGCCGCTGGGCACATCTACTGGACCAATATGGGTGATCCCAAGAGGAATGATGGCTCGATCATGCGGTCGGAACTCAATGGCCAGAACATGATCACCATCGTTCCGCCTGGCGGCACGTTCACGCCGAAGCAGCTCCATCTGGAGAAGAGGAGCAGCAAGCTTTATTGGTCGGACCGGGAAGGCATGCGGGTGATGCGGGCAAACCTGGACGGGTCGGAAATCGAAACTCTCGTGGATACGAGCTCGGGCGATTCGCGGCCGGGATCGGATCCGACGAAATGGTGTGTGGGCATTGCGGTGGACACTGAGGGCGGCAAGTTCTATTGGACGCAGAAGGGTGGTCACCACGCGGGTTTGGGTCGAATTTTTCGGGCCAACATCCAAGTTCCGCAAGGTCAGTCGCCCGAGAACCGCAGGGACATTGAGCTTCTTTATGACAATCTTCCGGAGCCGATCGATCTGGACCTCGATCCAGTTCATCGGACGCTGTATTGGACCGACCGCGGGGACCCGCCGCGTGGCAACACGGTGAACCGCGCACCCATGGATGCTGAGGGCGAAAATCGCAAGGCGCCTCAGATCCTATTCACACATTTGATGGAAGGCATCGGCCTGGCTTTGGACCTGAAGGGCGGTCGAATGTTCATTACCGACTTAGGAGGCTCGGTCTACAGCGCCAACCTCGATGGGTCGAACCGGAGGACGCTGCTGTTTGCGGAAGGAAACCTCACCGGCATTGCATACGCGGAGGTGCGTCCTGAGAGCCAGTGATGAGCCCCGCCCTTCGGGCACGCGGTTTTCCTGAGGCAAATGCAATCTCAGACTGTTGAACGGAGGAATCATGAGCATCGCAACCGGCAACTCTCTCATCCGGCCCGAACCGGGACTTCTCGGACAAACTGTCGTCGTAATCGGCGGCAGCGCCGGCATCGGACTCGAAACCGCCCGGCGAGCGCGCGCTGAAGGCGCCAGGCTGATTCTCGCGGCGCGCAATCCGGAACGCCTGGAACACGCGTCGCGCGACCTCGGCCCTCTAAGCAGCATGGCGTTCGACGCCACCAATTTTGATCAACTTAAACAATTCTTCGACGGCCTCCCGGCGAGGATTGACCACGTGCTGGTCACCGGCCCCGGTCCCTACTACGCGCCGCTGGCGGAACTCGAAATCGAAAAGGCGCGCCGGGATGTCGAAGCCCATCTCATGCTGCCCCTCCAGGTCGCTCGTTACGCCGCAAAGAAGGTTCGCCCGGGAGGCACCCTGCTCTTCATGGGCGGAACCGGTGGCCGCCGCGCGGCGCCGGGGCTCGCTCTCGTCTCGGCCCTCACAGCCGCGCTTCCAGCCCTCACCAGGAACCTCGCACTCGAGCTCGCCCCGGTCCGCGTGAACCTCATCGCCGCCGGCTTCGTTGATACTTCGCTTTCAGCATCCCTGCTCGGCGATCAGTTGGATGCCCGGCGCGAGCAACTCCGCGCGACGCTCCCGATCCGCCGCGTGGTCGGCCCGGAGGACGTCGCCGCTCTGGCCGTCCACTTGATGACCAACACGGCCCTTACCGGCGCAACCTACGACATTGACGGTGGTCAGCAACTCGCGTAGAGCGCTAACGTCCGGTGCGTTTGAAAGGTGTTTCATGAAAATTAAGATCGGCGTCCTGGCCATAGTGGCCGGCTTCGCTGGAGCAGTGCTTTTCTCGCAGAGCGCTGGAGGTCGCGACCTGAAACGACGTTCAAACGTTAATCTCAGTTTCGGCGGTCAAGCACTTGGGGTGGCAGGCATCCTGGGATTGATCGCACTTGGGCGTGAATGTACTCGCGAGGTCTCACAACACAGAGGGGTAATTCGGTGAAGGAGGTAGTAAACAACACCGGCCCACTGAGCACGCCGCACGTGGCATCCGTAAGCGACACCTTAGGCGTCGCGGCCAGCTTGCGTCTGCACTGGCCCGAGTACCTGATGGAAGCGGGCGAAATGAGTCTGTTCATGTTTTGCACTTGCTCGTTTGCCACACTGCTGCAGCACCCCGCTTCTCCGGTCAGGCATTTTTTCATCAGCGATATCGTCCGCCGTGCACTGATGGGATTGGCCATCGGCGCTACAGTCATGGCGCTCATCATGAGTCCCTGGGGCAAGCAATCCGGCGGGCATATCAATCCCGCCATGACGTTCGCTTTCTACCGACTGGGAAAACTCCGCCCCTGGGATGCGCTGTTTTACGGGGTCGCACAGTTCTCCGGCGCAACGAGCGGCGTTGCGCTCACAACCTTTTTACTGAGAGGCGCTCCAGGGGATGGCACGGTTCGTTATGCAGTGACCGCCCCTGGCGTGTATGGTGCCGCCATCGCGTTTGCAGCCGAGCTAGTCATCTCTTTGATCTTGATGATTACGGTACTGCTTTTGACGAACCACGAAAGGTTGGCGCGGTACACGCCTTATGTTGTGGGTTCGCTCTACGCCGTGAACATCACGTTTGAAACACCTCTCTCCGGAATGAGCATGAACCCCGCGCGAACCTTTGGCCCCGCCGCTTACGCAGGTTATTGGCACACCCTCTGGATTTATTTCATCGCACCGACGTTAGGCATGCTGGCCGCCGCTGAGACATTTCTTCGACTCCGTGGGGGAGTTGCTCCATACTGCGCTAAACTTCACCACGACAATCACGAACGCTGCATCTTCCATCACACACCACAACTTCCAAAGAGAAGGCTTTACGCAAACACTGCCAGATGACTCACTCACCGCCTACGGCTGGCTGGGCACTCCAAACTCGACGCATTTCGCGCCCGATCAGGCGTCATTTTCGCCGGGTCTCTGCCGCGTGAAAGCACACCAGAAATCATGGTCCAATAAGGGTCCACGAACTGTTTCCGAGGGTCATTAAAACGTTTTTAGAGCGCCATCCGTGCCGCGTGTTTTCAGTTAGTTACGGGTGAAGATTTCGCTGTCTCGGCAGAGGCCGCAGTCCCACTTACCTTTTTCTCTTGTCTTCTGATCCCGAACATTTCTACACCGACTCTTAGGCGAGCATCGACGCTCGTCACAGAGTGGTGACAATAAAGGGGCCATATTTCTGGGAAGTCGCCGTGGAGGCTCCCTCGGTTCCGGCGTGACTTTCTAATCTCCTCCCGCACGGGTCGGACCACTCGGCCCGGCCGGCAATAGCTCCGGATGGAGGTTTCGCAGCCAAGCTAGGGTGTTGTTCTTGAGTTCCTCCGCGAGTTTCACCATCGCTTCCAATTCTTGATCTGACACGGCACCTGCAACGTCATAAACCGATTTGTTCCTCTTATTGTTGAACGTCTTGAATCTTTGAATGACCTTCGGGTTGGCTTTTATGGTGAGTTCGAGAGATTCGATTGTTTTTACGTGTTGACCCGCTTGGGTAACGGTGCGAAGACCGGAGGCGCGGAGCGCTGTCGTCGCGATGCAGAGCGCGGCGTTGAAAGCAGCGATAAATCGAAGGTCGGTCGAAACAGCTTCGACCTTTGAATCCGCAAGGCTACGATCCACAATTCCCAGAAGATCCTTGATCTCACCTGTGCTGGTCGGCTCCCGCCTTAGCCAACCGTACTCCACCCACTTTTCTAAGCTCATCCTCGTCTCCTAGCAAAAATTCCTTTTGGCCTTTGAGCACGGCGGTCAAAAAATGATTCCCGCTCGCAAGCTTCGACTTGAATTCCTCGACGGAATACACGGTCGGGTTAATAGGGCGGCCGATGTTTTTCTCCACTGTAGAAAGCCGTGAAAGGATCTCGTCAAGTGTGGCCTTCCCAACAACCATCAGATCAACATCACTCTGTGCCGTTGCTTCCTCGCGTGCGACGGATCCGTACACAAATGCCACAAGGACTCGCTTTGCCAAAGGATGCAATGCCGATCGCAAGACGCTAAAGATGCCAATTGTCTTGTTCACCAGGGCCTGCATCTCTCGAAATATGGGCGCGTTCCGGTTCGCCTGATAAAAAACCTGACTGCCCACTGAACTGCGAATGATAAGTCCCACTTTCGAGAGGTTTTCAAGCTCTCGTTGAACCGCGCCAACACTGGCATCTACTTCGCGGGCAATTTGGCGTGTGTAGAATGACTGATCGGCTTTGCCATAGAGCAAGGCCAGGATAGCGCCCCGCGTGCGCCCGAACAGAAGGTCCCCGAGGCCGTTGTGTGTACTCATTCCGAGAACAATTGTACTCAGGATGAGAACGCATTTCAAGGGTTCGCTTCGATTCGCTTATCCTCTTTAAGTGTTCTCGTTTAATGGTTCGGCCGACGCTTAGGCGAACATCGGCGCTGGTCACAGAATGGTCACAATAAATCGGCCATCTTGACGGATTAAGTTGTTGAATGAAAAAGGGTTTAGGCTCAAAGAATACAGCCCTGAAAAGGCTGGCGTCGGCGGTTCAACTCCGTCCCTGGCCACCATATTTTCAATCACTTAGCTCCATCGTCCCGCCCGTTTTTGGCTCCAATTGGCACCTTTCGGCTCCACAATTCTCTTCAACCAGCTAATTCACCATTCGCGATTGCGGCGGCATAGCAATACCGCCTGTGCTCGCCGCGACCGGTTTTGACGTGGGGACTCAACCATCGCAGACATCTTGGCGAGTGCGCGCCGCTGTGACTCCGGCACAAATTGCGCATAGATGTCCATCGTGGTCGAAATCCGGGTTCTCAAGTGGCAAGACATTCACTGGGCACGACAAAAGGTCAGCGTTGTTCGTAGCATCCGGAGACTGAACGGGAAATGGTGATACCAAGCGTTTGAGAAGCCGTCGTCCAATCAAGCTGCAGAACTGGATCGTTTCCCTTGTTCATGATCTGCACACTAAAGCGGGTGCGCACGATTCGCACCCAGAGGCCCGTGACTTGATCTTCAGAACGCCGTCGGGTCAGCCAATCAGTGCCGATTATCTTGCCAAGCATTTCAGATCAATGCTCGACATTGCGGGTGTGCGCAGAATGAGGCTCCATGATTTGCGCCACTCGGCGGCCACCATCGCGTTGGCAGCCGGAGTGTCGCCGAAAGTTGTCTCTGAGAACTCGGGCATGCCAGCACGGCCTTCACGTTGGACACTTATGCTGACGTGCTTCCACACATGCAGGACGAGGCTGCCGTACGAGTAGAGGCTATGCTCTTTCAACAGACAGCGTGACGAATCGTAAGGACTAAGAGTTCGGCACCCGATACGATCACGACGAATAACTAATGATGTATTCGGGTGCCGAGCCTTGATTAGCAAAACGGCGGTTTCACAGGATCGCGGTCCGGTCGCTCTTACTTTTTGCAGTTTCCGGATTGCCGACTAATCGGGAGTTGGCTCGCGTTGCACCACAATCAAGAACACCACACCGACAACGACAAACATTCGGAATGCCTCTTCCTGCCCATTCCACATTTTCGACTGCCACATCAGAAACCATTCGCCCCCGACATCGAGGAATGCCACCAACCACATCAGCAGGCTCGTTGTCAGCGCAATCATGGCGACATTCAGCGCAGCGGCAAATTGCGCCCTGTCCGCACGATACGATTTCAGCAACCGAATACCAGCCCACCAGCATAGAAGCATAGTGACTGATTCCCAGGCGATGATGCCGATGTAGAAGACCGTATGTACTACCGGGGAATTGACGGCGCGCCACGTGAGGTGGTTCCCCGGAAAGGTTGAGTCCATCATCAGGACGTGGCGGACAAACTCATAGTTGGAGCCGTAATCCGTGACGTTGTTTAGGACCAGAATCGTATAGAAAAGTGCGATTGCAAAAACGAGAACCGTTTTGGAAAAGCGAAGCGCCATTACATGTCGCATAGGCTGTCGTACGCGCGAATTATATCTTCTCGGTGACTTACCGCGCCTTCTTGGAGTGCGCACAAGTCCTAAACCGGCAATGCGGAGCTTGGAAGCGACCACTTCCGAGTATCCGACGATCCTCGCAGGATTGTCGCATCTGGGCGCACGGTGATGTGCAGGGCTATAATTGCTCGCACGAATGGCCTTAACCTCTGGCACAAAATTCGGGCCATATGAAATCCAAACTCCGCTTGGCGCCGGCGGTATGGGTGAAGTGTACCGGGCACGGGATACGCGGCTGGACCGCACCGTCGCCATCAAAGTCCTGAATTCGCAACTGGTCGGGAATGTCGAGTTGCGGGGACGTTTTGAGCGCGAAGCCAAGATCATTTCTCAACTGCAGCATCCGCACATTTGCGTTTTGCATGACGTAGGCAGAGAAGGCACGACCGAATTCCTGGTGATGGAATTTCTGGAAGGCGAGTCGCTGGCCGACCGTCTGAAACGCGGGCCGCTCGCTCAAGCGGAGTTGCTGAAAATTGCCATCCAGGTTGCCGATGCGCTCGAAAAAGCGCATCGCGCCGGCGTGGTGCATCGCGACCTGAAACCCGGCAACGTGATGCTGACGCGTTCTTTGAGAATTGTCTCCCATCCTGCATCTTTCTTGGCTCCTCGTCCGTATACCCAGCTAGCATGAACGCCATAGTCTATTGCTTCGTGAATGCGATGGAATCCGACGCCAGCGCAATTGCTCGCGGTCTCCGCCGGCGCGATCCGGACTTGCTGGACCGTCTCATCGAGCAGTATCAGCATCGGCTGCTCCGGTATCTGGTTTACCTGGCGGGAAATCGTGAACTAGCGGAGGACCTCTTTCAGGAAACCTGGATTCGCGTGCTGGAACGCGGCCATCAGTATGACGGCAAGCACGAATTCAGCACCTGGCTGTACGCGGTAGCAAGAAATCTGACCATTGATTATTTGCGCAAGAAAAGTCCGGTCAGCCTGGATGGGCTGATGGAGGACGAAGACCATGCACCGCTCGAACCGGCCGATACGCGGCCCATGGTGTGGGAAGTTCTGCAGCAGTACGAGCAAGCCGAGCGCATCAGTGCGGCGTTAGTCGGCATTCCGGCGGAGTATCGGGAGACCGTGGTGCTGCGCTTTCAGGAGGGATTGTCTTTGGAGGAGATCGCGACCGTAACCGGCGCGAAGCTGGGCACCGTTAAGTCGCGACTGTATCGCGGACTGAATTTGCTGATGTCGCGGCTGAAGGGAGGGCGGGCATGACGCGGAACGCACATGACGAGACACGTGAACTGATCGCTGTGGGTGAAGGTCTCTCGGATGCACAACAGGCCCGGCTGCGCACCCACCTCGATGAATGCGAAGCATGCCGTCATTATGCGGAAGCAGTAAACGCGGTGGTGCGCAGTTTGCGTTCGCTGCCGCTCGCCGCCGATCCCCGCATGGTGCGAGCCACGCAGATGCGGGTCCGCTTCCACGCCCGCAGGCTTCGAGAGACGCGGGAACGCCTGTGGCTGGTAGGGATGGCTTGTCTGGGTGTAGGCCTTTCTGCGACGCTCACCATCCCTCTTTTGTGGCGACTCTTTGCCTGGGTGGGGGCGTGGGCAGGCGTTTCGAACTGGATCTGGCAGACGGGTTTTGCGTTCTTCTGGATTGCGCCGGCGCTGGTGGTGAGCGCGTTCCTTCTGGACCGCGGCACTCATCTGACTAACGACGGAGAAAAGCAATGGAGATAAGAAAGTTGACAAATCTATGCAGGTGAAAAACGGAGCTCAAACTGGAGTCACTGCGGAAATCAGGATTGTTCCGCCTTGGGCATGGACGCTGGCAATCATCGCGTTCGTTGCCGCGCAGATTCTCTTCAATGGGGGGAAGCTTTGGCACGCGGGTGCGCCGCCCGCATGGTGTAGAGCCGCGCTTGGAATACTGGCCGGCGCCGGCGGAGGGTGTTTACTGCTGCTCATCGGCTATATTAACCGCGACGCCAAACGCCGAGGGATGAGTCCAGCCCTTTGGACGATTATGGCCGTTATTATTCCCAACGCTCTGGGCATCATTCTTTACTTCCTCCTGCGGCAACCGCTGGGCAGCGCCTGTCCGCAATGTGGCAATGCCGTGCAGACGGGATTCAACTTCTGCCCACGCTGCCATTACAAACTGGGCCCCAGCTGTCCGCAGTGCCAGCGCGTGGTTGGCGTAAATGATGTTTATTGTGCGTACTGCGGAACTCCGCTGCGCAATCAGGAGGCCCCCGGCTCCAGTCTCCCAACGATTCCGGGTTAACGACCGGGTATGTCGCGAATAGCCTTCAACGCGTAATGCCGCCGGCCTCTATGGCCGCGATTCATCCAATTCTCCGGCTTGGAAGTTAATGATGCAGAACCCTTTATAACCCGGTCACACAAATTTACGATGTTCACCGATACGGGTAACTGTCCACGCTGGGATCGCGAAATCAGCGTCAATGGCTGCTTGGATTGAGGGTGCGTGCCGTGGTAGCCTATCGGCGGCAGGGCAGAGGCGGGTTTCGGGTCGCCAGAACTCCCGCATGCCTAAAGTAACTCTTCATGGCGAACGAAACCAGGCCACTCCGAACCTCCTTATCTACCTCACCGCCTGGGACTTCCGAGCGTTCGCGCGAAGCGGAAGACGAGCAACTTTCCCCGAACAAAGGGGTTCAATCTAGTGTGAGCACTGCCGCCATGGACGGAAGCGTTCTGATGGCCTCGCTGGGGACGGGTCCGGCCGGCAGTTTGCAACCGGTATTGGCCGGCGCCGAATGCTATACCGACGCCGAAGTTATGCTGCGGGTCAAGGCCGGGGACGCCGCCGCCTTCGACTTCCTGGTGCAAAAATATCGCCGGCCGCTGGTCAGCTTTATGTACCGGATGGCGCGCAACACGGCGGCGGCGGAGGACCTGGCGCAGGAAGTTTTCCTCCGCGTCTACCGTTCGCGCCAGACTTACGAGGCCAGCGCTAAATTCACCACCTGGCTGTTTCGCATAGCGACCAATCTGGCCGTTAACCATGCGCGCGATACCCGCAAGGAGCGGCCGGACGTCACCGTAAGCTTGGACGAACCGGACGAGGAAACGGGCACAACAATGGATGTGGCCGACGCTTCGATGACAGCCGAAGAAACCATGGTGCGGCAGGAGCGGTTGGCGGCGATTCGCAGCAAAGTGGAGGCGCTTCCGGAACGGCAGAGGCTGGCGGTAATCATGCACAAGTACCAGCAGATGGATTACAAACAGATTGCCGATGTATTGAGGCTGAGCGAATCGGCGACCAAATCGTTGTTATTCCGGGCGTACGAGAGTTTGCGGGAACAGTTAAAAGAATTTGTTTAGTGACCGGCATTCGGTTTGGCGAGTGACAGTGGCGAAGAAAAATTGAGGGGAGCAGTTATGAAGTGCGAGGAAGTTCGCGAAATAATGCCGGATGTTGCGTCCGGGCTGATGGAAGCAACCCCGGAGATCACCGGACATCTGGCAGGTTGCGGTGCATGCGCCGGCAAACTGCAAGAGTTCCGCCAGACCATGGCGTTGCTGGATGAGTGGCAGGCTCCGGAGCCTTCGCCGTATTTTGATGTGCGGTTGCAGGCGCGTTTACGCGAAGAGATGGCCAAACCGCAGGCCGGATGGTGGGCATGGTTGCGGCGTCCGGCGCTCGCCGCGTCGCTCACCGTGCTCATGGCGGTCGGCATCGCTCTCTTCTTTACCCAGGACAGCCGGATGTACAAAGCGACGCATGAGGAACTAGCCGTGGTCGAACCTCAAACCCCCCAGTCCACGGAGCCCGGTACGGCAGTGGGCGATCTCCAGGCTTTGGAAAAAAATCACGATCTTTACTCCGATTTCGATTTACTGGATGACCTTGAAGTACAGCACGATGTGACGGCAAATCCGTAGAGCGGAAGCGGCAATTCAAGTCTAAAAATGGGCGGGATCTGGGAAGAATCCAGGCAAGACCATGCGGCGCATAAACTTTATAACCGGATGGATGGCGGCGACTGTGCTGGCCGTAGCGGCGGCTCTGGCATCTCCCTGCCTGGCGCAGAACAATGGCCCGCGTCCGTACCCTCCGCAAAATCAGTATCAACAGCGGCCCCTGTACCCGGGTCATGCGGGTGATTGGCTTCGGCGCTACAGGAACGTGCCTCCCTGGGAGCAGGAACGCGCGTTGCAGAGCGATCCGGCATTCCGCCGTTTACCTCCGGAGCAGCAGGAGTTGTTACGGCGGCGGCTGCGGCATTTTTCGAGTCTTCCGCCACAGTTACAGCAGCGCATGCTGGACCGGATGGAAACCTGGGAACATTTGACCCCATGGCAGAAGGAGCAGGCCCGGCGGGTTCACGGTGCATTGCAACAACTTGCGCCAGACCGGCGGCATATGGTGACGACTGCAATACGAGACTTGAGCGCCATGCCACCGGAGCAGCGTGAGCGGATCATCGACTCCAATCGCTTCAGACTTATCTTCTCGCCTCAGGAGCGCGAGATCATGCGCGAAGCCGCGAGGCTGCCGCTTGCCTCACCGCAGAATCGCCGGGGCGAAGAAGGCCCGCCGCCGGAATGAAACGGCGCTCTCGTTCGAAGGGCAGTCTCGTTTCAGTGGAAATCGTGCGAACTGGTCTCTGCCTTCGTGACGAACAATGGCAGCACGCGTTCCGCTTTGACTGAGATTACATTGTCCTGATTCTGCAGGATGCCTTCGATGGCCAGAAACCGTTCTGAGGCCAGCAGCAGGCGATTGCTGTGAAACAGGTCGGGTGCGATGATCGCATTGGCCACGCCCGTTTCATCTTCCAGACTAAGAAAAACAAAACCCTTCGCAGTTCCGGGACGCTGGCGCACGATCACGCAACCTCCAATGCGAAGACGCTTGCCGCTGGGAATATTGCGGAGTTCGATGGCGCGTCGAATGCCCATGGCATTGAGCCATTCGCGGCGGTACGCCATGGGATGCGGGCCTACAGTGAGGCCGGTGCCATGGAAATCGGCAACCAGGCGCTCCTCGTGGTTCATGGGCTGAAGCGGAGAAGGTAAATCAGCTTCGGGAAGCTTTTCCAGTAATGGTCCCGAACTGCGTACGGCGCGTTCCACTTGCCAGAGAGCGTCGCGGCGGTGGAGTTGCGAGTACCGAGTACCTGGTACCCAGTTGCGAGATTCCTCCGCGCCTCGCGTTCGCTCGGGGGTCGGAATGACAAAGGATTTACTCGGTGTTCGGGACTCGGTACTAGCTACTGCATTCATTGCTCCGATTTCCGCCAGCGTGCTGAGTTCATCCTTGCGCAGTTCTGGAACGCGCCGGGTGAGATCGTGAATCGAAGTGAACGGAGCACGAGTCCGTTCGCGCACCAGCGCCTGGGCCGCTTCCTCGCGCAATCCGCGGACGTAACGCAATCCTAACCGCAAGGCAGGAGCCGGTTGCGAGGACTGAGTACTGAGTGGCGAGTACCGAGATTCCTCCGCTCCTCGCATTCGCTCTGGGGTCGGAATGACCAAGGTTTCACTTGGTACTGGATGCTCGGTACTCGGTACTGACTCACTGGCAACTGGCAACTGGCGACTGGCAACTGCTTCTAAACTGCACATCCACTCCGAACATGTCACATCCACGGGCAGCATTTTTAATCCATGGCGTTGCGCGTCTTTGGTGATCGTTGCCGGAGAATAAAAACCCATGGGCTGGTTGTTGAGCAGGGCGGCGGTAAACGCGGCCAGGTAATGACATTTCAAAAAAGCGCTGGCATAGGCAATGAGCGCGAAGCTGGCGGCGTGCGATTCGGGAAATCCGTAGAGCGCGAAAGATGTGATGGAAAGAATAATTTGTTCCTGCGCGTCAGGCGAGATTCCGTTGCGCGTCATGCCCGCGCGCAGTTTGGCTTCGATTTCCCGCATGCGTGCCTGGGACCGCTTGAAGCCCATGGCGCGGCGCAGGTCTTCGGCTTCGCCGCCGGTGAAGTTGGCAGCAATCATGGCAATGCGAAGCAGTTGTTCCTGAAAAAGTGGCACGCCGAGCGTGCGTTTGAGCACAGGTTCGAGCGATGGATGCGGATATGTGACCTCTTCGCGTCCCTGGCGGCGCAAGAGAAAAGGATTCACCATCTGACCGACGATCGGTCCCGGCCGGATAATTGCCACCTGTACGACAACGTCATAGAAACGTTTTGGCCGCAGACGTGGCAGGCACGCCATCTGCGCGCGGCTTTCCACCTGAAACAGACCTATCGTGTCAGCCTGTTGCAGTGTGGAATAAACCGTGGGATCGTCCTGCGGAAGATGCGCCAGATCGACTTCCTCGCGATAGTGGTGGCGAATGAGTTCGATCGAATCCTTGAGCACGGCCATCATGCCCAGACCGAGCAAGTCAACTTTGACGATGCCCATGTCGGCGCAATCTTCTTTATCCCACTGCACCACCACGCGTCCAGGCATGGAAGCGGGTTCAAGCGGCACGACCGAATCGAGTTGTCCCTGGCAAATGACCATGCCGCCGGAGTGCTGCCCGAGATGGCGCGGCATGTCCTGCACGGCAAGGCATAACTCATAATATTTGCGCAAGCGCGGATGTTTGAGATCGAGCCCGGCATCGCGGAAGCGTCGATCGAGCGCATCGTTCTCGTCGCGAAATTCCCAGGTAGCAACAGCGGCGGAAATCTTGGCGAGCGTTTCTGGATCGAACCCGAGCGCCTTGCCCATTTCGCGCGCTGCCATGCGGTTGCGGTAGGTGATAACGTTCGCCGTCATGGCCGCGCCGCGCTCGCCGTAGCGCCGGTAGACATATTGAATAACTTTTTCGCGCTCGTCGCCGCTAGGCAGGTCGAGATCAATGTCCGGCCATTCGCCGCGTTCTTCGGAAAGAAAGCGTTCGAAGAGAAGTTCCATGCTGATGGGGTCGACGGCCGTGATGCCCAGCGAATAGCAGACAGCGCTGTTGGCGGCCGATCCTCGGCCCTGCAGCAGAATGTTTTGCTCGCGGCAGAAACGCACCAGATCCCACACGATTAGAAAGTAGCCGGCGAGTTTTAGCTTTTCGATCAGCGCCAGTTCGCGCTCAATCTGGCGGCGGGCACGGGTTTGCATGTCATTGGACGTTCGGCCATAGCGTTCCCCAAAGCCTTCCCACGCACGGTTGCGCAGGAACGAGTTCATGGTCTCGCCCTCGGGAACGGGATAGATGGGAAACTGATAGCCGAGATCGTTCAACGTGAATTCAAGGCGCGAAGAGAGTTCGAGCGTATTGGCGACGGCTTCAGGAAGGTCGGAGAAGAGTTGCTGCATCTCCTGCGGCGATTTCAAATGACGCTCGGAATTGCGTGCCAGCAACCGCCCCGCAGTGGAGAGTGTGCGGTGATGGCGGATAGCGGTGAACGCGTCGCAAAGCTCACGATCTTTCGCTGCGGCATAGCAAACTCCATTGGTCGCGAGCAAAGGAAGATTGAGCGAGCGGGCAATCACGATAGCAGCGCGGTTGCGAGTTTCTTCTTCCCGATGAAAATGGCGCTGCAACTCGATGTAGACATTGCCGCGTCCAAACAATCTAATCAGTTGCTCGACTTGATTGCGGGCCGCTTCCACGCCGCCACACTGCAAAGCCGTGGCCAGCGGCCCATCCGCACCACCGGTCAGGCATACGAGGCCTGGAGCATGCTCTTCCACTTCTTCTTTGCAGACTGCGCCTTCGCCTTTTTTCCCACGTAACTTCATCTTGGTGATCAGGCGGCATAGATTTTGATAACCAGAGCGGGAGGAAACGAGAAGAGGAAGGCGGAATGATCGGTCATTCCGAGCAGGTTTGTTATTCCGAGCATGTTTGTCATTCCGAGCGAAGCGAGGAATCTCTATTGCCTGCACTTCCGCGCCGATGTGTGCCTTGATACCAATTTTTTTCGCCGCCAGATGAAAGCGTGGCGCTCCGTAAACGCCGTCGTTGTCGAGCAATGCCATGGCCGGCATGTGGAGACGGCCGCAGATTCCCGCCAGATCCTCAGGCAAGGAAGATCCTTCGAGAAAACTGAAAGCAGAGCGAGCATGAAGTTCAACGTACATTAGTTCTCAAAACTTTTCACCACAGAGTCACAGAGGCACAGAGAAAGCAAAAAACAAAAGAACAATTAAAGATTTTCTCTGTGTCTCTGTGACTCTGTGGTGAAAACAAATTTCAGTCATACATGCCTTCCACGAACCAGCATCCGCCGAGCAGGTCGTGCACCAGCCTGTAGAGAACGACATCGTCCGCATTTTGCAAGGCAATGTCCCACTCGTCGCGCGCCCAGGCCTCCCGCTCCCACCAATCGCCGGAATTGCGCCAGGGTCCAGCTTTCCAGAGCACATTGCCTTGCACTTCTTTTTTCTTCGAGCAAGCCACGCGCACCAGTTCTCCGTTTTCCAGCGTTACGTGGGCAGGCAGCGGCGGACGGAACATACGAAGAGCGGCAACGGGGGCTTTTTCTTCCGCCGGGATTTTTTGACACTTCGTTTCTGAAGCCCCTGTCACAAAGCGCCGCATGCGAAAAGCTTCGGCACGGTGTGTATCCAGCAGTTCCAACGAGCCCACGCGGGATTCGCCAACCAGGCTGGCAATGCGCGCCAAAGTGAGTTCCAGTTTTTCCGGCTCCGGCGATGGAGGCAGAAATAACCCGCCTTGAGCAGATCGCGGCCGCGCTGGTTTCGCCATGAGATGAATGTTTATGATGGGTGCACCTGGCGGATGCGCATTTAAGTCCAACTGCAACAGTTTGAGAAAAAGTTTTGCATCAAGCATGGGAAGAGGAAGCCGCAGAGTTCGGCAGAATTTCCCTTGCCGGCTAGAAACAAAAGAGTGTGCGGCCGATTGTGACTCGGTGGCGCGATGCGATTCGTCGCTCTCGCTGGGAATTCCGACAACGTCAAGTTGGGGATCAACTCCGGCTAAATTTTGCAGTCCCAGAGTGAGTTGCAATTCTTGCGTGTGCAGCGCCCGTGCCGCCAGGCGCGCGCAAATCTGATCGAGCAGACGATTCAGCAGAAAGGCCAGCGGCTCCAGCAGCACGATGGGAAATTCCAACTCGATTGCTTCTTCAAATACCGCCGGCGCTTCCACCGGAACCAGCGTGCGCGAAGCCGCTCCACGCGCCAGTTCCTGCAAGCGCAAGCCTTCCTGTCCCAGACGCTCGCTCAGCGCGACTTCCGGCAGCGCGGCCAGTTCACCCAAATTCCGCACTCCCCAGCGATCCAGCGTTTCGAGCAGACGAGCGGTTTCTTTTTTCTGATCGCTTTCTTTTTCTTGCTCAGGAAATAGAACATCTAGCGGCAGTGATCCGAGTTGTCCTGCTTCTTTTCCCGGGGGAACCACAGTCACGCCGGAAAACCCGCGAGCGACGAGCGTGGCGGCATCGGGATTCGAAGCCACAGCCACATTCACATCCAGTCCCAGGCCGGCGGCGCAGCAGAAAAGATTACTGGCAATTTCCTGCAGCGTGCCGAAAAGAGATTCCAGGCCGGCCAGATCAAGAATCGCCGTATTGTCTGCCGCCTCTTCCACGCAAGGCGAGAAAGACTGCGCGCAATCCAGCAGAGCGGCATGCGCCGCCGATTCCTGCAGCGGAGTGCGCGGGCGAAGCGTCAATTCCGGACAAAGTTCTGCCTGGGCTTTGGTCATGCCTGGAGTAATGCCCAAACGATTTGCACTCTCATTCACGGCAAAAACTTTTTCCATCGGAGGCTTGCCTTCGAAAATAGCCAGAGCCCGCGCCCGCAACTCCGGCTCGGCGCGAAATGCCGCGGCCACGGGAAAATTCGGCACGAAGATGCAGGCAAACATCAAGCAGTACCCAGTGTCAGTACCCAGTTTTTCTGGCAACTGGGTACTGGCAACTGACAACCGTTTTTCATCCCGCCCAGGCAGTCTGGCTGGCAAATGTGATCTGGGCGGAACGAGCCGGCTTGCGATCCAGCCGGGATCGCACTATTTCCGCTGTGATTTCCAGTTCGGTCAGCAATTGCGCGTGGGTAGGCGCCAGGGATTGAGAATCTACGGGCTGTTCTATCCGATGCCCTTGCGAACCAAGCCGTATTAATCCAAGCTGTATTAATAAGGAAGAGCAGCTTCCAGCGATGGACTGCCGCTCGATTGCCAACAATATAGTGGAGGTATGTTCCACGGCACGGCGGAAACGGAACCACGTGGTCAGTGGGATCCGGCGCGCTGTCTGCGGCGGCAGATCGCCAAGATCGAGGGCGATCAGTCCGAAGCCTCCGCTTTCGAGCAACAAGTCCGCGGCGCGCAGAAGTTGTTCCAAGCGATGCTCGGGATAATGTGAATTTTCTCCGCAACGCACCCACAGCAAACGGTCCAACTGGATCCCGGCGGCAGCGGCAGATTGCGGATCGAGAGCATCGCTGGCGTCCACAATCGCGCAGAATTCTCCCCGCCGGGTGGCAGCAGCCAGAGCAGCCAGCAGTAAACTAGTGCGGCCGGAAGAGGCCGGACCGCAAATTTCGGTCAGGCATCCGCGCGGCAGCCCTCCGGTTAAAGCATCCATCGCGGCGATTCCACTGGATACCATCTCGGGCGCGGGACGCGCCTCCAGCCGCGAAGCTGGAGTAATACTGGCTAGCTTCGCATCTCTGAAGCTCTGGGCAAAATCTGCTGAGATAACTCTCCGGGGTGGGCGCGCCCCGCCGAAAAGCTCCGCCCCGGAAGGCTGTGGACATACTTCGGCTTCACTTTCAACATCAAAAACAAAAGGGCGGCCCTGGGCCGCCGAAGTGGAAACCACTGCGGAAGACATAATTCCTCGGAAATTTCAGGGAACGCCGGGGTGGAAAGCCTCGGAGGCGTATTCGCTTTTTGTTCGCCTTTTGGAATTCTGGCCTGCGGCAGAAGTTTTGTCAAGTCCCTTTCAAGTGGCGCAAGTAAAATAGGCGATTTTAGCCGTCAACTTCGCCGCTGATCGACTGTTCCTTTTCATTGACTTGGTCTTACATCAGACCTAACATGACCCGCAAGTATGGTGGGCCGGACCATTTCGCACTACCGAATCATCGAGCAGTTGGGGCGGGGCGGCATGGGCGAAGTTTATCTGGCCGAGGACCAACAGCTTGGCCGGAAAGTCGCGATTAAGTTTCTGCCCCCCGAGATCGCCACCGATGAGCGCGCGAAACAACGCCTGCTGCGGGAGGCAAAAACCGCCGCAACGCTCGACCATCCAAACATATGCGCGATCTACGAAGTCGGCCAGGAGGGTGATTGCAGTTTCATCGTCCTGCAATATATCGAAGGGGAAACCTTAGCAGCTAGGCTGAGGCACCATAGGCCCGATGTGCGGGAGGCACTGGCGATCGCCGAACAGGTAGCCGAGGCGCTGAAGCAAGCGCACGCCCGCGGCATCGTTCATCGTGACATCAAACCGGAAAATATCATGCTCACGACGGAGGCGCAGATCAAAGTGCTCGACTTCGGACTGGCCAAGGTGGTGCGCGATCCCCAAATTGTGGATGGCGATACGACAAGCCTGCTGAGCGTGCCGGGAATGCTGGTGGGCACGCTGCCCTACATGTCTCCCGAGCAAGTGCGCGGTGAGGAACTGGATTGCCGCAGCGACATCTTCAGCTTCGGCGCCGTGTTATATGAATTGTTGAGCGGCCGGAGACCTTTCGAGGCGAAGAGCAAGGCAGAGCTTATCTCAGCCATCCTCACCATCGATCCTCCGCTGATCGGGAACTCTGGCCAGGTCCCTGATGGCGGCGGGGAGGCGCAACTGGTTCACAAGTGCCTGGAGAAGAAAGCCGCACTGCGCTATCAGACGATGAGCGATCTGATCGTGGACCTGCAGTATGTTCGCAAGGAATCTGAAAGTGGACGTGTTATGCATGGGCCCTCGGCGATGGATGCCAAGCCGCACGCAGCCAGGATTTCTCAGGAGGCGCGCGGGCTCAGCGCCGCAAGAGTCGGACTGCTCCTCGGAGCCGCTGTGCTGGTAGTGGCGGCAGCCGTATTTGTGCGTTCGTTTCGGACGCCGAAGCAGACACCTTTGTCTGGCGCCGTGTCCGCGAACTCCGCGGCCTACGATGCCTACCTGCGCGGCAAGGTTAATGTCAGCAGCGAGAATCCGGAGAATAATGAAGCTGCCATCAAAATGTTCCAGCAGGCCACAGCAGCTGACCCAAACTTCGCTTCCGCTTATGCCGAACTGGCTCGCGCCTACGCCATTAAAGCTCGGCTTTTCGCACCTGCCGCTGAGAAGAACAAGCTGCAGGAAGATGCCGAAGTGGCGGTGGAAAAGGCCTTGGCGATCAACCCCAATCTGGCTGAGGCGCACTTTGCCCGGGGCTTGATTTTGTGGACGCCTTATAAGCGCTTCCCGCACGAACAGGCAATTCGCTCCTACCAGAGGGCAATCGAATTGAACCCCAATTTCGACGAGGCGCACCATCAACTGGGATACATCTACCTTCATATCGGTTTGCTCGACAAGGGTTGGGAGGAACTTGAAAAAGCGTTAGCCATCAATCCTGGCAACACACTGGCGAGATTTCGCTTGGGCCAAATCCAGATGTGCCGGGCCAAGTATGAAGAAGCGTTTCAGATCTTCGATACCACTCCGATCGAAAAAAACCCTGTCGTAGGCGCTTACAAGGCCAACGCTCTATTCCGGCTGGGGCGAAACGAAGAAGCGTCGGCATTAATTGAGCAATTGCTCAAAGACTATCCCAAAGATGAAAGTGGTCTGGTCACAAGCGTAAAGGCCATGATGCTGGCCAAGGCTGGCAAGCAGCACGAAGCGGAAGTTGCAATCGAGCACGCGCTAGAAATCGGTCGGGGGGGATTCATTCACTTTCACCACACCTCATATAACCTTGCTTCTGCGTACGCAATGATGCACCAGCCTGAACCGGCGCTCAAATGGCTGCAGGTGACAGCAGAGGAAGGTTTCCCGAATTACCCGCTATTTGAAGGCGACACAAACTTGGACAACCTTAGAAAAGATCCGCAATTTATTGCATTCATGGAAAGGCTGAAGCAGCAGTGGAACGTCTACCAGGCTACGCTTTGAATTTATCATGGTTCATCGGGAGATAAAACTTTGACGCAAAGCTCTCGCCCACCTAGCGGCTGATCCAAGGCTACAGCAGCCTCACATTCCCGCTTACTCGCTTGGGATCCTGCTTACTTCCCCTCTGCTCCTCCGTCTAAGTCCAACAGCACAGCGGGCAGGCGCTGGGTGGTCCATCCAAATCAAAAGTTTGCGGCTGAATCGCTGTCGACCCCACGAAAAAGGAGTCCTTCCATGCACAGAGCTCGTCTGCTTGTCTTGTTGTCCGCCGTGCTTTCGATGGCCGCCGCGAGCTTCGCCCAAACGGCTACCGGCGAAACCCTGATGCTCGATCTGCCCCGGCAGAGTCAACATGGGCTAATCACGCAGCGCATTGGTATAACCGATATCACCATCAACTATCATCGGCCTCTAGCCAATCGCCGCCAAATCTGGGGCAAGGTCGTGCCTTACGGAGAAGTGTGGCGCGCCGGGGCAAACGAAAACACCACCATCACATTTACTGATCCAGTCACAATCGAGGGCCATTCGCTCGACAAAGGAACCTATGGACTTCACATGATTCCGGGCGAAAGCCAGTGGACCGTAATTTTCTCCAAGAGTTCCACCGCCTGGGGAAGCTTCAGCTACAAGCAGGATGAGGACGCTCTACGGGTTACCGTAAAGCCGCAACCAGCCGAACTTCACGACGCACTCACCTACGATTTTGATGATCTCAAACCCGATTCCGCTGTCGTCACCATGCGCTGGGAGAAGGTTGCGGTTCCATTCAAAGTTGCGGTCAACGTGAATGACATCGTTACCGCCAGCATCCATCGGCAGATCCGCGGCCTCAATCAGTACTACTGGGAAGGCTGGGACGATGCCGCCGGCTACTTCCTCGCCAACAAAATTAACCTGGACGAGGCGCTCAAGGATGAAGATCAATCCATCAAGGCGGAGGAACGCTTCGACAATTTGCTCAGCAAGTCAAAAATTCTAGATGCCATGGGCCAACCGAGTGATGCCACGGTTGTCCGCGCCAAGGCGTTAGAAAAAGGCAGCGCTCTGCAACTCTACTTCTATGGCCGCCAGCTTCAGCGAGAAAAGAAGCCAGAAGAAGCATTCGCGATCTATCGTTCGACTGCGAAGAAGTATCCCGATTTTTGGACGTCTCATGTTGGTCTGGCGCGCGTTTATAGCGGTCAAGGAGACTTCGACAATGCGGTTAAGGAGATCCAGGCCGCACTCACCGGAGTACCCGATGATGCCAACAAATCTAACCTGGAAAAGTACGTGAAGCGATTGCAGTCGAAAGACGACATCAATCGCTAACCGGATCGACTAAGAACATGTGATGGGCCAGCTTAACGACTGGCCCATCTTTATGCTTGAGACCTTCTCACCTAAGAAATGTTCTCGCTTGCCACTCGCTCTCACCACACCCGGCAAGCGTTTTCTCGGACCATCTTCTGCCCCGCCTTGCAACCAAAAGCCTGGGCAAACTCAGACATGTTCGAAACCACGTTATCGATGCGGAAGATGGGCAGCGAGTGCGGATCAGTAGTAACCATTAGGCGCGCCACCTCGGGACGTATGTTCGAGCACCAGGAATACGCAAAGGAGAGAAAAAATCGCTGGCGATAAGTCCAGCCATCCGGACCTTTGTCGTCCAGTGATTTGCCCTGCTTCTTGAGGTCGGCTTCGAGCGCGTTCAGTGCAAGATGCAGGCCACCGTTATCGGCTGTATCCTCGCCCTGGGTTAGCAATCCATTCTGCTTGACCCCCGCACCGGCGTCGGGGACCTCCTGCGTGTACTCGTCGGCGATGCACTTGCCGCGTTCATCGTATTGCTTCGCGTCTTCCGCGGTCCACCAGTCGCGCAGATTGCCGTGAGCGTCGAACTTGCGTCCCTGATCGTCGAAGCCATGCGTGAGTTCGTGGCCGATGACCATGCCGATGGCGCCGTAGTTCACCGAATCATCCATAGTCTTTTCGAAAAACGGTGGTTGCAGGATGCCGGCGGGGAAGTTAATGGTATTCAGTTGCGGATCGTAGTAGGCGTTGATGGTGGGCGGTGTCATCGTCCATTCGCTGCGGTCCACGGGCTTGCCAATTTTTGCCACCCAGCGCTCGAATTCGAATGCCGAGGCGTTTTCAACATTGCCCAGGTAATTGTCGCGCGTGATCTTCACGCTGGAATAATCGCGCCAGTGTGAGGGATACCCGATCTTGTCTTCAATTCCTTTCAGCTTGACGAGGGCCTGTTCCTTCGTCGCCGGCGTCATCCAGCTGACACTTTCAATATCGTTGTGCATAGCTTGCTCGATGGAATGCACCATTTCCAGAGTTCGCGCTTTGCTCTCCGGCGGAAAAGCGCGGTCTACGTATGCCTGGCCAAGGGCTTCACCCAAGTCGCGGTCGGCATTGTGCACGCAGCGCCGCCAGCGCGGCAAGTTCTCTTCCTGGCCGGCAAGAGTGTGCGCAAAGAAGTCGAAATTCTCATCCACCATGGCTTTGGTAAGAGTTGGGGCGGCCTTATGAATCGCCTGCCATCGCATGTAGATCTTCCAATGGTCGAGCGGATGTTCTACCAGCAACTTATCCTCGGCGCGGAAGAAATCCGGCGAGGTCACGATGTAATGATCGCTGGCCGGCGCTTTCACCGCTTTCAAGTAAACATCCCAATCAATGGAGGGGGTTAACTCGCGGATTTGCGTCAGAGTCATCTTATTGTTAATGTTCTTCGGGTCGCGGCGCTTTACGTTATCCATCTGCGCCTTTGCCATGGCGGTCTCGAGTTCAATCACAACGCCTGCGTCATTGCCCGCTTGCGCTTCGGTTTCTCCCGCCAGCACAAACATTTTTTGCACATGAGCATGGAATTTCTTGAGAGTCTCTACCGACTTCTCATCCATTTTCAGATAGTAATCGCGATTGGGCAGGCTCAGACCGCCCTGGTCGATTTGTGCCACCACCTTTGAGGCGTCGTCATAATCCTGCTGTCCGGTGAAGCCGAAAAACGGTGCGTTGGTCTGGTTGTCCGACTGCTCCCAGGCGCCGGGAAACAATTGGTGGAGACGGGCGATTTCCAGCGTGATTTCTTTCTTCGATTTGATGGAGGCAATGCGGTCCAGGGCTGGCTGCAGTGGCTTCAAACCGGCGGATTCAATGCCGCTTTCGTCCATGCAAGCTGCCCAGTAGTCGCCAATCTTCTGCTGCACGGCGCCGCGTTGGGCATCGTTCTTGCTGCTTGCTTCCAGAGTGTCGCGCAACACGCTTTCGTTCCACAGCTCCAGGTTGCTGCCGGTGGTCCAATACACCTGATCAGAAGGAATGGGGTTGGCCGCAATCCACTTACTACAGGAGTACTTGTAGAAATCGTCGCAAGGGTTCAGCTGCTTGTCGATCAGATCGGGATCAAAGTGGTCGAGTTTGGGAGTAGCTTTTTCCTCTGCTGCCGCGCCCGTTGTGCCCGCAGATGTGGGAATGGTCGCATTTTGCCCCAACACTGCCGGGGATAGACTCAGAAGAACAAGGGACAGGATAATTCTGGCAGTAGACATTTGGCCTCTTTCCAGCTGCTTAAAAAAACACGAGGAGGGCAAAAAACGAACGCATACACGACGGCCCCCTCGTAGAAATCAACATACTACAGACGAGCAGGAGGCTGGAGGGTTAGCGGTCGCTTCGCAAGCGGCCCAGCGACGAAGAGTGCGCTGGCTAAATGCTTTAAAGTGCCGCGCGTTTTTTCGGTGGATGTCGAAGGCTACGGCCTTCGATCAGGCTGTATAGATCTTCAGCCAGATTCGTGGTGTGGTCTCCGGCGCGCTCCAAAGCCTGCGCCATCAAGAGCACGTCAAAACTGGAAGGATTGTTCTGCGATGCGTGGTCCGTAAGGTGTTTCTGGAACAGAGCATGGCAGACGCGGTCGATGTCCTTATCCATTTGCAGAACCTTGCGGGCGCGTTCCAGATCGAGATCGACAAATCCGCGATAGACCAGGTCAAGCATCTCGCGCAGAATCATTGACATTTCCACCAGTTGGCGCACATCCGAAGCAGCCATCTTCTCGGTGCGGGACTGCACCCGCATGGCCACGCTCATCATCAGATCGCCGATGCGCTCCAGGTCGGTCGTACATTTCAGACTGGTCAGCAACTGGCGCGCTCGCACCTCATTAACCCGCGTAATGGCCGCAGGCAGGCGCTCATCAATGTAGCGCTCGATGACGTCGAGTTCCTGCTCGCACTCCTTAATCGCCAGGAAAGCCATTCGTGAGGAATGTGTCAACAGGTCGCGCACATTGAAAGCGGCGTCGCCCGCGATAAGGAAAGCCCTAAGCGCCGTGCGCGCCAGGTCGTCGAGTGAGCCAGTTCCTTTCCTGGCAGGCTTCTTGCCTGTTTCTTCCCTGGGGCGGGGCACTGCCTCGGCGGTGCCGTTGGCAGCGGGTTCTTCCGCTGCGGTCCGCGATATTGTCGCTTTGCGAGGCATACTCTCAGAGACGGTTACAGCAAAATCGGTCCTCTTGCCAGAGTATCTCACTCCTGACCCCGCAGGCAGTCTACTCAAGAATTGTGAAAGGACCGTTAATGTCAGGTTGCAGATCGTCTTCGATGCCGATTACAGTGTTTTTGGCCCTGTCAGGATTGATGAATTGCCAAATAATGTAACTGCCAAAATAATGTAACTGCCAGAATAATGAACCTGCTCCAACATTTGCGCCGTCAGTTCTCCTACGATGCGTGGGCGAACCGCGAAGTCCTCGCCGCGTTAAGGGCCAACCCACAGACCAGCGTTCGTCCGCTGCAATTGTTGGCACACATTCTCTCCGCCGAGCGGCTGTGGATGGAACGAATCAGGAAGCAACCGCAAAGCCTTCCGGTATGGCCGGACTTCACCCTCGAGCAATGCGGATCACAAATCACCGAACTCGCTTCTCTATGGCGCGAATATCTCGGGCAGCTTTCGCCCGCCAGGCTCTCGGCTGAAATCGCCTACCAGAACAGCAAGGGCGAACCCTGGGCTAGTTCTGTCGAAGACGTTTTGACCCACGTTCTATTGCACTCGTCCTATCATCGCGGACAGATCGCCAGCCAAATGCGCGCCAACGGAAGTCAACCCGCTTATACGGATTTTATCCACGCCGCCCGCCAGGGCCTGATTGACCCGGCCTAAGCTACCGACTCATTGAATAAATCTGCGGTAATATCTCTGCAATGAAGAAATTCCTGGTTCTTCTCACCCTGCTGTGCTGGGCTGCGACCGTGCTCGGCGCCGACGACAGGAAACTCAACCCCATGCCTGTCGCCGTCTCCGGCAACGCCGTTGCCAGTCTCCGAGACGGCTTGGATATATTTTCCATGATGGGCGTGGGCCCGCGCAAAACATGGGATGACGTCACCAGTAAGCTCTATATCTTTCATCTGGCCAACGCACGCTGGAGTGAGGGGCATCCCGTGCCCGGCGTGGTGGGCCGCCTGAATGCTGCCGCCGCCGGAGCCAAAGGACGAGAGGTCGTCCTCATGGGCGGCTTTGTGCCCGATGCCCAGGGCGGCGAGCTGACCGTTTCTGACGTAAACGTTCTCGATGTGAGCCGCCACCAGTGGACCCGCGGCAAAGACCTGCCGGTTCCCGTTGATAGCGCGGTGGTCGGCGTGAACCATGATCGTTTCGTCTATCTGATCGGCGGCCGCTCGCCCAGCGGTCCCGTGAACAACGTGCAAGTTTACGATGCCGAAAAAGATTCCTGGTCTCAGGCAACTCCATTACCCGGCACTCCGGTCTTCGGACTGGCCGGTGGCCTTGCTGACGGCAACATCGTCGTAATCGATGGCGCCAAAGCGGGCCCGGCCGGTGGCCCCCGTTACGTTGCCTCCGACGAGTGCTGGCTGGGTAAGATCGACCATAAAGATCCAAACAAAATTGAATGGAGCAAACTCCCGCCACATCCCGGCCCGGCGCGCTTCGGAATCGCCGGCGGCGGCTCCAACCGTGACAAACGAGTTTTCTTTTCCGGCGGCACCTCCACTCCCCATGACTACCAAGGCGTCTCCTATGACGGCAAACCCCCGGAAATCTCCCTCTACACTTTTGCCTTCGAACTGCACGGCCACAAATGGGAGACCATCAGCCAGGCCTCATTCGATCCTCGCGGCGACAGCCGTGCCATCGTGACTACGCCCATCGGAGAGTTGATCGTGGGAGGGATGGTAAAGAATATGGCCGTCACCGTCCGGGTAACCCCGCTGCCGGAGAAATGAGTGACATTGCCAAAGCGGCACACTTGTCAGTTGCCCTCACTCCACGATACAATTCCTGAGATTTTGATATCTCGCGAATCGGCCTGACGATTCGCTCCGCGGAAACGACAATGTTTAACCCTCGTTAGTTCGCCTTCCTCGATGTCCGCTACGATGTCCGCTACGTCGGACATCTCGTATCCATACTCCAGGTAACTTGATCGGCATCTCCGCCTGTTGGCGGCGTCGCAGAAAACCACGCAGGTCGTCTTATGGAAGTTACGATCACTGCTCCTGAACAGCAGCACACACTATGGTCCTCACTGATGGAAGCCGTTCGCGGCTCGCACCAGGACTACACCTCTGGCAGTTTGAACCGCGCCATCCTGCTCCTCGCCGTGCCCATGGTATTGGAGATGGTGCTGGAATCACTGTTCGCGGTGGTTGACGTCTTCTGGGTGGGGCGCCTCGGCGCGAATGCTGTGGCCACCATGATGGAGAAACAGCAGGCTAGCGACCCTAACTACCCCCAAATGGTTGTTCCGATACAAGTGTTTCGCAGCATGATTACCGCTAATCCAACTTTGGGACAACAGTTCATGGCAGAGATGCGGCGGCACAAAGCTGAAGTGCTGGACGGCATTACTAAGGCGGTCATATGGGAGGTTCGGTGGGAAAAATTTCAGCAAACTCTCGGACAGTTGGTGGGGATATTCAGCCTGACTGAAGACACAACGCACACGCTGATGTGGAGCCACTACGCCAGCCAACACTACGGTATTGTCGTGGAATTTGACGAGAATAATCCTTGGTTTAATCAGAGGCTCGCTTCTGCCGATGAGTTCCGACATCTGGTAAAGGTCGCCTACGTGGAAAATCCGCATCCCCGTACATGGAAACAGTTGAACGGAGCCGATTTGCTGTACACGAAAAACGCTGAATGGGCGTACGAGCGTGAGTGGAGAATCATTCGACCATTAAAGGACGGCACCGAGGTTAGCTCCGGCAAGTTTTGCTTCGACGTTCCACCTGATGCTGTTCGGAGCATCACGTTCGGATGCCGCACAACACCCGTTCTGGAAGCTGAGATTCGTGCCGCTGTTGCGGCGAATCCGGCTTTGGGTCACGTTCGTTTCAAGCGAGTAAGGCTGGGCGGCGGGAAGATTGAAGTAGTGGACACTACCTCATAGTTGGATATCACTGCATAACAGATCCCATTCCTGGGGGGGGCTGGCCCACGCTAGCTCTATCCCAAGAATCAACTCTCGAGGGTGCCCCGTCCAAGCTCCGCCCGTTCGGCTTCGCTCAGGGCAGGCTTTGGGCGGGGTTTTTCCGCATTAAGACCGCATCTTCAGTGTCAGGAAAATTCCAGCCTGTTCGCGTTTACGCGCTGTCCAATGAGACTCGATCTCAACCACGCCCACCTCACCTGTAGCGTAACGGCGAAAGCTACTCCAGAACCAATCCTCGGGGCGCGACACCAATCCGCGCTTTACCGGATTACGATGAATGTAGCGCAATTTCTCAACGAACTTGCGCTCACTCCAGACGTTGAAGTCGTAATAGCGCGCCTGCCAAAATGAATCTTCGGCTCGCAAAGCTAGCCGGCGCGCCACGCCCTGTTTTAGAGATTGCATGGCCCTCGCGAGAGTGTCGCGCTCGGGTTCATTGAGCAGCAAATGAACGTGTTCGGGCATGACCACGTATCCGTAGACGCAATGACCGTAGTCCCGCCGCACTCGCTCCAGAGCGTTCACGAAGGTGTTGCCGGCGTTAGCGTCGTCGAAGTTCGGCCTTCTCCGATAACAGCTGAAGGTCAGAAAGTGGACTTGGCCGGTTTCTTGGAAGCGCTTCAATCCCCACGGCATGGGACAACGGTATTTTTGTTTGAGGGGTTGAGTCTGTGACGAGTGAACATCAAAAACCCCGCCCAAGCTGAGCTTGGACGGGGCACCCTCACGTTCATCGCGCGGATGTAGGCTCTACGCACGGGCCAGCCCGCCAAAGGATGGGCCATCCACGGGTTGTCTTGGGGAACTGTGAGCTAAAAACTACCGTGCCCGCGCCAGCACCAGCGTGATGTCATCCGGCTGCTCGTTGTCGCCGATCCAATCATCGACCGCCAATGTGACCGTCTGGCTGATCTGCACCAGCGGCAGGCGCCGGTTCGCGCTGACCAGATCGATCAGACGTTCTTCGCCGAATTCTCCAAACTCGTTCTCCGGCTCGGTGACGCCGTCGCTGTAGGCCAGGAAGATTTCCCCAGGATGCATTTCCACCGAGCCTTCGTCGTACGTCATGTTATCGAAAAGCCCTACCACCGTTCCGCCGGCTTCCAGTCGGCGCACCGCGCCATCTCTGCCAATCAGAATGGGAGGCAAGTGTCCTCCATTGCTGTAAGTCAGGCGATGCGATCGCCCATCATAGATTCCCAGGAAAAGCGTCGCGTACTTTTCCGGCGGAGTGCTCTCGTAAAGCTGATGATTGAGCAAGCCCAGCAGCGCTCCGGGAGAAATTTCAATGCCCTCGGGCCATGCCGCCATCATCCTGCCCGCGCCGGCCGCCGCGCCCGCTGCCACAGGCTCCCGCATTTGCGGCAAGCTTTCCACACTGTAGGCGCGCACCGCCGAGTGGATGGTCGCCATCAGCAACGCGGCCGAAATTCCTTTTCCGCTGATATCGCCAACCGCCAGAATCAACTTGTGGGAACTCGCCGTAAGGAAGTCGTAGTAGTCGCCGCTCACGGTGCGCGCTGGACGGCAGAAGCCATGCACTTCAAGCGATTCCAACTCCGAAACCTGCCGCGGAAACAATTGTGCCTGCACCTCTTGCGCGATGGCGAGTTCGCCTTCCAGCCGCTGTTTTTCCTTCTGCTCCTGGATCAGCTTCTCAATCGACTCGGTCATCGAGTTGAAGGAAAGGGAGAGTTGCGCCAGCTGATCGTCGGACTTCACAGGAATACGATGGCTAAAGTCGCCGCGATCGACGTTTCTGCGTGGCGTCGTAAAGCTGCGCCACTGCTCCCGTTACCGTCCGCGTCATTCGAGTTCCGATAATGAGCGCGATGAACTCAATTACTCCAAAGAAGATCAGGATCGCCAGAAGGATGTATTCAACCCCTCGCGCGATATCTCCCAGCGCCGCGAACAAGTGGGAATAAAGCACCGAAGGTCTCGTCCGCACTTTCACCAGCGCGCCTGTCCGCGCCAACTCGCCCGTCTTCCAGTCCACAACTGGGAGTGGAGTGCCAAAGGTGATCTCACGATCCATTACGCCCGCCGGTGTGGCGAGCGAACCCACCGTGAAAGTCGAACGGAAAACCTGTTCACCGCCTTCCGCGTTGGCGCCAGTCCTCGCCGTGCGCACATCGCTTCCGCCCTGACCGTTCTCGGTCTCAAGAAGACGGGTTTCAAAGCCGCGTTCTTGTGCCGCATTCGCTTTTTCAGCACCCGCTTTTGCGGCACCCCGGTTCTGATCATTCTGTTGCGAGTCGTCGCCTCTTATGCCGGAGAAATAAAGCGTGATTTCTCCCAGGTTGGCGGCGATATCCGCAACCAGGTTTTTGTCCAGAGGTTCGCTGCACACCACGGTCAGCCTCTCCGATCCAACGTCAAACAATGAGGCCACGCGTAAATACAACCGATCCTGGTCACGCACAATCTCCTTGAAGGGCTGGCCTCGGCGAATCGATTCTGCGTAAGAGTTGCCGCTTTTGTTGAAAAAATCCGGGAAGCTCACCGGCGCGATCTGTGTTTTGCCAAGCTGTAACGCTCTGGGGCCGTGCCAGGCAGCGACTTGCCGCCTTCCCCACGCGCGGTCGCGCTTCCGCAAGCCCTCGAGCGATGCGGAGGTAGGCGCCTCACCCTTTTCGACGCGCGCCGCAAGCTCGTTACTGACCGCGGCGTTCACTGCCTGCATGCTACGGAGCTGCGCATTGATTTCCGAGGTGACCACGAAACTGGCGAACTGACCGGCGAACAGGTAGATCGTGATCAAAGCCATCACGATCAGCAGCACTGCAGGAATTACGCCGATAAAGACGTAAGTGACGATCAGCCGGTTCCGCAGACGCCACAAAATTTTTCGCCTTAGCGACCGAAAAGCAACGATGGTAAACAGCAGCGCCGCGTCGAAAAGAAGAAATCTAACCCAACCCGCAAGGCTGTCACTCCACTTCGGGGAGAAAAGCTTCAGCAGCATTTCCAGAGCGAAAAGTCCTATCGCGAGACCCAGGGAATAGCAAGCCCCGCGCGCGATCCATCCCTGCGGCCATAGACCCGCGGTCAGCATTCGTTCGCGAGATTTCCAGTAAAACTCCCTCATGGGTTTTTCGATTCGCTGCGCCACACAAAGTTATGCCGAAGATGCGCCAACCCTCAGACCTTTGCCGAGGACTTCCAGACCCAACCTGCTAGATCTCGGGATACAGATCAAAGAAAGCTTCCAGACTCGTACGCAATTGCTTCTCGATCTCTTCTTTGCTGCCTTCGAGCACGTGCATGGTGACGTGCGCTTCATGTCCGTTAGTGAGCTTTACCGGAGCCTGGCCCACTTCGGCCACGTCTTCGGAAGGGAACAGCCGCATGCCGTAAACGAGTGTCAGATTCGCCATGCCTGAATTCTAGTCGCCTTCAGGTTCGCGGCGAAACTCTTTGCATTTTCACAGTTTAAGTTTTTCAGCGTTCATCATTTAGAATTCTGTCGTGCCCCCCAAACTCATTCTTTTCCTGGCTGGTTCTCTGGTAACTCTTCCCGCCCTGTCTCAGCAGGCTCCTGATTCCGCCTCGGCTCAGCCCCAGGTGAAGGTCAACGTGCTCAATGTCTGCACACCGTCCGCGGAAGAGCAAAAGGAAATTGCCGCTGCTCTGGCGCGCGTTCCCAAGCAGCCGCTGTTTGCCGCCGACTTCGAAATCTCGCATGGCCGCTCCACGCTGACTGATGTTCCGAACTTTCTTCAACCCGGGCACGCCACGCAAGATTCTGACGAACCCTCGGTTGCCCGTTACGTTCGCATCCGCCGCGAATTCGCCGTGCAAGCCTTGTTCTCCAGCGTGCAATACTCTTTCAGCAATGATGGCCAGAATATGGTCGAGACTCTGGTACTGCATGTGCGTGATCCCAAGGATTTGATCCAAGTCTCGATGGAGGACAGCGCGTCGGCGATCAGCAGCGCAGAAACCATGGTCGCGGCTAATACGCCCGCCAGCCGTATCCGGCTCGAGCGCTTCGGAAAGTCTTCGATCGCTCTGGCGCGGTGCCCAGCCCCCGAAAGCGGACCTCCGCCGGACCAAAGCGCCTACGAACCGCTATTCCGCAGCGCCTCCGAGGTGCTGGCCAACTACCGAATTCTGCTCGGAGTCAAACACACGGTGGTGGCGGAGCTGGCGCAAATCCCCACCCCAGTCCAGAAGGCAGCCCCGAAACAGAAAACCGCAAAGCCAGGTGGAGATAAGAAATGATTGACGTTTCTTTGTCTACCTAAGTGTCTTCAGTCGTCAAGACCGCGTTTTTAGGAGTCAACGTAGCCCGTTGCATCGAAATGAGAAACTAGCAATCTAAAGCCTAACACCTAGAACAAAGTCATGAGCGAAACTCGCAACGTCGTCATCATCGGCTCCGGCTGCGCCGGACACACGGCTGCGCTTTATACCGCGCGGGCCAATCTGAAACCGCTTGTGGTGGAAGGTCACGAGCCGGGCGGCCAACTCTCTCTCACTACCCTGGTCGAAAACTTCCCTGGCTTTCCCGAGGGAATCATGGGGCCGCAGCTGGTCGAGAACATGCGCAAGCAGGCAGAACGCTTCGGCGCCGAATATCGCATGGCCCACCTCACCAGCGTTGACTTCGGCCAGCGTCCGTTCCTGCTGCATCTCGGCAAGCACCAGGTCCACGCGCAAGCGGTCATCATCGCCAGCGGCGCTTCTGCCCGATGGCTGGGACTTGCCAACGAGCAGAAGCTTATCGGGCACGGTGTCTCTTCCTGCGCCACCTGCGATGGCTTCTTCTTTTCGGGAAAGGAAATCGTGGTCATCGGTGGCGGCGATTCTGCCATGGAGGAAGCGCTATTTCTCACGCGCTTCGCCACCAAGGTCACGCTCATTCACCGGCGTGAAAGTTTCCGCGCTTCGAAGATCATGCTGGAACGCGCTCAAAAGCACGACAAGATCCAATTCCTCACTGACACCGTGGTCGAGGATGTCTACGATCACGCCAAGCATGAAGTCACAGGACTGAAGCTGCGGAATGTGAAAACAGGAAAAGTCTGGGACTTCGCCACCAGCGCGCTATTTCTAGGCATCGGCCATGAGCCCAACGCAAAAATGTTCGCCGGCCAACTCGACACTGACGCAGACGGATACCTTAAAACCCACAACTACGTAATGACACGCGTCCACGGCGTATACGCTTGCGGCGATGTGCAAGACCGCCGCTATCGCCAGGCAATCACTGCCGCCGGAACCGGCTGCATGGCCGCCATTGAAGTGGAGAAGTTCCTGGAAGAACAGGGCCGCTGAACCGCGTCGCGCTTGCCTGGACCGACGGACCATAACGTCTCCACTTGTTGCCTACGATTGATAGTCTTCGGCTAGGCGGGTCTCGTCCTGGCTGCGGAACCTCCTCTTTGTGATACAACTTTCTGTGCTCTTCATCCTCATGCGCCAATCGGTTTCGGTTAATAATCTTTCGGGTGTGGAATGTTAAGAACTTTCTTCGTCCGTCTTTCTGAAAATTCTTCTTTGCGCAATTTTGCGGAGCGCTCCTCGCTCGGCCACCGCGTCTCCAGTCGCTTTGTTGCCGGTACTGAGATTGCCGACGCCGTTCGCGCCACTCAGGCGGTCAACCGCGCCGGCATGAGCGTAACTATCGATAACCTCGGCGAAAATGTCACGAATCCGGAAGAGGCCCGGCACAGTGGCCAACTCTATCAGCAGATTCTCGACGCCATTGTCGCCGACCGTCTCAACGCCAATATCAGCCTCAAGCTCACCCACATGGGGTTGGATGTCGACGAGAAACTAGCCCGCGACATCGTAGGCGGACTGGTCGCCAAAGCCGCGTCGATGAACCCTCCCGGCTTTGTCCGAGTCGACATGGAGGGCTCGCCCTACACCCAACGCACCCTCGACTTCGTTCACGAACTCCATCGCATGCCTGGAAACGCCAACTCCGTCGGCACAGTGATCCAGGCTTACCTGAAGCGTTCCGAGCGTGATATAGAAAAACTTTTGGCCGAAGGCATTCGCATTCGCTTGTGCAAAGGAGCCTACAAAGAACCTCCAGAGATTGCTTTCGCCGCCAAGTCCGACGTCGACGCCAACTACGTCAAGCTGATGAAGATTCTCCTGAAGAGCGGCATATATCACGGAGTGGCCACGCACGATGAGAATATGATTCAGCAAACCGAGGCCTTCGCCACTCGCGAGAAGATTTCTCCCAATTCATTCGAATTCCAGATGCTCTATGGCATCCGCCGCGATCTACAACAAAGTCTTGTGCGCAAGGGATGGCGTCTCCGCATCTACATTCCCTTCGGCACAGAGTGGTATCCGTACTTTATGAGGCGGTTGGGCGAGCGTCCGGCCAATGTCCTGTTTATCGCGCGGAATTTGTTGCGGTCGTAGTCATCAACCTCAAAGAGTCTGATTGGTTTGCAAATATGCTCATCAAACTGAATGCGCTGTTGTTGATAATTCTCAGCGTTCCGATGTGGCCGCAGAACTCGCCGCCACAGGACCAGTCAAAGGAACAGATCGGCTACAAATCCGCCGCCGATGCTGAGAAGAACAAGACCCTCCTGCTGAAGGACTTTCATCCCCGCTCCATGTTGCATGCGCCGGAGCACAGTGTCGACCGCGCCAAGTTTTATGTGATCGACGTCCACAATCACACAAACGACGCCATGGGTATCGACGATCACATGCCACCCGCACGCGTGGTCGAGATCATGGATAAAACCAACGTCAAGACCGTAGTCATCCTGACCGGGATGTGGGGCGCCAAGCTGCAGGCTGTGATTGACGAGATGGTCAAGCCTTATCCCGGCCGCTTCATAGTTTTTGCCCAGATCGACTGGAGCAAGATTGACGACCCAAACTTCAGCCAGGAGATGGTGGCTCAGCTCGACGATTCAGTCGCGCGCGGCGCACGCGGCCTGAAACAATTAAAGGACCTTGGTCTGAGCATTCGCGACAAGTCGGGAAAATTGGTTGCGGTCGATGACCCGCGCCTCGATCCTATCTGGGAGGAATGCGGGCGGCTGGGCATTCCTGTTTCGATTCACGTTACCGATCCCGAAGCGTTTTTTCATCCCGTTGACAACACCAATGAACGCTATGAGGAGCTGACCGAACATCCGGACTGGAGTTTTTACGGCCCGCAATTTCCCACCAAGGAATCGATTCTGGCGGCGCGCGACCGCATGTTTGCCAAACATCCGCACACAACGTTCGTAGCCCTCCACATGGCGAACTGGCCAGAGAACCTCGACTACGTGTCTCACCTGTTGGACACGCTGCCGAACGTGATGGTCGAATTCGGAGCCCGCGAGGCCGAACTAGGCCGCCAGCCGCGGAAGGCCCGGGAGTTTTTTCTGAAGTATCAGGACCGCATCATGTTCGGTACCGACAATGGGATGGACGAAGGCATGTACCGCAACCACTTCCGCTGGCTCGAGACCGCGGACGAATACTTTGATTATTGGGGATATCCCGGGCAGGGCCGCTGGAAAATTTACGGGCTGGATCTTCCCGACTCGGTTCTCGAAAAGGTCTACCACAAGAATGCTGAGCGCGTGTTCCAGCAGTTTCAAGGAGTAAACGCCACGCACACAAAATGAATTTACTGAGCGATTGGGCGCTCAAGGAATGGGAGGCGGCTCGGGTACGGCTGCGCCGTCGGCGCGCGCGTCGGAAGCTCCGTAATTCACTCTGGTTTTTGAATCGTGTAACACGGCCTGTCCTCGGCCCATGGCGGTGGTGTATTCGCGCCGCACGTCGAGCTGATGCCCCATCGCGGAGAGCTTCTTAAGTGCTGCCGGCGGAACGCGCGACTCAATCACGATATTGCATCCGCGCTGCGGGCTAACCGTAAAACGCGCAGTCTCCATCGCCTCCTGAATATTCATACCGTAGTCGACTACGTTGGAAACGAATTGCGCGTGAGCCAGGGGTTGATTCGCTCCTCCCATAATTCCGAAGCCAATGTGTTGGTCTCCATACTCCATGAAAGCCGGAATGATGGTGTGGAACGGCCGCTTGCGCGGAGCGAGGGCATTCGGAGACGACGGGTCAAGCGAAAAAAGTGCGCCGCGGTCTTGCAGTACGAAGCCCATGCCACGCACCACGATGCCCGCACCGAACGCTTCATAATTGCTTTGAATCAACGAGACGATGTTGCCCTCACGGTCGACCACCGAAAGATAAGTTGTATCGCTGAAGGGCGGCGTGCCGGGCGGAACCTCGCAATTGGCTTTAACGGGATCGATCAACTTCGCGCGCTCGCGGGCATATTCTTTCGATAGCATCCCTTTCACTGGAATCTTTGCGAATCGCGGATCGGCGTTATAACGTCCTAAGTCGGCGTAAGCCAGCTTCATGGCTTCGATCCTTTTATGCAGTTCGGCGACGCTGAGCGGCCCATCGGGCGAGGCTGGCGTAGTCTCCATGATGTTCAGCATCTCGAGTGCAGCCATGCCTTGTCCATTGGGAGGAAGCTCGTAGACAGTCCAGCCGTGATAGGTGGTTGAAATCGGCTCAACCCATTCCGGCGAAAACTCGGCCAGATCGTCCGCTGACATCGTCCCGCCCAAACTCTGCGAAGTGTTCAAAATCGCGCGGGCGATCTCCCCTTTATAAAAAGCGTCTGCTCCATTTTGCGCCACCAGCAGCAAAGCCCTGGCGAGATCGCGATTCTGGAACACCTGCCCCACCGCGGGGGGCTTGCCGCCCGGCAAATAAACCCGCCGTCCTTCGGCATCGTTTGCGAGCCAATCGGCCGACTCGTTCCAATAGGACGCAATGATTTCAGGAACGGGATAGCCATCATCGGCATAAAAAATCGCCGACTGAAAAAGATCTTTCCATGCCATTTTTCCGAAGCGTTCATGCAGAGCGTGCCAGCCCGCGACTGCGCCAGGCACCGTAACCGAGTCGATGCCCTGCAGCGGCATTGAGGTCGCGTCCTTCGCTTTCAAATGCTCGATGGTAAGTGCGTGCGGCGCCCAGCCGCTGGCGTTCAGGCCATAGAGCTTGCCGGTTTTCGCTTCCCAGTAAATCGCAAAAAGGTCCCCACCCATGCCGTTCATCATGGGCTCAGTCACGCCGAGGACGGCGTTCGCGGCGATCGCCGCATCCACGGCCGAACCTCCCCGCGCCAGAATTTGTGCGCCGGCTACCGATGCCTGCACGTGGCTCGTCGCCACAATGCCATAGCGAGTGACCACCATCGAGCGCGCGTTGGAACGATCTCGTGCCGACATGAAAGAAGTAAGCAGCAGTACAGTGGCTGCGATCCGAATCGAAATGTTCATATTACTCCTGCTTTTGAGGTCAAAGAATTCTCCAGTAGCACTCCACGATTGCACAACGGACATTCTTCGGGTGTCCAGATTTCATTGGGCAGAAATGCAGTTGCTTCCAGGGCGAGTTTTTGCTGCGTCGCAAATGTTGCAGCGCTTTTTCCCAGCACAGCGAGTGCCGCGATGGCCACTGGCTGCGCGCCGCAGGCGTTCAAGTCCGTTAATGTTCCGCGAATAGCCGATCCTGCGTTAATCACATCGTTGATGATGGCCACGCGCTTCCCGCGGACGACTTCACGAAGGACGCGAGGAAGACGATACCGCACCGGGTAAAGAGCGCCTGCATTTTCAGTCTCGAACCGTTCCGCATACGTGAAGTCCGCACTTAGTGCTCCAGCAACCATCAGCGCCACAAATGCGCCTTCAACCAACGGCCCGCATACCACGTCAATGCGATATGTCGATAGCCGAGCAGCAATCTCTGCCGCTGCCCGCCCCACGACTTCCGGCCGCAGACACAATAACTCAAGATCAAGCCACAGGTCGCCGTGGTGGCCTGACTCCAAGTAGAAATGCCCTCTCCGCATTGGTAGAAGCCGAGCGACCTCGTCTTGCAACTCTTTGTTATTCATGCCGAAAGTGCGAAACCTAAGCCCTTAAGACACACATGGGACGTGCGCAATGTGAACCCGTTGGATTATAAGTCTCTGACAACTTATCATCCGAGTTGTATTAAATAATAAGGAGACATCTGTGAAAGCACGCCCGTCCTGCCTGGTTCTTGGCGTCTTCATTCTTTCGTTTTGCACATGCGCACCGGCGCAGCTCACGCCCACGACCAAGACATCGAATTTGGCCGAGACCCAGGTAAACCAGCCACCTCAGGAACTGAAAGTTACGGAGTACCGCCTGCCTCCGGACGAAATGGCCAAAGCCGAGGCGCTCTACAAGACGCGTAACGTCTTGTATCTCTTCGGCATGGTCTTCGGGATTGTAGTTCTTTGGACGCTGCTCAAGCTTCGCGCAGCACCTGCATTCCGTGACTGGGCAGAACGCATTAGCCATAACGGCTTTGTGCAGGCACTGATCTTCGTGCCGCTGTTTATCCTTCTGGTCGCTGTAATTTCTCTTCCAATCGACCTCTACCAGCACCACCTCGCGCGCGCCTACGGGCTCTCTGTGCAAGGCTGGGCCTCCTGGGCCGCAGATTGGGGCAAGGCGGAAGCAATCTCGCTGGTGATCACGCTGCTGGCGGTTTACGGACTTTTTCGCATCATCCGCAAAAGTCCTCAGCGCTGGTGGTTCTACTTCTGGCTGGTGACCCTGCCTTTCGTGGTGCTGCTGATTTTTGTCGCGCCGGTCATCCTCGACCCCATGTTCAACAAGTTCGAACCGCTAGAGAAAACCCGGCCGCAACTTGTCAGCGAGATCGAAAAAGTAGTCAAGCGCGGCGGGCTCAACATTCCGCGCGATCACATGTTCGAAATGGTGGCCAGCGAGAAAGTCACCACTTACAACGCCTACGTCACCGGAATCGGCGCCACCAAGCGAGTGGTTGTCTGGGATAATACCTCGCGCGACATGACTATTCCCGAGACGCTCTTTGTCTTCGGACACGAAATGGGCCACTACGTCCTGAACCACATTTATAAAGGACTAGCCTTCTACTCGGGAATGACGTTGCTGGGCTTCTGGTTGGGACGAAAGATCGTTCTCGCCATGCTGGCTCGGTGGGGCGAAGCGTGGCACATCCGCGGCATTAGTGACCTGGCTGCGCTACCCGTGCTGATGCTGGCACTCGCGCTGCTCACGCTGCTTGCCGAACCGATTGGAAACGCCTTTAGCCGCTACCAGGAGCATCAAGCCGATATCTACGGACTGGAGATCACCCACGGCCTGTTCCCTGACAACGGCGAAGTCGCCGCCTCGGCCTTCCAAAAACTCGGAGAGAAAAGCTACGACTATCCCACGCCGAATCCGCTGCTCGTGTTCTGGTCCTACGATCATCCCTCAATTCGGGAGAGAATTCTTTTTTCGCTGCACTATGATCCGTGGCGGACACCAGCCGGGCCGAAATACGTGAAATAGCGATGCATTCTTCAACTTTCGCTGCTGGAAGCTGCGGCAGCAAAGGATGAAGGCTTGTTCCGCAAGTCCCTTGAGAACTGCTCAAGAAAGAGAGGCCCGAGCCCAGGGCAGTTATGCCTTGGGCTCGGGCGGACTGTTCGAATTGGCAGAGCGAGTGGTCGCGAAGAATGCTAGTCAGCTTTTGATCGGCGAACTATCCGTTCAAGCCGTGCGCGCTGAATCACACTGCATTCCTTCACCACGCACTGCACACTCTCCTCGGCGACTGTCCGACCGTTTCAGCAGCGCCGGTGCACAAAAAAGAACAGCCCAATGGTTACTTCTGCAGGGTACGAATGTATGCCACTACCGCCTTAACATCGTCCGGCGCCAGACTCTTGACTCCGGCTGGATGCTTCGCCTTCTCCGCAACAGACTTGGCTATGTCGCCGTCCGACGCCTTCTTTAGATCGTCCGAGACCAAACTTGGAATCTTGGCCGCGGGCTTGCCAGCGCCATCCGCTCCATGGCAGGCCGCACATTTTGTTTTGTAGATGGTCGCTCCGTCGTCTGCGGCCCAGGACAAATTGGGAATCAGAATGAACAGTGCCACCGCGATTGTCACGATCAGCATCACCAGCTTATTGGTCTTCATGATTTCGTTTTCTCTCCTTAAAGTGTTTTGCATCCTACGACAACAACGGCCTTCTCGCGATCGTGTATCTGTTGCGAAAGCGGCCGCCAGTACAAAAGGCAAACAAATGTAAGAGGACTCAGCAGCTCTATAGCTGCCTGGTTGCGAGTTTCAACATTTGCGGTAGACCGCGCAGTGACTGCAGTCACCCTCAATCGTGATTCCTAGTACCCAGCAATTCGCCTCCTTAAAAGCCTTACCTTCCCTATGCGATAGGGACGCGTCTTGTAGAGAAGAAGATGGAGCGATGCGTATTCGTCGCTCTGCGACATTTGTCACATCGATCAGCGTTACGACTCACCTTGAACCGTGCCAGCGCTCACTGCGCAACTCCCACCGCTAGGTTATTAATGTGGTGGTTCGATCCTCAGTCATCGGACCAGTCAGGCTCAGCATCATGAGCAGCACCGCAAAGTTCGAGCTTGAAACTATTCCCCGGAGCCGGGTGTACAAGGCAGTCGCTCAGCAACTTCAGGAGCGCATCCTCAAAGATCTGGAACCAGGTGACACGCTTCCTTCTGAGCGTGAACTGGTGCAAATGCTCGGAGTCAGCCGGAGTTCGGTGCGAGAGGCCGTACACAGCCTCGCGCTCATCGGTTTGCTGGAAGTGCGGCAGGGAATCGGGACGGTAGTGCGCGATCCCATTGCCGATTCCCCGATCAACTCTGTTGCGGATGTTCTGTTGCAGAAGCACAAGCACATTGCCGAGCTACTGGATGTGCGCAAAATGCTCGAACCACCGGTGGCGCAAAGTGCTGCGCGTCACATTTCTCCCGCGCAAATTGCGGAGATGGAAAACATCCTGCAGAGACAGGAAGAAAAACTCCAGTGTGACCAGCCTGCGATCGAAGAAGACTCTTTGTTTCATTACGCCATCGCGGCCGCGGCGGACAACAGCGTGGTGCTCAAGTTGGTTGATGTGCTGATGGACTTATTGCGGGAAACACGGGAACGCTCGTTGCAAGCGGAAGGCCGGCAGGAGAAATCGCTTGCCGGCCACCGCCGCATACTGGCGGCCCTGAAGCGGGGCGACGCGGTAGCCGCTGGGGCTGCCATGCGCCGGCATATATCGGAGATCGAAAACATCGTTTTGAATAAGCTCCAAAAAGGATGGAGGTTGCCAGATGGGCCAACTATTCGCGGTTGAAGTGATCTACCGTGGGGTCTTTCAGAAGACCCTGGCGAAAAACATTACGCGCGACATCGTTCTCGCCGCGCACAACGAAGGCAAACTGGGCATTTCTTTCGGCCGTTATGGAGATGCGCCGGAGCGTAATGGAATTCCGGCCAAGAGCTTCGCCATCGTCGCCAACGATGAGCAAACGCTCGAGGCGGGAATGGCCCAATACGAGCCCAAGCAAGTCGACTTAACGGTTGTCCTCGACGACACGCTCTGCAAGGGCGCCGAGTCCTGGGCATGGTACGGCCTGCAGCCGGTACATCACGCGCTGAAGCCTGGTCACACTTTGGTCGTAGTTTCCCTGCAGGATGCACCCGCTCTTCTCAAAACAATTCATCGCCGCGAGGAGCCTTACAAGCTGGCAGTCCTGAAGGGCGTCACCAGTTTTTCCGGCATGTGGGTTTTCAAAGATGACCATACCGACGTGCGCGTGCTCGGCGCCATCGCCAAGGCGCTGCCGGAAGTCGTCAGCCTGAAAGCTGTTGAACAATTCATCTCGGAAAAGCTGAAGAGTCCCCTGAAGGTTACGTCAGCCCAAACCGCTTTCCAGCGCTTCTCTGCCATCGATGTAAAAGCCGGCGAGGGCAATCCGGAAGAACTCTTCAAATTCGCGCTGCCCCAATGGGAAGACATGCGAGATGGCGTCTCCATCAAGGGTCAACCGCAGGGCGGCCCGTATGCGGATCCGGTCACCAAGGAAGTCGGCGGTTTCCGGCCAGCCCGCAACAAGTTGTTCAAGAAATATTCGACGCGCACACAACGGCCGGTCGTTAATTTTTCGACCTGCACCAAGTGCACGCTGTGCTGGCTGAACTGCCCCGATGCTTCCTTCGACGTGACCCCGGACGCAACCTACGATGCCAATCTCGAAGCATGCTGCGGATGCGGCGTCTGCGAGGCAGTGTGCCCGGTGGAAGATTGCATCACGATGGTTAACGAATCGCAATTCAAAGGTAACGAAAGCCAGTGGGAGGCGTTCAAGAAAGACAAAGACGCTTACCTGAATTGGCTGGAGAAGGCGATCGAGTCGGCCGAGCCTGCGGAGAAAAGATCTCACGGCTTCCGTTATCGCGGCCAATATCAAGAACAGGTCCCCGAGGCCCTGGAAGTAACTCGCAAAGGCTAGCGCCAGAAGAAAAAGTTTAAGACAAGGAGAATCAGATGGCGACATTAACAATGCCGGTTCAAGAGAAAAAGAAAGGTATCGAGCAGGAAGCCCTGATTACCGGAGCGGAAGCCATTGCGATTGCCTGCAAGCTGGCCAACGTGGACGTAGTCACGGCTTATCCGATCCGGCCTTACGACACGGTTATGCAGTACATCAGCCAATTGGTTGCAGACGGCGAAATGGACTGCGAATATATCGTGGCGGAAGGCGAACATTCACAGTTTGAAATCGTCAAACATGCATCGGCTTGCGGCGCGCGCGTATTCTGTGGTTCGAGCGGCGTGGGCTGGATGTACGCCATGGAAGCGCTTACGGTCACCCCGGCCCTGCGTCTTCCCATGGTGGCAATGGTGGGCAACCGGGCGCTCGACGATCCCGGTGCCTTCGGCGTGGAACACAACGATGCCCTGGCAGTGCGCGACCTGGGTTGGCTTTTAACCTGGGTTGACAGTGCACAGGAAGCGTTGGATACCGCTCTGATCGCTTATCGTGTGGCGGAAGATCGCCGCATGTTTGTGCCCTTGGCTCTCAGTTGCGATGGAGCGTTTCTCACTCACTCCCAAGCCTTGGTTCAAATCCCCTCGGCTGAACAAGTCAAAAAGTTCCTGCCTCGTTATGATCGCGGGAATCTGGTGCTTCACCCCGATAACGTCATCTCGGTGGCGCCACAAGCCAACGAAGATTGGGTGATGGAGATTCGACGGCAGAACTACGCAGTCACCGAGATTGCCTGCGACGTGATTCGCGAAGTCTACTCCGAGTTCGAACAGATTTTTGGGCGCAAGTATGGCAACCCGTTCTTCGAAGAGTACATGACCAAAGATGCAGACGTCGTCCTGCTGGGAATGGGAACGATGTCCACCCCGGTCCGAGTTGCAATCCGCAAGATGCGCGAGGAAGGCAAGAAAGTTGGATTCGTGCGCTTGCGTTGGTTCCGGCCGTTTGCCGGCGCCGAAATCGCCAAGTGTTTGGAACGCTTCAAGGCAGTTGGCGTGATCGATCGTGACTTCTCGTTCGGTTCGCCGGATCTCAGCGGCGTCGTAGCCACTGAACTTCGGTCGGCCATGTATACCAACGCCGCCAACAACCGACCTCCGGTGCTGGGCTTCATCGGCGGCCTTGGCGGACGCGAGATCACAGTGCCAGACGTGGAGAAGATCACCGAGTCGGTCTTCGAAGCCGCGAAAGGGATAGCGCAACCTATGACTCAATGGATCGGGCTGCGGGGATAAGCGTCTCAAGACGCTTTCCTGGAGCCGGAAAGGGCATGAAACCTATGAGCACAACATTTGTGGATGAGAAACCGACGCAAAACCTGGGGGCCTTCAAAGGAGTGAAGAAGGTTCCACACGAGGAGTACTACACGTCCGGCCACCGCACCTGCCAAGGCTGCGAGTCTGCGCAAATCATGAAATTGATGGCGAAGGCCGCAGGTCCGAGGACCGTGATTCTCGGCAGCACTGGCTGCATGTACGTGGCCAACACCTCTTACTATGCCACGCCCTGGGGCGTGCCCTGGATGCATACGCAATTAGGCAGTTCTGGCTCGAGCGCTCTTGGCGCTGCGGCCGCGTTCCGCGTCCAGGCGCGCAAGGGCTACATCAAGGACGAACCCATCAATGTCATCGCTTTCTGCGGCGATGGTGGTGGTGCCGACATGGGTTTGGGTGCGATTTCCGCTACCCTCACTCACCCGGATTACAACCTGCTGATCCTGATGTATGACAACGAGTCCTACGCCAACACGGACATCCAGATTTCCGGAACGTCCCCCTATGGCGCGAACACCTCGTTCAGCACACCAGGAAAAGTGAAGCGAATCATGCACCACCGCTGGAAAAAGAATGTCGCGCCGCTGATGCTGGTTGGCCATCCCACCTGCAAGTATGTCGGAACGATCTCCACATCGTATCCGTTGCAGGCGATGAACAACGTCCGCAAAGCACTCTCCATTGGCGGCCCAACCTTCATTCACTGCCTCAACCCTTGTCCGAAGGGCTGGGATTTCGATCCCATGCTTTCCTTCGAACTCGGCGAACTGGCCGTGAATACGGGCATTTGGCCTTTGTATGAGGTCGAAAACGGCAAATTGAAACTCTATGGCAAGACCGAACAAATCGCCAACGGGAGATTCAAACGCCTGCCCGTGCGCGACTACTTGCTCAAGCAGGGAAGGTTTGCCCACTTTGTCGAGGACGACATCGAATACTTCCAGAGCAAGATCGATGACATGTGGAACAAATGGTTGGTGCCGGGAATCATTCCGCTGCAGAAGGAACTCGACGCTGACAAACCGCCTGCCCTGTGAGGGACGACGAGTTCTTACGAATATCGACCACCTTTGACAGTCCTGGGATTCCGGGACTGTCAATCGCTGGCCCTCGGTGAAGTGGATCTCAACTGCGAGGCAATCGGCTGGCGAGCGCGGCGCAGCTTTGCCCGGTAGTGGACCGAATCCGGGTTGACTACGAGGGAGGAAGCATGACTACCAAGATTGCAACTGCGGAACCGCGAGACAGCGCGAAGCAAATGTACGGAGCCGTGGCTGGAAACCGTTGGATCCAGCTGATCTGCGGCATCATCGCGATGATCCTTATATCCAACTATCAGTATGCTTTCACGCTCTTCACGCCAGGCATGAAACAGTCATTCCCGGGAGTACCCTACGCGAAGATAGCGGCGGTGTTCTCGGCGTTCATTCTGTTTGAGACATGGCCCATGCCCGTGGCCGGGTACTTCGTCGATAAACTCGGTATCCGGAAGCTCATGACATTCGGCGCTATCTGTATAGCGCTAGGATGGGTGCTCGGTGGGACCATCGCCAAGTCTCCGTTTGATCTGTACATCTATTACGGCGTCATTGCGGGAACCGGCGCAGGAATCATTTACATTTCCTGCGTTGCTAATGCGGTGAAATGGTTTCCGGACCGGCGGGGATTAGCCGTGGGGCTTACGGCCGCGGGCTTCGGAGGCGGTGCTGCCTTGGCGATCATGCCCATTGCAAAAACCATCCACATCATGGGATGGGCCAGGGCAATGGCTGTGTGGGGGCTTGCGCAAGGCATTATTGCGCTGGTCGCTGCAATGATACTGCGCCATCCGCCGTCTGGCTGGTCTCCAGCAGGATGGGGTCAGCGCGCAAAACAGATCCGCAAAGCGGTCGTGCAGTCCAGGGTGAACTTTACCTGGAGTCAAACCCTGCAAAGGCCTGAGTTCTATCTGCTCTACACAATGTTCTTCTTTGCCTGCGCAGGAGGACTGATTGCCACTGGAAACCTTTCCCAGATCGCAAAATCCCTCAAGTTGAGCGATGCGAAAATATGGGGTCTTGCGATCGTTCCGCTCACCGCAACCCTGACCTCGGCCTGCAACGCTCTATCTCGGATCGTGTGGGGCTCAGTCTCAGACCGGCTGGGGCGGGAACGCACGATGTTTCTCACTTTCGGCATCGAAGCGGTGCTGGTGTTCCTGGTGACGAAAATCGCAGGACGCCCGCTAGCATTTGTGGTGCTGTTCTCTTTCGTATTTCTTTTCTGGGGCGAGATTTATTCCTTGTTTTCCGCCACGACGGGCGATGTCTTCGGGCCTCAGAACGCCTCTGCCAACTATGGACTGGTGTACACCGCCAAAGGACTCGCTTCGGTCTTTGCCGGATTTGGGGCAGCAGCTCTGGCCGCGTACCTGGGCGGCTCTTTTGCCGTAGCGTTCTACATTGCCGCGGTACTCTGCGCAATCGCGTCGCTCTTCTCCCTGTTTATCTTGAGGCCGTTGCTTAGGAACAGAATTGGAAAAGAGGCGTCGATGGCCAAGGCTTCAAGTGCACCTGAATCGCAGGTAGCAAAACCCAAAGTGAAAGAGGAAGAAAGAGAGTTGGCACACGTTTCGTAATCAGCTCATCGGAGCCTCATCGCAGATCGAGCTGTGCCGCCGATCACTTTATCTTGTGATCTTCATCGCAGCAGCTTTTTGATATCCCGGCAAATAATGGGAAACGTAGGAGGCAATCTTATGCCAGCAGAATTATTGGAGAGACCGATAGAAGTTGAGGATGTATCTCGGGAGCCAGTTGTCCAGCGCAGCGTGGCAAATCCAAAGGCTGCGACGCCGCAACCACCCAAAACAATATGGCGCAAAATCTTTGAAGGTCACGAGGAATTTCTAGGCTGGACCCCCGAATAGTCGATCGAGGCAACGGGCATAGCTTCGGTGCGGTTAACCGCCGAAAACTATCCCGTGCCTTCCTTGCCTTTAAGCTTTTACTGGCCGCTGTACGTCAGCCGCGTACAACTTGCGGCGATGTATGTACCGCATGCCAGACATGCATCTTGACCGCCACGGAAAGCCGGCGGATGCCCTCGCGGATTTGCTCCGTTCCACAAAAAGAAAAATTCAATCGCATATGCCGGCAACCCTTAGCCGCGTCGTTGGCATAGAAGCAGTCTCCGGGCACGAAGGCTACGTCTTCGGCCAAAGCCGCGCGGAACAGAGAACGGCAATCGGAGCCCGCAGGCATTGTGATCCACAGGAACAAGCCGCCTTGCGGATGAGTCCAGGTGACCTCCGATGGAAAAAATTCCTCAAGCGCACGCAGCATCACGTCGCGCCGCTCGCGATATATCTCGCGAATGAGCTTTACGTGCTGGTCGAGAAATCCGTCCTTCGCGACTTCATACGCCACCATCTGGTTGAAGGTCGCAGTCTGCAAGTCTGCAGCCTGCTTAAGCAGGACTAGCCTGCTGATCACCTCCGAAGGAGCAACAATCCAGGCCAGGCGAATTCCAGGCGCCAGCGTCTTCGAGAATGTGCTTAGGTACATGACATTCCCTGACGTGAGTTCATCGTAGCGGCGAAAAGTTTTGTGATCGAGAACTACCAGCGGCGGCAGGTGCTCGCCTTCATATCGCAACTGGCCGTAAGGATCATCTTCGATAATAGGGATGCCATGTCGATCGGCCAGGAAAATCAGCTCATGCCGGCGCTCTTCCGAGAGCGTCACGCCTGCCGGGTTGTGAAAGTTAGGAAGGATATACATGAACTTCGGACGCTGACGCAGCGCGCTCTCTAGTTGATCAGTGCGCAGTCCATTGTCATCCACCGGCACCGACACATACTGCGCGCCATAGACAGTGAAGGCTTGCAGCGCTCCCAGGTACGTGGGAGCTTCAACCAGCACGCGGTCTCCGGAATCGATCAGCAACTTACCGATCAGATCGAGCGCCTGCTGCGACCCGGCAGTAATCAACACATTCTCACTCTTGGCAACAATGCCGTAGCGGCCCAAATTCTGCGCGATCAATTCGCGCAGCGGTTCGTAGCCCTCGGTGGCGCCGTATTGCAGGGCCTGCGCGCCGTGTTCTTCAAGAACCGTGTGGCAGGCTTCTTCGAACCGTTTCACAGGGAACACTTCGGGAGCAGGAAGGCCTCCGCCAAACGAAATCACTTCGGGCCGCTGCGTGAGTTTCAAGAGCTCCCGAATCGTTGAGCCTTTGGTACGCAGCGTACGCAGCGCATACCGCGATTTCCATGCGGTTGACATAAGTGCCTTTCCAGATTTTCAGCCTTCCACGATAACTGCCTCGGATCGCCGGGGCTGAATGCACGAATCATTTTCCTGCGCGTCGACCACGGCAATCGCGGCCACAGCCACGATGTCTTCCACCTCGGCGTTCCGCAACAAAACGTGTACCGGACGGCTCATTCCCATCAGGATCGGACCGATCGTTTCCGCGCCCCCGATCTTCGCCAGCAACTTGTAAGCCGTATTGGCGGAAGCAAGGTCGGGGAAGATCAGAACGTTGGCCCCACCCTTCAACGTGCTGAAGGGATACGATTGTTCGATCACTTCCGGCGATAGCGCGTCGTCGGCGGTAATTTCTCCATCCACAATCAGCGTCGGATCGGCGTAGTGCAGCAACTCCACCGCTTTGCGCACCTTGGTACAAATAGGATGGTCAACATTGCCAAAGCTGGAGAAAGACAGCATGGCAACGCGCGGAGTAATGTCGAACCGCCGGGCCATTTGCGCTGTACAGAGAGCGATCTCCACCAGATCCTCGGCAGTTGGCTCAATGTTCACGCTTGTATCTGCCAGAAAGTAGACGTCGCCCTTGCGCGTGATCATCGCATAGCAGCCCGATACCCGGTGCAGGCCTTCGCGCATGCGTACGATTTGTAAGGCCGGCCGGATGGTATCGGGAAAAGCTTGACTGACACCCGAGACAAGAGCGTCGGCGTCCCCTAAATGCATCATCATTGAACCGAATACGTTGCAGTCATTAATGAGACTGCGTGCCGCGCTCAGGGTTACGCCGCGGCGCTGCCGCAAGTGGAACAATTCCTGAACGTAACCTTCCCGCAGTTCTGACACCCCCGGATCGACGATCTTCATGCCCTCAAGGCTCAGGCCCAACTCCTCTGCCATGGCCTGAATTACCACGAGGTTGCCCAGCAGAATCGGCTTGGCGATTTTTTCCTCGACTAAAACGTGGCAGGCACGAAGGATTTTTTCGTTCTCGCCTTCGGGAAACACGACCAGCTTCGGATGGGCCTGCGCCTTGTGGATCATGGTGCGTGAGACCTCGTGAGCCTTGCCCAGCCTGCGCTCTAGTTGTTCGCGGTACGCGGTAAGATCGACGGGTTCCTGCGCTACACCAGTACGCATCGCTGCCTCAGCCACCGCAGAAGCCTCCCACACCAGGACGCGCGGATCGAACAGCTTCGGGATAAGATACTCGCGGCCAAAGCTCAGCCGCTCCACGCCGTAGGCGCGGCAGACTGAATCCGGAACATCTTCTTTAGCCAGCGCCGCCAGCGCCCGCGTGGCAGCGAGCTTCATCTCTTCGTTGATCGCGGTGGCGCGCACATCTAAAGCGCCGCGGAAAATAAAAGGAAAGCCGAGCACGTTGTTGACCTGATTGGGATCGTCCGAGCGGCCGGTTGCCATGATGACATCACTGCGGCAGGCCTTCGCTTCGGCGTAAGTAATTTCAGGATCGGGATTGGCCATCGCGAACACAATCGGGTCCGCAGCCATCGAGCGCACCATGTCAGCCGTGACCGCGCCTTTCACCGACAATCCGGCAAATACATCCGCGCCTCGCATCGCGTCCGCCAGGGTGCGCCGGTCGGTTTCTACGGCGAAGCGCTCCTTGAAAGAATTCATCCCTTCGGTGCGACCCTTGTACACAACGCCCTTGGTGTCGCAGAGAAGAATATTTTCGTGCTTCACGCCCAGCCGCTCATAGTGTTCCGCGCACGCGATACCGGCGGCTCCGGCTCCATTGAAGACCACGCGAACGGTGGCGATGTCTTTGCCCACAATTTCCAGCGCATTCAGCAGCGCGGCTCCGGTGATGATTGCCGTGCCATGCTGGTCATCGTGGAAAACCGGAATCTTCATGGTCTTGCGCAGAGTTTCCTCAATGTAGAAACAGTCCGGCGCTTTGATGTCTTCCAGATTGATACCACCGAAGGTGAGTTCGAGAAGCTGGCACACTTTGATGATTTCATCGGGATCGTGAGTGTTGATTTCGAGGTCGAAAACATTCACATCGGCAAAACGCTTGAACAGCACCGCTTTGCCTTCCATAACCGGCTTCCCGCCCAACGCGCCGGTGTCGCCCAGACCCAGCACCGCGGTTCCGTTGGTGACGACTGCGACCAGATTGCCGCGTCCCGTGTACTTGAAAGCGTCGTGCGGATTCTTCTCGATGGCGAGGCAAGGCTGAGCCACGCCCGGCGTGTACGCCAGGCTGAGATCGCGCTGGCTACGGCACGGCTTGGTCGGAGTGGTTTCAATTTTCCCAGGCTGAGGTTTGCTGTGGTAATCCAAGGCTTGTTGCTTGGTAATGATCATTGCTTCCTCCAAAAGTTTGTGGCACACTACACGCAAGCCGGCACACAACAACGCGCGGTAGCTAAGTCCTATTCCTTTGGGCTCCGTCGCCACACCGGCACATTCGGGTTCCAGTTGTGGACGTCTTTATTAAAGTCCCGGCTTTGCGGCTGGCCTGCGGATAAACTCGCAAGTTCTCTCGGACCGGACCGCACTAAGTCCGCTACATATTTCTCGATCTGTTGCCGCGTTTGTGGATCGCGTAATGCTGCCACAAGTTCAGGTTTATCGACATGCGTGAAACCACCGCACAGCGGACACTTCACTAAATCGTCATTTACCATTTCTGCCCCCTGGAAGGATTGCGCTCGATTGTCGGACAAGGTTGCACTGCGCTTCTACTTCTTATTACAGTCCCGGCGGGGCGGGGCAGGCGGTGATAAGGGTCGCGTCAGCGAGTGACGTGGATCACAACTGAAATTACTGCAGAAAATTACGCCTATGAATTGAGAGTAATGAGAACCATCTAAGATGCGGAACAATAAAGTGGGAGCCGCTTCACCATTCTCCCGTCGTCAAATACTCATGGATCGAGCTGGCAGCGCGGCGGCCGGCGCCCATGGCGAGAATCACGGTGGCCGCTCCAGTCACGATGTCGCCGCCAGCGAACACACCCTTGCGCGTGGTGCGCTGCTTTTCGGAATCGGCTTGAATGTAACCGCGTTTGTCTGTCCCCAGACCGGGCGTTGTGCCTGGCACAATAGGATTGGCCGTAGTTCCGATCGCCATGATTGCTACGGATAGTGGCAGATCAAACTCTGATCCTTTAATCGGCGCTGGCCTCCGGCGTCCCGACGAATCCGGTTCGCCCAGTTCCATGCGGACGCAACGCGCTGCAGTCAGCCAGCCCTTGCCATTAGAGATTAATTCCACGGGCGCAGTCAGCATCTGGAAATCGATTCCTTCTTGCCGTGCGTGGTGAACTTCTTCCGCTCGCGCCGGCATTTCCGCGTCGCTGCGACGGTAGATTACATATGCTTTGCGCGCTCCCAGACGCAGCGCGGAACGAATCGAGTCCAGCGCCGTATTGCCACCGCCGATCACTGCAACATCTTTTCCATGCAGATCCATTATCGGCTCATCGTAGGCCGGAAACTTGTACGCTTTCATCAAATTGATCCGCGTCAGAAATTCATTGGCCGAATACACGCCGTTAAGATGCTCTCCGGGAATGCCCATGAATTGCGGCAGACCCGCACCGGTGCCAATGTAGACCGCATCGTATCCTTCTTCTTGCATAAGTTCGTCGATGGTGACCGTGCGGCCAACCACGACGTCCGTCTCGAACTCAACTCCCATTTCGCGCATGTAGTCGAGCTGTTCGCGAATGATCTGCTTGGGCAGGCGGAACTCCGGTATGCCATAGACCAGCACTCCGCCCAATTCGTGCAGCGCCTCGAAGACTCGCACTTTATGGCCCTTCTGAACCAGATCGCCGGCTACGGTGAGACCTGAAGGGCCGCTGCCCACGACCGCAACTTTCTTTCCAGTGGATGCCACCTGGGATAGTACATGTGTACCCATGCGCTGCTCGTAATCGGCGACGAAGCGCTCCAGATAACCGATACCGAGCGGCTGCACTTTTTTCGAGAGCAGACACTTTCCTTCGCAGTGATCTTCTTGCGGGCAAACTCTTCCCGTAACAGCGGGCAGGACATTGTTTTCTCGAATCTTCGCCGCTGCGCCCAGGAAATCGCCCGCCACGATCAACTCTACGAACTCTTTCACCTTCACACCCACCGGGCAATTATGGGTGCAAGTCGGTTTGGCGCACTCCAGGCAGCGCAGGGCTTCCTGCCGCGCCAGTTCGGGACTATAGCCCAGATTGACTTCGTTGAAATTCTTGTTGCGCTCATCCGCGGGCTGCTCCGGCATCAACTGCCGCGGAACCTTGATGCGCTCCTTCGGCGAAAGTGGATTGATGGATTTCTTCGCGATCGAGCTCACTCCTTTCCTCCGTGCGCAATCGCGCATGACTCCTGGTTTTCGCGAGCCGCGCTTTTGTCCGCAGTCACGCGCTGATACTCTGCCAGCGACCGCTGCTCGGCCTCGCGGTACATCCCATTACGCTGCACCAGCACTTCAAAGTTCACTTTGTGCGCGTCGAATTCGGGTCCGTCAACACAGGCGAATCCGCTCTTGCCATCGATCAGCACTCGGCACCCGCCGCACATTCCCGTGCCATCGATCATGATTGTGTTAAGGCTGACGAGGGTGCGGATGTTTTCTTTACGCGTCATCTCCGCCACGGCCCTCATCATGGCCACCGGACCGACCGCCAGCACGAGGTCGATGCGAGTGCCGTTTTCGATAAGCTGCCGCAACTTGGCAGTTACGAAACCTTTGTCGGCGTAGCTGCCATCGTCGGTGGTGATCATCAGTACGTCGCTTACCCCGCGAAGTTCACGCTCCAGAATTACCAGTTCTTTGGTCCGCGCACCGACGATTGTGAGCACCCGGTTGCCGGCTCGTTTGAATGCCGCCGCCGAGGGATAGGCCATAGCCGTTCCCACCCCTCCGCCCACCACGACGACGGTTCCGACCTTTTCGATCTCAGATGGCTTTCCCAGCGGCCCTACGACATCCAGAATTTGGTCGCCACTATTCAGCGAGTTCAGCACCTGCGTCGTCTTCCCCACCGACTGCACCACGATGCTGATGGTGCCGACGGCCGGGTCGGAGTTCTCGATGGTCACGGGAATCCGCTCGCCTTCCTCGTAAATGCGCAGAATTACAAATTGTCCAGGTTTCTGTTTGCGAGCTATGCGGGGAGCTTCGAGGACGAATCGTTTTATGCCTGGGGCGATGAATTGGGCTTGGATGATCTTGAACAAGGTCGCTCCGTTTCAGCGAATCAACCTATTGATTGTGGAGTGGAGCCGGTTCGAACGGCAGTGACCGAGATCACAAGGTCACGTGAGCAGGAACATCCCGAATGGTGAGAAAGTAACGTTACGCGCTTTTTCAACGCGAACATTCCGCGTTGTCAAATGCTTAGGCGAAGCCTAGGCGCGCACGGTAAGGACCGGGCAGGTTGCATGAGCCACAACCTCGTGCACCGTGGACCACGGCAGGTGCGTGGCGCCGTCGACCGCATGAGCTCCCAGCACGATTAGATCAGCCTCGCGTTCCGCCGCCTTGTTCACGATGGCCTGCCACGCGCTGCCAAACTCCATCACGATCTCCGGTGCATACGCCAATGCCGCATGCTTCGGCACAAGCGCCTGCAGCTGCCGGACGGCCTGTTCGATCGGCCCCGGCCGGGCATCAAGATTGGAGTAGTTCTCAAGAACGTGAATCAGCGTAAGCCGCGCCTCAAATTCCTCCGCCATTGCGATCGCCACGGGCGCAACCTGCAGTGAGGCAGGCGTGAAATTCGCAGCGTAAAGAATGTGCTGCAGTTCCAATTCGACGGGCGCCAGTGCTCTGCCATGACTGTCGAATTCGGGTAACCTTGCACGGCCGGAGATCTTGGGTCCGACGGTGAGAACCGGACAAGGCGCGTGGCGCAGAATGTCCTCGGCGACGGATCCCAGCAACAGCTTGCCGAATCCCGTGCGTCCATGGGTCCCGACCACGATCAGGTCAATCTCATTCTCGGCAACGATGCTGCTCAGATTCGTCCAAACCTGCCCATGCCGGATATAGCACCGGCTCGGAATCCCGCCCAGCCGCGATGCAATGCGGTCGACCTTCTCTTTGGCCAAAGTGTTGGCGTCTTCGTAGAGAGTGCCAAAGCTGACGTAATCGACACCACCGGTCATGAGCAGCAGACCGGTGTCCGACACGACGTGCGCCACGTGCAATGTGCTGCCAAACTTTCGGCAAATCGCAGTCGCGTAGGGAAGCGCCGCCTCTGATGTGGCCGAGAAATCGGTGGCATAGAGCACATTCTTCACCGAGATCGCGGCCGACAGTTTCTTGGTTTCGGTTGTGTCTTGTTTGAATTCCAGGACTGCCATATGACACCTCCGTACCTAGGTCAATGGTTACACTTCGTACCGACTTCGGCGATGCCGACAGTCACTGTTTCCTGTGATTGCCATCACGTCGACGGATTCGAATCGAGATAATCCGAGGTTGTGGATTGTTAGCGGACAAAAAGCGGAAAACGTTGAGGGTGCCTGAACGCTGTTAGGCGAAGCCATCTGGTTGGCTCACCGGGCCGAGATTTACTTGATGATCTACTGCATTACATCCGGCGGCGAGTGCCTGCAGGTCAACCTGCAACAGAGTAGGATTTTTTACTTTTGCTTCCAGGAATCGCACGGCTGCGGCTGGCTCAAAACAGGCGGTTTCCTCCAGCATCGCGCCCATCATCACAATGTTGGCGGCTTTGGCCGCTCCTAACTTGTCCGCAATTTCAGATGCCGGAACGCAATACACCTGAGCTTCAGGTACGGGGAAGTCGGCAGGCAAAGCGTGTCCATTGTAGAGTATGAGCCCACCTGCTGGGACTTGCGCAGCAAACTTCCTCAGCGACATTTCATTCATTGCGATCAGTACATCCGGCTTCGCGGTGCGCGGTGATCCAATGCGGTTTTTCGATAGCGAGACATAACAGTGCGCGCTTCCTGAGCGCATTTCAGGTCCGTAGGATGGCAGCCAATTTACTTCCAGTCCTTCCTCTGTGCCCATCTCGGCCAGCAGTTGACCGAGCAGCAACACTCCTTGGCCACCGAAGCCGGCAACGTTGATGCTCAGGTCTCTGAAGAACTGGCCATGCCTGCCTGGGCGCGGTCCAACGCTGGTTTCTGTGTTGATTCCCAAGACTTCAGCCGCCGGCCTCTGCAGGGGCGCATTATCGGCCGGCAGCGATTCTTTGCGGTCGCGAAAAACAGCAAGGGGAAATTCCGGAACCATCTTCTCCAGCACCCAACTCCGAGCGACAACTGGATCCTTGCCCCAAATTGTTGGGCATGGAGAAAGAATCTCAACAAAGGAAAAGCCCGCTCCATCCCGCTGCAGCTCGAGCGCCTTGCGGACCGCCCGGCGGGCACGCATGATGTTTTTGTTGTCGCAAAGCGCCACTCGCTCGATATATACCGGAGCCTGCAGCGTGGCCAGGAGTTCCGCCATGTGCAGGGGAAAGCCTTCGTTGGCCGGACGGCGCCCCCAGGGCGAAGTCGTACTCTTCTCTCCCACGAGCGTAGTCGGCGCCATCTGTCCCCCGGTCATGCCATAGATTCCGTTGTTGATGAAAAAGACGGTGATCTTTTCGCCGCGGTTTGCGGCGTGGACAATTTCCGCAGTCCCGATGGCCGCCAGATCTCCGTCGCCCTGATAGGAGATCACGATTTTGTCCGGACACGCCCGCTTGATTCCCGTAGCTGCAGCCGGAGCGCGGCCATGTGCGACCTGCACGTTCCCCACATCGAAGTAGTAATAGGCAAAAACGGAGCAGCCCACGGGACTTACAAAAATTGTGCGGTCTTGCAGTCCCAGATCCTGCAGAGCTTCGGCAATCAGCTTATGCGCAACCCCGTGCCCGCATCCCGGGCAATAATGCGTCTGCTGCTTCAGATCGGACTTGCGTTCGTACAAGTCGTAAAAGACGTCAGGCTTGGAGTGCACCGGAGCGTAGATTTCGGGGCTCATCAGGTCATCTTTGACATCAGTCGCCATTTTTCTTGTAGCCTCCTGCAATGGTTCTAGTGGCCTCTGCCCGCGAAAATTTCCGTCCTCGAACCGATGCGCGCTTCCACTTGCTCCCGCAGTTCCTCGACGGATGGAACATTGCCGCCCATGCGCCCGTAAAAATCAATGCGCTTTCTCCCATTCAAAGCCAGCCGCACATCTTCGAGCATCTGACCATTACTCAGCTCCACGACCAAAATATTTGTGGCGTGCGCCGCAGCCTTGATTAAGGCCTTCGATGGAAACGGCCACAGAGTAATCGGGCGAAACAGTCCGACCGGCAATCCCTCTGCCCGAGCCTTTTCCACCATCGACCGCAGAATGCGCGAGACGATACCGTAGCCGACCACGAGAATTTCTGCGCCCTCGGTCCAATACTGTTCGCACCGTGGCTCACTACTTTGAGCGCGGATATATTTTGCTTCCATCTGGCGGTTGTGTTCTTCGAGTTCGTCGGTTTCAAGATAAATAGAACTAACCAGGTTGGCGCGAGTCTCGGGCGTGCCCTTCACTGCCCAAGATTTCGCGGGAAGGTGAATCTCCCGGTCTTCGAGATCGAGCGCTTCCATCATCTGTCCGATGAAACCATCGGCCAGCACCACAGCCGGATTGCGGTACTTGTCGGCGAGATCGAAAGCCAGCATCGTGAGGCTGGCCATCTCCTGCACAGACGCAGGCGCGAGCACGATGTTGCGGTAATTTCCATGGCCTCCGCCTTTGACTGTGGCGAAGTAGTCGCTCTGCTCGGGTGCGATATTTCCCAGGCCCGGGCCGCCGCGCATTACATCCACAACTACACAAGGCAGCTCCGCTCCCGCCAGATAGGACATACCTTCCTGCATGAGGCTGAGGCCGGGGCCAGAGGAGGCGGTCAGAACGCGGACCCCGGCGGCGGCCGCGCCATACACCATGTTGATGGCAGCGACTTCACTTTCGGCCTGCACAAACGTTCCTCCCACCTGCGGCAGGTAGCGTGCCGCAGCCTCGGCGATCTCGCTCGCGGGCGTAATGGGATATCCGTAATAAGCGCTGCAGCCGGCCAGAATCGCGCCCTTCACGACTGCAACATTGCCCTTGCAGAGCTGCCGCATAATAGTGGGTTCCTCCCTCAGTCCTCCGATTCTTCAGCCGGCTAACGTGAAGATAACTGTAACGGTCGTCTCCACTTCCACCGGCTGCCCGTTCAACAGGTACGGCCGGTAACGCCACTGTCGAACCGCGTCAACCGCCGCAGGCACCAGCATTGGGTGTCCACTCACCAACTGCAGATCTTGAATATTGCCTTCGCGATCGATAATTGCTTTCAGCACAACATTTCCCTGGACTCGTGCCGACTTGGCCAGCACCGGGTAAGGCGGTTCCACTTTGTGAATTAGCAACCCACTGGTTACGCCTTGTGAGATCCTCACCCGTTGCGGCACAACCGGCTGTAACTTGGGGATGTACGACAAATTCGAAGTGGCGTTGACGATTCCTCCGATCACGCCGTTCAGCTGGCCCCCGGGAATCCCACCGGGTACGCCCCCAATAACTCCACCAGTTGAAAGCATTGGAGGCGGAGCGTCTTCTTCTTTAATCATTTGAACTTTTTCCGGAATCCTGGTGGGCGTGCGGAGTTGTCCGCCCGAGAGCAGATCGCTTTGAATCTGCTTCATGATTCTCGCCGCTTGCTGCGCGGCCGGCGGCGGTGGAGGCGGTGGTGGTGGAGACACCAAAAACGTCAGCAATTGCGATTTCGGAAGTTCCTCGGTGAAATATAGCGGTAATAAGAGCAGCGCACCCAACATCAGGCACTGCAATAGAAACGATGCGAGCGTCGCCCAGGTCTGCCGGCCCTTTTGCCCGCGATACTGCAGCAAGCTGTCTGAGAACAACGGACGGACCTGCACCTGAACCGTCATCAGTCGCTCCAGGGCCGATACCTGCGCGTCCCGCCGCTGCGCCTGTGCGGTATTTTTATATTTATCTTTATCTTTATCTTGGACTTCTGCCGCCGGGATTTCGATTGCGCCTTTCATGATCGTTCCCCCTTGTGGCTTTCAGCTTTAGGGTTACCTATTCATCCAGTTTTATCGTCGTCTAATTTCGGATCTGGTCAAATGCTCTCTATCACAGCCATGTGTGCCTGCGATCACATTACCGAGCCGCACTCTCAAGGTCGAGTGCCGCTGCCGCCACCTCGGGCGGCGGCGCCAGCCGGTACACGGTGATCGCACCAGGCTCTGGGCAGCAATAAAAACAGATACCGCACCCCGTGCACTCGCTTCCCTTGTAGCGCGCGGGATGCACGCCGTAGGAACTCAGTTCGGCAGCGAGTTCGAGACACTTCGGCGGACACGATTCAACACACAGCCCACAGCCCTTGCACTCTTGCACGCTGATTGTGACCTTGCCCCTTGCTCGTCTTGCCATCCTTCACCTCGATGCAGCAAATTCCAGTCGATCGGGCCGCTGCAGCCATTTGGTTTTCTCGCAATATTCGTAGAGCTCTTCGCGGAACTTTGGGTGCGCTATTTCAATCAACGCTTTCGCCCGCTCGCGAATTGACTTGCCGTGAAGAAAAGCGACTCCGTACTCCGTTACTACATGTCGAACCAGGCCGCGCGTAGTCACCACCCCCGCGCCCGGACTCAGCATGGGCACGATGCGTGAAAGGTGCTCGTCTTTGGCCGTGGAACGAAGCGCGATGATCGGCTTCCCTCCTTTGGAATAAGAGGCGCCCTGCAGAAAATCCACTTGTCCGCCGATTCCGCTGTAAAACTGGTTGCCGATCGAATCGGAACAGACTTGTCCTGTCAAATCGATCTGCAACGCGGAATTGATCGCGACCATATTGTCGTTGCGGCCGATGAATGCCGGGTGGTTGGTATACGCCGTCGGATGAAATTCGAAGATCGGGTTGTTATCCACAAAGTCAAAAATTGTTTTCGAACCGAGTACAAACCCTACGATGATTTTGCGGGGCTTGAAATTCTTGCGCGCGCCCGTAATCACTCCAGCCTCGATCAACGGAACCACTGCATCCGACACCAGTTCGCTGTGTACGCCCAGATCTTTGCGATCCATCAGGAATGGAAGAACTTCGTCTGGAATGCCACCGATGCCCGTCTGCAATACGGCGCCATCCTCGATCAATCCAGCCACGTTCCCGGCGATGGCCACCTGGGTCCCGCAAGTTTTGGGCTTGCGCGACTCGCATAGCGGACGCGAGGACTCGACAATGGCATCCAGTTCGTTCACGTGAATGAAACTGTCGCCAAAGGTACGCGGCATTTGATCGCTGATCTGTGCGATCACATATCGCGCACACTTGGCGGCGGTGAGAGACGTATCCACGCTGATCCCAAAGCTGCAAAAGCCGTGCGAGTCCGGCGGAGAGAGCTCGAGCAGGGCCACATCGATTGGAATGGCGCCACTCTCAAACAGTTCCTCGATCTCACCCAGGTTGATTGGGGTGTAATCGGCGCGCCCATCGTTGATGGCATCCCTCACATTGCTGCCAATAAACATCGCGTTATGGCGGAAGTGTCCTTCCATCTCCGGTGCCGTGTACGGAGCGCAGCCCATGGTCATCATGTGAACGATTTCCACGTCGTTCACAAAAGGTCCTCGACGCATCAAGGCTTCGACTAGAGTTTCCGGCTCGGCGCAGCCCGGCTGAATGTACACTCGCATCCCCGACCGCACGCATTGCAAGGCCTGGTCGGCAGTTTGAAGCTTACGTTTGTAACCGCTTTCCCACGACATCGGCACGCCCCCAGTTATCCCGACTTTTGTTTCCTGCCTTCTACCCCGTCCGTTGCTTCCGTCGCCCACTCGTAGCCTACAGCGGCAGAGTGGATCGCCCGATCAAAAAATTGGTCGAGCAACTGCAGCAACTCCTGCTTTCCCAAAATCTCTACAGTCCGGCTCGCAAAAGACTCGTCGAGAATGAACTCCCACAGATTCTGCTTCGTCAAAACGATCGCCCAAATTACTTCGCTCAAAGGCACGCCTTGCTGGGCGCGGCGAGAGCCAATCTCCGTATAGCGTTCCTCGATATCGACCTCATTCTTATGCAGCAACCACTCCCCCAGGTGCCGGTAGATTTCAGACACCATCAGCTTCAGATCGCCAGCGGGAACTTTGTCGTAGTTTTCAATGTGTGGGGATTCTTGAACCTTCCGCAGCAGGCCGGCGGCCAAAGCGTCGGAGTGGTCCTCAATGAGACGGACGAACCTGTAAGTGATGATCATGGCCCCACCTCTTCATAATGATTTTCGGCCAGTACGCGAGGGCGAGCTATGACGCGTAACACGACTGGTTGTGATCGGAATCACCAGTAGTAGCTTTGCCTAAATGGCATTGGTTCCTGCTATGGCATGACCGACTGCGGTTTGAAAACAACTTCGGCTGAAAGTTCCTTCGCACTGACTCTTTATGCCTTTAATTTCTCGACCAAGTGCTAAAGCCATCATGAGGATTGGTTAGTAATATGAAGACGAAGCGCAACGAAAAACTGCCGTCTCATTAGCTTTGGCTTAAACTTGCTCTACGTTTTTTCTGGAGGCTTCTTTGACCCATCTTTCTAAAATCCCTTCCGCACTCAAGAAACGTGCTGCTCGAGTCGACCTGCTTCTCATGGATGTCGACGGCACCATGACGGACGGAAGCGTCATTCTGCTTTCACAAACTGACGGCACCGCGCTCGAAATCAAAACATTTGACGCGCACGACGGCCAGGGCCTAACTCTTGCGCAGACCGCAGGCCTGCGCACTGGCTGCATTACCGGCCGCGAAAGTTCTGCCCTTCTTCGCCGCGCTCACGAAATGAAGATGGAATTTATCTATATGAAACAACCTTTGAAGATGCCGGCCTACGAAGAAATTCTTCGAAGAACCGGCTTATCCGATTCTGCCGTCGCTTATATAGGTGACGATCTTCCGGATATTCCTTTAATGCGGCGCACTGGGCTCGCCGTTGCGGTGGGCGATGCCGTCCCCGAGGTAAAAAAGGCCGCGCACTACACGACGAAAGCCCTCGCCGGCCATGGGGCAGTTCGCGAGGCCGTTGAACTTATTTTGAAATCCAAAGGTATTTGGGAAGCAATGATCGACAAAGCGCGCGCTTGATGCAGATTCGTCGTTTCGTTTTCCGTTGTCTACCAAGCTGTTTAGTCAGTCGGGGGCCATTTAGTTTATTTCTGCATGGCAGTGTCAGATCGCGCCGGCTTTTGCGTTAACTGGGCGGGCGTGGGTAACTGCGACTGATCCCATCCACCGCCGAGAGCTTCAATCAGGGAGACCGTCGACGTCATTCGTTCAATCTTTATCGTCGCTAGCGTTTGCTCGTCAGCCAGCAACGTGGTCTGTGCCGTCATCACGTCGACGTAGGGGTCGATTCCGGTCTCGTAGCGTCCCATCTCTAGCTTGAGAAATTCCTGGGCATGATTCACCGCGGCCTGCTGTCTCTCGATTTGCTGGGAGTAGAGGCGTACCGCGGCCAGGTAATCTTCGACCTGCTGAAAAGCCACAAGCGAGGTTTGACGGTACGCCGCCAGATCGGCGTTGTAGGTCGCGGTGTACTGGTTTAATTCCGCACGATACAGACCGCCGTTGAAAATGGTCTGCGAAATAGTAGGACCGATCGACCAGAAACGGCTGGGCCATGCGAACCATTTCTTAAACGCGGAACTTTCAAAACCACCCGCGGCGGAAATCGTGACATTGGGAAAAAAAGCTCCATAGCCGATTCCGATCGTGGCATTCGCCTCTGCCAGCGTGCGCTCGGCCGCAGCAACATCAGGACGGCGCTCCAGAAGTTCAGAAGGGACACCCGTGGGAATTGGTGGAGGCGAAGTCAGCTCTGGGCGCACTGGAATAGAAAAATCGGTTGCAACCTTGCCCACCAAAACGGAGATCGCGTGCTCGTACTGCGCCCGTGCAACCTTGATATTGATAGCCTGCGATTGCGCGCTCTCGAGCGTAGTCTGCGCTTCGACTACAGAAATATAGTCGTCGACTCCAGCATCATAAGCGGCGCGCGTCACCTCCAACGCTTTCTGATCCGCCTCTACCGTTTGGTCGAGAATCTTTTGTAGCGCGTCTTGTCCTCGGATTTCGAAATAGTATTCCGCTAAACTTGCCTGCTCGGTGAGCCGCTCGTTCTCAAGGTCGGCAGCGCTCACCTGCGCGGCATATTGCGCCTGGCGTACTTCATTGCGAATCTTGCCCCAAAGGTCGGGGACCCAGGAAATATCCACGGGAAATGACCAGATAGTGCTTTGTTGGCCGGAACTGGTTGCCTGCCCGGTTGAAGTGGTTGTTCCATTTCCAGCAGTCGTGTTAAAGGTGTTGGCGAGGTTGCCGGAGGCTCGCGACCTTTGAAATGAAGGGCTCGTTGTGACGGTCGGCCAATATTGCGCGCGCGCTTCGCGGATCTGGGCACGGGCTACCATCAGATTTTCGAAATATTGCTTGATGTTCTGGTTGTTGATGTTGACTTGCTCTTCAAGCGAATTTAAATCCGGGTCGTTGAAAATCTCCCACCATTTGCCGCGCAGCATCGCTTCTTGCGGACTTGCCACCTTCCATCCGTCCGTGTCCTGGAAGTTGACCGTCGATTCTTTGTAGTTGGGTGCGGCAGGCGTGGGTGCGCTCGGCTTATGGTATTTTGGCCCAAGCGTGCATCCGGCCATGCTTCCGAGCGTAGCCAGCAGACAGAGCACCAAAGCAGTGCGATTAGCTTTCGAGCACTTCAAAATTGTTGTCATACATTTTCCGGTAACCCGTGACTTCTACCTGCCAGCGAGGTTTCCCGCCGCTTGCCACTCAATCTCAGGCGCAGGCGATCCAATGTCAGGTAGACCACAGGAGTCGTATAAAGAGTGATTAATTGGCTCAAGAGCAAGCCGCCGACAATGGTAATGCCCAGGGGTCGACGTAGTTCCGAACCTGTGCCCGTCCCGAAAGCCAGCGGGAGAGCGCCGAACAGTGCGGCCATGGTGGTCATCAGAATAGGCCGGAACCGCAGCATGCAAGCTTCAAAGATAGAGTCTCTTGTGTTCTTGCCTTCCTCGCGCTCTGCCATCAGCGCGAAATCGATCATCATGATCGCGTTCTTTTTTACGATTCCGATGAGCAGCACGATTCCAATGATTGAAATCACGTTCAAATCCATGTGGAAGAGCATAAGCGCGAGCATGGCTCCAACACTCGCCGAAGGCAGCGTAGAAATAATCGTCAGAGGATGCACAAAACTTTCATACAGAATGCCGAGCACGATATACACCGCCAGCAACGCAGTCGTGATCAGGATCGGCTCGGTAGAGAGGGATTGCTGGTAAGCCTGCAGCGTTCCGGCGAAGAAGCCCTGGATGGTCGAGGGGGTTCCCAATCGCTGTTCCATTTGCTGAATTTCTTTGGTTGCCTGACTCAGAGAAACGTTGGAAGCGAGATTGAATGAGACGGTAACGGACGGGAATAAGCCCGTGTGATTTACCTGCAGGGCTGTGGTGTTCGTTTGTGCTTTAGCAACTGTTGAGATGGGCGTCATCGTGGCGGCATTGCTTCCGTTCGGGTTGCTCTTGAGGTAGATGTAACCCAAGTCCTGAGGAGACTGCCAATATTGCGGAGCAACCTCCAGCACCACGTAATACTGATTCATTTGGGTGTAGATGACTGAAACTTCGGACTGGCCAAAAGCGGAATACAGCGCTTTATCCAGTGAGCTCGCGGTCTGGCCGAGTCGCGCCGCCGTAAGTCGATCGTAAGTCAACAACTCCTGCAGGCCGCCATTTTGCTGGTCGCTGTTTACGTCCTGTAGGCCAGGAAGTTTTTTCATGTTGCTTAACAGCAAGGGTCCCCAGTGCACCAGGTCCGCGATATTACCCGCCTGAATGGTGTATTGATATAGCGCATTGCTTGAGCGGCCGCCGATACGAAGGTCCTGCACGGCCTGTAGAAAGGCTGAAGCTACAGGCAGTGCATTGAGTTTCGGCCGCAAGCGATTGATGATTTCTTGCGCCCCGACCTTGCGCTCATTCAAGGGTTTCAGCGCGATATAGATGAATCCTCCATTGCTTGCTCCGTTACCGCCGGTGTAAGCATTCACGTTGGCAACCGCCGGATCTGCCTTGATGATCTTCACCAATTGCAAAATGGACGAGTTCATAAAAGGAAAGGAAGCGTCCTGTGGTCCTTGCACCCCGCCCACCAGTGCTCCCGTATCCTGCTGCGGAAAAAATCCCTTGGGAATGCGCACCATCAGAAAGAAGTTGAGGGCAATTGTCAGCAGGAGGATCATGAGGGTGAATGCCGGATTTTCCAGCACCCACTCAAGCGACCTGCGGTATACCCAAAGCATGCCGGAAAAAAACTTTTCGCTCCAACGATAAAAGCGCCCGTGTTTTCCGGGTTCTTCCGGCTTCAGCAGGTGGGCGCACATGGCGGGAGTAGTAGTGAGTGAAATCACCATCGAGACTAGGATCGCGGTTGCCAAGGTCACAGCGAATTCGCGAAAAATCCGTCCCACAATACCCGCCATGAGCAGAATCGGAATAAACACGGCAACCAGCGAGATGCTGATGGAAAAAACCGTGAATCCGATCTCTCTCGAACCCCTGAGAGCTGCCTGCATGGGTGTCATGCCCTGCTCAAGGTAGCGGGCGATGTTTTCCATTACTACGATGGCATCGTCGATGACGAAACCGGTGGAAATGGTAAGCGCCATCAGAGACAAGTTATCCAGGCTGAAGCCGACCAGATACATCACAGCGAAAGTACCGATCAGCGACACAGGAACCGCAATGCTCGGAATGATGGTGGCGCGCGCATTGCGCAGAAAAAAGAACACCACCAGAATGACCAGGCCCACTGATATCAGCAGCGTGCGTTCCACGTCATCCACCGAGGCGCGAATCGTTGTGGTGCGGTCAAGAACGATGGTGGCGTTAATGCCCTGCGGCAGAATCGCCTGAAGGAACGGCAACTGGGTGCGCACTCGTTCCACGGTTTGAATTATGTTTGCGCCCGGCTGGCGGAAAATGATGACAGTAATGGATGGGGTACCGTTCAAATATCCGGCGGTACGCAGATTTTGCGTGGCGTTGCTGACGTCGGCAACGTCCGACAGATGGATTGCGGTACCATTATGGTAACCGACGACGAGCGGCTTATAATCTTCCGCGTCAGTAATCTGATCATTCGTGATAATGTCGGCGGTCATGGAATCATTGGCCAGCCGCCCGCGGGGCATGTCAGAGTTTTGCAGACTTAGCACTGACTGAATGTTGCTGATGGTCAGCCCGAAGCTCTCAAGCTTTGTCGGATTAACTTCGACCCGCACGGATGGCAAAGCGCCTCCGCCCACCACCACCTGGCCCACGCCCTGGATTTGCGAAAGCTTCTGCTCTATTACAGTAGAGGCCTCGTCGTAGAGCTTGGGCGTGTTGTACTTGTCCGAAGTCAACCCGAGAATCATGATTGGAGCGTCGGCCGGATTGACTTTTCTGTAGGTCGGATTCGCCGGCAGATTCGCCGGCAGATAGCTGCGCGCTGCATTGATGGCTGCTTCCACGTCCCGTGCCGCGCCATCGATATTCCGTGATAAATCAAATTGCAGAGTGATCGATGTACTACCGAGAGAACTCGACGACGTCATCTCCGTGACACCGGCGATGTGCCCGAATTGCCTTTCGAGCGGTGTGGCTACAGAGGACGCCATGATCTCAGCACTGGCTCCCGGAAGACTGGAAGAGACAGAAATTGTCGGGAAGTCGACTTCGGGTAAAGGGGACACGGGCAGAACGGTAAAGCCAACCGCGCCTGCAATTGCGACGGCAATGGTAAGCAGAGTCGTCGCAACCGGGCGGTGGATGAATGGTTCCGACAGGCTCATGGGTTCTCCGGTTGGGGTTGCGGCCCGCTTTCACTGCCTTGCTCGTTGCCTTTACGGCGGCTGAAGCGCTGGCCCAAACGGTCGAAGAAGATATAAATCACGGGAGTGGTGTAGAGCGTCAGCACTTGACTAACGAGAAGCCCCCCGACCATGGCGATTCCGAGGGGACGGCGCAACTCCGATCCGTAACCGCGCCCCAATGCGAGCGGAATGCCGCCGAGCAGCGCGGCCATTGTGGTCATCATGATCGGGCGGAAGCGAAGTAAGCTGGCCTCGTAAATGGCATCGGTTGAGCTTTTTCCGCGCTCTCGCTCCGCTTCGAGCGCGAAATCGACGATCATAATTCCATTCTTTTTTACGATGCCGATCAGCAAGATGATGCCGATGATCGCGACCACGCTCAGGTCTTGCCGGAAAAGAATCAACGCGAGCAGCGCGCCCACTCCGGCAGACGGCAAAGTAGAGAGGATCGTCACCGGATGGATGAAACTCTCATACAGCACGCCAAGTACGATATAAACCGTCACCAGCGCAGCCAGGATCAACAAAGCCTCATTGGAAAGTGAATTCTCGAACGAGGCAGCGGTTCCCTGAAACTGCGCCTGCAAGCTGGGAGGAAATCCAATCTTCTGGGCTATTTTGTTGATGTCGCTGATGGCTGTGCCCAGAGCGGCATTGGGGGCGAGATTGAATGACACCGTGACCGACGGGAACTGCCCTTGGTGATTGATGGATAGAGCCTCAGTCGTGTTCGACACATGGACGAAGGTGCTTAGAGGAATAGCGGAGGCAGCGGAAGCCGCTGTAGTCGTGTTCGGCGTGGTTCCCGCAAAAGTGCCTCCGTTCAGCGACGTGCTGCCGTTCGAACTGTTAGAAGGGGAAAGCACGGTTCCCGAGGGCTGAAGAGTCGCAGCGGAGGGGGTATACAAAACCGAAGTGGTGGTCGCATTGGAGCCGGCCGTGCTGGATCCTGAAGCTGAAAAAGATGTCGAAGGCGCAGCTCCGGTCACACTCGAAGACGCATTCGACTGTATATAAAGGGCGCTCAACTTGCCCGGATCCTGCTGCCACTCGGGCTGAGCTTCCATTACTACGTGATACTGATTCAGCTGCGTGTACAAAGTGTTAATTTGCCGTTGCCCGTAGGCGTCGTATAGCGTGTTGTCGATGGTGGCCGGAGCAATGCCCAGCCGCGAAGCCGTTACGCGGTCGATGGTCACTGAAATTGCTTGTGCCCCGGTCTGCTGATCCGTGGCAACGTCTTCCAGGCTGGGCACCTTTTTCAACTCGTCGACAAACTTTGCCGTCCACGTATCAAGCTCGTTGATGTCAGGATCTTCCAGCGTGTACTGATATTGAGTGCGCGTGACTCGGTCGTCCACAGTGATGTCCTGCACCGGCTGCATGTAAAGCTGAATGCCTTGTACATTCGCGATTTGCTGATGCAGCCGCCGAATAACATCGGATGCATTCAAATCTCGCTGGGCGATTGGCTTAAGATTAATTGCCATGCGTCCGCTGTTGAGTGTGGTATTGGTGCCATCCGCGCCGATAAAAGATGACAGGCTTTGCACCGCGGGATCTTTCAAAATGATTGAAGCAAGTTCCTGTTGCTTCGCTGCCATGGCAGAAAAAGAAATCGACTGCGGGGCCTGCGAGATGCCTTGAATTACTCCGGTATCCTGCACCGGGAAAAAACCCTTTGGAATCACGATATATAAAATGATAGTCAACACCAGCGTAGCCACGGCCACCAAGAGCGTGATGGTTTGGTAGCGCAGAACAACTTTTAATGTCCGTCCATAAAACTCGATCATGCGATTGAAAGCGCGTTCCGATGCCTGGTACCAGCGGCTCTGCTGCGATTTTGGCTCGTGCCGCAAAATGCGCGAAGACATCATCGGAGTCAGAGTCAGTGAAACCACCGCCGAAATGATGATCGTAACTGCCAAGGTTACGGCGAATTCGCGAAACAGGCGTCCCACAACATCGCGCATGAACAGCAGCGGAATGAGCACTGCAATAAGAGAAATCGTCAGGGAGAGAATCGTGAAGCCGATCTGCCCTGCGCCCTTGAGAGCTGCCGCCATGGGCGCTTCGCCCTCTTCCAGGTAGCGTGCGATGTTTTCAATCATGACGATGGCGTCGTCCACGACGAAGCCAGTGGAAATGGTGAGCGCCATCAGCGAAAGATTGTCCAGGCTGTAGCCGAGAACATACATCGCGCCGAATGTCCCGACCAGCGAGAGAGGAACGGCCACGCTGGGAATGATGGTCGCCCGCACACTGCGCAAGAAAAGGAAGATGACCATCACCACCAGTCCGATGGTCAGCATCAATTCGAACTCCACATCGTCCACCGAGGCCTGGATACTGGTGGTGAGATCGGTAAGCTCGGTGATCTGCACTGCTGCGGGTAAATTTGCCTCCAGCTGCGGCAGGAGTTTCTTGATGCTCTTTACCACGCTGATGGTGTTGGCTCCCGGCTGGCGCTGGATGTTCAACACTACGGCTGGTGTCGAGTTCATCCAGGCAGCCAGTTGCGTGTTTTCCACGTCGTTAATCACACCGGCAACATCCTTCAGCAGAACTGGAGCGCCATTCCGGTAGGCGATGACAACGTTGTGATAGTCCTCCGCCTGAGTGATCTGATCATTGGCGTCAATCTGGTAATCCTGGCGTGGACCGTCAAAGTTGCCCTTAGCCGAATTCACACTTGTCTGAGTTAAGGCTGTGCGCACATCCTCAAGGTTGATGCCATAGGAAGACAGCTTCGTTGGATTTACCTGAATGCGCACAGCCGGTTTTTGTCCGCCGCTGATGCTGACCAGTCCAACACCATTGAGTTGCGAGAGCTTCGGTGCCAGCCGCGTGTCAATCAGATCTTCGACCTGTGACAAGGGCATGCTGTTTGAAGTGATTCCCAGGGTCAGAATCGGCGCATCGGCAGGGTTGGTCTTGTTGTATACCGGAGGCGTAGGAAGATTCGCAGGTAAAAAGCTCTGCCCCGCGTTGATCGCGGACTGTACCTCTTCTTCGGCCACATCGATATCCAGGGCGAGGTTGAATTGCAAGACGATGACCGAAACGTTTCCGGCGCTGGTGGATGTCATCTGGCTTAGGCCCTGCATCTCGCCAAACTGCCGCTCCAGGGGAGCAGTTACAGTTGTCGCCATGACGTCCGGGCTTGCCCCCGGATAAAAAGTAAGCACCTGTATGGTGGGATAGTCGACCTGGGGCAACGCGGAGATCGGCAATTGCAAGAATGCCACTATCCCCACCAGCAGAATTGCGGTCATCAACAGAATGGTGGCGACCGGACGCACAATAAATGGTTGAGAGATGCTCACGGCGCATTTCCCTCATTCGACGTGTTCGGCAGCGGCTGCTGCGAAATCGTCACCTTAGAGCCATTCTGCAACTTATCGAAGCTGCTGTCCGCCACCACCTCGCCCTCGTTCAAGCCGGTCACGGCGGTCTTTCCACCATCCGCGACACCAGTTTTCACGGTGCGCATATTGGCCTGGGAATTCTGAATTACATAAACAAATGCTGCGCTGCCGTTATGCTGGATAGCCGAGCTAGGCAGCAAGATCTGGTCATGAAGTGTTTTCACCAACAAGCGGACATTGACAAACTCGTTGGGATAGAGGGTGCCTGTCTTGTTGTCGAACAATGCGCGCACCTTCACCGTTCCCGTGGTGGTGTCGATCTGGTTGTCAAACGAAATCACTTTGCCGGAAGCAATCTTCTTCTGGTTGGTGCGGTCCCAAGCGTCCAGAGGAAGACTCAGGCCGTGGTGCGGCTGCCCCATCACTTCTGCCAGGTTGTCCTCGGAGATGGTGGCAACAACAGTGATGGGTTGCGTCTGAGTGATGACAAGCAGTGAAGTCGTGGCATTGGCCGTGACTAGATTTCCAGGATCCACCAAGCGCAGCCCCACGCGTCCACTGATCGGCGCGGTGATATGGCAATAGGCGACTTGCACCTGGTCGTAGTTCAAAGTGCCCTGATCATTTTTTACGGTTCCCTGATCCTGCAGCACGATCTTTTCCTGATCTTCGAGAGTCTGCCGCGGAATCGCGTTCCTGGCCCAAGCGTCCTTGTACCGCTGCAGGTCCATCTGCGCTTGTGCCAGCAGGTTCTGGTCCCGTTCCAAAGTGCCTTCCGCCTGCATAACTTGCGCTTCGTAGGGCCGTGCATCGATGTCGATCAGAGAGTCCCCCTTACGCACCAGCTGGCCCTCTTTGTAGTGGACCGAAGTAATGACGCCGGTGACTTGCGCAGTGATTGAATCGGTATACAAGGCTGTGACCGTACCAATTGCATTGAGATAAACTCCAATATCTCCTTTGGTCGCAGTTGAGGTTGTTATGGTCACTGGGCCGCTGAAAGCGCGCCGTCCACCCGCTGGCGCCGCTGCCGCCGACTGGCTTTTCTGCTGATCATCATGATGGAAAGCCCAGTACAAAATCAGGCAAAGGAAAATGAACACCACTGCCCAGATCCAGTATTTTCTTTTTTTGCGACTCGGATCGCTCTCCGGCGCTGGGAGTTGATGGTCAGGAGGGATGGGCGCGGTCGATCTTTGCTGGTCCATGTGATCCTGTCGATAAGCCTCTGGCTGTAATAGATACAAAACATTACATTAAAGGCGATTCCGGACAAAGCGATTTTGATGCAGGAGTCAGCTTTTGTGATGCTATCCATTTTTCTCTTTAGGCTTGGAATCGACGAATTTCGTTCCCATTTATGTGATGTAATCGCGGGAGAATATAACTCAGGAGTTAGATTAGTTTGTCAGAGGTTTCATTAAAGGTGATACGCGATGAGCCGTAAGGCGTGCGTGATCGGCGCGGGCCCGAATGGCCTGGCTGCGGCCATAGTTCTGGCCCAGGCTGGGTTGCAAGTTGAGGTGCGGGAAGCGGAGTCGACGCCAGGCGGAGCCGTGCGCGCGCTGGAGTTAACTTTGCCTGGTTTTCGCCACGATTTCGGGTCGGCGGTCTACCCGCTCGCTGTGGGGTCGCCATTTTTTTCGTCGCTGCCCCTGGTCAACCCCGGCTTGGAGTGGATCTTCTCGCCCGCTGTTTTAGCCCACCCTCTCGATGATGGCACGGCGGTGATGTTGGAACGGGACCTAGATGAAACCAGAGACTCGCTTGGGATTGACGGAGCGGCATGGGACAAGCTCATGCGTCCGTTCGTCGAGCGCTGGACTGAATTTGCTCGGGGAGTGCTGCGTCCTGTTTCCTTCATGCCCGCGCATCCTTTGCTGATGGCTCGCTTTGGAGTGCTGGGACTCCAGTCGGCAGAAGTTGTTGCTCACCGTTTTCACCGCCCGCGAACGCGCGCGTTGTTCGCGGGTCTGGCTGCCCATTCTTTCCTCAGCCTTGGCGAACCGTTGAGCGCGGCATTTGGAATGTTGATGGCAGTGTCAGCTCACGCGGTTGGTTGGCCGATTCCTCGCGGCGGTGCGCAGTCACTCACAAATGCATTATGCGGATACCTCTCGACCCTCGGAAGCAAAGTTACTACTTCGTCGCCAGTGTTTAATTTGGATGAATTGAAGAACTATGACCTCTTGCTCTGTGATCTGACTCCACGGCAGCTCCTGAAGATTGGCGCGCAAAGATTATCTGAGGGTTACAAGCGGAGGCTCGAAAAGTACCGCTACGGCCTCGGCGTTTTCAAAGTGGATTACGCGCTGAATGCGCCCATTCCCTGGAAAGCCCCTTCTTGTTTGCGAGCAGCGACGGTACATCTCGGCGGAAGCTTTGAGGAGATCGCTGCCTCAGAAGAGTCGGTCCGAAACGGCAAGCATACCGACCGCCCTTTTGTTCTGCTGGCGCAGCCGAGCCTCTTCGATAACTCGCGCGCTCCAGCGGGCCAGCACACAGCTTGGGCTTATTGTCATGTGCCGCATGGCTCCTCCGTAAACATGCTCGAGAAACTGGAGGACCAGATTGAACGTTTCGCTCCCGGTTTCCGCGAGTGCGTTTTGGCACGTCGCGTTTTTTCTCCTGCAGACCTTGAGAGCATGGACGCGAATCTCATAGGAGGCGATATCGCAGGCGGGGCCATGGATATCCGCCAGTTTCTATTTCGGCCGACCCGGCGACACTATGCGACCTCGGCGCGCAATGTCTACATTTGCTCCGCCTCTACGCCCCCAGGGGGAGGAGTGCACGGCATGTGCGGCTATCATGCGGCGAAGATGGCGTTGTCCAGGTTATAGTCTGTAAACGTGATTCACTGCGACCGCAGCCGCATTCACTCGCGTGGACCAACTGTTGGCGATTCCACGATACGGATCGTGCCATCTGGTTCGCGCTCAATCGTAGGCGCGTAGAGGCCAAGGAATTGCCGGCGCCACCAGAGACCCGTGACGCGTTTTTCGGCCATGGTTGTAAACCAGTATTGCCAGATTACAGCGCGCACCTTGCGCGGTGGGCTTTGCGGAAATGGATTACTCCTAAAAAGACTGAGAACGTCCTTGTCGTTGGAAAGCAGGCGCACTTCGGTTCTGGGCACGATTGGATAGTCCTGCCATGAGCCCAACGAAGCAAACCAGAGATTCCAATCGAATCGCGGTTGATAGGGAGCGTAAATTCCGGGTGGCTTGCTGGGATCTTGCGGTTTATAACGGAACGGGTATTCCACCCATGTCTTTCCGTCCGCTGAACCCTGGAACTCAATTTCATATCGGCCTCTAGTCATAATTCCGAACAGGCCGTATCGATTGGCAATCCGAAACGGCTCGAGCGCCTCTACCGGCGCGGTTGGCAGTGGAAGCGGGTAGAACATCCACATAAGCTCCGCGGTCGTGGCGTAGAAAATCCACATGAGTACAATTCCAACCACAGATACCTTCACGAGGTTGAAGCGCCGACGAAGCGAGTCTCGCCAATTTTGCGTCTGGGTTTGCTGGGCTTGTTTGGGTTCCGTCGAGAATCTCTGCTGCTCGGGCGACTCGCTGGGCTCGGAACTCGGCATAATCACTCTTGGGCCCGCGACCGCATGTTTTTTCCAACGCGGAAAAAATCGCAGCATAAATCGATCATCCAAGAGAAGCACTCCCAAGGTCAGAACCAGGTAGTTCAGGAATGTGTAATTGGCGGTGAGGATGATGCCCAACTCCCACGGTGTAACAATAAAGAAACAAACAATGCGCCAGCGCCGCGGCAGAAACATCATCCACACCAAACCCAACTCAAGAGCGAGCGTTGCGGCGACACTCGAAGCATGGAACCAGTGCGGTAAATGTTGCACGTACCAGCCGATCCAAGTCGGCAGCGGGCCGTTCTGGTAGTACTCGTCCATAGCTGTAAAGTGGCGCCACTCGGGATCTCCGCCGATAATCTTCGCAACGCCGGATTCGAAGTAAATGCGAAACCATTCCCATTGCAGAAGAAACAGGCTGGCGTGCGATGGAGGCGACGCCAGCCCAAAGCCTGGACGAGCTCCTGGAGGAGCAAAGAAAAACGCGATAAATCCCGCCTCGAGCAGCATGCCGTCGGACTGATAACTGGAAAAATCCTGTGCAGCGCTCACGAATGAAAGAAAGCACACAAAACAGATGACAAGCATTCCGCGCGGCCACACGTTCAGCACCAAAAGCAGCGACGCGACCATGCCCACCCAGCAAACCACAGTCAAGGTATGTCCGCTGCTCGAAAGCCAAAGAACCGTCGGTGCGAACCATACGCCGCGGCTGTAGTGAAGGGAATGTGCTACCGCCTGTAGATATTCATTAGCCGGCAGAATTCCATCTGGTCCTATCAGCCCGCGAATCTGAAAGACGAGAGAGAAAAAGGCAGAAAAATAAATACATCCCAGGGCTCGCAGGGAAAGCCAGCGCGGAGTCAGCCGATTAGAAGCGCCACGCTCAGAATCAAACAACCAGCGGATAGCAGACGGCACCCAGTCCATGAGCGAGCAATAATTATACCGACGAGAAGAGACCCTTCGGCGAGGAAGTCATTCTCAGGTTGATCCTACCTCTTCAGCTACTAAATGCCTGACGCTCACCCGTGGCAGTGATGGAAATCACTTCCTTATTGTGCGTTGAATTTTAGACTTCATTCAAGATGCAGGTCGACTTAGTCCTGCACGATTATCCGGCTGTTTTCGGCTCATCCGACCACCCTCCGAAGTAACCTTGTCCCGGAATGACAAGTTCCCGATACTGGCAAAACACGGAGGGAACTCGCCATGAAGAAACTAGGACTACTGCTGGTGTTCGCTGCATCATTGTCGTGCTTCGGTCAACTTGCACGACCTACCGTTTACGTAGAACCCCAACAAGGCTTCGAAACATACCTAGCTGCGGCGATCTCAAAAAAAAATGTTCCCGTTGATGTGGTTACCGACCCAACGAAGGCAAACTACGTGCTTCGAGCCGCACCTGTCGAAATCAAGACCGAATCCACGGGTGGAAAAATCGCGCGCTGTTTATTCGCTTACTGCGCCGGGATTGAGGACAAGGGGAACGTCTCGGTGCAATTGATCGACGCGAGTTCCACCAAGATGCTTTGGGCTTACTCCGTCAACAAACAAAAAGGAGGCAGCAAAAACCAGCAATCGATGGCAGAAGCGGTCGCCAAGCATCTAAAAGAATTCGTTGAGCATAACTCAGGAAAGGAAGTCCTGACCACGGCAGTCGCGCGACCGGAGCCCGCAATAGCCACGGACAACTCTCAAGCAGAGCCCCGTGTTGAAGTCGGAGCGATGCAGCTTGCGAGCGTAATCGTCAAATCGACGCCTCCGGGCTGTGACATCAACGTCGATGGGAAATATATGGGCAGCACTCCATCCACCATTCAGTTGTCACCCGGAGAACATCAGGTCTCAATCGAGAAAGAAGAGATGACGCCTTGGCAGCGGACAATGACAGTCACCGCTGGCGGAAGCTCTACGATCGAAGCGACGTTGGTGAAGCCCTAGTAGGCCAATTCTGCCGCTAGTCCAGGAAGATACAGCATTCGCTGTAGCGCAAATTTTCTTTATCCCTCGCCAGAAACTCCCACTAATGTGACTGATTAACTGCCCACCTCACACAAAATACGAGTTGCGAATCGATGGCACGACGCGTGCTCTAGAACAACCAAGTCCATGTGTGGAGAAGAATAAGATGACTGTCAATTTTGAAAACATCGGCGAAATGGCGATCATTGAGTGCGAAGGCCGAATTGTCCAGAGTGACGACGCTTTCGAATTACGCAACGCCGTCAACTTGCAGAGCGACGCCCGAATCATAGTGCTCGATCTCTCGGAGGTCTCCGCCATCGCAGGTGGAGGTTTAGGTATGCTGGTGTTTCTACAGCGATGGGCTCACGACCACGACATCCGAATTAAGCTATTCAATCCCCGCCGATCTGTGCGGGAAAGTCTAGATCGCGCCAGTTCGATGCGAGAGTTCGACATCGCCACGCTCGACGAGATGATGGCTCTCATCGCCGTGACTGATGGGCGATACCCATACGCACAAGCTGCCTGATTCCCTGATCAGCAGAGGTCATCGCTCGGAGTCAGCTTGAACAGACAATTCGGCGACAATAAAATTCTCACGTGTTCTGTGAGCGCCACCCGAAGGCGCTCCCTTACGCGCCCCGCGTCGTTCGGATGGCTCCTTGCAGCGCGCCTTTTCTTTCCCTTTCTGCCGCCGACTACAAAAACATTGCCATTGGAGTCTTTCCTTAGTTTTCCTTTCCGATCCCGCATTTCGGCCGTGGAATCGTACGTCAGCACATCGGCATGATGAAGACGGAAGCCAGCCGAAACCCCGTACCGCTAGAGGCGGGACTCGCGAATGTGCTGCTCGGCTGGCGTGGACGTTGTCCGTACAATCAGGATGGAGACTTTATCTTCGCCAGTCCTGACAAGCACGGGCAGCACCATACTGGCCGAACGCTGCGACGGAAGATTACCTCCGACCCGCTGCAAAGCGGGCTGGAGTCCGAAGCGCATCGGCTGGCACGTGTTGCGGCACACGTTCGACACCTTGGGCGCTGATGTTGCTACCACACAGGCGCTCATACGACACGCAAACGCCAGCATCCCGATGGACAGATACGTCCAAGCCGTGACGCCAGCGAGGCGGGAAGCACAATCGCGAATCGTGCAATCCATTCCGTTCCCAAACGTTCCCATGCCGTTGACGGAAACGGCTGTAACTGTTTGAATAGAAAGCGTTGGGCGCTTAACTCAGCGGTAGAGTGCCATCTTCACACGGTGGAAGTCATAGGTTCGAATCCTATAGCGCCCACCATCTCTCAATAGGTTAGGCCGTCTTCCGTGCCGTTCCCGTGCCGTTGAGCGCAAGACCCACGATTTTACCGTCAACATTTACGGGGACGCGGCCACGCCTGATATGCGTGAAGCCCACGGAAATAGACGAACGCGGGCCCGCTGGGAAATAGTGAACGGTTGGCAAGAAAGAGACTGCATCAATGGACCACGAATAACGATCCGTGGGTCGTCCTTGGCTATGAAGTATTCATGTTCAAAGACACGCTTAACTTTAGTTTTAACAATACCCAGGTGGGAACTCAGCTTCCACCGTTCATTCTTAACGCAAATACCGAATCACTCCTATTACAAACGCGGATTTTGGTCGATATTTTGCCTTCAAAAAGCTCACACTCGGATGACATCACTCTACGGATACTATTGCCAGGATTCACTTCGCCGGAGATCGCACGTCTTAGGAACCTTTACGGGAACGAGCACATATTCGACAGTCCATGCTGGACGCTAAACAAGAGGCTTGCTCACGCTTCGCACGTACGATCTGAGAGTCACGATTACACAGCGCTGGTACTTAACTTTTCCCCAACGATTCTAGATTTGGTTGAGCAAGTGAATAGAGCCAAGTCTGAAACGGCGGGCAACGCGCAGTAAGTAGTGAGAGTTCGATAGCGATTAAAAAGGGTGCGCGTTCTCCGCACACCCTTAGCCCCCCTCAAGATATTCAAGACAACTCAGCGAGGCAGCATTATGGGGGAAGGCACGTCCTTGCAGAGTCGAAACCCCTTGAGGTTGGTAGCTTTCATAGTAATCCTCTTGCGCCGGTGCAAAAGTCTAATTTATTAGCCAACACCTTGACAAACCTTTACACATAGACTTACATTCGGGCCTCGAACGATCTCTGCTCAATGGAGGTCATTGGGTTTTGGGGGAGATCCGATGACCTTCATTTTTGCGTCGGTCCTAACCCGATAAGGTGAAAGAGCGATAAAATCGTCCGCCTACAACCCGATCCAAGCGAGTAATCAACTGCAAATGCAGAACTTGCGGCGCACAGGTTGCGCATGTCGACTACCTCACGTTCCTAACATCACAGAACCATCTTGCTCCGCGATCAGCAGAGAGGCTAGTGATGAGCTTCCATAAGCTCTTTCAAGTACTGCTGCCAAACGGCTGCATCGGTGTGGGTGCCGTGGCCATGCGTCTTGTCGGAGATCGGTAGCAGAACGAACCTGCCGTTCTTTACTTTCTTGATCTCATGTTCGGCAATCCCAAGTTCTGGCGGATTAATGAAGTCGTCCGCTGAATTGATGAACATTACGGGCGCAGTGATCCTGTCGAGACCGGGCGAGGGATCGTAATCTCTTGAAGCACTCACCGCATAGAGAAAATCGTTCGCGTCGAGGCCGGCGGTAACGCGATTCACATAGTCGGCGAGATACTTGTCAGCCTGGTCCGGCGTCGGTAGGTTCTTTTGCAGCACTAAAGGCGCGCTGCCTGCGATGAGCAGAAAGTCGGCAGAGATCTGAAGTCCGGCGCGAGGCTCCGCGGCGTAGTCGCCGTTCTTCCACTCCGGATCTCGCCGGATGCCCTCGATTACCATGTCGCGCCAGATGCGATTTCGGCCGGCGATCTGCACCGGCAGACATGCCAACGGCATGAGAGCGTCCATGAAATCGGGATAGGTTTCTCCCCAGACCCAGGAGTGCATGCAGCCCATCGAGGTGCCAAGGATCAGGCGTAGATGGTTGACCCCGAGTCCTTTTTCCAGGAGTTCGTGTTGGGCCGCAATCATGTCGTCATAATCGTATTGAGGGAAGTGTGCATGTAAGCCGTCGCTAGGCTTGGTCGATTTACCGTGCCCGATGTTGTCGGGAATAATCACGAAATAACGGCTGGCGTCGAGAAGCTGGCCCGGCCCGAATAGCACTCCCGCAAACTGCGGGACGAGAAATTGGCGGCCCGATCCGCTGGTACCATGCAAAACCAGGACGGCATTCGTGGCTCTGCCTTTCGCGTCCTTCGCGATCTTGCCGAAGCTGTAGTAATGCATGCGAACTTCCGGCAGGGTTTCGCCCGATTTAAAGTGAAAATTGTGGAGAATGAAATCACCTTCGTCCGGGGTTGCAACCGGCGCAGGCGTCGCCTGTTGTGCTGATGCTCCCGTCGTGAAGACGAATGTGGCACAGGCGCAAACTATAAAAATGAGACGCAGCATGACCGTACCTCCGCATGGAATCTACCATAGGCAAAAGACAAAGCGGGTATCGGTGAGAATTGAAGCAGGCGGAAAAACGACAGACAATCAAGCCCCTGAACGCTTCCGCTTAACTTTTGCGTATTAGAGTTTGATCATCTGGGGTGGTCGCTTTCTTGCGCTTCTTTTCTCCTATCAGAATCAGTTTCGCTTCCGCCACGAGGCTTTCTTTTTCGTACTGAGACATGCTGCAGGGATAATCAAGAGGGTTAGTTCCACGAGACTTGACGCTTCGGGCAGCCTTCTTTCTTGCCATGCGAGAAAAACTACTTCAGGCCGGCCGCTGCCGTCTGCCCTCAAGCGCACATACATTGGTTCGGCACCGTAAAGCTTCCAAATGAATTGAGCGGTTTTGACCATTAAAGAAGCGGTTGAACGTTTATAACCAAACTTGAGTGACAGGCCGGAAGGAGCACAATATGCTCGGAACCATACTGATCGTGATTTTGGTATTGGCACTCTGTGGCGCGTTGCCACGATGGCCGCATAGCCGGGACTGGGGCTATTACCCAACTGGTGGAGTTGGAGTCATTCTTTTCGTTGTTCTCATTCTCCTGATTCTGGGGCGCATTTGAGCTATGCGCCACCCGGCAATCTCGCGTCTCACCACGGCAGGTGAGAGCCGCCTTCTCTTGGTTCGCGCCACGTCCCTGCTTCTCGTCTTGTTGATGTGCAGCGGCGCCTCGTCCGCATACTCCGTTCTCACACACGAGGAAATCGTAGACCTGCTGTGGACCGACGAGATCCGGCCTCTGTTGCTCAAACGATATCCAGGACTGACGGAGGACCAACTGAAGCAGGCGCACGCCTATGCTTATGGCGGCGCCGTCATCCAGGATCTCGGCTATTATCCATTCGGCAGTAAAGAATTTAGCGACCTGGTGCACTACGTTCGCAGCGGAGACTTTGTTCGTGAGTTGCTGCTCGAAAGCCAGGACGTCAATGAATACGCCTTCGCTCTGGGCGCCTTGTCGCACTACGCGGCGGATATCGCTGGACATCCAGCGGTGAACCAGGCAGTCGCGATCGAATACCCAAAGCTGCGCGCGAAGTATGGCGCCTCAGTCCGGTATGCTCAGGACAAGACGGCGCATCTGAGAATAGAGTTCGGATTCGACACGGTGCAGGTCGCGAAAAATCGTTATGCCTCGCAACAGTACCATGATTTCATCGGATTCCAGGTTTCCAAGGTCTTGCTGGAGCGGGTCTTTCCCGTGGTCTACGGAGTGGAATTGAAAGAAGTGCTAACGCACGAGGACTTAGCGGTGGGCTCGTATCGCTTCGCAGTCAGCCGGTTGATTCCTCGTATGACCGAGGTTGCGTTGCAAACTCATAAGAAGGACCTGATGCGCGAGACGCCGAACTTCGCGAAACGTAAGTTCCTCTACCGGCTTTCGCGCTCCGATTACGAAAAACAGTGGGGCAAAGATTATGTGAAGCCGGGCGCGGGCACGCGAATTTTGTCAACGCTCTTGCGCTATATGCCCAAAGCGGGTCCCTTGAAAGGATTAGCGTTCAATAACCCCACTCCAAAAACTGAGGATCTGTATTTCAAAAGCATTAATACGACCGTCGATCAATACCGGCGGTATCTCGAGGAAGTTCGCACTGAGACCCTCGTGCTGCCTAACCGCGACCTTGATACCGGCAACGGGACCAAGGCAGCGGAGTACTCGCTGACCGACGACACCTATGCAAAGTTGCTGGCTCAATTATCCGATCGGAAGTTCAATCTCACGTCGCCTGACCTGCGGGCAAACATCCTGCAGTTTTATTCTGACCTCTCGGTACCGTTCGAGACAAAAAAGAATCAAGCTCTCTGGCACAGCTTGATGACGGCGCTGGATCGACTGAAGTTGGTCACTCCCGTCCAGATCGTAGCGGGCGGCGCCGCGCAGTAAGTCCCAGTGCTGGGTTGCGCGTGGCTTGGAGGTTTATGGCGTCTTTGCAGCCGGGATGGCTTTCGCTTCCGAGGGAGTCAGTCGAGAGGGGTCGCAATAGCCGTAACCTTTCAGGCAAGCCGTGTAATTACGTTTTTGCTCGGCCTCGGCCAGCACCTTGCCTTCGAACGAAGTCAGTTTCGAGTAGTCGCAAGTTTCCCGGCTGTCCTTGCATGCGGAGAGATTTCTTTCATGCTCGAGGAAGGCGGTTTGAGCTGCCTCCACGGGAGTGAGTTTGGAGTGATCGCACTCGTCCCAGCCATTCTCACAATTGATTGTATTGCGCCGATGTTCTGCGGCGCTTACTTCCTTGGATTCTGAAGGGGTCAGCAGAGAATGATTGCAGACTCCCGAACCGTTGTTGCAGTCGGATACGTTGAGCTGGCGCCTGGCCATGTCGACTTCTCCCGCTTCGGACTGCGTCAGTTTTGATTTCTCGCACGAACCAACCCCGTCCTTGCAATCGGCGAAATTACGATGGCGCTCCGCCGCCAAGGTATCTTCCGCTTCGGCCTGCGTCAGTTTGGATCGATCGCAGGACTGCATGCCATCCTGGCAGGCGGCAACATTATTCTTGTGAGCGGCCACCGCCAAAGCGATCGCCTCCGGCGAGCTGAGTGTCGAATGGTCACAGGTATTGTAGTCGGCCCTGCAGTTCACTACGTTGCGCTGGTGAGTGGCGAGAGCTACGTCCGCCGATTCCGACGGGCTCAACTGAGAGTGATCACAGCTTTCGCGGCCAGCCTTACAGGCGTTCAGATTCTGCGCAGCGTTCGGTGATTGGGCCAATGCCAAAATTGGCCAGAGACTGAGACAGGCTACTCGTACCCAAAGACCTCTCTTCATTTTTCCGCCTTTCGGGAGGTGACTTTCGCCGCCAATCACTTTCTATAAAGAACAGTCCTTTAACAAACGTCTACGGCCGCCGGAACGGTAAGCAGTTCCGGTCGGCCACAGATCGGCTCGATAGCTTTCTTGCAGTTACCGCCCGTCTTCTCTAACTTCTTCGACGTGCGACTGGTGGCCCGCTTCGGATACAGCTTTCACAAACGCGTCTGCGCTGCGGGGGGTTGATGCCCTACCCGAAAGAATGTCGCGGAACATCATGTGCTTGCCATAGATCGCGCGAGTCGAGTCGTTATCCTGTTCTACCACCGCGCCTTCCAATGTCAGGCCTGCAAACACGCCCTTCGAGCGCGAATAGGTGAGTACTTCAGTATTAAGTGTCCAGTCCGTTCCAGCGGAAGCGTGACGGCCGACTGGACCTGCTGCCACCGATCCCTCTCCCGTAAGTTCGAACTTGCTGGAAAGCAGGTGCTGCAGGCCACGGTCGTTCATGACCAGCATGACCAGATCCACGCCTTCGACCCCGATCTGCAATCCCCAACTACCGCCGCCGACTGAAACAAAGGCGGGTGCGCTCCAGCCTTGCTCCGTGCGGCAAGAGGCCACGCCGCGTCCGTGTTTGCCACCAAAAATGAAGCCGCCTTTGATCAAATTGGGCACCACGAGAATGCACTTGGCTCCGTTCAACACTTCTTCGGGGATACCTTTGTCGGGCGTTGACATAATAGACTGGAGAACATCGACGGACTTTTGCATGCGCTCGACCGTGTCTTCCCGATCCGAGCCCGCCCACGCATATGTTCCAATCATTCCCATCAGATGTAGCAGCGACATTACTTTCTTCATGAATTGTTCCTTTCGGAGCTGTAGAGCTAAGAGGGAAGGCTTCAGATGGACTGACTTAGTTCAGAGGATCTGAGAGAGAGAGAAGAAGTGCTCGTCTCTAACAGTGATGATCGCCCAGTCGCAGGGGCAATAACTGGTCTGGATTGCTCACTTTCCACCCCAATAGTTCAACTGATTAGAAAGCTCTTATCGTGTTGGTTTTCGTGGATGTGAGCAATCCTGCACAGCCACGCGCTCCTTTGCCTGTCATGGTTGATTTATCGGGCGAACTTGCAGCGGAGGTTCGGCGAGAACGCGCCAGCTAAGTGTGCAGAACATTCCTGGCCGGCAAAGCAGAGGTGGAATTGATGGGTATTCGTCGGACTGCCAATCGCATTCGGAGATGGTTCGCGGCCATTGCCGGGTCAGTTCCGAGCTCGCTTCCGACATCAAGGCCATCGGCTCATCAATTCGGGTCGCAGAGGATGTGTCCCTTTTGCGGTTTGATCACCCCACGTTCCAAACGATTATGTTTGGAGTGCGGGAAACCGCTCAGAGGGCTTCCGCTGGAGCGGAAAGATGCGAAACAAGGATGATGTGAACAAATTACTTTCCGGTGTAACTGATTCTCCAGATTGAGTTCGACCCATCATCGCTCACCAGAAGTGAGCCGTCCTGGGCGACTGTTATACCCACAGGACGACCCCAAACGTTTCCGTCAGGCAGCACGAAGCCAGTGAGAAAATCTTCATAGTCGCCGCTAGCATCCGCTTTCTGGTGAAGCGGCACGCGAATCACTTCATATCCCACGCGTACGGTTTTGTTCCATGAGCCATGCTCGGAAGCGAAAATATCCCCCTTGTATTCGGCAGGGAACTGCTGGCCCTGATAAAAAGTGAGCTCCAGGGACGCATTGTGTGGCTGCAGTAGCACATCTGGCACGATTATTTTATCTTTCAACTCCGGATGCCTGCCTTTGTGCCGCGGATCCTGATGCCCGCCCATGTACCACCAGGGCCAGCCGTAGAATCCGCCCTCCTGCACGTGCGTGATGTAGTCGGGAACAAGATTGTCGCCCAGGCCGTCGCGCTCGTTTACCGAGCACCACAGTTCTCCGGTCTGCGGATTTACTGCAATGCCTCCGCCGGCATTGCGGATGCCGTAGGCATACACGCTGAGTTTGCAGTTCGATGGATCGCACACGAGAATGTCGGCGCGATTTTTCTCGGCGGGATGCGTGTCAGGATCGTCTACGTTCGATCCTGAACCATCCGCCACAAACATTTTCTTGCCGTCTTGCGAAAACGCGACCGCCCGCGTCCAGTGTCCGTTGCAGCATGGAAGGTCGGCAATATGTTCAGCAGCGCCGCTCGCCTTCAAATCGCCATTGTGATAAGCGAAAGCGAACTACTTCGTTGGTATTTCCGACATACAGCCATTGCGGATCAGGCCCCGGAGGATAGAACGCAAGTCCATAAGGTTTTTTCAGACCAGTGGCGAAGACCGACGTTTGCTCGGGCTTGCCATCGCTAGTCAAGCCGCGGAAGACGCGAATGCGGCCAGGATCGCTCTCTGTCAGAAAAATGTCGCCGTTCGGAGCCGTGAGCAGGGTTCGCGGATTGTCGAGGCTCGCGGCATAAAGCTCAACCTTGAATCCGGCAGGCGCTACAGGCCACGCGTGGTCCGGTCGCGCCACGAGGTCTGGGCCATTTTCCGCCGACTGGGTTGCATAAGGCTGGGGCAGATCTTTCACCGTTATTTTGCGAACTGTGCCCGGCTTCTCATAGCGGAAATCGGTGAACGGCGGCGGCGGCGGCGGCGCTTTCAACTTTGATGTACTCGTATCCGGCGCTGCAACGCTTGCCTCCTGCGGAGTTGGCGATGACTCCATCGACTTCACGTAGGTAACAATCTGCCAGCGTTGCTTGGCTGGCAATTGCGCCCATGAAGGCATGCCGTTATCTTTATCTCCCTTCGTGATGAACCAGAACACTTCGCCTGGCGAAACCGAATCGAGTTTGCCATCGACCAGCGACGGCACATTGCCCGTGCCTTTTCCCAGCTTGCCGTGACAAGAAAGACAGTTACGGGCGTACAGCCGTTTTCCTGCCAGCGCAGCCGAGTCTTGGCCTTCGTAAGGATTCTTCGTTGCCTGGGCTGACGCCGGTGCATTGTGGAACTTCGTGTCTACATCTGCCGCGAGCAGCAGCGATGCGGGTAGCAGAATGGCCGTCGCAATTCGGGTGTACGAATTGGCAAATGAGTGCATAATCCTCTCAAAGAATATCTTCAATCCGGGGATCGTAAATTCTGCGATCGTACCCAGGTTTTGGATGCAATTGCTTGAGTAAGGAATTAAGTTTTTGCCACGAAAAAGGCCCTCGAGATTTCCTCAGACCAGCCTGACGTTCCGTTCGATCGTCTTGATCACATCGTCCATCTTTCCGCTCCATATTTGTTTGGCCATGCTAAGAGTGAAACCTTTGGCCGTGTGGAAAGGAACATGCGACGGTAACGACAGAGCGAAAGGATCGACTACCGCGTCCACGACAACCGGGCCGCTCTTGTGCGCAAGGGCTTCAGCAAGTCCATCCCGCACGTCGCCGGGTTCTTCGATGCGGATGCTCTTTGCGCCCATCGCTTCGGCGACCTTGGCAAAATTGGGATTCTTGAAGTCGACGCCAAAGGGAACGATGCCGGCCTCCTGCTGCTCGATATTGACGAAGTCGAGCGATTCGTTGTTGAGGATGATCTGAACCACTGGAGTTTTTCGTTCCACTTGAGTTAACAAGTCGCCGAGCGCAAGCATGGTGAAGCCTCCATCGCCACACAGGGCGATGGTTTGCCGGCCTGGGTACGCCAACTGCGCGCCGAACGCATTGGGCGCGGCATTCGCCATGGATGCCCAGGTAAATGACCCGAAGAGTCTTCGATTTCCGCCGCCGGTGATATGTCTTGCCAGCCATATGCATGCCGTGCCCGTGTCGGCGAAAAACATCGCGTCGTCGGAGGCAAGATCGCTTAGCGTAGCCGCCATGAATTCCGGACGTATGGGCTTGATCCCAGGTCCTTTCTCGACATAGTGCTGCAAAAGATCGTGGAAGGAGTTCGTGTCCGCGATGTGTTTGTCCAGAAAGCGCGTGTTGGTTTTCTCACTCACGCTCTTCAGCAAGGCGGCGACGGTGGGCTTGATGTCGCCGACGAGTCCGAGATCAACGGCGGTCCGGCGGCCGATGTGTTTCGGGTTCTTGTCGATCTGAACTTTCTTCACGCTGTGGCCGGGAAGGAACTCCGTGAAAGGAAAGTCAGTGCCGAGCATCAGGAGAAGTTCGGCCTCATTAATAGCGCCGTAGGCTCCGCCGTAACCGAGCAGGCCGGTCATGCCAACGGCATTCGGATTGTCATGCTCCAGCCATTGCTTGCCGCGGAACGTATAGCCGACAGGCGCCTTCAGTCTGCCCGCCAGTTCGACCACCTCATCGCGGGCATCCCGGCAGCCATCGCCCCCGAAGATCGCTACCGTTTTCGCTTGGTCGATCATCCGCACAAGCTGATCTAGGTCGGCATCGGAAGGGCGAAGGACGGCTGGGTTAGGAATCGTGATCTCGGAAGAATGGTCGGCCGCATCAGCCGACGCGACGTCGCCCGGAATCGAAATCACAGTAGGTCCCTTTTCCAGAACGGCGGTGAGAATCGCTGTGTTGATGATCGCCCGCGCCTGCTCCGGATTGACAAGCCGCCCGGTGTAGAGAGATGCGGTCTCGAAGAATTTGTAAGGATTGAGTTCCTCGAGTGCCTCTGTGTCGACCAGGCTCGTCTCCACATCGCCCGCAATGGCGATAACCGGAGCGCCCTCCTTGCGCGCGTCCATCAGCCCATTGACTAAGTGCGTAACGCCGGGGCCGGCGGTGCCGCAAACCGCCACCGGATTGCCGGTGAAATACGCATCTGCCACTGCTGCGAATACACCGTATTCTTCGTGCCGCACGTGGATGAATTCGATTTTGCCATTGCGGTGTAGGGCGTCGATCGTAGGATTCAGAGCGTCACCAACAATGCCGTAGCAGCGTTGGACGCCGGCGTTTGCAAGCATCTCCCACAAGAGGTCTGCCACTTTCTTCGACATAGGGTTCTCCTTCCAGGCTGGAATTCCGATTTCGAACTCCGGGTTCGGCGAATTATTCTAGATGAGCTTGGGTTATGCGCGGATCGTGCCGGTTATTTCTCCCTGCTTTTATCTCCAGTGACCTGCTCGTACCAGAGGCGGTGATGGGTCTTCGCCCAAGCCGTTGAGACTTCGCCTCGAATGATGGAAGTGAAACCGCCGCGGACCATAGCGGTGCCCATGTAAACGTGAATGATGAAGCCGCCGATGGTAGCCAGCGCCGCAGCCACGTGAATCGTGACCGCCAGATAGCGCAGCCAGCGCAGGCTCCAGGGGATGGCTTCGACAAACCACAGGCCGAAACCTGAAATCAGCAGCAGAATAACGCCATAGAACATGAGCCAGAAGAATAATTTCTGCCCGTAGTTAAAGCGAAAGATGGGCGGCAGATCCTCGTCCTCATTCCGGATGTAGTGCTGTATTGCGGCTTTCCATCGCTCGTCTTCCGGCGTGATGCGCATATCGGCGTGCCACATCTGGTACATCCAGAAAAGGGAAACGGTGAATACCAAGCCAAGCCACGGATGCCAGAAGCGCGCCGTCGGCGGCCCCCCGACAATGTAGGCCAGCCAATACATATAGGGCGACCAGAAGGCGAGACCAGTGATCAGGCAGTAGCTATAGGTGAGTCCTGCGATCCAGTGGTTGACGCGCTCGACCAGCGTGTAGCGGAGAATGCGGCCTCCGGGCTCGAGTCGCCGCGGGTCGGCAGATGGAATGTAAGAGGTCACGCTCATGGCCGGCCTCCGTCAGGTCGTTTCGATTCTGGATCAGATGCCTTCACCTTCGGGTTCTCGTTCTCTTTGCCTTCCAGATCGTGATCGGGATGAACCTGTTTGGGCCCGAAGCGAAGGTAATGCATCGTGACCCCGACTACTCCAAAGAACATCGCGAGATTTCCAATCCACTTCGCCGGGCCTTTCCAGAAGCGCACCACCCATGGAATATGCGGGTCGCTCGGCAGTCCGCCGTAAGCTTCAGGGTTGGTCACATCGTGCAGCACATAGATGACGCCGGTTCCGCCGACTCCCGCCGGGTCGTAGATTCCCGCTTTCTCGAATCCAAAATTGTCGCGGAGTTGCTTCGCGCGAGTCTCGGCCAGATCCCTCATGTCATCTTTCGTTCCGAAATGCAGACATCCGGTGGGACAGGACTTGATGCAAGCCGGCTCCAGGCCCTGGCCAACGCGATCGGAGCACAGCGTGCACTTAAACATCTTCTTGGTCTCTGAATTGAACTTGGGAATATCGAATGGACAGCCGCTGACGCAATAGCCGCAGCCGATGCAATTTTCCTGCTGAAAATCGACGATGCCGTTGGCATATTGCACGATTGCCGCATCCGCCGGACACGCTGCCAGGCATCCGGGATCGGCGCAATGCATGCACTGATCTTTGCGCATCAGCAACTGCAGCGTGCCATCCTCACGCTCGTGCTCGTTGAACTTGATCAGGTTCCAATAATTCCACGCCGTCGACGGCATCGTCTGATAGCTGTTATCGAACACCGTGTCGGTGAAGGTGTAGCCATTCCATTCCAGGCAGGCTACTTCGCACGCTTTACAGCCGATGCACGTGGTGGTGTCGACCAGCTTGCAGACCTGCTCGCCACGTTCCACTCCAGCTCCAGGAACGGGTCCGGCGTGACCGGAAATTTTGACGATGTTCAGCGCCACCTGACTCATACGCTTGCCTATGCCTTTTCGAGCTTCACCAGGAACCCTTTGAATTCCGGTGTGTACGCGTTCGGATCGGTCACCGTGGGCGTGAGCCGATTAGCCAGAGTCCTCGCATCTTTGTCTTGATCTTCCTGAATTCCGCGATAACCCTGATGAATCGGAATTCCGATTTGATAAACCTTCTTACCGTCAATGTTCATCGGCTTGATGCGTTTCGTGACGAAAGCCTTCGCCACGTAGTAGCTGCGCGCGCTTGTGACTTTGACCTTGTCATTGCCCTTGATTCCAAGCTCTGCGGCCAACTCCACCGGAATCTCGACGAACGGTTCGGGGATCAGCTGCACGTTCATCGGATTGTTCTTGGTCCAGTAGTGATACTGCTCGGTAAGACGGTAGGTGGTACAGATGATGTTGAAACCGTCGCCAGGCGCGGCATATTTGTCGGCTGGGGTGGAAAATTTCTTAACCACTGGATTGTTCTGTTGATTGGGATGCAGCGCGTTCTGCACCGGACTTTCGAAAGGCTCATAGTGCTCGGGGAACGGTCCATCGGCAAACGCCGCTAGGGGACCGAAAATCCTACCCACGCCTTCCGGGTTCATGATGAATGGACCCATGTGATCTTTTGGATTTGAATCCGGCTTGAAGTCAGGCACATCGTTTCCTACCCATAGCTGCGCGGATTCACTCCACCACACTTGTTTGCGAGTAGGATCCCAAGGCTTTCCCGAAGGATCGCAGGATGCGCGGTTATAGAGGACGCGCCGATTTGCCGGCCACGACCACGCCCAATTCTGGTAGATGCCCTGGCCGGCGGGGTCTTCGGTACCTCGACGGCTCATATTGTTTCCATCGGTCCAGCATCCGGAATAAATCCAGTTGCCGCACGAAGTGGTTCCGTCATCTTTCAGCCAAGCGAAGCCGGGCAGCTGCTGACCCTTCTTAATGGTGATCTGCGTCTTTGGATCAGTGAGATCGGCGAGCGCCTTGCCGTTTAACTCTTTGGCCAGGTCGCCAAGAGCGGGATGCTGAGGATTGGTGTAGCCCCACGTCAAATTCAGGATCGGGTCGGGGAACTTGCCGCCCTCCGACTGATAGAGTTCGCGAACTCTCAAAAATATTTGCGCAACTATATCCTGATCCAGTCGACAATCGCCCGGAGGCGGTACCGCGACGTTCTTCCACTGCAACCACCGTGCGGAGTTCGTCATCGAGCCGTCTTTTTCGGCAAATCCGGCGCAAGGCAGGCGATAGACGGTAGTGTTAATGGTCTTCATTTCCTCGGGCGTAACGCCTGGCGACTTCCAGAATTCGCTGGTCTCATCTGGATAGATCTCGCCCACGACCAAGAAATCAGCTTTCTTCAGTGCATCGATGTTTTTTTGAGAGTCCGGTCCAATGGCAACGCCATTCATGCCGAAGGCGAACATTCCTTTCACCGAGCCGCGATACATATCGTCCCAGATTTGCGTCCAGGAATAATTGCGGTCGATCTTCGGCATGTAATGGAAGGCGAAATCGTTTTCTTTTGTAGCCGCGTCGCCGTAAAGCGCCTTAAGGAACGACACGGTAAACTTCGGCGTATTCGACCAGTAATTAAACGAATCCCACGGCGTAGGCTTCGACACTGTCGGCGTCACGCGTTTCAGATAAGTGGCGAGATTGGTATCGGTGGGATTCGGCGTCTTCAAATATCCTGGCCAGATGTCGAAAACCCCACCCATGTCGGTTGCGCCCTGGATATTGGAGTGGCCACGCAGCGCGTTCACTCCACCTCCAGCGCGGCCGACATTCCCCAGCATCAATTGCAAAATCGCCGCAGTGCGGATTATCTGGGTGCCGAAGCTGTGTTGCGTCCAGCCCACCGCGTACATGATGGTCGCTACTTGTTTCATGTCGCCATCTTTGCGGACCGAGGTGAACAAGTCGGCGGCCTTGAGGAATTGATCTTTCGGAATGCCGGTGATGCGCTCGACCATCTCCGGTGTGTAACGCGAATACTGCTGCTTCAATAATTGAAAGACACAGCGCGGATGCTGCAACGTCAAATCATACGCGGCCTTCTCAGGCAGCTTGGGCGCGGGCTTGGCATTATCCGCTCCCTTGGCTCCTTGCGGACTTGCGCCCTGATAGCCCTGCCCCGTGAGACCGGGGCCTGACTGATTCGTCCCAGACTTGTTAGCTGACTGCGCACCGCCGGAACTGTGTGCGGATTGTGTTGGAGTCGCGGCGCCACCGGAATGTCCGGTCGCAGGCGAGGCAGTCGCGGCGGCGCCGCTCATGTCTCCGCCTTCCTCATAATTCCAGGTCGATTTGTCATAGACCTGCGTCGACGCATCAAAGCCGGAATACAGACCATCGACCGGAAGCTGGAAACCTTCCTTCACGATGAATGCGGCATTCGTGTAGTTGATGAGATAGTCTTTCGCGATGCGATTATTTTCGATCGCATAACGGACCACACCGCCCAGGAAAGCGATATCCGCCCCGGCGCGAATCTGACAGAATAGATCGGACGTGGCTGCCGTGCGCGTGAAGCGCGGATCGACAACGATCATCTTCGCGTTGCGAGTTTTCTTGGCTTCAATGGCCCACTTGAACCCGCAGGGATGATTCTCGGCGGGATTCCCGCCCATGATCAACATCACGTCGGTGTTCTTGATGTCGATCCAGCCATTGGTCATGGCCCCTCGTCCAAATGTTGGTCCCAAACTTGAGACCGTGGGGCCGTGTCAAACCCTGGCCTGGTTTTCCATGTGCGTCAAGCCGAGGGCGCGCATGGTCTTGACGACGAGATAATTGAACTCGTTGGTATCGGTGCAGCCGCCGATCCACGCCAGAGTCTCGCAGCGGTTTACGGTGCGGCCCTGTGCGTCTTTTTCTATGAAGGTGTCGTCGCGGATCTTCTTCGCCCGATGTGCAATCTCATCAATGGCCTGCGTCCAGGCGATGTCTTCCCAATGATCTGATCCGGGACGCCGCACCTGCGGCTTCAGCAGCCGCCGCGGGTTCAGAATGTCCTGCTCGAGCGATGCTCCCTTGGGACACAGCGTGCCGCGATTGATGGGATGGTCCGGGTCACCCTCGACGTGGATCACCTGCGGGGTCACGTTCTTGGCTTTGTCGCCAATCGTGTAAATGAGAACGCCGCAGCTAACGGAACAGTATGGGCAGGTGGATCGGGTCTCGGTGGCGCGCGCGATCTTAAGTTCGCGAAGCTGCGCCACCGCAGGCTTCAGGTCAAATCCCAGAACGGAAAAGCCCGCTCCACCAACAAGCGCGCCCTTGAGGAAAGTTCTGCGGGAGAATTCCATTTGCGCATCCTCCGACTACTTCGATCGCACCTCGAAACGAACTGACCGAAACAAACCGGAATGCCAGACTTCTACCAGTCTTCTGTGCGGTTGCCTTTGAAACCTGGTTATCGGTGACGGCCGCAAACGCGGCTGCGGCCGGGCTGTGCCCCACATTTTCCAGAAACTATATTCCTCGCCGCTGCCGACAGTCAATCCTACTAAAGCCGTATTTCGTGGAAACCTCGATCTGGCCAGGTTGATTGCTCTGAGTCGAAGCCCCATAATCGCCCAGTGGGCAATACTCCATGGCAGCAGCGAATCCAGCGCGCCGAAAATCTCATCGCCCAGCATCCCTTTGCCCATGAGATTCTCGCCTTTTACATCAACATTGCCCGTTTCCAAGAGGGACTATACCAGCGGATCGAAAGCCTGGGCGCGTTCGGCCAAAGTAGCGCCGGCGGTTCGCCAACTCTTTTGCGGGATGAAAGGCCGATTTCTCTCCTGGGCCAGCAGGATGGTGGCACTACAAACCGGGAACTCCTGGCAAGCTTTCCGCTCTTCCTGACGGTTGTTGAAGAACACGGCCCCGAAAGCCTCACACAAGTCGCAAGCGAGCTACGCAGCGCGCCACCCAGCGCCTGGTCCGATCTCCTAAGCGCTTTTTGGAGCGCCATCACCAAGCCGTCTTCGAATCCCGAGGAGTTTCTCGCTTTTACCTTTTTGCAGCCGTATGCGGAGTTTGTCCGGTCCCGTTCTCGGCTGCAGCTCGATGGCTACACTCATCCCTTGTGCCGTTTCTGCAACCGAAAACCAGCCCTTGGAGCTCTTCGTCCGTTAGGTGATGGCGCGCAGCGCAGGCTGCTCTGCGGTTTCTGCCTTACTGAATGGGAGTTCCGGCGCATTGTCTGTCCGGGATGCGGAGAAGAGAACCATGCCAAACTTCCCGTCTATACCGCCGAAACCTTCCCCCACATCCGAGTTGAGTGCTGCGACACCTGCCACACTTACATCAAGTCTATCGACCTCACCAGGAATGGTTTAGCCGACCCGCTGGTCGACGAACTCGCGTCCATCCCGCTCGACCTTTGGGCGCAAGAGCACGGATTCAGCAAACTACATCCCAATTTGTTCGGAATGTGATTTCCAATCTAAATTCCGCGACTTATTCGGCCAAGCAGGGTTACCAAGTCTCTAAGGCCATACAACCTTCGGGCGGTCAAACTTGATCAGAGTTCTATAAAACCGTATAAGCTAAGGAACAAACAGCATATAAACCCCCGGACCCAGACGGAGCATTGCATGCGTTTTTGGAAGCCTCTATTTCTGCTTCTCATCCCAACTCTGTGCTTCGCCGCGCAGCCGGACCGCGTTGCCGGCCCGATCGATCCCGGCCAGATGGTCCCACTCAAGGGCAACGTGCACAGCTTGGCCAGAGCGGAATTCGATCAGGGTCGAGCCGATGGCAGCCGATTGATGAGCGCCGTTTCTCTGGTATTCAAACCCTCCGCGGCCCAACAAGCCGCGCTCGACAACCTCCTGGCCCAGCAGCAGGACGCTTCATCGCCGAATTACCACAAATGGCTTACTCCGGCGCAATTCGCAGAGCGTTTTGGAATGTCCCAGAACGACATCGATAAAGTGGTTTCCTGGCTGCAATCACAAGGCTTGACAGTTACCCGGGTCGCGAACAGCCGCAATCAGGTATTCATTGAAGGTACCGTCGCGCAAATCGAAGCTGCCTTCCGCGTTGAGATTCACAACTACCTGGTCAACGGTGAATTGCACTATGCGAATGCAGGCGAACCATCGATTCCCGCTGCACTATCGGGGGTTGCGCTGGCGGTGCAAAATCTGCACAACTTCCAGCCCAAGCCAAGAATCGTTCGAAGGACGGAAGAGGGCGAGGCCGATCCGCATTTCACTTCTCATCTTTCCGGAGATCACTTCATCGCGCCCGGCGATTTTACTACCATCTATGACCTCCAGCCGCTTTATAGCAGCGGCACGGATGGAACCGGGCAAAAGATCGCGCTTACCGGGCAAAGCTCGATCAACCTGGCTGATGTAGCCAATTTCCGCAGCGCGGCGGGCTTATCGGCCAACGTGCCCACGCTGCTGCTCGAGCCCGGTACCGGTACTTCGACGCGCTGCCCGGGGGACGAAGGCGAGTCCGATCTCGATGTGGAGTGGTCAGGCGCAATAGCCAAGAATGCAAGTATCACTTTGGTGTATGCGGGCTTGGTCAGCGGCGATACCTGCACGAATCGGCAGTTTGGTGCGTTCGACGCTCTGCAATACGCGATCGACCAGAATATTGCGCCCGTCATCAGCAATAGCTATGGGAATTGTGAAGCGGCGGTTACGCTCAGCTCCGCGAATGCGCTGCGGCTATCGATACAGCAAGCCAACACACAAGGGCAAACCGTGATGTCGGCCTCAGGCGATTCCGGCGCTGCCGACTGCGATTTTCAGGTAACGTCGGCGACGCAGGGTCTGGCGGTCGACATTCCCGCAGCTATTCCCGAAGTGACAGGAATGGGGGGAACAGAATTCAACGGAGACGCTGCGGCCACGGTTACCGGGGGCAATGCGAGTACGACCACCTACTGGAACGGCACAACCGGAGGCACCGATACCATCTCCTCTGCGCTTTCTTATATTCCAGAGATGGCATGGAACGACACCACAAACATTAACAATACCGGCGGAGACATCCTCGCCTCCGGTGGGGGCGCCAGTATCTTCTTTTCAAAACCATCCTGGCAGACAGGTACAGGCGTGCCCAATGACGGAAAACGTGATGTGCCTGACCTCGCACTGAACGCTTCCCCTGACCACGATCCATATCTGTTCTGTTCCGAAGATGGTACGAACGGCACTATCCAGGCAAGTTGCACAAGCGGTTTCCGCACTGGCGCCGGCGGAGACCTTACAGCTGTTGGTGGCACCTCTGCGGCTGCGCCTACATTCTCCGGAATTGTCGCGCTGATCAGCCAGAAGTTGGGCTCGGCTGGTCTGGGAAACATTAATCCCACGCTCTACCAGCTAGCAGCCAGCAACCCCACAGCTTTCCACGATGTGACCACGGGTAACAACATCGTGCCCTGCACCAGCGGAACGACCGATTGCCCCGCCTCTGCCCCGTTCCATTATGGCTTTAGCGCGGGCACCGGCTACGACCAGGTTACCGGACTGGGTTCGGTCGACGCCAACGCTCTTGCGCTCGCGTGGGCCGCCTCCGATGCGCCAGACTTCCAACTTGCGGCCGGCACCTTAACTCCAACCCCGGTGGCCGCTGGACAGTCTGCGGCCGCCACCTTAACCGTTTCAGCCATTACAGGTTCCATTGGCATGGTCGTGAACTTTGCTCCCAGCAGTTGCACGGGTCTGCCCGCGGGAGCGACCTGCAGCTTCAACCCGGCCAGCGTCACATTTGATGGGACAGATCCCGCCACCACAACGGTGACGATCTCAACGGTGGCTAACATGGCGCTGCCTTCGGGAGCACAGACGATAACCATTACCCCGACCAACTCGCCCAACACCACAACAAGCGTCAGCCTCACGGTGACCAAAACTACCGAAACCTTCGCTCTCACCTCAACGGCCAGCACTTTCCCCGTTGGGGTCGGAGGAACTGCCAATATCCCTATCACGGTTACCAGCAGCACTGGCTTCATCAACAGCAGCAACAGCACGACAGTCTTACCGCTGACTTATAGCTGCTCTGGAATTCCGGCCACGGCGGAAATCTCTTGCCAGGTTTCCAACAACGGCCAACCGACCAATGCGAGCGCTGTCACGATCAACCTGGTGACAACACCCGTAACCACGGAACTGCGTCGGCCTCTCAGCCACAGCCGTATCTTCTATGCCGTGCTGTTCCCCGGTTTATTCGGAATCGTATTTATGCGGCGACGCACTCGCGGCCTGCGCCTGCTAAGTATGATTGTGGTTCTGGGATTCTCCACCCTGTGGCTGGGGTCTTGCAGCAGCAGCAGCAATACCAACACCAGCCTCCAGAATTCGGGAACGCCTCCTGGAAACTACTCTGTCACGATTAATGCAACCTCGGGCGGAGCGGTCCCGATCACCAACTCGAATGCTCCGTTTACGATCACGCTGACTGTGTCCGCGCAGTAAGGATTCCGGGTTGTGAGCAAATCGAACTCGGGACTGTTTTAGAAATTGAGCCTTTTTGCGGGCGCGATAACTAGCCAGACTAGAAAACTATCCGTCATGTCCTCCTGTGCAAAAAAGGATCGACTTTACCCCTTGCGCGTCCGCGCACAGGCGAGTACCATTGATTTGTTCTCATTGGCCTCGTTCCCGCGTAGGCCTTCCGCGCCCCAGGCCGTTCCCGGCGGCGCGACGGATTCCGATAACGGTTAACGGAAACTGATACGCGTCATATAGATTTTTCGCCCAGTACGAGTTTGCTTCACCAGGTAGCCGACGATTGCGATTGTGTTCACGATTGCCTCCAGCCCAAAGCGCAATCGCGCATGGAGAATCAACCATGCCCCGAATGCAGTCGCTACTTGAAGGTTTAGCGACGTGACTGAATCGGCGGGAAGGGCCCGCCAGAAAAGTGGCTGTGCGCCAACGTTGTTCGAGCCTGCCGCAACCAACGGGGAATCTGAAATCGCAGAAGTTTGCAACACTGCACCGGGTCGAACTCCCGGCCACGCAGTTCTGAGAGGACTATGAACGCAGGACCAGGAAGACCCTCCGGTGGCGGAGGCAGAAACCGACGGCGTCGCGGACGCCGCCCCAACAATCCACGCGGTCCCCGCTCCTCAGGGCCCAGCCAAGCGCGCCACAACCAGGACGGCATTTATACCGCGCCCATGGATCACAGCTATCGCGCCGCTCTTGCCGGCAACAACGGCCAGGGAGCGCGCCGCGGACCACGTCCCGGTTTCGCTGCGCCTTTTGCGCCCGCCGATCCCGAACCTTTACCCATGCGCGAGGATTCAAGCTCTCGTATCTTTGCCTTCGTCGACGACTTATTCTTCGCGGCCAAGATACAGGAGACTGCCCGCAAGTTGAACGTCAAGGTCGAGTTCGCCAAGAACGATAAAGACCTTGCCGATCGCATGCAGCAGAATGGCGAGGAGAAGCCCTCGTTGATTATCTTCGATCTCAACAATGCTAACGCCAAGCCGCTGACGCTTATCCCCAAGCTGAAGGCGAAGCTCAAAAAGGGAACCTCAATCATTGGATTCCTCTCGCACGTCCAGGGCGATCTGAAGCAAAAGGCGCACGAGGTGGGATGCGACATGGTTCTGCCGCGCTCGGCCTTTTCCCAGAACTTGCCTCAACTGCTTCGCCGTCACGGAGCGCCGGAAGAGGAGAATCCGACGGTGCAGTAGCTGCCTGCGCGGTGTCAGGAAACCAGAAACGAGAACTACGAACTACTTTGCTACCCGGGCGGCCAGCCCAGATGCCGTCCGCCGATCAAGTGGACGTGAAGGTGAAACACAGACTGTCCTGCTCCCGGACCAACGTTGAGCACGGTCCGGTATCCCTGCTCAATGTTGCGCTGTCGCGCAATCTCGGCGGCAGCTAAGTGACAGCGGCCAATCACTTCCGCATCGTGGGCTTGCGCCTCCTTCAGGCCAGCAAAATGTTTCTTCGGGATCACCAGCACATGGGTAGGCGCCTTGGGATCAATGTCTTCAAAGGCGAACACGTGCTCGTCTTCGTAAATCTTCTTCGAAGGAATCTCGCCGCGAAGAATCCGGCAGAACAGGCAATTGCTGGACGGGTCGGTCATTGCTCGGTCACCATGCTCGTTCACCATGCTCACCACAGCGGAAACGATAACACTCGAGCCGAGGGATTGTCAGCGGGGAGCGGTTACCGAAACTTTGTGACCAGTTCGGCGAAGGGCTCAGAACCTGCGTTCCAAGACGCAGCATGAGGTAGAGCGCTACCGCGCCGGCTATTAGCTTTTTGCCGCGAGCCTTTGCGCTATCAGGAATGACATCTATGGTGGTCAGAGATGCCTCCGCTCGAGAATCTACGATCAGCCATCCCTCCCCGGGGTTATCCAGCAGGTCTAGTCCAATCTCACCAGGAAGACTGCGCCCTCCGTCGTTTCGGTTTCGGCGGCGAGTTTCTGGGCGCGCTCTCGATCGTCATCGAGCACGCGCACCCGCACCCACCAATCTCCCGCAGGACTGGAGAATTTGAGCACCTTCGCCGTGCGGTATCGGCGTTTGAGGTGGTCGGCGATTTTACCGGCGGCCTCTTCTTGCGGAAAGCCGCCAATCTGCACTGCCCATTTTCCTCCTGTCGCGAGCGGCGCCGGTGTTTGCATCACTTCCACCTTCACCTCGGCCACGCCTGGCAGATAAACATCAAGCTTGCGCGCCGCTGCTAAAGATAGATCGATAAGCCGGCCGGAAATAAACGGTCCGCGGTCGGTGATGCGCACCAGGGCGCTATGGCCGGTCTTCAAATTGGTAACGCGCACAATCGAGCCCAGCGGCAGTGTGCGGTGCGCTGCGGTCATGGCGTGCATGTTGTAGATCTCGCCGTTCGATCCTCGCCGGTTGTGATAGGGGGGACCGTACCAGCTTGCCCGGCCGATTTCGCTGGATAGAGGTCTAGAGCCGGAGGGAACAGTGGGCTCAGCAAGGTCGGCACTTTCTTCCGCATTCGGCAGACGATCACTCTTTGCAGCACCTTCGGGGCGAGATGCGGCCGGTACGCTTGCCGAGGGAGGAGCGGGCGGTACATCGGCTCGCGGCTGCTTGGGATGGCCGCAGCCAGCAAACGGCAATGTGATCGATAATAAAAGCAGAATCCCGACGGAGAAGACGAAAGCGGTTCCGCGCGACCTCACTTGCGCGACGCTTTTTGCTGTTCCATGTAGTCGGCCAATTCGGTGAGCTTCACGCTGGCTGTGCGTAGCGCCTTGGTCGAGTGCTGGCGCACGGCCGGTACCACCTCGTCGTTCAAATACTTTATGAACTCGGGTATCTCTTTTTCGATTCGTTCCGCCGCCTCGGCGACAGTTTTGCTGACGCGCGCTGATGCGTCTTCCACCTTGCGGTTGAAGTCGTTCATGATACTCCTCGTTAGTGGGCGTGAATGAACTCACGCGAACTTTGCGGATGCCGAGCCCGGTTATTATTTCGCGCTTTGCAGTGGCGGGTCAATGGTGGATGCGAATGGGAAGTCCATCTGCGAGTATATAAATACAATCAACGGACATGGCAGACGCAACACCTTTTTGGCCGTCGGCGAAGATGAGCCGGTTTCGCAGGCGGTTGCTCGCTTGGTATCGCGTCGAGGCGCGCGAGCTGCCATGGCGGGTGAACCGCGATCCATACCGCGTATGGCTTTCGGAGATCATGCTGCAGCAGACGCGCGTGGCGGCAGTGATTGGGTACTATCAGGAATTCCTGCGGCGCTTCCCCACCGTCGAGAAACTTGCGTCGGCGCGCGAGGCTGGCGTTCTGGCGGCTTGGAGCGGGCTCGGCTATTACCGGCGGGCGCGCATGCTGCATGCGGCAGCGAAGGTCATCGTGCGCGCTGGAAAGTTTCCGGCGACCGAGGAGGAATTGCAGGCACTGCCGGGCATTGGCCGCTACACTGCGGCTGCGATTGCCAGCATTGCGTTCGATCAGCCGGTTGCCTTGGTAGATGGCAACGTCGAGCGCGTTTTGCAGCGGTTGTTAGGGAAACGGCTGACTGGAGAAGCATTGTGGGAAGCCGCAAATGATGTGTTGGACGCGAAATGTCCCGGTGATTTCAATCAAGCGATGATGGAATTGGGTGCAATGGTGTGCACCCCGCGAGCTCCGGCGTGTTTGACATGCCCTGTGATCGAGCTATGTGCGACGCGCGGGGAGTTGCAAAGCCATACGAAGGCCAAGCCGCAGCAGAAGCGCGAGATTCACTATGCGCTGGCTTTTCGACATGGAGATGGCCGCGAGCACGAAGTGTTTCTAGTTCGCCGAGCGCGGAACTCATCGCTGATGGCGGGTATGTGGGAATTGCCGGAGCTGGCCGGCCTCAATGGGTCCGCGACCGCATTGTTCACGCTGCGGCATTCGATCACGGTCACGGACTATACGGTGCGGGTGTGGCGCGCTACCGCACCATCGTGCACCGACGGGAGCTGGATTCCACTTCAGAGGCTGAGAAAAGTTGCGATCACCGGCCTCGCGAGGAAGATTCTTCGGAGAGCGGAAATGCTTTGATGGAGAGACACACCAGCGAGTGACCGATCCATCCCCCATGTTTCATCATCTAAAATGGTAAGCAGCGCCAAAACAGAGAATTTGGATGAACTGGCTGCGAAACATTCTTAGACCACGAACCGGAGGAAGATCGATGGCGGCATTGACCACGGGCACCAGGGCGCCCGAGTTCGAACTGAAATCAATAGGCGGTAAGCGCTTCGTGCTGCGCGACGAATTGGCGCAGGGACCGGTAGTGTTGGTGTTTTTCAAGGTCTCGTGTCCAACCTGCCAGTATGCGTTACCGTTTTTTGAACGGCTGGGCCGGACTTATGGGGGCAAAGGAGTCCGAGTCATCGGCATTTCGCAAAACAATCTCAAAGAGACCGTCGCGTTCACCAAAGAATTTGGGATTAGTTTTCCGGTGCTGCTCGATGACACTGATAAGTATCCCGTCTCGAACGCGTATGGACTGACGAATGTTCCATCTATCTTCTGGATCGCGCAGGGTGGCGAAATCGAGATCTCCAGCGTGGGTTGGATAAAGGCCGACTTCGAGGAGATTAACCGCAAGATGGCGGAGTCCGGAAAATTAGCGCCCGCTATGGTGTTCAAGCCTGGGGAAGATGTGCGGGATTTCCGGGCCGGTTGAAGCTCGAAAAATTGATCCCGCGGTCGCGGGACATTTCGCCCAATCCAAAAAACGCAGCGGAAGCAACCGCAGGTACGGCCGTATGCTGGTCTGTACTCCACGGGACGTGACCTAAGGTGCAGATCCTGGCCAACGACGAAGGCGTTCCTATCCTTTACAATTTCTTCATAACAAGCAAATAGACATTTCTGACTATAAGAAGCTTCCGCGCAGGGCGCCAGTTCGCTGGGGGAGAAAACTGATCTATGCACGCAATTGCAACCAGGAGTTTTCTCGTCTGCGCGGTCGTCGCTATGACCTTGCCGTCGTGGGCAGCCGGGGGTGCGGCTCCTGCCCCACCCGCTGCGGTTAAGCGCGAGGCCGTCTCAGTTCGTCTACCCTCAGCTGCGTTCTCTGCGATGGGGACGATTGATCCGGAACACATTCGCTGGCATGTCCGGTATCTCTCGCACGATCTTCTGGAAGGCCGAGGCACGGGACAACGCGGCGGAGACATCGCAGCCGAATACATGGCCACGCAGTTTGCGGAATATGGATTAAAGCCTGCGGGCAACAACGGATACCTGCAAAAGGTGCCGCTGGTGGGAATCACCACGCTCCCCGAAACGCATTTTTCCCTGGCGCCTAGACAAGGCGGGGCAATGAATCTGAAGCCGCTTGATGAGTATGTTGCCTATGACCAGACGCAACAGTCGCAATCGGATATCGATGCCGAGATCGTTTACGTCGGATACGGGATTGAAGCTCCGGAATATAAATGGGATGACTACAAGGGCGCGGATGTGCGCGGCAAAGTGCTGCTGATGCTGGTGAATGAGCCGCCGTCAGACGATCCCAATTTTTTCAAAGGCAAGGCCCTGACCTACTACGGCCGCTGGACTTATAAATATGAGGAGGCGGCGCGCAAAGGTGCAGTGGGCGTCATACTTATTCACAAAGAAGACATGGCAAGTTATCCCTGGGAAGTGGTGCGAAACTCGAATTCGGGTGAGAAATCCTATTTGAAGGTCGAAGGTCCTGCTCTGAAAGTTGCGTCGTGGATACAGCTTGATGTGGCCAAGAAACTGGCCACGGCTTCGGGCATGGATCTGGACATGATGATGGCAGATGCCCGCAGTCCTGAGTTCCATCCTGTGAATCTGGGTGCGAAGCTAAAAGCGCACATGCTAAGTAAGGTGCGGAATTTTGAATCGAACAACGTGGTCGCAATGCTGCCGGGTTCCAATCGCAAAATGAAAGACGAAGCGGTGATGTTTACCGCCCATTACGATCACCTGGGCATTCATCTGGATATGCCGGGTGACAATATTTATAACGGCGCCGCGGACAACGCGACCGGCTGCGGCATTCTGCTCGAGCTGGCGCGGGCATTCAGTGTTGCCAAAGACCGGCCGGGGCGATCGCTGATTTTCGCCGCTGTCACAGCGGAGGAACAGGGACTGCTTGGGTCAGAGTATCTGGGAAAGCATCCGCCGGTTCCGGCGGGAAAGATTGCGGTGGATCTGAATTACGATGACGTGCAGCCGCTGGGAGCGCCTGAAGAAGTCGAGGTCGCAGGGGCGGAGCGCACAACTTTCTATCCCTGGGTGCAGGAGACAGCCAAAGAATTTCGCCTCACGATCCGGCCCGACGCACGTCCAGAGGCAGGACACTTCTATCGCTCCGATCAGTTCAGCCTCGCTCGTGTCGGGATTCCCTCGTTCTCGATCAACCAAGGGATGAAGTTCAAAGGTCACGACGAGGCTTGGGGAATAACGCAGAGCAAAGAATACGTGGAGAAGCATTATCACCAGCCGAGCGATGAATACCACCCGGATATGAATTTCGTGGGCGATGCGGCAATGGCCCGCTTTGGATTCGCTTTGGGCTGGGAGGCGGCGAGCTTCTCGAAGCTCATTGGCTGGCAGAAGGGTGACGAGTTCGAGGCGGCACGAACGAAAAGCCAGTAGCTTGCACCTGGTCGGAGTACCGAGAAGCACGTCGCACAATCTTTTTGCTTCACTGTGCCGGGCAAGGTGCGCCTGCTGCCTGCCAAGCCTTCACCTTCGCGGAAAATTCATCATGTGGTATAGGCACCGGGGTTCGACCTTCGCCTGGGTTCCAGCCCCACATCACGAGCTTATCTTCCGTAAGGTGCTCCACCAGTTGATCGAGATTTCTACCTCTGTTTTGTTTCGGATCTTTGATAGACGCGCAAAGCTGCGCGTCGGTCAGTCCTTGCCAGATCATCGGCATGCTCGGAGGGGGCAGGTGCCATCCCGGGGCTCCGGGCGGCAGGTGCGCTCCATCAAGATTGTGGTCCTGGTGGCAGGTGCTGCATTTTACCGCGGTCACTCCAAACCCAACTGGTCCGCGCCGTATGTTCATGGTGTGAGGATGTCCATCATCGCCCTGTCGCGGATAATCTCCCTGCGAATGGCAGTTCATGCAGCGCGGATGCCGCAACACCGGAACAAACGCTATGAACAGCGCTCCATCATCGCTGGCTGCGATACTGCTGGACGCAGCCATGGGCTGCGCCGTGGCCACGGAACGCGAGAACCACAGCGCTCCGCCAAACACCAACACAACCACGCTAGCCATCAATAACCGAACGACTACCGGCACGCGATTCATACAGCCTCCGTCATACGAATAGGCAACCGGCGAATTCGTTTGCCGGTCACGGCAAAAATCGCGTTTGCGATCGCCGGGGCGGCGCAAGGAACCCCCGGCTCTCCGATGCCACCGGCCTTTTCATGGTTGTCGACGATATGAGTCTCGATCTCCGGACACTCATTCATTCGTATGACGGGGAAAGTGTGGAAGTTGGTCTGCTGTAAGCGACCATCTTCGAAAGTTAGTTCCTGGAAGAGCGCAGCGGACGCGCCAAAAATCGCGCCGCCTTCGGTTTGAGCCGCGATAATGCCTGGGTTCACGTACTCGCCGCAGTCGATCGCGCACACCATGCGGTGTACCCTCACTTTATCGTCCTTCACCGAAACCTCCGCAACATGCGCCGAGTAACTGCCGAAGGCAAAGTGTACGGCGATTCCACGCCCCACGCCTTGCGGCAGGGGTTTATTCCATCCCGCTTTCTGCGCCGCGAGATCGAGCACCCCTAGATGCCGAGGCTGTTTCTGCAACAGTTGCCGCCTGAACTGGTAGGGATCTTTCTGCGCCAGCGCTGCCAGTTCGTCGATGAAGCATTCCACCGCAAACGCGGTGTGCGAGTGTCCAACCGAGCGCAACCACTGTACCGGAACATTGATTTCCGCCTGATGCGATTCCACGGTCACATTCGGAATGGCGTAAGGAAGATCATCGACACCCTCGACCGAGGCTGGATCATAATCTTTTCCTTTCATCATCGCTGCCGCGAACGGCGTTCCCGCCATTATCGATTGCCCCACCAGTCGCGATCTCCAACTTACCGCGTTGCCACTGGCGTCAACGCCACCCTCGATTGCATGCAGGAACGCCGGCCGATACCAGCCTCCGGCCATGTCGTCTTCACGAGTCCAAATCACTTTGACCGGAACTCCCGCTGCTTTGGCGACGTGGACTGCCTCCACGACAAAATCGGATTGCGGATTCGCTCGCCGTCCGAAGCCGCCGCCCAGGAAAGTAGTATGCAACTGGACCTTCTCGTTGGGAAGCCCCGCGACTTTCGCCGCATTCGCTCGATCCACGGTTTGGAATTGCGAGCCAGTCCAAACTTCGCAAAAGTCCGCGCGCAAATCCACAACGCAGTTCAAGGGTTCCATCATCAGGTGCGAGAGGTAGGGAACTTCGTAGACTGCTTCGATCTTCTTCGCTGCGTTGGCCAGAGCACTGGCAGCGTCGCCATCTTTCCTGACACTTGTCCCTGGCGTTTTTGCCCGCTCACGGAAATCTTGCATCATTTGAGTAGTGCTGAAGTTATGCATGTTGCCTTCATCCCACTCAACGCGAACCGCGTCTTTCGCCATCTTGGCCTGCCAGAAGGTGTCGGCAATCACGGCGACCCCTGCGGGAATCGCTACGATTTTGCGAACGCCGGGCATGGACCGTGCGCGGGAATCGTCGAAACTCTTTATCTTCGCCCCAAAAATCGGAGGACGAGCGATCACCGCGGTTAACATTCCCGGCAGTTTCACATCGATTCCAAAGACGGCTTTTCCGTTCAATTTCTCGGGTGTGTCGAGCCGCTTGATTGGTTTGCCGATCAGCCTGAATGCCTTTGGATCCTTCAGTTGCACATGTTCAGGCGGAGTCAGCTTTGCCGCGGCTTCAACCAGTTGGCCATAGGTCAGCCTGCGATTGGATCCGTTAAGCACTGCTCCTGATTCTGTGCGGCAGGCCGAAGCGTCGACGTTCCAGCGCTGTGCAGCAGCGGCGACCAGCATCGCCCGGGCCGCTGCGCCTGCCTGGCGGAATTGTTCCAGGCCCGACCAAACGCTCGAGCTTCCTCCCGTTATCTGCATGCCGAAGGCCGGGTGGTTGTACTTGGGATCGACTGGAGCCGATTCGTAGCCAACCTTGTTCCAGTCGGCATCGAGTTCTTCAGCCAGCAGCATCGGCAATGACGTGTACACGCCCTGCCCCATCTCCGAGTGATTAACAATCACCGTTACCCGTTCGTCAGTCCCGATGCGAACGAAGGCGTTCGGCATAAAGCTGTTGGTGGATTCGGCTGACGCCTTTTGAATGATTCCAGGAAAGTGCAGGCCGATCAGCAAACCGCCGCTTGCCGCGACGGAAATCTTCAGAAAGTCGCGACGTTCTATCTTTTCAGTCGCCCTCGGGCTTGCTTTTCGAGTAATCATCGGGCACCGTCCTTCGCCACCATTTTTGCCGCCCGGTGGATGGCTCTTCGGATACCCGGGTATGTCCCACAACGACAGATGTTCCCAGTCATCGCTTCGTCGATGTCTTCATCGGAGGGATTTGGCTTTTCGCGCAACAACACAGCTGCACTCATCAGTTGCCCGGACTGGCAATAGCCGCACTGCGGGACGTCCTCTTCCAGCCACGCTCGTTGGAGTGGGCTACTCAGATCCGGTGACAGCCCTTCGATAGTCGTCACAGCTTTTCCTTCTGCGCGCGCCACGGGAGCGACGCACGAACGCACTGCCTCGCCATTGATGTGCACCGTGCAGGCGCCGCATTGTGCCATGCCGCACCCATATTTTGTTCCGGTGAGCCCAAGCTGTTCGCGGATTACCCACAACAGCGGAGTGGAAGCGTCAACGTCGAGATCGACGCGTTTGCCGTTAACGGAGAAGCCGATCATTGTAGTTCTCCTGAGTGATCTACCGGCGTTAAATCTTAGAGCACGCCTCAAAGCCCTCGATTTTACACTGCGAGTCTACAACGTTGGGAAAGCAAACCTGATGCGGGCAGGCGTTCTTCCGCGAAACGGAAAACTCAAAGCCGACCCGAAGCCAAGGCAGCGATAGGGGGCCTATAACCGAGGTAACTTTAGCGGCCGCGGCACGCATGCTAGCCTCGATATGCACTGAGGAATCAGTAACATCCGAGATTTCTAATTACACAATGCCACGACTCCCCATCTTCCGCCTCGGCAGGCAGCCGGAAAAGCTGCCGCTGCCGGAACTGATTGCAGCGACGCCGTCGATCGCCCTCGAAGGGCTCTCGGTTGGCGTGGATAACCTGCGGCACGATGTTGCCCTGAGCCCGCGCTTCGTGGACGCCACTCGCGCAGAAGTGACGCGCTTAATCGTGCGCCATGCCGAGTTGGAAGGATTGCTGGCGGCAGAGGCCCCGCAGCGAAGCCAGGGACCATCGTGGATGAGAAACGCAGCAGCGACTGTGCCAGGAAGTCGTGGCGCAGCGGAAAAGGGCGACTGGAAGCCGCTACTGGCCGAGTTGCATCTGGCCGCCCTGAACCGCGCCAAAAAAGAAGAAAAGATTTTCGTCGATCTTCTGGCGCGACTCGCCGTGACCAAGTTTCTCCGCACGGAGATGAATCAGCAGTTCGCCCAGGTTCTGGAGCGTTGCCGCGTTTTGCTGAAGGCCTACGAAGGCATACGGCAAGGCAAAGCCGTGGAGTATCGCGAGCGTGTCGCCGCCTTCCAGGTGCGCAAGAAGATCATCCTGCGCAAGGCCGGGCAGGACCTCTTCGAGACTGTGCGTGAGATCGAGAAAGAAACGCTGGCGCGTACGCGCCGGTCATTCTTTGGAGAGGCAGGAGCCAACGATCCGAAAAGTAAAACCATCGGCAGTGCTCTCGCCAGCTATGGCCTGTTCGTAAATCGCCTGGCATTTTCCGAGGATGGCCGCGACGATTATCTCTGCGCCGAACACTACGTTATGCTCGGCAACTGGGATCGCGATCCCGACCGTTACCCGCGCCTGCAGGACGTAGTGTGGAATTTCATGCGCTCACTCTATGGCGACGAAACGAATACTGAGACCATCGATTCCTGGCTGTGCGCTCCAGAAAATGCTCGCGCTCTCGTGGGAACAGGCACACCGGATGATGCCACCGAAGAAGGTGTTGCCCAGCAGGAACGGCTGGCGAAGTGGGTGCGTCTGCTCGAGGACGAGCAGGTGATGGAGTGCGTGATCGCCTCGTATCACACCGTGCCCTTACTCAGCGAGTACGCGCCCCTGATCAATCCGCAGCAATTGAAGAACGCCCTCATCTCGCGGCCTGAGTGCGATCGCGTGGAGCGCATGATTCAGGAGCATGGCAAGCTTTCACCAAGCAGCCTCTATGCTGCTGTGGGCAAGGTTGCCGGCTGCCGCGGCGCGGAGCGAGCCAAGGTAGCCGCGCGCTTTTTGCAGGATTTTTCACACTATCACCGCGATCTGCGGAGGCTGGAAACACTGAATGGAGCGCTCGATTCGGTCAATCTGGTCAGCACCGAGAAGGTGCGCGAGCTCTCCCGCATGAACGGAACGCTATACGATTTTCTTTTGCCCGAGGAGCAGCAGCAGCCGGAGCAAGACCGCGTTTTGCGGCACGTTGTTCTCAAGGCCGACGTACGCGACTCGACAAGGCTGACTCGAACATTAATGGAGAGAGGCCTCAATCCGGCCTCCTATTTCAGCCTGAATTTTTACGATCCGGTCAACAAGCTACTGGGCAAGTATGGAGCACAAAAAGTTTTTCTCGAGGGTGACGCTATTATCCTGGCGATCCTCGAGCGTTCCGGAGAGCCCGAACTCGCGGTAAGCCGGGCCTGTGTGCTGGCACGCGAGATGATTGAGATCGTCCGCGGCTACAACGAATTGATGCAGCGCTCAGGAATGCCGGAACTAGAGCTGGGCGTGGGCATCACATTGCAGGAATCGGCGCCACTGTACTTAATGGATGGCGAACATCAGATCATGATTTCTGAAGCGCTGAATGAGAGTGATCGGCTTTCCTCCTGCAACAAACGCGCCCGCAAGGTGATGGAACCCCAAGCCGGGCCGTTCCACGTGTATGTCTTCCAGGCTGCGGAAAGCGGTGAGTCAGCGAATCCGGAAGATTCCGTAATCAGCTATAACCTGGGCGGTATTCGCATGAATGAAGCCGCATTCCGCAAGCTCGAGCAGGAGATTACGCTGGTCCCGCTGGCGGTAAAGTTGCCGCCGTCGGCCTCGCCCGATAAGGGGGAATACCGTCTCTCGAGCGGTACCGTCCCGGTCGACCGCGACATTTTCCGCAAAATTGTCGTGCGGGAGAGCCGTATGCCTAAAATCAACCTGGAAGATTTTTCGGTGCTCGGCTGGACCGACCGTAACTACTACGAAGTCTGCACCGACCCCGCAATTTACGCCGCCCTGGAAAAGAAAAAGGGAGCGGCCCGGTAAGAACTCACTCCAGCAAGGCTCCTATCGACTTCAGAAATTCGACCCTGTACGCGATGGCCGAAACGGAATCCAGAAAGTAGCTTCCACGTCCACTGGAGATCCGTTTTTCATGGCGGGCTGGAATAGCCACTTACCAATTGCTTCGCTGGCGAAGCGGTCGAGACGTTCATCGACGCTGCGCAGCACGCGTATATCGCCCACCCTGCCATCGGCGTGGATGACACCGAAGAGAACGACAGTTCCGCCCACGTTCTGTCGCATCAGTTCCAGCGGATAGGCGGGATCGACCTTCCGCGTGGCCGAGGGGGCGGAGAGATCGTCGAGAGATGCGCCGGAGGATGCGTCCGCCGACGCGCGGGAAGGAGGGCCTCCAAAGCCCGAATCTGGCTTGAGCGCCGCAAAGCGAATGATCCAACTTCCACCCGCCGAGTTGAGGTTCGGCATGTTGAGGCTGAGAGAATAAAACTTGCGGCTGCCGAAGACCGTGCGCTCTTCTTCGGAGAGTTTAGTTTCACTCTCCGGCTGCAGCGTGCGCGCCGAAACACGGGGCGGACGCACGGTTGCAATCAGGTTCGGGTTGACCGAAGGGGAGTTGGAATCGGTTGGCGCGCGATCGCCCGCAACTGGCGAGGTGGCATTGTTAGAAGGCGAGCCGACGTACAATCCCGAAGGGATCTCGCTGACCTTCTTTCCCGATTCGCTTCCACCTGTTTTTCCGTTTGCAGCGATCGCGCTGCCAGCCGTGCTGTCTCCGCTGGAGGCCCCGGCTGCGCCCGAAGCACCGTGATGACCTTCCGGAGTTGTGGCAAAGCTGCCGCGGCGATTGCCTGCAACCGGCTCGGGTGGCGCGGCCACAGCGGGATGGAGGCTAAGCGCAATCATTCCTCCGCGGGTTCGCGAGCTCGCGGGCTCCTCCATCGAAGGTGGTGGCGCGATGATTTGCTCGGATCGGCCGCTTGATGCTGAGTACGGAAGCGTGCGCTGTTCGTCTAGGGCCAGCTGTGGAGCCGGCGCAATCACTGAACTGGGTCCGATGTTGACATCGCCCAAGCGGCGAGTGGAGTCGGCCTCCACGACTGGAGCAGGTGCGATTACAAGCGGTTGCGGACTCTTTAGCATCTCTTGCGCTGCAGCATGCACATCGTTCCGCACGCCAGGTGGCGGCGCAATGACAGACCGCTCCACCCGAGGCGCGAGTCGCGATGTCTCTGAAGCGAGAACAACCGGAACGGGAGCAATCGGGATCTCCGGTTTACCAGACCAAGCGACAACGTTGGGCAAAGGGACATCATGCTGCAATGCGACGTCCGGCGGCGTGATGATGGTTTGCGAACGATTATCTGCCTGAGGAGGCAACGAAATGATGGGCTGGGAGGAGTCTTCGGGATCATCCTTTACCGTGTTCGGTGCGTTCGAGCTCCGTGTGTCGAGCGGGGGCAGATATTCGGACGGCTCGTAGTAAATAATGTCGGCGTGACTAAATACAGGCTGAGGCAGCGCGCGAGGCTGCAACGCGAGGAAACGCGATCCCGCCCAGATCAATGCTAGCGCAACAATGTGATACAGGCCGGATTGCAAGAAACGGAGCCAAGGCAACCCGCGGTCGACGAAGACGTCAGGCCAGAAAGTTGCAGGAGCGGCTTCAATAGGAGCCCGTTGCTTCCCACGAAATAACTCGAGAAGGTTCCGCAGGAAGTTACGAAACCATGGATCATGCGCAATCAGCAGGCGCAATTCCTTTACCGGTCGTTCAGTCTCGACTGCTTCGAGAGTGCCCGGCGATTCGCGCATTGCTTTATCTTAGCTGCTAGGAAGGTTTGATGGGTGATGGTTGCATATTCGGGAGGGCAGGTATGCGTTTGGGCCGTAGTAGTACGATTGACGGCAAGGAATTCTTATGAAGATGTTGTGTCTCATTTTTACTGCAACTTTCGCCGCGTTCACGTTCGCTTCAGCATCTGCCCAGGACTCGAGGTCCGCATCCAACGCAGGAAAACCGCCAGCTGCGGCGCCTGAGGCGAAGGGCAAGGCGTACTCCGGTATGTACAGCTTTCTAAAGGACGGCGAGTTCGTACAAGTCACCGTGGAAGATGATGGCAGGTTAACCGGATTCGTCTCCCGCTACGGAGAAGTAGAGAACGACAAGGGAAGGTTTCTCGATCAGTTTTTCCGTAGCGGCAAACTGGAGGGCAACAAGCTGAACTTCGCGACCGAGGCGGTGCACGGGATGTGGTTTGGTTTTACGGGAACGGTGGAGCGCGGTGACGGGAAAAACCCCGGGGACGAGTCTTATTACGTGCTGAGGGGAACACTCACCGACAACACCAGCGACGCCGAGAAGAAAGTAACGACGCACTCACGCGAAGTGGTGTTTAAGATGTTCCCGCAAGAAGGGAGAAGCTAGACCGAGGGCAGTGCCTGCTACCGAGCAGACGAATATGGACTCTCAGGTTACCGGTAATCTGTGTGAATGAAATTTTTCTCGGTACCAGGCTCTAGGAACTCTGGGTGGTTTACTGTCCTGCACGAGCGGGCGAGATGACAAGGCGGCTGGCAGCTTTCTTTCTTGATTCGGGCTTTTCCTGGGCATAAACCAGATCGAGTCCACCTTCGGGGGTCGAAGAAGCTTCAGCCAACGCCGCAGCCAGCGCGCGGAACGAGCGACTCACTTCCTGCCCTTCCTGCAGAACCACCGGAGTACCGTGATCGATGGCAGGTGAGACAGCCTGATATGCGTTTGGAATTTTCCACAACACCTTGCAGCGAGTGGATTGTTCGATATCTTCGTCAGTGAAGCCGGGAATCTTTTTGTATCGATTCAGAACCAGGCGCAGCCGGTTGCGGCCCGCGCCTTCCTCCAGGAACGCATGGATGCGGCCCGCGCTCCACAGCGAGACCACGTCATTTTGAGAGATCAGGAGAACTGCGTTCGACAAATCTGAGAGCAGCCGTGTCGTGGTATCGAGGCGGCTGGATGCATCAATTACGACATAGCGATAGTGATTTACGAGCAAGTCGAAGAGGCGCGCCAACTCGGCGGGTGTGGGAGCCGACTGATACGGCTGCTGCGGGCCGGCAAGAAGGTGCAGGCCATCTTTGGCCGTGGTCATCAGGCCTTCGAGCAGGGAAGCATCAAGGCGGTGCAGGTTTTCGAGCGCGTCGGGGACTCCGAAGCTGGGACGCAAATTGAGATGTACCTGGGCGTGGCCGACGGGCGCAAAGTCCACCAGTACAACATTCCCGTGTGATTGCTGCAACGCGACAGCGGTGTTCACGGCGGCGGTCGTGGCCCCGGCGCCTCCCTTAGCCCCAAGGAAGGTAAAGATGCGAGCTTTGCCTGCACCCCCACGAGTGCGGGTGCGGTTGGAACTAAATCGAGTTAAAGCTTCGAGCAGCGCCTCAGAGCCGACACTGTCATCTAAGTATTCCCCGGCTCCGGCGCGCATGCTGGCCACAATCGTGGCTGGCTGCTGCATGGTTCCATTAGCAAAAATTGCCAACTGGAGAGTATTCGCTTGAATGAGTTCGATGGCCTTAATCGCGCGCTGCGGATTCTCAACTGAGATATCGACTAACACGACCTCGGCACGCAAATCCTGAATCTGACGCAGGATGGAGTCTGTAGGTCCAGCAGGGAAGCCAACACTGCTGAATACTACTCGGGCCAGACGAGTAGCTTCGAGACGATTGTGCAACTCTGTCAGGTGTTCGCGGTTTTCGGTCAGGAGCGCTACGGCGATCCCATGCATGGCGCGGTTCTCGCTGATTTCTCTCGGTGTTTGCATGTTAGATATGAAAACTACCTTGGGCCAAGTGACCAAAGTAACGGGTCGAGCGCACACACCCGCGCAATTCGCTCGGAGACGTCAGAACATCGATCTGCAAGTTTGAAAAACCGGAAGACAGGTGCACAACAGGAACTACCCCCAAAGCGACTCCGCACAAGTGAAAGCATTCTAAGCGAAGCCGCGGACTTTGAAAAGGGCTGAGGATCAATTAAAGAACTAAGGTGTGCATTCAACTCCGGATCGGAATTTTTTTCGATTTGACGTAGTCGAGTTGATTCATCGAAACGATTCCCGGAACGAGTGCCGGCATCCCTGGCCTTACCAGGACCAAAGTGAACTAATGAGCGGCGTCGCGCGGACTCTGAGGCGCGGGCACGGCGGGACGATCAGTCTGGCTGGGGCTGTGCAGGGCTGAAATGCGGCGGAAGTCAGCGGAACCATCCTCGGTCTCGGGAAGATATTCATAGCCGTTCAAGCACACCGCTACGCCAATTCTTGTCTCGGTGGACTTGACCTCAGATAGCCTGGCTGTCGCAGGGGCCTCACGCTTCCAGCCGTTATCCGCTGGGTTCACGATGCGCAACACGCGGCCGCGGCAGCGGACCTGCATATTCTCGCCCAGTGTGATCTCGGACGGCATCTTCAATGTCAGTTCGACTTCCGATCCGACCTTCATTGCCATGTCGGTGAAGAAAAAGGCACCGCGGGAACTCAGGTCCTGGGTGAAGCCGAGTCCTTCGATGGCGGAGGAAACATCACGCAGCGAGACCGGGAGGTTAAAATCGAAGCGCTGTCCTATTCGGCGTTCAACACCAACTGGAGGCGTCGTCATAGTCGTGCCCTTCCTTAGGGAATCGCCGGAGAGAAAGCAAATGCAACTGTAGCGCAGTCTGGCCGGTCTGGAAAGTCAAAAATTCGCGCGGCGCGCCTTTAGAAATCCAATGCGCGTGGGTCCGAAGTTGCGGTATGGTTAATCGTAGATTTCCGCCTAGATTCCGAAGACGGGAATGATTCGAGCGTCCAAAAATACCAGGCAATATTCGAGTTATAGTTGGTCCTAGGGGTGCCTGTCGTCATCCAAAGAAATCAGTGTGTCCGAGCCAACGATCCCAATTCAGGAAAGCGTGCCGGTAAACGGTAGGGAAGCGCCCTCCGAGCGCGGATCTCGCTGGCAGGTGGCGTGGCGGGCGCTTCGGCACCGCAATTTCCAGCTGTTCTTCAGTGGACAACTGATCTCGCTGATCGGTACGTGGATGCAGAGCGTGGCGCAGTCATGGCTGGTCTACCGGCTGACCGGGTCTGCATTGCTTCTGGGATCGGTGGGATTCGCCAGCCAGATTCCGGTATTCATGTTTGCCCCGCTGGGCGGGATCACCGCCGATCGGTTCAACCGCCGCCACATCGTCATCGCCACGCAGGTAGCGGCGATGGGGCTCGCGTTCATTCTCGCTGCCCTGACGCTGTTTCACAGGATTCAGGTCTGGCATGTGTTCGTGCTGGCAAGTTTGCTGGGAGTCGTGAACGCTTTCGACATTCCCGGACGGCAATCGTTTCTCGTGGATATGGTGGGCAAGGAAGACCTGATGAACGCTATCGCTCTGAACTCGTCCATGTTCAACGGTGCCCGCGTGATTGGCCCGGCGATCGCTGGGATCCTCGTGGCCAAAATTGGCGAAGGCTGGTGCTTCTTTGCGAACGCAGTGAGCTACATCGCCGTGATCATCGGTTTGTTACTGATGCGAGTGCAGAGCCCAGTCCGCGCCGCGATGGCCTCGCCGTTCGAGCACATGATGGAGGGATTCCGTTTCGTTAACCAGACCGCACCGATCCGAGCGCTCTTGCTTTTGCTGGGCTTGGTGAGTCTGGTGGGAATGCCCTACGTGGTGTTGATGCCGATTTTTGCCGACCAGATTCTGCACGGCGGAGCGCGCGGTTTGGGCATCCTGATGGGTGCCACCGGCGTGGGTGCCCTGCTGGGCGCGTTGACTCTGGCCTTCCGCGAAGGCGTGAAAGGCCTGGGAAGATGGGTCGCATTGTGTTGCGGTGGTTTTGGATTGAGCCTGATGGTGTTTTCGCTCTCGCACAGGTTTTGGATTTCTGTGATCTTGCTGCTGCCCGTGGGTTACACGATGATGTTGCAGATGGCTTGTTCCAACACACTGATTCAGGTGATGGTGCCGGACGCGCTGCGCGGACGGGTGATGGCGGTTTACTCGATGATGTTCATGGGCATGGCTCCGATCGGAGCCTTGCTCGGCGGAGCGCTGGCTGAACGGTTGGGGGCCCCGCTCACGGTGGCGATCGGGGGCCTGGCATCGATGATGGGCGCATGCTGGTTCGGATTGCAGCTTCCGAAGATCCGCGTGGAGGCACGACGGTTAATCGTCGCTCAAGCCGTGGCCGGCGGCGAACCTTCCGAGATGACGACGCAGGCCGTCGACGACTAGTTCGTCGAACCGGCGAGGCTGGCTTTCCGGACTGCATTGCGCTGGCTGCGAATTCCGATCCAATCGCTCTGCTGAAATATCAATCCAAAGCACGCCAAGCCTATTTGGAATTCTAATCGCCCGCATTCATTGTGCGCATAGATCGCGGTCCCACGCATATTTCTTGAACATCGACGCAGCCTCGTGATATATCCGCTTGTTATCGCACCACACTATGGTTCCCGCCCCTCAGTTCGCCGTTCAATGGGCGCGTGTTAAAGACGATTGACGATTGTCCAATCGGAGGACAAGATGAATTCACTTCGGAAGATGATGGTGGCATCCAGTCTCTTCTTTGCGTTATCCACTGGAATGATGTTCGCGCAGGGCGGAGCCACCGGCGCTATCGGTGGCATGGTTCAAGACGCATCAGGCGCCGTGGTCGCGAATGCGCAGGTTAGCGTGAAGAATGAAGCCACAGGTGAAGTGCTGCGTCAGGTGACTACCGACTCGTCCGGATTATTCGTGGCCACTCTCTTGCCCGTAGGCACATACTCCGTGGAAGTCAGATCGCCAGGATTTCCCATCACCACGTTTCCGGGAGTGGTAGTGCGCATCACGGAAACGACGCGCATGACCGCCGTGCTGAAAGTGAGTACGGTGAAGCAAATCGTTGAGGTGCAATCGCAGGTGGAGCAAGTCGATACTACGGACGCGACCACCGGCCAATCGCTGGCCGCGCAGACCATTACCGATCTCCCTTTGGCTACGCGAAATTTTCAGCAGTTGCTTACGCTCTCAGCGGGTGCCTCTTCAGATTTAAACGGCGCGGCGCAGCTTGGCCGAGGCCAGGTCTACATGCACGTAAATGGCGGCAGAGAAGACAACAACAACTATCTCATCGATGGCATTACGGTGGCTGATTACGCCTTCGGCGAGTTGACCTATACCCCTCTGCCCAGCCCTGATTCAGTTCAGGAGTTCAAAGTCAGCACAAGCCTCTATGACGCCACCCAGGGACGCAACGGCGGCGGCAACATCAACGCCACGCTGAAAAGTGGCACCGCAAAATTTCACGGCGATCTGTGGGAGTACTTCCGCAACACGGCACTCGACGCGAACGATTATTTTCTGGGCAAAGTCGTCATCAAGCAGAATATTTTCGGCGGTGATATCGGTGGACCCATCGGTCCGGGAGCCAAGCTGGGTTTCTTTTACTTCAATCTACAGGGAACCCGTCAGCGTAGCGGCGATTCGCCGGGAACGTTTATCAATACCAGCATTCCCTACGTCTCCGCCGCGGATCGCGCGTCGGCTGCCGCGTTGGGAGCTGCCTGCGGAGTTTCGACAATCGATCCTGTAGCTTTCAATCTGCTGAATGTAAAGAGCAATCAATTCGGCGCCGGTGCGGGAGGATACTTGTTCCCCTTGCTCAGCAATGTCGCTCCAAGAACGCCGTGTGGCACGATGGAGCCGTTCCTCATTACCGATCCGGGGAGATTTAGTGACAATCAGTTCACGGCAAATTGGGACCGCGAGTTCCGCGGAGGCAAGGACCGGGTATCTGAGCGATTCTTCTGGTCAAACTCCGATACATTCGAGCCCTTCGGCGCAGATTCTTACGGCATTCAAACCGGCGGGCAGCCGGGTGTGAACAACCTGAATTTTCCCTTGGATATCCCGCTGCACAGCCGCTTCGGCAGCATTACCGAAACGCACCTGTTCAGCAATACTCTGATCAACGATTTCCGTTTCGGCGTAAACATCATCAGCGACAAGCTGAACAACCAGCCGCCAGTCACCAACGCACAGGTCGGAATCAATCTGCCCACAGCAACCGGGGTAAACGGCCAAGCCGGCGATCCCAATATCTACCGGTTTCAGTTCGACACTTTCGCGTTTGGCGCATACCCCACACAACTGCAGTCTGCGCTTTCCAACAATTACAGTTGGGTCGACACCGTAAGTTGGACTCATGGCCAACATCAACTGCGCTTTGGCGGAGAGGCGGATCGCGTGGCTATGCGCCGCAGCTTGCCTATCGCCGACAACGGGCTGATTTTTTTCGTCTCCGGCGCAACTGCATTCGGCTCGGATTTTCAGAGCTTTCTTGCCGGGGCTCCGCTGCTAGGCGAAGGCGGCGGTGGCCTGGGAAATCACGACTATCGGATTCCCAGCTACGCCTGGTTTGCGCAAGATGATTACCGTGTCAGCAATACGCTCTCTCTCAATCTGGGTTTCAGAAACGAATTTGTGGGCGCGCCCTACGACACGCTTTGCCATACTGGCAATACAGACCCTACCCTGGCGATCACCACGGGCCAGCCTTATGTTTATCCAAAATGCATCAGCAAATTTGGACTTTCGGGTATCACCGGAACCCTTAACCCAGCTGGACTTAACAACGAATATGCCACGGTATGGGAGCCGCGTATCGGTTTCGCCTATGATCTGGCAGGGCGCCACACCACGTCGATTCGTGGCGGCTACGGCATTTACAGCGTGCGCGAAGACCTGGGAGCAGTTGACAACCTCGCAATCGTTCCCCCGACCTACCCGTTTCTCGTCGGCTTCCTCCCTGGAGCGGATAGCCTAGCCAATCTCTTTGCCCACAGCGCTGCATTTCCTAATGGCGTTCCGGCTCTCGGCGCGAATCCTACGCAGACATATGTACCGACGGCCGCGATCCTGCAGAGCGTGAGCGCTCCGTGCACGCTAGGTAATAAGGCCACCGGGGTGGGCACGGCCTGCGGAGGAACTTTCAGCGGCAACGTGAATGGCTTGATCCAACTCGCCGTGCCGCTCCATTGGGTTGTCGGCACTACACAGCAGTGGAACTTCACTATTCAACGCGAGCTGGGCCGGGACTGGTTCATGGAACTCGGTTACGTCGGCACGAAGGGCACTCGGCTGCGCTCGACCTACGATCCCGATCAAGCCACGCTCGCCACGCCGCAGACGCCAGTTGTCGTGCCAGGACAGGGATGCACTAATTTACAGGCGCAAGGCCTATCGTGCACAATCACGGACACTACTGTGGAGAACGCCTCCCTACGTGCGCCTTATATTGGCATCGCTCCCGGGGATTTCGAAGACTTTGCTCCTAACTCCGATTCGCACTACAACGCGCTGCAGGCGACGTTGGCGCATCGTTTCGGGAAGGGATTGTATTACCAGAGCGCTTATACCTGGTCCAAATCGATCGACGATGTTTCGACCGCTTCCGTGGCGTTTCTTACGCGCGTCAATGATCAAAATAATGCGGCGGCTTCGCGCGGCCTTTCCGATTTCGACCGCCGGCAGCGCTTCGTGACCAGCGCTGTCTACCAGCTACCATTCTTCTCCAACTCCAGCGGTTTTACTAAGGGAGCGCTAGGCGGGTGGGAAGCCAGCGGTGTCTTAATTCTGCAATCGGGTGCGCCGTTCACGGTCTATGACCCTGCTGGAGGAACTGCCTATGCTCTAGCGAGCACTCCATCGTCAAGCGCCACTTTTGGTCCGGGATTCAGTTGCGCCAACTCTCTGAGCCACGGCAGCCCGGAATCGCGGCTTGGCAACTGGGTAAATCCCGCAGCTTATACTCCCGATCCGTTGGCCCCGACGCTTTCCAACGGCTCCCCCAGTGACGCAACGGTTTATGGCAACACGCCCCGCAACTGCATCATCGGACCGCCGCAGAAAAATGTCGACTTCACGATCGATAAGACATTCCGGTTGGGTGAACGGCAGAGCCTTCGATTCCGGACGGATTTCTTCAATCTCTTCAACCATCCGTCATTCGCACTTCCAGCCTTGGCTGCAGTTTCGTCCGCCGGAGGGTCCGCCCCGATTACTTCAACTGTGGGCACGCCACGGTTGATTCAGTTCTCATTAAAGTATTCGTTCTAGCGAGCGCTCTAATGAGCGCTCTTGGAAGCGCACCGATGCAGGACGTCTTTTTGAAAAAGCGCGGCCAGAATTGCGCCTTTAAAAGGCATGACTACAGTAATGTTTTGAAACGGCGCGGCTTCAGCCGCGCCGCTAAGGCTCGGTAAGAATGCGGGCTTTAGCCCTTGGGGGCTTCGGACGAAAGGTAAGCTTCCGGCGGCAAGCCGGTAATGCGGATTCCGCTATGCCCTTTGTGACGAATGTTTAGCCCGATGAGAAGCGCGGTGATCTGCTCAAGGATGCGGGCGTTCTCCAACTTGCCGCCATCGATGGCGCGGACGCCCGGAATTCTTTCGGCGATAGCGCGCGTGAGTTGAAGGGCGTTAGCGTCGTCGCTGCAGACGATGACATCACAGTCGAGAGATTCGTCTCCGTTTAGCAATTCCGCCGATAGGTTGTGGAACGCTGCCGCCACGCTCACTCCCTTGGGCACAAGCTCCGCGGCCTGCTGCGCGGCTGAGCCTTGCCAAACGCCGAGCGTGCGCGATGCGCGTCCGCCAACTCCTGCAGCCAGCGCCACCGTGGCGTCAATGAGAACACTGCCCGGGTGAATCGCAGGTTTGAGTTGCTTAAGCAGCGTGGCCTGCCCTTCGAATGGAACCGTAAGCACGAGAATATCCGCGGCCGCGCAGGCGGCGGAATTTTCCATGCCTGAGACCGTCGCGCGACTTCCGGATTTTTGTCTGATCCGGGCACCCGCGTCTTGGGCGCGTTGCGCATCGCGCGAGCCGATAATGATAGTTTCTCCAGCCCGCGCCAGACGCAGCGCCAGACCCATGCCTGCAGGACCGGTGCCACCCAGAATGGCGATGGGACGAGAATCAGCAGCGCTCATTCTTTCTTTCCCATGCCAGCATTCTTACCACGGTTCTATCAGGCAAATTCCGGCTCCAGCATTTCTTCGCTGGTGAATTGTTCCAGCGGAAGCTTGAGTTTGATGCGCGTGTAGATAGTATTGCGCTCTGCGGGAATGCGGCCCATCTCAAGAATCAGCGATTGAAAATCTTCCGGGCTAGTGTATTGGCCGGCGGTAGCTCCGGCTTCCCGTGAAATGTTCTCTTCCATCAGCGTGCCGCCATAGTCGTTGGCGCCGGCATGCAGGCAGAGTTGCGAGAGATGCCGGTTCAACTTCACCCACGAAACCTGGATGTTGTTGATCGAACCGGCCAGCAAGAGGCGCGCCAGTGCGTGCACTCTAAGATGTTCCGCCAGCATAGGTCCGCTGCGAGCCAGGCCTTGATGAAACAACAGCGTATTCTGGTGCACGAAGCCAAGGGGAACGAATTCGGTGAAGCCTCCGGTTTCATCCTGGATTTCGCGCAGCAAACGCATTTGACGGACCCAGTGCTCAGGCGTTTCTGTATGTCCGTACATCATGGTCGAAGTGGACCGGATGCCACAGCGATGCGCGGTGCGAATAACTTCGATCCATTGCGCAGTGGAGAGCTTGTTGCGCGAGAGAATGTGGCGGATTTCGTCGTCCAGGATTTCCGCGGCGGTCCCGGGCAGCGTACCCAAGCCATTGTCGCGCAGCATCGAGAGATAGTCCGCCAGCGGCATGCCGGTCAGTTCGACGCCGTAAACAATCTCCATGGGCGAGAAGGCATGGATGTGCATGCCAGGTACGGCGTTCTTCACCGCGCGCAGAATGTCGCGGTAGTAAAACGGAGGCAAACCGTGCGGCAATCCCCCCTGGATGCAGACTTCGGTGGCTCCGAGTTGCCGGGCTTCAATGGCTTTTTGCGCGACCTGATCAGGCTCAAGGAAATACGCATCGGACTCGCGCGGACCGCGACTGAAGGCGCAGAACTTGCATCCCACGAAGCAAATATTTGTGAAGTTGATGTTGCGATTCACCACATAGGTGACAAGGTTGCCCGAGATCTCGGCGCGCAGCAAGTTGGCGGCGGCCAGAAGGCCCAGTAGGTCGTCGCCTTCGGCATGAGCCAGTGCGTAGGCTTCTTCCTGCGAGACACTATCGCCATTTTGAGTTTCGAGAATTCGCTCAATCGAGGAGCGCAACACCGGACTCAGGGTCGGCGCAATGTCGAACCAGTCGAGCGAAGGAAAATTCTCCAGTTCCGATGGTGACAGTTGACGTGGCACGATTCGCTCCAAAGCTGCTGATGTTTACAAGTTACTCCTAGAGACTCCACTTTGGCGAGAGCCTAACGGAACAAGTCGTTGGCCTCCGGACGAAGCAGGTCGCGAGAGCGGCCGCGGCCTCGTTCGTAACGAAATCCGCGAACGATGCAGGCCGGCATACGGTTCAACTTGCCGCAAACCAGTCCGGCGGCACAGGCCAGTTCATCAGCGACGGCTTCAAGGCTGGCGTGCAAGATGTAACCGTACGGATCGCGGCGGCCACGATCGTCGCGCACGGCTTTCATGCCAGCGATGCCAACGCAGAAATCGACCAAGCCTTCGCGCCAGGGACGGCCGAATGTGTCAGTGATAAGAACGGGAATAGCGAGAGCAGTACGTTTTTCGATTTCGCGATGAAGTTTGCGAGCGGAGCGATCTGGATCGGCGGGAAGAAGCAGCGCGTGGCGGCCACCGTCGACGTTAGAAACGTCGACGCCGCTGTTGGCACAAATAAAGCCATGCTGAGTCTCGGTAATGAGGACCCCGTTCTTACGGCGTATGACGGCCCGGCTCTCTTGCAGGGCGAGCTCGATGAGGCGGGCATCCAAGTAATACTTCTTCGCCCAAGCCACCGAGGCAGCGGATGGTCGAATCGTTGCCAGATCAACAATCCGGCCCTCCGCTTTGGATACGATTTTGTGTTTTACCAGAAGAATGTCGCCCGACTCGAATTCAACGTCGAGCGCCCGAAGCGATTCCAGTAATTTGTCGGCCAACGGATCGCCGGGTTCGATCTCCTCAGAGAGAGGGATCGGGATAACACGGAGTTCAGGGCGCAGTTGGCTCGATGACGGATTCTTGCTCTGCTCCGCTGTAGGTTTCCTGATAGTGCGGCGAGGTTTGCTCACAAGCACTCCGTGCCTTTAGCAAAGAAGCGGCTGTCGCGTGCCCACTTGCGGATCAGGTTCTGCGTGCGCGTCTCACCTGGGTGCGCGACGAGCTGCTGCAAGTCGGTGGGATTGTCGACGTCGAGTGCGATGCTCGGAAGGTGCAACACCTGGCAAGGCTTGCCTGTGCTCTGCGCGGAAGCAAGGTGCGGTTTGAAGCTATCATTCCCAAAGCGCAAAGGGAACAGATTCGCGGGCCGGCGGAAAGCGGCGTTGGTTCCTCGCCCGTCGCCGGCGGGTACCAGAACCGAGCCATCAGCCGGAGCATTCGCGAGAATCTGATCGAGCTCACTCGCTTGAATCAGCGGGATGTCTGCGGGGATGACTAGTGTGCTGTCGATACCACGCGAGACGCAGACGCGGGTGGCCATTTCGATTGCCCCGGTTTCGCCTGGGTTCGTGGCGTCGGGAATCACTTCGAAATCGTATTGCCGCGCCAATTCTTGGGCGAACGGATCGCTCGTCACCAGCGCGCAGGCGGGACGGCGCGCCCATAAATAAAGTTCGGCCACAACATCATGCAGCATGGCCTGCGCTAGTTTCGTTCGCGACCGTTGATCGAGCACAGCGGCAAGCCGCTGTTTGGCCGACGACAGATTCTTTACCGGAACGAGGATCACGGTTGCTCGGCGGGAGCCGCAGGCTTTTCCGAAACCGATTCGTCGGAAACAGTTTGGCCAGAACCTACTACGCTCGTAGTAAGTGAAAGCACGGTTCTAGCAAGCGCGGCCCGGTCTTCGGCGGAGCGCATGATGGTTTGGGTGCACCGCACGCGCAAACCGCCTTTGCGGAGTGCTTCCGCCGCCTGTGCATCGCGGGTATCGCAAATCAGCAGATCCAGAAAGTCTCCGTAAGCTTTGGCTACGCCTGCGATCGAACAAGGCAGCCCCAGCGCAGTCATCAGGATCCCGGCAGGTCCGGCAACTGGAGCGTTGCCGATAATTGGACTCACTGCGGCAACCTTGCCCCGCGCGCTGCGCAGTGCATCGCAGATTCCGGGCACGGCAAGAATCGGGCCGATACTCGTGATGGGGTTACTGGGCGCGAGGATGACCGCGTCGGCAGAAACCAGGGCATCGATGACTCCGGGCGCTGGTTCGGCGTCGGAAACTCCCGCGAAGCGTACTGAGTTGACAGGATCCTGATACCAGCGTTGCACGAAATATTCTTCAAAACTCAACTCGCCCGAAGGTGTATCTACCCGAGTCTCAACTCGCGAGTCGCTCATCGGCAGGACGCGCGCTTTTACGCCCAGCTTATCGCAGATCGTCGACGTGGCTTCAGAAAGCGTTTTACCTTCAGCCAAAAGTCGCGAGCGTAGCAAGTGCACCGCGAGATCGCGATCGCCCGTGTGGAACCAGGTGGGTTCGCCTAGTTGTCCCATGGCCTGCAGGCACAGAAACGTATCTCCTTTAACCCCCCAGCCACGCTCGCGGCTGAGTAGGCCAGACAGAACGTAGGTGATCGAGTCTATGTCCGGGGATACGTAGAGCCCCCACCAGAGCAAGTCGTCTCCCGTATTCACGACAATCGTGATTTCTTCCGGCGGCATGACTTGCCGCAATCCATCAACAAACTTGGCCCCGCCGGTGCCACCTGTTAAGACGCAGATCATGCGGCCCTCTTTTCCCTGGCCAGACCCTGGCTGTCGGCGGTCCGCTGCAGTCTTTCTGCCAGCAATCCAGGTTTCGAGACGAGTTCGGGCAAAAACTCGGGATAGACGGGCAGGCGCTGGCGCAGTTGGAATCCCCGGCCCTGAGTGCGCAGGCGCAGTTGCTCCAGGTGAGGCCAGGGCTTCTCCGGATTGATGTAGTCCGGGGTCAATGGCGAAATTCCTCCCCAGTCGTTGATGCCGGCGTCCAATAACTCTTCATAATATGGCGCGTTGAGGTTGGGAGGTGCCTGAATATTGACGTTGGGCATTAACAAGCGGGCTACCGCCAGGGCGCGCAGCATCTCCCCGGGGCCGGGATCGGGCACGTGAGCCATAGGTATATTTGGCTTGGCCCGGAAGTTCTGCACAATTACTTCCTGGATGTGGCCGTAGCGCTCGTGCATGTCACGAATGGCGAGTAGGGTCTCAACGCGGTCTTCGGGAGTTTCGCCGATTCCGATCAGCAGGCCCGTAGTGAAGGGAACTCGCTGCTTTCCCGCATCCTCGATAGTGCGCAGTCGTTTAGCCGGGACTTTGTCGGGAGCATTGTCGTGGGCCGCTCCAGGAGCGAGAAGCGAGCAATTACTGCTTTCAAGCATGAGGCCCATGCTGGGCGAGACAGCAGCCAGGCGCGCGATCCATTCAGCGCTGAGCAAACCGGGATTCGGATGCGGCAGCAAACTGGTCTCGCGCAGCACAAGCTCGCACATCGCCTCGAGATAGTGCAGGGTAGATTTGTAGCCCAGCTGCCGCAGGGTGTCCCGCATTTCGGGGAAGAGCAGTTCCGGCTTATCGCCAAGACTGAACAGGGCCTCCGTGCATCCCAGCTTTTCGCCGGCTTGGGCCACACTGAGGACTTCTTCCGGAGTCATTGTGTGTGCGCCACTTTCGCCAGGATCCCTACGGAAGGTGCAATAGCCGCAATAGTCGCGGCAAAGATTCGTCAGCGGAAGAAAAACCTTCCGGGAATAGGTGATAGCGCCGGGCTTGAAGTTTTCTTTCGCGGTTCGGGCGGCGGCCAGCAGAGGGGGTAGATCGCCCTCTGGACAGCGGATCAGGCGCAACGCCAGATCGCGTCTGATTGGCGAACCGGGCGGCACGTCGGCCAATTCTGAAGCACACGATGAGCCGTGCCCTGAAGTGGTTATTGTGAGGAAAGTTGAACTCACGATGCTCGGTTCCGCGGACGCTCGTATGCATCGAATAATACATCAGTTGCGCTCCCTCCCGCATAGGACCTTCAGCAGGGGTAGCGTGGTACTGTAGGCAGTCGCGGCCGGGAAAGTTCCAAAATATGAGCCTGAGTCAGGCGGAATTCCGAAGGGCGATGGGATGCTTCGCTACGGGAGTAACTATCGTGACCGTTGACCTGGACGGCGAAGTTCACGGCATGACCGCCAACGCGTTCGCCTCCGTTTCGCTCGATCCGCTGCTGCTGCTAGTCTGCGTGGATCACGGCGCACGCACACACGCCCATCTGCATTCCAAAAAGCGTTTCGGAATCAATATTCTGGCGGAGGACCAGCGTGCGGTTTCCGAATACTACGCACGCCTGGTTTGCACCCACGAGCACGCCGAGGCGGAGGCGGGAGCACGCTTTGACCGCACGCCGCTGGGAACTCCCATATTGCATGGTGCGCTCGCATATCTGGAATGCAGGCTGCAATCGACGCAGGAAGCCGGCGACCACACCATCTTCATCGCGGAGGTGGAGGACGTCGTAGTTCGCGAGGGCAAACCTTTGTTGTTTTTCAGGGGTCAATATCGCAACATCGGACAAGAAGCGGCGGGCTAGGTAAGCAAGAAGAAGGCCCGGGCCTCATGGAGGGGGGAACCGGGCCAGTGGTACTCGCAGACGTTTCGGATAAGTTCGCTCACTGGGCCTGTGGAAGACAAGTCCAAGTGTCACAATATTGTTGTGACGGATGTCACAGACAAATCAGGGCAACTGTGATTTGCATTCACCACTTTTTCGATCGCGGAACATCTAATCAGCATCCTAATTAAACTTGGGATTGCAGGAACGAAAGCATTCATTGATGATTGGGAGCGTACATGACGGCAAAGCTGGCAAAGAGCGAAACCGAATGGAAGCAGCAACTCACTCCGGACCAGTATCACGTAACCCGCGAATCGGGAACGGAACCGGCCTTCACCGGCAAGTACTGGAAGACCAAGGACGACGGTATGTATCACTGCGTTTGCTGCGGGGAACCGTTGTTTGACTCCTCGACAAAATTCGATTCAGGAACGGGCTGGCCGAGTTTTTATAAGCCCACGGACGAGGGTAAGGTCGAGGAACACAAAGATTCGAGTTATGGGATGGTTCGCACCGAGGCACGCTGTGCCGGCTGTGGTGCACATCTGGGCCACGTGTTTGAGGATGGTCCCGCACCTACTGGACTCCGCTATTGCATGAATTCCGCGGCTCTGGATTTGAAGCCGAAGGAAAAGAAGTAAGATCGAGTGCATAAGAGAAGGGGCGCGCGCTTGCGTGCCCCTTTTAATGCTCCAAGATCCCCAATGCAGTGTTACGCGTTTGTAGTTGCGGCCAAGGCTTTCGGTGGTTCTGCCGTGGCAGGCTTCGGCGTTTCCGCCGGTTTCGAATGAGACTGGGTTTGTGTCCTATTTTGCTGTTTGTGCTCGCTGCGCACTTCGATGCCGCCCTTTAGCACGGCGCCGTCTTCCACGCTGATCCGTATGGTGGAAACGTCTCCCGTGACTGAGCCTTCACTGCGGATATCCACGCGGTCGCTGCATTCAATGTTTCCGCTCACCTTACCCAGAACCACAACTTCGCGCGCGGTAATATTGGCTTGCACGCTTCCGTTGCGGCCGATGGTGACTCGGTTGTCCGGTAACGAAATCTTGCCTTCGACGCGGCCATCGATATAAAGCGCCTCAGAACCGCTGAGTTCGCCTTTGATCACGAGCGTGCGGCCGATGGTCGCCTGCTCGATAGGTGCACTCACCGTCTTGACCGGATTGAAGGTGTTAGGGTTCGCCGCTGGCGAACCAGACTTGCTGTTGTACGTATATTCAGAGGGTTGGAGCATTGCGACCTTCCTTGGTCCGCGCGCGGCACCTGCCTTTGGCCGCTCCCGCGGTGGGTCCGAGATTTTGGGCCGCCGGTTAGTTCTTGTCCCTTAGGCCAATTTGACTATCGCACAGAGGTAAGCAAATCTCCGAGATTACGGAAGAGGCTGTACGGTTGCGCGAGAGCGATGGCAGTTTAGTCGGCTTCCTGCAGAGACTGGGCAAGATTTTCCCATTCTTTTACCAGAGCGGCATGCGCGGATTTTCGCTGTTCCAATTCTTGTGACTGGCGTTGGCTCTCTTCGGCGCTTACAAACTCTTGCATGGCAGTTTCACATCGTGCAATTACAGCCTCTTCGCGGCTTATTTCTGCTTCCAGTGCCTGGACGCGGTCTTCCATCTTTTTGCGTTTAATTGGATTCAAACGCTTGGTCTTCCCGGAAGCGGGTACGCTTTCGACTGAGGCGTGATTGCCGTTGGCAGGGGTCTCAGGAACAGGATCAGACGTGCTCAATTGCTGGCGAATCGCCTCATTTTGTTTTGCGTTGCCCCCCTGTTTACGCCAGAGGTAGTCCTCATAATTGCCGGGATATACTTCGACCTTGCCGTCGCCAATTTCGAAAACACGCGTGGCCAGCTTATCGATGAAGTAACGGTCGTGCGACACAAACACCACCGTGCCTGTGTATTTCATGAGCGCATCGAGCAGCACGTCTTTGGCACGCAGATCGAGGTGGTTGGTCGGCTCGTCAAGTAGAAGGAAGTTAGCCGGATGAAGCAATAGCCGTAGCAGAGCATAACGCCCGCGTTCACCTCCCGAAAGCACTCCAATCTTCTTGAATACGTCGTCTTCCGAAAATAGAAAACAGCCGAGCAAGCTGCGCAGTTCAGTCTGAGTGGAGCGCGGGGATGCTGCGCCGAGATCGTCGATCATCCGCGCGTCCTGATCGAGTTCTTTATACTGATCCTGCGCGAAGTAGTCGGCCTCAACGTTATGGCCGAGCTTGAATTCTCCTTCCGTCGGCAGCTCCGCACCCGCGAGCAGCTTGATCAACGTGGATTTACCTGCCCCATTTACGCCGACTAGCGCAATGCGATCGCCGCGTTCGATCAGAAAGTTTACCTTGCGGAAAACTTCTTTCTGCCCGCTCATTCCAGAGTCGCTGTTGCCCGTTTTCTTGGCCGGGTAACTCTTCGCCACTCCCTCGAACTCGGCCACGATCCGTCCACTCGGCTTCGGCTGCGGGAAGGAAAAGTGAATCGTCTTTTCGTCCGGCGGAATCTCAATCCGCTCAATCTTTTCCAATTCCTTGATGCGGCTCTGCACCTGCTTCGCCTTCGTGGCCTGGTAGCGGAAGCGGTTGATGAATACTTCCAGTTGTTCGATGCGGTCGCGCTGGTTGCGGTAAGCGGCTTGTAACTGTTCATTGCGCTGCGTCTTCTGGGAGAGGAACTTGTCGTAATTACCGGTATAGAACCAGAACCGCTTGTTCCAGATTTCCGCGATTTTATTGACGGTCACGTCGAGAAAATAACGGTCGTGCGAGATCAGCACAAAAGCGTGCGGATAGTTGTGCAAGTATTCTTCCAGCCAGTTTCGCGCTTCAAGGTCAAGGTGGTTGGTGGGTTCGTCCAAGAGCAGCAGATTGGGCTTCTGCAACAGCAGTTTGGCCAGCGCCAGCCGCATCTGCCAGCCGCCTGAAAATTCGTCGGTTTGCCGCTCCCAGTCTTCCTTGCGAAAGCCAAGTCCCTGCAGCACTCGACCCACTTCCGCTTCAATCGAGTAACCATCGCGCGTTCGGAATTCGTGCTCCAGGCTGTGATAACGGTCGGCCACGTCGGCATACTCCGCGCTGGCATGGTCGAGTTCGGAGATTTGATGGGTGAGCGTTTCCAGTTCGCGCTCCATCGCGTGCAGTTCCGTGAACACCGCCATGCACTCCGCGAACACGCTGCGTCCGGAAAGCGAGAGACCATCCTGGGGCAGATACCCAGCCGTGGTTCCCTTAGCGACGATGAGCGAACCGTAGTCGAGCGTGTCCAGCCCGGCCAGAACCTTCATCAGCGTGGACTTGCCGGTGCCGTTCGCGCCCACCAGGCCGATGCGGTCGCGGGGCGTAATGAGCCAGTCGGTGTTTTCAAAAAGAAGTTTGTGGCCGAAACGTTTTCCGGCGCCAGAAAGCTGAATCATGAGGCTGGATTCATCGTCTCATAAAATCGTCCCTAGTACCGAGTACCGAGAGACGAAATCAGGAGTGCGCAGCGGCACGCGTGTTGCGGTTTTCCGGATGCTTGCTCGACATTCCGCTCTGGAAGTAAATGCGCTCCAGCGCGCGATCAATTACGACCTCGATCTCGCGCGCATATTTGACTTCGCGGCCTTTCGCCAGGCGGCGCCGTGCCTCCTCCGGACTGAACCATGTGGGCTTCCGCTGCGGCTCATCTGCACTGCGTAACTGATGCACTTCCATCAGGAATGCTTTGACTACGAACTCTTGCACGCCGCCCGCCTGCCAGAACACGCCCTTCGAATGAATGTAGAGATGAAAGTGCCGCGGCTCAATCGTGCCCAGGGCGCCAGCTTCTTCTGCTGCCTCGCGCTCGGCGGCCTGGCTGTGAGAGAGTCGAGCATCCGTCGATCCTTTTGGGAAGGTCCACTTATTTCCGCCGTTGGTGTTGACCAGAAGAAACTCCACCAGGGTTCCGCGTCTGCGGAAACAGACCGCCGCCACCTGCAAAGGCAGCGACTTTGAAATGCGCGGCGAACCCATGGCGGCCGTCTCCTGAATAGATGCTGATCGCAGGATAGATGGTACTCGTAAGATATTTCATGAATGTTAAAGTGCAGCGAAAATTGTGCAGGCAGGATGGTTACTGTGGTTACTCAAGGGCACCAGTGCTACAGCGCCCGGCTATACACCGGAATCGCCGATCCGGTCACGTCTTTGCCCGCGTCCCACGGACACGACCGCTAGCTAGACCCGGTGTTCGTACCGACTTCCCACGGCGTCAGCCGAACGACTTTTCCGGATCGCGGAGCGCTTCCGTTAGGTCATTCAGGAACAATGCGGCGCGAGCGCCATCGGCGGCGCGATGATCGCAGGATAATGTCAATGTCATCATGGGCCGGACGGCGGGCTTGCCTTCGAGCGCAACAACCCGGTCGGCGATCGCGCCCACCGCGAGTATTGCGGCCTGTGGGGGAGTGATGATCGCGGTGAACTGGTCCACGTTATACATGCCGAGATTGCTGATGGTGAAGGTGGCATCGGCAATATCGGTGGGGCGCAGCTTGCCTGCTTTCGCGCGCTCGGCAATGTCGCGGCGCTGTGCGGAGATCTCTGCCAGGCTTGCCTTGTGGGCGTTGGGGATTACGCCTGCAACTACGCCGTCGTTCAGGGCAATGGCCACGCCCATGTTCACGCGATCGTGAAGGCGAATGCCTTCGGCGCTCCAGCTCGAATTCAAACGTGGATGCTGGAGCAGCACACGCGCCGTCAGCGCTATTAACAGATCCGTATGCGTAATGCGGATGTTGTGGGTACGCGCGATCTGCGGGGCTACTTCTTCTCGGTACTGGTTAAGCGCGCTGGCTTCGATTTCGCGCGTGACGAAGAAGTGAGGGACGGTAATCCAGCTTTGCGTAGTGCGTTCGGCCATCAGACGGCCGAGCGTGCTGGGCACTTCGACTCTGGGTGATTCCTGCTCGACCGTGCTGCTGCTCGGAGTAACCGGCGGCGCAGCGGCGGCCTGCACATCCGACGCAAGAATCTCGCCACCGGGGCCTGATCCGCGAACGGCGGCAATATCCACGTTTAATTCCTTTGCGAGACGACGTGCTTTGGGGGAAAGTCGGGCGCTCGGAATGGCAGCAGGTTCCGACATTTTCGCAGCGACGGGCGCGGCGTGTGATTCTGTCTTGCCTCTAGCCGCGGGAGTGGAAGATTTATTTTCCACCGGGAGCTCTTCGCCGGGGGCCACGATCCAGGCAATTATCTGGCCCACGGGAACGTCTGCCCCGACGATTCCTGTAATTCCGGCGAGGATGCCATCGGCTGGCGCTTCGACTTCCATCACTGCTTTGTCGGTTTCGATTTCGAGGAGCGGATCGCCCTTCGTGACGCGGTCGCCTTCCTTCTTCCGCCAAGCGATGAGCTTCCCGGTTTCCTGTGCCATCTCGAGGGCGGGCATGACAACGCTGAAGGCCATAGCGGTTTATCTCCGGGAGGGCTCTGCTATGGCCTTCAGTCCGAAACTCCTACTCGCTCAGTTTTCGCGCTGGCCTCGATCATATCGAGCACGCGCGCGTTGGGCGGAGCTTCAGTCTCACGAGTAGTGGGCAGCGGCCCGTTCACGGTGAAATAATGCGCGCCTGCCACCAGCAACTCCTCTGCCGGAAAACGGGTGATTACTTCGTGACCGGTCGGCGTGACGACGATCTCTTCTTCGATGCGTGCCGCACTCCATCCATCGGTCGAGGGCCAGAAGGTTTCGAGCGCGAAAACCATTCCCGGCTCGATTTTGACCGGATGCTCGAACGACACCAGGCGGCTGATGACTGGCTTTTCCCAGATCGCGAGACCGATGCCGTGGCCGTACTGTAGCGCGAAGCAGGCCTCCTCGTTGGGAAAGCCAAAGTCTTCTGCCTTCGGCCAGACTGCGGCGATTTCGGCGGTGGTGCGCCCTGGGCGCACCAGTTCGATGGCGGCGTCGAGATAATCGCGGCAGCGCTTGTAAGCGTCGACCATGGCGTGCGAGGCGTAGCCGACGGTGAAGCAGCGGTAATAGCAGGTGCGATATCCCATGTAGGAATGCAGAATGTCGTAGTAGACGGGATCGCCGGGGCGGAGCACGCGATCGGAAAATACATGCGGATGCGGATTGCAGCGCTCGCCGGAGATTGCATTCACTGCCTCAACATATTCCGAGCCGAGATCGTAGAGGACCTTGCTGACCAAGCCGACAGCTTCGTTTTCGCGCAAGCCGGGCTTCATGGCGCGATAAAGTTCGTCGTAGGCGGCGTCGACCATCATCGCGGATGTGTTGAGTAATGAAATTTCATCTTGCGTCTTGATCACGCGAGCATTGGACATGAGCTGCTGACCGTCGACCACTTTAATGCCCTCACGCTGCAATGCGAAGAGAACCGGCAACTCGATGATGTCGATGCCGACCGGCTCTTTGTGGAGGCCGCGCATTTCGAGTTCGATGCGAATTTTCTTTGCGACATCTTCGGCGCGTCCCATCTCTGGAGTCATGGCGCCCCGGAGCATGGAAATGCCGGGGCGTGAGCGCTCGCCGAGCCATGGACAATTTAATTGATGGTGCTTGGCGGCGGAGCCGAAGTCCCAGAGGATGGGCTCATCATTTTGCGGCAAAAGCGTAAAGCGGTTGGCCTTGTCTTGCGCCCACGTTCCGATGTGTGTCGAGGTCAGGTAGCGCACGTTGTTCATATCGAAACAGAGCAGAGCGCCCATCTCGGACTTCGCCAGCAGATCCTTCGCTTTTTGCAGGCGTTCGCGGCGCAGGCGGTCGAAATCGATCCGATTTTCCCAATCTACCGCCATGGTTCCGTGAGTTTTGAGTCCCATAATTCAGCTCCTAGCTTCTAACTGCTAGCTCTAGCCTGACACAATCGATAGCAGCGGGCTACTTTGAATCTCTTTCAGAGCGAAACATCCTGAAGCCTTGCCAGCTCGCCCAAATACAAATAGCCAACATAAGCCCCACTCCCATATTGAACCGATGCGTAAGGAAAACACCGAATAACAGGAAACAGGTATACACTGCCGCCCCTGTGGAACCGACGAGCCAACCGATAAGAGCCATCCTTTTACTGAGTGAACGTTTCACGCTACCGCTCTTTCCGCCTTCGCGGCTCTCAACGAAGGTAACTCACTGCCCGAATCGACGAAAGTCACGACGGCTTACACATCGACCTGGCCGCATCGAATACGGTTTGTTCTGTCGGAACCGTTGCGTCTTCCAGCGGTGGTGAAAACGGAATGGGGACGTGCATCGCACCCATTCGCTTCACCGGCGCGTCGAGATCGTAGAATGCGCCTTCGGCGATCACGGCGGCAAATTCCGCGGTTACTCCGTAGCGGCCGTAGCCTTCATCGAGAACAATCACCCGCGAAGTCTTCTTCGCCGAGTCGACTAAAGTCTTTTCATCCAGCGGCCAAGTTGTGCGAGGATCGACCACCTCCGCGCTGATACCTTCCTTTTCCAAAAGGAGCGCCGCGCCCAGCGCAACCTGCACCATGCTGCTGGTGGCAACCAGCGTGATGTCGTCGCCGGCGCGCTTCACGTCGGCCACGCCCAACGGGATGGTGTAATCCTCTTCCGGGACCGGGCCTTTCAGCTTGTACATCATTTTGTCTTCGAAGAAGACCACGGGGTTCTCGTCGCGAATCGCCGATTTCAGCAAGCCTTTCGCGTCGTACGGCGTGGATGGCAAAACCACCTTCAGTCCTGGCACGTGGCTGAACCAGGCGTGAAGCGACTGCGAGTGCTGCGCCGCCGAGCGCCGCGTCGCGCCCAGCGTGGTGCGCATCACCATGGGAACCTTCCAGTGGCCGCCCGACATGTAATGTGCTTTGGCTGCCTGGTTGACCATCTGATCCATGGTGAGGGTGATGAAGTCGCCGAACATAATGTCGACGACGGGGCGAAGGCCGGTCATCGCTGCGCCGACGGCTACGCCAGTAAAACCAGCTTCGGAGATGGGAGTATCGACAACACGCTTAGCGCCAAACTCTTCGACTAATCCAGAGAGTACTTTGAAAGGAGTGCCCGCTTCCGCCACATCTTCCCCGAGGATGCAGACGCGCGAATCGCGGCGCATCTCTTCGGCAAGTGCCTCGCGAACGGCTTGCGCAAATGTAAGTTCGCGCTCAGGCATAGACGTGTTTCTCCACTTCATCAACGCTGGGGTATGGGGCGTCGATGGCGAACTTGACTGCCGCTTCCATGGTGGCGCGAACTTCTGTTGCGATTTGATCCAGTGACGCAGAGTCCGCGTAGCCGTGATCAAGCAACCACTTTGCCAAAACCTTAATGGGATCGCGATCGGTTTTCCACAGATGTTCTTCCTGCTTGGAGCGGTAGTATTCGCGATTGATGTCGCCGACATGGTGCCCACCGTAGCGGTAGGTATCGCACTGCAGGAACGCAGGTCCGCCGCCGGAGCGGGCGCGCTTCACCAACCGCGTTGCGATTTCATGAACGGCGCGGACATCCTGGCCATCGACCACGGCTGCTTCGATGCCGAAAGCAGTGGCGCGGCCAAGAATGTTTCCCGCAGTGGTTTCTTTATAGTGCGTGTATTCGTTGTATTGATTGTTTTCGCAGACGTAGATCACGGGCAGCTTCCACAACTGCGCCAGATTCATCACTTCGTAGAGCGACCCCTGACCGAGAGCGCCTTCTCCGAAGAAACAGACGGCAACGCGATCCGTGCCCAGAGTCTTGGCGGCAAACGCCGCGCCGGTAGCGATGCCCACGCTGCCGCCGACAATCGCGTTGGCCCCGAGGTTGCCAGTGGCGGGATCGGCGATGTGCATCGATCCACCCTTGCCGCGACAATAGCCCGCTTCTTTCCCGAGCAACTCGGCGAACATGCGGTCCGGCGATGCGCCCTTGGCCAGGCAGTGCCCGTGGCCGCGATGGGTACTGGTGATGTAGTCATCGACTCGCAGAGCTTCGCAGATTCCCACGGCAATGGCTTCTTCACCGCTATACAAATGGGCCAATCCCGGCATGAGAGCGCGTGTATAGACCTCGTTCACCTGCTCTTCAAACAAGCGAATGCTCACCATTTGACGGTAGGTATGAAGCCATTTCTCTTTTTCAGTCGCGGTTTCGCGACCGGCTTCCGGCTTGGAGGTTGCAGTACTCATATTTTCTTGCCGCCCTTGGTGACCGGCGTGCTCACTCCCGACATAGCGGCCAGCACGTCGAACATGCAAGCGAAATCGTATTTTGTCCAGCCCATGCCGCGAGCCGCGGTCAAAATCTCATTGCTTATGGCGGTGGTGGGTAGGGGCACATCCAGTTGCCGGCCCAGATCCATCGCGAGGACCATATCCTTCTGCATCATGTTGACGTCGAACCAGGCCTCTTCCGGTTGCTGCAGCACGAACGGTCCGCGATACTGAATCATCGGCGAAGCGATTGCGCTATGCGTCATCACATCGACTGCGGTCTCGCGAGAGATGCCGCTTTTCTCGGCCAGCAAAACTCCTTCAGAAAAGGCCAACATTTGAACCGCGAGACTGAGGTTCACCGCAATCTTCATCGACAGCGCCAGACCGTTGTCGCCAACATGCGTAACTTTCGGCCCAATGTCGAGCAGGATCGGCTTCACTTTCTCAAATGTCTCGCGGCGGCCGCCAACCATGATTGAGAGCTTCCCCTCCTGAAGCGTGATCACGCTACCCGAGACAGGAGAATCGACCATGTCCGCGCCAGTCTCGCGCACCTTCGCCGCCAGCGCACGGCTCACGTTGGGACTTATGGTGCTCATATCGATGAAGATCTTGCCCGCTTTCAAGCCCGCCAGCATTCCATCGGGTCCTTCGGTGATGGCAGCGATTGCAGCAGCATTGGTTACCATGGCGAAAGTGAAATCGGAAACTTCGGCGACTTCCCGCGGCGAATTGGCCCAGCGCATTCCTTTTTCAACCAGCCACTGCGCTTTGCCGCGCGTGCGGTTATAGCCGGTCACGGTGTGTCCTTTGCTGAGCAGACGATTGACCATCTGGCTGCCCATGACTCCCAGACCGATAAATCCGAGCTTCGCCATCACCGAACCTCCGATACTACGCGCAGTACTTTTACGAAGACTTCCAGCGCAAGAGCTTTTATTCTCTAATTCTTCTTTAACGCCCTTCGGCGGCATAACTGAATCTGCACTTTTAAGACACTTTGCTCATACTTTGGAAGCCGGCGGCGCATTCTTTACGTGCGGCAAAGACTTGCGACCGACAGAAACCTGCGAGTCCTGGCGCACTTGCTCCAGATGAGCGCGCATCGCGCTGCGGGCCATCTCCGGATCGCGGCGCTCCATGGCATCCAAGATACGCTTATGGTGAACCTGCCCCCGCTGCGGGCCACCTTCCACGTTAAAGATCTTTATGCGCTGCTCGCGTAGTAGACCGACGATGGAATCGATCAACGAAAGAATCAGCGGATTGGCGACCGCCTCCGCCAAGGCGAGGTGGAAGTCAAGGTCCGCTTCGATGTAGGCGGAGGGATCTTTCTGGGAGCGATCCATGACAGCAACGGCATCGCGCATCGCCGCCAGATATTCCTCTTCGGCGCGTTCCGCAGCCAGCGCGGCGATTCCTGGCTCCAGAATCAAGCGAAGCTCCGCCAAATGTGTGGAACCCTCTTGCTGCCCGATCTTCACCATGAGGTCGAAGGACTGCCGCGCAGCATGCGAGGTACCGTCAGTAATGAAAGTGCCACGGCCGGAGTAGGCTTCGACTAAACCTTTTTCGCGGAGCGCCTTCACTGCTTCGCGGACGGCGGTGCGGCTGACTCCTAGGCGCTGCGCTAACTCACGCTCGGCGGGAAGTTGGTCGCCGGGTTTCAGCGAGCCATTAAGAACGGACTCTTCGATCTGCTGGACGATTTGCTCGTACAAGCGCGAGGTCCGAACAACTTTATACACTGGAGGTTCTCCCGCACGACCCAGTTTGAGGGAACTGGCGATGGTCTGGCTACTATACCGCAGGTCCAGCGCCTGCTGGGGGCCATCGGAGGTTTTGAAGGTCGGGGCTAACATCTGCGGTCCGTAGGTACGGTGGTATGACAGCTAGGACGATACCATCCTTCCATTATGCAATGCAAGTGGGCGTCAAAACTGGATTTGGCGGCGTTTCGACTTCGCTGGCGCAAGCCCCATTGCAACTCTTCAAAGGCACGGCTAAGGGAGAATTTGCTTGACTTCGGTCTTCCGGCGGTGGTATGGCTGTCGGACCACAAAACGGAGGAAGTTTCCGATGACTTTCCGAAGCACCGCCCTGTCCGCGGGTAATCAGACTGCTACCGGCTGGTTTGTTCTCTCTGTTCTAGTCCTAAGTTTGATGAGTCTTCCCGCCCTGGCCCAATCAACAGCGGGACGCGTGCTCGGTACCGTCATCGACCAGAGCGGCGCCGCCGTTGCCGGCGCAACCGTTGTGGTAACGGACACCCAACGCGGCACATCGCGAAGCCTCGTGACTGATGCTTCCGGGGATTACGTTGCGCCAGACCTGATCCCTGGTACTTACAAGATTCACGTCGCAGCCAAGGGTTTCAAAACGGTGGAGCGGCCGAGCGTGCCGGTCGAAGTCGCGACCGATGTTCGCGCGGACTTCACGCTACAGCCGGGAAACGTTTCTGAAATCATCACGGTTACGGAAGACGTTGCTTTAGTCAACACGACCTCCGCCACGTTGGGCGGAACGCTCAGCAATAAGGAAATCAATGATCTGCCGCTCAACGGCCGCAACTACGAAAATCTGCTGCAATTGCGTCCGGGCGTGATGCGTTATCCGGGCGGCGGATTCTCGACGACCAGCACCGACGGTCTGCGCGCCGAAGACAATGCTTACTTCGTCGAGGGATTATTCAACAGCGAGCCGTTTTCCGGCCAAGGCATTATCAATGGGGCTGGCATTGCTGGAGATTCCGCTACTATCCTTCCGATCGATGCGATCCAGGAATTCAACGTTCAGGAGAATCCTCCGGCGGAATATGGCTGGAAGCCGGGAGCGGTGGTCAACGTTGGTTTGAAATCCGGCACGAACACGGTCCACGGCAGTGCATTTGCGTTTGGGCGCGATGGGGCAATGGACGCGCGCAACTATTTCAACCAGTCTTCCAGCCCGAAAACTCCCCGCACCCTGGAACAGTTTGGTGGCAGTTTCGGGGGCGCGATTATCAAGGACAAAGCTTTCTTCTTCGGCGCGTACGAGGGCCAGCGCTACGACGTTGGAAACTCGTACAGCGTCAGCACCCCGTCGATGCTTGCGTTACCACTTGCAGCCGGAGCGGCGGCAAACTGCAATTCTCCCGGCCTCGCGACAAGTGATTGCGGAGGCAGCATCCCCAACGCGATTGCCGATCTGGTGGCAAACCACGTTCCCATCAGTGCGGCCAGCCAGCTCATCTCGGGGTGCACGGTGACGGGTGCGACTGTCACTTGTAATGGCACGGGCTTCCCTACGAATAACACTCAGAGCATCAACATCGTGCAAGGTTTCCCTAACGACGTGGGCGTCGACAATGTAATTGCCAAGGTAGATTTCAACATTAATCAACGAAATAGCATCAGCGGAATGTATTTCTTCGGGAACAACTCGGGAACGGTAGAGGATTTTCCAGAGTTGCAATCCAAATGGCGGTCTGACATTCACACGCGTGCTCAGGTGGTCGGGGGGAACTGGATTTTCACGCCCAATGCGCGGTGGGTGAACGAAGCCAGGGTTGGCTACAACCGGCTTTACCAGCCTACTCTGCCGGGCGACCTTAACACACCCGCATCAGGTTATGGTCTCAACACGGGTGTGAGCGGACCGTTCACCGGAGGACTTCCCCGCATCGGTTTCGCCGGAGCGTTCGTGCCAGGACTGGGTGGCTTCAAGTGGCCCAAGTTCCAGGGTCCGGATTCAATCACACAGTTTATCGATCACGTTTCCTACACTGTGGGAAAGCACGCTTTCAAGTTTGGCGGCGAGCTGCACCGTGACGACGTGAATGGCGGCGCGTTTGGCAACGCCAGAGGCAGCATCACTTTCCTGAATGGAGTTGCGATTGCTCCCACCCCAACGCTGCCCGGATCGACGGCGCTGGAAGATTTTTTTGCCGGCGACCCATTCAAGGCTTCGGTGCAGGTTGGCGATCCCACGCGGCAGATCCACAACTGGGCCTATGGAGCATTTTTCCAGGATGACTGGCGCGTGACGAAAAATCTCACGATTAATTACGGGCTGCGCTACGAATTCAATTCCGTCATTAAGGAAGCTCATAACCTTCTGGGAAATTTCGATCCCAATTCGCCAACCGGATTGATCCAGGCCGGAATGAATGGCGTGAGCGGTCCTTACAATCCTGATCACAAGAATTTCGCGCCGCGCTTCGGCTTCGCCTGGGACGTGACCGGTAACGGAAGCACGGTGCTAAGGGGCGGAGGCGGACTGGTTTATGAAACCATCAATTGGGAGTCGCTCCTCGCGTTCAACAACGCATTTGGCCTCTCCAACGTTCCTACAGGAGCTGTCATCAATGCCGCAGGCGGCACTGGAGGAGGAACGATCACCGCCGGAAATCTGTCGATTCCACCGGTCCTGCCTCAATGGGATAGTGGCACGCCTATCTTCGGGCCCAATGTCAGCACGACTAATCTAAATTGCTTCAACAATCCGTGCCCCATTATGAGCGTGGACCGCAACATCACCACTCCCTATGTTTGGAATTGGACTTTGGGCTTGCAACATGCTTTTACGTCAAACCTTTCTCTGGAAATCGCCTACGTTGGAAATCACGGAACGAATCTGACCGGCATTCGGGATATTAATCAGGCCCCAGTGGGCTCGGGGTGGCCCGCGTCCGACATCACAGCGTGCATCGCTTCGGGCTACACCGACCCAGTGAATTGCGCACCTAACAGCGCGGCCGAGCAAGCGGCGCAGCCATACGCGACGAAGTTCCCTTACCTCAGCAATATTTTCCAGATGGCAAACGTATACCGCTCAAATTATGACGGTTTGCAAGTCACGCTGAATTCTCGAAACTTCCACGGCCTGAGCATGGTGGCCGGTTATACCTACGCGCACGCTCTCGATGACGTGGGCGCGAACTGGGACTTTGGCTATGGCGCGGGGCTTCCCGAGGACTCTTACAACGTCGGCCGTGAATATGCGAACAGCGACTTTGACATGCGGCAGCGTTTCACGCTCTCGCTGACCTATGCCATCCCGGGACGGACAGGTTTTGGGCAGATGCTGGAGGGCTGGGAACTTAATTCCATCGTAACCCTGCAAAGCCCGCAATTCTGGGGTCCGATTGATCTTGGAACCGACGCCAGCGGCGTCGGTGCGCTTCCCGTCAGTCCGCCGGCCAACGAGCCGATCCGGTGGAGCTTTTATGGCAAGCCCTCAGACTTCAAGTCAGGCCCGACGCCGATTCCGTATTTCCCTGGAGCCAGTAATTCCAGTTGCGCCACTCAAGCACTAGCAGTAGATGGGGGCACGGCTGGACCCGCGACTGCGGCACTGAACCTGTTTGGCTGCTACGCTCAAGGCGCTTCCATCATGATTCCGCCGCCGCTCGGCCAATTCGGCAACATGTCGCGGAACACGTTCCCCGATTCCGGCTTTAGAGACTTCGATCTCTCGATTGCAAAGAACTGGCACTTCGGCGAGCGCGTACGTGCGCAATTCCGGGCCGAGTTCTTCAACATTTTCAATCATCCAAACTTTGCGAATCCTTATGGCGGACAGAACGGATTCGGCCTGAACGATCCCTCGGTTCGTCCTTTTGGCTGTGGTTGCGCCACTCCTGACGTCGCCGCGGCCAACCCAGTCATCGGGTCCGGGGGCAGCCGCGCCGTGCAGTTGGGGTTGAAGTTTACGTTTTAGCCGTGGTGTTAATCTTTAAATCAAACAGCAGGCCGGACGCAATTCCGTCCGGCCTTCTTTCCGTAAATGACTCATGCGACGTGCGTAAGAGGAAAAGAGAAAAGGAATGACTATAAGAAGCCACATTAATTCCGCATCATTTCTATTGTTATTGTTAGCCCTCATTTCGGTGAGAGCGTCCGCTCAAAAAGAGGACCGGCGCGAACGCACCATCGACGAGATCAAATCCGAGGCCATTCACCGCGCCGAAGTGGGGCAGTATCCGTTGATCGGACTTGATCCCGGTGACGTCAAAGAGGCTTTCGAGAACATCCACAGCAGCGACAAAGACGAGTGGGCCGCGGGGTTCATGCGCGTGGCCGATCGCTATTTCAATGAAGCCAAATCGCTGGAGAAGTCCGACCCCACCAAGGCTAATGCAAACTACATCCGGGCGTGGCGGCTTTATTCTTTCGGACGCTGGCCCATTCCGGCGTCTCCAGGCAAGCAGCGTTCTTATGAAAAAGCGCTGGAAGCATTTCTGGCGCATGCACGTTTCTTCGATCCACCACTAGAGGTCGTACATATTCCATTCGAAGGCAAAGAAATCATTGGCTACCTGCGTTTGCCAAAGAATGCGAAGGGTCCGGTGCCGCTGGTGATTGCGGTGAATGGGTTGGACAGCCGTAAGGAAGATCTGACGGAAAGCTTTAGCGCGATCCTTCCCTTTGGAATCGGCTATCTCGCCGTCGATGGACCGGGTACCGGGCAAGCCCCGATCAAGGTGAGCGAAACCTCCGATCGTATGCTCTCGCGGGTGATTGACTACGCCCAATCGCGGCCGGAGATCGATAAGAACCGCATCGCAATGCACGGCGTGAGCTGGGGAGCTTATTGGGCTACGAAGATGGCAATCGTAGAACGTGCGCGGTTGCGCGGGGCGAGTGCGCAATCTCCGCCGGTCGACAGGTTCTTCCAGAAAGATTTTCTGATGAACTCGTTGCTAGGGAATCGTGAGTACTTGTTCGATCAGGTACCTGCGCTCATGAATATTCTGGAAGGCGTACACACGCTGGATGAAATGGGCGAATACCTACCCAAGATGTCGCTAGTGAATCAAGGGCTGCTGGGCAAGCCAATGGCGCCGATGCTCATTATCGCTGGAGTGCTCGATACCCAGGTTCCCATCGACGACGAATATCTGCTGCTGAGCAAAGGCGACGTGCCGAAAGACGCCTGGATTAATCCTCGCGGGGGACATCTTGGCCGGCAGGTCGGAGTGTGGCCCGATCCGCTCATCTTCAAACAGGTGATTATTCCGTGGCTGGTGAAAACGCTGCAGGCTCCGGGGAGCTAGTTCCCGTTTGTAATTCCTCGGGCCGCCGGGCTTTGCCCAGGGCGGGACAGCCAAGGCGGCTGTCTCTACCTGATTTAATTTAGCTTACAAAATATCCATGTCCACTCCGATCGCAACTTCAGAGCTCGACGCCTCACCCGCAGAGCCTCGCCGCAAGCCATTCTATGCGTCCCTGTGGGTGCAGGTGCTGATCGCCATGGCGGCCGCGGTGGCGCTGGGATATTTCAGTCCTGCGCGCGCCGTTGCCATGAAGCCGCTGGGCGATGCCTTTATCCGTCTGAGTACGATGATCATCACGATCCTCATTTTCTGCACGGTGGTCACTGGCATCGCCGGCATGCAGGATTTGAAAAAAGTTGGTCGGGTGGGCGGAAAGGCTTTGCTCTATTTTGAAATCGTTTCGACAGTCGCGCTCGTTATTGGACTCATCGTCGGCAACGTGGTTCGTCCGGGCAGCGACTTCAATGTGAATGTAGCTTCGCTCGACGCCCGTGCCGTCGCCGATTATGCAGGGCAGGCCAAGGCGCAGGGCGTTACCGAATTTCTGATGCAGATCATTCCCACCACGGTGACGGATGCATTTGCCAAAGGCGACATCCTACAGGTGGTGTTTGTCTCGATTCTGTTTGGCTTTGCTTTGTCGACGGCGGGTCCGCGCGCGAAACCGATTGTGGCGCTGCTGGAATCGCTGACCCAGGTGGTCTTCCGCGTAGTAAACATCCTTATGCGCTTTGCGCCGATTGGCGCTTTTGGCGCCATGGCATTCACTATAGGCAAGTATGGTTTCGCTTCGCTGGGGCCGTTGGTCAAACTGATAGCCACTTTTTGGGTGACCTCAATCCTCTTTGTGTTGATCGTGCTCGGCGCGATCGCCTGGATCGCTGGATTCAGCATTGTGAGGTTTCTGCTCCACATTAAGGAAGAGATTCTGCTTGTGCTGGCCACCAGTTCGTCGGAAACCGCTCTTCCGACGCTGATGGAAAAGCTTGAAAAGCTGGGCTGCTCGCGCTCTCTGGTGGGGTTAGGGGTTCCGACCGGCTACACATTTAATACCGACGGCAGCAGCCTCTACATGACGTTGGCTGCGTTGTTCGTTGCCCAAGCTACCAATACGCACCTGACACTACTGCAGCAGCTCAGCATCTTCTCGGTCGCAACCCTAACCTCCAAGGGTGCGAGCGGCGTGCAGGGCGCGTCTTTTATTGCGCTGGTGGCAACCTTGTCGGTGATCCCGACGATTCCAGTGGCAGGGATGGCGCTCATTCTCGGCATCGACCGCTTCATGAGCATGTTCCGCGCCCTTGTGAACATGATCGGCAACGGGGTGGCTACGCTAGTGGTGGCGCGGTGGGAGAATGAACTGGGGCGGGAGACGCTAAGGAACATGCTGGCGTGAGAGACCGCAAACGCCTCTGTCGCGTGCGCCCGATCTAGGTAGTGCAAATTGCCCTCGCAGAACCGGGCCCAAAAACAAGCGCTGACCGAGTGTCCTTGCCGCGTCTCGCTAACGGTTTGAGCACGATGAATCCCAGGCGGTATGCTATGAGCGAGGGCCAGAATCAGAAATCGCCTTACAGCCATAGGTTCAAAACCAGTGAAAGCGGCCATCCTCAAAGCCCCAAAACAGCCTCTTGATATCGAAGAGACTCCGAAGCCTCAAGCCGCAGCCGGCCAGGTTCTTCTCCGGGTTCGGGCCTGCGGGGTTTGCCGCACCGATCTGCACATCGCAGAGGGAGAATTGCCACCACTAAGGCAGCCGCTCATCCCCGGCCACCAAATCGTGGGGGACGTTGTGGAAGGCGCTACATCAGAATTGCCGCTCGGCACACGGGTTGGCGTTTCCTGGATGGGTGGAGTCGACGGTACTTGCCCGTACTGCCGCCGCGGGTTCGAAAATCTTTGCGACTCGCCAGTTTTCACCGGGTACACCGTCGACGGCGGTTATGGCGAGTATGCCGCGGCACGCCGCGACTTCGTTTATCCTCTCCCGCCGGACCTCGATGACTTGCACGCCGCGCCGCTGCTGTGTGCCGGCATCATTGGCTTCCGCAGTCTAAGAGTTGCCGGTGTTCAGCCTAAAGACCGGGTTGGACTTTTCGGTTTTGGCGCATCCGCTCATCTAGCAATCGCGGTTCTACACGCATGGGACTGCGAGGTGTATGTTTCGACGCGCGGCGCTTCACATCGCCACTTGGCCACCTCGCTGGGGGCTGAATGGGTCGGCAATGAAACAGACAAGCCGCCGCGCGAACTGGATTGCGCGATAACATTCGCGCCTAGCGGAGACGTAGTGATTGCTGCGCTGGCCAGCTTGCGAAAAGGAGGCGTGGTTGCCATCAACGCCATCCATCTCGACCGGGTTCCGCAATTCGATTACGACCGGCTGCTCTGGGGCGAGCGTCAGATCCGCAGCGTAGCAAATATGACTCGAGCCGACGCACGCGATTTTCTAAAGATCGCCGCCGACATTCACCTGCAGCCGAAAGTAACTGTTTTTTCATTGGATCAGGCCAATCAAGCACTCGTCGCCGTCAAAGATGACGCCATCGACGGAGCCGCGGTTATCGTTCCGTGAAAACTTCCAGGCGTGAGTCCAGTTAGTCGGAATACTTTCTGTTGTGTTTGTCTCGATCTTCGGTTCCAAGCGCCTTTGCAGTTGTCTTTGACTTGCTTTCATTTGTCGCCAACACCGCGGAGCGTAACCGCAACTAACTGTCTGGAACCGAGCTAGGCAGCTCAGTATTCGAAACACGGACCGGGTAGGATGATGACAAACTGAGGTAAGGAGACAAATTATGCTTTGGACGATCTTCGTTGTACTTTTGGTTTTGTGGCTTCTGGGATTCAGCCTTCACGTGGCGGGTGGCCTGATCCATCTGTTGCTTGTTGTAGCCCTTGTGGTGCTGGTCATCAACCTATTGAGCGGTCGCTCCAGCGCTGTCTGAGACTTCTTGAGGGTTGGAAGAGACGTGTTTCGACTGCTTGGCTGCGGTCCCGCCGATGCTTGCAACGGCAGGGGCCGCTTTTCGTTTCCTCTAACAGAATGCTGAAAGCTTAATCGTGCAGAACTACGCCCGGCGGGACCGACCGTTCTCAAGGGACAAGTCAAGCTGAGTTCAACGACAAAAACCTTCCGCAGGTTTACTTCGTTAGCAGCAGAGGGCTCTAAAGTATGGCGCAAGGTTGTTGAGTTTGACGGCAACCACCAGCCAACTTCGCTCTAGCCCCGGATTCTCCGAAATGCGGCGCGCGCCAGAATTAACAGCCCACTCCCTATGAGACTCATGGTGCTGGGCTCCGGAACAGGCGACCCACCCCTCCACCTCCGCTTCCGCAACCTCCGCCGATAACGTTATTATCGAGAGTCACTGCCCCATTGATTGCCAAAGCACTTCCGCAACCGATCGTGGCGCCGGTATTGAGAGTGATGCTGGTCAGCGCCATGATATTTCCGGTGAATGCGGTGGTTGTGCCCAGAGTCGCGGAGCTTCCAACCTGCCAGAACACATTCTTATCGAGACCGCTGGTAAAAACCACAGACGAGCTACTTGCTGTCGTAAGCGTGCTCCCGATCTGAAAAACAAAGACGGCGTTGGGATTACCCAAATCGTTGAGGGTCAATTTCCCGGTCAGATCAGCCGAACTGGCAAAAAAATACACGCCCGGCTTCAGGGTCATTCCACCCAGGTCTTTACCCGTCAGGGTTGCGCTGGTCGGCATTCCTACTGCCGTGTTATATCCGGTCACCAGATCGGCCTCAGCCGTTTGGGCAACCGCATCACCGAGGTGTATTACTCCTCCCTTGACGAGTCCTGGAGGAAATCCCGTGACTGCGGTCCCGGGCCAGACGCCCAGATTTCCTGTAATCACGCTCGGTCCAGTATTAGTCACGGTCGAGCCCGCCAGCACCGCGAAGCTACCCGCGGTTCCCAGATTGACGGAGTTGGCGTTAGAAATCAGTACCAGCGAGGGGAGCAATAAAACCGAGAGACCCAACCAACGAACGCTGCGAGATTTCAAAGTCGTCATAGTGACCTTCGATCTTCTTATCGCTTCACAACTGAGCGATTTAATCGCCATTCCGGCTAATTCCGGGCTGAATTATGACAACGCACTAATGAAAAAACTGTTCTCTATTGCTCAATTTCGCTGGAAAATGCGAGTACCGGACGGGGATCTTCACACTGGAGAAGCCGCGGGCGGAGAGTTCTAGTCGTGCAGAACAATGTTGAGCAGCGAACTGTGGACCTGCAAAGCGCCTTCGATACCGCCGGCGTAGTCGATGAAGCCCAGCTTCCTGAATCGGTTCATAAAGAAGCTGACACGAGAACGAGTCGTCCCAACCATCTCAGCTAGAGTCTCCTGACTGATCTTAGGGATCACAGTCTCCGGGACGCCGTCTTTGCCGAAGTGAGCGAGCAATAGAAGGACGCGGGCCAGTCTCTTCTCACTGGAGTTGAATAGTTGATCGACCAGATCTTCTTCATAACGGATATTCCGCGCCAGCAGATATGCCACGAACATCTCAGAAAACGCAGGCTCGCGGTGCAGCGCATCCATCATTGTTCTCTTGTCGACGCGCAGAATCTCGCAATCCGTCATGGAAGTTGCGGAGCCCATACGAAGAAGCTGGCCTGCCAGTGAACCCTCGCCGAAAAAGGTTCCCTCACTCACAATTCCGATAGTCGCTTCCTTTCCCGCTTGGGATACAACAGTCAGCCTTACCTTCCCCTTCTGAACATAAAAAACTGCGTCTGCCTTGTCTCCTTGTGCAAAGATCGTTTGCTTTTTCGCAAACAGACACGATTTTCTCCCCTCGCCAATCGTAGCGAGAAAAATGTCGGGGTCGAATCCGTCGCGTTTATCTACTTCCGCAGCCTTCATAGGCGAAATTATAAGCCTATCCTGTTCCGAAGGTGAGCCGTTTTGCACAATTCTTGGATTTGCAATGAGAACCGCCGGCTAGAGGCAGGTGAGCAATACTGCACATTCCCACTTCAGATTCGAGAGTACGGTGGTGAACGTGTCCCAATCATCTACTCTCCGTTCCGCGGTTGAAGGCCTCTTCGATAATCTGTCTGCGCAATCGCCTCCAATACGATGTCCAAAATGTGGCCTCAGGCTGCTGCACCTGGATGCTACATTTTTATCGCAGAGTGGAAAGATATGGATAGTTCCTCTACCTGTTTGCCCCAATTGTGATTTTAAAGTGGACCCCGCGAATTACGTTCCCATCACCGTCTGTTAGCGACCTTTTGTGACTCACTCCTAAGGTTCCCAGCCACCTGAGTAACATCCCCGGTAAGTTGATCTGTGTCGAAGACAGCAACAAGATGTTCAATTTATTGTTGCATTTCACGTCATCACTCACAGACTGATAGTGCCACAGCCGCCGCTGAACACTTCGAGCCGGGTACCGCAAATGGGGTGCAGTTGACGTAAAGATCCCAATCGCATGTGAGCTATCTTGCTCAGACGCGAAAGCCGGCACCTGTCATTCTTTACTCTCCTGAGTGTGAAGACCGAGCCGGGACTGCTGATTCGCGGCTCTGACCCTTAGGTCGCTGCGGGTACGATTAAGTCCGCGAGCGGCCACATCCGGCCAATCGGCGTTCTTTAACGGTGTTCGCGGCAAAGCTGCGGCGAATACGCTTGACACCCTAAAAGCTCTCGACATTGAAATCGGGCAATACCTTCACGCGTATTAGAGGGATTAGCCCAAGAAACTTAAGGAAGGTCGAAGATCATGCCTTTAATTCAACTCCTGGAAGTTCTGGTCGTGGTGGGGGTCCTGTTGTGGCTGGTGAATCACTTCATCCCCATGCAGGGATCCATTAAGTCGATTTTGAACGGCGTCGTAGTTATAGCCGTGGTTCTGTGGCTGATGAATATTTTTGGACTGTTTCACTCGCTTTCCCGAATCCACGTCGGAACGTAAAGAGGTAAACCGAGAATCGGCAAAACAAGTCTGATCGCGCCATCGATACATCGCAAGAAGGCAGATACCTGCCGGAAGGAGATATTTTGAAAACCAAAGTGTTGTTAGCGGTAGGAATCACCCTCAGTAGTTTGAGCGCCTTTGCTCAAGCCAACGCGCAGAACACCCGCGACGTCGAGCATATGAATTCGACTCCCACGTTCCGCGTCATCGTCACCAGTCGTAGCGTGCAAGCGGTCAACTATCAGCATCGCAGCGGATCTTCGAAACTGGATTTCGCGGGAACAGACTTGATGCCCTCGGCCAACGGTGTTGCCCAGGTGAACAGCAGACGCGGATCGATTGAGATCGAAGCGGAATTTGGCGACCTGCAAAAGCCCAACACGTTCGGCAACGAATACCTCACTTACGTCTTGTGGGCGATTTCTCCCGAAGGCAGAGCCATGAACCTGGGTGAAGTGTTGCTGGGCGACAACCATCGCAGCAAGCTCCGTGTGGCCACCGATCTTCAGGCTTTCGCTCTGATTGTTACCGCGGAACCATATTATGCGGTTCGGCAGCCCAGTAATGTCGTGATTCTCGAAAATGTAGTTCGCGATGAGACTAAGGGCACGACCGAAGCGGTCAACGCCAAGTACGAACTGATGGAACGTGGCGGCTATCTGCCCACGGGCTATAAGTTCGACCCCGTGGTCTTGAATGCCAAGTTGCCGCTGGAATTTTTCGAAGCCCGTAATGCCCTGCGCATCGCCCAATCCGAAGGCGCAGAGCAGTACGCCGGAACCAGCTATCGCCATGCTGTCGAGTTAATGGACCATGCCGATGAATATGCCATACGAAAGCATATCGACAAGAAGCCGCTCATCGCAGTCTCGCGTGAGGCCGTGCAGACCGCGGAAGATGCGCGCGAGATAGCAGTCAAGAAAATGGACGAGGTTCGCCTGGCCAACGAACGCCAGGACTCAGCCGACCAGCAAGCCAGATCGCAAGATCAGGCTGACGACGCAATGCGGCAGAAGCATCAAGCGGAATCCGACACAGTCAGAGCCCAGGCAGCAACAGCACAGGCGGAATCCGATACCTTGAACGCCCGAGCCGCAAGGACTCAGGCTGAATCGGATACGGCGAATGCCCAAGCCGCAAAGGCTCAGGCAGAAGCTGATGCGTCCAGGGCGCGCAACGATGCAGCCGATGCACAAGCTGCGACGGAGCAAGCTAGATCGGATATGGCAAATAACCAGGCTGCGTCAGCAACGGCTCTTTCGGCAGCTCAGGCGGACGCGGAACAGTCCCGCCTCGTGGCACAGCAGGCCCAGTTGAACGCGCAACAGGCCGATACCGACAAAGCGGCCATGCGTGCAAGGTTGTCTGAGCAGCTGAATTCCATTCTCCAGACTCGCGATAGCGCACGGGGACTTATTGTCAGCATGTCCGACGTGTTATTCGACTCCGGAAGGTACTCATTAAAGCCGGGGGCACGCGAGAAGTTGGCCAAGGTTGCCGGAATTCTCCTCGCCTATCCTGGACTTAACATTGAAGTCGGTGGTTATACCGATAACGTCGGCGGCGATGCTATGAATCAAACCCTGTCGGAAAATCGTGCCGGCTCAGTGCGCGATTACCTGGTGCAACAAGGCGTAGGAAGAAATTCAGTCTCGGCCAAAGGCTTCGGCAATACGTCGCCGGTTTCCTCCAACGATAACTCCGCCGGCCGGCAGCAGAACCGGAGAGTCGAACTCGTTGTGTCCGGCGAAGCAATCGGCAATCCGGTCAATCCAACGGCTGGGAACTTGCAGTAAGACAGCCCATGTAGCTAACGATAATGGAGGTATCTATGAAACTTGTCGCAGTCATCAGTACAGCAGCATTGTCTTTGTTCCTCGGAGCGGTGGCTCCGGGGTACGCACAGCAGGAACAGCACGACCAGCAGGAAGAACAGAAAGATAAGCCTGCTAAACAGGAGCAGAAACAAGCGCAACCGGAAAAGTCGGCCAAGCCACAGGAGAGCAAGTCACAGCCTCAGGAGAAGAACGCTAAGCCAGAAGAAAGGAACGCTCAGCAGCAGGAAAAGAGCGCCAAGCCGGAGCAGAAAAACGCGCAAGAGCAACACAATAACGCTAAGCCGGAACCGAGAAACGCTCAGCAACCGGCACATAACGCTCAGCCCGAAAAGAAGGCGCAGGGCGGCGGCGGTGGCCGCATTCCCGACGATCGTTATCGGGCCAATTTTGGACGGGACCACAGTTTTCGCGTCAGCCAAGGTGATTACCAGAACCACCGCTTCCAATACGGCGGCTATTCCTTCGGATTCGTAGACCCCTGGCCGAGCAATTGGCTGTATACGCAAAACGTCTACGTGGTGGAGATTAACGGTATGTATTACTTGTGCAATCCCATGTATCCGGGCGTAAACGTTGCCATCAGCGTTGCCCTCTAGCGGTGACTTTTTGACTAGAGCACAGGCAGCCTGATTCCTACCGGCGCGAGTCCACATCCTTGGGCTCGCGCCGCTTCTTTTCGCCCCTTGGAATCGATTCGGGAATCGGCTGAATGGCCCGCGAATTTGAATGAAATGGTCGGGGCGATAGGATTTGAACCTACGACCCCCTGCGCCCAAGGCAGGTGCGCTACCAGGCTGCGCTACGCCCCGACATTTTGCCGACGACTCTCGTGAATCAACGGGTAGCTCCGATTATAAACGACGGAACGCGCTATAATTTTTTACCGGATATGCCGAGCCTGCGGTATGCGCTAGTCGCCTACGTCAAGAGTCCAGTGGGGGAGTTCGTCGAGAACCTCCGGCGAGAGCTGCATCCCGACTTGCCTCATCTCGCGGCTCACCTCACACTTCTCCCGCCACGGCCCCTGCAGGGAAGCGAAAGCGACGCATTGCAGCTGCTGGCGCGAATCTGCGGTCATGCCGAACCCTTCGAAGTAACGCTGGGCGATATGGAATCGTTCGTCCCCACCACACCGACCGTTTACATCGGCGTGGCTCATGGGGCGTCACGTCTCGAACAGTTGCACGCCCAGTTGAATCACCACATTCTTGCCTGTGCGGAAGAATGGCCTTACATCCCGCACCTTACTATTGCGAAAATGGCTACCGAACAGGCGGCCGAGCAAGCTCTGCAGATCGCGCGCCAGCGCTGGCGACAGTACTCGGGAAGCCGCCGCATTCTGCTCGACCGTCTTACCTTTGTGCGCGAAGATGCGCCTAACTGCTGGGTGGACCTGGCCCCTGTGCCCCTTGGTGGAAGCCTGGTTTCGCCCTGATAGTCCTCGGAGCAGGAGTAACCTCGGACTGGTTACCTGCCCATTACGTTACTCCCCGCAGAAACCGTATGGCCCCTGGTACATTTCCCTCCCGTGCATTGCGAACCCTCGGGCCGCACTGTAAACAGAAGAGAGGGAATGGTTGGAATCCCGCGCCGGGAGCCGCATCCGACGTGGGCTTCAGCTAAGCCGGAGGGCAGCACATGCAGATCGGGGTCTACGGTTCGGGTTATCTGGGAACGGTGATTTCGGCTTGTCTGGCGGATTTTGGAACCCCCGTTTCCTGCTGTCATCCCGATCGGTCGCGCATGGTCGAAATGGCCCAAGGCAATATCCCGTTCTTCGAGAAGAATCTCAAAGAGGTCATCCGGCGAAACGTACGGGCAGGGCGTCTGGCTTATTCCACCGACATCGAGTCCTTTGCACGTAAGACGCAGGTCATTTTTCTCGCCGAAGATGGGGCGGAAAACCTGGCCGATGTCGCGATGCGAATCGCACGCCTGGCGGCGAAACCTCCAATTCTGATCATTGTCACGCCGGTAGCAGTAGGCACGGCTGGCGCTCTCGAGAAATCCTTTAAGGAGGCCGGACTGCAGGGGACGATCGTCTCTCAGCCCATGTTCTTCACCGACGGTTGCGCGGTAGAAGACTTCAACTGGCCCGACCGCCTGATTCTGGGATCAACATCCGGCGAAGCGGTTCAGGTTCTCAAGCAGATCTTTCATCCGCTGGTGATGCGGGGTGTGCCGGTAATCGTAACCAATCAGGCGACGGCGGAACTGGTGCGGGAGTCGGCGACGGCTTTCGTAGCGACAAAGATTTCTTTTATCAATGAGGTCGCAGCTTTGTGCGAACGCGTCGGCGCCGATGCAGTCAGCCTGGCACTTGCTCTGGGCCTGGACAAGAAAATTGCTCCACGCTGTCTGCAGCCGGGAGCTGGAATGGGCGGCGTGTTTGCCGAGTCGGACATGGATTCGCTCGCGGAATTGGCGAAGAGCAATGGCCTTCCACTCAAGGTGTTGGGTGCGGCGCGAGACGTCAACCATACTCTCGCAGATCGCCTGGTCGATAAGATCGCATTCGCATTGAATTCGGTCGAGAACAAAGATGTTGGAATTCTCGGTCTCGCCTTCAAGCCGAATACGAATTCGGTGGCCGGCTCGTCCGCAGTGCGATTGGCCGAGACATTGGTTGCCAAAGGCGCGCGCGTGCGCGCTTATGATCCTGTCGCAATCTCCGAGGCCAAGACGCGGTTGAACGGTTCGGTGCGCTATTGCGAATCGGCCTACGCCGCTGCGGAGGGGGTGGACGCTCTGGTTGTGGGCACGGGCTGGCCCGAGTTCCGCGCGCTCGATTTTGACCGCATCAAACACTTGCTCAAGAAACCGATCATCGTAGATACGAAGAACCTGCTCGATGCCGTGCGCCTGCGCGCCATGGGATTTGAATACGTCGGAGTAGGGCGAGGTTGAACGTCCTTGTTAGTACTCCTTGAAGTCCAAAAGAGTTGAACTCCACGTCGTCCGCGCTTAAATTGTACTCGCCTTTCTAAGACGAGCTTTCTGACATCCATCAGAACGGCGGTTGTATAATCAACCTGGCGGTGGGAATAGCTCAACTGGCAGAGCACCGGACTGTGGCTCCGACGGTTGCGGGTTCGATTCCCGTTTCCCACCCCAGATTTTCCCTCCCGGCTTTGTACCCTTCCCCGATGCGCTGCGGCAGCGCCCTAGGCTCCCTGGGCCCGCGCCTTTGATTTCGAGTGCACCGCCCCATAAAGACAAAAAGTCGCTGACGACACCCAACTCCCCAGCCCGACTCGCGGTAGAATGCGGAAGTCACCGGGAAGCGAAATGAAACGTATTTTGCATCCATCTCGAAAGCCATCGCGCCAGCTTGGGCCATTGGAGCAGCGGGTGCTCGACGGATTGTGGGCCAAAGGCAACGCCACCGTCCGCGAACTGGTCGAAGATGAGTTCCGGGACCTGGCGTACACGACGTTGATGACCACGCTCGACCGGTTGTTCAAGAAAGGCCTCCTCACGCGATCGGAGGAGGGGAGGGCCTTCCGCTACACTCCCCGATTTAGCCGGGAAGAATTGAATCGAGAGGCAGCAAGCCATGCTTTTCGGCAACTGCTGGATGGGAGTCCAGCTTCGTCCTTGCCGCTTTCGTTTCTGGTGGAAATTCTGGGGGAGCGTGACACGCAATTGCTCGATGATCTGCAGAAGTTAGTGGAACGCAAGCGCCGTGAACTGGGTCAAGGTATCCCGGGCCAGAAGGAGAAAGAATAATGTTCGCAGTGCGCGGGCTCGCGGTTTCTTTCTCGATCTTCATCCTGCTTTACTGCGCGCTATCGGCGTCGGTTAGCGTGTTGTGGCGAAGCGTATGGCTCCGCGCCCATCACCGTTCGGCCAGACGATGCGCGGACCTGCTTTTCGCCTTGCGGTTGGCTCCATTCATTGTCGCGACGACAGTGACGTTTGCTTTTGTCGTGCCCTCATTTTTACTTCTCGAACCTCGCACAGTGAAAGAACCTATCGGCAGTGTGCCCGAGCTGCTGAGCTTGTGCGGGATCGCCGTAGTGCTGGCGGGAACACGAAATGCGATGTTGGCGTTGATCAGAGTTTCGCGAACGGTTGCGCAGTGGTCGAGCGCGGCCCGTGTAGTCAGTTCGGGTTCGGTCGCGCTTTCTCTGCGGAGTTCCGCGGATGCTCCTCCTCTCGCCGCGGCCGGCATTCTCAGGCCCACCGTATGGTTGTCGAAGGCGGCGGAGTCTTCGTTAAGCGAACGTGAATTGCAAAGCGCGTTGCGCCATGAGGTCGTTCATATACGTCACCGCGATAATCTCCGAAAGCTGATTCTGTGCTTGATAGCGTTTCCGGGAACCGCGGAACTGGAACGCACGTGGCGGGAAGCCACTGAAATGGCTGCCGACGATGCAGCGGTGTCGAACGCTTCCGAAGCGCTGGATTTGGCCTCGGCTGTGATCAAGTTGTCGCGCTTGGCCCAGCTCGCTCCGGCCCCAGAGCTCACAACGGCTTTAGTCCGCAGCCCTGCGGAATCGGTGAATGAGCGTGTGGCACGGCTTCTTGCGTGGACGGAGCGGCAGGACAGTCCGTTCCCCACCTATTCGCTGGTATATGTGCTGGGCACTGCTGTAGCGGTCGTGGGCACACTCGCTATCACTTACAGCGAACTCCTGTTGCGGATCCACACGGCGACGGAGTGGCTGGTGCGGTAAGGCGACCTTAGCTGGGGCGGGATGTCAGAAATTCACCCGCACGCCCAACTGTGCTGCGAAGGGGATGCCGACAGTTGTGCCCGGGCCGAAGAAATCTCCTAAGGCGCCCTCGGGAATCTCAAGCTGCTTCAGGCTGGTGATGGGCGCGGTTTGGGAACAGTCCGCAACCGTGCAAACACTGGTCACATTCGTGATGCCTTGCGCATTTGGCATCATCTGCGCCGCCGGGACGGGAAGCTGCGCCACATTCACCGCGAAGTTCGCGCCGGGATTGTTGCGGTTGAACAGGTTGAAGAACTCTATGAACGGGTCGACCTGCCACCGCTCGTTGATTTTGAAGGGGCGCGTGACCCGCAGGTCTGACTGGATGTAAGGCGTGCCGCGAAATTGGTCGAGGCTTGTGTACGCTCCGTTTACATAGATGCGGTCGGTGTTGCTCGCGTTAGTGATCGTGATGGGCCGGGCGCTCTCAAACTGGTTAATGGTGCTCAGCTCGAAACCGCCGGGAAGGTGTACTGTGCCGGCCAGCACGAAGCGATGGCGAACGTCTTCGCCCGACGGGCCATAATCGCCTTTTCCGAAGGCATTCAGGAACCCCGCATTTGGTTGGCCGGGCTCTTGTGGGCACACGCCATCCACATAGTCGAACAGTTCGCCCAGCAGGCATCCCCAGGTCTGCGCCTTGGAGAGCGTGTAGTTGGCCACCAGATTGAAGCGGCGCATGTTGCCTTGCAGATGCAGCATCAGCCCGTTGTAGCCGGAGCGATTGTCAGACTCGAACACATTGACACTCGGCACCACAGCCGTTTGATCGGCGGCATAGTTTGGGTCTGCCGTGGAAATGAGCGGAGTGAATAGGTTGGCGCCGCTGCTGTAGGGGAAGCCGCGGTATCCGTGATTGCCCTGCTCGTGTACGTAATCGGCGCTCATCAGCCAATGTTCGTTGAAAGCGTGCTGAACCCCGCCCGTAGTATGAATGGCGTAGGGAGTCTTGTAAGACGAGCCGATCAGATTACCCGTGGCTCCGGCGCCGCCAATCAGGCAGCCCGCGCCGGTGAGCGTATAAGTGCCTGGGCCCCCGGTAAGGCTGCACGTGCCGGTGGTGAAGTTCGAGTGGTTGACGCCCTGAAATGCCGTCGCCCATCCATTCTGCGCGAGATCGTCGTAGTACAAGCCAAACCCGGCGCGAATTACCGTCTTCCCGCTGCTGCCGGGCGAGTAAGCAATGCCGAGGCGAGGCGCGATTTGCTTGCGATAGTCACTCGGAACGGTGGGCACAATCGGAATCTGCAAAGCCTGCAGCGTCACGTACGCGGCGTTATCGGCTTGGCTGCGCCCCGAACCCACGAATAGCCCCCAAGTCGTCTGGTAACGCAAGCCGTAGTTGACTGTGAGTTGGCGCGAGACCCGCCAGGAGTCCTCGGCGTAGAAGGCGAGACGCTGAATATTCTGCGAAAAGCTGCCGTCCCCGGCAGGGGTAAACGTGCAACTGATGCCAGTAGTCGGGTCCGGAGGCGGATTACACATCGCACTGGGAGGAGTGTAATAAAACGGCAAGGCGGTCGTGATGCCGCCGCAATCGGGGCCGGGCGGATTGATGTAGCAATCGGGGTTCGAGGGATAGGTGGTGAACTGCTCGGCCGTCGCCGCGAACGCGCCGCTCAGCACGGGTTCGTGAATGAAATCGACACCAAACTTGAACGCATGGTCACGCACCACGTGGCTCATGTCGTAACGGAATTGATATTTGTCCTGATTGCGCAGGTCGGGGAAAAGGGTGATCGGGGTGGCAAACTGATTGTCGCCGAAAGTTTCGAAGCCGGAGACTGTCAGAGCCGTCACGCTGAAGGGAAACTGTATAGCGAAGCCAAGATCGGAATTCCGAGTCTGCGTGAGATGCAACAAGCTGGCGTCGAGAACCAGATTGCCCAGCCAGGTCGAATTGAAGGTATAGCTATTGCCGAGCGCTACATTCCAGTAATTGTTGTGCGTGGTCAGGCCAGTCGACGGCAGCGTTGCCTGCTGCACCAGTGCGTTGTGCGTGATATAGCTGTCTTGCGATGTGCGCAGGAACCAAGTCGATTTCGGCGATTGTGCCCAGTCCATGCGCAGCGAACCGAGGTAGTCGCGGAAGGGAATGGGAACCGTGGCGGGAACAGGGATGGAAGGAATGCCGGTGATGAGTCCCTCTGAAGCCAATTGGGCGAGCGCGTCAAATTGCGTGGTGCTGGCTGGGCTGTAGGCGATGCTCGCGTTTTCGTGGACATTCTCGAAAGAAGTGAAGAACCAGACTTTGTCTTTTGCGACAGGACCACCGAGAGTTCCAACATAGTTCTGGCGGGAGAACGGCTGCTTTGGATTGGGCGCCGGATTCTCGATGGGGAAACGCGCATTCAATGCGGCCTGGCGATCATAGAACGCCCCGCTCCCGTGCCACTCGTTGCTGCCGCGCTTCGTGGTAATCACGACCGACCCGGCCGTTGTCCAACCCGTATCGGCGTCTTCGTTCGAGGTGCGCACGGCGAATTCCTGAACGCCATCGGGCGAGAAGTTTTGCAGGAATCCGCCGATCCAGTCGTCGGAGTCTTCGGCGCCATCGACCGATAGCTCGTTGTTCAGGCCGGAGCTTCCACCGGTCGAGACCGCGGTGATGCGGGCCTTCGTGGGGTCGGAAGGCTCGACGGGCTCGGTTCCAGGCACCAGATAGGCAATGTTGGCGAAACTTCGCGCCGGGAGCGGCAGATTTTGCAGGTCCTGACTGCCCACTACGCCTCCGCGCACCGCGCTCGACGTGTCAGTCGTTTCGGTTGTAATCGAGGACGAGTTCGCCTGCACGTTGATGGTTTCCGATGCTCCCGCGGGTTTCATCGTGACCGTAACATCGCGGACGGTAGCGACGGCGATTACGACATCGGCTTGTGCCGGGGTAAAGCCGGCGGCGCTGACATTCATGCGGTAGTTGCCGGGTTGGAGATCATCGAGACGAAACTCACCGCGATCTTCACTGGTGGCTTCGCGCTGCACGGAGGAGCCCACAAGTTGGGCGACAATTCTGGCCGAAGCGATGCGGGCGCCCGTGGCGTCCTGCACCGTGCCACGCAGCGTTCCGCGCGAGTTCTGAGCGTTGAGAGTTGCCGTTATCAAGACTGCGAATAAAGTCAGCGCGAATGCGGTCTGCCGCGAATTTGTTTTCATGGTTCCGACAGAAAGGTTCCAGACAGACGAGACTAGACTGCGGCACTGGCTACTACCAGAGGTCGTAGGGCAAAGCAATCGGCTTCGACGTATTTACAGTCCCGGATGGCCCGCAAGGCCCGCAACTCGGGTGCAATCGCTGGATTTTAACTGGGATTGGATTTCGAGTTGCCCTTCGCTAATTGTGTGCCCGCAGCGCTTCACGCGCGATTGGCTCGCCATTGAGAAAGATTGTTTCTATCGAGTCATACGCTGAAACATTCGTGAGCGGATTTTCCTTGAGCAGGAGCAAGTCGGCTCTCTTGCCAACCTCGATGGAGCCTAGTTCGTGCCCCAGTCCGAAGACCGTTGCGTTGTCGAGCGTCGCGGCGCGCAGGATCAGAGGCAATGGAGCGCCAGCATCCGCCCAATTCTGCAGCTCAAGCCGCCCGTTCAGCCCCGGCGGATTGCCGAAGCCATCGACCCCGGGTGTGTCGCTTCCGAAAAGGAGAGGAATATGGTCCTGCAACATGAGTTTGAACGTCGCTCGGGTTCTGTCAATTGCAGCCGTAAGCAATGGCTCGAAACCGGGCGGTGGAGAGGCTTTGCGATATCCATCCAGCAACGCAGTGCGGGCCTTCATGCCGTCAGCCGACCGCAAATACCCTATCACCGCCGGAGGCAGTGCCAGAGCGAGTCTGGGGTCGTCGAGCAGGCTTGGATCGATCATCGCGCGCTCACCGGCAACAGTTTGCAGCGTAGGCTGTACATGCGTGCCCGAGCGCGCCGCGTCCGCAATCACATCACTCGCGGCTGGAGGTGGCGCGGAGTTGCCGAAGTCGCCCGGCCAAACCCAGAGGCCGTGCGCGATGATGTCAGCATGAGCATCTAGCGCTGCCCGCCAACTGTCAACGCTGTTGGCATGAACCATCAGCACTAACTTGCGCTCCCTGGCGGCAGCCTGGACCTTTTGCAGCGTCTCGGTGCGCAGATAGGGCCAGTTGAACATGCCGAATCCGGATTCCACGAAGGCCTTCACGCAAATGGCTCCCGCGGCCGCCGCTCGTGACACCGCACGTTCGGCGATGTAATCGCCGGGATCCAGTGATTTGGGCCAATGTTCCGCTTCTTTCGGTTCATAAACCAAATTTGGAAAACTCGGTGACGAAAGTGGTGGAACATTGAATGCCATATATCCGCCAGCGACCTTTATTCCTCTGCCACACGAGTAGAAGCGGGGATGCAATGGCGTTCCTTCAAACCATGCCTGGTCGCTGGCAGTGAGGTCGAGATCGATGATCGATGTGAAGCCGAAGGCGAGATAGGCGCGGGGAACCTGCGCACGATATGCAGCCCAAAGTTCTGGATGAGCATCGATCGTGTCGTCATCCAGCGCCGCGGAGTGACCCGCGTGCACGTGCGAATCGATCAGTCCAGGGATGAGAAATCGCCCACTACCGTCTATCCGCCGGGCATGTGAACCGGCAACCAGATTTGTGCCGATTTCGGCGATCTTGCCACCGCGGAGAACAACATCCGCATGCTGCAGCGGAGCGGCGCGCTCCGGCGAGAGCAGAGTGACATTTTCGATTACTATGCCCTTATCAACGCGCTGCGCGTACGTCGCCGGCCCAAAGCACACAACAACGAGCGCGGACAGCGCACGCGCCAGCAGTCGATTGCTCATGAGTTCCTCTGAAGTTATAGGCGAAGTTCGTTCTCGTTAGGTGCGCCCAGGGTCCACCATATCTTTAATCTTTTGCCACGTGAGACTATACGAACTTTCCCACATGAGAGTTCCACGCCGTAGCATTTAAACGACGAGCCTTCCGCGATCTAGCGTCAGAAATTGGTGAGCCTCACACCTGGATGGTCGGCTGCTCGGAAACTCTCAATCCGACCAGCGCTGTGGCTTGCGGTCCCAGCGATGTTTTTTTAATTCAGTGAGCAATCCCGAATCGAGCGGGCCAGCGTCACTGGCGGCAATGTTCTGTTGCACATGCTCCGGGCTGCGCATTCCAACAATTGTGGTGCTGACTGCGGGATGAGAGAGGATGAAGCGCAACGACATTTCCGGAAGCGTCATGCCCGTAGGCAGAATCTTCTTTAGCTTTTCGACGCGTCCAATAGTATTCGCCAAATTTTCCGGCCCGAAATAGCCGGAACGCCAGTCGTTTTTCGGGAAGCGGGTTTCCAGCGTCATCTTGCCGCCCAGACTTCCCTCGTCGAGAGGCACGCGCGCAATCACGCCCACGTTGAGTTCCTGGCACAAGGGAAGCAGCTTATCTTCAGGCGCCTGATCGAAAATGTTGTAGATCACTTGCACTACGTCGACTAACCCCGTGTGCAAAGCCTTGATGCCATTCTCCGGTTCCCACCGGTTCAGGCTGAGGCCGAAGTAGCGAATCCACCCTCCATCCTTTAGCTTCTCAACCGTCGAGCGGAATTCCGGATTGTCGGTCCAACTGTCATCCCACACGTGAAACTGCAACACGTCAATTGAGTCGACGCGAAGTTTCTTGCGAATCAGGTCGGCATACTTGAAGACATGGTCCGCAGAAAATACGTCGCTGTACTTGTATTTTGGAAGCGCGGGCCATTGTCCGTTGGCCGGAGGAACCTTGGAAGCGGCATACAAGCGCTTTTTGGGATTGCGTGCCATGGTTTCGCCGAGCAAACTGTCGCTTTTTCCGTCGCCGTAAGCCCATGCGGTATCGAAGAAGTTGCAACCCGAGTTGACGGAGAGCTGGAGGGATTCGAGCGATTGCTTATCGTCGGACCCGCTCCAGCCACTCATACCCCAGAGTCCATAGGCAATGTCGCTGACTTTGAATCCGGTTCGGCCGAGCTTGCGGTATTTCATGAAAGTCTTCCTTGACGATGAAATTTATGACGTCCGAAGAAGCCTCAAGTGACTGCCATCGTAGCAGCTTTGTCGCGGTGCCCGGAAACTCCGCCAGAGCAGCTAATTCTGCGCAGTTGATTTTTCGATGCAAGGCATCAAGATTTTGCGGGCCACTCACCGTTGTTCCGGTGTTTCAATGAATCTAGATCATAAACATTGTGGAGGTACCGATGAACTCAGAATATTCTTCTCCTATGACACCGGCTTACCGCAGCGAAGATGAACTCCATGCTCCTTCGTCGCGTTTACAGGACGAAAAAATATCCGACGATTCTGGCACGGAAGCTAAGTCGAATAGCGCTCTCGCCCCAGCGGGCCTGAAAAATCCTTTTTGGAAGTAGAACGCACGGTAAGGCCAGCCAGACACTAAGTCTCGTCGATCGGTCGATCACATTGCACTAGCGCAAGATAGGCAGGCAGAGGCACGGACGCAGCGTAAAAGGCAGCGCCGACATTTCCTGTAGCGCCGGGTTTAATTGCGCGTCGCGGCAAGGCTCCAGTGTGATGACAAAAGGCAGAGCATTTTTGTCGAATCCCGGTTTCTGCAGCACAGCATCAATGTTCAGTTGATGAGCCGAGAGAATCGCAGCCAGGCTTGCGATGATGCCTGGCTGATCTTTCACCACTAAGCGAAGATACCAGGGTGTCTCAAAGTCACAACTTATCTTAGGCGACACGAGGCTCAGCGGGCCATGCTGTCGCGCCCCTGCCGTGAGACGTTCCGCAACAAACATTAAGTCTGAGACTACCGCAACCGCGGTTGGATTTCCTCCAGCGCCCGCGCCCAGAAAAGCCATGTCGCCGCCGTATTCTCCCGAGGTTAAAACCAGATTCAGATTTCGTTGTACGCGTCCGAAGGGCGACGAAGTAGGAACCAGGCTGGGACCAACCTCGGCAAACAATGTCGTTTCTTTCAAATCGGCGCGCGAAATCTGACGGATGGTACAGCCCAGATCGGCGGCATAATCGAAATCGAACGCGTCAATTGCTCGAATTGTACGAGCGCGAATGTCTCCGGGAGAGACCCGGACCCGCAGCCCGGCTAATGCAAGAATGGAAAGTTTGGCTCGAGCGTCTCCGCCATCGAGATCCTCGCTGGCGTCCGCTTCAGCGTAGCCGCGGGCCTGCGCCTCTTCCAGCGCTTCGCTGAACGGGATGCGGGCGGCCTCAATGCGGCTCAGAATGTAATTGCATGTGCCGTTCAGAATTCCAGCAATGCCGTGCAAGCGATCTCCGCAGAGCCCGGTTCGCAGCGCGGGCAGAACCGGAACTCCTCCCGCAACCGACGCTCCAAACTCAAGCTGGCAACCATTCGTGCTGGCAAGCTGCAACAACTCCGGACCGTGACGGGCAATGAGCTGCTTATTCGCCGTCACCACTGACTTGCCCGCGCCCAAAGCGCTTCGTACCAGATCCTCCGCGGCCGTTGAGCCACCGATCAACTCAATGACGATGTCGGCATCAGAGTTCACGATCGCCTGAACGTCGTCGGTCCAAACTACGTTGCCAGGCACCCAAGCCTGTTTCTTGCGCTCAACGTTGCGATTACAGATGTGCGTCAAACGGAGCACGCCGTCTGTGCGCTCGAACAAAATTTTGGTTACGGCGCGGCCAACAGTTCCGAAGCCGACCAAAGCAACCCGGCGTGCGGGAATGCGCTCCCCTGGAAGGGCGTCGGGTTTGGCATCCACTGCCTGTGCTGGCGGAATCTTGTGCAAAGTCGGCTCTCGAGTGAAACTCATTTTTATCATACGTGGGGAGATCGCTTGCGCGAACCCGAAGTCGGGCGGCTTGGCAGGCACAGTCAGCATCAAAGTTGGTAAGATGATGCGATCCGCCGCAAGCACGGCGAATGCCTTCTTGCAAGGAATCACAAGCGGAACCTTTACCAGACGGCGCCTCTCCATGCCGAGCGCTGCGGTCCGCCACCACGCCCGGTTATGGGAGGAGAATGGATGATGGGAAAGTTTGCGACTGCGAGCGCGTTGACGCTGTTGGTTCTAACAAGTTTGCTCCTTATGAGTCTGTCGGGACTGCCCGCACTTGCCCAGGCAGCGCCTGCCGATCAAACTCCAGCGCCCACGCCTGCGGCCCCAGTCCCCGCTGCGCAACAACCGGCGTCGCCAACTCCCACCGCACAACAACCTGCCAACGGACAGGAACCGGCTGACGAGGAGTCAACTTCTCGCCGGAAAAGGCGCCCGCACGATTTCAAGAACTGGAATTACAACATAGGCGTTGGCGCCAACGTCGACAGCGGAACGACTAAGACGTTTGTCAGGGGCGGAGGCGTTGGAGGCACGGTTGGCGTCGCTCGCAACGCCAATAAATATTTTGGCTTGCGCGCAGATCTAATTTTTGCGGACTTGCCGCTGCGTGTCTCCACTCTGGAACTGGCGCAGGCGAGCGGCGCTCGAAGCTATCTAGCGGCCATCACCCTCGATCCCATCATCAACGTTCCTGTGAACAAGGTTTATAGCGGATATGTGGTCCTGGGTCCAGGCTTCTTTCATCGCGGCGGAAATCTGAGTTCCGCGACTGGAGTTCCAGGTTCGGGGTGTAATCCCTTCTGGATATGGTGGGGCGCGTGTTCCAATCTCAGCATTCCCCTCAATGGCAGCTTCGTAAATTCCAGCCAGAACGAATTCGGATACAACGTTGGAGCAGGCGTCGCCCGCAAGATGCCCAGTGGCGTCGAAATCTACGCAGAGTATCGGCTCATTCATGGATCGGCTAACAACACAACCACCGATGTACGTCCGATCACGATTGGCTTGCGATGGTAGCGATTCGCGGCTGCCCCGCGCCGCTACTCAGTGGCGATTACGGAGCGGTGCATTTTGATTGTCATTCCGAACAAGCGTTCTTTGCGCCGTGAGGAATCTGGGCGGGCCGCGCGAAGCGTCGCGTTCTTTGCGACGCAATAATCGCGCGTCTGGCCCGCTTCATTTATCAAACGGCACCACTACCGCGATTACTTGGGATTGGTGCGGTAGCTCCAGAGCTTTTCGCTTCGCTGCTGCAACTGCACGAACGATGCCGCTGGAACTGGTTGCGAAACAGCCGCGCTGGAGTTGGCTTCCGCCAACGCTGCCTCCACAATGTGATGCTCAGGTGCGAGTGAGCAGGCGGGATCGGTAGCAGCTGCGTTCCCGGTCAGCAGCAGAGCCTGGCAGCGGCATCCCCCGAAGTCTATGGTGCGCTGATCGCAACTGCGGCAGGGTTCCGGCATCCATTCTTCTCCGCGAAAGCGCTGGAACGACGAAGACTGCTGCCAGATGAACTCGAGCGTCCGCTCCCGAACATTTTCGAACGTCATGCCAGGGATCACTTCCGCGGCATGACAAGGAAGAACTTTTCCTCCAGGATTGATGAGCATCAATCTACGGCCCCAGCCCCCCATGCAGGCCTTGGGAAACCGCGCGTAATAGTCTGGTACCACGGAATCGACACGGATGCGTCCGGCGAGGCGTTTTTCAGCGGCCGTCACCGTCTGCACGGACTTTTCAAGTTGCCCCCGCGTAGGAAGCAATGCGCTTCGATTCTGTAATGCCCATCCGTAATACTGAGTATGGGCAATCTCCATGCGTTCAGGAGCCAGTTGTTCGATGAAAGAAATCATCTCTTCGAGATGGTCGATATTCTGCCGGTGGATAACAAGATTCACGGTGAACGCAATCTTGTGCTTTCGGATAACGTGCGACAATTCGATTTTGTGCGCGTGCGCTTTCGCTCCCGCAATCCAATTTGCCGCTTCCTCGCGCGAATCCTGAAAACTGATTTGAATGTGATCGAGTCCAGCATCGACGAACTCCTGCAAGCGGGTTTCAGCCAGTCCCACGCCGGAGGTGATGAGGTTGGTATAGAGCCCCGCGGCGCGGGCGCCTGCAATGAGATTCACCAGATCTGGCCGCGCCAGCGGTTCGCCGCCGGTCAAGTGCGCGTGCAGCATTCCGAGTTTGCCGGACTGTTGAAAAATGTCGACCCACTCTGACGTGGAAAGTTCGGAACTTGCTGCCGCCAGTTCGAGGGCATTCGAGCAATACACGCAATGCAGCGGGCAGCGGTGCGTGATCTCGGCGATGAGTGCGAGCGGGTTGGGAATCATCAGTGCTGCCGGGAAATCGTGAACGAACTAATAATCGACAATCCGCTTGTGACGCAATTGCTCCAGAAACTGGCTGATGTCGGCACGAATCTTTGCGGGATCGGCATCGCCGAACTGAGCCTGTAATTCTCCGATGATTTGGCCGAACGTGCGCGCGCCGTCGCAGCGCTCCAGAACCTGGCGTCCCGTCCCTTGCAGTTTGATTGCGCCTTCGGGAAAAAGAACCACGCGGTCTTGTTCGGTCCCGCCCCAGCGGCAACCGGCCGCCAGGCGCGGCAAGCTCGAATCTTCCGGAGGCGCCATCCTAGCCGGCCTCAATTTGGAATGCTCCGGGCGGCGGCCACCCCGGCTGCACGTAAGCGAAGTAGAGCGCATCGAGCTGCGCCCACAAGATGTCGCATTTGTCGCGTAACGCCTGGATCGCCAACTCCTGCTCAGCTCGCGTCTTCGCGTTGTCATATACATAGTTCACCGCGAATTGCGAATCTTCCGGCGCCTGATAGAGTCTAGCCTCAAAATAATCCAGACCACCCGCCAGCCACGGATAGTGCTGGCGCAATCTTTCCACGCGCAGGGTAATCAACTTCGTCGAAAACAATTCTGTCAGCGAAGACGCGACTGCCTCCAGCAGCGACCGGCTGCGGACAATGTTCAGATATTCATTGACCGCGAAACGCGTTGCCGGAAGAATTCCTTTACCGCAGCGAACCTGTGCGGCATCGAGACCCGTGGCTTCCGCCAACTTTATCCAGCGTTTGATGCCGCCTTCACTGGTGGCATCACCATCGTGATCGACCACACGCTTGCGCCACGCGCGTCTAAACACCGGGTCTGGACCGCGCGAAAGGATGATCGAATCCTTGATCGGGATGATGCTCTGATAGTAGTAGCGGTTCAGCGCCCACGCCTGCAGTTGTCCGCGGCTGAGTTTGCCTTCGTGCATCCGTAGATGAAAAGGATGTTTGTGATGATACCGCTCCTCGCCGGTGGCCTGGAATTGCGCACGTAACTCTTCGAGCGAAAGCAATCGGGCGCTTTGCGATGCGATCTCGGTTTCTACAGGTCGAACTGCCATCCATCCTCCGCCACTTCCCAGCCCGCGCTCCGCACCCGGCGATATTGAGGACTTGCCTCGTCCAGCATGGGATTGGTGTTATTGATGTGTAGAAATATTTTACGCGGGCGGCGGACTTCCGCCAACTTGACCAAAGTGTTTTCGACCGGGACGTGGCCCATCTGTTGCGCCGCTTGGCCGCCGCCCTGAACCCGAATCAATTCATCATCGCCCCAGAATGTACCGTCGAACAGCAGAACGTCGCAGGTGTCGAGCTCCGCGAGTAATGCATCATCCACTTGAGCGACTGCCGGCATAAACGCAAAACGAGAGCCGGAATTCGAACTGATGAAGAAGCCCAGAGAGGCTTCGCCGGGGGAAAGTTGCGATTGGCGCTCTGCCGTGACATAAGAGGGATAATGAGCGCTCAACGACCGCGCCTGGCAACGGAGGCCGGAGTCCTCGCCTTTAGCGCCGCACAAAGAAAATTCGTTTCCCGATGCAACATCAATCCAGACGGCTTGATCGGGAATACGCTGCAGCATCCCAAACATCGAATTGTTCTCGGCGAGAATGCGGCGAACCGAAACCGTGGCGTAGATACGCAGCGGTTGGAGCTCTCGTAGAAGTAGCAGTCCAAGAACATGGTCAAGATCGGCATTGGCCAGGACTACGCCAGCGATGGGCGACTGGCGTAAACCGTCGCGCGGATGCAACTCAGGCGTGGCTTCGATTTGTGCGCGCAGGTCCGGAGACGCGCCCAGCAGAAACCATGAACGGCCATCCTCGGTGACGGCAACTTGTGTTTGTGAGCGCGGCTTTCCATGAAATGTTCCGGCTCTCACATCGCGGCAGTTTGCGCAGGCGCAGTTCCACTGCGGAAACGCACCTCCGGCGGCTGTCCCAAGAATCTTTACGTGCATCTCTGCGAGTTTACAACCTGAGATCGCTGCTGGAGGTTATTTCGCGAGAACCTGCGAGTGAGCTAGTTTCAAGCGACGGCAAGGGGTTCAATGAATCGGTGAGATTAAACTTCGATCGCTTGCCGAAGGAATTTTGGCAGGGTGCACTGATTTATTGAGAGAAAAATACCACGCTCCAAGAACAGCCACACCCAAAAGAAGAATTCCGGCGCCCAGGAACACCAGCGCTAGCCGTCGGGGCTGACGAGAGATTTCTCTTAGATGACTTTTAACATCAGGTCCGACTTCGCTCAACGAGTCAGTCAGGCTCGGAACCGTTTTTTTGTATACGCCCCAAAGCGCCCATGCCAACGTGCCAAGGATTAGCCAGAAAAATAGAGGTACGCCAAAAGCAATCGCCATTCTGTGTCCCCGAGGGCTCATGCCCGCGTAGCCATCCAGGATCAACGCAGGAACGTAAATAGCTGGAAGTGACAGCCAGGTGATCAGCTGAACGGCGCTTCGAAACATCTTGACGAACGCTTTGATCTTTTCTTCATCGGATTTTGAATCGACGAAGTAACACTTTCCCTTGAGGGTAAATGGAATGAAAACTAAACGGCCGCTTCGATCTTTCTTGAAATGACATTCAACGGCGAGGTCCATCATTCTGGAGAACGGAGAGATCATTGCTACTCCTTATGCACTCAGGGCGTAGGACTAAATCCGAGAGCGGTTTCGCCTATCCCTGGCCTACCGCCGCCGCACAACGCAACGGATCGATATCCCAAAGCCTGACGTCAGAAGTATTTTCCAGGCCAACTTCTCCGGCCGTTTCAGTTCCAGGTTGACCACACCACACAATGCGGAATTGTCCTTTGGCGCCCTGGTAAAGGACATCAATCAGTTCACCAGGCTTCAGTTGAGCGTCCACACACTGTAGAGTTGCCCCACGGCCGCTGATTGAGCGCAGGCTGGCAGGCTGAGTGAAGGGGCGGGAATTAGCGTCCATACCCCAAATCTGTACAGGAAGATCAACAAAAACACGGGACTGACGGCGCCGGTCCATGCGATGCTCCTTAGCTGGGGGCAAGTTCCAAAGCATGGTAGGGGCGCCGGGCAGGGAAACAAAGGTAACCACAGTCACCGCGAAACAATGCCGAAAGTTTGGTGACTGGCGTGCGACGCGAGCCTTGAGGCGCTAATCGAGGTCGCCAAGCGAGCAGGCTCCAGAACCGCGTGGGTCGCCGCACGAGCCGCACGCACCCGTGGAAGCCGGAGCTGCTCCGGAGCTTTTTGCCGACACCGCGAAAACGCTAAGTTGTGGACTCAGCTTCTTGCTATCGCACTTAGGGCACCTGGCCTTGTCGCGGCCGAAAACCAAGGCTTCAAATTCGTGCTGACATTCCTGACAGATGTATTCAAAAATCGGCATGACTGACTCCCGTAGCGCTGACTGATCCTATTAGAATCAATTTGTGGGAACTTCGCAAATTGGCGCGCTGGCGCCTGAGCCTCCCGATTCTCGAATCGGCCCTAGGACTGAACTGGAGAGCGTCGTCGCCCCGCCGCGTCCGCAGTTTATCCGCAATGTATTCCGGCCTCGTCGTTGGCTTGGTGGTGGGCACGTGCAAACTCTCGCCGCGTTTTTTCTCCCGCGACGAATTGAGCTGCCACCGGCCGAGCAGCGCTTGATCGAAGTGGAAGCCGGCGTTTCCGTGCTCTGCCACTGTCACTGGCAGAAGGACCGGCGCGCGCTAACGCTAATCGTGGTCCACGGACTCGAGGGATCGAGCGAATCGCAATATATGCTGGGAATCGCCCGCAATGGTCTGGCGGCGGGCATGAACGTGGTGCGCATGAACCAGCGCAACTGCGGAGGCATGGATCATTGTGCCCCCACACTTTATAACTCAGGCCGTTCCGCGGATGTGGCGGCGGTGGCGCGCAATCTCGTTGAGCGCGACCGGGTCCCTGGCTTCGTGCTCATTGGCTTCTCCATGGGTGGCAATCTGGTTCTGAAACTTGCGGGTGAGTGGGGCAACAACGGTCCTGCGGAGTTCCGCGGTGTGACAGCGGTTTGTCCGGCGGTGAATCTCGCGGCCGGCGCCGATGCGCTGCACGAGCCCGCGAATCGCATTTACGAATGCTATTTTCTGCTGCAGTTGTTCCGGAGATTTCGCCGCAAATCGCGTCTGTTTCCCGGCACCTTCGATGCCTCGCGTCTGCGCGGCGTCAAGACTCTGCGAGACTTCGACGACCGTGTGACCGCTTACTACTGCGGCTTCTCGGGCGCGGACGATTATTACGACCGGGCCGCTGCCGCCAATGTGATCGGCCAAATTACGAAACCTGCGCTCGTGATCCACGCAGTCAATGATCCCTTCATTCGTATTTTGCCGGAGACGCGCCAGCAGCTGATTTCCAATCGCAACATTACCTACGTCGAAGTCGAGGATGGCGGGCACTGCGCATTCGTTGGCGTGCGCGATGGCGATCCAGCCTATGATGGCCGCTGGGCCGAACGCGAAGTCGTCGAGTTCGCGAAGCAGTTTCGCTAACGGCTAATTCCACTCTTTATCCATCACCATCTGTCATCCCGAGCGAAGCGAAGGACTTTGCGTTTTGTTTGTAGTGTTGACGCTGATGGCACAGACAAACCAGATTCCTCTCCCTGCTAGGGGTGACGAATGTCGAAGGATTCAGCTCGCGCGGGCCGGACTTCGAAACCAGGCCAGCATCTCCGCGCCGCGCCCTTTCAATCGCGTTCGCAGGTACGCAAGCAGCAGCATTGCCAGAGAGATCGTTAATAATCCCAGAGACGCGGTTCCTATGTTAACGCTATGTTTGGGAAGAATCGATGCACGACCGTAAACGAATTCGAGGTGTACCCAATAGACCAGAAGTGAAGCCTGGCCCAGTTGAATCAGAGGACTGAATCCCCACTGTCCTGCGCCCCAGCGACACCAGGCATAGCTTCCCGTTAGAATCACAAGCAGCATGCCCAGGCGAATCAAGAAAAAATTTGGACTGGTGTGCCAATAGTCGTAAACCGCGTAAAGCCGCTGCGGGCGGGCGTCGAGCCAACGCGCCGCTGCAATCAACCCCAACCCCGCCACGCCCGCCAGGAAAAAAATCGAAGCTTCGACCTTATGGGACCACTCGGCTTGCAAGATGAATCCGGCGGCCAGTCCGGCGAAGGCGAACGCACTCCACGGAAAAATAGGGAAAAGCCAGGCTTGCGGCGTACCTAGATTGTGCACGCCGTTAATGTAAGACTCCAGAGGCCACGGCAGCCAATCCGGACGCCAGGTTGTCCATAGCGGCGGGGTAAGCAGAGAAATCAGCAGAGCCGTTCCCGCCGACGCGAGAACCAGCGCGAGCCTAACCTGTACCCCGCGCCAAAGCCACAGCACGAGCCAGCAGAGCACGCCCATCAGCATCATCGAGAGGCCGATGGTGTTGAGCACATCCACTCGCAGCAGGTCGCTCGGCGGCGCCCAGCCCCAAGCAATAATGTATTCCTGCAGACGAAAAAGCAGGCCGAAGGCAAAAATCTCCGCGCCGCGGCGAATTGTGGTGCGAGCAATTTGCGCCGGCGCCAGATGTTTCTTCCACAGCTTTTCAGTTACCAATGCGAACGAGATGCCCGCCAGAAACAAGAACAGCGGGGCCGGGAAGGTCCCGCCCAGTTGCGAGTACATGAAGAACTTGCTTTGCCGCGCCCCCGGGCTAAGCCACGAGTCATAACAATGAGTCTGGAACATCAGGACGCAAGCCAGTCCCCGCATCCAATCAATGTAAGCCAGCCGGCGGGATGAGATAGCGGATGTCACGCGACACCGCATAATACTCCACCCGAAGCTTATGATAAATTTTGCTAAGGGCGCGTAGCTCAAATGGATAGAGCACCGGATTTCTAATCCGGTGGTTGCAGGTTCGATTCCTGCCGCGCCTACCACTTCAGAATCGCAGTTTCTCGGCTCGCCTTTGAAACTTGGGCATGAAGTGAGCCGAATTCAGCTGGCGGGCATCAAGCCACGGACTCTGTCTTTTAGCGTTTGTGAGCTCGCGAGCTCGGCAACTGCACGCGTTGCCATTCTCTGCGCGGGCACGATAAGATACTCGGTACACATCTTCTCCGCTTTTCATCCCAGTTAGCCTTTCGAGTACCCGCGGCGACAAGACGTGTGCGACCCCCGGGTGCGGCGCGCTTGTGCGTTCGCAAATCCCTGTAACGGAGTTGGCATTGAAACGAGGCAAGACCGCGGTAATTGTCGGCGCTCAGTGGGGCGACGAGGGCAAAGGAAAGATTGTTGACGTTCTCTCGGAAAACTTCTCCGTTGTGGCCCGCTATGCCGGCGGCCATAATGCCGGACACACCGTAATCATCAATGGCAAGAAGTTTGTGCTGCAACTCGTTCCCTGCGGCGTGTTGCGGGCGGCGTGCCGCAGCGTGATCGGCAATGGCGTGGTTCTTGATCCCATGGCCTTTCTGAAGGAAGTGGGAGCGCTGCGCGCTGGGGGCGTCAAGGTCGACGGAAATCTTTTTGTCTCCAACCGCGCCCAGGTGATTCTCCCCTACCATCGCATGATCGAGCTGGCAGCCGAGAATGCTCCCGGACGTGTGAAGATTGGCACCACTTCGCGCGGAATCGGCCCCGCCTACGAAGACAAAATGGGTCGCCGCGGGCTGCGCGTTGCCGACCTGCTTGATCTGCAGTTGCTGAAGAAGCACATCGAAAACGCAGTACGCGAGAAGAACATGATCGCGCACGCGCTCTTCAACTCCGAGCCGCTCGATGCCGACAAAATGTATGCTGAATACGCGGCGGCGGCCGAGCAAATCGCTCCCTTTGTCTGCGATACAGCGCTCCTGCTCAACCAGGCGCTCACGGATGGCGAGGCCATCCTGTTCGAAGGCGCACAGGGCACGATGCTCGACATCGATCACGGTACCTACCCTTTCGTGACTTCTTCGAGCGCAACCTCAGGAGGCGCGGCGACTGGCACTGGAGTGGCCCCGAATGCAATCGATTCGGTGATCGGACTCACCAAGGCATATTGCACGCGGGTCGGCGAAGGTCCGTTTCCCAGCGAGGATAAAGGCGCTGCGGGCGAGCAGTTACGCAAGCGAGGCAATGAATTCGGCGCGGTCACGGGGCGTCCGCGCCGCACCGGCTGGCTCGACTTGCCTCTGCTGCGCTACGCTGGCATGATTAACGGCATCTCCTGGCTGGTGGTCACCAAACTCGATGTGCTCGATGAGTTTGCCGAGATTCCAGTCTGCGTGGGCTACAAAATCGACGGCAAGAAAACGGCAGAGATTCCGGCGCAAGCCAGCGGGTACGAAAAAATTGAATGTGTTTACCAGAACCTGGCGGGCTGGCAGAGTTCCACCCAAGGCGTTACGAAGTTCGACCAGCTGCCTAAGGCCGCTCGCGAATACCTCGCCTTCGTGGAGAAAGAAACGGCAGCGAAGATCGGCATGGTTTCAACCGGGCCGGACCGGGATCAAATAATTTTCAAGGACGAATTCGCAACCGAGATGAAGACAGCTTCATCCCGGAGAGTCTAGAATGTTTTCCCATATCGCAGGACCGGAAACTGCGTAAGGAGCGCACGATGGTGGTTTTGGCAGTGACGTGGATGGCGAAAGCAGGCCACGATGCGGACGTGGCCCCAATTTTTGCGAAGCTGACCGAAGAATCCCGCAAGGAACCAGGCTGCCTCATGTATCAGGTGCACCGTCACAAGACCGAGCCGAGGCGATTTTTTATCTACGAGCAGTACAAAGACGATGCTGCCCTCGAAGCTCATCGCACCTCGCCACATTTCTTGCAGCATGCCCGCAAAGAGTTACCCAAAGTGGCAGATCGCGTGGAAGGCCACCTCTACGAGGCGCTAGGATAGCTCGTGTAGCCGCAGGCGAATCGTCCGCGCTGCCCTTACCAGCCCATTCGCGCGAGTTTCTAAACCGACCGCTCTACTGCGCTAACTCGTAGCCGGCGAAGAAAAAGCTCAACTCAAAGCGCGCCGTATCCTCAGCATCGGAGCCATGGATCGCATTATGCTCGATGCTCGAAGCCCATTTCTTCCGGATGGTGCCTTCCTCGGCATTAGCGGGGTTGGTTGCGCCCATCAGTTTACGCAGATCGGCGATGGCGTTCTCTTTTTCCAGAGCGAGAGCCACAATCGGTCCGCTCGACATGAAGTCGGTGAGCGAACCGTAGAATGGACGGCTTGCATGGACGGCGTAAAACTGTTCCGCCTGATGCTTGGAGATTTCGAGCATCTTCATTGCGAGAATGCGGAAGCCGTTCTTCTCGAATTGTTCGATGATGTCGCCGACCCCGTTCTTGGCGACCGCGTCAGGTTTCACGATAGTAAGAGTGCGTTGCAGAGTTTTCATAATTGGTCGTTGGTGGTTAGTCCTCAGTCGTTGGCTTTTCCTCGGTACTCGCTTGTTTCCTATTAGACCTTCACTCCCAGCGCCGCCACGAGTGTCTCCGCAATCGCCGCCGGAGATTTCGCCACCCGAATACCCGCGGCTTCCATGGCCTTAATTTTTTCCGCAGCGGTGCCTTTGCCGCCGGAGATGATCGCGCCCGCATGCCCCATGCGTCTTCCCGGAGGCGCGGTCTGCCCGGCGATGAAGCCGACCACGGGCTTCTTCATGTGAGTCTTCACAAATTCTGCCGCCGTTTCCTCGGCGTCGCCGCCGATTTCACCAATCATGATTACGGCTTCGGTTTCCGGATCGCGATTGAACAGATCGAGCGCATCCAGGAAGTTGGTCCCGATAATTGGATCCCCGCCAATCCCGATCGCAGTGGACTGTCCAATGCCGCGCTGCGTAAGCTGATGCACCGCCTCATAAGTAAGCGTGCCCGAGCGCGACACGATTCCGATCGATCCCTCCTTATGAATGGACCCCGGCATAATTCCAATCTTGCATTTGCCCGGCGAAATAATACCGGGGCAGTTCGGCCCAATCAGGCGCGAGCGCCGATTTTGCAAAAACTCCCACGCCTTAACCATGTCGAGCGTCGGAATGCCTTCCGTGATGCAGACAATGAGGTCGAGTTCGGCGTCCGCCGCTTCCATGATCGCGTCGGCTGCGAACGGAGGAGGAACAAAAATTACGGTGGTGTCGGCGCCGGTTTCTTCAACGGCTTCCTGCACGGTATTGAAAATGGGCCAACCCTCGTGCGTGGTGCCGCCTTTGCCGGGCGTTACTCCACCGACAACTTGCGTTCCGTATGCTGCGCAGGCTTTGGCATGAAAGGTACCTTCGCGGCCGGTGAGACCCTGCACGATCAATCGAGTTTTTTCGTTAACCAGGATTGCCATAAAAATAATCCCCCAGCGCATCTGCGGCTATGCGCAGCCTTTTAACCGCGCGCCGCAGCTACAACTCTATCGGCCGCATCTTTCATGGTGTCGCACACCACGAAGTTGAACCCGGATTCCATCAGAATCTTCTTGCCCTCGTTAACGTTTGTGCCTTCAAGCCGCAGCACAATGGGAAGTTTGATGTTAGTTTTTTTGGCCGCTTCCACCACGCCGGTGGCCAGCGTGTCCACGCGCAGAATGCCGCCAAAAATATTGATCAGCACCGCCTTCACGCTCTTGTCACTGAGCAGGATTTCAAACGCGTGCGCCACCTGCTCGGCATTAGCGCCTCCGCCCACATCGAGAAAGTTTGCCGGCATGCCGCCTGCGTACTTGATGATGTCCATTGTCGCCATGGCGAGCCCTGCGCCATTCACCATGCAGCCCACGCTGCCATCAAGCTTGATGTAGTTCAAGCTGTACTTCGAAGCCTCAACCTCGAGCGGATCTTCCTCGGTAATGTCGCGCAGTTCGCGGATATCAGGGTGGCGGAACAACGCATTGTCGTCGAAAGTCAGCTTGGCATCGAGCGCGAATAACCGGCCATCGGTTGTGGTGATGAACGGATTGATTTCAAGCAGCGATGCATCCGTATCGAGAAACGCATGGTACAGGTTAGAAAGAAAATGGACCGCCGGATTGATCTGCTGCGCCTTCAGGCCAAGCTTGAAAGCCATCTTGCGCGCCTGAAATGCTTCGAGGCTCATTCCAGGATCGATATGCTGCTTCAGAATGGCATCGGGATTTTCCGCAGCTACCTGCTCGATTTCCATTCCACCGGCCGCTGAAGCCATGAACACCGGTTTGCCTTCGGTTCGGTCGATCAGAATTCCCAGGTAAAGCTCTTTTTCGATGGGCAAAGTTTCTTCGATCAGCAACCGCCGTACGATGCGACCTTCCGGACCAGTCTGATGCGTGACCAACTTCATGCCCAGCATCTTTTCGGCGATCTCTCCCGCCTCATTGGCAGACTTGGCGATTTTTACTCCCCCACCTTTGCCACGGCCGCCGGCATGAATCTGCGCCTTGACGACCACTCCGGTCGCCCCGGCGCTGAACAATTCCTTGGCTGCCGAGTCCGCTTCTTCGCGTGAAGCCGCCATCCTGCCGCGCGGCACCGTCACACCATACTTCTTGAGAATCCCTTTTGCCTGGTACTCGTGGATTTTCATAATGACGCTCTTTGCTCGCTAGCTAAGAATCGGAAGGAACCTGCTTGCGGCTATCGACTGAGGGCAGCAAACCTTTGATTTTATAGAAGGGGAACGGATTAGGGCAAACATCCCGCCCGCGTCTTTTCACCGACCCTTACATCTAAGCCTAAATCGGTATTGCAAGCCGGAATGAACGCAATCCGCCTCCGTGCGCGGCGGAAGGATGAATCGTGAAATTAATTTCGCTGAACGTCGCAAAACCGCGATTGGCAATCTATAAGGGAGCAACCATTAACACCGGCATTTTCAAGAAACCGGTGTCTGGCCGCGTCGCGCTGCGGGCGCTCAACCTCGATGGCGACCGGCAAGCGGACCTCAGCGTGCACGGCGGCACTTACAAGGCTGTCTATGCTTATCCCTCCGAGCATTATGAATATTGGCGGAGAGAATTGCCCGGCATAGACTTGCCGTGGGGAATGTTCGGCGAGAATTTTACAACGGAAGGTCTGAGCGAGAATGAACTTCATGTAGGCGACCGCTTGCAGGCAGGTTCGGCGGTAGTGATGGTTAGGCAGCCGCGCATGCCTTGCTACAAGCTGGCAGCAAAGTTTCAGCGGGATGACATCATCGAACGATTCTTGCTCAGTGGACGCAGTGGATTTTATTTTTCAGTGGAAGAAGAAGGCGAAGTCGGGGAGGATGACTCTTTCGAACTGATCTCCCAGAATTACGGCGGCATCACCATCGCCGAAATCAACCGGCTGTTCGTTCAGGAGAAATACAATCGCGATCTGTTGCAAAAGGCGATTGCCACGGCCGCTTTGCCGCAGAGCTGGCGAGACTATTTCTTGCCCAGATTGAATCCTCCCGCCACTAACCCATAGCTGGTTGATCATTTCATTGCGAAGCGCGGTTTACCTTACAATTCCGACTGAGATGATTCTCGACGCTCTCCATCGCATCGCTAATCGGAACGAATCGCTGCCCCGCGCGGAAGCGCGTGCAGTGATGGCGGAGGTGCTCGCAGGAAACTGCACTGACGCGCAAATCGCGGCACTGCTCGTGGCGTTGCGTATGAAAGGTGAAACGGTGGAAGAGATCGTCGGGTTCGCCGAAGCCATTCGCGCCGCGGCTACTCCCTTGCCGATTTCATTGAATGAAACAGGAAAGACCGGGGACGGACGTGCGAAGTCCAGCAGCCTCGACTTGAGTGGCACCGGCCGCGACGCGCTCGTTGACACCAGCGGCACCGGCGGCGACGCCAGCGGTACCTTCAACATCTCAACCGCTACAGCATTCGTCACTGCCGGAGCCGGGGTGCGCGTGGCCAAACACGGCAACCGCAGCATCAGCTCCAAGTGCGGCTCGGCTGACGTGATGGAAGCGCTAGGCGTGAACATTCAGATTTCCCCGGAGCGCGCAGCAGACTGCCTTCGCGAAGTTGGAATCTGTTTTCTTTACGCGCCCGACCTGCACGCCTCCATGAAGCAAGTGCAAAAGGTGCGGCGGGAGTTGCGCCTGCGCACCATGTTCAATTTGCTCGGCCCGCTCACCAATCCGGCACATGCTTCGGGGCAGGTTGTGGGCGTCTACGCGCTTGACATGGTCGAAAAGCTGGCCGAGGCGCTCAGCATGTTGGGATTGCATCGCGCCCTTGTGGTGCATGGCCTCGATGGCCTCGACGAAATTACCATTACCGGCCCGACGCGCGTAGCCGAAGCCAGGGACGGATCTGTGCGCACGTATGAGGTTGACCCCGAGGAATTCGGCCTCCAGCGCTCCACGCTCGAACATATTTCAGGCGGCGATGCCGCCGACAATGCAGCCATTGTTCGCGAAGTGCTTAGCGGCAAAAAATCCCCGCGCCGCGATGTAGTTTTGCTGAACTCCGCGGCCGCGCTCGTGGCGGCGGGACGAGCTGATCATTTAGCAGACGGAATCCCTCTTGCCGTTCAATCCATCGATTCGGGCGCGGCTGCCGGAAAGCTTGCAGCGTTGGCGAGCTTCACGGCCACTACTTCGCAGAATCGCCAGCCACAATCTTAAACACATTATTCGTCGTGTTGCTTTCCGGCACGCTGCCGTCGTTGACCACAATTTCCTCCGGCATTTTCGGAGTTGCCACGCGAATCACGCTCGAACTCTTGCCACGCACCACGATTCGCTGCGTAACCTCTCCGCCGGCAAATTTCAGCGTGAGCGGGACTTCCGCTCCCGCCACGCCGAGGTTCTCGACTGTGACCGTGACCATATAACCCTCCGGCAACATCTTGCGGGTGAATGCGGACGCCACTTTGAGCTCAGGCAGGCCGCGATCCCGATAAACCCAGTCATCGAAGAACCACTCCAGATCGCGCTGCGTCTGTGCCTGGATCAATCGCGGCAGATAGGAAGGCTCTTTATCCTGTTCCGGATGATATGACGCGAGAGCCTTCTTCAAAGCCTGATCGCCGACCATGTCGCGCAGCATCCACCATACGTACATCGCTTTGCTGCGGTAAAGTTGCTCGTCGGCTGTATTCACCAAAGAGCGGTTTACCTCGTCTTCGGATCGTAGCGGCGCTGTCTGCTTTTCCTTTTCGCCATCGACCGCGCTGAATGCGAAGCGGTGCAGTCCCATATACTCGAGTGCTGCCTGGCGTCCGCTCTGATGTTCCAGATAGAGCGCCTGCGCAAAGTGCGCAAGACCTTCGTTGATCCAGGGCCGCGGCGAGGAAAAAGCCGCATGGGTCAATTGGTGGGCAGCAACCAAGCCCGCCAATTTCGGATCGCTACTGGACAGAGGCGTAAGCAAAAGAGAGCCGCTTTCGAACGGCGCTGCACTAGAATCGGCAAGATCGGCGGTTTCTGCTTTGTTTCGTGGCGCTCCAAACCACTCCGTGATGAATGGGACGATTTTCTCCGCTGTCTCGGCGTAGCTTTCTGCAGACGAATTATGACCAGACAGAAAGTGCACTGCGATATCCGCCCGCTCTGCGACCTCATAGTTAGCAATCACGAAGGTCGGCACGCCCGACCCCAGTGATCGGTAGGTGCAATCTGCAAGGAACGTGTCGCCCACTTCGTGCGCCACTGGGCACGTTGTCGCATTCACCAGAAGTTCTGGAGCTTCACTTTCATCCCTCCGCACCGCGACCTGTACGCGCATCGTGGAAGCACTCTCGCGCACCTTCCAGCGGCCCAGCACCTCGAACAATTCTGTCCCTTCCGAAAGACTCGCGGCCTCGGTCGCGATTGGATACCATGCCACATACCCCGCTCCGCGCACTGCGGTAAATTTTGTACTGATCTGGTCCCAGTCGGTGCTTTGGGCCGTGTCCTGAGGTGTGCCGAGGCGCGTAAGCCGAGTCGCATCCAGAACAATCACGCCCTCGTATGCGATCTCCAGATCGACCGTGCCTTTGGGCGGAACCGGTTCGGGCAGGGTGACAATTGCCTCGGAAAGCGAGCCGGTGTGATCTATGTCAGAAGTGTAGGGTTGTGAGACGAACTGTAATGGCTTTCCGCTGGTCTTGATTGAAAGCCAGTTCAGCGAAGAAGAAATCTGCAGTACCGCGATCTTCTGCGCCGTTGGCGAATCGTTTCTGAGAGTGATCTTGCCACGAACTCCCAATCGCTGCTGGCCGGGCTCGATGCGGACGTCCAGATCATATTTAGTAAAGGCAAACGCCTCGCGCTCGAGAGAGAACCCATTCGCCACAGCGGCGCAGAAAACAAAGAGAATGATAAAGAGAATAAAGAGAAACCCAACTCGCACGCCGCGCAACTTCATTTCGCACCCGAATGCGCATCTTTACTTTGACTTTGCAGCCGGTCCTGCGCTCCTCTCTGGCGCACGATTTCATACATCACCACCGCTCCCGCGACCGACACGTTCAGGGAAGGCACCTTTCCCAGCATCGGAATCGAAACCAGAAAATCGCATTTCTTTTTCACCAGGTCGTGCAATCCCTTCCCCTCGGCGCCGAGAACCAGCGCGCAATCCATGTTGTAGTCGAGGGCGTCGTAAGTCTGCTTGCCGCGCTCGTCGAGACCAACCGTCCAGATGTTCCGCTCCTTCAATTCTTCCACAGTGCGGGCGATGTTCGTTACCTTGGCAATGGGCAAGTGTTCGCTGGCGCCAGCCGAGGCTTTCGTGACAGTGCCGGTAACAGCCGCAGCTCGGCGCTCCGGAATGATCACGCCGTCCGCACCCGCAGCGTCAGCGGTTCGCAACAGCGCGCCCAGATTATGCGGGTCCTCCACCCCGTCGAGCACCAGCACGAACGAATACCGTCCGCGCTTCGCTCCCACCACATCATCGAGGTCGCTATATTGCTTTGCTGACGTGACGGCCACCACTCCCTGGTGGGCCGCATTACCCGCCATGCGGTCCAGTTCAACCCGTGTGAGAAACCGCACGGGCACGCCCAGCCGCCGGCATTCTTCAATCATGCGTTGCAGACGTATGTCATGCCGCTCCTTCGCCATGCCCACCCACTGAAAAGCCCGTCCCCGGGCTTTGAGCGCTTCGGTGACGGCGTTGATGCCATAGATATAGTTCATGAAGTATTCAGTGTACCGAAAGCTGCAAATTCAGACAGTGCCCAGCCTTCGCCACGAATAGGATCGGGAAAGGCAAAACTTCAGTCGTGCCAGAGCGCTGCCAGAGGAGCAGAGCGGAGGAGCAGGCGTTGCAGAGCGGAGGAGCAGGCCTTCCAGGCCTGCGTAAAGGGAATGGTTGAGTTTGGGCTTCAGCCCCTGAGGTTCTCGCTGAGAATCCCGACGATGTCCTCTGGCTCCGGCCGCTCCGTGTAATCCTCGTTCGCGAAAGCATAGAGCACGGTTCCATCGCGGTCGATGATGTACGTGGTGGGAATTGGCAGCTCCCAGCTCTCGTCTCCGTTCACAAAAGGCAAGTTGACGAAGGCACGCTGATAAATGGCTTTCTGTTCATCGGCGACGCGGTAGGTGAGGCCGAACTGCCGCGCCACATTGTTGCCAGCATCGGAGAGTAGTGGAAAGCGCAGCTTATGCTGGTCGCGCATGAAGAACGACTGCTGCACGGTCTGCGGGGAAATGGCGGCGAGGGTTGCGCTTGCTTCTTCAATCTCTGGCAGGACGAGGTTCATCGCCTCCATCTGACCAACGCAGAACGGGCACCAGCGCCCTCGAATAAAACACAGTACGAGTCGTCCCTTCGAAAGTGTGTCGGCGGAAGAGATGCTCTTGCCGTTATGATCTTGAAGCTGGAACTCCGGAACCTTAGATCCGACAGGAAGAATATTCGCGGCTATTTGTTTTTGTTTGAGCTCGACGACAGCCCGGGCATGAATGGTCTGTGTTTCCGCCGGAACGTATTTGGCGATTAGCTCCTTGCGCTCGGCAAAGATCTCGCGAAGCGGGCGAGTGTCCACCTGATTCGATTCTTCGAGAGAACGCCACTTCATCTGGTCTCCAACCGATAACCGTGCTCGTGAAAGTATGTATCCTTGTCGCGAACAATGGAGAATTCGGGGTTTTCCGGTTTTACGCGCACCAGCAACTCGCTTCCGCCAGAGTGTTGTTCGGAGTAGTTCTTCGCTGAACTGGTCCACAAGAAAGGTTTGGCATCCGTTCCAGTGTATCGTTTTCCGCCAAACTTGAACTGGTAAGTGATCTTCAGGACCGTGCAACCAAAACCGCCAGGACGATAATGCGTACCCATAACCTCCGCCGTTACCACAGGCCACGATTTACTCCCCTGTGCTCGCACCAGACGCACCGAGGACCTCAAAAGGAACTCGATGATGATGTCTATGAACAAACCACCTATCGTAGCCTCAAATCCAACCTTGAAGGAGCCGCCGGCGCGAGAAGTGGCGTCACATCCCCGGCAGCTTCATCCCCGCCATCCGCCGCGCGAAGCTGGGCTTACCCATCTGCTTGAACATCTTTTTCATCTGCGCATACTGGCGCAGCAGATTATTCACTTCCTGCACGCTGGTGCCGGAGCCCCGGGCGATGCGTTTACGCCGGCTCCCGTTGATCACTTCATGATGATTCCGCTCCTGCGTCGTCATCGAGTTAATGATGGCCTCAACGCGGTTAATCTGTTTTTCGTCCACGCTATCGGCCGCCTTCTGCAGGCCGGAGAACGGTCCGATGCTGGGCAACATTCCGATCAGGCTCTTCATCGATCCCATCTTCTTGACTTGCCGTAACTGGTCGCGAAAATCTTCGAGCGAAAATCCGTCGCCGCTGAGCGCCTTGCTGGCCATCTCCTGCGCTTTCTTCTTGTCGATCTGCGATTCGGCGCGCTCGATCAGCGAAAGAATGTCGCCCATGCCGAGAATCCGTGAAACGATGCGGTCGGGATGAAACGGTTCCAGCGCATCGTACTTTTCGCCCACGCCGATGAACTTGATCGGCTGCCCCGTAACCTGCCGTATGGAAAGCGCCGCGCCGCCCCGCGCATCGCCATCCATCTTGGTGAGAACCACGCCGGTGAGCGAAAGCTTCTTGTGAAACTCGTCGGCGGAACGCACTGCGTCCTGTCCAGTCATGGCATCGGCGACGAACAAAATCTCTGACGGATTCAGCAGCTTTTTCAGCGACTGCATCTCGTTCATGAGTTCGTCGTCGATGTGCAGACGTCCCGCGGTGTCGACGATCAGCACGTCGCAGCCGGAAACAATGGCTTCGCGGCGCGCTTCTTTTACCAGCCGTTCCACCGCTTGCGTCAGCTGCGTAGCGGTGCTCGCATCGCCCACTTCGCCTTCGTAAATCTGTGCCTTGACGGCCTGCGCCACAACTTTCAACTGCTCGCGCGCCGCCGGACGATACACGTCCACTGAAACCAGCAGCGGACGATGCCCGCCCGCTTTGAACCAGTGTGCCAGCTTGCCCGAAGTCGTGGTCTTGCCCGAACCCTGCAACCCGGCCATCAGCACAACCGTGGGCGGCTGCGAAGCGAATTTCATGCGCGCCGTATCTTTGCCGAGAGTCTCGACCAGTTCGTCACGCACGATCTTGATGACCTGCTCGCCGGGAGAAAGCGCGGTGAGCACTTCCTGGCCCACGGCTTTGGCCTGGATGCGGTCAATTAATTCTTTGACCACTTTGAAGTTGACATCGGCTTCAAGCAGCGCCAGTCGGATTTCGCGCAGTGCCTCGCCAATGTTTTCCTCGCTCAGCCGGGCCTGGCCGCGAAGGCTTTTGAACGCGCGCTGCAGTTTTTCTTGAAGATTCTCGAACATAAAGGTAAGTTGCTATTTTAGCAGCCGGGACTGTCTCCTATAGCTTGCACCTTCGCGCCAGTGTTATTCGGAAATCTCTGGTGGGGCCTATGGCCACTGCGACTCTCACTCAACCGGATGAACCTGGCCTTCACGCCATTGCGCCCGCGTGGCATACCGCAGTAGTTCTGCTCTTCCTGTTCGGACTTTCCGCGCTAGGCGCACGTCAACAGGGCTTGCCAACGATCTGGGGGCATGGGCGTGCCGCAGGCTATCTCTCTGTGATCGCTGTCGAATGGGTGCTAACAGGGTTTATTTGGATTGGCATCCGGCGCCGGGGCATGCTCCTCCGTGAATTGATCGGCGGAAGCTGGCCCGGCCTGCAGGCGGTGCTGCGCGACTTGGGTATCGCTGTTTTGTTTCTGGCGGCTTCCAATTTGGTTTTGGCAGGTGTCAGTTTCTTGCTGAAGGTGACCCCGAGTCCGGGCGTGCGCAACCTTTTCCCCAACGGACCAACGGAGGTTGTTCTCTACGTAATGCTTACTTTTACCGCCGGTATTTGTGAAGAGATTCTTTTTCGTGGTTATTTGCAAAGGCAGTTCGCTGCCCTCACCAGGAGCACGGCAGCAGGACTGATGCTCCAAGGGTGACTTTTGGCGCGGCCCATGGTTATCAGGGCTGGAAGTATATGTGCGTCATCGCTGTTTTTGGTTGTTTATTCGGACTCCTCGTCTACTGGCGGCGAAGTCTGCGGCCCGGCATGATGGCCCACTTCGTGCAAGACACCGTAGGTGGCCTTCTCGGCAGACATCTTCTGAAATAGCCCGGCAGTAGCGTGGCTTGAAACTCGACGGCCGCGCCTACGAACCGCACGCTCCCTGCGACATCTATCCAACCTTCGGCCTCACCATCTCGAATCTCTGCGTCGTCCTGGTGTACTGCATCCCGCCCATGCGTCCGATGAGGTCCAGCGAATTTCGATCCAATCGTCCTTCTTTGAGATGCTTGTCATTCATGTAAATGGACACAATTTCGCCCATCACAAGGCTGCCGCTGGTGGGGGCGGAAGAGAAGTCGAGAATCTGGTGAAGCCTGCACTCATAGCTGACCGGAGATTCCGCGACTCTGGGCGGACGCACGATTTTCGACGGTTGAGGAGTAAGCTTCGCCAATTCGAACTCGTTCACCGACGCGTCATATTCGCCGCTGGTTAAATTCATCGCTTCGGCCAGTTCGTAGGTGACCACATTGACCACAAACTCGCTGGTTTCACGAATATTACGCAACGTGTCCTTAGGTTCGCCGTGGCTGGCTTCCGACTGTTTAGGTCGCCGACGCCCGGGCGCAAACGCCAGCAACGGAGGTTCGACGCAAACCACATTAAAGAAAGAAAAGGGCGCGAGATTGAGCTGTCCCGATGCACTCACCGTAGAAACCCACGCAATCGGACGCGGCGCCACGGAATTGAGCAGGATGTTATAAAGCTCGCTGTGCGAGAGGTCTGAGGGGCTGACGATCATTCCATCGAGTATATCTTTTGGTGGGCCAAGTCTAGGCGGCGAACACTTCTTTTGCCGCAGCCACCGTATTGCAGTGAATGGTCACTGTGTCTTCCACGTTCTGTGCGTAGCCACCGGCGAAGGTCACCATCACGGGAATATTGCGTGCGCGGGCAATGTGGAATACGAGTTCATCCCGCCGCTTCAATCCCTCAATCGTCAGCGAAAGCCCGCCCAGTTGGTCTTCGCGGTAAGGGTCTGCGCCGGCAAGGTAACAGATCAGCTCAGGCTCGAATTGCCGCAGTCCGGAGCTCATTGCATTGTCTAGCCATGCCAGGTAATCGTCGTCTTCAATTCCATCGGGCAGGTCTACGTCGATCGAAGAAGCTGGCTTCCACAGCGGGTAATTATTGTGCTGATGCAGCGAGATGGTGAACACTTCTCCGGCGTGCGCCCCGCGCATCTTCCCCGGAAGAGCTGATCTTAAAGACAATAAACTGTGCGGCGACGCACCCAGAGTCGAAACTCCCACCGAAGGCAGCGGCTCACTGGCTGTGCGCGTGCCCGCAAAAATAGCCGCCGTGCCGTTGCCGTGGTGAACGTCGCAATCGACCGTCATCGCGGTGCGAATTTTGTCGTCGCGCTGCAAACGCCGGATCGCCACCGCGACATCGTGAATCATGCAGAATCCTTCGCCATGATCGGGGAAGGCATGATGAAATCCTCCGCCAATGTTGATCGAGACGGCATCGGCCAAAGCCTTCCGCGCCGCCATAATCGACCCTCCGGCCGCCAGCCAGAACGCTTCCACCAGTTCGCGCGAGTAGGGAACCTCCATCTCCATCTCTTCGCGCGGCGTGAGCGTGCCGGTCTTCAGCTTCTGTACATATTCCGGCGTGTGAACCAGCAGGATGTCCTGATCCGTGGCCGGCTCGGGCTCGACAAAATCCTTGGCGTCTGCAATGCCCTTAGCCACTAGCCGGTCCCTGATGCGGCGATATTTCTCGGCAGGGAAGACGTGCTCGCCGATCGGCAGGTAATACGCGTCGCTGTAGACGAGCTTGAAGGGAAGCATTCAGCACTCAGCATTCAGCACTCAGCCAGGCGAGGGCGGAGGAACTCCACATGATACGCGAAGGCTAGCTATTGGCAATTAGCAGCTTGCCTCAGTGCCCAATTGCTAAGCGCTAATTGCTTGATGCTAATTGCTAATTGCAGACAGCACCCCTTACCGCTTTTTCCCCAGGGGCACCGTAGGCACCACCATCGCTCTCCTCACCGGCACGATCGCTCCCTTTGACGGGTCACCCGCCGCTTGCGCGCGCGTCAGCACTTCTTCCTGAATGTATTGCACGAACTCCTGAATCTGGCGTTGCATCTCTTCCATGCGCTCCCGCATTTGCAGAATGATCGCCATACCGCTGATGTTCACTCCGAGATCGCGCGCCAGCGAGAGGATGAATTCCAGCCGCTGCAGGTCTTCGTCCGTGTAAAGGCGAGTGTTGCCCTCGGTGCGCGAAGGCTTAAGCAGTCCTTCCCGTTCATAAAGGCGCAACGTCTGGGGATGGATGCCATACATCTCGGCCACGGCCGAGATCATGTACGCGCCCTTGGATTTACGTTTGGTCATCAGTAGAGATCCGCCGTCACCAATTTACAACAAAAAACAAATCGGCCACGGATCATCACGAATTCCCACAGATCAAGAACCATATCCGTGTCAATCCGCGCGAATCCGTGGCCGAAGGCTTGGTTATGCCGCTGGTTCAGCTTTCTGTTCCGCCGCAGACCATCCTCGCGGCTTCAACAAATGATTAACGGCATATGCCACAAAGCCCGCCGCAATCAGAATCATGCCGAAGGCGAACGAACTCATATTCCATACTTGTTCATGCTCACTGCGGATGATGGAAAATCCAAGCAGCAGCATCGGTGGGATCCCAATTGCGATTGCCCCAAACAATCCGCCCGGAACGCGGAATGGACGCGCCAGCTCCGGTTCGCGGAAGCGCAACACCGCCAGCGCCATAAACTCCAGCATCAGGCTGAAGCCGTAAAGAAGAATGTCGAGCGTCACCAGCCGGGCAAAGCCCAAGCCAAGACACATCGCCCATCCCATGGCCAGCGCGATAATCGCAACCCAGGGCGCCCGCGACCTCTTCTGCAGCTTGGCAAAGATTCCTGGAAGCATGCCGTCCTGCGCCATCGCCAGGGGCAGCCGCGAGTAGCTCATCACCAGCGCATTGAACATGCCAAAGGCACTGATAATTCCTCCTAGCACAACTCCGATGCGCAACAGCGGCCCCCCCAGTAATCCAGCGATATCTGCCCACGAACCGGTTTCCCACGCCGTCGCCTTAAGCCCGGTCATCCACAGGGCGGCGAAGGGAAGTACATAGCTCAACGCCACGATCACAACTGCAACCAGCATCGCTCGCGGATAAGTCCGCTGCGGCCGCTCCACTTCTGTGGCGATGGTCGAGGCATTGTCCCACCCCATGTAGTTCCACATGCAGATCAGCAAGCCGCCAAGAATATCGACGGTAGAGGTGGTCGGCTTAGTTACGGCATTGGCCAGCGCACCGATCTTGAATGGCGCTAGCACAACAATAGCCACGAACGGCGCCGAGAGCGCGAAGAAAAGCCACAGTGATGTGAGCGAAACCACTTTCACGCCGGCAATATTCAAGATCGCACACGCAATCACCACCGCCAGCGCTACCCACCATCCCCGATTCCCTTGCTGAAACCACGGAAACATACGTGTCAGGTAGGCCACAAATAGCGTGGGATAGATCGCCATATCGAAAATCGACGCGACCAGTGAGAGCCATGCTTCCTGAAATCCCCAGAAATTTCCCATCGCGCGGCGCACCCAGGCGTAGTAACCGCCTTCGTAGGGCAGCGCGCTCGAAAGCTCGCCAATCATGAAAGCCGTAGGCAGGCTCCACAGGAGCGGCGTAAGCAGCAGAATCAGGATCGCCCGTCCGTATCCAGCCCCGTGAACAATATCTTCCGTGCCATAGGTTCCGCCCGACACCATAAAAAAGGTAGCGGCGACCAACGGCCACAAGGTGAGCCGAACGAATTTTTTCCGGTTGGGGATAACGGCGAGAGGTTGGGGATTCTCGGTTTGTTGTTGCGGGGCGCTAGCTGTTGCCAATTTCGATGTCTTCCTCCTCAAGCGACTCACTCTCAGCAACTCCGCAACGGGCTGGCAGCGTGCTCGAGCTCTCTGGTTTTGTCTAGATTCCAGAAATCGCGCTGGAGTTAGTTCGCATTTGTGAGATTACGGCAAATCTCGGAGGATGCAAGGAAAATGTGGAATTTTTTCGAAAAGTTTTGTCAGGGAGGTCAGGGACGGAGGTAATCGAGAACTCAGTACCTGGTACCCAGTATCGCGCAAACGCTCACTCTGGACTTTCTTGCTCGCAACTGGGTACTGAGTACTCGGTACTGTTGTTTCAAACTTTCTTCCAAAGTTCTTCCCGCGGATCTTCCGGATTCAACTTCGCCAGTTCCTTCAGAAGTTCCTTAGTGCGTTCGTCCCGCGGCATGGGCACGCTGACCGTGATCTCCACGATCTCGTCGCCGCGCACGCCTTCCTTCGTAGCCGAGGGCACGCCCTTCTCGCGCAGGCGCAACTTCTGTCCCGGCTGGGTTCCCGGAGGAATCTTTAGCAGCGCCCGCCCGTCAATCGTCGGCACCTCGATCTTGGCGCCTAGTGCGGCTTCCGTCACCGTAACTGGCACGGTCAGGTAAATATCGTCCCCGTCGCGCCGGAAAACAGGGTGCTGATCGAGTCGGATGATCACGTACAAATCGCCAGTAGCGCCGCCATGAGACCCGGCGTTGCCTTTGCCCGCCAGCCGCATGCGCTGTCCGTCCCGCGTCCCCGCCTTGATGCGCACCTCGAGCGGTTCAGTGCGGCTTACCGTTCCCTCCCCGTGACAGACGGGGCAGGTGGAAATATTCTTTCCCGTCCCCTGGCAGCGCGGACACTGTACGTTGAACTTCATCCGCCCGCCGGTCTGCGTGATCTGCCCCGTGCCATTGCATTCTGGGCACTTTCCCGGAGCCTCAATGTAGCCTTGCCCATGGCAATTCGCGCACACGTCCTGGCGAGTAATGTTGAGCCGCATCACTCCGCCGCGGATGGCAGTCCAGAACGGCACATTCACCTGATATTCAAGGTCAGCACCCGGTTCCGGTCCAGTCTCAGCCGCGGCTGCTCCGCGTCCGCCGCCAAACATGCTCGAGAAGATGTCCCGGAATCCACCTCCGCCGCCAGTTCGCCTGCCTCGACTCGCATTGTCCACCAGGTCGGAGAAGTCGAACCCGCCAAAATCGAACGGAACTCCTTGCCCGCCTCCAGGTCGCGCATCGGAAACGTCTCCGAAGCCACCGGCCCCGGTGGCCCCGCCACGTGCATAAGCCTCGGCCGCTGCCGGATCGATGTTGTCCGAATAGAACCCGATCTGGTCGTAAATCTTTCGCTTCTTGGGATCGCTGAGAACGTCGTTGGCCTCGGAGAGCGCCTTGAACTTCTCCTCCGCCGACTTGTCCCCGGGATTAACGTCAGGATGGTACTTCCGCGCCAGCTTCCGAAACGCCTTGCGAATCTCCTCCGCTGACGCGGACTTCTTCACGCCGAGGATCTCGTAATAGTCTTTTTTTGTAGTCGTTGCCATAGGAAAGCCGGCAAAAAAAACTTAGCCACGGATTGCACGGATTTTCACGAATTTTTCTTTAATCCGTGTCGATCCGTGCGCATCCGCGGCCAATTCTTTCGTCTCGTTACTTCTTGTCTTCTACATCCACGTACTCAGCGTCGATCACGCCTTCATCCTTCTTCTGACCGCCGCCGTTCGCGCCTGAAGCCGTGCCAGCCCCATCGGTCGGACCAGCACCCGGCCCAGCCGCCGGACCCTTCGCCTGCGCCGCCTTGTACATCTCTTCGGCTAGCTTGTGCGAAGCCTTGGTCAGCGTCTCCCGCGCCTTATCCATCTGCGCCTTGTCATTCGATTCCAGCGCTTTCTTGGCATCGGCCACAGCATTTTCCACATCACCACGATCCGAGCCGGAGATCTTATCTCCCGATTCGCGCAACATCTTTTCGACGTTGTAAACCATGCTGTCGAGCTGATTCTTGGCCTCGATCGCCTCGCGTTGGGCCTTGTCTTCGGCCGAATGCGCATCCGCTTCCTTAGCCATGCGCTCGACTTCTTCCTTCGACAATCCCGAAGACGACGTGATCGTAATCTTCTGATCCTTCTGCGTGGCCGTATCTTTCGCGGTCACGTTCAGGATGCCGTTGGCGTCAATGTCGAACGTCACCTCAATTTGCGGCACGCCGCGCGGAGCCGTCGGAATTCCGGTCAGATGGAACTTGCCCAGAGTCCGGTTCTGCGCCGCCATCGGGCGCTCGCCCTGCAGCACATGCACCTCAACCGACGTCTGATTGTCCGCCGCCGTCGAAAACGTCTCCGTCTTCTTGGTCGGAATCGTCGTGTTGCGCGGGATCATCGGCGTCGCCACGCCGCCCAGCGTTTCAATCGAGAGCGATAGCGGAGTCACATCCAGCAGCAGCAGGTCTTTCACCTCGCCGCCCAGTACGCCGCCCTGAATCGCCGCCCCGATCGCCACCACTTCATCGGGATTCACTCCCTTGTGGCCTTCCTTGCCAAACAGCTCCTTCACCAGCGCTTGAATCCGCGGCATGCGTGTCTGGCCGCCGACCAGCACCACTTCATTGATCTTGCTGGCATCCACGCCGGCATCTTTCATGCATTGTTTGCACGGACCCACTGACCGCTGAATGATGTCTTCCACCATCGACTCCAGCTTCGCCCGCGTCAGCTTCTTCACCAGATGCTTCGGCCCGCTGGCATCCGCCGTAATGAACGGCAGGTTGATCTCGTGCTCCATCGTGGTCGAAAGCTCAATCTTCGCCCGCTCGGCCGCGTCCCGCAGCCTCTGCAACGCCATCTCGTTGCCCTTACCGCGTAGGTCGAGCCCTTCATCCTTCTTGAACTCATCGATCAGCCAGTCGACGATGCGCTGATCCAGGTTGTCGCCGCCCAGGTGCGTGTCACCATTGGTGGCCTTTACCTCAATCACACCCTCGCCGACTTCCAGGATCGAAATGTCAAAAGTCCCGCCGCCAAAGTCGTAGACGGCAATCATCTCGTCCTTAGTCTTGTCGAGCCCATACGCCAGCGCCGCCGCCGTCGGCTCGTTGATGATGCGCTTCACGTCGAGCCCGGCGATCTGCCCGGCATCTTTCGTGGCCTGCCGCTGCGCGTCGTTAAAATACGCCGGCACAGTGATCACAGCTTCGGTCACTTTCTCCCCGAGATAGTCTTCCGCCGCCTTCTTCAGCTTCTGCAAAATCAGCGCCGAAATCTGTGGAGGCGTGTACTCCTTGCCCTGCGCCACTACCGCCACGTGGTCGCCCGACTTCACCACCTTATAGGGCACCATCTTGATCTCTTCCGTCACTTCGTCATAGCGCCGCCCCATGAAGCGCTTGATCGAATAAACCGTGTTCTCCGGATTGGTGATGGCCTGCCGTTTCGCTACCTGCCCCACCAACCGTTCCCCAGTCTTGGTAAACCCAACTACGGAAGGCGTAGTCCGCCCTCCTTCTTCGTTGGGAATCACTTTGGGCTCGCCACCCTCCATCACCGCCACGCAAGAATTGGTCGTCCCAAGGTCAATTCCAATAATCTTGGCCATAATCGTCTCCTGTTATCTTTCCTGATGAAAATAAGTGCTTTGTAATCAACGCGCTTATGATTGCCAACAGGTCTATGCTAATACCTGAGTCGAATGTTGTCAACGTTTAGATGCTTAGGATATCCTTAGCGTTGCAGTTGTTTGGAGGCGCCGGGTGCCCCCGCTTCTCGCTTCCTTTGCGAGAAGTGGGATTCCACGGTCCCCATCCCTCTGGGACTTCGTGCTTGCCGGAGAGCAAAAACCGCGCTACGGTTGTAGGCATATGAGCGATTTGCGAAGCCAGATCAACAGCCTCTCCGCCGCGGAGAAGGCAGAACTGCTCGATATGCTCTGGGAAAGCCTGGAAGCGGACTCGGCATGCTGTCGGGTGCGCAACGGGAGGAGCTAGATTACCGCATCGCCCGGCATGAGCAGAACCCCTCCGATGTCATCCCGTGGCACCAAGTCAGAGCGGGCCTGTTCAAAAACCGTGACGCTCCTGGCCGCTCGAGAGCCGTTGAGTAGCGCGCAAAACAAAACGCCCCAGACTCATTCGAGTCGTGGGACGTATGTCGATCAGCCCTCCCCCAAGTGCTGCTCAGTCAGAAGACTAAACTCAAGCCGCACATCGGTAAATGGCTAATCTGGGCTATTACCCGCCTGAAGGTAACCGGTGCCGCCCTCTACTTCGCCGGAATCAAATCAAACTTCCCGGATCCCTCCTCATAGAAGAGCGCGCCCTCTTTTGCATCGCCGCCGCTCCAGTGTTTGTGTCCACCGGGGACGCGTAAGAAGTCGCCCGCGGCTACGCGCTTTTCGCCCATGTCGTCCTTGTACAAATAGGCGCCCTTCAACACGACAATCCAGACATCGTTGGTGTGGGTGTGCATCCCGTTATCCTGTCCCGGATCGAATTTGGTGAAAGTGGCGTGCGCTCCCTTGTCGGCGTCGCCCCAGATCTTGGCCATGGACACGCCCCTCCCGGTTGTCGTGTAACTTGCCTGACCTGAAGACACATAAACGACTTTCTTCATTTCGTTCTGTCCGTGTACCCGCCCCACGGACCAGGCGGCGATGATCGCCGCCACCACTCCGGCTACCAACAGTGACCGTTTCATTCAATTCTCCTTTTTCCCTTGCAATTTCTGATTGAACCCCAAGGCTCACGCATCTTACACCCCAGCCGGACGCTCGGCCTCCTTTTCGAGAACCGGCATTCCACGGTCCCATCCCTCTGGGGTTTCGTTGATCCACTCCCCCCTGTCATCCTGTAGCGAAGCGACTGCTTCGCGAATGCGAAGCAGCCGCGCAGTCGAAGGACCCCATGTCCGTTTTCAACGCCACGAACCACAAGAGGAGTTTTCATCACGGTCTTCTCTGATGCCTCTGTATGAACCCACTCCTTTTCACAGGCCGATGTGACATCCAACCTTGTGTCCCAATTTCAAACGCGCGATCATGGTCGAGGCCGCGACGGTAGGGAAAACTCTCTGGTCGCGCCGCTAACTCCTTCATTTCAAGGATTTTGATATCCAAGTTCTTTAATACGCGGATCTTGCTGGGAATTTCGCGCTAACCCGGTGATTCCATAGGGGGAGGGGAGAGGGGGTGAGGGGGTGGGGGAAACACCATTTGCCAAGTACCGAAACCTGGCTCCCCCTACTCGATCTCCGGTCTCCACAATGTCTCTCCGCCCAATGACTGGTAAAAACCCCAGCCAGCCAGCGCCGCCACGCTGAGCAGCGCGAGAATAGAAGTCGTCATGTACCACGCCGAGAAGTCGGTCGCGAACGGGATGCTTAACAGCAGGTTTACGGTAAAGATGGCGCAGGCCAGGGGAATCAGTCCGAAGCGATAGACGATCAACACGGCGATGGCATAAACCAGAATCTCCGCCGGCAGTTCGATTGCCATGTAAGACGAGGTAAGGCCGCGAGGCAGCGCAAAGATGGCCACAAACGCAATGGCGGCCAGCCAATCTTTGCGCAACACGACTTTCAGTCCCAGCAGTAGAAAGAAGAAGTGCAACGTACCCAGAATCGAAGCCGGAATCTGCGCCAGCCAAGCTCCCATGGCCCCGCGGCCACCCGCAAGGTATTCGGTCTGAGGAATTCCGGGCGCGGCGCCCAGGTGCATCATCGGAATGAAACGGATCTGGAAGATGAGAATCCACACCACGCCCAGCATCACGCCAAACAAAATGTCACGCCCCACCAGCGGATCCCGAAACTGCCCCGACAGCAGCCGGCTCCACGAAATGATGGTCTGCGGCCAACGCCGCCGCACCCACGGTTCGAGCGCCAGATACAACGTCCAGGTTGTCCCGGAGACAAACAGAGCGGTGCTGACCGCAATGATGAACACTCCAAGCGTCGAGATGCTGGGAACAAGATGACTTCGGCACAGCCACAACAGTATTTCGAGGATAAACATCACCGAAGCCAAACGGAAAGCACCTTCGCGATCGCCCCGTCCCTGGCGATAATTCCGCCGCGCCAAAAAAACGGCGCCAAAGAACAGCAACAGGAGCACGCCGACTCCCAGGATCTGCTGCACTTTCTTGCCGATCGAATCCTCCGGACTTTTCATGCGATCCGGTTTTGTCCAGTCGCCGTGCAGCGAAAAGAAGACTGGCTTGCCATGCAACGAGGCTGCCTCGACGCGCAGCCGCCGCGTCGTCCCTGGCCAGGCTCCAGTCCATGCCAAGCGCGCGTCGGACGCGGCAAGCGAGTTCCACAGGGGCTCGGCCTTTTGAAATTTTGCAGGATCCAGTCCCGCTGCCGCGAACAGCACATTCCAGTCGAACCCGGCCGAAGAACCAGCAGAGTTTTCTTTCTGCGGAGGGATTGCCTGAAAATAAGTGAGCAATCCTTGCGGATCGAGTTCCACATTGATCATCCCCGAAAGAGTTACCGGAGGGTCGTCCTGCGTGACGATTCCCGGATTCAGAAACTGATCGCGAAAACCTTCAGCCACCATCTCGTCGGGACTTTGCCGGTACCAGAATTTAAGCAACGAAGGCCGCGCTGCCAGCACCGCATCCCAGTTCGGACGCGGCTTATCATTTTTTTCGACGTATTCCTGAAAGTCACTGTCTTGATCGAAATCAGACGCGCTGTCCAACGGCCGATCTGGATAACCCAGCTGCGCGATGATCTCGCGCGCCTTGTGCCGGAGCACTTCCGGCGTAAGCTCGAGCCGCATTTTCTCCAAGCCGCTGTAACGAATCCCGAGAAAGGTGACCAGACCCAGCGCCAAAAGTACCGAGGCCAGACAGGCGACTGCGGCCCGCGGACGAAGCCCCACGCTTTCGCCCGATGCGGCTACCATCTGCGGCGAAGGGGTTTCACCCGCCGCCAATGCTGCTGCCAGCGGATCACCTCCCGGCAAAGCTGCCGCTACGCTAAGAACCGTCGCGGGCCGCGCCGATGGCTCGGTTTCGAGGCACCGCAAGATGACGCGCTCAATCACCGGATTGAGATCTTTGACCACAGACGACGGACGGCTTATAGTTCTCTCGCCGCGTGCGCCTGGTTTCCCTGCCGATGAGCCGGTGGAAGCACGCTTGCCAGTGAAGACTTCGTAGAGCACAAGACCCAGCGAGTAGATGTCACTGCGCGTGCTGACCTCTTTCCCTGCCAATTGCTCCGGCGCCATGTAGGCCGGAGTCCCACTGCGCACCTCGGCTCCCTGAATCTGATCAGCGACTCCAGCCAGACCGAAATCAGTGATGACCACCTGCCCGCGCCCATCCAGCATGATGTTGGCGGGTTTCAGATCGCGGTGTAGCACTCCTTTAGTGTGAGCGGCGGCCAATCCGGCGCAGAGTTGGCGCGCGATGTCGAGAGCTTTGTCCTCCGGCAGGCGGCCGATGCGTCGCAACAGCGACGCAAGGTCCTCGCCATCGACATATTCCATCGTGAAAAAAGTGTGACCCTCCATCTCGCCGACGTCGTAGACGCGGCAAACGTTGGGATGAGATACACGCCGAGCAATCCGCACTTCATTTTTGAAACGATCCACCAGTCCTTGATCGCGCACGGCCTCGTCGGGAAGAAACTTGAGCGCGACAGGTTGGCCGAGAGTCAGATCGTCGGCACGATAAACCTCACCCATGCCGCCTTTCCCAAGCAGAGCAATGATGCGATAACGGCCTGCCAGCAGACGTCCGGGAAGGAATCGACCCTCGCTTAAATATTGGTCGGAACTGGGAGGCCGCGACGAAGATGAAGACGCCGGCCGTGGCGGCAACGGCGAAGTTGCAGTGGTCAATTCTGGCAGGTCGTGCGGATTGCTGGCCGGCGTTCCGCATGCCGAGCAGAAGCGCCCAGTTACCGGTATTTCGGTACCACACGATGAGCACGAGGACATGAATTTCCCGCTACAGTCTATCGCGTCGGAACGAAACTATATCCGGAGGTAGGGTAACTCAGCTTGGTCCAGTTGCGATTACTGAAGATTTGGTATCGCAGACAAGACCGGCTCATGCGTGCTGCGACACTGCCGATTCATTCTGTGAAGCGCTTTTCCGCGCAATGAGGATTTTCTTATGCGAACTCGCCTGGCCGTTGTATTGCTGACGGTGTTTCTGCTAGTTAGCTGTAGCTCGACTCCGCGTACCACGATCGCAACGCCGTCTTCGCGTGTCTATCATGGCACGGCATCGGTCGGTGATTTTATGACGATTACCATCAACTCCGGCGTGCAGACCATCGCCTACACAGACGTCTCGAACGGCGTGAGCGGAAGCGTCCCTTACACGGTGAACTCCGGGGGCATGTACACACTGACGGATCCCACCGGCAATCTTATCGCCGCCTACGAAGTGCCAAACTATGCCATGGTCATTCAGGCTGCCAAGACCGGCCCAAGTTCAAATACCCCGGCGCTGATAACGGCGGTAGAGAGAGCGGCCCGATCTCGCTGGCCACGTTCGAAGGACAGTCCTACAACTACATGCAATTCCGTACCGCGGCTGGCGGCATGGATGTGGGGTCCGTCGACGTGAACGCGCAAGGCGTTGGGGCGATCTCTTCCTATTCGCCCTACGGCGCGCTCAATCAAGGCAACCAGGGCGGAAGTCCATTCAACACGGGTACGATTGAGATGATGCTGGCGCAACTCGACCCCTCCGGCACATTTCTCAAGGTTCCCGATCCGGGGAATAACGGCACGTTCGACTACATCTTCGGCACAGCCAATGGAATCTTTGCGGTGGATACGCCTAACGGAGCGATCCTTGGGTTGAAGAAGTCTGTGAGCAAGGACTTCGATCCGTCATTCGCGGGAACCTATAACGCCGCGTATTACCAGAAAACTGATGCGAGCATGGGACAAGGTAACGTTGAGAGCGGAACTGCAAGCCTTGGAAGCGCGACGATTTCCGTCACGGCGAGCGGTGGGCTTACGGTGAATGACGCGAAGGGCAACCAGATGATTCAAGCTACGCTCACGCCGGTGGCCGACGTGGCCTACCTTTATGGCAGTGCGGGAGAGCTGACCGATCCCTGTTACGGAGTCTTCACTTTTCGCGTGAGCACGAGCGCCTCGCAGCAGGATGTATTCGTGACCTTTATGGATAAGGCGATGCTGTTCTCTTCCTTGACGTCAATCTGCCGTGGGCACAGGGCGGGACCTACAACTATCTTTATGGCGTTGGCTTGAAGTAGGGATTTCTGACTGGAACAGACCGTTGTCGAGCTCTGGCTCCCCGCTGGGCAAAATCTGGATTCCCCATAAGGCGTTGGAACGCCTAACCCGAACTCCGAAGCCGAGAGCCTGCCTTGTATTACCATCCAAACGATGAGTTCGCGGCTTCGTGGTTGGATTTATGATCCCCTAGTACTGCTGTGTGTTGCTGCAGGACTGCTTGCGTTTGTGGTGCAGTCCGGCGAGTTGGGCACGGCCGACACAATGCACCGGTTGCAGACCACACACTGGCTGTGGACTTCTGAGCCGCAGGTTTTTCCCAATGAATATCCCGAGTTCGGCTTGCACGGCCGAGGCGGCCAACTCTACAGCTGGTATGGCATTGGCCAGTCGCTGCTTATGCTGCCCGCTGATTTAGTTGCCACCTCGATTGCGCACTGGAAAGTCTTTTCAGGATACGGCGACGATCCTGCGGTGCGCAGCATTGTGGTCAGCTACAGCACCAGCATTTTCGTGAATGTGCTCACCGCTCTGGTGGGCTTCCGCCTGCTTCGCCAGTTGCGATTCAGCATACGGGAATCCGTTCTAGGTGTGTTGGCGATGATGTTGTGCACGACGCATCTGCATTACACGCAGAACATGATGGAGAACAACTACATCATGCTGCTGACGCTCGGGGGATTCTCGTTTCAATATGAATGGCTGCGGACGGGAAGCAGGCGGGCGCTGTTTGTGGGCTCCGCTGCGCTCGGGCTGAACCTGCTGACGCGGCTCACCACCGGGCTCGACCTGGTGGCGGTGGGTATTTTTCTGCTTCTCGTGCTCTGGTTTGAACGGGTGCACGGGCGCGAACTTCTGCGACGGTTTGTGGCTTACTGCAAAGTCGCCGCTCCGGTCTATGCGTTTTTCTTGATGGTCGACCGGCTTTACCAATTTTACCGGTTCGGATCGTTCACCAATACTTATGTGTCGCTGTTTGCCAGGGAGCAGCGATTGGCCGATCCGACACTGCCGGCGAATTTTCCCTGGAGCACTCCATTTTACGAGGGGTTCCTGGGTCCGCTGTTCAAGCCGGAGAAATCGATTTTCTTGTTCGATCCACTGTTGGTGCTGGCGCTTGTGCTGCTGGTCCTGTTGTGGAAACGGCTTTTGCCGGAAGTGCGCGCATATGGCGTGAGTTCATTGCTTTTGCTGCTGGGCTACATTTGCTTTTACGCGCGCTACACCTATTGGGCCGGCGATTTTGCCTGGGGGGATCGTTACGTTTCGACGGCGGTCGAACTGGCGGCGTTGCTGGCTGTGCCATTGCTGGTGCGCTTTCGTGGCGAAATGAATGGATGGATCTGGCGGGGAGGAATCGTTCTAGTTGCGGTGAGCCTGCTCATCCAGTTAGCGTCGCTTGCTTTCTGGTTGCCACTGGAGATTTACCAGATGGAAACGCTGGGCCATCCAACATTTGTCATCGCACTGCGCTTCAAGAACATCGCCGCGTTTGCGCTGGGAAAGATGGATGCGTGGGGATTGAACAACGAGTCGATGACGCAGGATCCGTGGGATTACGTTCACATAACGACGTGGAATTTTCTGCCGTTTCTACTAAGGCGAGTAGGAGCGGTCCCGAACTGGGGGGTGAATGTTGCTTTTGCGGTGTGGGGCGCAGCGATCGCGGCACTGGCTCGGGTGCTGGAGCAGTTGCGTAGCGCCGTGCGGGAACAAGCGTCCAACCAGCCGTGAACCGCGATCAGTCGCTGCTAATCATATTTTTCGTAGTAGATTGACTTACGATCCCAGCCCAGAGACTTCAGCAACTCGCGATTTGTTTTTACCATTTTGTCGAGCCCACAGATGTAGGCGCGCATGTCGAGGCGTCTCTGGACGATTGACGGCACATGTTCCTGCACATAGCCGCGCAAGCCTTGCCATTCCGCGTTGCCTCGGCTGAGAGTGGGTAAGTAATGGAAGTTTGAGTGCTGAACGGCGAGGCGAAGAAACTCTTGGTGGTAGTAGATATCTTTTTCGTAGCGGCTGCCAAACAACAGCCAGAGCTGCTTTCCTTCGTGCCGTGACGTATCTGCCAGCAGCCAGTGGAGCATCGAACGGACGGGAGCGATGCCGGTGCCGGTCGCGATGAAAATTGTATCGCGTAAAGGTGGCCGCAGAATGAAATCGCCGAACGGTCCCTGACAGCGAATCTCGTCTCCCTCTTTCATGTCGCATAGAAAGTTCGACATGAAGCCGTCCTGGACGCGATTGAGGCAGAGCGCGAATCGAGGGTCCTCGCCTGGGGGTGAGGCGATGGAGTAAGCGCGCGTGAGCTCCTCTCCATCAGGCTTGACTTGTTGGAGCGACAGCCACTGACCAGCCACAAATCCAAAGCGCCTCATGCCAAGCATCTCGAACTCGAGGTGTTTCGTGAATTCGGAGAGAGGCACGGAGCGCACCAAGTGCGCGATGTGAGTTTGAAAGGAAGCCACTAGCTATCTAGATGAGAGTCAACAGCGCGAAGAAGCTCAAATTACGAAGAGGGCTTCTATTCCACGGTCACGGACTTGGCCAGGTTGCGGGGTTGGTCGACATCACAGCCGCGGCGGACTGCAATGTGATACGCCAGCAGTTGCAGGGGAACGATTTCCAGAATTGGCGAAAGCTCTTCCGGTGCGGCAGGAACATAGAGTACGTAGTCGGCGGCTTCTTTGATCTCCTCGTCGCCTTCCGTACCCAGTGCGATCACAACGCCGGAGCGTGCTTTCACTTCCTTCAGATTTGACATTGTTTTTTCGTAGCGCAGCATCGATCCGGGATTGGTAGCGTCACGAGTGGCGACGATGACTACGGGAAGATTTTCGTCGATCAGAGCGTTGGGGCCGTGCTTCATCTCGCCAGCGGGATATCCCTCAGCGTGGATATAAGAAATTTCCTTCAGCTTGAGCGCGCCTTCGAGGGCGATGGGGTAGTGGATGCCGCGGCCAAGGAATAGAAAATCCTGTGCGCGCTGGAAGCGCTTGGCCAAGTCCTCACATCTTTCGTCATGCGTGAGGATGTTTTCCAGCTTGCCGGGAATCAAAGTTAGTTCCTGGGCAGCGAAGCGAATTTCAGCGGGCGTTAGAGTGCCGCGCACCTGCGCCACATATAGAGCGAAAAGATACAAGGCGGTGAGCTGGCAGGTAAAGGCTTTGGTCGATGCGACGCCGATTTCAGGCCCGGCATGAGTGTAGATGGTTCCGGCGGCCTCACGAGTGATCATGGAACCGACGACGTTACAGATGGCGAGCGTGTGCGAGCCTTTGGCTTTGGCCTCGCGCTGGGCGGCGATGGTGTCGGCGGTTTCGCCGGACTGCGAGATCACAAGCGTAATGGTGTCGGAGCCAACGATGGGATCGCGGTAGCGCCATTCGCTGGCGTAATCCACCTCGACCGGAACGCGGGCAAGACTTTCGATCATGAACTTGCCGGCTTGTCCGGCATGCCAACTGGTGCCGCAGGCCACAATGTTGATCTTTTTCGCGGCGCGGAATTCGGCTTCACTGATCTGCATTTCGTCCAGGAAGATGTGGCCAGTATCGAGCGATACGCGTCCCAGGGTGGTGTCGCGGACGGCGCGTGGCTGCTCGTAAATTTCTTTTAGCATGAAATGCTTGAAGCCGCCTTTTTCCGCCATGATCGGGTCCCAGGTCACGTGCTGCACCTGGCGCTGGAGCGGCTTTCCGTCGAAATCCGTCAGTTGAACGCCTTCGGCAGTGACCACGGCGAGGTCGCCATCGGCGAGGAAAAAAATGTCACGCGTGTGGTAGAGAATGGCGGGAACGTCAGAGGCGACAAAGTACTCGTCGTTGCCCAGGCCGACGACGAGCGGTGGACCATTGCGCGCGGCCACGATCTTGTTGGGTTCATCAACCGAGATGACGGCGAGAGCGAATACTCCAGTTAGTTCCTTCACCGCCTTGCGAACCGCCTCTTCAAGAGTGGGATGATGACCATTTCCGGTCTTAAAAAGGTGTTTTTCGATCAGGTGAGCAATCACTTCGGTATCGGTTTCAGTCGAGAACTTGTGGCCCTCTTCGATCAGCTTCTTCTTCAGGCTGAGGTAGTTCTCGACGATGCCGTTATGTACGACAACGATTTTGCCGGTGCAGTCACGATGAGGATGAGCGTTCTCCTCCGTAGGGCGTCCGTGGGTTGCCCAGCGAGTGTGGCCAATGCCGTAGGTACCATCGAGCGGCTTGATACGGATGGCTTCTTCCAGATTGCGCAGCTTGCCTTCGGCGCGCCGAATCTGCAGCTGATCTCCGTTCCCGGCAACGGCAATTCCGGCCGAGTCATAACCGCGGTACTCGAGCCGCCGCAGGCCCTCGACGATGATTGGGACGACCTTCTTTTTGCCGACGTAACCAACAATGCCACACATGCGGGAACTCCCGTGTTCAGTCTGCGAGCTTAGTCTGCGAGGGAGCAGCGAAACTCTTCAATGACAGGATTCGTGAGTACTTCGCGAGCAATCCGCTCCACTTCACTTTGTGCTTCCTCACGACTGAGGCCGCCATCAAGAGTGAGCTCGAAATACTTTCCCTGGCGGACCTCTTCAAGACCTTTGTAACCCATTTTTTTCAACGCGCCCTGGATGGTCTTGCCTTGAGGATCCAGGACGCTTTTCTTGAGCGAGACGTAGACATAAGCTTTCATGGGGATAAGGGCATTATACGGTAGGGGGATGGCGCCGGAACGCACTCAAGTCCGACACCCAGGTAACTCCGACACCCAGGTAACAATGATTGGCAGCCCAAGTTCAGAAATCAAGTTCAGAAATCAGGTTCAGAAAACCCGTTCGTGACCTTGGTTCAGCCCACTCGAGCGATCTGTTCGTCGACGACTGCCAGAGCTTGTTCCAAAATCTTCCGGTAGCGTGGATTTTCTGAGGTGTTGATCTGCTCTAGAATCCGGCTGCGCGAGAGCCTTAGTCCCTCTTTGCGGGACTCGATTTCTCTTTGTTCGGGTGTCAGATGGCGCTTGGGATGCCTTGCAGACCTTGCGTCATCTTGCTGCAGTTCAACCGACTTACTCTCCCAGCCGCGGGCCACATGATAAGTATACGCCGGGCGCCAATCTAACTCACCTTTACCAAAGTATGAAAAATCTATACCAACGCACAATGGATTCAGCTGTCTCTTCAGTATATTTTATCTGGTTCGCGGGAGTTAACTTGCCGGAAATTCCGCTCGTTTCGGTCATCGATGATAGTCACTCGGTGCGTCGAGAGCTAGCTACAGTGATTCGGTCAGCAGGGTTTGTGGTCGAAGTCTTCGGATCGGTGGAGGAGTTTATTCGGTCCAATCAGGTGCCTTGCACCTCTTGCCTCGTCGTTAATGTGCAACTGCCGGGCATGTCTGGACCTCAGCTTCAGAGTCATTTGGCGTCCGCTGGTCGGAAAATTCCGATGATTTTTGTCAATGTTTCTTCGGATGAGAGGGCCCGCGCATTGGCGCTTGAACTAGGAGCGGTGAACGTTCTGGACAAGGGGTCAGGCGATCAAGGGTTGCTCAAAGAGATCTCCTTGATCTTGAAACCTGGGGAAAAATGAGTAACTAGGAGTCCCGTCAAAGCTGAAATAGTCAGCCGTGAGCGGACATAGAAAAGCGAGAAGTCATACATTAGTCATCAGCCAAGTTGTTCGGAAAACGGAGATCGGGAGAGAAAACGACTTGTTCTCTTGACACTTGCGGGTATAATTTGCCAGTTTCGTTGAAGTAAGCGGCCTGTTCTTTTGAGGGGGAGTGCAGCCGCCGGAGTATATAGTTTCCTTGTCCCCCTTAATCGCGTCACGTTTAGAACTCGATGCGCAGCACTACGCTGTGCTGATGGGTGTGGCGGATTTAGTATGTCTTCGCCACCAGCCCGACCAATTGTTTCCCGACCTGGCTTCCCACCTCGGACCGCTTGTTCCCCTTGACCTGATCAATTTTGCGCGATTCGACGCCTCCCGGGAAACCGTGAAAATGGATATGTGGCCACGAGCGGAGTGGGCGCGCCAGTCGCGGGAAGTGGCCGCGGAAGAGTCGGCCGCCGGGTCGGTCTGGCGGAATCAAACCATCCTATCCATCGATGATCTATCGAACGAGATGCGATTCGACGCTGAACTGCGATGGCTGCGCGATCATGAGATACGCTCCTACTGTGTGCTTCCGGTAACCAACTTCCGAGAAAAGCTGGGCGCGCTCGGCTTCGGAAGCAAACGGCCTCAGGCGTTTCGCGATCAAGATATGCAGGTACTGCATGACGTGACAGAGATGGTAGCGCTCTGTATAGATTCCACGTTGGACGATGCAACTCTGGCCGCAGAACTAGACAGGCTGCGTCTGCTGATCGAGGTTGGGGGGCCTGGTCCGCGAAGTCCCGATTTGCTGCAGTCTGTTTCCTCGATTCTCGCATCCATGCAGAAATGGGCTGTGCAGGACTACGTTGGGATCTACCTCTATGATGAGATTTCTCAATCGCTACGTCTGCACATGCCCGACCCGGAATTGGCTGAGAAGTTAGCGCCTCAGGGTCTGAGTTCCATCGAGGGCACATTAGCCGGACAAGCTTTCCGCAGCCGCCGCAGCATGGTTCTCGATTATTCCAGCCTGGCAGGGCTGCCTTTTACCTCCGTAAAGAGCGGCCTGGAGAATGGAGTCAGGTCTTTATATTTGTCTCCTCTTCTTTCACCGAAGGGAGCTTTCGGAGTGCTGAAGGTGGCGCGCCGCAAGGATCAGACGTTTTCTCCGCAAGATATCGAATTGCTGGAGACAGTAGCTGCGACGGTGTCGCCCGTGCTGGAACGAGCCTGGACTGAGAAAGAGCTAAAGAGCGACGAAGCTGGGACCGGAATCGACCAGGACCTGCCACCCACCTCTCATGCGGTACGGGGAGGCATTGACAGATTACGGAGCATTCTGACAACAGCGGGTCGTGAGCCTCTGGCAGCGGACAGTCCGGTTTCGTTCTTCGCCCCTGAAGCTCTGATGGAGTCGGAGCAGTTATTGATCGCTTACTTCAAAGCGTCCAAGGTGGGCCTTTGTATTTTGGATACAGACTTCCGTTTCCTGGCAATCAACGACACGCAGGCGGAGATGAATGGCGTCCCGGCCGCAGCTCACATAGGGAAGACTGTCCGCGATGTGCTGGGCGACTTCGCCGAACTAGTCGAGCCACAGTTTAGGAGCGCGTTGATCACGGGGCAGCCCATTTCAGATCTTGAAATCAGCTTCGTGCTGCCTAACCGGAGCGAGCCCGGCCACTGGATCGAGCATTACATCCCAATTAAGGACTCGACGGGAAAAGTCACGCAAATTGGCGTTATTGCGGTGGAAGTTACAGAACAGAAGAAGCTGGAAGAATCGCTGCGTGGCGTTTCCGAGAACTTGCGGCAGGAAAAAAAGAGGCACGAGGTACTGATGGAGGTCAGCCGGTTGCTAGCAAAGAAGTGGAATGTGCAACGTGCCTTTCCTCAGATCTCCGCCTATCTGCGCCGGGTGCTGCGGCAAGAATATGCCGTGCTCGCCTTGCGGGAAGAGGAGACCGGGCAATTGGTTCCTCAGGCTTTGGATTTTCCCTTGGGAAAGAGCCTGAACATCGGGGGCGAAATTGGTACGGCAAGGGGTCCGGGAGGCAGAGCTTTGCAGGAGCGCTCGCCTCTGATTTTCGGCAGGGAAGAGATACGAGGATTGGACCCCGGGATTGCCGCGGGGCTAACTTCAGAGGGCCTCAAGTCTCTATGCAGTGTCCCATTATTCCGGCCGCGTGGGCCTCTAGGAGTTCTGGTGCTTGGCAGCACGCGTGCCGACGCGTTCCGAAATGATGACCTCACCCTTCTGAACCAGGTAGCCGCTCAACTGGCGATTGCACTGGAAAATGCAAGAGCGGCGCGCGAGGTAGAAAAACTCAAGCAACGGCTGAAGCAGGAAAAAAGTTATCTGGAGGGCGAACCCCGCACTCACCTTCATTTTGAAGAGATCATTGGGGAGAGTCCGGCACTGCAGCAGGTGCTCGACCAGGTTGCCATCATCTCCGCCAGCGATGCCACAGTTCTGATCTTGGGGGAGACCGGGACCGGCAAAGGCCTTATTGCGCGCGCCATCCATAGCACCAGCAAACGCAAGAGCCGAAACTTCATTACCTTGAATTGCGCGGCGATTCCTACGGGTCTGCTGGAAAGTGAACTGTTTGGACATGAGAAGGGAGCATTTACCGGCGCCGTCAGCCAGAAGATCGGGCGCCTGGAACTAGCCGATCAGGGCACGCTTTTTCTCGATGAGATCGGGGAAATTCTTTTGGAGATGCAGCCGAAGCTGCTCCGGGTATTGCAGGATCATGAGTTCGAAAGGTTGGGAGGTACGCGGACCATCAAAGTGGACTTGCGGCTGATCGCAGCGACCAACCGCGACTTGGCGAAGGATGTAACCCAGAAGCTATTTCGCAGTGACCTGTTTTACCGCTTGAACGTATTTCCTATCCGCATTCCTTCTCTACGTGAGCGGCGCGAGGACATACCCCGGCTCGTCCGTTACTTTGTCAAAAAATTTTCCCGGGAAATGGGCCGTGAGATCGACACCATTCCCATTGATACCATGAATGCACTGATGCAATGGCATTGGCCGGGAAACGTCCGCGAGTTGGAAAACTTCATCGAACGGTCAGTGATCCTCACGGAGGGAACTGCCTTGCGGGCGCCGCTGGAGGAGTTTCATGCCGAGACCTCCAAGTCTCCTGAGCCTTCGCTGGAAGCAACAGAAAGAGAAGTCATCATTCGGATGCTGCGAGAGACTGGCGGAATAATTTCCGGACCCAGGGGAGCAGCACGGCGGCTTGGCCTCAAACGCACCACTTTGCAGTCGAAGATCCAGCGGTTGGGAATCACACACGAAGACTACTGTGGGCAGAAACCCGAATAGGGCATTCGAGATGAAAAGAAGGTTTTAAGTGCCGACTGATCCCCGAGTTGCCGACTGTTCGGCACCCGATTGCTTAAAAAGCTGGTGAGCGTCACTGTGATTCCTTTTGTTTCTTTGAGTTATGACCATTGCGGGATGGCGTCATTTTTGGAACGATACGTGCGCTAGCGTACATATCCGGGTTGGAACTGAGGCGGGTTTTCCCGAACGCGGATGGACGAGCAGCATGCCTCGTCAGGATCTGGCCGCATCCGGAAGTAAAGGTGAAACCGTGCTAGTGGCTAGGAACTTTCCGCCGAGTGGTTTAGTGCGCCTACCGCACCCCCCTGTCATAGTCCCCGCCGAAGCCGAGGCGTTTTCGAACCGCGAACCGTGGCGTGTTAGAGCCCCAGGCCGTGACGACACTTGGCCAGTTCTGTCTGATTGCGCTGAGGAGTCGGGAGCGGAACATTATAGCGATGAAGTTGGCAGACCGGCCCAGCCAGATTTGAACGACCTTCTGTACTTGTTTGCTTGCCAAGTGGAGTGGGAAAAACGGTCGGACACAAGTTCGGCTTGGGAAGTTATTTCCGCCGCTCGTAGTCCTTGCGACAGCAGACGAGCCCACGCCCTGTCCCTGCTCGAACATTCCGAAGGAATGGGGCAAAAGTCTCCTAAGGAGATGTCTACGAACCAGGAATATGGACGAAGATCGACAACGGAGGCGGGCATGAGAACTCCCTACGGTCTCGAAATCATCGAGAGCTGCATGGGCTGTAAGGCAAGTCGCGAAGGTTTTTTCTGTCGCTTTTCAAACCCTGTGATGAGGGCAGTAGACGTGGTCAGCCACCATACCGTCATGCCCATGGGAGCGTTGCTTTTTGTGGAGGGACAAACCCCACGGGGCATATTTGTTCTCTGCTCGGGCAAAGTGAAACTGTCTACTACCTCGAAAGAAGGCAAGGTGCTGATCCTGAAACAGTCAGAAGCCGGTGAAGTGCTGGGCCTGAGCGCCGCCATTTCAGGCACGAACTACGAAATGACGGCGGAAACGGCTTCCGCATGCCAGTTGAACTTTATCGGCCGCGTGGACTTCATGAGCCTTCTAGAAAACGAGAGTGAAGTGGGTATGCACGCCGCTCAGTGGTTGAGCCGTGAGTTCCAGGGCGCCTATCGCGACATCCACGATCTGGTTCTGGCCCGTTCTTCATCGGGAAAACTTGCCCGCCTCTTGTTGTCGTGTGCTCCTCCGGGGGTTCGCGAATCGGAGGAACTGCGCCTCCGTTCAGCCATGACCCATGAAGAGATGGCGCAGAGAATTGGTTCCTCGCGGGAGACCGTCACACGCTTGTTAAGTGATCTCAAGAAAAAAAGGCTGATCCGGTTGGAAGGAGCAACCCTGGTTATTCGCGACCGGATTGGTCTGGAAGCCTTGGCTGTTTGACCCTCCCCCATCCCCCACTCTGGAGGGCGGCGTAATGTCTTAGCCGCCCTCCGATTTTTTGCGCGGTCGGGCCTTGCGCTCGACAACTGTACGGAAGGGATTTGCGTGTACACCGGCAACCTGATAAGCGAACTGATTGCTACTGTCGAGAGAGCGGAACGAACAGTCGCGGCGAGTTCGTCCCAGTGCTCCGCGGGAGAGGCCAGGGATACGGAATCCAGCGTAAAGCCGTGCGGAGACCAGGGCAAGGTATCAGAGTCCGAACAGTTCCCGCAGCCGTTTTGTCTGGGCCCGACTGACGGGAATCTCGCTCTGCTTTTTGTCATCCATGCGCAGCTGATACGAGCTCTTAAACCAGGGCACGACTTCGCGAATGCGGTTGATGTTCACCAGGTAGGAGCGGTGGGCGCGCCAGAACATCCCGGGGTCCAGGCTGGAAAGTAGTTCTTCCAAAGTCCGGCAGTTCGAATGCCCTTCCATGCCGGAAGTGCCAGCCGTCACCACTGTGATTACTCCATCCTCGATAGAGGCGTAACAGATCTCCTTCTGGTCCACCAAAAACATTCGCCCTACAGCTTTCAGCAGAATTTTGGAGCTCTGAGGTTTGGGCGCCTGCAGCATGCGGACAAGGTTGTCGATTTTCTCCGCCGGTAAGCCGCCCGCTTCCTGCTGTGTCCGCGCCCTGTGCAATGACTGCGCGACGCGCTTCTTGTCGAAAGGTTTCAGAAGGTAATCAACGGCGTTTACCTCGAATGCCTTCACCGCGTACTGATCATAAGCCGTGGCGAAGACAATCTTCGGCAACGGGATCTTCTTATCGAGAAGCCGCTTGATGACTCCGAAGCCGTCAAGTCCGGGCATCTGGACGTCGAGAAAGACAAGATCAGGATTATGTTCTTTGATGAGGCTGATGGCCTCAAGACCGTTTTTTCCTTGCGCTACTACATTGACATCGCCGCAGTTCTTGAGCAGGTAGGCAAGTTCATCGCGGGCGAGTTGCTCATCGTCCACGATGACCGCAGAAAGGGGCATTGCGTCTCCAGCCGCCAACCTTGAGTATAGTGGGCTCGTTTCAGCAGCGTCAACGCAGGCGACTCAGTGCTTCTGCATCATGCTGCCCATATCAAACTTGGTGTAACCGGCCGGAACCTCAAACAGACTGGATGGCTGCGAACCTTCTTGAATATTGCGCAGCTCGAAGCCCCCCGCTCCTTCATCCGTCTTCACAACGCAGCGCAGTTTCGTATCCACCCACATATGAGCCTTCTCGCCCTTGTTGGAGACACCCTCGTACTTGACGGTGCTCCGTCCGTTCAGAATCTCGCTGCCCAGCTTCGTGCAGCTGCCCCAGTTCTTGTAGGTTTCTGCCTGTTGCGCGGTTTTCTTCCACTCCGGGCAGGCGTCGTTTACGTCCTCGACGCGCCAGTAGTGAGTGATCAAAGGCTTAACCATCGTCGTTGGCGCGTCCATGTACATGTGCCGCGCCGACATAACCACGATGTATCGATTTTGCGTTTCATCAAGGATAATTGCCGAGGGTCCCATCCCGGCATTGGCAGTTTCGACTTCGAACCGTACCTTGTTCCTTCCTGCGTAGACTTTTTTCAGCTCCCCATTGTCTTTCGTGTTCGCTACATCCGCAGAAAACTCCTGAGCCAGCGCAACCTGTGCGAGTACGAGCAATACAACGAAACACGAACCACGCATTATCCATCGCATCAGGTAGCCTCCTTTGATATCGGGCGGGAAATCCAGACGCTATGCCAACCTCAGGGTGAAGAGCGCGAAAAGCATAGCAGAAGCCGCGTTTGTGAGAAAGGATGAGATCAGTCAGACTGAGCAAAACATACCTCGGCCGTCAGACCACATTCTCCAGCGCCAGCGCCATACCCATTCCGCCACTTACACAGAGCGTGGCTACTCCGCGCCGGGTATTGCGCTTCAGCATCTCGTGCAACAGGGTAACCGTGATTCGTGTACCCGTGCAGCCGATGGGGTGTCCAATCGCAATCGCTCCGCCGTTCACGTTGAGCCGCTCACGGTTGAAGTTCAATTCGCGGTCGCAAGCGAGCACCTGGGCGGAGAAAGCCTCGTTCAGCTCGATCAAGCCGAACTCGTGCAATTTGAGGTTGTGCTTCTCCTCCAGCTTGCGTAGCGCGGGGACTGGGCCGATCCCCATCGTACGCGGATCTACTCCAGCCGAAGTTACTGCCGAAATTCGCGCCAGGGGTTTCAGTTTGTTCTGCTTCACAAAATGTTCGCTCGCCACAACCACAGCGGCAGCGCCATCGGTGATCCCTGAAGAGTTGCCCGCGGTTACGGTTCCGGTTTTCGAAAAAACGGGCGCCAGTTTGGCCAACTTTTCCATGCCGGCATCTGGAAAAGGATGTTCGTCGCGGCTGAAAGTGGTCGCTCCTTTCTTGCCCTCGATAGTCACCGGGGCCAGTTCGGCATCAAATCGACCCGCTGAAATGGCGCGTGCAGCGCGGGTTTGCGAGGTCAGCGCATACTCATCCTGCTCCTCGCGCGAAATCTTATAGCGCTCCGCCAGCACTTCGGCAGTTTCACCCATGAGCATCTTTGCCATGGGACAAAAAAATCCGTCGCGATGCATGCCATCGACGAGTTCCTGGTTACCGAGCCGATATCCCCAGCGCGCCTCAAGATAATAAGGAAGCCGCGACATGGATTCCGTGCCGCCGGCCAGAATGCAGCTCGCATCGCCCAGCAGAATCGCCTGATATGCCAGCGCAATGGACTTCAGTCCAGAAGCGCAAGCTTTGTTGACAGTAAACGCCGGTACCCCCTGCGGCACACCGCTGCGGATGGAAATCTGCCGTGCCGGATTCGGCCCGCCGCCCGCCTGGCGCGCGTTTCCAAAGATGGTTTCTTCCACTTGATCCGGTTGAATTCCCGCGCGCTCCATCGCTGCCTTGGCAGCTACAACGCCCATATCAGCGGCCGTAAGCGAAGCCAGCGATCCGCCAAACTTTCCGATCGGCGTGCGCACGGCGGAGAGAATGTAGACAGATTGCAAAGTGTTACCTCCAAAACATTTGAGTCTAGCAGGGTAGCGAAAGGTGCTGGGGCGCGGATCAGCGTGGGTGATTTAAGGGATTCGTATCAGGATATATGCCATTCAGGTATAGCGCGGAGGCATAGTTATTGATTCAGCCTTTAGGCGCGGGGGACTCTGAAGCGTCCCTGGCGAAGGAATCTAGCGTTCGTTCTCATCGCGGGTGTAGGGCGGACGAGCGCACCTGTCACAGACGGCGCATCAGCACATCGACGGTGCTTCCTCCGGCTTGCGCCACATACCTCGCGGAAGGCTGCATTCAGGGTCGTGTGCCGCGATCTTGCCGCTTCAAAATTACCGCTTGCGAGTCCTCATACCCCTTTGGGCATCCTCCAGCAGCATCTTGGCGTCAGGCGAATTCGCATCCAAAGCAATCCCCTCCCGGGCGACGGGAACTTTGGAGTCTGCTGCCAAGGCTTCTCCATAGATGATCATGAGTTCGCTGCGGTGGTCGAGTGCAGGCAGATAGAACATGCGGACTCGCGCAGTTTTCCTGGGGAAAGCAAGATTGTGTTGCGCCAGCAACTTGATGATGGCAGCTCCGTCCGAAAGAGGATCCTCCGCCTGCATCGTGTCGTAGTCGGGGAAGGTCTTCACGTCATAGATAAATCGCAAGACGCCGAAATCAGCCGTGTGATCGGCAGGATAGTCGTACGTACGGTTGTTGCTGGGGAGAAAGTGCTCAAACTGGACCCAATAGAAGCCATCGACTGCACCGCTGCTAGCGCCTTTCACAAACAAGTGCTGTTCCGCGTCCGCGTTACCATACAGATTCACAACTTGTCCGCCCACGTATCGGAAATCCTTGCTGAAAGTGAACCGAGCCGCCGGCAATTCGTCGGATGTCAGGGTTTGACCATGGACCTGTCGCTGCAGGGGCGGTGTGTCTTGTGAAGGCGCCAGTGAAGGAAGCAGGAGAAACAGGATAACTGAGAACGGTATGCGCATCTTGAATCCTTTATTTTGCGGCGGAATTGGGGTTCAGAAACAGATTCGCGCCGGTGATTTGACGGCGGGGGCATTGGATGGTGAGCGCGCCCTTGCCATTCCCGCTAACCTCCTTCATAATAAGTGTTTGTCTTGACCTCGCCGGACTCTTCCGGAACAAGGATATATATCAGTGTTAATGATTCGACTGTCGCGCATGGGTGCGCGCAAACAACCGCATTACCGCATCGTAGTGATTGAGAAAGAGCGCGCGCGCAATGGCCGGCCGGTAGAAGTTGTTGGGACCTACAATCCTCGCACCAACCCGGCCAGCGTGGATTTCAAGCGTGACCGCGTCGACTACTGGGTGTCAAAGGGCGCGCAAATGTCAGAGCGCGTTGGCAAGCTTTATTCCAAACCACCGGCTGCTCCAGCGGCTTCCGTGGCCTAAGCAAACCATGGCTGAAACCAACACAGACGTCCGCACTCTCATTGAGAAAATTGCGAAGTGGATTGTCGATGCTCCCGATGAGGTGTTCGTGGACCATCTCGATGACGATGTGATCGAGTTGGAAGTGGCCGAAGCTGACGTAGGTAAGATCATCGGCCGGCAAGGACGCAACGTTCGTGCGCTGCGAGCGCTGTTAAGTGCTGCTGGTGTGCGGGCACGAAAGCGATACACGCTGGATGTCCTCGACTAGCGCCGGGGCAGGGAACCGGACCATTCGCGATCCTGAGACAAGTGGTGAGTTCATTACGCTGGCCCGCGTGGTGAAAACGCAGGGCCGCCGCGGCGAAGTTGCCAGCGAGATTCTTAGTGATATTCCGGGACGATTCGTAGTCGGGATGAAGTTGCGGTCGCTGCCGCGGGAGCCTCACGGGCACCCCCGCGAACTGGAAGTAGAAGAGCTCTGGCCGCACAAAGGGCTGCTGGTGCTGAAGTTCAGGGGAGTGGATTCAATTTCCGCGGCGGAAACGCTGATCGGATGCGAATTGCAGGTTCCGCAGAGCCAGCGTTCGAAGCTACAGCCGGGTTGGAACTATGTGAGCGACCTCGTGGGTTGTGTGGTATTCGACTGCGAACACGAGATCGGATCTGTAAAAGATGTTCAGTTTGGAGCGGGTGAAGCGCCATTACTGATCGTGCGAGACGCTGCAGGCAGGCAGTTGGAAGTGCCTTTCGCTGAGACTTATCTCGACGGCGTTAATGTGGATCAAAAGCAGATTCGCATGAAGTTGCCCGAAGGTCTGCTGGGAGTGAACGCTCCGCTTACGTCTGAAGAGAAGCGGGAGCAGGCGCAGGGGGCGAGAAAAAAGCGTTGACCACAGAGGATCACGAGGAGCCCCCTTGTGTTGCCCGGTGCTGTCTGTGAAGGTTTTATCTGCGATGAAGGCCGACATCGTAACTATCTTTCCGGACTTCTTTCGCGGACCTCTGGATTACGGCATCACTCGCCGCGCCCAGGAGATGGGGCTGGCGACAATTCAGGTCCACGATCTGCGGGAGTTTACGCGCGATCGTCATCGCACCGTAGACGATCGTCCTTTTGGCGGCGGCGAAGGTATGGTGCTGAAGCCCGAACCGCTTTTTGAATGTTTGGAGTCGTTTGGTCTTGCGCGGCATGAGGAGCGCCTGGCGCGACGGGCGAAAGAGTCGGTGGTTTTGCTCTCGGCGCAAGGGCAACGGTTTACTCAGAGCGTCGCGTCGGAGTTGGCTGCGCTTGATCGCATCGTTCTGCTATGCGGGCGATACGAAGGAGTGGATGAACGGGTGACGGATTTTCTCGCCGATCGCGAGCTTTCCATCGGCGACTATGTTCTGAGCGGCGGGGAAATGGCCGCGGCCGTTATTGTGGAAGCCGTAGTGCGGTTGCTTCCGGGGGCCGTCGGTAACGAAGCGTCAACCCAGCAGGAATCGTTTACGATTGACGCGAAGTTGAAGAGTTCAGGTGGTGCGGATTCGACTTGCGGGTCGAACGGATTGCTGGATTACCCGCACTACACGCGTCCCGCAGAGTTTCGCGGGATGGCGGTGCCGGAGGCGTTGATGTCCGGCAACCACGAGGAAATTCGGCGGTGGCGGCGCCAGCGGGCGCTGGAAAAAACGCTTCGCAATCGTCCCGACTTGCTCGAGGGCGCGGCGTTGAGCGAGGAAGACAACAAGTTTCTGGCCGGGATCAAGAACTCTGGCATAGGCAAAGCGAGATAAAAGCGAGCGAAATAAAAAACGATCGCGGCTGAGTTTTAACAAACGAGGCGTTAAGATTTCAGAATCGGAATTCAGAAGGACTAATTATCATGTCGAATCTTGTCATTGAAAAACTGCTGGCAAAAACCCAACGCACCGATATTCCCAATTTCCATTCGGGCGATACGGTTCGCGTTCACGTGAAAATCAAAGAAGGCGACAAGGAGCGCCTGCAGGCGTTTGAAGGAGTAGTTATCAAACGCGACAACGGACCGCAGGCCAGTTTTACCGTGCGAAAGATCAGTTTCGGTCAGGGAGTGGAGCGCATTTTCCCCGTGCACTCAAAAGTGATCGACAAGATCGATTTGCTGCGCTCGTCCAAGGTTCGCCGCGCCAAGTTGTACTACCTGCGCGGGCTCAAGGGCAAAGCGGCGCGCCTGCGCGACGTCGAAAGGCCCAGCTGAACGGCCCCGTCGTTTCACGCGACGTGATTCGTATGGGAAGCGGCGGCTCTCGAAACAATCTATCCCGCGGCTGCCGCGGAACTCTCGGTGACGACTTCGAGGTCAGCAAAGTCCTGACTGCGCGGTTTTTTCAGTTTCCGTAGCACATATTCGAGCAGGGGACGGTCGCCCTGCCGGATTTCCTGAAACTCTACGCCCATGGCGCGGTTCTCACACGTATATCTCACGTGGCCTCGCAGGGCGACGCTGACATCGCACATATTCAGGGTTAGCCTCAGACCAGTGCCGGGCGCCAGCAGGTCGGCGCTCGTGATGAGGCAACCATACTCGGAAATCTGTTCCAGGCGGCCTTCCATATGGGAGCTTCCGCCAATCTCGGTTACAGCCGCTCCTCCGTTTACCTGATAGCGCGGCCGGCGGCGTCGATTCTGCTCGCTCCTGTGAAAAGCGTTCATCGCGGTTTTCTTATATGGCCGGGGAATCATGGGCAGATACTGCTCCTGCAGTTCGCGCAATTCTTCCTCCCATGGGGTCTTCGATCCCTCGACGCACTCCACAGTGAACTGGCCATGCAGCGGCGAGTGGCGATCGGCAGCCCACACCACCTGGCACACTGCCTTCGTGCGTCCGCGCTCGACCGTGACCAAGTCGCCCACCTTCAACTCACGGGAGCTCCGCAGGCGTGCTCCGCGCGGGTGAATGTCATAGGTACAGGCCAGCTCCAGCCCGCTACGCACGCCGTTCTGCATGTGAATGAGACGAACCGGAAGGGCCAAGTGGACTAACTTTTCGATTGGCGCACCCTCTGGGGTCAAAACCTCTTGTGCCAAACCATGTTGTTGCGGCTGGATTTCTGTATCTGTCACAACTGCTCCCGGTGAAGGAGGAGGAATGTCCTGAACATAACAGTACATGTCCGAGTGGACAATGTACGTTCGTAATCGAAGTAATGGTTACCGCGAGCGAACTGGCGCCGAAAGGATCAGCCCGAACCCGCTGCACCGGACTGTGTGAACCGGACTCAGAAAAATCCGTTTCGCAGTTATATTCCCGCTTGCAGGAATTTACGGGGCGGGCGAAGATGGTGGGCATAGCTCCCATGCCGGGTATCGTGAAGGCTTCTTCGGATTTTTCTCTTTCTCCAGCGGCGGCCAAGCTGCGGCTGCTGAAAAGGCTGCGCTGCACACTGCGTTATGAAAAAAAGGCCTGGGAGGCCGGAGCGGCGCTGGTGGCGGGTGTGGATGAGGTGGGGCGCGGATCCTTGTTTGGGCCGGTGGTGGCGGCGGCGGTGATTCTCGATCGCGGTTACCGCATTCGCGGGTTGCGCGATTCCAAGCTGCTTTTACCGGAGCGTCGCGAAATGCTGGCGCCGCGTATTCGCGAACATGCCGTAGCCTGGGCGCTGGCGGCGGTGGATGCCGCGCGCATCGACCAGATCAATATCTACCAGGCGTCGCGTGTGGCCATGCGGGAGGCTGTGCTGCGATTGCAGCCTGCGGCCGATCACTTGCTCATCGATGCCGTGCGACTGGATTGCGAATTGCCGCAGCGGGCCATCATCCACGGAGACGCGCTTTCCGCCTCGATCGCTGCAGCTTCGATTCTGGCCAAGGTCGAGCGCGACCGGATGATGTGCGAGTGGGACGCAGTCTTCCCTGAGTATGGGCTGGCGTCTCATAAGGGATACAGCACGCCGCAGCATCTGGCTGCTTTGCTGCAGTATGGTCCGTCCCCGTTGCACAGGCAGTCGTTTGCTCCAGTGTGGAGTTCTCCAGCGGAGCAAGAAATTCTCGAATTCGACTGACGTTTAGTCCCGGGGTTGCGCATTTTGCGGCGCTCCCTTCGCCAATACGGTTGTGCCATACACATAAATATGAAATACTTACACATTGGTTCATGTTCGATTTTTGAGGCTGGGATAACGCGTGCGGACAAATATCGATATCGATGATGGTTTGATGCGGCAAGCGATGCGGAACAGCGGCGCCCGTACGAAGAAAGCCGCAGTGGAAGCGGGCCTGCGCTTGTTGGCCGAAACGCACGCGCAAAGCTCGATCCGCCGTCTGCGGGGAAAAGTGCGTTGGGAGGGGAACCTCAACGAGTTACGTCGCGGGCGGATTCGAGCATAATGCAGGAATGGTCATCGTCGACACTACCGTGTGGATCGATTACCTGCGCGGCGCCGAGAGTCCGGAAACACGGTGGCTGGACGACAAGCTGGAACGGCAGCGACTGGGCCTCACGGACCTGATCTTGTGCGAGGTTTTGCAGGGTATTCGGGGTCAGGGCGAGTTCGGGCGCGTACGTGCGGATCTCTCGAAGTTTCATATTTTCTCGACTGGTGGGATCGATCTCGCCGTTGGCGCCGCGCAAAACTATCGGGAGTTGCGTCAGAAGGGTTACACCGTCCGCAGGACGATGGATTGCCTGATCGCTACTTTCTGTTTGCAGGCCAGCCACGAGTTGCTGCACCGTGACCAGGACTTCGATTGTTTTGAGAAGGTGCTCGGGCTGCGAGTCATACACCCCGACGTGTGAGGGGAACATTGTGAAAGGCCCCTGGGACAATCAGAACTTGCATGTTTTCCAATCCTGGATTCCGATTTACAATGCAACCAGCGCTGTTATGGTGGCACCTTAATTACCGACCAGGACATTCATAACGCATTCATCAGGGAAGCGGATGGCGACGACAAAAACCGACCCCAAGCTGTCCGTTGCGGGCACTAGCGGCAAGAAGTCGCGCAACTACGGCGGGCTGACGCGGGAGCAGCTGATCGAAGCCTACCGCATCATGTATACCTCCCGTCGCATCGACGACCGGGAGATCCTGCTCAAGCGCCAACAGAAAATCTTCTTCCAAATGTCGGGCGCCGGGCATGAGGCCATCGGAGCCGCGGCCGGCATGACGCTGAAGCCGGGTTACGACTGGTTCTACCCTTACTATCGCGACCGCACCTTGTGTCTGGCGTTGGGCGCCAATCCGTTGGAGATGTTTCTGCAGGCGGTGGGTGCGGCCGACGATCCCAGTTCCGGCGGACGCCAAATGCCTTCCCACTGGGGATACAAACGGTTGAATATCGTGACCCAATCTTCGCCCACAGGATCACAGATTCTGCAGGCCGTGGGATGCGCCGAGGCAGGGCGGTATTTTTCCCAGCATCCCAGCGCCGCGGAGGTTCCGCGCATTGAGTCCCCGGCTTTAGCAAAGAACGCGAAGACGGGTGCTTCCGCACCCGGAATTGACTCCCCAGACTATCGCCAGTTCAAAGATGTAGTCTTCCATGGCGATGAGGTCACTTACGTTTCCCTGGGCGACGGAACAACCAGCGAGGGCGAGTTCTGGGAGGCGATGAACGCCGCCGCCCTCAATAAGCTGCCAGTGATTTTCTGCGTGCAGGATAACGGGTACGCGATATCGGTGCCAGTGGAAGTGCAGACGGCGGGAGGCAGCATTTCGCGGCTGGTATCGGGCTTCCCGAATTTTCATTTTGAAGAAGTCGACGGCACCGATCCGGTGGCGAGTTTCGCTGCGTTTCAGCAGGCGGCGCAATATTGCCGCGAGGGACATGGGCCGGCTTTTGTGCATGCCCACGTTATCCGTCCCTATTCGCATTCGCTTTCCGATGACGAACGTTTGTACCGTCCCGACTCGGAGCGGGAGCGCGATGCAGCACGCGATCCGGTTTCGCGCACGCAAATGTTTTTGCTGCGCGAGGGAATTCTCGACGAGCAGGGCATCAACGAGCTGGAGAAAAAGGTTGAAGAAGAACTGCAGACCGCGGTCGACGAAGCCCTGAAGGCTTTGCCGCCCGCGCCCGAGAGTGTGATGCAGTTCGTGTACTCGCCCAATGTTGACCCTACGTCAGCCGCGTTTGACACGGAGGCGATTGTCGGGCCGGATTCCGCAGATGGAAAAAAGCCCGCGGCCAAGACCATGGCTGATTTGATCAATGTGACATTGCGCGATGAAATGAAGCGGGACGAACGCATCGTGATCTTCGGCGAGGACGTTGCCGATTGCAGCCGCGAAGAATATTTGAAGCGCAAGCTGGTGAAAGGGAAGGGCGGAGTTTTTAAACTTACCTTCGGATTGCAGTGCGAGTTCGGCAACGACCGGGTATTCAACTCACCCCTGGCCGAGGCTGCCATCGTAGGTCGCGCGACTGGAATGGCGACGCGCGGACTCAAGCCGGTCGTAGAGATTCAATTTTTTGACTACATCTGGCCGGCGGTGATGCAGATCCGCGACGAGCTGTCAGTGATCCGCTGGCGCTCGAACAATGTGTTCTCTTGCCCAGTGGTCATTCGAGTGGCAATTGGCGGGTATCTCACCGGCGGCGCGATTTATCACTCGCAGTGCGGAGAGAGCATATTTACCCACATGCCGGGTCTGCGAGTGGTTTTCCCATCGAACGCCCTGGATGCGGCGGGGTTGCTGCGCACCGCAATCCGGTGCGACGATCCGGTATTGTTTCTGGAACACAAGCGTTTGTACCGCGAAACCTTTGGACGCGCGCCATACCCCGGGCCCGATTATATGATTCCGTTCGGGAAGGCGAAGATCGTCAAGCCAGGCACGGACTTAACCGTTATTACTTATGGCGCAGTGGTGCCGCGCGCGCTGCAGGCGGCGCAGAAGGTCGAACGCGAGCACGGTGTGAAAGTGGAGTTGATCGATCTGCGGTGCTTGAATCCGTTCGACTGGGAGACGATCGCCGCATCGGTTGCGAAGACGAATCGCGCTCTCGTTGCATACGAAGATACTCTGAGTTGGGGGTACGGCGCCGAAATTGCGGCTCGCCTCGCCGAGCAGCTTTTCGATCAGCTCGATGCTCCAGTCCGCCGCGTCGCTGCGAAAGATACTTTCGTGGCCTACCAGCCTATTCTCGAAGACGCCATTCTGCCGCAGGCGAACGATCTGTTCCTCGCCATGAAAGAGCTGGCGGAATACTAGGAAACCTCTTGATGTTACGAAGGCTTGCTCTGCAAGCCTCTTGCCGTTGATCGTTCTTCCTTACAATGCTAGGCTGCGAGAAGTGAAATCCACTTACAACGTTTCTGCGAATGACGCTTCCGCTGGGAGCGGAGTGATGGCATGGCTGCAATCCTCATCGGGGGAAGTGTGGGCAAAGTTTTTGCTTGCACTGGTGGGATTGGGGCTGGCATTCGGGGCGGCATTGTTTTCGACGGCGTCGGGCGAAGCTGGCAATCTGTGGGCCTCGGTGATTCTGGCGTCGCTGGCGCTCTTGATGGCGGTGTTTGTGGGGCTCGTGACCGTACCGTATCTGGCGCGGCGCGTGGCCCTCGAGCGTTTGCGCGAGACACTTCATTATGAAGTCAGCAAGGCAGGCGTGGTTTATGTGCTGGTCACGCTGGTGATCGGCATTGCGGCGCTGAATACTGGAAACAATCTGTTGTACATCGTGATCGCGGCGATGCTGGCGGCGATCCTGGTTTCAGGAATGGTTTCCGCGTTGGTGCTACGCGGTCTGGAACTCGATGTCCGGCTGCCCGAGCATATGTTTGCCGGGAGCCCGGTTGTGGGACGTATCGTGCTGCGCAATCCCCGGCGGTTTCTGCCATCATTTTCGATTCGGGTAGTGCCGGCGCGGAGAGAGAAAAAGATCCGTAAGCAGTGGCGGTGGCAGCGAACGATATTTGCTTTCCCGCCGAACCGTCTTCCGCAGAATCAGTGGGTCCGGATGCGCGATTGGCGGGTCGGGCGGATAGAGGTGGCCCCCCCTGCTCCGGGAATATTCGAGGGAATGGTTTATTTTCCGTATTTGCCGCCGAAAGCCGAACTAGCAGCCGATCTGCTATTGCGTTTCGAACGGCGGGGGCGATATTGCGAATCGAGTTTTGGCGTGGCCACCCGGTTTCCCTTTGCTTTCCTGACCAAGACCCGGGATATTGCGCTGCAGAGCGAGATCCTCGTGTATCCGCCAGTCTTGCCGCCCGACGAGCTGTTTGAAATGTTGCCGCTGGTGCGGGGTGAGTGGGAGAGTTTTGTGCGCGGACGCGGTTCTGACTTGTACCGCATCCGCGAGTACATGCCGGAGGATTCCGCGCGCCACGTAGATTGGAAGGCAACGGCCAAGTCCGGCTCGTTGAAGGTGCGCGAGTTTACTCGTGAGGACGAGCGCAAGCTATGCATTGTCTTCGACAATCCCTCGGCAGGGGCCGTCTCCGGGCAAGCGTACGAACGAGCGGTGAATCTGGCAGCGTCGCTGGCATGGCACTTTTCTTCGCAGGATGCTGAGGTTTCGTTTGTAGTCCGAGGGAAGGGCCGAGGAGCCAATTTGAACGAGTTTCTGGCACGGCTGGCTGTCATTGAGCCAGGGCAAGGGCCGCAAACCAGTGTGCTGCAGGAAACAGACCTTGGACTTTCGGGAGAATACAACATCGTCGTTACAGCGCGTTCGCGCGGGAGTCTACCCACGGAATTGTGGAAGCGCTCGTATTTCGTGTTTGTCGGAGACTGAGGGCTTCCCTGTTTCAAACGAGTAGACTGCAGAGCGGATCGGTCGTTTGTCCTCTCTGGCGCTTTTCCGGAATGAGGTTTCCGGACCGATTTTCTCCTTCTCCCAACCTTTTTAATCTTCCCTCGCACCTGGTTTCGGCATATACTCGCGCCCCGATAGATGCTTTTGGAGGTGGAGTTCGGTAATCAGGGGGAATTAAATGCGGATCTGTGATCTGATCAAGCGTCAGGAAACGTACCAGGCAGAGATGGGCCAAACCGTGCTGGAAACCGTGCGCGCCATGGTGGAACGCAATATTGGCGCCGTTCCTGTTTTGCACAACAATAAATTGGTGGGGATTTTCTCCGAGCGCGATCTAATGAAGCGCGTGGTGGCGGAGGGCTGCGATCCGCGTAGAACGTGCCTGGCCGAGGTCATGACCCACGACCCTTTAACTATCAATATGAATGAGGAACTCGAGAACTGTATGGCCCTCATGCGGCAGCATGGTTTTCGTCATTTGCCGGTCTGCCACGAGGGACAACTCGTCGGGATTGTCTCGCTGCGCGACATATTGCTCCATGATTTGAACGAAAAAGATGTTGAGGTGCGCATGATGCGCGCCTATATCCACTCCGTTCCGGACGCATAGATCGGCGCGCAGCGCGCTTCGCTCATCATTCGCCAACTATTTGAATGCCTCCCCCCGCTTCCTACGTTATTGAAGCACGTCCGGGACGGCCCATCGCAGATACGGCCCGAAGGTAACGTTACTTTCGGTTACTTGAGTGCATTGAACACTTGGGCGAAAAGGTTTAACTTTTTCTTAATTGCTTTCCTACTTGACGCGGTGCCGGAACCGGCTCTTGCGACAGGTCTAATTATTAGAGAGCCCAATGAGTTGAGAGAATTCTCTTAAATGAGCGAGAAACTCAAGATACTGTACTACGCGCTCTGGATAGCACACCCCGTTCTCCAGGCGGGGATCGCTCTAGTTATGCTCCGGCGCGGTCAGCACCGGGTGTTCAAATATTTCTTTGCGTACGTGGTCATGCAGATCGTGACTTTCGCGGTCGTATTCCCGGCATCTCGATATAGCTATTCCACGTGTTTTTATTTTTCCTGGTTCAGCACTGCGATCAGCGTGGCTTTGGGTTTCCAGGTGATTCACGAAGCCTTTCTCGATGTGTTCCGGCCGTTCCACACGTTGCGCGACTTGGGAACTGTCCTGTTTAAATGGGCGGGCCTGGTAATGCTTCTGGTAGCTGGCGTGGTTTCGGTTTCCAGCAACGCAACCGACACGGCGCCGTGGATGCAGGCTATTATGACGGCCCAGCGCTGCGTACGTATTATCCAGGTCGGAATGGTCCTGTTCTTGATATCGTTTGCCCGCTACCTCGGAGTAAGCCGGCGACAACATAGTTTCGGCATCGCGCTGGGCTTTGGGACCTTTGCCCTTGTGGAGTTGGTTCTCAACGCATCCTGGGCGGGCGATCATCTGCTTAATCTTTCGATGAGCCTGATTAATATGACCGCCTACAACGGAACTTTGCTGATCTGGCTGGGCTACACGTTGGCGAAGAGTCCCGCACGCGATGCCGGCTCGATTCTGCTGCGGCCGCAGCGGTGGGAGCAGAGCTTGTCCGACATCCATCATCCGCTGGCTGCGGACTCACTAATCCCGATGTTCGAAGGGATGGTGGATCGTGCGCTTTCACGGACTCAGTCTTCGTCCCAAGCCATATCCGAAACCAGCATTGCCGCAACTCGTCCCAGCGTTCCGCTGGGTGGCCTCGATGTTTCTGGACTGTCCGCGGGCGCCGGCTCGAAAAAGTAGCTGCGGAGCGGGTTGCCCGGCTCTGCGCTTTCTATTCTCTTTCAATTTCTGGGCAGTAATTCCGGATTTCGTAAATTACTTCTCTGCCATGCAGCCAGTCGGGTCTTGCTGCAGTTTCACTCCATTGGAGTGAAGTTAACTCTTTCTAAACTACAGAATTTGCTGTATTTACCTAATTAGCGGACTGGGCCGCGATTCTATTTTTAGCGGTTACGAAAAGACGGACGCGGCGTTAGCAGAGTAGAAAACGGAAAGGACTTGACTCGTACTTTATAATGCCTGCCTGCGCCACGGATCCCGTTTTGGGAATCCCGGTCGCGGGAGGAGAAAACCCATGAAGCAAGCAATCAGGATCGCGATCCTGATGTTTGGATTAGTGGGCACGTATGTGGCAGCCGCCGTTCCGCAGGTCCCCACCCCGGACGGAGGTCCCATTCTGACGTGCCCACCACAACAAAAACTGCAGGGACATTGCAACACCGGTTTACCACCGATGTGAAGGAGTAGTTAACCCGATGTAAGGGGTGGCCGCAAGGTCACCAAAGTAACCTGTAGTAACCTGGGCCGAAAACTAGGGCTCGCAATGTTTGGGCTGACGGACATCATACATAACCCGTCAGTCCCTTTTTTTGCCACTCTAGACTGAGCTTTTCAGTGACAATTCTACGGCGGTCCGCAACTCGGCCGCGTCCGTGAGCGGCGGCTGGCAAGTTGAGCCGGAACACAGAACCGCGAAAGATTTTCCCGAGCTCAATTGAGGCAGGTTCGGAATCGAGGCCGCCAGGGCGGGAGGAAGATTTTTAGCTACTGCCTGGTTCGGCGTCAGCCGTATCACGCTTTTATTGAAGGCGAAACCCGCGCCCGCAACGGAAGCCAACCCGTTGGCGGTTTCATCCGATTCGGCACCCGAGATGACCAGTACCTGCACTGGACTTTTTAGGAAATGGAGGACCGCGATCCCATAGGTTGCAGCGAAAATTCCAAATTGCTCGGCCACGCCGCCAAAAGCTTCCAGAGTTTGCTCGGCCTTATCTCGATACCCGTTATCGCCCGTGTAGTGATGCAGCCTCAGCAGCGCGATCGCAGCCATGGGATTTCCCGCGGGAGTTGGCGAATCCTGCAGCGGCTTGCGGCGAGTGGAGAGCACGCCCAAACTTTTCCCCGCGACCGCCGGTTCCGCGTCGAAGAACCCTCCAGAGACGGCATCGAAGAATCGTGCAATCATTGCATCGCCAATGGCCTGCGCGAACCTGAAATAACTGAGGTCGGCCGTCGCCTCATAAGCGTCGAGGCAAGCCAGTGTAGTCGCGGCGTAGTCATCCAGCAGACCAGAAACTTCACGATGTGCGGCTTTGGGATCGGAATAAGCGACCACATGCAAAAGTCCGGTGGCGCGGGCGTCCCCGCCCGCGTTCTGCAGAGGTCCCCAAGCTTCTGACAAAATCCTGTCGAGTGAGCGCAGGGCAAAGCGGCGAGCATCGGTGAGATTAAGAACCTTCGCGGCATCCAAGTAGGCCGAGACACACATGCTGCTCCATCCCACATAAACGGTCTTATCAAGGTAAGGCGTGGGCCGTTGCAAACGCGCGGCATACATTTTGTTTTTCGCGGAATCGAGCAGGCTTCGCACGCGCTCGACGCCCAGGCTTAGCCGGCGGGAAATCTCTTCAATCGGCGCGCGCACGTAGAGCACGTTCTTTGCGGGATTGTGATGCATCTCCCCGATTTCGTTAATGTCATAGTGCAAAGCAGCAACCTTGAGTTCCTCTTCAGTGAGGACGGCACGGGCTTCGGCGAGCGTCCAGGTGAAATAGTCGCCGTCGTCGTCCATCGAAATGTCCGCATCCTGGGAGGCATAAAAGCCGCCGCGCTCACGATCGCTCAGCCAGGCGTCGATCCAGCGGACGATGTCGCGCGCCACATTGGCAAAAAATTCCGAGCCGGTTGCCTGATAGGCGTGTACATAATTCTTCAGCAACTCGGAATTGTCGTAGCACATCTTTTCGAAGTGCGGCACCACCCAGCGCTCGTCCACCGAATAGCGGTGAAATCCGCCGGCCAACTGATCGTAAACCCCACCATTCGCCATGTGTTCGAGGGTGGTGACGATCAGATTGCGCAACCTCTCGTCTCCCCGGCGCGAATATTGCTCGATCAGAAGATCGATGGCTGAGGGATGGGGAAACTTAGGCGCTTGCCCGAAGCCGCCGTGCTGCGCGTCAAACATGCTGAACGCCGATTTTTCAATCGCAGCAACGATGCCAGCAGAAACGCGTCCGCCGCGGCCAGCGAACGACTCCGCCTGCGCGATCGCGCTCTCCACCATCTTCGCCTGCTCTATCACGTCTCCGTTTTTTTCCTTGTAAGCATTGGCGATGCTCAACAGCACGCGTTTGAAGCTGGGGCGTCCATAGCCTTCGCTCGGCGGAAAATATGTGCCTCCATAAAACGGTTTGCCATCGGGCGTAAGAAAAGCTGTGAGCGGCCAGCCGCCCTGTCCGCTGACAGCGCTCACTGCTGCCTGGTAGCGGCTATCGATGTCAGGACGCTCGTCGCGGTCTACCTTCACGGCGATGAAATGTTCATTCACGATGGCGGCAACTTCCGGATCGTCATACGACTCGCGGTCCATCACATGGCACCAATGGCACCACACCGCGCCAATATCGAGCAGCATGGGCTTGTTCTCGCGCTGCGCCGCGGCAAACGCCTCCTCGCCCCACTCATGCCATTGAATAGGCTGGTGCATCGCGGAACGGAGGTAGGCGGAAGAGGCGCGGGCGAGGGAGTTGAGAGTGGTGGTGGTCATTAGTCAAGTTTATACGCTACAAGATACGAGAGAAGCCCGTTGCTGTGTGAAGGAGACTAAACTATGCCGATGAAGAACCCACCGCACCCCGGCGGCTTTGTACTGCGCCAGTGTATCGAACCCCTGGGCTTGACCATCACTCAAGCCGCTGCCGCTCTCGGAGTCACGCGGGCAACATTGTCAGAGTTGGTCAACCGGAAGCGCGGAATCTCCCCCGAAATGGCGGTGCGCCTTTCCAAAGTCTTCGGCGGCAACGCGGCAACATGGCTCACGCAGCAGGCCCATTACGACCTTGCGCAAGTTCGCGCCGACCGCATCAAGCTCAAACGCCTGGAATTTGCTTAAGGGCTGATATTGAGACTTTGTCGTCACCGCGATTTATAGATCGCGTACTGATGTGTTCCTCCGATCTTGCTGAGCGCCACACTTCGGCTCATGACAGGCTCCAGCAGCGGATTGTGATAAAGCACAAACACTTCCCGCGGATGTGCCTGGAGACTCTGCTCCAGATTCGCGATCATCTGCTTCAATCCTGATTCAGGAAACGGGTTGAAGAGATAGAGCGCCGTCGGCTCGTCAGGAAAACGAAACTCTGTTGCGTCGGCGCAGATCGACTCCAGCGCGAAGCATTTTTGCGATTCGCTTTGGTACTTGCGGAGATTACCCTGCGCAGCCTGATGCAAGCTGGGCAAAAGTTCGACACCCACGATCCGGCGAAAGGGATAATCTGACGCCATCAACAGCGTGCGTCCCTTGCCTGATCCCAGATCGATAAAGACGAAGTCGTGAAAGTCAATGTGACTTTCCTGACTCAAAGTATCGAGCATTTCATGGAAGAGAGGGGATTCGGTTGGCTGATATGCCGAGTGGAAAAATCCGAGCAGCCGGTCGCGCCAGCCCACGGCGGCACTGCTTGTGTTAACGCGGCGATCCCAATCATATTCGACGTCGCCATAGCGCTGCCGACGGCGTTCGGGAGTAGAGTCGCGAACGAACTCCCAGAGGGCGGCCAGGAGTTGACGCGTGGCGGCAACCGAGCCTTCGCGTCCAGCGATATCCTTCCACCATCGCCATGCCGAGTGCGACAGGCTGATTCGAGGCGGCGCGGAGGAATCGAAGCCCTTCATGGTTGGCCATCATAAGCGATGATGAGCTTCTATGGAGAGGCTACGGCAGCGCGTGGAACTTCGGCGTTGGCTTATATCCTGGAGGCAGGCCCCTGGTGGCGAAAGGGAAGTCATCCGGAGTGCGAACCAGGACCCGGCCCTCTGGAGTCAATTTGTAGGGATGGCCGTCTGGATCGACCGGAGTTCCAGGCAATCGCTCCGCAGCCACCAGTTCGGCCATGCTTGCGGGCAGGCGTCCGGTACGTTCTCCGAAGCGGGTCACAGCTTCCTGTATGTGCTTGACGTCTTCGTCCACGCGAAGCGCACGGAGATGTTCGAGCGCATTCTCTTTGATCTGTTGATCCTGCGTGGTCTGATAAGTCGCGGACCACAACATACGCGCGGTCTGATACTCGCCGGCATGCTGCGCCATCTGCGCAGCCAAGATCTTCAGGAAGGGATGAGCGTTCGGAACCTGTGATCCGCGCGCGAAGGTCTCAGCGGCTTTCTTGTAATCTTTAAGCTCCATGTAGTAGATAAAGCCAAGATCGTAGTAGAGCCTCCAGTTGTCGGGATTGCTCTGAATGCCGTACTCCATCAACTCAATCGCGCGCTGCGGTTGGCCCGCCCCATGCGGCGGTGGCGGAGCCAGGAAGCTAGTGCCAAATTCGTAAGCGACAATAAGATGGGGATCGAGGTGGGTTGTGATTTCAAGGAGAGGCGCCAGCAGGTCGTAACTTGGAGCGAAGTAATGATGCCGGGAGCCAAAATACTGGACCGCACGGGTCCAGTAAATGCAGGCCATCAGGCCGTCATAGCCGAGACTGGCGCGTTTGATTACTTTCGGCGAGCTGAGAAACAGGACTTCATCGGACGTGGCCTGCGGGCGAAGTTGGTCGGCGCGGTGCAGGACAAAGGAACTTGCAGCCAGCGACAAGACAAGGCAGAGGCCTGCGATCACGGTGATTTTCTGACGATGCTTCATTTCAAATCACGATGCTCGAAGATCAGCACAGCTCCGCTGAGAGCCATGGTGGCATAGAAAAGGGCATAGAGAGTGTTCTGCAAAATGAGACGCCCGGCGACCGGGTTTTCATGGGCGATAGAAGTGATTACGTTGAACGCGGAAAAGTTCGGCACCAGGTAGGCCGCGCCCGTGGCCAGCCAGCGCGAGATGCCGTGCGCCATGCCTGCGAAATTGCGCAGGTCTTCGGCAAAGCTGCCAATCACGAACAGCGAAAAAGAGAATACCGCGGAAAGCAAGGGCGAAGAGAAAGACGAGAATAATAACGCCAGAGAGCAGATGATTAAGAACTCCAGAACGATGAAGTACAGAGCGACCAGAACCAGCGCATCCGCCCGCACGAATTTGTGAGAAACGTAGAACAAGGCGGCGAACACTCCGATCGCCATGAAAAAAGTGTTTACCACCAATGTGCCGGCCAGTCCGAAAAACTTGCCAACAATGAACTCCCAGCGACGGACCGGGCGGGAAAGCACAGTGTAGAGCGTACGCTTTTCGATTTCTTTTGAGACCAGGCCGATACCGATAAAAATTGCTATGACAACTCCGAACAGGGAAACTGCGGTTAATCCGAGATTGATGACGACCAACTTCTCGATCTCAATCGAAATTTGTCCCACCAGGATGGCTGCTCCCGAGAGCAGCAAGGCGAAGGCGATCAGGTTGTACAGGACCCGGTCGCGAACCGCTTCGCGGAATGTGTTGGAGGCAATGTGGGCGACCCGCGTTTTCATGCTGTGCTCCTCATGCGGTTGTGCCGGCGGTGGTTTCGGCGCGCCGCAACTTCTCGAAAAAGTAAGCCTCGAGCGAAGTCCGCACAGGCGTGACCGCAATCAGACGCAGATGTTCGCGGCGCAGCGCGTCGATGACGGCGTCCTGCTGGCTTTCGGCGATAATGGAACGGACCCGGTCTCCCGAGACATGGCACTCGGCGCCCAGCGCCTTAATCGATACCGGCACGTGCGTGCCTTGCCAGATTATTTCCACCTTGCTCTGAACGCTGGAGGTTAGATCCTCGATGGCTCCTACGCCGCGCAGCTCTCCTTTGTGAATAATGGCGACTCGATCGCAAAGGGCTTCCGCGTCAGAGAGAATATGTGTCGAGAAGAATACCGTCTTGCCTTGATGCTTGAGCTGCTCCATCAGGTCGCGCACCTCGCGCCGGCCCATGGGGTCAAGTCCGGACATGGGTTCGTCGAAGAAAACGAGTTTGGGGTCGTGAAGAATGGCCTGGCCAATGCCCACGCGCTGCAGCATGCCTTTGGAAAACTTGCGCAACTGAAGGCCCCGGATGTCACGTAACCCGACCTGCTGCAAAACCTGCTCGACGCGATGTTTGCGCTGTTTAGGGGGAACACCGGAAAGCTGTCCATAGTACTCGAGCAGTTCGTGAGCGGTCAGGTAGTCGTAAAAATAAGGCTGCTCGGGCAGAAAGCCAATCTGTGCCTTTACCGCGGGATCGGTCCATTCCTTCCCCAGAATGCGCGCAGAGCCTGCGGTCGGGAAGACCAATCCCATGAGAAGTTTGAGCGTAGTGGTTTTTCCGGCGCCGTTCGGGCCGAGGAAGCCGAAAATCTCTCCCTCTTCAACCGCGAGGTGCAGGGGGTGGAGAGCTCGTTTTGGACGCTTGCGCCAAAAGCCCACGCTGTAAGTTTTTTCCAGACCCAAAATTTCTATTGCAGACATGACAGGCAGACAATACTCCGCGCGGAAACAGGGTTTTTTCTCCTGAGAAAATTATATGCAAAAACAGTTGGCAGTAAAGTGGCCGCACGGGCACGGGACATTACGAAAGGTGAAAAAGGAGGCTCGTCCTCATATTTCGCCGAGTTTGTTTGCGGGTCTAATTATTCATGGAATTCAAGGTCAGGCACGTATTGTAATCGCTAACCAGCGTAGTATTGCCAGGCGGCTGAAGGCGAACCACCATATCTTGGGTCGAGCAATAAGCCCGGCTCCCGGTCAGATTGCTGAGCGGCGTGGCAGTGGCATAGAACTGATTATTGGTTGTACTCCCCGCGCTCGGGGATCCGGTGGCCGCAAAAGAGAAACCGCTCTTGCCATTTCCGCCGCCGTTGGTGGCCAAGCTGTCGTCAATGAGGCAGGCCGTGGTCGAGCTCGGGCTGCAGGGGTCAGGTCCGCCCAAAGGCCCCAGTGTCGCCGGAAAGCCGATGACGCTCTCATAGTTGCCGAAATAGCCGGCCTCGGCGACGTTGATGGCGTGAAGCGAGCCGGCCGCAGACGAATCATTGGCGGCCATGCGCGCCCGCATTAAGTTCGGGATAGCGATGGCTGCGATTATCAGGATAATCGCGACGACGATCAGGAGCTCGATAAGTGAGAAACCTTTTTGTTTCCGCATGGAGTTCAGTCCCTCTCTGTTGCCTTCAGCCCAGCAAAACTTCTCCCCCTCAGAGATACAAAACCTGTCGCACTTACGGTTCCAAACTGCTCTGACTTTGTTACTTTGCTTACGGCAGTAACCATAATTTTTTCAATAAGTTGGACCGAAAGGGAAAGAGCAGCGGATTTGCATCCGCTGCTCTTTAGCTTGTAAAGTGTGCTTGTAAGAGCTACTGCTACTGAACCATTCGAGTTACGTTAGTTCTGGGACGGCGTCCAGCCCTGACAAGTAGGGTAGTCGGCAGCAATTGTGATGACACCTGGGGAATTAACGCGCAGAACTCCGTCATCTTCTCCGCAATAAGCTTTGCCACCCGTCACGTTCGACAACGGAGTAGCAGTAGTGTAGAAGTTCCAGCCAGTCGTCGCGGTACCGCCGGTGGTGACGGCAAAGCTGTAACCGCTCTTACCGGAGCCAGCCGGGTTACTACCGTTCTGGGCCAAGTTGTTATCGATGAAGCAACCGTTGGCCGTACCCGGAACGCAAGGAGTTGCGGAACCGCCCAATTGGGCGAGCGTGCCGTAGCCTTGGACAGGATAAGCGCCCAGATAGCCGACTTCACCAACAATAATCGTGTGCTCGGAACCAGCCGCCGATGAATCATTGGCTGCCATACGCGCACGCATCAGGTTTGGAATGGCGATAGCTGCAATGATCAGGATGATGGCAACCACGATCAGCAGCTCAATCAGCGAGAAACCCTTCTGTTCACGCATCTCTTTTTCCCTCGTATTGGTCTCGTCTTGAATTACGTGAGCAGCCCCAAGGAGGGTTTGCACTTAGCGGGCCAAGTTTGCTAGTTACCTTGGTTTCCGGCTTCAATCCTTCAATCCGTTTATTTTCAGTGCAGAACCAAACTTCAGACTTATATGTCGTTCTTCAAGTGGTAGCTCGTTGCCAAAATCTGTCATAACACTGACGGTTCGCGGCAACTCCAAATAGGATGCTTGGGTCGACAGTGAGGCGAAAATATGGCAAAAAACTCCCCGGGACGGTCCTTAACTGTGCCGCGGAAGCAACTCTCAAAGTGCAAGTGGCGATCAATGAGAAGAACAAAGAGAAAGAGCAGCGGATTTGCATCCGCTGCTCTTTAGCTTGTAACCGTGGCTTGTAAGAGCTAATCGCCCATTCAAGCTACGTTAGTTCTGCGAAGGGTTCCAGCCCTGGCAGTTGCCGTAGCCGCTGGCAATCGTGATGACGCCAGGCGAGTTGACTCGCAGAACTCCGTCATCCACTGCGCAATAAGCCTTGCCACCCGTCACGTTCGACAACGGTGTAGCAGTGGTGTAGAAGTTCCAGCCAGTCGTCGCGGTACCGCCGGTGGTGACGGCAAAGCTGTAACCGCTCTTACCGGAGCCAGCCGGGTTGCTACCGTTCTGGGCCAGGTTGTTGTCAATGAAGCAGCCGTTGGCCGTACCCGGAACGCAAGGAGTGGCGGAACCGCCCAATTGAGCAAGCGTGCCGTAGCCTTGAGTAGGATAAGCGCCCAGATAGCCGACTTCACCAACAATAATCGTGTGCTCGGAACCGGCCGCCGATGAATCATTGGCTGCCATACGCGCACGCATCAGGTTTGGAATGGCGATAGCTGCGATGATCAGGATGATGGCAACCACGATCAGCAGCTCAATCAGTGAGAAACCCTTCTGTTGTTTCCGCATCTCTTTTTTTCCCCTCGTCTTGGACATTGTTTGATTCTTGCTGGTCATGGAATGACGCAGTCGGGCTTGATATTCGCACTTCCCAGGCCAAACCGGCTAGTTACCTTGGTTCTGGCTTCAATCCTGCAATCCCATTATTTTCAGTACAAGGCCAAACTTCGGACTTAATTATATCGTCTTCAAGGTGTTAGACCGTTGCCAAAATCTGTCACAAGAGTGACGGTTCGCGGCAAGTTCCCGATATGGCGCTGGTCAGCAGCCAAGGAAAAATGTGACCCAAAAAACCTCCTCAGATGAGCCCCAAGTACGCGACGCTACAACTCTTACACGCACCGGGACAACTGCAGAACGCGCCAGACTCCGGATCTTGCAACCCGACATGGAGCCACACTCATCACAAAAGTAACTCACGTTGCTGCTGCAACGGTCTGCCCTGTGGCTATTCGTGCATATAATTGTTTATCCACTTTAATTAAGCCAGAGGATTGAATTTGTCTGCAAGCGCTATCGCGACCACGGCAGAACCCACAGCAGTTTGCCGCCGACCGGCACGCTTATTTATTTCCCGTGAGAGGCGAAGTACAGTTCTGTGTCTTCTACTCGTGCTTCTAACGCTCGCTCTCTATAACCCCATCGTCCACAACAGATTCACGAATTTTGACGACGACACCTACATCACCGATAACCCTCATGTGAAGGCAGGGCTGACTTGGGAAACGATAAAGTGGGCCTTTACCAGTCGCGACGCCGCCAACTGGCACCCGCTTACCTGGCTGTCCCATGCTCTCGACTGCCAACTGTTCAAACTGAATCCCGCCGGTCATCACTACGTCAACGTTCTATTGCATGCGGTAAACGTGCTCTTGCTGTTTCTGCTGCTGGAGAGCGCGACCGGATTCACGTGGCCTAGCCTGATGGTAGCGGCGCTATTTGCGCTTCATCCTGTGAACGTGGAATCAGTGGCGTGGGCCGCGGAACGGAAGAACGTGCTCAGCATGCTCTTCTTTTTAGTCGCGCTGCATGCTTATGGCTGGTATGTGCGCCGTGGCGGGATCAGGCGCTATGCGGCAGTGGCTGCTCTCTTTGCGCTCGGATTAATGGCGAAGCCTGAGATCATCACGCTGCCCTTCGTGCTGTTGCTATGGGATTACTGGCCACTGCGGCGAATGTTCGGTGGACCTTCTGCCGGCGACTTCCAAGAAGCGAATATTCCTCGATCGTTTTCGTTCTTGCTGCGTGAAAAATTGCCGCTGCTACCGCTGATTGTGGGCAGTGCCGTGATCACGCTGATCGCTCAAAGAGCAGGGAATGCAGTGCGAAGCGCGTCCACTCGCGTGCGATTCGGGAATGCGAGCGTGGCCTACGTGCGCTATCTGGGAAAGGCATTTTGGCCAACCCGGCTGGCAGTGGTCTATCCGCACCCTGGTCACTTTCTTCCGACTTGGGAAATGATCGCGTCTGCCGTTGTATTGCTCGTGTTGACAGCTTTTGTCCTGCGTTGGCGGAATCGACGTTATCTGCTGGTGGGTTGGTTCTGGTTTCTAGGTACGCTGGTGCCGGTGATCGGCCTGGTGCAGGTGGGCGTACAGGCGATGGCCGATCGATATGCATACTTGTCCTTCATTGGGTTATTTATTTGCGTGGTTTGGGGAGTGGCGGAGGTAGCGCGGGAGCGAAATATCCGGGCTGTTTGGTTGGCGGCGCCAGCAATCGTGATTCTCGCAACTCTGGGAGTGATCAGCCGTCATCAAATGGCTTATTGGCAGGACAGCGAAACTCTATGGAAGCATACGCTCAGCATCACCGAGGGCAACTATTTGGCGCATGTAGGCTTGGCCAATGCCCTAGCCAAGCAGGGTCGGACAGACGAGGCTATTATTCACCACAACGCAGCCGAGGCGATGCATGCGTATACTTCCGCCGAAATGGTCGCGATTGGTATCTATGAGCAAAAACACGCGCATGTGCAAGATGCAATTGCGCAATTCGAACGTGCCCTGGACGCGGCAACGGACACCGATTCGCGGGTTGCTGCTCTGAACTGTCTAGGGGCAGCCTTTATGCAGGCGGGCGACATGAGTCGCGCAAAAATGAGTTATACCTACGCGCTACAGCAGAATCCCGAGAATGCCATTGCTCTGGTTGGCAGCGGCCTTGTGGCCGAGCGGGACGGTGATTTGGCATCTGCGACGGCGCAAATTTCCCACGCCATGAAAGTCGAGCCGACCGATGTGGGCTATCTGCTGCTCGCGCAAGCATTGCGTCGAGCCGGTCAAGTGACGCAGGCCAAGGACGCTTTGGAGCAGGCACAGCGTATTTCCGCGAATATCACTCAAGCCCAGCAATCTGCTGCGCAGATACTTATTTCGGCCGGGATTCAGACTGATTAACATGCGGCTTTGATGTTAGGGCCAGGGTGGGACGACTTCGTGGGGATGAGCCGAGGTTCAGCCCGATCCGCGGGCTTTGCCGTGCCGCGAAATGGTTGATGGTCAGCCAGACATTCGCAACTTACAATGTTGCTGGCTCGCTATGCCTAGCCCTTTTGAAAATCTCCAGATTGAACAGAATGTTTCGCGCGCATGGACCTTGCCGGCGCTTCTTTACTTCGATCCGAATGTGTTTGCGGCCGAGAAGGAGAAGATATTTTCCCGGACCTGGCAGGTGATTGGACATCACGATCAGGTGAAAGAGGCGGGCGATTACTTTACGACGGAGCTGGTCGGCGAACCGCTGCTTGTGGCGCGAGGCGCGGACGGCAAACTGCGAGCCTTCTATAACGTGTGCCGCCACCGCGCCGGACCACCCGCCGAAGGCTGCGGCTCGCATAAGCTTTTCCGCTGCGGCTATCACGGTTGGACTTACGGTCTTGATGGATCGCTGATCAACGCCACCGAGATTGAGGGTGTGGAAGGATTCCGTCCCGAAGATTTCGCTCTAGTTCCGGTGCGAGTGGAGGAATGGTTCAACTTCATTTTCGTGAATCTGGACTCCGGAGCTCGGCCGCTGCGGGAAAGTCTCAACCATCTCACGTCTCAGGTCGATCGGGTTCCGTTCGTCGGCTTGAAACTGTACGAGCGGCGTTCCTACGAGATGAACTGCAATTGGAAAACCTATGTGGATAACTATCTCGAAGGCTATCACCTTCCGAGCGTGCATCCTGGATTGAATCGCGAACTGGATTACAACGCCTATGTGATCGAGCCTCATGCGGAGTATGTGCGGCAGTTCAGTCCCATCCGCGGGGCGCAACCAGGGGACAAGACTTCGCGCCGCTATCAGGAAGCGGGCGATAATCTCACGACGGACTATTTCTGGATTTTTCCCAATTGGATGCTCAACTGCTATCCCGACAATGTTTCGCTCAATATCGTGCTGCCGATTGACGGCGAGCGCTCGCGGGCCATCTTCGAGTGGTATCTGCCAGAAAAAGAGCATGAGAGTGCGGCGGCTAAGGCCTCGGTGGAATTCAGCGACCAGATTCAGGTCGAGGATGTTGGAATCTGCGAACGGGTGCAGAAGAATCTGCGTTCGCGCAGCTATTCCCGTGGCCGCTTCAGCGTGAAGCAGGAGAAGGGCGTACACGCCTTTCATCGGATGTACGTAGATTGGATGAAAAAGAATTAACCGCCGAATCGCCGCTGTACGTCGCGGTGCGAGTCATCATCGGGAATATTTTATCGGCGCGCTCCGCGCTCTCGACGAGGATCGTATTTCATTATTCCGCTTTCACCAGCATGCAGGTCACATCATCGTGCTGCGGGGTGGCGCCGACAAAGAGATCCAGATTTGCCATGAGGCGGTCGAGTAATTCCTTGGGGGTGGTGGCGACGCCTGCCTCCAGTGTGCTGAGCACCCGTGGTTCGTCGAATTCTTCGTCGTGCGCATTGACCGCTTCGACCAGGCCGTCGGTAAAAATGATCAGCCAATCTCCGGATGCAAGGGTGACGCTTGCAGACTCATATTTTGCTTCGGACTGAATGCCGAGGGGCAAGCCACCGACGTCGAGCCGCTCGATCAGGCCGGTGCTGCGCCGGAGGATTGGATTGTTGTGACCGGCGTTGATGTAATTAAATACGCGCCCCGCTGTGTCGTACTCCGCCAGAAAAGCCGTGGTGAAACGCAATCCACCCTGGCTATTGGAGCAGGCGTACTTGTTCATGTTCGCGACCAGCTCCGGCAGCGCCACCTGCGCCGTGGAAAGAGTTTTAAGACTCGCTTGAAAAGTAGCCATGAGCATGGCTGCGGGAATGCTTTTGCCGGCGACGTCGGCGACAGCGAACATTACGCGATTTTCTTCGCTCGTTTTCCCTGGACGCGGAAATACGTCGTAGTAATCTCCGGCAACGGTGTTGGCGGGACGCGTGGCATAGGCAATCGAGATTCCGGGAATCTGCGGCGGAGCTCCGGGCAGCAGCCAGGTCTGAATCTCGCGCGCAATTTGCAAATCGCGCTTCATCACGACGCGATCCGCAATTTCCAGCATGAGCAGAAGAAACAGCAGCAGGCCTCCCCAGAAATGAAGGTCGAGTTCGACGACATGGAGTTCGTGTCCCGAACCGTGATAGCTGAAGCCGCTACTGGGAAAAACGAGCATGACCAGCGCCGCCAGAAGAAGGACGCGGCGCGCCGGGGAAAGTTTTTCAAGAACTGCCCAGAAAAACTCTTTGACGACGTGCAGGTGGTGTCCGCGCCGGGTTAGGCCTTCGGGCGTTTTGGCAGCTACGTCGCGCGAATAGAGGCGGTAACTGGCCCGCGTTTCGTTTTCGAATTGCGACCAGAGCTGGGTGAGCTCCATGCCTTCCGTAACCCGCTGCCAGAAGCTTTGCAGCCTCACGCGCAAGGGAGGACGGGGCATGGAGGCAGGTTCAGCCGGTTGCAACGGGGTTGACATGAATCAAGCGATTATAGAAGAAGGAAGGAACGGACGTTTTCAATCGCCGATTGTGCAAACAATTCGCAATTATTAATCAGAAATCGCCGGTCCTTCAGAATAATGGCAACTGTTCTTCAAAGGCCTGCACGGGCCACTTGTTGGCAAATGCCGGCTCCTTGCGCGGGTCGTTGTTGTTGTTGTTGCGCCCGATGCCATATTTCTGGCGGAATCTGGCGATGAGCTGCCCTATGCGCTTGCCATAAGACGCAGGCAGAAATGATCGGTCTTGGTAGCGCTCACGATAGTTCTCGACCAAGTGGGGGAAGTGTTGCTCGAGGAAAGGAAGAAAAACCGCCGCCGAACAGGGCTTCAGAAATAAAGGCCCGGCGAAAATGTGGCGCGCTCCGGCGGTGGCCGCTGCCCGCACCACGGCCTCAAGATTTGCAGGGGAATCAGTGATGCCCGGCAAAACGGGCGAGCAACTCACGCCCACAGTGATGCCAGCTTCACTGAGTTCACGAAGCGCAGCGATGCGAAGATCTGGACGAGGCGCGCGCGGCTCCAGAATCCGCGCCAGTTCGGCATCCAGAGTGGTCACGGTAATGTGGATCGAAAGTGTGTTGCTCCGCGAAATCTGCCGCAAAAGGTCGAGATCCCGGACAATGAGATTGGACTTGGTGACAATCCCCAGTTCGAAACCCCGGTGGTGCGCGAATTCTTCGAGGATGCCGCGCGTGATTTCGTAGCGGCGCTCGGCTGGCTGGTAAGGATCGGTCGCCGTTCCCAGCGCAATGGATTCACCTGGCTTTACCCGACGCAGGTCGTGGCGCAGAAGTCCGGCGGCGTGCTGTTTAACGTAAATTTTCTGCTCGAATTCCATGCCGTCCCGCATTTCCATGAATTCGTGAGTGTAGCGGGCATAGCAATAGCGACAGCCGAATTCGCAACCTCGATAAGGATTGATGGTCCAGGTAAAAGGCATGTTGCGGCCGCTGGTGCAGCGGTTCAGCAGAGAGCGTGCCGGAAGCGTGAAATATTCCACGTCGTGCCCCTCGCGAAGCGATTCAGCCTGGGACGCAAGCCGTGCGATGCCCACCAGTGCGGGCTTTTGCGAAGTAGGGAACAAGAACAAGGAAGACATTATCGCATTCGCCTTTTGTTCTCCCTATAATAAAACTCCAGTTCCCGGTCCGTCAAGGAGATCAATTGATCACAATCCACCTCAAGCGGATGGTCTGCGGCCGAGTCCGACCCCGGCATCGGCGGCAGAGTTCGTGCAGAAGTTACCACGCTTGGTTACTCGTGATTACTGGCGGGGGATTACGAACAACTGAAGAAAACCCTGGGATTTCCCCGCATGCGCAAAGTGTTTCATCGGACCTACTTCATTAGAGAGCAAGTCAAGCGTTTCACGGTCGATTGATTTGGTTGTTCCGATGCACTTACAGAGAGCGCGCACGGTCGCAGGTAGTCCCGTATCAGCGCAAACACTTCGCCGAAGGCGGCAATTCAGCTTTGACGAAGTTACTTGGCTGCGGGAGTAACCGGCTCTTATCACGCGCAAAGAATGATCGGTTTGCTTGGAGGCTTTAATAAAAATGCGTCGACTTCGTTTCGCAGTTCCCTCATTTCTGGTTTTGGCTACGCTTTGTTTTTGCACGGGTTCGGCTCTGGCCAGTTCAATCGTAAGCATGAAACTCACCGGCGTTGGCGGCAACAGCGCCGGCGGAGTCTACACCTATCCGTACTACCTATCTGTCAAAGGAAACACAGCAGTCGCGATGATCTGTGACAGCTACAACAATGAAGTAACGATCGGCGAAACCTGGAAGGCCCACGTACACCCTCTGCTGAGCGGTCACGGATTGTTTGGCGGCCAGTTCCTCGACTATAAAGCGGCGGGCTTGATGTTCAAGAGCATCCTTAATGGCACCCTGAATGTGAACGTGGGAAACTATGCCATCTGGGGATTGTTCTCAACCAACGCGCAGAACAGTTCGTACTTCAAGAGCAGCGGTGCTGGAGCGATTGAAACGGAATATCTGGCATTGGCTGCCACCGCTTCCAATAGCGCGTTCCGGGGACTTGTGGTTTATACGCCGATTGCGGGAACGCAAAGCTGGGGCTGCACTCCGCAGGAATATATTGCGTATTCTCCAGTTCCTGAGCCGGCAACTCTAACTTTATTTGCCACCGGCCTTATTTCTCTGGCGGGCATGGCACGCCGGAAAATGGGCAAGGTGTAAAGGTGGAGACGATTGGCAATTTAGCCATCGCGGGTGGATTGATCTACGTCGCAGTGGCTCTCTTGTTTTTATGGCGACAACGTCACGGCTGACCTGGCGGTTTTTCTATCGGCTTGTCGAATAACTTCGGGTCGACTGCGGGATTGAGTTCGAGCGCCGTGTACTCTGCGGTGCTTGAATCCTGGCCGTTCTGCTTCTTATGGCGCACAACGGGAAGATTCAAGCCACCCATCGGCTTCCAGTTGTCCATGTCGGTTTCGCCCTGCACTGGGCCACTTTGACTGAGCGTTCGGTAGGTCTCTTTCAAAATGTGTCCACTCTGCGGATCGACGAACCAGCGGACGGCAGCGCCGTCGGCATTGACATCGACGATTCGAGCCTCAGTATCTCCAACTTTCTCGGTTCCGGCGGCGCGGAAGAAAATGTTGGAATCCTTCCAGTGTGAAGCAATAAAGATGGGATCGCGCTTGATCTGTTCCAGCATTTCCATTTTCCGGTTCTCGGGAAATGTTTGCACCTCTCCGCCGGGAAGCGCGATGAAGGCTTGCGCCGGCGTCACCACGATGCTCATTGCTCCGTTCGGAGTTTGCATTTCCGCCCGCAGATGATCGGGAAAGACGATCGCGGTTTCCATTGGCATGGGGAAACTACCCTGCGGAGTCGTCTGCGTAATGGTTAGCTTCGCCTTTACGGCCTTGATCGGCGCCAGTTTGGCCTCACCGCCGATCGCGGCCACCACTTTCGCCGCCACGGCCTTTCCTTCTTCATTCGACTCGCCGGGCTTCGGGTTTCCCTCTTCCTTGGCGCCAGGCGGAGGCGGAATCGTGATATCGATTTCCTTCACCGGACCCAGCGACGAAAGAGGTTTGTCGAATTCCTTGGTGTTGCCGACTACGAGCACCGCCAGTTGGTCGCGATGTACATACTTTGCCGCAACTCGATTCACGTCCGCCGATGTGACCTTCTGGATTTCAGCCGGGAGCTTGTCGAGCCAGTCCGCGGGGTATCGGTAGAACTCATAGGTCATGCGTTCGGCGAGAACTTTGTCGGGCGAGTCGAGGCGGAAGATGAACGCGTTCAGAATGGCGTCTTTGGCGTGCTTAATTTCATCGTCGGTGATCGGGTGCTTGGCCAGGTCGTCGATGTCTTCGTCGAGCGCCAGGATCGATTCGACTGTGCTCTGGCTTTTGGTGCCTGCGACAAATTGCAGAATGCCGGGATGCCCGAAGTTGGTACCGATGCCGCCGCCGACGTTGTATGCGAGTCCGCGCCTGGTGCGAATGTCGTTGAATAGCCGCGAAGAAAATCCGCCGCCAAACGCCTCATTGAATACGGCGATCGCGTAGTAATCGGGATTGTTGCGCGTGGTGCCCAGAGACACCATGTGGACGCTGCTTTGATTTACATCCTCTTTCGAAATCTGATAGTAGCCCGGCTTAGCGGGATCATACCGAACCTCATCCTTCGGCAGTTCACCGCCTTTCGGCCATGAGTCGAAGGCCGCGCGCAGCTTGGCTTCCATGGCCGCGGCATCGAAATCACCGCTTATGCCAAGGATAATGTGATTGGGATGAACGTAGGTTTTGTGCCAGTCGATCAAATCCTGCCGGGTAATGGCAGCGATGGTGGAATACTCAGTTTCACGGGCATAAGGATTATTGGCCCCATATGCCAGCTTAGCGGTTTCGCGCGCGGCAATTCCACCAATCTCGTCGTTGCGCCGCGAGATCGCATCGTAGGCTTCTTTCTGCGCGAGATCGAGCTTGTCGGAACGGAATTCGGGATTCTGCAGGAGATCGGAGAAGACTTTGAAGACGTCGTCGAAATCGCCTTTGAGACACGACAAGCTGATCGTTGTTGAATCAGGACCGCCGCCAGTTTCAACTTTTGCGGCGCGCACTTCGAGAAAATCATCGAGTTGATCGCCGGTTTGTGCTTTGGTGCCGCCAGTGCGCCAGACTTCTCCAAAAATATCGACGAGTCCAACTTTGCTGGCCGGTTCGTTGTGCGAACCGCCGCGGATGCGCGCCGTGCCATCGATTAGTGGCAATTCATGGTCTTCTTGTAGAAAGACCACCATCCCGTTCGAGAGTTCGATGCGCTTCGGCTGCGGCGGGTGGAATGCGGGCAGCGGAGGGGTTGGAATCTGTTGCCAGCTTGTCGCTTGCGATGTAGCGTGGGGAAGCGCTGCAAATAGAGTGGCAACAATGAAAATCGCCGAAAAAACACTTGTCTTCAAATTCATCGCGCACCTCCCTGATCCGGGGAAGCTTGATGCGGCGGAGTCTGTTCGTCCGAATCCTGCCGACCACCTTGTCCATCGCCACTAACTGTTTGGATCACGCCGACGGTGCGATTTGTGTCATAAAAAGTTTCATTGGCCACACGCCGGATATCTGCCTTCGTTACTTTGTCGATGCGGTCGACGGATCGGAACAATTCGCGCCAGTCGCCGTAACGAGTCTGGTAGGTCGCTAACTGGGTTGCCAGTCCCTCATTATCTGCCAGGCCGCGGAGCAGGTTGGCTTTGGCTCGCGTCTTGATCATCTTCAATTCGTCGTCGCTGATGTCTTCTTTCTTGAGCCGCTCGATTTCGACGTGAATAGCGTCGGCGACTTCCTGCGTAGTGTGGCCGGGTAGCGGGAAAGCATAGAACGCGAACAGATGTGGATACTTGATGCCAGGCAGTCCGGTGAAACCCGCGGAGAACGACGCAATTTTCTTGTCGCGCACCAGAGCGCGGTAAAGACGAGAGGTGCGGCCTTCCGACATGAGGTCGGTGATCGCGTCATAGACCGCGTCATCCTTTGACATGTAGTCTGGGCGATGGTAGCCCTCAAGATAGAGCGGCTGAGTTTTTTCTTTCAGCTCAACCCTGCGCTCCGAGTTCTGTGGAGGCTCCACCGTGGTGGTTTCATCGGGTTTTTGGCTTGCGGGCAGACGGCCAAAGTATTTCTCAAGCATGGGCAGGGCTTCGGAAGCTTTCACATCCCCTGCGACTGCGACCACCATGTTTGCCGGCACATAGTATTCCTTGAAAAAAGTCTTGGCATCTGTGGCCGAGAAAGAATTTAAGTCGGACATCCATCCCACAGTCGGCCGATGGTAGGGGTGGGCCTCGAACGCGGCTGCGCCAAACTGCTCCAACAGCCGGCCGGTTGGGTTGCTATCGGTGCGCATGCGGCGCTCTTCGATCACCACGTTGCGCTCCTTATAGAACTCGCGCAGCACGGGGTGAAGAAAGCGCTCGGATTCGAGATATGCCCAAAGTTCCAGCCGGTTCGTGGGCAGGGAATAGTGATAAGAGGTCTCATCGTAATCGGTCGAGGCATTCAGATCTTCGCCGCCGCTCTGTTCGATGATCTTGCCGAACTGGTTCGGCACGACATACTTGTCGGCCTCAGCGATGGCATCTTTCCAGGCCTTTTCAAGTTGCTTCAACCTGGCATCGTCGCGGCCTACGCGTTTGTCGCGCTCCGCCAGGTACGCGGCGTATGCCTGTTCCACCCGTTCCAAGGCAACTTTCTCCGCAGGATAATTGGTGGTGCCAATCGTCTCCGTGCCTTTGAAGGCCATGTGTTCAAACATGTGGGCGAGACCGGTTTTCTCCATGGGATCCTGCACAGAACCCGCATCGACCAGAGTGAAAAAGGAGAAGACGGGAGCCTCGGGCCGTTCGCAGATGACGATGGTCAGGCCATTCGGCAGCTTTTTCACCGTGATGCGCTTTTCAAAAGATGCGACATCCTGCGCCGCGCCGAGCGAAACTAGGAACATGATGAGAACGAGGGGTCTGAGCAAGCGATTTTTCATCGGACCTCCGGAAGGTAACTGCGCACAACCCTGTTTAGACCAATAGGAAGGGCGGAAGTTTGAAATTACGTGGCAGAGAGGGAGGTTGTCAAACTGGCCACGTGATCCAACCAGAGCATCGGGATTGACCAGTATTTTGCGTTGTGAGGCGTTTCAGGCACAATGCCTGCTGGGAGCGTGTCGCAAAATGGATTCGACGATCGAGATTCAAGGGAAACAACTCAAGCTGTCGAATCTGGACAAGGTACTTTATCCAGCTGCCGGCTTCACCAAGCAGCAGATTATCGACTACTACGTGCGCATTGCGCCGGCGATGATACCGCATTTGACCGACCGTCCGCTGACGCGCAAGCGCTATCCCAACGGCGTGGACGAGGAATTCTTCTACGAGAAAAACGCCCCCCAGCATCGGCCCGACTGGGTGAAGACGGTGCCGATCTGGAGCGAGGGAAACCGGCGGATGGTCCACTACATTCTGGCCAACGATCTGCCTACGCTCGTATGGCTGGCGAATCTGGCCGCCATCGAGTTGCACCCGTCCCTGTCTCTGGCGAAGGACATCACCTGCCCCACCTTGATGGTGTTCGATCTCGATCCCGGGCCGCCGGCGAGCATCGTGCAATGCTGCCAGGTTGGATTGTGGTTGCGCGAAATCTTTGAACACTTCGGTTTGCAGGGTTTCCCGAAAACTTCGGGTTCCAAGGGACTCCAGATTTATGTGCCATTGAACACTCCGACCAGCTACGAACCAACCAAGCCCTTCGCGCACGCGCTGGCGCAGTTGCTTGAGCACGACCATTCTGACATGGTTGTTTCAGATATGAAGAAAAGGATTCGGACCGGAAAGGTTTTTGTAGATTGGAGCCAGAACGACCAACACAAGACCACCGTGGCGGTGTACTCGCTACGCGCACGGGAACGTCCCACAGTTTCCACTCCGGTGACGTGGGAGGAAGTCGAACGCGCCTTCAAAAAGAAGGACGCCGGCCTGCTTGTATTCGAAGCGGGGCAGACCGTGAAGCGCGTGGAGAAGATGGGCGACTTGTTCGCTCCTCTGCTGAGATTGAAGCAACGGTTGCCCGATCTCAAGAAACTTGCGGAGTCGACGGCTGCAGAAGCGGAGGCACCAATCTCGATTGCTGCTCAGGCAGAAGAAGAGCCACAAGTCGCAGGCCGTCGCGTGATTCGAAAGGCCGCTCAGAAGGCGGTGAAGCGGCCGAAGTCGCGCAAGGCGAGACGCAAGGTATAATCCCGTTCGCAAAGAATTCTGCGACGAGTTTGCCATGCCTCAACTCTTCACTGGAACTTCTGGATGGGCCTATCCAACCTGGAAGCCTGTTTTCTACCCCGCGAAACTCGCGCAGAAGAAGTTTCTCAGTCATTACGCCACCCAGCTCAATACTGTTGAGGTGAACTTTACTTTCCGGCAACTGGTGAAAGAAACCACGGTTCAGAACTGGCTTCAGGAGACGCCGGCACGTTTTCGCTTCGGTATCAAAGCCCATCAGGTGATCACGCACATCAAGCGATTGAAGGGGACGGAAGATTTTGTTCCGCGCTTTCTGGCGACCATCGAGCCCCTGGCCAGTGCTGGCAAGCTTGGACCTGTCCTCTTCCAGTTGCCGCCGAATCTTAAGGCGGATGCTGCTCTCCTTAAGGACTTTCTCGTCCTTCTGCCGCGAACGTTGCCGGCGGCATTTGAATTTCGTCACGAGTCCTGGTTTGCCGACTCGACGTGGGAACTGCTGAAGGCGCATGGAGCCGCGCTGTGCGTAGCGGAGACCGAGGAACGCACCACGCCGGATGTGGTGACCGGGGCGTTTGTCTATTACAGATTCCGCAAACCGAGTTACACGGGGGAGGAACTAGGTGGCATGGTCGCACGCATCGGAGAACATCTGGCCGCGGGTCGTGATGTCTTCGCGTATTTCAAGCATGAGGAAACTCCGGAGGGCGCTTTGTCCGCGGTGGACCTGCTGCGCGAAGTGCGCGGGCCGGAGGGAGTTTGAATCGCATTCGCCGTGGCAGCCGGGCTCTGGCAACAGCTTTGTGCTGCACCGCGATAAGCGCGCTCGCATGGTCCCAGTACCGCGCGCCACGAACCATCCACGTTTTCGTAGCGCTCGCCGACAACCAGCACCAGGGCATCGTCCCAGTTCCAGCGCGGCTGGGAAATGGCGACGACTCCGAACACAATCTCTACTGGGGTTCGGCATATGGAGTGAAGACTTTCTTTGTGCGAAGCGCAGATTGGGCGTTGATCAGTTGCAGCACAAAGCCCAAAGCTGAAGTCCTGGAGCGATGTGTTTTCAAACACCGTACAACGAATACCTATATGGTCGCGGATGCTTATCGCGGAAGCGAGATCCGCGAAGCCATTCTCGACTTTTTCGACGCGGCCGCAGGAGCCAGCCCGGAAACTATCGTCGCTGCGCCGTCAGCGGTGCGGTTGACCATTCGCGGAGGCTCGAATCTCGTGGCGTACGTGGGGCATGACGGCCTTATGGATTTCAGTCTTCCTATTATCCCCAAAAAGAAAAACGAGATTCATCGCGACACGATCATTCTGGCCTGCGCCAGCAAACAATATTTCGCTGAAGTACTTCGTGCGGGCGGCGCCTATCCTCTCTTGTGGACAACCAATCTGATGGCTCCAGAGGCGTACACTCTGAAATCGGCTCTCGACGGCTGGATTGGCGGCGAGAATAACGATCAGATTCGCGATCGCGCCGCAGGGGCTTACGACAAATATCAGAAGTGCGGAGTGCGCGCCGCCCGCAGGCTCTTCGCCACTGGTTGGTGAGGGTTACAGGAGGCAGACGCATCAGCCCCGTCACTCTTATCTACGTCCGATAACGCGTATAGTCCATCCATCCCTCGATCATGGCTTCGGAAGCAAACTCGCGCGTGCTCTCGAGCTTTCTCGATTACCTGCGAATCGAGAAGGGATTGGCGCCGCTTTCCATCAGCGCCTACACGACTGACATCTGCCAGTTCGCGGAATTTATCGCAACGCGCAAGCGCTTGCTACTCACGGCACGGCGCACCGATGCGCGGGATTTCCTTCAGCAGCTTTTCTCCCACCAAGTCGACGGCCGCAGCGTCGGACGAAAGCTCTCGGCGCTTCGTCACCTCTATCGCTACCTGTTGCTGGATAAGAAAATCGACCACGATCCCACGCTGAATCTCGAGTCGCCGAAACAATGGAAGGTCCTTCCAAAGGCACTGGCTCGCGACGAAATGGAAGCGACTCTGGCAGCTCCCCTCGATCGCCACAACGACGCAAGTGCAGCACGCCACACGAAACATTCGGTGGCGCTAGCCATTCGGAATCGCGCCATGCTGGAGGTTTTCTACGCGGGCGCGTTGCGCGTTTCGGAAATCATCAGCGCAAAGCTTGAAGATCTAAAGCTCGATGCCGGATACATGCTAGTACGCGGCAAGGGCGACAAAGAGCGCGTGGTGCCGCTTGGGAGATCAGCTCAGGACGCGCTCACACAGTACTTAGCCCAATCACGTCTGGTGCTGGCGGCAGCGAACAACTCGCCGCTTCTGTTTATCGCGCGGGGTGGACATAAGCTGACCCGCCAACGGGTTTGGCAGATGGTGCGCATCGCCTCGGCCACGTCCGGACGCACAGCTTCTCCGCACATGCTGAGGCATTCCTGCGCTACGCACATGGTGGAGAACGGCGCCGACTTGCGCACGGTGCAGACCATTCTGGGTCATGCCGACATTTCCACCACACAGGTCTATACGCATGTGGCGCTCGATCGCCTGCGAACCGTATATCAGAAGCATCATCCGAGGGCGAAGGCCAGATGACAACCGCCACCGCGACCGGGCAGGTCAGGACCATCGTCGGCAAAGCAGTCACCGACTTCATCCATCACCTCCGCGAGCGCAACGCCTCACCGCACACCATCAAGGCCTACACCCGCGAGTTGGCACTCTTCACTACCTATGCGGGCTCGCGAGGATGGAAACAGATCGATCACATTACGGTGCGGGGATTTCTTTCGCAACAATACGAGAAGGGGTTGAGTAAGACATCTGTCGCGCGCGCGTTGGCGGCAGTGCGGTCCCTTTATCGCTGGCTGGCAAGAGAAGGCGTTGTGGAACAGAACCCGGCGAAGCTGGTTGCCACTCCGAGGCTTCCCAAGAAACTTCCGCGAGTGCCCACGATCGAAGAAATGAACACGGTGATTGACGGAGAAATGCCCGAAGTAGCGGCATTTCCCGAGCGCGATCGGCTGATGCTCGAACTGCTTTACGGATGCGGAATCCGCAATTCGGAACTTACGGGCATTAACCTTGACGATATTCGGCTCAGCGCCGAGGCAATTCTCATCCGAGGCAAGGGGAAAAAAGAGCGCTACGTACCTTTTGGAGATTCAGTCAAGATTGGGCTCACAGCCTATCTTCCTGAGCGTCAGAAACTTCTCGCATTAATTCGCAAACACTCCCCAGCGTTGCTCGTCAACCGACGCGGTGGCAAGCTCACCACGCGAAGTGTGGGCCGCATCATCAAAAAAATAGCGGTGGCCAAGGGGCTTTCGCCGGATGTTCATCCGCACACGCTGCGCCATGCCTTCGGCACGCATATGCTGGAAGAAGGCGCAGACCTGCGCGCCATCCAGGAGTTGCTCGGGCATGAACGCCTCGCAACCACGCAGCGTTACACGCAGCTTTCGATGAAACATGTTCTGCAGGTGTACGACCAGACCCATCCGCGAGCGAAGTAGCGGATTCAAGTAAGTTCACGCGTAACGGACGCGATTAGTATGAGGAAATCCTTTGCTTGCACGCTTTTCTCTCTGGCGGTTTCGCTGTTTTCCCTTAAGGGCGTCGTATGGTCGCAGTCTGACGACTCCGCGCTGCAAGTTACCGGGAAGGAGCAAACGATCATTATTCGCGAACACGGAAACGAGCACACTTACAATTTCGAGGATGACTTGCGATTCCGCGGGATTGGGCAGTTGAAGCTGCTCTTCCAGAATCGTATAAAAGGGAAGCTATATCTGTTGATGTATGTGGCCGAATCGATTGGCACTGGAAATGGCCAGTGCGGGGCGGGCCAGGAGGAGTACTTGATCTGGCAGATGCTCGACGACAAATGGGCGCAGGACGATCACAAGGTTGAACTCATTGGGTCTTGTGCCGTTAACATCGAAAATCAGACTGACGGTCCCGATCCGTACGAGATCAAGCGAGGAAAGCTGACTTCCGAATACATTGACTATCCAGACAACTACGTAAAGAGAACAAGAACGCTAACCTACGATTCTGCCAAGCCCGAGAAGGCATGGACGATCGAACAGAAGCCCTTGCCGGCGAATGGGCCACACTAGCTTTTGCCGACACCCTTGTTCGCAGAGCCCGGATTCGCCTTGTGCAGCTCTTCCCACATCTCGACGATCCGTCCCCTCAACTCCGCAGTCAGCGTCTCGTAAGCAGCTTCCGAAGCCTCACTCTCCGGCGGCGGAACAATCGGGTCGCCAAACACCATCTTCAACCGGGCAAAACTCTGAAATGATTTGTTCCTGGGCCAAGCTTTGTAGAATCCCTCAATCGCCACGGGCACAATCGGGACTTGCAGGTGAATGGACAATATGGCGGCGCCTTTCTTGAAGATTCTTGGGATGCCGTCAATCGAGCGTTCGCCTTCGGGGTAAAGCATAAGCGGCCGGCCCTGCCGCAGTCCGAAAGCGCCGGCGCGCATGGCAGGAATCAGATTCGCGTCCGGATCGAGGACTACAATCCTCAGCGAACGCGCCAGCCGCAGCATGAATCCTTCACCGAAAATTTCGCTGGTGGCTACGGCAAAAAGTTTGTTGAACACTGGGGGCGGCAGAACGCTTGCCAGGATCAACGGATCGAGATAGCTCTGGTGATTGGACGAAATAATATATGCACCAGACTGCGGCAGCCTCTCAATTCCGCGCACGTGCAAATCGAAGCGGTCGAGCGCGACCACTTGTATCAACCGCGAAACCATGTACCAGAATGCAGCGCTGATCCGCTGCGGCCGGACTAGCGCAACGACGTCGGAGGGATCCGGCTCTTCAGATAGAATCGCTTGCCAACCAGAGAACGCAGTGTTAGATTGCGGCCCGTCCGTGCCGCTGGCCGCACTTTGTAGCACAGCGTCGACCAAATCCCGCACTGTGTAAATCTCGGCGAGTTGCGATTCCTGGACATTTCCTCCCAGTTGTTCTTCGAGATGGCTTAGCAACTCGACGCGCCGCATGGAGTCGAGTCCCAGGTCGAGTTCCAGATTGTGAGTAGGCCGGATTGTTGGGGAGGGCGTGCGAGCGACCTCGCGCACAATCGTGAGCGCCCGCTGGACGTCGGGCTGATCGATCCAGGCGGTCTCGTCGGCGGTCAACGCCTGTTCGATCGCCAATTCAGAGTCGTCGGAGCTCTTCCGCGCCCGGTTCGCAGCAACGCGTTTCTCCACTTCGAATCGCTTGATTTTGCGGGTGCTGGTGCGCGGCAGATCTTCCTGCCAAATTTCATAGCTGCCGATACGCTTAGTGGAAGCTACCTGCTGCGACAGCCCTTCAATGTCGAAACGGATAACCTCTTTCGCATTCACGATCTTTTTCTGTCGGAGCGCGTCGAAGTTGGGCACGATCACGGCGTGCAGGCGGTCGCCGCTTTCGCCGGGCTTGCCTTCCAGACCCATCACGGCCAGTTCCTTGATGTATGGAGATTTCAGGTAGTGCGCCTCAACTTCTTCGGGATAAATATTTTTTCCGTTGCTGAGCACGATCACTTCTTTCTTGCGGCCGGTTAGGAATAAATTGCCGTCGGTGTCGAAGTAGCCGAGATCGCCGGTGTAGAACCATCCGTCGCGCAGCACGGCGGCGGTTGCGTCGGGACGATTCCAGTAGCCCTTCATCACCACCGGCCCGCGCAATGCGATTTCGCCTGTCGCAGGCCCAGCATCTTCCTGCGCTTGCGGGTTAACAATCCTTGCTTCCACTCCTTTCATCGCCTTGCCTACGGACCCGATGACGTTGTTGGTTGGCGATGTTGCGAACACGGCGGCTGTGGTTTCCGTCAGGCCGTAGGCTTGCAACACATCAATACCGAGGGCGTAGAAGTCTTGTGCGATGGCCGGATCGAAGCGCGATCCTCCCGTCACCAGATACCGCATCTTCTTGCCCAAGACCTCGTGAATCTTGGGGAATAAAATCGGACCTCCGTTCAGCCCCACTTTTCGCAGCTTGCGATTGACGCTCATAAGAATGCGCAGAGTCTTTTCTGCAAGGGTTCCCCGCTTCGCGACCTCCTGAAAAATCCGCTCATGAATCAAATAGAAAAACTGCGGGACAACGGCGAAAGCCGTGATGTTGCGCTCTTGCAGGACACGCAGTAATTCGGCGGTATTCAGAGTCTCGAGATAGACGACGCGCGCGCCCTTCACCAGGGGGATCATCAGATTCGCCATCTGGGCCAGAACATGAAACATGGGCAGAACGCCGAGCAGGGCATCTCCTGGCCCAATGTCTACCCAATTGAATACCGCCTCCACTTCGCCCAGAAGATTGCCGTGTGTCAGCATTACGCCTTTTGGATCGGCCGTCGTCCCGGATGTATAGAGCAAGGAAGCAATATCATCAGACGCAGACGGAAAAGGTTGAAAATTCACCGGTCCGCGCTCGAAAATCACGGGGAGGTTTCCCAGCCAATCTTGCTGGATAAGCGGTTTGGTCGTGCGGTCCGGGTCCATGAGGACCAGCCCCGTGTTGAGGTTTGCAACCGCTTGCCGCGAAACTTCAGAATGTTGCGCGTCGCAGAAGAGACCAGAGGCGCAGCTATCGGTCAACAGCGTGGTTAGTTGGTCGGCCTGCAGAGCAGTGTCAAGCGGGACGGCGGTGCATCCCGCGGCAATGATTCCGAGATATGCCGCCACCCAGCGCGGATGATTATCGGCCACGATGGCTAGCCGCGAGCCACGGGCAAATCCGCTCTCGGTAATCCAACGTCCGACGGATTCGGACATCTGGCGCAGCTCCGAGTACGTACAACTCTCGAGGTGATCGCGGCGCTGAATCTCGAGCGCGATCTTGTCCGGCCAGCGCTCCGCGCACTCGACAAAACGGTCATAAAAAGTTGACATGGTTCGTGGGGAATATACACGAAAAGTGGCTAGTGCCGACGGTTTCTTACTGAGGGGCTCTCTTCGACAAGGCCAAGAGAAAGCGCCGCCGGAGATAGACGATACAAATTCGGAGCGCTGTTCATTCAACGCCCAGCGTAGCTAGTGCTGACCCGCGTTCCAAGTCCCCTTACCTTGCATCTAAATATGCTAGGCTAAAAGAGATAAATTGGGGCAGTTCCGCCCTCTGAAGGATTTCACAGTTTTGATAAACACTTTGATCGGCAAGGTCTTTGGGACCAAGAATGAGCGGGTGATCAAGGGCTTGATGCCTAAGGTCGAGGCCATCAACGCCCTCGAACCGCAGATGCAGAAGCTCACGGATGGCGAGTTGCGCGGGAAGACGGATGAGTTCCGGCAACGCATCCAGGAGCGGCTAAGTCATGTTACAGCGGGCGCGGCATCCGATCCCGAAGCCGAGGTTGAAGCCGACGATCCCGACCGCGCGAAGCAGTTCGAGAAAGAGCAATATGAAGCGCTGCAGGAAGTGCTGGATGAAATCCTTGTAGAAGCTTTCGCCGTGGTGCGCGAGGCCGGACGCCGAGTGCTGAACATGCGCCACTTCGATGTGCAGTTGATCGGCGGCATGGTACAGCACAAGGGCATGATTTCGGAAATGAAGACCGGCGAAGGCAAGACTCTTGTGGCTACGTTGCCGGTGTATCTCAATGCGCTCAGCGGACGCGGCGTGCACGTGGTTACCGTCAACGACTATCTGGCCAAGCGCGACTCCGAATGGATGGGGAAGCTTTATCGCTTTCTTGGCCTGACGGTGGGCGTGATCGTCCACGATCTCGATGACGAAGAGCGCCGCGCCGCCTACGCCGCCGACGTGACCTACGGAACCAATAATGAATTCGGCTTCGACTACCTGCGCGACAATATGAAGTTCGATCTGAAAGACTGCGTGCAGCGCGGCCATAATTTTGCAATTGTCGATGAGGTCGATTCCATCCTGATCGACGAAGCCCGAACCCCGCTCATCATTTCAGGAGCCAGCGAGGAATCGACCGACAAGTATTACCGGGTGAACCGGATCATCCCCAAGCTTGAAAAGGGCGAGGAGTTAGAGGTCGCTCCGGGCGAGCCTTCACAACTCACTGGCGATTTTGTGGTGGACGAGAAGCATCGCAATATTACTGTCACCGACGAAGGCTGGACGAAGGTGGAGCAACTGCTTGGCATCGGCAACATCGCTGACCCTGAAAACTGGCCGCTTAAGCATCACGTGGAGACCGCCATCAAGGCTCACGCGCTGTATCGCCGCGACGTGGAGTACGTGATCAAGGACGGCGAAGTCATCATCGTCGACGAATTCACCGGACGCATGATGCCGGGGCGCCGCTGGTCCGATGGCTTGCACCAGGCCATCGAAGCCAAGGAAGGCGTCAAGATCGAGCGCGAGAACCAGACTCTCGCCACCATCACGTTCCAGAATTATTTCCGCATGTTTAAGAAGCTTTCCGGCATGACTGGGACCGCGGAAACGGAAGCCACAGAATTCGATAACATCTACAAGCTCGATGTCATTGTGATTCCTACCAACAAGCAGATGCTTCGGTTGGAGAACCCTGACGTTGTTTACCGCACCGAGAAAGAGAAATACTTCGCAGTCGCGGATGAGATTCAAAAGCTTCACGAGAAAGGTCAGCCGGTGCTGGTTGGCACCACGTCGATTGAAAAGTCGGAGCGTCTCTCTGATCTGTTGAAGAAAAAAGGCCTGAAGCTACACGTTGTCTTGAACGCCAAATTTCACGAGCGTGAGGCGGAGTACGTAGCCCAGGCTGGACGCAAAGGCATGGTTACCATCGCCACGAACATGGCGGGCCGCGGCACCGATATTCTACTTGGGGGCAATCCTGAATTCATGGCCAAGCAGGAATTGGTGAAGAAGGGGATTGCGCAGCAGTTACGCGTGGCTCAAGGCAAGATCGAAGGTCCGCAGGAAGATGGCGCCACTTCCATTTTTTACTACAACGGCAATGAGTACACTGTTCCGACCGACAAGTGGGCCGACGTTTTCGGCCGCTACAAAGAGCAGACCGACAAAGAGCACGACGAGGTTACCGCTGTCGGCGGGCTGCACATTCTTGGTACCGAACGGCACGAGTCGCGCCGCATCGACAATCAGCTTCGCGGCCGCGCCGGCCGTCAGGGCGATCCCGGGTCATCGCGCTTCTATCTCGCGCTTGAAGATGACCTGATGCGTATTTTCGCCAAGGAGTGGGTCTCGAAACTTCTCGAGCGCCTGGGCATGGAAGAAGGCATTCCTATCGAGTCCAAGCTGATCAGCCGCCGCATCGAGACGGCGCAGAAGGCGGTCGAAGGCCAGCACTTCGAATCGCGCAAACACTTGCTCGAATACGACGACGTCATGAACAAGCAGCGCGAGGCGGTGTACGGCCTGCGCCGTCGCTTGCTCGAGGGCATGGATCAGAAAGATCTGATCCTCGAGGATTATGTTTCCGCGATTCTCGGCGATCTGATGGAAGAGTACTGCCCGCCTAAAGGGCATGCCGACGACTGGAACATCAAAGGCCTGAAAGATGCTGTCTTTACGCGCTTCGGCGTGGATTTCATTGCCGAGGGCGTAAAGCCCGAAGCACTCAACCGCCAGGAACTCGGCGATGCGATTTTCGAGAAACTGAAAGAGCGTTACGACGCGAAAGAAAAACTGATCGGCCCAGACGCCATGCGCCACCACGAGCGCATGATCATGCTCAGCGTACTTGATTCACAGTGGAAAGATCATCTGCTCAGCATGGATCACCTGAAGGAGGGTATTGGGCTGCGCGGCTACGGCCAGCATGATCCGCTGGTCGAGTACAAGAAAGAATCGTTTGAGATGTTCGAAGCCATGCTGCAGCGCTTTCAGGAAGACACGGCCCGTTATCTTTACTTGATGCAGATTCTTGAGCGTCCGCCGGATTCAGGCCCTACGGGTGCGTCGGGAGGCGAGCCTGCCGGTCAGGGTTCGGAGTCTGGAGTAGCGGTTCGACCAAGTGGTGGAAACGGGCACCATCCGCCGCGTCTAGTCGCAACCTCCGCAGACGATCTGGAAGAAGCTTTCATGCGCCGCAAGCGGCGCGAACTCGAGCAGGCGCGCATGGCTGGGGCTGGCGATGTGCAACCCGTGCAGCAGGTCGTCCGCTCGCAAGAAAAGGTGGGCCGCAACGATCCTTGCCCTTGCGGCTCAGGCAAGAAATTCAAAAAATGCCACGGGGCGTAGTGCCTGTGAGGATTGCAGGGAAACATGTGGGGACAGCGACCTCGGCTGTGTAGCCGAGCGGAGCGTTGCTAAGCTACTTCGAACGCCGGGTCGGCCGATTTCGAATCGCCACTGCCTTGAACGTCATCTCCTCCGCACTGCTTTTCGTCCGGGTTTTCCACTCCAGAAATAGTCCCGCATAGTTCTTCGTGATGTAATCTGCACAGTTCACGCCGAGCTTTTTCGCCGTCGCATCAATCCAGCGCGGTGCTCCTTCGATCTCACAGAAATCTCCAATCGGTGTTTCATCCACTACGACTTGTCCCTTGCCATCGGTCCACTCAGCGCGAAATTTTTCATAGCGGAACGACGGGGAGTATCCCAGAGCGCGCAAGATTAAATCCATTTGCTTTCCATCGCCCACGGAGGTCTCCAACTCTTCGCGGCTGCTATGTCGCCCGGACTTCTTCTTGGCCTTATGCGTCAGCGTCCACTCCGATCCATATTTGCGCAACCGCAACAGCTCTTTGCGCTTGCGCAGCACTTCGTCGGGAAGGTCATACAGGGTGTTCATTTCGTGTGTCCGGTGCGTGACCAGGCGAAATCCCGCCCCGCGCAGCTTGCGCGCAAGCGCACGCACTTTCGCAACGCGAAATTTGATTTCGATTTCCTCGTTCGAGGGCATAAAAGTCAGTATAGATTTTCCCTGTTGATGCATCCAAATAGAAAGGAGAAATCACACGCCAAAAGGAGGATTTATGTCGCGTTTGCGGATGTTGCAAGTTTGGATGGGCGCAGTAGTGCTGAGCGCCGGGTTAGCTGTTTTGCCCGTTCTGGCAGCGGGCACCCAGACATTTACCGGAAAGGTTAGTGATGCCATGTGCGGCGCCAAGCACAGTGAAGGGGTCGAGCCCGCCACCTGTGTCCGTGCCTGCGTGAAGAAAGGCGACAAGTACGCTTTGGTGGTCGGCGACAAGGTCTATACGCTTGACACCTCGGATCAAGGCACGCTGGACGAACTCAATAAGCTGGCTTGGCAGCAGGCAACGGTTAAGGGTACGCCCAATGGAGACACCATCTCGGTGAAGTCGGTTACGCCCGCCAAGTAAGGATATGCGCAAAAAAGCGGCCGCCGTCGCACAAATGGGCGAGCGGCTAATTGAACGTTGGCAACCTCACCAGGTCATTCTCGGGGACTGACTCAGTTGGCTCCCCCGCCTTGCGCCACGCGGCCAATCCTCCGACGATCACGAACGTGTTGAATCCTTTTTCCCGCAGCAGATGCGCCACACGGGCGCTGGTGGCCTCGCGCGCTCAAGTACAGTAAAGATAAATGTCTTTGTCTTTGGCAAGGTTCTTGATTTCTTCCTCGAGATTGTTGGGTTCGATGCGGATTGAGTTTTTAATCCGAGCGGCCCCAGAGTCGTAATAGCCGTGGCTCCGGACATCAACAATCTGGACTCGGTTTGCATCCGCCGAGGCCAGGCGCCGGGCGAGTTCTTCCACCTGCACTCGCGGAACCACACGATACATCTTGTTCTTGCGATATTGCACTATGCGGTAAATCGCGTAGGTCGCGAGCGCAGCGAGGATTACGGCTTCCATCGCCCGCCCTGCCGCGTGAAAGCCGCGCAAGATAGCCGCCAGAAAATCGCGCGAGAGGTAACCCACCGATAGGTAGGTGAGGGAATACAGCAAGGCTCCCAGGAAATCCAGGCGTAAGAACTGCCAGAAACGCATCTTCATGCTGCCGGCGAGCGGCGCGGCCATGGTGTTTACGCCCGGAATAAACTTCGCAATCACGAGCGTGATTTTGCCGCGCTTGTAGAACGATTCCGCCGACCGCAGAATGCAGGTTTCAGGATTAATTGAAACGCGGCACAGAAATCCCAGCAATAGCCAGCCCATGTATCGTCCCAGCCAGAACTGCACTGTATCCCCCAAAAGCAAAGCCGTCACAGCTGCCACCAGCACAAAGGGAGCCGACAACGCGTGCGCCGCCACCGCGGCTCCGGCCGCCACCAAAGCGATTGCAGCCGGAAAGGGAAGTCCCACCGCTTCAGCCATCAAAAGACAGAAGGTCAAGGCATATCCGTGGCGCGCCATCAGAGTGAACAGATTCATAAGCAGTCTTGGATAAGTAAAATCAGGAAAGGGTTCAGTATAAACAAAGCCGGGCGTCTGTCCGAAAGACAGCACCCGGCTATTGTTACAGGGAGTGCTTATTCCCAGAGGACTCTCCCCGTGCGGGGTGAGCAAATACGCAGCGGCTTTCACTCGGAGTCTCTCGGCCGTAGATGGCCGCGCGTTGATAAAGCAAGACGCCTTTTTCGCAAAGCTTCGACTGAAGCCGCTGCCTTTTGTTGATAGCGCGGCTGCGCGGATCAGGTACCTCAGCGACTCGTTTTCGCGGGTGCCGGGGCGAGATCGGGTGGATCGCTCTTTGGCGATCCATCGCACTTCCATGCGTCTCGTTAGCCTTCCGCTTTGGCGGCTCTACACCAACGCCTGCATTATGTACCTGCCGGGGAAAAAATCAGTGGGCGCCGTCACACATTCGAGTGATAGAAATCATGGGGGGATGATCGATTCGAGAATCGATGAATTGCAATTGCAAAAAAACCGGCCGGTGTCTGGGACACTCGGCCGGGACTGAAAAAAGCGAACTACCGTAATGTTAGTGCCGAACTACTTGCTCATGGAATCGTTGCTCATGGAGCCGCCTTTGAGCATCTTGACGCTCATCACGTGGATTGCATTTTTGTCGGCATAGACGTGGGCGCTAAGCTGCACGTGATGTCCTTCATGTCCCTTGAGTTCTTCGGGATTCATCACATCCCAGCTTTTGCCGTCCTTATCGACGAATGTGTACTTGTCTCCGTCGGCCTTGATCGTGCCTTTCAGCGTCATCAGGGGAGCTTTCGCCGCTGCCTGATCGGATTGGGCTTGCGACATATTGTTGCCTTGCGATGTGCTGTTGTCTTGTTGCGCGAAGGCAGTCAAACTCATCGCGAAAGTAATTGCCAGCAAACAAACCAAAAGCTTTTTCATGCGTATATCTCCTTTTCTATTTTCTTGAATGCCGGCCAGATGTATACAGCTGATCTACACGAACATGATTTGCACGAACTTAGGGCCGAGAGCGGACTGGCGCCTTTCTGGATGCTTAAAGGTTTGGTGCACGCGGCCATCGGAGAGGTTGCCGCAAATCGCGGAAAGGGGTGAGGCTTTGTCTTTCCGCGGCCTCGCTTTCTGTCTTACTTACTTGTCGCGCGAGACTACGAACTCGGGCGCCCACAGCAGCGCCCGCTTGATTTCAGAATCTGGGAAGGTGCAGATTGCTTTCTGTGCCGACTCCGCATAGCGCGCCGCGTGCGCGCTCGCCGCTTCCAGCGAACCGTAGCGCCGCAGGATCTCCATGATCTGCGCATGGGTCACTCTGTTGAAAGCGCGGTCACGAAGGATGGTTTCAATTTTCCCGCGCTCCTCCGCAGTGCAGCGGTCCAGCGAGTGGATCACCGCCATGGTTGCCTTGCCTTCGCGCAGATCGCTGGCTACGGGCTTGCCCAGAACATCTTCGGACCCGGTCAGATCGAGCACATCATCGACGATCTGAAATGCCATGCCGAGGTCGTGCCCATACTGGCCCAGAGCCTCTTCCTGGGCAGCCGTTGCTCCACCCAGAATCGCGCCCAGTCGCATGCACACAGAAAAGAGGCAAGCTGTCTTGCGGAAAATTAAATCGAAATACTCCTCCTGCGCAATCGCCTTGCCGAGTTTTTCCATCTGCAACAGTTCGCCTTCCACCATCTGCTGCGTCAATTCGATCAGAGCGTCGAGGATGCGGAAATTACGCTCCTGCACGGCCACCTTAAAGGCCTGCATGTAGAGCCAGTCCCCTGCCAGCACACACTTAGAATTGCCCCACTGAGTGTTGGCTGCGGGACGCCCGCGGCGGGTCTTGGCCTCGTCAATAATATCGTCGTGCACCAGCGTGGCAGTGTGGATGATCTCGACTACCGCACCCAAGCGCACTGCGCCCCGTCCTTCGTAATTAAAAAGCTTGGAAGACAGAAAAAGAAGTGCTGGACGGATGCGCTTGCCGCCCCCGGCGCGCAGATACTCGCCAATCTCCGTGATAGCCTGCACACCTGAGACCGCGTCCTGCCCGAACTCGTCCTCAAGGGCCGCGAGGTCGTCATGCAACAGGTCGAAGACTTCTTTACCGTTAATGATCGGCGGTGCGCTCAAATACCTGCTCCCCAATGCCGGTGTGCTCAAGTTCTACCAATTAATTCGTCCTGTAATTCGTAAACTGCAGGTCGATTCCAAAATCGTGCTGCCGCAACATGGCGATCACTTCTTGCAGCGTGTCGCGGTCCTTGCTGCTGATCCGCACCAGGTCGCCCTGAATCGAGGCCTGAGCTTTTTTCTTGGAATCTTTAACCAGCTTGACGATCTCCCGGGCCTTTTCGATGGCAATGCCCTGCTGCATGGTCACGCGTCGCTTCGCGGTTCCACCGGCGGCCGCTTCCACCGGTCCGTAGGTCAATCCCTTCAGCGAGACTCCGCGCTTGACCAACTTCTGCTGCAGGATGTCGTTCACCGCCTTCAATTTGTACTCGTCGGCGGAGTGGAGGACGATCGCATCCTTTTCCAGTTCGATATTTGATTTCGAATCCTTAAGATCGAAGCGCGTGTGGATCTCCTTCAACGCCTGCTGGATAGCGTTGGAAACCTCCTGCAAATCGATCTTGCTCACGATGTCGAAGGTATTATCAGGCATCGGATTTCAATTCTTTCTGAAATGATGGAATATAACTCTTGAGGGTACCAGAAGTAGGGGCTAGAGTGCGGAAACTTTGCTTTCAGTGATTTCAGCCAATTTGAAAAAATTGTAGAAATTGTGGGTTGTTTGCTTGCCGATTTCTTCTGTTGTCAACCCTCGCAGCTCGCCCAGCTTTTTCGCGGTTTCCCGTACGAATGCCGGCTCGTTCCTTTTGCCACGATATGGCACCGGCGCGAGAAATGGTGAATCTGTTTCAATCAGCATGCGATCGAGCGGGATTTCCAGGGCTGCCTCACGAATTTGCTGCGCTTTGGGAAAAGTTACATTACCCGCGAATGAAATCATGAACCCCATATCGAGGGCGCTCTTGGCTTGTGGCCAGGCGCCGGTAAAGCAATGCAGAATTCCCCCGAGTCCCTTCGCAGCCCAATGTTCTCGCATCATTGAAAGACAATCCTGCCAAGCATTCTCGCTACCTTCCGACGGACGGCAGTGAATCACGATGGGCAGCTTCGCGCTTGCGGCCAACTCCATCTGCCGCACGAATACCTCTTTTTGCACATCGCGCGGGGAGTGGTCGTAGTAATAGTCGAGACCAATCTCGCCCCAGGCGATGACTTTGTGATGACATGCCAGGCCCTGCATTTTCAGGTAAGCAGCATCGTCCGCAAGCGTCGCCTCGTGCGGATGAATGCCGAGAGTTGCGTAAACGAAATCGTATTTCTCCGCCAGTTGAATTCCGCAGTCCACCTGCTCAGGCCCGTCACCGTTGCCGATGGCGACTATGGTCTGCACGCCAGCTTCGCGCGCCCGCGCGATTGCCTGCTCGCGATCAGAGTCGAACTGTTTGCCGTCGAGATGTGCGTGAGAGTCTACGAACATGCAGATTAACTGAGCAGGACTGATAGGGCCCTACTTCAACCTCGCCCCTACCGGAACATCCTCCAAGAACCCCGCCAGCACAGGCTTTCCGTCTTCCAGGGACGCTGCCACGATCATTCCGTTTGATTCCATTCCGCGGAGCTTACGCGGCGCCAGATTGGCCACGATCACCACTTTCCGCCCAACCAACACCTCGGGCGCATACGCTTCGGCGATTCCCGCCAGTACTTGCCGCACTTCGGTGCCGATATCAATCTCCAATCGCAACAGCTTGTCCGCCTTAGGCACTCTCTCTGCAACCTTCACTAGCCCCACCCGCAGTTCGATCTTGGTAAAGTCGTCAATCGAAATTTTGTCGTTTGCCCCGGAAATTACGGGCACCGCGGTTGCCTGATCCTTCCTTGCCGAATTGGTTTGTGCCTCCTGTATCGCCGCCGGATCTTCCGCTACCGGCGCACCTCTCTGGTCTTCTTCCATTTTCTGCATCCTTTCAATCGCGCTCTTGTCGGCTCGCGGAAACACGGGCTGTACCTCACCCAGCTTCGTTCCTCCTGGCAGTTGTCCCCATGCCAGTTCGTTCAGAGCCAGTTTCTTGATGTCTCCCAACCCCATCTGTGACCAGATTTTCGCCGTCGCTTCCGGAATTACCGGATGCGCCAATGCGGTCGCAATCCGTAGCGCTTCCGCTGCTGTGTAAAGTACTGTCGCCAAACGTGAGCGGCTGTGTTCATCTTTTTTCTCGCCGAGCGCCCACGGTTCATTCTCCACGATGTACTTGTCAACAGTCGCCACCAGGGCCCAAGCGCATTCCAGGGCACGCGAAAACTGGAACTGATCGAACAGCGTCGCAAATTCGCGAATTGTTTTATTCGCGGTCTCGCTGATGGCATTGTCAGCTGCCGTTTTCGAGGCGGTATGCGACGGATAAGGAACCTCGCCCTTGAAATAACGATTGATCATGGTTAGCGTGCGGCTGGCCAGATTTCCCAGCCCGTTTGCCAGATCGGAGTTATAGCGCTGCACCAACGCATCGAAAGAAAAAGATCCATCCTGTCCGAACACCACTTCGCGAAGCAGAAAATAGCGCAACGCGTCCGCGCCCAGTACGTCGAGAATAGTCTCCGTGCGGACGATGTTGCCGCGGGACTTCGACATCTTGCTCTCTTCAAACAGCAGCCAACCGTGGGCCACGATCGTTTTGGGCACGGGCAGACCCGCCGCCATTAAAAACGCCGGCCAATACACGCAGTGAAAGCGGACGATTTCTTTCCCGATCATCTGCACGTCCGCAGGCCAAAACTTTTTGAACGCTTCCTGTGCGCCGGGATGCGAAGATCCGTATCCGATCGCGGTGATGTAGTTAGCCAACGCGTCCAGCCAGACATAGATCACGTGCTTGGGATCGTCAGGCACGGGAATGCCCCACGTAAACGTCGAGCGGCTGATTGACATGTCACGCAACCCTGAGCGCACGAATGAAATTACCTCGTTGCGACGGGTCTCAGGACGAATAAACTCTGGATTTGCATAGAGAGCCAGCAGCCTGTCCTGAAACATCGACAGCTTAAAGAAGTAGTTTTCTTCCTTTACTGTCTCGGTGATGCGCCCGCAGGTGGGGCAAGGGTCGCCGGGCTGCGCCCCGTCCACGTAAAGTTCATCGGACACGCAATATTGTCCGGTGTAAGTTCCCTTGTGAATGTAGCCGTTGTCGCGAATGCGCCGAAAAAGCTCCTGCACGCGCTTCTTGTGCCGGTCTTCCGTGGTGCGGATGAAGTCGTCGTTGGAGATGCCCATGCGCCGCCACAATTGGCGGAACTCCGCCGAAATCTCGTCTGCATACTGCTGCGGCGTCTTGCCTGCAGCCTGCGCCGCCCGCTCGATTTTCTGTCCATGCTCGTCGGTGCCGGTGAGAAAAAACGTGTCCGCTCCCAGCAGGCGCTGCCGGCGCGCAATGGTGTCGCAAGCAATCGTCGTGTAGGCGTGCCCAATGTGAGGGCGCGCATTCACGTAGTAAATCGGCGTCGTGATGTAGAACTTTCTGCTCATGCTGTCTTCGTAGTCGCGGATCGCTTTCGCGCGAAAATGTAAGCCCGCCGGCTTTGGTATTCAACTTCAGGAGCGTACGGTTCTCGCTCGATAATCTCTTCCACCTCGAAATTTGCCGCTCTCAGGTAACCCGCCACGTCTTCGGGCCGGAAGAAATAGAAATCCAGAAACACCGCGCGGCCCCAAAGCTCTTCTTCATGCAAAATCTCCCCGCCAATATGGAAACTCAGCAGTAGCGTCCCACCCGGCCCCAGGACGCGATGCATCTCGCGCAGAGCCTGTTCTACATCGGCTGGCGGAAGATTAACGATGGCATAGAACGCCGTGATCCCCACCCAACTCTCGTCAGCCAACTGGAGAGTCTTCATGTCGCCCTGACGGAACTCGATGCCCGGATTAAGCCGGCGAGCTTGCTCGATCATTGCTGAAGACAAGTCCAGTCCACACACCGCGACGCCATGGTCGTGAAGATAGCGCGCCACCTGTCCCGGGCCGCAACCCAGATCGCAAGCCAGCCCCGCGTTCCGCACGCGGTCGGCGAATCGATCGAGAAGTTGGCGGTCCAGCGGCTTGTGGCGCAATTCGTCGTAAACGTGACGGACGTATTCATCGGCCACGAGGTCGTAGCTAGACTGAACGCTGGTGATCTTCTGGTCAATCATCGGCTTGATCATGTTGTGCGAAGTGATCTGGAGCCATCCGCTCCTTGCATCCGCTCCTTGCAGTTCTCCGCGGTCCATCCCCACAGTCTTTGCTATAGCGCTGACCTTCTATCCGCGACTCTTGGCCAGATAGGCCTCGACTGCGGCGCCCATCACCTGCTTCAGCGGCACATGATGCTGCGCCGCGATGACCCGGCAGTCTTCATATTCCGGTGCGAAGTTGGTGACTGTCCCGTTCATGCTCGCGATCTTGATCCTGACCTCGCCCCATCGCGTCCCGACATTCTCCCAGCGTCTTGCCAGGGTTTGCCGCATTTCCTCGCGCCGGCGCACGCCCAAAGTGGTTGTCTCGGTAAAGATTAATTGCGTCAGCTTGCTCGCGTCCCCAGGTTTGCACAATACTGTCAGCAGCATTCCCGGACGGTTCTTCTTCATCTGCACCGGCATTCCGAAGGCATCGAGCGCGCCCTCTTCCAGCAGTCGGTCCATCACATAGCCAAACACCTGAGGATTCAGATCGTCGACGTTGGCCTCAAGCACGGTAATCGTTTCTGAAGCCGTCTTCGAGGCCAGAGTATTCGAGACCGCGTCCCCAATCGTCAACCGCACCACGTTTGGATGCTCTGGAAAGTCTCGCGATCCCGCGCCGTAGCCTGACTTCTGAATCCTCATCTCCGGGAAGGCCGCGAAGCGCGAAACCAGCGTCTTCACAATTGCAGCACCCGTCGGTGTTACCAACTCAGCTTGTATCCCGGTCGAGTACACGGGCGCGTCTGCCAACAACTCCACAGTCGCGGGAGCCGGAACAGGGAACGTTCCATGCGCGCATTTCACCGTTCCGCCGCCGAGGTTCAGGGGCGAACAAATAATCTCATCCACTGCCAGGGCCTCAAATCCCACGGCTGCGCACACAATATCTACCATCGCATCGACCGCGCCCACTTCGTGGAAGTGCACCAGTTCGGCAGAAGTATTGTGAATCTTCGCTTCCGCCGCGCCCAAGGCCTCAAAGATGGAAATGGCGTTTTTCTTTGCGCCTTCCGAGATCGAGCTCGCAGAAATGATCCCCCGAATCTGAGTCAGCCCACGACCGTGATCATGCGAGTGAGAATGCTCGCTTGGCGCGGTCAGTCCCTCTGACGAGCGCAGGGCAGACTCTGTCGGCGAACTCTCACCAGGAATGGCATGCTCGTGGCCATGATGCTCAAGCCCGTGATGCCCGCGCTCGTGATGCCCATGGGAATGAGAATGCTGCTCCTCTCGCTCCCAATACTCTTCACGTGGCAAGTCTTTCTCGCCATTCACCCAAACGTCGACTTTCGTAGCCGAGATTCCGCTACGCACTACACGTGAGAATTCCAGCCGCGCGCCTACATTCAGGGCCGTAACCGTGTCTTCCAACGTTTCTGACGAAACTCCGGCATCCACGAGCGCGCCCAGGAACATATCGCCGCTCATGCCGGAAAAACATTCAAGGTAGGCTATGCGCATAAAAAGCTGTCGTTGCTCGCTAGTCGTTGGTCGTTGGCAAGGCACTCGGCGGTCAGCCGCGCACACCAACCGCGAACGACTATCGACCAGCGACCAACAATCAAATTTTCATCATAGGGAACGCTTCCTCTTGCGTCAAACCTGCGTCAGCTGCGCGCTCTGCTAGAATCACTATCTTCTTGAACAGCTTAGAGGAAAGTCTTGTATCGTCATCTTGAACAGCGTTTAGCCCGCCGGATTCTGGAGTTCCTTACCCGCCGCTACGCGGGTGCCGACTTGCCGAGTGCGGTCATCGAACAGCCTCCAAAGGTGGAACTGGGCGACTTCGCCATTCCCGTATTTCCTTTCGCTAAGCCGCTGCGCACTGCGCCGCTCAAAATCGCAGAAGCTATTCGCGCTGAGATCGGTCCTATCGAGGGCATCGCCGAGATGCAAGTCGCCCCTCCGGGCTATCTGAATGTAAAAATCGATCGAGCTTGGCTGGCGGCGGCACTGGCCGCCGATCAAAAGCCGCCCCTCGACATTCCCGCGGGGAAGATTCTGGTCGAGCACACCAGCATCAATCCGAACAAGGCTGCTCACATCGGTCATCTGCGCAATGCCATTATTGGCGATACATTTGTTCGCCTGCTGCGCTTCGCGGGCAGGGAAGTCGACGTGCAAAACTACATTGACAATACCGGCGTGCAGGTCGCCGATGTGGTCGTCGGCTTCACGCAGATCGAGAAAAAATCTCGCGCCGAGATCGAAGCCCTGACCCGCCAGCCCCGCTTCGACTACTACTGCTGGGACCTTTACGCCCGGGTCTCGCAGTGGTACGAGCAGGACAAGCAGAATTTACAAGTCCGTGCTCAGACTCTGCACGCTATCGAAGACGCGACCAGCGAAACGGCGGCGATCGCTGAACTGATCTCGACTGCCGTCCTGCGCCGCCACCTCGAAACCATGGACCGCCTCGACATTGAATACGATTTTCTTCCTCGCGAAAGCGAAATCCTGCACCTCCATTTCTGGGACGCGGCGTTCACCAAGCTGAAAGCCGCAGGAGTCCTCACTTACGAGACCGAAGGCAAGAACAAAGGTTGTTGGGTGATGCGCCGCGCCGGAACGGCTTCAACGACGGTGGAAGCGGCGAGCACCGAGGAAAGCGAAAAAATTCCTGACAGGATTTCCGAAGACGACCAGAAAGTAATCGTCCGCTCCAACGGCACCGTCGGCTATGTCGGCAAAGACATCGCCTATCACATGTGGAAGTTTGGATTACTGGGGCGGGACTTCGGCTACCGTAAGTTCTACCGTTATCCCAACCAGCACGAGTGCTGGATTTCTTCGATTGAAGGCGAGAAAGAACACCCTCACTTCGGCGACGTGGCCGAAATTTATAACGTGATTGACGCCCGCCAATCCGAAGCGCAAAACACGGTGATCGAAGCGCTGCGTGGACTCGGCCACAACGAGGCCGCCGACCATTACACGCATTTCTCCTACGAGATGGTGGCGCTCACGCCACGCTGCGCCGCCGAACTCGGCTACAAGCTAAGCGAGGAAGATAAGACGCGCGCTTACATCGAGGTGAGCGGACGTAAAGGTTTCGGCGTTAAAGCCGACGATCTAATCGATCAGCTCATCGTATCAGCCAAACGCGAAGTCGACTCCCGTCACCCGCAGCTTTCCGACGCTGAGCGCTTTTCCATTGCCACGCAGATTGCCGTTGGCGCGCTGCGTTACTTCATGCTGAAGTTCACCAAGCAATCCGTGATCGCATTCGACTTCAAAGAAGCGCTTAGTTTTGAAGGCGAAACCGGGCCCTACGCGCAGTACACCGTAGTCCGCGCCACCAGCATCTTCAAGAAGGCGGCAATCGATCCCGATATGTTCTGTGCGGCGGTTGCGAATAAGATCTCGCCCTCCGACTTTGGGGAATTTCTGAATGGTGAGAACGCAACTGAGATTTGGGAACTTTGGCTGGCCGTGTCGAAAACATCATTCGTTGTCAGTCAGTGCATCGCCGCCACAGAGCCGGCGTACCTTGCCAAGCATGCTTTCCAACTCGCGCAACTATTCAACACGTTTTATCATCGCCATCCCATCCTGAGCGAGGCCGATGAGAGGAAAAAGCAATTTCTGCTGGTCACGGTGGCCGTAGTGCGCCGCGAACTCATTCGCACGCTGGCAGTGATGGGGATTACCGTACCGCCGGTCATGTAGGCGCACAGGCTGTGCGGGCACAGACTCAGAGCTTGAGCCCTTTTGAGCGAAAGATGCCTCCCGACATCGCTGCTACACTCATTGACTTGGTTCATGTGGGACATCGCGATGAGCCCCAGGAAAGAATACGTCTGCTTGTAGTATCCTCGGCTTGTCGATATTCTGTTGCACGCGCGATGCCACCGACTCCGACTCAATGAATCCTAAACGTATCTTGTCTTCTTACGTGCTGTTTACGCTGCTGTGGAGTGCTACAACCTTCGGCCAGACGACTGCGCCACCGATGGCCGCGCCGGCAACGACTCATGAGAGCCCTCAATATTCGGTCCAGGGGACGGTTGCTTCTGCGCGGCCGCCACAGGGCGTGGTTTCTTATGCGTCGGTTACGCAATTGAATGGATTGCTGGGGCAACTAGAGACCACGTCTAAAACTACGCAGGCTGATCTGACGAAGCTGCGAATTGAACGCTGGAAGACGGATAACTCGGCGAAGAAACAAGCTGTGGCAGATGTGGATTCGATCCAGCGCAATTTGCAGAATGCGCTGCCGGAAATGATTGCGCAGTTGCACAATTCGCCGGAAGACCTGCCCGCGACCTTCAAGCTGTACCGGAATTTGGACGCGCTGTACGACGTTCTCGGTGGAGTGGTGGAATCGGCGGGAGCTTTCGGACCCAAAGACGATTTCCAGGCGCTATCGAATGATTTGAGTTCCTTTGAGAGCGCGCGGAAGCAGTTGGCGGAGCGCCTGGAGAACCTGGCGGGATCGAAGGAGCAGGAAATTGTGCGCTTGCGGGCGGAGTTGAAGACGGCGCAGGCAGCGATTCCGGCCCCGCCTCCGAAGAAAATTGTCGTGGACGATAACGAGCCGGCCAAGAAGCCTGTGGTGAAGAAAAAGCCAGCAGCGAAGAAGCCGGCGAACACGACTCCGGCGACCACGCCAGGGCAGACGCCTCCGGCGCAGCAGAAGCCGCAGTAACGGCTTTGGTTTCGGCTTCAGGCTTGCGGAAAATCCCAGATGAGCTTGGGTTCGATAGGTACGGGCGGAAGCCTGACGCCGAATCTGTTACCCTTCCTTCCGCATCAAGATTTGCAACTTTGCGGGTTGAGAATCCGGCATGAATTTTCACACCAGCATTCCAGCGATTATTTTTGGCGTCGTAATTATCTGCGTGGTGCTGCTGGATGCGTTTGAGACGGTGGTGCTGCCGCGGCGGGTGACGCGGCAATTCAGGCTGACGGCGTGGTTTTACCGGCGCACGTGGATTCCGTGGAAGGCGATTGCAGGCCGGATCCGAACGCCGGTACGGCAGCAAAGTTTTCTCGGGTACTTTGGACCTCTGTTGCTGATCATGCTGCTGGAGTTCTGGGCGGCGGGGCTCATCCTCGGTTTCGCGCTGCTGCAGTACGGGATTGGCGGGCACGAACAGCTGGGCAACGAGCCGATCACATTCAGCCGGATCCTTTATCACAGCGGCGAGACCTTCTTCACGCTGGGTTATGGCGACATTGTGCCGATTTCGGCAGGCGCGCGACTTTTGTCGGTGCTCGAAGCCGGGATGGGATTCGCGTTTCTGGGCGTGGTGATTGGTTATCTGCCGGTGGTGTACGGATCGTTTTCGCGGAGAGAGGTTCAGATTTCGATGCTGGACGCGCGGGCGGGATCGCCTCCGACGGCGACGGAGTTGCTGGTGCGGCTGGCGGGGAGTTCGGAGAATCCGGCGATCGAGCAAACCGTTCTCGATGAAGTTTTGCGGGACTGGGAGCGGTGGTCAGGGGAGTTGTTGGAGAGCCAGCTTTCTTATCCGGTATTAAGTTTCTTTCGTTCGCAGCACAGTAACCAGTCGTGGCTGGGAGCGCTGATGGCCATGCTGGACGTGACTTCGCTGGTGATAACGGGCATTGATGGAATTCATCCCGGGCAGGCGAGGCTCACGTTCGCGATGGCGCGCCATGCGGCCGTGGATCTGGCGCAGGTGGTGAATGCACATTACGATGCGCAGGCACCGGATCGGCTGCCGGATGCGGAGTTCGATGCATTGCGAGAAAGGCTGGGGGGCGCGGGATTGAAATTGCGAAGTACGGAGGAGGCGCGACAGAAGTTGAATAAATTGCGGTCGATGTATGAACCGTATCTGCACGCGACGGCGAAAAATCTCATGGTAACGCTGCCGCCGTGGATGCATCCAGTGAAGACGCGGGACAACTGGCAGGCGGGGCCGTGGGACCGGATCATCCAGGCGAAGGGACTGGCCGTGCTGGGGCAGAAGCCGGTGCAGCCGCGGGGGAGTGACGATCATTTTTAGATCTAGCCATCGAGTAATTGCGTGATTGTGCAATTGTAAGAAGCGGCACCGCCTGTTAGAGCGGTCGTAGAGTTGGCTGAGGTCTAATGTTTTCTTCGATCTTCAAATGAAGAACATTGGCGAGAACGTGGTGCGCATTGAGGCGGAGGCGCTGCGCGCGCTGGCGGAGCGGATTGGCGGTCCGATGGCCTCGGATTTTCGGCGGGCCGTGGATTTGATGTTTGGCTGTGCGGGGCGCGTGGTGGTTACGGGGATGGGGAAGAGCGGGCTGATTGCGCGCAAGATTGCTGCGACGCTGAGTTCGACGGGGACGCCGGCATTGTATCTGCATCCGGTGGAGGCGCTGCACGGGGACTTGGGGATGGTGGTGCGCGGGGATGTGGTGCTGGCGCTTTCGGCGTCGGGGGAGACGGAGGACATTCTAGCGTTGCTGGCGACGATCAAGCGGTTGAGAGTGCCGTTGATTGCGATGACAGGGGATGAGATTGGATCATCTCAAGGGCTAAAGCCCTCATCTTTTTCCCGGGCTCGTTTCGGCACGGCTGAAGCCGTGCCCCTCCCGACAAAGAATGAGGCCAGAGTTTCCACTTTGGCAGCGGCGGCCGATGTGGCGCTGGATTGTTCGATTGCTGAGGAGGCTTGCTCGTTGGGGCTGGCGCCTACGGCTTCGACTACGACGATGCTGGCACTGGGAGATGCGCTGGCGGTGACGCTCAGTGAGAAGCGCGGTTTCAAGGAAGAAGATTTCGCCAACCTGCATCCGGGAGGGAAGTTGGGGAAGCGACTGGCGCGGGTGGAGTCTTTGATGCACTCCGGCGAGGCGCTGCCGCGCGTAGCTACGGGCACGAAGATGCCCGACGTGATTTATGAAATGTCGAGGAAGAAGCTGGGAGTTACGGCAGTGGTGGAAGGGGAGAAGCTGGTGGGGATCATCAGCGATGGAGATTTGCGGCGGTTGCTTGAAAAACGTGGAAAGGATGTGCTCGATCTGACGGCGGCGGAGGCTATGACGAAGAATCCGCGGACGATTGGGGCTAGGGAGTTTGCGGCGACGGCGCTGGCATTGATGGAGGAGAAGAAGATTACTTCGCTAATGGTGGTGGACGGCGATAGGCGGTTGGAGGGAATTGTGCATCTGCACGATCTATGGGGAACTGAGATGATGTAGTAGTGCGGCTGGGAGTCCGCGTACTGACTGGGTATCGTTCCTGACGGACTCTATTCCCTCCGATTTCTTGCGTTCCCCGCACTTACGCGCGGGCTGATGAATGGCGTCGCTGAGGCGACTCTGCGGTCTACAATATCTAACATGTATCATTACGATCCGAATACCGCGCTGGAAGAATTAACGGAAGATGCGACTTTGCCGAACCCGGTGCATGTGCGTGACATGATGCTGCGCAAGAAGCTTTCGGCCGATAAGTCGCTGGAATTGAACCGGCTGTTTGTGGAGTATCAGAAGTTTTTCGGCGAGACGCAGAAGTTGGGGAAAGAGATTTTGAGGCAGCTGGCTTCTTAGTGCCGCGTGGCGAGTACCTTGTACCGAGCTGCGCTCGGCGGACAGCCGAGAGCGGCTGTCCCACATGTGTTGTTCTGCTGCAATCATTTACTATCGGAAATTCTATTCTCGCTAGGACTCTCAACTATGCATCGATGGTCAGAAACGTTTATTCCTACATTGCGCGAGGCGCCGGCCGACGCAGAGGTTGCCAGTCACAAGTTTTTGGTGAGGGCGGGCTACATCCGGCAACTTGCGGCGGGTATTTATTCTTATCTTTTTCTGGGAAATCGATCGTTCAGCAAGATCATGGGGATTGTGCGCGAAGAAATGGACACGATCGGGCAGGAGTTTTTTCTGCCGGTGCTGCATCCGCGGGAGATCTGGGAGGCCAGCGGGCGGTGGGATTTGATGGGCGATAATTTGTTTCGCCTGAAAGATCGCAAGGGAGCGGACCTGGCGCTGGGGATGACGGAAGAAGAAGTGATGACCGATATTGCGCGAAAGGAACTGCGCAGCTATAAACAGTTGCCGCAGATCTGGTACCAGATTGCGCCGAAGTTTCGCGACGAGCCGCGGCCGAAGTCGGGGCTGCTGCGGGTGCGGCAGTTCATGATGAAAGACGCTTATTCGTTCGACATCGATGCGGCGGGGCTGGATGTTTCCTATAAAAAACATTACGAGACTTACCGGCGGATTTTTGACCGGTGCGGGTTGAAGTACATGGTGGTGGAGGCGGACTCGGGGTCGATGGGCGGGAAGGAATCGCATGAGTTCATGGTGCGGACTCCGGCGGGGGAAGATCAGATTGTGAGCTGCGATGGATGCAGTTATGCGGCGAACATGGAGAAGGCGGCTTCGAAGCTGGAGGCGTGGGGAGATCTTGCGCCGGAGGGCGATGGGAAACCGCTGCTGGTGCACACTCCGGGGCAGAAGACGATTGAGGATGTGGCGAAGTTTCTTGGAGTCTCGCCGAAGAACAAGGTCAAGACGCTGGCTCTGATCTCAGATGAGAAAGATAAGAAGACGGGAAAGGTAAAGTCGCGGGCGATTGTTGTGCTGATGCGCGGCGATCATCAACTCAACGAGGCGAAGCTGAATGCAACCGTGGCGGTTGCGACGCGGCCGATGGAGGAGGGTGAGATCAAGGAGCTGTTCAAATCTCCGGCGGGATATTTGGGGCCGATGGGAATTGAGTGGGCGAAGGATTTGAAGAAAGATAAGGATCATCCGGCGCTGTTGGTTGATAAGGCGCTCGAAGGGCGGACGAACTTAATCGCGGGCGCGAATAAAGAGAACTATCACGTGAAGAACCTGACACCGGGGAAGGAATTTCATCCGACGGCATATGCGGATCTGCGTGCGGTTACGGCGGGCGAGGCTTGTCCGAATTGCGGGAAGGCGCTGCGCATCGATACGGCGGTTGAGATTGGGCATATTTTCAAACTCGGCTACCGCTATTCCGAGTCGATGGGCGCGAGGGTACTCGACAAGAATGGCAAGGAAGTGACGCCGATCATGGGCAGTTACGGCATCGGGATTGAGAGGATTCTGACGGCGGCGGTGGAGCAGAGTAATGACGAAAATGGATTCTGGCTGCCGCCGTCGATTGCGCCGTTCGAGATTGTGGTAACGCCAACGAATGTGAAGGATGAGGCTCTACTCAGAGCCGCATTGGATATTGGCGCGCGCCTGGAAGCGGCTGGATACGATGTGATCGTCGACGACCGTGACGAACGGCCGGGGGTGAAGTTCAAGGATGCCGACTTGGTCGGTATCCCTTTTAGAATCATAGTGGGGAAGAAAGTTACCGAAGGTACTGTGGAGGTGGTTCTGCGCTCGACTCGGGAAGTGCGCGATGTTACGATCGCGGCGATAGTGGAATATTTTCAAGGAGTGCTGCAAGCCCAGGCTTGAAATTTGCGCCGGCTTAGCGGCGCAGTTTTCAGACTATGGGAATCATTAAAGCAGCATTGGGATTTCTTGCGATTGCAGCGGTGGTGCTGGGCTTGTTCCGGGTGGCTCCGCCAATGCTCGCCAATTACAGTTTTGCAGACGACCTGAAGACCATCGCTCTGATGGATGGAGCAAACTTCCAAAAAACGGACGACGATGTCCGCAACGATGTGCTAAGAAAGGCGAAAGAGCACGACTTGCCGGTCTCTGATAAACAGGTAACCGTGCAGCGCATCAATACTCCCGGTATAGCTGCCGTTTACGTTGCTGCGGATTACACCGTGACCATCAACCTGCCAGGCTATTCCTTCGACATGCACTTTAATCCGAACAGCGGAAATAAAGGGTTCTAACGCGGGACGGGTTGCAGGGCGATCCAGATACGTCCAATTCCCAAGGTAGTATTTCCCCTTTCTTTACCGACCACTCATTCGCGACTGACCGGTCGACTTGTGGCAGTGACATTCGTAACGTTGCCATCGAGTTACCTTCCTCCTAATATCGCCGACAGGTAAGAGTTTTCTTACGGACCGTAAACAGCGGCGTGACTACGGGTACGGATCCTGAAACTTAACCACAATCGAGAGTAAGCGATATTCCCGCAGCGTAAGCGATGCGTGAAGCTCAGGCGGAGGCAGTGCATGACGAAACGAGTTCGAACAGTCACAGTGTTGATCGTGGCGTTGGCAATGATGGGGCTGGCCAGTTGCGATCATTACAATTGCAGCAGCGGGCTCAACTTTGGAGCGTCTACCTGCGCAGCTTCGGCGCCGGGGCTCGGCAGCAGCACGAGCGGTGGCAGTGCGACCGCAGCGTTTGCCTTTGCGGTGGATACGGGCACGAGTTCGGCAGGCACGATTGATGGTTATACGCTGAACACGAGCGCGAACACGTTCGAGCCGACCACCAGTTATACGGCGCCGGCGATTCCCGGGTCCGACGAAGGCGCGGGAATGGTAGTTGCGCAAGGCCAGTTCTTGTACGCCGGATTCGGTACCACGGAGAAGATTTATGGCTGGACGATTGGCAGCGCCGGGACATTGACCGCAATCAACGGCAGTCCGTACCCAGCGCCGTTTATGAGTACGGTGGGCTTGGGACCGGGCAGTGTGAGCATGATTACGAATCCGGCAGGGACGTTATTGTTCTTTGCCAATACGTTCCAGGATGAAATCGTCGTGTACCAGATCGGCACTGACGGAGCACTGACGCCGGGCTCTACCCTTTCCGTACCGCTGACACCAGTGAATTTGACCACGGATGGCTTAGGAAAATATCTTTATGTGACGGATGCGACCAATCGTCACGAGGGGTCGGAAATAGCAGCCTACGTCATTGGGACCACAGGTTCGCTCACGGCCGTGCCGGGCAGCCCGTTCGCTGGTGCGGGCTTTTCGATGTGGCAGGTGCAGGGCGAACCCACAGGAAAGTTCTTGATCGGAACTACTGGTATGAATCTAGCCGTGAACGGAAGGGACGACGATCATCTCTACGTTTTCAGTATTGCGCAGTCGGGAGCAAATGCTGGAGCAATCACACCAGTGGGAACCCCGGTGGTCACGCAGTTCTCGCCGTTCAGCATTGCGGTTCAGTCAAACGCTAGTGGAAATCTCGTGTATTCATTCAGCTTGAACGATACCGAAACTGGCTTCAACGGGATCGAAGGCTACTCGTTGAGCTCCAGCGGGACGCTAACAGCGCTCTCGGGGTCGCCTTTCTCGGAGTCGGCAAATGGTTCCTGGGGTCAGTTTGACCAGAGTGGCAGCTTTCTGTTTGCTTACGGTGCCGTTATTAACGAGAGTACTGACGTGATTACGGCGCAGTTGGGGCCTCTGGCTGTTGGATCGGGCGGCCTTTTGACTGATCCGGTGTCGTCCTTGACTCTGGCATCTCCGGGCTTCTGGGTGGTGACAGACCCGAAGTAGCGCGACGCTTATTGACAGCTTAGAGACCCGCATGAACTGCGGGTCTCTTTTTGTTTGCCCGTGCAGCGGTACAATGAAAAGTCTGAGCAGCAGAGTTTGGCAACGAATACGAGCGTAACTCTTGGCCATTAAGATCAAATTCCCGAAGATCAGAGGAAGCGAGCTAGGATGGCGCGGAGTGCCGCGCGATCCTGTGATCCGAGCCGCGATTATTGTGTTCTTCGTGGTGGCGGTCGGCCTGGGCGGGTCCTTTTGCTACTTCTACATCAAATATGATCGCATTATTGAGCAACGCTTCCGGACGCCTGTATTCAGCAATTCGGCCAAAATCTATGCGCTTCCACGGACGGTTCACGACGGGGACAAGGCGAACGCCAAGGAAATCGCAGCCCTGCTGCGGCGGGCAGGATATTCCGACAAAGACGGGGAGTCACAACTGGGCACGTTTCGGCTGATCAGGGAGGGGATTGAGATCACGCCCGGACCGGAGAGCTACCACAGTCCGGAAGAGGCTCGAATCATCATTCAGGATGGTCAGGTGGAAGGGATCACCAGCAGAGGAAACGAACTTTCCGCATACGAGTTGGAGCCGCAACTGGTGACGGCGTTGTTCGATTCCGAGCAGCGGTCAAAGCGGCAGGTGGTGAAATATAACGAAATTCCGAAAGTGATGGTGGATGCGGTGCTGGCGATCGAGGACCGGCGTTTTTTCGAGCACAGCGGAGTGAACTTTCTCCGCATGTTCGAAGCGGTGTGGATCGATGTGACGCGGCAACGGCACGAGCAGGGCGGTTCGACCATCACCATGCAGCTTTCGCGAGGCTTCTTTCTAACGCCGGAAAAAACCGTGCGCCGCAAGCTGACGGAGATGCTGATTGCCGAGGAACTGGAACAGAAATTCAGCAAGCAGCAGATTCTTGAGTTTTACGGTAATTGGGTGAATCTGGGGCAGCGCGGATCGTTCGCCATTAGCGGGTTTGCGGAGGCATCGCGAGCGTATTTCAACAAAGATTTGAAAGATATCACACTGCCGGAGGCGGCGCTGCTGGCGGGCATTATTCAGGGACCGAGCCGGTTGTCCCCGTACCGGCATCCCGAGCGCGCGTTGGAGCGGCGCAATCTGGTGCTGGATTCGATGGTGGAAACGCATGCCATCACGCGGGAGCAGGCGGACAAGGCGAAAGCCTCGCCGCTGAAGTTGGCGCCTCCGAACGTGGAGGCCAGCGACGCGCCCTACTTTGTCGACATGGTGCGGGATACGTTGATCAACAAATTCAGTGAACATGATCTGAACGACCAGTCCTACCGCATTTACACGACGCTCGATCCGGACTTGCAGAAGGCGGCGGCACTGGCGGTGGAGAGCGGGATCAAGCTGGTGGACCAGCAAGTGACCAAGCTGCGCACCAAGCGGGTGAAGGTGGGCAAGAAATTTGAAACAAGCGTGGCGCCGGGGCCGCAAGCGCAGGTTGCGCTGGTTGCGGTTGACCCGCACACGGGCGCGGTGCTGGCGTTGGTGGGTGGGCGCGATTATGGCTTCAGCCAGCTGAATCACGCGTTGTCGAAGCGGCCCACGGGCTCGATATTCAAACCGTTTGTGTATGCCGCAGCGATGAATACGGCGCTGGATGGTTCGCCGACGGTGATCACTCCGGCTTCGACGGTGACCGATGCGCCTTCCAGCTTCGCGTACGGGGACCAGATCTATGAGCCGCGCAATTACAAAGAGGAGTATCACGGGGATGTGACGCTGCGCTACGCGCTGGCCATGTCACTGAACAATGCGACAGTGAAAGTGGCGGAGGAAGTGGGTTATGACAAAGTGGCGGAGCTGGCGAAATCGGCGGGAATCACTTCGGTAAAGGCGACGCCTGCGATGGCGCTCGGCTCCTACGATGCCCCTCCGCTCGACATGGCTGGAGCGTATACGGCATTTGCCAACAATGGCGTGCGGCTTTCGCCGATCCTGGTGAACTCGGTGCGTAATGCCAAAGGCGATGTGGTGGCGAACTTCAAAACTGACCAGCGGCAGGTGCTCGACCCGCGCATCGCCTACATCATGACGAACATGATGGAAAGCGTGATTAACAATGGGCTGGGCTACACGGCAGTGCGCTTGCGAGGTTTTACCGAGCCGGCGGCGGGGAAGACGGGGAGTTCGCACGACGGCTGGTTTGCGGGGTATACCTCGAATTTGTTGTGCATCGTATGGGTGGGGTACGACGACTACAGCGATTTGCGGTTGAGCGGGGCGCAGACCGCTGCTCCCATCTGGACCGAATTTATGAAGAAAGCAGCCGCGCTGCCGGAATATTCGGACATGAAGACGTTTTCGCAGCCCACGGGCGTGGTGGATGTGCAACTCGACAAGGCCACGAATCGGCTGGCCACGCCGACCTGTCCGGACGATTACGTAGCAGCCTTCGTGGCGGGCACAGAGCCGCGCGAGACCTGCGATCAGCAAGGGGGAGTTGCGGGATTCTTTTCGAGATTTTTTGGAGGCGGGAGCAAACCGTTGCCGCCCACTCTGGCGGGCAGCGGGCAGAACGACCAGGATCCCAAGAAAACAAAGGGTTTTTTCGGCAAAATAGCGGGTATTTTCAAAGATGACAAAGCGCCCCCTCCGGTGTCTAAACCTGCTGACAACGGCCAAACTCCGCCGCATTGAGCTTCAAAGGGGCGCAGGTTTTTCTGCGGGAAACTGGAAAAACTAAATTTTCGCCGCCCGGCGAAAACTGTGGCAGAATGGGGTCAAGAGCCTGGTCGCCTGGGGGTGTGTATGTCCTACGGGAAAGCCTGCCTGATTCTCCTCCTGATTTCTTTCACTGCTATAGCACAGGGTCAAGTTTCGCATCCGGAGCAGGTGCAAATTTCGCCGCCGCTGATTCGCGCCATCGATCCTCCGGCCTCGGACGCAACCGCGGCCGATTTGGAAAAGCAAGCCGATGAACTGCGTGCGGAAAAACTCTATCTGGACGCACTCGACTACTACAACGCCGCGCTAGGAAAGAAGCCGAACGATGCGCGGCTGCTGAATAAAATTGGCATCACCGAACTGATGATGCAGCGGTATAAGGAAGCTCGAAAATCCTTCGAGCGCGCGGTGCGGTGCGACCGCGAATTTGCGGACGCCTATAACAACCTGGGCGTGGTTTTCTACGAGGCTAAAAAATACGGTTCCGCGGTGAAGGAGTATCAGAAAGCGATTGCGCACGACGACGGCTCGGCCTCGTTCTACAGCAATCTGGGCGCGGCCTATTTTTCCAAGCGCGATTTTGACGCGGCCGTGGTTGCTTACCAGCACGCGATGGAACTGGATCCAGGGGTATTTGAGCGAACTTCGCGCGCCGGAGTGCAGGCGCAACTGCCGAGCCCCGAAGATCGCGCCCGCTACGACTACACGGTTGCGAAGCTCTACGCCAAGATGGGATTCTCCGAGCAATCGCTGGAATATTTGCGACGAGCGATGGAAGCGGGCTACAAGGACTTGAAGAACGTTTATAAAGATGCGGAGTTTACGGAGCTGCGAAAGAATCCGCGCTTCACGGAACTGATGGCATTGAAGACGACAGTGATCGCGGATTAGTTCGGCAAACTCTTCGCTCGAGCATGGCGCGCATCGCCGCGCGGCAGTGGCGCAAGGTACAACAACAATTACAAAGATTTACAAAATTAGACGGAACTTCATAGGATTCTGGAGTTTAATCATTGTAATTACTCCTGAAAACAACAGGGTGAGTAAGGAGAAACGGTAGCCCATCGGATGCTGACCCGAGCACGCCCCAAGCAAGCATCCGGTGGGTTTTTTCTTGCTTTTAACTCGTCGAAAATGGTCGCCCTTCTTCTTCTTTTTCGGGAGAAAGGACATCTTCGACGAGGCCGATCGACGCGAAGGGCCGATCTTTACTTCGTACTGCTCAGTTTTGCCAGTTCCTGAACGGTCGCCTTGTCATCGTAGACTCCGGCCGCCACCACATAGGGGGTTCCTTTGGCAGCCAGGAGATAACTGACCTTGCGGGAGCCCTCCTTCTCACCGGGCTTCGCCCACGAATACTCCACCCAAGTCCCCGAAGGTTTTCTTGCTGCTTCGCAAATAGCCTTCGGGTTCGGGAAGATGCTATTTCCTTTGGGGTCCCTGATCGACGACATTCCTGAGTTTCTGATATCCGGCCTGAGGGGATGAGCCGCATTGGTCAACTTGTCGCAGTCCAGAACGAAAATATAAGTGTCTTTCCATACCCACGGACCCTGCTTCTCGTTGAACTGTGCCAGGTCGCCCGTCTTCGAGAGGGTGCTGGCGGCATCCCTTACCTTGGCGACGACATCCTGGGGGGTTGCATGGTCTTGCGCAGGAGCGACAGCGCAGAGGGCCAGGTTGAACAGAACCACCGTCACAGCGGAGACAATCCTGTTATTCCTCATGGAGAGTTTTCCTTTCCGATTCAAAAAGGGCACACATTCTATACCCTGTCGCACGGTGTCGAAGTGTATTCGTCATATATCCGCCAGTTTGTCGCCAAGAGCGAAGGCGAACATTTTACGAACATTGAAATTGCGGCTACAATATCGGGATGCCGTCCCATCCTGCCTCACTCGCCTGGGCTCATCCTCTAGTTCGGGAGTGGTTTGTGCAGAGGTTTGCCACTCCGACTGAGCCGCAGGAGCAGGGATGGCCGCACATTCTGGCGGGGCGGACTACGCTGATTTCCGCGCCTACCGGTTCGGGCAAAACACTGGCTGCGTTTCTGGCCTGCATCGATCGGCTGGTGCGAAAGGCGCTGGCGGGGGAACTCACTGATCGAACCGAAGTGCTCTACGTTTCTCCACTGAAGGCGCTGGGCAACGATATCCAAAAAAATCTTGAAGTGCCGCTGGGGGAAATCCTTGCGATGGCGGGAGAGCGCGGGCTGCTGATGCCGGAAATTCGCACGGCGGTGCGCACCGGCGACACACTGATGCACGAGCGGCGCGCGATGCTGAAACGGCCACCGCACATTCTGGTGACCACGCCGGAGTCGCTTTACATTTTGTTGACGGCGGACAAGAGCCGGGCGATTTTGCGCGATGTGGAGACGGTGATTGTCGATGAGATCCACGCGGTGGCGGACGACAAGCGCGGGGCGCATCTGACGCTGTCGCTGGAACGGCTGGACGCGCTGACTTACAAGCGTCCGGTGAGGATCGGGCTTTCGGCGACTCAGAAGCCGATTGAGGAGGTTGCGCACTTTCTGACCGGGACCTCAGCGGCTGAAGCCGCGCCCTTTCAAAGCGCTGATCCGGTCATCGTCAATATCGGGCACCGGCGAAAGCTCGATATGGCGGTCGAGGTTCCTTCGATGCCATTGGGACCAGTGGCTTCGAACGAGATGTGGGATGAGGTTTACAACCGGCTGGTCACACTGGTGGAGCAGCACCGGTCGACGCTGGTTTTCGTGAACACGCGGCGCATGGCGGAGCGCGTGGCGCACCATCTGGGAGAGCGCATTGGGGAAGCGAATGTTGCGGCGCACCATGGCAGTTTGTCGCGCAAGCTGCGGCTGGCGGCGGAGAAGAAACTGAAAGAAGGCCAGGTGCGGGTGCTGGTGGCGACGGCGTCGCTCGAACTCGGAATTGATGTTGGAACCGTGGACCTGGTGGTGCAGATAAATTCGCCGCGGGCGATCGCGGTGACGCTGCAGCGGGTGGGGAGATCGGGACACTGGCGCGGCGCGGTTCCCAAAGGACGATTGTTTGCCACGACGCGTGACGATTTGTTGGAGTGCGCGGCTCTGGTGCGGGCGATAAGGCAGGGCGACTTGGACCGGCTGATGATTCCGGAGTCTCCGCTGGATGTGCTGGCGCAGCAGATCGTGGCGGCGTGCTCGGCTGAAGAATGGAGCGAGGAAGAGATGTTTGCGCTGGTACGGCGCGCGTACCCGTATCGCAATTTAACGCGTGCGACCTTCGATGCGATTCTGGAAATGCTGGCGGAGGGGATTGCGGCACGGCGCGGGCGTTATGGCGCGTATCTGCATCGGGATCGAGTGAACGGCAAGCTGCGGGCGCGGCGCGGGGCGCGGCTGGCGGCGATCACAAGTGGGGGAGCGATTCCGGATAATTCGCTTTATGCGGTGGTGGCAGAGCCCGACGGTTTAGTGGTGGGCACGGTGGATGAAGATTTTGCCGTGGAGAGCAATCGCGGCGACATCATGCTGCTGGGAAATACTTCATGGATGATTCGCCGCATTGAAACTAACGCGGGGCGGTTGCTGGTACAGGATGCGCACGGCGCGCCTCCGAGTGTGCCCTTCTGGCGAGGCGAAGCTCCGGCGCGGACGGAAGAACTTTCGGAGCACATTGGAAATTTACGGGAAAAAATCAGCGAGATGTTACCGCACACTTCGCCGGTCGGATTTTCCGCGACTCAGCCGGAAGTGGCGGCGGCGGTGAGCTGGTTGAAAGAGGAATGCGGGCTGGATGATTCTGCTGCGGAGCAGGCGATTGAATACATCCTGCAAGGGCGGGCTGTGCTGGGCGCGGTGCCGACGCAGACCACAGTGATTGCGGAACGCTTTTTTGATGAAGGCGGCGGAATGCAATTGGTGATCCACGCGCCGTTCGGGGGACGCATCAACAAGGCGTGGGGATTGGCGCTGCGCAAGCGTTTCTGCGTGGGATTCAACTTTGAGTTGCAGGCTGCGGCTACCGACAACGGTTTGAACATCGCTCTGGCCGAGCAGCACAGCTTTCCGCTGGGAGATGTTTTTAATTTCCTGCAGGCGGCGACGGTGCAGCCGATTCTGGAACAAGCGGCGCTGGATTCTCCAATTTTTGCCACGCGCTGGCGCTGGGATGCGAACCGGGCGTTGGCGCTGTTGCGTTTTCAGAATGGAAAGAAAGTTCCGCCGCAGATTCAGCGCATGCGATCGGACGATCTGCTGGCTTCGGTTTTTCCTGACGCGGCCGCCTGCTTCGAGAATATCCAAGGTGAGCGGAAGATTCCTGATCACCCCCTGGTCGGCGAAGTAATGAAGGATGTGCTCACCGAGGCGATGGACCTTGAGGGACTGAAGGGCGTGTTGAGCGGACTGGCGAATGGACGGAATTCGTTGTATCGCGGTCGACACGCCGGTCCCGTCGCAGTTTTCGCACGAGATTCTGAATGCGAATCCGTATGCCTATTTAGATGACGCACCGCTGGAGGAACGGCGAGCGCGCGCGGTGCAGATGCGGCGGATGCTGCCGGAGTCCGTGCTGGAAGAAGTGGGAGGGCTTGACCAGGCGGCGATTGCTCAAGTGCGGGAAGAAGCGTGGCCGGATGTGCGGGATGCGGATGAACTGCATGATGTGCTGCATACGCTGGTGGTGCTGCCGGCAGTTCGAGCTTCGCTCGACCGCACAGCCCCTTCGTCTCCGCTCAGGGCAGGCGAGGGCGGCTCTCCCCAGATGAGCGGTACTGGGAATGACTGGCTCGGTTACTTCCAGAGTTTGGTAAACGAAGGGCGGGCGGCATCGGCGGTTTCGAATGGGCGGATTTATTGGGTGGCGGCTGAGCGGCAGAAGACTTTTTCGGTGTTGTTTCCTGAGGCGCGATTTGAGCCGGGGTTGGCGGAGGTGGAGGCGAGCGTCCCTGGCCGTGATGATGCTTTATTGACGCTGGTGACAGGATGGATGTCGCATCTAGGGCCGACTACTGCGGCTGAGCTTGGGGAGACTTTAGGGATTTCTGCAGCTGAGATTTTGGGTGGCTTGCTTCGGATGGAGGCTAGCGGGACTGTTTTGCGGGGAAACTTCAGTGGCAGCACCGCCGAGCTGCGCTCGGCGACTGGACAGCCGAGGGCGTCGGCTGTCCCCACAGAATGCCCTTGCTGTCGCCTCACAAACTCCTGCTCCCCACACCGAAGCCTCTGAGACGGAATGGTGCGATCGGAGGCTGCTGGCGCGGATTCACCGGCTGACGGTTGCGACGTTGCGCAAGCAGATCGAGCCGGTTACGGCAGCGCAATTTATGCAGTGGCTGCTGCAGTGGCAACACGTGGCTCCGGGGACGCAGGTGGTGGGCGAGCGGGGCACGCTGGAAGTGCTGCGGCAGTTGCAGGGGTTTGAGATTCCGGCGAATGCGTGGGAGCGGCAGGTGCTGGCGCGGCGTGTGGTGGATTACGATCCCAAATGGCTCGACCAGCTTTGCCTGACCGGGGCGGTGGGGTGGGGAAGGCTATCGCCGCATCCGGCGACGCTGGATTCGATTCATCCGGCGAATGGAAACGGGTCTGAGTCGGCCACGGCGCCGAGGCAGCGGCGGGTGATTCCCACCAGCGTTGCGCCGATTACGTTTTTCATTCGGGAAGATGCGGACTGGATGACGCCGCGGCATCCGGGGGCGGAGCTATCTGAAAATAACGGATTGAGCCACGGGGCGCAGATCGTGCTGGACTTTCTGCGGCAGCGGGGAGCGTCATTCTTTGCCGACATTGTGCGCGGCACGGAAAAGCTGAAGGCGGAAATCGAAACGGCGCTGTGGGAACTGGTCGCGGCCGGCCTGGTGACTGCCGATGGCTTCGACAATTTGCGTTCGCTGATCGATCCGAAACGGCGGGCGGGGCAGGGCAGCGGGCGCGCAATGCGGCCGCGGCACAATGCTGGACGCTGGGCTCTGCTGCATGCGGATGAAGTTGTCGAGCGGCCGCGTGCCGTAGAAGCGGCTTGCTGGATGCTGTTGCGGCGTTACGGCATTGTCATTCGCGATGTGCTGGCGCGGGAGGCGAACTTGCCGCCGTGGCGCGAATTGCTGATGGCGTTTCGCCGGCTGGAAGATCGAGGCGAGATTCGTGGCGGGCGCTTCGTGGATGGATTCCTGGGCGAGCAATTCGCCTTGCCGGTTGCCGTCGAGTCAGTGCGAGCGATGCGCAAACTCGATTCCGCGCAAGGGTCCGTCACGCTGTCGGCAGCCGACCCGCTGAACCTGGTAGGGATTCTGGTTCCGGGGGAACGCGTGCCTGCAATTTCGGGGAATAGCGTTACGTATCGAGAAGGCGCGGCGATGGCGATCCCCATAGTGGGGCCGGTGGCGGACGTAGCGGCTGGGTAGCCTCTCAAGGCTAAGGCGCGCCTCTTTTGTGGGGGGATTCGAGAACAAAAAACCATCGTTTTATTTCGCATTCTCCTACCACTTCTTATAGTTTACGTCCGAGGGATCTGGCGCGAAGCATCTCGGGCAGCGGCCACTGTCGCAAACCTTGTGTTGATGAGAGAGCGCACCACTCGCTGTATTTTTTTCATGTGGACCCGAGGCTCGGTCGGTTCGGCCTAAAGAGGTTTCCGTGAAAACGCACTGCAGACGCTTCTCGTTGAAGACGTTCGGCCCGTCCCCGCGAGATCTGCTTTCAGGAAGGAAAAATCAGGGGCTCGATGAGGGGGCCCCTCGAGTCCCTGATTGCGGCAAGCCCGGCAAGAACAGATCAAAAAAGCGCTTCCCCCATCGCTTTTTGCCAAGCATTCGCGCACTCTCCTAAATGCACGCGATATGCCAATGAACGGCGGTTTTTGCTAGAAAAGTGATATTCGTGCAACAGCCTCTCCACAAGGCAGTTACTCTCTGAGCCATTGCAGATCGTGTGAGAGCGCGCCGCTCAATACCCTGCCGGACGCTATCTGAATGGATAGCGACGACTATCTGTTCGGATAATGGAACAACTTCGGTTCGGCAATGAATTTCGGGCCAAACTGTGATATGAAGGGCGCGAGGTGATGCTTTGCGTCCCCGACTTCTGGTTCTCTCCGGACCGATCAAGGATTCAGTAATTCCGCTTTCTGAAGGCGAAGTCACGATTGGGCGGGAAGCGTCGAATGGCATCGCGGTCATCGACCCGTCAGTTTCGCGAAAACACTGCGCTATCAATTGGCAAGAGGGAAGATTCCGGGTGCGGGACCTCGACAGCCGCAACGGAACCCTGGTGAACGGATCCGGAGTCGAAGAGCATTGGCTGCAACATGGAGATGAGATTGCCGCCGGCGATTCCTCCTTTCTTTTTCTGCTAGAGGACGATGAGCCTTCAGCGGCTGGCGGCCGGGTGGAATTCGAGGATGCTAAGTTCACGGCGGAAACCACCGTCATTCATCCCAGGGATGTAGTTTATCTGCAGCCGGACCGGCTATCGCGCGAATTGCCCGCAACCTCCGGCGTGGCCCGCAATCTCAACGCACTGCTCAAGATCAGCCGCATCGTACATGCGATTCGCGATCTCAACGAATTGCAGGGACAGTTGCTCAATCTAATCTTTGAGGTTGTTCCCGCGGGCCGGGGCGCGATTCTATTGGCGGATAAGGAAGGGCAGCAATTCAATTCCATGTTTGCCCGCATGCGGCAGGCTGGACAAGGTCAACTAGTAAAGGTGAGCCGCACGGTTGCCCGCCAGGTGCTGGAGCAGGGGGTTGCGATTCTGGGCAGCGATGTGCTGAGCCACGACGAGCTGCGGGAGGTGGAGAGCATTGCGGCATCGCAGGTGCGGTCGTTGTTGTGCGTGCCGTTGACGGTGTTTCGACGCGTGATTGGATGCATCTACCTCGACAGCGACAGTGCGAGCAATTCACTTCACGAAGAGCATCTGCAACTGGTGACGGCGATTGCAGGCATCTCTGCGGTGGCGCTGGAGAATGCACGACGCCTGCAATGGCTGGAAGATGAGAATGAGCGATTAACTGTGGAGATAAGTCAGGATCGGAGCCTGGTGGGCGAGGGCGCGCGCATGAAGGAGATCTATCAGTTCCTGAAACGTGCTGCACCTACCGATGCGACGGTGCTGATCGAGGGTGAAAGCGGAACGGGAAAGGAACTCGCGGCACGGGCCGTGCACCGGAATAGTCCGCGAGCGAGCAAGCCGTTTGTGGCCATCAATTGCGCGGCAATTCCGGAGTCGCTTCTCGAAAGCGACTTATTCGGGCATGAACGAGGAGCATTTACCGGAGCTGCCGCGCAGAAGAAGGGCAGGTTCGAAGTTGCAGACGGGGGAGTTGTCTTTCTCGACGAGATCGGCGAACTGGCGCCCCCGCTGCAAGTCAAACTGCTGCGCGTGCTGCAAGAGCGCGAGTTCGAACGAGTGGGAGGGACGCATCCGATCAAAGTGGATATCCGCCTTCTGGCCGCGACCAACTGCAATCTGGAACAGGCAGTGCGCAATGGAAAATTTCGGCAGGATTTGTATTATCGTTTGGCCGTGTTAAAGATCACGATGCCGACGCTGCGCGAGCGCCGGGAAGATATTCCAATGCTGGTGCGCCATTTCGTGCAGAAACATGCGAAGCGCTGCAAGGTGAAGCCGCGGCCAATTTCCCGCGAGGCGCTGTCCTGCCTGGTGAATTATGACTGGCCGGGGAACGTGCGGGAGTTGGAGAATGCAATTGAGAGGGCGCTGGTGCTGGGTTCTTCGGACATGATTCTGCCTGAGGATCTGCCGGAATCGCTACTGGAGCGGCCTCCGGGTCCGGAAATGACCGAGGCGAAATATCACGCCGCAGTGAAGGAATTGAAGAAACAACTGATTCTGGATGCGGTGGAGCAGACCCAAGGAAGCTATGCGGATGCGGCGCGCATTCTGGGCGTGCATCCCAACTATTTGCACCGTTTGATCCGCAATCTGGAGTTGAAAGAAAGTCTGAAGGATGCGCTGCGAGATATTTCGCCGCGAGGATTGACTGGGCTTTCGGGCGGGAATGCGTGAGGGGCGGATCGGCAATTTGCCATGGCAGTTAGCAATTAGCACTCAGCAGTCAGCATTCAGCCATCACAGATCTCTGCGGGCGCCCTCCGCTAACTGCTAATTGCCAATTGCTAACTACTAATTGCTAATTGCGGGCAGCCGCAAACGTAGCAGGGCCGCGGGGTTGAGGTAGGTTCCTTGCCAGCGCACGGCGACGTGCAGATGCGGGCCGGTGGCGCGTCCGGTGCCGCCGCTCAGGCCGATTTCCTGGCCGCGTTTTACTTCATCGCCTTCCTTGACTTTGAATTCCGAGAGATGCAAGTAGAGGGTGAGCAGGCCCTGGCCGTGATCGAGCACGACGAAATTGCCCTCGAAGTAGAGCGGGCGGGCGAGGAGCACTGTGCCGTCATTCATGGCGGCGACGGGAGTTCCGCTGGGGACGCGGAAATCCAGGCCGAGGTGCGGGCTCGAGGTCTTGCCATTGAAGACCCGCTCAGAACCAAAGACGTCAGAAATCGCGGCGGTCGCCGGGGTAGTGAATTGTCCGGACCACTCGCGGTCGGGAGAGATGCGGTTTAGATAATCTTTCTTGATTTGCTGGCCTTCTTCAATCTGTTTCTGCTGTTCGGGATTGGGCTCGGTGAATTTGCCTTCGACGCTGAGCTTGACTGCGATTTTGGGATATTTGCCGCGAGCCACGGTGAACTTACGGGCGAACGATAAGTTCTTTCCGGGCGACTTCTCAGGAATGGTTGCGCCGGTTAACTCAATGGCGTAATTGCCGGGCGCAGTTTCCAGGCTGACGCCGGCCAGTGCGTACCATGTTTTACTTTTCGCATCGAAGCTGAAGGAAATATTGTGTCCGAGCCAGGTTCCGGTCAGAGATTGCAACCTGGCTGGGGGCTTTACTTGAAACAAGACGGGATCTCCGTTGACCAGTCGGGTGGGCTGTGCGTGAACGTTCCAGGTTGCGGCGGAGGCAGGAGGGACTGAATTTAAAATCGAACAGACCAGTAGAACGAGTGAGAAGGGAAGGTTCGTTAGCTGCGATTTCACCTTACCAGCGTAGCATTCCCGGGGAGCGGACGCGGGGGAGTGGCTTTGGGGTACTGGAGATGGAAGACGAGATTAGTGGGACGCGGTGCGGGCCGGGGCGCGGTATAAAGTGGTGTGGGCGGGAATTACAGCGCCGACCACGGCTCCGCTGGGCGCACCAATCACAATGCCCACAAGGGCGGCGATTCCACGAGAGGATCCTCCCAGAAAGCCAGTGCTCGAGCCTGAAGCGGCCCCAATCGCAGCCCCGATGGCGCCGCCGACTACAAGTCCAATGAGTGCATGCTCGCCGCGCCTGGGACCGGAAGAAGTCGAGACGCGCGCTATGTCTTCGCGTTTTATCGAGACGTCGGAGCCACTTTCCTTCAGCGTGAGCAACTCATCGGTGACGGCAAGAAAGTCTCCGGAGTGGCGCTTCATGTTGAATTCGATAACTTCGATTTTGCGCCCGGGTCTGAGACCAGCGAGGTTGGACCAGGACCTGTGCTGCTCTTGAGCGGCGAGCGCAGCGGGTGCGCCGAGTAAGAGCAAGAGAATCAGTACGGGCTTTCGCACAATGTCCTCTGACGGCTCCCGGGAGCTGGCTTCAACTTTGGTTCCGCGCGACCTTACGCCTTCCAGTCCGTGGTGTCAAACTCTGGTGCTCGGTGCCCGGCGTAGTTGGTGCGCCCGAGCGACCTGGAGGCCAATGTCATGGGCAACACGCTAGAAGATTTACATCGATCGTTGAGGACTGCGAGCTGAAGCTATCGGAGGCAGTGGGTGCACCGGAAGTGGAAGACGCGGCCTCCGCGGGAAGCGCCGCTGTATTGAAGCGGCTTCGGGCTCCGGCTGACTCCGGGGAGATCAGCCGTCCCTCCGGGACGGAATCCCAACATCCGCAATCGTACCCGGCGTTGAAACGCCGGGCTATTGTCAAACGTCCTCCGGACGCTTTTTCTTCCCAGAACGGTCTGAGCTGGCATTGTGGTGTCCTTGAGACGCTGTGGCCAGCCGCCGTCCTAAGCAAATTCCAACCGACGGCTTTGATCCCGCCGCTAATGAAGGCGCCGCCATTTGACGATGGTTCTTGAAGCAGTGCGTGTGTTCTCAGATGCGCATTGCGGAGGACCAAGGGTATGGCTGAAGAAAGCACGGGCACGGCAGAGGCTCAAACCGACAAAGCAAGGCAAACTTCGCGCCGAGAGCGATCTGGATATGTTGCGAATTCTGGTCGACAGCATAATGGAATACGCCATCATCATGCTCGACCCTAAGGGGCAAGTATGCTCAGCTGGAGCCCAGGCGCCGAACGGCTCACGGGTTATTGTGCAGATGGAAGTAGTTGGCAAGAAGCTCTCCGTCTTTGCTACACGCGCGAAGACGCCACCAACGGCACCCCTGACCGTTGAGTTGGAAACCGCCACACGCGAAGGCCGGTCCGAAGACGAGAGCTGGCGTGTGCGAAACGATGGCTACGAAGTTCTGGGCCAACGTTGTCATCACCGCGCTGCGTGACGCCGAAGGCAAGCTCAAGGGTTTCGGCATGATCACTCGCGATCTCACCCAGCGCAAGGAAGCGAGAAGAACGGATCAAAAGGCAGGCCCAGGAAATCCTGGAGATGGCCACCGTTCCTGTCGTTCAGGTCTGGGATGGCATCATCCTGGTTCCGCTGATCGGAATGCTCGATAGCGACGCGTACCCAACAACTGATGGAACGCCTTCTACAACGGCTCACCGAAACCAGTTCCCCCGTCGCTGTGATCGATATTACCGGTGTGCCGGCCATCGACACCCAAACCGCCCAGCATCTTGATCGAAACCATCAAGGCGGTGCGCTACATCGGTTCTGAGGTTGTGCTCACCGGCGTCCGGCCCGCCATGCTCAGACCCTGGTGCATCTGGGGACTCGATCTTTCTGGTGCTACCACGAGATCGTCTCTCACGGCCGGCTTGCGCGTTGCGTTCGAAATCATCAACCTTCACGTTGCCAGCGAGAAGTGATCAGGGGGCGGCGGCGGGCCAATGAACGAAGGCATAACAGTGCTGAAGGTACGCGATGTCCTATTGGTCTCCATGCCTGCCGATCCTGATGACGCTACCGTGTCCGCGCTGCAGAGCCAGACCCTGGAGGCCATGGAGCAGCACGATGTGAAGGGCCTGGTTCTCGATCTCTCGAAAGTCGAAATCCTGGACTCGTACTTCGCCAGAATCGTGGCGGAGACAGCGCAGATGGTGACCTTGATGGGTGGCGAAACCTTCATTGCGGGCATGCGCCCATCGGTGGCGATCACCGCAACCGAATTGGGCGTCACGCTGGGTGCGACGCGAACCGTCTTGAATTTGGATCGCGCTCTGGGTTTAGCCACCGATCTGTTGGCAAACAAACCAGCCAGGAAGAAGAGAGATGCGCGATGACCGAGGACGACCATGGCACAGTCCAGATCGATGTGGAAACCGACATTGCGGCAGCCCGAAGAGTAGTCCGCGAGGTTGCCGGGAAGATTGGTTTCGGCGTGACGGAAACAGCGCGCATCGTGACTGCAGCATCCGAACTGGCCGGAACGTTTTCAAGTATGCCGGTAAAGGCGTGATGAACTGGCGAACCCTCCAAAATGGCGAGCGCCAGTGGCGTCGAACTGTGTTTTGAAGACCAAGGTCCAGGCATTGCCTGATCTTGACGCTGCTATGCGCGAGGGCTCACAGCACCGTCGGCGGACTTGGCATGGGTTTGCCCGGAGCCAAACGCCTGATGGACGAGATGGATCTTCAAGACTGCGCTCGCGGCGAAGGAACCAGCTGTGGCCGTAAGAAAATGGCGACAAGGGCTGAGCCTTTCGATGCAGGCCGTAACCAGCAGCGCAAATTTCGGTCGACCAGCTTCTTCGATGGCGCGATGGCCCAGCAAACGGCCCGCCAGATCGCGCTCAAGCTGGGGTTCGCGGCGCAGCCGAGTGAAGAAATCGTGCTGGTCGTCAGCGAGTCAGCCTCCCATATGGCCAGACGTTCCGCGTTCTGGCGTCCTTGACGATTCGTCTGCTGAGCGATGGAGCCAGGATCGGGATCGAGGTGGAAGCTGAGGACCACGGACTGGCAATGAGAGATCCGGAACACGCGTTCGATGACGGTTACTCCACGGGCGCCGTTTTCGAGGTTATGGCCCCGTCACCGTTAGCCGGTTGATGGATGAGCTGAGAAGTCAGTTCCACGGCAGGCGCTGGGCACGCGAATTGTGTGCCGGCGCTGGCTGCGTGCCGCAAGCTGGCCCGGCCATCGTCACCCCGGCCATTGTTCACCCCGTCAATGGTCCACCCCTGGCAAGTCGGTCTCGCCACCCGGCCTCGCCGTCATGCCGCGGCGAATGGTGACGCTTTCGTGATTCGCGAGTCGCGACGGCCGTTTGATGGTTGGCGTGATTGATGGACTCGGACACGGCGAGCCTGCCCAGGTCGCCGCGCTAGCTGCGCAATCCTACGTTCAATCCCACTACGACTCTGCGTTGGATCAAACTTTTCTGCGGAGTCAGCCGCGCTGCCGGGGTACGCGCGGCGTTGTGATGGACCTGGTCCGCTTCGAATCGTCCAACCGCAATGACGTTCGGCCAATCTCGGCAACATCGAGATACGCACCTTGGACCGGAGCCCAGCGACTCGCAGATCGCGATTCAGCGCGGGTTCCTGGGTGCGCAGAAGACCATGTGCGCGTGCAACAGCACCGCTGGGATCCGCAGCTGGATGCTCGTCCTTCACAGCGATGGTCTGCGCGCGCAATGGCAGTGGAGCTGACTTTCCTGGGCTGGAACGCGCGACTCCGCAAGCTGTTGCGAACCAAGCTCCTCCAGCAGTATTGGCGAAGAAGAACGATGACGCCACAGTTCTTGCGGTCAAAAGCTGGAGCGCTGAACCATGATCGCCCAGCCGTGCCACCGAGCCCTGGGCGCCCGCCACGAGCGATCCGCAGACCTTAATCGGTTTGCTGCAGACCGAGTTGTCCACCACCAACCGTGAAGTCATGGTCTTGACGTCTGGAACTGGAACAGCGCGTAGCCGAGCGCGTGTCGCAACTCTCGCAGGCTGAATCAGCGACCTCCTAAGGGAAGTCGTCTGAGCGACGCCGCGCCGAGGAACAGGTCGTCTAAACTGAACCTGGCAGCTCGAACAGCGGGCCGTATTGCTCGAAGCGGCTAACAAAGAACTGGAGACATTTTCCTACTCCGTATCGCATGACTTGCGAGCGCCGCTTCGACACATCCTCGGGTTCGCGACCATGCTGCAGGAAGATGCGGGTCCCAGCCTAGCGGAGAAGCCGCAGGAACATCTCGACAAAATCAAGCAATCGGCAACCAGGATGTCTGCTCTGATTGACGATTTGCTGTATTTCTCGCGGTTTTCGCACGTGGATCTGACCGGGGAATCGGTCAACCTGAATACGCTCGTCGAAAGTGTAATCCGAGACCACGGAGCTGAGGTCAAAGAGCGCAAGGTCGTCTGGAAATGCGCCCCATTGCCGCGCGCCTGGGGCGACCGGTCATTGCTGCGGCAAGTACTGGTGAATCTGGTCTCCAACGCCTTGAAGTACAGTCGTAAACGCGACCCGGCGGAAATTGAAATCGGGGTTCATGATAGCAGTCCGGGGCAAACCGTCTTCTTCGTGCGCGACAATGGTGCTGGATTCGATGCTCGCTATGCCGACAAGCTGTTTGGCGTCTTTCAGCGCCTGCACACGGCGAACGAATTCGAAGGAACTGGCATCGGCTTGGCCACAGTGCGCCGCATCATCGCCCGGCATGGTGGTAAGACCTCGGCCGAGGGGAAGGTCGGGAAAGGCGCAACATTTTATTTCAGCCTGGCCACGGCCAGCGCCATTCCCATTCGTCGTTCAGAGAGTCATAAAACGGAACCTAGCCCCGGCGCGCCGTAGGCGGCTTAACACGCAGAAAATTACTTCCATCATTGAAGACCACGTGTGGAAGTGTCCGGAGCAGTGGCTGTGGGTGCACCGGAGGTGGAAGACGCGGCCGCCGGGGGAGACGGGGCCGTTTGAGACGATGGTTATTCCCATGAGCCGCACGGTCGAAGCGACTTTCGAGATACAATCCCTCTTCATCTCGCCGTCCATTGAAAATCCCGCTCAGTTCCTGGAGACACTTTGGCAACCACGGTCGTTCGACCCACTTACGCCGCATCAGCCGCACCAGGACGCCGCTACGACCATCTCTTTTTTTCAGGTATGGCGTTCCTGATTCTGGTGGCTGTTTTTGCCGGTTTTGCGCGCTCTTATTATCTTGCCGGTGTTTTCCAGGCGCCGCTGCCCAATCGACTGGTTCACATTCACGGCGCGGTCTTCACCTGCTGGATTCTTCTTCTTATCACACAGACGTTGCTAATCTCTGCGGGGCGCGTGGACATTCATCGGCGACTTGGACTCGTGGGCTTCGGGCTTGCCTGTATCATGCCGATACTCGCGATCTACACAGCCGTCGATTCCATGGTCCGACATGCCAGCCGGCCTAACGCGCTGGCGTTTTTTGTGGTTCCCACATTCGATATTTTGGCCTTCGCTCCGCTGGTTTTTTTCGCGTGGAAGTATCGCTCGAATGCGGCGGCGCACAAGCGCCTGATCCTGATTGCCACGATCGCGATTCTCGACGCGGCGGTTGCGCGCTGGCCCATTCACGCTTCGTGGTGGGGTCTGCATCCCTCGGAGTGGGCGACCGAGGCTTTTCTCATACCGCTAATTGCATACGATCTTTTCTCGATTCGGAAAATTCATCGGGCCACGCTGTGGGGAAGTCTCCTGCTTGTCTTTCTTCAGCATGTTCGCGGGCCTATTGGGCAGAGCTATGCGTGGCAAACGTTTGCGGCGTGGGTTCAGCACGCGGCGCGGTGAAGCGGCCGTGGTGTATGGGAGGCTGGTCGAGGACGATAGATAAACGTGAGGGTTCGAGGTTCCGCGGCGCCCAGCTTTCGAAAACCGCGACAGGTGCGGCAGCCCAGGGTGTGCCATAGCGGGTTCCGGGGGGATTTCAACCGTGCTACGGCACGGGGTTCCAGCATCCACGATCTTACCCGGCGTTGAAACGCCGGGCTATTGTCAAACGTCCTCCGGACGATTTTGTTTCCCGGAATGGATGGGGCGCTCCGGATGCTTCACATCTTCCTAAATCTTACCCGGCGTTGAAACGCCGGGGTGCTATCAGGCGTCCTCCGGACGCTATTTCCTTCCCGGATATTGGCACGATTCGTCCTTCCGGTAGAATCAAATCTTCCTATGAAAACACTTGAACAAATCGCGGAGTTGGAGCGGCGATATTTGTTGGGGACTTACAGCCGGTATCCCATTGTGTTGACGCGGGGGAAGGGCGTGTTTCTTTACGACCTGGAGGACCGACGCTATCTCGACTTTGTTTCGGGGCTGGGGGTGAATGCGTTGGGGCACGCGCATCCACGGATCGTGAAGACGATTCGGGAGCAGGCGGGGAAGCTGATTCACGTATCCAATCTTTATTATCACGAGTATCAGGGAGCGCTGGCGGAGAAGTTGTGCACGCTGGCGGGCAGCGCTTCTGGCGGCGCTCTTGGAAATGCCCGCGCGTTTTTTTCGAACAGCGGGACCGAGGCGATTGAAGGGTCGATCAAGCTGGCGCGGTTGGCGGGACATCGCGCCGGGGGCGAGGCGAAGTCGCGGCTGGTGGCGCTCGAGGGGTCGTATCACGGGCGGACATTTGGGGCCCTGTCGCTGACCGGGCAGGAAAAACATCGCAAGGGATTTGAGCCGCTGCTGGAAGAAGTGACTTTTGTAAAACAGAACGACGTGGAAGGCTTGCGGGCGGTGGTGAACGACAATACTTGCGCGATTGTGTTGGAGCCGATTTTTGGCGAGGGCGGAATTTATGAGTGTTCGGTGGAGTTTCTGCAAGAGTGCCGGGCGTCGGCGGACCGGCACCGGGCGGCGCTGATCTTTGATGAGATTCAGTGCGGGCTGGGGCGCACGGGGACGATGTTTGCGTTTCAGAGTTTTGGAGTTATTCCGGATATTGTGGCGATTGCCAAGCCGATTGCGGCGGGGCTGCCGCTGGGTGCGTTTCTGGCGAAGGAAAAATTTGCCAATGCGATTTCGCCGGGACAGCATGGGACGACTTTTGGTGGTGGTCCGCTGGCTTGCCGGGTGGCGCTGGAGTTTCTGGCGATCGTGGAAGATGAGAAGCTGCTCGACAATGTGAATAAAGTCGGGGCGTACTTGCAGCAGGAATTGAAAACGATTGCGGAAAAAAGTCCGGCAGCGAAGGAAGTGCGGGGGCGAGGATTTATTCAGGGGATCAATCTGGAGATTCCGGCGCGGCCGATTGTGGATGAGGCTTTGGCTGAGGGCGTGTTATTCAACAGCACACAGGACACGGTGGTGAGATTTTTACCTCCGTTTTTGCTGGAGGAGAAGCATGTGGATAAAGGGATTCGGGTGCTGAAGAAATTGTTGAGGAAGAGGCGGAAGGTGGCGGCGTGAGGGGCGCTTCCCTTGGCATTTGCTTAACCAGTCAGGCGAGACAAAGCGAGGCGGGGCTGGTAGGGATCCTTCGACTTCGCAGATGGATCGCTTTGCGATCCATCTGCTCCGCTCAGGATGACACCTAGGAAAAAGCGGTTCGCTCAGGATGGCAACTCCAAAAAACGGGGAGCCGAAGCTCCCCAGTGAAGCGAACAGAGGCGATGTTCACTTAAATAGAAGGCGATGGGGCGAAAAGAGTTGTCTTAAGGAGAAGATTTGGGGCAGGAAGATTGGGCTGGGACGTTGAGCGACCGCGAAACATCAGCTCCTCATGTTCCGGCGCTTGGCGCGGGGGTGGAAGAATGCTGGATGGATCTTGAGGGCGCGCGGATGCGTTATCTGCGGGCGGGTTCGGGTCCGCCGCTGATTCTGTTGCATGGACTCCTGGGATATTCCTTCTCCTGGCGATATACGATGCCGGCATTGGCGCCTTATGCGACGGTTTATGCGCCGGACATGATGGGTGCGGGATTTTCAGACCGGCCGGCGGGGCTGGACCATTCGATGCGAGGAGAGGCAGGGCGCCTGCTGCGGTTTATCAAACAACTTAGAGTTTCTTCGTTTGATTTGCTGGGGACTTCGCACGGCGGCGCAGTGGCAATGATGGCGGCAGCGGAATGCCTGGACGGCAATTTCGGTCTGCGGGTGCGGAGGCTGGTTCTGGTTGCGCCAGTGAATCCTTACTCAGCGCAGGGCCGGTGGCTGGCGCCGTTTGTGGGCAGCGAGCTGGGTGCGGCCTGGTTCCGGCTGATCGTTCCGCAGATGAGTTTCTTGTATCCGCATTGGCACGCGCGCATGTATGGGGAGCGCGGCCGCATTCCACAAGATGCTCTTGAAGGCTACCTGGCGCCGCTGGCGAAGGCAGGATTGTTTGAGCATGCGCTGGGTATTGTTCGCACCTGGACTCAGGACCTGCGGGAGCTAGAGGCTTGTTTGCCCAAGCTGAAGAGCATTCCTACGCTTCTGATGTGGGGAAGCAAAGATCCAGCAGTGTATGCCTCGTCGGCAGAGCGACTGGCGAGATACTTTTCGCATTCCGAGCTGATAATTTTCCCTGGCATCGGTCACCTGCCCTACGAAGAATGCCCGGAAGAGTTCAACCGGGCGCTGATCGAATTCCTGACGCGATAAGGAAGCGAGCCAAACGCGCGATTGTTGCGTTGCCAAAAAACGCGACGCTTCGCGCGACTCGCCCAGATCCTTCGCCGCGCAAAGAACGCTTGCTCAGGGTGACTGGTTTTTCTAGATGATGACCCACCATACTATCGATCTGGTGCGCGGGGCGCTGGTGCACTACGGATACTGGGCTGTGGCAGTGGCCTTGTTGCTGGAGAATATCGGGCTGCCATTGCCTGGGGAGACGGTTCTGCTGCTGGCGAGCCTGCTGGCGTATACGCAGCGGGAACTTCAGGTGGGGTGGATTATTACGGTTGGAATTGTGGCCGCGACAGTGGGCAGCAGCCTGGGCTATGCGATCGGCCAGTACGGAGGGCGTCCGCTACTGGAACGGTACCGGTATGTCTTCCACGTTGACGATGGAACATTGATGCGAGGCGAGAAACTGTTTGGCCGGTATGGCGCGCTGACGATTGTGTTTGCGCGATTCGTTTTTGGATTGCGCGTGATCGCCGGACCGATGGCGGGAGTCCTGCGGATGCCGTGGAAGAGATTTGCCGTCTTCAACGTGCTGGGAGCGGCGCTCTGGGTGACTGTTATCTCGTTGGCCGGATATAGCTTCGGCAGCCGTTGGCACCAGTTGATGCATTTCATGAGGCGCTTTGACCTTGCTCTGCTGGTGATGTTGGCATTGATTGTGGCTGTGGCGTGGTGGCGAAACCGGAGAGGGGCATATGGAACTGGCGTTAAAAGGCGAGCATCCTAAGAGTCAACTACTGCACAGGCGAAATCTGCCGGAGCGCGACTATACTGTGCGGGTGTCTCGGGCGCTCGGGAAAGATGAGAGGTCCGTGGCCGACATTTTACCGGTGGCGTGTGCGCCGGAATTTAGACGAGGAGAATCGTATGAAAATTGGGTTCTTGACGCTACTGATTACGGCAAGTCTTCTGTTAACGCTCGCCTTTCCGGCGGCGGCAGCTGGTCCAAAGGGGCCGATGCCAGCGGCACCTGTAGCGGCGGCAGCGGCGCCTGCGCCGGCTGCGGCGGCAGTGCCAGAACGTCACCCGCACATTGATGAAGCTTTGGAAGCGATGCGCGCCGCCAAACACCATCTGGAGAGTGCAGAGCATGATTTCGATGGCCATCGCGCGAAGGCGATCGAACATCTGGACCGGGCCATCCACGAAGCGGAAATCTGCGCGTCGATGCACTGAAGCTTAAATTGTAAGAACAAGAGGAAAGGCAGCGTCGAAGGACGCTGCCTTTTTGTTTTGCCGAATTATTTTTCGCGACTTTTTCGCAACTACTAGAACTACTTGGGATGGATGGTATAGCCGATCGAGGCGCCGATCCGGAACACGTTCTCAGTGGCGAACTCCACATTGTTCTGGATGTGGTAGTAGTGAATCTCGGGGCGGACAAAGACATGCGGCAAACGGTGCCAGACGTAATAACGAATGCCGAAGCCGAGGTCTTCCATGAAGTGATTGCTGCTGTTGTAGATGATGCAGCCGCCTGAGGGGCTGCCGCATGAAATGGCGTTGGGTATCTGGAAAGGGGTGCTGGCAATGCCAACGCCGGCAAAGAGGTCGAGCCCGAATTTCTTGCCGACGCGAGGCTGAAAGAGCGCGTTGAAGTCGGTCAGAATGGGGCGATAGGTTTCGCCATTGTCGGGGTAAGCGACCTGATGATATCTCCAGGCGGTTTCCACGTTAAAGCCCAGGCGGCGCTTGAATCGGACGTAGTCACCGCTGAAGCCGACGAAGGTGCCACCTTTTTCTATCGGGGGATGGAAGTTCACCAAGTCGCTTTTGGTGGCGGCCGAAAACAGGGTGCTGCCGCCGAGCATGATGTCCACTTGCTGGGCCGAGGCGAAGCTGGCAAACAGAAGAAGGGTGTGGGCGGATACGAGCAGCGCGAATTTTCTCAATACGGGTCCCCTTATCCGTTGTTCGGCTAACCCAGAATGTGTTCAGCTATTCCAGAATGTGCACAGCGGCGGCACTTCCGGCGAAGCAGCAAGGAAAGACTGCAGCCAGGAGAATCATCAGGCTGTCAGAATCCGGCTGCCCCAGAATACCAAATCGCAACCTCTGGCGAAGTCAAAGGCCTAGTCTGGACCGATGGTATAGCCGATGGAAGCGCCGACACGGAAGAGATTGTCGGAGCTGAAGCCTCCGGTATTGATGTCGGTGTTGCCCTGGATGTGGTAGTAGTGAATCTCGGGGCGTACAAAAACATGGTGCCAGACGTAGTAACGGAGCCCGGCGCCCAGATCCTCCATGAAGTGATGGGTGCTAGTGTAGTTAATGCATCCGCCGAAATAACTACAGGAGACAATCGCCGGAACGTAGAAGCGGGTGCTGTCAATGCCGATTCCTCCCGTCAGGTCAAGGCCGATTTTCTTGCCCAGACGAGGCTGATAGAGGGCGTTGAAGTCGGTGAGGATGGGACGGTAGGTTTCGTAGCCGCCTTCATAGCTGGCCTGACTGGCTCGCCATGCGGTCTCCCAGGCAAAACCGATGCGGCGCTTGAAGACGACGTCGGCCCCCACATTAAGGTAGGTCCCACCTCTTTCCGCTTGCTGGAAGAAAGAAGAGGCAGTGGGAGCGGAAGACAGGACTGTGCTGCCGCCGAAATCAACGTCTCCCTGTTGGGCAGAGGCATACTGAGCAAAGAACAAGCAGGCGAAAACAGATGCGAAAATCGCTGACTTTCTCACGAAATTCCTCCTGATCAGTTCATTCTAAAAGGTTAGGATGCGTCTCCGAAATCGTTAGGATGCTAAGAAGCTGCAAACGGATCATCATAATTTGAGCGGCAACGAGATACAACTTAAGTAGTACTTGTAAAGAAACGTCAAGCGATAGCGATAAGGTCCGTTCCCACCGGCAGCGTTCCGCACTTGCGGTGAACCCGGAGACCGGCAAAAAGTTGCGCGAAGAATATCTGGGGGAGATGCAACGAAGCTGTTCGCACACACCAAACAAGGCAGAGGCAGAATGCAGAAATAAATGTGGAGGTCTACTTGGATTTCCAGCCACTGCCGCCGGGAGCGCGGATGTGGTCGAGAGCGATGGCGCCGCCGCCGAAGAAGATAAGAGCAAATGCGAGGGTGGCCAAGGCCAGAGGGAATTCGTATCCGCCGTTGCCCATGAGCCCATTGTGAAAGTGGACCTTGGCGATGGCGACAGAGAGATCGACACAGATGGCAAAAGCAGCGACGCGAGTGAAGAGGCCAATCAGGACAAGCAAGCCGCCTAAAAATTCAGCGAAGGCGGAGAGATAGGCAGACCAGCCCGGAAGACCGAGGCTCTCGACGAATTGAACGTGATGGTGAAGTCCGCCGAAAACTTTGTGGTATCCGTGGCCGACCATGACAGCGCCAAGGGCGAGTCGCATGACAAACAGAGCTAGGGGTTGCAGGCGATCGAGGTAGCGCAATTAGATCCTCCGGTGGGAGAAACAGTAGACTACAGCACCACAGAAGTGCAAGGAAGTGGCGGGGGCAGTATCCCGCGTTGACGGTGGAAGCGAGCGGGGACCATTTTGAAAACTGGCCGATTCAGGTGGCCGAAGGTCCACAGAGAATCATTGCGCGCGCGGCCAACTTCTGATAACGTTTTTGCGCCTCAGGTTGCGGGTAGCGGTTTGCTGGGAAAATTGCGTCTTCAATTCTGCAGGCCTTCCCTCCATACTTGGAAATTTAGCATTGAGGAATGGGGTGACCTTTTGTCCATTCACAGCGGACTGAAGGTCGGAATCGCTGCGGATCGGAATGCTGTAAGGGACTGTAGAAAAAAGCATAAGGCCAGGAGGCCGGTATGAATTGCGTTTCGAAATATGAAAAAATGCTGCGGAAATCGGGAATGCTGCTGCTGATGATGGCAATTTCAACATTTATGTTGGGACAGCATAAGCCGAGCGCCCCGAGCAAGCCGAGCGCTCCGAGTAAGCCGAGCGCTCCTGCCAAAACAAGTACACCGTCGCATACAGCGACGACCGGACACACCGCCACGACCAGTCATACGACGACGACTGGACACACGGCCACGACAGCTGGGGGGCACACGACCACGGCGGGGCATACGGCGACAACCGGGCATACCGCTACGACCGGGCACACGGCCACAACTAGTCATACGACGACTGGACACACCGCCACGACAGCCGGGGGGCACACGACCACGGCGGGACATACCGCGACGACTGGGCACACCGCTGCGGGCGGACACACGGGCACGACAGCCGGGGGGCACACGACCACGGCTGGGCATACGGCGACGGCCGGGCATACAGCGACGGGGCACACGCCGCCGGGAAGGACAGTGGCTTTGAAGGGCGGAGGTTCTGCGAGTGTTCGACCTAACGGACAGATTCGTTCCATTGACCGCGGCGGCATGCACATCGAGCATGGGGTCCGCGGCGGGCGCACGGTTGTAAGTGAACGCAATGGGGCACGGATCGTTACACATGGGCACGGCGGGTATGTGCAGCGAGCATACGTGACTCGCGGCGGACGTTCCTATTATTCGCGCACCTACTATGACCACGGGCACTACCGGAGCGGAGTTTATCGCGGCTACTACTATGGCGGCCATCCCTATTACGGATACTACGCACCGTACTATTACCATCCGGCTTTCTATGCGTGGGGCTACCGGCCTTGGGGCGCGCCCGTTTACTGGGGAGTAGGCGCCTGGGGTTGGGGAGGAGCGCCGTGGTATGGCTTCTACGGCGGGTATTTCGCACCCTATCCGTACTATGCCTCGCCAGCATTTTGGCTGACCGATTACTTGCTTTCTTCGACCCTGCAGGCAGCTTATGCGGCGCGGGCTGAGGCCAATGCGGACGCGATGGCGGCGGACGCTCAGGCGAGCAACGGAGGAGGCGGTGACGGCGGCGGAGATGCCGCTCCTGCTCCCGCAGCATCGTCGAATGCTGTGACGCTTACGCCCGAAGTGAAGCAAGCGATCGCGGAGGAAGTAAAAGCGCAATTGGCAGCGCAGCAGGCGGAGGCGGCACAAACGGGCGCGGCAGCGCCAGCGGCGGGGGGCGGTCAAGCGGCACCAGCAGCGGCCAGCGGTCAGGCTCCGCCGGCGCTTGATCCAGCACAGCGCACTTTTGTGGTGGACACCGACGTCACCGTGGTGGCGAATGGACAGGAATGTGCACTGACCGCGGGTGACGTAATCACTCGCCTTACGGACACTCCGGATGCGGACCAGACGGTGAATGCCAGTGTGGCCGCGAGCAAGAAAGCAGATTGCGCTTCCGGGCAGACGGTGGCGGTGAAAGTGGACGACCTGATGGAGATGTACAACCACTTCCAAGAGCAGCTCACCGGCGGCATGGGTGAACTGGCAAAGAAGCAAGGGACGGGCGGTATCCCGAAGGCGCCGGATACAACAACGACGGCCTCGGATGTACCACCTCCGCCACCGGATACCAGCGCAGGGAAAACTCTGCAAGATCAGCAGGCGGCGGCTGACCAAGCCGAATCGCAGGCCAAGCAGGAAACTGCGGGATCATCCGGGGGCGGCTCGCAATAAATACGGATACGTAAGCAAGCGTTTGAACATTAATGGGGAGCGTCGAGAGTGGCGCTCCCTTGTTCAATGAACGCTGATCAACGAATGCTGATCGATGAATACTGGATATCGTCAAGCGAGGTTAACAACTGCCGCGCCGGAGTTGGTTTTTGAAGTGGTTAACGGGAGGATTTTATATGCCGCAAAAATTTCTTACTTCGATCCTTGGGATGATCCTTCTGGCGGTCACAATTATTCCATTGACGCTGGCCACGGGACAGGCGCCCACGCTACAAGAGCAACTGATCGCACAATATAAGCTGGTGAAGATGGGATCGGACACGAGCGGATATTCCGTGGTAGAGGCGGGAACGTTATTGGCCGTGCAAAAGGGTGGCATCCTGGGCGTGCCTTACTCAGATCAGAGCATCCTTGCCACTAAGTATGAAAACGGGACGATGCATTCTCCGAGCGGTATTGCGGTGCTCGGACGAAAATCCATTATGGGACGCTTTGGCAAGGAACAGACGACACACTTGTTCGCGGTTGGAGACAAGGTATATCCCACGAAGATTGATGTGAACGTGGCCAAAGACGCGGTTACCCTGAGCATCGTGGCTTGCGACACCTGCAATAAAACCGATCCGCCCACGTATAACAAGGCGCAGGTGGTTTTCCAGTTTCCCAAGGGATCTTTGGCAGCGGCCAGCGCGGGGCAGATCGAGGATACGATCGGACAGGTATTCTCGATCAGTACTAACGATGCACAGCAGGGGCAAGGCGGGCAGCAGCAGGGTGGAGATCAGGGAGGCCAGCAGCAGGGGGATCAGCAGCAGGCAGCTCAACCGGCGCAGGAGCAACCGCAAGCCGAGCCACAAACGATTGAAAAGGGACAGACGCCGGACCAGGTAACGGCGGCGATGGGCAAGCCGGATAAGATCGTCAACCTGGGATCAAAGCAGATCTATGTGTACAAAGACCTGAAAGTGACTTTTCTGAACGGCAAGGTTTCCGACGTGCAATGAAGCTGCACTGGAGCACAACGGAAATGTTGGCGCGATGGAACAGGACCGGGACGGTCGCGCCCATCGATGTGATCCGCGCGCGCATGGCTGTGCCCCAAGTCTTCAGCCAGAAACTGGACAGCGTGGTGCAGATTATTTTTACCAAGCCTGTCTATGCCTGGAAAGGGACAGCGCATTTTCAGAACGACAGCGCGCGCGGCGTGACCTACATGGGTGGCGGCGAGCAGTTCTATATTCCTCACCTGGCCTCGGATCATCGCGGCTTGAGCAGCGACGCGCCTTGTCTGCGTTACTTCGGTCGATTCGCTGGCATGAAACGATCCAATTTTGCGGTTTGCGAGAATTGCAACAAAGGCTCTTAAGGCAACGACTTAGCTGGGCGATATAGTACTTCCGTACCGTCTCTAGTACTTCAGTTACCGACTCCCGAGTGACCATTTAGGCTTCGGGGCGTCAATACCACTTATTGTGGTCTTCAGATTAAATATCACAACATATAGAGATAGCTCCCCAAAGGCCATTCGGCCTAATCCAGAAAACAGGCACAAAACCCAATAAAACGAGGAGATTCGCTTCGAGGTGGGGCTTTTCGAGGCTGATATATGCTCTGGACACCGAGAGCCCACCGGACACGCATGGCGGGCCGAGGCTGCTTCGGGCAAGTCCGTGGGCCGAAAACGGCGCGGAGCAGGTTCTGGTGGAACAGGCAAGGAAACATGGCCGACTCACGGGAAGTGATGAACATTCGCCAAGCGTCTCAGTATTTGGGAGTGAGTCCGGACACGCTCTACAAGTACGTCGGAGAACAAAAGATTCCCGCGTTCAAGCTGGGCAACCGCTGGCGCTTCAAGAAATCGAAACTGGACCAGTGGATGGAAGAGAAGTCGAGCCAGATGGAAATGGGGACGAAGCATAAACCGAAGGCGGCGACGAAGGCTGCCGGGTCACAGTAGTTTTACAGGGCCGGCGGGACGCCGGCGCTACAAAAAACGGTCGCGGGCAAGATTGACCGCGGCACACGAGCAAAGGCGGGCACACATGTTTGGAATGGGATCGAAGACGATAGTAGGTCTGGATGTGGGCTCTTCCAGCATCAAGGCAGTGGAGTTGAAGAAGAAGGGTGCGCAGATTGAAGTGGCGCATCTGGGCCTGGAACCGCTGTCCTCTGACATTGTGGTGGACTCGATGATCGTGGACTCGGGAACGGTGTCGAGCGCGATATCCAAGTTGTTCGCTGATTGCCTGATCAAAACCAAGGCAGTGGCGACGGCGGTAAGCGGCCACTCGGTGATTGTCAAGAAGATCTCGCTGCCCTCGATGAGCGACCAGGAACTGGCGGAAACCATCGAGAAGGAAGCGGCCCAACACATTCCCTTCGATTTGTCGGACGTGAGTCTGGACTACCAGATTCTGTCTGAGGAAGCGGGCAGCCCGCAGATGGACGTCCTGCTGGTAGCTGTGAAGAAGGACAAGATTTTGAACTACACCAACGTACTCTCGATGGCGGGACGCACGCCCGCTATTGTGGACATCGATGCTCTGGCGCTGCAGAACTGCTACGAGTACAACTACCAGCCGGCGCCGGGCCAGGTGGTGGCGCTTTTGAACCTAGGCGCCAGCGTAATGAATATCAACATCGTGAAAGGGACGACGCCCTTGTTTCCGCGCGACGTCAGCGTGGGCGGGCACCAGTACACGGACTCGCTGCAGAAGGAACTCGACTTGAACTTCGATGATGCGGAAAAGCTGAAGTTGGGAGAGAAGGTGGGCACGGTCAGCGAGGATGCGAAGGCGCCGATCCTGCAGCAGGTGACCGAGATCATCGTGCTGGAAATCCAGAAGACGTTCGATTTCTTCCGGGCGAGCGCAGCGGGCGAGCACATTGAAAAGATCTATCTGGCCGGAGGATCAGCCAAGGTGCCGGGATTGATGGAGGCTTTACGGCAGGAATTTTCGATGCCGGTGGAATTGCTGAATCCGTTCCAGCGCGTGGTGCCGCCGGCTGACGGCCCCGGGGCGGAACTGGTGGAGCAGAATCCGGGCCAGCTGGCGGTGGCGGTGGGCTTGGCTTTGAGGAGCTTTGAATCCCTATGATCAGAATCAATTTGCTCGAGAATTCGAAGGGGAAAAACAAGCGAGCTGGCGGCAGCAGCGGACCGGTGATGCCCACGATGGAGATGGGCGACATGGGTTCGCCCAAGCTGAAAGTGCTGATCGTGCTCGCATTGGCCGGATTGTTGAATTACGGCTACTGGTACCGGCTGGACCGGCAAGCGAAATCGATTGAGGCACAAATGCAGGCCGCCGAGCAGAAAAACCGCGAACTCAGCGATGTGAAGGCGCGCTACATGGAGCGGCAAACGCAAGCCAACAATTACAAGCGGCGGGTGGACGTAATCGATCAATTGCGCGCCGCGCAGGCGGGGCCAGTCAACCTGCTGGCGATGCTAGGCCAGACGGTCAACGAAACCGAGGAAGTGTGGTTGCGCAAGATGGATGATACGGGTCCGAGCGTAAACCTGGAGGGCACCGCATTGAGCGCGGACGCGGTAGCCAATCTGATTGCGAACCTTCAGAAGACGGGATTTTTCAAGAACGTCGAGATCAAGGAAACCTTCCAGGACGACCAGATCAAGGACATGCAGGCATTCCAGTTCACTCTGACCTGCGAGAAGGGGAAGTCGTAGAGGCAGACCTATGGCGACGAACTTTAATGAACTGTCGGGCCTGAAACAGTGGGCAGCGGTGCTCGCTGGGGCAGCGCTGGTAACGGCGGCGCTGTATTACGTGGTGTTCAAGAGCCAGAGCGACAAGAACGCAGCAGCCGAGCATGCTGTGCAGGACAAGGTTCGTGAGAATAACGAACTGGAGTCCTACCGTCCTAAGTTGAAAGACATGGAACGGCAGCTGGCCAACTTGAAACAACAACTGGAGATTGAACGGCGAATCGTGCCTGACGAAAAACAGTCAGACACCTTCATCGAGACCATGGACGGCGAAGCACAGAAGGCAGGCGTGGAGGTGCGACGCTATGTGGCCCAGCCGGTAAGCACAAAAGAATATTACAGCGAGGTGCCGTTCCAGATGGAGTTGGATGGTCCTTACTATTCGATGCTGAATTTCTTTGACCGGGTAGGCAAGCTGGAACGGATCGTGAACATCAGTGGTTTGCTGGTGTCAACGACGAAGAATCCCAGCGACGCGAAGGTGAAGCACACATACCAGTACGCGCCAAACGAAAGCGTGGCTGCGTCGTTTACAGCAACGACTTTTTACAGTCATGACTTGGGAGGGAGTTCCGCAACCTCCGCAGGCGCGACCGCAGGCAAGAAATAGGAATCGCTTATGAAGCTAACCAAAAGCGTTTTGGCAGTGGCAATGATGACGGGCGGAATGTGGGCACAGAATCCGAACATCATCACCAACGTGCAGAACAAGATGACGACGGTGGAGCAGAAGCAGGCTGCTGACTCCAACGCTGCGCTGGGGATAAGTGAGGAGCCCGCGAGCGCGCCGACCAGCAAGCCGGCGGCGGGTGCTCCGGCACCAGCGGTGAAACCAGCGCCGATTCCGAGCTCAAAGCCAGTGGCCGCGACCAAGCCGGTCAGCGTGGCGGCTGCGAAGCCGGCCGCTGCTGCAAAGGCGAAACCGTCGGCAGAGGCGGCTTCGACGAATCCGAACAATAAGCTGGAGCGCGTGGACGTGGTTCATCACGCGGATGATATTCAGATCGAGATCAACTCTCGCGACGAAGTAACGCCGCGGGTGAGCAAGCTGAGCAGGCCCGAGCGCCTCGTCGTGGAATTACCGGCGACGGCGATGGCGACAGCGCAGAGCAAGATTTCAGTCGGCAGCGGGGACGTCAAGGGCGTGCGCATCGGTATGGACGGCAAAACGCCTCCGACAACGAGCGTAGTGGTGGATCTAGAGAAAGCGCTCGGGTATGAGATGACGCCCGGGCCCTCAAACAAGTTTGTTTTGACGATACATACGCAGGCGACAGCGAAGAGCACTCCAGCAGGTCCGGGGAAGAGTTCCGCTCCGCAGGTGCAGATGGCGGCGGCTAAGCCGGTAGCGGCGCCAGTCGCGGCGGCTCCGAAGGTTGCGAAGGCGGCGGTAGTGCCGGCCCCGGCTGCTCCGAAGGTTGCGAAGGCGGCGGTGGTAGTGCCGGCCGCGGCGGCTCCGAAGTTTGCAAAAGCAGCGCCAGTGGCGGTCTCAGCTGCGCCTAAGGCGGCTGCGGTCACAGTGGCGGCTTCCAAACCGGCGGCTGCTACGCACGCGGCTTCTACGAAGATTGCGGCGGATGAGACATTTGCTCCGCTGGGCAAACCTGAAGCCCCAAAGGCGCCGAAGCCGGAAGAGAAGAAGTGGGCGATGAGCGGCAAACGCGATCCTTTCTTCAGTCCGGTGGTGCAACAGTCATCGGGTTCCGGTTGCTCGACGGGCAAGAAATGTCTGGAGATCGGGCAAATCAATGTGCGGGGCGTGGTGAAGGCGGAGAGCGGCTTTATTGCGGTAGTAACGAACAGTCTGAATAAGGCTTATTTCCTCCACGAGAACGACCCCGTGTTCAATGGTTTCGTAGTAAGAATTACCGGAGACTCAGTTGTATTCCAGGAGACAGTACAGGACAAACTGGGCAAGTCGGTGACGCGGGAAGTAACCAAGCGGATCACTACACCGGCTGTGTAGTGGTTGGCGGCGATGCCGCAAGGCAAGAAAATCGAGTTCAGAGAAGGACACGCGGGTCAGACCTGCGAGTTGGGGAGAGGCGAAATGCGAAAGCAATTGCTGAGTGTATTCCTACTGTTCACGCTGCTGGGGCTGGTGGCTTCAGCCGAGACGCCGGCATCACAACCGGCTGGTCAGCGAAACGAACTGCAGCGGGTGAATGTGGTTCGCGGCGCGGACGAGACCCGGGTCGAAATCAGCGCTCATGGCGCAGTGACGCCGAAGGTGAGCACTGCAGGTTCGCCGGCGCGTCTTATTGTGGATCTGCCTGGAACCGTTATGGCGACAGGGCAGAGCCACATTACAGTGGGTAGCGCTGGAGTGAAAAGCGTACGCATCGCCATGGACAGCCACAGGCCTCCGACCACTCGCGTGGTGATCGATCTGGAGCATGCCTGCCGCTATGAACTGAACACGTCAGCGGATGGAAAGCTAATCCTGACGCTGCACGAGCAGGGAACGCAAGCGGCGAGGCCGAGTGTGCCGGAGAAAGTAGCAAATTTGCCGGCACCGGTTGACAAGATTCTGTCTCCGTTGGCTTCGCCAGTTGTTGCGGCCAAGACGGAAACGAAAACAGACACGACAGCGCAGGTGGCAGTTGCACCGAGCGCCCCCAGCCAGAAGGTTGAGGGGGCTGCGGCGGCATCGAGCGATTTTGTGTTCGTAGAGCCGACGTATGAGGCCAAGAAGCCGACTGTAGAAACGACAGAACCTGCAGTGCGAGCGCAGGATGCGGCAGCGAAGTTTTCCGACAAGACGGCCGCCGAACTACTGCCTGTGAGCGTGCACGCGGCGCAGTTGACGCAGGGAGGGTCCTCGGTTCCGGCAATTCAGCCCGCGGTGAATCTGGCGGCAGAGCAGAAGGCCCAGCAGGCGCAGCAACAGGTTGCGGTTGGACCGAAGTACACTGGCGAACCGATTTCGGTGAATCTGAAGGATGTGGATCTGAAGGATTTCTTCCGGCTGATCCATGAAATCAGCGGCTTGAACGTTGTGCTCGATCCCGATGTGCATGGCACTCTCACCATCGTTCTGGATGATGTGCCGTGGGATCAGGCTCTGGACATCGTGCTGAAGAATAACGACCTGGCGCGGGAACTGGAAGGCAACGTCCTGCGCATAGCCACAGTAGACACGTTGAAGAAAGAAGCGGATGGCCGTCGCGCCCAGGTGGAAGCGGAAGCGCTGGCTGTCGAAAAGGTTTCGATCACGCGTTTCCTGAGCTACGCACACGCCAAAGACGTGATGATTACAGTAAAGAAGTTTCTCTCGGTGCGCGGTGATGTGGTCGCCGATGAACGCACCAACGCAATTATCGTCAATGACATTCCGAAAGTGATCCCTATCGTTGATCGCCTGCTGACGCAGCTGGACCGCAAGACGCAGGAAGTGGAAATTGAGGCGCGCGTGGTGGCGGCAACCCGGCAGTTCGCGCGTGACATTGGAACCCAGTTTGGATTTGGCTGGGGCGATGGCCACAGCGCGATCGGCGGCGCCTCGGCGGCGGGCGCATCACCGACGACCGTCAGTGGTGGAACTCCCGGCTATGTCACAGTACCGGGCACCGGGACGTCGACGACGGGAAATTCGATTCCGTTGTTCTCTAACTTGGGTTCGACGGCTCCGAGCAGCGGCTTGACCTTCCTGAACGCCAGCAACACGGTGCGCATCGATGCGGTTCTTTCGATGGCAGAGTCGCGCGGCTTACTCAAGGTTCTATCACGGCCGCGGGTAGTGACCCAGAACAATATTCAGGCTCTGGTAAAGCAGGGCGTGCGCGTGCCGATCGTGACGCAGGCGCAGTTGGGCGGTCCTCCGACTGTGACCTACGTGGATGCGTTCCTGCGGTTGACTGTGACTCCGCAAATCACTTCGGAAAACACAATCTTCCTGAACGTGGACGTGGAAAACACCACGCCGAACTTCGGGCAGGAAGTGCAGGGCAACCCCGAGTTGATCACGCAGCAGGCAACCACGCAGGTGCTGGTGACCGATGGCGGCACGGTGGTGATCGGCGGCGTCATTCAGACGCAGAACTCGATCAACATCGATCAGGTGCCGTTGCTGGGAAACATTCCGCTGCTGGGCAACCTGTTCAAGCACGTTCAAGTTCAGACTTCCAACCAGGAGCTGATCTTCTTCATTACGCCGCGAATCATTCAGACATAGCAGCGTTGAAGATTTAAAGCCGCCGGCCTGAAGAACCTGTCAGGCCGGCGGTTTTGTTTTTGGGACGCCGTAAGTACCGTGTACTGCGTACCGTATACCGAGTGAACTGCCGCGCACTGGGTTCTTCGGTACCGGTAGTCGAGGTTCGGTACTTCCTTCCGCCTGATAAACTCGGGAAGAAATGAATTTCCCTGCGCGCATGAAGAAACTACGGGAGCAGCTCGCTTCCGCCCGGCTGGACGCTTTGCTGATCAGTCATTTGCCGAATATCCGATATCTTTCCGGGTTTACGGGGAGTGCTGGTTTCCTGCTGGCCGCGGAATCGGGGAGTGTCTTCTTTACTGATTCGCGCTACAACCGGCAGGCGCATGAGGAGGTAAAGGGTGCGAAGGTGGTCATTGCGCGCAAGGCGGTGTTGAGTGCGCTTGGGGAGAGGATTGGAAGGCGACACCGGAAGTCGAGATCGAAAGCGTGGACGATAGGGATTGAAGCTGAACATCTGACCGTGGCGGAGAGAAAACGGCTGGTAGATTTATTGCCGGCCGGGCTGCGGTTGCGAAATTCGCCCACACTGGTGGAGCGGGCGCGCATGGTGAAGGACGACGACGAGCTAACGCTGGTCCGGGCGGCGGTGCAATTGGGAGCTACGCTATTTGATCGGGCGCTTGAGGTGTTAAAGCCGGGGGTAACCGAAGTGGAAGTGGCGGCGGAGATGGAGCACGAGGCAAGGCGGAGCGGAGCGGAGGGGATGTCGTTCCCGACTATCATTGCTTCCGGGGCGAGGTCAGCGTTGCCTCATGGCAGGGCGACGGACAAACCGATTGCGGCCGGCGGATTCGCGGTCTGCGACTTCGGTGTTATACTCGGTGGTTATTGTTCGGACCAAACGCGCACTGTATGGGTGGGTGCGGCCCCGAAGGACGCACGAAGCGCCTACGAGGCAGTCAGGGAAGCGCAGGAGGCGGCGATTGCCGCGGTGCGGCCTGGCAGAACGGTCGGGGAAGTCGACGCGGCGGCGCGGAAGGTCTTGCGCAGGGCCGGGTTGGGGCGATATTTTACTCATTCCACCGGCCACGGAGTCGGTCTGGAGATCCACGAGGTGCCCAGGGTCGCTGCCGGGCAGAAGGAAGTGTTGCAGCCTGGGATGGTGATCACGATCGAGCCGGGAGTATACTTCCCCGGCAAATGGGGCGTGAGGATCGAGGACATGGTGGCGGTCAGCGAAAACGGATGCGAAGTGTTGACCCCGACGGCTAAAGATTTTTTGGTGGTTTAGTCTTCATTATGAGTTCTTGCCCGGTTAGTTCTTGCCCGTCAGTTCTAACCCGGGCAGAATGCAGGCCTGGCAATTCCTGGCGCCAGTTGCGGCGCAGCGGTTTGGCGGTAAGCAGTCCCACCGTATACGAATGAATCAAAAAGAGCTGAAGGAACTCATCGAGTTCTTAATCGAAAAAGACATTTCCGAGTTTGAGTTGGAACGCGGGGATGTCAAGGTGAAGATCAAGCGGGCGGGAGAACACACCGTGGTGCACACGCACGCGGAGATGCCCTTCGTGGCGATGCCCGTCCAGCAATCGGGGCAAACTGCGGGCGTACCTTCCACTGCGCCACCGCTTGCGGTTGCGCCAGTCGAAGCGGCGGCCGAGAACCTCCACATGGTTAAATCTCCTATCGTGGGTACGTTTTACGAGGCGCCGGCGCCGGGCGCACCTCCTTTTGTGAAGGTGGGCGATACGGTGGAAGTCGGCCAGGTTCTGTGCATCGTCGAGGCGATGAAACTGCTGAATGAAATTGAATCGGACGTGGCTGGCGAAATCGTAAAGAAGATGGGGAGCAACGGCCAGCCCATCGAATACGGGCAGGAATTGTTCGCCATCCGGGCCAAAAAGTGAAAGTGTGGCAAGAACGACTTTTGGAAAAATCAGGCGCGCACTTTGCGCGCCTTTTCGCGTCTGAGGAGGCGCAGGTAAAGGCCGGGTTGCGCCCGGCGGACAGCCGAAGACGGTGGTCCCCACATTTGATTTGAAATGTTTAAGAAGATACTGATTGCGAATCGCGGGGAGATTGCGCTGCGCATTATTTGCGCGTGCAAGGAACTGGGCATTGGTACGGTTGCGATTTACAGCGAAGCGGACCGCCATTCCCTGTCCGTGCGTTTCGCCGACGAAGCAATCTGCATCGGACCGCCGCAGCTGGCGCTGAGTTATTTGAATATTCCGGCCGTGATCAGCGCAGCGGAGATCGCCAATGTGGACGCGATTCATCCTGGCTACGGGTTGCTGGCGGAAAACGCCAACTTTGCCGAAGTGTGCGAAACCAGCGGGATCAAGTTTATTGGTCCGCAGCCGGAAGTGATGCGGCTGATGGGCGAAAAAGAAAAAGCGCGTGCAGCGATGAAGCGAGCGGGCGTGCCGATTCTGCCGGGCTCGGACGGGATCATTGCTTCCGAGGGCGAAGCCGTGGAGTGGGCGCGGCAGGTTGGCTTTCCGGTGATTGTGAAAGCATCGGCGGGCGGCGGGGGGCGCGGTATGCGGATTGTGCGTGGGGAAGAAGAGCTCCCCGGATTATTTAAAGCGGCGCAATCGGAGGCCGCGGGAGCATTCGGCAATGGCGATCTGTATATGGAGAAATATGTTGAGCATCCACGGCACATTGAGTTTCAGGTGCTGGCCGACGAGCATGGCAATGTGGTGAGCCTTGGGGAGAGGGAATGTTCGATCCAGCGGCGGCATCAGAAGCTGCTGGAAGAATCGCCGTCGACGCAAGTTACGCCGGAACTGCGCGATCAGATCGGCGCCGTTCTGTGCAAATCGCTGACGGAGATTGGCTACACTAACGCCGGAACGATCGAATTCCTGATGGATCAAGATCGCCGCTTGCACTTTATCGAGATGAACACGCGTATCCAGGTGGAGCATCCCGTGACCGAGATGGTCACGGATGTGGATCTGGTAAAGAGCCAGATCATGATCGCCGCCGGTGCACACATGAACGACGTGCTGCAGGGGCCGATTGTGCATCGCGGCCACGCCATCGAATGCCGCATCAATGCGGAACATCCCGAAAAATTCACGCCATCGGCGGGCAAGATCACCGCGTTTAATCCGCCCGGAGGAACCGGGGTGCGCGTGGATACGGCGGCATACGCCGAAGGCGTGATTCCGCCTTATTATGATTCGCTGATCGCTAAGTTGATCGTGCGCGGCAAGGACCGAGGCGAGGCCCTCTCGCGCATGTCGCGAGCGCTGGAAATGTTTATTGTCGAAGGCGTGTACACATCGATTCCGCTGCACCGGAGAATTCTCGCGGATCCGGATTTTCGCGCGGGTAACTTTGATACCGGGTTCATCGAGCGATTTCTGGCCGCGGGCAAAAAGGATTCGGCGGCGTGATTTCTGTTCCCCGGCTTTATGCCATTGTGGATGCGGCGCGCTTCTCAAAAACAAAAGACATCGTCGCGTTCGCCGCGGAACTTGTCGCGGGCGGGTGCACGCTCCTGCAATATCGCAACAAAAGCGGGAACGGGCGCGTAATGCTGGAGCAGGCGCGCGAACTGAAGAAGCATCTCCACTCCAATCCTAACGTCGCAAGAAACGCGACGTCAGGATGGGGCACCCGGGACTCGGTGCGGCTCATCATGAACGACCGCGCCGATTTGGCGCTTATCGCCGAGTTCGACGGGGTGCACGTGGGGCAGGAGGACCTTTTGCCAGAGTCGGTTCGCAGCATTATTGGAGCCGGGCGCTGGCTCGGCGTTTCCACGCACAGTCCAGAGCAGATGCAAGAGGCTGATCGGACGTCGGCCGACTATCTCGCCATTGGGCCGGTGTTTTCAACCTTCAGCAAAGAGAAGCCCGACCCAGTCGTGGGCCTCGATGGTGTGCGGCAAGCGCGGCAATTGACCCGAAAACCTCTGGTCGCGATTGGGGGGATCACACGGGAAAATGCGGCTTCGGTGATTGGGGCCGGGGCCGACTCGGTGGCAGTGATATCCGATTTGTTACGGGATCCCCGCAAATCAGCAGAGGAATTTTTCCGCATCTTGAGGTAAAGTCATGGGGCGAACGCTGAGCGTTCGCGGCAGCATGGATTCGTCGTTCGTCGATGGTCGTTAGTCGTAGGGCTGAGGATCACAGCTGTTTCGTTCGCCGACCAACGACCATCGCCGAACAACCACGACGCCGTAATTTGCGGAGGCATCCTGAGTACACCGACAACGCAGCCGGCTGCGGGCAGCGACTGGGAAATTCACAGCCATCAAGATAAGGAACTGGTCAAGGGCCTGGGATTGACCAGCGCGACCATGCTGGTCATGGGGTCGATGATCGGCTCGGGCATCTTTATTGTTTCGGCGGAAATTGCCCGGGAAGTGGATTCGCCCGCTCTGCTGATCGGAGCGTGGGCTGTGGCGGGATTCATGACCATTGTCGCCGCATTGAGCTATGGCGAACTGGCCGCGATGATGCCGCGGGCCGGCGGGCAATACGTTTACCTTCGCGAAGCGCTTGGACCGCTGTGGGGCTTTCTCTACGGATGGACTCTCTTCCTGGTAATTCAGACCGGGACGATTGCGGCTGTGGGCGTGGCCTTCGGCAAGTTTCTGGGAGTTTTCTTTCCTGCGATTTCTTCGTCTCATTGGATTCTGCATCTATGGAAAGTGCCGCCGATTCGTTTGGGGCCGATGGTTCTGGGCAACATGGATGTGGGAATCAGCACACAGAACCTGGTTGCGATGCTGCTAGTGATTGTCCTCTCAGTGGTAAATATTTTCGGGTTGAAGACCGGAGCGCTGATTCAGAATGTGTTTACGGCGGCTAAGGTTTCGGCGCTGCTGGGATTGGCATTGTTCGGTTTGGCGTTGGGACGAAATGCGCAGGCGTTGGCTGCAAACTTCGGCGCAAATTTCTGGCGGAATGCGGGACTGGGCGCGCAGCACGCCGTTCAAGTGGGAGTGGGCGGTCCGGTTGTGATGGTAGGCACGCTGACCATTCTGGCGGTGGCCCAGGTTGGTTCGCTGTTTTCCGCCGACGCCTGGAACAATGTGACGTTCACGGCTGGAGAAGTAAAAAATCCCAGCCGCAATTTGCCGCTATCGCTGGCGCTGGGCACGGGCGTGGTGATCGCACTCTACATTGCCTGCAATCTGATTTACTTGTATGCGCTTCCGCTGGACGGAACGCCCGGGGCTGCCAGCATTCTGGGGCGTGGAATCAAATACGCTGCTGAAGACCGCGTCGGCACGGCGGTGATGACGCAGATGTTCGGCGCGGCGGGCGGGTTACTGATGGCGGCGGCCATTTTGATTTCGAGCTTCGGCTGCAACAACGGGCTCATCCTGTCTGGGGCGCGCGTTTATTACGCTATGGCGAAGGACGGGCTTTTCTTCCGCAGCGTTGCGAAGTTGCATCCGACCTACAAGACGCCGGCGGTTTCGCTGATGGTGCAGATGGTGTGGGCGTGCCTGCTTTGCATTTCAGGCAGCTACGGCCAACTCCTCGACTACATTATTTTTGCGGTGCTGGTCTTCTACATTTTGACGATTGCAGGATTATTTGTTCTGCGGCGGACCCGTCCCAACGTTTTCCGACCCTACCGGGCGGTGGGGTATCCAGCATTGCCGGCGATTTATATTGTGATGGCTTTATTTATCGATGTTGTACTGTTGCGCTACAAACCGCAATTCACGTGGCCGGGGCTGATTGTGGTGTTGCTGGGCATCCCGGTATATTACGCGTGGACAATGAGCGCTTCTCGAAAGGCGAGCAATGACTCTTAGACTTTTCGCGACCAAGGATCTTCCCACACTGATGAAAGAAGCCGTTGAGGTTGAAGGCGAACAAACCTTGCGGCGGGCCCTTGGGCCACTGAATCTGCTAACCCTTGGCATTGGCGCAATTATTGGAGCAGGCATTTTTGTGATCACGGGCCAGGCCGCGGCTCAGTTTGCCGGACCGGCGATTGTGATCTCGTTCGTGCTGGCCGGCGTTGCCTGCGCATTCGCGGGGCTCTGCTACGCCGAATTTGCTTCGATGATTCCGATTGCAGGCAGCGCATACACGTATTCTTACGCAACGCTGGGAGAATTGGTGGCGTGGATCATCGGCTGGGACCTGATTCTTGAGTATGCCTTCGGGGCAGCCACTGTAGCGGTGGGTTGGAGCGGACACTTGCGGGCTTTCATGCACGATCTAGGCTGGAATCTGCCTGCATTTCCTACTTCCGATTTCACGTTATTCAGTATGCCCGTGCATCTGAAGTACGACTATGTCGGCTTCATTGTGATCATGGTGATTACCACGATCCTGGTAATTGGCATCAAGGAATCGGCGAATTTTACGACCGCCGTCGTGATCATGAAGGTAGCAGTGGTATGCATGTTCATCGCGCTTGTCGCAGCGTTTTTGTTCTCGCATGCATGGAAGCCGAACTACTGGCATCCTTTCATTCCCCCAAATACCGGCGAGTGGGGACACTTTGGATGGTCAGGAATTTTGCGCGGGGCTGGGGTCGTTTTCTTCGCGTACATCGGATTTGATGCGGTTTCGACGGCGGCACAAGAGGCCAAGAATCCGAAGAAGGATATGCCTGTGGGTATTCTGGGCTCGCTTGTCATCTGCACGGTGCTTTATATCCTGGTCTCCGGCCTACTAACGCACATCGTTCCTTATACCCAACTCAACGTTCCCGATCCTGTTGTAGTCGGTATTCGCGTTACCGGGCAGCAGTGGGCTACGTTTCTTGTGGAAATCGGAGCGCTAGGTGGTTTGGCAACAGTGATGCTCGTGATGTTGCTGGGACAGTCGCGAGTATTCTATTCCATGTCGCGTGACGGTTTGCTCTGGCCATGGGCCGGCAAGATTCATCATCGCTTTCGCACGCCCTATCTCAGTTCCATTGTCGTGGGTATTTTCGTTGCTATCCTGGCCACAGTGATTCCGCTCAATGTGTTGGATGAGATGACGAGCGTGGGAACTTTGCTCGCTTTCGTGCTGGTTAGCGCAGGAGTTTGGGTGATGCGCAGGACGCATCCCGAGCTCAACCGTCCGTTCCGAACTCCGATGGTGCCTCTGGTTCCGATTCTCTCGATTCTCTTTTCCGGGGCGCTCATCATTTTTCTGTCGCCAGCGACACAGATTCGGCTGGTGGTCTGGCTTGTAATAGGGCTGGTGATTTACTTCAGCTACGGAAGCAAGCACAGCAAAGTGCAGGCGATGCAGGCCGAATCGGCGCCAAAGAGCAAGGTCTTAAGCTGAGTTTCTTTCTCTTGGATACGGGCTCTCCGCACCGCGGAGGGCCTTTTTGTTTTATAGTTCGATCATCGACTAACGCCGGCCGATATGAAAATCGTTTCCGCCGAAGAAATGCGAGTCATCGATCGCGTTACCAGCGAGCGCTTCGGTGTGCCTTCGCTCAAGCTGATGGAGAATGCGGGGGCCGCGGCCGCCGACTTCGTGCTCGTGCATTATCCTGCGGCAACCCGGGTGGTGGTTTTCTGCGGCAAGGGAAACAACGGGGGCGATGGCTTTGTTGCGGCGCGGAGGCTGCATGAGCGGGGAAAACGGCCACAGGTAATTCTGCTCGCAAATCCTTCCGAGCTGCGGGGCGATGCGGCGGTGATGTTTGGAAAGTTGCCGGGAGCGGCCATTGCCGTGCATTCCACTGAAGAATTGAAGAGCGAACGGGTGCGGCTCTCGCTGCGAGCTGATCTGTATCTGGACGCGGTGTTGGGGACGGGCTTCAAGCCTCCGGTGAGCGGGGTTTATGCCGATGCCATCGCGATCATGAATACGAGCCAGATTCCCGTGATTGCCGTTGATATTCCTTCAGGTGCGGATGCGGACGCGATGGGTCCTCAGACCGGGACGATTGCCCGCGCCGATGCGATTGTTACTTTCACGGCGCCGCGTCCGGCGCACGTGTTCAGTTCACTCACGGCTGGGCCGACCGTAGTGGCCAACATCGGATCGCCGGAGGAAGCAATTGTTTCGGCGTTGCAACTGAACGTGATCACCGCTCGCGACCTCGGGCCGTTAATCGACCCGCGCCCGGCGGAGTCGAACAAAGGCAACTACGGGCACGTGCTGGTGATCGGAGGATCGCTGGGGAAAGCGGGAGCGGCGGCGATGGCGGGCATCTCCGCTTTGCGAGCAGGCGCGGGTCTTTCGACTGCAGCGACGCCTAAGTCCGTGCTGGGAACCGTGGCCGGATTTCACCCGGAGTTGATGACCGAGCCGTTGGCTGAAACGGATGAGGGAACCATTTCGGCTAAAGCGCTAGATCGAATCGAGGAGCTGGCGAAAGGGAAAAGTGTGATCGCGATTGGGCCGGGAATTTCGAGAAATCCAGAGACGGTGAATTTGGTGCGCAATCTGATAGCGAAAATCCAGATTCCTATCGTGCTGGACGCCGACGGCCTAAATGCGTTCGAGGGGCGGGTAGTCGAGTTGAATGGCAAGGGCCGCATGCTGGTGATCACTCCGCATCCTGGCGAGATGGCGCGTCTTGCAGCATGCAGCATCGCCGATGTGCAGAAGGATCGCCTGGGCGTGGCTCGGAAGTTTGCTCGCGAGCACGAACTGATCGTCGTGCTCAAAGGGCATCGAACGCTCGGAGTGCAGCCTGACGGTGAAACCTGGGTCAACACGACAGGCAATCCCGGGATGGCGACCGGCGGTACGGGAGATATCCTGACGGGGATGGTTGCAGGGATGATTGCGCAGAACTTGAGAAATCCTTTTGCCGCGGTGCTGGCGGCGGTGCATCTGCACGGACTTGCCGGTGACGTGATGCGGGAGAAAGTGGGAGAGCATTCGCTGATCGCGACCGATTTGCTGGCGGGACTTCCTGAGGCGTTTTCGCGAACGCAAATTGCAGCAGAGGAAAAAATGGTTGGTTGGGCCGGTTAGGGTTGGCGGTACCGGTGTCATCTTGAAGCTGGCAAGCGAACGGTTTCTCCTGATGCGGCGGAACGCCTTGCGGCGTCCAGGATTTCCATGACTGTGAGATTGGTCTCAAGGGATGATGGTCCATCCGGTTTCATTCCCTCCAGCACTACTGCCCGCAAGTAAGAGAGTGAGTTATCGAAGGGTGCGGGCAACGGTTTGGCTGCGACTTGTTCTTCCTGGCTGCCTGCGCGGCGTAAGCGAATGTCATCCCGCTTGACGGTGATCACATATCCGGTCTGCCCGTACACTTCCATGTCTTTGCGGTCGAAGGGCCAATTCCATGACGCCTGTATGATGGCCTGGGCCCTGGGGTAGGTGAGGATGATGGTCGCCTCATCATCCTCATGCGGGTAGATGCTGGGCTTGATCTGCTGGGTGACGGCGGTGACTGTTTCCGGGCGTTCTCCGTTCATCAACCAAGTCATCAGATCGGCTCCGTAGCATCCGAAATCGAATAGCGCTCCGGCTCCATTCAATTTTGGATCGGTGAGCCAAGCCAGGAATTCCGGGGCGACTCTGATTTCTTTGGGCCCGCTGTGACCATCGTGGACAACAACCTTGCGCACCTCGCCCAAAGCATTCTCGTGCAAGAGGTCGTATGCAGCGCGGTTGCTTGGGTACCAGGTGGTCTCGTAGTTGACGAGGACGTGAATCTCTCCGACGTGCACCGCCTTTTCGATTGCCAGGGCATCTTCGAAGCTGACGGCGAGAGGTTTTTCCATCATCACGTGAACGCCGTGCTGGGCGCAGATTTCCACTACGCGCCGATGGTCATAAGTATTGGTGTAGACGAGTACTGCCTGGGGATGCGCTTGTTCGAGCATTTTTTCCAGATCTGAAAAAAGCAAACTTCGGGCAAAGCCATAGCGCGCCGCGTACTGCGATGCGAGCGACTGGTCCGGTTCAGCGATGCCTACGATCTGAATCTGTGGACTGTGGAGAGATTGATCGAAGAATCCCTGGACATGTCCATGAACCAGGCCAACGATACCAACCCGGAGCGGCTCGGGGGTCGCCGCCGCAGACTGACCAAAGCAATTTACGGACGCTAACAGAGCAAACATCGGGGCAAAAAATAGTGACGAAAAGCGCATATGTCCTCTGATGCAAACAGTATTCCGGGAGCCACCATATTAAATGCGGCAGCGTCCACGGAGAAAATGGTCGCTGTCATGCTGGGCCGGACGGCGTAGCGGCACATGAGAGAGGACATTATCTCAGTAGTTAACACCGTGCTAAATGCTCACTCAGCAGGCAGTTGCGCAGGTGGAAACAGGCTTGCAGCGCGGGAATCCGGACAACTGCTTCCGTAATCTGTTACCCGGTCAAAGGTGGTGCCATAGTGCAATCACCTTTATGACCCACTTCCCCCAACCGCACCCCTCGCGGCGAGCAGCCCGGGTCCAGCTAGGTGCAACTGTCCTGGCTGCGATTCGTTTAGAAGATGGCCGGCACGCCAAAGCTAAACTACAAACCATTTCTGCGACCGGCGGGCTGTTGCAACTGCCGCATTCGCTCGGGCAGGGCGATTTCGTTGAAGTAGCATTTCAAACGCAATCAGGCCCAGTCCGTGGAATGGCCGAGATCCTGACGCCCATGCGGAAGACGGCGGCTGGCGTGCTGCAGGCGTTTCGCTTCGTCGCGCTCGAGGACGATGACAACCGCCGCTTGCGGACGTCGCTGGACCACGTGGCGGACCGCGGCCTGCTCGGACTGAAGTCGTCGATATTTACGGTGCCGAGGACGATCTAGGCAGCGGAATGAGGCGCGATGGACCGAGAATGCGGCCACCGGTGCTAAAGCCCGCATCATCTATAATGCTTGAGGCGGAGCTGCAGCGCTCTTTTCCGCGTTGTTGCACGCGCTTATGAGTTTTTCCCCAGCCGGTTAAATTCCGCCGCGGCGCTCTCGCTATACTGGTCGAGATGACGCGGGAGATCACAACATATTCAGCGGAGGAGACGACCGCCTTTGGGCGCACGCTGGCGCAGTCGTTAGCGCCGCCCAAGCTGGTTCTGCTTCGCGGCGATCTAGGGGCCGGAAAAACCACGCTGGTTAAGGGAATCGCTGCGGGATTCGAAGCGGCGGAGGAAGAAGACGTCACCAGCCCTACCTTCACGCTGGTGCACGAGTATCGGGGGCCCCGGGCCACTCTCTACCACATTGATCTTTACCGCATCGACACGCCGCGGCAATTGGAGACGCTCGGGCTCGATGATCTGCGTTCCGACGACAGCGTTCTTTTGATCGAGTGGGGAGAGAAATTTCCGCGGTTCATTCGCGAGCGGGATGTGGAGATCTCGTTGGAGCGCGAAAGTGAGAATGGACGCAAGATCAGAATCGTGAGCCAGAACGTCATGAGCCAGATTGTCGAGAGGAGACCATGAAGATCCTTAAGTCCTCATTCCTGGCAATGTTTCTCGTAACTTGGCTGACAGCGTCTCTGGTTGCTCAACAAGCAGAGTGGTGCAGGAACCTGCCGCGTCCGGCTTACAGCAAGTTGGAGCGGGTTCCCACTGCGGACCCGTGGTTTGAGGTGTACAAGATTCGCACCGGCGCCTTCGCAGACATTTTTGCTATCTATGAACCGCATCAACTGGAAGAGGTGATTTCGTATCTGATCATCGGCGGCGAGAGAGCGCTGCTGTTTGATACTGGGATGGGCATCAGCAATATTCAGGCTGTGGTTGCGGAATTGACCAGGCTTCCAGTGAGCGTGCTGAATTCGCACACACACAATGACCATGTCGGGGACAATTGGCGTTTCAACGATATCTACGGCATGGATACGGATTTCACGCGAGCCAACGCCCGCGGATCGAAAGAGGATGCGCAAGCGGAACTTGGTCCGGACGAAATCTGCGGAGCCTTGCCGGCTGAGTTCGACGCGAAGACGTACGCGACCAAGCCGTTCCACATTACGCACTGGCTGCACGATGGCGACAAGATCGAACTGGGTGGACGCACGCTGAAGGTAATCGGCACGCCCGGCCACACGCCCGATGCTATCGCGCTGCTGGACGAGAAAAACGGGCTTTTATTTACGGGAGACTCTTTTTACCTAGGGCCGATCTATCTTTATCGGCCGGAAACCGAGCTTGACGCCTACGTTGCGTCGATGCAGAAACTGGCTGCGCTGGCGCCGCATCTTCAACTTCTGTTGCCTTCACACAATGTGCCGGTGGCTGATCCCAGCTATCTTCCCAGGGTGGTCGCTGCGATACAGCAGGTTCGGCGTGGAGAAGTGAAACCGGTTGCGAAAGATGGGAAGCACGAATATCGGTTCGACGGTTTTTCGTTCTTGATGCCGTGAAAGAGTCAGCGAGAAAGGATGGGCGAAACCGCCGCTGAACGCATGAGGCCCCTCGCGCAGGAAGCAGGAGCGCTCCATTCGCGGATCATCGAGAAGAGGATGGCGGCGGAGAAGAGTGCGAAAGCCAGGCGATTTCTTTTCATTTTCTCAATTATGCCACGGCAGCGGGTTTGGGGTCAGCAAGGCAACATCAGGGTCTAAAACAGCCTGCCAGAACTAGAACCCCATGATGTTGTAGCCGCAATCGACGTAAATCACTTCGCCGGTGATGCCGCTGCTGGCATCTGAGGCGAGGAAGACTCCGGTCGAGCCTACTTCTTCCACTTCCACGCGGCGGCCCAGCGGAGCGCGTTCTTCGTGGCCTTTGAGCATGTCGCCAAAGCCGGCGATGCCGCGGGCGGCTAAGGTTTTTATGGGGCCGGCGGAGATGGCGTTCACGCGAATCTTCTTTTTTCCTAGTTCATAGGCGAGATAGCGTACCGAGCATTCGAGACCCGCCTTGGCTACCGCCATCACGTTGTAACGTGGGACGACCTTCTCGGAGGCGTAGTACGTCATGGTGATGATCGAACCTCCGTCTTCCATGAGCGGGGCAGCGGCCCGGGCGACTGCGACCAGCGAATACACGCTTACATCCATCGCAATGCGAAAGCCTTCGCGCGTGGTGTTGATGAAGTCGCCCTTGAGTTCGTCGGCGGGGGCGTAGGCGACCGAATGCACAAGAGTGTGCAGCGTGCCGTGACGTTCTTTGAGCGTGGCGAAGAGGCTGGCGATTTCTTTGTCTTTGCTAACGTCGCACATGTAGCCTTCGGCGCCGGGGAGCGAGAGAATGAGGTCTTTGGCTTCCTGCTCGAGGCGCTCGTTCTGGTAGGTGATGGCGAGCTTCATACCCGCGGCGTGCAGCCCCTGGGCGATGGACCAGGCGATCGAGCGCTTGTTGGCGACTCCGAACACGACGGCGTTGCGGCCTTGTAAATCAGAGGACATGAATGCTCCCTGGAATGGGAAAGAATAACAGGTAGGAAGAAAAGTCAGAAGGCAGAAGTCAGAATATGAGCGTGCAGGGATTGAATTTGGTGGAGAGCCGAGACTGCTTGGATCGCGCAAGTTTATGTTTGCAATCTGATGCTCATCGAGGCTGGAGGAATCGAAGTACCGGTGCCCACCATTCGTCGGTGGGGGCGCGGTAAAGGGCGTTATGCGGAAAGCCGTGCAGAACCACCAGTTGTTTCGGTTCGGGCGCAGCTTCGAAGACGCGCTGGCCCATGTCAGGAGGGTTGACCGTGTCCGCATCGCTGTAAACGACCAGTAAAGGGACGCGCACGCGTTTGGCATTTTCGACATCGTCCCATGCGTCTGGGATGGCATAGAGCAAGAAGATGGAGGTTCCGCGCTTGCGGCCCGCATCCCTCAGAGAGGAGAAAGCGTTCGCCACAACCACGCAAGACGGAGACGGGCTAAAACGGGGCAACGACTCAAGCAGCGGCGCGTTACCCATGGAATGTCCCAGCACGCAGCGGCGCTCGCCGGGGAATAGCGCGGCAAAGGTCGCGTAGGCCGGGATTGCATCTTCGTTGAGATGGCCAATCGTTCCGGGGCGCGTACTGCCTCCGTGGCCGGAGTAGTCGAATACCACGGAGGAGATGCAGTGGTCATAAAGTGACTTTTGCGCCAGAACCCATTCGGATATGGTTTCCATGACTCCGTGAAAGATTAATATTGCGACTCGAGGCTGGCATGAAGCAGGGGCGCGCACAAGGTATGCGTCCAGAATGCGGGATCCGCTGGGAATCTTGAGGCGGTCAAAGGCAAGGCCTACCGTGGCAGGTGTCTCGGGCCCGTTGGGGCCGGTGTTCAGAAATGATTTGGACACGAAGTTCAGGATCGCCGGCCGAGAGGCTATAGCGCAAACCAATAGACACAATGCTCCGATTGCGAACTTCGTGCGTAGCGTCACCCTGATCCTCTTTATCACTTATCCTACGTTCTCAGCATTTCAGTAATCGCTAATCCACCGGAACCGCGTCGCGGCTTATTGTCTCTACCGGCCAACTCGCGGCCACAAACGACAACCCGTAAACGCAGGCTAGGATGGCGAAGGCGGCGACCAGGCTGACCTTGTGCGCGACGGCGCCGACCGCCAGCGCGAGTACTAATTGCAGAAATGTTCCGAAGAAATAAAAAGTGTTCTGCACGCGTCCCATGAGGTGGGGCGGGACCATCTCCATCAGGCTGGTGTTCATGGCAATACCGCCGACGCCGCGCGCCGAGCCCATCAGTGCATACAGCGTGATGGCGGCGACGAGCCAGTGCGAGACGGGCGCACAAACCACGCAGGCGGCAATGATCGCCATGGAAAACGCGACCGAACGGCGTCCGCCGAGGGTGGCAATCACGGCGGGTGCATACAGGGCGCTGAGGAATGCACCCGTGCCCCATCCGGCATTGAGCCAGCCGTAGCCGACCGCGCCCGCATGGAAAATACGTTCGCTCAGCGAGGGGGTGACAACCACGCCCATAGTCATCGCCCCGAGAAACAGAGCCCAACTGATGCCAAGTAAAATGACCGGACGATGATCGCGAAGAAAGTGCAGTCCCTCGCGCATCTCGCGCCAGAAGCGCTCGAACTGGGTTTCAGCAGCGAGGATATCGTCGCGCAGCTCCTGGGGACGCAGCACTACATGGCGTCCTTTGCGTACGGCGAAATAGCAAAGGAACGAGACCACGTAGGTGGAAACGTCGATCAAAAGCACGCCGCCGAGGCCGATGTGGTTGTACATGAAGCCGACGAGCGAGCCCGCGATCAGCCATCCTCCCTGAACGCCCGCCAAAAGAAAAGTATTCGATTGCACGAATTGACCTTCGGGCGTGAGTTCCTGGATGAGCGCGGTGATGGTTGGCCAAAACATCCAGAAACCCGCGGCGACGAGGGTGTTCATCAGGTAGAGTTGCCAGACCTGCACGCGATGGCGGAATGCGAGGATGGCTACGGTTAAAATGATTACGGCGCGGACGGCGTCGAGCCACATGACCAGCCGGCGGCGGTCTTCGCGGTCGATAATGACGCCGGTGAAGGGAAGCATGAGCATGGCCGGCAGGGTCTGCAGAACGGCGAAGGTACCAAGCGCCATTTCCGAGTGCGTGGCTTCGAGGATGTACCAGGCGACGGCGGCAGAGTTCATCCCGCTGCCCAACATGGAGATCACGTTGGCGGCAAAGACAAAACGGAGCGGACGCCGGCCGAGGATGGCACGCATCTTTCTACTTTAACGCAGGGACCAATTCATCACGGAGATGCGGGAGGGGAAAGAAGCTAGGTGGATAGCAAGTCTCGAATAGACGGTCAGGTACGGAAATGCGGACGAAAACCCGATCCAACGATAGGCCGACCTAGGCTGGCCCTCAGCGCCTGAAGGCGCGATCATAAAGGGCCCTTTGTGGCACGACTGAAGTCGTGCCCTTCCCGAACCGGACGCACTTCCGGCTCATATGTACTGGCGAACCGTACGCACGGTTGAACCATGTGTACTGTTGAACCATGCGGACTGCCGAACCATATGTACGGACCCAAACGAGTACGGTTCCAGAGAAGACTCACCGTTGGCCTTGCATGGTCCGGCATTCGGCGCTAGGATTCGGCTGCTGTCGGAAATAGGGAGTCCATTATGGTTTGCGGCGGAGGTGGCCTATGAAACGCAGCGCAGGGTCGCTGGTTGTTCTTTTCTTGTTCTCTTTTTTCGTGGCGCGGGCCAGCGCACAGATGGACAAAATCGTGATTCCGGCGGGGACACCTGAGGACCACGATCTGGAGACCATTTCAAACGAGCAGGATGCGGCGAAACGGCTCGCCATGTATCAGGAGTTCGTACAGAAATACTCGTCCAACCCGGCGGCAACGGCTTATGGGGACTGGCAGATTTCGCAAACTTACCAGGCATCTGGTGACTTCAACAAGGCACTTGAGTTTGGAGATAAGGCTCTGACCGGGACTCCGCGGAATCTGGATATCCTGGTTTCTCAGGCCAGCATCGCGCAGCAAGCGAAAGACAACACGAGGCTGATGGACTATGCCGGGAAAGGAGGAGCGGTTTGCAATTCCATCGGCAAGGAACCCAAGCCGGCGGGCATGAGCGACGACGATTTCAGCCGGCAGGTGGGGGAAGAAAAAGGCGGGGTCAAGAACTCTTGCGATTTTCTCGAGTCGGCAGGTTTCAATGTTATTGCCAGCGAGAGCGATGCCAAGAGCCGCATGGCCGACATTGAGAGTTACTCGACGGCGTTTCCGGACTCAAAGTTTCAGGATCAGGTTTCAAGCTATGCCATGTATACGTTGGGTCCGGGGCAGTTGAACGATCAGGTCAGGCTGTTTGCGTATGGAGAAAAAACGCTGGCGGCGAATCCTAATTCGCTGCCTGCATTGCTGCTATTGGCGGGCGCTTACGTTGACGATCCTAAGCCTGGCAGTCTGGGAAAGGCCGTCACGTATTCCGAGAAAGCGGTCGTGGTCGCCAAAGCCGATGCGCCGGATGCCGACAAGTCTCGAAAAATTTCGGGGGGAGCGGCGCAGTCGATTTTGGGCTACGCATACATCAAGCAAGATAAGACGGCGGCTGCGATCCCTGAGTTGAAGTCAGGGGCTGCGCTGCTGAAGGGGCAAGACGATCAGCAATACTCCATTGCGCTTTATCGTCTGGGCTTTGCTTATGCGAAACTTAGCAGGCTGAGCGAAGCCCGCGAGGTGTTGACCGAGGCGGTGAAGATTTCTGGGCCAGTGCAGGGCATGTCGCAGGACCTGCTGACGAAAGTAAATGCGGCGCGAGCGAAGGGGAAATGAGTTGGGACAGGGAGCTTCTGACCTCGTCACGAATCGCAACGGGTGACCAACCTAAGGCGTCTTAGCGGCAGCTTCTACCTTCGTACGGAGTTCTTGCACCAACCGCATTTCCGGCGGTCTCAACCCATCATTCTGACGGCCTCGCCATAGGGGAGGAGAATCGATCCCCTGGGCTGCGTCGTAAACAGCAATCATATCCTGGGGATCTCCAGCGTCGGCGTTGACGCTGGGCCCGACCGAAGGGCTTGGTGCGTTTGAGCCAGCGTGGACGCGCACTCCCCCCAGTGCCTCAGCGATGCGGCCCTTCCGAACCAAGATGATGAGATCGGCATCCTTGGCTCGATACACCACGATATAGCGACCCCAGTCCTTGATTGCATCCTGGACATCACCCATAGCCTGCCGATCGTCGGGCATCATACGGGGATTGGAAGGCTGGTCTCCCGAGTAAGTCGTAACGAGCACGTACTTTGCAACGACGACTAGTTTTGGCAGTTGGGATTTGTCTTTGTCTTTGGCAATGGCCGAGGGAAGCAACAACAACAGAACCAAGAAGCAAGGGTTGCACTTGCGCATGGATTCCTCCCACCGGCAAAACGAGGTTGCACGTTAGTATACAAGGGTTTCCTGCGCGGTTGTGGATGTTATGGGGCCATTTTACCGACTGGGAAGCGTCAGCTCGGGTTCACGGTTTGAGCAGTTCGTCAGAGAGCAAATATGCCTTCATGGCGAGATTGTGACCGCGCTCAGGATCTCCTGAAGCGACGGCCTGTTTTGATTGTTCCAGGAACTGTTTGATCTGAGTTACTACATCCTGCTGGCTTGGGTTGAGCTGGCGTCCGGCAATCTTCTTCAAATTGTCCTCGGTTGCGGCAGCCAGCTGTTCGGTGGAGTGTTGGTTTGAGGCCTGCTCGGCGGTTGTGCCCCCCACAAGTTGGATCGCGGGCTCATCGGATCCTCCGTTGCGGACAACTTTTTTGGGAGGTGGGCATGGCTTCGAGCTGGCTTTCGTGGAGCTTTTTGTCGAACTCGCGCTCATTTTCCCGGCGTTGGCTGAACCGCTGCTGGCTGAACCGCTTGTGTTTGAACCGCCGGTGTTTGAACCAGCATTGGTTGAGCCGCCGTCGGTAGCTTTCACTGAATCGGTGGAATTGCCGACTACGGGGTTGAGTGCGGTTGGAGGGTTCAAACAGTCGGGATAGATCGTTTTCTTGGGATGATGTCGCGGTTTAGCAGAGGGTTTGGCTGGAACAGCGGGACTCGGTGTCTGCGAAATCGAAGAGGGCAGAGGTTGCGGAGAATCGGGGTTTTGCGGTGGTGGGGCTTGCGGTGATGGGACTTGCGGTTCTGAGGGCGTGCTGCTTTGGCTTGTCGGCGCAGGCGAATTTGAATCCGTCGCCGAGGACGGCGGTTGGGCGGAGCTTTGCGACTGCGGGGAGAATGCGTGCGCAACGGGAGATAAGCATCCCGAAGCTAGAAGAAAAAATCCGAGGATTGCGGCCAGATTCATATTCAGTCCCACTTTTGCGGACAGGCACTCTGAATTTTACGCCCTGAGGTGTGTGGATGAAACTGACTTCATTTGTAGGTAGCGGTGCGATTTGACCCAGACGGCTGGGTGCGTGAGGGAGATCCCTCGTCCCGCTGGTGAAAACGCGGGACGTCGGGATGACGCCAAGGATCAGATCGTTATTTTTTTCAAACTGCACTGCTCCCCAGTTGTAGCCTCACTGGTTCGAATGTGCGGCAGCCTCGTGCTCCGGGTTCAAGCTCGACGCGGCTAGAGGAAGGCGAAAGCGGAAGGTTGTTCCCTCACCTTCGGCTGATTCAAAGTCCACTGAGCCGTAGTGCCAGTCCAGGATTTGATAGGTCTGCGCGAGTCCGATGCCATTGCCATCTTTTTTGGTGGTGAAGTAGAGCTCGAAGATCTTGTTTTGCACATCACGGGCAATGCCGATACCCCGGTCGCGGACTTCGGCGATGACCAGGTCGTCGCTGCGCTGCGCCGAGATCGATAGCTGGCCTCCCTGGGGCATGGCCTGGATACCGTTCAGCACAACGTTGAGCAATGCCTGCTTCATGAAATCGAGGTCTGCCTTTACGGGAAGCGGCTCATGTGGCATCACACGATCGATGGTGACGCCGTGCTGTTCCGCGTCCGGAGCAGCGAGGAGCGCAACTTCTTCGAGCACGCGGCGAAAGTCTACTTCTACCAGGTGGAGTTCACGGGCGCGCATGAAGTCCACCAAAGTTTGAACGACGCGGTCTAGCCGGTGGATCTCGCTTCCAATGATGTCCATGTGACGCCGAGTGTCGGGGTCCAACTGCGAAAGCTTATTCTGCAAGAGTTGCAGGTGGAGAACGATGGCATTGATGGGATTCTTAACCTCGTGCGCCACGCCGCCAGTGACACGTCCGCTGGCGGAAAGACGGCGCGAGGTCTCGATTTCGTCTCCGATGCGCCGCACCGACTCGGCATCTCGCATGATCAGCAGAGCGCCGATCTGAGTGGTCTTTTCCTGAACAAAATCCAGAGAGATCTGCACCCGCCTGCCGCCGGCGGCGGTCAACTCGCGTTGCACCAGCGGACGTTTGCGTTCAAAGGCATCGAGCACCAGCGCGCCCAGATGCGAGTCATGGGAGAAAATCTCAAATGCCGTTCTGCCCAACAACTCTCCGCGAGGCCGACCCAGGAATCGCTCGACCGGCGCGCTCACCAGCACGACGCGAGAGTCGCGGGTGAAAAGCATCAAGCCATCCTGCAGCGTGGACATCAGTTGATCGACGTTGTCTTTGAGGGCAGAAAATATTTCGCGGCTGTCGCGCATCTGCCGGCCCAGGTTAGCAATCTTGAGCGTGACCAGTCCAAACTCATCGTGTTCCGATTCGTTTCCGGAGAGTGTCTCGCCTGAAGTGACGCTGTCGAGGTTGCGGCTGATCTTCTTCAGCGGTCCGAGAGCAAGATTGGATATCCCGGCGGCGAGCAACAGAGAAGCGAAGATCGCAGCAATGGAAAAATAGACAGCGTGCAGCAGTCGCGGCGTGATTTCGCTTTGGAGAAAGACCGTGGAAACGCCAATGTGGATTGTGCCGAACGGGGCTCCGTTCAGTTGCAGAGGAAAGCTCACGTCGTAAACAGCGGAGGGACTGTAGACCAGGCGAAGCTGCTCGCGGAAGCGAGCGGTGGTGACCGCGTGGAAATCCGGCCGTGGGGCAACCTGTTTGCCGATCAATTGCGGATTGGTGTGGAGGAGTGCCTTGCCATTTGCGTCCAGCACGGAAGCGTCGTAAACGTAAGGCCAAAGGGCGACTTCCGATTCGAGATTGTTCAAAAGATTCGTATCCATCGGCAGGTATTCGGCGAGGGCACGCCGGACCGCGGCGGGATCGTTGGTATCGATGCGCGTGCTGCTTAAATCCGGAAGGTCGTTCTCGGCGAAGTAGGCCAGTTGCTGAGTGAGACGGCTGGCGCTTTCGTAGGCATTGGTGATGCGCTGGCGAAGGATCTGCGAGATGTAGAGATAGGAAAACGCAGTCACCATCACAGTCACCATGAAAGTGATGGTCAGCACGATGATGACTTTGCGTCGCATAGAAAAAGGCGGCCAGTGGTCAGTGGTTAGTTGAAGTGAGCACCAGCGAGGCGACGAGGTGGAAAAGTCCCGACTGGCCAGGGACCACAGCACTGATCACTGCGTTTGTTCCTCCTTGCCCGAGTCGGCATCGGGAGAGCTGTTGCCGTACTCCTTGAGCTTATTATGAAGGGTTTTCAAGCTAATGCCGAGAATTTCCGCAGCACGGGTCTTGTTATTGCTGGTCGATTCCAGCGTCTTGAGAATGAGCATCTTTTCGGCTTCTCCGACGGTTGTACCTACGCCCAGACGGACAGCGTCGGGGTCATTGGCGGCGGTGCGCATGGGGGCGTGGCCGAATCCCGGAGGCAAGTGCTTGGTTTCGATCATGCCGCCATCACAGACGATGATGGCGCGCTCGATGGTATTGCGCAGTTCGCGGACGTTTCCGGGCCAGGAATAGTTATTGAACAAATTCAGTACCGCTTCGCTGACGGCGGCGACTTTGCGAGAGTGCTTCTCGCTCATTTCGGAAAGAAGAAGGTCTACCAGATCGGCGATGTCTTCTTTGTGTTCCCGCAAGGGCGGCATGTGAATGTTGAAGACATTGAGCCGGTAATAGAGATCACTGCGCAATTCGCCGCTGGAAACAGCTTCGTCCGGAATTTTATTGGTTGCGGCCAGGACGCGCACATCGACCGATGTTTCCACTTTGCTGCCCAACCGTCGCAGCTTGTGGTCCTCAAGCACGCGCAGCAGTTTCGCCTGCGTTGCCACTGGCATTTCCCCGATTTCATCCAACAGAATCGTGCCGCCCTCGGCCAGTTCGAAGCATCCCGTACGGCGCTCCAACGCACCCGTGAAAGCGCCCTTTTCGTGGCCAAAAATCTCGCTTTCAATCAGGGTTTCAGGAATAGCCGCGCAGTTGATCGCAACGAAGGGCCGATCGCGCCGGGGGCTGAGTTGGTGAATGGTGCGAGCCACTAACTCCTTGCCGGTGCCGCTGGCTCCGGTGATCAGGACTGAGGCCGTGCTGGGGGAGACAAGTTCAATCAGGCGGAAGATCTCCTGCATCTTGCGCGAGGCACCCCGCAATTGTCCGAGAGAGCCGGAATCGCGCAGCTTGCGGCGGGCGCTTTCCAGTTCCGCACGTGTTCCGATCAGCGCGGATGCATTTTGCAGCATGGTGCGCAGGCGGTTGGTGTCGATCGGCTTGGTGATGTAGTCGTAGGCTCCAAGACGCATGGCTTGAACCGCGCTATCGATCGTGCCCTGTGCCGTCACCAGAATGACCGCCATAGCTTGGGACTGTTCCGACAGTCGTTCGAGCAGATCGATGCCCCCCATCCGGGGCATCTTGAGATCGGTGACGACTATAGAGGGACTCCATTGCGCGGCTTTCTCCAGGCCGTCCACTCCATCGCAAGCCGTTTCGGCCCGGTATCCCCAGGATGAAACTAATTCGGCCAAGCCGGTGCGTTCGTTTTCTTCGTCCTCGACGATTAGTACTTTCTCGTGGCTCATTCCTTAGTTATTGCCCGCCTGACTGATAGTTCGCTTCTTGCGGTGTCTCAACACGCAGAATACAACCATACTCGGCCACCTTCCCGTGGGGCAAGGTCTGGGGGCATCGTAGCGGCCTTGGGGCCAAGCGTATTTCACTAGAAGGACCGGGTTGGCATGTCACTTTGAGACACTGATCCAAGTTACTCGATTAGGCAACAACCGAGAAATGATTCTTGGGCTCTAACAGAGCGCTGCGTTAAAATTGCGGGTTCCTCATTAGAGGTTCCATAAAATTAATCTTTTCCGCGCGCGTCAGTCCATACGGTCGCACACCCGACGCGCAATCATTTTGGGAGGATGGAATGTCAATTTCTTCTTGTTTGGAAAGAGCCCGTGTTGTCATAGGACTATTGGTAGTTCTGTCGGTAGCGCTCATCTCGAGCCCTGCGCATGCGCAGAGCGACTCAACTCCAAAGTGGGACGTATTTGCGGGATATCAGTGGCTACATCCCGGCGGCACGGTGCCCGCGCCCTTCGGGGATCCGAATAACCCGACTCCCTACCAGATCCCTGATATGTCTCGAGGATTTGGCGCTGCCGCCACTTATAACTTTGATCCGCACTGGGGTGGGGAATTCGATATCGGACACAACTGGGGCAGCGGCAATTACGAATCCACAATTTCGGCCGGTCCCAGGTTTATGGCACGCACCGAAGGTGCCAACTACTTCATACACACCTTGTTGAGCTACAACCGCGTCAACGTTCCTGGACTGAATTCGTGGAACGGCATCGGGGCGGTCCTGGGCGGCGGAATGGATTTGACCTTCACGAAGTGGTTCGGTTGGCGGCTGTTTGAGGCCGATTACGTGTGGGCTCATCACAACTATGCCGCTTTTGCGGCACCAGAGTTTCCTGATCTCCGGCGGCCGACGTTTAGTGGCGTACGCCTACGCACCGGACCTGTATTCAGCTGGGGTGGCGCGGCGCCCTTAGTTCCGGCTGCCAGTTGTTCCGTGCAGCCGAGCGAAGTGCTGGTGGGTGAACCTATGACCGCGACCGTCGCGGCCAGCAACTTTAATCCGAAGCACACCTTGACCTATTCGTGGAGCGCGAGTGGAGGCCAGATCAGTGGCAAAGATACGACCGCGCAGATTGATACTACGAATGCGGCTCCGGGAAGTTATATCGTGACTGCGCACGTCACCGACGCCAGAGAGAAGAAGGGTAACGAAGCGAGTTGCTCGGCCAACTTCACGGTAAAGCCCTTACCGCCGAAGAATCCGCCGACTATATCGATCTCCGCCACGCCGTCGAGTGTTCCAGCGGGTGGAACCGTGAACTTGTCGGGCAACTGCACCAGCCCTGACGGCGTTCCAGTGAACGTCTCGGGTTGGACAGCGAATGGCGGAACTATTTCCGGCAGCGGAGCTTCGGCTACGCTGAACACCAGCGGTGCGTCACCGGGTTCAATCACGGTGAGCGCGACCTGCACCGACTCGCGCGGTCTCACTGGCGAAGGCTCGAGCCAGGTGACGGTTGAGAATCCGCCACCGGCGAAGAATCCAGAGATCGAAGTGCTGGAAGCTCGCCTCGCGCTGCATAGTATTTACTTCCCGACGGCGATGCCGCCGATCAAGAATCCCAATGCGGGTCTGGTGGCAAGTCAGCGTCAGACTCTGGTAGGGCTGGCGGCTGACTTCAAGAAGTATCTTGAAAGCAAGCCGGAGGCGCATTTAATCCTGGAAGGCCATGCTGACCCGCGTGGTCCTGCTGAATACAATCAGAAGCTCTCGGAACGTCGAGTCGATCGCGTCAAGAGCTTCCTGGTGGAACAGGGCGTGCCCGAGGCCAACATCGATACCAAAGCCTTCGGCGCTCAACACACTCTGACCAACGATGAAGTGAGGGATGCGGTGGAAAACAATCCTAACCTCACGCCAGAAGAACGTCAGAGGGCTCTGCGAAACATGCGGACGATTGTGCTTGCCAGCGATCGGCGCGTGGACATCACGCTGAGCACGACCGGCCAATCGTCGGTTCGCCAATTCCCGTTCAACGCAGCCGATGCTTTAACCCTGATCGGCGGCAGGGAAGGCGAGGCCAAAAAGAGACCAGTCAGGCCGTCGCCGAAGAAGAGGCTGCCTAACAAGCAATAAAGGGCGAAAGCAAGCCTTGCAAAAACTCTCGCGGAGGACGTTGACGTCCTCCGCGAGTTTTTTTGTTGGCACGGTGCCGCGGGCTTAAGGAGGTCGGGGTTCCGTCTGGGGCGAGAATATGGGGTTGGATCAAGGAATTTGACCGGCAACTAATCCCCGAAACAGAATGGAAGCCTGTCTATTAAGCAATTTCTACATGAACAGCTTCTTTTGCAGCTTGTAAGTGATTGATTTTCTTAGCGCCACTCTGGTACTTCACTTGCCACTTACGGCCTGACGGAAAACCGGGTGACGATGTACACGATGGTCAAGCCGCAGAGTGCTCGGAAGCGCCGGTTCGCACTGATAACCTTTTGTCATACCCTTGGTCTGGCCTTGAGTCTAAGTCAAGGATGCGCCCGCCAAGAGGCTGTGTATCGGCCCGACGGAGCATCCCCTGCCGGTCAACAAAAGCTTCCGTTTCATCCGGATCCGCATCTCGCCTCCGATAACGATGGCGCTCGTCCGGCAGTACCATCCGACCCGAGATTGCCGACTGCGATACCTTTTCAGGCAGGGTCAAAGCCTCGCATCCTGTCGTTCGGGACCCTGCTGACGGTGCAACTGGACCGGTCGCTCTCCACCGCGAAAGTCCGGGCCGGGGATTCGTTCTCGGCATCAGTCGCTGCTCCTCTTACGATCGAGGGAGAAACGCTGGTGGAACGCGGCACTCCGGTCATTGGACTTATCGAGTCCGCCCAATCGGAGACAGGGCGTGCGCAGGCTCTCGGTTACTTCCGGTTGACGTTAAGCGCGATCACCATTGGCGGCAGGCAAGTCGGCCTTCAAACCTCGAGCCTGTTTACTCGCGGAACGATTCAGCCCTCGAATGTTTCGTCCCGATCAGGCAGTGTCCGAGTGCTAAAGGGGCGGCGTCTGACATTCCGATTGACCGCTCCGGTCACGCTCGACGATCCAAACCCTGGGGTTAATCGGCAGAGCGCCAGTGCGATCGCCGAATAAACCAGGCGCATCTCTGCGATTGATCTCTTCCCGGCAGCATTGAAGGTCCTATTATTTCCTCACTCAGCAAGAAATGAGCCATTTCTCCTGTTTTCCACAGAATTTTCTTCATTGGAAGTGACGTGTGCCCTTCGCAGTGTCAGATTGGTCCTCCTATATTGAGAACGGATTCGGGACTCGATTGAACAGATTTAATTCCTTGGTTCCGTTTCGGGAGCACCGAGGTATCGAGTAGCCCATCACGGGCTTCTTCCGTGATTCGTCCCGCGCCATAGTAACAGTATGAATAGCGCAACTCCTTTTCCGTGGGTAGCCCTTCCAGGCGCAGAGAACACGGGGACCAGCTTTCGCGCCTGCTTCGAGCACGCTCCGATCGCTGTAGCCCGTTGCAACTCTGAGGGCGTGATTGTTGAGATGAATTCCGCTTTCGAACGCAGCCTGGATCGGGCCGTTGCCAGCAGGAGAGAATTGCGGCTGCGCGAACTGGTTCGTCCGCAAGAACGCGAAAAAATGGATTTACTGCTGCGCGATCTGCTGGATTGCAAGCGCGAGGGCATCGGCATCGAAGCCAGAGGCGCCGGCCATGGGCAGACCAGCGCGAAATGGACGGGATGGCGTCAACCAGGCTGTGGAGGCGAACCCGACCACGCGTTACTCATTGCGGAACCGAGTAGCGGTACAGCGGAGAGCCTGTCACAAACTCAGCGATGGGAGGCGATCGGCCGCCTCGCGGGCGGTGTCGTGCATGACTTCAACAATCTGCTGACCGGCGTCACGCTCTACTGCGACCTGCTGCTCTCCAGTCTCGATGCGCGCGACAGGCGAAGGAAATACGCTGATGAAATTCGCGGCGCCATCGTTCAAGCCGGCGGTTTGGTCCGGCAGTTGCTCGCGTCTGCCCGGCCGGGAGCCACCGCCCTGCGTCTCGAGAGCCTTAATGAAATTGCGGCTGCAATCCGTGATCTGCTGACCCGTCTGATTGGCGAGAACATAATTCTTGAACTGCGGCTTGAGCCCGAGTTGGGGGCAGTAAAGATTGATCGAGCGCAGGCCCAACAGATTTTGCTCAATCTGGTGCTCAATGCTCGCGACGCGTTGCCTGACGGCGGCCGCATCACAATCGAGACCAGCAACTGCGGATTCCAGCCTGTGGCAGGGAAAGCCGCACCAAGCTCTGCCCCTGCCTTTCCCTGCGTTCTTCTGGTGGTAGCCGATAACGGCCAGGGGATGGAGGCCGAAACCCGCCGCCGTCTTTTCGAGCCATTCTTTACGACTAAAACTGCTGCCAAAGGCAGCGGTTTGGGATTGAGCGTTGTCAGAAATATTGTCACCACGAACCACGGACTAATCCATTTCGAGAGTGAACCTGGCCGCGGCACTCGCGCGATGATCCTGTTCCCTCGATCCTCTCAATCGGTAGATCTCGATCCCCGGGAGACTTCTAAATCAGATTCGGGGGCGAAACCCTCAACACCATCTCAGGAAGTCAAGAAGGAATCACTTTTATGACCTCAGCAGCTCTCGCCCCTCTATCTTCCAATCTGTCCACTCCGCAGATCATGGCCGCCAATTTTCTGAACCTCCTCATCGTTGACGACGAACGTTCGATTCGAGATGCCTGCCGCGAGGTCGCACTGTCTTTAGGCTTCGTTGCACATGTCGCCGATTCCGCCGAACATGCCTATCGGCTTCTGCAAACCCAAAGCATCGACGCGGTTCTGCTCGACCTGCGGTTGCCGGGTGCCAGCGGATTGGAGGCTCTGCGGCATATCAAGAGTCAACGCCCGGATGCTCTCGTTATTGTGGTAACGGGCTGTGGCACAGTCCAGTCGGCGGTGCAGGCCATGAAGCACGGCGCTTACGAATACATGACTAAACCTTTCAGTGTTGACGAACTCAAACTCTTACTGCAGCGTGTATCGAACCATTTGAAACTGCAAACCGAAAACCGCACGCTGCGGGAAAAGCTTAAATCCAAGGAAGGCTACGGCGGGATCGTGGGCCGGGCTCCAGAGATGGAGAAGCTCTATCGAATCATTTCCAAAGCCGCTAGCAGTTCCCATCCGGTGCTGATCCTTGGCGAGAGCGGCACCGGTAAAGAGATGGTCGCGCGCTCTATTCATTACTCGGGAACTTTCCATGACAAGCCCTTCATCCCCGTCGACTGTGGCTCGCTGGTACCAACCCTGATCGAAAGCGAACTGTTTGGCTACGTGAAGGGTGCCTTTACCGGGGCGAATCAAGCCAAGGATGGCCTGCTGGCCATCGCCGAAGGTGGAACTGTGTTTCTTGACGAAGTCGGCGAGCTTCCCGTTGATCTCCAGGCCAAACTCCTGCGCGCCATCCAAGAGAAAGAGATTCGCCCGGTCGGCAGCACCCGGCGGATTCCAATTAATGTCCGTATTCTTGCCGCCACTAATCGGATCCTGGAGCAGGCAGTGACCGAGGGCACTTTCCGCCGCGACCTGTACTTTCGGCTTAACGTTCTGAGCCTGCGGATCCCTCCGCTGCGCGAGCGACGCGAGGATATTCCTCTGCTGCTCGCTCATTTCATGGAGCGCTCCTCGCGTGCCTCGGGACACGAGAAAATGCTCGACGACGAGGCGGTTAAAGTTATGTTGGCCTACGACTGGCCGGGCAACGTCCGCGAACTGGAAAACTGTCTGGAGCGTACGTTCGCCTTCACGAGCGGCCCATTAATCCATGTCGGCGACTTGCCTGCGGCGATTGCCAGGACGCAGGTCGGGGTGCCCATCAATGGCAACGGCAATGGCAATGGTCACAAGATCGTTCCCATGGCAGAGCTCGAAAGGCTGACTATTCTTAACGCCATCGCGGAACTCAACGGGGATAAACTCCAAGCCGCTCGCCTGCTGGGTATTGGCAAGACCACGCTATACCGCAAGCTGAAGGATTACGCCGCCCAGAGCTAAACGTGTCCCTAGTCATGAAATGGGGGGGCGACGCGATGTTCGATTATGAAGCGAATCCTGAGCTGCGCGCGTTCCGCAACGGGAATTATGCGGGGTAATGCTTTCCAAGTCTCGCCTTTTCAGCACTGTCGATTATGGTTCTTCGCGTGCTACTGAGACAGCATGATTCTTCTCATTACGCCTTCGGCACGCGGCCAAGAGTGTGTTGCCGCTTTGAAAGAAGCAACTGGTGACGAAACCCACTGGGCGGAAAATCTACAGCAAGCCTTTGTTCGGCTGCGCGAATACACGTATGCGGTAGTCGTCCTCGATCAATTCCTTTTGGAGAATGAACCTGCGGAAAGTGATCACGTTCTGGACCTTCTGGCCACAGCTTTTCCGGTGTACCTGAACTTTGCGGTAAGTGGTATGCAGCGGTTGCTACGGGAAGTGCGGTCCGCGCTGCAGCGCCGCCAGCGTGAAGAAGCCCAAGCCCGCCGTTCCGTCGAGCAAAAAATGCACAGCGAAATATCTGAATCACTCACCACCATGCTGCTCTCATGCGAATTGGCCATGACCGTTCCCGGGGTTCCTGCTCCCGTCACGGAAAAGATTCGTCTCATCGATAATCTGGCGCGCGACCTGCGGGTCAGGCTGGGGGCGGAGGCCAGCTCGTAGGATGCCTGCAAGTTAGCCGTCCGAAGTGTTCATCTTGGGCTGCTGCAACGACAATCCTGGCACAAAATTTGCAAATAATCCCAATCCAGCCAAAAAGTCGTCGACGTCTCACCCCATTCGCACTAGAATAAGCCAGCGCTACTGCAGGATCCCGCGTCTACTGCGGCATCTGCAAGGCTTGTGGAGGCCTCTGTGCACGTCCTGGTTACCGCCGATACCGTATCAGGTTCCTGGATCTACACGCGCGAGCTCGTTACCGGGCTGGTTACGCGTGGCGTCCGGGTCACACTTGTCAGTTTCGGCGAAATTCCACTGCCCGAACAGACTTCGTGGATGGACCTTCTCCACGGCCTCGAGTATCGGCCCACGGCTTTCCGCCTGGAATGGATGGACGAAGCGCCTCAGGACATGGTCGAATCGTGTCACTTTCTTGCCAGCTTAGTACGCGAGGTGCGGCCCGACTTGTTGCACTTCCACCAGTTCTGCCACGGGAACTTGCCGGTGGAGGTGCCCCGCATAGTGATGGCCCACGGCGACATCGTAAGTTGGACGCAGGCTGTTCAAGGCTGCGCGCCCCGCCCCACACGCTGGCTGAAGTGGTACCGGGACACTATAGTCCGCGGCATTGCGGCGGCCGACGCCATGGTCGCGCCGTCGGCATGGATGCTGGACAGCATTTGTTACAACTACACTCATCCGCGGCGGGGAGCTGTAATCTATCCTGGTCGCAATCCTATATTCTTTAACCCTTACGTTAGCAAAGACGATTCTGTGCTTTCGGTCGGCCGCCTGCTCGATGCTGGCAAGCAGGTTTTCCTGCTCACCCAACACTCCCAGCCGTTTTCGGTTTGCATTGTGGGTGCCGAGCAGACGGTGCCCCTGCCGCGCGTTCCTATCCGGGCAGATGTCAAGGTTGCCACCGATCAGAGCTGCGTTGCCATCCGGGGTCCTCAGACCGAGGCCCAACTGCGCGCGCTCTACAGCCGCGCCGCCGTGTATGCCGCCACCGCACGCTACGAACCGCTCGGCATGGCGACGCTTGACGCCGCATTTTCCCGCTGTGCCATTGTTGCCAATGACATTCCCGCCTTCCGGGAAGTCTGGGGCGATGCGGCACTCTATTTCCGCACCAACGACGCTCGCAGTCTGGCCGATACTCTGCAACAACTTGACTCCGATCGCGCTCTGCGCCACGCCTATTCGGATCGAGCCTACACCCGTGCCCGGGAGCGCTTCACCGCAAAACGCATGATTGACGACTACCTCAATCTCTATCGCAGCCTGCTCTCAGCCGACACTCTGGCCGCTTGAAGTCCCGCTTCAAAATACGCGAGTGATTCGCGCCTAAGTGCGTCAGCGAAGGTTTTCCAGTTTTCTATTTTTTCCGTCAACCCGTTCTGCCAGGGCAGCATCCAACGCCGTCTAACATCAATTCGGATTTAGAAGCGTTCGAGGTAAGTCAATGCCCCAAACTTCCAGCGGAACTATCCCTCTTAAAAAGTTTGGCCGCGCCGACGCCAAAATTTCGGCTCTGGGCTTCGGTGGCCATCATCTAGGGGAAGCGCCCGACGAAAAAACCGCCGTCGAGATTATTCATCAGGCGGTCGACGGCGGTATCACGTTCTACGACAACTGCTGGGAGTATCGGCGGGGGAAAACCGAAATTTGGATGGGCGCCGGTCTGAAGGGCCGTCGCGACAAGGTCTTTCTGATGACCAAGACTTGCCCTCACGGCCGCGATGCCAGCCTCGCGCTGCAGATGCTGGAAGAATCCTTGCGTCGCTTGCAGACCGATCACCTCGACCTGTGGCAAGTGCATGGCATGGCGTTCGACAACGATGCCGATCTTTTCATCCGCAAAAACGGAGCAGCCGAAGCCTTGGAGAAAGCTAAAAAAGATGGCAAGGTGCGCTTTGTTGGATTCACCGGGCATCAGAATCCTAAAGTTCACCTCGCGATGCTCAACACTGGATTTCCTTTCGACGCGGTTCAGATGCCGCTGAATGCTTTCGACTCAAATTTCCGCAGCTTCGAGCAGCAAGTGCTGCCCGAACTGAATAAGCGGGGCATTGCAGCCCTCGGCATGAAGCCGCTCAACGGGCACGGCGAGGCCATCAAGCACGGCGTAGTCACCGCGGAAGAAGCGTTGCGCTATGCCATGAGCTTGCCCGTGGCCACAACGATAACTGGCATCGATAGCGTGGAAGTGCTGCATCAAAATCTGCAGATCGCGCAAAATTTTACGCCCATGTCGCAATCGGAAATGAGCGAACTGCGTGAGCGATGCAAGCAGGATGCCGCGGATGGCAGGTACGAGCTCTATAAGCTCTCGCTGAAATTCGATAATCCAGAATCCCGCCTGGCTCACGGTTTTCCGCTCGACACACAACAAGCTGAAGTGAAAGACATGTTTGGCGTCGAAATGAACACGGGTCACCCGTTTCCGGAAAAACAATTTTAGGAGAGCAGGGATGGCGTCGAAGCAGGAATGGAATCGCCGAAGTTTTATCAAAGGTGCCGCCGTGTTAGGCGCGGTACCGCTGTTCGCGGGAGGAAGCATGGCGCAGGATCAGAATCAGAATAACGATCGATCGCAACAGATTCCATCGGGCATGGTTCCCAAGAAACCTCTCGGCCGCACCGGCGTTCAAGTTTCTGCGATGGGGCTGGGCGGCTACCATCTCGGCTCGGCAGAAACCGATCAGGCCGCCAATGAAATCGTGGCCAAGGCGGTCGATCACGGCGTTAATTTTTTCGACAACGCGTGGGAATATCACGATGGCCTCAGCGAAGAACGGCTTGGCAAAGCGCTAAAAGGGAAGCGCGATCAGGCTTTCGTGATGACGAAAGTCTGCACCCACGGCCGGGATAAGAAAATCGCAATGCGGATGTTGGAAGAGTCGCTGCGCCGCCTGCAAACCGATCACATTGATCTATGGCAGATTCACGAAGTGGTCTACGACAACGACCCCGACCTGATTTTTGCTCCGAACGGCGCGGCAGAAGCGCTTGTTGCCGCCAAACAGCAAGGCAAGGTTCGCTTCATCGGTTTTACCGGGCACAAAGATCCAGAGATCCATCTGAAAATGTTGTCCCATGATTTTCCTTTCGACACGGTGCAGATGCCGCTCAACTGTTGTGATGCCACGTTCCGAAGTTTCGAAACTCACGTGCTGCCCGAAGCCAACCGTCGCGGAATTGCCGCGCTAGGGATGAAAAGCCTGGGAGGCAGCGGCGAACTGGTGCGTCATGGGGTCGTCACCGCCGAACAAGGTCTGCGCTACGCGATGAGCCTGCCCGTCGCGACCACAATCAGCGGCGTCGACAGCATGGAAGTACTCGATCAGAACCTGAAGATAGCTGTAAATTTCGAACCGCTCGATGCCAAGGCCATGCAGTCATTGAGGGATCAGTGCCGAGTTCTCGCCGCGGACGGGCGTTTCGAGTTGTTCAAGATGACCACCAAATATGACGGCAAGGTAGGTCGAGAACAACATCACTTTCCTACCACGCAAGAGTTGCCGCTTTAGCTTGCGCGTGGAGCAGCGCTTCGAGCGCGGCGATAATTGCCTCATCATGACTGAGGGCTCCAGCCTCGAGGTCGGTGCGGGGTCTCATCACAAATGCCGCGCTGTACGTCAAACCTGTGATGACCGGCGCCTCCCGCGCGACACACGCCGCCGCTTAATGATATCTTTTAGCCTTACTAGAAACCCGTAAGGTTGGAGGAAATCAAAGTATGGCTCAAGTGAAGATTACTGTTCGTCCCAATGGCCCGTTTCGCGTGGAAGCGCCCGAAGGTTCGGTTGAACTCGTCGACGCTAACGGAACTCCGTACGACCTAACTGGAAAACCGGCATTTTCTCTATGCCGCTGCGGCGGATCGGTGAATAAACCGTTTTGCGACGGCACTCACAGCCGCATTGGTTTTCAAGGCGCCGAATTGGCAGTGAAGAGGGCCGACGGCTAACTGTTTTCCGAGCCTGTGAGCTGCGCAAAGAGAATAAGCAAAGTACGTAAATTGGAGAACTCTACGACTCGGAGGTCCTTTGAGCGACCTGAGCGACCGCGAACTGGGAATGAAACGCCGTATCACTCGCCGTGATTTTTTGAACGGCGTGGCTGTCACCGCGGGCGCGGCCATGATGCCGTGGCATCTTTTCGGCGGAGCCGATAACGATCCCGAGAAGTTACCCGGCTACTATCCGCCCGCCCTCACTGGACTGCGCGGCAGCCATCCCGGTTCGTTCGATGCAGCGCACTCTTTGCGGGACGGAACGTTCTGGGACACGGCCGGCGCGCCGCAAGATACCGGCGAAACCTACGACCTCATCGTCGTAGGTGGCGGCATCAGCGGCCTTTCCGCCGCGCACTTCTATCGAAAAGCTGCGGGCGAGAACGCACGCATTCTCATTCTCGACAACCACGATGACTTTGGCGGCCACGCGAAGCGCAACGAATTTTCCGTCGGCAACGCCTTCCGCCTTGGTTTTGGTGGCACTTACTCGATCGAGAGTCCCGCCCCTTATAGCAAGGAAGCCCGTGGACTGATCGAAGAACTTGGGATCGATGTTGCTTCTTATCCCAAGTATCACGACGCGAATCTCTATCGCTCGCTGGGTTTGCGTCCGAAAATCTTTTTCGACAAGGAAACATTTGGCGAGGACCGCCTGGTGGTTGGCCCGGCATCGTTGGGCGGCGGCGAAAAAGACTACGTTGGATCGGACAATCACGAGACATGGAAGCAACTGCTTGCGGAGGCGCCGCTGGCGCCGGAAGCCAAGGCTGATCTCGATCGCCTCCATCATGACACAAACGATTATTTTCCAGGCCTGACGTCGACGGAAAAGAAAGCGAAGCTGGCGCGCATCAGCTATGCCACGTTCCTCAGAGACGTTGTGAAAGTTCATGAGGACGTGGTGAAACTTTACCAGGCGGTGCCGCAGCCGCTGTTTGGCCTGGGAATCGATGCAGTACCGGCGCAGGATGCATGGGGCCTGGAACTGCCAGGGTTCGAAGGAATGAAGCTTGATCCAGCGCCGGGTAAAGGTATGAACCGCGATGCGATTCCCAACGAAGAAGCAGAGAAATACTTTTTCCATTTCCCCGACGGGAACGCGACAATTGCGCGCCTTCTTGTGCGCAAGCTGATTCAGGGCACGATCCCCGGAAGTTCCGCGACAGATGTGATTCTAGCGAAGGCAAACTATGCCAGGCTGGATTCGGCACCTTCCGCAGTCAGAATTCGATTGAACAGCACTGCAGTGCGAGTAAAGCATGTTGGAGATGTGGGGGTGGCGAAAGAGGTGGAAGTAGCCTATGCCCGCCGTGGCAAAGTGTACACCGCGCGGGCGAAGAACTGCGTGCTGGCGTGCTGGCATGTGGTGATTCCCTACATCTGTGAAGAGCTGCCGCAAAAACAAAAAGATGCCTTGGCCTCGGCGCAGAAAGTTCCCTTGCTCTATACCAACGTTGCACTGCGCAACTGGACGGCGTTTCAAAAGTTGAACACGAACGCGATCTATGCTCCGGGGTGTTATCACACGCGAGTTGGTCTCGACCTGGCGGTAAGCATTGGCGGCTATGAATGCGCGCGCAAACCAGAAGAGCCAATTGTGGTTCACATGATGAAGACGCCATGTAAGCCTGGGAGGCCGTCACGGGATCAGCATACTGCCGGGCGCCTTGAGTTGTATAACACCACATTTGAAACTATGGAGCGTAAAATCCGGGAGCAGTTGGCGCGAACGCTGGGCGCGGGAGGTTTTGATCCCGCGCGCGACATTGCGGCCATTACAGTGAATCGCTGGCCGCATGGCTACGCCTATGAATACAACTCGCTATTCGACTCGTTCTGGCTGGAGGGCGGCGAGACTCCGTGCGAAGTGGCGCGGAAAACTTTCGGGCGAATTGCGATCGCTAATGCCGATGCCGGCGCTTACGCTTACACAGATGAGGCCATTAGTCAGGCGTGGCGAGCTGTGGGGGATCTGAAGAGTTAGTTCCGGCGATGAAATAGCTTGCCGATTAATTGTCGGATCGCGCGAACGGCACTCGCTGCAGACGTAGAGGTATGTTGTAATGATGAGCCAACTGCATTGCGCCACCAGCGAGCACAAGGATCACAAAAAGAAAGATGGCAGCGCGTCGCGTCGCGTTTTCTTGTCGAGGAGCCAAGAGTGCAATCAGCGCGCCCACGATTAATCCGGTTACTAGGCCGCCGATGTGGGCCGCATTGTCGATGCCGGGAAGCGCGAATCCGAAAATGAGGTTGTAGACGACGAAAGCTCCGAGGCTGCGCAGCGTGCCCGAGAGAGCGGAACGCGGCACCGAGAACTCACCTAACTTGAACGCCGCGAGGAGCGCGCCCGCGAGGCCGAAGATGGCTCCCGAGGCGCCGACGCTGGGTACGTAGGGATGCCAACCGGCGCTGGCCAGGCTGGCCCCCAGGCCGCAGATGAGATATACGGCGGCGTAGGTCAAGCGTCCGTAGAGCGACTCGGCCAGCGCGCCAAGATTCCACAGGCACCACATGTTGAAAGCAATGTGAATGATTCCGGCGTGAACGAAGATATTGGTCAGTAGCCGCCACCATTCTCCGGAGATCGTAAGTGCGCCCACGTTCGCGCCCCAGCGGACAAGCTCAGCAGAGGGGAATTCCATAATGCTGGAGGCAGAGATTGCCATGCCGAGGAATACGGCAGCGTTAATGCCGAAGATGATCTGCGTCAGGCCGATGGTGGACTGAGCGCGGTGGACCCAAGGGGTGCGCATCACGGGTTGTCTTGCGTCGTCGACGACTTCGCCACGTTGCGCGGCTTCGTGCTGCACGCACCACGGGCAAATCTTCTTGCCGAAGGTAAAGCCGGGAAGCTGACGGCCACATCGAATGCAATTTGCCATGGGTTCCTAAGAGAGTAACAGCAGTTTGGTGGCGAGAAAAATCTTTAACACAGGGGAACACAGTGTAATACAAGGCCCGAGTACAGTCTCTGGATCAGTGAATCGTCTTGGTCTTGCGCGACATGTAGTCCATGAGCAGGTACTGGCCCAGGGTGTAAGGCGTGGTGAAGTATGCCTTGCCGCGGCACATTTCGGTGACTTTCTGGACGAATTGCACCAATCCATAATCTGAGGCGAGCATGAAGGTGTTGATAAGGACGCCGGCGCGCTTGCACTTGGAGACTTCTTCGAGCGTCTGGCTGACGACCAGAGGATCGAGGCCGAAAGCGTTTTTGTAAATGCGTCCGTCTTCGAGAGTGAGAGCGGAGGGTTTGCCGTCGGTGATCATGACAATCTGCTTCATGTCTTTGCGTTGGCGCTGCAGGATGCGCTGGGCCAGGCGCAGACCTTCGCGCGTGTTGGTGTAGTAAGGGCCGACCTTGACGCGGGCGAGTTGTGAGAGTGGGACCTCCTCGGCGGAGTCGTGGAAGAGTACGAGCGAGAGAGAGTCGCCGGGATACTGCGTGCGGATGAGATGCGAGAGGGCCATGGCCACTTTTTTTGCCGGGGTGAAACGGTCTTCGCCGTAGAGGATCATTGAGTGCGAGCAATCGAGCATGAGGACTGTGGCGCAGGAAGATTGGTACTCGCACTGGTGGACTTGCAGGTCGGAGTATTCGATATTGAGCGGAAGGGTGAGGCCTTCGCGCTGGATGGCGCTGGAGAGCGTGGCGGTGATGTCGAGGTTGAGCGTGTCGCCGAACTCGTAAGTGCGGGAAGCGCCGCTGGCTTCGATACCGGTGGCGAGGTCGCGAGTGTCGTGGCGTCCAAAACTGGATTTGCCGAGAGAGCCGAGCAGGTTGCGGAGTGATTTGAAGCCGAGGAAGTCGAGGCTTTTGTCGGTGATTTCGAATTTAGCTTGGGGTGCGTTCTCGCCGAGTTGGCCGCCGACACCGGATGGGCGCGAGGGATCGGGCGGCTGGTCGATCGAAATGTAATCTTCCTGCTGCATGCGCTGGATGAGTTTCTCGATGAGGTCGTCGAGTTCGCCATCTGCCGCCATTTGCTGCAGACGTTCGCGCATGTCTTCGTCGAATTGGTCGCCTTCCATCAGGGCCTGCTCGATGGCACGGCGAAGATCGTCGAGGGTCTGCTCGCCCTCTGGCATCTCGAACCACATGTCGCTCTGGAAGCCGCTCTGCAGGAGGTAATCAGAGAGTGCGCTGAGCAGGTCTTCCAGGCTCATCTCGCCGGCGGGGTCAGGGACGTATTTGGAATAGCGGATGCGTTTCATAAAAGCGACTAGCTTCTAGCTGCTAGCTTCTAGCTAAGACTGAAGCGGTCGTTGCTAGAAGCCAGCAGCTAGAAGCTTCCTAGTTGAACTGCCGTCTCTGCCGGTACGGTGGTTCTTCTTTCTCGAAAGCTTTTTCGCGCTGCGGCTCGGGCTTTTTCTCTCCGGCTTTGAATACCCGTTCCTCGTTGCGGCCGATGCGTTTGTGCGCGTGCAAGCCCTCGAGGATGAACTCGGCGGCGGAGACTTGTTGCTCGGGGCTTTCCTTCTGCGAGACGCCTAGAGGGCCAAGTTTGTCGACCAGACCTTGAATTTCTTTCAAGTTTTCGAGCGCTTCGCCAGCCGAGATTGAATCGGACAACTGAATCTCCCCGCCGAGGTCAAACCATTGCACGATTTGCTGCACGTTGGCGCCCGTGAAGTATTCGTCGTAAGTCTTGGCGATGGCCGCGCGAATCAGTTCGCGGCCTACGTAGTCTGCACCTTTCATCTCGCCTTCGTATTCAAGTTCGAGTTTGCCGGTGATGGCGGGAAGCGCGGCGTAGACGTCGCTGACCCGGGGCACGACGAGCTTTTCGTCGTTGCGAAGGGCGCGACGCTCGGCGTTAGAAATAACGTTCTCCATGGCAGAGATGGGCAGGCGCTGGCTGACTCCGGAGCGCTTGTCGATCTTTTTATCTTCACGGGCGGCGAAGGCGATGCGCTCAATGACCTGCTGGATGTAAGTGGGCAAGTGCATAGCGTGGCCGTTGCGGTGGGTCCAGGCTTCCTGCGCGGTGATGGCGATGCCTTCGTCGACAGTGGCAGGGTAGTGGGTTCGAATCTCGGAACCGATGCGATCTTTCAGCGGCGTGATGATTTTGCCACGGGCGGTGTAGTCCTCAGGATTTGCGCTGAAGACGATGGCAACGTCGAGAGGCAGGCGGATGGGGTAGCCTTTAATCTGCACGTCACCTTCCTGCATGATGTTGAACAGACCAACCTGAATCTTTCCGGCGAGATCGGGCAGTTCGTTGATGGCGAAGATGCCGCGATTGGCGCGGGGAAGCAGGCCGTAGTGGACCGTAAACTCGCTGGACAATTCGTGGCCGCCGCGAGCCGCTTTGATGGGGTCGATATCGCCGATGAGGTCGGCGATGGTGACATCCGGCGTGGCGAGTTTCTCCACGTAGCGATCGTCGGGAGTTAGATAGGAAATGGGGGTGGCATCGCGGAGTCGGGCAACTTCTTCGCGGCAACGCCGGCAGATGGGAGCGTAAGGATTGTCGCGGATCTCGCAGCCGGCAAGATACGGCATATGAGGATCGAGCAGCGTCGTAAGAGCGCGCAGGATGCGGCTTTTGGCCTGGCCGCGCAGGCCGAGCAAAATAAAATTGTGGCGCGAGAGAACGGCATTCACAATCTGGGGAACGACCGTATCGTCGTAGCCAACGATGCCGGGAAAGATACTGGCGTCATCGTGATGACGCAGGCGGGCGATCAGATTGTCGCGGAGTTCGTCTTTCACGCGGCGGATGCGCAAACGTTCTTCAGAAAATTCACTGTGGCGCAATTCGCCTAGTGTGCGCGGAAGACTCATGAGGAACCCCCAGGGAAATACTTTCCTAAATTATACGCGGGTCGGAGGAGCTGGGTTTGGGGCTTCATGCGGGCGGTTTTGAGTTTGCCAAAAGCGCGGAGATCGAATGTAGGTCTGGGATCAGTGGACATGCCCGTTGCCGCCGGCTTTTTCACGGGCGTGGGCGGCGCGTTGGATGTTGGGGATGATGGTTTCGAAATAATTAATGAGTAGGGAAAGACGTTCCGCTTCGGAGCGCAAGGCAAGGAGCTTTTGTTTGAAATCCAGATCGAGAGGCAGAGAGCCGGCAAGATGGAAAGACAATGCCAGAGGATCGGCGGCGGAGAGATCCTGTTTGGCGCCGGCAATGGCAAGAAGTTCGGAGTGCAACTGAATGGCGCGGGAAGCATCTTCTTGAGATGGTGTGCCGGGTTCGTCGTCGATTACCAGTATCTGGCCCTGCAGATAAGAACGCTCATGGTTGACGCGCAGGAGTTCGAAACACTGACGGCCTTCGGTGACAAGATCGAGGCGACCGTCGGGATACTCTTTTACGACGCTGATGATTTCGGCGGTGCATCCCACTTCGGCAAGGCCTTCCTCGACGGCGCGCACCACGCCGAAGGTACGTTGCTGAGCCAGGCATTCGCCGATCATTTCTTTATAGCGGGGTTCGAAAATGGGCAGAGGCAGCGGTGTGCCGGGAAACAGCACAACATCGAGGGGAAACAGGGGGATCAGGACGTCCAAAGGGGTCTCCGGCGGGCAGCGTTGTTTGATTGTACGCCAGGGGGCGGTCTGTGGCGCGGTGATTTGGAGGAAGCTTTAGAGCCGGGGGAAAGGCCGCAGGAGGCATAGTTTGACTTCAGGGATTGAGGAGAATAAAAGCAGGGGATGGAACTAGCGGGCAAAATCGTGGTCGTAACCGGCGCTTCGATGGGAATTGGAGAAGCGATTGCGAAGAGCTTTGCCGATCGCGGGGCGAGCGTGGTCTTGCTTTCGCGCGATGCGAGCCGCGTGGAAGCGGCTCGGGGACGGGTGGGGCACGGCGAGCGAACCTCGGCGATGGCTTGCGACGTGCGACACCGGGAGGATATCGACCGCGCGATCGGGCTGACGCTGCATCACTTCCAGAGGATCGATGTCTGGGTGAACAATGCCGGACACGGCCTGCTGGATTCCGTGGCGCAGATGGATATGGCGGCGTGCCGGGAAATGTTCGAGACAAATTTTTTTGGGGCGGTGGCGGCGATGCAGGCGGTGATTCCGGTGATGCGCCAGCAGACCGGTGGGACGATCATCAACATATCAAGCGTCGCGGGACATATTCCAATTCCGTTTCACGCGGCGTACAGCGCAACCAAATTCGCCTTGAACGCAATTGGCAAGGCGGCGGGCTTGGAGTTGAAGAAGGACGGGATTCGCGTGCTTACCGTTTGTCCCGGTTATGTGAGGACGGGGTTCAGCGAGAACGCCGTCCGGGGAAATGAATTAAAGCAGGTGCGTCCGGGGTCAGTACGGGGGATTTCTGCCGAGCGGGTGGCGCGAGCGACGATGCAGGGATATCTGAAGCAGAAGAGGGAAGTGATTGTGCCTTGGACGATGTACGTACCGGTAAAGATCTATCAGCATTTTCCAGGGATGGTGGAGTGGGCGATGGAACGGATGGCGAAGTGAGTGCCAATTTTAAGCAAAAGCTTAGCCACAGAAGGTCGACTGAGCTCAGAGCATGCTTCGGGTCGCGGGGTAACGCTTGGATCTATCCCAGCTCGGCCAGCAAAGCTTCCATTTCGGATTGAGCATGAAGGTTACCGGTGCGGCGGGCGGAGGCGATGCCATCGGCGAGCATCGTTTTAGCGTCGGCAATTCGGGCGGCGCGGGTTAACGTTTGCGCGGCCATGAAGTAGCCGGGAGTGTAGTCTGGATTGCTCTTGAGCAGGATGGCAAATTCAGCGAGCGAGCGGTCGAGATCGCCTTGCTTGGAGTATTCCATTGCCAGGCCGTAGCGCGCGAAGGTGTCGTTGGGATTCTGGGTAAGGATGTCGTTGAGCGCGGCGATGCGGTCCATAAGACGGTTCTCAGATCTCAGATCTCAGTTGAGATGAGATTACTACAAATGGTTGCTTCGCTTGTAGAACGTTCGGGCTGAGTTGGTGGCTTGCTTGTGATGGGGTGAGTAGAATGAGCGGTTCCTAAGATTTCATGTTCGCGGGAGGTGGTTAGTGGCGTGTCCATTTTTTATGCCGATAGAAAAACTGGAGAACGGCACGTGGCTGCATGCCTCGCGGCTGCCTCTGGGATGTGGATGGAGCGGACACTGCACCGCACCGACGCACGAGGGTGAGGCTCCGTCGCAGGAAGAGTTGCGGGATTTCTGCAATCTCGGCTATGCGCAAGGCTGTGGGCGGCTGCCGCAGGAACGAATTTGGGATTCAGTGCGGTTTGCGGCTCGAACCGTGGGCAATGACGGGAAAAACGGTAACGCCAGGCGCATTCAGGTACGTTACATATGCGAGCGCGAACATCGTCCGGTGGAGCACGGTTTCTTGGAGTTTCATATGGACGGGGCCCGGTGGGCAGAGCGGCACCGAGACAGCCGAGTGCAACGACTGGCGGAATGCTTTCTCGCTTCCTACGTTGAGGGGAGAAAAAATCAGGGAATAACGCAGGAGGCCGCGAGCTGACTGCTAGAGGTCGAGGGAGATGTTGATGGAGGGATTCATTTCCACCAACGGAAGGGAACCATGAGCGAAGAGATGTTGATGCCGCGTCCGGTGCGGGATTCGCAATCGGAGATGGCGGAGATCGTTTTGCCGAATGATGCCAACCCGCTGGGCGCACTCCTTGGCGGGCGCCTAATGCATTGGATCGATCTGGCGGGGGCGATGGCAGCTCACCGCCATTCGCGTAGTTATGCGGTCACGGCCTCGGTGGACCACATCGATTTCCTGGTGCCTGTAAAGGTGGGGGATCTCGTCATTCTGCGTTCGTCGGTGAACCGGGTTTTTCGTACGTCGATGGAAGTGGGCGTAAAAGTGTTTGTGGAGAATTATCTTGCTGACACGGCGCAGCATGTCGCGTCAGCTTATCTGACATTTGTGGCGGTGGATGCCGAAGGGAAGCACCTAAAGGTCGCGGCGGTGATTCCTGAGAGCGAAGACCAGAAGCGGCGCTACGACGATGCCGGACGCAGGCGCGAGACTCGCAGGGTTGAACTGGACCGGCGGCAAAAAGTCAGGCGCTAGTTTTTTAAAAAGCTGTCAGGGTTTTCCGCCAGCGTTTCTTAAAGATGAAGGTGCTGATAGCTGCGCATTTTTGTGCGGCATCGGTTGCTGATCTGCGCTGCCCGGCGACCTCTCTGTATAATCAAACAATATAATCAAACAATCGCGCCCGATCTCACGGGCTGATGTCTGGAGTGTGATCCCTTGAACGCACATATGCCGTCTCATCCCGGTCAATCCGCGCCGGGGCCGCAACCGCTGCCGGGAGTTGATGCCATCATAGCCGTAGGTTCAGGCAAGGGCGGCGTGGGAAAAACCACGCTGTCTGTGAATCTTGCGGTCGCTCTGGCGAAGATGGGGTACAAGGTCGGCTTGCTCGACGCGGACGTGTACGGCCCGAATGTTCCGCTGATGCTGGGATTGAGTGGGCAACCGAAAATGGTTGGCGAAAACCGCATTGAGCCGCTGCAGGCATTTGGGCTGAAGGTTATTTCGGTGGGATTTCTCAATCCTGGGGACAAGCCCATTATCTGGCGCGGTCCGATGCTGCACCAGATCGTGAAACAATTTCTGGGGTTGGTGGAGTGGGGACATCTCGATTACATGATTGTGGATTTGCCCCCAGGAACGGGCGACATTGCGTTGTCACTGGTGCAGTCGGTTCCACTGACGGGCGCGGTTGTGGTTTCGACTCCGTCCGATGTCTCGCTACAGGACGCGCGCAAGGCGATTGAAATGTTCCGGCAGATGAAAGTGGATCTGGTCGGCGTTGTGGAAAACATGAGCTTTTTTACCTGTCCCCATTGCAATCACGAAATCGATATATTCTCGCGCGGCGGAGCGGAGAAAATGGCACAGCAATATGGGGCATCGTTTCTTGGAAGTATTGAGCTCGATCCCGAGGTGCGCAAGTCCGGGGACGGCGGGAAGCCGATTGTGCTGGAGGGGGAGGACTCACCGCATGCCAAGTCGATCTTTGAGTTCGCGCGGAAGGTCGCGGCGCGTGTGGGCGAGATCAAGGCGGGCGAGTCGGCGAGCGTGATTCAGATTCAGTAATGCCAGCAAGCCGCCAGATGCCGACTCGAGGGATTCATCAGCGGGTTTTCGGCCTTGAGAACCGCGATAGTCGCCAAACGGCATCGGGTTCGCCATCCTTCAAAACCAGGTCCGCCATCTTTTCTCCGAGAGCAGGCCCGTGTTTGAAGCCGTGGCCGGAGCCGCCGCCTAGCAGCCAGACGTTATTTATCCGCGGATGGCGATCCAGAATGAAGTTGCTGTCGGGGGTCTGCTCATATTGGCAGACACGCGTTTCAATCAGCGGAGCATTTTTCATGGCTGGGAAGCGGAAGGCGAGGTACTCGCGAACGAGCTTTAGGGTTGTTTGACTGATAAGTCGCTCGCCAGAAGTGGGGTCGAAGTCGCGGCCACGCGCGTCATCAGCGACTTTGAATCCGCGCCGGTCGCTGCCAGGAATGCCGTAGAAGAAACGTCCGCCGTGGTCGCCCCACACGGGAAGATGCGCGTCAGTGAAACGCGAGTCGCCCGCAGGCGGGCCGAAGAAAAAAATGTCCTGCTTAGTGGCACGAATGATGTTGCCTACGGTTTCAGGAAACAGTTTGCCCAGCCATGGTCCGCAAGCGAACACGTAGTGGTCGGCTTGCAGTCGCGAACCATCCGAGAGCATCAGGTTGCGAAACGGCGAGCCTTCCAAACCATCGGACAGAACGGCGAGCTGCCGATAGACGCCGCCTGCGGCGACGAATTCTTCGACCACGGCCTGGCAACTGGCGCGTGCGTCGAGATATCCGCATTCGGGTTCGAAGATTCCCCAGTGCACGTCCGAAAAGTTGATCTGCGGCCAGCGTTTTTTCATCTGAACCGTGGAAAGTTGCTGAAACTTGACTTGCGCCTGCCGAAGCATCCGGAGTGAGCCGCGCTCGAAGAGGTCGTCGCTACTGCTGACCATCCAGAGAACACCAGTGTAGTGGAGAAACTGCCGCTTCCAGCGCCGTTCGTATTTCTGCCACAGCCTGAGGGCGTGCGCGGCGAGTTCGGTATAGGGTTGTTTTGGGCCATAGGTGCAGCGCATGATACGGGTTTCGCCGCCCGAGGAAGAGCGCGAGTTGCCCGGACCCCAGGCGTCGAGCAAGGTGACTTGTGCTCCGTTGTTTAGAAGATGAAGAGCGGTCCAGCCGCCGAAGGCTCCCGCTCCGACGACAGCGATGTGAGGTTTGGATCGCGAATGCGTCCGCGGCATGCGAGTTGAGGATACGCGGGAACAACTGGTCAGGGAAGATGCGCATCGAGGTTCGGAACCAGTATGCCGGGCGGCGGGCAGAGCCATGCGGTCCTTGACAGGAAGGTGGAGCGTTCCTAGAATCCAAGCAGAGAGCGCTGTTTGCAACTTTAGCTAAGTTTTTGCATCTAAAATACTTAGCTTGAAATGTTTGCTCGACGACTCGGAGCGGCCGACGGCGCAGCAAGCAGCAAGTTTAAATGCCATCTGACCCAAATCTCGGAAAGCGCGGACGCGAAGTTCTCACCGCGATCGTGGAAACTTTTATTTCCACCGGCGAGCCCGTGGGTTCGCGAACGCTGGCGCGGTCAAACCGCGAAGGGCTGAGTCCTGCCACGATTCGGAACGTCATGGCCGACCTATCGGATGCGGGATTTCTCGAGCAGCGCCACACTTCGTCGGGGCGCGTGCCTACGCCGGAAGCATATCGCTACTACGTTGAGCAGATCACGGGAGACGCCCGACTGGCGCCGCAGGAAGAAACCATGATTACGGAATCGCTCGCCGGCATCAGCGATGTGCAGGAATTTATGGAGCGCACATCGCGTGTGCTGTCGTTGATTTCGCGGAACGTGGGTGTGACGGTGGCTGCCAGCGGTATCAAGAATGCGCTCGAGCATGTCTACTTCTCGCGACTGGGCGACCAGAAAGTGCTGGCTGTGTTGGTAACGCGATCAGGCTTGGTGCGCGACCGCGTGTTGAGACTCGATTTGGGGCAGGATGAGCTTAACCTTGCCGCGCGCTACATCAACGAAAATTTTCGCGGATGGACCATGGAGTCGATGCGCGCAGAACTCGAGCGACGGATTGAACAGGAACGCAGCGAATACGACCGTTTGATGAATTCCGTCGAGAAACTCTATAAGCAAGGCGCGCTGACTGCCGAGCCGGGAGCGCAGATGGTCTTCGTGGAAGGCGCCGCCAACCTTGTGACCGGCCACGAGGATCGCAAACGTCTGCAGGAGATGCTGCAGACTCTGGAGGAGAAAGAAAAAGTGGCGCAACTCCTGGGGGCTTACCTCGATGTGAAACAGGAGGCGGTCAGGGTGGTGATCGGCCTGGATGATGCGCTGCCGTCGATGCAGAACTTCGTGCTGATTGGAGCGCCGGCACGTTCTGGAAGCGACATGGTGGGTTCGCTCGCCGTGATCGGTCCAACGCGGATGGACTATCAGCATACGATCACGGCGGTTTCCTACATTGCGCGCCTGTTTGACAAAATCTTGAATGAATCGGAGTGATCATAGTTGGTATGGGTAAAGCGAACATTAAATCGGGAGCGCAGAGTACAGGACTGGATTTGGAACACGAATTACCGGCAGCGTCGGGTGATGAGGGTGAGGCCTCCGCGCAGACGGCGGTGAGCGGGGAATCGTCCGCTCCGGAAGCGGAATTACAAAAGGTAAAGGCGGAACGCGACTTGCTGCTCGACCGCCTGGCGCGAGCGCAAGCGGAGTTTGAAAATGCCCGCCGACGAGCGGGCAAGGAACAACAGGAATACCGCGATTACGCCCTTACGGATGCGGTGAAAACTTTGCTGCCGGTGGTGGACAGCCTGGAACGCGCGCTGCAGATGAAATCGGACGGAATGGAATTCCGCGAGGGAGTTGAGCTGATTTACAAGCAGCTGCAGGCTGCGCTGGCTAAGCTTTCGGTGCATCCCATCACGGCAAAGGGTGAACCGTTCGATCCGCGTTACCACGAGGCGATCGAAATGGTTGAAACTGCCGAAGCTCCCGATCATCAAGTGATCGAGGAGCTGCAGCGCGGTTACAAATTCAAGGAACGGCTGCTGCGGCCCGCGATGGTCAAGGTAGCGAAGAATTCCAGCAAATAGATTTCCAGCCCCGTTGTGATTTCATAATTGTTGTCACTTAGGAAAGGCGCCTGTTCTGGCCACAAACGCAAAACGCGACTATTACGAGGTGCTTGGGGTAAGCCGCACAGTAACCGAAGTCGAACTAAAGAGCGCTTACCGTAAGCTTGCCATGCAATGGCATCCCGATCGAAACCCGAATAATCCAGACGCGGAAGAGCGCTTCAAGGAAGTCACCGAGGCTTATGCGATCCTGGCTGACTCAGACAAGCGGTCACTTTATGATCGCTTTGGCCATGCCGGAGTCGGAGGGGCGGGCAGTCCGGGAGCAGGTTTCGATGCCACGGCATTTCAGGATTTGGGCGACATCTTCGGTGAGTTTTTCGGCTTCGGGGATGCGTTCGGGGGCGGAGGCCGCCGCCGCAGCCGGGTTCAGCGCGGGGCAGACTTGCGCGAAGACTTAACCATCGAGTTCGAAGAGGCCGCGTTCGGGACCGAGACGCGGGTTATGGTGCGCCGTAATGAAGCGTGCGAGGATTGTCAAGGCTCAGGAGCCGCCCCTGGCAAGGCAGCTACAACTTGCCGTTCATGCGCCGGCCGCGGCCAGGTACGCTATCAGCAAGGATTCTTCAGCATCGCGCGAACTTGTCCCACCTGCCAGGGAAGTGGCAACGTGATTACCGATCCCTGTCCCAAGTGCAAAGGCGAGGGCCGGCTTCTGCGGCAGCGCACCGTGGAGGCGAAGATTCCGGCGGGAGTGGAAGATGGCACTCGGATCCGCTTTACGGGGGGCGGCGAGGCTGGTCCATTCGGCGGTCCCGCGGGCGATCTCTATATTGTGTTGCACGTGAAGGAACATCCGTTTTTTATACGGGAAGGAAATGACCTTCACTGCGTCGTCCCGCTCTCGGTGACGCAAGCCGCAATAGGCGCGGAGATTCGCGTACCCACGCTGGAGGGCGAACACTCCCTCAAGATTCCCGATGGAACGCAGCCTGGCACAACGTTTCGTATCCGCAACAAGGGTGTGCCCGTGCTGAACGGACACGGCAAGGGCGATTTATATGTGGAAGTGCGGGTACAGATTCCGAACAAATTAAACAAGCGCCAGAAAGAGCTGCTCCAAGAACTGGAGTCGACTGCGAAGGTGGATAACCAGCCCGTGATGCGATCGCTGCTGGGCAAAGTGAAGGATATGTTCGGGTAAAGGAAGATCTCAGTTCTCAGTGAAGCTGGATCTCGCCCTCATGGATTCTTGTCAGTCGATCATTGCTGCCGGCTACTCCAAACAAAATATCAATTGTCAGGCTACGCATTACTGAAAACTACGCTAAGCATAAGAACCGCGCGCGTTCTACGGGTTTGCTTTGCTGAGAACTGAGAACTGAAGAATGACACGCCGCCGCTGGATTGCCGACGAAGCCGCAGGTGATCGGGCTGCTCTGATTGGAGAGCATGCGGATCACCTTGTTAGGGTCCTCAGGGCTCGCGTCGGCCAGGATTTCGATATTGCCACGCGCGAAGCCGTGCGGCGCGGCCGAATCACATCCGTGAGGGCTGATCGCGTTGAATTTCAGTTAGGCGAAGAACTTTCGAGAGAGAGCTTAGCAGAAATCACTCTACTGCTCGCGATTTTCAAGTTCGACCGGATGGAATGGGCAATCGAGAAGTGTACCGAGCTTGGAGTGGCGCGGATTGTTCCGGTGATCGCGCAGCGAACTGATTCTCACCTGGCCGCTGCTTCGACGAGACGGGTCGAGCGCTGGCAGCGGATTGCCCGTCAAGCGGCGGAACAATCGCGACGCTCGGCGCCGCCGGACATTGCTGCACCAATCAAGCTTGCGGAAGCGCTGAAGCTTCAAGCGCCGTTGCGAATCGTGTTGGCGGAATCGGAAAAGCGAACTCCCCTGCGCGACGTTGTGAACCCCGATGCCGCAAGTGACGGGCTCGCCCTTGCCATTGGAGCTGAAGGCGGTTGGACCGAAGACGAATTGGATTTGTTTCAGCAGGCTGGATGGATTTCCGCGTCGCTTGGCAACACGATTCTCCGCGCCGAAACCGCCGCTATCGCCGCCGTTGCAATTGTAGCTTCAGAGCTGTACTCCATTTGAATTGTCACGTTGCTCGTTTCGCCGCTGCCGAAGGTGGTGGTATTCTGAGCCCCAATGGCTGTCTCCAAATTGTCGTCCCATCCTCCCTTCATTCCTGATGATCGCCAGCGCGAAGCGATTGAGCACGTTCACGGTCCGATGCTGGTGGTGGCGGGAGCGGGAACGGGAAAAACGTCGGTCCTCATCCATCGTATTGCCCGGCTGGTGCGGCAGGGACACGCTAAGCCAGACGAGCTGCTCTCCCTCACCTATACCGTCGCGGCCGCGACAGAGATGCGCCATCGGGTTCGCGAGCTTGTCGGGAAGAAAATTCATTCGGCAACTTTTCATGATTATTGCCTCAACCTGCTTACGCGGGCTGGGAACAACTTTGGCGTCCTTGATGAAAAAGATCTCTGGATTTATCTGCGCAAAAGAATTCATGAGCTTCATCTGGAGCACTATGTCCGAGCCGCAAATGTGGGACAGTTCCTGGATGACCTGTTGCGCTTTCTGAGCCGTTGTCACGACGAACTGGTGAGTCCGGAAAAATATACGGACTATGTTCGACAGCTGGAGCGCGGCGAATTGCCGGTTCCCCGAGTCGCGAAGTCGAAAGATCAACTGAGCGATGACGAGGTGATCGGACGATGCCAGGAAATTTCCCGGGTATTTGCCACAACAGAGGGTTGGCTGCTGGAAGAAAACCTCGGCACATTCGGCCACATGATTACGCGGGCATACGAACTGCTCAAGAGCGACGAAAATATGTTGGCGGCAGAGCGGGCTCGTTCTCCCTTCATTCTGGTCGATGAATTTCAGGACGCCAACTTCGCGCAGATCGAGATTCTGTCTGCTCTGGCGGGCAAAGAGGCGAACGTCTTCGGAGTCGGCGATCCGGACCAGGCGATCTACCGTTTTCGCGGGGCCTCCAGCGCGGCGTTTCACCTTCTCAGGCGGCATTTTCCTCAGACGAAGCTGGTTGTTCTGGGCAAGAACCGGCGCTCTACCACCGCTATTTTGCGATGCGCCTTCGCCGTCGTCGATAAAAATCCCCCAGTCTTTGGAGTGAGCGAGGGGGCCGGAGCGCCGGGCCCGCTTGCTTACCGCCGCACTCCTCTGCAGTCGGCCCGGGAAGAAGATGCGAAGAAAGAAGAGAAGGCGCTGCCCACCTTCCCGGTAGAAGCGATTTCGTTTGCCGGCAAGAATGCGGAAGCGCCCGATGTAGTTAGCATCATCGAGGAGACGAAACGACATTTACGGTGCAAGTGGAAGGACTTTGGCGTTCTTTACCGTTCGCACATTCACCGGGATGAAGTTGCGCAGGAACTGGCTGAGCACGAAATCCCTTTCTCCATTGAGAACATGGATGTAAGCGATACACCCGAGGTGCGGGATTTGTTTGCTTGCGTCTCTGCCGTGGTGGACCTGGGATCCGATGCCAGTCTTTTCCGGGTGGCTGCGCTGCCGCAGTTCGATGTCGATCCTGAACAGCTCCGAGCTGCACTGCGTTCGATTGCAAAGGAGTCGAAAGAGGGCATGACCGTCCCGCTGGCTTCCGTGCTCGACACGGTGGCGGGCGGCCGCGCAGTGCTCGAATCCGTACGCCGGGCAGGAGATGAAGTCAGCCGAAAGAATGCTAAAACGCGTTCAGCCCTGGAGTTGATTGGAAAACAATTCGGGCTCGATCTCAATTCGGCGGTTTTGCAGACGGCGCTGAAATTCGCGGCGGATTGGGAGAAGAAGGCAACTATCAAAACCAAGGAACTCGGCGAATGGATCGAGTACCTGGAATATTTTCGCGAGGCGTGCGGAGTAATTCCAATGACCTCGAATGCCGATCAAGACGCCGTCCGACTCATGACCGCGCATGGGGCCAAGGGCCTCGAGTTTTCCCACGTATTCCTCCTGCGCGCGACCAGTCCTTCGTTTCCCGCCGGTTATCGAGAGAGCCTGGTGGAGTTTCCCAGAGACTTACGCGATCCGGATTCAGCCGCTGCGGGCGATGACAAGACGTTGCACGATCAGGAAGAGCGCCGTCTTTTCTATGTGGCGATGACGCGAGCCAAAGATTCGCTCCACATCTATGGAAGGCAAGGATTAGGCCGCGACAAAACGCCGGCGGGGTTTATGCGCGAGCTGATTTCGAATGCCGGACTTCAACCTTGGCTCCGGTCGCGCCCTGCACTTCCTTCACAGCCGGAGTTGATTGAGATCGCCGCCGCCACGGATGAAGCTTATCCCGAGGGCTCGCGATTGCCCGAATGGCTTGCCCTGCAGGCAATCGAGGGCTTGGGAGCGCGTTTAAGCGCTACGGCTGTCGAAACGTACGAGACCTGTCCCTTGCAATTCAAGTTTGAACGCGAATGGAAGCTCTCCCGACAACTCCACGCTGCGGTTCAATATGGAGCGGCCATGCACCGCGTACTTCGAACCTACTTCGACTCGGCGCGTCTGGGCAGGCCTAAGAGCGAGGACGAACTGATACAGCTTTTTAGTGACGATTTGACTGGATGTGGTATTCAGGACAACTATCAGCGGCAACTGTACTTGGAGCAGGGACTGGAACAGTTGAAGGATTTTCTGGCCGGGGCGCGTTCAGTTCCTCCGCCTGACGTTCTGCACACCGAAGAATGGTTTGATGTTCGGATCGCGGGGACTAACGTCGCCGGGCGAATGGACAGAGTCGATCGCGCACCCGATGGAAGCGTGAAGATCGTCGATTACAAAACCGGCAAGGCTCGATCGCAGGAAGATGCGGACGAGAGTTTGCAGCTTTCGATTTATGCCATGGCTGCGAGCGCGAAGTGGGGATATCGCGTAGGCGAATTAGTGTTTCATAATCTCGAAGGCAATGTTCCTGTGGTTTCGAAGCGCACAGAGTTTCAATTGGAAGAGGCGCGGGACCGGGTGCAAAGCGTGGCGCGCCACATCACCGAGGGAAACTTCGAGCCGAAGATTGGCTTTCATTGCACATTTTGTGCGTTCCGTGGATTATGCCCAGCTCGCGAAAAGCGGGCTCCCAAGCTCGGCCCAAATCTTGCGAAGGAGGTAGAGTCGCCGAATTGATCGATGTACCGCACATCGGACTTCCGGGCAAAAACTTAGGGGACGCTTTTGGCGTCCCCCTTCTTGACTTCGTACTGACTTTCTTAATGCTTCTTTTTCTTCTTTGCCTTTTTCTTGGTTGCCATTGTTTCTATTCTCCCTTCCATTTTCATGGAAAAATCTGCAACGGATGTTTTGTTGCAACTTATTGATTGTATAGAGTTAATGAAAAACGAAGTCAAGAAAAAAATGAACGCAATGTAGCGTGTGGTGTTGTACCAAAGTCACACAAAGAGAATTAGTCAACAAAAAAATTTCAAGCGGCTCCATCAAAAATGTTCAAGCAGGTAATTTCCAGCGATGAAGCGGCGTCCGACGATCTCTCGCGAGCGTTCGTAGTCTTCTGTAAAAACAGGATTGAAGACTCGGGTGCCGCATTGACAGAAGTTCATCGTTTTCAGTCGTTGCGCATCTATAATGAGAGTGGCGAAATCTTCGCGGGAGCATGATCAATGGCGGCTTTCGATGATGTTGTCATCATTTCCGGTTGTCGTACAGCAGTGGGAAAATTTCAGGGCAGTCTGACCGATTTGAGTGCTCCGCAGTTGGGTGCGGTTGTGGTTCGCGAGGCAGTTAAGCGCGCTGGATTGAACTCCGATCAGGTCGATGAATGCATTATGGGCAACGTCCTCCCAGCCGGATTGGGACAAAACCCGGCGCGACAAGCGGCGATCTTCGCGGGATTGTCACCGGCAACAGGTGCCATGACAATCAACAAAGTTTGTGGCTCCGGATTAAAAGCGGTGGCTCTGGCGGCGCAAGCAGTGCAGACCGGAAACAGCTCCATCGTGGTAGCGGGCGGCATGGAATCGATGACGAACGCTCCTTACTTGTTGCCGCAGGCACGCAAGGGATACCGTCTGGGCAACGGGCAGGTGATCGATTCCATGGTGCACGACGGGTTGTGGGACGTTTACAACGACTATCACATGGGCGTCACCGGGGAGAATGTCGCCGAAAAATACGGCATCACTCGCGAAGAGCAGGATGAGTTCGCAGTGAACTCGCATCGCAAGGCTGTGGTCGCCATGAAGGAGTGCCGCTTCAAATCTCAAATCGTGCCGGTTGAAATTCCTGCGAAAAAGAAAGGCGCCCCGCTGGTGCTTTTCGAGAAAGATGAATCCCCGCGCGAGGATACAAGCGCCGAGACCCTTCGTGCGTTGAAGCCCGCCTTCAAGAAAGATGGAACCGTGACCGCTGGCAACGCTCCAGGAGTGAACGACGGCGCGGCGGCCGTTGTGGTTACCAGCGCGAAACGCGCAAACGAACTGGGCGCGAAGCCGATGGTACGCATTGTGGCGCAGGCGACGAGTGGAGTCGAGCCCAAATGGGTGATGATGGCGCCCGTTGACGCAGTGCGAAAAATCTGGGAGAAGACGGGCTGGAAGAAGGATGACATAGACCTGTACGAGCTCAATGAAGCTTTTTCAGTTCAGGCGCTGGGTGTGATGCGGGAACTGGGGCTTGATCCAAATAAGGTCAACGTGAATGGCGGCGCGGTAGCCATTGGGCATCCCATCGGAGCGAGTGGCGCTCGAGTGCTCGTGACTCTGATTTATGAGATGAGCCGCCGCAACGTACATCGTGGGATCGCCGCACTGTGCCTCGGTGGAGGCAACGCCGTCGCAATGGCGGTGGAACGAGTCTAACTATGCGCTGGGTGTAGAGGCGGCCTTGCGCAGCATGACGGTGAAGACCGCTCCGCCGCCGGGCGCATTGGCAGCCTCAATAGTTCCGTCGTGTTCCTTCATCACCGACTTGCAAATGCTGAGGCCAAGGCCGGTTCCCCGGCCCGGCCGCTTGGTAGTGTAGAAAGGATCAAAAATGTTCGTCAGAATATCAGAGGGAATCCCCGGGCCATCGTCCTGAAAGGTTGCCGAAACCGACTCCGAACTATCACTGAGGCGGATTCGAAGGGTTCCGCGGTCGCGGACCTCGCGCATGGCCTGCTCCGCGTTGAGAATCAAATTCAAAAAAACCTGCATCAACTGGTGCGGGTCTCCATCCACGTAGGGAAGTGCCGGTTCACGCAGAAAGTCCACCGTGATGTTGTTCTTCCGCAGCGAATAGGAGTGCAGATTAAGCGTGCGTTCCACGATTTCTCCGAGGTTGACGCGAGTCTTTCCCGCCGCTGGTGGGCTGGAAAAATACGTCAAGTTATGAACGATCTCAGCCGCACGGCGCGCCTGCTGCTGCAGAATACCAATTTGCTTGCGCGCGGCGTCACTGGTCTGACTATCCTGCAGAAGTTCGCTTACTCCTAAAATGCTGGTCAGCGGGTTATTGAGTTCGTGAGCGACTCCTCCAATCATCGCGCCCATGGCAGCCAGCCGCTCGCTCTGAACGATTTGCTGCTCGAGTTTCCTTTCCGTTGTGATATCGCGTACAGAAATGATGACGCCACCGAGCTTCGAGTCGGCGTCAAAAAACTGGCTTGCGGAAGCCCGCATCGTACGCCAGCTGCCATCGCGGTGACGGGCGCTGTATTCCGCGGATCCAAACACGCTCGCCCCGGAAACGACATCGTGATAGAGCGCCGCTAATTCAGGGGAGTGATACTGCATTTCAGAAATCTTCTTGCCCAGCAGATCTTCGGATTGATACCCGAGCAAATCCCGCACCCGTGAGCTCACGAACGTATAGCGCTCCTGCAGATCGATCACGAGAATAAGGTCGGGAAAACTTTCCAGTAGACGCCGGCGGAATTCTTCCTGCTGCAAGAGTTGCCGCTCCAGTTTGCGCCTTTCTGTGATGTCGACCAGTGTTCCCTGATAACGAATCAGTTTGCCCGAAGTGTCCCAGACAGCTCGCGAAGAGTCGAGAAAGGCAGCTGCGGTTCCATCGTTCTTCCTCAGCGTAATCTCTCTCGCGCGCACGCCACCACGGTCATCAGGCGCCCGTCCGAGAGCCGGCGGCGCTGCGGAATCCACATTCAGTTTGACGGGATCGACAGCCAATAACTCTTCCTTCGTCGAGTAGCCTAGAATGCTCACCAGGGCTGGATTGGCGTCGAGTAGTCTGCCATCCGGTGTGCTGAAATAGGCGCCCTCCTGCAAAGTCTCGAAGAGTTCCGTGAAGCGGAGCTCTTTCTCGTGCTGCCCCGTGACATCCCGTCCAAGAACGCTGATCCCAACGACTTCGCCTCCCTTGACGATTGCATTCAGCACACAGTCGAAGTAGAGCTGCCTTGTATTGTTCTTCAAACGCAACTGCACTGTGCCGACCCAGTGTCTTTTCTCCAGAAAACGAGAGAGCCCGCCTTCCAGATTCTCGCGGCTTGGTTCTTCGATGAAATCGAAAATCTTCTTTCCTACGATGGCGGTGTAGGGAAGGCCTACAAGTTCACTTACGCTTTTGTTGACCGTGCGCAAAGTCCCATCCAGAGATACAGCGCACGCCGCGTCTTCGAAAGAGTCGATAAGCTCCTTGAAACTGCGCTGCGAGCGGGCAATCATCTCGTTGAGCTGGTCGAGTTGCTCTTCGGAGGGAGCAGCGCCCACATGTTCCTGCAAATTCTGTAGCAACGTCTTGAGCTCGACGACCTCCCGCCGTCGTCCATAGGCATAGACCGCGAGAAGCACGGACAGCAGCAGCACACCTAACGCGGCTGGACCCAAATGGTAAGGAAGGGCCTCCAGTCGCTCCCAGGCGAGAGCGGCGAAGCCCGCCGCCAGCAGGACCATGAACAACAGAATCCATCGCCAAAGCTGAGACTCTTCGCGCTCTAGATTCTGAGTCGGTCGGGGCGATCGCGGTGTGCCGGAAGAAATCTGGATCATAGGAAAGTTTATCTGGTTGTGCGTTTGTGGAACGGACAATCTACAACCCTTTAATCCATCGTAATTATACTGACAAGCGGCAACAACCCTGGTTGTTGAGGAATCTGGTACTCGCGTCGTTTTTTGGGCAGCGATCGGGGGTGCATCAGCTGAATTTTGCTGTCAGTTTGGCCTTCCCGACGATTTCTTGGGCAATCCATTCCCGCATTGGTCCTCCCGAAAATACACAGGAGAATTACGTGACATCCATCACCGCGCAGACGCGCTCCTGTGGCGTAAGGTGGCTAGATTCCGGAATCAGGCCCTGGTGTGCCGACGGCGGCGCGAAGGATGTCTCCCCCGGAGCATACATGCTCTACAAGACCCTCAGCGCCGCCGTCTATGGGATTGATGCCAACATTATTCAAGTAGAAGTGGACTGTTCCGGTATTAAAACCGATCAGGACCACTTTCACACTGTCGGTCTGCCGGACGCGGCGGTACGCGAAAGCCGTGACCGGGTGCGCGCCGCATTGAAAAATTGCGGCTACGATATTCCGCCCACGCACATCACCATCAATCTGGCGCCCGCCGACATCAAGAAAGAAGGCTCAGGATTCGATCTGCCGATGGCGCTCGGCATCGTCGGCGCCTATGGCGGTCTAACCAAAAAGGAAATCTCCGACTGTCTGTTTGTGGGGGAGTTGTCGCTCGACGGCGGAGTTCGCGGCATTCGAGGAACCTTGCCGATCGCCCTGGAGGCTCGCTGCCGGAAAATTTCGCGCCTCGTCGTTCCCGAAGCCAATGCTCGCGAAGCCGCTATGGTCGGCGGAGTGGATGTCTACCCGGTGCGCTCATTGCTGGATGTAATCCACTTCGTCAACTCGGGCAATGGAATCGCTCCTCTGAAAGCCGATGGCGACGCTTTGCTGCGCGAATCGCAGGAGTTTTTGGTCGACTTTAAAGATGTGCGCGGCCAGCAAACGGCGAAACGTGCGATCGAAATTTCCTGCGCCGGAGGCCACAACATCCTCATGATCGGGCCGCCGGGCTCGGGCAAGACGATGCTGGCCAAGCGCATGCCTACCATCTTGCCGCCGCTCACCTTTGAGGAGGCGCTGGAAACGACCAAGATTCACAGCGTCGCCGGAGTGCTCGATCCGGGAAGCGGACTTGTGGGTAAGCGCCCGTACCGATCGCCGCACCACACCATCTCCGACGCCGGCCTGATTGGAGGAGGCGTAATTCCGCGACCCGGCGAAGTCTCACTATCTCACAATGGTTTGTTGTTCCTCGACGAACTGCCAGAGTTTCCGCGCAACGTGCTCGAGGTTTTGCGCCAGCCGCTCGAAGACGGCTCGGTGACTATTGCCCGCGCCGCCATGGCGCTCACGTTTCCGGCGCGCTTCATGCTGGCGGCGGCCATGAATCCCTGTCCCTGCGGCTTCCGAAACGATCGTACGCGCGAGTGCCAGTGCACCACTCCGATGATCCAGCGCTACATTTCAAAAATCTCCGGTCCGCTGATGGATCGCATTGATATTCACATCGACGTCCCGGCTGTGAACTACAAAGAGATGCGTTCGACCAACGAGCCTGAGAGTTCGGCAAAGATTCGCGAGAGAGTCATGCGCACGCGCCAGAAGCAGCTCGATCGCTTCGCTTCCTCGCGAGAAAAACTTTACTGCAACGCGCAGATGTCGTCCCGACACATTCGCACCTTCTGCGAACTTTCTGCAGACTGCGAGCGCTTGCTCGAACGCGCCATGACCCAGCAGGGACTCAGCGCCCGAGCTCATGACCGCATCCTGAAAGTGGCGAGAACCATCGCCGACATCGAAGAAATTGCGCAGATTGAGCCCAAACATATTGCCGAGGCCATCCAATACCGCTCGCTGGATAGGACTTACTGGACCTAGGACTGTATGCGGAACCAGCTCCACCGACGCGCGATTGACCCTTTCGTTGCAACATGTTATAAATGCCCGCTTTGCACTCGTACGCCCGGAGCAGAGTTCTAATATCTCCGGCCGGCCCGGGAGCAAAATCCGACGCGGCCAAGCTCCAACACTCCGTCATAGGTTTTGCGGTGGAAGCGTGTTCGGAATTTCGGCGACTGATCTCGTTATGCTGCGCTTAAAGCTGGGATGCGTCGCTGGAATGCAGTGCCTAAACACGTTTGTATATTCCTAAAAACCGACTCATTGGAGGACTAATTATGCGCACCTGGCTCGCCACTGCTGCGTTCCAAGGATGCCGTGTGGTATCTGGTTTCCTAGAAAATGATTTTCTGAAAAAAACCGTCGGACTCGCCACGCTGCTTATCGTCGGCACCGGCGCGGCACTGGCTCAACCTGCTCCTGAAACCGGCGGCGAAGCTTCTCTGAAACTTCCTGACCTCTCTCAGGTCAGCTTTCTGAATGGTGCCATCGACGGCCACCGTCTGTTAATGATCGGGATTCTGTTCTGCATTTTCGGACTCGGATTCGGCCTGGTCATCTACATGCGCTTGAAGAACTTGCCTGTGCATCGATCCATGCGCGAGATTTCGGAACTCATCTACGAGACCTGCAAAACTTATCTGGTTACGCAGGGCCGGTTCATCCTTTTCCTGTGGGTCTTCATCGCCGTCATCATTCTGCTTTACTTTGGCCTGCTCGAACACATGGAAGCTGGACGTGTTGCCATCATCCTCGCGTTCAGCCTGGTCGGAATCGCGGGGAGCTATGGCGTCGCCTGGTTCGGCATTCGCGTGAATACATTCGCCAATTCGCGCACTGCATTTGCATCGCTGCCCGGCAAGCCATTCCCTGTCTATCAGATTCCTCTCGAAGCTGGCATGAGCATTGGCATGATGCTGATCAGTGTCGAACTGCTTATCATGCTCTTTATTCTGCTCTTTATTCCCGGCGATTACGCTGGCCCTTGCTTCATCGGATTCGCCATCGGCGAATCGCTGGGGGCGGCGGCACTGCGCATCGCTGGCGGTATCTTCACTAAGATCGCCGATATCGGGTCCGACTTGATGAAGATCGTTTTTAAGATCAAAGAAGATGACGCCCGCAATCCCGGCGTCATCGCGGATTGCACGGGAGACAACGCTGGCGATTCCGTCGGCCCCTCGGCCGACGGCTTCGAAACCTACGGTGTTACTGGCGTCGCCCTGATCACTTTCATTCTTCTCGGCGTGAAGAATCCGACCGTACAAGTGCAACTGCTGGTCTGGATCTTCGTAATGCGCGTGATGATGCTGGTCGCCAGCTCCCTTTCATATTTCCTAAACGCCATCATCGCCAAAGCCCGCTTCGGCAACGCCGACGAAATGAATTTTGAAACACCCCTCACGTCTTTGGTCTGGCTCACTTCAATCATCTCCATCGCTTTAACGTTCCTGGTTTCCTATTACATCATTCCCGATCTCGGCGGTGATGCCACTCAATGGTGGAAGCTGGCTGTGATCATCTCGTGCGGAACGCTCGCCGGAGCGCTGATTCCAGAGTTGGTTAAATCTTTCACCTCGACCGAATCGCGTCATGTGAAAGAGGTGGTCACGTCCGCGGAAGAAGGCGGCGCTTCGCTCGGCATCTTGAGCGGCTTCGTTGCCGGAAATTTCTCCGGATATTACCTGGGCCTTTCGATGGTTCTGCTGATGTCGATCGCCTATTACTTCAGCACCATGGGACTGGCATCGGCCGCAACTATGCTAGCGCCCGCTGTGTTTGCCTTCGGGTTGGTAGCCTTCGGATTTCTCGGCATGGGTCCCGTAACCATCGCCGTAGATTCGTATGGGCCGGTTACCGATAATGCTCAGTCGGTTTACGAACTTTCGCTGATTGATCAGGTTCCAAACGTTGAAGCGGAAATCCAGAAAGAGTTCAATCGCTCGGTCAACTTCGAGCGTGCCAAACATCTGCTCGAAGCCAACGACGGCGCGGGCAACACTTTCAAAGCTACGGCGAAACCCGTGCTTATCGGCACGGCGGTCGTCGGTGCTACCACGATGATCTTCTCCATCATCATGGCGCTCACCAGCGGCCTCACTGAAAACGTGGACAAGCTCTCGCTGTTGCACGCTCCGTTTTTCCTGGGCTTGATTACAGGCGGCGCGATGATTTACTGGTTCACCGGCGCATCTACGCAGGCCGTGACAACAGGCGCATACCGCGCGGTCGAGTTCATTAAAGCCAACATCAAACTCGAAGGGGTGGTGAAGGCCTCGGTCGCTGACAGCAAGAAAGTGGTGGAGATCTGCACGAAATATGCGCAGAAGGGCATGTTGAACATCTTCATCGCCGTTTTCTTCGGCACGCTGGCCTTCGCCTTCGTCGAGCCGTTCTTCTTTGTGGGCTACCTGATCTCGATCGCTATTTTTGGCCTGTACCAGGCAATCTTCATGGCCAACGCCGGTGCCGCCTGGGACAATGCCAAGAAGATTGTGGAAGTCGAAATGAAACAGAAGGGAACTCCGCTGCACGATGCCACGGTTGTCGGCGACACAGTCGGCGATCCGTTCAAAGACACTTCATCGGTTGCCCTGAATCCGGTCATCAAATTCACCACCCTGTTCGGATTACTGGCGGTTGAACTTGCAGTCACCCTCACCCGCGACCAAGGCGCAACCATTACGAATGTGCTGGCGTTGGCTTTCTTCCTCGTTTCTTTCTTCTTCGTATACCGTTCGTTCTACGGCATGCGGATTCGAAGCGACAAAGCGTAAGTGTTGAGACAATTCGAAGAACAAAATGCCAACCGGAACGCGGATGGCATTTTCACGAAGAATTACCAATTTGTGTGCTCTAGTTCGGCCCCTTCATCTTGTCTTTGACGGTGCGAGCTAGTTTCTCGATCTCCTCGGCTTTTTTCAGCACCTCGACCGAGAGAACGTTCTCATTCGATTTATCCACGTAATCTTTAAGTTCGGCGGCCAGCTTCACCAGCTTGTCAGTATCACTTTTGAGCAGGGCTTGCCGTTCCTGATTAGCTTTCTTGGCCATGTCGCGGGCAATGCGCTCACGGTTTTCATCGGGCTCGGGAGCCACAGTCCCATCGATCCGCTGAGGAGGTGTCTGGCGGGTTTGGGCGACGCCAGGCGCTAGCAACAGAAACAGAGAGAGAATCCAACCCCAGGGTTTCGCTCGCACGGTATCCTCGAAACGGACGCGAACACTCTGCCCGTGCCTAAAGTATCGCCATTTTCACTGCGTGGGGCAACGGTGATTTTTCCAAGGCCCATGGGAAAGGGAATATAAAAAACGCAAGCCTCCAGCACAGCTAGAGGCTTGCCAACATCAAGTTGTTTTGTGGATCGCTACAGTGCGCTCATGTTCGACAGGAACTCGCCATTGGTTTTGGTCTTGCTTAACTTATCGATCAGCAGCTCCATCGCTTCTACTGGAGACAGCGGGTTCAGAACCTTGCGCAGCACCCAGATTCGCGACAGGTCTTCGCGCGGAATCAGCAGCTCTTCCTTACGAGTGCCGGAGCGTTGGATATCGATTGCCGGAAACACGCGCTTATCCACCAGCTTGCGCTCCAGAATAATTTCCGAGTTGCCCGTGCCTTTGAACTCTTCAAAGATCACATCGTCCATGCGGGACCCTGTATCGATCAGCGCGGTAGCGATAATGGTCAGCGATCCGCCTTCTTCAATATTTCGCGCCGAGCCAAAAAACCGCTTGGGCCGCTGCAGCGCATTCGAATCCACGCCGCCAGAAAGAACTTTGCCCGAGGGCGGAACGATCGTGTTGTAGGCTCGAGCCAGGCGCGTGATCGAATCCAGCAGGATCACCACGTCGCGCTTGTGCTCCACCAACCGCTTTGCCTTCTCGATCACCATCTCCGCGACCTGCACGTGCCGCGCCGCAGGCTCGTCGAACGTGGAAGAAATCACTTCGCCCTTGACCGACCGCTGCATGTCGGTAACTTCTTCTGGACGTTCATCGATCAGCAGCACCATCAGCACCACTTCCGGATGGTTCGTCGTAATCGAGTTGGCCACATTCTGCAGCAGCATGGTCTTGCCGGCGCGCGGGGGAGAAACAATCAGTCCACGCTGCCCCTTACCGAGTGGTGTCAGCAAATCCATCACTCGCGCGCTCGCATTCTCACGCGTGGTTTCCAGCTTCAGCCGCTCCTGCGGATACAGCGGCGTCAAATTGTCGAACAGAATCTTATTACGCGCTTCGTCCGGCGATTCAAAGTTCACCGCCTCAATCTTCACCAGCGCGAAATATTTTTCGCCCTCATGGGGAGGCCGCACCTGTCCGCTGATCGTGTCGCCTGTTTTCAAATCGAATTTGCGGATCTGCGACGGCGACACATAAATATCATCCGGCCCCGGCAAATAGTTGTAGTCCGGCGACCGCAGAAAGCCGTAGCCGTCAGGCAGAATTTCCAGCACACCCTCGGCAAAAATGTGGCCTTCTTTTTCGCTCTGCGCCTGGAGGATTTTGAAGATGAGATCCTGCTTGCGCAGTCCGCTGGCACCGGGCAGCTCCAAGGTCCTTGCGATCTTGGTCAACTCGGTGATGTTCTTTTCTTTCAGTTCAGCAATGGTCATGATTCACCTAAACCCGTGCACTAAAAATGATTCGTTAGTGTCTGCGGGAGATTTTCAAAGGAGGGTATTCAGGGAAGACAAAACACCTTGAGGCGGGCGGACAGGGCTGCTTTTAAGCAGCCCGCCTTTGTGCCTCGGCAAAATTTTCGGGCTCCGACAGTATTTCCTGCCGCTCCGCGCCGGCGATCCGGTCCAATACACCGTTCATCGTTTCCTGGATTCTGGTGCTGGGCCGGTGGAACTTCCGCGTGGCCTTTGAGGCAAGCTGGCAAAGCATATAACGATTCCGCAATGTCTGTAAAGCGTCAAACACACGATCAGAGCGCATATCGTCCTGCTCCTTCCCTTATAAAGATGTGCATTTCGCCTCGTCCCTGTTCCCTTGAATCGGCCAAGAATTCCTAAGCCATTGATTTCAATGAGGTTTTTAAGGAGTTAGCGCAAATACCTACCAGAATAGATGCGTAACCGGACTCGGAAGATGCTCACTTTCCCTGATTTGGGTTCACAGCCCGAAGGTATCTCCAGAGCAGACAGAAACTCCGAATGTCCGTGGAACAAGATACTGTAGCCGGAAACCACGGAGAGGTCAATACATTTCTTACGTCGGGCAGCTATAGGATCTTACAAAAAACGGAGCCGTTAATTCTCTCTGGCGGCCTCGATTGCGATCTCGTTCCACCAAGTACGTGACCGCGTTTGAGACAGAGTATGCAGAATTCCGTTATGACCTGCCGCTATCATGCCTCCGGCTTTCCGGACACTCTTCCTCACTGTGATCGAGATACGCCTGCGAAAAGTGTCTTGCAAATTACTTTACGGTGACGGTCACGTGCGTCGTGTGGATCGGCTTGTAGCCATTATTGGGATTGACGTCCAAAATCGCGAGCTGGTAGGTTCCCGGTCCCGGCAGCGTCACATTCTGGTTGATGAACACACCGTTCACTCCCACTCCTGTCGTTGACTCTCCCAGTTTCTTGCCGTGAGTGTTGTCCCAGACCTCAATATGATCAACCAGTGGTGTGCTGGACCCGCTCTGCTCATAGGCATAGGCGTTGATTGGCACCGTGGTGGTAGACCATGTCGAATTATTCGCCGGTGAATTCACATAAACTCCTGTTACGGGAGAAACTGTGAAGCTCACCTCGCGTTCGTGAATTCGCTGACTTGCACCGCCCACGTCTTGCACCGTCAGAGTGTACTTGCCCGGCGCCAGCGCATACCATTGGCTGATCGCTGTTCCTTTCGGCGAATCCCCGAGCTTCGTGTTGCCATTCCACACCTCAACGTGATCAATGCCCCAGGTCGATTCCTCGGCTGCTGATTCAACCGCAAATGCGCTGAGAGGAACCAGTCGCCCCTGCGTCGAGTTGTTCGCTGGAGTGTTTACGAACACTCCGTAGCTGGGGGACACCGTGTAGTTCGTGATCTCTTGATGCAGGGTCGGATAACTTGGGCCGTCCCCGACATCTTTAACGGTCATTTGATGGAGTCCATTTCCGCTCACCGAGAAAGCCCGGTCAATCGTCTTGCCATAAACGCTTCCCAGTTTGGTCGACTTTCCGTTGAACTTGTCCCACACCTCTATGTGGTCTACTCGAGCACTGGATTCGGACGCCGCAGCATTCACCAGCACTGATGGTCCTTGAGTGGAGTTGTTCCGTGGCGAGTTAATCACTATGCTCCCGGCCTCTGAAGAGAAGAAGTCGGACATGTCGATCGCCTCCGCCGACCATCCCGGGTGAGTTTCGATCCCCAGTGAGTCCAACATGGTTCTCAATGTGTTCTGGTGTTTATAGAGAGCGTTCGAAACGTACCCGGGCTTTACGTTTGGACCGATGACAGCCGTAAAAATCCTCCCGGCGTCGTCGCCATTGCCATTATCGAAAGTCACGAACAGCACACCGCTCCCGCCCGGCTTGAAATCAGGCAAGTTGAGCATGGGGGTCAAATTGTTTTTCAAGAAGGAGTCAGCCTGCTCCAAAGAGTTGCTGAAGCAGCCATCGTGGTTGTCGTAGCACCCATCGGGAACGATGATGGCGAAGCGGGGAAGCGTTGCGTTGGCCACATCAATTCCGAATTGTTCAAAGTCCACAATGTTTCCTTGCGAACCGAGAGTATTGCTCAACACCTCGTCGTACCAGACTGCGGCATTGTGTCGTGCATAGTAATGCGTGTCTCGCGGCTGGTTCGCCGAAGTGAAGTCCGGAACGTCTACCGTTCCTCCGGCATTGAGGTAGTTCTGAACGTAAACCTTCCACGACAGCGGCTGATTATTCATTAATTGGAAAATGTTGTCGTCAGCGATGGGGTCTTTGGTGGCTGTGCCTCTGCAACTGCTAGCCATATAACAATCGTTGCCATTGCAATAAAAATTATGGGCGCCTGAAGGAAGACTGCAGGCGGGCGCACCTCCGCAGTGGTAGTCAGACTCGCAACTGCCGGAGGCTAAATACAAGTAGTCCAGCAGCGAGCCAGACATGTCCGAGTAGTAGTTGTTGGCATACCCATACCTCTTTGCCTGACTTGACAGCCAGCTCATGCCGTTGGGGAACGCAGTGCTGAACGAAGTGTTTTCCTCGATTACCAGAACAACATGCTGCGCCAGCGGCACCGCTTGGGCCGAAGCAGACGGCGATACGCACAGTGTCAATATGCAACTGAGGACGAAAAAAGTTAGGTTTGCCTTGACGGAGCGGAGTCTGCTCATACAAAATTCCTCTCAAATTTGTAAGGTATGGATCGCGGGAAGCTGATCAGCGCTGAACTCTGGCCCGCACCACGATAGAGACACACTTCGTCTGGCGGTCCGTGTCCTTGGGGGCGGCCACGGATCGACAACAGACCTTGTCGCGGTGCATCACTAATAGCGTTTCTTGCATTAAATGGCAAGATGCCAGCGGTTTTAATTCCCCATACCGTCCTAAAACAGGAAGAATGACAACGCTTGCTTTTGAAACGTGGAACCAACGCAACCGGATTCAAACCCAGAAGGGGCGGCGTGTGAAAGGCGGACGCGGCCGGTGGGAGCCCACAGCGGCGGGCAACGGTTGTCAAACACAGCGTTAGCTCTCGATGGCAAAGCAGGGCATCCGAGCCGTCTATTCCAATGGAACCAAGACAGCGACATCGAATTTCGAATAATACTTCTTTACATCTTCCGCCCCGTACTTCTCCCTAAATTTCTCGGCCACAGACCTGACGGCTTTCGCGCCAGTGATGGGAACCGCCCGGAATTCCGCCTCCGCTCCTCGTGCATCAATCCAAATCGACGGATTCTCAAGCACATTCTTGTACCACTGCGTCTCTGATCCTTGTACTGGCAGCAGGTAGAGCTTGTTGCCTTCGAGAACGAACCAAACCGGACGCGAGCTTTTCTGCCCCGACTTTCTGCCAATCACGCTGATCTTGATCTCGCGGTAACGGGCGAGTCGCTCTTTAAGAACGTCTTTGGACTTTTGCACAGTAGGCCTCCTCCTGCTTCAAGTTGGCCCAATTCTTCGCCGCATGTGTGGGCCGCCGGACTTTTGATATTGGATTCGAAAAAGGCCGATGTTGTCTATCCTACTTTCGTCGAACTGGTCGAGCGGAGATCCTTGCACGAGAAGTCTTGCCGGGTCACGAATGTCGTTCCGGTTCAGAAATCAGGCAACACCAGCGCCAGCCAGCGAATCGAATACCCAGCAACCAGCTTTTGAGGACAAATCAATGAAAGCTCCTTTTCTTATTGGTCGTATCGTATTTGGCGGTTTCTTCTTGTACAGCGGAATCAATCACCTTCGCCAAGCGAGATCAATGGCGCCCTACGCAGAAGCGAAGGGCGTGCCGTCACCCGAGCTAGCTGTAAAGTTGTCGGCCATCCCACTCATTGCAGGGGGAACCAGTCTCCTGCTCGGCGTAAAACCCAGACTCGGAGCCATGGCCATCCTTGGCTTCCTTGCCGGCGTATCTCCCGTGATGCACGATTTCTGGAGCAAAGAGGATCCGAACCAGCGCACGAACGAAATGATAAATTTCATGAAAAACTTGGCCTTGGCTGGCGGTGCGCTCGCCCTCATGGGTGTCGACGAACCCTGGGAAGCCAGTGTTCACACCGGCCAACATAAACTATCCAGAAAAGTCCGCAAGTTCGGGCGCAAACTAGCAGCTTAGCCGCAGGCGATCGCAGCCGGAGGTGATCGAAATGGACGAAGGAATTGTGCAGCAGATACTCGGCGAGTTGCTCTCCTCACTTGAGCCTCTCGAAACTCAAAGCGCTGCTCTTCTCCAATTTCTGAAAGCCAAAGGCATCGCCACGGATGAGGAACTCGCTCCCTTCCTGGAGCAGGCTGGGAACACGAGCAGCATCAGATGGCGCGCCGTCCGCGTGAGGACGGCCGCTTTGATTTCTTCTGCAATGAAGCCGACCGAGCAACCCGTTGAACCCATTGCGACACAGAACAAGCAGTCTCCGCACGAATCCGCCGCTGAGCCCGATCAAGAAAAACCTCAGAAAGAAACAGCTCCGAAAGAAGAGATACAGAAAAAAGAAACATGGAAAAAAGAAACTGAGCCAGTTCTCAAGGCTGCACAAAAAGGTGGGGACAACGCATCGAATAAACCCGCCCCAAGGACACAGGAAACCGACAACGACAAAAAAGAAAGTAAGTCCTCCAAATCAGACGCAGCCCCGGAAGAAGCTCCGAAACAAGCGGCCTGATCGAAGCTGCCTCAGTTGGTCCTTGCCATGTTTGAAAAGTATGACCCCATCCGTGCTGCAAGTATCGCCAAAAGAATAGCGCCCAATCTCGGTTTTGCCGCGTGCCCCTGCCGGTGCTAGACTTCGCGAATGGCTACCAAAAAGAAACTCACGAAGAAGTCGATCAAGTCGAAGAAAACTGCAGGCTCGAAGACGAAGGCAGTGAAGAAGCAGGTAAAGAAAGGAAAAGCTGCCAGGAAATCGACGAACAAACCTACTCAGAGAAAGCCCAACAAGGTCCTGGCTAGAACGAAGCGGTTGGGGAAGAAAGCAGTTACAGGAAGGAAAACAGAAGTAGAGACAAAGCAGACGCAGAAGAAAGGGCCAGGGCGGGTTGGGTCATCATTCTCGCGTGACCCGCTAGGACCGAGTTCGGCCGGACAGTCGGGAGATCTGCAGGGATTGTCTGACGTGGAAAGGGCGGATTCTGAAAGTGTTGACGAATTGATTGAGGAAGGGAACGCCTTTGAGGCTGGAGTAGTGGCGGGCGTCGAGGAAGCCGACGAACGTGGCGACCGTGAGGTGCGAACGCGTGAGGTGCCCGAGGACGACGTGCCCGGCGAATACTTGGATGAAGACTGAATAGTCGGCAATTTCACCCGTGCCGGCGACGAGATGAGGTTGCGAAACGCAGGTGCAAGATGCATCCTGAAAAAACATGCCCGAACTGCCGGATATAGTCGCCTACATCAGCGCCCTTGAGCCGCGGATAGTCGGGCAGCCGCTCGAGAGGGTTCGATTGGCAAGCGCCTTTCTGCTTCGAACCGCACAACCGCCGGTTTCAATTGTCGAGGGCCGGGTAGTGCGCGAAGTGCGGCGAATCGGCAAGCGCATCGCGATCGGAGTTCAAGACGACCTCTGGCTGGTTCTTCACTTGATGATTGCGGGCCGCCTGCATTGGCGCCCTCCAACGGCCAAGCTGGCGGGTCGCCAGAATCTGGCAGCTCTCGACTTTCCTGATGGTTCTCTTGTCCTCACCGAAGCTGGATCGAAGCGGCGCGCATCGCTGCATATTTTTAGTGGAGAGGAAAGTCTGCGTTTGGTTGATCCCGGAGGAATTGATATCTTCAACGCCGATCTCGACTCTTTTCGCGACCGCCTTATGTCGGAAAATCACACCCTCAAGCGAGCTTTGACCGATCCGCGCCTGGTGAGTGGTGTCGGAAATGCGTATTCCGACGAGATACTGCATGCGGCGCAACTGTCCCCGATTGCGCTTACGCACAAACTGAAGCCACAAGAATGGGAGCTCCTATTCGCTGCTGCTCGGCAGACGCTGGAACTCTGGATGGATCGGTTGCGAGCCGAAGCGAGCACCGGATTCCCTGAAAAGGTTACCGCATTTCGCAAAGGTATGGCGGTGCATGGCCGTTATGGGGAGCCGTGTCCCCGGTGTGGCGACAAGGTTCTGCGCATTCGTTATGCGGACAAAGAAACGAACTATTGCGCTCGCTACCAGACCGGCGGAAAGGTGCTTGCAGATCGAAGTTTGTCGCGACTACTGGGAGCGGACTGGCCGCGTACCATGGACGAACTAGAGGCTCTCAAGCGTCGATGATGACGAGCGCACTACAGTAGGAATCCGTTGTAAGCTTTTGTAACCGTTGAGGGAGCCAGATTATGGCAGCGATTTCTCTCAAAGTAAATGGTCATGTGCACACGGTTGATGTCGATCCGGAAACGCCTCTGCTGTATGTGCTAGGAGATGAGCTGCAATTGCGTGGACCTAAGTTCGGCTGTGGCCTCGCGCAGTGCGGAGCCTGCACGGTCCTGGTTCAAGGGGAGGTGACGCGTTCCTGCGTGATGCCAGTCAGGGCTGTGAAAGAGCGAGAGGTTACGACGCTCGAAGGCTTGGGAGATCCGGAAAAACCACATCCGATTCAGCAAGCTTTCATCGACGAAGGTGCGGCGCAATGCGGGTTCTGCCTTAGCGGCGTGATCCTTACGGCAAAGGTGCTGCTCGATGAACAACCGAACGCTTCCGATAATGAGATACGTGAGGCAATGTCGAGCGTCTTGTGCCGCTGTTTTGCGCACACACGGATGATGCGGGCAATCAAGCGCTATCAGACGAGGCACGCATGAAAGAAGTCGGTATCAAAGATTGGCGGATCGAAAAAGAATTCTCCCGCCGCGACTTCATCAAGGCTTCTGGCGCGCTGGTTGTAAGCTTCAGCGCGGCATCGGTGATGGGACCGTTCTCCGCGGCTCAGGGCCCATTCGATACTCATCCATCGCATGTTGATCCGGCGAAGCTCGACTCCTGGCTTGCTCTTGCGTCCGATGGCAAGGTGACCGCGTACACCGGCAAATGCGACTTCGGGCAAGGCATGTATACGGCCCAGACGCAATTGGTCGCCGAAGAATTGTGTGTGTCGATTCATAAGGTGACGCTGATTCAGTGCGATACATCGGTCACGCCGGATCAGGGGACTACGTCGGGCAGCCAGTCCACGCCGACCAATTTTAATTCGCAGAACCTGGCGCAGGCGGCTGCCACGGCTCGTGAGGCTCTCGTGGGAATGGCCGCGCAGAGGCTCGATGTGTCGGCGGACCAGCTAACAGTTGAAGACGGTGTCATTCGCGCTAAGAGCGGACGCAGCGTCAGCTACGGTGAGCTGCTTGGGGGCAAACATTTCGACATCATGCTGAACGCCAAGGCGAAGCGGAGATCGCCGGGCGATTGGAGTGTGCTGGGGAAACCTATCCCGTCGATGGACAGAGTCGCCCTGATGACCGGAACATTTGACTTCATTCACAACGTGCACGTGCCGGGAATGGTCCACGGTCGAGTCGTTCGTCCGCCGGAGACGGGAGGAACCGTCGCGAATGTGGATGAAGAATCGGTGCGGCAAATATCTGGAGTCATTAAGGTGGTCGTGCGAAATAATTTCGTCGGAGTTGTCGCGGAGAAGCAGTGGCAGGCAGTGCAAGCGGCCAAGAAGCTGAAGGTCGCCTGGAAGCCGGGTCCTGGGCTGCCTGCGCAAAAAGACTTCTACGATCACATGCGGGAACAGCCGTCGCGTGAAGTCATGCTCGTCGATTCCAGGGACGTGGACGAAAAGCTGAAATCGGCGAAGCAAGTTCTGAAAGCCACATATTTGCATCCCTATCAGGCGCATGGTTCGATTGGTTCATCATGCGCGGTGGCCGATATGCAGGGAGATCATGCGACCGTTTGGTCGGCGACGCAGTCAGTTTATCCGACGCAGCACGGCGTGTCGGAGCTGACGGGCTTGCCGGTCAACAACGTGCGCGTAGTCTTTGTGCGCGGTGCCGGTTGTTATGGAATCAACGCCGCGGATACCGTCTCCTACGATGCGTCGCTCCTGTCACAAGCCGTACACAGAGCGGTTCGCGTGCAGCTCACGCGACAGGATGAATTCATTTCCGAAAACTACGGCTCCGCGTGCGTGATCGAGCAACAGGTTGGAATCGATGCGAGTGGCGCGATCACGGCATGGGATTGTGAGGCGTGGGAGGCTTCGCTCGGCGGAAGACCCGGATACGACAAACCTGGAAATGTAATTACAGGCATGCTGGCCGGTTTTGATCCCGAGACCGTTACTCCGCGCGCAGCCGCTGAGCCCACCGAAGAACTTCGGAACCGCAACAATGCGGTGCCCTCATATTTGGCAGGATGCATTGGCGGCAAGTGCGGCGGAGCAGGATCGATCCGCAGTGAGCGTGTGCTGACTCATGCTGTGGCGTCGCCCTTTTTCACCGGGCCGCTGCGCTCTCCGTTGCGCTTGCAGAACACGTTCGCGCACGAATGCTTTATGGACGAGATAAGCGCGTATGTGAAGGCAGACCCGGTCGCGTACCGCTTGCACTATCTCAGCGATTCTCGAGTGATCGATGTCGTGAGGGCCGCCGCCAAAACCGCAAACTGGGAAGCCCGTCCGTCTCCCAAGCCCGGTAATGCACGCGCCGGTACCGTGACAGGACGTGGACTCGCTTGTGTCGCGTACGAAGGCGACAACGGATATGCCGCGCTCGTTGCCGAAGTGGACGTGGATCAGGCAAGCGGGAAGGTCCAGCCCAGACGGTTTGTCATTGCGCACGATTGTGGACCGATCTCCAACCCTGACGGCTTACGTAATCAAATCGAAGGTGGGATATTACAAGGAATGAGCCGCGCTCTCGGGGAAGAAATTACCTGGGATGATCGCAAAGTAACTTCCACCGATTGGGAGAGCTATAGCACGCTGTGGCTCGGAATCCTTGTCCCAGCTATCGAAATCATTTTTATAGACCGGCCATCAGCGAAAGCGACCGGCGCGGGAGAGACGGCGATCACACTGGTTGCGGCAGCCATTGGCAATGCAATTTTCGATGCGACAGGCGGACGAATCCGGCAAGTGCCATTCACGCCCGACCGAGTGAAAATGGCACTGTCCGGGCGCGGATGAGGCCACCTCTAGCTAGAGGGCAGACAGAAATAATGAGTGGTACGCAACTTCGGGGCAAGACAGCTCTCATTACCGGGGCCGCTGGCGGTATTGGCCGGGCTGCTGCCCTGCTTTTTGCACGAGAAGGCGCGGCGGTGAGCGTGATCGACCTGAACCAGCAAGCGGGCGAGGCAGTGGCACGTGAAATCTGTGAGGCCGGTGGTCGCGTGGTGTTTGAACGAGCAGACGTGACCTGCGCCGCCGAATGCCGCCGGGTGGTGGCACGCACAGTCCGCAACTTCGGTGGCATTCATATCCTACTTAACAACGCTGGCATCATCCGTCGAGCCTCGGTGGTTGAGATCAGTGAGGCGGATTGGGATGCGGTGATGGCAGTCAATGTAAAGTCCATTTTCTTAATGTGCCGCGGGGTCATCCCGATCATGGCCAACGCGCAGGGTGGTTCGATCATCAACATGGCCTCTGGGTGGGGGTTGGCGGGCGGAGCACGGGCGGCCGCTTATTGCGCATCGAAGGGCGCGGTTGTATTGATGACTAAAGCCATGGCGATTGACCATGGGCGGCAAAATATTCGCGTAAACTGCATCTGTCCCGGCGATACAGATACCGCCATGCTACGCAGCGAGGCCTGCCAGTTGGGCGAAACGGAGAATCAGTTTCTTGCTGGGTCGGCCAATCGTCCCTTAGGTCGTGTCGGCAAGCCGGAGGAGATCGCGCAGGCAGCGCTGTATCTTGCCAGTGAGGCGGCATCGTTTGTGACAGGTACGGCGCTTGTGGTGGACGGCGGTGGGTTGGCGGGGTCGGGATAAGCATGCGGTTGGAAAATAAAGTCGCCCTGATCACAGGTGGTACATCCGGCATTGGCGAAGCTACGGCAATGCTTTTTGCGACAGAAGGCGCCAAGGTGACGATCACCGGGCGCGACGAAAAGCGGGGACGCGCAGTTGCCGAGAAAATTATGAAAGATGGGGGCGAGGCCGTTTTTATTCGGACGGATGTGCGCGTCGTGGCGGAGTGTGGGCACGCGGTGAACGAGACCCTGCGCATATATAACGCTCTCGATATATTGTTCAACAACGCGGGGGTTTTCCTTCCGCATACTGCTGTCGACTGCACGGAGGAAGAGTGGGATTTGCAGATGGATGTCAATCTAAAGGGGACTTTTCTGATGTCAAAGGCTGCATTGCCTCACATGATCGAGCAGCGCCGCGGAGTGATCATCAACAACAGTTCCGGATGGGGCATTGCGGGTGGCGACGCCGCGGTTGCCTATTGCGCGTCGAAGGGCGGCGTTGTGCTGCTGACTAAGGCGATGGCCATCGACCATGGGCGGCAGGGCATCCGTGTAAATTGCATTTGTCCCGGCGAAGTTGATACCCCCATGCTTCCTGAAGACGCGCGGATGCGTGGTATGAAGTGGGAAGATTATCTGGCCGGATGTGCTAAGCGGCCGCTGGGTCGGATCGGCACAACGGACGAGATCGCGAAGGCCGCGTTATTTTTGGCCTCGGATGATTCTTCTTTCATGACGGGCGCCGCGCTCGTGGTGGATGGCGGTGGCATCGCAGACTGAGGCGGCAGCAGGTCAAGTCGAATTCAGATATAAATTCAATCCAACATGGCGCAAACAAGCGAGACGCGAAATCGCACCCGCTCCCAACAGTGGTTTGAACGTGGACAGCGATCCCTGGTCGAAGGCGTAAACTCGCCATCGCGTGGTGCTGCTGTGTATTCAGGGGGCCCGGTCGTGCTGGAACGCGGCCAGGGATCGCACGTCTGGGATGCAGATGGCAACGAATACATTGATTTTATGATGTCGTTTGGAGCGCTCATCCAGGGACATGCCCACCCAACGCTGGTCAAGACGGTGTCGGACGCAATGGCGGAAGGCTCCCACTTCGCTGCTGCGACTTCAGCGGAGGTGGAAGCTGCGGAAAGTTTTTGCCGCATGGTGCCATCCGCCGAGGTTGTGCGGTTCACCAATACGGGCAGCGAGGCGACCATGCTCGCTTTGCGCCTGGCCCGCGCCCATACCGGGCGGCACAAATTCCTGAAATTCGAAGGACACTATCACGGGTGGTACGATCCCTATCTTCTGAACGCGCACAGCCATCCGCCAGAACAGCTGGGCCCGGTTGAAAACCCTGCACGCATCCCGGACTCCGACGGCATTCCCCCTTCGACCTTTGACGATGTGGTGCTGGCGCCGTGGAACGATTTGCCCGCACTGGAGGCGGTGCTGAGGAGGCACGAACACGAATTATGCGCTGTCATTACAGAACCGATTATGGCCAATATGGGCTGCATACTTCCGCGCGATGGATACTTGCAGCGCTTGCGCCAGCTCACGCACGAGTGTGGCGCATTGCTGATTCTTGACGAAGTGGTCACCGGGTTCCGTTACGCTCCGGGCGGCTGCCAGGAATATTACGGCGTGAAGCCCGATATCAGCACATTCGGCAAGGCGCTGGGAGCGGGATTTCCGGTTGGAGCCGTGGCGGGACCGCGCTCGATTCTCGATCGCATGCGTTGGAACGAAAACATGGTTCTGCATTATGGCACCTTTAATGGGCATCGCCTGACCATGAAAGTGGTTGTGGCGAACCTGGAACTTTTGTCCGGCGAAGACACTTATCGCAAGCTTCACGCCCTGGGCAATAGAGCCATTTCTGGCCTCCGGGAAGTATTTCGCCGGCGCAATACAAAAGCGATCGTGCAGGGCTTCGGGCCGATGTTCCAGATTTATTTTACTGAGCGGGATGCCATTCACGATTACCGCGATTACTGCAAGTACGTGGACACGAAACTCTGTTCGCGCTTTGTGCACCGGCTGCTTGACCGAGGAATTTATATGACGCCGTCCAACGGCCTGCACTGGATCATTTCGACCGCGCACACGGATGCCGATGTGCAGAAGCTTGTCGGAGCGGCCGACGAGGCCTGCTCGGGACTGTCGTGAAGGCCACCGTTTTTCTCGGCGGAGGCCGTATTACGAGCGCGCTTGTGGCAGGATTGCGGCTAGCTGAATACGATCGCCCGATAGTCGTGCACGACAGGCATCCAACGAAGTTGCGACAACTCAAGCGGCAGTACGGCGTAATCGTCGAATCCGATCTGCGCCGGGCCATGGAATTGGCTCATTTGTTGGTGATCGCGGTGCGGCCCGATTCCGTGCTCAAGTTGCTGCAAGAAATTAGAGCGCACCGCATCCGACGGCGCATTACGGCGGTGAGCCTCGCGGCAGGCGTTCCTTTCTCCAGACTACAGGACGGACTCGGAGAGCCGGTGCGCTGGGTGCGAGCGATGCCTAGCCCTGTTTGCCGCAATCGCCACGGACTGACCGCGCTGACCTTTGGCCGCGGCCTCTCTAGTTCTGAGCGTAAGGAAGTGCAGGATTTGTTTAAGTTAGTCGGCGCGGTGGTAGAAATTCCTGAGAAGCAGTTCGACGCCTTTACCGTGACTTACTCAAGCAGCCACGGCTATCATGCGCTGGCAGCGCTGGCCGCAGCGGCGGAAGCGATTGGGCTGGATCGCAAGACTGCGCGCCTGGCTGCCGCGCACGCTCTGGCAGACGGGATTGCCGCCTGGCGTGCGGGTGATTTGCCTCTGAAGAAATTGTTAGAGGAAGCTACAACTCCCGGCGGCATCGCGGCCGCCGTGATGGCGTCGCTTGACCACGGAGGATATCAAAGAATCGTAGCGCAAGGACTACGAGCCGGGCTCAGACAAACGCCGAAGAACGCCCACGGATAATCCACGTGTCCGTCGTCCGCTGGGGATGGATCTCGTTTTCATCCCTGGTCGGCACTACTTTGGCAGAACCCTACACATATTCGAAAAGCGTCATGAAGCCGAAGTCCATATGCAGCTGCTGGTGGCAGTGAAACAGTGTCAGCCCGGGATTGTCGGCAACAAAATCTATTTCAGCTTCTTGATACCCGCCCAGCATGACCACATCCTTGAAGATTCCGGAAGTAGGCTTTCCGGCGATCTTCGTAAGTTCAAAACTATGGCGGTGAAGATGGATGGGATGGATGTCGTCACTAGCATTGCGCATGCGAATGCGATAACGCATGCCCTGCTTCACCTGGAAAGAAGACGGGACCATTTGTCCTGTCATGGGATAGGCTATGCCGTTAATCGTCCAGCGATTAAAACCTTCCTCGGCAGCATTGTCTTTTACGAATATCATTTCGATCGTCTCGTCTGGCTGCAGAACGGCTGCTGCTGGTTTCGCAAAGCGCAGGTAGTTCCACTGATACGGAACCGGTGGAATCCACTGGCCTTTGCCTTTGTGGCCAGCGTATTCGACCACGATGCCCATACCACGATGGCGATCATCGTCGGCGAGATCGCCCATGATCCAGACCCCGGGGTGATTCATCTCGACGATGGCCGAGATTCTTTCGGCTGTCCCTAGCCAGAGCACCGGAACTCGTGCCGGATTCGGCACAGTATTTCCGTCTAAAGCAACAACGAGGAAGGAATGGCCGGGTAAGGCAAGACTACGAATTTCAGTGGCGCTTCCGTTCAAGACATGAAACAAGACCCGTTCGCCGGCTTTCACTCGCACGGGCTCGCCGTGCCACAGCATGCGTCCGTTAATCGTGAACGAGCCGTAGCCGACTTCGTAACCATGAGGCATGCCTTTGGCGAGGGAGGCCTTCATGGCGGATTCGCCCTGCTCTTCAAGCGTTTTGACTTTCACCGGCGGAAGGAAGGTCTGCGGCATGTCCCCGCCTCTGCTGAGCGTTGGTTCGAACTCCTTAAGGGTGAGAAAAACTTCGCGATCATAGTTGCCCGGATCCTGCTTGCGCTCGATGTAAACCGGACCGACCTGTCCACTGTACTGTCCCGCATAGAGGTCCGCGCCAGCCCGATTGTGAGAGTGATAAAAGCGGAAACCCGCCGGGCCGGGAGTGAACGTGATTCGGCGTTTGCCGTGTGCCGGAACGAACGGCGTTCCTTCCTCAGACGCGCCGTCTACATCGACAGGCACCTTCTGCCCGTGCCAATGGAGCTGCTCGGGAACATCCGTGTCGTTGAGAATGTCCACCGTGACGGGCTGGTCTTCCTTGAGGCGGATCAATGGTCCGGGGAACTGGCCGTTGTATGTCGTTGTGGAAATAATTCGATTGGGTGCGATCTCAACCGGGGACACTCTGATTCGTAGCGTGTATTCCGCCGAACCCGGCTCAGATATGCCAGAGGCTGGCGTCGATGTTGGAGTCTGACTGAAGCCAGCTGCGCGCGAGAGCAACGCTGCTCCGGTCGTTATTGCCGCACCTTTCAAGAATCGGCGTCTGGATTGAAAAGCGTCTTTCATAATGTTTTTCCTTCGAGCGTTGTTCGTTCAGCAGAAAAGCCCCGCCATTCTCAAATTTAAGCGACCACCCGCTCCGCTACGTAGCCAACCATTCCTCCCGCTAAGATCAGCCACGTTGAGTTGATTCTGAATCGAATGAGCGCAATTGCACTCAAGACGGCCAATGCTACGGTGGGGACGTCGACGAGGGCGGCACGGCCCAGATGCCAGGTAACGACAACCATCAATGCCAGCGCACCCACATTCACTCCATCAAGGAATGCACCCACCGTGGCGGATTTTCGCAGACGGGGAACCAGAGGACCGACGATCGCTATAAAGATAAAAGATGGAAGGAAAATTCCAATGGTTGCTACTACCGCACCAGGAACATGACCTAACAGGTAACCGATGAAAGTGGCAGTGGTGAAAACAGGCCCTGGAGTCATTTGTCCAACGGCGATCGCGTCAAGTAATTGCTTGTCGCTGAGCCAACCGAGACGAACTACCAGATCAGTTCGAAGAAAAGCGAGAAGAACATAGCCGCTTCCAAAAAGCACCGCTCCAACTTTCAGAAAAAAGGTGAATAGCGGTACAAGGCCAAACGGAACGCCGGTTCCCAACAGTCCAGTCAGGCTAGAAATGTTTCCGGGAAGAGGTAAAGCCAGAGCTTGTAAGGAAATCGCTTTGAGACCGGACGCCGCTCTTTTCGCGGCCATCGCTGCGATTCCCGCGCCCAGGAGAACGAGCAGCACGTTCAGCCCCGATGCGTTTGCAAGAACTGCGAGGCTTCCAACAATTGCCAGCACCCTGCTCTTGACCGCAGTTCGAGAAAGGTTCCAGATGGCTTGCAGGACGACTGCAATCATGACTGCTTTGATTCCATACAAAACTCTGGCGGCTTGCGGCATCGTGCCATAGCGAACATAAACCCACGCGAGGGCCAGCGTAAGAAGCGCAGCTGGCAGGATGAAGCAGACTCCTCCCATCACCAGCCCCGGCCAACCTGCCACGCGATATCCAATCTGGATTGCCATCTCGGTGGAGTTGGGGCCGGGTATCAGATTGATGACACCCAAAAGATCGAGGAATTCTTCTCGTGTCAGCCAGCTGCGGCGCCGGACGACCTCATCCTCCATCATTGCGATATGCGCCGCTGGGCCACCGAAAGCTGTCGTCCCAAGCTGCAGGTAGAGGAGCGACAACTCGCGCAAAGGTCTTCGTGTCCCCGGGCCTGCAAGATTATTCTTCGGTTTTTGTATGGTCGGCGAGTTTGGCATCGAGAGACCAAGTGCCTCCACCGGAAACGATGAGAAAAAGCAGACAGCAAAACATTGCGAAGTCGGTTCGAGCGTCGCTCACCATATACCAGAATCCCTGGGTTGAGCGAAACAGCTCTGGAATCTTGGTGGTCGCAATAGCGGTCGAGATAATGATCAGTAGCGGAATGGCCGCTACCCTAGTTTTTAAACCCAACAGGACCAGCAATCCGCTCACGATCTCGAAAGCACCGACATAGCGCGCCGTGAAATACGGGTGCGGAAATCCAATCCGCGCGAAGCGCACGATGCCCATGTTTGGATCGATGTATTTGAGAATACCTTGGGTAAGGAAGATCAGGCCCACGGCGAGGCGGACCAGCAAAATACTTGCCGGACCCGGGGCGGGTCGGGGAAAAAAAGGAAGGGGTGAGTTCATATTCGTCGCTTACGCTGCAACGTCTCGGGGTATGTTCGTAACCAGCATCATAGATGAGAAATTACACGTGCGCGACGGGTGTTATCGTCTGAGCCGATTTTGTCTAGTTCCCTCTTGAGTGAAAGGCTGTGTGGCTTGTGGCAACTGGCATGTTTCGATAATTGCAGAAATATAGTTAGCTGTCAAGGGACACTACGCCTCAGGCGAGAATGGGAGACTGCGAAACAGATCGCAAATGACCGGCTTTTGGGTGAACGAGCCTTATGCCGGTGTGACGAGCGAAAAGGTCGATACGCCCGTCAGCGCTCACCGGGCATCGTCATTCACTCGCAACAACATCCCACTCCCAGCTCGTATATTCAGGCTACCTTTCTTCGACGACAGTATGATCTCCCCAATCGGATCGATCCGACCCGCGTGTGTCAGGGTCACGTCGGGCAGACCGTACAGACCACAGGCATCGGAAGCGAAGACCCATAATGCTTGGGGCTCGTGGTTAGCATCGACCTCGCCGCGGCACTTCGTGCCAGTTTTCGACGCAACCCGTACGAGCGCACCATTGGGCACAGAATTTCCGACTGCCAACAAACCCTTGGAAATAACACCTCCGTGATAGTTCACCTCGCCGCCAATCTGATCGGTGGTCCAACTATTTTCGGAAGTTCCACGGTCCGGTCCACTCTCCGGGACCTGCGCTTCGGACACCTCCATCATGTTGGCGAGCGCCCTCAGATTTGTGGTCACATGGATGCGCCGGCTTCCTACGGCGACTGTATCGAAGCGCAATACAATCTCGGCTCCGTTTCCCTCTCTCGCTGGTCGGACGCTAACTACCTGCCCGACTACTTTGGCACCAACGCGAATTTTTGAAGTAGCAGTCAAGGGCACGTCCTGCATAATTCGGCCGCTGATTAATTGGCCCGATCGGGCCTTGTCCGATTTCACAGGAGAATTCAACTGAACAGGCAAAATCGTTCCGCCGGGGATCGCGTCTTGCGCAGACAATCCCGCGGAAAATAACGCCACGGCAATCAAACTTACTTTTTTCATCGAACCACCTCCAAGCAACTGTAAAGATCTGAGATCCGCCTGCCGCTTTTACATCGGGTGCGACAGAATCGATTTCGTTTATTTCGAGCTTCTGGTGGCCTTTGGGGCGGCCATTAGAGACGCTTATCCTGCTCGCCTCCACGCCCCGGCGGTCGGTAACGGGGCTCGGGCTGATAAGGTGGCGCCCACTTCCTCTTCGATAGCCTCCTGGCATCTAAGGCAGAATTGTGTCCACGGCAAAGCCCGCAACCGTCGATCGGGGATATCATCGCCGCAGCCGAAGCATATTCCAAACGAGCCGTCATCGATTCGCCGAATCGCGGCTTCGACCAGACGCAAGAGGGTCTTTCGCTGGCTACTCCGCTCGAACAAAGACTCCTTCGACATATTGCTGATGCATTGGTCCGCGCTGTCTTGCGCCGCGTCAACATCCAGCGAGCGCGCCTCCTCGTCAAGCCTACTCAGGAAGTGCATGATTTCGAGGCGCTGAAGTTCAAGCTTTTGTCTGAGCTGCTCCATTTCTATCTGTTCCATTTATGGTCCTCACTTTTGCCGTCGCGAAATTGCGGGCAGAATTTGAAGTCTTGTTGTTCTTGACTTCGTGCTTGCAGAATTGCCGCCGCCACCGCCTGTGACGCGGCAGAGTTTGAGGAGGTTTATCGAATGGGAGGGGGACGGTTGTAATGAGCGCCTTCAGTGGGAAAGGGAATAGCGAGCGCTGTTGCCAGCGTCATTGAAGCTCGCGTCGGCTCCGGAGGCGAGAGCATCACGGTGTCATTCGGCGGGCAGCACTGCCGCCCGTCGTTGTCAAAGCGAGGCCGCTGATCGTGGTGTGAGACGCCACTGACTGCGGCGTGAATCGAAGGCGCTTGCGGGAAGGCAGGAGCGAGGCTGCGAGCTGAAAGAAGTGCTAGCAGCGCCACAGGAACAAGGGCGACTCGAACCCAACGTGTTCCTAGACCGTTGCTCCAGAAATGCCAGCCCAGCGACATACGCCCGCCTTCTTAAGTAATGATGATCATGCGGCCATTTTGGTTACCTATAAATGTTTATATCCGGCGCGGCACGAATTGCGAACCTGGATAGTTTTGTGTGTCGCGCCGTTTTCAGCAACGAATTCGAATACGGAAATCCGCCTCTGGAAGAACGCGTAATTAGTCAAGGTACACGCGTGGCGCCAGTTCCAGTGGCGTCGGTAGTTTTTTCGGGTCGTATTAAAAGCGCGAGCCTCGGGAAAAGGAAATGGCCAGCCGCATCATCGATGACATTGACCTGGCAGGTGTAAAACCCCGGCTTCAGCGTGCTGAGTGCAAGGTCCAACTGGAAAACTCCGGCCTTGCGGTCGCGAGCATTTAACTCCGTGAGTTCGACCTGCGAACTTTCGAACACTTTGGCTTTGCCGAGAAAAAAAGCGACGTTCGTGAGCAGATGGATACCTAGCTTCGCTGCTCCTGATTCCGAAGGCTGCGCCGCAATCGACCGGCCCGGATCGTAAACTTCATAATAGAGCCGCAGGTGCTGCGCGGAGGAGAAGACGTGGGTCACGCTTGGAATGATCTCCGTGCCGTCGCGAATGAGAGGGTTGGAAGTCGAACCCTTCTTTGGAGCAGGTTGCAGTTGACTGGCGAGCACAATCGAACTCATCTTGAGCGGTTGCGATTTGAGATCAGGAACGTCCAGGTCAGTTTCGAATGAGCCCATGCGCCCGGTTTGGTTTTCGCGCACGACAAACTTGAGGTGATATTTACCGGGAGGCAAGCTCAGCCCGGTGTCATACTGCACATTTTTTTTCTGCACCTCTGACGAAGTGTTTACTGCGAGTTTGACCGTGTCGCGAATTCTGGTAACAGGGTGGTGTTCGCTGTCCATGACCATGCCAATGACGTCCAAAGTTGCCTTGTCACGGTCACTACTGCGCACAAAAGGGATTTGTGAGCCCGGCACCGCCAGCGAGATTGGAATGAAAAACTTGTTGGCCTCCATTCGAAAGTAGGCCGCGCTCAGGTAGAGCGGCAAATCTGTAACAGGCAACTCGGAAGCGAGTGCTTCCTGAAGCTGCAACTCTTTATCTTCTTTGGTGGAATGCTGGTAATCCGCCGGAGCATAGTAACCGCGCCGGTAGTCGATCTTCACGCCAGGAACCTTAACTTTTACTACTATGCGCCGATAGCGCCCGTCCCGGGCCGAATTGGTACTGCGAAAGCCGAGGAGATAGTAGGTTGAAGTATCTTGTTGCACCCCTTTGAAGACCTGGCTGAAATCGTTCGAGTCGAGGAAGGCGCGTCCGCCCGTATCGCTTGCCAGCGTAACCAGCGTTTCTTGGGTCGTGAAGTTGGAGTTAAAGGCGTTGATCATGGACTGGCCAGAATAAGCGGAAGTGCCGCGCAGACTAGCGTTCTGCGCTTCCCCACCGGCCACAATCGCCTGTAGACCCCGCAAATCCATGGTGTAAATCGCAAGATTGGAACGTACAGCCGCGTTAGTGGCCGCCCGCAGTTCTGACTGGTTTTCGATGCCCGTGCGGTCCATGCCGCTGGAGAAATAAATCAGCGATTTCTTCTGCTGCAGATGAGAGAGTTTTTCCGCCACTGAACGCAACGCCTCGAGGCGCCGGTCGGTATTGAAGATGTTGTATTCCGTATCGTCCGCCGTGAATGGCTGACCCGTATCTGGCGTACCTTCGGTCGTGCCCGTCGTGCCTTCTTCGTAGCCTTGGCCGCTGCCCTCGCCGAAAGCCTGGAGCTGTTTCTTAAGCAACTCGCGATCGGAAGTGAAATCCTGGTTGACTAACAACGAACTGCCCAGAGAAACAATTGAGACGATGTCCGCAGGGGCCATCTGCGTGTCGACATAGTGCTCGGCAGATGTGACAGCCCGATCAATTTCATCAGGTTCCATTGCGGAAAGATCGAAGAACAGAACGATGAGACGGCGATCTTTAAACTGATCGGCGATGTTCGCAGCAGACGCCGCAGCGCCCACCGGGTTTGTTTGAGACGATGTGCCGGGCAGAGGTTTCGCTTGAGCCACGTCCTGCGATGCGACAGCGTCGATGTTTTCTACATCGAAGGAAGTAACTTTCTGCGGCTTATTGTCCTCGAGGACCGTGAAATCCTCTGGTTTGAGATTCCGAACAAAATTTCCACTCTTGTCTCTGACTGTCACATTTACCAGCACCAGATCGCTTTGGACGTGAAAGGTGTACTCCGCTTCCTGCTGCGAGAAAAGCGAAGAACACAAGAGTGCGAACTCGAGCACTACTGCAAGAATCTTGCGCGGACTTTGGATTGGAGTGGGACGCATCTCTGTTGTCCTCAAAAGCGAAACCGCGCTGTGATCGTAATTTGCCGCATGGCGCCAGCCGCTGTGACCCGGCCAAATGTGGGCGATGTGACCATCGTATCAATCGAAGAATAATTCGGTATGTTAAAGACGTTAGTAGCTTGTGCCCGGAACTCCAAAACACGCGACTCCCTTAGCGGGACAACTTTTGTGAAAGCCATGTCAAAAACTTTGCTTCCAGGCCCAATGATGCTATTGCGGCGTGCATCGCCATATTGCCCGGTCGGGGGCGCCACAAATGCCGCGGTATTAAACCACCTTTCAATCGAGGGATTGGAAATCGCAATCGATTGGCCGGGAACCAGATCAGGCCGAAGCGTGCCATTGGTCCCGCGATTCACGTCGGCAAAGGTCCCTAGCAGACGAGGAGTGAACGGAAGTCCGGAGGCGAGACTCCAGTCTCCACTCCACTGCCAGTCGCCAAAGATCGCACGCAGCGGAGTGTTTCCGGTGAGCCAGCGTTTGTCGTGTCCAAATGGAAGCTCCAACAAATAATCTGCGGTGAATTTATGCGTTTGATTGAAGCTTGAGAGTCCGCGTTCCGCTGACAGGTCAAAAGCATTCTGCGCCACGTTGGCTGACCCAGTGCTAGTCGAGGCAGGACCGCCGCCGCGCGCGCCAGTTCCCCCGGCACCGAGACCGGGAGTGCTGGCGCTGGAAGTTGTTCCCGCGCCGATGGAAGATGCGTCATCGATCGACTTGGAAAATGTATAGATGCCACCAATCGAAAAGCCCTTGGACAAGCGCTTGCGAAAGCGTACGGAACCGGCATTGGCTTCGGAGTCTCCAACCGAATTCTCGAAAGTAAACGCCTCAACATTCGGAATACGAATGCTCGTAGTAGTCCGGTTGGGTGCCTCCAGAATGTCGAGGTCGGTGCCCTTGGTTCCCGTGTAGTCGATGTTTAGCAATAGCGTGGGCCGAATCTGCTGTTGAATGTCCAAATTGCGAATCTGCACGTAACCGAGCCGGTAATTAGGATTGACTGCGTAATTATTGGTGATGCCATTGGCTAAGGGTGGCGGAAAACCGCTCTGCAGGGTCAGATCTCCCGGACCGGTTTGGATGTTCGTCTCGGCGGTCGAGAACGGAGGCTGAAAGGCCAACTGTTGCACAATACCTTGATACGCTCCCGTGTTGTAGTTGATACCATATCCGCCGCGCACCACGGTTTTGGAAAGCGGCTTCCAGGCAAAACCGATTCGCGGCGCAAAATCCAGACGGTCGGGGCGCACCAGACTGGCGGGGAGGCTACCACTGTAGGGTCCGATTTGTCCGGGCAATACCAGTGCAACCAAGGGCGTACCTAGCAGCGGATTCAGCACTGCCGGCGAGAGATCAAGGTTCGCAATCCGATTGTTCTCTTCTGTAAGAGGCGAGACATATTCGTAACGGACGCCGAGATTCAATGTCAGATTCCCGCGCATTTTCCATTCGTCCTGCGTATACAGGTCCCAATAGTTGCCATGGAAGTGATAATTGTTTTGACCAAACTGAACAGAAGTCTGCTGGGGTAATCCGAGTAGAAAGTCGGCAAAGTCATAACCTGTGCCAGGCACGGGCTGGCCGGCCGCATTCAGCTGGGAAGTGTTGAGGCCGGTAAAGATGAACGAGCCGCGCGCATTACTATCCGTTTCAGTGTTCAGTTGCACGCGCCTGAAGTCGCCACCCCACCGCCATGAGTGCTTGCCGTGAGTCCAGACAACACTATCGGAAAATGTGTACGTCTGGTTCCGCAGGAGCTGTGGATTTGTATCCTGGAGGCTGGAAAAATTAGTAAAGGAAAGATTCGGCAAGCCCCAATCAAACGGATTCTGCGAGACCCCACTCATTCCCAACGCCCCCGTAATGTCGTTATTAAAGGCATAGAGATTTTGCGTGCGCGTCCGGCTACGGTTGAAATCGAATCTCACGCTATTGGTCAGCTTGCCGATGCTTCGCACATAGCCGACCGGCACATCAAAGCTACGGACGTTCGTACTGCCGCCGACCGACGGAAACTGATTAACGATGGTTGAATTCGACCCGTGATAGTGGAAGCCAAACGTCAGATTGTTGCGCGGAGCATTTCTGCCCCGGCGGCGTCCTCCCGCCGGAGCCGCGCCGAACGTGTGATTAACACGCACATTCAGATCATCGCTGCTGTTGTTCGCCGCACTCACGAAATGAAAGTTCTGATAATCCCCTGGGAGATTCGGAAGCGGGATATAGGCCAGCAATCCGGCGGCAACCGGATTAATCTGGGAAATCGTATTGTTCGGGAAAGGAGTGTTGGTCGCGGGATTGTAAATCTCCACCGGCCGGCCTGCCTCAGCGCCTGACGTGGAGGTGGTCTGTGAGAAATTTCCCTGCCGTTCCAGCAGGGTCGGCACCGTAGAAAACTGGTCGAAAGGGTTCTCGCCGCGTTTGCCGTTATAGTTGATGAAGTAAAAAGTGTTGGCGCCGCCGTGATAAATCTTGGGAATGTTTAGCGGCCCGCCCATGGAACCGCCGAAGCTGTCCTGCAGGTATCCCGGCTTCGTAACGGGTTCGCCGGTCAATGAATACGGCGCGGCATTGAGAGCCGAATCGCCTACTCCATAGTAGATCGACCCATGAGGGTGATTAATATCAAAACCCCGCCGTCCCACAATCGTCATCGCACCTCCGCGCCCGCCACCTCCGCCAAACCCTCCCTGGCCGCCGCCGAATCCGCCCGGTGCTCCGAAGCCGCCTCCCTGCTGGCGAGCATCATTGATCCGATCCTCAAGCTCGTTTCCACTCATTGCGTTCAAGGGACTGGACGTGTTTCCGGAAACGGCGATCGACTCGGTTGCGCTGTTCGGATCAATCCCTGGAATGGGCATGCCCGAGGGCACGACATCCCCGATCGAGTTGCCGCCGCCTTCCTGACCACCTGCATTCGAAATACTTTGAAATCCGCGCTGCGCTGTTGCGGTAGAAGGTCCAGGCCTACGGGGTTGAGGACTTGCCTCCCGGGTGCGCGATAGAAGCGTCAATTCGAAATCTGCTGGCGCGTTTTGATGCGAAGCGTCCACGACGACCTGCTGCGTGCTGTTCGCAAACGCGACCATCTGCACCCGAACCGTGTAGGAGCCATAGGAGGGCACAGCCGCTGAATAGCCGCCATCAACGTCAGTCCAAGTGGAGATTTTGTCGGCCGAGGATCCGAGAGATATCGAAATGGCTGCGCCCGGAATGGGCATATTGCCGGATTTCACCATACCGTAAATTGTTCCGCCCGGCGGTTGGGCTGGCGGAGTTTGAGCATGGACGTGATCGGGCAACAGAGCAAGCAGTAGCCAGAAAGCTACGCTACGCATGGCGACAATCGACCATTCGTCCCTCACCTTGTGCTCGCATTCTCCTGGATTTCGTGGACCTGCAACTGGCGCCTGCGTTGGATGATAGCCCGATCGTGTTCAAAACAACTGTAAAATTTTATCTATTCATCGCGATGCAAATTGCGGAGTTTTTAGTGGCCTGGACCGCACGCAGCAAGATCTTTCACGGTCAGGATGTGCTGACAGTTGTCCGTTTTGTCCCGGGTTGTCGGCTTGGCTGAGTAAAGATTCGTAAAAGTCACGGTATTTTTACAACTTCGAGCCCATAATCTGGTTAATACAGACAGGTCAATTCGAAGGTTCACAGGAGGAAATACCATGTTAAAACATTGCTTGCTCGCCCTGATGCTGGCTGGTCTCATCTATACGATCACGCCCTCTGCGGTCGCGCAAGACAGCGGTAACAATGATCAGCAGTCGGCTCCAGCTGGCGCTCCCGAACACGGGCGTGGGCACGGCCATTTTGATCCCGCGAAGCGGACAGAGAGGCTGACGAAGGAACTAAACCTGACCTCGGACCAGCAATCCAAGGTTTTGGACATTTTGAAATCGGAGCAGTCGCAAATGGAAAGTTTGCGATCGGATTCCTCGGTTTCGCAAGCTGACCGTCACGCCAAAATGATGGATATCCATAAAACATCCGACGACCAGATTCGCTCGCTTCTGAGTTCAGACCAGCAAAAGAAATGGGACGCGATGCAAAGCAAGCACGAAGAGTGGCAGGGACATCACCAAGGTGGGCAAGCTCCAACTGCTCCGCCGAACTCTTCCGAGCAGAAATAGCAACTGGATTAACCCAGCGAATTCGTGGATCGATCCACGAACGATTAGGATGGCTCCTTACTTATCGAAAAGTAAGGAGCCATGTTTTTGCAAGCTTGAATAGGAGAGCTGCGGACAAGGAAATCCACATCGGGCTCCTGTGGGGTATTGCAAATAGCTGGTCCCTACGGAATCACAGCCCTTACCGTTGTGGAGTAGGCGCTTTCCCCTCCGTTGGGAGTCGCATAGAAACAGCTTGAGGCCGTCTCTCCCGTCCGCGAAAAGATTCCGAGGATTTACATACCTATGGGCCTAGAAGGCACCATAGGTATGTCCGCGCTGAGCGCGAATGGCGACGGCAAGTTATGGCATTGGAATCACGGCTTGGGCCACATCGGAATAGCTGCTTTCCACTCCGCTTGAATCGACCGCCGTCGTCACGTAGTAGTAAGTACTTCCGGATTGAACACTTGAGTCCGTATATGACGCGAGTACCACGTTATTTGCGAGCAGACTATAAGGTCCTCCATTTACGGTTCCCCGATACACTTTGTAATAGCTGATGTTGGGAGATGTAGAGGGCGACCACTTCAAGGAAACTGTGTGCGGCGCTACCACAGTGATGCTTGCACTGGCCGACTTGGTGCTGTCCGCCTGACTTGTAGCAGTGATGACGTCAGTTTCCACAGCCTGCGGTGATGTGTAGAGTCCAGATTGCGTAATCGTTCCAGTTCCTTGTTTGACCGACCAAGTAACGTTCGTGTTGCTGGAACCTGAAACCGTGGCGGCAAACTGCTGTTGCCATTTCTGAGGCATAGCGACCGTTGTCGGGGAGACACGGACGGAAATCGATTGCGCAACCGACACACTCGCCGTGGCCGAGGCAGATTTTGTGGGGTCTGCCGCGCTTTCGGCTTTTATCGTATAAGTCCCGGCGGCGCTCGGAGCAACGTACAGCCCGCTGGTGCCAACTGTGCCGCCCGATGCAGACCAGGTGACGGCTGTGTTGCTTGTCCCCGATACTTTGGCAGTAAACTGCGCTTGTCCGCCAGTTGAGAGGCTCACCGTGCTAGGCGAAATTGAAATCGACACTTGAGTGGGCTGCGATACCGTGACGACAGCGGAGGCTGATTTGGTCGAATCTGCGGCGCTGGTAGCAGTTACGTTGTAGGTTCCCGCAGAAGATGGTGCGGTATACAAACCGCTCGTCGTTATAGTCCCACCTGAGGCGGCCCAAGTGACGCCCGTGTTGCTTGACCCAGACACACTGGCAGTAAAGTGCTCCTGTCCTCCAGTTGACAGGGTCACCGTGCTAGGCGAAATTGAAATCGACACTTGAGTAGGCTGCGATACCGTGACGACAGCGGAGGCTGATTTGGTCGAATCTGCGGCGCTGGTTGCAGTCACGTTATAAGTTCCCGCAGAAGATGGGGCTGTATACAAACCACCGCTCGTGATAGTCCCACCCGAAGCTTTCCAAGTCACTGCGGTGTTACTGGTTCCACTGACCGTCGCAGCGAATTGCTTTTGTTGACCAACCTGCAATGACGCCGTAGTCGGGGACACGGACACGGAAACGGACGAGGCGGTATTGAGGGACGCGAAGCCGAACATGGAGACTACGCAAGTCGACCATCTCGAGCCCGTCTGCCAAGTCGCTGGCAACGAGCTCAACGCCGTTTGTCGACTTGTTTCCGAATGACAGCCACCGGTGACATCGCGAAACGCGATCTGGCCGTTCAAGCCTAGCAACGCAACCCAATACTGCGTACCCAGCTTCACCGGCACCGAGGGAATGTTTACAGAGTTCCATTTGCCCGACAAGGGCCGCGTGAGTGCACCCTGGCTTAGCAGGGCACTGGGGTGTCCAGATTGATTCGAGTAGAGACCGACCCAGACTGTGGTTGCACTGTTCGAGCCATCAAGAAACAATGAAAGAGAATTGACCTTAGCAGAGGCAGTTGCCGTTACCGGAAATGCTTCTGCCGTCTGACTATTGTCGTTATCGAGCGAGGCCTCAACAAGCTGAGTTCCTAGAACAACCTGCTGGGTTTGTCCAAAAGCAGTGATTGACCAAACGAATATGATGGCATACCAAACGAGCAGGTCTATCGACCGGCTGCGGGAAGTGAGAAGACTCACCATGGGGGAATGGGCCCTTTCTCGCGCGAATTAGGTTAGTGCGCAAAGATCATGATTTTCTTATCGCACACCGATAGGGGCGCAGAGTAGACACGTTAGTTCACAGGCAGAATTCAGAAGTACATTGGCGTCAAAAATGAAATTGCCTGCTAATGAAAAGTGATACAAAGTTGCATAGATATGGGAAGAGATGACGTCGCGCGCGCCGCACTGAGGATTTTTGAGAGCTTCGCGTCGGCGGCTACTGGGCGGGAATCTGAACGGCGGAAGCGATGTTCGAGTAAGCGCTTTCTTCGTTGCTTGAATTCACGGCAGTCGTCGCGTAGCAATAAGAGGCGCCATCTGTTACCGCGGAGTCCGTGTAGAGAGTGCCGGTATTCAGCTCGGAGTTGATCTTCGAGAGCGACCCGCACGAGGTCGAATACATGGCGCGATAAACGTTGTAGCCTGAAATGTTTGGCGATGTGCTCGCGTTCCACGACAGACTCACTATGTGTGTCGATCCTGCAGCCGTTCCGGTGCCAGTCAGGTTTTCGGTCGCCGTTGAAGGCTGGGCATCACTGGCGAAGGTAAGTGTTGCACTCGCCGCTCCAGCGCTCTGTGGACTGAAAGTCACTGTAAACGGGAAGCTCTGACCTGCCGAAATTGTCAGCGGCAGTGATAATCCTCCCACGGTGAATGCCGAGTTGTTTGTGCTGGCGGCTGTAACCGTCACGCTTACACTGCCGGCTGTAAGACTTCCGGCAGCAGTTCCACTGGAACCGGCAGCCACGCTGCCAACACCCAAAGTGCTTGGAGTAACAACAAGCGGTCCGGTTGTTACCGTCGAGGAGTGGGAAGAAGCAGCGGTGCTGACGCCCTGGCAACCGCACAGGGAAATGAAAGTTGCCAGAAGCAACAATGCGCCCGCTGACTTTCCAAGAAAATTCGATGAAGACCCGATTTTCACAGTCTTTAGCATAGTGTGAAATGCCGCATCCCGCGTCCAAAAAGTCCAGGACGGAAGACGGCTCATCTGCACCAGTTTGGTACTCGGTGTCGCGTCACGGTAGATATCTGAAGTACAGGGCGCCAACCGCCGTGAGATAGTCCGAACGTACTCGCGTGCAGGAATGGCCCTTCTTAACGGTTTCAGTAACCTCCCTAAGATCTTACAAATCTGTGTTTTACACGCCTTGCTTCTCCCAATGAGATTTACGAATTCATGGCACTGGATTGGCATTTCCCATACTTTAGTTCACCAAAGGACATGGCCACTAGAGCGATGATCGTCAGCGATCTATCCAAGAGAAGTGTCTAGGGCTAGGATCGGCTTGTGCAAACCGAGAACTTCCCCCCGCCTGCACCGAAGGAGCGAAGATACCGCCGATTCGATCTTCAGTTTCCAGTGTGCCTGAGTTTTCCTTGCGGAGGGGCTATTCGTGAACTCGCGACCGTCAGCAAGAACGTAAGCTCGGGAGGCGTACTTTTGAAAGCCGACGATCAGATCCCGCCGCATACTCAAGTGAATTTGACGATGGAGGTGCGCGGCGCTTGGTCCCGCCGTCCCGTCCGACTTCTGGGTGAGGGCGAGGTTGTACGGGTAGAACGGTTGGAGGCCGGAGCCGGATTTGCTATCGCGATCGAATGCAAGCGTCCGATTGCCGAAATTCAGAATCCATCCGCCGGTTGAGCTGCGCTCTTCAACCTGTGCTGGACGGACTCTGATGGACGAAGTGCGCATCTGTCCTTGCATTCCTCTTTTTCCGCCTGCGAGAGCCCTTCAGGCAACCACACTGCGTTCGTAATAGCCAGAAGATGTTTTCTCGACCAATGATGGCTCACGCTGCCCTTTGTTGAGCTGCGCACGCACCTCGCGCTCGGCTTCGGCCAGTTGCGCCTGGCTCATAGCCTTCTGTATGGTGTTCTTGGTCCTGGTAAGGTGCTCAAGCACAACGGAGAACCAGAGGTAAGCGTTCACGACGTCGCGATGGCTGGCCCGTTTCATCCAGGAGATGCGCGCTAACATAAGCTGGGCGGCCAGGACACCGTGTTCTGCAGCCCTCTCAAATAAAGTTAACGTCGCTGGATCGTAATTGCCGGAAGGATCCTTTAGCAGATCTTGCATCAGTGGAGTGGCCGCAGCGCCCTGGCTCAGGGTCATAAACAGCAGCTCGATCCTGTTGGAAACACCGAGCTTGTCGAATATGCGAAACAAATGATTCTTAATTGTGTGCTGGCTCAGGCCCAGGCGTTCAGCGATTTCCCGATTGGTCAGCCCCTCGGCCAGACAGCGCACCACTTCCCCCTCACGCTTGGAAAGCAGATTCAATCCATCGCCGCCGACCGCCCGAATTTTGGGAGATGAAGCCACGGAATCCAACACTAGCGCCATCTGCTCGTTGTTAACCCACACCCGGCCCTCATTTATCTGGCGGATGCATCGGCAGAGCATGTCAGAGGATTCTCGATGATCGAAAACTCCTCTGACTCCGGCCCGGAACGCTTCGAGAACTGACTCAGGCTTAGACGAGTCCAAAAGCATAACCACACGCGGGTTCGGATATGTTTCCTTGATTTCTTGCAGCATTCTAAACGCGCTCTGGGCGTCCGCATCCACCAAGGCGCTCAGAACGAACACATCGAACCTCTGGTTAATCGAGGCGGTCATCAAACTTGCAGCGTCCAAATCCGAACTGATGACCTTCAGGCCGGGATCACGGCTGAGAACTCCGACTAACAATTGCGTATGAAAGCGCGAATTGTCCGCGACGAGCACGCGGATCGTACAATCTTGCCTGTTGGGGTCCTGCTGCACTGATACCTCCTACAAAATTCGTAAATAAACCTGGCCGCTGTGGGTCACTTCTGGAGTCCTAAGAAAACCTGCAGACCGTAGCTACCGAACCTTCAATCGGAGTTTGTGGATCGGCGCGAACCAGATTACGTTCATTCCACGGTTATAGATTTTGTTTGAGCGTATCGACGTTACATAGTTCGTGTAAATGGCCCGTTAGTACTAATTCGCGGCTCTGTTGGGCCAGATGGCTTCGCAGCCGGGGCAGCTCAATGCTCAATCCGGATGAGCGGGACCGATTCAATCTTTCCGCTTTTCAAGCTACGATATGCTGCGTCGAGAACCTCCTGGTTCTGCCACCCTTCCTCGCCGGGAGCGGGGAACTTTTCCTTACCTTCAACTGCTGCAGAAAAGAGGTCTACCTGACGCGCATATGCATCGCGATTAGACACCGTCTCCTTTTCCACCAGATTTCCACCCCGGCGCAACTCCAACTCAACAGGGTGCTCAACGTTTAATGCATCGTCGGCGCGCAGTGCCCCGGTTTCACCGACAATTTCGATCGGTGTTCGGTATTCCGCTCGTATGGAAACCGAAACCGAGCCCAGGGTCCCTCCAGCAAATCGCAGCGACAGGCTTGCGGCCGCTTCTACGTCTCCGGAGTCCTGGTCAGACATCCCGCTTGCGGTCACTTGCACGATTTCATCATCGAGGATGAAACGCAGCGCGTCTATGCAATGCACACCAACATCGGCAATGGGTCCGCCGCCAGCGATTTTGCCATCCGTCAGCCATTTGCGGGCGTGATTCCGAGCCATGAAAGAAAACTCTGACCGCGCGAACACTGGCTTGCCCACCTGACCTGCGGCAACACGCTTACGAAAATTTGCTGTGCTGCGTTCGAAGCGGAAAACCTGCGCCACTCCAAGCAGCAGGTGGGCCTGGCGAGCCGCTTCCACCATCTGGCGGCACTCGCCGGCGCTCATTCCCATCGGTTTTTCGCAAAGTACGGGTTTACCACTTCCAATCGCCAGCAGGACGTCGTTCAAGTGAGAGCAGTTGGGCGTAGCCACGAAAATGGCGTCAACTTCCCCAGACCTGCAAAGATCGGCAGCGGAATCAAAAGCGTGAGGAATGTTGAATTCGGCAGCCGAGGCGCGCGCCTTTTCAATGTCACGGCGGGACAATGCCGTTACTCGGCTGTTGTGGGCCAGCGCGAAACCAGGCATCAGCCGTCGTATCGCGTGCAGTCCAAAACCCAGAATTCCGTAGCGGATCATCGCAAGGAGACAAGGCAGTTGTGGTCTGGTAACTTGCCCCTGTCTGAGGATATCACTCTGTCGAAGATTTCAATTGCGCGATCTCTTTCTTCGCATCCGCGGCGTCTGCGGAGTTGGGATTGATCTTCAGCGCCATCTGCAATTCCTGCCTTGCCAGCGCTGTTCGCCCAGTTTTTTCGTACGCCATTCCGAGGTGATAGTAAACTCGAGGATCGTCAGGAGACTTGCTTTCCCGCTCCAATTTCTGCGCTTCCTCGAAACAATTTATCGCCAGGGGATAAACGCCTTTCTGATAATAAATCCATCCCAATGTATCGACGACTGTGGGGGAATACGGCAGTCCGCGACGGGCGGTCTGCGCCAGCGAAAGCGCAAGGTCCGAGTTTTGTCCGGATTGCATCATCACGTAGGCCAGATTTCCTGAGGCGACAGGATTTTCAGGTTTGATGACCAATGCCCTTCGATACGCTTCCGCGGCATCGGTCCAATCCTCGCGCGATTCGTAGAGCTCGCCCAGTAGAATGTGAAACTTCACCTCGCGGGGATTAAGTTGGAGCGACCGTTGGTAGGTTGCAATGGCCTGGTCCACCTTCCCGTTGGCAGCCTGTACTTGGCCGAGCTTGATTACGGCGTCGACATTGTTCTTGTTGAGTTCGACGGATTTTCTCAACGCTTCTTCAGCACCACCCAGGTCTTTCTTATTCCGGAACAGAAGTGTTCCAAGCAAATCATAGAAGTCGGCGTTGATGGGAGACTTGGCGATTTGCGCGCTAGCCGCATCCACAGCCTTGTCGATCTGCCCCTGCGCGAGATATGTGTTCATAAGACCGCGAAGAGCATCGGTGAAGCTGTAATCACGAACAAGTGCGTCGCGATAGGCCGTCTCCGCTTCCTTATACTTCTTTTGAACGAACCTGAGGTTGCCCAATTCTGAATACCCAACCGGGCTGGAAGGCGCTACCTGGATCGCATCCCTCACATTTCGCTCGGCTTCGGTAAAAAGTTTGCGATTGATGTCGGAGATAGCTCGCAACGCATAGCCGTCCGGTGAGCCCGGCTGCAGGCGGGTGATCTCATTCGCAGCCTGTTCGAGACCCGGCATATCACCCCTGCGCATCGCTGAACTCGCGAGAGCCCGCTGTGGCTCGGGCAAATCAGGACGTAAGCGCACCGCTTCCCGCCATTCGCTTTCCGCATTTTCCAGACTCTGCTGTTTCTCGAGTGCATTCCCGAGATAGTAGTGCGCGAGCGCATTCGATGGATCGTTCTTCGTCACCCCTTGCAACGTAGAAATGGCATCGGCAAGATGCCCATCTTCAATTTGTATCTGGCCGCGCTCAATAAGGGCCTCGCTGTTGTGCGCGTTGCTCTTGAGGATTTCGTCGTCAACCTGGCGCGCTTCGTCGATTCGATTTTCGCGAATGAGAAGCTGGACATACTTCTCCTTCACTTGGATGTCCCTGGGATGCTCTCGAGACAGGCCTCCATACTCGGCAATTGCCTTATCGAACTGGCCGGTCGCCTCGTAATAGTCCGCCAGCATGCAATAGCCGGCGGCGTTATCGGGAAAATTGCTCTTGGACTGACTCAAATATTGCTCAGCTTCTTCCTTCTTTCCCTCGAGCCAATAGAGCTGAGCCAGAGCAATCTGAGGAGCAGGACTTTTTGGTTTGATTGCGACCGCTTTGCGAAATTGCTCCTCTGCCTCTGAAAACCGGCGATGCTCCTGATAGAAGGCTCCGAGCAGCATTTGCGCGTCCATGGCATTCGGATTCAGTGCAATCGCTTTCTTGAAACTGCTTTCACTGGAGTCAAGCTGGTTGGTTTTCACCTGAAGCAGGGCGAGATTGAGATATGAATCCCATCGGTTGTCCCCAAGCGCGATCGCTTTCTGCATCTCTTCAACCGCCGCATGGAAGTCACCGCGCGCTGCCAGCAGACTCGAAATGGTGACGTGGGTCTGTGGCTCTTGCGGCTGCTTCTCGAGAAGGAGGTCGACTTGCTTTTGCGCCTCCGGAAGGTTTCCCGCGGCAATGAGCAGGTTTGCGAGATCAAAACGCGCCACGTAGTTTTCAGGCTGCAGTTCGATGACCTGTTGCAATTGCTGGTATGCGCCTGCCCATTGCTGAGTTTTGATGTAGCTTTGCGCCAGCTGATAATGGGCATCGGTGTAGCCGTGGTCGAACTGAATGGCGTTCACGAACTCAATGGCGGCCTCGCGATACTTGCCTTTTTGGAAATAGCTCTGACCGCTGCGGAAATATTTCTGCTTGCGAAGGTTGGGGTCACTCGAGCAACCAGCAGAAAAAGCGAGAGCGGCAACGAGCAAAAATTGTAATGTGAGGCGGAGTCGTAAGGCAGCTTTGTTCAAGGACACCTCAAAAGTTTGCTTCGGGGCAGGGTTTATCAATAAGTTATGACAATTGCCAAGTTACGACAATTGCCGCGCAAACGAGAATGGCACGGAAGTGGGGTGTCCAGAGCAGATTCCATAAAATTGTTAATGTAATCCATTAATAAACACTCAGCTGTATCTTATTGATTTTATAGTACGTTATGCAGAGAGTCGCAATTGCTTGCAAGGTGTTGCAGAAATTATCAGTCTTGACAGCTATGAGTAACAAGCTAAAGTGACAACTGTAACCGTGTGACGGGTACGTGCGGTCTGCGTGCTCTGGCTCTCCCCCTTTATGCAATTTGGGAGAAACATAATGAAAAAAGTAGTCGGGTTCTCAAAGTGGCTGGCAGTGATCATAGTACTGGGTTTCGGTCCATGGGCCTTTGGTCAGACTGCAAACATTACTTTAACCAGTCCCGGAAGCAACGTCATGAACGGCGTCTACGTTGGACCGTACTTCGCCACCGTGAACGGCGTGTCAACACCGATCATCTGTGATGACTTTGCTGACGAGACATATAACAACGAGTCTTGGACCGCGAATGTTCATACAACGTCGAACTTGAGCGGAACTAAGTGGGGGACCGGCGCATCGGCACTCTATAACGAAGCCGCCCATTTCGCTGGTGTGATGATGGGATTGGAGTCGAATCCATCGGCGAACGCGCAGACGATAGGATATCTGTCGTATACGATCTGGGCACTATTCGACCAGTCTGCCGTCGAGGCCTGGCTGGGGAGCGGCTCTACCGCGTGGAAAGCGGTTGAAGGCTATCTTGGAACCGCCGGCGGCTATGCAAGCGTAGCTGCACCCTCGAATATGGTTCTGCTCACGCCCAACACGAACGATCCCATCACATGTGGTGGCGGAGCGTGCGCTACCGCTCCTCCCCAGGAATTCATTGCCTTTGTCCCTGAGGGAGGGTCGCCGCTGCTGTACCTGGTATTCGCCGGCTTGGCGTGCGGGGCTGCCATGTTCCACCGATCGCGTCCACTGGGAGTCAAAGGATCCGCTTAAAAAACTCGAATATAAAGGAACTCAAGCGGCGTGCTGGTTAAGCGGCACGCCGCTCTTGCTTATGTGACCTGTTCGGCGATAATTTCTTAGTTTGCTTTGTTGCGGCTATGGCGGACTCGGAAAGGCACAGTCGTTCTTACTCGTTTACCTCAAGCCCTCTCTCGGTCATTCGTTTTAAAGGTTTGATCGTGGCTGGAGTTGGCTCCAGTGGCGAGGCTGGTTTTTGATTCATGCGTGCAAGCCAGACACTGGCTTTCTGTTGTGCTTCGTCAATCTGTTTCGCGGTCAGCATTCTTGAGATGAGGGCACGTGCTTGCGACGTCCGTTCCGTGGCGATGAGGTACCACATGTAAGCGTGCGCCAAATCCTCAGGTGAAGCGCGCCGCGCCAGGTAGACTTGGGCCAAGGCCAACTGCGCTGCCGGCAAGCCTTTCTCGGCCGCTTTCTCAAAAAATGCCACGGTCGGTTCATCGTACTGGTTGTTACCGACACCCTTCTTTGATACCTCGGAAAAAAACGATTCTTCAAGATTGCTGCTTTGACTCAAAGTCATGAACAACAGTTCGACACGGCTAGATACGCCCAGCTTATCGAAGACGCGAAACAGATGGTTCTTGATCGTATGCTGGCTCAGTCCCATGTGATCCGCAATTTCTCGATTGGTGAATCCCTGAACCAGGCATTGCACTACCTCGTGCTCGCGTTTCGACAGCAAGCTTAGGCCATCACTCCCCACTGCACGTAGCACGGGCGTTGAAGCTAAAGCGCCGATTGCAATCGACACACCCCGGCGGTCTGCCCAAATTTCCCCGTCGTGAACCCGGTGCATGCATTTGCAAAACATCTCCACGGAACTCTCTCTGCTAAAAATTCCTCTTGCTCCGGCGCGAAAGGCATCGACAATGTCCTCTTGCTTTTGGGAGTCGAGTAACACGACAACTTTGGTTCCGGAGCTGACGGCGCGGAGTTCACGCACGATTGCTAACGCGTCAGCTGCACTTCCGTTCAGGGCTGAACTGATCGCGAGAACGTCGACCTTGTGAGCCACTGCAGTTGGAATCAGGCTCGAGGGGTTCCAGTCCCAATTGACAACGGCAAGGCTGGAATCGCGCTCCAAAGCGTCCGACAACAATTGAGTGTGGATCCGTGAGTTGTCAGCGATCAGCACCCGAATTTTCTTTGTCGCCCGCCCAGGAATAAGGTCCATCTACCGACTCCAAATGAGAGTTCGAGCCTTGGCCGAACTTGTCGGCCACTCGTGTTACGACTGCTTGTCGGACGGATCTGTGGAGAACCGGGGGGATTGTTACTTGAAGACTATTTCGGGGATTCAGTTAACCGTTGCCGGACACTCTCCCTCACTGCTCTTAAGTCTTTAGTGCTTAACTTCTGTGCGTCTAGCCTTACAAACTTACCACATTGTACGAGGGGTGACAAGAGATCTGCTATTCGTTTGCACACGCTGCAGACATTTGCAACCGTTACCGCACCGAAAAGTTAGATTTCCGTTATCATTAACATAATAAACAGATTAGACCGTCGTACCTCTTTAGCTTGCAATGGGATCGGAGCCCTCTTAGGGAATAGCTTCTCAGGGTCATCTACATCATTTGATGAGACTGCACGCTCTCATCGAGGGAGAATACTGCCCCAGAGGTACTGTACCTCTTGCAGCATTCTGCAATGCACGCTACTTTAGTCACACCAACGGCAAATAAGGCAGACTCTAGCTTTATCCCCCAGCCCGAGGAAACAGCGGCAAGGAATCCAGCAACGACTGAAATCTAATCCCAAATACACCTAACTAGTGTAGAGCAGACTCAGTCGACCTTTTCCGGCCCGCTGACCGATTCATCCCCCTTTAGATCTTGTAAAGCGAGATCTCCACTATTGCTGGCAGTTATTACGGGTCAAACCAGACGGTGTGACTCATGGGGCGAAGCTATGGCCGCTTTCATTGAATCATTGCAACTCCCGCAAACAAACCCCTGGAGTGGGGCGGATCAGGTCGAACACTGGTACGCTTTGCAGACTAGGGTCAACCGCGAAAAAGTTGTGGAACAACGACTGCAGGAACGCGGCGTCGCAACGTTCTTGCCCATGGTCACTGAAGTCCGCCGCTGGAGCGACCGCAAAAAGAAAGTCCAGTTCCCACTGTTCAGAAATTATCTGTTCGCCAAGCTTGCACCGTCAAAAGTCGACCGTCTGAGAGTGCTTTGCGTCGATGGAGTATTCGCCTTTGTCGGCCCGCGGGGCGAAGGCACGCCAATTCCAGATGCGCAGATTGAAGCGGTTCGAGCCCTGGTGCACGGAGAATTGCCCTGGTCCACTCATCCGTTTCTCAAGATTGGACAGCGCGTCCGCATCCGGAGCGGCGCCCTGGATGGGGTCGAAGGCATCCTGGTTTCACGCAGCGGCGAGAGCACGCTGGTGATATCAGTGGACGCGATCCAGAGGTCGATGGCAGTTCGCGTCGAAGGATACGACGTGGAAGCTATGTAAGAAATTGGAACTCCTGTCTGACACTTTATAGTTCCCACCCTAGCTTGCAGAGTTCAAGGAACAATTAAAACCATGGCCGAAAATGCCGTCGAAACCATGCGCGTGCTGGTCGTGAGTCGCGAGATTTCGCTCCTGCGTCCACTTTGGTCGATAGGGGAGTCAAACTCTTGGCATCTCGAAACCGCCGCCAGCGGGTGGGAAGGTATGGAGCGTGTGCAGTCGGACGTTGCCCCCCATTTGTTCTTGCTCGACCTTCCTCGTGGGGACAGCGATAGTCTGCACATCTTACGCTGGCTCCGCCGTCTTCGCCCGACTCTCCCGGTGATCGTGATTTGCCATTCCGAGGATGCGAGCAGGGAAAAAGAAGCAACACGCCTCGGAGCCGAAGAGGTCTTGGTGCGACCCTTCGACGAAGAGAAACTCGAACGCGTAATTCGCAGACAGCTAGGCTCGGCGAAAGAGAATATCGAGGCCCAGATTGCCAGCGACGATATCGAATCGGTGGGCGAGGATGAGTTCTTTCTGAGCGCCAGCCCGGTCATGCAAAAGCTGCGCGCTCAAGCAGAGCTGCTGGCGCAAGCCGACGTTCCCGTGCTGATTCTGGGAGAGCCAGGAAGTGGCAAGGGAACCGTTGCCCGGCTGATTCACCAACTCTCAGTCCATTCCGGCTTTAGCTTTCAGAGAGTTAACTGTGCGACGATGCCCGGACATCTCCTGGAGATCGAGTTGTTTGGCAGAATGCAAGATGCTTCCCTTGGCTCGGGAACCGGCAGAATAAATCCAGGCAAACTCGAACTGGCAGAAAAAGGGACGCTCCTGCTAGAAGAGATCACGGAGATGCCGTTAAGCTTGCAGTCAAGACTCCTGCAGGTGCTGCAAGAAAAGCGGTTTGTGCGACCTGGCGCTCTTCGACCGGTGGAAGCCAACGTTCGCATTCTCGCGACTAGCAGCGCAAAACTCGATCGTGCCCTAGCGGAGAAGCTCTTGCGCGAGGATCTTTATTATCGACTGAGCGCTTTTACCGTGCATGTTCCTTCCCTCCGGCAGCGCAAGGAAGAAGTCAAAATCCTTCTGCAATATTCCATGCATAAGTTGGCCCGTTATTACGGCCTTCCTCCCAGAGAATTTACAACATCGGTGCTAGATGCTTGTGTGAGCCATTCCTGGCCGGGGAATCTGAAGGAGTTGGAAACATTTGTCAAACGGTACTTGGTTGGGGGCGACCAAGAATTTATGCTGGGGGGGCACGAGGCAGAGGCTGGGCATAACAGAAATGAAGCCCATTTCTCCCAGAGGTCCAACTCGTCCACCTATCGGGAAGTTGCATCCGACGCAGGCGGTACGGAACCAAAATCTCTAAAATCGATTATCCAAAGCATCAAGTCGGAGGCTGAAAAGAGCGCAATTGCAGCAGCCTTGGAGAAAACTGGTTGGAATCGGAAGGCGGCCGCCCGACAGTTGGGAGTCAGCTATCGTACTATTCTGTACAAGATCGACCAGTACCACATGACCGCTTCCGAGCCCTTCCTTTCGCCGTTCCCAGAAGTGGGGCTGGCCGGCTGCGATCAGGCCAAAGGAAACGGAAAAGCAAGTTGAATCACGAAACCAGCAGCACAGATGAGAAGCGAGGAGTGCACTTTCTAAGGATGCCACGCAAGTTTCGCAGACGAGTTGCAGCCTCAATGTGTCTTCTCATATCGACTGGGGTATGGGCACAAACAGGAGCGGGAAGCGCTGTCAGTGCGAGCTCGAACCCCGCGCAATCCGCACAAAACGCGGACGCTCCTACGGCGCCGAGGCCACACGACGACAGTTTCGTCATCGGCAATGACGACGTGTTGGCGATTAATGTGTGGAAAGAGCCGGACATCTCGCGCTCCATTCCAGTGCGGTCGGATGGAAAAATCTCGCTGCCTCTGGTCGGTGAAGTACAAGCTGCGGGGCGAACCCCGCTGAAGTTGGAACAAGACATTGCGGTTCGGCTGAAGAATTACATCGCCGAACCGGAAGTTACCGTCATCGTTCAGCAAATCAACAGTCAAAAGTTCAACATACTGGGGTTTGTAAATAGGCCAGGCTCGTACGTGATTAATAACTCGGCCACCGTGCTCGATGCGATCGCCATCGCCGGCGGATTCCGCGATTTCGCTAAACAGAAATCGATCTACGTTCTGCGTCAGAATGCCGATGGCAGCCAAACACGGCTTCCGTTCAACTACAAGGAAGTTGTCAAGGGCCAGAATCCAGCCCAGAATATTAAGCTTCAGCCCCGTGACACGATCGTCGTCCCCTGAACTTGAAATGAAACGGTGCGAACAAATTTGCCTCGGGTTGCTGTTGCTGACCGCAATGCCGCTACTGTCCCAAGTGAACAATACGTCCGCACAACCTGCTGGCGCCCTAGGTCCGGGAAGTTCCGACGATCAAATGAAGACTCCGCCTCCAGTAAGCGGTCAGTCGTATCCTACTGCGGTCACTTCCACAGAGCGGTCGAACTACCTCCGCGGCGGAGTGGCATTTACCACGGCATACACTGACAATGCCTTGGGTTCAATAACAACGAATCCTGTGAGTGATGTGAGTTATTCCGTTGGGCCGACGCTGGCGCTGGACGAGACCACGACGCGACTGCACTTCCTTTTGACCTATGCACCGGGGTTCACGTTCTATCAGCGCTCGAGTTCCAGGAACGAAGAGGACCAGAATGTATCGATCGGTCTGCAGTATCGGCTGAGCCCACACGTGACTCTGAGCGCTCAAGATGGTTTCCTGAAAACCTCCAACGTGCTCAACCAGCAGAATTTGGAACCAGGCGTCGCCGTGTCCGGGGGGGCGGAACAGCCCAATCTTTCGGTGCTTCCGCCGATTGCCGACGTCCTCAGCAATTCCGGAAATGTAGGGATCAGCTACCAATTCGCTCCGAATGGCATGATCGGAGCCAGCGGATCATTTACTAATCTGCACTATCCGAACCCAGCCGAGGTCCTGGGCCTTTTTGATTCAAGCTCGCAGGCTGGCTCGGTGTTCTATTCTCGCCGGTTCTCGAGAATGCATTACATCGGCGCAACGTACCAATATCAGCGCCTGTTGGCGTATCCCACTGGGGGCCAGAGCGAGACCCAGACTCACGCGCTCCTTTTCTTCTACACGCTGTATGCGTCGTCGAGACTATCGTTTTCCTTCTTAGGTGGTCCGCAACATTCGGATACGGTAGAGCCTCCACTGCTGCTGTCGCAGCTTCGGTTAGAGCTTCAATTACCGTCCATCCAGGAATGGACCCCGGCGGCTGGAGCCAGTATGAGTTGGCAAGGGCGGTTAAACTCCCTCGCGTTAAGCTACTCGCATGTCATCTCCGGTGGTGGTGGGCTGATCGGGGCGGTCCAGATGAACAGCGCCAGCGCGTCTTTTCGGCAGCAGATGACGCGGAGGTTGAGTGCATCAGTGGGGGGCGGATACACACAGAATGACGTTTTGGCCTCCGCACTCGGTGCAGGCAACAACGGACACAGCCTGTCAGGAACTGCCTCGCTACAGCAACAGATCGGCCAGCATATCAACTTGCAGCTTGCCTACACACGACTGCACCAGGATTACAGCAGTGTTGCCGTTCTGGCCGCGACTCCCGATACCAATCGCGAATCAGTTTCGATCTCTTATCAGTTCTCCAGACCGCTGGGACGATGAATTCTTATGGTTGACGATCTCGACGAAAAAAGTCCGGAAGCTTTCGACATTCAGCACTACCTCGGCGTCGTTCGGCGTCGCCACCTGCAGTTTTTGATACCGCTTTTCCTGGGATGGGCGGTGGTCTGGGGGGCAAGCTGGGTTCTCGCTCCGAGCTATCGTTCGAGCACCCTGATTCTGGTTGAGCAGCCCACCATGCCGAAGGATTACGTTACACCCAACGTAAACGATGACTTGCAGGAGCGGCTGCAGAGCATCACCCAGCAGATTCTCAGCCGTACCCGCCTGCTTCAGATTATTGAGCGGTTGAACCTCTATGGTGGAGGCCACAATCCGGTCACGCCAGATGAAAAAGTCGAGCGCATGCGCAAAGATATCGACATCGATCTGGTGCGTGATGCAGGCAATCAGATCACCGCATTCAACGTCCACTATTCATCGCGTGATCCTCGCGTCGCCCAACAGGTTACCAGCGAGCTGACAAACTTGTTCATCAACGAGAATCTGGAGGTACGTCAGCAACAATCAGAAGACACCACCAAGTTTCTAGAGGGCCAAATGGAAACGGCCCGCAAGAGCCTCGCCGAGCAAGAGGAGAAAATTCGCCAGTTCAAGGCACAACACTTGGGGGAGTTGCCAGGTCAGTTGGCAAGTACCCTCCAGATTCTGAGCGGTCTGCAGTCTCAACTGCAAAATGACGAAGATGGTCTCAACGCTGCCCGGCAGCAGCATGTCTATTTGCAAACGCTCGCCGATCAGTACCGAGCCTTGCAGGGATCTAAAACCTCAGGTGGAACGACGGTCGGTTTGCCGGCCCTCGATCAGGAACTGGACAAACTCAAAGCGCAGCTGGCTGAGCTCAGCTCGCACTACACTGAACGCCACCCCGATGTTCGCAAGGTTAAAGAACAGATCGCGGATACGGAGAAGATGCGGGATCAGCTCTTAGCTAGCCTAAACGCGAAAGATGCGGCTGCTCCGACGGATGGCGTCGAGACAGCCGTCAACTCCGGGAGTGCGGACCCGACACAAACATCCGTGCAGGTTCAGATCCAAGGCCAGCTAAAATCCAACCAAGTCGAAATTTCCAATCGTGAGCGCTCCATCGCCGCGCTCAAAGCCAGAGTGGATGAATATCAGGCACGTCTGAGCCAGGAGCCCGTCCGCGAGCAACAGCTAGCAGATTTAACTCGCGGGTACGAACAGTCCAAAGCCAACTACGACGAACTGTTGAAGAAGAAGAATGAGTCCGCCATGGCGACGAGTATGGAACTGCTGCAGCAAGGGGAGCGATTCCAAATCCTGGATCCGCCGAGTTTTCCCCAGAAGCCGGAGTTTCCCAATCACCTTAAGTTTTGTGGTTTCGGCCTGGGCTTCGGACTCGTGCTGGGAGTGATCCTGGCGGGGGCGTTCGAGATGACCGATGACCGCCTGCATGACGAAAAGGAGCTTAAGAAATTGCTGCCAGCGAACGTCATTGCCGAAATTCCTGCCATAGTGAATCCCTCCGATGAACAAACTGCGAAGGGGAAACTGTGGCTCGGATGGGCAACGGCCACCCTGGTTTTTGCAGCCATACTGGCAGGATCGGCTTTCAGCTATTTGCACGGCTAGTTTAAATCCTCAATGTATAAGCGCTTCTACAATTTGCAGCGGAACCCTTTCGAGATCACTCCCGATCCGTCTTTTCTGTTTGCCACGAAGAGGCACAACGAAGCGCTGGCGGCGCTGTACTACGGTGTTCGGCGACGCAAAGGCTTCGTAGTTATGACGGGAGAGGTCGGTACGGGCAAGACGCTGCTCATCCGTTGCTTGCTTCATTTGTTGAACCGTAGCCAGGTCGACTATGCGTACGTATTTAACCCACGGTTGACGCCAACCGAGTTTTTGCAATACGTGGTTGGAGATTTTCATCTCCCGACCTCGGGGAGAACAAAGAGCGAGCTCTTGCTCGAATTGAGCAGCTTCGTCATCTCACGATTTCAGAAAGGTCTTACAACAGTGCTCGTGGTGGATGAGGCCCACCATCTCTCTGCGGAGGTACTGGAAGAGATCCGGCTGTTAACGAACCTGGAAACGCCGCAGGAGAAGTTGATTCAGATTCTTCTTGTCGGTCAGCCGGAACTGGACGAGAAACTGGATTCCTCCGACCTTAGGCAACTGAAGCAGCGGATCGCTTTGCGATCCCAGCTTGGTGCGTTAGTGCTGAATGAGACCGAAGGCTACATTCACCGTCGACTGCGACTGGCGGGAAGCGCCCATCCCGAAATGCTCTTTCCCCCAGACACAATCCTCGAGGTTCATCGCCATTCTCGAGGGATTCCGCGGTTGATCAACACGCTTTGTGAAACCGCTCTGATTCACGGGTATGCGAGACAGTCAGCGAAGATTACTCCCGAAATGATCGAAGAGAGCGCGTTGGACTTCCGCCTTAATGTGGAACATGCCGTCCCCTGCGAAGGCGCCTTGAGGGATGAACCTTTTACAGAGGTGGCGCAAGCAGCAAAAACCCTCCTCGATTTGTACACCCGTCTACGTCGCGCACAGACCGGCGAAGAAGAGTTGAGATTGGGAATTGCAATAGGAGCTGGAGCGAGCAAACATGAGCCGTATATTTGACGCACTGCAGAGATCGGGGACGGAACAGTCGGGGGTCGAGTACCCCGACATGGTGTCCGTGATCACTGAAGTGTTCGAACTCCAACCACCTGCTGATTGTCCGCAAGCGGACGAAGCGACAAATGTCGAGTCCATCTCGGCTCAAACGACCCCAGTCCAAGCAACCGTGGCGCAACCGGCCACGTCCGAACCTTCAAAGGAGATCACGGGTAACGGTCCGTCGCAGTTTCCATCCCTGGAAGTCAGCGTTCCACCTTCGAGTCGGCTTGTGTTCCTGACCGAACCCGAGAGTTTGGCGGCGGAGAAATTCCGCTTCCTGGGCGTACGGCTGCGGCAACTGCAGCAAACCAGGTCTCTGAAAAAAGTGCTTGTCACCAGCACCATCCCAGAAGAAGGGAAGAGCACTGTGTCGGCCAATCTGGCCGGCGTGTTGGCGCGGAGGAAGCAGAGGGTTCTGTTGATCGAAGGTGATCTGCGGCGTCCCGTTCTCGCCCAGAAATTTGGCCTGGGAAGACTGGCCGGTCTTGGAGAGTGGCTGCAGAGCGACCGTCGTACAATCACGAACGTCTACCGTCTTGAAGGTCCGAATTTCTGGCTGCTGCCGGCCGGCAGTCCACCAGCGAATCCTTTGGAGTTGTTGCAATCAGGTCGGCTCGCCGAGTTGATGGGAGAGCTTACGAATTTATTCGATTGGATCATTGTTGATTCGCCGCCATTGCTCCCCCTGGCGGATACCACGGTGTGGGCACGCGTAACAGATGGGGCCTTGCTTGTTGCCCGCGAAGGAAAGTCGGAGAAAACGCAGCTGCAGCGGGGATTGGAAATCCTGAAGAAGTCCGATCTGCTGGGCGTTGTCTTGAACGGTTGCAGCGACCACAAGAATTACTATCAACGGTACGCGTACCAGCGTTACTCGGCGCGCGAAGCGAATGAGCCAGACTCTCCTTTAACCGGGGAAGTCTGATCGGAACGTAACTGTTCGAATCTTCCGGCAAGCCATTTTTGCGCACCGTAACATTTTTCCCCAGGCCCTCCCCAAGCTGAATACCTGCTTCCGAATACCAAAGGTTGTTTCACAGGTCGATCGGCACAGAAATCAAAGAGACGAAAAGGATGGTTATGCCTAACTTGCGAGTAGCGATCATCGGCTGTGGTTATTGGGGACAAAACCTGTTGCGGAATTTCTGCGAACTGGAAGAGGCCGAAGTAGTCAGGGTCTGTGATTTTGATTCAAGGGTCTTGGCGCGGGCCAAGCGTCGTTATCCGACTATTGAAATAACCTCCAACTATGCAGAAGTTCTTGCCGACCCGCGCGTAGATGCTGTCGTGCTCGCCACGCCGGTATCGACGCATTATCCGTTTGCAAAACAGGCGCTCTTAGCCGACAAACACGTCCTGGTGGAGAAGCCCTTGGCTCAGACCACAGCTCAGGTTCTCGATTTGATCGAACTGTCAGAGCTGAGGGGCAAAACTTTGATGGTGGACCACACGTTCTTATACACGGGTGCGGTTCGCCGGATGAAGGCTCTTGTGGAGTCGGGAGACATCGGACAACTTCTGTATTTCGATTCTGTCCGCATCAGCCTGGGCCTAGTTCAAAGCGACATCAACGTACTTTGGGACCTTGGCCCTCACGATCTCGCGATCATGGATTATCTCTGTGAACAGGTGCCGATCGCGATTTCAGCAACTGGCGTTAAGCACCTGAACACACCGTACGAAAACGTTGCCTACGTCACCGTTCAGTTTGAAGGAAATTTCATCGCACACTTTCATCTCAACTGGTTGGCCCCGGTGAAGGTGCGCCGAACGCTCGTAGGCGGCAGCAAGAAGATGATCGTTTACGACGATATGGAGAACACCGAAAAGGTCAAGGTATATGACAAAGGAATCGTCCAAACTTACGACCCGGAGCGCCGGGAGAAGATGTTGACCGGATATCGCAATGGCGATATGCAGGCGCCCCAACTCGAAACAAGCGAGGCTCTCCGCATGATGGCACGTGAGTTCGTGGCATCGATTGTGGAAAAGCGCCAACCCTTAAGCGACGCACAGGCAGGATACCGGGTGGTGCGTTTGCTGGAGGCCGCTCAACGTTCAATCGAAGAAAACGGCCGGCTTATCTTCCTGGATCAAGAGCCATTGTGGATGAAAGACATCCCTGCAACTTCAAATGTTGCGGCGGCCGATTAGATTGCCGCGATTTACTCAATGCTTGAGTGTGGATCTTTGGGCTCTGCTGATCAACCTTGGTAGGAGATGTGATATGAAAACCCTAATCCGTTCTCTGACTGTTCTGAGCGGAGTCGCTTTGTACTTTTCCTTGTCCTTGACCGCTTTTGGTCAGAATTGCAGCGCGCCCGCAAATCCAATTGTGGCCGAGAACTGCCTCACGGGCACTCCCCAGAGCGTGTGGGATCCTGGTATGTTTGGCGATGACCCCAGCATCGTCGGCTTCGCCGACGATATCAGCGTGGATGTGGGGCAGACCATCAATTTCAAGGTCAACACCAATGCCAAAGCTATCACCATGGATATTTACCGTATGGGCTACTATGGTGGAATGGGGGCCCGCAAGGTAACCAGCATTACGCCCTCAGTGACGCTTCCGCAGAAGCAGCCGGCCTGCACCACTGATCCAACCACCAACCTCGTCGATTGTGGTAACTGGGCAGCTACGGCGTCGTGGCAGGTCCCGACGACAGCCACCTCGGGGATTTATTTCGTCCATCTGACTCGAACCGACACGCAAGGGGACAGTCTTATTGTTTTTGTCGTTCGGAATGATGCCAGCACATCGCACCTATTGTTCCAAACCTCAGACGAGACGTGGGAGGCTTACAACGAGTGGCAACCCTCAACGGATGCCACGCCGGACCCTACAACTGTCGGCCACAGCCTTTACGGTCCGACCGACCTTTTTGATATCACCAACCGAGCGTATAGGGTAAGCTACAATCGTCCATTTCACACCCGCGATTTTCAAGACGAGTCCTTGTCCTACGTGTTCGGTCCCGAGTATGCCATGGTGCGCTGGCTGGAGGCCAACGGTTACGACGTCAGCTACTTCACCAGTGTAGACGCTGCACGCAATGGGAGTCTGATCTCCAACCACAAGATCTATCTTTCCGTCGGCCATGACGAGTACTGGTCCGGACCTAAGCGCGCCAGCATTCAAGCCGCACTGGCCGCTGGGGTTAACCTCGCTTTCTTCAGCGGTAATGAGGGTTTCTGGAAGACGCGATGGGAGAACAGCATCGATGGGTCGAGCACGCCCTACCGTACCCTGGTCTGTTACAAAGAAACGTATGCCAATGAACCGATTGACCCCGCAGACCCACCGACTTGGACCGGTACCTGGCGCGATGCGCGCTTCAGTCCCCCCGCTGATGGCGGCCAACCAGAGAATGCGCTAAACGGCACAATCTTCATGGTCAACGGTCCTGGTTCTGACGACGAAGATCTGTCCATTCTGGTTCCTCAGGCAGATGGTCAAATGCGCTTCTGGCGCAACACTAGTGTCGCGAGCCTTGCGCCTGGACAAACCGCAACTCTACCTGCCGGAACACTCGGGTATGAGTGGGACGAGGATCTCGACAACGGTTTTCGCCCCGCCGGCCTGTTTGACTTGGCGACGGCGACCTATCCCCTAACTAGCGATTTGCTCCTCGATTATGGCGAAACGTATGGAGCCGGCATGGCCACACATCACATGACCGCCTACCGTGCGTCAGGCGGATCTGTGCCGGGGACGTCCGGCTTGGTCTTCGGTGCGGGCACTATTCAGTGGTCTTTTGGGCTCGACAGCACTCATGATGACCCTGAGGACTTGGAGGTGCCAACAGATATCAGGATGCAGCAGGCCACTGTTAACCTGTTTGCCGATATGGGCGCTCAGCCAGCAACTCTACAGTCTGGCTTGGTTGCTGCTACGGCCTCTACCGACACGACTGCCCCGACTTCGACCATTACTTCGCCCACGTCTGGTTCCACCGTGCAAGCCGGAACCCAAGTAACGATTACCGGCACAGCGGTTGATGCTGGCGGCGGTGTTGTGGCCGGCGTAGCAGTTTCGTACGACGGGGGAAACACATGGCACCCCGCCACTGGACGCGGGAACTGGAGCTTCGTCTGGGGACCCGACAACTCTGGAACGGTGACCATCAAGAGCCGTGCCGTTGATGATACCGGAAACATTGAAACCCCTGGGGCGGGCGTCAGCGCGACTGTACAGGGTCAGACCGACATGTGGAGTGCGACGACGACGCCTCAAATTGTGGACAGCGGCGACGGAAGTGCAGTCGATGTGGGCGTGAAGTTCACGTCGACCCAAAATGGCCTCATCTCCGGGATTCGCTTTTACAAGAGTGCCGCCAATACCGGCACGCATGTAGGAAACTTGTGGACGAGCAGCGGCACACTGCTGGCGAGCGCAGACTTTACGAATGAGACCGCCTCAGGGTGGCAGCAAGTGAATTTCAGCAGCCCGGTTGCAATCACCGCCGGCACGACTTATGTGGCTTCGTACTATGCTCCCAACGGTCACTATTCCGTCACCCCGGAATTCTTCGCCACGTCGGGCATTGTTAATGGAACTCTTAGTTTCCTCGCCAACAGTGTAAGCCCAAACGGGACTTACATTTACAGTTCGGCGAGCGCTTTCCCCAATTCCAGCTACGACGCGACCAACTATTGGGTTGATGTCGCCTTTTATCCTACGGCAGTTTCGGGGCCCTCGGTCGTCACCGTATCCCCGGCCAACGGCGCAACAAGTGTCTCTACAGGGACCGATGTCACTGTTACCTTCAACGAGTCGATGAAAGCTTCGACCATTAACAGCAACACCTTTCAGTTATCGACTCCCCAAGGTGGCGAAGGAAGCGTCCTGGTGCCCGCTACGGTGAGCTACAACAGCTCTACGGCGACTGCGACACTTGTACCCTCGAGCCCGTTAGCTTACTCAACGAACTATACTGCCGCGTTGGAGGGGGGGGCCAATGGAGTTCAGGATCCCAACGGCAACCAACTGCCGCTGAGCTATCTCTGGACATTTACCACAGCGCCTGCGCCCGGTACATGCCCTTGCAGCATTTGGAACTCAACCACTACGCCCGGAACTGTGGATAGCGGCGACACGAGTGGAGCCGAATTGGGCGTAAAGTTCACCTCGAGCGAAAGCGGCTTCATCACTGGAATTCGCTTCTACAAGAGCGCTGCCAATACCGGAACGCACGTTGGCAATCTGTGGACCACTGGGGGTACCCTGCTGGCGAGTGCAGTCTTTACGGGCGAGACCGCCTCAGGCTGGCAGCAGGTGAATTTCAGCAGCCCGGTTGCAGTTACGGCCGGAACGACTTATGTCGCTTCATACTATGCTCCGGAGGGCCACTATTCCGACACCGGGGCGTTCTTCGCCTCGGCGGGTGTCAGTAACCCACCCCTCCAAGCCCTAGCCAACGGTGTAAGCCCTGACGGTGTTTATACTTACGCCTCGGCGAGCGCATTCCCAACTTCCTCCTACAACGCGAGCAATTACTGGGTGGATATCGTCTTCGCTACTACAGTATCTGTACCCGTGGTTGCCACGGTATCCCCAGCTAACGGCGCCACAAGTGTCTCTACGGGGGCCAGCGTTACTGTTACCTTCAACGAGTCGATGAACGCTTCGACGATTAACAGCAACACCTTCCAATTGAGTAGTTCCGGCAGTACGGTGGCCGCCACGGTGAGCTACAACAGCTCTACGCTGACGGCGACACTTGTTCCAACGCAGCCGCTGACTTACTCGACCACCTACACCGCCACAGTCAGCGGTGGTAGTAACGGAGTTCAGGATTCGAAAGGGAATCTGTTACCAGCGAATTACGTCTGGACGTTCACCACCACCACGCCTCCTCCCGGTAGCTGTCCTTGCAGTATCTGGAGCCCTACCACAACACCGGGAACTGTGGATAGCGGCGACACGAGTGGAGTCGAACTGGGCGTGACATTCACCTCGTCTGAGGCTGGCTTTATCACGGGCATACGCTTCTACAAGAGTGCTGCCAATACTGGCACGCACGTCGGCAATCTGTGGACCACCGGGGGCACCCTGCTGGCGAGCGCTGTCTTTGTAGGTGAGTCTGCTTCAGGGTGGCAGCAGGTAAATTTCACCAGCCCGGTTGAAATTACCGCCGGCACGACTTATCTAGCCTCGTACTATGCTCCGAAGGGTCACTATTCCGACACCGGGGCATTCTTCGCCACGGCGGGCGTCAGCAATCCACCACTGGAGGCTCTTGCAAACGGTGTGACCCCAGACGGCGTTTATACCTACGGTTCGGAGAGCATATTCCCCACCTCCAGCTACAATGCGACCAATTACTGGGTGGATGTTGTATTCAATACGACAGTTACATCATCCTCTGGACCGGTCGTTACCACGGTGTCCCCAGCCAACGGCGCCACAAGCGTGTCTACTGGGACCAGCATTACCGCCACGTTCAACGAGTCGATGAGCGCTTCGACCATCAGCACAAACACCTTCCAGCTGAGTAGCGCCGGGGGTGCGGTGGCCTCTACCGTGAGCTACAACAGCTCTACACTGACGGCGACACTTGTTCCGACGCAGCCGCTCGCCTACTCGACCACCTACACGGCCACAGTTAGTGGCGGTAGTAATGGAGTACAAGATCCGAATGGAAATCTATTGGGGGCCAATTACGTCTGGAGTTTCACTTCCGCGCCTCCTCCTGGCACCTGTCCATGCAGCATCTGGACCCCTACAACGACGCCCGGAACTGTAGATAGCGGCGACCCTAACGGTGTTGAACTGGGCGTGAAGTTCACCTCGAGCGAAAGTGGCTTCATCACTGGGATTCGGTTTTACAAGAGTGCCGCCAATACTGGTACGCACGTTGGCAATCTGTGGACCACCGGGGGCACCCTGCTGGCGAGCGCAGTCTTTACGGGCGAGACTGCCTCAGGGTGGCAGCAAGTTAACTTCGGCAGTCCGGTTGCGGTTACCGCCGGCACCACGTATGTAGCTTCGTACTATGCTCCGGTGGGTCAGTATTCCTTCAACTCGGCTTTTTTTGCCACCGCGGGTGTTACTAACGGACCTCTCCAGGCCCTTGCCAACGGTGTGAGTCCCGACGGTATTTATATCTATAGCTCCACCAGCGCTTTCCCCACTTTCAGCTACAATGCGACCAATTACTGGGTGGACGTGGTGTTCAATACCGCACCGTAAACGCGATTTCTCCCCCGAATCTTTGAGTATACGAGGCATACATGGGTGAGTACTGCAGAATTGCTCCTGATGTAAAGCTGGGGCAGAACGTGACAATCCACGCTTTCGTCAATCTTTATGGATGCTCGATTGGCGATAACAGCAGAGTGGGGGCCTTTGTGGAAATTCAGAAAAACGCTAACATCGGCCGAAATGTAAAAGTTTCGAGCCATACTTTCATCTGCGAAGGCGTTACGATTGAGGATGATGTATTTGTAGGTCACAATGTCTCCTTCATCAATGATAAATACCCCCGGGCAACAACTGATAACGGAGCTCCACAGAGCGAGGCAGACTGGGCAGTCATCAGAACATTGGTGAAGCGCGGCGCCTCCATCGGAACCAGTTGTACGATTTTGTGTGGTATTACGATCGGCGAAAACGCCGTGATCGGTGCCGGCAGTGTGGTTACTCATGATGTACCGGCGAATGCAATCGTTGCCGGAAATCCAGCTCGAATGATGCGAAAGGCGGTATCGCTATGATGAAGGTTCGTTTTGTTGACCTATATCAGCAGCACCAGGAAGTTGAGGCAGAATTGGTCGAGGTGTTTCAACGCGTACTACGGAACTCATCGTTCATATTAGGACCCGAAGTGCAGACCTTCGAACGATCATTCGCATCATACGTTGGCGCAGCCGAATGTATCGGTGTGAATTCGGGAACGGTCGCGCTTGAGTTGGTGCTGCGCGGCTTGGGCGTCGGGCCGGGGCATGAAGTCATCACGGTTCCAAACACTTTTATCGCCACGGCAGAAGCGATCAGTGCGGTGGGCGCACGTCCTGTGTTCGTCGACGTCGATCCCGTCTCCTATACTATGGATCCCGCGCTAGTAGAGGCGGCGATTACGCCGCGAACCGCGGCTCTGTTGCCGGTTCATCTTTACGGGCAGACCGCCGATCTTGACGCTCTGCTGAAAATCGCCCAACGGCACAACATCCACCTTGTCGAGGACGCGTGCCAAGCCCATGGTGCCACCTACAAACAAAAGAAAGCGGGTACAGTCGGCGTTGCGGGGTGCTTCAGTTTCTATCCGGGCAAGAATCTCGGTTGCCTCGGCGAAGGCGGAGCTATAGTCACGGACGATGCACAGCTTGCGGAGCGGATGAGAATGATACGGGACCATGGTTCCATTAAGAAATACGAACACCGTGTTCCCGGGTACAACTTTCGCATGGAAGGGTTGCAGGGAGGCTTTCTTTCGGTCAAGCTGAACCACCTGGACTTATGGAATGAGCGCCGCAGAGCTGCAGCAAAACGGTACAGCGAACTCTTGTCGGACTCCGGACTAACTTTGCCAGTCGAAATGCCGTACGGTCAGCACGTGTATCATCTCTACGTTATTCAGTCGGATGATCGCGAAGCACTGCGTCAACAGTTATCAGAGGCTGGTATCGAAACCGGACTCCACTACCCAGTGCCGCTGCATCTGCAGGAAGCCTACGCAAGCCTCGGATACAGCAGAGGTAGTTTCCCGGTCTCGGAGCATCTGGCGGGGCGTATTCTTTCATTGCCGATGCATCCTGGTATCGGCGACGAGCAAATCGAACAGGTAGCATCGGTTCTCATGGAGCGCTGCAATGCCCAACTGTCCATCCGGTAACGATAGCGAGCTAGCGGTCAGGCAAGTCGCGGCCACTTTCGGCCGGCGCGAAACGCGTCAAGATCCTGCTTGGGAACATGAATTTGCCGCATGGTTGAAGTCCGCCCGCAGTCGGGAGGAGTTGCTGGAGCTGTTTGGGCAATATCGGTCGGGAGAGAGCGTATTCGATAATATGATGCGACGGGTTGCGATGCGCGCTCTTTGCAAGTCCGTCGGCGACGATCTCCAAATAGCTCCAAGCGTTGTGTTGAAGCATCCCGAAACCATGGAGTTCGGGCATTCCGTTTTTATCGGTGCTCAGACCATGATCCAAGGACGATTCGACGGAACCTGTCGAATCGGCAATCATGTTTGGATTGGTCCCCAAGCCTACTTTGATGCCAGAGATCTCATCCTCGAAGATTATGTCGGCTGGGGTCCTGGTGCGAAGGTCTTGGGCTCAACCCATACCGCAGAGCCGATAGACGTGCCAATCATTACAACCGGATTGGTCATTCAGCCTGTCAAGGTTGGTTTTGGCGCGGATATCGGAATGAACTCGAGCATCCTTCCGGGCGTTCAGATCGGAGCTCACTCGATTGTGGGTGCGGGGTCGGTAGTCACTCATGATGTTCCCGACTATGCAATCGTCGCAGGTTCTCCCGCTCGGGTGTTGCGCTTTAGGAACCAGGGATAGGTTCTTACAATGAAAACTACACAGTATTTGGAGGCAAGATGAATCGTATTACAGGAGCTCGCGTTTTGGTGACAGGTGGCGCCGGGTTTGTAGGCAGCGCCATTGTGGACCAACTTCTTGATGCAGGAGCCGCTGAAGTTCGCGTGCTCGACAATTTCGTTCGCGGAACCTGGAGCAATCTGTCTACGGCTCTCGAAACCGGCCGCGCGAACGTGATTGAGGGCGACATCCGGAATGCCGCTCTGGTCGATCGGGCGAGCGATGGAGTTGATTATGTTTTCCATGAGGCTGCTTTGCGAATCACGCAGTGCGCCGACGTTCCTCGGGAGGCAGTCGAGGTTCTGATAGGCGGAACACTCAACGTTCTCGAATCTGCCGTTCGGCATCGAGTAAAGAAAGTTGTTGCTGCCTCGTCCGCTTCCGTCTATGGCGAGCCCTCCTATCTTCCGATTGATGAAAATCACCCATTTAATAATCGCACTATGTATGGCGCCGGCAAAATTGCAGGCGAACAGCTTTTGCGTGCTTATTACACAGCATCGGCCCTCCCTTACGTAGCATTTCGTTATTTCAATGTGTATGGTCCTCGAATGGATACGGTTGGAGTCTATACGGAAGTTATGATTCGATGGCTGGATGCAATCGAAGCTAATCAACCGCCTCTCATCTTTGGTGATGGCGAACAATCAATGGATTTTGTCTTCGTGGGAGATGTGGCCCGAGCAAATCTGTTGGCGCTCCAGAGTGAGGTCACGGATGAAGTATTCAACGTTGGCACGGGTATCCAGACCAGTCTGAACGAACTGTGTGACTTAATCCTTAAACTTACTCACTCACCGCTGAAACCGCAGCACCGCGATGCTCGGAAAGTGGGAAATGTTCAAGCCCGCAGAGCCGAGGTAAATAAAGCGAAAACGATGCTGGGCTTCAACAGTGAGGTTGCACTGGAGCAGGGGTTGCGTGAACTGATTAGGTGGAAGCGGGCTGCGAAATCTTCTCCGGCCGTCGCCGTGGAGGCATTATGAATACGGAGACTAAGACAATACCAGTAGCCCGCCCGTCGATCGGGATGGAGGAAGAAAAGGCTGTTCTGGAAGTGCTCCGCAGTGGCTGGGTTAGCCAGGGCGCGCGAGTTGCCGAGTTCGAGAAGCGCTTTGCGGAATATGTCGGTGCGGCTCACGCAGTCGCCGTCTCCTCCTGCACAACCGCTCTGCACCTGGCTTTGCTCTCTGCGGGCGTCGGGCCAGGAGACGACGTGCTATGTCCTAGCCTGTCCTTCATAGCCACAGCTAACTCCATTCGATATGCTGGAGCAACTCCTGTCTTCGTTGACATCGACCCTGCAACCTACAATATGGACCCCGATTGCATCGAGCGCGCGATCACCCCTCGAACCCGGGCCATCTTGATAGTTCACCAGGTGGGCTTGCCCTCCGCTCTTAGCGAAATTTGTGAAATCGCAACCCGCCGAGGATTAGTGGTGGTGGAAGATGCGGCCTGCGCGATCGGCTCTGAGTACAAACAGCAGCGTATCGGACTGCCGCACACAACGATGGCTTGTTTCAGCTTTCATCCCCGGAAGATCTTGACGACCGGGGAAGGCGGCATGATCACGACAGCGAATGAAGAGTTAGCTACTCGAATTCGCAAACTACGTCAGCACGCGATGACGGTTTCGGATTTGGCCCGGCACAGTTCCACTCAAGTAGTCACGGAAAGCTACGATGAAGTTGGATATAACTATCGGATGACAGACCTGCAAGCTGCTCTCGGGATAGTGCAATTACAGCGTTTGGACGATATGCTTGCCCGGAGACGCTGGCTGGCCAAGCGATACTCGGAACAGCTTTCGCAAGTGGATTGGCTCGTTCCGCCTGTAGTGCCCGCGGATTGCCGGCATAACTTTCAATCCTATATGGTCCGTTTGAACAGCGATTCTCCTATCAGCCGCGATGAACTGATGCAGGGGTTACTCAACCGCGGGATTTCCACACGCAGAGGAATCATGGCGACACATCGAGAGACCCCCTACCGTGACGCCAGATGGAACAATCGATTGCCGCAAACGGATTACATCGCAGATAACACCATTATTCTTCCTCTGTTTTACACAATGACTGAGGAAGAACAAGACTATGTGATCGAATGCATCACGCAGGTCAGGCAGTAGCTCACTCCCCAGTAGAAAAGCAATTGCATTAACCGGCGAAAACGTGTACGCGTTTTGTCGAATCCAGCCTCCCCCCTTGAAACAGTCCAGATATAGGCCCATGGTTCCAAGCTCGATGAAATCAACAGAATCAGGAGAGTGACTTGTGACTTCGAGGCGTGCAAGTAACGGTATCAGTGCCGAGGTTGTTCTAGGGTCGCCAGCGACAGCCGATGATCGGATTGTTCTGAACGGCGAATCTTTTCAGCGAATGCTGGCACTGGAACGAAAACGAAGCGAAAGATCGCGAAAACCATTCTTGCTCATGCTGGTAGATTTGGGAGATCGGCTGCCCTCGCCAAGCAACGGCAAATCACTTGACAATATCGTCTCCGCGTTGTCGTTGACCACGCGCGCCACGGACGTGATCGGTTGGTACAAAGATAATTCTGTTGTCGGTATCTTGTTCACGGAGGTTGTCATCGAGGATCGCAGTGCGATCATGAGTACAATGATGGCAAGAACCAGTAACATGTTGGGTAGAGCTCTGAGCCCGGAGCAGCTCAATCAGGTCAGCATTTCCCTCCACCTCTTTCCCGAGGAGTGGGACTTTGACATTCGTCACCGCCCGAGCAACCCGACGCTCTATCCCGATTTGTCAAAACTTGAGAGCCGCCGAAAATACACTTTCGCTGTCAAGAGATTGATGGACATTGTGGGGAGTGGCATCGGTCTAGTTTTCTGCTCTCCTGTTTTCATTCTGGTAGGGCTGATGATCAAGCTGTCCTCGAAAGGGCCGGTATTTTTTCGGCAGCAACGGATTGGGCAACACGGAAAGCCCTTTACTTTCCTGAAATTCAGAACGATGCACATCAATAATGATCCCGCTCTTCACAAGGAATACGTGCGAAAGCTAATCGCAGGCAACGCAGAAACAAGTCCATCGAACGGAAATGGTCATGGAGTATACAAGATTAAGAGCGATCCAAGAGTGACTCGATTCGGCGCGTTTTTGCGGCGGACAAGCCTGGACGAGCTTCCTCAATTAATCAATGTTTTCAAAGGAGAAATGTCCCTGGTTGGTCCTCGGCCGCCAATTGAGTACGAAGTGGATGCTTACGAGCTCTGGCACCGGAGTCGCCTGCTGGAAGCCAAGCCAGGCATTACCGGACTCTGGCAGGTGAGCGGGCGTAGTCGTGTCAAATTCGATGATATGGTCCGTTTGGATATTCGGTACGCCAGGACCTGGTCCCTATGGCTGGATATTAAGATTCTTCTGCAGACACCGCACGCCGTAGTTCTCGGCGAAGGCGCGTATTAGAAGCACTTTCTTCCGCCCGCTACGTTGTTTTTGCTACCCCGTTCACCAGTAGTCCCCCTAACCGAGAAATCTCATCATATGGCATCAGTCTCTTGTGGCACTGAACTAGCTGCGTCGTCGTTGGAACCATTGCCTCAACCGGCGATAGCAGCCACCACAGCGCCAGTAAAGCAAAGCTACGGCCAAATTCTGAAATCCTCAGCTCTGGTCGGCGGTTCTTCCGTGCTGAATATCGGAATTGGAATCGTTCGCACCAAGGCCATGGCCATGCTGCTCGGTCCCGGGGGGTTCGGATTGTTCGGTATCTATGGATCGATCGTTGACCTAACTCAAGCCATCGCCGGTATGGGAATTAACAGCAGCGGCGTTCGCCAGATTGCGGAAGCGGTTGGTTCTGGCAACGAAGGGCGGATCGCGCGAGCCGCAGCAGTGCTACGTCGTACGTCGATAGTCCTTGGAATTTTAGGCGCTGCTCTACTCGTAGTATTTTGCAAGCCAATCTCTGGGTTCACGTTCGGAAACACTCAGCATGCCGGTGCAGTGGCCCTTTTGTCCGTGGCAGTTTTGTTCCGTTTGGTGTCCGCCGGTCAGGGGGCGTTGATCCAGGGAATGCGGCGGATCGCGGACCTCGCCAAGATGGGAGTTCTCAGTGCGCTTTTTGGAGCCCTTCTGGGTATTCCACTGGTGTACTTCTTCGGCGAACAAGGCGTCGCGCTCTCTCTGGTGAGCGTTGCCGCCATGACCATTGTTACCTCGTGGTGGTACAGCCGAAAAATACCAATTCCGATTCTTCCCGTGACAGCATCGGAGGTAGGACAGGAAGCCGCTGCTCTCTTGAAACTCGGGTTCGCGTTCATGGCTAGCGGTTTGCTCACGATGGGGGTTGCTTACGTCATACGGATCGCTGTGTTGCGCAAAGTCGGGTTTGAGGCAACTGGGTTATACCAATCTGCATGGACCCTTGGCGGATTGTATGTCGGGTTTATTCTCCAGGCCATGGGCGCAGATTTCTATCCTCGCTTGACCGCCAGCGCCGAAAATAATGTTGAATGCAACAGACTGGTCAACGAACAGACGCTCGTAGGCTTATTGCTAGCGGGACCCGGCATAATTGCGACGCTTACATTTGCTCCTCTAGTGATTGCACTTTTCTACACTGCCAAGTTTGGCGCAGCGGTACCCATCCTGCGCTGGATATGTCTCGGCGCCACCCTGCAAGTCGTTACGTGGCCAATGGGATTCATCATCGTGGCAAAGGGCAAACAGGGTATCTTTTTTCTGGCAGAGCTGACATGGGCAGTCGTTGCCTTGGCAATGGCATGGAGTTGTATCCGATCTTTTGGGTTAAACGGGGCAGGCATCGCATTTTTCGGCTCCTATGTCTTTCACGCGGTCCTTATATACCCGATCGTGCGCAGCCTAAGCAGTTTTCGGTGGTCCAGAATCAACGCGCAAGCCGGCCTCATCCTGCTTTCCCTGATTGCAATGGTATTTTGTAGCTTCTATGTTCTGCCATTCGATTGGGCGATCGCGGTAGGAATACTAGCGCTGATATTGAGCAGCGCGTACTCGATCCGAGTTTTCTCGAACCTGTTTTCACTCGAACAACTGCCGAGTCCACTTCGGCGGTTGGTCGTAGCAATGCGCTTGGCTTTTTCTGCCTGATTCTTTTTCCCCATAAATCAAATGGATCTCTCCATCATCATTATCAACTGGAAGTCGGTGGCGTTCACTCGGCAGTGTCTGGCGAGCATTTACGTTAATGTTACGGGCTTGACGTGCGAAGTGCTTGTTGTCGACAACGCATCCTATGACGGGTGTGAAGAAATGGTGAAGTCTGAATTTCCTCAGGTCACGTTTCTCCAGAGCGAACATAATCTCGGTTTTGCCGGGGCTAATAATCTGGCCTTCGCCAAGTCGCAGGGGCGGAACGTCCTTTTTCTGAACCCAGACACTGAAATCCAGGGTTCAGCTCTTCAGGTTCTGGTCACGAGCCTGGAGTCTCTCCCGCATGCTGGCATGGTAGGCGCGCGCCTCCTGAATTCAGACTTCACATTGCAAACAACCTGCGTGGTTGCGCTTCCTTCCATACTGAATCAGGCTTTGAGCTCGAATTATTTGCGGAAAACATTTCCGAAATGGCGAATGTGGGGGATGCGGCCCTTATTCGCGGAAGGGAATGCCCCCCGGCCGGTGGAAGCTATCTCAGGTGCTTGCATGCTGGGCAAAAGAGAAGTAATCGAGCAAGTAGGTGCCTTCAGCACTGACTACTTTATGTACTCCGAGGATATGGACCTGTGCATGAAGATTGCGAAGGCCAGCTGGAAGATCTACTACGTTCCCGATGCCAGAATTGTTCATCACGCTGCAGGTAGCAGCTCCTCGCGAGAGGAAAGCCATTTCAGCAGCATCATGCTTCGGGAGTCTCTGATTCGATTCCTGGAATTGCACCGCGGACGTCTGTATGCAAACTCGTACAGGTTCAGCACGGCTGTCATAGCGGTGTGCAGGCTATTCCTGCTGGCCGTGGGCCTGCCGATGGCGATTCATCCCCGAAGTTACCGTTTTCTATCCCGGGCATGCAGCAAGTGGTTGGGCATATTGGCGTGGTCTGTCGGCCTGACGCCATGGGTAAGCCAGCAACAGTTTCGTCCACGCCCGCCTTCTCAAGAAATAGCCGCAATAGGGCACGACTAACGGGAGATCCTAGGCTCGGGAAATTGAAATGACAGTCGTTCTCCTCATAGACGCTATCGTGGTGATCGGTCTTATCGTGGCGAGTCGTCGTCGCCTCGAGGACGCCTTACCCTTGTTCTGTTTCTTCCTAGTACTAATGCCGCTTGAGTCAAGGTTCGTAATCCCCGGCTTGTTTGATCTCGGGACTGACAGAGTTGCGATTCTTACCTTGCTGATATTGTTCTTTCTGCGCGGAAAGCGTGCGAAGAACAGTTCGATTCCACTGAAGCGCCTGATGTACTTACATATTGCCTGGGCGATCTGCTCAACTCTCTATTCGCTTTCCGTCGCTACAAGCGTGAAGCAGCTGATCGGGCAAGTGATCGAATATTACTTGCTCTATTACATATTGTTGAGGGTCATCTCCAATACTCGGACGATGTACAAAATCTTGTACACGATGATGATTGCCATGGGCATCTGTTCTATTCTCGGTCTGCTGGAGGCTTATGCCTCGTGGAGCGTTCTGACGATTTTTCCCTCGAATCTATGGAATACTTACGGTCGTGTAGATCCCCTATACATCGAGTGGGGAAGAGGCTTGAGAATCCGCTCTACTTTTCCGCATCCAATTCTGTTCGGCGACGCACTGGCCATGAGCATCCCCATTACACTGTACCTGCTCAGCATACGGAGAGAACCCTGGCACAGGTTTGTACTTTGGGTAACCCTACTCCTCATGTTTTGGGCAATTTACAAGACTTCCAGTCGCGGACCCTGGCTCGCGGTTGGGATGTCTTCTGTTCTTCTTTTTCTGCTTGTACGTAACCGGGTAAGAAGATATTTGACCGTCATTGGTTTACTGGTGGTGATGGTACTCGTTACGCGGCCTGGCGTGTGGCACACCATCGCGAACCTCTACGAGTCGACTCAAGATACAGCGAGTCCAGTAGGGTCGTCTTACGAATATAGACACGCGCTGAACCAGGCAATAAGAGTCGCCGTCGCCAAAGATCCAGGCCGCACGATGCTGGGATACGGATTGGGAACATTTCGAGAGAAAGGGTTGGACATTGACTTTCTGGGTACGGTGAAACATTGGTATACGTGTGACGATAATTGGGCCGTGTTTCTGTATGAGACGGGCTACGGGGGGCTCTTCATTATCGGTGCTTTGCTTATCTGGCCGCTGCTAATGACCGTACGAAACTTCCAGCGATTGCCACGACCGGAAAAATATCTTAGCGGAGTATTTTTTATCTCGCTCACAGCATTTTACTTCATGCTCCTGAGTGTAGCGGGCTACAGCTGGGGACAGCAGGGTTTCATGGCCTGGATTTTCATCTCCTTGTCCGTCGCTTATCCAAGGATTGTGGCACGAGAGCGACGCGAGAATGCAATGTTGAAAACGCCTCTTAATGTCGCTTTAGCGGTTCCTGCCTCGCACGTACCTTGTGAAGCGAGGGTATGTTGACCTGGCTCAGGAAAAAGCTTCTGTTATTTAGCTGTGCACTTACACAAGAAAAGTCAGGGAGCAAAATAGAATATGGTTTCCACGTTGATTGAAGAGGCAAAGAACGACGTTTCGACCAAAGATCCCCAAGTGCTCGGGGACCGGCCTGGACTGAGGGTTTGCATGCTGGCGTACGCTTTCTACGAGAGCGACACACGCATTCTCCAGTACGCTACCGCCTTGGCCAAGCGGGGCGACACGGTGGATGTGATTGCACTACGGCGTGATGCCAGTATGCCTGAATTCGAAATTCTGAATGGCGTGAACGTCTACAGGATTCAGGCTCGTACCGTGAACGAAAAAGGACTGTTCACGTATGCCATCCGAATCCTTCGGTTCCTGTTACGCTCCACCTTATTCCTGCGCAGGCAACATCGTCAGCATCCATACGATCTAGTGCATGTACACAATGTGCCGGATTTCCTGGTCTTCTCCGCCTTGTTTCCCAAGATAAATGGAGTGCCTGTCGTTCTGGATATCCACGATCTGCTGCCTGAGTTCTATGCAAGCAAATTTAAGGTCAGACACGATTCCTTTTTGTTCAAAGTGTTAACTTTTGTAGAGCGCTGTTCTGCGGCTTTCGCCACCCACGTGATTGTCGCTAATCATCTCTGGCGGGACCGCTTTGTAGTCCGATCTTCTCGTGCGGACAAGTGCAGCGTTGTCCGAAATCATCCCGATCTGGATATCTTCATTGCCCAGTCGAGGCAGGAGCAGCAAAAAAAAGATAAATTCATGCTTACGTATCCCGGATCACTGAATTGGCATCAAGGTCTGGATGTCGCCATCAATGCCTTTGCAAGCATTGCGGACCAGATGCCGGAGGCTGAATTCCACATTTATGGAGAAGGGCCGGCTAAGCCCTCTCTAATTGAACTGGCGAACAAGTTGGCAATGCAACACCGAGTCATTTTTCATGACTTTCTGCCCAGTCGCGAAATTGCTCGTGTAATGGCCACTACCGACCTGGCAATTGAGCCAAAGCGGTCGACGTCAGCCTTCGGCAACGAGGCGTTGAGCACAAAGATTCTCGAGTTCATGGCTCTGGGTGTCCCTGTAATCGCATCCAAAACGAAGATTCACGCTTATTACTATGACGATTCTGTCGTCCAGTACTATGAAAATGACGATGAAGCTCAACTGGCCGAGCAAATGCTCCGGCTGAAAAATGATCCCAGGCTGCGCATTCGTTTAGTCGCAAACGCGAAGAAGTATGTTCAAGAGAACAACTGGGATGCCAGAAAGCACGAATACCTGCATCTCGTGGATACGCTCGTGCACAGCACAACAAGGAAAGCCGTTTCTCGGTAATCGCTAAGAATGACGAAATACGTAATCATTACTCCGGCTCGCGACGAAGAATCCCATATTGGAAAAACGATTCTTGCGGTCAGTCAGCAGACCGTGCGGCCGGTCCAGTGGGTCATAGTTAATGATGGGTCGAGCGACACGACTCGTGAGATCGTGGACCGCGCAGCGACGATGTATCCGTGGATTAGGGTACTGCATCGCTCCAACCGCGGATTTCGTCAAGCAGGTGGAGGAGTCATTGCTGCATTTAACGAAGGCTTTGCATGCATCGAATCCTCAGACTGGGAGTTTCTGGTCAAATTGGACGCGGACCTTTCCTTCGCCCCTGACTATTTCCAGCGCTGCTTTGCAGAGTTCGAAAAAGATCGGCACCTGGGAATCGGTGGAGGCGGCATCTATCATCTGGAAAACGGCAAATTGAAGATGGAGTCAAATCCGGCTTTTCATGTGCGCGGGGCAACGAAGATCTACAGGCGAGAGTGCTGGGACAAACTAGGCGGGCTGATAACTGCAGCTGGGTGGGACACAGTTGATGAAGTGAAAGCCAACATGCTTGGCTGGAATACGCGTACTTTTCCTGAATTGCGAGTTTCACATTACCGCTTCACGGGAGCGGCAGATGGAGCCTGGAAAGACTCCGTGAAAAATGGTTTTGCCAACTATGTGACCGGATATCATCCTCTCTTCATGCTCTTCAAGTGTCTGCGGCGCCTCGCTTCCAAGCCTTATTTGATCGGATCTCTAGGGCTCGGTTGGGGCTTTCTGAGGGGATATTTGAAGCGTGCTCCTCAGGTTCAGGACCGTACTCTCATCACCTACACGCGCTCTCAACAGATGCGGCGTCTTCTGCTTTTAGAAAGCATCTGGAAGTAACTTGCCTGTTTCGTCTTTATCGCGATAAATAGAATCTCTATGTGTGGAATCTGCGGAAAGCTCGAACTGAGGGATGGCGCGCCTCCGGTTAGCACGGAGACACTTCGACGGATGCTGGCCGCGATTAATCATCGCGGGCCCGATGACGAGGGCATCTATCGCTCAGGGGAAGTTGGATTGGGGCATCGCCGCCTAAAGATCATCGACTTGACCACAGGCAAACAACCTCTCTGTAACGAGGATGGGACGGTCTGGATCATTTATAACGGAGAGGTTTACAACTACAAAGAGCTGAGGTCGTACCTGCTTCAAAAAGGCCACCAATTTAAGAGCAGCAGCGATACCGAGGTGATTGTCCACCTGTACGAAGAATTCGGTGAGGAGTGCGTCGAGCAACTACGAGGAATGTTTAGTTTTGCTTTGTGGGACGACAAACGGAAAACCTTGCTGCTGGCGCGCGACCGGGTTGGGATTAAGCCGATGTACTACCACCTTACCTCCAAGAACCTGCTGTTCGCTTCGGAGATCAAGGCTATCTTGACGGATCCCTCGGTGCAAAGCGAGATTGACCCGAACCAGCTGGATCGTTTCCTGACGTACTTTTACGTGCCTGGCGAGCAGACGCTGTTCAAGAATGTTCGAAAACTCGAGCCGGGTCACTACATGACCGTGAAGAATGGCGAAGTGAAGGTGACCCAATACTGGGATCTGACCTTCAACAAGACAGCGAGAAAGTTTAGCGAGGCGGTCGAAGAGCTCGAACAGTTGCTGTCGCGAACTGTCCGCGACCACATGATTAGCGATGTTCCTCTCGGTGTGCTATTAAGCGGAGGCGTTGACTCAAGCGGAGTGCTGAGCTTCGCCGTCGATAACACCTCTCAACCAATCAGTACCTTCACGGTTGGATTCGACGGTGGATGCACAGACGAGCGTCCTTACGCCCGAATGGCCGCCAAAGCCTTCGGAGCTCAGAACTACGATATTACGATCACACCGCAAGCTTTTTGGGAGTTCCTTCCCAAATACGTTTGGCATATGGAAGAACCGGTCTGCGAGCCGCCGGCAATCGCACTTTACTATGTTGCAAAAATGGCACGGGAATACGTGACTGTGCTCCTTTCGGGGGAGGGTGGCGACGAGGCCTTCGCGGGATATCAGAGTTATAGAAATTTCTTCTGGCTGGAAAAGATCAAGCGTTGTCTCGGCCCGATGGCGGGACCGGTCGGTAGTTTGCTAGATGCGTTGACTCCCGGCCATGATGAATCACGGTTTGGGAAATACGGCCCCCTCATGCGTACTCCATTGGAGAACTACTACTACAGCCACAGCTCCGGGCCCTATGAGTTCTTCAATCACAGTTACTCTGATCTCTACACTGCTGACTTCTTGGCTACAGTTCACGAAGATCGTCGTGCTGATTTATCAAAAATGTATTTCGCGAAAGTCGCGGGACTCGGTACTCTCGACCAGATGCTGTATGTGGATACGAAAACTTGGCTTCCCGACGATTTGCTCATCAAGGCAGACAAAATGACTATGGCCAATTCGCTTGAACTGCGTGTGCCCCTACTCGATCATCAGATCCTGGAGTTTGCCGCTTCGCTACCGGCAGAGTACAAACTGAAGGGTGCGAGCACGAAGCACATTCTTAAGAAGGCGCTGTCTAAGAGGCTGCCAGCCAAGATTCTGAATCGCAAGAAAACTGGCTTTCCGGTTCCTTATGCCACATGGTTGAATAATGAGCTGCGTCCCGCGGTTGCTGAAATTCTGTTGGATGAAAAAACGATTGCGCGAGGATATTTTAACAGGAATACCATTGAAACCATGATTCGGTCGCTGTCTTCTGGGCGTAACTATTCCAAGGAGTTATTCAGCCTAGTGACATTGGAGCTGTGGCACCGGATGTTCCTTCAACAAGAAGTCGCATGTTTGGTCTAAAGGCTGTGCGTCACATCGCGAGGAATAAACCTGTCAATGAAGACTGTGATGTCATCTACTGAAGTCACCGTACGTACACTGGACCCGCTTACCGACCGGCGCTGGCCCGAGTTTCTCGTCCGGCATCCGGAAGCCACCGTTTTTCACACTCGAGAATGGCTTCATGCTCTCAAGAATACATATGGTTACAAACCAGTGGTCTTTACGACTTCCGATGACGAACTGTCGAACGGGGTCGTTTTCTGCCGCGTCCAAAGCTGGTTGACAGGGAACCGTCTGGTATCACTGCCCTTCTCAGATCACTGTCAGCCATTGGCGGCAGGCAATGATTTCCGATCCATCCTTCGATTCCTGCATGATCAGCGAAGTCGCAAGTATGTCGAAATCAGGCCGGTGTCGGAACATGGCATGTTTGAGGGCGAGTCTGATTTCGCCGTCGATGAGGCTTTCAGCTTTCATACCATTGATCTCCGGCCCGACCTCGAAACAATCTATCGGGGCTTTCACGACAGCTGTGTGCGAAGAAAAATCAAACGGGCCGAGCGGGAGAAATTGACATTGGAGTCCGGAAACTCGCAGGAGTTGCTGCGCAAGTTTCGTCAGCTGCTTCTGCTCACGCGCCGTCGACATAAACTTCCGCCGCAGCCGGCGGCTTGGTTCAGCAATCTCGTGCAATGTCTTGGCGACAAGCTGACCATTTTCATGCTTTCAAAAGATGGTATTCCGGCAGCCAGCATTCTTACGCTGTCTTACAAGAATTCTCTGGTGTACAAGTACGGCTGTTCGGATGCCCAGTTCCACAATCTAGGTGGAATGCCTCTACTGTTTTGGAAGGCGATCCAGGTCGCTAAGCAGGCAGGGATAGAGCAGTTTGACCTCGGTCGGTCATCGCCCGATGATCCAGGGTTGATTGCTTTCAAGGGACATCTTGGAGCGGTCGCTTCGGAACTGAAGTACTATCGTAGTCCGGCATCGCTTCGGAAGAGGAAATCATCACCGCCCAAAATGCAATGGGCGCGGGAAGCATTGGCCTGCCTCCCGGATCCCGTACTGGTTGGTGCTGGGAATCTGCTATACCGACACTTGGGCTAATGCGTTTTCAGGAGCTTCGTTTATCGCTTCAATGAGTGAGGCCTTCGTCGACTACTTTCGTTGTCCTGAACGCTTTGCAGACTTTAGGTCTGCGGACGGGGATTTTACCCAATCGGGCTCGAGATATTTTCGTCTCGGGTCGGATTTGATTTGCTACGGATCAACTGTCATCCCGAGTCGTGCTGGGACAGGTGACGCCCTGCCGGACCTCTCTTCCGAAGTCCGATTCGATGGATCTGCTTGCGTTTTGCCATTCAATCCCACCGAAGTTGCCAACAATTTGCGGTACGAGCGCTACGTCAACGCGGTTCCGAAGCCGGGCTGGAAGAAGGTGATCCGAGAGACCTACTATTATTTGCGCCCAGCCCTGCCAGTCTCCCTTCGGCGTCATTTGCAACGGACTTGGCTACGAGGTTGGGATAAGAAGGCTTTTCCCGGATGGCCGGTAGACCGAACCGTGGACCACATGTTCGAGAAATTGATGTCTTGGTCTGTCCAGGCGAACCAAAGAGCCGAGATTCCATTCATTTGGTTCTGGCCGGAAGGGAAGTCGAGTTGTGCGATCGTGACGCACGACGTAGAGACGAGAGCGGGGCTCGATTTCGCAGATGAGCTGATGGATATCAACGACTCGTTTGGCATTAAGACCTCGTTCCAGATAATTCCCGAGGAGCGGTATTCCGCCAGCGACGCTGTGCTATCTGCAATTCGGTCGCGAGGGTTTGAGATTAACGTCCACGATCTCAAGCACGACGGGCATCTGTTTGATGACCACCAACAGTTTCTGCGGGCAGCGGTGCGGATCAATCAACACGCAAAACGCTTCGGGAGCAAGGGTTTTAGGTCCGGAGTCTTGTATCGCAACTTGAACTGGTATGGCGCATTTTCATTTTCTTACGATATGTCGGTTCCTAATGTCGGGCATCTGGACCCGCAACCAGGCGGATGTTGCACGGTGATGCCTTACTTTGTAGGGGACATCCTCGAGCTTCCCGTGACTACCACGCAGGACTACTCGCTGTTCAACATACTGGAGACGTATTCACTTGATTTGTGGCGGGCGCAGATCCGCCAGATCATGGAACAGCACGGCTTAGCCAGCTTCATTGTGCATCCCGACTATCTAAACCTCCAGCAGGCAAGAGACGCTTACTCGGCTCTCCTGAAGCACTTATCTGATTTACGATCAAACGAGGGGCTATGGATTGCTCTCCCGGGTGAGGTCGATACGTGGTGGCGACAGAGAGCCCAAATGAAATTGGTGCCGACTGGTGGGGGTTGGCGGATTGAGGGTTCGGGAGCCGAATTCGCCAGGGTGGCTTACGCGACACTCGCAGGTGACAGGGTTACTTACCGAATCAGTTGAACTCCCCGGGTCATATCCACTCATGATGATCATGCCCAGACACTTTCTGAATCGGGCCACAGTAGCCGTTATTGGGCTTGTGGCCGCCGCTTCCCTGAGTGGCTGTGCCGCGGACCTCGTTTATGTTGACAAGCCGGGGCTGGAGTCTTCCGTACAAATGCAGACAAAAGCGGCTGCGGATTTCTATGGCTTGCATGAAAATACCATCCTGCTTGTAGCGAAAAGCGAGCAATCCGCTATCGTCAAGGCCATCCGTGACCCTAAAACAGTTGCTGTAGTGCTGACCGTCAGCGCTCTACCATCTCTGGACCAGAAGCAGATTCTGAGCGCTCTCAGGCGAAAAAACGGAGCCAATGTTCCTTTGCTTATCACCGGGATTGACGAACATACTGATGCCAAACTGCTAACGAACTGGTCTGCTGGAAGCATCACGGAATGCAAGAGCTTCAGGATCGAAAAGGGAACCGGCTCCTACCGGCTCGCGAGTGTGAGCGGGGTTACGAATGAGCTCGGTGGCAACACATTGCCGTTGAACCTAAGTGATGTACGCTACTTGACATTGGACGGCGAAGGTGCCGAGCAGATTATGGCAGCTGCAACTGGCACTAGTGAATTGCCTGTTTTTGTCCGCATCAGAACCGGAACTCGGGAAATTTTCTTCGCCACTGCAAATACGCCTGTGGAAGTTCCGCGCGGACCGAGTCCATATCGTGAACCTCTCGTGTTCACAAATCTCGCTCCGCAAATGATGTTTCTCCGCTACGCCGCTGGGGACCGGGCTTGGCATAGTCCGGGACGCTACGCCAACCTGACTATTGATGATGCGTGGCTTCGCGAGCCCTATGGGTACGTAAACTACGAAGGACTTCTGCGGGAAATGGAGCGGCACAACTTCCACACCACTATCGCTTTTGTACCGTGGAATTTTGACCGCAGCCAGCCGGCAGTGGTTTCACTGTTGCGCGCGCACGCCGACAAATTTTCCATCTGTATTCACGGGAACAATCACGATCACCAGGAGTTTGGCGCTTACGATACCAAACCTCTGATTGGGCAAACGGAAGATATCAAGCAAGGCCTTGCGCGCATGGCCAAGTTTCAGGAGCTTACACAGCTGCCTTACGATCCGGTGATGGTGTTCCCGCACTCGATCTCGCCGGAACCGACTTTAGCACTGCTCAAGCGGTTCAACTTTTGGGCGACAGCTAATTCTTTGAATGTACCATCGGGCGCCGAGGCTCCGCCGGGTGCGGAATTCGCATTACGGCCCGCAACGATGGAATTTTCCAACTTTCCGAGCTTGCGTCGCTACTCGGCTGAAGCGCCAGGACCCGAGTCCCAGCTTGTCGTGGATGCCTTCCTGGGTAACCCGATGTTGTTTTATGTTCACCAAGGTTTCTTCGCGCCGGGAATTGACGCCTTTGACAAAACTGCCGAGACGGTGAACCGACTGCAGTCTGACACTCAATGGCGTAGTCTGGGCGACATCACAAAACACCTCTACCTGCTAAAGCTAAGGGATGATGGGAATTACGACGTCCGTACTTATAGCGGGACGATTCAGCTTCACAACGACTTAAGACGTGACGCGGTATTTTTTGTGGAAAAGGACGAGAATTTCGAATTACCGCCGACGATGCTCGTCGATGGCCAGCCATATTCCTATCAACGATCGGGAACGCACCTCCTTGCTCAGCTGGTGATACCGAAAGGCGCGAGCCGGGAAATCACGATCCAGTACACGAATGATCTCAATGTCGCTGGGATCGATATTTCAAAGAGATCCCTTCGCATCCAGGCCATTCGCCGGCTGTCCGACTTTCGGGATGATGTTGTTTCCAGAACCGCAGTGGGCCGCGCCTTCATCCGTGCCTACACTGAAAATGAAAGCGCCTGGAACCGCATGTTGATTATTCTTGCAGCTTTTTTGGTAGCGGGGGTGAGTGTCTGGGGTATGCGACGCGCCAAGAGACATTCGAGGATGGTTCAAGATGCCTCCTTTTCGGTTGGCGTCACTACACGTAGTCGGTCTGGCGATTGAGCAGATCGCGTTTTAAGCGCGGGCCGGGATTCCGAGGGCAAAAAAGATTGGTTTAACCAGGAAGGGCGTCACCTATTGTTTTCAGGTCATTACAACGATCTCGCCGTCCACTGCCAGCCATGGAACTAGCGCTCAATGCTCGTATGCACCTCCGTGACCTAGCGGGTAGGAGCCTAAAGCATGATTCTAAGCATGAGTTGCGAAGGCTTCGCGGCCTTCGCGCTCCGCAGCCGGATAGCGCTGCGACCCCCAAACATGCGAATGGAATCTATGCGCAAATTATGTTTTCTCCCCCTGCTCCTGATGTTCGCGTCACTTCACGCCTTTGGCGGTAATTGGTATGTGAACAAGGCAGCTAGCGGCTCAAATAACGGTGCCGACTGGAATAATGCTTGGAATGAAATGAGCCAGATCAACTGGTCGAGCGTAGCCTGTGGCGACACCATTTGGCTCGCTGGTGGCACGTACACCACCCAGTTGACGATCAACAAGTCTTGCAGCTCCAGCACAGTCCTTAACATTAACCGGGTGCTTTCTACGGATTCGGCACCTACGGCAGCCCCAGGGTGGAACGCTTCCTATGATAGCCAGGTGATCATCAGCAACGCCGAGATCGTCATAGATGGCGGTGCGTACTACACGATCAATGGGCGCGAAGGCACACCAGCCAGTAACAATCTCGGAATCAGCATACGATGCACAGGCGGCGGCGGTTGCAACGGCATGGACGGTGCTGGCTCGGGCAATCTTAGCAATATCACTATCAGCTACGTGGAACTCTCCGGGCCGGCCTGTGTCACGTCCGGTGGTTCTGGCGAGGGCTCATGCGGTGGCAACGCCGATGGATTTAACGTTGCTCCAGGCAGCAATAACGTTACCAATCTGACTCTCGACCACATGTGGATTCACAATTTCGCGGAACTGGTCCGCACTTCTAATTGGACGAACTGCACGATCCAGTACAGCGACCTCGACACCACCCGTCAAACTCCCGCTGAGCATGAAGACGTGGTTTACAGCTACCCCAACGTGAACTTCACGATGCGGTACAACATCATTTATGACTCTCCGAATGACGGAATCTTCTTTGACTTCGGTGGGTCATCGCTCAATTTCTACGGGAACGTCTACCTTCACTCCGGGGCCGCTCTCATCAGTTTCAAATCAGGCTACTCGAATGGCGCCGTTGTGATGTATAACAACACATTCTCTTCCGATGAGACGTTCGGAGATTATATCTGCCCGAGCAATTGTCCGTGGATAGGTTGGGGAAGCACCAGTTCAGCAATCGTCGAAAATAATATATTTGATCATGTCACTTTTAGCGGATCACCCGGCGGCGGAACGCACGATTACAACGCTTACAGTTCTGACGTGGGCAAGCAAGACAGTGGAACGAATTCTCTTACCTACTCGTCCGCTTTCGGTTCCGCGAACACGGAATTCATGAGTGTCAATACCAGCAGCCCAGTCAGTTCCAATTTCCGGCTGACTTCGACAGGGGCTACCACCTTTCAGTCCGGCGTAACCCTTTCCTCTCCTTACAATACGGATCCGGATGGGAATGCGCGCGGGTCGAACGGCCACTGGTACATGGGAGCTTATCAATACGGTGGCACTCAGGCGCAGGCGCCAAATCCGCCGACTGGCCTTAGTGCAGCGGTACAATGACACCACTCTGGCATGGCATTGTCGATCGTTGCCAGACGAGTATGAGTGTTTTTCAAGATGGTAGAAACCCCGGGGGCAACTCCGGGGCTTCGACATTGGTGCAGAATCTTGGTTTCCGGTGTTTTGAAAACTAACTTCTCTCCGGTACATCGTTTGCGCCCGACGCCGATCGCAAACACGCTTGCTCCTCCCCTGAGCGAACTGGATCAACCCCTTATTCCTTGCCACGCTTCTGGGCGCTTGTCAGAATCGGCTAAGGTTCGTGGGTGCGTTACTGATTAAGACCAGAGCGGCTCCCGTTTATTTGAAAAAAGTAGGTTGTAATGTACGAAACAGAAGCCAACTCTCGAGTCGAGTCCGCCGAGCAGGTCCCTGCTGAGGTGCTCGCCGCATTCGCGGGCCTTCAAGGGAAGCTGTTAATGCGTACCGTCTTGCCTTGGAGCGAGCATTGCACGGAGTGTGTCTGGCCCACCTGCTATTCCAGTTGCGACCTTTACAGCCCCCGCGAGGATGGAAGATGCCGGAGATTTGTGGACGGCATGGTGAGGATCGACTGCCCGGGCGCCTTGAACCGCTATTTGCTGAAAATTCGATTTAAGCAGTGGGGCAAGTTGTGGACACCGGGGAACGTGCGGCTCCGATCGATTCAGAAAGCGGAAAGCATTGAACGTCGGGACCATCGGTTGGGTACGATTTTGTACCAACTGCCACTGCCAGCCCCGATTCGGAATACAGTGACCGGCAAACGCTATAGTTTAAAAAAGAGGTTGGCGCTCCGAAGCGGCCAGATCGAGGAACTACCTACCAGCTTCCTGGTTGAATGTTTCAATCCTCAGAACCAAACCATCGCCCTCTCTCTTACCATCCGATCATTCGACAAAGCCAAGAGGATCCCGTTTCAGAGGCGGGTCAATCTCAAACCTGGATTCCAGACAGTTCAAATTCCATTTGCAGACATCGCGGGTGTAGTCGCCTTAGATTCTCCGTTTCACATCGAGCTGATTCCCAATGACATCGGCGAGGAAATTACTCTCTATTTCGGGCTGATGGAGTTCGTACAAGAAGTCCCGCCTTTGCCAACCGATAGCAAAAAGGTCAAGTGCGTGGTGTGGGATCTCGACAATACTCTTTGGGACGGAACCCTGGTGGAGGACGGCCAGGAAAAGATACGCCTCAAGCCCGAGGTCGTCAGCATCATCAAAGAGCTTGATCGACGAGGTATTTTGCACTCCATCGCGAGCAAAAACAATCACGAAGAGGCGATACGTGCCCTCAAGAAATTCGAGATTAACGAGTTTTTTCTGTGTCCCCAGATTTCCTGGGGCCCTAAGGGGGAGGCACTGGGCGCGATCGCGGCACAACTGAACATAGCCACGAATACTCTATTGTTCGTGGATGATTCAGAGTTTGAATTGCAACAAGTGAAAGCTGTCTGTCCACAAGTACGGGTTCTGAACGCCCGGGACTACGAATCGATTCTCGATATGAAGGAGTGTCAGGTTCCGGTAACTGCGGAGAGCAGGGATCGTCGGAAAATGTACCAAGTGGAACGCGTTCGGCAGGACGTGGCGCAAGGCTTTAAGGATGACTATAAGTCGTTTCTGCAACATTGCGAGATCCGCCTGCAGATTCGACCTTTAAAGGACGAGAACCTGGAGCGTGTGCATGAACTCACACAGCGCACAAATCAGATGAACTTTTCTGGAAACCGCTACGATCGGGAAGTCTTGAAGAATATTCTGCAAACTCCCCATCTCGACACTTACGTGCTTTCCTGCGAAGACCGCTTTGGCAGCTATGGGATCGCCGGATTCGGAATTGTAGACAATCGGGAGCCTCGATTGACGGACTTGATGTTCAGTTGCCGGGTTCAGTCGAAAAGAGTGGAGCACGCGTTTCTGGGATTCATCCTTCGCAAATATATGGCGATGAGCGGTGTGGACTTCCACGCTGATTATCGAAAGTCGCCACGAAACCTGCCGTCAGGTCAGGTTTTCGCCGATCTTGGCATGGAGGAGGTCGGAATCCGGGATGGGGTGACAGCATTGGTGTTCCCGAAGGACAAGGAAATCCCGGACGACGCCATTATACGGATCACTGTTGAGGAAAGCGTTCAGTTGGTTGGATAGAAGATGAGCCTGCGGTCACAACTCGGAAAAGCACGACAACTGTTGCTCTCCGCATCTCATCCTCGCCAAATATCCCTCGCAAACCGAGAGCCAGTTGTAACGTTCTGTTTTGACGATTTTCCGCGTACGGCTTACTCCGTTGGTGGGGCCATACTAACAAGGTTCGGTGCGCGTGGTACTTATTACGCGGCGCTCGGACTAATGAATACGAAAAGCGATTTGGGCGACCAGTTCACGCGAGAGGACCTGGATTCTTTGCTGGCAGATGGCCACGAGTTAGCGTGTCATACGTTCAGCCACATTTCCTGCCGGGGCGTGCCGCTGTCCACTTTTGAACGCGATGTGCAGAAGGGAAGGGATGCCATTCGTGAGATGACCGGTCGCGATCCATCTAATTTTGCCTATCCATTTGGGCATGTTACGATCGCAGCCAAAAAACAGATTGGCAAGCAGATGGAAAGTTGTCGCGGTACCTATGGCGGCGTTAACGGTCCAGTCGCCGATATGAATCTGCTGCGGGCGAATGACTTGTACGGCGATATAGACCGATTTCCGGAAATGAGGTCATTGCTCGAAGAGAATGAGCAGAGTCGAGGCTGGTTGATCTTTTACACTCACGACGTCCGCGAGAACCGTAGCCGATTTGGCTGCACTCCGGCTCTCCTCGAGAAGACAGCAGCGTATGCTGTGCAGCGCGGCTATCGCATTGTTCCGGTTGGTCAAGCTATAGCAGGGGCAGCAACCCGCGACTCGCCCTTGCGTTCCAGCGAGGGCGGCGGAAGACTCCAGGCCGACGCCTAAGAGCGGTTACAGTTACGAGGAATCGACGAGAGCAAAAACCGAGATTGTTCCATTTGTGCCGCTGCCGATCAGTAGCTTTGGGCCAGCAATATGACTATGACGCTTAACGAAAACGTGGACATCGACGTATATACGACGATTGACAATCGTCCTTTACTCTCGGGGAAGCGCAAGTCATTAAGTAGAGTTGACGTCGTAGTTCCATGCTACAACTATGCGCGCTACCTGCGGGATTGCGTAGAGAGCGTGCTCTCACAGCGAGGGGTCAACGTTCGCGTGCTCGTAATCGACGATGCGTCTACGGATGAGACGCCCCAGGTTGGCAAGGAGTTAGCGGCCGCCGATGGTAGGGTGGAGTTCCGCCGGCACGAAGTGAATAAAGGGCACATCGCTACGACGATTAACGAAAACGCGAACATCAACCTGAGGGGGACAATTGACGATCGCGCTTTACTGTCGGGGAACCGCAAGTCATTGAGCACGGTTGACGTCGTAATCCCTTGCTACAACTACGGGCGCTACCTGCGAGCTTGTGTCGACAGCGTGCTCTCACAGGTGGGGGTCTGCGTTCGCGTGCTCGTAATCGACGATGCATCGACGGATGAGACACCCCAGGTTGGCCAGGATATAGCGTCCGCCGATGATAGGGTCGAGTTCCGCCGACACGAAGCAAATAAAGGGCACATCGCTACTTACAACGAAGGTTTAATTGACTGGTCGACCGCGGACTATACCGTGTTGTTGTCCTCTGACGATTTGCTGACGCCGGGTTCTCTGAGCCGAGCGACACGAATTATGGACGCCGACAAGCACATCGGAATGGTCTACGGACGCGCCATTCACTTCCGGCAAGGATCGAACTCCCAAGCATCAACGAGCGTAGAATTCGCTTATACGCGATTTTCCGGGGCAGAATGGCTGGAACGTCGATGCCGTGCGGGACACAATGTAATCACCTCCCCTGAGGTCGTAGTGCGTGGCAGCGTCCAACGAACGGTAGGTGGATATCGTGCCGAACTTCCCCACACTGGGGACCTTGAGATGTGGCTGCGCATCGCTGCGATGTCCGACATCGCCTATGTGCGCGGGGTTCCGCAGGCGCTTTACCGAGTGCACCCCAGAAGCATGGTCCGCACCAAGTATCATTGCAGTTTCCTTGATTTACAAGAACGCAAAGCAGCCTTTGACAGCTTCTTCCGGGAAAACCGAGACAGTATCATCGACGATTATCCGGACGCCGATTGCTAGAGTTAATCGCCAATCGTGCCCTCGCGCGCGAAGCGCTATGGGACGCTTGTCGCGCGTACGATCGCAACCAGGTGGAGATAGTCGCGCGCCACGAGCTGGCTGAGTTCGCTTCGACGACTTACGGTGGGGCACCGTGGCCGAACATGCTGCATTCCGGCGCCGGCGACGCCTGGGTCCCGTCTATTTACTGTACACAACTATTCACCGGACCGGCGCTTGTTCGTTTGGAGCGCTGGGGGCTGAGGCAGCGATGGAAACGACTGGGGTATGATTTTACGATTGATCGCGGACCAGGAACTCCCACGCAGGATGATCCCGTGGATACGACAGCACGACCAATCAACCGTCGGTCGACGTGCGTTGAGATCCGCAATCGAACGACCCAAATCCAGATCGGTCGCCGCTATCGCCAATTCCGCGACCTTTGGAGGACTGAGGGCCGGGCGGAATGACGGACCGTATGCGGACGGCTGCGTCGGAGTGGCTCGTCCCGAAAAACGTCATCTTGCCGGTCCGCCGCGCCGACGTCATGGCGGCCGACCTTTCCCGACCGTTCCAATCTGTAGTTCCGAAAGTCCAAGCAGGGCAGCCGGTGACCGTCAACTGGGTAACGACCCCAGCGAGGCCTGGGTCCGGTGGCCACACGACGCTGTTTCGGATCGTCCGGTACCTTGAGGCGCACGGCTACGTCAATCGAGTCTACTTCTACGATGTGTACGGTGGTGACCATCGCTACTACGAGTCGATCGTTCGTCGCTACTACAATTTCCAGGGCCGCGTGGCAAGCGTGGACGAAGGGAATGGAAGACGCTCATGTCGTCATAGCCACCGGTTGGCCAACCGCCTACTCCGTCTTCAACTCCCGATGTACGGGCAAGCGCTTCTACTTCGTTCAGGACTTTGAGCCATACTTCTACCCGGTGGGAGGCCCAGTCTTCTGGCGGAAAGCACCTACCGGATGGGTTTCCACGCCATAACCATCGGCCGGTGCCTTGCTCAAAAGCTCAGAACCGAATTTGGCATGACCGTCGACTCCTTCCAGTATGGTTGCGACACGTCTCGATATTACCGACGGCAAGGCTCCGAACGCGTGGGGGTGGTGTTCTATGCACGTCGCGAAACCGCCCGGCGCGGTTTCGAACTCGGGCTTATGGCGCTTGAAATGTTCGCCGCTCACAGGCCCGACGTGACAATCCATATCTATGGCGACAAGATAGGCAAACTGCCGTTCGCCTTCGTCGACCACGGCCATGTCACACCCGACGAGCTCAATGATATCTACAACCGCTGTCACGCCGGGCTGAGCTTGTCGTTCACGAACGTATCACTCGTTGCCCTGGAGATGCTCGCCGCTGGATGCATCCCGGTCGTAAACGACGCCGTCGAGGTCCGGACCGACCTCGATAATCCCTTTGTTCGTTACGCGTCAGCATACCCGCAAGCTTTGGCGTCGGAGCTCGAAGCAGTAGTTACCACACGGGATTTCGACTCGCTCTCTCGGGCCGCAGCGGAAAGTGTGTGCTCGGCAACGTGGGAGGACGCGGGTGCCACGGTAGATGCGATCCTCCGGCGAGCCATCTGTGAATCGACAAGTTCACAGGCCAGCAGCGGCGAGAAATCCGAAAAGAATTCACATGCTTAGCCTCGCCGCCGGGACTGAGGGTTCTTTAATAAATCCTTCCCTGACGGTAGACCTTCTTATTCCCATCTCTCTGGTTGCCTGCTGTTCATTTTGAATGCTAGCTGTGTTCGTGAGACGGACATCGAGAGGATAATTTGAAATATTGTGCGATATGGCTACTCCTGGTATCCAACGTTTTTGTAGGTTGTTTGACGTGCGACGCGGAGAATGTTTCCAGACTAGTCACTCACGTCTACTATATTGCAGCCGATGAAGTGATGTGGAATTATGCTCCGCGCGGACAAAATCTGACGGGCACACCGGGGCCTGAACTGGAAGGTGGTCCCAAGGTGGTTACGCTGCGTAAGGCCGTTTACCGAGAATATACTGACGCAAGCTTCAGTACTCTCAAGCCCCGTCCCGCCGAATGGGAACACCTTGGGATTCTGGGGCCGCTCATTCGTGCTGAAGTTGGCGATACCATCAAAGTTTTCTTCAAGAACAATACAAAAATAATGTGCAGTATGCATCCTCACGGACTCGCTTATACCAAGGATTCCGAAGGCGCCATGTACGCTGACGGCAGTTCAGCCAGTCAAAAGAAGGGGGATGGAGTTCTTCCGGGTCAGACCTTTACCTACACCTGGACCGTCCCCGAGCGAGCCGGGCCGGCGCCAGGGGATCCGAGTTCCATTTTGTGGGTATACCATTCACACTTCGTCGAGCCGAGGGACATGAATGCTGGCCTTTTTGGGCCGATCCTTATCACCAGAAAAGGGGCATCCAAGCCCGACGGCACACCCAAAGATGTCGATCGCGAGTTTGTTGTGGCGTTTGCCGTTTTCGACGAGACCGAAAGCTGGTATTTCGAGGCGAACGCGATGCACCAAAGGAAATATACTCCCGGCCTCAGACTAACGGATCCGGCGTTCCGCCTGCGTTTTCTCTTCTATTCGCTGAACGGACTCATTGAGGGAAACCTACCAATGATGACCATGAAAAAGGGGGAGCGAGTTCGCTGGTACTTGTTTGCCAATAGCAATGAAGACGATGTCCATACGCCCCATTGGCATGGTCAAACGGTTATATTCAATGGAATGCGTTCCGATATGGTTCACTTGGAACCAATGATGATGGTTGTTGCCGACATGGTGCCCGACAACGTCGGTACCTGGCTGTTTCACTGCCATGTAAACGAACACATCGAAGGTGGGATGCAGACCCTGTTTACGGTGACGCCCTGATGTGGAGCTACTCTTCCATTTGGAAACTGGAAACCAGCGGTTGAAAAACTACGAAACCTGGATTTCGATCCTTGATTGTGCAAGGATTGTCCGAATCTTTGTTTTATTTCACCATCTTGGCGCATATACCGTATACGTCGACAAATACTATTGAACAGGAGATCTCCGATGCTCAAACAATGCTTGCTCGTTTTTGTAGCTGTGGGCCTCATCTCGGCCGCCTTGCCTTTTACAGTGGCCCAGGAAAGCCCGTCTAACGACCAACAATCGCCCCATCCTGTCCAGCGCACGGCGGAACTGACCAAACAACTCATGCTCACCTCCGATCAGCAAGCCAAGGTGCAGGATGTCCTTCAGTCCGAACGGTCCCAGATGGAGAGCCTGCAGCAGGAGACGTCTCTTTCCCAGCAGGATAACCACGCCCAAATGGTGAAGATCCGCAAAAGCACTAACGCGCAGATCCGCTCGCTTCTCGACTCGAACCAGCAGAAGAAGTGGGACGACATACAGGCCAAGCGTAGGCAGTGGATGCAAAAGCATCCGGAGTAAGTTCGTGCAGGCACGACAGAGTCATTCTTTCCGAAAATTTAACGGCCGCGGGCTTGACACCGCCAGCTATCCCGACGCAGAAAATCCTGCCACAGAGTTTCGTAAGGCAGTGCATCTAGACGCACGCGCTGAGCGCAGGAGTTTCCTGGGCTCATTGCAATCATCTCGCTCAAGCCCTTCAAGAAATGGCTGTTGCTTCCTACGTGCCCGATAGCTTCAGTACGAGCTGTTTCACTACCATAACGAACACATCGAAGAGGAATACAGATCTTATTTACGGTGAAACCTTGACCTGGCTGGAGTGAATCTGCTAATTCGAACTACCCATACCGAACCTAGTCTGTGAACGCGGACTAGGCTGACGAAAACAGCCCGCGGCGCGAGTCTACATCTCGCGCGCGGGCTGATTTGTTTCAAACCTAACATCGCCGTAACCTTAAGCGCGACCATTGGGCAGTTTATGGCATCGGAATCACCGCTTGGACTTGCCCAGAGTAGACGCTTTGCACCCCGCTTGAATCCACTGCCGTGGTGACGTAGTAATAGGTACTTCCAGATTGCACGTTTGAGTCTGTATAGGAAGTGGCATTAACGCCGTTGGCGAGCAAGCTATAAGGCCCTCCATTTACAGTCCCTCTGTACACATCGTAAGAGGTGATGTTGGAGGATGTGGAGGGCGACCACTTTAAGGAAACAAGGTGCGGCGCAACCACCGTGACGCTTGCGCTGGCAGACTTGGTACTGTCGGCCTGACTTGTAGCGCTTATAACGTCAGTTTCGACAGCCTGCGGAGATGTGTACAGTCCGGACTGCGTGATCGTTCCGGTGCCCTGCGTGACGGCCCAGACTACAGCCGTGTTGCTGGAACCTGAAACTGGAGCAGCAAACTGCTGTTGCCATTTCTGAGGCATAGCGACCGTAGTCGGAGAAATACTGATCAAAACGTTTTGCAGGGCCGACACACTTACACTGGCAGAAGAGGACTTTGTCGGGTCTGCGACGCTAACCGCGGTTACCGCGTAAGTTCCCGCCGCGGTGGGAGCAACATACAGGCCGCTGGTCGTGACTGTGCCACCAGATACCGACCAGGTCACTGCCGTATTGCTGGTCCCCGAGACGAGGGCCGCAAACTGTTGCTGGCCTCCGCTTTGAAGACTGGCTGTGCCGGGGGAAACTGAAATCGAGACCTGCGTGGGCTGCGATACTGTGACAACCGCAGAGGCTGATTTGGTTGAATCGGCTGCGCTGGTCGCCGTCACGGTGTAAGTGCCGGCCGCGCTCGGAGCAACGTACAGGCCGCTGGTCGTGACTGTGCCACCAGATGCGGACCAGGTCACGGTACGTATTGCTTCTTCCCGACACGGACGCGATAAATTGTTGCTGCGCTCCGCTTTGAAGGCTGGCTGTACCCGGCGAAACTGAAATCGCCACGGGCTGCGGTACGGTGACAACCGCAGAGGCTGACTTGGTTGAATCGGCTGCGCTGGTTGCTGTAACGGTGTAAGTGCCGGCCGCGCTCGGAGCAACGTATAGGCCGCTGGCCGTGACTGTGCCACCAGATGCTGACCAGGCGACGGCGGTATTGCTGCTTCCCGAGACAGACGCGACAAATTGTTGCTGCGCTCCACTTTGAAGACTGGCTGTGCCGGGCGAAACTGAAATCGAAACCTGAGCAGGCTGCGGTACGGTGACAACCGCAGAGGCCGATTTGGTTGAATCGGCTGCGCTGGTCGCGGTCACGGTGTAAGTGCCGGCCGCGCTCGGAGCAAGGTACAAGCCGCTGCTCGTGACTGTGCCTCCAGATGCTGACCAGCTAACGGTAGTATTGCTACTTCCCGACACGGTCGCGACAAATTGTTGCTGCGTTCCACTTTGAAGACTGGCAGTACCGGGCGAAACTGAAATCGAAACCTGGGTCGGCTGCGATACGGTAACAACAGCAGAGGCTGATTCGCTTGAATCTGCTGCGCTAGTGGCAGTGATTGTGTAAGTGCCTCCCAGCGATGGCGCGGTATACAGACCTGCGCTGGTGATCGTTCCACCGGAGGCAGTCCAAGTCGCAGCTGTATTAGTGGTTCCATTTACTGTCGAAGTGAATTGCTTTTGTTGACCAGCTTGCAAGGAAGCGGTAGTAGGAGACACGGTCACCAACATATTGCTAGGAGCGCCTCCGGAGCCGAACATGGAGAGGGTGCAGGTCGGCCATCGCGAACCTATCTGCCAAGTAGCCGGCAACGAAGTCAAGGTTGTCTGTTGGCTTGTCTCGGAGTTGCAGTTGCCGGAACTGTCTCGAAACGCAATCTGGCCGTTCACGCCTAGCAAAGCCATCCAGTATCGCTTTCCGGCCGTCACTCGCGCTGCTGGAATCGTTACCGAATTCCAGTTTCCAGATAAAGGCTGTTGGATCACTGCCTGACTCAACAACTGGCCAGGGTGCCCGGAGTTGTTTGTATAGAGTCCCACCCAGACCGTGGCTGCGGTATTTGTGCCGTCGAGAAAGACAGAAAGTGTATTGATCTGCCCAGAAGAAGTCGCCGTGACCGGAAACGCTTCTGCCATTTCGCTGTTGTCATTATCCAGAGACGCTTGTACGATCCTCGTGCCCAGGATGAGTTGCGGGGTTTGTCCAAGGGCGGTCATCGACAGAACGAACGGTATGATGACGCACCAAACGAGCTTCTGTCTGGAGAAACTACGAGAATTGCAGAGATCAACCATGGGGGAATGGCCCTTCCTCAGCGCGAATGAATTTAGACCGCGAAGATCATGAGTCTGTTGTCGCACATGAAAGGAGCGCAAAAAAGACACCAGAGTGCATAGCAGGCGCGCGTCGAAGAACATGTCCGATGGGTCGGAAGTACACCGCCGTTGATGCGGGGAATTTAAAACCGATTAAGAAGGCGCGAGCCGCGATTCCAACAATTATTTGTCGGGGAATATGTTCTATTCTGTGCGCTGGCACGTGGTGGATAGTGTGCAGAGTGTGATCAGGTGCTGCTCGGAATCATCGCCGGAATGATTCCGAAAATGTTTGTGACGAATTTCCAAGAACAGCAGCGTGTCCGGATCTCCGTTGTAGAGATTGGCACCAGCCAGGAAGCCCGTACAGATCATTTCCAGACAGCAGCCTCGGGACCGGCCGCTTCCTAACAGCAAAAGCTGGCGTTTTGCTCGCTCAATAACTGGCATCTGGCTCGCCCCACTTCCTCCAGTTGCTTTATTGCCCTGCGGCGGCAGGTGTTCGTGAGTCGACATCATGTCATAGGCCTTCCGGCGCGAGCCGGAAGCCGTCTTTCCAGGAGCTCCTCGATGGATTTCAAGTCCTTCCGCTGGTACTGTCTCACTCGCACTTCGCATAGATAGCGCGCTTGTTCGACGAACTTTGTTCCGCGCTCGGACTCTGTCAGCTCTCCCAAAACGGAACTCTGGTCTATTTCGATCAATACGAATAGGATTTTCGGGGCTGGACGCCGCACCGGAGCAGCATCTACAATTTGTTGCGTCCGTCAAACGCAGAGAACCTTGATTGGCCTGGGCGAGTTTAATTGCTAGCAACCCTATTGGAGTGGAACGAACCAAAGGATAGATCAATAGAGTGGGACGAACCAAGGGATAGAAGCAACAAACAAACAGTAGGAGTGCGCCGTGAGATGTTCCTCCCCCCTCCCCCTGCTGGGAACATTGGGCATCGTCTTCACGCTTGTTCTGGCGGCTGCAACCGCTCAAGCCCAAAGCGCAACGTTCTGGCCCACCACCACGGTGCCTTCAGTCCCAGATGCTGGGCCTGACAATGCTGTAGAACTTGGAATGCAGTTTAGCTGCAGCCAAGCCGGCACGGTGACTGGACTGCAGTTCTACAAGGCCGCAACTGATACTGGTACCCACACAGGCCATTTGTGGTCATCAGCCGGTGTGAGCCTTGCAAGTGTAACGTTCAGTGGTGAAACGGCTTCTGGGTGGCAGCAAGCCAATTTTGCAACGCCGGTTGTCATCACGTCCGGGACCACTTATACGATTAGCTACCATACCTCCGTGGGACACTATTCGGAGACAGATGAGTTCTTCAGCAATGAACTGAGCGTTCCGCCGCTGCTTGCCCCGGGCGATGCAGGAGTCTACGCATATGGCTCCGGTTCCAGTTATCCCAGCAGTGTGTATAAAGCTTCGAACTATTGGGTACAACCAATAGTTAACACAGGGGCACTACCTCAGGAAGCGCTCTCGACTTTAAGCGTGAGCCCGACATCAGTAGTAGGCGGCAGCTCGTCAACCGGAACTGTGACTCTGACCAGCGCGGCTCCCGCCGGCGGCATCGTTGTGACGCTGTCGAGTACCAACGCCACCGTTCCAGGAAGTGTAACTGTAGCGGGTGGTTCGAGCACGGCCACGTTCACGGTGACCACACCCGTCGTCACCAGTACGACATCGGCAGTGATTACTGCTTCTTACAATGGCGTCAACGAGACCGCAACGCTCACCGAAACTGCTCAGGCCCAAATCGCAACTTTAAGCGTGAGCCCGACATCAGTAGTAGGCGGCAGCTCGTCAACCGGAACTGTAACTCTGAACAGCGCGGCTCCAGCCGGCGGCATCGTTGTGACGCTGTCGAGTACTAACGCCACCGTTCCAGGAAGTGTAACCGTAGTGGGGGGCTCGACGACTGCCACGTTCACGGTGACCACACCCGTCGTCACGAGTACGACATCGGCAGTTATTACTGCTTCTTACAATGGCGTCAACGAGACCACAACGCTCACCGAAACCGCTCAAGCCCAAAGCGCAACGTTCTGGCCCACCACCACGGTGCCTTCAGTCCCAGATGCTGGGCCTGACAATGCTGTAGAACTTGGAATACAGTTTAGCTGCAGCCAGGCCGGCACGGTGACTGGACTACAGTTCTACAAGGCCGCAACTGATACCGGTACCCACACAGGCCATTTGTGGTCATCAGCCGGTGTGAGCCTTGCAAGTGTAACGTTCAGTGGTGAAACGGCTTCTGGGTGGCAGCAAGCCAATTTTGCAACGCCGGTTGTCATCACGGCCGGGACCATTTATACGGTTAGCTACCACACGTCTGTGGGACACTATTCGGATACGAAGGAGTTCTTCAGCAATGAACTGAGCGTTCCGCCGCTGCTTGCCCTGGGCGATGCTGGCGTCTACGCATATGGCTCCGGTTCCAGTTATCCCAGCAGTGTGTATAAAGCTTCGAACTATTGGGTACAACCAATAGTTAACACAGGGGCACTACCTCAGGAAGCGCTCTCGACTTTAAGCGTGAGCCCGACATCAGTAGTAGGCGGCAGCTCGTCAACCGGAACCGTAACTCTGACCAGCGCCGCTCCCGCCGGCGGCATCGTTGTGACGCTGTCGAGTACCAACGCCACCGTTCCAGGAAGTGTAACTGTGGTGGATGGTTCGAGCACGGCCACGTTCACGGTGACCACACCCGTCGTCATCAGTACGACATCGGCAGTCATTACCGCTTCTTACAATGGCGTCAACGAGACCGCAACGCTCACCGAAACAGTAATACCTGTGATCGCTGTCGCCATTTCGCCGCAGTCAGTGACGCTCGCCGAAGGCGGCAATCAGACGTTCATGGCTACCGTGACTGGTACGGCTAACAGCGCAGTTACGTGGTCCGCGACTGGGGGGAGCATCAACTCTAGCGGTTCGTACATCGCACCCACGACGGCTGGCACTTACACCGTGACGGCCACCAGCAATGCAGACACTGCTGCATCGGCATCAGCCACAGTTACGGTAACGGCTGCAGAAGGAGTCGCCATTTCACTGACCCCGAAGACTGCAACCGTCAACGAAGGGGGAACGCAGCAATTTACGGCGACGGTTACAGGCAGTTCAAATACGGGCGTGAACTGGTCCCTCCTGAGTGGTCACGGAAGCGTCTCCTCCGCAGGATTGTTTACCGCACCCAACCTGCAAGAATCCGACACCATCCAGGCACAGAGTCAGGCGGACACGACAAAGACGGCAACAGCAACGGCAACCATCCCGGCGGTCGGCATCAGCATTTCTCCATTGTCCGCAACGGTACAACCAGGTGGCTCGCAGCAGTTCAACGCGACCGTGACGGGGACAGTCAGTCAGGCTGTGCAGTGGTCGGAGGTTGGAAAGGGCTCAGTCACGCAAGCCGGGCTGTACACAGCGCCGAGCACAAACGAGACGGATACTGTGACAGTTACTTCGCAAGCGAATACAGCGGCAACGGCCAGCGCCAGTGTGACAGTGGCAACGCAATCGCAGTCCGCTTGTGGTAATACCTTGGACTGGACGAATTCCGTGTGTCAGCAGATCAACGGAACTCTGCAACCGTGGTGGACGGTGATCTCTCGACACGGTGAATATGCGCAGCAGGAAACCGAATGTAACGTGCCCTGGGCGATTACCGCAGGGAGCGGACAGCTCGACATCGTTGCCAGCGCAGTTGCGGATACATGCGGCGATTTCAATACCAATGACACCATTCGAGATACGCCGAGCTCGTGGCCGTACACCACTGGTGACATCCAATGGAATACGTTTAACTTCACCTATGGTACGGTGATTGTCAACGGCTCCATGCCTCCAGCCGCGACCAGCCTCTGGCCGGCTTTCTGGCTGCTTGGGTCAAATTGTCAACTCACGAACAAAGTCTCCGGGGATACAGGATTTGGCGGCTGCCCAGACGGCCCCGGTAGCAGTGCAACGGGCTATCAGGAAATCGACATGACGGAGTGCTACCATCCTAACAATAATGGCTGGTGCCAGTTCCACGTAGCGAATCCTAGTTTTGGAATCGGCAATGGCTGCGATGCCGAGTACGCCGTGGACGGCAACGTTCACACCTTCATGACAACATGGAGCCCGAGTGCAATCAAGCAGTACATGGACGGAGCGTTGGTTACGACATGCAATCAGGCAATGCCCAATCCAATGTTTCTCATCATGCAGATACAAACTGGGGGGATAGCTGGAACGCCGACCAACCTGCCAGCCACCATGACTGTGAATTACGTGAAGGTCTGCAATACGACAGACGGCTCTTGCACCACGGTAGCGAACACCGATCCAAGCGTTATCTTCTTCGATAACTTTGGAGCGAGCCAAGGAGCCGCTAAGCCATCTAAATTCGCAAAGTTGGTGCGGCAATAACGGCGTCGCGGAAAGTTACGGAGCTGCCGCGCAAGGAGAAGGACTGAATCGGCCTTATATATATAAGGTCAGTTGGCTAGGAGGTCTCTGGGCAACCGAGTCGTGTTTTGCAACGATGTGTTTCTTGGAACCTTCGGTCCTCATCACTGCTCTTCCGTCGCCGATTTTCCTCAGACTGATCCCACCTAGAACCGGTGAACGTATAATGGGTCTGCGGGCTGGCGAGATCCGCAATTTGTTTGAGACCTTCTTCTAACATCGAGGCTGATCGTACGCGGCGGACGAGTACGTCAACACCATATCTCCAGTTTGCGCTTCTGTGCCTGCTGTGCTCAGCATTCTCATGGCATCCTCTGGTGAGCACGTTCGAGCAGGCGCTGCACGACTCCGGATCCACTCACATACTCCTCATTTTGCCGATCAGTGCTGCGTTGATTTGGTCGGAGTGGAAGTCCCAGTATTCCACACGATCCGGCGACGTGCCAGCGGGCGTGTGTTTGTTTGCCGTCGGTATTCTGACAGCTGTTTCCACAAGATGGTTGCCGGCTGAGTTTCGGTTGTCGGTTGGCATGGCGGCTTTGGTGATTTTGTGGATCGCGGCGTTCGTCCTGTGCTTCGGAACGAGGCGTGCTCGGACACTTCTTTTTCCGCTTTGTTTTCTCTTTTGGATGGTGCCCATCCCTCCGGTTGCTTTGACAAAAATCGTGCAGTTATTGCAGCGAGGATCGGCGATCGCTGCAGAGCTACTGTTTTCAGCCTTCGGCGTTCCGAATGTGCGAGCAGGTATTGTGCTGTCGATCCCTGGCCTGAACGTCGAGGTGGCGCGCGAATGCAGCAGCATTCGGTCCAGCCTCATGTTGCTCGTGACGACCATGGTCCTCGCACAAATACTTCTCCGAACTCCGTGGCGAAAGTTCCTGATTATCTTATTGGCGATTCCTCTATCCGTAGCCAAGAACGGGCTGCGTATTTTTACAATTGGGATGCTGAGCACTCGGGTGGATCCAAGTTTCTTAACCGGACGGTTCCACCACAATGGAGGAGTCGTGTTTTTTTTGATCGCTTTGGGCATGATATTTCTGCTTCTGTGGATTCTTCGCCGGGGCGAAGACTCGCTGCCATCAGCATCGGATTTGAGTCCGGCTCGAACCTGATGCTTGCCACCTTTTCCGGAATGCTGGCCTGAGATAACTTAAGGACGTGAATTGAGAAATGTTAGAATCTGCGCGATGGCGTCAGCGGTGCCTGTCAGGTGCAAGGTCTCTTTGAAGGATTCTCCTGCTATCATGCGACGGCTGCGGGGAGTCTTGTTGGGAATCATTCCGCTCATCGCGGTTGCGTTTGGTGCGGCGAGTGTCAGCTGCCAAAGCGGTCCGGATTCGAGAACCAAGCAGCTTTTGGCTGAAGCAGCGACGAGAAAAGTTGCCTTGAGAGCCGCGGCTCAGGCCAGACTTCCGCCTTGTCCGCCGGGAGGCGTTTCGCCGTTACAGGCTTCACAGCGTGGGACCGGTCACCATAAAGTGACGCTCTCATGGAATGCCAGTCCTTCCTCAACTGCTGTTGGTTATTGTCTGTATCGAAGCACGACGCAGAATGCGGCAAAGCAGAAGCCTACATGCAGTGCCTGCGAGCAAGTTAATCTCGTGCCTTTTAAAGGTACTGTTTGCGTCGACGATCTCGTGCAAGACACCACGAAATACTACTATGTAGTAACTGCAATTGATGCGAAACGGAATCTCAGCGCGTCGTCGAACGAAGTTCTTGCTCCGATCCCTGCTCAGGGGCAAAGCGGCTCAATCCCTGTGAGTTCTCCGCCCCCTTCTGCCTGTAGGGGAATGCCTGCTGCTCGATAAACAAATTCTAGGGTGAGCAGAGTCCTCGAATGCAACCCTAAGCCAGGCAACTTGCTTGGCCTTGGGCTACTCATTCATCTCGGACCGTCGCCTTTGCCGGCAGAATGACTTTCACGGTACAACCTGGCCCACTGAGACGGTTTGACAGCTCGAGGCGGCCGCCGTGCGCTTCACAGATCTGGCGCGAAAGCACAAGCCCTATGCCGCTGCCTTGTGGTTTCGTGGTGTAGAAAGGAACGAACGCGTTGCCGGGATTCATCAGCCCCGGTCCATTGTCTTCGATGGTGAGGACGGCATCTGTTTCAGCCAGCTTCCAGGTCACGATAATTTTCGGTTCTCCATTTTCCGAAGGATTGGAGGATTTGTCAGCATGCCCAGGTGATGCGGCTGGCTCAAGCAGGGCTTCCGCCGCGTTGCGCAGCAGATTGATAAGCATCTGTTCGAGTTGGTCCGGATCTGCCCACAACGTGATGTCGGGACCCGGAATAAGCATGAGGTCGACTCTAGTCTCTAAAGCCGCGACGCGCTTCACCAATTCCGATATGGAGCACTCCTTTAAAACCGGCGAAGGCATTTGGGCTAACTGACGATAGGCTTGCAGAAAGCGATTCAACGAAGCAGCGCGAGCCTCGATAATACCCAGGCCGCGTTCAAAATCCTGGCGTTGCTCAGGCTCAACGTTCATTTCCGCCAGGCGCGTGCTCAAGCTGCCGGCAATGGATTTGATGGGCGCGAGCGAGTTATTCAACTCATGGCCGATGACTCGGATCAGGCGCTGCCAAGCGCGGCGCTCCTCTTCGCGCAGCGCACGGCTTACATCGGAGAGCACGACCAGGGTATGCGGGATTCCTTGCTGGCGGAATGAACTGCGCCGCACAAACCAGCGGGCATCGCTGGTGAAATGCAAATGCACAAGCGTTTCGTTTTCACAAGACAAAGCGCTTTGCAAACCAAGCTCGGAGGCCGTTCTACCCAGCAATTGTGAAGAGGATTTCTGCAGAAGCTTTTCCCCAGCGGAGCTGACCAGACGCAGCTTCTGCGCCGGGTCAAAGGCGAAAATCGGAATGTCCACCTCTTCAACCACGCGTTGAAGCAACGCGGTCGCCTCGATTGCTCCCGTCCGGTGCTGGGCGAGCAAATCGGCGAGTGCGTTTACTTCGAGCGAGAGCTCGCCAAGAGCGTCGTTGGGGACCGCCAACCGCGCACGAAAGGAATAATCTTCCTCGCGAAGAGCGCCTACAACGTTGGCGAGGGTTTGCAGCGGGCGAATGATGTGATCACGCAAGGCAACGCCGATCAGCAGACACAAGAAGAGCTCGGCCCCGATCAACAGCATTTTTGATTCGATTGTCCAGGGCTGGAGCCAGGTGAGAATGCCGCTAACCAGCAAGCCGGGCGCAATCAAGAAGGCAGAGAAACGGCCGACCCGCCGTTCGAAAGGCGCTCGCTGCTGCTTTCGTAGGTTCCGTTTGTATGAATCACCCGCGCCCGGGCTAGAGCCCATACTTTTCCATCCGCCGGTACAGGGCACCGCGACTCAAGCCAAGGGCTTCGGCCGCCTGACTGACGTTGCCCTGAAAGCGCTGCAGCGCTTTGCGAATCAGAATACTTTCAACGGCCTCGAGACTCAACTCTTCAAGGTTCTGTGACGCGATGCGTTGCAGGCCAAGATCGGCTGGCTGAATCTGGTCAGTACGGCACATCAACACGGCGCGCTCGATGGTGTGCTCTAACTCGCGAACATTCCCCGGCCAGGAGTAGTGAATTAAGGTTTGCAGAGCAGCGGAGTCAAGGCCATGGATCTGCCGCCGATAGCGCGAGGCGTACTGGGATAGGAAATGCAAGGCCAGCACTGGTATATCTTCTCTGCGTTCCCGCAATGCGGGCAGGTGTAGTTCGACTGTATTGAGCCGGAACAACAGATCTTCGCGAAACTGTCCCGCGTGGCCGGCAGCTTCAAGATCGGCGTTTGTGGCAGAAATTATGCGAACATCGACCCGCTTGGTGCGCGATGATCCGACGCGTTCCAGTTCGCCCGACTCAATCACGCGTAACAGTTTGGACTGCTGTCGCAGAGGCACGTTACCAATTTCGTCCAGAAAAATAGTCCCACCATCGGCTAATTCAAATCGGCCGATACGGTCGGTACGGGCGTCGGTGAAAGCTCCTTTTACGTGGCCGAAGAGCTCGCTCTCGAACACTCCTTCGGCCAGACCTCCTGTATTCACGGCGACAAAGGGACGCGCGGCCCGGAGTGACAGTGCGTGAACGGTTCGGGCAACAACCTCCTTTCCTGTGCCATGTTCCCCGGTAACTAAAACGTTTGCCTCCGAAGGGGCAATGCGGACCATTGTTTCAAGCACCTGGGACATCGAGGGCGCGGTCGCAATAAACTCCGGCCGTCCCTCAACGCTGAGCAAGCGGTTCTCCGCTGTCAGGCGTTCCGATTCTTGCAGCGCGCGATGCAACTCCACCTGAGTGCGCAGAATGGAGAGTAAGCGCTCGTTTTCCCAGGGTTTCTGAATGAAATCGCGGGCGCCGCGGCGCATTGCTTCCACCGCCAATTCGACGTTGCCCCACGCGGTCATGACAATTACTGGCAGGGTGCTATCGAGTGCCACGATTTCGGAGAGCAGATCAAGCCCCTCCTGGCCCGAGGTGGTGTCGCGAGTGTAGTTGAGATCGATCAGAACTGCATCGTAGGAGCTGCTGGCCAGCGCTTCTCGGGCCAACACCGGAGAACGCACTGCGTCAATTTTGTACCCTTGCGGCTTTAGCAGCAGGTCGATGGCTTCCAGTATGTGCTGCTGGTCGTCTGCCGCCAGAATCCGCGGCGCATTCGCGCCATCCTTCGACAGGACTGAAATACTGTTATCTCGCGGCTTGGCGGAGGTGGGCATGATTCATGGCGCAGGGTTGTCGATCGCACCTTTGATCGCATCCTGGATCGCGATTCCATTATGTTCCAAAGTACTCGCCGTTGCACGCTCCAGTTCGACTTTAGCTTTTTCGTAAACGGTCATGGCCGTTACCAGGTCTAGTTGGGAGAGGGCGAGATCGCGCTGTGCGGTCATGGTCTGATAGGTCGAGCCGGCACCGAGGGTCTGTTCCTTCTCTGTGATCTCGAAGGTACGCTGCGCCAGGTCGCGAGCTTTTTGAGCCGCTGCTACGCGAGCGGCTGTCTGTTCGAGCGCATATTCGGCATTGCGCACTTCTATCCTGATTTGCTTTCGCAATTCTTCACGCCGCAGTTCAGCCTGCCGGTATTCGAGTTCGGAACGGTACTGATCGGCCTTGGCGACCCGATTTCGGATCGGAATGTTCAGGTTAAATCCGATGTAATAGTCGGGAGCGGTATTGTTGAAGGCATTTTGCAGTGCTCCAGGGAAATCGGTCGGCACGGTTGAGTTGTTCACAACTCCAGGGATGTTGTAAGCGGGATTCAAAGGGCCTGCCAACCCCGACCCGCCGTAGAAACCCGTTAACGAGAGCGATGGCAATAACGCATTTCTCGCGGCCTTGCGGCTGATTTGGCGATTGACGAGGTCGATGTCGGACTCGGAAAGCTCGGGACGATCGCGAAGAGCTTGAGCAATTAATTGCTGGACAGGCTGCATGGGAGGCGGCTGTACCGACTGGAGACGATCGGTAGGCACGACAACTATAGCCTCAAGCACGGGATCATCGAGGCTCCTGGTTAGCGCATTCTTGGTCAGCAGCTCTTGTAATTGCAGTGATGTCTTCGCCACCGTCAGGTCTTGGTCGCGTTTCGAAACTTCAGCTTCGGCGCGCATGACATCCATGGCGGGAACGCTTTCCAACTGAAGCTGCTTCTGTGCATTTCCGAATGATTGTTGCGCGAAGGCCAACGACTGCTCGTTGACCTGTGCCTGCTCATACGCGTTTACCAGGTCCCAATAAATATTCTCGATCTGGGTGACTGTGGCAATGATCTGATCTTTGAAGGCGATATCGGAAATCTTTTTATTGTTGTTCGCGATATGGAGGTAACGGAGATTTGGGCCAAAGCCGAATCCAGAGAGCAATTGCTGCTGAAATGAAAACCTGTACATCGAACCTAGAGCCGGAGACAAATTGAAGAAGGGGCTATTCGTGGTTTGGCGGTTATTGTTGAACTGGAATGAAATGCTGGTGCCGGTCGCAAAAGCTTGCGTGTAGCCAATATTGGCCTGTCCGGTATTGAGTTGCAGCAACGGTACTCCATATATTTGCAAATTGGCCAGAGGGGTGGTTTGATGCTCTGCGCCGACGGCCCCGATGATGGCAGGATCGTAGGAAGCGACCGGAGCGCCAGTGCCCAGGGTCGATTGCACCAAACCGGAAGCGCCGGCCCCTGCGCCACCCGCACCAGCGGTCGTGCCACCGGCTCCGGCGCCAGGAGCTCCGGTTCCAAAGCCACCAACCCCGCCACCAGGAGTACCTTGCACCACGCCAGCATTTACTCCGCGAAAAACTCCTCCCGCCTTGGTGCGCAGAATGTCCGTGTTCGCGATCGGCAAATTGTAGCGGGCGATTGCCAGGTCAAGATTATTCTCGAGTGCCAGACGGATGGCATCTTTGAGCGACAAGTACAGCTTGCCATCACGGATAAGCTGAGTAAGAAGCGGGGAATTCGTAAGCTGTGGTTCGGGTACTTCGCTCGGTGAATATGCGTTGAGAGGATTGTGCGACGTGGGCATATCAGAGGAGATAGACGTGCCGGTCTGGGCCGCTGCCGTTGCAGTAAGACCAACTAGAAACCAGGCACAGAGGCGTTTGAACTGATTCCGGCGCCAGTTCCTCCTCCCCCTCATCGCTTCACCGCCTCTCGCAGTTGAAGATCAGGATTGGCCGTGTCACTAACCACCCAACCATCGCGAAGTTCAATCGTTCGCGAACCATAGGCGGCATTCGCGTCGGAATGTGTCACTTGGACGATCGTTGTCCCCTGTTGATTCAGTCCGCGGAAGATCTCCATAATTTCTTTTGCCTGCAGGGAATGCAGGTTCCCGGTCGGTTCATCGGCGAGCAGCAACGCCGGTCTATGAATGACCGCCCGGGCGATCCCGACCAATTGCTGTTGTCCGCCGGAGAGTTGGCTTGGATATAGATCCTTCTTGGCGACAATTTGAAAACGATCAAGCGCGTCGGCGACCATGCCCTGCCGCTGGTTGCGCGGAATGTCTTTGTAGGAAAGCGGCAGGTCAATATTTTCCAACACAGTGAGATCGTCGAGCAGGTGGTAACTCTGAAAAACCATTCCGATGTTTTTCTTTGCCAGCTCCGCGCGCTCCTTCCTTTTCATCGCGTGCGCAGGCTGCTCGCGAAACCAGTACTCGCCCTGCCATTGATCGTCGAGAAAAGCGAGAACGTTCAGAAGCGACGATTTCCCCGCGCCCGACGGCCCCATCACGGTGATGAATTCCCCTGCCTGAATTTCCAGGTTGATGCGCCGCAGAACCCATGTCTGCCCGGCGCCAGTTTTATAACTTCGATCGATGTTGTGAAGTCGGATCATTGTTTTCACTCGTATCGCAGTGCCACGGAGGGATCGACGGTCGCCGCGCGCCAAGCTGGCACCACACAGGCAATGGTTGCCACCAGCACCAAAATCAACGCTGCTGACAATAAGGTCAGTGGATCGCGTGGACTCCCACCGGCCCAGGTGCGGACGATGTGGTCCAGCACCAGACTCAGCACGAGCCCAACTGCTACGCCGGCGGCGAGCATTGCGGCCGTGGAAGCAATCACCAGTCGCAAAATGTTGGCACGCGGGGCGCCGAGAGCCATGCGTATCCCAACTTCCTGCGTGCGCTGAGTGACGGCAAACGAGACAACACTGTAAAGTCCGGTCGCCGCCAGCGCGAGAGCCAGAATTGCGAAGAGTGAGAACAGCTTCGCAATAAAACGTCCTTGACCCCATTCACGGGTCTCCAACCAGTAAGCCAGGGTATGGTCCTGACTGACAACGAACTCGGGATTGACCTCGCGCAGCCGCAGTTTCACGGCCTGCATAGCTGCCTCGGGATTGCCCCTTGAGCGCCCGAGCAGCGCTACGTCTGGAGTGAGTACGAAGCTGTGGGGAAGAAAAACGGCCGGCTTGATCGGACGATCCAGGCCGTCGTCGCGCGCATCCGCAACCACCCCGATAATTTCGAGCCAGTCATCGGGAGCCTGCGCGAGCAGCAGGCCGGGGAACTCGGCTTTGAGCATTGGGCTGCGGACGCTTTGGCCGATCGGGTTGCCTTCCGGAAGGAATTGCTTCACAAATGTCTGGTTGACCAACGCCAGATGGGCCGCGCGACTTACTTCCGCGTCGTCGAAGGTCCGGCCGGCCAACAGCGGAATGTGCAGCGTGGCGAATTCCTGTGGACCTACCAATCCCAACATCGCTTTCGCGCCGGTTAGCGTCGGCTGGCTGCGAATCTCGATTTTGCCGTCAAATCCGCCGAAGGGGGGAAAATAGCTAGTGGAAATCGAGACGCCCGCTATGCCAGGTACTTCTTCGACGGTCCGGCGGATATTCTCGTCTGAATTCAACCGCGCTTGCCACGTACTACTCGCTCCCTTTGGAAGCGCTACATTGAAGGTAAAGATATTTTCGGGATCGAAGCCCAGCGGTGTGTGGGTAAGTGCCGAGAACGCTTTGATTGCCGCGCCAGTGCCTGCCATCAGGAGCAATGTCAGGGCTACTTGTCCGGCAATCAGCAGGCGGTGCGTATTCCGGCTGCGCGCGTTGCCGGAGACTTTTGTGCTGTTTGCCTGTATCAGTTCGTTGATCGGGGGACGGGAAAGTTGCCAGGCGGGTGAAACTCCGAAGAGAATCCCGGTAATCACGGCCACGGCCGCGCTGAACGCGAGGACGGTTCCATTGACGCGAATCGCGGCCTCGTGAGGAAACGAATACAGCGGCAGCATGGACGATAGCGTCCCAACCACGCGGTAAGCGACCAATACGCCTAACGCTGCGCCCACGACGGAAAGCAAAACAGACTCAGTGAGCAACTGCCGAATCAGGCGCGCTCGACTGGCGCCGATCGAAGCCCGAACCGCCAGCTCGTGCTGCCGCGCAATTCCCCGAGCCAACAATAGAATGGAGACGTTGGCGCAGCCGATCACCAGCAGCGCGATCACCGCCCCGAAGAGCAGGTTCAACGCACCGGAAAACCGGCCCAGGACTTCTTCGTTCAAGGTAACGATCACCACTCGCTTACCGAACCGGAAATCCTTCGAGTCGTCTTTGGTGAAGCGATCGACGAGGAGTTGCAATTCGGCGGCAGCCACCGGACGCTTCACGCCAGGTTTCAACTTAATGAAAGCGAGCCAGTAATCGTGCGGATCCGCGCTCGGCATATCCGGCAAATACACATCTGAGTCGCCCCAGGTGAAGCGCGGCGGCGCGACCCCAATAATGGTGTATAACTTGCGACCGAGTTCGATCGTCTGCCCCACGACACTACGATTCCCAGCAAACTGACTGTTCCAGAACGCGTTGCTGAGCACTGCGACGGGAGAGCCTTTGCCGCCGGGTGCGTCCGACGATGTGAACCCGCGCCCAAGCGCCAGCGGCACGCCCATATACTCAAACAGGTTTGGTGAATAGTGCCCAACGTTCACAGAGATCGGAAATTGTCCGCTGGTCAAAGTCTGCATCTGTTGGTTATTAGCCAGAAACACATCGTCCACGGAAGATGCCCCGCGAAGTTCCGGGTACTCGGAGCCATTCACCACAAGCAGAGGTCCCCTCTCGCTTTTATCGCGCAGTTCGATATGGACCATGCGATCAGCATCCTTGTAGGGATAAGGGTCAAGCAGAATGCTGTACACGACACTGAAGATTGCTGTAGTAGCGCCGATTCCCAGGGTGAGCGAAAGCATTGCGGTGACCGCAAAACCCGGCGATTTGAGCATCTGGCGCACAGCGTAGCGGAGATCCTGGAATAGTCCGTTCATGCGTCCTCCTTACTCATAGCGCAGCGCCACCATGGGATCGACCTTCGCCGCACGCCGCGCCGGAATGTAACAGGCGAGCAGCGCGACCAAGGCCAACACAATCGAAACTCCAATGTAAACAACGGGATCGTCGGGGCTAACTCCTACCAACAAATGAGTCATCGCATGCGTGAGCGCCCAGGCCGCAAGCAAGCCGGTGAACACGCCTATAAATACGATCCTCATCCCCTGGCCAACGACCAGCTCGAGGATTTGACGAGGATTTGCGCCCAGTGCGATGCGGATTCCGATCTCCTGTGTACGCCGCACCGCCGTGTAAGAAACCATGCCGTATACTCCGATGACTGCCAGGATCAACCCCAGCGTTCCCATGAACGCCGCCAGAGACGCTCCAAGACGGAAGATAAAAAATCCAGTGGCTCCTTTGAGCGACTCTTCCATTGTCCGGACGTCCACAACCGTGATCGCAGGATTAAGGTCCCGGATTTCCCGTTGGATCTGGCCCGTCAGCAGCGCAGGCGCGACGGCAGAGCGAACTTGCAGGATCCGGAACGAGGTGTAGTTTTGTTCAAGAGGAATATAGAAGGATGGCTGCGCATCTTCTGCAATGCTCTGATATTTGCTGTCACGCACGATCCCAACTACCTCTAAGAATGGTCCAGACTCGCTTTTCATGCTGAAACGCCTGCCAATGGGATCTTCGCCCGGCCACAGCCGGTTGGCCATGGTCTGATTGATAACCGCTACGAGCGGCGCTGCTTCGTTGTCGGAATCCAGGAATCCACGGCCGAGCAGAACCGGGATACTCATCGTTTCGAAATAACCCGGATCGATACGGTTGTAGAGGATGTTCGGTACTGGACGATCGGGCAGAACAGGCCGATTCTCGACATATATTCTTTGCCCGCTCGGGAAGGAAGTGATAGGCACAGAAGACGTCAAGCTCGCCGACTGGATCCCTGGCATCGCTTTGACCTTGGACTCAAGCTCCCGATAAAACTCTCTGGTCTGCGCCTCGTTGTAGTCATTCTCCCGCGGATCGAGCGTTACATTCAGGACGTGGTCCTGATTGAATCCGAGATCGATGTGCTCGGCATTTTGCAAGCTGCGGACGAACAACCCAGCGACGATCAGCAGCGTTAGAGACCCCGCAACTTGCAGTACCATCAGGTCCCAGCCGACCCGGGGACGGCCGGAGCCGCCGACATCACTGCGGTTCCGTTGATGCAGCACCTTATTTACGTCTGCCCTGGTTGCGTTGAGCGCAGGCGTTAATCCGACGAAAATCCCAGTAAAGAGAACCACTCCAAGGGCATAGGCAAAGACCGCCCAATCAAAACCGAAGTCCAGTTGCAAGGGCCAGCCTGACGGATGAATCGAACCGCTGAGCCCGCTGGCCCACATCCCAAGCAACACTCCCAATACCCCGCCCAGGCTCGCAAGCAGCATGGTTTCCGTGAGCATCTGACGCACCAGCCTTGCGCGACTGCCGCCAAGTGCGGTGCGAATGGCCAACTCACGCATGCGAGATGACGCCTGGGCCATCAAAATGTTGACAACGTTAGTACATGCCAGCAGAAGAATAATTGCCGAAAGCATCAGAAATAAAGCGGAAATCAAAAGAAACTGATTGTTCGCATAGGGGATCGGCCGCGATTGCCTTTCCGGGAGCACGCGCACGCTGAATCCTTTGTCCGAGGCGGGAAACTGCTCAGCCTGGCGTTGCGAGATAACGTCGAACAAGCTCTGTGCCTTCGCCAGGCCTACGCCGGGTTTAAGGCGTCCCATCGCCAGTATCAGGCGCATGTTGCGGTCCGACCAAAAGTTGTTTCCGGGTCCGCCGGGGAAAAGCGTGCTCAGTGGCACGTAACCATCCATCTCAAAAATCGAGAACGAACCATGGAACTCCTTCGGGACTACGCCAACGATTTCCACCGGCTTGCCATCGATCCGAACCTGCTTGCCAATGACGCTGGGATCGCCGTCGAACCGCTTCCGCCAGAAGGAATACCCGAGCACCAGGACAGGGTTCTCTCCCGGCGCTTCGCCCTCACTTGGAAGAATTAACCTGCCAAGCGCAGGCTTCACTTCTAAACCTGAAAAATAGTTCTTCGTCACGGCAGTGATTGCAACTCGGTCGGTACGGCCGTCGGCGGACAATCCCAGCGAACCCCGTGCCAGCGCTTGTCCAAATACTTCGCAGGAGTCCGCGGCTTGCTGCCGGAAGGCGGTAAACTCCGGATAGGAAAATCCATGGGCTCCCAGCGGTGAATTTTTTTCTTGAATCGCCAAAGCTGCAAGTTGGCCGGGAGATGGAACGGGCAAAGGGCGGATAAGGAAACCATTGACGAGGCTGAACGTCGCAGTGTTCGCGCCGACGCCCAGCGCGATAGTGATCGCTACAATGGCCGTCAGCCCTGGAGATTTCCTCAGCGCCCTCGATCCATGTCGAATGTCTTGCAGGAAAGTGTCCATAGGTTTCACTCGTACCGCAGCGCCACCATGGGATCGATCCCGGCCGCGCGCCGTGCGGGAATGAATCCCGCAATCGCTGCAACTATTCCGAGCAGAAAAACAACCGCCATCAAGGAGAGCGGGTCTGTACTCTTCAATCCAAAAAGGAAGCTGTGCAGCACGCGGGTACCAGCCATGGCCAAAGGGATTCCGATCACAAGGCCGATTGCTACCAGAACCATGGCCTCGCGGAGCACCAACTCCAAGACGTCACCGCGGCGGGCGCCGAGAGCCATACGCACGCCGATTTCGCGGGTTCGGCCCGCGACCGTGTAAGACATCACTCCGTAAAGTCCGACGCAAGCCAGCAATAAGGCTAATCCAGCGAAAAATGTTGAAATCTTGGCCAGGGCGGCCTGATTAGCGGCCGTATCCGACACAAGGCTGTCGAGCGTCCGCACAAACGAAATCGGGACGTGTGGATCGGTGGCTTTGATTCCACCCAGTACGTTCGCCACTGCCGCAGTTGGCACGCCAGAGGCTTGAGCTTCGATCACCAGTTGATAAAGATTCGGCGTCTGCTGAAAAGCCAGGTAGAAACGTGGCTTAACGGCTTCACGAAAGGCGCCGGGGTTGTCCTTGGCATCGCGAGAAATGCCGACAATGGTAAGAGGCTTGTCGAGCCAATCCTGGTCATCAATCCTAAATTGGCGTCCGATAGGATTTTGACTATCAAAGAAGCGTTTGACCATGGCTTCATTCACGACCGCGACACGCACCGAGGAAGCGGTATCCTGCGCCTCGATCCCTCGACCTGCGAGGATGGGAATTCCAACGACTCCGAAATAGTCCGGACCGACATAGTCCTCGGTGGCGACACGATCGCGCGGACTGTCAGCCTTGAACCCCGGAACGAGAATCGCCTCATCAGATTCAGTTCCGGAAAACAGTCCATTCGCCGAATAAGAAACGGCGCGCACTCCTGGAGTGCTCGCCAGGCGATCGAGAATCTGCTGGCCTAACCGCACCATGCCTTGACTCGTATAGCCCGCCGCGGTGGGATCAAGCCGAGCGATAATCAGGTGGTCGCGAGCGTAGCCGAAGTTCTGGGTCATTAGCTTTTGCAGGCTACGCACCAGTAGAGTCGCTGCAAACAAAACCAGCAGTGACAGCGCGACTTGTCCCGCGATCAATCCCTTGCCCAGTCCGAATCGAGAACCGGTTCCGGCGGCCGCTCGGCTCGCGTCTTTTAGAGCGGGGGAAACACGTACATTCAACGTTCTTAGAGCGGGGAACAGCCCGAAAAGAATTCCCGTGAACAGAGAGACAGCCAAGGTAAATGCGAGTACGCGTGCATCAGGCGACAGGGGAAGAGTGGTATCGGATCCAAAAATCTGGACCAACAGGCGCACGCCAAAAATCGCAAGCAGTGAACCGGCTATGCCCCCCATGAGAGAAAGAAGGATGCTCTCGGTGAGGAGTTGCTGCAAAATCCTCCCTTGGTGAGCGCCAATGGCCAGCCTGACGGCGATTTCGCGACTGCGAATGGCCGCTCGGGCGAGCAGCAGGTTGGCGACATTCACGCAGGCGATCAGTAGCACTAGACCAACAATGCCCATGAGCAGAAGCAACGGAATACGATAGTCCTGACGAAGTACGGAGAGCCCGGCCCCGCCGGGAACGACATTAATGTGGAGATCGCGAATTGCATTTCTATCATCGAGAGAAAGTGCTGCTCCGTAGTCGCCCTTCTGGGCCTGCTGGAACACTACGTTCAGGTTGGCTTCCGCTTGTGCAGCAGTAACGCCTGTCTTCAATCTTCCAATCAGCGATAGCCAGGAGACATTTTCCGAATTGCGCCAGTGGCGCCCGCGAATGATCTCAGGCTGCATGCTCAACGGAACGAACACAGCCATTTGTTCGCCGACTACGTCACCCTCGAAGCCCTGGCGCGCCACTCCGATAACCGTAAAGGGATAACCATTCAATCGAATCTCGCTGCCGATCATCGATGGAGAAAGCGCGAACCTGCGCTGCCAGTAGTCATATCCCAATACCACGACGGGATTCGCATTTTCGGCCGTGTCGTCGGCGTCGGAAAACAAACGCCCAGCAGCCGGTTCGACGCCGAGCAGGGTGAAATAGTTCCCGCTCACCATGCGTCCGTAAATCTTTTGGTCTAAGGGATCGCCTTGGCCAGTATCCGCTTCAATGTGGTGATCGGTGGCAGCGGCACACAGCCCGCTGAATACAGAATTCCGATCGCGCAGTTCGTTATAAAGAGGGTAGGAGACGATCCCGGTTTGCGGAGTTCCATTGGAACGCCCGTTCGCTCGCGCAGGATCGCCAACCACGACAAGCTCCTGCGGATTCCTTACCGGTAGCGTTTTGAGCAGAAGTGCATTCACGACCGTGAAGATAGCGGTATTCGCCCCTATGCCCAAAGCGAGGGTGAGAACGGCCACCGTAGTGAACCCTGGGTTCTTGCGCAACTGCCGCAAGCCGAAGCGAAGGTCTTGGATTAATCCATTCATGCTTGCATCCTCACTCGTAACGCAGCGCGACCATGGGATCGACACGGGTCGCGCGGCGCGCTGGGATGTAACAGGCGAACAAAGCAATGCCGCACAAGAGCGCCGCGACTGCGGCGAAGGTAACGGGATCAGTGGGCGTAACTCCGAAAAGCATGCTGGCCAGCAAACGGGTGAGGCCAAGAGCGGCGACCATCCCAATCACGGTTCCAATGAGAGTCATGCGAACGCCGTCACCGAGCACGAGCAGCGAAATGTCGAAAGGGCGCGCTCCCAGAGCCATTCTGATGCCGATCTCGTGCGTTCGTTGGCTCACGACATAGGAAATGACGCCGTAAATTCCCACGGACGCGAGCAGGAGAGCCAGCGATGCGAAAACAGCTAATAGAATCATCGAGAATCGCTGCGAAGCGATGGAATCGGAAATTATCGAGTCCATGGTTTGCTCGCCGAAGATGACCTGCTGGTTGCTCATCTGCGCGCTCAGATGGCGGACGGAATCGAAGATGCCCCCAGAAGCGTCCCCGACCCGCACCACTACGGCTGATCCAGACGGGGTCATAGCTACAAAGTCGTCTGGCATCTGCAGACAGGGAAGATAAAGGTCAGACCGAAGCGATTGCCGATCGTCTGTTCCCAAACCCCACTGCTTCACGTGCCCGACCACGCCAACGATCTCCGCTGGCTGGTTGGAAAGCTTCAGGTGGATGCGCTCGCCGAGGGGGTCCTGGTTGGGAAAATATTTCTGGGCGAAGACCTCGTCGATCACGACGACGTGCGGCGCGCGCTCATTGTCCTGAGGAGTAAAGAATCGGCCTCGCAGCAGGGGAATGCCCATAGCTTTTAGATAATCGGGTTCGACAATGTAATCGATGGCCCAGTTCATGTCGTTCTCGTTCGCCGGTTTTGGCTGCCCCTCAAGCCAGAAGAGCTGCTCATCGTCACCGCTAATGGGCACCGCGCCCCAGGTTTGAGAAACCGCCTGGATACCAGGAACGGCGGCGAGCTTTTCGTCGAAATCGCGAAAGGCGGCGCGGATCGCCTCAGGTTTGGCTGCCATCATCGAGGGTGGAAGCGAAAGCCCAAACGTGAGTACATGGTGAGGATTGAAGCCGGGATCGACGCTCCAGAGATTCACCAGTCCCCGGATGGTCGAGCCCGCGCCAACCAGCAGGACAAGAGCGAGCGCCATTTCGGCGACCACGAATACTCTCTGCGCGCGGTGGCGCGTGCTGCTCATTCCGCGGCCGCCTTGCTTAAGTCCTTCGTAAAGATTAGGACGCGAAATTTTCAGCGCGGGCGTCAGGCCGAAAACAACTCCGGCAAGCAACGAGATGGCTACGGCAAAAGCGAGGACGCGGGTGTCGAGTCCAACTTGCTCGGCGCGAGGCAGAGCGGCTGGCAATATTCCCAGCGCGGCGCGAGTTCCCCATGCGGCCAGAAGCAAGCTGAGCGCGCCGGCAGCCAGAGCGAGCGCCACGCTCTCAGTCATCAGTTGGCGGACTACCCGCGCCTGGCTGGCGCCGAGGGCGGCGCGAACTGCGAATTCGCGCCTCCGGCTGCTCGAGCGCGCCAGCAATAGATTGGCGACGTTCACGCACGCAATCAACAGCACAAAACCAACCGCTGCCAGGAGCACGAGCAGGAAGGATCGTACCTGGCCAACCATTTGCTCTTTGAGCGGGGTCAGCTTCGCGGTGATCCCTTTGTCCGCATCAGGGAATGCCATGGCGAGGTTGTGCGTGACTTGCGCCATGTCAGCCCGTGCTTGTTCGATGGTCACGCCCGGCTTGAGACGGCCGATGCCATGGATTCCGAGGCCGGCGCCGCGCTGGGGTAGCAGCGGATTGCTCCACCGACCGATAGGTACATAGACCAGACTTTCGCTAAATCCCGGAATGGCGAGATGGAAATCTGCGGGAATCACTCCGACAATGGTGTAATCTTTCGCGTCCAGAGTGATGGCTTTCCCTAGTATGTCCGGCGTGGAGCTGAACTTGCGCTGCCATAACCCTGCGCTGATCAGCGCGACTGGGCTGCCGGCGCCAACCTGGTCTTCATCTTGAGTGAACGTGCGGCCGATTGCAGGATTCACACCCAGCACTGAAAAGAAATCCGAGGAGACAAACTCTCCGGCCACCTGTTCAGCCTCGCCCATTCCGGTCAGGCTGAAAGCATAACTGCGAGCAATGGCGACAGAAGAGAACGTGCGGTTATCCTTCTGCCAATCCCGGAAATTCGGATAGGAGAGCGATCCGCCTTCGAAGTGAGGTTTGTTTTCGTGCAGCGTCACCAGTTGGTTTGGTTGAGGAAAGGGTAGAGGACTCAACAGCACGCCGTTGATCACGGAGAATAAAGCTGTGTTGACTCCAATCCCCAGGGTGAGGGTTAGCAAAGCAACCGCCGTAAATCCCGGATTCTTTCTCAACTGGCGCAGCGAGTAGCGCACATCCTGAAGTAATCCATTCATCGTGGTTCTCACTCGTACCGCAAGGCGACTACCGGATCAACTCTGGTCGCGCGATAGGCGGGAAAGAGGCTGGCGAGCAGCGAGATGGCCAGCAACAATGCCGCTACCGACAAGAAGGTCAAAGGATCGGTTGGTTTCACGCCGTAAATCAGGCTCGATAAGAAGCGGCCCAACGCCAATGCGCCGGCTGCACCTATCACCATACCCAGCAAGGTCGGCTTCATGGATTCGGAGAGGGTCATGCGCAGCACGTCGTGAAGACTGGCGCCCAAAGCTAAACGAATTCCTGTGTCCTGCACTCGCCGCTTGACGCTGTACGACAACACGCTGTAGATGCCAATGGCCGCAAGCAGCAAGGCGAGTGCCCCGAACCCGCCCAGAAGCAGCATGTTGAAGCGCTGCTGCGATATGGAGTTGGAGACCAGATCATCCATCGTCAGAATGTCGCGCAGAGGTATCTCGCGATCTACTTCGTGCACCGCGTTCGACACGGAGGAAACGATGCTCTCCGGAGTAGTTGTTGAGCGAACCACAAGCGTCATTGGAAATGAATTCCATCCGGCAGTCGCCGGTGCCGAAACCTGGCCCAGAGGCATGTATAAGATGGCCGAGGGGCGCGTCTGATCTAAACCGTCCAGTTTTACATCGCCAACGACTCCCACTACCTCGCGTACGATGCCTGGGAAGAAGGTCATCGTAAGACGCTTGCCAATGGGATTTTCACCAGGCCAGAATTGATGGGCCATGGATTGGCTGACGAGGATTGCCGGCGGCCGACCTGCGATGTCGGTTTCGTCAAAATCGCGCCCGCGAAGGAGCGGGATATGGAGCGAGCGCATATATCCGGGGCTGATGAGGCGAACATCTACTTCCGGCTGATCCGACATTGAGACGGCGGGCTGGCCTTCGATCGCAATAGGCTGGTGTGAGCCGTTTCCGTTGAGCGGAATGTCGTCAATGACCCCAGCCGACTCGATGCCGGGCAAAGTTCGAACGCGCTGCAGAACGCGCTCGAAAAAGCTAATCTGTTGTGACGCTGAAGGAAACCTCGTGCTCGCTACCGAGAGCGTCATCGTTAGCACGCCGCGGGTCTCGAAGCCCGGATTGACTTGCTGGAGTTGCTGAAAACTCCGGATCATCAACCCTGCTCCGAACAAGAGTATTAGCGAGAGCGCGACCTCCCCGACTACAAGAATTCTCTGCGTACGATGCCCGCTCGAGTCCGCGTCCGTTCGACCGAGGCCTTGTTTAAGTGCCTGATTTACGTCCGCGCGGGTCAAGCGCAGCGCGGGAAGTACTCCGGCAATAACTCCGGAGAGCAATGAGATGAGGGCGGTAAAGACAAGAACTCGGGAGTCGAGTCTGACCTCGACAAGCCCCGGTAACTTGCCGGCCAGGAATGCCATGATCAGGCGAACTCCAAAATGCGCCAAGCTCAAGCCAATCGCCCCTCCGGCAAGTGCAAGAAGCACAGTTTCCGCGAGGATTTGCCGCAGCACGCGGGCCGAAGACGCTCCCAGCGCAGTCCGAATTGCTATCTCTTTTTGGCGGCTGAAGGTCTTGGCCAATGCCAGGTTGGCCACATTCACGCAAGCAATCAGCAGAATGAAAGCCACGGCGCCTAACAGGACTAGTAACGCCGGCCGCACATCACTGACCATGTCGTCGTGCAGGGGCACGACTACAGCACCCCATCCTTTGTCGTCCTCGGGATACAGTTGCTCCAAGCGGCCGGAGATTGTGTTCATTTCGGCTTGAGCCTGTTTGCCGTCAATGCCGGGCTTAAGACGCGCGATGACTACGTTGTGGTGTTCGCCCCGCACAGCGCGTTCTTTATCGGTCCACGCCATCGGCGTCCACATCTGGACCTGTGTCTGTGCGTAATCGGGGAAATCGAAGGAAGGCGGCATCACGCCGATCACGAGGTAATTTTGGCCGTCCATGATGATGTTGTGGTCGATGATGTCAGCTCTGGCACCGAAATGTTCCCGCCAGAAGTGATAGCTGAGCACCACCACGTTGGATCGTCCCGGCGCATCTTCTTCCGCCGAAAACACACGGCCCAAAGCCGGTAGAACGCCCAAGGTCGTGAAGAAACTCGAGGATACTGCGCTGGCGTCCACCTGCTCAGGCCTATCGCCAGTCAACGTAAATCCACGGTAGGTATAAATCGCCATGTCCTCGAATACGTGATTCTGTTTTTGCCAGTCGAGGTAGTTCGCGGCAGAGACTGAGAATGTGGTCATCCCGGGAAAACTTTTTGCCGGCGGAACATGCCACACTCGAACCAGCCGCGCAGGATCTCTAAATGCGAGCGGACGAAGCAGAACGCCGTTTACCACGCTGAAAATGGAGGTATTGGCCCCTATTCCAAGTGCCAGGGTAAGAATCGCTGCCGCGCTGAAACCAGGGTTCCTGCTGAGTTGCCGCAACGCGTAGCGAACATCTTGAACGAGCCCGTTCATGCGGTAGCGTCCTGCATCAGTTTCTGCAGTTCTTCTTCGGCGACTACCTTGCCATCGAAGAGATGGACTTCCCGCTGCGCATGTTTTGCAAAGCGGGGATCGTGTGTGACCATGCAGATAGTGGCGCCCTCGCGGTGCAGATTTTGCATTAGTTCCATCACTGCTTCGCCGTTGCGAGAATCCAGATTTCCCGTAGGCTCGTCAGCCAGCAGGATGGAAGGATGACCAGCGAGAGCCCGGGCCACGGCGACGCGCTGCTGTTGGCCGCCCGAAAGCTGGGAAGGATAATGGCGGACACGATGCGCCATACCAACGCGCTCCAGCGATTCCATAACGCGCTGCTTGCGATTGGCAGACGGCATCTTCTGCCGGTAGGTTAGCGGCAGTTCGACATTTTCATAAACGGTGAGGTCTCCGATCAGATTGAAACTCTGAAAAATGAAACCAATTTCCTGATTGCGAATGCGGGAGCGCGCGGCGAAATCCAGATTCTCAACAGGTTGACCGTTAAGGAGATATTTCCCGCCTGTCGGGGTGTCGAGTAATCCGATAATCGAGAGCAGCGTAGACTTGCCGCAGCCTGAAGGTCCGGACATGGCGACGTACTCCCCTTTGCGAATTGCGAGATGGACACCGGAGAGCGCGTGGGTTTCGACCTCGTCGGTGTAGAAGACCTTCGTCAGGTCTTCAATCTGGATCAGTGGTTGTCCTGCTTCGGTCATAGGTTCCGTCCTCGATTCGCGATCGTTCTCGATTGAGATCAGTCAAGCCGGATGCGGTCAGTATTGTCGTTGCGCGACATGTCGGAAAGGATGACCGTGTCGCCTTCGTGCAAGCCCTCAAGAACCTGGATGGAGTTCACCGAGGCACGCCCAACTTTCACCGGAACGCGCACAGCGCCTTTGCTGTCGGGATCAAGTTTGAACAAGCTGATCGTGCTGCTCTCCTGCCCGAAAGCCGGGCGGCCGACATAAAGAACATCATTTAATTTCTCCAGATCGATCGTTCCATCGACGCTCAAATCGGGCCTCGCACCCTTGGGCAATTCCCCGGTGAGCTTTACATCCACCGTCACCGTGCCGTTCTGCACCGCAGGGTCGACACGCATGACCGTGCCGGAAGCGGTTCCGTTATGAGTATCGACCAGCGCCGGCTGGCCGATCTGTACATCGCGTGCCTGGGTTTCGGCCACTTTCAATTCCGCAATCAGGTGATCCGGCTGGACAACCTTCGCCAGCATCGTGCCTGGAAGCACATGCTGCCCGACCTGCAAAGGCAGATCGACAAGCACTCCTTCGATTCCCGCGCGTACCTTCAACGCATCCAACTGCTTTTGCTTGAGCTCAGACAGGGCTCGGATCTGATCCACCTTGGCTTGCTGCTCGGCGAGCTGCGACTCGATTGCCTTCTGGTTGATATCCAATCGCTCGCCTTCAATGTTGTTTCTGGTTGTGAGTTCGTCAGACTTGCTTTTGGAATTCTTGTACGCGAGCCCGGAGATAACACCGAGATCGTAAAGCGCCTTGTCAGTGTCCGCCTGAAGTTTGGCTTGGCTGTAGTCGGCATTCACGGTTGCCGCGCCCGCCTTCTGATTCATCAGATTGCTCTGCAGGGTCACGCGCAGGCTTTGATATTCAGCTTCCGCCGCCTTCAATTGAAGCTTGGCGTCAACAGCGGCCTGCTCCACTTGCGGGTTGCTCATCTCAAGCAAAATAGACTCCGCTTTCACTTGCGACCCCGGCAGCATCCGAATACGCACGACTGTAGCTTCAGTCTCCGCGGGTATTTGACGGGTGAATTCCTGACTGGGAATCAGAGAGCCGAGACCTCGAACCTGTCGAAGCATTGCCCCGCGCTTCACCGTGTCGGTCCAAACAGTGCTGCGCTCAACTTCGGGTGCTGCTGGTTTCAGCCTGGAAACGGCAACGGTCACTGCACCGATGCAGACTATGCCAACAGCCAGCCAGATGATTTGCCGGCGTCGTTTTATCCGTTTGAAGTCGGGGCGGGCGATATCCATCGGTTACGGATTATGCAACCCACAGGCCACGAGCGAATGGCGGCATCCTGTTGAAAAATAAAGGTGTAGAGCTCAGAAGGGAGTCCTTTTCGCACTGAGAGTGTTCAGCGCTGGAATGCACTGTCCATTATTGGACGGGAGTCCAGACGTGTCGATGCCGGGCAATGCTGAAATTTTTCAAAAGGCCGGGCGCAAGGGAGATCAGGCGAATCACTGGGCAACTGGAGGTTGTTGCGGCAATAGTTCACGTGCCTTCTGGCGTTCTTTGAACTCTTCATCTGTGAGTTTTGCGTCATAGATGGAGCGAGGTTCAATGCTCCGCGCCACAAGAGTGGCCATACCTACCGCCAATAGCAAGGGCAAGATGAATGATCGGTCGCGATTCGTGAGTTCCATCACCAGGACAACAGTCGAGATCGGGCCCTGTGTGGTTGCCGCAAGGACCGCGGCCGCCCCGAGCACAGCGAACAGTCCGGGTGGTACGCCAGGCCAGAACCAGGTCCAGATATGGCCTAATACGCCGCCCAGCATTGCGCCTACGGTGAGCGAAGGTGTGAACAAACCGCCGGGCGCGCCACAGCCCACGCACAAAGCGATTGCGGCTGTCTTGAGTACGAGCAGAGTCAGCAACAAAGAAAACGCAACTTGGTTGACGAACGCCAGTTGGGTGATGTCCCTGCCGTTGCCCAGCAACTGGGGGTACCAGATCGACACCACGCCCAGCAGCCCTAACCCCGCCAATGGCGCGGTTAGCCGACGCCAGCCCCGCGGTTTGTTGCGATCGGCCCAGGTGATGAGTCGAACATAGCCAACGGAAACCACACCCGCAATTGGACCTGCCAGGAGCGCCCACACGACGCACGAAGCAGAGCTGGCGTAAGCGGGAAAGAGATAGGTTGGCGCATCGGGTAGCACCAGCCAGGAGACTCCCGTGGCAACCAGTGAAACGAATAGCGCCGGCAGCACGTATCTAAGTGCCAGCATGCCGCGCATCACCTCGAGCGCGAAGAGGGCGCCGCCCAATGGAACGCCATAGGCCGCGCTCATACCGGCTCCTGCGCCGCAAGCCACCAGAAGCCGGCGTTGCTCATCCGACAGGCGTCCTCTGTCGGAAAAAAGGTTGGCAAGCACCGCACCAGCCTGCTTCGGTGCGCCTTCGCGCCCCAGCGATACCCCCATTCCAACGATAATCACTGAAAGCAGAGCGCTGCCCAAAGTGCGCAGCGCGGGCATCCGTCCGGCATGGAACCAAATCGCGGCCGTGGTGTCGATGCCGTTCCCACTCGACAATTGTTTTAGGATGATCTGTCCAGCGCCCGTTACCACGCCGGCGCCGAGCAATACGAGAATGTGCCGCCACGCTCCGGCACGGGCGGCGGCATCCAGCAGCTGAGTGCCTGAGCCATGCCACACCATGTGCTGCACTAATTCCAGCAGTCGGGTGAGCGCCGCCGCAGCCACACCCGTGCCAACGCCGGTGAGAAGTGCCGCCAGCCAGAAGCTCGCGGCGCCCGGCCGAGCGAGCGTGGAAGGGATCATGTCACGATCGTTTGGCGGCGGCATTCACTAAGCTCCGGGGTGAATTAATTGCACCAGCCAGAACGCAACTGCGGCAACAAGCGCGGACGCAGGTATGGTTAAAACCCAGGCCCAGACGATGCGCGCCGCCACGCCCCATCGTACAGCCGAGAGCCGATGGACGGCTCCAACCCCCACAATTGCTCCGGTGATGGTGTGCGTAGTACTTACGGGAATTCCGGCTAGCGCGGTGGAAAACAGGGTTATCGCTCCCGCAGCCTCAGCGCAGAATCCTCCCACTGGCTTGAGTTTGGTTATGCGTGAGCCCATGGTGTGAACGATCCGCCAGCCACCGAAATAGGTTCCCAACGCGATCGAAACGTGCGCAGCCAGGATGATCGGCCAGTGAAATTTCCCCCACGAACCGGACAGTTCTGCTGAATTTAGAAAGTGGGCGCCGTATAGAGCGCTAGCCACGATTCCCATGGTCTTCTGCGCATCGTTGCCTCCGTGGCCGAGGCTATAAGCCGCCGCCGAGAGGAGTTGCAATCTACGAAACCAGGCGTCAATTCGCCGTGGTGCCTTGTTTCGCAACAGCCAAAATACGGCGATCATAAACGTCAGGGCCAGAACGAGTCCCATCACGGGCGCGATGACTATAAAGATTAAGGTTTTGTACCAGCCCTCGGCGATAATCACGTGCCACCCGGATCGCATGATGGCTGCTCCGGCATAGCCACCGATCAGGGCGTGCGAGGAGGAAGTGGGCAGCCCCCACCACCAAGTGAGCAGGTCCCACACGATAGCGCCGACTAGTCCCGTGATCACCACATACTGGGTTACGGAGTCGATGCGAATCATTCCGCTGCCGATCGTCTTTGCCACGGCAGTCCCGAGAAGAAACGCAGCCACGAAATTAAAGAAAGCGGCCCACAGCACTGCCAGCTTGGGGGACAAGACCCGCGTCGAGACCACGGTCGCAATACTATTGGCGGCGTCGTGAAATCCATTGAGGAAATCAAAGATCAACGCAGTCAGTATTGTGATGATCAGCAGCAGCAGGTCAGGCTTCACCAGTGTTCCTGTTGGCTAGGAAATTTGTGTTTCAGGTGTTCTTCAGTACTACGGTTTCGAGCACATTGGCGACATCTTCCGCTTTATCGGTGGCGCGCTCGAGAAATTCAAGCAATTCCTTGATTTTGATGAGGTTGATTGGATCTTTCTCACGTTCAAATAACTTAGCGATCGCTTGTTGCGATATTATGTCGGCCTCGTTTTCCAACCGGTTGATTTCTACACAATGGACCAGGATGTTGCCGTTTTTCTGCATGAGAGACACAGCCTTTTGCAATTCCACGCTTTGCATCAGGATGATTTTAGCCAGTTCCCCGGCGGCAGGCGGCGGAGTGGTGATCCGGTACATCACGATGCGGGCGCCGGAGGCATTGATGAAATCAAGAACATCATCGAGTTTGGAGGCCAACTGGTGAATGTCCTCCCGATCGAAAGGTGTGATGAATGTCTGGTTAAGTTTGGTCAGGATGGCGTGAGTGAGTTCATCGCCTTCGCGTTCAATGCGGCGGATCTCGTCGATCTTTCGTTCAACATCCTGGTAGTCTTCGAAAAGATCAACCAATGCGCGAGCCCCGGCGATGAGATTGTCGGACATAACGGAGAACATCTGAAAGAAGCTGTTGTCCTTCGGAATGAAGCTAAACATTTGGGGAATAAACTCACAGGTGTTGAGTTTGCAATTAGATACGGCGAGCGAAGCGAATCACTATCTCACTTTGCATCGAGCCCCGTCAAATCCGTCAGCCGGGATGACAACTCCAACCCTTCCCACGGCTGGTCACGCCACGGAAGACGGAATGCGCCCCCCCGCGCCTTTCGCGGACGACTCGAAATCCGTAGTAAATTCATTCGGCAGAGAATAAGTAGAAGAAGAGCTCGGCGGGAACTGCAGCCGGGGGTTAGTCTGTTATACGACGACTGACGGCGGTCATCGAACGTCGAGGTATTGTGATCCAGATGATTAGGAGCAAAACAAATACTGTGGCCGCGCCCACCGCGATTCGCTCCAGGAAACCAAGGAAAGAGACACTCAAGCCCATCGAAGCATTGTGCGACTTCCGCGAATGCTGAGCGAGATTACGATGGCACTAATCCTTTTGCGCCTATTGCTCACAAAAGCAATTTCTTACGTGAATTCCAGCATTACGATCTCGGGATTCGATCCCAGTCGCAGCGGCGGTCCCCACGTCCCCGCTCCACTCGAGGTAAAAATCTGCATCTTCCCGATGCGGCTTAAGCCGTACACGAACTGCCGGTAGATCCGCCGTGCCATCCAACTCCAAGGTACGAATTGACCCAGGTGCGTATGCCCGGACAGTTGCAGAGAAATGCCAGCAGCCTCTGCGATTTCCGGATGGTCGGGGGCATGGGTTAATAAAATGCTCGGGCGGTCGCGATCCAGGCCTATCCTGTGAAGTACTGACGCCAAGGATGCATGCTGTATCGCGTTCCGATACGGCACACCTACAATCTGCAAACCATCCACTTCCACTTTCTCATTGCTGAGCACGCGTACTCCGGCGGCGGCAATGGCGCGCAGATATTTGCTGTCATCCCCAAATTGTTCGTGATTTCCCGCGACAAAATACACGCCGTGCGGGGCCGTTAGTTTGCTCAATGGCTCCGCTGCTCCTCCCGCGTCGATCGCCGTGCCATCATACAAATCACCGGCAATAAAAATCGCGTCCGGCGCTTCCCTTAAAATCTTCGCAACCATGCGCCGCAGGAAACTGCCATTGCGCACGTGTCCGAGGTGGACATCGCTGATCAGCGCCGCTTTTCGCCCGCGCCACGCTGCCGGAAGGTTCGCGAGTTGCACTGTGGTTCGGGTGATTCGCGTCCAGCTTGCGTTGAAAACCCCGTAAAGTCCAACGACTACAGCAGCGCCAAACAGAACTTCCACCATTCGGTGGAAGTTCAGGGCCAGCCCCACCAACTGAGCGACCCCTAAAATAATCCAGGAAGAAACCGCTGCCAGGAAAAGAAAAGTCAGCAAACCCAGCCAGACCGCGGCAGCCCGGTAAAAGGCCCGCAGAGCAGCATTGGTATAGCGAAAGGCGAGTAGCGAAGCGGTTACAAAGCTGATCGACAAGAAGCCGAAAATCAATTCGACCGATAGGGTTCGAGCGGTGTGGCGTCCAGGCGAAAAAATCCACGTCTCGTAAAGGAAAAAATGCGTCAAAAAAAGAACAGACTGAATCGTTACAATGAAACCAACTAAGCGCTTCCGTATCCGCATGTACATTAGATTCCGGATTCTGCCGTTCGGATTGTTAATCTAAACTTCAGCAGTTTTTAGCAAGATATTAGTGTGAAGCAAATCGACCTGACCGAAACAGCTGTGACTGGAAACCGTCCGTTCAGGCGGTTCTCTCATGCGTGGCGAGCGTTGCGGCACCGCAACTTCAGACTGTTTTTTGCCGGCCAGAGCATCTCGCTGATCGGCACCTGGATGACTCGGGTCGCAACCAGCTGGTTGGTTTACCGGCTTACTGGCTCCGCGCTGCTTCTGGGGGTTGTGGGTTTTGCCGGGCAGATCCCCACTTTCCTGCTGGCACCGTTTGCCGGTGTTCTGGTTGACAGGCTAAATCGGCGCAATATGCTGGTCTGGACGCAGGCGCTGGCCGGAATGCAATCGCTAGCGCTGGCGGTGTTGACACTCGGCAAAATCATCACGATCCATGAGGTCATCTGGTTAAGCGTGCTTCAAGGGTTGATAAACGCCTTTGACATGCCCGGGCGGCAGGCCTTCCTGGTGCAGATGGTCGAGGACAAACAGGATCTGGGCAACGCGATCGCGCTTAATTCTTCCATGGTTAATGTGGCTCGACTTGTGGGACCTGCTTTGGCGGGCCTTCTCATAGGGTCAGTGGGGGAAGGATATTGTTTTCTGATCGACGCCGTCAGCTATCTTGCCGTCATCGCGTCATTGCTGATGATGCGGCTGAAGGGCGCGCCCGTAAAGCGCTCTCTGGCTCCAATGCTGGAGCAACTCAAAGAGGGCTGGACTTATGTGTACGGCTTTCGACCCATACGAACGATTCTGCTGCTCTTCGCATTAATTAGTCTGATGGGAATGCCGTTCATGGTGCTCATGCCCATTTTCGCATCCCAGGTATTGCATGGTGGGCCGCATACTTTCGGGTTCCTGCTGGGAGCCTGTGGTGTGGGTGCGTTGATCTCGGCCGTTTCTCTGGCTTTGCGCAAGACAGTTCGCGGACTCACAAGCATGATTCAGATCTCAGCCGGTCTCTTTGGTGTTGGCCTGATCTGTTTTGGTTTATCGCGAATGCTCCCGCTATCGATGTTTCTTATGCTGATCGTCGGTTTTGGCATGATGCAGGGTATGGCGGCGAGCAACACGGTCATTCAGACATTGGTGCCGGAAGATAAGCGTGGCCGGGTGATGAGCTATTACACAATGGCTTTCGTAGGCATGGCACCGTTCGGCAGTCTGCTGGCGGGCGGGCTTGCGCACAGACTGGGAGCACCGCACGCAGTTATGATTACGGGAGCGTGTTGTCTTGCAGGAGCGTTCTGGTTTTCAACGCAGCTCAGGTCAATCCGGACGATCATGCGGCCTATTTACATCGAGATGGGCATTATCCGAAGAAAGCTTGAGACGACTCTGGAAGATCAAGTCGGACGCTGAAAGCGGCAACACAAAAGGCAGGAGACCTTCCGCATATAGTATGAACAGCCGCTCCCTGATGGCGGAATGGCAAACATTTCTCATGAACTCCCCATTCAGATTGTTGGTGTAGTTTCGCTAAAATTAGCACGAGAATATGCCAGAAACCATTAAGCATGAACCAATCTCACGGTTGCGCTGCGCCCGTATAAGGACTGTCGGCGGGATGATCGCCCTTTCCTTAATCGGAGTACTGATTTCGCGGGCGCAAGATTCGAAGCAGTCCCAGCCGCCTCGCGCCCCGGCTCAACAAAGCTCACAAAACTCGCCAAATATTTTGCCGCCGGTTCAGTTCGACGTCGATGGCACGCTTCGTCACTTGAACCGAGTTATCAGTTGGTATCGTCACTCCACAGTCGGCATCCAGTCCATCGGACAGCCCAGCGACGCCATTTATCAGGACAATGCGCAAACCCTGGGAGCTCAGGTCGTGCGACTCGCATTTCAGTCCGCGAAGGCGGAAGCCGCGCTGATCGCGGCTCAGCAGAAAGCTGGCGGCGCAAATCAGGCGTCGAGCCAAACCACACAACAGCAGAATCTCGCGCAGCTGCAAGCAAAAACTTCTTCCCAAATTGATCAACTGCAATCCCAGATTGAGGATCTAAACACGCAGATTGCGAAAACACCGGCTGCCCGGCGCAGCAAATTAACTTCACAGCGGGACGCCCTTCAGAGCGAACTGGAATTACAGAAGGCTCTCCTCGATACCATTCAAAAAATGGCGGCGTTCGTAGAAAACAATGGCGAGATCGCAGGTGGGCTCGAAGGCGGCATCAACGAGATGGCCAGATCGATTCCCGAAGTTCTGGGCCCGACGGCTGGCCCCGCAAAAACGGTTGCCACACCCACGGCGGCCAAACCCTCGCTGGCCAACTCCGGCGGCCTCATCAGCGAGGCAATCACGCTCTACGATTACATGGGCGCCGAGCGCCAGATCGCCGGAGTAATCAAAGAGACGAGCTATACGCGCGACGTCGCGGACCGCTTACGCACGCCGTTGCGAGATGCGCTGCGGGCGACCATTCAGCAGAGTCAGAAACTGGCCAGTCAGCCGCCTGTTACTGATCCTCAGCAACTACAGGCGGAAAGGCAAGGCTTCCGTGAACTCACCGAGCGCTTCAAACAGCTTTCTGGCGTGCTACTCCCGCTCAGCCAGGAAATTGTTGTGCTGGATGACAGCAAGACGAATCTGGACGAATGGCGCAACTCGATTGCCCGCGAATCCAAACACGTTCTTCGCTCTGTACTGGTTCGGGTATTCGGAATTATTTTGGCGCTTGGCGTGATTCTGGTTCTGTCGGAGATCTGGCGCCGTGTCACGTTCCGGTATATAGGTGAGCCCCGCAGGCGACGTCAATTTCTCGTGATGCGCCGTGTGGTGATTGGCTTTTTGTTCGTAATTGTCTTAACCCTCGGCTTTGTCAGCGAATTCAGTTCGCTCGCCACCTTTGCCGGATTCATCACCGCGGGCATCGCCGTTGGATTGCAGGCCGTCCTTCTTTCTGTTGCCGCTTATTTCTTTATCATCGGCCGTTACGGCATCCGGGTTGGTGACCGGATCAGCGTTGCTGGCATCACCGGCGATGTTGTCGATATTGGGCTGGTAAGGCTGTATTTGATGGAACTGGCGGGCACCGGGCTGGATTTTTATCCTACGGGGCGAATTGTTGTGATCTCAAATGCCGTTCTTTTTCAGACGGGTACGCCACTCTTCAAGCAAATTCCTGGAACCGAGTATGCATGGCATGAAGTGGTGATGATGATTGCGCCGGACGGAAATCACAAGGCGGCACAGGAAAAACTTGTGGCTGCCGTGAACGCAGTCTATTCGCGGTATCGAGAAGAAATCGAGCGTCAGCACGCCACCATCGAGCGGCGCGTTGATATTCAAGTGGAAGCACCGCGCCCGGAGGCGCGCCTTCAGTTTGCCGACGCGGGACTCGAACTGCTGGTGCGCTATCCGGTAGAGATTCGAAAGGCGCCGGACATTGATGAGGAAATGACTAGAAAGGTGCTGGAGTTGATCGAAACCGACGCGGCGCTGAAAGCAGCGGTCTCGGGCACTCCAAAAATTCGCTCGGCAGTTAAGGGATGAGGCCCTAACCCCCCTTGCCATTCTTTAGGCCAGTGCGCGGACACGGTACAATGCCGTCTAGCTGAAATTCCAGACCGGAAGCGCTGGTGAAAATTGAATAGAGTAATGCCCGAGTCCATCGAGTGGCGGACACGGCCGCCACGGCGCCGCCGGTTGTTCCTCGTTCTTGCCCTGATTGTCCTTTTCATTTTCAGCAGCCGGACGGCGATTTCGTACTACGTCGAAGCCCTCTGGTTCGGATCGCTCGGGTACGGAGATGTGTTCCGGAAGACAGTGAGCCTTCAGTGGGCCGTATTTGCGACATTTTTTGTTGCCACATTTGTCATTCTGTATGGATGGTTTCTGGCGCTGAAGCGGGCGTACCAGCCTGATTTACTGAGCGGCGGGATAATTTTCATTGGCAGGCAGCCGGTGAAATTGCCGGTCGAGCGCATCCTGCGTCTGATCGTTCTGGTGGCCTCGCTCATCATTTCGGCGGCGACCGGCGCCAGTATGATGGCGGAATGGCCGACGTTCGCGCTCTACTGGTATGCGCCACGCTCCACCGTCGGCGTTGTGGATCCAATTTTCGGCAAGCCGCTGCACTTTTATCTGTTCACACTGCCGGCGTGGCAGTTCATCACGGGATGGCTGCTAACTTTGGCTGTGATTGCCTGTGTCATTGCCATCTTTTTTATTCTAATTACCGGCAGTTCCCGGGTATTCGGGGGGCAGCGAGGCAGTTCCATCCCATTGCCCTGGCGCGGATTTTCTATTGCTTGTGCTTTCTTATTGCTGATTATAGCGATGCGTGTGTATATCGGCCGGTTCGAGACATTGTTCGACGAGCATACAATCTTTGGCGGCGTTACCTACACCGATGCGCACGTCACGCTTACCGGTCTTCTGGTGGTTTGTGCGGCGCTCGTTCTTGGTGCCGCCATTGCTGCCTTCAACGTCGTGACAGCGCCGCGCGTGCGCTGGCTGGTGGCCGCCGTCGTTCCAGCCGCGGTCTGTTATCTCGCGCTGCAGGTGATCGCCTGGTATGTCGGCAACTTTATCGTGAAGCCGAACGAGTTGGTTCGCGAGCGCCCGTACATTGCATATAACATCGCTCTGACGCGGCAAGCCTATGGGCTCGACCGCGTGTCGCAGCGCGAATTTCCAGCCGAGACGACAGTCGAGGCGACAGATCCGGCCAACAATCAGGCTACGCTGCAAAATATCCGCCTTTGGGACTGGCGCGCTCTTCAGGACACCCTCCGTCAGATTCAGGAAATCCGGACCTACTATGACTTTCCCGACATCGACATTGATCGCTATGAACTCGACGGTACCATGCGTGAGGTTATGCTCGCCACAAGGGAACTGAGCGTCGATAAGCTCCCGGAGAGCAGCCGCAACTGGATCAACGAGAAACTTATCTACACCCACGGCTACGGCATCACCATGAATCCCGTGAATGGATTTACGCCGGAAGGGCTGCCGACATTGATTCTGAGTAATATGCCGATCCAGAGTACGGTGAAGAGTATCAGCGTCACGCGCCCGGAAGTCTATTTTGGCGAACTGACCAACACCGACGTGTATGTGAAGACGCGGCAACAGGAATTCAACTATCCGCAGGGTCAAACCAACAATCTCACGTCCTACGAAGGAAGCGGCGGCATCCTGCTCGACGGGTTCCTGCGCCGACTTCTCATCGCATTCGACCAAGGGGATCTGGCGAAACTGCCGTTTAGCGACGATATCAACCCGCAGAGCCGGTTGCTGATGCGCCGCAACGTGCGCGATCGCATAGCGGCGCTGGCGCCCTTGCTAACTTATGATTCCGATCCCTACATCGTTGTGGGGGACGACGGGCGGCTGTATTGGATGATGGATGGGTTTACGACTTCAGACAGCTATCCGTATTCGAGCCACTATCCTCTCAATGGCAATCCCATTAATTACATGAGGAATAGCGTGAAGGTTGTCGTCGACGCCTACAATGGGACGACTACTTTCTACGTGTTTGACTCGCAAGACCCAATCATCGCAGCGTATCGCCAGATGTTTCCGTCCCTGTTTAAGGATGCGGCTGCGATGCCCGCGACGTTGCGAAAGCACGTGCGTTATCCCGAGTTGCTGCTCAAGCTTCAGGCGGCCGTCTACGGGCTTTATCACATGAGCGATCCGGAACCGTTCTACAACCGGGAGGATCTGTGGACGGTCGCTTCGGAAGTGGGCATGAGCGAATCCGGTGAGCAGAAGACGCAGGCGATGGAGCCGAATTTTGTGCTGATGAAATTGCCGGGCGAAACTGACGTCGAATTCGTCGAGATTCTGCCATTCACGCCAGCCAATCGAAACAATCTGATTGGCTGGATCGCCGGCCGAAGCGACGGTGCACAATACGGCACGTCGGTGGTCTACGACTTTCCGAAAACCAAGCTGGTCGACGGCCCCTTGCAAGTCGAAGCGCGAATCGATCAGAACGCGCAGCTTTCGGGACAATTAACTCTGTGGAATCAGCAGGGCTCCCACGTGCGGCGCGGAACGCTGCTGGTGATTCCGTGCGGGCGGGCACTTTTGTATGCGGAGCCGATCTACTTGCAGGCGGAACGAAGTCCAATGCCGGAATTGCGTCTGGTGGTGCTCGCACTGCAAGACCGGCTCGCCTACGGACCAACGTTCGAGTCGGCGATGAAGGCTCTGTTTGGCGGAGAGGCCTCGTCGTTAAGCGCCACGTCTGCTCCCACGCAAGCGGCACGAAGCGTGGAAGCACCGGCGGGTGCGATCAAGCCTGCGGCCGATTTGAACGCGCTCATTGCGGGAGCGGCCAAGGATCTCGCCGACTACCAGCGGCTAACAGCGGAAGGCAAACTCGGCGAGGCGGGAGAGAAACTCGAACAGCTAAAGCGAAAACTCGACGAGTTGAACGCACGTCAAAGATGATTGGTGGATGAAGAAATGTTTTCTGCAGATCGCGTTTGAGTTGTCTATTTAGGCGACGGTTAGGACGGCATCACAAATACGGAACGAAGCCTTGCGTCTTCATCTGCAGCCGGTACACCGACGTGGTGGCCGTGACGTAGAGGGTTCGATAGTCTTTATCGCCCCAGTTCAAATTTGCTGGTTGCTCCGGCATGATAATCGTTCCGAGATGGTTGCCCTCGGCGTCCCAGACCCAAATGCCCTTGGGGCCGGTGACAAAAAGGTTCCCGTTCTTATCTACTTTCATTCCGTCTGGTACGCCGTCGCTCTTTCCGCCAGGTTCTTCGCCGAAGATGCGGCCATTGCGGAGCGTTCCATCAGCGGCAACATCGTACACGCGGATATTTCTTTTTTCGCTGTCATCGACGTAGAAGTGCTTGCCATCGGGCGAAAAAGCAAGACCGTTCGGCTGCGTCAGATCTTTGGTGAGTAACTGCACGTCACCTTTGCTGTAGAGACGGTAGACTCCCTGAAACGGAATCTCCTGTTTTTCTCCGGCCACCAGGTCCAAGGTCGGGTCAGTGAAATAAAGAGCGCCATCCGGCCCAACGATCACGTCGTTCGGACTGTTCAGTTTTTTGCCATCGTAATCATCGGCTAGAATTCTATATTTACCGTCGGGAGTTACCTCGATGATGGCGCGCAACACGCTGGCGCAGTCGATTAATCTGTGCTGCCGGTCAAAGGTATTGCCGTCGGGGTCGCCGAGGGCGATTATTTCTTCTTTCTTTCCGTCGGGATGAAGGCGGTAAATCTTGTTGATGGTTTCGTCGCTTATGTAGAGGAATCCTGCCTGGTCCCAGACTGGACCCTCCGTAAATCCGAAACCCGTAGCCACCACGCTTAGTTTGGAATTGCGATCTACCAAATTCCAGAACTGCGGCGACTCGGCCTGCAGCCGAAACTCTATGGGCGCAGGCGCGGCAACGAGAAAACCCGACGTTCTCACAGCGATGAGCAGCGAGGTTACGATAATAGTAGTTAGCAATATTTTCATGCTGCGATTCATGAGAACGTCCTTCTTTTCGGACACTGTGAATGAAACTCTGAAAGACACTCGCTAATCCCAATCTTGGCTAAGCGTTACATCTAATCTTCTTCCTCCGGTTTTCTGTGAGTTTCGGGCGGTGTGGAATTGGCCGTACTGATGAGATAACTGATAACGTCATTCAACTCGCCGGGTGTTAACGAGGAACCGTAGTTAGAAGGCATCAGCGTCTGTGTGCTGTATTCCAGTCCCTCCAGATCTGACTTCGAAAGGAAGTGAAAGGTACCGTCCATACCTTGCAACTGGAGAGAGAAATTATCTTCATTGCGAATTCTTCCGATATATTTCTGGCCGTCGCGGAGGGTCGCCGTCACGAGCCGCACCTGCCGATCGCCGCTCGGAGTGGGTTTGACGATCGCGTTTCGAATTTGCTCGACCGCATGAATGCGGGCGTATCCGGACAGATCAGAGGCGATAAAGCCGCCTTGACCGGCCACCATGTGGCACTCGGAACATCCCGCTTTGCCAAAGAAAAATGTTTTGCCGCGCTCCGGGCTCCCGGGCAGCGTGACGTTTTGCTTTGTTCCCTGGAGAGTTCGCAGATAAGTCACCACCGCTTTGATCTGAGATTTTTCAAGAGAGTGGAAGGCTGGCATTCCGGTCCCGGGAATGCCGTTTTCGATGATGTGGAAGATTTGCGAATCCGAGAGCCGCAGCGCATTCGGTCTGTCTGCGATGCTCGGCGCTCGCTCGCTGCCTTTACCGTCAAGACCGTGGCATCCTGCACAAGTCGATGAGAAAGTTTGCTTTCCCAAAGTCGAGGCGACCTTCGATCCATTCTGCGCGAGATTTTGCGAGGCTGTTTGCGAGTCGACCAAGTTGTTGGCCGCAGATAAGGCCAAAAGAACTACAAGTGATTTGGAAATTGCGAGCATCGGCGAAAGCGTGCGGGAGCCGGCGAACGTATCCGGTGGCCGCGAACCCTGAGTCTTCAAAACAAGAACTTTGCTCCTAGCTGCAGAATACGGCCGGGCCTTGCCGAAGTGACTAGCCCAAACTGACTGGAATTTATTTCACCTGTTGGATTCTGGAACTGCGCATGATTGAACAGGTTGAACGCTTCGAGCCGCAACTGAAGTTCTTTCGACTCGGTGATTTTGGTTGTTTTTAGCAGTGCCATGTCGAAGTTATTAAGTCCCGGACCGTGAAAGAAACGGCGACGGGAGTTCCCCAGTTGTCCCAAGAGCTCGTTGCTGAACAGGGAAGTGTTGAAATAGGCATTGCCATCGCGTGGATTCGTATCGGCCAGAACATGGCCGCCGGCAAAGTTCGGCACGTCAACGGGCACGGCGCCAGCGCCGATCAACGCATTGTCATCGTTCTCTGTCAAAGTGATCGGAAGGCCGGTGGCGAAGTTGGTGATGCCACTCAGGCTCCAGCCTCCGACTGCTTTCCTTACCCAGCCAGAACTGGCAAGTCTGTCGAAAGGCAATAACCAGTTGTAACTGAACACAAAATTTTGGGTTACGTCGAAGTTGCAGAGGGCAATGCTGCGGCGTGGGTCAAACGGATCGGTGGAATCCTGCAGACCGGAAGCGTTGTCGATGCACTTGCTGTAGGTATAACCGGCGAGAAAGCTCAGCGATCCGGTGTTGTGGCTGGCGCTGACTTGAAGGGAGTTGTAACGCGAATTTGCTACTGTGGACACAAATGGGTTCGTATCAAAGAGCGGACCGAGCGGTCGTACGGCCGGAATGACCTGGCCCGTCGTCGTGATCCATGGAGTACTGACCCCCGTAGTCGAATCGAAGGGAGGAGTCTCGCTGAACGGGCCACATGGCCCCGCACTATTGGGTGCCAGATTATTTGGATTATTCAGGAACAAACACAAAGCCGGATCGGATGGATTGGCCTCCACTGAAGTAACTAAACGATGTCCCTCGTTTCCGACATAGCTTGCAGTGAACACCGTGTTCGATCCGATCTGCCGTTGGAGGGAAAACTCGTAATGCTCGGAATAGGGCAACTTGTTTCGGTGATCGAAGGAGAAGCCGTATGAGATGGGCTCCACTTGAGACCACGGAAAAGTCGTGTCAGGATTTTTTGCCGAGACATTGGTAGAGGGAAATGGAAAAGGGAAGCGCTGTCCGACGGGCGAACCATCCGAACGGACGATGTAGGGCGACTCCAGCAGGGGCGGCTGCGCGCTCCCGTAGTACAAGCCATAAGGCGGATCGCCGACTTCGAGAAACTGCGAGAGATCTTCCACCGACGTGTAATAGAGGCCACCGCCAATGCGAATACTTGTCTTTCCTGGTCCGCCAAAAAGCTTGCCCAGAATGCCGGACGAGGAACCGGGGGAATAGGCTAAGCCCAAACGAGGCGAAAAATTGTGCCACTGGGTTGGTGCCAGAGTGCGCGGCACCCCGGGGTCACCGGGAACAACCCATCCTGTAGGCGCTCCCGGAAACACCACCGACTGCTCGCCAGGAATAATGGTTTCAATCTTGTTCTGCGTGTCGTACCAGGGCATGCTAGCTTCCCAACGCAGACCATAGTTCAATACCAGGGTGCTGGTGGCGCGCCAGCTATCTTGAGCGTACAGAGCGTAGTACTTGCTCCGGGAGTCCAGGATTTGCGGGCTTGCCTGGGTCAAGCTGTTCGGCGCTCCGAGCAGAAAATCCGCAAAGTCGATTCCTGTCTCGTTGCCGGTAAATGCGTACTGTCCGTTTTCTGCCGCGAGGTTTCGTTCATCGATCTGGTCGTAGTGAAACTGCCCACCGAATTGAAAATTGTGCGTTCCGACAACTTTGGTGAAATTGTCCAGCACCTGGAATGAGTTGTTGAACTGTCCGGTGCTTACCTGAGGAACTCCGATGTTGAAGTTGTTGAATGTGATGTAAGGCACGCCTTCCAGATTGGGAGCGATTGGACTGATTCCTCCCGTGGCCGCGTTCCAGGGCGTGACAAATCCTAAATTGGCAAGGCTATACTTCGGCCCGACACCGCCCTGCGGCTCTGCGAGGGCCAAGGTGTTTCGGACATAGCTGAGGCGGAGTTCATTCACGGCGTAAGAGCCAAAGTTCTTGGTATCGCCGAGGTTCACGAGTTGCGCCCGTCCAGCAGTGATGGCGTTATAAGCAAAGGTGGAAGCCGGAACGGTGGCTCCGCCATTTGGATAGGGAGAGTTTAGCAGATAGTCGTCGGCGAAATAGTAAGCGAAGAGCGTGCCGAAGCGCGTATTTTGATCGACCCGAACCCCGCCCTTATCGTCGCGTAATTTCTGTGCATATGTAGATGACACAAAGAAATTGCCAGGGGCGTTCGGCTGCGGAATCAGACCGAGGTTCAGCATGTTCTTCGCCACGGGAGACCAGGCTGACTTGGGGATGACAGCGTTCGGGAAAACACATTGGGTGTTATTCGTGCAATTTACGCCGAAAGGAGTTCCAGCGCCGGTATTGGAGTTAATCGTGGTTGGGTCAATCGTTGATGCGGTGAAGTAGTAAGGCTCACCGCTGGCGACCGCATATCCCAGGCGAGTTCCAAGAAGGCCGGCAAAAAAATCACCACCCACAGTAGAGGCTACGGGATTGTTATTAGCATCGACGCTGGTGCTGAATGCACCCGCCGAATCGGCAAAGTTTCCAGCGAAGTTTGCCACAGAGGGCATTTGTACGTTCACCGTAGATGCCCCATTCCCGGCATTGGCCTGGGTCTGGCGTGTGCCCTGATAATCTAGGAAAAAGAAGGTCTTATCCTTCCTAATCGGTCCGCCGAATGTGCCTCCGAACTGATTCTGACGGTAGACGGGAACGGCATTCGAGAAATACTCCGTCGCATCAAGCGCGGTGTTGCGTAGGAACTCAAACCCGCTGCCATGAAACTGGTTAGTGCCGGATTTCGTCACCACATTGATCTGCCCGCCACTGTAGTTACCGTATTCGGCGTCGAAGTTGTTCGTGATAATGCGAAACTCGGAGATCGAATCCAGGTTCGGAATAATGGCGGCTCCGTTGTTCTTGCCCTCCTCAACGTTCGAACCGTTGACCATAAAACCGTTGGCCGTCTCCCGCTGCCCATTAACCGATTGATTTCCGGAATTGAGGCCACCATCGGGTGAGCGGTCGCTGATTCCCGCCGTTCCGGTGTCGGTGGAAGTATACGGAGACACGCCTGGTTGCAGAGCCAGCAAATCGGTGTAGCTGCGGCCGTTGAGCGGAACAGCCTCGATCCTCTTTGAGTCGATCACTTCACCCATCTGCGTGCTTTGGGTCTCCACGTGAACGGTGTCGGTGCTTACCTCGACCTTTTCGCTGATTGAACCGACATCGAGACTGGCATCCGCCCGGAGCGCCGCGTTAGCGTCGATGATCAATCCGGTCTGGCGGAAGGTTTTGAAACCCGGATGCCTTATTTCTAAATCATAGGTGCCGATGGCTAGAGTCGGAAGACTGTAGAAGCCCTCGGCATCGGTTTTGACAGAGGTCGTCACTCCGGTCTGAGTGTCGATGGCAACCACGGAAGCGCCGGAAATGACGGCACCTGACGCGTCGGTGACGACTCCTGAAATACTACCCGTAATGCTCGCCGAAGCCAGTGCCAATGCGAACAGCACAAATGCAGCTACTGCGAGAGCAGCACACAAATGATTACGCATAGTCATCTCCAGCCTGAGAGGCGCCTGGGTCGGTCACGACAACAGAACTCCGATACTTTCATCCAGTGAAATGCAGTATCAGGTTTTGAAAGTCGTTGGCATGTGGGTTTATCTCAATCGTGCTATGCATGTCAACCTTTTTTGCGTTTCGATGAGCCACGTAAGGGACGCCCCGCCCTCCGAAGCAGACTTGTTTCACCCGGTAAATTGCCACTGTGGGCACGCGGGAGTAGCGGATCTTATTTTTGTCTCACTGCGATAGCGGAGATCTCAATTCGGGCATTATTGACGAGGGCGGCTGCCTGAATCGTCGCTCGCGCTGGTTTTGGATCGGGCAGAACACCCTTATAAACCTTGTTCATATCCGGAAAGTCATGAATGTCGGCGAGATATACGGTTACGCTGACCACATCTTTGAGTTCGAAACCGGCGACTTTCAGAACCTTCTGAATGTTGTCGAGTGCCGCGGTCGTTTCTGGACCGATGCCTCCGGCAGCTAACTTGCCGGAATCATCCGTACCCTCCTGGCCTGCTACGTACAAAGTGTTACCCGCAACTATGCCGTCGCTGAAGGGAAGTCCTCTGGCGGGAGCGAGATTTATCGCTTTCCGTTCCTGGCCTTCGGCACGTTCCGCTGCAATGAGGCCAAAGGTCAATGAGATGGCAAGAGCAAACATAAATATTCGGGAGATTCCAATCTGCATTTTCATTTTTGTGTCCTTTTGGTAAATGGATTGACTCTTCCATCCGCCGAAAAACAATGTTAGAGTCCGCGCACATGTATACATCCAGGAGGACGAAATGAACAAGTTTCGTGGCTTCATGAAATCACACCGCATTGCGGCATCGCTGGCATCCATCGGCCTTGTAGGAGCGATTTTGTTCGGGGGTAGAATTTTGCGGGCGCAGCCGGCTGCGGGAGCAGCACCACTGTCTGAAGACACGTTGCTTGCAGATTATCGTCGCGTGGAAGTCGCTTCGGTCTCAGACGCGCTTGAGCAGTTGACCGGTAAGCGAATGTACATGAGTCATCGCATGCATCCCATATTCACCACCAAATTTGCCGGCTTGGCACGGACGGTTCTGCTCACAAAAGACGAAGGGAGTTCCGACCCTGCTGCCCTGAATGGAATGCTGGCGGCGATTGACGAAGGGTCTACCGATTCCGTTTACGTGATGGTGGTCGAGGACGGCGAAGACATTGCGGGAATGGGCGGACTGATGGGCACAGCCATGGCAGCAAGGGGATATGCGGGAGCTGTGATTGATGGCGGGGTGAGGGATGTAGCGTATTTGCGCAAGATCGGTTTTCCCGTGTATGCGACCGGCATCGTGCCGTCGACATCGGTGCATCACTATCGATTCGGAGGATCCCAGATTCCTGTCACTTGCGACGGTGTGGTGGTCAATGCCGGTGACATTGTGGCGGCAGACAGCGATGGAGTTGTCGTCGTCCCTAGAGCGAGAGCTCAGGAAGTGTTGAACATCGCGCAGCAGATGGATTTCAAAGAGCATTCGATGTATGCCGTGATCGAACAAATGAGGTCGATCGTAGAAGCGGTCAAGAAATTCGGGAGACTGTAGAAAAGAGATTGCACAAAATCGATTTTCATCAGATAATTCGCACTTTCATTATTGTTCTGCTAACTTTTTCAGTGACCATGGCCGAAAGTCCAAAACGAAGCTACAACATTACGGCACTGCAGCGCGGGTTGCGCGTGCTGCAGCTATTCAGCGAGTCCCCGTCGGGCCTCACGGCGAAGCAAGTTGCAGGCCGCTCCCGGTTGCCGGTGAGCACGGTTCACCGTTTTTTGGCAAACCTGGAAGGAGCGGGTTTTTTGAATTGCGGCAGTGATGGCGTGTATCACCTGGGGGTCGCATGTTTCGCGATCGGTCAGGCGGCGTTGGGGCAGTTGGATATTCGGCGGGTTAGCCTGCCTTACCTCCAGGAACTGAATCGGCAAACACGGGAAACTATTCATCTGACCCTGCGACACGGGCTATCGGCAGTCTACGTCGAGAAACTGGATTCGCCTGAACCGCTGCGCATTCATTCGCGCATTGGCGCCGCCGTGCCGCTGTACTGCACAGCAGTGGGCAAAGTGATGCTGGCTTATATGGCGGACGCTGAGTCGGAGCGAGTTCTGCCACAGTTGGCATTAAAACGCCTGACGCCGAACACCGCGGGAAATCTGCAGGAATTGGAGGCAGAACTGCGCCGAGTCCGAAAAAACGGTTATGCCTGCGATCTGGAGGAGCACGAACTTCATATACGCTGCGTCGCAGCCCCGATATGGGACCATGCCGGCGCCGTCAACGCGAGCCTCAGCATTACCGCGCCATTAGTACGCATGGCGGTCACTAGACTACGGCAACTCGCGCCATTGATTCAGACTGCCGGACTGCAGATCTCGCGGGAACTGGGATACCAGATGACTAGCAATCACTGGCGAATGCAAAGAAACGGTGCCGGGGAGGCTACGGTTGCGAAAGCTCTATAGTCAGAAAGGCGCGAGCCGTCTCCGAGTTGAGGGTCGAACACGATGCGGTCGGACACGATGTTTGCGCACTCCGTGCCTACGCATCGGAATTCTTCTGGTCGCTGCTGGCTGCTTTGCGCAGTCGAATCCGGCACCGACTCATCTCCGTTCTTCTTGCCGGGTGCAGCCCATAACGTTTGAAGGATGGAAGGCTGAAGAATTATTCAATGACTGGGTGCGCCTGACGGTAGTTCCTCAGCTTGGCGGAAGGCTGATGCAAGTAGAGTTCGGGGACCATCGCTATCTGTTCGTAAATTCACGTTACAAGGGGAAGTACTTACCGCCAGCAGACTCCAGGGTGCAACGGGAATGGATCAACTACGGAGGAGATAAGATCTGGCCGCTGCCAGAAGGCAATGGAGAAGGCTCCTGGCCGGGACCCATCTCAGACGCTCTCGATGATGGTGAATACAGGCTTAGCGTCGTCTCTCAAGCGAATGCGTGCACGCTTCGACTTGAGGGACCTTCCGACCAGGCGACGGGACTGCAATATTCACGAGAGATAACGATTGGCAAAGAGTCTCCTCAGATTTCGTTCCACGCAGTCATGAAGAATACTACTGACCATGCGATTCGCTGGTCGATGCAATCGGTGACGCAGTATGACACCGCCGATTCACGAGATCCTCTTAACTACAACCACGATTTCTGGGCGTTTGCTCCGCTGAATCCGCAAAGTGCCTACAACGATGGCTATCGCGTTCGCAACGGGCTGGCCGATGATCCGTCTTATACAGTTCACGACGGCAGATTTACGCTGCATTGGCTGTATCTGGAGAATGAGGTATGGCTCGATTCCGATGCAGGCTGGCTCGCAGTAGTTGATAATTCAGCAAAATATGGGATGATCGAGCGCTTTCAGTATTTCGTCGGTGAGGAGTATCCGGGGAAAGCGTCCGTAATTTTCTACAAGAACGGGGCTGCGTTGGGATTGGATGATAAAGGCATGCCTGCAGTGCGTTCGAACCATCCTGACGAAGCTCCCTACTACATGGAAGCGGAGATTAACAGTCCATTGAGGCATTTAGAAGCCGGTGCTTCCTATGCTCTCGAGACTTCGTGGTTCCCGGTGCGCGCGAGCAAAGGACTCAAGGCTGTGACCGTTGCAGGTGTCGTTGAACGCCCACTCATAGCTTCTATCCATGCAGATCGCCTGCAGCTGTCGGGCTCCTTTGGAGTGTTTCTTGCGGGGAAGCTAAATGCACACGTATTCGATGCCCATGGAGCGGAGACGAACGTTGTGGACTTGGAATCAGTCGATCCGCTAAGGGCAGTTGAACTGAACGAAACAATCCCTATCCCTCGTGGGGCGACTCGGGTCGCGATCCATCTGAAAGATGAACAGGGTATTGATCGCGGCATTCTGGGCGAGGCGGAAATCATGACAGTGGGGAAGGATTCGTAGCATGCGCGTGGCGGTGTTTATCGGCGTCGTTTTCACCTGCCTAGCAGTGGCGGGAGACAACGCTCCCATGGCTTCATCAAGCGTTATAGATGTGCGCGCTGAGGACCTTCTGGTTCAGCTACCGGCCGCGAATTGGATTTCCTACAACGGCGATTATTCCGGCCGGCGCTATAGCGGTCTTTCGGAAATTAACGCAGGCAGTATCGGAGCACTGCGCGCGGAGTGGGTTTTTCACGCGCGCAACACGGGGAGGCTCGAGGTCACTCCAGTCGTCGTGAATGGAATGATGTTCGTCACCGCAGCCAACGATGCCGTGGCACTCGACGCGCGCACGGGACGAGTCGTGTGGCGGCATGCGTGGCCGATTTCGGACGGCTTAATCGACGACGCGTCAGGCCACATCAACCGCGGCGTAGGAATATGGCGAGATCGAGTCTACATGGAGACAGACAACGCCCATCTCCTCTGCCTTGATGTGCGCTCTGGCAATCTTATCTGGGACGTGGCTTATGCGAATTGGAATAAGAATTATGGGGCAACCAGTGCACCGCTCGTCGTCAAAGACAAGGTGCTGGTTGGGACCTCCGGTGGCGATGACGGTGTGCGGGGCTTTGTGGCGGCTTACGATGCACTGACGGGTGAGCTGGCGTGGCGATTCTGGACGATACCAGGTCCGGGCGAGTTCGGTTCTGAAAGCTGGCCGGGGAAACTGTATCTGCATGGCGGCGGAACTACGTGGATGCCTGGAACATACGATCCCCAGCTCAACACGATTTACTGGGGTACGAGCAATCCCGCGCCTGACTTTGAAGGCAGTGTGCGCCCGGGCGACGACCTCTACACCGATTGTGTATTAGCGCTGGATCCAGATACAGGAAGATTGAAGTGGTATTTCCAGTTTACGCCGCATGATCTATTTGATTTTGACGCGGTAGAGACTCCAATCCTGATCGATGCGGTGTATCAGGGCACAGCGCGAAAACTGCTGGTACAGGCCAACCGCAACGGTTACGTCTACGTGCTCGACCGCACCAACGGAAAATTTCTTTCCGCAACACCATTCGTGGAAAAGCTGAACTGGGCGAAGGGAATCGATGCGAAGGGCCGGCCTCAGCTGACGGGAGTCGAACCTACGGCGGCGGGAACTCGCGTTTGTCCTGGCTACGCTGGCGCAACCAACTGGTTCGCACCGTCTTATAGCGAGTCGACTCATTTGGTTTATTTCATGGCGCTCGAAGAATGCGAAACCTATTTTTTCAAATCACAGACTTTTCGAGAAGGACAAGGTTATTACTCGACTGGGGTAAAACGTATTCCTGAGGAGACTTCGCAGAAGGTTCTGGTCGCATATAGTCTGGATACAAATTCAATTGCCTGGAAATATCCGCAGACTGGTGCGGGCCGATCCTCTGGTGGAACCATGGCAACCGCTGGCGGCCTAGTTCTCTTCGGCGATGATGCCGGCTCGCTTGAGGCGGCAGACGCGCGAAGCGGCAAGCCTATGTGGCACTTCAACACTGGGCAGGACATAAGTGCGTCCCCCATGAGCTACGCAATCAACGGCAAGCAGTATGTAGCAATTGCTGCAGGCAGCGATGTTTTCAGTTTCGCGTTGCCTTAAGCACGCATGGACATCGAAAGCTCAGTTACAAGGAGGGAATAAATGAATTTATCGGTTACTCGAAGAACATTTGCCACGCGTTTAGCTTCCGGACTTTCCGCCTTAGGGGTCAGCGCCGCTGCGTTGTCCAACCGTGCTGTGGCGCAGAGTACCGCGGCGCAGGATGCGGGCGGAATCCGTAAGCTCAACAGCGAAGGCAAGCCCGGCAGCGACAAAGACGTCATCATGCCAGTGATTGTCTATAACGGACTGATTTATGTCGCGGGTCAAGGCGCCCACGATACTCGAGATTCCAAGGAATGGACAATTGAATCTCACACCAGCATGGTCATGGATAAAGTAAAAAAGCACGTCGAAATCGGCGGCGGGACCATGGACAGTATTCTTCAACTGAATGTCTACCTGGTGAAAATTGAACACTGGGACGGAATGCACAAAGTATTCTCCACGTATTTTCCTCATGGCGGCCCGGCGAGAACAACTGTCGCCGTGGCAGCGCTGCCGGGAGACTCACTGGTGGAAATCAATTGCATTGCCGCGGTAACCCGCAAGTGAAGCGCAAGGGAGCGGACCTCATGCCATTCAAGCCGAAATGGAACCGGCGCGGTTTTCTCGGAAGCGTAGGAGTGATTGCCGGATCAATCCTGGCGCCAGGCAAGTTGTTTTCCTGGAATCGCGGTGGGGCAGACGCAAGTGCGCGTGTGAGCGGTTTTGGAAAGACCGGCAATCCCTACGAAGAGCTTGGAGTTACAACAGTGATTAACTGCGAAGGGACCATGACCATGCTGGGCGGTTCGCTTCCTCACCCGGAACTCGAAGCCGTTATGACAATGGCTGGGCGCCACTTTGTAAGCATTCCGGAATTAGAGGTGGCTGCGGGCAATCGTATTGCCGAAATGCTCAAGCTGCCGCAAGGGTACACAGCGTTGGTGACTTCGGGCGCCGCCGCAGCGATTCAATCAGGCCTGGCGGGAATTCTGACCGGCGGCAACGAGGCTTTGATCCGCCAATTGCCAGATCTGACGGGGATGAAGTCGGAAGTGATCATTCAAAAGTCGCATCGCAACCCCTTCGACCATCAGTTGCGATCAACAGGGATCAAACTCATCGAGATCGAAACGGTTGACGAATTTCGGTCCGCAGTGAACGAACGCACGGCCATGATGCACTTCTCCAACTTCGCCAACGAAGTAGGACAAATCAAAGTGGATGAGTGGGTGAAATTGGCGAAGCAATACAACATTCCGTGCATGAACGACGCAGCAGCTGATACGCCGCCAGTGTCTCATCTGTGGGATTACACCACGATGGGTTACGATCTGGTGACCTTCAGCGGCGGGAAAGCGATTCGTGGACCGCAGTGCGCCGGGCTGCTGATCGGGCGCAAAGATATGGTGGCAAATGCCTTGCTCAACAACAGTCCGCACGAAGATACTCTCGGCCGAAGCCAAAAGGTGGGCAAAGAAGAAATCGTGGGCATGGTCAAAGCGCTCGAACTTTTTCTCGCGGAGGACCATGAAGCTCTGACCAAGGAATGGCAAGATCGGCTGGAGGGAATCTCGCGCGAAATCACAAAAGTTCCAGGAGTCAGCACGTCTTTCTTCGTACCGGACATTGCCAATCATGTGCCTCATATGCGCATCACGTGGGACGAGAGCCGAATTTCGTTGACACCAGAACAAGCATCAAAGCTGTTACGGAGCTCGAAGCCGTCGATTGTGATCGGCGGCGGTGAAGGACGGCCCGGGCTGGCTATGAATTCATTCATGCTGCAACCTGGCGAAGATCAAATCGTGGCCGCGCAACTTTCGCGACTTCTGCGCGATCACGCATCCTAGCTAAAAAAATCTTCGATGGACCGATCGGCTTAGGAGAATCTTGGGGCTCATGAAACGTAGTACTGATCAGGCCGCGCCCAGCCGTTCGCCGCACCGGAATGCGGAGCTTGTCTTCGAACTCGGTGCGGTCCAACGGAGCCTGCAATGACCAGCGCCGGAACGAGCCATGTGCGCTGGTTCTTGGTGTTCTGGCTGTTCATCCTTAGCGCCGTGTCTTATCTCGACCGGATAAACATTTCTATCGCGGGCGGTGCCATCGCCGAGGCTTACCATCTCAGCGATGTGCAACTGGGCAAAGTTTTCAGCGCAATGCTGGTTGGCTACGCGCTATTCCAAACTGTCGGCGGAAGGCTTGCGGACCGCTTCGGAGCGCGCCGCGTTCTGGCCGCGGGCGTGGCATGGTGGGGAATCTTCACCGCTTTGACGGCGATGGTACCCCCGAAGATTACGGGAGCGCTTATCATTTTCGTCGCGGTGCGTTTTCTTCTGGGCGCGGGCGAAGCGGTGATATATCCCTCCGCGAATCAATTCGTCGCGCGCTGGATTCCGACCACTGAACGTGGCATCGCGAACGGCTGGATTTTCGCAGGGGTTGGAGCGGGGGCGGGCCTTACACCGCTGCTCATTACCCACATTATGGTTCGTTACGGCTGGCGGTCTTCGTTCTGGGTCTGCTCGCTGATCGGATTCGCCGCGGGAGCAGTGTGGTTTGTCAGTGCTCGCGACACTCCCGCTGAGCACACCGGCGTATCTGAATCAGAGCTGATGTTGATTCGCTCCGGGCTGACGCAGGCGGAGACAAAGAATGACGCTACGCCGCTGATACCGTGGGGGCGCGTCGCGCGAAGCAAAGAAGTCTGGGCCGTAACCTTCAGCTACTTCTGCTACGGCTATGTCGCATGGATCTTCTTCAGTTGGTTCTATCGCTATCTCGCCAAAGTACGCGGACTGGATTTGAAGGCGAGCGCGTTCTACACGATGTTGCCTTTTCTTGCCATGTTGGTGTGCTGCCTCGCAGGAGGCGCTCTCAACGACCGGCTGACGAAGTGGCGAGGGCCGCGCATGGGACGCTGCGGCCTTGCCGCATTCACACTCATGATCGCGGGAATATTCATCGCCTTGGGCTCGCAAGTTCAAAGTGCTCGGCTGGCCAGCGTAGTACTTGCCGGTGGAGCAGGGGCATTGTATCTGTCGCAGAGCTCTTTCTGGTCGGTGACGGCCGATATTGCTGGCGCCTCTTCTGGCTCCGTCTCTGGTTTTATGAATATGGGAAACCAGATTGGAGCGGCACTAACAGCTTCTCTGACTCCGTGGATTGCGGCCCGATTCGGTTGGACGACCTCATTCTTCGTGGCATCAGCGTTGTGCATGGTAGCGGCAGTGAGTTGGCTGGTGGTGGATCCATCGCGACAACTCACAATTCGGCATGCCGATGCTGCGGTGAGTCAAGTTCAGAGTAAGCGCGTGCCAGATCTTTCTGGCCACAAATCAATTCGCGCGAAGTCAGGAATCCTTTTGTAAATCATGGGGAAGCTGAACATAAAATCGAAGAGCGGCTGCATGTGGGATCTGGTCAGCCTGGGGGAAGTCATGCTGCGGCTGGATCCAGGCAATGAGCGCATCTCGACCACGCGTCATTTTCGAGCGTGGGAGGGTGGAGGCGAATACAACGTGGCCCGCGGTCTCCGTCGCTGCTTTGGGATGGACACGGCTGTCGTCACGGCCCTCGCGGACAATCCGGTTGGACGGCTCGTCGAAGACCTGATGCTGCAAGGAGGTGTTAGTCAGAAATACGTGCGCTGGGTGCCTTATGACGGAGTAGGACGGACTGTCCGCAACGGATTGAATTTTACCGAGAGGGGCTTCGGGCTGCGCGCTCCGCTCGGATGTTCGGATCGTGGCGACACCGCTATCTCGCAACTGAAACCCGGAGAAATCGACTGGGAGCAGATGTTTCAGCGGGATGGAACGCGTTGGTTTCACACGGGCGGAATTCTTTGTGCGCTGTCGGAGACCACGCCGCTCGTCGCGCAGGAGGCCATGGAAGCGGCGACGCGCGCCGGAGCGATCGTTTCCTATGACCTGAATTATCGGCCGTCTCTGTGGAAGTCGATAGGAGGAGAGTTCAAGGCACGAGAGATAAACCGACGTCTCGCGCCGCTTGTGGATGTGATGCTGGGAAATGAAGAAGACTTCACCGCCGGTCTTGGTTTTAATGTGAGCGGGCTTGACGAACACCACTCCCAGCTTGATCCAGACAATTTCAAAGTCATGATTGAAAAAGTGGTGCAGGACTTTCCCAGGCTGGCTCTTATTGCCACGACTCTACGGCATGCCAAGACGGCGACGCTGAATGACTGGGGAGCGATTTGCTACTACGACGGCGAATTCTATGAGGCCAGGGTACGCGAGCAGCTAGAGATCTACGACCGCGTAGGGGGAGGCGACTCCTTCGCGTCCGGATTGATTTATGGATTTCTATCGGGGAAGGGTCCGCAGTGGGCAGTGGATTGTGGCGCAGCACATGGAGCACTCGCAATGACGACGCCCGGCGATACGTCGATGGCAACCCTGGAAGAAGTGTTGAAAGCGATGAAGTCGCAAACCGCGCGCATTTTGCGCTGATCGAGAATAGGAATTCTTGCACGAGACGACAATATGACCATCGAGGAAGTGATTCGGAGGATCGCCGAGATTGGCATCGTGCCGGTGGTACGGGCTGCGACTGTCGAAGACGCGACCCGGGCGGTGGAAGCGATTTGCAAAGGGGGTATCCTGATTGTCGAGATCACCATGACGGTTCCCAACGCAACGTCGGTCATTCGCCATGTGATGCGCGAATACGGAAGCACAACGCTCATTGGCGCAGGGACGGTTACGACAGGAGAACAGGCTGAGCAATGTATTCACGCCGGCGCCGAATTTATTGTGAGCCCGGGTCTATCGATCCCGGTACTATTGGCGGCGCAGGCCTGCGGGAAGCTCGCGATCCCAGGAGCACTGAGCCCGACAGAACTTATGCATGCCCAGGACAATGGAGCCAAGCTGATTAAGATTTTTCCTTGTGGCAATGTTGGCGGGCCCAAGTATTTGCGGTCATTGAAAGCTCCCTTTCCGAACGCCGCCCTGATTCCAACCGGCGGAGTGAACGCTTCGAACGCTGCCGACTACATCTCCGCTGGAGCATTTGCTCTGGGGGTTGGCGCGGATTTAGTGAATGCCGACGATTTGCGGAATGGAAATCTGGCAAAGATCACGCAAGCAGCTCGCGAGCTTGTGCAGGCTGTCCATGCGGCTCGCGACTCAGCTCTCGAGAAAGCAAACTCACTGCATTAGAGCTGTGTTTACTGGTTCACGCCGCTGGCAAGGTATCCACCATCCACCGCAAGGGTCGTGCCCGTGACAAAGCTGGCAGCGTCGGAAGCGAGAAAAATAGCAGCGCCCACCAGTTCTTCCAATTCGCCAAAGCGCTTCAGAGGTGTGCGCAACAAGATCTCTTCGCCGCGGGGCGTTCCATTCACTAACTTTTCAGTCAACTCGGTACGAAAGTATCCTGGGGCAATGGCATTGACACAAATTCCGTGGCGGGCCCATTCGATAGCCAGTGATTTCGTCAGCGATGTCACAGCAGCTTTACTCGCACAATACGCGGCCACCTCGAACAATGCCAGAAACGATCCCATAGACGTGATGTTGATGATTCGTCCATAGTGACGCTCGATCATTTGACGGCCAAAGACCTGACACGCCCGCAAGGTGCCATTCAAATTGGTTTCGAGGAGCCGGTTCCAATCCGCTTCAGGAAAATCCAAGGTTGACGCGCGCTGGTTGTATCCTGCCGAGTTCACCAGGATATCTACCTTGCCGAATGCTTCGACAGTCGCGCGCAGTAATTTTTCTAAAGAACTGCGATCGGTTACATCGGAGGTAACGCGCAGAGAGCGGCGACCACGCGCCTCGATCTCAGCCGCAACGGCTTCCACTTGTTCGAGCCGACGAGCCGATGACACTACATCGGCGCCGGCTTCCGCTAGTCCGCGCGCAATGGTCCGGCCGATTCCCGAGCTTCCCCCGATTACCACTGCAACCTTTCCATTTAGTTCCAAGCGACCGTAGCCCATGTTTCCTCGCGCTGATGGCCAGAATGAAGTTACACACTTTGCGTCTGCCGTCGGTCACTACCAATTTCGGTTACTACCAATTGAACATGGTCCCATCGAGCTTGCGGTTTACCGGTAAATACGCCCGCTCGTAAGGAAACTTTTCTGCCAGCTTTTCGTTGAAGTCGATTCCGAGACCCGCGCGGTCGCCGGGATAAAGAAACCCGTCCTTGAAGTAGTAACCGTGCGGAAATACTTCGTCAGTCTCCTGAGTGTGCCGCATGTACTCTTGAATCCCGAAATTGTTGATCGACATGTCGAAATGAAGCGCGGCGGCCATCGACACCGGCGACAGGTCTGTGGCGCCGTGGCAACCGGTTAGAACGTGGTAGATCTCTGCCAAAGCTGCGATTGTTTTCAAATGCGTGATTCCGCCGCTGTGAACAACCGACATGCGAAGGTAATCGATCAACTGTTCCGTTATCAGGATGCGCGTGTCCCAGACAGTGTTGAAGACCTCCCCAACGGCTAATGGCGTGGTTGTGTGTTGCCGGATGATGCGAAATCCCTCTTGCAATTCCGCGGTCACTGCATCTTCCAGCCAGTACAGATGGTACGGTTCCAGGCTCTTGCCCAGGCGTGCTGCTTCGATCGGTGTCAAGCGGTGATGCACGTCGTGAAGCAAGTGGATATCCTCCCCGAACTTACTGCGCAGCGCGTCAAACAACTTTGGAACGTGCAGAAGATACTTTTCCGTGGACCACGTGTTTTCAGGTGGCAACCCTTTCTCGGCGGGTTCGTAGAACAACTTGTCACTCGCCACGCCGTACGTAGAGGGGAGGCCTGGAATACCAGTTTGCGCCCTTATGGCGCGGTATCCTATGTCGATGTAGCGGCCCACCTCGTCGCAGGTTGCAGGGATATCAGCGCCGTTGGCATGGCCGTAAACCAGGACTCCAGTTCTGCTCTTGCCTCCAATTAGGTTGTAAACCGGTGTGTTCAAGGCCTTTCCCTTGATGTCCCACAACGCCATGTCGACCGCGCCTATGGCGGTCATCGTCACCGGGCCTCGACGCCAGTAAGCGCCGCGATACAAGTATTGCCACATGTCTTCGGTTTGAAAGGGATCTCGCCCGAGAATGCATGGAATTATGTGATCCTTCAGATAGGAGACAACTGCCAACTCGCGGCCATTCAGCGTGGCGTCCCCTAGTCCGTAGACTCCTTCGTCGGTTAATACTTTGAGTGTGACGAAGTTTCTGCCGGGGCAGCAAACCGATACTGTGGCCTGGGTGATCTTCACGATGATTACATCTCCTTGGAATTCACAGAGTGTACCGAAATTGTCAGATGCGGTGCACTAACACCTGGTCCGTAGCCCGCGTATTGCGAACTAATAGTAAAACTAAAATCATGCCGACGAACGGAACCAGACCAGCCACAATGACAATGGGGTCAAAAGAGTGTCCGGCCATCGCCTGACGGGAATCGGAAAAGTAGCCGATAAGTTTGAAAGCGACGATGGTCCCCAATCCTGCACCAGTTCCGCTCAGACCACTGACCGATCCCACCGACTCGCTGTCGAAAAGATCCGAGGGCAATACGTTCGCGATAGTCGAAAATGCGGCATACGAAAAAGTGGCAACGCCAAAGAGAAATGCCATCAGGTAAAGATTGGCGGTGAAAATTGTGGGAATGAGCATCGTGACTCCAACCCCACCAAAAATGATTACAGCTTTTCGAGCAGCGCCCAAAGACCATCCTCGCTTGATCAGGTAACCTGAGATGCCACCGCCGAAAAAATATCCGCAATCGGCCGCGACGAAAGGAATCCAAATGGCAATGACCCCGCTTTCGATAGGGATTCCCTTCGCCACCAGATAAATCGGAAACCAATCTGTAACAAAGAACCAGACGGGATCGGTGAAGGTCTTAGAAATGATTGTTCCCCAAGTTTGCGGCAACCGGAGGAGATCACGCCATCGGGGTCGAGTTTTTCCTTGCCGCTGCGCTTCAGATTCCAACTTGTCAGCAATGATGAACTGGAGTTCCGATTCGCTAATGCGAGGATGAATCTGTGGCGGATAGTAGAGTTTGCGCCAAGCAATCATCCAGACAAATCCAAGGATGCCGGGAACTGCGAACGCGGGCCGCCATCCCCATCGAAAATAAACCCAAAGAATAAGGAAGGGCGCGATGGCGCCGCCAATGGAAGAGCCGCTATCAAAGAATGCCGTGGCCAATGCACGTTCGCGTTTCGGAAACCACTCCGACACTGCTTTGGTCGCGGCTGGCCAATTCGCGGATTCCCCGGCACCCAACAAGAAACGGAAGATGGCAAAGCTGAAAAAGCCTTTCGCCAACGAGGTCAGAACAGAGACGATGGAGTACCAAGCGACGCTGAACGTGAGGCCGCGCCTGGTGCCAATGCGATCCATTAGTCGTCCGAAAAACGTTTGCCCGACGGCGTAGGAAACACGGAATGCGATCACCAGATTGGCATAGTCACTGTTGCTCCAGTGGTAGTCCTGTTTGAGATAAGGAGCGAGCAGCGAGAGTGTCTGGCGATCAATGTAGTTAATAATTGTGGAGGCGAAAAGAAGTCCGCAAATCCACCAGCGCAACCCGGGAATGGTGCGAACCCCGGCGGAAGGTTTTCGGCCGGCTGGCACGTTCGGTTTTGTCGGGTCAGGAATGTGAGCTTCTCAGGCTGTTATTCGCAAAGCTGTGCTAAGCAATGCCGCCGAATTTTTATCGAGATAGATCGTCGCGTTCGGGTGAGTGCGTAGAATCGAGGCCGGCGCCATTGGACCGATCTCGCCCTCGAAGCAAGCCTTCACCGCCTGCGCCTTGCGTGTATCCGGCACAACCGCGAGAATCTCTTTGGCCTTCAGGATCTGGCGTACCGACATCGAGATTGCCTGGGTCGGTACTTGCGATATATCAGCGAACCAGGCCTCGCCGACCTGCTGCAGACGGCAAGCCTCATCGAGCTTTACGATAAGATAAGGTTCGTTAGTCTGAAAATCTGCGGGAGGATCGTTGAAAGCAAGATGACCGTTCTCACCTATGCCGACAAAAGCGATGTCGATTGGATCAGAGGCTAAGGCCGCACCGGCTTGGCGAACGACTGCTGCGGCATCGGCATCGCCATCAAGCAAGTGGTACTTCGTGATTCCTGTTTTTCGAATCAGCTGCTCGATCAGCATCTTGCGGAAGCTACCCGGATGAGTAATGGGTAGTCCGATATATTCGTCGAGATGAAATAGCTCCACTTTCTGCCAGTCGATGTCCGGCGCCTGGGTCAGTGCGCTTAGGAATTCAAGCTGAGAGGCTGCGGTGGCGGCAATCACGCGCGCCTGCCCGTGATCGCGTATGGCTCCGCGAATGGCGGTCGAAGCTTGCTCCGCCGCTGCCTTGCCCAGGGAGATTTTGTCGCTAAATACTTTCAGAACCATGAGCTTTCACCCCCTGAAATTAGCCGAGTCTTGATCTGAAAATACAAACAGCGTAGCATCCCGCTTTGTTTTCAACGCTCTATTAAAACGTTTATATACGGCCTTGCCAATGAAAAAAGTATCCTTGTTTATCTCAAATAGTTGAGGAACATCACGTGTTCATGACCGGCCGGAGCCCGACGGGCCGCCCGTGAGGTTGACGGTAAACGTAGGGCTGATTCGCTACACTGTGCCACCCGCGCTAAATGTGGTGTGCCGTCCGGCCGAACACTAGGCGAGCGATCTCGCCTTTTTAGCAGAAAACTGAGGGGGGAGAATTTCGATGCGGCGTGGTTTCATTCCTAGTCGTTACTTCGGTCAAATCTTTGTCCCGGAGATATTGACCGCGTCCATTATCGAAATCGCTATTATTTTTCTCGCTGGGAATGGAGCCGCTTCTGCCCAATCTGTACCCGCGATAGAATCTGCGGTCGCCACCGTTCACGTCGATGCGACGCCCGGGCACGTTATCAACTCCTTCGATCCTGACAGCGCGCTGGGTAGCTCAATTGATGTCCTTTCCCATGAGGGAATCGACAAAGTGTATACGCCGCATATCATTCAAGAGTCGCTCTCGGCGGGCTGGGGGCCAATTACTTATCGCAACAACTCCGAGCTGCGCATGGCCGCCTGGCACTGGAATCAGAGCGGAACGTGGAGCGATCCGGCGCATCAGAGCGGATACTTTACCGGGAGTACCGAACCGAAGGAACCACTGCGTTACATTCTCTCTTACGCGCTGCCGCACCGCGGCTTTTCGACCAGTGGCGACCGCCCTCTGCAAGGACCAAATCTTAGCTATTGGAAGAGCAATCCGTACCTCACCAGTAAATTCACGAGCGAAAGTGACGCTCTTCACCCGCAATGGGTGGTTATAGATCTGAACGCCGAAAAGCCAGTGAACGCAATCCACATTGTTTGGGCGAGCCCGTATGCCGCAACCTACCACGTTGAATATTGGGTTGGAAAACGGGCGCTCGACTTCGACGAAGGCCCCCAAGGCGAGTGGAAGACTTTCCCCTCAGGTGCAATCAAGAAAGCTCAAGGCGGAAGTGTCACTTTGAAGCTAGCCGATATGCCCATCAACACTCAGTACGTGCGCATCCTGATGAGCGAATCGTCGAACACTTGCGATTGGCATGGAAGGGATGATGTCCGCAACTGCGTCGGTTATGCCATTAAGGAAATTCGCCTTGGCGTTGTCGACTCCAGTGGTGCCTTTGCCGAGGTCGAAAAGAATTTCGGTGACAAGCCGACCACCTACTGCACATCGTCAATTGATCCCTGGCACTCAGCTTCCGACGTGAATGCTACCGGCGGATATCAGCACAGTGGTTTCGACCTTTTCTTCACCAGCGGACTCACCAACAATCTTCCGGCCATGATTCCGGTGACCCTGCTCTACGGCACGCCGGACGATGCTGCTGCCGAAATTGCTTACATTGAGAAGCGCGGTTACCGCATTGGATACGTTGAAATGGGCGAGGAGCCGGATGGCAAGCACGCGATGCCGGAAGATTACGCAGCGCTGTACATTCAGTGGGCCGCAGCCATTCACAAGGTTGACGGCAAACTAAAGCTGGGCGGCCCAATTTTTGAAGGAGTCAACGAAGATATTCGAGTGTGGCCAGACGCACAAGGACGGACGTCGTGGATGGGCCGGTTCATCGATTATCTCAAGGCTCACAACCGTATCTCGGACCTCGCTTTCGTTTCCTTCGAGCACTACCCGTTCGACCCGTGCACCATCAACTGGAAGACTTTGTACAGCGAACCGCAACTAATCAAGCATATCTTGCAAGTGTGGAGAGACGATGGCGTACCCAAAGAAGTGCCACTGATGGTGACGGAGAGTCATCTAGCCAACGATTTGACCGGACCGATGACCACAATCTTTGCGGCACTGTGGCTCGCCGATAATGTTGGCTCTTTCTTCGAAGGTGGAGGTACAGCGTTCTATCACTCGCCGATTCAGCCTCAGGGCATTCAAAACACTTGCCTCGGTTGGTCGTCATGGTCGAATTTTGTCTCTGACGAAAATTACGACATCAATGGATATACGTCGCCTTACTTCGCCGCCCACATGATTAATCTCGAGTGGGTGCAGCATCGCTCTGGCATGCATCACATGTTTCCCTCTTCCACCGGAGTGAGGGATGCCGAGGGGAATGTGCTGGTTACGTCGTATGCGGTGTACCGCCCGGACGGAAACTGGTCTTTGATGCTGGTCAACCGGGATGAGACCAGCGTGCGCTCGGTGCGCGTAGAATTCGATGATTTTAGGGGGAAGGGGAGTGCATCGTTTTCCGGGCCGGTCGCCGTCGTGACTTTCGGCAGTGAGCAGTATGTGTGGATCAACGACGGTCCAAACAGCCATGCGGACCCGGATCATCCGCCGGTCGCCACTAGTGTGGCGGCAACTCCGCAAACCGTATTCACTCTGCCGAAGGCCTCGATTACGGTCTTGCGAGGCAAAGTGATGGGCCTGAGCGCGCTTCGAAACCAATGAGGGGTCGGACGGCGGTTTAGTCGGGGCCAAGCAGTGCAACCTAAGGACACCCACGATGATCGTAATTGTTATGGGAGTTGTGGGTGCGGGCAAGACCACGGTTGGTCGGTTGCTCGCCGCACAACTCGGCTGGGAATTCGCTGATGCCGATGATTACCATTCGACGGATAATATCGAAAAGATTCGACACGGTGTCCCGCTCGATGATGGCGACCGTAGTCCCTGGCTGGGACGGCTTCGAACTGTAATCGCAAACTGGAGTTCGCAGGGACGTAGTGGAGTTCTGGCCTGCTCGGCTTTGAAACGCAGCTATCGGGACGAACTCAGGATCGGACCGGAAGTCCAGTTTGTTTACCTGCATGGAAGCGCAGAGCTGATTGAGCAGCGGTTGCGCGCGCGGCAAGGCCATTTTGCCGGCGATCAGATTCTCGCGAGCCAGTTTGCTGACTTGGAAGAACCGGAAACAGCCATAACAATAAATATCGCCCAGCCCCCCGGGCAGATTGTCGCTGAGATTCGTGAAAAGCTCCGTTTAGCGTAGAATTCTCGCGCAAGCCGCCACCGTTTTGCCGGACATCGCTTGGAAGAGCCACTCGCTTCAAACCTCGAATCCGCAGTTGTTTCCCGGTTGTTGTGGCGCCTCATGCCGTTTCTCTTTTTGCTCTACATCATTGCTTATCTCGATCGCATCAATGTTAGTTTTGCGATCCTGCAGATGCGGGAACAACTCCATCTGAGCGACCGGGTCTACGGCAACGCTGCGGGCGTATTCTTTCTGGGCTATCTCTTGTTCCAGGTTCCCAGCAATCTCGTGTTACAGAAGGTGGGAGTGCGGAGATGGATCTGCGGGCTGATGGTCACGTGGGGCCTGATTTCCTGTTCGATGATCTTTATACGCGGGCCTTATAGTTTCTATACGCTTCGTTTCCTCCTGGGTGCTGCCGAAGCGGGATTCTTTCCCGGCATCATCCTTTATATGCGGTGCTGGTTCCCGGCGAATGCCCGGGCTCGAGCCGTGGCCTGGTTCATGATGGCTAATCCGCTGGCGGGGGTTATCGGCAGTCCGATCTCGGGAGCGCTGATGGGGCTACGCGGCGGCGGCTTGGTTGGATGGCAGTGGCTGTTTTTGATCGAAGGAATCCCGGCCATCTTTTTCGGCGTGATGGTTCTCTGGGTGCTTGTGGATAGACCCGAAGAAGCAAGCTGGCTGGCAGACGCGCAACGGAATTGGCTGGTGGCTACGCTGGAGCGCGAACGTGAAGAGAACTCAGTCGACAAGAGATTAAATCGAAGCTCGATTGGGGCCATCGTCGCGCGAGTCGGGATGCTGTCTCTGGTTTACTTCGCCGTACCCGCTTGCATGTACGGCGTGACGTTCTGGCTGCCGACCGTGATTCGGAGCTTGTCGGGGCTCAGCTATTTCAGGACGGGCGTGGTCGCAGTGATTCCCTATCTGGCGACCGCGGTAGCAATGGTTCTGGTAGGGATGCGATCAGATCGGTCCGGGGAACGGCGTTGGCACACAGCATTGCCGGCATTGCTCGGCGCAGCAGCTTTGGGATTGGCCGCCTGGGGTGGGGTGCCATGGATGGTCATTGCCGGGATGAGCCTGGGCATGATGGGAGCGCAGTCAATGGTCGGACCTTTCTGGGCAATGGCCACGTCCGCGATAAGTGGCACAGCAGCGGCCGCGAGCATTGCCGCGATCAATTCGCTGGGAAATTTGGGAGGCTTCTTTGGGCCATACGTCATTGGACTGGTGCGCTCCTCGGACGGCGGATTTCGCGGTGGTTTCTTGGCGATTGGCGCCACCATGGCGGTAAGCGGCACCCTTGCGCTGATGGTGAGATCTCAATCTTGCTATCGGAAACGTACCTCTACCGTCTAAAGATTGTGGTCGAATTGCGCGGGGCTTCAAAATTCTGATGCTTAGGATCGAGATTATTCATCAAACGAAGAGGTAGTTGGTTGACAGATGGGAGAATCAAAAGGTAGGATCGCAAAAGCATGACGAGTGTCAGCAATCTTCGCCAGGTTTGTATGTGTGCATGTTGTTGTTGTGCATGCGTGTGTTCTGGCGCAGGGAGGCTGCTGACTTAGAAGTTTCATAACCATCGTCGGCACTTATCGCCCACCGCCAGAAAGCATCTGGCGGTGGGTTTTTGTTTTTGCGGCGAATTGGAATGCGGCAGATCAGTCTATGGCGAATTTAATAAAAGAAACTAAAGCGCAAAAATCGGAACGTCTGAAGCGTGCAATGAATCCGTGGGAAGGCTTGGCGGAGATTCGCCGCTTTGCGCGAGAGGGTTTCGACTCGATCCCACCAGAATGGATCGGAACCTACTTCCGTTGGTGGGGAGTCTACACACAGGGAGACGGAGTGGGAGTGGTCGGGGGGAAGGACGGCCAGGGACGCGCGTTGCCCCTCTTCATGGTACGAATTCGAATACCCAACGGTCTGTTGCGATCGAACCAACTGAGAACCGTCGCGGAATTGACTCGCCGCTATGCCCGCGGCATTGCCGATCTTACGGTGCGCCAGAATATTCAGTTGCACTGGGTGACCATCGAAGCGCTTCCGGAACTACTTGAAGAACTCTGGCGTGTCGGCCTGAACACGACGGGTTCTTGCGGCGATGTGACGCGCAACATAACGGGCTGCCCGGTCGCGGGTGTTGACGCGGACGAGATCTGCGACGCTTCATCGCTGGCACTGGAAGCCGATCGCCTGCTGGCGGGAAATGCCGAGTTCTACAACCTGCCGCGTAAATTCAAGATTTCGATCACGGGATGCCGTGTCTGGTGCCCGTACCCGGAGATCAATGATGTCGGGCTGACGGCGGTTGAGCGCGTGGTTCGAGGAGAGTCTGAGGTTGGCTTCAGTCTGCGCGTCGGCGGCGGACTATCCACTGAGCCGTACCTGGGTGCTCCCTTGGATGCATTCGTGCGTTGGAATCAGGTTCTACCGGTTATCCGTGGAGTTGCCGAACTGTTTCGTGATTCGGATCAGTTGCGCGAACACCGCGAACGGGCGCGTTTGAAATTTCTTTTTTTGCGGCATGGTTGGACGGTGCAGGACTTCCAGGAGGAGCTGCAGCGCCGGATTGGATTTCAACTTGATCCAGCGGTTCCCGCTCAGCCACCGGCCGATGTCTATCGCGATCACATCGGAATTCATCCCCAGAAACAACCGGGCTGTGTCTACGTGGGGGCAGCGGTCTTGCGGGGCAGAATTACTCCGGAACAGATGGAGGGCGCGGCCGATCTTTCTGAGCGATTGGCCGGCGGCGAGTTGCGCACCACCAACATGCAGAACCTGCTGATCGTCAACGTACCGCGCGCCCACGCGGACGAGTTGGCCAAGGAACTGGGCGGGATTGGGCTTCCGGTCGGCGGGTCGCCGTTCTGGCGAGGAACAGTCGCCTGCAGCGGTACGGAGTTTTGCAAGCTGGCGATCACAGAGACGAAGAGCTTCTCGCGTTGGCTGGTAGAGGAACTCGAGGAACGATTGCCTGGTTTTGACCAACACTTGAAGCTCCACGTGACTGGCTGCCCAAACAGTTGCGGACAACACTGGATTGCCGACATCGGAATCGAGGGTAAGAAGATCAAGGTCAACGGACAGATGGTCGATGCGTATTACTTCTGTCTGGGCGGGGCCCTCGGCCTTAATCAAGGGATCGCCAGGGCGGTTGGATTTCGCTGCCCCGCGACTGAGGTTCCTGAGGCCATCGAACGGCTGCTGCGTCGATATCTCGACGATGGCAATTCCGGTGACAATCTTCGACGTTTTTTTGCCCGTTATAGCGATGTGGAACTACGCAGCTTTCTGGCGGGAGAGTTTGTGGAGGCGGTCGCCCGCGATTTGCCTGAGGGACGGGTGCCGAGTGGAGTCGAAGGGTAGCCGCAATAGTGGAGAGAAATCAGTGGTGAAGAGATGAGCGCGCTGTTTCCAATGTTTATGAAACTCGAGGGCAAGCGTTGCCTTGTGGTCGGCGCTGGAAAAGTCGGCGAACCCAAAATTGGCGGTCTGATCGACACGGGTGCGTGCGTGCATGTGGTTGCCTTGGAAGCGTCAGCGGCGGTGCAGGAGTGGGCGCACGCCGGCAAGATTCGACTCGAACTCCGGGCCTTTGACTCTGAAGATCTCAATGGAACTTTTCTCGCTGTGGTGGCCACCGCGTCTCGCGCGCTGAATGGATCTATTTATCGGGCGGCGCAGCTTCTCGGGGTTCTGTGCAATGTGGTGGACGACCCCGCGTATTGCGACTTTTACTATCCCGCAGTAGTGCGGCGGGGCGATTTGCAGATCGCGATCTCCACCAACGGGCAAAGTCCGTCTCTGTCGCAAAGGCTAAGGCAACAGTTGGAGCGGCAGTTTGGTCCGGGCTATGCGCAATGGGTCGCCGAACTGGGAAAGACACGAAAGTTTGTCCTGGCCAGCAATCTTGACCCACAACGCAAGCGGGAACTGTTGCTTTCGCTGGCTAGCCGCGAGGCGCTGAATGCGGCGTTGGCGGAACAGGTCGCGAATAACGAACGGCAGGAAACGGCATGAACGGCAAAGTGTTTCTGGTGGGAGCGGGACCGGGCGATCCGGAGTTGCTTACGGTGAAAGCGCTTCGGCTGCTGCAGACCGCGGACGTGGTGCTCCGCGACGACCTGGTCGCGCCGGCGATCCTGCGGCTGATTTCGCCGTCCGCCGAAGTCAAGAATGTGGGCAAGCGTTGCGGAAGCAGGGGCTTTCGGCAGGAAGAAATCAATTTTCTTATGGTGACGCTGGCTGCTTCCGGATCACAAGTTGTTCGGCTGAAGAGCGGAGACCCACTCATATTCGGCCGGGCTGGGGAAGAGATCGAAGCACTGCGCCGATCGAATATTGAATATGAAATTGTTCCCGGCGTGACCGCGGCGCTGGGAGCCGCGGCCGCGGCCGGAATTCCGCTGACCCACCGGCAAATATCTTCGACGCTTGTGCTGACGGCAGGCCATCGTGCTTCTGGGAACGATGACGCCGAGTGGAGCCGACTTCCGGCAGCCCAGTCAACGCTTGTCATCTATATGCCGGGGTCTGACTATAGCGAGATTTCAAGCAGGCTAACGGCTAGTGGTTTTGTCGGAGGAACTCCTTGCGCTGTTATTTCCCGCGCGGCAACTTCGGGCCAGCGGATATTCCGTACCACCGTTGCCGATCTCCATGCAGTGCCAAGGCTAGCGTCTCCTACGCTGCTGGTGGTCGGCGAAGTAGTCCGGTTCGCAGATCGCAGCTTAGTGGAGGAAGCTAGAGCCCCTGTTTTGGAAGATGAATTGGGAGCCGCGTTGGCAAACCGCCTCCCAATATCGGCTAGAGGTTTGAGAACAGATGAGGAGTTTCTGGCATGAAAGAAGAGGTTGGGAAACTAAAGATCGCGGCGGAATCCTGGAGACCGGAGCGTGTCCTCGAGTGGGCATTCGGGACTTTTGGGGAGGCGGTGGCGATCTCTTCCGCGTTTGGGGCCGAGGGCATGGTTCTGATCGACATGGCTTCGCGAGTGCGTAAGAGTTTTCGAGTCTTCACTCTCGACACTGAATTTCTGTTTCCCGAAACCTACAACCTTATGGATCAGGTGGAGAAAAAATATGGCATCACTATCGAAAGAGTATTTCCACTGAACTCGCCAGAGGAGCAGGAACGGGCTCACGGTGAGGCGCTCTGGCAGCGCAATCCTGATCAATGCTGCTATCTTCGCAAAGTCGAGCCGTTGCAGCGCAAGCTGGGCGATTTGCGGGCGTGGATGACGAGCATTCGCCGCGATCAGACCACAGCCCGGGCGAGCGCGGGCAAAGTGGAGTGGGACGCAAAATTCGGTTTAGTGAAGATCAATCCGATCGCCGACTGGAACTCAAAACAAGTCTGGCAATACATTCGCGAGCATGAAGTCCCCTACAATGTGCTGCATGATCGCAATTATCCTAGCATCGGGTGCGTGCAATGCACGCGAGCGGTGCGTCCGGAAGAAGATCCCAGGGCTGGGCGTTGGTCGGGATCCTCGAAGACGGAGTGTGGGCTACACATCATCCAGCCGCCGATCAATCCGCCCGGAGCGGGCGCCTGAGCAACAGGCTCTCCGTCTTGCGATGATATTAGGGAGCCGGAATCTGAACGTTGGTTACGATGTTCGAGTAGCTACTTTCCTCGTTACTGGAATTGACGGCGGTCGTGGCGTAGCAATAAGACGTGCCGTCTGTTACTGCGGAGTCCGCATATAGCGTGGTCGTATTCAGTACAGAATTGATCTTGGAGTAGGATCCGCACGAACTCACGTACACCGCGCGATAAACGTTATATCCGGAGATGTTCGGCGACGAGCTCGCAGTCCACGAAAGGTTCACGGTGTGGGCGGGCGCTGGCGTGCCGGTCCCAGTCAGACTTTCGATTGTCGTCGAGGGCTGGGCATTGCTGGTGAAAGTGAGCGTAGCAGTTGCCGCCCCGGATGTCAGAGGACTGAAGGTCACTGTAAACGGAACGCTTGTACCCGATGGGATGGTTACTGGCAGCGATAGTCCGCTCACGCTGAACGCCGAGTTGTTCGTGCCGGCGGCAGTCACGGTAACATTCGCGCTGCTGACCGTCAGGTTTCCTGATGCCGTTCCGCTCGTACCGACGACCACGCTGCCGACGCCGAGGGTGGTCGGAGTTACACCAAGCAACCCGGTTGCCGCAGTCCCTGTTCCTGACAGCGGGATGGTCAGGGTTGGATTCGATGCCGTCGATGTGATCGTGACGTTGCCGCTTGGAGTGCCGGCGGATAGAGGCGCGAAGGTGACGTTGAAGACTGCACTCTGTCCGGTGGTTAGCGTGACGGGAGTCGTGATTCCACTAAGACTGTATCCTGTGCCGCTGATTGCGACCTGAGAGATCGTGACACTCGCTCCGCCTGAATTAGTAACAGTCTCTGACAGGGACTGCTGACTTCCCGTCTGCACGCTGCCAAAGCTAAGACTAGTCGGATTGGACGCCAGTAAACCCGGAGCGATGCCCGTACCCGACAGCGGGATGGTCAGGGTCGGATTCGATGCCGTCGATGTGATCGTGACGTTGCCGCTTGGACTGCCGGCGGATAGAGGTGCGAAGGTGACGCTAAAGGTCGCACTCTGTCCAGTGGTTAGCGTGACGGGAGTCGTGATTCCACTAAGGCTGTATCCTGTGCCGCTGATTGCGACCTGAGAGATCGTGACACTCGCTCCGCCTGTATTAGTGACAGTCTCTGACAAAGACTGCTGACTCCCCGTCTGCACGCTACCAAAGCTCAGGCTGGACGGATTGGAAGCCAGTGCACCCGGAGCGGTGCCTGTTCCCGAAAGCGGAATAGTCAGGCTTGGATTCGATGCCGTGGAGGTGATCGTTAGGTTGCCGCTTGCACTCCCCGTGGATGGAGGTGTGAAGGTGACGCTGAAGGTGGCGCTCTGTCCGGTAGTCAGCGTGACGGGAGTCGTGATTCCACTCAGACTGAAGCCGCTACCGCTGATCGCGACTTGAGAGATAGTCACACTGGCTGCGCCTGTATTGGTCACACTCTCGGAGAGAGACTGATGGCTTCCGGTTTGCACGCTGCCAAAGCTGAGGCTGGTCGGACTGGACGCCAAGGCGCCCGGGGCGGCGGTTCCGGTGCCAGACAATGCAATGGTGAGCGAGGGGTCTGAAGCATTCGAAGTAATGGTGACGCTGCCGATCGCGCTTCCGGCGGATACCGGTGCGAATTTGACCGTGAATGTGGTGCTCTGCGAAGGATTGAGCGTTAGCGGAGTAGTGATGCCGCTGATCTGAAACTCTGTGCCGCTGACCGAGGCCTGCGAGATATTGACACTTGATGCGGTGCCGTTAGTCAGGGTTACCGACTGCGACTGGACGGCTCCTACGGCCACGCTGCCAAAGGCATCACTCGTGACGTTGGGCGAGAGTTGCCCTCCGGTTTCTCCGGCAACTCCGGCGCCCGTGAGCGTAATGTTTGTCGGCGTGGTTGAAGCACTGCTTGTAAGAGTCGCGGTGGCGTTAAATGGTCCGGCTGCGTTCGGTGTGAATGTGATGCTGACCTGGGTGCTTTGCCCGGGAGCGATGGTAGCTGGAAGGCTGGGAGCGGTCAGCGCGAAATACTGGCTCGATATAGTAAGAGTGCTGATTGTAACGGAGGCGGTGCCGGAGTTCGTTGCGGCGAAAGTCGTAGTATTGCTATTTCCTACTGCGACGTTGCCAAAATCAAGGATTGCAGTATCAATGGACAAACTGCTCGTTTGCGCCTGTTGGGTAGATTTTGAGCCAACCGAGCTAATTCCCTGGCAGCCAACGAGGAAAGTAAGAGCCAACAGAATGGCTAGAACTTGCGTTCGTTCCCAAAGGTTGATCGCGGGAACTCGCGTGGGGAGGGTTCGTCGCATGGTTTATCGTTGGGAACCAAATCCCCAAGCACCACGACAAATCTGCGACCGGGGGATGGTTCATCACGACTTTGAGGCAAGGTGTGGGATTTAGGTAGATTGCGGAAGGACATGGAACTAAGCGGTGGAAGGACAGTGAGGAAATTGTAATATGGTCATGCTAATGTTTTCCGCTTGGCTTTTCTCATTTCATCTCATCGACCAATGCCATCCGCAGTCATATCATGACCCCACTTAAGACGCAGTTACGTGCGCGATGGCCTCGTGTAATTGAATTGGTCTGTAGTTGAACTTCCTGACAGGCCGAAGTCCGCTCTACGCACCGAACGGTGTTTGGTGGTTGGCGCTATCCAAACGACTCCAACCTGGAAGCGGGGGTGGCTGGTCGAATCCCCAATATCTGTACTACATCTTGCTTGGATTACCGAAGTAACCGGGTGCCAATGGCCCACTTACGGGCCATTCCCCTTGGGTCAGCCATGCGTTAGTACTAGTACTGTCGGCCGACAACAGGGCGATACCAAAGTTATGCATACATCCCACTTTCGCGCAGCCTTCAAATACGGATGGGTAGTTCTGGCCTTTGTTTTGTGTCAGTCTGGCTCACTCTCAGGCCAGGAGACCTTATTCCCTTCGGCATTGAAGACGGCATCCGTGGGGGTGGCTGCCGAGCCGGCTCCGATGTCATTCGTCAGCGTGCGGGAGGAAAAGCCTAAACCTCATCGCTTTTGGGATAACCAAAATCGTGCTTTGTTTGCGACTGTGGCTGCGTTCAGCGCTGCGGATTTTTGCGTGACTCGCGCCAACCTGGCGAACGGCGGGAGAGAATTGAACCCCGTAACTCGGATTTTGAGCGGGAGCACTCCCGGGCTAGCCGTGAACTTCTCGCTCGAGACTGGAAGCGTCATCGGTGCGAGCTATCTCTTCCATAAAACCGGTCATCATAAACTGGAAAGAATCGTTTCCGTGGCCAACATCGGTGGTTCTGTCGCGGCAGTGGCGTTTGGCTTGACCCACCGATAAGCCGACTGCGAGCTCATCGGCTTCGTCGATCTGAGCTGTTTTGTCCAGTTCAAAGTGCTCCGCGGCCTCTCCAGTTTCCTCCTGAACGCTCCTTTTCCCTGTGCGTTCTATATTCGCCAAGGAGTTGTCTGCTTAAACACAGTCCGAAATTGGCTTGACGAAACGTATTGAATAATCAGAGGAGAGGGTCCGCCCACGGGTCACAGGGATTCGATCCCGATGACCCATGGCAGACGTTAAAGCGAGACACGCAGCGTGGTGATTTACTTGACGAAGACGAACACCGGTTCTGACGGAATCCCATTCGCTACAACCTCGAGCTTGCTGAATCCGGGTTCCTGTTGAGCAGGAACGTCGAACCAAACGGAATTAAGCTCATCCGAGACCACAGCCATCGTGCTGGGATCGTGTGCGCGGCTGTATCGAACGTGTCCGGTGAACAGATTGGTGATGCGAACGAGCGGAAAGTTCGTCGCAGCTTGCACGTCATCTCCGTAAGCCGCGCCTTGCGAGAGTCCATTGAAAAGGAATCCGAAGGTTTGGTACGTTCTGCCCCCTTGAATGAAAAACGGGGCAGAGATTACAAAAGGTGCCCATTGGCGCTGAGGCCCTCCCTTAGGCGTGTAAATTTCGATATCGTCCGAGAAATCGGTCAGCAGGACTTGACCCGTCGGAAGCATCAGCATGTTTCCATAGTAGGATCCATCGATGGGTGCATTAGGAGTTCCGGGCACCTCCGTGAGTGACTTTCCATCCCACTCAAAGAAAGTGGAAGGAGGATTTCCGAATCCTGGGCTGGCCATCATCAGCACTTTGCCATTGACTTCCAGTGACGCTGGGCCGTCAGAAATGTTGTTGTTGTTCGGGAAATACGGACCAGTTTTCCAAGTATTCGTATATGAGTTGTAGATCGCAGTGGCGCCCGTTTCGCCCGGGCAGGTGTTTGAGCCGGTGTAGAAGACGGTACCGTCTGGGCGAAGAACGCCCGGTCCCAATTCGAATGTAGGACCATTGGTTGGCTCCTCCGAGAGTTCTCCACAGGTCAACCATGAATCCCAGAGCTGCACGGGGGTGGTTCCGGCGACATGCCAATCGCCTGTCCGTGGGTTGTAAAGTTCATAGTTCTGGCCGGTTGGGATATAGGGAAATGGCGCAATCGGAACGTAAGCGTCCACATCAAGGACATCCTTGTTGGGCAAAAGAGTCCATCCCTCTTCGTCATTTGGGTCGTACTTGCCGGTCCCTGTCGGCGTCCAGGTCAAAGTCTTGGGATTGAGTAGTGCCCCTTGGGTAGTGCAGCAATTCGCCTGCATATATGTTCCGTTGGCTAGAACAACGCCCTGCGCATCACCGATCGTGGTCCACCCGGCGGGAGGATTTACGGACGTCCAAGTGTTTGCCACGGGATCGTAAATCGCGCCCAGGTTCGTCCATACCGCATTGCAATTGAAAGTGGTGGGATCACAAATGTATTCCCCACCCTCGATGATCAGCCGTCCGTCAGGCAGCACGGCCGACGAGTGATAGAGCGGGCTGTAGCCAGGCGGCGTCGATGCTACCTGGGTCCAAGTTCCATTCACGTAGCTGCCATTCTGGTCGGGCGTCAATTTCCACCAGTCCGGGAAGCCGGCATCTTGCACTAATACGGAGCCGTCCATGAGCAAAATCGGATTGGCAGTGCCATCAACTAAGAAATTGGGCTGATTGGTCAAGGGGGTCCAGGGCGAAGATGTTGTACCTGAGCCACTAATGTGTAAGGCTTGTGCTTCAGCCTGTGCGGGAGCCCTCTGTGGAGAGCCAATGGGGTGCGGGATCGGTGTAAGTCGTCGCTGTGCGCTGGCAAATTGCGTCCATGCCATCAATGCGACAATCGCGATCCCAAACGTCTGCAAAACTTTCATCTCTGATCCTTGCATGCTGTCTCCTTAAATCTGAATTTTGACTGCATTGGGCAATTTTTTTAGAACATGCGAGGGGGAAGAGGTTAACGTCGCATTAAAAGCTTGCACTTGATGGCAATTGCTTCGGCCTTTCCAGCGCAAGATGGTCTAGACGATCTTCTTTCGTAACTTCGAAAGCGCCCGGAATTATACAACGGTTTTTCCTGTTATGCGCGCAAAAGCGGCACCCCGCGCCGAATTCCCGATCATTCAGGTAAAGCCTGGTTGCGATGGACGGTGTCCATGGAAAAGGCGGGGAGGCAGACTGCTATGTATTCGGCGCCGCCTTCGTGGGGAGTGGAGTAGCGGATCCACTCGCCGGCATGGGCAATGACGGCTTGTCCCGCCGCGACGTCAAGAGATCCATTCTTATGCTCGACGCGGAGCGTCCCTTTGAGGACGATGGTGAACTCGTCGAAGCCGGGAGTTTGGCCGGGCTCAAGCCAACCTGCGGGGCTGCGCATGTGGGCGACACTGGCAGATGTGGTTCGAGAGTTGACGCGTCCGACGTATTCGTCGATGATCTTGGGCTTGTTGCCGACAGATTGGATGCGGGTGGGTTGCGGGATCAAAGTGGGCATTGGTTTTAGGAGGCCTGCATCGGCACTTTCTTGTGCCTCCGAGTGTAACCCGGTGGAGAGTCGAGGAAAACTCTCCGCCAAATGCAAATCGGATTGGCTAGCCTAACCTTTATGGGCACGGGTGGGGAGTCGGCGGAGTGGGAGGAGTTCCGGGGATATAGATAGGTGGTGTGCCGGGTGAGTCGCCGATGGCGGGGGTTCCGGGAATATCGATGTCGGGTGTACCTGGAGTGCCTGGTGTGTAGCAAATGCCGGAGTCGGTATCAGTAGGTGGTGAAAGAGGTTGTGGACGCCGCGCGACCGGCTGCTGGGGCGCCGGATGCTGCTCGGCGTCCCGGATGGCCTCCGAGACTTGATTCTGTTCAAGGGCGAGCGGATGCTGAAGAATCACCTCGACAGGAGAGCCGATATCGAGGAAAAAATTGTGTGTATTGAGGAACAACGCGATTGAGGCTACCGCGCCGATCGCTCCTCCGACCATAGCGCCAATGACGGTGCTCTTTGCTGTGCTGCCAGGGGTGGTCAGGCTTGAAGAAAGCCATCCGGGCGGCGGCCCGCTGCAACCTGGCGGGAGGGTGTTGGTGATGGTATTGGGTTGCGCACTGGCGGCAAAGTGTCCAATTAGAGCACCGGCGCCGGCGCCGGCTGCCGGAAGGGCGAATGCTGCGACGCCGCGGCGGTTGCCGGGGTCTATCAAGGCGTATCCGTCAGGGCTCTCGAGGGTCATGGGGCCGGGAACGGGAGCGACGTAGCCATCGGGGAAGGTTATCGACATAGATTGCAGATGAACTACCCCACGTTGGCCGTGTCGCTCGATCTTGTCGAGTTTGCCTTGAACAAACGTGCCGGCCGGGATGACGACTTCATTGCCGACAGTGACGGGAGAAACAATTTGGGCGTAGATGTCGTCACCGCGACGAAGGTGGCGGGTCTGAACTGGTTGGGTGAGGACGAGGGCGATTCTGGTGCCAACAGGGACAGCTACGGTCGAGTAGTTGCTGTTGCCGGCCATCTTCGAGTTGCCTGGAGGTTTGGGCGGCGGAGTTGGAGCCGGCTGCTGGTCGAAACTGAATATAGCGATAAGCAGCAGGCTGGCTAGCGCTAGGGATTGTCTGGTTTTTGTTGCGGCCAGGTTCAGAAATGCGGGCGAGAAGCCAAGACGAAGATCGGTCGGGGACATCAGTGATACCTCCTGAAGGCACAAGCCTTCGCTCTGCGGCGCTGGGAGAGCCTGCAATCGCTCTCTAACTTATTAAACCTCCAGGCGTGCGGGAAGTTGCATTGAGAATAGTGAAGAATTGAAGCGGTCGGTGGAGATTTGTAAAGAGCAGCCCACATTCACTGATTCGAATCACGTGCCACGCGACGCTGCGCTGGCGAGACAGTCGAGGGCAGCTGTTCCTACATAAGCATCGGCGGTAGCCGGGGGCCGCATCAGTTACAATCCCGCTTATGTTCTATCGCTCGGATAATCGGTCTGTTGACCAATTGCGGCCGGTCTCGATCACTCCGGATTTTATTTCGACGGCGGAGGGGTCGGTGCTGATTGAGGTGGGGAATACCCGGGTGATATGTACGGCGTCGATTGAGGAGACTGTGCCGCCGTTTATGCGGAACTCAGGGAAGGGGTGGATATCAAGTGAGTATGCGATGATCCCGCGAGCGACGCTGACGCGGACGCCGCGGGAAGTGGCGAAGGGGCGGCCAAGCGGGCGAACTCATGAAATCCAGCGGCTGATTGGGCGATCGCTGCGTGCGGTGACGGATTTGGCACGATTGGGTGAACGCACGATCTGGATTGATTGCGACGTAATTCAGGCCGATGGCGGGACGCGGACGGCTTCGATTACGGGAGCATTTGTGGCGCTTGGGCTGGCGCTGGAGAAGTTGGTGGAGGCTGGGACTCTGACGTCTGTCCCATTGAGAGATTTTGTGGCGGCGGTAAGTGTGGGAATTGTGGATGGAGAAATTTTGCTGGACCTCTGTTATGAAGAAGACTCACGCGCCGATGTGGACATGAATTTTGTGATGACTGCCGGGCACAAGATGGTGGAAGTGCAGGCGACGGCGGAGCATCAGGTGTTCGATGAAGCGCAGTTCGCGAAGTTGATGGCGTTTGCAAGGCAGGGAGTGCAGGCGCTGATCGCGAAGCAGCAAGGGGTATTGAGCGGGCTGACATTGCGGCAGTGAAAATTCCTGATGAACGGCGTGAAGCCGCGCCCTTTCAAAGCGTTCCGCTTATTGAGCTCATTCGTAACGGAGGCTTTCGATTGGGTCTAGGCGAGCGGCGTGGATGGCGGGGACCATGCCGCTGACTATGCCGACCACACTCAAAATGACTGTGGCTACGGCAAGGCTGCTGAGATTGATGTGGAGATGAATGTCTCCGGCCTGGAGGTTGTCACCGAAGGCGCTCATCAACGGAAGAGCGCCTACAGTCCATGAGATCAGGTATGCGATTGCGATTCCGCCGAGGCCGCCGGCGAAGGTGATCGCGAGAGCTTCGGCTAAGAATTGAAAAAGAATGTGGGCTTTGTGCGCGCCCAAGGCTTTTTCGATGCCGATCTCGCGGGTGCGCTGCTGCACCGAAACCAGCATGATATTCATAAGGCCGATGCCTCCGATGCCCAAGGTGAGCGCGCCGATGAAGGCCAGCAGAACCTTGAGCGCGGTAGTTACGACGGTGAACTCGTCGAAGTCTTGTTTGAAGTCGGCAATGAAGACGGCGCGGCGGTCGTCGGGGCGGAAGTTGTGATGTCCGGCGAGCACGGCGCGCACTACGCGGGCCAACTGCTGGTGGTTCTCGCCCTCGTAGTCCATAAAGATGCCGCTGATGTATCTGGTGTCATAGAGGTCTCCCATTGTGCTGAACGGAATGACGACCATGGTGTTATCGGTGTCGTCGCCGCCCTGGACCTTGCGCTGATAGACGCCGACTACTTGAAAGGTCAAGCCGTTGATGCGGATGGTTTGGCCAAGCGGCGACTCACCGGAGAAAAGACGGCGCCGAGCTTCGTCGCCGATGACGGCCACGCGGGCACGCTGCAGTTGATCCTCTTCACTTAGGCCTCGGCCGGTAGCGATTGAGAAACCACGGATGCGCTCGTAGACAGGATAAACTCCGGTCAAGAAAAGATTCGTGAAGGTACGCGTGTCATGCTGGAGCGTCGCGCCATTCTGCTTGTCGAAGATAGGCGTGACGCCCTTAACCATGGGTACTTCGTTGCGTATGTAATCAACGTCGGCGATCGTGAGACGAATTTGGCTTCCTGCCTTAGCGCCTCCGGCTTGCAGCGAAGTGCGGCCGGGAAACGCTCCGATCACGTCCGTTCCCCAGGAGGCGAAGATCAGGTTAATGGCGTCTCCAAAGCCGGACCCGAAGGCCAGCAGGATGACGACTGTCGCAATGCCCCAGGCCATTCCGAGCATGGTCAGGGCAGTACGGCGTCGGTTGTGCTGCATGGCGCCGATAGCTTCCTTTAACAGATCGCGAGTCATAGTTACTCCTGTCGCAAGGCCTCGACGGGTTCGAGCATGGCGGCTTTGCGGGCTGGGTAAAGGCCGGCGGTGATGCCCGCCAATGCCAGGGAAAGCACCGCGCCGACAGCGGAAAGCGGAACGATACGAGGCGTATCGAAACCCTGGGGAAGATTGACTCCCGAGAGCAGATGGATAACGAGCATCGCGCCGGCCACGCCGAGCGCACCGCTGAACAACGTGAGGAAGGCTCCTTCCAGAAAAAATTGGAACAGAATATTACGGTTGGTGGCGCCCAGGGCTTTGCGCAAGCCGATTTCGCGGGTGCGCTCGGTGACTGCAACCAGCATGATGTTGATGATCCCGATCGCGCCAAGAGCCAGGGTTACCAGACCTACGCCGCCGAGGAACCAATCCATGGCGGTAAAGATCTTGCCCATGGTCTTCTGGTTCTTTACGGTGTCCCACTCTTCCCAGATGTCTTTTCCCTTAGGATTGAAGTTGCCGTGGTTACGGGCTACGATTGCGTGGAGCTCGTCTTTGGCATCTTCGTTTTCATCGAAGCTGCGCGGCTGATAATTGATGAAAGAAATCGCATTGCCTTCTTTTGAGTTGTCTCCTTTAAGCGGGAACAGCTCGCGCATGGTATTGAAGGGAACGAAGATGCGGATGTTAGTTGAGTTCTGCTCCTCGTTTCCAATCATGGAGAGCATGCCGATCACCTGGAAGTGAACGCCGTTAAGCAGAATGGAGTTGCCCACGGCGGGACGTCCGGGGAACAGGTTGCGCGTCATTTCGCGGCCGAGGATGCAGACGCGGCGGCGCTGATCGTTGTCGTTTTCATTGAGCCAACGCCCCACCTCCAGGGGAATGGTGCGAACCTGGCTGTAGATGGGAGGAACACCTGAAACCTGACCGTTGGTGCTGGTGTATTCGCTGACGCCGCGGATGTCGTCGCGGGCAATGACGGGTGAGACGTTCACAGCGAGCTTGGACACGTCCTTAATGGCGCGGTAGTCGTCGTAGGTAAGGTTGAACCACTTCATCGAATTGAAACTGCCTTCAACGGCCGGAGCACGGCCTCCCCAGAAGAAGATAATGTTTTTTCCGAAGGTTTCGAGTTGGCGGCGATTGCCGTTGCGGAATCCTTCACCCACCCCGGCGAGAAGCAGGAGGGACCCCACACCCCAGGCAATGCCAAACATGGTGAGGAACGAGCGCAGCTTGTGCGCCCAAAGGGTGCGCAACGTCTGGCCGAAGGTGTCCAGCAGCATGCGCATTGGCTGGTCCCGAGCAAGAAGCGGAGTTCCGCCCTGCCATAATTGTTCGACTAGCGACGCTGGAGAAGGTTAGCGTGGGATCGAAGAAAGTCGCAAGCTAATCTGCTCGACGACGTTTCGCGGTGGACGACTCTCGCGGGGACTGACGAGTCGTTATACCGTACCTAGCGCAGCGCCAAAGCGCTGCGCCAACGAACAATCCGAAGCTGCACCTTACGCGATCGAGACGGTTTTGATGTTCATGAATTCGCGGATGCCGTTGGCGGAAAGCTCGCGGCCGTGGCCGGAGTGCTTGACGCCACCGAAGGGGATACGAGGGTCAGATGCCACCATTTTGTTGATGAAGACCATGCCAGACTCAAGTTCGTTGATGAAACGTTCGCGCTCGCGCTCGTCGGTGGTCCAGGCGCTGGCGCCGAGGCCGAAGCGGCTGTCATTAGCGAGGCGAATGGCTTCGTCGATGTCTTTGACGCGGAAAAGCGAGGCGACTGGGCCGAATAGTTCCTCGCGGTAGGCAGGAGATTCTTTGGGAATATCGGTGAGCACTGTGGGCGCGTAGTAGTTGCCGGGCAACTTCAGAGGATGGCCGCCAGTTAAGACTTTAGCCCCGGCTTTGATGGTTTTCTGAACGTCGGCGTCGAGAGATTTTACGGCGTCGGCGGTGGCCAGGGGGCCGAGTTCTGTCTTTTCATCGAAGGGATCGCCGACACGCAGGTTTTCCATGCGAGCGACAAACTTTTTCTCGAACTCCGAGGCAATTGACTCAGCGACAATGAAACGCTTGGCGGCAATGCAGGATTGGCCGTTATTGATAACGCGCGCTTCAACCGCAGTTGCGACAGCTGAATCGAGATCAGCGCTGGGCATGACGATAAACGGATCGCTGCCGCCGAGTTCCAGCACAACTTTCTTGATGCGCTTGGCAGCGGCCATTCCGACCTGGATGCCGGCCTGCTCGCTTCCCGTCAGCGTAGCGGCGACGACGCGCGGGTCGTTAAGAATTGCGTCAACTTGCTGAGCGCCGATCAGCAGGGTTTGGAAGGCGCCTGCGGGGAATCCGGCTTCAAGAAAAATTTTTTCGATCGCAAGAGCGCACTGGGGCACGTTTGAGGCGTGCTTGAGCAGTCCGACATTGCCGGCCATAAGAGCGGGAGCGGCGAAGCGAATGACCTGCCAAAACGGAAAGTTCCAAGGCATGACGGCGAGAATGGGCCCTATTGGTCGATACCGGATAAAGCTTTTTTGGGCTCCGGTATCGACTACTTCATCGGCGAGGAAGCGTTCGGCGTTCTGAGCATAGTAGCGGCAGCCTCCCGCGCATTTCACGGCCTCGGCGATGGCGGCTTTGTAGGGCTTGCCCATTTCGAGTGTCATCAAGTGGGCGAATTTGTTTTTATCACGGTCGAGAATCTCGGCAGCCTTATTCATGCGGCGGGCGCGTTCGGCAAAGGAAGTCTTGCGTTCTGCACGGAAGGCGGTTACAGCGAGCTGAAGCTTTTGCTCGATCTGGGCGTCAGAAAGCGCCTGAAAAGTTTGAACCGTTTCGCCGGTGGCGGGATTAATGGTTGCAATGGGCATGATGAGGAGTTCCTTCGAGTAGAGTGTTTTCGGGCATTTTCAGCGAGCGGCGCTTCAGGTAGCAGTCATACCACTATACATTCCGGTTGCTGGCCCAGCCAAGCGTTGGATGTGCAAACCTAATGACGCGATGTATCTACCTTATGTCTATACATTGGAAGAGATCAGATATGGGTACGGCACGCGTATTCCGTTCGGGTGCAGAACTGGGCGGAGTAGAAGATCAAACTCTAATCGCTGCTAAGCGGGCGTCACGCCAGTCGTCCCCACTGATACAATTGAGTGTTTTCGAGCACTCATCTTCTTGTGCGGTCCTGGAGGAATCTATGAAGCTTACCCCTGGAAAACTTGCGGGTCTCAGAAAGGTTTCGAATGAGCGCGGTGTGATTGCGGCAGCGGCAATGGATCAGCGCGGGTCGCTGCAGAAATCGCTGGGCAAAGAAAAGGGTGGGGAAATCAGCGACGCGATGATGGAGGAATTTAAGACGTTGGTCACTGAGGTTTTGACTCCACATGCCAGCGCGATACTGCTCGATCCGGAGTGGGGGCTGCCGGCCTCGAAGAGGCGCGCGAAGAACGCGGGGCTGCTGCTGGCGTACGAGAAAACCGGATACGACAAGACTGGACCGGGACGGTTGGGCGATTTGCTGGATCACTGGTCCGCGAGGCGGTTGAAAGAAGCGGGGGCGGACTGCGTTAAGATTCTGCTCTACTACACGCCGTTTGACCCGAAGGATGTTAACGATAAGAAGCATGCCTGGGTTGAGCGCATTGGCGATGAGTGCCGGGCGAATGATATTCCTTATTTCCTTGAGTTCGTCGGTTACGAAGAAGGGGCTGACGAGAAGGGTTTGGAATATGCTAAGAAAAAGCCCCAAATTGTTACTGAGAGCATGCGGGAGTTCAGCAAAGACCGCTACGGCGTCGATGTGCTGAAAGTGGAGGTGCCGGTGAATATGAAGTTCGTCGAGGGCACGAAGTCGTACGGCGGGCAAAAAGCATATACAAAGAAAGAAGCGATCGACCTGTTTCACAAGGCAGCGAACGTAGCCAGCAAGCCATTTATTTATCTTTCCGCGGGAGTGAGCAATGCGGAGTTCAGCGAGACGCTGGAGTTGGCGGGAGAATCCGGTGTGAAGTTTAACGGAGTCCTCTGCGGGCGCGCGACCTGGAAAGACGGGATTCCGATTTATGCCAAGCAGGGTGCGGCAGCTTTCCGCAAGTGGCTGGAGACCGAAGGCGTCAAGAACATCAACAACGTCAATGCCAAGCTGAAGGCCGCAACCTCTTGGTACTCGATTTATGGAGTGGAGCCGGTGCTGGCTGGGGCTTAGATCTTGGGATGTGCGGCCGAGCGCGGGCGATTCGCCCGCGCTTTTTATTGGGTGTTTGCTTTTGCTAAAGAAGCATTTTCGTTCGGTCTTTCTAGTCCGATATGAACTTCGGACCTGCTGCAATCTCGATCTTACGCTCGAGTCTTGAAATCGTCCTTGTGACCCCGACGATCCTCACTGGATCGACTGCAGTTGCGACGTCAGCTGATTGACGGCGGCGACATCGAAGAAGCCTGATAGATCCACGTGGCCTGCCAGGGTATCGCGCTGTTTACCTTCCACCAAGATTTTAACCTTCAGAATGCCGGGGATGTTGGCTGAGAGCGTCTGAATCAGCGATGCGACGGTGAGTTCTTCAGAGAGCACACCGGAACGGTGGCCGTCGGCGAAGGCCGCATTGATATCGACCACAGCCAGTCCGGGATCGACCAGGTAGACGCTGCGAATGTCGGAGCCAACAGGCAGCGGGTGGGGCGAGGATTTGTCGAGATATAGGGCGATCAAGGCTCGGAGCAATTCTTCAGCACGTTGTTGGCGGACGCTGGGAAGTGGAATATGGGCGGGCTGGGAGTGGAGTATCCCGACATCGTCATAAGCTACAAATAATGTGACTTGTTCGGTGGGTCCGGCCACGGGCGGCACGACGGGACGAGTGTCGTTAGAGGCTATAGGAGTGGCGGCGGCGCGTCCCCGCATGTGCCAGGCGTAGAGGCTCATGCCGAGCACGGCGGCGAGCAGCACCGAGACGGCGATATAGAAGTGGCGAGGAATCATTGTCTTCCAATAATCATTTGCCCATCGTTAATTTGCCCATCATTAATTTGCTGATTATTGACTTGCCGATTATTGTTTCCAAGTTATGGTTTCCAAATCATGGAGCGGCCCCAAGTTGCGAGCGGATGACGACGATTCCGTTGGCCACGGCGCCAGCTATGAGCTGCTGGTAATCCGGAGCAGTGAGTGGAGACAGATCGGAAGCCGGCGGTGCGACTTCAACCGCGATGGCGGCGGTGACGATATTATTCAGCGGACGGAGCGGTGCCGTGAGCGTACGGACACTGACCTGTACCTTTCTCAGTTCCGCAGCCACAGTTACCGCCGTAGCTTGACTCAGTGGGATGGAAAACGACTGTGCGGTGGTCCAGGAGCGAAAGGGGCCACGGTCCTCGTCGCCGCTGTAGGGAAGCAGTGCCGTGTAGAGGCGAACACCGTGCCCGTTAGACGCGGCGTGCAGAGCGATGTAGACGGCGGCGTGGGTGTTGTTGGCGAAAAAGGCGCGATCGTCGACCGAAAGGTTGGCATCGGAGTCGCGCAGGATAAGGGTGGTGATTCCGCGACTTTCAAGTTCCTGCCGAAGACGGCGGGCGAAAGCGACAGTGACATCTTTTTCGGCAAGGGTAGGACTTAGGGCTTCGCCGCGATCCAGGCCTCCGTGGCTTGCGTCAACGATGGCGAAGTAACGGCGCGGGATGGAAGATGGCGAGGTCGCGGCGGACGGCTGGACGTGGCTTTGCGCTGGAGCCGCCGCGGGGGTGCTGGTTCCAGTCGTGCCTGCTGCGGGAGTTGCGGGCGCGGTCGTAGCGGATTGAGATTTCGCTGGAGTGAGAGTGACAGTTCGGCCATCCGGACTGAAGCTGGCAAATAGTGGGGTGGCCGTAGCGATAGAGATTTCGGCGGCGCCGTTACTCTCAGAATAGGTGGCAGAAGAAATGATTTTGCTGCCGAAGGTGAGCACGGGCGAGGCGGGCGAGGTGATGGGTTCGCGGCGAAACGTGAGGCGAAGTTTTCCGGGTTCGCTGGCGACGGAGGGATTGACAGGCGCAGTGAAATGGAATATCAGACGCGCGGAATCTTCCGAAGAGATCGATGCCGTGAAGTGAGTGGCGATATTGCCGATGAAGAGACGACTGGATTCCTCGTGCAAGGTCGCCGGTCCTCCAAGGAAGCGGGGCAGAATGGAATTGACGGAAGTGAGCGGAATCAATCCGCGTCCGCTTTCCATGATGAATTTTCCGGAGAGGTCGGCATCGCGTCCCTGGATAAGAGCGCGGGTTCTGCCGACAGTGAACTCTCCGAGAATGTTGTTGTAATGGATACGCCAGCGGGTCGTGTCGGATTTCACGCTGACCGTGCCCAGAGGATCGAGTAATTCGAGCAGCCCGATGTAGTCACGACCGTCGCGCTGCACAATGGGCAACGAATAATTGGCGGCAGTGGAGTAGACGGCTAGATGCTTTTCGGGAGCGGCGGCCGAAACCAGAAGTACGGCGAAGATCGAGAGGACGCTGATCGAGCCCCCAATACTTCGCGCCCCGGGGGTGGAATCTCTTTTGACCGAGCGCATGGGTCTAATCAAGTGCATAGATCGTTAGTCCGCTGAGGAGTTTGGGGTAGAAGTCGGTAGACTTCTGAGGCATCACGTCGCCGGCAAAGGCAATGTCGCGAACTTGCGCCACGCGGCAGGGATTCATCAGGAAGGCCACATCGGCGCGAGTGCCACTCCCGCCGCGCACTTGCGAGATAGCTTCCGAAGCGTCGCGGATGTAGGAGATGTTCTGCTGGTTGCGGATGGATTCCTCCGAAAGGTGCAGAACTTTTTCAAGAAAACATTTGTGAAGTTGCACTACGTCCAGCGCCTGCTGGCGAATGGATAGACCCCCGAAGACCTGCGCAGCGACATTGGGGTTGGGATGGTGCAGCAGGAAGGCGCGGTTGGCGGTGACGGCGAGGATGGAAGTTCCAGCACGTCCGGACTCGCGGAGCATGGCGGCGGCGCAGGTCGCGTCGATGGCCGCGTCAACCTCTTCAATGTCAAAGAAAGAGCGAGCGGAGTTGCAAAAGTTTTCTTCTGAGAATGAAGCCAGGCCGTGGACGACTCGATGCGTGGGGAGAACGAGCAGAGCTGGACTGTTCATATTGACGAAGGTCATCATGACGAACTCGAAGGGAGATGTTCCGCGTTGATTCGTTGAGGAAGCATTGGCAGCGCGGCATTCGTTTCGGTAAGTAAGAGCGGTTTCGTAGCGGTGATGGCCGTCGGCGATGATGAGCTTCTTATCGGCCATCGCATTCCCAACCCAATCGATCAGGTGGGTATCGGAGATTTGCCATACGCGATGATCGACGCCGTATTCGTCGGTGATTTCAATGTCCGGATTAGCGTCAGTGGAAAGTCGAGATTCGACGTCGCCTGAATCTTCGTAGAGCATGAAGATCTGGCCGAAGTGGGCGTGGGTGGCGCGAAGCAGATCGAGCCGGTCGGCTTTGGGCTTGGCTAGAGTTTGTTCGTGGCGGAAGACGACGCCGGCGGAATAGTCTTCGATGCGGCCCAGGGCGATGAACCCGCGGCGTTCCAGTCGGGTGGTTGAGTCTTCGGACGGACCGGGCGGAGTAAAGCGCTGAGAATAAACGTAGAGCGAGGGAAGGTGGTCTTGGCGGAGGACGCCCTGCTGGCGCCAATCTCGAAAGTAAGCCGCCGCGCGAGAATACACATTCTCTTCGGAACTGTCAGTTTCCTGGCGGTGCCCTAGGATGATGCGGACGAGATTATGCGGGCTGGCGGCGTAGTAACGATCCTGCAGGGCCGGAGTGATCTTGTCATATGGTTGGGTTGCTACCTGCGCAAGCGAGACCCGGTGGGAATCGTAGCGAAATGCGCGAAAGGGATGGATCTCAGCCATGAGGACCTTTGATTGTAACAACATGTGCGAGAACTCCGGACGGCTCGAGAATAGCGCGCCAAAAACCGGCAAGGAACGTGCGCCCATTTTCGGATTGTCACCAACATTTGACAAAGAAAGAGCATCCACTTCGGTCGGCCTGTGATAATATCGCGGCCAATAGAGGTGCTTATGGCCCTCCTGGATGGGCGGCCGCTCTCTCGCCCCAAGACCCTAGTTCGGAATTCCTCCCTGGTTCTATCCTGGAACCCAATTGCTCGGTTGCGCACAACTACACCTGCCTTGTGGATGGTGCTTTTTGTACTGTGGGCGGCTTACGGTTTGCCGCTTCGGGTGCTGGGACAGACAAGCGTCGACGACGTCCACGTCATGCCGCGGGAGATCGAGAAAACCAAGACGGCGGAAGTGGCTAAGGAGAGTATCGTTTCGCCAAGTCTCAATACCCACGTGCGTCCGCTGAAAGTGGCCGTGGATCTGGTGCTTGTGCCTGTGACGATCACGGATCCGATGAACCGGCTGGTCACTGGACTCGACCGAGAAAACTTTCAGCTTTTCGAAGGCAGCTCGAAAGAGGAGATCAAAACCTTTTCGAGCGAGGACGCTCCGGTGTCGCTGGGAGTAATCTTCGATTCCAGCGGAAGCATGAGCAGCAAGATGGACCGGGCCAAAGATGCGGTGATGGAGTTTTTCAAGACAGCGAATCCGCAAGATGAATTCTTCATGATCACCTTCTCGGACGAGCCGGAAATGGTGAGCGATTTCACCAGTTCGGTGGACGAAATCCAGGGCAAGCTGGTCTTCGCCGTGCCTCGTAAACGGACGGCGCTACTGGATGCGATTTATATGGGTGTAAGCAAGATGCGGCAAGCGAAGTATCCGAAAAAGGCGCTGCTGATAATCTCCGATGGAGGCGACAATCATAGCCGTTATACCGAGGGCGAAATTAAAGCTCTAGTCAAAGAAGCGGACGTGATGGTATATGCCATCGGCATTTACGATCGATATTTTCCCACCGAGGAAGAGCGTTTAGGTCCGGCGCTGTTGGGCGAGATTACGGAACTGACCGGGGGACGGGCGTTTACCGTGGAGAACCCGAACGACCTGGCGGACGTGGCCACTAAGATCGGAGTCGAACTTCGCAACCAGTACGTGCTGGGATATCGTCCGAGCAAAGTTGTGCGGGACGGCAAATGGCGTAAGATTAAAGTGAAATTACTTCCGCCGAAAGGATTGCCGCCACTCCGAGTGTATGCCAGGACCGGATATTACGCGCCCGAAGAATAAGCGGGTCGCGTTCTTTATATTTCTTCTGATGTGCCTGATTTGGGCCGGGACGCCAGCCCAGTCTAAACCTGTTTATTTTCAACCGAAAGCTACCGCCGTTCAGTCGACTTCGGCGCAATCTCCGCCGGCCCAGTCGGGCACCGCTTCGACGCCGTTAGCCAGCCAACAGGAAAATCCCAGTGAGAATGGAACCTTTGTCATCCGCAAGGATGTCGATGAGGTGTTGTTGCACGCCACCGTGATTGATGACAAGCAACGCATCGTGACAGATCTCGATAAGAATGCGTTCACGGTATTGGAGGACGGCAAGCCGCAGACCATTATTTCGTTCCGCCACGAAGACATTCCGGTGGCGATGGGGATCGTGATCGACAATTCGGGATCGATGCGAGAGAAGCGTGCCAAGGTGAACCAGGCTGCGCTGAACCTGGTTCGGTCAAGCAATCCGCAGGATGAAGTATTCGTGGTCAACTTCAATGACGAATATTATCTCGACCAGGATTTCACCAACGATTTGCTGAAATTGAAGGAAGCTCTGGAAAAAATTGACGCCAAGGGCGGCACGGCGCTGTACGAAGCCGTGGTTGCCTCGGCGGAGAACTTCAAGAATGCGAAGCTGGAGCGAAAAGTATTGTTTGTCGTGACCGACGGCGAAGATAATGCCAGCCGCGAAACTCTGGAGCAGGCTGTAAAGCAATTGCAGCAAGAAAACGGTCCCTCGGTTTATGCGATCGGAATTTTGGGGGATGAAGAACATCCCCGGCGAGCCCGTAAAGCGCTGGAAATCATCGCACAACGAACTGGAGGGCTGGCATTTTTTCCGAAGACGCTCGACGAAGTGGATGAGATCAGCCGGCAAGTGGCGCACGACATCCGCAGTCAGTACACGATTGGATATAAGCCAACGAATCCGAGGTCCAGCGGCGGCTTTCGGCAGATTCGTGTGGAGGCCAAGATGAAAGGTCACGGCAAGCTGGTAGTGCGGACCAAGAGCGGGTATTACGCCGGAGCTCAGGGACCGGCTGCGGGATCGAAGTAAAAACACAGCAACATCAGGTGGACACTGAATTGACGATTCCATCCTCTCCCCTTACCCTGTAACGTGCACTTGAAAAATTCCGAAGTCTCCCACCTAGGCGTCGCCGACGATATTACCGATTTGGTTGGCGGGACTCCCATGCTTCGATTGAAGCGGCTGGTTCCGGCCGGATCAGCTGACATTTTCGCCAAACTTGAATACCTGAATCCGGGTGGCAGCGTAAAGGACCGAGCGGCCATTGGGATTATCCGCAGGGCGGAGCAGGAAGGGAACCTCAAGGCTGGTGGGACGATTGTTGAAGCTACGGCAGGGAATACCGGAATCGGGCTGGCGCTGATTGGGGTGAATCGCGGATATAAGGTAACGCTGTTTGTGCCGGAGAATTTCTCGCAGGAAAAAGTGATCATCATGCGGGCTCTCGGGGCCGAGGTTGAACGCACCCCGGACGAGGAAGGTATGCAGGGAGCGATCCGGCGTGCCAAAGAATTGGTAGCAAGCGATCGAAATGCGTTTATGGCAGGGCAGTTTGAGAATCAGGCGAACCCCGATTTTCATTATGAAACTACTGCCGTGGAAATGTTTGAACAGATGAGTGGGAAAGTTGACGCTGTGGTTCTGGGCTGCGGCACCTGCGGAACTTTTACTGGCGTGGCGCGATATATGAAAGAGCATGTGCCGGGAGTTCTGGCGGTTGCCGTGACGACGCAAGGTTCGGTCCTTGGCGGCGGAGCGGCCGGCCCGCACAAGGTGGAAGGGATCGGGAACAACTTCATCCCAGACACGTTTGACCCTAGAGTATGCGATGAAGTGATTGCAGTGACGGACGAGGATGCATTCGAGACGGTGAAGCGGCTGGCGGCGCAGGAAGGCGCACTGGCCGGGTCGAGCGGCGGAGCGGCGGTGTTTGCGGCGCTTGGAGTGGCGCGGCGGCTGGGCGCGGGAAAACGAGTGGCAACGATTATTCCGGATTCGGCGGAGCGGTATTTGTCGAAGAAGATTTTTGAGGGCGGGATTTAGTGGCGGCGGCTTCTTGTTGATACCCATGAAGAAAAATAGACAGCCAGGTTTTGCTACGCGCGCCATCCATGATGGGCAGGAACCAGATCCTTTGACGGGCGCGGTGAATGTGCCCATTTATCTGAGTTCAACCTATGTGCAGCAGGGAATTGGAGAAAACAAGGGGTACGAGTATTCGCGGGTATCGAACCCCACACGGTCGCGACTTGAAGAGAATCTGGCATCCCTTGAAGGCGGGGTCGCTGCCCCGGTGTTTGCCAGCGGCATGGCGGCGATCAATGCGGTCGCTACGCTGCTGAAATCGGGCGATCACGTAGTGTGTGGAAACGACCTGTACGGCGGAACGCCGCGGCTGTTTAACCAAGTGCTGACTCGATACGGGCTCGACTTTTCGTACGTGGATACTTCGAACGCGGACAAGGTGGAGCGCGCGATCCGCAAAAATACGCGGATGGTTTATGTGGAGACGCCGACCAATCCGCTGATGGGGTTAAGCGATCTGGCGGCGATCAGCCAGATTTGCCGGCACAAAAAAGCTGAGTTAGTGGTGGACAACACGTTTATGTCGCCTTACTTTCAGCAGCCACTTTCGCTGGGCGCGGATATGGTGGTGCATTCGACCACAAAATTTCTTAACGGGCACAGCGATGGACTGGGCGGTGTGGTCGTATGCAGCGAGATGGAGCAGGCCGAGAAGTTAGCTTTTCTGCAGAAGGCGGCGGGGGCGATACTTTCTCCGTTTGAATGCTGGCTACTGCTGCGCGGAGTGAAAACGCTGGCGGCGCGCATGGAGATTCATGATCGGAATGGGCGCGTGGTCGCGGATTTTCTCGCGAAGCATCGTAAGGTCAGGAAAGTTTTTTATCCCGGGCTGACGAGTCATCCGCAGCATGAACTGGCGAAGCGGCAGATGAGCGGCTTTGGATCGATGATTACGTTTGAAACCGGCTCGCTGAAGAATGCTAATAAGATGCTGAAGAGACTGCGGGTCTGCTCGCTGGCGGAGTCGCTCGGAGGAGTGGAGACGCTGATCTCGCATCCGGCCACCATGACACATGCCGGACTGGGCGAGAAAGGGCGCAAGGCGATTGGCATTAGCGATGGCATGGTGCGCATTTCAGTGGGAATAGAGGATGTCGAAGATATTCTTGACGATTTGGAGTTAGGGCTGGCTGCGATTTAGAAATTTAGGCCACAGATTCCCCCTGATCTGCCGAGCATTAAACGTGATTGTAATTGATCAGATTGTCAATTCATCAGGACGTCCCTCCGGCGGTTACAGAGTCGGCGATCCATTCCAAATAGCTCGGGGAACCGTCTTCAATGGCGAAAGAGATGCATTCCGGAAGTTCGTAGGAATGAACCTCTGTAATCGCGTGGTGTACTTCGCCTAAGGCGGCAGCGGTGGTCTTGACGACCAAAAGCCATTCGCGGGATTCTTCCACCTCATCTTGCCATCTGTAGATTGAGCTTACTTGCGGCAAAATGTTGACGCAAGCGGCGAGGCGGCGCTGTACAAGGGAATGCGCGATTTTGTGTGCTTCCTCTTCCGAGCCGGCGGTGGTGAGGACGATTCGCTTATCGGTCATATAAAATCACCTTTCAGCTCTCAGCCGTGATCTTCCAGCTGAGAAGAGTAGCAGTTTAAGTCGGAGACGAAAAACATGCTAACGCAGATCAAATTCGGCACCTCCGGCTGGCGCGCCGTGATGGCGGAGGAATTTACTTTCGCCAATGTGCGGCGGGCGCTGCGCGGAATTGCGCGCTACGTGGCAGCGCAGAAAAAACAAGGGGCCCGAGTTATTGTGGGGCGCGATCCGCGATTCTTGGGCGAGACATTTTGCGCCATGGCGGCGGAGATTTTAGCTGAGAACGGCATCGTAGCGGTCATGGTTGCCGAACCTGCACCCACTCCCGCATTCGCTTATGCGGTCGTGCAAACCAAGGCAGATGGGGTCATCAACTTTACGGCCTCGCATAATCCGCCAGAATATAACGGGATCAAGTTCTCGACGCCCGATGGCTGCCCGGCGCTCCCCGATGTCACCAAGAAGATCGAGGCTGAGATTCAAGCCAGTGACAGCGAGGTTGCGTCTTCACAAAAGCCCAACAACGGCAAGGAAGCGGTCGTCAAGGAGTCGCTCGACGTGAAGCCGGGATATCTGAAGCGACTGGCCGAGATCGTGGATCTGGAGATAATCCGCAAGGCGAACTTGCAAGTTTGCTTTGATCCCATGTGGGGCGCGGCGCGGGGATATTCCGATGGAGTGCTGCGAGAAGCTGGAGTGAAGGTTGCGACGGTTCACGACTATCGCGATGTTCTGTTTGGCGGACACGCGCCGGAACCAGATGACCGCCTGCTGACAGACCTGAGAGAAAAAATGCGGGCGACGGGAGCACATATAGGAATTGCGACCGACGGCGACGCGGATCGCTTTGGGATTGTGGATGCGAACGGAACTTTCCTGCAACCCAACTACGTGATCGCCCTGCTGTTTGATTATCTGGTGGAGAGCCGCGGGTGGAAGAATGGGGTGGCGAAATCGGTGGCGACAACGAACTTGATCAATGCGATCGCCAAAGCGCGCGGTGTGGAACTGTACGAAACTCCGGTGGGGTTCAAATACATTGGCGAACTGATCATGCAGGACAAGATCGCGATCGGCGGAGAAGAGAGTGCGGGGCTTTCGATCCGTCATCACGTGCCAGAAAAAGATGGAGTGCTGGCGGGCCTCCTGTGCTGCGAGATGGTGGCGCGCCGAGGCAACTCGTTGGGAGAACAACTGAAGGCGTTGTGTAACCAAGTTGGTTCCTATTACCCAGAGCGGCAAAACTTCCGCTTGACGCCTGAGGTGAAGGAGAAGTTCACTGAGAAGTTGAGATCTGATCCGCGCGAGTTCTGTGGGCGCACGGTTGGGGAAGTGGTGCGAAAGGACGGACTGAAGTTGATTTTCGAAGACGGTTCGTGGGTGTGTTACCGACTTTCGGGTACCGAACCGGTGGTGAGAGTGTACTCTGAAGCACGGAGTGAGCGAGGTCTGGAAAAGTTGAGCGCGGCTGCCAAGCAATGGATTTTCGAGTAAAGGATCTGGCAAGAATTCGAAGATTTCCCAATGCGCAAGGCGGACTGCGCGCGATGGTTCCCAGGGCTCCGCAGGCGAGGGCGACAGCTGCGAACTGGATCGACCGTTTGAGACCTTGGGCAATGCAAGTCTATGCCTTAAGGCGACGCATTGCGACCATCACGGTTGCTGCGCTCGCCTGCCTGCTGTTTGTCCACGTAATGTTTGGCGCGAATGGCATGATTGTGTATAAGCGGAAGCGAATTGAGTATGAATCGCTGCAAAAGCGTATTCGGCAGTCACAGAAAGAGAACGAAATATACACGCAGCAGATTCAGGGGCTGAAGACCGACGAAAAATCCATCGAGAAAGAAGCGCGCGAGCAGTTGCACTATGCGCGTCCTGGAGAGTACGTGTACGTCCCGCCAGCTCCGGCAAATCCAGTGTCTCCCAATCACTCCGCGAAGAAGTAGGCTAGCCGGCCGCATGCCTGCGTGACATCAGCTGAGTTCCTCTGTGGTATAGTTCGGGACATTAATCGACGGTCGGTGATTTCGCTATTAATTCGGCTTGAGACCGCGATTTGGATATCAAAAAAGGAGAAAAACCGGCCATGAGAAAGATTCTGGCGCTGTGTCTTGCAATCTGTTTCGTGTTCGCCCTGACGGCTCTGGCATTCGACGACATGGGAAAGAGTGCGACGGTCAAGGGGTGGGTGAGTGATGACAAGTGCGGCGCGAAGGGCGCCAACGATAAGGCTGAGGCATGCACCAAGAAATGCCTGGCCGCGGGTGCAAAAATGGTCATCGTGACTGATGGAGACCAGAAGGTTCTGATGGTGGACAATCCGGATGCGCTCAAGGGGCATGAGGGACACCACGTTGCTGTTACCGGCAGCGTGAGTAGCGACTCCATTCATGTGGGCAGTGTCAAGATGCTATGAAGTAGATTTGGCGTGAATGAGGGCGGCCGCGGCCGCCCTTTTGTTATTGGTGGATAAGTCCAACGTGATTTACCGGACCACACCTTCCAGCGGAGAGCTCGCGGTCGCATAGAGCTTTTTCGACATGCGCCCGGCGAGATAGGCCTGGCGTCCGGCGAGCACGCCGTGATGCATGGCTTCTGCCATCAGCACGGGATCTTGCGCGCCGGCGATGCCAGTGTTCATCAGGACGGCGTCGGCGCCGAGTTCCATGGCGATGGCCGCGTCGGACGCGGTGCCTACGCCCGCGTCAACAATCAGAGGAACGCCGATAATCATTTCCCGCAGGATGCGAATGTGGGCCTGATTCTGAATACCCATGCCGCTGCCGATGGGCGCGCCAAGCGGCATCACAGCGGACGCTCCGGCGTCGATAAGGCGCTTAGCGAAGACAATGTCATCGGAAGTGTAGGGCAGGACGGTGAAGCCTTCGCTGACAAGAACGCGCGTGGCCTCGAGTGTGGCTTGCACGTCGGGGTAAAGCGTGGCCTGGTCTCCAATTACTTCGAGTTTCACCCAGTCGGAAAGTCCGACCTCGCGACCGAGGCGCGCGGCGCGAATGGCTTCGTCGGCGGTGTAGCAGCCGGCGGTGTTAGGCAGCAGAAAGTATTTCTTGGGATCGATGTAGTCGAGGAGCGATTCCTTGCTGCGATCGAGATTGACGCGGCGCACCGCGACCGTGACCATATCGGCACCGCTGGCTTCGAGAGCGCGGGCAGTTTCCTGGAAGGATTTGTATTTGCCCGTGCCGACAATCAGGCGGGAGCGGAAGGAGCGTCCAGCGATAACGAGGGGGTCTGTCATGACTCTTCATTGTAAACGCTTCGTCGCGAGGGCGGCGGGAGAAATGTCGAGCAGCGTTCGACGGACAGCCGGGCGTGGTTGTCCCTACATGATCCCACGTGACCTCCAATGCTTTACTTGGCTGTTATCGATTCGGCCTGGGTGTAGACCTCGTCGATCTGGAGGCGGTAGCGGTCTTCGACGATGCGACGGCGGAGTTTCATGGTGGGGGTGAGAGCTCCGTTGTCGGCTGTGAATTCGTCGGGCACGAGCACGACACGCTTCAGCTTTTCGAAACGGGCCAGCTTTTCGTTCGCGTGCTCCACAACCTCTTCATAAAGAGACTGCACCCTGGCATTCGCAACCAGATCGGCACGCGAAGAAAAAGAGACGCCATTAGTTCGGGCCCAATCTTCGAGCGGAGCAAAGTTTGGAGAAATCAATACGCAGGCGAACTTGCGCTTATCTCCGACAACTACGGCAGTGCCCACAAGCGGATTGAGTTTCAGAGAGTTTTCGATGGGTTGCGGAGCGATGAACTTGCCGCCGGAAGTTTTGATCAGTTCTTTCTTCCGGTCCGTAACAGAGAGATATCCATCGGCGTCAATGTGGCCGATGTCTCCAGTTTTGAACCAGCCATCGTGGAAGCTGTTCTGAGTCTCATCGGGACGGTTCCAATACCCTTTGAAGACTGAAGGGCCGCGCACCAGGATTTCGCCGTCATCGGCAATTCGAACCTCAAGATTCGACAGGATCTTCCCGACCGTGCCGATACGATGGTTGATCGGCGTGTTGACGGCGATTACTGGAGATGTTTCAGTCAGGCCGTAGCCTTCGTGAATACGAATTCCGACGGTAGCGAACCATTCCGCGAGTTCGCGACCCAGAGGCGCGCCCCCGGAGATGAAGGTTTCGACGCGGCCGCCGAGGCCGTCGCGGATTTTCGAAAACACCAGTTTGTTGGCCAGCTTCCAGCTCAACGAAGTAGGAGTGCCGCCGGCGAGAATTACCGGTTTGTTGGCGCGTCCGACGGAGAGTGCCCAGCGGTAGATACTACTCTTGGGAAATCCGCGCGCTTGCATTTCAGTCTTACCGTAGATTTTTTCGTAAACTCTCGGCACAGAAACGCAGACTGTTGGACGCACTTCGAGGAGCGTGGCCGGAAGATTCTCAAGAAAGGGACAGTACGCGAGAGTCACGCCGTGGTAGAGCAGGGAGAAATCAACGTGGCGTGCAGTGACGTGCGATAGGGGAAGAAATGAAATGCTGATCTGTCCGGGGTGCATGTCGAAGCCGAGCAGCGAGCAAGCGATATTCGAGGCCATGTTGCCATGGGTGAGCATCGCACCCTTCGAGACTCCGGTGGTGCCAGAGGTGTAGATGATTGTGGCGAGGTCGTCGGGTCGGATGGAGCGGGCGATAGCCTCGATCTCGGGGTCGAGAGCGCCGGGGCGTTGGGCGGTGAATTGATTCATGAGCACGCTGGTAGCGGCGAGATCGCCCGAGAGTTGCACTTGGTCCATGACAACTATTTTCTTAATTTGAGTTTGGGAAAGAATTGTCTGGATCTTACGCAGTTGGTGTTCGGTGGAAACGAAAACAATCTTGGCTCCCGAGTCGCACAGGGTGTAAGCCGTTTGTTCAGGAGTTAATGTGGCGTAGACGGGAACGGTGACGGCGCCGAGCAGCAAGATGGCAAAATCGGCGGTGGACCACTCTGGACGATTCTCACTGAGAATGGCGACACGGTCGCCTTGATGCACGCCGCATTGGCGCAGCGCGTGGGCGGTTCCGGCGACATTGCGCCGGAGATCCGACGACGAAATGGGCAACCACTTTCCAGCTTCGCGATACAGCATGGCGCGGTCGAGATTGCGTTCGGTTGCGGCGAAGAAGATTTCGTTCAGGGTACTAAGGCTCATCGATTGCTCGCAGGTCGTGGGTCTGAGACTGAATTTACTGGTTTCGGGTCGTTCCAGGCAATGCGAAACGTGCGCGGCAGGGTACTGGTTGGCATACTGCGTTGCTCGGGGAGCGGCGACCGGAGTAAGCTGTGCAGAGTTCGACAGGAGAAACAGGATGCAGAAAAGAATTCCTAGTGTGCTGGCGGCGGCCTTGCTCTTGGGGGGGCTGGGCATTGCAGCCACCATTCCGGCTGTGGCGCAGGCCAATCATTCAGAGGGTGCGTCGATGTCGATGCCCAAGGTGGGCGACGTGGCGCCTGATTTTACGCTGAAGTTTTTCGATGGCAACGACACGAAGGACGTTTCCTTGAGCCAGTACCGAGGCAAGAAGAACGTGGTATTGGCATTTTTCATTTTTGCCTTCACTGGTGGTTGAACCAAGCAAATGCAAGCGCTCCAGCAGGATTTGAAAAGGCTGGACGCTACCGACACCCAAGTTGTGGGTGTGAGTATGGATAGTGCATTCGCCAACAGAGCCTTCGCCGACCAGATTGGAGTTACGTTTCCCCTGCTGAGCGATTGGGGCGGAGAAGTCACGCGGAAGTACGGAATCTACGTGGATAAATACAAGGCCGCGCGGCGGGTAAACTTTCTCATTGGAAAAGATGGGAAAATTCTAGAAGAGCAAGTGGATAAGGACGCAATCGATCCGACGAAGATTGTGGATACTTGCGAGCGGCCGAAACTGAAGAACTGACGGTGGCTGAAAAGTTTGAGAACGGATTAGCGAGCCAATGGGGATTCCGTCATCTCGCCCGTAGTCCACCAAATGCCAAGTTCGGCGGGCTGTTCGCGACGCTTGTACTGAACATTCAAACGACCTAACTCGCTCAAAACTTGTGCGACCGCCTCGCCCAATGAGGCCTTCACGGGCTTGCTCAGAGTGCAGCCCACTTCGTAGGATTCGCCCGTGATTCCCACGAGAAGCACATCGGCAGGGGCGACGCCGAAAAGGTCGGCGCTGAGCAAGGTGTCGATCAGGGCGGGTGAGTGAGGATCCATGCGAACGGTGGGACGGAGCCGCATGAGATCCACTTTGCGGTAAAGTGTTACCGCTCCGGGAGTCGTGTCAGTGGCGACGGAATCGACGAAGATGACGGCGTTCTTTCCGGAGATGCGATTGAGAAGGTCAAGGGACGGAGTACCGAGGTCGCAGACTTCGACACCGTCCTCGAACTCGTACAGGGAAGCCAGAAGCTGCGATACATAGGGCCCGACGCCATCGTCGCCCAGCAGGACATTCCCGATCCCGCCGATCAGGACCTTCTTCATAGCACCTTCACGTTAGCGATCTCCTTGCCTGCAGGGTCGAAGGCGTGACACGCGCAGGCCATGCAAGGATCGAAAGAATGGACGGTGCGAAGAACTTCCAACGGTTCCTCGGGACGGGCCAGCGGCGTATTCATAAGCGAGGCCTCATAGGGGCCGCGCGCGTCTGACATATCGCGCGGGCTGGCATTCCAGGTGGAAGGCACAACCGCCTGGTAGTTCTTAATTTTCGCGTCCTCGATCACAATCCAATGTGACAACGTGCCTCGCGGCGCTTCGTGCGTTCCCACACCTTCCACTTCGTGGCTCGGAAACACTGGCTGGTTGAACACGGTGTAGTCGCCCTTGGCGATGTTGTCGGTGAGAAGCTGCAAATGTTTCTGCGCCAGTTCCGCTAGCATGGAAGCGCGAATCGCACGTGCCGCATGGCGCCCCAGAGTGGAATGCAGCATGTCTGGCGTCACTTTGATTCCGCCCACAGCCTGCACCTTCTCAATTGCCAGCGTTGCATGTTTCACAGTGAGAGGATGGCCCTGAGCGTAACCTACCAGCACCTGCGCCAGCGGCCCGACCTGCATTGGTTGACTGTTAAAGCGTGGCGCCTTCACCCAGGAATATTTCTTCTCCCCATTCCATCCGGTGAACTCAGGTTCGGTTTCGCCCTTCCAGGGTTGCAGCGGCTTTCCGCCCTGATAATAAGCGCGTGTCATATCTTCCGTGACTGAATCCCGAAACACTTTATCCGATGCAGTCTTGAAAGGACGGGTGCCTGCAATGTCTCCGTTCATGATGTAACCACCAGGAAGGTCGTAGGCACTGCCGGCGCTGTCCAAGGGAAGGTCGGGTACCGCAAGATAATTCTTTACGCCGCTGCCAATCTTGAACCAATCAGGATACATGGCAGCGACCGCACACACGTCGACAACATAAACCTGGTTGATAAACTTCACAACGTCTTCCAGCAGCAGTCGAATCTGCTCCAGGCGATCCATGTTGAGGGCAGTTGCACTGTCCAGGTCGATGGCATTGGCCACGCCCCCGACCGTCAGATTCTGGATGTGCGGAGTTTTCGATCCGAGAATTCCGACTACCTGGAGCGCTTTACGCTGATATTCCAGAGCTTGCACATAGTGAGAGAAGGCCAGCAGATTCACATCAGGCGAGAGGCGCATCGCGGGATGGCCCCAATATCCGTTCATGAAAATCCCCAGCTGACCACTGGCAGCGACTGCCTTTACGCGGTCCTGCGCGGCCTTAAACTCGTTGCGGGAGTTGCGCGTCCACGGGGAAAGACTTTCGGCCAATTTTGCGGTCGCGGCGGGATCGGCTTTGGGTATTTGCATAACATCGACCCAGTCGAGCGCGGAGAGTTGATAGAAGTGAACGATGTGGTCGTGCAAAGCGTGCGCAATCAGGATGAGATTGCGGATCAATTGGGCGTTGAGCGGCACCTCGAGCTGCAGCGCATCTTCGACCGCTCGCACGCTGGCCATGGCGTGCACGGTGGTGCAGACGCCGCAGAAGCGCTGAGTGAATAGCCAGGCATCGCGCGGGTCGCGGCCGCGAAGAATGTTCTCGATGCCGCGCCACATGGTGCAGGATGCCCATGCGTTGCTGACCGCATTGTTCTCGACTTCAACATCGATGCGGAGGTGGCCCTCAATTCGGGTGATCGGATCGATCGTGATTCGCTTTGCCATAATACCTGCTTAAGTCCGAGTCTAGAAGTTTGAAGTCAACAAATCCGAAATCGAGATACTTCGTCCAGAGGGCGTACGGCCGCTGAACGGTGTAGTAGCTCGTCATATCCCGCCATTCCTGCAGCGTTGCGGGGAGAATGGCGCACACTTTCACCATGACTAGAAATCCCAAGATGCCCGCGGTAACAAAACCGAGCGCAACCAGCAGTTCGATTGTTGAAGGGAAATAGATCGCCTTGGGGCCGGGCATATATGCGAGAGTGGTTGGAGTGAAGCGGTAGAGCATGCCTCCGAACGCGCCAATGACGTAGCCCACCCACATCGTTCGCCATCTGTGGTTCTTCAGAGAAAGCCGCAGTAGGTATCCGCCGCATCCGACCAGCAGCATCTCCGTCCAGAAAATCCCGGCAAAGCGATCGAAGTGAAATGCGGTTACAAGCGAGCCACGGAAGAGCAGGTCCAGAAGCCGCAATGCCAGCCAACCGAAAATCATCCAGGAGCAGATACGGGCGGCCTCATCAAGAACCTCCATGTCCATAGCCCGCCGCCAAGCCACGCAACATAGCATCGTGGTTCCGGCGACACATCCGAATGACATAAAGGCGGCTGCTCCCAGGTACAACAAGGGTAAGAATGGAGTCTGCCATAAGGGGTGTACGCGTGGTCCGGCCAGCAGCATCAAAGCGCCCAGAGATGACTGGTGCATAGCGGGCAGTAGATACGCCAAGGCAATGATCCAGGGAAAAAATTTGTGCAGTCCGCGTTCGAATGTCTCGAGGCTGGGACGCAGGTGGACATTGACGTACCAGAGCCGCTCGAGGATTGGGGGAATGTTTTCAATCAAGAGCGGAATCGTGGCGTAGATGGACATGCAGATCGCGACTTCCGCCATCGGGGAATGAAGATTCCACCTCCACGGAAAGAGCACCCAATAAAAATTCCAGGGCCGGCCCACATCGACTCCCAGCAGGGCCAGACCGCAGACATAGGCCAGCATGCTGGTCAACAGAGCCATCCGCATCAGCGAAAACAGCAGCTTGCGGCGGAACACCCAAGCGGCAAAGCCGACCGAGAACGCACCCGAGCCCAACGCCGTCAGCACTACCACGTTGAAAGTTTTCCAGATTCCCCAGCCAAACTTGTCGTTCATACCGCTGACGGGGCCGAGCCCAATCACTTCGCGGTAACTGACTAAGAGCAGTCCAAGGACAGTGAAACCAACGAGAACGAGAAAGAATGGATTCACCACCCGGAACCCGAATACCGGAACCATGCGTTCCCAGCGCGTTTTCGTGAGCGCCGGTTCCCGCAGAGGCTTGGTCGTGGGTAGATCGTTTATGGTTGAGCTGCTCATAGTTTGAAACCTCAGAGTTGTGCCCTCAAACCGGTTTCTTTTTCGCGCTCATGCGCTTCTTCTTCGTGTGCCGTCAGATTTTTGCGAATTACAGCGACTAATCCGGCGTACAACAGTGCCGGCATAGCGAAGTACTCATAAATGCGGCGCTGCCAGCGCAGGGATTTGGCTGGCACGGCCACTGGTCCCAGTTCAGGCAAGCCGAGTTTTTCGAAAGGAACGCGCGACAGGTACAGGCATTGTGTGCCGCCGTTGTCGGTTTCCCCATAGACCCGGTCCTGGTAGTAGCGGCCTGGACTGTTCTTGATGCGCCGCTTGGCTTCGAGCAGCAATGCTGGTCGCGGCCCAAAGATGACAGCGCCGGTGGGACATACGCTGGTGCATCCGGGTTTCAGTCCTTTTGCCAGGCGGTGGCTGCAGAGTTCGCACTTAGTAATAATGGGATTGATTCCACGCCATTGAAATCGCGGTACAGAGAAGGGACATGTAATCGTGCAGTATCGGCAGCCGATGCACCGTTCTCCCTCCCAGCGGATTACTCCGGTGTCGGAATCCTTGTATAGCGCCTCGAATGGGCAACCGGCCGCGCAACCCGGATCGAAACATTGCATGCACTGGCGTTTCACGAATGATGTAGGCGAGCCATCTCCCGGCTTATATAACTTGATAATGTTTCGGGTGAAGACATTAAGGTCCGTGGGGGCTTCGTGCAAACCCTCGGCATCGGTGTCGGCCGGAGTATTGTTGGCCTCGTTGCAGGCGACCTCGCAGGATTTGCAGCCAATGCACAGGCTGGCATCGTAGAGCAGACCGAGAGGAGTGTTCGGAACCGGAACGCCCTCCTCGGCCTTCATCAGTGGCGTGCCGACGGTCAGGGCCATGGCTGCCGGCACTCCAGCCTTGGCGATATGAGTAAACAGTTCTCGCCGGGTGATAGCCACGTCAGTCCTCTTTCTTCGCGCTACCGGTATACTCAGCCGCTTTCAGTTCCGCCGCCGCCAGAGTGCGGGCGGCTTCCATTCGTTCGAGGCCAGCTTCCTGGCTGCTTTCGAAACGCTGCGCTGCGACGTAGCTCGCGCCGCCTACCGCCCCAGCCAGAGCACCGACCAACGCCGCCGCTCCTATGCCGACTTTTCCGATAGGACTGTAGATGGGTGGATAGGTATCAGGCGGGGTCGGGAAGTGGATGGGGACTGTTTGAAATGTACCCATTTTCCAAACCACGGCTTTTTCGGTGCAGCCAACGCAGGGAATTCCAGTTCCGATCGGCCAGCAACTGGGGATTTCGTTGAAGGGGCGTGTAGAGCAGGAAGCATGGGTGACGGGACCTTTGCAGCCGAGTTTGTACAGGCACCAACCCTTGCGATGGCCTTCGTCTCCGAAGGCTGCCGCGAATCTACCGGCGTCAAAGTGGGCTCGGCGCGGGCAATTTTCGTGAATCACGCGTTCGTAAGCGAATTTGGGACGACCCACTTCGTCGAGGGCGGGCAGTTTGCCCATGGTCACATATTCCAAGACCACAGCCAGCAGGTTGTAGGGATTGGGAGGACAACCGGGAAGGTTCACAACTGGCTTGCCAGACAACAGCGAATCGACGCCTACGGCCCCCGTAGGATTGGGATCTGCCGACGGCACTCCGCCCCACGAGGCGCACGAACCCATGGCGATCACGGCGGCCGATTTCGCCGCGACTTCCTTCAATACCTGCATTCCCGGACGACCGCCCATTTCGTAGTAGATGCCATCGTCCTTGGTCGGAATTGCGCCTTCGACCACGAGCACGTACTTGCCGGCATTGTTGGCGATGGCAGAACTCAATGCCGCTTCGGCTTGCGCGCCAGAGGCAGCCATCAGGGTCTCGTGGTAATCGAGAGAGATCACGTCAAGAATGAGATGAGCTACATCCGGGGCGGAGGTACGGAGCAGAGTCTCCGTGCATCCGGTGCAATCCTGAAAATGCAACCAGATCACAGAGGGCCGCTTCGTCTTGCCAATCGCTTCCGCGATCTGCAAGACCGATTTCTTGCCGGTGAGGGCCAGTCCTACTGGGGCGGTCACCAATAGCATGCTGCACAACTGAATGAAGCTTCTCCGGGAGACGCCCGATGCTTGCAGATGTTCGGCGATCGTTGGATGCTTGGACATGTATGCCTTCCTGGGCTAGGAATGCCTGCGAACCGACGGGAGTGCACTCACGGCGATTGCCGTAAGAACAGCGCCGGGTGCGCAAAGCCGACCCTTTTTTCGATAGCGCGGCTGATCCCGATCTGACCTTTCCTGGACGTGTCCCAGTCCAGGATGGACAAGATGGTTATCGCCCGAATAGGCATGTTGAAGCAGTGTCCGCTATCACCAATCAATGTGAGCGCAGTTACGCGAAAGAAGAAGCTCCCTTGTGAGACGTCTCACATGTAGATGTGACTGACACCACGGACTCAAGACTGGGCGGATGATTTAGTAGATAGAGATGTATCTTTTTTCAATCGACCCGAGGGAAAGGCAATTTCACAGGAAGGCAATCTCATGAGTTTACGAAGGTGGTCAAGGTCCGAAGTTGAATATGGCCGAAGGCTTCTGAATTCAGGCTTGGACGGAGCTCGTTGGGGCCGGGAAGCATTTCTTCACGGAGGCCCTCTTGCTGGTTTCGTTGGCGAGTCAATCCGAAATGCCTTCGAACCTGCCGCGATTGGTGCATGCATTGGTCTGTTAGGCAGTTTTTCGGGAAGCCGGAATAAGTCGGTCGGAAGAGCGCTGGCCTTTGGTTTGGTGGGTGGTGTAATCGGCCTTGGGGCAAGCTTGGCCTGGGAAAGTCGGCGTCTGACGGCGAGCGCTGCGGGCGAGGCCACGCGGAACATTAACAGAGTCCGGGATGAGCGCTGGATGGAAAAGCATTCCATCGCCTACGCCTAAGTCTTCGTCTGCCCGCCATCTAGTCCTGAGCTTTAGGGCTGCGTGTTAGACTTTCGCCTCAATCGGCTTCCGATAGGGGCTCCTCATCGAAGCTGAGAAGAAAGATTCAAAATCCCATGAAGAAAGAATTTCGCGGCATCGAGGCCTGCGTCTTCGACGCCTATGGCACTCTGTTCGATGTCAATAGCGCCGCCCGCAGTGCACAGGATTCCCTGGCAGAGAAGTGGCAGCCACTTGCCGAGTTGTGGCGATCGAAGCAATTGCAATATACGTGGCTGCGCGGCCTCGCCGGCCACCATGCGGATTTTTGGCAAGTGACCGGCGAGGCCCTCGATTTTGCCATGTCGACGATGCGCCTCGAAGACCCGGAATTGCGCGACCGGCTCATGAACTCTTATCTGGTTCTAGATGCTTACCCGGAAGTCGCTGACACCTTGAAGCGCCTTAGGGCGGCGGGCATGAGGCTGGCGATCCTCTCTAACGGGACGCCCACAATGCTGGCTGCGGCGGCTGGCAACGCCGGAATAATCGAGATGTTCGACGCCCTGCTGTCGGTGGAGGAAGTGAAGGTTTACAAGCCGCATCCTTCGGTTTATAAGCTAGCTTGCGAGCGCCTGAACGTTGCAGCGGAGCGCGCCTGCTTTCTCTCCTCGAATGGCTGGGACGCGTACTCCGCCAAGGCGTTTGGCTTCCGGGTTCTCTGGTGCAACCGATTCGGCCAACCGCCAGAGCGAATCCCGGACGCGCCCGACGGGCAAATCACTACACTCGCCGAGTTGCCGGATATCGTTCTGGCCTGACGCGGATCATATCGAAGTGTCGTGAACGACATGCCACGCACAGCTAGCATTGACTTAAGAATCCAGCTCTCATAGTCTTCAATGCTCCAGGCGGCTTTCCCTGGTGGAGTCAAGGAGCGATGCGTTCGAATTCGCCGGCGAGTGGTCCTTCGGTCGTCCCGTCTTCGCTTTATGCTCCCACTAGAAATTTGCAGCGGATCGGATTGGCGCCTTTTGTTGCCCTGCTGTTCGCTTATTGCGTGGGCGGCCCTTTCTCGCTGGAATCGATGATTTCCACCTCCGGACCTGGACTCGGCCTGACTTTCCTTCTGATTGTGCCGTTACTCTTCAGCGTTCCGATTGCTTTAGCGACGGCGGAAATGACGACGTTGATGCCCGTCGAAGGTGGTTTCTACCGCTGGAGTCGCGCCGCTTTAGGCGATTTTTGGGGGTTTCAGTCTGGATGGTGGAATTGGACTGGCACCTTCCTCATGGCTGCGTCTTACGGCGTGGCGATGGCGGACTATCTCGAGGAGTGGTTGCCCGTGCATTCCCGCGCCGAACACTGGTCAGTAGCTTTTGGTTTTCTGTTGGTGGTCGCCAGCCTCAATGTGCTCGGTATACACCTGGTGGGCAAACTCACCCTTATCTTGCTGCTCATCATGTCAGGGCCGGTAACGGTTTTTGTGGTGCTGGGTTTTCGGCACGCGCACTTCAATCCGTTTCATCCCTTCTTGCCAACCGGCACGCCCTGGCAAGGAGCGTTCGGAGTAGGGTTGGCCATCGCGCTTTGGTCGTATGCCGGTTATGAACAACTTTCGACAGTGATTGAGGAAGTAGAGAACCCGGCGCGAAATTTCCCTATTGGACTAACTATCGTCGTTCCTCTTGCAATTGGAATTTACGTGCTGACGCTGGCTGCAGGTTTGACAGCTTTGGGGAATTGGCGTGAGTGGGAAACTGGATATCTGGTGACGGCGGCTCGGCTGGTGGGAGGCGGTGCACTCGGCACCGCAATGTTTGCAGCATCGGTGATTGGAAATTTTGTACTGCTGGATAGCACGCTGCTGTCGATCACTCGTGTTCCGCTTACGATGGCGGAAGACGGCTACCTTCATCCCGCCTTGGCAAGAGTCAGCGCCAAATTCGGGACGCCAGTACGGTCGATTGTGCTATCCACGATTTTCTGCGCCGCTCTGGCATTCCTCACCGTGCCTCAACTCATCGGGGTGTATGCGTGGACGCGCATGGCGACATCCATCCAGACCGTGCTTTCCTTCTGGCAACTGCGGCGCAAATATCCCGGTGCGCCACGAAGTTTCCGCGTAGCGGGCGGAAAGGCGGGAGCACTCATGATCGTAATCGCTCCCACTCTGCTTTTCGCCTGGGCGATGATCTACAGTGACGTGGCCACGCGCAAGTGGGGGTTACTGATGCTAGCTTCGGGGCCGGTTGCCTACTTGTGGATACGCTATCGCCGTCGAGCGCAATCCGGTGCGGTTCTGGCTGAGTAGGAAAGATAGTCGAACGATCGGCTAGATTCCGGCGGCTCGGGAATTTTTCCATCGCTCGTGGATTCGCGGAGTGGTACGATATCCGGCTGTTTCAAGACACCAGGGATTTGGATTGCAGATGACTAGAGCAGCACGATCAGTAGCCTCGCCACGGGTTGTGAGTATTGAAGACTTCCGGCCCATCGCCCGCCAGCGCATACCCAAATCAGTATTTGACTATCTTGACGGTGGCGCTGAAGGCGAAGTTACTCTCCGAGAGAATTGTCGGATATTTAATGATGTCACCTTCCGGCCGAGGCATGCAGTGGCGCTAGCGGACTGCAGTATGTGTACCACGGTTCTCGGATTTAATCTGGCGCTTCCGATCATGCTCGCGCCGGTTGGATATAGCCGGTTGATGCATCCGGGCGGGGAAGTGGCGGCGGCGCGGGCTGCGGGCAAAGCAGGCATCGGCTACATTCTCTCGACGATTTCCGGACACAAGCTGGAAGACGTGAGAGCGGGCTCGACGGGCCCAGTTTTTTATCAGCTTTATCTGATGGGCGGACGCGGGGCGGCTGAGGCCGCGATTGAACGAGCGCGCGTCGCGGGATTTAACGCGCTGGTGGTCACGATTGATACTCCGGTGTCGGGAATTCGGGAGCGTGATTATCGCAATGGCATGAAGGAGCTCATTAGTGGGGGGCCGTTCGAGAAAATTCCTTTTCTTCCGCAGATTTTGTCGCGTCCGGGTTGGCTCATCAGCTATTTCATGGATGGCGGCTTGCCCGGACTTCCGAATGTGATTGTGCCAGGCAGAGGGCCTTTGCCACTCATCGATGTGGCTGCGGCATTGGCGGAATCGGCTGTCACTTGGGCAGACCTGAAATGGATTAGAGCAATTTGGAAAGGGCCGATCGTAGTGAAGGGTGTGCTGACAGCCGACGATGCACGGCGCTCGATTGACGAAGGAGCGGTGGCGATTTCGGTTTCCAATCATGGCGGGCGACAACTGGACGGGGTTCCCGCTTCTTTGCGGGTGTTGCCGGAAGTAGTGGACGCGGTGAAGGGACAGATCGAAGTGCTGATGGATGGGGGGATTCGACGCGGCACTGACATCGCGAAAGCTCTGTGCATGGGCGCCCGCGCGGTGCTCTGCGGACGCGCTTACGCTTACGGGCTGGCGGCCGCGGGGGAAGCCGGCGTTGACCGCGCGATTGAGATTCTGCGGGTTGATTTGGAACGGACGTTGCGATTGTTGGGGTGTCCGTCAGTCGCGGCTTTGGATCGCTCCTATGTGAACGTTCCGAAGAGTTGGGAAGGGAACTGATTCTGCAGCGTCTGAAGGAGCGATTGACAGTGCGGCAGTTGCGGTATGCCTAAAGGCATATCGCCGATACGAATCTCAAAGCACCAGACTCCGTTTGCAAGGAGGCAGTGATGCAGTGGACCCAGATCTATGATCCGCTCGGTCATTGGTGGCTTTCCACCCTAATTGCGGCGCTTCCCATTATTGTTCTTTTCTCGCTGCTTGCCGGCCTCAAAGTAAAGCCGCACTGGTGCGCTATCGCCGGAGCAACGACCGCAGTGTTAGTTGCCATTATTTGTTTCAAGATGCCTCCCGTGCTGGCCGCATTAAGCTTCGGCTATGGGGTAGCGTTCGGCGTTTTGAAGATCGCCTGGATCGTTCTGGCCGCGGTTTATCTCTACGATATTTCGGTTGAAACCGGGCAATTTGAAATCATGAAGGAGTCGATCGCCGGAATCACGGCGGATCGACGGCTGCAAGTGTTGCTGGTTGCGTTTTGTTTCGGCGCATTCATCGAGGGAGCAGCGGGGTTCGGCGCACCCGTGGCGATTGCCGGCGCGTTTATGATCGGGCTGGGATTCAAACCTTTTCACGCCGCCGCGTTGAACCTGATCGCTAATACGGCGCCGGTGGCTTGGGGAGCAATCGGGACGCCGGTTCACACGCTGGCGGCGGTGACGGCGCTGCCGGAATCCGATCTCAACGCCATGATCGGGCGCATCCTTCCTTTCACCGCGGTGATCGTTCCGTTTTGGTTGGTAAAAACCATGGTTAGCTGGCGGGATACTTTCGAAGTATTTCCTGCCATCGCGGTAGTCGGGGGTTCGTTCGCGCTCACGCAATTCTTCTGGTCGAACTACGTGGACAGCAACCTAGTAGATATCATGGGAGGCGTGGTGTCGCTGGTTGCAGTGCTGGCATTCCTCCGATTCTGGAAGCCGAAAAGGATCTGGCGATTCGATTACGATGAAAAGCCGACGCCGCTTCCGCCTCCAACGGCCGAAATCACCGACCAGTTTGGCGGCGAGTGGACGGCGGAGAAGTTCGATGGACTGGTGAAGGTACGCAGCTATACCGCGGGGCAGGTTTTGAAAGCGTGGATGCCATTCGCGATTCTCTCGCTGTTTGTGCTGCTCTGGGGGCTGCCAAAAATAAAACTAGCAATGAATCAGGCCACCACACCGGCTTTTAAAGTGGTCCTTCCGAATGGGAAGGTGCGTCCCGGACCGCCAGGTTGGGATGTGCCTTACTTGCACAATGCTGTCTTCCGCGCCGCACCTGTCGTTCCGAAGCCGACGCCTGAGGCAGCGCGATACGATTTCAACTGGCTCTCGGCTACCGGGACTGGATGCTTTTTCGCTGCAATCGTTTCCGGACTATTACTGGGACAAGGTCCGGTGCAACTGATGAAGATTTTCTGGAAGACACTGGTGCGCATGCGGCTGGCGATGATTGCCATCTCATTCATGCTGGGATTGGGATACGTGACGCGTTACTCCGGGCTGGACGCCGTGCTGGGGTTGGCGTTCACGCGCACGGGATGGTTGTATCCGTTCTTCGGAACGTTTCTGGGATGGCTGGGAGTAGCGCTTACCGGCAGCGACACATCGTCGAATGCGCTGTTCGGTAGTTTGCAGAGAATTACTTCTCAGCAACTTGGCATCGATCCAGTCCTGATGTGCGCGGCCAACAGTTGTGGCGGCGTGATGGGCAAGATGGTAGACGCGCAGTCGATCACGATTGCTACGGCAGCCACCGAGCAGGTCGGAAACGAAGGAATTATTTTCCGATATGTGGCGTGGCACTCGGTGGCGCTAGGTTCCATCGTGGGAATTATCGTGATGCTGTACGCTTACGTTTTCAGGTGGGTTGTGCCGCACGGGCTGACGTTTGTGAAGTAGGGCACACGCAGCTGAGTTTTTCGTGGCAGCCTGGGTTACTGGCCTTCTTCCTTCTTTTCTAGCTCTTTGGGCAGAGGCTTCTCGATTGGTTTGCGAGGGAGCATCTGGTCACGCATGGCGGCATCGTAGACAAAGCCAGCGACAATAACGGCGGCCTGCCTCAGGTCGTCGGGCTGAAGGCGGTCATAGACATCCATGTTCGAGTGGTGAGTGCGCGTTTCGTACTCGATGGGATCCTGAATAAACTGGAATCCCGGGATGCCGACTGCGTCGAACGAAAGATGGTCCGTGCCCCCGGTGTTTCGCATGGTGAGGGTATTCATGCCGAGATCTTTGAAGGGCTTCATCCACGATTCGAAGATGGGAGCTACTGCCTCATTTTCCTGCTGGTAAATGCCACGGATTTTTCCGGTGCCATTGTCTAGGTTGAAATAGGCGGAGACTTTGGCCTGCTCCGGTTTTACTGTGACTTCTCCGGCCTCCCGGCGCAGTAGTGTGGGCATGCCTTTCATTCCAGGGTCGTCCATGGGCGGACGGGAGCCGAAATGATGCTCGACATAACCTTGCGAGCCCAGCAGACCTTCTTCTTCACCGCTCCACAGGCCGATGCGGATAGTGCGGCGAGGTTTGATGTCGAGCGCTTTCAGGATGCGGACGGCTTCCATCATGACGATGGTGCCGGCGCCGTTGTCAGTGGCTCCCGTGCCGGCGTGCCAGGAATCGAGGTGCGCGCCGAGCATCACGACTTCATCTTTCTTGTCGGTGCCCGGAATTTCGGCGATGGTGTCGTATTGCATGGCATCGTCGTCGTAAAAGGTATTGTTGACATTGATTTCGAGCGAGACGTCTTTCTTTTGCTGCAGCAGGCGGGCGATGCGGGTCCAGTGTTCTGAGGCCATAGTGAGTTGGGGTACCGTGGTGGTCTCGCCGGTCTTGTACGATCCGCCGGACTGCACGAAGACTGTGCCGCCGCCAGAAGTGCCCCGGCTGTGGTCAATCACGGCCAGAACTTTTTCGTCGGCAAAGAACTGGTTCAAGTCTTTTATGAACTGCTGGCGTTTCACGAAATCGGCGAAGCGGAAAGGCGGATGTTCTCCTGGAATTTGGTAGTCGGCGAGCTTGGCAAGATCTTCGTCGCTCAAGCGTTTGTACGGCGGCTCGGCGATCGGTTTGACGTCGGCGTCTGGGCCCAGGATCACGATCATGCCGGCAAGCTTGCCTTTGTACTTGTCGAAATCCTTCTTGTCGTCGATGGTGGCGCGAACGCATTTGCCCTGAATCACGCCGTTAGTGCCGGGGGTCCAAGCTTTTGGGTAGGCAAGGAGCGTGACCACATCCGGCGAGGTCATGCGAACGTTGACGTATTGGTTGGCCCAGCCACGGCCGAAAGGTCCCCAAGGCTCAAGGTGCGGGTTGGAGAGACCCATGGCGGTGAACTGGTCGCGGGTCCACTCGTTGGCGCGCTTCATGTTTGGAGAACCGGTGAGCCGCTCGCCGATAGAATCCATCAGTCCCGAGGCGAACTCCATGATTTTGGAATCGCGGAAACCCTCGTAACGAATACGGCTGATGGTTTCCAGATCTAACTTTTCCTGTGACCACAAGGGGGCGAGCGAAAACGTTACGAGAAGAAGGACGGCCAAGCGGAAGAAAGTCTTCATTGCGGAGCTCCTGAGTGTAAGTCGAACGGGGATTATACAGCCTGGAGGTACATGGCTAAATTCTTAGGCAGGGCGAACAGAGAGTACACGGACGAAGTTGTTTCTATTTTTTCGCGGCGGAACTTTTCGCGGGCGGGAGTGAGCTCTTGTCGTCCGGTTTCTTTTCGTCCGGCTTCTTCCCTTCGCTTCCGGCGGTGGGCTTGGCGTCTTCCTTCTCGTCCTTTTTCAGGATGTATTGCACGATGATCGAGATGCGGCGGTTGGATGGGTCGAGAGGATTGTCGAGTTTGCGCAGACGCTGATCGGCAAATCCGCGGACTTGTGTAATCTGGTCGGGTCCGATTCCATTCGCCTGCATGAGGCGGCGAGCAGCGTTGGCGCGATCCGTGGAAAGCTCCCAATTGCTGTAGTTCCCTGACGTGGCGTAGGGTTTGGAGTCGGTATGGCCTTCGATAGAGAGTTTGTTGGGCAGTTTGCCGACTTCCTGCGCCAGAGTGACCAACAACTCGCGACCGTCGTGGTTTAGTTTGGGACTGCCGCTGTCGAAGAAAGTTCCGGAGGCGGATTCCATCAATTCAATGCGCAGACCCTCAGCAGTGACTGTCATTTCGACATGGCTTTTGAGTTTCTCGAAGTCATTCATCTCACGGATTTTTTGCTCGAGCTGGTCTTTCAGCTTGGGCATGTTGTCTTTGGTGAGAGTAAAATTCTCGCCTGCGCCCTCCATGGTCGACCCAATTTTCGTGGCTGTACCGCTAGGATCTCGGAAATAGCCGCCCACGGCTTCCTGCACTGGTTTGCTGCTGCTGAGCAGCCACAAGACAATAAACAGTGACATCATGGCGGTGACGAAATCGGCGTAGGCGACCTTCCAGGCGCCGCCGTGATGGCCGCCATGACCGCCTTTTTTCTTCAGGATGATGATGGGACGAGTCTTGTTCATGCGGTGCCTGAGTTTATTGGGCCGCCGCTGGGGCTGCGGCGTCTGGTGCGGCCGCGTTTGCTCCATCCTCCGCGGCCGCGCGGTTGCGGCAGGCCGCCTCCACTTCCTTGAACGATGGCCGCACATGGCCCGGAACTGCACGCCGCGCCACTTCCACGGCCATGATGGGTGCTGTGCCCTTCAGAAAAGACACAATCAAAACCCGCAGCACGTAGAGATAGGCATGCTCCTCGCCCGCAGCCTTGGTCATGTTGGCCGAGATCGGACCGACCAGCCCGTAGCAGAGTAGGATTCCCAGGAACGTTCCCACCAGCGCGGCCGCAACTTTTCTTCCGATCTCTTCCGGAGGCCCGCCCATTGCGCTCATGGTAATCACGATGCCCAGCACCGCGGCCACAATGCCAAGACCCGGCAAAGAGTCGGCCACGCTGGTGAGAGCGGCGGTAGGTTGTTCGGCGTCATGGTGGTGGACCTCCAAGTCGAGGTCCAGCATTTGGTCGAGATCAAAGGCATCGACTCCGGTAATAGCCATGCGCAGGGAGTCACACACGAAGTCCCGGACGTGGTGGTTTTTGAAAACGGCTGGTCCTTTGGAGAACAAAGAACTCTTGTCCGGTTCTTCCACGTCTCCCTCCAGGGCCATCAGTCCATCCTTCCGGGCCTTGTTCAACAGGTCATACATCATCTTCAGAGAATCGATGTAAGCCTGCTTAGTGTATTTGGAACCACCGAAGACTCCCCCGATGCCGCCGGCAATTTGCTTGAGAATGTGAAGAGGATTGGCAATCAGGACGGTCCCGATGGCGGCGCCGCCGATGGTGACCAACTCCGCCGGTTGGATAAGAACGCGGAGGTTCCCGTGCTCCATCAAATAGCCGCCTACCACGCAGCCGAAGACGACGACGATGCCGATAATTGCAAACATGAGTTAACTTGTAGGGCTCAACCTGTCGACGGTGAGGTTGAGCCCGCGGCCAAGACGACGGGTTCGGCCGCCTGAATTCCACCAAGGCCCCGCTGCGCCCGCTGCAAAAGCGATTCCACAGAGTCGCCGGAGATAGCGCCAGCGCACCCGACCGATACTTTCACCCTGAGTTGCTCTCCCCACCACACGATAGTGTTGCTGGACATCATCCTGCGCATCCGCCCAGTGACGACCTGAAGCGCATCTTCTCGACAACCGCACAAGATCACGAGAAATCTGGTTTCGTCCCAGCGGCCAACAAAATCTGTTGGCCATACGGTACTTCTCAAGGTGCGAGCCAGTACCTGAAGCATGGATCTGGCCGCTTCCTGCCCGTAGCGGGCGCGGAGCTCATTGAGTTCATGGACTTCCAGGCACACGACGCCAAAAGGAATCTGAAGCTCGGCGAACGTGCCCAAAGTTTCCCGCAGGTGCGACTGCATCATTGCCTGGTTTGTCAATCCCGTCGCATCATCCAGCCAGCCGCGTTCTTTCATGCTCTGGTCATTCGGGTCAGGGCCATTTACTTCAACCTCGCCTTCAAAGGTCTGAATGACGCCAATAATTGAGCCGTGCTTATCGCGCAGCGGAATTGCCCAAGAATGTACCGGAGTCCGATGTCCGGACTTGTGGTGAACAAAGCTCACAACCTCGACCGGTCTGGCATCATGTAACGCGGTTGTTATGGGGCATTTCCCGGTGCACATTTCACAACGAACTTGGTTACAGTCCAGAAGAATGTTGTCGGTGCAGGAATGACCTAGCACGTCGATCCGCGAATAGCCCGTAATCTGTTCCGCACCGTCGCTCCAGAAGACGATCTTTCTCTGCAGATCGAGGACGCTTACGCCGATCTGTAGCCCGTCGAGAATGTCGCGGTAGATATCGGGATCTTGAAAGGCTGGCATGATGGTTTGCCAAAGAGTGCCGCTGGTTTGTCCATCGGCAAAACCGCCGCCAACTTCAGAGGTGGAAAATGTCGGCAGGATCTAATGTGAAGCAGCGAACCGTGGAGAAAAGCTTGTTTTGGAACAAGTTAAGGGGTATAGCACTTTTGGGGCACGCCAATGGCACGGGAGTGCCATTTGCAATATCCCGCCTCCCGCTTAATTTCGTGAATGAGCAGTTCTGGGGGAGGGCTGCCCGGGCGCCTCAATCTCGAGAGAGATCGAGGCGCTCGTTATTTTCGACTAAGATTTCCCGTTCATCCCGTTAGCCGCCATTCTTGTTGCTTCTTCCCGTCCGTCACGTTCAACTATTGTTCTTGAAGCAGGGCAGAGAGCCAGAGCGAAGGCATTCCAGATGCCCTCGATGAACTGAATGTGGAATTAGAAATACGCGAGGTCAGTTTGTTGAGATGGTGAAATTGACGGTGATCTGAGCCTGAGTCTCGACTGCTTCGCTGTCTTGTAAGTGTGGTTTGAAGCGCCATCGCCGGACTGCATCCTGGGCGGCCGAGGCCAAGATACGCGGCCCGCTCACTACGCGCAGATTCTGGATGATTCCATCTTTGCCAATTAGCGCGAGCAGAATTACCGAGCCCTGCACTTTCATTTGGCGCGCCAACAACGGATAATTGGGCCGCACGGGGTGGGTAACAATCTCAGACGCGTCGGCAGACATCTGCACTCGCTCGGCGGTGTTGCTGGTTACGTTGGCCGCACTTTCCGTGCTCGTGGCGTCCACCTCCCTGATCGGCTCCGCCGGTACACCGGGCTGCAATTCCACATGCACTGAACTGCTCCCAGGCCGGATGGTACGATGCGTATCTCCGGCGACGACCTCCACATCCAGCGGGGGCAATACCGTGCGGGCTGTTATGGCCACGGGAGGAACTGGCGTCGAAAGAGCCGGAGTTGAAGGGGCAGGAGTCTCGATGTGTAGTGCGACGTGGTGTGTCGTTTTCCCCGGTGGCGCTGGTTTTGAAACTGCGGTCGGCTGAGCTGGAGCTTTCCTGGCGATCGGAGAATTCTCAGCTGATTGATCGGACTCAGCTTCCGGCGTCTCTGGGAACCAGAAATCGCGATCATGCCAAAGAACGATGCCCAACGCGAGGAGAAGCAGACAAAGCGACCCCAACATCAATCGCCGCTGTTTGGGATCCTCGGGCGCAGCGCTTCCGGACTCCGACAGGAGTGCGCGCTCGGGTTTCGGTACGATCGTTCGTAGTTCGGACATTTGAGACCTGGGTATCGGCCTGGGTCGCGTACTAGTATGCCCCGCAAAGCTTCGAAACGCTAGTAAAAGGTGGGATACGGACGAACTTCAGCCCAGTATGATTCTTAGACTGGGACTTCTGGAAGCGAGTGAAACTTTCGGCGACTCTCATGAATCCCATGCTAGATGAGACGTTTTTAACACAGGTAAATGCATGAAGAATAAGGGTCGCAAAATGGATGAAAGAAAATTCCAGCAGGTCAGTCGACGCGAATTGCTCAAGCTGACGCCGGTGCTGGCGCTGGGCGCTTTTGCTGTTCCTGGCCTGCAGGAACGTCTGCTCAGGAGAGGCTTAAGGTTCAGCGATTGGAGTGCGGCGAGGCTTTTCCGGTCAGGCCATTTGGCGCCGACCTTTGACGATGCCGATGTTGTGCCGCTCGCGAGATTTCCTATCAACGGTTATGACGTTGACGATCCCGGAGTGGACTTTGCCAGCTGGACTCTGGCCGTTAGTGGTGCGGTCAAGAAACCCGGCGAATACAAACTGGCGCAGGTTCAAGCTTTACCACGGGTGCGGCAGAACACCCGGCACATCTGCGTGGAGGGTTGGGACGTAATTGGGAGATTCGGAGGAGCACGCCTCTCGGATTTTCTGAACATGGTGGGCGCCGATCCAAGGGCGCGCTTCATTACGGTGAACTGCGCCGACGATTATTACGAATCGCTGGATATGGCCACGGCGCTGCATCCGCAGACGCTGCTTTGTTACGAAATGTACGATCAGCCGCTGACGCGGGAGCATGGCGCACCTTTGCGGCTGCAAATTCCCACAAAGATCGGGTACAAGCAGGCCAAATATTTAACTGAATTGAAAGTCACGCACGTTCTCGACAAAGTGGGCTACTGGGAAGATCAGGGCTACTCGTGGTTTTACGGGTTGTGATGCTCGTAACGTGGCGAAATATTGGAGTGTGTAAATGAGCGGTTCAGTCATTGAAATTGTTCAACCAAGAGGAAAAGACGACGAGCCCACCGTGGTGGGCCGTGCCGTCTACGAGCATCCGTTCGTTGTGCGGCTGTGTCACTGGGTCAATACGGTTGCGCTGTTTGTAATGGTGGGGAGCGGGTTGCAGATTTTCCGCGCTTTCCCGAGCTTTGGCGCCAAGATTCCGCAGAAGGACTTGCTGCATTGGCCGAAGGCATTCGCCATCGGCGGCTGGCTAGGCGGCGCTTTGCAGTGGCACCTTACTTTTATGTGGATCTACATGGCGACAGGCATTCTTTATGTGGGTTACCAGCTTTTCAGCGGGAACTATCGGCAGGTTCTGTTCACGCCGCGTGACCTTCCGGGCGTGTGGCCGATGGTGAAGCACTATTTCTTTTTTGGTGCGAAGCCGCCAGTTCGTGAGGCTTACAACCCGCTGCAGAAGCACGCTTACACCGCGGTGATCGGGCTCGGCGTGCTTTCAGTTTTAACCGGTCTCGCAGTCTGGAAGCCGGTTCAGTTTTCGTGGCTCGCCTGGATGATGGGAGGATTTCACTATGCACGCATCTGGCACTTCGCAGTGATGTGGGCGATTTTGTTTTTTGTCTTGGGACATCTGGTGATGGTAATTCTGCACGGGTGGAAGAATTTCGTGTCCATGCTGACGGGGTGGCAGAAGGATCCAGAATACTGAGCGGTAAAAAACATTAACCGCGGAGGGCACGACGGTTCACGAAGGTAAAAATGCGAGCCAATCCTTTGTAAACCTTCGTGGCCTTTGTGGTGATAAACGATTTTCGCGGATGTGCGCAGAATGCGGAAGCAAGAATGGTTGTGATCGACAATCCGGGGCAGGCCGGCACACGCGAGCAGGATTTGATTTCGAGCGTGCAGGGTGGGCAGTCCGAATTGTTCTACGAACTGGTGCGGCCTTATGAGCGGCGGGTTTACGCAGCTGCGCTCGCGATTCTGCGCAACGAGCATGACGCGGAAGATGTGGCGCAGGAGGCGATGCTGAAGGCGTTCGCGAATATCCGGCAATTTCGCGCCGAGGCGCGATTCAGCACATGGCTGATTCAGATTACGGTGAATGAGGCTCTGATGCGCCGGCGAAGGGAGCGAACAGTGCCCATGGAAGGACTCGACGACCGTCGCGAGGAGGAAAGTGAATATGCACCCCGAGATTTCGCCGACTGGCGCGAGATTCCCTCAGAAGCGCTGGAGCGCAAAGAAGTGCGGCAGCGGCTGGCTGAGGCCCTGAGCAGCCTCGACCGAAAATATCGCGAGGTCTTCATGCTGCGCGATATGGAACATCTGAACATTCAGGAGACGGCCGAAGCACTGGGCATCACTGTGGCTTCGGTAAAGACGCGGCTGTTGCGTGCGCGGCTGATGCTGCGCGATCTGCTGGCCGCCGGATGGGAGCAGGGCTGGTTCAGCCGGCTTCCTTTCGAGAAGGGGAACAAGCCATGGTAGACCAGAAAATGTTGAACTGCGAACAGGTGTGGCGGGAGATTTCGAATTACGTGGACGGGGACGTGGAGGCTGGGCTGCGCTCTACGATGGACGAGCATTTTCGCACGTGCAAGCGCTGCGCTTCGGTGCTGGCGGGGACGCGGAATGTGGTCCGGCTTTATGGGGATGAGCGCATGCTGGAAGTGCCTGCTGGGTTCGGGCAGAGGTTAGAGAAGCGGCTGACGAGGAATACGGCGGTGAAGGGAAGTCGTTGGTCGAACTGGTCGGCTTGGCTGGTGCCGGTGGCGGCGATGGCATTGATTGCAGGGACTTTGACGCTGACGAGTTCGTCGAGAAATCCGCTCAAGTCGCAGCATGCGGAGCAGGCGAAGGATATTCCTCCTGACATGGTGGTCGTGGTTTCGTCCGGTGCGAGGCTATTTCATGCTCCCGGATGTTCCTTTATTCACGATAAGAACTCGGAGCGTACGTTGACGGCGAAGGAGGCGATGCGGGAGGGGTATGTGCCGTGTCCACGGTGCCTGCGGCAGTATTTGAAGACGGGGTTGACGCGGGAGCACGACACGGATGATGTCAGCGCGGAGGCGGAGAAAGAACCGGAAGAAGTCCTCAGCGTGGCGGGACACTAGGGGCACGCGATACGGTCATTGAGGCATGCTGGTCAGCCCAAGTGAAGCGAGGGAACTAGGTCTTAACTTGCACCGTCCCTGCCGCAAGCAAAGATCAAGTCGCTCGGGATGACCGACGTGATGGAGAGAGGAGTTCGCTTATCGGTTCGGTTTCAAAGCGTCGAGAAAGTCGCTTGCGGAAATGACGGTCGCCTGGCGGGGAAAGACTTTGCCTACCAGGCAGGCGTGGACCTCTGGATCCAGATCGGCGCAGCAGTCTTTGATTACGACAAGGCGGTAATCTGCATCGGCGGCGTGGCGCACGGTAGACAGGACGACGCCGCTGGTGGCGATCCCAAACAGAATCAGAGTCTCGATATCCTTGGCGCGCAGAATCATTTCAAGATCCGTGCCGGTAAAAGCGCTCACTCGATGCTTGGTGACGATGATGTCGTCCGCTTCGGGAGCGACTGAGGCATGAATGGTACTGGCCGTGCCGGTAAAGAGCCGCTGGTGTTGCGGCGAATTCTTGATGGCGTTGAGCAGAGAGTTGCGCGGGCTGATCTCTGGAAACTTAGGACGGAAGCCGACTTGAATGTAGATCACGGTCATGCCAGCGCTACGGCCCTGGTTAAGAACGCTTGCGACGCGTGGCAACACGTCCTGATCTTTGACGTAAGCGGAGACGATGCCTGTCTGGTAGTCCATGCATAATACAGCCGAGTGGGCCGGATCAAATGAAAGTGGAGCAGTCATCTAGTTCTCCAAGTGGAGGAATGTTCAGTTCGAGGCTGATGTTTCAGCAGGTGAGTTGATCGCGGGAGATCTTCAGGCCGCTTAGGTTGCCGAGTGCGGTGACAGCGACGGATTCGGTTTTAAAGAATTCCTGGGCCAGGATTTGCAAGTCGTCGGCGGTGACGGCTTCGATCTTCTCGATCAGTTCATCGAGGTCCTGGAAGTGGTCAAAATACATCTCCTGGCGGGCGAGGTTCGACATGCGAGCGGTGCTCGACTCGAGGGAGAGCATCAGGCTGCCTTTGAGTTGATCTTTGGAGCGACGCAGCTCTTCCTCGGGCACGAGCTTATTTTTTAGATCGCGAAATTCGTTGACCACCGAGCGCACCACTTTCGCCGCTGACGCGAGCGAAGTGCCGGCGTAAACGGCCATGCATCCAGTATCGCGGTAGGGATTAAGATCGCTGTAGATAGAGTAGGCCAGTCCCTGACGCTCGCGGATATTCTGGAACAGCCGCGAACTCATGCCTCCGCCAAGCAGTGTGTTGAGAATGTAGCCGGCGTGGCGTTTTTCGTGGGCGATGGGATAGGCGGGCACGCCGATGCAGAGCTGAACTTGTTCGAGTGCCTTCTTGTTGCGCAGCACGATGCGCGGAACGATTTTCGGCTCCGCGGAGTGGAAGCCGTTCTTCGCCGGCTTCAGATGTTCGAAGTGCTTGACGACGAGATCGACGAATTGATCGTGGTCGAGGTGTCCGGCGGCGGCCACGATGATGTTGCCGGGCGCAAAGCGGTGGGTATAGGTATCGAGCACGGCCTCGCGCTCGAATTTCTTCACCGTCTCTTTGGTGCCGAGAATGGGCTTGCCAAGCGGATGATCTTTCCAGAAGTTCTGAGTGAAGATTTCGTGGACAAGGTAGTCGGGATTGTCCTCATCCATTTTGATCTCTTCAAGGATTACTCCACGCTCGCGAGCGATGTCCTCGGCGGTGAAAGTGGGATGCAGCACCAGATCGGTTAGTATTTCAAGGGCGACGGGAACATTCTCGTCCAGCACCTTGACGTTGAAGCAGATGCATTCTTTAGAGGTGAAGGCGTCCATGTTGCCGCCGATGGAGTCGACCTGCCGCGCGATCTCTTCGGCGGAGCGGTGCTTGGTCCCTTTAAAGACCATGTGTTCGATAAAATGGGAGATGCCGTTGGACTGCGGAGTTTCGTCGCGGGAGCCGGTTTCGAGCCAAATGCCAATGGAGGCTGAGCGAATGTGCTCCATCTGCTCTGTGATCACGGTCAGGCCGTGGGGCAAAACTTGACGGCGAATATTGCGAACTTCTTTTACCATGGATTGTTGGGGTCCTTCAGATTGAACGCTGTTTATTAGATGCGGAAATCAGCCCCTGATATTCTTGCACATCCCGCGGAAATCAGTTGGATGTGAATGCAAATATATAGTTAGCATATTGGAATCAGTTAGTTGCAAGGATGTATTAATCTAGTAAACGAATGATTGAATCTCCAAAATCGTCGCTGCTGGGGATGGATCGCAAGGAGCTTGCTGCTCTGATGAGCGAGGCGGGTGAACCCAGTTATCGAGCCCGGCAAATCATGGAGGCAGTGTATCGCCAGCGCGCGGAATCGTTGGAGGAGATTTCGACGCTGCCGCATGAACTCCGCGGAAAACTGACGCGCAGCGGAGTAACGGTAGGTGCGGCGCGGATTGAGAAGAAATTTGCCTCGCAGGACGGAACGGTGCGGTATTTGATTGCTTTCGCTGACGGCCAGAGCGTTGAGACAGTTTGGATGCCCGAGGGCGACGGCGGGGAAGCTGGGGATGGTTCGGAAGCAGGTGAGGAGGCTAAGAATGCCGCTTTAAGTACCTCGGGGGCTAAAGTCCGTTCCGAAGAGGATGAGCTTATCGCAGTGCTGAATCGCTGCGCCACCCAAAAGCGAAACCAAAGTCAGAACCCGCAAGATAGCACTCGACAAGGGCGCTCTACTATCTGCATATCCAGCCAGGTAGGTTGTGCCGTGGACTGCCACTTCTGCCTGACGGCATTGTTGGGGGTGAAGCGCAACCTGACCGTAGGCGAGATTGTTGGCCAAGTTTGTGCCGTACTCAAAGACCAGAAGGTTTCACCGCCTGAGGATCGCATCAATCTGGTTTTCATGGGAATGGGCGAGCCGTTTTTGAATTATGAGAATTTCATGAAGGCCGCGCGTCTGCTGGTGGAAGGCGTAGGTATTGCCGAGCGGCGAATGACAGTTTCGACGGCGGGAATTGTTCCGCGCATTCATGACTTCGGGGAGGAAGCCATTCGGCCGAAGCTGGCGATTTCGTTGAATGCATCGAATGATTCGCTGCGCACGCGCCTGATGCCGTTGAACAAGAAGTGGAATCTGGAGATGCTGATGGCGGCTGCGCGGGCATTTCCGCTGCGTACCCGCGAGTGGATCACCTTCGAGTACGTGCTGCTCGGAGGAGTGAACGACGAAGTGGAGAATGCCAGGGAAGTAGCTCAGTTGCTGCGCGGTCTTCGCTGCAAGGTAAATTTAATCGCGCTGAATCCAGGTCCGGGAATTGAATTCACTACCCCCAGCGCTGACCGGGTAGGCGAATTTCAAGGCGTTTTGCGGACAGCCGGAATTCCGGCATTTGTGAGACGTCCGCGGGGCCGGGATATTTACGCCGCTTGCGGTCAGCTCAAAGGAACGGTTGAGGTTCCCACGTCGCCAGAATCGCAGCTCCAGTCGATTTCTGCGGCAACGAAGACATGAGTGGCAATTCGACTCGGATTGCGATCCCTGTATTCGGGTCTTGCTGGCAAAGAATCCTGCCATGATGTTGCCGTAGGATGCCCTGACACGCGCTCAATCCCAGGCTGGAGAGAATCTCGGCGGCAGCGAATGAATCATCTCTTTCCTCGGAGGAGATATTGGTATCGGAGACTAGTATGACGGCGAAGTCCTCTTCGTGTTGCGCAGCAATGCTCAGCGTATGGCTGCAGCGCTGATCCACCGCGTGCAGCGCGTCATTAATAATTTGCACGCAGACCTGGAGCAACTGATTGGAGTCTCCCCGGACAAAAAGCGGCTCTGACCGAAACTCGGTTCGCAGATCGATTTTCAGAGCTTGCCACTGAGGTTGCGAAAGCTTGACGGCGGTCCGGAGCAAGGTGTTCAGATCTACGGGGGCCATAGCGGAAGGGCTTGGTTTGGCGAAGCTAAGCAGACTGGCTACCAACGATTTGGTACGCCGGGCATGTTGTCCGATTCTCGCCGCTACTTCGTTCTGTTCAGGGCTGAGCGGCTTGCTCAGCAACAACAGGTCCGAGTACCCCAGCATGGCCGTGATGGGGTTATTGAGTTCGTGCGCGGCACCACCTACAAGTTGGCCGATCGACGCTAGTTTTTCCGACTCCGTGATCTGGACTTGCAAACGCTTCAGGTTTGCAAAAGACTCTCGCGAGTGCGTGAGCAGGCGGATCAATTCGCGGTCGAGCAAGCGCTGACGCACAAAAACCGTGATGCCCATGAGCAGTGCCGTAGCCAGGGTAAGGACCAGTCGGAACGAACGTATGCGCGACGGTGTTGCCGAATCCAGAAGGGCCCACGCCGCAAATAGTGGAAGGGAAAAGGCGGCGATCATGCCCATGCGGGCCAGCCACACGCCGTGAGAAGTGGAGGTGGAACGGACCCCGGCTTGCGGTTCACGTTCGTGGGTCCACAAACCGATCACGGTAATCCACGCCATGGAAACCGCCAAGGGAATATCGTAGAAGCTTCCGGTGTAATAGAGGTGCCGTCCAATAGCCCAATTGGCGATGTGCGAACCGGCGGCATAAGTGAAGCAAGCACCAAACAGACTGGCATAGAATGTTTTCCAACCGCGTTTGGTGCCTAGCCAGGCTACGACCAAAGCACTGAGAAATGCTACTTTTTCGATGAGATAGAGCGAGTTAAGATTGTCGTTATACGGCGCCACATCGGGCACGACGTACTGCCAGGGGATCACGATGAGAACGTAGAGGTATCCCCACCAAACCATAAGCAAGGCGAAATCGAGGTGGCGCAAACGCGCGGCATATTCGTCCTGCGGGGCGTGCGGGCGGAGCGCAAGAGCGGCCATTAAGGGCACGATGTGCAGGAAAAGGATCATGTCTCCGGCGCAGAGGTCCGGGACCTCGCTGCGCCGCCAGACTTCAAAGTAGACCCAGAGCACCTGATAAGAAAACCATAATGCGATGCCGGTAGCCATGAGCGTCCAGAACAGGCGCAAGCGGCCGCGAGAGCGGACTGCCTGGGGTATCAGTGAGATCGTCCCAGAAAACAGCAAGAGGCACTGCATCACATCACCCAAGGCGGTCAGGCGAAATGATTGGGGTAAGACGAACGCAGCCAAGACCAGCGTCGCAACGCAGACTGCGACTGCCGCGGTCCAAAGCTTGTAATACTTGCGCAAGAAGACAATCCTCGCAGCCATTTTAGACTGGGGTTTGAGGAAGTCATGGTTACAGAAGTAACCTCCAGAAAGAGTAAGGAGTCGCTAGTGCTCAACCGGCAGAGTACTCCAAGTATGCGTGGCACAAAGTTTCCCTTGCTATCACTCTTTCTTATCAATAATATGCGAGACACTTCCTTTACCGTGGCAAGTTTATTCGCAAGCGGAGTGTTCTCTTGAACGCGGAATACAATTACGGCTTTCTGGGCAGACCGGAAGCTCCCAGCGATCCCAGCGAGATTCGGCGCATCGAGCGCTGGCTGGCTACGGCGCGCGTATTTCTGGCGGTTTCGGCCCTGGTCGCCATTCAAATGGACCCGACTGAACTGGGGCATTCACCAGCGGCGTACGGCCTGCTAGGGTTTTACATGGGTAACAGCATTTTGGTGCTCATGCTGCTGCGTCGCCGGAAGACATCCACGTCTTCTTTTCGCGTCCTGGTTCATGCGGCGGATATAGTGTGGCCAGCTTTTATCTCAGTGTTTGCGGAAGGTCCGAGAAGCCCATTCCTCCTGTTCTTTGTTTTCGTGCTGACGGCGGCAGCTTACCGATGGGGCTTGTGGGAGACTCTCGCCACGGCTGGTGCGGAAGTAATGTTGTTGTGGGCGGAGAGCTTTGTTGTATTGCACCGATGGGCAACCCACGCGGGCAGCCTCCCTTGGCGCGTTTTCTCGGGTCTGCGAGTCAATGTGCAGGAGTTCGAGCCCAAACGCCTGTTCATGATGTCAGTTTATCTGCTTGTGATGGGCTTGTTGCTTGGTTATCTTTCGCAACAACAGAAACGATTGCGGGCGGAGAAAGCAGTAGTTACCAGCATGCTCGCGAAAGTGCGAGTGGAAGCCGGACTGACGGGCACTCTGCAACAGATTTGCACGGCAATCACCTGCATGTACGGCGCGCAGCGGTTGCTTATCGCCTCGCAAGAAATTCACAGCCACCGAAGTTTTTTGGGGGAACTGCGCGACGGTGAGGGATCCTCTTCGGAGTTCATATGGTTGGATTCCAATCCGAGGGGGCGAAAAAGTTATCTGGATGATTTTCCAGGGGATGTCTGCTACGCCGCGAAGCAGGGAGATCGCTGGTCTGTGGTCGCACTCGATGGTGAGGGCAATCCTATCGACTCACCGCCCACCGAAGCGCTGCTCAAACTGAGGGAACTGCAATCGTTCCAGTCCGTGATTGCGATTTCGTTTGTCTTTGAAGGTGAGTGGCGAGGAAGGGTCTTCGTGTTTGACCCGTCGTGGCAGGGAGAAACGCAGGAGCAGTTGCGCTTTCTCCTTGATCTGCGGCGTCAAGTGGGGCCTGCCGTTTACAACGTTTACCTGCTGCACCGGCTAAGGCGCCGGGCTAGCGCTGCCGAAAGGGCGCGCTTCGCTAGAGAACTGCACGATGGAGCAGTGCAGTCTCTGATTGCAGTGGAGATGCAGGTGGATGTTCTGCGGCGTCAGGCCGAGACGTCGCCGAGCGTGGTCAGAAGCGAACTGGGACGAATCCAGGGCATGCTTCGTGAAGAAGTTCTGAAGCTGCGAGAACTGATGCAGCAGATGAAGTCGATTGACGTGGATGCTCGAAGATTTCTCAGCGTGGTGGCCGACACCGTGGAACGCTTTCAGAGGGAAACGGGAATCGCGGCCCGCTTTGTTACCGACGTGGAGAAACCAGAGATGCCGGGAAAGGTTTGCCGGGAACTGGTGCGAATTGTGCAAGAAGGGCTGGTCAACGTGCGCAAGCATAGTCAGGCCCGCCATGCGCTGGTGCGTCTGAGTGAAAGTCCAGTACAGTGGAGCCTGACTATGGAAGATGATGGCAAGGGTTTTCCCTTTTCCGGCCGCCTGTCCCAGGAGCAGCTTGACCAATTGGGGAAGGGGCCAACGATCATCAAGGAACGCGTCGGTTTAATTGCGGGCGCGCTCACTGTAGAATCGAATCCCGGTGTGGGAACGCGCCTGGAAATTAAGGTTCCGAGGGTTGGAGAAGTTTCCCATGAACTTTAAGAAGTCACAGCTTGTACGGATCGTGATTGCCGACGACCATCCAATTTTCCGGGATGGTCTGCGCCGGCTTCTGGAAGCTGAACCAGATTTAAAGGTGATCGGCGAGGCGTCGGACGGCGCCGAAGCCGTAAGACTGGCCCGGCAGTTGAAGCCGGACATTCTTTTGCTGGACCTGGCGATGCCCAAGCATCCGGGATTGGAAGCTTTGCGGGACCTGAGCGCGGGGACGAGTTCAACTCCGGTGCGCGTCATCCTGCTCACAGCAGCTGCGGAAAAGAGCCAGATTGTGGAGGCTTTGCAGTTGGGCGCGCGAGGAGTGGTTTTAAAAGACTCCGCCACACAACTGCTGCTGAAAGCGATTCAAACCGTGATGTCGGGGGAATATTGGGTGGGGCGGGAGAGCGTTTCCAACCTGGTGCAATACCTGCGGACGCTGGTCCAGTCTTCCAGCGACGAAGCGCGCCAAAAGAAGTTTGGCTTAACCCCGCGCGAGTTGGAAATTGTTGCCGCAGTGGTGGCGGGATACTCCAATAAAGAGATTGCGGAATACTTCAAGATAAGCGAAGACACGGTCAAGCACCATCTCAGCAACATCTTCGACAAGTTGGGCGTATCCACCCGATTGGAGTTGGCGCTGTTTGCCGTGAACCAGTCGCTTCCTCTAAAAAGTATTGCCTGAGAATAGCTTAGAACGAACAAAGCCAAAAGTAACCCTGGATGGCACGAACGGGCTATTGGCGCGCCCAACTCCTGCGATTATCCTTCCTTTAAGACGTGCCTCGGGACAAAAGTGATCCGGCGGAAGAATGAGCGAATCTTTCTCCCTGTCACACGAGAGAGATATGGATAAGAAGAATTCAAAGGAGACGGAGCCCGTGGCAAGAACCTTGCAAAACCTTTGGAACGATGAGAGTGGTCAGGATATCGCTGAATACGCAGTGATGCTTGCCGTAATTTTGGTGATCGTCGTCGGTACGGTCCGGCTCATCGGTTCCAACGCTAACAACGTATTCTCTAACGTTGGCAGTTCTATCCAATAGTCGACAACCCACGGTTTTGTTTGCAGGGGGACAGGGCGCGCCAATCTAAGAGCGGCATTCATTTCCTCGCCATTCACTCGAAATCAGACGAGCTCTAATAGAGGTGCTACCTCCTTTCACTTCGGGGAAGAGGAGTTCAGCACTGCTTTCTCGCCATTTGGAATCGAAAGCCTGGTCAAATAAGGGAAGAATGGGGTGATCTCGAACGGCATTTTCTCCCGAGCTGAGGTCAGGGCGACCGGTTTTGCCTTTGCCATTTCAACTTGATCGGTCCACGGATCAAGCTTGATGCGCCCTCCCAGTGGAAGCGCGGCAATCTGATCTGTGCGTTGAGGCTCAAGGGCTGGCGCCGAAGCCAGTAATGCCGACATGCGAATGCTCTTGCCGGCAGCCAAACTGTTTCCCAAATGCGGTCGAATCAGATTCGGCAAATCCGGCGCTCGTTCCTGCAGGGCCTTTAGAAAGAGTCCGGCGTTTGCCAGCTTATCTTTGTAGGGAGAATTCTTCAGCAGCTCCAACGCCTTGATGTCGGCGGCTTCTTCGTCGGCTGCTGGTCGCTTGAAATCAAGCCGCTGGAAGGAGTCTTCGTCGGGAAAGAACATTCGGTCGTTGAATGCCAGCCTCGTATCCAATTTGTGTCCCAGCACAATATGGCTGAGTTCGTGGGCTAGAACCATAGCCAGCGAGGCCTCGTCAGGCAGGACGTCCAAAAGGCCACGACTGAGCACGATGGTATGGCCAATGGTGAATGATTCCAGCGGTGAGGTTAGCAGGACACGACAGCGGACGTCGCTTTGCAAGTCGATGTTATTTGTCACCAGTAGATTGTTGACCACCGTCTGGAGAACCTTATCTACTTCGCCGGAGGGAGCAAGCAACCCGATCTGCTGCAGGCGTTCGACCGCGTTGTCTTCGGCTTGCCGTTCCCACATGCGCTCGGCCATGATGGGACTAGCGTCAGCAGCTACATCACTCTGATCTTTTATCGACTGTGAAGAGTCGACTAGAATCTGCGTAAACTCGGAATTCTTGTTGAAGGCCTTCAAGTCGTATCCCCAAAGACGAGTTTGCGCCCGGAAATGCAAACTCTTCGAGATGCCATATTTGAGGTCCGATTCCTCGCTATAGATATAAGCAGGGAGCCATGCTCCAGGACGAAGATTCAGCCGCCAACTGTCGAAATGGAGGTAATAGTTGTTGGATTTGGGGTGAGGAGAATAGGTTCCGTTGAAACGGACCACATTGTAATCCTGATCCTCGACCCAGATTCTGCCCAGGAAGCGGCCCGTACCCGAATTCTCCTTGGGTTCGACATCGATGACCAAGCAGCGCAGTTCTCCCAGAAACTCACGCCGTACGAAAGTGAAGTTGTAGTATTTCCTCTGAAAATCAGTGTCGAGTACTACCATCTGGGCGAACCCCAGAGGTAAGAAATGCATGGCGTAAACCGAGGTGAGATGGTTGAGCATGCGATGGCCAAACCCGGGCTGACCAACAAAGGAAGTGTCTTCGGGTCCGTCGCTCATGTCGAGGCGCCCGAGAAAATACTGATCTTTCTCCGGTGACTCGTTGCCGCTGCTGTCGGTCTTGAGGTCCTGCAGATAAGTCTCCACCATTGGACGCATGTGGCGCATCTGCGCCACAAAGAGATGCTCGCGCTCAACCACCCGATCCATCACTTGATCGAAAGATGCCGGAGGGGGCGCAGAAAGTGTTCCTGAATCTTGGCCGGTCGCACCGGCCGCCACTACTGGCTGGGAAGATCCGGGCAAACAACACAGCAACGACAGGAAGAGCTGGATGATACCTAACCGATAAATACGCATAGACACCTTGTGGGGGCAACTCATGCCAACTGATAAATAATGTGTAATACGACGGTGGAATCGGCCGGCCGTCCATCCATCATGGCCGGCTTGAAACGAATCTGTTCCGCGGCCTTGACGGCATTGTCATCGAGTCCGTGACCTAATCCTCGCAACACCCGCATTACACGAAGGCTGCCAGAAGCTTCCAAAACTACTTCGAGAAGCACCTCGCCTTCAATGCGCAGGCTCTTCGCTTCCTGAGTGTAAACAGGAGTCGGTTTGGAAAGAATCTCCGCTGGCACCGCTCGGACGGCGCTGCCGGATTGAGACCGCACTGTGGGCGGGGCGGGCACGTCGGCGCTGGCAAAGCCACTTGCCTGAACTGCGCCCGGCGTCACGGGTGCGCGGGCTGGCGTAGCGATACCATTGCCAAAGCCGGAACTTTCGACTACTGCGGCATTGCCGTTTACTCCGCCGTTGCCGTTTCCGTGACCCTGTCCAGATGGCAAATCGAAAGACCCAAGGGCTGCTACGTTGACGGCCTTGCTCTGGCTGGATTGGGCAGGGATTCCATTCGGGTCGCCAAACCCTCCAGTCTGCACTGGCGCCGCAGCGCGTGCCGTGGTCGGGCTGGCCGAACTCCCGCTCGAAAATATATTAGTTTTCACTGCCTGTTTCGGAATCACAGGAGCAGAGTTGATAGGAAGCGAATCGAGTTTCTTGGCTGCGAGGCTGAGCGCGGGAGCAGGAACCTCGCTGACCTTTACTAGACTTTTCGGACGCTGGGCACTGAGCCGTAAGGCATTGACGGGCATCTCCAGAGATTCGGCTAGTATGGGACGAAACGGTTGGGGCTGATGGTTAATCGTAACCGGAGTGCTGACAAGTTGGACGGAACGGAAGCTGTGCTCGGGAGGCGAGATCGCCGTCGGATACAGCAGGCGTACCCATAGTAGAAACGCACAGGCAGCAAGTTGCATTCCACTGCTGAGCGCGAATTCCGTCCAAGGGGTTCTCGTCCGAGGAAGCGGGGAGAACAGTGTCGGTTGGGAGACAGAAGAACCCATACGCGTTTGCTTGACCATCATTGAACTGCGGAACTGCGGAAAATATCGCTGCTGACAATACTAGTTGCTGTTAACACCAACTGGCTTTGAAAGTTCTCAACCGGCACCAAAGTGGTACAAAGCGGAGATTGTCAAAAATCCCAGCCCACTAATCGAGTCGAAATCTGCACGGCAAGGGCCACTTCGCAGCCGGCTTCGACCTATATCTCCCTAATCCTTCAATTTCTTACGGTTGCGGCACGGAGGACCAATGCGGGAAGAACAACAGCGCGCAAAATTTTACACTCGACGCGAGTCTTTTACGTAAGAGAAGCCAATGCCAGCTTCTAGCGTTCGTCGGTTAACAGCGCACCACTTTCGGGCTCTTTATACCCTTGGTCGCGTTGCGTGTGTCGACGACCAACTGGGCCTCGCTGACGATCTTCCGATAATCGTAGTCGGTGTGATCGGTCACGATCAGGATGCAATCGTACTGGCCCAAATGATCGAGTTCCGTTCGCTTCATCTGCAAGTCATATTTGCGGCCTTTGCCGATGAAGGGAAAGTAGGGGTCGTGATAGCTGACCTGGGCTCCTTCTTTTTGCAAGAGTTCGATGATGGTCAGAGCAGGAGACTCGCGCAGATCATCGATATCTCTCTTATAGGCCACGCCGAGGACGAGAACGCGAGCCCCGTTGACCGACTTTTTATGCTGGTTCAACGCGGCACCTACGGAGGCGAGAACATGGTAGGGCATGTTGGTGTTGATTTCACCGGCCAACTCGATGAAGCGCGTGCGGAAGTCCCACTCCTTGGCCTTCCAGGAGAGATAGAAGGGATCAACGGGAATGCAATGACCGCCCAGTCCCGGTCCGGGATAAAAGGGATGAAACCCGAAGGGCTTGGTGGAGGCGGCTTCAATGACCTCCCAAATGTCTAATCCCATGCGCAGGCATAGCAACTTCAGTTCGTTGACCAGGGCGATGTTGACGCAGCGATAAATGTTTTCCAGCAACTTTGTCATCTCCGCCGCGGCCGGCGAGGAGACAGGAACCGTCCGCTGGAAGATGGATCCGTAGAGAGCTCCGGCCAACTCGGAGGCTTGCACATTCACACCGCCAACGACTTTAGGAATGTCGCGGCGCGCTACGCTGGTGTTGCCCGGATCCTCACGCTCTGGAGAAAACGCCACATAGAATTCATTTTCCGCGGCCGCCGAGCCTCGGGCCGCCTTCAGGCCATTCTTGTTCTCCTTCTCTAGGATGGGCAGCATCACTTCTTCAGTGGTGCCAGGATACGTTGTACTTTCCAGGACAATCAGCTGGCCTGCCTGCAGATGCGGAGCGATGGCATGGGTGGTATCGGTTATGAAGCTGAGGTCGGGCTCATGATATTGGTTGAGAGGAGTGGGAACGCAGATGATCACCGCGTCCATCTCGACCAGTTTGAAGTAATCGGAAGTGGCAGAGAAACCCTGCGCTTTGGCCGCGCGGATCTCATCCGCGCTAATGCGATAGATGTAGGAGCCACCTTGGGCGAGAGTATCGACCTTGCGCCGATCGATGTCGAAGCCGGTGACGACAAACTTCTGTTCGCTGAAAAGTAAAGCCAGCGGCAACCCTACGTAGCCCAAGCCTATAATACCGACTCGCGCCTGGCGCTGCTGAATCTTAGTTTTTAGTTGATTGGGAGGGCGATTTGCGGCGGAGTGATTTGTCATTATGTTGGCAGGTAGTTTTCTTCCGTCTCAAGCGATTTTTCGTTTTGATTCTAGCACGCGGTCATGGAACTTGCGGGCCTCGAGCGCGATTACCGCTGACGAATTAGGCTCATCCTGTCGGGTATGAATTTATGAAAAGATAGGGCGCAATGAACCGATTGTGGCTTCTGGTTTCAATCCTGCTAATCTTTTTGTCGGTCGAGTTCGCCGCCAAGGCCGGGCGATTTCTCGTTGTAGATGCGCCGCGCCCTTCAGACCTGATTCTGGTATTGGCGGGAGAGACGAATCGGCGCCCGGCCCGCGCCCTGCAACTTCTGGCACAAGGATACGGACGGCGCATTGTGCTCGATGTCCCAACCAACTCAACAATCTACGCATTCACGCAAATTCAGTTGGCACAGAAGTACATTCAGGATCTACCGCAAGGCGCCTCAATGACCATATGTCCTATCGACGGACTATCGACGAAGGATGAGTCGAAAGATGCGGAAAAGTGCCTCGCACGCGAAGGCGGCAAAAGCGTGCTTATCGTAACCTCGGGGTTCCACAGCCGCCGCGCGCTGAGCATTTTTCAGCGGGAGCTTCCTGAATACGCGTACTCAATAGCGGCCGCCCGGGATGAAGAGCAATTTGGCTTCCGATGGTGGACACATCGGCAATGGGCGAAAACCTTCGTGGATGAATGGCTGCGATTGATTTGGTGGAAGACTTTCGATCAATGGCGTTGAGAGCGTCCTTACCACGTCCGGCAAAGCTTGGCGCCCTAATGCTTTTTCAGATGGAATCAGAAGTTTGTGGCGGACTGCTGTAAGGGCTCCTGCGGGGTCAGAACTTCTTGAGCAGGTTTGCTGCGTATAGCCCGGCGTTTGCGTGCAGGCTGGGCGAACGGTTCTGAGGCGGCAATTGTGCACAGGACGTAGAACAGGGCGGCATTGGCGGGGATCTGCAAATTAAAATCGACCGCGCTGTGGACCAGAATACCGCTCAACCCCAGCAGACAAGCCAGAGTCACGGCGCCGCTGATCTCAACGCTCCAGTTCTTGATTTTCTTGACAGCCGTGGTGTAAAGGCTCACCAGAAACCAGACCATCGTCGCGAATCCCAACAAACCTGTCTCCACGAGCAATTGCAAATAATCGTTGTGCGCCTCATTGACAAAGAAATTCGTGTAAAAGGTGCGGAACTGCGGGTACACGACGGGAAATGTTCCCAGGCCCCAGCCTAAAACCGGCTTCTTCAAGAACATCCGAAAACCGTCGCGGTTGATGAAGGAGCGGATGTCGCTCGGGAGTTCGGAATGCGACGTTCCCACGCTAGCGATGCGCTGGCTGAGTTCGCCTCCGCCGATCCAGGTGAGCAATGCGATCACAATCACCAGGAATAGGCCGAGGCCAATCGCGCTCCGCAATCCACGTTTCTGCTTGGTAAGTATGACTGCAAGAATCACAAGTTCGGTGACAATCGCGAGCATGCCGCCACGCGATCCCGAAAGGAAAATGGTGCCCACCATAACTGCGGCCGCGGCCGCTGCCAGATTGCGAGTTTTGGCGGAAGCGAGCCGCGTAAGAGACAGCACCAGCGGAATGGGAACGAGCATCTCCATCAAGCCCGCGTAATGGTTGTGGTTTACATAGGGGCCATAGATCCAGCCTCCCATACGCGGCTGACGAATCCAATACAACTTGCCGTTCGAGGAAATGCCCTGGATCAAAGCAAAGCTAGCCAGTGCAGCCCCGTACACGGAGAAAATCAGGGCAAGCCGGCGTGCTTGAGAGTCCCGGAGAAAAGTTTGGGAAGACAGAAAACACAATATTCCGTAAGAGATGTACAGAAGCGCTAGAGATATTGTGTCGTGAGGGTATGCGCTCCTGCGCAAGACAAGTTGCGCAATGATGAGTAGAGCAAAAGCTCCCATCGGAAGAAATAAGGGATTCGTTCTGATTTTTAGTTCGCCTGCGAAGGCCTGCGTGCCGATCCACAACAGAAGCAACGTCGCCGAGCCCGCCTCGACCAGAAAAATCGACCAGGCTTCTACTGCGCCGAATGCGAGAGGTCCGATTAGCAGCAAGCCAAAGATTCCACATAACAGCGCTGCGCCGGTTCGGGCCGCGAGTTCACGTTGGTGTTTTCCGGCGATCCAGGGCGCGCTCATGAAATTGAAATGGACTACTGTTGCTTGGCCACCAGGCGGAAATCGTCGACCCAGAGCTTGCCCCGGATTGGACTCCCTTCCGGAAGCCGCCGGACGTGAAGTACCAGTAGTCTGCAATTGTCTCCCGTAGTGAATTCGCCGGCGGCAGATTTCCAGAAGCCCGCCTCTTTCAGTTCGTCGCTGTCGTACACGACGGCTTGGGTGTAAGCATCCTCAATCGTAAAATGCGCGCCGCCGGCACCCTCAAGTTCCCCGCTTTTGTAATACGCAGAGAACTGGTACACAGTGCTGGGCTGCACAGCAATGAATTGACGAATGCCGGCATCCGTTACGCCTGGGCCATCAAATGTGATCAGCAGGGAACGATGTCCACCGTGAAAATCGCTGGGATCGAGCGTGAGAGTAACGCTCTGCTGCTTCTGATACTGCCAGTCAAATCCGCCGTTCAAAACATCCAGACTGAAATCGCCGTTGACTACCACATTGTTCCTCGTCGGCAAATAGGAGGAAAGGCCAAAGCGCGGAGCTGCCTGCTGCCACACTAAACGAGCCTGATCCACATCGTTGTGATTGATCAGAAATTGGAAGTAGTCGTAGACCTGGCGTAGTTCGAAGTTTTCCGAAGTCGCCATCAGAGCTGCCCAGACTTTGGCAGTTGCGGCAGTCTCCTGTTTGGTCATCAGCAGACTGAGAAACGCGAGATAGGCCGGAGGCTTTGGGGGAACAACGTCGTGCAAGAGATCGTCCACATCCGGATGAATGCGCCAGCAATATTGAATTGCGAGGTTGGCCAGGGAGGGGTCATTTTCCAAAACCACACGAAATTCACGCAGAGCCTTCTGGTCTTCATCCTGCACCAGATAAAAGTTGGCAGCTTCCCACGCCACATCAGGCGTGTTCGGGTCGGCCTCGATGGCATGTTCCAACGCCCAGGTCTGATTCGAGGTGTCCCCTAGGACTTGAAATGCTGAGGTGAGATCAAACCAGTAACGTGCCGAGTGTGGATCGAGTTGTACGGCGGCGCGGTAATGCTCAATGGCGGCGTCTGGTTCCCTGGCAACCAGCGCGTAATAGCGCCCCAGACGATCGCGATAGTCGGCGTTGCCGGAGTCGAGCCGAACCGCGCGCTGCAGACTCGCGAGTTCCGGTGTTTCACCGAATACCGAGGCGATAAACAGCCGCCCCGCGAAAACTACATAAAGCAGGCAAAGCGCCGCCCCCGTGCCGAGAACAAGCTTTTTTCGCAAAGGAGAATTGAGGTGTATTTCCATCTTGTCGCGTAAAGTGAAATCACAAACCGGCCGATTCTTTTTCCCGCGCTGGCGGCCTACGCGCTACTGGGCGTTGCCTCAGCGGTTTCCTCGTCCTCACTATTCCCTTTATCGTGCGATTCATCGTCGCGATAGTAGCGGTTATACTTCCCTTGGTATTCGTAATAGTAGTAATAATCGGGCGAGCTCAAATCGACGGCATTCAGCAGAACGCCCGCAACCTTCGCATTCACTTGGGTGAGAATATCGCGCGAGCGGCGGAGCGCTTGCTTGGTGGTCTGTCCTGAGCGAATCACCAGTACGACGGCATCCGCGCGCGGCGATAGCACGACAGCATCGGTGACGGACAGAGCGGGAGGTGTGTCCACGACGATGTGATCGAATTGTCCGCGCAGTTCCTCCAATACATCCCTCATATTGGTGGAAGCCAGCAATTCAGCTGGATTGGGCGGGGGAGTTCCCGCCGGTAATACCGACAGGTTGGGCAGTACCGAAGAGCTGGTGATCGCCTGCTGCAACGTGGCGCTTCCAGTCAGAACATTGCTGAGGCCGCTCCGCGGACCCATCCCTAGTGTCTTGTGGATACTCGGACGTCTCAGGTCGGCATCGATTAGCAGGACTCGAATGCCTTTTTGCGCCAGCACTACCGCGCAATTAATGCTGGTGGTCGTTTTGCCTTCCTGGGGCAGCGCACTGGTTACCATAATCACCTTGGGAGGTGATCCCAGGTTGGAAAGCAGCAGCGAAGTGCGCAACGCGCGATAGGATTCCGCCATCTGCGACTGAGGCCTGACTTGGGTGACCAACTCTACCGCTTCTTTGGAGGTCGCTATTACGAGACGCTTCGCGCTCGCGCCGCCATCACGTGCCGTTCTCGACCCGAGTGGAATCATGCCTAACGGCGCAAAACCAGAGATCATTTGTGCCTGTTCAGTGGTACGCACTGTGTTGTCCAATCCCTCCAGCAGGAAGGCGAGTCCCACGCCAGAGGTCAATCCAAGCATCAAGGCGAACGCAAGATTGCGCGGGATATTGGGTTCGATAGGCGAAGTGGGGATGCGGGCAACGTCAACGATGCGAAAGTTATTGGATTTAAGTCCAGCCGAAACGCCCGCCTCCTTCATTTTCTCCATCAATCCCTCATAGAGCTGCCGGTAGCTGTCGAGGTCTCGTTTCAATATGCTGTACTGGATCGCACTCTCGTTAAGTTTGTTGGCCTCCTGTTTCTGTTTTTCCAGAGCATCATGCAGCATGCTTTCCCGCTGAACTGCCGCCATATACTGACCGCGGATTTTACCCGCGACCTTCTTGGTCTCGCTCAGAATCTGTGCGTCGATTTCTTTAAGCTGCCCGGTCAATTGCGCCACTTTCGGGTAAGACGGTCCAAACTGCGTACTCAGTTCGGCTGCCTGGATCTTTACGTCGGCTTGCTTGGCGCGGAGACCCTCCAGCAGCGACGAAGCGGACTGGCTTCCGGTTCCAGCCGCGTCGAGAACGCTGGCAGCAGAGGCGATCGTATCCGCGTCTCCAGCCTGCACCAGCCGGAACACAGATTCCTTGTCCATGCGCTCGGATTGCGCGGCAGTCAGCGCTTTATTCAATTCATCAAGTTTTGCCGTGGTGATGTTCTGCTTTTCGTCAATGCCCAGGATTTCATGTTCTTTCTGGTAACGGACCAATTTTTCCTGCGAGGTTTCGACCTTCATCTGCAAGTCCACGAGTTGCTTGGATAGCCAATCTGAGGCTTGCATGGTGGAGTCGAAACGCGATTTAAAATTGTTCTCTGCATAAGTGCTCATCAGGGTGTTGACCACAGTGGCGGTCAAGTCCTTGTCGGGACTCCGGAAGTTCACCTTGATGATGTGAGTATTCGGGGAGAGAGTAACCTTAAGATTATTTCTGAAATTGGAGAGCAGCGCAGAGGTTCGGCCAGAATCGACCTGCAGTGGATCGGGAGCAAGGTCAAGCGAAGAACGCAAAGCCGGTGTTTTCCCGCCGAACTCCGGCCGCCGGTCGAGGGCCAGTTCCTTCACTACCTGCAGCGCAAGCAGATCGCTCTGCAGAATCATCACTTCGGTTTCCAGTTCGGTTGGATCGTAATAGTCGACATTGAACGTCGGAGAATTGTTGAAATTGACCAGGCTGGAATCGGACTTGTTGATTTCAATGCTGCCACTCGCCTCGTAGACGGGCGTCATCTTGAGGCTAGCCAGCGCCACCACGGAAAAGATGGTGAATAGGCAGGCCAGAACGGTCCATTTGCGCTTCACCAGAACCCGCACATATTCGCCGAGAGCCGACTCTTGAGAAAGAAGCTCAGGGTAAATGCGCGGGCCCGGCGACCTTCCAAAATCCAGGGTCGCGGGCTGTATTTCGCCAGCGGTTGGATGGTTGGCCTGCACCAGTGGTCCGGAATCCATGCATTCTCCTCAAGCCATGCTCGAAAAGCCATGTTCAAAAATCTTTAGCGCTGGCCGGCCCAAGCTTGTCCGAAGAAAGTTCGGCGACTCGATGGCTGGCTCATCGCGGCCGAAACGCTCTCCACTGGTATGGGCCAGTTTCGCAGCGATTCTAGCATCGCTTCCAGAGAAAACATTTGCCAAACTGAGCACCCGGTGCCCTTCTTGTAACCACACATGGTTCGCGAGAACGCAAAAAACTCCGCTATACTACCTTGCAATCGTCGATCCCAGCCGGAAAGCGAGCGTGTTTGTTTTTTCGTTCCTCACCGAAGCGAAAGGTCATGGTGATCGGGTTGGACTGCGCCGATCCCGAGCTTGTGTTTGGTCCGTGGCTCGATGATCTTCCGAACATAAAGCGCGTGCTCGAAGCGGGCGTGCACGGAAAATTGCGCAGCGTCACCCCACCGATCACAGTGCCGGCCTGGATGTGCATGATGACCAGCCGCGATCCTGGGGAACTGGGCATCTACGGCTTCCGCAACCGAAGCGAGTACGGCTACGACCAGCTTTCCGTGGTGAATTCGGCCAGTATCAAGGAAGAAACGGTCTGGGACATTCTTAGCCGCGAAGGCAAGGAATCCATCGTTATCGGAGTGCCGCCGACTTATCCCGTAAAGCCGTTGCGCGGCACTTTAATCAGTTGCTTCCTCACCCCGGGATCGCAAAGCCAATACACTTATCCCCACAATCTTCGCCCCGAAGTGCAGAGATTGGTCGGCGATTACATGGTGGACGTAAAGGGCTTCCGCACCGATAAGAAGCAGTGGCTGCTCAGCCAGATTTATGAGATGACCACGAAGCGTTTCACCGTGGCCAAACATCTGCTCAAGACCCGGCCCTGGGACTTCTTCATGATGGTCGAGATGGGGACCGACCGCATCCATCATGGCTTTTGGCAATTCATGGATGCGCGGCACATTTTCTATGCCGGCGACGGAAATCCTTTTCGCGACGCGATCTATAAGTACTACAAGTATGTCGATTCCCTGGTGGGCGAACTGCTCGAGTTTGCCGATTCCAATACGCGAGTGATGATAGTTTCCGACCACGGAGCCAAACGCATGGATGGCGCCATCGCACTCAACGAATGGTTGGTGCAGAAGGGATACCTGACGCTAAAGCGATATCCAACCGAGCCCACGCGATTCGATGAATTAGACGTCGACTGGGCGCGCACGCAAGCCTGGGGTGAAGGCGGCTACTATGGGCGAATTTGCCTGAACGTTGCGGGCAGAGAACCACTCGGCCTGGTGCCGAGACATGAGTACGCCGCACTGCGCAGAAAACTGAAAGAGGAGCTTGAAGACTTGGGCGACGCCGAGGGACGTCCAATTGGAACGCGCGTAGTTCTCGCCGACGAAGCGTACAAAGAAACGCGCAACATTGCCCCCGACCTGAGCGTTTTCTTTGGAGATCTGTACTGGCGGTCAAGTGGAATGGTGGGCGGAGGCAAAATCCACTGCAAGGAAAACGATACAGGACCGGACGGCGCTAACCATAACTGGGACGGAATTCTTTTGATGACGGAGGGAAAAGATCTGGCTCGAAGCAGGGCAATCGGAGCGCCCCCGGTGCGCGGTATGGGGCTGTATGATGTTGCGCCGACCGTTCTTGAGGCGTTCAAGATTTCCCGGCTTCCGCAAATGCAAGGCCAGCCGATTGAGTGGCCAATGGCATTGGCGGTTTAACAGTACGGTTTGAAGGACACACGAATCAAGGATTCAGCCGACTTGGAGATGAATGTAACAAATGATTAAGGCGGGCTTGATGAATTGGTCTGAACAGGTGGTTCTGGTGACCGGGGGGACGGGTTCGTTCGGGAAGAAGTTCGTTGAAATCATGTTGCGGGAATATCACCCGAAGCGCCTGGTGATCTTCAGCCGCGACGAGCTCAAGCAGCATGACATGCGCACTTCCGGCTTCGATCACTCCACGCTGCGCTATTTTATTGGCGACGTGCGCGATCCCGGCCGATTGCAGCGCGCTCTGGCCGGCGTTACCGTGGTAGTGCATGCGGCTGCGTTAAAGCAGGTTCCGGCCTGCGAGTACAACCCTTTCGAGGCCATACAGACCAACATCATGGGCGGCCGCAACGTTATCGACGCGGCGATTGATCAGTGTGTGCAGCGCATCCTTGCCCTCAGTACCGACAAGGCCGTGAATCCCATCAATCTTTATGGCGCCACGAAGCTGTGCGCGGAAAAAATGTTTGTGCAGGCCAATGCTTATGCGGGAGCGCAAGAGACACGTTTCAGTTGCGCTCGATACGGAAACGTCGTCGGCAGCCGCGGTAGTGTGATTCCTGTTTTTGTGGAGCAGAGCAAACGAGGCCGCATCACGATCACGGATCCTCGTATGACCCGCTTCTGGCTCACTCTTGAACACGGCGTCCGTTTTGTGATTCGGGCGATTGAGCAGATGCATGGCGGTGAAATCTTCGTGCCCAAGATTCCGAGCATGCGACTGGTGGATCTTGCCGAGGTTGTTGCCCCAGGATGCGTGTTCGAATATATCGGAATTCGCCCTGGCGAGAAACTCCATGAGGTGCTGCTTTCCGAAGATGAAGCGCGCAGTGCGGTGGAGATGGATGAAATGTTTATCATCCAGCCATCTCATCCTTGGTGGAACAGAAAGAACTGGCATCGCGGCCGCGAGCTGCCGGAGGGCTTTCGTTACACGAGCGACAGCAACGAACAGTGGTTAAGCCATGAGCAACTCCATGAACTGATTGAGCCTGGAGCGGCGACGAAAGCCCGCGTACCGGCATAGATATAGATAGTTGAGGCTAGTACGCCCGGCTGCGACCTTGGCAGCATGTCCAATGTTATGCGTGAAGCGACTGTCAGCCACGAAGTGATTGCTGTCGAAGGAGGGACTCCTGTTCGCGACAAGCTCCTTCCATATGGATGCCAATCAATTGAGGAAGATGACATTCAGGCAGTAGTGGATGTTCTGCGCTCCGATTGGCTGACCACGGGACCGAAGGTCCCAGAATTTGAGGAAGCCTTTGCGGCCCAGGTGGGGGCCAAGTATGCGGTGAGCTTTAGTTCGGGCACAGCGGCGCTGCACGGAGCGGTTTTTGCGGCAGGGCTGAAGCCGGGGGATGAAGCCATCACCACCCCGCTCACGTTTGCAGCCACGGCAAACTGCGTGTTGTACCAGGGAGCAACTCCGGTCTTTGCAGACGTGTGCGCAGATACGCTCAATCTCGATCCGAAAAAAGTCGCGGCTGGAATTACGCAGCGTACGCGGGCTGTACTTCCGGTTGATTATGCAGGGCATCCGGGAGACCTGGATGCAGTCCTGGAACTTGCGATGCTGCACGGATTAGTCGTGATCGAGGACGCATGTCATGCGCTGGGCGCAGAGTATCGCCAACGGCGCGTCGGTGCCATCGCCCAAATGACCGTGTTCAGTTTTCACCCGGTGAAGCACATTACAACCGGGGAGGGCGGCATGGTTACGACCGACCGCGCGGATTATGCCGAGGCGCTTCGCCGGTTTCGCAATCACGGCATCTCCAGCGATGCACGGCAGCGGCAGGCCGAAGCGCAGTGGCATTACGAAATGGTGTTGCTCGGCTTCAACTACCGGCTAACCGATATCGCCTGCGCATTGGGAATATCGCAACTGAAAAAGCTGGAAGCAAACCTGTTACGCCGGCGCGACATCGCGGCTCGTTACGCAAAGGAGTTTCGCAATCTTGCTGAAGTGGTGCTGCCCGGCGTGCGAGCCGGAGTTAAGCCGGCCTGGCATCTTTATCCTGTCCGTCTCAATCTCGAGAAGCTTATCGGAGGACGGGCCGAGGTTTTCCGGGCGCTGCGAGCAGAGAACATCGGGGTAAATGTTCACTACATCCCGGTGCATCTCCATCCTTATTATCGCGATCGCTTTGGATATCGAGGAGGTGAATATCCAGTGGCGGAGGATGCTTATGCGCGGCTCATCAGCCTTCCGATGTTTCACGGAATGACCGATGAAGATGTGGAGGATGTGATCCACGCATTGCAGAAAGTGCTCGGTCACTACACGAAATAAATGCCTTGTCCTATTCCCGGATCAATTCCGCGTTGGTTGCAGGGGCCGGATCCATCGGCCGCCGCCACCTCGCAAACCTGCGGAAACTGGGGTTGAATCGACTGGCTGCTTGTGATCCCGATCCTGAACGGTTGGGGTACGTCACATCGGAATTCCAGGCGGAATGTTTTCCCACGATTGAGACCGCATTGGAGAACCTCCAGCCTGACATCGCTCTCGTTTGCACTCCGCCCGTCTGCCATGTCGCGCAGGCACTGCAGGCGTTGCGCGCCGGAGCCGATGTCTTCATCGAAAAACCGCTTTCGGATCGGACAGATGGAGTCGAGGCACTGCGAAACGAAGCATCCAGACGGGGTGCCATTGTGCAGGTGGGATACAATCTGCGCTTTCATCCCGGTATACAGATGCTGAAACAGCTGATGGAGGAAGGCGTTGCAGGCCGAATTTTGTGGGCGCGCGTGGAGACGGCCCAATACTTACCTGATTGGCGTCCCTGGCAGGACTATCGTCAGAGCTACACGGCACGCCGCGAATTGGGCGGCGGCATCATCCTCGATGCGTCGCATGAAATCGACTACATTCTCTGGCTTCTCGGTCGGCCGTGCGAGCTTACCTGTATGGCCGGCCAGGTCAGCGGTTTAGACGTAAATGTCGAAGACTGTGCGACCATTCTGATGCGCTTGCAGTCCGGCGCCCAGGCCGATATACACGTGGACTTCGTCCAGCGAACCCCATCCCGCTCGTGTGTGCTGGCGGGAGACCGCGCCAGACTGGAGTGGGATCATGCCCAGAATGAAGTACGTATTCTCCGGCCAGGGGGCGCGTGCGAAGTCAGGACGTATGAGTTCGAGAATAATCAAATGTATCTCGCAGAGTTGGATTTTTTTCTCTCATGTGTACAAAACCGGGTGACCGCGAACCAGAGTTTGGGGGAATCCGAGTTGACCTTGAAAGTTGCTTTGGCGGCCCTGACTTCAGCTTCAGAACGGAAGTGGGTGAGCTTTGGGAAATAATTTGATCGCCATTGTGCCAGCCCGAAGCGGATCGAAGCGCCTTCCGGGAAAAAACGTGCTGCCCTTCTTTGGGCACCCTATGCTGGCGTATTCGGTTTCTGCGGCTTTGAACAGCCGACTGTTTGCACAGGTGATCGTATCCTCCGATGATCCTTCTGTCGGCCGGATCGCTGAGGAGTACGGCGCAGTTTTTATGTTGCGTCCCTCTGAACTTGCCACTGACTCTGCCACCCTGGTGGACGTGGCTCGACACGTGTTGGATGTGCTGCGATGTCGAGGGATGGAGCCCGCAGCTTTTTGCCAGTGCATGCCCAATTGTCCATTGGTGCGCAGCGCAGACATTATCGAGCATTGGCAACTGTTCAAGGATGGCGACCGGCTTTTTCAGATCTCCGTGGTCCCTTATCGCGGCGTGTATCCACATTGGGCAATTATTTCTGACGATCGGCAAGGAGGCCGGTGGCTCTTCGGTGAGAGCAACCTGCTTAGGAGTCAACAGTTGCCGACGGTCTTCTGCCCGACGGGTGCGATCTGGTGGGCCCGTACGCGGGATTTTCTTGCGCAGAAAGCTTTCTACGGTTCTCCTTTTAGCCTTGCGCCAATGGATGCAAATCGTGGGATCGACATTGATGACGAAGAAGATTTCAAACTGGCGGAACTTCTGGTTCATGGATTGACGGCGCGAGACGGCGAATCTCCACTGGAACCAACGCATCACTGCGCTCTGGCGCGGGAGAATTTTAGTGCCTGAGAAGATGCTTTGTGCCATCCCAGCTCGCGGAGCCAGTAAGCGCCTGCCAGGAAAGAATCTTCGCTCTTTAGCAGGGAAGCCTCTCATCGCGCACACCATCGAGACTGCGCGGAGAAGTGGGCTGTTCGATAGTGTGTACGTTTGCACCGACGACAGGGGAATAGCGGATGTTGCGGTCTCATATGGGGCAAGCGTACCAATCCTGGTGCCTGAAGAATTGTGCGGCGATCTCATCGCCTCGCATATACCTTGTCAATACCTTGCCGCGCATCTCGCTTCGCGCGGAATTTCCACCGACACACTCGTATGCCTTCAACCCACATCGCCGCTACGAAGCGTCGATGACCTCAAGGCTGCCGCAAACAAGTTTCAGGAGAACGACTTCGAGTTTCTTGTGAGCGTGACACAAGTCGACCCACACGAATTCCATTGGGCAGTCGTGCCAAACGGCGATCACTATTGGCGCATGTATTTCGGCAACGAATATATAAAGGAGCGTCCGCTCCTGCCGCCCGTGTTTCGCCCCAATGGTTCCATCAAGATTGCCCGCCTTGCGGCGCTGGCGCAATGCGGCCATTTTTTCGGGGCACGGATGGGAGTAGTGGAGACCCCGGCGGAACGATCGATTCACGTTGCCATGGAATTAGACCTCAAACTTTGCGAGTTGATTCTCGCGGAGCGAACCGCATGAAGGGACTGAAGGGTCGCATTGCGCTGGTCACGGGGGCCACCGGGCTTTTAGGAAGTGCGATCGCTATGCGCCTTGCCGCAGAAGAGGCCACAGTGGTAGTCACTTCTCGCGATTTTTCGAAAGCCAAGCGCTGGACGGAAGAGAACAAAAGCAAAAGTGGAAAATATCTTCCGGTACAGCTCGATTTGGCAGACGAGCAGAGTATTCGAAGTTGTCTAGAGCACGTTATAGATCGGGCCGGCCCGCCCTCCATCGTCGTGGCGAATGCTTCTCTCAGGGATAATCTGAGTTTACCGTTCGAAAGGATTACGCACCATTCCTTTACGAAGCTGCTTGAAGTCGATATCGCTGGACATGTATTGCTGTTGCGGCAGAACATGGATTATCTTGCCGGACAGCCCGCGAGCATAGTTTTTCTTTCTTCCATCTACGGGCAGGCTGGAGTGGATCACAGCATCTACCCCGGCGGCATGATGCCGCCTCCGGTGCAATACGCGGCGGTGAAGGGAGCAGTGCACGGTGCAACACGTTGGTTGGCCGCTCTTTGGGGAGCGCGCGGAGTGCGGGTAAACGCGCTCGTCCCGGGAGGAGTTGCTTCCGCGCAACGCCAGCCCAAAGAGTTTGTGACAAGATATTCCGAAAAGACCATGCTTGGGCGCATGGCCTCGGCGGACGAGGTGGCGAGTGCTGCCGCATTTCTCGCGTCCGACGAAGCGTCATATATTACCGGGCAATGCCTGGTGGTGGATGGTGGATTGACCGCGTGGTGACTTCATGAAAGTGCTTCTGATCGATCCTCTCGATATTGCGGATGTAGGCGCATGGGCCGGGCAGCGCTGGGACCGCATTGTCGATCTCGGGCTGGGCGGAGCGAATACTTACGCGCGCTGGAGGCATCAATTCCGTTGTCCCCTGACAACTCTCAATTCTTTGCGGAAGGGGTTCGATGATTTTCGGCATGTACGCGATGTATTAGGTTTGGGCTGTGGACGACTCTTCGACGAGCATGGCCTGGATTGGTGGGAAATCCTATCGATTCTATTGATCGAGGAAATGCAGGTGCTGATCTTGCTGCAGCGACTGGCGCAGACAATTGCTTCCGGCGATGAAGTGCACGTTTCGCGGCCCGGTATCCATGCGTCTGTTTTGCAATGCCTGCTGCCGGGGCGTGTGCAGGTTTTTCCTTTGCGTCGAAGCGCAAAGAAAGGCGGCCTCGGGCACTACTGGCGGCTTTCCCGTAAACTCTCCGCGGCACAGATGATGGAGATTGTCGGGGATAAGTACGATGCGGGTTACCAATTCCGCGGGCGCCTGGCACGAAAACGCATACCTTCGATGCGTCCGGTTGTTTTGCTTCCGACCGCATATGTGAATGTGTCGCGGACCGGCGTCGCTTATGCGAATACCTTTCCCCAAGAAAATTTTCTCTTGGTCGCCACGCGGCAGAGTGGTTGGCTACAGGATTTGCCGCGCAATGTTGCGGCCGTCTGGTTGTCTTCCTACGCCGCGGTACGCGGCCGGAGCGATGAGTACGCCGAGATGGAAGCACGTTGGCGCACTCTCAACAATGCCTTTGAGCAGATACCGGAACTCGAGATCCTGAACCGGCTGGGTTATTTGGACAGTTTGCCGCGGCGGCTCCGTCATGGCCTCGAGGTTCGCGACGCCTGGCGTAATGTTCTCGATACCGAACCGGTAGAGTGCGTGCTCTGCCCGGATGACAGCAATCCTTACACACGCATCCCGTTGCTTCTGGCGAAAGCGCGAGGACTGCCTAACATTGCTTGCCATCATGGGGCTCTGGACGGCCGTTATATTTTCAAGCGCAGCTACGGGGATGTCGTCTGGGCGAAGGGAAAGATGGAAGAAGACTATCTGGTACGCAAGTGCGGGGTAGATCCGGAGAGAGTTGAGATTGGCGCTCCGGCGTTCCCTGCGAACTGGACAACACGGCAGCAGTCGAGCCATGACACGTTCCGGCCGAATGTCCTTTTTATCTCGGAAGCTCTTGAGGTGACGGGCGGGCGCCAGGAAGAGTGCTACCGAGATGTGTTGCCTCCCCTTGCGGACCTGGCGCTGCTTACCGGGCGAAAGCTGATCGTGAAACTGCATCCGGCGGAAAGCAAAACCGAACGTGCGGGTATGCTAACTCGCACACTTTCTTCACAGCAGCGAAATGTCGTGCACATGATCAGCGGTCCGCTTACCGAGAACCTTCTCGCCACCGCGTGGTTCGGGATCACGATACTCTCCACGGTGGCAGTAGAATGCGCCGTTCGTGGGATTCCATGCTTCCTGTGCCGATGGTTGGAGTCCTGGCCGTACGGATATGTAGAGCATTTCACTCGATTCGGAGTGGGAGTTGCCCTTAACGATCCGAGTGAAATCGAGAAGATCCCGCGATACTTAGAGCAGGATGCAGTTGGGGCGGACATGGTTGATAACTGTTGGCGGTCGGCTGCTCCGGGCCGCTTGAGAGAATTAATTGCGTCTTCAGAGAAGCCTTGTACGGTGGTTGCAAGCTAATGCGCCCTGCCCTTGAGAAAAAGATTTGAGCCAACCGATACTTCTAATCCGGGCAGATGCCGACGTTGCCATGGGAACCGGCCATGTGATGCGATGTCTTGCGCTGGCGCAGGCTTGGCAGGACGCAGGAGGACGCGCGCTATTGGCAACGGTGTCGCCGTCGCCTTCGATCAAAGAAAGACTGCTGAAAGAGTCGATTGCGATTCTCGAGGTTTGCGCCGCACCGGGTACTGATGAGGATGCTGTTAGGACGGTCGCTCTAGCCCGCGAGCATGCTGCAACTTGGGTAGCAGTTGACGGCTATCAATTCGGAGGAAGTTATCAGCGAACTCTGAAGTCCGAGGGCATCAAGACACTCTTCCTGGACGACTACGGGCATGCCGAGCACTACTCAGCCGATGTTGTCCTAAATCAGAATGTTGGCGCTGACAGCAGTGCTTACGACAATCGTGAGTCGTACACTCAACTCTTGCTTGGTCCGAAATATTGTCTGCTGCGCAGGGAATTCATCGCGTGGCAGGAGTGGAGACGGGAGACCGCGCACGAGGGTCACCGAGTGCTGGTGACAATGGGGGGTAGTGACCCCGAAAACTTCACCGAGAAGGCAATTCACGGGCTGAATTTAATTGAGGATGGAAACCTGGAGGCCGCTGTGGTCGCAGGGGGCAGCAATGCGCGCTCCGCGTTGCTGGAAACCATCGCAGCCAAAGGCGGAAAGAAGATCGGTCTGCGCTGCGACGTCTCGAACATGGCAGAACTGATGGCGTGGGCCGACGTGGCGGTGTCTGCCGCGGGAACTACCTGCTGGGAAATATGCCTGATGGGCCTTCCCGCTCTTCTGACTGACTTGGCGGAAAATCAAACTCCAGTGGCGCGGGAGTTGGACCGCCGAGGATGCGCAATCTACCTGGGCAGTGCTCCGGACGTTTCTCCAGGGAACCTTGCCGAGCATTTGAAGCGTCTACTGAGCGCCCAGGATATCCGGCAGGCCATGTCGTCGTCCTGTCATGAACTTGTAGATGGAAAGGGAGCACGGCGCGTGGTATCGGCTTTGCGCAGCGTCAAACTTCGCCTGCGGCCAGCAGAACAAAACGATAGCCGTTTGTTATGGGAGTGGGCCAACGATTCGCAAGTTCGCAACGCCTCATTTTCGTCGGTCGATATTCCGTGGACGACTCACGTTGCGTGGATGGCGGAAAAGCTGCAGCAAGATGGATGCCGTATATTGATCGCTGAGGACGATGCGGGAACGCCCGTCGGCCAGATCCGGTTTACTCCTCGCGGCAATGGAGACACGGAGATAAACCTCAGCATCGCGAGAGCATGGCGCGGCCAGGGACTTGCAAACGCATTGATCAAGCAAGCGGCGCGGTCTGTTTTGTATGAAGGATATTGCTCCCGAATCCATGCGTTCGTGAAGCCGGAGAATGTGGCTTCGGTGAAAGCCTTTGAAACAAGCGGGTTCAAGCGAGTCGGGATGGACGAGGTTAAAGGGAATGCAGCGGTCCATTTCATCTACGAAGAGAATTAGGTTTGCTGCGCTCCAGCACCACACCGGGCACTGCGCGGCATGACGGCCACACTACAAATCGGAAAACGCACTATCGGCGCCGGGCAGCCAACTTATGTAATCGCTGAGATGTCCGCGAATCATCATCAGAGTATCGACAACGCTACTGAAATTATCCGGGCAGCAAAAGACGCCGGAGCCGACGCCGTCAAGCTTCAGACTTACACGGCGGATACTATGACCATCGCCAGTGATCGCGGCGAGTTCCAGATCGCAGGCGGTACGATCTGGGATGGAGGAAATCTCCACGATCTTTACCGCGAAGCCTACACCCCTTGGGAATGGCAGCCAAAGCTCAAAAAGGTTGCGGAGGGTCTGCAAATGGATCTTTTTTCGACCGCCTTTGATTCCACGGCGGTTGACTTCCTCGAGGAGATGGGCGTACCCGCTCACAAAGTGTCGTCATTCGAACTGGTCGATATCCCTCTCATCCAGCGAATGGCGCGCACTGCTAAACCGCTGATTATGTCCACGGGAATGGCCACGGTAGAGGAAATCGAGGAAGCCTTGCAAAGTGCCCGCCAGGCGGGAGCGACGCAGGTTGCATTGCTGAAGTGTACGAGCGCCTATCCTGCCCCTGCCGAGGAGATAAATTTGCGGACGATCCCGGAAATGGCACAACGCTTTGGTGTGCCAGTGGGCCTTTCCGACCATACGATGGGAATCGCTGTTCCCGCTGCTGCAGTCGCCTTAGGCGCCTGCATGATCGAAAAGCATCTCACTTTATCGCGTTCAGTTCCGGGACCGGACAGCGCGTTCTCGCTGGAGCCACACGAGTTCAAAGCCATGGTGGATGCAGTACGAACAGCAGAGAAAGCTTTGGGCGCGGTGAGCTTCGGTGTGAGTGACAAGGAACAGTCCAGTCGCGTGTTTCGCAGGTCTCTCTTTGTGGTAGAGGACGTGAAGCAAGGCGGAGTATTTACTGCCAACAACATTCGGTCCATTCGACCCGGGCACGGCTTGCATCCGCGGCATCTGGCCGAAGTGCTGGGCAAGCGCGCCGCGCAGGAGATCAAGAGAGGCACTCCCCTGAATTGGGAGTTTGTGCTCCGATCATAAGATGGCTGTCGTGAGCCCGATTTTGAAGCGTGTGGTGTATCCGTGGCTAGCCAATTCAGGATACCTGCGCCGGCACGCTGTCGGTCGAAGTTTTTGTGTCGTGAACTATCACGGAATTTTGCCTGAGGCCTATGAAGTTTCCGATCCTCAGCAGGATGCCTGCCTGGTAAGCGCGCAAACTTTTCGCGACCAACTCCGGCTGCTGAAGAAGTGTTATCACGTAGTCTCTCCCGAACAAGTGCGCGACTGGGTGGTCGACGGCAAGGACCTGCCAGAACAGGCTGTGCTTCTTACGTGCGACGACGGTTTGCGGAATGCGCTTACCGATATGACGCCGATTCTGCGGGAAGAAGGTCTCTCATGCCTCTTCTTTGTAATGGGAGCTTCAGCCCGAGGAGAATCGCAAACCTTGTGGTACGAAGATCTCTATCGTCTGCTGATGGCAGCACCTGCGAGGACGTACTCATTCGAGGCTCTGCAGCTGCGCATCGATCTGGGCGAGCGAGAGCAGAGAAGGTCTGCATGGTGGAGTCTGGTAAAGAAATTGTCGCAGTGTGGGCAATCAGCCAGAGATAGATTTATCGGAACGTGCCGAATCCAGTTCGGATTGAGCGAGCAACAGAATGCGGGATGCACGAACTGTGAAGCCCATAGCCGGCGATTCTCGCTTCTTAATGTGAACGAGCTGCGTCAGCTCGGGGAACAGGGTATGAGCATAGGATCCCACACCCTCAATCACCCTATGCTCTCTCTGCAGCCTTCCGACATGGCCTGGAAGGAAATTTCGGAAAGCCGCAGCGTGCTTCAGAATGCCGTCGGGAAGCCAGTATGGGCTCTGGCTTACCCGTTCGGCGACGCGGCGTCAGTAACCCCCAGAGAGATGCAAATGGCGGAGCAAGCTGGCTTCCAATGCGCGTTCATGAACATCGACGGAGGCTTCGGCGCACAATTACCGAAATTCGCGCTTCCCAGAGTTCACGTGACCGCGGACATGAATTTGTCCGAGTTCGAAGCTCACGTGTCCGGTTTTCACCGCGACTTCCGGTCGCGCCTGTCAAGCAAAATTGCTTAGTGATTAAATGCAGAATCCCGGATCTGATTCCCCATGATCGATACAAAGGCCGATCCGAACATCTCTACATATAACAGGCCGGAAGTTGCGGAGTACTACGCGGCTCTAGACTATCTGACCCCCTGCGAGGAGTTACTGTTTGATACGTATCTGAAGCCGGATATGGCAATCCTGGATATAGGCGTGGGCGGGGGACGTACCACACCTTACCTCTCATCAGTTGCGGGTCGGTATGTCGGAGTTGATTATGCCAGCGAGATGATTGCACGCTGCCGAAAGAAGTTTCCGCAGCTTGAATTTGAGGTGGGCGATGCCGCCGATCTGTCGCGGTTCGCTGCATCGAGTTTCGACGCGGTTGTGATGGCCTTCAATGCTATCGATTATCTGGTGCCGGACGAGTCCCGCTTCCGCGCGCTGCGAGAAATTGGACGAGTGCTCAAGGCAGATGGAATTCTGATTTTCTCCTCTCATAATCCGCGGTCGATCTTGGCGCGGGTGGCGTGGAATCCGCAACGTGTCCGCGACCTGGCGGAAATCCTGGTGCCGGGCGACTCCGTTTTTTTCCCGGCACTCCTATGGTTGTTAATCGCGGTACGCGTGATTCTGGCATGGTTGCAAGCGGCGGCCAGGTCTGTCTTCCGGGCGGCGCGGCGGCTATCAACACGGGCTTTTTGGCAAGGGCAGGGTTATTCGATGGATACGGAGCACGGCGGCCTGGAGACCCACTTTTCGGCCCCAGAAAGAGCTGCTTGCGAACTTGGTGGATTCGGGTTTCGGCTGCTGCGGGTACTAGGAGATGACTACCCGCAACCAAGTCGGCGTTACGTAACAGAGTGGTACTACTATGTATCGGTGAAAACGGGAGTGATGCACGAATGAGTCTGCGCATTATTCTGCACAGAGAAATTCCTGAAGATCCCAATCTGTGGCGGCAGTGGAACGATATGGCGCTGCAAATGGAACGGCCGGAGGTGTTTTATACGAGCGAGTGGGCGCTGGCGGTGCAGTCTGCTTACAAAGCCTCCCTGAGGCCGTTGCTGTTATTGGGATATGAGGGAGATAGTCTGGTGGGAGTGGCTTCGCTGGCAACAGACCCAGTAGAGAGCACTATAAGCTTTCTCGCCGCCAGCACCGGAGACTATTGCGAGTTCCTGGCTCGTCCCCACCAGCGCGAAGCGTTTCTTGTCGCGGTCTTTGCGGAACTTGCAAGAATGAACGCGAGATTCATAACATTGGCGAATATCCCGCAAGACTCCGCGACACCCGCCGCACTCCGTATTGCGGCAGCGAATCATGGTCTGCATGTATACATGCGTCCGGCATACAAGTGTGCCCAGGTAAGCCTTGGTTCAGAAGAACAACGCGGGGCGTTGAAGAGCGCGTTGCTGGGTAAAAAGAAGCTTCGACGGCACTTGCGGGCAATGCAGCGCGAAGGACCGGTGAAGGTGGCTCATCTGCGATCGGCAGAGCAAATTCAAAAGGCGTTGCCGGCTTTCACCGATGCCCATGTGGAGCGCTTCCGGGTTACACAACGCACCAGCAGCCTCTCTACTCCGGAACGGCGGTGTTTTCTGGAGGAGCTCGCCAAAAGATTTTCCGGCACCGGAATCGTGACGTTGAGCGTGTTGACAATTGCAGACGCACCAGTCGCCTGGAACTACGGGTTTCATTTCCAGGGAAGTTGGTTTTGGTATCAGCCGACCTTTGACAGTCGTCACGAACAAAATTCCCCTGGCCTCTGTTTGCTTTCGCAAATAGTCATCGAAGCCTGCGATGTCGAGGGAATGAAGCTAGTCGATCTGGGTTTGGGCGCAGAAGGTTATAAAGAGCGATTTGGGAACAGCACGCGCCAGACGCTTTACGTTACAGCGACGAAATCATTACGACGCCATCTGCGGGAAATTGCGAGATACCGCGCGTCCAGCGCTCTAAAGAAGTCTCCTGGAATTGAATCGGCGGTTCGACGTGTGCTGGGCCAAAAGCAGCCGGTGCAGCACGCAAGAACGAGGAGTATCTAGATTGTATGCATCGCAGTTCGCTTTTCAGTCGCGTGAAATTCGCAAAAGTTGAATTTGTGTCCGCGAAAAGCCGAGCAGAATTGGGATTTGTTTGCTATGCCTGACTGCATGGAGACGCAACAAGTATGAAAGAGACAATCGTCCTCGACGTGCCTCTTCAGAAAAGCGCGTCCCAACTACCAGAGAAGCTTAACTTCCAGACCGAAGTGGGACGGATTTCCCGGCAATCCGGAATCGTGTTCGCAGGAACAATTTTCACTGCACTGCTCGGTTATGTCTTTAAGGTTTACCTTGCCCATGTCCTTGGGGCAGAGGCACTCGGAATATATGCCCTGGGCATGACCATCGTTAGTTTCCTGGGCCTTATCAATGCCTTTGGTCTTCCTGATTCCGCAGTGCGTTTTGTTGCGCTGTATGTAGCGTCCAGAAGAGTCGAAGCGCTGCGAGCACTTTTGTGGAATGGCTCCGGAATACTGCTGGCCACCAACTTGGTTTTTGCCGTTCTCTTGCTCGAAGTCGGGCCTTGGATCGCCTCGCGGTTCTATCAGTCTCCGCAACTCGTGCGGTATCTTCCGCTGTTCGCTGTAATCATGATTGCAGGTGCGCTTAACGCCTTCTTCGGTAAAGTGCTGGCCGGGTACAAAGAGGTCGGCCGTCGAACCTTGATCACGAGGTTCGTATCCAGTCCCATCACGATGGCTGTGACGATTTTGCTGATTGCGATGCGAGGCGGCTTATGGGGATATCTCGTAGCTCAGATCGTGAGTGCGGCCGTGGTGATGGTGCTTCTTGTTTCCCTCGTGTGGCGGCTCACTCCGCGAGCAGCCAGGTCGCTGCATATCAAGAAACTCTCGATCGAACCGGAAGTGTGGCACTTTTCCGCGTCTATGTTTGGCATCGGCCTGATGGAATTCCTTATCGGACAGTCGGACCGGGTCGCGCTGGGCTTTTATCGCGGAGCTCACGACGTTGGAATTTATGCGGTTGCCGCCGCGCTGGTGGCCTACGAGCCCATTATTCTCCAGTCCGTGAATCAGATCTTCGCTCCTGTAATCGCTGACATTCATGCTCGAGGAGATTTAGCTCTGATGGGACGTTTGTTCCAGACTCTGACCAAATGGATGCTGGGCCTCACGTTGCCATTGGCTATGGTCGTGATTGCTTACTCGCGTCCGATCATGCGCATCTTCGGCCACGATTTCGAGGCAGGCTGGCCCATCCTGGTGATCGGGACGTGTGGCCAGTTGGTAAACTGCGGGGTCGGCTCGGTGGGATGTATGTTGTTTATGTCGGGAAATCAGCGCCGTCTCATTCGCGTTCAGGCTGTAATGGCCGTAATCATGATAGTGCTGAGCATTGAACTGGTTCCGCTGTGGGGAGCGCTGGGCGCGGCCGTGGCCGCATCCATTACGAATGCGGGAACGAATGCGTGGAATCTTTTTGAAGTGCGTGCTGCGCTGAAATTATCACCTTACAATCGCAGCTACCTGAAGTTGCTGCCTTCAATGATGGGTGTGCTTCTTATCATGCTCTTGGTGCGCAAGGCTCCGTTTTTTATGCGGGCTGATTGGAACGTCATTGTTGTTTCTTTACTTCTCGCTTACGGTGTGTTTTCCGGTGTAGCCGTCGCCATGGGATTGGATGCGGATGATCGCCTAATCGCCAATGCAGTTTGGGCGCGGGTAACGCGAACTTTCAGGCAATGAGGCCATGCCGACTCTCATGAGTGAATCGCGTGAAATTCGACTTCCCGTCGATCTGTGCGCTGCGGCAGAGAAAAAGTTTGGCAACGTCTTCCCCAGCCTGGATGAACTCGTCGCCTTTCTACTGCAAGAATTGGTTAACAGGGACTCTATCGATTTGGATCGCGCTGACCTGGCAGTCGTCGAGGAGAGGCTGAGAGACTTGGGATACATATGACGGACTGGATAGCAAAATGTCCCTAGAATTTTATTCTACAGAGGATCTCTCACCGACCTTGCTGCGCGAGATCACCGAGTTTCTTGACAGTCAGGATACGGGCCATCCATTTCAGTTTCCGCAATGGAATGTCTCGGGCGCAAGATTCGTTCTGCTGCGCCAAGGCGGAAGCATTCGATGGTTCGGGACTTTCGGATTGCATGCCCATTTGGGCCCGGCCTTCCCGCAGATCCGGGCAATCATCGCCAATCGCGGACCAGTCTGTGACGACAGCGGGTTGTGGCAGGCCACAACGGAGGATTTTGCGGAGGAAATGAGTCACGACAACTATACCTATTTGGATGCCGCCCCTGACTGGGTGCAAGTGCCGGGAACGAATATCGAAAATGGTTTCCGCGATTCAGATTGGCAGCAGCTCAGCGGAGAACGTACGTCGCTGCGCCTTGATCTTACAAAAAACGAGGATGAGATCTTCGCAAGTTTCCGCAAGAATTCGCGGTACGAAGTGCGGCGCGCGGAACGTCTCGGAGTTTCGGTTGTTCCAGCTTCATGCGACTCAGAGATAGAAGAATTCTTAAGCCTGCATAGCGGTTTGGCCAACCGTAAAAGCTTCCCGGCAGAAGTGCCAAACCATATGCGGGCGAGCATCCGTTGGCTGATCAGCGGGAAATCTCGTGGCGCTCTGCTGCTTGCCCGAGCCGAGAATACTACCTGTGGCGGGGCGGTGATTGGACGCTCCGGCAAGCGATGCTGGTATGTTTGGGGTGCAGCTGACAAACACGATCGTTTCAACGTGGGTCACTTCCTGCAATGGAAAGCTTTGCTTTGGGCGAAGTCACAAGCCTGCGACGAATATGATTTCGGAGGCTATACTCCTGGAGCGACGTCAGGCCCGGCGTGGTTCAAAGCAGGCTTTGGCGGCACCGTTGTGCGCTTTGTGCCTGCTCGTCGCAAAGTGTTTCGACCGGCATGCTATCGCCTGTCCCAATTCGCCTTTCGAGTGAGAGAGCTGAAGGGGAGCCGGTCGATGTCCTGGCTCAAGAAATCCATGGCGACCAGTAGCGTTTCTGCAACGCTCAATGAGAAGTGAGATCAAGTCAATTTACGGAGCCGCAATTGCGGGAGAATCGCGAACTTCCATGCTGAACACTTTGCGCAGAGTGTTCCGGAATGGGCGTTCTCTTCTGCCAGTCGAGGGCTTTGCCTTTGGCCGTCCGCTGCTGGTGCTGCAAAGTGATGATTGGGGAAGGGTCGGCATCCGCGATCGTGAGGGGTGGGAAGAATTGCGGGAGTCAGGGGTTGAGCTCGGCGAACGGAGCTATGACTTCTATAGTCTTGAGACCGCTGAGGACGTGGCCGCCGTCAGCTCGCTGCTGCAACGTCATCGCGATTCGACTGGACGCCCTGCGTGTCTGGGAATGAACTTCATAGTGGCGAATGTCGATTTCGCAAAAGTTAAAGCCAACAATTTTCGTCACGTTTATATGCGAACTTTGTCTCATGGACTTCCCGACGGCTGGAAACGTCCGGGACTGTTCGAAGCCTACCGTGAAGGGATAGCGGCCGGCGTATTATCGCCGGCACTGCATGGCAGCACGCACTTCTGCCGACCAGCTCTGGAACGGCACTTGGATGATCCGGGAGAGCGAGGAGTTCTTTTGCGACGGTTATGGAACGCGGATGTTCCCTACATCCACTGGCGCATGCCCTGGATTGGATTTGAATATTGGGATTCAGAATGCAAGGGAGAAGAAGCCTTCCTGTCTTTTGAAGTTCAGAAAAGTCTGATTGATTTCGCGGTGGAAAGCTTCAATGATTTTTTCGCGATGCCGCCTGGCTCAGCTTGTGCTCCGGGTTATCGTGCTAATGGCGTCACGAATAGGGCCTGGGCGAAGCATGGCATTCGCGTGGCGCAGAATGGGCCGGGGCGCGCGAGGCCGCCATACTTTGACGAAAATGGCATTTTACAGGTGGATCGGTCCATGGATTTCGAGCCGGCGGTGGGGCAGAATTTTTCCGTAAATGCGTGTGTGCAACTGGCCGAGGATTGTTTTGCCCGGGGCATTCCCGCGATTGTTTCTGTGCACTCCATCAACTTTCACTCAACCATCAAAGACTTTCGCAGCCGCACGCTTGCATTGCTCGATGAGTTTTTGGCAGCGCTGGAAGCGAAGCATCCAGACCTTTTATATATTCGCGACGAAGATTTATGCGACTTAGTAGAGAAAGGGACGCTGCGATCGACGCAATCGGCCGTGCGGGTGCCAGTGACAAAACGAAGATTCACAATAAGCCCAATTGCGGCGGATTGGAGAACATAAGTGGCTGCGCAGAAATCCGTGGTTATCGTCACCGTGGATTGCCTGCGTGCCGATCATTGCGGCTTCATGGGCTATTCACGCCCTACTACACCTTTTCTCGACGGCCTTGCCGACGAAAGCTTTGCTTTCCCCGCTGCCATTGTGGCCGGTGTTCCCACCTACTACTCGTTTCCCGCAATCATGGCGTCGCGCTATCCGCTGGCGCTAGGGCGGGAAATAATAGGACTTGCACCAGAAGAAAAAACCCTGGCTTCGGTACTCAAAGAAGATGGATACGCGACCGCTTTTTTTGGCGCGGGCAATCCCTATCTTTCTGCGCGCTTCGGCTACAATCTTGGTTTTGATATATTCCGCGATTTTCTGGATGATCTCGCTCCTCATTCCGTTTCCGACAATACCGCGGTAGAACACAGGGGCTGGAGGCGGAGTGTGCAAGGTGTGTTGGAAAAGGCAAGTCGCAGGATTCCGGCCATTGGTGCTGTCTACGACGAACTTTACTTTCGATATTGCCAGCGCCGAGCCGCGCCCACGCAGTCGCTTGATGTGCTGCGCCGCTTCCCAGCGGCGGACGTGATTGTCGGCCAGGCCCGCTCTTGGCTGGCCTCCACAGCCAAGGATCCATTCTTCCTGTGGCTTCACTTCATGGATCCGCATGCACCCTACTATCCCACCGAAAAAGGGCTAGAAATCTTCGAAGGAAATTCGCTGACTTCTTCGCGTGCGCGATATCTGAATGCCTACTGGAATCGCTTTGAGGTCGGAAGTGAACGTCTCCGGCGTATTCGCGGCGAAGTCATTTTCATGTATGACGCGGGAATTCGCTGGGTAGATGAGCAGCTATCGCGGCTGGTCGAGGCTCTGCGTCAGTTCAAACTCTGGGAGAACTGCATCTTTGTGGTTACAGCGGATCACGGAGAAGAATTCCTGGAGAATAATCGCCGCTACCACGCCCCTTCTTTAGCGGAGGAGTTGATTCACGTTCCGCTGCTTCTACGTGTGCCAGGAGCAAGAAAGAGAGTGGTTTCCAGCAACGCCTTCAGCTTGCTGCATCTCGCCCCCACCCTGCTTGCGGCTGCCGGCCTGCCAATCCCAACAGAATTTCAAGGACGAAGCCAGTGGAAATACTTGCAGGAAGGAACTGCGTGGGATGAGCCCGCAATTTCCGAGTGCATCGTCGGATGTACGAATCCCTTTAACCTGGAGCAGCGCCGCGGAGCGCGCCTGCTGTCAGTCCGAGAAGCGCGATACAAGTTGCTCTTAGATGTAAACACTGGTGCTGAGTCTTTGTATGATCTTGAAACCGATCCGGGAGAACGGGCTGCGTCGTCGAGCGCAGTCGCAAAGCGGGAGAGGCGTCGCTTGCTTCAGGCTGCGCTGACGCATCTGCGCAACTCCAGCAGCCGACAACCTTCAGAGGCGTACCTGCGCGCGCGCTTGCGTGACGTAGATCTGAAACCTGGCAGCGCCGCAGCGACCGCGAGTTCGACAGTCGCAGGCTAGGCGAATCCAAATGATGCGGCAGAAACAACCGCGATGAAGCCGGTCAAAATACTCGTCGACTCCCTAGCGGACGAGGGACTCACGAACGCCCAAATGATAAACGCGCGAGAAATCGTGAGCCGCTTGAATTCGGACCATTTCTCAGTCACGATGTTTGTGCACGGGCCTGCTGCCGCGGAGATAGCCGCCAGGCCAAATACCCGCTTGATCCAGCTACCAGATCGGCTCCAAACCATACCCCTGCTGGCGCAATTCCTGTGCGGCAGGCAAGATATAGTTTTCTACCTGAAAGCATCTCCGGCCAGTGAATGGTTTATAAAATTGCGAGGTCTTTCCAGAAACCACAGTTTGGTGATCGGTACAATCGAGTCACAAACTGATTGGCGGGACGAGACGATTAGTCCGGAAACGATCCGGCGCATTGAGCAGACGGTTCTCCGTTGCGACTATTTGTTCAGCAACACCACATTCGTTAAACGCAGCCTGGAAACGAATTACAAACTTTATAGCGAAGTGGTTCCGACGGGAGTTGATACGGACTTTTTCACGCCTGATTGGGAGAGGCCCACGAATCCGAGACCGCGCGTGCTCTTTGTTGGCGCGCTGCGCGCTTTCAAGGGACCACAAGTTGTTCTCGATGCGGCACAACGCTATTCTGAGGCCGATTTTGTTGTCGTCGGCGATGGGGTTATGGCTGAAGAGTTGCGCGAGCGCGCCCGAGGACTAGCGAACGTTATAATGCGAGGTTCGCTAGGGCGAACCGCAGTTCGCGAAGCTTATCGAGGTGCAGACATTTTCCTGTTTCCTTCCCGATGGGAGGGATCGCCGCGTGTTTTGCTGGAGGCAGCCGCTAGCGGTTTGCCTGTGATTGCGCGCAAGAATTATCAACCCGAATCTGTGATTGATGGCAAGACCGGGTTCTTGACGGCATCCGACGACGAGCTCATGGCGCGTCTGGCCCAACTTATTGCGAGCCCTGACTTGTGTCGCACATTCGGACATGCGGGCCGCGCTCACGTGGCTCGCTTCGATTGGGACGTGATCACTCGCCAGTGGGAAACTGTCTTTGCCCGCCTGGCCCTGGTGCGCGGGAAGGATTTGCAATCTTGACCCGCAACTCGGCGGATAATCTTCCCCATCATTGTGTTTTTGCCTCGTCCTCAGTTGCGCACCTGAAGTGGCATAGCGTGGAGCCGATGGTTTGATCCCCAAACTGGTAATTGTCACCGAGATCATTGCTCCCTACCGCATTCCTGTTTTCAATGCCTTAGCCCAGGCGCGTGAATTAGATTTGCATGTTATTTTTCTTTCCGAGAACGATCCCAGCCTGCGCCAGTGGCTGGTATACAAAGATGAGATCAAGTTTCACTATCGGGTCCTCCCGTCCTGGCGGCAGCGCATCGGCAGATACAACTTGTTGTTTAATCGTGGAGTGCTTTCAACTCTGAAAAAGGTCAAACCCGACGTGGTTTTGTGTGGCGGATACAACTATCTCGCTTCATGGGAGGTGGCTTGCTGGGCGAGAGTTCATCAGGTGCCATTGCTACTCTGGTCGGAAAGCACCGCCTTGGACAAGCGACAAGGACATCGTCTGGTGGAATTCCTGAAGACAAGCTTTTTGCGTCTTAGCCGTGCTTTTGTTGTGCCCGGAACGTCGTCGTTGAAATACCTGAAGGATCTTGGGATACCAGAACAGCGCATCTTCACAGCGCCGAACGCGGTTGACACCGGCCTGTTTTCGACGTTAGGAGAAGAAGCGCAGCGCAACGAATTTCAAATCCGCGCTCGCCTCGCTCTGCCGTCACGATATTTCCTTTATGTTGGGCGATTGGTTCAAGCTAAAGGAGTCTTCGAATTAGTGGAGGCATATGCCCAGTTGGATACTGAGATTCGTGCCAAAGTTGGTTTAGTATTTGTCGGAGATGGTGCGGATCGGCTCGAACTGATGAAACAGGCTTCACGAATCGCACCCGGCACCATTGAGTTCTATGGGTTTGTTCATCGAGAGGGGTTGCCCGAGTTCTATGCTCTGGCGGATGCGTTGATTTTTCCGACTCATAGCGATACTTGGGGGTTGGTAGTGAACGAAGCGATGTCGTGCGCTTTGCCACTAATAGTCACAAATGTCGCAGGATGTGTGGAGGACTTGGTGCAAAATAACTGGAATGGATTTATCGTTCCGTCAGGGGACGCGTCTCAACTGGCCGCAGCTATGGCACGCCTGGCAGGTGATGCCGATCTGCGAATGAAAATGGGTTCCAGGAGCAGGGAACGGATACAGGCCTACTCACCAGGGGCCTGGGCTGAAGGACTGCTAAAGGCGGTGGAGTCCGTATGCGCGACGGATTGATGAAGGGCCGAGCTCAGTTGATTCTTTTCCCCCTGGGAATGATGGCGGTTCTCCTGCTGTTTACCGTGGTCGAACGGCGTCCCGATTTATTCGCCAACAGCACTTTCCTGGGCGCGATTCTGGCATTGCAAGTCGCGTTTGTCGCACTGAGCCATTTTGAGGAAATTTTTTTTCCTCTCTTGATCGGAACCTTTCTTTGGGCGGGGTCGTTCCTCCCGTTTTTTGCCACTGCGATGTCGTTGCGCTGGCTGTTTTTGGGGGTAGGTGCGTTAGGCGGCTTTGTTATCTGGATCAAGAGTCCACGATTGCGACATTTTGGTTCCTTCCATTTAGTAGCCTTGTTTTGCGTACTGTCAGCACTTATCTCCGCCGTGACTTCCGAGGTCCCAGAAACCGCGCTGCTCAAAGTATGCAGTCTTTTCATGCTTTTTTTGTATGCGTCTGCGGGAGCTCGTCTGGCGATTGCCGGACGCGAGAAAAAATTTGTGAGTGGTCTGGTGCTGGGCTGTGAAATATTGGTTTACGTTTCGGCAGTGTGTTACTTCGTTTTGAATTTCAGCGTCTTTGGCAACCCTAACTCCCTTGGGGCCATCATCGGCGTGGTTGCAGTCCCAATCTTGCTCTGGGCGGCGCTGGCGTCGCAAACGCGCCGTCTGCGCCAGCGCAGATTCCTCGCTTTGGCCTTGTGTGGCGGTCTGTTATACACATCCAATGCCCGCGCCGCGATTTTGGATGTGACTGTGGTTGTTCTGGTATTTACGGTGGCCTTGCATCACCAGCGACTGCTCTTACAATTTGCTTTCGTGACTGTCTTTTTCCTCGCTGTAATGGCGGTATTCAATCCTTCCAATGTGCACGAACTGGTTTCGTCCTTCACGGGGAGGGTTCTCTATAAACAACAAGGTGCTTACCAGGGAGTGTTTGGATCGCGCCGTTCCCCTTGGGCTGAGACACTTTCCGTTGTCAAACGCCACCCATGGTTCGGCAGTGGTTTTGGCACCAGCGAACTAGGGGAACTTCGACCTGCCTTCGATTCCTCTCTGGTATACACAACCGAGGGAACCAACCGCGAGCACGGCAGCAGCTATTTGGCATTGGCGGAGTACATGGGCATCCTTGGTTTCGCGCCCTTTTTGGTCTTGCTTTCCATGCTCGTCTGGGCACTCGGTCGAGTCTACAAATGGATACGAAAAACCGCGCATCCACACCACTATTGCATTCCATTCGCGCTGGTTGCGGTCAGTGGCCTGGTAAATGCGTGTTTTGAAGACTGGCTGTTTGCCGTGGGATCGTATCTCTGCGTCTTCTTCTGGTTTTCAGCGTTTGCTTTGATGGATATGATTCCAGAGTTCGAGAGCGCGAACAACCAACCACGTTGCTTCACAGGCGCTAGCGACTGATCGCGTCGCCGGTGTCCGTGGACCATTCGATGTACTGCTCGCGCTCCGCATCTGTGAACTACTATTAAGATATATCAGCCAAACTCCATCTTCTGACACTCACTCCCTTTTATCCCTACAAAGGGAACGAAGTGAGTGGTTGTTTCGTGGCTGAGCCTCTTAGAGAGCTCAAAGCTCAAGGCGTCGCTTGTTCGGTAATCCCGGTCGAATCGATCTATCACGATGGCCGAGAGGCAAGTCACGAATTTCCCGTTGAATGGATCCGCTATCCGCGACTGCCCGGCAACTTTGGTCTGTCGAGCGCGGGCAAGTTCTTGGGCTCAGTTCTTCTGAGCAAGGTCCGGCAGCTTCATCGGCGTTCGCCGATTCACCTGCTGCATGCTCATACGGCGCTTCCTTGTGGTCATGCCGCGGCGTTCCTCTCGCGGCGTTTGGGCATTCCCTTTGTGGTTACCATTCATGGTTTGGATGTTTTCAACAACTGCTTCCAACACGGCATAACGGCAGAATGGCGCCGGAAAGCTTCCTGCAGTGTCTATCAGAGCGCCAGCAAGGTGATTTGCATCAGCCAGAAAGTGCAACAGCTGCTGTTGGCTGGGCTAGGGGCATCGATTGAGTCTGAGGTCGTCTACAACGGCGCCGATCCTGACGTGTTTACACCTGAAGTGCGTGCACGTGGTATTGAACAAAACGGGCGCCCAACGATTCTGATTGTAGGGAACCTGTCGGACGTGAAGGGTCACGAGCTGGTAGTCAAAGCCCTTGACAGCTTGAAACATCCCTACCCAGATTTGTCTTGTATCATCATCGGAGAAGGGCCAGATCGAGAACGTCTTGTCACTCTGGTTAAGGACCTGGGTATTAGCGATCGGGTGCATTTTCTTGGGCGACGAAACCGCGCCGAAGTTGCAGCAGCCATGCGCAACTGCACAGTGTTTGTTCTGCCCAGCCGATACGAGGGTCTGGGATGTGTTTACCTGGAAGCCATGTCTTGCGGCAAACCTGTGATCGCATGCCATGGCCAAGGCATTGACGAAATCATTCATCACGGCAGGAACGGATGGCTGATTCCCGTCGATGGTCTGACGCAGCTGGTGCAAGGCCTGGAGTTTTTGCTTGGGGATGTCCAACTGCGTGCGCGAATCGGCGAAGCTGCCCGTCAGACTATCCTCAGTAGTCTTACGCTGTCTCATCAGGCGCAGAATTTATTGAAAGTTTATGAGGATGCGTCACGCGTACCACGGCTCGGGCAATCCTGCCGGAACCCCCTTTGCAAGGGAACCGCTTGCAATCTCTGAGAGGACACCGCTGCCGATGCTGTTCCGCGCTGAAGAATGATCCATCTCTTCATTAACGCGCTTGCAGCCACCGCCGGAGGAGGACTCACGTACGTCCGCAATGTTTTGCCGCGCCTCGCGGCTCGGGACGACCTTCGGACAACAGTTTTGCTGGGCGAAAGCTTGCGCAATGAAATTAAAGAGTCGTCTGCTTTGTGCGCGTTACGGGTAGATCGTCCCTCGAGTTCCGGCAAGAGATTCTGGTACGAGCAACGAAGCTTACCTGGTCTATTACGGCGCGCCCGCGCCGATGTTCTGTTGTCGACTGGGAATTTTGCGCTCTACAATTCGCCGGTGCCACAAATTCTTCTTAGCGGGAACACGCTTTACACTTCTGCTGACTTTTTCCGCGATCTGCGCAAGCGTGGCGACTACCGGTTGTGGCTTGACACCGAGGTGAAGGGAACGCTCGCCCAATGGTCTGTGCGCGCAGCCGACTGTACCGTCGCTCCCAGCGAGACTTTCGCCAGCGAACTGCGGCAGTGGACTGGAAAGGATGTGCAATCTATCTACCATGGTTTTGATCATGAAGCCTTCTTCCTCGATCAGACGGTATTCCCACAACAAGTGCAAACGGGCCTCAGCAAGACCGAAGGTTCGCTCCGGCTGCTGTTTGTGAGCCACTATAACTACTATCGAAATTTTGAAACGCTGATTCGCGCCATAGCAATTCTAAAGAAACAACTGCACCCTCGGACCGTCCGGCTGATCCTCACCTGCAGACTTAACTCGGAGGACAATCCGGGGGATTACAATGCAAGTGCAGCGGCCGAGTTAGTCCACAAACTGCGCCTCGACGAGGAGGTTGTTGAGTTGGGTGCGGTTCCTTATGGCTCGCTGCATCGTTTGTATCAAGCGTGCAACTTGTACGTGACCGCTGCTTACGCCGAGACCTTCGCTCACCCGCTGGTTGAAGCGATGGCCAGCGGCCTTCCTGTGATTGCGTCCGATCTCGCAGTCCACAAGGAGGTATGTGGCGCAGCCGCACGATATTTTCCGCGCTTTTCTCCCGAAGTTTTAGCGGAGCAGGTCATGCGGGCAACTCAATCGACAGAACAGGCCGTTGCCATGCGCGAAATGGGCTTGTTGAGGTCCCGCGATTTCAGTTGGGACAAGCACGTGGAGCAACTGCTCCAGTTGGCCCGGCGGCTGGCTAAAAACAGGAAGCAGGCCAGCGGCAACGTTTGCCAGCCAAATGGACACTAAACGGGGTAAATGGGTTCCACCTAAGGTAGTGGAAGGCTAAGTGTGATCCACGCAGGCGATGTGTCCGCACGGGATTGGAAACTGCCGCTCGAGATGGAATGAATGAAACACTTCCGGCAGTGCATTGTGCTGCTGACAAGCTTGGCGATCGCGCTCTCTTTCTGTCCGATTGCCGCAGGCTACTCGGTGCTCACCCATGAGGAGTTGATCGATCTGGCCTGGAACGATTCGATTCGGCCTTTACTACTCGCCCGTTTCCCTCACACCACGGAAGCGCAGTTGCGCGAAGCACACGCCTACGCTTATGGCGGCTCCGCAATTCAAGACATGGGCTATTACCCATTTGGCAAGCAATTTTTCAGCGACTTGATGCATTATGTGCGCACCGGCGATTTTATCGACTGCCTTCTCCGCGATGCTCGCAACGTCGACGAATTGGCTTTTGCGGTTGGAGCGTTGTCCCACTATCTGGGTGACTCGATCGGTCACTCCGAGGCGGTGAATCGCGCTACCGCGATCGAATTCCCCAAGTTGGAAAGCAAGTTTGGACCAAGCGTCGCTTACGATCAGAGCCCGCACGGCCACATTCGTACTGAATTTGCATTCGATATAGGTCAACTGAGTGATCAAGCATTCGCGCCCCCTGCGTACCTCCGCTTTATAGGCTTCCAGGTGTCCCGAAAGCTTTTGGAACAAGCGTTTCTCGAGACCTACGGATTTGACACTCATGAACTCCTCGGCAGATTGCACCCGGCATTGCGGAGCTATCGTGGTTCGGTTCGCAGCTTCATTCCCCGATTCGCCGAAGCGGAGGTGGTGCTCCATCGACATGAGTTTCCTGCTCAACCAGACGACGAGGCCTATCGAATTTTCGCCGAACGAGTCTCTCGCACTAATTACGACCGGCACTGGGCTCACACGCTTAAAGGGCCGAGTTTCGCGGCCCACCTGTTGGCGGTGTTGGTTCTCGTCATCCCCAAGATTGGGGCTGCCTCGGATTTGGCCATCAAAATCCCCACGCCCGAAACCGAGGAGTGGTACCTGACAAGCATAAATCGGACGGTTGACGCATATCGCAGCGTTCTCGATAAACTGAGAACCGGTGGCGACAGTCCGCTAGCGCTCTCGAATCTCGATCTTGATACCGGAGAACGAACCAAGCCCGGAGCTTATCCACTCACTGACGAAACCTATGCGAAACTGCTCAAGCAGCTAACCTCCAAAACCGAGCGGATTATTCCTCCAAACTTGAAACGGAATATCCTCGATTACTACAAAGATACAAACGCTCCGATTGCCACTAAGAAGAACAAAGACGCTTGGAGCCGCGTTACAGCCCACTTGCAGTTGTTGGAACAGATGAAGGTGGGTTCGGAACCGCATCGATAATGATAAAAAGTGCGGAACCAGGGCAAGATGCGAAATTGTTGGAACGGCGCTAAAAAACGTCATCCTCCGTGCGAGAAATCAAACCCGGCATTGGCCGCGATTTGCAGCTTAAGAATATTCTCTTCGGCGATGTCAAGAGTGCCACGCCTGCTCCGACTACGGTTTGAAAGCACAAGAAACCAGCGCAAAATTGAAAGGAGAAAATATGAAGTACATTCTGATGATGAACACCATGAAGGCGGGTTCTGGAGTTCCCGGCTGGCCCAGAAAGGACTTACAGGCAGACATCGCATTTATGATTGGCTTAAATAAGGACCTCCGCGAATCAGGTGAGTTGGTCTCAGCCGAAGGCTTGACGTTTCCGGATCAGGCAAAACTGGTACGGTCCGGTAAGGATGGGATCCCGATCACGGACGGCGTGTTTCCGGAGGGCAAAGAGTTTCTTGCTGGCTACTGGATTGTCGATGTCGATACTGCGGAGCGAGCCTACGCTATTGCCGCGCGAGCGTCGGCGGCTCCGGGACCCGGCGGTGCACCGCTGAACATGCCGATCGAAGTACGGCCGATAATGAGCGGTCCACCGCCCGACATGCTGTGACGTGACGTGCTGTGACGTGCTGTGCTGTGCTGTGCTGTACTGTGACATTACTTCCGAGGATCTGCTGCGCGATCTCGCAGCGAAGACGCTCAGTGGCGATAACTTTTTCGGTGGGAAATCTAAGTTCTGCAAATTTCAATCAGTTGGGCTTAAGGCCATAAACGTCAACCTCGCCAGAGACAGTTGTTGAGCCATAAATCCCGCCCGTATTGGTTCCTCGGTTTCCAACATAGACCTTGCCGTTGGCAACGGTGGCCACGGTGAACTTGACCGCATTGCCCGCTGCATCGCTGGAGACCATCGAACTGTTCCACAGATCCGAAGTGATGGATGTGGCATTGTAGGCATGAAGAACCGTCGGCCCGCACGACGGAGAACCGTTGGTGCAGTAACGCGTATTGTCCAGAGCCCATACGATTCCGTTGCTGGAGCCCGTAGAAGAAACGGACGGAGTGCTGCCGGGAAACCCGTAGGTTGCGGAAGAGTGGGACGCACCCGCGGTATTGAACATATTTGTAGAGCTGTTAAAGGGGTATGAAATCAGAGGGCCATTTACCCCGGCAATGAAATACGTATTGTTCCAAAAGGCGCCTGTGGCGAATATCCCGTGGCCAATGTTGAAGGTCTGCCGGGCATTGGCGTCTCCGAGTCCGCCCATACTATCGCCATTCAAGAGATAGAGGCCGCCGTCCTTGCCGCCACCGATGACGAGGTGTGTCAGCGCACCCGAGGTCAGATTCAGAACCACGGCCGCCCCACCCGCTCCGAAGTCGCGGTCATTGGCGTCGTCATTTGCCTGGTCAGAGGGTGAGAAATAAGAAGAGATGGTTAAGGTCGGTGACAACTGAAGGAAGGAGTCTCCGTAATCGTTATTCGGAGCGCTTGCATTCGTCGCATCGAAAGTGGCATTGCCGGTGATGACATAGAGATTGTTGCCGGCGTCGGCCGACGGCGCACCTCCGCCCATCCAAATGCCACCATATTGCACATTGGGAGATACGTTCAAAATACTGGTGACGGCTAAAGTTGACGCGTTGAAGCCTATCATCCAGCCGTAGTATGGCGGATGGTCTTCGTGAGAACCCCAGCAAACGTAAACCACTCCGTTCACAAGAGCGAGACCCGCACGCTGATTCTGCTGACGCGGGTTGAAGCTGACCGTTGAGCCACCGTCACCGATGCCTGGAAACGTGATGCTGGAGGTAATGGCGGCGGGCCCGCTGAATTTCTCGTTGCCGGTGGTTATGTCGATAGCGTGCAAACGTTGGAAGAAAGACGTGCCCGCCGAATTCACGGATTTCGAGACGACGTAAAGAGTGTTTGTGGATGGATCGATTACTGGAGTGCCCGTCGCGCCCACTTCAGGAGTTATATCGCCATCTCCCTCGCCCACCAGGTTTCCCGAGGTGCCAGCAGGCACAGTTGTTTCGCCGGAGTTCGCCCCGTGATTGGTGTCGATCAAACTAACTTGCCAGAGTTGGACGCAGGGGTTCGCATCGGCGTCGAAGGCATAAAGGCTGTCGTGCTGCGTGGCCACAAATATGACGTTGTGCTTGGCGCTGTTAACCACCAAATTAGCCACCCACAGAGGCTGGGCGTAGACAGCTCCGTCGACCGTGCAAGAAAAGAGCTTTCCGAATGTCGAGGTAGTTACGCTGGAGGTAGTCAGCGCGTATTCCTGAGCATTGGTGCCATCACGAGCGAGGTCGTTGTGATAGGTGTAGACCCCGCTTAAATCGGTGACATAGACAGTAACCGAACTGCTAACGGCCGTGTCGGAGACACTGGTGGCAGTAAGTGTGTAGGAACCGGCCAAGGAAGGGGCCGTGTAAGTAACAGAGATCCCGGTCAAGCTTGTGCTCGAGGAAAAGCTGCCGCCCGTGGCGTTCCAATTCACACCCGCACTGTCGTTCGTGGTGGCCGTCACCGATAGGCCTTGCGTAATGGTAAGCCCGGCGCGCTTCGGAGAGATGCTTACCGTGAGGCTTTCAGGGCTGATCGTTATCGCGAGGTTGGCTGATTGTTTTTGAACGGGATTGCCGGAGTCGGTGGCTGTGAATGTGAGCGGCGTATTGGTGACGGTCGCAGTCGGCGTGCCGTTGATGGTCCCGGTAGCCGCATTCAAAGACAGGCCGGCAGGCAAAGTGCCGCTGGTAAGCGACCACGCGAACGGAGTAGTCCCGCCGCTGGCTGCGAGGGTTGCTGAATAAGGCGAGCCAACCTGCCCATTGGGAAGAGATGTAGTGGTGATGACAAGCGGAGCCGGCGCAATCGCAAGTGTAAGCGTCGCTGATTGCGTCAGAGCAGGATTACTGGAGTCGGTGACCTTGAACGTGAGCGGTGCGTTGGCGGCTATCGCGCTGGGCGTGCCGCTCATGGTGCCGGTAGCCGCAATCAAAGAAAGGCCGGCAGGCAAAGTGCCGCTGGTGAGCGACCATGTCAACGGAGTAGTTCCGCCGGTGGCTGATAGTGTTGCTGAGTAGGGCGAACCGACCTGCCCATTGGGAAGAGATGTAGTGGTGATGACAAGCGGAGCCGGCGCAATCGCAAGTGTAAGCGTCGCTGATTGCGTGAGAATAGGATTACCGGAGTCGGTGACCTTGAACGTGAGCGGTGCTTTGGCGGCTATCGCGGTGGGCGTGCCGCTTATGGTGCCGGTAGCCGCAATCAAAGAAAGGCCGGCAGGCAAAGTGCCGCTGGTGAGCGACCACGTCAAGGGAGTAGTTCCGCCAGTAGCTGCTAAGGTTGATGAGTAGGGCGAACCGACCTGCCCATTGGGAAGAAACGTAGAGGTGATGACAAGCGGAGCCGGCGCAATCGCAAGTGTGAGCGTCGCTGATTGCGTGAGAGTAGGATTACTCGAGTCCGTGACTTTGAATGTCACTTGAGCGCTGGTGGCGACGGTGGGCGTTCCAGATACGACCCCCGTCGAGGCATTTAAAGTCAACCCAACCGGCAGAGTGCCACTCATAAGAGACCACGAATAAGGCGCGGTGCCGCCCGCGACAGCGAGGGTGGCGTTATAAGCTGTACCGAACTGGCCGTTGGGCAGGGAACTCGTGGTGATCGTGACGGGGATTGGCGCAATAGTGAGGTCTAGACTCGCGGTATTAGTTGCCGCGGGGGTGCTCGAATCACTGACCTTAATTGTCAAGGGACTGCCGGTCACCGCAATGGTGGGAGTTCCTGTGATTGTACCCGTGGAGGCGTTGAGAGAAAGTCCCGCAGGCAAATGGCCAATCGCAATCGACCAAGTGTAAGGGGTAGTTCCGTCAATAGCAGTGAGCGTTGTGGTGTATGCCGTGCCGATCTGACCATTGGGTAGGGAGGAGGTGGTAATGCTCACCGGCACTGTCTGAGTGCCGCCGCTTGAAGAGAGACTGTTGCCGCAGCTGCAGAGAAATAACGTAAGCGCGGGAAGGAATGCCCAGAGTTTCAGAAAATGCAGCAACCGTGGATTTGCGGAGTACATGCGGACGTGTTTTTTCCTCAGAGTTCGGGGGGGGAGTAGATCCAGCGAGCAAAATCAAGTGTTCGACAATACCGCGATGGCAACAGGCATTCACAGGGGGAACCAGCAGCTTTGAATGTCTCAGGTTTCCCTGGCCAAATGCCTTCGACTTATGATGATAGTCCTTATGATGGTTGCGCGGATCGGGAACGGCTGTCAATGGCTCTTACGTAATGGCACTTTTGTGGGATGTGCTGGACGTATCGGATGAATATTCAGCGCAACTTGCTACATCGTGAACGTCTGGTAAAATACCGGCTTCTTTCGAAGTTGAGAGGCTACGTCCCAATGAGACTCCGCTCTTTGAAATGGTCGTCCGCACGCCTGAACTGGACCGCGCTCGCTATCCAAATCTTCCTCATCTGAAATACCCGTTTGGCGGAACTATGGGCACGGGTGTCTGCAGTGGTGGTGCCCATTTGAGCCATGTCCTGGCCCATGCCGGAAAAGACGGGCGGACTGCGGTCAAGGAAGGCGATGCCTTGGCACTTACCGGTACGAGCGGGAACGCGGCCGGCGAGCCGCCTCACCTGCATTTTGAAGTCTGGACCAAACGTAATGTCGGTGCATTTCCAGACGGGCGAATCAGTCCTGGAGAAGTCCCGGGATTTTTGTACGACAATATGGACAATCGCATACCGAATCGCAACGTAGGCTGAATGGACCGGAACAAATCTTGTTATTTGATCTATATCCTAAGGGCCCAAACCTGGCTGACGGTTCTTTCCACGCGTTATCGCGAGATAGAGCGACACTCAGACTGAAGCACGGAAAAGAGTTCGTCGATGTGCTCCTGGCGCGTGCGGAAGTTCACAGGATTAATTCGAAACCATGACTTCCCTTTAAGTTCGGTTGTTGAGATCCAGAAACGACCGCCTTGCTCCACCCGCTGCGCCACCTCGGCATGCAGACTCTTCGATTCATTTTCGGAGAACTTCTCAGAAGCGCCTTTATAGCGGATGCAGATCGCCGACATCGGCGGAATGCAGGCAGGCTCGAAGTCAGGATGTTTTTCCGCTAGGGCATACAGATGTTTTGCCTGACGCACGTTGTTGTCAATCCATTTGCCGATCTGCCGGGATCCATATCGCTTAAAGCTCATCCAGACCTTGAGGCTGCGAAAACGCCGTGATTGCTCGAACCCATGCACGTAATACTGATAACGTTCGTTGGCCTGGTCGAGCTCATCGGTGAGATAAGAAGGCTTCATGCCGAACGATGCGGTGAGCCGCCGCTGATCCTTGACCAGCACTGCCCCCGCGTCGAGCGGAGCGTAGAACCACTTGTGCGGATCGATTGTGATTGAGTCCGCAAGCCCGAGCCCGCGGTCGCGCATCGGCCAGTCATGTGAGAGCAACATGCCACCGCCGTAGGCCGCGTCCACGTGCAGCCACATTTCTTCGCGATCGGCAACGCGCCGCAGTTCACGGATATCATCGACTGCTCCAGTATTCGTAGTTCCGAAGACTGCTACAACGCACATCGGACGGATGCCGGCTTTTTTGTCCTGGGCAATTGCCTCTTCCAGAGCATCAAGCCGAACCTGAAAGTTGGCATCGGTGGGTAGGGGACGCAGCGCGCTTCGGCCGAGGCCGATGCAGTCCACGGCTTTATCGACGGAAACATGTCGCTCCTCAGACACATACACTGCCCTGCGGTCGTGTATCCCCTCGTGCTGGGCGCGGTCACCCGTGACAGCATCACGTCCCACTTTCAATCCGATGAAGTTCGCCGTCATTCCACCGCTTGTGAGATTGCCTCCCGCATTACCGTCATAGCCGCAGAGGTCTGTCAGCCAGCGTACTACCGACCGCTCCATCGCCACGGCCGAAGGCCCAATCGAATATGCGCCGACGTTCTGGTTGAGTGCTGAACATATAAAGTCACCAATGACACCGATGGGATTTGGAGACGGCGTGATCAGTCCCATGTATCCGGGATGACCAACGTTGGTGCAGTACGGAAGCAGCTTCTCTTTTATTTCGTCAAGCACAGCGGACGGCGAACTTGCGTCAACCGGCAGGGGCTCGTTAAAAAGCTGGTTCACTGTCCGGGGCTCCACGTCCGGAAATACACGTTTTTGTTCGATATGTTCAAAATGTTCAGCAAGCAAGTCCACAACTTGGTGGCCAAAATCGCGAAATTCTTTCGGGTCCATTCGTGATCACCCCAACCCATCTTACGGCCTTACGCTCGCGGCCCGCACTCCGTTTTTTGTGGTCAAACTCGCTGAAAATAACGGGACTTTGGCCCCATTGTCCGCGCGCGACTTGCACGTCGTCGATTCACGCACTAGTTTGTCATTATGATTTTTCCCCGCTGTAGTGGAATCCTTCTTCACGTCACCTCCTTACCCGCAGCCCACGGTATTGGCGATCTGGGGCCAACCGCTTATGACTTCGTCGACTTTCTGGCCGAGTCAGGACAGAAAATCTGGCAGGTGTTGCCGCTGAGTCCGACCGGCTATGGCGACTCACCATATCAATGTTTTTCGGCCTTCGCTGGCAACCCGCTTTTGATCGATCTGCTGAAGTTACAGGAGCGCGGTCTGCTGAGTTCACAAGATTTCGCAACCTCTTCGCAACTGGCAACCGACTTTGTTGATTACGGCAGGGTAATCGCCTTTAAGCAATCTCTTCTCCGCAAAGCAGCGCGAGACTTCTTTATTAACGCGAATGAGCCTGACTCAAGCGCTTTCAAAGCGTTCTGCGAGAATAACGCATCCTGGCTGGATGACTATGCGCTCTTCATGGCGGGAAAGGATCTTCACAATGGCGCGGTCTGGACCGAGTGGGACGAGGGGTTATGCCAAAGAGACCCGCGCGTGCTGCCGCAATGGCGGCACAGGTTAATGCCTGAAATAGAAATCCACAAGTTTGTTCAGTTTGAGTTTTCTCGACAATGGCAGAGTCTAAAAGGTCACTGCCAACGTCACGGAATTCGCATTATGGGAGATATCCCTATCTATGTTGCGCATGATAGCGCTGACGTGTGGGCGCATCGGGATTTGTTTCGGCTCGACAAGGACGGAAGGCCAACTGTGGTGGCGGGTGTTCCACCCGATTACTTCAGCGCGACTGGTCAACTCTGGGGAAATCCCATCTATCGATGGGATGTTCTGGCTCGTTCCGGGTACCGGTGGTGGATTGATCGTTTTCGCGCGTCCCTAAAGCTCTTCGACATGGTTCGACTCGATCACTTTCGCGGGTTCGAAGCCCACTGGGAGGTTCCTGGGGGAGCCTCTACGGCGATTGATGGAAAATGGGTCAAGGGCCCCGGCCGGGAGCTTTTCGAAGTCCTGCGGACGGAGTTGAAGGAATTGCCAATCGTGGCCGAAAACCTCGGTGTTATTACTCGAGAGGTGGAACAGCTGCGGCGGGAGTTTGGATTCCCCGGAATGAGTCTGCTGCAATTTGCATTCGGAAACGATCCTCAGGGACCCTCGTTCCGACCCCATAATTACACCCGCGATTTGGTGGTTTATACCGGAGGCCACGACAACGATACGACAGTCGGCTGGTGGACGAGCACAGGCGTCGGCGAAAGCACTCGCACCGCTGAAGACATCCGCAAAGAACGCGAGTTTACCCAAGCTTACCTGGGATTTGAAAATGAGCCCGTCAATTGGGTTTTCATTCGCACCATTATGGCTTCGGTTGCGGCGATCGCCATCATTCCTCTGCAGGACCTGCTGGGTCTTGGCAGTGAAGCCCGAATGAATTTGCCTGGAACACTGAGCGGAAACTGGAAATGGCGCTACCGGACGAGCGCTTTGGCGCCAGACATCAAGGCCAGGTTGAAAGACCTGACTCTACTCTACGATCGTTAAGTGATGATCGTTAAGTGATTCTTATTTTGAACAACCGTGACATAATGTCCGCATGCACGCAGAGGCAGTCAGACAAGGCGGCGTGCCGTCGATGCTCGGATTGTTTCACGATAGCAGCCGAGCGGTTACGTGCGATGAATGTGGCGCTGTTTACTTTCTCTACTACGACTGCGATGCGGAACTGACGTTTACTTTTTGCAGCATATTGGCGGCTGAAATCATCACCGCTCGTCACCCGGATCACGAGGAAGTCGTCGTGCTTGAGCTTCCGCTACAAATGCCAGAGCGCCCGAAGAAAGAAATCATTTGGTCAGCACGGCTGGACTTGGGCACCTTGCTCAAGAAAAGACCAGACGTCACTTAGCTGCCGCCTCCAGCAAGCCCATCCACGACTTTAAAGCGGCGAGAGTTCGTCTTCATTTTTCTCCTCTTCATTATTGTGAACAAGCCTGCTTTCGAGGAAGTGTTGCGCTAGATCCTTGCCTCCAGCCCCGAACGCAATCGCGAGGCCAAGCATGATGGCTCCAAAAGCAATTCCAAACGCGACCAGCATAGTCTGTTCGGCGATGCCCAGTTCTTCAAAAACCATAGACAGTACGAATACGATGATGATCGCGCGGACTGAAATGCTCAGTAACCGGGGCGATGGCAGGTTGCCATTGACGGCGGCTAGCAGAGTGGCGCGAGAGAAAAAGCTGGCAGTGAGCAATCCGAAGAAAAGAATGAACAAAGCCACAAATAAACGCGGCAAAAACAAGAAGAAATGGGCTATCTGCTGCTGTAATCCAAAAATTCCAAGTACGTTGATGCCGAGGAGAATAAATCCCAGCCAGGCTATCCAGAATACGAATCGACTCACTAATTCCGACGATGGAGGTAAAGCGGCCTTGGCCAGCAGTTGAGATGCGCCCGCATTATCGGAAAGCCGGTCAAACTTGATCAACCGCAGGATGCTGCGCGCAAATATTTTCAAAAGGGATGCAATCAACCACCCTGCAAATGCAATGATCACCAACACGATCAATCGGGGAAGAAAACGCGCAAAGTCTCTGGCCAATTCTTGTACTGCTTGAGTTAGCTCGCCCACAATCATTTCCCGCATGATGACCTCTCTATTTGCCTGTCCACATCTCCAGCAGATATGGTTTCAGACGCTCGAACTCTAGACATAGACTCTCGATGTGCATTTCAACATCCGCCGCAGAGGCGTTTCGGTTCTCCAGTAAAAATGTCAGAGCGCGTCCCCGAAATAGCGGTGCAAGCGCCTGGATAATATGATCCCGGTTGATGACTGCCTTGTGGTGCGCCGCAGCAAACTCGTAGACAGTTTTGACCCATAATTCCGCAGAGTAGTAAAACTCGTCTTCTTCCAAGGTTGCGATTCCCTGCAACTCTGCCAGCGTAGTGGCCGAAAGAATTGTCTTAAAAACAGATTCCAGTTGTGCCACGCCGGCCCGAAACATTTCAAGCAATCGCTTCCGATTTACTCGTTGCGGGTCGAGCGTGAACTGCTGTTCCGGCCCGGTAGTTGGAATCGGCTGGGACCCGGTCCTGCTGCTCCACAACGCAAAATCGGATTCCATTGACCAGAACAAAACACCGATCGTTTGCCGCAAAGCGGGCACCAGATCTGTGGCATGTCGCTCGATATGATCTTTTGTGCCAAGGAAGGATTGGCTGATACGGAAGCCGCCGGTAATGGCCGCCAGGGTGAATCGGACCTCGCAGCCCGCACGCGCACTCTCATCGTTCCAATTGTTCTGCGCAAGAAAGTGGCTTCCGAGGCGGCTCGAAAATGCGTACTCGGACGCATACGGCTCACGGATTCGTAACCCGTAAAGAGCGCGCGTCACCGGGTACAGGAGATTGGTGATGAGAAGTCCGTCGAACTTGTGCCGGGCATAGGTCGGCAACACAAGATCAAAATTTTCTGTGGAGATGGGCTTTAGAACGGCCCGAAGCCATTCGGGCTTGATATTCGTCGACTCTGGTGAAATCACCGCAGCGGCTTTGGCGCGCATCAATTCGGCAGCGGCCAGAATGATTCGCAATGCCGTTCCACGAGCCACGCTGTTTCCGTATTGCGTGCTGATCGAATGGAGTGTGCGCAGAGCCAATCGATTGAAGGCGCGCTGCTGTAAGTCGTCAATGGACGCGCTTACAACCAGGTCCGGTGTCCCATCCCGCGATCCAGCGTCGGCATCGAGGATCGCCACTCTATCCCGCGAAAACCATTGCAGAATGCCGCTCTGAATGGCAGCCACCACCGAGCCAATTGTCTTGGCATTATTGTGTGTGGGCAGGCCGATCAGGATGTCGATTTCACCGACGTTGATCAGTTGGCGAACGAATTCATCCGTGAGAAAGCCTTCTTCCGCAAACTTGACGGCGGAGCTCGGCGCCGACGACCGCTCTTCTGTGGACACCTCATCTAACATCGTTTTCCGCAGCCTATCACTTTCCTATTTTGTTCAGACTCGTCTCAGCTGAAACCAGTAGAACTGGTAAGGGCCCATGGTCAGCAGGTAGGGAAGTTTACCCACCCGTGGAAAAATGTTCTTGCCAAACATCTCGATCAGGATACTTCCCATGAAGCGTCGCAAGTCGAGTTCCACCGCCTGGGCTGCGCTCGAAAGATTGTTGATCACCAGCACTGTCTCATTCCCGAAACTTCGAACGTAGGCAAGAATTCTGTGATTCGCGGGGTAAAGGAACTCGATCGATCCGTTGCCGAACACTTTCGTTGACCTGCGAACCGCGATGATTCGCCGCATCCAGGAGAACAGTGAGTGCGGCGTTCGGCGCTGCGAGAGCGCATTGATGGCCGGGTAACCATAGATCGGATTCAGGATCAACGGCGCACACAGGCTCTCGGGATCGGCGGTGGAGAAGCCTGCGTTCCAGCCTCCACTCCACTGCATCGGAGTTCTTACTCCGTCGCGGTCACCGAGGTTGATGTTGTCTCCCATTCCGATTTCGTCCCCGTAATAGATGATAGGGGTGCCCGGCAGCGACATCAACATGCCATTCATCAACTCGATGCACCGGCGATCGTTATCCAACAGCGGAGCCAGGCGGCGGCGAATTCCCAGGTTCAGCCGCATCGTCTTGTTCTCCGCGTAGACGTCGTACATGTAATCCCGTTCTATGTCGGTCACCATCTCCAGCGTCAACTCATCATGATTGCGCAGAAAAAGGCACCACTGGCATGAAGCTGGAATTTCTGGCGTCTGCTGCAGGATCTCCGTGATTGGCTTGCGGTCCTCTAGTTTCACCCCCATGAACATTCTGGGCATCAACGGAAAATGAAATGCCATGTGAAATTCATCGCTATCCCCGAAATACGGCCGAAGGTCTGTGGGCCACTGGTTGGCTTCCGCCAGCAGCATTCGGCCCGGGAATTGTTCATCGAGTCTCCGCCGAAAATCCTTCAGAATTGCATGGGTCTCGGGCAAGTTCTCGCAGTTCGTGCCTTCTCGCTCGGTGAGATAGGGAACCGCATCCAATCGGAACCCGTCGACCCCCGCTTCCAACCAGAACTTCATCACATCCCACATCTCTTCTCGAACCGCCGGGTTGTCGTAGTTGAGATCAGGCTGGTGACTGAAAAAGCGGTGCCAGTAGTAGGCTTTGGAAATCGGGTCCCAGGCCCAATTCGACATCTCAGTATCGATAAAGATGATCCGAGCTTCCTTATAGCGCGTGTCGGTTTCGCTCCAGACATACCAATCGCGATAGGGATTGTCACGCGAACTGCGCGATTGCTGGAACCACGGGTGTTGATCGGAGGTATGGTTCAGCACCATCTCGATGATTACCCGGATTCCGCGCTCATGGGCTGAGTTCAGGAATTTCCGGAAATCTTCCAAGGTCCCATAGCTGGCATGAACTGATCTGTAATCCGCGATGTCGTAGCCCGCGTCCCGCAGAGGGGAAGGGAAGAACGGCATCAGCCAAATCGCATTAACGCCGAGCTCTTGCAGATATTCCATCTTCTGCTCCAGCCCCTGGAAGTCACCGATTCCGTCTCCATTGCTGTCGTAGAACGTGCGGACGTGGACTTGGTAGATGATAGCGTCCTTGTACCAGAGCGCATCTTGCTTCAGTGGCACTTACTTCCTCCATAAGGGATCGACCTCCCGACAACTCTCCGCCCGATACGCAGAATTCGTAATCGGCCGGGTTCCTACCAGCATACTAAGTTCTGCGAGGGTCCGCAGCCTCGCAGGATGGTTGTCAACAATGGCGCGCCAGGTGCGCGACTTGTCACCCCCCCAGCAAAGCGAGGGATGACAAACTCAGCTAAGGCTTTGGAAACCTAACTGATAGGCGGGCGTAAAGATTAGTTACCTTCTGCGGTCAGCACAATTCGATGACGTCCTTGCTGTGCGTTGGCGTGCCCAGAGGAGGCGGAGCTTAGTTCTTGAAATGCGCGGCGTTGCGCTCGATAATTGGCTTTTTGTCCTCCGGAACGTCGTCGACCGCGAGGATCGAATCCGAAGTGCAGACCGGAACGCAGGCCCCGCAGTCGATGCACTCTGCGGGATCGACAAAAAGCTGGGTGGCCTCTTCGAAGCCTGGCTCATCCTGTTTCGGATGGATGCAGTCAGTGGGGCAAACATCAACACAAAGGGCGTCCTTAATGCAGGCATCGGTAATTACATAGGCCATAGGGAGAGTTCTCCGAAATTAAATTGAGTTGTTGTCCGCTCGATTGCAAGTGTAGGCGCGGAAATGGCATGAGTCCGTGATGGCAGTCACAATGTGTTGTGCTCGAACGTACAAATGGAATTCACATGAGACAAAAAGCGGAGATTGTCACGCAGAACGGTGACGGCGGTCACGGAAATGAGAATTTGAATATGCAAAGATGCCGTCATTGAACTAGTCCTTACTAGTTAAAGATCGCCCGGTCCCAACCCACAGAACCCCACAAGCCGTAACCCCAGACGGCGGGGCCGGGCGCCTTAAAAAAGCTCCAAGCAGACTTTTCCCCAGAATTCTCTCTTTGCGTTTATCTTAGGCCAGAAGCCTCAGTTTTCTACCGAGTTCATTTTCGAAGTCATCCCGCCCGTGTATTGGCTTTGACACGGTGTCCTCTACAAGCCACGTCTGCCAGCCTGAGAAAAACTCTTAAGTCGCTTGTATTTAACGGTGCGAAGTTCGGTGTTCGTACTGCAAATAGGTTTACCGGAGGGCATCATGCAGATGGCAATCACATTCGTCGTCGTGGTGGCGGGCATGGTCTTTTCATTAGCGGTGGCCTTGCTGGCGGAAGAACTTATTTTCGGGCAAGTGATCCGGCTGTTCTTTGTCCGCACAGACGAAGCGCAGCGTGCGGTGCCGGCGAAAGCAGAACAGAGGCGCTGAGGCGCAGAGGGGGAACAACGATGCTGACATTGAAGTACTTGCTGATCACGGGCGGCGTGAGCATGATGATCGCCGCGGTTTGCATTCTCACCTATGATCTGTATCGCGAAATATTGTACCGGCGGGCGCGAGGGACGCCGGAAGGCGCAGCAAACGCGGCGCCTCCCATACTGCGCTGGCGAACATCGCTGGCGCTGGCGATGTTGGCCTGGGGGCCGCTATTGGTGGCCTTCAGCATTGTCGTGGTGCCGGGCGGGATGGCCGGAGTCCGAGTAAGCCAGATCAGCGGGACCGTCCCCGGAACGCTCTATGCCGGGGCGCACATGGTGATGCCGCTGGTCGAGGATGTGGCGTTGTTCGACACTCGCGATCAGATCTTTAACACCGGGATGTCGGAAGACGGAAAACCCGCGGCCGGCAAGGCTTCTCCAAGGTCAGAACCGCTGAATGTGCAGGCGAAAGAAGGGCTGACGCTGGGCTTGTCGATTACGGTGCGGTACCGGCTGGATGCAAAAAAGCTGGATTATATCGAAGGGAATTTGCCGCTCCCGGTAGAGAGGGAAATCGTTCCGCCGACGGTGGCGAGTGTGTGGCGGGAGATCGTTCCGAACTATACGGTGCGAGATGTTTTTTCGGCGAAGCGCGAGGAGGTGCGCCGGAAAGCGGCAGTACTGATCACGCAGAAGTTGGCGGCGGATGGGATCGTGGTGAAAGAGGTGATGTTGCGCGATATCCAGTTGCCGTCTGAATATGCGGATGGGCTTCAGGCGCTGTTGCTGAAAGAGCAGGAAAATGATCGCATGGGCGTTGAGACAGAGTTAAAAAGCAAGGAAGTGCGGATTGCGGAACTCGAGGCGGAGGCAGCGAAGGCGCGGCAAGTCAAACAGGCGGAAGGCGAAGCGCTCGTCCATGTTTTGCGCGCCAAGGCGGAATCGGACGCGATGCAATACACATTGCCCCTCAAGCAGAAGCAGATTGAACAGAGCCGTCTGGAGGCCCAGGCGCGTAAGGAAGCGACCATTCAGAATGCAGAAGGGGAAGCTCAGGCCAAAGTAATCGACAGCAAAGCGGAAGGAGAACGGCGCAACTTACTGGCGGATGCGGAGGCCAATCGCATTCGCGTGACGGCGGCGGCTGACGCTGACCGCTTGCAGAGCGAGGCGGCGGTTCTGAAAGGAAATCCCTTGCTGATTAATAAGATCGTAGCCGAACGGCTTTCGGACAAGCTGCAGATCATGATGGTGCCGGCGGACGGGAAATTCTTTTTTGCCAGCGACGTGTTGCGCGGAATGAGCCTCGCGAATCAGAGCGAGCACGCGGATCCGCAGCAGCGATAATGAGTGACAATAATCGTGACGGCATGGCGAGTGGGTTGCCCCGAAGAATCCGGCGGCGACCGGTTCGCAGAAACGTGCAATGTTCGCTCCTACTGGTGAGACAATTCGCGCATCCTGCAACCAGGCGGTGAGATATGATGCGAGGTTCACATGCGCGTGTGTTGTATGAACGTTTCGCGCATAGCCAAGAGCCATGATGTTTCGACGCAAACTGCTGGCGGTGTTCGCGCTGACCGTGTTTTCGTCGGTGGCGGCAGTCGCGTGGCTGGTGTCGGCAGTGACGCGGCGGGCATTCGATCGCAGTGAAGACGAGAGAACCGCCGCGCTCGTAATGCAATTTCGTCGAGAGTTCAATCGCCAGGGCGAAGAAGTGGCGCGACGCGTGGAGGCGATTGCCGCGTCTGAAGCCGTTAAGCGCATGGCTTTGGCGTTGAACCGCGCCCCGGCGGATTCGGGTCCATATTTTGAATTAGCGAAAGCGATCGCGGAGAATAATCAGCTGGACTTTCTGGAGTTTGCAGAGAGCGATGGGACAATCGTTTCTTCTGCACAGTGGCCGGCAAGGTTTGGATATCCCGATGCTGCATTCGCCAGCTTTGCAGCAGCTCGCCAGCAGGAAGCATTCTTAAAACAGGAACCGTTGCCGGATGGAACGGCGTTAGGTTTGTTTGCAGTTCGTACGACGCACGCGGAAGAGCAACCGGTTTACTTGATTGGGGGACGGCGTCTGGATAAAACTTTTCTTTCTGGCCTGGAAATGCCGGTGGGAATGCGGGCGCTACTTTACCAGAATCGTGGTGAGCGCTTTTCAGCGGAGTTAATGCTGGATCCGGCAGCCTCGTCTAAAGAGAGTAAGCGTCCGGCGGAAAAGCTGGAAGGTTTGGTCGATGCTGTGCGGCAGTCGAAAGAGGAAGAGAGTCGTTTGGTGCACTGGTCGGAAGATCAGGCCGAAGATGAGGTCTTTCACGCGATCCCGCTGCGAGGCGCGGGCGTGGGCACAGACCGCCCGGTCCTAGCGATTCTGCTGATCGGCAGTTCGCGTCGGACTTACGTGGGATTGATGCGCCACATCCGCTCCGCAGCGTTCCTCGTGGGTAGTGGAGGGATTCTGCTGGCGATTCTTTTGAGCAGTTGGGCGGCCACGCGGGTGACGCGTCCGGTGGAGCAACTGGCGAATGCCGCGCAGGAAGTTGCTGCGGGGAACTGGAACGCGCGCGTGGAAGTAACCGGTGAAGACGAACTGGCGCAACTGGCAGATTCCTTCAATCGGATGACCGCCGAGTTGCTCGGGCAAAAAGAACGCCTGGTGCAAGCGGAGCGGGTTGCGGCATGGCGCGAACTGGCGCGACGACTGGCGCATGAATTGAAGAATCCTTTATTCCCGCTCCAGCTTACGGTGGAAAATCTGGTGCGAGCGCGGCAGCAAAATCCGGAACAGTTCGAGGAGATTTTCCGGGAAAGTTCGCGAACGCTGTTGGCGGAGATCGCGAACCTGAAGGGAATCATTGGAAGGTTCAGTGAGTTCTCGAAAATGCCACAACCGCAGTTGAAGCCGGTACAGATAAACGAGGTGATTCGTGGAGTGATGCAACTTTGTCAGGCGCAACTGGATGCGCCAGGGCGTGAGAAGATCAGTTGCGAACTACGCCTGGATCCCCACCTGGAGCGGGTGGCAGCGGACGCGGAGCTGTTGCACCGGGCAATCTCGAACCTTGTGCTGAATGCCATGGACGCGATGCCGCAAGGCGGTGTGCTGACCGTGAGCTCGAGAAATGAAGACGGAAAGGTGCTGATTGAGGTTGCGGACACGGGATCGGGCTTGACGCCGGAGGAGTGTGAGCGAATCTTTACTCCTTATTATACGAGCAAACAGCACGGCACAGGTTTGGGGCTCGCCATCGTTCAGTCAATCGTGAGCGATCACGGGGGGAGAATCCGCGTGCAGAGCCAGCCGGGGCGGGGCACAAGTTTCGTCATTGAGTTGCCGAAAAATATCGAACCGCACAAAACGAAAGATGAAGAACGTCAAGATTAGGAGGATGGTTGTCAAAGAAAGCACACCTGCTGATTGTAGACGATGAAGCGAACACGCTGGCGTCGCTGGCGCGGGCATTCCGGCTGGCGGGGCACGAGGCTGCAGTGTGTGATAACGCGGCCAGGGCGCTGGAACTGGCGAAGGCGCAGAACTTTGACCTGATCCTTTCCGATGTCGTAATGGCAGCGAAAGGAGGGCTGGCGCTCTTGGAAGAATTGAAAGCGCAGGGAGTGACGGCGCCTGTGGTGATGATGTCAGGGCAGGGGGACATCGAAACTGCGGTGCGAGCGACGCACCTGGGCGCGCTGGATTTTCTGGAAAAGCCAATCTCCACGGAAAAACTGTTGCTGACGGTGGAGAACGCGCTGAAGCTGCAACGACTGGAGAGTGAAAACCGGCAACTGAGGCAGCGGCTGGGCAAGCACGAGATTGTGTGGGAAGGCGCCGCCATGCAACGCGTGATGACGCAAGTCGAGCGTGTGGCAGCGAGCGAGACGCGGGTTTGTATTCTGGGAGAAACGGGAACGGGAAAGGAACTTGTAGCTCGAACGATTCACGAACGCAGTTCACGTTCCGCCGGCGGGTTTGTGACGCTGAATTGCGCGGCGGTTCCAGCAGAATTGATTGAGTCAGAGCTTTTCGGACACGAGAAAGGATCGTTCACCGGTGCGGCTGGACGACACATCGGAAAGTTCGAACAGGCAGATCATGGCACGATTTTTCTCGATGAGATCGGCGACATGCCGCTCGCTATGCAGGCCAAGCTGCTGCGCGTGCTGGAAGAAGGCGAAGTGGAGCGCATCGGCGGCGATCATACGGTGACCGTGGATGTCCGGGTCGTGGTGGCAACCCATCGCGATCTGCAGGCCCGGGTACGTGAGGAAAAATTCCGCCAGGATTTATTTCACCGGATTTACGTTTTTCCGTTGGTGCTGCCACCGCTGCGAGAGCGGCGGGAAGATATCCCAGTGCTAGTCACGCATTTTGCGGCACAAGTAAGCGCGCAGAACGGATGGAAGCCGGTTCCATTTTCCGCTGAGGCAATGTCAGCCCTGCAATCGCACACCTGGCCCGGGAATGTGCGAGAGTTGCGCAACATGGTGGAACGCCTAATGCTGCTGGCGACGGACGGTCAAGTCGATCTCGCAACCGTTGAGATGGCGTTGCCAAAAGGCGGAGCCGGCGGTGTTGCGGTGTCTTCTGGGTTTTCGTCGGGACCGCTTTCTGGCCGCGTGGATGCTTTTGAGCGCGAGGTCATCCTGGCAGAGTTGAAACGCAGTAATGCCAATGTAAGCGTCGCGGCGAAATCGCTCGGGTTGGAGCGCAGCCATCTTTACAAGAAGGCTGAACAATTGGGAATTGATCTGCGTGCGATGCGGCGAGAACCGGATAAAAATCAGTAGTGAATTCGAATCCAACGCCCAGCGCTCCGATGTAATTCGATAATTCCCAGCTAATCAGCAGCGGCCGTCGAGGACGCAACGCCACGTTTGAGATCGGCAGCTAGCAGACGATGGAATAGTTGTTCCCCAGCTTCGCGACGAACGGAAAGACGCCCGGCGCGATAAGCTCTCGACTTCAAACCACGCTGCACGTCTTCGCAAATGCCGAGATCTTCTTCCTGCACGCGATTGCCAACGTTCACGGACTGCTCGTTATATTCGCGGCTCGCTTCTCCGATATCAGCAAAATAAAAATCGAAGATCACTCTGCAGTGATCAACGTCGACCGGAATCACGAGATTCGTGTCCATGTATCCCTCGTAGCAGTTAATCATTAAATTGGGGTGCTGCCAGAAATACCATGCGCGGCTACCCTTGCGCGCGGCTCCAGTAGCGGCATCCTCATCGGAGGCGACCATCGGGCTGGATTGCAGACAGTAACGGTCTTCATTCTCGATCGTGTATTGCTTGTAATCCAGAACAGAATTCAAGCCCTTGTGCAGGTGCGGAATGTGGTAGCCGCCGTCGAGATAATTATCGACAAAGACTTTCCAGTTGCAATGGATGTTGTAGGTTCGGCGATCGAAATAGTGGAGTTGGCCGATGCCGAGCGGAGCAATACGATTGACGAGGCCGCCGAGAAATTCGGCCAGCGGCGCGGCGTGACTGTCAAGATTGATAAAGACGAAGCACTCCCACGTCTCGACTCTGATAGGGACGAGGCCGTTTTGTGCACGATCGAAATTTTCGACGCCCTCGAATTCCGGCATCCCTTTGAGGGAGCCATCAAGGCCGTAATTCCAGCCATGATATGGACAATGCAGAAGCGAAACCCGGCCGCATGGTTCAGTTACAACGGCGGCGGCATGGTGGCGGCACACATTGAAAAAGGCGCGCAAAGCGCCGTCATTTCCGCGGACCACCATGACAGGCTCGCCGGCAACGCTGGTGGCCACGAACTGTCCGGGCGTTTCTACCTGTTCGGTGCGGGCGACCAACTGCCACGTCTTGCTGAACACGCTAAGCCGCTCGAGGTCGGCGATGCGAGCATCGACATACCAGGCTGCGGGAATGGTTGAGGCTTGCGCGAGAGGCGCGCGGTCATCGTAACCGGAAAGAATCTGTTCGATAGAAGATTGCATGGCCGAGATGTTTCGCTGTGCGGGTTCAATTCTAATTCTTATTGGCCTGAGCGGTGTCGCTACGGCGTCCTTGGCTTAGTAATTAGACTCAATGAAGAGGTTCTACGCTGCCTATTGTGGTAGCGCTTGGGAGCTGCAGAAGCAGCGCCCACCGCCCGCCGCAAGATCGAGAGGAACTGCAGAACGCGAGCTCGTTTCTTTTCCGCAAGATCGCCCAGGCGTGGAAACAGACCGGTGTCGAGTTCAGAGGTGAGCAAGGCGTTTTGGAATCGCTCCAGAGTCCAGTTCAGAATGGAAACAATTACTTCAACATCAATATCCTTACGCAACTCGCGGCGCTCCAGGCCGAAACGCACGAAAGCGGCCGTGCCGCAGGGATCTTCGGCAACCAGGAAGCGATTGATTTCACGCTTCAATGCGAGATCGGTGCTGTAGTTGCCGAGCAGCGAGATTCGGTAGGGAATCCAGTCTTCTTGCATCAGATGTTCGACACGAACCAGCCAATAATAAAGAACCTCGAAAAATCCCGCGACACGCACGTTGGAGGGAGCGTCCAGATATTTTGGGAATGACCGCACGGCGCACTTGTAGACTTCGAAGAACAAGCCGTCCTTGCTGCCAAAATGCTGGAAGATCGAGCCCTTGGCGATGCCCAACTCGGCCGCCATATCGCCGACCCGCGCGGCATGATATCCGTTGTGCGCAAAGTGCTCCATGGCGGCGTTGATGATGCGGGAGCGCTTGGCCGCGGATCGGGGCTGCATCGTCTGCTGGCGGGCACCGTTTTGTGGGCCGGCGGGTTTGCTTGAGATTCCGCTCATCAGTGACTCCAAGTCACGGAAGCATAGCGGAGGCGTTCCTGATTTTCAATCCATTTCCATGCCAATTCAGTATTGCGGGAGTCCCGAAATTATAGGACGTGGCTATAAGACAGTTTTGGCGGCGCAGGTCGTGGGAAACGTCTGAAGTACAAAAGCAGGCTCTCCGCCGAGAGCCCGCTCGATTTGTCTGCGGCTGGACTAACTGGCGTTTCGTAAGCGGGTGTCGTCCGCTCTTACCAGAGGCTCATCCACCAGGTGCTCGCTGAGGAACCACACTTGCAATTCATTGCCGCGCAGCACGTCGCTGACGGCCAAATCGTTGGTTCCGTCGTCGCCCAATTTATCGGCGCGCTCTGCCAGTTCCCGGCAATGTCCAATGATGATCTGGTGTGCGTCCAGCAAACGGGAAATCTGTACTGGCACTTCCTCCCGGCCCTTAGGCGGACGCTCGATGCGCGTGGTTTCGGCGACATCGGCCGCCATGGCAATCGAAATTCCACCGAGTAGTTGAATCCGCTCGGCAATCGTGTCCACCAGTTCGGATTGCTCTTCGTAGTGTTTGTCGAACAACAGATGGAGTTGATAAAAAGTTGGTCCCGCAACCTGCCAATGCGATTTCTTATAGAGATCGCGCAGCGTCATGGTATCGGCTAACAGCAGGTTGAGTTGCTCGGTCATTTCAAGACGGACTGGCTCCTCGAGGTCGAGCGGTAACATGTGCGAAACGGTGCCATAGGCTTGAATTTCGGCGGCGCGCTGGTGAAGACGAGGCTGCGCGCTCACTTTTCCCCGTTCGCTGGTGGGTGCTTTCGCATTCAAATCTTTCTTGGCCATATTTGTTGTTCTCCTTGCTGCGCACTGTTTTTCATTAGACCACTGATTCAAAAACTATTGGCTCTCACTTCGATGCCATCGCCGCGCCTTTGGATGCGGCAAAGTAGAGGGGCACGGATTCCGACTGAAGATAGGAATTATGAGAGCGTGATCTTTGAGATGCCGACGAGAAAGCGACTTCCTCAGCGCGTTGAATAACAACTGCGGTTGAAAGCACGCTATCGCAAAACCTTAAGTTTGACGATGTCGAGCCCAATGTTTATGATCGAAGTGCGGGGTGGAGCAGTCTGGTAGCTCGTTGGGCTCATAACCCAAAGGTCGGTGGTTCAAATCCACCCCCCGCAACCAACGCAATCATAGAGTTACGGGCAATTGGGCACTTGCAGCGACTGTCCACAACTGTCCAATAAGGGGAACTGCCACACAGTTCCCCTTATTTATTGAATCGCGACCTGCTGAGTGGCAGACCTTCTCAACAGGCGTTGCACGATTGGCCGATTGGCTTTGCGTTTTGCCAAGGCCGAGGCATTTCCATATTGGTCCATCGTGGTGGAGACGTGCGCGTGTCGCATGAGTTTCTGCTGAACGCCCACGGGTGCTCCGGTTTCGTCCAGCCAAGCACGGTAAGTGTGGCGGAACGTGGAACCCGATCCTGCCAAGTCCCAACTGGAGACCTGTGGGAACCAGGTAATCGGCACGAATCGAATCGGCATGATAGGGCCGACCGGTCACCGGACTTGGGAACAGCCATCGCCCCTCGGTCTCGACACAGCGCGACTGCCATTTCCTCAGTTCGAGGATGAAGCCCCGTTCGATCGGGACCTCGTCCTGCGAGTACTCCGTCTTCAATTTGTTGAACCGCTTCCCAACCGCTGATCGCTGGATCAGAACCACCGATCGCTTGAAATCGAAATCCGTCCAGCGCAAACCCAGGATTTCGCTGATTCGCAAACCGAAACACAGGCCAATTAGCACGATGGTTCGAAAGGGCTGAACCAGCGCGTCGAGCATTTGCCAAGCATCCTTTACCTGAAGAACACAAGGACGTTTCTTGCGCTTGCTGATGCCCTTCACTTCGACTAAGTCCATGGGGTTTCGTTCCACATTCAGCAACTCCCAAAGCATCGCCTTGTCGAAAAGACGATACATCAGGGATCGAATATGTCCCTTGTACTTGGGGGAGAGGACGAGCTTGCGAAGCCAATCCTGTACCAAAGCGGGCCGAACGTCCTCGAGATAGGCGTCGCCCCACTTGGGTCGAATGTGTTGGCAAATCATACTTCGGTAGGAGGCTAGAGTATTGTGAGTGATTTGTTCGGCGTCCTCTTCCTGTTTCTGATCTATCAGGAAACGGTCGAGGATGCCACAGAAGAGAACCGGTTCTCGGCGCAAGATCCCATCGTTGATCATCAGCCGCATGCCTTCCGCTGCTTTCAAGGCGTGGGCCTCCGTCTTGTACTGTTCGACCGATCCGACGGTGAAACCCCTTCGTTTCTTGCGTCCGTCTGAAGTCGGTTCGCGCATGGTGAGCCCGGCGCGAAAAAGGCGCTCGCTGGTGTCGCCGCGGGAACGGGCATTGCGGTTCTCGCGGTGAATGTCCTGAGTTGGCTCTGGGGCGTATAGCGCCATTCCCAGCCACCGTCAACCTGCGATTGGGGCAGTTATGCCAGACAAAGCACCGCAGAAGCACCGCATAAATCGAGTCTTCAAGAGCCTGCATAAGCCGCTCACCTACTTGGGGGTGGAGCGTACGCTCTTCTACTTCGTCTGTGTGGGCGCCGTGGGCGCCTTCAACCTCTTCAATTCCATCCTCGCAGGCATTGTTGTCTTCATTGGCGGCTTTGCCTTCGGCCATTGGGTAACGAACAGCGATCCGGCATTCCTCCGCATCCTCGCCAAGTCAGAACGCTACAAGCTGCGCTATGACGCCGCGAAGCAACAAATTCCCCGAGTGGAGGTAGTGTGATGCTGCGTCTCGATAGAGTCATCAAGCCCTGGAAAGAGAGTGCGGCCCTGAACGACCACATCGACCTCTACGGCTTCTGGAATGAGACGGCCTTTCTTACCAAAAGCGGCGATCTAGGCATGGTTCTCAGTGTTCCCGGTGTGGACTACGAAAGTCTGGACCGCTCCCAACAGGAGTATGCAGTAAAGAGGCTGGAGGCGGCGCTAAGAGCCTTTGGCCCAGGCTTCCACATTTACCAATACCTCTTCAAATCGAACCGCCCCGACATACCATTCGCAACATATGATGACCCCATTGTCGAAGCCGCTATCGACCAGCGACGGAAGTTCTTTGAAGCGAAGCGGGACCATCTCTATCAAGTTGAAATCTTCTACTGCATCCTGCTCGAAGGCGCCCGGTCGAAGACCGGCGTCGGCACGGCGCTAGTTCGCCTGTTACGCGATCCAGAGGGCGCGATTGCCGAACTCAAATCGCAGTTCACCAACGACAGCATGAAGAAGTTGTTGCGGACGCATATCGAGCGCGACCTTCAACGGCTCGACCAGCACGTGCAGGCATTCGCTCGGCAGCTCGCAGATTTCATGCAAGTAGAGGTCTTGAATCAGCAGGGGCAATTCACGTTTTTCCGCCGACTGCTGAATTATGACGACTGGCGTGTTGCCGGCAGACCGCGGTCGACGCAGTTCCTCGACTATCAGGTGGTCAACTCCGACATCGAAGCCGAGCGCGATCACCTCCGAGTCGGCGATCACATCGTCCGCGTACTGACGATGAAAGAAGCCATCACAGAGACGCGTCCCCTCGTGCTCGACGCGCTGCTGAAGATTCCGGCCAACTTCTACGTCGTCACCGAGTGGACGTCGCTCACCGCGGACAAAGCCCGCAGAGAAGTGAACAAGCGCCGCCGCCACTTCAATATGTCCAAAACAGGGTTTGTCTCCCAGATGGGCAACGATGCCACGAGGACGAACCCACGCGATGTGCTCGTGGACGAGTCCAAACAGGCAGACATTGAGAATCTTGGCGATTGCCTTCGCGCTCTCGGTGACGGTCAATCACTAGGCGATTTCTCGCTCACGATTGTGCTGTATGGCCAGTCACGAACGGAACTCGATCAGCTCGTGGCTGAGTTCTCTGGCGTCTTCACCAACGCGGACGGCAATCTGTTTGCGGAAACCTACAACCAGCTGAACGCTTTCTTCGCCACTGTGCCGGGCAATTATGCGTTCAACCTCCGCCAACTGTATCTGCTGAACACGAATTACGCCGACCTTTCTTTTCTCTTTACGATCCTTCCCGGCGAGAAGACGAACGCTTACCTCGGGACGGAGTGCCTGGCAGTCGTCGAAACCGACAACAGCACCCCCTACTTTCTCAACCTGCACACCCGCGACGTTGCGCATACCCTGATTCTCGGTATGACGGGGAGTGGGAAGACCACGCTATTGCGGATACTGGCCGACTTTATTCCCGAACAGGATCGCCTCGTTGTCATCGAGGACACCTCCGAACTTCAGATCCAGAAGCCGAACATTCTGCCAACGGAATGCCAGACTGATACGTTCAAGGCCAAGATAACTTTCGACGACCTTCTAAAGTCCGCTCTCCGCTGGCGACCGGACCGCATCATTCTCGGGGAAGTCCGCGGAATCGAGGCACGAACGCTGCTCGATTCCTTCAACACGGGCCATGCGGGTTCAATGGCTACGATCCACGCCAACTCGGCGGAGAAAGCCCTTCACCGTTTCGCCAATCTCGTGATGCGCAGTCACGCGCAAAGCACGTTCGCCGATACCGAAGCCGAGATCGCAGAAGCTGTCGATTTTGTCGTCCATGTTGAACGTCAGCCAGGCCGCCGCATTATCCGCGAGGTGCTTGCGCTTCGCGGCTATGACCGCGACGCGAAACGCTTCCTTATTGAGCCCGTCTTCGAGGTAGAACATGCCACACCATTTGCACGAACTGCGGTGCCTATTGCTGCTGACGTGCTAGCCTAATCATCTCAGCGAGGTTTATCGCGTTGCCGGGAAGGGACCCATTTTCGACGTTCCGAACCACGAGATGTCCAACAATCCAATCCTCTCAATGCAGGGTGACATCATTTTGAGAGTTGACAGGCAATCAGGTCAGCTCGACACCGCGAGTCTCTGGAATCCACAGAGCGCTAGCTGCCGCCAGCAAGAAAGCTCCACCGCACAAGGCGAAACTCCAAGATAGGCCTCGCGCCTGGCCCACCCTGCCGATCAGCAGAGGGGCCAGTGCACTGAAGCCGCGCGCCAGGTTGTAGGAGACTCCAAGGGCGGTAGCGCGAATGGGAGTCGGGAACAATTCGCTCCCGATGATTCCGGAGCCAGTAAAAAAACCGGTGCCAAAGAAAGCCGCCAAAGAAGCGGAAACTAAGATAGAGACTGGGTGCCGCGCCGCTGCAAAAACAGGCACAAAGACCGCAGCCGCAACGAGATAAAAGATCAGTGTTCGTTTGCGTCCCCACCGGTCTGCGAAAACGCCGAAAAGCAGATACCCCGGCAACATACCGAGGAGGTTCAATACCACCAGGAACGAGGTAACATCAAACATCCGAAAGCCACGCCCGCCCTGCGACACCGGCAATCCGAGATAGGCTGGAATCCAGGTAAACAGCCCCCACCAGGCGAACATTCCAAAGGTGTTCATAGCCAGAAGGGCGATCAGTCGGGGCAGCGCAGTTCGCCATGCAGCGGCTTTCCGCGGTTGATCGCCCTCGCCGCCGCCGCGTTTTTGGGATTTCCATAGCTCAGGTTCCGGTACATCCCGCTGAATCCAAAAAACAAGGAGCGCCGGTATCACGCCAACGAAGAAAACCCAGCGCCAGTTCGCGCGCGATAGAACGACTGCGGCGACAACAGCGGCGAGTGCATATCCCACTGCCCAACTGCTTTGTACGATTCCCATCGCGCGCCCGCGCCATGCCGATGGCCACGTTTCGGCCACCAACGTGGCTCCCGAATTCCATTCCCCGCCCATGCCCAACCCTAGAAGAAACCTGCACAGCGCCAAGGAAAATATTGTGGTGCTGAATCCACAGGCAAAGGTGGACAGAGAATAGGTCAGAATGCTGAGGCTTAGCATCCTGCGCCTGCCATAGCGATCCGCGAGCAGACCGAAGATAAGGCTGCCAATCGCGGACGCGACCAGCGTCAGGCTGTTCAATAAGCCCGCTGTGCCTTTACTCATGCCAAACTCGCGCATGAGGGTGGTCAACACCAGCGAATACAGCATGATGTCGAATGCGTCGAGCATCCAGCCCAAACCGGCAGCCAGCAACGTGCGGCGTTGAGCCGAAGTGGTCGCACCCCAGCGGAAGCGAACGGAAGTCGCTGCCCCTGGTGATAGCGCTGAAGTCACCTCAGCCATCCGACCTCCGACGCGACGTTTCGAGCGCATCGTGTGATAGCGGACTTTCCCATTCCGTGAGCACAAGCACAAAAGGCCGTGGGGCGACATTGAACATCTCTTCGTTGCCTGCTGTTCAACAGATCACCGCGGCCCTGCTGGAGGTGGCTCCCCTTTGGAGGGAGGCAGGATCGGCCGCTTGCGTTCGATTTTCCACTCGACCCCATCTGGCCCGGATTTCTGCGTCTTGTTGATGCGCAACGTCCCTTGTGCCAGATATTTCAAATGGACGAGGTCGAAGGCTAGACCGGCCGAAGCGACCAGCTTCATGTAATCGCCATGAGCAGTCTCGTCGGGCGCTTCCGTGTAACCGTCGTCCCAGGTGATATCGGGCGAGATCCCATCCTCGGTCGGTTCTTCAGAAGCAGGCGACCCTTTGAGAGCCATGTAAAAGCGAATGCCGTCGACGATTGGTTGGGCCATATAACGAGGCTCCCAACGTTGACCGAAGCGCTGGTAACGCGCATTCATGCGATCTTCTAAAGGCAGCAGACCTGGGACGTTACGCTCCGCCTCCACGATCCGATCGCGCAGAGCAAAGGCAATCTTTTGCCCATTCGGATGATTGACATCCCGCAGGTAGTCCAAACTGGTGAACCACCCACGTGGAAGCCACCACTCCCGCCCGTTATCGGCTTGTCGGTTCATTACCCATCCCGTGTAGTCGGAGAATGGCTGTACCCACTCGTGAGAGGGATAGCCATGCGGGTTCAGAAATGCGTCCGGCAGCCACGATTTGATCAATTGCGGACGCGTGCGGGATTCCGGATAGATGGGGTCGGCTTGTTTCTGGTCCTCGACAACATCCGCTGACAGCGAGCCATGATAGCCAGGATGCAGCAGATTGTCGGGAGTGATCTTCGCGAGGTCCACCGAAAGTTGCGCTCCGTCGCTGTTGTCGATCGGGTGCAGCACGACATTGACCTGTTTCAACAACGAACGGATTTCGGGATCGGTGACGAGCAACTCCGCAAGCTTGTCGATGTGGCTCGTGCTGGAGACTTCGTTCGCGTGTTGGCGCCCCGAATAGATCACGGAAGCTTTCAAGGTGGTCTCTTTCGCCCAGGATCGCAAAACAGAGGAAGGAGGCAGGGTCACATCGGCAGCCCACAAGTTTTGGCCGAGGTAACTTCTGCCCATCCAGTAAACATTGACGCCAGGATAGGTCGCAATCCGTGCCAGAATCGCCGCGTTTTCGTCGGGACTAATCGGTTCGTCCCACTGGACCACGCCTCCTCCCGGCTGCTTCGATGCAAAGTCGGAGATCATTGGACGCGGGTTCTTGGGCGGTGACATCGTCCAAGTCACATAAGAACCTGGAGGGGACGAGTTTTCGCCGGCATCGAGGGCGCGTGGAAGTTCGAAACGCACAGCCATTTGAGAGACGTGGGGATAGGCAAGGTCATCCAGGTACAGGCCGGCCGTGTGCATCTGCTGCAGCCAGGACAACTGTCCCTTGGCTTGCTCCACGGAGAAGACCGTGTGTTCCACGCGGTCCCGCAACTCTTCCTTTGTCCACTCTTCATATTCATCGCGCAGATAATCGGCGGGAAGGGACCACGTGAGACTCTTGATTCCGGAACCACCGTGCTCGACACGGGCTTCGATCAATCGCGGTTGGAAGGGTCCTTCGAGGGCCGGAAGGTTTCGTTCGCGTTCGTGCTGCTGTCCTTGGGCATCAGTCCATCGGAGTCGCACCAGCGGATTGGCGGCAGGCTTCCCATAGAATTCGACCCGCACGTGTCCGTCTTTGCCGTCCTCAGAAGGATGCACGATGGGCAGAATCCGGCCCGGGTAGTCGATGGCATGATCGGCTTCGAGGTGGCCCATCATGTTGACGAAGTTTCCCGTAACGTAGAAGGTGTCCTCTTGCAATGCCTCTAAGGTCGAGATGCGTTCCTTATCGAGGCCAATGTTGTCGTCGGGCTCGCTGAGGTGAATGTCCAGACGAAGAGTATCAAACAGGGGTTGATACTCTCCGCGTATGTGGCCATGATCTTGAGACATGATGAAGGTAGAGATTTTCGGGAGCGTTTCGCTTTGATAGTGATCCCAAAACTGCTCGATATCCGTCTTGATTCGCTCATCGAGAAGCGTCTCCACACCACTGGTAAAGCGAACCCAGCCGGTTTCGACGGTTACCTGCTCGTATCCGGCCATGACATTGTTGTACGGCTGGGTCGCAGTGGCGACCCGGAAATCGTCTTTGAAAATTTCTTTGCCTGCGAGATCGAAGACATGCACGCGGTAGGTCGGATCTGAAGGTTGCTGCGGCACGAACTCCTCGAACGTGATTTTCTTCAGCGGCAGATTTAACTTTTGAGCCAGGAGTTCATCGACAGGATAAAGTTCCTGAATCCATCTTGCGGATGTCGACATGGCCTGCCTGTTGGTGGGATCCACGTTTTTTGCAAATTCGATGCTCACCCCACCGAGTGTTTTTCCAGCGAACTGGGGAGCAATTTCATCCATCAGCCAGCTGTAACCCTGCTTGTAAGCGCAGAGCACTTCGACGTGCAAGTCAGTACGCCGGGCACCGGCACGAACAAGAAGATTCTCAATTTCCCCGGCTAACTCGGTGCGTACCTGCGGCCCTTCGCTTACGCGCGCAACAATGGTTACCGGTTGTCCCGGTTTGATTTTCGAAGCCGCTGCGGCGACAGCTTCGGTGAGGCGTCTCCCTTCCCACGGGATCACCCAGTCCTCGCTAAAGGTGGGAGTACCCTGGTGAAATGGATGCGTGGGACTCTGAAAATGCAGCGAGGGGTTAGATTCACAGCACTGCGTTCCGGCGTGCAGGCTCCCAGTCGTTACCTCGATTGGAGATACGTGGAGCTCTTGTTCCAGAGTCTTACGCACAAAATCGCTAAGACCCGGATCGGCCAAATCGACGTACATCTCCGCCTTGACGTCACGCATTCCCGAAGCATTGCCGGCAAGCTCCCGCGCCCAGCGCTCAAGAAGGTAAAGCCCGTCTGATGCTTGCCCCACACCGGAATGCAAAGAGAAGAAGCGGTGTAAATCGTACGCGATGTCATCGAGAGACAGATACTGTTTGCCGGTGTCCCACACATTAGGGAACCTGCCAGAGAGCAACTGAAGAGCAGCCACCGATCCCGCCTCATCGCCTTGGACGAGAACGGCACCATTTTTCTTGAACACCTCGTCCACTACATCCACTTCGCCTTCGCCGGATGAAAGCGCGGACGGCAACTCGTTGGCCGCGGCTTTGTCGGCCCGCAGCTTCTTCTCCACATCCTCTGATACCGCAGTTCCCGGCGCAAGGATTACTGGTGTCTTTACTTTCTTCGGGTCGGCGTCAGAAGGCGCCGGAGACGCCAGAGGAAGGGTGATGCCAATCCCTTCCATGCCAATCCGCGCCGCGAGATTGGCGATGGCCACTCCCACTGCACCCGCGGGGACGTACAGATGTGCCTTAAGAGACGCCGGCAGGGGCATCTTGGGGGAGCCTTTGAACAGACCCTTTGCCGTATAAAGGTTCTTGAGATCCAGCTGTCGAACTTCTTCATCCTCCGCTTCATCAGCATCTTTCTTTGCGGACTTATCGTCGGGTTCTGGCAGCGGGGCCTTCACCTCAGTCATGGGTTTCGGCCTGACGGCAGAAACGGGGCCTGCACCACCCACGATGACCAACTCATGCACCGAAGAAAGCCGCGGAAGAGCAAGCGCAGCCTTCAAGGCCTGAACGGAGACCGGTCCCGTAGCGCGCAGAAAAACGCGACGGAGTCCTTGCTTTCCTGCCTCATAGGTAACCCCCACAAACTCCACCTTGGCGCCGTGTGTAGCCGCGGCGACAGCTTCCCGTATCGCCGACAGCAGATCCCCCGGCAATTCCCACTGGTAGGGAGAACGAGCAGAAAAGGAGGCGGCCGCAAAGAACAAGCCCGCATCGTCCTTGCCAACAACTGCGAGGTCGTTGTCGGCCACGAACACTCCACCCTCACCCTTCTCCAGCCCCGAGGTGAGTGAGTCGAATTTTCGCAGCGCGGCAGCAGGAACTGCCGCTCGCCCAATCCAGACGTGCGGCCCTTTTTCAATCGAATTCGAGGTAGTCACAACGATTGGGAGGGTAAGACCAGCGGAACCATAACTCAGGCGTGCGGCCCAGTTGGCTGCGGCCGCGTTCTCAGCAGCCGTGGGCGCGGATGAAACCACGATTTGTCCTTTAATCGCGTCGGGAACGCCATCGCCGTTGGTGTCGGACAGCATCCAGCCCATGCTGAAGGCACTGCTCAAACGATCGCCTGCAGCGGGCGGGATCTGTGCCGCGAGTCTCAAGCTCGCAATAGAAAACGTGCAAATGAGTCCAATAGCTATCGAACAGCGGGCGATCAAGCGGTTCATGCGTGCTCCCTGGAAATCCATAGACAACCTATAAATGAGCAAAATTGACGGGGCTAGGCAACGAGCAGAAACATAGCAGCTCGGGCTCAGGCAATGCGCCTTTTCTGTGCGTCGTTGGAGGGACTGAGCCGTGAACACAAACTCCTGCCCAGAAGCCTCCACGGCGGGACTCTCGTCAGCGAATCGTCAAAAGACAAAACGGGCAGCCAGTTCAGCTTGCTGCAGGTTGCCCGCGGCTCCAATTGTGCCGAAGCCGCTGGGCGACGCTGCGTTCGTAACATAGCCGCTCGTGCCTGCCTGAACGCCAAGTAGATTCTGGTGACCGAAGAGATTGAACACTTGCCCGATTGCTTCAATGTAGCGGTGTTCCCCGATCATGAATTTCCTGGAGAGGTGCACATCGAAGCTATCGTACGGATTCTTCTGAATCATGCTCGCGGTTATCGGTGACAGACCCAAACCGGCCCGATACGCATTCACCGCAGTCAGATTCAGGTCACGATTGCCTTGGTCTCGTGACGTTCCCGGTACATACTGTTGGATCCCATTGGCGTTAAAGGTAGCCGCCAATGCGCTGAACGGCGTCGATGATTTTACGGTCCAGATCGCTCCCAGAGTGAGTCGCGCCGGAAGTTCAACCGTTCCCGAGCTAACCAGCACATTCCGGCGGTCGACATTACTCGGCCCCCAATCCAGGTTGGGGTCGGCATAATTGGTCACCTGGAACTGCGGATTGTTGTCTCTTGCCGAAGTAAGCGAGTACGACGTGGTGAACATATAACGATTTCCGAATCGCTTATTCGCTTGGATGAGAAGCGCCTTGTACTTGGCTTGTGCAGTGGACTGCTGTTGCAGGATCGTGCCCCAGGCCGGCAAAGGACGGAGACCGGTGACAGCGTCCGGATAGTTCAAATCGACAAGCCGGAAATCCCGCAGCAGATGCTGATACACCCCGCTCACCGTGACAGCAAAATCGTTGGTGAACTGATGAGAATATCCGCCGGTGAACTGCTCCGAGTAAGGATTTCGATAGTTCTGCGCCAGCACCGTCACGTTCGGAGGCGCGGTCGAACAAAAGCTACTCGGGCTCTGCCCGTTGAATGGGTCGGGATAGCTCGGATTCGAAATAATGATGTTGCACTCCGTTAGATTGCGGTTCTCGTTAAAGTTCAGCAGCGTCTGAATATTGTTGTAGTAAATGCCGGCGCCAGCTCTGATTGCATCGCGTCCCTTTCGAGATGGATCCCAAACAATTCCGAAGCGCGGCCCGAAGTCTTTGTCGGAGCCCCGCTTGCTCGGATTGCCGATAAAAGGAATCGGTTCGGGAAATGACGCCAAATTCAGGTTTTGATTCGCCGCGCCGGGCTCGCGATCATAGCGGAGCCCAAGATTCAGTGTGAGTCCCGGCCGCACTCTCCAATCGTCCATGGCGAAGAAGCCCAACTCCCAAGTCGGTACACTGGTGGTGACCGCCGGAATTGTTGCCGTGAACAGAATCGGATTTGTAAGGGCAGCAATCGTAGCTGGATTGGCGGGGTTAAACAGCTGGTCCGTGGCGAAGGTGAAGGTTCCTAGCACATTGAATGCTGTGGCATCAATGAAAGGCACGTAGTTCACGTCGTACCCGAATTTTAAGGTGTGGGATTTTTTCTGAAAGCTGATGACATCGCTGCCTTCAAAGCGATTTTCCACGCCGTCTTCTTGATAATTCGCACCGTAGCTAAAGCTGGGGAAGGTATAGCCAATCTGCAAATCGGCGGTCGCAGCGGGGGCGCTCGCCAATGTGTTGACGTCGGTGTAGACGTGTCCGGGAGGACCCAGTTGATAGGAGGAGTATGCGTATTGGAACCGGAAATCGTTCACAATTGATGGGGTCGGCGTCCATGTGTGCCCTGCGACGATCGAATGCCGCGGGATCAAGCCATCGTAACAAGATTGCTCGAAATTGGCTCCACAGCCCTGGAACGTTAGCTTGTTCCATTCCTGGGCGTAACGCACGAAAACTGATTGATCCTGGTTGATCTGGTGGTCTACTCGTGCCGTTAACATCTGGTCTGTAAGGGGCTGGGTGAAGGTGCCTTGATTCGCGCCGTAGAATTGCGGCAAAGAAGTAAAAATCGTGTAGGAACTCGACGTCTGGGTGCGTTCGAAAGCGACGTAGTAGTGGGTACGGTCCTGGATGATCGGACCGCCGATGTCACCGCCAAACTGATTTCGATTAAAAGGATTTCCCGTGTGTTCGGCCTCCTCTGTCGCCTGCTGAAAGCTGTTGTCGCGATTGAGTGCCTCGTTGCGCCAGTATTCGAAGGCCTCTCCGTGTATAGCATTGGTTCCGCTCTTGGTGGCAACCGTCACTAGGCCGCCCATGTACAGACCATACTCCGCGGGATACTCAGCCACATAAACCTTGAATTCCTGCACCGCACCCTCGGGAAAATTCTGACGCGGCTCGCCTTGCTCAGCCCACGTGTTCCGCACTCCATCCACCATGAAACCGTTCGCGTAAAAGTACCCACCACCGCCGATCTGAACATTGTTGTAGAAGGTGCGCGTGGCATCCTGTGAGGTTCCGGGTTGAAGCAGCGCGAGATTCAGGTACTGACGGGTATTGATGGGAAGCGTCTCGATCTGTTGTTGATCGATAACACCAGCAACATCCGCCGAGGCGGTGTCCAGTACAGGGGTCTCGCCGGTTACGTCTACGATCTGCTGTGAACTTCCCACCTGGAGCGTCACGTTTTGCGTAACGCTTGTACCCAGGTTGATGATCAGATTCGTAACGTTGGCGGTTTGAAAGCTGGGCGCCTTGATCGTGATTTTGTAAGTCCCTGGTGCGACGGGCGAGAACCGGTATTGGCCATCGGTCTGCACCGAGAACGAGCGGGCAATGCCGGTGTCGACGTTGGTTAAAGTCACCTGGGCGTTCGGAATGGCTGCGCCCGAACTGTCGGTAACTGCTCCGATGATTTCCGCGTCGTTACCTTGTGCCGACGCACGCGGCATAGCAACGGCCAGCAACACCGTTACCATTGCCAAGAACATCGCGAAACGGCCGCATCGTGAGTGCAGTGTCATGGCTGTATGCCCTCCGAAACCAACGCAAAGGATGCCAATCCCAAGCGTGGCCCCCAAGCCAACGCCGGTGGTCGTCCCTTATACCGCAATGGACTGATGTTGTCAATACATAAATTTCCAATAACGGCTATCACATTTTCGCATAGTGTTTGCGCGGTTATTTGTAACGCATCTTGACAAGTAAAGTAAGAAACGGTGTAATGCAGAAGTTTCGGTATACAATAGGTATTCAAATTTGGATATATATGACAACATCGGAACGCTTGTATCGCAGCCTCAAGCAAGACATCACCACTTGTGTTTTGCTGCCCGGCACACCCTTCTCCGAGGCCGAACTCTGCCGCCGTTACCACGCCAGCCGTACACCTGTACGCGAGGCTTGCCGGCGCCTGGAGCGTGAAGAGCTCATCAAGATCGTCCCTTTCCGCGGCTATTTCGTTTCTTCCTTGACGCTCGCTCAGTTTCACAATCTGCACGAAGTGCAATTGATCGTTGATCCCCCGGCGGCGGGGCTGGCCGCAGTGCGCGCGACCCCTGCGCAATTGCGCTCCATGCAAGATTGCGCCAAGTATCAATATCGTGTGGGAGTGAAGACCAGTTACTACGCTTTTCTGCAGCGCAACTTTCAACTGCATGTCGGAATCGCACAGGCATCACAAAACGCAGACTTGGTCAGCATTGTCACCTCCATCCAGACCCACCTCATGCGGTTCTTCTATCTGATCATCGCCATGGACGCTTACGGAACCGATCTCGTCCAGGAACATGAAAAGATTGTGGCTGCGATTCGCGCGCGAAATCCGCGTCAGGCCCAGCAGTCCTCTGCGGAGCACATTCGCAATACCATTCGGCGTAGTGCGGGGTTGTTTATGACCTCGACGGAATCTCGCCTAACCGAAGTCATCACCGATTCCGAGGTGCTGGCTAATTTCCGAAGCGGTGATGCTCCGGCGTGGCCCGAGTCGGCGAAGGCCGATTCGTCTTTCGCGAATTCGAAGTTCTTAGGGAAGGCCGACTCGGCTCTGTTTCGCGCAGCGCGCGCTAGTATCACGACGGATCCCGACACTACCGGCAAGAAGCGAATCCAGTGAACCGGATACGGCATCGCTGACAATATCCGGGTAACAGAAAACGGGCTGTGGCCCGACAACTTCGAAAGAAACCTAATCTGACATGCGCATTGCCATCGACACAGGCGGCACATTCACCGACTGCATCTACTGGAGAAACGGCGGAATTCGCGTACTGAAAGTCTTTTCCACGCCCCACAATCCTGGAGAGGGCGTCCTCCAGGCCTTGCGGCAGATTTCTCCCGGCCCAGAAGCCGATGTTCGCCACGGCACAACGGTAGGAACCAATGCCTTGTTGGAACGGAAAGGCGCCCGCGCGGCATTCGTGACCACAGCCGGATTCGAGGACGTTATCGCCATTGGGCGACAAGCCCGGCCCCGGCTCTATGACTGGTTTGATTCCCCCGCTCCGCCGCTGGTGGGCGAAGCCCTGCGCTTTGGCGTCGCGGAGAGAACGCTGTTCGATGGAACTCGGTTACAAGCGCCAGATCCCAAGGAACTTACAAAGATGGTGGCGAGGATCCGGGAGGCAAAGGCAGAATCCGTAGCGGTTTCTCTGCTTTTTTCGTTCGCCAATCCCGAGCACGAGCGGTCTGTGGCCGCAGCCCTGTCGGAGCTCGGAGTTCCCGTCTCGGTTTCGCACGAGATCTTGCCAGAATTCCGCGAGTACGAAAGAAGCTCGACGGTCGTGGTCAACGCCTACCTGGCGCCCAAGATGAGCAGGTATCTTAATCATCTCTCCTCGACGCTTCACTCGGTGTCCCCGAGAGCCAAGCTTCATGTGATGCAGTCTTCTGGCGGGATTGTCTCCGCGTCGGTAGCTTCGAAGGAACCGGTCCGCACGATCTTTTCTGGACCTGCCGGCGGAGTTGTCGGCGCATGCGCCGTGGCCCGTCTTGCCAAACTTCCTCGCATCATCACCTTCGATATGGGTGGAACCTCCACAGATGTGGCTCTTGTCGAGACCAGCGACGGAACCGGTCTGCGGATCACCAACGAAGCCAAAATCACCGGCGTTCCGGTCGCGGTACCGACTTTGGATATTCACACCGTGGGGGCGGGAGGAGGGTCGCTGGCCAGCTTTGACACGGGAGGAGCATTGCGCGTCGGGCCAGAATCGGCAGGGGCAGACCCTGGTCCGGTATGTTACGGCCGGGGTACGCGACCGACGGTCACTGACGCAAACCTGCTCCTGGGCCGTTTGGATCCGGACTTTTTTCTGGGCGGGGAAGTCACGCTGGACGAACCGCGTACTCGCCATGTGTTTGAGAGTGCCAAGGGCCGACTGGAAAGTGTGGAAGTCTTTGCCGACGGTATCATCCGGGTCGCCGAAGCGACGATGGAAAAGGCCTTGCGAACGATCTCCGTGGAACGCGGCCACGACCCCCGCGAATTCACCCTGGTGAGTTTCGGCGGAGCGGGTCCCCTCCACGCTTGCGCGCTCGCGCGCTCTCTCAGTATCCCTCGGGTAATGATTCCCTGCTTCCCTGGCGCATTGTCGGCGCTCGGTATCTTTATGGCAGACATCGTTCGAGAATATTCAAAGACGGTCATGCTGCCCTCCGATCATGCCGGACTGGAAGGCCACTTCCGCCAACTGGAGGAGCGTGGACTCAAAGAAATGGGGGCGGAAGATTTGAAAGTCGTGGCGTTGCGGTCGCTGGATATGCGTTACATCGGCCAAGGATATGAGTTGAATATCAAAGCAGGAAGAGATTCGGTGTCACGATTTCACAGCATGCACCAGAAGTGCTACGGATATGCAGATTCACAGCGGCCTGTGGAAGTGGTGAATCTACGCGTCCGGATGGTAGCTACCACGCCAACCATTCGATTTCCTCGCCAGGCCCTCCGTCGCGGGAATGGAAACAGAGCGTTCGTGAAAAAACGTACGGTGTATTTCGGTGGGCGACCTTATCACACGCCGGTTTACGAACGCTCCAAACTTGTCCCGGGCGATGTATTTTCCGGGCCAGCGGTAGTCGTCGAATATAGCGCCACATCGGCAATCCCTCCAGGCTGCCGTGCGCATACCGACGAATGGAAAAACCTGATTATTGAGGTGGATCATGCCCGACTCAACCCGAGGTGATGCTAGGGAGAGACTCAACCTTGTTGCCACCGGCGCTGCAAAGGCTGCTTCGATCCCTCAAGCAACTCGCCGTCGAAAGCCGGTAAAGAAAGCCGGGCCGGATCCCATCGAGTTGGCGATTTTCAAGAACTCTCTGCATTCCATCGCCGAGGAGATGGGCGCCACTCTTCGGCGAACTGCCTCGTCGCCCAATATCAAGGAGCGCCGCGATTACTCCAGCGCCTTGTTCGATCACGAGGGCCGAATCATTGCCATGGGCGATGACATGCCCGTGCATCTCGGCTCCATGCCGATGTCGATGGATGCAGTCCGCCGGTCGATGCGCTTGGCTCCCGGAGACATTGCCATTCTGAACGATCCGTTTGCTGGCGGCACGCACCTTCCCGATATCACGATGGTTGCGCCGGTTTTCGTCGGTCGCTCCAAGCAACCGGCTTTCTACGTCGCCAACCGCGCCCACCACGCCGATGTCGGCGGCTCTTCCCCAGGCTCGATGGGACTTTGCCGCGAGATTTATCAGGAAGGCATACGCATCCCACCACTGAAAATCATGATCGGCGGAACCCTCCAGCAGGACATTCTGGCGCTGATTCTAAGTAATGTTCGCACACCGAAAGAAAGGAGCGGAGACCTTACGGCGCAAATTGGTGCGTGCCGCATCGGCGGCCTTCGACTTGATGGACTGGTGGCCAAGTACGGATACCCTCGACTCGCTCGGAATACCGTCGATCTGCTGGACTATTCCGAGCGGTTGATGCGCGCCGAACTGAGTCGGCTTCCCGAGGGGGAATTCGCCGCGGAGGATTTTCTCGATAACGACGGGATCACCGATTGCCCCATAAAGATTCATGTCACAATTCGTCTGGATCCAAAGCGGGCATCCGTGCACGTCGACTTCACTGGGACCGATCCTCAAATGGCAGGTAGCGTGAATGCCGTTTATGCAATCACCTACTCAGCCACTTTCTACGTCTTCCGGTGTCTGCTGCCAGAAGATGCGGCCCATACCGCAGGTCTGATGCGAGCGGTGGATCTCACGATCCCGGAGGGAACTGTAGTCAACGCTCGTCCTCCCGCCGCGGTCGCGGCGGGCAACGTGGAAACCTCGCAACGCATCGTTGACGTTTTGTTGCGTGCGCTGGCTCAAGCGGCTCCCGAGCGCGTGCCAGCAGCCAGTTCCGGTACCATGAACAATCTCACCATTGGAGGCATCGATCCTCGCAACGGTCATCCTTTCGCCTACTACGAAACGATTGCGGGAGGAATGGGCGCGCGTCCCGATCGAAACGGTGTGTCGGGCGTTCACACGCATATGACCAATTCACTGAATACTCCAATCGAGGCACTTGAGTACGCCTATCCGTTTCGCGTGACAGGCTATCATTATCGTAGGAATTCAGGTGGCGACGGTAAGTTTCGTGGTGGCGACGGGCTCGTCCGTGAAATCGAGATGCTCTCTCCCGCCCAACTCACGCTTCTCTCCGACCGTCGCAGATTCCCACCCTATGGTTTGGCCGGAGGGACACCAGGAGCTTGCGGCCGAGCTACTTTGTTCCGGAGCGGTGAGGCTCAAGAATTGCCCGGAAAATGCAGCGTCCATGTGCCGACTGGGACTATTCTCCGGATCGAAAGTCCCGGAGGCGGCGGTTGGGGCACATCGAGGAACGAGGAACCTGAACCGTCGCCTTCGAAATGAAGGAAAGAGGGAGCGGTCGCCAGAGTCCTCATCGATTCAGTCGCATACTGGCCGCGGCCTGAGGGAGCCACATTGTAAGCTTCATCCACGATGAAAAGGTCATAAGTGCGGGGATAGGCCGCCTCTTCTCCGGCAGTAAGGGTCTCATATCTGTCTGCCCTCAGCTCGGGGTCAATGTCTCGAAAACCCCCGCTTTGGAGATCAATCAAGCTTCATCCGCCGGGCTGGGAATTGGGTTCAGGCCGGGCGACTTACGGCCCATCATCCATCTTCTGTTCAATCAACCTGAATATCCGCAGTTCGATGCTGTATGAGTGCGCCAGTTGTGTGCCTCTGTTGCGAGCCATGGAGGAAATCTCTATGGCTCGCAAAGTTGGCCCGAATCATCGCGCGAGGCGATCGCAGATGGCTCAGCCAAGCCCCATGCCGGCGGCGATGTGGCAGGCTGTGCCGGGCGTCTCGTAGGCGCAGACCTGTGTGCGCGTCCAGTCGCGGGTCATGACGAGGCGCTGCGCAGCAATCGCCGGGCTGAGGTTTTCGTTGTGCATGACGCTGACGACGATCACTGCGCCACGCCTTGTATTGATCTTCTGTCAGCTCCAGGTGAGCCGCCGCGCTCATGCCGAAACGCATGTTCGAGCAAGTCTCATCAGAGACTGATGTGTCGGCTTCTCGCCAGCAAGCCGCACAGAAGGATATGCTTGATTCGGTGCGTCCGGACAGTCGATGGGACCGAATGGACTGAAGTCGCGACATCGAGAGCTAGGCCTGGCTATATCATTGAAAAGAAGCGTTTATGTGTAACTATTGCGTTCCAGATGCTTCCCGAAGTAGCTGGCAGAGATGCCAAACGTTCGTACACGATGAATATTCTCCACATCACGGACCTTCATTTCGGTACTGATCGATCTATCACAGAGCGTGACGAGCGCCACTTGGCACTCGAAGAATTGATCGTTACCGCGCAGGAACTGGACCCGAGTTGGGTACCCTCAGTGGTCTGTGTATCTGGCGATCTGGCATTCGCCGGGCGGCCCTCGGACTACTCGCAATTTGGTGACTGGATCAAACGCCTCCTGACGGCGCTCAATCTCGGCGTGGAACGTCTCGTTGTGTGTCCCGGGAATCACGATATCGAGCGAGCGGTGGCGACGACCTTTGCCCGTCCTGGCACACCTGAGGAGGCGGATCGTTGCCTGTCGGTTCCTTTGGCACCGCATTACGAAAAAGCCTTCCAAAACTACACAGAGTTCTGCAAAGCGCTGGGCATTCCAAGCCTCGCATTTGGAGATCAGGAAAGCTACCTCACCGGAGTAAGGGTCCTCGATGGCGTTCGCTTCGTCTGCATGAATTCGTCGTGGTTCTGCCGAGACAATACCGACCATCAACAGCTTTGGATCGGCATCCCGCTCCTTCGCCACTTGGAGGCCTCAAACCAGTGGCCCAAGCAAGACATTCCGTGCATCGGGTTGCTGCACCATCCCCGTGAGGACTTCAATCCTCAAGAGATTCATGCCTACCTCAATCGACCTAATGTCTACGATTACATCTGTGAGCGTTGCGACATCCTTCTAAGCGGGCATACGCACGGCGAGGTTAGGGAGCCTGACCAAATTGCCGGTCGTGCTTTGGTCTTCACAGGCGGGGCCACCTATGTCGGCTCCGACTACAACAATTCGTTCCAGATTCTTCGTCTTCAAGGGAACTCCTTGGACTATAGGGCGTTCGTCTTCGATCCTCGCAAGAGGAACTGGACGTCCGCCGGCGAGGCCAAGCATCGTCGCTTAGCGAGTCCGGTAGGCAGTTCCAGCTTGGACGCGCCTGCACCCGCTCCCATCGAAGCCTGGCGTTCGAAAGCCGCAGGCGATGCGCGGCGTGTACGTGATTCAAAATCAAGGGCGGCGAGTCCTAGCGGAAACCTTCCCCCGCTCATCCAGCGGGGTGTCACGATCCTCAGGGTTGAAACGAAAGGGCTCTCCCCAGAGCAAGCGAAGGTGCCGGATCATTCTGAATCCTTCCCGCTCTATAACGCTGTACGCACAACGCCCGGCCGGAAGGTCTTGCTTCTTGGCGACATCGGTAGCGGGAAGAGCACGCTCGTCTGCGAGTTTGTCGAACGCAGCTTGTCGGAAAGCCCCACGTCCCTAGCCTTCATCGTCCCCGCTACCAGTCTTTCGGTGTCTCCCAACTTGACACTCAAAGCTCTTCTGGGCCAGGTGAGCGCATATTTCGGCGAGCAGATTGCACCAACCTCTGATGCTCTCGATGTTCAATCCGTCCTGGGGCAAGGAACGGAGGTGACGCTGGCAATCGATGGCCTCGATGAAATGAGTGTTTCCTCCGCATCGCTTCTGCTCAGCAAGCTCGCCACGGCCACCGAACATTGGTCAAATCTTCAAATCGTCGCGACCTCGCGACCGATTGAATTGCAAGGCATCGATTACCAAGCGTGGAACGTGCTTTCGACGCTGAGCGTGAATGCAGCAGAACGCCGAGAACTTCTGCAAAACGAGCTCACATCGCTCGGCAGCGCACGCAACATTTCCGAAGAGGCTGACGAGCTTGAATCGCAAATTGCTCGCAGTGAGACCGTGTCAGCCCTGTTCTCCTCGCCTCTGGCCATCCGTCTGTTCACGCCTGTACTGAGAAAATCAGGGGTCTCCGCAACGGTGACTCTCGGTGAACTCCTGCTTGATGTGCTGAACGAGCGCCTATCCGGCTGGAACCAACGCGATCTCAAGTCTCATGAGTTCTCCGCATTGGAAGCGGCGTTGCCATCTCCGGATTCTCGCCTCCGTCTGCTTGGGGAAGCTCTCGCCTCGACTCCTGAAGAATCAGACACACGCCGGGACGCGTTCATCTCCCGATTCGAAGCGTCATCAACCCTCGCAGCGAATCCTGCAAAAGGGGCCGTGGCAAAGGAAGCCTTCGACTCCTTTGTACTCGCAGGCATCCTTTCAAGCTCGAATGTTGTGAGCTTTCCTCTCCAAGCATTTCGCGAGATGTGTGTCGCCTATTGGCTAGTTCAAAAGCTTGAAGAAGGGTCTGAGCAGGAGATCATCGACAGCCGCTGGCGAAACGTTTCTTTTGCTGCAGCCGTACTTCGCCGCTCCACCTCCTTTTCGAAATATCGAGACGTTTTCGAGCGTTATATCGCATCCTTGCTCCAGGATGTTTCTGGAGTCTTCGCCGCTGCAAGCCTGGTGCTGGAATCGCAGGACCAACATCTCGCTCTCTCTTTCATCGAAGGCCTCAAGAAGCTAGGCCAGCATCCGTTCAATCGATCTGGCGGAATCGACCGAGATGATTCTTCGAAAGCCGTGGCCGCAAGCATGCGCCTTGCGGGGAACGCTGGCTTCGACTGGTTTTTCAGCGAGTATCTTGACCCTCGCTACCCTGTACGCTTCGCCGGCAGCGCAATCCTGGATTGGGTGTTCGCTGAATGGCTGGCGCAAGTTCGAGACACCCTTACGGCGGATCAGCTCGATAAATTGAAAACGCTGGCCCGACCGCATATCGATGCATCCACCTTCCAGGTCCACGGGATTATCGCTCGGCTGTCGACAGTTGTCCCCGAAGCGTTCAGCTCCGAAGAACGCGTCTATTTCTCATCGACCCTTCTCGCAGATATGCGGTACCGAGCTCGCGCTCTCGAAACGATCGACCGTGAATTTGCGTGCGACCCTGCAACCACCGAGTCCCTGCTCGTGGGTCGTATCAATCAGGGCTTTAACGATGGAGGTCTCATCGCTGCCATCCTGATTGATCGCCAACCGGGCGTTCCGCCATTGGATCTTATCCGCGCTGTTCTGCGGTCTGCTACGAGTTCCAGGGTTAACAAAACCATCGAAGCGGCATTGGCCACGATCAAAGATCGCCTCATAGAACCGACCTGGGTGAGATTGTTGCGCTGGCTGACGTTTGACTCCGATCGTTCTGTCGCGGCATCAGCGGCGATCTTCGCGAACGACATAGAGCCGCAGCCTTCCGCGCTCATTCGGAAGCCACTACTTGACGCTCTTCACGATGGCGCCTACGTCTGGAGGGCCGAGCCTCTTCTCCGGAAGGCTGTTGATGAGGGAGGAACGGGGCAAGTCCATTGGCTCGCCAACGAGATAGCGCACGCCGACCGCATGATGGGGGGATATTCTGGTTGGTGGAGGATTTTCCTTGCCAACCTTGAGAAAACCGGAGCCGATGCGCCAGTCGTTCTGGCGGATGCACTCGGTGGACTCGGTCCGTTTCTTTTGGCTCGGAACCCCGAGATCCGGCAACGTTTCAAGGAACTCCTGCAGGGCGCTCATGGAGATGCGTACCGAACTGAGTTACGTTCTCAGCTAGATGCAGTTGGGCCGGGCGTCCGCTTGGCGGCCGCAGCAATTCTTACGACTTGCGATCCCAAAGGCGAAGCGAGAGCTCTCCGCGTAGCCGTGCGTGCGCAAGACGAGTGGCGCACCCATGATTGGCATGAGTGGTTCGATATGGCTCTGACATTTTCGTACGGCCCAGGCCCGCTGACAGCACTCGAAGCTGAGTTGCCTCGATTCGGGGACTCCGCAAGAAGCTATGCGTTCCGCCTGCTCTTCCAAAACGACACCGGCATCGAAACACGTCAGCCCGATGCGCTTGTACATGCACTCCTCAGCTTTTACTCCACAACCGATAAAGAGCGTGCGTTTCTTCTGTCCTCGCGAGGACGGCTCGAAACCGCTCTCGCAAGCCACGATGCAGATCGCACGAACAGCGGCTATCCGAACTACATAGACGCCTCGTCAGCTAACGTCCCACCCTATTGGTGGACCCTTCAACAGAAGCAGTCCTTCATTGCTGGCACGATTACACTGACGGACTACGGGTTTCGTGCGCCAGGATTCGATTTCACCAACCCACTCGACAATCAGGGACTGGAACAAGATTCTTATGTAAGGAGATTTTCCTGCTATTAAGTCCAGAGGTTAACATGAAAAACCGAAGACTCGTTGCGGCACTTATATATGCTACTACAACCATCTGTCTCTTTGGGTTCGTCGACTTTCTTTACGGTGCAGGGCCGCGCACAAGCCACCTCGTATACGTCCTGGTTGCGGGAACCGCACTATTCGGGTTCGCGTGCGCGCTGTCTTTCTTCATACCGCAGTGGGCGACTGTCTGTGCACTCTCTGGGGCCGCTCTGTCATGGCCGCTTCTCTCACTCCAATTCGGGCGCATGGGCTGGGGACGAAATTTGGTTTGGCTGATTAGCTATGAGCCAGATACGCCCACAGCTATTCTCACTTTGATCGTTTCGAGCGTTTACGCGATTTGCCAGCTAAGATTGCTGCTCCGAACTGGGGGCAACCTAAGCGAGCACAAGATGAGGTGGGCGCTACCCGCGACGGTACTCTACGCTGTAGTGATGTCTGGTGCAGCAAACTGGCCTACCGTTTGGGAGTGGTGCTTTAGGTTGCGCTACGGCAGTTAACTGGAAGCCCAATGATCGCCTTCACCTCGTTTGGGAGCACACTCTGGACGGTGCCCAACGACACCCCACAGATTGCGACTGCCGATGGCGGAGTGATCGGCGCTTCCGGCACAACCTACGATCAAAACGGCAAGGCCAACGGCCAGGTCGCCAGCCTAAGTCCACCTTCGACCCAGTCGAAAGCTTCCTGGGCCGGTTCGGCGCCTGCAACGACGCCACTGACATGCACTAGCCCCACCCTCTTACAAGCTCATTCGATATTTAGCCGCCGTCTAGATCCTCGAATTTCTCACACCGGCCGAATCCAGGACTCCAGAATCATATCAGCGAATAAATAATTGAAGATCTGCTCAGCAAGAATATCGGTCGTTGCCTTCGTTTTTCTGCGAATCATGCAGACGGGCAAGGAACCCGTCAAGGTTACCCTCTGGCTCGCTCCCGCTCGACCTGTGACTGAACCCACGTCCATCTGCATTTACCTCCTCCGCTAGAAAACGAAGGCGCACAATCGAAGCCCAAAACCAAAACTTCGGTTGACATCACAGCGCCTTCTCATGGAAGGGAAAAACAATGAAATTAGAAGAAGTCAACACACGAACCAAAGAGGCCGTGGATTTCCTTGTCGCAGCGCTGGAGTCCGGTCACAGTGAAGTCCTCACCGCATACCTCGGAGCAATGGCGAAGTTTCACACCTACAGCTTCGGCAACATCATGCTCATCGCACGCCAGAAGCCCGATGCCACCAACGTTGCCGGACTTCGGACATGGAACTCGCTTGGCCGCTTCGTTAAACGGGGAGAAAAAGGCATTTTCATTCTCGCCCCGATGGTCGGGAAACGAAGCACGAAGGATGTAGCGACCGACGAGCCGAGTGAAGACGCAACCACGGAGGGTCAGCGGACGCTGTACGGATTCCGGGCCGTCTACGTGTTTGACAGATTATCTCGTGATTTGTGGCCGAGCCTCTGCGCGCTCGATGGATGCCGCCAGTGCCACTTTAGAAAGTCCCCTCGATAGCAGCAAGCACATCATCGCTTAAGTCCTCTGCCCTACGCAACGCTTCCTGATCCAAGAGTTCCAGCTGTCGGCATCTTTTGTCCACCAATCCGGGCTCTGAGCGCTTAACGCCTGTTAACACACCTGGAGTGAAACAGGTGCCGCTGCTCCAGTCAAACCCCGCGTCCCAGATCAATGCCAGTTCTGCTCGCCAGGCACCCACCCCGGAGGACAAAACGCCAAAGAACGTGCAAGCAAACGGGTCCAAATATCCTCGACGCAGTTGCCAGACGTCTTACTCGGCGCGCAGAGCTTCATTAGGATTTACCGACGCCGCCCGACTTGCCGGTATGATCACCGCCAGTGCAGCAGCCAAAACCAGTGCGCCGATGGCGATCCACAACGATAGTGGATCGACCGTGCTGGTATTAAAGAGTAACCCGCTTATCAGGCGCGCACCGGCGATTCCAGCAGCAAGCCCAACAACAATTCCAATTGCGGTGAAGCTCCCGGCCTGGCTCAGCACAAGATGCAGAACATCGGTACGGTTTGCGCCCACTGCCATCCTCACGCCAATTTCCCGCGTGCGTTGTGCGACAGAGTACGAGAGGACTCCGTAGATTCCAATACCAGCGAGTGCCAATGCCACGATTGAAAATATGCCAAGCAGCCTGGCGGTCATTTGCTGCCGTGCCAGTGTGTCGGATAGCAACGCATCGACCGTCTGCGGCCGGTAAATGGGCTGAGCCGGATCCAGCGCATGGACTGCGTTTCTGACAATCGGCACCGTATTTTGTGGATCGATGGCAGAGCGCACAAGCAGCACTTCATGGAGTCCGAAACCGGGAAGATAGATTTCCGGTTGCGCTTCGGTATCGACTCCGAGGTCGTGGGCGTTGGCGACGACTCCAATCACTGGAATCCTGTCCGGGTGCGCGGTAAGTACTCCGAGCAGGATGTTGGCGCCTATCGGATTCCTTCCTGACAGAAATCGCTGAGCGAAAGCACTGTTCACGACGAAGGAATTGGATTTGTTCTCAATGTCTTTTTGCTCGAATATCCTGCCTTCTTCCAGTCGAAGGCCCAGCGTCTGGAAAAAACTGGGGCTGACATAGCGAATTTGCGCCACGGGAAACGTTCCGGGAGCCAGGGGCGGCGCGCCTTCGACCAGGAATCGCGTCATCACATCAGAAGGTTTGAGCGGAAGAACGCTTGTGGTGCCGGCGGAAAGAATTCCGGGGGATTGCACGATCTTATCGAGAAGCTGCTCAAAGAAGTGGTTGGTCGTGGGACTGTCGTCGCCATACCGCGGTTCAGGAAGGGTGATTTCGACACTGAGAAGATGGTCTGTGCGGAACCCAGGATCAACGGCGAGCAGCTTTTGAAAGCTTCGAATGACCAATGTGCTGAGAAACAGCACCACGACCGCAATAGCGATTTCCGCTGCAACCAGCATTCCTCGTGCTCGCGCTCGGCTATGTCCGCCGGTACTGCTGCGATCTCCGGGGCGCAGCGTCTCCGTAAGACTCGCTGGATTCTTTATGACCGGCAGCAGGCCAAAAAGAACTGCGGTGAGCGTGCATATCCCTAATGTGAAAAACAGCACAGGAATGCTGAGGCTGATGGACTCAATCATCGATCGGTCAAGACCGGCAGCGTGGGCAAGAGCGAGACGCAACAAGGGAACAGCTCCGGCCGCGAGCAGGATTCCCAGCGCACCTCCCAGTAGACAAAGCACCAGCGTTTGAGCGAGAAACTCAGAAAAAAGTCGAATGCGGTCCGCGCCGAGCGCCTGACGAACCGCAACTTCACGCCGCTTCGCTGTGGCTCTTACCATCAGAAGATTGGCGACATTGGCACACGCAATCAACAGTACCAGCACGACCGCGCCCAGAAGGCTGATAATGGCTGGCCGCAACGTCCCCACGAGTTGTTCGCGCAGCGGCTTGAGAAGCACACTCCAGTTGCGGTTCGTCGCAGGATATTCGGCAGCGAGCCGCACAGCAACCATCTGCATGTCGGCGTTGGCACTTGTCAAACCGATGCCTGGACGTAGCCGGCCCAGGACATTCACGGAGTGCCATATGCGAGAGACGCGAGTGTCATGATCCAACAGCGACAGCGGTAGCCAAACCTCGCCCTCCGTTGGATAAGCGGCGCCAGGCGGCAACACGCCGACGACGGTATAGACGGCTCCGTTCAGTTCGACGTTGCGTCCCAGGACGCCCGGATCTCTGCCAAAGTAGCGATCCCATGCAGAAGCGCTCAATACGGCAACATGATCGTTTGCTGGAGTGTCATCCTGTTCGTTGATCAGTCGGCCGATCAGAGGAGAAATCCCCAGTAGTGAGAAGAAATTGCCGGACACGATCACGCGATGTACCTGCTCAGAATGTCCATCCATCACGAGCGAAACCGTATCTGGGTTGATCGTGGAATATGCGGCGATTTGTGAAAAGCTACTCTGCTGCGACTTCCAATCCTCATAATCCGGGTAGGTAGCCTCGATGCCGTTCTGAACCTGGGGGTTAGTCTCAGACAAGGCGACAATGCTGCTCGCATCTTGGAAGGGAAGCGATTTCAGGAGCAGCCCATAAACGCAACTGAAAATGGCCGTGGTCGCCCCCACGCCCAGCGCCAGCGTCAAGACCGCGGTAACTGTGAACCCTGGAGACTTGCGCAGTTGGCGCACGGCGTAGCGTAGATCTCGCAATATGGTCGGCATGGATTCCCACCTCGTCGAAGGAGGATGGCCAAACGAGCGATGTTGCTAATGACTTGCAAGAATATAGCACTGCGCGCATCGGCAAGCTTGCGCAATGTTCAATCTCAGTTTTGGATGAGAACCGGCGGCCCCATACTCCAAACCCTCCCAGATCACTTCTATTTCGACTGACGCCAGAAAGCGCGTGGCAGCGTACGGCCCGGCTTAGGCTCCCGGTGCTTCGATGGTTGGCGCAACATCCCTTTAGCAATCTCCGACCGGTCGCGGGCGTAATGGGGAAACGCGCACGGACCATCGCGACGTTCGTCAACCGTGTAGGTCCTCCGACGCTCACAGTCGACAGTTATCCGACTTCAGAGAGCTCGTTCGATAGCAGCGGCCACGTCATCACTCAGTTCTTCCGCTCTATGCAAGGCTCCCTTGATCCTGACAATCTCCATCTCGCGGGCCGCGATCTGGCCGGCAGGTTCGTGGTGACCTCGTGCGGCCGCCAGGCTGCGCTCGTGACTTCCCAGCATTCGTCGAAAGATCGGCACGGCACTTTTCTTCGGCTGCGCATGCGCGCAGCCAAGGCAGATCAATCCCTTGGGACAATGCTCTCCAGTGGGCAACGCGCATAGGTGCGTGCCCATGTCGCGGAGGTTGCAGCTCGCCGCGAAGGCGGCCCATTCTTCCCCGGTGGGGTTCTTCAGACCGTCTTCGCCGTAATAGGCGTTATAGAGACTGCGCACGGTCTTGCGATACTCCTCGATGAGCTGACTGGGGTAGAGCTTGGCGTAGATCATCACTGTGTCCGGAGAGGCGTGCCCGAGCAGCGCTTGAATAATGTGCACGGGCGTGTTGTTGTTCAAATGTTTGGATGCAAAGACGCGCCGGCAATCGTGCGGCAGCAACACGAGAGGAGAACCGTCCGAGCGGCGCGCTTCCGCGTCGATCGAGATCTCGCGGATACGGCTTCGAATGGTCTGAATGCCAGCGGTGCTGGGATGACGAATGCCCTGGATCAAATACGGCGCTGGAGGGCGAGGCCGCTTCTCCTGCAAGTCCCAATGATCGCAAACCGGAACTGACCCGCTGTTGTAGAAGCGTTTTACGTATCGGATGATCTCAGCCAGGACACGACCGAGTCCGTCGCCAATGGGGATGACACGAGCGCGGTCGAACTTCGACGGCTTGATGTGCAGGAGATAATAGATGCGAGAATCGGGCATCTTTCTCTTCAGAATGTCGAATGTAGTCAGTTCGCTCGCCTCTTCGATGCGCAAGCCGCTCTGCACGAGCAGTTCCAGAAGGGCCCAATCCCAGAACGTGTCCACCTCATCCGACCACGGGTAACCCCGCGTGGTTGGGACCTTGGGCGCCGCGACGGCAGCTTTCCACTGCTGAAGGGCGAAGGCGCGAATCTTCGGCATCTCGCGTTCCAGATCAAGTACCGTCGCTGTGATGCGAGCTCGGGTGCGTTCCCGTGCTTTGTCGAAACCGTACCCGAGAAACGTGTGGCGCGTCGCTGGAATCGTTCGCGGAGCGAAACGCTTGAAGGGAGAGTCGTGTTCGGCTGCCCAGGCGCAGAGGTCCGAGAAGAAAACGCGCAGGTCGATCAGCCAGCTGTGTGCGGTTGGACGTACCTCGTCGCCGGCTCCAGGGCCCCGTTGTACCTCGCGAGCGCGCCTGATCGCATGCGGGATGTAGTCGCGGACATGGCGTGGCAGAATCTCGGAGCATCGCTTCACGTCGGGATGCTCATCCCGAATGAACCGCCAAAAATGTGCAAGCGCGATGACTTTATGTCGCAGAGTCCGATAGACATCGCTGACTCGTGCTTCGTACGTTTCCAGATACAGAATCATGATCTGCCTGAAACGATCCGGCACGCCGGCGTTCTCGACCAGTTCCGACGCCGTCATCCGGTGTCTCCTGCCGTGGCGGGCCGAACCTCGCTTCGGTGTCCGAGAAAACACGCCGAGCGAGCAGAGTGCAGCATCGAGCGCGTCGGTGCCCTTTGACCAGCGAACTGCCAGCAACTTCAGATCGTCATCCTTTATACGGTGGAGACTGTCATAACCGCGTACGAGTAGAATCCGCAATCCATTCGAACTGCCAGCTGGCGGCTGTGAGCCGACGTCCAAGTAATCGAATCAGTCGCTTGCAAAAGGGCTATGTGCTGTTGTGCCAGCGGGTGATCTTCGGGCAAATGCGCGATCCACTGGTTCACGCGCAGGTCGGACAGCATATCCAGACTCGGAGCGATCATCCGTGCAGAAATCAGGACGCGTGCACCCCAGGTCCAGTACTCCCTGCCGCGACGATCGACGCCGGCCTTCCACTTCGGCCAAAACCTCTTCTCGAAATCGTTCCAGCGCTGTTGCAGACTTGATCCGCTGCAGCGATCAAGAGCGTCGGCCAGGTATCTACAGACAGCCCGCATCTTCGATCTCTCGAAGCTGTTCGGCATACGGAAATGCGTTGTGACCTCGTCAACTACTGCGAGCAGCGCGTCTCGGTCGTAGCGCTGACCTGCAAGTGCCTCTGCTTTCTGGAATGCGGTCATCTTCTTTATTAGGCTCCTTGTTCTCTCCGCGTTTTAAACCCCTCATTCCCTCGTTCGAAACCCATAGCAGAGACGGCCCTTTCCGCCGTCAAGGGTAAAGCTGTCGCCAGCCACAAACCGGCTGCCCTGTGACTGCTCGGGCCGCTCTGCACAACACCTCTCCATTACGAGGGAATGAAGTTTTTTAAACGCTCGTAAAGGAGAAACACAATGCAGCGAACCGAAAAGCAAGACATCTACACCCGGATCACCAACCAGATCGTCAGCCACTTGGAAAAAGGTGTCAGGCCGTGGGTTCGGCCGTGGAATGCCGAACATGCAGCCGGACGGATTACGCGCCCACTCCGCCACAACGGGAAGCCTTACAGCGGAATCAACGTTCTTTCTTTGTGGGCAAGCGCGATGGCGCAGAACTTCGCGGCTCCCATCTGGATGACCTTCAAACAGGCATCGGAGCTTGATGCCCACATCCGCAAGGGCGAGAAAGGCTCGCTTGTCGTCTACGCAGACAGCATCAGGCGAAAGGAAACTGACGAAAAGACGGGCGACGAAATCGACCGGGAAATCCCATTCCTTAAGGGGTACACCGTTTTCAACGTTGAGCAGATCGAAGGCCTGCCGGAAATCTATTACGCAAAAGCCGCGCCTACACTCGACCCTGTGACCCGCATCGAGCACGCGGAACGGTTCTTCGCCGCCTTGGGAGCAACTATCCGACACGGCGGAAATCGTGCGTTTTACAGCATCGCCGCTGACGCGATCCAGATGCCGCCATTCGAGAGTTTCCAGGACGCGGACAGTTATTACGCGACCCTTGCCCATGAATGCACCCATTGGACAGGCGGCAAGACCCGGCTCGACCGTGACTTCGGTGGGCATCGCTTCGGAAGCGAAGGTTACGCCGTCGAGGAACTGGTTGCCGAACTTGGGGCCGCGTTCCTGTGCGCAGATCTGGAGCTTGCTCTGGAGCCGCGCGAAGATCACGCATCCTATATCGCAACCTGGCTGAAAGTGCTGGCTGCTGATAACCGAGCAGTGTTCACCGCCGCAGCCCACGCACAACGCGCCGCTGAATTTATCAACCGCAAAGCCACGGAGGCCGCCGCGCAAGTCACTACGACTTGCGCGGCATGAAGTAAGTGCAAACATCATCGCCCCCATCAAGAGTCCCCACCGTTTGGCTCGACACCGGAAGCTTGCGCAATGGCGCGCTCCAGTTCTGCGATTGTTTCGTCGTCATAAGCGAAGGCGTACTGGGCAGACTTAGCCGAGGGCCACCTGTGTTGCTTCGTGGCCTGCTCGGTGCTGGACTTCACCGCTGCCAACGCCGTGACCATCGCATGCTGATCGACGCGTAGGTACAGATCTGCTGTCGTGCTCAGATGTGAATGCCCAAGAATCTCCTGCGCGACCTTGATGTTGCCAGTGGCTTCCAGTACGCCTTGCGCGAGCGTGTGACGGAACAGGTGCGGATGGACCGGGATGCTTGCCCTTCGGCCTATGTAACGCAGGGCCGACTCAAAACTGGCATAGCGAAGCGGCTTGCCTTGCCCTTTCCGCGACGCGATCCAAACGGCATGAACGTCCGGCGCCGCGCGGCGCTCGCAGCGCAGGTACTCTTCGTAAATCGGCCAGAAATCGTCGGTGACGGGCACACGGTGCTGATCGCGCGCGCCCTTCAGCCGCACGGTGATGAAACGCCGACTGCGATCGATATCCTCCAGTTCCATGCCCAAAATCCCGTGTCGGCCGGCAACCGGACTCCAATCGCCGATGCGCTGACCCGCGCGCGAGAGCAATATCAGAATCGCTTTATCGCGATAGGAGCCGGCGCAGTCGATCAGCTTCTGAATCGCTGCGGGCTCCAGGATCTTCGGGAGCGTTCTCGGAATACAGCGACGGAATCCATCACGTTGTCGCTGGCGCGCCGGCAAGTCACGCCCGATCATCCCATGGCGCAGTTCCTCGGTGAGAGGGTTGCCGGAGGCTGGGTTGATGCGACCCTTCCAAGGGCCGCGTCCATCTTCGCTATCGCGGCGAATGCAGTAGTCAAAATAGGACGCGAGCACGCTCAGCCGATGGTTGATCGTGCGTGGCTGGCGTGGCTTCTGCGCGGAATGCACGCTGACAGCTCCTTGCCTCACGCCCCGTGCGAACTCAGTGATGTAGTTGCCAACAATCTGACGCGTGACGTGATCGGGATCGCCTCCCGAGGCGTGTAGCCAACTGAAAAAATGCGCGAGGCCAATCGCGTAAGCGCGTTGCGTGTAGACAGAACAATCGCGCAGGCTCAGCTCCGTCAGAAACTGATCGCACGATCCAACGCCAGCACCTTTCGAGTCGCAAACACGGAATGAGACGCCGAATCGTTCGGCTTTTCTTAGAGCCTTGTAAATCGACATAGCAGCCATCTTCGCTTGACTGCTATCGAGAAGTACATCTACTGGCGGCATCCATCGAGCGCGCAGAGGCTCGGCCGCAAATCACGAGATAAGATATCAGTCAGACCGAAGGCAAAGAACTCCCAACCCTGACCGAAGTCAATGGCGACGTGAGCGGATACCGCGAACGCCTGCTCAAGTTCGTGGAAGCGCAAAGCGTCGAGCTTAGCTTCTCCGAGAGAATTGCTCCCGCAAAAGGCCTCTCGTATGGCGGCAAGATCACGCTGCTATCCGGGATGCAGCCAGCTGAGGAGTTTTCGACGCTTGTACATGAGATCGCCCACGAAATGTTGCATCGTGGCGACCGCCGCACCCTGACCACCAAACAAGTCCGCGAGACCGAGGCCGAAGCCGTGGCCTTTGTGGTCTGCCAATCTGTCGGGCTTCAGAACGGAACTTCATCCCAGGACTACATCCAGCTTTGGCACGGAGACGCCAACCTCCTGCGCGAGAGCTTGGAAGCCGTTCAAGAAACCGCTGCCGTGATCCTCGGGGGCATTGCCCCCGAGCCAGCGGCACTGGCGGCAGCCGCATAACACGCCAACACCTGCACCGTTTGATTTTTAGGCCCGACGTGTGCGCTGAGTCCACCAACACCTAACCAAAGACACATGAGAGGAGAAACGATCATGCCGAGTACGCAAAATGCAGTCAACAACCATGAATATCGCAGCGTTCCTATCACCGCGCTTGCGGAGTCCGCCACCAATCCCCGCAAACGCTTTGATGCCAAGAGCCTTGAAGAGCTGGCCGCCAGCTTCAAGACGCAAGGGATTCTGGCCCCTCTTCTGGTACGCGAACTGGAGGAAAGCAAGTACGAGGTAGTAGCCGGGGCACGTCGCCTCAGAGCGGCGAAACTGGCGGAACTCGAAAAGCTTCCTGTCCGCGTGGTCAAGCTCACCGATGCCGAGGCAATCGAAGCGCGGTGCGTTGAGTTATCCGTAGTTGGCAACAGTTTTCTTTGTTGATACGCAGTGCGGCACGTCGTTTAGATGTAAACGACGTGCCGAGTCGACAGTTTCCGCTAACACAAGCGCGCTACCACAAGTGGAATCTCAGCTTTTGTGTAGCCGACCATCCGCTTAGAAACACGTATTCTCAACGGCTGACCAAAAATACCTGTTTCTGCGTGACAACTTACAAGTCCGCTTGAGGACTATAGACGGCGGCTTTCATTGGCGTGCCCCCGCTGCGCTGGCCTGCTCCTTCCATCGTTGAGCGTTCACACCCACTGCGATGAGCCAGAACTCCAGCGGGATTTCCCCGAGGGCGGAGGCGGCAGCGATGTAGGGGATGAACAGATGGTATGCCAGCGGCGGGTACAGATAGGTAACCCAACCCAAACCACTGATCGCCACCAGCACTCCCAGAACTCGAGGCAGGAAGGTCGACCGGAAAATGAGGTAGCCGATCAGGATGCACCAGAATCCGAAGAACACCAGATAGATGTCATTAGCGTAATTATTCAATTTGACAAACATGAGCGCCAGCGCTTGCAACTGTTCCGCCGTAAATGCGCTGAAGGAGCTACCACCTTGCAGGATGAGCAAAGGAGCGAGATAAAACAGGCTGGTAAGAGCCTGAATCGCGCATCCCACGAGCATGACGAACGCTGCGAGTGAAGAGAGGCTTCTGTTCACGGGTTGCAGCAACTCATACATGAGAAACGCCCAAGCGATATGGAACGCAACCCCCATGGTCAAGGATGCGAATCCCAACCAAAATAACCGCTCGTGTCCCAGGATATTGGCCGCCGTAGCCGCGCCGTTGCCAGAGACAACCAGCCTGCCGAGAATGAACACCCCGGGGGATGCTGCCGTGATGGCTTCGAGCAGTTGAAAGACACCGGCCATCCTGGCCTTGAGACGCGGCGACGCCTCCCCCCACCCGTCGGTCAATACGGCTGTGCTCATACTCTTTCTCCTTATTCGAGCGATTGAATCAAGCGTGCATGGCGCTCTTGATCGCGAGCCTACACAACGGCTGCCGATTCCCGCTGGCCTGACTGATTTGCCGGAGCCAGCACGATCAGGGCGACACCAATGATGACAAGCACAGGCACGCCCCACAGGTCTCCGCGATAGCCCCCCTTCGAGAATGAGGTCTCCGCCATAACAGCCGCGTGCGCGAAACACGACCATGCTGTGAAGGCGATCAGGCTGCGATTTGCCGAAGGGTTACGCGCTGCGATCACCAGGAAAATGCCGAGCGCGACATAGAGGCTAAGCATCATATCAAAGGTATACATCGACTGATTCTGGTGCCATAAAGACTCCGTCACGGGGTAAACGCCAGCCGAAAAGATCAATCCCACCAACACCAATACAACCTTCAGCGCCCGTTCTCGACGCATAGCGCCCTCCTGCTAAATCACGCAATGTGGAAAAGACATGTACTCCGACGATTGCAAAGGTGTTGAAAGAGACCGTTGGGAGGCATCTAGGTCAGACCTCAAGGCAACGTCAATCGCCATTTTATAGCGCAGAACGGCGGCATACGTATATGCCTGTTTGACACACACGATCTGAACTCCATCGCGCAGTCTGAACTTTGGCTCCTAGGGTCACTAAACTGACTGGGACGCTCCAATGTGCGGATATATTGCCTCCGTTAAGGAATGAGTACGATCTTGCCCCGTGCACCGCCTTCCATGACTCGACGGTGAGCTTCGGGAGCCGAGGCCAAGGGCAACTCCGAAGCAATCGCCGGACGCAGGGTACCATTTCCCAATCCTGCTTGAAGGGCAGCATGTATCTCCAATGCTTCCCCTTCTGGTACGCCACAGAAAAACACCGAACACGGCCGCCTCACGTGTCATGATGTCTCTCGGATTAATTTCGACGTTTCCTCTACTGCCCACCACAACGACTCGCCCACCATAGGCCAGCATTTTCAAATCGTGGGTGAGGTTTACGTTCGCCAACATCTTGAGGATCACATCGACCCCACATCCGTTCGTCATGTCGAGAATCTGCTTCTGATAATCCGTAGACCCGTGGTTGACGGTCTGATGCGCACCCTCTTTCTTCACTAACTGCAGGCCTTCGTCACTTCCTGCTGAGCCGATAACCTTCATGCCCGCCGCGCACGCGAACTGAACCGCGGCTAGCCCGACGCCACCACTGGCACCGTGGACGAGCAGAGTCTCGCCAGGCCTCGCACGGGCCAACTGAAGTAACGCACGATACGCGGTGGCATAAGGAACATAGACTCCCGCGCCCTGCGCATAATTCACGCACGTGGGCAGTGGGTGAACCTGTGAGCGCTTGCACAGTGCCAACTCCGCGTAGGCTCCGGTGATTGTTCCGGTAGTATAGACACGCTGCCCTAGTGTCAGTTCGACATCAGTTCCTGCGGATTCCACGACTCCGGCGGCGTCGGAACCGGGGGTAAAGGGGAGGGCTGGATTCCCGGACCCGTAGGCGCCAGACCGCATGTAGGTGTCGTAGGGGTTCACACCCGCAGCATTCACTCTAATTAAGACTTCCCCCGATTGGGGCGGTCGAGGGTCAGGCAAACCTTCCAGTTTCAGGACTTCAGGACCGCCAAATTCGCGTACCCGGATCGCCTTCATCGAGAGGTCATCTTTTTATCGCTAAACCTATCTGGATGTGCTATTCCGCGGCTGTTATTTATGTGCTGCGCTCGGAATCGCTGTTTTCGCCGAAGAGACAAGGAGCCTCTCCCATGCCCAATCACCGTACTTCTGCTTCATGACTGCAACCAGTTCATCGGCACTAGAAGCCGCTTTCCTGGCCGACTCAAAATCGTCCAGGTACTTCTCCATAGACGCTACCGCCTGCGGAGAATCTGGGACACCCGCGTTCTTCTTGTGACCGGCGACAACCACTCGTGGTTGCAGCGTTGCGATCAGTTGCAAGGAATCGTGCCAGGCACGGCGCGATTCCGGACTGGAGTCTCCCAGCCAAACGTGAACGCCGTTGAAAACGATGTCTCCGGCGATGACTGCACGCAGGGAGGGAATCCAAACAAAGCTGTTCGTTGTCTTGAGGACGTCTCCCTGAAAATCTTTGATCACCTCTACAGTTTCACCATCTACGGTGAAAATCGTGGTTGGCAGCACTTCCGGAGTCGGCAAGGTGTCGGGTGTTTCAGAGGGTGCGCTCGCCTTCTTTTTTGCGAGTTCTTCGCCTGACGTGCGCTTGAATTCTTCGAGCGCATCGGCGGTCATGTAGATCGGTGTATCGGGGAAACGCTCATGAAGCACCGCCGTTCCGATGTAATGATCGTAATCGGGATGCGTGATGATGATGGCTTTAAGGCGCCTTCCTCTCGCGGCAACCTGGTCGGCCAGTTTCTTGGCCTGGCTTATTCGAAACTGACTATCGACCAGGATCGCCTCGCCTTTCCCGTAGATCAAGGTAGACGTCACGTTCCAGCTATCTGCCTCGCCGATGAATACGTCGAGACGGAGCGTTTCGCGTGGCGCGGCAATCGGGGTCTGTGAGGCGCTGACCAACATCGTCGCGCACAAGACCAGTGGAACGGTAATGATTAGTACCGCCAACAGCAAGAAGGTTAGTGTCGGCTTCATGCGAGTGACCCTCCTAATTGTTCGAACCCAAAGATTCGTTTGGCACGCACACTACGTTAAGGGGCCCGTTCTCCTTTGTCGCTCTGGGAGAGCGGACCATCACAGCGTAGTCCGCGCCAGTGGTCGGCTCCGCGAATCGCGCCGCGGCAGCAAAGCCGAGGCGCTCGTAAAAAGAAAGATTTCGTGGAGTGAACGTCTCCAGGTAACAAGTCGCGAAGACGCGATCGGCTTCGGCAATAGTCGGCTCCAGCAGTTTCCGGCCGAGCCCCTGACCCTGCGCTGCGGGATCGACAGCGACAATCGAGAGATACCATCCAGCACCGTCAACCACGCTGGCGGCCTTCGCCTTCATGAAATTGACGATGCGATAGTAATTCGTGCAGCCTTCCGCATCGAGCGTTGTCTCCAAGAACACGCGCTTGTTTTGCGCGGCGCGCGATTGCACATCCGGAGCCTAAGGGAGCAACCATACGGCGACGCCGCGCGTGGGGTCGGCGAGATGAACGCAGCGCCCGATATCTCTCCCTTCCTGGATCGAGTAGGCAAAATATTGAGCCAGGATTGCCCGGCGGCGCACGGTGTCGCGGGCGGAGGAGGCGCAGATGGAGCGGTAAAACGGATCGTTCTCGAGGGCAGCGACCGCACTCGCATTGGCTGGATCAATCGTTACCACAGGCTTATGTTCGTGTTCAGACATTTGGCAATCCTGCCGATGTCGGTCGAGCAGAAGGCTCTCCCGAATTTGCTTGAACCTAAAGAGTTACTGCGTCCCCTCCCGAACCGGGCAAATTGAGCTCGTTGCGCGCTTGAGTCCTAACGAGAACCGAAAGTCATGACAGCTTCTACGATCGGCGTGACATGACCGCCGACGTAAATTCCGTCAGCTGCTTCCTTTCCATGAACCTCTACATGCAACAAGCTGCGGCGGCCCATTTGTGTTCCTTGTTCGCTCACGAAGCGCGTGCCGGCAGCGTTCGAGATCAGGTTGTGACGCATCATGAAAACGGCCAAAGGCCCAATGCAGCTTCCGGACGCCGGATCTTCTGGAATTCCATATTCCGGTGCAAACATCCGGGAATAGGACCCTTCAGGTGTTGGCGTAAACAAGAAGACGCAGAAGGACTCGTTCTCCGTACCCTTTAGAGTTTTCAGACCTGCCAAATCAAGCCAGGCACGATCGACGGCTGCTTTATCTTTTGCGGCAACCAATACTGTGGGATTGCCGGCGCTCAGCAGTTGCGGCTTCATGGGCAGGAGGTCCTGCGGTTCCAGCCCTAGCACTCTTGCACAGAGAGAGGAGTCATATGATCTTCCTTCTCGAATCGGAGGCATACGCAACCAGATCAGTGGGCGGTGGCCTCCTTCAATTCGAAGCGGGACAGGGCCTACCTCCTCTTCCAAAATGAACGCACTGCTGTTGCGCGAGACAATTTCTTCTTGCAACAACACAAACGCAGTGCCAACTGTGGGATGTCCGGCAAAAGCAACTCTTTGGCCGGCGTACATATGCGCACACGCGCCGCGCAATCTTTGCGCGTTGCCGGAAGCACGAAGGCAGTCTCCGCCAGGTTGAGTTCCCTGGCAATCTTCTGCATGGTCATTCCGTCGATTGCAGAGCCGTCAGGAAATACGGCGAGCGGATTTCCTGCCAGAGGGTCCGTCGTGAAAACGTCAACGACTGTGTATCGGCAAGACATCATTCGGGTCATTAATCGCCAACCTCCGCGATCAGGTCGATCTCTACACACGATCCAAACGGCACTTGAGCGACCCCAAAGGCGCTACGAACGTGCATCCCCGCATCTCCAAATACCTCTGCGAAGAGTTCCGATGCACCGTTGGCCACCAGGTGCTGTTCGGTGAATGTTGGAATGCTGTTGACGAGCACCATCAGCTTCACGATGCGCTTAATCTGGTTTAGGTCGCCAACCGCGGCATGGAGTGTGCCCATCAGATCGATGGCCACAGCGCGAGCGGCGTTCTTCCCTTGTGCGGTGGTGAGATTCGCGCCCAACTGGCCCACCCAGGGTTTGCCATCGTTCTTTGCGACATGACCAGACAAAAGAAGAAAGTTGCCACTGCGCAGAAAAGGTACAAAAGCTGCCACTGGCGGTGTCAGTTCTGGAAGCGTGATATTGAGCGCGTCAAGCTTTTCGTATATGGACACTGGTTTCCTCCAATCAGTTGACAGTTAGCTAACTAACGAAGTATAGTGGCACAGATTATTTTGGTTGTAAAGTTGTTTATCACGGGGACAATTTGTAAAATGACGTCGGCAGTCGTGGTCCGAGGGACCAATAGCAAACAGTCACGAAAAACCATGGCTACATCTCTTGAGCCGAGAATCGCGCGCTCATGATGCATTACGCCACCGCGATCTCGCCTAGAGTGTTATCGTAATTAGGGAGTTTCCTAATCGTAGAATGATATCGACTATCGCAATCCGAGCTCTCGCGAACGAGCGCAGACTACAAATTCTCGAGTGGCTTAAGAATCCGACAAAGCATTTCCCTCCGCAAGTCGATGGCGATTTGGTAAAGGATGGGGTTTGCGGCTGCCTGATTGCACGCAAGCTTCGCGTGAGTCAACCGACCACGAGCGAACACATGAGGATTCTGTGCCAGGCCGGACTGACCCGCCCCAAGCGAATCAGGAAGTGGACCTTCTATAAGCGCGATGAAGCCAGAATCAGACAAATCAAGAAAGCCATTCTAGCGAAAGTATAGGGAGACCGACCGGGAGCATGTTCCCAGCGCCGCCTGGCTAAACCTGGCATTCCAAGAGTATGAAGCACGTCGGCTTTAAGATCGATAATTAGCTAAGTTACGACATTCACGTGTCGCATTCTTTCTCTCCCCACGGAGGTGTCCTGCTCGCGCGCCAAAGCAAGTTCCCCATATACAATCTCCAGAAGTCCAGTCAGCTCGCGATTCTTCTCCTCAAGATTCTTGATCCGCAGCCGTAGAGTCGCTACTATGTTCAGCCTAGACGCGCGCTCTCGATCCCGTGACGGTGACGCTGGAAGAGGAACGTCAGTCGTGATCTTGCGCGATCGCATGATACGGATCCGCAGCGCTTCGTGGCTGTACAACCATGCCGTCGATACCGCTGCTTCGGCCGCAACGGTTCTGAAATTAATCTCCCGATCAGAGGCATCCATTCGATACAGAGCAAGTGACTGATTCTGCTAACCTGCTTAGTGGCATTTTCTATGTCGCAATAGTTATAACTTATGAGACATGTCAAGAACTCTATTTCCCACCGTTCGCAGCACTTGAAGGCCATTCTGCTCGACATCTGAAAAGCGAGTGCTAGCTTTGCGCCAGAGGGCAATCATCCAATGAAATCCAAGCGAGTTGGAATCTATACGAGGATCAGCACGGGCGATCAGAACGCCGATCTACAGAAGAACGAACTCACCGAATACTGCCAGTGGCGCAAGCTGGAGATCATCGAAACCTACTCTGACGTTATGTCTGGTGCAAAGGACAAGCGGCCTGCGCTAGATCGACTCATGGCTGATGCACGACGCGGAAAGTTCGATGTCGTCGCCGTGTGGCGTTTCGATAGATTCGCGCGTTCAACAAGTCATCTGCTCAGGGCGTTAGAAGAGTTCCAATCGCTCTCGGTTGACTTCGTTAGCCTGCGTGAGGCTATCGACACGTCGACGCCAACGGGCAAGATGGTATTCACGATTCTTGCATCGGTCGCAGAACTGGAACGCTCCACCATCCGTGAGCGTGTTCTAGCCGGGCAGAAAGCCGCCAAACGGCGGGGTGTCCGCTTCGGACGGCCTACCATTGAAGTAGATACCGACCGCGCTCTGAAACTCCGCAAGCAAGGGCTAAGCTGGCGCGACATCTCAGCAGAGGTTGGTGTGTCGAAGGATACGATCATTAGGCACTGCGGGGCGGAATGATCCTAGGTCAATGAGTGAAATGGCCTCATAACATCAAAGATGAATATTTTGGCGCAAGTCATGGCTGACCCCAAACTAAGCACTCGGAAACTGAATGCCCTTCAATATGCTGCTTTGCAGAACGCGCTTCGCCTGCACTTCGACTCGGTGTTTCTCGCGAAAGGGCGTTCTTTTGCATCCGCATTCGCCATTTCAGTGATTGCAAGTGAGGAGTTCGGCAAGGCGTTTGCGCTTGCTGAAATAGATTTTCAATCTCGCCTCAGCAAAAGACAATTTGACGCCGAGGACACGAAGCTCGTAAGAGCGTTGCTTTCAGATCACAAACTCAAGCAAGGATGGTTCGTAAGTACGCTTTTTGATTTCTTTGGTCAGAAGGGTGTTTTTAGGCGATATCAGACCATACAAAACGCCAAGAACAATGCGATTTACGCGGGCGTGAGAAGAGGAAACCATCAAATCGTGCGTCCGTTCCTAATATCCGCATCCAAGGCGAAGCAGCAAATACGAACTGTTAATAATGCGCTTATAGACGCCGTCGAAGGTACTCTGAAACGGAACGCATTATTACGAACCAGTGCCAGACCAAGTGTTCAGCAGTCGTCGACTCCTCAATAAGCTACTGAGGGCGGCCAAAACGGTGCGCTGATTGCAACCTTAGCCGCTTGGGTGATAGACCAAGGCTCCGCTGCGAGGAGGGTAGGGTCAATGAGTGTAATCGCCTTCCATGAGAAGGCCGGTCGGAGTCAAGTGGGTTCGTTTGTTTTTTCGTTGGGCAAGCGTTTTTTCTCCCCGCCGAGTTGCCACTGTCGCCACCCTTCCATCCGCACTCTTTGATGAGCGATTTTCGCTCGGTGCAAGTTGGGTGTTCTCGTTTCAGCCGGTGCTGCCACCTGTTAGTCGACCTTGATTTCCATCATCCCGATGGAAGTCGGGCCAGGCGATTAACGCAGTCACCGGAACTCGGCGCTTAGGCTTTGTTTCTCCATCCATGAACCCGAACTATGCCGCTGCCGGCAGCGCGACCGGGCTGTTGCGGAGCGGTTCGTAGACTTCTCCGCTCACCCACAGACGATGCAGCAAGACAGCCAGCTTTCGCGCCGTGGCAATAATGGCTCGTTTCTTTCCATTCCTCCCTCCACGCTCGGCCAGCTTCAAGCCCCAGCGCCGCAGGTCGCAGTCGACGCCGAAGGGTCCCAGAATATGCTGCGCTCCTTGCACCAGCAGTGTGCGCAGATAGGGATCACCTTCCTTGCTGATGTGCATCTGCGGCTCGCTCTGTCCAGAGTTCCTTCGTCCTGGCTGCAGCCCCAAGTAGCAGCCCACGTCCCGGCTTTTACGAAAACGATGTGGATCTTCCAGCGTCAGCATGAAAGTCAGTGCGATCAGCGTGCCCACCCCTTTGATTTGCTTCAGCAGTGTCACCTGCGGATAGCTTTCCTGAGCCAGGTGTTCGATCCGTTCGTTGCACTCGCGGATGCGCCCACTTAGCGACTCGATCGCCGCCAGCAACGCCCCCAACCCTCGCTGCAGTTCCGGGCTCAGCCCCTCCGCTTTCTCCGGATTCATATTGCGCACATTGCACCCGCGCAGCCGTTCCCCATAGCTCTTGGCCAGTCCGCGGGCCGTGTTCACCAGCGCCGTCCGGGCTCGCACCAGTCCGGCTCGTGCGCGGATCACGGTCAGATCCGCCTGCGCTTTCGCACTGCGATGTTTCACCGGGCACAGCAACTGCGGATCGATTCGCGCCAACCGCGCCAGTGTCCGCGCATCCAGCCGGTCGTCCTTCTTCCGACTCTCTCCAATCAAGCGCACATTACGCGCATGCGCCACGATCACTTCGTGTCCCAACTCGCTCAACAACCGGCTCACCCACGGCGAATGCATCCCCGTTTCCAACGCAATGCGGCAACGCGGCATGCTTCCCAGCACCTCTCGCATCGCCTTCGGAGTCGTCCCCAGTTTCTGTTCCAGCCGCACTTCCCCCACTTCGTCTAGCAGGCAGTACCAACTCGATCGATCACCCAGGTCCAGACCGATCGTCAGCTTTGGTTGAGAAAAATTCTTCGTCGCCTTTACCGCAGCAGTGCTAACCTTCTTCATTGCCGGTCTCCTTTATCTCTTGCGCTGCAAGCGCGTCGATAACTTGGGAGCGTACAGCATCCCGCCGGAGACCGGCCTTCTCATCCCATCTGATTTCGCCAACTGTCGAACACTGCCGTAACCTTCCGCGTCGCTGGTGCTCAAAAGTATTATTGAAATCATGCACCTTCTTCGATACATCGTCCTCGCAATTTTGTTCGCTATCACATGCGCTGCTGTCGCTCAGAATTCGGGTGATTCAGCGGGTCGCAATGCTCCGCCGATATGGGAGCCGCCTACCCTGGACTTCCCAGAAACAGGTCCAGAACCGACTATCCCGAAAATGATGATAACCAGCCTTCGGTTGGCCGATATGAAGATCATTCTAGAGGAAACCACATTAGAAAATGTGAAGACGCGCTTGGGAGGGGATACTGGTCACAGCGGCGATGCAAGTAACGCGGTTGAATGGCTTTGTTTCTACGGGGCGGACCCAGATGGACGTTGGGCCCTCTGGCTTGAGAGTAGCGAGATGGGCGGTGGCAGAGTTGATGGTTTCGCGTTACAAAGGCTCGATGGCGACGCGAACGTAGATCACCGCTGTCGCATGCTACGAACAGAGGATGGTGGATTCCGACTTCCAATTGCACTTCGCCTTGGCATGACAGAGACGCAAGTACTCAGCCTCTTAGGTAAACCCACGCTCAGATACCGGAATACTGTGAGCTTCGATCACGGTCACGAAGAAATCATCCGCAACGAACCGTTCACAGTATCAAATGGTGTATCGGTCGGTATTCGAGGTGGCATGGTATGGGCCATCCAAGTGTGGAAAGACACAAGCAATTAAGGACGCGGTCTCGATCACTGTTGTAACATCGCCATATCACTCATTGACCCTTGCAGGGGTTTTGAGTGCTATCGCCTGAAAGCGTCAGTTGACGCTGCTAATCGTCTATCGGTTCGTGGTGGTACTTTCCTTCCGACCAGAAGTAAACGTCAGCCTCATATTCGTCAAGTCCCGCATCAACGAACAAAATACCTTCAGGTCCTCCAACGTTGAGCTTCCGCCTCCAGTCGGCATTGAATACTTTGGTTATCGCCACCGTGCGGACGAAGCCATTGGCTGCGCCGGGAGCGTTGGAACGTTCAACGACCGTGAGATCACCTTGTTCCTCGTTCTTCGGCGTGAACACCAGGAAGCGGTATGCGTTATCAGGGTTTCTCAGTGGAACCAATAGCACTGCGTATGAGAGGCGCGTCGGGCTTTCAAAGTGTCCTACCGCAATACCCGGACACGCAGGCGGTTTTTCGGCCTGCCAACGTGCTTTGGCGTTTTCCGTGAGGTTCCCAGAATCTTGAATCTTCCATGACGGAAACTCGGTCTTGACGCGCTGTTGAAGCTCTAACGGGAGAGCCGCGAAGTCGCAGGAAATCGTAGCCCGAGCAGCGGACATGGACAGAACTGATCCAACGATTAACCCCAAGAAAATCTGTTTCGGCATTGGGAATCCTCGGCTCAAGCAAAGCACCTAGTGAGCGGAGGCGCAAGATTACGCATGGGCGGTCAACTGGTGAAAATCCCTGTTACACTCATTGACGGGCCAATGAGCGATATCTGTTAACAAAAGCTAAGGTCAATCCGTCTTTGGAAGAGGAGTAAAATGTGTGATCCGCACTGTAGGCTCTATGCTGTCCACGCGCCTTCTCCTTTGGTTGTGTCTGCTGTCTTTGTCGTCGGTATCTTTTGGCCAAGAAAGGCAGAAAACATCCGCCGTGCCTGAGACGTGCCCGGTTACGAAGCCTGCAACCCAACCCTTCGTGCCACCACCGCCCTATCCTGCAAGACCATCCGGTGGTCAATTCTGGTTCGGGACGGACAGGCTATGGACCGCTCTTCCAAAGACCGGAGCATGGATCGGGTTGGGGCACTACACCCCGAGTGATCCGACCTTCAAGCAAAAGCTGGCTTTTTGGCGACAAGGATTTGACCCACACGCTGCAACGGAAGCGAAACTCACGGTCAGCGGCAGGAGAACCGATTCTCTTGCCCCTCCAGTCCAGACCGACGGCCCTGGGGCACCCAGCTGGACGGCGGACGATCAGTTCTTTATGACTGGGATCAACTTTCCCACGACTGGATGCTGGGAAATTACCGGGCGATATGAGGATGTCAAACTTACCTTTGTCGTATGGGTCGGACAGCCGTAGCCCTCTCTACGGCCCTGTCAATTGGTGAAAAATCGCGATTACACTCATCCTCCCGGCGACGGGGCACTTGAGTGTAAACGCCTGTTTTCGTCAGTCTAGATGTGTGGTCCGGGGCTTGTTCTCCAAGGCTCAGTCAGCTTGGACGGACGACTGTTTGGGGGTCGGCGGGTTCACTACAACCTTGCACCGTCTGGGCTTGTCTCCCGCACACTCCAGATAGGCGTCGCTGTCCTGTGGTGCAGGCATTGAATCATTGAACGCTAGCGTGTGTTTCGGACCATCTCCGAACCGAATCATGCAAGCGGTGGAGGACTGGTGGCTCTCGTCGTACACCTCCACGAGCATGCACATCACCGTATCTCCCTGAGAGACCTTTCCGTGGCCAATCATGTCCGGCCCGTCGGGATGATTTCCCTGTCGGCTTTCAATAAATGAAGTCGGCCTCGGCTTCGTCTTCGTTTGGCCAGCAACGTTTACGGATGCGAGCAGAAGCAACAGAGTCAAACCGGGGTAGCTTCTTTTCATCGGTCCACCTCCACTCAAAGTTCGATCCACATCTAAATCACTTGCGAATAATTATCGGTGGTTTTCGCCAACACTGAAAGAGGACGCTCGGTAGTCACGGATTCTGTGACTGGCACCGGATTTCAGGCCACAACGTCACGACGGACGCACTCCTTCTTAGGCTTGATTTTCTTTCTGGCAGTCATTGCTTGGAACGGGGGTCTTGTGAAGATGGCGCGGCCAGTGGTCGGAAAAAGTCGAACGTCGCTACCTCTGAGAACCCTCTGCTGGCTCAGCCGAGCCGACCAGCGGCACCACTTTACCGTCCCTATAATCTATTGAAAGAAACTTCCCGTCGTGGATGCACGCCACGTCGGACGGCGTTTGAAAATCGTTCAGTTCGAAGCGCCTCATCACGGCCCCAATCGCGGGATTGGCCTCATAAATCACTTCGCTGTCTGATTGCTGCCCATTCTTTGCTACGACGACGAGGTACAAGCCTCGATCCGAAGGAATAACTGTTTCAATCTGATCTTTATCCGGCAGCTTAGGATGAATCGCCCTTACCGCCCCGCCTTCGGAGACCTCCAAGAGCGGGAAGGTGGTTTTATTCTGAACGATGATGATCGAGCGACCGACCGTCACCAAGTCAGACTGGGCGACGGTGAATCCCCCCGGCCGCCGTTTATCCCAAGCTGGATTCCTCATATTGCACATTACCGTCGCTCTGACATTGGGGCTCATTTGCCCGCAGGCTCAAAGCGGCACGGTCACGGTACCACTTCAGAACGTCACTCCAACGTGCCTAAACGTCAACACGAAAGACGTTGACTTTTGGGTGTTGTCCGCTCGGGTACCGAAGCATCAAAGTTGGATCACCACCACTCATGGAGTCGGGGCTCGCGTAGATGTGAAACTCTCAGGACCGGGCGAGAACGTATCTTATCCAGCGGCAGCCGCTATTAGGACCAGTGACCAAGGTGGAGACATCGTTCGCGCTTCTCTTCGCCTCCACGTCCTCGCACTGCAAAATCTCTGGGACACTTCAGACCAGTCCACCCCGATCAAAACGACGGATGTGAGTCTCCCGATAACATTCGTGCGGCGGCAAGGTTCATCCAATACGGTCAAAGTCATTCAGGCTCTCATCAATTTCACCAATAACGTGGGCTCAAGCTCGATTATTCCGCCCAATCCCTACGTGAAGGGTGCTCAATTGGCGGGGCAGCTGTTCAATGAAGTCATCGGCGTATTCCAGCCAGATCCAAACGAAGTAGTAGATCCTAATTTTTCACTTGCATTCAGTCTGACTAAGGCTGATACCGGGTGCTCAGCTGTTGATCTTCAGGATGGAATTGGCGCTGAAATTGAGGATTGTGATGACTGCGCTCAGTCTCCGAATATAATCAAAACCGCCGATATAGCGAACTACTGTTTCTATAAGACCGGGAATGATGCCGATCCCGACATTGGATTTAAGGCGAAGACGTCGGGTTCTGCATGTCCTAGCGTTGTTCCCAACGACCTCACTGTGCTTAATAACCCTCAGTTCATCTGGCTTGCTGCAGGAAGATGCAAGAGCGATCGGGGTTGCAGCAGCACTCCCGCACCCAGTCAGGAAGCGGCTAGAATCGCCTCTACACTGTTTAAGGAAAATTCCAGCGTCTTGCAACTAATCAAAGAACGTCTGGGGTCAGAAGAGGCACATAGGCTTGAAACTGTCATCAGTGGTGAGCGCTCCGAGCGTTCGCAGCTACAAGCACTGGGTCGCGGGAAGAGCGTGATTAACTACTTGAATCTGTGTAAATCTGTTGGCATAAACCCAGAACAGTGCCTGAGTAAGAAATTCGCGCCTCAATCTGACACCGATCATGAATGACTCCGTCTCTGTTTTGCGCAACAGTGTGGAGGACCCGTTTCTTAGGGAAGTGCTTGGCACATGATCGCAAGTAGATAGGCGAGGGAGGCGATCGTAGTTCGGCAACTTCCTCCCGTCCTTATCCGCGCCTCCCGCGTCCTGCAGTCAATGCCGCACTACCTACTGGATGATGTGTTTGCAAGTCGAGGAGGATCACACGCGAAACAGACGTGCAGCGGCGAAAAAGGCAGTGTGAAGCTCAGAGCGGCAGCCAAGCAGGCAGCCCGGACGCGACGCCTGCGAGTGACTGGGAAGAAAGCAGCCTTGACGAGAAAACAATGAGCAGCGGCACGAAAAGCAGCGGTGAGCCGTTAAGCTGAAACAGGAGGAAATTGCGTCCGTGGCAACCGCTGCCGCTCAGCCAACCCCAGAGACACAGCCAATCACCGGAAGGGTACGATTCAGCAGTGAGTGAGGCGTTTACTCTTCAGTATTGGATCGCGAGCTTGGGGAAGACAAGAAGCCCGGCGAGTCAGAACCGCCGCGAATCCGCTGCCCGCTCTGCGGCTGGTCGCCCCGCAAAGGGGACAAGTGGTTCTGCACATGCGGCAACCGAGTGGAACACTTTTGACACCGGAGGCGTCTGTCCAGCCTGCCTGCATCAGTGGACTGAGACACAATGCCTCTCGTGCAGTCGATGGTCGGCGCATTCAGACTGGTATGCGCCTTCGTGAGAAATAGGAGACGATCAAGTGAAAGTGGTTCTCTTCGGAGCGACGGGCATGGTGGGGCAGGGCGTCCTGCGCGAGTGTCTGCTCGACCCTGACGTCGAGAGCGTCCTCGCGGTTGTCCGCAACGCCAGCCTGCCGCAGCATGACAAACTGCGCGAACTCGTACACTAAGATGTTTACGATCTCGCGGCGATTGAGGACAAGCTCTCAGGCTACGACGCATGTTTCTTTTGCCTCGGCGTCTCGTCAGTAGGGATGAAAGAGGAGACGTATCGGCGCGTGACATACGATCTGACGGTCTCAGTGGCTAAAACCTTAGCCAAGCTCAACCCGACAATGACCTTCATTTACGTATCTGGGGCAGGAACCGACAGCACGGAGCGCGGGCGAAGCATGTGGGCGCGGGTAAAGGGCGGAACGGAAAACGCACTGTTGCAGATGCCGTTCAAGGCTGTGTACCTGTTTCGCCCCGCCTACATCCAGCCGCTTCATGGAATTCGAACAAAGACGGCATGGTATGGCATGGCTTACGCCTTGATGAAGCCGCTCTATCCGTTGTTGAAGATGCTTCTGCCGAACTACGTGACAACGACCGAATGCGTAGGTCGCGCCATGCTGAACGTCACCAAGCGAGCCTTCCCCAAACCTGTCCTTGAGAATCGCGACATCAACCGGATGTGCGCCAAAGAATCGTGAAGTCTGACATCGTTGCCTATCCAATCGAGACGATCACCCGCCCCGGCTTCACCGGGTGTTCGACTAACTCATGGGCGCGTGCAATCTGATCCAGAGAGACAATCTCTGCGATGTCGAGTCCCTTCCACCCAGCCTCAAGCGCCTTATTGATGTCGTGAGTCGCTTCGATCTTTGAGTCGGCTGGCACATCGTCGCTACCGACGAAGAAGAGTCTGGCGTTCACAAAGACAAGCTGCCAAACCGGAGTCTCCGGCGTTGGCGCGTTGGTCGCATAGGTCGCGATGGAACCACCCTGCGCCAAAACCTCCGTATCGGTCTTGATGTTCGCGCCAAAAGCGACTTCGACGATGTGATGAACTCCATCGGGAGCCAACGCCCGGATCTGTTCCGCCAAGTTTCCATCAGCGAGCAAAACTTCGTCTGCTCCTGCTCGCGATGCGATTTCCTTGTCGCTTTCGGCACGGCATGTGGCGATGACTCGCGCTCCCGCTTGATGCGCGAGTTGAACGGCACATGCTCCGACCGCTCCCGCACCGCCTTGCACTAAGACGGTCTTTTCATTAACCGAACCTGCGACATGAACAGCCCGATGAGCGGTTATGCCGGGAATGCCGAGACACGCACCTTGTTCCAGCGGCACGCCTTCGGGGAGTTGCACGACCTGCATCAAGGGAACAACGGTGTACGCGGCTGCGGTTCCAAAAGGACGGTAACTTTGAGCGCCATAACACCAGACACGCCGACCGATCCATTCACGCGGCAATCCTTCACCGACCGCATCAACGGTGCCCGAACCATCGCTGTGCGGAATAACACGCGGATAGGGCATCCCGACACCAAATGCGTCCTCGCGCTTTTTGACATCGCCCGGATTTATGCCTGAAAAGGCGACGCGAATCCGAACTTCGCCTGCGAGAGGCTGCGGCTCGTCCATCTCGCCGACGATCAAGACATCTCGCGCAGCACCTTGCTTTTCGTACCAAGCGGCTTTCATCTTCGTGCGATGGTCTAGCTCTCCAATTCCCCTAGTCTGAGCACTGGGGATTCGTGTCGGCAACAAACGCCATATCGCTGCCAGAGCCGAAACCACGGGCAATGGGCTAACGTCTCGTCGTGTCTTCGATTCGCAGCCGAGATGTCGCTTACGCTGAGTGGTCTAATGTCCGGCGCTTCGAACATTTCCTGTAGCTGCTCGATGTCGTCAATAATGCGTTCAACGTCCATTCCGTCTCAATATCCAACATAAGCACTGCAACGGTCAAACGGAAGGGGCATTCCAATGGACTGAAACCCAGTGCCTATCTTGTAGCCGATGGTGGGCGCACACTCTGTGGTACGAGGAGTGACTCGGCGTGTTCGCAAACGCCCGTTTTCAAAATTGCTCCGTGAAGATAAGATGTTGGCTCGCGACAATCAATGCTTCTGTGAATTCGCACTCTGGAAGACATTGACGTGGCGCGGTTTTACTGGAGGCTCTCTGCTATGGCTTCTCTTTCGGATTCTCTGGTTCGGCACTTGTTGGAAAGCCGCTATATCGCGTCGCTCGCAACGAAGAACCCAGACGGCTCTACCCACATGGTTGCGGTGTGGTACTGGTTTGATGGTGCGCGTATTTATATAGCCACGTCCACGCGCACCCGCAAGGCTCGAAATCTGCGCTCCACGCCCCAAATCTCGTTAATGATCGACTCCCGCGACCCCGCAGCATCATGCGGCATAAACATCGTGGGCACTGCACAAATCTTGTCGGGTGAGGTGTCACGGGAATGGAATGGGCGGGTTCATGCCAAGTATCTGAGCGACGCCGCACTCGCGGACCCCAGAGTCGGCCCAGTGTTCGCATCGTGGGATGATGTGACAATCCAGATCACACCGACCTCGGTCATCGCTTGGGATATGCGCGAAGCAGATCGGCAAGTCTTTGGCAGCGCGTTCGAGAGCAACCCCACTTACCTGTTGCCTCTGGAACGTTGAACGAACTGGCAAGGAGCAGACGGCGCACCATCGTGGTTCCATAGTGGAAGAGAGTTTCGTCAGCCATTTTTGATCGCTGCGCCCCTCTCTTCGATTGCAGCTTTCATTCCATTCAGGGTGTCTTGTGTTTCGCGGGCAATTTTTCGTCTCGCGATTAGGTTCAGCAGCTCGGCTTTCAGTGTCGGTGTGGAGTAGTAATGGCTGATCTCTATCTTCGTAGAAGACTGCCCGACACGATGAACTTCCTCATCGAAAACAACAATGTCCCTGATCGAGCGTACCCCCTGCTTCAAATCCTTGCTAATCGCCAGGACCTGGCGGATCACGATAGGCGAGCGTGAGAGCGCCTTCAACACTTGCAGCTGTCCGCACTCGATGCGCTTAGCGATATCCACTTCCCCTTCTCGGGTGAGGAGAGGCACCGCGCCCATCTCGCGCAGGCAGATCCGCACTGGATCGTTGATCCTTTCAAGGGCGCCACCAGTGGGATCGAGTTCGACTTCGCTGCCGCCCTCCACTTTCTTATCAAGCTTTTGTTCGAAGACCGAGAAACGAAGCTTGGGCTGCCCCGCAAGAACATCAATCCCCCGCGTGCCGATGGTGGCGAGCAGATCGTCCAGATCCTTTGGGGAATGGACGTCGTGCGGAATCAGGTCATTCACCTCGGTGTAGGTGAGATAGCCCTTTTCCTTTCCTGCATCGACGAGTTTCGCAATGTCGCCAAGAGCCAAGCCGAATCCTTTTCAGCGCTGTCCTGCATGGGCAAAGGGTGCTTTTATTGATCTGCAGCGGCAACTGCGACTGAAAGTGCGAGAATCCAAAACTGAAGGGCTACTAACACGGGTCCCAGCAATTTCCACTTTGGTAGTGGGCTGACCATGGGTAGTGGGCTCCTGGACTAGGCAACTCATGCTGCATCATTCTTCGACCGGATTGGGGAACTGCAGGAATGAGATTCGAACGCTTTCGCAGTCGTGTCATAATGCGCCCCGGCGGGAAATTCTAAACGTAGTTCACAGTCTCTGCACACCAGAAAACGGCCGGTGGCTGACATTAGGATAGCGATACGATGAGGAGGGAGCACTGAAGTGTTGGCTGACATTGCATATTCCAACTCTCCACATACGAGACCATCATACGCTTCTTCTTCTGCAACTCCGCAATCAAAGCGATGCCGCTCTTTCCGCCCTCCGCGGCTCGTAGGACTCCCAGAGGGCTACCAAGTCTTCTACGCTCCGGTGTGCCGTGGCCTTTGATTTGCCCAGCGATTTCGAAGAAATCCATATCGACGGGCGGAGGCGGACTCTGGGTCTGCAATCCGCCTCGGGTCGCTCCCGCGCCAAAAAGCAAGACCACGGGATGATTAAGCTTCATGTCGAGAGAGTGTACCAAAACCACATTAAGCAGGCGTTGAGCAGACGTTTTAGCTACAGCAAGATGATTGCGTTATCCACGAGCTTTGTCACGCAGGTGTTCCATTTAAGATTCTGTGGCGGATCGAGGTACTGCTGAGGATTCTGAATCCCCGCCAGGTGTCATACGAGAAGTCGAGCACCTCTAGATACCTGCCTTGTCTTTCGAGGTTGCCCGTAGAGTTTCTCAAAAGTGCTATTGTCCACCGGTAAGGAACGGGTGGAAATGGATATAAATGGATATTGTCTTGCCATTGGCGAGGACCGGTAAGAATGGGTTGTTGTGTATTAAAGCTAAGTAGGGAGCGGTAGAGTTAGTTGCATCGGCGGCAGCCGCCGCGGTGTGCATTTCTGGAGAAATGAGCGGCCGAAATCGTTCGCCAATCGCGAATCTTCGTCGGCTCTCATAATCAAGCACGTTTCGAAAGACAAAGATGGATCCGACAGCGGCTTTATAACAACACCTTCGACGCCGGGGCCCGATGAGGCAGGCTTAGTCACGATTGCAACTCCAACGTGCTGAGATACCAGGTGAATTGCTTCTTGGGCGGTAAGGATAGTCTTCACTTCGGGCGCTCCGACCCGGAATGTCGCAAAGCACGCATCCATGCTATCGGCAGCGGTTCGCGAATCCTCTTTTGGCGGAGGAGTTGAGAACTCGATGGCGCAGTCAACATTGATCAAGATTTGCCGCGAAAGAGCCTGCAGAGTTTGAATATCACGGTCCCCGAAGGCTTTAGGGCGTTGAGAGAAAATCTCAAAAAGTCCAACTAATTCCCCCTGTTTGAGCACTGGAAAAATGAGGAACGAGCGAATGCCAAGACGCCGGCACGCGACGACATCGACATGAGAGTCGGCTTCGGTGTCGTCGCAACACAGCGCCTTGCTGGTCTGTGTACAGTCGCCAGACAGTTCGGAACGTGCATCCAAACGCACACCCAGCTCCGGAGCGCTCTTTCCCGTGGTGGCACGGCAGACCATTTCCTCTCCGCGCATCAGAGCGATTGCCGCCGCGCTCGCATTTGTCGCCAGGCGCGCTTGTTCGACAATATCGTTGAGTACAAGGTCGAGCGCCACGTCTGCCGATGCTGCCCCGGCGCCGTGCGCGGATAGCGTGCTCGCCAAACGCGACAAGAAGGCCGTGGAACGTCGATCGTCTTCCTCGAGCCCGGGCAACGAATCCTGGACGCCACTTAACAGACCGACGGCGACTCCAGTGGCATTGGCCTCGTCTCGCGTGCGGTCGACGATCAGGTGCTCAGCCCCGTCCACGTCGACCTCTCCCCGCGTGGTCAACCGTTGGGCTTTGACAATGGCAGAGAGCGATTGACTATCCATCTGACTCTGCTGCACCACAAATGCGTTCGCCAACAGCGTCTGGAGAAATTCCCGATCAGTAATGGAATAGTTACTCATACCCAGAGTGCTGCGATTCTGCGGCTGCAGAACTGGGTGGGCTTTGGCGGGCGAGCGGGCGAACCAGTTTCGCGGCCAGCAGACGCAGTCTCTCACCGGGCGAATGCACTGTCAATGGGACAGTATTTGATGGGCCCTTGCCCGAGCCTCGTTACGAAAGAACCCGGCATCTCCCCGGGTAGCGGTTTGTCCAACCAAACAGAGAAGTTCCGGGGAAACCAACCGGGATGGATGGTGACGAGCAAATGATGCTCAACATGTACAAGGTGATGCCTGACCTGACTTAACGATTGAAGACATGATCGCCGAGGGAGACAAGGTCGTGTGCCGCAATATCTGGCGCTGGACCGACACCGCTTCCGGCAGAAAGATGCAGTTCCATGGCTTTGTGCTCTGGCGGTTCGAGGGTGACAAAATCGCCGAACGCTGGGCGACGGTCACATCGCCAGCGGAAGGTATGTCGTGCGTTGATGAACAAGCGCAGAAATCGGCGGAGAAACGGGCAAGTTGACTCGGAGAAATGCTGTGGCTTCACTTTCACAATCGAACTCTGAGCTAATCGAGGCCGGAACTCAACCTCTCGACCACAACTGAAAGATACTCTTGCCCTTAAATCAGTGCAGCACTATGCTCTGGACGCCAAGTTCGATGAAGGGGTCTCGGATAGTCTCTTTGGGGGAGGAGAAATCCGAGACCCTTTGCTTTTTTCAACGCAGTATTAGGACACTGCCTGAGATGTGAGCGGATGCTAAAAGAATTCCCAAGTGATCTAGAATTAGAACATGAGGGCGGTGGCGATAAAAAAGAGTAGTCGTGACAAAACAGTAGGCTTCCAACAGATGGGAACGCTTAGGTGTGATGGTTGCGGCGAGGAGTTCTTCATCGGACACAGCCCACAATCGGCGGATAAACGGGTCGCAGAAAGGCAGGCAAAGTGGCTGGAAAAAGTCTTGGCGGAAGAGCACGAGCGCGATAAGAAGCACTCCGACCGCATCGAACTACCGGACTAGTTGCTTCAGCGCGGCATAACCAACAGGGACCTTCGATTCGACTTAGCGCGCATGAAGCCCTTTCTCGATTCTCAAGGGAAACTAAAGGCGACCCGTCACCGCCAATATCACGACAATCAGATAAGGCCAGTCGTGAGTGCGATTGGAGTCTCAGTTTAATCAGGCTTGCGTTCGGCAGGGGAATTAGTTTGCGCCTTCGGTCGTTTTTTGGTCTTCCCCTCAGCCGCTAGTCTTGCTTCCGCTGCAAGGCTCTCTTTGTCGTACATGGACATCGCGCTGGAATAGTCAAGTATGTTTGTGGAAGTTGGCTTTGTGCGTATCTTTCGCGGCAGAGAACACGTTCAGTCAGCGGCGGGAGTTCGCTTGAGGCGATCTTGCTTTTCTTTTAGAAGTCGATTGATTTCCTGAGTGAGGACGAGCAGCTTCTTGGGGTCTTGCTCCTTCGCGGCTTGAACGCAAGGTTCTATCCATCGTTCGTTCGTCTCGCCCTTCATCCCCGCAATATTAGTACGACGAGATTGATCTGGCGGTACGGTAGCGCACCTCGCGTTGATAGCCACGATTCCGATCCACACAGGCAGATGCCGACCACTTTGAACCACTGAGGAGAGTTTACTGATTTTCTAACGGGAAATAGGCGTAAGAGGCTCGTTAGCAGCTTCAATTAAGCTCTGGGCTACTATCAATCTAACGACCTCATTCTTAGAGATTAAGGCCGAGATTCCCAGCGTGATCCAGGCATAATCCCCAGTCGCAGGTTCATTGCCTGGCCCGTGGCCTGCTAACCGGTGCTAGTCTGACGTAGTAACCGATGAACAACCGCGACACGCAGGCGACTTGGAAGTATCACGATGGCACGAAGCACTCCTACTGGAGTATTCGTAACAATCCTTACTTTCTGGACTGGGCGAATCGGCCGCAGCCTTTCAAAATCTATCCGAAGATAGAGCCGCTTCCGCTGCCGCGGGACGTGCCTAATGCAGGGGTGGCCGCGCTCTCCGCGATCTCAGAACCAGTGCCCTCATCGCGGGCCGATTCGGTCCCTGACCTTCAGGATCTGGCGCGCATTCTCTATTTCTCGGCGGGGATTACCAAAGAGCGCGCACATCCAGGCGGAGAAATCTACTTTCGCGCCGCAGCCTGCACCGGAGCCCTCTACGAGATCGAGGTGTACGTTGTGACTAGCGATCTCGCGGGCCTGGATGCCGGCGTGTATCACTTCAATCCGGCGGATGTATCGCTACGGCTTCTGCGAAAAGGTGATTTTCGCAGAAACCTGGCTCAGGCGACGGCGATGGAACCCGCGGTGGCTCACGCGCCCGCGATGATCATCTGCACCGGAACATACTGGCGGAACGCCTGGAAGTATCAGGCGCGTACCTATCGCCATTTCGGTTGGGACAACGGCACGCTGCTGGCGAATATGCTGGCCGTTGCTGCGGCTTCGGGGCTGGCGGCCGAGATCGTGCTCGGGTTCGTGGACGCCGAGGTGAACCGCCTACTTGATCTCGATACGCGGCGCGAGGTTTCCTTGTGCCTCGTACCGATCGGGCGCACATCGGAGAGTTCGTTGCCAGCCCAGAGAGAGGTTCCAGCGCTCGGCCTGGAGACGATCCCGCTCTCCGAGCGTGAGGTCGATTATCCCGCCATGCTTGAGATGCACGAGGCGTCTGCGCTTCATTCCGAAGAGGAAGTAGCTCAGTGGCGCGGGAATCGACCGCTCTTGGCATCTTCGGCTCCGGCGGGGGAGGCTGTTCGACTCGAGCCACTGCCGGAAGAAGAACAACCGAAGGACACGATCGAGCAGGTGATCCTGCGCCGCGGCTCTACCCGAACATTCGATAAGACGGCATCTATTACACTGGACCAACTCTCAACCATTCTCTACTCTGCCACGCGCGGTCTTCCGGCTGACTTCCTTGAGCCTCCCGGCACACAGCTCAACGACCTTTACCTGATCGTGCATGCGGTACAGGGGCTCAAGCCGGGTGCTTACTTCTTCCGGCGTGAGGAGAACACCCTGGAGCTTTTGAAGGCAGCGGAATTCCGCGCCGAGGCCCACCATCTTGGACTGGAGCAGGAGCTGCCGGCGGACGCCTGCGTGGACATCTTCTTTCTCGCCGATTTGAAACGAATCCTGGAAGGATACGGGAACCGCGGCTACCGGGCCGTCCAGCTGGAGGCGGGCGCCATCGGCGGGAGGATGTACCTGGCTGCGTATGCCCAGCGCCTGGGTGCAACCGGGCTAACCTTCTTCGACGATGACGTGATCAACTTCTTTTCGCCGCACGCGAATGGCAAGAGTGCCATCTTTCTTCTCGCGATTGGCAAGCCGCTGAAACGCAAACCACAGCAGGGCCTCTAGCCCGGCAATATCTCCTTAAGCGCCCACTCAATCCTTTCGACTTCTTCGCGGATTACCCTGATCGATTGTTGGTTTTTCGATGGGTGGGCCAACGGAGTGATTCCTTCCAGAGCGCCTCGTATTTGATGATTCCGAGCCCAAATGAAGTTGAGCCTCGCGCTCCTCTCCTTGCGATTTCTGTAAACGACGACGCCGAACTTAGTGGCGAGCCAGGCAAATACCAAACCAAACAGCATCTCAATCGGAATACGGTCGGTTATGCCGTCAAACTCTGAAAACAAGAGTCGATAGACCGCTTCACCCATCCCAAAAGATGCAAACAATACAGTTGCTCCGAATAAATATACCTTTAGGCGCTCCATTGGTTGAAAGCGTATGGAGTCGTCGCTTCCGTCACGTGTCCGCACAGAGTTTATCGCCATGCTTCCCCCCAATGTCACAGTTCCCCAGGTCGCAAATCAGCGGTACCAGCGTCAGCCTCGCTGAAATAATAACTTGAAGTTGCAATCGACGGCGGGATTCTCTTTACGGAAGCCGAGCCAGGTCACAAACCAACAACGTAGCCCCATCTAGGACATTCCCGACTTGACAACACTGAGATTCGGTATATGGTGTTAGGCAGAGCCGATTACGCCTTCTCCTCTTTCAGATCCTCTGAACTAAGGCAGTCCATCTGAAGTTCCCTCCTCTTAGCCACGACAACTCAGGAGGTTGACATGTTTGCTCGTCACGTTTCCATGCACCTGAAGCCCAATACCCGTGCGGAGTTTACCCAGACAATCGCGAACGAGATTCTTCCCCTCCTTAAGAAACAGCACGGCTTCCAAGACGAAATCGTATTCGTCGACCCCATATCCGGAACAGAAGGGGTCGCCATCAGTCTTTGGGACAAGAAAGAGGACGCGGAAGCCTATCTCCGCGGCAGCTATCCAGAAGTGCTGAAGGCCCTGGCTAAAGTGATCGACGGTACTCCTGAGGTCCGAAACTTTGAGGTGGCCCACTCGACCTTGCAAGAGACCGCTGCTCGCGTAGCAGCCTGAGGCAAGCAGGCAGGCTTTCGCGTTCTGTTGGGGGCGGCCGATCTCCGCCCCCCTTACGAAAGAGACAAGAAGAGCCGAGGTTTAGATCTTTCTGGTCACGCCCGCTTCTCAAAGGGAACCGCTTTTCCGAAACGACCGCCTCCAGAAGACTAGGAGGTGTTCTGTGCCCCAGCAACCGCCAATTTCCTTTCACCGCACGAAAAACGTGCTCATCGTCGATGGCAACGAAACGATGCAGAAGCTGCGCGCCCGTGTGCTGAGAAGCCGGGGAGTTCACGTGCACACGGCCAAAAGCGTCACGGAAGCAGAGTTGCTCTGGGTGCCTGATTTTTTCGATTTGGTACTGCTGGACGTGCGCCAGAGATCCAAAGAAGCAGTGGAGTTCTGGCGAACGATTCGGCGCCAGCATCCAGGGCAGCGGATCAGGTTCCTGGTCGGACCCCCAACTTACCTGTCTCCCAGCTGCGCCGACGAAGTCATCGCCCGCGACGAGGTTCCTGAAGACTGGGTGCAGAGGCCAGGAGTCCTACATGTCGCATAAGGCCTCACAGACCGATAGCACCCAGATGGAGACAATAAATAAAGGAGAAAAGTCCATGGAACCGGAGCTCTTGACCAATCGAGACGCAGCTATCACGACTTATGATGAGGAGAACGTGCGCGCTCGCGCTTATGAGCTGTATGAGGTGCGCGGCAGAATAGATGGCCATGCGGAAGAAGACTGGCTTCAGGCAGAAGGCGAAGTAGCAGGAAGCAACGAACGAAAAGCCGTCCGAGCCTCAAGCTCAAAGATCACTGTGAAGATCGTTGGTGAAGCCTGACGGGTTGGACGATCACATACTGCAGAGCGATGCTCAAACCACCGGAGGTAAGCCATGACTAACATCTATGTCGGTAACTTAGATTTCGCCACTCACGAAGACCAGCTTCAGACATTATTCGCGGCGTACGGAGCCGTTAAAACAGTCACGGCCGTCACGGATCGGGACACAGGTCAACCGCGGGGATTTGCGTTCGTCGAGATGACTAACGCTGGGGAGGCGCGAGATGCTATTCGTGGGCTGAACGGTTCGGTCCACGGCGGGCGCGCCCTGACTATCAATGAAGCTCGCCCTAAGCTTTACCGCACTGGCGAACACGAATCACTGCCCAGTAGGGATCACCGACGCCATCGTATCTAATGGTTGCGGGGACGATGTTGTTGGCTGTTCCTGCGGCAAGCATTCGGGAGAATTCGACACACTTTCAGACCGGCCTGCCAAGCGAAACAGGGGGAATTATGAATACAGGCAGCTCTAAATCTCTGGACAGCGGAGCGTGGAGGGATTTGTACAAGGCTGCGCTCTTTGAGATTGATAACGCCAGACTCCCGGAGCGCATTGCGCAAGCAGAGAAAGCACTTGCACTAAGGGCACGGGAGTTGTTTCACATAGCCGGAGACAACATCGAAGAGGAACAAGCTCTGGATGACACGATGTACGCCTTGCATGCTCTGCGGAACACATCGCAAACTAGCCACTGTATACCGCATCGCAGTGAGGCTGCCTAGGTCAACTCGCAGATGCTGCGCCATCCCTTTCCTGGGCTCTCCCTGCGTGCACGTTTCGCCTGCGGCGTTATTCGTGCACGTTGTCGAGAAATAACCTGAGCCTGACTGAGCGTGAAGGCTGGCGCAGTTTGCGCAAAGCCTTGGCTTCGATCTGGCGAATGCGCTCGCGGGTGACCGCGAACGCTCGACCAACCTCCTCCAGCGTGTGCTCCGAATCGTCCTCCAGGCCAAAACGCATCTTCATGATGGTTAAGCCATTGACTTATGAACGAAAAGTTAAGAAAGGGAATGGCCGTACGCCACAACTGAGCTGCCCATTGTTCCCTGGACTAGGTGCACTCTTGCTCGACGATTCGGGCCGAATCACGCTAGTGCTTTTTCGGATGCGACGCCCGTGATGAGCGCTTGGGGCTGAAGGGACGCTTGGGGTGTCGCGTTCGAAAAAGCCGTCAGAAGGAAGCCGCAGCAATGTGGTTCGAATCTCTCCGTAATGCGAAAAACTCAGAGCTGTCACCGAGTCGTGAAATGTCCTTTGGCAACGTTTGCACTTGGGATCCAAAGCAAGAATGAGCTGGTGCGCTACGACGCTAGATCCAAACAGCTTGTCCTTTACTTATCGGGAATCTCCGCCGAAGGCGTAGACTTTTCGAGAGACGGGCAATGGGTGACTTACGTCGTGATTCCGGAGGGCGCTGTGGCGGAGCAAACCTGACGGCAGCGAACGCTCGCAGCTCACGTTCCCGCCTCTCCAAGTCGCTCTGCCGCAATGGTCGCCGGACGGAAAGCAAATTGCGTTCATGGGGCGTCTGCCTTCCCAGCTCTGGCAAATCTATGCCGTGCCTGCCGACGGGGGCAGCCCGCTACAACTGTTCTCAGATGATGAAAACGAAGGCGAGCCCGACTGGGCACCGAACGGGAGTCTCCTCGTTCTTAGCCAATCACCGGCACTCAAGGCCGATGCTGCAACAAACGTGGTGATCCACAGGGTTGATTTGAGAACTCATCAAGTTTCAATTTTGCCAGGCTCGGAGGGGCTTATTCGGCTCATTGGTCGCCAGATGGGCGTTACATTGTAGCGAGTACAGCAGATGACTCAAAACTGATGGAGTTTAAGCTTGCAAGTCAGAAATGGAGGACACTCAGTCAACCAGGAGGCACAATCCTAGGTTGGTCGCGACATGATGGACAAGTCTATTATGAAGACAATGGAACCATGGAAATACTAGCAAGCAACAACGAACATCGCGATTTTCAACAATTAGGACGCAGGACGCTTCCCATACAGCCATTCCAGCAGAAATGCTATGGAGATGCCGGTGAGAAGGACTAGCCAGACCCAACGCGGGTCGACGTGGATCATGCGCACGCCTGAGAGCAGAAACATGACGCCACCGATCAGAAATAGTGGGCCAGTGATAGCACAATGTAAAGACCGATTTTTAAGCCAGTTGGCGAGGCAGCCGATGGCCATGGCGAAAAGACAAGCAGCCTCTGACGAGGCATGGAGAGGACGCCAATAGATTCCTATGAGGCTCAGCACTCCCCACGCCATCAGCGAGACGATGAACCAGTAGCAGATCGTTGCTGGTGAGCTACAGCAAGCTCCCACTTGCTTTGTCATAGCATTGGAATTTCCTTTCTGACCTCGACTTCATGTGCCACGATTCTGAGAGCAACATCGTAGGCCATCTTCGTGCCTGAGAAGTTAATCCATCGTAGAAATAGCTGCGGTTATGAGCGGTAGCGTACCGCACTTCTTACCGGAACAGAGTAGATTGATCCGATCATGGCCAGCAAGGGCGAGCCGAGCAATGCGTTAGGAGATGTAATCGACCAGATAGAGCGCATCCGTGAAGAGCTTCTCGGCCTGCAAAGATCGCTTGAGAAGATGGAACCTGTTGAGCCTGAGAAGTTAATCCTGCCGCAGAAGTGACTAAACTTTTTATCCGAAAACTGAAAGGACAACGACCGCAGAGAGTGCGAATCTCGGCGGTCGCAATGCTCTTCGTGAGTTGGCGACATGAAATCACGCCGCTCGATTCAGTTCCAGGCACCTGCCGCAAGAGCACCTGAAACCCGGATCTTCGGGAAGCACTACATGGCCGCACTGTTCGCAGATAAACCATTCTGGCCGCTGTAGCATTGCTCTGAACTGATCGCCCAGAACACAGTACGGGCAGCGAACTGCGTCCTCAACCATTTTGAGACCTTTACTTCTCCTCCCTCGCCCAATGTGCCTGAGGGAAGGCCTAGACAGGTTCCACGGCTATATCAACCTAAGCGCAAGCACTCAAGCGACGCCCGAACCTCGCCGCCGCTCTTGTCAGGCACAATGCTCAATTCAAATGCTGTGACACCGGAGAGCTCAACTGCGTAGTCCTCTGTCTCACGCTCCGCCTCGGGCGGGCTGAAATTCCACTGCTGGCGTACGATCTCTCGATAAGATCGCCCGCCGTCCGGTGACCACCGTAGGACAAACTCCTGCGTGCGCTGGGTTTCGGTTTCCTCAAACTTCAGCAAGATCCGTCGCAGTTTTTGCGGTTTGTCGAACACCAGCCGAATGGTTTGAGGTCCCGACCCAGCCGCACGCCAGCCACGTTTCTCGCCTTGGAGCAGTGCGGATTCGACTGGATGGGCTCCGTCTTCGGATGTAACTTCAACCATGGCCGCACTACCCACGTCCAGCCAGTCACGGGCGGGCGAAGCTCCCACAAGCGACGCACTGGTCACGACCTTGCGCATCTTAACCCTAGTTTACGCGCTTTTCCGCTCACTGCATGGACCTCAGTTGGGTCTATTTTCTGGCATTACCCCACCAAACCGCTAACCCCGGTCTTTTTATTCCAATTAGAAACGAAGTTATGGGAAGTTCGTTGCAAGACATTGAAACTCATCATGTACTAGAAGAGTACAAGAGGTTATCTTTTTTCTGACTGAGCAGCCTCCCTTGGGGACAGAGCAATCCCACCCAGTACTTCCTTCTTGGGTGCCTCTTTCTGGATGTTGACACTTCCCTTTAAGTGCGCGCCTTCCTCAATAGAGATCCGCTGAGTCGTGATATCGCCCACGACAATGGCCGACTGCTTTAAGTCGACCCGGTCGCTCGCATGAATAGTGCCTTCCAGCTTACCCTGCACGATTACAGCGCAAGCATTGACGTTGGCTTTAACGCTCCCGTTCGGTCCGATGGTCAGACGGTTTCCTTTCGGGTCGATGGTGCCTTCTACCTGGCCATCTATATAAAGGTCTTCGCTGCACGAGAGTTCCCCTTTAATCACAACCGACTTGCCGATGCGTGTCATTTCCCCGCGGGTATTATCCGGCGCTTTGAGCGTTTCCATGAGTGCAACCCCCTGGGAAAACTGCTCGGGAGAGTTGATTCTACTCCAATGCGTACGACTCCACTCAGAGACCCACCCCTAAGCAATCTTCGCTTATTTCTTCGCGGTTGGCGGCAGCCGGCCGTTGAGGCGGAGGTACATGGCGGCGGCGCCGTAGTGGTCGGCCCAGTCATTGGTCAGGGCGATGAGGGCGAAAGCTCGCGGTCCCTCGCGGCCACCGACGAGTTCCACCGTGTCTCCAAGTTTGGAATCGTCCACCTTGCCTAGGGCCGTGCTGCAGAAATCAAAACTCGCTTTGAGCGCGGCTACGAGCCTGTCCTTCCCGTCCGTTTCTTTCAGGCCCGGCGATTTTGCCTCGGGAACTTCTCCGATCTTGGCGCAGAGGTAACTGTTCGATTGGATGATGTGCAGGACAAGGTTGCCGAACGTCATCTGCTCTGGCGTCGGCCTGAACCCGAACTTGTCGGCTGGCATCTCTTCCGCGGCCGCTACAAGGTTCTTCTGCTGGCGCGGCAGAATCTCCTTACGGCTCCAACTACGAGTTTGTCCGCCACGTCCTGATGATGGACTCAACCTCTCCGGGGAACCACGTCATGTGGCGCGCCGTCAATTCGCCGCTAGTACATACGTTCTTCTACATTGGCATCATCGTCTGGGAATCAGTCACTATGCTTCTATGCTGGTGGGCTGGTGTTCGGTTGCTGAAATCGTATCGTGCGGACAGGGCGCAATTCGCGGTTGCGCTGAACGTCGCCGTGATTGCGCTGACGACGAGCCTGCTGATGTGGTTGGTGGCATTCCTCGATGTCGGGGGCGAATGGTTTCTGATGTGGCAGTCGCAAATATGGAATGGGCAGGAAGAGGCATTCCGAATGTTTACCATTGTCGGTGTGGTGTTTTTGGTTGTCGTGCAACGCGAGCCAACTCCCGATTAGTAGGCAACCCTTTTCTTGGGGGGTACTTGCCGCTTGCCCGGGATCCACGAGTTTCTGGAATCGATTCACACAAGCCGGCTTCAGACCCTTTTTCGCTTGCCTTGCTCAATTTCAAATTCCACGGGGGGTTGAAGGCACGCCTTAATGTCTATCTATAGCAAGTATCGAACGTATTGAACATGTTGAACTTAAATCTCGGAGTTAAGGAGGAATTTCAAATCGGAAATTTGAGATTTGAAAGGGGAAGAGGCAAAGACAAAGGCCGCGAGCCACGGCGGGCGCGAGGACGGCTTCGCGTGATGACGAGCGGGATCGGGGCTAGGCGCCGAAGACGACGCGCGTGCCTGTGGAAGGCATGATTAGCTTCTCGGGCATCTCGCGTTGGATTGCCATTATGGTGCGGAAGCCGGTGCAGTGCATGGGAATCAAGTAGTCCGGGTTGATTTCCTTCATGGCTTCCACGGTCTTTGCGATGAGTTCATCAGGATAGGGAGCCAAGTGCCACCCGCCAACCACAGCATGCACCTTCTCGATCCCGGTGGACTTCTGGATCTGGCGGACGGAGTTGATGATGCCGGCATGGCCGCACGATGAGATCACGACGAGTCCCCGGTCCTTCACGTTGTAAGCGGTGGCGTGCTCGCCCCAGAAGATGTCTTTCACCAACTCGCCCGGCTTGGCTTCCATCTTGACTGTGCCGGCAGGGAAGTGGAAGGTGGCGTCGCAGGCGGAGCCGGGCGCGCCGGCTTCGAGGCGAGCTGCCGGAGGAGACATCTCGAAATCGGTGATTCGCGCGATGTGGCCTGAGGTGAAGGCGTGGCCCGCCACTACGGTGGGCTCCTCCGCGATCACGACCTTCAACCCTCGCGCTTCGAGCTCATCCCGCTTGAGCTCGCCGTAGTCGAGTTTGCTCCCGTCGGGTTGCACCACCCAGCGATGGCAAAACGTATCGCGCCCTCCGGCATAAAGAGTGAGCCCTGGTTTCGCTTGTCCCTGGAGGGCCTGCGCCAAGTCGGGCAGCCCACCGTAATGGTCCTCGTGCCCGTGGCTGATGATCAGGGCGTCGGCCGTGGCGGGATCGACTTTCAAGCCTTTGAAATTATTTGTGAGCGTGCGGGGCGTGAGCGCGAAGTCCAGCAGGATCTGTTTTTCCTCTGCGCCTCGGAAGGACTCCAAGTGAAAGGCCAGCCCATGTTCCGACAACAACGAGACCTCTGAGCCGTAGGGATGAGGCAAAGTATTCCGAGTGATTGTGAGATTACCGATTTTCCCGCCCTTGGCGAAGACGTCGTAAATGTTGTCCACCAGGTTGGTGCAAACGAGGCGGTCAGTGGTGGGGATTTCCTTCGGAGCATCGAGGAAACTTCCGAAGCGGCCCGTGCTGCCCACCAGGAACGTTCCGCTTGCTACGGCTCCCAGCTTCAGGAATTCGCGCCGGTGCATGCTTGACCCCCTTCACCTGACCCGAGATTTTCTTTCGTGGCTTCGAAGACGGTAAACATTGTAACCCCTAAGGGTTTTCACTTCAGTACTGATTCTCCCAAGCATGCCTTCGCCGGCACTTGTTCGAGATGATGGCTAGGATAGCTAGGGGCTGCAAGATGTGAAAAAATCAGCTAGGGCCGCAGATGAACTCCCATAAACGCAGATAACGTACGGTGTTTTTTATCGGCGTTCATCCGCGTTCATTGGTGCACCCACTGGATTCGCCCTGGAAAGACTACGAGATGCGAAAAGGGTTTACGAGAAAACCACAAAGGGACGAGCCCGCGACGCCAGGCAAGAACTACATAACGCGGAGCGGGCTGCAGCGCCTCAAAGATGAGCACCGGTTTCTGCTCACCAGGGAACGCCCGGCCGTGACGGAGGTGGTGGCGTGGGCTGCCAGCAACGGCGATCGCAGTGAAAACGCCGACTATCAGTACGGCAAGCGGCGGCTGCGGCAGATCGATGGGCGGATTCGCTTTCTCACGAAGCGAATCGAAGCCGCGGAAGTGGTGGACCCGGAAGCTCCGAGAGCGGGGCAGGCGGCGACGAGGGCATTCTTCGGAGCGACCGTGCGCTATGCCAATGCCGCGGGAGCGGAGCGAGTGGTGAGCATCGTGGGCACCGACGAAATCGATCTCAACCGCAACCACATCAGTTGGGTGTCACCTCTGGGGCGCGCGTTGATGAAGTCGGCAGCGGGTGACAGCGTAGTCCTTCAATTGCCGGGCGGTACAGAATACCTGACCGTGCTGGAAGTGTGTTACGAGCGCATTTCTGTGGAACCGTTCCGTGAACCACCTGGATCCGAGGCCTCGGCAAAGAGACTCCCTCGCCGACGCTAATCCACTCCTTAGGTTATTGTACTCGGGATCATTCCAGAGTTTGGTCGCGGTTCGGGTAGCCGCGCCCGCGTTTCCTTCAGGAGCCCATGTCCACATTTCTTGTTGTCCATTAGTAATGGACATGGCATAATAATGGACGCTATGCGAGTTGAACCTCCATTGACTCCTTTTCTAGAGCAGCTCCGGACCCTGCACTTCATCAGCGATCTGGATTTCTCTCCGAAGAACCGTGGCGGCGATCAAGGAATCGACGGCACCCTCAAGGTGCGCACTCCCAAAGGAACCTACTCCTTCCTCGTGGAACAGAAGCGGTCGTATCTGGACCGAGGGATACTCAATGCCCTCGTCGCTCAAGCCAAACTCTATGCAAGAGTACATCGCAAGCCCCTCTTGCTGTTGGCACGCTACATCCCCCGGCCTTCTGCCGAGCGATTGATCGAATCACGAATAAACTTTGTGGACCAAGCTGGCAACATGCACCTCGTGCTCGGTCAAAACTATGAGCGTACGATCATCGGAAACAAAGAGAATGCCGTTTCAAAAGAAGGCAAGCGGGTCAGCCCCGCAATCGCTCAATTGTTGTTCACCTTTGCCACGAAGGAACTAGCGGGAAGCTGGTCCGTGCGTCAACTGGCTGAAGCGTCCGGGTTGAGCAAAAGCAATGTTGCGAATGTTCGACAGCAGTTGGTCGAGCGCGGAGTACTGCGAGAATCGGGGCACGGCTTTGATATCAGCGACAAATCGCGATTACAGGACGAGCTGTTGAGAGGATATGAGTTCGCTCTGCGTCCGAAACTTCTAATCGGGCGTTTCCGGTCCTCCGACAGAGACCTAGACGACATGCTCGCCAGCGTCCGAAAGCCTTTTGCAGACCTATCAATTCGGTGGTCGGTAACGGGCGGGCCGGCTGCTCAGGCTCTCCAGAAGTTTTATCGAGGGTTGGAACTGCCAATCTTCGTCGACTCGTTCCCTGACCAACTTCGTCGTCAGTTGCGGATCATTCCTGACAAGGCAGGGCCACTCATTTTTCTGCATTCCTTCGGTACCATCCCGTTTTGGCGAGAAACCGAGCCGTTCCCTCTCGCACATCCGTGGTTGATCTATGCCGAGCTGATGTATTCTTCCGATTCAAGAGCGCACGAGGCAGCGGAAGAACTCAAACGCGAATTCCTCTCCTGAGCGATGCCCGAACTTACCGACAACCAAATCGCTGACCTCCGAGTCCTGCAACACCATTGTGCGGCACTCGGAGCAGAACTTGTAATCATCGGGGCCATTGCGTACCAGATACATTTTCCAGCGGAGTCCCGGCACACCGGAGACATCGATTTCGCCGTCGCCTTGGACCTTGACGAATTCGCAGAGCTGGAACGCCGACTTCTTGCCGACGGCTGGGTCCGTTTCGCAAACCGTGAGCACCGGTGGCGGAGCGCGCAGGGAACAATTCTGGACCTGATCCCAGCTGGACCCAAGCTTCGGGAAGCCAAGCAGATCACCTGGCCCATTAGTCAGTTCACGATGAGTCTGGTGGGATTCGACCACGTATTCGCGACCGCTCAGCCGGTTCAACTTGCGCCGGATCTGACGCTGAAAGTGATCTCATCTACCGCACTGATGCTCCTGAAAATTGTCGCGTTCATGGACGATCCGCAGCGGCGAGTCAAGGACCTGGATGACATACGAGGTCTCCTTCTGCAATATGAAGCCGACAGCGAGCGGATATTTTCGGACGTAGTGATAGATGCCGCGCTCCAGGACTATGGACTGGCTACCGCCTTTCTGATGGGTCTCGACCTGCGTGCGCTTTGCGCGGACGACGAAGTACAGATTGTCCACACGTTTCTCGAAGCGATGAATGAAGCCAATCCAGCGTGGATGGCGTTCGTCCGTGCCAGAGGCGTCGGGGACCATGTTGAGGAAGATGCTCGCGCCCAACTCGATACCTTCAGACGAGGTTTTGACCGCAACGCGTGAGGGCAGCAGAACAATGCTCTGTGGCCAAACTGGCAGGTAGTCGGGAATCGTTCGTAAGATGACCAACGCCGCAGACTGAGTGCCGTTCCCAACAAATGGTTGGGTTGTGAACCCAATTGTCCAGACAAAAAACGAGCGACTAAACGAGGGACTACGGCATATTTCTTGCAGAAACTTACAGGTGCTTAGGTGTCATCCGTGCGCTTGTAAGTTGTTTGTTATCAGTTTCCCTTTGAACTCATAACCCCAAGGTCGGCTTCATCCGGATCGGGATCGGCCAATCTGGGTCCGATTTGGGTCCAATAAGCCGGCCAAAGAGTTCCCTTGAGTTCCCTTAAAGGACTAAGAACGGGCTGTCAGTACCGTTAAGTTCCAATAAGTTAAGTTAAGTTACATCGGCCAGCGACTCTGTCACGGCAGAGGTCGCGGGTTCGAGTCCCGTCGTCCCCGCCATTCCTTTGAATGGTTTACAGATAACCACCAAAAACAATCTGGGTCCGTTTGGGTCCAATCAGCTTTTCCAAACCTGCCGATTGGCATATTCCTACCATCCAAACAAGCGGCAGGAACGAGCCTCTCGGGCGCTAGTGGATTAGCTTTGACTTGCTTCCCGACAACACACCCCCAGGCAGGATGGCATCCAAGAGCTTTCCCTGCGCTAGGCGTTTGCTCTTGGTCGTTGCCTGAAGATACTTGTTGGTCACGTGCAGATCGCTGTGACGCAAGTAGTCGCGGATCATGAGTTGGTGTTCGCCCATCTCTGCCAGCATAGTCCCCACCGTGTGCCGAAAGGTGTGCCAGCCCACCCCTGTGATACCGATCTTCTTGAAGGCCGGTTGAATCTTCTTCTTCAACACGGCAGCCAAGTCGAGCGGTTTCGTGCCCTTCAGTCTCTCCGAAGAGAAGACGAAATCGCCCGGCCGGTTGTAGAGACTTTGTGACCTCCACTCCAACAAGGCCTGCTTCAGACTCGGATGCATCGGCAATAGTTTTGCGGACGCTTCGGTCTTTGTGCTCTTCAGGTGCCCACCCCGACGCCAGTAGTAGGAATGTTGCACACTGAAATTTATGCTGTCGAAGTCGCAGTCCAGCCACCGCAGTGCCCCGAGTTCCCCTTGACGGATTCCTAAGGCACCGTCCAGAAACACGAGAATCTGGTCGCGAAATTCCAGTTGCGCTAGACCAAGTTTGACCTCTTCCGGTGACAGGACTAAGGGAGACTTCTGACGCTTCGCACTGACGCGC
>CAWJFA010000025.1:0-506691 GCA_963842075.1 uncultured Acidobacteriota bacterium | reverse complement strand
CGGCGACGATGGGCGGTACGACTAGGACAGGATTTTGCTCTTGCTCCCAGGAAGTGTTCTTCTCGCGATCTCCGTAAAAAACGCTTTCCGCCCGCGTCGTTGCTGGCGATTTCCAACCCGCACCACTCCCGGACACCCCCCGAACTTGGGCCGGACTTGACCCGGACCTCTGGCCTTCCTGCCCAGACTTCTTTTCGTCGTACTGGCATCCAGAGAGCTTTTCGATCTCGATCAGCCCCGCCAGTGCGGGCCGCGCGCTGTCCTCCTGGCGCTCGAACACCAGTTCGTAAACCATGCTCTGGCCGCGTCCGCCCTGATGCACCACCAGATATTCCAGTTCCTCCAGCCGGTGCAGATGCCGCTTCAGTTGCGAATCGCTCCACCTGGCGAACGCGCGCACGTCCTTGCGGCTGAAACGGAAGTCCTGCCGCTCGATCTTTTTCCGCTCGCAGTCCTGGCGCACCATCTCGTCCACCAAGAGCAACAAGCGCCGCGTCTGCGGCGGCAGTTCGTCGAGCGAGCGCCCCAGCACCTCATGCGCGAGACGGTTCGCCATTGCAATGTCGTCTTTGGTGACCTCGATGTATTCAAGCGTCTGGCCGCGATGCATGGTGGTCTTGTGTGGCCGCTGATGCTGATAGAGAAGCGCAATCGAGCGGATCAGCGTCAGGTACTTCATGTGATCGCGCCGCGTCCGGGTCTGCGAATCGAGGAACGTCAGCTCGCGCGCGTAAGGATTCACCACCAGCATGGGCTTCAAGAGGCGCTGCGCGTTGCGATGCGTGGTCAGCAGTTCGTTGCGGTCGTGCTTCGCCAGCAGTCCTTCGAGTGTTTGCGCCTCGCGCTGTTTCTGATGGATCGCCTGCGTCTGCGCGCGGTCCTCATCGACGGTCAGCACCAGACAACGATTCAGCAGTTCCTCGTCCAGGTCGATAGCAGTTGTGGTGAGGAAGATCATCACCGGGCCTTCGACGCGGTACTGGTGCGTGATCAGCCGTCCCGTGGCCGCGTCTTTTCCGGTCGAGGCGATAGTGAGCACGCCTTCCGATTGCAGCAGTTTCAGCGCGTAGGCGGCGCGCAGCGCGCCTTCTTCTTCCACGATGGCGAGCACCTTGTGCTTCAGATCGCTTTCGCCCATGTAGAAGAGCGACTGCCCGGTCATGGCCGAGTACTGCACCTGCTGTTCTTCGGGCACCAGCGCGAGCACGGCTTCCATCAACGCCGATTTGCCCGCTGCGGAACTGGCCTGCACCAGGACTGCGAGCGGCGCATCCAAGAGACGCGAAGTCACCGCCAGATAACTCACCAGCTTGTTCGTCTCCTCGCCCACCATGCCGCAACGTTCAAGATCGGAGAGGATGCGGTCCACGAGGCGCGGATCGCGCAGCAGTTCCATCGCTGCCGCGCGCTCTGGCTCGCCGATCGGGATTTGTTTTTCCTCCGGCTCTAGCGCCTGCTTGATCTGCTGATCCTGCAGCGCCTCCAGTTGCAAGAGCACGTGGCCGAGATCGCGGCGGATCACGTCATCCTTCACACCTAACTCTTCGGCTGCCTGCTTGAGGAACACCGTGCGCTGCCGCGCCGAGTACAGATCGAACGTGTCCACGTGGAACACATTCTCGCCGCGCGTGTTCTTGCCCGATACCAGCAGGTTGATCCGCAGCAACTCATAGCTCATGTTTTTCGCCAGTCCGCGCACACGATAGCGGCGGTCGCCCTGGTGGATGACGATCTCATCGCCTTTGATCTCGACCGGCGCATCGAGCACCTGCCACTCGCTGCGCGCTGGCGCTGCCGGCGGAATCGGCGCGGCTTCTTCGCTGCTCTCGCTGCTCTCGCTCTGCGGCTGGGCGGCTAAAGAAAAAACCTCTTCTGGTTCCTCGATGATCGGCAGAGCCGGGAGAGAGGCTGGCAGTGGGATTGCATTTTCTTCTTTAGCTGCGGGTTCGATTTTTTCTTCTGATTTTTCTTTGATGATTGGTGCGGCGGGAGTCTCGACGGTTGGTTGCTGAGACTGCGCTTCGATCTGCGGCGCTGGTTCTGGTGGCAGCGGCTCGGTTTTCACCGGATCGATCTTTGCTGGTTCGGTCTTGACTGACTCGATCACCGCCACCGTGGGCCGCTCGCCTTTGCCCAGCCATGCGGCGCGATTCAGCATGATGCCTAAACTCTTCGACGCGGGCTGCACCTTGAGCGCGTATTCGTTGGCGTCCATGTTCTTCGGAAACTGCACCCGGAAACACTCGATGCCCATCTCCATCAACTGCGCGGCGTGCTCCTGCGCCGCGCCTTCTCCGGCTTCGTCGCGGTCATAAGCGATATAGATTCTCTGCGTGCCGTGCTTCTGGAACGCCGCGCGGTGTTCCTCGGTAAAGCCGTTCACTCCGTAAATCGCGGTCACGTTGCGATAGCCCGCGCACCAGAAGGTCAGCGCGTCGATCAGTGCTTCGCAGAGGATGATGTCTTTCGAGACGGTGAGCGCCGCTTCGTTCCACACCCCGCGATGCGGTCCCGGCAGGTACAAGTGATCGGGTGTTCCGGGGCGCAGATTCGGCGTGATCTTGCGCCCGTACATCTGCACCACCTGGCCGCTCAGATCGAAGATCGGAATCACCACGGAGCCGTTGAAGTGCTCGTGTCCGCTCTCGCGGTAGATGCCGAGCTTCTGCAGGCGTCCGCGCAACGCTGCACCAACCGAGCGGTTCGATGCCGGCAAACGGTAGCCGATGGTGCGATTGGCAAAGCCCAGCCGGAAGGTCTCGATCATCTCCGCCGATTTCAGGCCGCGATTCTCCAGATACTTCAGCGCTTCGGGACTCTGCTTCAAGCTCTCCTGGTAGTAGCTCACCACCTGCAACAGCAACATGCGATCATCGGCACTGCGTTCGACCGGCGCGGGCAGTTTCGGCACGGTGGAGTCGCTGCACACCTGGCCGCGTGTTGCTGCTCCCCAGCGGCAGGTCCTCCCGCAGAAGCTCGACCGCATGGCGGAAGCTGACGCCTTCGGCCAGCATGATCCAGTCGATGACGGTTCCTCCTCGGCGGCACGCTCCCAGACAGTTCCACAGATTCTTGCTCGGAGTAATCACCAGCGACGGCTCGTGATCGTCATGGAAGGGGCACAACCCGATCAGGTCCGCGCCGTGGCGTTTCAGTTTGACCCCGCGCGCCTCCGCCAGCCGTTGCACCGAGATTTCCCGCTTCAACCGCTCGATCTCGCTCTCCGCGATCCGCGCCATGCCCTGGACCTCCTTCTGCTCGTTTTCAGGGTTTTTGCGGAAACCCTGTCAAGAGGTTTGTGTGATTTTTTGATTTTCTAAAACTGTTCGCGAGTATATACGCATTGCGTTTATACTAGCAACGTAATTCTGGAGGGTTTAGAAGTGGACCATACAATCGCACCTGGAATGCCAGCCAAGAAACCACCACAGACCGCATTCGGCAAACGCCTGGTTGCGCTGCGGCAAGCGCGCGGCCTCACCCAGATTGAGCTCGCAAAGGCGGCGGACACTACCCAGCGGGCGATTTCCTATTACGAAACGGAAGCGGAGTTCCCAATCGCCTCTGCCCTCGTCCCTCTAGCTCGTGCACTCCAGGTGACGACGGATGAACTGCTCGGCGTGAAACCGGCCAAGCTCGATCAGGGGAAGCCGCAGAATCGGCGTCTTTGGAAAAGATTTCAGCGCATGGAGTCACTGCCGGAACGGGATCAGCGCGCGGTCATTCGCTTGATTAACTCCCTCGTCGCTTCCAGCGGCAACGGTTACGCTCGCAGCAGCGCGCAGCAGTAGATTGGGGATTGCGTCCCCTCCCATTTTTCTTCTCATTTTTTCCTAGCTGGAAGCAGACAGGAGCGGAGAGGGAGGCCAGTCAAGGCCGCGCGTTCTGTGCGCGTTCATCGGAGCGAAGCGCAGAGCCTTGACTGGCCTCCCGCGCTCCGTACACTCCCTGCGGAAAAAATGGGATCACCGCTTCCCGCCGCTGGGTTTTTCTCGCTGCGGTTTCTCGCTCGCCTGCTGCTGCAACTTGGCGGCGAGCTGGTGCTTGGTTTCGCCGATTTGATCCAGCAGTTGGTTGAACCTTTCCGGCGTCATCTTCTCGCCCGCCGCCAACGGCCCCAACACGTTCACCAGCAGCAAACGAACTCCGATGATCTCGGCCAGGGCCGGATCGTGCCTCTCGGCATCGCTGGCCGACCCTCCCCGCAGGATCGCCTCGCGGCACCATTCGCCGAGCGTCCGACCGTCGGCCTGCGCCGCCGTTTCCAGTTGCGCGTACTCTTCCTCGCTCACTTTGAAACCGATGGATTTCGTGCGCAACGGCGGCTTCACCATGTCCCGGCTTCCTCTCTCGTCCTCACAGCCGAGACTAGCAGCCGCGCTTAAGAATCAACAAGTTCGCCTGCGTTAACTTCAGGTTGCTCGACAGCAACCGACTCGGCAGGATTTTTCCTCTAGCTGTTCTGCTTTCAACAGGTTCGCGCACGGTAACCGAAAGTTACCGTGCAGCACCCTTTCAGGGGTGGAGTGTCACTACTTCACCCGCTGCGAAAGCAGCGCAAAAAACCCTCAACCCTAAAACCACCCTCCGGGATCACCACCACGTCACCCCGGACGGCAGAGGAGTGCGGCTAAAGGAAAACCTCACCCTGAACCTCACCCGCTCGCGGATCGCAGCTCCCAGCAGCCGAGAAACGCTAGCGGGACGTGTCCTGCTCGGCAGTCCAATCATTTAGCAATCAATGACCGGGCGGTCAAAACGTGTAATCGCCTGCTTACAACAATCATGCAGCCCTCATGACACACCCGCCGCTACAATGCGAAAAGGTATACATGTCCCCAGACTCGATGGACGATAACCTCGAACAAGTTCATGCCGAATAGCTGCGGCGGCTAGAGCGGTGTGAAGTTCCCCGCGAAGAGGTGCAAGCCGTCTTGCCCGGTATGAAGGCACGATTAGAGTTGTTGCGGAACCTACATTCAAGGATTGCCGATCACACCGACTTCGCCGAAGCGGCTAGAGATATCGAGCGGGAAATTGAAGAACAAGCGGACGAGATAAAAGTAGCGGAAAGGTACATAGAAGCAGGCTAACGGCTGCCGGACACTTCTAACTATGGCACTCGTCTTTTTTGCTCTGGCCTTTATTAAATCTGGTTTGTTTAAGTGTTGCTCGCTGGCGATTTCACTCGTCGACCCCATGATGAGTGTAATCGCGATTTATCAACAGCTTCCCTCTTGGCTATCAAGTTTCAACATTTGTACAATCGCCCGAACCGCCGAGCGATTTCGAGATTCCCAAAGAGGGCACCCAGCGATGGCGAAAAGGAGGCATTATGGAGTTTGTAATGTTTGAAGATGTGGACGGCCTGGAAGTCTTTGTGAACCCCGAACGGGTGATCTGGGTGAGAGAACACTCCAACCAAACTACAATAATCAGCTGCGGACACGAGGACAAGTTTGCAGTGCGCCTCGCTCCAGCTCATGCCGTTGCCGCGTTGGGCAAGACGGCTCGCTAAGCCGGGGGGAGGAGGGAGTTCAGAACAGATCAGTAATACGGCTCATCGTTGCTGAAAGAGGCGATTGCCTCCCGGCAGTGAGCGTAATCGCGATTTATCGCCAATTGACATAACCCGAACCCGATAGACCTGCGTTCGGAAGAACTTCGGTAACTGGCGACAGTACAGCGCACAGACTGAGAATTGTGCTGGAGCGGACTTCACTTCCATGCAGACAACGAAACCACCATTGATTTTTCTTCTGTTTCTTGCGGTGGTCTGCCAACTGACGCACGCTCAATCACGCCCAGAAGAGCAGGCCGCGTCAGGTGATCTCAGCGTCGAACAAAGAGCAAAAAATGGAGATCCAGAGGCGCAAGACGAGATGGGGCTGGCTGCCGAAGAAGATCGTCAGTATGCCGAGGCGTTCAAATGGTTCTACCTCGCAGCTGAGCAGGGCCTCAGTAAGTCGCAGGTGAAGGTGGGCTACGCGTACGGCGAGGGTCTAGGTGTACAGAAGGATCACGTTCAGGCAGTCCATTGGTATACTCTCGCCGCGGCCCAAGGTGACGCTCAGGCGGAGTTCAACCTGGGTATGTGTTATCACAAAGGAGAGGGAGTTGAGTCGAACAATGCGGCGCAGAATCGTGCTGCCGCCATCAAGTGGTTCTCGTCTGCGCTAAGTCATGGCTATGCTAACGCTGCGAATGGCCTTGGGCTAGTGTATGAGTTCGGTTCCGCTTCCGACTACAAGGAAGCCTTGGGCTGGTACAGGAAGGGAGCCGAACTGGGAGATGAAGAGGCTCAATACAACACTTGCCGATTGATGATTCACGGATTGGGTACGTCTCGTGATTGCTCCGAGGCCCTGCATTGGTGCTCTGAAGCCGCCGATGGCTCCACAAGCTATGGCAGTTCGTTGGGTCAGTATGGCCTCGGGCGCATCTACGAAGACGGTTCGGGAGTACAACAGGACTTTGCGGAAGCCGCGGAATGGTACAGAAAGTCCGCCGAGCAAGGTAATCCAGCTTCCCAGATGCGTCTAGCCGATCTGTACTCCAAGGGAAACGGTGTCAAGCGGGACCTCGTAGAAGCCTATATGTGGATTGCAGTCGCCGGGTCCCTGGGACATACCGATGCCCCGGATAAACTTCAAAGTCTCACATCCAAAATGAAAAAGGTCGACGTCTTGAAAGGTCAAGCCCGCGCTCGCGGCTGGATCGAGCAACACCAGCGTGACCCCGAAGATGACCCCGCTGAAAACATTCTTTACCATCCGTAACTGAAAACGCCAATGTGGATGGGGCCTTCTCAGCTGTCGAAATCAAGCGATTACACTCAAAATCCCCCCCTCGCTCGCACGCATACACGCGCAACGCGCGAACCCAACGGCCTACACTCGCGTCGTACGCACGAACCTCACGCGCTGGCGAGCGGGCCCCGGCCCAAATCAACGTCAAAACCAGTTTCGTGGTGGGGGTGGGAGTGTAGGAATTTTCACGGCCTCTATAGCTATCCCCGTCAAACGGGGGAGGGGGTGGAAGGAAGGGACGGCAAAACTGCCCCTGGCATCGCAGCCAGCTTCAGGCTTCCCTTGGCGGAATAACCATGAAAAGTGACATTCGAAGCCTGGTCCCACTTGTAGCGCCTATTCTCCTACTCTCATGGGCAATCACAAGCATTGGAGAAGAAAGGCCTTCTTCGGCATGGAATTCGCATGATTTTGAGTTTCGCGTCTTAAATACAACTGCTAGTTCCGGTTCCATGTGGATCTGTGGCACTGATGAGGCAATTGCGGTGTCAGCTGATGAAGGACGCAATTGGGAAGTAAAGCACCGTACTCCCAATGGGAATTCGTTGCTGAACATCGATTTTGTGAATGACAGTTTTGGCTACGCAACTGGAACGGGAGGCTCATTTCTAACGACTGAAGATGGTGGTAAAACTTGGCTCTCACGATCAATTGGAAAAGACACAATACTGCAGGCGTCTTTTTCTGACTCTCAGCACGGGATTATCCGCACTCCAAGTTCGCTTCGGTTTACAACTGATGGCGGACAGCATGTTTCAGTCGTGTCCGATGGGCAAAATGCGGATGACATAAAGCATTTTCCGTACACATTCGCTCTAGTCGCGCTGGACTCGGCTCACATGGGGATCATGATGAAGCAGGGATCAGCACAGTATGAAGGGCAGCGATTCTTGGTCACCTCGGATTCGGGCAAGACCTGGAGTATTACGTTGATACCTGACTCCACGATCTACAGTTTCTTACGCGTTCGGGAGCAATATTGGGCTGTTGGAACGCAAGTAATCGGTAAAGACAGACCGGGTGGCGGTCATGCAGTACCAGTCGCTTTTTATTCGTCCGATGGCGAGAAATGGACTCAAGCGAGTTCAGACGTTTCAGCGTGCAAGCTTGAAATGTGTGTTGCATGCAAGAAAGAAGGCTGCTTCTCGTCGAATGGGATGATTACAAATGTTTTTCAGGAGAAAACGACATATAGCGAGTTCCCGTCCAACGCTGCACTTACGTCGAAATGGGCTAGATCTAGTTCCACCATCTGTTTCGTCGGTAGCGGTCTGCAATGCGCGAGTCTGAAACAGGCGGATCAAGCCCAAAACCTAGAGGGATCTCCCAATCCCGTTGCCGTTTCTCCCGGTCCGCTTGGCGCAGCTGTTACAACTGGACCGCAATGCATTCTTTGCAGCATGGACCGAATGCTAATCGACAAGGGAGCGCAAGGAGCATTCACAATAAAGCTAACAATCGCAATTGCAAAGAATGGGCTAGTGATGAGTATGGAATCCGAGGGCGCACCCACGCCTGAAATCAAGTCCCGAATCGAGCAGCAAGCACAACAGTGGTTGTTCGAGCCTTATCTAGAGAACGGCGAACGCGTGAACGTGAAGTTAAACACCAGTGTTCGCGTCAATGTCATAAAACCGAGATAGCGGCTTGTCGCTCAACTGGAATCGCTGTGGCCCATGAAACAGGCAACCTCAACAGTTCAGGCGCCCGTCTTGGGCAGCGATGTAGCGATCATCGCCTACCGGGAGAGAAGCCTACCTTCCCGGACGGCACGATCATTGCTGCTTTGCATTGCCATAACACCCCGTCGAAAAACAACAAAGGCTTTGGCCGTGTCCAATCTTTCGTTCCTGGCCCTCCCACCAACATTCAGTTTAGGGTCTTGGCGCAATATCTCCATTACGCTCATCGATCCGGATCGGCCGCGGTTGAGTCCGCTAGGCCGCTAACTTCGATGACGATGGCGTGTCGGTTGCCCTGTGCACGGCCCATGACATCATCACTCGCGCGACCCCGCTGAAGATCATACTGATGCCGACCAGGGTGCCGATCGCCCAAGCGGAACTCGAGGGCCATTGTGCGTAGATCATCAGGCCTAGCAACAGGGTAATGATCCCGTCCACGAGCACCCAGGTGGATCGTTGGGGCATCTTGAAAAACAGAATAATGTCCAAGATGCCTTCAATCAGGAAGAGCGATGCGAGCAGCAGAGTAAGCGACGCTACGCCGAGTACCGGATGTATGAGCGCGTATGCGCCGACGCACACATATGCTACGCCGACTAAGAGCTTCCAAATTATGCCGCCGGCTGCATGCGCGCGGAAGGCAAGTACCAGGTGGACTACGCCGGCCAAAACAATCAGCCAGGCGATGACGACGTTAACCGCCACGGCGGCAAGCAATGGCGAACCGACCGCAATCACACCGAAGACGATCAGCAGAACGCCCCACAAGATGGAAACCGTCGATGCGTTCCGGACTAATGCGACCGGGGTGTCGTGTGCCATAGAGGCCTCCTTCAGAAAGCGGACTAAGCCTACCTCAAAAAGCCAATTAATTGAAGGCTAAGAAACGAATTTTCTGTCGGGTTGAGCGAGTTACCTGGACTAGGGAAACAAAAAGATCTGCGTGTCAGGTCGGTGGGAAGGTCAATGAGCGGAGAGGCCTGTTAACAGCATGCCTCTCGCTTTGTCCGTACCCCATACATGACGAACTTGACGTAACAATCGCCATTACACTCGTTGACCGGAACGATCTTGACTGGGACGATCTTAGCCGGGACGATCTTGGCCGGGAAGATCAGTGTGATCGGCCTGGTTTTAATAGTCAGACTTCCTGTTCGGTAAACCTAATCCAAGCAGGCGTGATGCTCGGCGCCTTTGTTGCGCTGGCTGCCGGCGCCACATTTGCGTGGTTAGGCGTTTGAGGTGTTCGGCGGGAAGATAATTCCCCAGAAAGTTTCCGCCCGTTCGTCCTGCTCGACAAACTCGATCGCGTACCTGGGAACGCCCCCCAGTGCCGCCAACTGCGCAACTACCCGGGCCGAGAGTTTGGTGCCTTGCTTGTTATTTACGGAGACGACCGAGCCCACCAGAAGCTCACGACTGAGTTGAACGGCAGCGCCGTGCTTGTTCAATTTCGTCGCCTTGGCCGACATCGTAAAGAACATTTTCTGCCGATCTTCCCCGGATAACCCGACAGAAGCGTGGAGCGCCATGCGATTGCTTCGGCGTTTTGCGATCTGGCGGCGGCCGGCGGTTGCGTTGGCAGCCAGGTCTGGACGGTGCGATTTCGGGCGGGCATGTGCAGGTTTCGGGTTCATTCTGATCGGGACATTAGAATGTGCTCTTGGTCGCTGCAATGTGCCCTTCGTCACCTCTCCAGGTTACCCCGTAGAACTCCTTGATTCTTCAAACATAGAGACGCGTTGCATTAAGCCAGGAAATAGGACATGTACCAACCCTCATTGACTGGGTCACTGATCGGATTCGCGTTGACCCCAACCTTGGCGGCGAACCGTCTCATTGTCGTGATCTCACTCGTTGGCTTGATTCGCCCCATTCTCAATGAGTGTTAACGCCATTAGGCGGGGAATCCGCACGCGCGATGCGATAAGTGGGAAAACCAGCCTCAGACCACGAAAAAGCTACGACAGGAAATTCTTTCTATTCCGAGGATTGGACTTCCATGCTCTCGGTGACCCACATCTCGGCGGGCGAGCCTTTGGTGGTGCGTGTGGCGTTGGAGCTGAAACCGCTGGGGGTGATGGAAACGTCGTAGACGTAAGGCGGGCGCTCATGCGGGATGAGATAGCCGCCAGAAGTTAGCTCGTCCATGGAGGCGTACTTGCCCTGCGCGGCCATGTAGCTGCGCTCGGCGTTGGCGATGCCGATCAGGTCCAACTTTACGCCGGTGATGAGCGCAGCCTCGTCGCTCGCGCCGGCGCCGTTGGCTGATGGCTGCAGGTTCCGGACCTGCAAAGAATAGATGTACATGCCGATCGCCAGTGTGAGGACAGTACCGATCAGACCTAAGGCGCGTCCCAGTCCCATAATCCGCTCCAGAAAGGTTTATTGCAGCGCCAAGCGGGAGTCGGGGCAAGTAACCGGAGTAACTTGGATTCCAGCAGGCTGGATTCTCACTGAGTGTAACGCCCTGATTTCGTCAACTGAAAGGATGACCTGGATGCTCCTACAATCAGGACGCGAGAGGATCCAGCACTACTTCATGGGCGAAAAGTCCGTGGGGCGCATGAACATCACGTCTACTTTTTCGACGATTTTGCTGGCCGGTTCGGAGTTCTCTCTGATCAATTCTTGAAAATCTGGGTCGGCTCGCATAGCATCCCAGTTCTTTTTTGCTTCCTCCCGGCTGGAATGAGCCACGAGAAAAATGAAGGTGTTGTCCCAATCGGGCGTCCCCTCGGGCACCCAGTAACCCACAATCTTCAGATCGTGTTTGGCGAGTAGCTTTGACTGTCTGTCGCGAAACTGTGACTCCAGTGCCGGAACTTTGCCCGGCACGGTATGGTAAATGTGCATCTCAAAAACGCGATTGCTGTCGGCCCTCACCTGGTTAATGTGGGCCAGACGGGCAATTATCAGCGATCCAGCGCCAAAGGAAACCAGGGCGATGACGCAAACAGTCCAACGTTTCAATTTCCAAGAGTTGATTCTCATAGTCACCTTTCTACTTTCTGCGGCAAATCCTTACTACGCGATCTACGATGGCCCCGAGCCAGCCACTTACGTGACGGCTCCTTGTTGCTTTAAGCGTCCAAAAAGTGTCGGCGTGATGATCACCGACAGAGGTCCCAGTGTTAGAAACCCAAACTCATACCACCACGGTACCGGTATGGTGCAGACCTTCAGGTAAATCGCAATGGCAACCGCGATCATTACGATCAATGCGAGGAACTTTGTTGCGCCAGGGCGGATTCGAGCAGCGGCGCAACCACCGATTGCAGTTGTTGTGAGGAACACAATCGGCGCAAGAACGACGTACGTCGTTGGCTGTGGGGCAACCCACTTCGAGATGGTCAGGTCGGCGGCGTACTCGAGGATTTTCATGACGATGTACACGCTCATAGCGATGCTTATGCTGATAAGGCAATCGCGGCTCCGAAGCGAGGACCAGACCGTGGGAGGTACAGAACGGCAGGCCTGGCTCCAAAACCAGCGAGACGCAGAGAATGGCGACGTGGATTCGAGGCGAAGGGTGTATTCCTCGATCAGGTCGCCTAAGATGGCCTCTCGATGTCGGTCGGGCAGAACAGATTCGAGAACCCAGCAAGCGAATGCCGGCGGCGAATAGCGTCTCATGTCGTCCTCCAGCGGTCCTTTAAATCAGCCGTCATGCTGTGGATTGTTTGTTCGGATATTCGGAGAGCTCGTTTGCCAGCCGCTTCCAGGCGAAAAAGCCGCTTCGCCCGGCCGCCGCGCTGCGCCGTCGGCTCGCCAGTGAATGAGCTGACATAGCCTTTGGCCTCGAGCCGCTCCAAAGTCGCGTACACGGCACCGATAGAAATATTGCGACCGGTACGTTCTTCAATCTCGCGCCGCACGATCATTCCATGAGCTGCGTCATCGAAACGCACCAGGGCGAGCAGGATGATGTGCTCAAGCGACCCGAGAAGTTCTCCTCGATCCATTTGTTATGCAATATAGAACAAATAAGCTGAGGAGTCAAGTGCCAAAGACTGAAGAAGCGAATGCGTATACGACGTCGCGTCCGCAACAGCGCTCTGTTGGTGTCAGAGTGAGTGATCGTGAATCGCGCAAGCGCCCGATCTTAGTCGAGAAAGAGCGCGCCGGCGCCGATCCAGAATTCCGCGAGAAATTTGAGATTCTTCTTATAGGTACGCGTAACCCTGAATTCCTGTCTACCCTTCACCCGCAGACCATATTCTCCTGTCGGGTAGGGCTTGATTTCCTCGACGAACGAGATATTCACCAGGATCGAGCGATGGATGCGAATGAATCCATGTGACTGGAACTTCTCTGCCACCGCCGATATTGACTCGCGCAGCAGATAGGAAGTCGAGTCGCGGTGCAGTAATACGTAATTCCCTTGCGCCTGAACGCTAACCACGTCAGCCAGATTGATAAAGAGAATCCTTCCCTTCACTTTGATGGCAACGCGGGGGGACTCTCGCCTGGCAAGCGCCTGCAACCTGGGAAGAGCTTCCATTAATCTCGCCGGGGGCTCTCCTGGGATCGGGGGGAAGTTGATGGGTGTTATGAGATTCATGGCAAGCGCTTTTTATTGAGCGTCGATAACATGCGAAACCGGCTTGGGGATAGAGTGCACTGAAAAATGGTCGGAGACAATAGCCACTTGACGTGATTTTGACATAACCATTATGATCCGCCGCAATGAAGAGAGCAGCCTCCGGGATTTTGCCAATCATCGCGATCGACCGAAGGGCTCCGAAGGCCCTGCACCGGCAGATCTACGATGCCTATCGCAAGGCAATCGTCGAAGGAAGCCTGCGTCCAGGGCAGCGAATTTTATCAACGCGGGCGCTGGCAATCGAGCTTGGGATTTCGCGGTTCCCCGTTCTTAACGCCTATGCCCAGCTGCTGGCGGAAGGCTACTTCGAGAGCCGGGTGGGAGCGGGAACGGTGGCATCCAGTTCTATCCCCGACGAGGTCATGTCGAGCGGGCCCACGGGTGCGCGATTCGCCGCAACTTGCTCCGGACCTCGCTCTGGACCTCGCTTCGGACCTCGCTCCGGACCTCGACCGCTGGCGCGCCGGTCCTCGATCCTCTCCCGTGCCGAAAGTTTCCCGTGGCTGCGGGGCTGGGGAGCATTCGGGGTTGGGCAAGTGGCATTCGATGAATTCCCAGTGCAGGTGTGGTCGAACCTAGTGGCGCGCCGCAGCCGAAATATGGACTTCCGATCATCTCACTACAGCGAACAGATGGGGTCGAAGGCTCTGCGGGAAACGATCGCCAGGTATCTGCGAACCGCGCGATCCTTACAGTGTGAAGCGGAGCAAATCATGATCGTTAGCGGTTCTCAACAGGCGCTTGAGATTTCGGCGCTTTGTCTTCTCGACCACGGGAGTCGTGTGTGGGTGGAAGAGCCCGGGTACCGATTTGCGCGAGATGCGTTTGCGCTGACGGGCTGTGATTTCGTGCCTGTTCCGGTTGACGAGGAAGGTCTGGATGTTGCAACTGGCATCAAGCGGTGCCGGAAGGCGCGGGCCGCGTTTGTTACGCCCTCTCACCAGTTTCCGCTCGGGGTGACTATGAGTGCATCGCGGCGGCTTCAGTTGCTGGATTGGGCGCAGAGTTCGGGATCCTGGATCATCGAGGATGATTACGATAGCGAGTATCGTTACGGGAGTTCGCCGATCGCATCGTTGCAGGGGCTCGACACCAACGCTCGCGTGATCTACGTGGGGACTTTCAGCAAAGTGCTGTTCCCATCGTTGCGCCTCGGCTATGTTGTGATTCCCTCCGATCTGATCGACCGCTTTCTCGCTCTTCGCCGTGCCATGGATCTTGGACCGCCAAGTTTCTATCAGGAAGTGGTGGCAAACTTTATTGACGAGGGGCATTTCGCGCGCCACATTCGAAGAATGCGGGTTCTCTACCGCGAGCGAAGGAGCGCGCTGGTGGACAGCATCAGCAAGGAACTTGGGTCGCGGGTGGAGGTGCTCGGGGGCGAAGCTGGTATGCATCTGACGGTGACCTTGCCGAATAACATTCGGGATCTGGAAATTGCCGAACGGGCTGCCCGGCAGAATCTTTGGATCTGGCCCCTTTCCCCTTCTTACTTGGGTGAGGTTGCGCGCTCCGGATTCATTCTGGGCTTTGGCAGTACGGCGGCAGCGGACATTCCCCGCGCCGTGCGCAAGCTTCGCAACCTGCTAACGACAAAGTAAACAGCTATGGCTGAGAAGGACCGTCGCGCAGGAGCGTAAAGGTTGCTACTGCAGCTTCGCGTACTCTGCTTTGGCTTCTTTCAGGACAGGGATATCGGGGTCGGCGTCTTTCCAGAGGGTGAGGAAATCTTTGTAGGCGGCGAGGGCGCGGATGTGGGCGGCGTTGGCGTCCGCGGCCTGCGACGTTCTTGCCTGCAGGGCATTGGCACGAGCCACGCCTAGATGCGCCAAGGTGCCCGTCCAGCAGTTCCAGACGAGGCCGCTGTGACCGAGAATCTTCTGAAACTCGGCGGCGGCCGCACTGCCCTGTCCGGCAGCCAGATATGCCTCCCCGCGGACGTAGACATGGTTGAGGCAGGAAATATTGATGACGAACTGAATTTCGCCGAGCTCAATTGGGGAAGCAGCTGGAAAGGCATTCAGGGCGAGGGCCGGATTTTTTTTATGCAGCGCCACTTGCGCTCGAATCGCGGGGAGCCAAAGGGATTGCATCTGCGAATCCAGCGGAAAACGCTTCTCTAACTCCTGGGCCAGGGCTTCGGCGCGCACGGTGTCGCCCGCCGCGGCAAACGCAAGCGCCGCTTCACTCTCCGCTCCCTGACTGGTGGGCGCAAGCTTCAGAGCCTTTGCCGCTGCCTGGCGCGCTTCGGCGGCATGGCCGTAGGCAGCTTCGCGTTGAGCGGCAATCGCCAGGTAGATCGCTCCATTTTCTTTGCTGTCGGTGCGTATCGCGGAGTCCACTGCCTGCCTGGTGAACTCGCGGGCCTTGTTCAGATGTCCGGCATAGGCCTCGGTGTCGGATGCGAGGGCAAATCCGACATTCTGATATGCGGGCTGCGCGGCAAACCAGCGTCGCTGGTCGGCCATGGCTGCGGAGTCTGCTGCGAGAAAGGCCAAGCCGTAAAGAGCGTTGTGGACTATGTAGTCATCGAGCTTTCGCGCCTGCGCCTCGTGAATGATCTGCCGCGTTTCGTCGAAGCGCTGCAAGGCCAGAGTATAGTTGGCGAGATTCTCGTATACGGTTATGCGATTCGGGGCCAGGCGCAGGCCCTGCCTGGTGGATTCCACGGCTTTCTCGTACTGGCCCTGGCCGCCGTACACATAGCCCAAATTGCCGTAGGCTCGATATTCGTGCGGGTAGCTTTCGATCTCATCCTGAAAGGCCTGGACCGCCTTATCCAGCTCTCCCGTGACGTTCGTATAGTAGTCGGCAGTGATCTCAAGTTTTTCGCGCTGGCTGGCATGCTCGCGGAGTTGGAATGCTTTGCCGAAGTATTCGCTGGCCCGCCCTAACTCGGTGAGATTGGTGTAATCGATGCCCAGGGCTCGATAGGCCATGGCAAAATTCGGATCAAGCTCGATGGCATGGTGATCGTAAGGCAGTGCCGCGGCAGGGCCTTTCTCGTCAGAGGCCTTGCGGCCGAGGGTGAGAGCTTTCAGAGCCTCGAGCGATGGCGTAGTTGCCTGTTCGAGGGAAACATCGAATTTTTGTAACGTAGCCAGCGATTCGCCGAGTCCACCGCGCAATTTGGAGGCGGCTTCGCCCACGGCATCGAGCACCTTCTCTTTGGACGCAGCCGTTACCAGTTCCTGGGCAATCGTGTCCCCGCTCTGGCAATTCACTGCCTTCAATCCGAGCACATATTCGCTGCCTAGATTGCCGATTGATCCGGCAAGGTAGGCCTTGCTGCCGGCACGCTGGCAAAGTTCCGGGACTACATCGAGCGTGAGCCGGGTGCCGGCGGGACGGCTCATGCGTTGCAAGGTCTCCGCAACTTCGCTATCGGGGAGCACATTCAGGAAGGGGGATTGGCGCAGAGAAACGTTGAGCGCCATCTTTAACGTGTCGTCGAACACCGCATCGCCGGTGCTGTTGGCAAAATCGGCTAGAACGATGGTGTCTTTAGAAGTGATCTGGAAGACAGGACGGCGAAAATAGCGGACGCCTGCAATGAGTGCAACTGCGACGATAAGAGCGGCGGCGATCCAAAAATATTTGCGTCGGCTGGGAGGCGGCTTGACCGGGATCGCGGGCTGGGTGTCGGGAGTCCAAGACACAGGAGCGAGAAAACGATAGCCCCGGCGGGGAACGGTTTCGAGAAACCTGGGATTATCGGCCGAATCATTCAAGGCGGCGCGCAGCTTGCGCACAGCGGTGTTCAAGGCGTCGTCAAACTCCACAAAAGTATCGCGCGACCAGAGTTTCTGGCGGATTTCCTCACGGGTGACGAGTTGACCGGGGTGTTCCAGCAAAAGCGCAAGAATCTGGAATGGCTGGTCTTGCAGGCGGATTCGTATCCCCGCTTTGGAGAGCTTGCCTTCTTGAAGATCGGCTTCGAAGGATCCAAAACGAACAATACGGCCTGCTGGTCCGTGCTGCTGCATCCGAGTGCCCCCGCTCGCTGCAGGAATGGGGGAAAGTTTAACACGGATAGCAGGTCAGAAATTCGAGTAACTGCCTTTTCCAGAGGGCGTTAGCTGGTTAGCTCGGATTCGGCAACAGTTCTGTTGTGTTTTTTTCCGAACTGCTGCATATTGCCGACTCAAGCGCTCGCCGAGGGGGTAAAAACCCGAGACGGGAGAATCGTTGGGGGACGGTTCTCCCGTCTCGCGGAAAAGTTTTGACATTATTTACGAACCATTCCAAGGCGACTATCGATATAAGTCGAAGGAGAAGTTGACCATGTTTGTCCGGAAGGTTTCTGCACGCCTCAAACCGAACTCGCTAACGAAATTTGCTAATCTAATGGACCGCGAAATTCTTCCCTGGTTACGAAAGCAGGAAGGTTTTCTGGATTTGATTATCCTGGCTGTTACCGATAGCAGTGAAATCGCAACCATCAGCTTCTGGGATCAAAAACGGAATGCGGAAGCCTACAACGATGGCGGCTATCCAGAAGTGTTGAAAATGCTGGGACAGCTCCTGGACGGGGCTCCTTACGTTAAGACGTTTAATGTTGTGAGTTCGACATTTGAGAGAGCTGGCGTCGCGCCGGAAGCAGAAAATCTGATTCGGGAGAATGATACAGCACAACTTCGGTATCATTTTTTGGAGACAAGCTTCTGACCTGGGCCGCGTGCGCGTCAAAGGGATGACGGCGCGAGTACTGGTGTCGACGGCAGGTCGTGCGCGTGATTCGGGGTCAGCGAGCGGAAAGTTTAAAGCTTAAACACGGGGACAGAGGATTGCAGGACAGATCCTGCTACTTTTTCTCTGCCATTTTTCGGGTGATTTCTTCCATCAGTCTGGGGCGAAGACCGGCCAGGACGCTGTCGACGATGCTGGCAACGTCGGAGGGATTGTTGCCCGGTTCAGCGGCTGCGGCGGCTTGCAAAATCTGTTCGGCGCCTGCCGCAACTGCCCTGGCATTGGTTTCCGCCGGTGGCTCAGGTATTTCGTACGCACCGGGCTGGCTTTGCGGCGCTTCGCTTTTGCTGGTATCGCGGATTTGACGCCAGCTCGCCCAGGCGGCCGCGGTGCTCTTAACGCCTTCGTTGTCGACTTTGGGTTCGGCCGTCTGTTCGGCATTTTGGTCCGAGGGCTGTGCAGGAAAATCCGGGGCGACGTTCGACGCCATCACTTCTGCAGGCTCGGTAATTGGGGCTGGATGCGATTCCTGCGGTGCACCCGGATACGCACTGGAACCTTCTGTTTGCGCGGCTGGGCTGGTGAATACAGGATTCTCAGACTCGTTGACCGGAGATGGATTGGGCTCAGCGAAGGCCGCCGGCGCAGATGTCTCAGAGGGCTTCTCGAAGGGCGGAGCGTCTGACGTCACGGGAGCAACATTTGCAGTCTCGATCTGCGGTGACGAGGCGTTCGCGGAGTTGTCCAGGCTAGTGGTAGCCGCGGTGGCGAAAGAGGAAGCGTCAGCGGCCTGCTCCGATTGGGCGACTGGCGACGTTTCAGCTTGCGTTTCCGCAACGCTAGTGACGGGCTCGGGCTGGGCAGCGGATTCGGATTCCGAGTTCGAAATTGCCGCGACACTTGCTTCGATAGCTGATTCTGCAGAGGCAGTGGTAATTTCAGGAGGCGCGAGGTTCGCGTCTGGCGCAGCCTCCGCCGCTTTCTGCATTTCCTGGTCGAGCGATAAAGATTCTTCTTCGCCTTCGAGCGCGACGGATACGGCCGTCCAACGGGAACCGGTCGCGCTTTCAGCCGGCGATGATTCGGCCGCGGCGGCCATGGTGATAGGAACGTCCTGCGTCTGCTCGGATTCTTCCGGCTTCTCGCCGCCGCTTTGGCGATAATCCATTGCCGCCGCGGCAAAATCCGAAACGTTGCCGGCTTTGCTCTCTTCAGGAGCCGCGGTGTTCACTTCGGCGTTGAGAGCTACCCGGGCTGGCTCGGGATCGGATTGACTTGCTGTTTCAGGAGCCCGTTGTTCGTCTTGTTGCTCGCCCTGGTTGACGGCCGCGCTCGCCATCTGCATCTGTGCGGCTGCAGCCGTCATCGCTGCAATCTCTTCCGGGGTCACATCTCTGGGTACACCCGCGGGCGCCAAGGCTTCCACATCCACCCTTGATTCCCCCTCGGGCTCAGCGGGTTGGCGATTCTTGGACTCAGCCTTCTCCTGGGGGGTCTCCACTACCGTGCGGAGATCCCGATTCATTGGGTTGTAGCTAGAAGACTCGTCGGCGAACTTCTCTTCGGCTTCGGTTTTCTTGTGCGGGAAATTGATCCGGCTCTTCCATCCATTATCGCTATTTGAACTCTCGCTGCCACGGCCCGCTTCTTCCGCCGCCGCAATGGCACGGGCAAACCGTCCGGGCTTGGAAGGTTCGGAACGAGGCACAACTTTATCTTCGAGTTTCGACAGTGCGCTCAGTAACTCGCTGGCTTCGAAAGGCTTGACGATATAACCTTCCGCGCGCACTCTCTGCGCCTCTTCGGGCTTGAAAGGCTCCAGCTTGCCTACGCTGAGCAACACGGGAATTCTCGAGGTTTCCGGCGAATCTTTGAGGCGCTGGCACACCTCCAACCCGCTGTAACCGGGCATATAAACATCGAGGATGACGAGGTCGGGCTTGAGTTCCGCGATTTTTTTCAGCGCGGCGGAACCGTTATTGACGGCTATTACTTCATAGCCCGCGTCCGCGAGGATTTTGCGCCCCATATTCTGGGCGGTCACGCTGTCGTCGGCAAGCAGTATCTTCCGGGCCAAGGAAATTCCTCTGATGAGGGGAGATATCGCGAAGGTAACCTGCCCGTCGACGTAAGTCAATGATCCAACGGGAGGTAACCGGTTACCAGCGGTCAGCACCTACCGGGGGTGGGCGGAGACCCAGGGGTTGGCGGACGGGAATTGGGACCGGCGAGCCGAAACCAAAGTCCCCCCTTTCACTCGGGATGACAAAAAGTCAGAATGCCACGATCTTTCTCCATCCCTTCTTTTTGGCCTTTTTGCTGCTCGAAATGTCCTGGTCGGTGGCTAGGTTGGAATTGGAAGTCGAATTCTGGGCAGGATCGCCGCCGGCGACTGCGGCCTGGCCAGAGGCTGGTTGTCCCTGCTGAAGCTCATTGACCTGGATCGGAGGCGGCACGGGGGCGCTTTCAGATTGCGTATTTTGAGCCTGCGCAGTGGGTTTCAACTCGTTCGGATCCGGCGCTGCGGTTGGGCTCAACTCATTCGCATCTGGCGCCGCGCTCGGCTTCAGTTCGTTCGGATCGGCGGCCGCAGTGGTGGGCCGGGCAAAAGGATCGCCGCTGGCAGCGGGCGCGGGCGCGTCCGATCTGGGGGCCGGATCGCTTGCTCCTGGAGTTCCGCCTTTGACGGTTTCTACGCTCAACCCGTGATCGCCGGCAGGAAGTCCCATTGCCTGCCGCATGCTTTCTTGCGCCAATTGATTGGCGGACACAGGAGTGGGATCTACCAGCGTGGGATCTCCTACTTTCGAAGCGAGAGACGTGTCAGGTCCCTTTCTGACCACGCCCATCAACCGATCCATGGTTCCGGCTTCGCGGCGGCTATCTTCTTCCGCGCGGTTCTGGGCTACGGCTGCCTTGGTGGGCCGGGGCACCGGCTGATGCAGCGCGGCAAGGCGCTTTTTAGCGTCGGCTTCGCGGTCCATGAGTGGATAGCGCGTAATAATTTGCGAATATGCGGCAGACGCATCCTTGGTGAGCACTGAGATCATGCTGGCTTTTGCCGTTTCTCCCGCGCAGCCCGGTGGCAGAGACTGGCCCAGTTGATTCACGCTGGTGCAATTGGGTCTGGAGCGCACCTGCGCGATTTGCGCTTCGTAATCCTGCCCCAGAAAAAACAACGCCTCGTCAGCTCGGCTGTAGAGCGGGTATTTCTCTACCAGAGACCTTAAGCGCGCAATCGAAGCGGGATAGGACATGCGCAGATAGTAGAATTTTCCAATCCCGAATTCCCGTTCGGCTAATACTTCCTGCACTTCCAGGAGGCGCAACTTCCCTTCCTTTACCAGTTTGGGGTTGTCGGGGTACTGCATGATGAGGTTCCGGTACTCATCCTCCGCGCGCTTGGCATGGGTATAATCGCGGTCGGCTTTTTCCATCTGCTGATATTGGATATTGGCGATTTTCAACTGCGCCTCGGCGGCTTCGGGCATGTTGGGAAAAAACGTCTCGAAATCGCGATATTCCTGCTCGGCCTGCGCCAGAGACGCGGTTCCGCCCTCGGCGTACCAGGAATCACCGACGGCTAACTTGGCGCGAGCGATATATTCAGAGTCGGGATAAGTGTTGATGAGAGTCTGCAGCGTCATGCGCGCCACGTCGAAGCGGTTGTGCTTCATTGCATCCATGGCCTTATCGAACAGGACTTTATCGGGCTGCTTCGACCCGACATTTGCCAGTGGATTGACAGACTTTTTGTTGGAGCAGGCCGCTGTGATCATCAGCAGCATACCGAGCGTCGCAATGCATGAAACTCGACGTGACATAAGACCTCGAATCAGGATTCCTTATTTTCGCAGCGCCTAAAGGCGCGCTTGATTCTTTGTGTCTGCAGCATCGCTGAAGCGATGCCCTGCTACGAACGGTGCGTGATACGGCGTTCGGCCAGAAGTTGCTAGACTTTCAACATTCCCGCTTCCGCGGCCGCCTTCAGCAGCGCTTCCGCATTCTTTCTTGGATCGCCGCTACCGAACACGGCGTTGCCCGCCACCAGGATTTCTGCGCCGGCACGCACCACGTCGACCACGGTATCGAGCGCCACCCCGCCATCGACTTCGATGCGGTAGGTTAGCCGGCGCTGGCTGCGAATCTCGGCGAGTTGCCGGATCTTATGCAGCGCCCCCGGAATAAACTTTTGCCCTCCGAATCCGGGATTCACCGACATGACCAGGACGTAGTCCACAATATCCAGCACCTCGGCCAGCGTGTCGACCGGTGTGGCGGGATTGATGACGACGCCCGCGAGGCAGTTGTGAGCCTTGATGAGATGCAGCGTGCGATTCAAATGCCGGCAAGCTTCCTGGTGAACCGAAATCCAATCCGCGCCGGCTTCGGCGAAGGGCGGAATGAAATCGTCCGGACTCTCGATCATCAGATGACAATCGAGCGGCAATTTCGTCGCCCGGCGCAGCGACTTCACCACCGGAGGTCCGATGGTGAGGTTGGGAACGAAATGTCCATCCATAATGTCGACATGGATGACACTCGCGCCCCCTTCGCTCGCGGCGCGCACTTGCTCACCGAGACGGGAAAAGTCCGCCGAAAGAATCGAAGGTGCCAGCTCAATCAAACCTGGGCTCTCGCAGGAAACTCGTTTGTGGAGATTCTAACATGCTGGAAAGCAGTACCGAGAAGAGTCTGCAGTACTCTTTCTGCTCGAGCCGGGCCTCTCCCCTCGGGTCATGCCTGTCGGAGGACGCGACTTTGTGCTTTTCCGCTTGCGTCGTCGTCGACGTAGCTTCGGCGCCTAGGATAAGCGGCGGTAGTCGTTTAGTATTTGCAAAACGTTGTTTCGTACTCTAAAGTTCACGTCGTGATGTAGTTTTTTCTGGAGTTGGTTGCATTTCCTTCCGCCCGTGCAGCCTTGCTAATAAGTTGATCGTTGAAGGTTGACCGTTGAAGGTTGATCGTTGCTTATTCCCTGGAGGTTGATCTTGAATGTTCGAAGGATCGTGGAGCATTTGAGTAGAGGTGTGGTATTGCGACGCCGCCTTCCTTCGACTTTTGGGCGACTTCCGATCTATGTCACGCCCGAGGCTGGCTTGCGTTACTGGTTGGGCATGTCGCGAATCGATCCTGTGCTCTATAGAGTAGCGAAAGAGATAGTGAAGCCAGGATCTGTAATTTGGGACGTGGGTGCGAACGTCGGACTCTTTAGCTTCTGTGCTGCCGCTTTGGCGGGACAATCTGGATTTGTGTTGGCGATTGAGCCGGACTTTTGGCTTGCACATTTAATCAATCGTTCTTCTCACGGATTGAAGGCCGGCCAATATGCATGCGCGCAAGTGGATGTTCTGTGCGCATCAATTTCAGATTCCAATCGCGTCTCCAGGCTAGCTATAGCGGAAAGAGCCCGAGCATCGAACTACCTGGTTGGGGCCCCGGGGTCGATTGAGGCTAAGGCGACGCGATGTTTTCAGCCGACGGTCTCGCTAACCTTAGATTCTCTTCTTGAATATTTTCCTCCTCCTTCGGTCTTGAAAATCGATGCAGAAACTCACGAGGTAAGCGTCCTGAAAGGAGCGGTACGAGTACTGACTGAGGTTAGACCAACCATCTGGTGTGAGGTTTCGGCGCAGAACTCCGACGAGATTACCGAGACTTTACATGCGGCGAAATTCAAGCTCTATGGAGTGCAAAACCGACCTCACAAGCCTATTGAGCGAGCTTGGTTCCATACCCTGGCGGTCCCGACCTCTTCGACGATCCTCTAATCGCGCCGCAGTCGGGGACCAGAGTAAGGAAGAATTGCAGGGCCAACCTGGGACTGAGACCCCAATGTGCACACGGCCTTTTACTCACGCGTAAACCAATTCGGCAATGCGCTGAGAAGTCTCACCGTGCGCATGGAAGAGCGCATCCTGCTACTCCTGCTCGATACCCCAGAGTTCGCCGTCAGCTTCTTCGGTGCGATCAAAATCGGAGCCATCCCGGTCCCCGTCAATACCCTTCTCAAGCCCGCCGACTAACAAATATCTGCTTTTACATCTCGGCCCGCAAGGAACCGAAGGAAAGGTGTTGCAAGAGCGCTCCAAATTCACCCTTTAAAGTCAAGGAGGTCCGCATTCTCAAGATCCTCCAAGAAACTATGTAGGTCGCGCTTGAGAATGCAACTCGAGGCTGAGTTGAATCGGCGGCTGAGAAGTTCCAGTAATTCTCCGCAGGACGCTTTGCCATTCACTCTCTTCAGAATCATGAGACCAGTTCGATTCGTGGTGTAAATGGCGTACCTTGCAGTATCAAAGACGATAGCCCCATCCCGCTCCGGCCTGTACCGAACTTCAGGCCTCAACTCTGGCTTGAGGCTCGAGAAATTTCTTTGTTGGCTAGTTCGCATCTCGGATCCGCCGCGGTTAATGCTCCTGTCAAGTTAAAAGTTGCAGCTGCGCAACCTCCTTGGCAGCTATCCCAAAAGCGACAATCGCTGCAGGCCGCAATCCCCAATGAGCGCTTCCGTATTGATTCAAATGCAACAGAGCGCTTCCAGATTTTGCTTAAGGGCCGCGAGTGAACGTTACCAGCGATCACACCGCGCATCAGTTCACAAGGCAACACATCGCCATTCGCCGCTATCGTGCAGAGGCGTCTACCGCAAGGACATATGCACCACAGCTTTGAAAAGCTGTCCAAGTGGGCCTGCGGAGTGAAAAGTCTGTGCTTAAATAGTACGAATTTATCGATTTCAACTTGGAGATCGATCAGCTCGCGTAACGCGCTAGCCCGGAGACTAAAAAAGTCATGTAAGAAAAGCCACTGGCTTTCCGTTAGCCGTTGGCTCTCAAAAACGGAGGACGCACGTCCCGCGGGCTGCAGCCCCATCAAGTGAAAGCAGCTCACTCCCAAATCCAGGGCAATCTGCAATATGTCTGGAATCTCGTGGAAATTTGTTTGACATCCAACTGTCCCAATCGCGGTGCAGATTCCCGCTGTCCGCAGGAGGTTTAAAGCGCCAGTCGCCTTGTTGAAAGATCCCGCTCCCCGTATGCCGTCGTGCGTCTCGGCACACGCACCGTCCAGGCTAACCTGTATGACCGCCGGTCGAATCCGGCCAAGAACGTCTATGTGCTTTTCAGTTAAGAATGAGCCATTGGTGCTGATTGTCACAGCCAGGGACCGATCCGCCGCAAGTTTTATTATTTCGAGTATGTCGCGCCTGGCAAACGGCTCGCCGCCTCCCAAATAGATTTTGAACACTTGTAGTTCCACCAGTTCGTCGTACAGGGCTTCGATCTTTCGCAGGGAGAGTCCCGTGTAGGGCTGGTCAGGGCTGGAGTTGGAGAAGCAATGAAAGCACCTCAGATTACAGTAGGGCAGCAGTTCAAACCCTACCTCTATAGGCGCAGCTAGGTGCGTCAAGATGCGAGTACCGGTGTCCTCTTCTTCCTTTTCCTTCACGTCTATCACTGAGATTTTGAACGACCCGGACGCGGACCAGGCCCTGGCATAGGCCTAGGCGGCTCCGGTGCTTTGTCCCATGGCCTCGGCGGCTCTGGTGCTTTGTCCCATGGTTTAGGCGGCTCCGGCGATTTGTCCCACGGCTTAGGCGGCTCCGGCGTTTTGTCCCATGGCTTCGGCGGCTCCGGCATTTTGTCCCATGGCTTCGGCGGCTCCGACTTTTTCTTCGATTCCATTCTCGTATTCGCGTGTTCGATGTGACCCATTCCGACGAGTTTTGGACTACTGTAGACTCGCGGTGCGTGATGTCTTTTTTTAAGCATTGATTCACCGCCGCTTCTTCTAAAGGAGGCCCTCAGATCCGAGCTGAGATGGCAGGCATGACGTTTAGCACCAAATACTTACCCAGTCAAGGACCTTTTCAGAGACATCGGAACGGGGCTGAAGCGTTGTAACTATACGGGCAGTGTTCGATGGGGAAACGCATTCGGCTCGACACAACAGTAACCGACTGGCTTCATTGGCATTCTGGAGATGCAGGTGAGCGCTTCTATTTGACCCGAAAGCGTTCTCGACACGGGTAATCCCACGAATACTAAAAGCAGCACGTGTTAATGGATTCTGGCGTATTCCACTTTGGCTTGTTGCAGGAGGGGGATGTCGAGGTCGGCATCCTTCCAGATCGTAAGTGCTTTCTCGTACTCTGCGCGTGCCTTCGACATGTTCCCTTCCTGCGTATAGCAACGCCCCAGACCGATGTGAGCGAGGGCGAACCACGGGTGCAGGGGAGAGGTCGGCTTCGCGTCCTCAAGCAGCGTCTCGAAATTGGTGCTCGCCTGTGTGCGCTGGCCGGCACGTAAATACAGGGAGCCCGTATACCAGCGGATCAACGGGTCTTTCATTTGGTCGGTGCCGTGTAGCAGCGCAACCGCCTGGTTCAACTGACCGCGCCTGTAAGCGAACAGTGCGTCCACGTACTTGCCAAGGGGATCGCTGTTGTCCTTGACGACTTCCGACTTCAATCGCACCGCCGCCTGCTGTTCCCCAGCCTCAGCCGAAGCTAATAAGGCAAGAACGGAGTGTGCGGCCAACCCTGGATAATCCCGGAGTTGATCCGACACTGTGATTTTGTATCCCGCCGCTAACTGCGAACGGAAATATGGAAGCATCTTTGTGAGGACGAGACTTGGGAGGTGGGCAGCATTGAGGGTCTCGAGCAGTTTATTGTTAATCTCGCGTGACCGCCGTACCTCGCCGCGCGCGAACGCAAGGTCACGCTCTAGTTCGGCTAGGGAGGCTCGTCCTTCAGGGCTGACTTCAAGGGCGGCAGTTGCTTCGCGCAATCCGGTATCGTCATGCACTGCCAGCGCAACTAGGTAACACTCCCTGGCGAGTCGAGGTGAACCGGGTACATGGCTGAAACCACCGCGGCAAGCCTGCAGAGCTTTGGACTTATCACCTCGCCCAACGTAAAGCTCCGCCAAGTCGGAATATGCAACAGCTATGCTCGGATCGAGGCGTATGGCCTGCAACAAGTCGTTCTCCCCCTCCGGCTCCGGATCAAACTCCGAAAGATCCACGTACGGAATTGGGTCGCGGGGATAGGTGTTGCGATAAAGCTCCAGACCTGCCCGCCGTTCGCTTGGATCAAGACTCGAGCCTAGGATGTATAGGCGTTCACGTTCGCTGACGCGGTCCTTCAGCCCATACGCGTGTTTCATAGCTTCGCCGTAGTCAGGCTCATCGCCCAAATTGCTGAAAACGACCGCTAGCCTAGCCCATGCCAGTGCAAAATTCGGGTCCAGCTCAAGAGCGCGCTTGTAAAAACCTATTGAGTCTACCTCGTAAGCACTCATGTGCTTAGCATCGCCGAGCGCAAACGCGCGCAGCGCTTCTAGGGATGAGGTCGTGGCCTCGGGCAGCGGCTTGTCAAACCTGTGGATTGAGGCCAGCGATTCGCCCAGTTCGCTGCGCAGCTTGGATGCTGCCTCGCCCAGCGCGTCCAGCACCTTCTCCTTGGACGCGGCCGTCACCTGCTCCTGCGCAAGAGTGTCTCCGTTCTGGCAATTCACCGCCTTCAATTCCAGCACATATTCGCTGCCCAAACTGCCAATCGCCCCGGCAAGGTAAACCTTGCTGCCCGCCCGCAGGCAAAGCTCGCGGGCGACCTCAGGCGCGAGTTTCGTGCTGGCGGGACGGGTCATCTGTTGCAAGGTCTTGACGACTTGACTGTCAGCGAGCACATTCAGGAAAGGCGACTGCCGCAGGGAAACATTGAGCGCCGTCTTCAGCGTGTCGTCGAAAATTGCATCGCCGGTGCTGTTGGCAAAATCGGCGAGAACGATGGTGTCCTTCTCGGTCAGATGCCTGTTTTGCTGATACGAACGAAAGTAAATCCCGCCTGCCACGAGCAGGGCGACGAGTAGGACGGGAACCGCAATCTTCCAGAGCCTCGCAACCCCAACCGCAGGAGCTTCTGCCACGGCTAGGGTGCCCACGCTTGCTGTAGAGACGCGTCCAGTCTCGAAATCCCGCTTCAGCCGTTGCAAGTCGGCTCGTATCTCCGCCGCACTCTGGTAGCGCAGATTGCGGTCTTTTTCCAGAGCCTTCTGAATGATTTCTTCCAACCGCTCCGGAATCCTTGAATTCAATTGCCTCAGCGGAGGCGGTTGCTCGTGCAGGACGGCTCCGAAGGTCGCTCCCTTGGTTGGCTTATCGAATGGGAGCCGGCCGGCTGACATTTCGTAGAGTACGACCCCAAAGGAAAAAAGGTCGGAGCGTCCGTCCAGCGGCTTACCCTCGATCTGTTCGGGTGACATGTAGGCGACCGTGCCCAGAGTCTCGCCTGCGGTGGTCAGGTGGCTATCCGCAGATGTGAGATCCTCAGGGCCGGTTCCGGTGCTAGGTTCGCCGCGACCTACTTTGGCGAGGCCAAAATCGAGCACCTTGGCTTGCTCTCGCTTCGTAATCATTACATTTGCGGATTTGACGTCACGGTGGACGATGCCAGCGCTGTGGGCCGCGTCCAGGACATCGGCGATCTCAAGCGCGAACCTGAGCAGTGAATCAAGATCCAGCGGGCGGCTGGCGATCTTGTAGCTCAAGGTTACGCCGTCGATATACTCCATGGCGATGAATGCCTGGCCGTCCTGCTCGCCAATGTCGTAAATCGTGCAGATGTTTGGGTGATTCAGTGCCGACGCGGCTTGGGCTTCTCGCTGGAACCGAGCCAGTGCCTGGGGGTCACGGGCAACTTCCGGGGGTAAGAACTTGAGGGCCACGAAGCGGTGCAGTCGAGTGTCCTCTGCTTTGTATACAACACCCATGCCGCCGCCACCCAACTTCTCGACGATGCAGTAGTGCGAGATGGTTTGGCCGATCATTCGGCAGACCGCTTTCGGGTCGCTTCATCTTACGGACGCGATATCCGCCAGTCAACGAATGCCCGGGGTATTACGCATTGAGGGCAAATTGCTACACCCCTACTCCCAGTGGGTATGCGCGGCGTCGCGGCGGGCGTGGGGCGCATCGGTGTGGGAGCGCGAGTCACGGGGGAGCGGGATTCACGTGGAGCGTGGCTGGGCGTGCGGCGGGCGTGGGGAAGGTGAGATGGATCGTGGAATGGAGCGACGTGTGAGTGAGGTATTAGCACGAGCCTTGTTCGGGGTACAATCACGTCCGTGCCGACAAAACCGGTTGCAAAGAACTCCATGGTATGTCGCGCCGCTATGTTGCGCTGCGTACTAGTGCTCGGCCAACGCCTAGCAGTGGAACAGACGTCTGCCAGCTTAGACTGTGACTACTCGTGAAGGCAGGTGAACCATTTAAGGTCCGGGTCACGCTGGATCAGGCGCCGAGGGTCGAAGGAATCGGTCTCACTGTGTTTATCGGCGGTCCCGACAGCGCTCAACTGGGAAACGGAGTTGGCATGAAACCCGGAATTACGGTCTACGAAGTGCCTATTGTCCTGCCTCAGCTGGAAATGGAGGAAGCGTTCGTCCGTTAAGATAACGGAGCGAAGAAAGTCACGATCTTGGTGGCCGTAACTATTGATTCCAAGAAAGATTGGTCGGGGAGAGAGGATTTGAACCTCCGACCCCCTGGTCCCGAACCAGGTGCTCTACCAGGCTGAGCCACTCCCCGACGATGCTGCGCGCGGTTGCGAGGAAGGCCTCGGACCGCGCAGGTATATCTCGATAGGCACATCAATTATAGCATCGCTCGGTTGGTCGTCCGGGCATGTTCTCTGCGCCATACTGTCCGGTTCGGCCCTACCTCGCCGGTCTTTATTTACTCTTAATATTTATTCTTAAATTCTTATTATTATTCTTAATTCTTAATTATTATTCTTGGGATCGTTATTCTTGATTCTTAAAATCGTCCCGGGGAATCGTCTCCGCCAAATCGTTCTCTGCCGAAACACTTTTCCGCTACACTGAAAACGCATCGGATTTGATGGAGTCCGATGCGACGCCAATATGATCGTTCTCTGCGCCGATCGTCTGTATACGCCACGAGAAGAGATACGGAACCCGCTCCTTTTTATCGAGGACGGATTCATCTCTGCGGTTTCATCGCGTGCTCAACGAGAAATCCCGGGGAACGCAAGGATGATTGTTGATTTTAGCGGCGATGCTACCAACGATAAGGCCGGCGATCTGGGCGGCAATGAAGGCGGCTGCATTCTGGCTCCGGGGTTCGTCGATATTCACATGCACGGCGGGGCCGGCTTTGATGTCATGCGGGCCACGCCGGGCGAGTTGCCTCACCTCAACAAGTTTCTCACCAGGCATGGCGTCACAGGGTATTTCCCGACCACGGTCGCGGCGCCGCTTGATCAGACTTGCCGGGCCCTGGAACGATTGGCCGATGCCATCCAAGCTGCTGCGGATTCACCGGCCAGCGATGGTGATGCAGTGCAAGCACGGCCGCTGGGCATTCATCTGGAAGGCCCGTTTCTCAGTCACTTGCGGCGGGGGGTGCATCCTCCGGAATACCTGGTCGAACCAACGGTGGAAATTTTTGAACGTCTGTGGCAGGCCGCGCGAGGCTACGTGCGCATGCTGACCATTGCACCGGAGCTTCCCGGGGCACTTGAAGTGATCGCGGAAGCGGCGCGGCGCAAGGTTTGCGTGAGCATCGGCCATTCGGACGCGGGGCTGGACGCGGCACGCGCCGGTGTACGAGCGGGCGCGCTTCACGCGACTCATACCTTTAACGCTATGCGGCCGCTGGATCATCGCGAACCTGGCATTCTTGGCGAGGTTCTAGTCGACCCGAAACTCACTGCCGATATTATTGTTGATGGAATTCACGTCGCGCCCGAGGTCGTGCAACTGTTCCTGCAAGCTAAAGGGCTCGAACGTTCAGTGCTCATCACCGATGCCACGGCCGCAGCTGGCATGCCCGATGGAACTTATCAACTTGGACCCATACAGGTGGAGGTGAAAGACGGCAAGTGCACGATGGATGGAAAACTGGCGGGCAGCGTGCTGACCATGGACCGCGCGGTGCGGAATGTGACTCAGTTTGCGGGATGGAGCTTGCGGGATGCGGTGCGCGCGGCGACGTTGAATCCCACGCTCGCGGTCGGCCTCGCGCAACATGGGCACTTAACGCCGGGGGCGGAAGCCAACATTGCTGTACTTAGTCCGGACGGGGACGTGAGGAAAACAATAGTACGCGGCCGCGGCTTTTGACGGCATTCAGATGGATTCTTATAGCCTGGTAATGTTCTGGAATTGAAGTGCTAATTCGGCTTGCGCTCTTTTGCCTCGGCCAGGTAGCGCAACAGCAAGGCCTCATCCGACCGCGTGAGCTGATCGAGGAAGGACGTATCCACGTTGTTGTCTTGGACCGTCTTGGACCCGTTCGACTGACGCAGCTTGTCGCCCAGTTCGGGTTCGTTGCTCATTACCTGGGAATAGAACCACAGAAAGTGACGCATCTGGTCGAGAGACCTGCACAAAGTCTGAATAGCTTCCGTTTCGGGCAACGTGCTCAGGGCTTCCATCAGCTCGGGATCGCTGGGCGCTTGCATGGCCGCGCAGTTGAGTTCCCGCTGAATCACGCGCAGATCCTCTGTAACTCGCACCATCCGCGTGTGAAGGTCGTCCATCTCTGTGTTGTTCCCCATGGGTTCGCGTGACGGTGATCAGCGTGCCGTTTCAACATCTCATCGGCCACGGTGAGGAGATAGATGTCCCACGATCATGCGCTTTCGTAATTCGAGAGATTACCTCGGCCTAAAAGGTAACCTCCGCGCCGGGAGCGCGCGAACGCCGTGACCAGCAAGGCTTTTGACGCTGCCCGTGGCGCGACCCAGTCAAGCTGAGCGCCTCGTTCTCGGTTACGACCAACAGTGCAGTCGCCATTTTGTTCCAAGGTCACTGTTGACCTGGAGCGTGAACTCGCTCGATAGAGTGATGATGGGTTGATGGCGTCTTGCACGGGGCGCGACTTTCAGCCGCAACCCAACGTTTCGCAATTCCGCTGTTCGGAAAGCGGCGCTTTGTGATACAAACGCGCGTTGATGGAAACCGTTCTCGCCAACCCGCCAGGCCACGAACTAGTCCGCGCCATCGGCCGCTGGAGCCTGGTCGCTCTGGTAGTGAATTCAATTATTGGCAGCGGAGTTTTTGGCTTGCCTTCCGTGGTCGCAGCCCTGATCGGCAATTCCAGCGCCTGGGCTGTGCTTGCAGCCGGCGCTGGAATGAGCGTAATCATGGGGTGCTTCGCGGAGGTTGCTTCACGCTTTCAAGAGGCCGGCGGTCCTTATCTTTACGTCCGGGTCGCTTTCGGACGCATGATGGGGATACAAACCGCGTGGATGTTGTGGCTCGGACAAGTCGCTGCGCCCGCCGCTAACGCCAATTTATTTGTGATTTACCTGGGAGAGTTCTGGCCGCACGCAAAAGATCCGCTGCCCCGCGCTCTCATTCTCACGGTTCTGGTCGGTCTTCTGGCTTTCATCAATGTTCGGGGCGTGCGCGCGGGAACGCGGGTGAGCAATCTGTTCACAGTGGCCAAGCTGGTGCCGCTGTTTGCGGTAATCGTCCTGGGTCTGTTTGTGCTTCAGCATCACGGCTGGGCGACTGCGAATGCGCCCATCACGTCTGCCAGCACCAGCCAGTGGCTAAAAGCCATGCTGCTTCTGGTGTTTGCCTACGGCGGATTCGAGACTGCGCTCGCGCCCATGAGCGAAGCGAAAAATCCGCGACGCGACGCGCCGTTTGCGCTCTTCACCGCACTGGTGGTCTGCACCATGATCTACGCGCTGATTCAGTGGGTGGTTGTCGGAGTACTGCCCGACGCCGTGCACAGCCAGCGGCCTCTGGCGGACGTGGCGCGGGTTGCGGTTGGTCCCATAGGCGCGGCGCTGGTTGCCGTGGGTGCGCTCATCTCTTTCTACGGATATCTCAGCGCAAAGATTCTCGCCATGCCGCGCGTGCCCTTCGCGCTCGCTGAGCAGGGGGACTTTCCGAAAGCTTTTGCGACGGTGCATCGTCGCTTCCACACTCCTTATGTCTCCATTCTCGTCTTCGCGGCCATGATCTGGGGATTAGCGCTGATCGGCGACTTCAAATGGAATGTGACGCTCTCAGCCGTGGCTCGGCTTCTTTACTACGGCGTAGGCTGCGCGGCATTGCCCATCCTGCGCAAGCAGCCTGGGGGCGCAAGCCCAATGTTCCAGCTGCCCGCGGGAAATTTCTTCGCTGGACTGGGCGTCCTTCTTTGCGCGGTCCTGGTGACGCGCGTCGATTTTGGGCAGTCGCTGATTCTGGTCGCGACGATCGCACTGGCGTTCGTCAATTGGGCGGTGGTGGCGCGCGGAGGCGCCGCCTGATTAGGGCTGGAACAGCCTCTTACAGTCCCTGATGTTCAATATCCAGCAGCCTTTTCTTGCGCTGCACGCCCCAGCGATAGCCGCTGATGTTGCCGTCTTCACGGACCACGCGATGGCACGGGATCGCAACCGCGACGGGATTTGTGGCGCAGGCGCGCGCGACGGCCCGGCTGGCGGTGGGCTGCCCAATAGCCTTCGCCACCTGGCTGTAGGACCGGGTCGCGCCGAAGGGGATTGACTGCAGATAAGTCCACACGCGGCGCTGGAAGGCGGTCGCGCGAATGTCTAGCGGCAGCGAGGCATTCAATTCCCGGCCAGTCATTTTCTGGAGCAGGGCAGCGACCCAGGCTTGCAATCCGCCCTTGTCGGGCTTACGCACGGCGAAGGGAAACTCGCGCTTCAGGCCTTCGAGCAACTCGCCATCGGAGCGCGCGAACTGGATTGAGCAAATGCCCCGATCGGTGGCCGCGATCAGCATCCGTCCAAGCGGCGAATCGGCGCAGGCGTAGCGAATGGAGGCGGCGATCGCGCCGCGGCGATATTTGTCTGGCGTCATTCCCAGTTGCGATGCGGTCTTTTCGTAGAGGCGGCTGCTGGAGCCGTAACCGGCGTCATACATGGCGCGCGTCACATTGTCTCCAGCCTGCAAATTGCGTTTGAGCAGGCGCATGCGGCAAGAATCGGCGTATTCGCGCGGCGTGATGCCGAGCGCGGCCTTGAAGCGGCGTTGCAGATAGAAAGGGCTTTGTCGAAATACTTTTCCCAGGCGCTGGAGCGTGATGGCCTCATCGAGATGCTGCTCGATGTAGCGGCAAATCTCTTTCGCGGAATCGGATTGCGGATTGCCACTGATCGAGCTTGGCCGGCAACGCAGGCAAGCGCGAAAGCCGGCGTTCTCCGCCTGCTCGGGACGTGAGAAAAATGTCACGTTCTCGCGCCGAGGGCGGCGAGCCGGGCAGGATGGCCGGCAATAGACGCTGGTGGTCGATACGGCAAATACGAACTCTCCGTCGTGGCCAGAGTCGCGAGCGACCACTGCATTCCATCGCTGGTCGTCTGGCTGGTTGTCATTCTGATTGCCGTTCCTCACTCCGGCTGAGCTTGTCGAGTTGGAATGCATGGCTGGCATTTCGCTGGGAGCTTCCTCTGCGAGTATGGCATTGGCTGTCATCATTGGGAAAGTGGTGTTTGTGGAAGTCATGATAGGAAAAGCCTACGGCGAGGCGGTTGAGTGGACTATCCGAATCTTGCGGGCAAAGTGAATAAAGGCAGTTGGCAGTACCTGTAGCGGTTTGCGTGGGCGGGCAGAAAAGAATAGATTTCCGTGTACTTTCTTAATTGAACAAATTCATTGAGGAGAAAATCTATGAATATACGTTTGGCGGCGGTTGGCACTCTTGTGGCCGTGCTTTTAGGAACCGGCTTGGCACAAAAAGGGATGCAGCACTTGCTCAGCGTTGACGAGCTAAAAAGTGTGGTGCCTGCTGAGTTTTTTTTCCGCGGACAAAAGGCTCCGACACAATTGCGAAACTCGGCTGGCTTTCAAATGGCTGACGGCAAGGTCACCTTTACTGTGTTGGTAGATGCATCCGGATACTCGACGGCGATTCAGCAAAAATATCAGGGCATGCTCGCGAACGAGTCTAAGCTGAACATCGGCGGCTCGGAGTTGCCACCGGGAGAATATGGCTTCGGTTTTACGGTTGACAAGTTTGTGGTCATGGATGTGGCGAGCGAAGACAAACTGACCGTACCTTTCCAGAGCGATGCGGATTTGAAACGGGCTGTACCGCTAAAGATGGTGCAGGACGGCGGCGGGTACAAGTTATATGCGGGGAAAAAGTGGGTATTGCTGAAGCCGGAGTAAAAGGCCTTAAGCTGTTTGTTTCTAAGCGGATGGATTTTTTCATGCAGCGAGAATTCGGTTCTAAAGTTTTGCAGCATGACTGCCGATAGACCTGATAAGCGACAAGCGGGTCAGGAGCCACAATGACAATTAGTACGATTTCGGCGGCGGGCCTCAGTCAGGACGTGCTCTCATCAGGGATTTCGCCTCAGCAGGAAGCCTTGCAGGCTCTGCAAAACAATCTATTGTCGGGTGATCTGAATGACGCTCAGTCAGCATTCCAAAGCCTGCAGAATGTTCTGCAGAATTCGGCAACGGCGGGGGGACCAGCCTGGCGAGCGACTCGCAACTCAGCGACGATCTGACGGCGCTCGGCACGCCCTAAGCTCGGGAGATCTGTCCACAGCCCAGTCTGCCTTTGCGACGGTTCTGGGCGATCTGAAAAATACTGCCTCGCCGGCACAGACAAACGAGGCGAACGCGGCATCCCAGTCTGTTCAATTGGTCGTAGAACTCCTCAGGACGGTAAACAGCACAGTGAATTCCAGCAGCACGTCTTCGTCTTCCGCAAGCACTGATTTGACAACTTCCATATTAGAAAGCGTCTATGGAAGCCAGAGCGGGATTAACGTTTACGGATAGAGAATGGTGAGTATGGATTCCGCAATCGCTTGACGTTGATCTCGCAGCGCTGAACGCTGCTCTGAACGTTACACCGCAGCAAAACCATTATCTAAATTTAGTTGCCGAGCGGGTGGAATGGTCCCAGCAGGCTGGAAACCCCAGAGCGCTTGCGCAATTCGGTAAGCAGCGCGCTGGCGGCATTGGTATAGGTTTTGCTGGGGTCGGAAGGATCGGCCCAAACGGCGTCGTAGACAATTTGTGCGGCTTCTTTCAGATCAATGTGCAGGGCAGCTTCAAATACATCGACGCGCTCCTGCAGTTGGTCGTAGCAAGGCTTGCAGATTGATGCCGCTTCTGGGGCTTCAGCGTGATGCTCGGTCAGGTTGCAAACTGCGGGGGTATTGATAATTTCCGCATCGGCCGCGAAGATCTGGGACTTGAACTCTTTCAGAAACGCTTCTCTCTCTTGCTCAAGGACTGCGGCATCGGGCTCAACTTCGGCAACGGTTTGTGGTACCGGAATGGCCGGAGCAACATTGGGCGAAACCCGCTCACTGCTATTGCATGCGGGGCAGGCGTCGAGGTTGGCAGGGTAATAAAGACGGCAGTTGGCGCAAGGCAGGCCGAAGCCGGAAGATTGAGGCGAGGCATTGGCGCCTTTGCGGACCGCATTTCGGAGACTGCGCACCTCGGTGCGAAGGTCGGCACGAACGTCTGTGCGAGCGTCAGTGCGAGATATGTTCTCGGGCTGCAGCACTGGCGGCGCGGATTTGGCAGCGGCGGCGGTTGCGGTCGGCGTGAAGGCCATAATCAAATTCCTCCAAGAGTGGCGCGCGAACTGTGGGTCTGGCCTCCGGCACTGGAGGAAGCCTCAGTTTCCAGTGTAAGCAGCTCGTCTTCCGGTCGAAAATAACCAGAGTACAGTGCCTGGCATTGTCCCAGCGGCGGCCGTTACCGCGAATTCGTCTCTTTCATCAATTTCAGGAGTTCGTCGCGGCGGGCGCGGTAGAGCGTACGCTCGGGATCAAGCCGCGCGGCGGTCTCCAGTTCCGATAAAGCTTCCTCGTAGCGGTCCATCGTCATGAGGCAGGCCGCAAGAGAGTAGTGATTGTCAGGAGAGGCGTTGAGGCGAAGCGCCTCGCGAAATTCTTTTTCGGCAGCTGACAGTTGCCGCTGCTGAAACAGCGCGGCGCCCAGAGCCTGGTGGGCAGTATCGGCGTCAGGATTGAGCGCAACCGCCAGGCGCAACTCGCGCACGCCTTCTTCCAGTTTGTCATCCATTAAAAGAGCTTCGCCGAGGATGCGGTGCTCGGCGGAGCTGGTGGGGTTTTGGCGAACCGACAGTTGCAACTCACTGACGGCGCTGCCGTAGTCTTTTTTGGCCATGTAGGCTCGAGCCATGCAGGAGTGTCCCTGCTCCCACTCTGGATGCTGGCGGTAAAGCTCGCGCAGTTCGAGCATGGCGGCATCGAAGTCGCCTTTGTCACAGTAGGTGTTGCCCAGGTTGTTGCGAACGGAAGGGTCTTGAGGCGCCAGCCGCTTGGCTTCGCGATATTCGACGATGGCCTGATCGAGGAGATTCTGTTCGTGCAAAATCAACGCCAGGTTGGAATGGGCTTGCCAGAAATCCGGCTTCAGATGAATGGCGTGGCGATAGGCATCGATGGCTGCGGTCAGATTTCCGTCGGCGTGCAGGGTAATGCCCAAGTCATAGTAGGTGTCGGGATTGTCGCCCTGGCGAGCGAGCGATTCGAGAAATGCGTGTGCTGCGGCGCTATATTGTCCATTGGAATAGAGACCAAGAGCGAGAAACTGGTAGGCCTCGGCATTCTGAGGATCCATGCTCAGGGCGGTGCGGGCTTCCGCGATGGCGTTAGGGCCGTCATCCAGACGATAGAAAATGTAGGCCAGGCTGCTGTGATTCTCGGGGAAATCGAGCATGAGTTCGGCTGAGCGCGTGATCTCGTCAAAGGCATCATCCCAACGTTCCTGCTGGCGGAGCATCGAGCCCAAAGCGAAGTGGAGAGCGGCATTTCCGGGATCGGAGGTGAGGGCTTGGCGCAGAGCCAGTTCGGCTTCGTGGAAGCGGCGACTCTTGGCATCGATGGCGGCCTGCGCTACGAGTTCGGGAATCACGAGTTCGGGAATCAGCAGTTCGGGGGTCACGAGTTCGGGAGTATGGGAGGTCGCAGCGCCGGAAACTGAAGCGGAAGCGAGGGATGGCTTCGAGTTCTTTAGCGCGCGAATAAGATTTGCGTCGGCACCGGCGGATTCGAACTGGCGAATCTGTTCCTTGCCGGGAGTGCTGGAAATTCCGCGCTCTTCAATAATGCGGACGAGCCGGCCGCTGGGCACACCAGCCGCCAGCCAGGCAATGAGTTGAACGGAGTTCACTGGCTGGGATTCGCTGGAATGGGCCGCCAGAGCCATCCCCAAAAGACACAGAAAAACTGATAGGCCCTTGTGCTTCACTCGGTTCTCCGGGCAACGGTTTGACTTGCTGGGTTATGTGATTGCTGCGCGGTTCGCCGCCGTTCGGAACCGCTGATTCCCCACACTAGCCCGGGGGCAGAACTGAAGGTAAGATCACGGAAGTAATGACCAGGCTGAGAGTGTCAGGGCGACACAGTCACAGCGCGCCGTGATTCAGGTCACAGCATGTATTCCCGCCGGATAGCTAGACTCGGAGGGTGGAGCTGGGGTGGTGGTGATCTGAGCCGTAAGATCAACACTCAGCGAGGTTTGACTTCCCGCCCGCCCCTCCAGTACCGTATTAGTAGGTTGCGGTGTCTTTGGAGGTTCTTATGTTTGAGGGTCTATTTCAACCGACACATCTGATCATTATCTTTGCTATTGCCCTGCTGGTTTTTGGCCCGAAGAAATTGCCTGAGCTTGGCAAGGGACTGGGCGAGGGAATTCGTGCCTTAAAAGAAGGCATGAAGGATAATCCGCCGGCTTCGGCTGAGCAGAACAAGACAACCGAATCAAAAGATAAAGATATCAAGAGCTGACTGCGTTTCTTGCGCCGCCAGTAATCGTCTTGGATTCAGCTACAGCCTTGTCTTCGTTTCACCATTCGCAGTAATCCCGGGCTCCATATAATCGCATCTGAGCTGTGACTTCAACTCTGGCATTCGGAGGTACGGCAGTGTCGCGTAAAGGCAAGTTTGCGGACTTCGTTTTGTTTTTGGCGGTTTTCTTTTCGGCAATCGCGTTTTTGGCAATCGTGCCGCCGGCTTTCGCCGACCAGATCATTTTGAAGAATGGCGACCATTTGAGCGGCAAGATCGTGAAATCGGACGGCAAAACGCTGGTGCTGCACACGGATTTCGCGGGAGACGTCACAGTCGATTTTACTGCTATCACTCAAATCACAACTGATGAGGAACTACACGTCAGCACGTCGGACAAAAAGACCCTGGTAGGGCCGGTAAATGGCAGCGGAGGAAAACTGGAAGTAGCAACCAAGAGCGGCACAGTGGAAGTTCCGGCGAGCAACGTTGTTTTGATTCGGAATGATGCGGAGCAAGCTGCTTATGACAAGACACTGCATCCCGGCTTGCTGCACGGATGGAATGGCGGGGCCGATGTGGGCTTCTCGCTTGCGCGCGGCAATAGCCAAACGAGCAACCTGGCGTTGGCCATTAACGCCGTCCATGCGACGTTAAATGACAAGATCACGATTTACACGACATCCATCGAGACCAACAATGAACTGGCCACTCCAAGCACTGTGGCCAATCTGGTTACGGCAGGAATTCGGTACGATCACAACATCACCCCGCGGATGTTCGGCTTTGTGGGCGCGGACTTCATGGCCAATGCGCTGCAAGACCTTGATCTCCGCGGTGTGTATGGCGGTGGGTTGGGCTATCACGCGATCAAGTCTGACAGCACTACGCTGGATTTTCTTGCCGGCCTTAACTACACGCATGAAACTTATTCAAACGGTGCGGAAGTTGTACCCATTACGGTTCCTCCAATATATACCTCGTACGGCGTGACGAATCGGTTTATGGCGCTGACGCTGGGGGAAGAGCTGATGCACAAAGTTGCAAAGTCCACCGTGATAACAGAGAAGCTGTATTTCTATCCGGACTTATCGGACACGGGCGAGTATCGAGGAGAGTTCGACTTCGGCACGGTAACAAAGATAAGCAAGTGGCTGGGCTGGCAGAATCAGTTCACCGACATCTATGTCTCGAACCCTCCAGAGGGCACGAAGAAAAACGATCTGATCCTTACGACGGGGCTGAACTTTTCGTTTAAGCACTGAGTACGATTGGCCAATTTGAAATCCAAAGCTGCTCGCCGAGGGCGGCTTTTCTGCTAAGAACCCAATTTTGGCCGCTGATCGTTGGAGAGGCTGGCAATCCGTTTCATCCACGGCCGAAGGTTCGTGGGGCAGGCTTTCTTACAGGGTTTTGAGCCTTTGCCGCTCACCAACACTTGAACAACACGTCTACTACCGGGTACATTACTGTTTCCCGTTTTCCCGGGTTCTTCAAGTCCCTTAACAACAGGAGTTTGCTCGATGCGTCACGCCTTGATTGTGCTGATTGCTGTGTGCTGCTTCGGAATGTTTTCGTTCTCGCAAAGTGCAGACGAACTGATTGCCAAGAACATCCAGGCCCGCGGCGGGATGGAAAAGATGAAGGCGATCAAGACCCTGCGCATGACGGGTAAGTTCGAAGGCGGAGGTGGCTTCACCGCGGCGGTGGGGCAGGAGAACGAGCGGCCTGATCTGATCCGGGAGACCTTCGTGCTCCAAGGGATGACCGCGGTTCAGGCCTATGACGGCACCACGGGCTGGCAGATTCAACCCTTTGGCGGGAAGAAAGATCCGGAGTTAATGGGTGAGGACGACCTGCGCGATCTGCTGCTGGACGCCGATTTCGATGGTCCTCTGGTGGATTACAAAGAAAAAGGAAACACGGTGGAATATCTGGGGCACGATGTGGTGGATGGAGACGACGCGCTGCGATTGAAGATAACGCTGCGGAATGGCGACATCATTTACGACTACCTCGATCCGGATACGTTTATCGAGATTCGCAAGGAGATCCAACAGTTTATTCGAGGTTCCGTGCGGGATCGCGTGGTGGGATTGGGCTCGTACAAGCCAGTGGCCGGGGTGATGTTTCCTTTCTCGATGTCGCAGGGACCGAAAAACAATCCCGATGCACAAACCGTCACCGTGCAGAAAATTGAGGCGAATGTGACCATCGATCCGGCGGACTTTGCGCTTCCAGCATCGTTGAGGACCGAAGAAAAGAAGTCCGGGATGGTTGGCGTTCACTGATTTCGGATGAAACTGATTAGCCCGGTGAAGACGACAACGAAAAACACTTGCGTGGAAAAGGACTCATAAACATGAAAGCATCCGCTCGCAATGCTTGGGGAATGACTGTGCTGTTCGGAGCTTTGCTGTGCGCACCTTTGCAGGCCAGGGCACAAGCTGCATACCGTTATGACGCGGCCACGGTTTCGGGATTGCCGGCGCGAAATATCGGTTCGGCCACTATGAGCGGACGAATCGCGGCGCTGGACGCGGTAGAAGAAAACGGCCGCATCACGGTATTCGTGGGAGCGGCCAGCGGCGGAGTTTGGAAGTCAGTGAATGGCGGCACTACGTACAAACCGGTGTTTGACCGGGAAGACGTGCAGTCGATTGGCGCAGTTGCGATCGATCCATCGAATCCGAAGATTGTGTGGGTGGGCACCGGCGAGGCCTGGACGCGAAACAGCGTGTCGGTGGGCGACGGCGTGTACAAGTCGACCGATGACGGCGAGAACTGGACCAACGTTGGCCTGAAAGACAGCGAGCACATCGCGAAGATTCTGGTGAACCCGACCGATAGCAACGACGTGCTGGCTTGCGCCACCGGGCACCTTTGGGACGACAACGATGAGCGCGGGGTCTACCAGACCAGCGACGGCGGCAAGACTTGGAAGAAAGTTCTGGCGGGCGCAAACGGTTCGAGCGGTTGCGCGATGATTGCGCGCAGCAAGCAGGAACCGAAAACCATCTATGCCGCGATGTGGGATTTCCGGCGGCAGGGATGGACGTTCCGATCGGGAGGTCCGGGCAGCGGGCTGTTTAAATCCACGGACGGGGGCGCTCATTGGAATGAAATCAGCGCCAACAATGCCAAGGGATTGCCGGCGAAACCATACGGGCGCATCGCGGTGCAGGTGGCTAAGTCGAAGCCGAATGTGGTTTATGCCAACATCGAAGCGGAAAAAGGACGAGGCCTCTACCGGTCTGACGATGCCGGGGCGAACTGGACCAAGCTGGATGCCAGCAATTACATGGTGTGGCGTCCATTTTATTTCGGCAATTTGATTGTTGATCCGAAAGACGAAAACAAGATTTTCAAACCCGACCTCATTCTGCTGCTGAGTAACGATGGTGGCAAGACATTCAACAACGTTTCCAGCGCCGGGCACGGAGACTTCCACGATGTGTGGATCAATCCGAAGAACACGAACATCGTGATTGCCGGCGATGATGGAGGTTTGTGGCGGAGCGAAGACGGCGGCAACCGCTGGAAGCACCAGATGAATTTACCGGTTTCGCAGTTTTATCACGTGAGCACCGACAATGCGGATCCATATCACGTATACGGCGGCTTGCAGGACAACAGTTCGTGGATGGGCGACTCGTCGTACCCGGGCGGCATCACGAACTCACGCTGGGAGAACATGTTTGGCGGCGATGGTTTCTGGATGTTCGAGGATACGTCCGATCCTGACTATCTTTACGCTGAGGCGCAGGGCGGCGAGATTGGACGGGTAAACCGCCGCACGCATGAGACTCGCGACCTGCATCCGTGGCCGAATTACGGCGAGGGGAAGCTGCGCTTTAATTGGAACACGCCGATTCACATGAGTCCGAATGAGAAGGGGACAATTTACATTGGGGCGCAGTTCCTGTTCCGCTCGCGCGATCATGGACAGTCCTGGGACCGGATTTCTCCCGACCTTACGACCAACGATCCGGAAAAACAGAAACAGGAAGAATCCGGCGGCGTGACCATTGACAACTCTTCGGCGGAGATGCACACCACCATCTATTCGATTTCGGAATCGCCGAAAAACGGACAGATCATTTGGGTTGGCACAGATGATGGCAATGTACAGATCACCCGCGATGGCGCGAAGACCTGGACGAATGCGGTTGGAAACGTCAGCGGGCTGGGGAAAAATTCCTGGGTCTCGACTATTGAAGCCGGCCGCTTCGACGAAACGACGGCGTATGCCACGTTCGACCGGCACACTTTTGGAGATATGAAGCCGTATGTTTACAAGACAACGGATTACGGCCAGACCTGGACGGCGCTTCCGGCGCAGGAAAGCGGCGTGCGCGGCTTTGCCCATGTGATCAAAGAAGATACGGTGAATCCCAATGTGCTTTTCCTGGGTACGGAGTTTGGACTCTGGATTTCAGTGGATGGAGGACAGCACTGGGCGCAGTACAGAGGGACGGACTTCCCCGCTGTGCCGGTGGACGACATCGTGATACAGGCGCGGGAATCGGATTTGGTGCTGGCAACTCACGGGCGCGGCATCTGGATCGTGGACGATATCTCGCCGCTACGCACGCTTACGCCGGAAATGATGACCAAAGAAGCGACGCTGATCCCGGGCCGGCCTGTGGTTCAATACTTTGACGTGGAAGGTGGATGGCCGGAAGGCGACGAAACGTTCCGCGGCCGCAACCGGCCTGCAGACGCGCAGATCACTTACTACCAAAAAGGGCGGCACATTTTCGGCGATCTGAAGATCGAGATTTTCGATCAAGAGGGAAAATTGGTGGACGCGGTGGCCGGAAGCAAGCATCGGGGATTGAACCGAGCGGGATGGGGCATGCGGATCAAGCCACCGGCGGTTGCTCCGGCGGCGTCGGCGCTGTTTGAAGCGGCGCAGGGACCGCGCGTTCTGCCGGGCACTTATACGGTGAAATTGACTAAGGGAGATCAAACGTACACCGAACAGTTGAATGTTGCGATCGATCCGCGGGCAAAGTATTCGATAGAGGAACGCAAAGCGCAATTCGAGCTCTCGATGAAAGTCTACAAAGAGCTTGAACACATGACGTACGGGGTGGAAGCGATCGAAGGGGTGCGTGACGCGGCCAACGCGCGGGCTGCCAAACTTCCGGAAAAGGATCCACTACGCAAGCAGCTACAGCAACTGGCGGCGGATTGCGACGCGCTGCGCTCGAAGATCGTGGCTACCAAAGAAGGCGGCATGATCACCGGCGAAGAACGCATCCGCGAACACCTGGGGCAACTCTACGGCGCAGTAACTGGATACGACGGCAAGCCCACGGATTATCAAGTGGCGCGGACTGAGTCGCTGGGCCATGAACTGCAGGATGTTATCGACGACTTCCAGAAAAAGACGCAGAAAGAACTGCCCGGAATCAATGCTGGATTGAAGAAGAAAAAAATGGAATCCATTACAGTGCTGGCTGAAGCAGACTGGCAGAAGAAAAGGCAAGAATCTTCTGCCGCCGCCGGCGCGGGAATGCGCGCGGCTGAAGGCCAGATGCGGGAAATGGATTAGCCGAACGCAATATGCGATCGCCCTTGGCCGGGCGCGATGATTGTGGTAGGATTTTCCTACCGGCCAATGGCTACTTCGGACTCCACCTTCGAATATCTGACCACGACCAAGATCGGGGAGAAAGGTCAGCTTACCGTTCCCAAACAGTTCCGCGAGGATCTTGGGTTAAGTAATGGCGCGCCTTTTGCTGTTCTGCGTCTGGGGGACGGCCTTATCCTTCTGCCGGAGCAACAGCGTTTTGAGCGTTTGTGCCGTCGAGTCAGCACGAGCCTGACTGTTGCTGGCTTGGAGCCGAAAGAACTTCTGGCTACGCTGGCTGAAGCACGGGATCGCGTTTACGCCGCTCGTTACGGCAAGAAGCGTACCGGCAAGGCCCGCCGACGCCGTCCTCGGCCCCGTCGCGTGCGGTGATCAACCGCCGCAGAATTCGGCTGTTTCTGGACTCAAATGTCCTGACCGGCGGAATCGTATCTCCGTGGGGGCTCGATAAGGCGACGTTGTCGCTGTGCGCCGCGAAGGTATGTAAATTGGTGCTCGCCGAGGTGGTCCGTGATGAAGTCGAGGAAAACTTGCTTCTTCACGCAGAACGCCTTCCGTCTCTCGCCGCTGATCAGCTGGTCGAGGATTATCGCCGGCTCATCATGCTGACCAATCCTGAGATGGTTCCCTATCCTGGCAACGATCTGGTGCGTTCAAGTCGGCACTTGATCCGGCACGCCACGGACGTTCCCGTTCTGCTCTCCGCCATGGCGAGCCGGCCCGATTGGTTGCTGACTCATAACACCAAACATTTCACCAAGACGGTTGCACAGCGAACCAGCTTGCGCATTGCGACACCAGCAGAATTCTTTTGGGAACTCTCTGCGCTGTTTCGCTGAGTCCAGCCCGCGACTCTTCGGCGAATTCTAGAAGTAGAATTTCAGCGCAACCTGAATCTGCCGCGGCGGACGCGCGGCGGCGGCGAATCCAAATGGAGACAAGCACGAGTTCAGGGTGCACACCTGCGCGCCCCGCTCCAGTGGGACGGGTTCTTCGCTGATTTCGCCGGGAATTCCGAACAGCGGATTCACGTGGTTGAAGGCATTGAAGAATTCGGCTCGGAATTCAAAGTGCATCTGCTCGCGCACTGGGAACATCTTGAACAGCGAGATATCCCAATCCTGCTGACCCGGTCCGAGAACAATATTCCTGCCTGCATCGCCGAAGGTACCGAGAGTTGTGTCGGGAGCGAAAGCGCAGGTATTGAACAACGTGCCCGGCACGCAAGGTTTCCCGTTAGGATTGCCCACCAGATTCGGCCGCGAACATTGGAAAGCGACCGTCCCTCCGCAGTCCGAATTCGATACGTTGTTCACTGCGTCAGTGATGGTGTACCAGTTTCCGGTGGATGCAGTCACGATTCCGGCGAGCTGCCAGTCGCCAACGATCTGATTCAGGAAGCCGGATGCATTGCCGGCAAAAGCTTTGCCGCGGCCGAAGGGAAGGCCGTAGGCACAGCTCAACACAAAGCGATGGCGCACATCGAAGTCGGCGTTCCCATATTCCTCCATGGGAAAACGCTGATCGCGAAAGTCTCCATTGTTGAGCGAACCCAGGCTCGCGCTGGAAGCGTCGTCGATGGAGTGGCTGTAGGTGTAGGAAGCTTCGAACTGCAGATCACGCGAAAGCCGCTTCTCCACCCGTACCTGCAGCGCGTTGTAGTTCGAAATGATGTTGGAACGGAGCGTGTCAATGGCTGTATCGAACGCCGGGTCACAGTATTGCGGATTCGCCAGGCTGCACGCAGCCGGTGAGCCTGGAATGGTTGCTTGCGCGGGACGGCGAGGCGCGGTAGCGTCCGCAAGATTCGGATCTGGCACCGCTTGATTTCCATTGTAGAAACCGTAGAGGCGCGAGCCTTTGGAGCCCGCATAAGAAACATCCAGAAGAATTTGCGCAGGCAGCTGTTGTTGCAATCCGAGATGCCACTGTTCGGTATACGGCGTTTTCAAATGCGGGTCGAGTGAATAGAGTTCGGGAGTATTTGGGTCGGTGAGCGAGGTAGCGGGGAACCCCTGCGAAAGCACATTCAAGCCTGGAATCGAGCAATCCGTCTGCGCCGGATTTGCCGAAGGAGACGAGCAGTTTGGCACAAATGCCTGAGTCACAAAAAAGGGTGGATTGAATCCGGGGCTGGGATTGGAGAATGGACCGTTCTCTTCGCCACCGTAGAAAATTCCGAATCCGCCACGGAAGACCAATGAATTATTGATCTTGTAAGCCAAGCCCAGACGTGGGGCAAAGTCGAGGCGGTCGGGAGGAATCAATCCCGGCGTGCCATTGCGAAGGACGGGAATCTCGCTGGCAATTGTGGGAGTCAGTTGCGCGGTTTGGCCCGCGGGAACAATCAGAGACTGGGTGGCGAAATCGAAGTTTGCCTGTTCGTTCTTGTAGGCTTTGATGGTTCCAAATAATTCGTAACGCAGCCCGAGGTTGAGCGTGAGCCGGGGCGTGGCCTGAATGTCATCCTCCGCGAAGTAAGAGGTAACCCAGCGGCGATAATCGACCGTGTGCAGGTTATTAATCGAGCCGCCATCGGGAATTCCCAGAAGGAACGTAGCGAAGGCTTCGCCGCCGGTGCCCGGGGCCGCGGGATTGTCAGTAAAGTCGCTGCCAAAACTTTCAGTTCCGCGAGGCGCTGCCGGCTGAAACATGGTGAATTGCTCGTGGCGAATTTCCACGCCGAACTTGGCGCTGTGCCGGCCATGTACCCAGGCTAGATTTTCATTTCCCACAAAAGCGTTCTGCTTTTCGATGGACGGCAAAAAACCGGAACTGCCAATGGTGAGGGTTCCGTCGCCGAAGGTCAATTGCGGCAGGCCGCCAATATCGGGGCCAAACGGCACTCCGGGAAAACCGAGTTGCGCCGAAACGTTCTGGTTGTAATTGAGATTCAAGCGGTGCGAGTTAATGCGGTTGTAGCCCAAACGGAATTCATTGATCAGAGTCGAGCGAAAGGTATGCACCTCACTGATGGCCAGGCTGCGGTAGGAATCATCTTCCGAGCCGTCGGCAAAGCTGCCGCCATCGAGAGCGTTGCTGAACGGCGAAGGAATAAAGCTTGGCTGGTCTTCGTAGCTGAAACGGGTAAAGAAGTTATCCCTATCGGAGAAAGTGTGGTCTACGCGAATGTCGAAGTTATTGCGGGTTTCAGTTTTCTCTGGATCAGACAAAAAGTTATTGCCGTTGATGCTAACGTTCGGAGCGGGATATAACGCTGCCAACCGCGCTGCCAGCGGATCGATGAGGCCGGCGGGAAAAATATTGGTGGGGGCGCCGGGACCGCTGATGGGGACGCCGCAAAGACCGTTGGGATTGCCCGCGTAGGGCTGAGCCAGACGCGAATTGAAGACTTCTCCCTGGAAGGTCGGATTTCCGAAACAATCCAGCGCGGTCTGGTTCGTAGGATTGCCGTTCATATCGACGGCCATTGCCGGAGTGTTCGTCAGGAACGAAGAGAAATTGCCAGCGGTCATCTCTTGAGTGGGAATACTGACCAGCCAAGGCGTGGCCTGGCGAATACGCAAACCTTCGTAGTCGCCAAAGAAAAATGTGCGGTTCTTTATGATCGGACCACCGAAAGTGAATCCGAACTGATTCTGCTTGTACGGCTGCCGGGATAAGTCGAAGGCGTTGCGTCCGTCCAGATCTTCGTTGCGCAGGAATTCGTAGGCATCTCCGTGGAACTGGTTGGTTCCGGATTTGATCACCGCATTCAAAATCGCCCCGTTACCCCGGCCAAACTCAGCGCTATAGGCGTTGGTTTGCACCTTGAATTCTCCAATCGCGTCCACCGAAGGTTGAATCACATAGGCGGTTCCGTTCAGCACATCTCCCAGATCAGAGTTGTTGTCGACACCGTCGAGCAAGAAATTGTTCTGCAACGACCGCGCGCCATTTGCGCTGAAGCCATAGCTGGTTTCCACGCGAGAACCGGGCTCGGCGGGCGCGACCCCGGCGCCGAGCAGCGCAAGTTGCGCATAATTTCGTCCGTTCAGCGGGAGCGTGGTCATGGTATGGCTGTCGACCACTTGTCCTAGTTCTGAGGTTTCGGTCTCGAGTTGTGGGCTAACCGTGGTGATCGTCATCGATTCCGAAATGCTGCCGACCTGCAACGTAACATCGACAGCCGGGCGCTCCTGCACATCGACCGTGACTGGTCCGGCCATAGCTCTTTTGAAGCCTACCTTTTCGATGGTTACCTGATAGCGACCGACCTTGAGGGGACTAGCGACGTACTCGCCCTGCGCGTTGGTCTTGGTAATCAACTGCGTTCCGCGGTCAACGTCGGTGATTGTGACCTTGGCCCCTTCCACCACAGCATTGGAAGAGTCCCTCACGAGTCCGGCGATGCTTCCGCTATCTTTCTGCGCCGCGGCGGGCAGGCTGCCCAGGACAAGCACGAAAGCTGCAGCAAAAAGCAACCAATAATTCTTAACGAAAACTTCTACGGCCTTCAGCGACGAACGGTGCGACGAGTTTTTCATGGCAGACTCCCTCCACTGGCGCAGCTCTTCCATGCAAGCATCAAGAATGAATCAAAACATTCTGCACGACGCGGCTGATGGCGCCGCTGGGACTCGGGCAATCCGGCTTGAGATCACGGTTCAGCGAAAAAAACAGCCCGAGCAGTTGACCAAACATTACATCCAAAGGCGGCCGGTAATCGTCGGCCATCATGCGTGAAGGCGTGTACACCAACGCATGCTCGGCCTCGGTACCGAATCGCGAGTTCGGTGCAGCGCCCACCACGACTCGAGTCTCGACCAATCGCTTCTTGCCGATTTCCTCGAGCAGATCCACTTCATACCTCAGAACTCTTCTATCTCCGGAGAGAAAAGCAACCAGCAAAGTTTCCTTATTCAAGGCTGCCATCGGGCCGTGGCGCAGGCCCAGCGCCGATTCCGACATGGTTTGGATCTGCCCGGCGGTAAGTTCCAGCAGCTTCAACGCCGACTCTTTTGCGACAGCCTTCAAGGCGCCGGAGCCGACGAAACAGGCTTTGGTAAAGTTTCCACTCGCCAGTTCAGCGGCACTCGCCGCAGCGGCGTCCCGGAAGTTTGTTCCAGCTTCCACCAAATGGTGCAAAATATTCTCGTACGAGTCCAAGGTTTCAACATGGGCGAGACACTGGCCGAAGACCACCATGTTGGAAAACGAACTGGTCATCGCAAGTCCGCGGTCATGGACCTCGTCCGGCAATGCGATTCCTAACAACTGCTTGCGCCCGGCAGCCATTTGCAGCATTCTGGCCTGCGCATTGCAAGTCACAATCAGGTGATGAATGCCGGGATGGCTCTTCAATGCCTGTTCGACAACTGCAATCCCCTCGGGACTTTCACCCGAGCGCGAGAAAGAAATCCAAAGATAACCTCGGCCCGGCACCAGCCATTCGTCAGTATGCGTAAGAAGATCGGTGCTGGGAACGGCCAGCACTTCGCACTGCCATAAGCGCCGCAGAAGCTGGGCCAGCGAACGCCCCACGTAGTCAGATGTTCCTGCGCCAACCAAAAAGACAGTGGGCCGCCGCGCAGGATCCCAACTGACGCCGGCCGATTGCAGAAACTGACGAATCTCTGAATGCCGCTCGCGGAATCGTGCATAGGTGGCAAGCCAAGTCTCAGGCTGCTGCGCGATCTCTTTCGGCGTGTGCAGCAGTCCCCGGGATTGCTTCTCGTCTTGCGGCAAGGCGAGCAGACTCGACAGAGGGTTCATGGAAGACCAAAAAGAGTACGAAACTAAACGCAATGAATACTAACAAATGATAAGCGAGAAGGAAATAATAAAAAACGGTTCGAGTTCCAGCACTTTCTAACGTTTTTCCGTGTAACGCTGATACAGATCGGGGCGAAAGAAAGTGTCGATTGTGCCGGTCACGAAAGTCTGGAAACTTTTTTTGAACGGTACTCCTTCGATTCCCTCTACCGTGAGATGAACCGTAAAACTACCGGCGTGGGTGTAGGAGTGTGCAACGGAAGCGCCTTCGGCGCTGGTTCCATCTCCGAAGTCCCAGCGATAAGAGAGCGCGGGCACGCCGTCTGCGGCACTCTGCGCAGAAAACGCAGTAGACTTCCCGGTTTCGATTTTTTCCGCAGCTTGCACGCTTACGGAGGGGGCAGAGGCGGGGATCGACGTATCTATGATCTTCACCATTCGCACAGAGTGCGGTTGCAGTTTCAGCGACAGCGAAGATTGGGTTTCTGCCATCTTCGCGGCAGCGTCGAAGACATCGAAAATCGCGTGATGTGAGGCGAGTCCACGATCAGAAAAAAGATCGGAAAACGAAAAATTATGTTCCCGCTCTTTTTCAGTCCAGTTGAAGACCGCGAGAATCGATTGGCGTTTGCTCTCGCGCAACAAAAACACGCTCGGCATCTCATCCTCGGGCGCATAGCTCATCAGGTCGAGTGGCTTGGCGGCGCGTCCATAGCGCGCCATATTGAGGAGGTCACGATTTTGAAGCAGGGCCATTCGGTCCGCGTCCAGAAAAAGCGTGGGGAGATCGTCGCCGATTTCGAACATCCCGCCGGAGACCGCCGAAAGCGCAATCGCTACTTGGGCTTCTGCGAGCGAGAGCGGCTTCGGTCCGCCATGATCCTGTTCCCCCGGCCCCGCCTGGCGCGAAACTGAGAAAGCATCGGGATCGGCGACAAAAAAGTTTCGATTCATGTAATAGCGGGCAGCAATGCCAGGCAGCGCATCCCGGCTCGCGTCAAATGAATGGCCAGTGTCGCAGGAAATGCGTCCCGTATCCACGAGACCTACCGGATTCAGCATCGGGCTGCCGTCTTTATCGAGCAGCACGTCGTCGCCAACGGCTTGGCGAATGGTCTGCAGCCCAATGCGTTGAGCTTCAAGTGCCGTCGTGTCTGGACGGTGGTAGTAGCCTTCGATGGCGCTGTCATCCATGAAGTCAAGCTTGATGTAGCGAATGCCCCAGTCCCTGGCCAGGGTGGTGTAAGTCTCACGCAAGTACTGCTGTGCATCGGGGTGCGTGGTATCGAGCACGTAAAGCTGATCGAGCTTGGTTGCGGTGTCAGGCGGCTCGGTCACCCAGCCGGCATGGATTGGCTGACCCTTCGCGTTGTGCACGAGCCAGTCTTTGTGATTCGCGTACACCGACGAGCGTTCGCTCACTTCGAAGGGCGCAGTCCATATTCCCGGCGTCAGACCCAGGCTCTGCACTTTTTCTTCGAGCTTTTTTATTCCGTGCGGATATTTGGTGGCAACTGGCGAAGTGTAGTCGCCGCGAGCGTATTGATAACCTTCGTCGATGTGAAAGAAGTTGTAACCGGAATCTCGCAGGTGAGCCGCCAGAAATTCCGCGTTGGTTAGTGCGGGACCTTCGGTCAAGCCGAAATAATAGGCGGTCCAGCTCCACCATCCCACAGGGGTAGGAGCGCTCACTCTCGCCGCGTGCAAGTGGCGGACGACTTCCCCGTAGGATTCCAGTTGGGCGTGATAGTCCGAGGAGAGACTGGCCATCAACCGCTCCGATGCCAGAGTCTGGCCCGGTTCCACGGGCAAGCTGAGCTCGACCTGATCTTCCGGAGGCGAATCTCGCAAAGAGTTTTCTTTCGCGAGCTCCGTGGTGCCGGTGGAATCGACGTCGTAGCCGGTAAGACTACCCTGTTTGTCATCAGCTCGCAGGCGCAACACGGTGAGCCATTTTTCCGAGGTCAGAGCTCCCAGGAAAAGGCTCTGCCTGCTCTGCCGGTTGTAAATCAGTTGGCTGCCGACGGCACGATGCATTCCGTCAGTCGCCTGCGCGAGATCGTGGATTACCATGTTCGGCCGATCTTCACTGAAGCTATCGGAAAGAATACGATTCGCCGACGCCGGTCCATCCAGCGCAAGGAAGGGACTCTGGGCTTCGAGGGTGCGAATGCTCTGCGCGGTGATTCGCGACGATGTTTGATTCCGGATGAGCACTTCGATCTCAGCGAAAGTTGCTTTCAGCCGGACGCTACAAACAAGATCGGGCTGGCCGGACAATCCACTGTAAGAGATCGTGAGTTGAGATCCGGTGTCCAAGCCGTCGTTGAAGAAGGACTTCTCGATTTCATGTTGCGGATAATCGGCGGAACGCAGCCAGCGATGATTCACCTCAGCCGCTACACCCGCCGTTAGCCAGACGCGTGGATTTTCCTTGGATCGAATCGTATAAGTGCCGGCCTTCTGATTCGCCTCGATCACCAGCCTGGAGTTTTCGATTTTTGCTGCTTCCGCGCTCGCTAAGGCAGGGGTCGTGACGAACGCGAAACACGTTACAAACGTCGTTACCAGCGACAACTTTGCCGTCGTCCACATCGCGGATTTGTCCTCAGTGCAGCTTGTGCGTTTTTTGGGTCGTGCCAAAACGAAAGAAAAGGCAACGGTTCGTAATATACCGGGAGAGGCACTACTGTCAACCACGTGCCGCAACATAAATGTCTGGAAACGGACGGGCGCGATAACCAAAGAGGTCTCGATTTGGGTAGGTGGTTATTCTAAAACTATTCCAGTTGCAATTCGATCTTCTTCGCCGCCGGGTCCAGCTTGGTGATCCGAAACTTGCGAATCTGTCCGCTGCGGAGGGGTTCAGGCTTGGAATCTCCTGCCGCGGGACCGCCTTTCCATCGCGCCTGCAGCATCGAACCCAGCGAAGAAAGGTCTGGCTTCGCGTTGCGCGGGGGCGGTGAAAAATCGGGTGCGCCAGGGGCATTTTTTTTGGAGGCCAAATTCGCCGCATCCATCGAGCATGTGCCCTGAATGCCCTCGCCCAGTTCCACACGCGCGCGTCCATCCGAAACTTCGATCATGCGGCCGGTGACCACGTCACCTTCTTTGTGCTCCCCGATGTATTCATCAAGACCGCTGGGAAGGAGTTGCTTCATGCCCAGCCGTATCTGCCGCTTGCCAATATCAACCGCGAGCACCTGGGCCTTGATCAGTTGCCCAACCTTCAGCAGTTCTTGGGGATGGTTGATCCGCTTCTCGGCGCTCATATCGCTGATGTGGATCATGCCCTCAATCCCCTCGGCAATCTGCACGAATGCGCCGAACCTCGTGATGCTGACGACCGGGCCTTCGATCACTGTACCTGCGGGAAAGCGCTGAGGCGCCTCGGACCACGGATCTCCCAGCGCCTGCTTCAAACCAAGCGAGATGCGACGTTCGCCGGCGCTCACTCCGAGGATCACTGCGTCTACAATCTCGCCCGGCTTCACCAGCGTGCTGGCGCTTCTTAGCTTCTTTCCCCACGACATCTCCGAAACGTGAATCAAACCTTCGATTCCGGGCTCGAGTTCCACGAATGCTCCAAACTCGGCCACGCGCGTTACCGTTCCCCGGACGCGTTCGCCGGCGTTGTACTTTCCCGCCACCGCATCCCAAGGATGCGGCTGCAACTGCTTCATGCCCACGGAAATGCGCCGCTTCCCAGAGTCCTCCGCGATCTTCAGTACCTTCACTTCGATTTGCTGTCCCACGGAGAGCACATCGGCTACGTGGTTGACGCGGCTCTAGGCGATGTCGCTGATGTGCAATAACGCGTCCACGCCGCCGAGATCGACGAAAGCGCCGTAATCAGTGAGGCTGCGCACCGTAGCGCTCACCGTGGAGCCTTCTTTCATTTCAGAAAATCGGCGCTCCTTCACCGAAAGCTCTTCCTCTTCGGCGACCGCACGGCGATCGACCACAACATCTTCCTCCGCCACGTCGAGCTTGATAATGCGGCAAAGAATTTCCTGCTCGACCATCTTCTCCATCTCGGCCGCGTCGCGTGCTCCGCTGCGCGAGGCCGGCATGAAAGCCCGCACTCCAACATCTACGCTGAGCCCGCCTTTGATGACGCCCGTTACCGTGCCCACAATGGTCGCTTTATCCGCAAAAGCTTTCTCCAGTGCGGCCCAGTCTTTTGGCCGCTCGACTTTCGCCCGAGTCAGCTGGTAGTAACCTTCCGGATCGCGGCCCTTCACCGAGACCGATAGCTTGTCGCCGGGCTTCACCGCTTCACCGGCGGCCTGCAAGGCCGCGAGCGGCAGAATGCCTTCACTTTTGAACCCGATGTCGAGAAAAACGGAGTCTCCAGTAACAATAATTACCGTGCCCACCAGCTGTTTACCGCCATCTTTAGTTTTGCGCGAATGCTTCTTTTCGTACTGAGAAAGCATCTCGCCAAACGACTGATCGGCCTCACTAGTAGACGCGGTGTTGAGTTGTGAATCTGGAATGATGGGATTCGACATGATCAATTCGGAGAGCAGTGAAGAAATGGTAGGCACGAGGAGACTCGAACTCCTGACCTCTACCGTGTCAAAGCGGCTTTCCGCCGTAACTCATTATACTTTAACGGCACTCACTGCCCGTTTGAACCCCGTTAAAGCACTCTCTGGGAAGTCTTATTGGACTCTAATTGGACCCAGATTCTTGCGTGAAATATTCCGGGGCATCGCTGTGAAAGGGCGCGGGCATTTTGGATCACGTTGTAATTACAAGGCAGCGCAACGCAACGCCAGTAAGGATATGGCTGCACAGTGCCGTTTCCAGCCGCAATTTGACAACGGTTGTGCGGAAGCCTAGCGTTGTAATTGAGCAAGCTACCTCTCCTTACTCTTTCAGGTCCTCTGAACTAAGTCAGCCCATCTGAAGTTTTTCCTCTTAGATTACCTCCAAGGAGGAACTACGTTATGACCCTATTGACCCGTTGGGAGCCTTTCCGTGAATTCTCGACCATGCAAGATCGCATGAACCGCATGAACCGTCTTTTCCGTGAGTCGTATAGCCCCGAAGCGCCGGAAGAGGCGTTAACCACCACCAGCTTCGCACCGCCCGTGGACATCTACGAAGACGAGCACAACATCACGCTGAAGCTTGAAGTCCCCGGCATAGACGAAAAAGACATTGATGTCCGCGTCGAGAACACCACTCTCACCATTCATGGCGAGCGCAAGATCGAGAAGGAAGAGAAAGAGGAGAACTTCCGTCGCGTCGAGCGGCAGTACGGAGAGTTCACCCGGTCGTTCACGCTGCCGAGTTCCGTGGACCCGGGGCAAGTGACCGCCCACTATGACAAGGGGGTGTTGAAGATCAAACTCGCGAAGAAGGCGGAAGCTAAGCCCAAGCAGATCAAGGTGAACGTTGGCAGCGAGAAGACGCTCGAAACCAAGATTCAGGGCAAGGCCGCGTAAGACCAGGAGTTCAGCGAGAGAAATGGGAGGCGGCTTATCTCGCCTCCAGTTTGTTTCTCACCCCGAGCCTACTCGGTAGACGCGGAACTCGCCAAGGAGGGTCGCTTTTATGAACGCAGCCAGTATTTTCCTCGGTCTGCTGATCGTGCTGTTCATGATCCTGCTGCTCCTCTGGATGCGCAAGTTGAAACCACAGATTGCGGGGTTTCAATCACAAAGGATGTGCCCGTCTTGCGGATTGATCACGTCTCGATTAAAGGCGAGTTGCTTGGAGTGTGGCAAGCCTTTTACAGCGGTGGTGTACTCGACTTCAAAGAAATGACCCGACTCATTCGTCCCCGATTCTGTCCGTACACTGGGCCAGCATTGCGGTTGGGAGGGTCGGAGATTGCACGAATATACGATATTAGCGCCTGAATGTCGGAGCGGCTGAGAGTGTTGCCCCAGGCTGGCATGAGCGCCGACTTATTGAGCGCAGGCCCCCCATGACCGATGATGGCAGTAAGATCGGCATCGGTCAGTTTGTTGAGCGTGTCGCCCTCGGTGAAAGGGTGCGGCTTGATCTCGAGATTATCGAAGTTGGATACACGCTCCACGGTCGATTCGGGATTGTGGCAGCGCTCGCAATATTGATCGTTTAGCTGGCGGCCCAGAGTTTGCTGATAACCCAGAGCGATCTCTTCGATGGTCAGGGAGATTTTCTTTCCCGCTTTGTCGGTGCTCGATGCAGTTACCTGATATCGGCCCGCCATGCCACCGAGAGTCACGATGGTCATGACTTGGCCGCTGGAATCGGTAAGGGCGTCGGCTGGATCGAAGGTCACTCCCGGTGCGGCGCTGAATTCGACGAGCGCGCCAGCGACACCAGATCCCTGCTGATCATTCACCTGCACGACCAAGGGCTGCGGCAACGCCATACCCGCCTGCGTGGTCTGCTTACCGCCGCTGGATTCAACGATGGCTGCACCGAAGGTGGCTGGTTTGGGCGGCACCACTGACGCGCTCTTGTGCGAACAGGACGTGGCGAACACGGCGAGTAAAGTAACGATGGTCAGAGAGCGACGGATCATTTCTTTGCCCTTGCGACCTCCGATTTGCCTCCGCCCTTCTGCGAGATGAGGAATGCCGTCAGAGCGCGGGCATCTTCGTCGCTCATGGCGCGGTTAGGCTCGATCGTGCCGGGGCGCAGCGCCTGAGGATTCTTCATCCAAGCGAAGATCCACGCTGCGGTGAGGCGCGAACCGACTTGCGTCAGTGTCGGGCCGATGTAACCTTTGTCCGTTTTCGTATCCACGATGTGGCAGGCCTGGCAGGCGTATTTGCCATAGAAGAGATGCCTGCCCAACTCAACCTGGCCCTGCGGATAGCCGCTCAACGGCATGGAATCGCGATCGATCGACGGGCTTTGATACACGGTCATGATGTAGTCGGTGAGCTCGTTAACTTCGCCATCGCTGAGGTTAAATTTTGGCATCCGGCGAATCAGCGACGGCCGCAGCGTATTCGGGTTCTTCAGGAATTCAATCAGCCACGGGCGCTGCACGGAACTGCCTTCCCAGGTAAGATCTGGAGCCATGTCTCCGCCGTGTTCGTTGATGCGATGGCAACTGAAGCAAGCGAGATCGGTCATCAGCTTTCCAGCCTTGCCCGCGGGTTGGTAGTCCGACTCGGGCGTCGCGGCCACCGTCAGTGACGGAGGCAATGTGGCGGCTCGGTCGTTGAGCGCCAGCAGAGCGGTAGCGAGCGAATCAATCTGCGCCGGCGTGAAGGTGTACTGCGGCATCTTCAAAGCTTGCCCAAACGAAGGCGGCTGCTTGATTTTGGTCGCGATGTACTCGGGAAGCGTATGCTGCATGCCCGGGAGGAACACGAGCTGTGTGACGGGCTTGTTTCCGATGCGGCTGAGTTCCGGCGCAAAATTTTCCGGCTTCTTGATGCCCGCGATCTCGTGACATGACGCGCAGCCGTAGTCGGAAACCAGGCGCTTGCCGTGGGCGATCTGCTCCGGAGTCGCAGCTTCGAGATGGACATTTGCCAGCAGATCGGAATCAGTCTTGGCCAGCAGGAATCCGGAGAGTGTGGCGACTTGAGAATCGTTAAAGCGGTAGTGCGGCATCGCGGTTTCTTCGTCGTAGTTGCGCGGATTGCGCAGCCACGCCTGCAACCACTCCGGTTTTACCTTATTCCCGACGCGGGTTAGCTCGGGGCCAACGTCGCCGCCCACCAGATTGCCCGCGGCGTTTTGTACTGCGTGGCACGAGGCGCAGAAAGATTCTCCGTATAAGCTGGCGCCGGCCGCGGGGTCAGAGGATACCTTCGCCGCAAGCGTAGCAGTGTCTCCGGGCTGAGGCGTGCTGTTCGCAATCAGAAATGCGGAGATGTCTCGCGCATCGTCATCGATCAGCTTGAAATTCGGCATTGTAGCCGTGGCCGCGTAGGCTTGCGGATCTTTCAGCCAGGCATAAATCCACTCGCGCGTGGTCTTGTCGGCGATGTGGGAGAGGGAGGGTGGATCGTCGGTCGCCTTCATCGTGCTGCCGTTGGGCAGCTTTACGGTATGGCAATGCACGCAGCCGTAGCGGGATAGAAGATGCCGGCCTTGATTCAGTTGGGGACTGCCCGGCAGCGGCCCGCGATGGCATTCGCCGCATGACGACTCGATGTACTTCGCCGGAAGAATGGGCTGCTCCCAGGCCAGCGTGCTGCTGTGCGCCTCGGCCACGGTTGTGGCTGCGCCCTGCCCGCGATGGCAGACCGTGCATCCGAATTGCTCGAGCTTGTGCGGGATCGCAGGATGCGGGCGGAAAGGCTGAACGTTTACGTCCGCGAGGCTGGGTTGTTTCAGTCCGACGTGGCAGCTCGTGCAGCGGTCGACCACACCGAGGTCGGGGAGCCAGATTTGCTGAATCCCTCCTTCAAAGTGGCGTTGCAGAGTAATGGCGTCGCTGCGGTTGCGGATCATCTTCAAATAGCCGTGTTGATAATGACGCCACTCGCTGAAGTGGTTTTTCGCGGGAGCGATCGCGAGCGATGCCAGAAACACCAGGCTGACGATGCCGAACGCGCGAACGCTATCCCCAAACAACTTTTGCCACAGCGATTTGAGTTTTTCTTTCATGAGCGCATTAAGACCCTTGCCACGGCCAGACCCAGGACCAGCCTGGCCCACGGAGGAATGTTCCGATGGCAGTCAGCACCGCCAGTTCGAATAAGAACCATGTCATCACCCAGTAAGAAAGCGGCCTCCCGGCCAGATACCGGCGGAAGGCCGAAGACGACCGCGGAGAACTCTGTGCCGCCAGGAGCATCAGGCCAGTCATGATTAATGTTGGGACAAGGGCCGCGTACACCTTGAAAAACAGCAGGAACGCCAACAGAGCGGCCGCGACTAAATAGAAGATCCGCAGCCGGCGCTGCCGGTCCTTCAAGAAGAGTCCTTCCGCTTCGATGTTGACCTTAAAGTAGGGAATCACGATCAGCGCCATCACCACCAAGCCGGGAACCAGCACACCTGCGACGACGGGCGGAAAGTAGTGCAGCATCTCTTGAAGTCCCAAGAAGTACCAGGGGGCTTTAGCCGGATTGGGAGTGTGGGAAGGATCGGCCAGGCCTTCCAGCGGCGCGTTGAAAATGAGCGCGATCCACACCAGAGCAATCGCCAATACTTGAATGGCGACAGCGGCGCGAAACAGCACCTCGGGAAAAGTCTGGATTTGATCCTCAGTGTCAGCCTTCACCTGAGCCGAAGTGCGTCGGGTGATGAAAACGATGCGGCGCGGAGATTTTTTTGCGTTGGAGTCGACGCCTGCGGTGAAGTCTTTGGAGTCGGCCATGACTATTGCGCCTCCTCGGCCGTGGCGTTGCTACTCGCAGACTTCGCCCGTACCGTTGCCGGTTCGCTGGCGTGGGAGTAGAGGCCGCCGTCCTTGCGAATGCGCCAGAAATGGATGGCAACGAAGAACATTGCCGCGAGCGGCAGAATCATGCAGTGCAGCACGTAAAACCGCAGCAGAGCGTTAGCGTTGACCGCGTTCCCGCCAAGCATAAGGAAGCGAATTTTGTTGCCCATGAGCGGGACAGCAGATGCAATGTTCGATCCCACGGTGATCGCCCAATAAGCCAACTGGTCCCAGGGAAGCAGATAACCGGTATAGCTGAGCAGGAGAGTAATAAGAAGGAGGACAACGCCAATCACCCAATTAAACTCACGCGGCGTGCGGTAAGCGCCGCGATAGAACACTTTGAACATGTGCGCGAACACCAGAAACACCATGGCATGGGCCGACCAGCGATGCAGGTTGCGCAGGAACAATCCCGACGACACCACGAACTGCAAGTCCTTCGTATCGGCGTAAGCCTGCGGCACGGAAGGGTGGTAATAGAACATCAGGGGGATTCCGGTCGCGACCAGAATAAAGAACGTCCCCAGCGTCAGCGTGCCCAAATACCAAGTCGCACTGAAGTTGAGCATGCGCGTACGCACCTTGGTAGAGAACAAGTGCAGAAACACGTTCTGCTGGATGGCCAGGGCGCGCTTGAGCGTGCTCGAGCCCGTGCCGCTGCGAAAGATCGAGCGCCACACCCGCGTGCCGCGCAAGTCGTCGAAATATTGGTCCACCGTTTTTGCCATTGCTGGTTCTCTCTAAGTCAGACCCTCACGAATGAATCGCGCTGCAGCGGAGGAACGTCGGTGGAGCGGTCAACCAAAAGATCTCCGTCGTCGTTAAGCCAGATCCGCTTCCACGGCAACGGCCTGGGTGCCGGGCCTTCGATCTTTTCTCCGTCTTGCTTGAACTTGCTGCCATGGCAGGGACAGGCAATGATGCCCAATTCCGGTTTCCACGCCGTGAGGCACCCCAGATGCGTGCACACCGCGCTCAGCGAGAAGTAGCCTTCCTGCGAGTGAATAATGTAGATGCCCGAGTTCACATCAAGCGTAACGGAATCGAGCGGATAGCGATCGGGCTTGCCAGCATTGATTACGGGCGAGGGTTCGTACAGCACATTCGGCTCGAGAAACTGATATGCGAACGCAGCTGTGCCAGCAGCCGCTATCCCGAGCGAGCCCAGGCCAAGTTTCGCAAAGAATTGCCGGCGGTTGACCGTGTCTTCGGCGTTTGCAGTTTTGGCTTCGTCTATCATGTGTGTCTCTTGACCTACTTCGACTGCAACCCTGCTCCAATTGCCGCTATCGAGATCAACCCGGTCGGTTCGGCGGGGATAAGGTTGTATGACTCCATGGTGATCGTGCCTACCGGACAGCGCATGGCGCAGAGACCGCAGCGGATGCAGCGCGTCTCATCCTTCAACATGGCGGAGCCGGTAACGATGCCCAACTCATCGGCCGCCACTTCGTCGAATTCCACTCCAAACAGCTGCTGGTTGTCGCGGATGTGCTGCACGGCTTGGGGTTCGAACTCGATCCGATCGAGCGAAACCAGCTCCAGACATTTTTCCGGGCAAACATCGACGCAACCACCGCACAGAATGCACATGGTGCCGTCTTCGGGCGTGCCCTCGAAAATCGTGTTGACCCAGCAGTGGAGGCAGCGTTGCGCTTCGGCTATTGCTTCCGGGGCGTCGTAACCGATCTCTACTTCCGTCACCCCGGTGCGGCGCTCCAGAGGAAGCATGGGCACCGGCTGGCGGTTGATGTCCAGATAGTCCAGTGGCATGCTATGCCGCTTCAGGATTTCGACCTCGATGATGGGCTCGGGATGTTTGTTCTTGCGGAGGTATTCGTCGATTCCGACTGACGCGCGTTTGCCATCGCCCACGCTGTCGATAATCAGGCGTGGACCGAAGACGCAATCGCCGCCAGCGAAGATTCCGGGGGCCGAAGTCATCAGCGTTTGAGGGTTGACGGCGATCAAGCCGCGTGGAGACAGCTCGACTCCATCTTCTGGCGTTAGGAAGTCGAGGCGCGGGGCCTGGCCGATTGCCATAATGATCGTGTCACACTCGATCTGGCTTTCGCTGCCTTCGAAGAACGCCGGGTTGAAACGTTTGTTCTGATCGAAGACCCATTTGGTTTTGAGCGTCTCCAATGCAACCACCTTGCCGTCCTTGCCAATCATCCGCTTGGGGCCCAGACCGGGGTGCATGCGGATACCTTCCTGTTCGGCTTCCTCAATTTCTTCGAGAGCGGCAGGCATTTCTTCGCGGCGCTCCAGGCAGACCAGATTTACTTCACGTGCGCCCATGCGCAACGCGGAAAGGGAAATGTCGACCATCTCCCGCGTGGCGACAGCGCTCATGTTTTCGGCGGAGGGCTCGGCATCCTGCACGCCGCCAGCATGCTGACGCACTACTTCACGCGCGGCAGAGCGAGCCACGTCCATGGCCACGTTGCCCCCACCGATCACAATCACTTTCTTGCCGATCGTGAATTTGTAGCCTAAGTTTACGTTGAGCAGGAAGTCGATGCCTTTGTGCACGCCATCGAGATCAACACCGGGGATGCTGAGATCGCGGCTGCGGTGCGCGCCCACCGCGATAAGCACGGCGTCGAAGCCCTGACGGCGTAGGTCGGAAATTCCGAAATCTCGTCCTGCCGCATAATTCAGCTTCAGAGTAATATCTCCAGTTTCAAGAATCTCACGCACCTGCGCTTCTACTACATCGCGCGGCAAGCGATATTCGGGGATTCCCAGGTACAGCATTCCGCCCGCCACCGGCGCGGCTTCGAAAATCGTGACGGCGTATCCCATCAGCGCGAGATCGTGCGCGGCTGAAACTCCTACCGGGCCGCCGCCGACGACCGCCACTTTGAAAGGAAGCTTCTTCTGCCCTCTTCCTTCATTGACGTTAATGGGATGTTTCGACTCGGGCCCAAACTGCTCGGTAAGAAAGCGCTTTAAAGCACGAATGGAAATGGGCCGGTCAATCTCGCCGCGGCGGCAAGCCGTCTCGCAAGGATGCGCGCACACGCGTCCGCATATGCTGGCCAGCGGATTGGGGTCGCGCGCAATGCGATAGGCCTCTTCGAAACGGCCCTCGGCAATCAGGCCGACATAGCGCCCTGCGTTGGTGTGCGCCGGGCAGGCCATCATGCAGGGAAAATTCGTATTCAGCCAGTCGCCATCGACCTTTTTGTTTTTGTATCGCTTAAGCATAAAGGGCGCTAAATGTGTTGCGAGTTAGTTAGTGCGACCGGCGAATTACTTTACAGAGTTGTTCTACCCATAATGAAAACAGAGGAGCAGTAGGTTCACCGCTCCCGCAGCTTTCACGACTCTTACTTAGTCAAAGCGAAATCCGCCTTGCCCCCACCTGCCACGGTCACCGGCTTAGACTGATTCTTGGCGCCTTCGTGCCAGGCAGTCACGGTGTAACTGCCGTCAGGTACGTCTTTGATCTTGTAATTGCCGCTGTCGTCCGTTTCGGCAAAAAAGGGCGTCGGGCTGACGATGATATACCCCGCCATGTCCGGATGGACATTGCAGAGTACTGGGACGACTCCGGCCTTATCGAAGGTAAAGGCGCGCTTTTCACCCTTAGGCCACGTGCCGAGATTGTGTCCTGCTTTCTTGTCGCCGCCGATCGCAGTCCAGAAAACATTGTGCTGGACGGTGTCGCTATTCAGGAAGTCAACGGTTGTGCCCTGCTGTACAACCATGATGTGCGGCGCAAAGACGAGGCCCTTTTGATCCATCACCGGGTGGTCCTTGGGAGCGGGAAAGGTTTTGCCCGCAATGGTCTCGACGTAAACCACGGACTTGCCTTTCATTCCAGTAACTTTGCCATCGATGTCGCCTGCCCACGCCGCCAGGCCCAGGCCACCGATCAGCGCGACGACAGCGAATGTCTTCATTGCGAACTTGCTGTTCATTGTTCTCTTCTCCTTTGAAATCGTTGCAAAAAACGGCTCACTTGCTGCTAAGAAAAACCCGCTGCAATGAAAGCCAATTGTCTTTAGAAAAAAATTCTGGCGTCCAGATAGAGCGTATTGTTGGCGCCCGCGTTGCGGCCGAAGCCGTCGTAGTTCGTCGCTGCGCCATTGAAGCGCGTATAGCCGGTGTATTGCGCTGCGAGTTGCAGGTTCTGCCACGGCCAGTAAGAGAGATTCAAAATGTATCCCGCGCTTCTCGGGTCGCCATTGAAGTTGCCGGTCACGGCTGTCCCCGACGGATAAAATGCGAGATCCGATGTACCGGTTGTATTGAACCAGCCGAACGTGCCCGTGTACTTGTTGCCGATGTGATATTCGGCATTGGCCATGACCGTGTTCAAATGGTGCGAACCTTGCGATACCAGCGGAGTCGGACTCCCCGGACCACCGCCCTGAAACAGCAGGCTCAGCAGATCGTTGTTTTCCCGGATGTAAGTAGCCCGGAATGAAAGCACGTCAGTTCTGACGATGGTGCGGTCGATTTGCGTGTCGAATGCCCAGTCTGTGTACGAATCCGTCGGAATGCTTGCCCCGGTGGGATCGGTGATTTCATTGGGGGTCGAGCGCAGGTGCATACCATAAGTTCCGATTTCGCACTGCGTCTTTCCGGTTAACTCCTGCCACGCCAGACGCCAATACGGAGCGACGCCGCGGATATTGAAGCCCGCGCCCACGCTGGGGGCGCTTTCTCCTGGGTTCGGCTGCGGCCCCCCCACGTGCTCAGAGCGATAGATGGCCGCGTCCAGATAGAGATGGTCGTTCCACATGCCAAACGCGCCGAGTCCAGCTACGTCCTGGGCCAAACCGCCGTTGATGAAAGGACTGGCGTTGGGAGTAGGAGCGTTGTCGCTGGCGATCCACGGGAAGCCCCACGCCGGCGTGCTGTTCCAAAGATCCTCGACGGTGGGATTGTTGTTGAGGTCGATGCCGTAAACCAGTTCCTTGCCGCCCATCTTCGTCTTGTCCGCGAAGCGGATATCAGTGTTGTCGCTGGTGAAGTGATCATCCTGCGTGTCGTACGTCACCTGCAGAAAGCTTCCCACTTTGCTCGTCCATGCACCCGAAAGGAACAGGGAGATATCTTGAGGGAACTCGAAGTTGCCGTTCTGGGTTTGGGGCTGCGCAGTCTTGAGCGAGGTAAACGAAGTCTCCAGCATGACGGACAGCGGCAGTGACGCGAGCAGATCAAGCGCGGCGCGCTTTTTGCCTCCATCGGCCTTTACGGTCTTGGTGTCGTCTCCCCTATCGACGTAGCCCGTCAGTTTGAATCTTCGACCGGCAGGATTGAGTTCCGGGGGAGTGTAGTGGCACCCACTGCACGCCAAGCCCGTCTGCCGCGCATAGCTTGGAACCGCCGATGCGCTGGGGGGATTCAATGCGGCAAAATACAACAGAGCCATGATAGGAACGGTCGCGAGCAAAAAGACCACTACTTTTTTCATCTGAAATCTCATTTTTGTCTCCGAAAACAGCGCTGATTGTTATCCGAGCGATGTTGTAGTGTCTGGTCGACGGATATACTTGACCGTCACTACGCACACGCTCTCTGGCCGGCGAAAGCCGGATCACTTAACCGGCTACCGATCAGCCCCACGGCTATCAAGTAGAGAACACTCCCACCCCCCAATGCCGCGTGTCCATGGCGCCGCTCCCGCGACAGTCCAGGTCATAGCGGAACTTCAAATTAAGGGGCCTTAATCGAAGTCCATTATCACGGCATGTTGCGAGGCCTGCTGCGTCTGGCGTCACTGGCTTATGTGATCTCGATCACACTCTGGGGAACGTGCTTCTTCTCGATTCGTGTTGATCGAAGCCCCGCCCGGGCCGACCCGCCCGACCTAACCCGGAACCAGCACACTATAGGCGGCTGACCGGGCGCGCGTGCCGTTGCTGAGTTGTCGGCAACTCTTACCTTAACGGGATTACGGAAGGTTTGACCGTCACACACACAGAACATCTTTTTTCTGGGGCTCTTCTGTGCAGCCGAACCGAGATCAGGGCCGGTCGCGACCAGATCGTGTCAGCCCCGGGATCAAGATCAAAACCAGACCGTAGAACAAAAGCGAGGCCACAAGCGACGTGGCATTGCCGAAACGAAGATCCTCGAACAGGAGTTTGAGTGTCCCAAATGCTATGGCTAGGTATGCGGCCCACAGTAATTCTGCGTGTTTCAGACGCGAGCCGCCGAACCCGAGAATGAGAGCGACTGAGCATGTCACCAATGTCCTGACAACCGAAAGACGCGAAGCGTATAAGACCCAACTCGCCGAACCTAGCCTCACACCCACCATGACCGCCAGCGCAGCCGCCACACCAGCCACCAGCACGCAGGGGACGATCCAAAGCAGCCGCGGTTTCCATTGATCGAACGAAACGCGCCATCCGATTGCATAGCAGAGAACGGCCGATGCTGTGACCACCCATGTGCTTGCGTCCAAGCCGGACGGCACGGTTCCGGCCAGTGCCTTGCCCGTGACACTCAGAAGGCCAGAGAGGATCGCTGCCGCTAGCAGGTAGACGGACACATGAATGCCAAGGCTGAGCTTGTTTGTTCGCACGTACAAGAAAGCCGCCGCGACCGCAGCCAGAGACAGGAACGGAACCTGAAAGCTCACGGGAAAAAGCAGCAAGTCCCCGGCCAGCAGAAGTGCGACCGCATAGGTTGCGCACACGCGACGATTACGGGTCTCTACATCGACTGTGAACCGCGACAGCGCGCCCCAGTAACATACCGCGGCAACCAGCAGGAAGAAGCCGCCGAGTGCTGCGGCAGACCCGGGACTTGCGCGCAACGTCCCAAAAGTCGCCAGCACAAATGCCACGACTCCCTGCTCGATTTCAAAGATGATAGCGCAGCCCTAAGCTGCGACTGATTACCTACTCAGTAAAGAATCTCCTTCAAATCGCCCGCTTTCAGCTTATATCCGCACTGACACCAGACCCCCAAAGATTTAAGCGCCACCAAAATAGCGACGAACTATTTGCCAACTGCAGGTGGGTCTAACGGATAGCATTCTCGGATTTTCTTCATTATTACTTATTACTCCCCGCAACCAACAAGAGCTTCTTCCGAAGCGTAATATCTCTCGCCAGTTCCATGATCACTTTATGCGACATCGCTGGATGTTTCGCAAGCACAGCAAGTATTTGGTTCTGTAAAGTTGTGTTTCGGGATATGTGGACGAATATTTCGCGCCGGAGATTTTGTCGCTCTACCGATGTGTGGCCAATTCTTGACAAGATCAGGCGAGCAGTTCTCCGACTTGCGAGCGAAATGACACTGATACCAAAGCGAGAAGCCGCCGCCTTACGCTTAACGTTATTATCGCTATTACTACTGTTATTGCTCAGTTTCATCACCCTGATTCGCTCCTTCGCAAAACGGACTTTCGAAGCTCTCGCGTCGGCAATTGAATGTTTCCCAATATTGGAGGCTCGAAACGGCGTTGATAATTTCCTGCTTTTCTTCCAATACTGCCACGTTGCTAAACTGCAGTTCGCAGCTGCGACGTCCAATAGCCTCGCGTGCGGCTTTGATGCGCCCTTTGATTTGTTTTTCGTCTAGTTCGAGCATTGCCGCTCGGTACAGCGTCTTCCAGTTCGTTACATCTTCCATAAGTTGGCTTTCCTTTCACGGCGTTCAGCATTCGGAAAAGAATCGGAATGTGAGGGGAGACGCAGTGAAATTAATTGCTCCCGGGCCAAGCCTTCGCGAGGCGAGTCTCTGGGCCTCAGTCGCGAACGTAGCACCGTAGCGAACGCCGAATCTATTGTGCTTTGGGGTAAATCTGTCAACCAAGGAAGGAAATGACCTATATAGCAGTTGGCCATCGCTATACTTGCGTATAGCAAATTACGCAGCGGACTAAACCTTCGATTCGGCGACGGGGAGACCAAGCCGCGCAGCCATTCTTACCAAATCTACCAAGCTCTCTGCCTGCATCTTTCGCATTACGCTGGCGCGATGCACTTTTACCGTGATCTCACTGGTGCCAAGTTCGGCAGCAATCTGTTTGCTCATCCGGCCCGACGCCACCAAAGGCAGGACTTCCCGCTCACGCGGTGTTAGTGAATCCAGGCGCTGCCGTAGTTCGGCGATTTCCGAGTCTTGCTTGAGCCTGACACGGTCGCGTTCCAGGGCGAGCTGTATCGCATCCAAAAGATCTTGGTCGCGGAACGGCTTCGTCAAGAACTCGACGGCTCCAGCCTTCATGGCCTGCACCGACATGGGGATGTCCCCATGACCGGTTATAAAGATGACCGGAATCTGAATGTTGGCCTTGGCAAGCTCTCGCTGAAAATCAAGACCACTTCTTCCGGGTAACCTCACGTCAAGGACGAGGCAGCTTGGCGTATCGGCTCGATTGTATTGCAGAAATTCCTGGGATGAGCCGAAGAGTTCAACTCTTAATCCTACTGAGCGGATCAAACTGTTGAGGGCATCGCGCACCGCTGCATCGTCATCGATGACAAACACGATGGGAGACGGTTCGGTCATGACTGATGCCCTGCTGTCGGCAAAATAAATTGAAAAACTGCACCGTGAGGAGACCTCGGAGTTACCGACAAGCGTCCGCCATGACCTTCAATGATCGAACGGCTGATCGAGAGCCCCATTCCGAGGCCCTGCGCCTTGGTGGTAAAGAAAGGGTCGAAGAGCCGTTCTGCCTGAGCCGGATCCAGTCCCGCGCCAGAATCCTCAACTTGTATTTGCACACCTTCTTGAAGCCTTGTTGACTTAATCAGCAGTTCACGGGGGCGGTCTGTGATTGAAATCATCGACTCAATAGCATTCATAACTAAGTTCAGCATCACTTGCTGAATTTGCACCCGGTCGGCAATCACCGCAGGGATATCTTCCGCCAACTCTGTCCTCACCGTAACACTAGCAGACTGAAGTTCGCTTTTCGTTAGTGTCAACATGTTTCGGATAACGTCGTTCAGGTCCAACTCCTCCTTTTTAGGAAGATCCTTGTTGACCATGGCGCGAACGCTTCGAATCACATCACTCGCGCGAATCGCCTCATGAATGGCACGGGTAATAGCTTCCCGCGCCTCATGAAGATCTGGGGGCCGCATAGCAAGCCAATTTAAAGACGCGCTCCCATTAGTGACTACGGCCGTCAGAGGTTGGTTAATTTCATGCGCGATCGACGCTGTCAACTCGCCCATTGTAGCGATTCGAGTGACCCGAGCAAGCTCTGCCTTGGCCTCCTGAAGAGACTGTTCCGTTTGTTTAAGGTCCGTAATATCAATCCCGATTCCGAGCACGTTCGGCCCATTACCAACCAGTACGCCGTGCGCATCGATCCAGCAGATAGTCTTGTCGGGACGCACAACCCGATATTGCGCCATGTACTCTGGACCGCCCGCCACTACCTTGCGGATCGCTTCCTCGACGACAAGACGATCCTCCGGATGAATTCTCGCCACAGCCTCTTCGATACTGCCGGAGAAGTTGTCCCTGGAAAATCCGAACTGGCGGTAGGTCTCATCTGACCAAGCTACCGTGTTCGCGGCCGCGTCCCAATCCCACAGCCCGATCTTAAGTCCTGCCTTTTCTGCGAGCTCGATTCGAGTTTGCCATTCTTGAGAAGTCCGTTCGGCCTGCTTCCGGGACTCGGCCACCGCTTCTTCCTGGGCTCGCTTTCGATCAGTGATGTCGATCATCGTTCCCTCGACCATCGTCGGCACGCCTTCGCTGCCTTCAACGAGAGCTGCGTTCTCCAGGACCCACACGGGAGTATTATCTTTTTTTCGATTGCGAATCTCGAAATTAGAGACGGCCTTCTGCTGCTTGAGTTGGTTCAGAAGCGCCTGGCGTTCGACCCGGTTTAAGAAAATATCGCGTTCCGGATCGGAAAGATATTCTTCCCTCGAAGTGAAACCGAGAATCCTGGCGAAAGCGTCATTGCAGTCCAGAAATTGCCCATGCACGGTAGTTCGGTAAACACCGGCCAGACTCCTTTCAAATAGCTGCCGGTAGCGCATTTCGCTGGATTGCAGTTCGCGCGCCTGCGCCTCGAAGCGCCGGCTAACATCTGACGTCAGCATCGCCAAGCCAAGCAGAATCAAAGTTACAATGCCAATTCCCAGAGTGCCCAGCGACGAGACGTTCACCACGTGGGACATGTCTGGAGGAATGGCGGAAGGGATAAAACTAGCCGTCGCCATTCCCGTATAGTGCGTTCCAGAAATAGCAGCGCCCATAACCAAAGCGCCGCCGATCTTCCGCCAAACAGCCTTCTTCGGTTCCTCTCGAAAATAGAATGCCAGCCACAAGCCGGCGAATGAGAATCCCATTGCAAGGAGAATAGAAACCGCAACGAGGGCGAAATCAAATTGGCACACCGCAGCCAGGCGCATAGCGCCCATATCCATATAATGCAAGCCCGCAATTCCGCCGCCCAGGATGATTCCGGCAGGCACCGTATAGATCGGAGGCTCATTGTGGCGGCTCACCAGATATAGCGCACCCGCCGACGCAACCACAGCCAGCACAACCGATAGCAGAACGGTTGGCCAGTAGTACCCGATTGGCACCGGCAACCGAAAAGCCAGCATCCCCGTGAAGTGCATCGCCCAGATACCGATCCCCATCGCAACCGCGCCGCCGTACAGCCACGCTAATCGCCCGCGAGTAGCGGTGGTTACGCGGCCGGAGAATTCGAGAGCACTGTATGACGCGGAAACCGCGATGACTACTGAGAGGACCACTTGCAGATGGTCATAACTTCCATTCATGGCGAGGTTGGTGAAATCGTTCACAATCGGAGTGTGTCAAACGCTTACGTCTTCGGGTCCGATAGGCGCTATCAGTGTACGCCGCATCGGAAATTGTCCCTCTACTGCCAAGGTCGTATAAGTGTTTTAGGGCACGGCCGATGCTGCCATGTCCACGTTTGATCTGACCCAAGTTGTTTGCCAGTTTGATATCGAGGTGGACGATGCCTGACGGTGTGAGCACGGCGAGTTATATGAAGAGGCGAACAATTCGCCGCGGCTGAACGGTTGGAAAAAACAGTAAGGGGCTAAGCCTGGGTTCACTGCGAAACCTTCTCCGGACAGCAGTGCACTGAAATAGGCAAACATCGTAAGTTCAGTGTGATACGTACGGTGTGGGGCTAAAACGATTTGAAATTCAGATGGCGTTAAGAAGCGTGCTTGGCGGCCCCCGTACCCAACCGTGACAATGCGGGATGAACACCGGGCGCACCGTCTTCTCGCAACTGATCGAATTCCTTCCCCACCAACAGTTCCAGAAGTACGTAGCGCGATATCGCGGTGATCGTTATTTGAAAAGTTTATCCGGTTGGGACCAGTATCTCGCGATGGCATTCGCTCAGCTTTAGCGACGGGCCACTGGAAAGAGTTTCGTTGAACTGAATCATAAAATTCCTTTTCTGGCGAAGAGAAGTTGTGTCAGAGCCCTCAGCCCGGATCTGCGGGGGCTCACAATTTGGGCAAATTGGCAATGGAAGGGTCCATACCTTCCCGCTGGCCGAGACGAATGTGGCGTGCACATGCAACAATTTAGTGCCGCATTTAAGGCAGTGGATCGAAAGCGGTAGAGCGGAGAGAGAATCAAAGAGTTCCTCGACCGGTTCGGTTAAGACAAGTGGAGACGAAACGGATAGTTTATTCCCCATGACAGAATCACAGAATCCTCTCAGATTGGACTGGCGGCCTTCGCAGGGACCCGTCACTAGGAAAGGTGCGCGGCGGAAAGATGCGTTAAAGCTGTCTGGCGTTTACCCTACTTGGGCGACGCAAGGTTGTCTGTCTACTATGGGACAGTTACAAATGTTTTACGTCGCATCGTGCATTCAATTGCGCGGAGGAGACTCCCGTCCCTCTAGCTTCGCGACTTGATCTTCAATCATGCTCAGAAGCGCATTGATGTTGATCACGAGTTCACGTAGCCTCTCGGGATCAGCCTCCCTGGCTATTTGCTCCCTCAAATCTCGTAAGGCTTGCGACCCAAGTTCGTTTGACATTTTTTCGGTAGACAAAGGGTTAGGGGCAGGGAGACGACAGAATATTACGATGGGACGCACTCGGCTAGATCACATTTGGTCGGCTAAAGATTGCACTTTCGTAATCAGAGTGCTTCGGATGCGACTGACGCTACTCACTGTTCGACCCTTCGCAATTGATTCCTTTAGTCCCAAAGTCGTATCGAGACTTCCCGCACACGTTGAAGGCGTTTCTACCCGTCCTTTGGGGATCCGATGTCACTCTCAAGATGAATTGTTTCTCTTGTCTCTGCTTACTAGCATTTCTGGTTAAGAACCAACCCATACTATTTGATCCCACGCAACGTTGGATGCTCACACTCAGCGCACTTATGAGCCCTAACCAAAAAGCTCAGTCGCTGGGCGGACGAATCACAAGATCAACCGAGAGGAGAAACAAATTATGGCAACCGCAACATTGGTTCGAACTGACGAAGAGATTCAACAGGATGTACTGGCTGAATTGAAGTGGGACGCCAAACTTCAGCCAAACGAGATCGGTGTAACCGTAAAAGACGGCATCGTTACTTTGACGGGCTGGGTGGATTCACACCTGAAAAAGTGGAGTGCCGAGGATGCTGCTCTCAAGGTCAGCGCCGTCGAAGCTGTGGCCAATGACATCGAGGTCAAACTGGAACCGGATCGCGGCGGCGACCTAGAAGACTCTGCGGTTGGGGCGCCATTCGGTCGACCGCAGTTCTTCGTTCCGAACTGGGATTACTACTGCTAAGGTCGTACGAATCTCTCTTACCCGCAGCAGATACGGCCTTACTCCTCTTTTCGGAACCTAAGTTCATTCTCCTGAGGAATTGTTTTGCTTTGATGCCGGTTGTTAGCATTTTGAACTGAGGACATGAGAACGGCGTAATGGACTGCTTCTTCTTTCTTTTGTGAGCTGCAGGCCTGGGTAAGGTGGCATGGCTGAATCTGCGGTTCACCGTCCTCAAGCGGCCAACTGGCCGGTTGTCGTAGGAAGAAGGAGGGTCAGGCAACTACAAATAAAGGAGACAAGTATGCGGATCATGCCAAAAACAATGCTTCGCCTCGTAGCGGGAGTCTTGGCAACGTTCGTGTTGTTTCTGCTTTCACCCCTTGCACTGCTAGCGGCCTCGCGCAATGAGGAAAATCTTGAGGTCACTCGCCTTCTCGCAGAGGCCCGGGACGAAGCAGCCACTTTGAGCAAGGATGCAGATGAGATGGAAGCGATGACACTGTCTGATTTGAGCTGGGAAAGTCACGCGTACATGCTGAACAACATCAAAGACCACATCAACAACTTGGCGCGCACCATCGACAAGCTCAACGCCATGCGGGATTCGGCCTCTGATTGGCAAAAGCAAGCTATCGACCGTTCGATTCCTCTCATGAAAGACCTGGCTGCCAATACCACAGCGGCCATCAATCACCTCAACGAAAACAAACTTCGACCGACATCAGGCAACTATACGGAATATCTCAAGGAGAATGCTGAGACCGCCCATGAACTGTCGGACATGATTTCGTCTTTCGTGCGCTATGGGGATACTCGGGCAAGGCTCGACAAGCTGGAGCAGAAGCTTGAGATTGCCAGTAGATGAAAGATGTTGTGGCGAACCCGCTGCTTGCGCCCCGCAAAAGGCCGGCCGGCTCCTCTTCCGGCCGGCCTTCCGCATTCTGGCGGATGTCTCTTGTCTCGTTCTTAAGTAGTAGGTTGATCTCTGGCGCAAGAAGGACGAGTTTCTAGCTGAGCTTCTCGACTTCCATCTCAATCTCTCAACGAATTGTTATCGACACTGCCGAGTCGCTAGGATCCGACAGTGTAAGAAGAGTGTCGAACTGCGCGTCTCCTCAGTGCGGGTGAACTCATGCGATGACCGGAAGGAATAATCGAAAGGATCGCTTATGAAAGACACAATATCTGTATTGACTTTACTGGTGAGTCTCACGGTTGTATTGTGCCTGAGCCTAGCATCATGCTCTAGCACTAGATATAACACTTCCACCGCTGCAACAGCGCCGGCGCAACCCACAACCCAGTCCCAAACTCAGCCTGACTTGGAGAAGCAGCGGCGAGACGCCGAACAACAGGCGCGGCCTGAGATCGAGAAACAACGGCAGCAAGCTCAGCAAGAGGCAGAAAAGAATCTGGACCAGGAAGCCATCGCAGCCGTTGAAGAAACGAATAAAGCTGTCAGGGCCATTGCTGCGAACAAAATTGACGAAGCACATGCCGCCATCGAACGGGCCACGGGAAAGATTGACGTCCTGGTGGCTCGCAATCCGACTACGGCTCTAATTCCCGTTAGTCTGCAGGTCGTGGTTATCGACGCAGCGCCGCAAGACAGCAAGGCTATTTTGCAACTCGCCTCAGATGCATCAAAGGCAGTCGATGCGAAGGATTTTCCGGCAGCGAGGATTTTACTCTATGGCTTGACGAGCGAGATCCGCGTGCGTACTTATAATCTGCCGCTTGCAAGTTATCCCTTGGCTCTGACAGAGGCCGCACGCTTACTTGATCAACAAAAGACGCAAGAGGCCAATACGGTATTGCTTACCGCCCTCAACACTCTAGCTGTCGTTGATCATGTTACTCCGTTGCCTCTGGTTCTCGCGCGAGCGGCGATCGATCAGGCTAAGGAACAGAGTCAGAAGGATAAGGCCACGGCGCAGACGCTTCTGGAAACAGCTAAAAAGCAACTCGAGCGCTCCAAAGAGCTGGGTTACGCGGGTCGGGATCCAGAATACACAGCGTTGAACTCTGACATTTCGAGCCTGGAGAAGCAACTTAAAGGTAGTGAGGATGCAACGTCAATCTTCGCCAAGCTCGAGGATAGGTTTTCAGCTTTCTTGAAACGGCAATCCGAACGGGAGAGGCGTTGAGGCGACGGCGTGGCGAGGCCAATGCCGTCAAAGAAGTTCATGATGAAGAGATAAAAATGACCTGGCGGACCTTTGCTGCTTATCTGTCTGGGCGGGTCGTTCCCCCGCGAGATCAGCTCTTCGCCCAGAAATGCTGGGCAGTTCTTCTTATCAGCTTTCAGGGCATGGAGGCTGCAGGAAAAGATAGCGCCATCAAACACGTGATATCGAGCGTCAACCCGCAAGGGTGCCAGGCTTATTCTTTCAAGCAGCCTACTGGAGAAGAGAGAAATCATGATTAGTTGTGGCGAACCACGGAGCGGCAGCGGATCGGAATTTTTAATGGCTCGCATTACGAAGAAATGCTGGAAGACATTTGCGCGTTTGAACGTTATCTGAGCCGCAACGGCATTCTGGTCCGCAAATTCTTTCTGAATCTTTCCAAGGAGGAACAGGCACAACGACTTATCGCTCGGCTGGAAGAGCCTCAAAAGAACTGGAAGTTTTCCACGGCAGACATTCAGGAGCGCAAGTACTGGGATGCATACGTGGAAGCCTATGAGGATATGATTCGCCACACCGCCACGCCTGGGCTCCGTGGTATGCGGTGCCGGCAGACCACAAATGGTTCAGTCGGCTTGTCGTAGCCTCCGCCGTGGTCGACGCCCTCGAAGGACTGAACCTGAGCTATCCGAAGTTGGACGCTAATAGAAGTAGAGAACTGGCTCGCACCCGGAAGCTCCTCCAGCAAGAGCTTCACCTCTACTAAGCCACGAAAATAGAGAATATTTTTCTACCGTTTCTAGCGCTAAAGTCGTACTAGAATCTCTCACTCGCGCGTGACCTGATCGTCCCCCTCATTTCGGAATTTCCCTTCGTCCTCACGCTCAATTGAATTTGAGTATTCAGGACCGATAGCCTCCAGAGGCCAGGAGGTTTCAAGTGACCCATGAGCCGCTGTGCGCACGAGTGTTGAGGAACTGGAACCGCGAATGTCTCGGAATCCTTTTCTTATGTCTTTTCACAACTTATGTCCACTCCCAAACACCGGTCTCCACCGCAGATAAGAATCCCCTCCTCGCAACTGCTGACAAACCTCCTGGACAAATCAACGCTGTCCTCGCCGCAAGTCTGGTCGGCGCTCCTGGAATTGCCGCCACGCAGGAACAGCCCCCCACTGACAATTCGTCTGCAGACAATCCTCCCGCTCGAGCGGCCCGGATCAGTTATTTGAAGGGCAAGGTTTCCTTTTTGCGTGCGGGTCTCACTGAATGGAGCGAAGCCGCGCTCAACTTTACGGTGACCACCGGCGATCGGATGTACACCGATAAGGGCTCGTGGGCCGAACTCGAGGTGGGACCGTACACCGTTCGCATGTCGAACAACACGGACCTGACGGTGACAAATCTGAACGATCAGATTATGCAGCTTGGGCTGAACCAAGGCTCGTTGCGCATTAGTGTCTATCAGCTTCCTAGCGGTAACACGGTCGAAGTGGACACGCCGAACGGAGCTCTTACTCTTCAGAGACCGGGGAACTATCGGGTTGACGTTGATCCCAGCGGTTCGTATACGTTCCTGACCGTGAACAGCGGTAGCGTGGAAGTAACGGGCGGCGGGGTTTCTGCGACGATTGAATCCAGGCAAGCAGCGAAGTTGACCGGACACGATACGGTCAACGTCGAATCCATGCCGGTGCCGCCTCCCGACGACTTCGATCGGTGGAGTGAAGGTCGCGACCGCCGGCTTGAATCCTCACGATCCCGCCAATATGTGAGCCCGGCACTGCCTGGCTATGACGATCTCGATGAATATGGTCACTGGGACGAGGTGGCCGACTACGGACCGATTTGGTATCCAACGGTTGCTGTAGGTTGGATTCCGTTTCACTTCGGACGCTGGGCGTGGATCGGTCCGTGGGGCTGGACTTGGGTGGAAGACGAACCCTGGGGATTTTGTACTTTCCACTACGGCCGATGGGTACACATCGGAGTCGCCTGGGGATGGCTGCCTGGGCCCATCGTTCCGCTTCCAGTTTTTGCGCCAGCTATGGTGGCGTTCCTGGGAGGCCCGGGCTTCGGAGTTGGAATTAACGTGAACCTCGTAGGTTGGTTTCCGCTGGGCCCGGGCGAGCCGTTCTTTCCCTGGTACCACTATGGCGGTGACTACTTACGCGTGGTGAACATCACCAACATCCGCAATGTGACCAACATCACGAACATAACCAACATTACAAATATTAATAATGTTCACTATGCATATAAAACCATCGCGACCACCGCAGTGCCGAAAAATGCTTTTAGCAATGGGGAACCTGTGGCAAGACAGGCCGTGCGCATTCCGCCTGAGCAGCTTGCCAGGGCGCAAGTCTCGCCGCATCCGGCGGTCAACCCGACAGCCCGAGCTGCTGCCCCCGGAAAGCCTGTAAAGGCTCCTCCGGTGCAGAACCATCCGCTCGCAGCTGCAGCAAGAACCGCTTCGTCCGCGGGCAGAAGCACCGCTGCTGAAAGCAGGCCGGCTTCGGCCGCAGGACGGAGCACACCTGTCGCAGGCCGGAGCGGTCCTGCTGAAAGTCCGCGAGCCGGGAATATCGAAGCTTCGCGGCCAACTTCTTCCAGGTTGATCACTCGCAGTACGCCCCCACCAACCGCCGTGCCCTTTTCAGAAGAGCGCGCGGCGATGGCCGAACACCCGGGCCGGCCACTTGAGCCGGCGCAAGTCGAAAACCTTCGGATGGGAAGACCCATTGGACCCATGATGGACCGCGAATTCCCGCCGCATATAGCGCCCCTGCGTCCAGCGCCCCCGGTTCACAGGAGGCCATAAGGTGAGCCGCAGCGCTTGCCTGAGTTTTCAACTTTGAATTGCAGAAGGAAGAATACGCAATGCCAATTGAATGTACGCACCTGGATGAAATCAAAATTACCAAGACAAACAAGCATGTTTGTGAAGACTGCGTGAAGATTGGCGACACGTGGATTCATCTGCGATTATGCCTGGTCTGCGGCCATGTCGGGTGCTGCGATTCATCAAAGAACAGACACGCGAGAAAACATTATCACCACCTAGCGCATCCACTTATACGTTCCATTGAACCAGGTGAGCGCTGGATATGGTGCTACGCCGATGATATTGCGGTAGGTGAATTGCCATCCTAATGAGACGTCGCCACTTTGGGTGCGATGGGTCCGATCTCACCCACCTCTAATGGAGGTTGCATGTTAGCAGTGACTACAGTCCGCACTACGACCTTGCCGAATGGCGAGGCCATTCCGGTGCTCGGGCAGGGGACGTGGGGCATGGCGGAACGAAAGCATCCCCGGGAACAGGAGATCCAGGCGCTGCGCGTCGGCCTTGATCTCGGCATAACCCTGATCGACACCGCTGAGATGTATGCGAATGGCGGCGCCGAGAAGCTCGTGGGAGAAGCCATTGCCGGCCGTCGTGACAACGTTTTCCTGGTTAGCAAGGTGCTGCCGCACAATGCCAGCCGAAGAGGTACCGTGAATGCATGCGAGCGCAGCCTGCGACGTCTCCAGACGGATCGCCTTGATCTCTACCTCCTGCACTGGCGCGAACAAATACCACTAGAGGAAACCATCAGCGCATTCGAGGCACTGGTGCGTGGCGGCAAAATCCGTAATTGGGGTGTAAGCAACTTCGATCTTTCGGACATGAATGAGGTTGAAAGCATTCCAGGCGGGAAGGCTGTTGCAACTGACCAGGTGCTGTATAACCTGCTGCGGCGTGGCATCGAATACGATCTGCTGCCTTGGTGCCGGCAGCGCCACATTCCTATCATGGCGTACTCGCCGATCGAGCAGGGCCGGATGTTGGATCACCCGACTCTACGGGAGATCGCAGAGCGTCATGGGGCGACTCCGGCCCAGGTGGCGCTTGCCTGGGTGCTCCGTCAAGACAAAGTTGTGGCAATTCCGAGGGCAAGACTTCCGGAACACGTTCGGCAAAACCGCGGAGCGCTCGATCTCCACCTTACTGACAGCGATCTCGCTGCGCTGGATCGAGAGTTTCCGCCGCCGTCGCGGCCGCAACCACTCGAGATGATTTAGCGGTACAGGATGGAAGAAGGCGACTATCCGGGCGAGACAATTAGAAGAGGATTCAGCAATGAACAAGGCGAGCGAAAACCGACGCGGTCCTTTAATGGGTTGGAGATGCGCTTCCTGCGGTGAGCTCATCACCAGCATCGAGGCTGGACGGGTGGAGTGGCTCACTACCGACGATAAGCGCGGCATTACCAGAGCTACAGGTTTAAGGCTAGTCCATAGTCTGTGCCGGTACGACGATCGACGTGAATTTCGAAAAACACGTAGCTTGGTGGAGGGCTTGTCACTCGAAAGATTTGTTGGACCCGACGGACTCATGCTGCTATTGTCGCTGATCGCAGAGGGCGAAATGCCGAGAGCCGATCTTATCGAACTTGTAAAAAGGCTGCATATCCCCGGATATGAGCAAACTCGCGAGCTTTTCTCAGAGGCAATTCACGGGGGAGCCGTTGCGCCTTTGATCGGAGAAGGTTTTTACCTGCAGTCGGAGATCCGGGAGCTGCTCACATGGGCAGTGTATAGCGCGCCGCCGGCGGAAGAATCCCACCGTTAAATCGCCGAGTATATTCAAGCCTAAGTCGCATCGGTCCGACGCCGTTCGACACTCGACCCAGATACGGCTAAAGTCTTACAGGGGCCTATGACGCCAGTTTGGCTCGACTCTACGCGTCCCTTCGGAATCCCCGTTCCTTCTGATGTGCAATTGTCACGAGCACGCCTGATCGCTAGCATTCCGTCGTAGAGGTCGCTTTCTGAAAAATCTGTCGCTGCATAAGGGCAGTCTTTCAGTTTGGATCCTGGCTGATTCGTCCGTCCGGCCGTCGTTAGTCGGATAGGAACACGAACACTAAGGAGAGGATATGAAAGTTCAAGTCCGCTCTGTGCTATTTGTCGCCATCTTGCTGGCCATGACGCTTCCAGCATTCTCACGCGATATCAAAACCGATTACGACCACCATGTGAATTTCTCACAATACAAGACCTATTCGTGGGGCAAGATCGAAACACCGAACCCGCTCTGGGATGACCGCATCAAGGAAGCTGTAAATAGAGAACTGGCAAAAAAAGGCTGGACAGAAGTTCCCTCCGAGGGAGATGTGACGATTATGGCAATCGACACTACCCGCGAAAGGCCCACACTGCGAACGTTCTACGATGGTTTTCCCGGCTGGCGCTGGGGAGGGTTTGGTGAGGCAACGACCTGGGTCGACAACTATGAGGTCGGAACCCTGATCATCGACATGTTCGATACCAAAAGCAAAAAGCTGATTTGGCGAGGATCGGCAAGCGACACTCTTCCCGACAAGCCGGACAAAGCTACGAAGGATCTCGAAAAATCGGTGGACAAGATGTTTGAACATTTTCCACCCAACATGTAAGGACTAAACGATCACAACCGCCGACAGGCGCACTTGTATTAAGAAACCCGGAGGCCCAAAGATGGGCAAGATTATTGGCATTGATCTCGGCACCACTAACTCAGTAGTGGCGGCGATAGAAAGTGGCGAGCCCAAGGTCATCCCTAATGAAGAAGGCGGGCGAACAACGCCATCGGTGGTTGCGTTCACCAAGACGGGGGAAATCCTCGTGGGCCAGGTCGCCAAACGCCAAGGAATTACCAATCCCGAAAACACGATTTACTCGATCAAGCGCTTCATGGGACGCCGCTACGAAGAGGTAGCCGATGAAGTAAAAATGGTTTCCTACAAAGTGGAGCGCGATGGCGACCACGTGGTCATTGTGGCTCAGGGTAAGAAGTATACTCCGCAGCAAATTTCAGCGATGATCCTGCAAAAGCTGAAAAAGGCGGTCGAGAATCGCTCTTCGAGAGGCCAACCCCGTGGCGCGCTTTCGCCTTGAGGCCCCGAACAGCTGAAATCCCACCGCGCCGTCGAACCAATGGTCGAACCATTGAAAGATTAGCTGGAAAACTCATGCGCGAGGAGCACACATCAGCAACACACGCTCGGACAATTAGAGGCAAACAGCAGGGTGAACGGCTGCACCAGCAACAGGGGCGACTGGCTATGCTCGCCGATGCGCAAAACAAGAAAGAATTCTTCAAGCAGATTCTTCCTCTGCTGAAGCCTCTCAGGTCCTACATCAAGCGCCGCCTGCGCATCGCACACCTTACTTCCCAAGTCCGGTCGCCGCTTTACACCAGCGGCGATTTTCTCGACGAAGTTGTTCTACAGGCTTATGAACACTACGATCGGAAACCAGCGAATTTGTCGCTGGAAGAGTGGCTGTATAAGCTGGCGAATGAGCGATTGGAAAGGTACTTCGGCAAAAGACAATCAGCGGAGAGGCATCGAAAAAGTCTCGAAGGATTAACACAAGCAGAACTGAGCACCCTAGAAGAAATGCCTATTACGGCCGATGCCGATGGTGAGGTTTGGTTTCCCGAAGAGCTGGACGACAGCGAATATGACAAACGAGATTTTTATCCACCAAGTTACACGAGCGATCCGGAGGAACAACTGGAACGAGCGGAAGAAGTGCGGCAGATCGTGCACGCTCTCGCTCGCGTGCCAGAGCGCGATCGCATCGTCTTTGAGCTCTTTGCCATGGAAGGGTTTTCGAAAGAGGCGGTTGCCAGAATTCTTAATGTTGCGCCCGAAGAGGTGCCGCATATTGTCGATAGGGTGAAAGCTCAGGTACTGCGTGAGATCCAAAAACAGCAGGCTGAGCCAGCCGACGGCCAGAACAGGCAGGCTTCTTGAGCGTTCTTCGAAACAACAGCAGCTGCTGTCTGTAGCACGTTAAATGTATCCGCGGTCAGTCAGCCGGGGCTAACCACTCATGATGTAGCGATGGACGAAGGTGACCGCCATCGCGCCATCGCCGACCGCCGAGGCGCAGCGCTTGACGGAACCATGTCTCACATCGCCGGCCGTGAAGACCTGTCCCACGCCATAGATGCTCAAATCGTATTCGGAGCGGGATGGATTGCGGAATAGGCCAAAGTTTTCGCTGTTGAGAGTCGAACCCGCTGTGGGCTCTTCTGGAAATTAGCAAAAACTTTATTGAAAGGCTCTACGGCTTAAGTCGTATTGCAGAGTCTACCCCGTGAGTAACCAGTGCCTATTCGGCCTCTCCGAACAACTCCTCATCCTCACGAGGAATTGTTGCTAACGGAGGATGCTCCTAGCATTCGGAAATGGCCGCCTCAGATGTGGCAGATGAGGAAAGACATGCAAGCGACCGGTAAGACAACATTCAGCTATTTCTTTCGGAAATACTCGATCCAGCTACTCGCGTTTATTCTGATGTTACTCGCTGCAACGTCGTACACCCAGGCTCAGGATGCGCATGGTTACACGTTCGACGTGGGCGCGGGATTTACACCTTTGGTGGCGGACATCAGCACCCGCCTTAATAACGGATGGCACGTGACTTTCGGTGGCGGATATAACTTCACTTCTCATTTCACCACTACTCTCAATTACACATACCACGGTTTTGGAGTTAGTGATAAGGTCCTCTCCGAAGCAGACGTACCCGGTGGCAATGCACACCTGTGGTCAATCACGGTCGACCCGAAGCTCCGTTTAAGTTCGCACCGCACAATCGATCCGTATGTTGTGGGCGGAGTTGGGTACTATCGGCGAACAATCGACTTCACGCGGCCGGCCCTCGTTCCAGTTTTCATCTTTGATCCGTTCTTTGGAATGTTCTACAACACTCTCGTGCCGGGAAATCAAGTGATCGGTAGAATCACAGAGGGCGGCGTGGGTGGCAGTTTGGGCGCTGGATTCGACGTCAAACTCAGGGCTGGAGTTAAGGTCTTCGCTGAAGCACGCTACCATTATGCCGACACCGGACGGATTGCCACACGGATGGTGCCTGTGACGTTTGGTATCCGATGGTGAATTTCGAAAATCTTGGAGTCTGCCATTCACGCCTCTGGAGCTCGCACGTTAGCTTCAGGGGCATGTTTCTAATTGGGTCTGAACGGGGCTAGGCTGTGCTTCATGAAACTGATATCAGGCGCTTCCGACTATTTCGCTTCCGATAACGAATTGCTGGTCGTCCGGCCAAGGAACCTTCCGGGGATGCGGGCGAAGGCGATCGGCCACGACGACCAGCAAACTCTTGCCCTGACTTCAAGCCGCTCTTTTGGTATCCGAACTCTCAGTGGATGCAGCCTTTCCTTCAGCCGGTTTCGAGGACCCAGATTGTGACGACCCAGAAGTCTCGATCGGAATCTGGCGTTCGTTTCTCTGTTCCTGCGGAACTGGAACGCTCACCTGCAGTATTCCATCCTTAAACTCCGCCCGTGCCTGGTCTACCTGGGCCCCTTCAGGCAAAGGAATCGCCCTGTAGAACTGCCCGTATCGGAGCTCTGTTCGATGGACGCCACCTTCGTCTTCTTCGTGCTCGATTTGCCGTTCGCCTTGGATGATGACGGCATCGTCTCTGATCGCCACGGAAATGTCTTCGTCCTTGAGGCCGGGCAATTCCGCTGACACTACAAAGTTGCCATCGCGGTAAGCAACTTCGATTGGTGGCACCCAAACCGGGTTGGAAGCAGCTCCCTGAGAGCTCAGTCCAGGTTGGGCAAATACTCGATTCATCTCCTGTTGCATTCGCCGAAGCAAACTGAACGGGCTGTCGTCGAAAAAGCCGAGCGGGTCCAGCAACAGTGACGGAACCGAGGGAAAAGCGTCGCGGCGGGCCAGAGAAGTCCGTCGTCCGCTTTGCTCTCCCTTGGAACTCTGTTCTCCCTTGGAAGTTGATTGTGAAGTTGATGGTTGGTTTCCTTTTTGTGCTGACATCATCTACCTCCATATGATTTATTTTTGGAATTGACTGCTGGAATTCCTGCTCAACTAGGCGCAAGTCCCGATGTTCGTCTGTATTTCCTCTGCGGTTCGTGCTCCCTTGCCTCTCCCCGTCGTTGCCTGCTCAAACGACGAAGGCCCAGCGCAAACATGATCGATGACCAACCGCGGAGAATCAGCGACAGTCCGACCGCGAAGCCAAAGAACCAAGGCACTACCCAAACCCACGCTGCCCACATCACGGAGCCGATTATGAGCGTCACCAGCCCCTCCAGCATCGTCCAACCCCAATTGGGAAACTTCAGCCAAAAAGCCGAAATCGTGCGGAATAGACCGACGATTGTGAAGAAGGATGCGAAGAGCAACATCCACGTAACTTCGCCCGCAGCCGGATGAGTGGCAGTGAGTAGACCAATAGGAACTGCGGCGATGCCGGGGACCAGATGAAAAAGAAATCCATCCGACCGCCGGGTACGGAACGCATAAACGGCTTCTGCAACACCGGTCAAGACCAGAAGCCATCCGATGAGCGCCACCGTGAAGGCGCTTGCACTGAGGATTGTGCCCAACGCAATGGTTCCGAGAACAATCAAGACAATGCCGAGCTGTGCCGACCGTCTCCATTTGCGGCGCGGCCCTTCAATCTCCAGCACTTCCATATCCTATCTCCCATCCTTGTCCATTAACCTTTTCGCCGTTTCGCTAACTAACCAAGCGCGCGCTGGAATCACAACTGCCACGCAAACTGTTGAGGCAGAGAACCGCCGATCGGAAAGTCTTTCACGCAGAACCGCGTAACCGCGGGCCGTTGGGCCAATCCACAAAACGATGTTAGAGGTGGAACTTTCCGAGAACAATTCCTCCTCGGGGGGAAGCTAGACTCCGAATAGAAAGGTACAACTGAGTCCGTCGCAGGTCAGATGGTTTTGTACAACTTTGGCAGTAGGGGCGGTGCCGCGGAATCGTCAATAGGACAATTCTGTGGACTCTCTGACTAGACAGGTGCTAGATCTATCGCAACGGTGGCAGCTTGCGGAACACGAAAAGATGTTTTTCATCAGACGTAGTGGCCAGGTTCATTTTGTTGTTTTTGGCGGCGCGGTGGAGTGCGGAACGAAGATCCGCCTTCTTTTCCCCGGTCTCGGAAAGATCAATTTTGATCGCACTATGTTCGTCGAGCTTCCGCAGATCGCTGAGGATTTCTGACACGATCTTTCCGTGTCTGCTGGTTCGACTATCAACTGCTTCGGCCAGAGGAACAGAGGGAAAATGAGATGGCGCCGTTTGTTGCTTCTTATTTTTCATCCGCGTGCTACTTTCCTACATTAAACGCGGCATCGATGCAAACGGGTATCGTTACGTACTGTATCGATTAGACGTCTATCGCCTCGTATCTCACTCGACCTTCCGCTAGAATGCGCTTCAAAGCTGGTATGCCGGCTATAGAACATTGCTACTTTCAATGATTCCGGCGATCTTCTCAACTCCTCTTGACAAGGTAAATGGTATTCGTTATTCATGGAGCCAACTGAAAGGTCAGCAGTAAAATGCAGCGCGCCACTGCAAGGGTTTTCGATGCCGCTTCTTTTCTGGCTTCCATCAACCCGGAGAAGAAATCTGCCTGGTTCCCCGGGAAGCACATCATTTTCGCGGAAGGCGAACGCAACGACTCGCTTTTCTACATTGAGAAGGGCATGGTGAAACTCACAGCGACGTCCCGCCAAGGTAAAGACGCGATCATTGGTATTTTCTCTCGAGGAGATTTCTTCGGCGAGAGCTGTATCGCCGCAGATCAACCTTTCCGCTTCCATAACGCGGTTGCTCTTACAGACATGCGGGTACTTAAAATCGATCGCACCGCTATGATACGCGCTTTGCTTGGAGGAGGCCACGCTTGTTATGACTTCGTTATTTACCTGCTTGGACGCCACACAAGAATTGAGAGGGACTTAGTGAACAATCTTATGGATTCAAGCGAAGAACGATTAGCCCGGGTCCTCTTCTTCCTGGCCCAGCCCGGCAAGTTTGATCCTCCTCCCAAAATAAGTCAGCAGACGTTAGCCGAGATGATTGGTGCTACTCGGCAACGCGTTAACGTTCTGATGAAACGTTTTAAGAGTTCAGGACTGATTGAATACGGCAATGGTTTGAAAGTGAACGATTCTTTACGGAGGGTTTTTTGGAAATGAATGAGCGACTGTCCACTTTGTGACTGCTTCGCATGACACCCAGTGGTTAAATGGTCGCCAACTACGAAAGCGGAGGGGGTTCAGGAGACACTTCTTCGAAATAGCTTTTCGAAAGATGGGGCCTCTTTGCTCCTGGTTCACCCCCAACAGCGAGTGAGTACTATCGCAACTCACATGCTGCCAATTGCCGGAGGACTCGAACATCGCGGCAGTCCTCTCTGTGAGCTTACAAAAAAAGGCGTCGTGGGAGGATCATCATGGAACTCTTGAGGGATTTGTTTTCCCCCAACAACTTCATGCCTCACGGGTATTGCTACCTGTGGAACACGCGACTGGTGTGGCTGCATCTTATTTCGGATTCACTGATCGCGCTGGCCTACTTTTCCATTCCCATCACGCTTGTCGATTTCATTCGCAAAAGACGTGACCTGCCGTTTAACTGGATATTTGTGTGCTTTGGAGTATTCATTCTGGCTTGCGGCGGCACTCATGTCATGGAGGTTTGGACCCTGTGGCATGCAGACTACTGGCTTTCCGGCGGCGTCAAAGCTGTTACCGCTTTGGCCTCCGTCTTAACGGCCATACTGCTTGTGCGTCTGGTTCCTCAGGCCCTCGCGTTGCCCAGTCCCGACGCAATGCGGCTCGAAATCGCGGAACGACGGCACACGGAGGAAGCACTCCATCGAGCTAAAACCGAGCTGGAATTTCGCGTCGAGGAGCGAACCGCGGAGCTCAAGAACGCGAATCAGGTCTTACTCAGTGAGATTGCACAGCGCCAGAAAACCGAAGAGCAACTGCGGCACAGCGAGGAACGGAATCGCTTGCTGGTTGAGAGCGTTCAGGACTATGCCATTTTTATGCTGGATCCGTCCGGCCTCATTACCAGTTGGAATGCGGGGGCGGAGAAAATCAAGGGATACAAAGCAGAGGAGATTATCGGTCAGCACTTCTCGCGCTTTTATTTACCAGAGGATTCTGAGCCGAACATAGCGCGGAGACAACTCGACCAGGCGGCTGTGGAAGGTCGTTCCGAAGACGAAGGGTGGCGTGTACGGAAGGACGGCTCCCGCTTCTGGGCCAGCGTTGTGATTACCGCGGTGCGCGATCGACGCGGAGAACTGATCGGATTTTCGAAGATTACTCGCGACCTATCTAATCGCAAACACGCCGAAGAAGAGCAGCGGAAACTGACTTCGCTTATTGAACACAGCAGCGACTTTATCGGTATTGCTTCCCTCGAGGGTACCGTCGTGTTCTTGAATCCCGCAGGGCAATCACTGGCCGGACTCGACGGAGATGAGGCTGTACGCACAACCAAGGTAGCTGATTATATATTCGACCAGGATAACGATAAATTCCTGCACCAAGTCTGGCCTGCGATCTTGCGGCACGGGGAATGGGAGGGGGAGATCCGGTTCCGCCATTTTAAGACCGGAGCTCCGATCCCCATGCTTCAGAAAGTCTTCTGCATCAAGGAAGCCGGCACCGATCGCCCTCTGGCTCTGGCAACGATCAGCCGTGATATTACCGAGCGCAAGCGTGCCGAAGAAGATCTGCGCCTGGCACAGGCGGAAGTGGCGCACGTGGCTCGAGTAATGACTATGGGCGAACTGACGGCATCAATCGCCCATGAGATCAACCAGCCGCTCGCGGCCATTGTCAATAATGCCAACGCCTGTGCCCGATTGCTTAACCGTCAGCCTCCCGATCTGGAGGAAGTTCGGATGGCCGTTGCAGACATCGCGCAGTCTGGAACAAGAGCTGCGGAAGTCCTTACCCGCGTACGTGCCCTCTTGAAGAAGCAAACTACCACGAGGGATCGAGTCGACATCAATGAAATCATCCAGGAGGTCCTCGCTCTCGTGGTTGGCGAACTGGAGAAGAATCACATTTCGACAGAGACCGACCTGTTACTAAACCTTACGCCAGTCCTGGGCGACCGTATCCAGTTGCAGCAGGTAGTGTTGAACCTCATTATGAACGGCATCGAGGCCATGATTCCAGTCACTGGCCGACCGTGCCTGCTCCTGATCCGGTCACGGATGCACGAATCAGGCAACGTAATGGTTGCTGTGCAAGACACTGGTGCCGGGCTTGACCCTAAGAACGCATCTCACATTTTTGATGCCTTCTTTACGACCAAGGCAGCGGGAATGGGAATGGGTTTACCGATATGCCGTTCTATTGTCGAAGCCCACGGCGGCCATCTGTCGCTAGCTCCCAATGAGAGTGAGGGCGGCGCGACCTTCCAATTCACACTTCCAGCCTGTGCGTGAAAGACATGAACGAAGTCGCACCCATTGTTTTTGTTGTGGACGATGATCCCGTCGTTTGCGCATCCATGAAGAGACTCATTCGAACTCTGGGTCTTGAAGTCCAAACATTTAGCTCGGCTCAGGAGTTTTTGCGCGCCAAACGCCCGAATGCGCCCGGTTGCCTGGTGCTCGACGTCCGGCTGCCGGATTTGAGCGGTCTCGATCTCCAAGAAGAGCTGGCCAAAACAAACGTCGACCTTCCCATCGTTTTTGTCACAGGCCACGCCGATATTCCCATGTCTGTACGCGCCATGAAGGCCGGCGCGGTCGAGTTTCTAACGAAGCCTTTTCGAGAACAGGATCTGTTGGAGGCGATTCAGCACGGTATTGGACAGCATCGCGCCACGCGAGAACGCCGGGCCGCAATTTCAGAATTAGAGCAACGTATGGATTCCCTGACTCCTCGCGAGCGAGAGGTTTTCCCCCTTGTCGCTGGCGGATTACTGAACAAACAGATTGCTAGCCAACTGGGCGCCAGCGAGAAAACGATCAAAATTCACCGCAGTCAACTGATGCGGAAAATGGAAGCCGGTTCCCTGGCTGACTTGGTCCGCATGAGTGAACGGCTGAAAATCTCTTCCCGAAAGTCCTAGAGAGGTGCGACCAAAGCCCAATAGACAGGAAGGCCTGCCAGAGTTATTTTGCACTTGGAAGCAGGAGATACAACAATGAACTCTACACTTCTTCACCTGGCCGCCTTCCGAGACACGACGAATCCTCTGCTAGAAGTCTTATCAGCGTCTTTGCTTCCCACCTTGGCTATCAGACCTGAGCTTGGTCCGGTAGCCATTGTGGATGACGACAAGTGGGTCTTGAAATCTCTCGAAAGGTTGTTGAAGTCCGGGGGCTTCAGGGTTAAGACTTTCATTTCCGCAGAGGATTTTCTTCAGTCTGAGAAAGATTCAAGGACGGTCTGTCTCATTCTCGACATTGGGCTTCCGGGAATGAGTGGGCTTGACCTGCAACGCCACCTGGCTGCTGAGAACTCACAAGTACCGATTATTTTCGTTTCGGCGTATGACGAAACGGATATGCGAACTCAGGCTATGTCACGAGGCGCCGTAGCTTTTCTTAGCAAGCCTGTCAACGACCAGGCGTTATTGGAGGCGGTTGATTCCGCAGTGAAGCAGTGAAGTAGAGCAAAGTGTCAAAAATGAAAAGGGAAGGCACAAAGATTGTGAGTTTCTTGTCTTGGAACCTGAATATTGGGGCGCGCGCGGGTTCGGAACAGTTGCCGTATTCGCCGAAGCAAGAAAACCTGATGAAAAGCAAAGTTCAGACACAACATACACAAAAAATTCGCAGTGGAGGATGTGATGAACACGATTAAGAAAACCACCGATTATCGCGCGCGCGGTCCGGTAAACGTGGTCAGGCTTCCAAGCAAGGCCGAACCTGTATCCCCGGAACCAACTCTGGAAGAGATCTTGCGCAAAGAGGAGCGACTGCCTAAACAGTCAGTGACGGGCAAAAGCGAGGCCAGGATCACCTCGCCGCAGCAAGAACGCCGCCTGCTCCCGGGAAACGTTCATTCAGGACCCATCACGCTCATGGTTGCCGATGATCATCCGGTAGTGCGAGAAGGCTTGATAGCGATCATTGAACGCCAATTGAATATGCAGGTCGTTGCCAGGGCCTGCAATGGTCAGGAAGCGGTCGACAACTTTCTCGCTACCCGCCCCGACGTCGGGCTACTAGATTTGAGGATGCCGGGGATGAGTGGGGTCGATGCTGTCATCGCGATATGCGAGAAGGAACCTGCGGCACGCTTGATCATTCTCACGACCTATCTGGGGCGGGAGGATATTTATCGCGCGCTGCGCGCAGGTGCACTTGGCTATCTTTTTAAAGATGCGCCCGCCGGGGAACTCGTCGAATCGATCCGTGCCGTAAGCGCCGGACGGACATGGATTCCGCCGGCCGTCGGAGCAATGCTGGCAACGCGTGTGACGGATCGGGAACTAACCGTACGCGAAATGGAAGTTCTCCGAATATTGGCCGCGGGCAAGAGCAACAAAGAAATCGGAGTTGCATTCAACATCAGTGAAGCTACGGTCAAAGTACACGTAACTCATATCCTCGAGAAACTAAAAGTTACGGGGCGCACGGAAGCGATCAATGTGGCCGTAAGGCGCGGACTGGTGAATATGGATTCCACGATGGCAGCTTGACCTGTAGTTGCTTAGCGGAATCGCGTTGAAGCCTTGCCACTAAGCCAGAGGAAACTCTCACTTGGCCCCCGTGTTGGATCGGGGGCTGATTGCCAACGACTCGAGGAATGAGAGGAATGAAGCGATGAAAGCCAATGGTTTCTCCAAAATTTCTAATGTTAACGGCCTCGCACGCCTAATACCAATTGCTGGCGGCTCCCGCTTGAACTCGCGTACAGACTTCGAGGTCACATCTCGCGCCCGGCACCGGATGCAGAGTGCGTCGATGGAGATGGTTTTGCCCCACATAAAGGACGGCATAGTGGTTTGCGACGCCGACGGGTTGATCGTGATGGCTAACGCGGCCGCTAAACAGTTGACCGAACAAGATCCAGAAGGCATGCCGATAGATCTTGTCGAGGACATCTGGGGCGAACTATTTGATCGCAATGGCTCTCACATCACCGCGAACGAATGGCCCCTCAAGAAAGCTTTGCGTGGGGAAAGCATCTCCTACAGAGAGTGTCACCTGGTCTCGCTGAAGGGCAACGCTTTTGACATCCTGTTCAGCGCTAATCCCATTGTAGATTCGGCCCGGCGAATCGTCGGGGCGGTGGCCACGCTCACCGACATCAGCCAGCAAAAGCGAGAGGAAACACTACAGCATGAACAAGCGCTGGAAAGAGAACGCAGCCGGATGGCTACCCACATCCACGATACGGTCTCCCAAAGCTTGACCGCAATCACGCTTCAGTTGCAGGCGGCTGAACACGAAGTCCATCAGAACCCGGAGACTGCCAGTATCTACTTGCAACGTGCAATCAGCGTGGCTCGCGACAGCCTGGCCGACCTTCGGCGCTGTATCTGGACTCTGTCCCATGAATCGCTGGAAGGCGAGGATCTGGCCGAGGCCTTATCGTTTCTTGCTGAACGGCTTTTCACATCGACTCCTGTTGAACTCAAGTTATCTCTTCAACGGGAGGCCGACACTCTGCCACGGGAGATCCGTCATGAGATTTTGTGGATCTGCAAGGAGGCTCTAGCCAACGTCCTTAAGCACTCCCAAGCAACCAGGGTTCACGTTGAATTACTTTGCGGGAAAAAAGAAGTACAACTGCGCGTTGACGACAACGGTCAGGGGTTCGGACCAATTCGGTTACGAAGTGGAAAAGGCAGCTTCGGTCTGATTAGCATGCGAAAACGGGCGGAGCGATTAGGAGGTAATGTCGCGGTTGACAGTCAGCCTGGCCGAGGCACGCGGGTGGTTGCTGTCGTGCCCTGCCTCCAGCATTGAGCACCGACCCGCAGGAATGCTCGCGACCGACGCTGTCTGGCTCCGTTAGGAGAGGAGTCCTAAGGCGAAAGTCGTATAGCCGCATGGAACGCCGGCGTGACCAGTTACTAATTTCACCCTCGGAATTCCACTTCCTCCTCGCGATGAATTGTTACAGTTAGGCGCAATCGCTACGATGGCACCTTCCAGCAGTAAAAAGGGAGGAATTGCACATGATGGCACTGGAGAACAGCATGCGGTCCACGAACGGCCTGGACCTCAATAGCGCGGCCTATGAGCAAATCGAACGGGAAGTTTTGTATGGGGGGGCGTTTGTGAACACGCTGAGACTGGTCGGCAGCATAAGCGGCATTTCTCGGCCTGGGCTCTATGTGGATCACCAGGAGCGGGTGACCGTGTCGGTCGAGGGAGCGGAACCGTTGTACGCGGAACTCCGCTTGCCTAATCAATTGGGATGGGTCGTGGGCCAGAAAGTGCTTGTCGTGATTATTCCGGCTTTGGCCGAAGGTGACGGCGCGCACTGATTCACCGATGCTATGTCTGTGCGTTGAGCCCATCGCCCTGCCTGCTGCGCACGGCGACCCTGTATGGAAAACGAAATGGATGATGGATACGCAGTCGAAGAACGCGAAAAACAAATTGCTATTTTGCGCGATCTTAAGAAACAAAGAAGGCGCGAGAGGCAAGGGCTGCCCCCAAAATCCTTGCTTGAGGCTTTACAACAAGGAAGCTCTCTCTCTCGAGAAGCCTTAAAAGGCTTGCTCGAAGCGGAATACGAAAACCCGGTTGTCAGCCTTTACATGCAGCTAAGCCCCTTGAAGGTAACTCCTCAAGAGAAGGCGCCGGCTCGATTCTTTCGTTCGCTCAAGAGCCGGACCATCGAGCAGCGCAAGGACTTCATCGATACCCTCGCGCCACCGCACAAAGAATTGCTGACCTACGACCTAAGAGAGATAGAACTTTTCCTCGAGAAGTATTTTGTTCCGCAAAATATTCATTCTGTAATCATTTTCAAATCGGGCGAGCAATTGAACTGGGTTGTTCCCTTACCCGTACACGCAGCTGACGATCTAGTGATTGACCCCGATCCTTACGTTTTGCCCCTGGAAGCGATTCTCGAAGAACATGAAAGGGTACTATTTATCGAGGTCACGAAGGATGCGAGCCACCTTTTCGTCTACCAACTCGGATACTGTCAAGAGGCGGATAAGATCAACTCCTTCGTGCCCACTGACCGAGTCGATAAGTCGATTCCGGGTCACGTTCAGCGACATCGCCTGACTCACTTGCAATGGCATTTGAAAGCGACCGCCCAGCGTGCTTATCACCAGTTCAATGAGAAGTCTTGCAGAGTGCTGGTCTTGATGGCTGAGGAGAGGGTGTGTCATATGTTCGAAAGCTTTCTCCACGAGAGTCTCAGAGAAAGAATCATCCAGCGTTTTTACGCCTCCCCGGCCATCGATTCTCGCAATCGGAACGATCTCATCGAGAGTGCCCTTCATGATCACAAAGCGGTCCACGAAGTTTATTCCATCGATGAAATCAGTCAGCACAAGCCGGTTGTGGAGGTTGTATCCGGTTTGGCCAACGTGATCAAGGCTTGCAACTTATTTCTGATTCGCCAGTTGGTGCTCAGCGGATCCCTTCATGAGAAGGGATTCGTCTGTAAACAACATCACTACCTTTCATTGGAAGATGCCAAATGTCCGTTCTGCAACTTACAATTGCTTCCGGTTGAGAACGTGGTCGACGAGATCATCGAGATCGCCCGACTTCATGGAGTGAACCTTACTGTTGTCGAGTACCGGCAAGACCTCCTGGCAACGTACGAAGGGATTGCTGCCTGGGTGTACGCCCCTCTCGGCGAAGTTTGACTTGTTTACACGTGCTTTGATTGTTCTCCCTGGGCGCCACCTTCAGGATTGTGTGCAACCAGGACCATGGCGGGACGCAGCAAACGGTCTTTCAGTTTGTAACCTCGCCGGACATCTTTGAGCACATGGTTGTCCTGCGCGACGGCGGTGTCCACGACGTCCACAGCTTCGTGCAGGCGAGGATCGAAGGGCTCTCCCTTCGCGGGAATTGGTTGCAATCCAAGCTTACTCAATGAATCTTGCAACTGTTTTCGGATCAGTTTAATTCCTGATCGGAATTCTTCGACGTTCTGATACGGTGTCTGCAACGCCCAGTCGAACCCATCCAGAATAGGCAAAAGGGATTTGATCGCATCCGCTAGCGCCAATTCCTTGAATTCATCCTGTTCCTTGGCTAAACGCTTGCGAGTGTTTTCGAAATCGGCTTGCATGCGAGCCAACCGATCGAGTAGGTCGTCGCGCTCGAGTTTTGTCTTCTCCTGGTCAGCAGACGGCTCCTGTGAGAGCATTGCCACCCGCTCTTCCTGGTGCCCTTGGCCTGCATTTTCCGGGCGCGGCAATTCATTCTTTACGGCGGTGCCCCCAGATTCAGTGCGCGATTCGCTAGCGTTGGCCGTGACGTCCTGGTTCACCTGCATCACGCTGCCTGCCTTAATTGGCTGGCTACCGGCAGGCTGTGGAGTGCGAAAGCTAACATCACATACGCCCAGCCGCGTACCACGAGCGAGATCCCGACGGCTATTCCCATAAACCAAAAGCCTGACCAAGGCCACTCTGCCCAAAGTAAAATTCCCAGTAACAGCGTCACCGCTCCATCAAAGACAGCCCATCCCCAACTAGGAAACTTCAGCCGGATGGCCGCGACCATGCGAAAGATACCGATGACGGTAAAAAATGAAGCAAAGAGCAATGTCCACGCTAGCGCCCCGGCAACGGGGTGGGTAACAACGAGCAGACCAATCAATATTCCAAGAATCCCACCCACCAGATGCAGAAAAATTCCACTCCACTTCCTCATTCGAAACGCGTGAACCGCTTCCACCACGCCACTCACCACGAGCAACCAGCCCAGCACTAACACTGTTCCTATCGTGGCCGCGGGTGCAATGACAAATGCGACGGTTCCCAGAATCAGCATGACAATTCCCAGAGTCAGAAACCATCCCCATTTGTGGCGAAGCTTTTCAAACTCTAGAAGCAATGGAGTAGTAATCATAGTGTCCCTCGCAACGATTACCGGTTTGTTAACCGGCGATAGAGACGGGGGATAGGAAACGATTCCCACTTTCTGAGAAAACTATCCCCCCACTCGGCCCGCTTGGCTTCGTTCAAACCCAAGCGCACCGAGTGCATCTCTGGTTGAGATGGTATTAAAATGCGAAGCTTTGCGGCAATTCCTCGTGAGGCTGAAGGGTCCTTCCGAGAGGATGGCTACAACTTGTTCCGCCCCGAGTGAGACATTCTTGTACGACTTTAGCGGTATGGACAAACCGGCGCGATACAATACCATCGAAAAGACGAATTTCTCTCACCATCTCCGGCGCCATCCAATACAGTGAGAGACAGAATGTGCCAGGGGAACTATGGCTGTAATTCGAGCCTGCAAAGCCTGTGGACGCATGAACCGCATTCCAGCGGCGCATCTTGCCGACACTGGGCGGTGTGGTTTCTGCAAAGCCCCATTGCCACCCGTGCCGCTGGAAGTTGATCCTCCGGTGTTCGAGGAAATCATTCAACATGCGCGCGTGCCTGTGCAGGTGGATTTCTGGGCCGCGTGGTGTGGGGAATAACCCGTTTAATGAAACCAACTTCCTACGAAAGCCAAACCGATGCCCTCAATCACGAATGCTAAGTACAGTCGTCGATTCGTAGTGTTGATTCAACTGTTGCTCCTGCAACTGTTAATGTTTATCGCCTCCGGGGCACAAGGCAGTCAAAGTCAGGAATCTACCAATCAGGAAGATTCGACCAAGGCAGCGGAACAGATCCACATCCCGAATCGCGCGCCCAGTCCTTTATTCAAAGGCGAGCAGGGAAAGCAGAAAACAGAAATCCACTTCGATCCCGCCACCGGAATGGTAACGTTGAAGCTCTTGGTACAGGATCCAAACGGATATTTCATTCCGAATATTCGGCGTGACAACTTCGCTGTTTACGAGAACGGGGTCCGGCAGCAAATTGAAACGGTCCAGATCGAGCATCCTCCTGTTTCGTTGGGACTACTGATGGAATTTGGCGGTCGGGCACCAGCATTCGATCGGCTTCTGGGCGAGCAGGTGGCAAGTGCCGGCCGTCAACTTTTACAGGAACTGGGTCATGAGGACAAAATTGAAGTATGGAAATACAACGACAAAGTCGAGAAGATTGCAGATTTCTCCCAAGGTCACGACACGATCCAAAGTCTCTTTTATTCTCTCGGGTCACCTGAGGTTTCTGAAACGAACCTGTACGATGCCTTGATTTTCACTCTGAATCAGATGAAAGACGTACCTGGGCGCAAAGCTCTGATCTTGATTTCTTCCGGTATTGATACATTCAGTAAGGCTAGCGATCAGGATGCACTGAAGGCGGCCGCGGAGTCCGACTCTCCAATTTATGCAATCGGCCTCGTGCGCAGCTTAAGAAATGACGTGGGGTTGCACGATCTAACCGCTTCAGTAGGACGGATTGACTGGGAGAAGGGGGACAAAGAACTTCAGGACATCGCTAGAGCCTCCGGCGGCCGCGCGTATTCCCCACAAAACACAGTTGATCTTTCCCCAATTTACGACGATGTGATGGAAAATCTCAAAACGAGGTACGTGATTGTCTACCGGTCATCCACCAAGGACATGAACTCACCTCGCACGGTCCGAGTCGAGTTAGTCAATCCCCGAACAGGCGCGCCACTGCAGATTGTCGATGCCAGCGGCAAACCCGTTAACGGACATGTAGTTTTGCAAAGCAGCTATTCACCAAATACGGCATCAGGCAAGTGATTCCCGCCACGACGACTTTCTTTGGCGCCTGTGTTAGTTTTGTCTCTTGGTCTATTCCTTACGCCTAAAGTCGTAATTCCCATTTGTTCTTATGAAGAATTGTTCTGGTTCTCCCCTCTGCGTAGCCTGAGAGTCAGGCAGGAATCGACTCGCTTGATGCGAGTTTTAACGGAGAACTCGAATATGAAAAAGATAATGTTAAGCTTTTTGGCTCTCGCGCTGGGCTTGTGGGTTGTGGCTGGAGCTAAGGCGTCTACGCAACAAAGCGGAAGTCAACAAGACCAAACCTACCAGAACCAAACCGACACGAAAGCTAATCAGAACATGTCGGGCAGCGTAAGTGCCAACGGTAAGAACTTCACGAATGACAAGGATAACAAAAGCTACAAAGTGGATAACCCCGATGCCCTGAAAGGACACGAGGGTCAGCACGTGGCCATCGTCGTCCACGTCGATCCCGACACCGGAGTTCTCCACATAATGCAGGTTGCACTCCCCGATCAGCAATGAGGTTCGGTCGCTGGAACGTGGGTTCCGAGATACTGGGCAAGAGTCTCGCCGATAGGCCGCTGAAAGAAATGAAGGTACTGACAGCAAATTGCTTTGAACCGGATACAGCCCGCGCCTGTGATTGTCCTTGTCAACCGTGAGTCGGCGGATTTGGCTTTGGTGGACGACGCTGCTCTGCATATCTGCGGGCGAAGGACAGGCTGCGTCCGGTATCGAGCATGTCATCGACCACGACCACCCGTCGGGTGATCGCCCAAACGGTCCGCTGTACTTCGTAACGGTGATCGTGCCTTTGTTTTTCAAAGTAGGAAATACTGGCATCCGGCCACCCGGCTGCGCGGTTGCTCGCACCTCTGTCAGGGGCAGCCAATGTTGCATCGGTGAACTGATACTCCTTCAGCGCCGTAGCAAAGATCTGTGCGGGGAAAAACGAGAAGAGCTGCACCGGAAACAGTCGGCGGGCCGCTTTACTGTGTACGTCGATAGCGAAGACCTCGACGATCCGCCGAAGCCTGCTTGAGAATACGCGACGCGGGTGCTCCCAACAGCGTATCAGGGGAGACTTGAGAACTATAACGCGCGAGTCACAGCAGTTGGCCCCGACTCGTGGACCATGATTGGACCATAATTTCCATCTTGAAGGCGGCGGAAGCATTGCCGAGAATTTCCAAGGGTTCCTCATCATCGTCGTAAATGAGCGTATGAAACCTGTTGAAACCGAAATCGGATTTCCGATCCTGCCCAGTTGCATAGCGAAATGACTGCGGCAGAGGACTATGGCACTTAGGTAACTAAGCAGCTGTGATTTCAATCACAGCCCAACCAAGATCCTGTTTGTATGCTGACCTTTTGCGAGGAGTGTAGGATGTCTCAAAACGCGCCGGGTTTGGGTGAACTGAACGAGAGGCTCAGGTCGTTCGAAGAGATAACGGAAAGCGAGCACCGATTTCGGAAGCTGGTTGAGGCTTTACCTGATGCCATCGTAGTCCATACTGAAGGCAGGATCGTTTTCGTAAATCCATTCGCCGTACGTCTTCATAAAGCGACCAGTCCTGAGCAACTCCTCGGCCATGAAATCGACGAGTTCATCAAGCCCGAGTTGAGGGCCAAGATAAAGAACCGAATTGAAGATTGCTATCTGACCGGGGAGGCCTCCGTTCCGATGGAAGTCACTCTGATCGCCTGCGATGGTTCATCGGTGGACGCCGAGGCGGTTGCGATTCCAATATCGTGGCACGGCGCACCCGCAATCGAGGTGGTGCTTCGGGATACTAGAGAACGCAAGCGGGCGGAACAGGCAGCACACGAATGGCAAAAGCGGTTAGAGTTGGCGCAGAAGGCGGGTCTGCGGATCGGATTGTGGGACTGGGACGTGGTCGCGAACACCGTCACGTGGTCAGACGAAACCTACAGGCAGTTTGGATTTACCCGAGACACATTTTCTGGGCGGGTCGATGACGCGGTAGGCCGGCTACACCCTGACGACAAAGGTAGAGTCCAAGAGGTTATTCAAAGAGTCTTAGATGGAAAATCAAACGAATACGCTGCGCAGTATCGTCTCGTGCGTCCTAATGGGACGACCTGTTGGATTGACGCACACGGCGTTATGGTGCGCAATGGTTCCCAGCACATGCTTGGGGTTGGCATTGACATTACCGACCTGAAAAATAGTGCGCGGTCGCTTAAAGATAGCGAGGAAAAATACCTTCTGCTGCTCAATTCCACCGCAGAAGCGATTTATGGACTCGATCTGAGGGGAAATTGCACATTTTGTAACCCCGCATGTATACGTCTTCTTGGTCATCAGGGTCGAGAAGATTTGCTTGGAAAGAACATGCACGCGCTGATGCATCACACCCGGGCCGACGGAACACCGTACCCGGAGCAAGAGTGCGAAATCTACGTAGCCGTTCGTGAAGGCAGGCCCAGCCACGTCAGCAACGAAGTGCTTTGGCGTGCTGATGGAACCAGCTTTACAACTGAATATTGGTCCTATCCAATGTACAAGGCTGGCGAAATGGTCGGGGCAGTGGTCACGTTCTTGGATATATCCGATCGCAAACGAGCAGAAGAAGAGCTACGACGATCGGAACAAAAATATCGGCAGCTTTTTGAAAACGCGACCTACGGGATGTTTTGGTCAAAACCAGACGGCACATTGCTAGATGTCAATCCAGCCATGGTCGCAATGCTGGGTTACAGCTCCCGCCACGAATTGCTGAAGCAAAACCTGAATAGCGATATTTATGAAGACGAATACGCCCGTAGAGCGATTCTCGAAAGGTACGGCCCGACCGAAAAGGTCGAAGGAGTTGAGGTTAACTGGAAGCGCAAGGATGGCAAATCTATCGTCATTCGGACTAGCGGAAATCTCGTCCGTGAAAAGAATGGATCTATCGACCATTATGAAGTTATTGCGGAGGATGTCACCGAACGACGTAGCTTAGAGGAGCAACTCCGGCAGTCGCAGAAGATGGAGGCAGTGGGCTTGCTCGCGGGGGGAATTTCGCATGACTTCAACAATCTTCTCGGCGTGATTCTTGGAAATGCCGAATTGCTTCTCGAAACCAAACAATCCGAGAAGCAACAGCGGCACGCTGAGCAGATCAAGAAAGCTACCGGCCGCGCGGCTCAACTGACGAGACAGTTGCTTGCATTCAGCCGCAAACAGGTTTTATATCCCACCGTTCTCAACCTCAATACGGTGGTCGCAGACACAGGAAAGCTCCTGCAGCGTCTAATCGGTGAAGACCTACAGATTGTGACCGAGTCCCAAGCTGGCTTAGGCTCTATACGGGCAGATCGCGGGCAGGTCGAGCAGATTCTCATGAATTTGGCAACAAACGCAAGAGATGCTATGCCGAGTGGCGGCACGCTGAGCATCCGTACCGAAAACGCCCAGCTTGGCGATGAGGATGTCGCACGCTATCCCTATGTGAAGCCCGGTCACTATGTCCATATGGCGGTAAGTGATACCGGTACCGGAATGACGGAAGAAGTGCGCTCGCGAGTGTTCGAGCCCTTCTTCACCACGAAAGAGAAGGGGCGCGGTACGGGATTGGGCTTGGCAACCGTTTACGGCATCGTTAAACAGAGTGGAGGTTACATTTGGGTTTCGAGCACACCGGGAGCGGGAACAACGTTCAACGTTTATCTGCCAAAGGTAGATGAGAAACCAATCACAGCGACTCCAACCCTTGACGTACGGCCTGAGTATCCCAGAGGCACAGAGACGATTCTTCTGCTCGAAGACGATGATTCGCTGCGGCAAGTGACGTGTGAGTTTCTCGCAGCGAGCGGTTATAACGTCATACAAGCTGGCCGTGGTGATTTGGCTCTTGATCTTGCAGCCCAATACCAGGGCCGGATTCCCTTGGTCATCAGTGACGTAGTCATGCCCGAAATGAGTGGTCCACTAGCAGTGTCAAAACTCCGGCTTTCTTACCCCGAAGTGCAAGTCTTGTATGTCTCGGGATATGCGGAAACCCCAATTGTGCAGGAACTCATCGCAGAGGGGGCGGTTCTATTACAGAAGCCGCTCTCTCGAATGACCTTGCTGACGAAGGTGGACGAACTGCTCCATTCAAAAGCAAATACTTAGGCGAAAATCTCATTGACCCTATCGCGCACAGCCTGATTGCGGAAAGGCCTTGTCGAGATTCGCACGCTCCGCGCTCGCCTTCAGGCACTCTAGGAAATCCGATTTTTGCTTTCCACGCCTTCAATCTCCCACCAGCTACGCTGGGAGGCTTGACGCTTCAGTGCATAGAAGCTCTCGCGTAGAAGAGCGACGCCAAGGTGGTGAAGTAAAGCGGTGACCCGTTCCTGCTTCCTTACTGATGCTGCTCGTCGCACACCGTGCAATCCCTGAGACAAGCCTTCCACGTTCTGTGTCGGGAGCTTGTGTGATTGAACGATGTTCTCCTTGGTCTGTGCCCTTCCCTCCCTAGCCTCTGCGGAAGCTTGCGCTTCTCTGTTCCACTGACTCACTGGTACTACGGCACAGTCCGACTTCTCCTGCCTTTGCGGACCGGTCTTGATCCTTCAACCAAGACGTACAGCAGATCCCCCGGTTCTCGTGCATGTTGTCGCTCAGCGTGCGCGGGTTCTCAGACTACGCAGGACCGAGCAGCCACTCGCGAATAGCGTAGCTGCCGGGTTGCCTTTCTCCATCTCGGAAAGGAGTCGGCATCCTGATCCATCGGACTTTCGAAGCTCAGTAGCCCGGCCCACTGGTACCTCTGGTCTACGCTTCACGAGACACCTCGCGGTGCCCCCTGCAACACTCGAGGTCAAGATGGAGTCGCTGTTCTCTTTCTTGTAGGGCTCTTGCATCCCCTACAACATGCCGGTTTATCCCGGCGCCATCCGCATTGCCGACGATCCGGACAGAATCGTCGCACTTGGCTGTAAATAGGGGCATCCTTACGCATCCTTGGGGGAAGAAGAGTCGGACTTCAGACTTCCGACAAGTCTTTCGATGCGGGAGCGTAGCGACGCAGAAGTGTAATGGAAACTACCAGTACAAAGATCAGCAGACCCAACAAACCCAGTTCAATCATCGAAGAGTGGAAAATGGCGCTTGAGCCTTCGGTCGCCCATGCACCTTCTTTCGTGAGCGTGGCTGCTTCCAGGGTAATCACCAAAACGCGGCGAATTGAGGCAATCAATCCGACGATCAGAAAGGGTTCTGTAACCAGAACATGGGAGCGAATGGAGATACGTACTGTATGCAGAATCTCCACCAGCATCAGCACAATGAGGAGTTGGTTCAATACCCTCAGAGTCTGGGCTGCAACCGTCCAATGACTGAGACCGATCCACAGTATTTGGCCCGCGGTTGCGATGGTCACAAAGGCCGTGACAGCCAGCAACACTGCGAGAAGGGAGTAGATGACTATCTCGGTCTTGCCCAGATAGTAGTCAAAGTGGTGGCGTAATCTGTCCTCGACCATGTCAGACTCAAGTTTAAATCGAAATATGAATTGGTATCGCTGTGGAAAGGGGGAGCGCAGACATAAGTGTCCGCGCTCCAAACCCCTTCTTTTCCCTTCTTTGCCGTCTCGGTAGCCTGTTTCAGAGCGTCCTCCAGCACTCTCTGCCCTGAAGGCAAGTTAGCGCGAGCGGTGATCGCGGTGTTCTTCCACGCGCGGGCGTCCGTCGCGCGCGGCCGCGCGCTCATATTCAGTGCGCTCGTGCAGCACGTGCCGCTCGGGAAGCCGCTCTCCCACCCCATATCGCCGGACCCCGTAGGGATGAACATACTCGTGCCGGTTGATCCAGGTCCGCCGCCAGGGTGCGTTGTTGATGATAGCTCATGTCGTTGGCCATCATCTCCAGTACCGAGGGGAATGGTAGGAGCGCCTGCACGCTGGGATCCCACGGAAGATGATCCGCCTGGATCGCGTCGGCCAGGGCTTGCCCGGATTGGGTCTATCTGAAGGTGACGGGCGTGAATGAGGTGTTCCAAACTGGTGGTCACTTGACGCTATGACGCCCTCCCGATGGTCGACCGTTCTTCGCAGGCTCACGACCGAAGGCCCTACATCAATGAGAGGATGCGCGTCGTTGTGAACCAACTGGGAGCGCAGCGACGACGACTAGCAGAGTTTGCCGAGAGACAGCGCGACGAACTGGCAAACGAAATTCAGTTGGCTGCAGAGGTGCAACAGGGCATCCTGCCTCGTTCCGTTCCACGGGTGCCTGGATTTGACTGCGCGGCGCGAATGTACCCTGCCAAGACAGTGGCGGGGGACTACTATGGATTCATTGAGCTGCCTGCCGGGGAAATTGCGGTGGTGATTGCTGATGTTTCGGGAAAGGGAGTGGCTGCTGGTCTGCTGATGCCTTCCATTGAAGTTGCCCTCCGCCTGGATGCGCCGCGACTCCCGAGGACGAGTGATCTCTTGCATACTTTCAACAACGTCGTCTGCCAGGTCACAGGCGGACACCGCTTTTGCTTCATGCTGGTACCGACCCAAGTCCCTTGGACAAAGGAGGTCCGGTGTTGGGTGTGCTGCCCAATTCGGACTACCAGAGTGACAAGATCAATCTACGCCAAGGAGACGTTCTGGTTCTGTACACTGACGGGGCAGTCGAGGCTGAGAATTCAGCAGGAGAACAATACTCCGACACGGCTGGCTAAGATCGTGAGTGCATACCCGGAACAGAGTGCTAACGAACTGGTAGAGACGATTTACCGATCGATCACCAAGTTTCGAGGAACAAGGCTGTTGGCTGACGATCTTACGCTGGTCGTCTCGAAGACGTGCTGATTGTGCGGCGGCTGTCGGGCTCTCCCGAACCGGCAGAGGAGATCCTCTGTGATGATCTCTGCAAACACGGCGTTACCTAGCTCATATGACCTTCTGCAGGTCGCTCTCTCGGTTTTGATTGCGACATCCGCGTCGTACGTGGGTCTTGATCTTGCTGGACGGGTAACAGCGACGAGCGGCCGAGCACGCTTGGTCTGGCTGATCGGCGGAAGCACCGCGATGGGCATCGGCATCTGGGCCATGCACTTCGTCGGAATGCTCGCCTTCCGCTTGCCGGTGCCCGTGGAGTACGACTGGCCTACTGTTCTGCTTTCGCTCCTAGTGGGCATCCTTTGCTCTGCGTTCGCGCTGGTGGTGGTGAGTCGAAGAAAAATGGGACTCACTTATGCCTTGATCGGCAGCGTCGTGATGGGCTGCGGCATTGCAGGCCTTCACTACATCGCCATGGCTGCAATGCGTTTGCCTGCGGAATGCCGGTTTGACTTTCGCGTGGTAGCCCTTTCCGTGGTACTTGCAGCGGTATTTTCTTTTGCCGCGCTGTGGCTGGAATTTTGCTTTCGGGATGAGCCCAAGAACAGTGTTTGGCGGAAGTTGGGAAGCGCCTTGGTCATGGGCGTGGCCATCTCAGCCATGCACTACACCGGGATGGCTGCGGCGACCTTTGTTCCTGCAGCTCCATCTCTGGTCATATCACACGCGGTGAACATCTCGTCCCTGGGTACGCTCGGAATCGCTGCCACTACGTTGCTAGTCCTTGGTTTGGCGGTATTGTCATCGTTAGTGGACCGGCGATTCGACGCTCAGGCCTTCGAACTGGCTCTGGCTCAAGCGAGGCTGGAATTAGCGCATGTGGCGCGAGTTGCGACTATGGGTGAGCTGACCGCGTCAATCGCCCACGAGATTAACCAACCCTTAACCGCGGTCGTCAACAATGGCACTTTTGCACTCCGCCAAGTCGCAAGTGGCGCGCCGAACTTGGAGGAGTTGCGGGAGGCACTTGAGGAGATTGTGAATGACGGAACCCGAGCCAGCGCCGTCATTTCGCGGATTCGTGCGCTGTTAAAGAAGGATGCTCCTGATAGGGTTGAACTGGACATCAATGATGTGATTCACGGAGTCACCGTTCTTGTGCGTCATGAGGCGACCCGAAGCCATGTTTCCGTACAGCTCGACCTTGCCGCTGATCTGCCACAGGTGCTCGGCGACCGGGTACAATTGCAGCAGGTCTTGATCAACCTGATCATCAATGGCATCGAAGCAATGCGTACCCTCACTGACCGGCCACGGGAGCTTCTCATAAAATCGGCGAGGAACGCTGATGCCGTGCTGATCCAAGTTCAGGATTCTGGAAGAGGACTCGATCCGGAACAGGCAGACCGTATCTTTGAACCATTCTTCACAACCAAGCCGCAGGGTATCGGAATGGGATTGTCGATCAGCCGCTCCATCATCGAGTCCCACGGCGGTCGTTTGTGGAGCGTACCGACTTCCTCTGGTGCGCTCTTCCAATTCACTCTGCCAACCAATGGGAACAGTGTTTCATGAGCGAGCGCTCACCCACCGTTTTCGTTGTCGATGACGATCCCTCGGTTCGTCGTTCGATCAAGCGCCTCATCGGATCTGTAAGTTTGCAAGTCGAGCTGTTCGGGTCCGCACGGGAGTTCCTGTTGAGCAAGCGTCCGGATGCACCCGGTTGTCTCGTCCTCGACATCAGGTTGCCAGGGATTAGTGGGCTGGATTTCCAGCGAGAGTTGGCCGAGGCAGATATTCATATTCCGATCATCTTTATCACCGCGCACGGCGACATCCCAATGACGGTACGAGCCATGAAGGCGGGGGCCGTCGAGTTTCTCACCAAGCCATTTCGTGAACAGGATCTGCTGGATGCGATTCAGGTGGCACTGGAGCGGGACCGCGCCAGGCAGCAAAGTGAAGCAGAAATCGCCACGCTGCGGGACCGCTTCGAATCGCTGACCCGTCGCGAACGAGAAGTGCTGCCTTGGGTTGTTTCCGGACTCCTGAGCAAACAGATAGCCGACGCCATCGGAACAAGCGAAGCATCCGTCAAGGTCCATCGCAGCCAACTCATGCGAAAGATGGGTGCTAATTCCTTAGCTGACTTGGTTAGAATGGCTGAGAAAATGGGGATTCCGGTTCCAAGGCAGCCCTGATAAGGGCGGGGTCTTCCGAGTACCCGCAGGCCAGATCGCCGTGGTGGTTGCTGATGTTTCCTGAAAAGGGGTTGCCGCGGGTCTGTTGATGCCTTCCATTGAGGTTGCTTTGCGCATGGACGCGGCACGCTTTTCGAGCACCAGCGATCTTCTGCAAACTTTCAACAACGTCGTTTGTCAGATCACCGGCGGGCACGGGTTCATTTCGCTGTTTTGTGGAAAGCTCTCCCCTCAATACAAACTGGTCGGCGCAATCTTGCCCTCCGGCCTCTTGTCGCAAAGCAAAACCACCCTCATTCGCTAGCCTTGCCGCAGGCGATGCGAGCGATCGATAGCGTCGCGAATCGGCGTATCCCTCACGTCAGTTTGGAGTTGGGGCGCTCGGTTGGACCCAGATTGGGACCCAGATTTTTGGACGGGTTTTCTAACTGGTTGAAAGAAATGGTAGGCACGAGGAGACTCGAACTCCTGACCTCTACCGTGTCAAGGTAGCGCTCTAACCAACTGAGCTACGCGCCTATTCCTGACTATTGTACAACTTGCGGAGATTTCAGCGCACCATCCTGATCCACAAACGATCCACAAAACTCGTCCTGTGCGCTGATCTTGTTGTCGTTGTTCCCTTGGACGTAGAGGTCGAGCGTCGTCTGCACCTTGCTGTGCCTGAGCATCTCCTGGACGGTCTTCGGATTCACATGGGCTGTGTTCACCAACCAATTGCTCAGCGAGTGACGCAGGTTGTGAAGTCCGAAGCGGTATCCGTCAGGAATCTTAACGCCAGCGGTGAGAGCCGATGGGCGTAGATGATTCTGGACGAATATCGAGGCACAAACAGGAACAGCGCCGTTCATTTTGATTGACGGGAAGACGAAGTCCGTGTCAGCGGAGTACGGGCTTGCTTCCTTCCATGTGCGAAGGAATTGAGCCAGTATCGAACCGAGGGCGACCGTGGAATCGGATGCAGCCGTCTTCGGCTTGCCTTCTTTCCCATGCCGCCAACGCTTGTTGACCCGGATGCGATTCTCTTTCCACATGATGTCCGCCCATCGCAGAGCGATCACTTCGCTTGCACGAAGCGCCGTCGCTGCGACGGTGAGCACCAGTGTGAAATACAACGTATTGGTTAAAGATCGTAGGATCATCAACGTCTCTCCGGGCGTCACAGTGATTGCCTTGTACGTTGACTTTATGCCCTTGAGCCGCCAACCACTGCACGGATTCGATGCGCAGATTTCCTCGAACAACCCGTACTGATAGGTGGCGTGCATGATGCCCTTGATCTTGCCGATTGTCGGCCCGCTGTAATCGAGACCTTTGAGCCAGTCCCGCACGTCCTTCCGCTTGATGTCGTCGGCAGGGACATTTCCCCACTTCGGAATCATCGCCTTCTTGACGTAGTGGACCACGCCTTCGTTCGGGGATTCCGCATCGAGATAACGCAGAGCAAGCACCCCGAATGTTGTAGCTTCGGTCTGCACGTCCTTGTTTACCTCGGCTCGGAGTCCCATTTCGTCAACCCTCTTCCACGCGGCGGATTCCGTTCGCAGATCGCTAACGAGTCCGATGCGCTTGGTGTTCTCAACCCGCTTCCCGTTCTTCTCGGTGCGGTATCGAAAAAACCACGTCAAACCGTCCTTCCGTTTTATCTGACGCAGACTGCCTTTCTGGTAACTCATTCAGCCTCCAATTCGTTTGAAATTGGAAGCCGCCCGGCACCCATTCTAACAGCGGCGTCAAGCTCACTCAGCTTGAAAAGCCACGTCCGACGCGCCTTTCCCCCGAATGGGTGTGCAGGGATTTGTTCGACCCTAGCAAGATGGATAACGTGTTTGCGGGAGCAACACAGAAATTCGGCTGCACGGGCGGCATCGACAAAGGGTTCGACAACGCGTACTTGCGCCTGGGGCTCAGTTAGACTGGAATTGGATGTTTCGAGATGGTCGCGCAAAGAAGCCCTCCCTCAAGCTCGGCTGGTCCGAGCTGCGTCTTAAAGGTAGGCTCCCCTTATCAACATTTGTACCGCAGACTCCAGGTTTTGAATTCGTCACGAGAGTACAGGCCCATCGGGGATGGCCAACTGAGTTTGCAGTCCGCGCGTGAGGGTGTAAGGATGCACAGCCCAGCAGAAACGATCTCCGTCCGACCTGGATGTACTTCGGTAGTGGCTGAATTTGAGGCTATTTGTTCTTTGAAATGGCATCCAACTTTCCTTCGATGCGGTCCAACTGTTTCCATGTGGGGAGAAGAATAAAGAACATGAACCACAGGAACAGTAAGAAAAAGGCAACACCACGCGAGGGGTGCCAGAACAAAGATACGATGAAGCCTGCTAAAGGAACTCCAACGATCAAAACGAACTGCCAGCGCAATTTCATCTCCATAAAGTCTCCCTTTGTGATTTAATCACAAATAGAAAAGCCCGGATGTACTTCCGCTATCTACTATTACTCTAAGCGAACTGTTAAAATACAGTCCACAGTTGAGGGCCGCGCGCCCGATGTAAGGGTCTTGTCTTCCTGCACGGAGGACGACCCTTGTCTATCAGCAACACTCTGCACATTCCACACATCGGCCTGAGCCGAGGCGGTCCCGCATGACCGGCACGGCGTTCAAGGTTATTCGACCCAGGAAGCGTGCGCCTGCCAAACCCAAGGTCAAGACACCGAAGCCAGAGCCGCGCGTGGTGGAGCATGTTCGTTATGGCCCCGGAAAAGTCCTCGGAGTCCGGCAACTGGACAACGGCGACCATGCCGTGCAGGTAGAGTTCGGCGACGGCACCACTCGCACGCTCGTCCTAGATCAAACCTTCTGGGTTACTTCGATCCGTTCCTTGCTGCCGTCAAAGCCGGTACGCTGTCCGGCCAAGCCCAAACCGGAACCGATGGAAGTGACCGAAGATGCCGAGAACGACGGCGAGCGCGAAGCCGAGCCCTGCGCTAGTCAGGCGATGGCGGTATGACGGGGCGGGCGGGATTCGCCCAAACTTTTTTTCGCGTTACCTTCCGTTTTTTCAAAACCGTGCGTAATAAGGAAGGTAAGGAAAGAGAGAACACAAATAGATGATCCTTACCTGTTGTCCGCAATGCGGACACTGGGAAGGCAGGGAGCCAAGCGGTCCGAACCTCGGGCCAGACGCTAGAATTCTCGCCCCACGTAACTCCCGACAACAGTTCTTGAAGTGAGACCACGCGCCCACCGGCGTGAAGTTGTACCCTCTAGCTTGAGGCGAACCACACAAGTTTCCCATAGCGCGCCAGCGCGCCATGGATTGCCTCAAGCTAACTAGGGCAACCTCTTAACCGGGGTTGCCCTTTTTATTTTCTTGGGAGGTTTAAGACATGATCGTTACAGAGCGCGCGGGTAGAAGGCCGGGACGCTCGCGTCGGGCCAACCGGCTCCGAGGATATGTCTGCTACGTAGGAACGTCGCGCAGCGCCATCTTTTGGGCGATCATCAAAGCCGAAAGTAAGCGCGAATTCTTCGCCTACGGTCGCTGCTTCCTCTCTTTCCCCAACATCCCAAGAGTCGGCTGGCAGGCTGAATTCGTGGCACTACCGCCGCTTCCCGGTCACAAGTTGTCAAGAGCAACCGAAATTCGCGTCTTTAGCGGCAACGCAGAAAAATCAACGCCGTAATACCCATCCCGTTTTTGCGCTTTTCGTTAAAAAAGCGCTATTAGGTCCACATAAAGCACATGGAAAACGTATTCAGCACTACAGATCTCGGCCTCGCGGCCTGGATTCTCGCAACCGGTAAAATGCAGCTCCTCTCTGTTGATCGAGTACCGGACCCGCATCGCAATACCGCCAACATTTCTTTGTCAGATGGTGAGCATCTCGGAACGCGCCTGCAGCGTGAATATTATGCTGGCGACGGCCTAGTCGGCCCGCTGGACTTCTACTCGCAACTTCGCTGGCTCAAGCGCAAGGTCTATGCCGCTTGCGTCTCGGGCACTTCGGAGGCGCGATGAAAACATCCCTCGGTCCATCAATCCATTGCAACGCAGAATGGCACCTGCGCGACAATCCTCGCGCTATAGGCATTTACACGTTAGCGATGCACCTTACGAAGGACACCGAAGGCGCGACGTTCTTCCTATCACAGCCACAGATCGCCAAGTTTTTCGGTTGGTCATTGACGGCTGTTAAGGCCGCGTTCCGGCTGTTGAAGAAGTCGGGTTTGTTCATGCTAGTAACTAAGGGGAGGGGCGGAGATGTCCGGTGTGCGGACTTCGCTAACGCCTACATGGTGCGAACTCACGCGGAGCTGCCGAAAGACGGCAAGCCATGTTACGTCAAACCAGAGAAGGTACCCAGGGCGGAAAATGACCCGAGGTCGAAAGACACCCTGGGTGTAAAACGCCCTAGCCCCAGGGCGGAAAATAGCCCTAGCCCTAGGGCGGAAAATGACCCCCTAGTCTACGAAGAGTCTACGAAGAAGTCTTCGAGTTCCGACGCTGCCGCGCCGGATAATCCACCTTCGGCTTCGCCCACTAGAGGCAAACCCAAATTCTCCGAACTCCCAGACGACTTCGAGCCGAACGATGAGAACCGTGCCTTAGCTGGGAAGCTTGGTGTAGATGTCAAAAAGTCGCTGCCAGTCTTCAAGGATTACCATTTAGGCCAGGGAGATCGGAAAAAAGACTGGAATAAGTCATTTAACTGCTGGCTCCGCAATGAGCGCAAGTTTTCTCGCCATCCAGAGCCTCAAGTTACCACCGGCTCTGCCCAGGAGAACATACGGCGTCTCAGGGAGCAATACGCATGAGCGCCCTCGCCGCAGTGACACCAGCCCCGACCGTGCCTTTTCCCGTTGTGCTCTTGCCGGATACGCCGCCAGCAAAGCGCGACGTTGTCTCGGGGACCGTACTCCGCTACCTGGAACTTGGCCGGAAGATCGCGGCAGGCAAAGCCAGTGCCAATGACCGAGTCGAACACTCCGATTGCCTCGACCACCTTGTCGCGATCTGTTACCGCGCCGTCCAACCGTATTTTCTGCGCGACCGCCACGGCAGTCTGACTGTCGCTGGGATACCGCAGTTCAACGGGGTCGATGGCCGCCGTACTGCATACTTCACCCGCAGGGAAGGTACAGCGGACGCGGCAACAAGCGCGTGGATTCAGGAATGGTTGCTCAAGTTCTTAACGCCCTACCGGAGGAAATCAGAAGGGGAGCTTATCGCCGCCGCCGACAGTGGCGAGTTCCGCTATCTCGGACGGCTATGTCATCTGCGTCTCAAGGACATCGTCTGCAGACAACTCAACCGGGAGGCCAAGGAAGACTTCCAGGGCTTCGTCAGGATCGACCCTCCGGTCGGAAACGCTGGCTTGATGGGAGATTACATCGGTACCAACCATGGAGGCGGACAGTCTAGCCTAGGCCAACGTGTTTCCTTTGAGGAAGTATTGCTCGGCGTCGGAAATGCGCGCCGGATCGTGCTTGCCAACGTTGACGAGTTTAGCAGGCTTGATTTGTTGTCCGGCTTGGTGGCATATCTGGACACTGCCGAGCACATCATGGAACCACATTTCGAGGGTCGGGTCACGCGCGCAATTGCCAGAATGCGCGGAATATCCTCTAGCGCAGCTCGCGCTTACAAGCGGAAATACGGTGAGGCGATGGAGCGCGAGCTTCGCGCACGCAATCCCGTGCTCCAGAGCATCGCAAAAGAACTCATACACGAACCGACAAGGCCATTCGTGGTATCGACCGGGTCAGCCGAAGAGAACATGCGGCTCATCCGCGAGGCCCGCCAGCTCTTTGCCGAATATGCCAATGACTGTCGCGCGCAAGGGCTGAGGAAATCTGCCTTGGACGTAGAGAAAGAATATCGGCGGCTGTCATGGCAGCAAGAGCTGATGCGTCGTCGGCTATGCCAAGAACAGGATGGGTGAAAATATATTTTCGGTTGCCTTCCGTTTTTTCAAAAGCGAGCGTAATAAGGAAAGCAAGGAAGAGAAACAAAGCAACCGCGCCACCCACCCCCACTCTGTCCGCACATATCCGCAAAGTGAACACGCCAGTTTCCAACGATCCGCTAAGTCCAGAGTCCATCCTCGCCCGCGCGGCCTACGCCGATCTGACGCTTGAACTGGCCCGCTGGATTCTTCGCCGGTGGAATTCGCTTCCCCCATTCCAGCAATCTGCGATCCGCTACGCCCTGGACTTCGGCGGCGACGTGGGCGATGGTCAAGTTGCCTTTACGGTCCAGCTCAGCTCGCTGCTGGAGGCGCTGGCGGTTCTGCGGAGGCAGCCAGTGCCGGAGGAATAGATCACGCCATGAGCCCGATTAGGAGAAAACATGGACAGGGCTACTCAATAGACTTTTCCTGCTTTGCCGAGCGTGGCGCGATTGCGGAAAGGAATGTCTTCCCAAGGCCATTTGCCGTGGTTCTGTTTGTAGAGCTTTGCTTTGGCAAACACGTCTTGTAGCTGCTCAGTTCCGAAATACGCGACACTCACCAATTTATTTTCTAGGGTCATCCTGACGTTCGGATGCGCCTTTCTAGCGCTAGAGGGAATCCCGACCATGACGGTTCGTCGCATGTGATTCTGTACTTGCCAGCCGAAAATGTCGGCGGCCTGCAACGGCTTGAAAAGGGCATCATCCTGAAACATGATCCCATCCGGCGTCATGCCATAGCGTACTGCTGTCAGATCACAGTTTAGCTTGGATTCCGATTTCCAGATTTGCTCGATACGGTCTTGACTGAGCGATCCGCGATGAAAGACGTATTGCATTGGATCGTACATTTGGTTGTCCGCTCGCCAGTCGGAAATCACGTCAAGCATGGCACGAATTGCCCATGTGTAGTGATCCGCTGCAAACCCATCTTTAAATTCTTGGAATACGAAACGGTCGAACGGGGCTTTAGGAACCGCTATCGCGAATCCGCGACATATGCGAGTGTTGATGATTGACGCCAGTTTTCTATAGACCCGATCTTTCTTGATGTTGTCCCAGTCGCAAAATGGCTTATGCCCAGCCTCGGGCTTCGCCATGAATTCGCACATGTGAAAAACATCAAATCCTTCCCGCTCACGCACTTCATCCCAGTTCCTAACAAAGCAATCCCACTGCTCCTTGGAGGAGATGTAGCAAGCAGCGACCGCGACAGGTGTATTGGCGTCTGTTCCGCTGTCATCGCAATAGGCTTGAAATTTGAACATAGCCAGACATGCAACTCCATCCGTGAACGGGACATTCAATTTGTATCAGGTCGTGATTACGAACGGCGAATTCAGCTTCGGCTCGGCGACATACAGCCACAGGGACCGGAGTCGAGCAGCCCGGCATCTCTTCGCTGCGATTGAATTAACGAGCCGCGCCGTCTAGCTTTTCTTACACCACACTCGCTGCATTTCACTTCCCCTCCACCAGATACCGTCCCATGCCAGACAGTCCGCTCGACGTACAGATACCTTCCCCGGTTAACAGCCGCATAATTTCACCCGAGACCCGTGCGGCGTACTAGCGGCGCGGCGCTCGCAAAACTCAATCGCGCGGCAAAAACAGAAGAAACGAAAGGAATTTTTCACGATGTCGAACAGCAAAACCAATCGAGAACAAGATCAACTCATCGAACAGACTCCCACGCAGACAAATCCGGGAGCCGCCAAGGCAACGGACTTCAAAATAGAAGATCGTGACGGCGGGCAGTGCGGCGACAGCGAGCGTGAATACACTGCCCTGCTCGCAGAAGCCGATGGACTCGGTCAACCAATACCTGAGCGCAATGAAGTGCCGCGCAGATCATGACGCAACGCAACGCGAGGCGACGAACTCAGACGAAGGCAGCACGCAGAAAATTGCACGCTGCTATAAACGATCTTAGCTCCGAGACAGTGGCGGCGATAGTCCGCCAAGCATTCCCGCGAGTGAGGGACAGCAGAATCGACGTTCTGGCGAAGGCAGTGATCGCAAACGCGCATCGCCAGGTCTCGCCACGAAAAAGTCCGCGCACTTAGCAACCGGAAATACAAATAGCCGCACTGAGCACGTGCGGCTATTTTTGTCTTCCCAGAGGAGTGAACAGAGCTAGAACATCTGTGCGTCTGCCCGCCGCGCCGCTTGCGCTGCCTGCTGATCGCTCACCGAAATGTATTTGACCGTGGAGCTGATTGACTTGTGCCCCACTAGCTGGCGCACTTCCATGAGGTTGACACCGTTCGCAATCAGGTTCGTGCATCGGCTGTGCTTCAACGAATGCGGGTGCGCCTTCTCCGGCGCGATGCCAGCGGCTAGGGCGATGTCGCGCACGATGCGGTAGAACTGCGTCGTGGTCAGCGCCCCACCCTTCTGGCTAAGAAATAAGTAGCCTGATCCATCCTCGATGCGCTCGGCCAGGTACGCCTTTAGAACGCGCACTTCATCGAAGAACGCACGATTGTTTCCTTTGTGTTGGGGAACGGGCTGGACGGTACGCAGCGAGCCTTTGACACGATTAACCTCTACCTGCTCGTTTTTCATGTCCAGGTGCGTGAGTTTAAGGCCGCAGACTTCACTCGCCCGCATCCCATGCCGGTACGTCATCAGGATTGCTGCATGGTCGCGTGCCGACCGCGCCCTAGCTTCCCGCAACACTGCCAGGATCTCATCCGTCGTTAAGAACGTCATCCTTGCTCGTTTCGCCATAATCCTCCCATTCCTTAGCCCAGAACTGGGCAATAATGTAATAGAACATTCAAAACTGACAGCGACGCCCGCACCCACTTTCAACGGCTTAGCGTCTGCAGAGCGCGGGAAATGTAATAGTAGAAGCATTCTCTTACGTTTTCTTGTTGGCCTTCCTCCATCGGGCTCGCGCTGCTTTCTTCGCGCGCCTGGTCTTCGCTTCCGCCGTCATGGTCTTAGCAGCCCTAGTGCCGCCAATTTGACCACGGCAAGCGGGACAATACACGATGACTCGCATCTCGGCATCCGGATGAATCTCGCATTGTTTGACTATGACCATAGCCGTAATACATTACCATCGCTTAGCACAAACCGCAATGTCCAATTTCTAGTTGACTCGCAATGCGCCAAGACAGAGCCGGACGCATCACGCGGCAACTAGGCTGCAAGAATCTCCACTTCGAGCGTAGACAAACAATCGCGAACATTGTTGCAAGAATCTTTTACGATCCGCTGAAAGTTTGGTCGCTCGCTTGCGCTGCAGGTCTCGCGCTCCCAGATGGAAGACAGCAAACCAGTAATCTCTGTGGCCATGCCATACGAGCTGAACTCAATCGTTCGGCAACGGCTCAGAAAGCGCTTTTCCAGGTTATCTGTCCCATTGCAGGTGAAGACGAAGATCGTATTCGGCGGGAAGGCCGTCGCGTCAAGCCTAGACAGTAACGCGAGCTGTGCCGCATTCGACATCTGGTCCGCTTCATCGATCAGAACGAGATGAAAACGCACCGGCTGCCACGTGTCAGGCTGGCGTGGGGCATAGTGACACTGTCGGCAAACGTCCTGCACCGTCTCCAGCGTGCACTCCTTCGCGGGGACGTGGTGTAGCTCTGCGGGCATCTCGGCTGCAAGCGCGAGTCCCATCGTGGTCTTGCCCGTGCCGGAAGATCCGACGAACAGCCAAGCGCTCGGATACGGGTTGGCCGCAAGCTTTGAGATGATTCGCTTCGCCTTATCCAGCCCAACGAAGTCTTGGACTCGCTGTGGTCGGTACTTCTCGGCCAGTGGTTGTGGAAACGCAAACGTAGCCTGTGCTGTCATTGGCGTACCTCCGCAACAAAGCAATCGGCATTCTCGCCGCGTCCCCGCATCTCCCAGATACGCGACACGCGACGATTGCCGCGAGTGTGAGTCACTTCCAGAGCGGCATACGTGATACCGCATGACTGGAAATCGCCGTCGTTCGTTATGTGCAATAGGGCATCCCGCAAGCAAGTGATTTCCATTGGCCAGCCGTAGGCGTAGGCCGTGTGCGTCTGGCTGTCGCGCGGGATACGTACGAGCCTTACGTCAAAGTCCTTCGTACACTCCGCAGCGGGCATCCAGATCGTTCCCTGGACTTCGCCATAGAGTCGGATCGTGGTTTGTGTAGTCATGGCTTACCGTCCCTTCCCGTTGCAGGCATTGATGAATCGGTCTGCATCGAATCGAGGATTAGTCGTGCGTAGAGCATCAGCGAAGAGACGGCATACCGCCGAGAAGTTCACTACATCCGTGGGATAGAGCTTGCCGTCTTCCTGGAATGTCTCGAAAGACGGGAGAAGGCGGATTGTTTCTGCGATCAGGTTGAAGTCTTTCCGTGTCATGGCTGGTTCTCCTTGGTTGCGATTTGTGCATGCATTGCGCTGGCAGAGCATGTGCGAACACGGGCGAACATAGCACGGGCATCCGCAAACGCTCATGCACTGCGATAGCTAAGCACATGAGAACACAGCGAGAAAAAACTCTTGACACGTTTTCTGATTTTCGGTTGGAAATTTGACCGCATAAAGAGATGCGAGCGCTTGCGAAATGCCGCGCGAATGCCGCGCCAATCGGGCACGAAATCGACGGCAACGAACGGCTCGCCCCTTTAGCGGGAGCAAACAAACGCGGGGAGCAACGACGCGAGGAACGCGCGATTAGGAGTGGATTAGCAGCCGATTAGCGCGCGATGTGCAGCGCTGGAAAGGGCAGAAGGCAGGAGTACTACTTTACCGCATTTTGGCAGGGGCATGGGGACGGCTCACCCCCTTGACCACCTTGCCGGGAGGACGGATCGCCAGCCATCAACATCCTGATGAGGGAGGGGAAGCCAAAAAAAGCTGAAAGAATCACAGTGGCGATTCGGGCCCAGTTCTGTAGTTTCCATAGCCCACGACCGACCACGCATTGCAACAACGCTATGAGGCCCAGCACTACCGCCAGCCAGGCTGGTACTACATGCCTGAAGTCGGTCGCCAGGAACAACGGGACCGTCGCGGCAGCTACAAAATAAAGAATAGACAAACCCGTGACGGGAGCTGGCCGTTTCATCTCGGTTCGTTCCGGTTGTGAAAGACGATCTGTGCCCACTAGCGATTCCAGTGAACTCCCATAAGCGAACAGAGGGCGGAGATCGCGATGAGTAGCCCGACCGACGCTATGAAGAGGCGGTGATACCATTTTGGCTTAATCTGTTCCTTCTCCTGTCCTGGCATCCAACCTAGCGAGCGAAAAGTGAACTTCTCTGCGGCGACGCCACGCACGATTCCGTAGATTCCTGCTAGAGCTAGGAAGCCTTGGACGAGTCTGTCCCAGAGCTGCGTTGTCTGGACTGCCAAGTTTGTCAAAATTCTCTCCTCAGCCTTGTGGGCAACTTCCCATGGGAACAACATCAGCATGGACATTAACATTGAGTTCCGCACCAAGCACCCTAGCGCTTGGCACGTTGTTTGCGGGAACACTCAACGACGCGCACTTACTGCCTCGGCCAGTTTGTCAGTGGCCAAGCCCGATGCCTTAAGGGCTCCCGCGAGTTCGGTGTCATGAGAACAGATAGCGTATAGCAAGTCCTTGGATGAAGGAGTGCCAGAACCCTCTCGGTTTGTCACGGTCCTTCTGGCTGCGGTCACGATATCTGATAACGATTGCGACGCTCGACCAAATTCAAAAGCAGTACCCGGATTTTTCTCGGTTAATGCTTGCACTCTGACAAGGTACAGAGTTCGGTTGAAGTATTTCTCTGTGGCCCCATTCGCGAGTTTCCCCTGGGTAACTAAGCGTTCCAGGCCCTCCCAATCATCCCAAAACCTTGAGACATGTTCGAGATCGACTACGTAGATCGCCTTGACCAAGTCGCGGGGTTCAACAAACTCCGAGCCCCGTTCCATCGCCGCGTACCCGCTGACGTGTAACAGCAATGGGAGTATACCCCCGACGTCTTCTCGGTTCAGCAATTGCCCTCCTTCTCTTGAGATCCCTTCCTGTGCCGGAGCATTGCTCGCTTGTTTCACGACCTCCTGGCATTGCACGGTAAGGAAAGAGCCAAACAAGACAATGAACAACATTCGGCTATACACCACCGCTGCATGTCTCCTTCGTGCCATAATCAGCTTACGCCTCCCTATGAGGTACCGACTCACAATCTGAGACTCATGGTCTTCTTCGCCACAGGTCACTTTCGGACGGGATAACCTGTGTACACATCGCTCCTCCGCATAACTCATTAGGGAACGCATGAGAGAATGCGAACAGGTTCGGTAGCACCTGGATTATCTTTTTCGACCGTGACTAGGGCAGGACAGAAGCGCCCAGGCCCACATGCCGCATCTATGGCGGGTCCTGTCGCATGCATTCCTCCAATCCTTATGTCAAATGGGTCGCTGTAGACGAACTCGCACACATATGAACAACCTCCGTAATGCCTGAGTTGGAGGGCTGGTGTCGCCGCACATAGTCCAGCCCCGTAATTAGGAGAGTTGGGTTTTTGCGGTGGATTTGGTGGCTGCGGAGGCTTTGTTCCGGGAGCGACCCCTCCCCCGCTCACGCCTTGGACATTCGTTATCTGGAAGCTGCTGACTGGACTGTAAACCGGGGTCCAATCACCGCCGCTCGTGAATAGCGTGCTGGAGCTTGGACCAATCGGGTTGCCTTGCAAATCTAAGGGCTGGGTGGTCGTCGTTCCTGGCGGGGCCGGGGTCCAGACATAGCTAACGTTGACAGTAGGATTCACCGGTATCGCCATCACATCGAACTCGTCCCAATCGGGGCCGTTGTAGAAATTGAAGCCGTAATCGAACGAGTTATCAAACTGGTCACCGTATGGGTTTCTGTAGTCCAATCGGCAGGGTCGCGATGGACTGCAAAGCCCGCTCGGGTCCACGTCACTGTTCGGGTTTGCCGGGTAGGCGTACTGATTCCACCCGGAGTTCGCCGGGTCCGGCGAAAGCCAGCGGCCTTGACTTGCGTTTAGCTCTCTGTTGGGTGTGTCGAAGATGCCACTGATAATATCTTGTGTATCTCCGGTGAACATCTGTGCCGGAACAGCGGCCCCGGTAGCTTCCTTGTCATAGACTTCCCCATAGGGAGCATAAGCTTGATCCGAGACCACTGCGGGATTGACAATGACCGAGGAGATGCGGGCACTTCCCAGCCAGTCCTTGTGCATATAGTAGAACGTGAGGGCGTTGCCATTCACTTCGACCGTGCCATTGCCGGGAGTCGGCCAATAAGCGTAGTAAGGAGTGGTGCCGCCCGTCATGTACACCTTGCCTAATTGCGTGTACAAAATCTCGGTGTATGCACTGTTGTAGCTCGTTTCCACAGCTTGGCCCATTGCATCGTAGGTCACGCACTCCCCGTTCGTCCCGCACGCGCTGGAATCAATCGTGGAAAGCTTGTCGTAAGCGTCCCACGTGTACAAATGAATAGTGTCATACGTTAAATTCCCGCTATTGTCGTAGCTGGCTCCCGACGAGTAGTGATTATTCGCCGGGTTGTATCCGGGATTCCATGTGATCCCGGTCCGGCCCGAAATAACTGCCTTCGTCAAATTGTCATACTCATCGTAGGAGAAAGTCTGTCCCCAGCCTCCAGAGCCGCAGTCTATCCCAACGAGTCTGCCGGTATCGTCATACCCTGTACCGGTCGCGAGGCTCGGATTGAAGTTGCAGGTTTGCGTTCCGCCAACGTTGAACCCGTCATTGATCGCCAAGGTTTTTAGCGTTCCGTTTGTGTTCCACGTGAGCGCGCCAGTCTCCGAGCTGGTGCTACCCACTTGGAACGTCCATTTAGTCATCCTTCCCGTATTGGGATCGTAGACATAATCGCTCTGGTCGGTGCCAGTTCCGAGGTCAATGTATGTAGGCTGGCTAGAAGCGTTAAACGTCGTGCCAGAAACCACGGTTGTACTGTTCCCTTTGAGCGTGCTGGGCCGACCCTCTCCATCCAAACCGTAGGTCATAGTATAGAGACTTGGGTTGACTAGCTGTACGGTAAGCGGCACTCCATTTCCTGCGAAAGTCGCGAAAGAGTGGTAATAGGTGCCAGAATGCGGAGTCTTTTCCCACATATCTGTTACGTGGCCGTCTTTGTCATAACTAAACCACTCATCTGTAATCATCGTAGTTGAGGTTGGAGGATATACCGTGCAGTTATCAGTTTCCGCCTCCATCAGCCGACCAGACAGATTGTTGAGAGTGGAACCAGAAGGCTGCGGCTGAAGAGCGTTTGATACGCTGTCATACAGGAACCTTTTGCAGGTGTTAGGCAGGTTAGAAGTTCCGGTAGTTATCAATCGGTGCAACGCATCATGCACATAGCATACTTGGCTGCCGTCGCCGTTGATCTTTACCATCAGGTCTCCCGGCTGGCTAGTCCACCCGCCGCAGGTACCTGGGGGAGGAACGTAATCATATATGTAAGTTGTGGTCCCGCCTTCGGGCGTGATCGTAGAAGTCACGCGGCCCAGTCCGTCAACGGTTTGGCTTCTGGTCTGTGCTCCGCGAGTAGATGAGACAGTCTGACTGCCAGCGGCTGAAGTGTACGTGGTTGATGTGGTAACGCCATTTGCGCTGCCTGTGCTCTGGCCGCAGGCTGTTGTAGACCCGTTGCCGATGGCACACGAGCTAGTGATCCTGCCCAGTCCGTCGAATTGCTTCTGAGTCTGTTTGTTGTTCTCCCCCGAAGGCGCTGGGCTGAGGACAGACAAGACATCGTTTTGCGCGTTGGTGTACGAGACCGTGCCTCCGCCTCCGTCTGTGATGGTAAGCGGGCGACCCAAAGCGTCGTTCTGGGTTTTAGTTACGGCGGTCCCACCCGGAAGTGTTTGTGTGGTGAACGCGCCAGTCGAGTTCCAACCGTAACCATACACGATTGCGTTGTCGAAAGTGGTAGCGCCTGGTGCGGTTCTCCTTTGTGACTTAATCAGGCGGCCCAGCCCATCTGCGGTCAATAGCTCGTCCGTGGTTGAGCTGTTGAAGTTCATTGCGCTTTCGACCGTCGTCGGCGTCGCGTAGCTGTAATTTGTCACATTTCCCAGCGGATCGGTCATCGACGTGGGACGCCAGAGCGGGTCAATATATGCGTAGCCGGTTGGTTGCCCATTGGTGTCGGCTGTCTGTGTTACTACTCCTCCGTTGCAATTCCATTGCATCGAGGTAGTCAGACCGCCTGCGGTAACAGAAGTAGGAAGCAAACCGTTACAACCGCCAGTTCCGCTGTAGGTGGTCGTGGCAACGGTCCCATTCACATCCGTAGCTGTTGCCACCGTGCCGTTGGAGTTATATGTCGCTGTACTTGTCAACGATGAAGAGCCGCTTGTCAATTTCACGGTCGAGGTCGGATGGCCGGTGTTGCTGTACGTGATCTGCGTCTGGGCGACGGTTGCTCCCGACGAATTCTTGGTGTAGCTGTAGCAGGGCGTGTTAAAGATGTATATGCTGGAGGGATACGCAGTGCATGATGTCCCGTTCCACGATTGCCCATAATAGGTGAGTGTGTCGAAAACCGGATTGCCACTCGGAGGCATCGCCGCCCCGAAATCGTACTGCTTCACTTCGATCGTGTTGCCGTAGGTGTCGAACTTGGTCTCGACCAGATTGCTGGGGCCGCCGTTGTAGGAAGTGTATACGTCCGTCTGTAAAAAGGGTAGCGATGGTATAAGACTTGGCGCGGCGCAGTTCGTAAACTTCGCGTTGTAGCATGTGGCCTGGGTAAGCAGGAGATTTGCGGGCGCAACCGCCCCTTGATAGACCTGTTGCTGGGTCTGATACTCGCCAGAGAAACTGTAAACCGTACAGTTGTTTGCGGGGTCTTGCACCGTCACTGTGAAGCTGCCTGCTGTCGATGAGTTGTTGCTGTTCGTGTAAGTCCACGTTTTGATATTCCCGTTGTTGTCGTTCACCGTGACAGTGAGCTTAGGAACGACACCAGAAGCGCAGTTGATCCCATTGTTCCCACCCGAGTAAGTATAAGAAATCGAACCTCCGCTCGGATAAGTTATTTTAGCTAGTCGTCCGGTTGTATACCCACTCCCGTAGCCGGGAGTTTGTTCGTAGGCAAAACTATATACGCCCGTGGGTGTACTGATGCTCACGGGAAGCCAAATTGTCTCCGACCCTCCCTCTTGCATCCCCGCGCAACCGAAGTTCGTCGCGAAAGTGTAAGTTGCAGGCGTGGAGATAAATTGTTGGCTATTCCCGTTGGCGTCAAAATAAGCATAAGTGGTTGGGAGCTTGCTATTAACAGGCGGCGCGTTCGTCTCGGTCAGCACGGACTGGCCGAGAGAGTCCGTGTACTGCTCCACATATTCCTCTGTTTGGGTTTGATAAGTGAGCGTGCTGGTGATGGCGTTACCGTCCGGGTCCTTGAGGAACCAAGTCGTAAATATGTTGGCATTGGCTGCATTCCCTGACGTGTCATGGACGAGAACCGATCCGCCGTTCGCAGGTTCACCACTCATGACGAGCGAGTAACCTGACCCGTCTGTCGCCGTTACCGCTAAATTCGTCGCTCCAGCACAGGGTATTGTCCCAGCTACAGCATGCCGCGCCCCGGTCGGATCGATGATATAAAGCTCCGTCTCCACGCCATCAATCTGGCCGCAGGTCGAATAGGTTGCGATCCAACCGAACGCTTGTAGCGTCTGACCCGATAGGTACGCCGTTGATGCCCACTGCTTAGTTCCTGAGCTTAGGGTTTCCAGCCAAGAGTGGAAGTTACCCTCGAAGGAAAATGAAAATGGCACCTTCCCGGCCTTATTTCGCATCGGTATGGACAAGTTAAGAGAGCCCGTTGCCAAGTCTACGCCGAAGGCTCGGGTAGAAAAAGGCAATATGCCCTGGTTTGCGTCATACTGGGCGAAGGACAGGGTGCAGAGCAGAAAACACAGAGCGCTGAGACCTGCAAAGAAGCGAGCCATAACTTCCTCCCGACGAAATGACCTCACCGGCTTGCGCCGGTTGCGCCGCCAACGACTTCGCTGGCGCACTTTCATTTCTCCACTTCATTTCTCCACTAACTGCGACGCCCAACAACCTATCAGCGGAAACTCGGGGAAGTTCTGCACGCTGATGGTCGTTTAATTACATCTGAACCTTATCGTTGTCAAGAACAAAAGTAACCTTGTTCGGATTTCGTAAAATGACTGCTATCCGCATTCTATAAGTTAGAGTACTTTGGCATGTAAGTATATGTTACATGACTTACGTTAGTATTCTAACTTACACAGGTCGGTCGCATACTTCCCGCGCTGGGCGCGGTTTGTGGAATTGAACGCAGCCTGGTCCGTTGCTGTTCCCGCCGCTCATTTCGACTCTCTTCGTACCACGTTCGCCTTGTTGTAGACCTCTTGGTTGTGAATCGTTGCACTTTGGTCCGCGTTGCGCGTTGTCGCGTATGGTTCGACCACAGCGTCGCACGTCGGGCAACGGTCGTTGCACATGCAAGACCACCTGGCGTCCCAGCGTGTGGTGTCCTTTGGGCACAGGTAATGGTTCGTGAATCGCGGTTCGCCTGCCCCTGGCTCGCCGAGCTTCGATTCCAGCCATTCTTTGACGGCGATGGCATCGCTTAGGTTCTGCTCGTATAACTCGGCAATCAGCCCCAGCAAAACATTGCGGCGGATCTGGCGCTCTAGTTGGTCCAAAGGTGTCTGCTCTCGTTACCGCAGTTACCTACTGTCGGCTCCTGCCGATAGGTAGGCTGCAGCCTACAGTACAAAATCAAAGGATGTCAAGCGCAATCGCCAGCCGCTTCGGTCGGAGACTTCGAGTGCTGCGCGTGAAGCATGGCTTATCTCAGGTCGAAATGGCGTACCGCTTCGGCATTGATCGCGGCCACATCTCCGAAATGGAAAACGGCAAGAAAAACGTCTGCCTGCCAATGCTTGAGGTACTCGCGAGAGGATTTCAGATCACTGTCTCGGAATTGATGAAGGGAGTGTAAACGAATTGCTTTGGGGTAACATTTCGGATCACGCTGAATCTGCGGACGCCGAGTCCGTCCTAATGCCACGGCCACGACGCCGGGGGAGAAGAGGTCGTGAGGTACTCCACTAGCTTAGTCGCTACACCTATCTACGAGAAGCTCAAGAGCGCGGGTGCGTGATAAGGCGTAATCCTCCGTCCAAACGGTGAAGCTCTCATCTGCCGTGTCGTCGAGGATGTCGTGCATACCATAGCTTTCGAAATTGCCGATGAGCAGATCCCCGCTGTCTGGATCATGACCGCCGTACCATTCCAAAACAGCGTAACCCGCATCTGTGTTGACCATGAAATAGTCGCAACTGGAGATACGCTTGACCACCGTGCCCTTCGACGCGGCAAGTGCGGGCTTGGCGCAGATCGTAGAGGCGACCCAAAGCATGAACAGAATAGATATAGATCTCAGCACGGTTCCTCTCCTTACGACTATGTACAAACCTTCCTTTGAATTTTGGTTTTTCTTTGAAGCCCGAAACTATCGGACCTGGACCTGCGAAGGATCGTAGGCCACGATTTCGGGAACCCCCTTGTAGTCGCTTATCTTTCCCGTTACGCAAATATGCTTGTCCCGGTACGCCTCATCAGGATTGCCAAATTTGGAGCGATCACTCCCCCAAATGAGCGCCGTAAAAATCTGGTTCGGGTATGGCTTATCGAGATTGATGAACGTCGGATTTCCACGGCTTCTCGCTGCGTAGTGCGTACCAACCACGTCTCCGCAGACGATGGATTTTTCTCCAACATGGTCCTTGGCTTCGGCTGCCGTGATTGGCTTTTGAGCGTGTGCGCAGGTGACAGTGAACAGCAATAGCAGAACGGCGAAAACTCTTGCGGCCATGACACAATCCTCCCGTTTGATTTAACGAGTGTCATTAGCGTTACCTCGCGTTTATTCGGGAATCGTATTTCAGTGCCGCTGGCCTCACAAGGTTACCGGGGTCATCTTCCGGTCATGCGCCTCATTCGCGCCCAGTCACCAAAGGCGTTCCGAAAACCGAAAACTAAGATGGCTGGCCGGAGAACATCTCATTCCGGAGTTAAGATGGCCGGTGTGGAGGCACCGAACGTTGATGGAGATGGGGTTTGATCGAGGTATTGTGGACTATATCTGTAAGAGACTACGAGACGGCATTGCCGACTCCACGATCACGGAAGAGTTGATGCGCACAGACAATCCACTGTTCCTACCGATAAACGGCGACTTTGGTGTGGCGATTTCCTATCTCGCTTACGCCAAGAAGGTCCGCCCCGAAGGCAAAGCATAGATCGTTAGTCACGAACGCCCGTCGCTTCGCAGGCACAAGATTTGAGCGTCAGATTCACAAGGTAGCGCTCTAACCAACTGATCCACACTCGATCCACAATTCTCAGAATTCGGTGCGTTTATCAAGGACTTAGGCGGCTTCCTATTCCTGCAAGTCCTTGATAAGTCTAGTGCATCCCCTGTGTCAAGGTAGCGCTCTAACCAACTGAGCTACGCGCCTACGTGCAATTATTCTAATGTCGTTGGCCGGTTCCCGCAATGTTCGTCGCAGGCTTTCCTTGGAGGGCGGGTAATCCGTCGTTGGCAGTTGCCAAGTCTGCCTGCGGCGGCGACAATCGTTTCATGGGCAAGGACTCTTTGCGGAAGAATGCTGGTTCCCCCACAACGGGAGCCGTCTCCATTCCATTCTTGCCGGGAGCTATGGTGGTTGTGACGCTGGGCAATCCCAGAGACAAATTTTGGGGGATGATTCTGGCCCTGGCTCCGGAGGGGTTGAGCTTGAGTGGTATCGAACTGGCATCGTTTGAAGATTTGGTGGTGATGGTGAAAGATGGCGAATCGTTCAGTCCGGCAGTCGTGTTTTTTCCCATGCATCGGATCGAACGAATTGAGCTTGATCTTGCGGACGGCAGTTTGCCCTCGCTGTCGCAGCGATTTTCCGCGAAGACGGGTCTCGATCCTGCTGCCGCGCTCGGCTCCCACGGCGTTAACCGAACCATTGGCCACCACGCCGGACCCGCGAAGCGCGCAGTTCGTGCGACCAGGGATCCGGCATGAGACTCTCGCAAATTTTTACTGCTCCGAACCAGCTCACGCTGTTGCGGATGGTTTTTGTTCCCTTTATCGTGATCGAACTGGTGGAAGGCCGCTATTTCTGGGCCTTAGTTCTCTTTGTAATTGCGGGATTCAGCGACGGTTTGGACGGGCTGTTAGCCCGCAAGCTTCACCAGCAGACTCTGCTCGGGCAATATCTCGATCCCATCGCGGACAAACTCTTGTTGAGCACCATGTTTCCGGTGCTATCAATTCTGCACAAGATTCCGTGGAAGTTTACTGTGCTGGTTTTCAGCCGCGACATTTCGATCCTGGCCGCCAGCGCGGTACTTTTTGCGATAGCGGGGTTGCGCGATTTCCGGCCCAGCATTTTCGGGAAAGCGAATACGCTTTCGCAGATCGCAGCTGTGTTCTTCGTGATGCTTTTTGCGATACGGCCAACCCGCTGGATTTGGATTACTCGTACCGTGTTCTTGCGCGCCACATTCGCGTTCACGATTATTTCTGCATTGCACTACGTTTTTCTCGTACAGCACCGGTTGCGATCGCACACTCACGCTCTGGCTGCGCACTCTTCCGGCGTGCACACCCCCGACGTGCGCGCCAGTTGACCCTGTTTCCGGCATCCCCCTAGAATTGGGGTTCTTCTCCAAACGCCTTATCAACTATGGCCTTACGCCTTTACAACACCATGTCCTCGCAGGTCGAGGAATTCCGTCCGCTGCGCGACAACGAAGTGCGCATGTATGCATGCGGTCCAACCGTTTACGACTACGGGCACATTGGCAACTTTCGAACCTTTATTGCGGTTGATATGCTGCAGCGATTCTTGCGGCAGTCTGGTTACAAAGTGCGCTATGTGATGAATATTACCGACCTGGATGACAAAATTATCCGGAACGCGGCCCGCGATCGAGTTACGGTCCAGCAATACACCAAGAAGTACGAGAAAGCATTTCTGGAAGATTCGGCCATGATCGGCATTGAGGAACCGAAACTGGTGCGGGCTACCGAACATATCGACGAGATGGCAGTTTTCGTGGCCACACTTGTCGACAAAGGACTAGCCTACCGCACCGACGATGGATCGTATTACTTCCGCATCGCGAGTTTTCCAAGGTATGGAAAACTTTCGAAGAAGGACTTCAGTGGAATGCTCGACGGAGCACGCGTTGACGTGGATGAATACGATAAAGACAGTGCTCGCGATTTTGCTTTGTGGAAGGCTCCGAAACCGGGCGAGGCTTCGTGGGATACATCGATTGGGCCGGGACGCCCGGGGTGGCATCTGGAGTGCTCGGTTATGTCGATGCAGGAGTTGGGCGAGAGCTTTGATCTGCACGCGGGCGGAGAAGACCTGGTGTTTCCGCATCACGAAAACGAAATCGCGCAGTCCGAGTCGATGACCGGGAAAATGTTTGCGCGCTTCTGGTTTCACGTGCGTTTTCTGCTCGTAGAAGGCGAGAAGATGTCGAAGAGCCTGGGAAACTTCTACACCCTGCGCGACCTGGTATTGAAAGGCCATAAACCGTCGTCGATCCGCTACTTGCTGACGTCAGTTCCTTACCGTAATCAGCTCAACTTCACTTTCGACGGGCTGAAACAAGCCGCGGTTTCAGTGGAACGTCTGCGCAATTTCCGCCAGCGCTTGAGTGGCTGCAGCTTTCCTGCCGGCTCCAATCCGGAAATGCAAGCGCTAGCGAATGAAACAATTGATCGAATGCGGACTGCGCTCGACGATGACCTTAATACAGCGCAGGCACAGGGAGCCATTTTTGAAATGGTGCGCACCGCCAATGCCGCGCTTGATTCGAGTCAGATCAAGAAAGACGATGCGCAACGACTGCTCTCAGCTCTCGAGAAGTTCGATGAGATTTTCGCAGTGCTCACAGATGACGACGGCCCGAAGATGAAGCAGGTTTTCGAGTGGGCGCAGACAGAGGGCCGGGAGAAGGATATAAGCCCCGAATTGCGTTCTTTGGTTGAGTCTGGACAACTCACTGAAGCTGACATTGAAAAGAAAGTCGGGGAAATGGAAGCGGCGCGCAAAGCTCGTGAATTCAAGGTTTCCGACGCCTTGCGCGCGGAACTCACCGCCGCTGGAATCGTCATAGAGAATACGAAGGATAGCGTGCGCTGGAGAAGAAAGTAGTCTGTGCGGTGTAAGCTGATAGGTGGCGGCGCATATGAAATCGTTCGAGGAATATCTCCGCGAGGCCGAACAGGCCCACGGGCACCTCTGCGCAGGACAAGTCCTCGGCGTGCGGTTAGCGATGCTGGGCCTCACCAAACTTGGCATCGATGATCCGCACGGCAAGGACCGCAAGCGACTCGTCACGTTCGTCGAAATCGATCGCTGCGCCACTGATGCGGTTGCCGTGGTCACGGGATGCCGACTGGGCAAGCGTGCACTCAAGTTTCGTGACTGGGGAAAAGTTGCGGCAACTTTTGTAGACGTCAACACCGGCAAGGGGGTTCGCGTCGCAGCGAAAGAATCGTCGAAGGCTCTTGCCCGCCAGATGCATCCCGAAATCGCAGACAAGAATCGGCAGCAGATGCTGGCCTACCGCGAAATTCCCGATGACGATCTATTCACATTTCAGTGGGTAAAGGTCGAACTGCCTCCCGAGGAATTTCCGGGATACAAGGGTGAGCGTGTGGTGTGTGAAGAATGCGGCGAAGGCATCAACTTTCGTAGGGAAGTGCGCGGCGGCGAGAAAGTGCTGTGCCGCGCTTGCGCGGGCGAGCGTTACTACGAGCCAATCTGAGCCACGAGCAAATCTAAGCCGCTTGCTCGTAGGCATAGGCTAGGCGCAGAATCGCCGCTTCGTCAAAATGCTTCCCGAGAATCTGCAATCCAATCGGCAGCTTCTCGCTATTCACACCGCAAGGCACGGAAATTCCCGGAATCCCCGCCAAATCTGCCGTAACGGTGTAGATGTCTGCCAGGTACATGGCCAGCGGATCATTCGATTTCTCTCCCAGCCGAAACGCGGCCGTGGGACTCGTGGGTGTGACGATCGCGTCAACTTTGCCAAAAGCTTGTTCGAAATCGCGCGCGAGCAGTGTACGAACTTTTTGCGCCTTCAGGTAATACGCATCGTAGTAGCCTGCGCTCAGCGCGTACGTGCCGAGCATGATGCGCCGCTTCACTTCTGCGCCGAAGCCTTCATTGCGGGTGCGGCGATACATCTGTGAGAGCGACTTCGCGCCAGCAGCACGGTATCCATAACGCACACCGTCATAACGAGCGAGATTCGAAGATGCTTCCGCGGTTGCGATCAGGTAATAGGCAGGAATCGCATAAGCTGTGTGTGGCAATGAAACGCGCACCACCTCGCAGCCCAATCCCTTCAGCTTATCGATTGCCGACTCGACCGCATGGCGGACTTGATCGTCGAGTCCGTCACCGAAATATTCCTCTGCTACTCCCAATCTCAAGCCGCGCACAGGCTTTTCAAGTTCGCGCGTGTAGTCGGGCACGGGCAAGTCGGCGGAGGTCGAATCCATGGGGTCGCGCCCTGCAATTGTCTGGAGCACAATCGCCGCATCTTTCACGGTTCTTGCCAGTGGTCCGATGTGATCGAGCGAGGATGCGAATGCGATCAGGCCGTAGCGCGAAACGCGGCCGTAGGTTGGCATCAATCCAACTACGCCGCAGAACGAGGCCGGCTGCCGGATCGATCCTCCTGTGTCAGAGCCCAGCGCGGTCACAGCCAGATCGGCCGCAACTGCCGCGGCGGAGCCGCCCGAAGATCCTCCTGGCACGCGCTGCAAATCGTGCGGATTGCGCACGGGATGAAAGGCGGAATTCTCGTTGGACGAGCCCATGGCAAACTCATCGCAGTTCGTCTTGCCAAGAATTACGGCGCCCGCGGCTTCCATACGAACCACCGCTGTGCAGTCGTAAGGCGCGATGTAGTTGCCGAGCATCTTCGATCCCGCCGTGGTGCGGAGGCCGCGCGTCGACATCACATCTTTGATTGCGACCGGAACTCCTCCTAATGGGGGCAGTGGCTTGCCCTCGGCGGCCATGCGGTCGATGCGATCGGCCTGCTCCAGCGCACGCTCTTTCGACAAAGTGAGGTATGCGCCGATCTGTCCATCTTCTTTTTGTATGCGCGCGTAGTGGGCCTCGGCGAGCGCGAGTGCGGTCATCTTGCGCTCTTGAATGGCGTTGCGTGCAGAGTCGATGTTGAGTTGTGTAAGTTCCATCGCTGTTGAGAAAGTCGGTCTGGAAACACCGAGGCTTTGGATTTAGACCAGCAACCCCAGACTATCTTTCAATTACCTTCGGCACTCGAAAGAAGGTTCCGTCGGCGTCCGGCGCATTTTCCAGCGCGATTTCCGGCGAAAATGACTTGCGCAATCCTTCCAGTATGTCTTCGCGGCTGGCGTACGCGAATTTCTCGCTGGGTTGGGTGGATTCGTCGACGCCATAGCGGCCTAAGACTTGCGCCATCGGTTCAACGTTAGACGTGTCCAATTCGTTGAGCCTGCCGACATAGTCGAGGATTGAATTCAGATCGCGCACCATTTCGGTGCGCTCCTCGACGCTAAGTTCCAGGTTGGCCAAGTCGGCGACGTAAGCAACTTCTTTTTCTGTGACTTTCATATTTGTCAGTGAGCGCGGTAGAAAACGGGACTGCAGAGAATCCTCGCCGGGTCAGCTCGGCCGAATCACGAACTCGATCCTCTCTACTTTTTGTCCGGCGTAGCGATTCAGAGCGGCAAGATAACGTCCGGCCAGGCCTTGCATCTCGCGTTTCCATCCAGCGTCGGGAACCTCGACGCGCAGCACCGAATTGGCAAAATCCAGAGCCTGCGTGCGCTCCGCAACCACCGACCCACAAACCAGGGGCCAGGCGAGCAGCGGCGCCTGCTCCCGCGGCACGCGCCGCAGTGAGCCCATCATGATTTTTTCCAATGCCGCGCCAGCCTGCTGCAATGTGGAGTCTCCGAAGAACTACTTCCGCCTCAACCTTATTAAGAAAATTCAAGTTCAGGCAATTACGTGGCCGCCGTAGAATCCGATTCTAGCACCCAGTTGTATCCGAGTGGGGGCTCAGTGAGGTTGTGCGTTCAGAGCGGGAATTCGCGCCTGACAAACTCGATGGCCGCTTCATGCGAGCTTAGACGTCCTTCGAGCTGGGCATCCTCCACGGATTCCAAAATCTCGCGGAACCTAGGCCCAGGCAGGTATCCGGAAGCAATCAAATCGTCGCCGGTAACCAACGCAGCCGGGCGAATCTTTTCCGGCGGTATCTCAGTGAGCTTCTTCTGGAGGAACTCATATGTGCTCAAATTACCGTGGCTGGCCAGGCTGTCGGCCCGGTGCAATGCGAGATGTTCATCGAATGCGGGCATGCGGAGAAATTTCTTCAGCGTGGATTCTTTCATGCGCGTGGCATGGCCGAAGCGCATGTGATTGTCGACCAGCGCCAGGATCTGGGCTGCGTCATGATTGGAAAAGCGCAAGCGCTCACAGATCTCTTCCGCGATTTTGACACCCACATCCACGTGGTTATCGAAGCGGATGCGGTCGGGCGCCACACGGAACGTTGCGGGCTTGCCCACGTCGTGCAGCAGCGCACCCCAGGCCAGCGTGGGCGGACAAGGATGCGGCAGATTGTCGAGCAACAGGAGGGTGTGCACAAATACGTCGCCTTCAGGATGAAACTCCGGCGGTTGCTCGACGCCCTTCATGGCTGAGATTTCCGGCAGAACTTCCATGAGCAGACGGCTTTCATCGAGCAGGAGGAAAGCTCGTCGAGCGTGGCCCTCCGTAAGCATCTTGGTAAGCTCATCGCGAACACGTTCGGATGAGACCACACGAATTTCATGGGCATGGCGTTGGATCGCGGCGAAAGTCTCTGCTTCGATTTTGTACTCGAAGCGTGCTGCGAATCGTATGGCACGCAACATTCTCAGCTTGTCTTCGGCAAAACGCTTCTCAGGATCGCCGATGGTGCGGATGATGCCGGCCTCAAGGTCTTCACGCCCGCCGACGAAGTCGAGGACTTCCCCGCTCACGGGATCGAGCATCATGCCGTTGATCGTGAAATCGCGGCGGGCAACATCCTCGCGCGGATCCTGGCTGAATCGCACTTCATCGGGACGGCGGCCGTCAGAGTAACCGAGATCACTGCGGAAGGTCGCTACTTCCACAGCCTTGGATTTCGGCGGGACACTATGGACACTATCTTCGCCGCCACGCTCTTCAGGCAGCGGCACCAGCACCACACCGAACTGCGCTCCAACGGCGTACGTTTCGGGAAAGATCTCCATCACTTGCTCAGGCGTTGCGCTGGTGGCCACATCGTAGTCGGAGGGGTCACGCTTGAGCAGCAGATCGCGTACGCACCCGCCGGCAAGGTAGGCTTGGAAGCCGTGCTGGAGCAGCGTTTGGATGATCGAGATGGCAAAATCTTTCAACATTGGGGGTAGGAATCGAACTGTCGCAGTACGTTTTGAATTAAGCTAGACTTTCGAACCTGAAATGATTATGCCAGACGCCTACATCCTCGGCATTGAAAGTTCCTGCGATGAAACGGCGGCAGCAGTGGTGCGCTCGGGCGAGCAGGTCATCTCTAATGTGGTGGCTTCGCAGATCGCGGCGCATCAGCCTTACGGCGGGGTTGTGCCCGAGCTCGCTTCGCGAGAACACTTGCGGGCGATCGTTCCTGTCGTGCGGCAGGCATTGGCTGAGTCTGGTCAGACCTATAAATCCGTCGACGCGATCGCTGTGACCCAGGGACCCGGACTCGCTGGAGCGTTGCTGGTCGGCATCAGTTATGCCAAGGCTCTGGCCTTCGCTCTCGACAAGCCTCTGATCGCGGTCAACCATCTCGAAGGCCACATCCATGCGGTTCTGCTGGAAGAGCGGCAGAAGGGCAATCACGAGTTGCAGTTTCCCGTGCTGGCACTCGTGGTTTCGGGAGGGCACACACATCTATATCTGGCAGCGCAGAAAAATGAAGGTTGGACCTACGACAATATCGGCCACACCCGGGATGATGCTGCGGGCGAGGCTTTTGACAAAGTTGCGAAGTTGCTGGGCCTGGGTTATCCCGGAGGCCCAATCATCGACCAGCTCGCGCGGCACGGCGATCCGACTGCAATCAAATTCCCGCCGGCGCAGATCAAGCATCGCGATCGCCGCGACCACCGCGGACAAAAAGAGGTGGTACGCGACGGTCCGCGCTTCGACTTTTCTTACAGCGGCATTAAGACTGCTGTTCTGCGCTATATCGAAGTGCACGAAATGCATGTTTCCATTGAGACGCGTCGCCACGCTCTGGCGAAGATTTCGAAACCGAAGTTCGAGGACTATCTCGCCAACTGCGACAAGCGAACTCTCGACTTGATCGCTTCATTTCAGCGGGCGATCGTTGAAGACCTGGTGGGCAAGACTCTGGCGGCGGCTCGAGCTTACGACGTGGCTACGCTTTTTGTTACGGGCGGCGTGGCGGCGAACGACGAACTACGGAAAACATTCGAGCGGGACGGCGCTCAGGACGGCTTGCCCGTATATTTCCCATCGCGGCGGCTTTCTACTGACAACGCGGCCATGATTGCAGCGGCGGCTTATCCCAGATTCCTGACAAAAGATTTTGCTTCGATGGACTTTTCGGCCGAAGCCAGCCTAGCCTTGCGATAGCTCGTTATTGCGGAAGAGCAAGGCCGGGGAACGCCAGGTTATTTGCCGGCGCCTTGCCCGTGACTTTTTCCCATCACAGCATCCAGCGCCTTTTCGAGCTGTCCCTGGAGATCGATGTCTTTGTAGATGGCGAAGGTGGCGCGGTTTTCCTTTTCATCGAAGCCGCTGGCGCGGCCCGCAACAATAATGATGGGGATGTTCGCAGTTTCGGGTTTCTGCTTCAGCGCCGTGATCAGTTCGCTGCCCGTCATCTTTGGCATTTGCATGTCGGTAACGATCAGATCAGGACGCATACGCTCAAGAATCTGCAAGGCTTCCACGCCGTTCGTAGCCGACTCCACCGCAAAGCCGCGCTCTTCCAGAAAGCGGCAAACGGTATAGCGAATCAACATCGAATCGTCGACAACCAGCGCGACGGCAGACATGAGCTTACACGTGCAGAAATGCACGCCCCCGGCCCGCAGACTAACAGAGCCATTCCGGCGGTAACAAGCGGAATCTAGCAAACTGGTTACTCTGGTGATCGACTCTGACTAGTGCCTCAGGACTCTTGCGCTTCGCTGTCGGCGCTTTCCTCGATGCTCATATCTTTGAGCTCACTCGATTCGAAGATCTCCCGGCATTCCAGGCACTCAACAAACTCAGCGTCTTCATCGCGGCTCACAATCTGAACGCGTGGGTGCTTGCACGGGGGCTGGCTTGCCTTTTGGGGCTGCGGGAACGGCTTTGAGGTCATAAATCCGGGAGCGCCGCCCTCGTGGAATGCACGGAAGGCAGATTCGCGGGAATTTCACGGTATTTTAGCCCTGCTTTTTCACTTGTCAAGGCCTTCGGCAGAAATGCGGCAAATTTATTTTCTATGGTCTGCAGGTGTTGGCTCTTGAATTTCGTTCCAGATTGACGGAATTCCGACTAAAATTATCGCCAAACGCTAACCCATTGACTTTACAATATTTACCATTCAATCCCGGAATCAACCGCTCGCTGTTGCGGCTTGCATAAAATCTTGTGACGGACGTAGAATGAATTACGACAGAAAAGGTCGTAGTTCAATCTGGACTCGCATTCAGTCGAACCCGGAAGGAACGGTTTGGGATCCTGATGCTGAAACTTACCAAAAAGGCAGACTACGCGCTGATGGCCATGAAACATTTGGCCGACCACGCTCATGAGGGAACTCGTAGTGCCAGCGCGAAAGATGTTGCGGATTCTTTCGGCATTCCGCCTGAGGCCTTGGCCAAGATTCTGCAGCGGCTGGCCAAGGCTGGTCTTTTGCAATCGCAGCACGGTACGAATGGCGGTTATCGGCTGGCGCGCGCAGCGCACACGATTTCGGCCTTCGACGTGATTCAAGCCATCGACGGCCCCTTGTTTATCACGTCCTGCGTCACCGTTCGCGGGGAATGCGGTCAGAGCAACCGGTGCAACATTCGCGAACCATTGCGCAAGGTAAATGACAGCATCGAAGCTGTGCTGAAACGCATCAAGATCTCACACATGCGGGAAGAGCCAGTGACGGCGGAAGGTGCCGCAGTCAAGCCGGACGAATTAGTAACGATCGTCTAGCCGAGCGTTGAAGATTAGAAATTCAGATTAAGGAACTAAGGTAGGAGACGCAATTATGAGCACGGATGTAAAGGTCCCCCAGCAACTCCCGGTCACCAAACACGCCGCTCCCCAAGGAGTGAAGCTGCCCATCTATATGGATAACCACGCCACCACGCCCATGGACCCGCGGGTGTTGGAGGAGATGCTTCCCTATTTCATGGAGAAGTTTGGCAACGCCGCCAGCCGCAATCACTCGTTCGGCTGGGCGGGCGAAGAAGGCGTGGAGACGGCACGCGAGCGCATCGCGAAGCTGATCGGCGCCACCACCAAAGAAATCATTTTCACGTCCGGCGCCACCGAGAGCGACAACCTCGCCATCAAGGGCGTGGCCGAGATGTATCGCGAGAAAGGCAATCACATCATCACGGCGGTCACTGAGCACAAAGCCGTGCTCGATACCTGCAAGCGCCTGGAGAAGTATGGTTATCGGGTCACTTACTTACCCGTGCAGAAAGATGGTTTGGTCGATCTCGAAGATCTGAAGCGCGCCATGGATGACAAGACCATTCTGGTGACCATTATGGCCGCGAACAACGAGATCGGCGTATTGCAGCCAATCACCGAGATTGGCAAACTGTGTCGTGAGCGAGGCGTCATCTTTCATACTGACGCCACGCAAGCCGTCGGTAAGGTGCCCGTCGATGTGAACAAGCAGTACATCGACCTGATGTCAATCTCCGGGCACAAGATGTACGGGCCCAAGGGAGTGGGAGCTCTGTACGTTCGGCGAAAGAATCCGCGTGTACAGATTTCCGCCATCATAGACGGCGGAGGACACGAGCGCGGCATGCGCTCTGGCACGCTGAACGTCCCTGGCATCGTCGGGCTCGGTAAAGCTTGCGCGATCGCTTCGGAGGAAATGTCGCGCGAGGCGGTGCAGCTCGCCAGCCTGCGCGATCGCCTGCGCGATCGCATCATGAGCCGCCTGGACGAGACTTACATCAACGGCACCATGGAACACCGTTTGCCCGGGAACTTGAATATCAGCTTTGCCTACGTTGAGGGCGAATCCCTTCTGATGGGCATTAATGATATTGCGGTTTCCAGTGGTTCGGCCTGCACCTCCGCGACGCTTGAGCCATCTTATGTATTAAAGGCTCTGGGGACGGGCGATGACCTGGCGCACAGTTCGATTCGTTTCGGCATCGGCCGCTTCAATACTGCAGCCGAAGTTGATTATGTAGCCGACCGCGTGATCGAAACCGTCGAGCGGCTGCGCGAACTTTCTCCGCTCTACGAGATGGCGAAGGAAGGTATCAATCTGAAGGATGTGAAGTGGGCAGGAGAGTAGTTAGTACCGAGTACCTAGTACCTAATAGCCCAGCGCTTCAGCGCTGTTTAGAAGGGAAACAAGTCCCGTAGGAACGCCACAGATTTCTAGAACGACTCAGGAGAGCACATGTCATACAGCGATAAGGTAATCGATCATTACAACAATCCGCGCAACGTCGGCTCGATGGACAAAAGCAGCAATGACGTAGGCACTGGCCTGGTGGGCGCGCCGGAATGCGGCGACGTCATGAAGTTGCAGATCAAGGTCAACCGCGAGACGAATGTCATTGAAGAAGCCAAGTTCAAGACCTTCGGTTGCGGCTCCGCGATCGCATCGTCCTCGTTGGCTACCGAGTGGGTCAAGGGCAAGACGGTGGATGAAGCCCTCGCCATCAAGAACATGGATATCGTAAAGGAGCTGTCGCTTCCTCCAGTGAAGATCCATTGTTCGGTGCTGGCCGAGGACGCCATTCGCGCCGCGATCGGCGACTGGAAGAAAAAGCAGGAGAGCGCGAAGCCAGTTGGCTCGGCAGTAGCGCAATAAGCTACGTAGCGCTCAGGAAGGCCTCGCGCAGCGCGAGACCTTGCTTGTGTCGCAAGGCGTAGTCGCGTGGAAAATTCATGACGATGGCAACGGAACAAACCACACAACCCGCGCAACTGGCGCAAACCGCGCCAGCCAAGGGCATTCAGGTCACCGACAAGGCCCTGGTGAAGGTGCGCAGTGCGATGGCCAAGGAAGGCATCTCGCCGGAACAGGGCGGACTGCGGCTGGGCGTGCAGGGTGGCGGCTGTTCCGGTCTTAGCTATAACATCCGCTTCGACACGCAGCCACGCGAACGCGATCGCATTTTTCAGTACGGCGATGTGCGCGTGTTCGTCGATCCGAAGTCGTTCATCTACCTGCACGGCATGATCCTGGATTACCAGGAAACTCTGATGCAGCAAGGATTCGTCTTCGTAAATCCCCAGGCCACAAAGTCCTGTGGTTGCGGGACCTCGTTCTCGGCTTGATCGTGGGCGCCTCCTTCGACTCCGCTCAGGCTTCTCGTCCGCGAAGCTTCATGGCGCGACCGTCCTCGCCCAGCACATCAGCGCCCTGGGCTTGCACCGTTGCCAGGTTGTGCTGGATTTGTGTTTTAAATAAGTAGGCAGGAAATGACGAACTCATCTTTAACCACGATTAGCGCAAAGCCCGCACCTGAGGAAACTCAGTCCTGCTGGTCGTGTGGAACCATGCGCGCTATGCACTTCTGCGACGCTTGTGGGAAAGTTCAGCCTCCGGCGCCGGTGGATTATTTCACCTTTTTCGGGTTGCCTCGCAAGTTGAATCTTGATGTCGCCGCCCTGGAGAAAGATTTTTACGAACTCAGCCGCAAGCTGCATCCGGATCTCAATGCCCGCGCCGGTAGCCAGGAGCAGGAATGGAGTCTGCAACAAAGCTCTTTGCTCAACGACGCTCATCGGACATTGAAGGATCCGATCAAGCGCACGCAATATCTTTTGAAGCTGGAAGGCGTGGAACTGGAAGAGCAATCGAAAACCGCGACGGAGCAAGCTCGCTCCGCCGGGCAAGTCAAGAAACAGATTGTTCCACCAGATTTGCTGGAGGAGGTTTTTGAATTAAACATGCAGCTCGAAGAATTGCGCGGGCTTAAAAAGGCGGGCGAGGATGATCCCGCCCTGATTGAAGAAATTGGCCGGCAGAAGCTCGAACTCGAAGAAAAGTACGAAGCACTCCTGCAGGAGTTAAAAGGTCACTGGGAGATGTGGGACGGAATGATTCAGCGTGAGCAAAACGGTCAACCGGTCTCGGAAGAGGAGCGCAGGCAGGAACGAGACAAAATGGTGGACGTGCTGAACCGCCGCAACTACATCCGCAACCTGGTGCGGGATGTGAGTGAGGTGCTGGAAAGCAGTTAGCAATTAGCAATTGGCAATTGGCAGTTAGCTTGGAGCTTGACGGCAAAGATAATGGCAACTGATCGCATCGTCGGAATCGACCTGGGTACCACGAATTCTCTTGTGGCCTTCATGCAAGGGGAGAGCCCTGTCGTAATCCCGGGTGAGGATGGTTTGAATCTTGTGCCGTCGGTCGTGGCCCTCGATCAGAACAACCAGCCAGTCATCGGAAGTGCCGCGCGAAACTCGCTCATTGCGAATCCAGAACGCGCCGTGTACTCGATCAAGCGCCTGATGGGGCGCGGGGTTGACGACGTTCAGGAAGAGTTGAAGTTCTTCCCTTTTCGCCTCGCGGACGACCTCCAAGCCGGCGAAGTCCTTCGCATCAAGCTGGGCGACAAGACATATACTCCGCCGGAAATTTCGGCTCTCATTCTGCGGCAGCTCAAACGCAACGCCGAGCGCTTTTTTGGAGCGCAGGTCACGAAAGCCGTCATTACCGTTCCCGCGTATTTCAACGACGCCCAGCGCCAGGCGACAAAAGATGCCGGCCGCATTGCCGGCCTCGAAGTTCTGCGACTGGTCAACGAACCCACAGCCGCGTCGCTGGCTTACGGCCTCGACAAGAAGCAGAACGGAATCGTTGCGGTCTACGACCTGGGTGGCGGTACCTTCGACATTTCGATTCTCAAGCTGCATGACGGAATCTTCGAGGTCGTCGCGACCAACGGTGACACGCATCTCGGCGGCGACGATATCGACAATCTTCTGATCACGATTGCTCTCGACGACACACTGGGCGACCTTGGCCTCGATCTTCGGCGTAACGCTGAAGCCGTGCAAGCCATTCGCAAAGCCGTAATCGAAGCGAAGATCGCGCTCTCATCTCAGCCGTCGGTAAAGCTCGATATCGAACTGCCTGTCGGCAAGCGCTACCTGCGTGAGATCACGCGCGAGCAGTTCGAACAACTCATTCAGCCCATCATCGACCGCACGGTCGGGCCCTGTAAACAAGCTCTGAAGGATGCAGGCCTCAAGCCGGAGCAAATTGACGAAGTTGTTCTCGTCGGTGGTTCAACGCGCATTCCTAAAGTTCGCGCTCTGGTGAAAGAACTGTTCCACCGCGAGCCTCACACGGATTTAAATCCCGATGAAGTTGTCGCACTGGGCGCAGCAGTGCAGGCGAACATTCTTGGCGGCGGTTCTGAAGCCACCGAGAACATGTTGCTGCTCGATGTCACGCCGCTCTCACTCGGAATTGAGGTCGCCGGCGGCGTCACCGACAAAATCATTCTGCGCAACTCAACCATTCCCGCATCGGCCACGCAGTTCTACACCACGCAAGTCGACGGGCAGGCCAACGTCGCGATTCATGTCTTGCAAGGCGAACGGGAGTTGGCGAAGGATTGCCGCTCGCTGGCTCGTTTCGATCTCAAGGGCATTCCGTCAATGGCCGCGGGAATGGCCCGCATCGAAGTTAAGTTCCTGATTGATGCCAACGGCATCCTGCATGTTTCAGCGCGCGAGCAGCGTAGCGGCAAAGAAGCCGAGATTCAGGTCCAGCCCAGCTATGGCCTTACCGACGAGCAGGTCGAAGGCATGATCCTCGACTCGTTCGACAGCGCGGAAGAAGATTTCCGGCAGCGCCAGGTCATTGAAGCGCGCAACGAGGCAGCGACCATCTTGGCCGCATTGGAAAAAGGCAAGAAAAGCCCGGCCTGGGGTCACCTGACCACTGACGAAAAGAAGAAGATTGCGAAGATGGAGAAGGCTTTGATCGCAGTGAAAGCTGAAGACGATTACCAGGCCATCCGCAAAGCCATCGATGCCTTGAACCAAGGAACGACGCGCCTGGCCGAGTTGATGATGGACAGTGCCGTCTCCACCGCGCTGAAGGGTAAAACCATGGACGAGGCTGATATGGGCGAAGGGCCCACCGCGCCGCACCCTATGGCCAAGGCGGAGTTTGAATAGGAGCAATTGGAAGTTAGCGCGAAACTTTCTGGAGCGAGATATGTCTGAAGAAAAAACACAAGGCGCCGGCACAGCCACTGAAGAAGCTCCCGGCGAAAACACGGTGCAGGTCACATTCCTGCCCGAAGGCAAAACCGTGCAGTTCGAGCACGGCAAACTTCCCTACGAAGATCACGGCAAGGAAGAGTCGATTCTCGATGTCGCGCTGAATTATGGGATCCCGCTCGACCACGCCTGCGGCGGCAATTGCGCCTGCACCACCTGCCACATCTGGATCAAAGAGGGAGCCGAGAATCTTTCCCCGATGGATGACGACGAAGCCGACCGCCTGGACATGGCTGCCGACTTGCAATTAAACTCGCGTCTCGGTTGCCAGGTGCAGATCACGAAGCCGGGTAAGGTTGTCGTCGAGATCCCAGCCTGGAACCGCAATTACATTTCGGAAGAACATCACTGAAAGGCAGCAATCAGCACTCAGCAAATTGGCATTTAGCCCTTCAAGGCATTTGCCAACATCAGCAAATGTGCAAGTTGGCTGAGCTGAATGCTCAGGCCTAAGCTGCTTAGCGAGGAAACTCCCCATGCCTAAATCTCTCACCTGGGACGACGCTGAAGATATCGGAATCCTGCTCTCCGAAGCCCATCCCGAAGTCGATCCGCTCACCGTCCGCTTCACCGACCTGCACCGCTACGTCACCGAATTGCCAGATTTTAAAGGCGATCCGAAAACTTCCAACGAAGGCAAGCTCGAAGCCATCCAGATGGCGTGGCACGAAGAGTTCCAGGATCGCACGGTAGGATAGAAACGATGAAACTATAAGGAGCCGCCATGAGCATCTTCTCGCGCCGCGCCCGTTTCCTGTTCCTGACTTCCGTCACCGTCCTCGCATCGATTCTTCTACCCAACGCCACCGCGGGCGCCCAGTCCTCGACTATCGAAACTCTCGCCAAAATGCGCGAAACCTGGGTCCAGGACCTGCGCACCAAGCAACTCGAACCCATCCTGAAGTCTTACGCCCCAGACGCCGCGTTCCTCCAGCCCAACGGCGAACGCATCACCAGTCCCGCCGCCCTGCGCACGCTCTTTCAAACCATAATGGCCACATTCGATAGCAACCTCACCTTCCACAGCCAGAACCTCGAAGCATCCGGCGATCTCGCCTACGATAGCGGCGACTTCCAGGAATCCCTGACCAATATCGCCACCGGCGCTAAAATCGCCTCTAAAGGCAGCTACATCATTATCTTCAAACGCCAGTCAGACGGCAGTTGGCGAATCGCTCAGCAGGTCTTCACTGGAGCCCCACCCCCAGGCACATAAAGACAGTTACGGACCCGAGAACCGTGTCCCCCGCAGCCAAGAGTGCCCTCCGCCCTTCTTCCCGCCCGATCTTTTTACATTTTCATGACAACTGCCGCGGCGCCCCGGCCTACCCTGGCGATGAATCCGTTGTGCCGAGGGGCCCGCAAATTTCATCCTCGACAACAACTTCTCTCTCCGTCCAACTGCAAAGGGCGCAGCTCCCAAGCCGCGCCCTCTTTTTTTGTCGCTAATCTCGCCTTCGCAGTTTAACTCGCTGTCAACCCCTACCCCACTGTCGCGGGAACCGGCTCTTCCACGCTGGCCTCGCGCAGAAACTTCGCTGCTTCTTCCGGTGGCGTCGGATTAATGTAAAATCCCGTGCCCCACTCGAATCCGGCGGTCTTGGTCAGCTTCGGCATGAACTCCATGTGCCAGTGATAGTGGTCGTTGGTGGGATCCTGCGCTGGTGAAGTGTGGATCACCAAATTGTAAGGCGGATTATCAAGCACCCGGTCGGCCTTGATCAGCAGCGTCTTAAGCGCCTTGGCCAGGTTCTCAAACATGTGAGAGGACGAGTTCTCAAATGCCGACTCATGCTGCTTCGGCAGAATCCAGGTCTCGAATGGAAAACGCGGTGCGTAAGGAGCGATGGTCAGGAAGTTTTCGTTCTCTGCCACCACGCGGGTTCCGTTTTCCGTTTCCTGCCGGATGATGTCGCAAAACACGCAGCGCTCTTTATACAGATAGTATTGCTTCGCGCCTTCAAGTTCCTGAACCACGTTGATCGGCAAGATCGGCAGCGCGATCAGTTGCGAGTGCGCATGCTCGAGCGAGGCTCCCGCAGCCTCCCCATGATTCTTAAACAGCAGAATGTATTTGAACCGCCGGTCTTTTTTCAGATCGAGAATGCGGTCGCGGAAGGTCCACAGGACATCTTCAATCCGCTTGGGAGGAAGCGTGGCCAGGCTTGCATTGTGGTCCGGTGTCTCGACAATCACTTCGTGCGCGCCAATGCCGTTCATCCGATCGAACATGCCTTCAGCCTGGCGGCTCAGCGTACCTTCAATCCCCAATGCCGGAAACTTGTTCGGCACCACGCGCACGGTCCATCCCGGAGTATCTCGCTGCGAGGCCGGGCCGCCATTCGATCCCGGACGGTAGGCTTGAATCTCCGGCGGAGTCTTGCCTTCGTTTCCGTAGCAAAAAGGACAGAATCCGCCCTTCAACTTCACATTTTCCCGCGCAAAGTCCGTGGGACGCTTCGCGCGATCCGTGGAGATAATCACCCAGCGGCCAACAATAGGATCTTTTCTAAGTTCAGGCACTCACCAAACCTCATTTATTTAGGATAGACGAATCTTGCATTTTACGCCGTCAGGGAGGAATTACGAAACACTTCAATCTGCGGCTGGCTGGCCCTCGATTGCTCATAGTATACGCTGACCACATCGAATCGCCACTGGCACGAAAGTGGAAAGCGCCGCAAGTATTCACGCATCACCGCCGCCACCTCGCGCCGCTTGTGCCGGTCCACCGCCGCTATCCCAGGCTTTACGTCACGTGTCGTCCGCGTTTTAACCTCCACAAAGCACAGAACATCGTCTTCCCATCCGATCAGGTCAATTTCTCCCCGGCAGCGCGGCGACCGGAAATTCCGCGCCACAATCGTATAACCCAGCTTCCTCAGATGAAAATATGCCTCCTCCTCTCCTCGTCTCCCCGTGCGATGGTGCGCAGCAGTCGTCTCTGCCGGCAGCAACTTCTCCGCCAGCCAATCCAGCAAACGAAGCACCGTCCGCGTGGGACGTCCTGCGAACACGCGGACGGAAAATGTATGTCCAGAAAGCAGAAAGAGATCCCTGAGCTAACTGTACGCACTTGCCTCACTCCGGACGCGATCTTTGTAACAATTATCGGGCACGAGACTGCGGTTTTTACCAAACCGGGAAACCCGCGAGCCAAGATACCTTTGCCGCGCCAAGACTCGACCCCATACATGCAGGCCATTTGTTGACGTCGGAAAATGGGTATTCCTATCCCCGTGGTTGGCCAACTTCCGTAACTCGCAATTGCGATTTCTAGCAACTAAAATTTCCATAGCGGGTTCTTATTAAAGGGTTCATCGTATTAGAGATAGCTATGTCTTCCAGGTGGAAAATACGGCGCAGTTTGTGCACCCTGTGTGTGCTGCTGTCGGTGTCTGCCGGCCTGGCAAGAGCATCAGCCACGCTGCTGCTGGAAGAGCCTTACGGCAAACTAGGATTCTTTACAGCCACGGGGCATGCTGCCGTTTATTTGTCCGGAGTTTGCGCCGAGACGCCGCTGGTGCTGCGCGCCTGTGCCCCAGGCGAACTAGGAACGGTGATCAGCCGCTATGACGGAGTTGGCGGCTACGATTGGGTGGCGATTCCGCTGATTCCTTATCTCTATGCGGTCGAGCAGCCGGATGAGATCCCGTTGTTTGCGGACCCGAAGATGGTTAACTTTCTGCGTGACCAATACCGGCGTAAGCATTTGGAAGAGGTAGCCGGGGACCTCGCCAACGGAGGGACTCCGGGCGGGAACTGGTATGAACTAGTAGGAACCGCTTACGACCGTACGACTTACGCTTTTGAAGTCGAAACTTCTTCGGCTAGGGATCGGGCTTTTATCCAGAAATACAACGCGTCGCCGAACCGCTCTCACTTCCGAACGGTCTCGCGCAACTGCGCCGACTTCGCCAAGGACGTCATGAACTTTTACTACCCCAGGGCGCTGCATCGCAGTGCCGTCGCCGACGTTGGCATTACTACTCCGAAGCAGATGGCCAAGACCCTGATCAAGTTCAGCTCGCGCCATCCGCAATTGGAATTCTCGCGGTTTGTAGTTCCGCAGGTTCCGGGTACTGAAGCCCGCAGCACGCCGGTGCACGGAGTGGTCGAGTCCTTCTTCAAATCGAAGAAATATATTGTTCCCAGTGCGGTGGTGAGTCCGATCTTTGCAGGTTGCGTGGCGGCGGTTTACGTCGGCACTGGGGCCGGGCATTTTGATCCGGCGCGGCAGGCGCTGGTTTTTAATGCCGAGCGGGATCTTGAGTCGCCACTTGGATCCGAGGATCGCCGCTCCTACCAGCTGGAACTGAACCACCTCGTGGCTGCGGCTCCTGCGGAAGGCAGCGGCGCACGCTCCGAAAAATTAAGCCATCTGTTGCGCAACGCAGCGCCCGATCTTGATGCTGAGGGACGCCCCGTCCTGCGCATCCATAAGGGCGAGGAAGTGGTGAGCGTAGGCGTTTCAGGTAGCAATATTTTCGAGAACAACTCTGTGGAACCATTCACTCAGCAGCTTCTCGAGGCCCGGTTGCGCGCAGAATTGCGACGCGGTTCGCCTAAGGTTTCAGAAAGTGACGTTACGCGCGACTGGACTCTGCTTCAGAAAGCGCTGAATGGCTCTGACGAAGAGGTTGCAGTGCAGAGCCACAGACCACTGTCTACTACCTCACAATCACGCTCGCAGCACACCGGCAATCGGCCCTAAGCCGGTCGTCTGTGATCCACTCCCTTAGAACCAACTTATTGTTGCTGCGGTGGCCGCTGCGGCGCGGGCGCTGCGCCTGGAGGCGGATAAGCCGGTGGTTGCGCATTCGGCTGTTGCTGCTGCTGCTGTTGTTGTTGCAACTGCAGTTGTCGTTGCTGCATTTCTTGCAACATTTGCTGAGGAGTCTTCACGCCGGGCTGATCTGACGGCGTCTGGTCGGCCTCCGTTGCAGCTTGATCCGCAGACTCGTCGACTGCTTCGTCTGGCGTGTCGGCATCGGAAGCGTCGGCAGCTTTGGCTACTGCGGGAGTTGGAGCTTCTGCCGGGGAAGGACCATCAGGTGTATCCGGTCCTGTCTTGGCCACGAGGACGACGCGCACAAGAGAATTTGCATTTTCCGGTGAGCCCAGCAAGATGTAGTTAAAGTGTGATCCGTTCAGGAGTTCTGCCACAACCTCGCGCGCCGGCCCCGGACCCAGACGCGTCGCTACCCGCTCATTGGCACTGGTCGGGATATCGATGTCGGCGGCAGTGTTCTTGCGCACCCCGCGCAGAATGTCGCCCAGAGTAGAGTTGGGCGCCACTATCGTCAGCAACCCATCTTGGAAGCTGACTTGCGGTGTTACTGCTGGCATGGCATCCAATGGAACCTGGGGCACAGGCCCTCTTGTTCCCGAGGGCAACGGTGGGGGTAGCGTGGCTTTTTTGACCTTGTGAGCGCGATGCGTCGTTTGCGTGTCAGTCTCGGCTGCCAGTGGCAGACATAACAACCCAGCCATCAGAAACCCTGTAAGCTTTAATCGCGCACTCATGACAGCCCCTTACACCTTCTTCGTTCCAGTTGCGATTCTGGAAAGATTTCTCGTTCAATGGCAATTCTAGCACCGACGACCCACCCCGGCGCCAGCCCCCAAGCGTGCCATATTCTCTACTCTATAGAACGTATTGACTTTACATGCTTGCAGGCGGTATTTCGATTTGTGTAAAGATTCAGATGTGCAGCCTCTTGTGCTTAGTGGTATATACGGGACATACATCTTCCGGGGGATCGAAAGAAGTGTCTGCTCATTATTCGCACCGCTACATCAGTAGAAAGGCCTTGTTCGCCATCCGACGCGAGAAGTTGCTTCGGGCATTCGTGACCTTTGCTCTGTTGACCGTTTCGGCCGCGGTTGTATTCGCCGAGAATTGCCTGACTTCCACCGACATGGACGCGGCGACGCGTACAGCGCTGACGAATACCGCTCTTCACTACTTTGACTTGATTGCCAAAGGCGACACGGCCGGGCTTCGTCAGAGCGCGATCCCCAGCTTGGCAGCAGATTTTTCCGGCATTGAAGGCACCATAAAAGATAACCAACCGGCCCTGGCGGGCGCTAAGGCCGCGGCTCGTCCGCCATTTCTGCTTGAGGCGGAGGGTACTGCCACGATTGCACGTGCGGAATTTTTCTGCGGAGTTTTCGGCAGGAACGGACAGACCTCCGACAGCGCTGCCTTCTCCCTGAACGGGCTCGCGCCCGGCAAGTATGCGGTTGTTATCGTGGACGCGCCCTCCACCAAAGGCGCTTACATGGTCTCGCAGATCTTGCAGCAGCAAGGTTCGGACTGGAAGCTTGGCGGGCTCTATATTAAAAGCGGGGAATTCAACGGCCACGACAGTAACTGGTTCATCACTCATGCCCACGACTTCCAGACCAAAGGCCAAACCCACAATGCATGGCTTTACTATCTGGTGGCGCGCTCGCTGATTTCGCCTTTGCCGTTCATGAGTACGGCTGCAACCGACAAACTTTACGACGACTCGCAGAAGCTGCAGCCCGCTGACTTCCCCTCCGATGCCAAGACGGCGGATCTTGCCGGGACCACGGCAGGCTCCGCGACTTATAAACTCACCGCCCTTTTTCCCGAAGTGGTGGGCAATGATCTGGATTTGATCGTCAGGTACCAGGCAGCGGATATCTCCAATCCCAACCAGACTTACCAGAGCAATGTTGCGGTGATGAAGGCCCTGATCACGAAGTATCCGGAACTGCGCGACGCGTTTGCCTCGGTTGTAGCACGGGCCGTAGATCCCAGCGGACATGATTACGGGACCATGCTGGCGATGAAGGATATTAAATAGCGACAAATGGCGTTCGACCTGGACACCGCGCTCAATGGATGAACTCAAGCTTCTAAGACTCTTTTGCCTATGTTGCATTGTTCTGGCTCTGACCTCGTGCATTGGGGCGCATGAGGACCGGTTTACCGAAGTAAAGAACGGCGCGTTCAAGGTGTTTATCCGAGCACAGGAGTTTAAGCATTTGGGAAACGTTAATATAGATATTTGTATGGCTGATATCTCGGACACACGCTTTCCCGACAAGAAGGGCCAGTGTTTTCTAAACGGGTACGACTTTGCTGGGCTTGCGGTGAAATGGACGTCAGAACACGATATAGCTATATCCTTCAAGGGTGGTAGAGTCTCGCACTTCACGAATCACGCATTCGTTTATCCAAAAGGTGATGTTCCCGTTCAGTTCCATGCGGTTCTGTGTGACGGCGGGGACTTGGGGCCGAATTGACGTATGCTCGGGACATTTTAGCCAGCGGGAAGCACTTCTGCTATCTGGGCACGGTCCCCGCCGACCTCTGGGCATTAATAGCTATTCCTGATAGCAACTCCTGAACTCCTACTAGGCAGTTCTCAGTTCTCAGTTACTCCTCTAGCAGGCAGTCTTTTGGATCTTTGTCGTCGCGCAGGCCAAGGAATACTGGGGCGCGCAACTTCGGACCGCTGCCGCCACTGGCGCCTTCGGTCCATTCGGCGTATTCGATTTCTGCCACCAGGTCGGGCTTTACCCAGCTTACCCTCCGCAGGGCTTCTACTTCTCCGTAGAACGGTTTTTGCTTGGTCTCGCGTTTCTTCAACAGCCTCCAGATTTCGCCGAGCGACTTTTGCGTAAATCCACTGCCGGCCTGTCCCACGTGAATCAGCCGGCCCTGTTTGTCATAGAGTCCAAGGACGATGGATCCGAAATGTGCGCGACTTCCCTCCGGTTCGGTGTAGCCGCCGATCACGCATTCCATGCGGTGCCTGATCTTGATCTTCAGCCACTCGCTGCTGCGGTGCTCCTGGTAAATGCTGTCGCGCTTTTTAGCGAGAATCCCTTCGAGGCCCTTCTCGCGCGCTACTTCGAAAAGCGCTTTCCCCTGGTTCTCGTAATGGTCGGAGAAGCGAAGGGAGTCTCCAGCGACGATTATGGACGCTAACTTTCTCTTTCGTTCCTCGAGCGGAACCTTCCGCAGGTCGTAGCCGTCAAGATAAAGCAGATCGAATGCGTAGTACAGAACGGGAACGTCGGCGTTCGCGGCCCCACGGCGGCCGCCGGGACGAAATCCCGTGCGTTGCTGCATCAGGCTGAACGACGCTCGGCCCTGTTCATCGAGGGCGACGGCTTCGCCGTCGAGGATTGCGCTCTTGGCTTTGATGAACTTTGGCAAGTCTTTCAGTTCGGGATAGCGTGGGGTGAGATCGTTCTGATTGCGCGAGACCAGACGCGCTTTTCCGTCCTCGATAAAAGCGATGGCCCGGTATCCGTCCCACTTGATTTCAAATAGCCAGTCCGGGCCGTCAAAGGGCTCGTCGATGGATGTGGCCAGCATCGGGTGAATCGCGGTGGGCATGGGGCGCTTGATTGCGCCGGAGGATGCGGAAGGAGCAGCTTTCACTACAGGAGGCACAGTGGACAAAGGGTAAGTCTTCGGAGTGGATCGCGCGGATGCTCCTGAAATCTCGGCGGGCTTACTTTGATGTGGTTTTTGTTCCCTTGTACCCTCTGTGGTTAGCTCTTTTGTTTTTTTTTTGCCGCCGGCTTCTCGTCGGTCTTTTTGTTTTCCAATTTCTTTTTGTCCAGCTTCGCCACCGCGTCAGCCAGCCACGCGGCCTTCAGCTTGCCTCGCCCAGAAGATGGACGGCTTCTCCACTCCTTCGACCCCGAGTCTCCGGCAATCTCCGCCAAACTACGCTTGCTGAGCACTGACTCGTCGTACTCATCGATGTCGTATCCCTCAACCGCATACTGGTCATGCTTCTTGATCAGCAGCCATTCGTTTCCTTTACTCCCCGGACGGCGGCCCTTCATTTTCACCAGTGCAAAGTCGCCCTTCAACTTTTTCCCGTCGAGACGAAACTTCAAATCGCCCTTGGCCAGCATGGCGGCGGCTTCAGCCTCGGTTCCCGGCACATACTTCCCTTCCACCGGCACCGGAGAAAGCGGCTGCCACGTTCCTACGTCCCACACCATCACTGTTCCCGCGCCATAGTTGTTCTCCGGAATGATGCCCTCGAAATCGAAATACGAAACCGGATGATCCTCGACCTGCATCGCCAGGCGCTTATCGGCGGGGTCGAGCGACGGACCTTTCGGCACCGCCCAGGATTTCAGCACGCCTTCCATTTCCAGCCGAAAGTCATAGTGCAGGCGGGTGGCGTCATGCTTCTGCACCACGAACCGGTGGCCGGCCTTGGCCTCAACTTTTGGCGGAGGCTCTGGCGTCTGCTCGAACTTGCGTTTCCGTTTGTATTCTTCGAGGGCCATGAGAACACCATTTAACCACAGAGGCACAGAGACTTGCGTTCGTCTGGAAGGCGTCATCCCGAAACCAAACGTTCTTCAGCCGGGCGAGGGATCTCCCCGGAGAGCCTCCCTAGACTCGAGCTCCCGAGATAGGGAGATCCTTCGCTCCGCCTGAAGAACGGCTACGCTCAGGATGACACCGCGATCGTAGAGCCATGCTTTAAAATCCTTGCACCATGAACCGCGAATTCCCCGAAGTACCCCTGGTCGGCGTGGGCGCGATCATCATCGAAGGCTCCCGCGTGGTTCTCGTGAAGCGCGCGCACCCACCGCTGCAGGCCGAGTGGTCAATTCCCGGAGGTGTGCTCGAAGTCGGCGAACTGGTGCGCGAAGCCGCCATCCGCGAGGCTCGCGAGGAAACCGGCCTCACGGTCGAACCCGGCGAACTCCTCGGCGTCTACGACCGCGTCCTGCGTAATCCCGAGCAGCGCGTGCAATATCACTACGTTTTGATTGATTTTCTGTGCCGCCGGGTTGCGGGAGATTTGGCCGCAGCCAGCGATGCGGCGGAAGTGCGCTGGTTCAGGCCGGAGGAACTGCCGGGGCTGAAGCTGGCGGAGGATACGCTGGATGTGATCCAAAAAGGATTTCGCCGAACTGAAGAATAGCCGATAGATGTGGTTGCGTAGCGCTTGGAATTATCTCATTTAGGTGCCTGCGCTGCCGGCTGTTTAGCCAATAGCGTAGTGTGGCGCGAGGCAGCTTCACAATAGGATTCCCTCCTTTAAGATCGCTAAGCTGCGCGGGGGAGGACCTAGCCTCTCGGCTGTGCAGGCAGCACACCGAGTCAATCGTTCCTGCCACCGTCTGTGCTGTCATCTTCCCACTCCGCATCACATTTATGGCAACGCCAGCCCGGGCGCTGCACCGGAATCGGCACCCGCAGGAATGCGCTCATGTAGGCGATGGGCCGGTCCAACTCCTGGAAGTTCACATCCAGCGACTGGCACTTGGGACAGCGCGGCTGCTCGTACAGACCGACGCCCTGCACATAGAGGCCTTCGAGAATCGGTTCGTTGAGAAGTTTCTGCGCGTTCTCAACATCTGCGGCGCGCACATTGAGCTTGATGCCGCCGATGAAGTTTGAAATGAACCAGTCGAGGCGAACCAGGTTTTCATCCGCCAGAAAGCATTCGATGCCCGCCGACTCCAGACTGCCTTTGGCCAGCAACGCTTCCGGCAAATCGCGAAACTGCCGGATGGTGACGAGTTCCCGCACTTCCATTTCCTGCCGCGGCTCCGGCACCGCGTCGTCGGGAGTTTCTAGATGCCTGCGGTCCATCTCATCTTCCAGTGCATCCCACGCCAGATCTGTAAGCGACTCCGCACTCCGCGCCAGCCGCTGCAACTCACCGTCGGTCATGCCGGCGTAATTGGCCGACAGCCGCCGCCGCTCGCGCTGTTCGTCCAGATAGGATTCGTCGAGATAGGGCACTTGGCAAGGATACTTCGAGTGTGGGCGATCGGCCAACTGGGCTATTTTGCATCTTGACTGGCGTCGGCTGGGAGGAGAAGCCGTCGAGCTTCGCTCGATCGGGCAGCCGGGAGCGCTGATCCCAAACTTGTCGCACTACGAACCGGCTTTGGCGCACTCCGAGTCCATGCACGAGTGCCTGCGGACGATCAGCAGTCCGACCAGAACCGCGCTGACCAGCATGAATACCCGTATGTAGAGGCCGGCGTGAAAGGCCTGGTCACCGGCGGCAGTTCGCAGAAGGCCTGAAGTCGCGCTGAGGGTGCAAAATCCAAAATAGAATTTCTCCATCCACCCGCGGGAGATGACGAGGAGCCACAAAAGAATGGAAGAGACAACAGCAAAAATTGCGCAGAGCGCCCATGTACCGGGGCGCACGGTGGAGGGCAGCCAGACGCCGGCGGCCGGAGTGGCGGCTACCATCTGCCGCACCGCAATTAGAAGAAAAGCGACGGAGTGCGCCAGCGCGATGATGGCGCGTTTGCGGTTCGTGAGAATGGAGAATCCACCCATGCGTACTTAACTTTAGCGAAAGACCTGGGCGTGGGGCTGTGATCCGGATCACGATAGCTGGTGCATCTAGCCCTGCGGATATTCCTCCAGAAACAGAACGGCCCGCAAGCTCTTGTCGAGCCTGCGGGCCGCCCGGTGGACTGTTTGGGATTGACCAAGAGGTGGTCACTCTACGTGGCCTCTCACGGCAACTCCCGGGTCTGGGACTGAGCGCAAGGGTGAAGTCCCGAGGATGAAAGCCTTCGCGCGACCGACGCGATGCCTCCATCCCTACTCACCGGTTAGTGTGCGGGCTGTAGCTCCTGGCGCCGATGCGCCCGAAGCCCCGCTTAGAGCAACCAGCTCTAAGTCTCAGCCACCTCACCTGGTCTTAGACTCCCACAACAATTACCACTACAATCAGAACTTGTCATTCGACCACCTCCTTTCCGGTGTAAGCGCAGATTAGTACGAACTGCGCGCAGGAGTCAATCGAAAGCGAGCGCCTGTAACAATTCTTACAAACCTTTACTTAAATTTACGTGCCCACCTGCAACCTGCCGCCCTGCATTCGGGTTCTCATACCCTTCGTACCCACATTCATCCGCGCGACGGAAACCACCGCGATTTGCAGCAGGCGGCTGGGATGCGTAATCTCAAAAGGGAGAACGTGAAAATGATTCGTGTTGCCAACGCTACGATTACTTTGATCTTCCTGATTGGTTCGTTTGCCGTTGCCCAGAACTCGACGCCTAAAGTGGAGGTATTTGGCGGCTACTCGCTGCTCCATGCGGATTCCGGCGGACTGAACGGCACCATCGTGGACCTGGATCTGCACCAGTTTCCTAATACGTTCGGACTCAGATCGAACTACAACGGCTGGAACGCGGAAGCGCAATACAACTTCAGCCAATGGGTCGGAGTGGCCGCCGACTTCGATGGCTACTACGGCTTCCCGCTTACGGTGCAGAACCCCGGCACAGTTTCCGGGCTCCCTAATGGCACGTCCTATGCAGTGCTGGTCGGGCCAGTGATCTCCTACCGAGCCAAGAAAAAAGTAACGCCCTTCATACACTCGCTGTTTGGTTGGGAGCGAACCAGCCTGGGCGCTAGCACGCTCACCGGGACTTCGCCTCCGGTATCGTCGTTCGGGACAACCTATAACGATTTTGTGATCGCGCTGGGCGGCGGTGTCGACTATAAATTGTCTCGGCATCTTGCTCTTCGGCTGGGCCAATTGGATTGGTACCATACCAGCAAGAACCTGGATTCATTCTACGGAAGCGCCTTTGGTATCGGGCTTTTCCAGGGCCTGGCAACTCACGAAAGAAACCTGCGCTTCTCCACGGGAGTTGTTTTTAACCACTAACCGGGAACCGCTAACCGGGAATCAGCTTTCCCCACAGGTTGGTTAGGGCAGTCCAAAAGCAATCAATGCGCTGCCCGCCGCGATGGCGACGTATTCTTTGCCATCTACGGCGAAGGCTATGGGCGCGGCATAAACCGCGCCCCCCATCTGGAAATGCCAAAGCGGCTTGCCCGCCGCGGCATCGAGGGCGATGAAATTTCCTTCCGCATCGCCGGAGAACACCAAGCCGCCGGAGGTCGATAACACGCCTGACCACGTGGGCGATGTGTGCTCAAACTTCCATTTGATCTCACCCGTTGCGGGATCGATCGCCTTCAGAAATCCACGATAGGGCTCGGCTTCTTCCGATGGAAAATACGCGCTGCCGTAGTAAGCGTGTCCGGCTTCATACGGCTGCGGAGCCGTGCTGAAGATATCGCACTGATCGCGCGCCGTCACGTAGAACAGCGCCGTCTGCGGATCGAAGGCCGGCGCCATGAAATTTGTCGTTCCCAGCGCCCCCGGACATACGGTGTGCCCCTCAAGCGTTGGTGAAGCCTCTTTCTTCGCTACCGGACGCCCCTCGGCGTCTTTGCTGTCGCTCCACGTTGTCTTGCCATAAGCGTTCGCGGAAATCAGTTTGCCGGTCGCGCGATCGATGACGTAGAAAAATCCGTTGCGATTAGCTTGCGCAAGCAGATGTTTACTGCCGGCATCGATTATCACCGGCACTTGCGTGGCGTCCCAGTCATGCTCGTCGTGCTTGGTGAACTGGAAATACCAGTTCAGCTTTCCCGTGCCCGCATCCAGCGCCAACAGCGAATTGCTGTAGAGATTGTCGCCGGCGCGTCCTTCGCCTCGGTTCGAGGGCGCTGGATTTCCCGTCGGCCAGAAAATTTGGCTGGTTGCCGCGTCGTAGGTTCCAGTGTTCCATGCCGGAGCGCCGCCCACCTTCCACGAATCGCCCTCCCATGTTTCATGTCCAGGTTCTCCCGGGCCGGGCACGGTGTAGAAGCGCCATTTGCGCTCGCCAGTCCCGGCGTCATAAGCGTCGATGAAGCCGCGCACGCCGTACTCGCCTCCGGAAACGCCAATCACTATAAGATTTTTCACTGCCAGCGGCGCTACGGTGAAGCTGTAACCGTTGCGATAGTCGGCCGCCACTACATCCCAAATTACGTTCCCGGTTTTCGTATCGAGGGCGATTACGTGCGCGTCGAGTGTTCCCAGAAAAACTTTGTCACCCAAAATGGCAAGCCCGCGATTAACTCTCCCGCAGCACGGACGAATGTCCCCCGGCAGAGCATGCTGATACATCCAGATCGGCCGGCCCGTGCTCGCATCCAGCGCGAAGGCACGGTCGTCTTGCGCCGTGGCGTAGAGAATTCCATCCGCGACCAGCGGCGTGGTTTCGAGCTTGCCCGTGGCGCCGGTCTGGTACACCCACTTTGCCACCAGCGTGTTGACATTCTTGGAGTTGATCTGGTCGAGCGGGCTGAAGCGCCGGCCCAGATAATCTCCGGAATAAGTCAACCAGTTCTGCGGCTCCTTACTCGAATTCAGCAGGCGCTCGAAATTGACCTGGGCGCAAGCGGGAGTTGTGTGGAAAGCCCAAACCAGGCAGATCGTGAGCAGGCTGCGAAGGATTATCTGAGTTCTCATTTCGTCCCCGCGCTGATCAGATAAGCCACGATGTCGCCGAGATCTTTGTCACTCAAGACATCTGGGTTGTACTGCGGCATCAGCGACTCGCGACTCTTCTTGAATGAACGCAGCTTGCTTTTGTCCAGCAGGTAAATCTGCTCGCTCGAATCCATCATCTGCACGCTGAAGCTGTCCTCGTTTAGAGCGACGCCTTTGATTTCCTTTCCATCGGCCATCACCACCGTGATGGTTTCGTATTCCTGCGGAAACTCTTTCGTGGACTCGGTTAATCCCCAGGCCAGCCGCCGGCTGGGATTGCGCACCGAATCGATGATTGCTTCCCGCGTGCGCGACCCTCCCACCGCAGTCAGTTCTGGCCCCACACGTCCGCCTTTGCCATCGACGATGTGGCAGAGGGAGCAGTTCGCGTCGCCATAAAAAAGTTCCTTGCCGTGCGCAGCGTTGCCCGCGGAATTGGCCGGCGCCTTTACCTCGATGCTGCGAATGTAAGTAATGATCTGCCAGATTTCTTCGTCCGTCATACCAACGCCCTGGCCATTGGTTCCGTTGGCCGGCATGACGGTACCGGGAATTCCGTTGCTGATGACCTGAAACATCTCCGCGTCAGAATGCGCGTGCTTCTTCTGGGCCCGCGTCAGGTCAGGTCCCCGCCCGCCGCCGTGTGCGCCCAGTCCGTGGCAAAGCGCGCAGTTAATGCGGAACTCGTACTCGCCGGCCTTGGCTGCCTTGGCATCGCCAGCATAGGGATTATGATCGTCCGCCGCGCCGGCGTGAGAAGCGCTGACCAGCGCTGCAATCGCCAGGATCAATAATGCTTTACCCATGCGCGCGCCTTTCCAATCTTCGTCGCGGAAAAACAAAAGCAAAATGTAGGGGACGAGAAACTAACGGATATTACCATCGCGCCGAACGAGCGATTCAACAAATTCATCGCCGATGTAAGAAACTGTTCGGCGTTTTCACGTGCTCAGGACGAAATCCCATCCCAATCACGCGGGCCGGAATGCGGCGTAAGAACGGCAACCGCTGCATCAGCTTGAACGGCCATGCAACCGTCAGCGGCTGGGCGGTGGTTAGGACCCTTCGGATCACCCTATTCTGGATGACGATCTGCAGCCTTTGCGTGGCGCGGGTAGGAAACTCTCGGCGCTGCTGAACCGCGCGCAGGTCATGTTCGCTGACAGCTCTTTTGGCCAGCTTTACAGCGAAAATGTTCGCCGCGGCCACCGCATCCTGAATCGCGAGATTGATTCCCACTCCTCCCACGGGTGACATCGCATGCGCTGCATCGCCAATGCACAGAAGTCCGGCACGCCACCATTGCCGCAGTCGATCCACTTTGACCGTCAGCAGGCTGACGTCGTTCCAGTCGCGCAATTCGCTCACCCGATCGCTGAAGAAAGGCTCCAGGCCGACAATGTCTTCTCGAAATCGCTCGATCCCACGCCTGCGAACCTCATCTGCGGCACCTTTCGGAATGAGAAAAGCGCACTGCCAATAATCCTCGCGGTCGATCATAATGAACATTCTCCCAGGTTCGACGTGCCCTAGACTTTGGGCCGGATCATTAGCACGTCGGCTGAGTCTCATCCAGAAAACATCCATGGGCGCTCCCAAATCCATTACCTGGAAACCAGCGCGTTCTCGCACGGTCGAATGCCGGCCATCGGCGCCGACCGTGAGAGGAGCCAGAATTTCGATGGCTCCGTTGGGCGTTCTTGCCTTGACTCCAGTGATGCGTCCTTTGTCCTCGATGAGATCGGTGACTTCCGCCTGCATCTTGACTTGAAAACCCGGATAGCGACTGCCCTGCTCCACGATAAAGTTCAGAAAATCCCACTGCGGCATAAGCGCGAGAAACTTGCAGCGTGTTGGGAGGTGAGTGAAATCCGCAATTCTAACCACTTCATTGCCAACCTGCCCGGCAAGGTACGTAAGTTCCTGATGAGGGCGCTTCAAGAACTCTTCCAGGACATCGAGTTCGTACATCAGTTCCAGCGTGGAGGGATGAATCGTATCGCCACGAAAATCTCGGAGGAAATCGGCGTGCTTTTCAAGGACAATCACTTCCACACCGCTGCGAGCCAGCAGAAAGCCAAGCATCATCCCGGCTGGCCCCCCGCCCGCAATGCAGCACCCGGTTTTGATCGTTGTGTCCATAGAGCGGCTTGTCGTCACATCAGAAATCGTTAGATGGCTTTCCACTCGTACATGACCACCGGGCATCTGGGACCGGCACTACCGGTTCTCTACACTTAAGATTCCCGAGCCGGCGACGATCTTCCCCTAGGTGGCAGCCTTTTTGAATGTAGCCGCGCAAGTCATTGATATTTCAGCCCTTCCAGCGAAAGGCATTGGGCTGAGGAAGGCCCAGATGGGCCAGCACGCGGTAGGCGAATTCACGAGCCATGTCATCTAAGCTTGCCGGCCGGTAATAGAGGGCCGGAATCAGTGGAAAGATGGTCGCCCCGGCATCGGCGGCCCGGTACATGTTGCGGATATGGATCTTGTTGAGCGGCGTCTCGCGCACGCAAAGAACCAGCGGACGTTTCTCTTTAAGGCAGACATCAGCCGCGCGCTCGATCAGGTGCGAGGCGATGCCATTGGCAATGCGGGCCAAAGTGCCCACGCTGCACGGGATGACAACCATGGCGTCGGCGGGATAAGAACCGCTGGCTACGTTGGCCCCGATGTCAGCGTTCGACTGCTCTTTGAGTTTGATTTTGGAAGACTGCTTCCCGCTGCCTCGGGATAAAGCTTTCGCCGAACTTCTTGGTGAACCTTTTCCGGCCGAAACGATCTGTTGTAGAAGGTTCGCGCGGCCTTTTATGCCGAGTTCTTCGGCCAGCACGCGCAGGCCGGAATCGGAAGCAATAAAGTTCACGGTTTGAACGCGAACGTCGCGCTCAACCGCCAGCAGCAGTTGCCGCAGAAAGATGGAACCGCTGGCGCCGGTGGTCGCAATCGTCAGATTCTGCGGCGGATTATTCGGCAAAACGCCTCCCAACGAGAGGGCGCGAGCGCCCCGAACTTTGGAGCATAGGGAGTAGCCGAACAGGAGTCAAGATAGGAAGCGAAAGCTGGAAGTGATGAGCTAGAAGCGCCTTTATGGCATCGACCGCCAATTTGAGATTACGCCGCAGCGCCGGGCAACTCCACGCGCTCGCTGGAGTTGAACGCGAAATCCGCGCTCAGGATTCCCATAGCCGCCGTAAATATCTCCGTGAGTTCAGCCAGGCCTTTCGCAGCTACGATTCTCTTATCGATTTGCAGCAGATGCAGAATGCTTTGCACGTTGCTGATGTAGTCCTTATCGGCGATTACCACGCTCTGCCTGTCGCCCAGCGCTATGCCGCGTCACTCCTCGAGCAGCGCGCGTTAGCGGGAGATCGTCCCGTGGTGCTTGGAGTCGAAACCATTTTCGCCCGCGACCAGCACATCCTCGATGATTGGTGGAGGCGGGAGATCGACGAAACCGAACTCCGGCAGCGCATTCGCTTCGATCTTGACTGGGGCTACGATTGGGCGCCCTTCTATGAACTGCTGCTGGCCGCGCGCGACCATGGCGACGCCGTTTACGGACTCGATTGCATGCCCCGTGAAAACCTGCGAAAGATCGGCGCTCGCGACCGTCACGCCGCGGCCAAGATTGCCGAAATCCGCCAGCATCATCCCGATGCCGTAATCTTCGTTCTGTTCGGCGAATCGCATCTCGCTCCGGGACATTTGCCCCGCGTGCTGCAAAAGGAGATGCCCGCGGCCAAGACCCTTACCGTATTACAGAACGTCGACGCGCTATATTGGCGCGCGGCCGGAGAGCGCGTCGACAAGGTTGATGCGGTCCGAATCGCGGATGACGTGCTCTGCGTTTTCAACGCCACGCCCCTCGAAAAATACGAAAGCTACCGTCTGTTTCTCGACCAATGGAGCCGCTGCGATAGCGGTCCAGACTTCGCTCCCACCATCTACAACCTGATCGATAGCCTCGCCACTTTTCTGGAGATCAACCGCTATTCACCGCACAACGGCACGCAACCGAAGTTTCTGGTGGACATGCTGCCTGAGGTTCATGGCAACCCATCGGATGCGATGATGCGTCGCCTGCTTTTGCGCAAAGGCATCGAAGAATGCCAACTGGAAACCATGCTGGCCGGCGTGGGAGAACGTGGCAGCTCCTACCTTCCCCAGGTAAATGCATTCTTCATCCGCGAATTTCACATGATGCACGCCGCCGAAGATGCGACGCGCTTTTTGCATCACGCCTGCCGTGGCTTGCCTCTCCGGCTGAATGGGCACGGAACCGATGGCGGCAAACTGCGTCAGCCCGCCCTTACCGCAGACATTTTCTACGCGCGAGTGGTGGAACATGCCGTGGCTTACTTCGGATCAAGGGTACTTTATCCTTCAAGGCCAGCGCCCGAAACCGGGGATTCACCTGCGTTGTCGCGCGCTGCCTGCGAAAAAGCCGCTCAGTCTGCCCTCCGCGGCGACGAGAAGAAGTTTGAATCGATTGCGCAGGATTGGGGATATCGCATGGGAAGCCTGATCTACGATGCTTATCTCGCAGGCAAGGCGAAGCCGGCCAGTCTCCGGCGTCTGTTCCTTGCTCATCTCGAAAAACCCGGCTCTGCCCGCAAAGTTTGCACCGCCGTGATTGCCCGAATCCGCGCGGCGTCTCGCGGCGCGCGCGACTAACCACTCCGATCTGCCGCCAGATGCTACTCTGGAACTCGCTCGGCTGATTGCTGAGCCTTACTGTGAACGCAGAATCCATTCGCAAATTGTTCGATCAAGTGCGCCGAGGCAAACTCACGCCCGACGACGCCGTCGATCGCCTGCGCCATTTGCCGTTCGAGGATCTGGGATTTGCCAAGGTTGACCATCATCGTTCCTTGCGCGCAGGCATGCCGGAAGTAATTTTTGGTGAGCGCAAGACTCCCTCGCACACCGCGGAAATCTTCGCCCGCTTGGCCAAGCACGGGGGGAACGTCCTTGCTACCCACGCCGACAGGAAACAGTTTGCCGCGGTAAAAAAAAAGGTACGGGGGGCGGAATATCGTGAATTGGCGCGTGCCATCGTCCTGCAGCGTGATCCGCGCACTTACGGCAAAGGAACCATCGCCGTGGTATCGGCAGGAACCAGCGATATTTCCGTGGCCGAAGAAGCGGTCGTGACCGCAGAAATGATGGGCAACAAGGTTGAGCATTTCTACGATGTCGGCGTCGCGGGAATCCACCGGCTGCTGGCCAATCGCGAGGCCCTCACCAAGGCTCGCGTCGTGATTGTCTGCGCTGGCATGGAAGGAGCGCTGCCCAGCGTCGTTGGAGGACTCGTCGGCGTTCCCGTAATAGCTGTACCCACGAGCGTCGGCTACGGAGCATCTTTTAAAGGTCTGACGGCCCTGCTCGGCATGCTGAATTCCTGTGCGTCCAACGTAAGTGTGGTGAATATTGATAATGGATTCGGCGCTGGGTACGTAGCGTCGCTGATCAATCGCTTGTAAGCAAAAAAGGCGCGGCTTGCGCCGCGCCCCTCACAGCATTCCGCGTTACATCCCGGATTGGCCGGAGTCCCTCTCCACTACGAGTTTGTTATCCACGCTGAAGGCGCCGAAAAGCTGATTGGCCCTAATTCCCGCGATCTGCTTATCCATCGCATTGATCACGGACCCATACAGCGTGATATGCCCATTGTCAACGATGATGCGAATCGGATGCGCTGGGTCGATCGCGTATTTGCTCAGCACAGGATCGCGATAGAGCGCTCGCGCCGCGCGAATGCGCAGTCCATCATCCATCGGCGAGACCGGTTCGAGAGAGATATTGTCGATCACATCCTTGACGCCGGGCTGATTGTAAACATCGGCGAGAGCTTCGTCGCGGCCCACGCCAGTTAGATCCTGCCCCTCCACCGTCACTACTCCGTCCTTCACTCCGAGGGCGAAATAGTCGAACGCATTGTCATAACCGACGCGTACATAACTCAGCTTCTGCGCCAGTTTCTGCTCGAGTTGTTGATCGGGAACGTTGGGGCCGGCTACCGTAATCAAATCACGCACCCCCTGTACTTTCGAAGTTTTTCGGGCGAGCTTGGCCGCATCCAGCTTGCGCTGGTAGAGATCGACGCTGCCCGTCAGGGTTACAATTCCGTCTTCCACGCTGGACTTCACGTCTTGAAATTGGCTCTTCACCGCCAGTTTGTGCGTGACAGCGGTTTGAATTTGATTGTCGTAGCGAGCCGCAGCCGTTGTTTGTGCGATCAGCGTCGCGCTCAACAACCCAACAGCCAGCATTCCGCCCATGGATTTCAATACCGTCTTTCTCACAGGTCACCTCCGACCCTTGACGAAACTTTACGATCTAACCACTTGGTTAATTATTCGATGCTGGGGAAATGAGTCGAGATGCATGCCACGGCTGCGCGTGCGGCACGACAAGCGGAGTTCGCCCGCCTTCGTCGGCTGGGTCAGCGCTCAGCGAGAGGCAGCGGATGCCGCGGGCGCCGGCGTCAGAGCAGTCTTTTTCTCAGTTTCCTTAGGCGCGTCTTTCCGCGTCAGGGCGCAGAGGCGGATCACCGCTGCCGCTGCCGTGTAGCGCACATGCGCGTTCACATCGAACAGGCTGAGTTCGATTTTTCCCTCAAGCGAGGGGTCGCCGCGCTGCGCAATTGCCTCCACCGCCGCGGCACGCACGATCCAGTCTTTATCGTTCAGAGCCGCTTTCACCAGAGCTCTTCCAGTCGCAGGATCAGGGTCGTGCGCCAGCAAGGTGGCCGCAACGGCTCGAGCTGGGTGTGGATCTTTCTTGTGTGTGTAGCGCCACGCATCCCACCCAATTCCGGCAAAAGGAACATAGCCGATCCCTTGTTCCAGTCCAATCATGGCAAGTTCTTTGGGATTGTGTAGCGTGTCCATCTGCTGTGCGATCAGTCCATCGCCTTTTCTCTCGCCGGTGAGCACGTCAAGATAAATTGCATTTGCCGAAGCATCGTCCTTCAGATCATGCAGCGAATGAGCCGCCGCCATTACCACAGCCATCCGGCGATCGTTTAACAATTTCTGCAGTTTTCCGACTGACTCGATCGCATGCATCTGTCCTAGCGCGGTGGCGGCTGCGGCCCGGACTTCTGCCCTCGTATCGGCAAGCGCGCCTTCAGCGAGTTCTCGTGCGTGAGGGTTATCGGGCAGCAGGCCCAGGGCTCGAATTCCGATGGCTCTTTGCGTGGCGTTGTTGGATTTGGCCGCCGATTCAAACATCGCCCAGGCCTTGTGTTGGCCGGATGCAGCGTAGGAGGAAGGAACGATCAGGGCTACGTATGCCAAGGCGGGAACAGCCATTCGGAAGAGGTAGTTCAAGGACACCGCTGTCCTCACAAACTCAGTTTCATCAGCCGAATCCAAGACGGCCGGCAGATAAGCGACGTATTAAGATGCAAATGAAGGAGAAAAAGTGAACGGCGATTCTGCGTACTATGGCGCCTTTCGGCGCAGGAACGACCATTGCGCGCGTGCTAGCGGGCGCGCCGGCTGCCTTGAGAAGGCTTTCCGGCCACGCGCGGCTTGGCGCCGCTCCCGCCTTGGTTCCCACTGCTTCTATTTCCAAATACGCGTGCGAAAATCTTGTCCACGTTCTTTAGCTGACGCTGCAGGTCGAAAGAGTGTTCGATCTGCTTGCGGGGAACTTTTTTCGTGATCTCTTTGTCGCCCAGCACCAACTGTTGAAAGTCCAGGCCCTCCTTCCAGGCGCGCATGGCGTGCGACTGCACGGCGCGGTAGGCGTCCTCGCGAGAAACTCCGTGCTCCACCAGGTCGAGAAGAAGTTGTCCGCTGAAAATCAATCCGCGAGTGCTTTCTAGATTGGCTCGCATGCGTTCCGGGTAGACAAACATGGTTTCGATCAGGTTGCTGGTTTTGTTGAGTAGGTAATCCAGCAGCGTGGTCGAATCGGGCAGGATTATGCGCTCCGCGGAGGAATGCGAGATATCACGCTCGTGCCAGAGGGCGACATTTTCAAATCCCGCCTGAGCATTGCCGCGCACCACGCGTGCCAGTCCGCTGATCTGCTCACTGGTCACGGGATTCCGCTTGTGCGGCATAGCGGAAGAGCCTTTCTGTTTTTCTCCGAAGAACTCCTCGGCCTCGCGAACTTCAGTGCGCTGCAGATGGCGGATTTCAGTTGCAATCTTGTCCAAAGTTGAAGCGATCACAGCGAGCGTCGCCAGATAGTAGGCGTGACGGTCGCGCTGGATCACTTGCGACGAAACCGCCGCCGCCTTCAGACCCAGGCGTGCGCAAATCTTCTCTTCGATCTCGGGCGTGAGATGGGCGAAGATTCCCACCGCTCCGGAAAATTTTCCCACACGCATATCTTCCGCCGCCGCCGCAAAGCGCGCGATGTTGCGTTGCGTCTCCGAATACCAGTTGGCCAGCTTGAAGCCGAAGGTGATGGGCTCGGCGTGAATGCCGTGAGTTCGTCCCACCATGGGCGTGTCTTTGAATTCCCATGCGCGGCGTTCGAGCACCTCCGAAAGGCGTTCGAGATCCTGCGCAATTAGCGCCGACGCCTGCTTGATCAGCAGGGCTTGAGCTGTATCGACCACATCGTTGGAGGTGAGGCCATAGTGAAACCAGCGCGCATGCGGACCCACGATTTCGGCCACCGCCGTGGTGAAGGCAATCACATCGTGGCGCACCTCGGCCTCGATCTCGTGAATGCGCTCGACGCGGAAATCGGAGCGCTCGCGGATCGCCCGCGCCGCCTCCTTCGGCACCATGCCGGCCTCCGCCAAAGTCTCGGTGGCGGCCACTTCCACTGCCAGCCAGGTACGGAAGCGGTTTTCGTCGCTCCAGATGCGGCCCATTTCCGGGCGCGTATAACGCGGAATCAAGGCGAGTCCGCTCCTTTCGATAACGGTTTGAATGGACAGAGGATTCTAAATGGAGCAGGGAAAAGAGGCCAGCCTGGAGGCGCAAAGGTCCATCCTAAGTAAAGCCACCCGAAAAAACCAGGGACCTCCCAATGACATACCATCAGAAATGTTTTGCGTTCCACGCTGATAAATGCAATCCTCGCAACGGAGAAAATGCGAAGTGTGTTTTTCAGCGACAGCGAACTTTGTGGGCAGCGGAGTTCTTGGCGCCGTCGGCGTCGTCACCTTGACTAGGGTGAAGCACAGGCGGGAACTGCTTTTCGCGGCTCTGCCCGCGCTATTCGCCGTTCATCAGTTCATCGAGGGCTTCGTCTGGCTGGGATTAGATGGGATTCTCTCGCCTGCGGTGGCGCACGATATGGGCGCGGCATTCATGCTGTATGCCCAGGGACTTCTGCCCTTCCTTCTACCGCTGAGCGTACTGCTGTTCGAGCCTGATCAGAAGAGCCGCCAGCGCATGCTTCCCTTTCTCGTGCTCGGCGGAGCGACCACGCTCTATATATTGTGGGCGCTGACCGCTTTCCCGCTGCAGCTCTACGTCAAAGGAAACAGCATCGTATACATCAATCAGGCGACCAACAACACAGCGGTTGCCGTACTTTATGTGATAGCAACCTGCGGCTCGCTGTTTTTCTCGAAGGTTAGGGCGATGGTAATGTTCGGCGCGGCAAACCTGGCGATCCTTCTGGCTGTAATGGAGTTCAAGCGGTACGCGTTCACCTCGCTCTGGTGTGCCTACGCCGCGGTTGCAAGCGTGATCATTCTCGCCTACTTCTGGAAAAGCCACGGAGAGCGGCCGTTTCGTTACGCGGTGCCTGTGTGAACCATCTCTGATTTCAGATAATTCTTCGCAATCTAATTTTCGCTGTGAGAACTGTGCCGTTCCGTCTGACGGTTAACCAATGTTTCTTACCTTCGGCTTCTTTGAACATCTGGCGTATCTGCTCCAATGTGAAACTGGACGCCGGGTGGTCATCGATAGCCTCGATAATGTCGCCCTTTTGCATACCTGCCTCTGCAGCCGGCGAATCTTTGATGATGCTGTAAACCTTAAACGCATGGGAATGGCCGTCATCTGTAGTGATAAACATTCCGCTCATATCAAATTCGTAAGGCGCACCAAACGCCGCATTTGGCTCCAGAATCATCCTGTGATGTGGATAGTCGAAGATGACTTTAAATCGGCGCAAAATCTCAGCGCCGATGATCCCGGCAAAGTCGTCCTGGCTCAAAACTCCAGCTTGGGCGCGGGAGAAATCTGCGACGAAGTTTTCAATCGTATACTGGCCAAGTTTCAAGCTGGGTACTCTCGCGATGCTATCGACCGTTGTTCCACCAATCCCCATTCCGGTGACCGCGTCCACCGCTCTGGGAACCACCGTCAGAAGCTTCTGATTGGCCACAAAAGGGCTGGTGAGCGTGAGCGCCGAACGCCAGCCGGTATCAACCATGAAAGTTCCCGGCACGCGTCTTTCCTTCGGGCACGGTCAGATAAGTGCGAACAAAAATATTTCCGCGGACAATCTCAAAGGGTATCGCCTCGCCCGATCCGGCGTAGTGGAAACCCGTTGGCTCAAACACATCGACTCGCCTATTGATGTAGTCGATCTCTACAACAAAATGACTCAGAAAATCGTACCCCAGCAACCCGTCCACGTTCCGACCTTCCGCGGCCGAGAGTGCGGCGTTCACGGGCTCGACATCGATCTCTTTTTGCCTCAGCTCCAAGTCGGAAATCCTGAGGGAAACATTCGAGCCGATTGCTCCTGTGATGGTTTCTTCGCCACCGCCGCTGGCCTGAAACGTATGTTTTAGCGTGATGGCCAGGCTCTTCGCGGTCTCTGTGTCCACTGCATTGGAAATCGAGCCCGTGTCCAGGATGAACCAATAAGGACCCGCATTATTAACCCTGACTGGAACGTAGACCTTGTTCGCGTTCAGTTCGAACACGACGTGCGTCTGCCGCGAGTGCCCGAGAAATTCGTAGGTGAGACCGGGATTCGCTTGATCATCCGCTGATTGCGAAGATGAAAGCGTCGCTGGCCAGAAGTAAGCGGCCAGCAGGGCTAGACAGAAACGCGAAGCAAGGGCTATTCGAAACACATCTCTTTGACGGCGCCACGTGAAAAAGGATACAGGAAGCATCGGTGTTTCCTCACTGCACACTGCGAGCGGATGACTGTTTGACAACTGGTAATGCCGAGCCTAGCATCGTCAATGGGTAAGCCTTATTCTTACTCTTTCAGGTTTCCTGAACTAAGTCAGCCCATCTGAAGTTTCCCCCTCTTAGTAATCTACTGCGAAGGAGTCCGCATGCGCAGACAATGGCGATTCGCGTGTGTGGGGTTGGCGGCGATCCAATTGGCCACCGTAGTGTTCGCTCAGCGAGCCGTGACCGAATCCGGCGCCATATCCGGAGTAAGTGAAGGGGGATTAAGTGTCTATAAGGGCGTTCCCTTCGCTGCCCCGCCTATAGGCGGCTTGCGTTGGCGACCTCCGGTACTCGTCGCGCCCTGGACTGGCACGCGTACGGCGGAGGCCTTCGCCCCGGCGTGTATGCAGGTTGGCGTGTCCATGCCGGGTGAGACGCCACCCGCGCTGAGTGAAGATTGTCTATACCTCAACATCTGGACGCCAGTAAGCTCGAAAAAAACAAAAAGCGCTCACGAACTCCTGCCCGTGATCGTCTGGATATACGGCGGCGGCTACATCAACGGGTCGGCCTCCATGCCCTTGTACTGGGGCGACCGGCTCGCGCAAAAAGGTGTGATTGTTGTCACCATCGCTTATCGAATTGGCCCGCTCGGCTTTCTTGCCCACCCCGAGCTGACGCGTGAATCCCCGCACGACTCCTCCGGCAATTACGGCCTGATGGACCAAATCGCCGCGCTCGAATGGATTCAGAGAAACATTGCAGCCTTTGGTGGCGACCCAAAGAACGTAACCATCGCGGGTCAATCTTCTGGAGCGATATCGGTCAGCATCCTGATGGCCTCGCCCCGCGCGAAAGGTTTATTTCAACGCGCCATCGGAGAAAGCGGTGGTCTATTCGAGCCGCTCCAGCTCGCACCCAAATATCTTCTTGCTAAAGCGGAACATGACGGCGAGAAGTACGCCGCTTCACTGGGCGCGACCTCGCTGCAGGAACTGCGCCGGCTTCCGGCTAGCCAGCTCACCGGCAACGCCGGCGGCATCTGCCACCCGGTGATCGAACCCTACATCCTTCCTGTTTCGCCCTATGAAGCATTCACTTCAGGGCAACAGAACGACGTTCCGCTGCTGCTCGGTTCAAACGCCGAGGAAGCGCGTGCGTTGACGGATGTCACCCAGGTGAAAGCCGCCACGTTCGCGAGCGACCTGGAGCACAGCTTCGGCGCGCTGCCTCCTCCGCTCGTCTCAGCGTATCCTCACGCGACCGACCAGGAAGCCAGGCAGGCGCGGCTTGATCTCGAACGCGACCTCCGCTTCGCCTGGGACATGTGGGCCTGGGCAAGGTTACAAGCCGGAACTGGCCACAGCAGTGTGTACACCTACTCGTTTACACAGCGGCCGCCGTTCCCAGCCCGCTCCGTGTACGAAGGTTGGGGCGCGAGCCACTTCGCCGAGCTCTGGTATGTCTTCGACCATCCGGACCAGGCTCCTTGGCACTGGAGCGTGGCAGACCGGAAAGTGGCCGATGAAATGTCCAGTTACTGGGTCAACTTCGCGAGGTCAGGAAATCCGAACGGCGAGGGCCTTCCCCTGTGGCCGGAATTCACTAACACGGATAGCAAGGTCATCTATCTCGGCGATCCGATCAGCATTGGTGGAGTAGCGAATATCAATCGCCTCAGGGTTTTCGATGCCGTCTACACAACGGTGCGTGGCGCGCCCTTCGCAGTACGTGACGGCGGTTCGCAAGGACAAGGACATTAATCCCCGCTGCACAATGAATTGCCATCCGGGGACCAGCGTTTGCACTTGATAGTCGCCTAAAGAATAACGCCGCACTTGAAGCCCCACCCGGCACGCTGGCAGGTTCAGGGCGAAACGGCATACAATGCTGCTTGAAGAGATCCGCTATGTCTCCCACGCCTGAAGACCTAACTATCCTCAAAGATGACATGATCGCCTTCATCGAAGGCCACGGCATGCGCCGCTTTCACGGCTACGTGGATTACGAAGAAGTGCAGTGCGTGATGTGGGAGACCGGAACAAATCCCGATGGCTGGAAGGATTTTGTCGAACTGGCCAAGAGCGCAGGCACGCCCTTTCTCACCATGCATTCCTGGAAGCTGGAACGCGAGGAATTGGACGAGTTGGTGCAGCGCCTTGCCCACTCCGAATTCTCCGATGGCGACGACGTAGAAGACGCCCGCTGGTTGCGCGCTCACGTGGGCAAGGTTGGATTTCTACAGCTCGGCTGGGCTTACCAGGGATCGATGTTTCTCTGCGAAGTCAGCACCGAGTGGTACGAACGCTACCAGCGCCTGCTGGAAATGTCGGAAGATTTCGGCGGCATCCCCATCGACGAACCAGATCAGGACGACGAGAGCTAGCGTGCGCTGGGAGCTGGCTGCGGACGATCCCGTTCGAGTGCACAGCTTGGCGGCTGCGCTGCATGAGTTGCCCGAGATTCGGTTTACTAGCTCGCATCCGGCAGTTGATCCTACCCAGCGAGGCGGTCCGCTATACACTCTGGCGCGGCTGCTCATACGGCGCGGCCTGACCGAGGCTGACGCCGCAGCGCGGTTTCTTATCCCCTGCATCGATCACCTTCATGCGCCCGAACAAATGACTGGCGTGCGCGCTGCCGTCGACCGCCTGGATGCGGCCATCGAAAGAAAAGAGCCGATGCTGATCTACGGCGACTACGACGTGGATGGCACAATGGCGGTCATCATCTTGAAAACTGCCATTGAACTCTGCGGCGGTGAGGCCGATTTTCATGTACCTCACCGCATTCGCGAGGGCTATGATCTGCGCGACGACGTGATTGAGCGCGCAGCAGCCGCTGGTATTCGCCTCATCATCAGTGTGGACATGGGCATTCGCGCCTTCGCGCCTGCCGAAACCGCACAGCGGCTGGGCGTAGATTTGATTGTCACCGACCATCACCTGCCCGGACCGGACGGCGTTCCCAAAGCACTGACGGTGGTCAATCCTAATCAGGCTGGGTGCGCCTATCCATATAAGCAGCTCTGCGGCGCGGGCGTGGCGTTCAAAGTGGCGCAGGCATTGATGCAGCGGCGGCTCGACGCGAAACATCACACCCGCATGCTGCGATCGTTCATGAAGGTCGTAGCCATTGCGACTATTGCCGACGCCGTGCCGTTAACCGGCGAGAACAGGGTGTTTGCCAGGCTGGGGCTTGATGAACTGCGCAAGGCGGTGAATCCCGGACTGAAGGCGCTGCTCGAAGTCGCGCAGATTTCTGCGAAGCGTCCTCCGAATTCGACCGAGGTTGCGTTCCGCATCGCGCCACGCATCAATGCCGCCGGCCGCATGGACGTTGCCCGCGACGTGATCGAACTTTTTAGCGTGAAAGATTCCGATCGCGCCCGCCTCCTTGCCGGCAAGCTCGATCGCCTCAATGCCGAGCGCCAGGAAGAAGAGCGCCGCATTCTGCGCGCGGTCGAAGAGCGCATCATCGGCGATCCTGCGCTGTGCGAGGCCTACTGCATTGTGGTGGATGGCGAGGGCTGGCATCGCGGGGTGATCGGCATAGCCGCCACACGCGTGGTCGAGCGCTATCACCGCCCCGCCATCGTGATCTCGCGCGATGGCGAAGAAGCTTTTGGCTCGGGGCGATCGATTCGTCCCTTTCATCTGCTCGAAGCTGTCGAAGCGTCGCACAGTCTTTTCACACGCTATGGCGGACACTCGCACGCTTGCGGATTTTCTCTGCCGGCGGCGAACGTCGCTCAATTGCGCGCGGAACTCGACGCGTTCGCGCGCACCCGGCTGACTGCGGCGGATTTCGATCCAGTCCTGGATGTGGAAGCAGAGTTGGAGCTGGATGAAATCACTCCCGCCCTTTATAGAGTTTTGCGTCTGCTTGAACCCTATGGAACGGGAAATCACGAGCCGGCATTCACCGCCCGCGGCGTTCAGTTGATTGCGCCCCCGAAAATTCTGAAGGATAAACACATCAAGCTGAAGCTAAAAGCGGGTAATCGCACAGAAGAGCCTGCGCAGGAAGAGCTGTCGGCGGGCGCGATCCTCGCTACCCCACGCTGTCATCCCAACGGCGCAGAAATCCACCGAAGCGAGAAAGCCGCAGCCAGCGGCCGACAACTCAGAAGTAACAACCGAAAACTGAGCCCTGTGTTCGACGCCCTGGGCTGGCACATGGCTGAACGCCTGCAGCAATCGCCGCTTCTGGCGGGCGACTTGATCGACATCGCCTTCACTATCGGCCATAACGATCATCCCGACTTCGGCGGACTGGAATTGTCTTTGCGCGATATCAAATCAGTGAGTCTAAGTAGTGAAAACTCCACCGTTTCGAAAACGAAAGAGCCTCTGCTCAGTTCCTTAGCGAGCAGGGTCTGAGACTTTTTCCCCGACACTGACCTCGAAACGCGAGAACGGACCATAGGTCAGCACAGTGCGCGCGAACAAACCGAAACCAGAACTCGTCAGGTTGACGTTTTTACGGGGGGCGAACGTCTCTATCACAATTGCCTTCGGCACCAGAATACCGAATGGACTGTCGACGTAGTCCAGCACAATGTGAGCAACTCGGGGCGGCTTTTTCCCCGGGTCGCCCAGATATACGCTGCGCTCTTCCCGGACAACCTGGCTGGTTTCAACGTCGAGCGCCAGTTCACCGGCTTGCATTAACGGAGCATCGGCGAATTGAGGCGGCAGGGTGAAATGATAGGTGACGACATCGCAGGGATGGGCTTGCCGGTAAGCGAAAACCCGCACCGGACGTCCGTTCGCGTTATCGTGCCGCACCTCACGGAAGACGAAATCGCGCGCGCACCGCGCGCGCAACGGCAAGCCTTCAAAGAGTGTGAATCCCCTCTCCGCAAAGCCGATATCGTAGCGTTCGCCGTCAGCCGCGATACGCTTGGCTTCCTCTTGTGTGGAATGCGCTTCGGCGACTTCACGCCACAAATTCTCTGCCCGAGCGGCATGTCCCTTGATTTCGTGTCCGTCCATTGAAATCACATCGCGATACTCGAGCACGCGCATGGGATCATTTCGCAACCGATAAACCACCAGCGCGGATTGCATAGAGCGCCGTTTTTCCGCAAACCCCTGTTCGTCGTACGACTGCATAACCCGCGTCTCATCGGCCGTGAGATCGGCGAACGCATCCGTGTAGTGCTCCACCTCGCGCGACGCCCGGGTAAGGAACGCCAGCTCAGATGCGGCATCGGCAGATGCATCTGCCGGTCCAGGCTGCGTTCCGATTGAAGAGGTTGCAACCCTTGCGTCTACAGCCGTGGCGGGCTGCGGCTCTGGCAGAGCGGCCTTCGCAGCAACAACCTCCGTTTCCTTCGCGGGCAATGCAGGAGTGTCCCCGGGTGCTTTCGTCGGCGGCACAGTCTCCGCAGCAGCCGGCGAAGCCGCCTTCGCTTCCGCTTGCTGGAGCTCTGGAATTCTTGTATGGGAAGTAATAGCTGGTAATGCTGGGGCTGCTCCATCGCGTACGGCTTTGGCTTCCTTCTGGGTCGGCGCAAAATAACCCTTGCGCGCGTAAACACCGAAGGTGCCGTTCCTCTTTATTTCGACCGTTAAGTTGTGAAACTTTCCATCGTGTTGAAGCGGATGAGGAGAAAATGCCAACACATAGGAAACTTCGGGCGCCGCCACTTCATTGAAGCCGCGCAGAAAATCATTGTTGTTCTTGAACAATTTGCCGCCCGTGCTGTGCGCGAGATCGGCCATGGCCTCATTCTCGGCTTCCATGCGAATGAAGAATTGTCTGTCCTCATACCGCGCGGTTTGGGGCAATAGAACGTTAGAAGTGCCCTCCAGATTCTGCTCGCTTAAGGTCCCGCCCGGGGCCTGAGCGTAGAGACCTTTCGCGCTTAACGCGTTGATCACAACGCCGCCGCGCAAGGCGTTGTCGATCAAACGATCCACTTCGCGCTGCAGGCTGCCAGAGAGAAATCCGGAAGAGCTCAGCACCAGCATCCTGCGTCCCGGCATGGTTCCGAGCGCACGGACTGCGAGGTCGAGCGCCGTCAGCAGCTTCTGCGATGCGTTCTCCTGACGCAGCCACGCCTCTTGGGCATACCCTTCCACCGTACCTTTGAGATCATCCAGCTTTGGGCAGGTGTCAGCGGGAGGAGGACATATGCAATCCTGCAGGCGCCGCGCCACCACGGTCAGCGTTTCAGAATCGAGACGATTCACGATTACGTAAGCCTCGTAATTCGTGATCCGCGGGCATTGCGTCACCGTCGAAGCGTTCTTCGCAGGGTGTACACGCAACGCCTCAATCGCCGCCACCAGCTTAGGCTCGTCGTTGGTGAACGTGACTTCGCCATTCTCCGAAGTCTTGAAAATCCCTATGCGGTCTTCGTGCCGCAAACTCTGTTGCACGAACTGCTCGGCGGCTTTCTGGACGCGCTTGAAGTCGCCGGCGTCGGTGTGCACGTCGTCGAAAAACAATGCCACAAATTGCCGCGAAACTGCCTGCGGCGTGGAAGCAGTCACCGCGTTCGGTTGCACTGGCGTCGGTTCTGGAGTCTTCTGTGATAGCGCCCCTTGAATAGAAAAGTTGCTGATGCTCTGCAGCTTGCCGTTATCGCGGATTTCGAAATCGCTTTGCTGAAGGTTAGTGACAGGCTGGCCATTGCTGTCTCGCACAGTCACAACCACTTCCACCTCATTGTGCTCTGCGCGAAAGACTGGAGCCTGCGTTTCCGCCGGTACCTCATCCTGCTGTGAAAAGGTCGGGGCCGAGGCGACAACTGCAAAACAGAATATGCATGAAGCAATCTCCAGCCATCGCCAACTCGCCCTGGAGCACGCTCCCATATCTGCCTGCAAAAGCTAGTTTACTGTTCCAGGCCTCGGGTTACCGAGAATTTTCACGTTGCGCTTCGAGAACCCGCCAATCCAGCTCTCAAGAACTAGCTTTCCAGAACTAGCTCTCAAGAAAACGATACTTGCGTTCTGCAATGTCCGGCATAAACAGGCTGGTTTATCATGCTAGCTGGATGGCATTTCCTATCCGAATCTGCAGCGTCTGCTCAGAAGAGTTCGAGCTGAGGCCGGACAAGCCCGGCTTCGCCAATCGCTGCCCAGCCTGCAGCGCCCCCGAATCCGCCGATTCGACAACCAAGCGGAGTATGGACGCCGACGAACGCAAGAGTCTGGCCGAAGCGAACGAAGCTCGCAGACGGGCCATGCGTGATCTCCTCTACCGTAAGGACAGCTGACAGCGATGATTGCGCCCGGGCGAATAGCATCGTCGATTGACTCATTAAGAACAGAAGAATAGGCAGTACTGACGGTCTCGGTCAGCAATAGCCAAAGCCACGGCCCTCTCGCCGCTTCAATTAGACTGAACTCAGTATGCCGCTCCCCATCTATCGCCTCCGACGCTGGCTCGTCGTCATCGCGGCGCTGTTCATCGCAGTGGTGGCTGGAATGTATTTCTATGCCCGCCTGCGCGCACGAAATGTACTGAAGGAAATCCCCAATAAGATCGGCTTCGATATCAAGCAGACGGCTTCCGGTTTTCAATTTTCCAAGTCCGACGGCAAGCGAACTCTCTTCACCATTCAGGCCAGCGACCTTAAGCAGTTCAAGCTGAACGGCAGCGCCGAGTTGCACAACGTCAGCATTGTTCTCTACGGACGCGATTCCTCCCGCTTCGACCAGATTTACGGCGACGACTTCACCTACGATAAGCAATCCGGCAACGTTATAGCTCGCGGCGAGGTGCAAATCGATCTCGAGGCCAACTCCGGCGGTCTAACTGGTCCCGACCAGGGCGCTCCTAAAGAACTTAAGAATCCCATTCATCTCAAGACCAGAGATCTGATCTTTAACCAGGAAAGCGGAAACGCATCCACCAACGCGCGAGTGGACTTCCGCACGCCACAGGCCAGCGGCTGGGCCATCGGCGTTGAGTATACGGCTAAGAACAATGCGCTCACGCTGGTATCGCAAATCCATGTGACGATAAGCGGGCAGAACGCGGCCAGCATTTTTGCCACTCACGGCACAATCACGCGCGATCCCCGCATGATCGTTCTGGACCATTCCCGTCTGGAGCGCACGATCGGCACCGTGGAGGCGGACCAGGCCACGTTTTTCCTGGGGCCAGATAACAATGTAGAACGCCTGCTGGCCACGGGAAACGTGACCGCACAGGCCAAGGAGATAAGCGCCGACCAAATGCGCGCCCGCGCGGATCAAGCCGAACTGCTTCTTACCGGTAAGCAGACGCTGCTGAAAACAGCCACCTTGACGGGCAACGTTCATGTTGAGCGCAGCGGATCTCAGTCGATGCAGGGCGATGCCGGTCGCGTAATCCTCGATTTCTCCGGTCAAAATCTACTGCAGAGAGTCCATGCCGCGGAGGCAGTCCGGCTGACCCAGCAGGCTTCCGGCGCCGCCAGCGTGACGACAGATGCAGCGACGCCGCAGGATTTCGATATTACCGCTGCGGCCATCGACTTTTTCGTCAAAGAAGGCCGACGCCTCGATCACGCCGAAACTACCGGCGCCGCGCAGATCACAATTTTCCCGGCACAGAATTCAACCCTCTCGAGCGCACAAGCCGCCGGCCAGCGCACCGTCGTTACCGCCGGCCGCTTTAACGCGAAATTTGCTACCAACCCCGCTGGAGCGAGCCGGTTAACTTCGGTCCACGGCGAGCCCAATGCCAGGATCGTAAGTTCCGCTGCTGGCGTGCCTGACCGGGTAAGCACAAGTCAAATGGTCGATGCTGAGTTTCTCCCGCAGGGAGGCATTGCTTCAATCTTGCAGCAGGGAAACTTCACCTACACAGACGGTCAAACCCCCGAGAAACGCACTCAGGCTTGGGCGGACAAAGCCCTCTATACTCTTTCCGACCGCATTCTTGTGCTCAGCGGCAATCCGCGTATCGCCGATGGCGGCATGGTCACAACTGCCAAAACCATTCGCATCAATCGCGACAGCGACGATGCTTTCGCCGAAGCGGACGTTAAGAGCACTTATAACGACCTAAAGGAGCAGCCGAACGGCGCGTTGCTGGCCTCGGCCTCCCCGATTCACGTCACCGCAGCCAGCATGACGGCACATAACACCACCGCGATCGCGCTATACCAGGGAAAAGCGCGGTTATGGCAAGACGCGAATGTCATTGAGGCTCCATCGATCCAGTTTGACCGCAACCGCCGCTCCTTGGTGGCCCAAGGCACCTCAGCTCAGGCTGTTTCCACAGTTTTAGTTCAGGCCTCGGACAAGGCTCGGCCTGGAAAAGATCAGCATCAGGGCGAAAACAGAGCGAACAAACATCCCGAGGGTACCTTGGCCGAGGTAGTAGCAATCACTTCCTCCCGGCTCACCTACGCTGACTCGGAGCGTCAAGCTCACTACGAAGGAGGGGTTGTAGCTAAGGGTCCGGGCTTCACCGTGACCGCTAACACTGCCGACGCCTATCTTCTACCTCGTACTAAGACCCTAAGCAATCAACAACTTAGTAGCCCCGGCCGACTCGATCACATGGTCGCCCAAGGAAACGTCGTCATCCAACAACCCACTCGACGGGCTGAGGGGCAGCAACTCGTCTACACCGCCGAAGACGACAAGTTTGTCCTCACCGGCGGACCGCCTAGCATTTTTGATGCCGAACGTGGCAAAATTACCGGCGTTTCGTTGACTTTCTTTCGGGCCGATGATAGGGTGCTCGTAGAAGGCGAAGCGAGTATTCCTGTGGTAACTCAAACGCGAGTGGCCAAATAACAAAGACAAATGGCAAGATAAATGCGTACCCTAGCCACCGATGAGATTGGCAAGTCGTATCGTGGCCGCCGCGTTGTAAATGGTGTCAGCCTGCGCGTCGAGCAGGGCGAAGTTGTGGGTTTACTTGGTCCCAACGGCGCAGGCAAGACAACGACGTTCTACGCAATCGTCGGCCTGATCCCCCCTGATACCGGCCGCGTCTTGTACGACGGTCAGGATATCACTGACGTCCCCATGTACTTGCGGGCGCGCCAGTATGGCATCAGTTATCTCCCTCAAGAAGCTTCGGTCTTTCGCAAACTCACAGTTGAGGAAAACATCCTCGCGGTGCTAGAGGCGCAACCAATGTCCTGGCACGAGCGCCGCGAGAAGATGGAAAAATTTATCGATGAACTCGGCTTGGAGCACATTCGGCAGAATCGCGGCTATGCCCTATCCGGCGGCGAACGCCGGCGCGTGGAAATTGCACGCTGCCTGTGCATCAATCCGACTTTCATTTTGCTCGACGAGCCTTTTTCCGGGATTGACCCCATCGCCGTTCTCGACCTGCAGAAAATTATCAGTGGCCTGCGAGCCAGCGGCATCGGCGTGCTGATCACCGATCACAACGTGCGCGAGACGCTCTCTGTGACCGATCGCGCCTACATCATCGACGATGGACGAATCTTCCGCCAGGGCCAGCCCCAGCAGTTGGCCGGCGATCCGGAAGTGAGGCGCGTGTATCTGGGGGAAAGCTTCTCGCTGGTCTAACAAAAGACGTCGTTTAGTCGTTGGTCGTTGGCAGCCGACCGCGCGACGACGAGTGGCGAACGACTAACGACCAACGACTAACGACTAACGACATGGTCTTACTGCAACACAAACTGAGCGTCAAACTATCGCAACGCCAGATCCTCACCCCCGGCCTGGTGCAGATGGTCTCCGTCCTCGCGCTCAACAAGCTTGAACTCAAGGACATGATCAACGCCGAGATGGTCGAGAACCCGGTGCTCGAGGAGCTCGAAGAATCTGTTCCTTTGATCGATGAGGTCGGCCGTAAAGAGGAAGACCGCGACCGCCCTACCAAGACCTCCACTGAAGAGACTCCCATCACCGCCGAAAAGAAAGATCCATTCGAAGAAATCGACTTCGGATCCTTCTTCCAGGATTATCTCGATCCCGGGTACCGTACCCGCGGTGAGATGGAAGAGATCGAGCGCCCGTCATTCGAAAACTTTCTCTCTAAGCCAACCACACTCACGGATCACCTGGCGTGGCAACTCGGCGCTCTGAGCCTGCGCCGCGAAGTGCGCGAGGCTGCCGAGCAGATCATCGGCAACCTGAATGAAGACGGGTACCTGATCGCCAGCGACGACGAGATGCTGGGAGTGGCTCCGCCCGCGCCCCCGGAAGCCGACGCCGCAGCCGCCAGAAACATTGTCAGCGAGGCCGCCGCTCTCGGATTAGGACACGAGGAACCGGACGAAACCACCTCCGAAGAAATTGCCGCAATCGATCCAGACCAGCTGATCGGTGAGAAATCGAGTCCCGCCCTTTCGGCCTTTCAACGAGAGCCGGAAATTCCTTTTGCCGGACTCGATAGCCCGCCATCTACGACTCTGCCCGCTGAGGCTTCCTTCGCCTCAAGCAATGGAGATTCCGCCGCCGCTGTTGCTCCCGCGCCTGAGGCCGCATCTGCGCATCCTCGTCCGGTCTACAAATCCACCTTCACGCTTGCGGATCTTCAAGAGGCTCTCGAAGTCATTCGCCAGCTCGATCCTCCGGGCGTAGGCTGCCGCGATCTGCGCGAGTGCTTGCTCCGCCAGTTACGCTATCACCAGCAACAGCTCGCGCAGCACAAGAACGGCGACCGCGCCGGAGAGAAGCCCGGTAATGGCACCGCGCAACTCCTGCTGGATGCCATCGCCATCGTCGACCAACACCTGCGCGCGCTGCAAAGCAAGCAGCACAAGGAAATTGCCAAGGCGATCGGCCGTCCCCCCGACGCAGTACAGCAGGCGATCGACTACATCCGCACCCTCGATCCACGCCCCGGCCTGCAGTACAACAAAGTGCAGGCGCGCCTGATCGAACCCGACGTTGCTTTCATCAAGCACGGCGACGAGTGGCTCGTCCTGATGAACGACGACGATCTGCCTCAACTCCGCCTGAACCCCGCCTACAAGAAGCTGATTACCCGCGACACTAACGACAAAAACACTCGTGACTACGTCAAAGAGCGCTACAAGAGCGCCATCCAGCTCATAAAAAATATCGAGCAGCGCAAACAGACTATTACAAAGGTCTGCTACTGCATCGTCGCGCGCCAGTATGATTTTCTGGAAAAGGGCATCGATTACCTGAAGCCCATGATGATCAAGGAGGTCGCCGAAGAGATCGGCGTGCATCCCTCCACCGTGAGCCGTGCCGTAGCCAGCAAATACGCCCACACCCCACAGGGCGTGTTCGAACTGCGGTACTTCTTCAGCGAGAGCGTGCAAGGGCCCGAGGGTGGCAACACTTCGTTGCTGATCCTGAAACGCCGCGTCAAGAAATTGATCGAAGAAGAAGATCCTGGCCGCCCGCTCACAGACGAGCAACTCACCCGCATCCTGCAATCGCAAGGCATTCAGGTCACTCGCCGCACCGTAGCCAAGTACCGGGAAGACATGCGCATTCCCAGCACCCATCAGCGCAGAGTTAAAGAGTAATGGAAGCCTTACGTTTACACGATGGCGTTATCCCGAACGCAGCCGTTCTTCAGACGGAGCGCGCCGCAGTGACACAGACGTTTCATTCGAGATTCGAGCGGCCAAAGCCGCGAAGTGGCGCAAGAATGCCCACGGCGCAAGCCGTGGGAAAACAGGACCAGCTGTAAAACAAGCCCCGTATGGCGAAAGAAACACCGCAATCGTCCGTTCCTATGATCGCGCAATATTAAGGAGCGCCCCTTCATGAACGTGGAATACACTGGCAGGCACTATGAAGTAACTCCTACCATTCGCAAAGAAGTAGAAACCGGCCTCACAAAAATCCGTAAGATTTTGGGTGACAGATTTGAAACCAAAGTGATCCTCGCCGTGGAAAAGCACCGCCACAAAGCCGAAATCACCATCAACCCGCGCAACGGCCCGTTGGTCGGGCTCGCCCAAGCCAAAGACATGAGCATCGCCGTCAACCAGGCGCTCGACCATCTCGAAAAACAGGCGGTGAAATACAAGACGCGCTGGCAATCGAAGAAGCGCTCCGCGCGCAAGAGCGAAGAAGTCAAAAAATGGAACGGCCACTCTCCACAGCCGGACGAAGCCCAGACAATGGTTGGCCTCACCGAGAAAACCGCCGTGCCGGTTGCCGTGCACCGCTATCCCGCCGTCGCCAGAACCACTGAGGTTCACTTGGTCCGGTCCAGCGACGCCGTCTCCATGCGCCCCTTGACCCTCGAAGAGGCCATCAAAGAAGCCCACTTCCGCGACCGCGACGTATTCGTCTTCCGCGATCCCAAAGGCAAAGTGATGATCCTGCACCGCACCCGCGACGGCAAGATGGAACTGATCGAAGCCCCATAACAGCAGTCCCCCGGCAAGCGCACGCGCTCTACTCCTGGCGCAGAGCCGTCCACGGGTCGATTTTGGCCGCCGTGCGCGCTGGCACGTAGCAGGCGAGCATGGTTAGCGCTGCCAGCAGCAGTGGCGCACCGACGAGCAAGAGCGGATCGTTCGTACCGATCTTAAACGCATCGGCAAACTCGCTGGTCAGCGCCGAAAGTATCCTTGACATGGTGAACGCACCCAGAAATCCAAGCACCGTTCCGACGGTTATGAGAGCCGTGCCTTCGCGCAGAACCAGCCTCAGCACCTGCCCCCTGCGCGCGCCCAGCGCCATGCGAATTCCGATTTCTCTGCGGCGTTGCGCAACCGAATAGGCCGTAACTCCGGCGAGCCCAATGGCGGACAGCACCAGCCCGAACAAGCCAATTCCGCCGTAGGTGCGCAGAGCGGAAAACATGACGTACCGGCTGAACTGAAAGTACTCGCTGAGAGTTTGCACATCAAAGAGACTCAGATTCGGATCGATGGAGGCGAATACGCTCCGAATGCCGCTCGCCGCATCCGTGCCAGCATCGGAACGCACAATGATTGTGATGCCACTGCCAGAAGGCTTTGCGAAATCACGCCGCGTCAGCGGTACGTAGACAACTGGTTGGCTGATCCCGGTTCCGGCCTTCAGATCGCGGACCACCCCGATCACTTCATAGGATTGCTTCTCGTACCGAACACGCTTCCCGATCGCATTGCCATTTGCGAAAAGCGAGAGTGCGGCCTTCTCATTCAAGATTGCCGGCAGGACTGCGGGTATAGCAACCGCGCTCGATCCTTCGGCCTGGCTCCGTTGATCTAGATTCCGTTGATCCAGTTCCTCGAATTCGCGGCCAGCCAGCATGGCCTCGTTCAACACGGTAAAATAGCCTGCGCCCACGGTTTCCCTGGCCGCTGACCTCTGCGCTCGCGAGGACTCCCGCGGGTCTTCTGCAGTGAGTTGAATGTTTCCGTCGCCATCATCATCCGTCGAAAATGGCGGCTGTGCCGCAAGGGCGAAGCTGCGCACCGTGCCGGAAGCCCTGAGCCGCTCGGGAAGCTTCTCGAACAGAGCTTGCGCTTTTTCGGCGGTGTAGCCGTCACGCACCGGATCGATAGACGCAAGAACCATCGTCTTCGGATCGAATTTGGTTTCAATGTTGTTTGCCCTGGTAAGCCCCATCACCAGGAATCCCGTGATCAGCAGCAGCATGAGCGATCCCGTTACCTGGGCTACCACGGCCAGGTTGCGCAGGCCAAAACGCCGGCAACCAGGCAACTGCGCCGAACCCTCTTTGAGCGCCGGGGCCACATCGGTTTTGGTCGCTTGCAGGGCAGGCGCCAGGCTGAATCCGATGCCGCACACGATTGCGACAGCGAAGGCGAAGACCCCCGCGCGCCAATCCAGTGCGACGTCGGGCGCGAGCGGCGCGCCCGCCGGCTGGGGTAAGTGCGAGTTCAATGCTGAAAGACCATATGCCAGCGCGAATCCCGCTACGCCGCCCAGCAGAGAGAGCAAAATGCCTTCGCTGATCATCTGCCGGATGAGCCGAAATCGGCTCGCGCCCACTCCCAGGCGAATCGCCAACTCCTTGCGGCGACTGGCGCCCCGCGCCAGCAGCATAGTTGCCAGGTTCATGCACGCAATGGTCAAAATCAGTCCCATCAGCACGACAAAGAATCCCGCCACTACAAGCTTCAAATTCCGGGGAATCGGGACCCTAGTGCCCGCCGGAAGCAAGACGACCCGTTTGGCTTTGTCGGCCTGCACCGGCGCCGAAGCATCCTGTTCGTCCAAACGGCGTGTGATCACGTCGAGGCCGGCTTCCGCGGAATCTATCGCGACGCTGGGCGCCAGGCACATTATCGCCAGGAATTCCTTCGCATTGCGCTGGTGCAGCACATCGTTCTGCAGCTCCGGAGCGAGCGTGGCCGGCACCGTGATGGGGACGAACAGCTCAGACGGATTCATGGAAAGAGCACCATCGAAATTCCTGGGTGTGATTCCCACGATAGTAGCGGTTTGCCCGTTCAGACGAAGCGTCTGTCCCACCGCCTCGGGAGAGGCGTTGAGCCGACCGCGCCAGAAGCGATCGCTGATCACGACAACCGGCGCGTCGCCGGGCTTGTCGAGTTCGGAACTAAGCAGTCGTCCATGCTGGGGTTCGACGCCGAGCACGGAAAAATAATCGGGGGACACAAGTTGTCCGAAAACACGCTCTGGTTTCGTGTCCATGCGTTCTTGCAGGCCGACATTGAAAGGGACGCTGTTCTCCAATGCGGCAACCCCGGCAAACAGGCTCTTTTCTTCCCGATATTGCTCAACGTAGAAATACGACATGGGCTTCTCGGCCATCACCAACCGTTTTGCATTCGCCGTTGCCGGCAGCTCCCGAGTCAGCAACGCCCATCGCGAGCTGTACACGTTAGTCGTCAGCCCGATTCCGAGTCCCATCGACACAATTCCGACCAATGCGAATCCTGGTGACTTGATCAGCGCCCGCGAGGCATATCGCATATCCTGGCGCATCTCGCTCAGGTATTCGATCGGCAAACGAATCGCAATGTCCGCGATCAGCCGGACCAGACCGGTGGCTCCGCGCCTTTTAGCGATCTCCGGCAACATGTCCTCCCCGAGTTGCATGACCTCATCGCCATAAGCCAATTTGAATTCGTGGGGAAACGCCTGCGCCAACCGCCGGTAGATTCGCAACGTTAAATTCATTCTGTCACCATCCGTCGCTTCACCCGAATTACGCGAACCAATTCCTGCAAACGGTCACACTCCGCGTCGAGCACCCGCCGGCCGAGCCTCGTCAGCCGGTAGTAGCGCCTTCGCGCGTCGTCCAGTTCCGGTGCCGGCCGATCGTCTGATTCCTCGATGAGTCCCGCCTCGATCAGCCGCTTGATCGATCCGTACAACGTGGCTGGCCACAAACGCACCTTTCCCGTGGTGCGCTGCAGCACTTCATTCATGATTCCGTAGCCGTGCTGCTCTCCGCCTGCGAGCGACAGCATGATGTGAAACCACTGTGTCTTGAGTGGAATAAACGCGTTCGCATCGGCATGAGTCATAATACATATATATATCGTACAGTATATATATGCGTCAATAGACATGTTCCGTGAGGGAGTTTCTGCCAGCTCAGCGTCTCCGAAGAAGAAGAGCGGCGCTTTAGCCCCGCGTGGAGCCGGAGATGGGCTCCCAAGCCACTCATCCCAGATTCATTCGGCTCATCAACTCACGATAACGCGGATCCGATCGAAAAGGATCGAAGTACGGCTCCGCGGAAATGCGCGTCAGGTAAGGATCACGATCGGCGAAAGCCGCCTGCATATACTCGAACACTTTTTCCTTGTGTCCAAGCGCGGCATAGTAAACAGCAAAACATGTGGGCGACACGTATTGCAGCGAACTTTTCTGTTGCATTTGCTCTATCAATTGCTCCGCTCTCTGCTGCTCCCCAGCCCGCGCGTAGGAAGCCGCCAGAAATCCATTCGCCAGAGCAAAGGACGGCGAAAGCTGCACGGTTTTCTCCAGGCTGGCAATCGATTGCGGCAACAGTCCCTTCTGCGCGAACGCCATGCCGCTCGCCAGGTGCACCAGCCAATACTCCGGATACAAATCCGCCGCCCGCGCCGCATGTTCGATCGCGCGGTCATATTGCCGCTGGCAATAAAAAACAAATGCCAGACCAAACAGCGCCATCATCGACAATGGATCGGTTTCGAGCGCCCGCCGGTATTGCACCTTCGCTTCATCAAAGCGCCACTGCGGCGTCAGAAAATAAAGTCCGCAGCGCAGCCGCACCAGCGGCGGCACCGGATCGATTTTCATCGCCTCCTGAAAATGTTGTTCGGCCGACTTCCAATCGTATTCCACCGCGCCCACAATCATTCCCAGGATGCCGTGCGCTTCGCTCAATGCCGGATCGATTTCCAGCGCTTTTTGCGCCGCCGATTTAGCCAGCGGGGCCATCTCGATCATGCGCTTGATGCTGAGCGCTCCCAGTCCGTAATAAAAGACCGCCAATCCCGCGTAAGCGGGCGCATAGACCGGATCGAGTTCCAGCGTCCGCTCGAAAGCCGCTTTCGCCTTCGCCAGGCTCTCCGGGTTGTAGCGCTGATACCAATACAGTCCTTTCAGGTAGCTCTGGTACGCCTCAATATTTTCCGTGCGCCGCCGGGGATGAGCCAGCTTTACCTTGAGTGCGCTCGCAATTTCCATTGAAATATCGTCCTGGATGGCAAAAATATCCGTCATCTCCCGGTCATAGCGCTCCGACCACAGATGCGATTCATCGCTGACCTTAATCAGCTGAGCCGTCACCCGAATGCGATTGCCCGCCCGGCGCACGCTGCCCTCGAGGATCGTTGCCACTCTGAGCTTTTCCCCAATCGCCCGCAGATCCTGCTGCCCGCGGAACATGAACGCCGAAGCGCGAGCGATCACCTTCAACTCCGGCACTTTGGCAAGCGCATTGATAATTTCTTCCGCCAGGCCGTCGCTGAAATACTCATTCTCTTTATCGGCGCTCAGGTTCGCGAAAGGCAGCACCGCAATCGACGCACCTTCTTCATGCCTCACTCCCGATGCAGCCACACCCGACGAGGCCGAACCCGAGGAAGACGCCGACAATGAAGTTACCGCCGCTGCCTCTGCCAGCGCCCGCTTGACTTCCAACATGCTCTGAAAACGCTGCGCTGGATCTTTGCGCAGACAAAGCCGGACATGCTGCTCAAGTAAACCGGGAATCGTCGCGTCGATCTCCGGCAATGGCCGCGGCTCATCGCGCAGAATCGATGCCAGGGTTGAGATCCACGAATCGCCGCGGAAGGCGCGTTGCCCGCTCAGCATCTCGTACAAAACCAGGCCAAAAGAAAAAATGTCAGACCGCGCATCCAGTTCCCTTCCCTCCGCCTGCTCCGGAGACATATAGGCCGCGGTCCCAACCACCGCGCCGCTGGCCGTGCGCAGCGTCGCGGTCTCGGCCTCGGCAGCCGAAACCAGCGGATCGACCAGCTTCGCCAGTCCAAAATCCAGCAGCTTTACCCGGCCATCCTCGGTGATGACAATGTTAGCCGGCTTCAGATCGCGGTGAATAATTCCAGCCGCATGAGCGGCGGCCAGGGCATCCGCGATTTCAGTGGCGTACTTTATCGCGTCTTTCAAGGGTAAGCCGCGGTCCTTACACGCAATCTCCAGTGTGACGCCGGCCACGTACTCCATAGCAATGAAGTACACGCCGGTCTCTTCCAAAATGTCGTAGATAGTGACGATGTTGGGATGGTTCAGCCGCGAAGCCGCTTGAGCTTCGAGCAGGAATCGCTGTTTGCGCTCGACATCGGCAATCTTTTCCGCCGGCAGAGTTTTCAGAGCGATGACCCGACCCAACCTCTTGTCTCGTGCCTTATAGACCTCTCCCATGCCTCCCGTGCCTAGCAGGCTAAGAATCTCGTAAGGCCCGACATTTGTCCCCGCGGCAAGTGCCATAACCGTCCCCCGATTCTAGCGTGAGACGCAATCCGGCGGGCTTATTGATCTTCAGTTTCGGTCGTCAGTTTCGATCGTCAGTTTTAGCCTCTCCCTATGAATCTTCGGTATACCATTGCCTGAATGATTTTTACTCCATCCGAAATCGCGCTAAAGATTGCCATCGCTTTGGGCGTGGGCCTGCTTGTCGGTTTCGAACGGGCGTGGGCACACAAAGAAGTCGGGGTGCGCACTTTCTCCATCACAGCTCTGCTCGGAATGCTGGCAGCCCTTGTATCTGATCAGTTCGCGGTGGTCGGCCTGGTCGGGGTTTTCGTGCTGGTCGCGTATATCAATGGGCGCAGCCTGTTAGTCGATCGCTCGCTCGAAATGACCACTTCCGTGGCCTTGATCGTAACCTTCGTTTTGGGAGTACTGGTCGGTCAGGGACACCTGTTCACGCCCGTTGCTTCGGCGATTCTGATGACCATGCTGCTGACGTGGAAAACCGAATTGCAGCGCTTCGCTGGGGACCTGACCACCGGCGAAATTCGTAGCGCAGTGCTGCTCGGTCTCATCGGCTTCGTCATCTATCCTCTCCTGCCGGACCGCTTCATCGATAGCTGGCACCTGCTCAATCCCCGGCAGTCGTGGGCCATCGTAATTATTGTCGCCGGCTTGGGATTCATGAATTATGTTTTGCTTCGTCTCTATGCCAATCGTGGTCTGTATTACACGGCCGGCCTTGGAGGCCTGGTGAACAGCACTGCGACCGTCGCCGAACTCTCACGCCTGCTCACCGGGCAGGCCAGCGGCATGGCAGTAACCCTGGTCCTCATCACCTCGGTCGCGATGTTCCTGCGGAATCTTCTGATCCTGGCAATTTTCGCTCCCGCCGCCGTGCCCATCGCAGCTTGGCCCATCCTCGCCATGACGGCCATCGCCGTGTTCTTTGCCTGGAAAAGGCGCGAACACGGCACAGAAGCAGTCAGCCCGCTCCACGTTTCCTCACCCGTGTCGCTGAAGTACGTGGTCAAGTTCGGCGCACTCTTTCTGATCATGGAGATCCTGGGTACGATTGGCGCACGCTACTTAGGCAAATACGGCTTCCTCGCATTAAGTCTACTGGGCGGAATGGTCAGCAGCGCCAGCGCCACGGCTGCAGCAGCGACTATGGCGATTCACGGAAAACTGTCTCCCGCGGTAGCGGGAGTTGCGACCGTGTTCGCATCGATCACCAGCGCCCTGGTGAATCTGCCTCTGGTTGAAAGACAAACCCACGACAAGAGCGTCACTCGGACGCTTGCCGTTATTTCTCTGTTTCTGGTCGCGATCGGGCTCGTGGTGCTCGCGGTGCGAGAGCGGTACTGATTGCGACGGCTTGCCGTTCCTCAACTGCTTCTGCATCACCTCAAAGCTTCCATCGGATCCACTTTCGTTGCGCGGCGCGCCGGCAGGTAGCTGTCGATAGCGGCTTCTGCGTCCCGTGATGGAAATTGACCTTTGTTCCACCACGCGGCCAGCAACAGGCCGCCGATGATCACGCCTATGGTTAGCACCAACACTAACAGCCAGACCGCCAGTGGTGACTGGAGGAACTTTCTTGTCTCTGCTTCGGTTAGCGTTCTCGATTGGGACACAACGTAGAATTGACGGCTCCTCGATTGCGACCGCATACAGACTGCTCCCTCTGCCCCCTTGCCGCGTAGTCTGCTGTAGATTCGCAGTCACCCTGTTTACTACCTTGACTTTTGTTACGAAATCCGAACAACCGGAGCGCACCATTCGTTCTGCCCAAAAACTCCTACTGCTGCCCAAAAAGTCGGCCTAGAATGTGACTTGTTGGACAAAGCCGAAGGGGGATACCCGTATTCAGATCACTCCTTCCAAACCGACAACAGCCCCGGACGGGTTTATTTTACGAGGTAATCCACAGTCTCAGTGCACGGCCAATAGGATTGCTGCCCGAAGCCGAAAACGTCAGTCGCAAGCCGGCCCTTTCGCATTTTCCAGAACTGAGCGTATGATCCTCCCGCCGTTTCAGTCACTTTAAAATTGAGGAGATCACCTATGAAGAAGCTCTATGGGTTGGCCGTATTTGTGTTGCTACTCGCGCCCGCTCTCTTCGCTCAGGAGCATTACACGGAAGGTCCGGTCTGGCGGGTCCAGTTAATCCGGGTGAAGCCCACTCACATGGATGAATATCTCACCAGCCTGCGTAAGTCCACCAAGTCCCTGATCGAGGAAGAAAAGAAAACAGGAATGATCATGGACTACAAAGTTTTTCTGAAAGAGACCAAGAACAGTCCGGAAGATTGGGACATTTGCGTGGCCATCGAATACAAAAACCACGCCGCCATGGACGGCCTTGCAGCCAAAGCCGAGGCGGCCCGCGACAAGGTGTTGGGCGGTAAAGCGCCCGCCCAGGAACTCACAGAGAAGCGTGCGGAGATTCGCGAGATCATCAGTTCGGAGTTGCTCCAGGAAATCTACCTGAAGTAGCCGGCCGAAAAATCGGTTCTTAATGGCAAGCCCAGCTTGTCATCCCGAGCGAAACGAGGAACTGCTTCTTGCCCGCACCGTCATACTTCGCGTGCAGGTAGAAACAAGTTCTTCGCCTCCGCTCGGGGGACGTAGTATTTGCCGTCTATCGATACGATTTCGAACAGACGCTCGCACGACACATTTAGCCGACTGGGAGGCTCACTTCCAACGATGACGACTCGCACACTCTCCGCAAGATTTTCAGTGCTGCTGCCGGTTTTTCTTCTTACATTATTGAACGCGCCAGTTCTCGCACGAGCACAAGCAACCGGCCCGCAATCGAAGTTGTCGGTTCACTGGGAAGAGCTCACAGCTGCCGATTTCCGCGAGGGAATCCATCGCGCCGAGAACACATGCCTCCTGCCCTTTGGCATCCTGGAAAAACACGGACCGCATCTGCCCTTGGGAACCGATCTGCTGGATGTGCGTTACGCCGCGCTGCACGCTGCAGAGAAAGAATACGCCGTTGTCTTTCCGGAATATTATTTCGGACAAATTGCCGAAGCCCGCCACCAGCCCGGCGCAATCGCCTACAGCCGCGACATGCAACTCGCACTGCTGCAGGAAACCACCGATGAGATGGCGCGCAACGGCTGCAAGAAAATAATTATCGTCAACGGCCACGGCGGTAATGAAAGCCTGCTCCCCTATTTCGCTCAAACGCAGTTGGATAAACCTCACGACTACGTTGTGTACGTTCTTGACAAGCGGAGCCCGGAGTCGGGAGGCCCGCCAAAGAAGACCTCCATCGACATGCACGCCGGCGAAAGCGAGACTTCGAAGATGATGATCGCGCGGCCCGACACAGTTCACATCGACCGCGCGGCCAGCGAATCCGGCGCCGACCAGCATCGGCAAAATCTTCCCCAGGATGTCTACACCGGCATCTGGTGGTACGCGCGCTTCCCTAACCATTATTCCGGTGATGGCTCCGCTGCGACCGAGGAACTAGGAAAATTTCAAATGAATTGGTGGATCGACGCAGTAGTCAAAGTTATCCGCGCCGTGAAAGCCGACAATGTCAGCCTGAAGCTGCAGAACGAATTCTACGAGAAGAGCAAACACCCGCTGGACACGCAACCGTAAGGGTTGACCAACGCAGTATTTTCCCTATCGGCAAGTACCCTCCAGCTACGAGTTCCCGATCAGCACCCCAGTGATAAAAACCAGCACTCCGCCCAGCCCGACCTGGAGCGCAGCCGAAACCCACGGACTATCCATGTAACGATGTCGAATCCAGGTGATCACAGCTAGTTCGGCGATTACCACGGCTCCTGCGGCCCACAGCGCCGCTCGGAAATCCTTCAACAGAAACGGCAGCGTATGCCCAATGCCGCCGAGAGCGGTCATGGCGCCGCAGATGACGCCACGCACCCAGGGATGGCCGCGGCCAGTGAGGCTGCCGTCATCGGACAACGCCTCGGCAAATCCCATGCTGATGCCCGCACCCGCCGATGCGGCAAGGCCAACGAGAAATGCATCGCCTGAGTTTTTCGTAGCGAACGCAGCCGCGAACACCGGCGCCAAGGTGGAGACCGAACCGTCCATCAATCCCGCCAGGCCCGGCTGCACGATCTGCAGGACGAAGAGCCGGCGTTGCGCCCGTTCTTCATCCGCCTTCACATTTGCGGGAAGCTTTTCTTTATCCAGTTCCTGCGCGCGTTCCTCATGCTCCCGTTCTTCGTTGATCAAATCGTCGAGCAGTTGGCGGACGCTGGCGTCCTGGGTGCGGGCCGCGGCCTTTTCGTAAAAACGTCGCGTCTCCACTTCCATCGTGCTCGCTTCTTTACGGACGGCGTCAATACGCAGTGGACGAATCAGCCAAAGCGCGGGACGCTCGACAAATCCGCGCACGTCCTGACGGCGGATCAAGGGAATGTGCTCGCCGAATTTCTGCCGGTAAAGCTCAATCAACCGCCTGCGGTGCCCCGACTCTTCTTCGCGCATGCCCTCGAACATCGCCGCCGAGGCGGGATAATCTTGCCGAAGTCCTTCGGCAAAGTCGGCATACACTCGCTCGTCTTCTTCTTCCAAAGCGATGGCCAGAGCCAGCACTTCGCGTTCTGTTAGTTCGTGAAACTTCTTCATGGCGACCTAGCTTACCTGTCCGAATGGCGCTTAGACAAATCGAAAAGACGTCTGGAAGCTCCCTTCGACAACGAAAAACGAGACAGACTCGCCGCACTCCCATGCAGGCGCTCGCAGTGCTACTATCCAGTGCATGACGCCTCGGAAACCGTCCGCGTCCCGCAAACGCCACAGCACGCCGCACAAAAAGAAGTCAAAATCACGCTCCATGTTGCGTTCCCCGGAACTGGTCATCATCACCGGGATGAGCGGCTCGGGCAAGGCATCGGTACTTAAGGCTTTCGAGGATTTGGGCTACTACTGCGTTGACAATCTTCCTGTCGAACTGATCCCCCGCTTTGCGGAGATGGCATTACAGTCGGCCGAGATCCGGCGCACTGCGCTGGTTGTCGATGTCCGCGAAGGCTCCAAGCTCGACCAACTTCCGGGCATTCTGAAGGCGGTGCGGCGGATGATTCCGACGAAGGTCGCCTTCCTGGAAGCCTCCGATGCGGTTTTGCTACGGCGGTTCAGCGAGACGCGGCGCCCACATCCCTTGGGCGCGAACACTCCGGTCAATGCCTCGCTCAAGGCCGAACGGCGCCACTTGGCGAGCATCCGGGCGCTGGCCGACATCGTAATTGACACGTCCAAGTTCAACGTTCACGAATTGCGCGCACACATCACGGAGCGTTTTCGAGAGCAAACTGAGGAGAAAAGCATTCTGGTTTCGAGCGTGAGCTTCGGATTTCGCCACGGCGTACCCGAAGAAGCCGACCTGGTTTTCGACGTGCGGTTTTTGCCTAATCCGCACTTTGTGCCCGCGTTCCGGCCGCTGACGGGCCGCGATGCGCGCGTGGCCAAATACATCCGGTCGTTCCCGCAGACGCAGGAGTTCATTCTGCGAATTTCGGATCTTCTGATTTATCTCTTGCCGCATTATATTCACGAAGGCAAAAGCTATTTAACGATCGCTTTTGGCTGCACTGGCGGCCAGCACCGTTCGGTAATGATCGCGGAGGAAGTGGGCAAGCGCCTGCACCAGGCGGGTTACCGCGTGAAAATCGTGCATCGGGATATGCCGAAGTAGAGGGGACGTCGTTGGTCAGTATTCGCTGGCGGCTGGCGATTTCCAGATCGAATCTCTCAAGGCTCAAACAACGGAGCAACGACAAACGGCCAACGACCGCAGTAAAATAAAGCACTTGCATCCCATACCTATGCCATCGTCGGTGAGCCACTGCGGCCTGGCTGGAGCGGTATGCGCCAACTGACGCGCCTCGTCCGCTATGCCCTGCCCTACTGGTGGCAGATTCTGACTTCTGTTGTTCTTATGGCGTTAGTGGGAGCGCTCGACGCGTTCAAGTACCTGCTGGTTCGTCCCGTGTTTGACCGAGTATTAAATCCCGCCAGTGGATCGAAAGACATTCAGCTCTTTGTTATTCCCGGCACGCACCACGGGATATATCTGCAACAGTTCGTCCCGTCACGCTTTACCAACGCATGGACGATAGTGGCGTTTGCGCTGGTCGCGTCGACGATTCTGAAAGGAATCTGCGATTACACCGGTACGTACCTGGTGAACCATGCCGGGTTTGGCATGATCACCGATCTGCGCGACGATCTTTACAACGCCATCCTTCGCCGCTCTGCGGCATTTTTTTCCAAGCACACCACGGGAACTTTACTCTCCGCCATCATTAATGATATCGAACGAGTGCAGTACGCCATGTCGACGGTTCTGGCGGAGTTCCTGCAACAGTTTTTCACCTTTCTCTCCGTAGCCGCGGTGGTTGTGGTGTTGGGCGGGAACTTAGCCTGGGTGCTGCTGCTGTTTGTCCCAGTGATCATTTACTCCTCGCGCAAGATCGGCTCACGAGTGCGCAGCACGACGCGGCAGGGGCAGGACAAGCTTGCCGAAATTCAAAACATTCTGCACGAAACCATAACCGGCAATCGAATCGTGAAGGCCTTCAACAGCGAGAAGTGGGAAATCTCCCGCTTTCGCGGCGCGGCGCGGCGTCTGTTCCGGGCGAACCTGCGCTCAGTTGCCGCTACCGCCATCAGTTCTCCGCTGATGGATATTGTCGGCGTGGTCGGGATCGCCCTGCTACTTTTGCTTGGTCGTGGCCGGATCTCGCACAACAAAATGACGCCGGGAGTTTTTGTGGCGTTCATTACGGCAGTGTTCAGCCTCTACAACCCGGTGCGCAAATTCGCTTTGTTCAATAACAACTTCCAGCAGGCTCTCGGTGCTTCCAGCGAAATCTTCAAGTTCATGGATGTGGAAGACGATGTCCGCGAAAAGCCGCATGCCAAGCGCTTGCCCCCGTTCGCGAAAACCGTCCAGTTCGATCATGTCAGCTTCACCTACGGCAGCGAAGGGGCAAACGCCCGGGTTCTGCATGACATTGACCTCGAAGTCCGCCGCGGAGAAGTGGTCGCGATCGTAGGATCGAGCGGTTCGGGCAAGAGCACGCTGGTTCACCTGATCCCCCGCTTCTTCGATGCGACCCAGGGCCGCGTGCTCATCGATGGCTACGACTTGCGCGATGTGACGCTGGCTTCGTTGCGGGAGCAAGTTGGAATCGTCACGCAGGAAACAGTCTTATTTAACGATTCGGTTCGCAACAACATCGCTTACGGCCAGCCGCATGTGGCGCTGAAAGAAGTAGAGGCCGCGGCCCGCGCCGCCCTGGCCCACGACTTCATCAAGGCGCTGCCCGCGGGTTACGATGAAGTGATTGGGGAGCGAGGCGTACGCCTTTCCGGCGGAGAGCGGCAGCGAATCGCTATTGCACGCGCAATCCTGAAGAACGCGCCCATCCTGATTCTGGACGAGGCGACCTCAGCTCTCGACAGCGAATCTGAGGCGCTAGTGCAATCGGCGCTACACAATCTGATGAGCGGCCGCACCGTATTTGTGATTGCGCACCGGCTTTCAACCGTGCGACGGGCCAACCGCATTGTTGTAATTGAGAATGGTGCCATCGCGGACATTGGCGCCCATGAAGATTTGATGACGAAGTTAGGCACGTACCGGCGCTTGTACGAGTTGCAGTTCGCTGACTTCGAGCAGAAAATGGAGCCGGCGCAACCGAGCTGACATCGGCCGTCGGAGATTTGGAATCATTCATGCCTATTCGCTCCATGACAGGATTTGCGCAGGTAAAAGGCGAACTGATAAGCGGCGCTGGTGCAGCTTCCAGTTCTCCGCCGAGCGCGCTGGCCTCGGCGCAAGGTAACGGACACCTCGCCTTTGCGCTTTCTTTGAAATCGGTGAATCACCGTTTTTTGGATTTGCACTTTAGGCTGCCCTCAGGTTCCGACTCACTCGAGATGAAACTGCGCCGGCTGCTCAAAGAAAAAATTGCGCGCGGTCACATCGAGGTGACCCTCAACCTGGAGCGCGGAAATAGCGAAACCTTTGCCTTGAATCGCCCTCTGGTCAGCGCTTACATCGCGGCTTTTCGGGCGGCCGCAGGAGAGTTTTCGGTGCCGGCCGAACCTGATCTCAATGCCATCCTGCGCATACCCGGCGCCCTCGATTCCGCTAAAGACCCTGAAGATGGAGCGCTTGAGTCGGCGGTGATGGCCACCGTGGGTGAGGCGCTTGACCGTCTGAACCAGATGCGAGAGCAGGAGGGGCGAAGCATTGAGCGCGAACTTCGGCAGCGCATGAACCACCTTGGCGAAGCGGTAAAGAGGGTGCAACTTCACCGGCGCTCCGTTTTGCAAAGCTACGTGGAAAGGCTTCAGACGCGGCTGCAGGAACTGCTGGGCTCGAACGCCGACCAGGAGCGCGTTTTGCAGGAAGCTGCGCTACTGGTTGACCGCAGTGACATCCAGGAGGAAATCGTGCGCCTGGAAAACCATGTTCAGCATTTTCTGGGGCTCCTCGACCAGGATGGAGAAATGGGAAAGAAACTTGACTTCCTCTTGCAGGAGATGAATCGCGAGGCCAATACGCTGCTTTCGAAGACCTCCGGGCTTGCGGGCGAAGCGCTGAAAATCACCGAGGCCGGGCTCGCGATGAAGGCGGAGATCGAAAAATCGCGCGAGCAGGTACAGAACCTGGAATGAGTTCTTCCGCTCACAAGCCACTGGTTTACATCATCTCGGCCCCTTCTGGTTCGGGCAAGTCGACCTTGGTTAATGAACTGCTGAAAAAAGTGAGCGATCTGGAATTTTCCATTTCCTACACTACGCGGCCTCCGCGCGGCAGCGAAACTAACGGAAGACAATACTATTTTGTTTCACGGGCCGAGTTCGAGAAGATGATTAAAGAAAATGCATTTCTTGAGCATGCGGAAGTTTTTGGAAATTATTACGGGACGGCGCAGCGCTTCCTGCGCGAGGCCGAACAACATGGCCGCGACCTTTTGCTCGATATCGACGTACAAGGCGCCAGGCAAATCCAGGACAAGCTGCCCGATGCAACCAGCATTTTCATTCTGCCTCCGGACCGAAAGACGCTGGAAGAACGCCTGCGCAAGCGCAGTGAAGATAGCGACGAAGTGATCGAGCGGCGCCTGGACACAGCGACTCGTGAAATTGAGAATTACCAGCGATATAACTACATTCTCATAAACGATCAACTGGAGGATTCAATCAAGTTGTTGCGCGCCGTTGTTCGGGGTGAACGCCTGCTGCGCACGGGACGGACGCTCTCTGACGAAGAAAAGAAAATCGTAGCCCTCGGAGATTGTTGCCGGCTGGCCAATGTCACCGAACGTCTTAAACCCATTCTGGCTTCGTTTAGAGCTTCGGGCGATTCGGGGAGAGCTGATCCTTCGTAATGTAATTAAAAGCTGGCAGCCCCCATAAGATTGAGTTTCGTGGGAAAATAGAGGAGCGGTTCTTGGCTTCCCCGGCGAAGAACGCAACGTACCAACTTTTGGCAAACAAAATCTTGCATCCCGTTACCAGGGGGAGAGAATCCATGAAGTTGATCGAAGGCTTCGACAGCAACTATCGATATATTCTGGTCGCCGCGCGGCGCGCTCGCCAACTGCAATCCGGAGCTCCGCCGGTGGTACAAACCAATTCCCGCAAACCTTGCCGTATTGCACAAGATGAAATCCGTGCGGGCAAAGTGAAATGGGAGATACCTGAAACACGCAGCGCTGCCGAGCAGGCCGCCGAAGCATTGGACCAAGCCTTCGGACACGACGCGTAAGGCTTCGGCGCGGGAGCGATGTCTCACATGAAGGTTGCGCTTGGAGTGACGGGTGGCATCGCGGCTTACAAGGCAGCTGAGATTGTGCGGCTGCTGCAGGACCGCGGCATTCGCGTGCAAGTAATTATGACGCGTGCTGCCCAGGAGTTTGTTCGCCCGCTGACGTTCGCGGCTCTCTCCGGTGAAAAAGTGATTACGGGAATGTTCTCGTCGGGCGAAGAGCACGCTCCTAATATTGATTCCGCCATTGAGCACATTGCGGTCGCGCAGTCGATTGACGCGCTAGTGGTGGCTCCCGCCACCGCCGATGTTATGGCGCACTTCGCGCAAGGCATTGCCAGCGACTTTCTCACCACCCTTTATCTTGCCACTACTGCTCCCGTAGTGATCGCGCCGGCGATGAACGTGAATATGTGGAATCATTCTGCGACGCGGGCGAATGTGAAAATTCTTCGCCGGCGTGGAGTGAGGATCGTCGAGCCTGGCTCAGGCTATCTGGCCTGCGGCATGACTGGATCAGGGCGGCTGGCGGAAAATGAAGCCGTCGTTGCGGCGGTTCTGGAAGCGCTGGGCGCCGCGCAGGATCTCAGCGGCGAAACAGTGTTGATCACTGCCGGGCCCACGCGGGAAAAAATCGATCCTGCCCGCTACCTCACGAACCGCTCCAGCGGACGCATGGGCTACGCCGTGGCTGAAGCCGCGCTGCGCCGTGGTGCTCGCGTACTTCTCGTCAGCGGGCCTACCACGCTGACGCCACCGGCTGCAGCGGAAATCGCGCGCGTGGAATCGACCGAGCAGATGCGCGATGCCGTGATGAATCTCTTGCCTGAGGCTACGATCGTGATCAAGACCGCTGCGGTTTCGGACTATCGGGCGAAGTCTGTCTCCGGGCAAAAGATCAAACGCAAGGGGCCGCTTATTCTCGAACTCGAACCAACCGCTGACATCCTCCAGGAGATTTCTCTTCGCAAGGAGTCTCAGATTATTGTCGGCTTCGCCGCGGAAACTGAGAACGTCCTCGAAAACGCCCGCCAAAAGCTGGCCGCGAAACATCTCGACGCCATCGTGGTGAACGACGTTTCTCGCGCGGGTATCGGCTTCGACTCCGATCGCAACGAAGTAACCATCATCACGCACGATGACGTTATCGAAGTTCCAGAAACCACAAAATGGGAAGTCGCGCAGCGCGTCCTCGACCAGGTCGTGCGCTTGCGCCAGCGGCGAAAATCGCCGGTGAAAGCCTGAAGATAATACTCTCTACAAATGGCTAGAAGAGATGGCTGACAGCCTCCTATTGCGCGTTATGGCCTGCGCGGGCGTACAATTCGTCAAATTCTTTTAAGGAGCGCAGGATGACCCAGAAGATTATCGAAGTGATTGGAACTTCCAAGAACAGCTTTGCGAAAGCGGCAGAGAATGCAGTGACCGAAGCGGCGAAGACTGTGCGTGGAATCAAATGGGCCCACGTGGATTCCCTCGACATGCAAGTGGAAGGGGCGAAGCTTTTGTATCGTGCGACGACAAAGATTTATTTTGATTTGGAGAAGTGAGCGCGGGGATCGCAGCGCTTCTTTGAGACGAAAGTCGATTTACTATCTTCTGCAAACAAATGGCCCGAACACTTGACCCTGAATTGCAGCGCGTACTTGCCGAACGCGTTCGCTACTACCATGAGTTAGGCATCTACGATTTCTACCGGCGCGAGCCACAGTTTTCGAACGTCTCCGGAGTCGAATCCGCCGTTTCTGAAATCACTTCGTCAGCTCGGTCTTCCAGCCCGACTTTACTATCTCAGTCAGAATTGCGAGAGAAAATGGCCGTCAGAAAATCCGCCGTTGCCGCAGCTGTCGTCGAGGACAACATTTTAGAAATCATTCCGCCGAAGCCGGAATATGGAATTTCAGACCCCGTCGCTGCACTCAAGATTATTCGCGACGATCTGGGTGAATGTACGCGCTGCAAGCTGCACAAGCAGGGGCGCAAGCAGATCGTCTTCGGTGTGGGGAATCCGGACGCAGAGTTGATGTTCGTCGGCGAAGGTCCCGGCGCCGACGAGGACGTACAGGGCGAACCTTTCGTGGGCCGCGCCGGACAGTTGCTGAACAACATGATCAAGGCGATGGGCCTGCGACGCGAAGATGTTTACATCGCAAATATAGTCAAATGCCGTCCGCCGGGAAATCGCACGCCGGAGCGCGACGAGTGTGAAACCTGTTCGCCTTTTCTGATGCGGCAGATTGCGACAATCAAGCCCAGAGTTATCGTAGCGCTGGGCGCGGTGGCGGCGAAAAATCTGTTGGCCATCAACGCTCCTATGTCGGAACTACGCGGCCGCTGGTATGACTTCAAACCGGCTGGAAGCGATCCCTCGTGGCCGGGAGCGCGACTCGCGGTTACTTATCATCCTGCATTTCTGCTGCGCGATCCACGGCAGAAGGGCGAAGCATGGAAGGATCTGCAGATGGTGATGAAATATCTCGGGATCGAGCCTCCGAAAAAAACTGGCGAATAAAACGAACCTGTCATCCCGAGCAAAGCGAGGGACCTTGGTTTTTGCTCGCGCTATGAATGTCGCCGCGTTCACCGAAACCAGGATCCCTCGCTCCGCGAGGGACCACAGTTCACAGAATAAGGCACACGGTCTAGGTTATTCTTCCATCAATGCCTGAGTTCTGCGACGTTGCCCTGCCCGTGCCTCTCGATATGGTTTTTACCTACCGTGTCTCCGCCGAGGCCGCTCCCGTGGTCGGCGGCCGCGTGCTCGTGCCCTTCCGTCAGCAGCGCATGACCGGGATCGTCGTTGAACTCCACGATCGGAAACCATCGGTCAAAATAAAGACTATTCTCAGCGTGCTCGATGCCGCGCCCGTTCTCGACAATCAATTGCTGCGCCTGGGCCGCTGGATTGCAGATTACTATCTCGCCCCGCTCGGCGAAGTTTTTCGCACCATGTTGCCGCTGAACGCGGAGTTTAAACGCGCCATCGCCTACCGGATAAGCGCGGAAGGCCAGATGGCTCTGCATCTCGCCGGAATGTCGGGGTCTTCCGCTCGCTCGCGGCGTAGTCCGGAAGAGCAGGCCGCCGAGTTCCGTGTGCTCGATTACCTGGCGGGACAAGAACCCGCGCCTGGTGAGGCCGCCCAGGTCCGCGAAGAACCGCTGCGCTCCGCCACGCGCGTTTCCAAAATCGTTCTGAGCGGAATGGTGCGAAAGAAGTGGCTGGTACGCGAAGATGTTTCCGCGGTCCGCGACGGCACTCGCACGATAAGAGTCGCACTGCTAAAGTCTGCCGAGGGAAGGCTCAACAACAATCAGCGGGCATTAGTCGATACGCTTGCGGCATCCGGAGGTCGAGTTCCAGTAGAAAAGCTGCAAGGGCTCGACGTCCCGCGAACTACGCTGAGCACCCTAGTCAAGCGCGAATTTGTCGAAATCATTGAGGAGCCCGCAAGCTTTGCGGTTTCGCAAAACAAGTCGCGGCCGTCGCCCTTCGCATTCGAGTTCAACTCAGCACAGCAAGCCGCCCTGAATCGACTACTGAATGCGGTTGCGGCGCGGGCATTCTCCGGCATCCTTTTGCACGGCGTTACTGGTTCGGGCAAGACCGCCGTCTACCTCGCAGGCATGCGGGCTGTGCTCGAGGCGGGACGCTCCGCCATTCTTCTGGTTCCCGAAATCGGCCTAACACCCGCGGTGGCCGCCGACCTGCATCAGATTTTTGGCGACGAAGTTGCAATTTTGCATTCTGCGCTTTCTGACAAAGAACGCGCGCAGCAGTGGCACCGCATCAAGAGTGGCGACGCGCGCATGGTGGTAGGAACGCGCTCGGCCGTCTTCGCGCCTGTTGCCGACCTCGCCCTGATCATCGTCGACGAAGAGCATGATTCCTCCTACAAGCAAGAGGAAACGCCACGTTATCACGCCCGCGACATCGCGGTGATGCGCGCCAAGATGGCAAATGCCCTCGTGGTTCTGGGCTCAGCCACGCCGTCGCTCGAATCGTACTTCAACGCGAAGAAAAATAAATATGCGCTGGTGGAGTTGCCGGACCGCGTCGAGCAGCGGCCTCTTCCGGAAGTTGAGATCATCGATATGCGCCAGGAGTTCCAAGAGACCGGCCACGAACAGGTCATCTCGCGCAAGTTGGCAGCTGAGATCGCAGAGCGGTTCGAGCGCAAAGAGCAAGTAATGGTGCTGCTCAATCGCCGCGGATACACACCTGTCGTACTCTGCCGGACGTGCGGCAAGACTTTGGAATGCCAGAACTGTGCCATCGCTCTTACGCATCACAAGCGCGAACACAAAATGATTTGCCACTATTGTGGATATACCGCGCCCGTGCCCAAAGCCTGCGAGCATTGCGGCAGCGAGTATGTATATTTTCTCGGCACCGGCTCGGAGAAGCTGGAGGAACTGCTACATGGGATGTTTCCGCAGGCGCGCATTGCCCGCCTCGATCGCGACACGGTTCGCGGGCACGAAGATTTCGAGCGCACGCTGAACGCGCTGAGCGAAGGCGAACTCGATTTGCTGGTCGGCACGCAGATGATTGCGAAGGGCCACGACATTCACGGCGTCACGCTGGTCGGCGTGGTGGGCGCCGATAGTGCGCTGGGATTGCCGGACTTTCGGGCCGCTGAACGCACCTTCCAGTTGCTCACTCAGGTTGCTGGACGCGCGGGGCGCGGCCGATCTCCCGGCAAAGTCATTCTGCAAACTTACTTTCAAGACCACTACGCCGTGCAATATGCCGCCCGTCACGACTTCGCCGGATTCTACGATAAAGAATTGCGCTTTCGCAGTTGGATGCACTATCCGCCCTACTCCGCCCTGGCGAATGTTCTGGTTCGCAGTGCCAAGCTCGAAGAAGCGCTCCAATGGTCAGGTACGCTGGGAAAATGGTTTGAACAGAATCGCCATGAGGGCGTACGGGTGCTAGGTCCAGCCACTGCGCCGATCATGCGGCTGAAGCGCGATTACCGTTATCACTTCGTTTTGAAGTCGCCCAGCCGCGAAAAGCTGAATGCCACGCTGCGCGCCATGCTGGCCTATGCCGCAGCACAGAAAATTCCGCGCACGCAGGTCATTGTGGATGTAGACGCACTGTGGCTGATGTAGCAGATTCCTGTCTCAACTATCCTCATACCGTATTTTCGGCTCCGAATTAGGTCTCCGTGCGCTGCCAGGAAGCGCGGCCAGCGATTACTTTCCCGCAGTGCAGAGCCGCATGCGACAGCGGCGAGCAGCTGTAAAGAAAAAGCTAGTGCTGGCGATCCTGTTTGAGTATTACGCGTTCTCGTTCTCTCCGCGTTTGGAATGGAAAGGCGATTGGCCGGCAGAAGCGGCGAAGCGCTCTGGTCTCTCTGTCCGGGCAGTTCGAGCCTAAAGGTTCTTCTCAGGTACGAATGCGTTATTTCCCGGCGATGTTCCCCCGAATCACTGCTACGGACGCAGCCGGCAGATCGTACATCGTATCCTTCTCTCCCTTCACGTTGGTATGAACGATGGGGCCGTCGGGATCAGCCCAGCCGCTGCTGGTAGCAACGATGGTTCGTTGCCCGCTATTCTCGGCGTGCGCCATGAAGCGCGTTTGCGCGGGAAGCCATTGATACTGCGCGCTGCCGAAAGTTGAAACTTCAACGGGACCGTCGAAATTGCCTGCCTTATCTCCGGGTCCTGCAAACGCAATTCGCAACCGGTGCGCATTCTGCTGATCCCGGTTCACTACCATCAACGCAAATTTTCCATCGGGGCGCTTTACCGCATAAGCTGTGATCAAATCATGCCCAGCGCCATCCGAAACATCGCTCTTCGCGGCAAATACCTGGTGCTCACTGCCGCTGGGTTGCACCCACTCGAGATTGATCAACTGCGCCACAAAAAATTGCGCCAGCGGCTGCTGAATCTGATAATTGGCATCGATGGTAAACATGCCAAACGTTCCCGGAGAGCTGTTGCACCCGGGCTCCATCTGCAGCGGCAGATAGTGGAAGAAGTAGACGCCGTTGCCTCCAGAGTTCAAGAACGATCCAATGTAATCCGCCAGCCACACTCCGGCAAAAATATCCTGATAAGTTTCGCTTGCGCCGGAGGAGAGATTTCCTTCCGTGATAAACATCGGCATATCCGGCGGAACCCCGTCTTCGTGCCATACCTGCATGATGTTACTCACCAACTCAGGCTCGTCATAAAGCACGCCCCACGGGGTTTTGCAGGGATCATAGGGATAATGCTCGAATGAAAAAAATGCCAGGTCGTTCATCCGGCCGTGCTGCTTGAGGTAGTCAATGAAGCGAGCGGTCCAGGAGACTTTCCCGTTCGCGTCTGGCCAGACTTCAATGTCCTTGTTCACTCCCTGAAATGAAGGGCCACCTAACTTTAGCGCGGGATCCACGTGATGAATCGCCTTCGCCCACTGCAGGTACAGCGCGGCATAATCTTCCGGCAACATGTATTGGCCATCGGCTTCCTCGCCCATCTCGACGAAGGAAATGGGATAGCCGCGGTTCTTCAGATATGCAATCTCCGCCGCAGCGTTATCTGGAGTGTCATACAGCATTGCAACCGGCATCATGGCCGGCAATCCGCGGGTCACGCCACTGGTGAAGAACAGATCGAATCCGACCTGCGCCTGCTTGCTCGAGCCCAAGTCAGAGGGCTGATGCCAGGGATCGACCGATGAACAATAGGTAGTGGTCTGCTCCTGATCGGGTGTGTGACGCAGAATGTCGTGAAACTCTCCGTCCCCGGTGCTGGTGCCGAGGTAAAGTTCGCGGATGGCGTAGCCGACGCAATTTCGCGGATCATTTTTGGCGTCACTTTTGGTGTCTGTAGTGCAGGTATTCGACGACTCCGTCATCCAGATACGCAAGAATCGTACTGCGACCGGTTTGGAGCTTAGGCGAATCGTTTCGGTTTGGCCTTTTCCCGCTGTAACCGTGCCCTGGACGAACGTCTGCCAACTTCCGCGCGTCGGAGCCTTGATGGGATCGTCGCCGGTCCAGTACTGCACGACGTAGCGCCGGGCATAAGGTTCACCCCATGCAATGCGGATGCTATTGACCTGTTGCACCTGCGCCAGGTCCATGAGCACCCATTGTGGATGCAGAGCATCGCTTTCGCCAGTGAACGGTTGAGTGAGATACGGGTTGCTCTTCCAGAAAGTGTTCAGATCGCCATCGGTGAGCCGGGAAAATCCAACATTGTCGGTGCCGTCGTTGCGCGTGAATCCGCGGCGCGGCAGCCCGTACCCATAAGAGTAGCGAATCATTTCTGTGGGCGTGGCAGAGCCAGTGAAATATCCTTTACCAGCCGCGTCACTCCAGGATCCTTGCGGATTCCAGTGCCAGGCTTCGACTGCGAGTTCCGTGTTCTGGCGGTAAGTGACCGGCTGCCAGCCTGAGGCCAGCGTCTGGTCCAACGTTGGCTGCTGCAGATCTTTGTCGATGGCCTCCACGGCAATGCGGTCCACGCCCGCGCCTAGAGTTTGTTTCGGAACAAAATGATTGGTGGGATGAGAGAGGTCAACTTCGATGGTTTGGCCTGCGCCGGAAACAACGAATGCCAAGCAAATGGTTACATAGCCAGAAATAGCAGCCAGCTTCTTCACGAAGGACCTCCGCTTTCACTAATTGAAACGATTGAATAAAGGAGTATACGAGAGAGACAAGTTTTTATGCGCGAATCGAGGACGCGACTTCTACCGTCCGCGAAACTCGCGTATCACTTCTGGCAGCGACGCATGCCGGAATGGCGCCGGAGTCAGCGTGAGCACCAGCATCAGCAGCGCGAAAATTGCCAGCCACAACCGTCCGCCAGAAACCTTCGGCCACTCGGCTACTTGTGGATGCCGAAAGCTGCTTATCTGAAGAAGAACCGCCCACACAAACCAGCTGACCCACAGATAGTAGGCCATACCAAGAAGAATCAGAATGGTCAGCCTCGAAACGATTTTGTGGGCCCGAGGCGCGATCGAAAAAACAATATGTCCGCCATCGAGTTGTCCGCCGGGGAGCAGGTTGAGAGATGTGGCAAGCATTCCTACCCAAGCCGCAATCGCGGTCGGGTGCATCAGCGTGCGATCCAAGGGCAAAGCTGCGGGCCCGCGAAGCAGCCCCAGGGACGCCAGAAATCGGTGGACCAACTGGAAGATTAAGGGAAAGCCAAATTCATAATCCGATGTGATGGGGCCGGGGTGCATGGGCTTCGACCACGCGAGTGAAACCACCAGAACAGCCAGAGCGACCACGAAGCCCGCGATGGGTCCGGCAATTCCGATATCGAAAAGCGCCGTGCGTGAACGAATCCTGGAGCGGATGAGAATCACCGCACCCATCGTGCCAATCGGTGTCGGCATAGGAATGAAGAAAGGCAACGTCGCATAAATGCCGTAGCGGCGGCAATATAAATAGTGGCCCATTTCGTGGGCCAGAAAAAACAGCATCAACGTGGCCATGAAGGGCAAACCACCGAGGAGGCGTGCCGGATGCGTGTGCACCCACTCCGCCGGGAAGAATCCAACGAACTCGCCCGCGATTGGTTCGTCGCTGAAGGAAAGTGCCGGCCGGTCATGCTGGAAGTTGTATTGCATGCGCGCGCCCATCACCAAAGTGGTGAAGCAGGTAGCCAGCAGCAGAAGGGCATGCAGCCAGTAACGCGGCTTAGGCGGACGCGGCACCCACTCCGGCACCGGACGCAGGTATTCAATGGTGGGAGAAGCCATGGGAGTAGGTTCCGACATGCGATTTTGGGCTTCGCGATTTCGAAGTCTGTTTCTAAATGCTACTACGAGTGGCGATGGCAAAGCGAAGAGTTGCGGCTCAACCTTCAACCCCGGGAAAAATTTTCCCTTCAACTCGGGAAAAAAGTTTCCGCAGAATCTTCTAAAGCTGGCCGCCAGAAAGCAGTAGCAGATCCCTTCAGTCGATCGACTGCAATTCCTTGCCCGGCTTGAAGCGTACCGCTTTGCCGGGAGGAATCGAAACCTCGGCTCCGGTGCGCGGGTTGCGTCCGATGCCGGTCTTGCGCGGACGCACGTTAAACACGCCAAATCCGCGCAACTCAATGCGATGGCCGCCCGCGAGCGCCTTCTTCATGCTCTCAAAGACAGTTTCCACCGCCAACTCGGCCTTGGTCTTGGTGATGCCGGTTCTGGCTACCACCTCGTTGATGATGTCGAGCTTGATCACGAACGGCTCCCGGATGAGGCGTAAGGGTAATCCTTCAAGTGATTGATGCTATGGGAGATATGGGGGATTGTCAACGGCTGGATTGTTAATCCCAAAGATTCGTGACAGGACTAAGGCTCCCTTGAGAGTGATTCGATATGTCGGATCAACTCTTCATACGACGCATCCCGATCTTGCAGTCGCCCCAAAATCGATTTCAGAATCTCCTCTCCGGGCCGTCCATATTCCCTGGATTTTGAGATCGCAGAGGTGGACTGCTTCAGATTCTGAATCGCCTTATGCTTCGCTTCGAGGCACTCCACCTCTTCTTTAGAGCCCTTGGCGCAACTTTCGAGCTGACATAGCACGTTACCAGCCGCGATGCTCGTCAGTCCTCCCTTGTACACCGGAAGCAAAAGAGGGTGGCTTGTACCAACAGATCCTTCATAGAAACCGCAGAGATCTCGGGCAGCTTTGAGAGATTCGGAGCGAGAGACATGAGATTCGGAGACTTTGTCGAAAGCCTTTTCCGAAATGCCTAACCTTCTGAGATGCGCCGAGGTCTTTCCTAAAAACTCGGGTTCATCTGTGCCCTCCGGCAAGTCTGCAACCAGCGACAGCCAACCTATGCTCACTCCCACGAGAAAGGCAGACATCGTCAATTGCCGTTTTTCCAACGAACGCTCTCTGGCTCTCGGTATTTCGCCTATCAATATCGTAATTTGGCCTGCCACCAGCCCGCCGGCAGCGATTAGGATGTCCTTTAAGGAGGACTCGATGTGGAAAATCGCCGGAGCGGCGATAAGAAAGGCACCAACCAGAAGACAGGCCAAAGCCGCAGGAACGACCCACGAATCCATGTAGCGAAAATAATCGAGGCGCTTGGCGCTTCGCACGGAGCGGCCCTCACTCCCGTCGGACTAACTATCGCCCGTTCTCGTCTTCCTTGAACATGTACTTAATGGCGGGCTTGTAGATCATCAGGTTGGGACGACCGTCGTCGCGGATCACCTTAATGCAGGTCTTGTCATACCACTCGATCACACCGTGAACTTCCTCGCCGTCGCGCAGCACAATGACCATCGGGGTCCGGGATTGCATTTGCTTCTGATAATAAAAATTCTCGGCGTTGGTCTGTTCCGGAGGAGCAAGTTTTCGTCCCCCTCCCGGCCCCGTAGTACGGTCGCTACGGTCGAATCCCCGCTCCGGCCGGTCGTGCCGTTCAGCACGGTCGCGGCGCTCCGCGACCTGCAGGTGATTGGAGTTCGGGTGATTAGCGGCATGGTTGCCGTGGTTGTGATCCGGACGCGGCAGCGCCGGACGAATCAGCTTGCGATTGGCGAAATTCTCTTCGTTCACTGATTGCTGAGCCGGAGTTGAATCTATTGCTTCTTTCATAGTGGCGCTACTCCTGCACACGCATTCTGGCAAATTGCAATTGGTTGGCCCTGAAAAGTATTTACGAAGGCGTGAAATTTCCCCTACCGTACCACAGCGAACACCCAATGACAATGCTACTGTCGTGCCATAGACAGTCGACATTGCCTCTCAAGCGTTCTCTAGTACGTTCCCTACGTATTTGTCAGGTCTGCCCCTCGCCGTTCCCGCCCGCTCCAGGTAACCACCGCCACGAGCGTCGCGACGATAAGGACTGTCCAGGCCAGTACTGGCGCGAACACGCCACCGTAGCGCTGCTCGGCCAGCTTGGCTTGGATCACTACATTGCGCGAAGAGAGGAGGTTCCCTATCTGGTAGGCAAACCCCGGGAAAGTTCCCCGCACGGCAGGCGGCGATAGCTCGTTTAAGTGAGCCGGGATCACGCCCCAAGCCCCTTGCACCATGAATTGCATCACAAAGCCGCCCAGCGCAAGCATCGGCACCGAATGTGAATAGGCCCATAGCCGGATGACCGGAATGGCCAGCAGCGCAGCGATCACTATGGCCTTCCGCCGGCCGATTTTTTCCGACCAGGTCCCGAAAAAAATTCCGCCCAATAGCGCGCCGACATTGGCGATGATCGCGATCAATCCCACCGTCTGCGGCGTGAAGTGATGGTCTTTTTGCAGGAAGGTTGGATAGAGATCCTGGGTCCCATGGCTGAAGGAGTTGAAGGCAAACATCAGCACGATCAAAAAAATGAAAGTGCCCACGTAGGTCATAATGTCTTTGCCCAGTCGGCCTTCGGCCTTTCTCGCTACCCGACCTTGCAACCAGGCTGGGGATTCGTCGACCTTGGTACGAATGTAGATCACTAGAAATGCCGGCATCGCGCCGACTATAAACATGCCGCGCCAACCGAAGGTCGGGAACAAAGTGCGGTAAATTAGCGCCGCGAACAGATAGCCCACTGCGTAGCCTTCTTGCAAGACTCCGGAAAAGAATCCGCGACCCTCCGCCGGAAGCGTTTCGAAAGCCAACGCCGCGCCGACGCCCCACTCTCCTCCCATGGCGATTCCAAACAATGCCCGCGTAATGAGCAATACTTTCAATGAAGGAGCAAAGGCCGAAGCCAGTTCAAACACCGAGTACGCGATGATGTCGACCATCAGGGTGAGACGCCTGCCAAAGCGGTCGGCCATCACCCCAAACAAAAACGCTCCCACCGGACGCATGGCCAGGGTCAGGAAAATCGCTTCTGCGACCGCAGAAACTTTTGCCTGAAATTGAGTCGCAATGGCGCTGACGCAGAAGGTCAGAATGAAAAAATCGAAAGCATCCAGCGACCAGCCCAGAAAGCAGGCGATGAACGTGTTGCGCTGCACCGGCGTAAGCCTGCGAAAATGGCCAATGAATTCCATTGAGCCTCCTTTGCGCAAATCCCTACGGAATGAAACGTCCTGCGGATGCTAGCATATGTCTTTCAATCGGCACTCTAAAATCAGCAATCCCCACTCCATGCCCGAACAGGACTCTCCTCAACGACAGGCGCCCGATGCGCTCATGCTTACCGGCTTCTGGTATCGCGCCTTGCCTGCTGACCGCGTGCATCGTAACCAACTTGAAAAGGCTATGTTGCTTGAGACTCCGCTGGTCATCGGACGCGATCGCGCGGGCCAGCCTTTCGCGCTGCGTGACACTTGTCCTCACCGCGGCATGCCCCTGCACTGCGGCAAATTTGATGGTGAAAATGTCGAGTGCTCGTACCATGGCTGGACATTCGACGCTCACAACGGCCAGTGTCAACTGATCCCCTCCCTGACCAGCGACCAGAATTTGAAGGTTGATCGCATCTACGCCGGAAGTTATCCCTGCGAAGAACAGGATAGTTTCGTCTGGGTTTATGTGCCAGACCCTGCACCACAAGGCGCCGGATTCAGTGGGCCTGCCGAAGCCCACGAGCCTGCTCCCCAGATCGAGAAGTTCACCGACAAGTACAAGGTGGCTTACCTCACCGCTGATATGCCCGTCAGCATCGATCACGGCATTATTGGGCTAATGGATCCAGCGCACGGGCCGTTCGTGCATCAGGCATGGTGGTGGCGCAACCGGCACAGCATCCACGAGAAACATAAGAACTTCGAGCCCATTCCGAATGGCTTCCGGATGAGCGCGCACACTCCCAGCTCAAACTCCGCTCCCTACAAACTGTTGCGGCTCTACGCCGACGCTGATTCCATCACCACTACCATTGATTTTGTTTTGCCAAACCTGCGTCGTGAAGTTATCCGGGCAGGAAAGTACTGGTTCTCATCGCTCACCACCGTGACGCCGGTTACCCGCAATCAATGCCGCATCGACGTGGTCGCCGCCTGGAACATCTTCCGCTGGCTGCCTTTTGGACCCGATTTGCTGAAATTCGTCTTCGCTAAGTTCGTCGAGCAAGACCGCCGCACCATGGAGATGCAAGCCGAGGGCTTGAAGCACAATCCGCATCTCATGCTAATCGACGACGCCGACCGTCCCGCGAAGTGGTATTTCCAGTTGAAAGCCGCGCATCTGGAAGCGCAACGCACAGGTGGCGCGATGAAACATCCCATGCCGGGCACGGTCACGCTGAAGTGGAGAAGTTAGAATAGGTTCGGCCGGAAGATCGCGGCAACGGAAAACGCCGGGCCGGCTAGTCTTCCACCAGCCAGTCCATCGCCTCTTCCCGCGTCTTGAAAGCGGGGAAATCGCGTTGAGAAAAGTTCTTGAAGTGCTCGTAGAACACCTGCGGCAGACTCTCCGTCCCCACCCATGCAGACCGCTTCACAAAGGGACGATCGAGGACCAGCACCTCTTTCATTCGTGTAGCCACTTTCTTGTCGAATTGCGCCCCGGTAAAGTCGGCCAAAATGAGGAGTGATCCCGGGACCTGTCGCGCGACGTCGGCGCGGACCATGTCTAGCAGCAACAACAACTCCTTCGCGCTGCAGTTCGCGAGGTCAACCACGTAGATGGCCTGGCCTTTGTGCTTGATAAATCGCAGCCGCTCATCGAGCGGATTGTTTGCTGAGCTCATGCCAACAAAGACTCCACCACCGCGTAAGCGCTATCCAGCGCGGAGTCCAGCGCGCCCGCGTCTTTGCCGCCGGCTTCGGCGAGATCGGGACGGCCCCCGCCCTTGCCCCCAACTTTTTGCGCCACCGGGCCGATAATTTTGCCCGCCTGAACCCGGCTGGCGAGATCTTTGGTGACGCCTACGATCAGCGAAACGTTGCCATTGCTCGACGAACCGAGCACGACCACGCCGGAGCCGATCTTGTCGCGAAGCTGATCGACCAGCGTGCGCAGCTGCGCGCGCTCCAGATTATCCACGCGATGCGCGAGAACCTTTACTCCTTTCACATCTTTGACTTTGTCGCCAAGGTTAGCGGTACTCGAAGAAGCCGACTTCATCCGCGCCTGATCCAGTTCGCGTGCCAGTCGCTTGATCTCGGCGTCTTTTTTCTCCATCTCGAGTCTCAGTGCTTCGGCCGGTGACAGGACCTCGGAAATGGATGCCCCATCCTTGCGCGTTTTTTGCGCAACGGTGGGATTCACGAAAGCCGACACAACCCCTTCCAACTCATGATCCTTGCGGAAGTGCGCCAGCGACCCTTCGCCGGTAACCGCCTCCACGCGCCGCACACCCGACGAGACGCTGCCTTCTTTCAGAATTTTAATCAGCCCAATCTCGCCGGTCGCGGCTGTGTGTGTGCCGCCGCAAAGTTCGGTCGAGAAATCTCCGATGCGCACCACGCGCACCTTGTCGCCATACTTTTCCCCAAACAGCGCCATGGCGTGATACCGGTTAATCGCCTCGTCGATTGGAACGTCGACCAGAGTCTCGACTTTCTGGTTGCGCAGAACTTCTTTGTTGATCATGTCTTCAATGTCCTGCAACTCTTCGTCTTCAACGGCGGTGAAGTGCGAGAAGTCAAAGCGCAAATGATTTGGCGCCACCAGTGATCCCGCTTGCTTGACATGTTTTCCCAGCACCTCTCGCAGGCCAGCATGAAGTAAATGCGTCGCTGTATGATTGCGCATGGTGGACTGGCGAACGTCAGCATTCACGACGGCATCCACTTTGTCGCCCACGTGGATAGCCTGTTTAGCAACAACCTGATGTGCCCGCACACCCTGAATCGGTGAATAGCACCCCGTTACCTCGGCAACGATTGTGTTGTGATCGTCGGAGTAAAACCATCCCTTGTCACCGACTTGTCCGCCAGACTCGGCGTAGAACGGCGTGTGGTCGAGGATCACTTCGCCAGTGTCGCCAGCCTTGAGTTGTTGCGCACCCTGCCCGTTGTGAATGATCGCCAGGACCTCGCAGCCGTCGGAGCGAGTCTGACGGTAGCCTTCGAATATCGATTTCGGAAGCTGCTGGTATGCGGGATTGGCGGTCTGTTTCGCAGCGCCTTTCCAGGAAGCACGAGCTCGGGCCTTTTGCTCTTCCATCGCTCGATCGAAACCTACCTGGTCGAAGGCGATTCCTTGGTCGCGCGCAGCATCCTGCATGAAATCGAGGGGAACGCCGAACGTATCGTACAACTTAAATGCCTTTTCTCCGGTAAATGAGGTTTCGGACACAGGAAGCCCTGTCATCCTCTCAACGTCCGCCGTGATTCCGGCTGTTTGAAACGTCTCGTTGAATCTCGTTTGCGCTAGGGCGGCGTTGAGCTTTTCTAACGCCGGACCCAGAGTATGTGCAAAACGAAGCTCTTCGCCGAGCAGGACCTTCATTACTCGACTTCGGGATTCCTGCAGCTCTGGGTAGGCATCCTGCATGAGATCAACTACAGCGGGCACCATCTGATTGAAGAACGGCTCATCCTGTCCTAGCAGTCGCCCATGCGTAATCGCCCTGCGAATAATCTTCCTTAGCACATAACCACGACCTTCATTCGATGGGAGTATCCCATCCGAAATCAGAAAGGTAGCGGCGCGAGAGTGATCGGCAATGACACGCAAAGATGCGGCGCCGTGTCGAGCAGGTTTTCCGTCTAATACTCGCGTTACAGCTTCAACGGCAATCAGTTCCTTTGCGCGCTTGATCAGCGGCGTAAACAAGTCCGTGTCGTAATTCGAAATCACGCCCTGCAGCACCGCTGTCGTCCGCTCCAACCCCATCCCGGTATCAATCGACGGCTTGGGCAGGGGATTCAGCTTCCCGCTCGCATCCCGGTCGAACTGCATGAAGACCAGATTCCAAATCTCGACATAGCGGCCGCAGTCGCAAGTAAAAGCGCAATCCGTATGCCCTTGATCAGACGCCGCCGGGCCCATGTCGTAATGAATCTCACTGCAGGGGCCGCAGGGGCCAGTGTCGCCCATCTGCCAGAAATTATCTTTCAGCCCCATTTCAAAAATGCGGTCTTTGGGCACGCCCTGTGCGGCCCACAGATCGTAGGCTTCGGCATCACGCGGGAGGCCGCCCTCGCCATTGAAAATGGTGACGTACAGCTTATCTTTTGCAATGCCGAACCACTCTGGCGAAGTAATCAGCTCCCATGCGTAGGCAATGGCGTCCTTCTTGAAGTAATCGCCAAAAGAAAAATTTCCCAGCATCTCAAAGAATGTGTGATGGCGATTCGTGAACCCCACATTTTCCAGATCGTTATGCTTGCCGCCAGCGCGCACGCATTTCTGAGAACTTGTGGCGCGAGAGTAATCGCGCTTTTCCAGTCCCAGGAAAACGTCTTTGAACTGGTTCATGCCAGCATTGGTGAACAGCAGCGTGGGATCGTTGGCCGGCACCAGCGACGACGAATGCACCTCCCTGTGCCCCCTCTGCACAAAGAAGTCGAGAAACTTACGGCGGATTTCAGAGCCAGTCAGCATGATTGGGTGCAAACATCGATTTTAGCACTCACTTTTCAAGCCGCTCGAACTGCGAGCTGGTTTAACGGGCCAACAGACTGTCGTTCGAATCGCGCTCCTGTGCTAATCTGCCCGCTATGGCGGACATAATCACATCTCAGCAAGAGAATCATCCGGCGACGCCCCAGAAACAATTTCTCAGCGATAAGGTTGAGCACTTTACCGAATCCGTGATCCGGGAGATGACGCGGCAGGCAATGCTGTATGGCGCGGTGAATCTGGCGCAGGGTTTTCCGGATTTTGCGGCCCCGGCGGAGGTTAAGCAGGCAGCCCGCGCTGCCATCGATAGCGATGTGAATCAGTACGCGATCACGTGGGGCGCGAAAAGCTTGCGGAACGCGATTGCGCGGCAGATGGGCGTGTGGCAAGGGATTGCGGTTGATCCAGAGAAGGAGATCACGGTGTGCTGCGGGTCGACCGAGGCGATGGTCTCGACCTTGCTGGCGGTTTGCAACGCGCGCGACGAGGTCGTGATCTTCGAACCGTTTTATGAAAACTACGGGCCGGATGCTGTGTTGAGCGGGGCGCGGCCGCGATTCGTGAAGTTGCGCCCGCCAGAGAGCGCCGGCGGCGAATGGACGTTCGATGAAAAAGAATTGCGAGCTGCGTTCGACAAGAACACGAAGGCCATCATTCTCAATACGCCCAATAATCCTACGGGCAAAGTTTTCACTCGGGCGGAACTGGAATTGATTCGCGATTTGTGCGTCGAACTTGATGTGATGGCGATTACGGATGAGATTTACGAACATATTTTGTATGACGGGACGGCTCACATTTCGATAGCCTCGCTTGAGGGGATGCGAGAGCGGACGGTGACGATCAATGGGATGTCAAAGACCTACAGCGTGACGGGATGGCGCGTGGGATGGGCGGTTGCGCCGGAGCAGATCACGAATGCGATTCGGAAAGTGCATGATTTCTTGACGGTGGGAGCGCCTGCGCCGCTGCAGGAAGCAGGCGCGACTGCGCTGAGTTTGCCGCCGGAATATTACTCGAAGCTGGCGGAGGGATATCGCGTCAGGCGGGATCATTTGATCCCGGCACTGGAGGCGGCAGGCTTCAAGTGCTTTCGCCCGCGGGGAGCGTATTACGTAATGACGGATATTTCCGCGTTTGGCTTCGACGATGACATTTCGTTCACCAAGTATCTGGTAAAAGAGATCGGAGTGGCGGCGGTGCCGGGGTCGAGTTTTTATCGGGACGCGCGGGATGGAGCGCGGCAGGTGCGTTTTGCATTCTGCAAGAGACTGGAGACGCTGGACGCGGCAACGGAGAGACTGGGAAAATTACGCACACGGACTTGAACTAGATTCCTCCCCTGCGTTCGGCCGACACCGAGGGACTGTCCCCACAGCAGCCCTACTACTTCGTAATCACGCCACAAGCGATGCGGTCACCGGAGTTGCCGGAAGGATCGGTTTTCATGTCGTCGGCCTTGGCATGGATGACGATGGCAGTGCCGCCGTTGCTGAACAGCGAGTGGCTATCGGCGCCAAGGTTGACGTCCTTATCCTCCAGGCGCCCGTCGGCCTTGCCTTGGGCGTCGACGACTAAGTTCTGCATATCGCCCGCGTGATGGCCTTCAGGATTCTCCAGCCCGTGTTTTTTGTTTTCTGGATTGAAATGCGCGCCGGCGGATTTAAAATCGGGAGCATCACACTTGGGATTCTGATGGAAGTGGATGCCGTGCTGGCCGGGCGGCAGACCGTGAAGGTGAAGATCGAGCCTGACACCGGTTCCCTGTTGCGACAAAGTAATCGCTCCTACGTCTTTGCCTTGGGCGTCCTTGAGTTCAACTTTGTAGGAAGCCTGGGTTTTGGCGGCGATCGGCAACGCTGTGACGGCTAGAACTATGGGGAGGGCGATGAGCGGGAATCCATATCTCAATCTCATGGGTTGATTATGGCTAAGTTCGCGCGGGCCAGACCACGCGGCACTAGTGGGCCATGCTTGATCCACGTGGCGATGGAGTATACTGCGAGAAAGTTTGAAATCCTCTCAGGGACGAGTGCATTTATGGTGTTGAACACAGTGGACCGGGTAACGGAACAGGTTCCAGTGGATGATTTTCAGGCGCTGGAAGAGAAGATTTATCGCACTATCGAGATGTACAAAGCGGCGCGAAAGGCGCAGGAAGCAGCCGAGCGCGATGTGCAGCGAATACGGCAGCAACTCGAGGAGCGCGACGAGCAACTGATTGTGTTGCGCCGGGAGGCAGTGCAGCTAAAGAAGGAGCGGGAGGAAATTCGCGGCCGGGTCGAGAAGATGCTGGAGCAGATCGACTCGATTGCGGAAGAGCGGGCGAGTTAGGCAAGTCGCCTCACTGATTTAGTATCGGCGCTGACAAATTCAGGAGCAGACGGCTATGGCTACGGCAACCAAGGATTCAACATTGAAGGATTCGCAGAACGCCAGCGTGCGCGTCGAGATCTTCGATCAAGCGTACAACCTGCGCGGATCGGATCCGGAATACATCTTGAAGCTGGCGGAATATGTGGATGCCAAGATGCGAGCGGTGGCCGAGGCTACGAACACGATTGATACCGTCCGACTGGCGGTTCTTGCGGCGTTGAATATCGCCGACGAGTATCATCTTTTGAAGCGAAAGCAGGATAGCGGAGGAACCGACTATCAAAAACGGGCGCATCTGCTCGCCGATGCGCTGGATGAAGTGTTGGGCGAGAGCCGCAAGGCAGGATAGCCTAAGGCAAGCTTTCAGCTTAGTCCAGTTCGGGATCCACCGCCTAAAACGCGGGCCTGCCCGTCTGTAGTCCTTTCAGATACTCACTCGCCCTTCGATAGTGAACCCTCAGGCCGACTCGCTTTCCAACTCGCTCAACGTCTCCTCATCCACGTCCCATTTCTTCAGGATGGTGAAGATGGTCTTGATGCCAAAGCCGCCCCGCGACAGTTGCCGGAAGATGCGCGCCGTCTCTTTCTGATCTTTCGGTTTCGCCAGGCGCTTCCGCCGCAGAAATTCGCGAGCCTGCTTTTCTTCACTGACACCTTCGAAAGCCGCGTCCACTGCCTTGTCGATCACGTCGCCGTGCACTCCCTTGATTTTCAGATCGGTGACCACGCGCATGCGACCGAACTTCTGGTTGTCCCGCCGCAGTGAGGAAAAATAGGCGGCATAATGCGAATCGTTGAGGTAGCCGTTGTCCTTCAATCGCCGGATGATCAGCTCCACCAGCGTCTGGCCATATTCCGTGTCAGTTTCCACGCGTGCGCGCAGCAAGCGTTTCAGCTCAGCGACCGTGCGCATGCGCCGCGCCAGCGCTCCCACGGCATACTCGTACAACTCGTCTTCGGAATAAAACCTCTTTTTGGGTCGCTGGAATGGCATATGCTCTCACCGTAACGATAAACCCAATTTGATGGCGGGAAGGGAAAAAGTATCCGGCTAAGGAAGCGGCGTTCCTCCCGCTTCCGGAAAAATTCAAAGGCAGTATTTCCGGAAGTCGAAACTCCACGGCGGGCCGCCAACGGAGCGGGGGTTGTTTTTTCTACCGTCCGAATCCAGCCGACTGCATCGATTGCCTCGAAATATCCGAGGTCGAAGCAATGCCTTGCATGCGCAGCTTGAAGTCGTCGGCGTTCGAGGCATTCTCCAGCGCGGTTTCGTAATTGACCAGTCCCGCCTGGAAGAGATCCCACAACGACTGGTCGAAGGTCTGCATGCCATATTGCGAGGTACCAGCCGCAATCGCATCACGAATGGAGCGAGTTTTTTCCGGCACCAGGATGCATTCCCTGATAAATGCGGTGTTAATCATTACTTCGACAGCGGGCACGCGTCCTTCAGAGTCGCAACGGCGCACCAGGCGCTGGCTGACGATGGCTCGCAGCACTGCCGCCAACTGCAGACGAATCTGCTTTTGCTCGGGCGGAGGGAAAATGGAAATGATACGGTTCACGGTTTCTACCGCGTCCAGCGTGTGCAGTGTGGAAAAGACCATGTGGCCGGTTTCGGCCGCGTGCAGTGCGGTGGAGATTGTTTCCAGGTCTCGCATTTCACCGACCAGAATCACGTCCGGATCTTGACGCAGTGAGGCGCGCAATGCCGCGCTGAACGAAGGCGTGTCCACCTGAATTTCCCGTTGGTTGACGTAGCCTTTCTTATCGCGATGCAGAAATTCGATCGGGTCCTCGATGGTGATAATGTGTTCTGCGCGGCTGGAGTTCACGCGATCGACCATGGCGGCCAGCGTGGTCGATTTACCCGAGCCGGTCACGCCCGTCACCAGCACCAGACCCCGCGGCATCTCGCAAATCTGCTCCACCACTTTGGGCAGAAACAACTCGTCGAGCGCGCGAATTTTAGTCGGAATGACGCGCAGCACGAGGCCAACATTTCCGCGTTGCTGAAAAATGTTTACACGGAAGCGGCCTAGCCCGGCGACGCCGTAGGCCATGTCGATTTCCGTGGTCTCTTTGAACTTTTGTTTCTGCCGGGCCGACATCATGCTGAACGCCATGGTCAGCATGTCTTCGGCGCTCACACGCGGCTGGTCGGTCAATGGCGCGAGTTCGCCGTCAACGCGCAGGTGGGGATAGTTTCCCACCTTCAAATGCAAGTCTGAAGCCTTGCGCTCCGTCGCGATTCGCAGCAGATCATCAATATTCATCGCAGAAGTTTCCTGGGAGGTGGTTTACCTCCAAGCTCTCCGTATGATGAACCGAACCGTCACCTTCCCCAAGATGACCTAAGTAACGGCTCTGGACCGGAAGCAGGACAGCACCTTATGTTCACCGCTGCTGGACCATACCGAATCGTGGTCGGAACGGTCAATTTCCAGACCTAAAAAAGTTCTCCCCTTGAGGCCCGATGCCCTGAAAGCGCACGATATCCCTCGCGCAGCGCAGATGCCTCCACGAGCGATCACCGCTCTCATCGGACGTGAGTCTCCCTGAATGCCCTATGCGTGGGCGCCTGTCCGCGCGGCAGACGATCGGCTGGTTGCAGCGCGCGTTCCCTCGCCCTGCCATTTCTTAGACAACTCCTCGAGTTGGTGCAAAACTTTCTGTATGTCCTGCATGCGGTCGGTGATGCTGTAAGTTACGGCCGGAGGGATAGTCTGCTCGTAATGCCGTGAGACAAAGGCCGCTCCTTCAAGGGTGCGCAGCCGTTCCGTGAGTACGCGTGAGGAAATCCCTTCTACCTGCCGCTTTAGAACACCGAACCGCATAGGTCCGTTGGTGCTTAACGCCCACAGGATGTGTAGAGTCCATGGCCGCGTAAGCAACTCAAGCAATCCACCAATCGCGCATGGAGAAGAAATTTGCGAAGATCGCCGCTTGCTCATATGGATACTAAGTTACTCTTAAGTGCCTAATATGTAAAGAGCTTATGGTTATTTATTGTAACCGAAAGATTACCGTGACATCTAACGAACCAGCACAGGAGATCTATAATGAAACTGCTTCGCATCGATTCCAGCGCCCGCCGGAGCTCAATTTCTCGCCAACTTACAGAGAGATTCGTAGAAATCTGGAAAAAGGAAAATCCTGCGGGAGAAGTAATTCAGCGCGACTTGGCAACAACCCACCTTCCTCTGATCACCGACGAGTGGATGCTCGCCGCGCACTCGGCCCCAGCAAGCTTAACCACAGCGCAACGCGAAACTCTTTCCATTTCCGACACGCTGGTGGACGAGCTACTGGCGGCGGATACCATCGTGATTGGCGCTCCGATGTATAACCTGACAGTCTCGGCTCCGCTGAAAGCTTGGATCGACCAGATCGTGCGCGCCGGCCGGACGGTTCTCTGGGGACCAAACGGTAGCGAGGGCGTTTTGAAAGGAAAAAAGGTCGTAGTCCTCACATCGCGCGGCGGCTCTTTTCGCCCGGGAACTCCTACTGCCCAGTACGATCATCAGGAGCCTTACCTGCGGCACATTCTTGGATTTATTGGATTGACCGACGTGACGTTTATCCATGCCGAGAATCAAAAGCCAGGGGAACTTGCTGAACCCTCCCGTTCAGCGGCCATCGAGCAGCTGCAGCAGGCGGCGGCTGCAAACGGCAGATCCGCACAAGGGCAAAGCCTGCCTGCCTGAACAGCTTTTTCTTGAAGCACCCTTCGCCAACCCACATCTAAGGAGAATTATGTCAGCCAACAGTTCGAATTTTCCGGCGCGATTACAAGCGGTGAATATTCCAGCACAAGGCATTGGCCCGATAGCTCTACTCGGGCGTTTCCTGTTCGTCCTGATCTTCCTGATGTCAGGTCCGAGGCATTTCCTGAGTCAAACCATCGCCTATGCGGCATCGCAGGGCGTGCCCATGGCGCGGATTGCGGTCCCGCTCTCTGGCCTGCTGGCTGTTGCGGGAGGGCTCTCGATCCTTTTGGGCTTCCGCGCGAAAATAGGAGCATGGCTGATTGTTTTGTTTTTAGCCTGCGTCACTCCCATGATGCACAATTTCTGGGCTGTGTCGGACCCGATGATGCATCAGATGCAATTCGTCATGTTCATGAAGAACCTCTCCATGATGGGCGGGGCGCTGCTGATTTCGCAGTTGGGCAGCGGTCCGTGGAGCCTTGACGCGCGCCGATATTAATCACCGTCTAACGAGAAAAGAAAAGCCGCCCGGCCTCCGGGCGGCTTCCTGCTCTCAATTACAGTCTCTGACTGAACCGCAGCCTATGCGGCGCTCTCGACGGGTTTGGGCATGCGAAAGGGTTCATCAAAACTGCCCCCGTAGATGGATGGCACCTTCGAACCCATCGGCCGCAGGTACGTCGCCAACTCGCCGCGGTGATGGACGCTGTGGTTGGTAAGGAATCCCAGATACGAAACCGCTGGCATGTTGAACACGACGAAGGAGACGGGCGTGATCAACTGCTCGGCCGACATAGCCTCGACTCGCGCAATGCCTCTGGGCACGTGCTGGTCATAAAAAACGAGAATTTCAGCGATCGTCTTGGGTTTTTCAGCTTTCGGGCCACCCGTTTCAAACTTCGTGTTGGCAATGCTCTCGAGAAGATGCGCCTCGGAGCTGGCGAGGTGCCAGGCCAAGTCATGGGCAGTGCGTGCGTTGGGATCGGGCCGGTAATTGGACTTTGCGTCGGGAACGGCCGCGATAACTTTCCTGGTGATTTCCGTTTCATGCTTAAAGCCATCGAGCATAAGCGCCCGCAGGGCGAGGGCAAATTCCGGAGTAAGGGATTCTTGGGACATAGTTTCCTCCTTCGGTGAGGGTGCTCCGTTTTGTTGCGGCTGAAGCGACAGAAAGGAACGTCGGCGCGTTCCTACACAAACCTGATCTATTTATGCAAACCTGAAATCGAATAAGCCGGAATTATACCCCCACCGGCTGTTTGCTGCCGACCTTGCTTCCTACCGGGACGGGAGTGAGCCAACCATGGCGGTCATCTTTTTCGCCGCGAACAATGGCGTAAAACTCTTTCTGGATCGTCTTCGTGATCGGGCCGACTCCGCCTTTGCCTACTTTGATCTTGTCGACTGAGCGGATGGGAGTGATCTCGGCCGCGGTGCCTGTGAAAAATGCCTCATCGGCGATGTAAAGCATCTCCCGCGGAATCATCTGCTCCACGAGGGGAATGCCGAGATCGCGGGCAAGCTGCACGACTGAGTCGCGGGTGATTCCGGGCAAAACCGAGTTGCCCAGCGGCGCCGTGATCAGTTTCTCGCGATGCACTATAAATACGTTTTCGCCCGAGCCCTCGCTGACGAATCCATTTACGTCGAGCGCGATGCCTTCGGCAAAGCCGTTGACGATGGCTTCCATCTTGATGAGCTGCGAGTTCATGTAATTCGCCCCAGACTTGGCCATCGCCGGCAGCGTGTTGGGCGCAATGCGCGTCCAGGACGAGACGCACACGTCGCAACCGTCGTTCTCGCCGCCCAGATATTTTCCCCACGGATAATTAATGATGTAAACCTCGGTAGGCGAGTTGAAGGGATTCACTCCTGCCTCGCCATAGCCGCGAAGAATGATGGGGCGCACGTAGCACGGCCACGCGCCGTTGCTGCCAACGGTTTCGCACATGGCTTTCACCAGTTGGCCGTGGGAATAATCGACATCGATACGATAAACCTTGGCGGAATCGAGCAGGCGCTGAATGTGCTCGTTGGCACGAAAGATCGCGGGGCCCGAGGGCGGCGCGTAGCAACGGATCCCCTCGAACACGGACGAGCCATAGTGAACCACGTGCGACATCACGTGAATCGTCGCTTCATCCCAGGGAATGAGCTTGCCGTTGTGCCAGATGTTTTCCGACTTCTCGATCGCCATGCGGACTCCTTCGGCTGCGATGTGCGTTCTATAACGAGGCTGAATCCCTCCTCTGGCACTGCGGGGAGCGAGGCGCGAAAACCCAACCAGCGTTACAGAACATTATAGCTGAGGGCGAGAAGCGAACCAGCTAAGGAATGTAGGGACAGCCGCCGCCCTGGGCTGCCTGCCCTGAGCGCAGCCGAAGGGTCCGGCGGCCCAGAATCATCGGGCCGCAGCTTTTGCCCGAGCACGAGAAACTTTTTTGGCTGCGGCCTCGGCCGCTCGACTGGAGGAGCCTTCCAGCGAATCGAGCAACTCCCAAGCCTCTTTGTAACGCCCATGTTGACTCTTCGCGCGACGCGGGCTCAGCGTCACCGAAACTTGTCCCGCCAGCCTGTTCGCCGGAAAGATATACCAGATGTCCTCCCGCAGCACATAGATGGCGAAATAATCAATCTGCTTGGCCGTATACGCCTTTACCTTGCTACTGGCCAGCAGGCAGCTGTAATTGTTCCCCTCGCGGCGGTCCGTGCCCTTCACCTGTACCCGCTTGAATCGCCCATCCTGCTCGATCCCCACGTCGTAGCGAGAAAAATCTCCCCACGGCTTCGACACAACATACCCGCGCTTGGCCGCGCGCGTCATAAACAGCAATTCCACCCACTCGCCACGCTGCTTGTAGGTTTTGAATACTTCCATTCCGGTGGCCGGAGATTTCTCGCGCTTTTTTCCCAAGACTCACACCCCACTTTGTCATTCATAAATGGTTTCGGAAAGGGCACGACTTCAGCTCTTAGCCTGCCCTGAGCAAGCGAAGCGTGCCGGAGGGTGCCGTTAAAGGTCCAAAGATTTTGGGCTTTAGCCCCTTGAGGGAGCGGGGGCGCACGCCCGCGTCTTCTCGTTGAGCGCCATGGGGTAACGAGCGCCGAGACGCGTCCAGGGACCCCTCTTGAGTGGGTAAGCATACTACTACTAGTTTAGGGAGGGGGTGCAAGGTCAGATGTCACATGGGGGTGTGGAAAAGTGCCGATGTGAGAAGAGTGGTCGGGTTCCTGAGTCTCTTTTCCGCGTACAGCCCGCTGCCTTATTTCGTTTAGGAGGAAAGCTTTTGCCTGGGAATATTGTATTTAAGGTACTTCGATTTGTAGGTCGGGATTCCACCTTCGAGGTATTCGATAACCTGCTCGCGAACCTCTTCGGTATCGATAGCGCCGCAAAAGACGACCTTGCCTGAGGTGGCGTCGGCCTCTAGCACGATGAACTTATCGGTATCCGACGCGACGGCAAGGCTAGAGCTATGAGTGGTAAAAATAAACTGCCTTCCGTCCTTCCCCGTTCTGAGTTTTGCGCACATGTCTTCCCAGATCGAGCGAATGTCGAGGGAGTCCTCCGGTTGGTCGATGATCACGGGCATGGTCCCATCGCTGAGGGTCAGTATTAGCATCGCCGTGCATTTCTGGCCGATCGAAAGGTTCTTGAGAAGTTCGAAGCGTCCGTTCGATACGCGGTAACGGATCTCCGGACGATCTTGGGGCCGTGCTTTGTACTGCAGTTCGAGTAGCTGTTCGTAGTCACTCACGGAGAGCAGGTGGTTAGTTAGCTTCTCAATTTTCTCCGCAGCCAATCCTGTTTTTTCGATGATCGGCTTGAGGAGGTGGCTGTTCTTGGAGGTATCGAACCGAAGTATCTGGAGAATGAAGTCCTTGGGCGGCATGCTGCTGCAGATTTTCTGGATGTCATCGTCGGAGAGATAGGATCCGCGCTTCATCTCGGTCAGCCTATTCTTGAACTCGTCCACGTTGGTGGATGGCTTGATCGAGACGCTGAGTTTCCCTTTCGAGTCTGCTTCAAACTTCTTACACTTCGACAAGCGGTCTCGCAGATAGTTGACGTACGTTTCGGATAGTTGCCTCAGCTTCTCGTTTCGTCGATCAGTAACCTCCTTGATCTTGTCGACTAGGGCCTGGCTCTGAGTAACTCTCCTCGCGATTACCTCGCGGTCGGTGGTCAGTTTAGCTCTCCGTTGGTCCAGCATTTTATAATCTGCTTTGTCCTCGCGCACTGCGTCCTCGTATTTTTTCTTAGTTTCCGTAAAGCTCGGAAGCCAATCGTCGTATTCTCTTCGGAACTTCTCGACATTCTTTACGATTTCCTGTTCCAGCGCCCCTAGGGCCGAAGTCGCTGATTGGCTTTGATCCTGGCATAGATCGAGTGTTCGCTGGAGGGCTGGATTTGCGTGCACGATCTCATCGGCCACGGGCAAGGGTAGCTTTTCGACCTCGGCTCTAAAACGGCTGACCCTCCCAAGGAGATCTTCCAGCCACTGGCGATGACGGTCGAAGGCCTTATCGATTTTGTCCCCTTGCTCGAATGCATCGTAAATCGGGTTCTTCATTTGCTCCGATAGCTTTGTGAGTTGATCGTCGAAGAAGGCCAATTGTTTCTTCTGCTCCCGGTTTTCGTGTATCGCGCGAAGGCCTCCCGCAAACTCGCGGTCAAGCTCTTGCAGTTCCTTTTCGAGTTCTTCGATTCTTAGTTGATGGCTGCGAAAATCAAAAAAACGATCTATAAATTTAAGCTGCTCTTGTTCGTCTTCTGCCACGCGAATGATTTCATTTTGGCTTAGAAAAAGTGCCGGAAACAGCCGCGCAATGTCGATCGCCGATGGGCCCTTGTAGGGATGTGCCGGCGGGTTGAACTGGCGCGTGATTGTCAGTTCTTTCCCTGTCTCGTCGCTGAACTTCACCGTGACTTCACCGTATCGCTGCAATCTAGATGCAAGCTTCTGGTCATGGTCGGCCTTTATCTCGCTGTGTGTCGGGCGCTGGTCGAGGGCAAATCTGAGAAACTCCACGAGAAGTGACTTTCCCGTGCCTTTTGCACCGAGCACGCAATTGAGGCCCGTGTGGAATGGCACTTGGGCGCCGTTTAGGAACCCGCCCTTAACCGAGAGCCCGGATATGGTGGGGAAACTGTGCTCTTTGTAGTCTGCGGCTTGGCGTATTCGAGTCTCACGGTCGACGAAACACAGCCGAAGGCTCTCAAGGGTTACGTGATCATCGACCTTGAAATATGTATATCTTTTCCCGATTCCCTCGAGGCCATGCTTCCCGGGTTCGGTGTGGTGCGGATTGTCCGATGTTTGTATCACCGCCAGGTTTCGGTTGCTGTACTTGGAGTTTGTTCCGTCAAGCAAATCGATGACGCGCTGTCGGTTCGCAATCTTTTCCGGGTCCGTAAAATCGGTTTCTGGAACATCCACGGCGAGAAGGTTAGGGTTGTCAAAAACGCTCGTGACCTGTAGCCCAGACATCTCGGCGAGCGCCCCCTTAGGGCCGGTGCAGTGTGCAAGAACAACGAGTCCATTGTGAATGTTGTTGGAGACAATCTCTATCACGTGACCTAAGCTATGTTCGGAAATGAGTTCTCCGTTGACGTCCTTTATGTTCAGCGCGCCGCACAACTCGGCAACGTGGGTGGAGGTTCTGTCAATGTCGAGGATGGCGAGTACGTGGATGCCCCTCTGACCGCTGGGCACGTGGACTTCAACGCCAGGGAACACTACCAAGGGCTGGCCCTCCGCAGCGGCCTTCACCCGGTCGATCCACTCGCCTGTGTTGTGATCTGTGATCGCAATCCCCGAAAGTCCCTTCTTAATTGCTTGGGCGACAATTTGCTCCGGAGTAACTTCTCGATTGAAAAAGCACTTCGAGGCGGGCGTGTGAACCTGCAGATCGAATCTCTTGAAACGAAGGCCTTGACTAAAGGACATTAAGCTCCTCGCAGAAGGCATTAAGCGCCGCCGGCGGCATGTGCCCCGCTAATCTAATGGTCAGCCAAAAGGGGCCACGGCATAGCCGTGGCCCCCTCACAGTCGGGTTCCTTTTTACTCTTGTGTGGGAGGAAATGCCAAGCACTTTCGTGGGCCGTCAGGCAGCCGAGGGAGGCTGTCCCCAGAGGCTGCTTAGTGGCTTGCGGTCTCTGAGGGCACGGGAACAGCCGCCGGCGTCAGGCTTGCTTTCACGGTCACGCCCGGCAGTTCATCCCCGCGGAAGAACTTGTCTTTTTCTTTGGCATTCACTGCGCGCATCTCCGGCATAGCTTCGTAGGGCTTGCTGTAATCGTTGGCGGCGTTCCAGAACAAGAATCCGATGCCGCCCTTTTCCTTAGCGGTGGCGACCTGCACCTTGATGTATTCCGGAGAATAGGTTTTTGTGCGCCAGCGGAAGGCTTGCAGCCAGGGACGGATGACCACGCCGCTGGACCTATTTCCGTCAGGATGGGTGATCAGCTCAAAGCGTTGCATGGATTCGCCGATGAAGTGCTCGGGCGCGTCGCCGGGGTGGGCGATGTTATCCATGCCGAAGAAGTGCGAGGGATAGATCATGGGCGAGAGCACGTCGCAATATTTCGCCATGCCGACGATGTCCTGTCCGGTGTGGGCGAGATCGACCGGGCGCTGCCAGGCCATGACGCCGAAAACGTCGAGTGAGAGCAGCACGCCGGTAGGATGGAGCTCGGCGTAGGCTTTTTTCAGGAATGCGGTAATCACATCGGAGCGCTGCATGCCGTGATGCGATTTGTCGCAGGCGGCCGGGGAATTCGTGCCGTCCCTGCGGGACTGGTTCCCATTTTTCACGCCTACCCGGCGCTTAAGCGCCGGGCTCTTATCTGTCGCCCCTTCGGGGCTGGAATTTGGTGACGGCGGCAGTGCTTCACATAACTGGGTGCCGGTCTGATCTGAATCCGGATGCTCGGTCTGGTAGACGAAAGCCGCGTCTTTCTGATCGCCTTCGGCGGGGAAGCGGACGTAGTCGAACTGAATCTCATCGGCGCCGGATTGGGCTACGAATTTGGCAAGGGCGATGTCGTAATCCTGAACCTTCGAGTTTGAAGGGTCGGTCCAGACCAGTTTGCCGTTTTCGCGCCAAGGCTGCTTGTTTTTCCGCGATTGAACTGCGAGTTCGGGATGCTCGACGACCATGCGCTCGTCGCGGAAGATGGCGATGCGGGCGATGGCATGCATGTTTTGCGAGTGCACGAAGTGGACGAACTTGGGCAGGTCGTGGATGTAGCCCTGGTGCTTGCCGAGCAGTGGATGCTCGAAGGGAATATTCACGCTGCCATCGGAATCTTTGATATCGAAGACGATGGCGTTGCCGCCGACTTCGCGCCAGTGGCGGATGATGCGGAGTCCGTGGTCGCTGGCGGCCATGACGCCGGTCAGGTAAATGGCGCGGACTTCAAAATCCTTGCCCACGGGGACGGTTTTTTCGACAATCGGGGCGGAGAGAATTCCAGGGATCGTGATCTGTTCGCCGGCTTTAAGGATGTTGCCCGGGCGGCCGCCATTGTCTTTTCCGTTTACTCGCCGAATGGCTTCGGAGAGCTCGCTCGAGGTGAGGTAGGCGGTTCTTTTTAGATACTGACGGGCGACGTTGGGAATACTTTCTCCACGCTTGGCAGTGTAGATTTCAGTTGCGGCGCCTGGAAGCTGCAGCGAAGGCTGCGGCGACGTAATCTCCGCTAACTTGACAGTTGGCGGGCGGGTGGCGCTGGCTGGCTTTAATTGCGGCGCTTGTGAAGCGGCTAATGCGGGCTGCGGCTGCGCATTCTGGGGCTGTGCCGCCAGAGCTAAAGAAAGGCGTGGGTTCAGTCGAATCGCGGCCCCACCACACAGAAGGCACGAAGCTGCAGCAATGGTTAAAGCAGATGAGCGGCGCAAGAAGTCCTCCGAGAACGACTTGACCGCGATGCTACCCTGCGCCGGTTGGAGGGAATAGATTACGTGCGGTCAGCCCCGGTTGATCAGAGCCTTTAGGCTAAGCGTTAGGTGCAGACTGCGCGGGGAAAAAGAGCCCCGGGCTGCTTCAATGCAGTCCGGGCGCAGGCTTCTCTTCGGACGTTGCGGTTCCACCTTGCGCAAAGTATTTCTCTTCGTCACTCTTATATTTCCACCGGAGTTTGGACTAATATCGTCGCCAGTCATTTAAATCCAGCTATATATGGGGGGTTTAGCTGGTTGACCGATCTTCTGTCCGGTGGCCAGAGGCTTGCTTATTCCAAGGCAGCCTGAATGTGAAGTGGACGCTCAGGCGATTGGTTCCAGGTTGACAGATTTTGTCACTCGTTGATTCGTAAGACGATTTGTAGGGCGGTTTGTGAGGCTTGGAATTTTTGGGGATGCTGCGAACAAGGGCCGAGGATACGGCCTGGAGAATGAAAATAAGCCATGAGAACGAATCTCGCTACTGTGCTCGATCCGAACCGCCGCAGCGCCGATGCTGACGAGTTTGAAGGCGCCTTGCGCCGCCGCATTGTCGGTCAGGACCAGGCCATCGAAAAGGTCGCCGAGATTTATCAGATGTTTCTGGCGGGGCTGAACGCGCCGGGACGTCCCGTGGGCAACCTGCTTTTTCTGGGGCCGACCGGATCGGGCAAGACGCGTGTGGTGGAAGCCATGGCTGAGGCGCTTTTCGGCGACTCGCACGCCTGCATCAAGATTGACTGTGCTGAGTTCCAGCACTCGCACGAGATTGCGAAGCTCATTGGCTCGCCTCCGGGATACCTCGGGCATCGCGAGACTCATCCCCTGCTGACGCAGGAAGCCCTAAATCAGTGGTTTACGGAGAAGCTGAAGCTTTCGATCTTACTGTTCGATGAAATCGAGAAAGCCAGCGATTCGCTGTGGCAATTGCTGCTCGGGATTCTGGACAAAGCTACGCTAACGCTTGGAGATAATCGGCGTGTCGACCTTTCACAGTGCATCATCATCCTGACCTCGAACCTGGGGGCCAGCGAGATGACCAATCTGATCGACGGCGGTTTTGGCTTTGCGCCCATGGCCGTGGAAGTCGACAACAATTTTGACGATAGGATTCAGCGCACGGCGGTTGAGGCGGCGCGGCGCAAGTTTACGCCGGAGTTCATGAATCGCATCGACAAGACGGTGGTGTTCAAGACGCTGCGGGACGAGCATCTGGCGCAGATTCTCGAGATCGAGCTGGGAATGGTGCAGCAGCGGGTGCTGACGGCTGCCGGGACCAATCAGTTTGTATTCAATTGCACTACCGGCGTGAAGCAATTTTTGCTGAAGGAAGGCACTGACCCGCGTTATGGCGCGCGTCATCTCAAACGTGCCATCGAACGGCACCTGGTTTTTCCGCTAGCCAACCTGGTGGCGACTGGCCAAGTCAAGCTGGGAGATTTTGTTCGCGTGGATATGGCTTCTGAGAATCAGATGATCTTCGTCAAAGAGGCTGAAAACACCATGGCGCCGGTTCTGCTGGAGCGCTACGGAGCCGCGGCTGCCAATATGCCCACCGCCCGCGCCGCGCGCACCGCGGTTAACAATCGCCGCGACTTTGGGGCCAGCCCCATCGCGGAGAGCAAATAAGGTTCTTGGATTTGTCGGACTCGCTTGACCGCATCTCGCGAGCCTCGTGGCGCCGGAATATCTCCGGCGCCTTTTTTCTGCAATGAGCGAACCTGGAATTTGCGAGAGCACTGCGGAAAAGCCGGACGTTGAGATGGCAATCTGTCGACAAGAAGCACCGGTCTCGCGGAGTGGCTCTTCGATATAAAGATCGGCTCTTCGATATGATGGGCAGCGAAGGTGTTGTTGTATGCGAGCCTATCAGGTGGTCGTTCTTCTGCTCTTGTCGGTCGCAGCCGCAGTGTCGGGATCAGTGCCGTCGCATGCCTCCTGGCCTACGGGTGTGGAGAAAGACGCGTCTCGGAATCTGAAGTTTGTACGCCAGTTTTCCTCTTCCCAGGATGTTAAGCGGGAGTTGCATCCTGACGTGAATCGAGCGATCGACATCATTGCCGGCCCGAAGGACGCACAACCCGCCACCGACGCCTTGCAGGAGCCCTACAGTGTGACGACCGATTCCACACATCGCGTTTTCATTACGGATGTTGGGGCCGGAGCGGTGCATGTTTTCGACTTCGTTCATTCGAAATATTCGCTTCTCCGTGGGGGCGATGCGCTACGCTCTCCGTTCGGAATCGCAGCCGATGGTGAAGGCGATGTATATGTGAGCGACAGCAGCCTGCAAACCATCCTGGTCTACGATTCGAGAGGCAAGTTTGTCCACTATTTGAAGAAGCCAGAGGGGGGCGAATCTTACTTCGATGCCCCGCGCGGGATAGCGGTGGACCCAACCACGGAGCACATTTACGTTTGCGATACATCGCGCCACATGGTCATCATGCTCGATAAGAGAGGCCGAGTCCTGTCACGCTTTGGCAAACGTTTCGGCGGGAAGGGACCAGGGGAGTTCAGGTATCCAACCCAGATCGTCGTTGCCGGGGACGAAATTGTCGTCATGGATTCGGGGAATTCGCGGGTCGAAATTCTGGACCGCCGGGGACATTTTCGCAAAGAGATCAGGCTGGCATTTGCCAGCAATCGCGCCGGGTTGGCGATGGACAGTGACAGGAACATTTACGTGACTGATCCACAGCTCAACCGCATGCAGGTCTTTAACCACGATGGTCAATTACTATATGGGTTTGGAGGAGCGGGGACGGGCGCGGGGCAGTTTAACGGGATGTCAGGGATTTGGGTGGACTCAGGGCATTGTCTGTATGTCGTAGATACGCAAAACAAGCGGGTACAGTTATTTCAGATCGCTGGAGCGAACGCAGGCGAATGCGAATAACGGCACAATCGAATTATTTTCGCGGACGGAGCTGCATGTCAGTGAGTTCAAGAACGCTTGCAGGCCGCTAGGGAGTGGCTAGAAAAGCAGAGCCGGGATGGGTATATGATTGAGGGCGTTTTCGCGTCCCGCTGCGATTCTGGATTGAGGCATTGGTATCCCGCGTGTCATTTGCGCCTGCGCTACTTACGTTAGCCTTGGCGGCGATTGCCGCCCCTGGCCAAGGCGCACCGGAACTTCCGACGTTCAGCTCGGCGGCGCGGCTGGTTCAGGTAAGCATCATCGCCCGGGACAAGAACGGTCCGGCCACGGATTTGACGAAAGACGACTTCGTTGTGCTTGACCGCGGAAGGCCGCAGAAGATCGAGGTTTTCTCCGAGCAAGCAGGCGAGGTTGAGGACGAGCCCGACCAACCCGCCCCGCCGCTGCCACTCAATACTTACTCGGACCTTCCACAATACGGCACCAGCGCTCCGCGCAGCGTCACCATCGTGCTGCTCGATAACCTGAATACTCTTTACGGAAGCACGCCGGGAGCGTACGAGCACACGCCTTACTGGTTCGAGGACGCCGCGCTCAGCAATGCCAAGGCACACCTTATCGAATTCATCAGGCGGCTTGATCCGCGAGATCGGGTCGCCATCTATGGCCTCAGGAATTCTTTGCATGTCTTGTGCGACTTCACCAGTAACCGCAATGAACTCCTGGCGATAGTGAACGGCTACGACACAACTGGCATGACGAGCCGGGAGGGTGCCGACCCGAGCCGAGTCCATATTCCGAACCTGGGGTCGCGAAGTGGGAGCATCAATGCGACCGTGAATCAAGGCGATAAGCAGTTGGCGGGGATATCCGATCAAGGGCGGGCTGGGATAACCATGGGCGCACTGCAGTCGATCGCCGACCATGTCGCCAACATTCCTGGGCGCAAGAATCTGGTTTGGCTGACGGCGAATCTTCCTTTTTCCGGCAGCGCGATGGCGCGCATCTTGAGTCCGGCGCAGATTGCGGCCTATCCCGTGGACGGGCGCGGGTTGCTGCCGCGAGCCTCGCTGGAAGCCATGGAAGGGGTTGAGGATGCAAATGCAGAGGCGCTCGGCACTTTCGCCCGCCCGGATTCACCCGAGCCAGTCGGCATTGACACTATGAAAACGCTGGCGGATGAAACCGGAGGCGAGGCTTTCGTGAACACGAACGACCTTACCGGGGCGATTCGCAAAGCCGTGGAGGATTCCGAAGTTACCTACACGCTCGGGTTTTATATTGATCGCGCCTCGGCCGATGGAAAGTTCCACGAACTCAAAGTGCAGGTGAAGCGCAGGGGGGTGATGCTGCGTTATCCGAAGGGATATTTCGCGCTCGAAGATACGGCCGCGACGAAAGATCAGAACCGGAACAGCGTGGTGACGGCGCTGCGAAGTCCGATTGAATCATCGACGATCCCGCTGCAGGTGACGATGAAACGGGGAAATGGTTCGGCGGCGGATGCGCTTAGCCTGGTGGGCTCGGTTGATGTTCGCGCCATTCGGCTGGCGCAAAAGGGTTCGGTGCGAAAAGGCGCGGTGAGCATCTTTGTGATTGAGCAGGACCAGACAGGCAAGGTGCTTCGTGAATCGAATAATGCCATCGACCTTGAGCTCACAGAGCAGCAATACGAGTCTTTTCTAAAGTCGGGCGTGCACTTTACCAAGCACTTGCAGCCCAAGGCGGGAGTGAAAACGTTGAGAATCCTGGTGGAAGATCCCGCCACCGCCGAGGTGGGCAGCGTGATTATTCCGTTGTCTTAGCAGGAAAGAATCACGGCTATTATTCCCGGCGGGACTTTTGACTAGCCATCCTCAGCGCTTCCCTGGCGCGGAGTGAAACGGATCATTTTCATCTTGCGGAATGTCCGCAGCGTCCTCCGCGGCGTCCTCGGGACTGGGAATATCCAAATTGACTACGACAGGCTCCTGGCCACTCCGAACGATCACGGCCTCAACCGGTTCATCTTTGCGCGCGTTCAGCTCTTGATGAGGAACATAGGGCGGAACGTAGACGAAGTCTCCGGGACCGGCTTCATCGACGAACTCCAAGTGATTTCCCCAGCGAAAGCGAGCGCGGCCACGCACGACGTAGATCACGGTCTCCAGTTCTCCGTGATGGTGCGGGCCGGTTTTGGCATTGGGATGCACTACCACGGTGGCCGCCCAGAGCTTCTGCGCGCCGACTTTGGCGTGAGAGATGGCTTCGGCACGGCTCATGCCGGGAGTTTGAGGAGTATTGGTGTCCAACTCGCTGCTGCGGATGATGCGCAGGCCGTTAGTTTTCCAGTCGGGGGAGCCGGATGCTGACGCACTGTTTGGGTCGTTCATGTTCTGCTTTTTCCCGCCTGCCATTCTAGACGAATTGCGGATGCATTCCGGTTCGCGGGGAGATAAAATCTTTTCGCAGAATTAGGTGAGGTTTGCGCATGAAGAAAAATTCTTTTCGCGGCGTGGTTTTGTTCATTGTGATTGCGCTTGCGGGATCGGCATTCGCGCAAACACCGGCGCCGGGCGCAAAACCGGCGCAGTATTTCTTCGTGTTGCTGAATCGTCCGGCTAATGCACCGCAACTTAGTAAAGAGGCGGGCGAAAAGCTTCAGGACGAGCACATGGCCAACATCCGTAAGATGGCTGCCGAACACAAGCTTGTGATCGCCGGGCCTTTTCTGGACGACACGAGGCTCCGTGGTATTTTCGTGTTGCAGGCGGAGTCGGTGGCGCAGGCACAGGAGTGGGCCAACAGCGATCCGGCGGTGAAGGCAGGACGATTGGCGGCTGAGGTGCATGGGCCGTGGCTCATCGATCCGAGCGCGATTCACAGTCCAGCCGAGCCTGCCGGTTTCGAGCAGTACAGCCTGGTGCTGATGAATGCCGGCGAAAATTGGAACCCAAACGCGCCAGAGTTTATGGACGTGATGAAGCAGCATCACGCTTTCGTCGAACGAATGACAGATCAGGGAAACCTGGCCATTGCCGGACCGTTCCCGTTCAGCGATCAGGGCGACCTGCGGGGAGTCGCCATTTTCCGGGTAGGAGCAGAGCAGACGGTCAAGTTGACTCAAGAAGATCCAATCGTGAAAGCTGGTTTGCTCAAACCTGAAATCCACCCATGGGGCACAGGCAAAGGGGTGCTGGCGGCGGGACAGCCGATGCAATGAGTAGCGGACGACGCCGGAGCTCTGAAAAGCAACGGTCTCCGACCACGGCCTCGTTTTTCTTGCGCAGTTCTTGGGAGAGCATTCTCATGCAAGCGTGAATCGGAATGCGCGCCCGAAGCCAGGCCCGGATACCAGTGGACTGGGAAGCCTGGCGAGGCCCTTGACGGCAGTGTTTTAATTAGAGCGCACTTTATAGTCCGCCGGGGAGCGAGTTCGCATGCGCCACATAAGAACCGTCGCCCAGCTACTCCTGACGCTGCTCGTACCCTCCGTCTTCGCCGCAAGTCAGGCGAAGGACATGAGCAACGACGAACGCAAACAAGTTGACTCCATGGTGGAGCAGGTCTCCTCCGATCTCACCAAACACTATTACGATCGCAATCTGCATGGCGTGGATTGGCGGGCAAGAGTCGAACTGGTTCGCGAGCAGATCAAGCAGGAAAAGTCACTCAACATGGCGATGGCTCATGTAGCGGCGGCCCTCGATAGCTTGAACGATTCACATACCTATCTCATTCCGCCTCGCCGACCTTACATTCTCGACCGCGGCTGGACCGCGCAGATGATCGGCGACAAGTGCTTTGTCACCCGGGTCCGGCCGAACGCGCCCGCGGAAAGCACAAGCGTCAGGCCCGGGGACCAACTGCTGGCCATCAACGGCTACCGCATTGGCCGCGATAATCTGCGGAAGATCGAGTATGCGTTCAATACCCTGCGGCCTCTACCTCAACTCACGCTGACTCTGCGCGATCCGCAGGGAGCAGAACGCAAGGCCTTGGTTGACGCTACATTCCGTGAGCGGATCCACATGCAGGAACTGGATATGAACACGATCCAGAATATGTCGCTTGATCAGGAAAATTGGTTCGAGGAACAGCGCATTCGCACTGTGGAGTATGGCGGCGATCTGATGATCGTCAAGCTGCCGTCGTTCATCTTCGACAGAGACGAGGCCGAAAAGCTGATCGCGATGGCCCGTAACCACAAGGCCCTCATCCTCGACCTTCGCCAGAACCATGGCGGTAGCGTGGAGTCGTTGAAGTTCCTCGTGGGAGGACTGTTCGATCATGACGTGAAGATCTGCGACCGCGTCGGGCGTGACTCAACCAAGTCTATGGTTGCCAAATCGAATCATCATCCCTTTGAGGGCAAGCTCTACGTGCTGATTGACAGCGATTCGGCGTCCGCATCCGAACTGCTGGCGCGAGTTGTGCAACTGGAAAAGCGCGCCGTGGTCATTGGCGACCGCAGTTCCGGCAGCGTAATGGAGGCGAGGCAGTACTCCTACGCTGCTGGTTACGATATGGTCATCTTCTATGGCGTATCCATTACCGACGCGAACCTGATCATGGCTGACGGCCAGAGTTTGGAACACGTCGGGGTAGTCCCCGACCAAATTTCGATCGCAACTGCCGTAGATTTAGCCGGCGGACGCGATCCAGTCCTAGCTCGCGCTGCGGAAATGACGGGCATAAGAGTCTCTCCTGAAGACGCCGGTAAACTCTTCCCTTATCAATGGCTGAAATATAAATAAGTCGCCGACACGGGGGTTTTGAGGGAACATCGACGGGCGAATAGGATGTCCAACAAGTGGGGGCAGCCGGACGCTCGCCAGCTCTAGCCGCCGGCCTTTAGCTCCGTCAACACCTGCTTGGCGATTTCTTTCAGCGTTTCAAATACGCCCGAGCCCTGAAAAGCAACCGCTTCAACAACGGCTTCGTTTTTCTTGCGCAGTTCTTTGCTGAGTGCATCGACCGACAAGATATTGGGCAGGTCGCGCTTATTGAGTTGCAGCACGTAGGGAATCTTGTTGAAATCGTAGCCGTGCTCTTTCAGATTTGACATCAGGTTATCGAGGGCTTCGACATTGGCGTCCATGCGCTGTTCCTGTGAGTCGGCTACGAAGACGATGCCATCGACGCCGCGCAGAATGAGCTTGCGGCTGGCATCGTAGAACACCTGGCCGGGCACGGTATAAAGGTGGATTCGCGTTTTGAAGCCGCGGACTGAACCCAGATCGAGGGGCAGGAAATCGAAGAACAAGGTACGCTCGGTTTCGGTGGCGAGCGAGATCATCTTGCCCTTCTGTTGTTCCGCGGTCTTCTGGTAGATCACCTGCAAATTCGTGGTTTTGCCGCCCAACCCGGCGCCGTAGTACACGATCTTGCAATTGATCTCGCGGGCTGCGAAGTTGATGAAACTCAAGACTTTCCTCAAAAAAGCGCGGGCCGCACACCCTCGCGGGCGCCTCCGGCGCAAAAATATCCCTATGGGGGCTTCGGGCTTTTATATCACACGCGGCGAATCCAGGCAGGTTACTCAGGTGACCCCCGGCTGGGAAGGCACCACCGGGAGCGGCGGGGCAGGGAGGGGAAATTGCCGATTTGGAGGTCCTGAAGAGCGCCCGCCATCGCGTTTTCAATCAGGAATCTGAGACGGTTAGCCGCTACCGGGCTGCCGGCGCCGGATAATAACCATCCTTGGCCTCAATTGTCAGCCCGGGATGATTGACCCTCACTTCGATTTCGCGCTTGGCGGAGGTGGTTGGTGTCTTGGGGCGCGCGGGCGTGTAACCCAGGGTGTACTGGTTGCGCGCCTCACTCATGGCCTGATTGTAGCTATCTTCGATCGCGTTTCGGGAAAGTTTGGCGTACGGGGCGCCTCCGCCGGTGGCCCAGGTGTACTTTGGCAGGATGTCACCATAGCCCTGCTTTGGCAGGTGCAGCCGTTCCAGCTTGCCGTAGATCGGCAGGGCGGCGTCTGACACCGCGACCGCTCTCACCTGGATTTCATTCGACAGCAGCAGCCTGAGCACGTCGCTATAGCTGGCCTTGCTGCCATACTCGCGACCGTCACTGATGACAAAGATGATTTTCCGCCGGGTTCGCGCTCGTTTGCCGAGGTCGAGCGCAGCCCGAAGAATGGCATCGTTCAAGACGTGCGACTCTTTTGGCGGCGTATACACCGGCTGCGTAGGACTTCCCACGGGGATGTTATTGATAATGGGACCGTTCGGCGCCAGCGGGCCACTCAACACCGGTACCCCGTTTTCGTTTCCTCGAACGGTTTTCATCTGGTTCAGGAGTGCGGTTAACTTCGGCGTGGGTTCCCTGAAGTCGCTGACCTGACTCACCGTGCTGCTGTAAGTGTAAAGCGCTACCTCGTCATAGGGAGCGAATGACCCAATAAGCGCCGAAAACGTCTGGTTCACCTCCTGCACAGCCGCATCGGGCATGCCTAGATCGAGAACGATTGCGACCGAAAGCGCGAAAGGATCGGCGCTGAAGAAAGTGAGCTTTTGCTTGGTTCCGTTTTCGAAGACGCTGAAGTCGGTGGGCAGCAACCCGTCCACCATGCGTCCATTCTTGTCCTTTACCGTAACCGGAACCTGTACAAAGTTGGTGTGAACCACGAGCGTGTAAAGCTGCTCTTGTGAATTAGTGCCTTGTTTGGTGGCGCTGCCCGGGGGGACGGTCTTGACCGGAGGCATGGGTGGCGGCGGGGATGTGCCGTCACCGGGCTGGGCAGGCGCTTCGGTATCGGGCTGATTGGTTGGCGGGTTGAGGGGCTGGTTCGTCCACGGATTTCTTTCCCCCGGAGCGGGCTTCTTTTCCTCCGGAGGCCTGGCTGGCGGTGGCGGCTCGGGGTTGGACGAGGGCGGTTGTACGGCGGACGGCGCGTCGGGGACGTCTTGTGACGACTGCGCTTGTGACGGCTGCGCTTGGCCACTTGGGGCTTGGTTGCCGGACGATTGAGCGGCCATCTGCAGAACGCCCAGTCCAAGACCTACATCCAGCAGCGCCAAAACCAAGAGGCTTGCGAGGCGGTTCATGCTACTGCACCGCTTGTTTTTGCCAGCTGCAGTTTTAAGGATCACAAGCACCGTCCGTTCCGACCAGATCTTAATCTTGCCAAGATGTAACCTTATCGCGCTCTTGACGATCTTTACTTGGTACTTATTTTGAGTCAGCTTCCGCCACAAAAAGAAATTTCTTCGTGTCTTCAGTCGGATGCGCGAGCCATACGATTTGGTGCATCTAACCTCAGGGATTAGACTAACAAAAACCGTTAGAGGAAATCATCGCATGCCAAAGTTGTCAGCCTTCCGAAACTTTATCCCAGCCCAGGTCGCAGCGACCACTCTATTTCTTTTTGCAGTTTTGTGGGCGGCGGCTCCTGCCTCCGGGGCGCAGGATTCAACTCCTTCCGCTCCCGCAAATTCTAAGCCTGACGCGCAAACGCCGGCAGGCCAGAAACCCGCCGATGCCCAGAAACCCGAGGATGAGCAGGGGCCTGCGGAAACCTTGAAAGTGAACGTCAATGTCGTGGGAGTTTTCTTCAACGTCAAAGACAAGCATGGCGCGCTGATGCCGAATCTCACCAAAGACGACTTCCAGGTCTTGGAAGATGGCAAGCCGCAAACGATCAAATACTTCGCCGCCGAATCGAATCTGCCGCTCACTTTGGGCATGCTGATTGATTCCTCTGGCAGCCAGCGCAACGTCCTCGATATGGAGAAACAAGTCGGCGGCGCGTTCCTGCGGCAGATTCTCACCGATAAGGATGAAGCTTACGTGATCGATTTCAACATCGACGCGGAACTGGTGCAGGATTACACCCGCGACGTACACCGGCTGCAAGCGGCGCTGAATAAAGTCAGAATCAACACCGGCTACACGACCGGGCCGATCCCTGGAGCGGGCGGTGGGCCCGTGCCGACTGCACAGTCGCCCGGAACTGTACTCTACGATGCGGTTTATTTATCGGCTCATGACATGCTGGCAAAAGAAGTTGGGCGCAAGGCCATGATTCTTCTCACTGATGGCGAAGATGAAGGGAGCCGCCTCAAAATCAGGGATGCCATTGAAGCCGCGCAGAAGGCCGATGCCATTGTCTATGTGTTGCTCTGCGCCGATCGTGGCTTCTACGGATCGTTCCAGATGGGTTACTCCGGTGAGGGCGAGATGCGCAAGCTAACTGAGGCAACCGGAGGACGCGTCATCAATGTCGGCAACAAGTTCGACAAATTGAAAGAAGCCTTCGACCAGATTGCCGCCGAGTTGCGCAGCCAGTACAACCTGGGCTACACGCCCAGCAACACGGTGCTCGATGGCGGCTACCGCAAGCTGGAGATTAAATGCAAACAGAATTATAAAATCCAGTCCCGCGCCGGCTACTACGCGACGCCCCGTCAACCCTTGCCGCAATAGCGATGAGAATGGGAGGAGATTGCTTTTATGGCAAATAAATTTGGCACAGACATCTTGATCCAGGCCGAAGACCCGTTAAGAGCCGCTGACTTCTACGTGAAGGAACTTGGCTTTGAGATTACCGACAAGAAGCCGAATATGATTAGCCTCCACGGGAAAAACATCAATTTCTTTATTGAGCGAGGTCCCGCTCTTGGACCGGTTCTGGAAGTTACCGTCAAGAGTGTTAAAGATGCTAAAGCAAGACTTACGAAAAAAGGCTGCCAAATAGTTAAAGACGAACCTGATTTTCCGAGAAGTTATGTCAGAGACCCATACGGCCTAATCTATAATCTGACCGAGTGAAGGGGGCGTAGGTTCACCGCCCCTGAATGTCTACGCTAGCCGGAGCCGGGCCATGCCATCTCGAAATCTCTCATTCGTTTCTCGCCGCTCGTTCCTGCAATTCTCAGCCGCCGCTGCGGCAGTTCACATGGTCACCGAGCCCATGCTTGCCGCCGCGGCGGCGCATCGGCCATATACGACCGATGGGGTGATGATCGATTCCAACGAGAATCCACTCGGCCCCAGCCAATCGGCGCGTGACGCCATTTCCGCCATCATCCCTCAAGGCGGACGCTACTCCGACAATCTCACCGACGACCTGGTGCATACCTTTACGCAACTCGAAGACCTTAAGCCGGAGTATGTACACGCTTTCCCCGGATCGACTCCGCCGCTGCACTTCGGAGTCGTCGCTTTCACTTCGCCGCAAAGGAGCTACGTCACTGCCGACCCCGGTTATGAGGCTGGAATGCATGCCGCCGCGGCGGCGCAGGCTCGCGTGGTCAAAGTTCCGCTTACCAAAACTTACTCTCATGACGTCAAGGCCATGATCGCTGCCGCGCCGGACGCTGGATTGTTCTACATTTGCTCGCCCAACAATCCCACCGGGACGCTCACGCCGCATTCCGATGTCGAGTACCTGGTCGAAAACAAACCCAAGGGCTCGGTCGTGATGGTTGACGAAGCCTACATTCACTTCTGCGATGCGCCCTCGACCATCGACCTGGTCAAGGCCGGCAAGGATGTAATCGTGCTTCGCACGTTCTCAAAAGCCTATGGCATGGCCGGCCTGCGCTGCGGATTCGCCATCGCGCGCCCCGATCTGCTTGAGAAAGTCACGAACTCCGCCGGCTGGAATTTTATGCCCATCACCGCAGTCGTGGGCGCCTCGGCCAGTCTCAAGGATCGGGGCCTTATACCCGAACGCAAACGCATCAACGCGACGGTGCGGCAGGTCACTTTTCAGTGGCTCGACCGCAACGGCTACTCCTACATTCCTTCTGAATCGAACTGTTTTTTGCTCGACCCCAAACGTCCGGGGAAAGAAGTGATCGATGCCATGGCGCAGCAGAAAGTTTTCATCGGCCGCATCTGGCCGATCATGCCGACGTGCGTCCGCATCACAGTTGGCACGCATGAAGAAATGGAACAGTTTCAAGCCGCGTTCCAGAAAGTAATGCGCGGCACAACGGCGTTCTCGCTGCCGCCAGAGATTCCCGCGAGGAGAGTGCGGCGGCGCTCAGAACTGCCGTCTTAGTGCGAGCTGGGTTGGGACGCGCTGGGTTGGGACGCGCTGCCTGGCCGCTACCCATCAAGGAGAAACGATGCCCTTTGTAGACACCCGCAACCTCGATGTGATTGAGCGGTTGCCAGGCTGGTATGGACGCTACTTCCACTCGCCGAGCATGACGTTCGCGCATTACGAGTTCACTCGCGGCGCATCCATCCACGAGCACTTCCATCCTCAGGAAGAAGTTTATGAGGTGATAGAGGGCGAACTTGAGGTGACCATCGACGGCGTGGGGCAGGTGGCGCGAGCGGGCGTGGTCGCAATCGTGCCGGCTAATGCGCGCCATTCGGTGAAAGCCCTTACCGATGGGCGGGCCATTATTGTCGACTATCCGCTGCGACGCGATTTCGCTTAAACGCGCAACTGGCGACGCCTTTTGAAGGCCGCCGCTTCGACGGCCAGGATTCCAGCAGTCGCTTTATTCCGCGGCTTCTTCCCACCCTACCGTCCGCTTCTCGCGACTGCTCTTGTGCGCCAGCATTATCGCCCGCATCGTTCGGAGGGCTTGCTGGGGCGAAACCTCCAGCGGGGACTTTTTCTCGATCGCATCCCGCACATTCGCGTAGAAGCCGCGATAATCGCCGCGCTCGGTTTTAATCTTCCTGCTGGGTTCGCCCACCAGGCTTAGGGTTCCCCATAGTTCTTCCGCTTCTACTCCCCAATCCGCGCCCCAATCCGTTCCTTGAGGAAAGTCCCCGGCACGCAGCCGAGCTTCCTGGGGATCCGTTCCGCATTTTACAAACGAACCCTTGGTTCCATGAATTAGAAAATGGGGGCCCGGCGCAAAGGCGATGATCCGCGCCCTCGCCATCGCCCGCAGCGTGGGATATTCCAGGCACACATCAAACGAATCATCCACGCGCGACGTCTCCCGCTGGCAGAAAGCCGACGCCGTAATCGCCCGGGGCTCGCCAAACAACACTAGCGCTTGATCGATCACATGCGGCCCCAGGTCAAACAAAACACCGGCTCCGGGCTGGTCCGGACGTTCTCGCCACGCATTCGCTTTCGGATCCAGACGAAAGCGGTCGTACCGGCATTCGTACTCCGCGATCCTCCCAAGCTTTTCCGACTCGACGATTTTCTTTACAGTGTTAAAATCTCCATCCCAGCGGCGATCTTGATACACGGTTATCAATCGACCGCGCTCGGCCGCCAGCCGAACGAGTTCCGCTGATTCCGCCAGCGTAGGCGCAAACGGTTTGTCGACCACGACGTCGCGCCCTGCCAATAGACACGTGCGCGCCAGTTCGAAATGCGAATCGTTCGGGGTCGCGATCACGCATAACTGGATGGTTTTATCCGCCAGCAACTCATCGAGCGCTCGCACGACGCGCACGCCGGGATATTTCTCTTGCGCCCGCGTTCCTCTGCGTTCCAGAATGCAAGCCAACTCCATCCCCGGCACGCCCCGGATCACGGGCGCGTGAAACGCCTGCCCAGCCAGCCCAAAGCCAACCAGCCCTACTCGCACCATAGCGGCTCCCTAGTTGATCTCTACTATTAAGGTCCTGCCTATTTACAGCTTTCTGCCGATATCGCCTTTTTCACGGCCGCCGTATAAACAATGAGTGATCTGCCGTTGAATGGCACTTTAAAGCTTGTGTTCTAGGAGGCGGTAATGAGATTTGGTCCCTTCCTGATAATTGCGCTGCTGCTGCTCGTTGTGTGGGCCGGCGGATTTCTGATGTTTCATGTGGCCAGCGGACTGATTCACTTGTTGCTGCTGTTCGCCGTTATTTCTTTTGTAGCGCACCTGTTGATGGGCGCCAGAACGGCATAAAGATTCGAGCTACCGCTTGCCGGCTGGAGCTAACCGGCTCCATCGCCGGCAGCCAGGCTCGATGCATTTCGCAATGACAGAAGTTGCGGAACCAAAAACCCTCGGGACGGCCCTAATGGACTGTTGCCGGGGGTTTTCTGCGTTATGCATGGATTACTTTCCGGTCTTTAACTCGCCGCACAAACTTCAGCCCTGACCATACGTCGGTTACGGCGCATACTTTCACGTCAACCAGCCCGGCATCGAGTCCGATTTCGCGCACTGCATTTCCATCGAGATCCGTTGCCACTCCAGAACTCTTCTTTGGCCAGCTCACCCACAACATGCCTGCCGGCGCCAGCAGCCTGGAGATTCGGGGAAATTCTTCGCCTAATTCCGCTCGAGACTTGGTGAACAGCATCGCGAAATCGAGCGCATCCCCCTGCTTCAAAAATTCGCACTCTGCCAAAGCATCGCGCAATTCCGCCCGGACATCCGCGGGAGCATTCACCAAATACACCCGAAAGCCCGCCTTAATTCCCAGTTTTCTCGGAAGTGGTGTTCCTGAATATCCGGGCATTCCTTTGCCTTGGAGCAGCGCTGATCTTAAATGATGCGAACCCTGATTCAAACTGGAAGCCGAGAGCCGAAGACCACGTTTTTCTACTGGGAGGTCGGAGCGAAATATCCACGCCGGGCTCGGACGCGGAAGGTCTTGCGATCGTTGGCTACGATCTCAATCGTGCGAAAATGGCCGTCCGCCTTGAAGTCGGCCGGTTTGTAGGAGACGGCATACTGGCTGCGCAACTCATCTTGAATATCGGCAAACGCATTGGCTACGTCGCGAATCTGGAAGGGGAAAAACGCCCGTCCCCCTGTCGCATCTGCAATTCGTTCCAGCACCTTGTCGCCCGCCCCCTTGCTGCCGCTCACATTGGTGCTGATGGCATAGACGATCGTATCGGCCCGCTGTGCCATTTCAATCGCTTCTTCTCGCGTGACATGGCTCAGGTTGTCTTCTCCGTCGCTCAGCAGAATGACGGCCCGCCGCGTGGGCCCGGACTGCGCTTTCTTCAGCAGCTTGTCCCGGCAAGCGTAATAGAGCGCATCGTACAGCGCGGTTCCGCCACCCGGGCGCAGTTCGCGTACACCATGGTCGAGTTTCTCCGTGTCATCGGTGAAATCCTGCGTCACTTCCGGCGTCGCATCGAAGCCCACGACCATCGCCTGATCGTAACGCCGGCGCACTGTCTGGTTCAGGAACTCGATTGCCGACTCCTGCTCGAACTTGAAACGGTCGCGCACCGAGTTGCTGGCATCGATCAACAGCCCTACCTGGAGCGGCAGATTCGCCTCCGCACGGAAGCTGCGGATTTCGGCCGCCGGCTTGTTGTCATCGACAATGCGGAAATCGTTTTGCTTCAAATCGGTGACGCGTTTGCCATGCTTGTCGGTCACCGTGAAAACTACGTTTACTTCGTTGATGCCGACGCGGATTCGTGGGACGGATCCGTTGCTGGCGTCAGGGTCGTCGGAATTTTGATCGGTCGAATCTTGTGGCGCTGCCGGCTGCGGCTCTGCCAACGCCTTTCCGGCAGATGGAGAGGGCGCGGATTGCTTTGGGGAGGATTGCGTTGTGGATTGTTCGGACGGTTGACCAGCCGGTGCAGTTCCTGCCTGCGCCGCGCCAAACTGGCGCAGTCCCGCCAGAAGCAACAAAATCGCTGCCCACCCGGTCAGAGAAATTCCTGGAAAGATGTTTTTGCTGCGAAAGCCCCTCATTTGATTGTTTATTATAGCCCCCGCGCAAAATCAATTTATGAAACCAGGTCTAGAAAGTCCTGCAGTTCGTCGGGCAGGTCGCTTTTCAGTGCGATTGTCTCGCCCGATCGCGGATGGCGAAATTCGAGTTCGGCGGAGTGAAGAAAATTGCGCGGCAAACTGACTGCCGCCGATTTGCCCCGCGCCTGGCGGGGCGCTCCATACATAGTATCGCCCACGACCGGATGTCCCATAGCCGCCACATGCACTCGAATCTGGTGCGTTCGCCCAGTATCGATCTTCACATCGAGCAGGGTAAACTTTCCAAACTTCGTATCCAGCCGCCGCACCACGCGATAATGCGTCACAGCCGCGCGCCCGCCCTCAAGCCGCGTCGTCATTCGCGTGCGCCGCACCCGATCCCGGCTGATGCTCTGCGCCAGCGTCCCCGAATCTTTTTTCACCCAGCCATGCACCAGAGCTACATATTTCTTTTTCACTTCCCGCGCTGCAAATTGAGCACTCAGTTTGCGGTGCGCCTCATCGTTTTTCGCCACCACAAGGAGCCCGCTGGTCTCTTTATCCAGACGATGGACAATTCCCGGCCGCAACGGGCCGCCAGCTCCCGACAAACTCTCCAGATGATGCAGCAGCGCATTCACCAGCGTGCCGCGATTGCGTGCATCGTCGGTCGCCCCCGCTCCCGCATGAACCATCATTCCGGCAGGCTTGCTGATCACCGCAAGATCATCGTCTTCATAAACAATATCGAGCGGAATCGCTTCGGCAATGGCGCTCAACGGCGCCCGCTGCGCCTCGCCCAGCACGCTGATGCGTTCCCCGCCCCGCAGCTTCGTCGAAGCCTTCGCCGCCGCATCATTCACCAGCACTTTGCCCTGGGCGATCATCTCCTGCACTCGCGCCCGGCTCACGCTCTCAAGTCGCGTGGCAAGAAATTGATCGAGCCGCTTGCCCGAATTTTCAGCCGCAACAGAAATAAGAATGGGAAACGCTCCTGGCATTCGTTGCGAAGGATACTACGAAAGATCTCATCCGCGACTAGGCCTTCAAAAGGCACCGCTTCCAGCCGCCATTAGACCTACTGCTGCAAAAGTAAGGCTTTGCCTGTATTGCCGAAAGGGCGCTCTTGACGTTACATCAGGGCATCAAAAAGGAATTATCTGCCACCTGGGGCACGCCGTCGGGCCCGCAGTATGGGATGCTTCATGACCTCATAACTCCTTTTCTTTGTGTCAGCGATGATCCTTTGCGCTGCTAAAGGCGAGCGCAGAAAGCTATACGAGGCCACTCCGCGGCCCGCTACAAACGACTCGCAATGAATCGCCAGCGAGTTTGCGGTCCTCAACGAAGTGATTTATGGATGGTGCCAGCGTCGAAAAACTCCGCGATGAACTCGCCCGCCTGATGCAGGAGCATATTGAGAGTATGCAGAGGCAAACGTTTTTAGGAATCACCGCAGAAGAATTGCGCCAAGAAAAGGATCGATTGCAGCGTATCCGTGAATTGTCCGCGGATTTTCTGGAAGCTTTAAAGAAAATCAGCCGGTAGCTTTCTGGCACGGCATCCCCTAAACTACTTTGCGCGCCCCTTGGGTACTGCATAACAGGTGGCGTCTGACTGGTTTGTTCTGAAGGAAAGCTGTCCTGAAAGGAAAGCCTATGACGGAGAAGCCGAGTGTCACTCTGCCGGGAACCGTAGAGAAAATCATTCAGCCCCCGGACCCAAGTCAACCGGAAAAAGCGCAGATTGAGATTGAAGGGGCGGATGACCTGTACCGCGAAATCCGCATCGAAAACTCCCTCACCACCGAAAATGGTAAGGAAGTGCGGCTTAAGAAAGGCGCCGAGGTTGAGGTCACGGTAGAAGCTGATCCAAAAGCGACAGACCCTAAGAAAAAATAAGGAATGGCACTCAGCGCGTGGCTCCCACCGTCCGCACCGGCGGCACTGCCTTCGCTCCCGGCCTCAGCCACCAGATAATCCCACCACCAATGACCAGCCCAATCGCGATCAACTGTGTCCCCGACATCGCTCCGCCAAACACCGATCCGCGACCAGGATCGTCTCGCAGAAATTCCAGGAAGAACCTCGCCACGCCGTAGATGAACATAAACGCGCCGAATACCTGGCCATCGAATTTCCGCCGCTTTAGTAACCACATCAGGAAGAAGAAATTTGCAAACTCCACCGCAGACTCGAACAACTGCGTCGGCTCCAGCGGCACGTTCAAGGGCGTGCCGGTAATCTGATTCGCCAGCGGATTGGTGAAGGTCACAGCCCAGAAATGATGCGTTTCTTTCCCGTAGCAACATCCTGCGGCGAAGCATCCCAGGCGGCCGATGGCATGCCCGAGCGCCAACCCCGGCGCAAACGCATCAACCGTGCCAAGCGCGGGCATATGATTCTTGCGCACATACCACCACGCCGCTATGAACGCCGCGATCAGGCCCCCCGAAAAAACTCCCCCAGCCTGCAGCGTAGTGACGGTGAAAATCTCAGACAAGTGCGCCCGATAATAGCTCCACTCATTAATTACGTACAGCACCTTGGCGCCCACAATTCCGCACAGCACCACCAGAATGCCCAGGTTCCAAGCCTTGTCGCCGTCAATGCCGAGACGCTCGGAATTGCGCACGCTGATCCATAAGCCGAGCAGCACTCCCAGAGACACCAGGAAGCCATAAGTCGGCAAAAAGAATTTCCCGAAATGCACTAATTGCGGATACACAGTTTAGTTAGATGCTGAAAACGAGGGATTTGCTACTTCAGCCAGTTTAGCAGGGGACCCGGCGATTGGACCGAGCTTTTATCGCGGCAGGCATTCTCGGATGAGGCTCGCGCCGCACATAACAAATCAAACCAACAAATCAAGCCGACCCACTGTGCCGTGTGACGGGCCGAGAATGAACCCGTCGGTAGACGTTGGGAACCCGCCGAGACCCTTTAGGCATCTCCGCATGACGGAGCATCGCACACCGGATCCTAGTTCGAGTCGAGCCCCCGTTCATTCAGCATTGGTTCAAAAATCGGTTACCGCCATCACCAACCCCGCAGGCCGGCTTTCACTCTGCATGCTAGGAGAACATCCCCTGAATTAGCAATAGGGGGAGTGCAAATAGTTGGCAGACCACTTGCAACTAAAGTAATCGAGGCATTCGATTCCTTTCTTGATACTCTGGCCCAGCCCGGTGCAAAAAAGGCTGGAAGAATCTACAATCGTGAAATCGTGTCCTCTGCATACAATCGGCCGCCGAATAGTTTTCTTCGACTTTTACCCAAAGCCGAATTGCATCTCCACCTCGAGGGCGCGATTGAGCCGGCGACGCTGCTGGAACTCCGCGCCCATCGCGGCGAACGCGTTACGCTTGCGCAGGTCGACGAACTCTACCGCTACGCCGATTTTTCCAGTTTTCTCTTAGCGTTCAAGAACATTACCGAACATTTGCGGACGCCGGAGGATTACGAACTCATCACATACCGTCTGATGCAGCGGCTGAAGGAAGAAAACGTACTGCACGCCGAGGTCTATGTCTCGGTGGGTGTTTGCCTGTGGCGCCAGCAGGATTTCGCCGCCATCTTCGAAGGGCTGGACCGGGGTCGCGCACGCGGGGCACGGGATTTCGGTATTTCGCTGTTGTGGATTTTCGATGCTGTCCGCCAATTCGGCGCTGAGGCCGCGCAGAAAGTCTTCGAACTTGCGGTTCGCTACCACGACCGCGAAGTCGTCGCTGTGGGCATTGGCGGCGACGAGCAAAAGGCGCCGCCTGAGCTTTTTCGCGACTGCTATGCCTGGGCTGCCGACCACGGCATGCGGCTGACTGCACACGCCGGAGAGACCGGCCCGCCAGAATCCGTCTGGGGGGCGCTCAACCTGCGTGCCGAGCGCATCGGCCATGGGCTGACTGCCTTTCACGATCCCGATCTGGTTGAAGAACTGGCGCAACGCCAAGTCCCGGTGGAAATTTGTCTGACCAGTAACTTCCGCACCGGTCTTTGTCCTAACCTCAACGAGCATCCGGTGAAAAGCTATTTCGATCATGGCGTGATGATCACTCTTAACAGCGATGACCCGGCCATGTTCGGAACGACGCTTGCGCGCGAATATCAACTCGCGCAGCAGACCTTTGGATTCAGCGACGAGCACCTGCGCGAGCTTGCGCGCAATTCATTCGAAGCTTCATTTCTGCCGGCAGAGAAAAAGCTGGAGTTCCTGAACCTGTTCGACGCCGCCGCAGCAAGATAATCGAATTTGTTGCGACGGGAAAGAGATCCTATAGAGACAGCCCACCGCGGCTCTCCTGGCTGCTTGTTACGACCACCCTTGTTGTAAAATCGCAATCGAAAAGCAGAAATGCGGATCGGACTCAACTGAGAACTGAGGCTGAGCCCGCAACTGGCAACTGAGATGTCCCTTCACATCGGCATCGTCGCTTGCAGCACGGAAGGAGCCGCGCTCTGCTACCGCACCATTTCGCTCGAGGGCGCTCAGATGCTCGGTCGCCACGATCATCCCGAGGTCTCGTTGCATTCGCACTCGCTCGCAAAGTACATGCAATGCGTCTATGGGAATGACTGGGCTGGCGTTGCAGAACTCATGCTGTGTTCCGCGGAGAAGCTGGCGCGCGCCGGAGCGGACTTTCTTATTTGTCCCGACAACACGATTCATCAGGCCTTCGATCTGATCGAACATCGCTCGCCTCGTCCCTGGCTTCACATTGCGAAAGAAGTTGCGAAAGAGGCGCAGCGCCGCCAGTTCAAACGCCTGGCCGTGCTCGGCACCCGATACCTGATGGAGGGCCCGGTCTACCGCGAAGCGCTGAAGGCCGCAGGAATCGAGCATCGTATTCCGGGAGCCGAGCAGCGTCAGCGGATCGACCAGATCATCTTCGACGAACTGGTGAACTCTCAGTTTCTTCCGCGCTCGCTGGCGTATTATGTGGAAGTGATCCGGGCTCTTAAAGACGAGGGTTGCGACGCGGTGGTGCTCGGCTGCACTGAAATTCCGCTGCTGGTCATGCCGGAGTCTTCGCCCCTGCCGACTCTTGATTCCACCCGCCTGCTGGCGAAAGCCGCAGTGCGCAAGGCCGTGGAGTAATAGCAAGAATCACGCGCAGCGAGGCTTGTGTGGCGCGATCTAGAAACGAGAAATCTAGAAACGAGAAATAAAGAAACGAGAAATAAAGATCGGTTCGTGCCTTTACACTAACCAAGCCCAACACCCACCAATGAGACTGAGTTACGCTGGCTAGCCTTTCGCCTTGGCTAAGCCGGCAAGACCGGCTTTCTTTCCGTGCTCGCGGATCGCAGCGACGATGTCGAGAGCGAGGGCGAGAGAGCGGCGTCCGTCTTCAAGGGGCACGATTGGGATAGAGCGTCGACGCACGGCATTCAGAAATGACTTCAATTCTGCGTGCAAGGGTTCTTCAGAAGTGACCGGCGGCTTGGCTACTTTGATCTGCGGGTTCACCGTGGGAGTGCCAGTTGCCGCTCCATCGGCCCCAACGGTGAAGACAAGGACTTCCTGCCGTCCATAATCGACCGAAACATATTGCTGGGGCTGGAAGAAGCGCAGCTTGCGCACGCGCTCAGTGGAGACGCGGCTGGCGGTGAGGTTGGCCACACATCCGGATTCGAATTCCAGCCGCACGTTAGCAATGTCGACTTTACCGGAGAGAATGGGCAGGCCGACGGCGCGAACTTCCTTCACCGGAGAATTGGCGAAGGAAAGCACGATGTCGAGATCGTGAATCATCAGGTCAAGCACCACGTCGACGTCGAGCGAGCGTGGGGTGAAGACGCTCAGCCGGTGCACTTCGAAAAACATGGGCTGGGTGAGCAGTGGAATTGTAGCGCGCACTGCGGGGTTAAAGCGCTCGAGATGTCCGGCTTGGACGATGCGCTTGTGAGTGGCGGCCAACTGCAATAACTCATCCGCTTCGGGCAGCGATGCGGCCAGAGGTTTTTCGATCAGAACGTCTACGCCCGCTGCCATGAGTGCGCGGGCTACTTGCAGATGATGAACCGTGGGTGCTGCCACGGAAACCGCGTGGACTTCGCTGTGGGTGGTAAGCATTTGCTCGACTGAACCGAAGGCGCGGCATCCAAACTCGCGCGCAACCGCGTCGGCGCGATCGAGATTGGGATCGACCACGCCTACCAGTCGAATCGGTTCGCCTTGTTGTTCGAGCTCTTGGTAAACTCGGGCGTGATTGCGTCCGAAAACGCCCACACCCACCACTGCGACGGAAATCGGATTATCAGCTTGCAGGAAAGGGACTCTCGAATTGGCCGGTTGCCAGCGGGACTAACAAATTGTAAACGTAAAGCCGCGAAAGAGCATCCTGATAGCGGTGGAATGGCCCGGAATCAAGATTTAGGATTTGAACGATTCCAAAGCTGCCGTGCCGCAGGCTGCAAACAACCTCGAAAGGAGAGCCCTCTCATCTCATGCGAACCATTGCGCTCCTCACTATTTCCAACATCTTCATGACCTTCGCCTGGTATGGCCACTTGAAGTATCGCGAGGTGCCGTTGTTCAAGGTGATCGTGATCAGTTGGATGATTGCGTTCTTCGAATATTGCTTTCAGGTGCCTGCGAACCGCATTGGCTCGTACGAGTTCAGTGCGGCACAACTTAAAACTATTCAGGAAGTGATTACGCTGGTGGTTTTCTCGGTGTTCTCGGTCTTCTATCTGAAGCAGCCGGTGCGCTGGAACCATGCTTTAGGATTCGCAATGATTGTCGGCGCGGTGGGAGTGATTTTCAAGCAATGGTGAAGAGAATTGAGCAGTTGGGTAATTGCGCGAAAGATTTTCAATCTCCAATCGCCGATTGCGCAATTACTCAATTTCCTCAAACGGTCGGGCGTGTGCCTTTCTCAGAATGGCGATCTGTCCGGCGTGGTAGAGCTCGTGTTGCGCGACCCCGTGCAGCATGAAGTAGAAATCATATTTCTTGCCGGGAACGCGCCCGCGAAGGCAAGACTCGGGCAGGGCCGCAACGGTCTTGACGAGTGTGTCATGCGTGCGCTTGGCATGAGCGACGGCATCGCGCCATGCCGCTTCGGTTGCTGGCTTTGGAACGAGCGGGAAATTCGCGATGCCTTCGGGCTGCCACTTTTCTCCAGCCAGCCGGCGAATGGCTGCAGCATCCCAGACCGCAATGTGCAACACAAGCTCCCAGATGCTGTGAACTTCAGGCAGAGGTCTGGCCGCGGCAGTGGCCGCATTCACGCCTTCGAGCAACTCAAGCAGAGCAGGGCCGTGCCAGGCGTCGCCTTCAAAGGCGCGGCGAAGCTGCTCGGCAATGAGGGCGGGTTCGGAGGTCAGAGAAGTCATGACCTTAAATTCGCCGATTGAGAAGGCGCTCGTCAATGATTTACGAATACACGGTATTCATGTATAATGGAACGAATGATTGTCTCCTTTGGGGACAAGACGACGGAAGACATCTTCCACGGGCATGACACAAAGCCAGCTCGGAGAATTGCTCCGGTATTGTGGGCGCGAGTGCAGGCTAAGCTGGATCTGCTGAACGCCAGCACCACTCTGGAAGACTTGCGGGTTCCGCCATCAAACCGGCTGGAAAAGCTGCGAGGCGATTGGGCGGGATTTTATAGCATGCGGGTAAACGACCAGTATCGCGTTGTATTCCATTTCATGAGCGGCAATGCAAGCGACGTGCAATGCACGGATTACCACTGAGGAGAAACCAATGTTGCCGAGCCATCGTATCGCAACTCATCCCGGACAAATCCTGCTGCAGGAGTTTCTCAATCCACTGGGCCTGACCCAAGCTGAGCTGGCGAGGACACTCTCCATTCCTTTGAACCGGGTGAATGAACTGGTGCGCGGGAAGCGAGGAGTCACGCCGGAGACGGCCCTGCTGCTGGCGGGATACTTCAGGAACTCTGCCGAGTTTTGGATGAATTTGCAGACCGCGTACGATCTCACGCGAACTCGGCATGAAATGGGTAAAGCTCCTGTGGCGGTCACGCGGGGAGCGCGTCGCTCGGTGGGAACACGCTAATTCGGCTGCTGTTCAATCCCGGTTTCCTTAACTCGACCGGTCACGCCGGGTCTGCCACGACTGCGATGCCTGCGGCGTCAGCCGCGTCTATGATTTTATCTCCGTCGAGCATCAAGCACTTTTCTGCATCCAGCGCGAGGCAGGTTGCGCCCGCGGCCTGCATGACTTCGATGGTCTTCACCCCGATCACCGGAACATCAAAGCGCATATCCTGATCAGGTTTGGCGATCTTCACCACGGTCAGGGCGCGGCTAAGAGTGGAGGCGTTGCCGTGAAGCGAGAGCATGAGCTGTCCAGCGCGCTCGATAGTGGCGTCAGTGCCCTCCATGGCTTCGACCGCCACGCAAGCGGACTCAGCAATCACGACAGTCTGGCCGATGTCATAGTGCGCCAAATGGCGAGCCACGGTGCGGCCATAGTCGATGTTTCTGCGTTCCTGGTCGGTCGGCCCGCGGCGTGACAACACTCCGGAGGTCACCAGCAACGGTTCGAGCAGCCAGGTGGAATTTTCCAGGGTGATGCCCTCCTCTGCGAGGACCTGGGCGACGGCGCCGAGCAGGCTATCGGTATTGCGGGTGGTGAGCGAGAGCAAAAGCTTGGCCAGGCGCCAGTCCGGGCGGATGGCAGAAAAAATCTGTTTGTGTTTTACCTGCCCTGCCATAACCGCACGATGCACGCCTTCGCGCTGGAAGGTTGCGATCAGCTTCGAAAGATCGCCGAGCGAGAGCCAATGGACCGACGCCGCGCCGCGGTCTTCGATTTCTGGAAAAGCTTCTTCCTTGATCGCGATGACAACAACTTCATGACCCGCCGCGCGCGCCGCGTCGAGCACGAGCAGGGGAAACTTTCCGTTGCCGGCGATCAGGCCGAGCTTTTCCGCGATGGAAGGCATGGAAAGGGCGCGCCAACGAAACTGGCGCGGACTCAGTCTAGCATTCGGCGATCAGCGATCAGCAATCTGCAATCTGCAATCTGCAATCTGCAATCTGCAAAGATGAATGTCAAATGGGCTGTCGTCAATCGGGCATCGTAAGAGGCTGAATGCTGAGTGCTACTTGATCACTCCCCGTTGCGACGATTCGATGAATCTGATCAGCATGTCTACATCTTCGCCACGATCTGGCTCGGACTTCAACTTCTCCAGCGCCTGCGACGTATTCATCTTCGACGCCAGCAGAGTTTTGTAGGCATGGTGAATCTTGCGGATGCGTTCCTTCGAAAATCCGCGGCGCTCGAGGCCGACTTTGTTCATGCCGTAAGCGTGCGTATCGCGCGCGGCCGAGGTCATGGAAAAGGGCAGAACGTCCTGCGTGATCGTAGTGCCTCCGCCGACGTAGGCGTGAGCGCCGATGCGCACATACTGATGTACCGGGCACAGAGCGCCGACCACAGCCCACTCTTCGACAGTGACGTGGCCGCCAAGAGTGGCTCCATTCACCAACATGCAGTGGTCGGCGATCACGCTGTCGTGGCCGATATGCGCGTAGGCCATGATCAGCGTGTGGCCGCCAACTTTTGTGAGGCCGCCGCCCTTCGCCGTGCCGCGGCTGATGGTGACGCACTCTCGGATCTCGTTGTGGTCGCCGATCTCCAGCCTGGTTGGTTCTCCGTTGTAGGAAACATCCTGCGGATCCATGCCGATGGCGCAGAAGGGAAAGAAAGAATTAGCGGCGCCGATTTTTGTTGGCCCCTCGATGGCGACGTGTGACACCAGGCGACAGTTCTCACCAAGTTCGACATCCGGGCCGATCACGCAGTAGGGGCCGACCTTGCACGACGGCGGCACTTTGGCCCGCGAATCGATGATGGCGGTGGGATGAACACTCATGGTCAAGTCGTCGAATGGTTAGAACGAATCATCAGAAAATGGAATCGCCGGAAGATTGACTCATTGCGGCGGATGCCAGACTTTTCATTCCGCGGCTAAGCCGTCGCTATCGCCATCCGGGGTATCGCCGCGGCCGCGCGAGCTGTCGATGAGCTGGCAGGATACCGTCGCTTCAGCCACGCGCTTGCCGGCAACATACGCGGCGCCATACATTTTCGCCGCGATCATGCGCGGGATGACGCGCCAGCCCTTGACTTCCACTTCGATCCGCAACTGGTCGCCGGGGCTTACGGGGCGGCGGAATTTGGCGCGATCGATTCCGGTAAAGACCATAACTTTGTCGGCGCGATTCTCCACTTCGGTGAGCAGCAGCGCGCCGCCGGCTTGCGCAATGGCCTCCACGATCAGCACGCCGGGCATGATCGGCAATCCCGGAAAATGGCCATTGAAAAACGGTTCGTTAATGGTGACGTTTTTGATGGCCACGATGCGCTCTTTACGTTTCAATTCCAGCACGCGGTCGATCAGCAGCAGCGGGTAGCGATGAGGCAAAATTTTCAGGATGTCGTGAATGTCGAGAGCCGGCTTGGCTGCGGCCGCGTCGGTCACGGGAGGAGTGTTCTCAATCATGGTTCGAAGAATCAACGTTCGAAGAATCAACGTTCGTATAAATCAACGTTCGTATGAATCGACGTTCGTCTAAGCAGCCTGAAGATTATACTGTACCGCGTCGCATTCACGGCTGAGCAAGCCGCCGACGATGAGGGAAACGGTGCCCGGATTACAAATGTCTAAATCAGCCGCCGCTCCTCAGCCCGAGTGGGCCGGCCGGTTGCGCTACTTCGAACAAAACCAAAATCGGATGGTTGAGACGATTCGCGAGCTGGTCGAAATCGAATCGCCCAGCGACAACAAGCAAGCCGTCGACCGCATAGCCGCGTTTCTTGCGCCCAAGTTTGAAGCGCTTCGGGGACGTGCGCAACTGCATCGCAGCAACAACTTCGGCGACAGTTTGCAGATCGACTTTGATGCATCATCCAGCTCCAGATCGGCCAAACGCAGGCCCGTTCTGCTTCTCGGCCACTACGACACGGTCTATCCGCTGGGAACGCTGGCGAGGATGCCTTGCAAAATCGAAAGTGGCCGGCTGCGTGGACCCGGTGTTCTCGATATGAAGTCGGGAATTGCGCTGATGCTGCACGCTGTTGAAGCGCTGCGAGCCTGGCACGGCGAACTGCCGCGGCCGGTAACGGTTTTTCTGGTTTCCGATGAAGAAGTAGGCAGTCGCTCTTCCCGCAAGATCACCGAGGCCTTGGCGCAAAAGTCCGCCGGAGTGCTGGTGCTGGAACCAGCCGCCGGGCTTCGCGGTGCAGTCAAGACTGCGCGCAAGGGGGTGGGCGAGTATACTCTGCGCGTAAAGGGGGTAGCGGCGCATGCGGGACTTGACCCGGGCAAAGGTCACAGCGCGATTCTGGAACTTGCGCGCCAGATCACGGCGGTTGCCAAGCTGAACAATTTGCAGCAAGGCTTGTCGGTAAATCCCGGCGTGCTTGAGGGCGGAACGCGCACGAATGTAATTGCGGCTGAGGCGTCGGTGGGGATTGACGTGCGTATCAAAAGCGCGAAACAGGCCTCTGGACTCGACCGCAAGCTGCGATCTCTGAAGCCGTTTGATAAGCACTGCAAGCTCGAGATGACGGGTGGAATCAACCGCCTGCCGATGGAGCGAACCGCAGGGGTGGCGGCTCTGTACCAAAAAGCGCGCGAGATCGCCGGCGAGGTGGGATGGAAGCTTGAGGAAGCGGCCGTGGGCGGCGGTTCGGATGGCAACTTCACCGCAGGCATGGGCATTCCAACGCTTGACGGGATGGGCGGCGTGGGCGACGGGGCGCACGCGGTCCACGAATTTATCGTGATTTCGGAATTGCCGCGACGGGCGCTGCTTTTGGCAGGAATGATTGAGAGTATTTAAGGCCTAGTCTGCAGGAGTCAGGACGAGGAAATAGTCCATTTTGTCGCCTTTCACAAAGTCATACTGTTTGAGCAGATGGTAGCCCGCCTGAGCGGCCTCACGAAGCACGACATCGCGGTTCACGCCGTGGTCTTCGCCATTTCCGTTGCGGTCGATGATTCCGACCTTGGCCCCGGGGCGCAGGGATGCTCGCAAATTCTGCAAGAGAGCAACCGGTTCGGCAACTTCGTGATATGTCTTCAGCAGCAGGACGGAATCGATGGCGGCCGTGGGAAGAAGTGCATTGTCCGGTTTGCCAAGGATGGTCTTCACGTTGCGCAATTGCTCTTTTTGCGCCCGGTCGGCGATGTACTGGATTGCTTCCGGATTGATGTCCACCGCATACACGACGCCGCCCTGGCCAACCCGGCGCGCTGCTCGGACGGTGAACCAACCCGACCCGGCTCCGATGTCGGCCACGGTCTTTCCGGGTGCGATGCCCAGAATGTCCATGACGCGATTTACCTGCAGGCGTTGGTCGCGCCCGGGAGAATCGAAAATTGAAAGGTCTCCCGTGTACGGCTCGCTGGTCTTGCGATGTTCAACCGTGGCGGCTGGAGCCTGCGCCGAGCCTTGACCTCGGGCGAATAAGAAAGTGTGGCCCGCGATCAGCATGGCCAGTATCAGCATGGCCAGTATAAGAGCGCCGCGTTTTATGAACATTGCAACCTCCAAAAGGACTTTTCTTTCAAGGATAGACCTCAAGAGGATGGCTTGGTAAGCATCGCTTTGACTCCGAAGTAGGCATAGCCTAGACTTTTCATAGCAGCCTGGCCGCGCTGCTCTCTTCGCGGGAGCGGCCCTCTGGAGGAGTTATGGGTGAAGGCCTTTTTCAGCCTTTGCATTTGATACTGATTATCGGGATCATCCTTCTGATCTTCGGAACCAGCAAGTTTGCCGCGCTGGGCAAGGGCATGGGCGAAGGCATCCGTAACTTCAAGGATGCGATGAAACAGCCGGAAGAAGAAAAGAAAGAGAAAAAAGAAGAAGAGAAAAAAGAAGAAGAGAAAAAGTCCTAGCCTGGTTTCGATTCACCTCAAACGCTTTTCTGCGCGGGACAACAATTTGTCAATCCGCATCGTCCCATCGATCGAGTGATTCGAAGATTCGCGTCCGCACTTTATATTGCTACTTTATATCGCTCCCCGCCCACGCAGCATCGAATACACCAGCGCCACGGGAAGACCTACGACATTGGTGTAGTCGCCCTCGATACGCGGGATCCAGCGGGAGGCCATGCCCTGGATTGCGTATGCTCCTGCCTTATCCATGGGCTCGCCGGTCGCAACGTAATCGCGGATCTTTTCGTCAGAAATCTCGCACATGGTCACCCGCGTTGACTCAGAAGTAGTCGTCAGGATCGGCTTCCCAGATTCCGAACTTGATCCGGATTCGCCGGCAGCGGGACTTATTAGGCAAACTCCAGTGATCACCGTGTGGGTGCGTCCTGACAAGAGCCGCAACATGCGGACGGCATCGTTTGCATCGCGGGGCTTTCCGAGGATTGTGTCGTCGACGACCACAATTGTGTCCGCGCCGAGGACATAATTCTGCGGTTGACTGTGAAAAACAGCCAGCGCTTTTTCCTGCGCCAGCCTCTCCGCGCAAACTTCAGGAGATTCGCCGGCGAGTGGGGTCTCGTTGATGTGGGCGGGCTGCACGTGGAATTGAATGCCGGCGTTGCGCAACAACTCCTGGCGGCGCGGTGAGGCGGAGGCGAGAACAAGCATCGATTTGATTCTAGCGGAAGCCTAGCGGCTTCCAACCACGCCCCGCACCGAGTCGATCAGCTTTGCCGAATCATAGCCGATGCCGTCTTTGAATACGGTCTCGACGTTCTCGATGTCCTCGATTTTTTTCGAGGGATCGCCTTTGATCACGACCAGGTCGGCCTGCTTGCCGGGCGCGATGGTGCCGATGCGGTTCAGTTCGCCGAGAAACTGCGCGCCGTTTGCCGTCGCGATGTGGATCGCCTCCAGCGGCGTGAATCCCGCCTCCACGAGCAACTCGACTTCGCGCTGATCTCCGAAGCCCGCGATCACCCCGCCCATTCCCGTGGGGTCGAGACCGGCCAGCAGCAGGCCTCCGGCTTGTGCGAACGCGTGCTCGAATTCCATCTCCTTGTTGAAAGCCGCCGGCCATGGGGAGACGTCGCTGCTGTATTGTTGCCGCAACCGGCCGGAGTCGCTCGAACGAACCCGATTCCAAAGCAGCGCACTGCGGGCATCGGGAGAAAGCGCATCGAGCACGCGTTTCTGCAACGTCGGCCGTCCGGTGAAACTGCCCATCTCAAACACAGGAAGCGTCGAGGTGACGGCAACGTGGCGTTGGACCAGATCAAGAATCACGTCGTGCAACGGCCCCGCGTTAACGTCGAGCTTGGCCATGAGCTCGGGATTTTCCGACGGGTCCGGACATTCTCCCGGCTTTTTCGTGGGTAGGAATTCCGTGTCGACAAACAGGCCGTGTTCCAGGTCGTCGATGCCAATCGCTGCTGCTTCCCGAAAACCGATGGAACAAAGATGTCCGGTGACCTTGGCTCCGCGTTTGTGGGCCGCAGTCACGGCTGCAGAAAGTTCTGCGGGAGTAATGAACATATATGCTTTGAAATTATCGACACCCTGATCCAACCAGAAATTGACGGTCCTGGTTGCATCTTCAGGCCCAGTGAGTTGGTGCATCTGCACCGCGAAAGTGCCGGGGCCTTCAAGATAAGGTCCAGTAACGTGCATCTTCGGTCCTGGTGTCTCCCCCCTATCAATCTGTTTTTTCAGCTCAAGATCGGTGTAAGGCTCGAGCGCGCCAGTGGTGCGGATGGTCGTCACGCCGCCGGCGAGGTACAAGCGCGGAAAGCTGAACGCCATCTCGCCGAATATGCCGTTGCCCATGGGGTAGAACATATGGTCGTGCATGCCCACCAGACCGGGGATCACGCTGTAACCATGCAGGTCGAGCACCTGCGCATCTTTGGGAAGATTGGCCGAAGCGGCATCGGAAACGGATTCGATCTTTCCTTTGACGATCACGACGGTCTGGTCTTCCCGCGCGGCCGCACCCGTGCCATCGATGACGCGAACATGCGCGAGCGCAACCACCGGCGCGTCAACTTTTACAAATGCTTTTACCTGCAGCGATAGAGTTTGGGAGAACGCGGAACTGGCGGCCAACACACAGCAAGCCATGGTCAAGGAGTGCTTCAGCATATCAGTCACCTGACAGACGATTATCGAATTCCTTCGGGATAAGCTCTGATTCCCATAGACTACCAGTAGGGATCGGGCGGACCGGAAGTCAACGGGGGCAGCGCGCCAACAGCGGCCCTGACATAAGTCCAGGGAAAGGCAAAGGCCTCGACTATTCGAGGCCTTCAATGTACCGGGCCAACACAGCACCCCGCGACAAAATCAGTATGACCTTGCCCTCTGAAAGAATCAAGTTACTTTTGTTGGGAGGCTTATCCTCGCACTTCCGCCCCCCACAGAACCAACGCTTCGCAGTGGAAGCGTGGACCCGACGGGATTCGAACCCGCATCTGCGACCGTCGCGAGGTGCTGTGTTTCCACTACACCACGGGCCCGAGGAAACAATACAGCCAGGCTATAACGAGAATTACGCAAGCATCAGGCTTTTTCTGAATGCAAGCCCGGAACGGGAATCTCACGCCGCCTGTTAAAATTAAAGATTAGCCTTCACTCTATGGACGCAGCCTTCCTCCGCAACTTTGCGATCATCGCGCATATTGACCACGGCAAATCCACGCTGGCGGACCGCCTGCTGGAGTTGACCGGATCGCTGACCGCGCGCGAAATGCAGGCGCAGGTGCTCGACTCCATGGACCTGGAACGCGAACGGGGCATCACCATCAAGGCCCACGCGGTTCGAATGATGTATACCGCGCAAGACGGCCAGACCTATCAGCTCAATCTGATTGACACGCCCGGCCACGTGGATTTTTCGTACGAAGTGTCGCGTGCGCTGGCCTCGTGCGAAGGGGCGCTGCTGGTGGTCGACGCATCGCAGGGAGTGGAAGCGCAGACGCTTGCCAATTCCTACCTTGCGATCAATCATGGGCTCGAGATTATTCCCGTCATCAACAAGATCGACCTGCAGAGCGCCGATATCCCGCGCACAAAAGAAATGATTGAAAACACTGTCGGGCTCGACGCTTCCGATGCCGTGCTTATCAGCGCGAAGACCGGACAGGGCGTGCCCGATGTGCTGGAAGCGATTGTGAAGCGCGTGCCTCCCCCGAAAGGCAATCCCGAAAGCCGGCTGCAAGCGCTGATCTTTGACTCGTGGTTCGATGCTTACCGCGGCGTGGTGATTTTGACGCGCGTCTTCGAGGGAACACTGCGCAAGGGCCAAAGAATTCGCCTGTGGTCGAACGGCACAACGTTCGATGCGGAGACCCTTGGCGTGCTCACACCCAAGCCGGTGGAAATTGAAGAACTGAAAGCGGGCGAAGTCGGCTTCCTCATTGCAAACATCAAGAATGTCGCCGACACGAAAATTGGCGACACCATTACCGACGATGCCAACCCTGCCTTTGAGGCGCTGCCCGGTTTTGAAGAGATCAAGCCCATGGTGTTCGCCGGCCTTTACACGGTAGATGCGCACGAACACACGCGACTGCGCGAGGCGCTGGAAAAATTACGTCTGAACGATTCGTCGTTCTTCTTCGAGCCTGAAAGTTCGGTGGCCCTGGGTTTCGGGTTTCGCTGCGGCTTCCTGGGTCTGCTGCATATGGAAATCATCCAGGAGCGCCTCGAACGCGAGTTTGCGCTTGAACTGATCACCACTGCGCCCGGCGTGCGTTACAAGATCACCAAGACTGACGGCCAGATGATTGAGGTCGACAATCCTTCGCGCTGGCCCGACCCGAGCGAGATCGCGAAAGTCGAAGAGCCGGTGATTCTAGCCACGATTCTCACCAATGAAGAATATGTCGGCGGCATTCTGAAGCTGGTCGAGGACAAGCGGGGCAAGCAGAAGACTTTCGAGTATGTCAGCTCGTCGCGCGTGATGTTGCATTATGAGTTACCACTGAATGAAATCGTGCTCGACTTTTACGATCGCCTGAAATCGGTTTCGCGTGGTTACGCCTCGCTCGACTATCACCTGGCGGATTATTGGGAGTCGCCCATGGTGAAGCTCGACATCCTCGTGGCCGGCGAGCCCGTGGACGCGCTTTCGATTATTGTGCATCGCGATTTTGCCTACGACCGCGGCAAGGCACTGGTCGCTAAAATGAGGCAGCTCATTCCACGGCAAATGTTCGAGGTTGCGATCCAGGCATCGATCGGGGCGAAAATCATCGCTCGCGAGACCGTTTCGGCTATTCGCAAGAACGTGATTGCCAAGTGCTATGGCGGCGATATTTCCCGCAAACGCAAGCTGCTGGAAAAGCAGAAGGAAGGCAAAAAACGAATGAAACGGATCGGCCGCGTCGATATCCCGCAGGAAGCTTTTCTCGCTGTTTTGAAGGTCGGGGAAGACAGTAACTGACGTGGTCGAGCGTTAATTTGCGGTCCGCTCGGGCGATGAATCGTGGGCTGGTGGTTCAGAGAGTGGGCCATGGTTTTTGCGGCCGCCTTAAACGGCAAAAACGAAGGTTCAGGACCGCAAAATGTGCAAATCTCCAAATCAGGAGATGATGGACATTCGTGTAAACTTTCTTGTGTTAATGCTGAATGAATTGCCTAACTGGTTACTATTCAGAGCCTTACAGCGCGGAAAAGTCGGCCATGTGATGCCCCTCACGGGAATTTGCTGTTAGGTATTTTTCTCGCCGCCATCAATTCCACAAGCTTTTCCACAGCGCTCGCTCTCATCTTAAGTCAAAGTGGCTAAGGTAGTTACCCGCGACAACTACAGTAGTTCCTGTACCGTTATGTTTAGTCCTCGGGAGCCAGGCCACCCTCCACCATTGTCTCGAATCTGGTGCAGCTTTTCAGGAAGGCCAAATTGACCCGGCCGATGGGTCCGTTGCGCTGTTTGCCGATAATGATCTCAGCTTTGCCCTGCAGATCGGGATCGTCCTGCTTATAGACTTCTTCGCGAAAAATGAACATGACCAGGTCGGCATCCTGCTCGATGGAGCCGGACTCGCGCAGATCAGCGAGCTGCGGACGATGGTCGCCGCCGCGGCTCTCCGGAGCGCGGCTCAACTGCGAAAGCGCAATCACCGGCACGCTCAGTTCTTTTGCGAGTGCTTTCAGGCCGCGCGAAATTGCGGACACCTCTTGCGTGCGATTTTCGTAGCGCTTGCTTCCGCCTGACATAAGCTGCAGGTAATCCACGATGAGCAGATCGAGTTTCCCTTGCGACTGCTTCAGGCGCCGCGCTTTGGCGCGCATCTCGCTCAGCGAAATACCGGGCGTGTCATCGATGAAAATGGGCGCGTGGGCCAACTGTTCCATGGCTCGCACCACTTTGCGCGTGTCATCCTGCCATAGCGAACCGGTGCGCATTTTGTGCGCGTCCACTTTGGCCTGGGAGCAGAGCAAGCGCATCAATAGAGCCTCGCGGGACATTTCCAGCGAAAACACTCCCACCACTTGCTGATCTTCGACCGCGGCATTCTCGGCGATGTTCATGGCAAAGGCGGTCTTGCCCATCGATGGCCGCGCCGCGATGATGATGAGGTCGGATCGCTGCAGGCCGCTGGTCATTTCATCAAGATCGGTATAGTGCGTGGCCAGCCCGGTAATGCGCTGGCCGCGTTGCAGCAGCGCATCGACGGAGCCGAACGATTCGCGCACGATTTCCTGCACCCCCAGGAAGCCGCGCCCGATGCGTTTCTCGGAGAGCTGGAAGATGGCAGCCTCGGCATCGTTTAGAACTTCCTCGGCGGAGTCGGATTGATCGGCCGCTCGCGCAATCGCAGTATTAGCCGCGTGAATCAGTCCGCGCAGCAGCGCCTTATCGCGGACGATCTTGACGTAGTGCTCGATGCTGGGGCGATCAGGGACGCCATGCAGCAGGCTCGACACATAACCAACGTCGCCGATCGGTTGCAAATCTTTGTGGCGATCGAGTTCCTCGATCAGCGTGATCATGTCGATCGGCCGCGAGGACTCCGCCAGATCAACCATGCGCGAATAAATTCGCCGGTGCGAATCGAGAGAGAAATCTTCGATCCGCAAGTGCTCGGCAGCCTGGTTGTAGGCGAAGTTGTCGAGCAGAATCGCGCCCAGGATCGAGCGCTCGGCTTCTACGTTCGCCGGAAGAGTGCTGATGCTGTAGTCAGTGGTTGCCATTTGCACGCAAGAAGCCCTACCGCCTTCGCATCGAAAATAGATGCAGGCGAATATAAGGCGAACTCTACTTTATGTTAGATAATCGGATCGTGTAAAGAACGAATTTTCGAATTTGCGAATTTGCCCCCCGTGAGCCTGCCGCAGGGCAAGCTCACGCTGATGGACAAAGATTAACTCACGAGAAGGAATTGCAAAGCGAACAGCAAGCGAATCCGCGAAGATAATCTGTGGAAGACCGCCAAATTTCTGTGGAAGGATCACTAAAACGGGTCTTTAATTTTGTCAGCACAACTTTCTCCGGTTCTAGCTCGGAAATTATTCCTCGCGGAGCACATTTGCCGGATCAATGTGCAGCGCGCGTCTCACTGGCCCGGCTACGGCGAGCGATCCGGTGAGCACCATAGTAAACACAACTGCGGCAAGCACAAACGGATCATGGGCCGAAGCGTGATAGACGATCGCCGAAAGTACCCGGCTGGCGCCGATACCGAGCAACATCCCCATCACTGACCCACTGGTTAGCAGGATCAGCATACGGCCGAGCGCGGCCTCGAGGACCTGCTTCGCCTGCGCACCGAGCGCGACACGAATGCTCAACTCGCGCCGCCGCTTGCTGACGGTGTACGACGCAAGTCCGAAAGTGCCGGTGATCGGGAGCAGTAATCCAAACGCGCCAAACAGGCCGAGAGCCACCGTGGCCACCTGACTCACGAAGAGCGTCAATCCAAGCTGGTTCTTCCAGGGGCTGGACTCCCGGATAGGAATGGCGGGGTCAAGATCACGAATCACTTTGCGAATGGTGGCTGCCATATCGTTCGTGGCGGCGTCGGAGGAGTCTGCCCGGGTCCGGACAATGAGCGAGGTGTGAGGAGTTGCTTGCTGCGAAATCGGGTAGAACGCCGCTGCCTCCTGATCTTCAGTAAGCGAAAAATATTTTCCGTCTGCCACGATGCCCACGATCTGGATCGGCTGGCCGGCGCCGTTCTTGAAATAGCGGCCGACCGCGTCGTCAGAGTGCGCATTGTCGAAGTGAAACAGTCGCCGGGCGAATTCCTGATTCACAACCGCAACGGCCGGGGTCTTCACCGTGTCGCTGAAGCTTACATCGCGTCCCGAGAGCAGTGCCGTTTGAGCGGCGGTAAAGTATCCGGGTGAGACCCAGTAGTCGTAGGTATCCGAAACTCTGTTTGAGGGCCTGAAATCGGTAGTTTCCTGGGAAAAGACATCAGACTCAGCGGTATCGAGGGAGAGCGGCGTCGATTGCCCGTAGGCTGCCGCTTCCACTCCCGGCAGGTTCGATACTCTTTCCAGCAACTGGCGCTGGAAATGGTCGGCGGCCTCGTTCGAATAGCCAGCCTGGCTGAGCTCGAATTTGGTCAGCACAGCATGCTGCGGATTGATGCCCATGTTCATGGTCATCGCCTTGCCCAGGCCGCGCAGCGAGACAAAGGCCGCGGTGACGGTAACGCAGCACAGCGCGACCTGTGCCGCCAACAAAACATCGCGAAGCGCCCATCGCCGTCCTGCGGAGGATTGGCTTCCACTCTTGATCGCGTCATTGGGATCGGTCTTGAAAATCTGCCGCAATGGCATCACTCCGAACAATACGCCAGCGACCACGGAGATAAAAAACGCCATCAGGATCAGCGAGGGCTGCGGCAGTACCGTTAAGAACTTCATTGGGTATTCGGTGGGTGGATGCCAGTTAGCCAGGCCGGAGAGGGTGATCCACGCTAAAGTGCACGCGCACGCGCCTCCGACAATCGAAATAACAATGGCTTCGGCGAGGATCTGGCGGACGATGCGCCACCGACTCGATCCAATCGCCATGCGGATGGCAATCTCGCGGGTGCGGTCTGCCGTGCGAGCCGCGAACAGGCTGCCCAGGTTGGCGCAGGCGGCGAGCAGCACAATACCAGCCAGCCCCAGCACCCCAGCTAGAAAAGCGCGCGCCGGCGCGCCGAAAAAGTCGCCCGCCAGGCCAGGCCGGGTCAGCTTGAATGTCAGCTTTTCTTCATCTTTCGGATACTGCTGCTTGATGCGGGCAGCAATGGTGTTGAGTTCAGCCTGCACCTGGGGCATGGTGACCCCGTCTTTGATGCGCACGATCCCCCAAACCCGCTGATGATCGCTCCGCGACTCAAGCCAGTCGACCCCGTCGAGCGATGCTTCATTCGCCATGGGAACAAAAATATCGGGCTGAAAGATTTTTTCCGTGCCGTAGAAGCCTTCCGGAGTGACGCCGACGATCGTGTAAGGATGCTTGTTAAGCCGGACGGTCTTTCCCACGATGTTGGGGTCCGCGCCAAAATCACTTTTCCATGCCGGCCAGGAAAGCACCACAGCCTCTGAAGCTCCGGGACGGTCATCATCGGCGCGATTCAGCAGGCGCCCCAGGAACGGCTTGATTGCGGCCACCTCGAAATATTGCCCGCTTACTTCGGCTCCCCACACAGGCCGTGTGACGCGGTTGGCTTCCAGGCCGAAACTCGAGATGGTATGAGCGCCAACCGCAGAAAACACCGTGTTCCCATCGCGGACGTCGCGCACTTCGGGATAGGAAAAAATTGGGTAGGTCTGATTCTTACGCGCCAGCGTCATCACCCGCTCTGGATGAGGCACATCAACTGGCCGCAGGATCAAGGCCTGCAGAACACCGAAGACGATGACGTTGGCAGTGATCGCGAGCGCCAGGGTAAAGACCGCGGTGAAGGCAAAGCCAGGAGAACGGCGCATCTGGCGAAGCGCAAGGCGCAAGTCCTGCAGCAGGGTGGTCATGGTCTGCCTCTGCGTACGATATGGCTACGTGAGAGGAATTGCAATTCGAGAGCCAATTGTCGCGACTGCAACTTGTGGGAACGAAGCGGCTTACGACATTTCGCGGGCATTGGGAAACGGAATTGTGTCCGGTTTCACCGGAGCGTGTCCGTGAATGAACAACGAGACTGCGCCCCGGCGATATATCGTAACGATCAAGATGCTATTGAGTTGGTTCAAGCCATTGTGGACATGCGGCGCGGCGCCGCTCTACTGTTGGCTCGCAACGATGACCACGTCAAACGGCCCGCCTATGTTGGCCACAGTTACAACGCGCAAGTTGACGGATTCATCAGCCTACTTTCCGCGATAGCAGCCCCCAGTTTTTTTCTCAGATTAACAGGCGCACGGCCACAGCGAGTGCGATCCATAGAACTCCGACCATAAGGAACATAGGACAGAGGAATCTTAGGTATCCCAATCCAGTTGCCACTTGACTTCCCGCAAGAAGCGCCTGCACGAACGCCAGCAAAAGAACCGAGACTACAAAAATAGCCACGGCTGTCAGTACTTGTTGCAGCATAGTCGTACCTATCAGCATCAAACACCCCCCTGTATTTTACGGATCGACACATAGCCCCGGCGTGGTCTGAGTTGTCTTGAGAGCCTCGGCTCCCGCTGGTAGTGTAACTCGTCACCGATCATGCTTGCTCAAGCTTGGCGAGCTTACGGCGATTTGGTGCAGGCCGCCGTGGGCTGATTGTCGGGACTCGGTAGCTGCCGCCCGGCGATATACTGCGAAAACAAGAAAAAACCGACGATCAATCTTGATGCGAATCCCAGCCATCATTCTGCTCGCAACTACTTTTGCAATTCCGCGGACGAGCATTTCCACTGCGGTAGCGCAGGATGCAGATCTTCTGCGCCACTTCGAATACGATCAGAAAGCACCGCTCGACATCAAAGAATCCGCCATTGAACAACGCGGCCAGGTTGCGATCCACGATATTTCCTACGCCAGCCCCAAAAGTGGCCGCGTGCCCGCCTATCTGGTGGTTCCCAAGGGTAAAGGCCCGTTCGCCGCCGTGATCTGGGGACATTGGTATATGGAAGGCTCAGCCTTTCGCAATCGCAAAGAATTTCTTGACGAAGCCGTCGTACTGGCTCGTGCCGGAGTGGTTTCCTTGCTGCCTGACGGTCCCATCGCGCGGCCGGGACATGTGGAGAACAACACTCCGCTGAACGATCAAGGTCCTATCGATTTGGTTCAAGCCATTGTGGACATGCGGCGCGGCGCCGATCTGCTGTTGGCTCGCAACGATGTCGACGCCAAACGGCTCGCGTATGTTGGCCACAGCTACAACGCGCAAGTCGGCGGATTCATCAGTGGAATCGATCGCCGTTTTAAAGCTTTCGTTCTCATGGCTGGAGATATGTCGGATGCCGTGGATATGCGGTCCAAGGAGTTCCAGGATTTTCGGCAGAAGGTTGGACCGGAGAAGTTCGACGCCTATGCCGCCCGCTATTCGTGGCTCGACGCCGGGAAATACGTTTCTCACGCCGCGCCCGCGACGGTATTTCTGCAATATGCCAGCCAGGAGGATTTTCTAAATCCCGAGCGCGCAAAAGAATACGCAGCCGTGGTCAGTGACCCGAAGATATTAAAGATTTATGATGCCCCCCACGCCTTGAACGCAGAGGCGCGCCGCGACCGCGTAGCTTTCCTGTGCCAGCACCTGCACCTCAACCCGCCCGACGCAGCGCTCGTCGCCGCGGTACCCGATTTAGTGCAGCCGCCGGACGCGCCGAAATAGCCTCGGGCCGCGCCAAAAAAATCCGCCCACCCTTTTTTCACGCCAATTCACCCCCAAAATTCACACCAATTCGCGCCCAAAACAAATGCGGCCCGGGCCAGCCACCCGGGCCGCATTGTTCGTGGATCTTCCTGTTTTGCCTTCTCGTTGCCAGGAGCAACGAGACGACGGTATCAGTCCGACAGCGCTCGCAAGGAGTGCCACATTTACTGGTACCAGCTGCAGACCAGCGATTCAGAGAATCGCTTTTCTGCCACCTCTGCGGTGGCCAGCGACCCATCCCGCTCAAAGAGCGAGAAGTGGAGGAGGCCGCAATGCCTAGGCAACCGGCACGCACTCGCGCGCGTTTCCGAATTTCCCCTGGCAATTCACCCTCGAGAATTGCCAGCTGCCACCAGCGTCACCGCAATCATCGTTCGACAAACCGGAGAGTTCTCACGTATTCGATGAACCACTGTGCAACAGCATGTCGCGAGCCGCAACCTTAAAACCTGCCGGGCTTGTGCAGAAACTGTGGACGATAGTAGTTCCCTGTGGATTGCTGAGGAAAATGTGGAAGAAATCGAATCACCAAAAAACAGGGATGCGATTTTTCAATAACTTAGACGTTGTGAAGAAATTATGCGAAAAACAAAAAGCTGCCGCCTAATCCGCAGACACGCCGGCGCTTTACCGCATGCCAGGCTGCGCCTTGAAGCGGCGTCAAACGCGGAGCGGCTGTGGGAAAGGCTCTTCATTCCGGCGATTCTGCTGGAAATTCTTCGGCGCATCCCTGAATGCTGTCGATCCGATTGCCGGTGGAATCGGAATTGGGATCGAGCAGGCGCCATGCCTCGCGATATCTCTCGTACTTGGCCTTCGGTGACTTAGGATAGAGCGTAACGCAGTCCTGACCCCAAACTTTTTCCTCGGGGATGATGTACCAGGCGTTCTCGTGAACCACATAGGCGGCGAGAAAGTCGAAGGAACCGGGCGGATATGGCTTGTGGCCGCCACGTACGGTGCAGACGTAGCCGGAGCCTAATTCGGCAATGGTGGATTTGACCTGCACGGATACAAAGTGGCGAGGGCGGCCGACGATGAAGTCGTAGCTTCTCATTTCTCCCCAGGGCTTGCTGATTGGGATTCCAAGCTCGGTGGCGCGTGTCATGAAAACCATTTCGGCCCACTCGCCGCGAAGTTTCTTGTCGGTGATCTTCGGCTTCCGCTTTTTCATTCATCTGCCCCAGAATGGAAAGGCGGCATTCGTGGAAAAACTCGCGAATGCCGCCTTATGTTTTTATTGAAACGAGAAGGTACGAGGAGGGCAAGGTCATCCCGCCGAAAATTTGGGAGGATTTCCACAAGCGGAATGGGCGCGGCCATCGCCCGAGAAGTGCCGACGGCGCCATCCCAAGACATACGCACTGTTGACTTTATGTAGCATGTATCGTTACACTATACGAGGTGATCAAGAGCTTCCGGCATCGGGGCGTGGAGAAGTTCTTCCGCACGGGATCGAAGGCTGGAATTCAGCCGAAGCATGCCAGCAAGCTACGCGTGCAATTGTTTGCCCTCGACAATGCCAGGCAGCCGCTGGACCTGAATGCTCCGGGGTGGAAGCTGCATCGGCTTGCGGGAGAACTCAAAGATCGCTGGGCGATCAGCGTCAGCGGGAACTGGCGTCTGACGTTTATGTTCGAAGGCGAGGACGCGGTCCTCGTCGACTATCAGGACTATCACTAGTCCGGTAATGCACGAAATTAGGGTCATCGGGACCTGCACAGGAGGAAGCCATGCGAATGCATAATCCGCCCCACCCGGGATTGGTTCTCCGCGAATATCTGGGAGACTTGGCCGTGACCACGGCAGCGGCCCATCTGCGAACTACGCGCGTGACGCTCTCGCGTGTACTCAACGGCAAAGCCGGAATTTCGGCTGCTATGGCCATCCGGCTGGCGGCCGCTCTGGGTACCACGCCGGAGCTGTGGATGAATATGCAGTCGCAGTACGATTTGTGGCGGGCGCGGCAGGGACGGCAGCCGGCAGTACGCAGGTTTACGCATGCCGCCGGCTGAGCCCCACTGGCGTGAGGCACATGGGCCGGTCGGCCTCTCAGGAGTGCGACCATTTGAAGCCGCGAATGGTTTGGAGGGAAGATTCTTCGGCCGCATTCTTGCGATTCGGGGGAGCTTAGAGCATGAAATTTTGCGGAATTATGCCTTTGACATACCCACGCATGGCTCAAAGATGAAAGTCTACTTCCACGGCGATCTTTGCTGCAACGGGTTTCCCGTCTTTGCCAAAAGCTGGCTCAAATTTCCAGCCCCTTACTGCTTCAATAGCCTTCTCATTTAAACCCATGCCCAACCCGCTAATAACGCGAAAATTAGTAGGATTTCCCTTCTCGTCCACCACCAAGCCTAAGACTACGTAGCCCTCGATTTTCGCTTTTCGGGCCTCTTCAGAATACGTGGGCGGAGGTGATGAGACGACTTGCGGTGCTGGGGCGCAATCTGGTGCCGGGTTCTTTTCAGTACAGCGTGGGTGGTAGCGGACAAACTGTCCGCCTACCACTGCCCCAGAAGACCCGTTGCCCTGCTCAGCCGAAGTACCTGATGCGAACAGTATTTTGGTGTCGGTCTTTGCGTCACCTTGAGCACGTCCAGCGAAGCCGAGAACCCGAAGCCTTGAACAGATTGCTTGTTCTAGGTTCTGGCTTACTGAAATCCAATGTTACCAATTCCAAGCTGCTTTCCGCGTCCCAACATCGTCGCATCCGTGGTTTAAAGATCAGAACATGCGTAAAACTGTGCCGTTGCAATGTGGAAGCAGTCCCATTTCCTGCGCTGTTTCAAGACGCGATCCGATTCCTTTTCCTTCGCGTCATCAGCAATAAATGCTTCGAGTTTTGCTGCGGTTAGCGCGATCTCCTTGTTCATATTCACGATTCGTGCGAGTTCTGCAATCCGGGCAAAGTGGTCACGGGCTGGTGCGCCTCGGCGGAAGGTCAGAACGGAAACCTCTTGCACACTCAGAATTGACGCGTAGATGCGAATCTAGCTGTCCTCAAGCTCCTTGAGAAGCTCCCTGAGTCGCGCTGGGAACAAGGCAAGTTACGAGGCGTCCGGAGAAGTTGCCTCACACCCTAGCAAAAGCAAAAGCCCCGAGATTCACTCGGGGCCTGCGATGCCACTGAACGACGCCTATCAACTTAATCTTACCAGTCCAGACAACTGCCTCAGCAGGAATTGGCTTGGCGTGTGAGTTTCGGCGTCCCTGCGGGACTTGGTTGCATTTTCGCGGACTTACCCAGGGCTTGCGCCCTGGGCTGCATTATTTCGCCGCTTCGCGGCTGGGAGGACGCCAACGGCGGTCGAGGCAGACGCCCCCGGCGCACGATCATAGATTGTTTTCGGATTGCGCAACGGAATGGAGGCTGTGTCTGTGCAAATCTCCGCATGCTCGTAGTGACATCCGTCACATATTCCGGGCAGCCTGCGGACGCACTCTTCGATAGCCGCGAAGCGGCGACAGATTGCAGACCAGGGCGCAAGCCATGGGTAAAGGTGAATCAGGAAACAAGCCAGAAAGGGCGAAAGAGAGTGGCGCAGACCTGCGGCAATGTCGTGTTGCACCTCATCTTCAGCACCAAACTGCGTAAGCCTCTTATCGCGCCAGACATTCGTTCCGACCTTTTCGCGTATCTGGGCGGCATTGTCCGGGAATTGCGCAGTACGGCGCTGATCGTTGGCGGCACCTGCGATCACGTGCACATGCTGATGCGTATTCGTCCCGCCCAGTCGATTGCCGAGGTCGCACGCATCGTCAAGACGAATTCCTCAGGATGGATCCGAAAGAATGGCTACAAAGAATTCGCGTGGCAAGCTGGATATGGGGTCTTCAGTGTAAGCGAGTCAAGCGTTCCAGCCGTCACAAAATACATTGCGGCCCAGGAAGAGCACCATAGGAAGCGTTCGTTTCAGGAAGAACTCGTGGCATTTTTGAAGAAAAACAAGGTCGCGTACGACGAGCGTTACATTTGGGATTGATCGTCTTCCGCCCTTACAGGGCTTGATTGCGCGCTATCGAAAAAAACCCAGGGCTTGCGCCCCTTCGGCAAGCTCAGGGCAGGCTCTGGGCTGCATTCTACCGCCGCTTCGCGGCTTGGACGGCCGAGGTTTCCGTCCCCACATGAGCAAAAGCCCCACTGAGGCTGGCGCTTATCGATGCTGGTAGGGATCCTTCGACTGCGCGGAACGATTCGCATTCGCGAATCGCTCTGCTGCGCTCGGGATGACAGAGCTAGTCCCTGACTCCATCCATGAACGCGCGGAGCTTGCGCGAGCGCGAGGGATGGCGCAGTTTGCGAAGGGCTTTGGCTTCGATCTGGCGGATGCGTTCGCGGGTTACGGCGAATGACTGGCCGACCTCTTCCAAGGTGTGCTCGCTGCCGTCTTCGAGGCCGAAGCGCATCTTGATGACTTTTTCTTCGCGCGGGGTCAGGGTGCGGAGGACCTGTCCAGTCTGGTCCTTGAGGTTGACGTTGATCACGGCTTCGGCGGGCGAGACTACGGCGCGGTCTTCGATGAAATCGCCGAGATGTGAATCTTCTTCTTCGCCGATCGGAGTTTCGAGAGAGATGGGCTCCTGCGCGATCTTCAGAACCTTGCGCACTTTCGCGACGGGAATGTCCATGCGCTTGGCGATTTCTTCGCTGGTAGGTTCGCGTCCGAGTTCCTGCACCAGCTGTCGCGAAGTGCGGATGAGCTTGTTGATGGTTTCGATCATGTGGACGGGGATTCGAATCGTACGCGCTTGATCAGCAATCGCACGAGTAATCGCCTGCCGAATCCACCACGTGGCGTAGGTGGAAAACTTATAGCCGCGGCGGTATTCGAATTTGTCGACGGCCTTCATCAGGCCGATGTTGCCTTCCTGGATGAGGTCGAGGAACTGGAGGCCGCGGTTGGTATATTTTTTCGCGATCGAAACGACCAGGCGGAGGTTGGCTTCGATGAGCTCGCGCTTGGCCTGCTCGGCGTCCATGTCGCCCTGGATGATTTCGCGCTGCGTGCGCTTGATCTCCTGGAACAACAGCCCAGCTTCGGCTTCGAGCTTTTCAACTTCGCTTCTTACCGCGCGCGATTGGCGGCGGTATTCTTTTTTTTGATCTTCGCTGCGCGTGGCGTCGGCTTTGCGCTCCAGGTTCTGAGCTTGCCGGTCGAGCGAACGCATGCTGTCGACGGTTTTGTTGACGCGGTCGATCAGCCGCTTGCGCTCAGCATTGGTGAATCCAAGCTTGCGCACCGCCAGGGACACGCGAACAATGGCGCGCGCCAGATTGCGGCGGGCGCGGCGATGATCCTTGGGGCGTTTCTTTTGCGAGACGGTTGTATATTTTTCCCGCAGAACGCCGACTTTCTTGTAGAGCTTGGCCATGTCGTCGATCTTGCCGGTAAATTCGTTCAACCGGTTCTGCAGAATCTCGTCGGTGATCTCTTCTTCGTCGAAAGTGACGACTTCCTTGATTGAGCGAACACCCTTCTTAAGATCCTCGCCCATGGCGAGCAGATCGTGGATTACGATCGGTGAGCGGGAGAGAGCCTTGAGCACGCGCAATTGGCCGCGCTCGATGCGCTTGGCGATTTCCACTTCGCCTTCGCGCGTGAGCAGGGGCACGGTTCCCATCTCGCGCAGGTACATGCGGACGGGATCGTTGGTTTTTTCCAGAGCGCCGGGAGTGAGATCGAGTTCAACATCCTCTCCCTCTTCGCCTTCGTCGAACTTTTTGTCGAGCGCGGCGGAAGGCAGTTTTGGGCCTTCGAGCACATCAATGCCTTGCGTGCCGATGGTAGTCAGCAGGTCGTCGAGGTCTTCGGGACTGTGCACGTCGTGAGGTATGAGATTGTTTACCTGGTCGTAGGTCAGGTAGCCCTTCTCTTTCCCGGCGTCGACCAGCTTCTTAATGTCGTCGTACTTGTCTTCAAGAGCCAAGAGGTGTCCTCAAATCGTCAATTCGCTCGCGGGGAGCGTGTGATACATTTTGGTGGGAATCTGGGGTGGCGCGGAGTTGTGCACCTAGTACAAACCTATGGAGTTTAGCACATAAGTACTGCGCCGTCTATCAGTTGCCCCGCAAACGATCCCTCGCCCGCCGCTATCTGTAACTCCGCTAAATACTTAGATGGTTCTAAGCGCTGTTTTGTTTCACGCACTTTTCTTATTTTCAAGGGCTAATTTCAAGCCATCTTCCGCTAAGCTGGGATCCCGCAAGGCGCGGCTGAGCCGTTCCAGCTCAACGAGGAGCTCTTTCATTCGTACACTATCGTCGCCGACGCTGGGCTGCTTTAGTTCGCGCTGTACCTGCTCGAGACGACGCCGCAGGTGAATGCGGCGCAGAGCGCGAACCGCGCCCTCGAGGCATTCGGCGCTGAGTTCTTCGTCCTCTTTCAGGAGGATAGAAGCGAGCACCCGGCGTTCACTCTCGGAACAAGGCACTTCCATTACATCGGCAACTTCGGGTCCAGCATTGAGCAGGGCCTCAACCAGCGATTCTGTCGCCAATCCGCGGTGCAAGGCTTCGCTCTGGAAGGCGTACCGCGCTTGACGAGCGGGATCGAATTCCTCCTCGGCGCCGTCGCGAGCGGAAAAATGGTCGTCCCCCGGCTGCATCTGACGCGCCGAAGCCAGCGCCCGGATGAGGATACGCTCGGCATCGGTAGGTTGGGCCTGGGCTGAAACTTTGACAGCGGCAGCCGAGCGATCGGCGGCCACGTGGCGCAACTCCTGCCGCAAGACAGCCGAATCAATTCCCAGCTTCTGTGCGATCTCCTGGCCCAACTCGTCGCGCACGATGCGGCTGGGCACGCGCTGAATGTGAGGCAGAAGGTAGTTCACAGCCTTTACTTTGCCTTCGGCGGTGCGGGGAAAATGACTGCGTGCGCGGTCGATCAGATAGTCAAAGTATCGCTGCGATCCCCGGAGCGCTTCGCCATAAGCTTCTTTTCCCTTGCGCCGAATGTAGAGATCGGGATCGAAGCCCTGCTCGAGGGTGAGCACTTTAATCTGAAATTCTTCTTCCACGAGCAATCCGAGCGTGCGCTCGGTGGCTTTGGCTCCCGCGGTGTCGGGATCGAAGTTGACCACGGCGTTTTTGCTGAAGCGACCGAGTAATTTGGCTTGAATCTCAGTAAAAGCTGTACCCGAGCTGGCGATGACATTGTGAAAACCGGCGGCGTAAACGGAAATGCAATCCATCTGGCCTTCGACGAGGATCGCGTAATCCAGCTTGCGGATGGCTTCTTTGGCGTGGTCGAGGTTGAAGAGCACCCGGCTCTTGGAATAGATGCCGGTCTCCGGAGAATTCAAATATTTCGGACCAGCTTTTTCATCGGTGGCAAGGGTTCGACCGGTGAATGCGATGATTTTCCCGGAGTCGTTGGCGATGGGAAACATCACGCGGTTGCGGAATTTTGAATAGACTGCGGTTGGCCGCTGGTCGTTAGTGGTTGGCCGACTGGCCTCGGTTTCGGGAGCGGCGGTCTGGTTTGCCTGACGGCTTTCTTCCTGCTTCCAGGAAAACAGTCCGCTCTCGCGCAGCACTTCTTCGCTGAACTCGCCGGCCATGCGGTCGCGCAGGAGGAAGCCGGAGTCGGGAGCATAGCCGATGCGGAAACGGGCGATGGTATCGGAGTCAAGGCCGCGGCTTTGTAGGTATTCGCGGGCGCGGGCGCCTTCGGGGCGCTTGAGACATTCCTGAAAGAATGCGGCGGCGCGCTCTTGAGCGTCGAACAGCTGCGCGCGCAGCTTGGCTTCTTTCGCCTCTGCCGGGCTCGAATAAGTGGCCTTGGGCAGAGGAATGCCGAGCTTCTGCGCCACCAGCCGGACAGCTTCGGGAAAGGTGATGTTCTCGATTTTCTGCACGAAGCTGAAAACGTCTCCCGAGAGGCCGCAGCCGAAGCAGTGATAAAACTGGCGCGTCGCGTGCACGGAAAATGATGGCGTCTTTTCGCCGTGAAACGGACAAAGGCCCGAATAGTTCTGCGCTCCAGCTTTTTTCAGCTTGATGTAGTCGCCGATGATGCGGACGATATCCGCTTGCTGCTTCACCGTTTCTTTGAAGTCTTCAGTGGGCATGGATGGATTAATGGCTTCGCTGCGACACTTCTTCCTTTGGGATTGTGAGCTAGAGTGCCGCTGATGGGAATATACCGGAGGGGGATTGTTGTGGAGAAGCTGTGGGAAATGTTCGATTGTCAGCTGGTCCCAGAGGAAAAGCAGGTTCGGTATGCAAGTCGGTACTAGCCCTCGTCTTCTTCTTCGGCGTCACCTGAGCGGAGAGGGATCGTTCGAAGGACGATCCTTCGGAGTCGAAGCATCCCTACCAGTGCCACCGCTCTCCATCCAGGGATACCACTCCTTCGCCAGGTCCAACCATTGTGGATTTCGCAATTCGATCAGCACAACCTTCTTCGCTCTGGACCAACCCTTCAACTGCTTCTCCCGAGCGATAGCTCTGTGTACGTCGTCGAACGACGTCCAGTACAGAAGCCGTTCCACATCATAGCGGTTAGTGAAGCCTTCTTTCTGATGGAACTTATGTTCAAAAACCCGCTTGTGCAGATTGCCGGTGAAACCGATGTACAGGGTGCCCGACAAGCTGCCCATGATGTAGACGCAATAGCTTCGCCGTTCTCTTGCAGTCATAGTGGGTATAGGGATGCTTCGGCTGCGGAGAATCGTCCTCCGGACGATCCTCCTTGGCTCTGCATGACATAAGGGTGCGAGATTTTGGGAGGGGAAAGCTGTAATGTCGGTCACAAGCGGATCGCATTCGGACCGGATTGGAACTGGCGGCGCGAGCCCCCTCTGGAAAGATGGTGCGGGTAGGGATGCTTCGGCTCCGGAGAATCGTCCTTCGGACGATCCTCCTTCGCTCAGCATGACAGAGGGATGCGAGATTTTGGGAGGGGAAAGCTGTAATGACGGTGACAGGCGGATCGCATTCGGACCAGATTGGAACTGGCGGCGCGAGCCCCCTCTGGAAAGATGGGGAGTGCGGGTAGGGATGCTTCGGCTGTGGAGGATCGTCCGAAGGACGATTCTCCTTCGCTCAGCATGACAAATTTTACAACCTCAACTCCACCACGGTGGCGCCGCCGCCACCTTCGTTCTGCGGGGGCTCGGCTACTGACTCGACGTGCGGGTGCTGCTGCAGGGCCTGGCGCAGGGCTTTGCGCAGGATGCCCATGCCGCTGCCGTGGACCACGCGGACGCGTGGGAGTCCGGCGAGGAATGCGTGGTCGACGAACTTTTCCACGGCGCGCGTGGCGTCGTCGACGTTATAGCCGATCACGTTGATTTCAGAAGGCGCGTTCTGGCCTTCATTTTCATTATTCAGCGACACGGAAATTCCGCGCGCACGTGCCGCCTTCACTGGAGACTCCGACGAACGCGCGCTGGAAATGACGGCGGCGATATCGTCGCGGGCGATTTTCATTTTCATGGCGCCCATGGCCACTTCGAAGTGAGAATCGTCCAACTTGCGCAAGACGGTGGCCGCGCGTCCGGTTGATTTCAACTTGACGCTGTCACCTTCGGAAACCTGCTTCACCACCTGGGGCTGGGCATGCGGGTCGCCTTCATCGGCTCCGCTGGCATGCGCCACCACCGTCGAATCGAACTGCTCGCGAAATTCGCGGCGCAATTTAGCGATGCGCCGCTCGGCATCTTTGGAAACTTTCTGAGCGGCGGCACGATCCTGAACGGCGTTCACCGCTTCGCGCGCGTGATATTCGAAATCGCGAAGGACGCTCTCCAGCTTCTTCTCCATTTCGCGGATCTTTGCCTGTTGGTCTTTCTTGCCTTCGGTAGCGAGATGCGTCTTTTCGCGGTCGAGTTCCTGTTCGCGGGTCTTCAGCCGCAGCCGCTCGGCTTCGGCCTGGCGCAATCCGGCATGAAGTTTGTCGAGAAACTCGCCCACGTCACGAGCCTGAGTGCCCAGCCGCGCGCGGGCGGCTTCGATAATCGCTGAATTCAGGCCGAGCCGCTGCGCGATATTGATGCCCGCGGAAGCTCCCGGCACTCCCATCTTCAATTCGTACGTAGGCTGGAGAGTGCTTTCGTTGAAACCCACTGAGGCGTTGATGACGCCCGGAGTATTCGCGCCATAAACTTTCAATGAGGTGTGGTGGGTCGAGATCACGGTCATGCAGCCAATGCGGCCGAAGTATCCGGCGATCGCCACGGCCAAGGCCGCGCCCTCTTCGGGATCGGTGGCCGAACCGAGTTCATCGAGAAGCACGAGCGAGTTCGCGGTTGCGGTCCGGGAAATGAAATCAATGTTGGTGACGTGCGCGGAGAAGGTGGAGAGATTCTGCTCGATCGACTGATAGTCTCCGATATCGGCGAGCACCGCATCGAACACTGGCATCTCGGCTCGATCGGCAGGAACTGGGATTCCAGACTGCGCCATCAATGCCAACAGGCCCATGGTTTTGAGCGTGATTGTCTTCCCGCCGGTGTTGGGGCCGGTGATCACCAACTGGCGACGGTCGCCTTCGAGTTCGATGGTGACGGGGACCACGGACGCGGCTTTTAGCTTGAGGTTGCGCTCCAGCAGCGGATGGCGGGCGTTGTGCAGGAGCAGGCGAGCTTTGCTCGCGATGGACCCTTCGACTTCGTTTAGCGCATCCAGCCGAGGGCGGCTGTCCCCGGTTGGTTCTTGCTGGCGAGCTTGCTGGCTTACTTGCTGGCTGGCTTGCTGGCTGGGTACGGGCGTGCTCAACTTTACGGCGACGCAGTTGTAGTCTTCGGCGAGGCGTGCTTTGGCAAACTGCAGTTCCAGGTCGCCGAGTACTTCGGCTGCGGCCAGGATTGGTTCTGCCTGCGCGCCAATGCGGCTTGTCATCTCGAGCAGAATGCGATGAATCTCCGCCTGCTCTTCATCGAGCAGGCGCACCAGTTCGTTGTTCTGCTCGATCGTTTCCATCGGCTCGACAAAGACAGTCTGGCCACTCGAACTGGCGCCGTGCACCACGCCCTGCACACGCCGCTTCTGCTCAATTTTGATGGGGATGACAAAGCGTTCGCCGCGGATGGTTATCAATTCATCCTGCACCGCGCCGCCCTCGGCCAGCTTGCGTAAGTAACCGCGCAGCGATTCCTGAATTCCGCGTCTCTGCTTTTCAATCTCGCGTCGAATGCGGGAGAGTTCTGGAGAAGCGCGGTCTTCCAGAGTTCCATCGGGCAGAATCTTGTTGCGAAAAGAGCGGAGGAATTCGCTGAAATCAGGCACGGATGCGGAGAGCACGCGAGTGCGCGGCCATTCCGTTCTCATATGAGCGGGAGGATGGAGCGCGATCTCGCGCCACTCCGCGGCACGATCCACTAACAACAGAACGTCGCGAATCTCTGTGGTTTCGAGCACTGCTCCGGCGATGCGTGCCCTGGCGATTAATTTTGTGATTTCAAGCAATCCGGAAAACTCGAAGCGGCCTCCGACGCGGCGGAACTCACGTATTTCTTCGGTTAACTCCTGTTGCTGGGTAATCCACGAAGAATCGGTCGAAGGTGCAAGGGCCGTGATCTTCGCCTGCCCCAGCGGCGAAGAGGCATAGGCGAGCAGCAGTTCGCGGAGTGCATCAAACTCCAGCACGCGCGCGGAGTTGTGGAGGAGCGGTTGAGACATCGGAATTAATGTTACAGGAATGGCAAGATGCCAGGCGGCATGGCGAGCTAAGGATCGCGCGGTAGAAAGATCTGCGGCAGAAATATGTGGGGGTAGAAAGATCTTAAGACCGAGCCGCCGCCAGAGTTTGCGGAGCAACGTGGTCAGACAGGGGCAAACGCAAGATGAAAACGGCGCCGCCCTCTGGCTTGTTCTGACAGCTGATCTGTCCCTGATGATCCTGGACCACGCCATACACGGCACTGAGTCCGAGGCCCGTGCCTTTGCCGATAGGCTTAGTAGTGTAGAAGGGATCGAAGACGCGATGCGGCTCTTTTATGCCTGGGCCGCTGTCGGAAAACTGCACGACGACTTCTTCTGCCTGAATCAGGGCGCTGACGCGAAGCAGGCCTCCGCCGGATTCCTCCAGGGCATCCATGGCATTTTCGACGATTTGAACGAAGGCCTGAAACAACTGGTGGCCGTCGCCCCAAACTTTGGGCAGGTTCGGGTCGATCGCAGTTTCGATGCGAATTTTCTGATCGTGCCGATGCAACTCGCGCATCTGCACGCTACGCTGCAGAAGCATGGATAAATCTACCAGTGCCTTCTCTCCTGAACTTTGCTGGGCGAAGCTTAGAAGGTTCGAGATCAAATCACGCGTGCGCTGGGAATAGTTCACAATCTTGCGTACCAACGCGTCCTGTTCGGTGGAGAGCCGCTGATTGGACCACAGTTTCTCGGAGTAGCCCATGATCTCGGTAAGAGGATGGTCGATCTCATGCGCTGCACCGGCAATCAACTGGCCCAGAGACGCCAGTTTTTCTCTCTGGACTAAATGAGTCTGCAAGCGTTGCTCATTCTCGAAGCTGCGGCGGGAGTCTTCGAGCAAGTGGATCAAAGTCTGGTCCTGAAGGTACTGCCGGACAAATAAGAAAGCTCCGAGCACGAGCATCGCTACTAACACGGCGAACAGGCGAAAGGTTCGAGCAGGGGCGGGAGATTTATCCCATGCGAAGGCCCATAATCCGAGGAGCGGCAAAGAGAGAATCGCCAGCGTAGCCAATCGCAAGGCCACCGCACCCCACTTATCATTTCCCTTGGGGGGCACGGCTACGGGCTGCCACTGGCGCGCGGTGAGAGCCGTGGCCGACATCCAGCAAACGGTACCGATCAGCGGAAGATCATAGAGACTTCCGGTGTAGTATTTTCCGCTGCGAAATGCCAGGTTCAGGGCCTGGGAGTCGAACGCGTACAAGGTGCTGGCTGCCAGTAAATTGAGATAAATCATCCTCCATCCGGGAGAGGCGCCGCGCGTTGTAATCCCGAGCACCAACACGAGGACGCCGGTCTCAACCAGGTAGAGTGAAGCGAAGTTCTTGTGGTACAGCTCGGCGTTCATGGCAACATATTGCGAAGGAAACACAATGAACGCATAGAGAAACACCCACCAAACCAGCAGTAGGAGAAACTCCAGAGTGCCGCTGCGAAATCGCTGTTCTCCCTCGGCTCGATGGGGGCGCAATCCAACCGCCGCGATCATCGGAACCAGGTGCAGAAACAAAATCACATCCATGAACCACGGACTGGGCACTTGGGTATGGCGGATAACCTCGTAATAGGTCCAGGCCGCGAGGTTGCAAGCCCAGAGGATGCACCCGGAGCCGAGCAGCAGCCAAAAGCGCTGGTTGACGCCCTGCTCCGACCACGCATTCGCCAGCATGACCACGGCGACTGCCAGAGTCAGCAGAAAATATCCCACGTCAAAAATCGCCGTCAGCACCGGACCGCGGGGCAAGGTGAGGGACAGAACTGCGAATGCCAGCGTAACCACGCCCGCGAGCGCAAACCAGCGATGTTGCCGGAACAGACTCATCCGTTTTCATTTTATGGATATGAGCAGGGAATCCCAGGTTGCTTTCGGGGTACAGAACGTTACTTTCGTCACACAGGTCCCCATTTCGACCCTGCTCGAACCGCCAGCGGCCAACAAGTCCTGCTAGAGTCCAAGTCCTGCTAAAATCAGGGGTTGAAAGGCACTCAATTCTTGCAGGGGATTTCCAATGGCCTTTCCGGTCACCCGACTTCGTCGTCTACGGCGCACTGATCAGCTTCGCAATATGGTGCGCGAAACCCGGCTCACTCCAGACGCTTTTGTCTACCCTATGTTTGTCTGCCCTGGCGAAGGGGTGCGCAAGGAAGTTCGCTCCATGCCGGGCGTGTTCAATCTTTCGGTGGATGAGGCAGTAAGAGAGGCGCGGGAAGTTCGTTCCCTGGGCGTGCCTTCGGTAATTCTTTTTGGCCTTCCCGACAGAAAAGATGAAGTTGCGACCGGAGCCTGGGAGGATGACGGCATCGTACAGCAAGCCGCCCGCGCCATGAAACGCGAGGTCCCGGACCTGGTCCTGATGGGCGACGTATGCCTCTGCGAATATATGTCGCATGGGCATTGCGGGATTGTGAAATCCACATCGACGCCGAAGTCGCTGGGCGCGGCCGCCAGAGACGCCATGAATACGACCAGAGCGGTTGCGGTCAAGGACCGTGAGGAGAAAAAGAAGGCTATCGAGGTGCTGGCAACGGTCGGAAGGGTGACTCGGGCCGCTCAAGCACAGTTTGAAATCGACAACGATGCCAGCCTGGAACTGCTGGCCCGAACTTCGGTTTCGCTGACTCGCGCCGGCATCGACATTATCGCGCCGTCCGACATGATGGACGGCCGGGTTGCGGCCATCCGCCGGGCTCTCGACGAAGCCAGCTTCATCAACACGCCCATTCTTTCCTACGCCGCCAAGTTCGCCTCGGGATTTTACGGGCCGTTCCGCGAAGCGGCGGACTCCGCGCCTCAGTTCGGCGACCGCCGTTCTTATCAAATGGACGGAGCCAACGTGCGCGAGGCGATGCGCGAAATCGAGCTCGACGTGGAAGAAGGCGCCGACATGATCATGGTAAAACCTGCCATGCCCTATCTTGACGTGATCGCGGCGGCCCGCGCCCGCTTCGACCTGCCTTTGGCCGCTTACCAGGTCTCCGGGGAATATGCCATGATCGAAGCCGCTGCCCGCAATGGCTGGATCGAGCGCGATCGCGTGATGATGGAGTCTTTATTAAGCATTCGCCGGGCAGGCGCCAGCATCATTCTCACCTACCACGCTAAAGACGCCGCAAGATTGTTGGCATAGCAGCGAACCCAAGCAATTCTTCCGCCCACCAAAGATGCGGGAATCCTACGATTCCCTCAGGTGATTGCTGTAGGCAGGGCAGGGCCCGGACCTCAGACGGCAACTGGTCAGGTCGGCTAGCCATCCAATGGTCGCTAGTCGAGAGGTCCCTCGCCACTATGAGATTCACTACGTCAAAGTTCTTTGGCCCCAGCCTTGCGCTCTCAGTTGTAATTACTCTGGCCGGATGCGGTTCGAATACTTCTAACTCTGGATCAACCACCTCAACTCCCGTTAGTGTCTCGTTGAATCAGACAACGGCGAACATTGCTGTCGGCGCGACTACACAATTCACCGCCACGGTGACAGGCTCGAGCAATACGGCTGTTACCTGGGCCGTGGATAGTGTCAGCGGCGGAAACGCTAGCGTGGGCACGATAACGGCGGCAGGTTTATACACCGCCCCCTCCGTGACAGGAACGCACACGGTCACAGCAACCAGCGTGGCCGACACGTCAGCCAGCGCCAAGGCTACGGTGACGGTCCTGAGACTTATGTCTGTGTCTCCTGGCTCGGCGATGATTGGGGCGGGTCTGACGCAACAATTCAGCGCCACCGTTCCAGGGTCATCCAACACGTCCGTGAACTGGTCGGTGGATCAAATCGCTGGCGGCAACGCTACTGTGGGCACGATTAGTGCCGCGGGCCTTTACACCGCACCGGCCACAGTCGGGAGCCATACCATCACGGCGACGACCACGAGCACCCCTGCAACCAGCGCCAGTGCAGGCATTTCAGTTTTTACCATCTCGGTTTCGCCTTCGGCAGCGGACGTAGCTTTGTCATCCAGCGAGCAGTTCACGGCGGCCGTTCAAGGAGTGACCAGCCCGGTTTTAACCTGGTCTGTGGATAATATTGCTGGCGGAAGTGCGACGGTGGGCACAATCAGTGCCGCGGGACTTTATTCCGCACCCTCTGAGCCGGGGAGTCACACCATCACGGCGGGCATAGCCAGCGCGGTAGGGAGCGCCAGCGCTGCGATTACCGTCGTCAACTTCACGGTCTCACCGGCGACAACAACGGTTGATCCGTCGGCGACGCAGCAATTCACGGCTTCCATCCCGGGAGTAACCGGCGCGTCTTTTGCATGGTCTGTGGATGGGGTTGCCGGAGGCAACGCAACTACCGGGACCATCAGCTCGAGCGGGCTGTACACCGCCCCAGCGGCGGTTGGTTCGCACACGATAACGGCAACTACCACGACTTCGCCTGCGATCAGCGCTAATGCGTCACTGACGGTTATCAACGACAGTCCTGGAGCCGTACTCACTTATCATAATGACGATGCACGCGACGGCGCGTTCACCCAAGAGACCACTCTGACGCCTGCGAACGTCAATCAGACGCAGTTCGGCAAGTTGCTCTCGTATCCGGTGGATGGTCAGATCTATGCTCAGCCGCTTTATCTTCCGCAAGTCACCATTGGCGGCGTCTTGCATGATGTGGTCTTTGTTGCGACTCAGAACAACACTGTCTACGCCTTCGACGCCAGTGTTTCGCAAACCTTGTGGTCGCGCAACCTCGGCCCTTCCGTTACCAAGAACGATTACTCAGGGGTCAATCCGGTTGTCGGCATTTTGGCGACGCCGGTGATTGATGCGAGCACGAACACGATTTATGTATTCGCCGAGAGTTCGAGCGCGAGCGGACCATTTCATTTACATGCGCTCGATGTCACCACCGGCGCCGAAAAGTTCGGCGGCCCGGTTGCGGTGACGGGCACGGTCCCCGGCACCGGCTTGGATACTTCTGGTGGAAATATCACTCTTGAATCCGACTGCTATCAACGCATGGGCCTGGCACTCAATCCAGTCACCAACGCAATCTACATACCTTTCGGTAGTTGCAACCATGGCTGGGTGTTGGCTTACGACAAGACGAGCCTGAAGCAGACCGCAATTTTCAACGACACCGCGGACGGCGGCGGCGGGGGATTGTGGGCTAGCGGGGGCGCTCCGGCGATTGACGACGCAACCGGAGATTTGTATTTGATGAGCGGGACCGACTCCGGCGACCAGGAATGGATAACGGGAAACACGCAGGTTGGCTATAACGATTCGTTCCTACGCTTGAGCGCAACCGATTTGTCAGTGCTGGATTCTTTTTCGCCGGATGACAACTATAATCTCGCCGTTTCTGACGCCGATTTGGGCAGCGGGTCAAACATTCTGATGCCCAACAACGCCTCCAGCACGCCTCACGAAACTATCGGCGGAGGGAAGGATGGCAATATTTTCGTTGTCAACCGCGATAGCATGGGCGGATTTAATGATGGAACGAACAATGTTATCCAGACTGTGCAAACCGGCAGCGGGGCGCATCCGGACAATAACATTTTCTCGACCCCAGTCTATTGGAACGGCACAGTTTACTACCACTGCAACGGCGACGTGTTGCGCGCCTACAGCTGGAACGCCAATACCGGGTTGCTATCGACGACGGCCACGTCCAAGGGCACTACGGCGTACGGCATGCACGGCGCAACCCCATCGCTATCGGCCAATGGCGTCACTAACGGGATCATCTGGGACATCGACAACTCGACATATAACGGGACCACTCCCGCTTCAAGCGGGCAGTCGGTGCTGCACGCTTACGATGCCACTAACGTCGCCACGGAACTTTACAACAGCTCGCAGGCAGGCACTCGCGATACTGCGGGAATGGCTTTGAAGTTCACCGTGCCAACGATCGCGGGCGGGAGAGTTTTTGTTCCCACCGCCAGCGAGCTCGATATCTATGGGTTGCTTCCTTAGAGATGGAGGGCAGAGTTCGTTTGAGAATCTGGATACGGCAGTGCATTGTAGGCGCAAGAAAAAAGGGGAATCTTCGGACATGAAATGCCGAAGATTCCCCCGAGTTTTTGGTAAGAGAATTAACTTGCGCGTTGCATTGGTTTGTCGGTTTTGGAAAAGTCCGCGCGAGCTTCGCCGGTAGAGGAAATATCCTGCGCCCCGGTGTGCTCAAGAATTTCCTTGGCGCGTTTCGTCCACTCGGAGTTGTCGGAATGCACCGAAAGCAGAATGCCTCCGGTTTTAACGCGTCCTTCATAGCGCTTGGCTTCGTACTCAGGAATACCCATGCCGATCAGAGCTCCGGTGAGGCCGCCTACGGCGCCGCCTACTCCGACTCCAGCCAAGGCTGCTACGATTGGACCAGCCGCGATGAACGGTCCCAGTCCAGGGATTGCGAGGGCGCCGATGCCAGCCAGCCAGCCCAAACCGCCGCCGATGACTGCTCCAGTGCCTGCGCCAGTTGCCGCGCCTTCGGGGGCCTTGGTGCCTTTTTCGTGGGCGAAATCTTTGGTGCCCACATTTTCAGGAAACAGCACGGAAATGTCCGTGTTGCGAAAGCCGGCTGCCTTCAGAGCGTCGACGCCATTTTCCGCGTCTGCGTAAGTCGAATAAATTCCAAACACTGCTGTATTTTTTCCTGCCATAAGTAAAAGTCTCCTTGGGATAGATTCTGTTAATTGTTTAAGTTTTCAGTTCTTACTGCTTGGGCTTGACGTCCATTTCGTTCGTCACTTTGTCCGGCCCTGCCACTTCGGTAGCTTTCGCCTCGATGGCTTTCTTTTCATCCTCGGAACGCACCGGGCCCTTTAGCGTGACCATTCCGTTCTGAGTGATGACTTTGACATTGTGGCCGTAGGTGGAAATTGACTTGTCTTTTTCAATGGCCTGGCGAATCTGCTTGGTGATCTCGCGATCCGAGGTATTCATTTTCTGCTGGTCAGCAGTGGCCTCACTGGAGTTTCGGTCACGCTGGTTCATTTTGGTGTTGTCTGGTTGAGGCGCGTTTGACTGTGAGTCTTGGGCGCCAGCCAGGACCCAGCCGCTAAGCAGGGCCGCGAAAAGTGCAGTGCGATAACAGGTTTTTACAACGAGTTTCATTTGTAATCCTTCCATGCGCAGTAATCCCAGCAAACTGCATCTTGAATTGGTGTAGCTCTTGCGGACGAAATTCAAGTGGCGCCGGCGGAAGCGATCTGCTCCTCGCCGGATCTCGAGTGTCCTTGGAAAGCTGCCTTCGAAATCTAGACGCTTTCCGTACCAGTGGCGGATCTCCGCGTTTCGGATGAGAAGCGATCCCGAACTCGGTCCCCGATGTCCTGAACTTTGTCTCCGATTTGACTACGGATTTCCTCACCGCTGGCTGGGGCAAACAGGATTGCAGCGCCAATTCCGACGCCTACACCTGCGGCAAAAGTAAGAACGTTGCGCAGAGTGTGATCCTCGCCCGCATAAATATCCTGGGCGCGATCTCGGAGGTCCGATACCCGGTCGCTCGCGCGGTCAACGCCGTCGGCGACACGGTCCCGCATATCTTCTGCGACGTTCTCCGTCTGCTCCAACAAATACACAACCGTTTTAAGAACTGACTTCAACAATTTATTCATAGTCATCCGCCTCTCATGGTGATCAGTAAAATTACGTTCTGTCTTTAGTTGCAGAAAGCGGGCCAGATGGCTTGCAGGCGGGGTATTTTATTTTGTGCTGAAATGGGCTCAGGTATCGACGGTACAGGCTAGTCCTGGTTTCCGTCTTTAGCTTCGGAAGTCAGCGAGTTTCCTACGTGTCCGCAATACCGCGGAAGCGATGGGCGTGGGAACTGGCCGTCTGGTAGGGATCTTTCGAGTCTATTTTTCTTTTTCTCGCGCGAGGCACGAAAAAACTTCCACTCAGGATGGAGAGGGTATTGAGAGTAATAGCGGAACAGCTTGCTCGAGGCTAGGGAGGCTTTTGAGGCCTAGGCACCGGCCGCGCCCTGGCCCTGGAACTTTACCTCAACCAACCTGCGATCCTCATCAGAAACATTGAACATGGATCGGGGCTTCAGATTCATGAAACTGGCCACGAACACCTCGGGAATCTGGCCAATTCGGGTGTTGTAGGTATTGACATCGTCATTGAAGAACTCGCGACGGTCTGCGATGCGGTCTTCCAGTTCGCTGATGCGGGTTTGCAACTTGAGGAAGTTTTCGTTGGCCTTAAGTTGGGGATAGTTTTCCGCGACGGCGAACAGCCCGCGTAGCGCGCCTGTCATCATTACGTCAGCTTGAGCTTTCTGTCCGATGCTGGCCGCGTTCATTGATGCGGCTCGCGCCTGGGTCACCGCCAGCAGCGTCTGCTGCTCGTGCTGCATGTATCCCTTCACGGTCTCGACAAGATTTGGGATCTCATCGTGCCGCTGCTTGAGCAGAACGTCGATGTTGGCCCATGCGCGGTCGTTGTCATTGCGCAGCCGGATCAGTTCGTTGTAAAGGATGACTACGTAGACGAGCACTCCGACCACGAACAGGAAGAACGCCGCCGCTTCGATTACGCTTCCGCCCATCTTAATTTTGACCTCGCTGCCTGAACTCGGTTGCTGGACGATTCAAGTGAACCAGCAGAGCAGATGGGCGCGCAAGTAACTGACGGGGCAGCGCCCAAGGTCACGCCGTCAAGGAGGGCGACATGAGGCCAGCCGAGAGAGAAGAAAAAGGCTGAGCCCGCAGGCTCAGCCTTTGGGAACATAAATTACCGACTCGCAGCTTGGCTAGGGCTTGTGGGGAGTCAGATCGCACGCGCGGCGTACCTCGTCCAGGTTCAAACCTCCGGGCGAGAATTCCGCGATCTGTGGACCGGTCCTGGTTTTGAATTCCAGGTTGAATATCTGCGCGCCGATCAAGCCGCGCACGGTGCCTTTATCCATGGCGAGGAAATGTCCGCGCACCCAGTTCCAACCTTTGTGGTCGTGGCTTCCATCGATGCGCACCATGACCTCCATTTTTGGCTGGCCCCAGAAGCCGGGATAATCCGGGCGTCCCAGCCTGGCGCCGGGATTGAAGTCGGAGTACTCGAATTTACCATTGGTGCAGACGATTTCGATTCGTGGTTTGGAGTCCGGGTCTTCCCGCAGGTAATTGTTCGACATCAGTTCAAAGCGGACCTTCTTTGCTCCGGTCATCTTGTCTTCCGAGCGGAACTCCATCCACTTGCCGCCGGCGCTGACGCCGTCTTGTTCGTCTTGATAAGGACTCATGGCACCTTGTTGGGCGCCGGCCGACAGCACCGCCGCAGCAATGACAACGAAGGTCGCGAACCCAGCAGCCAGGGCGCGACCCTTATTCTGAAGCACGCGCAATTCTTTCAAGGTCTCCTCCCGCAAAACATCTTTCACCTATTGAACCCTGGGAATCATAAAAAGTTGTATGGCAAATGTATCTTTACGTTTGCGGCTTTATTGCATATTGATCTTAAGGTCGATGTAGACCTGCGATCGATCGTCGAACTGGCTGACGGACTTGGAGTCGCTCTTATGTCCGTTGTACTGCGCATAGACTTCGTAATCCATCATGGAAAGGCCGGGGAAACGATAGGTGCCATCCTGGCCAATGATGTAGGTTTTTACGGCGTGGGTGCGGGTATTGGTCAGATAGACGATTGCATTGACCACGGGATTGTCCTGCTGGTCGAGCACTTTGCCGTAGAGCAAGCGACCCTGCTGCTTATCCTTCTTGTCGGGCGAAGCGTGAGCCCCCGCGGACATCAGGAGCAGGAAAGCGGCGGCAACGAGGGAGGCGTTGGTGAAAGCACGTCTGGGAGTCATGCGAATCTTGTTCCTACCCGTTTAGCTTTTTTAGCTCGAATTGTCTAGCGCGTCAGATGTAAGCCGATATCGACGCGCTCGTCATACTCTACGTGTATGGACACAGGTTCCGCTAGATGCAAAGGGTGTCCATCTGCAGTTTTCACACCCTTGAGATCGGCTTCGACCACATAGTTGCCTTCGCCGGCGGGAACCCGCTGCGCGAATTCGCCGGCGTGGTCGGAATAAACCTCCCAGCGGGCCTTTTTATCGGGCACGCGGCGGATCTTGACCTTCACGCCGTGGACGGGGTGATCGTCCGGTCCCCAGACCGTGCCGAAGATGAGGGCGTAGGGATCGGTCGGTTTCAGCTTCTTGGTGGCGGGAGAAGCCACGCCTAAGGGCAACACATTCGGACCGAGGGAGGAGAGGACAAGAAGAAGCAGCAGCAGAAAGAAAGCGGAGCGACGCGCGGGCGAAATATGGCGGCCGAGCTTAGGAGTCGTCACCGTCTTCGGTCTCCACTTCTGCTTCCTCTTCGACATAGCCTTCCTCGACCGCCTTGAGTTCCAGCGGGCTGGTGGTTACTACCTCGAAGTCCGTGCCACACTCGGGACAAGAGACGATTTCTCCCTCATCGACTTCTTCTTCCTCCACATCGAGGTCGGTTTCGCACTCGGGACAAAGAACCATGATTCTTCCACTCCATTCAACACCATTGTTAGATACCACTGATAATATTTAGATTCTCCCTCGCCGTAGGTCAAGGGGCGGGTACCGGAGAGGCCGAGATTTTTTATCGGCAGTAGCCCTTGACAATTCTTACGCCGGAGCCTACATGATTTCGTCTCGCAAGAGCAGGGGGTGGCTGTTTCTGGTGTCGCTGGTAGTGGCCACCGCCGCAGGGTCGACAGCAAAAACCCGTCCAGGACCCACGGGTTCTGAACCGATGCCCGCGGATAGCCACATTTCGGCTGCGCTGCAGCAAGTCTCAGCCGAGCACATCCGGGCAAATATTGAGAGGCTGGTGAGCTTCGGAACCCGATCGACGATTTCGGCGCAGGATCCGGCTGGGATCGCGGCTGGACGCGGTATTGGCGCGGCCGAAGAGTGGATCCGGTCTGAATTCGAGCGGTACTCAAAGGATTGTGGCGGCTGCCTAGAGGTGAAAGTTGACAGCTTCACCGAGCCCGCCGGCGAGCGCATTCCGCAGCCCACCGTCATCACCAACGTTTATGCGGTTTTGAAAGGGACGGACGCGGAGAACGCGAAGCGGATCGTGCTGGTGACTGGGCACTACGATTCTCGCAACAGCGACATTCTCGACACCAAGGGCGATGCTCCGGGTGCGAATGACGACGCGAGTGGAGCGGCCGTGAGCCTGGAGTGCGCGCGGGTTTTGAGCAAGATGAAGTTTCCGGCGACGATCATTTTTCTGACGGTCGCGGGCGAGGAGCAGGGGCTGAATGGCAGTCATCACTTCGCCCAGATGGCCAAGGAAAAGATGGCCAAAGAACAGGGCTGGAACGTAGAGGCGGTGCTTAACAATGACATTGTGGGGGGCGACAAGAGCGCGGAGCAGGATCACAGCGTGGTGCGCGTGTTTTCCGAAGGCTTGCCGGCTGCGGCGACCGAGCAGGAAATTCGACGGATTCGCGGGTTAGGGGGCGAGAACGACTCAGCTTCGCGGCAATTGGCGCGTTATGTTGCCGACGTAGGGCAGGCCTATGATGTAGGTCTGAAGCCGATGCTGGTGTTTCGGCTGGACCGCTATTTGCGTGGTGGCGACCACTATTCATTCAACCAGCAGGGATTTGCCGCCGTGCGCTTTACTGAATTCCGCGAGGATTTTCATCACCAGCATCAGAATGTACGCACCGAGAACGGCATCGAATACGGCGATCTGCCCAAGTTTGTGGATTTCGACTATGTGGCGCACGTGGCGCGGCTGAATGCGGCGACGCTGGCAGCGCTGGCATCGGCGCCGGCCCCGCCGGCCAATGTGCACGTGCTGACGAAAGATCTGGAGAATGACTCAACCCTTACCTGGGAAGCGTCTCCGGGCGGGCGAGCGGCCGAATACGAGGTTCTGTGGCGCTCCACGACCAGCCCCGAATGGGAACATGTGGAAAAGGTCGGCAATGTGACTCGTGCGACCGTGAAACTTTCGAAGGATAATGTCATCTTTGCAGTGAGGGCGGTCGACGACCAGGGACACAGGAGTTTGCCGGTGGTGCCGACGCCGGAACGCTAGGAGCGGGTAACCTGATAAGATGACAGGAAGAATGCAGCTTGATCTGGAGTTGTGCTTCTCTCCGTCGCCAGCCAGCCACTGAACTCTATGCCTCGCGGACGGTCCATGACGCTGAGTTTTCCGCCATTCACGCGATGGGTGAAGCGGCTCATCATTATTTGTGCAGCGATTTATTTTCTGCAGGTGGTATTGGGAGCGGTCGCTCCGCAACTGGCGCGGGACGTAGAGGTCTATTTTGGCTTGGTTCCATTTTTCGTGCTGCACTATGTATTTGTGTGGCAGCTCGTCACCTACTCCTTCCTGCACGCCAGCGTAGGCCATTTGCTGTTGAACATGTTGACGCTGTGGATGTTTGGCTCGCAGGAGGAGCAGGACTGGGGCTCTCGCAAGTTTCTTGAATTTTATTTTTTCTGCGTGATCGGCGCGGCACTCGTGACCCTGGCGGTCTCTTACACCGGATTGCCGGGCGCCTCACCGACAGTTCCTACCATCGGAGCTTCGGGTGGAATCTACGGGTTGCTGATTGCGTTCGGCATGCTCTATGGCGACCGCGAGGTATTTCTTTTTCCGTTCCCATTTTCCATTAAGGCGAAGTATCTGGTGGGGATCATCATTTTCGTGGTAGTGATCGCTACTTTTCAGCCTTCGCAGGGCGGGGTAGCAAACTTCGCACACCTGGGCGGACTGCTTTTCGGGTTTCTCTACATCAAGTTCGTTCCGGGCCGCGGACTGATGTTTGGCGCGACAGAACGATATTTCAGCGTGCGCAATGATTATTACCGGTGGAAGCGGCGGCAGGCGGCGAAGAAATTTGAAGTTTACATGCGAAAACATGACCGCGATGTCCATTTCGACGAACACGGCAACTACATTCCGCCGGACGACGACTCGCGCAAGGGGAACGGCGGCTCGAAGTCAGGGTGGGTGAATTAGTGGTGACTGGCATGTCGCCCTCGGGGCAAAGAAGAAGCAGGTTCCTCCACTCGCTCGCTTCGCGCCGCTCGGTCGGAATGACAGATTAGAAATGCTCCCTGCGTTTTTCTCGCCGCAGCGAAGATGTTGCAAGCAACGTCTCTACAGAAATAGCTGAAACGCTGCGAGTATTTTCTCCGGCAATTCCTTGTGTTTCGCTTTCCCTTTAAAACCTAAATCGTGACCCGCGCCCTCGACGGGCAGAAGCTTTGTGTTCGCTGGAATTAGTTTTAATGCTTGCTCGATTTCCGGGATCGAGCCGAAGGGATCGCGCGTGCCCTGGACAAACAAAGCGGGGGTGCGCAAATTGAAAAAATGCTGGGTGCGGAGCTGCTCGGGTTTGCGGGGAGGATGAAGGGGATAGGAAAGAAGGAGAAGTCCTGTGGCGAGTTCAGGCGCGTTCTCCGGTTGTTCGGCGCAGAGCATACTTGATTGGCGTCCGCCGTAGGAATGGCCGCCGAGAAAGATGCGGTCGCCGCCCAGATGCTTGAGTGCTGCAACTGCATTCTTAAGCCCGGCACGATCGCGCTTGGCATCGCCGGGACCAGGCGGTCCATAAGGCCGATCCTGACGAAAGGGAAGATCGCAGCGCAACACAAGATAGCCTGCTCGGGCAAAAGTTTCCGCCAAAGCAATCAGCAGGGGAGCCCCGCAATTCGATCCGGCGCCGTGACTGAGGACCAAGCCGTTGCCATTGGGATGGGAGGGACGGTGCAGAAGTCCGCGCACAAACGGGTCAGAGCCGACATCGGTGAAAACTTGCGGGCTGGAATCGGCAGACATAAATGATGGCTTGCTTTTAGCTCTACTTAAGTTCTAGCAGGCGACTACCTGAAAGCCTCGCTCCGCTTGGCTGGACCGCCGAGGTGGCTGTCCCCACATGATCTTATACGCCGACTTCTTCGAGCTTCTCATAGACTTTCAGGATTTGAATTTCGTTACCCAGACGGGCCCAGCAACGAAGCAACTCGGGATCCTCATGGGCGGTGCGGCGCGCGTCCTCGGAGTTCCAGTAACGAAGCAGCACATACGAGTTAGCGCTGTGGTAAAGAAGATCGCGGCCATATCCCTTTTTCGCGATGATGGCGCTGAGTTCACGGATGGTCAGCAGCGAAGCAGCCTCGAGGCCGGGCAAAGGCTCCCAGATGGCCACCGATAGATATTCCTGCGACATACTCCGCGATTATATCTTCTGACGTGCGGCGGTGCGTTTGCGAGTAGTGGGGGTGACGGCGCTGGCCTCTTCTCGGGTGACGGTGTGCAGCCGCATGAAGTTGGTGGAACCGGAAGCCTGGCGAGTGCCGGCGACCACTCCGAGCACCTCTCCGGGCTTGAGCAAGCCGCGGGTCAACAATTGATGCTCGGCCACATCGACCATGCTGTCTGTGGAAAGGCCTTGATTACATTTCATGGGATGGACGCCCCAATACATGTGGGTACGCTGGGCCACAGTGGAGCTCGGAGTAAAAGCGAAGATGGCGGCTTGCGGCCGGTACTTGGAAATCATGCGGGCGGTGTTGCCAGTCTCGGTGAAAACGGCGATTGCACCCATGGGCAGATCTTCAGCGGCGTGGGCAATGGACTCGCAAATAGTTTCGGCGACGGATAGGCCTTCACGGTCACGACGGCGGCGCGGCGGGGTTAACTCCTCCATGTTGCTCTCCGCCTCGATTACGATGCGCGACATCATGGCTACGGCCTCGCGGGGATAACTGCCGCTGGCGGTCTCCGCCGAAAGCATAACCGCATCCGTGCCATCGAAGATGGCATTCGCCACGTCGCTGGCCTCGGCGCGTGTGGGGCGCGGGTTTTCGATCATCGACTCGAGCATTTGCGTGGCCGTGATCACGGGCTTACGCCATTGCGCGGCACGCCGGATGACATGCTTCTGAATAACCGGGACTTTTTCCGGAGCCATTTCGACGCCGAGGTCGCCGCGCGCGACCATCACGCCATCGGAGGCCTCCAGAATTTCTTCGATGTTATCGATAGCCTGTGGCTTCTCCAACTTCGAGATGAGAGGCATGTCACGGCCCAAAGCGACCACGATTTGCCTGACCATATTCACGTCGGCCGCAGTGCGGACGAAAGAAAGGGCCACCGCATCCACGCCATTCTTCAGGCCAAACTCCAAGTCTTTACGATCTTTCTCGGTTAACGCGGGAATCGACAAAGCGGTGCCGGGAAGGTTGATGCCCTGATGCTCGCCCAAAGTTCCGCCATTCAAAACGTCACAGACTACATCTTTGCCGCGGATGGTGCGCACGCGCAATTCGATGAGTCCGTCACGCAATAGAATACGTGCGCCAACGCTGACTTCGCGAGCAAGATCCTGGAAGGTAGTTCCGATGCGGGTCGCCGTGCCAGCGATGTCCCGCGGGGTGATCACAATGGTCGAGCCGCTTTTAAGAAGAACTGGTTCGTGGTGTTCCAGGCGTCCAGTACGGATCTTGGGGCCTTGCAGATCCTGCAGAATACAAACGGTGCGGTTTTCCCCTTCGGCGGCGCGACGCAGACGTTCGATATTGCGGGCGTGATCCTGGTGCGAGCCGTGAGAAAAGTTCAGGCGGGCGACATCCATGCCGAGGCGGAGCAGGTCGCGCATTGCTGCCTCAGAGTGGCAGGCTGGACCGATGGTACAGATGATCTTGGCGCGGCGCGCGGAGGTGGTTGTACCCGACGAAGGGGACGGCACAGTGAACGACGGGGCATCTGCGAGAGGTCGAGAGATTTTCGTTTCGAGTTCTGGCTTGCGTAGTTTCGTTGGCACAGTTAAGGGGGCTCTTATCAAGTAAGACTATTGTAATAGTTTGCGGTTTCTCAATTCGCAGATCGCCAGCAAACGATGCAATGGCATGCAATTGAAATTTCCATGATGAATATGAATAAAAGATCGGCAGATTCTGCATTTTCTGCAGTGCCTGGTGTTTTCCTGGGTATTTACACTTTAGCGTGATTGATTGCGATCAGCTCTTTTCCCAGCATGGCGCGCGGGAATAGCATGGCGTTGAATTCTGCGCCCACGAGAATGACGAGCGAGACCATATACATCCACACCAGCAGAGCAATGGCGGCGCCGAGGGATCCGTAAATAATGCTGTAATCGGCATAGTGTTTAAGGTAAAAGCCAAACAGCAGGGTAGAGGAGAACCACATTCCGGTAGCGAGTGTGGCGCCCGGGATTACGCTGTGCCAGGGCTGGGTACGCGGGACTGCGTTGTGGTAGATGAGCGCGATCACGGCAATGCTGGTGAGCGTGGCAATGATCCAGCGAATGACGGCCCACATCAGCAGGATGTAGGGGCTGAATTCGCGAGCGGTGTAATAGAGAATGTCGGTTTCGATTTTGCTGCCGAAGGCCACCAGCAAAGTGGCGAAAGTCATGGGCAGGAGGGCGAAGATAACGAGCAGGAATGAGATCAGCCGCTCCTTCACGAGTCCCCAGACTTTCGGAAGCTCGTAACAACGGCGGAAGCCTTCCATCCAGGAAATCATTACGCCGGAGGCGGTCCAGAGCGTCAACAGGGAGGCCGTGACCAGCAGGCCCACCGGGCGTTGGGCCGCGCCCCGCAGAAAATTCATGGCAGTATTACTGCCTGCCGGAAGGATGCGGGATAACGCGTAAGTGATCTCCCGCATAAACGGAGCCCCTTTGCGCCAGGTGGCCAACACAGATCCGACGACCAGCAACGCAGGGAAAAAAGTAAGGATGGAAGAATAGGCGGAAGCTTTGGCGATAGAGAAGGCATCGTGCTGGAAGGCACGCCAAAAGGCCAGCCGCAGAAGACGCAAAAAACGGAGCATGGCTGGACTTAGCTTATGGTGCGAGGGCGCGGCTTGCAACGAGAGAAGAGGGGAAGGTTCCTCGGTCGGCAATCGCTGTGCGTTGGCGTGCATTAGTAGTTAGTAGCCAAAAACGGGCTCGGGGGCGAACTAGTTCGCCCCCGATATTAACCTTATTTTGGCCTATTCCGCGGCCAATTCTTCGGTTTCGCCCTCGTGGCGCATCATTTCGAGAGCGCGCTCGGCTTCTTCGTACGCAGCCGAGACTTCCGCCTGTACCTTGGCCGCAGCCTCTTCCATTTCTGGCGAGAGGCGTACGTTGCGGTAGTACTCCATGCCGGTCCCGGCAGGGATGAGGCGGCCGACGATGACGTTTTCCTTGAGCCCGCGCAGGTGATCGACCGCTCCCTGAATGGAAGCTTCGGTGAGCACTCGCGTGGTCTCCTGGAAGGACGCCGCCGAGATGAACGAGTCGGTCGAGAGCGAAGCTTTCGTGATGCCGAGGAGCAGCGGGCGTCCGGTAGCCGGCTTGCCGCCTTCCTTGATCACGCGCTCGTTCTCTTCGCGGAAGCGGAACTTATCCAGTTGCTGCTCCAGCAGGAACGTGGTGTCGCCCACGTCCTCGACCTTCACCCAGCGCATCATCTGGCGGACAATCACTTCGATGTGCTTGTCCGAGATGTTGACGCCCTGCAAGCGGTAGACTTCCTGGATTTCGTTTACCAGGTAAGACTGCAGCTCTTTTTCGCCGAGAACGGCCAGAATGTCGTGGGGGTTGAGCGGGCCGTCCATCAAGGGTTCGCCAGCTTTCACGCGCTCGCCTTCCTGTACGTTGATGTGAACGCCGCGCGGCACCGAGTATTCTTTTTCCGTGCCGTTATCGGCCTGCACATACAGTTTGCGCTGCCCCTTCGAGACCTCGCCGAATTTCACAGTGCCATCAATCTCGCTGATGACCGCGGTTTCGTGCGGTTTGCGCGCTTCGAAGAGTTCGACTACACGCGGCAGACCACCGGTGATGTCTTTCGTTTTGGTGGTTTCGCGCGGGATCTTGGCCAGTACGTCGCCCGGGAAAACCGTATCGCCGTCCTGCACCATGAGGTGAGCGCGCGAGGGCATGAGGTAACGCTTGCTGGTCTTGCCCTTCACCACGACCGCCGGCTGGCGCTTCTCATCGGGCGAATCGCCTACCACGTGCCGCGACAATCCGGTGACCTCATCCACTTCTTCATGGAGAGTCACTCCTTCTTGCAGGTCTTTGAACTGTGCAGTGCCGCCGATTTCGGTAAGGATGGCGAAGGTGTAGGGATCCCACTCGACCATGATCTTGCCTTGCTGCACGGCGTCGCCGTCGTTGACCTTGAGTTTGGCGCCGTAGATTACGGAGTAGCGCTCGCGCTCGCGGTTCTTTTCGTCGACCACTGCAATCGAGCCCTGGCGGTTCATCACCACCAAGTCGCCGGATTTCGACTTCACCGTTTGCAATCCGATGAAACGCACGGTGCCGTTGTTCTTGGCATCGAGACGCGACTGCTCGGAGACTCGCGAAGCCGTACCACCGATGTGGAAGGTACGCATCGTGAGCTGCGTTCCCGGCTCGCCGATCGATTGAGCGGCGATTACGCCGGTGGCTTCGCCGAGTTCGACGAGGCGGCCAGAGGCCAGGTTGCGGCCGTAACACATGACGCAGACGCCGCGTTTCGATTCGCAGGTGAGGACCGAACGAATCTTCACCCGCTCGATTCCGGCGGCTTGAATCGATCCGGCGAGTTCTTCGGTGATCTCGTTGTTGATGTCGACGATCACGTTGCCGTCGTAGTCTTTGATCTTCTCAAGCGATACGCGGCCCACGATGCGGTCGCGCAAAGGTTCGATAATCTCGCCGGCTTCGACGATACCCTGGACGTAAATACCATCGACGGTGCCACAGTCGTACTCGCTGATGATGACGTCCTGCGCCACGTCGACGAGACGTCGCGTGAGGTAGCCGGAATCGGCCGTCTTGAGCGCCGTATCGGCCAGTCCCTTGCGGGCGCCGTGCGTCGAGACGAAATATTCGAGCACCGTTAACCCTTCACGGAAATTTGCCGTGATGGGAGACTCGATGATTTCACCGGAAGGCTTGGCCATCAGTCCACGCATGCCTGAGAGCTGGCGAATCTGCTGTTTCGATCCGCGAGCGCCGGAATCAGCCATGACATAAATCGGGTTAATGAAGCCTTCCTTGTCGCGCCGCTGCATTTGACCGAACATCTCGTCGGCAACTTTTTCCGTGATGGCCGACCAGATTTCGATGACCTTGTTGTAGCGCTCGCCATTGGTGATTGCTCCGTCGAGGTATTGCTGTTGCACGGCGACGACTTGTTTTTCGGCGTCCTTGACCAGGGTCTTCTTGCTGTCAGGGATGACCATGTCGTCGATGCCGATGGAAAGGCCGGCTTTCGTCGCGTACTTGAAGCCGAACTCTTTCACTTCATCGAGCATCTTGACCGTGGTCTCGAGCCCGAAGCGGAGGTAACCGTAGTTCACCAGCGCTCCGATACCTTTCTTTTTGAGCAGGCCGTTGATGTAAGGCATGCCCTCGGGAAGGTGGTCGTTCAGAATGGCGCGTCCGACCGTGGTGTTGATGAAGGTGCGGTCCACCTGAACCGGCTCGGTGTGAATGATGTCCTGATCGTCGTAGGCGGTGGTGAGGTCGATCAATTCACCGGAGTAGCGCAGGCGAATCGGGCTGAGCGTTTCCACTTCGCCCGCTTCCAGTGCCATCAGAACTTCTTCGATGTTGGCGAACACGCGGCCTTCGCCCTTTGCACCCGGCTTGCCTTTCGTCAGGTAATAGAGACCCAAAACCATATCCTGCGTGGGAACGGTGATGGGCTGGCCTGACGCGGGCGAAAGGATGTTGTGCGAGGCCAGCATCAGCACGCTGGCTTCGACCTGCGCTTCCGGAGACAGCGGAATGTGCACCGCCATCTGATCGCCGTCGAAATCGGCGTTGAACGCCGTGCAGACCAGCGGATGGATCTTGATGGCCTTGCCTTCGACGAGCACCGGCTCAAACGCCTGAATGCCCAGCCGATGGAGCGTGGGGGCGCGGTTCAACAGCACGGGATGGTCTTTGATGACCTCTTCCAGGATGTCCCACACGATGGGTTCCTGTTGCTCGACCATTTCTTTGGCTTGCTTGATGGTGGTGACGTTGCCGGTTTGTTCGAGCCGGTGATAGATGAACGGCTTGAACAGTTCGAGCGCCATCTTCTTTGGCAGACCGCACTGGTGCAGCTTGAGTTCGGGGCCGACCACGATGACGGAACGTCCAGAGTAGTCGACGCGCTTGCCGAGCAGGTTCTGGCGGAAGCGGCCCTGCTTGCCCTTGAGAGTATCGGAAAGAGACTTGAGCGGACGGTTGTTAGCACCGCGCAGAATGCGACCGCGACGGCCGTTATCGAACAGCGCGTCGACTGCTTCCTGCAGCATGCGCTTTTCGTTGCGTACGATCACTTCCGGCGCGTGTAGGTCCATCAGCTTCTTCAACCGGTTGTTGCGGTTGATGACGCGGCGGTAGAGATCGTTTAGATCGGAGGTCGCGAAGCGGCCGCCATCGAGTGGAACCAGAGGACGCAGCTCCGGTGGAATCACCGGGATCACGTCGAGGATCATCCAACTCGGCTTGTTGCCGCTGCGGCGGAAAGCTTCGACGACTTTCAAGCGCTTCGTGTACTTGAGCCGCTTCTGCAGCGAGCTCTCGTTCTTCATCTTCTCGCGGAGTTCGATGGACAAGCCGTCGGTGTCGATGCGTTTTAGAAGTTCCTTGATGGCCTCGGCGCCCATCATGGCTTTGAATCCGGCCGGACGGTACTGCTGATCCAGCTCGCGGAACTTGGCCTCGTCTTTAATTACTTCGCGCTCTTTCACCGGAGCGTCGCCGGGCTCGACCACGACGTAGGCCTCGAAATATAGAACGGACTCGAGGTCGCGCAGGGAAATGTCGAGCAGGTGACCGATGCGGCTGGGCAGGCCTTTGAAGAACCACACATGTGAGCAGGGCGAAGCCAGCTCGATGTGTCCCAGGCGCTCGCGACGGACTTTGGAAAGCGTGACTTCCACGCCGCACTTGTCGCAGATCACGCCGCGGTGCTTCATGCGCTTGTACTTGCCGCAGAGGCATTCCCAATCGGTTACGGGGCCGAAGATGCGGGCGCAGAACAGGCCGTCCCGCTCCGGCTTGAAGGTGCGGTAGTTAATGGTCTCAGGCTTGGTGACTTCACCGTGAGACCAGCTCCGGATTTTTTCCGGAGAGGCCAGACTTATGCGGATGGCATCGAAATCCGCGATGGTGTTTTGCATTTCGAACGGGCTCGAACGAAACAAGGTGTTCCTCCGCTTCCTGCTCTCGGAAAGCAGTACCCAGTACCCAGTTGCCAGTACTCAGTACCTGAAGTTTATGTTTCGCGAAGATCCGAGAGCACTGTCCCGCGAAACGTTTCTTATCAAAACTTGGAGTCGTCCAATCCTTTCCGACCCGGCACCAGTGGACAGCTTCGCACTGGGTACCTAGGGACTGGGTACTGCAGTTAATCTGCTGCCGCGCTGGCCGTGGGTTTCTTTTCCCCGGTCTTGATCAGCTCCACGTCGAGGCAGAGCGATTGCAATTCGCGGATCAGTACGTTGAACGATTCGGGCACGCCCGGCTCCATGGCGGCTTCGCCCTTGACGATGGCCTCGTAAATCTTGGTGCGGCCGTAAACGTCGTCGGACTTGGCGGTCAGCAGCTCCTGCAGAATGAATGCTGCGCCGTAGGCTTCGAGGGCCCAGACTTCCATTTCGCCGAAGCGCTGTCCGCCGAACTGCGCCTTGCCACCCAAGGGTTGCTGGGTGATGAGCGAGTAAGGCCCAATGGAACGCGCGTGAATCTTGTCGTCTACCAGATGCGACAGCTTCAGCATGTAGATATAGCCGACGGTGACGGGCTGTTCGAACTGGTCGCCGGTCATGCCGTCATGCAACGTCGTCTTACCCGAAGTAGGCAGACCTGAACGCTCCAGTAGAGCCTTGATCTCGCCCTCCTTTGCGCCATCGAATACGGGCGAGCCCATGTACACGCCGCGGGCGAGTGTGGGAGCCACGGATTCGAGTTCGTCGTCACTCATGTCGGAGATGATGTCGGCGAGTTTCGAATCCTTAAACAGGGCTTTCAACTCGCGCCGAATCGCTTCCGTGCGGGTGTTTTCCTTGAGCAAGTTGGTGATTTTCTCGCCCAGAGTGTAGCCCGCCCATCCCAAGTGCGTTTCGAGAATCTGCCCCACGTTCATACGGCTGGGGACGCCGAGGGGGTTCAGCACGATCTCGACCGGCGTTCCGTCTTCGAGGTACGGCATATCCTCTTCCGGCAGAATGCGGGCAATCACGCCCTTGTTGCCGTGACGCCCGGCCATCTTGTCGCCCACGCTCAGCTTGCGCTTCATGGCGATGTAGACCTTGACCAACTTGATCACGCCCGGCGGCAGCTCATCGCCTTTGGTAAGTTTGTCTTTCTTCTCGTTGACGATTTTCTTGAGCACGTCGATTTGGCGCGACGTCATTTCCTCGATCTCGTCGATCTGCTCATTCACCCGCGGATCCTTGTCGGCGTACTTGATACGCTTCAGGTTGCGGGTAGAGATGCGTTCGATGGCGTCGCGGTCAAGGATGTTGCCCTTGGTAAGCAAACGCTTGTTAGTGCGCTCGTCGTGCAGGTCGGCCTGGACTTCCTTGCCTCCGAGAATGTTTTCCAGACGCTTGAGGCGCTCGTCGGTAAGAATGCGGATCTCGTCGGAGAGATTTTTCTCCAGCTTGCCGATCTGCGCGGCTTCGATCGATTTTGCCCGCTCGTCCTTTTCCTGGCCTTTGCGGGAGAAGATCTTCACATCGACGATCACGCCCTCGATGCCCGGCGGACAGTAGAGTGAAGCATCGCGCACGTCGCCGGCTTTTTCGCCGAAGATCGCGCGCAGCAGTTTTTCCTCCGGCGTGAGCTGAGTTTCGCCCTTCGGCGTTACCTTGCCCACCAGAATGTCGCCCTGCTTGATGCTGGCGCCGATACGAATGACGCCCGCTTCATCCAGATTGCGCAGCATGGTCTCGCTGACGTTTGGAATGTCGCGCGTGACTTCTTCCGGACCAAGCTTGGTATCGCGCGCTTCGATCTCGTACTCCTCGATGTGCAGTGAAGTGTAGTAGTCGTCCTTCACCATTTTCTCGGATACGAGGATTGCGTCTTCAAAGTTGTAGCCGCGCCACGGCATGAAGGCCACAAGGACGTTTCGTCCAAGAGCCAACTCGCCGTGATCGGTGCAAGGACCGTCGGCGATGACCTCGCCCTTCAGCACGCGCTGACCTTTTTTCACCACAGGCTTCTGGTTGATGCAGGTGTTCTGGTTGGAACGCTTGAACTTGGTGAGCTGATAAATGTCGCTGCCCACCTCACGCGACAGCTGCGTGGGATGGTGCTCGCCTTCAACGCGCACGATGATGCGGTCGGAGTCGACCGAGTCGATGATGCCGTTTCGCCGAGCGAGAACGACTGCGCCGGAGTCGCGAGCGGTGACGCCTTCCATTCCAGTGCCCACGATCGGCGCTTGCGCGCGCAGAAGTGGCACAGACTGGCGTTGCATGTTCGCGCCCATCAGCGCGCGGTTGGCGTCGTCGTGTTCGAGGAACGGAACCAAAGATGCGGCGACGGAAACCAGTTGCTTGGGGCTGACATCGACGTAGTCCACTTCGTCGCGGCTCACCAGCACGAAGTTGCCGGCCTTGCGGGCGTTGACCAGTTCGGCGGTGATGCGGCCTTTGTCGTCCAGTTCAACGTTGGCCTGTGCGATGGTGTGCCGGTCTTCTTCCCACGCGGAAAGATAGAAAGAGAAAGGATCGACCTGCGCGGGCTTCTTGCGCTTCTCCTTCAATTCAGCATTGATCTTCTCGATCTCATGCTTTTCCATGTGATCGCCGACTTTGTAATCGCTGTCGCCTGTATTCACCACGGTGACGTAGTCGATCACGCGTCCACCTTTGATCTTGCGGTAGGGCGATTCGATGAAACCGTAGTCGTTGATGCGGGCGTAGCAGCTCAACGACGAGATCAGACCGATGTTCGGGCCTTCCGGCGTCTCGATCGGACAGATGCGACCGTAGTGTGTGGGATGAACGTCGCGCACTTCGAATCCGGCGCGCTCGCGCGAGAGACCGCCCGGCCCAAGGGCCGAGAGACGGCGCTTATGCGTGATCTCGGAGAGCGGGTTCGTCTGATCCATGAACTGGGAGAGCTGGGACGATCCGAAAAATTCGCGGATCGCGGCCATCACAGGTTTGGCGTTGACCAGGTCGTGCGGCATGGCCGTGGACATTTCCTGGTAGACGGACATTTTTTCTTTAATCGCCCGTTCCATGCGGACCAGGCCGATGCGGAACTGGTTCTCCATCAGTTCGCCGACGGCTCGAACCCTGCGGTTGCCCAGATGATCGATGTCGTCGACTGATCCGATATTTTTCCGCAACTTCAGCAGATAGCCAATGGTGGCGTAAAAATCGTCGGGATCGAGAGTGCGCTTGTCGAGACTGGTGGCATCCTGATTCTCGAACAGCTTGATGTTGAACTTCAGCCGCCCGACCTTCGAAAAGTCGTACTTGCGCGGATCGAAGAACATGCCGTGGAACAGCGCCGTGGCGGTGTCAAGCGTCGGCGGATCGCCGGGGCGCAGTTTGCGATAGATCTCAATCAGCGCTTCCTGCGGAGTCTTCACCGAATCGCGCTTCAGCGTCTGGCTGATGACCGTGCCTACGTCGTCGCGCTCGGGGAAGAACAGGCTCATCTCGACTACGCCGGAATCGAGAATCTTCGAGACTTTGTCGGCATTCAGTTCGGTATTGGCTTCGAGCAGCACTTCGCCAGTGGTGGTGTCGACCACATCGGCAGCGGCCCATGCGCCTTCGAGATCGGTGACATCGACTTCGATCTCGGAGATCTTTGCTTTTTGAATTTCCTTCAAAGTCTGCGCATTCAGCTTGCGACCGGAGTGGGCGATTTCGTCGCCCGACTTGTTCTTGATGCTATGCGCCAGCTTCATGCCCAGCAGATTGGTGGCTTTTTCGCTGGCGGGGTCGAGCGTCCAGTAGAGTTTCTTGTCCTTGATGGCAATGCGATCGACGGTATAGAAGGCGCGAAGGATGTCTTCGCCAGAACGCAGGCCGAGAGCGCGCAGGAAGATCGTTCCCAGGAACTTGCGCTTGCGGTCGATGCGGACATAAAGGACGTTTTTCTGGTCGTATTCAAACTCCACCCAGGAACCGCGGTAGGGAATGATCTTGCCCAGAAAATAAGTACGATTGTTTGCCGTCTCGAAGAACACGCCTGGAGAGCGGTGCAACTGGCTGACGATGACGCGCTCGGTGCCATTGATGATGAAAGTGCCGTTCTGCGTCATCAGTGGCACGTCGCCGAAAAATACTTCCTGTTCTTTAATATCGCGGATGGAGCGGTTGCCGGTCTCAGCGTCCTTGTCGAAAATCGTCAGACGCATCGTGACCTTGAGCGGCGCGGAGTAGGTCATGCCGCGCTCCTCGCACTCGGCCACGTCGTATTTCAATTGCAGTCCGACCGGGTCGCCGCATTTGTTGCAGAAATCTGGAGTGTTTGCGTTATAAGTGCCGCACTTCTGGCAGAGCACATCGCCGGGATGAAATGGATCGGTGATGACCGTATTGCCGCAGTTCTTACAAGTGGTGCGAAGATGGTGCAGCCCCTTGAGGTGACCACATTTGCACTCCCAGTTACCAATGGCGTAGTCCACGAACTCAAGTTGTGATACGTTGCGGAAGTCGGTGATCGGGAAGACGGACTGGAAGACCGCCTGCAATCCGCCGTCTTCGCGTTCGCTAGGCAGCTTATCCATCTGCAGAAAGCGGTCATAGGAACGCTTCTGAACCTCGATTAGGTTCGGAATCTGGATGGTCGCTGGAATTTTCGAAAAATCAAAACGTTTACGGAAGGCATTATTCTTCATCGTCAAGAACTCCCAATGTCAGGCGCAGCCGTGCGCTGCGATAACCCGCGGAATGTTGGGCGCCGATCGCGCCGCGCTGCTTAGCTGCTGTTGCGAATCTGGTTGAACCTAGTGTGTAACCGGGAAAACACGACAGGGCGCCCGCAGGGACAAGACTTCCCGCAGACGCCATTCAAGGCGTTTCGCCAATCTTGATTTGTTCTCTTTCGCGCCAGTTTCCTTCGGCCGTTTCCGTTCCGCCTGCCCACGGAACAGTGCCCAAGCTTCCCTGCGGGTCTCGCCCGCGATGAGTGAGGCCAGGGGAAGCGGTGTTAAGTTAGATGCTAACACCCCCGCCCCGGCTTCACAACTAGAACCTAAAATTTCCTGAGGGTTGCACCGGATCTGGTGCTTGCCGGGCTGCTTGGATAACCTCAAGAGCACCAGCGCTCCCAGATCCTTCGCAAAGAACGCTCAGGATGACTGCGGCGGGCTCCGCTTCGCCATCGGTAACGCAAAAACCGCGTTATCGATGTCTTCGCTCACGCACGCCAGGCGCGGTCACTTTACTTCAACGACCGCGCCAGCCTCGGTAAACTTCTTCTTGATGGTCTCGGCTTCGTCCTTGGAAACGCCTTCTTTAATGTTCTTGGGCGCTCCATCCACCAGTTCCTTGGCTTCCTTCAAACCCAGGCTGGTGACCTCGCGGACGGCCTTGATTACATTGATCTTGTTGGCGCCGACCTCTTTAAGAACGACGGTGAACTCTGTCTTCTCCTCTGCCGGAGCCGCGCCGGCGGCCGCACCGCCGCCACCAGCCATCATTACGGGAGCGGCCGCCGCAGCCGAGACGCCGAGACGCTCTTCAAGCTTTTTTACGAGCTGTGCCGCGTCCAGCAGCGACAAGCCTACGATTGAATCTTCCAACTGTTGCAAGTCTGCCATGTTAGGTTCTCCACTCTTCAAGTTATGAATTTTGCGATTTCGTTATCCTGGGCCGGGTTTCCAGTGCGGCAGGCTCATTTTTTCCGGCGCCAGACAACGCCTGAAACTGAACCGCGCAACCCCTGACTTCCGATAACCAAATCTCTTCGGGCGGCCTTCACCGCCCCGAAACTTTTATGTGGCGCGGGCGACATCGTCCGCGACCTTTGCTATGCCTTCACGAACGTTTTATCCTCAAGAGCCTTGCGGATGTACCGCATTAAAGTAATTGCCTTGTGCTCCGCCAGGAGCGTGGCCGTTCCAAGATCATCAAGGCTCACTGGGAATTTGTACTTCGTCCCATCAACCTCGACCTCAAAGAACGCGTTTCCCGCCCGGTAAAAGGAGAATCGCGCCACATTGTTCTTTACGATGTCCTTTATCTTCATCACGGGCGCACACCTGACAACATCTTGCACGCTCACGCTTCCTTGAACTTCTTCTGCTGCACGCCCTGATCGACCACCACAGCCAGGTTGCGGCCGACCGCGTTCATCACGGTGACCAAACGCTGCGCCGGCGCATTGATCAGGAACAGCAACTTCGACATCAACTCGTCCTTCGATGGCATACTGGCCAGCGCTTCGATCTCTTTGATTGAAATGACGCGGCCCTCGACTACGCCCACTTTGAAAGTAAACTCCGGCGTGTCTTTGGCGTACTTGGTGAGCGCCTTGGCCATAGCCACAGGGTCTCCCGTGGTATAGGCGATGGAGGTCACCCCGGAAAGACCCTTAAGCCCCTCTTCAATCTTGGTGCCCTTGGCCGCAAGCTCCGCCAGTGTATTTTTTACGACCTTATACTTTGCGCCTGCGCCACGTAGAGCTTTGCGAAGTTCGTAGTCCTGGGCCACCGTCATCTTGGTATAGGTAGCCACGACTGCATTCGATACGTTTTTCAGGTCTTTACTCAGCTTCTCGACCTGTTCGTGTTTTTTTGCTTTGGTAACTGCCATCGTCGAATCCTCTTAATGATTTCGTGTTGGACAGCCACCCTCGGCTGTCCGCCGGACGAAGCCCGGCATTGCTCTAGCTCTTAAGCTTTGGCCGCAGTCTCAATAGGAGCCGTATCCAGCAAGATTCCAGGCCCCATGGTTGAACTTAGAGTGCAGCCCTTAATGTACTTTCCTTTTGCTACCGACGGCTTGGCTTTGATCACGCTGGTGATCAGCACCGTCGCGTTTTCAATCAGCTTATCCGGCGAGAACGAAATCTTCCCAACGGGACAGTGCACCAGGGCGGTCTTATCAGTACGGAATTCGACCTTGCCCGCTTTTACCTCTTGCACAGCCTTGGCCACATCTACGGTGACGGTGCCGGTTTTCGGGTTCGGCATCAGACCTTTGGGGCCAAGAATCTTGCCCAGCCGGCCGACCGATTTCATTACGTCAGGGGTGGCGATGAGAGCGTCGAAGTCGGTCCAGTTTTCTTTAGTGATCTTCTCAACCATTTCTTCGCCGCCTGCGTAATCGGCACCCGCAGCTTCGGCTTCCCGGATCTTGTCGCCTGAAGCGATTACCAAGACCTTCTTCGATTTGCCCAACCCATGCGGCAGCACAACTGTGCCCCGCACCATCTGGTCGGCGTGTTTGGGATCGACTCCCAAGCGCAATGTGATTTCGACAGTTTCGTCAAATTTCGCGAACTTGACTTTCTGCAGGAGCGGAACCGCATCTTGCAGAATGTAAGGGCGCTTCTCAACTGCAGCGTGCGCCTTGGCGATATTTTTTCCTTCTTTTTTCATTTTCGTTTCCTTGTCTCCCACCGCTCAACGCTAATCTGGTGAGCCGTGGTGATTTCGACTACATTTGTGGCGCGGACCCTCTTGTCCGAGAACCTCAGTGGCTAAAGCCTCTGAAAAAGAGCGTCTCAGCGGCACGACTGAAGTCGTGCCCTTCCCGATCATTTCCCAGCGACCGCAAGACTATCCAACAACTTCAATGCCCATCGACCGAGCTGTGCCGCGAATGCTCTTGATGGCGGTGTCAACCGAAGCGGCGTTGAGGTCGGGCATCTTCTGCTTCGCGATGTCTTCCACCTGTTTTAATGTCACCTTGCCAACTTTATCTTTGTTGGGCGTGCCCGATCCCTTGGCGATGCCCGCAGCGCGCTTCAGCAGGATCGAGGCTGGCGGGGTTTTGGTGATGAAAGTGAAAGAACGGTCACTGTAAACCGACACCACGACCGGGATGATCAGTCCCTCCATCTCTTTCTGATTCGTGCGCGCGTTGAACTGCTTGCAGAATTCCATGATGTTGATCTGCGCCTGGCCCAGTGCCGGGCCCACCGGCGGTGCCGGGGTCGCCTTGCCTGCGGCGATTTGCAGCTTTACGAAGCCTGTAACTTTTTTTGCCATTTAATTCATTCCTATTTCTGTCTGTGTGGAGATGCCCGCACAATAAACTAAGCCACCTTCTCTACCTGGTTGAACTCCAACTCCACCGGGGTGGAGCGACCGAAAATCGTGACCATGACTTTCAGCGTCTCGCGATCCTCATTCACTTCGTCCACAATGCCCTGAAACGTCGCAAACGGTCCCTCTGAAATTCGTACAGTTTCGTTCTTCTCGAATTTGACTTTCAGCTTGGGCTTCTCACGGCTGTCAGCAACTTTGTAAACGATGTGCTGGACTTCTTCATCAGAAAGCGGCGTGGGCTGTTGCCCGGTGCCGACGAATCCGGTGACGCGCGGCGTGGATTTCACCACGTGCCAGACATGATCATCCATGTCCATTTCGACGAGCACATAGCCGGGATAGAACATGCGCTCCGACGTGTACTTCTTGCCGCCACGGACTTCGGTGACCGACTCGGTCGGGATCAGCACTTTGCCGATCTTTTCCTGCAGTCCGAAAGCGGCGACGCGCGACTCGAGCGACTCTTTCACCTTGCGCTCAAACCCGGAGTACGAGTGGATGATGTACCACTTCATGTTCGGGTTGCGCGGCGCTTCGCCGGCGGCGGCAACGCCATCCCCGCCAGAAGTTGGTTCGGCGCTTGCGGCAGCTTCGTTTTTTTCTTCGTCCTGCATGATCAAGTTAAACTCCGGTCCCGCGCGTTCTGGCCTAATGCCCAAAATAGCTGTACAGGAATGTGACGCCCTTCTGAATTACGTTATCGATGATGAAAAAGTAAACCCCAAAAATGAAGACCGTGATTACAACAACCGCGGTGGTGGCCTGTACTTCTTTCCATGAAGGCGCTGTGACTTTGCGCATCTCGGTGCGGACGTCGTTGTAAAACGATTTGGTTCGGTCCGGCCAGGACTTCAACTTGTCGGTGAAACTTTCCCTGGCGGCTGTGATCGAGTTTGCCATCTTCTTCGTCTCCACTGCCATACTGCTGGCCCTTTCCGTCCTTCCAAAATCTGGCAGGGGCGGAGGGATTCGAACCCCCAAGTCCGGTTTTGGAGACCGGCAGTTTAACCGTTGAGCTTACGCCCCTAAATTTAGTTGCCGGTACCCAGTTGCCAGTATCCAGTTCGACTGGGTACTGGGTACTAGCTACTTCACTTCCTTGTGCGGCGTATGCTTGCGGCAACGACTGCAGAATTTCTTGAACTCCAGCCGTTCCGTTGTGGTCTTACGGTTCTTGGTCGTCGAATAATTCCGCTCTTTGCAATCACCGCATTGTAACGTCACAATTTCTCGGGGCATGGAAACAGCTCCTAGCTTTTAGCTCTTAAGCCTCTAAATCAACCTTGTCACCCCGAGGCGACGCTATTTGTCGCCGAAGGACCTATGCAACTTCTGTGCGTTGGCATAAGCGCCGACGCTGCATGCAAAGCCAGCGAGGGCGCCGCTCCGCACATTTATGCCTACTGCACAATCTCCGCAATGGTTCCGGCGCCCACCGTGTGCCCGCCTTCGCGAATGGCAAACCGCAAGCCTTTCTCCATCGCCACCGGCGTGATCAACTCAATCACCAGGCTCACGTTGTCGCCCGGCATCACCATCTCGGTTCCGGCCGGCAACTCCGCTACTCCCGTCACATCCGTCGTGCGCAAATAAAACTGTGGACGGTATCCCTTGAAGAATGGCGTATGTCGTCCGCCTTCTTCTTTGGTCAGGATGTAAACTTCCGCCTTGAACTTGGTGTGCGGAGTGATCGATCCGCCCTTGGCCAGCACCATGCCGCGCTCCACATCTTCTTTCGCAATGCCGCGCAAGAGAAGTCCGGCGTTGTCGCCCGCCATGCCTTCGTCGAGCTGCTTCTTGAACATTTCGACGCCCGTCACCACCGTCTTGCGCGTCTCACGGAAGCCGACGATTTCCACTTCCTCGCCCACCTTCACCTTGCCGCGCTCGATTCGTCCGGTCACCACCGTGCCGCGCCCCTGAATCGAAAAAATATCTTCAATCGGCATCAGGAACGGCTTGTCCAGCTCGCGCGCCGGCTGCGGCACGCTCTTATCGACCGCCTCCATCAGCGCGTCAATCTGCTTTTCCCACTTCTCTTCTCCGTTTAGAGCTCCTAAAGCAGATAAGCGAATCACCGGAACATCGTCGCCGGGAAACTTGTAGCTCTTCAGCAACTCGCGCACTTCGAGTTCCACCAGGTCGAGCAGCTCCGGGTCGTCGACAGCATCACATTTATTGAGCGCGACCACAATGTAAGGCACGCCCACTTGCCGCGCCAGCAGCACGTGCTCGCGCGTCTGCGGCATGGGACCATCCGTCGCCGCGACTACGAGAATCGCGCCATCCATTTGCGCCGCGCCCGTGATCATGTTCTTGATGTAGTCGGCGTGGCCCGGGCAATCCACGTGCGCGTAGTGCCGGTTCGCCGTCTCATACTCGACGTGCGCCGTGGCGATGGTGATGCCGCGCGCTTTTTCTTCCGGAGCGTTATCAATGCTGTCAAACGACCGGAACACAATCTTCGGATTATGCTTCTGCAAAACCTTGGTGATGGCCGCCGTCAACGTGGTCTTGCCATGGTCAATGTGACCAATCGTCCCTACGTTGCAGTGCGGCTTATTACGATCAAATTTCTCTTTCGCCATAATTCAGCTCTTAGCTCCTAGCTCTTAAGCTTCTAGCTCAAAACCCTGTCATCCTGAGGCGCGTCTTTTGCGCTGAAGGACCTATGCAACTTGCAGCTGCACTTACCTCTGTTCAGTAATACTGGTAAAGCTTTTTAAACTTGTGCCGCAGCGCTATGTCGACTGTTTCCAGCTTTGACAGGTAAAACTCGCGCATCTGCGCTTGATCGGAGAGCGGCAGAGCCTGGTACAACTGCCACGCACTCAAATCTGACTTCGCTGCCGATCCTGCCGTCCCTTCCAGCGCACGCGCGGAAAGCACCGCATCAAATTCCCGGACGCGAATTCCCTTGCGATCCAGCTGCTTCAGGAACCGCTCCACTTTCTCCGGCAGGAACGCCTGTTCGACCGTAGCTTGCAGCTTTGCAAATTCCTGCTGCTTCTCGATCTTGATCGCCGCCTGTTCGAAAGCCATTCACCACACCTAAAACGATCCTTCGCAAAAGCGCTCAGGATTTCGGCTGGGGGCTCCCGCCCGCAAACCGCCTCAATCTGGAGCGGGAGACGGGAATCGAACCCGCGACCAACAGCTTGGAAGGCTGTGACTCTACCACTGAGTTACTCCCGCATCCCTTACTGCATCTTCCAACTCAGAGGTCCTTCGCTTCGCTCAGGATCTCGGCGGCGGGCTCAGACGCCCGCCAATCGCCTCGACTTCTACAGCTTCCGAACCATGGAGCCGATGACCAGGATTGAACTGGTGACCTCTCCCTTACCAAGGGAGTGCTCTACCAACTGAGCTACATCGGCTAAGAACTGTTTCACTGGCGCCTGTCACTCACTCCGATTCGCCATCGCGATCCGGGTGCATTACATCTTTGCGGCGCACCCAACTCTTGAACGCGAACAGCCCCAGAATCAGCAGCGTCAGCAACCGGATCCGCGGATCGCTCAGCGTCGTATACGCCAGCGCACCCAAAACCAAGTACGCAATCAACGCCATGGCCACGCGACTCATAATTCCCGCACCCAAACTTGGTGCAACATATATCTGGTGCACAGGGAAGGATTCGAACCTTCGTACCTCGCTAGGAGGGACAGATTTACAGTCTGTTGGCTTTAACCACTCACCCACCTGTGCAACATTGCCGGGTGATGCAGCCTTCGCGCTCCATCCAGCAAGCAACTCGCGAATCCGCAGACCGACGCAGCACACTTCTACTCTCGCCCACCAAGCTACAGTTTCGCAAACCAGACTTTCGCCAATCAGGGAAACCAAGAATCGCGCTTACGCGCGAAGATCACTGCACGCCGGAACAGTTCCGAATGAAGTGCGTTGGAAAAAACCTGTTGCGCCGCCTAGAGTTCCGCTGCCTGCCGGAAATTCGTTTCCTGAATTTCGTATACTGGAGCTGGCGAAGGGATTTGAACCCCTGACCCTCTGATTACAAATCAGATGCTCTACCACCTGAGCTACGCCAGCATTGCGGGAACAAGTACCCTCCCGGGCACAAGTACACGCTTAATCCCTTCCAGATGTACGGGACAATTAGTTAAGTTATCACAACGGACAAATTTCGCGCAACCCGCCTGGGTTCAGCCGCGGGCTTCCTTGGGGAAGTTCAGAGCGGGGGTGATCGTCAATGGGCGCTATCGCGATTTATAGCCAACAGGCCGAACTTTCACCCTGCACCCTTGCACCAATCGGTATTTTTCCTGTTTCCCCAAATGCACTTCCTGAAAGCCATCGGAGTAAATGTAGAATCTTGCATCATCCTCTTCGGAAAACTTGAAGCGGAACGATTGGATTCGCTTCCCGTCTGACGGTCAATCCCGGTCAAAAAATTACGACAACGAGGCAACTCAAGAGCGTTGTAAGGGTATAATGGCTGCCCGTGTTGACGAGACGGTTATGTCTCTCCCCCCTGCAGACCTAACTGGCAAATCAAGCCAGCCACACTTCGAGGAGGAACAAGAATGATTAAGACAATTCATTTCTTGCTTGCGTGCCTATTGCTCGTGGCAGCAGGCAGCGTCGCCCAGCAACAACCCACCGCCAAATCGTCGGATTCGAAAGATGCCAGCCCGACAGGATCTGTGAAGAAAGCGAAATCCAGGAAACACAATGCAAAAGAGCTGAAGGAAAAGAAAGAAGTCGAGTCGCTGCCGCCGCTGCTTTCAGAACGTCTCAAGAAACTATCGCAAACCACTCTTCGACCCGATGGCGGTCTGAGCGATCCGGGAGAACTCGCCCACCGGGAGTTTATGCATCGTGCCTATCCGAATACGCAGATTCCTGTGGAGCGCATCGTCGCCGAAAGAGCTGCCCACTCCGCCATTGCAACGAAAGCCTTTTCGCAAAGCAGGAATGGCAAATGGGAATCTTACGGCCCCAGCCTTGCGCTCTATCCCTTCACGCCGCTGCGCAACTTCACGAATTATGTGCCCAACGCCTATCCAGCCGCCAGCCGCACGACCTCACTGGCGCTTTCGCAGGACTGCACCGAGAGCAACTGCACGCTTTGGGCAGGACCGGCGGGAGGCGGTGTCTGGCGGACGCGGGATCCGTTCGACAACTCGCCGAAATGGGAGTACTTGTCCTCGGTGTTTGGAATCAATGCCATCGGTTCGCTGCAGCTCGATGCCAACGATCCGAGTAGCCAGACGATTTATGCCGGGACCGGGGAAGCGAACGCCTGCGGCAGCGGTTGCGAAGCAGGCGTAGGTCTCTACAAATCGGCGGACGGGGGCGATACCTGGATCGGGCCGCTAGGGGTATCCGCGTTCAATGCACGCGCCATCGGAACGATCGCGATCAAGCCCGGAGATCCCAACACGATTTATGCTGGAACCACGCCGGGCCTTCGCGGCCAGTCTTCAGTGTGCTGCAACGGCACACAGGACTTGATTCCCGGAGCGCCGAGGTGGGGATTGTATAAGTCCACCGACGGCGGCCTCACCTGGACTTTCATTCACAACGGATCAGCCGATGCATCGAAATGCAAGGGCGATCTGAACGAGTTCAACAACGGGGACGCGTGTTCTCCCTTTGGTGTGCGGCGCGTCGTGCTGGATCCCTCGAATCCCGACACCGTGTACGCCTCTTCGTACGCCCGCGGCGTGTGGCGCTCGACCGACGCCGGGAAAACCTGGGTGCAGATCAAACCATCGTTAGACGCCACGGACCCGGCGATGCGGCCAGAGATCACTGTGACCACGGTGCCGAGTGGCAAAACGCGGATGTACGTGGCCGAAGGCTCCTCCGGTCCGACCACAGCCGCCCCCAATGATTTCTCGCAACTGTTCCGAAGCGATGACACAACGACGGCGACCCCAACGTTCATCGCTTTGACCAGCCCGAATCCCGCGAACGTGGGATATGGCTCCTACAACTACTGCGAAGGTCAATGCTGGTACGACAATTTCGTCAAGACGCCGCCCGGGCATCCAGACATGGTGTATCTGGGCGGATCGTATGCTTACAACGAAACCGGCAGCATCTCCAACGGACGTGCTGTCGTGCTCTCCACCGACGCTGGCGTTTCCTTCACGGACATGACGATGGATGCAACCGACGCCATCCATCCGAACGGAACGCATCCGGATCAACACTTCATCGTGATTAGTCCGAGCAATCCCTTGCAGTACTGGGAGTCGTCCGATGGCGGCATGATGCGCTCGAGCGGCGCGGTTACCGATATATCGGCGAACTGCGCGCCGCGGGGCCTTACTGGTACAGTGCTCGCGCGCTGCCAGCAACTGCTGTCGCGCGTGCCGACCACACTCTCACCAATCAACCAGGGGCTGACAACGCTTCAATTCCAAAGCCTGTCGGTAAATCCATTTAACTCCGATGATGTGCAGGGCGGCACGCAGGACAATGGCACCTGGGAGACCACCAAGAATCCCTCGCAGTGGAACCAGACCATCTTCGGCGATGGCGGCCAGAGCGGCTTCGATTTCGCGAACCCGAAGTTCCGCATGCACACCTACGCGGGACCTGAACCGGACGTGAATTTCTCAGGCGGCCTGCTATCGGATTGGAATTTCATCGGAGATAGCTTCTTCCTTTCGGGTGAACCGTCAGAGTTTTACTTCTCGATTATCATGGATCCTCTCGTTCACAAAACCATGTTCGCGGGCATGGCTCATGTCTTCCGGACAAAGACCCAGGGTGTGGGAAACCGTTCTCTGGCTGCGTTCCGAGCGAACTGCAACGAGTTCACCGGCGTGGATCCCCTGGGCACGTGCGGCGATTGGGTGCCGCTCGGCGATCCATCTCCCAACGGTGCCTTGACCGGAACGAATTACGGCAAGGACCGCGCGGGAATTGACGTGGCTGCGGTCGCTCGCGCTTCGCAGGACACGTCGACGTTGTGGGCGGCGACGGCGGCAGGCCGGGTCTTCATCAGCAAGAATGCAGACGCGGAGCCTGAAACCTCGGTCACGTTCACGCGGTTGGATTCGCTGGTTACGAACAGTCCGGGCCGGTTTATCAGTGGCATCGTCATCGATTCCGATGATGCCAACCGGGCCTGGATCTCCTACAGTGGATTCGACGCTTCCACGCCGACAACGCCGGGACACGTTTTCGAAGTGAGGTACGATCCTATTGCCGGGTCGGCAACGTGGAGAGACCTCAGCTTCGATATGGCGGATATTCCCATCACCGGCATCGCACGTGATGGCATCACGCGCGATCTGTTTGTGTCGAGCGACTTCGGCATATACCGGCTTGTCCGCCAAGAACACACGTGGAGACTCGCCGCTCCGGGAATGCCCAACATCGAGGTTGCGGGACTCACGCTGGTGGAGAACGCTCGCAAACTATACGCCGCTTCTCATGGCCGCGGAGCGTGGTTGCTGACATTGCCCGACAGCGGCGGTGAGGACGGCGACGACGATGGTAAATGAGGTGTGAATTGACTGGATTCACATATGAACTGAGGGAGCCTCTTCGGAGGCTCCCTTTTTTGCGCTCAACTACTTCAATGCCTTTTCCAACAAAGTGCAGTGCCGGTCCCCCCCCGGCCTCCACAAACTTGGTCATAATCGGCAAGAACTTGAACATAAACATGAGGCAAAACGAGGTTCACACTCAGTGAGGTCCGTGGTCGACTCCCGACTTCTGACACGCCCACCGCACAGTGTTATGATTTCAGCCCTGACCGCATTCCATGCGAATTAGACGCACCCTCCCCATCGCCTTGGCAGTTGTGGCCGTTGCTGCGGCGGTAACCTTAGCTGTTCAGCTGCGAAAACTTGCTCCGCCGGAGCCCGCCCGCTTGTTGCCTGGCGGGGATGCATTTTTTTATCTCAATCTGGGCTGGGCTCGGCGGTTGAACGCGGGCCGAGATCTGCCAACAGTCAGCCACGATACTGAATATGAGCGATTCATTCGCGAAACCGGCTTTCAGTTCGAGCGCGATCTTGACGAAGCGGCCTTTGCGATCCACTATCCGGCGTACTGGCCCGGTGGCGGAACCGGCGGCTCTGCGCGGGAGCCGCGCTTCTCCGAAGTGCTAGTGGGGAGATTTCACAGCGAGCGACTGACCGGCTATTTGCGACAAATCGCGCAATCGGTGGAGAACTATCATTCAGTAGACATCTTCACGATTCCGGTAGAAGGCAGATCGCTGAGGGTCGCAGTGCTGAGCCCTGATTCGGTGGCTGCCTCCAATCATGACGACCCTGCGGTGATTCAGGGACTGGTCGATCGGTCCAAGCGGCTGGCTTCTCCGTTCGGCGGTCCGGCGTTGTTGCGTCAATATTACAAGCATGTTCAGTTGGGTAGCCTCGCATGGGTAATCGCGCGCCTCGATCCTTCTGCACCGGGGACAGCCGGGTGGAGCACTCTCTTCGTCAAGCCAGCTACGCTGGTCGTTTCCGGCACCTTTCTGCGCCCACTCCACCTTCGGGCGGACTCGGTTCATCTTCGTGCCGAAGCCTTCACCCAGAGTCCTGACGAAGCACGCGCCATTGCCGACAAGGTATCAGTATTTGTCGCACTGACCCACAGCGCTGAGACGTCTGTGGGGACCCATGGCACAGACTCCGATGTGAAGGCATTCTTCGACAGCCTAAAGATGAGGCAGGAGGGTAATCGCGCCGTGATGACCGCGGCCATGCCGTTGGGCTTCATGCGCAAAATGCTTTCCGGATCCGCGGCTGAGTTGAGCGAGCCCGCTGCAGCGCCGGCGCAGATGCCAGCGAAATCTAAATAGATCGGAAACTCCGCCAAGGCGTTGGGTTTGTTTTTAAAGTGCGCTAAGCATGCGAGATTCTTCAGTGCTGCCTAAGCTGCGGACGTTGCTTGCGGCGGCAAGTTATGGTGTCCCCGGTGGTAGACTTCGCGCATGAGAGACTCCGGTCAGCGACCCGCTCCGGCTCCTGTTGTCACGGAGAAGTCCTCTCATAGCGCAGGTCCTGCGCTCTATCTCGTAGGCACGCCCATAGGCAATCTGGAAGACATTACGCTGCGCGCTCTGCGCGTGCTTAAGGAAGTGGACGTCATTGCCTGCGAAGACACTCGCCAGACGCAAAAGCTTCTCACCCACTACGGCATCACAACCCGTACTATCAGCTACCACGAGCACAATGAGATGACACGCTCGGCGGAACTGGTCAAGGAAATGCAGGAGGGAGCTAGCGTTGCGCTGGTGACGGATGCGGGCATGCCGGGAATTTCCGATCCCGGATTTCGGCTGATTTCGCTGGCCATTCGGCATCATGTGCCGGTGGTGCCGATTCCGGGGGCGTCGGCGTTTCTGGCGGCGCTGGTGGCGAGCGGGTTGCCGACAGATTCGTTCCGCTTCAGCGGATTCCTCCCTGCCAAGCGCGGAGAGCGGCGGGCGACGGTGGAGGCCATCAGGAGTTCGCCCCGCACGCAGGTATTCTACGAAGCTCCGCACCGGATCGTCGAGGCACTGTCTGACGTGGTCGAGGTTCTGGGAAAAGACCGGCATGTGGTGATCGCGCGCGAAGTAACGAAGTTGCATGAAGAATTCTTGCGCGGGCGGGCGGGCGAGGTGCTGGAGACGTTGAAGGCGCGCGACGGAGTGAAAGGGGAGATTACTCTACTGATCGGGAAGGCTGAGGATGTGGGCTCGCAGGCTGCCGCGCCGCTGGGAATGAGCGTCCGTCGGAGGCTTGAGCAGATTATGGTCGAGGAAAAGGTTGATGAGAAGGCTGCTCTGAAGAAAGTTGCGAAGGAGCGGAGGATTTCGAAGAGTGAGGCATACCGGGAGTTGCAGAGGAGCAAGTAGGCCTTATTTGCCCGCCAGTTCTCGCTTCACAGTTTCGCTAACCATTTTTCCATCTACGCGCATGCCTGCGCCGGAGAAGCGGGCCATCGCGTTTTTCATCACCGTGCCCATGTCCTTCATCGTTGGCGAGCCCATTTCGGCGATCACGGCTTTTACGCCCGCGACTACTTCAGCTTCGCCCGACGCTTTCGGCAGGTATGTTTCGATCAGCACGATCTCAGCCGCTTCTTTGTCGGCCATCTCCTGGCGCCCGCCTTTGGTGAATTGTTCGACTGAGTCCTTGCGCTGCTTGATCAGCGTGGTGAGGACGGCCTGAGATTCTTTGTCATCGAGTGGCGCCATTTTTTCTATTTCGCGATTCTTCAGCGCGGTTTTGACCATGCGCAGGGTGGAGAGGCGTTGCTCTTCGCGCGCCTTCATGGCGGCAGTGATGTCGTTCTGTATGCGTTCAATGAGGCTCATGGGAGGATTATAGACGGGTGGCGGAGTTCAACTCGCTTGTGACTTCAATCACCGCACAAACAGCGCGCTTCCAGTAGACTTGTAAATTAATCCCGATCATAGGTGCCTATTTATGCTGCGCAAGAACCGTCTTTTTACTCCCGGGCCCACACCGCTGCTGCCGGCCGCGCAAACCGCCATGGCTTCGTTTACGGCGCATCATCGCACTGCTGACTTCCGTTCGTTATTTCAGCGCGTACTCGCGGACATGAAGGAATTCATCGGTACGAAGAACGATGTGCTGGTGCTGGCATGTTCGGGTACGGGGGTAATGGAAGCGGCGATGACTAATCTAACATCGCCCGGCGACAAAGTATTGGTTCTCACCGCTGGAACGTTTGGCGAACGCTGGACGGGACTGGCCAAAGCGTTCGGCTGCAACGTCGATGTGCTGACCGCGCCGTACGGCCAGACTTTCTCGTTGAAAGATATTCGCGCGAAGCTCACACCCGAAGTGCGGGCCGTATTCGTGCAGGCGACCGAGAGCTCAAGCGGCGCGCGGCACGACGTGGAAGGCATTGCCAAGATAGTCCGCGCCAACGGGGATGAGACGCTGCTGGTGGTAGATGCGATTACCGGCCTGGGCACGACCCACCTCGACGTGGATGGATGGGGAGTGGATTTTATTATCGGCGGGTCGCAGAAGGCGCTGATGATTTCTCCGGGGCTCGCGTACTGCGCAGTGAGTGAGCGAGCGTGGCGGCGAATGGATACGACGAAGTCTGCGCGTTTCTACTTTGATTTGCGCAAAGAGCGCAAGGCGGCAGCGAAAGGCGAATCCGCTTACACACCGGCGACCGCGCTTTTTGCAGGGCTGGGGGCGGCATTGGAGTTTGTGCGCGGAATGGGCAACGGAAACTTGGCGAAGGGGCGGGAAGCGCTCGTGGACAATGCCGAACTGTGCGCCGCGATGACGAGGGCGGGCGCGCAGGCGGTTGGATTGAAGCTATTTGCCGCCTCGCCCGCGGCCGCACTCACTGCAATCTGCTCGCCGGATGGGATTGACTCGGGAAAGCTCATCAAGGAATTCCGCGAATCCTTCGATGCGGTGGTAGCCAATGGGCAGGGAGAGATGAAAGGCCACATCTTCCGCATCGCGCACATTGGTTACTACGATTACCTGGACACAATCGGCATTCTGGCTGCGCTGGAGCATGTGGTGGCACGCTCCACCGGAAAGACTGTTGAGTATGGCGCGGCCGTGCGCGCAGCGCAGGAGGTGTACGCGCGCGGACTGGCCGGTAAAGGTCAACTAGTGGAAGTTTGAGTTGCCGATGATGTGGTCTTCATCATCCTGCTAGTTGATGGTAAAGGTCATCGGGTTCGAAGTCTCAGCTGTTGTGCCACCGCTGCCATAGGCGCCCATACCGGCTGTACCGGGATTAGTTACAGTGACCGGCACAGTTCCGGCGGTGGCGATTGCCGCGGCCGGGACCGTCGCCATCATTTGGTTCGCACTGACGTAGGTGGTGGTTAGGGCTGTGCCGTTCCAATTGATGGTTCCCGTGCTCGCAAAGCTGCTGCCGTTGACGGTCAAAACGAATCCCGGACCGCCGTGGGTCATGCTGGCCGGGGCGAGCTGAGCGATGGCTGGAACCGTTCCGGGCTGCGCAGGAGTGGTGGCCTTGCTGCTATAGCCGCACGCCAGCGTGAAAGCGCTCAACATGGTCAGCAATGCGATATCCAGAGTTTTCATGTTGATCTCTCCTTGGGCTGTGGCCCATGTGAGCAGTGTAGGAAAGAAGAGACATTTCTTTGTCAGCATCGTGTCAAATGTCTGTCAAGGTTTTGTAAGGTGAGATTTGCAAGGGCGAGATAGGCGTCGAAAGGTTGTGAGCCCGGGAATGAGCGAACCAGTGAAAATCTTGATCGCGGAAAAGATCTCCGCATCCGCCGTATCGCAATTAAGGGAACCGGGCTGGATTGTTATGACTTCTGAGCAGTTGGATGGCAAACTGCCGGCGGAACTGGAGTCTGCCGATGCCCTGATCGTGCGCTCGGCGGTGCAGGCAGATGCGGAGCTGTTATCGCATGCCAAAAAGCTGCGAGTGATCGGCCGCGCCGGAGTGGGTGTCGACAATATCGATCTGGAAGCGGCCACGCGCCAGGGCATTGCCGTGATGAACACGCCCGGGGCTAATGCGGTGGCAGTGGCGGAACATACGCTGGGCATGATGCTGGCCATGGCGCGCCATCTTACCCGTGCTGACGCGCTCATGCATGCAGGCCGGTGGGAAAAGAAATCGCTGCAAGGAACGGAACTGCGGGGCAAGACTCTGGGAATCGCGGGGCTTGGCCGTGTTGGTATGGAAGTGGCGCGGCGGGCACGAGCTTTTGGAATGGAGATCGTGGGGCATGATCCGTTTGTTTCCGTCGGTGTGGCCAAGGAGCAGGGAATCCGGCTGGCGAGCCTGGACGAACTTTATGCGGTCGCCGATTACATTACTCTGCATGTTGGCTTGACGCCGCAGACTACGGGCATGATAAATAACGCCGCGATCAAGAAGATGAAGAAGGGCGTCCGCCTGGTGAATTGCGCTCGGGGAGAGCTGGTGCATGAAGCTGACCTGGTACAGGCGTTGAAGGAAGGTTACGTTGCCGCGGCGGGGCTCGATGTATTTGTAGACGAGCCTCTGAAACAGTCTCCGCTGCTGGCGATGGAGAATGTTATTCTCACGCCTCACATCGGCGGCTCCACGTTCGAGGCGCAGGAAGCGGTAGGAGTACAGATTGCGCAGCAGGTACGAGAGTACCTGAAGCACGGAGTCATTCAGAATGCGGTGAACGTGCCGTCCGTATCGGCGGAAGAGTATGCCGAAATGCACCCCTACATCGTTCTGGCGGAGCGCATGGGAGCATTTCTCGCGCAGATTTCGGGAGGCTCGATTGAAGAGATCTCGCTGCGCTACAGCGGCCATATCGCAGAGTGGAAGACGGAGCTTATTCGCAACGCGGCGATCAAGGGCATTCTCAATCAAGCGTTGGAAGAGAAGGCGAATCTGGTAAATGCATCTTCTATCGCGGACGACCGAGGACTTCTCGTTCACGAATCTCACAAGGCAAAGGCTTCGACGGGCGGCACCGGAAGCGTTCTTTCCATCTTCTTGAAGAGCTCGAAGGAAGAGCATATGGTGAAGGGCGCCGTCCTGCGCGGCACGCTGCCGCGGCTGCTGCACATTGACGATATTGACGTGGAGGCGCCGCTGGAACGCGACCTGATTTTTTTGCGGAACCGCGACGTTCCGGGCGTAATTGGGAGGGTGGGCACGATTTTGGGTGAAGGCGAGATCAATATCGCCGACTTCTCGCTGGGACGGCGCGGCACCGAAGATTCGGCCGAGCGTGAGGCCATCGCCGTGGTTCATGTCGACGGACCCGTACCGGACGATGTGCTAAGAAAGCTCGAAGAGATCCCTGCTGTGCGGCAGGCGAAAGCAGTAAGGTTATTTTAAGCCCGGAATGAGGACAGTCAGGAGTTTGACTCTTCGCGCCGCAGCTTGCGGCTCTCGGCCAGCAAAGCCATGGAGTGCATCACATTCTGCAATGTGACAATGCCCACCAGTCGTTGATCCTCTACCACGGGAATGATGCTGAGATTGCGCGAGGTGAGTTTTCGGAACGCGGAAGCCAGAGACTCCTGCCGCACCGAGACCTCAAAGAGTTTATTCATAACCGCCTGTACGTAACCGTTGCCTTCCGCGCGCAGCACCTCAAGAATGCGCTGCCGGGAAATCACCCCGACCATGTCACTGCCGCGCACCACGGGAAAATCATCCTGCAAGGAATGAACCGCCTTATCCAAGGCATCCTCGAGGGTATCTGCGGGGGAAAGAGTGGCGAAATCGGTGAGCATCACTTCTTCCAGGCGCACATTGTCCAACACCGATTGAAAGATGACTGCTCGCTCCTCCAGTTGTGCCGCAGAGAAGATAATGACTCCCACCATCGTGAGCCAGGCATTGCTGAACAATCCGGCAACCATAAGAATCATTGCAATCGCGTGGCTGATGGAAACGGCGCGGCGGGTGGCTGCGGCAGCATCGCTGGTGCGCGCGAAAAACGCCCGCAAAACCCGGCCGCCGTCCAGCGGATAAGCCGGCAGAAGGTTCAGACCGGCGAGATAAAGGTTGGCCCAAACCAGACTGCGCGGCAGGTTGCTGGACTGTAAGAAGGGCCAGTTCAAAAGATGGGCGCCCCGAACTGTGGCGAGGACCAAAACGGCCGATACTATTGCGAACCCAAGATTGACCAGTGGACCGGTCAGAGCAATGCGCACTTCACGCTTCCAGACCGTTGCAGGGGATTCCAGAGTTTCCGAGCGTGATTCATCGAAAACGGTTACGCCACTGAGCGGCAGAAGAATGACTGCCTTGGGAATCAGTCCAGCGCGGCGAGCTACCAGCATGTGGCCAATTTCGTGGGCCGCGACGCAAGCCAGCACAATTCCCACCAGCGCAAGATCCCGCGGCCCATTGGCGGAGGAGTGCACGGTGTACTCCGTCCAGAAAACGAACAAAGGCAAGATCAGGAAAGTCAGGTGAAGGCGAACCTCAACCCCGAACAGGCGGCCGACGTGAATGGACCAGCTTCTCATGAGAGTTCGTCTACTACAGTTATTCTACATGCTCGGATATATTGAGTTCAGTGCTCGAAGGTACAGAGCCATGCGCGTAATCTCCGGCAAATACCGGGGGCATTCTCTACGGTCGCTGCGCGGAAGCGAAATCCGCCCCACATCCGATCGCTTGCGAGAGACCCTGTTCAACGTGCTGACTGCGGGGAATCCCGAGGCGCTTCGGAGCAGCGTGTGGCTGGATTTATTTGCGGGCACCGGCGCAGTTGGAATCGAGGCGTTGAGCCGCGGAGCCCAGCAAGTCTACTTCGTAGAAACTTCAGCGCCAGCGGCGAAATTGATTGAGCACAATCTTCGCAGCCTCGGAATCGAGGACGGATACAAAATTCTAAGGGATGATCTTTCAGGAGTAATCTGGCGCCTGCAGCGGGAACACTTCGCCGCCGACGTAGTGTTCCTCGACCCACCTTACCGGCTCAGACATTCCTACGAAGAGACGCTCACGATGCTGGCCGATTCTTCGCTGGTATGGGCGATGTCGCTGGTGGTTGCCGAACACGAGAAGAAATTCGACCCGGGGAATGCATTCGGTTCGCTGCGGAGGATCCGCACGCTGACGCAAGGAAACGCCTCGCTCAGTTTCTATCGTATCGGGGGGCAGCCAGACTTAAACAAGTAAAGAGAGGCTCCAGGATCCTGGCTTCGGGGCGTAAGCTACCGTAGGCTACATCAAAAGTTCGGGATCGCGGCGCACGATAGGGTGCTGCATCTCCTGCAGATCGTTCTTTACCATGTTGAGGCCATAGACACAGGCTTCGAACTCGCGCGAAAGCTGGGCGAAGAGGGGAGCCACTTTGGCATATTCGAAGTGTTCGAACTTCGACACGATGTAATAGCTTTCTTTTCCCGCCTTCATCCACTCGACAAAATTTTCCAGGCGATGACGGCGCAAACGAAAGTGGTTGATGCTCTCGGGAAACATTCCGGCGAAGAAAAGCGCGTAATCGCCAATGTGCTTGCGGACCTGGCGTTCGCGGTCAAAAGAAGGCGCTGGGCCATAGACTGGATCGGACTCCAGCAGCATCTCACCGAGGTCAGCCAGAGGCCGGTCGGTCGCGTCGTGAATCTTGAACAATTGATCGGTCTCACAGAACTCGGCCAGCAAATGCGCAACGTAGCCGACGACCTGCGGATCGCGGATACCGATCTCCTCGGCATAGTGGCGGCCAACCAATTCCTGGAAAAGCTGCCGCAGTGGATGAGATTCCGGAATCATGCCTCTTGGGCCCCTGAAAGCCTCGTCACGCAAAGGCTTTCCATATTCGTAGCTAAGTAGTTACCCCAGTTACGAAACAAAGGCAAGTGACTTTTGTTTATCCGAATCATCATTTTCACTAATGATTAGAAGTGTGCAAGCGCTTGCAAGGTTGCAGGGGGGCTTATTGTTGGCAGACGACCGCCTTGGCTGCTAAAGGCTCTGCTGCGGCGGACCTTTACGAAAGACTGGCGAGATAGGACTGGACCCAGTGCGTGGAATGAAACTCCCGCGGCACACGTTAGGAACCGATCTTAGGTTACTCCGGCGCGGTTAAGAGTTGTCCATCTTCTCACCTCACCTACCCCAGCAACTACACCAGCGGCTTTGACATTTTCACGAAGTGACAGGGTAATTTTGGGTTCAAGCCGGCAGTGAACGGCGCGGTGCCAGTCTCGACGTATCCGCGGCGATGGTAGAAATCCGGCAGTTCGTTCCGCAGATTGACAATCTGAATGTCCATGAAGCGGCTTCCTGCTTTTCGGCAATGATCCTCGGCGGCATTCATCAATTTCGATCCTAGCCCCAGGTTCTGGAGCTTTGGATCCACGGCCAGCAAGCCCAGATACGAGCGGTCGTTCCTCATTTCCAGATACACGCAGCCGATGACGACTCCCTCCTCGTCGGAAACCAGGAATTCTCCCGTCTGCAGCAACGATTGCACTTTCTCGAGGTCGATGCGATCACGATCAATTAAGAAGCTTTCAGCCTTGCGGAAGGCGGCATTGATGACGTCTGTAATCGCCTTTGCCTCAGGCATGGTCGCAACCCGGACCATCGTATCCCTCCTCTGGATATCGTCATCTAGCCTACTGTGATCCTGACTAATTCAGCCGCCGATTGCTCAGGGGTATAAAATCCTTCCGGCCAAGTCTTCGGCCGGATTCAACGAAATGCAGGAACCGCCGTTGTTTTGAAATTCCCTAGAGGAGAATGATGTGAAGAACTTGCATTGGATGCTGTTTCTTGCTCTGTGCGTAAGTGGCTTCGCCCAGGAATCCAGTCTCCCGAATCCGCAATCTGTCACCGTCATCCGCGCGGGTTCCCTCATCGACGGTAAGTCGGACAAGGTGCGGCACGACCAAGTCATCACCATCCGCGGAAACCGGATCGAGAGTATCAGCGATGCGGCGAGTTCCAAGATTGCGGCTGGCGCCACTGTCGTCGACCTGTCGAAAGCCACAGTCTTGCCCGGTCTCATCGATTGCCACACACACATCTTCTTGCAGGGGGAAGATCCAGCACAAGGGGGGTACGATGCCAACATCCTGAACGCGCCACTCGCCTTGCGCGCAGCGCGAGCCACCGTCGCTGCCCGGCGGGCACTGGAACAAGGCTTCACAACGCTGCGCGATGTAGAAACCGAGGGTGCCGGCTACGGCGATGTCGGAATAAAGCAGGCAATCGATCAGGGTTATATTCCAGGGCCGCGCCTCTTCGTCGCGACTCGTGCCATATCGACCACCGGCGGTTATCCGCTGGAGGGCTACGCTCCCGAGCTCGACATGCCCAAAGGAGCGCAGATTGTCGATGGCCCGGTAGAGGCGCGCAAGGCGGCACGAGAGCAACTCGATCACGGCGCCGATTGGATCAAGGTCTATATGACACACCGTTCCTGGGTGGGTAAGAATGGCGAACTGGTCTCGCAGCCAACCTTGACGGTCGAAGAGTTACGGGCCGTGGTGGATGAAGCTCACGGGTGGGGCAAGAAAGTTGCGTGTCACTCTTATGGTGGTATCGGCTTGCACCGCGCTCTCGATGGCGGCTGCGATTCCATTGAACATGGCCTCGATCTCGACGACGCTGCTATCGCCCAGATGCTGAAACAGGGAACATGGTACGTGCCTACGATCAGCGCCTACTACCACGACTGGGCGCCGGCGGACACCCCCGGCGGACAGCGCGACCGCCTGCGGGTTTCGTTGCACGAGCCTTCGTTCAGAAAGGCTATGAAGGCTGGAGTGAAGATCGCCTTTGGTACCGACATGGGCGGAATTCCGTGGACTGAGCCGATTGCGCAGGAGTTCTCGCGTATGACGGAGTTGGGCATGCCGACGATGGATGCAATCCAGAGTGCAACGTCGCGGGCGGCTATCATGCTCGACATGGATGGAAAGATCGGCGTGGTCGCGCCCGGGGCGTTCGCGGACATTATTGCTGTCAGCGGCGATCCTGTGCATGACATTAAAGTTCTAGGGAATGTGCAATTCGTAATGAAAGACGGCAAGGTCTTCAAGAGCGAGCAATGAAGCCGACCCGGGTCCCGAGTTGAAATAAAGTTTCGTAAAATCATTTCAATTCACTTGACTTCCGCTTGGCCGTGAGCATAATTCATCAATCCCGTTGTTCGGACTTAGGACCGGCTCAGGGGGCATGTCGAGAGCCGGAGGAGGTTTTTTATGAGTGTACTGGAACTTTGTGACCGGGAAATCGCGGCGGTGCCGCTCGAAGCGACCGTAGCCGAGGCCATCAATAAAATGCTCGACCACCACGTCGGAGCCGTGGCCGTGGTCGACTCTGAATACCGGGTAGCCGGAATTTTTACTGAACGCGATGTGCTCCGCAAGATGGCGCTCAGCCGCACGGACCCGCAGACCACGCCGGTTCGCGAACTGATGACCACGCCGGTGGAGATGGCAACGCAACGTACCGGGGCGGGCGAGGCGCTCACCACGATGCTGGAGCGGCACTTCCGCCATCTGCCGGTGGCCGATGATAATGGGAAACTGCTGGGAATTCTCTCCATCCGCAACCTGCTGGAGTGGCGCGTCGATGACCTCAGTCGTGAATTGGAGTCCCTTGAGGCATACGTCTCCAATGATGGGCCCGGAGGTTAGCACTCCCAGGACGGCGTCTTCTTTTCCACGTCTCAGCTGCTCGATTCGGCAAGAACGATTGTCACGTTGTATATTGCCGTGTCGGTTTATCTATGCTTTTCAACTCATCTCTGCTCGGTGAAAACAAGCTCGCCTCATCTCGACGCGATTAACCCACAAAACTTATGAAGGAGAGCCTCATGAAGAAATGTCGGAGTTGCGTCACGGCTGCGCTGCTGCTGATGATGGTGGCGCAGATCGTCGCTCAACAGGGGCCCAGAAGTGTCGCCATTCATGCCGGACATGTGCTCGATGTTAAGACGGGCAAGCTGTTGTCGGACCAGACGCTGGTTATTGAAGATGGGAAAATCGTCAGCCTTGGTGCGTCTGCAGAAACTAAGGCTCCCACGGACGCAGTAGTCATCGATCTTTCGAACGCGACGGTTCTTCCGGGGCTCATCGATGCGCACACGCACCTGACCATGGATCCCAAGTTCGGCTATGAACGGCTCGGCCTTTCGATACCGCGCGAAACTTTGATTGGGGCGAAGAACGCGCGTGCGACATTACAGGCCGGTTTTACCACCGTCCGCAACGTGGGCGCGGAGGGTTACAGCGATGTGGCTTTGCGTGACGCCATTAACGCCGGCGACGTGCCGGGGCCGAGAATGCTGGTGAGCGGTCCGCCGCTCACTATCACCGGCGGACATGCGGACAATAACCTGCTGCCGTTCGAATATCACGCGACCGGGGAGGGTGTGGCCGATGGCGTGGATGCCGTGCGTCACATGGTGCGGCAGAACATCAAGTATGGCGCGGATCTGATCAAGTTCATGGCCTCGGGTGGGGTGCTCTCGAAGGGAGACAATCCAGAGGCGTCGCAGTACACGCTGGAAGAAATGAAGGCGATTGTGGAGGAGTCGCATCGGCTGGGACGAAAAGTTGCGGCGCACGCGCATGGAGCGCAGGCCATTCTTTGGGCCGCGCAGGCGGGAGTGGATTCGATTGAGCATGGCTCTTACATTGACGATGCGGACATTGCGGAGATGAAGAAGCATGGCACCTACCTGGTGCCGACGCTTTACCTGGGCGATTGGTTTTTGGAAAACGCCGAGAAAAACCACGTTCCTGACTTTCTTTTGGCCAAGGCTAAAGCCGTGATGCCGGCTGCGCGCAAAAACATCGCACATGCATTCGCCAGTGGAGTGAAGGTTGCTTTCGGCACCGATGCCGCGGTTTATCCCCATGGTTTGAACGCGCATGAGTTTGCCGTGATGGTGAAATTGGGACTCTCGCCGCTGCAGGCGATTCAGGCGGCCACGGTGAATGCGGCGGACCTGCTGGGATGGCAGGGAAAAGTCGGAAGCCTTGACGCGGGTGCGTGGGCCGATATCGTCGCGGTCGATGGCGATCCCTTGAAAGATGTGACCACTTTGGAGCGTGTGAAATTTGTGATGAAGAGCGGCGAGGTCGTGAAAAATGAGTATTCGAAGTGAAGGGTGGAAGCAGGTGTTTTAGGATCGCCTGTTGGCGATGCCGGGGTTCCAATGACAGTCCCCCTTCAACATTAGCGGCGAAATGGAAAGCTTGCGAGAAACTAAAGGCCGGCGTGAGCCGGCCTTCCGAGCAAACGTCTAATGCAAAATCCTACTTCTTGGGAGCGATCGCGTCCTTGGCAGCTTTGGCGACGCGGAATTTCACGACGGTCTTTGCCTTGATCTGAATGGGCTCGCCGGTCTGCGGGTTGCGGCCGACGCGGGCTTTGCGGTGCGCCTTCACCAACCGGCCGAGGCCGGGCACAACGAATACGCCGTTCTTCTTGGTTTCTTTCACAGCCACGTCGGCGAGTTGCTCGAGAAATGCCGCAGCGGTCTTATTGGGAATTTCAACTTTTTCCGCCAGATGGCGGACGAGTTGGGTCTTGGTTAAACCTGATGGCATGTTTCCTCCTGGGACAAGATTGGAATTTAAATTCCAGTGGCCCTGATCTTATATCAGCGCCCCTGTGGAAAACACCCTTATTCCACGCGGGTTCCACGCGTACAGCATACCGATGAGGCCATTTTTACACGCTATTTGCAAATACAGGTTCCAAAATGGCCCAAAAACGTGGATCAGAACAGTTACTGGCGGCGGCAAAATACCATTCTTCGGCGATATTTGTGCGCCCTGGCTTCGCTGTCCTCCGGACCTGATGCCATAATGATGGACAGGAGAATTTTGGCTTGAGCTGCGCGATCTGCGAGATTCGCAAGGAAAAACGCTTCTGTCCTGCCATACACGGCCGCATCTGTCCGCAATGTTGTGGCGAACAGCGCGAAGTGACGTTGGATTGTCCCAGCGACTGCCCCTATTTGCAGCAGGCGCGCGAACACGAGAAGCCGCGCCCTGCGGACCAATTCGATTCGTCGTCATTATTTTTGCAGGTGGAGATTTCGGAAAGATTCACTAACGAGCGCGAGCATCTCCTCATGGGTTTCAGCTATGCCCTGGTCAAAGCCGCCCAGGCTGACCGCAGCCTTAATGATCGCGATGTCATCGCGGCGTTGTCGGCAATGTGCATGAGCTATGAGCGACGAGTAAATTCCGGGTTGTTCTACGAGCAATCCATGGCTGGCCGAGCACAACTCGGTGTCGCGGCGCAGGTGGAAGAGATGTTGAAGCAGTATCGCGAGGTCGAGCAGAAACAACTGGGATACTCTACCGTGCGCGATTCCGACGTGCTCAAGGCGCTGGTGTTTCTGGTTCGACTGGCGCACGGGCGCACGTCGGGCCGGCCGAAGTCGCGGGCCTTCATTGATTTTCTCTTCGATCAATTTCCTGAGAAGGAGTCGGCTGTGGTTGCGCCGCAGGAAGCTAGCCGGATCATTGTGCCGTAAAGCAAGAAACTGACCCACGGATTTTCACGGAAAAAGCGCGAAGGCCAACCCCCCGAGATTTCGGGTTGATCCCTTCTTGGTTGATCCCAGTTAATCCAGAGATTTGCAGCTCAGTTTTGCTTTCTTACCGTCTGCCCTGGGTGCAAGGCAACGAGCAGTTCACCAATGGTTTTCTTAAGGATCGGGTGTTCGACGAGAGGTGCGATTTCCGCCATAGGTTCAAGGACGAAACGGCGCTGGTGCAGGGCGGGATGCGGGATCGTTAGTTCCTTCGACTTCAGAATTTCGTTCCCAAAGAACAGAATATCGATGTCTATGGACCGTGGACCTTTTTTCTGGACGCGGCGCCGACCCATCTGCTCTTCAATGCGGAGAAGGGCGTTCATTAGTTGCTGCGGGGCCAGGCTGGTTTCGAGCGCGACAGCACAATTCAAGAACCAGGGCTGTTCGGCGAAATCAACCGGCTCAGTTTCATAGAAGGATGACTGTCTCAATACGCGGCCGACCGCTCCCAATCGGACTTGGGCATCCCGCAGTCGCGCCTCCCGGTCGCCGACATTCGATCCAAGAGATAGATAGACTACTTTTGGCATGGCCTGGCAACCAGTGTCAGGCTTTATTTCGCGGGTTTCCACTGGAAAATTGGCTCACTCTAATCGACAACATCTAATACCTTGGTTACTTTTGACTGTCTGCCAGGAACGCTAGAATTTGAGAATGACGTTGGAATCCCTCCTTTTGAGCCGGGACATCGAAGTACTCCGGGTTCTGCGCCCGACGCTCGAGAAGCTTTCGATTCAGGTAGAAATCTGCCAAGAGGCAAGAAAAGCCAGCGAGATCCTGATTGCAGAAAAATTCGATGCCGTGATTGTGGACTGCGATGACCTGCAGGGCGGCCTAGAGGTGTTACAAGGCCTCCGCGCCACCCCGAGCAACAAGAATTCAGTGACCTTCGCCGTGCTGAATGGCAAGAAAACCACCACGCAGGAAGCCTTCGGCATGGGAGTGAATTTTGTTCTGCAAAAACCCATCAGCGGCCTGAATGCATCGCGCTGTTTTAACGCGGCACTCAGCTTCATGGTACGAGAGCGGCGCCGCTATTACCGTCTGCCGGTTAGGATGCCAGTCAGGGTTATCCTGGACGAAAGAGAATTGAAGGCAACCAGCACGAATATCAGCGAGGGTGGAATTGCGATCATCATGCACCAAGCGCTTCCCAAGCGGGGGAAGCCTCATTTGCAATTCACCCTACCCGAAACCACAAGCGCTCTAGCGATAGAAACCGAAGTCGCCTGGGCAGATATCAAAGGTCACGTCGGGCTGCGCTTCCAAAATGTGCCGCAGAGCTCTAAGGAACTACTGGAGCAATGGATCAATCAGCAGACAGAAAAACACCTTCCCGCCCCCAATGAGAAACCGGCAGGGTCAAACCCCAAACTTGTGCAATAGGGCAGTCGTGCCCGGGCGGGTATCCAATTTGTAACTTGTGCCGATCAATTGACATGGCAATCTGGAGGATACCGGAGAGCCATGGCTATGCTTCCTACCGCTTACCGTATTACTCGAGTGCAGAAAACCCTGCGCTGGTTTGAAGAAGACATACCCTTACTGAACATGCGGGTAAAGGATCTGTCGGCTGAACGCCAGACGTCAGCGCGACAGTTCGCAGCGTCTCTGATTGGCCAGACTCGCGCCGAACTGCATCGCCTAATCGAGGAACAGCAAGTGCTTCGTTCGGAAATTGCCGAGGATCCTTGTGAACCAGCCGACTGAGTGGCCGACCGCGAAATGGCGAGCGCAAAATGTAGGATAGTAGTGGTCGATATCAGGTCAAAGAGATTAACTAGAGCGAAGATCCGGCGCCGGCCTGAGCGCTGAAAGTGCTGACGGCATCTTTCTCTTCCTCGGGCAGAGTCACTTCTTCCCAAAGCGTCTTGTCGCGCAGGATGCGCGATACTAGCGCAGTATGCATGGCATGGCCAGCGCGATCCGCGACAATCTTAGCCAGGATTGGCTTGCCCAGTAGTGCCAGGTCGCCAACCAGGTCCAGGACTTTGTGCCTTACGAATTCGTCAGGAAAGCGCAAGGGCCCATTTTCGATTCCGTCACGAGTAAGCACGATGCAGTTTTCGCGCGACGCTCCGCGGATAAGTCCCATATTGCGCATGGCTTTCTCGTCCTCGCGTGAGCCAAAGGTCCGGGCAGGGGCAATATTCCGCAAGTAGCTGCCGTTCGAAAGTTCCACCTGAAAAGTTTCCTTGCCGATGAGCGGGTGGGGGAAGTTGATTGCGTAAGAGACTGAGTAGCTGTCAGCGGGATAGACTGAGATAAACTTGTTCCCTTCTCGCATTTCCACTTCGCGAAGAATTTTCAGGTATTTGCGCGGTCGTCGCTGTTTGCGGATGCCGGCCTTCTGAATCATCTCCACAAACGGAAGAGCGCTACCATCGAGAATAGGGAGTTCAAGATTGTCGAGCTCGACAATGGCGTTGTCCACGCCTAAGCCGACAAATGAAGAGAGCAGGTGTTCGGTAGTTGAGATGAACACGCCCTTTTTCATAAGGCTGGTAGCGTAGCTCACGCGAGCCACGTTGCGGCTTATGGCTTCAATGTCGAAGCCCTCCAGATCGGTGCGGCGAAAAACAATCCCGGTACCAGGAGGAGCGGGAAGAATTCGCATGGACACGTCAGCGCCGCTATGCAGGCCTACCCCACTGCACTCCACGGACGTGCGGACTGTCTGCTCCTGGGTCAAAAGTATGTCTGTGTGTATTACTTAACGAGAAGATTACAGCTACCGCAGCAACCTGGACTGTGGCAAAAAAGCCACAGTGCGTGGCGGAACGCCCTGAAGGGACCGTTCTCACGGCGACTATGGTCGTTGCTTAAACTTCGTTGTATCAGTGAGTTACGTGTGGGTGCGATTCGTCAGCAAAGTCGTCCAAAGCCGGGACGTAACCTTAGTGCTTCCTTGCCGCTTTATTGGGATCGTAGCCAGAATTGGGGTCGAACATCGCTGGGTTTAGGCCCTGATTGTAGTGAACCGCAGTCACAAAGCGCTCGTTTTGCATATCCCCATTAAAGTAGCGGGTAAATCCGTAGGGGGTCATGATGCCCTGGACCAAGCGGTAATTGTCATAGATCTCTTCTTCCAGGTTGCGCTCTTTGTCCACTGGATCGCGCCAGGAGTAGCTCTTCTTGATAGGCAGATGGGTTTCGATATCGAGGAAAAGCTTGATGGCTTCGTCCTTCGAGTTGATAAGCGTGACCTGCTGCGCGGGAAGATTGCCGGCAAGAGCATTGCCGTCATAGAAGAACGCCACGCTTGGATCGTTGATCCAGGTGCGCAATATGGTTTCCAAAGATAATCTGCGGCGGCGAAGATAGTCTTCGAGATCCTGCTTCTCCACAGCGCGAGGGCCTTTATAGGTAAGTTCGTAGCCTTTGTTGCCGGTGTAGAGGTAAGCGACATCGCGCTCTTTGGTTACCTCGATGCGTTCCTTGTCGGGATACTCCACGAATCGCCAGAATAAAACTCCGTTGCTCGTGGGTTGTCCGTGATGAAAGCTGTAGGTGCGTCCCTCTTGCTGCGTGTCGTGGATGGTTAAGAATGCCTGCCCGCCCAAGGCCTGGATCGCCTGATCCAGCAGGGCGCGGGCCTTGCGCGCATTTTCAAGATCGGCTGCGGGGATCGACTGGGCTGGCGCCCTGGCAGATCCCGAGGAATTCTGTCCAGCCGTCTGAGCTGAAGCGGCAATATAGCCTGAGACAGGCAATGCCGAAGCCACGATAACGATGAGAAGCAGATGTTTCATTCAGCTGTCAGTGTGATGCCCGAACAGGAAATTGTAGCTGCTTGCAGCGGAGTTGCGGACTGCGGCGGCGGTATTCCTCGCTGGCTTCCACGAAGGTTGGATGCAGAAAGAGCTGGTCGAGACCTGTTTGCGTGCTGAATTTCGGAGCTGGCTAGCTATCCGGTCAGCACGGCACCGCCATTTACGTTGAAGATTTCGCCGGTGATAAAGCTAGCGTGCTCGGTGCACAGGAACAGAACTGGGCCCGCGATCTCCTCGGGCTTGCCCACTCGGCCGAGTGGAATTGTGCGCCGAATCTCATCGCCGCTTCTTGGATCATCAATAGCTGGCTTTGACATGTCAGTGTCGACCCATCCGGGGGCAACCGAATTCACATAGATTCTGGCCGAGGCGAGTTCTGTGGAGAGGCTCTTAGTCATGCTGATTAGTGCGCCCTTGGAAGCGGAGTAATCGCAATGGAATGCCTCACCGCGCTGGCCGCTGGTGGAACTGATGAGCACGATATGCCCGGCGGCAGAGCCGGATCGCGGCTGCGCCTTCATCTGAGCTACAGTGTGCTTGACCAAGCCAAAGACTGCATCGAGATTGACCGAAAGGGTGGAGCGCCATTGCTCATCCGTCATCTTCTCGATGGGAACGTCTTGCACCGGCCACACGCCGTGGTTGGCGACAAGAATGTCGATCCTGCCGAAGGGCTTTACCGCATCGGCAACAAGGATGCGAGCGGAATCGGCGCCGGTCAGGCTGCTGGCGATCGCATGACAATTTGCCTCGCCACATTGTTTGGACAGAGCTTCGGCTTGCGCACGCGCTTTTTGATAAGTGAAGACGACCTTCGCGCCCGCTGCGGTGAACATACGGACTGTGGCTGCGCCGATGCCGCGCGAACCGCCGGTAATCAGGGCAACTTTGCCAGAAAGAGAAAGAGGAATGGCCATGGAGACAGTTTCAGGTTTCACGCTGGAAGTTTCAAGTGAAACAGATCTATGTGCCGAGGCTCGACGAGGAGGCTCGTTCCGATTTCAATTCGCGCAGAAGCAATCGCACCAGCATTCCGTCGAAGCCGGTGCCGCTCATCTTTGCCAGCTCATCGAGCGCCTGCTCCGGCGTGCGAGCGGCGGCAATGGACTGTTCCGTCACCATGTTGGCGTAGGCGTCGGCCAGGGCAATAATGCGCGCCCACAGGGGAATCTGCTCGCCCTTGGCGCCGTCCGGATAGCCCGTTCCATCAAAGCGCTGGTGATGATGCTCGATGGCCTGGCGCATCATGGCGCTATGCGGCAGGACGCCGGCAATTTCCGCTCCGACCCGCGCGTGCATTTTCACCAGAAAGAACTCGTCGTCGGTGAGCGGGCCTGGTTTGTTCAGAATTCGTTCAGGAACAAAGATCTTGCCCACATCGTGAATTCGCGCCGCATAGACCAGGTCGGATGTGTCTTCTGGGGGCAAATGGAGCGCTCTGGCCAAAATTTCCGTGTAGCGCGCTACCAAGTCGCCGTGGCCGGAAGTCCGCAGCTCGCGGGATTCTGCGGCGCGGCTGAGAACCTCAATCGATTCCTTCAGCAGGGGCACGTTGCAGTCTTCTTCGCCACCACAAAGTTTCATCAGCATCGAGGTCAGTTCTTCGAGATGTTCAGGCCCGTTGTGCTCGCGCTGTAGAAAGCCTTCGATGTAGGCAGAAATTTGCTGCCGCTGAGCGGCAAACTCTTCGCCCGCGGCAAATTCCTGGGCTGCGGAGACGCGATTCCCGCCGGAACGTTTTGAGACATACATACCCGCATCGGCGACACGAATAACGTCTTCAATGGAAAACCCATGCATGGGGAAACTGGCCACGCCGAAGCTTCCTGTGATGTGATGCTCGCTGAGCAAAGGATCCGTGGTGATCCACTGGCGCAAGCGCTCGGCGAGCACCTCGGCCTGCTCTGGTCCAGTTTCAGGCATGAGGATGATAAATTCATCGCCGCCGTATCGTGCTACCACGTTTGACTGCCGGGACTTCTGCTCTAACAGCCGCCCGACCCGGGCCAGCACGAGGTCGCCTTCAAAGTGACCCATGGTGTCGTTTACTTCCTTGAATTTGTCCAGGTCAATCAGCACGACGGAGAAGGGACGTCCGGAGCGCGAAGCGCGCTTCCACTCGGCCGATAGAGCCTCCCAGAAAAAACGCCGCGTCTTAATTCCGGTCAAGCCATCGGTAATGGATTGCTGTTGCAGCTTCTGGAAAACAAAAGCATTGTGCAGGGCGGTGGCCAGCAAATCGGCAAGGGTATTGAGGATGAGTACATCCTGAGGTGAGAACGCGCTCTCGTTGCGGCTTTCGATGTTCAGCGCTCCCAGCAAAGTCTCGCCATAGGTAATCGGAATACACAGCACGGAGCGCGACTCCGGCAAGATCGCTCCCATCTGGCCTTCCATGCCATTCTGTACCAGCGCCCTTTCACCGGTGCGTGCGACCCGTCCTAGAATTCCGAATCCGAGAGGAATTCGCTTGCCCATGGCATGCGCCGTCGCTCCAGCTTCGGCCTTAATTTCGATCTCTTTCGTTCCATAATCAAGCAAGCCGATGCCGATGTGATCAAAACTGAAGTTCTTTTGAATTTCTCCGACGATCTGACCCAGCATGTGAACCGGATCGTCGCTGGAAATGGCGGTTCGCGAAATATTGTTCAGAAAAGCCAGTTGCCGCGAGCGCCGCTGCTCATCCGCGAACAATCGCGCATTCTCCACTGCCACCGATACTTGGCCGGCGGCAGTCACCAGCACGTCGAGGTCGCGCTGTTCGAAAACAAATTCCCGTTCGGTGCTCATGGCAACCATGACGCCGGCTGGTTTGCTTCCCAGCAGAATGGGAGCAGCGCACAAGCATTTGGCAGGTTGCTCCGGGCGGTAGGCAATACCAAGCCGGGCACGGGTTTTCTCCAGATCTGACCGGATCAGCAACGGCTGGCCGGTGCGAATCACATATTCGGTAAAAGCATTTTCAAATTTGCGCGAGCGCTTAGGCAGCGTGCGGCCTCGATCCACTTCGAGCTCGAAGCGGATTTCGTCTCCCTCCTGAAACGCGATATAGAAGCTGCTGGTATCGAAAATTTGTCCCAACTCGGTGTGGATGGTCCGCAGCACTTCGTCCTGATCCAACCGCGAACTGATCGCCTTTCCGATTTCAGTGAGAAGCTCGTACTCCTGGGTGCGCCGATGGGCGTCGTGCGTGATCAGGTAGTTGTCGAGCGTGAGCCCGAGCTGCAACGCAAGTCCCACCATCAGGCGCGGCCCTGACGTTCCGAAGGCTTTGCGCTCGGCGTGTGGGAATAGAATCACGCCAAATGCATGCTCGCGAGTCTGCAGGCTGACTGCGGTCAGATTGCGAATGTCCGCTTCTGTGAAAACTTTTCTGAAATCTCCGAACGCGCCGGTTGAACCAACCGGCACGGGCTCGGTCATGTGGGCAAAGTTCTGCACTGTGAAGAGCCCGCCTTGCCGGTAGGCCAACTCGCAGATGTATTCTCCCGCCCCGGTGGCGGTCAAAACATCGAGAAATTTCGCGGAAAATCCCTGCTGCACCGAGGGCAACAGGCCGCGCCAGCGTTCCGAAATGTAGATGATCGACCTTCGCGCAGACAAGGCGCCTGCCAGGCGATCCAGAGCCGCCTGCATGCTCGGCAGCAAATCGTCGGCCGAGAGCAAGCGGCGCGGATCCACTCCCAACGTCGAGAGCGCAAGAGTGTTTTCCTGCACCGCGTTGCGCTCATTCTCAAACAGGACCATCACCATCGCGATGCCCAACAGCATCTGCGGGACCGGGCCGAGATAGTTGGCTGCGCTGCCAAAGCGCGCACCCCACGGATTGCGGAATTGACCCGCGCCCATCAAAACGGCCCACAGTGCCAGCGAGAAGGCGAGCACTTTAAACGCGAGCGAGCCTCTGCGATGACCGTTGAGGTAGAAGACCGCCGAACAGTACAAGAGCACAGCCGCGATTCCGAGGTCGAGAGCGATTGCGGGCTGCGCCGCTGCCTCAAATGCTCCAGCCACCATATGCGCCTGGAAATTGAACCAAGCTAGCGCAATTCCGGCCGCGGCCAGCGCGGCGTCATACCACAAGAACTGTGAAGGCCCGCGCATCAGGCGCGTCGATACAAAAATGCACAGAGCCATTGCCACAAGGAACAAGGAGCTGGCGAAAAATGCCAGAGGGGAAGGCGCCCGGTAGAACGAGAATGCATCGAGAAGGTAATGCAGCGAGTAAGCAGCCCAGGCCAGTTGCCAGGCGCGGAAATACGCCTGCCTACTCTGTTCGTAAAGGTAAGTGAACACCAGGAACAGCAGTACCGAGACCACTCCCGGAATCACCACCATGCTGATGACAACACTATTCATGAGGCCCGGCGAACCCTTCCGGGGTAGATATGATTCATTAGCCCTGGAAGAAGACAGCTAACTCTTAGCTTATGTTTTCACAGCGGGGTGTGCGAACACAACAAGATTTAAGTACACTATCCGGCACTGTCAAGGGCATAGGGTTATGTAGAATCAACCACTTACGGCGGTTTCCCTTTCTCCTGGCTTGACGATACTTTTCTCGACCCCATACCATCGAAGGTCCATAACCTATGCCCGAAGACACGCTTGCTGGGTCACGACCGCGAGTCCGCTTCGCGCCATCGCCCACCGGATTTCTTCATGTGGGGAGCGCGCGGACTTTCATCTTCAACTGGCTGTATGCACGACACAATGGCGGCACGACGATCCTGCGGCTCGACGATACCGATGTCGAGCGAAACACTCAGTCCTCGGTGGATTCCATTTTCGATGGATTGAAATGGCTGAATTTAGGCTGGGATGAAGAGTACAAGCAATCTGAGCGCATCGACCTGCACCGCCAAACCGCCTGGAGCATCTTCGAGAAAGGCCTTGCCTACCGCGACTTTACACCGGCGCACACCGGCGACGCCGAAAAATCCGGGGCGCAGGGAACGTGGCTGTTTAATCCTGGAGCACGCGAACTTTCGCCTGCCGAAAGCGACCGCCGTGCCGCTGCCGGGGAGCCATTCGCTTTGCGGTTTAGAGTACCGCGTGAAGGCGGTCAACTTGTGCGATTTAGCGATGCGGTTTACGGCGAGCAGGTGAAGTCAGCCGCCGATATCGAAGATTTCGCGCTGCTTCGTTCCGACGGTATGCCGACTTATCATCTCGCATCCTGCGCGGACGACACCGACTTGCGCATCTCTCACGTCATTCGAGGTCAGGACCATCTCACGAATACCTTCAAGCATGTGCTCATTTTCGAAGCCGCGGGTTTTGTGCCGCCGCAGTTTGCTCATCTGCCGCTCCTGGTCGCACCGGATGGCACCAAGCTGTCCAAGCGGCGCCACGGTGCCGTGGTCAGCGTTACCACTTATCGCGATGCCGGATTTCTTCCAGAAGCTTTCATCAACTTTCTCTGCCTGCTCGGCTGGTCGCCGAAGAATGATCGCGAGCGCTTGTCATTGCAAGAGCTCACTGATCTGTTCTCGCTAGAGGGCATAAACCGCTCGAACGCGGTGGTGAACTTCAAAGAGAGTGCGGCAACGCCGGAGGAAACATTCGATCCGAAAGCGGTCTGGCTCAACGCCGAGCACATTCGTGGGTTGCCGGTGGAAGACTTGAGCACCCGCTTGCTGCCGATCGTGCGCGCAGCTGGATACAACGTCACGCCAGAAAAGATGCTGCGGATTACGCCGCTGATCCGTGAGCGTATCAAGCTGTTGCGCGATGTCCTGGTCGCCGCTGACTTTTTTTTCGTGGACCAACTGCCGCCCTACGATCCGGCCGAACTCATCCCGCAGAAGGGAGACGCGGCCATGACGGTGAAAGTTCTCACCCGGGCGCGGGAGGTTCTGGCGGACGCCGAATTCAGGCATGACTCACTGCAGCAGGCTCTACGCGCCGCGGCTCAGGAACTGGGAGTTAAGGCGGGACAAATGTTCCAGCCCATTCGCGTAGCTGTGTGTGGACGGAAGAATGCGCCGCCGCTTTTTGAGACGCTGGAAGTGCTGGGGCGGGATGCGACGCTCACGCGCATTGAGCAGGCGCTGCAAAGGATCGCATAGTCCGCAAGTGGATTGGCTTATGTTTAAGACTTTTGTTGTGTTCCCGCCGATTCTGTAAACATCGTTACCTAATATCGAGAGGAGCAGGGCATTCGCTGTGCGCCTTGCTTGCGATAAGATCAAAGAGTAATGAATCCATCGCATCGGCCAACTGAAGCTGGAGAAAAAGCTGTGGCAGCCTCGCCGTCGCCTGCTCCGTCGAACTTTATTCGCGACATTATTCTCGAAGATCTTAAAACCAACAAGCACAACGGGCGCGTGCAGACGCGCTTCCCTCCAGAGCCCAACGGGTATCTGCACATCGGACATGCCAAGGCAATCTGCATTGATTTCGGCTTGGCAGATGAATTTGGCGGACATACGAATCTACGTTTCGACGATACCAATCCCGAGAAGGAAGAAACCGAATACGTCGAGTCGATCAAGGCCGACGTGAACTGGCTTGGCTTTCAGTGGGACGGGCTGTTTTACGCCTCCGATTATTTCGACCAGCTTTATGAGTGGGCGCTGAAACTTATCAAGGATGGTAAGGCTTACGTCGACGATCTGACGGCCGAGGAAATCCGCAAATATCGCGGCACCCTCACCGAAGCCGGCAAGGACAGCCCTTACCGCAACCGCTCGGTGGAAGAAAATCTGGATTTGTTTGAGCGCATGCGGGCCGGCGAATTCCCGGATGGATCGCGCACACTGCGAGCCAAGATCGATATGGCCTCGCCGAATCTCAACTTGCGCGATCCGGTGATGTATCGCATTTTGCACGCCGAGCATCACCGCACCGGCAGCAAGTGGTGCATCTATCCGATGTACGACTACGCCCATGGACAGTCGGATTCGATCGAGCGCGTCACGCACTCGATTTGCACGCTTGAATTCGAAGACCATCGTCCACTCTACAACTGGTTCATCCAGCAGTTGGGTATCTTTCCATCGCGGCAGATCGAGTTTGACCGGCTGAACCTTACCTACACCCTGCTAAGCAAGCGCAAGCTGCTGCAATTGGTACAGGAAGGGCGGGTGAGCGGCTGGGACGATCCGCGCATGCCTACACTCGGCGGCATGCGGCGCCGCGGGTACACGCCGGAGGCGATCCGTAATTTTGTCGCGTCCATCGGCGTGTCGAAGACAACGGGCTCGATCGAGCTGGCGATGCTGGAGCACTTCGTCCGCGAGGATCTGAATCGGCGGGCCCCGCGGGTGATGGCGGTGCTGCGTCCGCTGAAAGTTGTGATCGACAACTATCCCGAGAATCAGACCGAAGAGATGGATGCGGTGAACAATCCCGAAGACGCAAACGCCGGGACGCGTAAGGTGCCGTTCTCGCGAACGCTGTACATCGAGCAGGATGATTTCCGCGAAGAGCCGCCGAAAGGATACTTCCGTTTGTCGCCGGGGCGCGAAGTTCGGCTGCGTTACGGGTATTTCATTACTTGCAAGAACGTCGTGAAGAATGAAAAGGGCGGAGTGGTTGAGGTGCACTGCACGTATGACCCGGCAACGCGCGGCGGAAACGCCCCTGACGGACGAAAAGTGAAATCGACGATTCACTGGGTATCGGCTGCACATGCGGTCGATGCCGAAGTGCGCATCTACGAAAATCTATTTACCAAAGAAAACCCTGGCGAGGTTGCGGAAGGTCAGGACTTCACGGCGAATCTAAATCCGAACTCGCTCGAAGTGATCACTGACGCGAAGCTGGAACCATCGCTGTCGGATGTCACTGTCGGGACGCGGTTTCAGTTTGAACGGCTGGGATACTTCTGCGTCGATATGGATTCTAAACCGGGCAAGCAGGTATTCAATCGCACGGTCGCGCTGAAAGATACGTGGGCGAAAGTGGAAAGGAAACAAGGCGGGAAGCCGTAAGTTGCTCGCCGAAGAAATCGTTAGTTGTGCACGTGCGGGCTCTGCGCCGGGTTGGAGTGGGGTGCGGGCGGTTCCTTCACTACCTTAACCTCAAAACTTACAGGCAAGGTTTTTGGTGGATAGCAGGCGGCGTTGTCACAGGCCTGGTAGCGCAGCACGCCGTGCATTAGGTATTTTCCGGGCACGACGGAGCGCAAGGGATGGACTCCGACGGCGATGGTGAAGTCTCCGCTATACACACTCAGCTTTTCGTCAGGGGAGAAGGGAAACGTCATGTCGGTGCCCGCAGGATATTCGATCTTGCCAAGAATGATGTCGGTCGGCAGCTCCATCCTCAAGGCAGTCGGAATGAGGAACTCCGACTTGGGAGTATTTGAGTTGATGTGGTAGCCGGGAGGAACTCGAAAATTGAGGTTGACCATTGTCTGCGCGGCGCGCTGGGCCGTAGTCAGCGGCACTGCAGCCATGGTTAGCGTAGGAGCCTTGCCGAGGGTTTGCGCGATCGCGGGAATTGCGGCGGTAAGTAAGGCAACCGCGATCAGAGCCGTATTTGAGCGAAAATTCATCCACCGCGAAGTACACAAAGGTATGCGAAGCTGCAAACTCTTTACGGCCACTTTTTGTATTTGGTCGTGCATGGATTGAGCCTATAGTAGAACGCCCGATTGCAGCTTTCTATTGTCACCTCTGAGGCTGCGGAGTTGCCATATTTCCCGCAGTCGAGGCTTGGTTGCCAGCTGACGGTGTGTTCAGCGCTTTCTTGATTGCGTCCTCGATTTCCGCCTTGCCCTTGAGCCCGATGATCTTATCTACAATTCTGCCGTCGCGCGCGATCAGGAAGCTTTCCGGCAAAGCGGGCACTCCGCCATACTGATCCCCGACCGACTCTTTTCCAATCAGAATCGGATAGTTCACGCCCATATCTTTGGCGAACTTGCCGATGTCTTCCTTGCTGGCATCATCCATGGCGACACCGACAATCTGCAATCCCTGCGATCCGTACTGCTTTTGCAGGTCGACGAACCAGGGCATCTCGATTTTGCAGGGACCGCACCAGGTGGCCCAGAAGTTCAGGAGGACGGCCTTGCCGCGAAAGTCCGAAAGGCGCATGGTCTTGCCATCGAGCGCCTCTAGCGAAAAATCCGGTGCAGGGGTCGACTTGGTGAGGCGCGAACTGAAGTCTGCGCCCGGCCGGCGCGCCTGATGGTAGCCGAAGTACAACATCAATGCGACAACGAATGCTACAACAACCAGCACAAGAGGACTGCGTTTCACGGAACTCTCCATTCACCGATTCCAAAACAAAACTGAAGAATCAAAAGTCATCTTAAAAGCTAAACTCACAACGGAACTCACAAAGCAAAGCGATTCAGGAACGAAAGCCAGTTCGATATCAGGGTGAAGCGGCCGAGCACCAGTAATATACCGAGGCCGATCAACAAGGCACCAGAAGCCACTTCCAGCGCGTGCATGTGCGAACGGAAGCGGCTGTAGAACTTTAGAAAACGCTCCATCAATAATGAAGTCAACAGAAACGGTACTGCCAGTCCGAGCGAATATACGGCGAGCAGCAGAATTCCCTTCACCAAGGTATCTTGCTCGCCGGCAATAGTGAGAATCGCCGTTAGGATCGGGCCAAGACACGGAGTCCATCCGAAGGCGAATGCGAAGCCAATCACGAACGCTCCGATAGGGGTGCTGCTGCCTTTCACGCTGTGCAGCCGCGCGTCGGTATAAAGCGCTTTAATCTTGAAGATGCCGGTCAGATGCAAGCCGAAGAGAATGATGACGACACCTGCCACTCTTGCCAGCGTGTGTTTATACATACCGAGCATCTGGCCAACCTCGGTCGCGGCCGCTCCGAGCACAATAAAAACCACGCTGAAGCCCAGAATAAAACCGACAGAGTTGACCATCACGCGCCGCATCAGCTGCGCCTGAGGCGCTTTGAGTTCTTCCAATCCGGCGCCGGAGATCAGAGAAAGGTATCCCGGCACCAGCGGCAACACGCAGGGCGAGAGAAATGAAATGAGCCCGGCGAAAAATGCAGCGATCGGAAGTGGCAGACTCGACATCCGGCTTTAATTGTACCTGCTGGAGTTCTTCTTCTGCAGCCATCGGGCGATTGGACAGGAGCCAATTGGCTGTTTGCTGACCGGCGGCGTGAATTGACGGGATCAACCCATGCCCCTAAAATCGAAATGAGATTAGATAAAATCACTTCACAATCGTCTTAGAACCCATGCCTCTTTACGAATACGAGTGCGAGAAATGCGGTCACCGCTTCGAGAAAATCCAGAAGTTTTCCGACAAGATGGTTAAGAAGTGTCCCGAGTGCGGGGGAAAAGTCGAGCAGATGATTTCCGCGCCGGCAGTGCAGTTCAAGGGCTCCGGATGGTACGTCACCGACTACGCGAAAAAATCCAGTGCGTCCGCTTCTTCCGACGGCGGCGGCAAAGACTCAAAGAAGGAAGATAAATCGAAGTCAGAGAGTTCCTCGAACGACAGTTCGTCGAAGGAGAGCTCGTCAAAAGAGTCGTCGAAGGAAAGATCGGGTCGCGAGGGTTCTTCGAAAGAAGGCTCTTCAAGGGAACGTTCTTCACGGGAAACTTCTTCCAAGAAGTCCGATCAGAACAGGTAAGCTCCGCGCTTTTTTGGCCGAGAATGTCGACGAACCGCCCGCTACTTAAGCTCCCGCTCGAAATGATCGTCGATCATGTGGAATAAGTGATCGCGTGCGTCGCTGCCCGAGATGCTATGGGTTTTGTTGGGATAGATCATTAGCCGGAATTGCTGGCCTGCTCTGATCAGCGCATTAATCATTTGCATGCTGTTCTGGAAGTGTACGTTATCGTCGCCGGTGCCATGGGCCAGCAACAAGGCTCCGTGCAGATTCGCGGCTCCCGCTGTAACGTCGGACTCGGCATACCCCTTGGGATCGTCCTTCAGTTGGCCCATGTAACGTTCGGTGTAGATACTGTCGTAGTTAATCTGGTTGGTCACCGGAGCTACGGCAACTCCTGCCCGAAAGCGGTCAGAGTGCGTCATCGCGTAAAGCGTCATCGAGCCCCCATTCGACCATCCCCAGATCGCGACGCGGTCTTTATCGAGCTGCGGGTACTGGGAGAAAAGCTGATCGAGAGCAGTGAGCTGATCTCTCAACTCGATTGCGCCAAACTCATGGCGAATCGCCGTCTGAAATTTCCGGTCGCGGGCCGGAGTTCCGCGATTGTCAACGGCAAAGATCGCAAAGCCCTGGCGCGCGAGTATTTCATCGAAAGGATCGGTCGATTCTTTCAGGACCTTCTGCGCTGCGGGGCCGCCGTAGATATTGACGATTAGCGGAATCTTGCCGCCAGATGGCGCTTCCGGAGGCAGCAACAACCGTCCGTATAGCGTGGTGCCGTCCTCAGCTTTAAACTCGAGGAACTTCGGGGCGCGCAATCCATACTCCGCCACTGCATCGCGCGACTGCCATACGGGAGCGCAAGCGCCAGCCGTCGTGCACACTGACACGCGTGGGGTGGTCAGAGGACCCACGAATGTCTGCTCGTAATGAGCGCCATCGTCGGAAAACTTGGCAGAATAAATTCCTTCATCGTGCGTAAGCTGCTTCAGGCCACTTCCATCCAGCTTGATCGAGAAAAGCTGCCGTTGCCTCGGATCATCTTTGTCGGAGGAGAAAAACACGGTGCCTGCGGTTTCATCAACTCCCTCTACCCCCAGCACCTCAAAGTCGCCGTGGGTGAGTTGGTGGTCGAGTTTCGCTTCCCCTGCCAAGGGAGTTTGTTTATCAAAACTGTACAGATACAAATGGGTGTGCCCGTCGCGCCAGCTCGACCACAAGAAGCGATCGCCGGACTTCAGAACGCGAAAGTCGTCATTCACGTTGATCCATGCGTCGGGGCTAGTCTCGGTGAGCACTTTCGTTGATTTCCCCGACTTCGCATCGATAAAATACAGATCCATTTTGTCCTGGTTGCGATTGAGAACCTCGGCCCAGACAATCCCCTCGCGAACCCAGCCAAAACGCGGGATATAGGTCTCCTCGTCGTTATCCTTATCGTTGGTCAGGGAAATCCAGCGGACCTTGCCTTTTTCTGCATCCGCCACTCCCAGCTTCACCACGGGATTTGGGTCTCCGACTTTTGGATATTTTTCGTTGTCCACGGTGGGATGCGTGGGGATCAAGTTGACGATGGGATAGGTCGGCACCTTGGATTCGTCCATGTGCAGGAAGACGATCTGCTTGCTGTCTGGCGACCAGAAATAATTGCTGCGCACGGCGAATTCCTCGGCGTATACCCAATCGATATCGCCGTTGAAAAGATTGTCACCGGTGTCTTTCGTGAGCTGCTTTTCGCTTTTACCGTTCAAGGGCCGAATGTAAAGGTTGTGTTTGCGCACGTAAGAAACATGGCTGCCGTCCGGGGAAAACTTGGGATCACCGCTGGGATCCGGCGCCGAGGTGAACTGCACAGCCGTACCTGTCGCCAAATCAAAAAGCCAGAGCTGCCCTTGGGAGTCGAAAATCAAGTGCTTTGAATCCGGCGCCCATAAGTAGGCGGCTACGTGATAGCGTGTCAGGCGTTCTTTCTCGCGCTCATCTTTCACTCGGTTGTAGTCGGGAGCAAGGGAGGCCAGCTTTCCCGCGCTAAGCAAAACTTTCTTCTCCCCCGTGGCCGCGTCCACATACCACAGTTCGCCATGTTCTCCTTCATCATTGCGCTGTACAAATGAGAGTTTGGAGCCATCGGGACTCCATTCGACGTTTTCTGGACCGCGCCCGGTCAGACCACCGGGAGCGAAGATCGCTTCAATGGTAAGCGGTTTCAGCGGCGTGGAAGATTGCGCCCAAAGTGACGCAACACGAGACAGGAATGCGAGACCGGCAATAAGAGCGATGAATGAGATCTGTTTTTTCACTATCGAACCCCGAACTGGGAGTAGCCGCTGGAACTCATCACTGCGAATCAAAGAGTTTACACCTGCAGTGAGTTGACCTGGGCTCATCGATCCACGGAGAACTGGCGTTTCCGCGTGGTAGAATCATGTCTGAGTCCTTTCGGGATGCTTCCAGAAATAGAAAACCTATTGCGCCTGCAAGAAGCGGACAAAGAGATTCGCCGGCTGCAGGATGAAATCGCCGAACTCCCCAAACGAGTTGCGGCTATCGAACACAAACTGGCCAACACCAAGGCGCAACTCGAAAAAGCTCAGGCCGCAGTGAAAGCCGACGAAGGTACCCGCCGCAAGCACGATACCGCCATCGCTGACCTCCGGGGCAAGATTTCCAAGTACCGCGACCAATCGCTAGACGTAAAAACCAACGATCAATACAAGGCGTTGCTGCACGAAATCCAGTTTGCGGAAAAGGAAATTGCCGCGACGGAAGACAAGATTCTAGAGTTGATGTTGAGTGCAGACACGCGAGACAAGGAAGTAAAGGCCGCGCAGGCCGAACTGAAGGCGGAAGCTGCCGAGATAGAAAAAGAGAAGAACGAAGCGAGGCAACGTACCTCAGAAGACGAAAAGCAACTTGTCGATTGGCGCGCCAAACGCGATCAAATGCGGGCCGGAGTGAATGAGGACTTACTGCGCCATTACGAGCGCGTATCGAAGTTTCGCGGCAGTGGCATCTCTGAGGTGCGGGACCACAAATGCATGGCTTGTCAGGTGATGCTGCGTCCGCAGACCTACAACGATGTGCGAACCGGACAGCAGACCGTGGTCTGCGATTCCTGCCAGCGCGTTCTTTATTTCAATCCCGCAAACGAAATGCAGGCCCTTGAGCCGGAACACAAGCGCTCGCGCCGCCACCATCCCAAGATCGATGCACCGCAGGCTTGGTACTACCGGCAGGAATTCGCGGATGCCGGCGAAGTTTTACTGTGCCTGGCCAACTCCGCGGGCCAAGCCACCCGTCGGGTTTTCGATATGCATACTGGGCGGCTTGTCGGCGACATCCTGATCCGCGAAGGCGATTACCGCCATGCTTTTCCAGAAGACATTACCGGTGCGATCCGGCTGAACGGAAGCTGGACGGAAAAAGACATGGAAAACTGGGGCTCCGAGATGCCTATGACGGCGCTGGATTCGCTCCATACCGATCTTGAAGCGGCCCGCTATGAAATGAGTTCACGCACCTCCCCTAAGACTGAGAGCTCCGCGACCGTTCCCACGGAGCAAGCCGCCAGCTAAAGTTGTAATTTAGAATCCTCCAAAGAAAAGAAATATGCCGGCTGCAGTCGATTCGTATCGCATAACGGCCAAGTATTACGAAGAAGCCTACGCTGCGAAACCCGACCTCGTAGACCTGCCTTTCTATCTCGATCTGGCGGAGCGGTCGGCCGGCCCTATTCTTGAGGTCGCCTGCGGAACGGGACGCGTTCTGCTTCCCATAGCCCGCAAGGGGATTGAGATACACGGCGTCGACAACTCTCTTCCCATGCTTGGAATTCTCAAGAAGGCGCTGTCGGAGGAGATCCCGGCTATTCGCCAAAAAGTTACGCTTCACGAAGGCGACATGCGTGAATTCCGCCTGGATGCTCGCTATCCCCTTGTGATAATCCCATTCCGGCCCCTGCAACACCTGTTGACGGTTGAAGATCAGGTGAAAGCTTTACGGACCGCCGCCTTGCATCTCACCGACGATGGAATCCTTGGGTTCGATGTTTTCTATCCAAAGTTTGAAATGATTCATACAAAAATGGGAGAGGAAATGCCGGAGATGGAGTGGAGGGTGAATTCCGATCCGCCAACCATCGTTCGCCGCTACTTCAGAAAAGAATCCGTCGACAAGATCGCACAAGTATTCAGTTTTACTTTCATCTACCGCACTTTCCGGTCGGATGAGCTGATCTTGGAGGAATCGGAAGATTTCAAGCTCTCATACTTCACTTATCCGCACCTGCGAGCGCTGTTCCTGCTCGCGGGATTGGAGCCCGTGGCGGAATACGGGTCTTTCGCCAAAGATCCACTCGACAATAAGTCTGAGCAGATGATTTTTCTATTGCGGAAGATCGGCCCTGCTCGCACTTGAGCGTTCACATCAACATCGCATGTTGCTACGACCGTTGTCGGTTACCATCGAAAGATGGTTCGAAAACCAGCAGCTTCCGACTCTGGATTCACTGTCACAATTTCCCCGCGAGGCGCGTCGCGCCTAAAGGCTGGGCATGTCTGGGTGTATCGCTCGGACATTGTTTCAGCCGGCGGCGTTCCGCCCGGATCGGTAGTTAGCGTTATCGATCATCGCGGGCAGTTTCTCGGGATCGCACTTTATTCCAGTTCTTCCCAGATCGCGATCCGCCTTATCTCGCGCGAGCCTGTCGCCGACTTTCCTGGCCTGCTGCGCCAAAGTGTAGCCGACGCCATCGCCTATCGCGAGGCCATCGTCCGCGACACCGACGCTTACCGCGTCATCTTCAGCGAGGCCGATTTTCTGCCTGGTCTAATCGTCGACCGGTATAACGACATTCTGTCAATGCAGATTCTCACCCAGGCTATGGACGCGGAAAACGTTCGCCAAACGCTGATTTCCGAACTCATCGAACGGATCCACCCCGCTTCGATCATCGAACGCGTGGACTCCCGAGTTCGCCAGCTCGAAGACCTGCCGCCCCGTTCTTCTGGCCTGCTGCAAGGAGAAAAGACTTCGACAATCTTTACCATGAACGGCGTGCAGTTCCACTTTGAGGCGCTTGAAGGTCAGAAGACCGGAGCCTTCCTCGACCAGCGCGAAAACTATGCCGCTGCAGCCCAATACGCCCACGGAGAGGCTCTCGATGTCTTTTGCTACCAAGGTGGCTTCGCCCTTCACCTCGCCTCCCGCTGTTCTCACGTAGCCGCGGTCGACAGTTCCCGTCCCGCGCTTGAAGTTGCCGACCGGAATGCCACGCTGAACCACCGCGACATCGAATGGATCGAGGCTAACGCTTTCGATCTGCTAAAGGACTACGCCGCTTCCGGCCAGCAATACGACGCAGTCGTTCTCGATCCCCCGGCGTTCGCCAAGACTAAACGAGACCTCGATGCGGCCATGCGCGGCTACAAAGAGCTGAACCTGCGTGCCTTAAAGATGCTGCGCCCACGGGGGATTCTGGTGAGCTGTTCCTGCTCTTATCACGTCAGCCAGGCCGATTTCCTGGAAATGCTTGCCAATGCTGCCCGAGACGCTCATCGTACCCTGCGTATGGTTGAGGTTCGCGGACAGGCAAAAGATCATTCTATTCTGTTAAATGTTCCTGAAAGCGCCTATCTAAAGTGCGTCATAGCCAATGTAAGCTATTGAAAATATACCTCTAATTAATACTTGACAGTAATACGCTCATATTTTATGATTGCTTCATCATAATCAGCGCATTGGATATAGTGACGGACGCCCATTCAGCACAATAGATGGATTTCTCACAAAACTCCAAGCCTGAGATTCGTTAAGGAGGATTTAGCCATGACAGTTCTTACCCGTTGGGAGCCTTTCCGTGAGTTTTCCACTCTGCAAGACCGCATGAACCGCTTGTTCCGCGAGTCCTACAACGAGGGTGGCCGGGATGAGTCGCTCACCGCATCCAGCTTTGCCCCAGCCGTCGACGTCTACGAGGACGAGCACAATGTGACCCTGAAGATTGAGGTGCCCGGAATCGACGAGAAAGACATTGACATTCGTCTGGAGAACAACACTCTCACCGTTCACGGCGAACGCAAAATCGAGAAGGAAGAGAAAGAAGAGAATTATCGCCGTGTAGAGCGCCAGTATGGCAGCTTCACCCGCTCCTTCACACTTCCCCCTACCGTGGACGCCGAGAAAGTTTCGGCAGACTACGACAAGGGCGTGCTGAAGATCACTCTGCCCAAAAAGGCCGAAGCCAAGCCCAAGCAGATCAAAGTCAACATTGGTAGCGACAAGACCACAGAGAAGACCTTGGAAGCAAAGGCACCCAGCAAAGCCGCATAAGGTGGCAATACCCTTGTGAGGACGGGCAACACGTCCGTCCGTCAAGCGAAGTTCGACGATTTACAATTGACGGGAGGCGGCGGAAGTGGCTGCTTCCCGTCAAGATCTTTTTGCAACGCGGTAATTGTGCGAGTTTGAAAACATTCACTGCCGCATGCAACGCGGTTCATTCCGTTTTCAGATTGCCCAATTACACCATTTAAGAAATTTATTAGGAGTAGCCCATGCCTATCCGTTGGGACAAATTTACGGTAAAAGCGCAGGAAGCAGTCCAGCGCGCAAATGAACTCGCATCCGAGCACGGTAATCCTGAACTGATGCCCCTGCATTTGCTCGCCGCGCTGCTCGAAGACGAAGAGGGCATCGTTTCGCCGGTGCTCGAAAAAATCGGTATCGGGCCGCAGGCCGTTCTCAGCGATCTTTATCGCGAGACCGAAAAATTGCCAAAGGTTTCCGGCGAGGCATCACAGGCCAACCTCTCGAACGCTGCCAACAAGCTGTTCGAGCAAGCCTTCAAAGAAGCCTCGAACTTCAAGGACGAATACGTCTCCACGGAACATCTTCTGCTGGCCATCACGCACCTCAAACAGGATTCAGCCCAGCAGATTCTGGCCCGACACGGCGCCACTCACGATGCCATCCTGAAGGCCCTTATTGCCGTTCGAGGCTCGCAGAAAGTGACTGACCAGAATCCAGAAGCCAAGTATCAGGCGCTCGAACGCTACGCCCGCGACTTAACTGAGCAGGCCCGCCGTGGCAAGCTGGATCCGGTGATCGGACGCGACGAAGAAATTCGCCGCGTGGTTCAGGTACTATCGCGCCGCACCAAGAATAATCCCGTGCTGATCGGCGAGCCGGGTGTGGGCAAAACAGCAATCGTTGAAGGCTTGGCGCAGCGCATCATTTCGGGCGATGTGCCTGAAGTGCTGAAGAACAAGCGCGTGGTGGCACTCGATCTGGGCGCCATGCTGGCCGGAGCGAAATATCGCGGCGAGTTCGAAGACCGCCTTAAAGCTGTCCTGAAAGAAATCGAAGACTCTCAGGGTCAGATCATTCTTTTCATCGACGAACTCCACACTCTGGTAGGAGCGGGGGCTAGCGAAGGCGCAATCGATGCCTCCAACATGCTCAAGCCCGCGCTGGCTCGCGGAGAACTACGTGCCATCGGGGCTACTACGCTCAACGAATACCGCAAATACATTGAAAAAGATGCTGCCCTCGAACGCCGTTTCCAGATTGTTTTCGTTGGCGAACCGAATGTCGAAGACACCATCGCCATTCTTCGCGGCCTGAAGGAACGCTATGAAGTGCATCACGGTGTTCGCATCAAGGATTCGGCGATCGTCGCCGCCGCCACGCTCTCGCACCGTTATATCTCCGATCGATTTCTGCCCGACAAGGCTATCGACCTGATCGACGAAGCTGCAGCCTCGATCCGCATTCAGATTGATTCCCTTCCCACCGACATCGATCAGCTGGAACGGCGGGCCACGCAGCTCGAAATCGAAAAGCAGGCGCTGAAGAAGGAAGACGACGCCAATTCCAGGGAGCGCTTGGCCGTCATCGAGAAAGAACTGGCTGAGATTCGCGAGAAATCCAATGCCCTCAAGGCGAATTGGAAAAAGGAAAAAGGTCTGATCGCCCGCTCGCGAGAGTTGAAAGAGAAAATCGAGAAGCTCAAGATCGAAGAGCAGGCGGAAGAGCGCAAAGGCAATCTGCAGCGGGTTGCCGAAATTCGCTATGGGCTACTGCGGCAAGCCGAAGAAGAGCTGAACCAGTTAACCGCTAAGATTGACGGCAAGGGCACGGGCGCTCCCCGCATGCTCAAAGAAGAAGTGGACGAGGAAGACATCGCCCGCATTGTCTCCAAGTGGACCGGAATTCCGGTTTCGAAGATGCTCGAAGGCGAAGTGAAGAAGCTGGTCACCATGGAAGACCGACTGCGCCTGCGCGTCGTAGGCCAGGACGAGGCTCTCGAGCGCGTCGCCAATGCCATTCGCCGCTCCCGCGCCGGCCTCAGCGATCCCAAGCGGCCCATCGGTTCATTTATCTTTCTGGGCCCGACTGGAGTGGGCAAAACCGAACTGGCCCGCGCCCTCGCCGAATTTCTCTTCGACGACGAGCGCGCTCTGCTGCGCATCGACATGTCCGAATACATGGAGAAGCATTCAGTGGCTCGCCTCATCGGCGCGCCTCCGGGCTACGTCGGCTACGAAGAAGGAGGCCAGCTCACTGAGCAGGTGCGCCGCCGTCCTTATGCTGTCGTGCTCTTCGACGAAATCGAAAAGGCTCATCCCGACGTGTTTAATGTCCTTCTGCAGATTATGGATGACGGGCGTCTTACCGATGGCAAGGGCCGCGTCGTGGACTTCAAGAACACAATCATCATCATGACGTCGAACCTCGGCTCCAGTTATCTGCAAGCCGAAAGCCTGCGCAGCGATGAAGACTTTGAGAAGGCCAGTGAACAGGTGATGAACGCGCTGCATGGTCACTTCCGCCCCGAGTTCCTGAACCGCGTCGACGACATCATCGTCTTCCGGCCGCTCGGCAAAGAACAGCTGGTCAAAATCATCGAGCTGCGCCTCGAAGACGTGCGCCGCTTGCTCGCCGATCGCAAGATTTCGATTGAGCTCACCGATTCGGCGAAAGAACTGCTGTTTACACAGGGTTACGATCCTAACTTCGGCGCGCGTCCGCTGAAGCGATCCATCCAGAAGTTGGTCCAGGATCCACTGGCTCTGAAGATTCTAGACGGAGAAATCCTGCATGGCGATCACGTCGTTGTGGACGCCGACAAGAAGGCCAGCCTAATGAAGTTTGAAGTCAGCAAGCGCGTGGGGGAAAAGGAACCCGCGAAGGCGAAGAGGTAGACAATCACCAGGGGGATTCCACAGATAATTCTAAGATCTTAGCAAGTCGACAATGATGACCTGGCGCTCGAAATGAAGCTTGTTGAGTTGGCGTAACCCAAACATTTGAACTGTCGGCTCCCCACTCGTATACTTACAGCCCGCTATGAAGGTTGTCGTGATTATTCCGGCCGCAGGGCTTGGGACGCGCATGGCTCCCATACCCTCGGGGTCCAAGGCGAAGCAGAAAAAGGCGCCTCCCTCGAAGCAGTTCACCAAGCTGGGTGGCACCCCGATTCTCATTCATACACTGCGTAAGTTTTCAGCGGTCGGGGCGGTCTGCGAGATTTGGATCGCTTTACGCGAAAATGAGATTCCGGAATTTCGCGCCCGACTCGAGAATGATGCGAAAGACGTTCTGAAGAAAAAAGTGGCGTTTGTGGTCGGAGGGGAGCACCGTCAGCAATCGGTGGAAAACGCGCTGAACGCTCTCGCGGCGGAAGCGGATGATATTGTTCTGGTGCATGATGCGGTGCGTCCATTTGTAACCCGTGAAATCATTGAAGAGGTGATTGAGGCGGCGGCAAAATATGGCGCGGCAATTGCCGGGCTGCCCGCCGTCGATACGGTGAAGCAAGTCGAGCGGACGGCGGAAGGCGCTTTGATCAAAGCCACGATTCCACGGGCCGGAATCGTAATGGCGCAGACCCCACAAGGTTTTCGCTATAGCGTGATTAAGAAGGCGTTCGACGAAGCTTCAGCCGTCGGATTCTTGGGCACCGACGAAGCTTCACTTGTGGAAAGGTCAGGACATGACGTGGCCGTGGTGATGGGCTCACCGCGGAATATCAAGATTACGACGCCGGCAGATATGGAACTGGCAGAGTTTTACCTCAAGACTGCAAAGATCTAAGTATCACAGACTCGGGAATGCCATCGACTAACGACCAACGACTATCCACTCGTCCTGCCAATCGAATCGGCTACGGTTTCGATTCGCACGAATTTCGGTCCGGGATTCCGCTGAAGATTGGCGGCATTACGCTGGCGCATGATAAGGGACTTGGTGGACACTCTGATGGCGACGTGCTGTTGCATGCCGTCACAGACGCCCTGCTCGGGGCCGTGGCTGCACCGGACATTGGAGCGTTGTTTCCGCCATCCGACCCGAAGTGGAAGGGCGCGGATTCAGTGGTATTTCTACGCGAGGCGCTGAAACGCGTGCACGACGCGGGATATGCAGTGGCAAACATAGACTCCAGCCTGATTCTGGCGGCGCCGAAGATTGGTCCGCATGCGGCCGCAATTCGGACGCGCGTTGCAGAGTTGCTCGGAGTTCGACAGGATTGCGTCGGGTTGAAGGCGAAAACTCCGGAGGGGCTAAACCTGGAGAATGCGGCAATCGCGCATGTGGTCGTATTGCTCGCCAAGCTAGACCGCCCTAGCGAGGTAGGCTCGCCTAGGAAGACGCGAAAGAAAAAAAGGAAAATGCGGGGTTGACTTTATTTATGGTGCCGCTTCGCAGCTTCGATCAGAGCGCGAAAGATCGCGCCGGAGGCTTCGTCTTGATCCACAGAGCGCTCGGGGTGCCATTGCACCGCTAATAAGAAGTGATCTGAAGAAGTGCCTTCTAATGCTTCGATGATGCCATCGTCTGGGCAGCGGGCGGAGACGCGGAGGCCGTCGCCAATCGCGTCGGCTGACTGGTGATGCGAAGAGTTCACCGGGATGCGCCCTGCCCGTGCCTTTCCATTCACGATTTCAGCCAGCTTCGAATCCACTTCAATCTCGACTTGGTGCGCTACCGCGACTGTCTTTCCCGCTTCGTGATCGATGCGCGCACGCAACTCCTCTGGCAGGAAATCTGGGATGTGCTGGATCAGCGATCCGGAGCGGTAGACGTTGAGGCTCTGCAGCCCGTAACAAATGCCAAGCACGGGCTTGCGGAGGTTATATGCGTCAGATAGCAGGAGTTCGTCGACGGTCTCGCGTCGCGGGTCGGAGGCGGCGGTGCGTGGAGAGCGCGTTGCGCAGAAGGTCGCCGGGTCAATGTCAGCTTTGCTTCCCGGCAGGAGCACGCCGTCGCAGTGCTCGATGATTCTCATGATTTCGGCTGGCGTCTGATCAAGATTGATGCGCACCGCTTCGCCTCCGGCTTGTTCGACGGCGCGCTCATATTGAGGAATCGCGCGTTCGGCATACTCGCGATCAGTCGAGTGCGGCATGGGGATGGCGATGCGGGGTGGCATGATCTCGATTGTAGCTCCTGCAACGTTGGTGCCCCGCTCGGCTCGGGGAGACAGCCGATGCGGCTGTCTCCACATGCTCCTACTTAGCTCAATCTCGCGATGGCGGCCAAGGTTTTCGACTGGCGGTAGTGGCGGATTTCCATGGCAAGTGCGAGCACGAAGACGACACTTCCGGCGACGAGGGCCGCTGGTAAAGCGATCAGCCGGTAAGCCGCTGTCATGTTGGGATGGACATGGCGCAGCGCTGACACGACCACGATCCCGAGGATGCCGAGCAGCAGGCTGACGGCGAATGAGATAAGAGTGCCGATGAAGGTTACCAGCGCGACGCGCAGCGGGATCATATACCAGCGTGGCGGATGCGCGGTCGGCATGCTTCTAAGCTACCATTTAACCGTCTCCGTTCGCCCGCGCCACCACATCCCGCAACCACATGTGGGGCAATCGAATGCCGGCTTTGCCGAGCATAGCGTTAAAAGCGCCAGTCTTCCACGTAACTCTTAAGCAGTTTGGTACCGAAAAGATCCTTGTTTGAATCAGGCAAGAGCAAAGTCAAAGGCAGCGGGCAAGCGTGCCGGCTCCAAACGAGCACTTCCACGCGAGCCCAGTAGTGTATAAAAGAGCAAGTATGTCGCAGGCAGCGCCAGCAATCACGCGGAGTCCCGCGGATGTGGTCCGGATGACGCCGGTTTCGCAGGCGGCGAACGGGGTGTGCTATGCCGTGGCGGGCGAAAGTTCCATCAGTTCGTTTGACCTGGAGCGGATGATTGCGGCGGTGCCCACCAAGATCGCCTCGGCCCTGAAGCGCAAGGCTTATTATTTTGTGCCGCTGACGGTGAGCCAGGGTGAAGAGATCCTGATTGCGGATCGTTATGATGTGGCACTCAGCGACAACGCGGTTTGCCATCGCAATCTGAATCTGGGCGATTCGCAGTGTGTCTTTATCTCGACTCGGCTGACGGACGATAAGTTTTCCGTGGCCTTCGAGTTCTACATCAACGTTGGCCACGCGCTGGTTGAGATTGCCGGAGTGTCGCACGAGTTCAACGATCTGGCCTGGAAGCAGGTGGAGGCGGGCACGCGCGGTGAGACTTCGCTCGATGCCTGGGAGGCGCGAAAGCTGGCGCTGGCCGGCGGTCCGGAGACAGAACGGTACAAGAACGAGTATTTCGAAGCCACGTTTTCCGACACGATCTCAATTTACTTGCTCTCACTTTTCCTGGATGTGGATTATTACGATTTGCGGGAGCGGGATTATCCTCTGCTGGCGCCTTCGGCTTTGGCGGAGCGGTTGAGGAAAGTGGCGGAGTTGTTTCCTGCGAATGCGGGATTTGAGTTTGCGGTGTTGTATAAGCGGCGGGGGTAGCGGCCTAACCTCTTTTGCCACGGCTTTGCACAGATTCCACGGAGAAATCCTGCTTCAATTGTACGGCTCGGCTGAAAGCTGCGCCTTTTCTACAACAGAAGGATTCTGAGATGCTGTTGGCAGTTGGCGGGCAAGAGTGCCCGCCCGACACAATTCTGTCCACGCATATCTGCTTCAAGTCCTACTTGCCCCCTAGCACGAAATTCACACTGCTGAGCTGATTGGCGGTTACTGTGACCGATTTCTCCCACATTTTCGGTTCGGTGAAGATTGGGCGCTGGACGGCGCGCTCAGTGAGGACGTCGTAGGCCTGTTCTTTGCCGGCGAGTCCCCAACCCTCGTGCCAGGCAACAATCTGATAAGTACCGGGAGGCACGCTAGTAAATTCAAAGCGTCCGCTCTCATCGGTGACAGCGTAGTAGGGATGAGGGATTACCATCATTTCGGCATTCATCCAAACGTGCCCGCCGTTGCAGTGAAGATTGACCAGGCCGGGCGTGGACATGGTGCGCGAAACGATCTGATTGGTGAAGGGAAATGGCAGGTTGAAGCTGGCAGCGCCGTCCATGTGAATGGTATGCAGGGTGGCGTCAGAACTTTGCATCTGCAGCGCCGCGTTCTGGGGCACGAGGAGAATGTGAGGTATGTAGCGGCACCGCTTCTGGTCCAGATGACGTCTTTGCTCGGGAATATCCATCGCTTTACCGGCGGAGATGTTCTTGAGATAGACGATAGTATTAGCTACGCCACCCTCAGGGCCGACGATCAGGCGATCGAGGCTGACGGTTTTCTTGCCATCTGGAGCGCAGATTTGAGGATCCTTAGAGACTGGAAAATCCAGTTCATGCGGTACCGGCCCAGACCACTTTATGGTTCCGGAGATGGTTCCGCCATCGTTGACGGAGATGACTCTATAGTCGTTTTGTCCGGCGGCAAAGACTGCAACCGCGAGCACCGAAATAAGCAAGGAAATACGAATTAACCTAGTCCGCATAGATAAATCCCCTGATAGCCCACCGCCCGTTGCTCGCGCTTGCGAAGTCGCTGATGCAACGCGGGCTGAATTTGGGTCCATTTTGCTTCCGCAGGCAACGGCTTACACCCAAGTTGCGGATGGCGCTGCTCAGGTGCTGGGGCCGGCAGCGGTCGTACTCGCGGTCGTTCTTGGTTCCAAGAGGGGAGAACCGGCGCACCGGTTCATGTGATTGGAATCACATATTAAGGTGCTCCTATTTTTGGCGGGGGTCGAGATTACCAAGGTGGTGGAACAAGCGGGATTGGGCTCGAAGTCCGGCACTCAAGGCGTGGATGGCCACTTATGCTTTCAAAGAAGCATCGTTGAAAATCGGCAATTGAGCTTTACAATCATGCTCCATGTCTGTGAGTGTCCGATCCTTCGCAAAGATTAATCTCGGATTGAGCATTGGCGCTCGCCGTGGGGATAGATTTCACGAGTTGCTGACGGTCTACCAGACAATCGGGTTGCATGACGTCATCCGAGTGAGTTTAGCGCGCGGCCGCGGGATTGAGATTCGGTGTGACGACCCAAGAGTTCCGAAGGATGAGTCGAATACCTGCTATCGAATTGTCGAAAAGGCGATGCGCGCGTTGAAGGCTAAGCGGGGGCGGATCGTCATCGATATTGAAAAGCGATTGCCGGTGCAGGGAGGTCTGGGCGGAGCCTCGGCGAATGCAGTGGCTGCCTTGCTGGCATTGGAGCGAGTGCTTGAGAAACCCTTGGCGGCGCAGGAGCGGCTGCGGATTGCGGAGGAAGTTGGGTCTGATCTGCCCCTGTTTCTGGTAGGCGGCACGGTGTTGGGAGTAGGGCGCGGGGAGCGGGTTTATCCGCTGGAGGATTTGCCGGCGATGGCGTGCGTGGTGGTCACATCGGAAGTGGGAGTTTCAACTCCAAAGGCGTTTGCGGAGTGGGATCGGATCATGAATACTTCTGGGGTTGCAGAGTCAGCGAGAGCTGCCGGACTTCGCCCAGCTGGGCAGCCGATGGCGCCTGTGGCCGCATATGCAGAGGATAAATTGACGGTGCCGATAGCATCCGATAGAATGGTTGAGCTTGGCCGAGGGCTTTCTGCTTGGCTGAACGAGAATTACTCCGGTGCTCCTTTTAGAAGGGGCCGGCGCGAGAATCCACTTCTCGAGCTTGTCCGGGCCGGGATCAAGAACGACTTTGAACAGGTCGTCTTTCCTGAGTATCCCGAACTGAGTGAAGGAAAACGTGCGCTGGAGCATGCGGGCGCGAGATATGCGTCGCTGTCAGGCTCCGGGTCCGCGTTGTACGGGCTGTTCGATTTGAAGCAGGCGGCTCGCCGCGCGGCGGAAAGGCTTCGCAGCCAGGGATTGGCGGCGCAGCCGACTGTCACGCTGACTCGGCGAGAATACTGGAAGAGAATTTTCAGCTGAGCGGCGGTCGGGGCGAGTTTTTGATTGTTGATTTTGGATTGTTGGTTGACAATTAGATTGTCGGTTGATCCGGGTATCAATCGGCGATCGACAATCCACAATCAATAACAGCTTACTGGGCCGTCGACTAATGGTAGGTCAAGTGCCTTTGGAGCACTTTGTCTAGGTTCGAATCCTAGCGGCCCAGCCAAAAAAACCAGCTTTAGCTCTCAGCTGTCAGCTCTCAGTTGTGACATGAGAGCATTTGGCGTGAGGGTTAAGCTGACAGCTGAGAGCAAACTATGGCCACTTTAGTCACGCCTACGGAAAAAGCGGAGAAGATGGAAAAGAACGTCCCACCGGTGCCCGAGGATAAGTCAGATCGCAAGTCGCGCGCGCGGGTGGACGAGAAGTTCAAGATATTCAGCGGGACTGCGAATGAGCCGCTGGCCGACGAAGTATGTCAGTTTCTCGGCATGCAGCGCGGGCAGGCGCAGGTGATCCGCTTCGCCGATGGCGAGGCCTACGTGCAAATTCAGGAGAACGTGCGAGGCGCAGACGTATTCGTGATGCAGCCGACGTGCCGCGCGGCGCATAAGGATGGGGGGAGGAGCACCAGCGTCGACGAGCATCTAATGGAACTGCTGTTGATGATTGATGCCCTGAAGCGCGCGTCGGCACGTCGAATCACCGCGGTGATGCCGTATTTCGGGTACGCACGGCAAGATCGCAAAGACAAGCCGCGCAGTCCGATTTCGTCGAAGCTGGTGGCGGATTTGCTAACCACCGCTGGCGCGCACCGCGCCCTGATCGTGGATTTGCATACGCCCCAGTTGCAAGGATTTTTCAATATCCCGGTGGATCACCTGTTCGCCTCGCCGGTGCTGGTGGATCACTTCAGAAAGCTGAACCTGCCGAATCTTACGGTGGTTTCCCCGGACGCGGGCGGCGTGGAGCGGGCGCGGTTTTTCGCGAAGAAAGTAGACGCGGCTTTAGCGATCGTCGACAAACGGCGCGTCGAAATGAATGTTGCCGAAGTGATGCATGTGATCGGCGACGTCAAGGGCCGGACCTGCTTAATCATCGACGATCTGATCGACACGGCCGGAACGCTGGTGAAAACCGCGACGGCATTGATGGAAAACGGAGCGACCGAGGTTTACGCGTGTTCTTCCCATGCCGTGTTGTCATGCCCGGCGGTGGAAAATATTGCGAAATCGGTTATTCGCGAAGTGGTGGTCACCAACACCATCCCGTTGAGCGAAGAGGCCCGGCAAGAGCCGAAGATTCGGGTGCTTTCGATTGCGGGATTGATTGGCCGGGCAATCCAGGCGAACCACGAAGAGACTTCAGTGAGCAAGTTATTCATTTAAGTTTAACAAGCAGGTTTAACAAGCAAGGATAGGAATCGAAATTATTATGGCAACCACATTGGAACAAAATACTCTGGAAGCGCAACCACGGGAAGCTGGAACCAAAAACCATGCCCGGCGGGTGCGTCGCGAAGGAAAAATCCCTGGCGTGATTTACGGTGCAGGCAAGGGCGCGCTGCCGGTGAGCGTGGATCCGCGGCATGTGCTGCGCATCCTGCGATCCGACAGCGGTCACAATACGATTTTCGATCTTGCGCTGAACGGCGGCGAGAAGACCAAGGCCATGATCGTGGATTGGCAATATGAGCCAATCAAAGGCCATCTCCTCCACATCGATCTGAAGCGCATTGCGATGGATAAGGCACTGCGAGTCAGCGTACCGATCATTCTGCAGGGAGTGCCAGCGGGCGTGAAGACGGAAGGTGGGATTCTCGAGCAGATGCTGCGCGAGGTTGAGGTCGAGTGCTTGCCGGGAGATATCCCAGGCCACATTGATGTCGATGTCAGCGAGCTTACTTTCGGCAAGGTGCTGCGCGTTTCGGATTTGCCGCACAATGAGAAGCTGAAGTTTCTAACGGACGCGAACCAGCCAGTAGCCCACGTTACCTCAGTGAAGGAAGAAGTTGTGGCTGCGCCCGAGGCGGTGGCGGCGGAGGCAGGAGCGGCCCCGGCCGAGCCCGAAGTCATCAAGAAGGGCAAAGCGGAAGTTGAGGGAGAAGGCGAGGCTGCTGCGGCTCCCGAGAAGGCCGAAAAGAGCGAGAAGAAGGCCGAGAAGAAGGAGAAAAAGTAAAGGAAGCGAGTCAGACGCGCGATTATTGCGTCGCAAAGAACGCTACGCGTCGCGCGCCTCGCCTAGATTCCTCGCCGCGCAAAGCCGCTTGCTCGGAATGACAATTTGGATTTCTTTGCGAGCGGAGGAATTTAACACGGCGTGAAACTGATCGTCGGTCTCGGCAATCCTGGTAGCGAGTATCAGTTCACGCCGCATAACCTGGGCTTTCTGGTGTTAGATCGCATTGCCAGTCAGCGTGGCGTCGAGATCAGAAACCGGCAATGCCGGGCGCTGACCGCGAGAATGCAGGTCGGGGACCAGCAGATATTGCTGGCCAAGCCGGACACCTACATGAACCTGAGTGGCATTTCGGTGCGGGAGTTGGTGGCGGAGTACGAGGTAAAGCCGGAATCGGACCTGATCGTGATTCAGGACGAGCTGGATTTTCCGCTGGGCACGCTGCGAATTCAAGCGCGGCGAAGTTCAGCGGGGCATAACGGCATCGAGTCCATCATCGATGCCCTGGGTACGCAGGATTTTTTGCGCATCCGGGTCGGTGTCGCGCCCGAGCACAAGGTGGAAGACGGAAGAGGATATTTGCTGTCGCCCTTTCGCAAATCGCAAATGGCGGCTGTAGACAAGATGCTCGATACCGCCGCGGAAGCGGTGGAAGTAATTTTGACCGAAGGCGCGGCAGCGGCGATGAACCGTTTCAACCGCAAAGAAGATAAAGATTAGCCGCGAATTTGCACGGATCTCACGGATCAAAATTTCTGAGATGGATTATCCGTGGTAATCCGTGAAGATCCTTAGGCAGAGATTTGGAGAGAAGAATGAATCGTACTTATGAATTGATGTTTATCGTCCGGCCAGATATGGCGGACGAGGATCTGGACAAGCTGATTTCGAACCTGGAGTCGACCGTGACAGCGGCCTCCGGTTCGATCAAGAACGTCGATCGCATGGGCAAGCGCCGCCTGGCCTACGTGGTGCGCAAGTTCCGCGAAGGCGTCTACATTCTGATGACGATTGAAGGTGCGGGCTCCGTGGTGCATGAATTGGAGCGCCGCTTGCGCGTCACCGAGCCGGTGATCAAGTTCCTCACCGTGCGCATCGACGAAGAGCAGAAGCGCCTGGAGAAGATCAGGAAGCTTCGCGAGGCCCGCAAGAAAGTAAGCGCACAGCCCGCGGCGGCGGCAGAAGAAACGCCCGCGCCACCGGCAGAAGAAACCCCGGCAACGGCTTGAGGAACAGTAGTCAAAGGCTAGTCGCCACGGAGCAGTTCTGGTTGGACGTGCCAATGATTTTGACTGGCCACTGATCACTGATTACCGATCACTGATCGCTGATCACTGATCGCTGATCATGGGCCACTGATTTACAAGGAGCATTATGACTGAAGAAACTAAAGCACCAACACCTATGGCCGAGCGGCCATCGCGGCCCGCCGGCGAAGGGTCCCGTTCGGGAGGAGATCGTCCTCGGTTCGGAGGCGGCGGAGGTGGTCGTTCCGGGCCCGGCGGACCGCCCCGCGAAGGTGGGCGCAAGTTTTTCCGGCGCAAGAAAGTTTGCAAATTCTGCACCGAGAAGATTGCCGATATCAACTACAAGGATTACCGGCTGCTCGGCCAGTTCGTCGCCGAGAGCGGCAAGATCGTACCCCGGCGCTTGACCGGAGTCTGTTCTCCGCATCAGCACCGGCTGGCCTCGGCCATCAAGCAGGCACGCAATATCGCTCTGTTGCCTTTTGCAGGACGAGCATCGTAAAAGCGGCTTCTAGCTTCTAGCTCCTTGCTTTGTCGTGCTGGAGCAGGGGCTTGGCTAGAGGCTAGAAGCTTAGGAGCTAGGAGCTATCATGGAAGTCATTCTCAAAGAAGATGTAACCAAGCTAGGATCGCGCGGCGATGTGGTGAAGGTTGCCGAGGGATACGGGCGCAACTTTCTGCTGCCACGGAAGCTAGCCATTGAAGCTACTGCGGGCAACAAGGCTGTCATCGTGCAGATGAAAGCGGCCTCGGTGCGCCGCTCGGCAAAGGAAAAGACACAGGCTGAAGAATTGGCGAAGCAGTTTGAGGGGCTGTCCGTCGCGTTTCAGCGGCGGTCGGGCGAGCACGATCAGTTGTTCGGCTCGGTCACTTCGGGCGACCTGGCCGACGCTATCGCGAAAAAAGGGATCAACCTGGACCGGCGGCAAATCCAGCTCCACGAGCCGCTGAAGATACTGGGTGAGTTCACCGTACCGGTGAAGCTGCACAAGGACGTAACCGCGCACTTGAAAGTTGTGATTGAAAAGGAAGCCGTGGCGGAGTAAGTACGTGTGTTCCAATGGAGTCTATCGGGCCAGTCTTGGGTCTTGAGGACTATCGCAGAGCGGTTTCTCAATATCGCACGCTGCCTGTCCTGACGGCAGTTGTGTTGGTTGTCGCGTTCCTTGCGTTTTTCTTCCTCAGCCACAACATTCTGGTGTCTGCTATGGTGTCGGGAGTGCCATCGCTATTGCTGATTTGGCGATGGGTGGTAGTGGGGCGCCAAATTGATGCTTGGGGATGTCCACGGTGTCGGAATCCATTTCCAACGAGAATGTATTGGACGTATCCGCCGTCGATTTGTCCCCGTTGTGGCGAACGATTGCGATAGGTGCAGGCCCCGCTGGGGATGGCGTTCAGCGTCCTGAAGCGAAGTTTAGCCGGCTCCCCTTTGCTGCAGCTAGTCGTAGACTTCGCGACGGTGCGCTATTCGAGTGACACTCACGAGCCTGGATGTATCATCGATGATGTAAACAACCCGCCAGTCGCCAATTCGTACACGCCACTGGTCGTTATGACCTTTCAGCTTCTTACATCCGGTGGGCCTTGGGTCATGCGCGAGCGACTCTAGCCTGCGGACCACGCGTGCCAGCACGGTATCGGGCAGGGATTCAAGCTCCTTCCGCGCTGAGGGTTTCAGCTCGACGGCATAACTACTCACGAAGCCGCCCGCGCTTAAGGAGATCCGCCTTCACCTTTTCCAGCGGTATCCCCGCCTCTTTGCGGCGGGATTCGGAGATCAGGCCGTCCCAGAAATCCGCAAGCCGGGCTCCATGCTTTTTCAGGTCGATGAGAACTGCGACCTTGCGGCCTTTGCTGTCGGTTACGAATTGGATTCCAGTCATGGGCTTATTTTACATGCGCCGTCGCGGTGTCCTCTGCACACACTGCAATCCATTGCAAAAGCGGATTCCTCTTTGGTGCGTTTGCCGATTTTCGCGGAGCAGGGTGAGTTCCGTGCGGTGAAGCTGCGACCGCGCATCTGAAAGTGGCGAATTGAGAAGGAAGCGGTCGTAGAGACGTAGGTGAGTACGTCTCTGCGCACGGCATGCGGAATCAGGGCAAGAGAGATGTGGCAAGCAACGGTCTAAGCAGCCCCCCGCCGTCCCCGGTTGCGCGAAAAGCGAAGCATTTCCCTTGCCAAAGCCAGCAGCCTCACCTTATCTGGCTGTTCTGTTTCCCGCTAACCCATTCCAAAAGAATTACCTAGACCCCATAAAAATCTCCGGCCAGCCTATAATTCCTGCTCACGGTTCCACTCACTGACCGTCTATTCCTATGCAAGCCCGGGTACGGCATTGACACCGGGCGGTAGAGGACATGACAAAAGATGCCGGCCGATGTTTGGGCAGTAACACTTGCGGTTGGTAAACGGGCGCACTCGAAAACGGAGAACGAGCGAGTGCAGAGGGTTAGCGGTGGCATAGTCAGTGAAAACCGGGACCCCACGTGGGGCCGCATGGCTGGGCAGGAACGCCGCATAGACGATACGATCCTCATCCGCGAGGCGCAGCGCGGCAACAGCGCCGCCTTCGAGGAACTGGTGCGTCACTACGATCAGGCGGTCTTGCGGCTGGCGCTGCATCTTACCGGAACCGAGCACGATGCCCAGGACGTTTATCAGGACGCCTTCCTCAAGGCCTATAAAAACATCGGAAGCTTTCGGTTCGAATGTTCGTTCTACACCTGGATCTATCGCATCGTGACCAATCTTTGCCTGGATCACCTGCGTAAGAAGACAGTGCGCAAGGAAGATGCGCCGGTGGTGAAGGACGGGTCCGGCGGCGAGTATGATCTGCTCGATCAGGTGCCAGACGGGCGGGCGGGAGCGAACCCTGAGCGTGATTTAATGCGGCGGCAGTTGGGATCGCGCATTTCTGGCGCGCTGGAAAAATTAACGCCGCGCGAGCGCATGGTATTTGAGTTGAAGCATTATCACGGATTGAAGCTACGGACCGTGGGCGAGATTTTGCATACGACGGAAGAGACGGCAAAAAACACGCTCTTTCGGGCCACGCAGAAATTGCGCGGGCAGTTGGCAGATATGAGGTAAGACAAGAAGCTGGGTGATTTTGAGTACATTTCCCCCGAGGGGGTGCAATTATGAAGTGCGAGTGGGTTAGAGAAAATATCACGCTGCACGTTTATGGCGAACTGGCCGATGATGCTCGTCATGAACTGGAACAGCATATCGAGCGCTGCACCGATTGCGCCGCTGAACTAAAAGCCGAGCAGGAGTTTCACGACTTGTTGTCGCAGGAGCGTGCAGTTGAGCCGACTCCGAACCTGCTAGCGGCTTCACGCATGCGGCTGCAGGAAGCGCTGGAGACGGCCGAGCAGGGCGGATTCTGGCAGCGGCTGGCGTTTGATCCGGCAAACTGGCTGAGGCAGGTGCGATTCTCTCCTGCGCTGGCGTCCGCAATATTGATCGTCGGGTTTGCTGCAGGAATTGGCACGACTTACAAAGTGGTAGCTCATCAGCCGCAGAATGCGGGCACCGGAGTGGCTACTGCGGCAGGTCTAGCTCCAGTCGACGCTTCGATCACCGGCATTCGTTCCGTCACGCAGGAGCCGGGCACGAATAAGATCGACATCAAGTACGACACCGTTTCGACGCTCGAAACGCAGGGATCGCTGAATGATCAGCGCATCCAGCAGTTGCTGCTCTTTGCCGCGCGGAATAATTACAATTCCGGCGTGCGCATGGATTCCGTCGATCTGCTGACGCAGAAGCCGGATGTTTCTCAAGTTCGCGATGCATTGATCTATGCGCTGCGCTACGACACGAATCCCGGCGTGCGTCTGAAGGCTCTCGATGGGCTGGGAGGTTTTGTGAAGGATGATGTGCGCGTCCGCGATGTGGTGCTGGAAGCGTTGGTAAACGATTCGAACCCGGGTGTGCGCACAGAGGCATTGCACTTGATCGAGCCGGTGAAAGCCGACGGCAGCGTGCGCGGAGTATTGATGACGCTGGCGGCTAAGGACCAAAGCCAATACATCAAGTCACAAGCGCGCACCATGCTGGCGCAACTACCCGAAATCGATTGACGTTTTGCAAAAACTGAGGTGTTTTACTGTGAAGCGTTCGCCACAATTCGTCGCTCTCCTGTACGTGGTGACTGTGCTTGCGCCCCTGGCGGTAGCGCAGGAAACCCGGATGTCTCGCGAGGATGGCGGCTGGGGTCAGGAAATCACAGGCACACTGGCTGCGGTTAAGAACCTGCGGGTCAAGGTGGAGATGGGTTCTGTAGTGGTGCATGGAGGCCAGCAAACCGGCATTAACTATATCGTTCATACGCGTTCGCATACTTCCTCCGAGCAAGACGCGCGCCACCAGTTCGAATCCTTCAAGATTAGCGCTTACGTTCGTGGAGATACTGCGTGGATTGTGGGCGATTGGCAGGGTGGAAGGCCGCGTAAGTTCTCAGGAGAATTTGATATTAGCGTTCCGCGAGAGATTGGCCTCGTAAAGATTGAGACCGAGGGTGGCAACGTAGACACTACCGGAGTCGCCGGCCGCGTGGAGGCGGAGAGTGGCGGCGGCAGTGTGCACCTGGACGACATTGGCGGAGGCGCTCACGCGGAGACAGGCGGAGGATCTATCGCAGTCGGAACGATCAAGGGAGACATCGGCCTGCATACAGGTGGTGGATCGATTGAGGTGCATCACGCCAATGGCAAAATCGTCGCGGAAACCGGTGGCGGCAGCGTCGAGATTATGTCTGCCACTGACGGTGCCAGTATCGAGACAGGCGGCGGATCGATTGAAGTTCGCCAGTGCTCAGGGAAAGTGAAGGCGGAAACTGGCGGCGGCAGCATCGATCTGGGCGACATTTCTGGTCCGGCTGAGATGGAAACCGGCGGAGGCAGCATTCACCTCGCGTCGGCCAAGGGACACGTCGTGGCTCAGACCGGAGGTGGTGGAATCGAACTCTACGGGGTTCCGTCGGCCCGGGTCGAGACGAGTGCCGGCGGCATCGTGGTGAAACTCGTAAAAACCGGCGCTCCGCCCAGCGATTCCAGGCTGGAAACTTCCGCCGGAGACATCACGGTTTACATCGCACCGGACGTTGCCCTTTCAGTGCGAGCCAGCGTGGACCTCGGCAATGGTCACCACATCACTTCTGACTTCCCGGACATTCACATCGCCACCGAAGGAGATAAGTGGGGACCAAGGTCGCTCAGCGCTGATGGAAAATTGAACGGCGGTGGTCCGCTGCTGAAGGTTCGAACCACCACCGGCGATATCTGTTTCAAACGAGCAAACCAATAAGGGTATAGTCGGCAGGTTCGGATAGTCGCAGGTACATAGACAGCGGTAGATAAACACCGGGACATAAACAGCGATTGCACAGACTTCTGGAGATTGCCCATGCGAAAACGCATTTTGACTACAATTGCCTTGGTGCCGTTGCTCCTCAGCCTGTCGCAAGCCGGACAGAACTGGACGGACGCGTCAGAGCCTTTCGGCATACCCAGCGAGGATTCGGGCACAAGTTCCTACCTTGGCGTTGACATCGCGGATATAACTTCCGACCGGCTGGGCTCCCTGAAGCTGAAAGAAGAAAAGGGCGTTGAAGTTACGATGGTCGATCAGGATGCTCCCGCGGGTAAGGCCGGCATTAAAGAACACGACGTCATTTTGACCATGAACGGAACGGTGGTGGAAAGCAAGTCGCAATTGCAGCGGATGATCCATGAAACTCCGCCGGGACGCGTGATCGACCTGGGGCTGAGCCGCGACGGGCAACTAGTGACGATCAAGGTGCAACTGGCCGACCGCCGCTCCGAATTCCACCATAACGAAAAAGACAAAGACAGCGATTTCCACTTCGAGATGCCCAAGCTCCCGCCGCTTCCGAATATGCCGGACATCGATATTCCCAATATCGACGTGGTATACGTGCACTCGTCGACCAGAAGCGGGTTGATGGTGGAAAATCTTAGTCCGCAATTGAGTGAATTCTTTGGAGCGAAGAACGGAAATGGAGTGTTGGTACGATCGGTGGAAAAGGGCAGCCGCGCCGATAGAGCAGGATTGCGCGCCGGCGACGTTATAGTGCGGGTTGGGGATCAGGCAGTGCATGACACCAGCGACTTTACCCATGCGCTGCATTCGCGCAACGCGGGATCGGTGAATGTAGAAGTGATCCGTGACAAAAAGGCGCAGACACTCACCATAACCTTGCCCGGGCGCAAGGACTCGGGCGATCTGATTGAGCAAAGCTTTGAAGCTCCCGACCAGAATGCGGAAAACTGGGCGGAAGTAAGCCAAGCGCAAAATGAAATTGCAAAACTCCGCCCACAGATGGAACTAGCCTGGGAAGAAGCCCGCAAGGCTTCCGCGGAAATGCGCAAGTCCGTCTGCGATCAGCAGAAACATGTGACCGAGCAGGCACGAAGGCTCAGGCAAGAGACGCAAGCCCAGGAGCGTGAAAAAGTTCGAGAGGATCTTCGGAAGAGCCGCGAGAAAATGCGGAAGCAGATGGAGCAGCTTCGGCAGGAAATGTCGGTTCACTGGCTCGATATCTAGCGGCTTTGCGGAGCTATAGAGGCAGGATTAGCGTCCGGGCAGATGGAAGCTACGAGTTCGCGGCATGGCTGCGCTTTAAAGTTCCAAGGCAGACTCGGTTGCGTCCGGCTTGCTTGGCGGCGTAGAGAGCACTGTCTGCGGCTCTTACGAGATCGTCGCGGGTGGTGCCTTGATCAGGAAAGGCTGCAGCGCCGGCGCTGATGGTAACCGTTCTGGGCACGCCTGGGAACTGCCAGCGCGCGACCATTTTCCGTAGTTTCTCCGCGATATTCATGGCGTGTGCCGCATTGGTCTGTGTCAGTAGAATTCCGAATTCTTCTCCTCCGTACCGGCAGACCACGTCAATCTTCCGCACTTGCTGGTGAAACAGAGACGAAACCTGGCGCAGAACTTCATCTCCCAGCACGTGTCCGAACTCATCATTGAGCCGCTTGAACTGGTCGATATCCGCCATGATGACGGCCATACCTGTGCCGTAACGCCGCGCCCGCTCAATCTCTTCAAGAATACGCAATTCAAAAAAGCGGCGGTTGAAAATGCCGGTGAGACCGTCCAGGTAGGCAAGCTGTTTTACGCGTTCAACATAATGAGCGTTCTGGATAGCCGTGGCGCAAATGTCGGCGACCGACTCCAGCGACTGTAAATCGCCGTCGCGGAAGGCGTCCGGCTGGGCGCTATCAAGGGCGAGGACTCCCAGTGTTTGTCCGAATGAAACGAGAGGAATGCGCATGCGCGAGGCCGACTCGGCGAAGAACTTCGTGCTGGTTGCGGCGCGAAGATCGCTTTCCATAGCGGTCTGGTTTCCAGCCAAAATGCTCGCCCAGGGCTCGGTGGTGGCTGGGAAGCGTCCACCTTGGGGAATGCGAGGGGTGAGCGTTCCGTGATGAGCTCGCAACACCAGATCCTGGTCTTCCTTTAGGAAGAGGGAGACATGCGATACGCGGAAAGCATCCTGAATTAGCTCGCAAACTCTTCGGAGCAGCTCTTCCAGTTCCAGAACAGCCGTGGTCTGTTGGGCGATGGCATTAATCGCCTGTAGTTGCCGCGCCCGCTGCTGCTCCAGCGAATAAAGACGCGCGTTTTGTAGGGCGATCGATGCCTGGTTTGAGAAAAGGGTCAGCAGATCGATGGTCTCGGGGTCGAAATGGTCTACCCGGTCGCTCTGACAATCGAGCACGCCGACCACCTCGTCCCGCACCATTAAAGGGATAGCGAGTTCGGAACGGGTGGATTTCGCAGAGCAGAAATAGCGCGGGTCTTGGGTGACATCGGGGGCGTAGACCGGCTGTTTCTTAAGGGCCGCTGCTCCAGTAATCCCCTGTCCCAGAGGCAGCCGAATCTCATCTTGCCCTTGGTCCCAGCCAATCTGCGAGCGGATATAGAGCTCCTGCGACTGCTTGTCCAGCAGTGCAATCGCCACATTCCGCAGATGAAAATAGTCGCGTGCGATGGCCAGGATTCGCTGCAGCACCTCGTCCAAATCAAAGGTGGAAAGCACAGCTTGGCCTGCATCGTACAGGACCGCGATTTTATTCATAGCTCAGCGCATATGGTAACGTGCGGGGACCGGTTGAGGAGGTTCCGAAAGTAACTAGCGAAATCGTTGAGGGGGAGGGGCGGATTTCCTTATTTCCACCTTCTGGCGGTTCGTATCAGGCCGTAGGCGACCGCGCAGAACCAGAAGTCTATGACTAGACCCCAATCGAGCTGGAACGGCCGGTGGCGCGGGAGGTGAAACGAAGGCCCGAGAAAGAAGTACGCCACGTTGCCCAGGATGATGGCGCAGAGGGCCTCGACCAGGTTAATCAGTACCGAGGGTTTAGACATTGGCTTCATGTACTGCGTGCTGCGCTCACGGAATCGGGCCCACCTACGGGCCGACGTCCATCCCGCTTTAACGTCACTACTGCTAACATTCCTTCTTAACTCCACCATGCTGGAACTCACCACCCCCGTGCAATACGTCAAGGGAATCGGCCCCAAACTGGCGGAGATTCTCGCCACCAAGGGCATTGCCACGGTGGGCGACCTGCTCAATTATCTACCCTTTCGCTATGAGGACCGGCTGAACCCGCGGGGGATTGCGGAACTGCGCGCCGGTGAAATGGCTACTGTGATTGGCGAAGTCCGTAACTCGGGACTTTTTCGCACTCGCCGTATGCCGATCTTCCAGCTGACTGTAGGGCAGGGACGTTCACGCCTGAAATGCCTTTGGTTCAATGCCACCTACCTGCAAGACAAGTTTAAGCCCGGGCAACTGATCGCGCTCTACGGAAAGGTGGAGCAAGACCAGCGCAGTGGGGAGCTGCAGATCATCCAGCCGCAGTTTGAAATGCTGGGCGATGCCAGCGGTGACGCTGCGGATGACAAAGCTGCGGCGTCGCTGGAAGTGGGGCGCATCGTGCCGATCTACGAGTCGGCGGGGCAAGGGCGCGTAACGGCGCGTTGGTTTCGGAGAGTCATCAGAACGGCTCTGGACGATCTCACGCCCGACCTCCCCGAAACGATCCCCGCAGCCGTACGCGAGCGCCTGGCGCTGGTTTCGCCGCGTGAGGCGTTGTGGAACGTGCACTGGCCCGAGGCTGGAGAGAGCTTCGAAGCTTTACAGTCGTCGCGCACGCCAGCGCACATCCGACTGATCTTTGAAGAATTATTCTTCACCGAGCTGGGCTTGGAACTCAAACGTCGCGAGCAAAAGGCTCAAACTGGAATTGCTTTTCGTCTGGATGACCGAGTGCGTCAGGCGATCAAGAAGATCCTGCCGTTCCATCCCACCATGGCTCAGAAGCGAGTCTTGAAGGAAATCGCCGACGACATGCAAAAGCCTCATCCCATGCGGCGTTTGCTGCAGGGAGATGTGGGCTCGGGGAAAACCATCATCGGCTTTCAGGCGGCGATTGTCGCGATTGAAAATGGTTATCAGGTGGCACTGATGGCTCCCACCGAGATTCTTGCGCAGCAGCATTATTTTTCCGCGCGGAGAATTCTGGAGAACGCGGGGTACCGGATAGTTCTGCTAACGGGGTCTCTGGAGAGCGACCGGAAGCGCGAAATCCGCCGCCACATCGCGCAAGGCAATGCGCAACTCATCATCGGGACACATGCGCTGCTGGAAGAGAAGGTGGAGTTTGCGAAGCCCGGGCTGGTGATCGTCGACGAGCAGCACCGCTTCGGCGTCTTGCAGCGGCTGAAATTGATGAAGAAATCAAGTGAGAACAGCGACGGTCGAAGCAAAACCGTTCTTACAGAATCCGGTGCCGACCGAACAGACAAGATTCCGGCCGAGCCTGACGTTCTTGTCATGACGGCGACGCCAATCCCGCGAACGCTTGCGCTAACCTTGTACGGCGATCTCGATCTTAGCGTGCTCGATGAACTTCCTCCCGGCCGCACTCCGATCGTCACGCGAAGAATCACCGACGACCGCTCGGCCGAAGTGTGGGATTTTGTGCGCAAGCAGGTGGCGAAAGGGCATCAGGTTTACGTGGTCTACCCGGTCATCGCGGAAAACGAGGAGACCGAACTGAAGGCTGCAATCAAAATGTACCGCGAATTAAGCGGAAAAGTGTTTGCCGATCTGAAGGTTGGTTTGCTGCACGGCCGCCTGGATTCTGAATTGAAAGATCAGGTCATGCGCATGTTCCAAAAAGGCGAGTTGCAGATTCTGGTCGCGACCACTGTGATTGAAGTCGGCGTAGATGTCCCGAACGCAACCGTCATGGTGATTGAGCATGCCGAGCGCTTTGGCCTGGCGCAGTTGCACCAGTTGCGCGGGCGTATTGGACGCGGGGCCGCGAAGTCCTACTGCATCCTGATGACCGGCGGCAAAGTAACAGAAGAGGGCGAGCGTCGACTGGACGCTATGGTAAAGACTAGTGACGGCTTCCAAATCGCCGAACTCGATCTCGAATTGCGGGGTCCCGGGGAGTTTTTCGGCACGCGGCAAGCCGGAATGCCGAATTTTCGCGTAGCCAACCTGATTCGCGATCGGCAGTTGCTCGAACTTGCGAAACGCGAGGCTGCGGCGGTGATGGCCGGGCCTGATTCTGAAGTCACACAAGTGGAAATCAGCCGCGCCCTGGTCGCTATGCGCACCCGCTGGCAGCATACCTACGGTCTGGTTGAGGTCGGCTGAACTGATAGAATCGAACATATGGCAGGCGCTTCACAACTGATTCAGATCGAGGTCGGGCCCCCGGTTCGAATGCCCAAGCCGGACTGGCTACGGGCCAAAGCGCCAGTCGGGGATAATTTTCATAACCTCAAGAAGTTGGCGCGCGGACTGGGGCTGCACACGGTTTGTGAGTCGGCGCAGTGTCCGAACATCGGCGAGTGCTGGAGTCACAAGACCGCTACGTTCATGCTGCTGGGTAACATCTGCACGCGGCGCTGCGGATTCTGCGCCGTGCCAAAGGGCCGACCAGAGCCGATCGACTGGGACGAACCACGCCGCGTAGCTGAAGCAGTGGCCACGCTGGGACTGAAACATGCCGTCGTTACCAGCGTGAATCGAGATGATGACAATGTTGGCGGCGCTAAGGTTTTTGCCGAGACGATCCGCGAAATTCGCGAGCTGGTTCCAGATTGCCGCATTGAGGTCCTCATTCCGGATTTTCAAGGTCTGGACGAACCCTTGAAGATCGTGCTCGAAGCCCAGCCCAACGTGCTCAATCACAATACCGAAACCGTTCCACGTCTATACCGCGCCGTGCGGTCCGGCGCACGCTATGAGCGCACTCTCAGACTGCTGGAGAATGCCAAGAAATTCTCCCCCGGCATGGTGACGAAGAGTGGCGTGATGGTTGGGCTCGGAGAATCTTCGGACGAACTAGTTGACGTATTCCGTGATCTTGGCGGCCGCGGCGTTGACATTCTTACTGTGGGCCAGTACCTGCGCCCTTCGCGCGATCACTTGCCAATCGCCCGCTTCTACACTCCTCAAGAATTTCGCGACTTGCGCGAAGAAGCGCTGTGCTTCGGCTTTCGTCACGTTGAGTCCGGCCCTATGGTGCGGTCGAGCTATCATGCGCACGAACAGGCTGAGTCCACGTCCGCGCCGCGAGTTGTGTCCTAGACACAACGATCCTGCGCTCGCGATAATTTCTAAAAAATGTGCATTTTGATGGTGAGATACTTCTTGGGATTTTCCCGGAAGGCGTTCAGCAGATCCCGCGTCTCTACCAACATTTGGTTTGCGTTGGTGTAAAGTGTTTCGTCCTTGAGCAGCTTCCCGGCGGTTCCCTGGCCCGCCTCAAGTGCGCTGGTCAGAGCGGCAAGCTTGGTCACGGTGGTGTCGATCTTCTGGGCCAGTTCCTCGTCTTTGGTTAGTTTACCCAAAGTACCCTTGCCGGCATTGATGTCTTCGCTCACCTTCTTCAGGTTGGCAATGGTGTCGTTTGCATTGTCATAAAGAGAAGGATCTTTCAGGAATTTTCCCGCCGTGCCTTTACCCGCCTGCAGGTCATCAGCGACCAGGTTGATCTTGTCCAGGGTAGCTACAAACTTGTTATAGGCATCATTGCTGTTAATCAACTGGCCGAGACTGCCCTGGCCTTTGGCAATCTGGTCGACGACTCCATTGAACTCTGTGACCGTCTGCGAAAGTTGGTCATACAGCTTAGGATCGTAAATCAACTTGCCCAACGAGCCTTTACCGCTCTCAGCGAAGGCAAGAATACGGTCAGCACGTTTGAGCAGAGCGTCCATGTTCTGCAGCGTGCTCTGGCTGGAGCGCACAACTTCGTTAAAATCAGGATGGATGCGGGTAGGGAGTACGTCGCCATTTTGAGCGCGTGGCCCGATGGCCTGGGAGCTATCGATATCCAAATAGGTCTCGCCCAGAACTCCGGCAGTCTCCAAAGAAGTTTGCGAATCGCGGCGCAGGTTGAAGCTGTACTTGGTGCTCACCTTCATGATCACTTCGACCGGAGTGAGCTGTTTTTCTTTGTCGGGAACAATGCGCAGGGCCACTACGTTGCCGATGTCCACCCCGTTCAGCCGCACCGGCGCGCCTACTCGGAGCCCACTCGCGTTGTCGAGGTACGATATCAGCGTAATGCGCTTGGTAAACAGGCCGGTTGTTCCAGACATCAAAAACAAAAGGAGAGCCAGGACCACGCTCGCGAAAAGCACGGTGAGGCCGACGCGGAGTTGCGACCACTTGAGCTGTTTCTGGCTCGGCAAGTAATTTCCTTAGACCGCCGTTTGTAACATTTTCGGTGACACACGGAACAGCCCCCGCCGCCCCTCGCAGCATCATAACAAACCACGAGTCCATTCTTAAGCGCGTTCGGAGCGAAGGGCAGGGAGAAATAATAGGGCCAGGAAGTACGCGGCGGCTCCGCAGGCCAGCGTAACGGTTAGGCCAAACTCGATCGCGATCACCATAGCCAACACCGAGCCCAATACACTGGCAGCGGCATTCATCGCCCACGCCCACTCCACCGCGTTGTCTTCCCTAGACATTTTCCCGGGCACGTTGAAGCCAGGACCCGCGCCCAGTGCGCGCAACCCCGTCGGGAACGGCATTCCCATCACGAAGCCGACGGGAACCAACAACATCCCGCTGATGGCCATGCGGTAGCCAAGCCCTAGTCCCACCCAAGCAGTGAGCACGTGAGGAAGAAAACAGACGTGGGCTGCCAGAGCGATAATCGCCAGCACAATGGGAATCCAGGCCAGTTCGGTATGGAGAAGCCAGCGCCGTGACATCAAACTTCCCGCACCGCTCGATAGCATCAGCAAAAAGATAACCACAGTCAGAGCATAGGTGGGATGACCCAGGAAGAGCACAAAGCGCTGGATAAATGCAATTTCCACCAAGATGTAGCCCAGACCCACGGCGACGAAATAGAAGAGCGGCAGCGCCGACTGACGGCTTCCCTGAAGCGCAAGCGGCAAAATCAGGAAGCTTATTACTGCAGCCAGAGAGATTGCGAGCACCAGAAGCAGGACGAGCACGCCAAGGTTCACTTTCCAATCGATTCCATGCTGCAGCCCTTGCTGGCCGAGGATCTGCCCGGCTTTAAGCGTGAAGAAAAAAAACGGTGCGTTATCGTAGACAGGCGCCACGTTGTAGGCGTAGCTGTGCGCAAAGCGGTAAGGGTCGTTGCTTGCGATCAAATCGGCAAACGGGTTGCTCCCCGATCGTATTCTTGCCGGATTCGAAGGCAGGTACAGCGGATCGAGTTGGCTGTATTGGCCGAAGTGGGACCGCACCGCGGCCTCTTCCTCCGCCGTGAAAGCAGTTTTCTTAGCCAGCACCACTACCGGGATTCCATCTTCGTTGAGCGGTCCTTGGGAGGCCACAATGAAGTTGCGTGCCGGGTTACTGACGCCGAGACTATGCAACGCTTGCATTGCCACGGCAACTACGCGAAGTGCCTCCCGCGGTTGCCGGAACTCCCAGCGGGTAATGGCGATCATGCCATCCGGTTTGAGGTGCTCAAAATATTCCCGGAAGGCTTCCGCTGTGTAGAGATTATTTTCACTCAGTGCGAAAGCGCCTGCCGCAGTCGAGGCCCAGGTATCGACCAACGTCATTTGCACTACATCGAACTGCTGAGGCGTAGATCGCAGGTAGGAGCGGCCGTCAGTCACGTGAATGTGAACGTCGGGACGTTCGTAGAGATGCTGCGCGTAGGCGGCATAGCGCCCGCGCATGATGGTATTGGCAATGATGGGATTAATTTCGATACCGGTCACGCTGGGGCTGCCGTTGGCCACGGCGCGCAAAACATCAACGCCGCCTCCGGGACCAATGATTGCGAACTCGCCGCGCGGTCGCAAAACATTGGCCAACGCGGGCGGAGCTGACATGAGATCGCTCTCCCACTCACTGTCATGCCATTGAGTCAGATCGCAATTCATGATGTAAGTCGACGCATCAGCATCGATAACGATCGCCTTGGCTTGACCCTGACGATCTACTTCGACGCGTGACAGGGCGTTCCAGCGCGAGAATTCCACCCAGGCCGGATCACGGAACATGCCCTTGGCGTACACCACATCAATCAACCGATTCGCATGGTTCACCGCAATCAATAGAACGAAGGCTATTACGAGCCCGCACGCAGCCTTGCGCTGGGTAGAGGTCTCGGCCCAAACTGCGGCAGCCGCAGCCATTACCACGGAAGCGGCCAGAATCGTATTCGGTCCGCCGAGCCAGTTGAGGAGTGGAACCACGGCAAGGCAAGCCAGCGCTCCGCCGCTCAAATCTGCACCGTACAGACGAGGAGCGCGCCAGGTCTCCCGAGAGAAAACAACGGAGAACAGTATTCCGGTCAGAAAGAAAGGCACCGCAGCAGCCAGGTAGAGCGCGCTCAGGTGGAGAAAATTCTTACCGGTCACCGTAAGGGCGACCGGCACATGGAGCACGATTTCCAACACCAGCAAAACCGCCACCGAATTGACCATGCACAGCCGAGCCGCCAACCGTCGCGTAGAGAAGCACGCCAATTGCGGCTTCAGCAGGTAGGCAAACACTCCGCCCGCCCCCAGTCCGAGTAGAGCAATCGAAATCGCGAGAAATGCGAAGTGGTAGAAGAGCACGACGGAGAACAATCGTGTGAGCGCCAGCTCGAGCAACAGTGCCGCGAAGCTGGTCAGACCCAAACCTGTCAGCAAGGTGGGTTCTGAGATCTCGGTGGACAAGGAAACCGGCTCAGCAGCCTGTAGAGTGGCAGACATGATGAAATGGAATGCGCCAGTCTAGCAGAAGGGCCACCAGAGCGTCTTCCTGGGTTAGTTTTCGAGAATGACCTGCGCGATGGCCTGCTCGGCTGTGTGTGAAAGCGACAGGGAAGCATTCTTCACGCCCAGCTTAGCGGCAAACTCCCCGGCTTTTCCGTGAAAGGAGATGGTCGGACGCCCCCCTGGCATGCGTACAACTTCGCAATCCCGCCAGCGCACGCCATGGTTCCAACCCGTGCCAAGAGCTTTCATGGCCGCTTCCTTGGCGGCGAACCGTGCCGCATAGCGCTCCGCGCGATTGATCTTGGAATCGCAGTACCGGATTTCACTCGCGGTATAGATGCGCTGCAGAAACCGAGCGCCAAAGCGCTCAAGCGATTGCCGGATGCGCGGGACCTCCGCGATATCAATGCCTGTGCCGACGATCATATGGTTCGAGACTTCACAGCAAACGGTCGCCGCGATAAATCAGTTCGCCGTCGAGCATGCGCGCTTCCGCCGTCAGACGATGCGGTTTGAGCGGGCCCGTCCCATCGATATGCATCACCTCGTGCCCGTGCGCGACCAGCCAGTCAGAGACGAGCATACGATGACAGCGGAAGTATACCCGCTCGGCGCACATATAGGCGGCACGCGACTCCTCAGCCAAGGTGATGAGTTCGGCCATGGCGCTTTCGAATTCCGCTGTCAGCATGTAGTCGGCATAATTGCGGAAGGAGGCGTTGCGGAGCCCAATGTGCGGAGATTCTTCGCGAGTCTTCTTGCGATAGCCGCCCAGCGATGCCATCCAAACATAGCGAATTCCGGCTGCCTGTAGACTCTTTTCCAGAGACTCCCGATTGAAGTGCGGCAGCCTTCGCGACATAGGAAAAGCACGGATATCGACTAGCGTTTGAATACCATGCGCCTGAAGCGTTTCCAGCAAATCTTCGAGCGGGCGAATGGAATGTCCAATTGTATAGAGGCGAGCCAATACACCTTCGATGCAAAAGCATCAGTCGGAGATGCGAGCGAGAGCGTCCGTTACAAAAGCATCCTGTTCTGGAAAAACCGTGCGTAAATCAAGCAACACACGGCCGTCTTCGACGCGGGCGATGATTGCGCGCTCGGTGGCGCGCAAGCGCGCGGCCAGTTCGTCAGCACTCATACCCTGATAAGTTAGCGCCAATACTCTGGTGGGTAAAACAGACAACGGTGCCGCGCCGCCGCCGAGCAAGGATTCCCCATCCACGATTTCGACCTTCACCTTTGGCGTCGTAATGCTCGCGGCCAAAGCTTCCGCGCGCCGCCCGATTTCTTCTTTCGTGAGCCGCATCATCCGCAGGACCGGAACCGCATCGCAGTCGTGCTGCACGTAGGCGAGAAGAGTTGCTTCCAGCGCTGCATAGATGAGCTTGTCCACGCGTAAGGCTCGGAACAGCGAATTTGATCGCATGCGCGCGATCAGTTCCGCAGCGCCGCTGATTAATCCAGCTTGCGGCCCACCCAGCAGTTTGTCGCCGCTGTACGTAACGATGTCGACGCCGCTGCGCAAGCTGTCCAGCACAACCGGCTCACCGCCGATTCCGATCGTACGCAGATCGAAGAGCGCGCCGCTGCCCAGGTCTTCCATCAGAGGAATGCCACGCTTGCGTGCCAGCGCGGCCAGCTCCAAGGTTGAGGCCTGCTCGGTAAAGCCGGTGATCTCGAAGTTCGAGCGGTGTACTCGCAGCAACAGCCGCGTACGCTCAGTGATCGCACGTTCGTAGTCCCCGATGCGTGTGCGATTCGTGGTGCCGACCTCACGCAGAATCGCACCCGACTTGGCCATCACCTCCGGAATACGGAACGAGTCGCCGATTTCCACCAGTTCTCCACGCGAGACGATGACTTCTGCGCCATCCGCCAGGGTGTTCAAGGCCAGCAGAACCGCCGCCGCATTGTTGTTGACTACAAGCGTAGAGATAGGCGCCTGACCACTCTTTACTTCGTCCAGCAGACGCTGGAAAAGGCGGTCGACGTGCGCATCCCGCTTGCCACGCGCACCTGCTGCGAGATCAAACTCGAGATTGGAATAACTGACGGCAGTCTCGCGGATGTGCTCAATTGCCGCATCGCCCAGCGGGGCGCGGCCCAGATTGGTGTGCAGGATTACGCCCGTGGCGTTGATCACGGGCCGCAGAGAATACTTCAGAGCTTGTCGCAGCTGGGTTTCCACCGCCCTAGTCAGGCCCGAGAGCGCAAGTTCCAGTCCATTTTCATCCAGCAACCCCGATGTGATTTCTTGCCGCAACCGCGAGATCACAACACGCGCTGCGTCCACGACTGGTTCATGGCCCTGGCTCTCCGCCAGTGAACTGACCTCGGGACTTCGCATCACATCATCGACTGACGGAAGCTTCCGGAAAAGTTCTGCGGTCGCGGCGGTTTTCACACGGAGATTATCCCACGAAGAGGGAGAAGCTGGAGAGCTACCGATTGGGGTTTTTTACAGAGTGTGCATGTAAACCAACAAATTCTGAATATCTTGCGGGCTCAGCACTTGGCTATACCCCGGCATATCGGGGCGTCCGTTACGAATGATGTCGGTCACGCGATCGTCATTCGCGGGCAGGCCAGTCTGGGGAAGATATTGATGCTGGAAGACCCCTTTCAATCCGGGACCTTTTTTTCCTTTGGTGGAATAAGGCCGGTGGCAGCGGTCGCAGTAGTTGTCATAAATCTTTCGTCCGGCGGATTGCTGAGCGTTAAGGCCGAGTTCGGCATCTGATTTGCGGCGCTCGACGTCGCATCCCGTCAGCGCGGCGAAGGCAAGGCACGCGGCCGTGGCTGCTCCGATCCAACGCCAGAGACTCATCGTTCGCTTGTGACTACACTGTCGATCGAGCAAAGCGACCACTTGAATTCTCATCATTCTTGCCGTCGCCCTCTCGAAGTTCATGCACTTTCTATTGGAGTATTCCATCGATTTACCAATGATAGAGCAAAGCCATGCCGGTTGGCTGTTCCGGAGGGGCCCGAATTCCTCCGCTCAACTCCAACTTTTCTGTTTCAGATAGAATCTGCCGAATGAGGGCTGTCTTTCAGTGGAACCTGGGCACGCGCACGCTTGAACTGGGCAAACGCACGCTGATCATGGGGATCGTCAACGCAACTCCCGATTCTTTTTCCGATGGCGGCCTCTACCTCGACGCCGGCAAAGCCGTCGAACACGCGCTTCAGTTGCTCGACGAGGGAGCGGATATCATTGACGTGGGTGGAGAATCTACCCGGCCCGGGGCCAGCGTAGTAATTTCTTCTCAGCAGCCCAAAAAAAAAGAAGAAGCATCCGCGGAAAACGCCGCACCTGTAAAAAATGCCGTCAGCGCTGAAGAAGAGTTGCGGCGAGTGTTGCCGGTGATCACGGAAATTAAAAAGCTCCGCCCGAATGCGGTGATCTCTGTTGATTCTTATAAAGCCAGTGTCGCGCGCGCCGCAACCGCCGCGGGGGCTGAGATCGTCAATGACGTCAGCGCGTTGCGCTGGGATCCGCAGATGGCGCGGACGATTGCCGAAACAAAATGTGGGGCCGTTCTGATGCACATGCGTGGTCGTCCGGAAGAGTGGGGGAAGCTGCCGCCGCCCGGCGATGTTGTTTTGTTAGTTAAGCGCGAACTCAGAGAATGGGCGGAGGCAGCCGTTTTGGCGGGCGTGCGCCGGGAAAGGATTGCCGTGGATCCGGGCTTTGGATTCGGGAAAAGTTTTGATCAGAACTATCCTTTGTTGGCCCGCTTTCAGGAATTGCAATCCATTGGATTCCCGCTACTGGCGGGAACGTCGAGGAAATCTTTTCTCGGACGCACATTGGGAAAAGAGGGAAAAGATGCTGCCGCCACAGATCGACTGTACGGAAATCTTGCGGCCCACACCGCCCTGATTCTCAAGGGCGCGCACATCTTACGCACGCACGATGTGAAAGCAGCGGTAGAAGCGGCGCGCGTGGCCGATGCCATCCTCGAAGCTCGCTGATAAGAGTATCTTTGCGAGCGACATCGACCGCCGGACTAGGCAGCCAGCCTCACCGGGAGTGGACAGCCAAGGTAGCGTTCGCCGCAACGGAGGCCCAGCCGCAGATCCTGCCGCTTCGCAGTGGATAACGCGCAGGTATGCCGCTGCGACGCGCAGACATAGGAAGTGGCTGAGACCTCGGGTCGAACTGTATACCAGCGTCGACTGGCTCAAGCCACGAATCCCGTTCTTACTTCGCCGCAGTCAACTTCTAGAACACCTTCCCCGAATCCAGCAGGATCGTCACCGGCCCCTCGTTCACCAACTCGACCTGCATCATTTCCTGAAAGCGCCCAGTCTCGCAAGGCAGGCCAGCGCCGCGAATCTGTTCCACGAAGAATTGGTAGAGCTGGCGCGCTTTTTCGGGCGCGGCCGCGGCATCGAACGAAGGGCGCTTGCCGCGACGCACGTCTCCGTACAGAGTGAACTGAGAAACTGCAAGCACACTGCCGCCCACATCCTTAACGCTTCGGTTCATTTTTCCTTGATCGTCTTCAAACACGCGCAGGCCAGCGATTTTTTCTGCCAGGTAAACCGCATCGGCCTCGGTATCGTCGCGGCCAATGCCCAGCAAGACCAGCAGCCCCAAGCCTATCTGGCCGATGATCTCGCCATTCACTGTAACCTGGGCGCGGCTTACCCGCTGTACGACAGCACGCATGTGGTTTGACCGTTGGTTTGACCAGTACGAGCAGCCACGTTTAGGATGCTGAAGGTATACCACAGGGGCTGGTCACAAAAATCCCCGCGTCCTTTACAGCCTTTCGGCGGGGACATTACACTACATGTTCGCCTTATGACGAATTTTTCCGGTTGGAGGTAGCAGTTATGCCGTCTGTAGTGGAAACCGTGAAGAAGATCGTTGAAAAGGTGAAGCAGATTATCAGTGAACAGCTCGGTGTGGAAGAAGATGAAATCACGCCGACCGCATCTTTCGTTGACGACCTCGGTGCGGATTCGTTGGATACCGTTGAGCTAGTGATGGCCATCGAGGAGGCGTTTGACATCGAAATCCCGGACAACGATGCGGAGAAGATGCGCACCGTCCAGGATTTGATCGACTACGTCCAAAAGCATTCCAAGAGGAACAAATAACAGTTACCTAGCACAAATCAAGAAGTTAAGCGAGGAGAAACATGGCAGCCGTTGACGAGAAAGTTAAGCAGATCATCGTAGAACAGTTGGGCGTGGACGAGGGCGAAGTTACCTCAAGTGCTTCGTTCGTGGATGACTTAGGCGCGGATTCACTCGACACCGTCGAACTGGTGATGGCCTTCGAAGAGGGTTTCGACATCGAGATCCCCGATGAGGACGCGGAAAAGATTCGCACCGTGCAGGACGCCATCGATTACATCTCCAAGCATTCGAAAGGCGGCAAGTAGTTTGGGACGCAGGGTCGTAGTTACCGGTATCGGCCTGATCTGTGGCGTGGGCAATACAACCGGAGAAGTGTGGCAGTCCGTGCTCGCCGGCAAAAGCGGCGTGACCCGCATTACGCAGTTCGACTCCAGCAACTTCGCTTGTCAGATAGCTGCCGAGGTCAAGAACTTCGATCCGCTCAACTTCGTCGAGAAAAAAGAAGTGAAAAAGATGGGACGCTTCATCCATCTGGCGATTGCCGCTGCGGATGAGGCGTTCAAAATGTCTGGCCTGAAGATCACCCCGGAAAACGACGAGCGCGTAGGCGTACACATCGGATCCGGCATCGGTGGCTTCGATATTATCGAACGCGAACACGCCGCCCTCCTCGAGGGCGGCCCACGCAAGATTTCCCCATTCTTTATTCCCGCGGCAATCGTCAATCTTGCCGCCGGTCATGTATCCATGCGCTTTGGCGCTAAAGGTCCCAACGAGGCCACCGCGACGGCTTGCACCACCAGCGCCCACTCCGTGGGAGATTCTTTTCGCATCATCCAGCACAACGATGCCGATGTGATGATCGCCGGCGGCTCCGAGGCCGCCATTACTCCGATGGGCGTCGGCGGATTTGCCGCCATGCGCGCTCTTTCCACGCGCAACGACGATCCCGAAAAAGCCAGCCGTCCCTGGGACCGGGATCGCGACGGCTTTGTGATGGGCGAGGGTGCCGGCATCCTGATTCTGGAAGAGCTCGAACACGCCAGGAAGCGCGGCGCGCCCATCCTCGCCGAAGTGGCCGGCTATGGCATGTCCGGCGACGCCTATCACATGACTCAACCGGCTCCTGAGCACGAAGGCGGCTTTCGGGTGATGCGCAACGCGGTGCGTGACGCGGGCATGACGCCGGACAGGGTTGATTATGTAAACGCGCACGGCACTTCCACGCCCATCGGCGATACGCTTGAGGCGCATGCCATCCGCAACTTCTTTGGCGCACGCAAGATTCCTGTCAGCTCAACTAAGTCGATGACCGGGCATCTGCTGGGCGGCGCCGGCGGACTCGAGGCGGGCATCACCGTCCTCGCATTGCGAGATCAGATTCTTCCTCCTACGATCAACCTCGTGAATCAGGATCCCGACACTGACGCCATGGATTTCGTACCCAATCACGCGCGCAAAGCTAACCTCGAATACGCCATGTCGAATTCTTTCGGCTTCGGCGGCACCAACGGCGCGCTCTTGTTCCGCCGCTGGTCCGCTGAGAAGGGCAATTGACGGAGCGGTGAGTGAAATGAATTTGATCTCCACCGTCCAACTCGGCACCGTCGACTACGCTACCGCCCTGCGCCTTCAGCAGCAACTCGTCGCGCTCCGCAAAGAAGAAAAAATCGGCGACGTCCTGCTCCTGCTCGAACACAAACCCGTCATCACCCTCGGCCGCAACTCAAAGGCCGAAAATGTAGTCGCCTCGCCCGACGTGCTCGCCGCACGCGGAGTTGAGCTTTTCGAATGCGATCGCGGCGGCGATGTCACCTTTCATGGCCCCGGCCAGATTGTTGGCTATCCCATCTTCGACCTGCGCAACTTTGCCACGCCCGAAGGCAAACGCAAGACGCTTGGTGCTGTCGAGTTCGTCCGCCGCCTGGAAGAAGTCCTGATCCGCACCTGCGCCGATTTCGCGATTGCAACAAAGCGAGTTCCGGGACTAACGGGCGTCTGGACCGATCCCCAGAGCAGACCTTCCCCTACCTTGTCATTCCGAGCGGAAGAGAACGATTCGCAGAATCGTTCTCTGGAGTCGAGGAAACTGCTGCGTGACGATGCTGCCAAAGGCTATGTGGGCACAGCCGCCTCGGCTATCCAGCGAAGTGAAGCGAATCCACCCGACTGCGGACCCGAAGCCAAACTCGCGGCCATCGGTATCCACATCTCCCGCTTCATCACCTCGCACGGCTTCGCCCTAAACGTGAACACCGACCTCAGCTACTTTGACCTGATCATCCCTTGCGGCATCACGGCAAAGCCCGTGACTTCGATGCAGCAAGAACTCGGCAAGTCCCTGGAACTGAACACGGTCGCTGAATCGATCTCCCGCAACTTCGGAACGGTGCTTTCCAGTCAGATACTTTGGGTTGATACCCTCGACGCCCTGCTCGGCCGCAAGGTCGGCGTACCGATGAAGCCCCCTACCGAACTCCGCAAACTCCACAAAGAGGACGAAACGTGGGCCTAGCAGAGGAGTGTCCTTTGTGATGAGTGGCGCATTCTTGGGACACAATCCAGCGTCAGCTGGGCAGCATCGTGACGGATGAGCCAATTATTGGAACCCGGATTGCTATAGCATTCTGAGCTTCTTCAGTAGCGTTGTGCGGAGGCGCGCATGCCATTGTGGGCGATGTGGTTCCCTTCGGTCGGAACCTTTGGGATCGTGCTTGCAATCATTGGATCTCGTGTCTCACTCCTTAACTTCACTGCCTGGAAGAGAATTGGTCTTGCTGTAGTGTTCGTCCTGTTGGGTATGGGCGAAATCTTGTCCTTATATAGAGCCGACCGATCCCATGAAATCGAGGCGCGTAATCAGCACAACGATATACAGAATTTAACCGAAGAATTGCACAAATCCGAGGCGCAGCGACAGGTGGAGAATGCCACTCTCAGAACTAGACTTGAGGATTATGCTGGGTTGTCTCACCTTGGCCCAGCGCTGATGGCACTGGCACAAACCAGCGCTAAGTTTCAGAAGAAGCAGTACGAAACTAAGATCATAAACGACCGTGATCTTTACGATTTGACGATGAAGGTCGTAAAGAAGATCCGAGACTTTTCACTGAAATATACAGAACTGGAAGAAAGAAGACGGCAAGCATCGTCGAGTCTTAGTTCAGGTCTGGACTCTGAAAAAGAGCAGCAGCAGAAATGGTCTGACGAGATAAATAAAAAGCTTCAAATGTATCGTACCAAACAGGCGGAATTTCAGATATCAATCCTTCCGGATGCTATTTACGCCAGGAATGAGCTTCTAAGAAGCAAACTGCCTGAGCCGCTGCTCAAGCCGTCGGAAAGGACCGATCTCAATGTAGCTTTCAAGGGTATGGTCGCAGGTATCAATCCAGAGATGTCGCTAGCCACTTATTTAGAAGTGTGGGTTAAGCCACTGGCTCGGAAGTGAGGTTCCTTTGTACAAGATGAAACACGTTGCGGCAAACCGTTCCCAAGCAGCCTCATACCATCCGCCGTCTCGCTGGCCCAATCCTTAACTCTGCGATAGCATTAACCCTTGCCGCTTTCAGCGCAGGACGTAAACCATGGCAACTAAGAAAAAGAGTTCCAATCGGTCCTCGAACGGTACCCGCGGCAACGGGAATTCACGCACTAAGGCTGGGAATGCCGACCTGCGCACCTACTCCATCCCCGATACGCGCCTCGAGCATCCGGACCTTTCTGTCCGCCAGACTATAGAGAAAGACAAAGACGGAGCCGAGCATGTCCGCTACGAAGTCACCGGCAACCTCGACGCCCCGGTCCCTCCAATTCGCGACTCCAAGTATCTCGACAAAAAGCAAGCCATCGAGATCTACCGCTACATGCTGCTCAACCGCAAGATGGAGATCGCGCTCGAAAATCTCTACAAGCAGGGCAAGGTCGTCGGCGGAGTTTATTTCGGACTCGGCCAGGAAGCCTGCTCCTGCGCCTCCGCCTATGCGCTCGATAAGGATGACTGGTTCGCGCCCATGATCCGCAACCAGGGCTCGCTGCTGGTCCGCGGCTTCCGCGCCAGCGACACCATGATGCAATACATGGCCAAAGCCGATTCGCCCACGCGCGGCCGCGACGGCACCTCGCACTTCGGCGATATCGAGAAGCGCAACATGGTCTCGCCCATCTCTATGCTTGGCGATCTTATTCCTGTGCTCTCCGGTGTGGCGCTGGGTGCGCGCCTGCAGGGGCGCAACGTCGCCGTCATGACCTACATCGGCGATGGAGGCCAGTCCACAGGTGTCACCTACGAAGGCATCAACTTCGCTGCCGTGCAGAATCTCGGCCTCGTCCTTTTTGTCGAATCGAATCTCTGGGCCTACTCCACGCCGTCGGAAATGCAGTATCGCTGCAAAGACCTTGCTGAGCGCGCCATCGGGTACGGCATCCCCGGCATCATCGTCGACGGCACCGACGCGTGCCAGATTTACGACGCCGCCCGCGACGCCGTCGAGCGCGCCCACCGCGGCGAAGGCCCCACCATGATCGAAGCCAAAATGATGCGCATGAAAGGCCACGCCATCCACGACGCGGCAGCGTATGTGCCCAAGGCGATGTTCGACTTCTGGAAAAAGCGTGACCCGATTGCGCGCTTCGAGAATTATCTGGTGAAAGAAAAGAAGTGGCTGAGTGCGAAAGAGAATGTTGAATTGATCGCTGATGTCGAGCGCGTGATCGAAGCCGAACGCGAAATCGCGGTGAATTCCCCGATGCCCACACCGGAATCAGCTGAGGGCGGCGTTTTCTGCGAAGACGGCTGCCATGAAATTAAGCCGAAGTATGGGATGCCGAAGGTTAAGAAGGGGAGTGGTGGGTTTAAAGAGACGGAAGCGGCTGTGCATTTAAAGTAAATTCGAGATAATCCGCGTAAATTCGTGGCCAGGAAGTTTTGGAAGCTAAACCCTATGCAACTCACCTACCTCGAAGCTATCCGCCAGGGAATCTGGGAAGAAATGGACCGCGACCCCTCCGTTTTCTGCCTGGGCGAAGACATCGGCATCTACGGCGGCGCTTTCAAAGTCACCGACGGTTTCATCGACCGCTTCGGCCCCGAGCGCGTCATCGACACGCCCATCGCCGAGTCTGCCATCGTGGGCGCGGCTTTCGGAGCTTCGCTTACCGGCATGCGTCCCGTCGCCGAGTTCCAATTCATGGACTTCATCGGCTGCGCCTTCAACCAGATCAGCAACATGGTCGCGAAAACGCATTACCTCTGGGGCGCGCCCGCTCCACTCGTTCTGCGCGGACCCAGCGGCGGATACGTTCATGGGGGCCCCTTCCACTCGCAGAATCCCGAGATGTGGTTCGTCCACAATCCCGGGCTCAAAGTCATCTGTCCCGCCACGCCCTACGACGCCAAAGGCCTGATTAAAGCTGCCATCCGCGACAACAATCCCTGCATCTTCTTCGAGCACAAATATCTCTACCGCCGCATCAAAGGCGAAGTTCCCGCCGAAGACTATGTCGTCCCCATCGGCAAAGCCAACATTGCCCGCGAAGGCCGCGACCTTAGCGTCATTACTTATGCAGCCATGGTTCATACCGCCTTAGAAGCAGCCGAGGTTCTTAATAAGGAAGGGATCGATCTTGAGATCCTCGACCTGCGCACCGTCTCCCCACTAGACCGCGAAGCCATCGCGCAGACTGTGAAGAAGACAAACAAAGTCATCATCCTGCACGAGCACTCCCGCACCGGCGGCCTCGCCGGCGAGATCGCTGCCATCATCAACGAAGAGGCCTTCGACCACCTCGATGGCCCCATAGTACGAATCGCAGGTCTCGATTCAGCGATCCCATTCTCTCCGCCGCAGGAAGAACACTATCTGCCGAAGGTGAGCGACGTGGTCCGCGAAGCCCGCAGGCTGAAGACCTACTAGGATGAACGAGCGTAGCCACGACCGACCGGCTTGGGGAGGTTTCAAGGTCGGACTCGAGGCGGTATTGATGGGCATCTCGACCGTTTGCTTCCTCAGATACGCATCGTGGGCGGCCTGCTACAGCGGATGGTACGGACTGCCAAGCTACGCTCAACAATTAAGAGTAGCTGCTGCCCGTGCGTCTTTTTATTTCTGGAGCGTAATTGCCTTGCAGTTTACGACTTTCGTTGTCATGTGGAGTCTAGTCCGATTGCGCCATACCGACCTGTCACAATTTTTAAAGTACGTAGCACGCCTGGGGGTATCGGTTGCGATAACGATCGCGGGAACCGCCTTACTTGCCTGGCTCCTGAGCTGGATTCGCTATTTTCATATTCGGTGACTCGTCCCAAATACATGGCAATGCGCTCGTCCCCAAAACTAGCGCCCCACCCGCTCCATCTGCCACAATAGACCCTCCCGGAGGAGACCCATGGGCAAGTTCATTCTCGGAGTTATCATCACGCTACTCGTTCTCATCCTCGGCGGCCTCGGCCTTGCCGTGCTCGGCTTTATCCCTACAAATGCCAATGCGACCCCGCCTCGCCTGGAGCGACGCATCGCGAATACCGCCATCGACGCCTCCATGGAGCGCCACGCTCCCCACCTCACCAATCCCGTGCCGCCTACCGACCAGAATTTCGAAGATGGCATGAAGCTTTACACCATGAACTGCGCTCTCTGCCACGGTGGACTCGACCTCAAGCCCGCCTCTCTCGCTAAATCTTTCTATCCCCCCGCTCCCAATCTCGTTTCCGATCCCCCTGATGATCCCGAGTGGCACGTCTTCTACACCATCCGCACCGGCGTTCGCTACACTGGCATGCCCTCGTGGGAAAAAACTCTAAGCGAGCAGGATATGTGGAAAATCACCACCCTCATCTCGCACATGGAAAAACTTCCGCCTGCCGTTCAGGACTACTGGAAGACGACCTTCGGAGTAGCCGCGCCAACAGGCGAAGAGAAAGAGGGGACGAAAGAACGCGGCCACGATAACAACTAAGTCTGCGTCGAGACAATGAAACGAACGACGCGAGCGCCCAAAAAATCAAATAACTAAATAACTAATGGGCTGTAACGAAATGTGCACATTCACAGCTTCGTGTTGCGGTCTCCACGTTCCTGGCACCAGATAAGAGTAGCTGACCTGCGTTCCCTCCGCCTCGCCTACCCGCTATAATGTTCGTTTGCACCCTGCCCTGTGTCGTGAACAGTGGCCCCTGTGGAAGGAAATCATGCCGACTGACATCATCATGCCCCAGATGGGCGAATCCATCGTCGAGGGCACTATTACCAAGTGGCTCAAGAAGCCTGGAGACAAAGTCCAGCGCGACGAACCGCTCTTCGAAATCTCAACCGATAAAGTCGACGCTGAAATTCCTGCGCCAGCTTCCGGCGTTCTGCAGGAAATCAAAGTTACAGAAGGCACAACCGTGGGCGTGAACACAGTCGTAGGCACCATCTCCGTGGATGGTGAAGCCGCCGCTGTGCCAGCTAAGGCTGCCCCCGCAACTGCTGCGCCAGCGGCGAAAGAAGAAAGGGCGCCAGTTAAAGAAGAAAAGAAGCCTGCAACTGCCCCGCCCGCTGCACCCACTGCCGTCGCCCCGGTCCTACCCGAGCCCGCAGAAGAAGAGGAAGCCCGATCCTCCCCGCTAGTCCGCAAGATCGCCCGCGAGCACGGCGTAAGCCTCTCGCAAATTACCGGCACCGGACTCGGCGGCCGTATCACCAAGCAGGACATCATGGCCTTCATCGAGCGCCCCTCAGCCGCGCCAAGCGCTCCCGCATCTATTTCCCAACCGTCGGCCGCACCTGCTCCTTCGCGACCCGCCACTCCACCAGTTCCCGCGGCTTATCCCGGCGATCTCGTCCCCATGACCAACATGCGCAAAATCATCGCTCAGCGCATGATTGAATCTCGCCGCACCAGCGCACACGTCCACTGCATGTACGAAGTGGATTTCACTCGCATTGTTACTCTTCGCGCCAAGCACAAAAATGCTTTCGAGCAGCGCCACGGGGTCCGCCTTACCTTCATGCCGTTCTTCGTGCGGGCCGCCATCATCGCAGTGCAGCAGTGGCCCATCGTCAACGCCTCGCTCGAAGGCGACAGCATCCGCTACCACCGTCAAATCAATGTCGGCGTCGCGGTCGCCCTTGACTGGGGACTCATCGTCCCCGTTCTCAAGAATGCAGGTGACCTCAACTTCCTCGGCTTGCAACGCGGCATCACCGACCTCGGCGAGCGCGCCCGCAGCAAAAAGTTGAAGCCCGAAGATGTCGAAGGGTCCACCTTTACCGTCACGAATCCCGGCCAGTTCGGCGCCGTCTTCGGATTGCCCATCATCAATCAGCCAAACTCCGCGATCATGGGCGTAGGCGGCATCACCAAGCAACCGTTGGTCGTCACCGATAAGGAAGGCAACGACTCGATTGCGATCCGCTCCGTCGTGCACCTCACTCTCGGCTACGACCATCGCCTCATTGACGGAGCCGTCGCCGACCAGTTCATGGCCTTGGTAAAGAAGACGCTGGAGAATTGGAACGAGGAAATTGGCTAGCTTGGTAATGCGGTAGGCTGGGCGCTAGGAGCGGGCGGCTGCTTGCACCAAGTCGAAGCATTTAAACACGCCACCGTGCCATCGATGATCAGGGAGATCCCATTCCGGAACTTGACAGCGTCTACGATTTCCCGCTTGGCAACGGCGTCAACCATCGATAGCGCATCTTGCAGGAACGACATCGCCGCATCTTTTTTCTCGGCTCCCGGCTTATTGCCGAACAGCCCCTCGATTCCATTGACCAGAGCAGGAACGAATGCAATCCCCCGCAGCAATTGAGACAGAAAGTCCATAATAGTTTCTCCTTGAAATCTTCTCCGCAAGCGCCCAAGTCGACCGCAGCCTCGCACGCTGCGGCTCTTCCCATTCCTCAGGTGAGGCTGGCCAAAATATCGTTTATCGTTGTCAGATTCGAATCGGCTCCGTCGGTCGTTCTGACCAGCACCGTCAGGCAAACCTTCAGTTCGAGGGCCTTGCTCAGCGCCAAAGCCAGCATCCCCGGCATGTCCACTCCACCTGTGCTGGCGCTCTTGAGCGTGTTCGACGTAGATGCCGTTAAAGTTTTCAGATTGGTGATGATTGTAGTGCTCGGTATCGTGCTCATATCGCTCCTTTGATTTTGTTTTTGAAAAATCAGGTAACCTGAAATGAAATCTACTTCAGCCAGTACTTATGCAGCGCGATCGTGATGCTGATCACAAGGCTCATTGCGCCATTCACCACGCGGTTGTGAACGCTGTTGCGCAAATCGTTCCGCTCCAGCACTGCTACCTTGTCTTCTACCAGTTTCATTCGCCCCGGCTGGCCGTTCCCCACCAGGGAGTCCATCTTCGTTTCCAGTCGAACGAGCTTGTCGAGCACTTCTCGCTGGAACTCGATTTCGAGCGCCTTTAGCGCCAATTCCCTCTCGCTGACTACCATGTTTCCTATCCCTTCATTCCTGGAGGCTCACAGGGGATAATCAATATGCAGCGCCGCAGAATAACGGGAGTATCGCGGAGGCGATGAACTGTCATAAAGCCGCAGAAAACAATCCTGCGTCGTCGCTAGCCGTGGCAGACTGAACGTCTGCGTGCTGAATCGCCCCAGCAGATTCCGGTCATTTTCTTGTCCAAATCCGTAGTCGTCTTCACGAACCTCAATACCTTCTCCCGCGCTCGGCGTCATCCCGGCATCGACTTGAACTGTCGTTGAAGTAACCGCCGTAATCTGCGCCTCTGTCAAATTTGTCTGGTAATACGCCCCGACTTGCGTCGTCTGCAACAGTGGAGGCATGTCCTGCAACGCAATAGTGATCGCGCTCGACCCGTACTCGATCCCCAAGGCCGCTGCCAAATCGTTCGCGAATTCAATCGTGTAGAACCCGCGATCGTCCGCCGGATCGGCAATCTGAATTTCCACTGCTCGCACTGTCGCAGTAAACGAAGCCCCGCGCGAGGGCACATTCACAGCAATAGCATCGCCCGGAAAAATGTCTGCCGCCGCGCCCGGTAGAAAGTCACTCCATATCTCGTAACTACCCGACCAGGCGGTTCCGGTAGCATCATCCAAAATTGCCAGCGCTGCATTCTCGCAATCGACATCGGTACGCGCACTCGGAGTCTTCGCCGCTAACACTGCTCCTCTTGTCCCATCATCTGCGCCATTGCGTAATGAAGCCACACTCGCCGCATTCTGCACCTGCGCCACCGCCCGTCCACTACCCCGATAGCTCGCCACAATCAACTGATTCAGCGCTGGAACATATTGCGGAAAAAAATCCAGCGAAGGAGAGCTCGTGATTTCGCATTCCGCTCCTTCCGATAACGCCCCCACAAGCTCTGTCGTGTACGGTGCGTACTGTGTCGGCGAAGTCTGCACCGCCGTCCTCACTTCGGCCAATGAAATATGAGCTACATACGTGTACGCAATGCTGCACTGTAGGTTCACCGCATCTGCCAGCGCATACGTGCAAAACCCCGGCGCGCCCTCGATCACGTCGTCGTACAACACCGTCGCCGGCGCAACCAGTGTGGCAGGATTGCCTGGATCGATATCCTGCACCTCCAGCACAAAGCGTACGTCCGCGGCAATGGCCGCCCCGCCCCAACCACTTCCAGCCGGACGCACTGAGGAGTGATATGTCTCCCCAGCGCGATAAATTTCCATCGAATACAAGTAAGTCGTGAAAAAGTACTGATGTCCCGGCGTCGTCGCAATTACCGGTCCTGTCACTGCTCCGTTAATCAAAGCCTGGATCGTCGACCCTGAACCCGAAGGCATGATCTGAAATCCCGCCAAACATCCGGCCGCCGAGATCACGCGCGCATAGAAACCTCCTATCACCCCCTGCGAAGCGGCGGTGAAGCTCACATCTCCGTGCTGAAACTCCAGTGCGCCGCCCAGTTCGATCTGCTCAATGAACCTCACGCTCGTCTGCCCGTCTACACCCGTCCCGCCCGCAATCTGCAGCGTCTGCGCCACTATCGAGACCGCGCTCGCCGGATCGCTCACCACCCACGTGGCCGGATCCAGATTCGGCCCCAGATACTCCTCGTCAATGAGTGCAGGTTTCACTTGCGCGAACGGCTTTTGCGACAGATAGAATTTCAAACTCTCCCCATTGCCGACAAAATAATCCCTCACGTACGCTTGTGGTTCTTCTTCTCCAATCACCGTGACGTCGTTTGCGAGTAGATTCGGACTGTTCAGCCACAGCCCCACCGGAGAGAAGTTCGCATCGCTCTCATTCAGCGCGTAACTGTTCACTCCTGTCGGAGCCAGCATTAACGCCCCATTCATGGTACGGAAGCTTGCTCGCGATGCCACCGCAATTTCTGCCGCATGAAATGAAAAGCTCTTCTGTGGACTTACCGCATAGCTGGCCAGGGTATCGACATCCTGCACCATGCTTGTGTCGAACCATCCCGGCAGCAAATCCTGTGCCAGTTGCCGGAGCGCGTTACCCGCGCTCCGGGCCACAAAAGGGCAGCGGTTCGGCAGTGCTTTCTGATCGAGCAAAACTTCGTCACTCTGTGCTACCACGTTGTAGCGATATACCGGACCTTGTTCTCCCCAACCGAGATACTCATACTGGGGCGCGGTAGTCACATACCCTGTGAAAACGTCACTCCCGTTCGTTTTACCCAGGGTCACTCGGGCACCGGTAACCGGAATTACAAAGCCGGGTGAATTCGCCACCAGACTGAATTGCAACTCTGCGGGCTGATTGAGTTTGCGCTCGACCTTGGGTAGCTTCGTTCCGTCCAGCGCTCCCGTGTAGTCCTGCGGCCCTTGTCCCTGCAAATTGTCGATTGTCAGCTTCATCTGGTGTTTGGGATGCTGCCTTTCCCCGATGCACAATCTCGCCCTCCTGCAACAATGCGCTGCAGGATGCTTATGTTTGCACCATGGTGTCTGGTAAACCTGTTTTTAGATTGGCATCAGTTGCAGTGATCCCGCCGCCGAAGGCCTGGCGCGTCACATTTCGCGAACTTGGAAGGGGACTTCAAAAAGTTTCATTCCATCTGATCCATTTTCAATACACCGCAGCCATCGCAGCGGGAAAATAGCTGCGATAACACATCACCGTTTGCCCATCATTCGTGTCCGTGATCGGCAACGCGATAAACGACGCATGCAGACCCACTGACGTCAACGGTCTTGCAATCTCAGAGAAATCTTCCCGGATAAATCTTTGCAACGAACCACTCGCACTCGAGCTCTGCGTTGCTGTTGCAGTCGTCTTTCCGGCGCCACCGCTCTTGGGCGGCTTCGACCCAGCGCCAGACTTGACCGTCAGTCCGCCCCGCCCCGCCCCTGGGTTCGGACTCAGCCGCGGATAATAGAAGCAAACCCGCCCGCCGGATTCCGGTTCTGCCACAAACAGCGCTGACCACTCCTGGAAGAACGATCCGCTATCGCGATCCACGAACGCGATCACCATTTGTGCCATCGCTCCCGTCGCAGGAATTCCCGCCAACAGGGGTTGCGCCAGAATCAATGAAGTCGTCGTCACTTCTGCCACCCGCGCCACGTTGAAAGTTACTCTCCGCACATAATTCAGATCGCGGTTCACGTCCGCGGGGTCGCTCACATACGCTGCTGAAATTCCTGATCCCACGTATCCAATCTGCTGCTGATAGTCCACATCCACTGCGATTAGATTTCCTGGCGCAAATGCACCCACCGCACCGGTCCCAAGAACAATTTCATTCGCCGTCGAGCCTGCCAGCACCGCTGCCCCTACAATTGGTGTTCCTCCCGAAGGTTCAGGTGTCGCACTCGGACCGGTCGCCAGCACGTTCATATGCTCTGATCCACCCGCCAGCGCCATTTGCAGCTTTCCCCACTCCCGGAACTCGAACTCCACTCTCGCCTCGATCGCGCCTCGAAACTGCACTGACGGCAGCATGTTCGTTCCGGACCGCACTACATCGGTCGGCGTGTCGTAATACCGTTCGAACCCGTCGATCCAGCCTAGATCCACCCACGGCACTGGTGGTGAATCAAGCGCAAACACTCCACTCGCAGCCGGATCAAATATCGTTGGCGCCTCTGTCGTCCGCGTCACCGGCGCAAAGTATGCCCGCATCTGCCGTGTCACCGGAATCATGGCCGGCCGCAACGGAAAGGTGGTCATAGAAGCGTTACCTCCGAGAAGAAGAAAACTGTCAGCTCTGCCCGTCGTTGCACGCGCCCATCCTGATATGCCTGCTCATACATTGCCCGCCGCACCGCGCGCCCTTGATACGCAAGCGTGTTGTCCTCGACGCCGCTCGTTGTAGCCTCTTCGAAAGTCGGTTGATTCCAGAACACGCTTGTACCGAGGTCTGTGCTCGGCGACTGCGTGTAATCGTACTTCTCGGTATTTGTCGGCTGGCAGATCCCCAGTAGTTCTCCATCGAGCTGGCCCAACACCCGCCCGCGATCCACCATGCTTGGTACCGTCCCCAGCGAGTAATACGAGATCACGCATTCCAGACTCATCAGTGCAGCAGTGCCCGCGTGTCCGTCGACAATGGCTGCCGTTCCCCACTCGATATAGAAGGTGTTTGGCTGCGGCTCGGCCGACGCCGGCGGCAGATTCTCCATCACTAGCACTGCCGGAACGGTCGCACCATTGATCGTCACCGTTCGCGCAGGATTCAATCCCGCCAGCCTCTGCTGCAGCGCAAGAAAAAAACTGTCTTTAGCAAATTGCATGAAAACCAGCTTCTAGCTGCTAACTCTGAGCTTCCAGCCCGGAGCTCCAGCTCGAAAAAATATTGTTCGTTGGAATTCGTGACGTAAATTAGATCCGTGGTCGCTCGAGGCCCGGAAGCTAGAAGCCCGAAGCTGCCTTTGTCACTCCACCGCCGTCACAACGTAGAAATATGCTGTCCCCGCAAAATTCTCGGAGACCACCGTCTCGATGTGAAAGAGATCGCCGTCGTAAACCAACCCCATGACGGCACTGAACAGGTCCTCTACCGATCCCATTCCGAGTGTGGGCAACTGCACTGCTAACGCCGAGGCCGGTAGCGTAAACTCGATTCTCCGCGCTGGCCCCATGCTGCCGGTCGGCAAGTTCTGTGCCACCACCGGCGTGATAATTACGTCTTGCACTCCGGGATCGACCAGACCCAACTGACCCGCGGCGTCGCTCGCCATCGCCGTCGCCGGCAACAGTAAACTCACCTGATCTCCCCCCAGCGCCGTCAACAGCGCGTTCGCTGCGCGAACCAATGCAGCCCCACAAATTCCGCTTCCCATAATTCCTCCGCGCCGTTTCTCGCTGGATAAATACCAGTGCTCAACAACCGATAATGATTCTCACGCGCCTTTTTGCGCCACATATGGCGCCAACAAACTTCGTACCATGTCATCTACCAACGAGGACCCGAAATACTGCAGCCGTAGCTGGTTGATCTGACTCGATTGCACATTCAGCCCCGGCGTAACTTGCGCATTTTTCACGATCTGAGCACACGCCACCTGCACCGGAGTCGGAATCGTGCTCCACCCCGCGTTATAGACCACGTCCACTTCGTTGAAGAACAAGCCAAGAGCATTCACGGGCAACGTAAGCTCGCCGCTCTCCGTCCAGATATCAATCGTTGTCGGATCGATCGCCGTCCACATGCCAGGTAGCGAGAAAACGAGTGCAAACTCCAGGCTCATCTCTGGGAACGGCCATTCCCCTCGTCGCGGAATTCCGTACCGCCCCTGCAGCGTGACGATTGGCGTAGGCGCTGGCGCTACTGTAACCAGCGGCAGATAGCTCACCCGCACCGAGTTCAGTTCTGGTGGCAGTTTCAGCCGTTCCTCGTATTGGTTCACTCCCAGCGTCGTCCGCCGGCAATGCGCGTCGATGATGGCAGAGGCGGCCGTGATCCACGATGGATCCGTCGCCGCATCCAGCCCGTACGTCAGGTAATCCGTTGTAGCGAGGTAATTCATAATGAGTTCTCGGTTCTTCGGTACAAAAAATGTCGTCAGTCGTTAGTCGTTGGCATTAGTCCCGCGCCGCCTACGACTAACGACTGTCCCTTAGCCTGCCCTCAGCCAAGCCAAGGGACCGACGACTGTTCACTACCGCTGCACGTTCACCTGGTAATGCGCGAAGTTCGCCCCCTTTACCACTGGTGCGCCAAACTTCACTACCACCATCTGCTGAGTCAACGCATTCGGCAGTCCCAGCTTGAACACCCGCGGATTCGGATCGCTTAGCCAGTGATACTCGATCAGATCCTCCGTCACGATGTAGACCGGATATGTCCCCGGAGATCCAGTGGTATAAGGAATCGCCCAGTCCGGAATTAGCGGTAGTTCTCCAGCCTGCGTGGTCAACGCTTTCACGCGAAGTCCGCCCGTGACTTCTACTGTGTTGAGCACCACGTTGTACTCCGCCTTCATCTCCCGGTCGATCAGGTCCAATAGCACCGGATTGGAGTAAATCGCCGTCGGACGCACCGCATACGACGAACTCGAAACCATCGAAGCGATCGTCCCCTTGATGCCATCCACAATGCTCGCTGTTGTCGCGATTGTTGTAGTGTTCCCGCCGGCCACAATCTGCCCAATCACGCCGAAATATTGCAACGTAGTCGGCGAACTGAGCGAAGTGTCGGTGCCGTTCCACAGTGCCACATCGTGCGTGCGCAGCAGTCCATCCACCGAATCAGCCAGGTCCTTCGCCTGCAGGTAAGCGAACTGACTTTGTTGCGCCGTCACCTCCAGGTCGAAAAGGTTGTAGTTGAGTTGCGATACCAGAGCCTTCAATGGCACCGCCATTTCCACGCGCGTTGGCGATCCCACCGTCGGCGCGATATTCCGGGGATCGACAAACGCCTGGGCTGCAGTCGGTGAGTTAATCGCCGTCTCCTCAAAGAACCGTGATGGATGCCCCGTCGCCGGCACCTGCTTGATCCTCTGACCGAACGCTCCCCGGCGCCGCACAATGTCGAAGATCTCCGTCTGATACCGATCAATCTCAATCGCGCCCGGCCCAAGGTAGTCGGCCGACGCGTACAAATCCACAAATTGTCCCTTCATGTTTTCTCCTCGTTTGATTTTTCCTGCGATTGGAATTCAATTGCGCTAGTCCCGTGTTGCTTTATTGCCCCTGAGCGAAGGAAGCACTTCACGAAGTGAAGCGCCTCCGAAGTCGAAGGATGTCTACCTCCCCATTTACCCGGCAGTTTCGTAAGGAGTTCTCTTCAACCTGCCGGGTCAATAACTGTCCGCGCCGCTCAGAAAACATTCGTCTGACCGACAAACAAAAAGGCACGACAAAGTCGTGCCTTCTTTTGCCGAGTGCCTTAAGCCAGGTCTTACTCGATAATCCCCGCCCGCGCTAGTTCCGACTTCACCGCTATCCTCTGCTCCACACTCAAGCTCTGCAGCGTCTTGTCCAGCACGCCCTTGTCGAGCTTTTCGCTCCCAGCCTCGTCGCAGCTCTTTGCCAGGATCGCCGAAACCAGCGGTGGAAGCGTCTTTCGCGCCATCCGTGCCGCTTGTGCTTTCAAATCTGCATTGGATTTCTCCAGTTCGGCCACTCGTTCCTGCAGATGCCGTCCCCCGTCTCCGCGCGCCGACATCTCATACGATGGATGCTCTTCCACCGCCGCCACAATCCGGTCCACTTTCGTGTTCAACGCTTCTTGCTGCGCATCCATCCGTCCCCACACACGATCCAACGATTCGGCCGCATTCGCCAGCCGTTCCGCTGTCGTCATCAACTGCTGCACCACTTCTTCGTTCATTCCTTTTCCTCCTCGATGATCTTTACCGCAAAACACTTTCCGTTTTCACATACAGCGCATCTATACACATGAATTGCTTTCAAGGGGCGCGGCTTCAGTCGCGCCGCTATCGTTCCAAGAGAATTCGGACTTCAGCCCCTGGCTAAACACTCAACTCAATCCACGTGTCCGGGTATGCCGCCTTGTCTCTCCTCAAAATCGCCGCTCCCGTAAATGTCACTTTCTCCAGCCTCCAAACCTGCTCACTCGTGTCCGCCAATTGCACGTTTGTCACCTCATATGACAATCCAAGCCCTGCCATTCCGGCCGTCACCATGCAAGCTTCGGCGCGTATCGTCGGACAATATCCTCGAACCAATTCCTTCGTTGTTTTCGAACTCTTCCGCATCGCCGCGGTCAAAATCAGAATCTGTTCCGCCGCCATCCGCAACGAAGTCCTTAGTCTGTCTCCTTCACTCCACTCGCCCGCCCCGGCATTGATCGTCGTGATTTGCGCCGGCCTTTCACGCGAAGAGTCGAGAGATCTCCCGCTCTCACGCGTCGCTTTCGCAATCTCCTCCAGAATCTCAGGAAAATCTCTCGCAAACAGATACCCGCCCAATTCCACATTTCGTCCAACAATCTCCGCCCGTGTAATCACGCCCACCTTCCGCCGCACATCGTGACGGTCCAGCGTAGGTGAGTAATCCAGTGCCATCCCCAGCAACGATGGCAACGCTGCCTCCGCTGCCCTCCTGGTCAGCATGACCAGATGTCCTTTCGCCCCCGAAGGTGGCCGCTGCGAAGGTACATCGACCGTCGTCAATACTCCCTGAAACGCCCTCCGGTTCGGATGTCCCACCACCTCCGGCATCGTTACCGCCATGCTCTTTAACTCAATCATCCCGATCTCCTTCTATTCCGGTGTCATCCTGAGCGGAGGTTGCGCTTCGCGAACGCGAAGCGCAACCGTAGTCGAAGGACCCCTGTACTTTGTCATCACCAGGCAGCCGCAGGGAGTTCTCGCACGAACCTGCAACATCACTTGTTAACTTGGGCTGGTGCTTCCAAATCCCCCAACCCCCTCATCCTTCTCACCTCATTCACGGTCAACACTCCGTTCTGCAGCAGAATCTGTTGGATCTGTGCTTCTTCCAATGGATCCTGAGTCTCCAGTTCCGCGAACACAAATTCCAGGTCGTTCCATCCCAATCTTTTCTGAATCGCGTCCCGAGTCAAGTGTTCCGCCAGCAGCCGCGCCGTCGGCACAATGGCCTGCCGGAATGCCATGTCGTTGCACTCTTCCGCTGTAGACCGATTCACATCCCGCTCGACTCCCAGATAAAACGGAGGAAGATCGAACGCGTCTGCAATCACACGCAGCAGAAATTCCTGCCACTGCAACCGCAAGTCTGCATCAGTTCCGCCACCGAACCGCAGCACTTCCGGTTTGCTTTCGACCGACAATATCGGTACTCGCCCCGTCCCCTCAATTTCATCCTGCCACCAGCGAATCAGCCGCTCATGATGCTCCGGAGTCAAATCCTGCAGCCACAGCGCATACTGAACCACTGAGTTTGAAGCCAGCCGCGACGCGTAACGATGCGCACCCAGAAATGCATTAATCGTCTCAAACGCAACTTCCAACCGCCCCAACCCAAACGGCGTGTGCGTCCTCGGATTCAGCCGGATGTAGATCAACTCGTCGTCATCCAGCGTGATCTGGCTCATCGGCCCCGACTGATCCGTAACCTGCAAATAGCGCTGCCCCTGCGGCGACCCATCCCAATCCAGATTCATCCGGATCGATGAACCATCCACCGGCCACAACAGCAGCGGACGTTTCGCATCCCCGGACATCTGCACCTCGATCGCCCCATACCCGCCTACGACAATGTCTTCCAGCACCTGCTCAGAAAACGACCGGAACGAATCGTCGGGATTCGGCGCGTTGAAATTCTCCGTGAGAATTTCCGCGCGCTCCACGCCACTTGGAATCGCATCGAGCGAGAGCCCCTGGCGTGGCTGAATCCGCCAGCGCATGCCCGCGATGCGATCCTTAATGCAATTGATCGCTCGCCGCGGCACCGGAATCTCCGAAAACCGCCGCAGGTTGTAAGCCGTCGGCTTCGGCATGATGTCGCCCGGCGGCCCATAAGAGTTAAAAATGGAAGGCAACGGCAGCGTCCGCCTCTTCTTCTCCGCCGTCGCCAGCGAAGAAGACGCAGCCGACACTCCCGTAATCCGGCGCATCGCGCCGCGCAACGTCTCTTTAATATTCATAAGATTGTTCCGGTAGCGCCGGCGTCCCGCCGGCCGTCGCGAGGGTGTCCGGCCCTCGTAGTTGTTAGCGCTCCAAAGAAAAACCCCGCCGTGGCAGGGCTTGGTGTATCACATTGTCTCAGCTATTCAGTGAACGAATTGCGCCGTCCACAACAACACCAGCACGGCCGCCGCGAACACGAGTAGCAGACGCGAGGCCCCCTTGCCAAGCAGTCCCAGCACCGCCGCGACGAGGGCCGCCGGCCAATTGAACACTCCCCATTCGGACGCCAGCATGTATTCGTTCCAGTAACCGATGTGCGCTTTCTGCACGTAGAGCACGACACCGTACAAGCAAAGACACGAGAGAGACGCAGACCCGAGTCCGACTGCGATGACGTTCCGTCGCCAGCCGCGCGGTTCAGTTGCCGGAACCCATCTCGCCCAGCCCACAACCAACAGTGGGGCTGGAAAGAAAAAAATTGCATCGGCGACGATCGATGACCATTTCACGCCCTCAACTCCCGCCACGCCACCTCTGCAATCATCGGCATCTCCGCCACCACCGCAATACGAATCCTCTCCTCCATCATGCTCAGCGCAAACTGCACGCTTTCCTGTCCTCGGTCAAGGTCGTCGTCAATAACAGCCGTCAGCGCCGGCGCAGACCCGGCCACCCTTCACTCGCAAAGGCTCGAAAACTACGGCCTTACTGCAAGGGTACCCATGAGCCAATAGGTTGCAAAACCGCCCAACACCACCGCCAACCGAATCCTCCTCGGGGCAGCCAAGCCCGATGCCATCGCGACTACAGAAATAACGACACAAGACCGAAACGCCAAGTAAAGATACTTCCACTTGTCGAAGCAAGTGGCAATTAGATCGCAGTAAGGTACGACCCACGGGATACTTATCGCCAATGTACCTGCAATCAGTCCGAGTAACCCGGCCACTTTCCTCCATCGCGCCGTATCCTGATCATGTCGAACCCTTCGCCAAAGCCACCATCCAACTAAGGCAAGAATGGCCGGAGGCAATACCTTGACCCAAAGCAGTCTGAACTCTTGTCTAGGACCTAACGAGTGAAGGAAACGGGAAAGGTCAACGTAGGCGACGCCAAAAGCCACGCCTACCGCCACTTCCGCCACTGCGCCCAATATGTTCCTCACGCCCTCAACTCCCGCCGCGCCACCTCTGCAATCATCGGCATGTCCGCCACCACCGCAATACGAATCCTCTCCTCCTCCATCATGCTCAGCGCAAACTGCACGCTTTCCTGTCCACGATCAAGGTCGTCGTCAATAACAGCCGTCAGCGCCGGCGCGGCCCCGGCCACTTTCGACATCACTGGCGCAATCCGTGGATATCGCGCTGCCAGCATCACCGCCGCATCCACGCTCGCCTTCAAAGAAACCGCATGGAACAACTTGATCTCCCCGCCAACCCGATATCCAAAATCAAACTGGAACGGATCGCCAGGCTTCGTATAAGGCGCAACCGGAACTGGAAGCAGCAACTTCGCAACTCCAGCCTGCTCAAACGCCTCCCGCATTTTTCCCAGAATCCGCTGCCGCCCACTCCCCTCGCGCTTGCCCGCAGCCTTCGTCGATTCGAGATAAATCGAAGCCATCGTCTCAATCTCCCTCACCGGATCTTCCGCCACGCATCCCTTCGCTGGAGAAAGCTGAATCACATTCGAAAACGAATCCTTCAGCCGCCGCAGTAGCGTGGCCCGATCTCCAACCTCCGCCAGTTGCCCGCGAATATCCCGCTCCAGTGCCGTCAGCATCTCCACATCCGCCTGCGGATCAAGGCACCGCACCCGCCTCCAATCTCTCGTAAATCGCACATCGGCGAAAGTGCTGTTGTTCGCACCGGCCCCATGCGTCGGCTCAACCATCACCACCCCAATATTGACAAACTCATCCTTGACCGCGTCCGGAACATACCGCAGCAGAAAAAATTCGAGTTGCCGGCGTCCACCCATCGTTTACTGAACCTTAGCGACCTTCGTGGTCAAAGTTGTTCCGTGGTCAAAAGTTGTCTAAGCCTGCTCTTTCCACTCCGGAAACGGCCGCCGCGGCGAAACTCGAAATGCCTCAATCAATTCCCGCACCAGTCCTCGCCGCGCAATCAAAGTCCGCACCAGCTTCTCCAGTTCGTCCCATTCCCCGCCATACCACTCCGGAGGAATCTCTCCCGCCAGACTCCACACCACTTCTTCTTCCATCTTCTCGATCCGCGAAAGCCACGGTTCAAACGATTCCCACCCGCGCACACTCTCATATACCTCATTCCGCGCGTATACCCCGCGCAGCGGATAATCCGGAAACGTCCACTCCCCAGCATTAAAACAATAACCCTGATCGATAAATGCCGCCGTGTACTTCTTCTCCCGCAACTTCCTCCAGAATGCCGCCTGCCGTCCATTCGCATTTCCCGTCCACTTATCGACCACAAGCATTCCCGCAAACGTCTCCAGATTCCTGACCAGCCCAAACATCTCCGCCGGAAGATAGTCGAACACCTGTCCTTCCAGCGGACTTACTGCATACCGCGATCCGAATTGTAGTCCCGCCTGGCACGGAATCGTGTTATGCGCCAGCTGAATATTCAGCTCCGCCGTATGCTCCACCAGCCAGCTACCCACCTCCACTACCTCAGTCCCAGGCACTGGCAGTCCGGCACGCTCCGCCAGTCGCGTCGCCAGCATCTCATTCGTCAGCACTCTCAAGTGCTGTGGATTGTTCCGGAATTTCACGACATAGAATTGCCCATCGGAGCAGCGCATCAAATGTCCCTGCGCCCCTCCCCGCATCCTTCTCACGTGTTGGACCGCTTCCACCAATTCAGTGTGGCGCGGGCGCTCTCATCTCCGAAACCGTAAATGCATCCGCCCGCCGGCCAAAGCCCGCCATCTTATCCCATCTTCTGCCCATTTCGATGTGACCAATGACCTGCTTCCACCAATTTCATGCGAGAACTCCAATCGAACAAATCTGACCGCTCGCAGCTCGTATTCAGCTTCACGTACTCACCACCAGGCTCGCCATCTCCAGCGGTCTTTTCCTCACGCCCCGTCCCACATCTTCCCGCCGTACTGCCAGTGCGATTGCCATCGCCATCACGCAATCATCGTGCGCTCCGTCGGCCGCCGATGCATTCCCATCCAGATGTCTCACAAACGTCCGGCACTCTTCCAGAAGCCGCAAACTGTGGAACAGCTGCGGCTCCGCCATCATCACCGCCGCCATATTTTCAATCATCATCGGACGGCTCGCCGCCGACGTTAGCCATCCCGAGTGACCATCTTTTTCATAAAGGTTTTTACAATCCAGGTGATCCAGGTGGGCCAGCACAGCATATCCATGATTGTTACGCTCTACAGCTACCATCGCCCCCTCATATCTCCGCCCCAGCTCCACCACCCGCCTTGCCAGTTCGTAGGGCGGAAGGTGGCCATGTAATTCCGCGCACTGCATCCCCATTGTCCGCTCGATCACCTGGGCACATGCATAATCCCCGTTAGATCCTCCCCCCGCTGTGTCCACTCCCAACACGTACCGCCTTCCTTTCTGCGGTGGAAACCAGATCGTGAGCCTTCCATTGTCTTCCACGGCTATTTCTTTGGCCGCCAGAGCCGCCGCTTTTTCAATGGATGCCGGCTCGAAGACGCACTCTCCAGAAACCAGAAAGCACGAGCTCGCATCTTCGGCATACTCCTGCGCTGCTAGATCGCGCAGGGTCTTCCACTGGTTGCGACGCCATGCAATCTGTCTTTCATCCAGACCGTAGATCTCAATTAAGTCGCTTTCTTCTGCAATGAGCGGCAGCATCTCAGTCATCTTGACGAGTTCCCGATAGCTCTCCTCATACCACCAGGGAAAAAAGTGCTGCGTGTACCCTGTCTCATTCGTCCTTTGCCACTCTCCGTAAAACAGGCCGCTCGCCCCGTTAGGCGAAGACTCTAATACGATCTCGCCCCCCGGCACTACCGCCGCCCGTAGCGACGCTAGCGTTTCCATCCCGCCGTGGGGCCAGCGGGAGACCTCCGAACAATGCAGGTTCTGGATGGTCATCCCGCGCCCCGCGTTATCGTCCGCCGTTTCCACCCGATACTCGCTGTCGAGCCTCGGAAACACCATCTGGCGAACGTTCGAGCGCGACTTTACCAGCGCTCCTTTCAGCGCCTTGGGCAGGTTCTCCCAAAAACGCTTCACAATGTGGAATATCATCTCCGCTGACTGCGGACTGTGAGCCACCTGCACCGTCAGCGTCCCCGGCTGGGTAATTGTTTGCAGAAAAAATCGCGCCGCAACATACGTCGTGATCCCAACTTGCCGCGCCTTCAGCACGATGTTCCGCTTGCTGCATCTCCGCGAATATTCTCGCTGCGCCCGGTTCAGATTCAACAGCCCGTTGCTGCCATCTTTGCCGCGAATCCTCAACCAACCGCTAATCAGCTGATCGCGAACAGTCTGCCCTTCCACTCTCTCATCGAGCACCCGTCCCAATTCTTGCAGCCGATAAAGTTCACCCATCACAATTCGCCTTTCCGCGGGCCAGTCCGCCTGCGCCTGCGGCTGCTACTTCGGTCCCCCTCACACTTCCGCCGAATCCTCATTCCGCATCCGCGCGTATTGCCGAATTCCGTCTCGCAGCTTCACACTCCGCTCTGTTAGCTGGTACAAGCCCTGCCAATCACGTTTCAGATCCAGATCCGGGTCATACCCGGACTGCGCAAGAAACTTCCAGCGCTGGTCATACGATCGATTCCGTTTGGCTCCATGAAAAAGGTGATTTACCAGGCCCGGAAGGTAGCCCACCTTCCGCCGTATATGTTTCTCCGCACGTTCCTGCCATTCCCGGCACAAACGAATGTATGCTGGCGAATATCCGCTATACAAAGACCGGTGCGCCTGCCCCACCAGCGCCGACGCCATGTGCCAGTCCCCTTGGCCCAGAATGGCATGATCGATCAGCATACCTACGCTCTCCAGTGCACTTCGCTTTGCCGCCCAGGCGAATCCCGGATGCCAGAACTGCCCGCTGTGCACGCTGTAGTATCCATACGTCGGCTTTTGAGCCATGAAGTTCGCCTCGTGCGGATTGGGTTTGTCTGTCATCCATTTGTAGAGAAACCCCGGGGTCGTCGTCAGTGGTTCATAATTCGGCCCCACGTCCTGCGCATAACTGAACATCTGCAGCACGTCATAGTGCTGCAAAAGCTGCAGCGTCTCTTGCGCCCAATCCGGCCGGTTGAACTTCACGTCCGCGTCAATCCACGCCACGTACTTCGCATCGGCTGGCAATCGCTGAATCAGCAGGTTCAGCGCATTTTCCTTGTGCCAGATCTCGTGCATGGTCCGCAATTGCAAATGCCGCGGATTTTCTGCCCTCGTCGCCTCGAAGTGGCGCGCGCCAAATGCCACCTCGGCTGTATATAGAATCGCTCCAGCCGCTTCGCACTCGCGCTCGAACATCCAGTAGTTCCAGTAGCGCGACCTCCAGCGCAACGGATTTTCCAGCATCGTCACTACATACAGCCGGTCTGGAAACGCATGGACCCCCGGCCGCGCTTGCGATGGATGATCGATGCAGCGTGTGCATCCGCACCGCACATGATGTTGCAACTTCCACTCGTCAGCCACAGTGTCATCCCTCGTTTTAATTGTCATCCCGTACAAGTGCTTCTCAGCATTACGGATTTCCATCCCGGCCGCCCTGCTCATTTCCGCAGGGAAATGAGAGACGAAGTGGAGGCCCCTGCTGTTTTGTCGCAGCCTGCACCAATCCTGAAGGCCCAATCGCGCGATTGCCTCAACCTCTCTATTTCAAAAGCCCTGCACTTGCCCAGCGCGCGAACCTCCCGTGAATATGAATTCGCAGCCCCGCTGTCGCATGGTCCAATTCGGGCTCACCCGTCTTCGCAGTCATCGTCGCGTTGTACGAAGCCACAAATTCACTTGCGGTCAGCGGAGCTTGTTTCTTCACCTCTCTTGCCGCCAGGGCCATCATTCCCGGGGAGGCGCTCGCACTCGCCAGCGGCACGATGGCCGCCACTGACTCCACTTCCGAGAGCAGTATCCCCACCATAGCGCTCACCTTCGCCTGGGTCGCTGTATCTTGAATGTGCAGTGCCGGCAGCAGTCCGCTCAACCTCGATTGCACTGCGCCCGTTGCCACCTGGATCTGACTGAGCAATCCCGGCTTCGCCGCCGCATCCGCCTTTTCATACAGTGTGATCAAAGACTGCATGAGTTGCAGGTCCGCCCCGGCCTGCGCTCCGGCACTCTCGATTGTCTGCAAATCGGTAGTCGAGATTTCCTTTCCCTGCACCGTGGCCACCAGTGTCAGGAGGTTCGCTATCGCCGGAATCAAGGCTGCCACAATTTGCTCTGCCTCGTTGATCCACTGCGTTGAGCACGCCGTCCACATCAGCGTCCCGCACAACACTATTCCAATCATCATTTTGCTCATCGCAATTTTCTTCATGACGTAATCCTCCAGTTCGGTTTCACAGCGCAAATGAAAAAGCACGGGTTTCCCCGTGCCCACTTCGGTTGCTCCTTCTGAATTTCTTCGATTGGCCTAACCGGCCTCAATGTCGCGTGTGCCCGTCACATCACCTCAGTCCGGGAATGGCCCGGGCGCCCCACACGAGGTATGACACACATAAACACTCTGCGTCTCAGATCCATCGATCGTCGGAATATTCACCCCCATCGACCCCCCGTCCGAGGCTTGCTCCAAATTTCCTGTGTAGAACACACTGTCCGAACGCAACGCGAAATTGTGATAATCGGACAAAGTTAGAGGCATCGATGTCGCGCTCATGGCGCCGGCGAAGCCTACACAGGCTGAGGTAGAAGTCGCGCCCGTACAGTACGAAGTCGCGGGAAAATACATCGTGGTTGGCGGATTACAGCCGGCTCCCGTGCAGCCCACTGGATCCGGAAAAGACGAATTATTTCCGTACTCCGTATAACTCGATGCTGTTCGCGTTGGCCACACCATATGGTCTATCGTGAGGGAGGTAATATCCGCGTTCACTTTTTCGGTGTGAGTGCCTTCACCTTGACTCGATGTCCAACCATGACCCAGTATGATGCTATCTCGAAATTCCGCATCTATCTGGAAGTTAAACGCATTGTTAGGGCTATTATTACTGGTGATTGCCTGCGAGGAATCCGTGATGAACGTATTGTGTTGGAAAAGGAACTTCGTTGGGCCTCCTTGGACGTTGGTGATGGTGCAGTAGCCGCTTGTATCAGAAGCGTTTGCCGTGAAAGTAAAGGGATACGTCACTGTCAGATTCGCCGTCGTAGGGGTTCCGGTCCAAGACGAAGACCCCAAACTCGCAAGAGGACCAACTTCGTTGGGGAGAATTTTTCCACTGTAATTCGCAGTCGTTACCGTATTGAGCCCTGTAGTGCTATTGCACATGGTGATGGCCACTGGGTCACCAGCATTAATATCAAGCACTTGGTAGCCAGTCGGGGGTGTCACTGGGCTTGAAACCATGTTCACAGTTACAGTTCCTGTTCCGGTAGCCAGCGTGGCGGTGGGCGCGGAAGTATAGCCGCTGCCGGAATTGGTCAGAGTAACCGCGCTGAGGGCGCCAGAAGAGCAGGCATAAGTTCCCGCCGCTTGCTTGCCACCGCTAATGTTCGGCGCGCCAATAGAAAGATTGCCCGCCACACACCCCGAACCCCCTGCATTTACCGCGAGACTGGCAATCTGTCCTGGGCATCCCCCTGCAGTGGGACTACAATTGGCCACGAACGTCGCCGCCGTACCCGCGGAATTCTCCGTCACCGTGCCCTGCCACATCGTCCCACCTGAGTCAGACAATTGCAGTCCTAAAGAACTCGCACTAGAGCAACCTGGATTCGTCGTGCTGACGCCATAGATAAGGTTATTTACGAAGAGCATTCGGTAGGCACCATTAGAGACTCCGCCGCCATTCCCCGATGAAGCGTTCGATTTGTCGGTCTCGAAACCTTGGCAACTATTGCGCAAGATGTTGTTGCTGAATGTTAAGTCGGTTATGGTAGCTTGATAGTAGGTTCCGAATCCGACAGAAGAGTTGCGTACATTCCAGTCGCCTAGTGGTCCTTGTTGTCCTCCTGAAGTGTCGGTGTTCTCGAAAATGTTGCCGTCAAACACTACCCGCTGCAATGCTTTTTGCTCAACTATATTTTTCTTTCCCAAACTCTGCCCGGAATAAGTCGTATTCCCTGCCGGAACCGTTAACTGTCCCAGCCAAGCATAAGGCCACGTGCAGCGGTTGCGGCGAAATTCCACGTCGGAAAAAGGAACCATGCCGAAGATTGACGGCCCCGCACCCTCGAATCCGCCAGCGGCTACGCAGCCGCTCGCCCCGCCCTCAAACCAGTTGTGATTGAATTTATAAGGTCCAGACCCTTCAGCCTCCCCACAGTGGTGGTCATTGCCTGGATATTCAAGTTGGCTGCACTGAGAATCAAGGATCGAGATGTAACCACCACTTATGGCGAAAGCGTTGTTGACCCGGTTCCTTCCTGCCACCAAGGTGCTCCAGTCACCATGAAACCAGTCTTTGCGGAAGTGGATATGCTGAGGAAACTTCGATGTCGCGCTCTCACTGCCACTTCCGGTCATCTGTACAATGTCTTGCGCAGTGGTATAACCTACCTGCAGACGAGCTTCCATGTCCTCAAATAACCAGTGGTCCGGAGCGATTGTTGTCGAAGTGCAAGCAGGATCATTGCTGTTGATTGAGCCGCCGCCTATCGGCGTGCAGAACCGAACCGCTGCGCCACCTGTGCTTTCAACTGTCCACATGTACTGCACGTCGTTGTAATTTGACGTGTTGGTATTGGTCCCGTTGGCTAGCGTGAAAGCGCCAGCGGAGATTGGCGTCACGGTCGTTCCCAGTTGGTAGTACATTACATCCCCAGCACAGTCGGGATTATCAATGCCGATATCTGTAGAGGTCGCTAAATTATCTTGAATCCCGTGCGCGCACACGGTTTGGCCGTTTGGCAAGTTAGCGTCTTTGGTGGATCGAAGAATGAGGAAGTTTGTTGCCGCTGCACTCGCCGATTGCGGAACCATTACACCATTGGCCGAACTGTAGAGTCCTGGCGGAATGTCGAGGGCAATGCCGACTCCAGTAAGAGTTCGGCAAGCTTCGATCGCATTCACCGCCGACTGCAGCCCTGCAGAGGTCGTGACGTAGCTCGATAGGGTGAAGCTGCAACCTGAAGGTGGTCCGGTGATCCACGTCCCAGCACTGGTGCCTAACTCCAATTCGTAACTGAATAGCGAGTCTCCCTCATGATTGTTCACCCAAACTTGAGGCAATACCGCCGCGCCGGACGTGTTCGGCACGCCGCCAATCTTGAACGCTCCCGTCCCCGTGGCTTCACCATAGACCGCGTATCCTTGGTACACATGCGCACCAATCTCCCACGCGCCCCCGTAGCTGTTCTGGTTTACCCCGTTAATGTCGAGCGCGTACGCCGCTCCCAGATTTTGTCCCGCACCCACTACTGGCGAATTCTTCGTCGGCCTGAAATCTAGAGTCATGCTCGTGGCGGGAACCTTGTAGTAATAATTGCCATCGGTTCCCGTCTCCTGAGTCCCGCCCAGCAGCCAGTTCACCAATCCCGTATTCGTTCGAATCGTCGCCCCGCTGCTTTTGAAATCCTGAATCAGGTTCGTGATCTCGGTACCGCCCACCGGATCGCTATTCGTCAGTTCATTCAGGTGCCAGAAGATTCCCCACGGCACACCCCACACCGCCTCTTTCCACACCAGCGCCTGAATCTTTTGATTCAAAACTGCTGGCTGCAAACCCTGCCACGACGGATTCACTCCGAAACTCGTAATGTTCTGTATGTTGAATCCATCCGCATACGTGTCTTTCACCCCCAAATCTTCCTTCAGACTTCCGCGCGCCCCCGTGTACGGCACCCCCTCCGTAATCCCCTGCATCGTCGTCGTCTCATAGCCCCCGGGATACACATACACAGGTGTCGTCGGCAGCCCCGTCAAATTTGTCGTCATCCACTGCCGCGACAACGTGATCTCGTCCGTCGTCAGTCGCGTCACATCCAGCAGCAGGTGATAAACCGACGTCTTCACATCGATGCCGCTAACATCCGCCAGATCCTGCGACAGCAGCGCCGCGAAAGTGTAAGCCGAACATCCCGTCCCATAAGGCCCCTGGCAAGGCGTCAAGTACGAAGTCGTAAACTTCCCCGTGCCGGTAAGCGCGGTGTTCAGTCCACCGATCGTCCCCTGCGCATCTCCCTGTACAAGGTTGTAACTCACACTGTCGCTCGCACCGGTCACCGTAATTGTCAGCGTCTTATTACTGATGCTCAACGAGGCCGCTGTCCCGCTCCCCGTGTATTGAATGTCGAGCGCATCGGTATTCGTGTAATACGTGTGCGACATCGAATGTGAACTCACATCCCGCCCCGCGTTCAACCACCCCTGAAACTCCGAGATCAGCGTCTGCGCCAGCGGATATCCCACCGTAATCGCCGTGCCGACCGGAACCCCCGCCGCATCCGCAACCGGCAACACCGTGCTTGCGTAATACGTGTCGGCGCCCGGCGTCATTCCCGCATCATCAACCGTCAATGTAATTTCCGCCGGATACCTCTGATACACCTGCACTGCCGGCGCCGTATCCGCCGCAATATTTCCCGTTCCCGCTATTGGCCCATTCCCGCTCGTCCACTCCACATCCGTGGATCCCGCTACTGCCAGGCTCGACGCATAAAAATGACAGTATGAGTAACTTACAGCTCCCGTGTTATCTACCAGTGCCCCGTCCCGATTCGCATAAGCCTTGTCGTTCACCATTGTGATCGCGGTCGCGGCTCCATCAAACCGGAACCCGTCATAGTTCATGTGCGCTTCGTCGTTGTAGATCTTTATATCTCCTGGTCCTGGCGCACCCTCATCCACATAAAATCCTAGTGGCTGCGTCCCCTGCGGAATCATCGAGTCCGCTTCCATGTTCGCGAATACCAGGTGATCGCTTGTCCCCTGCACATACACGCCATACTGATCGAACCAGTTCAGTAGAAAATGCTGGAAGGTCAACCATGACCGCCCGTTGATGTTTATTACTGGCACATTGCTCAGTGCCATAGGCACAATTGGTTCATTGTAAAAAGTCCCGGGATTCGACGACGAATACACATAGACGTACCCATTCGCAAAATAAAAATCCCACTGCGCCGTCAGGTTTGCCGTTGCAGCCGCCACTTTCTGTCCCCAGACGGATCCAAACAAACAAAAGTTGATCGTGCCGTAAGTCGTCGGCAACGGCGCCTTCCACGCGTTTCCCGTTACCAGCACCCATGCCGAAGACGGTACCGCGTAATACCCCGTCAGATTCGGCGCTGCCCCAGTACCGTAAGCGTCAAAAACTATCGAATGTCCGGACGTGCCCGAAGAAGCCGGAATCAGGCTTTCATTCCAAACATCTCCTCGCTTGAACAGAATCGAATCTCCCGGCTGAAAAGTCTGGCCATTCACATGCCCAATCGTTTGCCACGCGCTCGCTGCCGAAGTTCCGTTATTCGCATCGTTCCCCGCGCTCGAGCTTACATAATAAGTCGCCCCCGAAGCCCTCCCACTGAGCGTCGTCAGAAAAAGGACAACCACCAAAACTGTCATCCTGAGCGGAGTGAGAGAATTCGCGAAGCGAATTCCCTCTCCGAGTCGAAGGATCCCTCTCCTCTTCGCGCTGTTACCGGCTTTGATACGTATTTCCACCACCACACTCTCCTGTTTAGTGACTTGCCCAAAGAAGAGAGGCCATCGCCTTTGGCGATGGCCTCCCAGGTCGCACCATTCCTGACCAGATTACCCCCTCCTCATCCTTTTCGTTCCGCCTCCTCCTCAACGCTGTCAGAGCTGTTGCCCGTGTCGTAGTTCTGCAGCCCCGCATTTTGTGACGGTGCAGGCCCAGGCTCTGTCACCCGGCTCTCCGAAATCGACGGCGTTGGCAACTGTCCCCCGTCGGCATCCGTCCCTCCCCAGTTGGTGACCAATGGATTCCGATTGCTTTGCTCGTCCGCTTGTGTTGTAGCTGGTTGTGCCAATTCCGGGTTGATCGCGCTGCTCATAGTGTTCTCCCTCTTTGAATATTCGTAATGGCTACAGAAATGTGGGGACATCCGCCCTCGGCTGTCCATTCGAGCGCAGCTCGACGCTCTTCTCCGCCGCCGAAACAGTTCGGGTTCCCATCAGGAAGCGCTCAGACATATCCTGACTCGATCCAACGTAGGCTCGAGTTGTCCCTAATCCACCAGCCACGCCGGAATCAGAGCCGCGACCTGAACTGAATCTGTAGGGCACGTCGCCGTCGAAGGAAGTGTGCCTCCGCTTGTTACCGATACATTGCCCACACTGGATGCTGCAGTGCCTCCAGCGAAAGTCACGCCAGCACTGTCACCGTACAGGATGGCAGTGCTGGCCGTGGCCGAGGCAGTGAGCGCCAGATAATAGCGGCCCGGTTGCAAAGTTACGCTGCCGCCCGTCCAACTCACGGTATGCGCCCCGGCCGTCATTGCCGTGCTGCCCGCAATCGAGCCGGTATGCGCCTGCAGCGTGCAACTCCCGCCCGAAGTGCCTGAGTAAATCCCCAAATCGTATGTCGTCGACGAAGTGTCCGCGGTCGAAACGTAGTAACTCACCTGCGAGGCGGTCTTCTGAAAATCTAGAATGACCCCAAAGAAAGCCGCCTTGTTTGAACTAGTCGAGAAAACCGTGGAAGAGCTCGCATGATGTACCGTGATCCACTCCGTCGCACTGTTGTCCGGGGGAGCAATTCCATGGGCAAATGCCGTGGTCGCAACCTGCGTGCTATTGGTATTCGCCGCCGCTGTCGGTGCTGTCGGCGTCCCCGTCAATGCCGGCGAAGCTGCCGTCGCTATCGACGAATCCACATATGCCGACGTGATCGTTGTACATGTCGGTCCGCCGCTCAGCACCGCAGTCACCGCTTGGCTCGTGCAGCTCCCCGTTCCCGCCCCGCTGCTGCTCACATTCGAACCCGGCATGTCCAGAAACATCTGCACCGTGGATGCGCCCGCACTCGCCTGCATCACGCGTCCCAGAATTTGCGTTCCCGTAGGCCGCGTTGCCCCCGCGTCGTGGCACAACGGATAGAACCCGCTATTCGCCGTGCTCGACGGCACCACGTAGTCCCCAACTACAGTCGGGCTTGCATCAAAGCTGCAATAAGCCGACCCGGTACGCGCCACCGTGCCAACTCCTGAAGTCCCCCCATTCGCAATCACGATCCCGATCACTCCGCTGGTCGCGGCACTTGAGGGTTTTGCCGCGCACCCCGCCGTGGTCAGCACCGCCAGTCCAGCCACGATCGTGCCATTTGTCGTGTCATTGCACAGTTCGTAACTTACGCTGGCGAATTTCCCCAGTTCGAAACCGCTTCCACTCGACGAATTTCCCGCCGCATAAACCGTTCCTGGCCGCAGTCCACTGCCACTGCCCGCGCCGTTGAACGTCCCTACGTTGTATGCCTGGTCCGCCCACGGTTTGAAATTGCTGCTCGGGTCCACCACCCACTTCAGCCCGCTGTTCACCCACAAGCCCAATCCCGGTGCTGCTCCCGCCGTCGAACTCTCGCTGCGCACCACCGCGTAACTGTCCGTCGTGTCATACCCGAGCGAGGTCCGCTGCCAACTTGAGCTGTTCGTATAACTCGAGTAAACATGTAGGTTCTGTGCTGTCGTCCCGTTGTACTCGCCAAGATCATTAGCATCTTCTTGAAATAAATTCGAGAAATACGAACTGCTGGCCGTCGTCGCAACTTTCTGCGGCGTTCCCGCATTCGCTGAGATATAGAAGTTTCCATCATTCGATATCCCCAGCGCTGAAGTCCCCGCTCCCGCTGCTGCCATTGTTGTCCCTGGAATCGGCGAACTCACCATCCACGGCCCTGCCACCAGCAACTGCCCGTTCACAGTCACGTTTCCGCTAAACGTCCCGGCCGCAGCCGAGATCCCATTGCTTCCCGTATAGTTCAGCGTCGAGCCGCTATCCGTGAGACCCGCATCCCCGCTTACCGCTGCCCCATTCAGCGGATAGATCGCCACTTGAGCCGTCGCCCCGCTGTTCACTATTCCCGTTCCGCCGCCACCACAACCCGTGCAGGTTCCCGTCACCGTCAAATTTCCGTTGACGCTTACCGGCACGTTGAACGTCTTTGCCGATGCCGTCAGCCGCTCCAGGAAACCTACATTGTCCCCAGCATTCCCTATGTAAGACGAAATGGCCACCGGAGCCCCAAACGCTAGCTGTGCCAAACTCCTTGAAGCTCCGCCCACCCCCTGATCCAGCCCGATATAAGTGTCGGCCGCATCGTTCGCAGGACGGTTTAACGCCGTTGCCAGCGTCTTTGCCGGATTCGAATCCACCAGCGTGATAATGTGCGACTGGTTGATCGCATCCGCCGGGGACATCGTGAAGTTCAATCTCCCCTTCAGCCCCGCCATCTGCCCCCCGCTATTCGGGCCGCTGTTCAGCAGCAGCGCACCCACTTCTGCAAACGAATTCCCGTGGCTGTCTCCCTCCAGACACTGCACCCACGCTCCCCCGTACGGAACTTGAGCCCCTCCCGAGCACTGTCGCGCATAGATTGTCGGTCGCAAGAAACCCGCAACCGAAATCCACGCCGAGCTGTTTGTGCTTCCACCATCCGTATCCAAAAATGCGGAAGGAAGGTTCCCCGCATTCTGCGTCCCGGCTCCATTCAGCACCAGACCTCCCGGCCAGAAGTTTAGTGTGGGGAACCACCCTGGCGCGGCGATCGTATAACTCGACGTGCTGGCCGCTGCACTATCTGTATATGTGCAAACCAATCCGCTGCACTGCGCCAGATTGATAGCCACGCTTCCGCAAGCCGTCGGGCTTCCACCGCCGCACGCCCCTTGTACGGGGAACACCGCTCCGTTTGTTGTTAAACTACCCGGCGTCATGCGCACCAGATCGTAGGTCGTGGTCCCCACCGGCGCTACGTGCGGCCACTGCACCGTTATATTTCCGCTCCCATTGCTGAGCGCATACCCTGCATATAGCGGATACGAAGTTCCCCCTGTCGAATCGTGTACGACAACGTAGTAGTTGTATTGCGTCGAACCCGTACTCGCGAACTCCGGCATCCATCCGTTCGGCTGCTCTCCGCCTTTCACCAGTAGTGGAGCTCCCCCCGAGGAGTAAATAATCCCAGCAGCCGAGAACGTATTGCCAAAATATGGATTCGGACACGGCCCCGCACCTTCCTCGTTGTACACGTTATCGATTTGCGTTCCGCCATAACTCCCCAAAATCGTCGACGTGTAGACTCCCCACATCCCGAAGCCCTGAATCACGCTGTCCGTGATGTGCGTGCTGTTGTTCGCATAAACCGTCACTCCATTTCCCCCGCACTGCGCGCTGATATTCAGCTTGTCCAGCCACAGCACCGGAGTCAACGCCGTCGTCCCCGCCGAATAAACGAACGATCCGCAGTGGTTGGCCGTGCACAGCAGCCCGTTCGCGCCGTTGTCAAAGTTCCGGATCGTCGCTGCCTGGTCGTTGTCGACCACGAAAAACTGGTTAAACTTCCCCCCGCCCGCACTGCTGTACTTAATGTCTTGCATCGTTCCCGGAAGCGCGTTGTCTTCAATCGCCGCATTTTGGATCGCGATCGTCCCCGGGCTCGCCACCGATGCCAGGTTTGCTCCCGTCTGGTTATAAGTTATAGCTGTCCCTGTAACCGTTACCGGCCCATGGCTTCCCCAGTACTGCGTGTAATCCGTGAAGTTGATGTTGACTAGGTCTCCCGTTTGAATCGTGCTGCAACCGGACGCCACCGTAATCGTCACCACGTTCGATTGCCGCTGCGTATTCGTGATCTGGCACCCATCCGCAGTCACCGTCGTGGTCATATTTATGCCTTGCAGGGTGAGCCCGCCATAGTGGTTCGAGTTCGTCAAGTCCCCCAGAACCACGCACCGGTCGCGCGTGGAGCATGAAAGCAGCGTCCCGTTTCCTTCAATCAATGCCCGGCTGCAATGCCCAAAAATTGACCCGTGGACCGCTAGAGCGTTCGCGGTCGGACCTGTCGCAGGAAGTATCACGCGTGCGTTCGGGTTCCCCACGCTCTCATTCGGAACTCCGCAGGCGTCGTTGATCGCCTCCTGAATCCCGCTGCTCGCGCTCCCCAGCACATAAGTCGCTGAATGCGTGTTGTTTGGAGTGAACACAATCGTCCCTGATGCCGCTCCGCTCGTGCACGTTCCCCCTGTCACCATCGCCGGCTCCGGCGTCCCTTCTCCGCTGATGTAGACGAAATACATCGAGCTGCCGGTAGTGTCGATTCCCACCGGGCAGGGGGAAAGTGTCACCGTCGCCTGCGTGCCTCCGATCAGACTTCCGCTTGGACTCACGCTCCAGTTATCCATCGCCGTCACGTAACGAATCCCGCTCAAATTATTGACGGTGAGCTGTGTTCCGACAGGCTGTGCAATGTTCTGGCTGGCTCCGGGCCCGGTTACCACTCCCCCCGCTACGCCGCTCGGAGTCGACGGCAAGTATTGCCCTGATGCCGACGAATATGTCAGCACCTGCCCGTTCCCAGGTGCGCTCGAGGCCACCGGAACACTCTGTATCGCTGTCGCATTCGCGCTCGACCCGCACGGTCCCCAAGCCCCGCTGCCCAGCAAACAATTCAACCCCGAAGCCGTCCCAGTTCCCAGCTCACTCGTCGGAACCAAACCGCCCACCAGATCCGCCTTTGCAGCCGCGGTGATATCCACATACTGTTTGGCCGCCGCCTGGAGCGGCGCCGTTGGGTTTCCGCTCAACGTCAAGGCCCCCGTCATCGCCCCACCCGCCGTCGGCAGATAATTACCTGCTCCCACCGTGGCCACTGAAGAATCCACGTAGGCTTTGTTCGCTATATCCGCCGTCCCTACAGGTGTTGGCACATTCGGGGGAACCGCGAAGCTCTTGGTCCCCGTCACTGTTTCTGTCCCACTCAGATGCACCACTGCATTGTCATTCGCCTTCGTCGCCAACGCCGTGTTTACGTATTGCGTCGATGCCGGTTGAGCCGCCGTGCCTGACCCCGGCGTCGCCCGTACCTGTGCCAGCGTTGCCGGGGAACTCGTCGGTACCACCCAATACTCAGTCCGCACCTCTCCAGCTCCCAGCTGGTACACCACTGCGTAGTAAACTCCCGCAGGCGAAGCTCCCGCATTCGACGCTAGTTGCACATTCAACGCCCCGCCCGTTCCCAGCGTCACATCCAATGCTCCCGCCGCCACCGCCACTCCACTCGCCGCCACAAAAGCCGGCCACGTGATCACCAGCGTTCCCTGGGCAAAAGAGCCGTTCGCCATATAAACGGTGTCGACCACGCTCGTCAGCGTCGGCCCGCTCTGGGGAGCCGGCGAAGCCGCGCGCGGTGAGGGTTCTGCCGCAGCCGACTCCGCCGCTGAGGCACCGGTTGACGCTCCTCGCCTCCCTGCCAGCGCTTCTTCTCGCGCCGAAACCCCGACGCTCCATAGCATCGCCAAAGCCAGCACCAAATAAAAAAACCGCCCTGCCGGGCGGCATCTTCGAAACATACTTCCTCCCTCAAAACAATCTTGTCATTCGCAGAAGCGAAGCGTCTCTGCACTCCCCTTCGCAACTTCTACCTTCGCTGGACATTTCTACCAATAGCTCTGCGCTTTACGCTCCACCTCTGGAATTTCAACTCCGTCCCTTCAAAAAGTCTTCTACGCTTTGCACATAAACTTCAGCAAAATCCGCCGCTGGCCGTCGCCTCTCGATCAAGTCCATGGCACTTTCCAGCGTCCACCCCATCACCCCCAATAACGCCAACGTCATCATCGGCGCGCGGTGGACGCCCGCCGCGCAGTGGACAAACAGTTTCGCTCCATTTTCTCTTAGCGCCGCCAGCCCAAACTCCACTCCCCGGTAAAATACCTCAGCAGGCTTCGGCTCAAAGTCGTCGTCGACCGGATTCCAGCAAACCACAATCCCGTGCGGCAGCGCCAGCGGCGTGTCGTCGAACTCGATTTGCATATCGATGATATGCGTAATGCCCGCTCGCGACACCGCTGCCATGTTGTCCGGATTCCAGATTCCACCTCCGACTGCAATCCGGTCGGTCACCCATGTAATGTCCATCCTTACCTTGCGTCTTGCGGTGCGAGCCTTCTTGTCCGCTCCATTATTACCCAGCCCCTCGATCGCGGAATTCCCATCTGCATGATCTGCCTCAGCCAGCTTTCTTGACGTCGCTTCTGCTCTTGGCGAAACCGACAGCGCCGTCGGTCGGCCTGTCCCTCCGCCGCCGTACCACTGCTTCATTCTACGTTATCCTTCTTCTGCTCCTGTCCCTTTGCCTCGTTGTTCCGTTCTGCCGCCACCGCATTGTCCCGCATCCCAGGTTCCGTCGGGATTCCCATCTGCCTCATCAGCGTGCGCGCCAGAAACTCGTCCTCCTCCGGCGCCACAGTCTCCTCCGTCGCTGGATACACCCCCGCTACCTCAAACAAATATTTTGCCGATGCCAGTTGCCCCGCCTTCGCACCCTCGATCACGGCCCTTGCAATCACCTCCGCCGAATGTGTCACCAGGTTCGCGATGTTCTCTCGCACCTTTACCACATCCATCGGTTTCATCGTCTCCGGCGTTCCCTCTTCCGCGGATTTGTTCACTGTCCGCTTGTTGTTTTCTTTTGCCTTGTTTGTACGCACTGCTTCCCCCACCGTCGGCATCTCCCGAAAATCGGGCTATACAGCCGCGTAATCAAAGCTCTTGACAGCACCAATCAGTCCGCGAATTCGAAGCCGTCCCTTGCTTGACCGGGGATAAAGCGGAATTTCTTCGCCCAAAAATACGAAAGGCGCGCTTTTCAGCGCGCCTTCGCTCACTATTGCTTATTTCTTAACTCTATAAAACCATTATATCATACTGCAAAGGTGCTTTGGGACATTTTTTGAAATTTATTTTAATGATTATGTACTTGACATAGGACCGCTTTACCGCTATAGTCCTGTGTATGAACTTGCTCACCGTAGCGAAAACCTTCCAAACTGAAGATGCGGCGCTAGATTACCTCGTAGCCCAGCGCTGGCCGAACGGCGTACGCTGCCTAGCGTGCGACTGCGCCAAGGTCTATAGGATCGACACGAAGGGTAAGACTGGCCGCCCCTATCGGAAATACGAGTGCTCCGATTGCGCCCTGCACTTCTCCGCTACGACCGGAACGTTATTTCACGACTCCCATCTCCCCCTGCAAAAGTGGTTCATGGCTATGGCGCTCATGGCGGAAGCCAAGAAAGGCATTTCCGCGAATCAGGTAGCCAGACACATCGGAGTGCAGTACAAGACGGCGTGGCACCTTTGCCATCGCATTCGGAAGGCGATGGAGGAACTGAATAAAGCCTTTTTAGGCGGACAAGGGCAGATCGTGGAGATCGATGAGAGCTTCATCGGCGGTAAGAAACTGCGTAAGGGAGTCAAGGCTGGGAAAGATGCCAAGATCACCGTGCTAGGAATGGTGGAGCGCGGCGGTAGGCTTCACATGCAGCGAATCGAGAACTACAAGGCAGAGGCGATCCGCCCCGTAGTCGAAGCCAATCTTAGCCCGAACGTCAAGCAAGTGCTGACGGACTCGGCGTCGGCCTACAGCGTAATTATCCCGAAGGACAAGCATACCGAAGCGAACCATCGGCTAGAACTGGAGATGTTCGGGGAGACTTCGATGCGAACGGTCGAGGGCGCGTTCTCACTGTTTAAGCGCGGCGTCATCGGTTCGTATCACAAGTTGAGCAAGGATCATCTCGACTCGTATTTGCAGGAGTTCTGCTGGCGGTACAACCGAAGAGGGATGCAATCGCAGATGTTTCAAACCTTGACGCGGGAGCTAGTAGCTAAGAAGCCTTTGACTTATCGGAAGCTGACGCGAGAGGTTTTCTGATTGAGCGAGACAATGAAACGATACTGGGCGTACCACTGTAAAAACTGTAAGCGATGGCACGTACATAGTCTCGTAATTGACACGCCGAATACGAAAAACATGCCCTTATCCGGAGAAATCTTGTGTCAAACCGATTCGCGCAACAAAGCGCATTATGGTACATCCGACTGGAAAATCGTAAGAGAGGATCAGATACAACTGGATTCGAAACCAGAACTATAGGAATGTGATTCTTATCCCACTCCCAAACACCCTCTTCATTTTTCCAGAGCGGACCATTTCTCTTGAAGAAACAGTATTTGGCGGGTCTACTTTCCACGTTTCTTAGCCGCCTTTTCTTTCTTCATATCTTCCAACGTTAGTGGCTGTGTTTTAATCATCTGTTTCAGAAGCGCGTCAAATTTGTCCTTATCGACTCGCACAGGTGTTTCGGCCATACGTTTATTTTAGCGTAATCCAATGCCGTCTGTTTCCCGCGCTTACTCCCGTAATCTGGCCGCTAGGCGTCCCCGCTGAGAGAATCCTATGGAGCGGGATCGGAGGAAAGAAAATGACTCGGAAGCCGGAAGAAAGACAGATCGTCACGAATAGCCCCGCAGTCATCGTATTCGTTCTTCTCTTGAATCTTTACCGCTGGGTAGCCTTCATGGGGAGTGTCACAGTAGCTTCGGATCAACAGGAAGCAATGCGCAAGATGTCTGCTAGTGACAAGCAAAAAGTCATTGAAGCGTTGACTGTGGATTTGACTAGGGCAGGCGTCGGCTTTGGGATGGATGCTGGCAGCGATGATGTTCTAAAGACAATAGCATTTTCGAACGTTGTGCCGATTACATCGAAATTAACTGAGGACGTATTTACGGCCAATTTGGACCGGATCGACAATGGCGTTCAATTAGCCAAGGCCAGTATCCGATTAGCTTTAGCACATCGCGATGCAAAGTGAGTTCTTAATTTTGGGGTTGTCAGCAGCCCTCAAGGAGTTCGGCAAATTGCTCTTTGGAGAGTTTCAGTTTACTTATACAGAGGTTCATGGTACCGCGAGGGATAGTGCGATTACCGTGTGGTTCATGGAAGGTCACAACCGGTGGGTCGCGCTCAATATTTACGAAATCTCGCGCCGAACCACGCTTTTTGTGTGTGGATGGACCGTATCCAAGTTTGCCAGCTACGCACAACAATTGTGCCCAGGTCAGATGCGCTGGGAGTTGCACCATAGCTATGCGATGCAAACCAATTTATGATCTTGGAGTCCTGCGTTGAATTTAACGAAGGGTTGGTTCGAACCCATCTCATCAAGGCTGACGCGATGGTTGCGCGCACAGGCGCGCAAGATGTGGGCGGTTTCCTCTAGCTTGCCGATTTCCTGCAGCGCCTCAAGATGGGACATCACCGCATCTTGTAAATGGCTAACGGCATCTTCAAACGTATCTCCAAAAATGGCAACGGGAAGGTCAACAGCTTCTCCGTTCCATACATCATCTTCGCGCCAAAGACGAGCTAAGACCGGTATTTCCAACACGTCGGAAATATCGTCTTTTTTCTTTTTGCCTAACAGTTTTTCGAGTACTGCCACGAGATTAAAGCCCTCCGTTTTTATTGGATGCGAAATGTCTAAAAAAGGGGAGAACTTTTATGCGAAGGAAGTTTGTCTTACATTCTTTCGCCTGTCAACAAGATTAGCAGAAAAACCGTGTAATCGCTTGTTACCAGAGGATATGACCGCGATTCGCACGATTAAGCGGCTTTAACAAGCTCTTTATATTCAAGGTTTTCCGAGGCAAGTAAGCGTTGCAGCGTATCCCTAAACAGGAATTGATTTTTCCGATTGTTGAACCGCCATGTCATCTCTTGCAGGTAGGCAGGAAGGTGCTTCACGGAAACCTTATGCCACGCGCCAACTACACCACGCTTGAACAGCGAGAACGCGGATTCAATCGCATTCGTGGAGACGCACAATCCGCCTTCGTAGCGAACATATTCTTCGGCCTTATGGTTGACCGTCTTGTGCTTTCCCTTGTACTTCGTGAGATTGAAGTTGTAGAGCTTCGATTCGTCCGTCATGATGACATCCACTGTAGAGTCCACGTTCCGAGCGATGATGTCATAAACCTTGGCTTGATTCAGATCGTTAGCATGAATGAAGTGAAGATGTCCGCCGCGCTCGCAGATACCGATCACTGGCGCATGCTTTTTCCATTTGTCTGCATTCTTCGTATGGCCGCCGATGTACATCTCATCCACTTCGACCGTGCCAGAAAGCTTGTGGTCCGATTCTTCCATTGCCTTGCGGATGCGGTGACACAGATACCACGCGGTTTTGTAAGAGATACCGAGCATTCTTTTGATCTGATTTGCGGAAATACCCTTGCGCGATTCTGTCATCAAGTAGGTAACAAGAAACCACTTGGTGAGCGGCAAGTGGGAGTCATGGAAGATCGTTCGCACAGTCACGGAGAACTGGTAGCGGCATGAATAGCACACGTAAACTTTACGATCTGCGACAGGGGCAACGTTCTCGCTGTGGCACTTCAAGCACGTCACGCCGTTGGGCCAGCGAAGATTCATTAGGGCTTCGCGGCAATGGTCATCTGTGCTATACCGATCTACAAGAGTCGTTAGATTTACGGGAGCAGAGGTCATAGCGTCACCATGAAAAAGAAGCGGTCAAAGAAGCATCCGGCGAAGATGACAAGCGACGAACTGGCTGAGCATGTGTTCCACCCGAAAGTGCTGAAAGCGGCTAGGGAACACATCGAACGCCACAACATGCCAAAACCGCCGCGAAGCTCTAAGTAATCAAGCACATGGAAACGATAGCACAGGAGCTATATTGAGTCAAGTACATAATCTCGGTCAAGGTTGTTATACCAAAGTAGCTGTGGAAAACTATTTCCGATTAGCATATTGCTATAGCTCACATGCTATACTCCAAGCCATGAAATTCCGAGTGCTGCAAGAAAACCTCCGCAATACTCTTTGGGAGCGCATCGAGGAAGGTGATCTGACCGGCCTCCGCTTGGCTCAACAGACTGGCTTTAAGCAGGCCCACATCTCCAACTTCTTGAATCGCAAGCGCGGCTTGAGCCTCGAAGGCATGGATCGCGTCCTGGCCGTCCAGCATCTTTCCGTGTTGGATCTGCTCGACCCCTCCGAGGTCAACAAACGCGCTTCGATTGTTCCTCCCAGCAACGATGAGTTCCAGAACGTCCTCCTCACCGACGGCACCGTCGCTGCCACCCACCCCCTCCTCACCAGCATGCACGTCAAGGAAATCCTGAAATTCAAGAAAAGCTTTCTTAAAAAGCTCAAAGCCGAAACCGAAGGCGACCGCGAGCACTGGGAACGCTTCGTCCTCATTAAGGTTGACGGCCGCGAAGGTATGAGCATGTACCCGCGCCTGCTTCCCGGCGCCACACTTCTCATCGACCGCCACTACAACTCGCTCAAGCCCTACCACAAGGGCGAGTTCAACATGTACGCTGTTCTCAAGGACGGAACCTGCACCGTGAAATATGTGGAAACCGCCGATGGTCACCTGATTCTTCGCCCGCACAATCAGGCTTATCCCATCGAAGTGATGACCATGGAAGATGGCAAGTCGCCATCCGATTATCTGGTAGGACGCGTCTGCCACGTCGGAATTGAAACCTGAAAGATCCTATTTCTCAGCAGCCGCCGCCGAATACTTACTGAAACTTAGAACTGAACCTTCTACCCGCCCAAACTATCGAACATTTTCCAAAGCTTGTCGGCAGTCGCCCGGTAAATTACATATCCGCTCCCGGCGTCGGTCGTCTCACGAAACAACAACTCCCCCCGCCCGTCTCCGTCCGCATCCACCACGTCAATAAGCTCCAGCCGCGGAGTTACATCGAGATGAAACTTGTCGGTCACCCCTGAATAAAGTTTGCGCAAACTGCCGTAGATATCGGTTCTCGCCACAATTGTTACGTTATACACCTCGGGCGCGGTAGCCGCTCCCGGCGTACTCGGGGATAAATGCGCTTCCGCGCTCAAGATCATCACCGGTTGGCTATTCTTCCACACATCGAAGACGCGAAATTGTACATTCTCAAACATCGGCTCTATTTTTTTGGTTGATTTATGAGCGGCTGCATTAGCCTTCGTCACGCCGGCCTTCGCCACCGCCGGCTTGGCTGGAATCGAGCCCTTCTCCCGCTCATTCACATAAGTCCGAACATCATCCGCCGCCAATGCGAGCATCTGTTTCCGCCGCTCATCCTCTTCGCCTTCTTTCCAGAAAAACTCATACGACTGCGGATCCGGTCCGCCTGCATCGGAAATTGCCGGCACCAGTTGCACCGGAACTGCTGCGCCCGCGGCCGCCGTCGTCGCCACCGAACCAGGCTTCTCCACTTTCGCCGAGCTTGCATCTCCTTCCTGTGGTGCAGTCTCCGTGGGCTTGCCTCGCCGAAGCGTCGGACGATAGTAGTTCTTCGACTCTTGACTCTTCGACTCCTGGCTCTGCGACGCATCCCCTGTCGACGCTTGACCGCCCGCCCCCTGCCCAGCCCCAGCCGGCGACTGCCCTTTACCGCCCTGATCCGCCTGCTTGTCCGAACCCGCTCCCGTTGGCTTCTGTCCATCTTGTCCAGAAGCCTCCCCACCGGAAGTACTGCTCGACGGTTGCGAAGGCGTGTTAGTGGTCGCAGTGCCCGGCTTCTCGGATGACCCCGCTCCTGCCGGTGTACCCGATGCGGTACCGGAAGAACTGCCTGAAGAAGAACTGCCTGAAGAAGAACTGCCTGAAGCAGTGCCAGAGCCAGATGCAGGACTCGTCGAAGGCGTCGCTGCTGCCGGTTCTTTTCCCCGGGTCAGCCGCGGTGGCGCGTCAGTGCTATTGTCCAGGCCTACGGGCGCGTCTTCCGCTCTGTGCCTGGTCTTCACCACCTCGGTTCCATTCACAACGTAAGAACCTGTGCCCAGCCATGGATTCGGGTTCTCTGGACTCTGACTATGCAACGCGCCCCTGATCGTGAACAGCCCCTGCGACTCACCCGCCCGCTCCACCTCATAGACCGTGCCGCCCTCGAGCGCCATCGGCACCGGATCAGCTTTATACGCACTCGCATCGTAAAACTTGCCATCAATCAGAATTGCGACCGGGATTAACGCCGTCTTCCCGCTGCTGTTGACCTGCAAAAGTCCCACGGCTCGCGGTCCCTTTTCCTTTTTTTTCTTGACCTCCGCAGGCCTTTCCTGGCGATCCTCGTGTGGACGCTTAAGCTGCGGCGCTTGCGCCGCGCCCCGAGCTGTCACCACGATAGGCAGTGACAGAATCACAATGACGGCCCACCCTAATCTGCGGTATAAGAATTCTCTGGACACAATGCGCCCGCGCCGTGGCTCTACCAACGTCAACTTTGTCGACGCCGTGTCCAACCCTGACTTACCAAGAATCGAGATGCTCATGAATATCAATATTAATGATAAGGCCCCCGAGTTTACCTTGCAGGACGAGAATGGAAAAGAAATCTCCCTGAAAAGTCTTCGGGGTAAAGTAGTGGTGCTCTATTTTTATCCTCGCGCAGATACTCCCGGATGCACAGTCGAGGCTTGCGAATTTCGCGATACCTACAAACAGATGCAGAAAACCGGTGCCGTGTTACTTGGCATATCCCCAGACACGCCCAAAGCGCAAAAGAAGTTTCAAGACAAATTCCACTTGCCTTTCTCCCTGCTGGCAGACGCCGATAAGAAAGTCGCTGACGCCTTTGGCGTCGTCCAGGAAAAAAACATGTACGGCAAGAAAGTAATGGGCGTGGTGCGAACCACATTCGTAATTGGCCCCGACGGCAAAATCCAGCACATCTTTCCCAGAGTGAAGCCCGAAGGCCATGCCGTAGAAGTGCTCGCTTACTTAAAAGAGTCGGCGAAAGGCGCCGCCTAGCAACGGCGGAACTTTTTTTTCCCTTTCGAAACCAATGGCGAGGCCGGCAAATCGCTCGGTGCGAGCCACGGCATTTGGACTATCGTCGGCGATGAAGCCCGCATCAGCTGGGACGATGGATGGCATGATGCTGTGCGCAAGGTTGGCGACAAGGATGAGAAGTTCGCCTTCGCCCCCGACACCACCTTTGACGATAAGCCCGCAAATGTCTCCGCTGCACGCAAGATCGAATCCAAACCCTGAACCGCTCCCGCGCGCCTTCTTCGCCCGCAATCCCCGGCGCGTCGCTCGCGAGCTTCTCGGCAAGGTGCTGCTGCGTGACCACGAAAGCCTGCACCTCTCTGCCCGCATCGTCGAGGTCGAGGCTTACCTCGGCGAGAACGATCCCGCCGCCCACGCCGCTGCCGGCAACACTGCCCGCACTGCAGTCCTTTTCGGCCCGCCCGGCTATGCCTATGTTTATTTCATCTACGGCAATCACTATTGCCTCAACGTTTCCTGTGAGCGCGAAGGGAAGGCGGGATCGGTTCTCTTCCGCGCGCTCGAACCGCTCCTCGGCATTGAAGAAATGGCGCGCGCGCGAAGCATCGCCGTTCACGGTCCTCGCGATCTTCCCAAGCTCACCAGCGGCCCCGGACGCCTCGCCCAAGCCTTCGGCATCACCCGCACCCGCGACAATGGCCGCGATCTCTCTTCTCCCACCTCCGGCTTGTGGATCGGAGAAGATGGCTTTCGCCCGCGAAACATTCAAATCACCACCCGCATTGGCATCACCAAAGCCGCCGACCACCCTCTTCGCTATGCCATCGCAGGAAGCCCCTTCGTTTCTGGCACAACGAATCGTTGAACACACCCAAAATCTGGCAGTGGTGCACTTTGAATTGGCGTCATCCCGAAGTCCCGGGTTTTCACCAGCGGGACGAGAGCCTGCCCTGAGCTTGCCGAAGGGGATCTCCCCCCCGCACACAGCCGTCCGGGGCAAATTGCACCACCACCAAAACTCTCCGCTTCTTGACAAATAGGTGTAGACTGTCCCCCGGGTCAAATGAGCCACAACCCGCACGTGTAAGGGCCTTTGACCGATGGTTCCTGACTAGCTGGTGCGAATGAACCGCGCAGTTTTACGGCATCCCTCCAACCCAACGAATCATCAAATTCTTTAGTAACGCGTATGCGCCGGCCCGCTGCATTTCATGCCTTCATCGTCTCGTTGATTCTCATTGCCGCGGCTTTGCCAGGACTCGCGCTAGGTGGAAACCCCGCCGAAACCGTTTCCTCTTCTTCCAACATTGTGATCGGTTTCGTCGGCGGTTTCGTCGGCCATGACAATCCCCACCACGGCCCGGTTCAGCTTGCTCAACGCATTCGCCATTCCGTTCCCCAGGGAACTTACATCCAGGTTTTTGAAAACCGCCGCCGCAAACAAGCCTATGACGCGATCGTCCGCTTGCTCGACACGAACCGTGACGGCATTCTTTCCGCCGAAGAAAAGGCGCGCGCTCGCATCGTCCTGTTCGGCCAAAGCTGGGGAGCTTCCGCCGCAGTGCTCCTCGCGCGCGATTTGTGGCGGGAAGGCGTTCCTGTTTTGCTCACCGTTCAGGTAGACAGCGTCGCCAAGCTATGGCAAAACGATTCCGTCATTCCGGCTAACGTCGCGGAAGCCGTAAATTTCTATCAGCCGCACGGCATCATCCACGGCCGCCCCCAGATCATCGCCGCCAATCCCGCCAGAACCGACATCTTGGGAAATTACCGCATGGATTACCGCAAAGATCCAGTCCAGTGTCCCGAGGCCTCCTGGTTCGATCGCGTCTTCACTCCCGGCCACATGCAGAGTGAATGCGATCCCCACCTCTGGTCACAGATCGAAAACATGGTTCGGCAGCGCCTGTTGCCTCACGACACTTCCGCAAAAACCGCCGCCGGCTTTCCCGCCGCATTACATCCGCAACCCTAACAACTCGCGATCGCGAACGCCTTTAGGCGCTGTTGTTTCGGCCGCTCTTACCTCGCACTCGCCGGAAGCACCACATTGTCGATAAGCCGCGTCGCGCCCACGAATGCGGCGACCGCCACCAGCCCGCCTCCGCCCAGATTTTCTACGGGGTTCAAACTGTCGGGATCTACGATTTCGAAATAATCGAGCTTCACCGATTTTTCTCCACCAATTTCTTCGCGACCCTCAGCCACCAGCTTTGCCGCGTCCCTCTCGCCGCTTTCCCAGGATTTCTTCACTTTCATAAGCGAACGATGCAAAACCAGCGCCTCTTTCCTCTGTAGAGAATCGAGATAACCATTTCGCGAACTCATGGCCAGCCCGTCGCTTTCGCGCACAATCGGGCACGCAACGATTTCCACTGGAACGTTCAGGTCACTCACCATCCGGCGAATGATCGCAACTTGCGCTGCATCTTTCTGCCCGAAGAAAGCCGTATCCGGCTCGACAATGTGAAATAGCTTCGCCACAACTGTGCTCACGCCACGAAAATGTCCGGGCCGGGAACGCCCGTCCAACTTGTCGCTCAGCCCCTCCACCGTCACCCACGTCACCGCCCCACCCGGATACATTTCGTCAACCGATGGCGCGAAAACTAATTCCACGCCCTCTTGTTCTAACAGCTGGCAGTCTCGTTCGAAGCTTCGTGGATATTTCGCCAGGTCTTCATTCGGACCAAACTGCGTGGGATTCACAAAAATCGATGCCGCCACAACGCCGCACGAAGCTTTCGCAGCCCGCACCAGCGACAAGTGCCCTTCATGCAGCGCTCCCATGGTGGGCACGAATCCCAGTCGCCTGCCTCCGCTTCGTGCCGCGCGGCATGAGCCCCGCATTTCTTCGATGGTGTTGCAGATTTTCACTTTGCGGATTCTCGCTGGGTGTGCGGTGGATGTTCGTTCAGGATGTAGGGATCCAGTTGATCGAAACGTGCGCGCTCTCCAGTCCGCCCGCGACCAGCCCGCGATTTCGGCGCAGCGCTACCTTATCTTTTTCGGACGCACTGGCCTTTTCATCCACAAGAATCGCAACTGCGCGTCCGTAAGGCCAAGCCGTTGCCGGCAATCCTGCCAGCGCATTCAAGACTTCCTCCGGCTTCAAAATCTCTTCTTCATTGGCGGCTACGCCCGTGAGCAGCCCCACCCGGTCCGCCCGAATTACCAAATATGGATTACTCCAATGCTTTGCCTCTTGCAGGGATGGGTACTTCGAATCATCGGCGGCAGGAATCGATCGCAGCACACTGACCGGGTCTCGCGCTGGCACGGTGGTCTGTCGCTTGCACGCGCCAAAGCTCGTTACAAAAATAAACAGGAAAACCGGTCCAAAAATTGGCCGCGGACCGCTGCGCAGTGCCGAAGATATCACCGCACCACCGCAGGAACGTCGGTCTTCACCGCCCAGATCAGTGCGACCACCCAACCGATCATCGTCCAACCCAGAAAGAAGTTCAGCAGAATGATTCCGGCAATGTCCCTCTTGCTCCGGGCCAGAGCAATAATCGAAGGCAGAAAATACATCACGAAGCCGAATCCGATGAAATGCAGAAAAAAAGCAGGCAAGAGATGCGTCATAACCACCTCCTCAAAGAATAGCCTAGCACCACCGCCAATCTTTGCAGCCCTCTATTGCATATCCGTGGGATCCGCCGAATCCGTCGCTAAAGATTTCCCTACCGTTGCATCGCCCGCTTCCGCGCCAGCACGGTGTCGAGCCCTTCCTTCGTCTCCTTCGGCAGATGATACGACTCCTCGTCCAGCGGATACTGTAGCGACTTCACATCCGCCCGGAACGCCTGCACCGCGTGGCCGATCAGCGCGGCCGCATCCCCGTAGCGGCGCACAAACTTCGCCGGCGGTGCAAACGTCAGGTTCACTATGTCGTGAAACACCAACACCTGGCCATCGCACTCCGGACCCGCCCCAATGCCGATCGTCGGCGTCCCAACCTCCGCCGTAATCATCGCCGCCACTTCGCGCGGTATGCCTTCCAGCACAATGCAAGCCACGCCCGCCCGGTCCAGCGCCATGGCATCGCGCATGAGCTGCTCAACGCCGCTAAGGCTTTTGCCCTGCACCTTGTAGCCGCCCATCACATTGACTGACTGTGGCGTCAGCCCGATGTGCCCGGCCACTGGAATCTCTGCGTCAATGATGCGGCGAATCAGGTCCGCCCGCTTTTCGCCGCCCTCGATCTTTACTACTTCCGCGCCGCCTTCTTTCACAAAGCGAGTCGCATTGCGCAGCGCTTCATCCGCATCAACCTGATATGACCCGTAAGGCATGTCGGCCAGCAGCAGCGCATGCTTCACGCCGCGGCGCACGGCCTTCACGTGGTGCAGCATCTCATCCATCGTGACCGAGAGCGTGTTCTCATAGCCAAGAATGGTTTGCGCCAGCGAATCCCCCACCAGAATCATTTCGATCCCGGCTTCATCCACCAGGCGCGCCGTGGCGTAATCGTAGGCAGTAAGGCAGGTGATGGGTTCGTGTCGGAGTTTCTGTTCCCGCAGAGTAGCGGTGGTGACCTTCTGGCAGCGCCCGTCTTGGGGTCGCCCGATCGGAGTGATACTCACAATGTCCTCCAGTGCCCCTCCGGCTCGGCCGGATAGAACCTGTTAAGCATCTTCTTGGATGCTTGGGTTATTGTAGCCGGAAAAGGCCCGCTCGTCGATGGCCGTTTGTCGTGCGTCTTCGGCGGATGAATTAGATGTAAGACGTTACCACAATGGTCTTACTATGTGGTAAGATGGCCCAATGGCAAGCTACCGAACGGTGATAAGTTCGAAAGGCCAAGTGGTCATTCCCTCAGAATTGCGCGAACAATTCGGACTGAAGAAAGGCACTCCCGCCACCTGGACCGAAGAGAAAGGCAGATTGGTGCTGACCCCGATTACCGCCCGGCGAATACGCGAGATCCGGGGATTTCTAAAGCCTAAACCCGGGGAGCCATCCATGTTTGATGAACACCTCGCGGAACGCGAGCGCGAACGCGAACGCGAGCGTAGACGAGAGTAAGAAATGCCCCCACCGTTATCTCGCGGCAGCCGGCGCCGATATGTGCTCGACGCAAATGCGCTAATCGGCTTCTTTGAAGACCGCGAGATTGCCGCGGGAAGGATTGAGCGCCTAGTGGACGAGGCTCTCCGCCAAGATTCGCCACTCCTGATGTCGGCTGTGAATTGGGGCGAGGTCTTTTATACCGCGTGGCGGCGGTACGGCGAGGCCACCGCCCGGGAGGCTGAAGCGCGACTGTTGGAACTGCCCATCGCCGTCATCGAAGTGGATCGGGCCACGGCATCTCGGGTTGGAGCGCTGAAGCAGAAGCATAACCTCGGATATGCCGATGCCTTCGCCGCCGAACTCGCAATCGAACGCAGCGCATCGCTCGTCACCGCCGATCCGGAATTCCTAAAAATTGGAAAAGTGCTGTCCGTCTACTCACTGCCCAGACACGGGAAGTAAGCCTTTTCCAAGCCAACGGCCAACGACAATCGGCCAACGACGCCCCTACGCCTCTCACGCCCCCACCGCCTCCTGCCCACCCAGAGGCAAGAAGTATTGCGTCCCCTTAATCGGCTCTGAGACTTTCCTTAGTAGTTCCTGCAAGTCTTCATTGCGATCGACGAAATCTATATCTGACGTGTTCACAATCAACAGGTCCGACGACGTGTAATGAAAAAAGAAATGTTCATAAGCCTTGACCACTTCTTCCAGATAATCGTCGCTAACGGCACGCTCGCCCGGCGCGTTCTTTTTCTTCAGCCGCTTCTTCAGGACCTCAGGCGTGGCCTGCAGATAAATCACCAGGTCCGGCGTAGGCAACTGCTCGCGGAAGTGATTGTAGTAGCGGTTGTAGGTATCGAGTTCCTGGTCGGTAAGGTTAAGGCAGGCGAAGAGTTTATCTTTCTCGATGATGTAGTCAGCCACCACCGTTTTCTGCGAGCGCGCGCCCAGATCGAGGGCCTGCAATTGTTCGAAACGCCGCACCAGGAACGCGAACTGCGCCTGAAACGCCGCGCCGCGCTCTCCCTCGTAAAACGCTCCAAGAAATGGATTCGACTCCGGCTCCATTACCCGCTGCGCATTCAGCCGCTCAGCCAGAATGCGCGCCAGCGTGCTCTTGCCAACTCGTATGGGGCCTTCCACTGCAATGTAACGGGGCAGCTCGAAGAGATTAGCCATGGCCTCGCAATATTTCGGAATTGGCAGGATATCTCGGATAACGCCGAGTGGCAATTGAGGGAAGAGTTAACAGAGGAAGTTGAGCCAATTCGCGATTGCGCAGCGCGAACGAAATTCCAATCGCCGAATCACCCCATCACTCCATGACTCAATGAAATACAATTTCCGCATGCTGGGCTATGTCATCTCTGGCGCCATCCCCATCGCGGCCGCAGCTGCCGCGGGATATCAATCCATCGCGCCAACCGCCCAATGGTATGGCCCAAACTTCTCAGGCATCCCCCGCGGCTCGCGCCAGCTTGCGCTCACCTACGATGACGGTCCCAACGCCCCGCACACGTTCCGCTTGTTGGAGATCCTAGCCCGGCACAACGTACACGCGACTTTCTTCCTGATCGGCCGCTACGTGCGGCAGCATCCCCAGATCGCTCGCGAAATTTCCCAGGCCAATCATGTCATCGGCAATCATACTTTCACTCACCCGCTCTTGACCTTCAGAAGCGAGGCTGAAATCAGGCAGCAACTCCTCGAATGTCGATCTGCGCTCGAAGATGCGGTCGGCCAACATTCCAATCTCTTTCGTCCTCCCTTCGGCGGACGCCGCCCCGCCGTGCTGCGCGTGGCTCGCGAACTCGGGCTGGAACCGGTCATGTGGAACGTAACCGGCTACGACTGGAACGCCCCTCCCGCCGCCGTAATCGAGCGCAAGGTTGCAAAACAGCTCCGCGGCGGTGACGTCATCCTGCTCCACGATGGCGGCCACAAGCAAATGAGCGCCGACCGCTCCCAAACCGTCCTCGCCACAGATCGACTGCTCACTCGCTACAAAAATGAAGGCTATGAATTCGCAACCATTCCCCAGATGATGTCCAACTCTGACGCCAGCCGCCGCCCAGCAATCACTCGCTAGAGCGTATGAATCGGGAAGGGCACGGCTTCAGCCGTGCCGCCCAGCGCCAACTGATACGCGGGCTTTAGCCCCTGAGGTTCGTTTCCGCTCGCCCGTTCGAGGGTCCTCATCGAAACGGATTATGTCCCTTTCACAACCGCAAACGCCCGCTTCGCCGCCGTAATCGTCTGTTGCACATCTTGCTCCGTGTGGGTCGCACTCAGAAATGCTGCCTCATACTGCGATGGCGGCAAATACACTCCGCTATCCAGCATGGCACGAAAGAATTTCCCAAACGCTTCGGTGTTCGACTTCGAGGCCGAATCCCAATCCGTCACCGGCCCCCCCGTAAAAAACCAGGTAAACATCGACCCGACGCGGTTGTAACACAGCGCCACGCCCGCATCTTTTGCCGCTGCCGCCACACCCTCCACCAGTTCCCCACTCAACTTATCAATCTGCGGATAGATCTCCTTCTTATGGTCGCGCAGGTGCTTCAACGTTGCGCATCCTGCCGCCATCGCCAGCGGGTTACCCGAAAGCGTCCCCGCCTGGTACATCGGCCCCAACGGCGCCACCAGATTCATAATCTCGTTCGACCCGCCATAGGCGCCCACCGGCAAGCCGCCGCCAATAATCTTTCCCATCGTCGTCAGATCAGGCTGAATATTGTAAAGTTCCTGCGCTCCGCCGTAAGCCACGCGAAATCCCGTCATCACCTCATCAAAAATCAGCACAGAGTTTTCGCGCTCCGTAATCAGCCGCACTCCCACCAGATAATCGTCTCCCGCCGGAACGCACCCCATGTTCCCTACGATCGGTTCCACAATCACGCAAGCAATCTGATGTTTGAATTTCTGAAATGCGTATTCCACTGCTTTGATGTCATTGAACGGCAACGCGAGCGTGAATTGCGTGAACTCCTCAGGCACTCCCGCCGATCCCGGTATCCCCAGCGTTGCCACTCCCGACCCTGCTTTCACCAGCAGAGAATCGGAGTGCCCGTGGTAGCAGCCCTCGAATTTCACAATATATTTGCGCTTGGTATAAGCCCGAGCCAGCCGGATCGCTGACATCGTCGCCTCGGTCCCCGAACTGACGAAGCGAACTTTCTGCATCGGCGGGAACGCCGCCAGCACCAACTCCGCCAGATCTGCTTCCGCCGGCGTCGACGCTCCAAAACTCGTGCCATTGCACGTCGCACTCAGAATCGCATCAAGAACGTCCGGCGCGGCGTGGCCCAGAATCAGCGGTCCCCAGGAGCCTACGTAATCGATATACTCGTTCTCATCCGCATCCCAGATATGCGAGCCCTTCCCCCGCACTATAAATGGAGGATCGCCGCCAACCGAACCGAAAGCCCGCACCGGCGAGTTCACCCCGCCGGGAATCATGCTCTCCGCTCGTTGTTGCAAACGCCGCGACTGCTCGACCTTTCGAGAAGTGATAGACGGCATCGAGTGCTCCCGCAACACACAGATATCAACTGATAAAACGGCGAATGATTGTCATCCTAGGCAACCATTTGCACCGCATCACCATAACCGCCTCGCGCGAACCGACTACTATACCAGCGCCATTAAGAACAAATTAACCGGATGTTCACGATTTTGCCATCTCTTTGCAACATCGTGCAGATATCGTCAGTTCATCAAGGTGCCCTTCTAACCGGGAGGGTTCAAGGACAGCTTCGGGGGCTCCGGGCTGTCCTCTTTACTTTTATCGAGAAAAAATCTGTTCGGGAAAGTTTCTTGATCGCGAGATGGCCTCCGCCGCCGCCCGCCCACATCATTTCAGATAGGCGCGAACCAGACCGATCAAGTCTTCCCCCAACTCTTCGGGCGACTCCATTTCGTGATCTGGATTCATCATGTGCAGGCGTATGTGATCTTCCAGAATCTCCGCCATCAGCCCGTTCACGCCCCCGCGAATCGCAGCCAGCAACATCAGAATGTCCGCGCATTCATCTCCCGCCGTGAGCGCTCGTTCAACCGCTGCGAACTGGCCTCGTATCCGCTTGATGCGGAACAGCAGCTTCTGTTTCTCCTTCGAAATCACCGGAACTTTATCTTGCATTTTTCTTCCCTTCGTAGTTTTTCTCTTGCCATTACCCTAGGGGGGTATGCTATAAGAATTTAGAGGCGAAATCCAGAGTCTCCCCGGCAAATCTTTATGAACTTTTTACCGCTTCCGTCAATTCAAGACATCGAACCCGGCAGAAGACACTCGCAGAAAGGAGGACATAGCAATGGCCTGCATCGCTTTGCTCGCACCGATGGCGATGGCGACGACACAGCTCAACTGCGAAGTCAGTTACGAAGTTTCCGTTCCGTGGCCGTGGGAACACCAAATGGAACGGCAACCTCTGCGCATGAACTGGGTCGTGGTCACCGGCAACAACGGCAGCCGCATGCTCAACATGCAATGGGTGACGACTGACGACTGGCGGCTGATGACTGCTGAGGCCGCAACGCTCCGTCTGTAACACTTCCTTAACTTGTCCAGAGTAGGCTCGGTGATTTGGCGGCATTCCAGCTGGCATGGACGATCCGCCAGTCACAAGGAGCCGTCTGCTCAACGTAGTTAACTATAGTTAACCCCTTATGGTACAGTCGAAATGAAGTTTGCTCATTGGCCTCACCGTGATTTATGTCACAGCCGAGTGTGATAGCGAGCCTTGAGCCTGGTCCGATGCCGGCCTAATCTGCAATTATGAAATTGAAATTCATTTTCAATATCGTGCCCCGCGTCGTTCTCCGAAAGGCCGGCTCGGGCACAGCCTCGAAGGCTGTCCCAGCCACGATTCTCGGCCCAGCAACGCTGAGCCTTGCCCTGGCTCTGATGTTTGCCATCGCCTGCGCTCGACCGGCCGCTTCGCAACAGATCGATGCACCCTTAGCCACAAAACATGACGCCGCAAGTCCAACCGATCCAACCGACTCGACCAACGCAGCCGATCCCCCAAACGCAGACCCCGAATCGATGTTCCCCCATTTCAGCGATACCCGCTTCTGGCTCTCCGGCCAGGCAAATTTCATTTTCCAGACTCATCCTCCATTCCACGCACTCTACAGTGGCAAGAACAGTCTCAGTCCCAATTATGAGAAAGCTACATCGCGCGTGGTGACGCTCTACACTGGCGTCCGCCTCAATAGTTCCACCGAACTTCTCGTCGATATCGAAGAGGCCGGTGGCGCCGCTCTCAGTACGGGCTTAGGACTCGCTGGCAACACAGATCTGGACATCGTAAGAAACCCTCTTCTCAGCAAAGCACCCTACCCGGGTCGAGCCATGATTCATAAGGTCTTGTCGCTAAGTAAGGATAAAGTCGAAAATCAGCGCAGTTTTCTCTCCCTCTTCGACGAACTCCCGCGCCGCCGTTTGGAACTCCGATTCGGCAAATTCGGTCTTCCAGATTTTTTCGATGTGAATTCCGTCGGCTCCGACACCCATTTCCAATTCAACAACTGGACCATCGACAACAACGGCGCCTGGGACTACGCCGCCGACACGCGCGGCTACACCGTCGGCGCCACCGCCGATTTCGAAGACCGCAACTGGGGTTTCCGCTTCGCCGAAGCCCTAATGCCGAAAGTCGCGAACGGAATTGACTTGGTCTGGAGACCCTGGCAGGTCCATGCGGAAGACTTCGAATACGAGTTCCGCCACGGCGTCATCCCGAAAAAATCCGGCGTGATCCGCCTGCTGGCCTACACCAATTATGCCAACATGGGTATTTATCGCGAAGCGATCGCCAACTTCGAAGCCGGACTCACGCCAATTCCAGAAATCACTGCTCATCCCTGGCGCATCACCCGCAAATACGGATTCGGCCTCAACCTCGAACAGAATCTCACCCGCAACCTGACAGCCTTCGGCCGCTTCAGTTGGGATAACGGCAAGACCGAATCCTTCGCCTACACCGAGGTCGATCAAACTTTCTCCGGCGGACTCGGCGCCCACGGCGCCTGGTGGCATCGCAAGCAAGACCGCGCCGGCATCGCCTTCGTCACCAACGCAATCTGCAAAGATCACCAAACCTACCTCGCCGATGGCGGCCTCGGCTTCCTCCTCGGTGACGGCCACCTGAACTACGGCCGCGAAAACATAGTCGAGTCCTATTACACCGCCCACGTCTGGCGCGGAATCTACCTCGCCCCCGGCATTCAGCACATCGAAAACCCCGGCTACAACCGCGACCGCGGCCCCGTCTTGGTCCCCACTTTCCGCGCCCACATCGAGTTCTAGAACTCGTCGCTCATGCGATCGCGAAGAAGCTCGTAGGGATTGTGTGGGGACAGCCGCCCTCGGCTGTCCGTCGAGCGAAGCTCAACTCCTCTACCGGCTCCCACCGCCTACTTCTCCACCTTCACGCCCTTCCAGAAAGCCACATATCCCTTGATCCGCTTCGCCGCATCCTTCGGCTCCGGATAAAACCACGCCGCCCCCGCATTCCGCTTCCCATTAACCTCAAGATCGTAATAACTAGCCGTGCCTTTCCACGGACACACCGAGTGCGCCTCGCTGGCCTTGAAATATTCCTTCTGAATCGCATCCGGCGGAAAATACTGATTGCCTTCGACCTCTTCCGTTGCATTGCTCTCCGCCAGCACCGCGCCTTCCCACGTTGCTTTTGCCATAATGCCCCTATAGATTCCTATCAGCGCGATCAGGTTCACATTAAAAGCTGGCGTCATCCCGAGCGAAGCCGTCCTTCAGGCGAAGCGAGGGATCTCCAACGGCACACACATTAGCGCACACGCAGTGAAAACATGAAAATGACCCGATCCTCAGCCTCCACCCTCTTCAATGGAGACTCTATGGTCGGCGCCCTTGAGCGCGTCATGGTCTGCTCTCCCCGCACCGCAGGCTGGAACCAACCAGAGCGCGCCGCGAGCTGGAGCAAGCTAGGCTTCCGCCACGCGCCCCATTTCGAGCAGGCACAGTCTCAGCACGACGCTCTCTGCCGCGAACTGAAATCCGCTGGCGCCGAAATCCTCGAACTCCCCCCTGCCCCCGATCTTTCCCTCGACGCCGTCTACGCCCACGACGCCTCTCTTCCCACCAACCACGGCCTCATCATCATGCGTCCCGGCAAGCCCAACCGCGTCGCCGAAGGCCCGCGCCACGCCTCATTCTGCGAAACCCTCGAGATCCCGGCACTCGGCACAATCACCCCTCCCGCCACCACCGAAGCCGGAGACATCGTCTGGCTCGATTCCAAAACTCTCCTCATCGGCCACGGCTATCGCACCAACGCCGCCGGAATTCACCAGATTCGCGCCCTGCTCGCGCCGAAAGGCGTCGAAGTTCTCTCCGCTCCGCTGCCCTACGGTCCCGGCCCGTCCGCCTGCCTTCATCTAATGTCGCTGATCAGTCTCCTCAACGACCACACCGCGCTGGTCGATCTCCCCTGGCTCGCAGTCGAGACCGTCGAACTGCTCAACTCTCGCGGATTCAGCTTCATCGAAATCGATCCCTCCGAGCGCGACACGCTAGCCTGCAACGTTCTCGCTCTCGGCAACAACCGTCTTCTCGCCATCGAAGAAAATCGCAGCACCAACACCCGCCTGCGCCAGGCCGGATTCGACCTCCGCACCTTCCCCGCCTCCGAAATCTGCATCAACGGCAGCGGCGGCCCCACTTGCCTGACCCGCCCTCTCCTGCGTCAGTAGAGCTCAACCCGACCCGTCCGAGTTTTGAAAGGGTGCGGCTTTAAGCCGCACCGCTAAGCCGACTAAAATCAAACGCGGCTTTAGCCGCCGAGGCGGTCGCTACCCAACTCCTGCTAAAATATTCCTGCATGCTTCTTCCCTTCGTCCGCGAACTCTTCGTGGACGTAGAAAACCTTCCCGCCTTCGCGCGTGTTGCCTCCCACCTGAAGGAGGGCACGGGGCGCATTCGTGTCTCTGGCCTCACCCCAACTGCGAAAGCCTTGTTGCTCGTACTCTTTCAACGCGCCGCGGGACGCCCCCTCATCTTCGTCGTCAACGACAATCGTGCCGTCGAAGACCTCGTCCCCGTCCTACGCAGCTTCTGTGAACTTACAGCCGCCTGCGATCCCGATTCCGTCATCGCCCTCCCCGCCCGCGATGTCCTCCCTTTTCAGAATCTTTCCCCGCATCCCGAACTGCAGGAAGAACGCGCCACGGCCCTCTGGAAGATCGCAACCGGCGCCGCATCCATCGTCGTCTCACCCGTCGCTGCCACCGCCATTCGCCTCCGTTCCAGCGATTATTATTCCGATCTCGCCCGCACCATCCGCCGCGGCGAATCCTTCGATCTCGAGGCTCTGCTCGCCCACCTCAACACCGTCGGTTACACTTCAACCGACGTCGTCGAAATGCCCGGCCAATACGCCGTCCGAGGCGGAATCCTCGACGTCTACTCTCCCGAAGCCGACCGCCCTCTGCGCATCGAATTCTTCGGCGATGAAGCCGATTCCATTCGCAAATTCGATCCCGCTTCCCAGCGCTCCTCCACTCCAGTCGACGAGGCCCTGCTCCTTCCTCTCACCGAAACTCCGGTCAGCGAACATCTGCTCGGCGCAATCCACACTCGCCTCAGCGGCAAGCGCGTCACCGGCAACGAAGAAATCGTCGAAGCCGCCGTCCGCGCCGGCGGTCTCAACGTCTTTCCCGGCTGGGAGTTCTACACTCCCGTCGCCGGCGCTGAACATACCATTTTCGATCTCTTGCCTCGCGCCGCCGTTCTCCTCGACGAACCCGACCAGCTCCACCAGGAATTCGATCGCTTCTGGACTCGCGTCTCCGAAGCCCACGAACGCAGCGGCGTCGGCAACCTCGTCCTCCCCGAAGATCTCTATCTCCCGCCCGAAGCCTGGTGGCAAAAAACTTCTGCCCTTCCCGGCGCCGACCTCGAACACCTCGGCATCACTCGCGACCTCAATGAAGATTCAGTCACTTTCCTCACCCAGCCCTCGCCCCGCTTCCATGGCGCAGTCCCAGCGATGCTGGAAGAAGTCCAGAAACTCAACGCCAACGGCAAACGCGTCCTCTTCGCTGTCCCCAACATCGGCGAAGTCGAACGCCTCGCCGACGTATTCACCGAATACAACGTCTCTTTCCGTCTCGGAAGCCGTACCCGCGGCGGCGAAAGCTACGCCGACGAAACCAGCTACTTTGCCGGCGAAGTTCTCACCACCACCCTGGCCACTGCCTACATCCCCGAGGGTGTTCTGCTTCCCGAAGCCAATCTCGCCATTTTCGGTTCCCGCGACCTCTTCGACGAGTCCGAGTCCGTCGCCTCGCGTCCGCAGCGCTCCAAATCCAAAGTCTCCGCTTTCCTCTCCGACTTCCGCGATCTCCAGGTCGGCGACTACGTGGTCCACGTCGAACATGGCATCGGCCAGTATCAGGGATTGAAAGAAATCAACCACGGCGATGGCCCCGCCGAATTCATGCTGCTCGAGTTCGCCGAAGCCGCTCGCCTCTACGTTCCCCTCACCCGCCTCGATCTCGTCCAGAAGTACCGCTCCTCCGAAGGTGCCAAGCCGGTCCTGAGTCATCTCGGCACTCAAGCCTGGTCCAAAACAAAATCTCGCGTCAAAAAGGCCATGAAAGATATGGCCGACGAACTCCTCAAACTCTACGCCGAGCGCAAAACCGCCGTCGGACACGCCTTCCCGCCCGGCAACGAATGGTTCCGCGAATTCGAAGACGCCTTCGAATTCAGCGAAACCGAAGACCAGGGCAACGCTATCAAAGACGTCATTCGCGACATGGAATCCTCCCAGCCCATGGACCGCCTGCTCTGCGGCGATGTCGGCTACGGCAAAACCGAAGTCGCCATGCGCGCCGCCTTCAAAGCCATCAGCGACAACAAGCAAGTCGCAGTCCTCGCGCCCACCACCGTCCTTGCCTTCCAGCACTTCGAAACTTTCAAGCAGCGCTTCGCCCCATTCCCGGTCGCCATAGAAATGATCAGCCGCTTCCGCACCCCCAAGCAGCAAAAAGAAATCCTCCAAAAAACCGAAGCCGGCAAAATCGATGTCCTCATCGGAACTCACCGCATCCTTTCCAAAGACATCAAATTCTCCGACCTAGGACTCCTCATCGTCGACGAAGAACAACGCTTCGGCGTCCGCCACAAAGAGCGCATCAAGCAAATGCGTAAGCAGGTCGACGTCCTCACCATGTCGGCCACTCCCATCCCGCGCACTCTTCACATGTCTCTCGTCGGCCTTCGCGACATGAGCGTCATCGAAACTCCGCCCAAAGATCGCATGGCCATCCAAACTGTCGTCGCCAGTTGGGACGAAAAACTCATCCAGTCCGCGATCGAGCAGGAACTCGAGCGCGGCGGCCAGGTCTACTTCGTCCACAACCGCGTCGACACCATCTGGGAAATCGCCGCGAAAATTCAGGCCCTGGTTCCCGCGGCCCGCATCATCGTCGGCCACGGACAAATGTCGGAAGGCGAACTGGAAAAAGTGATGCTGAAATTCATGCATCACGAAGCCGACATCCTGGTTTCGACCACAATCATCGAAAACGGTCTCGACATCCCGCTCTGCAACACAATTCTCATCAACCGCGCCGATCGCCTCGGCCTCTCCGAGCTCTACCAGCTGCGTGGCCGCGTCGGACGATCCAGCCGCCGCGCCTACGCCTACCTCATGCTCCCGCCGGAAATTGAACTCACTCCGATCGCCCGCCGCCGCCTCGCCGCACTCAAGGAATTTTCCGACCTCGGCGCAGGATTCAAAATCGCCGCCCTTGATCTTGAACTCCGCGGCGCAGGCAACATGCTCGGAGGCGAGCAGAGCGGCCATATCGAAGCCATCGGCTTCGAGCTCTACACCCAGATGTTGGAACGGGCAGTAAGAGAGATGAAAGGCGAAGCCGCGCCCGACGAAGCCGAGACCCAACTCAATCTCGGCCTCAACATTCGCATTCCCGGGAGTTACGTCCCTGAAGAAAACCAGCGTCTGCAGATGTACAAGCGCGTTGCCCGCGTCGAGACCGAATCGCAATTGAGCGATGTTGGGTTGGAATTAAAAGACCGCTACGGCCCGCCGCCGCCCGCCGTCCGCAACCTGCTCGACTACGCGTCTTTAAAATTGTTGTGTATGAAAGTCGGCGTGAATGCCATCGAGCGCAAACGCGATTCAGTCACTCTGAGGTTCCAGCAGAATGCGGCCGTCGACCCCGAGCAGCTAGCCCGCTTCGTCTCTGCGCAGCGCGGCGCCCAGTTCACCCCCGACGGCATGTTGAAGTTTGTATTGAAGGCCACCGCTGCCGAAGAAGTCCTGCGCGCCCTCCGCACCATCCTCGAACAACTGGCAAGTACAGAAAAGTTGCGAAATGCCCCCCAAACTCTGTCATCCTGAGCGAAGTAACAGCTCCGCGACAGCGAAGCTGTTACGAAGTCGAAGGACCTCGTTCCCCCATTGCGCCGCTACAGACCTTGCGAGGCATTTCCGCCACACCCTATGATGTGTTCTGGGAAATAAGGGGCCAAGCTTTGAAGGGGCGCGGCTTCGGCCGCACCGCAAGATATTAGGAGTGGAAGAACGGTGCTTCAGCCCCACTATGATTTTGCCCGCCTCGTCCTCCTCGCCGAACGACCACCGACCCCCATCCCCTACTTCCCAATCAGCGTCTCATGGCTCGCCGCGCACAGCCACTCGCCTTTTTCCTCGATCCACATGTCCGTGAACCGTCCCCGCCGGCTGTAAGCCTTCCCCTTCTCCGCGCCCTTTTCCCTATACGTTCCGGTGACCACCGCCGCACGTTCGTATGTCTGCACGTTCATCGAGTCGTTGACGATTTGATCGGGACGATATCCCGCCTCCGCAATACTCGCCAGATATTGCACCTTGTTCATGAAAGATCCGTCGGAATCGGTGTAAGAAAAAGTCGGCGCCAGTAGCCCGTCGATTGCTTCCCATCTTTATTCTTCTCCGCCTCGTTCCACGCGTTTTCGAGCGCTACTACGCGGACTCTGTCGGAATCGTGCGGGTCGTTTTGTGCATAGCCCAAAACCATCATCAACGCCACTACAACGCACACTCTCACAACCTTCATAACCGTGGCTCCTTGCGTCCTGTACCGTGGCAGAACGAAAAGCTGAGCGATTTTCTTGCGGATTGCAAATGAGCGGACCCTACGCCGATTACAAGACCCAAGCCTTCTACCCCGCACCCTGTATCGCCAGCCGCAAACCCAGCAGGTACAATTGTCCGGCAAGCGAACTCGAATCACTACACACTAAGGACTGCCGACAAAAGACTACCGATCACCTTCTACCGACCAACGACTGCACTTATGACCATGAAAGTCCGCAAAGCCGTATTCCCCGCCGCCGGCCTGGGCACCCGTTTCCTGCCCGCAACCAAAGCTCAACCCAAAGAAATGCTCCCACTTGTGGATAAGCCCATCATCCAGTACGGCGTTGAAGAAGCCATGGCCTCGGGATGCGATCAGATCCTCATCATCACTGGCCGTGGCAAGCAGGCCATCGAAGACCATTTCGACGTCAGCTACGAATTGGAGACCATGCTCGAGCAGCGCGGCAAAACCGACCTGCTCCAGATCGTCCGCTCCATCTCCGACATGATCCACGTCGCCTACGTCCGCCAGAAAGAAGCCCTCGGCCTCGGCCACGCCGTCCTCATGGCCCGCGAACTCGTCGGCAACGAGCCCTTCGCCGTCCTGCTGGCCGATGACGTCATCGACGCCAAAATCCCCTGCCTCAAGCAAATGGTCGAAGTCTTCGATCAGACCCAGTCTTCCGTTCTCGCCGCTCAGATCATCGAAGGCAAAATGATTTCCTCCTACGGCGTCCTCGACGTGAAGCCTGTCGAAGATAGCCGCTTCGGCGATCGCCTCTTCGAAATCAAGAACATGGTGGAGAAGCCCAAGCCCGAAGACGCCCCCTCAAACCTGGCCATCATCGGCCGCTACATTCTCACCCCCGCGATCTTCGATTGCCTCGCCAAGACGACCACCGGCGCCGGAGGCGAACTTCAACTCACCGACGGCATGCGCCTCCTTCTGCAAAAAGAAAAAATGTACGCCTACATCTACGAAGGCCGCCGCCACGATACCGGCGACAAACTGGGCTTCCTGAAAGCCACAGTCGAGTTCGCCCTGAAACGCGACGACCTCGGCGCCCCCTTCCGCGAATACCTGAAAGGACTGAAACTCTAGAGAAGCGCGTCTGGCAAGGGAAGTATCACTCGAGAAAGAATGTCATCCTGAGCGAGGATTTTGCTTCGCGAATGCGGAGCAAAACCGCAGTCGAAGGATCCCTGCCCTCCATCCCTCACCTCCAGCTTGGCGAGGAGTTTCCGCAATGAACACTCTAGTAGTTTCCACAGCGACGCTTTAGGGCTGGAATCGCCTTACCTGGAATCGCTCTTGGCAGAAATTGCTTTTGGGTGGCGCAGCGCTTGAGCGCTGCGATCACCACTTGCGTAATGTCATCCTGAGCGAGGATTTTACTTCGCGAATGCGAAACAAAACCGCAGTCGAAGGATCCCTTGTCTCTCAATCACACCCCGGCGCGAAGAGGTGTTTCCGCAATAAACCCTCTAGTAGTTTCCCAAGCGACGACGCTTTAGGCGGGAATCGCTTTACCTGGAATCGCTCTTGGCAGAAATTGCTTTTGGGTGGCGCAGCGCTTCAGCGCTGCGATCACCACTTGGGTAAGACCGGGGCCTTAGCCCCTGAGGCAGGCTCCGATTAGTCGCCCGATCCCTTCAACTTCTTCGACTTCTCTTCCACCCCGCGCGCCAGCTTCTCCTTGTACCCCTCAAGCTTCTTCGCAACAGCTGCATCCCCCAACCCAATCATCTGCGCCGCCAAAATCCCCGCATTGGTCGCCCCCGGTTTCCCAATCGCCACCGTCGCCACCGGAATCCCCGCCGGCATCTGCACCGTCGCCAGCAACGAATCCATCCCCTGCAGTGACGTAGAAGGAATCGGCACTCCAATCACCGGCAGCGTCGTATGCGCTGCAATCACTCCCGCCAGATGCGCCGCCCCACCCGCTCCCGCAATAATCACTCGGATCCCGCGCCCCGCAGCCTTCCGCGCGAAATCCGCCGTCCTGTCCGGCGACCGGTGCGCCGACGTCACATCCATCTCATAACCAATCCCAAATTCCTCCAGCGCCTTCCCCGCCTCGCGCATAATCTCCAAATCCGAATCACTCCCCATCACAATCGAAACCAATATCGTGCTCATCATTCCCCTTATCCGTAATTATTTTTTAAGCCCTGTCATCCTGAGCGAGGATTTTGCTTCGCAACGCGAAGCAAAACCGCAGTCGAAGGATCTCTACCACCTGAGCGTCTCCCGCGCCCCGGAACGGAATTTCCACCGCATTTCCGACCGACGGGTGCCCCAGGTCTCGCCTCTTTTGCGAGACCTGGGATTCCCTTAACTCCTCCTCAATGCTCTCCCCGCAATATCCCTCCGATACCGCGCCCCCTCAAACCGAATCTTCTCGCATGCCCGGTACGCCCTTTCCACGGCCGTCTCCAACTCCCCAGCCCGCGCCGACACCCCCAACACGCGTCCGCCAGAAGTATAGAACGCCCCATCGCGTTTCGAAGTCCCCGCATGAAACACCTTCACGCCGTCAACCTCCGCCGCCTCATCGAGCCCAGTAATCTTTTTCCCCACCTCAAACGTCCCCGGATATCCTCCCGACGCCATCACCACGCACACCGCCGCATCTCGCGACCACTTGAAATCCCCCTCACTCACCCGCCCCTGAATCGAAGCCTCCAGCGCATCCACCAGATCACTCTCCAGCCGCATCAGAATCGGCTGCGTCTCCGGATCCCCAAACCGGCAATTAAATTCCAGCACCATCGGACCCCGCGCCGTCATCATCAGCCCGCAATAAAGCACGCCCTTATATTCCGCGCCCTCCGCTTTCATCCCCGCAACCACCGGCCGCGCAATATGATTCACCAGCCACTCCCGCATCTTGTCGTCCACAATGTCGGATGTCGAATAAGCTCCCATTCCGCCCGTATTCGGCCCCGTGTCCCCATCCCCAATGCGCTTGTGATCCTGCGCCGCCACCAGCGGCGCCACGCGCTCTCCATCGCTCAGCACCAGAAATGAAAGTTCATCGCCCTTCAAACATTCTTCCAGCACCACTCGCAACCCCGCTTCCCCCACCATCTTGCCGCTAAGCATTTCAGCCGCCGCGCTCGCCGCCTCTTCCTTGCTCGCCGCAATCACCACCCCCTTGCCCGCCGCCAATCCATCCGCCTTCACCACTACCGGCACGTGAAAGTGCGCCAGGGCCGCCCGCACCTCCTCCACCGAATCGCAGATCGCATACGCAGCCGTCGGAATGCGATGCCTCTGCAAAAATTCCTTCGCGAAACTCTTGCTCCATTCCAGTTGCGCCGCCGCCTTTGTCGGACCAAACACCGGCCAGCCTCGCCGCGTAAACTCATCCACCACTCCTAACGTCAACGGCAACTCTGGCCCCACCACGGTAAGCTCAGGCCGAACTTTTTCGCCCAGCGCAATCATCGAATCCAGACTCTTCAAATCCACCGGCAGGCATTCCGCTTCCTCCGCGATGCCTCCATTCCCCGGCGCGCAATAGAGCCTCGAAACCCGCGCCGACTGCCGCAGCTTCCACACCAGCGCGTGCTCCCGTCCTCCGTTGCCCAGTACCAGAACTTTCATAGCCAGAGAAAATCAAGGTTAGGGGAGAGTACGAACCCTGTCAAACCTCCTCCCCGGTAAAGCTCTCCGACAATCCCTATCACGATGGCGTCATCCTGAGCGCAGCCGCCTTTCAGGCGGAGCGAAGGATCTCGCGCAGCCTTCGAACAAAACCTTGAACCGGGATCTCAACCTCCCTGCCTACTCGTGAATCGCAAGTTAACCTCACTTAACTCCGTCGTATAATCTCCCCAATGATCACCGTCTCCAAAGAAGACTATCTCAAAGCCATCCTTGAGGCCGAGAGTGAAGGTGAATCCGTCATCTCCGCCCGCCTCGCCGACTGGCTGAATGTTTCGGCCCCAGCCGTCACCATGGCCGTGCGTCGTCTCAAGAAGGACGGCCTGGTTCGCGTCCAGACCGATGGCCACGTGCGTCTCACCGCCGCCGGCCGCAAAATCGCCCGCAAACTCACCCTTCGTCATCACCTCATCGAACGCATGCTCTCCGAACTTTTCGGCATGGAATGGTGGAAGGTCCACGACGAAGCCGAGCGCCTCGAGCACGCCGTCTCCCCAGACTTCGAAGCCAAACTCCTTTCCAAACTCGGCAAGGGCGGCATCTGTCCCCACGGCAATCTCAGTGAGATGGAAAGCCCCGCCAGTCGCCGCCATCGCGGCCTCCTGCTGCTGGCCGACGCCGGCCCCGGTTCAACCTACTCGGTCAGCGGAATTTATGAGCGCGACCGCCGTCTGCTTGAATTCCTCGAAGCCCGCGGCATTCGCCCCGGTTCAAAGTTGCGCCTCCTCGAACGCAACTATGATCAGACCCTCACTCTTTCCACCTCCGCCGGCAACATCTCCCTCGGCCGCGCCGCCGCCGAGCGTGTCTGGGTCTCCCCCGCCGACCACCGCCCTCCCCGTTAGCGGTCCATCTACGCCTTGTCATCCTGAGCGAGGATTTTGTTTCGCGAATGCGAAGCAAAACCGCAGTCGAAGGATCTCTTGCATTTTTGCCGCTGCTGCCAGCCCCACAAGGCATTTCTACCTAGACCCTAGCCCCGCGCCGCCACCAAGTTAACCATGGTTTATCCTCTCGTGTATACTTACGCTAATTTCAATGCCAGCTCGATGAAGTTCATCTCCACCCAAACCGAAGACCAAGTCGTCATCACCCACGAAGACGTCGACCGCGCCCATGATCGCGTCCGCGTCTCCGCCGCCCGCGCCCGCCGTGGCTTTTCCTCCCGTGCCCGCCTTCTTTATCTGCTCATAGGTCCTGGCGTCCTCGTCATGCTCGGAGAAAATGATGGCCCCAGCATGCTCTCCTACGCCGCCACCGGCGCCAAGTTCGGTATCGGCTTCTTCATCCCCTTCGTCGCCCTCACCTTCTGCATGGCCATCATCGTCCAGGAAATGACCGTCCGTCTCGGCGCCGCCACTCACCGCGGCCACGCCGAACTCATCTTCGAACGCTTCGGTCCCTTCTGGGGATGGTTCTCCATGATCGACCTCGGCATCGGCAATTTCCTCACCCTCATCACCGAGTTCATCGCCATCCGCGCGGGCCTGGGATTTTTCGGAGTCCCTCCCTGGCTCGCAGTCCTGATTGCGCTTGTCATCCTTTATGGCGCACTCATGAGTCACCGCTACTGGACCTGGGAACGAATCACCCTGGCCGCAGCCGCCTTCAACCTGATCTTCATTCCAGTCGCGCTGATGACGCACCCCAATTGGCATTCAGTCGGTCACGCGTTCATCACCTGGCAACCGCTCCCCGGCTTCAACAAAGACACTCTCCTCATCGTCCTCGCCGATATCGGAGCCACCGTCACCCCCTGGATGCTTTTCTTTCAGCAGAGCGCCACCGTCGACAAAGGCATGACCACCAAAGATATTCGCTTTGGCCGCATCGATACCGTTCTCGGCGCCACTCTCGCAACCGCCGCCGCCATCGCCACCATCCTCGCCACGGCTCCGCTCTTCGCTCATCAAATGACCGCCGACAATTTCCAGGCCGCCGAATTCGCCCAAGCCCTCCAGCCCATCATCGGCCGTCTCGGCGCATCGCTTTTCGCTCTCGGCATGGTCGAGGCCGGCATCGTCGCCGCCATCACCATCTCAACTTCTTCCGCCTACGCTTTCGGAGAAGTCACCCACAAGCCCCACAGCCTCAATCTCCCCATGGGAGAAGGAAAGTCGTTCTACGCCGTGCTCACTCTCTGCGCCATCGCAGCCGCCGCCATCGTTCTAATCCCAGGCCTCCCGCTGGTCTACGTGGTCCTGATCGTAAACGTAGTCGCAGTCCTGGCCATGCCTCCCGCGCTGGTTTTTCTCTACATGCTGGTCAACGACAAAGAAATTATGGGCGACCTGGTCAGTCCGCCGTGGGCAAACGTTCTATCCGGCGGCGTAGTATTTCTCCTGACCGCCGCCGGCATACTCTTCGGCATCAGCATCATCGCCCCCAACATCTTCACCGCCCTGGGAGGGAAATAAGAATGAATCCCTCGTACCTTTGTCATTCCGAGGGCCTTCTTTCTGGCCCGAGGAATCTGCTTGCGGACTCACCACAGGAGCAGAGGAGCACAGGAGCACAGGAAAAATGACCAGCTCATTTGAAACCGGAGGACCAGCCCAATGATGAAAAAACCCGACGCACACCCCGCGCCCGCCGACCAAACCTGGGTCCTCTCCTCGCTTGAGCACGACCAGCTAGTAAAAGCCAAAAAACACCCCATCCCCCGCCGCCATCTCAAAGGCCCCGAACTCCTGGTCCTTTGGGCCCTCCGCCTCTATCTCCTATTCATGATGACGGTCGTCGCCTACCAAGTCTGGCTCGCCGCCCGCTAAAACGCGGATTGAACGGACCGGGAAGCTCACGTGGATTGAACGGACCAGGAAGGGCACGTGGACTGAACAGACCGGGAAGGGCACGACTTCCTCGTCGTGCCGCCCAGGGCCACGAAAGATGCAGGCTTTAGCCCCCGCGGTCTGCTTCCCGGCGCCAGCGTTCTTGAACCCAATTGTCATCCTGAGGCAGCGGAGTCGCCCGCGAAGCGGGCGACTCCCAACGAAGGACCTATGCAATTTCCTCTGTCGCGACCGAAAGCGCCACTGCCCCCTGACATTAGTCGCCTACCAAGTCCGGCTCGCGGCCCGCTAAACGTTGGTTGAACCCACCGGGAAGGGCACGACTTCCAGTCGTGCCGCTCAGGCCCACGAAAGATGCGGGCTTTAGCCCCCGCGGTCTGCTTCCCGGCGGCAGCGTTCCTGAAGCCAATTGTCATCCTGAGGCAGCGGAGTCGCCCGCAAAGCGTTCGCCGACTCGCTAAGCCCACCAAACGGACTACGCATTCCGCCCCAAAACGACTAAACTTATAAGTTCCGGTATTCCATGTCAGCCCGCCCTGCGGCGCCAGCCGCTCGCGGCATCCTTTTGTCAGGAAGGCCATAATGTCTCTCAACAGCTTCAATTCCCGCTCTCTTCTCAAAGTCGGCAACAAAGAATACGAAATCTATCGCCTCGACGCCCTCGACAAACAAGGCATCTCGACCAAGCATCTTCCGTTCTCCCTGCGCATTCTCCTCGAGAACTTGCTGCGCACCGAAGACGGCCGCAACGTAAAAAAAGAAGACATCCGCTCCATGGCCGCCTGGAACAAAAACTCCAAGCCCGACAAAGAAATTGCCTTCACTCCTAGCCGCGTCCTTCTCCAGGATTTTACCGGCGTCCCCTGCGTCGTCGATCTCGCCGCCATGCGCGACGCCATGAAAGACCTCGGCGGCGATCCCTCTCTCATTAATCCCCTCCAACCCGTCGAACTCGTAATCGATCACTCCGTGCAAGTCGACGAATTCGGCACCCCCAGCGCCTTCGACATGAACGCCCTCCTGGAATTCCAGCGCAACAAAGAACGCTACTCCTTCCTCCGCTGGGGCCAAACCGGATTCCGCAACCTTGCCATCGTCCCCCCCGACACCGGCATCGTCCACCAGGTCAATCTCGAATACCTCGCCCGCGTAGTCTTCGTAAGTAATCCCAATGCGAAGGGCGAAGTAAGTGATCCCCATGCGAGGGGCCAATCTGCCTCCCGTCGCACCGCCTACCCCGACACCCTAGTAGGCACCGACAGCCACACCACGATGATTAACGGACTTGGGGTGCTGGGGTGGGGTGTGGGGGGGATTGAGGCCGAAGCGGCGATGCTCGGGCAGCCTGTTTCGATGCTGATTCCGCTGGTGGTCGGGGTGAAGCTTACGGGACGGTTGCGGGAGGGGGCTACTGCTACTGATCTTGTTCTGACGATTACCGAGATGTTGCGCAAGCATGGGGTTGTGGGAAAATTTGTCGAGTACTTCGGGCCCGGGCTGAGCGATTTGCCGCTGGCCGACCGGGCTACGATCGCGAACATGTCGCCTGAATATGGCGCCACGTGCGGAATTTTCCCGGTCGACAAAGAGAGTTTGAAATATTTGAAACTCAGCGGGCGCAGTGCGGAACAGATTGCGCTGGTCGAAGCCTACTGCCGCGAGCAAGGACTTTTTCACGACGAGAAAACTCCCGAGGCGGAATATTCTGAACTGCTGGCGCTCGATCTGGCAACGGTTGAGCCGAGTCTTGCCGGCCCGAAGCGTCCACAAGATCGGGTGATTCTTTCGCAAGCGGGCGAGTCTTTCAATAAGGCCCTGCCCTCGCTGCTCAAACCGAAATCAGCGGCGATGGTATCTGCGACCGCGAGTCAAACCGCGAAGGCCGGAACTCCCGCGACGTGGGAACAGGAAGGCGGCAGTCCTGCGGCTGTCGGCGTCGAAGATCCCAACGTCCACGAACACGTTCCACCGAGCGTGAAGAATTCGCTTAAGCATGGCAGCGTGGTCATTGCAGCGATTACGTCTTGTACGAATACTTCGAATCCTTCGGTAATGGTCGGCGCAGGATTGCTGGCGAAGAAAGCCGTGGAAAAGGGCCTTTCCATTCCACCCTGGGTCAAAACATCGCTCGCTCCCGGATCAAAAGTGGTGCGCGATTATCTTGAGAATGCCGGCCTCACTCCGTATCTCGAGAAATTAAAATTCCACATTGTGGGCTACGGATGCACGACCTGCATCGGCAACTCCGGCCCGCTGCCCGCCGAAGTGTCGCAAGCCATCGACGAAAAAGATCTGGTGGTCGCCAGCGTACTCTCCGGCAATCGCAACTTCGAAGGCCGCATCAACTCCGAAGTGCGAGCCAATTATTTAATGTCGCCGCCGCTGGTCGTCGCCTTCGCCCTTGCCGGACGCATCGACACCGACCTCCGCAAAGACGCCCTCGGCAAAGGCAGGGACGGCAAGCCCGTCTACCTCGCCGACATCTGGCCCACCCAGCGCGAAGTTGAAGAGGCGGTCGAGCACTCCGTCACCGCGGAAATGTTTTCGAAAAGTTACGCCGAAGTTTTTCAGGGAGACGAGCGCTGGCGCGGCCTTTCCATTCCTAAAGGCCAGACCTACGCCTGGGAAAAAGATTCCACCTACATCCGCCGCGCGCCTTATTTCGACGACATGAAGCTTCAGCCCTCGCCCGTCGAAGACATCAAGGGCGCGCGCGTGCTCGCCGTCCTTGGCGACAGCGTCACGACCGACCACATTTCTCCCGCTGGATCGATCAAGAAGGACGGCCCCGCCGGAAAATATCTGCAGAAGCACGGTGTCAAGCCCGGCGACTTCAATTCCTACGGGTCGCGCCGCGGCAATCACGAAGTCATGGTGCGGGGCACGTTTGCCAACGTTCGCCTGCGCAACAAGCTGGTGAACGTTGAAGGCGGATTCACCCGCCATCTTCCCACGAATCAGGAAATGTCGATCTTCGACGCGTCGCAAAAATATATCGGGGAAGGAACGCCGCTGATTATTCTCGCCGGAAAGGAATACGGGTCAGGCTCGTCGCGTGATTGGGCTGCGAAGGGACCTCGGTTGCTGGGAGTTTCCGCAGTGATCGCGGAAAGCTATGAGCGCATTCACCGGTCGAACCTGGTTGGGATGGGGATTCTGCCTCTGCAATTCAAGGCGGGCGAGAACGCGGAATCGCTCAAGTTGACGGGCGAGGAAGTGTACGAGATCGCCGGCATCCGCGACGTGGTCGAACATTTTGCTGCGGGCCGCGAGATCAAAGTGCGGGCTAAGGGTAAAGGGAAAGCGATCGAGTTCAGCGCGCTGGTGCGCATCGATACGCCGCAGGAGGCGCTCTACTACGCTAACGGCGGGATTTTGCAGTATGTGTTGCGGCAGTTGCTGGCGGCGAAGCCGCAGCCGGTTGGCGTGTAGACGGACGTTGCAGCGGGATTTATCGCGCGGAAGTCCGTGAAGGGCAGCTCAGGCGCTAAAGCGCGGGCACGTTTTTGGCGGTTTGGCGGCACGAGTGAAACTCGTGCCCTTCCCGGCCGTGGAGTTGAAGTTTTTCAGGAAAGTGTGCGGCGTAGCGGCGCGGCTGAAGCAGCGCTCTTTCAAAGCGAAGGAGCGGTGGCGATATGCCTGAAGGCATATCCTGATACGAATCGTGGTGGGCCGGCGATTGCGGAAATGAATCAAAATCAAAGTCAAAGGCAGCGGACAGGAGTGTCCGCTCCACACGGTCCTTCGGATTGACAGGGCAGTGTGTCTTTATCGGGCGTGGCGGCGCGGCTGAAGCCGCGCTCTTTCAAAGCGGAGGAGCGGTGGCGATATGCCTGAAGGCATATCCTGATACGAATCGTAGTGGCCCGGCGATTGCTAGGGGAATCAGTCAAAATCAACGTCAAAGGCAGCGGACAGGAGTGTCCGCTCCACACGGTCCGTCTCGAGGGGCGGGGGAACAGCAGGTTCCTCCACTGCGCCGTCGCTGGCGCTCCGGCTCCGGTCGGAATGACACCTTGCGATATGCCTGAAGGCATATCCTGACACGAATCGTGGTGGCCCGGCGATTGCTAGGGGAATCAGTCAAAATCAAGGTCAAAGGCAACGGACAGGAGTGTCCGTTCCACACGGTTCATCTCGCGAGCCGGAAACAGCAGATTCCTCCGCTGCGCCGTCGCTGGCGCTTCGGCTCCGGTCGGAATGACAAGGGGTGAGGTGGTCGACACAGCTGCGGGATCAAGAGTCGAGATCAAAATCAAAGTCAAAATCAAAGTCAAAATCAAAATCAAAGTCAAAATCAAAGTCAAAGGCAACGGACAGGAGTGTCCGTTCCACGCGGGCTATTTCTTGCGGGTGCGCGGCTTCGCTCTCTGGGTTGGGCGGAGTAAGGGCCAGGCTTCCTTGTAGCCTTCGTAGAGGTAGCGATTTTTCTTTAGGGGTTGCATGGGGAAGAGCATCAGGCCTTGCTTCAGGTGAGGGCCGCTGAGGAGGAGCGGGGCTGGGATTAGGTACCAGGCGTTTTGCATGATGACGTAGGCGGCGAAGAAGTCGAGTTGGTCGAGGGTATAGGGGTCGCTGAAATAGTTGGGCTTGAACTGGCAGAAGTATCCGGTGCCGACGCGGCAGGAAGTGGACTTGACCTGCACTCTTACGACGCGAGGGCCGAAGTTGAGGGCAACGTCGAAGGGCAAAGAATCTCCCCAGGGCTTGAGGACTTTGTAGCCGTGGCGCGGGCTTCGGCCATGAAGCGGAGTTCGACCCACTCGCCACGCTCCTTGAAATTCTTGAAAACCTTGAACTCGTCCATTGCCTGCTCTCCTGATTTCGGTGCTGCAGCAAAAAATAAGGCGCGGCCCATGGGCCGCGCCTCGGTTTGCTTTAAGTTTTAGGTTATGTATCTATTATATCACATTGGAGGGGGAGTCTGGGACATTTTTCGGGAAATATTTGCTCAATGTTGTGAATAACTTAGTATCTGTTGTGTATTGCTTTGCTATTGACAACTTTCGGGCGAAGGGGCGAGGACCCGGTGTGCGGGCATTCTTGCCGAGGAGTTATTTGGCGCGTGGACTTGCGTTCCCGGGAGTGTTATTGGCTGCGCGCGCGTACAATCTCAGCTTCCCGCCATCCGCCGATGACAGCAGGCGGTAGTTCGCCAACTGATTGCCGTACAATTTTTCCTCTAACAATTTCCCGCCGGAATTGGCTGGCGCCTGCTGCTCAAAAATGATGTAGTCGACGCGGCCCTGGGTCTGTTTCTCATACCGCGGAATGTCGAACCGCGATGGCACCGACTCGAGTTCCTTCAGCGTGCCCAGCGCGGGAAAGGGGGAGCGCTCGGGGCGGAATTCTGTAGAAAAATATTCCATCGAAGCCTCATAGTTTCGCAGGTCAACGATATTTCTCGCGGAAAGGAAGCCGACCGAATGCTTATATGCATTCGGCCAAATCGATCGTTCGCAGTTCAGCATTAAGACGGTCGATTGGGGACGAATGTTCTCGCCCAAAAGCGCAACTCCGGATAGTTTTTTATTCCAATCCGACAAGACCGGATATCTCGCGGCCAAACCTATCAGCGCAATCCCGCACCACAGCGCCGCGAAAATATTTAATGCGAGACGCGGCCAGTTCTGCATGGAGAGCCAAACCACAAAAAACAGGCAGGCGTAAAGCGAGACGCGCAAGCGGATGTAGGATCCTGAGCTCACGCAATCCGGAGCGGCTAACGATAGAGCCACAAAGGTCGCGCTCAGGACCAGCATGCCGGTGCTCCGCCAGTTATAGCGCCGCTGCCGAAGTGAAAGTACCACCGCGAAAATCAGCGCCAGGAAGAGGGCTACCGCCACGGTTTTCGCTATGATCAGGTCCGAAGGCGTAATCGTGTCTAAAAACGTGAGGTTGTAGAGATGCCATAACCGTGTTCTGACCGATTCAGGCATAACGTCGCACTCTGTGGTCCCGCGCGAGCGGGTCAGGAAGAACAAAATAAAGAATGCGGGCGGCAGGAGGGTGCAAATTGACAGGTCGTATTGCAGCGTCGCCCTTTGAGCCTTCACGGGCGTGGTATCGTGCAGGCCCCAAATCTCATTGACCAGTCGCTCCAGTCCAAGGATGCCGACCGCGATTACGCCAATTACCCATGAAACCACGTGCGTCAGATATACCAAGAAGCCCATTGCACCCAGCATGGCGAGGGAGCGGAGTGTCCAATCGCTTTTCTGCCGTACGTAATATCCCAGCATGAAAAGCAGGAAGCACACGCTGTAGCAGTAATTCCAAAAGCCCATGTACAAGAAATAATTTGAGACCAGGATGCCCGCGAACAAGGAGAAATGGTCGGCGTTCGGCGTCAGTCCTTTTAACAGATAACGAAACGACAGGAACAGCAAAATGACATAGCCAGACAGCAGCAATTGCTCGGCCCGCGCCGGTCCGGTGAACTTCAACAGGCCGGCAAGAATGAATTGAGCAATCATGTTTCCGCCTGGTTGCGACGGCATCCTGCGATAGTATTGCTGGTAGATCAGCTCACTGCCGTAGTGCGCTAGAACCGACGCGTTATGCAGGTGAGAGGGTCCATCTTGCGATGGAAAGTACCGGTAGACCCAAAGCGGCGAGCACTCCAGCAGCATCACGATTACGAAGGCAAACCGCCAAAAGCGGCTATCGCTGGAAGGAGGAGGATGCAAGAAACCTCCGGAAGTCTGGACAAACATTGTCAGTCGTAATCCTACCCTCCCGCAGGGGTTCGATCCTATCCCTTCTCATTGGAGAGACTGCCCTGAGCGAGGCTAAGGGGCGGAGATTTTGAACTTACTACGGACTCCCGAAGCATGCATTCTTGAAGGATGCCATTCCGAGGCGCACCCGTTTTGTTCCGGAACAGCACATCAAGCCGCTGCTATAATCAGGAATTGCGCTCATGTCAACGAAACGTCTGATTCGCTCCACCACAGTTCTATCCATCCGCCGCAACGGCAGCGTGGTTCTCGCGGGCGACGGGCAGGTTACGCTCGGCGAATCGGTCATCAAACACACGGCAAAAAAGATCCGCCGGCTCTACAACGACAAAATTCTCGCCGGATTCGCGGGATCGACCGCCGACGCCTTCACCCTTTTCAGCCGCTTCGAATCGAAACTCGAGCAATACCACGGCAACCTAGGGCGCGGCGCCGTGGAGCTGGCAAAAGACTGGCGCACCGATAAATACCTGCGCCACCTGGAAGCATTGCTGCTGGTCAGCGACAAAGAGCAAACGTTTCTGTTGAGCGGGCAAGGCGACGTGATTGAACCGGATGGCGGCGTCGCAGCCATCGGCAGCGGAGGCCCCTACGCGCAAGCAGCTGCGCAAGCTTTGGCGCAGCACACGCAACTCACAGCCCGCCAGATCGCCGAAGAAGCAATGAAGATCGCCGGCAGAATGTGCATCTATACGAATGACTCGGTGACAATCGAGGAACTGTGAAGCGTCGTTAATCGATCGTCGATGGTCGTTGGCTCAGACCACGCGGCGAACGACTGACGACCAACGACCAACGAGCAAACGAGCAACGAGCAACGAGCAACGACGAATTTATGGCTATCTACTTGCCCAGCACTGCCGAAGAAGAACAACTTGCGCTCGACGAGCTCACGCCCCGTGAAATCGTGGCCGAGCTCGATAAACATGTGATCGGCCAGAAGGACGCGAAGCGCGCCGTCGCCATTGCCCTGAGGAACCGCACCCGCCGCCAAAAACTAACTCCCGACCTCGCCGAAGAAATCATCCCCAAAAACATAATCATGATAGGGCCGACGGGGGTGGGGAAGACGGAGATTGCACGGAGGCTGGCGAAGCTGGCGAATTCTCCGTTTTTGAAGGTGGAGGCTTCGAAGTTTACCGAGGTCGGCTATGTGGGGCGGGATGTGGAGTCGATGGTGCGCGATCTGGTGGAGATTGCGATTGATAACGTCCGCGAGGAGAAGTTGGAGGATGTGGCGGACAAGGCTGAATTGAATGCGGAGGAGCGGCTGCTGGATATTTTGTTGCCGCCGACGCCGCAGGCGCGTCCTGCTGAAGCAAGTACGGCGGGCGGCGTGGTGATTGATGGGAACACTGCGCTGGCTGAATCTTCTTCGCGGACGCGCGAGAAGTTGCGGCAGCAATTGCGCGAAGGAAAGCTGGACGAGCGGCAGGTTGAGATCGACGTGCGCGAGCGGAATTTCCCCACGTTTGAAATTATGAGCAATCAGGGCGTGGAGGAGATGGATATCAACATCAAGGACATGCTGCCGAATATATTCGGGGCGCGGACCAAGAAGCGGAAGATGAAGGTGAACGAGGCCTTCGAGTATTTGATTCAGGAAGAAGAGCAGCGGCTGATCGATATGGATCACGTGACGCGGACGGCGATCGATCGCGTGGAGAATTCAGGGATCGTGTTTCTGGATGAGATCGACAAGATTGCGGGGCGTGAGGGCGGGCATGGTCCAGATGTTTCGCGCGAGGGCGTGCAGCGCGACATTCTGCCGATTGTGGAAGGAACTACGGTGAACACGCGCTACGGTATGGTGCGCACCGATCATATTCTGTTTATTGCCGCCGGTGCGTTTCATGTTTCGAAGCCGAGCGATCTGATTCCTGAACTGCAGGGGCGCTTTCCGATTCGGGTGGAATTGCAGTCGCTGACCATGGAAGATTTTGTGCGCATTTTGACGGAGCCGAAATCTTCTTTGGTGAAGCAGTACACGGCTCTGCTCGAGACTGAAGGAGTGAAGCTGGAGTTTACTCCAGAGGCTTTATCGGAGATTGCACACTTTGCGTTTCGTGTGAACGAGAGCACGGAGAATATTGGAGCGCGGCGGCTGCATACTATTATGGAGCGGGTGCTGGATGAGTTGAGCTTCGATGCTCCGGAGAGAAAAGGGGATCACGTTATCATTGACGCCGACTACGTGCGGAAGATGTTGACGGACATTGTTAAGGATCAGGATTTGTCGAGATATATTCTGTAAACGGCCTGCGCGGGATAGCAACATCCGCGCCTATTGCCCGTCCAGGCCAGTTCGGACTGCAAGCGTTGTCGGACAGGAGTGCCCGACCCACACGGGCAGCGTGTGTCGTCCCTAACGATGATGTACTCTGTTGTTTCTGCGCATGAAAATTCAGAGGGGAAGACTGCTGCTGGCGCTGGCCGCGTGTGTGTGGTCGAGCGGGTGCGCTTCGATTGGGCCGCCGCTGCCGCCTTCGCTGGAGTTGCCGAAGCCGCCGACTGATCTGCATGCGGCGCGTAAGGGGGACAAAGTGCGGCTTACGTGGACGGTACCGACACGGACGACGGACCGGCAGAGGGTGCGCTATCTGGGGAATACGCGGGTTTGCCGGAGTCTCGATCCGGTTCTTAAGGAATGCAAAACGCCGGTGGGAGAAGCTGCGGCGCCAGCGAATTTCAGAAGCGCGAAAAAAGGTTCGGCAAAACTCACGGCGACTTTCGTTGATACTTTGGCTTCCACACTTGAGCAGGAACATCCTAACGGGTTTGCCACCTATGCGGTTGAAGTGCTGAATACGTCGGGTCGAGGGGCTGGGCTGTCGAATCAGGTGCACGTGGCGCTGGTTCCAACGTTGCCGCCGTTCAATGATTTTTCCGCGAAAGTGGTTAGCCAAGGTGTGATGATCTCGTGGCATTGCCCAGGCGAGGCAGACGGAAGTATAGCCGTGACGAAATATCTATTTCGCATTTACCGGCGAACCGAGGCCAGCACGAATGCGACAAGAATCGCTGAAATTGATATGACGAACTGCGTTCGCGGCGCGGCGGCAAATTTGCCGAAGCCGTCCTCGCCCTCGGAGTCCTCGTCCAGGGAACCGAAAGAGCCTGAATGGCGGAGCGGGACGGTTCCGTCGTTTCTTGACCAGACGTTTGAGTGGGAGCACACATATTATTACCGAGGCACAGTGGTCAGCGTGGTGGAGACACCGGGAAAGCCGGCGATCGAAGTGGAAGGCGACGATACTCAGGAAGTGAAAGTTTTCGCGCATGACATTTTTCCGCCCGCGGTGCCTACGGGACTGCAGGCTGTATTTTCCGGCCCGGGACAGGAGCCGTTTATCGATTTGATCTGGGCTCCGGTCACAGACGCGGATCTTGCGGGCTATAACGTTTATCGTCACGAAGCGGGCGCGGCTGGAGTCAAGCTGAATTCAGAACCGGTGAAGGCGCCGGCGTTCCGCGATATGCAGGTGGTTTCGGGGAAGACTTATTTTTATTCGGTGTCAGCAGTGGATTTGCGGGGGAACGAGAGTGCGAGGTCGGAGGAAGCTGGGGAGACGGTGCCTTGATTTTCGGAGGAAGGGCGGTGGAGATGGTAGAGATCCTTCGACTTCGCAGACGGATTCGCTTTGCTCACCGGGCTGCTTCGCTCAGGATGACAAGGCTACTTCTTCGCGAACTCGCTGCGGTGGCGGCTGTAGAAGATGTAGATCAGGAGGCCGAGGCCGAGCCAGATCACGAAGCGGAGCCAGGTGATGACGGTGAGTCCGAACATCAGGCCGCCGCAGAGGACGATCGAGATCAGCGGGAACCACGGCACAAACGGGACTCGGAACGCGCGCTTGCGATCGGGCTGCCTGCGACGGAGGATGATCACGCCCAGCGAAACCAGAACGAAGGCAAACAGCGTCCCGATGTTGGCGAGGTCGGCGGCGTCGCCAATGTCGACGAGCCCAGCGGGGATTCCTACGGCGAAACAGGCGATCCATGTGGAAATGTGCGGCGTTTTGAATTTAGGGTGTACTGCGGAGAAAAGCTTTGGCAGCAAGCCGTCGCGAGACATGGCGTACCAGATGCGTGCCTGCCCGTACTGAAACACGAGCAAAGAAGAGATCATGCCGGTCAGGGCTCCGATCACGATGACCGAGCGGAAGAGCGGGTGCACGCCCAGATACTTCATGGCGTAGGCCACGGGAGCTTCGGCGGCTGCACCGGAGACGAAGGTTGTGTACTTCATCATGCCGAGCAGGACGACGGCAACTCCGACATAGAGCAGGGTGCAGACCACCAGCGACATGATGATGCCGAAGGGCAGATCTTTTTGCGGATTACGCGATTCCTCGGCGGCAGTGGAGACGGAATCGAATCCGATGTAGGTGAAGAAGACGATGGCCCCTCCGGTAACGATTCCGGCGAAGCCAGAAGGCGCGAAGGGATGCCAGTTCGCGGGCTTCACCAGCATTCCACCGACTACGAGGAAGGTCAGGATGGCGCCGATTTTGACCGCCACCATGATGTTATTGGTCTCGGCTGACTCCTTCACGCCGCGCACCAGCAGCAGCGTGAGAATGAAAACGATGAGGAAGCCGGGGAGATTGAAATAGGCGCCGGTCCACTGCCCGCCGGCCCAGACCGGACTGGCAAATTTTTCCGGCAGGTTAAGGCCGAATACCGCCAGCTGCGCTTTTGTATAACCGGCAAAGCCAACCGCGACTGCTACGTTCGAGACTACATATTCGAGGATGAGGTCCCAGCCGATGATCCAGGCGAAAATTTCGCCGAGTGTCGCGTAAGAGTAGGTGTAGGCGCTGCCGGCGATAGGAATCATCGAAGCGAGCTCGGCATAGCAGAGGCCAGCAAAACTGCAGGCGATCGCGACCAGGAAAAACGAAATTGCAATCGATGGCCCGGCGGGCGGGCGTCCGTGCATGAGCGCTCCCGCGGTGCTGCCGGTGCGCAGTAAATTCATGATTACGTCGAGCGCCTGCGCATGCAGAAGGGATGGGGCCTGGAAATATTCGCCGGCGGCCGCGGTGCCGGTAAGGACGAAGATTCCAGAGCCGATGATGGCGCCGATGCCTAGCGCAGTGAGCGACCAGGGGCCGAGAGTTTTTTGCAGACGCTGCCCTGGGGCCTCGGATTCGGAGATGAGCTTGTCGATGGACTTGCAGCAGAAAAGCTGGTTGTCGGAGGTGCGGATCGGGGCGGCGGGTTCCGTGGATGGTGGTGACAAGAGGTAGTGGTCTCCTGAGAGTTGGCTATCAGCGATCAGCCTTTGGCAGTTAGCAATTGGCCGGCGGCTTTTGTGATTAGAGGAGCCGTCCGGCCAACTGCCTAATGCTTACCGCCTTACCGTTTCGACTGGCCGCGAGCCAGCTTTTTCACCTTGCGCTTTTTCGATCCGCGGGCATAATCGCGGGGCTTCTTGGGCTTCTCCGCTTTGGCCTTTTTGCGCGCGGCGCGTTTTGATTTCTTGCGTTCTTCTTTGGTTAGAGTTGCTGTGTTTGCCATGATTGCTTTCTTTAATCCTTAATTTGAATGTTAATTTGCTCTTAAGCGCGTTCCAACTGGGCGTACTTCTCGACCAGCTTTTTCAAGCCGAAGCGAGGAAATTGTACAGTAATCTTGGCTTCTTCGCCTTCTCCTTCTCGCTGATAGACGGTTCCTTCACCGTATTTGGGATGGCGGACCTTCTGGCCGGGGCGGAATCCGCGCTTGCCGGTGGGTTCTTCGAGAGGCGTTTTGGGGACGGTGAACTTTTTGCCGCGGGTGGCGAAGAATTCGGCGATGTTCTCGATGGAGTTGTAGGGCTTGGCGGGGGTGGTGGCAGTGCCACGGGGCTTCGCCGCGCCGGAGAGCCGGGAGCGGCTGTCGCCGCGTTGTGCTTGCCAGGCCGCGCTTTGGTCTTCGTCTTCGTAGGAGTAGTGGACGTCGGCTGGGACATCGGCTGCGGGGCGTTGCCCCGCTGGACCCCTCGACTCCGCTCGGGGCAGGCTCCCGAGGGCGGCCGTCCCCACATGAGCCGTGCTTGCTCCAGCTGTGCGGCGGCGGCCTAGTTCTTCGATAAGCTGGATGGGAACTTCTTCTAGAAATCTTGAAGGGACGCTGGCTTCGGGGAGGTCGGTGCCGTAGCGGCGGCGGTAGACGGCGCGGGTCAGGATGAGCTGGTCCATGGCGCGGGTCATGCCGACGTAGCAGAGGCGGCGCTCTTCTTCGACATCGTCGGGCTGGAGCATGGTGCGGGAGTGTGGGAACAAACCTTCTTCGAGGCCGCTGAGAAAGACGAGCGGGAACTCGAGACCTTTCGCGGCGTGCAGGCTCATGAGGGTGATCTGGGCGCGCTCGTCGTAGTCGTCGGCGTCGCTGATGAGGGCGGCGTGGTCGAGGAATTGATCGAGGGTTTCGCCGCGGTCGCGAGAATCCATGGCGGCGTTGACGAGTTCGCGCAGATTTTCGATGCGAGAGAAAGCTTCGGGGGTGTCTTCAGCTTCGAGCAGCTTGATGTAGGAGGTGCGGTCGATCAGGAATTTGAGGATGTCGGCGGTGCTGATGGTGGGGGCGGGAAAAGAGTTCGATGGCGTTGAATTTTCGGAGATAGGCGGGTTCGATTGATTTTCGGTGGAAGATTTGGGCGGGGCAGAGGAGTGCTCCGCGGTGATGTAGGCTCCGCCGAAATCGAAGGCGGTGTTTTCGAATTCGGTGGGATCGAAGGCGGCGGCGTCGGTGCCGTCCCTGAAGGGACTCGCGCCGTTATCCTCGCCTACCCCGGACTTACGTCCGGGGCTAATGAATGTCGTCCCTTCGGGACTGGGGTTCCTCGTGGTCTCGACACTTTTCGCCTCCACGCTTGTCGTCTCCATGCTTTCTTGCAGGTGATCGATGAAGGTGCCGGCTAGCATGGCTTGGGCGTCGAGGATTAACTGCTGAAAACTTTTCAGCGATGAGATTGCGCGCTGGGGGAGGAGTTGGCGGCGGATGGCTTCGCCGACGGCGCCCCAGAGCGAGAGGCCGGTTTCGAGAGCGAGGCGTTCGATGGTGTCGATGGTGTTTTTGCCGATGCCGCGGGTGGGCGTGTTGATTACGCGCAGCAGGGAGATGGAGTCATCGGGATTCTGGATAACTTTGAGATAGGAGATCATGTCTTTGATCTCGGAGCGCTCGTAGAAAGAAAATCCGCCGACCACTTTGTATTTGAGGCCATAGCGGCGCATGGCCTCTTCAAACAGGCGTGACTGAGAATTGGTGCGGTAGAGCACGGTGGCGCGCGGAGTTTCGCCGCGCTGGGCAGCCTCGCGCAGATATTTTGCGATGTGGTCGGCGGCGAAGAGAGCTTCGTTTTCGCCGTCCGGAGCTTCGTAGTAGCCGAGTTTCGTGCCGCCCTGGCGCGAGGTCCACAAGTTCTTTCCTTTGCGTTTCAGGTTGTTGGCGACCACTGACGATGCGGCTTGCAGAATGTTTTGCGTGGAACGGTAGTTTTGTTCCAGGCGGATGATTTTTGCTTCGGGGAAATCCTGTTCAAACTCGAGGATGTTGCGAATATCGGCACCGCGCCAGGAATAAATCGACTGATCTTCATCGCCAACGGCACAGATGTTGTGGCGCGAGCCGGCGAGCATGCGCATGAGTTCGTATTGCGGGCGATTGGTGTCCTGATATTCGTCGATCAGAAGATATTGAAAACGGCGGTTGTAATATTCGCGGACGTGCGCGGCGGTTTTCAGCAGGCGGGTGGCTTCGAGCAGGAGGTCATCGAAATCGAGAGCGTTGGCTTTGCGCAACTCTTTGCGGTATTCCTCGAAGAGATGCGCAATCTTTTCGCTCTTGGGATCGGCTGATTGCAGGTACAGTTCCTGGGGATCGAGCATGTGATTCTTCGCCCAGGAGATACGCGAGAGGACGGTGCGGGGAGTGAGTTGTTTGTCGTCGAGTCCGAGGCGCTTCATGATGCCTTTGACGACGGACTGCATGTCACTCTCGTCGTAGATGACGAATTTTTTGGTGTGGCCGATGGGCGGCTGGCCGGGGATGGCGGAGGGAATCTGCAGGGCTTCGATGTCGCGGCGAAGAACGCGCACGCAGAACGAATGGAATGTCGAGATGACGGGTTTGGCGATGCTGAGTCCGCCAACAAGTTTTTCGACACGCTCGCTCATTTCGGCGGCGGCTTTGTTGGTGAAGGTCATGGCCAGGATGGATTCCGGCATCACGCCGAGGTGCTCGATGAGATAGGCGATGCGGTAAGTGATGACGCGGGTTTTGCCGCTGCCGGCGCCGGCGAGGATGAGGACGGGTCCCTCGGTGGTTTCGACGGCTTCGCGCTGCTGCGGGTTGAGTTGGTCGAGAAAAGACAATGCGGAAGTGGCTCCGGGGTAGATGATTTGATTTTACAGGGGAATTGGAATTGGGGGCGTGAAAGGATCTAGTTCGTATTCCGGGATGGAGTTTAATTATTTTTCCATGGGAATTTCGAAGTACATCAGTTCGGTGCCTTTCGCATCGTTTACACCAGTGACGAAGATGTGGGCGCCGGCGAGGGGCGCGGAAATGTCTTCGACGTCGAAGAAGAAGAATCCGGATTGGGTGGCGTGGGGCTCGACGGCTTTGGCGGCGAATTGGGAGGACTCGATCTCGTCGCGTTCTTTCTGGCTGATCGTGCCTTTTACTTTCTTGTGCGGGATGGGAAAGGGGATGGCTGGGTCGGTGCTGGCGCGGGGATTGGAGAGGCGGCGGTAGATGTCCTCAGAAGAAATGGGCGTGAGTTTGGAGTGGTTGGCGGTGGTGAGCGTGACCTGCATGTTGGCGATGGAGATGGGCTGGGCGCCATCGTTGGTCACGATGAAGAAAATTGGCATAAGGCCGTGATCGTGAAAGTTCACGGAGAAAATCTTCGCCTTGTCGGGAGTGTCGTAGGGATCGGCGGCGATGGCGACTTTTTCGTCGGAGTGGTCGTCGTGTGCGGGATATGAATTTGCGGGCTTGGCTGCGGGTTTGGCAAAGTCTTTGGCGGCGAGCGAAGCCGCGAATCCTGCCAGTACGCACACGGCGAACAGCGCGCGACTGAATCCCCTTTCAACTGGCTGCATGTTTTCAATTATAGAAGCAATGGGAGTCCGTTTCTTTTCTGGATTGATGATTCATTTAGAACGCAGCCGGGGTTTGTTTAGAATGGCTGGACTTGATCTCTTCTCTCTACAACTTTCTCTACAGCGCGGGGCTGGCGGTTGCGATGTTGGTAAGCCTGCCTTACTGGCTTTTCCAAATGGCTCTGCGGGGGAAATACCGCAAGGGGTTTGCGGAGAGGATGGGACTGATTCCGGAGCGGTTGAAGCTTCGCGAGGCGGATGAGGCGGTGATTTGGGTTCATGCTGTTTCCGTGGGCGAGGTGTTGGCGATCGGGGGCTTAGTGGAGGATTTGAGAAACAGTTTGCCGGGGCATGGAATATTTATTTCGACGACGACCGATACGGGGCAGGCGTTGGCGCGAAAAAGATTCGGAGAAGCGAACGTGTTTTATTTCCCGATGGACTTCGGGTTCGCGATCCGGCCGTATCTGCGCGCTCTGCGGCCGAAAATGGTGGTGATAGCGGAGACCGAATTCTGGCCGAACTTTATGCGGCTGGCGCAGGCCAGCGGGGCACGGATTGCGGTGGTGAATGCGCGGATTTCGGACCGGTCGTGGCCGCGTTACCGGCGGTTTCGAGGATTGCTGAAAAAAGTGCTGGCGAATGTGGACTTGTTCCTGGCGCAGACCAGCGCGGATGGGGCGCGGCTGCAGGATATTGGAGCCAGGGCGGAACGAGTGCGGGTGGCGGGAAATCTGAAGTTTGATCTTCCTGCACCGGAGCCGCCTGCGATCGTCGAGAGCTTGAGGAAGTCGATTGCGGCGAACGGCGGCGGGCCGGTGCTGGTGTGCGGCAGCACCGTGGAGGGTGAAGAGACGCTGCTGTTGAAGGCGTTTGAAAACGTGCTGGTGCAACATCCGCGGGCGGTAATGATTCTTGCACCACGGCATCCGGAACGCTTTTCCGAAGTGGAGGCGCTGCTCGGGAAAATGTCGATTCGCTACAGCAGACGATCGGTCTGGCAGGGAGAGGCGCTGGCCGGAGGAGTTCTGCTGCTGGATACAATTGGAGAGTTGGCTGCGCTGTATGGACTCGCCGATATTGCGTTTGTGGGAGGAAGCCTGGTGCCGCGCGGCGGGCACAACATTATTGAACCGGCACAGCATGGCGTGGCTACGGTGGTGGGAAATCACACGGAAAACTTTCGCGACATTGTGAATTTGTTTGTGAGCCGGGACGCGGTACGTGTGGTTGGTCCCGCAGAATTGCCGCTCGTGTTAATGGAGTTGCTCTCGAACGACGTGGAGCGACGAGGTTTGGGGCAGCGCGCTGCCGAAACCATGCAATCGCAGGTTGGAGCTACGGCCCGGACCGTGAGGGAACTGCGGCAGTTGCTGGCGCTGCCATGAAGTTCAATCCTTTGTCGGCGATCTACGGGGGGATGGTGGGAGCGCGCAATGCGCTCTACGACGGCAGGGTGCTGGGCTCGCGACGGCTGCAGGGACCGGTGATCAGCGTGGGAAATATTTCGGCGGGAGGCTCGGGGAAGACTCCGTTCGTTATTTTGTTGGGTGAGTTGTTGAAGGCACGCGGAATTGGATTCGATGTGCTGTCGCGGGGGTATGGGCGCAAGACTCGCGGAGTGTTGCTGGTGGATCCTGGCGGGCTTCCAGCGGAGTTTGGGGATGAGCCTTTGCTGATTGCGAGGCGACTGCAGGCGCCGGTAGTGGTGGGGGAAAATCGGTATGAGGCGGGGAAATTTGCCGAGTCACAGCTTGGTCCGCGGATGCACTTGCTGGACGATGGCTTTCAACATCGCGGGTTGGCTCGCGACTTCGATATCGTGCTGGTGACGCCGGAGGACACGCGGGATCGTTTGCTTCCGGCGGGACGGATGCGGGAGCCTCTAAGTTCGTTGCAACGAGCGGATGTTGTGGTGCTGGCGAGCGGGGCTGCGCCGGAAGCGTTTCCGGTGGCCGGAAAGATGGTATGGCGGGTGCGGCGAGGGATCGTGACGCAGGGAGTTACGCCGAAGGTTGCGGACCGGCCGATTGTGTTCTGCGGCATTGCGCGTCCGCAGAATTTTTTGTTGCAGCTGCGGGCTGCGGGCATCGATCCGGTGGCGGAAGCCTTCTTCCGCGATCATCATGCCTATACTGAAAAAGATGTTCACGATCTGCTGCAGTTAAAGCAGAGGAGCGAGGCGGGAGGCTTCGTTACGACCGAGAAAGACGCGGTGAACCTGGGCGGATATCTGGACGCGCTGGCACCGCTGGCGGTGATTCCGGTGAAGATGGAACTGGCCGATGCAGCTAACGCTGTGGATACCATGCTGCGTACGATCGAGGAGCGGCACCAGCGCTCGTGAGAAAATGCGTTGATATAAGGAAGCGAGCTCGACGCGCGAATGTTGCGTCGCAAAGAACGCGCCGCATCGCGCGGCTCGCCCAGATTGCTTTCGGCTTTGCTCAGGCCAGGCTCTCACTGCGCAAAGAAGACTGGTTCGGAATGACAGGTCATTAGATTTTGATGACGAAACATTTGAAGGAAGTGGAGCGGCTGCGGAAAATTATCGAAGCATTCCCCAAGGTCACTATTACGGTTCTGGGGGATCTGGTCGCAGACGAATTCGTGTATGGGGAGATCTCGCGAGTCTCGCGCGAAGCACCGGTGTTGATATTGAAGCATCGCGAACGGACGGTAGTGCCGGGCGGCGGGGCGAATGCGGTGAATAACCTGGCTGATCTGGGAGTGAATGTGCTTCCGGTGGGAGCTGTCGGTGACGACGAGCCGGGGAGACTGCTGCTGAAATGTTTTCGGCACAAGCGCATTCCGGTCAGCGGAGTGTTAAAGGATAAGAGTTATACGACGGTTACGAAGACGCGGATTCTTGCGGGCATGACGCACAATACTCGACAGCAGGTGGTGCGCGTGGATCGCGAGCCTGAGGGTCCTCCGAACCGGCATCTGACCCGCGAGTTGTTTCTGGCGACGCGAGAATATTTGCGGGCTTCGGATGCGCTGCTGGTGTCGGACTACGGGTACGGATCGGCGAGTCCGGCGATTGTGAATGCGTTGCGGCAGAGTGGACGGCGAAGAATCGCGAATGTGCCTCTGATTCTGGATTCGCGCTACCGTTTGCTCGAGTATTCCGGGGCCACGGCGGCGACTCCGAATGAGCCCGAAGTGGAGGCGGCGCTGGGGGTGCGAATTGGGCAGGACTGGGACAAGGTGAGCCAGGCGGGGCAACAAATAATGGAGCGGATGGGTCTGCAGTCGCTGCTGATTACGCGAGGGCGCGACGGCATGGTTGCTTTCGATCAGAATCATGGGCCGGTGGACATTCCGATTTATGGATCCGATCAAGTGGCTGATGTGACCGGGGCGGGCGATACGGTGATTGCGGCGTTCAGCGCGGCGCTGGCGGCCGGGGCCAGCACAGAAGAAGCGGCGCAGCTGGCCAACTATGCGGGCGGGATTGTGGTGATGAAGCGCGGCACGGCGACGGTTTCCCGGGAAGAACTGTTGCGGGCGCTGGAACAGGCTCCGCCCTCCACGCGACCACACTGAGATGAGTAAGAGCAAAATTGCAGGGCGCAAGGAACTGCGCGAGCGCGTGGAAGGCTGGCGGCGCGCGGGCGAAAGAATCGTTCTGGCCAATGGCAATTTCGATTTGCTGCATGTGGGGCACGTGCGATATCTGCGCGGCGCGAAGGAACTGGGCGGCAGGCTGGTGGTGGCCGTCAATTCTGACGAATCAGTGCGGGCGCTCAAGGGCGAAGGGCGCCCGGTAATGCCGGCGGAGGAGCGTGCGGAAATTGTGGCGGCACTGGGCGACGTGGATGCTGTGGTTATTTTCGATGAACTTGATGTTCGGGCTTTGATTCGCGAGATTCGTCCGGATATTCAGGCGAAAGGGACGGACTATACGGTGGAGTCGGTTCCGGAGCGCGATGCGGTAGCTGAATATGGCGGGCGGGTGGCGATCGTGGGCGATGCGAAGGATCATTCCACCAGCGAAATTATTCGGACGCGACTGGCGACGAGGCAGCCGTGAGTTTCGAGACGGCTAGTCTTGATATTTCCTCCGAAAAAAAGATCGAGCGCCTGCTGATTGTGCGGCTAAGCGCCATGGGAGACGTGATCCACACGCTGCCTGCGGTTCGAGCTCTGCGCACGGCGCTGCCGCAAGCGTACATCGGCTGGCTGATTGAGGAGCGCTGGGCTGAACTGCTGTGCGCGCCGGGAGGGACACGGCGGGGACAGCGGTCGCCGCTTCGGCCGCTGGTGGATGAGGTTCACACGGTGAACCTGAAGGGTTGGGGGAAATCACTGCTCTCGATTTCGACGGTGCAGCGCGTGGCGACGGTGTGGAACGATGTGCGTGCGGCGCAGTACGACGTTGCGGTGGACCTGCAGGGGGCGATGCGGTCGGCGATGTTGGCACACTGGTCAGGGGCGCGCGCGGTGTATGGTGCTGCGGAGGCGCGAGAGTCTCCGGCCAGTTTGTGGTATACGCGGAAAGTAGTGGCGCGCGGGATGCATGTTATTCAGCAGAATCTTTCGGTGGCGGAGGCGCTGTGCGGGAGTCCGAGGAAGAGATTGGCGCCGGATATTTCTCACGACTTTCCGCACGATCCGCAGGCTGAGGCGCGAGTCGAGCAGCGGCTTGGGGAATATGGCACCGGCGATTTTGCGATTTTGAATCCGGGTGCGGGGTGGGGCGCGAAGCGTTGGCCGGCGGAGCGCTACGGCGAGGTGGCACGCGGGTTGGCAGAGCAAGGGCTGCGTTCGATAGTGAATTATGGTCCGGGCGAAGAGGAGTTGGTGTGCGCGGCGGAGGCGGCGAGCAGAGGGACGGCTCGCGCGATGAAATGCACGCTGACGGAATTGATCGCATTGATGCGACGGGCGCGGCTGTTTGTGGGGGGCGACACGGGGCCGCTGCATCTGGCGACGGCGTTGCGGGTTCCGGTGGTGGGGATTTATGGGCCGACAGATCCGGCGCGCAACGGGCCTTATGGGATGCGCAGCGTTGTGCTGCGCAATTCGGAGAGCATTACTTCGCATGCGCGGCGTGCGGCGGCGGATGAGGGCATGCTGGGGATTGGGAGCGAGGCGGTGGTGAGGGCGGCGAAGGAGTTGATGGGCGGGTAACCCCAGGGGCTAAAGCCATCGTTAATCAAAGATAGGCGTTTATCGCAGCGCTGGAAGCGCTGCGCCACCCAAAGGCCAGACTTGGGCAGATTTCGTCTGGGGCCTTAGCCGACGGGGGGCACGAGATTGTTGGCTTGGAAAATGCATGTCTGGATGGTCACAGATCACGGGGCGGATTCGGGTGCCGCTGGGGTTTCTGTTTGCGGTGTTTTATTTTTGGCTGGCGCGGCCGACTTGGCGATCATTGATGCTGGGAGCGATTGGGGTTTTGGCGGGGCTTTTGATTCGGGCGCTGGCTTCGGGGCATGTGCGAAAGAATGAGGCGCTTGCGACTTCCGGTCCTTATGCATATACGCGCAATCCGCTTTATTTGGGATCGCTAGTGATGGGGTTGGGATTTGCGGTGGCGGCGCGGAGTTGGTGGGTGGGGGTGGCGGTTGTGGTGATGTTTGTTGTCATCTATCTGCCGGTGATTCGAGATGAAGAGACTTTCTTGCGGCAGAGGTTTTCTGATTTTGAGGAATATGCGGGGAGGGTGCCGAGGATGTTGCCGAGGCTGACTCTGGGATCGAATGCTGGTGGCGAAGTCTCAGATGGATTTTCTTTGGATTTGTATTTGAAACATCGGGAGTACAACGCGCTGCTGGGGGCGGCGGGGATGATGGCGGTGCTGGTTCTCAAGATGACGTTTTTCGTGCACTAGGAGGCTCTGAACGAATCTCGCTGGCCAGAGAACACCTTGAACAGGCTGTTGTTCCGCGGCTTAGGAAGGACTAAGATGTGCGCCGTGGAAATCCAATATCTCATCGAGGAATACCGGGGCAAGACGGACGAGGAGCTATTGCGACTGGCACTTGATCCAGAGCAACTGACTCCCGCGGCCAACGTTGTCCTCCATGATGAACTCGCAAGGCGAAGAATCAACAGCGCGGAGGGATTAAGCGCTTTTCGTAAAGACGAAGAGCAGCGCAAAGAGGAACAGGGGAAGAACATTGGAAGCCTATTCGTTTTTCATTCTTGCGGCATTGGTCGTAAGCGGTTTGGAAAAGCTGGGCGCATCTACAGCCCCGAAACTGAGATGGAACGGTTTAAAACGACCATATTCATTGTGTTGTTCTGGCTCCCTCTGATACCTACCGGGACCTTCCTGATTGAAAGGAAGCGTGCCTTCCTTCCCAACCAAATGAAGGTTCTGGAGAAACTCCCTCTCGACTGGGAGCAAGTGCTTACGGTGTGGGTGATTACGTCTGCAATCCTTCTGGTCGTAATCTTAATGTTAAGGCTGCTCCCTCGCTTTCTCTTTCTCTACCGAGCATGAAACTCGAGTTGTGATTATTTCTGCGCCACCAGTTTTCTTGCCTGGCTGAGTTCGGGCCTCGTTGAGTTTGATCCGTCGCAGACTTTCAATAGCAGTGCATAGTATTCGGTGGCGTCGGTTTGTTTGCCGGCGGCTTCGGCGGCGCGGGCGGCGCCGTAGAGGGCATCGAAGCGGTTGGGATTGAGTTTGAGGTCGGTTTGATATTCGGCCAGAGCCTGCTGCGGACGGTTGGCTTCCATCAGCATGTCGGCGATCATTTCGCGGGCGGGGATGCCTTCAGGTTCCTCGCCGAGGGAATCTTCTTTGTCGGCGATGGGGCGCATGGCTTCGACGGCATCGTCAATTTTGCCTTCGGCAAAGGCTAGCCAGGCTTGGGCTTCATTGTGATCGTCCTCGACGGCGTCGGCAAATTCGGATTTGCTTTTCACCAGCCGTTGATGAATGTTCTCAATTGCCGCGATATCTTTGCGCACGGCATCGGGCTGGTGGAGATGCGCCGATCCGATAGCGCGCGTCCAATAAATGACCGAATCCTCCGCCGTGCCTTCGATCTCGGCTGGAGGCAGCGCGGCGGCGGCGGGCCAATCGTGCATTTCGATCGGATAGAGAGCGGTCAGGTGGGAGAGAGTCGCAGCGTGCGGGTCGTATCCCTTGCCATACATATCGTCTTTCTTGTTGGGCATGGCACGAATTTCTTCGATCAGGGCTTTGGCGTCGGCGTCGCGTCCGCTTTGCATATAGGCGTAGAAAAGAAAATCCATGGCGTGGAACTGGTGGCCTTCACCGCCCATATGCATGGCGGCGGTTTTGCGGGTGGCGGCGATGGAGGCGAGGTTGGAGTTGATATCGTCCTGCCAGAGGCCGACACGGGCGAAGATGTGCGAGGGCATGTGCAAGGCGTGGGGAGAGGCGGGCGCAATCTGGGCATAGCGGCGGGCCGCGGGCAGGCCGAGTTGGGCCAGCTGCGGCTTGTCATAGGCATGGATCAGGTAGTGGGCCACGCCGGGATGGTCGGGTTCCGTAGCGAAAAGCTTTTCCAGAATCTCGGCGGCTTGCTTGCGATTGGCAAAGGTGGCGTCGTCGTGAGGCTCGGAAGCGAGCAGCGAGAGGGCATAGAAGACGGCGGCTTCGTGATCTTCAGGGTAGGAGGTGTAAACCTTTTTCATCGCGTCGGAATAGGCTTTGGTGCGGGCGTCGTGGTCTAGCCGTTTGGAGCCGGTGTAAAAAGCTGCGATGGCCGAGATGTAGGCTTTCTCGCGCGGAGTAGTGGGGCCGTCAGTAGTTTGTGCCTCGTGAATTTCGTCCTGACCTGCCTGGATAACTTTGGCGTCGGGCTGGTTCCAGAGCTGGTGCCAGAGGCTCATGGCCACACCCCAGTGGGCCATGGCACAGTGCGGATCGTCGGCGGCGATCTTCTGAAATTGCTTTTCCGCTTCTTCGTACCAGAATGAATGCAGCAGAGCCACGCCGCGCTCGAACGGCTTTTGAACCGATGGGGAGCAGGAAACCGGGAAGACGACCGTGCCCAGTTGGGAAGCGCTCAGGTCTTCATGGTGAGGTTGTTCCTTGTCGTCATCATCATCGGCAAAAGTAGAAAGCACAAAAAGGGAGGAGAGTAGAAGGAGCCACGCGATACGCTTCATAGGAATCCCACTGAAAAGCGAGTTTAGCCGTGGGGGGCGTCAGGGTCAAACTAGGGAAAATGTCGCGCCGGTTCGATCGTGGCGGAGACTTACACAGCGCTCATGGGAAGGGAAGGCAGTCTCGCGCAGAATCGGGACTGCGGGAATCGCACACCACCAATGTGCGATAGCGTACGGAGCTGAGTTCTGCTAGACTCCGCGGCAATCGGGCTCGGGATATTTCTTTGGCCACTGATCGCTCGGCTTGGTCGCTCGGGAGAATTCAAAACCGAAGTCAAGACTCGCGATGGAGCAACTTCACCCAGCCCGCTTAGGGGGTAGACATGGATTTACACCCTGGGCACGAAAAACGTCCAGTTCTTGAAGCAAAGCCGGATGAGTTGGATCCCATTCGGCGCGCCCTTCACGAAAGCGAAGACTGGTACCAAGATCTGATGGAGCACAGCCAGGATCTACTGTGGCTGCACGATCTTGATGGCCGGCTTTTATCAGTTAATCCCTCCTCAGCCCGACTGCTCGGATATAGCGTTGAAGAAATGCTGAGGATTCCGGTGCGCGGACACATTGCCCGGGAATTCCGCAAACAGTTTGATTCCTATCTGAAGCAGATCGAGCAGGACGGTGAAGCTCAGGGCCTGTTGGTTGTGGTGACCCGGACGGGAGAGCGGCGGATCTGGGAGTACTCAAATACTCTGCGACGCGAGGGCATGGCAAAACCGCTGGTGAGCGGCATGGCCCGGGACGTTACGGAACAAAAGCGCACGCAAAAATTGTTAGAAGAGGTGAGCGAACTCAATCGCCAGATCATTGCCAGCGTCAGCGAAGGAGTGGTGGTGTATGACCGCAATCTGCGTTGTGTTGCATGGAATCCGTTCATGGAAGAGATGACTGGAATTCCTGCCGGCGCTGCGCTAGGTAAATTCTACGATGAACTGATTCCTCCAGAGGTGAAGGGGCGTGATCCGCGGGTGGAGCTTGACCGGGCGCTGCAGGGGCAGACCGTCACTGTACCTGACGAGAACATTCGCAGCGCCGGCGGAGGCCAACGATGGATCTGCAGCCGCAAGAGACCACTGCGCAACGCGCAGGGTGAGATCACCGGAGTGATCGTAACCCTACAGGACATCACCGAACGCAGGCAGGTGGAGGCGCGACTGCGTGAATACGAGAGAGTCGTCGAAAGTCTGGAGGAGATGATCGTAGTGGTGGATCGGGATTACTGCTACGTGATCGCGAATCGCTCTTTCTTGAACAATCGGGGCGCGAAGAGAGAACAAGTTATCGGAAGTTCTGTACTGGGGCGATTGAGGTCGGAAGGAGCCAGCGAGGAGACGCTGGCTCGGGTAAAGCAAAAGATGGACGAGTGTTTTCAAGGCAAAGTCGTCCAATACGAGTTGAAATTCAAGTATCCCAAGTTGGGAGAGCGAGAGTTGCTCGTGTCGCATTTTCCAATCGAGGGTGCGACGGGCGTCGATCGAATCGTCTGTATCTTGTTGGATGTTACGGAGCGCAAACAGGCGGAGGAGGCCCTCCGAACCAGTAAGCGACAGCAGCAGCGGGTCGCAAAGCAATTGGAGACCGAGCGCGCCCGCCTAATCGAGGCCCAAGCGGTGGCAAGGGTGGGCAGTTGGGAAATCGACTTGGCGAACCTTGATATAACCTGGTCCGAGCAGACACACCGCATCTTTGAGACTGCCCCCTCCCATCTTCGCCCGAGGCGTTCAGACTTTGTGGAGCTTATTCATCCGGAGGATCGCGTGAAAGTGGATGCGGCGTTTGAGGCTTCACTTGAAAAGGGCGTACCCTCGACGGTCGAATATCGGATTGTCATGGCAGACGGCCGCGTCAAATTCTTGGAGGAGCACTGGAAGGTCTTTCATAACGAAGAAGGATGCCCGGTTCGCCTGGTAGGTACTTGCCACGACATCACCGAGCGGCAACGGGCGGAGGAGGCCCTGCGGCGGAGCGAGGAGAAGTATCGCTTATTTGTATCGCAGAGTTCGGAGGGCATCTTTCGGATGGAAATGGACGCGCCGGTTTCCGTCAATCTTTCGGAAGACGAAATGGTTCATCACATTCTTTACGATTCCTTCGTGGGGGAATGTAACGACGCCCAGGCGAAGATGTACGGTGCGGCGTCCGGGAAGGAATTGGTGGGCAAGCGCCTGACGGAGATGCTGGTGGTGGACGATCCCCGCAACATTGAACTGACGCGAGATTACATACGCTCCGGCTTTCGAGTACTGGAGCGCGAGTCTCACGAAATCGATATTCATGGCAATCCCAAGGTCTTCGTCAACAGCATGATTGGCACGGTCGAGAATGGAATGCTGGTGCGCACATGGGGGATTCAGCGAGATGTTACGGAGACGGTGAGGTTACAGGAAGCTCGCCAGAAGGCTGAGGAAGCCTTGCGAAGCAATGTGCGCGAATTGTGCGAAGTCACGGCGGAACTGGGACGGGCAAAGGAAAAGCTGGCGGAGGAAAAGCTTTACCTGGAAGAAACCATCGATACCGAACTTGGCTTCGGGGAAATCATCGGGCGCAGCAAAGCTTTGAAACAAGTGATGGAAAAGGCAGCGAAGGTCGCTCCGAGCGACGCCACAGTGCTGTTGCTGGGAGAAACCGGCACGGGCAAGGAATTGGTGGCGCGAGCCTTGCACCGTCTGAGTAAACGGCAGGGCAACAGCTTTATTAAGTTGAACTGCGCTGCTATTCCCTTCGGTCTACTGGAAAGCGAGTTGTTTGGCCATGAAAAGGGAGCTTTCACCGGTGCGGTGGCGCGAAAACTGGGACGGCTGGAACTGGCCGATAAGGGCACGCTTTTTCTCGACGAAATTGCAGAGATTCCACTGAGCCTGCAGCCTAAACTGCTGCGCGTGCTTCAGGATCAGGAATTCGAACGGCTGGGTGGAACGCAGACGTTGAAGGTTAATTTTCGGCTGCTGGCGGCGACCAACCGGGATTTGCTGCAGAGTGTGAAGACGCGCGAGTTTCGCAACGACTTGTATTACCGGCTGAACGTGTTTCCTATTGTCATACCGCCTTTGCGGGAGCGACGAGAGGACATTCGCCCGCTCATCGAGCACTTCGTGCGCAAGTTTGCGACGCAGATGAAGAAATCCATTACCAGCATTCCATCAAAGACGATGGAAATACTGGTGCGGTGGGAGTGGCCAGGAAACATTCGGGAACTGGAAAACTTTGTGGAGCGGTCTGTGATCCTTACTCCGGGATCGGTTTTGCAGGCGCCGCTTACCGAATTGCAGGCCGAGAACAGCCATGACGAATGCGGCACTAAAGATCATCTCCGGAATAACGAGCGCGAACGCATTCTTCGCGTACTTCGGGAGTGCCATGGAAAGCTGGGGGGAGCCGACGGGGCGGCGGCACGGCTGGGGTTGAAGCGCACGACGCTTCAGTCGAAGCTGGACCACCTTGGCATTAAGGCGGGGGCCTACCGGGCGTAGTTTCCGCGCGATGCGGAACTGGCGGTGGTGAAGCTGACAGAGGATGGATCGTCAGGGTATTCTTCCATCATGACGCCAGGATTCAAACGAATATTAGAGGCAGCGGCATGGTTTGTTGTGGGCTTTGTGACTCACATGTTGCTGCTTCACTTTCACCACCACCCGGGCTAGGGAAGGTTTCTGGAAACGAGGTCAATTGTTTTTATTGCTTCATGCGAACCGGTGGGGCGGGCTCAAGCAGCGCCTGAAGGCGCGGTCCGTAGTGGGAATGCGGCGGTATGCCTAAAGGCATACCCTGATACGAACCTCGCCTTAGATACGAACCTCGCCTGACCGCGCATAACCTGATTGCAGACACTCTGATCCTGGCACGAAAAAGCCCTTCGCTTGCGCGAGGGGCTTTTTCTGGGGGAGGGACTTGGGCGAGGCGCCCTTGGTCCCAAACTTGAGTTAGTTAGAACTACTTTGGCTGTTGTTGCTGATCTGCAGAGGTAGCGGGAGCCGAAGAATTGCTGGAGAGCTGCTCCAGGTCGTTCTTCAGGAGACTGATTTCCACGCGCCCACCACTCATGTGCTTGGACTTCGTGTCCTGATCCGCACCAGCGACCGGGGCATTGCCCATGCCAACGAGGTAAATCCGGTAAACCGGAATTTCGTGGTTGAGCACCATGTAGCGGACCACGGACTCGGCCATTTTCTGCGAGTTCGAAATTGCAATCTGGCCCCTACCGGAAGAGAATCCCTGCACTTCGATGATATAGCCCCTCTGTCCCTTGACGGTGTTCGCCATCTCGTCGAGAGCGTCCTTGGCGTTCTTGCTGAGGACGGTCTGGCCGGGCTTGAAGCGAATCTCGGTCTGGTTCGAGGCTTTGTACTGGTCGATGTTGCTGACCACGGTCTCTACAGTCTGAATGCGGGTAGAAGCTTGCTGCGCGCTCTGCTGCGCCATGGTGGCCTTGTTGCCTGCATCGATGGCGTGCTGATCGGCCTCATTGGCCTTATCGGAAGCCATTTTGATGCCAGCTTGCGCGCGGGCATCGGTGTCTTTGATGGCTTTGCTGTTGGCCGCGGTTAGATCATCCAGTTCGTTGATGCGGTCGCGGATTGGTTCGGTCTGCCGCTTTACATAGTTCTTGCGGGCAAAGGGATTCACGCGGCCCCAGAAACCTTCACGGCTGGGTGGTTGCAAGGGCTGCTTGCCGGTAGCCGTATCGGTCGACTGGCTGGTTTGTGACGCGGTTGATTGATTCGATTGATCCTGGGTAGACGAAGTCTGGGCGAAGGCTGGAAATGCCAGCACGGCGGCCAGGGGCAGAGTAACTAAGATGCGGGTGTTCATAAAAAACTTCCTCCGATGTTGGGGGAGCGTTTTTGGGGCTCCACTCCAGCACGCCAAAACAGGCGTGTTGCGTGATTGATTGCGTCCCCTAAAACTGTGCGACGAAGCAAGCGACGTTCGCTTTGCCGGGTATGCCGGTGACGCCACGCATACCTGAAATCCCTAAAAACCGGCGCCTTAAAGCATGCTCGCGCCACAGTCTCTAGTACAGTTCGGATGCCAAACCCCGGTTCGAGGGTTGGAATGCTAAATCCTTGATATCCATAGACATTGTACGCCCGGACTGGCGGGAGGGATAACCTTGGTGATGGTAGGAGGGTAATTTTGGCAAAGCAGATATAAAAACTGCGTATATCGGGCCAAAAGGGAGGGTCGCCGGGAATCGAACCATTTGAGAAGTTGGGGGCTTGCCGGGCTTGGTTACGGAGGGGCCCGTGGAGGGCTATCAGACGAAAAAGCTCAGACACGGGGTAGCGGAAGCCCAAGGTAATGCTTATTACTCAGTTGTTGGCGGTGAAGGCTCCTTCCCACTGCAATATTTTTCATGCTGCTCGATGATGAAATGATCGGTCATGCCGGCGATGTAATCGCAGACCACGCGGGACAGGGATTCCTGTTCCGCTTTGTTCTGATAATAGTGGGGTAGGGCTGAAGGAGTTTTCATCCAGAAGGCGAACAGTTCGGTGACAATACGTTCGGCTGCGTCTTTTTCGTCGGCTAGCGAAGGGCTGTAATAGAGATTGTCGTAGAGAAAATCTTTGATCTGCCTGCGCTCGGACTCTACTGCGGGACTGAATGTGGCAAGGCGATCTTTTTGCAGGCGAACATCGTTCAGAGTTTTGATCCCGGCGCGCTTTAGGCGGGCCTGGGTGTTGGTGATCAGATCGCCGGCCAGACGGTTGAATACACCTTTCAGAGCTTCGTTGAATTTCAGTTTGGCGGGAACGTCAGGATAGGTTTGCTCGACCTCGCGGAAGAAACGTTCAAAGATGGGCACGCCGGCTCGGATTTGATCGAGGGTCAAGAGATGGGCCTCGTAACCGTCGTCGAGGTCGGCAGTGTTGTAGCCGATTTCGTCAGTCAGGTCGATGAGCTGGGCTTCGAGAGGGGGACGCTGATCGAGCAAATATTCAGCCAGTTCCGGATGTTTGGCCGGGTCGTAATCGCGCGAGTGTTTGATGATGCCCTCGCGCACTTCGAAGGTGAGATTCAGGCCACGAAAGGCGGCGTAGCGCTGCTCGAAGTCTTCGACGATGCGAAGGGCGTGCAGGTTGTGATCGAAAGAGAGTCCATTGGCGCGCATGGCAGCGTCGAGCGCTTTTTCGCCAGAGTGCCCGAAGGGGGGATGGCCGAGGTCATGCACCAGGGCGAGGGCTTCGGCCAGGTCGACATTGAGGCCGAGCGCTGCTGCGACGGTGCGGGAGATTTGCGCTACTTCGATGGTATGGGTGAGGCGGTTGCGGAAATGGTCAGAATAGCGGCGGGTGAAAACCTGGGTTTTGTCTTCGAGGCGGCGAAAGGCGCGGGCGTGGATGACGCGATCGCGGTCGCGCTGAAAATCGTTGCGGTAGGGATGCGGCGGTTCAGGGACGCGGCGGCCGCGGGAATGTTCCACCTGCACCGCGTAGCCGGCGAGCATGGGGAAAGTTTAGCATCAATCAACTATCCCTCCGCGTAACTATCTCTCAGCGCGTAGAGTGAGGCGCATCTCGTTGCTGGGTTCGAAGCCGAGCGATTCGTAAAGGTGACGTCCATCCGCGCTGGCGTGCAGGCTGACGTGGGTGAAGCCTTCACGCCTGCACCAATCAATCATCCTTTGCATGATCTGACGCGCGATGCCGCGGCGGCGATTCTCGGGGTACGTGTAAACGTTCAGAATGGTTGCGCGGCGACAATCCAAATCGTAAGGATGGGCGGGCCATGGAGAAACGACGACCGCGCCTCCGGCAACGGCCCGATTTGCGAGTAAGGCTAGCCAAGCCCGGAACGAGCCATCGGACAAGGCTTTGATCAGGTAGCCGGCCGAGATGGATGCCATCGCTGCCAGCGCATCGGCATCTCGATAGTCCATGTCTTCGTACATGGCGCGACGCTGGCGCAAAATTTCAGGGACATCGTTTGTTGTGGCCACGCGGATCTCGAGGTTCGGCGGCGAACATTCTGAACTGTCGGACATGCGCGGAGTTTAGCAAAATGCGATGGTTATGAATCGCAGAAAAGAAGCCCCGCAAAAATGCGGGGCTTCGGGCGAGATCAAGAACTTCGTCGCTACTGCTTCCCTGTTTCTTCTCTGGCGATGCGGACTTTGGCGGCATCGAGTTTCTTTTGCGTGGTGGCGAACAGGTCGGAGTCCACTTCGGATGGCACCGTCTTGTTCCACTCTTGGACGGCGCGCTCCCAGTGGGCGGCGGCCAGCTTCAGGCGGCCGGTCTTCTGATAGAGATCGCCAAGATGATCTTGCACGGTTGGGTCGGAAGCCATGTGCAGGGATGCTTTGTTCAAGGCCTCTTCAGCCAAGTCGTACTTGCCAAGTTTGAAGTAAGCCCAACCCAGGGAGTCGAGGTAGGCGCCGTTGGTGGGCTCGAGGCTGACGGCCAGCTTGATGAAATTGAGCGACTCATCCAATTGGACGCCGCGGTCGGCGTTCATATATCCGAGATAGTTGAGCGTCGCAGAACTCTGCGGATTGATGGCGAGGACTTTCTTAAATTCCGCTTCGGCCTCGTCGTATTTCTTTTCGCGCTCGTAAGTTGAACCGCGCAAGAAGTAGACATACTCTTTGTCGTCGGGCTTGGTGGAGAGCTGTTCGGCCTTGTTGAGAGCCTCTTCGGCGTCGCTCCAGCGTTTAAGGCGCGTATTCATGATGGCAAGTCGGAGGTAGATATCGCGATCCTCGGGCGTACCTTTGAGCATGGAGCGGACGTCGGCGAGAGGCTTGTCGGGATCGCCCGTGTCGGCGAGTTGAGCGTCGAGCACCATTCGCAAATCGCGGTCGTTGGGAAGTTTTTGGGCAGCTTCTTTGGCGACGGCTGTGGCCTCGGTCCACTGTTTGGCTTCGCGATAAGTATCGATGACGTCCTGATAGCCGGTGCGCGCGTTTTCATCCCCGAGCGGAATCATTTTGCGGAAGGTATCAACGGCTGCCGGATAGTTCTCCTGATCGCGGTAAACCATCCCCAGACGTTCGATAAAGATTCCACGATTGTTACGGTCGGCCTGGGAGTAGCTGTTATCAGGCTTCTCCGTTTTCTTGAGCAGATCCTGCAAAATCTTTTCCGCTTCGTCATAGCGTCCCTGAGCCTGGTAAACCACGGCGATGTTGTAGGGAACTTCGAGGGCATCAGGGACCATGGCCTGGGCCTTTTTCAGGCTTTCGAGGGCGTCGTCGTATTTGCCCTGACGGCGGTAGATTTCAGAGATGCGGAGATAGGTTTGGGCGTCTTCCGGATTGGCGTCGGCGATGACTTTGTACTGATCGAGTGCAGCGTCGATCTGGCCATCGTTCAAAAGATTTTCGGCGAGGCCGCGAATGGCATCGAGATTGTCGCGATCTAACTGGATGGCGTGTTTGTAGGCGTCGATGGCACTCTTGTAATCTTTGCGCTGCTCATATGTAGTGCCGAGAGCCGCGTACAGCTTGGCTGAGCGCCCCGCATCGGGCACGGAGCTAAGCACCTGCAGGGCATGAGCCGTGTCGCCTTCATCGGTGTAAAGCAGGGCGAGAGTGGTGACGGCCTCTTCTGAATCGGGATCGAGCTTGACCGCGGTCTTGAGTTCATTTTCCGCCTTTTGCAAGTCGTTGTTCAGGCGGTAGAGACGGCCGAGGAGAAGATGGTCGTCGACGTTGGTGGGCTCGATCTTCACGATCATTTCGTACTGCTCGATGGCGAGCTTGAGCACATTGTCGGATCCATTGCCGTTGCCGGGCATATCGCCGAGCGAACGCAGATAAATCCTTCCGAGCAATTTGTGGGCTTCGAGATTGCTGGGATCGCGCTTGATGATGTCCTGGGCTTCGAGAACGGCATCGCGGATGCGTCCAGTCTTCACATAGAGCTCGGCCAGCGCGGAGGTAAGGAATTCAGATGAAGGGTCAGCCTCGATGGCGAGCCGGTATTCGTCCAAAGATTTATTGGCCAAGTCGCTGCGGCCGTAAATCGTGACTTGCTCTTCGTACATATGAGCGAGGGTGTAGTGGTAGTACGCGGCGGCGCGATCCAATTTTGATGGTGCGGACTGCGGCGATTTGGACTGCTCTGGCTTGGAAGCCGCCGGCGAGGACGGGCTGGTTTGCGCGGCCGCGGCCACAGCGAAACAAGTTGACACTAAAAAAGTGCGGAAAATTCTATTCATGCTCGGCCTGACAGTGCTGGAATTTTATATCGGACTTGCTGCTGCAACCGCTGCGCGCACTTCGTGAAACCATAACCATTGGATGCAAAACCGCCGCGTTGGTGTTTCTTAATTCTACCCCGGCACGCGGGGGATTGGGAAAAAACACTGCGTCCGACGCAGGTGGAAGCGATGCCCAGAGGTACAGCGACCGAGGGGACTTGAAGTGTGGAGATTGTCAAGTTTGGTAAAGACTTTAGGCAGGAAAGGCTTTAACCACGAAGGACACTAACGACGACAAAGGGGGGTCTGGACGATTCACGTCACTGTTTTAATGCGGCGGTGGGTGATGGGTTCCGCGCTAGTGGCGGAAGTGGCGCACGCCGGTGAAAAGCATGGCGAGGCCCAGCCGATCGGCGGCGGCGATGACTTCGGGATCGCGCTGCGAACCGCCGGGCTGGATTATGGCGGTGGCGCCGGCTTTGGCAATTTCTTCGACGCCGTCGGGGAAAGGAAAAAATGCGTCAGAGGCCGCGACCGTTCCCTGCAGCGGGAGTTGCGCTTTCATGGCGCCAATCCTGGCCGAGTCGACGCGGCTCATCTGTCCGGCGCCGACGCCGACGGTCTGCCCATCGCGGGCATAGACGATGGCGTTGGACTTAACGTGCTTGCAGACCTTCCATGCGAACAGCATTGCTCGGGTTTCTTCTGGTGTGGGGGCGCGCTGGGTGACGACTTTGAGGTCGATGTTTTGCAGAGGACGCACATCGTTGTCTTGCAGCAGGATCCCCCCGGAGATGTTTTTGAGAATCCATTTTTGTGGCGCGGCTTTGACTTCGACCAGGCGGAGATTTTTCTTGGTGGCGAAGCGAGCTTTGGCGGCTTCATCGAAAGCGGGCGCGGCGATGACTTCGAGAAAAAGCTTGTGCATTTCTTCGGCGGCTTCGGCGTCGATGGGACGGTTCACGCCGATCACGCCGCCGAACGCCGAGACGGGATCGCATTCGAGAGCTCGTTTGTAAGCTTCGGCGAGAGTATTGCCGGTGGCGGTGCCGGCAGGATTGGTGTGCTTGATGATGGCGCAGACGGTGGCTTCATTGGGATCGAATTCCTGGGCGAGGTCCCAGGCGGCTTGCAAGTCGACGATGTTGTTGTAGGAAAGTTCCTTGCCTTGAATAAGATGGGCATTGGCTACTCCGATGCCGGAGCCGTCCGAATACATGGCGGCCTTCTGGTGCGGGTTCTCACCGTAGCGCAGGTCGAGGGTTTTCTGGAATGAGAGGCGGAGGGTTTGAGGGAAGGATTCGCTGCTGGCGGCGAGTTCGAAGTTATTGACGTCAGGAATTCGTTCGAGAGTGGAGGCGATGGCCGAATCATAGGCAGCCGTGGTGGCGAAGGCTTTCTGCGCTAAACGCCATTTGGTTTCGAGTGAGAGCGCGCCTTGGTTTCGGACGAGTTCTTCGGCAATGGCCGGATAATCCGCGGGTGAAGTGACGATGGCGACGTCGTGAAAATTCTTGGCGGCGGAGCGGATCATGGATGGTCCGCCGATGTCGATGTTCTCGATTAATTCTTCGAAGGCTACACCGGGCTTGGCGGCGGTTTTTTCGAAGGCGTAAAGATTCACCACGACCATGTCGATCGGCCGGATTCCGTGCTCGGCGACGGCGGCGATATGCGCGGGATTTTCGCGGCGATGCAGAATGCCGCCGTGTACTTTGGGGTGCAGTGTTTTGACGCGGCCATCGAGCATTTCCGGGAAGCCGGTGAGTTCGGAGATGTCCTTGACGGCGATGCCAGAGTCTCGCAGCAGTTTGGCGGTGCCTCCGGTGGAGATGAGTTCGATGCCGAGGCCGGAGAGTTGGCGGGCGAACTCCACGAGACCGGTTTTGTCGGTGACGCTGAGGATGGCGCGCTGGATGCGGGAAGTGCTGCGGGACATGAATCGGCCTCTGGTATGAAGGATGAGTGCGGAGCGACCGAAGATTCTACCAGCAATCGGTCGTTGGTCGTTTGGTTGCGAATTACCGCTCAAGTGTCCGTAACCTGCGCCTGGTGAAATGACGAGTTTTGAAACAATTCTGAAAAAGTTCTATTGCCGAGACTAAACCGGCTCGGCGTGGGTCGCTGATGGACATGGTGAACTGTGACTGCGATCATGGACAGGCTAAACACGCGGGCCTAACATGTGTACGTCCGCTTCGGGTATTTCTCTTTAGAGGGGAAGGACGACTCTCCCATGATTGACCGATCATCTTCTACGGTCACTCGTTCATCCGAGATCACGATGAAGGTCAAAGCCTTTCTCACTACCGTAATGAGTCTTCTCAGCATCTTTGTATTTGGGCTTGGATGTGTGGAGAAAAATGTGCTCTGGTTGTGGATTGGATTTCTCTGTTCTGTGGTTTCCGGAGTTTTTGTTCAATTGTTTATCAACCGCAAGAAGACCTATGAGGCTGCATCGGGTCGTAAGTAAGAAAGCACTCCCCATTCACGGATAGTCGCTGTAAAACGGCCCTTTACGCGGGATATCCGACAGCCATTTGCGGGATGGATCGGGCGAGTCAATTAACGACGAGGGACTGGAAGAAACCCCTCGATACACCCCTTGGGTGCTTGCAGTTTAACCCGAGAGAGGTTGCCGCCGAAGAATAACGACGGCCTTTACGCTTTCGCCTTGGCCTTCAGCTTGACGTGCCCGTCGGTGAGTTCGACGGAGAATTCGACGTCCTGGCAGTGAAACTTCTTTTGGATCTCAGCGGTTTTTTTCTGCACGAAGGTGGAGAAGGAATCGAGGTTGCCGGAGACATTTTCTCCCGCCTTCTTTTTGGCCGCGACCAGAGTGTTGTACAAGCGCTCCACCTGTTCGCTCTCGGATTGATCCACATTGTGCAGAGTAAAGGGCTGCGAAGTGGCTCCGCCAGGAGCGGCGGCAGCAGCAGCGTGGCTTAGACCGTAGACCGGATTGTGCTGGGGCTTGTGTTCCTCAACATCGGGGCGAACGCCTTGCACGGCGAGGAGCGCATCCTGGGGACGGCGGTAGCCTTCTTCGCGGATGCGGGATTTTTTGCGCCACAGATCGCTGTAGATGGCATAACGCTGGGCCATTTCGTTGTAACGGAAGCGTTGGGAGAAGCTCATGCGGCCGCCGTCAGAAAACTTGCGCAGCAGCGAGAGCACCTTCCACTCGATGTCAGTGGGAGGGCGTTTGGTCGGATTACTGAAGTAGACCTCATACTCGATCTTCAGCCGCCGGAGCTGAGTCTCGAGAACGTTCAGTTCTTCATCGGTGGTCACTAAGGTTTCTCCAAGTCCAGTGTAGTGATAAGGCGTGGCGGCGGCGAGGTACCTGGTGGTCACTGAAGTCATGGTACGAAAGTAAGTAGCTGCTGCCTTCTAGCTGCTGGCATCTAGCTTCGCCTATTCCTTGACGATTCTTGCTAAATGCGGAAAGAGGACCGCAGGCAAGAATGGCGAGCCGGGGCTAGATTTGTGCGGACTAATGCATGTCATCGGATGCATGAATGGGTTTCCGAAAGGCGGGCGCGTGCAAGAGTGCTCTGACGCGGTGTGTGTGTTTGGCTAGGAGCCAGGAGGTAGAAGCTGAGAGCTAAAGCGCAGCGCTACTTCGAATTCGCTGCCATCTTTTTGACCATGGCCAGAACCAGCTTGCGGTCACTGTCGTTCAGATTAGCCGAGTAGCGGCGGACCTGGCTGAGGAAGCGGACTTCGTCATCTGAAAGCTGGGGCAATCCCTTGGAGCCGTTGCTGTGGCCGGATTCAGAGAAGAATTGTGAGAGCGCAATCTCCATGGCGCCGGCAATCTTTGAAAGCGTGTCGAGGGAAGGGATGGTGTGGCCGTTTTCGACGCGCGAAAGGTAGCAGCGCAGCAGGCCGGTGCGCTTTTCGATGTCTCCTTGAGACATGCCTTTCTGCAGCCGGTAGTTTCTAATGGTCTCGCCGATGTTGATTGTGGGGAGCATTGCAGATGCGACATAGTAACCAGATCGGGATTTTCTGGCAAGTGAAAATTAGTGCCATAAAAGAAGTGCATGTCAAAAGAGGGGGAGAGAGGGTTGCTTATACGCTGTATAAGCAAAGATTTGCCGCCGAGGATGCGCCCGACGGCAAATTGAACGCGCTTATTTTTGCAAAGTCTCCGCAAGAAAGGCGAGGGTGCGCCTCCAGGCGTCGGCGGCATCGTCGGGGCGATAGCCGGGCTTGTTCTTGTTATTAGGATTTTCGAAAGCGTGGCCGGCGTCGTCGTATATCTTGATCTCGACTTTCTTACCTGCCTGTTTCATGGCCGACTCGAACTTGTGCACGTCATCGGGCGTTATGCCCTGATCCAGGGCGCCGAAGAGTCCTAAGATGGGTGCGTTGATTTTCTTGATCGCTTCCGGATCGGTGACGAGGTGGCCATAGTTGATGACGTCGGCTGCCAACGTCGACTCCTGGAGGGCTACGTCAAGCGCATAGCCGCCGCCCATGCACCAGCCGATGGCTCCGATACGATTCTTTTTCACGTTGGGCTGCGATTGGAGAAATTCGAAGGCGGCGTGGAGGTCGCGTTTGGCGCGGTCCTCGGGAACTCCGCGCATTAATTCGTGCGCCATGTCAGGGGTGGTCGCGACTTTACCGCGATATAAATCAACAGCGAGAGATTCGTAGCCTTGGTCGGCCAGCTTCGAGGCCTGATCTTTCACCCAGTCGTTCAGACCCCACCACTCGTGGATGACAATGAGCGCGGGAAATGGGCCTTTGCCGGCAGGGGTGTAAAGGACGCCCTGAACAGTTTCATCGCCGCTTTTGTAGGAAACGGGTTTGCCATCGGCGGCGAACGAAGCGGAAGCGAACAGGACGATAACGAGCAGGACGATAACGAGAAAGATCAGCAAATAAGTTTTCTTCATGGCTTCAATACCTTTCACTATTCACAACTCCAACTCCATGTACATCGCGCCCGCAATCGGGTTAGGGCGGTAGGGAGCAATTTCTTTGAATCCGAGCTTGCGATACATGGCGACCGCATCTTTCATGATTGGCTCGACGGTGTCAAGGCGCATGCGTTGATAGCCGATCTGGCGCGCCTCGATGATGATTCGCTCGGCGAGGGTGCGTCCCAGACCTTTGCCGCGAAACTGAGGACGCAGGTACAGGCGCTTCATCTCGGAGGTGCCGGAGGCTAATTTGTGGAGGGCGACGCAGGCCGCGAGTTGACCATCGTATTCTGCAAGCAATAAGCGGCCTTCTGGCGGGGCATAGTCGCCGGGGAGTTCCGCGAGTTCTTTATCGAAGTTCTGAAAGCAGAGGCTGAAGCCGAGAGACTGCGCGTATTCCAGAAACAGGTCGCGGGCTTGGGCGATTTGCGAGGGCAAGGTGGCCTGAACAATTGAAAGGCTTTTTGTGGCCGAGGACGCAGAGAACGCCGAGTCAGTTACAGATGGTACTTCTCTGCCTGATTCAGTCTTCATTTCTTCTCTCAGCGACTTCAGCCTGCTCGGCGGTTGATATTCCTATCCCATCAGCAAGCCGCCGTTTACGTTCAGGACGTGGCCGGTGATGTAGGAAGCTTCGTCCGATGCGAGAAATGCCACGGCGCTAGCGACGTCGGCGGGCGATCCCACACGGCCGAGGGGAATCTGTTTGGCGGCGGACTGTTTGAACTCGTCGCCCAGAGCCTCAGTCATGGCGGTTTCGATGAAGCCGGGGGCGACTGCGTTGCAAGTAATGTTGCGCGATCCAAGCTCGCGGGCGATGGCCATGGTCAGGCCGATCAGCCCGGCTTTCGATGCGGAGTAGTTAGCCTGGCCAGCCTGGCCCATCTGTCCAAAGACGCTGGCGATGTTGATGATGCGTCCCCAGCGCTGCTTGAGCATGGAACTGGTGACTTGCTGAATGCAGAGATATGCCGAAGTGAGATTGGTTTGCAGCACGGCGTCCCAGTCGGTGCGCTTCATGCGGAGGACGAGTTGATCACGGGTGATGCCGGCGTTATTGACCAGGATGTCGACCTTGCCGAACTGCGCGATAGCGGCCTTGAGCGAAGCCTTAATCTGTTCCTCGTCAGTGACGTCGAGAGCGAGGGCCGCGGCTTTGCCACCGGCGGTGGTGATTTCGTTTACCAGTTCATTCAGCTTTTCCTGATTGCGGGCGGCAACGGCGACCGTCGCACCCGCGGTGGCGAGCCTCAGCGCGCAGGCTCGTCCAATGCCTTGCGATGCGCCTGTGACGAATGCCACTCGTCCTGAAAGGGACATGAGCTTCTCCATGGATTTATATGAGTTGCTATTAGGAAGTCTTTACGCTGGAACGTGGAATTATACCTGCCGCGGCTGTGATTCGGCGTGCCGTAACGGCCAGATGAGAACATCGAGCCTGCGGGCAAAGTGCGAGACCGGCTTGATGTCAGGCAGCGAAATGCCAGCGGAGGCAGCGACGGTGTTGGTCTCAAACTCCGCTTCCGCGTCTTGCAGTGGCCAGGGCTGGTGGTGAATTTCGCCGCGATAAACTTGACCGCGGTGAGTGGTGTAAAGGCAATAACGTTCCGTAAGCCAGTGTTCGAGTGAGCCTGGGCTCGTGCGGCGCACTTCGCTGGCACAGCGATAACGCGCGCGAAATTCCGCAGAAGAACGGGAACGGCGCGAAGAATACAGGACGGCGCCTTCACGTCTCTCGACGCTCATTGCAGCGTGAAAATAAGGCAGATGATAAAACCTGCGGGCAGCCCAGATTGCGGGAAGATTGGCCGCGTCGAGACTGAAGAAATAGACGCCGGGCTTTCCGCCATAGGTCACATAAGTGCGCACGTTTAGCTCTGGGAAGCGTGACAGTCCTGGCAGCGGTGGAAGTCCGCGACCGCGAATGCCGCTCATGTGAAAGGGCGCGACTCCAACCCAGCATTGCGCGTCGAATGTGTCGAGGGTGAGTTGCGTGGGCACGAGAGGCCGCGTTACGGAATGGGGCAGCGGCCAGTGGGCGAAGAGCAGATCATGCCAAACCTGCTTCATCACCCACGGGCCGGCGGGGAGCGGCCACGGTCGATGCGCAACGATTTGAAGCAAGCGATCCAGCCGACATTCCTCCTGTGCCTGCGAGTTTATAACTCTCGCAGAATCTGAGTTGTCACTTGTGTAACGGATTGCGCATTGTTCGCCAGCCGATTAACATTCGAACACTCCCATGCCTCAAATTGTGAATGAAGTGATCATCATGCCCGAGACTTACAACCAGAATTCAACCACAGCGTCTGAAGCGGCTTCGGCCGGCTCTGGGCACCGGTCGCCGCAGAGGGCCTCGGCTCAGGAGAATCCCGTTGTTCCGGAAAGCTTGAGATCTGAGAGTCCTTCCACTGAAGTCTTCGCTGTTTATGGCGTTGAGCCGGAGATTCAGGCTTACGCCATGGCCAAGTATTCGCGCTCGGCGCTGTCGATGAAGGAGTCACTGCGGGAGATCAGCTCACAGAAGGCGGAGAAATTTCTTAACACATTTTATTTTCAGTATGGTCATCGCTCGATTGCCGACTTGGCGCATATTGCGCTGGCGGTCGAAAGGTTATCGATTCTTGCGGCGATCGAACTGGCCGACGAACAGCGATGGGACGGGCAGGAGCGCTCGACGCGGTATCAGGATTTTAAGAAGAGTGGCTACTACACCCCGGACTTCGGCAGCGATGACGAAGCACGCAAGCTTTACCGCGAGACGCTGGATTTTCTTTTCGCTGAGTACGAAGCGCTCTCGGCGCACATGACGCAACACCTGATCAGCATCACGCCCAAGCCCGCTGACATGAAACAGGAGGCGTACGAGCGCACGCTGAAAGCGCGGGCGTTTGACATTACGCGCTACCTGTTGCCGCTGGCGACGAATACATCGCTGGGTGAGATCGTTAACGCGCGGACTCTTGAAACCCAGGTTGCACACTTGCTTTCGCACACGCACAAGGAAGTGCGGGTTCTCGGCGAGTCGCTAAAAAAGGCGGCAACGTCGGCGGCTTACAACGTGAATGCCGAGTCGTTGAAGAAATTAGTAGAGGAGATTCGGGCCGTAAATCCCGAGCTTGGCGCGCGAGCCGAACAGGAATTGCTGCATGAAGTTCGGGTCGCGCCCACGCTGGTGAAATATGCGGATCCGAATCTGTATGAGACAGAAACCCGGCGCGAGCTACGGCAGGCGGCACGCGAGTTGATGAAGAGCGAGGCGGTTGCGCCCTCGAAGGCGATCGTCGATCTGCTCGACGAAGAGCCGCTCGAAGTTGAGATTGCGACCACATTACTGTACGAGCACTGCCACCATTCTTACCGGCAGGTACGGCAAGCACTGCAGGTTTCAGGCGAGAGATTCCGGCGGGAGATCATCGATCTCGGGCTGCGGCATCGCGGCAAGCACGACGAGATGTTGCGCGGCTTCCGGGCCGGGCAGCAGTTCCGCTTCGACATCCTGATGGATACGGGCGGCTTCCGCGACATGCACCGTCACCGGCGGTGCATCCAGGTGATGCAGGGGTTCACTACGCAGCACGGCTACGAGATGCTGCTCGACGTGGAGGATGCCGGTGTGCGTGGGCGCTTCGATGCAGCCATGCGGAGAGTTCAGAGCGCGGTGGAAAAATTAGCGTCGAGGAGGTCGGCGGAAGCGGAAGAGAATTCGCAGTATGCGATTCCCCTGGCGTATCGCAAGCGTGCCCTGTTCAAGATGGACTTCGCCGAGGCGGTCTACATCTCCGAGTTGCGCACCACACCGGCGGGACATGTTTCCTATCGCAACGTGGCTTACGCGATGTATGAGGCCGTGGCGCGGAAGTATTCGGCACTGGCCAAGTATTTTCGCGTGCACGATGTGACGGCGCCGGTGGATTTGCTGCAGAGGTAAGGCTTCATTCGGTGATCAATTGTTTCGCCACCGGTGAAAACAAATGAGCGTTAACTACAGCCGCGTCCATCTTGTGGGCAGCGCAATAATCGGGATCGTGATTGCTCTGGCGCCTACCGTCCTGATTTACAAGGTGGCAACCATAAAGCTAGGGGCGGTCATCTTCTTCTTTCCAGCAGCAATCTTGGCCACGTGCCTTGTTCTATGGACCCGCAAACGATCTATTAGGGAACATGCTGATTCGGTTCGTAGGCGGTACAAGGCGGGTCGTCCACCCGTCGGGAAATAGGGTTTCCTTGTAGCAGTCTCTAGATTTATCTTGATTTCGCCAGTCCACGCAACTAGAATCTGATCACGAGCCCATATGCCGCGTTCCGTCAAGATCGCGCCGGAAATTGATGCCAAGCTCTACCAGGAGCTCGTCTCCGTGGCCAAGGAGAACGGGCAGTCGCAGCGCTTTGTGCTGGAGCGGGCGCTGGAGCATTACCTGCACAATGTTGTCCCTTCGCAGCGCATGGTCAGGCCTGAGGTGATGGCCGCCTATCGCCGCTCCAACGAAAAGTATCGTGAGCTTTATAAGAAACTGGCCAAGTAATGGCCGAGCGCGTCTACCTGACGGTGGCTGAAGTGGTCGCGATTCACCATCACCAGATTGAGGAATACGGCGGCGAGCACGGGATGCTGAATCAGGGCTCACTGGAAGCCGCTGTTTTCCGCCCTCAGACGGGTTACTACAACGACCTGAGCGAAGAGGCCGCTGCGCTGCTGGAGTCGCTGGTCAATAATCATCCGTTTGTGGACGGCAACGAGCGGGTGGGGTTTGCGGCTGCTCATACGTTTTTGCTGGTGAACGGATTCGGTCTGGACCTTACCAGCAAGGCCGCCTTCGCCTTCATGATCAAGACGATTGCCGAAGGCAAGTTCCGCTTTGCCCTGCTTCACGGATGGATCGCGGAGCATCTGGTGCGGCTTGAGGAGTAGCCTTTGTCATCCTGAGCAACGCGAAGGACCTGTGCCATCTACAGCCAGTTGCATAGGTCCTTCGGTCCGCAAAGAGCGCGGCCCTCAGGATGACAAGAGGAGTGGGCTGCCCGTTTCGGGATGATTTCCACTGTTTATTATTCAGATTCGCCTTTTATTCGCTTCGATCTGTATGTATAATCCGGCCAGATTAGTTTCAACTTTAGCTCGGCGATCTTAAAGGAGCCACACTCCCATGGCGGATGAACGGGGCAAGGCAATTGAGTTGGCGGTTTCGCAGATTGAAAAGCAGTTTGGCAAAGGGTCGATCATGCGGCTGGGGTCGAAGGAGGCGATCGTCCCCATTTCTGTGATCTCGACCGGTGCAATTTCGTTTGACGCGGCACTAGGAGTGGGCGGCTTCCCTCGCGGGCGCGTAGTGGAAGTGTTCGGGCCGGAATCTTCCGGCAAGACCACCATCACTCTGCAAGTGATTGCCGAGGCGCAGAAGACCGGGGGCATGGCTGCGTTTGTGGATGCCGAGCACGCGCTCGACCCCGGCTATGCCAAGAAGCTGGGCGTGGACGTGGACAACCTGCTGGTTTCGCAGCCGGATTACGGCGAGCAGGCGCTCGAAATCACGGAAGCGCTGGTGCGCTCGAACGCCATCGACGTGCTGGTGGTGGATTCGGTGGCGGCGCTGGTGCCTAAGGCCGAGCTCGACGGTGAAATGGGAGACAGCCACATGGGGCTGCAGGCGCGGCTGATGTCGCAGGCGCTGCGTAAGCTGACGGGAACGGTTTCGAAGTCGCGCACCTGCCTGATCTTTATCAATCAGATTCGCGAAAAGATTGGCGTGATGTTCGGCAATCCCGAAACGACTACAGGTGGCCGCGCGCTGAAGTTTTATTCGTCGGTGCGGGTGGATATTCGGCGCATTGCGGCTATTAAGGACGGCGATGTGGTCACGGGCTCGCGCACTCGGGTGAAAGTGGTGAAGAACAAAGTGGCGGCTCCGTTTCGCGAAGCCGAGTTCGACATTCTGTATGGTGAAGGTATTTCACGCGAAGGCGACCTGCTCGATATCGCGGTGAACAATAATATTCTGGAAAAATCGGGGTCGTGGTTCAGTTATAAGGGCGAACGCATCGGCCAGGGCCGCGAGAATGCACGGCAGTTCCTGAAGGACAATAAAGACACCATGGCCAAACTCGACGCCGAGGTGCGGAAGGCGTTGGGATTGGTTGCGACTCCGGCGCAAGCGCAGCCAGCAGCTGCAGCCGCAGGGCAGACTCCGCCGCAGGGGGCAAGAGTTACGACCATGCCGAGTGCCCCTCCGGAAGCTGCCAGGGTTCCGGTAGCGGCCAAGCGCTAGAGACTAGTCTCAAAGGTGTCATCTCGAGCGAGGCGAGCCACCTTGGTTTCTGCTCGCATCGCGAATTAGTGACGGCGCAGGCAAACAGCAAGGTCCCTCGCTCCGCTCGGGATGACAAACCTTAGAGCGTTGCTCCCGAATTGCCAGACCCACTCCCGCCCGCATAGAATCTTCTATTCAGCCCGACGTTTCTGAGAGGACGATTGCATAGAGGCATCGCGATGTATCCCGGGTCGTTCGATCCGCCCACGAACGGGCACCTCGATCTGATCGAGCGCGGAGCGAAGATCTTTGAGGAACTGGTGGTCGCGATCCTGCGGAACTCGGAGAAGAGTCCGATGTTCAGCGTGGGAGAGCGGTTGGGGATGTTGCGGGAACTGACGGCAAACCTGAAGAATGTCCGCATCGATACGTTTGACGGGCTGATGGTTGAGTACGCGAAATCGCTGGAAGCGACTTGCATTTTGCGCGGCATTCGAGCGATCAGCGACTACGAATATGAACTGCAAATGGCGCTGATGAATCGCAAGCTCGAGCCGACACTGGAAACGGTGTTCATGATGCCCGCCGACAAATACTCTTATGTAAGTTCGCGACTGGTGCGCGAAGTGGCGCAGGCGGGAGGTCCGGTGAAGGGATTGGTTCCGGAAGTGGTGGAGCAAAAGCTGCGCGAGAAAATTGTTCCACCGAAACGGGAAACGCGGGCGCTTGAAATATTGGATCGGATCGACCTCGGCGGAAAAGAATTGGATCCAAAAGGAACGAAGAGGAAAAAGAAGGCATGACTACGGCAACCAGTGAAGCAGTGAAACTTACCGATCGAATCAATCGCATCGAACCCTCAGCCACCATGGCGGTAGTGGCCGAGGCCGACAAGCTGCGCGCGCAGGGCATCGACGTCGTCGACTTTGGAGCAGGCGAGCCTCATTTCGCCACGCCGCAGCACATTAAGGACGCGGCCATCGCGGCAATTCAGGGCAACTTTACAAAATACACGGCTGTCCCGGGCACGCCGGAGTTGCGCGATGCGATCGTGCACCGTCATGCGGTCGATTTCGATTCCGACTATCGCCGCGAAGAGGCCATCGCTTCCACCGGCGGGAAGAACGCACTGTTCAACGCCATTCAAGTGCTTGTCGATCATGGCGACGAAGTGATTTTACCTGTGCCGTACTGGGTTTCGTTCAAAGACATCGTGCGCTATGCCGGCGGCGAGTGCGTGTTGCTGCAATCGGATGAGGCGCAGGGCTTCCGCGTGACTGCCGAGATGGTTGCGAGACTGATCACGCCACGGACGAAAGTTATCATTCTGAATTCCCCGTCGAATCCTTCAGGTGCCGTCATGAGCGCGGGGGATCTCACGGAAGTCGTTCGCCTTGCGCAGGAGCACGGAATCTGGGTGCTCTCCGACGAGTGTTATGTCTACTTGAATTACACGGGCAGGAATTTTTCCGTCGGGTCGCTGCGCCAATTCAAAGATCGCATCGTGGTGCTGGGTTCTCTTTCGAAGACGTATGCTATGACGGGATGGCGGCTTGGATACGCGCTCGGCCCGGCGGCGGTGGTGAGTGCGATGTCAAAGTTGCAGAGCCAGTCCACTTCCAATCCGACTTCGATTGTGCAGAAGGCTGCTGTGGCGGCGCTGAAGGGACCGCAGGAATGCGTCGAGGAAATGCGGCGCGAATACATTCAACTTCGTGACCATGTTGTGGAGGGATTGCGCTCGGTACCGGGTGTGACCTGCACGCTGCCGGAAGGCGCGTTTTATGCCTATCCCAATATCTCGGCGTTTCTAGGACGCGGCAACGTAAAGTCGGCGTCAGACGTGGCTGGCCGCTTGCTCCGCGAAGCGCACGTGGCGACTGTTCCGGGAGAGGGATTCGGCACGGGTGACCATATTCGAGTTTCTTATGCGACCTCGAAGGCGGAGTTAGATCGCGGACTGGAACGGATGCGAAAATTCTTCGCTGCACTGTAGGCGCGGATCCAAGCGCCAGCATCAAAGAGTGATGTTTAGGTTCGGCCGAGGCCGTCCGCTTGCGAACGGCCTTTTTCATGCAGGCGATTCAAATGGGCGAGTTGTATCCATTGTTGATGCTTCCGGGGTTCGACCCGCGTCCGTGGGGTGCGCAGGACCTGTCTCCCATTTATCCCAATCGGAAGTTTGAGGAGAAGATTGGAGAGGCCTGGCTCACCGGCGACGATTGCAAAGTGGCCAACGGGCCGCTGAGCGGACAGACGCTGGCACAAGTAAGCAAGAAGTATCAGCGGGAACTGGTGGGTGACACTGCCCCCGACGCTGGGCGTTTTCCCTTGCTGCTGAAATTTCTTTTTCCGCACGAGAAGCTCTCGGTGCAGGTTCATCCCGATGACGAGCAGGCGCGCCGCGTAGCTGAACCTTGGGGCAAGACTGAATGCTGGTATGTGGCGCACGCGAAGCCGGGATCGCAGGTCGCTTTGGGTTTGAAGCCCGGCGTGACCGTCGCGCAGTTGGAGCGAGCGATCCATGAGAAGCACGCTGAAGAATTGCTGAACTGGCTGAACGTTTACACCGGTGACATGATTTACGTTTCCGGCGGAACAGTGCATACACTGGGACCTGGTTCGGTGATTGTTGAAACGCAGCAGCAATCCGACACAACTTACCGTTTGTATGATTACGGGAGGGCTCGCGAGCTGCATCTGAAAGAGGGTATGGCCGCGGTGAAGTTGAATGTTTCATCGGGCAAGGTGCTGAGGCCGGCGCCGGCGCAAATTTCCGGCAGCAACAACCGCCAAGGAACCCTCGTGGCTGCCCCGTATTTTGTAGTGGATATGTTTGAGATCAAAGACGCGCAGCAACTAAGTACGCGCGACGATTCGGGAAAGAGTTCGGCGCAGATCCTGGTGGCAGTCGAGGGATGTGGCATAGTGGAAGCGGCTGGAGCGGAGCCGGTCACCTTTGCGAAGGGCGATGCGGTGGTGGTTCCGGCGTCGGTTGAGAATTTCGCCGTGCGCCCGCAGTGGGCTCTTGAGTTTCTGAGGTCGCGTGTCCCAGGCGCTGCGCTGCCGGAACCGCAAACGCGAACGTAGCAAGGTGGCATTCAAGAAAGTGGCTAACAACTCAAACTTTTATCCAGTAATTCTAGCCGGCGGCCGCGGGACGCGGTTCTGGCCGTTGAGCCGCAAGAAATTTGCCAAGCAGTTGCTGGCGCTCGACGGCAAGCAAACTATGATTCAGCAGACGGTGGCACGATTGCTGCCGCTGGCACCGCCAAAGCATTTCTGGATCATTACCAATGACGATCTTCACAACGCAATCCTTAAACAAATCCCGAAGCTACCCAAGCCGCAGGTGCTGGCCGAACCGTTGGGACGCAACACCGCGCCAGCGATCGGGCTTGCCGCTTTTATTTTGTTGCGCAAACATCCCGATGCTGTCATTGGGATGTTCCCCTCTGACCACGTAATCGGCGATGAGAAAAAATATCGCGCGACGATCGAGCGCGGAGTCGAGATCGCAGCCGCGGGGGAAAATATTGTCGTCCTTGGCATCCGGCCAAATCGCGCCGAAACCGGCTACGGCTATATTGAAGCGGGCAGCGCATTCGGCGGGCAGACGCTACGCGTGCGACGTTTTACCGAGAAGCCTGACGCGAAAAAAGCGGCCACATTTGTGGCTGCTGGAAATTACTTCTGGAACAGCGGAATGTTTTTGTGGAGTGCCCGCACGCTGGCCAATGCGCTGCGGGAGCATCTTCCCAAGACAGCGCTCATTCTGGAAGAGATTGCCGCAACTTTTGGGACACGAAAGTTCGCGTCGACTTTTCAGAGGCTGTATCGCAACTGCGAGAATATCAGTATCGATTATGCCGTGCTTGAGCCGCGTTCGGCGAAAGGCGAGCGGGCGGGAAATATTTTCTGCCTGCCAGCCGATTTCGGCTGGAACGATCTGGGATCATGGACCGCGCTGCACGAGCATCACACCTCCAAAAGCAGTTCGCTCGACGGTAATCTTATCAATGGGGCCGGCGTATTCTCACTTAACTCCCGGGATAATTACGTGCATGCTCCTGGCAAATTTGTCGCGGCCGTGGGTGTGAGTAATCTGGTGGTGGTCGAAACTGACGATGCTTTGCTGATCACGACACGGGAGCGCGCACAGGACGTTGGTAAAGTGGTGAAGTACCTGGACGAGAGGAGACTGCACAAACTGGTGTGAGTCGTCGATCGCTGGTCGTTAGTTTTGTGCTGGCGCCTCACGTTGCGGCTCTCCACAAACGGCTAATGACCGACGACCAACGACCAGCGACCAGCGACTAATCTTCCATGGCTCAAGAAATCAAGTTTGGAACCGACGGCTGGCGTGGCATCATTGCCGATGATTTCACATTCGACAGCGTGCGTCGTGTTGCCGGTGCGATCGCTTCCTACGTATTGAAATACGAAGATGCGCAGCGCGGGGTCTACATCGGATACGACACACGTTTCGCGTCGCCACGCGCCGCGCGGGTGGCGGCTGAAGTGATTGCCGGCGCGGGGATTGCGGTACGACTCGCCAACGATTACACGCCCACCCCGGCAGTGTCTTACGCCGTGAAAAACAACGGCGCCGCAGGCGGAGTAATGGTCACCTCCAGCCACAATCCGTGGAACTGGAACGGGGTAAAGTTCAAGGGCAAGTTCGGCGGGTCCGCGACTCCGGCGATCATGCAAAAAGTGGAAGAAGAGCTGCGCGCCGGTGCAATGCCGCAAAAGGGGACGGCCGTCATCGAAGAGGTCGATATCAAAACCCCGTACATTGCGGCGGTGTGCCGCTTTGCCGACACGGAGATGATCGGCAAAGCGAAATTTAAGGTGGCAATCGATTCCATGTACGGTTCGGGCCGCGGAATTCTTGCTGGAATTTTCCGCGAGCGCGGGGTTGAGCACATTACCATCCGGCAGGAAGTGAATCCGCTTTTTCCTGACATCAATCCCGAGCCCATCGAGCCGCACATTTCTCTTCTGCAGCAAACGGTGGTTCGCGGGAATTGCGATGCCGGACTCGCCACTGACGGCGATGCCGACCGTATCGGGGCGGTCGCCGAAGATGGCAGCTTCGTCGACTCGCATAAGATTTTCTGTGTCCTGTTGCACTGGCTGCTCGAACGTAAGAAATGGTCGGGAGACGTGGTGCGCGCATTCAACACGACGCGCATGCTCGACCGCATTGCAGCTAAGTACAGACGCAAACTTTATGAAACGCAAATAGGATTCAAATACACTGCGGATCTGATGATGGAGCACGATATTCTGATCGGTGGCGAGGAATCGGGCGGCATTGGCTATTCGCGATTTCTTCCGGAACGCGACGGAATTCTGAATTGCCTGCTGCTGGCCAACGCTATGGCGGAAGAAGGCAAGGCGCTCGGCCAGCTGGTTGCCGATCTGCAACGTGAGTTCGGTCCGCACTATTACGGCCGGCGGGATCTGCACATTTCGGAAGAGATCAAGCAAAGTGCGATTCAACGGGCACGGTCCGAAAGTACGCAGAAACTGGGACGCTACCGCGTACTGAAAAAAGAAAATCTCGATGGCATCAAGTTTTTTCTCGACGCACCAACGAACGGCAACGGGGCGGAAGCCTGGATTCTGTTCCGCGCTTCGGGAACGGAACCACTGCTGCGGGCGTATGCGGAGGCCGCTTCGCCGGAATTGGTGACAGAAATCCTGACCGCTGGAGAAAGTTTTGTTAGAAGCGGCGGTTAGGTGCGACTAATTCTGCCTTCAATCCACACTTCGCGCGGCGATAATGCGATACTTCTAACTCAGCCATGACATTTGTTGGAAGCACACCTTCGACTGCAGAAGACTCGCCCGAGGCGCGCCGCTACAATCGGATTCACCGCTGGCTGGGGGTCGCCGATTTTCTCCTGGGCGTAGCGTTCCTTGTTTTTCTGTTGCTAACCGGTTGGACGGCGTGGTTGCGCGATCTTGCCTTACGCCGGGCATTCCAAAACTACACGGTGGCGGTTTTCGTCTATTTGTTTTTTCTGCTTTTAATCAGTAAAGCTTTGGGTTTTGGATTCGATTACTATGGGTTCCGGCTGGAACAAAAATTCCAGCTTTCAACGCAAAGAATTCGCGCCTGGCTTTGGGATGAAGTTAAGGGTTTTCTCGTGGGGCTGGTGCTGTCTGGCGTTGTGGTGGAGTTGCTGTATTTCATGATTCGCCAGTTCCCGCAGCACTGGTGGATCATCACTTGGGCTTTGTTCATGGGCTTGTTCATCTTAATGGCCCAGCTTGCTCCGGTCGCGTTGCTGCCGATTTTTTACAAATTCGAGCCACTGGATAATGAGGATCTGCGCCGGCGGCTGGTGCAACTGAGCGAGCGCGCCGGTACGCGGGTTCGCGGAGTTTATCGCTGGAAGCTTTCTGAAAAGAGCAAGAAAGCGAATGCCGCCCTCACCGGGCTCGGCAATACGCGGCGAATCATTCTGGCTGATACGCTGCTCGATAATTATGGACCCGAGGAGATTGAAGCGGTGCTCGCCCACGAACTCGGGCATCACGTTCACCGGCACATCTTGAAGAGCATTCTGGTGCAGGCCGGTATTACGTTGCTTGGCTTCTGGGCGGCGAACTGGGTGCTGCATTATTCGGTCGATCATCATATGTTCGAGGAGCTTTCCGACTTTGCCAACTTGCCATTGCTGGCCATCACCGCAACTGTGCTTTCACTACTGCTGATGCCGGCGCTGAATGCCTATTCGCGCTATAACGAACGGCAGGCGGATCGCTATGCTTTTGAATCCATCGCCAGTGTAGAGCCGTTTATTTCATCGATGAACAAGCTGGCGCAGCAGAATCTGGCGGAGCGGACACCCTCGAAATGGGTTGAAGTACTGTTCCATTCACATCCCGCGATCTCGAAGCGAGTGGCGGCGGCGGAGGCCTGGAATCGCGCGCAAAATGTGAGTACGTAAAAATAAAATCAAAGCTTGCGCAGGATTTCCGCCACGCGTTGCAGATCATCTTCTGTATCCACACCCACCGAGTCGTAAGGCGTTTCGGCCACATAGATTGGAATTCCATTTTCGAGGAAGCGAAGTTGCTCCAGGCGCTCGCTTTTTTCGAGCGCTGATTCCAAATGGTTCACAAAAAGATCAAGAGCAGGCTTGCGGTAGGCGTACAGGCCGAGATGTTTGAAGTAGCGCGGTCTAACGCCGTCGCGGTCGAAGGGAATGGTGGCGCGGGAGAAATAGAGAGCGCTGCCGCCGGGCGCGGTCACAACTTTAACCGCATTCGGGTTACCAATTTCTTCTGGCGGGCACGGAGTCTTCACCGTCCCCACCAGGACTTCCGGACTCTTCATGACTTCGATCAGCGTGGCGATCTGCTCCGGGCGCACCAGAGGTTCATCGCCCTGCACGTTCAAATAAACATCGGCTGCGATTGAGTTAGAGATTTCATGAACGCGCTCGGTCCCGCTGCGGTGAGCGTTTGAAGTCATTTGCGCTTTCCATCCCTGTTTGCTGCAGACTTCGAGAATTTCTTCGGAATCCGTGGCGATAATCACATCGGATAGCAGCGGCGAAGAACGAACCGCCTCGTACACCCATCCCACCAGCGGTTTTCCTGCGATTTTTCGCAGCATCTTGCGCGGCAGACGAGTGGAGGCCAGGCGGGCAGGAATTATGGCAACGGTTTGCATAAGAGGACTAGTTTCCCGTTTCACGCCGCAACTGGCAAGTATCGAATCGGTTCTTGCGGCAGCGAAGAGCGTCCGCTGCCGTGGGAACACCGTCGTTGCCGGCGGTGTCCAAATACGAATTGGCTCGGCACGGGCAGAAATGATTGCAAGTTGGGCCTTGCAAGAATCGTCCCGCGGTCCGTTCTGCTAATCGAACGGAATAAGGGTATCGACAAAGCATCTGCACGGAGACGCCATGAACGATGGTAACCGACCGCGCCGCTCAGCCACAGTTATCGTTCTCCTCCTCACCATATTTCTAACAGTCGTTTCACTTTTCACGCTGGAGACATTCCGCGCCTCCGGCCGCTCGCCTGCAGCCGTCGCAATCTACTCGCACGGTTTGCTGCGCGTGACCATTCCTTACCAGGCCGTCCAGGGGGGAGCTGGACAGTTGACGATGGAGGTCCTGGATCCGGAAGACGACGTGATGGGCCGCGCGGTGCGGCACCTTGAAGTGACCAAGGGAGACGGGCGGTGGCAAGACGAGATCCGGCTGGAGAAGCCGTTACCGTTAGACGATCTGGTATGGCACCGCGTTCGGTACCGCTTTGAATATGACGATCACAAAATTGCTGCGCTGGAGGGGATGGATTCCATCTCGCAAATTATTCGCAGGCCGGTGATTCACATTTTAGGACAGCAGTCCTACCTGACCGGTGGCCAGGCAGCGGTGCGCGTGATTGTGACGGATTCGAAAGATGAAGTTATTGCCGGTCGCGGCCAGGTGCGAATCGAACTTCTTTCGGCCGAAAAACCCACACTACTTTTTACGGGCCAACTGAATCGACGGGGAACGACCGAGGCACAGTTTCGCTTTCCTGCCGGCCTCGTGGGCAATTACCAGTTGCGTTATGTCGTGGACACTTCAATCGGTGCGACAGAGTTCACGCAAGGGGTGCGGTTGGAGGACAAAGTCTCCATTCTTCTCACGTCAGAAAAGCCAATCTACCAGCCGGGACAAACGATCCATGCGCGGGCGCTGGCGCTCGACCGTTCCGATCATGAGGCGGCGGCTAACCGCAAGCTGACGTTCGAAGTGGAGGATTCTCGCGGCAACAAGGTATTCAAGAAAGCAACCGAGACTGACCAGTTCGGAATTGCCTCGGCTGAATTTGCACTGGCCGACGAGGTCAACCTGGGGACGTACCACCTGCGCGCGCTGATGGGCGAGGCCGATACGCCAACCAATACGGCCGAGGTCGCCCTCAACGTAGAACGGTACGTGCTTCCAAAATTCAAGGTGGCAGTGGAATTCAGCGAGAACGGGAAGAGACAGAAGCGCGGTTACCGGCCCGGCGATCACGTCACTGGCACGGTGCGGGCTAACTACTTTTTTGGAAAGCCGGTGGATAGCGGCGAGATCAACATGAAAGCGTCGGCGCTGGATGTTGAAGCGTTCGAAGTGGCATCGGCGCAAGGAAAGACGGCGAGAGACGGTTCCTATCGTTTTGATCTCACCTTGGCGAAATACTTTGCCGGGCGGCCTCTCAGCCACGGGGCCGCGCGCGTGTTGATTGAGGCCACGGTGAAAGACTCGGCGGGTCACGCCGAAACTCGCGGCCAACCGATCACTGTCAGCGAGTCACCGCTCCTGATCACGGCGGTTCCTGAGGGAGGCACGCTGGTCCCGAACTTGGAGAACGAGGTTTTTATTCTGGCTTCTTATCCGGACGGCACGCCCGCCAAGGCCGATTTAATTGTTCACGCGCCGGGGAATGCCGATCAACGTGTGGCGACCGACGATGGTGGAGTTGCCATTACTCGGGTCAAGCCGAGAACTGGCGACGAAACTTTGGAGATTGACGCAACCGATGAAGAAGGAAATCACGCGTCGAGCAGAGTCGAATTGAAGGCTCGCGAAGGCGAGGATCAGATTCTGCTGCGCACCGAACGCGCCGTGTACCAGGCCGGAGATCACATACAACTGAAAGTTTTTTCCACCAAGGCGCGCGGGGCTGCGTACGTGGACATCGTTAGAGAAGGGCAGACCGTGTTGACCCGCGACCTCGAGCTCGAAAACGGACAAGCGGAGCTTTCCCTGACGACTACGCCGGAGATGGCGGGAACAGTGGACTTTAGTGCGTACCTGTTCGGCAGGGACGCACGCCCAGTGGGGGACCATCGGCTGATCTTCGTACAGCCAGCGGACGAATTGAAGATCGAGACGGAAGAAGATGCTGCCGTCTACAAACCGGGCAGCGAGGCGCGCATTCGCTTTCGTGTGACCAACTCGCGAGGCGAGGGTGTCCATGCCGCACTCGGTCTGCAGGTGGTGGACGAAGCGGTGTTCGCGCTGGCGGAAAAGCAGCCCGGCTTTGCCAAAGTATTCTTTTATCTCGAGCAGGAAGTGATGAAGCCGCGCTATGAGATCCATTCGATTGGCATGCCCGAAATCGTGGAGCCGGTTGAGAAGTCGCAGGCGGGGCAGCGCGATCGGGCAGCGCGTGCTCTATTCTCAGCAACTGAAATCGTGAGTCCCGATAAGTTTGAAACGGTATTCGGCAAAGATGTGCCGATGGCCAAGTACGGCGAGTACGCGAGGCGCTACCAGGCGCGTTTTCAAAAACAAGCGAATGAGATAGCGAGGAACCTTAGCGAGGCTTACGCGAAGAATCCGAAGGAAGGCGATCCGAATCGCATCTACGCGAAAATGGCGCAGCAAGGAGGCGCGGAGTTTCGCGACGCCTGGGGCACCAGCCTGACATTTGAGCCCGCGCGTTGGGATGCTTCGAAGAACTATTACCTATTGCGCAGCGCGGGCCCGGATCAGCGGCCCAATACCGGTGACGACCTGCAGGCTCTTTTGCTATTTCAGCGGAAATGGGTGGTCAGCAATGCAGTTTCCAGGCCAACAGCGATCGCCGTCAACATTGAACACGATCGTGGGGCGCTGAACGGCCTGGCGCAGATCGTTGGAACGGTCACCGACCCCACAGGTGCCGTGGTGGCAGCGGCCGGCGTAGAAGTTCGCGCAGTCGATAATGGAAAAAAGCGCATCGCGAGAACTAATGGCGCCGGGCAATTTTATTTATCAGGCCTGCCCGCAGGTGACTACACAGTTCAAGTGATGGTCGCAGGGTTCCAGACTGCTTCCGGAAAATTCAGTCTTCAGGCACGCGACCGTGCGGTGCTCACCGCGACCCTGGCTATTGGCCAAGCATCTGAGGTGATTGAGGTTACCGGGGCAAATGTAGTTATTCAGACCGAAACTGCGGCTTTTGGCGGTATTGGAGGCGGGATAGGCGGAGGCGCGTTCGCGGGCGTCATGAGGGTCCCGAAAGCACAATTGTCGATCGAAAACCGCAACGTGACGGATCTGATGGAACTTAAGAAAAAGGACGCGCCGAGCGGCGCGGCTGCCACAGGCGATTCCGAGGCGCCGGCGGCACGCGTACGTTCATATTTCCCTGAGGCGCTCTACATAAATCCTGAAATCATCACAGATAAGGATGGCCGCGCCAGCATTGTGATTCCGATGGCCGACTCGATCACGACATGGCGTATGGCAATGATTGCTTCCACGCAACATGGCGCGCTAGGCACGTCGACTTCGAGCCTGAAAGTCTTTCAGGATTTCTTCGTCGATCTCGACCTGCCGGTTACGCTCACTCAGGGCGATCGCGTGTCGATTCCGGTGGCTATCTACAACTACTCAGATTCGAGCGGAGAAATTGGCCTCCATCTCGAAGCGGATGACTGGTTTTCGCTGGTCGACGATGTTGCTGAAAAATCAGTCACGGTGGATTCGGCGCGTGTCGGGAGTTCACAGTTTACGCTCGAAGCCAGGCGGATCGGGAAGTTTAAGCTCACGCTTTCGGCTCGCATGAAAGGTGGAACGAATCGTGCTGATATTGTGATCCGGGAAATTGAAGTCATTCCCAACGGCCGCGAGCAGAATGTGGTGTTCAATGGCCGACTGGAAAACACGGCAGAGCACGAAGTTGACTTTCCGGCGGACGCGATTCCTGAAGCCAGCAAGATTTTTGTTCGGTTGTATCCCGGGCCACTGAGCCAGGTGGTCGAAGGGATGGACAGCATTCTGCGGATGCCGGGCGGCTGCTTTGAACAAACGTCATCGAGCACTTACCCCGATGTGCTGGCTCTCGACTACATGAAGCGCACCAAGAAGCTCACTCCGGAAGTGCACGCGAAGGCAGAAGGATACATCGCCAACGGCTATCAGCGGCTATTGACGTTTGAGGTCCCGGGAGGCGGATTCTCGTGGTTCGGCAGCGCGCCGGCGAACAAGATCCTCACGGCTTACGGCCTGATGGAATTTTTTGATATGTCGAAAGTGTACGACGTCGATCCGAAACTCATATCGCGAACGCAACAGTGGCTGGCCGGGCAGCAACAGCCAGATGGAAGCTGGAAGCCTGACAAGTCATTTATCAATGAAGGGGCTACAAATCGATATAACTCGGATGAGCTGCGGATCACCGCTTACCTCGCGTGGTCACTCGAGAACACGGGATACCAGGGAACCGCGGTGGAAAGAGCCAAGCAGTTTGTCGAACAGCGGATGGGCGGGAAAACCGACACCTACACCTTGGCAGTGGTGGCCAACTTCGCCACCAACTACGGGGCGGACCGTGAATTCATGAGGCGGGCGGTCCAGCTTCTGCTGGATGCACGTACGGAGAAGGACGAACAGGTTTGGTGGAGCGCGGAAGAGACCAGCGTCTATGCGACGGGGCCGAGCGCCAGCGTGGAGACAACCGGTCTGGCCGTGCAGGCACTGCTCCGTTCGGGAGAGGCATCATCTACGGCGCGCAAGGCGCTCGCTTACATCGCGTCAAAGAAAGATGCGTACGGGACATGGGGAACTACGCAAGCAACGATCATGGCGCTGCGTGCTCTGCTTACTGCAACGGAAAAGGGAGCAGCGGATGTGCGGGGCACGCTGGTGGTTTCGCTGAATGGCAAACCTGCCGAAAAACTGACGCTGACGCCCGAGAACAATGACTTGCTTCATCAGTTTGTATTCAAAGGCATCGATGCGCGAAGTGCAGTCGAAATCCGGTTCGACGGAAAGGGCGGTCTAGCCTACCAGGTCGTTGGAAGCTACTTCCTGCCGTGGGATCAGAAGCCGGCTGATGAGCCGCTCTCCATCGACGTGGCATATGACCGTACGCACCTCGCGCAAGACGATATCGCGACCGCCAGTGCGACCGTGAGAAATAATCTGGAGAAGGCAGCCAATATGGTGATGCTGGATCTAGGAATTCCGCCCGGATTCGACCTGCTCAGCGAAGATTTACAGGCCTATCAAGATAAAAGCGCAGGCCTGAAAAGCGGCCACCTTTCGAAGTTCAGCCTTACGGCGACGCAGGCCATTCTTTATTTCGATTCGTTCGCTGCAAGGGACACAGTTACGGTGAAGTTCCGCCTGCGAGCCAAGTATCCGATCCGCGCCCGTACTTTCAAGTCGCGCGTCTACGAGTATTATGATCCCGAAATAAATTCAGTTGCACGGCCGGTGCAGCTGGAGGTGCTCCGGCGCTAGCACGGAACTGGCGCGCCTTAGGCCAGCCAGGCGCCAGTCCCAAACGAACTGGGAGGTGTAGGCGCAGTTTAGTTGCGCGGTGTTCGTAAGAAAGTTCCAGCATTCCAGCTGTTAAGGTTAGGCAACTGTTTTTACGGAGTTGGGTTCCGAAACTCGTTGCTCCAATTTTTTCCGAATGCGGCGAACTTCGACGAAAATGAGTGCGCTCAAGGTGCAAATCAAGCTGCCTAACATCAGCCAAAGTGGATCCATCGATGGCGGGCTCCCCTCCCGCTTTCTTCTTTTTTACATCTTTAGATCTATACGGATAACCGCACAGGGATCAAGTCCAGTGTCGGTGTCCCCACAATGAACTGAGATCGCGAACTGCTTGTCGCGGTGTTCCTCGGGTACATTTCTCGGCCCGCGTCGTGCGCGCGCGAACTCGGGAATCGATGGCAGTTAAACTCATTGCTCAACCACCGAAACAATCGAAGTATACACATTTTCCATCAGTTTCGAGAGATTTCTGAGACCGCGAACACCCGGACCTGTGGCTCAGCAAGCTTGGTCGTGTAATATCAAAGTGCAATGCCCCATGTTGCTAAGAAACTGGCCCGTTGAAAACGCCCCGGTGGCGCCCCTCCAGGCAGCATCATGAGTGAGTTTGTCCTGTAACGACCATGCAAACGCAGGTTTGGTATATTCGTAGAAGGGCCTTGTTTTTTGATATGGCGGCGTAGCTCAGGTGGCTAGAGCGACGGTCTCATAATCCGTAGGTCCGTGGTTCGAGTCCACGCGCCGCCACCAAAATCCTTCGCGCCTCGCTGTCCCA
>CAWJFA010000024.1:0-1297035 GCA_963842075.1 uncultured Acidobacteriota bacterium | reverse complement strand
GCGCTCAGGAAATCTTCAGTCCCTGCGACTTCGCCAGCTTTGCCTGGCGGTCATCAAACGTCCAGAATCGATCAGCCTTGAGTTCCAGTGCGCAGGCCGCTGTTACGACTTCTGCGTTCGCCCAGCTTTGGCCTCTTGACGTGCCTTCAGGTCAGCCTCCATATCCAGTTCCCACTCGCGGTGACGATATTGGAGGAATTCTTTGACGGCAGCTGGAATGTTGTCACCAAAAGCCTTTCTCCAGTCCTCCATGTCGGGGTCTTGTACCGAATCCGTCGCACGTTGAGCCGGGGCGGCCGGCGTAGGAGGCGTCGCGGAGGTGGGGACGCCGTTCTCGTCGTATCCGACGATTTCGTCCGTAGACCGGTTGTCGAGTACAGGAGGCCGATCTACACGATTTAGGATCTCGCTGAGAGCACGACCCGTCTCGTCTGCTTTCTTGTTGGACTGGTTTGCCATCATCCTGCCTCTCTACTTGGATTATAGAACCTCGCCGCTGGAAATCTTCCGGTAATAATATAGTTGACTGACTACGGTCAGTGTGCTACCTTAAGCACATGAAAGGCCCACAGACTCTTCAGCAAGCCATCCAGTTCTTCTCAGATTACGAAAACTGCCGTCAATTCATGGTCGCCGTGCGCTGGGCAGACGGGAAGGTTCGCTGCCCCTACTGCAATTCCGAGAAGGTGACCTACCTTGAAAAGGCGCGGCTCTATCGCTGCTACGGGAAGCACCTGAAGCAAAAATTCTCGCTCAAGATCGGCACAGTTTATGAGGATTCGCCAATTCCTCTTGAGAAGTGGTTGCCTGCTACTTGGCTGCTTGTCGAATTGCAGAAATGGAATTTCCTCTTACGAGATTGGCCGCGCTATCGGAGTGACTCAAAAGTCGGCATGGTTCATGATGCACCGTATTAGACTCGCAATGCAGAGCGGGACTTTCGTAAAGATGGGTGGGCCGGGAAGCGAAGTCGAGTCGGATGAAACGTTCGTCGGCGGCAAGGCGAAGAACATGAGCGCGAAACGTCGCGCACAATTCAAATTGCGCGCGAGACTTCGATGGGAGATGCCGCCCTAGTCAATAAGACTGCCGTCTGGGGCGTGCTAGATCGCGAACGCGCAAGGTTCGCGCTACCGTGGTTCCCAAAGTGAACCGAGCATCCTTGCAGACTGCCGTGCTGGATCAAGTCGCACCCGGCTCAAAAATCTACACCGATGAAGCGAAGGTCTATCGCTCGCTGCCAAACGATTACGTTCACGAATTTGTGAATCACATGGAGCAGTACGTCAACGGGCAAGTTCACACCAACGGATTAGAGAACTTTTGGTCTTTGCTCAAGCGTGGATTAAATGGAACGTATGTCGCAGTCGAGCCGTTCCATCTGCATCGCTACCTCGATGAGCAAATGTTCCGATTCAATAACCGCAAAGATGAAAATGGGCGTAGACTGTCCGACGCGGAACGATTCACTTTAGCCTTATCGCAGATCGCGGGGAAGCGGTTAACCTTCGCAGAGGTAACTGGCAAGGTGGGGGAAAGTGAGGTGTTCTAATCTTTTTCGTGGGAAGCGCGGGAAGCGCGCTTCTTCTGTTTCGACCGCTTCTCGGCGTCCAGCTTAGCTTTGATCTCACTATGTGGAACGGACACTAGACGCCGCATAAAATTCGTGAATTTGTCGAAGTCGCCCGTGACATTCTTGGCGGAAGGTTTGGGATGACTCAGCATATCGGCTCAGATTGGAGTCTGCGCCGATGTATGACCAAAGTCAATACCCTCATTTTGTCCGTAGCGATAACATTTTCCTCGGCCCTGACATCGAAGAACCTTTGTATTACAACAAACCAATTCGCCAGCCGAAACAGCCCAAGGCTGAAGTGCCGACGTACACGATTCCAGAGGCCGCGACTTTCTTGGCAATGAGTTCAGGAACGCTCTATAGCTGGTACGCCAGCGAACGTCCAATCCTCAGAGCGTCGGGTTACCTAAAAATAGCGCGGGAGAGCGTTAACGCCTATATCGCGTTGCTATCATTTCGTGATTTAGAAGAAGCTTACAAAATCCACCTTCTTCGGTTTAAGCATCGTAAATCGCTGCAATATCTTCGTGTGGCAATGAGTGACGCACGCGAAAAAACGGGCAGCGAGCACCCGCTTCTGACGCATGAAATTGATGTGATGCAACGTCTTGCGCTAATCATTCCTGGTAGAGGAAAACGCGCGAGAAGGGCGATTACGCTGGGTGATTCTAGCGTCCCCGATTACATACCCGAAGTCGTAAAAACGTGGGGAATACGAATCTCAACAACACGCAACGAGATGTTCCCGTGGCGCTACGCCGCAGACGATGATGTGAGCACTCCGGTGGCAATGAATCCAGAGGTTATGTCTGGACGCCTCGTTTTGACTGGTACGCGAATTCCGGTAAACATTTTGTGGGGCCGATCAAGGGCAGGCGAAGACATTAAAAAAATCGCCGACGATTACCGAATTGACGAGCGACAAGTCCGACAGGCCCTGTCCCATATTGACGAAGCCATACCAAAAGTGGCATGACAACTGCGTAGTGTTCTTGGACGACTGTTTCGCTAGTGATTCGGCCGTCGCGACGCTCGCGCCGTATTTTCAATTGCGCGATTTTCGAGTGATCTTTCCCGACGGAAGGAAAGGCAAGCAAAACGGAGTTCTCGATGGTCCTATCATTGCGAGGTGCCACGAAGAAAAGTGGCTCTTACTCACCACGGATCATGAAATGGGCAAGACCCACATAGAGGAAATCAAGAAGCATCCGAACGTAACGATTCTTGCCACAACATCCAATCCATCATCGCCAGAGGAATTGCGCGAGTGGCTAGCGGCGGTCATCAAACTAAAAGCTACCGTCTTGCGAATGTATAAAAAGCACCCCCGCCCGTGGGTGGCGACCTTTAGCAAAGAGGGTAGCATCACAAACTGCACAACGATAACTGCCTCTCACCATACCCGGCGAACACGAGCCAAGTGATGAGCAACGGAGGGCGGAAAGAGCAGCGTGATTGATAAGCATGAGTCTCGGCGCATTCGCGTAGAAATCCGCCACGTGCTGATGAACGTGTGGGACCCTATCGGGGTTAAGGACGAGCCTAATGCTCAGGATGAGTACGATTGCTGTCTGGGCTCGTTGTTTAACCTACTTACGACAAGGGCAACGGATGACCAGATCGCAGAATACCTGTGGCGACAAGGAACGGAACATATGGGTTTATCGCTCCGTAAAGAACAGATGTATCCCACGGTTGCCGCGCTCCGACAGATTCCGCTTCCTGAAAAAGCAAAGTAGCCCCAAACATAATCAATAGTCAGTCAGCTATATTATTACCAAGCGTCTTCTTGAAGTAACCTGGCATCGGCGTTAGTATTGGTTCTCGATCCGTTCGCCGGCTGGATAAGGCGCGCCAAAGAGACCATGCCGCAAAATTACGTTCCCATCTTCATTTTCATGGCAGTTATCGGCATACTTCTTCCGGTCACGCTGCTGGCGGCTAAACTGGTCCGCCCGGACAATCCAAGCAAAACCAAACTGATGCCCTACGAGTGTGGCATCGACCCGATCGACAGCGCGCGCGGCCGTTACACCGTCCGCTACTACATCGTTGCGATTCTGTTTGTGGTGTTCGATGTGGAAACCATCTTTCTGTTTCCCTGGGCGGTTAAATTCAAGGCTCTCGGTGTCTTCGGCCTGGTCGAGATGCTGATCTTTCTGATCATCCTTATTGCCGGTTACATCTGGGTTTGGAAAAAAGGCGCGCTGGAATGGGTGTAACGCCGCCTACGCCCGCACCCGAGTCGTCGGCCGTAACCTTCACTGCCAGCCGCTGGACGCAGGGCAATTTCCTGTTCCCCACGAAGCTTGTCATCAGCCCTCAGCGTGTCAGCCGAGTGAAGTCTCGTTTCTTTGGCAGCAACGAAGAAAGCATTGCGATGTCGAAGGTTGCTTCCGTCCACATTTCGACGGGTGTATTTTGGTCTGAGATTCGTATTGAATCCACTGGCGGTACCGATCCCATCACCAGCCACGGTCATCGCAAAGCCGATGCGCAACGCATCCGCAGTTTGATCGAGTCCTATCAGGCGCAAGCGCGCGTCTAAAGCGCAGCAGCGGCCTTCGCTAAATTGCAGGAAACCGATTTTCCATGGCCAACTTCGTTGACACACCCCTCTCAAGCTGATAAAAATTAACGTTCTCTCCGTAATCTTCAGAGCCGAAGCTTTGCCCGTTCGCAGTTATGCCGGACGACATCAAATCGCCCTCTTCACCGCCGCCGGAAGGTGAGCCGAAGCCGACGTCGGATAAACCCGCCGTTCCCGACGGCGTGAAAGCGACTGCATCCGGCTCAGTTCAAGCGGACGTTAAGACTCCTTCTGAAAAATCAGCAGCACCACCCGCGTCACCGGTTCCTCCGAAACCCGCCGGGGCTGCACCAGCAACGACGCCCGCTGTTAAACCCGCTGCCCCAGCGAAGCCACCTGCCCCCGCACCAACTGCCTGGGATTCGCCCATGGTTGCAAAGCTACAGGGCGGGTACGGTTCTGGCATCGAGCCGCTGACTTTCGCGGGACAGAACTATATGGTGGTCGATCGCTCCATGATTCCTGAGATCCTTCACGTTCTCCGCAACGAAGAGCAATTCGACTACTGTGTGGATATCACCGCCGTTCACTATCCGCAACGCGAAAAGCAATTTGAGGTGGTGTGGGTTCTTTATTCTTTCGCGCGAAACGAGCGCATCCGAGTGAAAACGCAAATCCGCGATGGCGAGAGCCTGCCGAGTTCAGTTCCGATCTGGGCAGCGGCAAACTGGTTGGAGCGCGAGGTCTACGACATGTTCGGAATTAAATTCGATGGACATCCCGACATGAAGAGGATTCTGCTGCCCGATGGCTGGAAGGGACACCCTTTGCGCAAGGATTACGGCATCCTGCAGCAGGACAACGAATGGGTGCAGATCAATCTGGGAATTGAAAGCGGACAATGAATAAAGACCGTTAAAAGCGGGTTAAAGCGCACGAATGATCGATCCGAACACCACGCTCTCGCACCTCGATCTCGAAACTCCCGAGAAGCCGTTTCTTGATGCCAACGAACTCGTCATCAACATGGGTCCACAGCATCCCGCCACGCACGGCGTGCTGCGGGTGATTCTGCGACTGGACGGCGAAAAAGTCTTAGGCCTGGAATGCGTCATAGGATATCTGCACCGGGGCGTCGAGAAGATCGGCGAGCACCGTACTTATACGATGTTCAATCCCTACGTCGACCGCATGGATTACGTTGCCGCGGTCTCGAATGGGTTGGGCTATTGCGAAACGGTCGAGAAACTCCTCAGCGTTGAGGCGCCACCTCGCGCGCAACATGTCCGCGTCATTCTCACTGAACTGAACCGTATCGCAAGCCATCAGCTCTGGCTGGGCACACACGCCCTCGACATTGGCGCCATCACGCCGCTGTTCTACACCTTCCGCGACCGCGAAGAGATTCTCAAGATCTACGAAAAATATTGCGGCGCCCGCTTGACCACTCACGCCTTCCGCATTGGCGGCTTGCAGTACGAAACTTATGCGGGATTCGAGAAGGAAGTGAAGAACTTTCTCACTTTCTTTCGTCCCAAGATCGACGAATACGAGGAACTGCTCACCACCAATCGCATCTGGGTCGAGCGTACCAAGAATGTGGGAACTATTTCTGCGCAGGATTGCATTGCCCTCGGCGTAACCGGCCCGGTCCTCCGTGCCAGCGGTGTGAAGTGGGACCTGCGCAAAGCGCAGCCTTACGCCAATTACAAGAACTTCGACTTCGATGTTCCGACGGGCCAAAACGGCGATACTTACGATCGGTACCTCGTTCGCATGGCCGAGATGCGCCAGTCTGTGCGGATCGTTGAGCAGGCCATCGAGGCGCTTCCCGAAGGGCCAATCATTGCGAAAGTTCCCAAGGTGATGAAGCCGCCGGCTGGAGAGGTTTATCATTCGATCGAAGCGCCCAAAGGCGAACTGGGTTACTTTATCGTCAGCGACGGTTCCACGCAGCCCTACCGCCTGCGCGTGCGTCCACCTTCGTTCGTTAATCTGCAGGCTCTCGATTTAATGTGCCGCGGGCAGCTCGTGGCCGACGTGATCGCCGTGATCGGCACGCTCGACATTGTTCTCGGCGAGGTGGACCGCTGATGGGCCAGATCGTTCAATACATCCGGTCGTATCTCGGAAGCAATCAGACTCCCGGCGCCGCGGGAAACATATTCTGGGCGCTGGTCTACATCATGCTGGTTTTCGCGGGGCTTTCGGTTGCCGTGATCGCGATGAACTGGCTCGAGCGCAAAATCCTGGCTCACATGCAGGTACGCCTTGGCCCCATGCGCGTCGGTCCGCACGGTCTTCTGCAGCCCATCGCCGACGCCATCAAACTGTTGCTCAAAGAAGACATCATGCCGGCCGAGGCCGACAGTCTTATTTTCTGGACCGCGCCATTCGTCGTGGTGCTGGCTGCGTTCACCGTATTTGTCGTTGTCCCGTTCGGTCCCACGCACGCCATAACAGACATGAACATCGGAATCCTGTTTATGCTCGGTGTCTCATCGCTAAGCGTGCTCGGTATTGTGATGGCGGGCTGGGCATCGAACTCGCACTATCCGCTGATCGGAGCTTTGCGCTCTAGCGCTCAGATGGTTTCATATGAAGTTGCGATGGGATTGGCTGTCGTGTCGGCAATTCTAATGACCAGCCTGAATGCTGAAGGCACCGGAACCCTCAGCATGATCGGCATTGTTCAAGCGCAACAGGCGCAGGGCGAATGGTTCATTTTCAAATTCTTCCCGCTCGGACTTATTGCGTTTTTTATTTTTGCCGTCGCAATGGTCGCCGAGACGAACCGCGCACCCTTTGACTTGGCCGAAGCCGAGTCCGAGTTGACTGCCGGCTTCCACACCGAATATAGCGGCTTTCGCTGGTCGTTGTTTTTCCTGGCTGAATACTCGGCCATGATCGCGGTATCTTCCATTGCGGTCACGCTGTGGCTCGGCGGATGGTTGCGGCCATTTCCGAATCTGCTCAACAATTCAACCTGGGATTTGGTCTTCTCACTCTTTCCCGGTGTCACTTTCCTTTTATTCGCCGCCATATGTTTCTTCAATGCGGCTCGCATGCCGAAGCATCCGCTCTTTCGGATTCAAACCATCGGCCTCGCCGTGTTTGGCGTAATTCTGGGTTTGATCGGGCTGGTTCTGTTCATTCCTCAGGTCAGCCTCCGCGTGCAGGATATTTTTTGGTTTGCGGCGAAAGTTGCTGGCTTCATGTACCTCTACATCTGGTATCGTGGCACGTTCCCGCGATATCGCTTTGACCAGCTCATGCAGATGGGATGGAAGGTCCTGTTGCCCCTGGGTTTGGGCGTTCTGATTCTCACGGCCAGCGTCGCATTGCTTCAACAGAGAATATGGCACCCGTAGCTACACCATTTTTCTTTTATCTGCTCTCCGGGATCATGCTCATCGGGGGCATCTTGGTGATAACGCGCAAGAACCCTGTGCACTCGGCGCTGGCGCTGATTGTCACATTGCTGGCGCAGGCGTCGATTTATCTAATGTTATATGCGCCGTTCGTGGCTGGCGTGCAGATCATTCTTTACGCCGGCGGCATCATGGTGCTGTTCCTGTTCGTCATCATGCTGGTGAGCATTGAGCGCTCAATGAAAGAGCGGCAGTTTAACAGTCAGTGGGTAATCGGAATGGTCGCCGCGACAGCGCTGGGCGGATTATTTATCGCCGTCTATACGAAGGGGACGAGCATCTTCCCCGACCACCCGTTGTCCATCGTAGAGAACGACAACACGCAGAAAGTGGCCACCATGTTATACGGGCAATATATGTTCGCCTTCGAGATCGCCTCGCTACTCTTGCTGGTCGCGATCATCGGAGCCGTAGTGATGGCAAAGAAGAGGATTTGAAGAAGCGAGTAGCAGTTAGCCGTTGGCAGATAGCCAGTATAGGGTTATTGCCTATATCGCCATCAACGGACCGACGCGGACTGCTAACTGCTAAAGGCTAAGAGCTAAATGGAATCAATGCTTCACATCACGACGCTCCACTATCTAGTCCTCGGCGCAGCCCTGTTCCTGCTGGGCGTCATCGGCGTACTAACCCGCCGCAACGTTGTCATCGTCCTCATGTCGATCGAGCTGATTTTGAACGCGGTAAACCTGAACCTGGTTGCATTCTCCCGCATGTGGGGAGGATTGCACGGCCAGGTCTTCGCCATCTTTGTGATCACCGATGCCGCCGCAGAAGCCGCGGTCGGTCTCGGCATTCTGATCGCCTTCTTCCGCAACAAGGAGACGGTGAACATAGACGAAGTGAACTTGCTGAAGTGGTAGAAACACAGTACCGAGTACCTTGTACCTAGTACCGAGCACGCAGAAGTCGCGAACGACTAACGACGGACGACCAACGGCATGTTTTTTCTATCCCACATCTGGCTAATTCCGCTGCTGCCGGCCTTCGGCGCGACCGTCATGTTTTTTTTCGGCCGCAAGCTGCAAAAGGCGACGGTCAGCGCGGTCTGCGTGGGCAGCATCGTGCTCGCTTTCATCATGGCCTGCGGGGCGGTCTGGCAATACTCAGCCTGGTCGTCTACGCCGGAACATTTCCATCAGCCTTATCAGACGATCCTTTACACGTGGCTCGGTACCGACACCGGGCACATGAACTACACGACCCACGACGGCTCTTTCGCCGCGTTCCAGGCTGATGCCGGCTTCCTGCTCGACCCGCTCTCCAGCATCTGGCTGCTGTTCGTCACCGGCGTAGGAATGCTGATCCACATCTACTCCATCGGCTACATGGCGCACGAGGGCGGCTACTATCGTTTCTTCGGTTATCTCAACCTCTTCATGTTTTCTATGCTGACACTCATCCTGGCCAACAACTACGTTCTTATGTTCGTTGGCTGGGAGGGGGTGGGCTTATGTTCGTATCTGCTGATCGGTTTCTATTTTCACCGCAAGTCGGCCACGGACGCGGGCAACAAGGCGTTCATCGTCAACCGTATCGGCGACGCCGGATTTCTGCTGGGAATGTTCTTCATTGCCTGGTATTTCGGTTCGCTGCGTTTCACGGATGTCACCCAACTGGCGCATAGCGGACGCTTTGTGATCGGTGATCCCTACATCACTGCGGCGACGCTGCTCCTTTTTGTTGGCGCCTGCGGTAAATCGGCGCAGCTTCCTCTCTATATCTGGCTACCCGACGCCATGGAAGGCCCCACGCCGGTTTCCGCGCTAATCCACGCCGCCACAATGGTGACTGCAGGCGTCTACATGGTGGCGCGCTCCAATGCGCTGTTCGTGCTCGCGCCCACTTCGATGAAGACTGTTGCCATTGTCGGCGCCCTCACCGCCATTTTCGCCGCCTCGATTGGCCTGGTCCAAAACGACATCAAGCGCGTGCTCGCCTATTCCACCGTCTCGCAACTTGGCTACATGTTCCTGGCCCTCGGTGTCGGAGCATTTGCCGCCGGGGTTTTCCACGTCTTCACGCATGCCTTCTTCAAAGCATTGCTCTTCCTCGGAGCGGGCTCGGTGATCCACTCCATGAGCGGCGAACAGGACATGCGCAACATGGGCGACCTCGGCCATCGCATTCCAATTACGCACCGCACCATGTTTATCGCAACATTAGCTATTGCTGGCATCTTTCCGTTTGCCGGATTCTTCTCAAAAGATGCGATTCTTTGGGAGACCTGGTCGCGCGAAGGCGGCGCTTACCGCTTTCTTTGGTATGTTGGCTACGCTACCGCTTGGATGACCGCTTTCTATATGTTCCGGCTGATGTATCTGACTTTCCACGGCCGTCCGCGCATGAGCCACGACGTGGAACACCATATCCACGAATCACCTATATCAATGACAGCGCCGCTGGTCGTGCTCGCGCTCTGCGCTATCGTCGCAGGATGGCTGGGCTGGCCGCATAGCTTGGGCGGTTCCGATCGCTTCACGAAATTCCTCGAGCCCGTCTTCGCCAGCGAGGCCCGCGTTCTCCAGGAAGAGGGAAGAACAAGCCAGTTGGTGGCGGGAGTGGAAGAAGAGCACAACACGGGCACAGAGTGGCTGCTCATGGGATTGTCTCTAGCCGCCGCAGGTCTCGGATGGGGCATGGCGTGGAGAAGTTATCGTCATGCCGATAAGGGATACACCGAGCCCATCGCCGCCGTCGCACCGCCCGCCTACAACTTGCTGCTCAACAAGTACTACGTGGACGAAGGCTATGACTACGTCTTCACCGGCCGGCGCAAACTGGGAGACGTCCGTCTCGGCGTGCTGGGATTGGGAGAAGCATCCTCGTGGTTTGATATACACGTCGTTGACGGCGCTGTAAATGCTGCGGGATGGATCACGCGCCTCACCGCGACAATTTCCAGTTGGTGGGACAAGTGGATCATCGACGGCATCGGCGTAAACGGCCCAGCAATTGTGGCGCGCATGCTTTCTTATCCTGCGCGCCTTTTCGAATGGGGCTTGGTCCAGTGGTACGCGCTGGTGATGACCGCGGGATTAGTAGGTTTCGTGTTCTATTACGTGTATCACTGAAAAGCAGTTCCTAGCTTCTAGCTTCTAGCTAGAAGCCAGTAGCTAGCAGCTAGAAGCTGAACTTCATGCAAAACCACATACTCTCGATCATCCTCTTCACGCCGCTGGTGGGCGCGTTTGTTCTCCTTTTTGTTCCGAAGGAGAATAAGGACACCATCCGCTGGATCGCGAATTTTTTCGCACTTGGCGGCTTCCTGGTCTCGCTGCCGCTGGTTCCGATGTTCTGGGCGCAGCGTCTCGAACCCGGCTTCAAGTTCATCGAGGGCACTCCTAACAACTGGATCCCCTCGATAGGCGCCGGCTACGTGATTGGCATCGACGGCATTTCCTTCCTGCTCATCATGCTGACCACGCTCCTGGGCTGGATCTCGATCCTCTCCTCTTGGACCGCCATCGAGAATCGCGTGAAGGAATATTACGTCTGGTTCCTGATTCTTCAGACTGGCATGCTCGGCGTCTTCATGGCGCTCGATTTCTTCCTCTTCTTCGTTTTCTGGGAAGCCATGCTGGTTCCGATGTACTTGTTGATCGGTATCTGGGGTGGCCCGCGCAAACTTTACGCAGCGATCAAGTTCTTCCTTTACACACTGGCCGGCTCGGTGCTGATGCTTCTGGGCATACTGTTCCTATACTTCCATCACCAGCACTTGACCGGCGTTTACACATTCAGCCTCACCGCCCTCTACGAGACTGCACCGAAAATTTATTCCGATCCGGCCTACGGCCCGACCATCGCCACGCTACTGTTCTTCGCATTCTTTTTCGCATTTGCCATCAAGGTTCCAATGTTCCCCTTCCACACCTGGCTGCCAGATGCTCACGTGGAAGCGCCCACGGCGGGCTCGGTCATCCTTGCGGGCGTTCTGCTGAAGATGGGAACGTACGGTTTCATCCGCTTCTCGCTGCCGTTCTTTCCCGACGTGCTGATGCATACCAAAGTTCGCGGCTGGATGATTACGCTTTCCATCATCGCCATCATCTACGGCGCGCTGGTATCGCTGATGCAGAAAGACATGAAGAAGCTGGTGGCTTACTCTTCGGTGAGCCATCTCGGCTTCTGCACGCTAGGAATTTTTGCGCTGAATTCCGCAGGCTTGAGCGGATCGGTGCTGCAGCAGATTAATCACGGCATCTCGACCGGAGCGCTGTTCTTGATTGTTGGCATCCTCTACGAGCGGCGCCACACGCGCGAAATCTCCGAATACGGAGGGATCTCGAACGTGATGCCCATCTACGCCACGATCACGATGATCATGTTCCTGTCGTCAATGGGACTGCCGTTGCTCAACGGCTTCGTCGGCGAGTTCACGATCTTGCAGGGAACGTTCATGGAGAACTGGCGATGGGGCGCTTGGGCAGTCCCTGGCGTCGTTCTCGCCGCCGCATATCTGCTGTGGCTGTACCAGCGCGTTTTCTTTGGGACGGTGACCAATCCGAAGAATGAAAAATTGCACGACCTCACGCCGCGCGAGGTGCTGACCTTCGTCCCGCTGCTTATCATGACGTTCTGGATTGGCTTATATCCCAAGCCGTTTTTTCAGATTCTTGAGCAGCCGGTGAACCAGCTAGTACAAAATGTGCGCAACCCGCAGGGTGGAGCTGGGGTGAATGCCACGCTTCGGCCCGCAACCCGAAAAGAAATGAAACAAAAGATCAAACAAGAAATGGCGAGCGCACCGGTTGCAATTGCGGCCTCGGCTGGGACCACGCCGGCACTTTCAGTGAAAGGGAAGAACTAGTGGGCGCGATCTCCCAATTCAACTGGAACGACTACCTGTTCGCCCTGCCCGTCACCCTGCTCACGCTGTTTGCTCTCGGCATCCTGCTGATCGATCTCATGCTCCCGCCGGAGGAGAAGTGGGTCAACGGGCTTATAGCTTTTGTGGGAGTGCTGTTTGCTATCAAGGGCGTGGCAAATATTCAGCATTGGATTCAAGCGAGCCATGTTCCTCCGGGAAGAGGCTGGCCCGCCTTCATGGGCGCAATGTTAGTGGACCGCTTCGCCATCTATTTCTTTTACTTGTTTCTGGCAGCCACAGGCATCTCCATCCTGATGTCGATGCGTTACATGAAGACCGAACACGAAAATCACGGTGAGTACTACACGCTGATGTTGCTCTCGGTTGTCGGCATGATGTGCATGGCCGCCGGCTTCGACATTGTGCTCATCTTCATCGGCCTGGAACTGATGGCGATTTCCACCTACGTGCTCGTCGGATTTCTGCGCCGCGATCGCCGTTCCAATGAAGCTGCGCTAAAGTATTTATTACTGGGAGCGTTTTCGTCCGGCATTTTTGCCTACGGCCTGTCGCTGCTCTATGGCCTGACTGGCACCACTAACCTGGGTGACATCGAACGTGGACTCGGCCGGCTACTCGAAAAAGACCCTCACAATCCGGTCGCGATCGTTGCCTTGCTGACCACGATGACCGGGCTCCTGTTCAAAATTGCCGCTGTCCCCTTCCACCAGTGGGCTCCCGACGCCTACGAAGGCGCTCCCACTTGTATTACCGGATTCATGTCCGTGGCGGTCAAGGCTGCGGGATGGGCGATGCTGTTGCGCATCATGATCTGGGGACTGCTTCCCATGCGTTCGACGTGGGTTCCGGTGCTGGTCTTTGTTTCTATCGCCACCATGACCGGCGCGAACCTTGCCGCCCTCACTCAGACCAATACCAAACGGCTGCTCGCCTACTCCTCCATTGCGCACGTTGGCTACATGCTCCTCGGCCTGATTGCCGGCACTCTCTACGAACTCAGTCCTGATGGCATTAAAGGCATTCTGATCTACCTGCTCGTTTACACCTTCATGAACCTCGGCGCCTTCGGCGTGATCACCTCGCTGCGGCACCGCAACGTCATCGGCGACGAACTCGACGATCTCAACGGCCTCTACTCGCGGGCTCCGGTCGAAGCCGTGCTCATGCTGATCTTTCTGCTGTCGCTGGCCGGCATTCCGCCTCTGGCGGGCTTCTGGGGCAAATACTTTATCTTTCTAAGCCTGGTCGAGACGGGGCACTACGCTCTGGCATCTCTTGGCGTGCTCTATTCGGTTTTCGGACTCTATTACTATTTGAAGATGGCCAATGCCATGTTTATGGGCCAGCCAGAAGAGCGAGGACTGCTGCCCGTGAGTTGGACCATGCGTGCCGCTCTTGCCGTAACCGCATTCGCAACGCTCTTTATCGGAATTATGCCCGACCGCTTCATCCAGCTCGTGAACTGGTCGCTGGGCCTGGCACAGACTCCCGCGGTCGCCAAGCTGATCCACTGAGCACAGACGGAGTAGAAACAGCCGCCTCGGCTCTCAGACCCGGGCGAAGCCTATGCTGCGCTCTCCTCGTCTGCTTGCGGTAGAATCTGTTTCGTGGCTGAAGATCCCAAGCGTCCGCCCAAGCCCAACGCACTGGTTTCCGCGGCGCGTTACTCCGAGATCGGGTTCATCATTCCGGCAGCAGTTTTTCTGGGCTATGCCCTCGGCAGACTGGGAGACTACTGGCTACAAACTCACTGGCTCTACCTCGCAGGGGTAATCTTCGGCGCCGTTGTAGGGTTCGCGCAGATGATCCGCATGGCGTCGGCCCTGTCCCGTGACAAACCGGATACATAGAACGCGCCTTGGGATTATGATTTAGGGTGATGCAACGCTCTCAGCGCTGCAATAAATGCCTTACCGCAAGGGGGCTTTCGCCTTGGTGTGGGGCACGTCGCAAACTAGAGCCGAATGACTTCCATCTTAACACCGCCCGCAGAAGCTCGGGCCGAGCGCTTCTTCTCTGCCGCCGTCCCCAGAATGCTACGTTCTGTACTTGTTCTTGGTGCTGCCTTCACGTTATTGACTGCGTGGCGCTACGGCCTTATTACCGCCCTCGGTTTTGCCACCGGCGCCTTCATTTCCTACCTCAGCTTCCGATCCTTGAATAAAGCCGTACAATCCCTCGCCAGCCGTATCGTGGACTCCGGTCGGACCGAGAGCGGGTTTACCTTGGTGAGCGGGTTTTTCCTCCGCTATCTTTTGGCGGGACTTGTCGCCTATGTTATATTCACAAGTTCTTCTCAAGCCTTTCGGGGCTTCCTGTTTGGACTGTGCACGCCGGTTGCGGCCATGTTGGTGGAAGCAGGCTTCGAGGTTTATGCCGCCCTGCGCCGCGGGTACTAACCTTCGCGGGTACTGACCTTCGAGATTTGTAAGCAAAAACGGATTTGTAAGTAAAATTTCCTGGAACCTTAACTTATGGAGCAACTCTGGGTTACCGCGCTGCTCAACCGCCTCTTCAGCGGTCCCGTCACTTCTTTGCTGCTCGCCGTTGGAATCCATCCCAAACATCCGACCGCACCGATCTCCAATAGCTTCGCCATGGAATTAGTAGTGATGTTGTTGCTCATAACGTTCTTCGTCGCGGTCCGCCTCCGGCTGTCGGTCGATCAACCAGGCGGCTTGCAGCACACGATGGAGGGCATCGAGGGCTTCATCGGCAACATGGGCGAGGAGATCATTGGCCATCACTATCGTCCCTACCAGCCCTACCTCGTGGCCTTAGGACTTTTTATTCTCACCAGCAATCTGATCGGCATTATCCCGAGCTTTGAATCCCCGACCGCAGTTCCGGTTGTTCCCCTAGGTTGCGCCTTGCTTACGTGGTTCTATTACCACTTTCAGGGCTTGCGGCAAAACGGCCTCGGATACTTCAAACATTTCATGGGCCCGGTATGGTGGCTCGCGCCTTTGATGTTACCGATCGAAATCTTCAGCCACACGGCGCGGCTGTTGTCGCTGACCGTTCGTCTGTTCGCCAACATGTTCGCCGGCGAGATGGTTACACTCGTTTTCTTTTCTCTTGTGCCCATTGGCGTGCCCATCATCTTTGAAGGGCTTCACATCGGAGTTTCGCTGATCCAGACTTATATTTTCGTGATTCTGGCCTGTGTTTATCTGGGCGAGGCCACGGCTCACGAACACTGATTTCTTCAGGCTTTAAATAATACTTCGTCAGCGTGAGGGCGTCTGCTCGAGGATGATGTCAACCACCTCCTGGCGATATTTCTTAAGGAGAGTCAAATATGCGCAAAGTTGTGTTCTTGATTCTAACTGTGGTGGCGTTGTCGCTATTCGCCATGCCGGCTTTCGCCCAAGGTGGGGAAGCGGCAGCTTCTGGCGGCACAAACTGGGTGGCTATCACTTCCGGCTTCGCGATGGCCTTCGCCGCTGCTCTGGCCGCTCTCGGCCAGGGGCGCGTCGCTTCCGCCGCGTGCGAAGGCTTGGCGCGTAATCCCGCGGCCCGTCCTGGAATTCAGATTGCCCTTTTCGTGGGACTGGCCTTCATCGAGTCGCTGGTCCTGTTCACATTCCTGATTATCTTCGTCAAGGTCGTGAAGTAGTCGGCGGGAATCCGCAGAAAAGCAAAAGCCTCTGTTCGCGTTAGCGAGTAGAGGCTTTTTTTAAAGGCGTCAGTTCTAGAGTTTTCGCTCTCCCGCCCACTCGCGGTCTTTCTTTTGTGGAGTCCGGTTTAGCGCCTCCACCAGCAGGCGTCGCAGGCGATAGCGGCTTTCTAGATCGGTATTGACGATTTCGAATCCCACTTCATTCACCCGCGCCCGGCGCAACAGCACGTGCGCCCGGATCCTGGTCCGCATTCCCAGGGAAACTTCCAAATCCGCCTCGCTGCCAATGCGCAGGTTGTCTTCTTTTGTACCCATGCCACCGCCCAGGCTCAACTCCCGGATCAAAATCTTCGATTTTCCCCAGGAACTGCCAATGGTTGCCCCAACCGTGCGGGTAAGCACCATCCGTTCGTAGCGGCGCTGCCGCACCCACGGACATGCCGGAGCTGTATCCAGAGGCGCGATAGCCAGCTCTGCGGGTTCGAGGCCGCTATCCGCAAGAACCTGCCCGCTATAGCGCGGATCGGTCTTGGAGAGCGATTGCGCTGCTGCGATCCGTAACTCGCGGTGGTGAACCCATCCGAATGTTTTCTTCGCCTCGACTATCTCGCGCAGCAGCGACAGGGCTTCCGGATCCCGTAACCTCCCCAGCGACTCAATGGCCTTGAGTTGTACAAACGGCGAGCGTGAGGCTGATTCGCCGGGCCGGGCCATCGCCAGCAAGGGCGGCGCGGCACTGAGATCGCCACTCATGCCGATTTCATCTATGGTTTCGGGCAACACTACCGAATCCAGTACCTCCGCCAGTTCCAGCAACGTACGCCCACGGTCCGTCGCAGCTCCGTATGCGATCTCGCGAACCACAATGTCATGATAGAAACGGTTCCACTCAGGAAGGCGTGAGGGCAAGAGTTCGAGGAGTGTTCCCACATCTAGACGGCTCAACAATCCGACCACTGCCGAGGCCTGCCGGGACTGCCCTGTCCGCAAGATCTCGCGCAATTGAGCCAGAGCCGGACTTCCGATCTCCTTCACTAGCTCAACCATGCGATCGCACTCATCCCGTCGCATACAACGGAAGAAACGGTCGGCCAAATGTTCGGCGCCTGCCTGACAAGTGCGCCGCAACACCAGCAACAAATCTTCAGGCATGGTATCGCTGCGCAAGGCTTCCTCGATGAACTCCGGAATCCGGTTTTCCACCCCCACGCGAGGTCGCAGATCGTTCACCATCACCGGACGCTGCTGCAGCAGCGTCTCCATTCCTGTACATACCTCGTTCACCGCCTGATAATTCTTGGCTTCGCTTGCCTCCTGGCTCAGGCGCACAAAAGCAGCACTCAGCAAACTTTGTAGCTCAGGATCTTTTTCCACGCACAGTTGCTGGGTCACTTTGCGGATGGCATTGCCCATCGCTTCGCCGCCCAGCCGTGCATAGAGGTCGGCCAGTTGGCTCAATCCAATCGCCGTCTTGCGGCGTGGTTCGATTTCCTTGGTCCCCAGGCAGTTGGAGTAGTTGTTCAGAATTTCGGCGGACGTCTGCTTGTCATCACGGTCCAGCAGTACTTCAACAAACTGGCGCAGATTTCGCGGCGGAACGCACGGAGCCTCATTCGACAGCAGCACCGTCCTCTTTCCCGCCTCCGGCACTTCAGCCCAGAACATCCGGTCCAGGATGTCGGCGTGCGACTCCACCAGGATGCCCGCCTTATTCATCTTGTCTTCTTGTAATTTCAGAATCTGGCGCAACGAGTCCATCTGCCGGCTCATGTGCTCCATCATCTGATGCACGGCATTAACTTTTACTTCGCCTTTGGAATAGCGGTCCAGCGCAAAGCGAATTGCCATGTGCTCGGCGGCTTTCATCAGCAGTGGCGTGTCCTCTTCCTGTTCTACCGTTGCCTTGGCCGCCAAGGTTCCCAATAATTGTTGCAAATTCAGCCGCGTGTTCGGATCGGTTTCGCCCAGCTCTTTCTGCAAGTCTTCTGGACGAACACTCGGATCGCCCTGCACCTGCCCGAACCGAGTCAGCAACCGGATGGCTTGTACTACCTCTGCTTCTTGTAGCGGCACCACGCCGCCTTCCCAGGCTGTGGCGGTTCCCGTACCGGTCGTTTGACCTCCGCCACCCCCTACCGGAACATTGGGGACGCTGCCGAACGGCACGACTACCCCGCCCGCTTGACCCTCGCCTCCTGAGTGCGCGCCCTCCGCGGCTGCAATCAATTGCAGCAGCTTCTGCGGATCGTTCAACCATTGCTTGAACTCTGGCCCCAGGGTTTGCGCCGCTATCTGTGCCGCCACACTGATGTCGCCAGTCAGCGGATCAGCAGCCACAAACTTCACTTCATTGATTTTGATAGTGCTCTTTTTTCCACCGCCGTTGAGCGCTTCTTTGATCTGTCTGGAAACGTCTTGCGCCTTTGAGCCCGCCAGGGTGAAGGCGCGGACCAGGCGCGTAAAGTCATCGATGGTCACGTCTTTGGAGAAGTGCAGGCTGGCTAGGCCGGCCGTTGTCAAGAGCTGTCCGAAGCTGCGTTCCACCTGTCCGGTTTCGAGAGGAACTCCGTCCAGCAGTAGCTTGTTATCCGAAACACCTAGCAGGAATCCGCTCTCCCCGGCGGTAGGGAGACCCTGTTGCAACTCATTCCAGGTAATCTCGAATTGCGCTTCTGTACGTTTGTGTTCGTAGCCGTACATCCGCGCATACTTAATGAGGATGTTCAGGCTATGGACGAAAGCGCGCGCCGAGGCAGCGCGGTTGGCGTGAAATGTGGTCGCGTTGTCGATAAAACACCCCTGCACCCGAGCTCTGGCTACGCTAGAACAAGGTTAAATCCAACAGGTAAGCGCCTGCACGTTACGGAGGTAACGAAAAAAATCAGTAGGGATTAGAGATTCAAAGAGACTGATTTGTCGTACCCTGCACGAAGAAATCTTCCCGGACCGTGCATCCTGGGCATTCACAGCCAACCTCCCGCAAGAATACAATCGCAAGATCCCTTTTGGCGGAACCTGATGCCCACCTCAAACACTCGCACAACACGAGCCAAAAAAACCACCGGCCTCCGTTACTGGATGTTGCGGGTGCTGGAAGAGTGCGAAAACGTTTCTGCCGATTTCAGCCCCGACCCGGTTCACGACCTCCGCGTCTCGCTGCGACGTTGCCGCTCCCTCGCCGATGGTCTGATGGCACTCGATCCCGATCCCGACTGGAAGGCCATGAAGAAGGCGGGAAGGCGCCTCTTTCAGCGTTTGGGTGATCTACGCGATATTCAGGTCATGGAGGAGTGGGTAGAAAAGCTGGGCGCAGTCCAGGCTCGTGCGGACATGGCCAACTCGCCTTCGATGCCGCCCTCTGAAATGGATCTTAGGCCGATCCCAGGCGATCACGGCCTCCATTCTGACGCCCAGGATCCTGTCGCACAGGCTCTCCTGCAAATACTCAAGGGCCGCGAACAAGAACAAAAGCACGAAGCTAAAGCTGCTCTCGAAGAATTCGACGGCAAACAATGGCGCCAGTTCAGTAAGTCTCTTCCTGCGCGCGCCGCACGTTTTCGCCCCGGCAACGCCCTCTTTAAACACCTCGCTCTGGAGCGTTGGACCGAAGCCCACAGACTCCACAGCCGCGCCTTGCGCAACCGTTCTCAAATTGCCTTCCACTCTCTCCGAATCGGCATCAAGCGCTTTCGCTATATCGTCGAGAATTTCCTTCCGGCGCAGCACAACGCTTGGAGCAACGACCTCAAGGAGTTGCAAGATTTACTTGGCGAAGTTCATGACCTTGACGTGCTCTGGTCGACCGCTATCTCGTGTCATATTTTTCCCAACCAGTTTTCGCGCCAGCGCTGGCACGAGCGAATTCTCTCCCAGCGTACCAAGCGCATCGACCGCTATCGCGCCAAGATGACGGGCCCTGATTCCCTTTGGCAAGTCTGGAGAGCAGCGCTGCCAGAAGGAAGGCAGATCCAACAGCTTGCCACCCGCCGGATGAAGATGTGGGCGAACGGCCTCGATCCCGATTTTCCCCACTCCGAGCGTGTCGCCAGCCTGGCGCTCCAGCTCTACGACGGTCTTCAGGCTTGCGCATGGCAGCCTGCAGTGGATAGTGTTTCTGCTCGCTCCAGTCTGCTCGCTGCCGCCCTGCTGCACGACGTCGGCAAGTCCAAAGGCGAGAAAGGCCATCATAAGGAGTCCGTCAAACTGATTCGCAAACACGGAAACCCCCTGGGTTGGAAACAGGCAGACCTGCAGCGCGCCGCCATCGTGGCTCGCTTTCACCGGGGAATCCTGCCCGCAAGAAACCACAAACTCCTGCGCGACCTTTTTCCCGATGAGCAGAAAGCTGTCATTCAGCTCGCCGCCATTCTGCGGCTCGCCAATGCCTTAGACGCTGCCCACGACGGCCACATCCGTCGCCTTCAGATCGAGAATGTTCCAAACGGAAACCTCCCTCCAAAACTTGCAACGCCTGTCAAAAAGGGCACGAACGGATTCCTGCGCAAGCCTGCAGGCCTGGCCAGAAACGAAGCCTTGATCGTCGCCGCCGAAGGCTACTCGCCCCTGGGACACTCAGCCCAAACCATCGCAGCCGAACGCTATTTGCTGGAGACGGTTCTGCACAGACCGGTAGTAATGAAACCCTTAAAGCGCTCCCTGCACATGTAGAAGAGTCAACCAATCTCAGAAACCATTCGACGGGAACGCAGAAGCTTGGTCAGGGACCGGAAGCGAATCGGTCACTTCCCCAGATTCGTTCCCCCAGATACAAATGTTCTTGCATCTATCGACGCGACATGGGACGAACCCGGGCGCCGACAGCCCGAAGCCAAATCCATGACCCACAGCCAACTTGTCGAAAAAGCCGTCCGCTGGTTGCGCCGTTATCGCTGCGGAGTAGTGCTCTCCGAGCAAGGCTGCGTCAGTGGCGAGATGCCTGATGCTATTGGGTGGAAGCGTGCCTGCCACTCCGTGCTCGTCGAGTGCAAGCTCAATCGGTCTGATTTTCTCGCTGACCGAGCTAAGCCGTTTCGCCTCAAACCCGAGCACGGAGTCGGATGCGAGCGCTTTTATCTGACCCCCGCTGGACTCGTGCGCCGAGAAGAAGTCCCCGCGGGTTGGGGTCTGCTCGAGCACAGCGGCGGCAAAATCGAAACCGCGCATCCTTCCGCCAAGAACCTACGCACCACAACCGGCTTCCGCTATGAGATGAATCTTCTGCTGGCCAGCCTGCGCCGCGTCGAGGTCCGCGTCGAACCGCAAAGCATTACCGATTTTCTCAAGTGGAAGAACCGCATGGTGGGATACAACCGCGGTACCTACCCGGAAGGCCTTGTCTCCAGAGAAGAAGAACTCAACCTGTTCCTGGATCCGGAAGCGACGATGACCCGAAGCTAAAAGCTATCATCTTAAGAGCTCACAACTCGCGTCGTCCTTCCATAGCCTTGAGCATCGTGATCTCGTCGGTATATTCGATGTCGCTGCCAACCGGAATGCCCATTGCGATGCGCGTTATCTTCACGCCCGCGCGTTTGAGTTGTTGCGAGAGATAAGTGGCGGTGGCTTCGCCCTCCACTGTGGGATTGGTCGCGATAATCACTTCATCCACATTGCCTGAGTCGACTCGCGTGATGAGATTGGCGATTCGCAACTGCTCCGGTCCAACTCCGTGCAGCGGAGAGATCGATCCATGCAGCACGTGGTAAACACCGTTGAAATGTTTGGTCTTTTCAATGGCAGCGATGTTGGTGGGCTCCTCCACCACGCACACCAGAGTTTGATTGCGCGTTGCGCTGGTGCAATAAGCGCACGGATCGACGTCAGTGATGTTGTTACATACCGAGCACAAACGCAGGTTGGCTTTGACGTCGCGCACCGCGGCGGCCAAGGCCTCGGCATCTTCATCGCTGGAGCGGAGGATATGGAACGCGAGCCGCTGCGCACTCTTCGTGCCCACGCCCGGAAGCTTCTTCAGTTCGTCAATCAGCCGCGACATCGGCTCGGCAAATTTAGACATAAAAAGTGAGTGACTGTGTGACGGGGGTGATTTAACAATTGAAAAACTAAAAGAAAATGTTTGAATCAGCGATCAGCGAAACGGGGAACTGCCCGATCATCCGATGGCACAATCCCAATCTTCTAAAGTCCGCCCATGCCCAGCCCGCCCAGCAAGCCGCCCACGGTTGATTGCATCGCCCCATCAACCTTGCGTGCCGCTTCGTTCACAGCGGCAAGGATCAGGTCCTGCAGCATCTCGACATCCGCCGCCTTCAGGGCTTCGGGATCGATGCGCAGGCTGAGCAGTTGCTTGCGCCCGTCCATTTTGGCCGTCACCGTTCCACCGCCAGACGATGCCTCAACCACGGTCTCCTGCATTTTTTTCTGCAGCGTGTCGTATTGCGCTTTGGCTTTGGACATCAATTCTTGCAGATTGAATCCACCCATAATTGCTTACCGCTTCTCCTTGTAATCGATCACAGTACGAATTTCAGCGCCGAACTTGTCCCGCATGCGGCGCACCACCGCATCCTGCTCGGCGCGACTGCGGCCTCCAGGTCCTGAGTTCGTTCTTTCAGACTTTCCCGTGCCATTACTCTTCCCGTCAGCTGTCGCCACAGCGGCACCCGGTATGACTCTCACCTTGACGGCCCGACCCAAAACACCGCTGGCCGAAGCTATCGCTAATCGCCGGGCATCAGGGCCGAATGACATTTCGATCACGGTCTGCGACTCCGACACTTTGATCACTATTTCGTTTTGTTCCACCGACCATTCGCCCGCCTCGAGCATCGAGACCAGGATGCGCTGATTGCCGTCCGTAAGTGCCTGCAGCACGCCAGTCCGCACCTTCTCCAGGGACACCGCTGACCCTGGGATGGCCGCCTGCGCTGTCGATTGCGGCTCTTGCGGCGTCTGCTGCACTCGCGGCTCGGGCTGCGGCCCGGTCTGCGAACGCGGTTGAATATCAGGAGCGTTCTCGTCGAGATCTGCGAGCGCGGCTGCTCCCATGATCACACGAGCCGGTGCGTTACCACTGGCAACCATGCGCGGACTGCCGCCAGGAACGGAATCGGGCGAGGACTCCTGTCGCGGACCGCTTTTGCGCGCGGAATCCGCCGCGAACGGCGAAACAAAATTAGGCCGCGCCGGAGCAGTTCCTTCCGTTCTCCGAGCGTCGCCCCCGGCGCCCGGCGCCGAAGGCACAATCGAGGGCCGTACGGGGGTTCGGGGTGCGCTTGTCGCCGAGTTTGCAACATTGGAAGAAGCGGCCACATCCGTTAACAGTTGTTCGATAGGCAACAGTCGCTGCGCGTGTGCCATCTTCAGCAATCCCAGTTCGAGATGGAAACGCTGTTCCTGTTTGTATGCCAGTTCGCCATGTGTCCGCAGCATGATCTGCAGATGACGAGTTAGATCTTCCTCGCCGAACAGTTCTGCAACGCGTTCGACGCGCTCTTTTTCTTCGGGCGAAATCTGCAGGAGGGAAGAAGCTTTGCCCGCAATCTTGGCGACGGTCGTATTGCGCAGAAAACGCACCATCTGGCGGGCGAAGTGCGTTGGGCTGTGGCCTTCACCAATGAGGTGATCGACTTGCCGCAACACGTCTTCGCTGGCGCCGCGCGCAATGGCCTGCATCACATCTTCGAGTATGTGCGCTGGCGCGGCTCCGACCAGATTTCTTACAGAATCGGCTGTGAACTTTCCGCTGGACGATGCAATCGCCTGATCGAGGATCGACAAGGCATCGCGCATCGAGCCGTCGCCAGCCTCTGCCAGCAGTGCAAGGGCGTCATCATCGGCTTCGATCTTCTCGCGACCGACGAGATCGCGCAGCTGCCCGACGATGTCGTCGAACTTCACCGCGCGGAAACTGAAGTGCTGGCAGCGCGAGCGAATGGTCTGCGGGATGTCCTCCGGCTGCGTTGTTGCCAACATGAAAACAATGTGGTCGGGAGGCTCCTCGAGCGTCTTGAGCAGGGCGTTGAAAGCGGCGTCGGTAATCTGGTGAGCTTCGTCGAGAATGTAAATCTTGAAACGATCACGCGCGGGACGGTAGCGCGCCGCCTCACGCAATTCGCGGATTTCGTCGATGCCCCGATTGGTAGCAGCGTCGATCTCGATCACATCAACCGCGTTGCCGGCACGAATCTCGGTGCAGGATTCGCAGATGCCGCAAGGCTCTGCCACCGGCTTGTTTGATGATCGGCAATTCAAGGCCGCAGCCAGAATTCGCGCTACGGTCGTTTTTCCGATGCCGCGATGTCCGCTGAAGATGTAACCATGGGCGGTGCGCCCTTGTTCGAGCGCGTTTTGCAGGGTACGGGTGACGTGGTCCTGTCCGATGACCTCGGAGAATTTCTGCGGACGGTATTTGCGCGCCAGGACGGTGTAGCTCATGAAGGAAGCTACGATTATACGTGATCGGCAACGTGCGGGCTGCCGGGATTGACCGGACAGTTGCGAATTCGAGGCAGGCCTACAAGGTCGGAGATTCTGGATTGGCTGAATACTTTGAAAACAAAATAGTCCTTGACTCGTAGGCGGTCTCCCCAAGTAAATGAATCACGAGGTGCCAAGCCGTGTCCTCAAATTGGCTGAGTTGGCCGTTCAGGTGGGAAGGTCGAGTCCAGCGGTGGCACTATTTTCTGGCTGGCGCGATCCTCGTGGCGGTGAAGTACGCGATCGACTGGTCGGTCGCCGCCAAATTCGGGGAAGCGTGGCACGTCTGGAACTACTTCGTTCCCGCACTCGACACATCTTTTTTCGCCCTCGGAGTTCGTCGGCCGCAATTGTTCGGTACGCTGTGGGCCATAGCGATTCCGTTCTTCTGGGTCGGAATTGCTCTTACCTTGCGGAGGTTGCGCGATGCGGGTAAATCGGCCGTCTGGATTTTCCTATTCTTTGTCCCTCTGGTCAATCTTGGGATGTTTCTGTGGCTTTCATTCGCGCCGAGTGCGGTGGGCGGACAGATCGAGAGTCCCATAGCGGGCAAACCGCACAGGGTCGCAGCGCCTCGTGGGGCGGCGCTTGGAATCTTGCTTGCCGTGGTGCTTGGTCTTGCTCTTGTGGCCTTCAGTGCCCGCGTGCTAATGGAGTACGCTTGGGGTCTGTTCTTAGGCGTGCCTTTCTTGACCGGATTTGTGGCTTCCTGGTTTCTAAATTCTGAAACCGTTTCCTCTAGGCGCCGCACGATCGGAGTATGCGCCCTGACAACCTTCGTGATCGGATTGGCTTTGTTCGGATTCAAGTACGAAGGTTTGTTTTGCCTTTTAATGGCGCTCCCGCTAGCTCTTCCGTTTTCGCTGGCGGGCGGCCTGGTAGCACGGGAGATTCTCCGTTGTCGCCAGAGCGACATGCGGCCAACATTCGTAGCGAGTCTGGCGTTACTTCCACTGATTATGTTCTCGGAATACGCCGCCAAATTCGAGCCCCCGGTTATTGCTGTCACAACCAGCATCGCAATCGATGCTCCAGCGGACGTGGTCTGGAAGAGCGTTATTGCCTTCCCGCCACTGGCTGCTCCTGAAGAATGGTTGTTCCGGGCGGGAATCGCCTATCCGACTTCCGCGCTGATCGTAGGATCCGGACCGGGGGCCATACGTTATTGCCTCTTCTCAACCGGCGATTTCGTCGAGCCGATTACCGTGTGGGACGAAAACCGGTTGCTGGCCTTCGATGTTTCGTCGCAGCCGCAGGCCATGCGCGAGTTGAGCCCGTGGAAGATCACGCCTCCGCACCTCGAGCGCAACTACATGCGCTCCCGCCGCGGACAATTCCGGTTGCTGGCGTTGAGTGATCGCCGCACGCTTCTGGAAGGGACGACCTGGTACCAGAATTATTTCTGGCCGCAAATGTATTGGCGGGCATGGTCCGACGGAATCGTCCACGAAATTCACTTGCGGGTGCTCCGGCATGTGAAGCAGCAGGCGGAGGCGCGCTTCAAACCAGCTGAAAACTGAATTACCGTCCGCAGTTCCGGCCTGCTTGCTAAAACCGCCACCCAAGCGATAGGCTGGTGCGTCAACTTGGAGTGCTTGAAAGGTCTGCCGCAGGCGAGTTTCGTTCGGGACCGTAAAGGAGCTTTTATGCAACTGAAGGTGGCAACGCGAACCAAGGATGGAATTCTGCTGGTGGATTGCAGCGGCCGAATTGTGTTTGGCGAGGAGTCTTCGCTGCTGCGCGACACGGTCAAGAAGGCCGTGTCGGAGAACAATCGTATCGTGCTCAATCTGGGTGAGGTTAGTTACATCGATTCCGGTGGTCTCGGAACCCTTGTGGCGCTGCGCACCACCGCACAAAACGCGGGTGGCACAATCAAGTTGACCAACTTAACCAAACGGGTGGGGGATCTGCTGCAGGTCACGAAGTTGCTCACGGTATTCGACGTTTATAACTCAGAAGCGGAAGCGATCGATTCCTTCCGCAAGGCGGCTTAGTTTTTAATTGGGCCAAAGCTCATCAACTGCGGCGACAGGTCTTCAATGCCTGGTCAACGATGAGTGAGCTCGGCCCGCCCTCAACCTTCCTCGAATGATCCCACGCATAATTTTTATTCTCTGCCTGCTGGTGAGCGCCAGCGGCTTCGTCTCCCCGCCAATTGCGCTGGCGATGGGACTGGTGTTCGGGCTGGCCCTCCCGCATCCCTACGGCAAAGAAGCCAAACGGTTCTCCAAGTTCCTGCTGCAAGCGTCAGTGGTCGGCCTCGGTTTTGGAATGAACCTGCATCAGGTGGTGCGGGCGGGCCGCAGCGGCTTTGTCTACACCATGCTGGGCATCAGCTTCGCGCTGCTCGTTGGGATGGGTTTGGGCACGCTGTTCGGCGTGCAGCGAGTGCCAGCGTTCCTAATTTCCACCGGCACGGCGATTTGCGGAGGCAGCGCTATTGCCGCAGTGGGTCCCATCACGCAAGCCAGCGACGAAGAGATGGCGGTGGCGCTGGGAACTGTCTTTGTGCTGAATTCCGTGGCGCTGCTGATTTTCCCGACTATCGGCATGGCGTTGAAGCTTACGCAATCGCAGTTTGGTTTGTGGGCCGCGTTGGCTATTCATGACACTAGTTCGGTGGTCGGCGCAGCTGCCAAGTACGGTGGCGAAGCGCTGGCCATTGCGACTACGGTGAAGCTGGCGCGCGCCTTGTGGATTGTTCCACTCGCGCTCGGAACTGCGCTGGTGCGTCGCGCGAAGGCGAAAATCCAGTGGCCGTGGTTTATCGGCTTCTTCTGCTTGGCCGCGGTGTGCAACACTTATTTGCCGGCCGGAGCGCACGCTTATGCAATTGCAGTGAAGGTTGCCAAGGTTGGACTGACCGCGACTTTGTTTCTGATTGGCAGCGGCATTTCGGTGTCGACGATCAAGCGCGTTGGGCATCGGCCGCTGCTGCAGGGAATTATCCTGTGGCTGCTGGTTTTAGCGGGATCGCTTTGGCTGATTCGTTTGGGATGGATCGCATTATGAAAAAAGGGAGCGAGATTCCGAAGAGTTCCAAAAGAAAAAGGCGGCTACAACAACACTCTCCCGACAAATCATCTCCAGATCGAGCGTCCACGGACAACTCATCGAAGATGAGGATTCGTATCGAGGGCGCCATTCGACGCATTCCCAAAGGTAAGGTCTCAACCTACGGAGCGATTGCGCGAGCGGCCGGACTTCCAGGCAGGGCGCGTCAAGTTGCGAAGGTATTACAGCGTAGTTTCGGATTACCGTGGCAACGCGTGCTGGGCGCAGGAGGAGAAATCAAGCTGCGTGGCGATTCCGCCATCGAGCAGCGGCTGCGGTTAGAAGCCGAAGGCGTGCCCTTCCGCGGCCGGCGAGCTGATATGAAGCAATGCGAGTATAAGTTTTCGCGCCCGCGCGGGGAAAAACATCTACGAGAAACTTAGATCCCTAAGTGGCCAAATGCCAGCGAGAGGGTGCTCTGAGCCTGTCTTGGAGCCGCGAGCCGATGTGGTTTTTGCTAACGACCAAACGACTAACGACCAACGATAAACGACTAACGACCGTTCTTGAACTGCTCGTCGATTTCCACCTGATATCCGGTTACAACTTTGTTGGTCTCATTGGCCATACCTACGACGGACATCAGCTCCTTAAACATGGCATCGGTCATGCCCTTCTTCTGCGCTGAGGCCGTGTGCGAAGCGATGCAGTAGCCGCACTGATTGGTAACGCTCACGGCGATATAAATCATTTCTTTGGTCAACGGATCCAGCGCACCCGGAGCCATGATCTGTTTGAGATCTTTCCATGTCCGCTTCAGCGTGGCCGGGTCGTTCGCAATCGCCTTCCAGAAATTATTGATCCAATCGGTCTTGCGCGTGGCCATGATGTCGTCGTAAACCGCGCGCACCTCCGGGCTGGCGTCTTTATATTCGATGAGTCCGAGCACTGCCATGAGCTCTCTCCAGTCCTCAAATCAACCCACCAGACAGAAGAACGGAGGAGGGCGATCAAAGAGAGGCTTCTCCCTTGTCTCCGTTGTGACTGCGGTTTCGGCGTGCGACCTAGCTATTTCGGCAGCTCTCCACTCAGCAGCTTCTCTAACGACGCCGCTGGGCAACGCACACCCACATAAAACTGGCCGAACAGCGCATACACCGCACTGACATGATCGAATCGCATTTCGTAGATCAACTTCTTGAAGACGAGGGGATCATCGGCAAACAGATCGACGCCCCATTCCCAATCATCGAAGCCAATGGAACCGGTGATGATCTGCTTCACCTCGCCGGCATAGCGTCGGCCCACGAGTCCATGCTCGCTCATCTGTCGCGCTCGCTCCTCGATGGGCAGTGTGTACCAGTTCTTGTCTTCGCCACGCCGGCGGTCCATGGGATAAAAACAGAGGTAACGGCTCGGCGGAATCTCAGGGAACAGACGCGGGTGCATGGCCTCGCGATGCCTGTTGAGTTTGCATTCAATCTCGGCCTTCCACTGCTCCGAGTGTGGTTGAATGCCTTGATCGGCCAGTTCCTTATAAATCTTGAGCGTGGAGTCGTAGAGTCCGAGTTCGATGATGGAAAGATAAGAGGAAGTGGGTTCGAAGTATTCGCTAAGGCGAAGCGAAGTTAGTTTCAGTTCCGCCTGGTTAAGTTCAGCAAAAGATTTGCGAAAGTGTACCAGCATCAGATCGCCTTTGTGGCCGATCAATGAGAAAAGCGCCGACTGCCCCTCAGGATTTTTTTCCATTTCGCCCAGCGCGGTCGCCGCTTCATGAGCGATCGCGGTTCGCGCCGCAGCGGGCAAAGCGCGCCAGGCCGTCCAGCGGAAACGCATCATCTGGTGCAGGACGCTATAACCCTCGGTGGTTAGTGGCACAGCCGGAATCTCGGCAGAGGCAGTTTGCGGATGGACAGGAGCCGTGGTGGTTGTCATTGCGCTCTCGGAATGTGTGCTCATTGAAGTTCATACCCATTGTACGCAAAGGCGAGGCCAGCGACTCCACGATTTACAATCATGCTAGCCTTTCGTAGGCATGGGGCGATTCGGTCATGCACAGACGAACACTAATCTCAATATTTTGCGCCATCCTTCTACTAGCTGCCTCACTGGCGGCGCAAAACAAGCGCCTATGGGTGCTTCGCACACCTGGGGAAATGACAGAGTACGATTCCGCGTCGTTTGCGGCCGAGCAAACGGTGAAACTGCCGGCGGAAGCAGTGACGTCACCGCAGAGTCTGTCGGTAAACCATCTGGGACAGATGCTATTCGCCGTTCCGGTTTCATTGCCGCTAACAGAAGGAGATTTTGCAGCCGAGCGCAAAATTTGGTTCTGGGACGGTCACACCGCAGCTACAGTTACGCGAGAGATCGTGTATACAACGGCTACGACCGGATCTAACTTGGCTGTCACTGAGTCGGCGCCGGTACCGTATCTCTCGGCCGATGGATCGCATCTCTACTGGTTTTCGAACCAGGCGCGGCGCTTGCAACGCGATGGGGTCGATCTCGCCACGAAGACAAGTTGGCTGTCGTGGCAGACCGATCTCGCCGGCGCGGGACGGCAGGATGTTGCGTCGGTAGCAGTGCCCGATTGTTCGTGCCCCACGGGAGATTGTGAAGAGACCTGTCCCTACGGGGAAGTCTGGATTCCTGACGGGGGAGTAGGAAGGTTTTTTCTGCTCACTCAAGTCGTGGCGGGAAAAACCCAAACCCTTCATAAAGCGACTTCGCTATACCAAGAGAGTGCAGGGAAATGGAGTGCTCTGCCGCTCGAACCGCCGCTACGGCGGGGATTGGATGCCGCCGGCTCCGATGCACTTCTTGAGGCAATTCCCGACACAGGCTGCTGCGGTTGGTCGAATCAGAGTGACGATCAAACGCAGCTGCGTCTTCACAGCAAAACATTGACCGTGTTCGATGAACTGGCCGCATACAAGAATCCTGATTACGACGTGAGCTTCTACACGGAAAATGGCAAGCTGTCGCCCAAACTCGATTGCGTAGCCTTCACCATCGTGGCCACTGCTCAATCCAACCAGGCGATTCAACTTGCGGAGCAGGCGCAGGCTAATCCGGAAGAGTCGCAGCGCATTCGAAAGGCATTGCTCGATCTGCCCGCCGTCGAGGTGAAGAGCGTAGAAGATTCGCCGAAACGCATAGCATTCCTGCCCCATGCCGCCCTAGTTGGCTGGATTAGCGAAAAAGAAATCCTCATCCTCGAGGAACATTTGCTCGTCGCCTATAACGTGGCGAACGGGATGCGGCGGAAATCAAACATTCGTGTCCCCGATGCTGAGCACGTGTTTCTTCGTTGAACGCTAACCAACGGATGTCGATGGCGGTCGGACGCCCCGCTTGGCGTCACCTCGGATTCGTGGTAGGTTTTGGCGTAAGAATGTTATTGTGGCTGTGCTCGGAGAATCCTCTGACGCAAATGCACTCAGAACCTCGATTCTCCGAAACAATCCTGGCGCCCGACTCTCTCCATGAACATTCTTGATCTCGTTGTCGGCAAACCCATCAAAACCACTGACGAGCGGGCCGAGCAAATCGGTCCGGCTCAGGGGATTCCAATTTTTGGTCTCGATGCCCTTAGCTCCGCCGCTTACGGACCTGAGGCGGCCCTCAGTCTTCTGATTCCGCTCGGTCTTCTCGGCGTCCGCTACATTGTTCCTGTCAGCGCTGCGATCATTACTTTGCTTGTCATTGTTTACTTCTCCTATCGGCAAACCATCGCAGCCTATCCTTCCGGCGGCGGCTCCTACACGGTGGCACGATTCAATATTGGCGCACGTGCCGGCCTCCTCGCCGCAGCGGCCCTTCTCGCCGATTACATTCTTACTGCGGCGGTGGGCATCTCCGCAGGCGTGGGGGCGTTAGTTTCAGCCGTTCCTTCGTTGCTGCCGCATACTGTTTCTCTCTGTGTCGGAATTCTGATAATCATCACCATCTTGAATTTACGCGGCGTGCGCGAAGCTGGGACTGCTTTCGCGATTCCCACCTACCTGTTTGTTGGCACTCTTCTCATAACCATCGTTGCGGGAGTCATTCGAGTTGTTTTCAGCGGAGGCCATCCCATACCCGTCGTTCCCCTTCCGCCTCCGCCTCCCGTGGGGGAAGCCGTCAGCTACTGGCTGCTGCTCAAGGTGTTTGCCAGCGGTTGCACCGCCCTAACCGGCGTCGAAGCCGTCAGCAACGGTGTGAAGGCATTCCGCGAGCCCACGGTAAAAAATGCTCAGCGGACTCTCACCATAATTATTTTCCTTTTAGCGGTGCTGCTGGCAGGAATTTCGTATCTTGTAAAGAGTTACGGAATCGCCGCCACTGATCCAGGCAAGCCCGGCTACCAGAGTGTTCTCTCCATGTTGACCGCTGCGGTTTTCGGCAAGGGAGTCTTTTATTACCTGACCATGGGCGCGATTCTTATTGTTCTCTCGTTGTCGGCCAACACAGCCTTCGCCGATTTTCCTCGCCTGTGCCGCGCCATTGCACTGAATAACTATCTTCCGCACACCTTCGCATATCGTGGCAGACGGCTCGTTTATACCTACGGCATTGTTGTCCTGGCATTACTCTGTGGCGGAGTTCTCATTCTTTTCGGCGGCGTCACCGACCGGCTCATCCCGCTCTATGCAGTCGGCGCTTTTCTGGCCTTCACGCTTTCGCAATCGGGCATGGTCATGCATTGGTGGAAAAAGCGCGGTCCGCATTGGATTAAGAGCGCATTCGTAAATGGCTTGGGCGCGCTGGTTACCGGCACCACCACCGGTGTTGTGCTGCTTGCGAAGTTTATTGAAGGCGCCTGGATTACGCTGCTTTTCATCCCCTCGACGATTTCTTTATTTGTATTTGTTCGACGGCACTACCACTCGGTCAAAGTGCTCACCAGCTGCAAGGCTCCGGTCGACGTTCCAGGTCTCAGCCAGCCTCCAATTGCGGTCGTTGCTATCGACCGGTGGAACAGCATTACCCGGCAGGGAATTGAGTTTGCCGCGCGGCTTTCTCCAGAAGTAATCGCGTTGCACGTCGAGCCTGGTAAGCATTCCGTACTGCTCCATGATGAATGGCAGCACTACGTCGAGAAATCATTCCGCGCCGCAGGCAAGGAGCCGCCACAGCTACACGTCCTGCCCTCGCCTTATCGCTTTATCATCGTTCCCATTGTTCAATTCATTCTTGATCTCTCGAACAACAATCCCACTCGCAACATTGTAGTGGTCATACCAGAGCTTGTGGAGGATAAATGGTACGAATACTTTCTCCACAATCAGCGTGGCCGCCTTCTGGAGTGGGTACTTCTCGTTCGCGGTAACGAACACATCTTTACGGTCAGTGCACCATGGCACATTCGGGAGCGAAAGTAAGTTGAGAGGTCTCGCGGCCACGCAGTTATTGCTTTATCTTCTCCGGCTTCAGAAGCAAGTCCTGATAATCAAAGCTGAAATCCGCCAGCGGAGAAACGGCCGCCATGCGCGCGCTTTCAATGCTGCCATCTGGTTTTAAGGAGAAAGTGATGAACGCATCTTCGATCGTGTGATCGCGCCAGTGAGCTTTGAAAGTATCGTACTGCCAGTGCTGCAAATCGCCCACCATGGTTGGCGTGTGATCGAAGGTGATGATCAGACCTCCGTTTCCCCCTCGAATCGTAACGGGACCGTACCAAGCGTCATTGTAGGTGCCGGCATACTTTTCGAGGGGCAGGGAAGGTTTAGAATTCGCGGCCCGTGCCCCCTCCGCTTTCTTCATGGCGTCTGCCGCTTCTTTTTCCTGCGTATTTCTGACGGATTTGAAGGCGCCGATCCAGTCGGCAGGCGGTAAGCCGAAATAGTGATCCAGTATGTGGTAAAGAATAGAATCGAACGCCCCGACTTCTTCCGCATTCGTCAAAACCACTACACCGAGATTTTCTTCGGGCACCAGCATCACGCGAGAAACGAAACCGGCGACGCCTCCGGTGTGACCGACAAGTTTGCGTCCGTGATAGTCGCGCAGTGTCCAGCCCAGAGCGTAGTCCGCGAAATTTGCTTTCAACGCAGCCAGCGGCGGCGGTGGATCGCTGATCGGAAGAATCGTCTGCGGCGACCACATCTCTTTCGATTGCTGCTCGCTGAAGAGCCGCCCCTCATGATCCACGAACTTTCCGCGATTAAGCTGTAGTTGCACCCACCTCGCCATGTCAGCCGCGCAGGAGTTAATCGATCCAGCCGGCCCCGCATTGTCGAGTACTTCAAAGGGAATAACTTGCAATTTCCCTCCTAGGCGTTGGTGCGGAAAGGAGTAATTGTCACTGGGCTGGAACTCCGCGTTACTCACGTTTGAATGATTCATGCCCAGTGGCGCGAAGATGCGTTGGCGGATATAGTCGTCCCAGGAAACGCCCGTCACAGCAGGAATAATCTGCCCAGCCGTCATGTACAGCAAGTTGTCGTAAGCGTAGTGGCTGCGGAAACTCGACGCCGGCTTCATGAAGCGCAATTTGTAAATGATCTCGTCGCGCGTGTACGTCGAATGCGGCCAGAAGAGCAGATCGCCTTCACCCAGTCCCATGCCGCTCCGGTGGGTGAGCAGATCGCGGATCGTCATTTCGTGCGAAACATAGGGGTCATACATCACGAAGCCGGGCAGACGCTGATAAACCGGATTGTCCCACGAGAGCTTGCCCGCCTCCACTAAGCTGGCCAGTGCGGCAGTGGTGAAAGCCTTAGTGTTCGACCCGATGCCGAACATGGTGCGCTCGTCAACAGGCCTGGGGTCGCCAAGCTTTCGCACGCCGTAACCTTTCGCGACAATCACCTTGCCGTCCTTCACGATGGCGACAGCCATTCCTGGGACGTCAAACGTTCTCATGGAGTCGGCAACGTAGGAGTCCAGGTCGGCGGGCGGCGCAGTCTGCCCGCTGGCCGAGACGGCCGCAACAGCCAGTAGAATTATGACCGCCAAGAAAGAGCGAGCGAGTATCGGCATGCGTTTTCCTCTAACGGACGGAGACGCTGCATTAGAACACACAACTCAGAATTGGTGTGATGTAGCGACTTACTGAAATGCAACTGAAAACAAAAAGGCGAGTGGATGCACACTCGCCCTCTGTCACTGTCACTGTGAAGAACTATCTAGTGGTGGTCGTGGTCGCGATCCCCATGGCTATGGCGCCAAGTCCAGTATTCTTTTTGCTCCTCGGGAGGAAGCTTGCGGAAGTCCCGATGTTCGTCACGATGGTTTTCGCGCGCCCACTGATGGTAGTAAACCACTTCGTCATTGTTCCAGACGTGGTAGTCGCTGTAATAGGGATCATAGACCCGATAGTAGTGATGCTCGCATGCCATGCCCAACGCTGAAAATGCAATCGCAGCGGCGAGAAAACATGAACTCAGAAAGCGCGACTTGATGCCCATCTTTGAATGATCCTCCTTGGGGGTGTCGGTCACTTACACGGTCAAAGACTATCTAAGAACTCGAGACCTAGGTAATTTCGTTGCTGAGATGTGCTGACAGGTTGCCGATAACGGGTAGACATCAGCCGCATCTCGAAAAGTGAATCCATAATTCTGCGCTTTGCTGCATGTTGCGCTCGAAGTCTGCGTTAGAATGAAGATACTGACATTTGATGCCGAAACGTGACGGAGTTCACACAATGTATCCAGAAATTATGGTTATTCCCATGCGCGAAGAGTTAACCCGCCTAGGCATCGAGGAACTGCACACGCCCGAGGCTGTCGACCGCGCCTTGAAGGGGCAATCCGGCACGGCCATGGTAATTGTGAATTCGATTTGTGGATGCGCCGCCGGCCGCATGCGTCCCGCAGTGCGGCTCGCCCTGCAGAACGCCACGCACCCAGACAAAACATTTACTGTGTTTGCCGGCCAAGACGCCGAGGCCACGGAACGCGCCCGCAGTTTTTTCAGCGGACAACCTCCATCCTCGCCCTCGATCGCCATTCTGCGCGATGGCCAACTCGTCTACATGATGCCGCGCCGTGATATTGAATCCCGCGAGGCGCCCGCTATTGCCGCCGATCTTAAAGCAGCTCTCGACAAGTTCTGCGCCAAGTCGGTGCCGGCCTCCTAGAGACGCAGCCTGCTACGTCTTTTCTAACTGGACGCGTTCACGCTTCCTATTTTCCCGCTGAAGCGCTCCTGAGTTTGTCTAACCTAAACGCTTTCACTACTATTCCGTTCGGTTGCATGCCTACGGGAATCATGGTCAGAAGCGAATATTCCGTTGGCTCCAACTTTCGCGGTGTGCGTCGTTGGACAACTGTTACGTCGCCCGCCTGCGTATCCAGTACCAAAAGATAGTTTTCATCCTGCGAGAGCGCCAGACCCTCGGGACGGCTCCCCACGGCCAGGGTCGCAATCCTGCGTCCCAAGTCTATGTCATAGACGGCGATACTGTCCGAGCCGAAATTACTGATATACAGCCGGGAGTTATCGCGTGTGACCACTCCGCGCGCCGGATGCTGCCCCACGAGGGCGCTACTACCGACCTCATTGTTCCCAGTCTCGATGATCGAGATGCTATCCGAATCGAAATCGCAAACCATCAACTCGCCCCCATCGGGCTTCAATGTAAGACTTACCGGTGTACGCCCCACATCCAGCAAAGCCAGCACTCGATCACCTGTCGCGGCACCGTTCTTCAAAGCAATGGACGCCACCTGCGACGAACCGGAACACGCAACAAATGCTTTGCTTGAATCCGGCAGAATGGCAATATCTTCCGGCTGGGCGCAAACCTGCAGAGTGGCCCGCACCCGCAGCAGTTTTGTGTCAATCAAGGAAACCGTATTATCGCCGCGATTCGAAACCACCACCGTCGCACCGTCGGGCGAAACTCGCGCCAGTCCCGGAGCCGAACCCACTCTCACACTGCCCAAAAGCACACGTTTTTCCACATCAATCACTGAAACATTCGCCGATCCCGAATTCGCCACGTAAGCACGCTTGCCATCTTCTGAAACGTCAATGAAGTATGGTTTCCCGTGTACTCCAATCGTTGCGACCACGGCATTTTTCTCGGCATCGATCACGGTCACATTACTCGATCCCGAGTTGACAATATAGATTTCATTCTTCTTGCTGTTGGCCGCAACTCCTGTCGGAGATATGCCGACGGCAATCGTTTTTGTCAGCTCAAAGGTGCGTAAATCAATCACGCTGACCGTGTTGCTCTTGCCATTGGTGACATATGCATACTCTCGATACGACGGCCCGTAATCCGGCAACGCCCGCTCTTGGAAATACCACCAGCCGAGAGCGCCGAGCAGCGGAATCAGAACAATGATGAAAAGGAGTTTTCTCAAGATAACAGTCTCTGGCCTCGGGAAAATAAGACTACCAGAGAGAAGTTCGTCCGGAGGGCTAGCGTGGTGCGGCTTCCGGCGGAGACGGTTGTCCCTTTGCTTCGCTGGCTTTTAACGCGCTGATCAATGAGGTTACTTCGTTGCTGGACACCCGGATGTCACCATCCAGCACGACAGTTAACTTGCCCGAGCCCGTCCCCTGAAACTGCGCACGCCGCAGTATGACTTTACCTTGGGCAGTGGGAGGAAGCATCGTTTTGTAGTCTGAAGCTTGCCGGACAGTCGTAAGCATCGACTGCGCGATTTTGTCGCGCACAACTTCCCCCAAAGATCCCGACCGCAATAATTCGCCAATTAATCCCTGCGCATCAACGCGACCGACGGCCGACGTCACCCGCAAGGCACCATCCTCTGTTGCCACCGCTGTCAGCTTGACCTCAATCGTGCCGTTCCCTTCCACCATTTCATTACTGCTGCTGCCAAAGCATGCCCAGCGCTCGTAGTGCAACTGAGCAACCACCAGGCTTACCGGCGTCGAAGGGGTGAGAGTTGCGCTCCGAATCTCAATTTGTTCCCCGCAGGAGTCGGACTTGTTCAGCTGCGCGCGCAGAACCTCAGTAATATTTTGCTGCAGGTCCGATATGTCTGTAGTCAATTCAAGTTTGAAAGTGTTCTGGTCGCTTTGTAATGCGGTCCTAGAAATCACTCCAAAAGTTGTAATCGTGACGTCCCGACTCTCGAAGTGGATTGAGCTCTTCACTGGCGGAATGCTGAAACTAACATCCTGGCTCATGCTAGACCCGATGCTCATTTCTTCACCGAGACCTAGTTGTTGATCATGGAAGCTTGTGAGCGTGCGCTCCAAATTTTGCGCCGAACTCGCAACCTGTTGACCACCCATCTTTGTATTTTCTATTTCCAGATTCAGGGCCGCGGCTTGTTGTGCCAATTCGGACTCCGTTCTTGTCAGCTTCTTGATCGTCTCTTTCAACCCAGATTTTTGGCGGTCGGAGAGCCCTTCCAGAAACTTCGTGTTTTGAGTCCGAGCTTGTTCGATCGCCTGTCCGAGAACTCTATTGCGAGCGGCAAGTCCGGAGGCATTGTTCTCCTTGGCCGCCAATTCCAGAAAGGTCCGCAATTCTGCGCCCGCGCTTTCCGTGCTCTTAATCATCGAGTTGAACTCGATAATTTGTTGGCTGTTTGCTTGGAGAGCCAGGGCTTCGTGGAAACTTTTCAGGTCGTCCTTCACATCGACGCCGGTCGCCTTGCCCCCACCACTCAAGCCGCCTCCGCCCGCAGTGCCGCCCCCCATGTGCCCACCGCCACCGCCCCCGCCGCGCTGAGCAATCATTCCGCACGGATATGCTAGCAGCGCGATTCCAAGAATGATCGGCTGCATCCAGCAACTGCGACACCTTATGCGAAACATAACCAAGATCTCCTGCAAGATACCTTGCCACCTGCGGGGCGGAAGACCCCTAGCTTGGCGCAGGTTCGCTAAAAAGGCCACAAACTTTACAGTTCTTTGCACAAACTAGCCCCGACCGTTTCTCGCACGCCAATCCCCGGGACGGTCCTCCCCACCACTTCCGCAATCTGCCTTACCTGCGTCATCAGTTCGTCAAATTGATCGGGAAACAACGATTGTGGACCATCCGACATAGCCTGATCCGGCTGATTGTGCACCTCAACCATCAATCCATCCGCTCCCACCGCAATTGCCGCTCGCGACAGCGGAGTGACTTTGTTGCGCTTGCCCGTTCCGTGGCTGGGATCGACAAGGATCGGCAGATGGCTCAACCGCTGCACCGCCGGCACCAGGCTCAGGTCAAGCGTGTTGCGAGTATGGTCGGCAAAGGTCCGCACGCCACGTTCGCACAGTGCCACGTTGTAATTGCCCTCGCTCAAAATGTATTCCGCCGCCATAAGAAACTCTTCCAGCGTCGCCGACATGCCTCGCTTCAGCAGCACCGGCTTTTTCGCCCGTCCGGCGCGTTTCAACAGCGAAAAATTCTGCATGTTCCGCGCCCCGATCTGGATCACATCCGCATGCTCCTCGACCAGATCGAGCGATTCGTTATCGATTGCCTCCGTAATAATCTTCATTCCATACTGCTGCCGGATCTCCGCCATAATCCGCAAACCTTCCTCGCCCAAACCCTGGAAAGAATAAGGAGAGGTCCGCGGCTTGTAAGCTCCGCCACGAAAAAACTGCGCTCCCGCGCGATGTACGCGCTCCGCCACGGCAAATGCCTGTTCGCGGCTCTCGATGGCGCATGGTCCCGCAACAATCGCCAGCCCACGTCCGCCGATCGTCGCTTCGGTCCCGGCAAACCGAATCACCGTGTTGTCTTCTTTGGTGTCGCGGCTCACCAGCTTGTAGGGCTTCGAGACCTTGATCACTTCCTGCACGCCCGGCATCTCTTCCAGCGTACCTTGCTCGACCTCGCCCTTGTTTCCGGTGATGCCAATGGCAGTGCGCTGTGCGCCCGGCATGGCATGCGCGCGATAACCGAGCTTCTCAATTTTTTCGCAGACGCCGCGTACCTGATCCTCGGTCGCGTGCGCCTTCATGACAACTAACATAGGTTCCCCTTAGTGGATCAACCCGCCCCATGTGGGTACAGGCGCCCTCGGCTGTCCGTGTCGAGCGAAGATCACTACGCTCCTCGCCACTTCCACACTGGCTAGCCATCAAGTTTACCGTTGCCAGCCATTGCACCGCAAACGCACCATGTGTCCCCGCGTTCAGCAACCTTGATGTGATCAATGCACGATCAACTGTGATCAAGATCACCGACCGTGAGTAGCGCCCCTCATAGAGTGGGATCAGTTCATCAGGAGAACCAATTATGTCTACTCCAAAAACTATGCAAGCTGCTGTCGTCGAGCAGTTCGGCAAGCCCCTGGTCATTCAGGAAGTTCCAGTACCCGTTCCGGGCCCGGGTCAAGCCCTAGTAGAAATAATCGCCTCCGGTGTATGTCATACTGACCTGCACGCCGCAGATGGCGACTGGCCCATCAAGCCCGTTCCTCCATTCATCCCCGGCCACGAGGGCGCCGGCGTCGTCGCGGCGCTAGGCGCAGGTGTGACCCATCTCAAAGTTGGTGACCGCGTCGGAATTGCCTGGCTGCACAGCGCATGCGGACATTGCGAATTCTGTTTGTCAGGCTGGGAGACGCTCTGCCTTGAACAACAGAACTCAGGCTACTCGGTCAACGGAACCTTTGCTCAATACGCTCTTGGTCAAGCTGACTATCTGGGCCGGATTCCTGAGAAACTTTCTTTCGTCGATGCTGCGCCGATCTTGTGCGCCGGTGTCACAACCTACAAGGGATTGAAGCAAACCAACGCACGCCCCGGCGAGTGGGTAGTCATCTCGGGTGCCGGCGGCCTCGGTCACGTAGCTATCCAATACGCCAAAGCCATGGGCCTGCACGTTGTGGCCGTCGACCTTGGTCCGGAAAAGATGGCCCTCGCCCGTAAACTCGGTGCAGACATCACTATCGACGCTAAGATCCAAGACCCGCCTCAAGAAATTCAAAAGCAAATTGGCGGCGCGCACGGAGTTCTTGTCACGGCCGTCTCGACCATCGCCTTCAAACAGGCAATTGGCATGTTGCGCCGCGGCGGCACCTGCGTGCTAAATGGCCTTCCCCCAGGAGAGTTTCCCGTATCCATCTTCGATGTCGTACTGAACGGCTATACCATCCGCGGCTCCATCGTCGGTACCCGCCTCGATCTCGAAGAATCCCTGGCCTTCGCGGCCGAAGGCAAAGTAAAGGCAACCATCGAGACTCTTCCCCTCGACTCTATCAACGATGTGTTCGACCGGCTGAAGCACGGAAAGGTCAACGGCCGCGTGGTCCTTGGAATTGGCCAGACCGCCGCCCGCGAATCATTTACTCCGGCATTGAGAGGCGTTAAACAGTGAGAGGCGTTACAGGTTGAAAGGCAAGCCGCGCTCAGCAATGAACGCGGCTTGTCGCTTCCGCGCTGTGATCACGATGAATTAGGGTTGATCAGGTTTGTGTGGGGATGGGCGCATTCCCGAGCCTGGCCTGGACGAAGCCGAAATTTCCCGTCGAGCCAAGTGAGTGGCGCCCGGCATGGCGCCCAGCCTTTATACTTTCCTTCATGCCCCGTTCTCTCGCACACGAACAAGACATCCTCGCCCGCCCCGCGCCGAAACGCCCGCCCCGCCTGACTTCCCGCCGCATTGGGATTCACACCTCTACCGCTGGAGGAATTCATAACGCTGCCGAACGCGCCTATCGCATCGGATGCAACACGCTTCAGATCTTCTCTTCAAGCCCGCGCCAGTGGGCGCCCTACGAGTTGAGTTTTCCGCTGTGCGAACAAATGCTTCGCCTGCGCGCTCAATACAATCTCAAGCCCCTGGTCATTCACACGAATTATCTGGTAAACCTGGCCAGCACAAACCAGTTATTCCTAAAAAAATCTATCGAGGCATTTCGTGGCGAAGCCGAACGCGCCCTCGCGGTCTGTGCAGACTATCTCGTGCTTCACCCGGGCTCATTCCGCGGAGCGGATCGCGAAGCAGGCCTTCTCCAAATCGCCGCTGCCATCGCCGCGGCTACCCAAGACCTCGACCTCGTGCAAGGTGGACTCACTATCCTCATCGAAAACACTGCTGGCTCCGAGTTTTCTCTCGGAGGCAGCTTCGAGCAAGTCGGCGAAGTAATCGACCGTCTCCGCGGCATTGTCCCCATCGCTGCCTGTATCGATACTTGCCACACTCACGTCGCCGGTTACGATATTGTCAGCCATGAGGGAATCTATCAAACGCTTCAACATCTCGACGCAACCATCGGCCTGAATAATGTGAAAGTGGTGCACTGCAACGACGCCAAAGCCGCCCGCGGATCGAAACTCGATCGCCACGAACACATCGGGAAGGGAACCATCGGCAAAGAACCATTTCGCACCCTGCTCAACGACCTCCGCCTCGCCCACTCCGCTTTTATCGCCGAAACTCCGATCGACGAACCCGGTGACGACCGCAGAAACGTAGAAGTGCTGAAGAAGTTAGTCGTTTAGCATCGCCATCCTAAGCTTTAACTTTGTGGCATTCTATACCCCATGAATGCCAACAACTGGCGCTGGGTCTTCCTCTGTTCGCTGTTCCTCGCTACCCTCTCCAATCTGTCGCTGACTGTTGCTGCCCAGTCCAGCGAAGCCCCCGACGGCCACGGCGTCGAGGTCGCCATGAAGAACGTGATGTATCACTACACCGAGCCCATTGCCGTTCACATCTTTCAGCTTCAGGGATATCTCACCCCCGCCAAACCCGGAGCAACCGTGGTCTTTGACAACAAAAACTCATTCATACTCCGTCTAGCATCCGCGGAAATTTCTCTAACCTGCGACGCCCTCACGCAGGTCCTGAACGAAAACGTTTTCTCATCAGCCGACGCTCCAATCAAGGATCTGAGTATCGAAAGCAAGAACAATCAGCTCATCATTAAGGGCAAGCTCCCGCAGAAGGCTAACGTGACGTTTGAAACCGTGGGAACAGTCTCCGCCGATTCTGACGGCCGCATCCGTCTCCACGCTGACCACATCAAAGCCGCCCATCTTCCAGTTAAAGGTTTATTGGATTTGCTCGGTATCGACCTGCCGCGCCTGATCGACGTTCACAAGATTGAAGGCATTGCTATCGATAAAGATGACATCATCCTCGACCCCGAGAAGATTCTTCCGCCGCCCCACATTCAAGGAAAAGTCACCTCCGTTCGGATTCAAGGCAATGAAATTGTCCAGATATTCGGCGCGCCGCAACCCTCCAACTTTGCTGCGAAACAGCGCGGCAACTACATGGCCTTCCGTCACAGCGATATGCAATTCGGCAAACTCACCATGCACGATGCCGACCTCATCATGATCGACATGGACCCGCGCGATCCCTTCGATTTTTATCTCGATCATTACCAGGCGCAACTCGTCGCCGGCTACACGAAAAGCACCCCGAAGTATGGTCTACGCGCCCACGTCCGCGACTACAACAAACTCAGAAACCACCCCTCGCCGAACCCAACAAAAAAATAAGGAAGACGTGGCTTAGGATCGCACCTTCGTCTCAGCTTTGAGGCTGAGAATGCGATACTCTCTACGACCTGTTTCGCTGTTCCCTCTATCTATCTCCTGCGGTTCTGCGGTTCTGGGTATTCAGTTTGACGAACCGCGCGCAGTTCGTTCCCTCATTGTAAAATCTAAAGCTTACCCGCGACCGCTGGTCACCTTATGCCGCCGCCAGACAAAATGCAGGAAGAACCAACAATCGGCGCCCGTCCCAACGACGAGCGCTACGATCCCAAGCGTGTCGAAGCCAAATGGTTCGAGCTCTGGCAAAGCGACTCGCAGCTCTACGCCGCCGACCGCGACTCCGCCAAGAAGAAATACTATGTGCTCGAAATGTTGCCCTATCCTTCGGGCGCGCTGCACATGGGACACGTGCGCAATTACGCCATTGGCGACGCCCTCGCGCGCTACATGTGGATGAACGGTTACAACGTGCTCCATCCCATGGGTTGGGATTCCTTCGGTTTGCCCGCTGAAAACGCCGCCATTCAGAACAACACTCCGCCGCGCCAGTGGACGCTAGGGAACATTGCCAAAATGAAAGCGCAGATGAAGCGCCTCGGCTTCGCCTACGACTGGTCCCGCGAAGTTACCACCTGTTTGCCCGACTACTATCGTTGGAATCAGTGGTTCTTTCTCAAGTTTTACGAGAAGGGTTTGGCCTATCGCAAGAAAAGCAGGGTCAACTGGTGTTCGGAATGCGCCACCGTGCTCGCTAATGAGCAGGTTGTTGATGGATGCTGTTGGCGCCACGAAGACACGCCAGTCGAGCAGCGTGAGCTTGAACAGTGGTTCCTTCGTATCACGAACTACGCCGACGAATTGTTGCGCGACCTCGACAAACTCGAAGGCTGGCCGGAAAAAGTCCGCACCATGCAGCGCAACTGGATTGGCCGCAGCGAAGGTACGCTGGTCGATTTCAAGCTCGATGGCCCTGTCGGCGCGGCCGGTTCTACCATCGGTGTTTTCACTACGCGCGTTGACACTATCTACGGCGCGACTTCAGTGCAACTGGCGCCCCAGCATCCGCTCATTGCCGATCTCGCTGCCGCCAACGCCGATCTTCGCGCAAAGGTCGATCAACTCATCGCCGAACAACGCAAAGCCAAGGAAGTTGGTGACATCGGCGAAATCGAAAAGCACGGCGTCTTCACCGGACGCTACGCCATCAATCCATTCAACAAAGAGAAGGTTCCGATCTGGGTGGCGAACTACATTCTCATGGATTACGGCACGGGCGCCATTATGAGCGTGCCCGCGCACGACGAGCGCGACTATGAGTTTGCCAAGAAATACAAACTCGAAATCCGTCTCGTGATTCTTCCTATCTCGGACGACCCAGAGGAAACAGTCGCAGAACCGCCCCTTCCGTTTGTCGCGCACGAAGGCATGCTGATTAACTCCGGCCCGCATAGCGGCCTGGAATGTGCCGATGCGATCAAGAAGATGTCTGCGGAGGCCGAGCAGAAGGGATTCGGTAAGGCCACCGTAACTTATCGCCTAAAAGATTGGGGAATTTCACGCCAGCGCTACTGGGGCACGCCCATCCCCATGCTCTATTGCGAAAAAGATGGCATCGTCCCCGTGCCGGAAAAAGATTTGCCCGTAATCTTGCCGGAGGCCGTTGACATCGCGAATGCGGTTGGCTCGCCCCTCGGAGCCGTGCCCGACTTCGTCAACACCACTTGCCCCAGATGCGGCGGCCCCGCGCGCCGCGAAACCGATACCATGGACACCTTCGTCGATTCCTCCTGGTATTTTTATCGCTATACCGATGCGCACAACGACCGCGCTCCGTTCGACTCGAAAATCGCACAATACTGGTTCCCTATCGACCAGTACATCGGCGGCGTCGAACATGCCATCCTGCACCTCATCTACTCGCGCTTCTGGACCAAGTTTATGCGCGACCTCGGTCTCATCACCAATGACGAACCTGTCGAACGACTCTTTACCCAGGGCATGGTAATCAAAGACGGCGCAAAAATGTCGAAAAGCCTCGGCAACGTCGTCAGCCCTGACGAAATGGTCGCGCGCTACGGCGCCGATGCCGCGCGGCTTTACAGCCTGTTCGCTGCGCCGCCCGACCGCGACCTCGACTGGCAGGATTCCGGCATAGAAGGGATACAACGTTTCCTTGGACGCGTGTACCGCTTTATCGAGAAGTATGCGGAACCGAGAAGCCAGGATTGGCACAAGCCTTTGTCCGCGCATCTGAACGACTCGGCGCGGACCCTTCAGCGCAAGCTTCACCAGACCATAAAGCGCGTGACCGACGACTTCCAGGGGCGCTGGCACTTCAACACCTGCATCGCGGCGATTATGGAACTGCTTAACGAAGCCAATCGCAGAATGCTGGGAAGTGAGCCAATTCGAAACCCAGGGGCGGGCGAGCAGATAGAAGGAGAGAAGATTCCGCAAGCCTTGCTTGCCGAAGTGCAGCGGAATCTCGTCCTGTTGCTCGCCCCGTTCGCTCCGTACCTTGCTCACGAACTCTGGGAAATGCTCGGCGAAAAAGGAACCCTCCTCAAGGCTGCGTGGCCCAGATACGACGCCGTCCTCGCTAAAGAAGAAGAACTCGAAATCCCTGTGCAGATCAACGGCAAGCTGCGTAGCCGCATTGTTGTGGCCGCCGATGCCTCGGAAGAATTGGTCGTTGAGCGCGCCCTCGCCGACGCAAAAGTGCAATCTGCGATTGCAGGCAAGCAGATCGTGAAAAGAATCTACGTTCCGGGAAAACTGTTGAATATTGTCGTGAGGTAGAACGGGATGACAGCGAAAACAAGCCCGCCGAGGCGGGCCCGTTTTATTTTAAGTATCTATTCCCCGCCGAGCACCAGAGCTTCAGTGCGGTGACTGAAATCGATCTCGTCAATCGCCTTTGTGTCGTTCGCGCCTGGTTTCACCAGCACCGCGTCGTAGGGAGAGGGCCGCTGCAAGTCTCTAATTTTTCCTTCTGCGGTGGCAACGGTTTTGCCGTTTTTCAAGATATTGACCTTGACGGCATCGGTTGGTCCGGTCCATTCAGCTTTGTAATCCCCAGGTGTTAGCTCTATGGAGCCAAGGTGCACTGTATCTGTCAGCGTGAATTTCCCAGAATGAGTATCCGCGGCAAAGGCGCTCAGCGAGAATGCCACCATTGCGAATAACGCAAGATGTTGCGTGTATTTCATCTTTTTCTCTCCTAATGATTAATGATTGGAATTAATTTAGCCTACGAGCTTCCCCTAGTTTTGCTGGTTCTTCTACGACAGATGCAGATCCAAGCGGGTCGGTCGCAAATATTGCTCTGCGATATTTGTAAAGTTTGTTAAATAGGGGGTGGTAGTTGACTCGAACCTGCGCAAATTGCGCAGGTTTACGGCTGCGGTATCCTAATTCTGGGCCCAATCAATAGATGTCGCGCTTATCCCCTACTCTCGAGGGCTTTCGCGTCGCATTTCGTCAGCCTTCTTTGACGCTGGCCGAGATTGCATGGCGCTGGACTGTCGGTGCCGTTGCAGTAGCACTATTTCTTTTTGCGTGCATTGAATTTATCGACACCTTGCCTGTGACGCATGGAGACGCGGCCCTTCTCGGGACCAGACAACCTTTATTGGTGGGACGAGCGATCGCACACATTGTTCGTGGGAGTCTGAATCGCGCCATGTTCGCGATCTTATGCGCTGGCCTGGCGCTTTCGTTGCTGTGGATCATCGCCGCTTCCCTTGGTCGTGCTGCAACGGTCCGCGTCCTGGTCAACCACTTTCGTGGAGGCATATTTTGCAATGCTTCGGAACTTCCCAATCAATCGGGAGCTTTCCGTTCGCTGATTGTTCTGCACTTCTTTAGCGTCACCGTTGCACTGGCGTCCTTGCTCGCTGTCGCAGGCGCGGCGATTCTTGCGAACCTCACCTCTCTCGCCGCCAATCCGGAACCTGGTTTATTTGTCATAGTCTTTCTGCCATTAGCCGGGTTGATTGCCTTGGCATGGTCGGCGCTGAACTGGTTGCTGACGCTCGCGTGTATATCTGCAGTTCGTGATGGTGAGGACGCGCTCTGTGCTATCTCAGCAACAGTCACCTTCCTCCGGGAACGTGCCGCGCCTGTTGTCGCTGTCGGCGTCTGGAATGGATTGGCGCACCTGACCGCCTTCGTTGGTGCTTCCATCTTTGCTTCGCTGCTGCTTGTGTTAATCCATGTGGCTCCGACGCGTTTTATTGTAGTAGGTGATCTTTTTGTAACGCTCGCATACTTCGCCGTTGCGGATTGGTTGTACATATCGCGCCTGGCCGGATATGTCTGCATCGCCGAGATGCCGGAGACTTCGGTTTCATCCGCCTCATCGCCTATTTTTCCGCCCGCGGGCCAGATATTCGCACCGGGCGCTCAGGTTCAGACCACAATCGACCGCGACGAGCCGATTCTGAGTGACTTGCCGGGCTTGGCATTAGAGACATAGCTTGCCAGTGTTCTTGCCTGAACTGGTCCTTTACACCGGCCATCCGATCTGAGAAACTCATCCGTGGAATCCCAATCCAAGCTCAACCAATCCATCGTCATCCTCGACTTTGGTGCGCAGTATACGCAACTCATCGCGCGCCGCATCCGCGAGCAAAATGTGTTTTCCGTAGTGCTTCCTTGCACTGCCTCGCTGAATGAGATCATGAACTGCAGCCCCGTAGGCATTGTGCTTTCGGGGGCGCCGTGGTCGGTCTATGACAAAGATGCGCCGCCGGCCGACCCGCGCCTGTTTGACCTGGGAATGCCAGTGCTGGGTATTTGTTACGGGCTGCAGTTTATGGTGCACACTCTCGGCGGCAAGGTGCGGCCGGCCGACAAGCGCGAGTACGGCCATGCTGAGATCGATATTGTTGTGGAGTCGGCGCTGTTCCGTGGACTGGCGAAGCGGCAGCCGGTGTGGATGTCGCACGGAGATGAAGCCCTGGAGCTGCCCCGCGGATTTGAGCTGACTGCGAAAACCTCTCATGCGGTTGCGGGAATCCAGAACGTCGCGAAGAAATGGTTTGCGGTGCAGTTTCATCCTGAGGTTCACCACACCCAGAATGGCACGCAGATTCTGCGCAACTTTATCTTCAATATTTGTGGCGCGCAGCCAACCTGGACGCCGCAGCACTTTATCGATTCAACCCTCGAACAGGTGAGGCGGCAAGTGGGGAGTGGGCGGGCGATCTGCGCGCTTTCCGGCGGCGTGGATTCTTCGGTTGCAGCGGTACTGGTCGATCGCGCCTTGCGCGATGCTGATGGTACATCGCGACTGACTTGCATCTTCGTGAACAACGGAGTGCTGCGAAAGAACGAGTTCGAGAAGGTCCAGAAGACGCTGCGCGATAAGCTTGGGCTGCGCCTTGACGTGGTCGATGCGACCGACCGGTTTCTCGGCAAGTTGAAAGGAATCAGCGATCCCGAGAAAAAACGCAAAATCATCGGCAACGAGTTCATTAGAGTGTTTGAGCGGGAAGCGCGCCGTATCGAAAAAGAAGAAGGCAGAGTGAAATGGCTGGTGCAGGGAACGTTGTATCCGGACGTGATTGAATCGCGTTCGGTTCGGGGGCCGTCGCAGGTGATCAAGTCGCACCATAACGTGGGCGGTCTTCCGGAAAAGATGAAGTTAAAGCTAATTGAGCCGCTGAAAGATTTGTTCAAGGATGAAGTGCGCAAGATTGGCCGCGACCTGGGAATGCCGGAAGAAATTTTGCAGCGGCAGCCGTTCCCCGGGCCTGGGCTGGCGGTGCGCGTGTTGGGAGAAGTGACGCCGCAGCGCCTGGCGCTGCTACGAGAGTGCGATGACATTGTCGTCAGCGAGATAAAGACTGCCGGCCTCTATACCAAAGTCTGGCAGTCGTTTGCGGTGCTGCTTCCGGTGATGTCAGTTGGTGTGATGGGGGATATGCGCACTTATGCCTACACATGTGCGATCCGGGCGGTGAGTTCCGAGGATGGCATGACTGCCGATTGGGTGCCGCTGCCGGACGAAGTGTTGAAGAATATTTCCACGCGCATTGTGAACGAAGTGAAGGGCGTGAATCGTGTGGTTTATGACATTACTTCCAAGCCGCCGGGGACGATTGAGTGGGAATAGAAGCGCTTCTAACTGCCGGCCTCTACTTCAAAGCGAAGTTTCTCGCGACGATTATTTTCCGGATCCTAGGTGAACTGTGGTCTGCTATTCGCGTCGCCGGTACACTGACAGCGGTTTGCACTCCACGCTACGCCCAGGGAATGGAGGATGATCGAATCTCCAACGGTTAACTTTCCGGCGTCGGCGACGATTTCGTAGGCGTAGTAAACAGTGCGATCAACAATGATGCACCAGCGCTCGTGGCGGATGACCCCTTGGCAGTGCTCGCATGCGGACTGGGCGGTATAGCGGTTGCTGTGAAAGACGGCAGTTGCCGTATCGTCAGACATATGTATAACCCTCGGGCCTTCGTTCTAACCGAGCTGCCCTGCTTGCCGAGCAGCTCTCGCAGGCCGATTACTGAGCGCATCTTAAAACGCGTTCCGATTCGGAGGCAGTGGTTGGCGTCACGTGTGCTTGTGATAAAGATCACATCGACATTTTCTCTCTCTTTCGAGAGTAGCGGAGCGTTACGTAAGTCATTTGTGAGGCGCGGCTCAGATTTCGGATTTCAAAATCTCAGACGGTAATTTCGAGAAGATTGCCTTCGGAGTCGACGATGAGGGCTTCGTAATATCCGTCTCCGGTCAGCCTTGGGAGGCTTACGATGAGAACTCCTGCGGCTTGCATAGCTTTAACCAGACTATCAACGGCGTCGCGCGAGCCCACGGAAATGGCGAGATGCGCGAGGCGGGCAGATTCGGCGGGTGATGCCATCAGCTCGAGACGGGCGCCTGAGCCGAGCGAGAGGAAGTAGGATTGGAAGTTACGCTTTGAGCTTGAGTACATCGGACCAGCCGTGGCCTTGAACCAGCGCTCGTAGAAGGCTCGGGCGCGCTCCAGATCAGACACCCAAGCCGCAGTGTGATCAATCTCTCCGCCTGGATCCAAAAACCCGAGCTTTACAAGTTCGTGGCGCAGCGCAGAGGAATCAGTAAACAAAATTCCGTGCATTCCAAGTGCGACCGCGGCCTCGATGTTGCGCCGCGCGTCGTCAATGTAAATCGCCTGGGTGGGGTTGACGGAAAAGGTTTCAAAGAAAAGTTGAAAAATACCGGCGTCGGGTTTGATCAGTCGCATTTCGCCGGAGAGCAGGATCCCTTGAAACCATTGCAAGAATTCGAATCGCCTTAAAGCTATAGGGAAAGTTTCCGCGGACCAGTTACTGAGTGCGTACAAAGGAACTCGACGAGCGCGTAAATCCGCCAGAATCTCGACGGCACCGAAGACAGGCCCGGCGAGCATTTCTTCCTGACGCTGGAACCAGGCGTCGATTAACTCGGCGTAGCCGGGATGCTGCGACCTAAGGGAAGCGCAGGCTTCAGCGAAAGTCCTTCCAGCATCTTGCTGCTCATTCCAGGAAGGAGTGCAGACGTTGGCAAGGAAATATTCCATCGCAGCATCGTCGCCGGCGAAGAGCTTGCGGTATAAGTGACGTGGGTTCCAGTCAATAAGAACGCCGCCGAGATCGAAGACTGCTACCGACCGATTGGCCATTGTGGAATAATTCTATCGAATCGATCCTGGGAAAGATTCTTGAAATTCAAGAGCAGCAACAGATGTGCGTTGCCCGTGTGCAGATCGGCAGAAGTGAGCGGCAAGTTTCTCTGGATTTCGTTCCGAAGCCATGATCGGCGATTATGTGATGGTCCACGTTAGCTTTGCCATTAGCCGTATCGATGCATTCGAAGCAGAGATCGCCTCCAACGCTCTGCAGGAGATGGAGACGCTGGAGGATGTTTCAGGCGGCCGGCAGTTCGAAGGAAAATACGGAGCCGCGACCCAGTTGGCTGGTAACACTGACAACTCCGTTATGAGCTTCGACGATGGCCTTGACAATGGCTAATCCCATCCCCGTACCTTGCACGCTATAACGTTGGTCGCGGCCCCGGTAGAACTTGTCGAAGACCAGCGATTGCTCGAAGTCGTCGATACCGTGTCCGCGATCGGTGACACTAGTCACGACGCGATCTCCTTTGCGTTCGGCGGTGATCGTAATAGGTGCGCTGGGTGGAGAATACTTTGCCGCGTTTTCCAGCAGTTGCTTGAGCACTTCCGCGATGCGGTCGGAATCCACACGGACCTGGGGAAGGGAAGGCGGTACACGCACTTCGAGCGGGTGCTGACCAACAACGGCTCTGGATTCTTCCACTGCGGATTCGATCACAGTAGCAATATCGACGGACGCCATGTGCAGTTCGACCTTGTGGGCGTCGAGTTGAGCCATTTCTGTAGCTTCTCCAACCAGGCGGTCGAGGCGATCAGTTTCTTCGTTGATCACTGTCAGCAACTCCTTGCGCTGCGCCTCGTCGAGGTTGTACTCGGATAGCAGACCTGTGACTGCGGCCTTGATTCCGGTCAGAGGAGTGCGCAGTTCGTGAGTGACGGAATCGAGCAGCACGGCGCGCAGGTTCTCGCTCTGGTGCGCGGCTTCGGTCTGAGAAAGCTTTTCCATGGCTCCGGCGCGCTCAATGGCAATGCCAATCATGCTACCGAGGGCTTCCAGAGTTGCGCGCGAGAGCACCGGTCCAGCGATGCCGACGGCTCCCGTGGTACGCGTGCCCAGATGCAAAGGAGTAAGGGAGATGCCGCGCTGAGAGTCGATGACAGGCTCGCCGCGCGAACTGACCATGCGGAGATCCTCCAGCGGAAACCAAGTCGCTTTTGGGTCGGTGCGGTAGACCTGTTGCGAGCTGAGCAGATAAATGGCTGCGGCTTTGGCGCTGAACCCATCACACACATATGCAGGAATCGCATTCAATAATTCGGCCACGTTGTCGGTGGCAAGGAGGCGCTGGCTGAAAGCGTAAAGTCGCTCTACGTCGCGGCGACGCTGGTTGGCGTCAGCGGTCTGCCTGCGGGCACGGTCGGCGAGCTGGCTGGCGATGCCGGCAGTCACCAGGAAAGCGAATAGCGCTACCCAGTTTTGGGGATCGGCGACGGTGAAGGTTCCGATGGGGGGGAGGAAATAATAATTGAAGGCGAGAGTAGCAAGAACAGCGAGAAAGACGGAAAAGCGAAATCCCCAATACGCGGCGACCCAGAGTACCATCAGCAAAAATGTCAGGGCGACAGTGGTGGGGTTTACGTGAACGACGTGTCGATAGACCTGTGACACCAATTCGGGAGCAACAACGCAGGCGGCATAACGAAACGCGTGTTGTGGCCAGCGAGCTTTCACGCGCACGATTGTAACGGAAGCGAATCAAAAAGGCTTTCCACCACGGAAATCACCGAGACACTGAGAACAATTCCTAAAATTGCCGAGTTTTGCGTTTTGTGTTTCCTCTGTGCCTATGTGAGCCTGTGGTGGAAGAGCCTTGAGCACGTCTGATAACAATCAAATTCGACAATTCATGCTCCGGCGTGGACAATAGCGGCGATGACCAAGACTCCCGAGGAATGGCTGGCGGAAGTGGACACGGCCAAGCGGCCTGCGGTGTTCAAGCTATTTCTGGGCTACGCGCCAGGGGTGGGAAAGACCTACGCCATGTTGAGCGAAGGGGTACGACGTGCCAGCCGCGGCGAAGAAGTCGTGATCGGTGTAGTGGAAACTCACGGGCGAAAGCCGATTGTTGAACTTTCTTCGCGGTTGGAAACGGTTCCGCGCAAAAAGCTGGAATATAAAGCGACCATTTTTGAGGAAATGGACGTGGACGCCATTCTGGAGCGCAAGCCGCATGTGGTGTTAGTGGATGAGCTCGCGCATACCAACATCGAGGGCAGCAAGCATGCCAAGCGCTATGAAGATGTTTTTGAGTTGCTGGATGCGGGAATCGATGTTCTTTCCACGTTAAACGTCCAGCATATCGAGAGTCTGGCTCCGACGATTCGAAGTCTGACAGGAGTGCAGGTACGAGAAACGGTTCCTGACTGGGTGATACGCAGGGCGGGCGAGATCGTGATGGCTGACCTGACGCCGCAGGCTCTGCAGACCCGCATGAAGCGCGGAGACATTTACCCGCTGGAGCGGGTGGAACGGGCGCTGGCGAATTTCTTCCGCAACACAAACCTGGTTGCTTTGCGCGAATTGGCTCTGCGCCAGGTGACGCAAGCGGTTGACCGCACACTTTCGGAATTAAAGACTGAAGATGGACAACCGCTACAGGTGCGCGAGCGAATTGCAGTGTGCATCAGCTCGAATCCAGCGGCGCAGTACTTGATTGCGCGGGGGGCGCGGATGGCGCAGGCGATGGACGGCGATCTGTTTGTCCTTTATGTGGACACAGGCGCGGATGAAAGTGACGAGAATCAGCGCACTCTGACTGACAACGTACGCTTTGCGGAAAGCGTGGGCGCGAAGGTGGTTAAGACGGAGGGCAAGATCGTCGCGGAAAAAGTTGCGGAGTTCGTACGCGAGAATCACATTACTCAAGTTGTTTTCGGCCGTTCCGCCACTAAGGGATGGAAGAGATATTTTTATCTTTCTGCGATTCACAAATTTCTCCGCGATACACCCGCGGTGGATGTGCATATCGTGACTCAGGAAATGCGGTGAGGGTGAGAGAAAGATGACTGATGAGCACCGGCGCATCCTGGTGGTGGATGATGAGCCGCAGATTACGCGGGTGTTGCGGACGACTCTTTCCGCGCAGGGTTACGACATCCGAGTAGCCAATGATGGCGAAATGGCACTGGAGCTGATGAAGAACTGGTTACCGCATGTGGTAATCACCGACCTGGCCATGCCGAATCTCGATGGTGTAGGTCTGTGCCGCCAGGTGCGACAGGTATCGCGCGTGCCGATCATTGTGCTTTCCGTGCGCGGGCAGGATCGCTCGAAGGTGGAAGCACTCGATGCTGGCGCTGATGATTATGTAACCAAGCCCTTCAGCATGAACGAACTACTGGCACGAATCCGGGCGCAGTTGCGACGGACGCCGGGGGCCGAGGAACAGCCCAGCACAATTACCGCCGGAGACTTTTCCATCGACCCGGATGCCCGGTCCGTGAAAGTAGCCGGGCGCGAGGTTCATCTGACGCCCAAAGAATTCGATTTGCTGGTTTATCTGGCGCGACGTCCGGGAAAAGTGATAACGCACCGAACCTTGCTGGCGGCCATCTGGGGGCCGAACAGCACTGAACAACCCGAATACTTGCGTGTCTTTGTTGGGCAGTTGCGAAAAAAAATTGAGACCGATTCCTCTACGCCAAAATATCTGCTGACCGAGCCATGGGTAGGGTACCGCTTCGAACCTGGTTCATAGCCGCTTGCACCTTTTTGCGGTCTTTTGCCTTTACAAACATTTTATGGACCCTTTATTCAGATTTTCTGCGATCGCGTGTCCAATGATCGTGGGACTGAAAAAGAGTCCTCAGATAAGTACGACTCAGGGAGAACAAGAGTATGTGGATTAACGAAGTGGCGCCGGAACGGTTGGCCGAGCTTTTCCATCACTACCACCAGGCGTTGATGCCAGAGATCACGGGAAAAGGTAGCGAAGGGCGCGGTTCGTGGAAAGAGGTTCCGCAACAGGAAAAGAGCCGCCTCGTGGCGGCGGCGCGACTGGCGCTGCTCGAACTGGAATCAATGACCAGCGACAGAACAAATTCGCGGCAGTATTTTGCCCAGCCTGGCGAAGCGGAGTGGGGCTGCTGATCGCGATCCCGTCGAGCGATGATCTCCGACTAAAGTTCGTGGTTACGTGCTAGCTCCTTCACAATACAACGCCTGATCCCAGGATGCCTGCGGGGCTGCGCTGTCATATCACGTAAGCGTTATCAAGGAACTGACAACAATCGAGATCGCCCGTAAGCCACTTCACTCGCGAGAGAAATAACGAAGTTGCGCCACAGGGCCGTCAAAGTCAACGTTGGCGTATGGGCGTCCGCCTTATTCTCACCGTAGGAACGAGGCGCATGCCTTTACGAAGTCTTTATAAATTTCTTACCGCCTTCTTATAGTTGAGATGTTTTACTGAACTGTTTGTGCGCGGGTCCGCGTAACCGTGCAGGAGGCAGATATGTGGGCAAGCTGGGTAGTTGCGGCCATCGCTTTGGGAGCGGCCGCGTTCATGCTCAAGTTTCTGATGGCCTTGCTGCGCGAGAGTGCGCCGTCGGTCTACAACTGGATCGTGCCACTCCGCAGGAAAGCACACAGAGAAATTCATGGGCCCATGGGCGTCATTCATGTCAAGCATGATTGCCGGGTGCCGGAATACAATCGCAGCGGGTATTACGCGAAATTGTTGGAGAACGAAAATTATGCTATGGAAGAATGTTCTTCAGGTCTTATTGCTCTCGACATTCGTCCTGTTTCTGACGGCTTGGTGTGGCGCTCAATCCACCCACGGAGCGGCTACGTCTTCCGCGAACACCGGTTCGGCTGCACCAACAGAACAACAGGAAATGCGGGATGAGTTGAAAGCCCTACGACTCGAAGTGGAGCGTTTGCGCGCCGAGGTTGAACAGCAGAAGATCTTGACGGTTGGCCAAGAGCGCGTGGATGAAAAGATTGCACCGGGGATGACGGGCGGGGGACCAAACGTACCCGCCGTGACGGCGGCGGCCTTTGCCAGCCCGAACGCCGCAACCAGCGCCCCGCCGGCAACTGGCGGGATAACAGGATGGCTGGCGCAGCCCCCGACACCGTCTTCGCAAAGTCAATCTTCCGATAACCCGCCCGCAAAAAAGGAAAAGATCGTGCCATTTTCAGACTGGGACTGGACTTGGCTGAATGGCAATCCGCGCACTAAAGACGCGGCTTTCGATTCAAAATTTTTTACCCCGGAAATCCGGGCCGATGTTTCTTACACCTATGATTTCGACAAGCCAGTGGACAATTCGATGGGCGGGTCGAGCGAAATATTTCGCTCCAACGAGATGCAGTTGGAACAACTCGGCGTCGGCGGCGACTTCCACTATGACAATGTCCGCGCTCGATTGATGACGCAGTTCGGCATGTATTCCGAAACCACGCCGCGCAATGATCCCAGTCCGGCGAAGGGCCAGTGGGACCTCGATACCGCCTATCGCTACCTGGCAGAGGCATACGGCGGCTACCACATCAATGTGTTGAACGGAATCAACATCGACGCAGGAATCTTTATGTCGTACATTGGTCTGTTCAGCTATTACAACTTCGACAACTGGGCCTATCAACCTTCGTATGTTTCCTCCAATACGCCCTGGTTCTTCAATGGTTTGAGAGTTCAGATTTTTCCCAACCCCCATCTGAAGATCGAGCCGTGGTTCATCAATGGATGGCAATCATATGGCTCAGCCAATTCGAGGAAAGGGATAGGCGGACAGATCAAGTGGACTCCAAGACCCTGGGTGAACGTCATTTCCAACAACTACGGACTGGGCCACGATGACCTGTACATTCCGAATCGTGGACGCATTCACACCGACGACAGTATTGAGATCAAATATTTCGACCGACCAGGACAGACCCTCGACAAGATGGCATTTACCTTCACCGGTGATATGGGTTGTGAGTTTGGCCCCAGCACGACTGCCTCGACAGGTGTATATCTACAAGGCGTGGGTTGCCACGGTGACACCAAGGATGCGAAGTCGGTCGGAGGCGACAATTTTAGGGCGGGAATTAATCCTAAGCAGAGCTTTATCGGCTACATGCTCTACGACCGCATGTGGTTCAAGAAAGATCGGTACGCGTTGACGGTCGGAGGAGGCCAGATCAATAATCCCGGACGTTATCTGGTTTTGGTCCCTCCCATCAACGGAGAGACCGCACCGTCGGCGGCGATCAATGCGCCCTACTTTACCGGGAACCCCTCCGATCCGTTCAAGGCCTGGGATTCGTCGGTTACGTTTGACTACATGCCCAGCCAATACGTCACGTTCCGCTGGGAATACGACTATCGCCATGCCAGTGTGCCGTACTGGTCAGGGCGCGGAGGAATCACGCCACCGGGTTCGGGAGGAGTGCCGTACACCAATAACGGGTATCCTCAATTTTTTGCTTGCAACGACGGAAATTCGTCCATGGAACTGACCCTCAGCGGCGCGCAAGCGGCCTGCGGAGCACAGGGCAGCTCGGTATGGTTTCCCGATCTGCGCCGGGACGAGCAGTTCTTTGACATCGATATCATGGTCAAGTTTTAGTGAATCTCCGCGCGGGAGAAATTTTCGATGCGTGAAATGAAAGGCAGCGAACCCGAGCTCTCGCAGCCCGGGTCGCGGATTGGAAGGGATTTGGAATGCAAGATGTCATTTTCCTTGCTGTAACGATTCTATTCTTTGCGGTTTCGCTGGCTTACGTGCGCTTCTGCGAGCGTTTACGTTGAGACTCCTATGACTGAACCGATCATCATGCTGATCATTTGTGCGGGGTTGCTGGTGTATCTGGTGTACGCCATGTTGCGGCCGGAGAAATTTTGATGACGGGAAATGGATGGCTGCAAATTCTTTCCCTGTTGTTGGTGGTGTTCCTGACCACCGAGCCCTTGGGCGGCTTCATGGCGCGCGTGTTCGGCCGCGAGCGGACGTGGCTCGATCCAGTGATGCGGCCGGTGGAACGAATTCTCTACAAGCTGACGGGCGTGGACGAGAGCCACGAGATGGATTGGAAAGAATACGGGCTGGCGCTGCTCCTATTCAGCGGTTTTTCCATGACTCTGCTTTATGTGCTGCAAAGGGTGCAGCAGTGGACATGGTTGCCGTGGAATCCACAAAAGGTGGCTGGGGTGCCTCCGGCGCTGGCGTTCAACACCGCCGCTTCATTCACAACGAATACGAACTGGCAGAATTACACGCCCGAAACCACCATGAGCTATCTGACGCAGATGGTGGGGTTGGCTTATCACAACTGGATTTCGGCGGCGGCGGGCATGGCGCTGGCGATTGCATTCATCCGCGGCATCGCGCGGCGGGAACAGAAGACGATTGGCAATTTCTGGGTGGACCTAGTGCGCGGCACTCTGTGGATTCTGGCACCGCTGTGTCTGGTCGGCGCGCTGTTGTTGGTGTCACAGGGGGTAGTACAGAACCTGAAGCCGTATGACACCGTGCAACTGCTCGATCCTTACCAGACGCCGCAACTCGGTTCCGACGGTAAGCCGGTGAACGGAGCTGATGGCAAACCCGTGATGCAGACGGTGAAGCAGCAGGTAGTCGCACAGGGGCCTACCGCGTCGCAGGAAATTATCAAGGAACTGGGCACCAACGGTGGAGGCTTCTTCAACGCAAATAGCGCACATCCATTTGAGAATCCCACGCCATTCACAAACTTCCTGGAGATGTTCTGCATCCTGGCGATTCCGTCCGCGTTTACTTACACACTGGGGAAAATGACAGCTTCTCCGCGACACGGATGGGCAGTATGGGCAGCAATGGCTCTGCTGTTTCTTTCGGGGGTCACCACTGCATATTGGGCGGAGGCGAGGGGAAATCCCTTAGTAACGGCTGCGGCGCAGCATAGCTCACAGCATCCAAGCAATGCGCACTCATTGGGCAATCTCGAAGGGAAAGAAGTTCGATTTGGACTAGCGAACTCGGCACTGTTCGCAACCGTCACGACCGACACGAGTTGCGGGGCGGTCAACTCCATGCACGACTCGTTCACGCCTCTAGGCGGAATGGTGCCCCTGATCAATCTGATGCTGAGTGAAGTGATCTTCGGCGGCGTGGGCGCGGGAATCTATGGAATGCTGGTCTTCGTTATTCTCTCCGTTTTTATCGCGGGATTGATGGTGGGGCGCACGCCGGAGTATCTGGGGAAAAAGATCGAAGCCTATGACGTGAAGATGGCGATGCTGGTGGTACTGATTTTTCCGCTGGTGATTCTAGTGTTTACTGCAATTTCAGTTCTGTACAGCTTCGGCACTTCTGCCATGACGAATGGAGGGCCGCACGGATTCAGCGAAGTGCTTTACGCCTTCACCTCCGCCGTGGCCAACAATGGCTCGGCTTTCAACGGGCTGAGCGGAAATACACTTTGGTACAACAGTTCGCTGGGCGTGGCCATGCTGATTGGGCGTTTCATGATGATTTTGCCTATGCTGGCGATTGCGGGCAATCTGGCGGGCAAGAAACAGAGTCCGGCCACGCTGGGCACTTTTCCGGTGACCGGACCTCTGTTTACGGTTCTGCTGATTGGAGTGGTGGTGATCGTGGGTGCGTTGACATTTTTCCCGGCGCTCAGTTTGGGACCAATTCTCGAACACCTGCTGATGATGGCGGGCAAAACCTTTTAGGCAGGCTTTTTCAGAGATAGTTTCTTAGGCAAATATGGTAGGCAAGAAATCAAAACGCAGCTTGTGGGACGTGAAGATCGTGCGCCGTGCAGCGTGGGATTCAGTGGTCAAACTGCATCCCGTGACCATGATGCGCAATCCGGTGATGTTCGTGGTGGAAGTGGGCAGCCTGGTGACGACCGTGCTGCTGATTCTGGAACGAATGCGCGGCCAGCCCGGGTTCGGATTCAATCTGCAGATCACGCTGTGGCTATGGTTCACGGTGTTGTTTGCAAATTTTGCCGAGGCCATGGCCGAGGGCAGGGGCAAAGCGCAGGCCGATGCGCTGCGGCGCGCAAAAGCGGAAACAATGGCGAACCGCCTGCTTTGCGATGGAAAAACAGAGACGGTCCCGGGCTCCAAGTTGCGTTCAGGGGACATGGTGCTGGTAGAGGCGGGCGAGTTTGTTCCCGGGGATGGCGAGATTGTGGAAGGTGTGGCGTCAGTGGACGAGTCGGCGATTACTGGTGAGTCGGCGCCCGTCATTCGTGAGGCGGGCGGGGACCGCTCGGCGGTCACCGGGGGGACGCGCGTTCTTTCCGATTGGGTCAAGGTGAAGATCACTTCGAATCCAGGCGAAACGTTTCTCGATCGCATGATCGCGCTGGTGGAAGGCGCGGAGCGGCAGAAAACGCCGAATGAAATTGCGTTGAATATTTTGCTCGCCGGACTGACGATCGTGTTTCTATTGGCGGTGGTTACGTTGCAGCCGTTCGCCATTTACGCGGGTGCGCCGCAGACCGTGTTCGTGCTGGTGTCGTTGTTGGTTTGCCTGATTCCGACCACGATTGGCGGATTGCTTTCAGCAATCGGCATCGCTGGCATGGATCGCCTGGTACAGCACAATGTGCTGGCGATGTCAGGGCGCGCGGTGGAGGCCGCGGGCGATGTAAACACCTTGCTGCTCGATAAGACCGGAACCATCACGCTGGGCAATCGTCAAGCCACCGAATTCGTCACGGCGCCGGACGTGACCGAAGCGATGATGGCGGATTCGGCGCAACTCTCTTCGCTCGCCGACGAAACTCCCGAGGGCCGGTCCATTGTGGTGCTGGCTAAAGAAAAGTACGGATTGCGCGGACGCGAAATGAGTTCCCACGATGCCGAGTTTATTCCCTTCAGCGCAACCACGCGCATGTCGGGCGTCAATCTGGATGGGCGCTCGATTCGCAAAGGCGCTACGGATGCGATAGCCAAGTATCTGGAAGAACTTGGTGGTGCGCTTCCGACGAAAGTTCGTGAAGCAGTTGAGGCGATTTCGCGCTCTGGAGGTACCCCGCTGGTAGTGGCGGAGAACGGTCGCGCCCTCGGAGTGATTCATTTGAAAGACATTGTGAAAGGTGGCATGCGGCAGCGCTTCGATCAGTTGCGCGCGATGGGAATCAAGACGGTGATGATCACGGGGGATAATCCGTTGACGGCCGCGGCCATCGCGACCGAAGCGGGGGTCGACGATTTTCTCGCTCAGGCTACGCCGAAAGACAAGTTGGATCTGATTCGGCGCGAACAAGCACAGGGGAAACTGGTTGCCATGACCGGTGACGGAACCAACGATGCTCCGGCACTGGCGCAGGCCGATGTGGGCGTGGCCATGAACACCGGCACGCAAGCTGCGAAGGAAGCCGGCAACATGGTGGATCTGGATTCGAATCCGACGAAACTAATTGAAATCGTTGAAATCGGGAAGCAATTGCTAATGACGCGTGGCGCGCTGACGACATTCTCGATTGCGAATGACGTGGCCAAATATTTCGCCATCATTCCGGCAATGTTTGCCGGGACATTCCCGGTTCTGCAAGCGCTCAACGTGATGCGACTGGCGACGCCGCAGTCGGCGATTCTGTCAGCGGTCATCTTTAATGCGCTGATCATCGTCGCGCTGATCCCGCTGGCTCTGCGCGGAGTGAAATATGTTCCGCAGGGCGCGGCCATTTTGCTGCGTCGAAATCTGCTGGTGTACGGCTTAGGCGGAGTGATTGTGCCTTTTATTGGGATTAAACTGATCGACTTGCTCATTGTGCGGGCTGGGTTGGCATAGAAGAGGCCTATGAAGAAGAATATGATCAGCGCTGTGCTGATGACGCTAGTGACGACTGTCCTGTTCGGACTGTTGTTTCCACTGTTCGTTACTGGACTGGCGCAGGTTTTGTTTCCGAAGCAGGCCAATGGGCAACTGATATTGCGGAATGGCCAACTAGTGGGCTCGAGGTTGATCGGCCAGCAATTTTCTTCGCCGGGCTATTTCCACTCGCGCCCATCGAGCGCCGGAACTGGGTACGACGCAGGCAATTCCGGTGGATCGAATCTGGGGCCTACGAATCAATCACTCATCGCGCGAGTCCAGGGTGATGCGGATCGTTTGCAGGCAGAGAATCCTGGGAGTGGAATTCCGATGGATCTACTGACGACGTCGGGTTCGGGTCTTGATCCGCATATCTCGCCGGAGGCCGCGGAATTTCAGGTTCCGCGAATCGCAAAAGAGCGCGGGTTGAGCGACGATGTGGTTCGCGAAGCCATCCGCCAGCATACCGAGGGCCGGGAATTTGGATTTCTTGGCGAGCCGCGCGTCAACGTCCTCGAATTGAATCTTACGTTGGATGAAATATCTCCCAAACCAGCGAGCCGCTGAGAAATCCTTCCAAATGAACCTGTGCCTGCGCGGTAGCGGCCACCGCGGCTGAAAACCACCACTTCACCAAGAGGAAACTAAACTGTCTCTACCGGGTTTACACCCACGTGGATAAGATCGTTAATGGGCAGCCTTCTTGGTCCATCGAGGAAGACATCATGAAGACATGTAAGCGGTGGTGCAACTTTGCCATGATAGTTGCGGCCTTGGCGTTCATGCTTGGCGCGCCGTCGAGCGTGAAGGCGCAGAACCCAGAAGGTCCGCAGGACACGCCGGGAGTGCAATATCCGCAAGGTGCGCCGGATGCGCAGAGTCCCCAGGATATTCAGGGCGGGAATGCTCCGGATCCTCCACGCCGCGTGGCGCGCCTGAATTATATGGATGGAGACGTGTCATTCCAGCCTGGCGGCGAAAACGATTGGATTACTGCGGTGCTCAATCGTCCGTTGGTGACGGGCGACAATCTGTGGGCGGATGAAAACTCGCGGGCTGAAGTGCACATTGGATCAACCGCTCTCCGCCTGGGGCCGAAGACTGGAATTACATTGCTTGAGGTAAGTGACAGGGCAGCGCAGATTCGTCTGGTGCAAGGATCGCTTATCGTAAAGGTCCGGCACGTGGACGACGAAGATTCTTACGAGGTAGATACGCCGAACGTGGCCTTCGTCGTGATGCAGCCTGGCGACTACCGGATTGACGTGGATGCGGACGGCAATCGAACGGAAGTTACGGTGTGGCGGGGACGCGGCGAAGTTACCGGTGGAGGTTCTTCTTATACAGTGGTTGCGGATCAGCACGCCACATTCACCGGGACCGACCAATTGAATTACGATCTCGGCCAGGTTCCTGGAGGGGATGGATTTGATAATTGGGCGTCCGAGCGCGATCGGAACGAGGACGCGTCCGATTCAGCGAACTACGTTTCGCGGGAGATGACAGGATACGAGGACCTCGATGAATATGGGGACTGGAGCTACGTGGCCGGGTACGGCACATGCTGGAGGCCTAGAGTTCTGGTGGCCGGATGGGCGCCGTATCGTTTCGGACATTGGGCTTGGGTCGGGCCTTGGGGCTGGACGTGGGTGGAAGATGAGCCCTGGGGATTTGCGCCCTTCCACTATGGGCGTTGGGCTTACGCAAGTGCGGGGTGGTTCTGGGTTCCGGGATCGGTGGCGGTGCGGCCGATCTATGCACCCGCGCTGGTGGCTTGGGTGGGTGGCGGGCCTGGATTTAATTTCTCGTTTTCCTTTGGAGCGGGAGTGGGATGGTTCCCGCTGGCGCCCGGTGAAGTTTTCATTCCCGGCTACCATGTAACCCGCACGTACGTAAACCGGGTGAATATTACAAACACGACGGTAAATGTGACGAGAATCACTAATGTCTACAACGCCGAGGTCATCCATCGGAACACGACGGTAAACAATATCACGTACGCGAATCGGACGGTGAGCGGAGGAGTGACGGTTGTTTCGCGTGAAACTTTCGTGAATTCGCGATCGGTAGCAACGAATGTTGTATCAGTTCTGGCGAGGGAACTTGCCGCGGCGCCGGTCTCACGCACGGTCGCCGCAGAACCCGTTCGTGCCAGCGTGCTGGGTGCGGGCAGGCCCGTGGCGAATAAGCCGCCGGCAGCAGTGATGAGCCGCCAGGTAGTCGCGCTGAGGACGCCGGCTCCCATGCCGCGCTCGTTCGATCAGCGGCAGGCGCAGGCGGCCGGGCATCTGAACCAAGCTCAATTGGTACGACAGGAGGCTCCGGGACGGCCTGTGCCACCTTCCACGCAAGTGACCAGGCAGCCGCAAACGCAAGACGGCTTCCGTTCGTTTGGACAGGGGAGCGTTAATAATCCGAAACCGCAACCACGAGTGTGGGAGGCGCAGGGAACTCCGGAGACTGAAAAGAATACGCAAGCTCAAGCCGAAGGCCGGAGTGCGCAGCCCGCACCGCAGTGGTCGCATCCGCTGGCGAAGCCGGTTGCTCCCGTGCAGCAAAGAAATGAAGAGCAGCAGGCGCAGAAGTTTAGCAACTGGCAGCAGCAGAGGCCAACGCCGCCGCCGCGTCAGCAGAATTCGCGTCCGGCTCCGCCTAAGCAGGAGAGTTCCCCTAAGAAAGGACATTGACGCGAACTGGCTGTGTGCGGTCTGATAGCTTCGCATGCGATGCGACTTGCAAGCAGACAAAATAAAGTCAGGGGAACGACTCTAGCGCCGGGAAGGCGGGCAAACACCCCCCGCTCCCGGCGCAGTTATTTTTCGCAATTTTGCCATATGAGTGAACTTGTCGTGAGCGAGCAAAAACGTCCAGCGATCAACTGGATGGACGTTCTTTGGCTGGTGTTACTCGCTTTCCTAGCCGTTCTGCCGCCCGTGCGGGAGTACCACAAACAAATCATCTTGCTTGGTTTTGGTGTTCTCCAACTGAAAGAAAGCTGGCTCATTGCCCGCCTCCCAAGGCGTGGGCCGATCTACATTGTCGTCCTGAAGATTGCTTTGGCCACGCTGCTATTGGATCACACCGGCGAAATTCCCATCAACAGCTATTACTATCCCATCTACTACCTTCCCGCAGTGACCGCGGCGGAATATTTCGGCCCATGGGCCACGTTGTTCTGGACTTCGCTGGCCTCTACCGCCTACTGTTCGTATCTTTATCCCGCGTTGCAGGAATATGAGATTACCGCAGAGGACTACGGACGGCTTGCTATCCGCATCGTTTTTTTCTTTCTCGCCGCGATGGTGGTCAACCGCTTTGTAGTTGAGAGCCGGCGCCAGACTCAGCGCTATCAAGCACTGGCCGAGACTCTCGCAGAGACCAACCGCCGTCTGGAGCAGGCACAGGCGGAGGCGCGGCGTTCGGAGCGGCTGGCGGCGCTGGGACAAATGTCGGCCGGACTCGCGCATGAGATTCGCAATCCCCTGGGTGTGATCAAAGGATCCGCGGAGATGCTCCAGCAAAAGCTCGGGGAATCGAATCCTCTAGCTATCGAGCTTGCGGGTTACATCTCAACTGAGACCAACCGATTGAGCGCGCTGGTGACGCGTTTCCTCGATTTTGCCCGGCCGCTGCATGCCGAGTTCACTCCGCTCGAAGTTACTGCGGTTCTGGAGCGCGCGCTGCACTCGGTGTTGTTAACGCGCAAAGAGGAAGCCGCATCGGTGCGCGTAGAGCGGCAGTACCAGCCGAACCTGCCGCAGATTCCGCTGGATGAGAGCCTGTGCGAGCAGGCGTTCGTGAATCTTATTCAGAATGCTTTTGATGCAATGAGCAGTGGCGGCGGCACCTTACGGCTGGTGGCGGCGCGCGCAAACACCGCGAACCATGGGGGAGTTGAAGTACAGATCGAAGATACCGGACCGGGAATTCCGGCTGAACTGCGAGAGCAAATTTTCAATCCGTTTGTCACCACGAAAAAAACCGGCGTAGGGCTGGGGCTATCGATTGTCTCCAGGATTATTGACGGCCATCATGGAACTATTCGCGTCGAGAGTGGCAGAGAGGGAAACGGTCGGCAGGGTGCTCGTTTCGTGGTGTTTTTTCCCGCTAGTGGAGCCGGCGGGGCGACTCCAGCATCCTAGGAAGAACGGTTTTCGACAAACAGTATCCTCATGTTTTTCAGGATGTCTGCCACGCGAGGAAGCATCAAGTAATGCTAACTATATGCCTACAATTTTAATTGTCGAAGACGAAGCGAAGATGCGCCGCCTGCTCGAACTAAATCTTGGGGAGGATGGCTTCAGCACTCTTTCGGCGGGAGACGCGGAGAGCGGGCTGAAACTTCTGGGCGAAAATACTGTTGATCTCGTGGTGACCGATCTCAAACTGCCGGGGATCGACGGTTTGGAATTTTTGCAGGCGGTGAAGCGGCAGAATGCGGCGTTGCCAGTCGTCGTGATGACGGCGTTCGGAACCGTCGAGACAGCAGTCGAAGCGATGAAGGCAGGAGCCAGCGATTATGTACTGAAGCCGTTCTCGCTGAGCGAGATGCGCATGGTAATCCGCAAGGAGCTCGACGTCCGCGACCTGCGCGAGGAGAACCGGTCACTACGCGAAGCGCTCGGCAAACGCTATGCGCATCCAAACGTGGTCGCGCGCAGTGGGAAGATGCAGGAAGTGTTAGCCACGGTGGAACGCGTGGCGCCCACGAATTCGACCGTGCTGCTGGGTGGTGAGAGTGGCGTGGGTAAAGACTTAATCGCGCGGGCTATCCATGAAAAATCGCGGCGCGCTTCCGGCCCTTTTATCAAGATCAACAGCACGGCGATCCCGGAGAATCTGCTGGAGAGCGAATTGTTTGGTTACGAAAAGGGAGCGTTCACGGGCGCGAACGCGAGCAAGCCGGGCAAGTTCGAGATAGCGGACAAAGGAACGCTATTCCTCGACGAGATCGGCGACGTGCCTCCGGTCACGCAGGTTAAATTGTTGCGCGTGCTGCAGGAGCGCGAATTTGAGCGGCTGGGCGGCACAAAAACGGTGAAAGTAGATGTGCGGCTGATCGCGGCCACCAACCGAGACTTGCGCGAGGCTCTTGAGCAGGGAACCTTCCGCGAAGATCTTTACTATCGCTTGAACGTCGTTCCCATCGACATTGCGCCGCTGCGCCAGAGAAAAGAAGACGTCCCAGATTTGGTGAATCTTTTTATTTCTCAATTTACTCGGGATTCCGGCAAGCCGGTGAAGAGCATCTCGCCCGAGGCGATGCAGATTCTAGTGAATTATCACTGGCCGGGGAATGTGCGCGAGTTGCAGAACATCATCGAACGGGCATGCGCGTTGTCGGAGGGCACGGTACTCGAGGCGGCGGATATTCATCTGGATTTACGCCCGGCCAAAACGGTCAACGGTACGAGCGGGTTTCTTCCGGAAGGCATGACGCTCGAGCACTGGGAGGACGAAATGATTCAAGAAGCACTACGGCGCGCTAACGGAAACAAGAGTCAGGCGGCACGCTTGCTCGGATTGTCGCGAAACGCGCTGCGGTATCGGCTATCGAAGATTGGGATTGCCGACGAGGGGGAGAAAGAAGCGTAGCCGGAAGCGTGGAACAACGATTGAGGATGAGGAACGAGTACATGTTCCTCGATTCAAGCCCCGGAGCCCCGATGAGCACCGGGGCTTTCGCATTCTTGTCACACCAGTTCTTGTCACACCAGTGTTTGCCCCCGACTGGATCCGATCGGCCGAAAACCACCAGGTTGGCTGAACGCGGCCATCGGCCTGGAGTGGCGCCTTTTTTTCTTTGTTTAAATTCTGGTCTAACTGTTCAAAAAAAAGGAGTTACGGTCTGTTTCAAGGGCTTTCCTTTGGCAGGGTACTTGCTTCCCACTATAGTGCACCGGTCCCACCGTTTCGGGTTTTGAGTAAGCACACGAGTTTCTTTGGAAAAAGGTAGGTTATGAAGAAGAGATTTATAACGGGTTCGACAATCCTGGCTTTGGCGCTTACGGCGGCCTTGTCGAGCGGCCTACAGGCGCAAACGACGGAAGAAGGTCCGGGACCGTCGGAGCAACCGAGCGCGCCGATGGAAATGGGACAAGGGGGACCTGCGCAACCGCCTCAAGCCAACCAGACGTATGAAGGTGAGCAGCCGCAACCCGGCGAGGAAGCTGAGCCCGGCGGACCTTCGGGCGAGGGACCGGCGCAGACAAACCAGGGTGTGGGACGAATCAGCATGATTCATGGCGATGTGTCGACGCAGCGCGGGGACTCGGGCGACTGGTCGGCGGTGGTGTTGAATCAGCCGGTAGTCAACGGCGATAAGGTTTCTACGGGAGCGGATGCTCGCGCCGAAGTGCAGTTGGACTTCTCCAATATTCTTCGTTTGGGCCCAAACACGCAGGTCAACATCGCGAACTTTACTCATGATCATATTCAGATCCAACTTGCGCAGGGTATAGCCGATTACAGCGTGTTTAGCGAGAGCGAGGCCCAGCCAGAGATCGATACGCCTAACGTTGCGGTGCATCCTGCGCACCAGGATGTAATTCTTCGCATTGAAGTGCGTCCCGATGGGGACACGATTGTTATCGTGCGCAGAGGTGAGGCGCAGATATCCACGCCGAAGGGAATTGCCGATCTGAGGCAAGGCGATATGGCCACCGTGCGTGGCCCCAGTGATGACGCGCAGTACAAGATTTCTCCAGCTCCCGACAGAGACGATTGGGATCGCTGGAACAGCGATCGGGACCACATGATTCATAGCGCGAGGTCCTGGAATCACACGAATCGCTACTACACGGGATCGGAAGATCTGGACGCTAACGGCAGTTGGGAGAATGCAGACGACTACGGTCAGGTCTGGGTGCCGAATGAGCCAGACGGTTGGGTACCGTATCGCGATGGCAATTGGGTTTGGGAGCCCTACTACGGTTGGACGTGGGTGGGTTACGAGCCCTGGGGCTGGGCTCCATATCACTACGGCCGCTGGATGGTTTACGGCGGTTCATGGGCGTGGTGGCCGGGACCAGTGTGGGGCGCGGGCTTCTATCGTCCGTTCTGGGCGCCGGCTTACGTGTCGTTTTTCGGATTCGGAGGTGGTTTTGGCATAGGTGTCGGTTTTGGATGGGGTGGATGGGGAGGGTTCGGCTGGCTGCCAATTGGTCCCTGTGATCGCTTCTTCCCGTGGTGGGGCGGATACGGTGGTCGCTTCGGAGTGGTCGGCTTCAACCGGTTCGGCGGGCTAAACCGCTTCGGTGGAATCGCGCCTCTCCATGGCGGTACACGGTTCTCGAACCTTTCGCACATCAACGATCCGCGCGTTGGCGGCGCGCTCTCAACCGTGGGTGCGGGGCACTTTGGAGCAGGGCGAACTACGGCTGTGGCAGCTACTCATGCCCAGCTGAGTTCTGCTCGGATGATGACGGGCAACTTGCCGGTGGTGCCGACGCGAGCCAGTTTGTCGGCTAGTGGACGGGCTGCGGCTGCTTCCACGATTCACAACAGCGGGTCGCAACATTTCGCAGGCACGCAAACTGGCTCCCGGCCACAATCGTTTCAGCAGCAAACGGCTCATCTGCAGCAATCCATGCAGCAGAGCCACTTTGCGCCGGTGACAGCAGGCGGACGTACAAGTGGTGAAGGGGCTGCGGAGTCCCGCGGGGTGGGGACCGCGGGAGGGAAATCCAGCGTCGGCACGCCTGCGAACGGTAGAGGCGTGAACAACTCCGAGGCCAGGGGTGCTGGAAATCAGGCGACCAGCGGTGGTTCGCGGTCGTTCACTCCGCCGAGCAACAGCAACACTCGTTCGGAAAATACGCAGCGCTCGATGGGGCAGCCATCATCTACAAACCGCGGGCAGCAGTCCTCGGTTGGCGGAAGTGAATCGAACCACGGCGGGTGGCAACCGTTTACGCCGTCGCGCAATAGCGACTCCGAGAGTCGCAGCAACAACAGCTCGTCTTATTCGGGAAGGAGCCAGAGTGGCAGTTACTCGAATCGCACAACTCCGAGTTCCAGCTACTCCCGGGGCGCCGGTGCTGGCAGCAGCTACGGCAGTAGTAGTTATTCGCGTCCACAACTGAACATGAGGCAGCCCATTGCGCAGCCGCGATCGTCTGGAAGCTACGGTGGATATCGCGGCTACGGCGGTTATAGCAGCGGCGTCCACAGCACTCCGAGCTATGGCGGCGGCCGAGGGGGGTACGGTGGTGGCGCTTCACACAGCGCGCCAAGTTACGGTGGCGGCCATCCATCTGGCGGTGGTCGTTCGTACGGTGGCGGCGGTCACTCCAGCGGTGGCGCTCATTCCGGCGGAGGTGGACATTCTGGCGGCGGTCATCGCTAGAACGTAAGCAAGTAGATGTAAAAACAGTGAAGGCAGAGGCGAGAAGAGGCGTGCTAACTGGCACGCCTTTTTTCTAGGTTATTTCCACTTAATTGGAAGCATTACCCGGCTCAAAAGCTCTTGCATAAACGCGCGTGCCCGATACGAATCGTACTTCCGCTACAGGGCTCCTACGGTCTCGCGTAGGCAGGGCTGTCAGGATCCGGACGATCATAATCGCGGCCGTACTTGTTCTTGTGAGCAAGCTCGACGTTGGACTCTGCGAGGCTGAGGCTTCCAAGGAAAGTATCGCCGGGGCTGACCGTGATCTCACGTTCCACCGCATGCAGCTCTTCTGGCGAAACGGAGGAATGGAAAACGTGCATCTGGTATCGTCCGGGAACCACGTCCGCAATGTTTACCTCGCCGCGGAAGTTGGAGATGGCATAGTACGGGGTGTTCACAGCGATCACCACGGCGCTCATCTGCGGATGAATATTGCAGAAGATGAAAGAAATGCCCGGCTTGTCGAATTCGACGAACTGAGTGCTGCCGCTTTCGTACAGTCCGAGATCGAAGCGTTTGCCATCGAACAATGAAAAGACATTGTGAAAAAAAGGATCGTGGTTGGGAAACTCGACCTTCCCGCCAGCAGGGATCACGAGTAGCGAGGGATGGAAAGCTTTGTCTTTCTGCACTAACTGCGGGATTTGTGATGTTTGTTGCGGAGGCGGCGCGGGCGCGGCAGTTGTCCCTAAAGGTGTGAGCCAGATTACAACCTTGGAAGCGTCGTGCACTCGCCGCCCGTCTCGCGTGAGCTGCACTTTTCCCCTTAGTTCCAGGTTTTGCGCCGCAAGAACTCCCGGCATCAGCAGAATGCACCAGAGAGTCGCGCAATAAGCGAAGCGAAGCATCTTCAGAACAGTATCCCCATAGCGAGATTGACTTGGTTGGTTACGCTGTCAGAGGTATAGACGGGGAAACTGTGCAAACGTCTGAACTCTGCGGAGAGCAGCAAGTCCGAGCGTGGGCGATAAACGAGATTGCCGAGCGCGCCCCGATTGCGCCCCAGAATTGTGCCATAATTGTTGGCGTCGAGGGCAAAGCCGCGGACGTCATTGGCAAAGGCATTGTCCTCGGCGAATACTCCGTTCAATTCGAGCTTCGGCGTGAGTTGGAATTTAAGTTGGCTCCATCCTCCAGCGGAGTCGAGGCCGCGAATACTCGTTGTTGAATCATAGGGGTTCCCGCCAAACAAAACCGCCCGGCCAATGCCTGCTCCCAGGCCTCCGATGCCGCGGCCGCGATAAAACTCGCCGGATAACGCCAGGCGGCGGAGGATCGGAATCTGCCAATCCGTCATTCCACCCCAGGCATCAACGTAGCGATCCCACGACCAGTTCTGGCGGCCGTAATAGCCTGCGACCGCAATGCTCAAAGGATGGTCAAATACCGGCCTCGACCACGTGGTGCGAATTGCATATGCCGGCTGACCGGAATGTTCTCCGGCTTGCGCTGAGCGATAGAAGGAGTTGCTGGGAGGTTCCCAATCAAGATTGTCCAGAATGCCGCCTTGTAAGGTTAGAGTTTGCTGGTTCGCAAGGTCGAAGCGGTGCTCGACCCGAAGCTGTGGCGTCCAGCCCCATAGATTTCCCGCGTAGGCGAAGGTCGGAGTTGCTAGCGACGCAAAAGACGTTGGAGAAAGCGGTGAAATAAACAGGGAATCCTGCCCGGCGACCACGGAAGTGTGTTGCCAGTCGAGCCGCACGCTAGCGGTTTGCATGCGCGCTATGCCGAAATTTACTCCGTTGGGAGTTGATGGAAAGCCTCCGGCAAAATCGAACAGAACATTGGCTGAACTTTTGGCGCCTGCCAGGGTGGGGCCGAAAATCTCGAGGCCAATCTCGGTTTGCCGCAACGTAGCTCCAAAACTCGCCTCAGGCTCGCCCGGCGCGACCGGTTGAGCATAGTTGGGGAAGTCGAGATTGTCCGAAGCGCCGACATTGTGAAAAGCGTTCATCAGTACAATTCCGGACAGCCGGGCGCGATATTTGGCCGCGGTTTCCACCTTGGTCTGGTATTGCTCGTCAATCTTTGAGCCCAGCAACTGGGTCGATTCTTCCAGCTTCTGAACTCGGCTGCCCAGGTCCGCGTTCGAGGACCCGCTGGAAGTGGTCTGAGTTGAGATCGAACTGTCAGCGTCCAGATTGGAATTGCCGTCCCGCGAGGCGGAATTTGCCGCACGAGAAGGGCCCCCACTCTTCGCAACCGCGAGCGGGGCAAGAACCTTGAGAACGTCTTGCAACTCCTGATGCAGTTCCCGTATTTCCGCACGCGACTGTGCATTTTCGGTTCGCATCTGTTCGACGACCGCACGCAATTCGCGCACTTGTGAATCCAGTCCACGCAGCGAAGTGTCTGTGGGCTGGGACGCCTGGGTGCTCTCCTGCGCCGAGCCACCGATGCTCAGAAGCAGAAACGCGGCCGCCGTCATAGCTCTTGTACAAAGCGCCAGGATACCGGGGTTTTTCACACATCCTCCTGCTCGACATGCGGATCGTCGTGAAGTCGAGAAAAATCGAAGTGATGCTACGTGTCCGAATGTCAAATTGAGTTTTCAGTCGCTCGATCGTTTTCTACAGACGCTAGCGGACGGTCCGACCGAGCATCATCGCTGGTGTCCAGTGAGCCTTGTGGAGGGCGTCCGGGAATCGTGATCCGAAAAACCGTTCGGGCGTCCGGAGTGCGCTCCATCAAGACTGTGCCGCCGTGGTCCTGCACAATCTTCTGGACGACTGTGAGTCCCAGGCCGGTCCCGTTCGCTTTGCCGAAGCTCACGAAAGGATGAAACAGCCGGTCACGAATCGGTTCCGCGATGCCAGGGCCATTGTCTGAGACATCGATGATCACGGTCGCAGCGGTCTTTTCGATCGTGACTTGAACCATTCCCTCACGACTCGGCGCAGCTTCACACGCATTCAGCAAAAGATTGTAGAGGGCGCGTTCTAGTTTGCGAGGATCGAACCATGCCGAACTAGGACCGTTACCGTGAACCTCGATCAGGGTGCCTTGATGACGCGGGTGCAAACGTACGGCCTGCATGGCTCTCTGTACTGTTTCAACGACATTGGAATAGGTCGGGTTCAGCGATTCTCTGGTGCGGGCAAACTCGAGCAGGGAATCGATCAGGTCCGTCATCTGGTTTACGCCGGTTCGAACTTCCTGATAGAGCTCTTCGCGCTGCGCAGAAGTGAGGCGGCCGTCGCAAAGAAACTCAGAATTCGCTACCACGGCTGCCAAGGCATGGCGAAGGTCATGAGAAATCGAACTTGCCATGCGTCCTATTGTGGCTAACTGTTCAGACTCCAACAAAGCCTGCTGCGTCTTGAGCAGACTGATGCGCATTCGATCAAAGGCGGAAGTCAGTTCGGCAACCTCGTCGCTGCCGCGGGGATCGAGGGGATGGTAAAAATCCCCGTGCTCCAAGGCACGCACTCCCTCTACCAGGCTGGCCAAGGGACGAGTGAAGGTGTGGGAGATGAGGAACACAAGCCCGCTACCAATCAGGATGGCAGTGAGGCCCAGCAGAAGCAGAAGGCGGTTCAAGTTATCGAGAAACTTCGCGGCCTGATCGTAGGAGCCCAGCACAGTCAAGCGAACAGGAGTCTGTTGCTGGCCGGACAAGTCGAGCGAAGTGGCCACAAAATTCTCGTTGCTCACTTCGACGTCCCGCGTTGTACCCTGTGAAGATCCCGCCGCGAGCACGCTCACAACCGAGCCTTGGGCCTGAAAGGGAGTTAAGGTTGTCGCTACGATTTCATTACCGTAGGAGAAAGCAACCTGGCTGGCGGAAACTGTGCTGACCTCGCGGGCCAGGCGGTTATCAATTTCATATCCGATGATTAAGAAGCCGAGCAGCGGGCCTTCTGTCTTGGCGCCAAAATAAACTGGCTGCACGAACGTCTGGTAAAGATGGTGATTGCCGAACCACCAGTGGCTGGGGTCCTCCTCGTTCAAGGATCGCTCGAGGTATTTTTGCGCCGCCTCGCGAGTAAAGCCTTCTGATTTTGTATGGAGAGCGACCACCGTGCCATCGCGGTTGGCTAGCACCAGAAGATCGCTGCCAGTCAACGGCCAGACATCTTTGGAGGCGTCCTGAATTGTGGCTGGGTCGTGCGCTGTCATGATAGCCCGCGTGATGGGAAGGTCCGCTACCAATTCCGCTGAGTGCGTCAACATGGCTTCGCGATCGCGTTGAAAATTCTGGAAGGTGGTGACCGACGTTCGCAAGTCCTGAACGATTCCTTCCCGCACGTGGTTCTGCACGCTGTGGCGCACTACCAGCAGGCTCAGCGCCGTGAGACCGACGGTGATGAGCACCATGGAGAGAAGAAAGCGGGTACGCAGCCGCGTCCGAGGCACCAATGTGCTTCCAGAATGTCCTAAGAAAGGTTTCGAGGCGGATTCTGATGAGGGGGCCAATGGATTTCAGCGAACAAATTTGTAACCCATTCCATGCACCGTGCGGAAGTGTACCGGACTGGCTGGGTCACGTTCCAATTTTTGGCGAAGCTTGAGGATGTGGTTGTCCACGGTACGGGTGGAGGGATAATTCTGGTACCCCCAAACTTCGTTTAGCAGTTCGTCGCGGCTGATCACCCGGTCCGCATTCTGAACCAGAAACTGCAGAGTCTTGAATTCCTGCGCGGTCAAAACCACAATCTTGCTGTCGCGCTGCACTTCCATTTTCTTGAAGTCTATGGAGATGCCGTCGAAGATGACCCGGCTGACATTCGTTGTTCTTGAGGTGTGCCGCAAAGCGGCCCGCACGCGCGCCAGCAGTTCCCTGGGGCTGAAAGGCTTGGTTACGTAGTCATCCGCTCCTAACTCGAGCAACAGGACCTTGTCGGAGACGTCGCTGGTGGCGCTTAGAACAACGATCGGCAGAGTAGGCGCTTGTGCCTTCACTTCCTTGCAGAGATCGCTGCCCGAAAGCTTAGGCAAGCGAAGGTCGAGAATAATGACAGCGGGCGGGGCCGCGTGGAAACTTTCGAGCGCCGATTGTCCATTTCCCTGAACTTCCACCACATACCCTTCGGATTCGAACAGCCGCTTTAAAGCTTTCTGAACCGCGGGGTCGTCTTCTACTACGAGAATTCTTCCCATCGATCGCGCGGGACTCATCGGATCTACCAATTTGGCCGCAGTGACCGGTGTTGCGATTTGACCCATAAAGCTGTCCTCATTGGATTCGGGTACGTCTGGTGGAGGTCCCCGGGATCCCCCCTGTGTGACTGCAAACTAATGAAGCTTACAACGTTTTCTGCCCAGTTTCAGCGCACGGGCAGAAGTTTGACAAATTTTTTACATTTGCGGCGTAAGAGAAGTAGACCGTGCGGCCCACGGCATGCAGAGGACTGAAACTCCCTGCCGTGATGTCAAACTGGCTCCAAACTGCCGCAGCGCGGAGTACCGTAAAATAAAAATAGCTTGGCTCCTCCTGCTGAATTCGATCACTTGCACGTCGTCCTTGTGGACGCGCGCAATCCCCTCAATATTGGTGCGGCCGCCCGTGCGATGAGCAATTTTGGATTTCACCACCTGCGGGTAGTAAATCCATACGATGTGGCATTTCAGGGCGCCCGTTCCGCCGTGGGCGCCGCAGCCGTGCTGGCCAGCGCCGAAAAGTTCGAAACTGTGGCCGATGCCGTGGCCGACTGCTCCCTCGTGGTTGGGACCACTGCCATCGGTCATCGCGACCTGCAACATTCCTTGCAGCGGTTGGAGGCGGGTGCGCCTCTTATTCGCGCACATCTTCCTTCTGGTTCTTGCGCTCTTCTGTTTGGATCCGAAAAATTCGGGCTCTCGAATAAAGACATGAGCCACTGTCACTGGCTAATGCACATCCCCACTTGCGAAGAACATGTCTCGATGAATCTGGGACAGGCAGTGGCGATATGTTTGTATGAGTTGATACGCGATTCTGCGGTTCCAGTGGAAGCGGAGACGGGGAGCCCTGCCTCATCAGCTGAAGTGGAGCGAATCCATGAGACGTTGCTCACAGCTCTTCAACTGAGCGGTTACCCAAAGCTGAATTCGTCCGACTCTTTTCATAGTGCGGTTCGGCGGTTGGTGTATCGCTTGAGCTTGCAAACCGGGGACGCCGAATTCCTGCTCGGCATGTTGCGCCAGGTGGTTTGGAAGTTGAAGAACGGCGGGCGCCTAAGAGACTAAATTCGATGCTCTTTATTTGACGATCTTTAAATTTCACGATCTAAGGTTTGTCTTGGGCGGGAAACACTTGGGTGCCGCTGCGTCCGAACTGAAAGCGCAATAACCAGACGCTGGCGGTCGCTTGTCCATTCACCTGCGGCGGAGTGAATTTCCACTGGCGGGCCGCGGCCAGCGCCCGAGCAGCAAAGTACTTGCTGGGGCCAGACGAAACTAGCTTTGTACCGGAGACGTTTCCGGACGCGTCCACCGCAACCTGGACGCCGACTTTCAGCCGCCCCGTGATCGTGTTCAGCGCATTCCGTGAAACGTCTGGCATCACCTGTTGAAGCACGCTGCCGCGCTCTACTTCGTGCGCGGGAAGTTGCTTCGCTGAGGATGGCACAGGAGACTGCGCGTGGGAAACGACTCCCGCTTGAGAACCAACGGGCGGAGTTTCCGAGGCCGGAGCATCCGCATGATGGGCCATGAACTTGCTGCCAATCCATATCACAAGAATCACGGCAACTATAAAGATCGGTACCATGACCCCGCGCTTCGGGAAGTTGTGCGGCACGGGTGCGGTAGCCACCTTTGCAACCACAGCCGCCTCTGTGGGGGAAGGCCGAGTTGACAGCCGTCTGACGATGTCGCTTGCTGAGCAGCGCTTCGCAGCCTCGATCTGCAGGCACTGCTGCGCGATCCCACGGAGGGGCTGCGGAATTGTTTCGGGCACGGCAACCGGTTCCTTATCGGCCCTATTCTTCGGCTCGTTTTGTGTCAAGACTGCAAGCAAGGTCATGCCGAGCGACCAAATATCGGAAGCTGGCGCGAATCCGGCGCTGGCGATTTCAGGTGCGTCGTAGGCGCGGGGAACCGCGGAGTCGGCACGCTGTCCGGACTTGTGAAGTCCATCGGAAGAAAGTTTCAACTGATTGCCGACCGCCATGACATTTGAGGGTTTTATATTCCCGTGCACAAAACCAGCGTGATGCAGGGAAGCCAGCCCTTCGGCAGTGGGCCGAAGCATCTCGGTGCCCTCACTGGGGGAAAGCGGGCGCAGCGGAACGACTTCCGCCAGATTCTCGTCAGCGTAGTCCATGACCACGTAGAGGAGGGAAGTGTCGTCGATCTGGCAGCGCCCGTATTCGAACAAGCGAATCAGATGAGCATGCGAAAATTTGGCAGCTTCTTCCCAGCGATGAAGTTGAACATCGGAGTCCAAATGTTCCGCGGAAATAAGCTTGATGGCGGCCTTCTGCGGTTTTGTTCCATCGCGTTCGGTGAGAAATACGGCGCTATGGCCCGAACCTCCCAGCCACCGCTGCAGTGGGAACTTTCCAACGATCAGCCTGCCTTCCCACTTTTTCCAGAGTTCGATTGGAGTGCTCATAAGCCGCATTTTGGCGAAGCGCTATTCTATTCCACTTGGCGTGGTTCGTGGCCTGTGGAATTCATCCCGCAAAGCGACCAAAGTGGCTCTGCAGCGCCACTTTTGAGGGCATTGGATTCATGATTTCGGGTCTCGGCTTGGCGGCGCGTCCAGCTTCTTCTTGGTTAGGCACCGATTTCGAGCCTGTTGTTCGAATCGATCATGGCCGCATTTACGGTGTTCACTGTATTCACTGCGTATTCGAAGTAGCTCGCCACGGCTGCCATGTCGATCTCTCTGGGCTGTCTTGAGCCAACACCGTAGAATTGAGCCCCTCCTACTGGACTGACGCGGAAGTTGCCCTTACCGAATCGTAAACTCGGTTCGTGAGTTCGATTGTGCTCTCTACCTGTGATAAAGCACCTGTGATCAGGGCTGCGAGGGGCGACAAGGCTTTGCGTGTTTCGGCGTCCAGGAACGCATGAACCATTTTGAGGGAAGGCTCGTGTGTCGGCATTGCTACTCCTAAAGAGGATATTCGTGAGGACTCGCCTCACATACTTAGATCTTGCGGGAGGAACTGCGGTCACCTCAATACGGCTGTTACCTAATTACTAAGGTACAGTGTCCTGTCGGTTCATTCGCGGTTTGGAGGGCCTCAGGGAAGCCCACGGACCGACAAGTTAATATCCGCATCCCTGCAATGGCGGGCAAAACTAGGCAGCCTTGACGGTCAACTTTTCTTTGATGGAACGCGCTTTCCTCGCGAGGACTGCGGACAATCGTTCGACCTGTTTCGTTTCGGATTTCCGCTCCGTGCGGATCTCTCGCAGTCTTTGCTCGTGCGGCTCTAATCTGTCGCGAAGTCTCATGGGGGGATTAAGCTCATTGCTCACGCGCGGAGTGTAACATTCTTTGCGATTCCCGTCTGTAAACAGAGTGTGAAAAGTTGTTGCACCGTGGTCAGGTGCTCGCCGTGGGAGGTTTTCTGGGTGGCTGGTCGCTGTCTAGCAGACGATTTAGTTCTTCGACCAGAGCGGTAAACTTCCCCTGGTCTTGCTCAGTTTTGATTTTCTCAACCAATTCCCTTATTCGGTTCGAGTCGTTAGCGGTTTTGCACGATCCTCCTCCGGCTGTCGGAGCCTAGGTTGCTTTCGTCCAACTATTTCCCGCGTTGCGATCCCGCGTAGTCGTGCCGCGTGCTCGTGCAAGGCGGACCGGAGTTCCGCGAGAGCTTCTCCAAAGTTGGTATCGTCCGCCGCTATGGCTTGGGCGCAGAGTTCTGGTAGCACGTCACGATGAGGGCGGACAAGTTGGTAGGCTAGGGACGCGCTAGCGGGTTCTCGCAACGAGGCCGTACGGAAACGGACAATTCAGCGACTCTAATTTTGGATTGGGGGTCAATGAGTGTAATGGCGATGTTTCGCCAATTGACAGGCGGGACTGCAAAGTCCTACATCTTGACGACGCTGGCTGCAGGGTGTGCAATGCTAATGAGAAGGAGAACCGATGAGCCGATTCTTGAGTGTTTGCTTGCTGGCAGGCTGCGGGATAGTCTCGGTCCTGGCGGCGTCTCACTCTCCGCAGAGCACTTCGATGGCAGGCGACCGGGCTAATGCTTCGAAAGCAACAATCGAGGGCTTGGTTCGGGATGTTGCCTGTCCCATTCAGAACCTGGATGGAACTGCGACTAACCTAAGCCTCAAATGCGTGAGGGAATGCGTGAGGGGTGGTTCGCCGCTCGTTATTCTGACGAAGGACGGTGACTTGTATTTCCCCATCTCTGACAAAATGCCGGACACGGATCAGCGGCAGGAACTGATGCCATTCGTCGGCAAATACGTGCGGGCTAGCGGGACCGTATTTGAGCGGACAGGGACGCATGCGATTGTGATCACGGAAATTAAGGAAATGAAAGAGATCCACTTGACGATAGATGGACAGTAACTCAGGCTCACCGAGAACAAACGACTGAATGCTATTGTGGGAGCAAGTCAACGCTAGGAACGCCCCTTCCGTCTTTTGCGCTCTCTAGCGCGAACGGCTTTAATGGCCCGCTCTCTGCGAGCCTTCGCCGTCATCTTAGATGCTGAGGCGGTTCCGCCCGCTGATCCTCGGCATTTCGGACACAACCTGATTATTACCTCAACGATTGCCGTATCCGGGTGTTGTACACAGTGTTCAGTCATTTCCTTTTCATCTTACCACTTGGTTAGGTAACCAACGGTGGTTACGTTTGTGTTTTTTCAAAGGTTCCGGTTATCTTAGCATGTGCTTAGATAAAAGAAAGACGACCAACAAACAAAAGGAGGCAACTGTATGGCGAAAAGCAAGCGTCTGGAAATGATCGAACGCACATTCGGGAACGAGACGGCGGAATTCCTCGCATTAACGGAGTTTTTCGACACATGTGAGGGCAAGTCGCAGAGTGCAATGGATCCCCGATCCCGCCCGGACAATTGTTGCAGTTGCTGCGTTTCTTGGGCTTCGTAGGAGCGAGATTCGGGGCCTGGAGTGGCAAGACTATACGGGCGACGAGATCCGCGTGATGCGATCAGTTTGGGAATCCGTTGTCAACGAACCGAAAACGAGAAAGAGTAAAGCGCCCGTGCCGGTTATCGCGCCAATGCAGCGACTCCTAGATCAATTCCGGCTCGCTCGTGGGAATCCCGCAATTGGGCCGATCTTTGCTACTATGAAGGGGACGCCTCTGAGCTTGAATAATGTGCTCAACCGTCAGATCCTTCCAGTGCTCAACGTTTGTTGCTGATTGCGGGAAGGGAAGCGACGAACCCGGCAAAGAGACTCACGAATACCAGAGAGATTCGCGGCGTCCTGAGTGGCACGGTTGGCACGCTTTCAGGCGCGGACGTGCTACAAACCTGCACGATCTGGGAGTACCGGACAAGACGATTCAGGCAATTCTGAGGCACGCAAACGTGGCAGTGACGCAAAATTCGTATATCAAGACTCTCGACTCGCAGAGCATCACCGCAATGCGTCAACTGGAGACCGTTGTTAACGCCAAGTTGCTTGCGTCTGCGTCAGTCGAAACTCGATTCTGAGAAATGTGCAACAGGTGTGCAACGGGTTTGGTAGTTGGTTTCGACCAAATAGTTTGGTTTCAATAGGATGGGCGCGTAGCTCAGTTGGTAGAGCAATGCCCTTTTAAGGCATGGGTCGCAGGTTCGAGTCCTGCCGCGCTCACCAAGACTTTAAAGTACTTAGCTGATTTGGGCAGGCACCCCCGGACACCCCAGAACGGTTTCTACCCAGTTGGGGCAGCGCTCCGAGCTTTCAATTTCTCGGAGAATTTCGCCGGCAGCACCATCTGGACGACCTTCCTGGCCGAAACCAGTGGGCGGCGATGATCGTGTGCGGGAAGCCCATCGGGAGAGTGTACGCTCGGCGCTTCAGGAGCTTGAACGATACACGCAGGCCCGAATCGGCAATGTCCATGCCCCGGAGACGACCGGAAAATTCATCGCCGCCACTTTCGAGGCACGACACCGCGAGGCCGGTCGATGGCTATGCTGCGCCCCAGCTTCACTCATGCCGTGATCTTCAACATGACCGAGCGTGAGAACGGTCTCGAAAATGGGAAACAGATGCGAGCTTTGCAGCCCCACGAGATGTTCGTGTCACAGCGCTACGTCACGGCGGTCTACCGATCAGAATGGCGCTGCGTCTGGAAAAGCTAGGCTACGAACTAGAGCGCGGCAAGCATGGGTTCAACAGCTCTAGGAATCCACATATGCAAAATATACGATGCAATCACATATTTTGCACGACATTCGTGTAGCTGGGATTGGACGGGGGAACCTGCTTGAGCGCACTACATTCGCTTGAATACGAAGCTGATCTCCTTGGTCTCGTTTGCGCCAAGCGTGATCGTCTGAGTAGATGTGCCCAGCGTCTCGTGTCAGGCTTTGATGGTATAGGTGCCGGGCGGCAGGCTGCTCAGATCGAAGCTGCCATCTTTACTAGTCACCGCGAAATAAGGATGTTTGAATACCGCGATGTAACTGTGCATCCAGGGATGCACGTTGCACTTCACTGGAATGGCGATCTCTTCCCGCGCAAACGCCTCGTCCACGCTCGATCCGGGTGGCTCGGCCTTGTTCCATTCGCGATTGTTTGCGGGTGTGGGGTGGACGTTGTGCGACGTGGGATCGTCGTTCACCATGTGTAACGGCTGGTTCGCCCGCACCGCGAGGACATGCGGCAGGTACATGCAGCCTTTCGATCGCCCAGGCCCTCGGCAACGAAGACGACTACGTTCTGCAGATCACCCTTCGAATCCGTCACGACTTCCTGAGCAAATACGGGGGAGGGATGTTGTTTGGCGCAGCTCGGATCCGCCGACATGCTGATCAGCTTGGGTTTTGGCGGCATGCCTTCGAATATCACGACGCCTTTTAGGCTGGCTGTCGTGCTGACAGTTGTCGGACCGCCGCCAGCCTTGACTGTGTGCGACGTGGAGACGCAAATCGCTAGAGTAAGAGACAAACGTTGTATCCAGGGTGCCCGCCTGGGCTTGTGCGAAGTTGACTCCACACATGACGGTTGACAATAACGTGACCGCACTGCTGATCGACACCAACGGAGACATTCTTGCCATCGAGGGAACTGGCAACGATGGCATCGTCGTGGCGGCGTATCTGGCGAATTAGCCATTAGATCCGTTGTTTTGGGTTGGCGAACCCACAGTCCGGATGGCGCTCGTCGCGAACCAGCTACGACCCTATCTGTAATCCGCCGAGAGGACGCTGATCGCAACCACGGTCAGCGTCCTTTTGTCCACGTTGAGCATCGATAATTAACAGCCCGGATTTGTTTTTACGAAACTTTACGAAATCCTCGCGCCTTCTTTATGTGCTCGGCGATATGCTGGCTGCAGGCGGCGCATGAGGGGAGTAGCCAATCACACAATGTCGGCATCTTACGCAAAGGGCGCTTTGTGATCACAGCGTCTTGAAGTGCGAAAAAGGCGTAATGAGGAGATTGTCGATGCTATTGAGTCAAATCGCACCAACCCCAAGCGTCACCAGATCGGCTGGTCCAACGAACTCCATGCCTGCGCTGGGAAAAGTTCTTGTAGTCGAAGACGATCCTTCCGTTCAAAGAGCACTGAAGCACCTGTTCGAGGCTGAAGGATACGCTGTGGAGATTCACGGCAATGGACAGTCTGCGCTGGAGAGCATTCATGCACTTCCGCCTGCAATCATCATTCTCGATCTTCGATTGCCTAAGCTTTGCGGGCGCGATCTGTGCAAGGAGGTTAAGGCTGAGTCACCTACCCTGCCGATCGTTGTGTTAAGCGCAGCCAGTGACATATCCGACAAAGTCTTGCTGCTGGAGTTAGGCGCCGACGACTACGTCACCAAACCCTTTAGCCCACAGGAACTTCTGGCTCGAGTCCGCGCCGCACTCCGTCATACTTCAAGGACATCCAATATCAGCCTGGTTCGTTTCGATAACATTTCGCTCGACTTGAAGAAAATGGAAGTGGTGCGCGACGGTGAGGTTGTGGTACTGACCGCGCAGGAATTCAAGACCTTGCAGTTCTTGGTACAAAATCCGGATCGCGTGATCAGCCGCGATGAACTGCTGAAAGAAGTGTGGGGATACCAGAATTATCCTTCCACCCGCACCGTGGACAATCACATTCTCAGACTTCGCCAGAAACTGGAACGCGATATCGCGAAACCGGTACACTTCCGCACGGTACACGGGATCGGCTATAGGTTCGTCCACTGAGGTTTCGTGTTCCGGGGCAGAGCAGCCGCAATCCTACTATGCCGCTTTCTGAAGACAGCAGGATGCGAAGGCAGACGGAAGACGTTCTGCACAATTGCGAGGAGCGAATCCGCCTAATCCTCGATTCGGCTATGGAAGCGGTCTGTGGCTGCGATTCAGAAGGTTCTTATCTATTCTCAAACCGTTCGACGGCGCGCATACTCGGATACGACGATTCGGCGGAAGTAATCGGGAAAAACATGCATGCGCTGGAGCACCATACCCGAAAAGACGGCACCCATATCCAATTGAAGAATGCCCCATTTATTTGGGCTTTCAAAAAGGCGACAGCGTCCCCAGAGATGATGAGGTTTATTGGAGAAGGGATGGAACGAGCTTTCCCGTGGAGTACTGGTCTCATCCTGTCGTTCGGGAGGGTAGAACCCTAGGCGCGGTGATAACGTTCATGGATATCACGGATCGGAAACAGGCGGAAGCCGCGCTCCGCAAGAGCGAAAGGGAACTCCGCACCATTATCGAAACAATTCCGGCTTTCGTCGTGAGCGCTCTCCCTGATGGTTCCGTGGATTTTCTAAGTCAAAGTTTACTGGATTACACGGGCTTCTCTAGGGAGCAATTGCTGGGCTGGGGCTGGAGGGACTTCGTCCATCCCGAAGATGCCGACAGAGTACTGGACAAGTGGCGGGAGGCGTTGACGGGTGGAGAACCTTTCGAGGTAGAAGTACGCCGTCGGCGGGCAGACGGAAAATATCGCTGGTACCTGGTCCGCCAAGTGCCGCTGCGCGACGATAAGGGAAACGTCGTTAAGTGGTATGGGACGCTTCACGACATCGAGGACCGAATACAGGCGGAGGCGGCGCTCCGCAAAAGTGAAGAGCGGAGCCGCATCCTGCTTCAGATAAACAATGCCATCATCACGAATTTGACCCAGCAGGCACTTCTGCATTCCATTTCCGAGGCCTTGCATCCTGTCTTCCCATTTGACCGATGCGCGATTACGCTCTATCAGCCGGAGAGAGATTCTTTTCGTTTCCTCGCCCTGGAGGGAGAGCTGCTCTCGGATTTTTTTAAGACTGGGCTGGAGCTTAGCCGCAACGAGACCTGCGGCAGTTGGGTGTTCGAACATTTGCGAATTCTCGTGCGCCGCGATCTTGAAAAGGAGCAGCAGTATCTGAATGAGCACCGCCTTGCCGCAGAGGGAATCCAGTCGATGTGCGTCGTGCCCCTGGTTTTCCAGGGAAAGTGTATCGGCACGCTCAGCTTGGTAAGTCGGGAAAAGGATCGGTATTCGAATGAGGACGCCATGTTCTTGCAGGAAGTGGCGAACCAGGTCGCATTAGCGATTCAGAACATGCAGTCCTACCAGGAAATTGACAGCCTGAAGGCAAGGTTGGAGAAGGAAAACGTTTATCTCCAGGAGGAACTGCGCACGGAGCACAACTTCGAGGAGATCGTGGGCAATAGTCCGGCGCTGCTCAAGGCGCTCCACGCCGTCGATCAGGTCGCTCCTACAGATTCAACCGTGCTCATTTACGGGGAAACGGGGACGGGGAAGGAACTCGTGGCGCGGGCGATCCACAGCCGCAGCGCCCGCAACGGCCGTGCCCTGGTGAACGTGAACTGTAGCGCCATCTCGGCTGGTCTGGTGGAGAGCGAACTCTTTGGCCATGTGAAGGGGGCCTTCACGGGGGCTCTGGAGCGGCGCATCGGTCGCTTCGAGCTTGCTCACGGCGGCACGATCTTCCTAGACGAGATTGGGGAGCTGTGCCCGGAGACGCAAGTGAAGCTGCTCCGCGTTCTGCAAGAACATGAGTTTGAGCCAGTAGGGAGCAGCCGTTCTTTGCGTGTGGACGTACGCGTGATTGCCGCCACCAACCGCAACCTCCGCGAAGCAGTCGAGGCGGGCCGCTTCCGCTCAGACCTCCTCTACCGCCTCAACGTTTTTCCCATCGATCTTCCCCCTTTCCGAGAACGTCGATCCGACATTCCCCAGCTAGTGGCTTTCTGCATATCCCGGTTCTCCAAGCGGTTAGGGAAGAGGATCGAGGGTGTTTCGCGGGAATCGATGGAGAACTTGGTGAACTATCCATGGCCGGGGAACATTCGGGAGCTGCAGAACATCATCGAGCGTGCAGTCGTCTTATCGGTGGATCCTACCCTCCGGCTGGACCGCGACCTTGTGCCGGTTGCCGCCTCGACGAAAGGCAGCGAGACTCCTGAGACGGAGGCTCCAGAGCATCGGCAGGCTGACCTCGAGTCTCCAGAACTACTTCTAACGCTGGACGAGGTAGACCGAAACCACATTCTCGCCGCCCTTCAACATGCCGGTGGAGTGGTGCATGGCCCAAAAGGGGCGGCGAAGATACTGAATCTCCATCCAAACACGCTGCGCCACCGGATGGATAAGCTTGGCATCAAGGGCTCTCGTCACCGCCCATCGTAGTTCCTCTCACACCAACTGGCGCGTGATTACCGTATGCGGTGGCTCCGCCTCTCAGTCCAGGGCCCCTGGAGGAGACCGCAGTCTGCGCACCCCAGGAGGTGGAGGGCCAACCGATGGCGGAAAGCCTTCGCAACTCTTTGATTCTACATAAATATTGGCTCAAGGCGTCTCGGCGGGTCCTGGGAGAGACTTTCAGACCCGGCCTGATTTTGTGAAGGGCACGTCAATTGCTTTATCAAGTCCAGAGGAGATAAGTGAATCGCTATGCTGAGGGTCACGGTTGTCGAATCGTCAAGAAGTGCCGTAACCCTTCGAGTAGAAGGCCGGATCACGGGTTCCTCGGTCGAGGAACTCCGCAGAGCATGCGATGTGCATACCATTCCCGATGCGGCTCAGTTGTTCCTTGAGCTGTCAGACGTTTCATTCGCCGATGCGGCGGGGGTCTTACTCCTCAAGGAACTGCGCAGTCGCGGTGTCGGTCTTATGCGTACAAACCCGTTTATGGCCGAACAGCTCAAAGATGGGGCGTCATCTGACGATATCTAGGGTCACATAAGGAGTGCTCGCCGATGCACGAAAAGGCCTTTTCCTCTGTGAACTTCGATCCATCGCGAGTCGAAGGGGGTTTCAATGCTGAAGCAAGCAGTATCTAGGAGTCGGTTATTGCCGGCTGGATCTTCGCGGAGCATGCAATGGGATCTTCCAATTCTGGAGCCACTCTCCGCCGCAAACAGCATCATCGCTTTCATCTCCCATGATCTTCGCCATCCCTTAACCGCCATCCTTGCCAATGCGGAGTTTCTCACCCACTCAGATATTAGCGAGACGGAAAAGAGCGACTTTTACCAGGAAATCCGTTGGGCCATCGACCGAATGAATGAGATGGTCTCCTCATTATTGTTGGAGTGCTCCAAGAGTCGTGACACACTTCGGCCCGCCGTCCGAAACATCGTTGATACAGTCGAGCGCGCGATTCGGATGACAAGTGTGGCACAGGAGTTCCGCCACATCACTATCACGCATCATCATGAAGGCTTGGCCGTGGGCTGGTTCGATTCCAGCCGCCTCGAACGGGTGGTCGCCAACCTTGTCCTGAATGCTTGCGAGGCGGTTTCTCCGGACTCCGGGCAGATCGTCATAACCACGACCGGAAATCGAGCCTACTTGCAAATTGGCGTCTGGGATAACGGCCCCGGCATTCCCCCGACGATTCGGGACTCCGTTTTCCAGCCCTTTGTAAGCTACGGAAAGGCTGAGAGCTGCGGGCTGGGCCTCGCTATAGCAAAGAAGATCGTGGAGGATCACGGCGGGGTGATCCACCTTGATGGCAGAAGCGGGACCGGAACTTTATTCCAGATCACGATTCCGTTTGCGATTCCGGAGGGAGCAATTAAATGAATATAACTGTAGACTCGGCCGAATTCGCTGTAACAGTATTGGCAAGCGATGACCTGGATCTCGTCCACGCCAGTAAGGACGGAGACGTAGCTGCTTTCGAGGAACTCGTAAAGCGATATGATCGCAAACTTCTCCGAATCGCTCAAAGCGTCACGCACAACAGGGAAGATTCCCAAGACGCGGTTCAGGAGGCCTTTTTGAAGGCCTTCCAGAACTTGGGCGAATTCCGCGAGGATTCCAAATTCTCAACCTGGCTTATTCGCATCACTGTGAACCAGTCGCTGATGAAGCTGCGCAAGCAACGCACCACAAGAGAGGCGTCCTTAGATGACGATTTTCAGGCCGATGGTGACGTGCTTCCAAAAGAGGTCACCGACTGGGCTCCTAATCCGGAACAGCTCTACTGGGCGTCTGAATTACGAGACATCCTAGTCAAGTGCTTGGAAGAGCTGAGTCCAATTTTGCGGACGGTCTTTGTGTTGCGGGATATTGAAGGACTCACCATCGATCAGACAGCGGAAGTGCTGGACGTGAGTCATACCGCTGTGAAGGCGCGACAATGGCGGGCTAGGCTCCAGCTTCGCGAAGGTCTGAACCAGTACTTCAGCAAGCAGACACACTCAGCGCGAGCGCAGCTATTTCCTTCAGGCAGGCGGACAAGCCGGATTCTAGGCCTTTTTGCCGATTGCTTGCGCAAGTCGGTGTATCGGACCCACTCGATCATTGCGAAGTCTGAGATGTATACGGCGACTCCCACGGCAGCCACCGAGAAGGCTGAACGTTGCTTCAACAATGCATGATTCAGAGTGATATCGCCAGACGGTGCCACGCAGTGCTCTCCGCTCCACACTTCCAGTGATGTTCCTGCTAGGTGTTTACGAGAATCTCGACAAAGAGTTGACAATCAAATGACATCCCATCCACATCTTGCCCTTAATTCCCGTGTCCAACGCTCCATAGGTTGTGACAAACAGTTGATAGCTGAGGCTAGACGGCTGGCGCGAAGCCTTCATTCGACCGCCTCCAGGATCGAATCAGCGATTCCCATTTCGTGCATATTTCCTCAGCAAATCCGCGGTAGTTGGTCGCCGGCCAGCATATCCACAACGCGGCTCGTGCCGAGAGTCGTCCGCATCGTCACCAGGCCTGCATGGGAGTTTGTGACAGTGCCGATGACCGTCGCGCTCCTACCCAGCGGGTGTCCTCGCATCGCGTAAAGTACTGCATCTACGGCATCAGGTGCAACGATCGCAATCAGCTTGCCTTCATTTGCGACGTACAGAGGATCGAGTCCAAGCAATTCACAGGCTCCGCGAACCTGTTCACGCACCTGAATTGCCGACTCCTGCAGTTCGATTCCAACCTGCGACTGCTGGGCAATCTCGTTCAGCGTGCTGGACACTCCTCCGCGCGTGGGATCGCGCATGCAACGAATCTCCCAGCTCGCGGCGAGCATTGCGGCCGCCAGTGTGTGCAGCGGCGCGCTGTCACTCTCGATCGTAGTTTCAAACTCAAGCCCTTCTCGCTGCGCTAAGATCGCGATTCCGTGCTCGCCGATGGTGCCGCTCAACAGTACTTTGTCTCCGGGCCGGGCACGATCCGCGGACAATTCTGCACCAGCGGGAACAATGCCAATGCCGGTGGTGTTGATGAACAGGCCGTCTCCTTTGCCCTTCTCGACGACCTTCGTGTCCCCAGTGATGATCTCAACTCCTGCGGCCTTCGCCGCCTGGTGCATAGAGTTCACGACCTGCCGCAGCAGTTCCATGGGGAAACCTTCTTCGAGAATGAATGCGGCGCTGAGAAAGAGTGGAACCGCGCCTCCCATTGCCAGATCGTTCACGGTTCCGTGTACAGCTAAAGAACCTATGTCGCCACCCGGAAAGAACAAGGGTTTCACCACAAAAGAATCCGTCGTCATGGCCAGGCGCTGACCGTTGATTTGGACGATTGCCTGATCGTCAAGCCGGGCCAGCGCGGGATTGCGCAGGGCAGGAAGGAAAACGTCCCGAACCAATGCAGCGCTTAATTTGCCTCCGCTGCCATGACCGAGCAGGATTGTGTCCTTGGCTGGGAGCGGCGTCGGGCAGATCAAGTCGACGATCGTCTTGGTTGACATTCAGCACCTCTAACCCGCGAACGAGTGCCGCCGGTAATGGTAATAGGCCGCGCAGGCGCCCTCAGAAGAAACCATTGGTGCTCCCAATGGATTCTCCGGAGTGCAGCGCGACCCAAATGCGGGGCAATCGGTCGGCTTTTTCAATCCCTGTAATACCTGAGCACTGATGCACTCGGCTGGTTCATCGACGCAGAGTTCTTGCAACTCAAACTTCAGGTTTGCGTCATAGCTTGCATACCTTTCGCGCAAACGCAATCCGCTTTGTGGGATGACGCCGAGGCCGCGCCATTTCTGGTCTGCGATTTCAAACACTTCGGCCATGATTCTCTGAGCAGGGAGGTTGCCCTGATAACTCACAGAGCGAACATATTGGTTTTCGAGCTTCGCTTTTCCAGATTCCAGTTGATTGACGAGCATCAGCACCGCTTGAAGAATGTCAACTGGCTCAAAGCCCCCAACGACGATCGGTACCCCGAAATCCTGCACCAGGCTTTCGTATTCACTGCATCCCACGACCGTGCAAACGTGCCCAGGGGCAATGAAGCCCTGTACACGGTTGTTCGCAGAAACCATCAGAGCGCGGATTGCGGGAGGAACCAGCACGTGTGAGACCAACAGCGAAAAATTCGTCAAGCCTTCGCGTTTTGCCTGCCAAGCCGCCATGGCATTGGCAGGAGCTGTGGTCTCGAAGCCGATAGCCAAGAATACAACTTTGCGGTCTGGCCGCGATCGCGCAATAGTCACGGCTTCCATCGGGGAGTACGTAACGCGCACATCGGCGCCTTGGGCCTTCGCGCGAAACAGGTCCGATCGTGACCCTGGAACGCGCAACATGTCTCCGTAAGAGACGAGAATTACATCCGGCCGCGCTGCCAGTTCGATCGCTTTATCGATCGTTTCTAGCGGAGTAACACAGACCGGACATCCCGGTCCATGGACTAATTCCAGGTCAGGGGGAAGCAACTCGTCAATGCCATACCGCATGATAGTGTGAGTCTGTCCGCCGCAGATCTCCATCAGAACCCAAGGCTGAGTCGTCTGCTCGCCTATTTCTGCGGCCAAGGCCCTGGCGATGCGCTCCTCACGGTATTCATCGAGATATTTCACAGCGCAGCATCCATGTCAGAACCTTAGTTGGAGATACGCAACCCCACGGTGACGCGGATCATACGCATCTGTGACGTGTGGAGGTAAAGCACATGCGGCGGGTCGGATCTTTTGTGCTCTTAGGGCACTTCCGAAGTGGCAGATGTGAGTTCGTCTTCGACCCCTCCCATTTCCTGCAAGAGCTTGTAGGTGCGCTCGGCCTCGAGTCGGTCGACTTGGCTTATCGCGAAGCCGACGTGAACCATTACGTAGTCTCCCTTGCCGGCCTCGGGCACAAAGTCTAGACACACTTGTCGTACAATCCCGCCGAACTGCACTCGGGCGGAGCGCAAGCCTTCCAGTTCTTGGACTTCGATGATTTGTCCGGGAATCGCGAGACACATGGCAGTTTACCTTGAATAATGAGTCTAGACGCTCCATCTAGCCGACTCACCTTAATGACACTCCGCTTCCAGGGCAACTGCTGTACTGCCTCTCACCGGCGAATGTGATGGGCGTCACATCTTAATCAATCCCGGTGAAGCCAGAGCGGACTTTTGATTTTTTCGCCGTTGCACTTCTCAACTTTCGCTGTTGTGAGATTCATCTGTGGATCGCCAACCCGTAAGAGTGTGATTACACAGCGTCATTCTCTTTCGTCCCCTCAAAACGCGGTAAACGCCAGCTTTGGGTTATTGCGATTTCCATCAGAGCATGTTGACAATGTCATCGCAATAATTTCCGCCATGGCAGTGGCATCTCTTCTAACCGCTTTGTTTTCACGCGAGGTTGCCAACTGTGGCGTGCGTGCTCGCAGCTCGGCGTTTTGTGGTACCGCGATTGCTTTTAGAAAATGTGAGCGGCTCGCAAGACGGCGCTCCGACGAGGTGATTTATGACAGTCCTACTGGTTCTCTTCACATTCGTAACCTTCTTGCTGATCGATTATTTCCGCACTCGGAAAACGGTTGCCCATCCGGCACTGGAAGTCTCAGCAGTCAAGGGTGACGCCGCTGTACCACGTCTTCAGCCTGCCTTAGTTGGCGGATTCGAGGTTCCGGAAAATCTTCGCTACCACCCTGGTCATACTTGGGCATTGAGCGAGAGCCCGAACCTGGTGCGCGTAGGCATGGATGATTTTGCCTCGAAGCTGACCGGGACGCTTGAGAACATCACGCTGCCGCAACGCGGACAGTGGATTCGCCAAGGCCAGAAGATGTGCACAATCCATCGCGATGGCTGCGCAGCCGATATGGTTTCGCCGATCGAAGGCACTGTTTCGGAAGTTAACCCAGCACTGGCGACAGATCCTAGACTGGCCCTGCGCGATCCTTACGGCGAAGGCTGGCTGGTAACAGTGCAAGCGCCTGATACCAAGACAAGCTTCCGCAACCTGCTCGGTGGCCCGCTAGCCCGCTGGTGGACCGAGGAGTCCGCAAGCCGCCTGCAGCGGCGCATGCCGATGGCCCTGGCTGGCGCCCTGGCGCAGGATGGTGGAGTAGCCATGGACGACCTCACTACCCGGATTCCAGATCAAGACTGGCTGCCGTTAGCGAAAGAGTTCTTCCTGTCATAAGCACACTCGCGGCTAGCGAGGCGAACCAGCCTCGCCTGCCTCTCGAAGCGAGGACCGCAGAAACACTTGCCGTCCGGATCCAAGGCTCAACAGCCAGGATACTGGGCGGCCAGTGTTTTTCGCGCTATCGCATTTCGGAGGTGAGCGAGGTGCGGGACTGCGAGCGATCTCAATAGACTCGTGCCTGCGACACTGCGCTCTTTAGGTTAGTCGCGCGCCGGCAGCCCTCACATAGCGCGGTATCCTTGAGGTCGACCCACTCCACGGCGTGGGAGGAGGCCATCGCACATCGGTAGTCAGCGCAGTGGGTCAAGTTCAGGGTGTGCCCCAGTTCGTGAACGGCTTCCTTTATTACCCGCCGTCGAAATAGGTCATGATCGGACGGAAGACCGTAGAACTCCTGCCGCAGCCGGTGCGCCGAGAGCAGCGCGCACGCACCACCCACCTGCGCTTCGCCGAAAACAAAAGTGAGAATCGGGATATAGAGATCGACAGCCGCAATGCCCAGCACTCGCCAGGAATCTGGGGCCACAAACTTTTGCATGCCCTGCAGGATTTCCGAGGAGTGATACTGCTGGCGCTCTCCATGGAACGCGAACTCCGGATCGAGACAGACAGGAAGAACTTTGCAAGGCACGCAAAGAATTTCTTCGACTGCGGGACGCAAATCTTTCAGCAGCCCGTCATCGACATTTCCGATCGGCAACAGTTGCAGCAGCTTCATCGCGTGCCTTCATCGGGCGACTTCATCGGGCTTCTTCTCTCGCTCGGGCGAAGTGCGAGTCCAGCCGTATTTCTTCAGCTTGTGGTAGAGGGTGACCCGGTCGATGTCGAGTATCTCTGCGGCATGGCTCTGATTGCCGCCACATTCCTCCACCACGCGCAGGATGTGGGCGCGCTCCATGTCCTCAAGCGTCTTGCTCGATCCGTTGGAGGAGCTTTGCTGCTTGAAGATGAAATCCTGTTCGTGCAGTTCCGGTTCCTGACCCACAACCATGGCGCGTTCTACCGCATTCTCCAGTTCGCGAACATTCCCCACCCAAGGTTGCTGCTGCAACTGATTCATTGCCACAGGCGAAACGCGGGTGATACGTTTGTTCATAGCCAGAGAGAACTTGCGAACGAAATGGTCAACGAGCACCGGGATGTCCTCGCGGCGCTCGCGCAACGGCGGCAGTTCGATGCGGAAGACGTTGAGGCGGTAAAAAAGGTCAGGACGGAATTTTCCCTCGTCGATCAGTTTTTCCAGGTCTTTGTTGGTGGCAGCGATGCAGCGGAAGTCGACCTTGATGATTTGGTTGCCGCCCACCCGCGTAATCTCGCGCTCCTGCAGCACTCGCAGCAGATCGGTCTGGGTCTTCAGGGTGATATCGCCGATCTCGTCCAGAAAAACCGTGCCACCCTCGGCAATTTCGAATTTGCCTTTCTTGCGATACTGCGCGCCGGTGAATGCGCCTTTTTCGTGTCCGAAGAGTTCACTCTCGAGAAGGGTCTCAGTCAGCGCGCCGCAATGAATGACGACGAGCGGATGAAATCTTCGTGGACTGGCCTGATGGATCGCTCGAGCAACTAATTCCTTCCCCGTTCCGCTCTCGCCGGTGATCAGAACCGTAGCGTCCGTAGGACCAACCGTCTCGATGGCATCGAAGATCTTATGCATGGGTCGGCTTTGCCCGATCAGGTCTCCGGGACGCGCTACTTCAGCAACGGTCTCACGTAGGAGCACGTTCTCCTGTGCCGCCCGTTTATGTGCCAGAGCGTTCTTTACCAGATGCGCGATCTCATCCGGATCCAGTGGCTTGGTTACATAGTCATATGCGCCGTTCTTTAGCGCCGCGACAGCGGTCTCGACCGATGCATAGCCGGTCATAATAATGACGATCAGTTCAGGATCGACTTCATGCATGCGGCGCTGCAGTTCGATTCCGTCGGTGCCGGGCATTTTAATATCCACTAGAGCCATATCCCAGCGTTGTTGCGTCAGGCGTGTGAGCGCGTCGCTGGCGTTTTCTGTCGTTGCAACTTCATAGCCTTCTTCGCGGAACCATTTGCACAGCGAATCACGCACGCTCAGTTCATCGTCCACAATAAGCAGTTTTCCCTGTGTGCTCACTTGAATCACCTCACGTTCATTGCGCTATTTCTTTCGTCGACAGCCACTAGCGAGGCCCCGGTGGCCTGCGCTGGCAGCGTTACGATGAAAGTCGTTCCCCGTCCCAGCTTCGAGTCGACTGCGATCCGCCCACGGTGTCGCTCCACAATGCCACGACTGATAGCCAGGCCGAGTCCAACCCCGCGCCCATTTTCTTTTGTTGTCATAAAGGGTTCGAAAATCTGCGGTAGCACGTCGGGAGCGATGCCAGACCCGTCATCGCGTACTTGAATGTCGATTTCGGTCTCATCGTGACTCAGGCGAGTCTCGATCCAGAGATTGCCGCCCTGGGGCATGGCATCGATTGCGTTCATGATCAATGCCAGCAAAACCTGTTCAATCTGCGCGGGATCGCAGGGGACAGGGCGCAGGCCTTCATGAAGATTCAGTTGCAGGTCGATTCCAACCAGTTCCAGTTGATGCCGCACCAGGAGCAAGCACCGGTCAATCACTTCATTCAGGTTGGTCGACTGTATGTTCAGGGGTGCGCTACGCGAAAGGCTCAAGAGATTCTTGATCAGTTCGCCGCAGCGCCGGCTTTCCGAGGCGATCAGCTCCAGGCACTGCATAGCCTCCTCGCGCTTCTCATCCGCCGCCTGGCCTGACGCTACCCACTTCCGAAGCAGCTTGGCGTAAGTCAGAATGCCGGAGAGGGGGTTATTCACTTCGTGCGCCACTACCGCGGCCATCTTGCCGAGCGAGGCCATCTTTTCCACGTGCAGAACGTGATCGTGGGCGCTTCGGAGCTCCCTGGTATTCTCTTCGACACGATCTTCGAGCGTCTTTGCCCAGGTTACGATTTGTTCATTCGCCGCGCGCAACTGTAGGCTCATGTCGTTGAACGAATGGGCCAGATCTCCCACCTCATCTTCGGATCGCACCTCAATCTGGTAACCCAGCTCCCCTTGCGACAGATGTCGCGTGCCATTCTTGAGGGCATTGATCGGTTTATCCACTACGCGCCACACGAATAACCAGCTCAAGACTGCGACCAGAAGCATTGCTCCCACGGTGTAAGACAGTGTGCGGGTCCTACTGACCGCAATTTGCGCGTCCGCTGTCGCTAGTGAAAGATTTATGTCCAGCACGCCCAGTACTCGCTGGCTTGCTGGATGAGCATGACACGACGCGCTGGAGCATCTGGGTTGGTTCTCGATGGGCGTAATGATTCCCATAACACGCGGGCCGCCAGCAATGCGATAAATGCGAAAGCGGTCAGGACGATTCAGACGCGTGAGGGGCCGCGATTGATTGTGACAGCCGTAGCAGGCCTCTGCTTTCTTATCGAGGACGCGGCTGACTTCCGATTGATCCGTTGAGTAGCTGACTCGCCCTTCCTGGTCAAGAATGCGCACCTTGACCATGCCGGGCTCGTCTGCCATGGTTTGAATCGTGTGGTAGAGGCCCTCACGATCATTGCGCAGCATGTAGTACGTCGCGCTGCGTTTGATGACGTCGCTGACCCGCTCGGCACTGGCCAACGTCGCTGCTTCCAGATGTTGACGGTGCAACCGGATATTCAAGTACCCGAGAAGAGCAAAGATGACGAGCATCCCCGATAGCAACAAGCCAATCAATTTCGTGCTGATACCGTAAGTCGGCCGCTTCTGTCGCAAGGCGCGGCGAATTGAGTCAGTCTCCGGCATGGGTCAACACCGCTGTGCCAACCAAAGGCTTCGCTTCTGTTCGGCGAGGCCGATTTCCCACGCATTGTTCTTTGGGAAAGATAGGCAAGTACTTCACCGCTACTCCGAACAGGAAGAAACCCATCGCTATGATCATCAGGGTGATGGAGAATTCCGTCCATTTCGGAACGTAGTGGTGCCCGACATAGGACTCAAAGCCGATGAGAGCAATGTTGAGCCGGTTTGTGATGAAACCAAGCAGAGTACAGATGGATGCCAGGTATAGCAACTGTGGCGACAGCCTGACCTTCTTGAAGCTGAGCATGGCGATGGGAATCACGAATGTCAGCGCCAGTTCGAGCCATAGGAAGTAGGCTTCGTAGCTCGGTTTGAAGATCTGCCGGAGCAGGCCGCGATGGAAGTAGTCCTCGAAGCGCAGTAAGGCATTCACCCAAAGAGCAACCAGCAAAGCGCCGCCCAGGGTGACGAGAACTGGAAGTTCAAGCTGACGGCCGAAGGCCTTAGCGCTCTGCGTGGACTCGAAAATCGTCATGGCCAAACCAACCGCAATGGCAGAGCCAAAGAAGAAGAACGGTAGAGCCGGCGTGTACCAAAACGGATGAAGCTTGCTCGGCATGATCAGATAGAGCGACCCGAGGGAACTCTGGTGAAGCGTAGAAAGCAAGATGCCCAGAACAATGAGCACTGGGTAAATTTTGTTAATCCACTTGATTGGGGCCTTCAGATTGAAGCGTTCGAACACATTGGGAAGGAATTCGAAAAAAAGCACGGTGGTATAAGTCATTACGCACATGCCCACCTCGAACATGACCGAGTGCGGGTTCATGTAGATGAGCTGATGCCAGATGTACCAGGGACGGCCCAGATCGAACAATAATCCAACGATGAAAAGTATATAGCCCAGGAACGCCGTCAATACCGCAGGGCGCACTACGCTGTGCAGCCGCTCAACGTTGAACAAGTAGACTGCACCGACCATAATGAAGCCGCCGGCTGCCAGCATGACGCCACACAGGCAATCGAAGCCGATCCAGAGGCCCCAGGGAAACTGGTCGGTCATGTTTGAAACCGCACCCAAGCCGCGGAAATAGCGAATAAATGCGGAGTATAGGCCCAGGCTCATGATTACAATGAAGACGACTCTCCAGAAAGTAAGCTTGATTTTCATCGCGCACTCCCGTTCTTAGTTTCTTCCGCTTCGGCGGCTGCCACCTCCTCGCGGCGATGCGAAATCCAGTAAATACCTCCCAGCACTAATGACCAGACCGGGATAAAGTCTGGAATTCTCTCCATTACTCGACCGGTGTACTCCGGCATTGGTGTATCACCGATTTTTTCGGACGCCGGGTAGCCGTACTCTTCAACTTTCACGCTGGAGAGAATAAGGACACAGGTTCCGCCAACTTCGTTGAGTCCATAAATGCGCGGCAAGTAGGTGGTTGGATTTTGGCTGATTCGTTCCTTTGCTTCTCTAATGAGGTCGTCCCGATCCCCAAACTTCGTGGCGCCGGTGGGGCAGATCTCAGCACACGCGGTCGGCTTGCCGGCGGCCACGCGATCTGGGCACATAATGCATTTGCGTACCCGAGGATTCAACGAACCCCATTCGTACTTGGGCTGGTTGAAGGCACAGGCCACCATGCAGTACCGGCAGCCAATGCACTTCCAAACGTCGTATACGACGGGCCCTTCTTTTGTCTTGTGGAAGGCACCAACAGGGCAAGCTGACGCGCAAGCGGGATGCTCGCAATGCATGCAGAGACGGCGCATGAACTTGTCGTCTTTAGTCATGACGACCGTATATTTATGTGCCGATTGCACTGACTCCGTCGCCACTGTGTCGTCGTAGGGCAGTTTGTTCTGCTGCGCGCAGGCGCTTTCACACTGTTTGCAGCCGATGCACATTGTCGCGTCATACAGCAAAGCTTTACTCATGGAAATTGTTCCTCCCTATTCCCAAGTTGACATCCGTCAGGCTAGTAACGCCCCAAGCAAACGCGTGCTTTGACGGAACGAATTGGGGAACGGTAAAGAAAATCTCTGCCGTGCTACTTGGGAAGAAAGGCCCGAGCCGAGAGTGGTGAGCATCCGGACCCGGGCGGCCTGTTCCATCCGGCCAAGTACAGAGAGCGCGAGACGCCTTAGTGACAATAAATCGGCAGGGCTCCACTCCCTTCTGCCGAATTGAGCCAGGCGTGTTCACAGCGTCCTTTCGCCAATGACCACTATGGCTGCCTACTTCTGCAGGCTACGAACGTAGGTCACGATCATCTTTACTTGGTCAGGAGCCAGGCTTTTCACGGTCCCGGGATGCTTCGCTGTTTCCGTGACCGCCTTGGCAAGGCCGTCATCTGAAGCTTTCTTAGAATCATCCGAAACCAGACTTGGAATCTTGGCGGCGGGCTTGCCGGCTGCGTCCGCACCGTGGCACATTGCACATTTTGCGTTGTAAAGACCGGCTCCATCATCGGCGGCCCAGGACAGATTGGGTATCAGGATGAACAGGGCTACTGCGATCGTCATTACCAGCATCACCAGCTTCGTCGTATTCATGATTTCGTTCTCTCCTTATGAATTTCAACTCAATGAAGGCAGCGATGATGAAGACAAGAACCACGTACAAGAAGAACGTATTTAAGAACTCAGCAACGGCTTCGCTGCCTAATTGAGAGTTTCACCCCTTGAGTTGAATCGGCGCAGTGACCCTGGTCACCCCACTGCGTGAGCCTAGAGTGTGAGGAGAACGCTCTAGCCTGTCTATGGCAAGTGAACAGCTAATTGTGATCGTCATCACAGCGGAAAGGCACACTTGAACAATAGCCGGACTTCCCACGATCTGGCCTTGAGCTAGAGTGATGTGGTTACAGTGATCTGTTCGAAAGCGGCATTTTGAAGGAATGGAAACATCTCCGCGAGCAGAACTCGCATACGCCATTGCGATTGCACGGCGGTATTGCTGTGCCAGAGACTATCAAGCCGAACCCCAGTTGCGGCGCTCGAGAAAAGTCGGCGGTTCGTAGGTGCGTCCGGACGCCAGACGTTTCTCCTCCCGGCGGGTGGACCACAACAAGATGGGGCCCAGCGACGCGGCTGTGAGGCGGGCAACCACCGGAAATTCCTTTTCGACTTCGCGGCGCAGCTTGTGAATCCGCTCACTCACGCTGCGATTGACCTCCCTGAATTCTCGCTCCATTACCCAGAGCGCGGCATTGTAAGCGCTTCCGAGCTTCTTCACTTGCCTCGTAAACCGCTCGCGGATGCGCGGATCGGGATGATTCTTGTAGCGCTGCCAACCCTGGAGCATGGTCTGGCACAGGCGATAAAGGCTCGGCCCATTGCGCTCGAAATCGCGCCGGAACGCCCAGTCCAGGAACCTCTTGGAATCTTCCCGGGAGATGGCACCATGCTGGAAGTTGAATTTGTATTGTCCGTGGACATCGGCGAAGTCGATGTGAGCAAGCAGTCGCCCCTGGGCAGCCATTTCCTGATAAAGCGGCGTGCCGGGAACCGGCGTGTAGAGCATAAACTGGTGGAAGTCGGTCTGGTAGTCGACTGCTGATTCGATTTCCTCGACAATGTTGTCTGGCGTGTGGTGTTCCAGGCCGATGATGGTCGAGCCCTGCACTCTTATGCCGTGCTCGCGAAGTTCCCGCGTAAGTTGCTTTAGATCCTCGCCTTGCAACTTGCTGTAATTGGATCTGGGTGATTCCAAACCCATCCACACCCAAGAGACGCCGAGCTCCACGAGTTCCAGCATGGTGTATTTTCGAATCGCATTGGCCGAAGCAAAGACCGACAACTCCCAGCTCTTGCCGGCCTCCTGCATGCGCTCCAGGAGGGTCATCGCGCGTGTGCGGTGAAGCAGGAAGTTCTCATCCATCACAAAAAAGGAATGCACTTTGAGTTCAGATTCGATGCGGCACATGACTTCAAACAGTTCATCGCCGGTCTCGTAAAAGTTGACAAACTTCCCTTTACCTCCGAAAAAGGCAGACGTAGTGCAGAAGTTGCAGCCCATGGGGCAGCCTACCGATGGGATGATGGTTGCGGCCGTTCCCCCCTTCTGTTGCGGCAGTCGCACCCCCATGATGCGTGTTTGCACGCCTGAAACAATGGCGGGGTGGTGAATCGGGGCGTGTTCGTCTTCTCCCAGGTAACGGCGCATCCAGGAGATTCCTTCGCCTCGCACGATGTGATCGGCGTCGATCATCGTTTCCAGGCTGGGAATGGCCGCTACGTGTCCACCCACCACGATTACCGAATCCGGCGATAACTCCCGCACCATTCGGCACATTTCCCGGACCTTCAAAACATTCACGATGATCGCAGAGATGCCAACAATATCGTAGTGGTTCTTAGTCAATTCACGAGCAAACGCTTCGCGCGTGGGAAAATCCAGCACGCTACAGGGCGCCGAAATGTTTTCCTGAATCATCATGATTCCCCAGGAGCGGTGAAACATGCGTAGCGAGAAGCTGCCTTGCGCGCGGGTAACCTGATTGTGGTAAAGCTCCATAGGATTAATGGAGCGGCTTCCGAATTCGTCGTCTTGTGCATAAGGCCCGAAGACGGAACTCAGCAGGATGCGAGCACGACTTCCCTTTGAATGAATTTCCATAGAATGGCTTTGATTGCAGAGTAACTCTTCGGAGAACTCTTTGCGGTGATGCGGGACACATTACGAAACTATTACATGCAGCAGAAAAGACTGAAGCTTGAGAAACGCCTCCGACCGGCGCGCGCGGATCGAGTGTGCCGTTTGTCGCATCGGCCGCCTAACGGAACTGGTAACCAGGTTTGAGTTCGCAGCGATAGTTTCTGGATTGGTCTTTGTCGATTCCTACCTGACACTCTGCCCATCTAAGGAAGAGATCGGGCCCAAGGGGGAACACAATAGCTTCACCCTGAACCTCCGCTTCGATGCTCGGGCCCTCCGCTGATGGGGGCAGGCTGAAGTTCAATGCTCGGCCGAAGATCACAGGATAAGTTTCACGCACAATGTTGCTGGTCATGGGATGAACCACTTCGGCCTCGACTAGAAATGTGGTTGTGTCCGACCAATTGCGGACCGACACATTCAAGCGGCGGCGATCCTGCAAGAAATTTTCCATCTCGACTCTGGTGAAGGGACACGGTCCTGCAATGCAGGAAACTCTCGCGTTGCGAAACTCATTGCCTTCGCCGGCATCGAGAGACAAAGAACCGATTGCCGCTTTCCACTTGCCGCCGGGCGCGCACGGGGGACGATTTTCACAGGGTTTATTTCCCGCATTGATGACCTGGAACGTTTTTACCGCGCTTCCGATATCCGCTTCCGTTGTAGCTTTTACCGTGTATCGAATGCGCGGATTTGACACTGGGAAATCGGAATGGGATTCGGCGACCGTCTGCTGACGAAGGGCAACCATGCGGGCGACGTAAACTTTATCCGCTATAAAGTCGTCCCAGTCCAAAGGCTTATAATCCTTGCGCCGGAATTGCAATAGGACTGGTTGACGCCGCCGCAGTCCAGTGGGCAGCGTCAGGCTGAAAAAACCCATAGCATCGGATTGTGAATGGCCGCTTCCCAGGCCATTGATCGCCGTAATCTGAACGTCTGCAAGCGGCAATTGCTTATTCGGGTCCTGATCCTGGCGCAGCACAGCGCCCTTAAGCACGACCGGTTTCCGCCGAGTTAAGAACACAACGGTCAAAACCGTCGCCAAGATTCCCAAGGCTACAAATGTCCAAATGGCAATCCTTTTTCCGTTGGTCATCAGGCTCCTTGAGTTAACATTCTAGGACGTCTTCTCAGGATCGCAAAGCTCGCGTCATCGCTGACTAGTACTGTTTTGGCGCAATGAAATACCCACTGAGCACCAGCATTCGCACTACGCACCGCCATAGAAGCATCTAAACTTTAGCTGATGCACGAGAAAGAAAAAAATAGCCCTGGTGCTTTCCGCTTTTCACGACGCGACCTCCTGCTGCAGGCCGGAGTCCTGGGTTTGTGGAACGCCCTCGATCAGTCAAAGATGTTTTCCATTCTAGCGGCAGCCCAGGAAAAGCAGGCCGGCCCGCAGGCTTCTACTCCCGGTGCTGCCCTTTCGCCTGAGGATGATGAGTTTCTGGACGAACTGGAGAAGCGAAATTTCCAGTTTTTTTGGGAACAAACCGGCGCAGAGAGTGGCCTGATAAGGGATCGATGCAATGTGCTGGCGAATGACAACTCTGTGGTTGGAAGTATTGCGGCTACCGGGTTTGGTTTGACGGCGCTTTGCATCGCGGAAAAACGTGGATTCATTTCCCTTCAAGAAGCGCGGGATCGGGCTCTGCTCACTCTGCGGTTCCTGTGGAAGAAGATGCCGACGCATCGAGGATTTTTCTACCATTTCGCTGACGTCAATACGGGCGAGCGGGTCTGGGATTCCGAAGTTTCTTCCGTCGACACGGCCATCTTGCTATGCGGAATTCTGACCTGCCGCCGCCACTTTGCGGAGCATTCTGAAATCAGTCTTCTGGCGTACCAGATCTTTAACCGAGTCGATTGGAGTTGGCTCTCCGAAGATACTGCGCTTTTGCCGCATGGATGGACCCCGGAGGGTGGCTTTCTGCCTTATCGATGGGATTACTACAGTGAGATGATGATGATCTATCTTTTGGGTTTAGGATCGCTTACACATCCGCTGCCGGTGGAGGTCTGGAACGCATGGAAGCGAACCAAGTTTGAGTTTGACGGTATTCGTTATATCGGTTCGTTCGCTCCTTTGTTTGTGCATCAATACTCGCAGGCTTGGTTTGACTTTCGGGGCAAAAGAGATGCATTTGCCAATTATTTTCAGAACTCCGCATTGGCGACGGATGCCCACCGCCGTTTTTGTCTGGAATTGGCCAAACAATTTCCAGATTACAGCGATGATCTGTGGGGTATCTCGGCTTCGGATTCACAGCAGGGCTATGTGATCTGGGGAGGTCCGCCCATGATCGGACCCATTGATGGCACGCTTGTGCCCAGCGCGTCGGCAGGTTCGCTGCCGTTCTTGCCTCAGCCGGTGATGCGGGTGCTGAAGAACATCAAGGATCATTATGGAAAGGCCTGGAGCCGATACGGATTTGTGAATGCCTTCAACCCGCTCAAGAATTGGTACGACAGTGACGTGGTTGGGATTGATACGGGCATCACGATGCTGATGGCGGAAAATGCGCGAACTGATTTCGTCTGGCAGACGTTCATGAAAAATCCAGAGGCGCAGCGCGGTATGGATCGAGCTGGATTCAAAAAAGAATGAACATTACTGGCGCAGCAAAACGTACGCGATCCTGCGTTTTTGGTTGGGTTTAAACTGCTACTTGAGTTCGATTAACGCCAGGCCATGCCCCGGCAGCGTTACCGTCAATTCGTCGTTCTTAATCGCGTAGGCTTCGGGCGGGGGAAGGTCAGCGGCGTGACGAAGTTCCTCGATCTGTTTCGGGCTGGGATAACGCGGGGCACCAATTTTGTCGTAGACGGAACGAAAATCTCCGTGGTCGTGATCCAGTCGCGAAATTAACGCGTGCTTCGCCCTTGTACCTTTCAGACGCAACGTAAATGTTTTTGGAGATCCTGCTTGCTCCGCCGGAGCATAGTTCCAGACAGCCAGCACCAGCGTGCCATCCCGCCGACGCGTAAGCAATGCGGAGTTTGAATCGAGATCGATGCGCTCATCCCCCAGCTTGTGTAAGAGTTTGAAGGCGTTGAAAGCAGGCTTCGGAATTCCATTTTCTGCGATCAGCCCATAGCCTCCGTAAAACGGAGTTTTCACTACGCCCTGTTCCTCGAAGACATCGGAGAAGGTCCAATAAGACATTGAGTCCACCAGCCCATCGCACTGGCGGATCGTGTCGGCGAGCCAAGGGCCCATGTAGATCGCGTCGGTGACTTCGGGTTCGTTCTTATAGCTGGCGTTGAACTCGCTCCAGATCAACGGAAGGTTGGGCATGGCTGACGTGGTGATCTGATTGTGAACATTCTTCACCGCGCGACAGACCATCTGATCGCGAGGAATATTCTCTTGCGAGTGGAAAACGTCCTGGGCGGTATCGTTGGCATAGACGTGTGTCGATACATAGTCCAGCGGGATATGTTTGTCGGTACAGTGGCTGATCATCGCGTCAACCCAGGCTGCTTGCGCGGTGGCAGGTCCACCCACTCGCAGTCGTGGGCTGATCCTCTTAATGGCGAGCGCCGTGTGATCGTAGAGATCCCAATAGGTCTCCTGCTTCGGCTGTCCGGCCCAAAAGTCGAGGTTGGGCTCATTCCACACCTCGAAATACCATTGCGAAACTTCTTCGAGACCGTAACGATCGACGAGATGCTGACCGAAGGCCGTGATTAAAGCGTCCCAGCGGTTCCAATCCTTGGGTGGCGAGACATTGGGCTTATACCAAAATGGCTGAAGGATGTTGCTGGCTGCCAATTTGTTTGGCATAAAGCTAATCTCAACAAAGGGACGCACACCATTGGCCAGCACGCCATCATAGATTTGATCGACGTAAGAGAAGTTATAGACAGGCTGCCCTTGACTGTCTTCGTCGTAGACCCCAACTTCGTCGTGGAAGATAGCGTGGAAGCGAACGTAAGTGAAATCCGTAATTTGCTTAACCGAGCGTAGGTCGTTGCGATAGCTGTCACGTAGGCTCAGGATCGCGCGACCCGAACCAAACATCTTTTCCCAATAGTGGGGGAAGGGATGCCGAGCCGCCATTGTGTCGACGAGGATTACATCCGCTGATGCAGTGGCCTGAGCGTCCAGTTGAGATGCGTTCGGCAATAACGAGAAGAGCAGCCCGAAACCGAAGATGTGCCAGCGCCGCATAGCGTAGCTCTTCAAATGCACGTATGCCAATAATTTACCGCCTTTAGCTTCAGCCGGCGCGGTTCACGCCGCCTTCTTACGGGAGCGCGGTGAACGAGGGTGGCCAGCGGGTTTTTCCTGCAGCAGCAACTCCGTTGCCTGCACTCGCGGATGGCTGTGAAACCAGCGTTGCACGACGTCCTGATGCAGGAAGTTCGCCATAGCGAGAAGGCTCATTCCCTGATGGTGAGCCATCCAGCAGCGTACTGGTTCGAAACGGCGAAGGCGGGAGCGGCTGCGCGCGGGATTAAAGTCCAGAGCCTCGTAGAATCCGTAAGTTTCCAAAGCTCGCTTGCGTTGCAACTTGCGCAAGTTTCTCAACGCAGCCGCGGAGTCGACGGGCAGCGCCAGGTAAGTTGAATACGGGGAGACTACAGGGCCGTCGACATCGACCTTGTGTATGGCGAGCTGGGGCACTCCAAAGGCGTGATACTCGTAGTTGCCCGCGGCATCGAGTTTGAAACAGGATGATTCGGATATGCCCCAGGGAATGCCCTTGTCGTCAGCGTAGGCTTGTTGCGATCGCACTGCCGCGACTGCCGCGCGCTCCAAAAGCGTATTTGGATAGATACGCATCCAGAGTGCCGGCATCAGGTATTCAAACATCGTTCCTGTCCATGAAAGCAATCCTGCCATGCCCTGATCGAGGATTTGGACCCTGCCCAGCAGGAACCATGCCTCTTGCGGGATGTCGTCTTTCGCGATGGCAACGAAGAAAGCTATACGTGCTTCGCTGGCTAACAGGTCGTAACAGGCGTCGTGGAGTTGCTGCTTGTCGACATCGAAACCGACAGACAGAAGGCCTCGGCTGCGGCTCAGGAGAAACTCAAAGTCCATTTCGTCCGCGAGATTGCTCGACTGGTGTGCAATCTTCTTCAAATCTTCGATCAACCGCACCACATGGGAGCGCGCGTCTGGCAGCAGCGATAGCAGTTGCCGGTAGAGTATGTTGGTGTCCGCGGAGGCCGTCGATTCAGCCGCTTTTAACCTGCCGGCAAGACCATCGATAAATAGCGGCATCCGCTTCAGTGCTGGCACATCATCCGGCCGGCCTTGACGATGGATCACGGGATCATTCTTCAAAGCGGCAAATTCCGGCAGCAGCCATGGAGTGTATAGGTGCACGGCTCGACCAATTTGGCTGATGCGCTCCTCCGCTTGCTGCTGGAACCAACTGGGCCTGATCGGCATGTTTCGAACTCGAGGCCGACTGATGGATGTCCTTCAGAGCTGCGTCGGGAACGTCTAGCAAGTAGGGTAGCCAGTCTTGTCCCTTGAGAGAACGCTTCATCGCGGAAAACTTTCGGCGTGGCAGCGTTCGCAGACTCGTCAGAACATAGAGATGATCCAGAAAACCGTCTGGCAATTCAGGCTGTAAGAGGGGCTGGTCGAGAAGTTCCAGGCAGCCGCGTTGCAGAGTCCAGAGTGAGGCTACCAGATTGCCGCTATCGACGCTTGAGACGAATGCTGGGCTAAGCGGGGCCAGCGTCTGTGTGTCGTACCAGTTCAGAAAGTGCCCGCGATGACGCTGTAATTGCGAGACGGTGGCCAGTGTTCGCAGAGTTTGCTGGGAGAATTCTGGCACTGTGAGATAGCCGAATTCGCAGGCAACCTGACGTGCATTAAGCAGGAAGCCGAGATTTGTGGGAGAAATGCGAGGCGCGACTTTCGAATTCTCCTCCAGAACGTTGTCAGGAATCAACCAATGGTGATCTTCCGTGCTGAACTCAGCGAAATACCGCCAGGTGCGGAGAGCGCTGAGACGGAGCAGCCATTGATTTCTCTCAGACACTTGCTTGCGCGGAGCACGCGGTGGACGATTCAGCCATATCGAAATTGGCTTGCTGAAAGCCCACAGCAGAAGGATCGGCAATGCGGCAGGCAGAGCCCTGCGGTGTTCGAGCCATACCAGAAAAAATAGTCCCAACGCCAGCGCGGGAGTGCTATCGAGGTAAATGTCCAGAATCGTGCGTTTGTAACCAGCGAGCTCGGCCTGGGCTGCTGTTTCCCATTGCAACAGCCTCTGCCGGGTAATCATGCGCCGAACGATGGTTCGCACCATGGCGTCGAGGGATAGCAGCGCCTGGTGTGCCAGGAATGTGACCGTCAACCAGTCGGCAATACTTGCGTCCGCGAATGAATTCAAGCCGTCGATGACAATTGCCCGTTTTCTGAGCACTGCAGCGCGTGCGAAGTCGAGTCCAAGCTGGAGGAGCGCGGGCAAAAACACAATGCCGATCGTTGCCAGAGTCCAGGCCTCGGGGCGCCCAGGCAGAATGAACCAACCCAGCAAGAGCAGCAGAAACAATGAAGGCTCTACCAGGCTGCGACGCAGGTTGTCGAAAATCTTCCATCGCGAAACCACCGACAACGGGTTGGGAACCTTTTGTCCCGACTCGTCGGGCACTTGCGGGCGCAACCACTCGGCAATCTGCCAGTCGCCTCTGAGCCACCGATGTTTTCGCCGGTTGTGGGCGCTGTAATGAGAAGGGTAGTCCTCAATGATCTCGATATCGCTGACCAAACCTGCACGAGCATACGCGCCTTCGACCAGGTCATGACTGAGCAAGGCATTGCGCGGGAAGCGGCGATCGAGAACGCGGCGAAGAGTGTCCACCTCGTAGATTCCTTTTCCTACGAAAATGCCCTCCCCGTACAGGTCTTGATAGACGTCGGAGGCGGCACGAGTGTAGATGTCAAGTCCGGTCTGGCCTGAGTAGATACTGGCCAGCCTGGAACGTGCGGAACTTTGAACGCTTACCCCAACTCGAGGTTGCAGGATGCCGTAACCAGTAACCACAACCCCTCTCTCTGGATCAATAATCGCCTGATTCAAAGGATGGGCCAAGGCTCCCACCATCCTTCGGGCCGAACCTCGCGGTAGCTCAGTATCGGAATCGAGGGTGATTACGAAACGAACGCTGGAGAGTATGGAAAGGTCGCCAACCTTAACCGGGAAGCTGTCAAATTGACCACGCAGAACGCTGTTGAGATCCATCAGCTTGCCGCGCTTACGTTCCCATCCCATCCAGAGTCTCTCGCGTGGGTTGTAGACCGGGTGGCGATGAAGGAGGAAGAAAGATCCCGATTCTTTTCCGGCGTATTTCTCATTCAATCCGCGGATGAGCTCTGAACACAGATCTACCAGCGAGTTGTTTGCGGGGGGTTTCTCCGGCGAATCGGGGAGATCCGTGAGCAATACAAAATGAAGATTGGGATCGTGGTTGCCCAAAAAGCGAACTTCCAGCTCGTCTGCGAGTTTATGGACTTGTTTCTCATCCAACAGCAGGGTTGGGATCGCAACTAAGGTTACGCAATCATTGGGCAGGCCCTCAGAAAAATTGAGCTTGGACAAAATCTGCGCGGGCAGCAGAAGCGTGGCCAAGTAGTTCATGATTTGAACAGCACTTTGCGAACTTGGCAACAGCACAGCCATCGTGGACAGTAGAACTAGTCCAAGCGAAGTAGAGGCATCCGTCAACAGCAGTACGACACCCAGAACAATCAGCAAGGTGAGCACCGCAATGCCGGGAAGATAAAACTCATCCGGGTGGCTGCGCACAAAGGTCAGGGAACCGTTCGATAATGGAAGAGTGGAAGTCGATTCTTTGCTCCAGCAGCGAAGTTCCTTCTGCAAGCAGATAGTTGCCTACGTGGGAGCGGCGGAGGGTCACGCGGGGGTCATTGTCCGGATGTTTCTGCGCTTCACGGGCCAGCGCGAGTGCTGCCTTGGCAACTTCCATTTCGCTACAGTCGGAATGGTCCGCCAGCTTTACAATCTTCTGCCTGTAAAGTTCGCGGCTCTCATAATCCATCCTGGAATATGCCCCCGCAGGATCTTCTCGCAGCATACGATCGAAGCGGATCAGGGGCTCGATAACGACTTTCCAGTTAGTTTGTTTAATCTCTCGGAGACTGCGTACCATCTCCCGAACCGCGTAAGAGCTGATAGGATCTTGGAGCAAACGACGACTACGCTGCGCAATCTGTTCGAGCAGAACCAGCTTGATCCCGGGAATGAGCATCCACAGCTCTGCCATGTCGAGGACGGTAACGTCCTGGAAGGCTTGGACGTAATCGGTAAAGCTTGCAGCCGCAAATTGGCCCGCGGTGGCTGTAACATAATCTTCAGCGATCGCCGCGATTCTGGGAACGACCGTGCCGTTTTGAGCACGCACCAGTGGAAGCTTGTGCGGACGCTTGAAGGTTTCGCAGGTTTCTTCAAGTTCCGCCTGAACCAGCAGAATGTTTTCATGGAGCAAGCGGAAATCATCAGAGCCAGATTTCGCGGGGGAAGATTGAAGTGCGGCCAGCAGCGGCTTGAATGCTCGAAACAAATTTTGGCAGCGAATGTGAAGAGGACGTGCTTCGACTTGGCCTGGCAGCCACCCCATCGTATGGGCGAGATTGGCGGCGCTCGAATTTAAATTGCCCGAATCCGTTGACATTTCAGCTGCAATTGGGCGCAGACCTTCCGGTTCCGCGCCGACAACTTCTAGATGGCCGCTCGGTGTCATATCGTATCTTTCCTACCTAGCGATAGCTCGATGCCTGCATCTCGAACATTTCAGCGTAACGTCCGCCCAGACTCGCGAGTTGGTCGTGAGTCCCCTCCTCTGTGATCTTGCCATTCTCGAGGACTAGGATGCGGTCGGCCGAACGTACGGTTGAGAATCGATGCGAAATAAAAAGAGCCATCTTTCCCGCGGTAAGTTCCGCGAACCGCTGAAACACTTCAAACTCGCTACGTGCGTCGAGTGCTGCGGTGGGCTCGTCGAGTATCAATAGTTGCGCATCACGAAGATAAGCCCGAGCCAGGGCGACTTTCTGCCACTCCCCGCCGGAAAGATCTACTCCTTGATCGAAGCGCCGGCCCAGCATCTGATCGTAGCCAAGGGAGAGTCTCGCGATAGTTTGATCGGCCATGCTTTTGCGTGCCGCGTCCTTGAGCAGTTCCAGATTGCCAATTTCTTCGATACGGCCTATTGCAATGTTTTCGCGAGCGGTCATTTCATAGCGCATGAAATCCTGGAAAATTACGCCAATCTCGCGATGCAGATCTTCAAGGTTGAAGTCGCGAAGGTCGATGCCATCCAGCAGGATTTCTCCTTCAGTGGGATCGTAAAGCCGGGTTATCAACTTCACGATGGTTGTTTTTCCCTGACCGTTTTCGCCAATGAGTGCCAGCCGCTCACCGGGATGAAGCGTGAAGTTAATCTGATCAAGAATCAAGCGGGAGTTTCCCGGATAGCTGAACGAGACATTCCGAAACTCAACTCCACGCCGGATTGGTCTGGGGGCGGGCAGGGCATTGGGCTTGGAACGGATCGTCGGTTGCATTTCGAAAAACGCCAACAAGTCGGTGAGGAACAGAGCCTGATCGCCAATGCCTGCGAGGGTCGAAAAAATCTGCTGAATGTTACTGCTCGCCTGTTGGATTGCCCCGGTCAGGAAAGTCAAAGTGCCGATGCTGAGTTCGCCCGCGACGGTTCGCCAGATTACAAAAACATACGCGGAATAATATCCCATGGTACCGATCATCGAGAGCAGTGCGCCGGCAATCAATTTTCGCCGCGACAGCGCGACATTCTCGTCGTAGATCTCATCGGACAAACGGGTAAATCGCTCGCTCAAGAAGTTTTTCAAGCCAAATAGTTTGAGTTCCTTCGCTGCCTCTTTGCTTCCGCCCAATACGCGGAGATAGTCCAACTGCCGGCGCATGGGAGTTTGCCGAAAATTCTTTGCATATCCCAGGAAAGCGAAGTGGCTTTCACCTAGAAAAGCTGGAACAACGCCCACGATCAGTAACAGCATTAACCACGGCGAGAACAACATGATCGAAACGGAAAGCGTAATCGTAGTGATCGCTTGCTGCACCAGGCGCCCAATTGCCTGGATCATAACGAGCCGATCCGTTGCCTGAACTCGGGCCCGTTCCAGACGGTCGTAGAAGACTGGGTCCTCGTAGGTCTGCAGATCAAGTCCCGCGGCGTGATTCATGACTCGAATGCTGACGTGCCGCGTGTACTTATCGGCGAGCAATGAATCGGAATAGTCGGTTGCCCGGATGAGAATGCTATTGAGGACGGCAACTGAAAATTCGGCGGCGACCAGCCACCAGAAGCCAGGCTTTACCGGTTGATGGGTTGTGAGGGCATGTTGAATGCCGTCAATAATCAGCTTCGTAATCCACAGGAGTACAACCGGCAGAATAGATGAGAACAGGCGCGAAACCAGGCCAAATAGTACAACCCCGGGGCCGGAATCCCATACAATTTTGAGCACAGCCGGAACATTACGGAGAGCTGAGATACGCTCTTGCCATCCCGCCCAGTAACTTTCTCGCTCCGCCATGCTCGGGTCCCTGCCGTCTTCGAGGGGCTTGCATTTGCCAGACGGACGAATTCCTATGTGTGCCTGGGGGTCTGACAGCGTTGCCCTTTTTACTTATAAAACAGCTCTAAAGAAGATGCGGAAACCGCCGTCAAGGTTTATCGCAACCAGGTAAACCCCGCAGTTAATAATAACTTAGAGACGCCGAAATCGCTTCTGAAATCTGTTTGTGCCCAAGAGAGTTCAAAATAAGGCCTTCCGAGCACGTTCCTTAGAGATAGTGTCGTTTTTTGTTGTAAACTGCGACTTTAAATCGATGCAGCTCGTTTCATCTGCCTACCCGGAGTGCGCGGTGCGTTCGTTTTTCTGGTTTTTCTATTTCTTTATTCTGATTGCCATTCCTTGCGGTGCGGTCACGCCTAGCGACTACTACAACCACGTGATCTTCGACAACAGCATTACCCCTGATTACTACTACTACAGCAGCGGCAGGTCTGTCTTTCCCAGCACTGTTCAATTGCTATCGGGATCACTGCCGGTCGAAAAAAAGACCTTCTTCACCCCTCCAAACGCCTTGCGCTTGCAGTGGCGTTCGGTGACGGGCGGAAGCTGGCAAACGGAAGTGCGGGTTGTCAGTATGCGCAACCGGCCCACGGATTTCCGCGGCGACACGCTGTATATGTGGTGCTATTCGCCGGAGACGATCCCCGCGGCTGACTTGCCCTTTATTCAGCTGGAAGACGAGGATCACGATTTTACAGCGCCCGTAAAGCTGGACGGTTTGGCCGGGGATATGCCTGCCAAACGATGGATTCAGCTTCGTTTGCCGCTCAGCGAATTTGCCACTGCCTCGATTCATCCGTTTCACGCACGAGAACTGCATAGCGTCTACTTCGGCCAAAGCGCCGCGGATGACACTCCGCGAACCTTAATTATCGATGAGATCAAAATCGATGAGCGGGGTGCTGCTTCACCGGTGGCGCCTGAGGTAAGGAGCGCCCCGCGGGCGCCGCAAAACGTGCAAGCGAAAGGCTATGACCGGCACATTGATATTAGCTGGGACCCGGTTGCAGATAATGATCTCCAAAGCTACGCGGTTTACCGCGCGATCGGGAAACAGAAATTTCAGCCCATCGGAATTCAGATCGCGGATGTTAATCGCTACACCGACTTTATCGGTCGTTCGGGGGTAAAAGCTTCGTATCGGGTCAAAGCGGTGGACCGATCTTACCGCCAGTCGGCGCTTTCCGAAGTGGCCAATGCTTCGACCAGAGAGCTGTCCGACGATGAATTACTCACCATGTTGCAGGAAGAATGTTTTCGCTACTATTGGGACGGGGCTCATTCGGTCGCTGGGGCGACGCTTGAGAATATTCCTGGAGATGACCGCATTGTAGCCACCGGCGCCACTGGCTTCGGGATCATGGCCCTCATTGTAGGAGTGGATCGGGGCTTCATTACCCGCGAGCAAGGCGTTCAGCGTCTTACGCAAATCTTAGACTTTCTGGAGAAGGCGCCTCGCTACCACGGTGCCTGGTCTCACTTTCTCAACGGCTACACGGCTCAGAGTATGCTGGTGTTTGGCATGTTTGATAACGGCGGCGATCTAGTGGAGACATCGTTTCTGATAGAAGGTTTGCTGGCCGCTCGCCAATACTTCAAGGGGGCCAGCGAAGACGAGCAAAGCATTTACCACAGAATTAGCCAGCTTTGGGAGACCGTGGAGTGGGATTGGTATCGGCACTCTGCGCAAGATAATGCGCTGTTGTGGCATTGGTCTCCGCAGTGGTCCTGGTACATCGATCATCGGCTAACAGGATTCAATGAAACAATGATCACCTACCTGTTGGCCATTGCGTCGCCTACGCATTCGGTTCCGGCGGAGCTTTACTACTCGGGCTGGGCGGGCCAGTCACCGGCCGCGGTTGCCTATCGCACCGGCTGGTCGGGCTCAACCGAAGGAGATCGTTATATAAACGGCCATAGCTACTATGGCATTAAGCTGGATGTGGGAGCGGGTACCGGCGGTCCGTTGTTTTTCACGCAATATTCATTTATGGGCTTCGACCCCCGTGGTATCCATGACCGCTATACAGATTATTTTGACAACAACCGCAATCTTGCGCTGATCGATCTGGCTTATTGCGAGGCGAACCCGGGTCACTTTCAGGGATACGGCTCCGATGATTGGGGTCTGACGGCAAGCGACGATCAGTTAGGATATTCCGCACACTCGCCGGACCTGGGCAGCGACAATGGGACGATCACACCGACCGGCGCCCTCTCGTCTTTTCCCTATACCCCCGAGGCCTCGATGGCCGCGCTGAAGTTTTTTTATCGCGATCTCGGCGATCGACTCTGGGGAATCTACGGTCCGCACGACGCTTTCAACTTGACGCACAACTGGTTTTCTCCCGTTTACATGGGTCTTGATCAAGCTCCCATAGTGGTCATGGTGGAGAACTATCGTAGCGGCCTGATCTGGAAGTTGTTTATGTCTAACCCGGAGATTCAACCCATGCTGGATAAGATCGGATTTCAAAGGGACAATGCTGCAAAAGCGTCGGCGACGACACATTAATCAGAGCGCCGTGTCGCTCCTGAGCTCGGTTTAAATTCTGCTTTCTCGCTCCGTCGCCCGAAAGTCCGATACTGAAAACCACTGATTCGGCGACTACCCTTCGACCGCCAATGACATCTAAATATGTAATCTCGAATTAGCTGCGCCCTTCAATTGTTAGACAAGGAGAAGAATCTGATGAAGACGTTTTCGACCGGCATTTTCCTAACAGCGGTTTTATGCGGGATATGCGTAGCTCAGAACGCAACGCCAAACAGTGCTCCAGTACCACAGGACCAGAATACAATGCCAGCTCAGGCTCCATCGACAGTGGCGCAGCCAAGTAGGAACACCCGCATCGCGGTCGGCAGTGTCATTCCGGTGCAGCTGATGAAAAGTATCGACGCCAAGAAAGAGAAGACTGGCGACGAAGTGGACGCCCAGGTTACGGAAGACTTGAAAGCGGGGAACGGCGAAATCGTTGTGCCCAAGAACACGAAGGTAATCGGACGAGTCACGGAAGCGCAGGCGCGCAATAAAGAGCAGAAAGAATCGCAAGTCGGCATCTCCTTTGATCATGCCGTCTTGAAGAATGGAAACGATATGCCCTTACCGGCGTCGATCCAAGCAATCATCTCGCCATCGTATTTAAGCGCCAGCAACAACAACGGAAGCGCTCAAGGCACAACTCAGCCGTCGTCATCGCCGGCTGCTAGCGGGATGTCGCCCAGCAACAACAACAGCCGCGCAACGGGGATGGGTGCGCCACAAACGGCGAATCCGGCTGCAGCCGCTAGTGAGGAACCGTCCACCGCCAACGCGCATCAGCCGATTACAGGGAACACTCAAGGGGTCTTGGGCATTTCAAATCTGAAATTGTCGACTACTGCGGATCCGACGCAAGGTTCAGTCGTGAGTTCGGAAAAGAATAATGTAAAGCTGGAAGGCGGCACGTTGTTGCTGCTGCGCGTGAATAATTAAATTTCCCGCAAGCGTGGAGCGGCGCGCTCACAGATCGAAGATTCGATAGACCGACGACGGTTCCTGCGCCTGCAGTAGCGAAATGGCGACGTTGTGTACCGCGACCCCGGTCGGAGTTCGTCCATCGATCTTCCCATGGTGAGCGTGGCCGTGCACGACCAGATCGGCGCCGTGGCGGTCCACAACTTCCGCCAGACGCGAGGTTCCCATGAAGGGGAAGATCTCTGTCGCCTCGCCACGTACGGTCTCGGCAATCGGAGAGTAGTGCAGCACGACCACGCGTTTTTCGGTTCGCAGTTGGGACATGGCGCGCTCAAGCTTGAGGGCTTCGTCAATGGAAGCCTGGACAAATTGCTTTATTTCGCGCTCTCCAAAGGCGGTGAGCATGCCTCGTCCAAATCCCCCTACAAAACCTTTAGTTCCCGCAAAACCCACGCCATCTCGTTCATAGGCAGTGCCATTTAAAACTTTGATACCGGCTGCAACCATCATTCGACAAAGCTCTTCTTCCTTCCCGCTCTCATAATCATGGTTTCCAAGCACGGCGACGGTCGGAATCCTGAGTCGGACCAGGACGTTCAGAAGCGGCTCCATTTCATCCGGCTGCCCATAGTTAGTCAGGTCGCCCGCGAGAACCAGGACATCGGCGTCGTTCCGCACCCGCTCAAACTGCTCCTGGAGCTTAGCGTAGCTCTGTGGGTTGAAATGCAAGTCGGCTGTGGCTGCGATTCTCATGCCAGTTTGACGGCTAAACGGCGTGCCCGGTACGTGGGCGCTTCGAACTTGTTTTCGAGCAGCGTGCTATTTGTTCCAGGCGCCTTTTTCTTTTTTCCTCCAGCAGGTTCGGCAGTCCCCACTCATTCACATCAATAGCAAACATGTTGTCATCCACAAGACTGCCACGAAACTTGGCTTGCGGATCAGGGCTCGCGATGTCACCGCCCAGTCGTTGCAGCAACTGGCGCCAGACAATGGCAGGCACGTAGTGTGTGTGCGCGGGATAGACGTAGCGAAACAGCAAGAGTGACCACAAGAGCATCTCCCAGTGCTCTCCGACCAGTTGCAACTCGCGATCCCAGTCGAACGAGGGGTAGGTCCCAAAAATGACGTGAGCAATGTCAGCCCCGTCGAAACGCTCGCGCCGGGTTACAAATATTTTCGAAGCCAGCAATTCCTCGGGAGCCAGTACACGGGTCTCGATGCCGTATATCACGGCGGGACTGGCGCGCTGAATCCAGGAGTCCTCCACCACGAACACGCCGTTGCTCATGCCGGTAATCAAATCGACAAAGAACTCGCCTTTGTGCGCCTTGGCCAACCAGACTGGGTCACGAATCTCGCACTCAAACCCGCGTTGTTTCAAGTAAGGCAAAACCTCCAGGCCGGTGCAGGCGGTCATAAATAAATCCAGGTCCTTGGTGAAGCGGCAAATGCCAGTATGTTGTCGCAGCGCGAATGCTCCGGAGACCGCGTAGGGAACGTGTTTCTCCTCGAGTGCCCTGAGGACTTCACGAAACAGTTCGGCCTGTTCCTCGGGAATGTCGGTGGGCATCGAGGAAGTGACTGGCAGTTCTTCGACAGGTTTGCACAGTTTTGGCACGGAGCTTGGATGTTCTGTCAAGCCCTGCGGTTGGTGCAGTTCTGAACGGCTTGAAAAAAGGATATTCGCCGGATTGAAGGCCTCAAGAAACGATAGTGACAATCTCGATTGCGCTGGGCACGCCTGCCTTGTGTACGAGCACGGAGTCATTCCTTCGTTCCAGGAACAAGTCGACGCCGATGCCGCCGCATCGCAGGTCATCGATGGCCAGGTTCGGAATTCCTTCCGGCAGATAGGGGTCATCGAAGACGATGCGCTTGCGTTCGGCATTGATCGAAATTCCAAGGCACGCCTGCAGTATCAGAAAAGGAGCCGCGGCCGCCCACGCCTGTGGCGAACATGCGACCGGATAAAGGGTGGGGCCTTCTCCCTCGCGGCGGTCGATGCCACAGAATAACTCTGGCAGCCGGTGCAATTCGACCATGCTGCTAAGATCAAGCAGAGCCATCAACATCTGACCAGCGAGTTTCTTGAAGCCATATTTTGCCAGTCCGCTCGCAATCAGTGAATTGTCATGGGGCCATACCGAACCGTCGTGATAGGAGAGCGGATTGTAACGCGCTTCGCTGGTGGCCACGGTGCGCACTCCCCAGCCGCTGAATGACTCCGGCTGAAAAAGCGTTTCCGCAACTCGCCTGGCGCGATCTGGGGAGGCAATTCCGGTGAATAGACAGTGACCCGCGTTCGACGTGCGGACCCGGCAGGGCCGCTTGTCGCCATCGAGCGCCAGGGCGTAGGTAGAAAGGTCTTCGCACCAGAACTGCTCCTCGAAGCGCGCGCGCAGGTTCTCCGCCTCCACTTCAAGGGCCGCCGCCCTCTGAGATCCTCCGGCAAACCGGCACAAACGAGAAGCAGCCAATTTTGCTGCGTACACATAGCCCTGCACTTCACAAAGGGCGATCGGAGGCTCAGCAATAGTCCCGTCAGCATGAAAGATCGAATCGTTGGAATCCTTCCAGCCCTGCTGGACCAACCCTTTGGCAGAGTGTTGCTGGTATTCCACAAAACAGTCGCCGTCAACATCTCCGAAATCGTCGATCCAGCAGAGCGCGCGTTCAATGTGTGGCCACAAGTCCTTGATAAACCCGGCGTCGGCGGTGCGCTCGTAATATGCGTCAGCCAGGATAATAAAAAGTGGCGTCGAATCCACGCTGCCGTAATAGCGCCCAAATGGGACCTCGCCGAGTGCGGCCATTTCTCCCTGGCGCATCTCGTGCAGGATCTTTCCGGGTTCGGCCTCGATGGCTGCATCTTTCTTGGTCGCTTGCGTTGAGGCTAGACATTGCAGAACGCCTCGCGCCATCTCGGGATTGAGCCATAGCGACTGCAAAGCCGTAATGATTCCGTCTCTGCCGAACACGGTTCCGAACCACGGCACTCCGGCGTAAGGGTAGTTGGATTCCGGATTTCCCACCATCATCATCTGCGTATCGGCGATGGAGCGGTTGATCCAGTCGTTAAAGCGCGAGTTTGAACTGGATATGCGCGGGAAAGCTTTGCCCACGCTTTTCAGTTCATGGCGCGCTGAGTTCATGGCACGCGAATATTCAATGGAGTGGTCGGCCGCATTGGAGTCGCATGAAATGAAGAAATGAAAGCTGGCTCTTTCCTTCGGACGAAGATTCACGTCGTAGTTCAATTCGTTTTCTGCCGCGTGAGTCGGCGCAGAAGTCCATCGGATGAGGGTTTGCCGCATGACGCCATCCAACCCGTTGTAAGCCAGGCGAATCGAGTCTTGTTTCACTTCCACTGGCAGAGGCGTGCCCCTGTGCTGCCGATGCATGCCTCGAACCTCGAAGATATCTGCGAAGTCAGCATCGAATGTCATGCGGAAGGGAACATACAGATCAGAGAGTCCGTGATTTACGAAAACGAACTCCTCGTAACAACTGTTCTTCCATAAAAACCGGGAGCGCAGTACATACAGCGTTCCACGGGGAATCACTACTTGATTGTTCCGGGATACATCCAAGTTCGCAAGATCGCCGGTGAAAAGGAGATTGTTGGTCTCGACCGTTGAACTCAACAGCAGAGGGCGCGTTCCCCACAGATGCACCATCAGCTCCGACAAATGTCGCGTGTCTTCGAAAAATAGCCCTTGCTCGCCCATTCCTGTTGTTTGGACGTCCCCCAGGCGGTCGAATACGAAGAATGTTCTCCCATACTTGAGAACACGGGCTCGATCGTCGGTTGGCGACTGAGAAGTAGCTATGTAGTAGTGTTGGGTACCAGGTTCGTCCAACTCAGAACTCCGTCGTCAAGAGTGAGTGCCGATGGCTCCCCTCGAACCAATCGTTGGTAAATGGTCAAATACTCGCGGGCCATGCGTTCGTCGGAGAAATTGTGTTCGAAATGTTTGCGGCAACGCCACCGGTCGATCTGCTCTAATTGATTGACCGCGCCGATGGCGCCTTCGATATCGGACACAATGAAACCTGTGATTCCGTCTTCGACAATCTCGGGCACGGAGCCGCTTCGATAGGCAACGACTGGAGTTCCGCAGGCTAAGGCCTCGATCATAACGATTCCAAAAGGTTCTGGCCAGTTAATCGGGAATAAAAGAGCAGCCGCATGACCGAGAAAAGCGTTCTTTTCATCATTTCCGATTTCACCGATAAATTCTACGAGCCGGCATTTCAGCAAAGGCTTGATCCGGTCCTCAAAATAGAGGCGATCAGCCTGATCCACCTTGGCGGCGATTTTCAGCGGCATCCCTGATCGGCACGCGATCTTAATGGCATCTTCCAGTCCTTTTTCTGGAGAAACTCGCCCGAGGAACGCCAGATATTTACCTTCCCCTCCGCAGTAAGTCAACGATTGTCGAGGCATTCCATGTCGCACCGTGGCCTGCCAGTTCGCCCACGGCAGTGGCGCCCGTTGCGAGTCGGAGATGGAAACAAGTGGCTGTTCGCGAAAAGCCTGGTATACAGCCACGAGATCAGGAATATCCAGACGCCCATGCAAGGTGGTCAGGCACGGAGCATCCGTGCGCCTGGCTAGCGGGAAGTGGATGTAGTCGACATGACAGTGAATTAAATCGAAGTTCGCGCTCTCGCTGAACACATGTTCCATCATGATGACATGATGCGCTAGGGGGTCTTTACATTGTGAATCAAGGCGCAAAGCTCTCGGACACGCGGGCACGAGGCGGGCGTTGGTTACAGAATCCCCACTTGCGAACAGTGTGACATCATGGCCCAGGCGGACGAGCTCTTCCGTAAGCCAGGACACGACTCGCTCGGTCCCCCCATACAAACAGGGCGGAACGCTTTCATAAAGCGGCGCTACTTGTGCAATTCTCATGGAATCAGTCGGATGCAAAATTTCTTGCGGCGCGAGACAAAAGCCTATCGCTGCATAATCAACAATAGAATGCTGAAACGCGTTGGTCTATCAGGTGTGGGCTGTATAGCGATGCCAAGCGTGCCCTCGAAGGAGACTGTTGCCAACTTCTGTATTATCGCGACGATTTTGTTGCTGTGCGCTACCGGCGGTTGGCCCGGATGCATCTTAACCGGCGTTCAAGTACAAGATCTTGATCGAATAATGAGTTGGCTAAGAGGTATTCTCAAGGCTGATCGCGAAATTACATGACTCTGCCGTTGAACAAAAATTATCCGCCAATGGAAGCCCTCTCAGCCACAGAGCTACCCACTGGACCCAATTGGCAATATGAGCCCAAATGGGATGGCTTCCGTTGTTTGGCTTTCCGCGATGGCAAGAGCGTCGATCTCAGGTCAAAATCCGGCAAGCCCCTCACTCGATATTTCCCCGAGCTCGTCGCAGAGTTCGCGGCTCTCAAGCCGGCACGCTTCGTTCTTGATGGGGAGATTGTAGTTCCCATCGACGGCGGTTTGTCTTTCGATCACTTGTTGATGCGCATTCATCCTGCAGCCAGCCGGATTGAAAAACTCAGCGAGCAGACTCCAAGTGTTGTTATTGTGTTTGACCTGTTGGTTGACGACAAAGGCAAATCGTTGGTCAAGCTGCCGTTGGAAGACAGACGGCAGAGACTCGAGGAGTTCGCGCGCAAGTACTTAAAGTCAAATCGCAGCATCCGGCTCTCTCCCGTCACTCAAGATCTTATGGTGGCCAGGAGGTGGTTCCATATGGGCGTTGCCCTCGATGGAGTTGTAGCCAAGCGGCGCGAGTTGCCATACCAGAGCGGCGAGCGCACAGGAATGCAAAAAATCAAGCGCCAACGAACTGCTGATTGTGTCGTTGGAGGTTTTCGCTATCTGGAGAAGCGGCCCGAGGTCGGTTCGTTACTTCTCGGGCTCTACAATGTGGACGGTGAACTCGATCACGTTGGATTCACCTCTTCTATCCGGGTCAAAGACCGCCCCGCGCTCACCCAGAAACTAAGAAAAATGATCCAACCCCCCGGCTTTACCGGAAAGGCTCCGGGAGGCCCCAGTCGCTGGAGCACGAAACGCTCAACCGAATGGCAACCGCTAAGACCGACGCTCGTTGCAGAAGTTCAATTCGATCACTTTACAGGAGGGCGCTTTCGTCACGGCACGAAATTTCTTCGCTGGCGTCCCGAAAAATCTCCTACCGACTGCACCTTCCGGCAAGTCGAAAGGGAAAATCGCTTGGCCCTAGATCTTTTGTGAACTTATTCGGGCAAGTTTGTGCGTCTACGCCCCGGGGATTCCTAAGTCTTCGATGTGGACGAGCAAATCTCTCGGATCGGCATACACGCGGAAAGCTCCTGCTTTCTCCAACTCTTCCTGACTGTATCCGCCAGAAAGCAGCCCGACTCGCAGCGCACTCTTGCGCCCTGCGGCAAGTAGATCCCATATGCTATCGCCGATCACGATACAATCGCCGATCGGCACCCCGAGCCGCTCGGCTGCCCTCACAAACACATCAGGTGAGGGCTTCGCATTCTTTCGACGACAGCTCACGCAATAATTCCCGTACAAACATCTTCGCACTCATGCCGATGTGGCGATGAATTTTCCAGGTGGGCAAGAAAAAGTCTTCGCTTCTTAGCGCAAGGGACCACGCCAGCACGTGCTCATACACGCTATCGATCAGCGTGCCATCAAGATCGAAGAGAATCGCCGGTAGGTTGGAGTTTTCGGTGTCCAACTGCGAAACGGACGAACCCTCTCGCGCGGACCTGCGGCCGAGCCTTCGTATGTACTTGCGATTGGCCAAGTGAAAAGTGGCCTCCTACGCTGCTTTCTTGCGGGGCACCTTCGCGCCCTTCTTTCGGGCTTCGGAAAGGCCGATGGCAATCGCCTGCTTCCGGCTTTTCACCGTTCCACCCTTGCCGCCTTTGCCCGATTTGAGAGTGCCGTGGTTTTTCCGGCGCATCGCGCTCTCCACGCTCTTGCCTGCGGCTTTACCATACTTGCGCCCGCTAGATTTTTTTCGTGAATGTTTCGTAGCTGCCATTTTATTCTCCTGATTCGCTTACCTGCTTAACTTAGTCGAGCAAAGCATCAGCAAAGGTTGTCGTGCCCATCTTTGACTGCAACGTCCCTGCCCGTGTGGCATCAAAAGTTATGGCGTCCTGAGAGGCGTCGGATAATAATTTGGAAGCGGAGGATTGCGATGAAAGCGGTGACTGGTGTTTTTCGTTCGGAATCAGATGCGCAACGAGCTCTTGCCGAGATACGTTTAACCGGCTTACCAGACGACCGGATAACATTGCTGACTCCACAAAGCACAAAGACGGAGCAAGAATCGGCACCGGTAGTCACCACCGAACAGCCGGGCATGGGGAAGGCAGTAGGTGCAGTGTTGGGAACCGCGGCAGGGATGTCCGGAGGTCCGTTGATTGTTGCATCTCTTATACCGGGTGTAGGCCCGATCACTGCGATCGGCCTGTTAGGCGGAGCGCTTCTGGCCGCCGCCGGAGCAAGCATTGGAGCGGTTGCTGGCGGAAAACTTGAAAACGCCATGACTGAGGGGCTGCCGGAAGACGAGCTATTTGTTTACGAAGATGCTCTACGCAAGGGCCGCAGCGTGTTAATTGCCTTGGCCGATGATGAAGCGGCGGCTTCGGGCCTTCGCAAACTGCTGACTGCGGAAGGAGCGGAGAGTGTCGATGCGGCTCGCGAACAATGGTGGATCGGTTTGCGTGATGCTGAACGGGAACACTATTCGTCTTTTAGCAAAAACCTGAGCGACGACGAGAAATTCTATCGACTCGGTTTTGAATCGGCATTGCACGCCCGGACTCGATGCAAGGAATACGATCAGGTGTTAGCAGAGATGACGAACAAAATCGAAGACCTCGAACGTCAATATCCCGACGCCGAAGTGGCTGAAGCGTTTCGAAGGGGATACGAGCGTGGCCGCGATTATTATCAACAGCTATGTGACGAATCGAAAGCCGCATAGAAAAATATTTTGCTCAGCGTGGGGGTCATTTCGGGATTCGCGAAGAAGGGCAGCAACCGCCCATTGAAAATCAGGATCAGGTTAAGGCTTAGAAAGAGGCGTGCCATGTCGGCCAGCCAGAGGGACACCTATCAAGAAGCCGAGGCCCAGCAAAATCCCGCTGCCGGACTCAGGCAGAGACGCGAGGTTGGCTGGCCCGCTGGAAAGGTCGACGGAACTGGAGCCATTGTTTTCCAGACGAATCACGGTATTGTCGTTCGTGGCCAAAAGTGTGCTACGGAAAACCATTGATCCTTCCGGGTTCTTAGCAGGAAACGAGTCTGTCATCTCGCTGCGAGCATTGAGTGTGTAGGACCGTTCTTCATGCACGCGAACAAGACTATTTCCAGACGTCAAAACACTGGCAAAAACAGTCATCGAAATAAGCGCGCTACAACCTTTGACTGACATAAGGCTGGTCATTTCCGTTCTCAGGGTCTCCCCAAGGTAGAGTTACCGATTGTTCCGGACAAGATGACGTACCAAAACCATGACAAGGTTGTAATAATTCTGCAGGCTTCCCGGCTTGGCAGGAATAAGGTAAATGCTGTAAAAGAGCCAACAAAGCACGCGACATCTCTGGCGGTTTCAGTACGCTAGCCGACAAACTTTATGCCGACTCTCGCTTCCACATGGCAGTATGACGGGATAAGAGTTCGTAGCACTCGCAAGCGGCATCTTCCAGTCGGCCGCGATTTTCAATATTGACCTGCCCGCGGTTGTAGGTTATTAGTCCGGCTTTCGCCAGAAGTCCCGCGGCCACGGTGACGCTTGAGCGGCGGGTTCCCAACATGTGAGCCAAGAACTCATGGGTCAGCGAAACGATATTGCCGCCTACGCGATCCTGGCTCATCAGCAGCCATCGAGCTAGTCGCTCATCTACCTCGTGGAGACGGTTGCAGGCAGCAACCTGCGCTCCTTGCATAGACAACATTTGCCCGAATTGGTGCATTCGTTGTTTCAAAACACAACATTGCGGCAGCGCCTTCAGCAAGTCTAGGCTGCTTATACGGAACGCGGTGCCCTCAATCTGAACCAGAGCCCGCGTATCGCTGCTCTTAAACCCGACCGCGAGTTGCAGCCCCGTGCACCCTTCTTTGCCGGTTAATCCGACTTCAACACTTTTTCCGTCCTGCATCACGCTCAGGATCGACACCAGCCCGCTATCGACGAAATATACGTACTTGATTGGTTCCCCGGATTCCTGAAGAACATCATGTGTACGGAGTTGCACGAATGTAAGCCGAGGAAATAAGGAATCGCATTCTTGCGGCGGAAGACCAACTAAAAGCTCATTCCTGACCGGATTTCCTTCGATGGTTGGGGTAGACCTGTGGTTCGATTTATTACGCGATGGCACCATAAACAGCTCCTTGCGCAGCGAATAACGCTGTCTGATTTCGCAAGGGACCGTCTCCGGTGAGGGGTACGGCGGAAGGATGCTAGAAGAGACACCTTAAGTATAACAGGTGCGAAGGGTCCTCGGATAAAAGGTTCGCAGGTACTAAAGACCACCTTAAACGGAAAGCATATTTGACTGCGCCAACCTTCCCGGGGGCAGCATCAACTAAAATGGGTGCAACGTTCAATTAGCGCCCTTCTGGCTGCCGCAGTATTTCTAGTTGGCGTGTGCATTTTCAGCCGTGCGCAAGAGGCCCGTCCGGGTGAAGATCATCGGAGCGGGAATAAAGCGACGAATCGTCCTCCGAGCAATGTCGCTCGCGGAAAATACATCGTGGAGGACCTCTCACTTTGCAGTCAGTGCCACACACCGCGAGACAGTAACGGCAATCCGGATCGTACCCACTGGCTTGAAGGTGCTCCGGTGTGGCTGAAACCGGCGGAAGCGGTCGAAAACTGGCCGCTCCAAGCTCCGCGTATTGCCGGAACACCTCCTGGAACAGATGCCGAAACGGTGAAGCTGTTAACCACGGGGATTTGGCGCGATGGAAAACCTTTGCGACCCCCCATGCCACAATTCCGTATGACGCAGACCGATGCGGAGGCGGTAGTGGCTTATCTGAAGTCAGTGACGAACCCCGAGTGAATTAAATTCAGCGAACGCTCGTAGGGGCTCGCGATACGGTGCAACCGAAATCCGCTACACATAAAATTAACCGCGAGACATACAATCAGCCGAAATCCATCGCCGCAATCAGGACCAGTGGCTTTGTCGTTTCTTATGGTTAAGAATCTTGACGTGATCGTGATTGGGGTTGGTGCCGCGGGACTGACGGCGGGTGCGGCCTTGGGAAACGCCGGTCTTTCCGTGACGATTCTTGAGGCGCGTGATCGAATTGGCGGCCGAATCTTCACCCTGCGCGATCCAAGATGCAACACTCCGATCGAATTTGGCGCCGAATTCATTCATGGCCGGCCTCGCGAAATATGGGAACTGCTGCGGCAGCACAAAGTTCGAACTAAAGAAGTGAAAGGGGACAACTGGTGCGTGCAAAACGGCGAGTTAACCCCATGTGATTTCTTTTCTGATGTAGATAAGATTCTCAAGAAGATGAATGGTCGGAAGCCCGACCAATCCTTCCTGGATTTTCTGAAAGAGTGTTGTCCTGCAAATAACGATTCCCGAATGCAACGAGCTAAAGAATGGGCTACAGGTTATGTCACCGGATTCAATGCTGCCGATCCGTCGCTGGTGGGGATCCATTGGCTGGTGAAAGGAATGCGCGCGGAGGAAGAAATTGAAGGGGACCGCGCCTTTCGTGCGCAGCATGGGTATGGAGATTTGACCGAGATCTTCCAGCAGCAGGTGAATGATGCAGGTGTTTCGGTCCACAAAGAGACCATGGTCGAGAGCATTCAGTGGCATCCCGGAAGTGTAGAGATAAATGCGCGCGGACAAAACGGCTCTCAAACCTTCACGTCTCCGCGAGCGCTTATCTCTGTGCCGCTGGGTGTTCTGCAGGCTCGGGCTGATGAGAATGGCGCCATCCGATTTGACCCAGAGTTGCCCAGTGAGAAGCAAGCTGCGATTCACAGCGTGATGATGGGCAAAGTGATCCGTATTGTTTTAAGATTTCGCCGAAGTTTCTGGGAAGAACTCCCCTCTGATCGCAGAAAGAATTCTAAAACGATGGGAGGAATGAGCTTCCTGTTCTCGCACGATGACTGGTTTCCAACGTGGTGGACACGGTCACCGGAGAGGCTACCGATTCTAACCGGTTGGGCGCCGTTTCACTGCGCCGAAAGACTTTCGGGACAAAATCAATCGTTCGTAGTAGAGCAAAGTCTCCGAGCTCTCCATCGCCTGTTGGGAGTGAGCGTGCAAGAGCTGGAGAGTTTATTTGAATACGCATATTGCCATGATTGGCAGAATGATCCATTCTCGCGTGGAGCTTATAGCTATGGAAAAGTTGGAGGCGACGGCGCGGAGCAGGTCCTTGCCAGGCCGGTTGACAACACTTTGTTTTTTGCAGGTGAAGCCACAGATGTTGGCGGCCATAACGGAACCGTTCATGGCGCAATCGCCAGCGGCAAGCGGGCGGCAGCAGAAATTGTTCAAGCAGCTACTGGTGGAAAGCGGGCGACAGGAAAAGTACCAAGAAGAGTGGTGCTGTCCGCGTCAAGGTAAGTTCGCGGAACTCCGTCTTCAGGCGGCTTTGCGCTCCTGGACAATTTCCGTTTCCTTGGCATGGATCTCGACTTGCTCATGCTTGATATCGAGGCGGAGATGGTTGTAGATGCTCATATACTGGTTTGCGACCCAGACCACCGCGAATAGGGCAATAAGATAACCGCGCCAGTCGGGGTAGAGAAGGCGGAAGCGGGTGACGATGAGGAACAGAATCGCCACATAATGGCTGAAGCAATATTCACAGGTGAATAAATAGAAGAACTTCCGTCGAGGCAGATTCTTCGCATATTTCGATTGCTCTTGGCAATAATTGCGAGGTTCACGAAAAATTTCTTCATGGGTCACCGTCCATGCGATACAGGCGACGGGTATCGATAGGACCAGCAGCCACGCGACTTGGAGACTGAGCGTCGGCACGGTTGATTTTAGATGCAAAAGAGCGGGAAAAGGTCGAGTGTGAGAGTAAGGTTACAGGTTCTTTACTTGACCGTAATTCAAAAGGCTGACAATAAGGATTCCACCACAGATGTTCCCGCCAGTGGCAGGGGCGAGCCAGCGCAAGTAGCCTGTCACCGGAACTGACCCCGCCATAACGGCGGAGAGAATTTCTCCGCTGCCCGCAATACAGTGAGCGAAGTGTCCGATTCCGACAACAAAGGTAAGCAGGTAAACGATAGCGAGCTGGCCAATCGTCCAGTGACTAGCAGTGACAGTCCAAGCCACAAGTGCGATAAGCCAGCCTCCAATGACTCCACTCCAGAAAAAATATGCGACGGACCCAGAGGCTCCGTCCTGTCCGAGCTGAATCAATTGCGACAGAATGTCCGAGCGTAACGCTGGAGATTTGACCGCCAGCATTGCAAACAGGATAGCGCCGAGAATGTTAGAGGCGAAAACCACACCCCACAGGCGGAGCGTTCTCAAGAGGTAACGACGCTCATCGAGTACGAGCACCACTGGGTACAATGTGTTTTCCGTGAACAATTGCGCCCGACCGATGATCACGGCGACGAAACCAATCGGATAGAGCAGGTAGGGAGCGATTTGCCGGCCGGCGCCAGGCCCGGCGAGCGCGCGAATCGCGGCTACGCCGAGTCCTGTCAATCCCATGGTAAGACCGCCGGCCACTCCCGAGAACGCGAGTTTCTGCGCAGACCGACGCAATTCGTCGCGTGCATTTTCAATGGCTGCCTGAAGAATTTCGGCTGCAGTGAGCCTTCGCGTATCCGGCACAGTCCCTTCGGGAGGGATGGTTTTAGCAGGCGTCAGAATATTTCTCCGAAACCTTGGATGCGGAAAGTTGGCCAAGGAACAAACTGATTTGTGAGGTTTAGTAATCGGTCCACATATCTACAAATCGCGATCCGATGGCGACTGGCCGAGAAGACAAAGCGCAACAGGGAAATGCGTCAGCAGTTTTGCGAGTGCGATCTTTGCGCCGGATTTTGGAGAATCCCTCTTTTCTGCTGTAAGGACGTTCCAATACTTTTCGGAAGAGACGGAAGCTGGAAGCAAAATCTCTGTGTCCTCCCAAATCTGAGATCCAATGGGTGGGACATCGCTGTCACCGAGCAAACCAGCCACAAGCCGCGGAACAACCACCAAAACGCTAGTGTTTTCCAGCCTTCGTACGAACGCTACAACGTGATCGGCTTTCGAGCCTCGAACTGGCAAGGGCAAATACTCCCCCAGTCGAAAAACGTCAGGCCACTGCTTACGAAAGCACAGAGTTGTCCAGGTCAAGTACAACTTGAGTCGGCCGTCTTCGGGAGTCTCCAATAATCGGCTTACGGATCGTGCGTCAGGCTCGGTGCCCAACGTGCGGACACTCTCGAACACATGCCTACGCCGCAAATAATCCACCGGACGCCGGTTATCAGGATCGACCAGACTGAGATCCCACAACTCATTACCTTGATATGTGTCTGGAACACCAGGACTCGCCAGTTTGAGAAGCGTCTGCGATAGGCTATTCCAAAGGCCAATACGAGCCACACGCTGTTGAAAAGGCAGGAAGTCATCGAGAAAGCGATTCCTGGAGTCGGGATGAAGCAACGCTTTGACGAACGCTGAAACAGCGTTTTCGTATGCATCATTCCGGTTGATCCAACTGGTGTTCTGCTTGGCCTCGCGGATCGCTTTCAGCATATAGTTTTCGATTCGCTCAGAAAAAACCTTCCAGGAGTTCTGGTCGCTCAGGGGCTCGAACGGCCACGCTCCCACTAAAGTTTGATAGAGCAAATATTCGTCGTTCGGCGAAGGCGCAGGGCTATCGTTAATGAGAGACTTATGGCCCTGGTTGATTTTCTTCCACTCCTGTACCCGAAGTTTCCAGAGCACTGGAATCTCGGAGAGCACGTTGATGCGGGCGCGCACATCTTCGGACCGCTTTGAGTCGTGCGTGCTCGTGGCCAGCATGGTGTGTGGCCAACTGCGCACGCGTTCCTCGCTCGCGAGGTGGAACTCGCCTGTAGGAATTCCGAAGCGGTGGAGATCACTGCCGACATCATTCAGAGAAACCAGGCGGTTATATCGGTAAAAAGCCGTGTCTTCCAGCCCTTTGGCCATTACTGGGCTAGTGAACTGCTGGAACTTCATCGCAAACGCGGTGACTGCGTTACGGTAAGCTGAATCTTGCCCTTCAGCGATGCGAGTCAGCAGTACCTGGCTGATGAAATCGAAAACGCTGATGTCAGCGGCCGGACTTCTCCGTTTAGCGGAATCGATGGCAATGCGGATGTAGTGCTCATCATTTTCAGATATGCCGGAGGAACTGACGTATGTGCGGTACACGGGAAAGTTCGCGACCACTTCGGTGAGAGCGTCCCGCAGGCTATTGAGAGTAAAGTCGCAGGTGTGGCGCTTGGCGAGCGCGATGCGGGTAAGTTGGTTGGCCAGGACGTTCAGTTCGCTGACCAGGGCAACCTTAATGATAAGTTTTCGGCAGCGATAGCCGAGATCGTCGAAATCAATCTCGTCGCCGATAAAGTTTCGGTAGATGCGATCCACGCGGGTGGCATTGGTGGGATCGACAAAAAGGCCGTTCACCAGGTTGGCAAAGTCGTATCCGGTGGTGCCGCAGACGGGCCATTCTGTGGGTAGCCGTTCCCGCCCCGTAAGGATTTTCTCGATCACCAAATAGGACGATCCTTTTCCCGCGTTCTGTGGGCCGTTCTCGGCGGTCGCGATGGCGCAGTGCAGGCGTTCGAAATATTTAGCCGGATCGTACAAACCGTCGGGGTGGTCAACGCGCAAACCGTCAACCTTGCCTTCGGCCACAAAATTCAGAATCAAGCGGTGGGTTGCCTGAAAAACGGTGTCATTTTCCGTGCGAAGGCCCGCGAGATCGTTGGTATCGAAGAAGCGCCGATAGTTGATGTCGTCGGAGGCGACCCTCCAGTTAGCCAAGCGGAAGGCTTGTGCTTTGATGAGTTCATGCAATTCGTCAAAAGTAGCGGGATCGGAGGGATTGCCGTTTATCGCGTCGACGCCTTCGAGTATGCCCGCGGTTATCTCCGGGGATCGCGCGCACAACTCGGCAAGGCGGCGCTTATTAATTTGCTTGTCGCGATTGCGCTCGATGACGCGATCACTGTTTACCTCCTGCCTTCGTGGCAGGTTGCCGAAAGCAGTGATCAGGCTCTGGAACTCTAAGAAGTCCGAGTTTTGCTCGCCCAATCTCGCCGCCAACCCGCTCGTTGCGCGCTGCAGGATGCGAGGGTATTCTCGAGGATTGACGGGGAAGCGATTATCACGGTAGGAAATATCAAACTCACCGCGATCGGCGTGAAAAACCAACTTCAACTCTCCGCTTTCCAGCACGGCGCCATAATGATCGTGCAAAACCGGCACGAGAACCTTGCCATGCAGTTCTTCCTTTAGAGGACGCCAGTCAATATCAAAAAAACATGCGTAGGGCGACGCTTCGCCATTTTCCAGAACATCAAGCCACCAGGCATTGTCGCCGCCCATCACTCCCATGTGATTGGGGACAATGTCGAGAATCAAGCCCATGTCGTGTTCATGAAGAGTTGTCACAAACTGATCGAATTCTTCAGGACTTCCAATTTCTGGGTTGAGCGAATTGTGATCCACGATGTCATAGCCGTGCAGGCTTCCGGGACGAGCCTTCAGGCAGGGAGAAATGTAACAGTGACTGATGCCGAGCGCGGACAGGTACGGAACGATCGCCTTGGCCTGGTTGAAAGTAAAGTCACGATTGAGTTGCAAGCGATAAGTCGCACGCGGAATTTGAAAGTCTGGCTTCATGATTCCAGGAACCACACTACCGACCAGGCTGGCAGCGTTCCACGCTTCATATGAGTCTCATTGACTCCCTCGCTGGAAAAAATAATGCGAGAAGACGGTACCGAAGTCAGCCCCGAGACGAAATCCGGGCCGAGATTCGCCAGCAGAGATAGTTTTGAGCGGTCAGGAAAATCCCAATGCGCGCTGAGTCTATGATCTCCGTGCACTTCACAAGTTGCCTTGATGGCACACGCATCCGAAAGACGTGGGACTATGTACTGACATCTTAGCTTCAACAGTCGCTGGTAGAAGTGCAGCCATTCCTGATGGTGCGGCTGCGCTAGGTCGTCCCAATTAAGCCGCGAGCGGTCGAAGGTCTTCACAGTATTCGGGTCCGGAATCCCGGCGCGGACGGTGGGGTCGCTGAATTTAGTAAATCGGACGAATTCATTCCTACGTCCCGCGGCAACTGCTTCAGCCAGACCCTTTTCAAAATCGCAGAAAAAAAGAAACGGGGTTTTGGTTCCGAACTCTTCCCCCATAAAAAGCAATGTCGGAGAGGGGACGAGAAGAAGGATCGCCGTTGCGGCGCGAACGGCTCGCGAGTCGGCGATTGTGGTGATCCTCTCTCCGAATGCGCGATTTCCAATCTGATCATGATTTTGAAGGAAAGAGACAAATGCGGTAAGCGGCAGGCCGGCGGTACTCTCTCCGCGCCTTTGGCCATTTCTAAAGAGGGAGACTTCGCCCTGATACGCGAATCCCTCAACCAGGCAGCGGCCCAAATGACGGAGAGGACGATCTAAATAGTCTGAATAGTATCCATCACGCTCGCCCGTGACCAGCACATGCAAGGCATGGTGGATATCGTCATTCCATTGCGCTGCGTAAGCTCGCGGTTGGCATTGTTCCATGCGTTGAAGATAAGTTGCCTGGTTCAAATCATTTTCGAGGACAAGGTGGACGTGGCGGTCAGGCTCGATCAAACTCCGGACTGCGTCGGCCAATTCCATGAGTAGGTGCGGCTTGGAGTCGTCGATGATCGCATTTACCGCGTCCAGGCGAAGCCCGTCGAGATGATATTCGGTCAGCCAGTAAAGTGCGTTATGGATGAAAAAGTCGCGGACGACTCGACTTTCGGGACCGTCGAAATTGATCGCATTGCCCCATGGAGTGTGATGTCGATTGGTAAAGAATTGCGGCGCGTAAGCGTTGAGATAATTTCCTTCCGGGCCAAAATGGTTGTAAACGACGTCTAGCAAAACCATCATGCCACGATCATGTGCGCCCTGAATCAAGATTTTAAGATCATTGGGATTGCCGTAGGTACTATCGGGCGCGAAAGGGAAGACGCCGTCATATCCCCAGTCGCGCAGGCCAGGAAAATCAGCGACTGGCATTAGCTCGATAGCGGTGATTCCGAGATCTGCCAGGTAGTCGAGACGCTCATAAACAGAGGAAAAGGTGCCGGAGAGTGTGAAGGCGCCAACGTGCAATTCATAGATAACAGCTTCTTCCCACCGGCGGCCGCGCCATGCGCCATCTTGCCAGTCGAAATCACCGGGGCTGATAACTTCACTCGGTCCGTGCACATCGCGTGGCTGAAACCGGGAGGCGGGGTCGGGAACTTCTTGTGCACCGTCGACGCGGAAACGGTACCGACTGCCAGGACTGGCTGCATCGGTGACCAATTCAAACCAGCCTTTGCCGCGCTGCTCTAGCGGAAACCTTGTCGAAACATTTTCATCCGTGAGGCAAAGGTCAATCTGACGCGCGGCGGGAGCCCACAAGCGAAAACGCACGCTTCCATCGTCAAGGCACTCAGCGCCGAACGGCATGCTATGACGGCGCTTCATTCGATTCTTCCTTCTTTCCGTTTCGACGCTCCATCAAAACTACCAGGGAACGGGCCTGCAAAGGATAGGGTGTGCCGGAATCGAGCGTATCAGCGGGGCGCAAGCCATCTTCCCGGGAGGTGTCCATCCACGCTACCCAGCGAGTGCCGGGGTGTAAAGCCGGCAACGTGAATGCCACGTCCTCATGATGAGCGTTCAGCAACACGAGAAAGTTTTCGTCTCCGATTTTCCGTCCGCGTTCGTCAGTCTCGTCAAGCCCCTGGCCAGCGAGGAACATGCCGAGGCTGCGCACTGAGGGATCGCGCCACTGCTCTTCACTCATCTCGTTGCCGGTGGGGTTGAGCCATGACACATCTTTTACACTTGCGCCTTTGATCGGGCGTCCCTGAAAGAAACGGCGGCGGCGAAAAACGGGATGGCGCTTGCGAAGGTTGATCATGCGCTGAACAAATGCCAGCAGCTCACGATCTTGAGCGTGCACATTCCATCGGATCCAGCTGATCTCATTGTCTTGACAATAGGCGTTGTTGTTGCCCATCTGAGTGTGGCCGATGGCATCGCCGGCATACAGCATCGGTACACCCTGAGAGAGGAGCAGCGTAGCCAGCATATTCCGCTTCTGTTTGGCGCGCAGCGCCTGGATGTTGGGATCGTCCGTGGGACCTTCCACCCCACAATTCCAGCTGCGATTGTCGTTGTTGCCGTCGCGATTGTTTTCGCCGTTAGCTTCGTTGTGCTTTTCGTTGTAGCTGACCAAGTCCTGTAACGTGAAGCCGTCATGCGCGGTCACGAAATTGACGCTGGCATAGGGCCGGCGGCCGCTGTGCGCATAAAGATCGCTGGAACCAGTGAGGCGGTAGGCTAAGTCGCCGGCCACTCCGCCGTCACCTTTCCAGTAAGAGCGAACTGTGTTCCGGTAGCGGTCGTTCCACTCCGCCCAGCCCACGGGAAAGTTTCCGACCTGGTAGCCTCCCTCACCGAGGTCCCAAGGTTCGGCAATCAGCTTTACCTGCGAAAGCACTGGGTCCTGATGGATGATGTCGAGGAAGGCGCCCAAACGATCCACTTCATGGAGTTCGCGGGCGAGAGTGGCGGCGAGATCGAAGCGGAAGCCGTCGACGTGCATCTCCAGCACCCAGTAACGCAAACTATCCATGATCAATTGAAGAACACGAGGATGCCGCATGTTCAGAGTGTTTCCCGTGCCGGTGTAGTCCCTGTAATAGCGCGGATTGTCAGGCATGAGCCGGTAATAGGTGCTGTTGTCGATGCCTTTGAGTGACAGCGTGGGGCCGAGATGATTTCCTTCCGCCGTATGGTTGTAGACCACATCGAGAATGACCTCGAGGCCTGCTGAGTGCAGGGTCTTGACCATAGTTTTAAATTCGCGGATTGAGTGGTTAGCCAGGTAACGAGGCTCCAACGCAAGAAACCCAATAGAGTTATATCCCCAGTAGTTGCGCAGACCGCGCTCCACTAGCTGGCGATCGTCCACGAAGCTATGCACTGGCATGAGCTCAATCGAAGTGACTCCGAGGCGAGTCAGATACTCGATCACGGGAGCGCTTGCCAGGCCTGCATACGTCCCGCGAAGGCGCTCCGGAACGTCGGGGTGACACATCGTGAAACCCTTTACATGAAGTTCGTAAATCAAAGTCTCGTGCCATGGAATGCGCGGCGGTCTGTCAGAGCCCCAGGTGAAAGCGGAGTCGATCACCCGGTTTTTTGGCATGGTCGCGGCATTGTCGCGCCGATCAAAGGATAAATCTTCTTGCTTGTGTCCGACCCTGTATCCGAAGTGCGCGTCGTTCCAACGGATGTTTCCTTGAATTTGCTTGCCATAGGGGTCAAGAAGAAGTTTGTGCGGATTAAACCGATCGCCCCGCTCCGGGGCATAAGGCCCAAATACACGATAGCCATACAACTGGCCTGGGCGCACTTCGGGCAGATACCCGTGCCACACCATGTCAGTCTGCTCAGGAAGCGGGACGCGAAGAGTTTCCCGTTTTCCAGAAATGTCGAAGAGGCAAAGCTCTACCTTTTCGGCATGCTCGGAATACAGTGCGAAGTTTACGCCTTCTCCGTCCCAGGTTGAACCCAAGGGATAAGGTCGGCCAGGCCATACGATGGGCTGTGATGGAGTCGGCATCTATTTTGGTTTTCTTTGAATAGTGACACTTCGGCACATCTGTAAATGACCGCCCATTAGATGCTAATTGAGCGGCCTAAGTTTGCCGTCGCTCCATAGCGGGCAGATTTCCTGGGCAGGAAAAAGCAGTTCCGTCTAATCGGAATTATTGCTCCTTAACTTATTTGCAAGTTTCTTTATCTCTTTTTCCCGCGCGATATTCACAATTCCTTTTGCATCGTCGAATAGGCTTTCGCGTAAGAGCGTAAGGAGACGAGCCTTCAGTTTGGCCCGTTCTACGAGTCGCGGCGGAACGACGAGGGTGTGAGGTTGAGAACATGTTAGAGTGCTCCCAGCGAACGCATTCTGGAGATCGGGCTCTGTTCCTCTCGATACTTGACCCAACACTTGTGCGCCAGCGATGGCAGAAGTAAGAACGACAAGCAGCAGAACAAAGCTCCCTTTGGCCACATCTCTACCTCCTCGTGCTCCGAGGAAGAAACACCGCATTCCCTCGGGCTACCAGAAGATGTTCCGTCTTCAGGCGCGGTTGTTCACTACGGCAAACCAGTGGCAACCATACTGCCTCCGCAGTAACGCTATGGACGTGAAGCCCGCGGCCTCTGTTGTAGTCGGCGTTCAGGGTGACTTCGTCCAGCCAGACGTTTTAAGGCCGTCGCGTAACTGCTTTGCTACGAGGAGTGAGCTTTACGTGTGCGGGCGGCTTTCAATCCAGCCTGACTGCGCGCGCGTCTTCCGCGTTTTCCTGCAGCGCTTTTGGCTTGACGCGACAGCGACGTTTGACTAGCGGAGCTGCGCGGCTCGCGTTCTAGAGCGCGCTCGGTGGCGCGCGAGCGAGTGGTAGAGGTCTTGCGACGGGGGTGTTCACCCGCTCGTTCGTCTTGCTCGGCTTTTTTCCGAATCGCAGATGAGCCCTTCGGCGCAGCTAGTTTTATGCCGGCTCGGCGGGCTTTCGAGAGTCCAATAGCGATCGCCTGCTGGGGCGATCGCGCCCCGTGTTTGCCTTCGCGGACGTGATGAATCTCTTCCCGTACAAACTCTCCAGCTTGAGTCGATGGGGACTTGCCCTCGCGGGCATCCTCTCGGGCGCGTTCCAGGGTCTGTCGTTCCGGCATTGAAATCCTCCTGAAGGTTTTTTTCGGGCTTCTGCTTATTATTTATGAATTAGTTTCAATAACCAGAGGTAACGTGCAAATCAGAAGTTCACAGTATCCGTGCAAAGAACATTGCGTAGGACATGTTCCACTCGCGCACGCCGATTGACGATGAATGTGCATTCCAAATTGCTGCGCCCCCGTTCAGACACTGCGTGATCGAGCAGGGAATCATCGAACGGGGCTTAGGGTAGATTCCGTATTGCCTGCAGACCGATAAGATTTGATAGTTAAAAGCCTGCACGAATTGGTGACCCCAGCTGTTCGCCGCTCCGATCCTGGATTCCCCACGTCGTCCATTTTCTATCTGGAGTGTGTAAATGTCTGAGGTTTTCACCCGTCATCATCGAGCTATTTATGGAATATTCCTATTGATTTCGCTGAGCCTTTCACTTCTGGGATGCAGCGCGGTCTCTAAAACCACTACTACGACGACCACGCCGACGCCCACCCCGGCGCCAACGCCACCCTCCTCGCCCTCCCAACCGACATATCCATCCACGCCCCCCGTTCCGGTCACGTGGTCACCCAGCACCAGCAAGCTTCCCGCCCCAACCGCGCAGGATCCGGCAACTTCCGATTGGGGAAGCGGGTCGAACGATTTTCCGCTGACGGTTTCCAGTCCGACCGCCGCTTCAACTGTGACATCTCCCATCACTGTGGTGGCGTCGGCTGCTCCGACGAGGCCAATTTTTTTCATGCGGGTGTACGTTGACGATGTATCGGTTTATTACGCATCTTCGAGTTCGATCAATACGCAGATCTTCGTTGCTCCGGGTCAACATACCGTAGTGGTAATGGCGGAAGATAGCGGCGGCTATGTGTCTGCCAATCCGATAAGCATTACGGTTAGCTCCCAATCACAGACAACCATCAGCGGCATACAAAATATGACAGGGTGGCAATCCTGTTCCGCAGTTTTTCCCGCAGGATCCCAACGTGCAGGACAATTGTGCGCCGCCGGTGAGAGCCAGTTCCCTCCCGTATCCGTTATGACAGAAGGAGTGACGACGCCTTCGATGGACGGCAAATCGGCGCAGTTCAGCATGGGGCCGCCAGCTGGCACTGCCAATCCGTCTGACTACGGTTATTCCAACATGCTGTATTTCAATCCCATCACAGGCGGGAATAATGCCAGCAATTTTACCTACGACTTGTATTTCTACATCGACCACCCGGATGCCCCGCAAGCCCTGGAGTTCGATCTCAATCAGGCGTACGACGACACTGGAACCGGAAGTCCGGAACGCTGGACATGGGGTTCAGAATGTAATTTCAAGGCCGACGGAGTATGGGATATCTGGGACGATGCAGTTGGAAAATGGGAACCGACGACCGTCCCCTGCAAACCTTTTCCAGCCAATACCTGGAACCATTTGACTTGGACCTTCCAGCGAGTGGGAGAGCAGGTTTACTACAACACCTTGACCGTGAACGGGCAGGTCTACCAAGTCAATACTTACTACGGCAATCAGCAAGGGTGGGACTTCGAAGAGATCGATACGGCGTTTCAAATGGACTTAGACTCGAACGCCGATCCTTACAATGTATGGCTGGACCAGGTGAGCCTGACCGCGAACTGATGCGTTGTTAGTGTGATCGCACTGCTGACAACGATTCCCTAGAGTGTCTGTCAAAGATCAACGGCAAGGCCAAGCCCAGCCAAATTGTCAGCCATCACAATCCGCATCGACGAAGCTCCTGACGCGTACGAGAAATTCGACAAGCGTATTGAGGGGTACACCAAGATTCTGATTAAGTTAAAAAGGCTGCATAATCCTTCGATTTTCTTGGATTTCTTTCTTCGCGCGTAAGGAATTCGCCCGTCGCTTTAAGATTGTTCACTCCTTCGCTTCTTGACCATCCTCATTAAGTGGTTTTGCAACTAAGAAACGCCGGGCCAGGACCGCGAACTGTCGGCGCTTTGCAATCCGCCGCATGAATACGCGGCGAAAGCAGCGGTAGGTGCTTGTGAAAGAAATCATCCTGAGAGTTATCTTCGGTGGAGTAGTCGTGTCGGCGTTTTCGCTGCTCGGCGACTTGTTGAAGCCTAAGAGCTTTGCTGGCCTGTTTGGGGCAGCACCGTCGGTAGCGCTCGCAACTCTGGTTCTCACCGTAATGAAAGAAGGCAAGGAATATGCGAGCGTGGAAGCAAGGTCGATGATTCTCGGAGGCATAGCCTTTTGTGTCTACGCGTTCGTTGTGAGCCGTTTGCTGATTCGTCGACGGATGCCGGTTCTTTCGACTACCGCACTGGCGATGGGGCTGTGGTTCGCATGCTCTTTTGGCCTCTGGTATGCCGTCCTAAGGTAAGCGATGAAAGTAAAAATAGATGCAGCGGGACTACAGCAATCGCGATGGTACGAATACGCTGTGCGCTTCGCCTTCGGCGGAACCATCACTGCATTGGCTGGCCTCATCGCCAAACGCTTCGGACCTGAAATCGGCGGCTTCTTCCTGGCATTTCCAGCGATACTTCCCGCGACGGCGACTCTGATAGAGAAGCATGAAAAACAGAAGAAAGAAAAGGTCGGCAAGAAAGGCACTGTGAGGGGGAGGACAGCCGCCGGAGTCGATGCAGCCGGCGCAGCGATGGGAGGGGTAGGACTCGCAGTCTTCGCCCTCATTGTTTGGCAAAGACTGCCTCAGTCCTCGCTGGGCATTGTGCTGAGCGAGGCAACGATTGCGTGGCTCGCGACCGCAGTGCTGGTCTGGCTGATCCGCGAAAAATTGTTCAGGCGTTTGGCACAACGGTTCGGTGCGTCAACATCTGCGCGAACTTCGGTGCACGGGCGCCGAGCCTCAATTAACAGGAGGGATAGATGAGTAAGAAAATAAAGTCCAGGGGCTCTCTGGCGGACCCATCGCGGATCCACGGCGTGGATCGTAATAACGATGGAATCGTCCAGGTTGTGATCGAGACGCCCAAGGGAAGTCGCAACAAGTATGCGTTCGATGCCGACCAGAGAGTTTTTGAACTGAAGAAGGTTTTACCGGCAGGAATGACCTTTCCGTATGATTTCGGCTTCATTCCTCGGACTCTGTCCGACGATGGCGATCCCGTGGACGTGCTGGTCCTAATGGATGAACCTGCATTCCCGGGGTGCGTTCTGAAGTGCCGGCTCATCGGAATCATTGAAGGTGAGCAGGGCACCAAGAACAAGATGGAACGCAATGATCGAATTGTCACGGTGGAGAAGGAGAATCACAGCTTCGCCGACATTAAAGTCATCGACGACTTGGGCAAGAAGTTCCTTCGAGAGTTGGAGGAATTTTTTGTGAACTATCACGAGCTGAGCGGCGAACGATTCAAGGTGATCGACGTGAGAGGGCCGAAACAGGCAAAAAAGCGGATCGACGACGGGGTTCGCGCCGCTCAACGAAAATAAGAACGTGAAGACAATGAAATTCTGAGCTGGGATCAGGCAGCAGGACATCCACAGAATTTGCGTTCCGCTCAATTCATCAAGGGAAACATTCGCGTCGCCGACCCGGTAGAGAAGGCGCAGGTGCGGGCTGCGACATGGGATTATTGCATCAACGCTGCGCGATACCTGTTCGCGGTAGCTAGTCCGTAAAACGCGCACGGCATTTACTAAAGCTAACAACCTTGTGGCTTTTACAGTCGTCTTACCATTCCGATATTCGAGGTCAAAAAGACAAATGATGAAGATGGCCAGACCAGGTTTAATCGTGCACACGACTCTCGCGCTCGCAATCTTGACGGGCTGCTCCCGTAATCCTACGAAATCGCCAGAAGTATCTGACAGCATCCGCAAGTCGCTCGATCAAGCTGGCCTCAAGAATGTTTCCGTATCGCAGGATCGTGACAAGGGCGTGGTAACTCTGAGCGGAAACGTCACCGCCGATGGTGATAAGTCGCAGGCGGAGTCGATTGCAAAGTCAATTGCACTCGGTCAAGTCGTTGCGGACCAGATTGCAGTACTTCCTGCTGGAGCGGAAAGCGATTCAAGGGCAGTGAATTCAGATCTGGACAAGGGTATAGAGAAGAACTTAGATGCTGCGCTGATTCAGAATAAGCTTAAGAAAAATGTCAAATACAACGTCAAGAACGGGGTTGTGACCTTAAGCGGAGAGGTCGATTCTGAATCGAAACGTGCAGAAATCCAAAAACTTGCTTCCACAGTTCCGAACGTGCAACAGGTAGTGAATGAGCTGCAAGTAAAAGATCAAAAGGCGAGTTCCACACGGTAGGCGGCAAAACGCTGCTACTGTAGACTGAGATTCATCTGCCCGCTCTTATCGAATAAGATACGCAGCATTTTTTCTGTTCCGCTGGCAAACTCTCCTTCCACCGTAGCGGACTGCTCAGACGGGCTTGCAGCAGAGGTTACCTGCACGCGGAGAAGATGCTTCCCTGGCGCGATCTGCACGGCGTGGAATTCATGGCCTTGGACGTGGTGGAACACTACCAAACGTTTCTTGTCTGCTCCTTCAAGCGGGTGCGTAAAACTCAAGCGACCATCGACCCAAATCGAGAGGCTGGCCTGCGCGAACTTATGGTCCACTTCGATTTCCAGCATCGCGGAAGAGGCTGGAGGTGGAGAGGCTGAACGGGCCGGGTTTGTGGAGGTTGGGTGAGAGGTGTCCACTTTTGCAGACCTCCCAGATTTGTGCGCGCCTGGTACGGATGCGATTTTTGCAGTGTCGGTGGACGTTTTAGCAGCGGCCTCGTTCCCGAGAAGCGACTGCGACGCAGGTTCCTTCGTTACGGGGAGATTTCCGGGGAGAACTCCGCGAGGCAGAACAAGTTCACCCATCCGAAATGCAAAAACCGTCACTCCAATCAAAAGTACAACAACGGCGAAGGGCTGGTTGCGCATCTTCTCAAGAAGATCTATCAGCGCGTTTTTTTCATGTTGCTTCGTGTTAGCGCCGGACTTGTGGGAAGCGGCCCCGTTGAGCGGGCGAAGGCTTGCCGATCGGGTTCGTTCATTCCCAGCTTGAATTGCCCCTCCGGAAGTCGGCTCCTTGGCTTTGCTCCAAGGTTCTCGCCCTGCCCGCAACTCCTGAATGTCCAGCACCATTTCCATTCCGCGTTGATAGCGTTGCGATGGGTCCTTCGCGATGGCTCGCGAGATAATGTAGTCGAGGCCCGGGGGCAATTCGTTGTCTAGAACTGTAGCCGGTACGGGATCGCGGTTGACCACTTTGAATGCGACTGTTAGAGCGCTATTACCTTGAAATGGCCTGTACCCAGTTAGAGCCGTGTAAAGGATTACACCTAGAGAAAAGAGGTCCGATCGCCCGTCGACTCCTTCATCGTTCAACTGTTCCGGCGACATGTAGGCGGGTGTACCTAAAGTGCGTCCAGCTAGAGTCGCGTTTGCGAGGTTCAGTTTTGCAATGCCGAAGTCAGCGATCTTGACGTGGCCCTCTTCCGTGAGCAGAATATTCGCAGGCTTCACATCGCGGTGAACCACGCCTTGTCCATGCGCGCAGTCCAGCGCTTCAGCTATTTCAAGGGCTAGCTGCAGAGCTTCCTCCGGCGGGAGCTTGCGGTCTTCCCGAGAAGACAGCAGCTTTTCGAGGCTTTGTCCCGCCACGAACTCCATGACGATGTAAGGAGAGCGAGTTTCCGGTTCCTCGCCAATATCGAAGACGGTTACGATTCCGGGATGCGACAAGCGGCCTGCAGCTTCTGCCTCCCGAAAGAAACGTTCTCGGTAGTCCTGTTCCACTTCAGGGGGCTGGCCAGCCAAGGAAATCGTTTTTACCGCGACTACGCGGTTGATCTTAGGATCGAGCGCTTTGTAGACGATCCCCATGGCGCCGCGCCCGAGTTCGGCAAGAATCTCGTATCGTCCAAAGCGTTCTTTCTTGCGATCATCCATACGTGCCATCGCTGACCGTGGGCACACTAGTGCATGAGGACAACGTTCAGGCACCTCCGAGCGAGAAAAGGCCCTAGCCCCGATCCATTAATCCGGTCCGTCAATATTGTGGCGCGGAAGCGTCATCGTTCCAAGTTACTGACGTGTTGGGGCTGGGCTTGCTGAAACGCAAAAAAGCGGGCACGCCTGGCGACGTGCCCGTTTACTTCTTCCGATTAATCGGGAGATCTCAGTTGTAGCTGAACGTCAATTTATCCAGATAAACAGAGTAGGGAGATTGCGCGCTATTTCCATCCTGTTGATAGTTGACGGTCACCCCGTACCAGCCGGGGGCAGAGCCCGGATTGTAATAGTGATTGAGATTGGCCGTCTTTCCATTCAGAGTGATTGACTTGTACAGCAACTGGTTGTCTGAAGTGCGCTCGACCTGAAGCGTCAAATGGTTCCATGCGTTGCTGACTGGATTGCAGGCCACACCGGTGGGAACCCAGTGCTGGTTGAGGTTGTCCCAAACATCCCACTCATTGCCGCCGGCAATTCGGCACTCGTGGCCCCAAATGAATCCCTTGTTATCGAAGAACTGGTTCAGGTCAAACTCTACCGCTTGCGAGCGTCCCAAATCGCCGCCCCAGAAGTAAACATCGTAGGTAAAGTTATGCAGCGTGGGAACCAGGGTATGGTTCGAGTCCGGTATGCCCTGCGAGGTTCCGTCGCCGATCAAATGATTATTCCAGAAGCCATCTCCATAGCCTTTACTTCCGGCAAGATACATTTCGGTTGCCTCTCCGCTCAGCGAGGGAGATTTGACGCCCTGAGCCATGGAGAAGACGATGTCATCGCAGGGCGAAGGAGAACAATTGACGAAGGTTGGAGCTCGCTGACCGTATTGTGCCCACCCACCGCTACGCTGCACATTAGAGAATGACTTTCCGCTGCTGCCCGTGCCGCCACCGCCACTTTCGACTGTGACGGTGATCGGGGTGGTGGAGGCACCGCCGCAGTGGTCCCATTCCTGGACAACTGTTTCGTACTTTGCCGGACTCAGACTCAGAGTCGTATTCAAGCTGGCGCCATTCACTACATATGCCAAGACACCAGAGGCGGTGTAGATTCCCATGGATGCCACCCCTTTCGAACAAGAGGTGGTAGCTGAGGCCACATAATGCACAGATCCTGAGATAGTTGCGCCGTTGCCAGGGGAGCTCACCGTTACACCGGCAAATGCTGCAGGTGCGAAGATAGCCGACAAGCACACGAACAGGGATAAAGACTTAGGCATGAAACGCTTCTCCAAATATGGTTTTTTATCTTCCGAATTGCAGAACTGCACGTGTAACACTACCCCTGTTACGCGCGAGCGGGCACGTGGAGGGTTCGGAACAAGTGGCTTGGATGTGGCGCGAGGTCTAACGCGGTCAATTCAGTAACACCGAACGTAAGGGTATCTTTGGAATCAATCGGTCAAACAGTGTACCCAGCATACCAGAGACCCTGTATTGCGCAAGTCGGAAATCAGCGCTGCCATACTCAAAGGTTTTAGTCCCGGTACTGCCCCAAACGCTCGCAAGTCGGGGATCGGTCTGAGAAAATCAGTTCTGAACGCGACCAAAGAACAGGGAGCACATCTGGCGATGGGCCCCCTATCCTCTTAAGCGGTTAATCAGTTGTAGGTAAACGTCAGTTTATCTAAGTACACGGAGAAGGGTGTTTGTTTGGAATTCCCATCCTGTTGATAGTTGACGGTCACTCCATACCAGCCCGGAGCCGAACCCGCTTTATAATATTGATTCAGATTGGCGGTCTTTCCGTTCAAAGTGATCGACTTGTACAACAGTTCGTTGTTTGAAGTGCGTTCTACCTCAAGCGTCAAATGGTTCCAAGCATTGTTAACCGGATAGCAGGAAACGCCGGTGGGAACCCAGTGCTGACTGACATTGTCCCAGATATCCCATTCATTTCCGCCGGCGACGCGGCATTCGTGGCCCCAAATGAACCCCATATTGTCGAAGAACTGATTCAAGTCGAACTCCAGCGCTTGCGCGACCCCCAGATTGCTGCCCCAGAAGTACACGTCGTAGGTGAAGTTATGCAATGTGGGAACTATGCTGTGGTTTGAGTCGGGCAGCCCCTGCGAGGAAAGGTCTCCAATTAAGTGGTTATTCCACAGACCATCGCCGTAAGGCTCGCTCCCGCCCAGATAAATCTCGGTCGCCTCCCCGCTGAGTGAGGGAGATTTGACACCCTGAGCCATCGAAAAGACGATGTTATCGCAGGGCGAAGGAGAACAGTCGACGAAGGTCGGAGCCCTTTGACCGTATTGTCCCCACCCATGACTGTGTTGCAGCTCAGAGAATGACTTCCCCCCGCTGCCGGTGCCACCGCCACCACCGCCGCCACTTCCGACAGTGATTGTTACAGGCGTAGTCTTCGCCCCGCCGCAGCCATCCCACTCTTCAACGACGGCGCTATATGTCCCCGCGCTTAACGCGAGGTCGTAGTTCATGCTATTTCCATTCACCACATACGCCAACTTGTAAGGGGCGGTATAAATGCCCATCGCGGAGACGCCTTTCGAGCAAGTCGTGCTGGCAGTCGCCCTAAAATTTACGGGAGAGCTGACTGTGCTGCCGTTCGCTGGCGAGCTCACGGAAACACCCGATGAGCCGCCCTCGGTAACCGTGATAGTAATCGGAGTGATCGAGGCGCCGCCGCAATGGTCCCATTCCTGGACGACCGTGTTGTACTTTCCTGGACTAAGAGTCAGGCTCGTATTGAGCTCTGTGCCATTCACTACGTACTTCAGAACGCCCGGAGCGGTGTAGATCCCCATTGATGCAACGCCCTTGGAACACGTGCTCGTAGTAGCGGAGGCGACATAATGCACTGATCCTGAAACGGTTGCTCCGTTGGCCGGGTCACTCACAGAGACACCAGCAAATGCAGCGGGTGCGAAGACGGCCGACAGGCACACTAATACTGAGAGAGACTTCAACATGTAAGGCTTCTCCAAAAAATTGGTTTTTAGCTTTCTGAACAGCAGAACTGCGCACCCTCACGAGCGAGCATATGGAGGGCTCAGACGAAGTGGCGTGACCTGGCACTTACAGCGGACCGGTCTCAAGCTTGATCGCTCCTGCTACTGCAAACTTGAAACGGATCCAAATAATTTCACTGAAACTACCAGAAACCCTGTATTCCCCCAAAGTAAAAAATGTGGGTTATCTAATCGAAAGTTCTAGTCCATCCGTTTCGGAGGCCCCAAGCTCCGTGCCCTGCCCCCGGAAATGCGTTGATTTGCGGCAACCCCGAGTCGCGATTGGGGACACTAAGCTGCGTCCCAAAGGGCTGGACGGTCTCGGCGGGGCAACGGAAACCAATGCAGCCCACTCGTTGCTACCTTTTTTTGCGACTCTCAGGTTTGCTCTTCCTGCCCTTCCTGATTGCGAGTACGGGATGCCAAGGCCTCTACGGCACTACGCCGTTCATTTCAGCCAATCGAACGTCGAATCGAATCGTGTGGATGATTGACCGTGGAAAACCGCTGCAGAGCGGCACGGGACAAAGCACCGCGGCATTGCGTGACTACCACGAAGGTCTGACGACTGAGCTCGACAACAGCGGAGCGAACGCCGTATATGTTCCGGGTCACGGAATCAAATTCACCTCGCCGGTCGTGGCTAAAGGGAAGGTTTATGTTTCGACCGCGTATGACCTGATAAGCAAGGCCAATCTGCAAGGTGAATTGAATGCATATGAACTGAATTAAAGGTGAATCGACGCTTAAATCGCACGTCAAAAAAGGAGCGACAAAACAATGACCGATACCAAGAAAAATAAATGCGCTCATCAGCTTTGCAGCTGCACGGCGGCCGAGGGTAGCAAGTATTGCAGTTCCAATTGCGAGGCTGCGAAAGACACCACAGACCTCGCTTGTGGCTGCGAACATTCGGGCTGCACCGGCAGAGTAGCGGCCGCGTAGGCTGCTCGCCTGTGAGGGCTTCGCCAATAAAAGCGCCGCGTTTTTTTCCGGCTCGACCTGGTGTGCACCAAGATAGACCTGTTCAAGCAGTGGGAAGCTGTGATGGGTCGGAAGCGGAGTTATGCTTTGGTCCGGACTAAGGAGTTTTCTGCTTCCTCAAGGTCATTAATGGTGATTGCCTTTGTTCTGGCGATCGCAGCATTGTATTTTGGACGCACCGTCTTCATACCTCTGGCACTCGCCCTGGTGCTGAGTTTCCTGCTTACTCCATTTGTTAACCTGCTGGAAAAAATCCGCCTCGGCCGCGTTCCGTCCGTTCTCGCCGTGGTAACTCTTTCTCTTGCGTTGGCTGGCGTCGCGACCTGGGGACTCGCCGGTCAATTGGTCACGATCATGGTCCATCTGCCCGATTACAAAGAAAATCTGGATACAAAAATACAATCTCTGCATGGTTCCGGAGCGGGCAAATTGAGTAAAGCCACTGCTTCGGTTCAAGAATTGAACAAAGAATTGGCCGCAGTGCCCGGGCAGGTCGCGGGCCAAGTTCGGGCGAAGGATCAAGGTACGCCGCGTCCGGTTCGCCCTATCCCCGTTCAAGTTGCGCCGCCTGCCTCGAACTTCGTCGAGGAACTTGGCGCATTGCTGGGACCGCTTTCAGGTCCGATCGAGACGGCCGTTATCGTGATTATTTTCACCATATTCATGTTGATCAAGCGGGAAGATCTGCGAAATCGCGCCATCCGGTTGGCCGGCCGTGGCCAGTTGAGTTTGATGACTCAGGCGTTCGATGATGCCAGCCGCCGCCTCAGCCGATTCTTGTTGCTGCAATTGCTGGTTAATGCGGTCTACGGTTCCCTGTTCGGGGTCGGGCTTCATTTCATCGGCGTTCCACACGCTCTGCTTTGGGGCATGGTAGCGGGTTTGCTTCGTTTTGTTCCTTACATCGGTACCTTGGCCGGCGCGGCCCTTCCGGTGGCCATGGCGATAGCGGTATTCCCGGGTTGGCGGCAGGCTGGGATGGCATTCGGTATTTTTGTGGTGTTGGAGTTGACGGTCTCTAACTTCGTTGAGCCGCTGCTTTACGGTGCCAACACCGGGATTTCAGCGCTCGCGATCCTTGTAGCCGCGGTTTTCTGGGCGACGCTTTGGGGTCCGGTAGGTCTGATCCTTTCTACTCCGCTTACGCTTTGTCTCGTGGTTTTAGGACGCTATGTTCCGCAATTGAAATTCCTGGAAGTAGTGCTGGGGGACGAACCCGCGCTCCCACCAGAACAGGTCTTCTACCAGCGTCTGCTCGCGATGGATCAGGAAGAGGTCAGATCGATAGCGGAGGCTCATCTCAAGTCCAATCAGGTGGAAAGCCTTTACGAATCCATCATTATTCCCGCGCTCAGGCTGACAGAACAGGATTACTACGTAGACGCTCTGGATAATGAGACGAGAAGGTTCATCCTCCGAGCCATCGGCGAATTGATCGAAGATGTTGGGGATGGGCTAACCGAAGAGTTACCTCACACCGGCGATGAGAAGGGTAACGGCAAACGAGTTCGGGCAGCGCTGGGCAAATCAGCGCCTAACATTACCTGCATACCCGTCAGAAGCGGCTCGGATGAACTGGTTGCAACCATGCTCGCTCAGTTACTTCGGAGCGCAGGCTACCGCGCGCATCTAGTGGGAGCTGGAGGGCCGGAAGACATGTTGGCGGAAATTTCACAACAGGAACCCAGTATCGTTTGTCTCTCATGTCTGCCGCCGTTTGCAGCGGCATCGACGCGTTCACTTTGCAAACGTTTAAGCGCGAGGTTTCGCGACTTGCAAATCATGGTTGGCTTGTGGCAACTGGAGGGTGGTGTTGCCGCAGCCCGAGTGAGGCTGGGGGCGGGTTGTCCAGATGCCGTAGTCACGAATCTATCGGAGGCAATGTCTGAAGTGCGACGGCTGACCCGCGCTGAGGCCGGGACCCAGGCGCTTACAGAAAAGGAGAACGCCTAAGTCGAGGACTTTGCATCAAATACTTATGGGATGTTGGTTAGCAGAGGGTCGGCCGAGGTTGCAACATTAGACTGAACTTTGTCCGTGCGAAACGTTGATGCCAACAACGAGAAAAGTCGGCCGCATCTGGAAGTGGGTGGGAATACTCGTCCTGATCTTCTTTCTTGGCGCATTCGTGGCGGTGCGCTTCGTGGTCGACCGCGCCGAACCGATTGTTCGGGCTCGGATTATCCAAACGTTGTCAACTCGCTTCAATAGTAAAGTGGAATTGGAAAGTTTCACTGTTTCCCTGGTCAACGGAATTCAGGTTTCCGGAAGTGGATTGAGGATTTTCGGCGCCACAGATCCTAATCCTTATCAGCCCGGAGTCCAAGCGCTGATCAACATCCGGGAATTCCGCTTTCAAACAGCATTGCGCAGTTTGTTTCGGTCCCCGATGCACGTTGACACCGTGTATGTGAAGGGCCTCGAGCTGAACATTCCACCCAAGGAAAATCGTCAAGAGATGACGAGACTGGGGTCAAAGAGCAGAAAGGTAACGATCTTCGTCGATAAATTTGTTTGCGAAGATACGAAGCTGCTGATCAACACTTTGGACCCCAGCAAACCGCCGGTGGAATTCGCTATACGAGATTTGAAGATGCAAGATATTGGGTCCGGCCTACCCATGCGGTTCAATGCCACCCTGGTCAATCCGAAGCCGGTCGGCGATATTCAGTCGAGCGGTCTTTTTGGACCATGGCAGCCAGAGGCTCCAGGCGACACTCCCGTGCAAGGCGACTATTCCTTTAGCCATGCTGATCTAAGCACCATAAGAGGCATTGGAGGAATGCTCTCATCGACCGGTGAATATACCGGAACCCTCGGTAATATCGTTGTCCACGGAAGTACCGATACGCCGGACTTCCGCATTGCGAGCGGCGGGCACCCGGTGCCCCTGCACACCGAGTTCAATGCTATTGTCGACGGCACTAGTGGAAACACTTATCTGCGCCCGGTAAATGCAACATTTCTTCATTCTTCCCTTACCGCCCGGGGTTCGGTGGTTCGGGTGAATACGCCTCACGGTCACGATATAGAGCTTAACGTCGTGCTAGAGGGCGCTCGAATTGAAGATTTATTGAAACTCGGTGTCCGCACCGACCCTCCGATCATGACCGGGCCGGTAGAGATGAATACCCAAATGAGTCTTTCCCCTGGCGACGCGAACGTCGCTGACAGACTCAAGCTAGCGGGGACATTTCATGTGCCCGGCACACATTTTACAAATGTGAAAGTGCAGGAAAAACTTGATTATCTGAGTCTGATGAGTCAGGGAAAGCCGAAGCAGGCGCGGGAGCATTTGGACGAAAATGTCTCCACCGATTTGCAAGGCATCTTCACTTTGAAAGATGGAGTGCTTTCTTTCTCTTTTCTCCATTTCTTGATTCCTGGGACTCATGTCGATATGACGGGCATTTACACCTTGGACGGACAAACCTTCGATTTTCATGGAAAGGCGAAGCTGGATGCCAGGCTCTCGCAAATGACTACCGGTTGGAAATCAATTCTCTTAAAGCCGGTCGATCCATTCTTCCGCAAGGATGGGGCGGGGACCGAAGTTCCTATCAGAATCACAGGCACTGAATCAGAACCGCACTTTGGCCTGGATTTCGGCAGGAAAGAGGAACCGCCGGGGAAGAAATCCGATACACTATCCAAACGCTAATCGAATCGGATTCAGCAGAGGCGTTGAAGCAGTGAGGATGTTGCTTATCGCATGGCTGGGACGTTATGATCCCAAGCGTCGGGTCGATGAGAATTCCTGTTGAATCGATGAGATTAGGAAACCACCCATGAGCGAAAAACCCAGCACTACTTTGCCCGCAGTCGTCGAAAAGGTCATAAAATCTCGAACGCCTGGCGAGCCAGAGAAAGCTCAGATCACTGTCGAAGGTGCCGATCACCTCTATCGTGAGCTTCGCATTGAGAATACCCTGACGGACGAGAATGGCGACGCGGTGAGGTTAAAACCGGGTGCCGAGGTGGAAGTCACCATTGAAGCGCCGCCGGAAGCAGTTGCCGCCAAAGAGTGAAAGTGTGCATCTCGGGCGTCTGACGCCATATTGTAAGTGCTTGCCAAACCCTCCTTTCAAACGAGTTTTGCTACAGGCAATACTGTATAGCCTCTCCTTTGAAACTCCTGCATCCTGAACGTCGGGGAAGACGGAATGCAGCCCACTGAAATCTAGGCAGTAGATCACTCCACTCCGCTTAACAAAGGCTCATGGTCCCAGCACGGCGATCACGAACATGGCGTCCAGTTTTATTCGCACGATAAGTTTCTGCTCGAGGAACTGAGCGGATACATCGGCAATGCGCTACGGGCCGGGGATGCCGCGATCGTCGTTTCTACCGAACAACATCGCGAAGCTCTCCTGCAATGGCTCACAGCGCAAGGGTTGACGGTCGAGGCGCTCATAGAGCAAGGTCGTTTTATTGCTTTGGACGCGCGCCAGACCCTTGACACCTTCATGGTGGATGGGTCGCCGAGCGAGCAACGGTTCAGCGACGTCGTCGGAGGGATTATTGCACGGGCCGCGGCGTCCGCTCGGGGCGAGCGTCCGCGGGTCGCAATATTTGGCGAAATGGTTGCGTTGCTATGGGCCGACGGCAAAGCTGAGGCCGCGATCCGCCTGGAACAGTACTGGAATAACCTGGCTCGGACCAGGTCCTTCTCACTTTTCTGCGCCTATCCCATGAGCAGTTTCAAGAGGGAGGAAGACACAGCTTCGTTCCTGAAGGTTTGCAATGAACACTCCGCTGTGATACCGACGGAAGGTTACATGGGTGTTGCCAGCGAAGAAGAGCGACTTCGCGTGGTCACCCAGTTGCAACAAAAGTCGAAGGCTTTAGAGACAGAAGTAGCTGAACACAAACGTTTGCGGCAGGAACTCGAACTTCACGTGCAAGCACGCACCGCTGAACTCCAGAGTAAGAATGGACAACTTTTGGAGGAAGTCAGAAGGCGTGAAGACGCCGAGATTAGTCTCCGCACCCTCACGAGCCAATTGATGCTCATCCGCGACGACGAACGCCGCCGTGTGGCGCACGAACTGCACGAAAGCACCGCGCAGGTTTTGGCCACTCTGGCGATGAATCTTAGCGCGCTTGGGAATGCGGGAAAATGTTCCAGTCCGGACGAGAGCAAGCTGATTGCGAAAAGCGCCGCTCTGGTGGATAACCTGCTGGGCGAGGTTCGCCAGCTTTCGCATTTGCTGCATCCACCAACGCTCGAGGAGATGGGCCTTCCCTCCGCTATTCAGTGGTACACGGAGCAGTTTGCCAAGCGTTCGAATATCAAGATTGCACTTGAAATGCCGGGGAACTTCGGAAGGCTTTCCCGCGAAAAAGAGATCGCGATGTTTAGAGTTGTTCAAGAAGCTCTCGCGAATGTCCAACAGCACTCTGGCAGCGCTACGGCGACAGTTCGCCTGAGCAAGTCCTCGGCTCACGTATGTGTTCAGGTCAGCGATCTGGGGAAAGGGATGTCGTCGAGATCCGAGCTTACTTCGACTGGCGTGGGGATCAACGGAATGCGCGAAAGACTACGGCAACTGGGCGGGGTGTTGAGTATACATTCGACTGGTAGAGGCACGCTGGTTACGGCCGACCTCCCGATCGCGTAGTCGGCTGACTTAATATCTTGCTCTACGTAAGCATTATTTTGTGCCGCTCTGCAAGATGCGAAGCAGTAGCAACCAGCGCCGCACGTTGGTTGTCATGAGGAAGTTCTCTTTTACGTGCTCGCGCCCATTCTGACCTAGCTGTCTAGCAAAATCCGGGTGAGTCAGCAAATAACGCATCTGATAGGCGCAACCATCCACGGAATGCACCAGCACTCCAGTTAGCTTATGAATGATCTGATTCGGAATGCCGCCTACGGCTCCCGCGATCGTCGGCTTCCCCTTCCATAGCGCCTCAGTAACCGTCAATCCAAAGCCTTCCTTGACTGACTTCTGCACGATGATCGTCGAAGCGCGCTGCAGGGCGTTAACTTCCAGCGCGCACCAGGGAGGCAAATCAAGAATGATAATATCTCGATCGTCGCCGGCAGCCTCTTTTACTTCCCTGAGAACGGCAGCTCCTTCGGGATCGTCCGTCGCTCCTCCGCCGGCCATCACCAGCTGGCAATCCACATATCTGCGTGCCTGCTTGAACGCCTGAATTACCCCGACCGGGTCCTTCGCCCGATCAAAACGTGAGACTTGTGTCACGATGGGCCGAGAACGGTCGATGCCGAATTCGTCGCATACCTGCTGAATAAAAGTGTCGTCAACGTCCTTGTTCTTTTCCGATAGCGGATCGATGCATGGATAAAACAAGTATTGAGGAATCGGCAATTGTCGGGCAAACGATTGCGATGAAAAAATCGAAGCGTCGTAATTCTCGATGAACGGTCGAAGAAAGCTCCAGACCTCAGGATTGGGATTAGACAAGTCAATGTGACACCGCCATACCCACCTCTGGCGCGATTCTTTGCGCGCACGAATGAGAGGCGCGGGCTGCGGATCGTGAATGACGACAAAATCTTCGTCAAATTGAAGGCGCTGACGGTTTTGCTCGTTATTCATCAGAAAAATATCCCGAGCGTGCGTTGTAAGGGTGTATTCGCTGCCCTGAAGCGCATTGTGGAAGGCCTTGGTCACCTCGAAGAAATCATTGCCCCCGGTAATGACATCCCAGTGCGTTTTCACCTCTACTTCGTTCAGCAACGGGACCATTTGATTGAGCATTTCGGCGACTCCTCCACCTACCGCAGTGGAGTTGACCATCTTGACTGTTTTGCCTTTGAGTTCGCGCGCCAGAAACCTTAGTTCGTCGACCTCCGCCTGGCCAACAATGTTCCTGTAGTCATCGAGGTGCGGCGGAGGAACTGGCGCTGGAGGGGTCTCCCAGTCGCGGGATTTCCTTCGTCGCTCCTGGCGTGCCGGCGCGGCAGGAGCGGAAGTGGCCGTGTGACCCAATGACATTTCCGTTGCCACCGGTTCAGGTCGAGTTTGCGATTCTACTGGTTCCATAACGACTGCTAGCTCAGCGCTCGTTCCACGATTCGAATAATTTGCTTCCGAACATCTTCCAGAGTCATGGTGTAGATGTCGATGCGATTCAGCTGGCGAGCTGCTTCCGTCAGGCCCAGATCTTCGTACAGCCATTGCGAGAAGTCGTTCGACATAAGTTTGAGCCGGAGTCGTGCCTCAATAAAGTGGTGATGGATGCTGTGCACGCTGGTGCCGCGCAAACCCTCCGCAAACTCTTGCAGAGTGCCGGCCACAAAACTGGTGGGAATCACGACAATGTCGGAGGAGCAGAAATAGAAGGTCTCTCTCGCAACCCGATTCGCGGCCGCTGGCGTGCGTTGCAAAAACTCCTCGACGATCCGGACAAAGCGCTCGCGCAACTGCGCAACCGAGGTGAATTCCCTAACATCGACGCTGGCTAACCCTTCCGCCAGGCTGGGCTCATTGCAGGCCGATAACGCCCAGTGTGCGAAGTCGTTGGAAAAGCCCTCGCGGATGAAGTGATGTTCCTGTAGGGTTCGAAACGCGTGCTGAAATATCGACCCCTCCGGACATTCGCGAAGCGCTTCCAGAAACTCAGACAGGGTACCCGCTTTTTGGCGCGTAATGCGCACAAGATGCGCCGAGGTATTGAAATAAAAGGCCTTCACCGGCGCATGAAGTTGTGTGGGCGCTACTGCAGTGGTCGTCACGCATTCACCCCCGCGACGTTTACATTTCTGGATACGGGTTCTTTCGGTAGAGACTCGGCCCTAGGATGCAACGATTCCTCCGCGGTTTTAATTATTGCCGTATGAGTCAGGCGGCGGTCACGCTGTTGCGCGACTTTTGTGGGGCGTTTTCGGCGACATCAAGCCTGAGTTCGCAGAGTTCAGTGATGAGGCTCCCAGCCCAGCGGTAAATATTGTGTTCTCTTATATGTTTTCGCATGTTGCGGACGCGCGACTGCTTCTCTTCCGGTTCCATCTCCAGAGCGCCGCGGATCGCTTCCGCCGTCTGATCAATGTCGTACGGGTTAACCAGCAAAGCGTCCCGCAACTCTCGCGCTGCTCCCGTGAACTGGCTTAAAATCAGCACGCCGCGCTCGTCGCACCGAGCGGCTAGAAATTCCTTCGCGACCAGATTCATGCCGTCATGGAGCGATGTGACCAGGCAAAGATCAGCAGCGCGGTAGTAATGTCCGATTTCTTCGTGACTATGGTGCCGCTTTAGAAACACGATAGGCTTCCAGTTACCGGACTGAAACCGCCAGTTGATTCGTTCAGCTTCGGCCTCGATCTCTGCCATCAGATCGTGATACCGCTTGATGTGCGTCCGGCTCGGCGCACCGATCTGGACGAACGTGAACTTGCCCTGGTACTTCGGATATTTTTCCAGAAACCTTTCGATCGCCTGAAAACGTTCGGGGATCCCTTTCGTGTAATCCACGCGGTCAACGCCGATCCCCACGAACGGAGTGTCAACACCCAAACTGCGCATCAGGGATGAGCGTTTGATGTATTCATCCTTATAGCTGTTGCTTTCGAGCGGTGCGTCCTCGGGAAGATCGACGCTGATAGGGAAGGGGCGGACAATGGTCCTATGGTTTTGACGGGACACCGAAAAATGTTCCCAGTCCACCCGCGACTCCACCACTCTGTCCACTGTCTGCAGGAAGTTGTTGCAGTGCGACTGGATGTGAAAGCCGATGAGGTCCGCGCCCAGAAGTCCGTCCACCAGTTGTCTTTGCCAGGGACAAATACCAAACGCTTCTGGGTTGGGCCATGGGATGTGCCAGAAGATGGCCACGCGGGCGTCCGGTCTTTTTTCTTTGATCATTCTTGGCAACAGCGCAAAGTGATAATCCTGCACCAGCACCACAGGTTTTGGCGTGTCCTCAATTTCTTCCAGAACAGCGGCGGTGAACTTGCGATTAACTTCCTGATAGTGCTGCCAATCTCGGGCACGAAACGTGGGGCGCGCGTGTGCGATATGACAAAGCGGCCACATCCCTTCGTTGGCAAAGCCGTAGTAGTATCCTTCTTCTTCTTCTTTGCTGAGCCACACTCGACGCAGCGTATAGCGAGGATCGCGGGGAGGAACCCGCAGCCGGTCGTGCGCGTCTACCACTTCGGTGTCGGCATCTCCGCTGCCGTGAGCGATCCAGGTGCCGTCGCATGCATCGAGCACCGGCTCAAGAGCCGTGACCAAGCCGCTTGGTGGCACCACTGCTTCCACGGATTTGCCTTTTCGCTGGTGAATGTAAGGCTCACGGTTGGAAACGACAAAGAGCCGTCCATCCCCTAGACGGGTTCGAACCTGGACCGCGAGCCGATCGGCGGTCCACATGGATTCTCCGGCTTCCCGCAACCGAGCCTCATTTTCCGCGGCGCTGCGCGCCTGGCTCAGACTTTCAGTCAGCGTCACGACTTCCCAGGCTAGTGGCCTGAAAAGATCCAGATCCGGCATCTGTTGGCGCGAAGAGATTCGGCCCATACGAAGAGCGCGCATCCATTGCGCCGCTCGAGCAATCGGGCCGGCAATGCTCCAGCGCACGATCAGCATGGTGATGCAAACGATGAGGAAAACCTGTACCAGAACCCCGAGAAACGCAGCCCGCCAGGTGCGAAGGCTTTGCGCGCGGATATAACTGGCGTCGTGCACTACGGCGAGTCCACCCACGATTTCATCCTGGCGGTGAAGGGGCAAAGCAAAGATGTTCACGGGATCGTCGCTGAGCCGCTCGAATGTGCTTTCACCGTGACCCTCCGCGATCGCCTGGGTCACCTCGCGCGGAGTAGATTTCAGAATTTTTGCCAACTCGGGTGTGATTGCGATTACCTTACCCTGCCGGTCGCTGATAGCGATTCCTAACAAGTGCTCGCGGTTGCCGAAACGCTGAACCAGTCGCTGCAGTCCACGCTCCGATCCGCTCTCCCACGACTTCTCCACATTCACCGCAACGCTTTCGGCGAGCACCTCCGCGCGCCGTTCCAGATCGCTACGCAGAGCGCGTTTCTCTCGCACGACTTGGTAATAGGAAAAACCTAAAGAAACCAGCGTGATGCCGACAATGAGGGAAACAATAAGGCGGACACTCAATAGCCGCATGGAACCTCCCGCCGCGAATTGACATGGTTCTCGCGCGCCGCCTTCACGCAAGCGATGGCCCTGGTTGAAATAAAAAAGCGACGAGAAGCGCGGCTTGGATCTTTGCGCGGTTGCAGCGAATCAGGACGGTTCAACTGCGCAGATATGAATCCAGGCACCTGAATTATCACATGCGGTGGTTTGGAAATGTTACATTTCTTGGAATGAAGAAATCCGTACAGAGGCATTCGCAGCGTGCGACTCGCGAAAGTTCCTAGGATTTCGTAAGTCGTCATCTTTCATCAGTTCCAATTAGAATTCGCCAAATGATTTTAACGACCGGGGAGATTCCGGCAACATACTGAGATCACTGTAGGATCCGGAAAAAAGCCCGAAACCCGCAGCAATCGAACGCGCGCTCGATACGAAAACTTAGAAAGCTATTGTTAGAAGAAGGCCGAAGGAAAAAATAGCGGCAGTTTGTCCTCAGGCAATTTGTGAGTTGGCTCCGCCAGTCATGGCGTCCTGAAGCGGCAGGGTGGCAGTGACCGCGGTTCCCCTTTCGTCGGACTGAATGTCCAGAGTGCCGCCCAATTGTCGCAAGCGTTCCCTCATACCACGAAACCCGACTCCGGTGCGGCCTGAAGATCTAAGCGCCAGTTGTTTGTCCAGAGGTATGCCTTTGCCCTCGTCCTCAACTTCAACAAGAATGCGATGATCTTCCTTACGTACCCGGATCGTCGCGGCGTTGCTCCCGGAGTGACGATGAATGTTTGTGAGGCATTCCTGGACCATGCGGAAGATGGCAATTTCCATTTCATCGGAGAGGCGGCCGATTTCGTCCGAAATATGCACATCCACTTGTATTTTGCTGCGCTCCGAGAAGCCATCCACGTACCAGCGAAGCGCCGATGTAAGGCCGGCCGCATCAAGGAGGGGGGGATGGAGCAAATGCGAAATGGTGCGAATCTCGCTGCTGATTTGCTCTACCATTGTGGCGTTCTCAGCAATGGCACGGGCTCCTGCCGCGTCGAGCCTATGCGCCTGGCTCATTACGACTGCCATATTCATGCTAAGGGCCGCGAGCAGTTGGCCCACGCTGTCATGCAATTCTCGCGAAATTTGTCTCCGCTCGTCGTCTCGCAACTGCTGCAGCCGGCCTGAGAGTTCCCGGAGACTTTCGTTTGCCTGGTTCCATTCCGCCGTTCGTTCCTGGACTTTCCGTTCCAGTTCGTCATGCGCTTCTCGTAGTTGTTCTTCGGCCCACTGGCTCTTGGCAAAAGAACGGCGGTTTGATTCCCCGAGAGCGATGATCAAGCCGGAAAAGATCAGGAATCCAAAAATTCCGGAAATTGCAGTCTTCGGGTCGTCAAGCGCAAAGGAATGAGGAGGCGGCAGAAACCAATACCAAACCCCGACTACAGAGAGCAACGTGGTTAGAATGGAGGGCCAGAGTCCGCAATACCACGCGGAGAAGACTACTGCTGCCCACACTGTGTGATAAGGATTGCTTTCGCCGAGAAGCGGCGTGAGCAGTCGACGAAGCAATAATGCGGAGATCGCCGCCAGAACCGCAAGTGCGTAGCGGCGCACATCGTCAGGACTATCACCGCCCGGTCTATCATTGCCGTCTGGAATTCGGGCGTTCTGAACTGAATTGTGATCAGTCTGCATTTTTTCGACCCTGCCCGGGCAGAGTCACCGCGATGAAGCCAAACCAACAACAATTCCCTTACGGTACTCCCTGGCGCCACAGGGCGCCGTCGTTTACCGTTCTTGCCTCACGGTTTTCAGTTCCAACGTTTAGATGTGCTGATTATTGCAGATGGTCATGATTCCGTCATGGCCTCGGTCGCCTGCGCGGCGGCCCTCGTTTTCAGAGCCACATTAGCTCCATCATACCACCGCCGCGGATGAGCACTCACGCTCAATCGAGCATTGGAACCGTGGTACAAGTCCTTCTACAAGCCCGTTCCCCGGCCTTGAGACGCTTTAGTTTCTGAATGTTTGCAAATGGTGACAAGCCTACATGTGGAAAATCCCGAAAGTATGCCAGTCGGTCGGTGCCGGCCTATACAGCAAATACCCTAGGGCCAGTCTAGAGCCTTCCGTGATAAGTATTTGATCGTAGTCTGTCGATCCCCCAAGCTTGCCCACGGATGTTTGGGTAAACAATGATTGGAACGAGAGCGCTTCTATCGTCCTGCGGGCATAGTCGCGGACCGCAACCGTGGGTTAGCGGCGAAATCGCGTGTCTGCAAACCTCGCCCCAAAAAATGAAAAGAATTTACGACGCAAGAGTCTCGCCAATCGTGAAGGGACATATACTCCCGCAGTCGAGGAGAGGACATGAAGAGAAGTAGTCAAGATTCCGCGATCGCCGTAAGTAACGGCAAACCGGACGAAGGACAGAAGAGTAAGCGCAACGGGAATTCTAGTCACCAGGTCGACACTCCTTCGGCCGACCTGAGCGTGATTCTGGCGAGCCTGCAAAGCGTGCGGAACGGGGATTTCTCAGCGCGTCTTCCCGGTTCCTGGACCGGACTGGCCGGCAAGATTGCCGATACTTTTAATTCCATTGTGGCGGCCAATCAGCAGATGGCGCAGGAATTGAAGAGAGTGGGGCAAGTAGTCGGCAAGGAAGGGCGAACCCGTGAGCGCGTGCGGTTTCATGAGTCAAAAGGCGCCTGGGGCGACATGGAAGTGTCGGTCAATACCTTGGTTGAGGATCTCCTCCGGCCCACCGCCGGGGTGACCCGCGCGATCGCTGCTGTTGCGCAGGGAAATCTTACACAGACTGTACGGCTGGACGTGGATGGACGCCCGCTCGAAGGAGAGTTCCTCCGCTCGGCAAACATTGTCAACACCATGATTCAACAGCTTGGCGTATTCACCGCCGAAGTGACTCGCGTGGCTCGTGAAGTCGGTACGGACGGTAAGCTGGGCGGTCAGGCACAGGTGCCCGGAGTCGCGGGTACGTGGAAAGATCTCACTGATTCTGTTAACTCGATGGCCAGCAACTTGACCGGCCAGGTTCGTAACATCGCTGAAGTGGCTACCGCCGTGGCGAGCGGCGATCTTTCCCGCAAAATCACGGTCGATGTGCGGGGCGAAATTCTTCAGCTTAAAGAAGCTATCAACACCATGGTTGATCAGTTGCGCTCGTTCGCGTCCGAAGTAACGCGCGTAGCTCGTGAAGTGGGTACGGACGGCAAACTGGGTGGACAAGCTGTTGTGGTAGGCGTGGCTGGTACGTGGAAAGATCTTACGGATTCCGTGAACGCAATGGCCGGCAACTTGACGGCCCAGGTTCGAAACATTGCTGAAGTGACTACGGCTGTGGCCCGCGGCGATCTGTCGCGCAAAATCACGGTGGACGTGAAGGGAGAGATTCTAGAACTCAAAGACACCATCAACACGATGGTCGATCAGCTCAATGCGTTCGCCGGCGAAGTTACCCGTGTGGCCCGCGAAGTCGGAACGGAAGGCAAGCTGGGCGGGCAGGCCCAGGTACCTGGCGTTGGCGGTACCTGGAAAGATCTTACCGATAACGTGAACTTCATGGCCAGCAACCTCACCGGTCAGGTTCGAAATATCGCCGAAGTAGCAACGGCAATCGCCACCGGCGATCTGTCGCGCAAGATTACGGTCGACGTCCGCGGCGAGATTTTGCAGCTGAAAGAAACGCTGAACACGATGGTGGATCAGCTCAACCGCTTCGCTGGCGAAGTAACGCGCGTAGCTCGCGAAGTGGGTACGGAAGGTCGTCTCGGAGGGCAGGCAAACGTTCCTGGCGTTGCCGGCACCTGGAAGGACTTAACCGATTCTGTGAACTCAATGGCCGGAAACCTTACTGGCCAGGTAAGAAACATCGCCGAGGTAACCACCGCTGTGGCCCGCGGCGACTTGTCCCGCAAGATCACTGTGGATGTGAAGGGCGAAATTCTCGAACTCAAGAACACCATCAACACTATGGTGGACCAGCTCAACGCATTCGCCGGCGAAGTAACGCGCGTGGCTCGTGAAGTGGGTACGGAAGGCAAGCTGGGCGGCCAGGCGCAGGTGCCAGGTGTGGCTGGCACGTGGAAGGATCTCACCGATAACGTAAACTTCATGGCCAGCAATTTGACCGGCCAGGTTCGTAACATCGCTGAAGTCGCGACCGCCGTGGCACGCGGCGACTTGTCCCGCAAAATCACGGTCGATGTAAGAGGAGAAATCCTCGAACTCAAGGACACGATCAACACGATGGTGGACCAGTTGCGATCGTTTGCGTCGGAAGTAACACGCGTGGCTCGCGAAGTCGGCACTGACGGAAAACTTGGCGGACAGGCGCAAGTGCCTGGTGTCGCTGGTACGTGGAAGGACCTCACGGATTCCGTCAACTCGATGGCCAGCAACTTGACCGGCCAGGTTCGTAACATTGCAGAAGTGGCCACGGCTATCGCGAGCGGCGACCTTTCGAAGAAAATTACGGTAAACGTGAGCGGCGAAATCCTGCTGCTAAAGGAAACCATCAATACGATGGTGGATCAGCTCAATGCGTTCGCCGGCGAAGTGACGCGCGTGGCGCGCGAAGTTGGCACCGAAGGGCGACTGGGAGGACAAGCCAATGTTCCCGGGGTCGCCGGTACTTGGAAAGATCTCACGGACTCGGTTAACTCGATGGCCGGCAACCTCACCGGTCAGGTGCGAAACATCGCCGAAGTAACAACGGCTGTAGCTCGCGGCGATCTGTCGCGCAAAATCACGGTCGATGTGAAAGGCGAAATTCTTGAACTGAAGAACACGATCAACACAATGGTGGACCAGTTGAACGCATTCGCCGGCGAAGTGACGCGTGTGGCCCGTGAAGTCGGCACTGACGGCAAACTGGGCGGACAAGCGCAGGTGCCCGGCGTCGCCGGAACCTGGAAAGATCTCACCGACAATGTGAACTTCATGGCGAGCAATCTTACTGGCCAGGTTCGTAACATCGCTGAAGTCGCGACCGCCATTGCGAACGGCGATTTATCGAAGAAAATTACGGTAGACGTGCGCGGCGAAATCTTGCAGCTCAAGGAAACGCTGAACACGATGGTTGAGCAGTTACGCTCATTCGCCGCCGAAGTGACGCGCGTTGCCCGCGAAGTAGGCAGCGAAGGCCGGCTCGGGGGACAGGCGAACGTGTCTGGTGTGGCGGGCACGTGGAAGGATTTGACCGATTCCGTAAACGCCATGGCCGGCAACCTTACCGGTCAAGTGCGAAATATTGCCGAAGTGACGACGGCTGTGGCTCGCGGCGATCTGTCCCGCAAAATCACAGTCGACGTCAAGGGAGAAATTCTTGAACTTAAGAACACCATCAACACGATGGTTGATCAGCTCAACGCGTTCGCGGCCGAAGTAACTCGCGTGGCTCGTGAAGTAGGTACGGAAGGCAAGCTGGGCGGCCAGGCGCAAGTCCCGGGCGTAGCCGGTACCTGGAAGGATCTGACCGACAACGTGAACGTGATGGCTGCCAACTTAACGGAACAGGTCCGCGGCATCGTCAAAGTCGTAACCGCTGTGGCCAATGGCGAACTGACGCAGAAACTGACTGTAAATGCAAAGGGCGAAGTGGCCGCCCTCGCAGAGACCATCAACAACATGACGAACACACTGGCCACGTTTGCCGACCAGGTTACAACTGTTGCCCGCGAAGTCGGCGTGGAAGGCAGGCTCGGCGGCCAGGCTAACGTCCCCGGAGCCGCAGGTACGTGGAAGGATCTCACGGGCAACGTCAATCTTTTGGCCGACAACCTGACCAACCAGGTGCGCGCTATCGCTGAGGTCGCCACCGCCGTCACCAAAGGCGATCTCACACGTTCCATTCAAGTGGAAGCCAGCGGCGAAGTCGCCGACTTGAAGGACAACCTCAACACCATGATTGACAACCTCCGTCTCACCACGGACCGCAACACGGAGCAGGACTGGCTGAAGACGAACCTGGCTCGTTTTACGGGAATGTTGCAAGGCCAGCGCGATCTGACGACAGTGGGACGGATGCTGTTGTCTGAACTGGCGCCGCTAGTGAGCGCCCAACAGGGAGTGATCTACCAGATGGGAGGCGAGGAATCATCTGAGATGGTTCTCCTCTCAGCCTTTGCAGGCGACGGCGAGGATGGGCACCTCCGGCGGTTGAAGCTAGGCGAGGGATTGGTAGGACAATGCGCGGCGGAAAAGCGGCGCATGCTGATCTCCGATCTGCCGCCAAACACAATCGCGATACGCTCCGGCTTGTTCGAAGCGGTTCCGCGAAACGTTATTGTTCTTCCAGTGTTGTTCGAAGACCGGGTCAAAGCCGTGATCGAACTGGCTTCTTTAAGCAGCTTCACAACCTCCCAACTGGCATTTCTGGAGCAGCTAACGGCTAGCATCGGAATCGTGCTTAACAGTATCGAAGCCACCATGCAGACGGAAGGGTTGTTGAAACAGTCGCAGCAATTGGCCACTGAACTTCAAGTGCAGCAAAAAGAGTTGCAGCAGACCAACGAGCAGCTTGCGCAAAAAGCTCAGCAGCTTGCCGAACAGAACGTGGAAGTCGAACGGAAGAACCAGGAAATCGAGCAGGCTCGCCGGGCTCTGGAAGAAAAGGCCAAGGAACTCGCTCTTACTTCGAAGTACAAATCCGAATTCCTGGCGAATATGTCTCACGAGTTGCGTACGCCGCTCAATAGCATTCTGGTGCTCGGCCAGCAACTCAGTGACAACCCTGACGGCAACTTGACGCCGAAACAAGTTGAGTTCTCGCGCACTATCCACGGCGCCGGGACGGACTTGCTCAATTTGATCACTGACATTCTTGACCTGTCGAAAATCGAATCGGGCACGGTCTCGGTGGAAGCCGAGGAGATCTTCTTCGCCAGCTTGCTGGACGCCGTGGGACGTCCGTTCCGGCACGAAGCGGAGAACCGGCACCTTGGATTCGAAGTGCAGAGCGATCCTCATCTCGCTCGCAGTGTGGTAACCGACTCCAAGCGGTTGCAGCAAGTGCTGAAGAATCTGCTGTCGAATGCGTTTAAGTTCACCGAAGTTGGCGGCGTGCGCTTGACAGTTTCGCCGGCTAAGAGCGGGTGGAGTGAGGATCACCCGATCCTCGGAAAGGCCGCGTCCGTGGTGGCCTTCGAGGTTTCCGATACGGGTATCGGCATTCCGCTCGAGAAACAGAGAATCATTTTTGAGGCGTTCCAGCAGGCAGATGCTGGCACCAGCCGTAAGTACGGCGGAACCGGCCTGGGGCTGGCAATCAGCCGCGAACTGGCCAGTCTGCTCGGCGGAGAAATCCAGTTACGCAGCGCCCCGGGACGAGGCAGCACGTTCACTCTATATTTGCCGCAAACTTATGTGGGTCCATCCATGTCCAATGCCACCGCGATGGAAAGAAAATTTCCTTCGTCGGTTTCGCCGGCTCAGCTGTCGGTTGCGGAACATCCGATTGAGAAAATCCCCGACGACCGGGAAAATCTGCAACCGGACGATGCCATTCTCTTGATCGTGGAAGACGATCCGCACTATGCGCGAGTACTGTGTGATCTCTCGCGAGACAAGGGCTTCAAAGTTCTTGTCGCGAGTCGTGGCGCTGAAGCGCTGCAGTTGGCCCAGGAGTACCATCCGACCGCCGTTTCACTCGACGTTTTCCTGCCCGATATGCTGGGCTGGACGGTCCTGAACCACTTGAAGCAGGATCCGTCAACCCGCCATATTCCGGTTCAGATGTTGACCCTTGACGAAGATCGCCACCATGGCTTGGCCCGTGGGGCATTTGCATTTGTTACGAAGCCTACGACCCCGGAGGGGTTAGAAACAGCGTTGGATCGGATTAAGGAGTATTCCGCCCCGCGCCGCAAGCGATTGCTGGTCGTAGAGGACAACCCGGCCGAGCAGCTCAGTATCAAGGAGTTGCTGGGTTATGATGACATCGACGTAACGGTCGTCGCTACCGGGGAAGAGGCGGTTAAGGCCGTCAATAAACAATCCTTCGATTGCGTTGTGCTTGATCTGCGTCTACCCGATATATCGGGCTTCGAAGTGCTTGAGCGCTTCCGCGACGCTCCATCCCTGGGTGACTTGCCAGTGATTGTTTTTACCGGCAAGGAACTTTCTCCGGAGGAGGATGCCCGACTGCATTCGCTGGCGCGAAGCGTGGTAGTGAAGGGAGTGGAATCGCCCGAACGACTGCTGGACGAAACTGCACTGTTCTTGCATCGCGTGGTTTCTGATCTTCCCGCGGAGAAGCAGAGAATGCTGGACCGGTTGCATCGTTCCGACGACGCTCTGGTGGGGAAGAAAGTGCTAGTAGTAGACGATGACGTGCGAAACATTTTCGCTCTCAGCAGTGTTATTGAACGGAGGGGAATGACGGTCATTACGGCTGGAACGGGCCGGGAAGCGATCGCCAAACTGGAATCGACTCCAGACGTCGCGATCGTGCTCATGGACATCATGATGCCCGAGATGGATGGCTACGAAACGATGCAGGTGATCCGGCAGAATGCTTCGTTCCGGCGCTTGCCCATCATTGCCTTGACCGCAAAAGCCATGAAGGGGGATCGAGAAAAATGTCTTGAGGCCGGTGCGTCAGAGTATTTGGCCAAACCGGTTAACACTGAGCAACTGCTATCATCGTTGCGCATGTGGCTGCACAGATAGCCTTGAGTAGCGGTCCTGTGGTTCCTGAAACTGGCGAGAGTAGCGCGGAGAAAATCGAACGGTGACACACGAAAAGGTCAACATTCTGATGGTCGATGATCAGCCGGGCAAGTTGCTCAGCTACGAGGTCATGCTCGCCGCTCTGGGCGAGAACCTGATCAAAGCTACTTCCGCGAAGCAGGCTCTTGAGATTCTGTTAAAGACCGACGTAGCCGTGGTGCTGATGGACGTAAGCATGCCGGAGCTGGATGGTTTTCAACTGGCCGCCATGATCCGTCAGCACCCACGTTTTCAGAGGACGGCGATCATCTTTATCTCGGCCGTGCATCTGACGGACCTGGATCAGCTCAAAGGGTACGAGCATGGAGCAGTGGACTATATTTCGGTGCCCGTGGTTCAGGAAGTGCTTCGTGCGAAGGTAAGAGTTTTCGCTGATTTGCACCGCAAGACACGGCAGCTCGAGACCTTGAATCGCGAACTGGAGCAGCGCGTGCTCGAGCGCACGGAAGAATTGGCCAGCAAAGCGGAATTGCTGCAGCAGCTTAACTCTGAACTGATGGGCAGAAACCAGGAACTCGATGCCATCATGCACACCGCGCCAGACATTATCTTCAGTCGTAAGGCGGATGGCTCCAGAGATTACATCAGCGATCGATTCTATGACTATACCGGCGCCCCTGCGGGCTCTGCGAATGGTTTTGGGTGGCTGGACTATGTTCATTCCGATGACAAAGAGCAAGCGATGGCGCACTGGCTGCGCTGTGTTGAATCGGGGACAAACTACGAAGCCGAGTATCGCCTCCGGTCTGAAGACGGAACGTATCGCTGGTTCCGAGCTCGCGCGCTTCCGATTCGAGATGATGAGGGCGAGATCGTGAAGTGGTATGGGACCTGCTCCGACATTCACGACAGCAAAATGCTTGAGCAATCGATTCGAGAGAACGCCGCCGAGTTGGAAAGAATGGTCGATACCAGGACGGACGAATTGCGGCGCCTTTCCATCCGCCTCATGAGCATGCAGGATCAAGAACGCCGCCGGATTGCCCGCGATTTGCACGACGGGTTGGGCCAGGAACTGGCGGTGGCCAAGATGGTGTTGGACAAGATGGCGTTGCAGAAATCTGCTCAACCCTCAGCGGATGGATGGTCTCAGGCCAGCAGCATTATTGAACGTGCAATTCAGCAAGTCCGTACAATGTCTCACCTTTTGCATCCGCCATTGCTTGATGAAGTCGGTTTGCTATCAGCACTGGCCTGGTTCCTGGAGGGGCTCGCAAAGCGCAGCGGGATAGAAACATCGCTAGATGTCCAGCCAAAAGATTTTCCGAGGCTCTCAACCGATGTGGAGACCGCGGTTTTTCGGATCGTGCAAGAGGCACTGACGAATGTTTTTCGCCATTCGGGAGCGCGAAAGGTCTCGATTAATCTCACTCAAAAAGACGGAATGATCGTAGTGGCAGTGCGCGACGATGGCAAGGGTATTGGCGAGAGCATCGTGGAAATGCGACCGGATAGTGTTGGAGTGGGCATTGGCGGCATGAAGCAGCGTGCCAAGGAATTTGGTGGAGAATTGCGCCTGAGTAACACGCAGCCGGGAACTCTGGTCGAACTCACAATTCCCTCCGGCGCGCTTCTTCGAGAGCCCAGTGCTGTCTTACAACCTTAAAGTATATGCCGCGAAAAAGCCCTTCACCTTATTAACCCTTTTTCGAATTAACCCTTTTTCCAAACGGCGCTTCCTACTGTGCACTTTGATCCCTCCTAAGGACTTTTCCTGATTGGTTTTGGCGGTTGGAGCGGCAACTCTTACCTGTGTGGCTCCGGATCGGACGAAAACATTCTCGATCCTCGCTCCGAATCGGCGCTCTGAATCCGCGAAAGCTCAAAAAACCTGATGACGAAAAATAAGTCAGTATTTGGAATTTACTCGACGCGGGGTGCGGCGGAATCCGCTGTCAACGCTTTCAAAGATGCCGGATTCTCAAATGCAGATATTTCCGTTCTGCTGCCGGATGATCCCGGATCCAGGGAACTTGTTGCCGAGAATGGTACAAGGGCGCCAGAAGGCGCGGCAGTGGGGGCCAGTTCAGGGGCGGCAGTTGGAGGTGCGCTGGGTTGGCTCGTCGGGGTTGGAGCGTTCGCGATTCCGGGAATTGGTCCGGTCATCGCCGCGGGACCGCTGGTCGCGGCACTTGCAGGAATTGGAATAGGTGGAGCGTTGGGCGGATTTGCCGGCTCTCTGGTGGGATTAGGAATGTCTGAATATGAAGCCGAACACTACGCAGGAAGATTGCTGAAAGGCGGCATTGTGGTTGCGGTGCACTGCGAATCCAACGAACAAATCAGTCGTGCCAAGGGAAATATGGAAGTTACCGGCGCTGAAGATATCGCGTCCTCCGGCGAAACATCCGCCGATCGGACGACTGCTGCGTGAGTTGTGCGCAACCTCTTAGCTTGCTGCCTCGGATCTTTGCCCATCCGGAAGTTGCCTCCAGCCCACCCAACAGCGCCTATTGACGCAGTACGGTGGAAACTGTAGATGCTTGCAGTCGCACTTGATACACATTACAGCCCGAACCGGATGGTAGGACGCCGACCTCACAGTTAAGTTTAGCGTCGTAGGAAAATTTTAACGGTTGCTCGCTTCGAGCACGGAAAAGGCCCGCTTATGACAAGAGCTATTAGATCCACATTACCGAGATCCGTCTTAGTGCTCGGTGCTAGCTGCCTGCTGCTCGCCGGAATGGCTTTTTCGGCTGACAAGGATCCGTCAGACATGGACAAACGCATCGAGGCTTCGGCCAGGGTCCTAGACGAGATTATGGGCACCCCCGACAAGGCGATTCCTGACAAGGTAATGAAGGATGCGAAGTGCATTGCTGTAATTCCCTCGATGGTAAAGATCGCTGTGGGCTTCGGTGGAAGCCACGGGAAGGGTGTCGCGACATGCCGGACCGCTAGTGGTCGCTGGAGCCCGCCAGTTCCAATCACTATTACCGGTGGGAGTTGGGGGTTACAGCTCGGCGGACAAGCTGTGGATTTGGTGATGGTGGTAATGAATGATGAAGGAATGCAGCATCTGCTTTCCAGCAAGTTCAAAATTGGCGCCGATGCCTCTGCGGCTGCGGGCCCGGTCGGGCGTGACGCGGGAGCTGATACCGACTGGAAAATGAAGGCTGAAGTTTTGACTTATTCGCGAGCCCGCGGAGTGTTTGCGGGGATTGATTTGAACGGTTCGGCGGTTACTCAAGACAAAGACGAGACGCGACTTCTCTACGGGAAATTCGTACCGTTCAGCGAAATCCTGGAAGGAAAGGTTCATCCCGTTAGCAGCGTGGCCCAAACGTTCGAGGCGACAGTGCGAAAGTATTCGGAACAGGCACGAGAACACGAACACGGGGAGTTGAAGACAGCGCCTGCGAGTGACTCCGCCAGCCGTTAACAGCGGAACTTATTCGGCATCTGTAAGGAAGCCCGGTTTTGGAAGGCCGGGCTTCCGCTAATCGAGTTTAAAACGATATCTATATCGGAGGGTGCAATGTCGACGATTTTACTGATCATCTTGGTGCTGTTGTTGGTCGGAGCGCTCCCAGCGTGGCCCTACAGCCGCTCCTGGGGTTATTACCCTAGCGGAGGCCTCGGTCTTGTGGTTGTGATTTTGCTGGTACTCCTTCTGGCCGGGCGGTTATGAAATTTGCAGGCGAGGGCAAGTGAGACTTCGATTGAAAAATCGTCTGGTCGATCCCAAGAAGGTGGAGTGTAGAAGTCCGCGATTTTTGATTTTTGCTAATACGAGTAGGCCGGATCTGAGGCAAGGCGCGAAACAAAAACGGAGCTTCCGTTTTAGCTTCGACGTTCTAGCTAGCGGGTCTGAATTCACAAACCGCTTCCTGCTTCTGTGCATCTAAGTGAAGCAGGAATTTGTTGCGAGACCACAGGGGAGCATCAATGTCGAATCAAGAAAATTCTCGCCACGCTGCGCTGCTTCAGTTTTCGTCGCCTGCGGTGCTAGATCGTGTTTACGCAGGCCAGGCGCGAACCGCGCGGCCATCGCAGATGGACGCCCGGTTGCGAGAGCAGAGGGCACTCGCACCGGAAGCCATCTGGGGGCAGTACAACAATTATCGATCCAACGGCCTGGTTGGGTCTGCAGTCATACATGTGGTGTTGCTGGCCTTGATTCTGGGTGGCGCGATGTTTGGTCATCAAGTCGTGCAAAAGGTGGAGCAGCATGAGACCGTGACATTAATTGCGCCGTCACCGGATTCTTACGCCCTTCCGGTCGCCAAAAAGGTCGTGAGCGGTGGCGGCGGCGGTGGTGATCACGATCGCATACAAGCACCGAAAGGCAGGTTGCCAAAACTCGCTCTTCAGCAGATCACGCCCCCGCAGATTATTATGCGGAATGAACACCCTAAGCTTGCTGTGGAGCCAACGGTGGTTATTCCTCCACAAGTTCGCCTGGCCGAAAACCATATGCCGAACTTGGGGAATCCATCCAGCGCACCGCTTCCTTCAGCGCCTCCCTCGAATGGGACGGGTTCGGGTGGCGGCATCGGATCCGGATCAGGTGGTGGCGTGGGAGTTGGTCACGGCCCGGGTGTGGGCGCGGGCAGCGGAGGTGGTATCGGTGGAGGAGTATATAAGGTCGGCGGGGGAATCTCGGCTCCCCAGGCGGTTTCGACACCAGATCCCGAATACACGGAAGAGGCTCGCAACGCAAAGACGCAAGGAACCTGCATTCTCTGGCTGATTGTCGATGACCATGGGAATCCCCGTGACATACGTGTGGTGCGTGGCCTGGGATTCGGACTGGATGCCAAAGCGATTGAAGCCGTCAAACAATGGCGTTTTCAACCGGCGCAGAAAGATGGTCATCCAGTGAATGTCCAGATCAGCGTGGAGGTGGGTTTCCGTCTTTACTAGCACATCTGTGCTTAATGATTGAGCATTGTCTGCCAGTCTCACGGAGCGTTGATCGCGAGCGAGCCCTTCTTGCTGCTGATCGCGCTCCGTAACACTTTGCCTAGGGAAAAGTTTCGCTACCGCAAGAGTCCTTTCAAGAACTAAAAACTCAGAAGTTCTCAGCAATTGGCTTCAAGTCACGGTACAGCAAGTCTTGCATTCAATTACAGGAGCATCCTGATGTCCGGGTGGCGGCATTGCCGCTAGTCTCATTTTGGAAGTGATGCTCCCGGAGTTATGGAGAGCAGACAAGCACCCTAGTTCGATAAGGAGAGACTACCGTGGCGACTTGCGTGATTTCCGCGACAGCGAATGTGATTCCGGTCAGAGAAGAAACCAACCGAGACGAATCCGAACGTAGCCTGATTCAGCGCGCCCAGAGCGGCGACGAGCAGGCCTTTGCCACGTTGTTCCAGCTCCATAAGAAACGGGTCTACTCCGTCTGCCTGCTGATGACGAAAGACATAGCAGAGGCGGAAGATCTCACTCAGGAAGCTTTTCTGCAGGTATTTCGCAGCGTGGGTTCGTTCCGTGGTGACTCCGCCTTTTCCACCTGGCTGTACCGGGTCGCTGTGAACACTGTGCTGATGAAGCTGCGGCGCCGCAAGGCTCCTCCGATTGTCTCTTTGGACGAGCCTGTATCCGCGGATTCGCCATCTCTCCGACGTGATATCGGGAACCCCGACCCACGGCTTTCGGGCGCGATTGATCGTATCGCGTTGCGCCGAGCCATGCAGGAACTCCCTGAAGGATGCCGAAAGATTTTTGCTCTCCACGAAGTCGAGGGCTACCAGCATCATGAGATCGCGCAAATGTTGGACTGTTCGGTGGGTAATTCGAAATCGCAGCTGCACAAGGCCAAGATGAAGATGCGCGACCTGCTTTTCCCGAAACGGAGAGTCTTGCGACGTTCCGCCGCCAATCACACGGCGGAATCGCTGTCCTAGGACAGGGATATTCGGGTCTTGATCTGCCTGCCGCCTCCGGCGCCAAGCGGATAATAGTTCTAACGCGTTCAGAGAGGACAAAGCTGTGGGGTTAGGGGCGATTGTAGTGATCGGAGGCGAGCTTGAGGCTCTTGGCTCCGCGGTCACGCAGGAAGTTGGTGCGTTGCTTGCGCAACCGCTGCCGTACCTCGATATTTTGGGCCGCTCCACGGTCGATCGAATTACTGAGCGTTTCGTGAGTGCCGACGTGGAACTGGTCTCGGTATTGGTGCAAAGAGATAACTCTGATTGCGTCAAGCCGTCGCTTACAGCTTTCGAAAATGTGGAAGCTTACGTTGTGGATGATGTGTGCGCCGCGATCTGCCACAAGTTGCAGGAATATTCGCAGAAAGGTTTCGAGCATACATTCGTGGTTTCTGGGGCCGTCTATGCGGAGACCGATCTCCTCGACCTCTTCTATTTTCACCGCGAGGCGCGACAGACGGCTACGCGCGCCATTGACCGGGAAGGTCCTCTGGATCTGTGGGTAGTGGATTGCAAGAGAGCACAAGAATCAGAACTCAAGAACTTGCTCACGAAGCCGGCGACCAGCGGTAACTCGTATTTCATCCGTGAATACGTCAAGCGGCTTACCCACCCTGAAGACCTGCGTCAATTTGCTTCCGACGTGCTTCGCGGTCGTTGCGCGGTCCGCCCGCCGGGCCAGGAAATAAAGCGTGGCATTTGGATCGATGAGGGCGCCGAAGTTCATCGCCGATCGCGGATTGTCGCACCCGCATACATCGGTCGCGCATCTAAGGTGATGGAAGATACTTTAATTACGCGTTTCAGCAACGTCGAGAAAGACTGCTGCATCGATTATGGCACGGTGGTAGAAGACAGTTCGATCCTGCAGAACACTCATATCGGCATCTGTTTGGATGTGTGTCATGGAGTTGCGAATGGAAATAAGTTTATGAGTCTCTCGCGCGGGGTGGTAATCGAGATTTCGGATCCGGCAGTCATGCGGTCCAACAGCACGCTAGCGAGGCAAGTAAGAGTTCGAAAACGAGCGACGAACGGTTTACTGTTCGGACGCAGTAAGAAGAAGCAGCAGATCATGAATGAATTACAGCCAGCAACAGCTCCAGCGCCGGAGCGATGTGGGTTAGCGCCAAATCCTTTACAGGGGTGATTGAGATGTTTACCAAAGGTCCAGTAATCGTAATGGAAGCACCGGAAAACTTGAATCATTCAGAAGGGCGGGCGTTCCTGGCCGAACTGCAGCCATTGCTGCAAATCGATCGTCCGCGTATCGTTCTGGATTGTTCGCAGGTCCAACACATGGATAGTGCCGGGATCGAGATGCTGCTTAACTGCATGGGCGAGGCCATGAAACGTGACGGGGATATTAAGCTCGCACAACTCTCGCCTGCATCGGCAGCCATACTGGAGCTCATGCGGGTCGATCGTCTTTTTGAAGTTTTCGATACAGCTGAGGAAGCAACCCGAAGTTTCCAGGCTGTAACATTGCCCGATGTTCCACAGAGTCTGCCCTGGTATTCCGCAGGGTACGGGCTTGCTGATCTGAAGTCCGCGAGCTAGCCGGCGTGCATCGAGGCGGCAATGGATAAATGGAGAAAGATACTGGCGCACGTGGCCTGGAGCGGAGTATTCGTCTCTGGGTTTGCGGGACCGGTATTGCCCGTCGTAGCGCAGCAGGCTTCTGCGGAAACGCGCCAGCAATCCATGGCAAATGACGGCGCGCCATTGCAGCGGAGTGAGTTGCCAGATAGTCCAGGCGCTACGCTCGCGCAGGCAGAAGCTCCTGCGGCTCCTCAATCCTCACCATCTCAATCTGCGGGTCAGCCGGCACCGCCGCCAGCACCGCAAAAGCCGGCAGGCACAGCTGCAGCCGAAGCTCCCAGTACGAGCGGAGTGGCTGCGTCCGAGCCGGCAGGCGTGGCCATAGCGCCGGCAAAGCAGCGCCGAGTTCGGACCATCATAATAAGAACCGGAGCGATTATTGGAGCGGCTGTTGCTGTAGGGGCGGTGGTCGCGCTGACTGCGGGCACTTCCAGCAAGCCACCAGGAACACACTAGGCTCTTGCGTGTTAAGACATATGGAGTCAGAGCGAGTGAAGATTGAGCGCGCCAAGATCGTAAGTTTCTCTGGCATCGACGGAGCGGGTAAGACCACCCAGATTCAAGCGCTCACCGATTGGCTTTGCAAAGCCGGTCTGCGCGTGGACCTTGTGACTTTCTGGGACAATGTTGTGGTATTGGCGCGTTTCCGCGAGGGCCTCAGTCAAAGAGCCTTTAAGGGCGACCAGGGAATTGGCTCTCCGGACAAGCCATTGAACCGCCGCGACAAGAATGTTACTGCGTGGCCGGTCACCTCCTTGCGCTTCTTCCTTTACCTCTTGGATGCAGTCAGTGTCTGGCGAAAAGTTCGGCAGGCACGAAAAAGTAATGCCGACGTGGTGATTTTTGACCGCTATATCTACGATGAACTCGCGAATCTCCCCCTGAAATGGTGGGGAACAAGAGCTTTTATTCGACTTCTGCTGGCCCTGTTACCTGCACCGGATGTCGCATATGTGATCGATGCGGATCCAGTCGCGGCGCGGGCTCGAAAGCCGGAATATCCTCTGGAATTCCTTCGTAAAAACCGCGAAGCCTACATCACAATGAGCTGTCTCGCGGGCAGTATTACCGTGATCGATCCTCTTCCCGTCGCGGCGGCTGAAGCGAAAGTCAGGGAGGCATTTTTGCGGAAAATGTCCGGTCCCCAACAGTCGTTCGCTGGGCAGCCCGCTGTGCAATAAAAAGCGGTTACCTTCTTCAGTGCTGGATAGATGAATATGAAGTTAATTCTCTTCATCCAGGCAGCCAACATCTGCCCTGACAACTACATCGAATACCTGGGGCGGAACTGTAGGGCGGAGAAATAATGAAAATTTGTCTGGTAACCACTTTCCCACCCAGTCAGGGTGGACTGAGCGAGTATGGCCTTCACATTGCCCACGAATTGCGCCGCAATCCGTTTCTCAGCCTTACGATCCTCGCTGATAAGATTCCAGCGTCGGAACCTGAACTGGACGACTTCTCTGTTCTACGCTGCTGGTCATTCGACGATCCCTTGAGTGTCTTCCGACTTCTGAATGTATTGCGGAAACTGAAGCCCGATGTGGTGTGGTTTAATTTGCTGTTCAGTACATTTGGCCGCAATCCCGTAAATGCTTTTCTGGGATTGCTTACTCCCGTGCTGGCTCGCCTCAGCGGATGCTATACCCATGTGACCCTGCACCACCTGATGGATACCGTGGATCTGAAGGACGCCGGGGTGCGGCACCCGCGAGCTTACCGGTTGGCCGGTGCGGTAGCCACCCGATCACTGCTGCTGTCGAACTCGGTCTCGGTCCTGATGCCGGGATATCGCAATATCCTGCACGAAAAATATGGCCGCGACAATGTGCATCTTCGATCGCACGGCATTTTAACGACCAGGCCGGAATATCCAGATTTTTCGCGTCGCGGAAATCCCGAGCATCGCATCCTGGCATTCGGCAAGTGGGGCACATACAAACGGCTGGAGCTAATGATCGAGGCGTTCCAAGTCGTGAGTCAGACTCTGCCAAACGCAAAACTGATCATTGGCGGAGGCGATCACCCTCAGGCCGCGGGCTATGTGGAGTCGATGCGGGAAAAGTGCGCGGGCAATCCGAGAATTGAGTTCACCGGCTATGTGCCGGAAGACCGATTACCTAATCTTTTCCAGAGTGCTACGGTTGCTGTAATGCCGTACTCTTCCTCTACAGGCTGCAGCGGGGTTGCGCACCTCGCGTGTGCCTATGGCGTACCCATTTTATGCGCGGATCTCGCGGATTTTCGGCAGATGGCTGAAGGGGAAGAGATTGCAATTGAATTTTATCAACCTGGGAGTGCACAGGACTTAGCCAGCTGTTTGATTCGTTTCCTGATGAATCCGGCAAAACAGGAAGAGATGGCAGCGCAGAATTATTTCACAGCTCTTCGCATGACGATGCCGACCATCGTGCTGAAGTATTTACGGCATTTTGAGCTCGATCAGAGGGCCGACGCTCTGCGGCAAATTACCCGATTCAGAAGGCTGCCGAGTTGGGTTCCTTCGAAAGCGCTGATGTTGAGGCTGATGACGCGCAATTCCTCCGGATGGATCTACCGCTCTGCCGTTCGACGGCCCGCAATTAATCGGCCGGCCGTCAAATCCTCATTGAACGATAACGTTAACGGTGGTGGAAAGCTGAGTGGAGGACGAGTTCCCATTAACGGTGATGGAATAGCTGAGCGGAATGGGGCTCGATCCAGCACTCGTGGCGGTAGCAGTAATGGGCTTTGGTCCGGTACTCCATCCACAAGAGGCGCTAACCATTCCGATACTGATGACGGCGATGAGGCCAAGGGCTTGAATGCTACGCCGCCCGGGGCAATTTCCGATGAAGACGAGGCCTACTATCCCGAAGGACAGCAGGCAGCTGGCGTAGATTGGGATCGGCCTTCGGTTCTGGGCCGAATTCATCCTCCGAACGGCAACGGTAGAAATGGTAAGAGTTGAAGTCGCGGAGCCCGAGCCAGGGCTAATGGTGGCTGGCGAGAAAGAGCAGCTCAAATTACTGGGAAGCCCCGCGCAAGAGAGCGAGATGGGATTGGTTGAGGACCCCGATTGAGCTTTGGCGGTCACCGTAATCATTCCTGATTGCCCAGCGGGAAGCGTAAGGGCCGCAGGCGATGCGCTAAAGGATATGGACGACGCCGGTGGTGAGGGCGGTTCCACCCCAGCGCAGGCAGGGCTGTAGCTGACCGCTTCGCTCATCTGGTTTGCCAACATGGGTTTGCCGACAGCTTGGACAAAAAGCTGGTAGTTCCCCGCCGGCATTGAGAAGCTGCATAAATTCAGAGAGTGAACGCCGGCGGTTAGATCCGTCTGCGACATCAAGTTCAGACCATCTGTGCTGACGTATACCGTGTAATGATCCACTGTATTTTCATCCCCACTGATTGCCCACTGCAGTGCGTTTCCGCTGAGTGAAGGGGAGAGCGCGAAACAGTTGTCGATGCCGGACTCGATCTCGGTAGCTTCTTCATAGTCATTCCAGGTCACAAGCTGGAGTTCCGGCAGCTGCTTCCCTGAGTTATAAAGGCCGTTGACTTCCGCGAATGTTTTCAGCCAGGTCTGGCCGCATTGTTGTGGCATGATGCGGTCTGATCCCCAGGAAGCTTTTGTATCGTTGAACCCTTTATAGACCGCTCCCATCGTGTACTCGTTCGGAAACGATCTTCCTGTGTCGTAAAAGCTTGAGAGATAGTTGATCCCATAATCAGTGGTAGTCGGCATGACCCAGGAGTAGCTGCCATCGCTGAGAACATGGCTGAAGCCGCTATTGTTCTGAAACAGGAACAGCGGATGCGTACTCAGAGCAGCGTTTGCGGCGTTGAAGTCCACCGAAGGATAGGAAAGATCGACATTGAAATTTGTGACCACTGGACGTCCCTCAATGGTCATGTATGCCGGCGAAGGGAAGTAGGTACGTTCGATGTACTGCAATTCGCTGACAAATGCCTGTTGAGGCGAGCAGCCTGGGCACGAGTACCACTCAATAGCCCCCTGGTCGACCATGATGGCAAAAGTGAATCCGGGGTGGTTCTCGGCTTCGGCCATGATCAGTTGGGCGGCCTGATCCATTGAGTTGTTGGGACCGTACCAGTCAAGAATCACACCGTCGATGCCGCGGCTGACCATGTCGTCAATTTGACTCTTGACTTGTTCCGGATCAGTGGAACTGTAGCCTATGTTCATGTGGCTCGACTTGCCGAACCAAAGAACCATGTGAGCATAAACCTTCGTCGTCGCGCCCGAATAAAGGAGCGTGTGAATGTCGACCTTACTAATGTTTCCGGCGCCGCGGTTGCCATTCGACTGGCTCACGAAGGTATTGGCCGCACTCGTGTTGTTGGAAGTTTGAGCAGCGAGAGTGGTGGTTGGTACCACGTAGGAAGAACTCGCGCCGCACACGGTGGAAATAGCCAGGATCAGAACTGCAATAGCGAAATACTTTTGAACCATGGGTCCTCAGGAGCAGGTAAAACGGAGGATCTTGCACACGTTGGCCACAAAGAGGAAGGCACGCCCGCCTGTAAATTTCCTCGCCGCTGACCTTGAACTTTCTGGGAACGGTGCGAGCTTATGCCGGAAAGCTCTCTGAGGGGAAGATAACGTTCGTCTAAGAACCTAAGTGCTACGACCGGGGTGCTATCAGTCAACTAGTCGTGTGAAGGGAATTTAGTATGATCAATCAAAGAATGTCTGCGTTTCCGTAAGCCCTTTGTTTCATTAGGTTTCTTCATAGAAATGAGCGCCGGCTAACAAGTTGCCAGCCAACACCTGAGGGGCGGAAAATCATCCTACAACACGCCTTTCAGTACCATTTACAAGCGGAGGAAAACCTAAAGATGGGTTCAAAAGAGCCGGCCGGCCCGTTCATGGCCGTATGTCTTATGGTTTTATTGCTGGCGCTGTCTGGTTGCCGGGGACTCGTAGGGAGAGTGGCCGACAATTCTTCATCGGTCAACCACGTCATTTTCATGCTGCAGGAGAATCGCAGCTTTGATTCGTACTTCGGGATGCTCAATCCCTATCGACAGGCCAATAACTGGAATATTGGCGACGACGGCATCACTTACAACGTGGATGGAATCGACGACAAGCTTACGAGATTCACCAATAGCGACGACGAAGGGCAATCGTTTGGTCTATTCAAATTAAAAAGCACCTGCGTCGACGATATGAGTTCAGCATGGCTGGAGAGCTACGGTGATGTAAATCGTTACGACTTCAGTGTTAACCGTCCCATCCTGATGGATGGTTTCGTGCATACCGCAGAGGGCTTCGCCAAGGCTGGTTCAGGTGACGGCACATTCACGGACCTGGTCGGGATGCGAGCCATGGGTTATTACGACCAGGGCATACTCGACTACTACTACTACATGGCTTCGCAGTTTGCCGTCTCGGACCGCTGGTTCTCGCCGGTTTCCAGCAAGAGCACTCCCAACCGCATTGCGTCCATGACCGGAGGAACTACGCAAGGCCTGGTGCGGGACCCATTCGCGGACGATAAGTTCACGAATCCATTAAACATAGAAACAATCTTTGAGGAACTGGACCAGCACAATGTCACCTGGAAAATCTACTATTCAATTACCGAGAGCGGCTGTACCGATAAAGATGGCGATTGCGGGCCGGGCCAGCAGTCTGACGACTACCCGGTAACCACATTCTCCGATTTCTCCTATTCGAGCCAATACCTGTACCTGAACCCGCAACACAGCGCATGCAATGCGCCAACCATTGGCTCAAAACAAGCGGTCGGTGATTCCAGTGATGCGTTTTGCATCGATATCAAACACATCGCTCCGCTCAGTCAATACCTCAGCGATGTTCAGAATAATACTCTGCCGAGTTATGTGTTTATTGAGGCGGCATACGGAAGCAGCGACGAACATCCTGGATCAGGCCAGTCGATTCTGGAAGGCCAGCAGCAGGTTTCGACCCTCATCAATGCGCTGATGCAGAGCGCGTCCTGGGCAGACTCTGTATTTTTCCTGAGCTATGACGAACCCGGTGGACCTTTCGACCATGTCCCGCCCGTGCCTGGACACTCAAATGACAACACCGATTCGTCACTGGGAACGATCCCAGATATCAGCACAATTGCGGTGAATGCGGATAGCTACGAGCCGTGCCTTGCCCCTGGCGGAACGCCGACTCTCCATTGCGACCTTCAGCCCGTCGACCCCGGGGCAAGTGCAGGCGATGCGCCTGCGCAACAGGGTTTTGCCGCGCAACTGGGATTCAGGTTGCCGAACCTGGTGATCTCGCCCTTCTCGCGGAGGCATTACGTTTCCCACATTCCGATGGACCATACTGCGATCCTCAAGTTTGTGGAAAACCGATTCATTAATTCGAGTGCGCACCTGACGAACCGCGATGCGGCGCAGCCAGATCTGCTGGATTTTTTCGACTTTGGCAACGTCCCGTGGGCAACGCCGCCAACGCCGCCTGTACCCAACGCAGCTCCGGGCGCGTGCACCCCGCAAGATATGTGACGCACAAGAATGTTTCGGGTCGCCATTGACCGTGATGCCCGTGGCGCCGCCCTTTTGCCGAAGGCACTTTACTGCTGATTTTGCGAATTAAGCGTCACGCTGCGAGCCATATAGCGGCTGCCGTCAAAGCGTGTGAGCACGGTGACGTCTGCGGCCTGCCGCAAGCTGTCATCTGCCGCGACCACCGCTGGATCAAAATAAATCTCGTAGGACTTATTGTCAGTCGAAGAAGTCAAAACCAGAAGACCGAGGCGAAGGTCCAGCCCCGTGACTCGGCCGGTAAAGGTAAAACTCGCTCCCGGAACCGCAAGCACAGACACTTCGCGGGCAACGTCCCGGCCATCCTGTTGCGAACCGAATTTCACTGCCACCAAGGTTCCAGAGACGAGCTCTCCCGCCGAAGCAGTGTGGTCGCCATGAACAATATGGGTTTGAGGAGTAAGGCGTATCTTTAAAGGGCGGGGAGACAGGACGTCGCGTAGCACCAGCTCGCCCTTGTCGCTACGATAGCTCGTCACAATCCCCTGACTTTCGCCGGCCGAACCGGTGGTTTTCAGTCGAATCGTTTTTGCGAATATGGCGCTTCCGTCCAGAATCGTGTCGACGTAGACGCGATCCCCCTGGTGCAGATCTGAAGTGGAAGCCTGGTCAGCGCCCTGATAAATATGGGTGCGGGTATCAAAGAAGATTCTCATCTTGCCGCCGCCGAAGACTTGCACTGTAAGCTCGTCTCGCACCCGGTCCAGTTTTTGGATCGTGCCGCCAATTAGGCTGGCCTTCGCGGGGGGTAGGGAAGGCAGGTCGGGAAGCAGGCTAGCCGGATCGAGTGCTATCTCGGAATTGTCCTCGAGAGGCTGAATGGCGTCGCGCGATACCGGAGTCACATTGGATGACGATACGAGGTTTTGCGAAGGTGCCGCCTGCCCCTCCGCAGGGCTCGCAATAACACCGCCGGATAGAACCATTCCCAATACGACGCAAAATAAGAACCGACTCATAATAATCCCCACCCTTAAGTTTTCGACGCCGTAGTTCGATGCCAATAACGGGCATAAGGAAGCCATGTTTTTCCGAAAAAGGGTCAACTCGTCGACAAACCTTCTCCTCCTTGCCGCATCTTAACTATGCTTCGCTATCATCTGCGTAAGAGGGCATTTTCGAATGGCTTGGAAACGTTGGATTGCCGTTAGCACGATCGCCGTGGGTATGGGATGGGTCCCAAACTCCAGGGCTGGGGACCTCAAGATTACTCTGCCAAAACATAGCCATCTGACTCCCGTCCAGCGATTGAACCAGGAGGGTGTAGAAGCCATTCAGAAGCATCGCTACGAACAGGCTGAGGCCGCCTTCTACAAAGCTTACCTTCTCGATCCTGACGATCCTTTTACCTTGAATAATTTGGGATATATCTCGGAGCTGAAAGGACAGGTGGACCGGGCACTGCGCTTTTACGAGCTGGCGGGCCAGCAAGCCACCGAAGCCGTTATTGACCGTGCGAGCTCGCCTCGGCTTAAAGGGCGCTCAATAAAAGAAGCGCTGGCCATTCCAGACCTGCCACTCCAAATTAATCACGACAATGTTCAAGCTGTTCGCATGCTTTCACAGGGCCGCGCTCCCGAAGCCGATCTTTTTCTACAGCAGGTTCTGCAGAAAGATCCGAATAACATATTCACTCTGAATAACCTGGGCGTCGCCAAGGAAATGGAAGGAGAATCGCAGGCTGCACTGCAGTTTTACGATAAAGCCGCAGCCATTCCTTCAAATGCCGCTGCGGTGGTTACTCTGAACCGCTCGTGGAGAGGTAAACCGGTGAGCGAGATGGCTGCGCAGAACGCCACGAGCTTGCGCAAGCGCGTAGAGACCCAGACGGTCGCTGTAAGAATGGCGGAATTGAACATACGCGGTGTCTCGGCGGTAAATCGCAACGATCTTCATGCTGCCGATCAGGACTTTCGGGACGCCTTCGCCCTCGATCCAAATAATGCATTCGCTGTTAATAACATCGGCTACCTGTCGGAGATCGAAGGAGACCGCGAGACTGCGCAGTTTTACTACGACAAAGCGCAGACCATGCCCGGCGCCAACGCGAAAGTGGGCCTGGCGACACGACGTACCGCCGAAGGTTCGAAGTTGATCCAGGTTGCGTCCGACAACGATTCCAAGGTGGAAGCCAGGGTTTCCCAAGAGCAGCGCGTCCGGCGTACACAGCAGGAGCCGATTCTGCTCCGCCGGCGCGATAACACGTTGGTGGAGGAACCCCCTACGCCGCCAGTGGCTACTTCGCCGCAGTAGATGCTGCCGTGATTACTTCGGAAGACTGGGTTCCTGGTATCGATCGATATCAGATTCCGGATCATAAGAAAAGTAGCGCACCAGGTTCTTAAAATAGCGTAACAGCGTGTTTACGTTGGTGGCATACCAGCAGCATCGTGTCATGTGGGGTGAGAAGCCGCATATGAAGCGGAAGCGATTCAGTACGGGGGCGGATGGCCCAAGCATCGCCGCAGCCATGCGGTGATTGCCGTCCAAAATTGTCAGAGGTCCATTCTCATTGACTCCGATGAGAAGGACGGCCGGATTGATCAGGTTGTCCTGGACCGAGGAACTGAGGATCCGTAACTTGCCGAAGAAGTCGTCATGGGACGACGCTTCCAATTGGACGCGAATCCGTTCCACAACATCGGTCAAATAAAAACTTCCCTGTGCTACGCGGCGCCACTGTGCCCTGGGAAAAAATCGGATACGATCCAGATCTTCAGTCCTCAATTCCACCTCGAACCACGTGGTATCGACCGGGAGTTCACGCCACATGGGCCCGCGCCGGAGAAATAATAAAGCTTGCCGCACCGCATTCTCGCGTGAGCTATTGAGATCTGGATGCCTGACCAGTTGATCGAACTGATGACGGTACTCGTCAAATTCGGGGTGATGAAATTCGCTCCTCAGAAACTCAGCCATCACCTCTTCCTCCGGCAGCCTGCGTCCCACGCGAAGGCTGCTGTAAGTGAGGAGAGCTTTGGGAGTGAAATGAGCGCGCAGTAGCGGCACGGTCAGAACAAAAAGCAAAACAACCATCAGCACCAACTGCACCAGAATTACCTGGCGAAGGGAATGGTGAAGCATGTAGACGCCAAGAGCCAAGGCTCCGCTGAAAGCCAGTTGAACCCAGCTGGTATTCGCAATCTTGCGTGACATTTCGTAGGTGATGATCACCGAACTAAGCGAATAGACTCCAGTGGTGATGGCATAGAGGATTAGCAAAGGGGCGAGCGCGCCGTAGCTGCCCAGTTCAAAGTGCGAACCGAACAAAGTCTTCCACAGGAAGCTTGGAACCATCCAAAGCCCGAAGATCAGGCCTGACAGAATCAAAAACACAAGCAGTAAAGAAGTAAACAAGACCGGACTGCCTTCGTGTTCTTCGCTGCGGGCGCCCGCGGAGACGGGAAACATAGTATTCACCACCGACCAGGCGCACATATTGACCAGCCGTCCCACTAGCGCGACCGCAGCATAAAATCCTGCTTCGGCAGGAGGAAAAAAATGTTTCACGAGAACAATGTCGAAGTTGTTGATGACAGTTTGCCCGGAAAAGAAAACAATGGCCTGCAATCCCTCCTGAAACGAAATGGCAATTTTATGAAAGCTCAGAGTCAAGCCGGGGCTCGGGAGGGCGACAAAATAGGCAACCATCACCGCCAACACACTAGCGAGAACGGCGCCCTTAACTCCCATGCCCAGTTCGATAAGCAAGAACACTCCGGCCAAGCGGACAAGGCCTTCCAGCATGAAGTTGACGGCGAGAGGGCCGAAGGCATGAATTCCCTGAATGTAGCCGCGGCGCACTCCGAGCGGGATATAGAAAGCCGTGCCCAGCGCGAGCAGTGATATCAGTACGGGGTCGGGCAAATTCAGATATCCCGACAGCGCGCGCCTCAACAAAAATAAGAGTAGACCGATGGTGATACCGGCCACCCATGAGCGCTGGTGTAGAGTGGCGAAGACGGCAGATTGCGCCTTTGGCGAAGTGCTTTTCGCCACATATTTTGCGCACACCACCTGAAACGACAAAGTGATGCCCGACACTAACATCAGGATGGTATAGACCGCCGTTGCGTGGGCAAACCCGCTGGGTCCGAGCAGACGAGCGGTGACCACGTTGTAAACCAGATTTGTAATCCCAACCAATCCGGAACCTGCAAGCAGGGTGAGGCTACCGCCGAGAAGTTTGGATCTCACGGTCTTGACGGGAATTGCCGCTGTCCCGGAATTCCCAGCTACCGGTTCGGGTTCTACCTCGATTTTTGTCATCTCGGCCATGGAGAGGATTCAGAGAATTCGAAGATCATGCGTTAGAACAAAGTGAAATGTATAACCGGCAGTACAACCGTCCTGGAAGAGCCGGCAAAGTCGTAAAAGGTCTGCTGCTGAACTCCGAAAGAAAATCGAAATGGATAAGCAACGCTCGGGCCGCTTGTGCCATCTCGAGAAGTTCCGCGGATTGGACGCGTGTAGGAGACCACGAACTCACTCTGCGCATTATCGTACTCGTGATAGCCCTCTCCTCGCGAGAGTAGGAAGTTCCCCTGGAAATTCCAACGGGGGTTGGCTCGGAATTCAAACCTGGCTCCCGGAAGGAAGGCCTGCGCTATGGCGTACTGTGTGCCCTGCACTCGCCAGGACCGTAAATCCTCGGCCAATACTGCAGCGGTGAACCGACTGCCGAACTTGTGCTGCAATCCCACATAGCTCGAAGTATTGAAATACTCCTGCACCAGCGGATTGAATAGCAGGTCGCGAACCGAGTAGCCCGTGAGCAGGGCAGTCTGCCCCCAAGGATGTCCAACCGTGAATTCGACATCTGCCGAGGCGTCTCGCGAATTCAAATTTTGATCGGTAAAGGGTCCGGCCTCGCGAATGGCATTGGCATTAATCGAAACCCAATTAAAAAACGAACTCGTGGAGATGTAGAGGAATTGGCGAAAAAGATTCTGGCTCATGAACACGGGTGAGATCGTGTCCCGGCGGATCGTGTACTGGAGGCCTCCATTGAAAGAGATGCTGTTTGAACCGAAATGAAGAACCGGAGTGATCCCGCCGTTGAAAAACGTGTCATAGGTATTGCGGTCTTGAATGACATTGACACTGGGGAAAAGGAACCGTCCAGTCGTCAGACTTTCGCCGACAAAGCCAGTGATTGCCGGCAGATTGCCGATGTGGATGCGATAGTGAGACTCGGCAAGATCTTGATAGGAATGCCGCGGAGGCGGCAGCAACAGCGGATTGGTGACATTCAGGATTTTGGCGTCGAGCGTGTAAACATTTATGTCTTCAAGTGCAGGAGCAAACGAAGCATCGGGCAAGAAACTTACATTCTGAGTAAGCTGCCGGCCCTCTTGCATTGCAAGTTCATCCTGGGCGGTTTGAGCGGTGTGCTGCTCTTCCTGGCTGGCGACACTATTAGCTTGCGCGAAAGAGGAGAGAGCTTGCACCGTATCTTGTCGCTGGCGGTATACGTTCGCGGCCGTCATCATGTAATCGTAGTCATCGCGATAGTCATCTACTGGACCGAGACTCGCCAGTGCCTCTTCTGCTTTGTGAGTTTGCCCCTCAGCGAGGTATGTATTGGCCAATCCAATACTCACGTTGCGAGGATTCGCTCCTGCCAGTCGAGCTTTATCGAAATAGGTTTCGGCGAGATCAAAGTCGTGCATGGCCAGAAAGATGCTGGCCGCCTCTTGAATGTCGTCCGGATGCACGGGCGACGAATCGACACGCGCTTCGGCGAAACCAAGCGCGACCTGCCTTCGTGCGTCGTCGTAATGGCCTTTCCGCAGAAAGACCTGGGCAACGGCTAACCGCACCCCGATGCGGTCTCCGTTAGGAATGTCCAAGGCGCGCGAGAACCTCTGCATCGCCGCGTCGCGATCTCCCAGGGCCAACAGAGCCTCACCCGTACCCATCAGAATATCGACCTGATCGCCGCCGTATTGTTCGGCCAACTGAATGTCGTGCAGTGTTTCCTCCCTTTGTTTTTCCGTTGCGTGCACCTGGGCTCTCAAGGCGTAGATTGCGGGGTCTGAAGGGGACAATTTTTCGGCGGTCTCAAGTGCGGCTATCGCTTGCTGGTAGCGCCGCAGGCGATACAGTGTATCGGCGTAGGCCAGTTGGGTTGAGAGATCGTTCGGATTTTCCTGCAGCGCTATCCGATACTCCGGCTCGGCGTGAGCGTAATCCTGTTCCTGCCGAAAACCCTCGGCTCGGGCCAGGCGCCAAGCATGCGACTTGCCTAAGAGTTTTTGAGTTGCTTCCAACTGGATCAACGCGGGCCTGGGCCGGTGCAACTGCAGATCGGCATATGCTAATCCGAGATGCGCCTCACCGTAGTCGGGCTGCAAGCGTATGGCGGTCTGAAAATCTTTCACCGACTTGCTGGCCTCACCAAGATCGTTCAACACGAATCCCCGATTCACATATCCAGTCGCCATCTTTGGATCGCGATCAAGAGCGCGCGTGAAGTCGGCGACCGCTTCCCGTAATTGTCCGCCATGTGCGTGGACGTTGCCCGCAACCAAAGGTAGATCCTTATCGTCGGGAAGAATGGGTTCGTACTTAGTTACCAGGGCGAGTGCGTCTTCGTATCGGCCCAAATAATACAGATCGTACGCTAGATAAACCGCGCCTTCCCGATCCTTCGGAAGCTTTGCGAGAACCGCATAACCGAGCTTTGCGGATTCGGCATAGTCGCCCTTCAGCATGAGATACCGCTCGCGTTCGCGGCTCACCTGCGGGCTGTCATTCATCTTTCCGGTCGCGCGATCAAGCCATTGTTTAGCTAGCTGCTGGTTATGTGACTCAAGTGCGGCATTGGCGCCTCCGGCCACAATCAGCGGATTGCCTGGCATTCGCTGATAAGCGCTCTCATAATTTTTCTGTGCGGCCTGAAAGTTTCTCTCGGCCGTATATAAGTCGCCCAACGCGAGGTAAGGCGCGAAGTCCTTGGGGTGTGCATTTACAGCGCGAGCGAAGTAGGTCTCGGCGAGTTTGGCATCGCCGCTGTCGCGGGCGAGATAGCCAAGCGACGAAAGAGCGGTGCGGTTGTGCGGGTCCAGTTCCAGGACTTTTGAAAACGTGGCCTGAGCAGCATCTTTTTGGCCCAGCTTCCATTGCAAGCTGCCGTAGTTCAACAGGGAGTTCACATTGGAAGGCGCCAGAGAGAGCGCCTCTTGCAAGTCCTTGTTAGCGGCGTCCATGTTTCCCAATCCCGCTTCTATCGCCGCCCGCAGTCTTAGCATCTCGGGACGCGAAGACGTTTGGATATTTACCTGGCTGATCTCGGCTTGTGCAGCATCGAGTTCTTTACTGGCACGCGCTTCGTCGTCCTGGCGAAGATCGAGTTCGTAGAGATTTAAGCGCAACTCAATTGGATAGAGTGGCCCTTCTGGTGCGGTTGGGGGCAGATTTCTGATCGCAAGATCGTATTCGCTGCTGGCGTCAGAAAAACGATTCTCGCCTTCGGCAATCGAGCCCAGGATGGCGTGCAATCGGTAACTGTTGCTATCGATGCGTCGCGCCTCGTCGAGAAAAGGTCGAGCGGCATCCGTTTGTCCTAGAGCTACCAACGCCTGTGCGGCGCTTAAATTGAGTCCAAGATTGCCCTTCGCGCTCTTCGCCAGGCGCGCATACAGGTCTGCCGCCTCCTGTTGTTTTCCGGCAAGCTGATAGGTGTATGCGATGTCGGCCTGGACGTCTGTGGTCTTCGAGGGAATCGCCTGCAGGGCTGAAATGGCGAGATCGTACTGACCCTGGTCGCGATACTGGCCCGCGACGGCTCTTAAAACTTCAGGATCTTTTGGCGCGCGATTCCTGGCGCGATTCAGGTACTTGGTCGACTCGTCAAGCTGGCCGAGATGTTCGTAAGCGTGGGCTATCAGCAAATCGGTATGGGCGGTTGGTTGCAGCGCATCGGCTCGTTGCAATAGTTCGAGAGACTTCTTAGCATCGGAGTTGAGCAGCAGCTCGCCCGCCAATTGCAGACTGTTCGCATCCTTTGGATTGGCATCCACAACGCGCTGGAGCAACTGTTCTGCTTCCGCAGTTCGGCCCATCTTGGCATAGGTCTGAGCGAGCCCTGCCATTCCGCGGACCGAGTTGGGCTGAATCTTGAGGCCGCGATTGTAGGCGTCAACGGCAGCCTGGTAATGCTCTTCGAGCCTGGCGCAGTAACCCAGCAAGAACCATAATTCAGGATTTTGCGGAGCAGACTTGGCGGCGCGCTCGGCAAACGAGACTGCGGCCGCGTAGTCGTTTCTCTTCAGCGCGTCTTGTGCGGCACGCGCCTGGCGAGCTACATCAATGCTCGAACCCCAACCCAAGTCTGAACTACCTTGTGAGGCATCGCCGGCTGACGGATTTTGTTGTTTCTGACTGCTGGGCGGAGACGTGTCACCTTGCCCATTGACGTCGTATGTCTGCCCCAAGGCACAGCTAAAAAGAGCCAGTATGCAAAAGCTCGCGAGCGGAAATCGGCTTTTCAAGTCGTCACCACGCTGTATACAAGTCTGTAGGTTACCTCCCGCATCCCAAATATTTCTGCGGTTTCCATCTGATGCGGCTGCTGCTGGTAAGGCTGCTTTCCCAAGTTGGAACTTACTCTAAGGGTAGAACAATAAAGTAAACCTATCGGCCGGTTTCTGAATCGAAGTGATGGCTGGGGACTCTCTTGGAGCGCCAAACTGTGAGCACAACCCAACAAAGCTACTCTCGTCCAATCCCGATTCTCGCAATCGTCCTCGTGGCCCTGGCCGTCCACGGGCCGCTATTGTTGATGCAGCTGCCTGCGGGCTCGTTCGATGCTAATTTTCACATGTTTTTCGCGTCTCACTACGCCCACCACTGGTTTAATCCCTGGAACGAAAAATGGTTCGGAGGCTTCTCTCAGACCACCTACCCTCCTCTTACGCACCAGTGGATCGCACTCTTCTCAACAGTAATGGGCCTGAAAATGGCCTACATGATGGTTCAGCTGATTGCCGTCCTCTTGCTGCCGGTGGGAGTATTTCGTTTTGCCCGAATCTGGATCGATGATCGCGCCGCCAGTTATGCCGCTCTGGGCAGTGTTTTCCTGGGAGCCCTGGCGTTTCTGACCTACCAGGCAGGACAGCTAGCGACCGTCGCTTCTGCAGCCCTCTACTTGAATGCGCTGCCATACTTCTACGAATGGATGACGGAAGCCCGCGGCCGAGCTTTGCTAAAAGGTGTCGCAATTAGTTTGACGGCCGCAGCCGCCCACCACGTAACCCTGATTTTCGGTGTGGTCTTGTTTGCAGGTCCCGTCCTTTGGACAGCATGTTTAGATGCCAAGGATGAACGAGTCTCTGGCTCCGTCGCCGGAGTGTTATCGCGGGCCGCAGTCTTCGGAGTTGCGGTGGGAGCAGGGGTGGGACTCGTGCTCTTGCCTTACTGGCTGACGATCATTCAACATCCAATTCACCAGATCCCGATTCCCCACGACAGCCGCGCCAATTTCCTGCTGAATTCGACTATCGCCATCAACTACTTCGTCATCCCTTACGGCGCGTTGATTCTAGCGTTGCCTTTCATTTTCATTCGTGGAGCCTCGTCTCGCCGCCTGGTGCCCTTGTTGTTCGGCTTCTGGCTTACGTTGATTTTCGGACTCGGCGGCACCACGCCTCTTCCCAGGTGGCTGTTGGGCCGTGCCTACGAAATTCTGACTTTCGAGCGATTTACCTTCTGGGCAACGTTGATGGCCATGCCGCTGGTGGGCATTCTCGTTGTTGAACTGCTGGATCGCTTTCAATCCAAGGCCGCGGTTGCGTTATCTTTGGCCGCGGTCGCAACCTTAGGCGCCGCGCTTTGGTGGCTCAAGGCCAATCCATATCGCCCTGCAGGTTCCACCGACGTTGATCCTGTCATCGCTTTCCTCAATCGTGACGGCCACGATGCCTACCGCTATATCACTCTGGGTTTCGGAAGTGAATTGGCCAAGGTGTCGACTTACAGCAGCGCCGGCAGCGTTGACGGAGATTACAACTCCGCCCGTCTCTTGCCTGAGATGACGCACTACGGGTCTGCCCAGCTCACCAATGCCAAATTCTACGGTTCGGCTGGCATGGCTTCTCTCCGATCCATGCTCGAGCACGCCAATCGGTACGGCCTGAAATATATTTTCGTCCACGACCCGTACTACGAACCGTTGCTGACTTTTGTGGGATGGCGAAAGATCGAGACTTTCAACAACGGAGAAATTACTGCATGGTCGAAGGATGACGTTCCACCCGCTCGTAAGATTGAATCGGACGCCATCCCTGCCCCGTGGCAAGGCCTGTTGTGGGGAATATTGCCCATCGGTGTAAGTTTCCTTGCGATTTTCCTCGAGCTTCTTTTGCCCGAGGAGCATCGCGTGCCGACGGGCGTCGGCGTTCCGCTCCATGCGGAACATCCTGAACAACATTACGTGGCCTGAGGTTTGGAATGAAAATAGCTCTGCCCATCATTCTTGTCGCTGTAATTGCAGTTTTAATGGTCCTCGCCTTCACGGGTGCGGGCCACGCGCGTGGAACGGTTGGAATCGCCGGCGGAGCCGCTGTTTACGGCCTGACGCCAAAAGCCAGCACGCCGCAGCAGGCGCTCACGAATCTTCTGTCTGACGTGCAGCGCCGCGATTGGGACCGCGCTTTCGCTGCCCTTTCAAAGACAAGTGCGACCGACAAACAGTCGTTCATCCAGGACTGGACCGGCTCGAACGGCAGTCTGCGGGCGTTTTCGGCTCTCGAGGGCTTTGACCCGCGTCCGCTTCATATCACCAATGACGATGCCCAGATGCGTGTTCGCCTTCATTGGACAACGCCTGTCGGTCCCATCGAAGATGTCCGCGATGTTCACCTGGTCAGAGAAGGCGACGTCTGGAAGGCGGTTTGGCCCAAGATTCAGATACCCGCGGTTCCGTCGGAGGTGATTCCGGTTACGTACCTGCGCTGGGACTTGGTCAGCGGAGGCGCTGAAGATCAGTGGGGATCGAAGAATGTCGATGCGCCCCACGTGCGAATCATCTCGATGAACGCTGTGGACTCGGCGGAAGGCGCAGTGGTGATGGGAGAAGTGGTGAACGAAGATACGATTCCAGCCTTCGTGAACGTAAATGCCACGCTGGTCGATGGATCAGGCAATCCTATCGACGATGAAACCAGCTTCGACAAAATTGCCCACGTTCTTCTGCCCAAACAAGTCACACCTTACCGGATCGATTTTCCCACCGTGAGCTTGAACAAGGTCAAGAACGTTCGCATGGATGTGAAAGCGACCCTGGTTCCAGCGTCAGCCGACCCTGTCATCGGAGTGATGAATCAAAAGCTGGATTCCGATGTTCAAGGGAAAACTGTCCTTCACGGAGACTTGCTCAATCAAAGTGGCCAGACCGTCAACATTTCGCACGTGATTGCCAGTTTTTACGACAACAGTGGCAAAGTCGTGTGGGTCTCGGATGGCTACGTCGATCGCGCCCTGTTGCCCCAATCATCGGAGCCTTTCGCGGTTGAAATTCCCAAGAGCCTGTCCGCGAAGGTCCACAACTTTCACGTGGTAGTTAACCAGTACAGCTTGGGTAGGTCGTAAGATGTCGCGCATCTTTTTAGTATTTGCGGCAGTGCTGTATTTCGCCGCAATATCTGCAGGGCAGGATATTCGTGTTCCAGCCTCGGTCACTGCCGGAGACGAGGCGACCATTTCGACCACGGGAAGCGGCAAAGCGACGTTTTATCTTCTGGGTCCGGGCGTTTCGCGCAAAAGCGATGTGAGCCTCGGAGAAGAAATACATCTGCAGGCGCAGGATTTGCGGACCGCGGGCGAATACATCGCTGTTGTGTGTTCCGCCAATTGCCACAATGCCAGCTTTTTCGTGGTTGCGGCCAAACCTGCCAGTCTGACTTTTCTGGTGCATCCCTCGCGTGTACCTGTGGCACTGAGTGACGCCGTAAGTGGCGTCGCGCTCCAGTTTGATCAATTTCGTAATCTGGTGATTGCGCCGGAGACGATCAACTTCCAACTAAAGACCGGAAATGCCTCTTTGTTAACCCGCTACGTGAGCACGCGGGATGGCATAGCCTGGTTTCGCACCACATCCGGAAAATCCGCAGGCGCTCTGCAAGTTACCGCTTCACTCGGCGATCTTTCCGCCCTGCGCACCGTGCAGCAAGTGGCTTCCGATCCCTGCAATCTCCGGATTAAAGGCGAGCGCACGGCAGCTGGAATTCTTGTCCAAACCGAGCCAGTTCACGATTGCGCGGGAAATCCCGTGCCCGATGGCACCATCGTTACCTTCACTGCTACAGCTGGAGATACGAAAAGCACGGTTGACGCACCTATCAAGCAAGACGTGGCGCGGGCGCAGATCATAGCATCGGGCTCGGCGGTGATATCAGCCGCGTCCGGCGTGGTGATGGGCAATGAACTCCGCGTAGGAGCCCGCCCATGAGCCTTTTTAATCGCATCCGACACAATCGTCGCGTGGTGCCGATGGTAGCGATGTTGATCCTGCTCTTCGGGTCTACGTTCTATTCATATGGTGCCGACTCCGCGGTCCAGGTGCAATTGGATGTGAAGAAAGCTGCCCCGCGAGCGGTTGAGAGCTTAACCGAACGCGGAATCCTTCGCGATTATCGCTTCGCATGGACAAGTATGGCCCAGGCCCTCGAATTCAATACACTCGATCCTCTGGAGGGACCTTTTACCGGGGAAGCCAAGCAGTGGCTGCGGGAGACAGTTGTCAGCCAGCAGCGTTCCGGCCTGAACCAGCGTTACGTGGGCCAGACCCACCGATTAGAAGCTGTGTTCTACGCTCCGGAAGGCGATGTCATGGAATTGCACGACACCGCGGAGTATCAACTGCAGATTTCAGACGGCGGGAAAATTATCCAGGACGAACACGTCGTTCTACACTTCGTCGTCCTCATGACGCCCGGTGCCGATCGTTGGGTGATTCGCCAGTTGCAGGCGGTTCCTCAGTTTTGATGCAAGGCACTACAGGCACTAAATGCAGTATCCAAGGCCCAATCAACGGCGTCTCGGGCCTCTCCGCGCCCTTCCAGCACCAACCGGCGCCTTCTCCGCCGCATCTTAATTGTTATGCAGGAAGGCTGAAGGAACGGAGCCGTCACTTGTCGAAGGCGCTACTTAGTTTGTCCATATTGTGCTTTGTGATGGCCGGGGGCTGCACCACCCCCGGCGCCCATCGTGCCCTCCTGCAAAACGGGCAAGCGCCGGCGTTATCTCCCAAACTTCTGGCTGTTTATATGCCCTGGTTCGGCGATCACACCCACATGGATGTTGGTTATTCGAGTCAGGATCCTGCCGTGCTTCGAAAGCAGATTCAGCAGGCTCGACATATGGGAATTTCGGCGTTTGTTGTCGACTGGTACGGCGAAAGCCGCCCCTACTCAGATCACAACTTCGCCCTGCTGCAAGAAGCCGCCAGCGAAAATCACTTCCAGGTCGCGCTCCTTTATAACGAGTCCGAAGATGAGGACGCGCAAGCCACCGATGCTGCCATCGCGGCCCTCGACAAAGCTTACAAGGACTATTTTGGCCCTTCGGCCAAATACCGCGATGCATACCTGACTTACGATGGCCGGCCCATGATGTTCATCTTTCCAAAGAGTGGTCACATTGACTGGAATCGCGTTCGTGAGCACAGCAGCAGCTGGGACAGGCCGCCTCTTCTAATCTATAAAGACCAGCCTCCTGAACAATTCGCCGGCGATTTTGCTGGATCCTATGCCTGGGTTCAGCCTGGCCCCGGCGGATGGGCGGCCGATGGCAGCAACTGGGGCGAACAGTATCTCGATAATTTTTATAAAACGATGAAGAACAAACATCCCGACAAAATTGCGATCGGAGGAGCCTGGCCGGGTTTCGACGATTCAGCTGCAAAATGGGGTCTGAATCGCCACATGGAAAGCGCCTGCGGAAAAACGTTTGATACAACGTTGAATCTCTATCAGCACTATTACGACAGTTCAGATCCGATTCCGTTTCTGTTGATCGAAACCTGGAATGACTATGAAGAGGGAACGGCAATCGAGCGCCGAAGCGCCGCCGATTGCGGCTCTGGAAGCGGCAATTCATCGCAGTCCGCTCCCCACTGAATCCGTTAGTAGCAGCCTTTGCAACAACCTGCTAGCCCATTTTCACATCAAAGAACAGCCGGATTTACTAATTTGACGAGACGAGCAACTGAAGTTATGACTGGCGTGAAAAATTCTACGGGATGTCTGACCCTCCTTTCCCAGTTCCTGCTGGGGGCTGAAGGATGTAGCAGCTCAGACGGCGGGACTTCGCCGCCCGATTGGTCTACGGAAATCGCGCGGACTGTGGCCCTCTATGGCCGTCAGGACTTTGGCGAGCTTTGGAGCCTTGCGACTTCTCATCATGTGATCCTGCGTGCCTTTCCTGCTCTGCATGCGGCGATGGCGACCGCAGGCAAAGAAGAGGCACAGTGGTGTGAGAATGCCATCGTCAAAGAGAAAGCTCGAATTGAGCACGCGCTTTCTTTCTTGTCCGAAATTTGCCAGGGGCTGGAAAAAGCCGGCGATGTCATTGTGATCAAGTCGCTCGATCACTGGCCCGACTTGGGAAGTGATCTGGATCTTTACAGCAACGCGGAGAGTGCCGACGTTGTCGCCATCATGCGGGAGCGATTCAATGCCCGCTTAGAGGAACGGAGCTGGGGCGACCGGCTGGCCAATAAATGGAACTTCGTTGTTCCCGGCCTACCCGAACTTGTAGAGGTGCACGTGTCACGATTGGGACAAACGGGCGAGCAGGTCGCGATCACCGATTCGTTGGTCAAGAGGTCTCGTCATGCGCAGTTCGGTGTGCACACTCTGCGCGTGCCCGCGCCGGAAGAACGCCTGATTATCAGCACCCTGCAACGGATGTATCGTCACTTCTATCTGCGGCTGTGCGACGTCGTCGATACGGCTCGGCTGGTGGACTCAGGTGCAGTCGACTACGTGTATCTGAAGTCGCTCGCGCGGTCGGCAGGACTCTGGGATGGCCTGGCAACCTATCTTGTCACTGTATCGGGTTATGTCAAATCCTATTGCGGAAGTGATCTGCCGTTGCCGCCCCTTGTAACCAGTGCGGCGCGATTTGGCAACGAACTGGTTTATTTTCGTCGAAAGTTTTTGCGCATCCCGATTTTCCCGCAGGCCGCGAAGCTTTACGCCTCGGAGTGGAAAAGGCTCTTGCTCAATGGAGAACTGCAAAGCACGCTGCGCTTGAGCTTGCTGCCAGGCTTAGCGGCAGCTGCGGCGCTGGAATTTAAACTCACGGGAACCGATAAAGGAATTTGGTGAAACCTGTTTTGTTATGGCTTTGTAAGGCCTTCACCGTATTGCGAGATGTTATCGGCGCTCTTATCGTGAATCAGAGTGAGACCGTATTCATAAAGGGGAAGGGAAGGGCTGCTTGGTCCGTATTCTGGTCGTAGACGACAACCCGGCGGTCCGGCACTATCTTCGAGCCCTGCTTGAGCAGCAAAGCTCATGGCAGGTATGCGATGAGGCTCGAACTGGAGGGGAAGCCTTGCAGAGGGTGAAAAAGAATCCACCCGATATGATTCTGCTGGACTTTCAAATGCCAGACCTTAACGGTCTTGACGTGGCACGGCAAATTTCGGAACTTTTTCCCGAAATTCCTATCCTCATGGTCACCATACATTTGTCGAAACAACTGGCGGAGGAAGCGCGCAGGGCGGGCGTCCGCGGCGCTTGTGCCAAATCAGATGTCGGTTCCATTGTCGAGGCTGTAGACGCACTATTGCATCAGGAGACCTATTTCCCGGCGATGAGTCCGATGGAAAACTAGAGTTCTAAGTTTGAGACGTCCTCTGAAAATACAGTGTTCTCTGTATACGGCGGCTAACAAGAGAATGTTAATTTTAAGGTGCTTCATCGGGGGGTGTATGTCTCTTGGTGTCTGGCGCCTGTGGACTCCCGCGGCAGAGACGGCGTAAAGTTAAGAACGAGAGCCAGCCGCTGCAAGCGGTGCCTCGGAAAGCTAGAACCCTTTTATGGCAGTTCGGATTCTGCTGGTGGATGATCATCCCATCGTGAGGCAAGGGCTGCGAACCCTTCTGGAAGGTCGCCCCGGTTGGGAAGTGGTGGGTGAAGCATCCGACGGGCTGGAGGCTTTGGACAAGGTCGACAGTCTGCAACCTGATGTTGTAGTTCTCGATGTCACCATGCCGCGATTGAATGGCCTGGAAGCCTGCCGACTGATTCAGCGGAAAAAGACCTCCGGCCTCGAAGTTCTATTCGTCACGCAACACGACTCTCCGCAGATGATGCGAGAGGCGTTGGATGCAGGCGCCAGAGGCTATGTCGTGAAATCGAATGCCGCGCGCGATCTTTTAGAGGCCGTTGAAGCCGTGAGCCAGCACCGAGTATTTACAGCTCTGGCCCGAAGCCCGCAGGCTGCGTGTTGAGAGCCGGTAAAGAAGAACTGGGGTTTTGTCGATCTCTGGGTGTACGTGGAAGGAAGGATCTGCCATGAAACTACGCATCTTGTTGGCCGACGATCATGAAATTGTGCGTCGAGGGCTGTGTGCTCTTCTCCAGAAGCATGAGGGATGGGAAGTGTGTGGAGAGGCATCCGACGGTCGCGAAGCGGTCGAAATGGCCAAGCAGTTAAAGCCCGACGTCGTAATCGTTGACATTGGCATGCCCTACCTCAACGGACTCGACACCACGCGGCAACTGCTGCAGCATGATCCTCACTTCAAAGTGATCGTTCTAACGATTACCGATTCCGATCAGGTTATCCGTGAGGCTCTTGATGCTGGCGCGCGCGGGTTCGTACTTAAATCCGACGCGGCTCGCGATCTGGTGTCTGCGGTCGAAGCTTTGCAGAGTAAGCGGATGTTCTTCACGCCGCGGGTGAACGACTTGGTGCTGGCCGGGTTCCTGGATAAGGGGCACGCAATATCCCGCAATGAGCCTCCAAATTTGCCGACGCTGACCGTCAGAGAGCGTGAGGTCACTCAGCTTCTCGCAGAAGGCAAGAGTTCCAAGGAAGTCGCTTCACTCCTGAACTTGAGCACCAAAACCGTAGAAACGCATCGCAGTAACATCATGCGGAAGCTTAGCCTGCACTCCATCCGTGATCTGGTGGTGTACGCCATCAAAAACAACATCATTCAGATCCAGATGCCGCCGCAGCTGCGTAACACGACGGAAACCACCGTCGTATAGGTGCCTTCTTCAACCAACGATCAGTGGCCGGCCTCGGGAGGGTAGTATCCACTCCGGGTCCGGACGGTGAGCTTGCCATATCCCGGGGCATGCGCCTCAACCTGCAGGTGCTGATACTCCGGTTTCACATTCTGATTCTTTGGTTTGTATGCGATCCGGTACTGGCTACGTATGTCATGCGCAACGGTGCGGGTAATATTGTCCACCTGATCCAATGAGTCGGGGAAGTAAGCCACCCCACCCGTCCCTGCGGCCAAATCCTGCAGCGCATCGCGCCCCGATCTTTGCAACCCACTGCCCAGCAAACCCACCGCATAGAGAGTTGGACCGTTTGCCTGTTGCAACCGGCGCGACGCCTCCTGCAAGGTCTCCTGGCTCATGTTGTCTTGGCCATCTGTAATAACCAGCAGCACTTTCTTCTCAAGATTAGTGTTGTTTTTCAGGTGAACCGCGGAGGCCACGATTGCGTCGTAGAGAGCAGTGCTCCCCCTGGCCGAGACTTGATGCAATGCCGCTTGCAGCAGGTTCACATTGGAAGTGAAATCCTGATCGAGATACGGGTTCTGGCTGAAATTCACCACGAAGATCTGGTCGTTCGGATTGCTCGCACGAATCAGATTCAAGACTGCCTGCGTAACCTTTTCCCGCTTGTCACGCATGGAGCCTGAATTGTCCACCACGATGCCCATTGCCACCGGAACGTCCTCCCGCCGGAATGACGTGATGGGTTGGAGGGAGCCATTCTCCAACACGGAGAAGGCAGTCTTGTCCAGGCCAGGAACTAAATTTCGCGCCTCGTCGTAGACTGTCGCGTGCAGTACGACTTCTTCTACCTGTTTTTTGAAGACAAACATTCCGCCCTGGTCGCCTGAACTGGGCTCCTGGGTCACCGGACTCTGGCTTCCAATGCTCTGGTCAGACGTCGGAGCCTGCGATGGGTCGCTTCCGGCAGGCGATGATGATTGCTGCACCGCCGGACTCGGGTTGGTGGCAGCCGTCGGCGTGGTCGGGGCTGCGCCCGCAGGGGCTTGAGCCGCGGCGGAAAGCGAGATAGCACCTACGAGAACAGTCGAAAGCAATGAGCCAAAGCACCAGGAAGCGGCTGATGAACGCATGAATACTCCTCCGTCCCCATCTTAGATGCCATTCCTCGGTCCCACGCATATCCCCAATCTACGGTGAGGAATGTATTAGTCGCCTCCCGGTCTAAACGGCATCAGACCCACATTGGGCAGTCTTTTTGCAACCGACGCCCGTATAAGCGCAACTATCTCTTATAGACAAGGCTGATTCCAGGTAAGGATCGCAACACATCGCCGTTCGTATCGAGGAGATTACAGTGCTTCGAATCCTTATCGCCGATGACCACGAGATCGCGAGGCAAGGCATTCGCTCGCTCCTCGAAGACCATTCGGGCTGGGAGGTTTGCGCCGAGGCTAAAGATGGCCGTGAAGCGGTGGCCTTCGCCACGAATCTGAAACCCGATGTGCTCCTGCTTGATATTGGAATGCCGAATCTGAATGGCCTGGATGCCGCACGGCAAATCCTAGCCACCACACCCGACGCTTGCATTTTGATTCTGACGGTCCACGATTCGGAGCAGGTAGTACGCGAAGTGCTGGCCACCGGAGCCCGCGGCTTTCTGCTTAAGTCTGACGCTGGGCGAGACTTGGTCGCTGCCGTAGAGGCCCTACAGAATCGGCGAACGTTCTTCACTCCCAAAGTTGCTCAGATGATGCTGGATGGTTATCTGCGTCCACATGAAGAAAGTGACCCTTCCGGTCAGTGTATTCTGACACCACGCGAGCGGGAAGTGATTCAGCTCGTCGCCGAGGGCAAGACTACCAAGGAAATTGCCACTGCTCTCAGCCTCAGCGTTAAGACCGCGGAAACTCATCGCACCAACCTCATGCGAAAACTCGACCTGCACTCGGTTGCTGACCTCACGCTTTATGCGGTGCGCAACGGGATCGTCCAGATCTACTGAACCCAGAACTAACGTGCAAGCGGCCAGGGGCTATATTTTTTCTGCCCTGTAGGCACATAAAGCGAGACAGCGCCTGGAATAGGGACTTTACCGGATACCTGCCGCCAACAGGAACCGCCTACACTTCACTGCAGTTGCCGAACCGAAGAGGCTCACGCCTCTGGAAAAGGAGTTCCGATGCTCTGGACTATAGCCGTTCTACTTCTGATCCTCTGGCTGTTGGGTATGGTGAGTTCGTACACACTGGGCGGATTTATTCATATTCTGCTCGTGTTGGCCATTGTTGCGGTTCTGATTCGCCTGATCCAAGGCCGAAGCCCGGTACTTTGAGCGTTTCGTCCGCCCACTTGCGGGCCGACCTGTAGCAGACGTTTAGAGATTTAGGAGTGATGATGAGTCAAGACCGCAACCCTGTAACCTGCAGTGTTTGTAATCAGCAACTCAATTCGGACCGAGAACTTCAAGAACATCAGAACCAGGCGCACTCTCAGCCGAAGTCCGAGAACGCGGGAGGGGACGAGCAGAACTACGGAGCCGATCGGGCCGACCGAAGGAAGAGCGCGTAGGTTTTCTAAGGAAGACGCATTTAAGTCCAAATCAACTACGAGGAGACTGTTATGAATAAAGATCGAGTGGAAGGTAAGCTCAAAGATGTAAGTGGTCGTGTGGAACGCCAAGTGGGAGAGTGGACTGGAGACACGGAGAAGGAAGCCCACGGTGCGGTGAAACAGGCGGAAGGCAAGGTCCAGAATGCCTGGGGCAAGGTAAAGGACGCCGGGAAAAATGCGGCAGACAAGGCGGATAAGGACAGGGCAGCCAACGCGGTGGACGATGAGCAGCCCGTGGTAGTGGAGGAAAAAGAGATCCGTACTACTCGACGAAAAGCAAGTTAAATCACGCTGAGATGTGTTTCGGGCAAAGCGCTGTGAGGCCCCCAGACTTACGCCCCGCCCACTTTCTAAGGGGGCCTCAAGAAGTCTTCCTGCAATCAGAAACCTCGCAATTAGTGGATAGTCAAGAAGAGCATCCCGCCCATTCTCAACGGAAACTTTACAGTGAAATAGGCCCGGCAAGTAGGGAAACGGATGGCTGGCACCCGGTGCTAAACAGTATTGTTGGCGGGCGATCACCGATTTAGAGTGCGAAGAGTCGAAGCCGTACGAAACGAGAAAGTTGAGCATCTCCCATGGCATACAGGATGGTAGGACAGAGCATCGAGACCCATCGTTCCCCTTCACCCGACGATCTCAGAAACGCGTTTGAGACGGCTGTTTGCGAGATTCATCGAGCCGATGTCGCCGCTGCCAAAAAGACGCTGCGATACCGGGCTCCTATCGTTGCGCGCGCGAAAGTGCTGGGGATCTCGCAAGCGAGCGCAGAAAAACGTGCCCTGTCGGACGCAGCCCGCGCCCTAGCTCAACTCTGGAAGGTTTGACTCATTGTGACGTCTGGGCACCGAAACGGCGCAAGTCCAGCTGCCCTTGTACCACAGCACCCATCAAAATTCAGGCGGCAGCGGCGCGGACATCCATACAACTCTGCAACGCCCGTAAAGCATACAAAGCGTCATCCAGAGCTTGATCTTCTTCGATTGTGTCTGAGCTAGCAGAAAAGAGCTCCCGTGCTCTCGCCACAATCGCTTTCTCAGCATCTGCAATGCGCGATGGAATTCTCTCCTTATCGGTCTCAAACAAGGCGGCGGTATACAGTTCTCGCCAGGATTGGAGTTTCCCTAGAGGACTGTTTGCAGAATGGGGGCTTACGTTTGGCATGTCTACCTCGATGCGGGTGATGCGCTGCAGAATTACAGTGGATGCACTGTATATGAAACCCAGGAAATACAGTATCGGGTAAATACCGTAGTTTGTATCCAGATGAAAAGAAAAAGGGCCACTGCACGTGGCCCTTTCGGTTCCCGCTACACTTCCCGCTATACCTAGATTGCGTTAAGCGGCTCTCCTGGATTTAGAGGTGGTACTGCGGATTTCGCGAGACCCTCTACCACCATGTCCTTCCCCTTCAGCCCGGGCCGCCTGAGGATTAATCTCCTCGGCGAGCTCGCTTAACTTCTGGTCCGCCTTTTTTTCCTCTTCTAGTGTCTGTTCCAACAAAGAGACATGCTCGTTCTCGCCCAGAAGCTCGGCAAAAGCCCGGACGGTTCCGTAGCCGGCCATCTCGTAGTGTTCAACCCGCTGGGCTGCACCTATGATTGCGGCATCCTTTACGTCCTCCGTAAAGTCTTCCTTCATGGTCTCAGCCCCTTCTTTCACCAGGCCTTCCATGCCAAGACATTTCTTGCCGGATGGTTTCTCCTCCAACTGCTCAAAGATTTGCTCTAAACGTGTCACATGCTCGGTGGTCTCGCGCAAATGTTCTTCAAATGCCTGACGCAGTTGATCGTTGGCGGCCGCCTTGGCCATCTTCGGCAGAGCCTTTACCAGCTGTGTTTCTGCGTTGTAAAGGTCCCGAAGTTCATCGATGTACAGCTCCCGCAATGAGTCCTTCTGCATTTTGTATTTCCTCCTAAAATAGTTTCCGCCACGCCAACTTTTTTCATGCTGGCTCTTTCTCTCATGGCTTCTTTGAAAATAGGACCTAAACGCAAGCGGGGACAATACCCCGGACCCCGTACACGCTCGCCTCAATTATTGGGGAGTTTTATACTACGTGGCGACGACAGCTGGACACGCAGCCGCTCGGTAGAGCGATCGGCGGCTCTGGTTATTTCTTCCTGCCGGTGGATCTGCTGCTTCTGCGAGGTGATTTGCCGGCAGGCTTCCGTGCGGCCGTTGTTTTGACCGTTCTTGTCGCCTTCCTCTTACGTCGCGCCGAGGAAGCTTTGTGGGCACCGCGAGAAGTCGCGGGCTGGACAGCCGGAGCAATGCCGGCGCCCTGACGCACTTTCGCTGCGACGGTGCTGGGGACGGCCGAAAGATTCCCAGTTAGTTCCTTCGTGACCTTCGTAAATGTCCCCGCGGCGTGACCCAGTTTGCGGGCGACCGTACTGAGCAGAGGCTCTGTTTTTTTTGGAGCTGCTTTTTGGCTGTCATTTGGCCCCCTTACCCGGGTCAGATCCAAGACTCGTTAAACATACTCCATAACGCACATTGGCAAACAAGAAGTCCCGGCCGAAGAGCCGGGACTTCCAGCGGCAAAGTTCCAAACTACGCTGAACGACGCTGACGATCACGGTTCTGATCATCCTGCTGGTTCTCGTTCTGACCCTGATTGCCCTTCTTGGGTTGGTTCTGGCCGGACTGACCGCCTTGCTGGCCCTGTCCGGATTGTCCGGGTTGGCCCTGTCCAGGTTGGCCCTGTCCAGATTGCTGACCCTGTCCGTATTGTCCGGTCTGCTGGTTTTTCTTATCCAAATCGTCTGCCATAAAACCTTTTCTCTCCTGAGAAAGCACGATCTTGCTGCGCCTTCAAGATTTAATCGCAACCTAGAAAATTAGTTGCTGCAAGAGATTGCAAAGGTTGGGAGGTATGGTGCGTCTACCAGCGGCGATCGCGCAAAAAAACACCGAAGACAGGATAAGAATGTCTAGGTGTCCCTGTCATCGGTGCTGAAAAATAAACAGTTGCCGAACTTCGCAGGTTCTAGACCCCGCTGCCTCGGCGGGTCAAATGTGTGACCAGTGAAATCACAAACAACACCAGGAAAACAAAAAACAGCAGCTTTGCGACGCCCGCCGCAGCGACCGCCACGCCGGTAAAGCCCAAAACTCCAGCGATCAAAGCAATCACCAGAAACACTAGCGTCCAATAAAGCATAATGCCCTCCTCAGAGTGTGTAGTCCTGCTCCGGTTACGTTAGAACGCGCGTAGTGGAAGAAGAATCCCCTCTAATGTGTATTTCGTTCTTCGAGACGCTGTAAATATCGAAGTGGTATGCAATCTCTTTTAAGAAGGGCTCTTTTTAAGAAGGGGAGCAGGTGTCATTTCTCCCAGTGAAACGGCACCTGCTCGATGGGGGCGTCTGTCGAGTAGAGCCACAGGCTAATGTCACCCATAATGCTTTTCTATACTGTAAAGCTTGTATCTTTTCGCAGAAACCTACCCAAGGAATCCTCCTTCTCCTCACAAGCCGAGAGTTACATTAAACCGTGTATGGACGACCCTGGCGTCCCCACATAGAACTTATCCATAGAGTTTTACGGAGGGCAGAGATGCCGTTAAGATCCCGCCCCCGCCGCCTTCGTCTTTAGGGAGTTGTCATGAAACTAGAGACAAATCTCACATTCGTCCTAGCCCTACTGATAACCATCGCTCCGCTCACGACCGGGCAGGATGTACAAGGTCATCCGGGTCCCGTACCAGAAAACGTTCTGGGTCCCCAACTGATCGCATGGTCACAGGTACAGAAACCCCAACCGGTGGAGCGGTCTTTACCGCCCTCCGATTCACCGCAGGCGCAACCAGGTCAGCATCCGGCCCAAACAGTAGACCCATCGAGGCAGCAGGTGCCCGCATCTCAGACGCCGGTTCATCAAAGCGCGAAGGATAACTTTAGAAAGTAGCTCGATACAGCTCGGCGAAGTGACGGTTTCCGCGCCCGGTCTGAGATCCATCCCCGAACATATTCCGGAGTCATATTCTTAGTTTGCACTGGACTCTTCTGTAGGCGCAATCCCTGCAAGGCCAGTCCGCATCTCATTATGGCGCAATCTGCTGATGGCGAACCTGCCTCGGCCTTGCGCACCAGAATTCTTGTTTCGGAGAGACCTTATGAACGCACTCCGCATCTCGTCCGCCGCCTTGATGGCGGTGCTCGTTTTTTCTATTGCTGCGTTGGCGCAGGATGTGAAAACTGACTATGACCATCACGTTAATTTTTCCCAATACCATACTTATTATTGGGAGAAGATCAAAACTACAGATCCTCTCTGGCAGAGCCGCATCCAGGATGCCGTGGACCACGCACTGCAAGCAAAAGGCTGGCAGCGAGTCGACACGGGCGGGGATGTAGCCGTTACGGCAGTCGGCAGCACCCACAACGAACGCGAATACCAGACCTTCTATAACGGTATGGGTGGCTGGCGATGGGGAGGGTTCGGCGAAACCACAACCCAGGTAGAAAATTATCCTGTCGGTTCGCTGGTTCTTGACTTGTACGACGCCCACAACAAACAGCTTATCTGGCGCGGCGTATCAAGTGATTCGCTCTCCGACAAACCGGAGAAGAACGAGAAAAAGCTAGACAAGGCAGTGGATAAAATGCTGGAGCACTTTCCGCCACAGCGATAGGGGTTAGTACTTGAGGGATGCCGGCCAGAGTCGGCATCCCCATGCTCAAGTACCCGACGTTCAAACACCGGCGGAGCGATGCAACTTTCCGCTCGCTGTTCGAGCAGCGAGCTCCTCGAGCGACGGCACCGAGTCCGGAATAATTACCTTGCGCTCGGGCGGTTGAGATCCAGTGCGAATCGCTGACGTCAGCATGTCCAGGGCGAGGTCAGTGTTAGGCCGGATGTAGATTGTGGCTGCCAGAAGACCGCTCCGCACCCACGACTGACCCGTCTTAGGAAGGCCATCGCAGCCCGTAAAAGGTATCTTCAGCCAACGCTCGCGCTCTCCCTCAGCGATTTCGGCGAATGCCTTTCTGGCCCCCGCCGCCATACTGTCGTCCTGGGCCCCCACGAGATCAATCAGGCTCTTTTGCGAAGTACTTAGCCGCAACCAGGAACTTACGGCGCGATGGGCGCTTTCCTCAGTCCAGTTGGCTCGCAACGTCTTCACTTGAATGTTAGCGGGTTTGGTCTGGGTCATGCCCAGGGTTCGCTCGCGCGCCGCAGAACTATTGGCTGGACCCTCGATGTACAAAAGAGACCCGCCCTGCGGCAGCAGCGCAGCAAATTGCTTGCCCTGAATCCTCCCCACCTCCTCATGATCGGAGCTGATGGAGAAAACAGGAACATGGCAGTTCTGGCGCAATTGGTGCAGATAGTCTGGGTCGTGGTTCAGGACAACCCATCCAATATCCGCGCCGATTGCGGCCCGCGCCACCTGTGGAAACGCCGTCCCGCCCGCCGGTTCGAACACGATTGCATCTGGACGCGACTCCGCTGCGCCCTGAATGTAATGAAGCAGTTGCTGGCTCTGCGTAACCGCGTCGTTATTCGCATGGACGATCTTCAAGTCCACTCCCAACCGCCTGGCTGCTTGTTCCGCGGCAGCAGCCTGTTCCTGCTGGTAGTCGTTATCGTCGTTGGTGAGCGAGACAAGAAAACTGAGCTTCTTCATCGGCAGTATCCAGTCTCGATCATATGACAACATTTGAGGCGCCGATGGTAACCGGAGTAACGTCCGTCGTCAGAAGAGGCGATACTTCAAGATCGGCTGCGGGGACGAAAACAGGGTGGAGAATTGGTGCTCCTTTTTGGAGACCATAGGGGTGCACCGCCGAAACTTGAAAAATCTTTTACTCTCATTTGTCGGAACTAAATTCCGCGAAGAATTGCTCACGATGTTTTGCGTCCCGGAAAGCCTCAGTTCCTCCGGAGCGAGTGGCGGAAAAAGCGCCAGCCAGGTTGCCAGCTCGAAGGCATGCGGGCAAATCCGCGCCGCGCACATACTGATGCAGAAAGCCAGCATCAAAACTGTCTCCCGCTCCAACGGCGTCCACTGCATCGACTCTGAGCGCAGGGCTTGTGAAGTGCTCCGTGCCGCGTTGCGCCATCGCTCCCTCGCGGCCCAGTTTCACCACCACCAGAGGCACAAGTGCGGCGAGTTTCTTGACCGCCGTTTCGAGATCACTCACTCCTGCCGCTTTCTGTGCCTCACGCTCATTCGGGAGGAAGACGTCAACGTAACGCAGCGCGTCGTGCAGGCCGCCTTCCCAGCCATCGTCCGGATCGTCGTTTGTATCGAGTGAGGTAGTGAGACCGGCTTCTTTCATTTTGCGGAATATCTCCGGCACTCTGGGCCGCAAGCCGCGCTGAAGATAAAAAGAAGAAATGTGGAAGTGACGCGAATTCGCAAGATAATCGAAATCCAGATCGTCCCACGTCAGTTCTGCGATTGTCCCCGAATACGTCACCATGTTGCGCCAGGTCTCGCGCTGCAAAATAACAGTAAGCCCGGTCTTGACCGACCCTGGCACGCGGCGTACACGCGAAATATCCGCTCCGCTTCTTTGTAGCGATTGCAGAGCGCTGGTACCTAGATCGTCATCACCGATGCGCGACTGGAATCCAACGCGGCTGCCCAGAGCGGAAAGATTGTGTGCCAGGATCGCAGATGATCCTCCCAACGTCAGCATCATGCGCTCGGCCAGCAGTTCGCGCTCGGGTGGAAGTTCGTTCGGGAGACCGTAGAGGATCAGGTCAAGATTAAGTTCGCCAGCGATAGTGACGTCAAAACCTGCCATCGTGACTCCTGCAAATTGGTTCGTGAATAGCGCCAGGCAATGAATCCATTCAGACAATCGTGATCTCGATGCCCGCTTGTTTCAAAGTGCGCAAATCAGACTTGGAAATTCCGCGGTCGGTGATTACTTCCTGAAGGGCTGATGGAGGGGCAATCAGCGACAGACTTCGGCGCCCGAATTTACTCGAGTCGCAAACTGCAATGGTGCGCTTAGCGATCTCGACCATCACTCGGTTCACTTTTGCCTCCAGCAGATTGGGAGTGCTCAATCCATAGTGCACATCAAATCCATCGACACCCAGGAACAGGAGGTCGGCGCTCAAGCGGCGCAACGTTTCTTCGGCAATGGGTCCAACCAGCGAAAATGAGTTTTTGCGCAACGTGCCGCCCGTGAGAATTACCTCCACCGCGGTGCCCGTCAACTCCGCCGCAATGTTGACCGCGTTGGTCACAATGGTGAGGCTGCGAAAATCGCGAAGCGCGCGTGCAATAGCGGTCGTGGTGGTGCCGGAATCCAGGATTACCACTTGGCCTTCCATCACTTTGCTGGCGGCGGCTTCCGCAATCCGCAGTTTCTCCTGCTGATGCAACTTCTCCTTTTCGCGCAGCGTCGGATCTTCCAAAACGCTTTCGCGTGCCGGCAAGGCGCCCCCGTGCGTGCGGTGAACCTGCCCATGAGCGTGCAAAATCTCAAGATCTTTGCGGATGGTGACTTGAGAAGTCTGGAAGTGCCGCGATAGTTCCGTCACCAGGACCCGGCCCTGACGGTTCAAGATGTCCAAAATAGCGCGGCGACGTTCTTCGTTTAACACTCGAGTTTGCTTCCCCCCGGGCGTCCGCCAGATTCGTCGCGGACAAGGAGCCAGCGACAACTTTTGTTTCGTCTTACTTTTTATAGCGTTTCATTTCGTTTGTCCAATATGAGTTTTCGTAATAGTCGGCGGCTGCCATTCGAAGAAAGATTTGCGCCTAGACGCAAATGAGAGCCCTCAGAAGCGCTGGTTTTATCGATAGGTTGGGAACCACGCATAGTGATAACCAACTAAATACCTACATCGAACGCCGATTGTTTAGGGCTTCAGTTTTGCCGTAGTCTCAATTTGAACACAAAGGAACCGGCTTTCGAGTACTGGCGAATGTTACGAAATTGGAACAAACCGGATTGCGACTCGCCAACACCTTCACAACAGTCGTTTTTCGTCCGCTCTCGGACGGTTGTTTCGCGTGTTGTCGCTGGTGAAACCCTCATCGTGCCGGTGCGCGGCAAAGTCGGGGACCTGGCGTCGATCTACAGTTTCAACGGGACCGGCTCTCTGATTTGGCAGTTATTGGAATCGCCCAAAGCGCTTACGGATTTGATCAGGGTGGTTGAGATGGAGTACGAGGTTGAGCAAGAGCAGGCGCGGCGGGATGTGGCGACATTCGTGGACGAGATGCTCACGGTGCGGCTAGTCGAGATCTGCCCGCCAGTCGCAGCGTCAGTATGACAAAGCGGCACTAGAAAGTGGCGACGGCAGAGTCGTGTTGATCGCGGACGAGTCGCTTGCAGCCAGATTAGGAGGAGTTTGGATCAATTAACCTACGGGGCATTCAGCGAAGGCCTACATCAGCAGTACTTGGGTCAGCGAGCGCCGCTTCAAGTTTCGATTGAGGTGACGCGGCGCTGTCCTCTCGAGTGCCAGCACTGCTACAACAACCTGCCTATGGGTGACCAAAACGCTCGTAGCCGCGAAATGACCACCGAAGAACACTTTCGCATGCTCGACGAACTGGTTGAGATGGGCTGTTTCTGGCTTCTCTATACCGGCGGTGAAATTTTCGCCCGCAAGGATTTTCTGGAGATTTACACCTACGCCAAGCAAAAAGGATTTCTAATCACCCTTTTTACCAACGGCACTCTCATCACGGAAAAGATCGCAGACTACCTTCTGGAGTGGCCGCCCTTCGGCATCGAGATTACCTTGTACGGCCGCACCAAAGAGACCTATGAGGAGTTGACCGCGGTCCCCGGCTCATACGAAAGGTGCCTGCGCGGAATCAGGTTGCTACGTGAGCGAGGATTGCCGCTCAAATTGAAAACCGTTGCCACTAGCATCAACAAACATGAAATCTCCGCCATGCGGCGATTTGCGGAAGAGGAACTCGGGGTTGAATTCAAGTGCGACGGCCAGATCAATCCGCGCATCGACTGCTCGCAGAGTCCGCTGGCAGTGCGACTCACGCCTGAAGAGGTCGTCGCCCTCGACATGCATGCTCCGAAAGGCATGAGCGAGTACCGCAGGCTGGCGAAGCACGACCTGGAGAATCCGCCCAACCTCGCGCAGAACGACTCTGTTTATTTCTGTGGTGGAGGAATGAAAGCCTTTGCCATCAACGCCTATGGAGAGATGGGCATTTGCGTGATCTCGCAGCAGGAAACATTCGATATCCGGCAAGCCGGTCTTAAATATGCATGGGAGCACTCTCTTCATGAGCTGCGAACGCGCAAGCGCTCGCGCGTGACGAAATGTATCGAGTGCCGGATTCAATCCCTGTGCGGAATGTGTCCGGCAAACGGCGAAATGGAAAATGGAGACCGCGAGAGCCCGGTAGCCTTTCTTTGTCATGTCGCACACTTGCGGGCAGCCGCGATTGGGGCAGAGGTTCCGGCACATGGTGAGTGCGAATTCTGCGTCGGCGGAACTGAGCATAAAGCCCTGCTCGAGTCGGCGCGCCGGATTGCAAATAAAGAAATCGACGTAGAAGGTTGGACAAGCCCTCAGCCACTGCTTCCGATTTTGAGCAACGCGACCGCAACTGGGTCTTGCGGAGGATGTGGGAATCACTGAGGGCGTACGCCAGAGTGGGGGCCGAGTGAATCACGAGTTGGAACAACCCGGCGAAAAGAAACCGTATGAGCCGCCACGACTCGTCACCATCAGTCTGCGCCCGGAAGAAGCGGTTCTCGGTCATTGCAAGATTGCAGGTACGGGAGGGCCGGTCAGCCCAGCATCCTGCGCAGCTTTGAACTGCATGACGATCGGATCGTAGCCGGCATTTCACGGGGCCGCGCGAGCATGGCCGATGCTTTTCGGGCGCACTCCAATCCGGATGGAAACTTGAGCACTCCATACTGCAGCCACTTCCGCGTCGGTGGCGTCACTGTTCAAGTGGCTGGTGATCGCCTCGCGGATGTTACTTTAGTTCCTTCGCTGTTGCCGTTTCGCGTCGACCTCGGGCCCTCCGACATAAATATTCAAGTCAGCTGGGTTGCGAAATGTTCTCCGGCAACAGGACGTCAGCTTTTCGATTCTGGCTCGTTGTGGCGCTTGTACCAGGCGGAAGACGAACTCCAGTTCGACTTTAGCACGCCCATTCTGGGGGACGCGCCGTACAAGCGGCTCCTGGTCGACGATCAATTCTCCCGGGCGTCTCTGTTATTGAGCGAGGAATCTTTCCGGCACCATAAAGCCCCAGCTCCGCTGGAGTATCCCCTTGACGAGGTCCTGATCACTCACCGCCTTACCCGAGAGAAAGCGATCGAGTTACATGGTTGCGGAATCGTCCCTGGAACTGGTGGCGCCTATTTGTTCGTTGGTCACTCCGGAGCAGGTAAGAGCACGACTGCCCTCTTATGGAGTTCGCAGCCGGATGTGCAAATCCTAAGCGACGACCGGATCATCCTGCGAGAACACGCCGGACGAATTTTCATGCACGGAACGCCCTGGCACGGCGAAGCCGCATACGCGTCTCCCGCCAATGCGCCCCTGTCCGGAATCTTTGTTCTGGAGCACGGACGAGGGAACTCGATAACCCGCTTTTCCCGAAGTCAGGCAGTCTCGGAACTCCTCGCTCGCAGTTTCGTGCCGTTTCACCGCCACGAGTACGTGGACTCCGCGCTCGACGTCTTGCAGCGCGTCACCGATACGATTCCTTGCTATCGCTACGCCTTCGAGCCAGACCAACGTGCGGTAGACAAAGTCCTTCAATTCCATGACTAGTAGCGAGCCTGATTCAGCGAGGTTCGAGGCCCTCAGCCGCGAACTGCTGAACAGTGGAAAGAGCGTCCGCTTTGAGGCGCGCGGCGCCAGCATGTCGCCATCAATTCGCGACGGCGAGATTGTGCATGTTACTCCCGTAATCGTGAGCAAATTGCGAAAGGGCGATATTGTTCTAACGAAAGGCGATAGAGGATTTCTGCTTCACCGCGTGGTGGTTACCAATCCTAATGAGAATTTTTTCATCACGCGCGGCGATTGCGGAGAGCAAGACGATCCTCCAGTGTCCGGGGATCAAGTTCTCGGCATTGTTGTCGCAAAAGAGATCAGGTTCGGGAAAAAAATTGTGCGGATGAAGCTAACAGGATTCAGCGGCAGATTGTTCCGCAGCGTCGTGCGCGGACGATCCCTGGCTGCAAGGCTCGCCCACGCTGTGGGATTGCGCTGGTCATCGCGCTCGAACCGCGGGCGCCCCTTGAAGTCCTTCGGCTTTCTGGGACTTCTCCTCCTGCTGCTGACGGCGTCGCATTCTCAGGCGCAGGTCGCCGTCGATGCTCAACCTTCAACCAACTCCGCTGCCGAACTGACGGGACCGGGCACGAAGACTTTGAATTTTAATCACCGCACCGGCAATGGCGGCGTCAACCGCCTGCTCATCATTGGGGTTTCGCTAAACATCGCAAACGATCCAACGGCCACGGTCACGGGTGTTACTTACAACGGCGTCGCGCTCACTAAAGCGGGTGCTCACAACGACGCCGGGAACACGCGCCGGGCGGAAATCTGGTACTTGTTGGCTTCTCCCACTGGCAATAATGCAGTCGTGGTTTCTGTGAATGTTCCTGGAGCTCTGACCGTCGGCGCGGTCGCTGGAGCCACAACTTTCACGGGAGTGGATCAGACCGTGCCCCTGGGGACCTTCGTCGCGGCCGATGGCGCCAACGGCGCCAACTCCCAAATCAACGTACCGAGCGTAGTCAACGGGATGGTTATCGATACTCTGGCCACTGGCGGCAACCAGACCGTGACCGTCCCAGGCCCACAGGTTTCACAGTGGAATAACGCGAGCGGCGGAGCCTCTCCACCTGACGTAACTGGAACCGGCAGCACGCGGACCGGCGCGCCCAGCGTCCCCAATTCAGAGACATTTAACGGAACCTCCAACTGGTCGCTCGGGGCCGTGTCCATCAATCCGACAGCAGCCGACATTGGCGTCACGACCAGCGTAGGCAGTGCGGTCTTTCTCGGCCAGAACACGACCTATACCATCACGATCTTCAACAATGGCACTTCAGCGGCCAATACCGTCAACCTGTCAGACACTCTGGCCGCGGGGATGACTCTAGTTTCGGCAACCCCGAGCGTGGGCACATGCGTCACCACTGCCAATCCAATCACATGCGCCATTGGCACGCTGGCTAGCGGGACAAACGCCACTGTAACCGTCGTCGAAACTGCGGGGACCTCGGGTTCCTACGCCAATACGGCCGTCGTTTCAGATTCCGGGACGCCGCCCGATCCGAACACCGGCAACAACACCTTCGTCGCCGTTGCCACCGTCCAGGCAATTGCTTGCGGCACGGTTTCCCAAGCCGCGCCAGGAAACAATCTTACGGGCGTCTTAAACACCTACTATCCCGGAACGGCAAACGTCGCTGCGGGAGCAACCAAGATTCCGGTAGGCACAGCGACCGGCGCAGGAACAGCAATCGCCGCCGGGAATCTCTTGCTGGTGATCCAGATGCAGGACGCCAGCATCAACGACTCCAATAGCGTTGCCTATGGGAATGGTTATACAGGGCAAGGTTTTACAGCGCTGAACAGCGCAGGCGACTACGAGTTTGTGACCGCGACTGGACCCATCACTGCGGGCTCAGTTCCCATTTCCGGAGCGGGGGCCGGCGGCGGACTGGTCTTTGCCTATCACGCAGCGGCGGCGTCTGCGAACGCGGGACAGAGCACCTACCAGGTGATTGTGGTGCCGCAATACACCACCGCCTCCTTTAATTCCACCACACCACCGACGGCCCTCGCTTGGAACGGTTCCACGGGAGGAGTGCTTGCCCTGGACACTTCAAATACCCTGACCCTGAATGGCGCGACCGTGGCAGTCGACGGTCTCGGCTTCCGCGGCGGCGCGGGCTTGCAACTGAATGGAGGCGTCGGCGGAAACAATACTGATTACTTTCACGCTGCGCCGGCCGCTTATACCGGCGTCCTGGAAAACGGCGTCGATGCGCCTAAGGGCGAGGGAATCGCAGGCACGCCGCTTTGGGTCGAATCTGCCGGCACTTATTCGAAGACTACGAGCGATTATCCCAGCGGAGGCGCTGCCGATGGCAGCAGCGGCCGTGGCGCTCCCGCCAATGCCGGCGGCGGCGGTACTGACGGCGATCCAACGAACAACGACCAGAACGCGGGCGGCGGCGGCGGTGGCAACGGCGGCGCAGGAGGATTTGGGGGAGACTCCTGGAACACTAACCTCAGCGTCGGCGGCGAGGGTGGCGCACTTTTTCCCGCGACCGTCAATCGCGTGGCGATGGGCGGCGGAGGCGGCGCGGGTACGCGTAACAACTCCGATGGCGACACTCAAGCCAGTGGTGGCGCGGCCGGCGGCGGCATCATCATCATTCGTACCTATGCGCTCAGCGGAACCGGCACCCTTACGGCCAACGGCGCTTCTGCCTACAACGGAACTTTGAACGACGCTGGCGGTGGTGGTGGCGCCGGCGGCAGCATCGTTGTTCTCTCCGCCAATGGCGGCGAAGGCGGCCTCACTCTGCAAGCCAACGGCGGGACCGGCGGCAACGCGTGGCAAATCGAGCCTTTCACTCTCGGGAACCGGCACGGCCCCGGCGGCGGTGGAGGCGGGGGCGTGATTCTCGTTTCAGGCACCCCGGCGAGTATCAGCGTGGCTGGCGCGGCGAGCGGTCTCACCGAAAATCCCGGCGTACCCTACGGATCAACTGCGGGCGCCGCGGGCACCAGCGTCACCAACGCTAGCATTTCACAGACCTCGGGAACCCAGTCGGGCGCGCAATGCACCCCTGACATGACTTTGGGCAAGAGCCATGTGGGAAACTTCACTCGTGGGTCGGCTGCAAGCTATACCGTACCAGTTTCCAACTTGAGCCCCTATGGATCGACCAGCGGCGCTGTAGTTGTCAATGACACGCTTCCCCTCGGTCTGATTCCGACTACTGCCAGCGGCACTGGCTGGGCATGCTCCGTTGCATCTCAAACCGTAAGTTGCGTGAATCCCAACGTCCTCGGCCCGAGTAGCAGTTATCCCTCGATTACGATTAACGCCAATGTGGCGCAGACCGCACCCTCCACCGTAACCAATACCGCGTTGGTAAGCGGCGGCAGTGAGGTCAACCTCGCCAATGACAGCGCCACGGACGTAGCCAATGTTGTTTCTAGTGCCGATCTCAGTGTGACCAATACGGCTGCGCCGAATCCTGTCACCGCGGGCAATAACATCACTTACACGCAGGTCGTGACGAACAACGGTCCCAGCGCAGCCGACAATGCCACGGTTATACAGTCTGTTCCCACCAACACTACGTTCGTTTCCATGGGCGCTCCCGCGGGCTGGAGCTGTATCACTCCGGTCAGCGGCGGTACGGGCAATGTAGTCTGCAGCAATGTGAGTCTCGCAGGAAGCACCGCGGCGACTTTCTCGATGGTAGTAAAGGTGAATGCTGGCACGGCGAATGGCACGGTCATCGCCGACACTGTCACAGCAAGTTCATCGACCAGCGATCCAAATTCCGCGAACAATAGTGCCTCCGCATCCACGGTCGTCGGAACGACGGCAGGCGCGGAATTAACTGTGACTAACATTGCTTCGCCGAATCCAGTTCTCGCCGGCAATAATATTACTTACACCCAAGTGGTTACCAACACAGGAACGGTCGCCGCAACAACCGCAACCTTCAACGAAGCCACCCCCACGAATACAACTTTAGTTTCCATCACGCCACCTGCAGGTTGGAGTTGCGCCGCTTTCCCGCCTCAGTGTACGAGCGCAAGCGTAGCGGCGGGCTCGTCGGGAACGTTCACGGCAATCTACACCGTAAGCGGAGCCGCAACCAGCGGCACGCCCATCAACGATACAGTCACAGTGAACGCCGCGAATCAGGCCTTCGGCGCCAATTCCGCTCTAGCCACCGATATAGTGGCAACCGCCGGCCAAGCGGATCTGGTCTTGACCACAGCCGCCACTCCGCTCACCGTAATTGCCGGAAACAACCTCACCTACATTCAGACCATAACCAACAACGGTCCATCTACCGCGACCACGCTCAATTTCACTCAGTCGATTCCCGCCAACACTACTTTTGTTTCGGTCTCCGCTCCGGCGGGCTGGTCCTGCACCACAACCACCAACGTAACGTGTACCGCTGCTAGCCTCGTGGCGAGCGCTTCCGCGAATATCATCGTCGTAGTCAATATCGCTCCCTCCATAGCTGCGGGTACCATCTCGGAAACTGCTTCCGTCTCGGCAACAACCACTGATCCCAACCCCGCGAATAACACGAATATTACGGTCAATACTCCTCTCGTCGACAAGTGCGATCAGACCGTGACCAACGCCGGCAGCCCAAATCCGGTTTCCGCGGGCAGCACGATCACCTATACGCAAACTGTCACCAACGGCGGCCCTAGTAATTGCAGCACCGCGAATTTCACCGAGGCAACGCCGGCTAACACGACCTTCGTTTCCGTCTCCGCCGTCACTACCGGGGGTGGAACCTGGACTTGTCCAAATTCCGCGCCCATAGCCTGCACCAACCCAAGCGTTCCACCGGGATCGCTGGCAACCATTACCGCCGTATATACGGTGAACGCAGGCACCACGGCCGGCACCATCATCACTGACACGGCGACGGCCGGTTCATCCACGCAGGATACAAACTGGAACGACAACACCGCTACCGTGAACATAGCTGTTGCGTCGGCGGGACAAGCTGACCTCAGCATCACCAATGCGGGAACTCCGAACCCGGTGAACGCCGGTCAGAACATTACCTACTCGCAGACCGTCACCAACGCGGGCCCAGCCACGGCCAGCACCATCACGCTGACCGAAACCCTTCCAGCGAATACTACGTTCGTCTCGCTGAACGGGCCAGGCTCATGGACGTGCACCTCGGTTGCACCCTACACCTGCACTATCGCGAGCCTGGCAGCCAACACACCCGCGAGCTTCACCTTTGTAGTGAAAGTGAATACGACTGTAGCCTCAGGTTCCACGATTACCGATACAGCGTCAGTGGCCAGCAGCGTCACTACCGATCCCAATCCTGGCAACAATAGCGCGTCGGCGAGTGTGCAGGTCGGTGACTCGGCTGACTTGTCGCTGACAAACTCAGCCAGCCCGGTTCCAGTGATAGCCGGCAACAACATCACTTACACTCAGGTCGCAACCAACGCCGGCCCCAGCGCAGCCACGAATGCCACCTTCACTGAGACCACCCCGCCCAACACAACGTTTGTGCAACTAACTCCAGTGCCAGGTGGATGGTTTTGCATTCTCCCGGCGGCTGGAGCTGCGGGTACGATCACCTGCACGAATTCCAGCTTCGCTGTCGGAACAGCCAGCTTCCCGGTGGTCGTGAAGGTTACGGCTGGAACCCCCGCCGGAACGGCCATCAACGATACTGCGAGCATAAGTTCCTCCACCACCGATCCCAATCCTGCCAACAACGCCGCAAGCGCTGCCGACATCGTCGCACTCGCAACGCAAGCGGATCTGATAACCACAAACTCAGCTTCCCCAGCTTCCGTAGCTGCAGGCAGCAACGTGACCTACACGCAAAGCGTCACGAATAATGGACCCGCAGCCGCCGCCACCGGCGCGACGTTCACGCAAACAACGCCACCCAATACCACCTTTCAATCCATCAACCCTCCGGCTGGCTGGACGTGCGGCACCGTGCCGGTGGTCGGTGGAACGGGGACTATTACCTGCACAGCCAGCGGCACGCTGGCGGTGAACTCACTATCCACCTTCACTTTAGTTCTGCAGGTGAATGCGAACACGCCGTCCGGTACGAACATCGCAGAAACACCGACTGCCAGCGCAACTAACATCGTGCCGAACCTCACTACCAACAGCGCAACCGCTCTGGTTGTCGTCGCTAACGCCAACAGCGCCGACATGGCGATCGTGAAGACGGCCAGCCCTAGCCCCACCGTGCCAGAAGGCGACACGCTTACCTATACTCTCTCGATCACAAACAACGGCCCAGCTTCGGCGACAAATGTGACCGTCACTGACACTTTGCCATCCGCAGTAACCTATCAATCGTCAATCTCGAGTGCTGGAACCTGCTCGGAGGCCGACGGTACGGTCACTTGTCTTCTCGGAACCATGGCCAACGGCGGAACAGCCACGGTCACCATCGTTACCATGGCCGGAACGCCAGGCGTGGCTATCAATACTGCCAATGTCACCGCCGACCAAAGCGATCCCAATCTCACCAACAACTCATCGTCGCAAACCGAAACCATCACAGCCGCCACCCAGATTCAGTTGCATGGCCTGGCCGCTCGGGCGGTGCAGGACAAGACGGGCGTGCCCCGCGTGGCACTGCTCTGGAAGACCGGAGCCGAAGCGCACAACCTCGGGTTCAATGTCTATCGTGAACAGAATGGCGAACGCGTCCGCCTGAATCCCTCGCTCATCGCCGGTTCTGCGCTCTTGATGAGCGGAGCTTTGCCGAAACATTCAGGCAAGACCTACACCTGGATCGATTCTTCTTCAAACCCTGGTGCCGGCACTTACTGGCTCGAAGATGTCGACGTGAACGGCACTCGTTCCATGCACGGCCCGGTGACGGCTGATTCAAGCGTAAGCTCGCAATCCAGTGCAGAAGATATTCCTTCCACAGCGCTGATGTTCAAACAGCTCAATCAGGCACAACCGGCTTCAGCCAACGAGCAGGGAAGTCATTCCGTCGAGAATGTATTGCGACCATTTGAAGCCACATCAACCCGACGGCAGACGCAATTCGAGCTCGCATCCCATCCTGCGGTGAAGATCTTCGTGAAGCACGAAGGCTGGCATCGCATAACCCAGCCGGAACTTATTAACGCAGGCCTCGATCCGAATGTGGACCCTGCACTTCTCCATCTTTATGCGGAGGGGGCGGAGCAACCAATAAAGATCACAGGCGCCTTGCCCGGACCGCGCGGCTTCGGTCCGCTGGCTGCGCTCGAATTCTACGGAACAGGAATCGACACGCCATATTCTGGAACTCGCGTCTACTGGCTGGTTGCCGGTGAAGGACCCGGCCAGCGCATTCCTCACCTGCCGCCCTCTACCGGTTCGAATCAGTCGCGCGCCAGCTTCCGGGCAACCGTGGAACTCACGCCTCGCACCACATATTTCGCTGCCCTGATCACTTCAGACGGAAACAATTTCTTCGGCTCGCTGGTTTCTTCCACGCCCGTAGATCAAACGATAACCACTCCAAACCTCGACAAGAACTCGACGAGCCAGCCCTCTCTGGAAGTTGTTTTGCAAGGCGTGATTCTCGGCATTCCGCATGACGTCACTATCGCTGTGAATGGCACCACGCTCGGCGATCTGACCTTCACTGGTCAGGACAAGGGCACGTTTCGCATAAATCTGCCGCCTGGCGTTTTGCAGAATGGCGACAATACCGTTACTCTCACTGCCCAGGACGGGGACTACGATACCAGCCTCGTGCAATCAATTCGTATCGATTATCCGCACTCCTATGTCGCGGATTCTGACAGTCTGAAGTTTACCGGGTGGGCTGGCGACGAGTTGAAAATTACTGGCTTCACCAGCGCGCCGGTCGTGGTGCTCGACATCACCAACCCGGATCAACCTGTAGAACTTACTCCCCAAATCACGCCGAGCCCTGCGTCGAACGTTACATCGAACCCTGCGTCAAACTCAACTGAGTACGAACTGCAAGTTCAGGTGCCGTGGACGACCACCACTTCGGCAGCCCTCGATCGGCATACACTGCTGGCCCTGGCTGCCGACCGGATTGATGCAGTCGCCGGCATTCGCCCAAATCATCCTTCTCATTGGCACCGCGCCCAGCCCGGAAGCGAAATCGTTATGGTTTCAGCGGCGGCATTCGCCGACGCTCTCATCCCGCTGCTCAGCGCGCATAAAGCAAAGGGCCAATCCGCTTCGGTGGTTTTCATTGACGACCTCTACGATGAGTTTAGTTTTGGCGAGCGCACTCCCGCCGCAATCAAAGACTTTCTATACACGGCTACCAAGGCTTGGCACACTGCTCCGCGCTATTTGCTGCTGAATGGCCGCGCCTCGGTTGATCCTCGAAATTATCTGGGCTTCGGCCATCTCGATTTCGTGCCTACAAGGATTGTGCCCGCGACCGGCCTGATGACGGCCTCCGACGATTGGTTCTCGGATTTCAATAACAGCGGCATGCCCACAATCGCAACCGGCCGCTTTCCCGTGAGCACGGCTGACGAAGCCAATTTGGTGGCGGGGAAGGTCTCACTTTATGAAGGCAAATCTACCAACGGAGCCTGGACCTCGCAGGCGCTCATGGTGGCTGACGTAAACGATACAGAGAACTTTACGCAAGACAGTGAATCCGTGCAGGCACAGTTGCCCTCCACCTTGAATGTGACGGACGTATTTGCCAGTACCACCGGCATCTCGGCAGCCCAGCAGGCGATCGTCGCGGCCATAAACTCAGGCCAGCTGCTTGTGAACTACGATGGCCACGGTTCCGAAGAGCAATGGTCCGGCGACGATCTATTCAACAACACGGTTGCAACCTCGTTGACCAACACCTCGTCTTTGCCCGTGTTCCTCATCATGAATTGCCTCAACGGTTTCTTCCAGGATGTTTACGAACAGCCGCTGGCGGTCACGCTTATGCTTGCTCCCAACGGCGGCGCGGTCGCGGTCTTGGCGTCCAGCGGCCTGAATCAGCCTGCGCCCCAGACAACCCTCGACAAGCTGATTGTGCAGAATGCGCTGCACCCACCCTACCCCGCGCTGGGCGATGCGATTATCAAAGCCAAATCAGGCATCACCGATCTCAGCGTGCGCCAAACCTTTAACCTGCTGGGCGATCCGTCTATGCAGATCAAACCTCCACTCCAACATCCGGCAAAGTAGATTTAACGGCGCTCGTGAAGGGCCACCGCCTTGGAGATGTGCGACTCGGCAGCAGCTGGGTTTATCTTTAGTACTCTCACACCTTCGCCATTTCCGATACGGCTGGAACCGCAACCCGCCGTAGCGGCTCGCCAATCGCTCTCATTACCTTCTCAAAGCCGGCAAAATCAAGCGATTGTGCTCCGTCGGAAAGCGCCCGCTCCGGGCATGGATGCACTTCGATAATCAATCCATCAGCTCCCACCGCAACGGCAGCTCGCGAGACCGCAGCGATTAAACTTTGCTTTCCAGTCCCATGCGAAGGATCCGCGATCACCGGCAGATGAGAGAGATCGCGCGCTAGCGCCACGGCCGCAAGATCGAATGTATTTCGCATCTCCGTCTCGAAGGTCTTGATGCCTCGTTCACAAAGCACAACCTGACTGTTCCCTCCCGAGAGCAAATATTCCGCGGCCAGCAGCCACTCCTTCACCGTCGCCGAGGGACCGCGTTTCAAAAGCACCGGCTTGCTCACCGTTGCCAGTCGCCGCAGCAACGCGAAGTTCTGCATGTTGCGCGCCCCCACCTGCAACATATCCACGTGTTCACAGATGATGTCCACATCTTCCGTGCTCATCACTTCCGTCACCACCGGCAACCCCGATTCTTCACGTGCCTCCCGCAGAATCTTCAAAGCTTCCAGTCCAAGTCCCTGAAAATCGTAAGGAGAAGTCCGCGGCTTATAAGCCCCGCCCCGCAGCATCGTAGCTCCAGCCCGTTTCACTGCGTGGGCTGTGCTCATCAACTGCTCCCGCGATTCCACAGAGCAAGGTCCGGCAATCACTACAACTCCGGGACCGCCGATCGCAACCCCGCCGACCTTCACCACCGATCGCTCCGGCTTGACCTGCCGGCTCACCAGCTTGAAAGGCTGTGCGATGGCAACGACGTTTTCTACTCCCGGCGCCACCAGCAGCGCTTCGATTTCATGGCGACGCCCGTTTCCCACCGCGGCCACAATCGTGCGCTCCACTCCCCGGGTGATGTGCGGTTGATAACCAGCCTCGCGAATTCGTTCGACGACGTGCGCAATTTCCTGTTCAGTCGCTTTCTCCGACATGTTGACGATCATTAGCTCTCTCCCGGTTTGATTGTCATCCCCTGCAAGCGTTATGTGCAGCGCGGTTCTCGCCGAACCGCACCGAGCAGAGTTTCTTGCGACGCAACAATCGCACGCTCGGCTCGCTTCCTCATTGAATCGACAGTGCGATTTTCTCCTTGCAAAAAAACAAAAGCCGCGATTCTTCATCGCGGCTCCTTGCTGAACTTGCTGAATCTCAGGCGATCATGACTGATTCGATCTCCTCGCAAGCCCCGCCGCAGCCGCTACTAAACCACAAGTAGCGAAACTGCACGGTAAACGAGGTAAATCGCGCCATGAAAGAGTTCCTGCCTTCGATCTGAACTGCGCGGCCGTTTCAGCCGTTACTACTGTATCGAGCTGGCTGTGTTAGAGAACACATTATTTGCATTCGATCCAATGAGCCGTATCGTGCCCACAACCAGAACCAGAATCACGGCCAGCATTACCGCGTATTCCGCGATATCTTGCCCCTGTTCTTCCGACCAAATCTTGCGCATGAATTTGGACATCTTTTCCCTCCAATCCAAACATCAGTCCCCTGTGAGAGGGAAGAGTTGCAAACGACGCACCCATAATGCCGCAGCGCCGGGGCCTTGTCAATTGTGGAAATCCACATTTTGATAGCGAAACATCAGGATCGCCGCGCGGCTTTCCGCGGAGCGATTTGATTGTCAATCCTGAGCTTCGCTCTCTTTGCCTCGCAACCAACCCGCGTTAGCAGCGCATTGTATGAAACCGCGCTGCCTTCCTACAAACCGCCGATAGCACTCTACATTGATATAGACTCTTGGAGCAAGCTCAGAAAACACAATGGAAGCCTCAACCCGCGAGGAACAGTCCAAGTTGGCCTCAAACCCAAAAGTAAGCGCAAACGCCATCGGGATCCTTCACAACAAGCTGGTATCGAATCGCCGGGTCGAAGTTCTTGCCACATGGTTTGCGAAATTGCTGCCTTCCGATGTGCGCGTGCTGGATGTCGGCTGCGGCGATGGCCTCGTCTCCGCCGTCTTGCAGCAGAAGCGGTCCGACATTTCCGTGCAAGGCATCGATGTCCTTCCTCGGGCCCACACTCACATTCCCGTTGCACTATTTGATGGCTCCCATCTCCCCTTCTCCACGGCATCATTCGGCGTCGTGTTGTTCGCCGACGTGCTGCACCATACTGTCGAACCAACTGTCCTGCTACAAGAGGCGCGTCGTGTAGCCACACACCACCTGCTCATCAAGGACCATTACCGCGAAGGAGTGGCGGCGAATACCAGATTGCGCTTCATGGACTGGGTCGGCAATGCGAGGTACGGCGTATCTCTGCCCTACAATTACTGGACCCGACAGCAATGGCACTCCGCCTGGCGCGAAATCGGCCTTCAGCCCGAACACCTTGTGACCAGACTCGGTCTCTACCCCGGGCCCGCTGACTGGATATTCGGCGCACAGCTACACTTTGTTGCCCTCTTGAGACGAACCTGATTATCCTTTGATGAGGAACCGCCCCGAATAATCGAGCCGTCGCAGAGGCCGCTGAATTCCACGCCGATCAAGAAACTCGTCAACCGCCTTGCGCGCGCCCTTCCAATATCCGTAGTCGTCCAGTTGGATCACGCCGCCATCGACAACTTTGTCGTACAAGCAGTTCAGACACACTCTTACGCTTTCGTACCAGTCTCCATCAATGTGCAGAACTGCAATTTGTTGTATGGAAGTTACGGGGAGCGTCTCCTGAAATAATCCTTTGACGAACGTCGCGTCATCAGCAATGTTCAGCCTGTAGAACAAGTCCTGCACTTCATCCAGCGTACCGACGCAACTCCCGGTAAATAGATCGGCAAGTTCGAAGTCGGGATCTTGAGAACTCGGAGCGGGTAGCCCTTCAAATGTGTCGAAGAGCCACAGTTTTCGTTGTGATCCAAGCCGCCGAAGCGTCAAAGCCATCAACGCAGCGCTGCCTCCGCGCGCTGATCCGCATTCCACAATATCGCCAGGTACTTCGTGCTTCACAACATATCGCACGGCGCGATACAACCCACGCAAGCGTGCGCTGCTACACATACTGTCGTGCCGCACCCGGCGATACAGCGAAGCGAACTCGGAGGGTGAAACTAAACCCCATCCTTCCATCAGCGTGCGCAGCAGGCTGTCAATGACGAACCGCGGATCGCGAGCTCTGTGCCAAATCTCGAGCCAGGGATGCTCCCCACGCCGGCTCGCTCTCATCAGCGGTTTTACCTGAACATTGCTCTGACTCATCGCCGCCGCAGCCCCAGAACGCTCATGAAAAAACTTGCAAAAATTGTCTGCGCGCCCAGCGTGAGCAACAGCGCGCCTGGAATCACCAGCCGCATCGTGTGAGGATAATCGAGCGGCCCAAAATGTTTCCTTCCCCACCCGCCTACGGCATACGCAGAAGTCGCCAGTCCGCCCACTACCAACAGAGTCCCAACCGCAATGCCGACCTCGAGAGTAATGTATCGGAAAAGCTTATCGAGGGCCGGATCCGGAGGCAGCAGCCCTTCCGAGATCGCAAAGACTTTAGTAAACACCGCAAACGCGATAGCCTGAAAACCGAGCAGAACAAACGCGGCGGCATATACCAGTGTGTGTACATCGAACGTAACACTCCCAATGACTCTGGGCGCCGGCAACAACCACAAACTCAACAGAAATCCCGCCAGCATCAGCGCTATCCCCGGATAGAGAAACAGCCAACGTGGACTGTAGAGCATGAAAAAGCGCAGCGTCCGCCAACCGTCCTGCCATGTGCGCAGGTGCGGAGGACGATTGCGCCCATCCGGTGAAAGCGTGGTCGGAATCTCAACCACCCGCATCTGTAGGAGCGTAGCCTTCACTACCATCTCCGTCGCAAACTCCATCCCGGTCGTGCGCAGCCCCATTCGCTCGTAAGCGTCTTTGCGAAAACCCCTCAGGCCGCAATAAAAATCTCCCACCGGACTGCGAAAGAACAACTTTCCAACGCTTGTCAGCAGCGGGTTTCCGAAGTAACGATGCAACGCAGGCATGGCATTTTTCTGAATACCTCCTCGGAAACGATTTCCCATCACGACATCGGCGCCCTGCCGCAACTGTTCAACAAACCGCGCGATATGCCCAAAATCGTAGCTATCATCGGCATCACCCATCACCACATATTCGCCGCGTGCCACGGCGATCCCTCCCATGAGTGCGTTCCCGTATCCTTTCTCCCGTACATTGACCACGCGCGTTCCCATCTTCTCGGCGATCTCGACCGAACCGTCGTTGCTCCCGTTGTCCGCTACAATTACCTCTCCTCGTATATTCGCTTCGCGAAGCGCCCGCTGCGCCTTGTCAATGCACGAGGCCAGCGTTTCCGCCTCATTCAGGCAGGGCATCACTACCGACACTTCGATCGTCTCGGCTTCGTTTACCGGCGTCGCAACCGGCTGATAATCCTCCGCTCTCAGTGCCACACCCACGCTTCAACTCTTTCCTTACTTCGGTGAAATCATACCAGTATGATAAAAATATTCTGCGCTATCTGGGCAAGAAATGAGCATAGTAGTTAGTCCTGGCGATTTGTTTCCAGCCTGGATCCATGTCGTTCACAGGCGGACTCCACACAACTACTACCCTAGCCCCGCTGCTGCTCAGGCACTCATAGGCGAGACCCTTGCGTTCCCGAGATGCTGCCCAGAACTGCCGGTTTCCATTCTCCGGCGAGTAAACTTCGGACACAATTTTGAATCGCCCCAGCCGTGCCCAGAATGCCGTCATTCCATCACCGACCACTGCTACTCTTTCGCCCGATCGCAACCCCATGTCTCGCAGCCCTTCTGCCGCCTCCAACTGTTCCTTTTGCCGTGGATAGTCTCTCACCGTAAAAGCTGTGTACGCAGTTTCCCCAACAGACGCCGCAACCGAAAACAAAATTGTGGCCATCACGCCAATGCCTACGCGTTTCGCGAGCAAGTTGGCCTGCGCATTCTTGGGCAGACGAATCCCGCTTAGAATCGCAATCAGCAACAAAACTATGGACGCAGCCACATAGCGCGTCCTCACCAGCACCAGCATGTACATTCCAAGGCCGAGCCCCGCGGCCGCAATCAGCGGCCAGTTCGCAGCGATCGCTCTTCGCGTCTGCTTGCCGCCCGCCAGAATAAAAATCGTCATGCCGGCAAATAATCCCAGCTGCCTGGTGGCCAACTTCGCATATGTCCGGACACTCTGCAACAGAACCCGAAGCTGCGCCCGCAAGCGTAAATGCGCTTGCGCTCCCTCATTCCAGTAGGAAGGGTCATACCATGGCGGATAAGTTCCACTCACGGGTTCCGCAAACTCAAAAACCGGAGGATGTTCCAGAAGTTGTCTGGTGGTGTGATGTGGCGTACCGCTTCCGGCCGGCTCGCCCTGCCAATGAACCTGCGGAACGCCGGGACTCACCATGCTGGCATAGGCCAGTCTTCCGCTATCGCCAAAAGTTAATCGTCCCTTTTGTTTTGAAAGGGCCGCAATAAAAGGCAGGGACACCATCACAAACAACAAACCGGCTAACATGACGCCGCAAATCCTGCGTCTCGACCGTGGGCCGGAGAAGAGAAGAATGATCAGGAGTCCAAATCCCAACGGGAACATAATTGCTTTGCCCAGGTATGCTGTTCCGCACAACGTCCCGAGCATCGCGAATTTCCCGTAAGACTCGTGAATACGCAGCTCAACAAGGTAGCCGCCAATCAGGAGGAAGATGGCCCCAACCAGAAGATCCGGCGCAACCATTCCGGGTTCGATTAGGGCCAGCGAAGCCCACAGAAAAATACTGTAGCCCAAGCCCAGTAGTACCCACTCGGGCAAAGGAACGGAGTCGCTGGTTCGATCTAGATCGTCCTCCCTGATCGCGCGCAGCGTCGAATGAATAAAAAAGCGGAAGCAAAAGAGCGCCACAATGTAAATGATCAGGTTTACGAAGTGCGCCGTAATAAACTCCCAGCGCAACGAAGGGTTAGCGATATGTAGCGCGAGCCCTAGACCCCATGAGTACAAAGGACTCCAATATCCGTTCACCGCCGCCGCCCAGTCGCGCCGGAAGTACGCATCACCGATGTCCAGGTAAGATTCTCCGTCGGAATTCATTGCATACCGGCTGATCCAGGCCTGTACAATACCAAGCACAACACAAATAGCGAGAAACCAACGTTCTGTGAGGTCCGACTTCTTTAGCTCAATCATGGACTCGCAAACTGGATTTGAAGTCAAACCCTTGCTCCGTCCTAAAATGCCTGAGCTGAATTCTGTGCGTGGTGTCGCCATATTGATGGTGTTGTTCTATCATGGCTTTGCTAGCCAACAAAATGTCGAAGCATTCGCCGGTTTTCCCAGGCTTGTAGTGTGGTTAGCGTCACCAGGTTGGACCGGTGTCAACCTTTTCTTTGTGCTTTCCGGGTTTCTGATAACTGGAATCTTGCTCGACACCAAGCACTGCCATCAATATTATCGACGCTTCTATTTCCGCCGCGCGCTTCGCATTTTGCCCGCGTACTACGGACTTCTTCTCATGCTGGCATTTCTCGGCCGTTACGGATTGCAAAACGAGAGAGTCTCATGGGCCTTCCTGGGGTTGAGTGCGATTTACCTGGCAAACGTTACTGTTCTTTTTGGCGTGCCAATCCAGTTCGGAATTCTCTGGTCGCTGGCGGTGGAAGAACACTTCTACCTCATTTGGCCCATTATTGTAAGAAGCGTGAACCGCCGCGCCGTCGCCTTCTTTGCGCTGGTCATCGCAGTCGGTGCAACTCTTGCTCGAGTCGTCACGTGGCGCCTCGAATACGATTATTTTGCGCACTATACTTGGCTGGTGGCGGATGGTTTGGCTTTAGGATCGCTCCTCGCCGTCTTGATGCGCGGTCCACTCGGATCTCGTAAGGGCTTGAAATGGATTTTACTCGCGGCATTTCTCTCGGCCACGGCCCTCCTTCTTCTCGATGTGCCCCTACACCGTCCTGTTGCTGGAGGAGCACTGCACATTACCGCCCTGAATCTTCTGTGCACTGCCACGGTCGGCGCTGCGTTACTGCTTGGTACCAGCCGGTGGAGCTTTCTCGTCGAGCACCGGGTTCTCTTGTTTTTCGGAGAGATCAGCTATGGGTTATACCTCCTTCACATGCTGATGTTCAATATTGTCGATAACCTCCAACACCGGTTCTTTCCTCAAGTGCCTTCGTTCAAGGGTCACTTTGATGTTATGGCCCTTCGGTTCGTGCTTTGCGGCAGTTTAGCGATCGGATTGGCATTCTTATCCCGCTGGTACTTCGAGGAGCCCTTTCTGCGATTAAAAGACCGCCCTCCGTCGACCACCCCAGAGCCCGTTCGTGAAGCGACCGCTGCATAGTCGTCATTCTGCTACAAAATATCTGGCTACGCTCTTTTCTACAGCTCCCGCCGTGGTTGCTGCACATACTCCCATGCAAAGATAAAAAAGTCCGAACCATCGCTCTTGCCAATTCGGCAGCACTAGAAAATGCAGGCAGACGTAGGCCAAAGCTACCGCAAATAAAATTCGCATCCGGCGCGAAACCATCCCCACTATCCCCAGCAACAGAAAAGGCAGGAAGAAGCTCTCCATGATCAACGTGATGCCTGATCGGAAAGCCGTCAGATAATCCTTCAACGTCAACTGGACTGTCATTTCTCCCGGCGTGACCGGAACGCCCACAAAGTTCCGGTAGTAGAGCATCCCAATACCGTAGTCTCCCGCAAAATAGTTAATGCAAAAAACCGATGCCACGGCTACTAGCATGAGCACGGCCGCTTTCCAAAGGTCAAGCTGTTTCTCCAGCCAACACGCCAAAACAACCGGCCCCGCCAGCACTACAAAGTCAGTTCGAAAATATATGGATGCTAGCAGCAACGTCATGCCCGGAAGAAGTCGGCGCTTTTCAAAAATCAGGTATAGCGACGCAGATGCGATCAACGTCGCTAGCCCGTCGGCTGTGGTTTCCCGCCCCAAGACCATCAGGGGAGGACTGATCATGAGCAAAATCGAAAGCGCCAGCGTAACTACCCGGCTCACATACCTCCCAAGCCAGACGAATGTTAGAACGCCCAGACAAAAATATGAAATAACCGAAATAAAAATTCCTCCCCGAACCAATCCCAGCCCCGTCTTGCTGACCAGCCACAGAGATTGATTGTAGAGAGGACGAATCGCAAATAACGGAAGAAACTGAGCGAACGTATAAGCATTCGCCGCACGCTCCTGGCGTGATCTGTTCTGGTCCTCGGGTGCGCCTGCCTCATGTCCGAGCAGACCCTCCCGCTCCACGTTCGGAACGAACTGTTGAACCTCTGCATATACCCGCTGATGGATCAGAACTGGATCTCGCTCCTCCATAAGCAGCGCGTTGCCCATGTATTGGAGCGCGTCCATGCTGTAAACCGGCCTGTGGTAAAGATGAATCGCCATCCCGCACAGTATGAAGACGTAAAAAAATAAAAACGCTCGCGTCACTGCGCTCTTCCCGCCCTGTGCTCGCACCCACAGTGGCCCGTGAGAAGCGGAAAGCGTCCCATTCGGAGCAGCGTTCATCTAAACCTCATGTTTTGCGTGCGGCCCAGTTTCTCACAAAGAACGTTAGAGGGGGAAAAACGCGGGACGGAGAGTATTTCGATTTGATTATTAAAATTGGGAACTGAAAACCTCAACCGCTGGAAACCAGGATCTGCATTAAAATCTTCCTGTGCCTGTTCTTCACGACCTTCGCGTAACTCTCGAAATGATTAAATGGGAGCACTCGATCTTCGCTCTCCCATTCGCTCTCTGCGGGGCCATGCTCGCAGCTTCCGGCCTTCCCTCAACTCATCAACTTTTCTGGATCGTGGTCGCGATGCTCGCCGCTCGCTCCGCAGCCATGGCCTTCAATCGACTCGCCGACGCCGCCATCGACGCGGCCAATCCGCGCACCCGCGCTCGCGCGCTGCCCGCCGGGCATCTCCCACCCGCCTTCGTCACCACCTTCGTCATTGTCTCCTCCGCAGTCTTCGTCATAGCCGCCGCACAACTGAATCATCTTGCACTGTGTCTCTCTCCGGTCGCGCTCGCCGTTCTACTCTTCTATTCCTATACCAAACGGTTCACACGATGGTCGCATCTCGTCCTCGGCTTTGCGCTTGGCATTGCTCCCTCTGCGGCCTGGATCGCAGTTCGCGGCTCTCTCGACCCTCGCATCCTGCTTCTCACCGCCGCCGTAACGTTCTGGGTCGCCGGCTTCGACGTCCTCTACGCCTGTCAGGATTTCCAATTCGACCGCGACGCCGGGCTCCATTCCATCCCGCGCCACCTCGGCATCCGCCGTGCGCTCTGGGTCGCTCGCGCCTTCCATCTCATCATGTTGCTCCTCCTGATCGCCCTGCTTCCGGCCTTCACCCTCGGCAAACTCGCGTTCGCCGGCGTTGTAGCCGTCTTGCTGCTCCTGCTCTACGAACATTCCCTCGTCAGATTCAACGACCTCTCCCGTCTCAACGCCGCCTTCTTCACCATGAATGGAGTAATCTCCGTGGTCTTCGCCCTCTTTATAGCAGCAGATTTACTTCTGCGAAAATAACAGGAATTATCTCAGGAGGACCGCTCTCACCCGTCCGCCAAGCTTTGCGAGGATATCCGCAGCGCCATCTCAACGTGGTATCACTCCTGAAAAAAAAACCGACGTCGCCGCCCCCTGCGGCGGTGACGCCGGTTTCCCCCCATTCCCTCCCGGTGACGGAGGGCGTGAAGATCTCCGATCCGAACTCCGATCTCGCCCAATCTTCCCGCACCGTCAGGCCTCACTTGTCAGACACATGTCTACAATTTGTAAAAACTCTGTCGATCGTCATTCCGAAGACTTACATGCCGCGCGAGCCTGCCTTGAGGGAAAGCCTAGGGAATACAGGCGGTCGCGCGTAGCGGTCCTTATCCCGCATAATCACGTGCCTCCGTCGCTTCCTCTTCGCCTAACCCGTGCATTCTTTCGTAATCCAATTCCGCTTGCCGAAACTGATAGCATAAACATTCCTCCTTTTAGCCGAGTGCGTTTATGGCTCCATGTCGGCGTCCTGCTCGTCCTCGCTCTCCCACTCCGGGCGCAGAGCAATGCCGGAGAACTCCGCCTCAAAGTTTTCAGCCCCGACGGCCTTCCCATTCAAGCCTCCATTGAACTCTCAAGTGACGCTCTACAATTCCATCGCCTTTTCTCCACCGACGACTCCGGCCAGATCACCATCCGTAATCTTTCTTTCGGCCTCTACCGCCTCCAGGTTCACCGCGAATCATTCTCTCCGTACGATGGCGTGATCGAAATCCATTCGGCGCTTCCAGCCGAGTATGCAGTCAATCTACGCATCGCCGCTCTGAGCACTGCCGTAAACGTCACCGCCGAAACCACCCTTCTCGATCCCGAACGCACAACTACCATCAACCACCTCGACTCGAAAGCTATAGCCGACCGTCCGTCCTCGCTTCCTGGACGCTCGCTCCCCGACCTCGTCGACTCCCAACCCGGTTGGCTTTTCGAGGGCAATGCCGTTCTTCACCCCCGTGGCTCGGAGTATCAAACTCAATTCGTTGTCGACGGAGTTCCGCTCATCGACAATCGCTCTCCCGGCTTTGGACCCGAAATCGAAGCCGACGATGTCGATTCCCTGACCATCTACACCGCTGGTATTCCCGCCGAATACGGACGCAAGATGGGCGGCGTCATTGAAGTCAACACTCTGCGCGATGCCCACCCCGGGCTACACGGCCAGTTTGCTCTTTTCGGCGGAAGCTTCGATACCGCCGGAGCCTTCGCCAGTGTTCAGGATTCCTTTGGCCCAAACACCGTCAGCGCCAGTTCCTCCGGCAATATGACTGCGCGCTATCTCAATCCCGTCATCCCCGAGAACTATACCAACCGCGGCACCACCGGAGACTTCTCTCTCAACTATGACCGCGAACTCTCTCCCAGGGACCGTCTGACTCTCAGCATCCGCTACGAACTCTCGCGCTATGAAATTCCCGATAACCAGCTTCAACAATTTCCGAATCTCCAAAATCCCCCTGGCACAACGCGCCAACTCCAGACCGCAGGAAATTTCGAGACGATGGGTATCGTTTCGTACCAGCACATCTTCAGCCCTGACGTTCTCATGAATATTCGCAGCATGGTCCGCGACAACTCCGACGATCTCAACTCTAACAACGGTTCCTGGCCAATCGCCGCCTTTCTGCGTAATAACTTCAAAGAGGCATACCTCAAAGCCGCCGTATCGATCCATCACGGCCGCCACGAATGGAAGGCCGGCATCGAATCCGACAATCTTTTCCTTCACGAAAACTTCAGTGACCTCATCACGGGAAGTTCGAGCGATCCGAACTATCCGTTCGATCCCGGCACACCCTCCAGTTTTTTTTTCACCGGTGATCGTCCTGATCTCGAACAATCGGCCTTCGTGCAGGATCTCATCCACCTCGGCAAATGGACCGTCAATGCCGGTCTTCGCTGGGATCACTACCAGCTAATCGTGAACCAAAACGCTCTCAGCCCGCGCCTTTCCGCAGCCCGTTATTTTCCGGCAGCCAACCTGATTCTCCACGCCTCATACGACCGTGTTTTTCAAACGCCATCTTTTGAAAACATTCTTCTCTCCAGTTCCGCGAGTGTGATTTCACTGAATCCGAACGTCCTGCGCCTGCCGGTCGAGCCGTCCCACGGCAATTACTTTGAGGTCGGAGCTACGAAAGCTTTTCTCGGTGAATTACGCCTTGATGCAAATTACTTCCGCCGCTACGTCAACAACTTCGCCGATGACGACCAGATCCTCAATACCGCCGTTAGCTTTCCAATAGCATTTCGCAAAGCCGTCATCTATGGCGCGGAAGGGAAGCTCGAACTTTCGCATTGGAATCGCTTCTCAGGTTTTCTTAGTTATTCCTATATCGTCGGCAATGTCTGGTTCCCGGTAACCGGCGGGCTGTTTTTAGGCGACGATGCCGTCAATGCCGCTACGCAACTGACGGGGCATTTCCCCGATTCACAGGATCAACGCAACACCGCCCGCGGCCGCATTCGCTATCAGCTAACGTCTCGTGTTTGGGTTGGTGGAGGAGCGGAATATGGCAGTGGCCTGCCCTTCGATTTCAACGGAACTTATGACCAAGCCCTGGCCGAGTATGGCCAGCAGATGGTGAACCGCATCGACTTCGTCGATGGACGCATCCGTCCTACGCTTTCCGTCGACCTCTCCGCCGGCGCCGATCTCTACAAAAAAGAGACCCGTTCCCTCAGCCTGCAGGCCGACGTCGAGAACCTCAACAACCGTCTCAACGTCCTCGACTTCGCCGGCCTATTCTCGGGCAGCGCCATCGCCCCACCCCGCAGCTACTTCCTTCGCCTCGCCGCCACCTTCTAATGACCGCGAGGCAGGCTCAGGCAGAATTGTAATCTTGAGCGCACTCGGTGCGCGAAGGGTCGATGGAACGCGCCCGGCAGCGCCTCACCCGCGCTTGAAATACTGCACCGCGCGCTCATGCTTTTGCGCCGCTGCCCGCGACGAAAACGTTCCCAGGTTCTTTCTCTTCCCCGTCTTCGCATCTTTCTTACGAGAATACAAACGATACTCGCCGGATTGTAGTTTGCGAATCACGCAGAAAAAGATGCCGTTCTGGGTTCGCCGGTTGGCCAAAAAAAAACGCCAACCCATGCGGACAAAAATGTCTTGTAGACACAAACGCCGGCCCCGAGGACCGGCGTGTTTTCGACTCGAAATTCGTCTTGACCTCTAACTCCCCGCAACCATCTCCTTGGGAGCTCCGCCGTCCACGTCGGCCTGATTGAACACCACGTTCGCTCCCATGTGTGCTGGCCGGGGCGCCAGCATTTGCTCCTTGCGGTAAACCAGATTGCTCGCATTGAACGTCGCCAGCTCGAACCCATGCCCGTGCGTAATCGCGTCCGTCGGACAAGCCTCCACGCAATAGCCGCAAAAAATACATCGATTGTAGTCGATGTTGTAGACCTTGGCGTAGCGTTCGGCCCCGCTCACGCGCTGTTCGGCGGTGTTGTCGGCAGCTTCAATATAGATGCAATTCGAAGGACAGTTGGCGGCGCAAAGGAAACAGGCAACGCATTTTTCCAGTCCGTTTTCGTCGCGCTGAAGCACATGAGCGCCTCGGAAGCGAGCTTCGATGCGCGCGCCGCGCAGCGGGCCCTTGCCGTCGGGATAATTTTCTACTGTGGTGGGCTGGAACATCTCCATGAAGGTGATGCTCATGCCTTTGGCAATGGCAGCGATGTTTTTCAGGACCGACATTCTTCTCAAGTATACCGGATGCGAGCGAGTGAGGCGCACGGACTGCCTACGAGTTTCGAAAAACAGCACAGATAGTCGTGGAATTACCCGCGCCGCCACTTGCGTAGCTGCTTCCACGCTTGTACGAGCTCCTGGATCGCGCGCGGAGGAGGGAAGGTGCGGCCGGAGATTATGCGGCAATCGCGATAGGCTCGTTGGTACAAATCGAGGACCGCGTTTGTGCTGAGGTGAGACAGGTTGTCGCCCAACTCTCTTAGATGTTCGCGGCTCAATATTTCTTCGCGCTTTTCAACGTCCGGGCGGCGGGCCATGACTTTGAAATCCTAGCATATTCGTATTGTGTTCGCCTGCTGGTCGCGAGGGGCGCATCACGATGCACAGCCGAGCGACTCTCGAAAGAGCTTCTCCACAGTTGAGCCTTCCGTCTCATAAGGGTGGTTCAGGAGGGGCCACGGAACACTGAAGTTTTCGCTCGATGTGGCCGATGGATGATGTGGCCAGTCGTCTTGACTGGAAAGGGTGTTGTGGGTGGGCGTCTTGCTGACTGCGAGCGTGAATGGTGGAATTACCTAGCAAGGATAGAAGAACTATCTCAGAACGGTTGAGAGCGACCACGGATGAGCTGCAAAAGCTTGAGCAATTGGTACTGTCCGGCGACTGCGCTCCGCGTGTGCTGGCGGAATTTCGCGGCGCGGTCGATAGCATTCGCCAAACTGCATGGGCCGTCCAGCAATGGACGGAGCTGCAGCAGCAACACCGCGATCCATATGCGGTACTAGGAATATTGTCGACCGAAAGGGTGCGTCGGGCCACCGCGATTACGAAGGATTTAACGATGGACCTCGAGTCGCTGGAATTAGGTTTGGAAACCGAGGGGCTGGAGAAACTGTTCCACGCCGTTAAAGGCCTATATGAGCGCCTGAAGCCACTGTTTAGGAAAAGTTTGGTCTAGGTGGGCCGACTTTTCGTGTCCCTGTTGATGCGGAAGCATCCCCTTACTTCAGTTTCTTGAGTGATCCTGCCGAAGTTGTGTAGAGTCAAGGCATCCTTCCTTTTGAATCAAATTCGTTTAAGTGGCGACGGATTCTCATCCTTTCGCAAAGAGCGCGTAAGCATGCGAGCCTTCCGCGGGCTCTCGGTGTTTTCTTGATGGCATTGATTTGCCTCTGCGTTGTTGTCGATAAGGATGCCGGTGCGGACGCAAAGGGCTCGGATCGGCAGCCGGGGCCGGCTATGCACAAACCGGCGGTTACACTGCCGGCGGTCGACGGCGTCATTCAGCAGGCGATTGCGGACGGGAATATTCCTGGAGCCGTTTTGGTTGTCGGGCATGACGGACGTGTGATTTACAGGAAAGCGTACGGTGCGCGGGCGCTAGAGCCGCAGCGCGAGGCGATGACGCTGGATACGGTTTTCGATGTTGCGTCGCTCACCAAGGTAATTGTGACCGCGCCTGCGGTGATGCAACTGGTGGAGAATGGCAAGGTGCGGCTGAATGATCCGGTGGCGAAGTACTTGCCGGAATTTGCACAGAATGGAAAAGAAGAGATTACCGTGCGGCAGCTGCTGACACATTATTCGGGGTTGGAACCGGATCTGGATTTGAAAACGGTGTGGGAAGGGAAGGAGACCGCTTACAGGATGGCGTTGGCAGAGGCTCCGGAGGATGCGCCGGGGTCCAGGTTTGTTTATAGCGATATTAACTTTATTGTGCTCGGCGAGTTGGTGGAGCGGGTTTCGGGCGAGACTTTGGATGAGTATGCAGCGCGGCATATTTTTGCCCCGCTGAAGATGATGCGTACACGGTTTTTGCCTCCGGCTGCCTGGAGGCCGAAGATTGCGCCGACTCAGTATGACGAAAGCGAGCACATGCTGCGTGGAGTGGTGCATGATCCGACAGCGCGGCGGATGGGCGGTGTCGCGGGACATGCGGGATTATTTTCCACGGCGGATGACCTGGCGAAATTTGCCCAGGCCTTGCTGAATGGGGGTGGCGGAATTCTGTCGGCATTGTCGGTGGAAAAGATGACGCGGCCGGAGCAGCCTCCTTCGGCGCCGGTACTGCGCGGTTTTGGGTGGGATATCGATTCGCCATACTCGTCAAATCGTGGCGATCTGTTGCCGGTAGGAAGCTATGGGCACACGGGGTTTACTGGAACATCGATGTGGATCGATCCGACGACTCAGAGCTACATCATTTTGCTGACTAATGCGGTGCATCCGCGAGGCCAGGGAAATGCGATCGCTTTGCGTTCGAAGGTGGCGACGACCGTGGCTGCAGCCATGACGCTGACGACTAGCGAAAAAGAGGCGTTGCGATGGCGGAGCATTACCGGCTACAACGAGGCGCAGAGCGCGGCGCGGCGCATGAACTCGCGCAATGGCAGCGTGAAGAACGGTATCGATGTGCTCGAGGCGCACGGATTTGACGTGCTGCAGGTTGCCGGGGGTAAGAAGCGGATTGGAGTGCTGACCAATCAGACGGGTCTGGATGCGGACGGGCATCGGACGATTGATGTGCTGGCGCAGGCGGCGGGGGTTTCGCTGCAGGCGATTTTCAGTCCGGAACACGGGGTTTCGGGAACGCTGGACACGACAAACGTCAGCGATACGAAGGATGCCGCAACCGGGGTTACGGTGTATAGCGTTTATGGTGGGACGGATGCGGCGCGGCGTCCTTCACTCGGCTTGCTCAAGCAACTCGATGCGGTGGTGATCGATATTCAGGATGCGGGAGCGCGATTTTATACCTACGAGACTACGCTGGGATATTTTTTGGAGGCGGCGGCGAAAGCGGGCATTGAAGTGATTGTCCTGGACCGCCCTGATCCGGTGACGGGATCGTTTGTGCAAGGACCGGTGTCGGATGCCGGACAAGAGAACTTCACCAATTACTGGATGGTGCCAGTGAGGCACGGAATGACGATGGGCGAACTAGCGAAGATGTTCAATACGGAGCGCAATATTAACGCCAAGCTGACTGTTGTGCCAATGGAGGGATGGCAGCGCGGGGATTGGTTCGATTCGACGGGCCTGGAGTGGGTGAGTCCGTCGCCGAATTTGCGGAGTGTGACGGAGGCGGCGCTATATACGGGCGTGGCGCTGATTGAGGGCACGAATGTTTCAGTGGGGCGCGGAACGGATACTCCGTTTGAATTGGTCGGCGCGCCTTGGATGAAGAGCCGGGAATTGGCGGCTTATTTGAACGCGCGCGGAATTGCGGGAGCGCGGTTTGTGCCGGTGACGTTCACGCCTGCGTCTGCGATTTATAACGGGCAGAAGTGTGAAGGCGTGAATGTGGTCCTAACGGAGCGCAACGCACTGGATGGGCCGGAGCTAGGGATTGAGCTGGCGAGTGCGTTGCGGAAACTGTATCCGGCAGAGTTCAAACTGGAGCGCATCACGGAGTTGTTGGTGAATCAGGCGGCGTACGAAGGGCTCGTGGCAGGAAAGGATCCACGGCGGATTGCGCAGGATTGGCAGGAGGAGTTGGAGAAGTTCGAAGTGGTGAGGAAGAAATATTTGATTTATTAGTGAGGGGAATGGGAGTGGGCGTGTGTCCAAGTCTCCGCCCATTCGCTATCGTTCACGTATAAATGGACGGATAAATGTTCTGCGGCTAGACTCCATTCTGATGTGCGCTTTGCCATTCTGGTACGTGTTCTGCGGGCGTGGTAACCTTTGGCTGATGAGGGCTGAAATGACGGATCGTCGCAGGGGGGTGCTAAATGCGAGCTCTTTTAACGGTTTTTGTGATTGCCGGAATGGCAGTGGGGCAGAATGCGGATGCGCCGGAAAAGGATGACGCAGCCGTGAGTTCCACCTCTGCGGAGACCGCGACGCCAAATGCCGCGCCGGCAACAGCTGCGGATCCGAATGTGGTTACGATTCCCGCGGGAACGAAGATTCCGCTTAGTCTCAAACAGGCCATCTCGACCAAGAATGCGCGCGAAGGAGACGCGGTTTACGCGGAGACCGCGTTTCCGTTCGTTATGGATAACCGCGTGATCGTGCCGGCGGGATCTTATATTCAGGGAAAGATTTCGCATGTGGAAAGAGGGGGTCGGTTGAAGGGGCGGGCGGAGATTTTGATGCACTTTACTTCAATGATTTATCCGAGTGGCTACACCGTGATGCTGCCGGGGTCGGTTGAGAATACGCCTGGGGCAGATAACAAATCGGTGAAGGATCCTGAGGGAACTATTCAGCAGGACAAAGATACCGGGAAAAAGGTTGAAGACGCGGCAAAAGGCGGCGTGTACGGCGGAACGGGCGGCGCGCTGGCGGGTGGACTCTCTGGCGGGCTAAATGGAGCGCGAATAGGAGCCGGGGCCGGCGCGGCGGCGGGTATCGGGTGGGCGCTGCTGAAGCGCGGCAGCGATGTGCGGCTGGACGTAGGAACGTCGATCGAGATGGAAATTCAACGAGCGATTACGGTAGACGCAAGCCGGATTGCGATGGCGCGGGCGACGCCATGACGTCAACTGCCGCGAGTGTACGCTAATCCGATTGTCACAATGTTTCGGGCACGCCTGGGCGAGACATTTGCCCTCCTGAATGATTCGGGTCTTTTTCGTCTGCGAGTGCCGAAAATTCTTCCTTACTTCAAATTGAAAAGTGCATTGACGTGCGCTGTCACGGTCACGTTTTGGGGGGTGAACTCTTCGGTGGGAGCGGGAGTAGCGTTAGGAGTGGCCGCCATAGCGCGCGCCATGCGTGGCACTGGGACGCGCTGGTTTTCGAAGGTATCGACCGAGGCGTAGGAAAGTTCTCCCACGGCGCGATTGCTGGCACGGGCGAGGGCTTCGGCCGAATTGCGGGCGTGACGGTAGGCTTCTTCGACCGCTTTGTTCTTGGCTTCGTCTATATTTTCCAATGTGTAGTTCAGGGTTTGGGACTCGCCGACATTGGCTTCGGCGAGTTGCCGTGTGATGGGGCCGATCTTGGAAAAATCTTTGAGCTTAAGCGTGACATTGGTGGTGACGCGATATCCAATCGGTTTCTGCTTGCCGTTCTTCCATTCGTACGCCGGCTGGACGGAGAAGAATCCAATGGTGGCGGCTTTGGGCTCGATGCTGTTGGAGCGTAGGACTTCACGAACCTGTTCTACATCTTTCGAGGCATGCTGATAGGCTGTTTGTGAGCTTTCGTCCTGCACAGAGATGTTGAACTGAAGAACGGCGGTGTCGGGTGCGGATTCAAATTTACCGTCGGCGCCGACGTACACAGAATTTGGGAGCGCAGTGATGGTGGGGTGTTCCTGGGCCAGCGATACTGTCGTTAGGATGCAAAACGCAAGAAGAACGCGTGGCGATTTCATAAAATGCCTCTCAGGTTGTGAATGCGGTTCTTCAATTGTAAGGTCCCTAAGGAATCGAAGCCCCATCTTATATTGGGGCCTACGCAAGCCATGATTATGTTTTCTTCGTCTGTTAGTAGAACGCGGCGCCGGACGGATCTTGCGGACGCTCCTAAATGCGTTGGATTTTATCAGCCCCCTTAGGAGCTTTTGGCGCTAGCCGAATAGCTGAAGGGGTAAGACTGGGCGTTGATCTCGCGGCGCAGGTCCTCGAAGATGTCGTCGGGCATCTTCAGAAAAACCTCGACCACCTCTGGATCGAACTGGCGGCCCGTCCACGCCTGAATCTCCTTGCGAGCCTCGCCGAGAGTTCTGGCCGGACGATAGGGACGATCGGAGATGATGGCATCTAGAGTATCGGCGACGGAGAAGATGCGGGCGCCCAGAGGAATTTCAGTGCCTTTGAGACCGCGGGGATAGCCGGAGCCGTCGAAGTGTTCCTGGTGAGAGTAAACAATGTCGCAAGCTTCGGCGAGAAAGGGAATTTTCCTGAGCATCTGGTATCCGTGATAGCAGTGCTCGCGCATGATCGTGCGCTCATCATCGTCGAGCTTTCCAGGTTTGCGCAGGATGTTATCTGGGATAGCCATTTTGCCGATATCGTGCAGGAAGGCTCCGCGAGCGATGACAAGGATTTGCTCTCGCGGCACGCCCATGGCGCGGGCAATGGCAATGGTAAATGCCGTAACCCGGCGGGAGTGGCCTTCGGTTTCGGCATCCTTGAGATCAAGCGCGTCGCCCAAGGCCTGCAGCGTGATGTCGTAGGAGCGTTCGAGATCGGCCATGGCAGCCCGAAGTTCATCGGTGCGGGCCCTCACTAGAGCTTCCAGGTTGGTTTGATAAGTGCGATTTTCAACTTTGAGGCGCCGATTCTCGAGGGCCCGGCCTACGGCATTGAGCAACTGTTCACGCTCGAAGGGCTTCAACAGGTAGTCATAGGCGCCATTGCGAATGGCGGCAAGAGCGACGGAAATGTCGTGGACGGCGGTGACCATCACGACCGGCATGTCAGGGAAGCGTTCCTTGGTACGTTCAAGCAGGCCGATACCGTCGAGGTCGGCCATCATCAGGTCGGAAAGCATGAGCTCAAATGTCTCGCCCGAATTGAGCACAGCAAGGGCCTCCATGCCGGAACTGGCCTGCTTCCACGTATAACCGGCGGCGGCGAGGATGGCGCACACAATCTCGCGGATTGCTTCTTCGTCGTCAACGACAAGAATGCGGTCGGGCATGGCTGTGCAAGTATACTCTCGGCGATTTTAGCTTTTACGGTAGGTTCCGAAAGTAACCAATCTGGTCCGGAAAAGGCATAAATAAAGGCGCGAAGCGTGATATTCAAAAGCAGGGCACTGTTACGTCCGGATATAGGCCCTCAAGAAAACATGAACGCTTCGCTCTGGTCCATTTGGAGTACCGCACAGCCTGCGCTCGCCAGGTTGAAGGCTGAAGAGTGGGCATTGTTGATCGTGCTGGGCGCTTCATTGCTGGTGTTATCGGCGTTGAGAGAACGCTATCTGCTCATTTGGACAGCCGGGTGGGCGATGCTGGTCAGTTCGCGCCTGGTGGGCGCCCACGGAGCCGCTCTGCGCATTCCGCAGCGTTATGTTCCCGCGGTCGAGCAGGCGGCATTCGTACTTGCGATGGGACTTTTCGTGAGCGCGGTCTTCGTTTATATCCGTGAACGGAACCTGCTGACGCCATTAGCTGCAATTACGTTGAGCGTGACGGGCTTCGCCATAGCCCGGGTAATGTTGTGGCCGGATTCGCTGCCCTTGCGTGTCGCTCTTGAAGTTTCCTATCGAATCATTCTGCTGACCGCGGCCATAGCATTATTTCGCGCCCGCCGCGGCCGTTGGGATCCTTGGGCGTGGCTGCTGGCGACGTCTCTGCTGGCACAGCATTTGAGTTGGTCGCCATTTACCAGCCAGGTCCCGGCGGGAATGTTCGTGGCAGCAGACATGTCGCTTGGCGTGAGCATGCTGCTGCTTGTATTTGGCGAAGCATACGCGCGCGGACGGCGATTGAGCGTGCTGCGGGTTTTAACCGAGAGTACGGTGCTCGCTCAACAGCAGAGCGGCATGATGGAAGTTGCGCTGGAACAATTGCAAAAGCTGACGCGGAGCAAGGCTGCATGGTTCCGCTTGATTGAGGGCGGTCATCTGGTGGCAACCCATGCGGTGGGAGTCTCGACGGATTTTCTGAGGGAAGCCGGCTTTGCAGAATTGACCGGGAGTGTCTCGCAGACTCTGGAGCGAGGCACGCCAGTGATGGCGCACCGTGCGGGAGCGGCTCCGGAAGATGCCGGGCTGTTGAAGTCGGAGAAAATTCTTTATGTAGTAATGGTCCCGGTGCTGGGGAAAAAGGCGCCGATCGGACTGCTGCTTCTAGGAAACGCCATCGCGAAGAAATTGACCAGCGAGGAAATGGAGTTTCTGGAAACTTGCGGACGGCAGTTGGGAATCGCAATCGAGAATTTCCGTCTGCAGGAGCAGACCTTGCGCTCGCAACGGCAATGGCGAAACACATTTGACTCGGTACACGACATTATCGTTGCGCACGACGCTGAGTATCGGATCATTAAAGCCAATCAGGTGCTGCTCGAACAGCTTGAGCTGGCCGCGGCAGACGTGATCGGCAGTACTTGCGAATCGGTATTGCCGCATCGCATGGGCGAGTGGACGGGATGTCCTTATTGCGCGCGCGGAGGAGAAGAAATCAGCGAAGGAGCCGACCCGTGCTTCGGAGGTTTCTCGACCGTTTCCACTTCTTCGTATACGGAGCAGGGAAGCAAGCAAAAGGGGACGATCCACATTGTCCGCGACATCACGGAGCGGCGGTCGGCAGAAGAAAAGTACCGCCTGCTGTTCGAGCAGGTGCAAGAGGGCGTTTACGTTGCTACGCCCAACGGGCGAGTGCTGGATTGCAACGATGCGTTTGTTCACATGCTGGGATACGAGCGGCGCGAAGAGTTGCTGACGCTGAACCTGGACGAGGACATTCGTGTGGATGCGGGACAACGGGAAGCATTCCGCCGGGCCATCGAGCAACAGAGTTACGTCCGCAATTTCGAAGTGACGATGCGGCGCAAGAATGGAACGCTGTTGCTGGCATCCGAGAGCAGTTTCGCCACCCGGGATGCCGCCGGCAAGGTGGAGCGTTACCAGGGCTTCGTTCTGGATGTCACGGAGAAGCGGCGCACCGAAGATGAGATGCGGAGGCGCAACCGCGAACTCAATGCTTTGAACGCGATGGCCGTGGTGGCTACGCAATCCTTTGATCTGGACGAAATTCTGAATTTGACACTCCGGCAGGTGGTTTCATTGTTTGGAGCGGAAAGCGGCGCGGTTTATCTTTCCGACTCGGACGCTCCAACCTACCGGCGTCGAGCCGCGTGGGGACCGCGCAGCCGAGATAAGTCGCGGCCCGCGGAAATCAGTTTCGCGGAAGGCTTTGGGGATTTAGTGATGCGGTCCCGGGCGGAAGTGATAACAGCGGAGTACGTTCCGCATTTAACTGGAGCGGTGGCGGAGTTCATCCGCTCCGACAGCGACGGTTCGTGGATCTGGGTGCTGTTCTGGGGCAAGGACAGTCCGATCGGAATTATGGGGCTGCGCAGTCATGCCGAGTATCAATATTCCAGCGGAGAAGAGAACCTGATGGTGGCGATCAGCCGTCAGCTGGCTACCACGATCGAAAAAGTTCGGCTGTACGAAGAGACCTGCAAGGCATATGAAGACCTGCGGCGAACCCAGGAGCAACTCTTGCAGAGCGAGAAAATGTCGGCCGTGGGCCAGTTGATTGCGGGGGTGGCGCACGAACTGAACAATCCGTTGACCGCAATTCTAGGATACGCGCAGTTGCTGGAAAGCGAAGGATTGAGCGAGCGGGCGCAAGACTATGTAGGCAAGGTATTCAAACAAGCTCAGCGTACGCACCGGGTAGTGCAGAATCTGCTTTCGTTCGCGCGGCAAAGGAAGCCGGAGCGGTCGGAAGTCGATATCCGAAAGGTACTGGAAGAAACGCTGGCGCTACGTGATTACGATCTCAAGGTTAATAACATTGCGGTGGAAAAAGATCTGGGAACCGTGGCGGCCATGGTCGTGGCCGATTCCCACCAGATCGAGCAAGTGTTTCTGAACATCATCAACAATGCCGTAGACGCGGTGCTGGAGACCGGGCGGTCAGGTAAGCTCAAGATTCGCGTCTATTGCCACCAGGGCGATGTGTGCGCGCAGTTTACCGATGATGGTCCGGGGATTAAGGACCCCAAGCGAATCTTCGATCCGTTCTATACCACGAAGAATGTCGGAAAAGGAACGGGGTTGGGTCTGAGCATTTGTTATGGAATTGTGAAGGAGCACGGCGGCGATATCACCGCGCACAACGCATCCGAAGGCGGAGCTGTAATTGAGGTTCGGTTGCCAATGGCTGTCGCGGATGCGGCAGAGGAAGCGGCTTCGACGGCGCCACCGCGACGAGAGGGCGCGATCCAGGGCCGGGTGTTGTTGGTGGAGGAAGAAGAAGCCGTGTTGGAGTTCGAGCGCGACGTGCTGACCGGAGCCGGCGCAAACGTGGTGACGGCCACCAAAAGCGAAGATGTGAAGACGCGGTTACTCTCCGAACCATTCGACGCGGTGATCATGAACGGCAAAATGCCCGCCGACTGGAATGCGAAAGAAGCCTACCTGTGGTTGAAACAGCATTGTTCCCACATGGAGAACCATATGCTGTTTACCTTCTCCAATGGCGTCGAACAAGGCGACGAACGCGGATTCCTACAGGAAAACAACGTACCTTATCTGGTGAAACCCTTCGAAGTAGCGGATCTGATTGCACAGGCGCGGCGTTTGCTGCAAAAGGCACACGCGGCGACCGCCTCTGCAGACTAAAATCTCCGCGACAGCCTCTTTAACGCCCCTCACAGTTGTGCGCGCAGGCTCTTGGCGAAGCGGCGAAGAGCTTTTTCATTGCGCCGGTACCAGCGCCATTGGCCCTCCTTCGCAGCTTCGACCAGGCCCGCTTTGGTTAGGATCGCCATGTGATGGGAGATGGTGGGTTGCGAAAGGTGCACACGCTCTTCAATTTCGCCCGCGCAAAGGCCCGGTTTTCCCATCGGAGAGGCGGTCGGCGAACCAGCGCCGCGTTGTTTGAGCGCGAGGAGGATTCGCCGCCGCGTCGGATCGGCAATCGCATGGAGGGCGTGGTCGAGAGAGGTCGCTGCGCTGGTCATGGGATGGATTAGGAATAGCTGCTAAATTGACGCTTGTCAATATGCCTGCGCAGATGTCACAGACGGTGCCGCGTAGCACGCAGCCATTCAATACGACTGAACTCCAGATAACGTACGTCATTTTCCAGAGAACAATTCGCCTGGTCCAGCAGAGGTGGCAGGGTGCCTCCGCGGATCCAGTAACCTGTTTCGTCTTTCCTGAGAATGGTTGACTCGAGTGGGTCCAGGCCGTGCAGTTTAAAGATGACACGGCGATTCAACAGAGGATGAAACTTCATAAGGGCGTCAATTCTTACTTGATTATTACTTCTTTAGGATTGGGTTATATCCATCGTTGATAAGCCGCGTGCGCATGCCTTCTGCCTCTTTGATATCGCCGAACGGGCCTAGTTGCACGCGGAACAGCTTGTCGGTGGAGGAGCTGCTGGCCACGAAGGCGGGATATTGTTTCTTTTTCAAAGCATCGACCAGAGACTCGGCGTCCTCCTGTTTGCTGACTGCGGCGACCTGCACGAAGTAGCCGCCGGCCGGGATTGCGGCCATAGGATCGGGCGGGTTCGTGGTTTGCGAGGATGGTGCTTGCCCTGCAGGTGCAGAGGCAGATGGCGAGGCTGCTGTTTGATCCGTAGCTGTGCTGGTAGAGACCGCGTCAGTAGCCGGTGTTAGTTGCGGACTCGCGTCCTTCTGCTCGACCGCTTTGTAAAATGTCATGGGCTGAGCGGGTTGGGATGCGGAACCGGCGGGTTTGGAAGAGTTAGGTGAGGTTCGTAAGGGCGCAGCCACGCTGGCGGCAGTAAGTCCCACGTCTGACTTGCGTCCCAGCGTGTAGCCTAGCGCAAAAAAGACGGCACAGATCATCACCAGTCCGAAGAAGAGAGCCAGCAGTTTCGCCGTACCTAGCGTGATTTCTGTATCCTGAGAGGAATCCATAACAATCTGCACCTCAGGGGCTAAAGCCCACATTCATCGCAAAGCCTGTATCTCGTTACGCAAATCCTCCGCCTGAAAATCTGTTACGCGATCTTGGCAGCTGGAGTTGTATCGTCACCAACCTTGCCTAGCATCTTCTGCAGGCCGGAGAAAAAATCCACCGGGACGGGGAAGATGACCGTGGTATTTTTTTCGACGCCGATCTCTGTCAGCGTTTGCAGGTAGCGGAGTTGCACGCTGACCGGTTCAGTGGCGAGCAGATGAGCGGCATCGACCAAGCGCTGCGCGGCTGAGAATTCGCCCTCCGCATGAATGATCTTGGAGCGTTTTTCGCGCTCGGCCTCAGCCTGTTTGGCCATGGCGCGCAGCATGGATTCCGGCATGTCGACCTGCTTCACCTCTACGTTCGTCACTTTCACGCCCCATGGTGAGGTGTGCTGGTCAAGAATGCTTTGCAACCGCAGGTTGATCTTTTCACGGTGGGCGAGAAGTTCGTCGAGTTCCTGCTCGCCAAGCACGGAGCGCAACGTGGTTTGGGCAAACTGCGAGGTCTGGTAAACGTAATTGGAAACTTCGACCACCGCTTTGTTCGGATCGATCACGCGGAGAAAGATAACGGCGTTCACCTTGAGGGTAACGTTGTCGCGAGTGATGATGTCCTGTGGGGGAACCTCGAGAGCTTCCTGGCGAAGCGAGACTCGCACTATGCGATCGATTGGGGCAAACACAAGCGCCACGCCGGGACCTTTGGCAGTAGTCAACAGGCGCCCAAGACGGAAAATGACTCCGCGTTCATACTCAGCCAGTATCTTGATGGAACTTAGTACATATAGGGCGACGATGATGCCGGCAATCCCGAAGAATCCGAGTCCAAAGAGTTCCATCTGTACCTCCGCGCCTGGACAGACAAGCACTGCTCAGGCGGATTGTAAACCCAATGCGCGAGCGAGGGCGCGGAATTCGCAGGATGGCAGTTGCTTGCGTTGGTGCGTGGGGGTCGATTATGGAACAGCCGGCGCGGGAGCCCGTCTTGTGACGGCCAGCGGCTCGACCTGAAGCAGGAACCCGTCAACCCGGCGCACCACTACCGACTGACCCGCGGCTACGTCGGAAGAGGAGACCGCGTCCCATAATTCACCGTGGACGAATACCTTTCCGCGCGGAGACAAGGCAGTTTGGGCGATGCCCGTCTTCGCCGATAGCCCCTCCACTCCGGATACACTCTTGTTGCGTCGAGCCTTGAGAGCCGAGCTCATCAGGAATGCTGTGATCAATCCGAGCGGAATGCTGACCGCGAGAGCGGTTAGCAAATGAACGCGCATCTCAGGGATGGGTGAATCGACCAGCAACAGTCCTCCGAGCGTGAGCAGACGCGATGCCGCCAATAGTGAGCACGCCGTGGCTGGCGAACTTGGCTTCGGCGGCAAACAGCGCGAATGCTCCCAGAATCAGCACCAGCGCGGCAAAGCGCGTGGGCAGCAAGTTAAGGGCAAATGCAGCGATCAAAATAAAGACGATGCCAACCGTTCCCGGAACTACAGCCCCGGGATGATTGAATTCGGCATAAAGCGCAAGCGCCCCGACCGCCAGCAGAATGAAGGCGATGTTCGGGTCCATCAGATAGTTAAGGATGTGTTCCTTGAGCGTCATGCCGAAAGGGGCAATCAGCTGGCCCGAAAGCTTCAGTGCGACTTCCTGGCCACTGAAGCGCTTAAAGGTTTTGCCTTCCATCTGGCGGAAAAGATCCTCCTCGCTGGAGGCAACGTAATCGATCAAGTGCTGCGAGAGAGCCTCCTGCTCGGTGAAGGACTTGGATTGGCGCACCGTGCTCTCGGCGACTTCGACGTTTCGGCCACGTCTGGCGGCGACCGAGCGCATGAGCGCGGCTGCGTCGTTTTCCATTTTCTGTTTCATCACATCGTCGACGTTTCCGCCCCCGAGAGTTACCGGGTGTGCCGCGCCGGTATTGGTTCCGGGAGCCATGGCGGCTATATCGGCCGATTCAAGGATGAAAAATCCAGCCGACGCGGCGCGGCTTCCGCTGGGCGTGACGTAGAGAATGACGGGGACGGACGAGTTCGTGATTTTCTCGATAATCTCACGTGTAGATTCGACGAGACCGCCTGGTGTATTGATCTCGATCAATACGGCTTGATCGTTGCGCCGTTGAGCTTCGTCGATGGCGCGAGCGATATATTCTTCAGTAATGGGCTGAATGGTGTCGTCGACGACAACTTTGAGGACCTCTGCGAAAGAGATAGAGGTCAGAATGAGAACCGTCACCAGTCCGAGAATAATTCGCGAAATTGAAGTGCTCTTCATAATCCGCCGCTCGTTCCCCCAACGATATTGTCACTCTTATTTATGGATCGCGGTAGACATTTTTTGTTCGTCTCCGCTTGCGGCGGTCGTGGAATGCAGGCCTCTCCAGCCTGGAAGACTGCTGCTGCCAGTAATGAGTCGGGCGCTGCGCTCGTATGTGAAATAGGACCATGCCCACTGGATGAAGACGAGCACTCGGTTGCGAAAACCAATCAGAAAAAGAATATGGATAAACAACCAAGCCAGCCATGCCATGAATCCTGAGATGTGAATCTTGCCGAACTGTGCGACCGCGGCAGCGCGACCGATGGTGGCGAGGCTGCCTTTGTCATAATAGTGAAAAGCGGGGCGCGGCACGGATTGTGGCCGACTTGCCGGTGGATCGAGTCTTGTTCCTCCGTGAATTTCGCGACGAATTAACTTGGCTACATATCGGCCTTCGAGGATGGCCACCGGCGCCACGCCGGGCAGCAATTTGCCGGAAGCGTCTTTCACAGCGGCCAGATCTCCGATGACAAACACTTCTGGATGATTGGGAAGGCTGAGGTCGGGATTGACCAACACACGCCCAGCGCGATCTATAGGAACGCCAAGCTTTTTTCCCAGCGGAGAAGCGGCCACGCCCGCCGCCCAGAGAATGACCGCAGCGTCCATCCGTGTTTCGCCCATATAAATGACGCCTGGCTCAATCTTGGTGACCATCGTGGAAGTGAGCACCTCCACCCCCAGGCGCTGCAGTTGTTCGAGAGCGCTCCGTGAGAGATCCTCAGGATAGGCGGGGAGGACATGCGGGCCACCTTCGATGAGATGGATACGAGCCCGTCTTGGATCAATAGCGCGAAAATCGTCCGCGAGCGCATGTCGGCAGATTTCGGCAAGGGTGCCGGCGAGTTCGACTCCTGTGGGTCCGCCGCCGACGACGATGAAGTTCAGCGGGTCGAAGGATTCCCCTGCGGAAGCCTGGCGTTCCGCGAGTTCGAAGGCCAGCAGAACCCGGCGGCGGATCTCGAGCGCGTCCTCAATAGTCTTCAGGCCGGGAGCGAGAGTTTCCCATTCGTCGTGGCCGAAATAGGCGTGGCTGGCGCCGGCGGCGACGATGAGCGCATCGTACGGAATTTCCTGATCGACAGTTTGTACGTAATGGCGTTCAAGGTCGAAGCCGGTTACTTCGGCCATGAGCACCTCGACGTTTTTGTGACGGCTCAGAATCGAGCGAATCGGCGCGGCGATTTCGCCAGGCGAGAGACCGGCAGTCGCTACCTGATACAACAGCGGCTGGAAGGTGTGGTAATTCTTCTGGTCGATAACTGTGATTCTTACCGGGGCGCTAGCCAACGCTTCGGCCGCGTTCAGGCCACCGAAGCCCGCTCCAATGATTACGACCCGATGTTCACCGTCATGTGCAGCCTTGCCGTTCATGGTCCTACTCTATAAGATTCAGCGCGATGGCAATCGGCTCCACAAGTTCCGCCGCGGATTTGCACCCCGCGGATTTGCACCCTGCATCGATGCGATGGCTTTTGCCTTCCGTGGGCGACTTGCTTTTCGTGGCACTTTTGGCACTGCTCACATTCACCAACCTGTCCATGCGGTTGCTGGGTGACGCCGGAATCGGCTGGCACATTCGGACCGGACAACTGATTCTGACGACACATACGATCCCCCACATTGATCCATTTTCCTCGAGCCTGAGCGGCAAGCCGTGGTTCGCGTGGGAGTGGCTCTACGACGTGCTGGTCGGATGGTTGGAGAAAGCTGCAGGGCTGAACGCTGTTGTGCTGCTCACTGCTTTCATCATCGCTACGTGTTTCTCGTGGACGTTTCGACTGTTGCTGCGTCGTGGCGCGAACGTTTTGGTCGCATTGATTCTTGTGCTGCTGGCGGCATCGGCGTCGATGATTCATTTTCTGGCGCGGCCGCACGTGGTGAGCTGGTTATTTACTGTGACGTGGTTTTGGATTCTGCAATCGTCAGAGAAGGAATGTCTCCGTTCGGATTGGGATTCCTCGAATCTCACCACGATTGCACGCGGTCGCATTTGGCTTCTGTATTTCCTGCCTTTGTTGATGCTGGTGTGGGTGAATGTCCATGGCGGATTTCTGATTGGTTTTGTGCTCCTGGCGATCTATTGGATCAGCGCGGCGTGGGAGTGGTTGAGGCTGATGCTGAAACTGACGGAAGACCGGTTCGAAGAGGCCTTGCGGAAGATCCGAACCGCCAGGCGCATTTGGCATCTGACGTTGGCTGGCACCTTGAGCGCGGCGGCGACGTTGCTAAATCCTTACGGCTTCAAGTTGCATTTGCATATTTATCACTATCTTTCGAATCGCTTCCTCATGGATCGCATTGATGAATTTCAATCTCCCAATTTTCATTACGTGGCGCAGAAATGTTTTGCTGGGTTGCTGTTGCTGACGCTGGTGGCATTGGTCGCGAAAGAGCACCAGCCTCGAAAGCTCAGCGCGACGACCCAAGGTCTGCTGATACTGTTCTCGGTATATTCGGGACTGTATTCGTCGCGCAACATTCCCGTGTCGTCACTGCTATTGATTCTGGTTATTGGACCGTGGCTGTCGTTCGCCGTAGAGAGAGTTGCAGAGTCACACCGAATTACCGCACGATCGAAAGCTGTCCCATACGCGCAATTCCTTCGGCGCATGGAGGCCATCGAGTTAAGCTTGCGCGGTCACCTCTGGGCCGTTGCTGCTATTGTGTTTACCTGCTGGGTTGTGGCGCATGGTGGTAACTTCGGCGCAGCGCGGTTGATGGACGCACACTTTGACAGCAAGCGCGATCCAGTATCGGCCGTGGATTATCTTGAGAGGCAAGGCGTGCGAGGACCAGTCCTGAGCCCCGACTATTGGGGCGGCTATCTCATTTACCGGCTTTATCCGAAGGCGAAAGTGGTGATCGATGACCGCCACGACTTCTACGGGGAAGAATTCTTAAAGTCTTACTTGAAGATGATGCACGTGGAACCCAGCTGGGAAGATTTTCTTAAAGAGCATCCCGCTCAGGTTTTGCTCGTACCTAAGAATTCTGCGCTGGCCAACATTCTGGGCGAGACCGCTGCCTGGCAGGCGACTTACAGCGACGATGTTGCGGTCGCGTTCGTGCCGGCCGCCGGGAAGCATTAGCAGATCTGAACGCCCGCGTCGTATGGATACTGTCATCGACTGCCATGGCGCGCGTCCGCCTGATAAACTCTCACCGTGTCGCGCCTCACTCATCTGGAATGCACCCGCTGCCACGAACATTTTCCCGCCGACCGTCCGCAAACTGTTTGCCCGAAGGATGGAGGCATTCTCTATGCTCGCTACGATCTTGCCAGCATCAAGAAAACTTTCTCGCCCGGCTCGCTGCTGCCGCTGGCTCCGACCATGTGGCGTTACGACGCGGTTCTCCCCGAAGTCACGCCGGTCACACTTGGCGAGGGTTTCACTCCCATGCTACGCAGCCACGAGTTCCCTAACGTCTTCATTAAAGATGAAGGCCTGAATCCAACCGGCTCTTTCAAAGCTCGCGGACTTTCCGCCGCAGTTACAGTGGCCCGCCATTTTGGCTTGAAAAAACTCGCCATCCCCTCGGCCGGAAATGCCGCTGGAGCCCTCGCTGCCTACGCCGCAGCGGCCGAGATGGAAGCTCACATTTTCATGCCCAAAGATGTGCCCATGGCCAACCGCATCGAGTGCCATTATTACGGAGCCCAGATTACGTTGGTCGACGGACTGATTTCTGACTGCGCTCGCAAACTTGCAGAACTCAAGGAAAAGCCTGCGTGGTCGAAAGAAGGATGGTTCGACGTTTCCACCACGAAGGAGCCCTATCGTGTGGAAGGGAAAAAGACCATAGGGTATGAAGTCGCCGAACAGCTGGGATGGAAACTTCCGCAAGGCATCATCTACCCCACGGGCGGCGGCGTCGGACTCCTGGGCATGTGGAAAGCCTTCGATGAGCTCGAACAACTGGGCTTTATCGGTTCCGAGCGTCCGAATATGATCAGCGTTCAGTCTGCGGGATGCGCTCCTATTGTTAAAGCATGGGATGAAGGCCGGGCTTCGGCGGAAATGTGGACGCACGGCTCCACCTTAGCGTCCGGACTGCGCGTACCCAAACCATACGGCGACTATCTCATCCTCGACATCCTGAAAAATAGCGGAGGTCTCGCGCTATCCGTCACTGATGAAGAAATTCTTGAAGCCACTCGTCACTGGGCAAAGGTGGAAGGGATTTTTGCCGCGCCGGAGGGCGCGGCATCACTAGCCGCCTACCAGAAACTTCTGGCCACTGAATTCTTCGCCGCAGACGATATCGTCGTTTTGTTCAACACCGGCTCCGGCCTCAAATATCTGGACGTGTTGGATACGAAGGAGGCGCAAGTGGCGCCTCCACCCGCGCCCCGCGCCATCGCCGGAATCATCGGCCCATATTAAAAATTTTCTGCTCTGTTGATCCGCCGTTGATGGCACTACACTCCTCTGCAATTCATTGACTTGCCGCAGCTTCGCCCCTAAGATAGGTCGCGCAAGAATGATCGGCAAGACCATCTCGCACTACCGCATCATCGAGAAGCTGGGCGGCGGCGGCATGGGCGTGGTCTATCGGGCCGAGGATGTTAAACTTGGCCGTCCCGTCGCGCTCAAGTTTCTTCCTGAAGAATTGGCTAAGGATCGCCAGGCCCTCGACCGCTTTCAGCGGGAAGCGCGGGCCGCATCAGCGCTGAACCATCCCCACATCTGCACCATCCACGAGGTTGACGAGGAAGGCGGACAGGCCTTCATCGTCATGGAATTCCTCGACGGCCAGACGCTGAAGCACCGCATCGCGGGCCGTCCGATGGACACCGAAACGATGCTGAATTTGGCGATCGAGATTGCCGACGCTCTCGATGCCGCACACTCCAAAGGCATTATTCATCGTGACATCAAACCCGCGAATATTTTCGTAACCAAGCGCGGCCAGGCCAAGTTGCTGGATTTTGGTTTAGCGAAGCTGGCGCCGGAACATCGCGCGGGCAGTTCGGAATCAGCGCTGCTCACGGCTACGGAGGGAGCGATGATGACGACTCCCGGATCCACCGTAGGGACCGTGGCCTACATGTCGCCGGAGCAAGTTCGCGCCGGAGAACTGGATCCTCGCACGGACTTGTTCGCGTTTGGCTCCGTGCTTTACGAAATGTCCACCGGGAGCCTGGCGTTTCCCGGCAGCAGCAGCGGCGTAATCTCCGAGGCGATTCTGAACCGCACTCCGCCGCTTCCTTCACTCACGAATCCAGCAATACCCGCAAAGCTAGAGGAATTAATTTTCAAAGCGCTCGAGAAAGAGCGCGAGTTTCGCTATCAGACGGCCGCCGAGTTGCGGGGCGACTTGAAGCGAATCAAGCGCGCGCTGGATACCTCTCGCGTGCGTGGTAGCAGCTCAGCCGCTATCGCTTCGACTTCGGAACCGCCTGCCATCCCGGTTGCCGGGACAGCGCGGTCGCCAAAGCGTGTACTGGTCACGGCATTGATTGCTGCTGCCATCGCGCTCATAGCCGGCGTGGGCGCGGGGAAATTCTTGTGGCAGCACCCCGTGCAGGCGTCGCTACCTGTCTACCATCCGCTCACATTCCGGCGGGGCATGGTGCACGCCGCGCGTTTTGCTCCTGACGGGAAGACAATCATCTATAGCGCGGCGTGGGAAGGGAAGTCTTTACAGCTATTCACCACCCGGCCCGAGAGTCCGGAATCGCACGAGTTGGAGCCTGCTGGCGCTGACGTCCTCGCCGTTTCGTCGTCTGGAGAAATGGCATTGTCGCTGCGCAGCCATCCGGTCGCGCAATTTCTCTACTCCGGCACCCTCGCGCGCGTGCCATTGGTCGGTGGCGCGCCGCGGGAGGTGATGGAGAATGTGGAGTGGGCGGATTGGGCTCCTGATGGAAACACTTTGGCACTTGTGCGCCAGGAGCAAGGTCGGCACCGCCTGGAGTTTCCTCCAGGCAAGCTGCTCTATCAGGCTGACGGATGGATCGGCCACATTCGGATTTCCCCGAAGGCCGACGCTGTCGCCTTCATTGACCATCCTCAACTCGGAGACGACGGTGGAGCGGTCGCCATGGTTGATCTGGCGGGTAAAAAGACAACCCTTTCTACCGGCTGGGACAGCATTCAGGGAATCGCATGGTCGCCCGGCGGCGATGAAATTTGGTTTACCGCGACCCGCACTGGAGGCGATCGATCTCTCTACGCGGCGAGTCCTTCGGGTGCTGTGAGATTGCTGGCGCGCGTACCCGGAGAATTGACGCTGCTCGATGTTGACCGCGACGGGCATGTGCTGCTGACCCGTGGCAACGATAGGGCTGGAATGATTGGTCTGGCTCCCGGCGACGCCAAAGAGCGCGATCTGTCCTGGCTCGATTGGTCGACACCAGGGGATTTATCGGCCGACGGACGCACCGTCCTCTTTGCTGAGACTGGCGAGGGTGGAGGACCGAAGTATGCGGTCTATCTCCGCAAAACGGATAATTCTCCAGCCATTCGTCTTAGTGAAGGAATTGGAATGGCATTATCTCCTGACGGAAAATGGGCTCTGGCGCGGCCCAATATCACTCCCTCACCGCTCGTTCTTCTGCCCACCGGAGTCGGTGAAGCGCAACCCCTTACCCACGATTCCATCAATCACCTCTGGGCACGCTGGCTTCCCGATGGGAAACGATTGTTGTTTCTGGGTAACGAAGAGGGACACGGATTTCGTCTCTATGTGGAATCTCTCGAGGAAGGTAAGCCGCGCCCGATTACGCCCGAGGGCGTTAACCCCCCAGTTTCGCTCTCCGAGAAGGGCGACTTTGTTGCTGGCGTAGGTCCAGACCACAAAATTTATCTTTATCCCATCAGTGGCGGCGAGCCCGTGCTCGTCCCCGGCACAGCGCCAGACGAGGCGCCAACTGGCTGGTCCGCCGATGGGCGCTTCCTTTACGTTTTCCGCTTTGGAGAAATTCCCGCCAGAGTTTCTCAGCTTGAGTTGTCTACCGGCAAGAGAAAACTATGGAAGGAACTGGTGCCGGCGGACGCGGCGGGAATTGATACGATCCGCGGAATCACAATCACGCCGGATGCGAGAGCTTACGTGTACGGCTATATCCGGACCCTCTCTGATCTTTATGTGGTCGAAGGATTGAAGTGACTAAAGATCGCGATGGCCTCGGTAGATTTCTTCACTAAGAAAGAACTTTGTCTTTAAAATCCTGTGCGGCCCGCGCCACGTTCTCCGGACGGCCAAGATCCAGCCAATAATATTCATCAGCACGAAATGCGACGATTTTTTCCCCCTGAGCAGCAAGACGCAAATAAGCGTTGACGACGGAGAAAGCGCCCTCTTCGGTAATCATGCCCGTATCAAAGATACGAGGCGAAACCACGTGGATGCCGGAGAAGGCCAAAGTCTCCGTCTGAGGCGAAGCTCGAATCAATTCCGGAACTCCATCACGCCCAGCCCGCCGCCCGCACAACTGAAGTTGCCGGTCAAACAATAAGTATCGGGACGTCTCCCGCTCTTGCACCGCAATTGTTGCCAGCGCCTGCTGTTCAACGTGAAATTGCACCATGCGCCCCAGATCAATGGTGCTGATGACATCGACATTGTGCAGAATGAATGGCTCGTTCCGTTCGTCTGCGTCGCCAAGAAAAAAATGGGCAGCTTTCTTCAACCCGCCGCCGGTATCAAGCAGAACTTTCTCACGCGAGATTTCGATGCGCATTCCGAAGTTATCGTTCGTCTTCAGATAATCGACGACCATGTCCGCGAAGTGATGCACATTGATGATGACCTGGCGAACCCCAAACGTGCGCAGGCGGGAGAGCGTGATCTCCAGAAGCGTGTGGCCACTGATTTCGACCAGCGCCTTGGGACGGTTGTTGGTGAGTGGCCGCAGTCGCGTGCCTAAGCCTGCGGCCAGAATCATCGCTTTCATTGCGCCAGATTCTCCAGCTCGCGATGCCGCACGACCACCTCGATGCCATTCCGGCCGCGCAATCGCTTTGCGACCTGCTCTGCGAGATAAACTGAACGATGCTGGCCGCCGGTGCAACCGAACGAGACCATCAGGCTCTTGAAGCCGCGCTGCTGATAGTTGATCACGCTCGCATCTACTAATGACATGACGCTGGCGAGAAACTGGTGGACGCTCTGTTCTTGATTTAGATACTCGATCACCGGCCCATCTTTTCCGGTGAGCATCTTGAATCGCTCTTCACGGCCGGGATTCGGTAGACTGCGGCCATCGAAAACAAATCCGCCGCCATGTCCGCTTTCATCTTTCGGCATTCCGCGGTGAAAGGAAAAGCTTAAGATCCGCACCGTCAAATTGTCGGCTTCAGAGGCCAACCCCTGCAGTTTCTCCGAGGCCAACATGCTGTGGAACGCTCCCATCAGCGTGGGTAATTCGATCGGCAGTTTGACGTTGTGCAGCAGCCAGCGCAAATTTTTCAGCGCATACGGAACACTCTGCAGAAAATGAGCCTTGCGTTCGTAGAAGCCGCGAAAACCATACGCCCCCAGCGCCTGCAGGATGCGTACGTAAACGTACGCATAGTAATGCTGCAGGAACGCTTCGCGATCGAGTTCGACAAAATCGCCAACTTTATCGATATAGAGATCGAGCAACTGCTGGCGCAGTGCTGGTGGCAAATCGGCTTTGGCATCGTACAGAAGGGAAGCAATGTCGTATTGCAGCGCGCCTTTGCGGCCGCCTTGATAATCCAGAAAAAATGGCTGCCCGCCTTGCAGCATAATGTTGCGGGACTGGAAATCACGGTACATGAAATAGTTGCAGTCGGCGCTCAACAAGAAATCTGTCAGCCGGTCGAAGTCGTCCTCCAGCGCCTGCTCGTTGAAGGCAATACCGGCGAGCCTGAGAAAGTAATACTTGAAGTAATTCAAGTCCCAGGAAATGGATTGCCGATCGAAACTGCCTCGCGGGTAGCACACTTTATAGTTCAAATCGCGGCCAGCTTCGATCTGAAAGCGCGGCAAGACGGCCACGACTTTGCGATATGCTTCCACCGCCTCCGGAGCGATCTTCTCGCCCTCCCGATTTTTCGACAGAAACTCAAAAAGCGTCGTGTCTCCGAGGTCTTCTTCGAGATACGCGCCCTGGCTTAGATCCTCAGCATAAATTTCCGGTACGGGCAAACCATGCTGCCGAAAATGCCGGGAAAATTCCACGAATGCGACGTTCTCTTCGCGGACGTTGTAGAGAATCCCAATCGCGCTGGCTTTATCACTGGAAAGCCGGACGATGTTACGCCCCGAGCCGCCGAGTTGACCCTGAAGCGGTTGCATCCCCTCGGGCGGAACGCCGAAATGCTGCTCAAAAAGCTTTTTGAGAACATCCATAGTGGGATAAGTTTCTCAACGCAACCACTAAAAGATAACATCGACGCTCGATCCCAAGCCGGCGATGTTGAAGATGCCCAGGATTGCACTTACTTGATAACCCGGTCTCCAATTCCCTATTCTGAGGAAGTATGACTGACCGCCTTTACTACCACGATTCCTTCCTTCACCATTTTGACGCCGAGGTGAAATCGGTGATCGAAGGCCCGCGCCCGGCACTCATTCTCGACCGCACGGCTTTCTACCCCGCCAGCGGCGGTCAGATCCACGACACGGGCTGGATCATTCCTGAAGGGGTCGGGGCAGACGGAAGCGGTGGCCCTGACGCAAATCCAGATACTAAACTCCGCGTCACCGAAGTGGCAGACAGCGAAGACGGTCGAGTCGTCCACTACCTCGAAGCACCGCTGAAAAATGTGCGGCCCGGCACTCGCGTGCATGGCGAGATCGACATCGCTGGCCGGCGCGACCATATGCAACAACACTCCGCTCAGCACGTGCTCTCTGCCGCCTTCGTCCGCCTGTTCGATATGCCTACAGTCTCTTTCCACATGGCCGACGAGTACTGCTCCATTGATCTCGACACTCCCTCACTTAGGAAGGAACAAATCGAAGCCGCCGAGCGCCTGGCGAATGAAATCATTCTGGAGAATCGCAGCGTGGACGTGCGCTTTGTTACGCGCGACGAAGCCGGGAAGCTTGGCCTGAGGAAACTGCCGCCGGCCGAGCGCGACCAATTACGCCTTATCGACATTAAAGACTTCGATCTCACTGCCTGCGGTGGCACGCACGTAGCCAATACCGGGCAGATTGGAGCCATCCTGCTGCGCAAGAGCGAGAAAGTTCGGCAAGGGTACCGCGTAGAATTCGTTGCCGGGGAGCGCGCTGTTGCATCTGCGCGCCGCGATTTCTCCGTGCTTACTGAAACCGCTGCGCTGTTTTCCGCCAACATCTACGAGGTTCCGCAGCAGGCCCGCAAGGCCCTCGACGAAATCAAATCACTTCGCAAACAATACGAGCAATTGCAGGATGAATTAGCCGCGTCGCAGGCCGCAGCGCTCTTAGCGGAGACTCCCGAAAGCAACGGATGCAAGCTTGTGGTGCGCACCTTCTCCGACCGCAATCTCAACTTCCTCAAGCTGCTGGCTCAGAAATTGACGCGGCAATCTCCAGCGACGGTTGCCCTGCTCGCCACCACGTCACCGCAGCCCGCGCTCGTCTTTGCCCAGTCTGCTGGACAGCCCTACGACATGGGCGCGCTGTTAAAAGAAACCATGGCGAAGCTCGGCGGACGCGGCGGCGGTAGCAAAGACCTTGCCCAGGGAGGGGTCGCCAAACCCGACGGACTCGCCGCCGCCCTCGCAGCCGCGGCTGAGGCGCTCGTCCGCTAACGCCCGCATCGCCGCCCCAAAAGTAAAAACCCCCAACCGGACCGAGGTCCCATGGAGGTCGTGTTTTTTGAGCTTATTCCCGGCAGTGGCTAGGCGACACGATTGCGACGCCCGCCCTTTTCCCACCACACGGCAGGATCCTCAGGCCGGTTCAGCATCTGCGACAATTCTTTCTTAATTTCCGCCAGGCGGTTGGCACGCATTTCCACCGCCGACTGGTCGATTTGGCTGTCCGTGCTCCGGGTGAGTGAACGGGCGTTCATATTCCGCAAATCCGTGATTTCCTGACGAAGGCTGGTGAGGTGTTCCAAGATATATGGCATGTCTTGATGATACCCCATATTCCGCGGATCGCCGTTTAATTAAATCTTGCGTTATGACGGAAGTCCAAGACCCAGCAGTGACAAAAAGTGGCGAACTCGCTGGCATGCGCCGAAGCTCAGTGCTCGTATCCGCCGCCCTCTAAAGACACTTTGCCGCGAAACATGCGATAGACAATCACGAAGTAAACCAGGGCGCACAACATCCCAAAAGACCACCAGATCAGGCCCACGTGAAGGGTGTGCGGACCCGAGAGCGCCTTCTCAATGGTGATGTCGTTGGGCGAACCGGTCGTAGACGGCAACAATCGGGGATAAAGAGCGATCGCCGCTCCCACCAGCATTGCCGACAAATAAATGCACGAGCAGGCAAACGCATTGCGGTCGGAGGTTTTGCGGCAGAAGTAAATGATTCCAAATAGTGAAAGAAGCACAACTAACGGGACCGCGAATGTCAGCGGATGGTCCCTGTAGTTGACGAGAGTATCGGTTCGGGCAATTACCGACGCGGGCAGACTGAAAACAGTGAGGAGCAAAAGAGCGACCCAAAGGCGGCGTGCGATCATGCGCGCACGTTGCTGCAAATCTGCTTCGGTTTTCACCGTAAGATAGAGTGCTCCATGAACGCCGAGCGCAACCAGCGCAATCACCCCACCGATCACGGTATACCAGTCGAGAATCCCAGGCTGAGAGCCCGTGCGCCAATCGGTCCACAGCGGCAGAAAGAAATAACCGTCTGCCCGGAGAGGAACTCCACGGATCACGTTGGCCAAGGCTGCGCCGTAGAACACGGCAAGAAGCGTGCTTGAGAAAAAGAAGACACCATCGAAAAATGATCGCCAGACGCCAACCTCTATTTTCATGCGCAACTCCACCGCGCAGCCCCGCATGATCAGCAACCAAAGCACAATCATCAGCGCCAGATAGAATCCGCTGAACGCCGAGGCGTAGAGCAACGGGAATGCAAAATAAAGCGTTCCTCCACACGCAAGCAGCCACACTTCATTTCCATCCCAAACCGGACCAATGCTGCGGAGCATGAGCTGACGCTCTTGTTCGGTGCGGGCCAGGAATATGTGCAGAATACCCACGCCGAGATCAAACCCGTCCAGCACCACGTACGCGACCAGCATGATTGCGACGAGCCAGAACCAGATGAATCCCATCTTTACTCCTCAGGCCGTTGTCAGGGGCGCGTCTTTGGCTGCCGTCGGCAAGGCCATGGCTGGACCACTATCGATAAGGCGGTATACCAGGACGATAAAAAGAATCGAGAGAACGGTGTACATTCCCATGAAGCCGAGCAAGGTGAATAGCGCATTGCCGGAGGAAACGTACTTCGAATAACCTTCGGGTACGCGGATGAGACCGTAAACGACCCAGGGTTGGCGTCCAATTTCTGCCGTCATCCAACCAGCCGTATTCGCGATATACGGAAAGGGAAAACTCAAGAGCAGCGGCCAAAGCACCCAGCGCGTATGAAAGAGCTTTCCACGCCATAGAAGGAACATTGCTACCACCATAAGCAATGCGAAGTAAGTCCCCAATCCGGCCATGATGTGATAGGTGTAGAACAGAAGAGGAAGAGGCGATGGCCACTGGTCACGCGGAATTCTATCCAGGCCTTCGACTTCTGCTTTTGTTGTGCCATATATCAGGAAGCTCAGAACATCATTTACGGCAATCGGATTGTCGATGTGTTGAGTTTCCTCGTCGGGTTGACCGATGAGCACGATGGGGGCACCGGCCCGGGAGCTGAACAGGCCTTCCATCGCGGCGACCGCCGCGGGTTGATGCTTTGCCATGTATCGGCCCTGAAGATCGCCGGTGGGAAAGATTTGCGCGACAGATGAGATGACACCAGCGATCACGCCCACTTTCAAGAACACTTTTCCGTGTTCAGTGAAGCGGTTCTCGAGCACATAAAACGCACCCAAGGAACACATCACCAATGCAGCCGTGATGACTGCGCCGGACATATTGTGCGCATACTGAAACAAAGCCCAGGGATTGGTCAGAAGCCCCCAGAAGCTAGTTACCTCATAAACACCGTTCGGCAAAACCCGGTAAGCCACGGGGTGTTGCATCCAGGCGTTAGTGACAATGATGAAAAATCCCGAAATCCAGGAACCGACAAAGACGAGGAAAGCTGCGGCCCAATGACCCCATGCTGACAAACGTTTTTCGCCGAAAAGAAAGAGACCCAGAAAGGCTGATTCCAGGAAGAATGAAAAAACCCCCTCCATGGCGAGCGGTTGACCGATCACCCCTCCAGTGGTGCGCGCAAATTGCGACCAATTCGTGCCGAACTGGAATTCCATGGGAATGCCGGTGACAACACCGAGCAAAAAATTAATGGCGAATATCCTGGCCCAGAAGCGAGCCGCCTCGTTATAACGTTCATCCTTGCTGCGGAGGGCGATGGTCTTCAGCGCGACGATCAATAAAGCCAATCCCATCGTCAATTGCGGAAAGAGATAGTGAAACGTGATGGTGAAGGCGAAATGAATGCGATGCAGCAGTAACGCGTCCATGCGAAACCTGCGCTTTCAAAGCACCAGAACCGTATTTCAACCAAACTGTGCACATCCCGCATGCTTTCAGAGCTGAAGAACCGCGCTGGTGGATTCTGAATCATTGTGCGTACGAAAGCTGAAACCGAGCTGTTTGAATACCTTTTCCATAGCTACATTGTCACGCAAAATTTCCGCCGTGAGTCGAACCAGTTTTTCATCGCGCGCGACCTGAATGCTGCGGCGAAGCAATTCCGTGCCCAGTCCCTGGTTCTGATATTGATCCGCGACCAGTACGGCGACCTCGGCTTCACAGTTGTCGTTGCGTGATTTGTTCAGTCGGCCTACGCCCAGGATCCGGTGGTTGCCGGTGCTCGCCTCTTTGCAATCGGCTACCAATACCATCTCGCGGTCATAACCGCCAAAGCAAATGCGAAGCAATCGATCATGCTCGATTCGTCGGCGCAGGCTGAGGGTGGAAAAATAGCGGAGATACACGGTGCGGTCCGAAAGAATGCCGTGGAATACGACCATCAGCGGTTCGTCCTCTGGACGGATCGGACGGATTGTCACTTCCGTTCCATTCCGCATCGTCCACTGCGAAACATACTGAGAAGGATATGGCCGAATTGCGGGCTTAGGCAGTTGGTCGGCGGTAGTCAATGGGTTGTGCAGTAAGATGCGCGCGTCCAGAGCGAGCAAATGATTTGGCGAAGCGAGCAGGGGATTGATGTCGATTTCTGAAATCCACGGCTGTTCTACCACAAGTTGGCTAAAGCGGACCAGCAAACTCTCCAGCGCCGGCAAGTCGACCGGCTTGCGTCCCCTGACGCCCTTGAGCGCACGAAAAATGTATGTTTGTTCCATCATGCGCTGCGCCAGCGTCGTGTTAAGCGGCGGCAGCGCCAGCGCGCGATCTTTGTAAATTTCCACGAGCTGTCCGCCGGAGCCGAATAGCAGAACCGGTCCAAACTGCGGATCGACGCTACTGCCCAGAATCAGCTCATACCCGTCCAATGGAACCATGGGTTGCACGGTCACTCCCGCGAAGTGACCGGCTCCTGCTTTTTCCGCCACTGAGGACTCGATCGATTGGTAGGCGCTTCGAACCGCGTTCTCATCCTGCAGATTCAGCTTCACTCCCCCGACGTCGGTCTTATGGGTGATCGTGTCAGAAAAGACTTTGAGCACGGCTGGGAAACCGATCTGACTGGCATGCTTTACAGCTTCGTCTTCGCTCCGCGCAATTCGGGTCTCAACCGTGGCTATCCCATACAGCGCGAGAAGGCGTTTCGATTCGAACTCGTTCAGTAGTGTCTGGCCTCTTCCGCGCGCATCAGCGATAATCTGCTGAACCTGAGTCCGAGCCGCATCATCCAGCTCCGGCCCCTCAGCCAGGCTTGGAGTTTCGTAAAGGCTGCGCAGGTTGTATGTGTAACGCCACATGTAAGTGAAGGCTCGCGCCGCGGTATCGGGATAAGAGAAAGTTGGAACTCCGGCGGTATTGAGAATGCTTTCTCCCTCCGCGACGCTGACCCCGCCCATCCAACTTGCCAGCAAGGGCTTGCCGGTAGAATGAGCGTAACTGGTGAGGAGTTTTGCTACGTCAGACGGATTGGTCATTCCTTGCGGCGCAAGAATTGCCAGCAAGCCATCGCTGTTTGGATCTTGCGATGCGATTTCAATTGCTTTGCCGTAGCGCTCTGAATCGGCATCACCCAGCACATCAATGGGATTGTTGTGGCTCCAATGCGATGGCAGGAATGAATTCAGGGCTTGCAATGTATTTTCGGAAAGCGCCGCAAGTTCGCCACCGTTGGCGACGAGCGAATCGGTTGCCAGAACGCCCGGCCCTCCGGCATTGGTCAAGATTGTAAGTCGAGGACCTTTAGGCCGCGGCTGCTTGCTCAATACTTCGGCCATATAAAAAAGATCTGCGAGGTTATGCACCCGTAGCATACCACTTCGGCGGAACGCGGCGTCGAGAACTTCGTCGCTGCCGGTGAGCGCTCCGGTGTGCGACGCCGCAGCCCGCGATGCTGCTTCCGACCGTCCAGCCTTGATGACGATGATCGGTTTGCTGAGTGCAATTTCACGCGCGGCAGAGAGAAACGACCGGGCGTCGCCAACCGACTCCATGTAAATCAGAATACTTTTCGTGCGCGGATCGTCGCCAAAGTGATAGATCAAATCGCCCCAGCCGACGTCGAGCATCGAGCCGGTAGAAACAATCGCGCTGAACCCAACATTTTCACGATGACTCCAATCCAGGATGGCAGTCAGCAACGCGCCGCTCTGGCTGAGGAAAGCGACGTTACCAGCCTTCGGGGCATCTTTGGCGAAAGTCGCGTTCAGTCCGACGCTCGGATTCATCACGCCAAGACAATTCGGCCCGATCAAACGCATGGAGCCGCGCGCCAATTGCTCCTGAATCTGCCGCTCCAAATCGGCGCCCAATGTCCCACGTTCACGGAACCCGGCGGAAATCACCACAGCGGTTTTGGCCCCGGCGTCCACGCATTCCCCAATGAGAGCGGGAATTGTAGCCGCCGGCGTCGCCAGCAAGGCCAAGTCAACCTGTTCTGGTACGTCTCGAACACTCTTAAAGGACTGAAGGCCAAGAATCGCAGAGCGCTGCGGATTCACCGCGTACACTCTTCCCTTAAACGTTGGATGCAACAGGTTCTGCAAGACGGTCCGGCCCACCGTATCGGGTCGGTCAGTTGCGCCGATTACCGCCACTGAGCGCGGATCAAACAGCGCATCCAGACCCCGTCTTTCGCCAGCAAGTGGGGGCGACGCTGGGTGATCTGCCTGCTGCGAGAGGTCTGTCTTAGCCGGATTCAAGAAAGTCCTGCTTTCCTTTGCGCGTGACCGAGGATAGCAACCACCGTCTCTATGTCTGCAGTGTGTACTTCAAAGAGTGCGCTCGTTCGGAAAAGCAGTCAACTCGCGAATCGGCGGCGTCGGAGTAGTTCGAGCATCAAGAGTTACAAAATGGAGGCTAGACGCAAGGCCGAAAGTCGTACAGAAGCCTAGCTCCCATCCCAGGGGCAAACTCTCGGCTCATGAAGTTCCGTAACGAACCTCGTTGCTCAGATCGACAGATGGCCCGCCCCACTATAGTTCCGCGGCTCTGCGAATCGTTACCAAATCGGTGTACCGCTCTTGTCACGGAAAACAAACGTATCTGCGCCTCGCGCAACTTCTCGCGCAAAAATCGTCTCTTTTCCTTCAAACTGAACCTTCGCGCCCACGACCTCCACCTTGTCGCCTTTACTGAAGAGTAGATCGTAACTCTTAACGAACTTAGCGGTAGCCAGGTGCACCTCAATCGTATTGCCGTCGGACAGCTTCAGGATCAGGTGCGAACCCAAGCCGCCACTCATCGGGCACTGGCGGTCTACAACTTCTACTACCGTACCTTTGAAAGTGGCTTCCGTTGCCGGATTGTACTTTGGAACCGCAACGCCCGACTCGGGTCTCTGCCCCACAGCGGCCGCAATTGTCGCCATCAACACAACAGCCGCAAAAGCTAGAGTGATTGCGAACGATGATTTCATAAGCTGCCTCCGTCCAGATTCAACTCATCCGGAACCAGGTTCGTTTCTAATCCAAGTGTGGTCTCTTTGGCCCGATGGTGCTGTGATGATGATTACAATCAGCTGTGATCTGGGCACAAATCTGGAGCAGGCTAATACTTCCCGGACAAAACCGGTGTTTTAGGAGATTAGAGAAGTAGCAGCATCCCCAGAAGAAGATGCCGATTGAGCTGCTGACAATTGTCTGGGCAATATTCCAAAGGCGAGCAGCGCTCGATTCGACTCGACCTCAGGGTTGCCTTCTACTCTGCTGAATACTGCATCTCCAGTTCGGCATCGGAGATATGGGGAGAAGCGGCGAGCGCCGCTGTACCATACTCGAAGCCCTTTTCGAAAGCCTGCAGGTTCAACTCGCGGAAACTTGGCGGCACCGAATCTGCGACTGCCTTGCGCACCGCATCGGCTTCGAGCAGATGTGTAAGTGCCGTGAAGAAGCCCACCATCACCGAATTCAGCACCATTTTCTTGCCGAGACCTTCCGCGATGCGGGTGGCAGGAACGCTGTAGACCTTGATCTCTTTCTTTTTGTCGAGACCGGAGACACGCACCAGATCCTGCTCCACAATCAAGGTGCCGCCGTCTTTGAGCTCGGGAGCAAAGCGCATATAGGCTTCCTGCGACATCACCACGAGGATGTCGGGCTGTGCGACGTAGGGATATAGCACGGGTGAATCGGAAAGAATGAGCTGGGCGCTGCAGGCGCCGCCGCGAGCTTCAGGACCAAAATTCTGCGTTACGGTGGCGAACCCGCCTTCAAAGATCGAGCCCGCTTCACCGAGCACCATGGCCGAGAGAATTACTCCCTGCCCACCAAAACCTGCGATACGAATCTCAGTTAGCTGCATACCATCTCCGGTTGCTCCACAGATCTTTCACCGAGCGAGTCGGCGAATTGCGCCCGCATCATGGTTTGATAGTCGGGACGGTCGCGGTCCACAAATTTGCCAACGATGATCTCTCCATTCATCGTCAGTCCCACTTCGCCGGTGGGCGCGCCGTGCCGCACTTTACTTTTGGCTTTGTAGTACTTCATGGTGTCGAGGCCATCACCAAGTTTGTTGCGCCGCTGATACAGCGTGGGACAGGGCGAGATTACTTCGATAAACGAGAATCCTTTTTTCTGAAACGCTTCGCTGATGGAACGCGCCAATTGCTTTACGTGGAAGGTGGTCCAGCGTGCGACGTACACCGCGCCCGCCGCCTCCACCAGGTGCGGCAGATTGAACGACGGCTCGAACGTGCCGTATGGATTAGTAGAAGTAGTCGAGTGATCCGGCGTAGTGGGAGCGGTTTGGCCGCCGGTCATCGCATAAATCAGGTTGTTCACGCAGATTACTTTCAGATCGATGTTGCGGCGCGCGGCGTGAATCAGATGATTGCCTCCAATCGCCGAAAGATCGCCGTCACCCGAATAGACCACCACGTTTAGCTTGGGGTTGGCGAGCTTGAGGCCGGTGGCAAACGGAATTGCGCGACCGTGCGTAGTGTGAAAGGAATCCAACTGGACGTAACCGGCTACACGGCCGGTGCAGCCGATGCCGGAGACCAGAGCCAGCGATTGCAAATCAATTTTCGATTCGATCAAGGCACGGGCAAAACAGTTTACCGTGGTACCAATTCCGCATCCCGGGCACCAGATGTGGGGCATGCGGTCGCTGCGCAGAAAGGGCTCGACTGGATTGATCAGGTCTGCATTCAGGTCAGTGCTCATCGACTTGCCTCCACGATCACCTTGAGGATGTCGTCAGGATTGTGTACTCCGCCGCCGGCATGAGATACGCAGAACGTTTTGGCCTGACCGTTCGCGGCACGCTCCACTTCGAGTGCCATCTGCCCAAGATTGAGCTCGGGCACAACGAATGCCTTGACCTTGAGCGCAAGGTCACGAATTTTCTGTTCTGGAAATGGCCAGGCGGTAATCAGACGCAACTTGCCGACCCGCAGACCCCGCTCGCGAGCGGCGTCAATCGCACGCTGGGCCACGCGGGAGGTGATCCCGTAAGAGACCACGATCACATCCGCGTCCTCGAGATGTTTCTCCTCGAACATGGCGATCCGGTCGGTGGCGGCACGGACTTTGTTTTGCAAACGGCGAACCAGCTTGTCCTGCGTTTGTGGCGTCATGTTGGGGTATCCGCGCTCGTCGTGCGTCAGGCCGGTAACGTGAAACTTGTAGCCTTCGCCGGCGTGCGCCATCTCCGGGACCATGTCCCCGTTACTTCCGTAGGGCAGATACTCCTCAACCGATTTTCGGGTGTGTTTTCGCGGGACCACTTCGATCTGGTCGGCTGGCGGTATCACGACTTTTTCCGTCATGTGGCCGACCACTTCGTCCATCATGAACATCACGGGCACGCGGAATTCTTCGGCCAGATTGAAGGCCTTGATGGTTAGGTCAAAACACTCCTGGGGCGAATTGGGGCAGAGCGCAATCACCGCGTAATCGCCGTGCGAGCCCCAGCGCGCCTGCATCATGTCCGCTTGTGCTGGCAGCGTGGGCAATCCTGTCGAAGGGCCGCCGCGCTGTACATCCACGAACACACACGGCGTTTCGGTCATAGCGGCGTAGCCGATGTGTTCCATCATCAGCGAGAAGCCTGGTCCGGAAGTTACGGTGAACGCCTTCGCGCCACCCCAAACCGCGCCCTGCAAGGTAATGGAGGCTGCCAGCTCATCTTCCATCTGGATGAAAGTTCCGCCTACCATGGGAACACGCGCGGCGAAGCGCTCAACGATTTCAGTGGAAGGCGTGATGGGATATCCGGCGGCGAAGCGCGCTCCCGCAGCCAGTGCGCCTTCACAGCAGGCGTGATCGCCATCGATGAAGTGCTCGCCAGTGAGAACGCCGCGAGGGTCAGCTTTCATTTGTCACCTCCCGTGGCAGTCTTCGTGCCGTATATAGCAAAGTCGGGGCAATACATGCCGCACAGATCGCAGCCGCTGCACTTTTCCGGATGGACAACGTGCGGCAGGTGATAGCCCTTGGCATTGAAGGCGGAAGAGAATGCCAGCACATGGGTGGGACAGAACTCCACACAGAAGCCGCAAGACTTACAACGCTCCACGACTATCGAGACGCGTCCTTTTGCCACAGGTCCCCCCACGCTTAAGGAGTGTTCAAGCACTCCTTAAAGTCGAATGTAATTATGCTGTCCGGAGCGGGCGGAGGGCTGTGATGTTGGTCACCGCCATAAGTGAGGTCGCGCACACCTCGATTCCTAACAGTATGGCCGTAGACACAATAACTTGTGCCTCGCATCACAGCACGACGCACCAAGGTTAGGCTACAAGTGAAGGGTAACCTGACGACATCCACGATTGCTCTCCGGCGAAAAAGACACGAGAGCTGAGCCGAATAGCGTAGAGTGGATGCGCTCGATGTTGTCGCTGCCCTGACCTCGGCCATTGCATTTTGGCTGTTCGGAAAAGCAGCTTTGCGGAAAGGAGAATGCGATGTCCAAAAAAATGTCTATTAAGAAACTAAGTTGGATCTTTGTCGCGATAGCTCTATTAACCTGTGCGGTTGCCGCGCAAGACCAAACGCAGGATCAAACGGAGAAGGTCATCAAGCATGTGCCGGTCAAGAACACATCGGCAGCATCCGGCAAGGAGATGTACGTTTCATACTGCGCGGTCTGCCACGGAACCGATGGCAAAGGGGGTGGCCCCGCGGCCAGCGCACTGAAGGTTCCTCCCGCGGATCTCACCGTGTTGAGCAAGAATAATGGAGGGAAATTTCCCAGCCTGAAAGTTTCAGCAACCATCCGGGGTGACTCCGCTGTTTCCGCCCACGGCTCAAAGGAAATGCCTGTCTGGGGAGCATTATTTCGTGATATGAGCCAGGGACATGAGGGCGAGGTACAACAACGGGTTACCAACTTGACCAAATATATTGAGTCTCTGCAGGAAAACTAGGAATATGAGTTTTGCCGGTCGGCCTTTTCTCGTGTGTGAGCAAAGGCCGCTCGGAAGATTGCATCTTTACAGTCTAATAGGCGTGACGTCGCTCTCTGGCCTTCGCTGCCTCTCGGACGCGGCTCGGCTAGCTGCCAGCAAGAATTCTGCCAGCTTCACGGCTGGTAACCATTACATGCTGCACACCCTTGACTGCCTTCATGTACTGCGCCCGTTCGAAGGCTGAAGGATCAGGACAGCGAAGTTGACTCATGCTGCCCTTCATTTGCTTCACCGACTGGTATTCGCGCTTCTCCATCCACTCCACCAGGCCTTTTTCGATCTCGCCGAGATGACTTATGCCATTGCGCAACAGGGAGGAGCAAAGCATGGTAACGTCGGCGCCCACCATCAGCAGTTTGATCACGTCTTCGTGGCCATGCACGCCGCTGGTCGCCGCCAAGCTGGCATGGATGCGGCCGTAAAGGACGCCTATCCAGGTCAACGGAAGCCTTAACGCTTGCGGAGTGCTGAGCAAAACGTTCGGCTCAATCTCCAGTTCTTCAAGGTTGATGTCGGGTTGATAGAAACGATTGAACAGCACCAGTGCGTTAGCGCCGGCATCGTCGAACCGTTTTGCCATATTGGCCATATTGCTGAAAAAGGGGCTGACCTTGACCGCGACTGGAATGGTCACCACTGACTTCACCGCCTCGAGGATGTCCAGATATCGCTTCTCAACGTCACTGGAGGAGACTTGAGGATCGGTGGCAAGAAAATAGATATTACATTCCAGTGCGTCGGCGCCCGCCTGCTCGATTTGCTTGGCGTACTGCGTCCAGCCCCCGACAGAAGAGCCATTCAGACTGGCGATAATCGGCACGGACACCGCCCTCTTGGCCTTCTCGATATGATTCAGATATCCCTCAGGGCCGAGGTGGAATTCGTTAGGCTGAGGGAAGAATGTGGCTGCTTCTGCAAAACTTTCAGTTCCGGCAGTCAGACGTTCTTCCAGTTCGAATTGTTCTTGCCGCAACTGCTCTTCGAAAAGCGAATACAGCACGACAGCAGAAGCGCCTGCATCCTCAAGACGGCGAATGCTATCGATCTCGTGCGACAACGGCGACGCCGAAGCTACCAAAGGTGTGCGAAGTTGTAAGCCCATGTACGTGGTGTTGAGATCGGTCATAACGTCTCCTCGTGATCTAGAGAGAATGTCGGCAATCTTTGCATCGTTTATCTTTGTTGTATTTAGCCAGCCTTCTAGGTCACAGTGATTCCAGTCTTGCGTTGCGCCAGATACTCATACAAGCGGAAGCGTGTTTCGGCATCGTGCTGCGCTTCCTGCCACAAATGCTTGGCGCCCTCCGGGTTGCTCTTGGTAAGCATTTTGAAACGGGTCTCCATCTGCATGTAGTCCTGAACCTTCCGCGTGGGGGTGCGCGAATCGAGAATCAGCGGATTCTCGCCCGCTGTTGCGCGCTCCGGGTGGTAACGGTAGAGCAACCACTGGCCTGAATCCACCGCAGCTTTTTGGTCTGACATTGCTGTCGTCATATTGATGCCGTGGGCGATGCAGTGCGAGTACGCGATGATGAGGCTCGGACCGTTGTAAGCTTCCGCCTCCAGGAAGGCTTTGAGCGTGTGCTCATCTTTGGCTCCCATGGCCACGCTCGCCACATAAACGTTGCCATAACTCATTGCGATCAATCCCAGATCTTTCTTGAGGCCAGGCTTGCCGCCGGCTGCAAATTTTGCGACGGCCGCGCGAGGGGTGGATTTCGAGGCCTGCCCTCCGGTGTTCGAATAGACTTCGGTGTCGAGCACGAGCACATTGACGTTGCGTCCGCTGGCGAGCACATGGTCAAGGCCGCCGTAGCCAATGTCATAGGCCCAGCCATCTCCACCAACGATCCACACACTTTTCTTCACCAGAAGGTCGGCGACGGAGAACAGTTGCCGAGCTTCCGGCGAATCAAGGCCGTGTAGTTTTTCTTTCAGCAAATCTACGCGCTGGCGCTGCTCGTAAATGTCTGCTTCGTCTTTTTGCGGAGCACTGAGGAGCGCCGCAGCGAGTTCCTCGCTGATCGCTCCCGCCAGGCGTTGCACCAACTCGCGCGCGAACTCGGTCTGCTTGTCGATGGAAAGGCGGAAGCCAAGTCCAAACTCGGCGTTATCTTCAAATAACGAGTTTGACCAGGCAGGCCCGCGCCCTTCAGCATTCTTGGTCCAAGGGGTGGTTGGAAGATTCCCTCCGTAGATGGAAGAACACCCGGTGGCGTTGGCGATGACCGCCCGATCGCCAAACAGTTGCGACATGAGCTTTAGATACGGGGTCTCGCCGCATCCGGAACAAGCGCCAGAGAACTCGAATAGCGGCTCTTGGATTTGCTGTTGCCGGATGTTGGTGACCTTAATATTGCGCCGGTCGAGTTCCGGAATCTTGAGGAAGAAATCCCAATTATCGCGCTCTGGCAGCCGCAGCGGAGGCTGGGGCACCATGTTGATCGCCTTCAATCGGGTTTCGGCCTTGTTCTTGACCGGACAGATCTCCACGCAAATGCCGCAACCGGTGCAGTCTTCCGGAGCAACCTGAATTGTGTACTTCAGATTCTGCCATTCTTTGTCCCGCGCGGCAGTGGATTTGAAGGTCGCCGGCGCACCTTCCAATTCTTTGGAATCGTAAACCTTCATGCGGATGACCGCGTGTGGACAAACCATGGCGCACTTGCCGCATTGGATGCAGATCTGGTCATCCCACGCCGGAATCTCCAGAGCGAGGTTGCGTTTTTCCCATTTCGCAGTTCCGGTAGGGAAGGTGCCGTCGATGGGGAAAGCGCTGACCGGTAGTTCATCGCCTCGTCCCGCGTAAATCATGCCCAGAACATTCCGCTCAAATTCCGGAGCGGAGGGAATAAATGGCGGTGGCATTTCGATCGTGCTCGTGGATTCGGCGGGAACTTTAACCTCGAACAAGTGCGCCAGAGTCTCGTCCACGGCTTGCATGTTCTTCTGCACGATCTCTTCGCCCTTGCGTCCGTAGGTGTCGCGAATCGATTTGCGAATACTTTCAATGGCTTGCTCACCCGGCAAAACTTTCGAAATCGCAAAGAAACAAACCTGCAAAATAGTGTTCATGCGGCTGCCCATGCCGGTATCGCGCGCTACCTGGTAGGCGTCAATCACATAAAACTTGGCTTTCTTGGCGATGATTTGCTTCTGCACGGCGGCGGGTAGATGGTTCCAAACCTCGTGGGGGCCGAACGGGCTGTTGAGCAGAAAAGTTCCGCCCGGTACGAGAGCGCTGAGCATGTCATAGCGCTCGAGAAAAATCCATTGGTGGCAAGCGATAAAGTTTGCCTTGGACACAAGATAGCTGGAACGGATCGGCTGTGGTCCGAAGCGCAGATGGGAAACCGTCATCGCCCCGGATTTCTTGGAGTCATAGACGAAGTAGCCCTGAGCGTAGTTGTTAGTGTTCTCTCCGATGATTTTGATGGAGTTTTTGTTGGCGCCCACCGTGCCGTCAGCGCCCAGACCATAAAACATTGCTCGAACAACACTTTCTGGTTCGGTTGAAAACTCAGGATCGTAGGACAGACTGGTGTAGCTGACATCGTCCTGGATACCGATGGTGAAATGCTCTTTTGGCAGATCGGCTTTCAGATTGTCATAAACCGCTTTCACCATGGCTGGAGTGAATTCCTTCGAAGACAAGCCATAGCGCCCGCCCACAACCGAGGGCACACCTCGCAGCTTGCCATAGCCATGTTTCATGCCTTCATGCAACGCGTTGACCACACCGAGATACAGCGGCTCGCCGATGGCTCCGGGCTCTTTGGTGCGGTCGAGAACAGCAATTGACTGCACACTGGCGGGCAGAGCTTCCAGAAAATGCTTCACCGAGAAAGGACGGTAGAGGCGGACCTTTAACAATCCAAGCTTCTCGCCTTGCGCGTTCAGGGTGTCGACGGTTTCGTGAGCCACTTCCGCGCCGGAGCCCATGATGACGATCACGCGGTCGGCGTCCGCGGCCCCAACGTACTCGAAGAGATGATAGGAGCGGCCGACCACCTTTTCAAATTTCTGCATCACAGCCTGAACCTTGTCGGCACACTCGTCGTAGTAAGAATTCGAGCGCTCCCTCATCTGGAAAAACACGTCGGGATTTTGTGCCGTACCGCGTAAGACCGGATGATCCGGGGACAAGGCACGTTGGCGATGCTCGAAGACTCGATCCATATTGATGAGCCGGCGCATATCGTCTTCGTTCAACATTTCGATTTTGTTCACTTCATGCGAAGTGCGAAAGCCGTCGAAGAAATGCAGGAAGGGAATGCGCGCTTCGAGCGAAGCTGAATGTGCAATGAGCGCCATGTCCATCGCCTCTTGCCCGGAGTTCGAGCAGAGCATGGCCCAACCCGTGGTGCGGCAAAACATGACGTCGCTGTGATCGCCGAAAATCGAGAGCGCATGCGTAGCCAAGGTGCGCGCGGTCACGTGAAATGCCGTCGGCGTCAATTCTCCCGCGATCTTATTCATGTTTGGGATCATGAGGAGCAAACCCTGGGAAGCGGTGAACGTGGTCGAAAGCGAACCCGTCTGCAACGCGCCATGGACTGCTCCCGCAGCCCCGCCTTCGCTCTGCATCTCGATTACATGTGGCACCGTGCCCCAGATATTCTGGATCCCCTGAGACGCCCACTCGTCCGCCCATTCACCCATGTTGGAAGAAGGAGTGATCGGATAGATCGCAATCACTTCGTTGACCCGGTAGGCGACGTAAGCTACCGCCTCGTTAGCGTCCATGGTTTTAACTTTACGTTCTGTGCTCATCTCTCCCCCAGACCCAAATACATGGTCGGCTTTTCTTGGTTAGCTTGATTGCTTAAGCATGGACGATGACTGCCATAGGCGTCTGCCAAGTAGGTCACAGCGGGACGTGACGGCTGTCACATCAGGGCCGAGCGCGAGCTTTGACTCGGATTAAGAATCATCCACGGACTGCGTTACTGAGAAAGATTCAATGTGATTTGAGTCACAATCGCCTGTGTCTTAAGGCACAGCCAAGAGTCCTGCCTGGACCGACACTAGCCCAGAAGGAATAGGAAGGTGCTCCATGATCTCACCGTATGGAATGGAGATTGTCGAAAGCTGCCTTACATGCAAATTGCGCGCGGATCGTATTTTCTGTGACCTGCCGGTTTCCGCGTTACAGGCTTTCGAAGACATCAAGTACACGACGGCGTATCCTGAAGGCGCAGTTTTGTTTGTAGAACGCCAGGAGCCACGCGGTATCTTTGTGATCTGCAAAGGCACTGTGAAACTCTCGGTAAGCGCCCCGAATGGCAAGACCATGATCGTGAAAATTGCCGAGCCGGGAGAAGTGTTAGGGTTGAGTGCCACCGTTTCCGGCAAACCTTATGAAGTGACGGCGGTAACGATCGATCCCTGTCAGGTTAATTTCGTTAAGCGTGAGGATTTTCTCCGCTTCCTGAAAAATGACGTGCAGGTATGTTTCAAAGTGGCCGAACAATTAAGCGAAAAGTATCACAATGTTTGCAACGAAGTCCGCGCTCTGGGTTTGTCGCACTCGGCCGCCGAAAAACTAGCGAAGTTGCTGCTGGAATGGAGCTCCAAAAACGGGGAATCTTTGAAAGCGGAGCCACGCGTGAAATTAAGGCTTACGCATGAGGAAATCGCGCAAATGATCGGCACGTCGCGAGAAACCGTCACCCGGTTGTTGGCTGACCTGAAGAAGCATCAGATCGTCAATTCCCGAGGCTCGACTCTGGTGATTCGGAACCAGGCAGCGCTGCGCGAACTGGCAAACCACAACTAGAGGGAAAAGCTTCGTATCACTCATCGATTCGCAGGGTTGACTTAATCGATTGACTAAATCGGTCGAGTAATTCGGTTGAGTGAATCAGTTGGATAAATCCTTCCCCAATGTCTTTAGTTCTTGCGCGCGAGTCCCCAGTCAATCTCCCAGATCTTAAAGACCTTACATCTTGTGATGAGGATCACAATTTCGGGTGACAACAGTCACCGCTGCTAGCTTGGTTCTCTTCTATCCTGGCGGCGTGGGTGGGCAACAGCGCCGGGTTCGAGCGGGAGGGAAGACAAACATGACAACGTTACACGGCGACGCATCGCATTCGATTCATGGAAGCCAAAATAAACCAAGGCTGATTTTCTGGGAGTTGACGAAAGGGTGCAATCTGCGCTGCATCCATTGCCGCGCCAGCGCAACCGAGCTGAGTTCTCCGTCGGATCTTTCAACCGAAACAGCCAAGGCAATCATCGATCAGATTGCAGAAGTATCCAGTCCAATCCTCGTGCTGAGCGGAGGCGAACCGCTGTTTCGCTCCGACATTTTCGAATTGGCTCGTTATGGCACGTACAAGGGATTGCGTGTGGCGCTGGCGACCAACGGTACGCTGGTTACCAGGCAGGTCGCGCGCAAAATTGTTGATAGCGGCGTGAAACGTGTTGCCATCAGCCTGGATGGCGCCGATGCCGCTACGCACGATACTTTCCGCGGCATCCCCGGAGCATTCGATGCTGCCATCACCGGCTTCCGTAATCTCAAAGATCTCGGCATGTCGGTGCAGATCAACACCACCATCGCTCGTCATAACGCCCATCAGCTTCCCCACGTTCTCGAGCTGGCGAAATCGATTGGAGCGGACGCGCTGCACACCTTCCTTCTGGTGCCGGTAGGCTGCGGAGTGGATATCGCCGCCGAGCAGATGGTTCCACCGGAAGAATACGAAAGGATGCTGAACTGGTTCTACGATCAATCTCTTGAAGGCGGGATTGAACTGAAGGCGACCTGTGCGCCGCACTATTTCCGCGTGGTTCGGCAGAGGCGTGCGGCGGAACATCGTTCCGCGGCGGCAGCTCAAGATGCCCACCGCGCAGCAGAACGGCAGAGTACTCCAGATAAGGGTCCGCTGGGCCAGGAGTCGCCCAGGATCGGCCCCACGGAGATGACGATGCCAAGTTCAACCGGCATCGAACTGAAGCCTCAGGGCATCGGGAAAGCAGTGGGGCATCCCGGAACCCATCCTTCCGACATGAACGCCATGACCAAGGGATGCCTGGCGGGGACCGCGGTTTGCTTCATCTCAAACCAGGGCGAAGTTTATCCCTGTGGATACCTGCCAGCTCTGGCAGGAGATCTGAAGAACCAGTCGTTCGCCGACATCTGGGAAAACTCGTTTGTGTTCCAGCAACTGCGTGATGTCAACAATCTGAAAGGGAAGTGCGGATGCTGCGAGTTCCGCAACGTCTGTATGGGTTGCCGTGCGCGTGCCTATGCCGCCACAGGGAACTATCTCGACGAAGAGCCATTCTGCGTCTACCAGCCCGGCACAAAAAACCCGGGATCGAAAAATTCCGAAGGCCAGAATGCTCCTGCGCCAATCGGAATCACGCGCTGAGTAATACGGTGGAGGAGCAGACAACCCAACTCGCAGCTTTGCCCAACCGGCGCCTCATTTCCCTTGTTGCTCCACGCGAACACGGCGCCTGGGGACTTCTGCTCGTCCCGCTGATGACCGGCGGAGCCGTAGGACTGCTCGCTGGCGGAAGCGGTCTGCCGCTCGCGGCATTCATAGTTGCCGCGCTCGCTTTATTCTGGCTGCGGACGCCGGTCGAGAATTGGCTGGGCACGGGGCTTATCCTCCCTCAAATGCAGCAAGAACGTCGAAGCGTCGGCATCACGATTCTCATTCTGGCGGGAGTAGCCGCGTCAGCATTGGCTTCACTTTTCCGGGACGGCCACAACCACAAACTTTTCCTTCTGGGACTGGCTGCCATCTCAGCATTCGTTGCTCAGCGTTTCCTCCGAAGGTGGGGAAGGCGGACACGAATGTCAGCTCAAGTCGTCGGCGCGCTCGGACTGACCGTGACCGCGCCGGCCGCATATTACTTAGTGACCGGACAACTCGATCGTGAAGCATACGCGCTGTGGTTGGCCAATTTTCTTTTTGCCGGTAATCAGATCCATTTTGTTCAGCTTCGCATTCATTCCGCGCGAGTAAATGGTTGGTCCCAAAAGTTAGAGCGTGGGCTCAGTTTTTTATTGGGAGAAGTGCTTTTGGCCTTTGCTCTCCTATGTGCATGGCGTTTCCATTTTCTGCCCGGACTCGCGGCTCTGGCGTTTTTACCGATCCTTGTTCGCGGTGCCGTATGGTTTCTCGAGCGTCGGCAATCTCTTGTGGTGCGCCGACTGGGATGGACGGAATTGGCTCACGCGGTCGTATTCGGGCTATGCCTTAGCGCTGGATTTCATATCGGCCACTGACGGCCCCTTGCCCATTGACTTAGGGAATATCTGAGCTACTGCACGGGGCAAATCCCGCCAAAACCGGGTCATATGCCGCAGAGTACTGCCCGTAAATCACTCAGTTTCAACGGTTAAGAGACGCTAACTATCTGACAACAAAGGGTGATCGCTTACGACAGAATGATGATCTTTTTGGCCCATGGGGTGCATTTCCAACACCGGTGGCAGGAGTCGAAACTTGGAACCCACTCTCATGGTCGTTGGCGTGAACTATCGCACAGCCCCAGTGGCAGTGCGGGAACACTTCTGGATCCCTGAGGACCGGCGTTACGAAGCTCTGGCGCAGCTTTCACGGGCTGAGGGCATTGAAGAGGTTGTTGTCCTGGCTACCTGTAACCGCACCGAGTTCCTGCTCTGGGCAAATGATGTGACCCTGGCAGCCAACTCAGTGATGCGCCTGCTGAGCACGGAATATGGACTGAAGCTGTGCGAATGGAAGCACTTTTACCGCCTGCTGGATGAAGCGGCGCTTTTTCACATCTTCCGGGTCGCCTCCAGTCTTGACTCGATGGTGATCGGCGAGCCGCAGATCGTTTCGCAGGTGAAAGAAGCCTGGAAGCAAGCACAGAAGGTCGGCGCCACGGGCCGCTGCCTCGACGCCGTGATGCAAAAGGCCCTTACCGTCTCCAAGCGGGTGCGCAATGAGACTGCAATCGGAAATTCGGCTGTTTCGGTTCCATACGCCGCAGTGGAGTTGACCCGCCAGATATTCGGCACGCTGGAGGGCAAGCAGGTGCTCTTGCTCGGGGCGGGAAAAATGAGCGAACTTTCAGCTCGCGGATTGCTCAATCACGGCGCCGCTTCGGTCAAAGTAATCAATCGCACGTTTGAACATGCGGCTGAGCTCGCCCAGAAGCTGGGCGGAATCGCTATCCCGTTTGAGGAGCGCTGGCAGCATATGGCGCAAGCGGACATCATTATCAGCTCGACTTCGTGTCCACACACGATTCTCAGCAGCGATGAAGCGGAACGCCTGGTTTGCGGTCGCAGAGAGCAACCGCTGGTAATCGTGGACATCGCGATGCCTCGAGACATTGATCCAGAGGTGCGCAAAGTAAAAGGCGCCTTCCTGTATGACCTTGACGATCTGGAAAATGTGGTAACCCACAATGCGGGTGAGCGTGAAGCCGCCGCCGCTGACGCAGAAAAGATTTTGCATGCCGAAGCGCAAGACTTTCGGCGCACCCTGGCGGCGCAACGTGTGGTGCCGACTATCGTTGCTTTGCGCCAGCGGCTCGACGAGATTTGCCGGCAAGAACTGGACTCCTTTCGACAAGAGAACGGGCCTTTTACCCAGGACCAGGACGAAATGTTAAACGCAGTTATGTCCCGTATTACGCAGCGGATCACAGGGTCCCTGGCCCGTGAACTCAAGGAGCTTCCAGAAAAGGTGGAACTGGAGCAGATGACGACCGCCGTACAGCGACTGTTCCACCTGCAAACGCCAGAAACGGCGGTTGCCGGCACCATATTTTAAGGAGAGAAGGGAAGATGTCCACAGCAAATTCAATCTCACCTCGTTCGCAGGCCTGGAGCAGCGCACAGGCGTACATGCTCGCAGTTTTCTGTCTGGTTCTGGGAGTCGCTCTCGGCTACCTGTTTCGCGGTTCAGCTTCTCCCGTTGCGACCAATGCCGCAGCCACGGCTCCGGCCGATGGCAGCGCGCCTCAGGGCCAGCCGACGCAACCCCAGTTAACCCCCGAGCAGCAGAAGGCGATGGCGGACCAAGCGGTTGCACCCTTTTTGGCGACGTTGAAGGACAACCCCAACGATTTCGACACGATTACGAAAGTCGCAAATCTGTACTACGACGGCCAGCAATACCCGGAAGCTATCAAGTATTACGAACGTGCAGTGAAAATTCAGCCGAAGAATCCGGACGTGCTGACCGACTTTGGCACCTCGCTTTGGTACACCGGAGACGCGGACAAAGCCATCGCCGAGTTTCAAACGGCGCTTAAGTATCAGCCCGGCAGGGCTTCAACCCTGTTCAACCTGGGCATAGTCCGCTGGCAAGGGAAAATGGATGCCGGTGGCGCGGTTCAGGCCTGGGAAGAATTGCTCCAGAAGAATCCAGACTACCCGGAAAAGGAAAAACTGCAGGAGTTCATCGTCCGGGCCAAGCAGCACGCCAAGGGATAGAGACCAAATTAAGCTTACTCTGCGGTACTGGTCTGAGCGGTTTCTTCATCTCCGCGAATCAAGCCGAATTTCTTGAGCTTGTAACGCAAGGCGTCACGGCTGATGTCGAGCAATTTGGCCGCGTGGGTCTGATTTCCATTCGCCTGGCGCATGGCCAGTTCGACCAATACGTGCTCCACTTCTTCAAGCGACGTCCCGCCCTCCGGAATGTAGAGCCGCGGAAGCATACGGCCATCCGGCAACGCCTGTCCACCGTCGCTGGGAGCCGTTCGTTCAAACAGAGTGGGGCCGCCGGATTCGCCCACAGAAAACGGCAGATACAACGGCCGCAAGAACGGCTCATCTTCTAAAATCATTCCCCGCTCAATGGTATTCTTCAGTTCGCGAACATTCCCTGGCCAGTTATGGGCGAGAAGCAGGCGGCGAGTCGCGTCGGTGATGCCGCGAATCGATTTCTTGAAGGTGCGGTTGTAGCGCTCGATGAAGAAGTCCACCAACGGCATAATGTCTTCTTTGCGATCCCGAAGCGGAGGAATGAAGATGGCAATAATCGCCAACCGGTAATACAAATCCTGACGAAATTCGCCCTCCCGCACGGCTTTTTCCAGGTCGCGGTTTGAAGCTGCGATTACCCTCACATTCACCTGCATATCGCGGATACCGCCAACCCGTCGAATGACTTGATCTTCCAGCACTCGCAGCAACTTGGCTTGCAACAACGGAGACAGTTCCCCAATTTCATCGAGGAACAGTGTCCCACCATCGGCAGCCTCGAACAGGCCTTTTTTCATCTGCTTGGCATCGGTAAAGGCGCCTTTTTCATGACCGAAGAGCTCGGCTTCCATCAGCGTCTCAGGGATGGCGGAGCAGTTGATCGCTACAAAAGGCTTCTCCTGGCGATAACTCTCATAGTGGATGGATTTCGCGATTAGGTCCTTTCCGGTGCCGCTTTCCCCCTGAATCAAAATGGTGACCGCTTCGCTGGCCGCCACCTTGCGAACGAAATTCATCAGCTCAACCATCTTCGGCGAGACGCCGACCACGTTGCTGTAACCGGCTCCACGCCGCACCTCGCCGCGTAAAGTTTGAACCTCGGTGCGTAAGCTTGTGGTCTCGAGCGCGTTCTTGAGGGCGACATGCAGTTCATCGAAATCGAGCGGCTTGCCTACAAAGTCATAAGCTCCGAGCTTGAGGGCGGCTTTTACATCGTCCAACTGCGGATCGGCCGTGATCATGATGACCGGCGGGGCGTCGCCGTTTTTCTTCAGTTGATCGAGCACTTCCAAACCAGTAAGGTCCGGCATGCGTACGTCGAGTAGGATAAGATCAGGTGATTCCCGTTGCGCCAGTTTGAGCCCTGGCTCCCCCGCCTCGGCCTCGATCACGTGGTAGCCCCATTCTTCGCACTTCTGGCGAAGCGACCACCGTACCAAACGCTCGTCATCCACGATGAGGATTTTTGCCGCAGCCATCGACCATAGATTACTACGGAATGCAAGAAATAAGCGTCTGGGCTGGGTTTGGAGCTGGTGAACGTTGGCTTTGCCGCGCCGCAAAACAGACAACAGACTCGGGAAAAATTCCAGCGTGCGGCATCGCTGACGCGCAACGCACGAGAGCGCGAATTGCTCCTCGACCGCACCCGTGGGTGCATCTCCGGCCCAGCCCAGTCTGAGATCGGGTGATATGGTGCGAAAGGCTTCTTACGAGATAACTTCCTGCGCCACAGTCCGGCAGAATGGCAGCAACACCTCAAACTTGCTACCTTTCCCGACCACGCTGGTAACGTCGATGCGCCCGTTATGCTCTTCCACGATGCGGCGCGCCAGAGAAAGTCCGAGGCCGGTGCCGTTGCCCTTGGTGGTATAGAACGGACGGAAAATATTAGGCAGGTGTTCGGGTAAAATGCCGCGCCCGGTGTCAGAAACGATGATCGCAGCGCTTTGGTCGCGGGCTTCGATTTCAACCGTAATTCGGCCTTGCCCCTCGATCGCCTGAATGGCATTGAGCAAGAGATTGAGAAGCATCTGGTGGATCTGGTCGCTGTCGTGCTCCGCTTCCGGCAGTTCAGGATTCTTCTTGAGCACAATTTCAATAGGTTTGGAAAGCGCCTGCTGGCGCGCCAGCATCACCGCGTGCTCCACGGTTGTGTTCAGGTCGCTTCGACGAATTTGTGGTGGATGAGGCCGCGCAGTCTGCAACAGGTCGGTAAGGATGTGATTGATCTGCGCAATCTCGATGCGCACATCTTTCACTACCGCGCGTGCCGGACTGGTCGAGGGCAGATCGCGGCCGATGATTTCCACGACGCCGGCGATGCCGGCGAGAGGATTGCGAATCTCGTGGGCCAGACCCGCGGCCAACTCTCCTAGTGTGGCGAGGTGCTCAGCCCGAGACATCTGAGTGCGGTGCAGGCGCTCAATTTCTTCGCGGCTCTCGCGTAATTGGTCGACCATGTGATTAAAGTTGCGTCCGAGATCTCCAATCTCGTCATTGCGCGTCGAGAAACTGACACTAACATGCAGATCGCCTTCGCCCAACCGCGCGATCTTTTCCTGCAATTCAACCATTGGCCGCTGAACGAACCAGGCCAGTACGAAGATCAGCATCGCGCAAATTGCGATGGCACCCGCCCCAGCGACCACCAGAACAGCGTGGCGTTCCGGATCACGGAACGAGACTGTCGCCATAACAAACAGCAGCAGGCCCGCCAGCAACACGAGAGCTACTGGCGACACTGCTTTGAGTTGCCAGTTGACGCGCATGGAACCCGGCCTGGAATCCCAAGGGACGGGCTCGGCCGGTGGCGTGGCCGTGTTCACCGTTGATTCAACCGCTGGCTGCGTGGGATTAGGCGTAAGCATGCAATCCTGGGAGCAAATAGGTCACTCCGAAAAATGTAAACATGACCACTGCAAAACCGAGAATGGCAAAATAGGCTGCGCGCCGTCCCCGCCATCCGCGGGTAATGCGCATGTGGAGATAGCCGGCGTAGACCAGCCAGGTGATCGCAGCCCAGGTTTCTTTCGGATCCCAACTCCAGTAAGAACCCCAGGTGCGATTCGCCCAGTAAGCTCCGGCTGCGATCATCAGGGTGAGTAAAGGAAATGCAATGGCAATCGTCTTGTAGGTGATGCGGTCCAGTTCGTCCGCGCTGGGCAGCATGCGCTCCAGTTCCTCGCGCCTCCACAGCAGCAGCAAATACAGCAATGAGACGAAGATTCCGCCCACCAGGCCAGAGAGAATGAACGGACTCGCGGCCAGCGTGGTGGGGAATTGACCATCGGCGTCGAGAGAGAAATAATGGCCATCTCGCGTCCGCAGTACGAAGAACAGCAACGCCAGTACCTGCAAAAGGATGCTCAGGAACACCGCCCGATTCGCCGTTTCGAGAAGTGCTTCGTTGTGAGTCTTGCGCCAGATCATATAAAGAACCAGCGGCGCAGCCACCGCCGCGAGCACCAGAAGCAACAACCAGCCAAGGTCGGGGATCACCACGAAAAGCCGCACGCCCTTGGATAGAAATACTTCTGACTTTTCTTCCGGGTTCCAGGCGGCGACGCTGAGTCCTCCCCATTTTTCAAACCGGGTCAGGACTCCCAAATACGTAGCGATAGTGAAGATGCTGGTTGCAGCCAGGAAAGTTTCGGTTTTCGTCTTATCCTTGATCAGGAACATCATGGCCAGCGCGAAACTCAGCGCACATGCCGCATACGCCAGCATGGCCAGTGTGACGTGAACGTGCAGCCACGTCGATTGCAGCGCTGGCACCAGGGGACGCACGTCGGTACGCAGCAACTGCATCAGGACTACGCCCACGATCGCGACTGGCATAGTCACGGTGCCGATCACTTTCACGCCATATTTTTTCTCGGCGACCAGGGTCAGTACTGCGAGCGTCCACACGAAGCTCAGCAGCATCTCGTAGATGCTGGCAAACGGCGGATGCCCGGCTTCATACCAGCGATGCGCTACCGCGCCGCTATTGGCCAATAATCCCGCCCATGTAGCCAGCGAGGCGAAGCGAACATAAGAGGGTGTGCCGGTGATTCCGAAAGCAAGATAAAGCGTTCCTGCGCCCGAATAAAAAATGAGCGCAGCATACAGCAGATTAGAGTCGTTGAGCAGATTCCCGCTCTTGAGAACGTTCAGAAATGCCATGAACAGCAGGAAAGCAACTCCCAACCCAACCATGACCAGTAAGGTTGCGCCGCTGGTTGCCGGTTGCTGTTCGACTGTTGCGCGCGACATAGATCTCCCTCCGTTGCCGGAATTTACTTTCCGGTGAATACAGCCGCAGGCGCCTCGGCGCCTGCCTGCAATGAAACTTTAAGTTCAGATTCCATTTCCTTCATGAGATCGAGAAAACGTTGCTCAAAGGCGTCTTTGTTCTTATTCGCGGTGCCGCCAACCCAAAGCTGAAGTCGACCGCGCGCGTCGCGCACCGGCACGACCCATACCCGGCTATGGACTAGATAGAAAACCACTACCAGGCCAAAGCCCATCACAACCACTCCTGCCCAAACCGCCCATTGTCCGGGTTCATGCGAAACCTCCAGACCGGTGAAGTAGGCCATCTGTACATCTTTGCCTTCGAATGCGTAGGGCGAAGACGCGTTCTGCTCCAGACCCGAAATCGGAGGCAGCCACACGTTTACGGTTTGGCCCGATTTCCTCGATTGCACTACGAGGTGGGCCGCTGGATTCTGCAGCTCGTTGGAGCGGGCATAAACCTGACCATCATTCACCACGTAGTCCGGAATAAACTCTGCGAGGCGGACTGTCGTGTCGGCATCCACGGGAACTGTCTCATTGAAACCGACAGTAATGTCCTTGGCTGCCGCCTGCCCGCTGCGAGGGGTCGCAGTCAGCACGAGTTTGTCGATCTTTCCAGTCTTGCCATAACTTGCCTGATAAAAACGTACCCCCGCATAAACCAAAGGATCGTTGACCACGATTTGTTTACGCAGGATCTCTTTACCATCTTTCACAACCGCCAAGTCGGACCACCAGCGCTTCGGAGTTCCATCGGCATAGTTCTCCTGACCGGCGCCGTCGCAGCGGACGGCAAAGGGCAGTTCGCGTTTGCTGCCATTCTGCGGTTGCACCTCGCTCGACTGCTGTCCGCGCGTCAGGGTGACGAATGCGCGCCAGCCGAATTCGGCGTCAACGATGCCCCCGAGAAAGATAAGCAGCAAACTGGCGTGCACGATGTAAACCGCCATTTCGGAAATGCGGTTGCGCTCGCCGAAGAGCGAGAAGCTGCTTTCGCGCACGATCCTTTCCGGTCTGAAACCAGTTTTTTGTAATACCCGTTCCGCGACGCTCAACGCCGCTTCTTCATCCTTAATGGGAATTAATTTATGGGTGGGGAGGGCCTTCCGAAAGCTCTCATCAGGACTTTTATAAGGACGCGAATAGAATCTCCAGGCATTGGGGAAGCGCTGAACCGATGCGGCGATGATGCTGAGGCTCACCAGGGTCAGCAGCAGTACGAACCACCAGGCGTGGAAAACGTCGGTCAGACCCAATCCGTCGAGCAGGTGCAACATCTGTGGCGAATAGGCCCGCTGCATCTCGTCGGCCTCCGTCGCGGGACGTTGCAGAATTACGGTTCCCGCCGCCGAGAGGATGACTGTCAGAATGAGAAGAATGACGCCGGTCTTAATCGCTCCGAGCGTTTGCCAGATTTTTCGAGGTAAGGACGCGGCCATATTTTCCCCTTGTTAGCAGTGGGAAAAGCACGTGGTGCGCCATCGCCCGGAGTTCGCCAAGTTGTTGAAAACTCTTGATCGAAATTCAAGCTGCTCGAACTTCGAAGGTGGGATTGTGAGCCATATCACACAGCAAAGCTACCTTCTTCGGGGATTTGGCGCAGGTTCCGTCTCAAAAATCAATCCATGGCCCAACAGGCGCTATAGTTACTTGCGTCATTTTGACCATTCCACTGGGGGATAAGCCCCCAAAGCGATGAAACTTTTCAACTCTCGTGGCCTGACAATCAGAGCGGTATCCATTCTCAACTGACTGTGTTGCAATCCCTTACGATGACTATTTACAAATTCAACGGTGCCGGAGGATTAAGGCGGGATGCGTGCAAATGCAACCGGCAGGGAGCATGGAAAGTGGCGCTGCAATCATTTAAATTGAGTTCCTGGGCCAGGCGCGCACTCAGCGCGCTGAGCGGTTTGATCTTAGTTTCGTTCTGTGTTTTGTTCTGTGTTGGCCGAATTTCAGCGGCGGAACATCCGGTCCCGCTGGATCCCAAGGCAGACCCTGCGACTTGCATTGCATGTCATGAAGACAAAACCAAGGGCAAGTCGGTTCATTCCGCCATTGCCATGGGCTGCACCAGCTGCCATGAGATTCGCGTCAACAAAGAGGTCACGCGCGTAAAGCTGATCACGACTACGTCCCATGCTTTGTGCCTGACCTGCCACGCGGACAAGAATTCCGCCGACCTCAAAGGTACGGTTCATCCCGCTGCCGTGCGCGATTGCGTAAAGTGCCACGATCCGCACGCCTCAGAGAATAAATATCAGTTATTGAAGCCCGAGTCGGGAGACCAGAAGGAAAACCTCTGCCTGAGTTGCCACAAGATCGGCGTAAACGTTCCCGAGAAGGGCAGCCGCCACGCCGCCCTCGATATGGGTTGCGAGACCTGCCACGTCACTCACAAGGTCGGCGAGCTCGGTAAAGCGGAGTTCGATTTTCATCTCACCAAGGCTCCGCCGGCGCTTTGTATCGATTGCCATGACGTAAAGAGCGCCGATCTTCAGAAATCACATCAAAATCAGCCCTTCGAGACGGCGAATTGCGTGAGCTGTCACGATCCCCACGAATCAGCCGCTCCCAAGTTGATGGCGAAATTTACCCATCCGCCGTTCGCCGACAAGCAGTGCGAAGTCTGCCACGCGCCGGCCAAGGATGGAAAAGTCGTGCTGACGCAGCCCGATGCCAAAGCTCTCTGCGTGACTTGCCACGATGATAAAGCCAAGCTGATCGACACTGCGAAGGTTCCGCATCCCGGAGCCGCGGGCGACTGCACCGATTGCCACAGTCCCCACGCCAGCCGCCAGCCGGGACTACCGAAGACAAATGCGGTCGATATCTGCCTGGGCTGCCACAGCGATCTCGCCGACGCGGCCAAGAAGCCGTATCATCACCAGCCGGCTTTCAAGCAGGGATGCGCCACCTGCCATCAACCCCACGGCGGCGACAACGATCATCTGCTGCGCTCCGCCAATACGAATGCACTTTGCCTCGAATGCCACGGACCGGATCGCGAGCCGAGAAAGCTGGAAGCCGAGCACCTGCTAACAATTTTCAACGGAAGCGTGAAGCTCCCCGAAGACTATTTTTCGAAGAACAAAGTCGTGGTGCTGCCTCTGAAATATGGCACGGGCCATCCCGTGGAAGCTCATCCGGTTTCTGACCTGATGGATCCGGCGCATCCCGGCAAGGTTCTTACTCCGATGAATTGCCTGACTTGCCACCAGCCGCACTCTTCACTTCAGCCCGATCTGCTGGTGAAGGATCAGGCCAACAACATAACTTTCTGTTCGTCATGCCACAAGGATCTGAAGACGCGATAACTAGTAGTGGGAGAGTGACTCCGATGCACACAATTCGACCCAACCCAAATCGCAAGCGCCTGGCTTTTCGTAGATCAGGATTTCCGGCGCTGCTCGTTGTTCTGAGCCTCGTTCTGACCTTCCTGCTCGCGTCGCCGGTTCCTCTGTTTGCCGGCAAGAAGAAGCAGCCTCCTAAGCCGCCGCCGGTCATCGACTATTCCAACATCGTCTGGCCCAACCCACCGGCCATTGCCCGCATTCGGTATCAGGCGTTTTACGCCGCCGAAAAGCTTTCTCAGGTAGAAAAGCCCAACAGCAAGAAGGAAAACTGGATGGACCGTCTCGCCGGCACGCAGCCGGAAAGCGAAAAGAAAGTTTTCTTCCAGCTCGCCGAGCCTTATGGCATGGCGGTGGATTCCAAGGGCAATCTCTATGTCGCCGACCAGAAAGTCGGCGCCATCTTCATCTTCAACACCGAAACGCGCGAAGTCGAACTGCTCAAGAACAAAACCCATGGCCACTTCGTTCGCATTATCGGCTTAGCCATGGATGACAACGACCGTCTATTTGTTTCCGATCCCGGGCTGCGCCACGTTCTGGTTTTTAACCCCCAGCACCAGGCAGAAGATGTGATCACGGATGGACTCGTCAGTCCCGGTGGCTTGGCCATCGATGTCGAGAACCGGCTGCTCTATGTTTCCGATGTCGACCAGGATCAGGTTCTGGTTTATGACGCTGACAGCCTCAAACTGAAGCGCAGAATCGGCACCGGCGGCCACAAACATGAACTCACCACCCCCGGTGATTTCGCCCGGCCGTCGGGACTGGCGGTTGACCGCGACGGCAATCTCTACGTTGCCGACACGCTCAACAATCGCATCGAGATCTTCGATGGCGACGGCAAATTTATCTCTACCTTCGGCAAAGCCGGCGATGGGCCAGGATACTTCTCACGACCCAAAGGCGTTGCCATCGACAGCGACAACCACATCTGGGTAGTCGACGGAATGCAGGACCGCGTGCAGGTGTTCAATCAGGAGACGCAGTTGCTCATCGCCTTCGGCGGCCATGGACTTCTTCCCGGTCAGTTTCAAGGCATCGCCGGCATCATAATCGACAAGAATAATCGCGTCTTCACCTCGGAAATCTATCCCGGACGCGTACAGCAGTTCCGTTACGTGACCGATGCTGAAGCGGAAAAGGGGCGCAAAGAGAAAGAAGCTGCGCGAGAGAGAAAGGCTGGAGCTACTGATAAAGCTCCAGTGCCGATTGCAGCTCCCACAGCGCAGGCGGCCGTCCCGCCAAGCAAATAGCAGCTTTCAGAACATGTAGGGAGAGCCGCCCCTCGGCTATTTCCGGCGTAGCGAAGCTCCGCTTTGGTTTCTGCGGCTCCAGTCCCGCCCTGCCACGTGTTGCATTTCGCAACGTTCTCTTTTGCTCACAGATACTTTTGATCACAGTCACTTACCGGAACTTCAAAACTGCGGAATTTGACCAATAGGCCCTGTCCCACTGGCTCTTTTCCCCCAGATAAAGCCGGAACTCGCTACCGGTCCGGCCGGGAAGCTAACCCTTAAGCCCTTCACATTACTGGAGTTACACGAAACCAGCTCTGCCACAGACATAATCCAACCTTCGGTTAAGCAGTTGCTTAACTAAAGGTGGAATGGGGGCAGCTGCGAGAAAGTCGCAGACCGGGCCTAAAGCCTCCAGAGTTTGTGACGGTTCCAACAAATACAGGAGGTTTTACTTTTTATGAAGAAAGTCATCGTAGTAGTGCTCTTCGTTTTCGCCGTGACGGGACTGATGATGGCGCAAACTTATTCGTCACCAGTCGACGTACTCGGCGCACATAATAACAACGGGCGCGGCTGCGCGGGCTGCCACTCGCCGCACAGCGGTTCTTTCGGTTCCGGTCACACCGGCGCCGCCGATACCGGCACCTATGCATTGTGGGGACAGGATGCCAGCCCACTGTACGGCAAGACGATCGCATTCGGCGACAGCGGGAAATATACGGAAGTCCTGCCTTCCACCATCACCACCGGCGGCTCTGAAGTTGGCGGAATCCTGCTCTGCCTGAGTTGCCATGACGGCAACGTCACGGCCAGCAACATGATGGTCAACCAGTCTTACGAACAGAGAATTGGCCTTCTGACCAATACTTCTTACGGCACTGGCAACATCCCGACCCTGCTCGGCAATGATGGCAGTGTCGCCGGCAATTACACCAACGATCACCCGGTGGGCCAACTGGCCACCATCAGCACTGGCAACGGCCTGCTCAACACCGCCGGCAAACTGACAGTTACCGCTGGCAGCCAATATGCTCAGTTCGTAGCCAACTACGGCTGGCCGGCGCTGGCTCCTGGAAAGTATTCCAGCCCCTACGGAGTCACTGCAGCCGGTGCGCCCTATGTGGTTTGCACCACCTGCCACAATCAGCACGTGATGACGGTTTACACGTCGAGCGCGGCGAGCCCGATCGCTAACGATGGCGGCGGCAAGTTCTATGCCACCTACTTCTTCGTGAACGGCCCGTACAATCCGAACATCAACAACGTCTCCAACACCAATGCGCCGTCGACTACACAATTCTGCCGCCAGTGCCACTTTGGCGAGTCGAACGAAGCCAACAATACCAACAACATCACGACGGTCTTCCAGTAAAGGCCGCTTGAACCCCAGCGGGGAGAGATTATTCTCTCCCCTTTTTTCTGAACCAGTTAGTGAGGAATTATGAGATACCAGCTTTCAGTCAGCATCCTGCTAGTAACGGCGCTCGCAGCCATGGCCCAGGTGGCCTCCCACGCCCCCAGCGCAACGGGCACACTGCCCCCCGCAACTCAGGTAGCGCCGCCGCAGATCAGTGACAAAACAGTGGCCCGAGTCAACGGCGCCCTGCTGACCGATCGCGACCTTCTGCGCGAGATGTACACCATCTTTCCTTACGCCAAACAGCACAACGGATTTCCCAAGGCGCAGGAAGCTTCCATCCGGCAGGGCGCGCTGGAGATGATCATTTTTGAAGAACTCGTGTATCAGGAAGCTAAGCGGCGCAAGCTGACAATTTCGGCCGCGCGTCTCGACAACGCGGAAGCCGATTTTCGCAAGCAGTTTCATAGTCCTGACGAGTACGCCCAATACATGCGGGCAGAGATGGGCGGCTCCAGCCGTTTGTTGCGCAAACAGATCGAGCGCTCGCTGCTGATTGAACAAGTGCTGAAGACGGATGTGGACGATAGGTCCGTGGTATCGCTGGCCGAGCTCAGAGCCTATTATCTGAAGAACCCGGCACAGTTCCAGCAACCTGAGTCGTTCAGCATACAAAGCATTTCCATCCTCCCTCAACCGAAGGCTGGGCCGGATGCGATCAATGCGAACCGCAAACGGGCTGAAGACGCGCAGCGCCAGGCCAAAGCAACCAAAAGTTACGAGGAATTCGGACTATTGGCGGAAAAGTTATCCGAAGATGACTTCCACGTAAATATGGGTGATCACAAGCCAGTTAGCCGCGACAAACTTCCGCCGCAAATCGTTAACGCGGCTTTGACCATGCAGTCTGGACAAGTGAGCGGCGTGATCCAGATTGAAAATGCGTTCACGATTTTTCGCCTGAACGCCCACACAGCGCCCAGAAAGCAAAGCCTCGCCGAGGTGAAATCCGAGCTACTGACGAAATTGCAGAAGAACAAGTACGAAAGGCTGCGCTCGAATCTGGCAAAGCAACTCAGAGCGAAGGCGAAGATCGAGATCGTGTAAGCATCTGACTTAACGCGCGATGAGTGGGCCGCAAAAAGCGCCGCTCTTCGCGCGTCGCTCCCCCCGGCTGCACTCCGCAAAAAACGCTTGCCTGGAATAACGCCCCCGGCTCTCTTTTGGCTGTTTTTTCCTGTTGTGGAATTCAACTCCGCGAACGTGCGATATGGCGCAGGCGCTTTAATGAAGACCCTGCCGAATGTCGCCTCGAAAAACTGTAACTCCTTCATTTTCAAAGCCTGCCAAATTTCTAAGAATTTGCCGAGAGTGGCAAGGCTTGTGCCTTGAGTAATGTATCTGGCCGGTTTCAAAAAGGGGTTCTGAGAGTGAAAAGGGCTGGCACAATGAAACGGCTTGCATCAGGCGTCGTGGGGTTGTTTCTCCTGCTGACGATACCGCCGGTTTCCGCCCAAGTGCAGATCGGCGACGATATCAAAATGAAGGCGGGCGGCCTGTTTACCGCGGGCTATCAAGGGGATTACGGAGACTCCAGCGAGATTCAATCGGACCACGGCTTGGACTTCGGACTTGACGGCACGATCAGCGGCTCGTATTACAATCCCAACTTCCTCTCATTCAACATCAATCCCTATTACAATCAGTCGCGGGCCGATTCCAGCTATCAATCGCTGACCGGCGCCAGCGGGGTCAGTGCCACAGCCAACCTGTTCACCGGCAGCCATTTCCCGGGATCAGTCAGCTATCGCGACGACTACAACAGCACTGGCACCTTCGGCCTGGCGGGTCAGCCCAACTTCACCACCCACGGCCGCGGAGATGGTTTCTCCGTGGGATGGAGCGCTCTGCTTCCCGACTTACCCACCCTCTCTATCGGCTACTCCCAGGGCAGCGGATCGGGCACCGTGTATGGAACCAGTCAGGAAAGCGGTTCCGATACGAAGCTGTTTAACGTGAGATCTAACTACTCGATCGAGGGTTTTCACCTGAATGGATTCTTCGATCACAATACCCTCCACTCTCTTTTTCCAGAATTTCTGGCAGGCGAGCAGGAATCCGTATCGGATACTACCGGCCACGATTTCGGTTTTGGCGCGAATCGCAACCTTCCGCTGCACGGCTCGTTCTACGCAAACTACAACCGCTCCTCTGCCTCCACCGACTTTACGGGAGGGGATGAAAGCACGACCACTTACACCACCAGCACCGAAAGTTCCGGAGTCAGTTTTCATCCCTTCCAAAAGCTGACTCTGTTTACGAATGAGAGTTACACCGACAATCTCTCCGGATTTTTGAACCAGAATCTTATCAATAGCGGCGCCGTGCAGACCCCGATCAATCTGGGCTCAGGCTCGAAATCTCTGCAGCTGGGCGGAGGCGCTACATATCAGTTCACGAATTATCTCTCTACCCAGGCGCAGGCCACCTATTACGATCAGTATTATTTCGACAAGAGTTATACGGGAACGTTTATCAGCGGTACCGTGAACTATTCGAAGAGGCTTTTCGATATGTTCAGTTTTTCCGGAGGCGTGGTGGAGGAATCCAATGGCCAGGGCAGTAACGCGATTGGTCTATTAGGCAATGTGAATTACTTTCACCGGATCGAGGGTTGGGAGACTTCCGGCAATTTCAGCTATGCTCAAAACGTTCAGTCTGTCTTAATCACCTATACAACCTCCAGCTACACCTATGGCGCCAGGCTGCGTCGCCGATTCGGTCACAGCCTGTCCTGGATCGCAGCCTTTAACGGCAGCCACAGCGGCTTGGCACAACAGGCAGGACAAGAAGACGTCAGCGAGAGCTATTCGACTTCGATCAACATGCGCCGCTTCAGCTTGACCGGCAATTACACGAAGTCAACCGGAAATTCCATTCTCACCAGCAACGGGCTGGTGGTGTTGCCGCCCACACCGGGCGTGCCGGCGAGCAATCTTATACTCTTCAACGGAGATAGTTATGGCGGCGGACTTTCCGCGACGCCTCTGCGCAAGCTCACGATTGCCGGTACCTTCAGCCGAGCCATCAGCAATACTCTCAGTGACGCCACCAACTCGCGCAATAATACGGAGACCTTCAACGCACAATTGCAATACCATATGAGGAGGATTGGGGTGCTCGCCGGCTTCACCCGGTTCACTCAGGGCATCAGCGCCAGCGGCGTTCCGCCGGGAACCGCGAATTCATATTTCATTGGGGTATCGAGATGGCTCGATTTCTTCTGATCGACCGGGGCAAAGTGCGGTTGCTCAGGCTGTGCGCGGTTACTGGTCTTATCGCGTTATTGGGCATGCCAGCCCTGGCCGCCAGAAAGCCGAAAACCACCGTTCGCCCAGCGCCTCCGGAGTTGCTTCTCGACGGTGGCCGCAAACTCACCTTTGAGCGAACCTTTAGCCTGGAGCGCGAAGTAAAGCCGAAGCGGAGCTTCTGGACCCGCGTGGTCGATGTGATCGCAGGCGAGCCCGATTTTCATTTCCTGGTCAATCCCTACAGCATTGCCACCGATTCACGCGGACGCGTCATCGTTACCGATCCGGGCGCGGATGGGATTCATATCTTCGACTTCACCGAAAAGAAATACAAGTTTCTCTCCCGCAAAGATAGCGGCAAAAATCCCATGCTCTCGCCGCAGTGCGTTGCGGTGGATGCGCAGGACAATATCTACGTGACCGATTCGCAGGCGGGAAAGATTTTCGTTTTTGATCCCAGCGGAAAATTCCGGCGCATGATCGGCGCCCTGAAAGGCGGGGAAGGATTTTTTAAGCGTCCCACGGGAATCGCCGTGGATTCCGCGGAGCAACGTATTTATATCACCGACACGCTGCGCAACAAGATTTATGTCATGGATATGCAAGGCAGCGTTCTGGCGACCATCGGCAAAACTGGAACCGGCGATGCCGAATTCAACTACCCGACGGAGGTGCGGCTGAACGGCTCAGAGTTGTTCGTGGTCGATGCCATGAATTTCCGCGTACAGGTTCTGGACCGGTCCGGAAGCTTTCACTATACGATTGGAAAGCTCGGAGACGCCGCTGGCTCAATGTTTCGCCCCAAAGGAATCAGCTTCGACTCCGAAGGACATCTCTACGTAGTTGATGGCCTGTGGGGCATGGTGCAGGTGTTCGACCGTCAGGCCCGACTCTTGTACTACTTTGGCCAGCGCGGTACCGGACTCGGCGATTTTCAGTTGCCGACCGGATTGCAAATCGATAATAACGATCACATCTACGTTGTAGATTCCTTCAACCACCGCATCGAAGTTTTTCATTACTATGCCGCCGCGAAAACGCCTGAAGGAGCAAAACCGTGAGGCGCATCGCGGCGACAGCTTGCATGGTAATCGTGGTTGCGAGCCTGGCGGCGGCCCAGGTGGCGCCCGGAGATGTGCTCGGCATGCACAACCTGACGCCGGCCAGTGGAGCCTCGGTTTATTCTCAGGGAGGCCTCGGCTGCACTTTCTGCCACGCTCCGCATAGCGGACTTGGTGGAGTCACTCCGCTGTGGAACCAGACGCTCTCCAAAGCCACCTACACCCCGTACACAAGCACGACATACAACGATCAAGGAAACACTCAGCCCAGCCTCGGCGTGACCAGTAGCCTCTGCTTGAGTTGTCATGACGGCACCGTTGCCGTGGGCCAGTCGGCTGCCTATGGCACGCTGCCCGTGACCGGCTCCATGAACAGCAGCGATTCTTTCGGAATGAACTTGAGTGGAACCCATCCCTTCAGCATGGTTTTGCCCATGAAGGACGCATCGAATCTTGTGGCCTCGCTGGTATCGCAAGGCAAAACAGCGGATCCAACCGGAGCGGTCAGCCTGATCAAGGGAAACATCGAGTGCACCAGTTGTCATAACCCGCATGTGCAGGCGATCGATAGGATCGCGCAGAATTTCCTGGTGCGCGACAGTTCCAGCGGCCAGATGTGTCTCGCTTGTCACGATCCCAACCGGATTATTCAAGGACAGCCGAACCCACTTGCAGGGTGGACCACTAGTATTCACCAAACCGCCACCAACCAGCCCGCAGCGAACGCGTATGTCGGCTCTTACAGCACAGTGGGCCTTAATGCCTGCACGTCCTGCCATCAGGACCATAATTCAACCGCGCCCGCACGATTGCTTCGCCCATCTACCCCTCCGGCCCCGAGTGTCGATCCCGCGACCCAGGATTGCATGACCTGTCACAGCGGCGGGACTTTGCTGTCACCGGCAGCTCCGAATCTGATGTCGGAAATGGCCAAAATCAGCCATCCCGCGCCCTCGGGCACCAATTTCCACGATGCTGCGGAAACCCCCGTGCTGAACAACAACCGCCACGCCACTTGCGTCGATTGTCATAGCCCTCATGGCTCCAATCAAGTGGTCACCTTCTCCACGCCTCCCGCGCTTCGTCCGTCGCAAGCCAATGTAACCGGCATCAGCGCCAGTGACGGGACGACCCTCATGACTCCCGCCGTTAACCAATACGAAAACTGCTTGCGCTGTCACGGAACGAGCGTCGGCAAGCAGAGGCTGCTGATTTACGGATACGCTCCCGCGAGATTGGTTTCAGCTCCGGATCCCTTAAACGTAATCCCGGAGTTCGGCGCGACCGCAACCTCGAGCCATCCCGTCACCCACGCCAGTTTAAGCGCGCTGCCGCAACCCAGCTTACTGCCGAACATGCTGAACCAGAACGGCACAGCCTCCCGTCTGATGGGCCTCCAGATTTTCTGCACCGATTGCCACAACAGCGACGACAATCGCGAGTTTGGCGGAACGGGGCCGAACGGTCCTCACGGTTCGGTCAACTCTCATATTCTTGAGCACAACTATCAATTCAGTCAGGCCGCCGCTCCCGGCGCATTGGTCACCAACACGTTTCCTAATCCAGACCTTACTCTTAACGGACCCTATGGGATGTGCGCGAAGTGCCATAATCTGAGCAATGTGATGGCTAACGCCAGCTTCCTCCAGCACAGCAATCACGTTTCTCAGGATGGCTTCTCCTGTTCGGTCTGCCACACGGCGCACGGAATGGGTTCGGTCTCCCCGACTGTTTCTGGCGAACGCCTCGTAAACTTCGACGCCAACGTTGTCGGACAAAACAACGGCGCTCCCATTTCCTACAATCGCAGCAGTAATAGTTGCGTTCTGACCTGCCATCAGATCGCTCATAACGCCGATGGCTCCGTTTCCAGCGCTTTAAAATCGGGCGCCAAGACTAAGACAAAGTAGGCCTCCGCACTGGCTGGCTACTTCGCTGGTTCTCTGCACTGCGACAGCAAAGCGGCAAAACGCGCCCCCAGTTGGGGAGAAACACCCGAAGCACCGCTGTTTCTGCCTGAACAACCGCCGCCGTCCCTCGTAAATTGCTGAAATCAGAGCCGCAATGCGCTCGGTCTCGCAACCTAATTTTGGCATCTCCAATGCACTCTAAGTGTTGGGTATTTGTGAAGTTTGCCCGGATAGTAGAAAAAGGAGCTCTGAAGATGGAGCACGAGCCGCACGAACTCGCCAAATCCCAGCGGAATTGGTCGCAAAAGCCACTCCTGGTGATGTGCGCTCTGTGCCTGGCTATGGGCTTCGTCGCCGGTTATTTGCTCCGAGCTTCGGCTCCCGGTCTAGCCCGGGCAGTTTCAACTTTGTCCCCAACATCGACTCCCGCGCCTCAGTCAGCGGGTGAGGCCGCCGCCGCACCGCAAAACGCGCCACAGATGCCCCACCAAATGCCCTCATTGGATGATATGAAGCGCATGGCTGACAAGAAAGCCGCGCCCCTATTGGCGAAACTTAAGGGCAACGAAAAGAATCCGCAGCTCCAGAACCAGGTCGGCCTGGTCTACGAAAATGCCCACCAATTCAAGCAAGCGGCGGGATACTTCGAAAAATCTCTGCAGTACGATCCCAAAAACATCGGCGTGCGAGCCGACTATGCCTCATGCCTGTACTACACCGGAGATGTTGATGGCGCTCTCGCGCAACTCAACCAGTCGCTCACTTACGATCCCAAACACGCGGGCACGCTGATGAACATTGGCATTATCAAGTGGAAAGGCAAGAAGGATGTCGATGGCGCGGTGGCCGCCTGGGAAAAATTGCTCCGCTACCATCCCGACTTCCCTCAGAAAGAATTGCTTCAGCATATGATCACGCAAGCGAAACAGACTCAGATGAAGACCACGAAGACCGTAGTTGATGCAGGGAAAGGGTGATTGCCTGTTGAGTTGTTAGGTGATTGTGGATTTCGGCTTCCTCGTGTGAGTGTGCGCTCTGCATTTGTAAAGCGTGCATCTGAGGACCGCCAGGGCTGGATGCTAACGGGTCTGGCGGCGAGGTTAGGCCCACGCAGCCAGATCCGATCCAGCCCTGATCGAGTTTCGATTCGTTGTCAGATGCAAACATGCGCTCCAAGTTGATGCCCACTGCAACCAACCCGAAATACTCGAAGAACCACGGGTATCGCGAACCGCGGCGGATCGCCGGCGGCTGGCGGGTTTGGCTGCTTCGCATCGCACTCGGCCTTCTCACACCGTTGCTGCTCCTGCCAGCATGGTGCCATTCCAAACAGCGGTGGCGCTCCATCCCTAGGCCCGCCCACTCTCGTTAGTTGATCCGGAAAATCCCAAATCCTTCCTGGCTTGCCGCATATCCATTTCCGGCGGCAATTGCTTGAATCGTGGTTGTCGCCGACACCGTAATCGCTCCCGTGTATTTGGTTGATGCCGTCGTTGGCGTCGAACCATCCGTCGTGTAGTAGATGGTTACGCCCGGCGACGCGTCCGACAATGTTACCGATTGCAACGTGCTATAAGTCCCAGGATTCGGCGAGAAGGTCGGTGCCAGCGCCGTGATCCGGTAAATTCCAAATCCTTCCGAGCTTGCCGCGAACCCATTTCCGGCAGCGATTGCCTGGAGGGTAGTCGTCGTCGACATCGTGACCGGTCCTGTATACCGGGTTGACGCCGTCGTCGGAGTCGAACCATCTGTTGTGTAGTAAATCGTTACCCCCGGTGACGCGTCCGACAACGTCACCGATTGCGGATTGTTATAGGTCCCGGGATTCGGTGAGAAGATCGGCGCCGCGGCTGTGATCCTGTAGATGCCAAAGCCCTCCGAGCTTGCCGCGAACCCATTTCCGGCAGCGATTGCCTGGAGGGTAGTCGTCGTCGATATCTTGATCGGTCCCGTGTATTGGGTTGATGCTGTTGTCGGCGTTGAGCCATAGGTGGTGTAGTAAATCGTCACGCCCGGTGAAGCGTCCGACAAAGTCACCGATGGCGGGTTGCTATAGGTTCCAGGATTCGGCGAGAACGTCGGTGCTACGGCTGTGATCCTGTAGATGCCGAAGGCGTCCGCACTTGCCGCATACCCGCTTCCGGCAGCGATTGCCTGGAGGGTAGTCGTTGTCGATATCGTGATCGGCCCGGTATAAGGGGTGGATGCCAGTGTCGGGGTCGAGCCGTCAGTGGTGTAGTAAATCGTCACACCAGGCGTGGCGTCCGTCAGTTTCACCGGTTGCGCTGTGTTATAGGTTCCAGGATTGGGCGAAAAGGCCGGCGTCACGGCCGGCGTAGCAGTAGCCACCGCGATGTTGCTTGATGTCCCTGTGATCGTGGTGGTCACGGTGTCAGTCGCGGTGATGGTCTGCGTTCCCCAGGTCTTCAGGGTTGCGCTAAAAGTGCCTTTGCCGTTTGCCAAAGTCGAATCGGCGGGCAGCACCGCCTGCCCGTCGGAACTGGTGAAGTGTACCGTGCCGTTGTAGCCCGGCGCCGCGTTATTAAATTGATCTTGAGAAGCAACGGTGAAGGTGAATGCGCTCCCCGCCGTTGCGGAACTCGGAGCGCTAACCGCAAAATGCGTTGTCGCTCCTCCCACCGCTATGCTGGGCGAAGTGCCTGTGATTGTGCTGCTCACGGTGTCGGTCGCAGTAATCGTCTGCGTTCCCCCCGTTTTCAGGGTTGCGCTAAATGTGCCTGCGCCGTTTGTCAAAATTGTATTGGCGGGTAGCACGGCCTGCCCGTCGGAGCTGGTGAAGTGTACTGTGCCACTGTAGCCTAGCGCAGTGTTGTTTGTCTGATCCTGCGCCGTCACCGTGAAATAGAACGCGACTCCCGTGGTTCCCGACGCCGGTGTCTCCACTGCAAAATGCGTGGCTGCTCCTGAAGTCCCAATATTCTGCGAAGTGCCCGTAATGGTGCTTGTCACCGTGTCGGAGGCCGTGATCGTTTGGCTACCCGAGGTGCGCAGGGTCGCGCTAAATGTGCCCGTCCCATTCGTAAGAGTGGCGTTGGCCGGTAGCACTGCCTGCCCATCGGAGCTGGAGAAATGCACTGTGCCGCTATAAGCAGTGTTCACGCTGCCGGATTGGGTCATCGCGGTAATCGTAAATGCGAACGGCACGCTGGTGATCGCCGTCGACGGCACCGCAAACGAGAAATAAGGCGACGTATGCGCATTCACTGTCAGCTGTGCAGTTCCTGCAAACCCGCTGGAGTGAATATCTGTAACCGTTATGGTCTGCGGGCCAGCCGTCTTAAGAGTCGCAACGTTGCTGAATGTGTGCGTGTTGGCGTCACTCGTAGTGAAGGTGTAGTTCGCGGGCAGAACGGCGGCGCTGTCGCTGCTCGCAAACTCGACGGTCCCGGTATACGGCGGGCTGAGAGTAGCTCCCGTGCTGCTTTGGACAGTCAAACTCAAATTGAATGGAGTGCCGGAAAATACGCTCCCAGGGGCCGACAGCGTGAACGTGGGTGGCGCGCTGACGCAGTCCTGCTGGAGGTTCGACCATATTTTCTGCACCGTATAACCGCTTCCTGGAAGCACCGCTTGATTCTGTGGGGCGCCGCTGGCATTGCAAATGTCGGCGATCTCACCGTACACGGTGTCGTACCACGCCAGTGGCGGCCCGTAGCCGATTGCCAGCCCCACCGCCGTATCGGTGATCGACTCCGCTAATTCGTGGGACGAGACAGTAGTGAGATCCTCAAGCTCTGTGCCTGCGGCGCAGTCGCTGTAACACGCAGTACCCGGACCTAAGTCCGGCAACACGCCATAGGGGATATCCAGCGTGTCGCGGCTTACTGTTCCGTGGTACGCGCAGAATTGCGCGCAACTTGTTGCCGGACGGTTCCGGCCGCGGTTCCCCACTGGCGCACCAAAAGCGACGGAGCACTGCCGAAGTCATGCAGCACAAGAACAGCGGCTTCCCCGCCGACCATCTCCGCCGTCGGTTGCAGAAATTCCCCCCACAGCGAGGGATTCAGGGACGCCTCGTAGAGAGCTTCCAGAACCTGCGAAAGTACTTCCAAATTCAGCAAGGACTTGGCCCCATCCCAAGCGGGATAGACTCCGCCACAATGAATTTACGTGGCACTAGTTCTATACGTGACAGCTTCTAAGGTTAGACCGTTTGGGAAGGCGGGGATATGAGCTCCATCACTACACCACGTGACATTCCGCCGAGCAAGAAAGCAAAACGGAACTAACCAACATCACCGTAAAACCTTTGCCGAGACACTGCGGCTAACATTCTTGAACTGCCGTTCCGTTCGCCCAGAGCGCAAGACTGGGATGCAGCCTGGCCTTACTCGTTACAAACCATTACATGCGATCAAAACCAGTGGGCATAGCTCCTCTCTATGGTCCGCCATGTTCGGACCTGCGATTGATCAATACTTGGGCAGTCGAAAACCACTTGGATTTTCATTTCCGGGTTTGTGTTGCCAACACGCCGTCTGCAACAGTACCTGGGCCGTTAAGCTGGTCAACGATGTGCTTCTGCACCAGATCCCATTCGGAGCGCAAGATCATCTCTTTGATGCTGAACTTACTCTCATGTTTCGCATCGTCAAGGCGCACCGCAAGGTCACTTTTGTGAAAACGAAAATCGATAACATCGGCTAGCGGAATAAGTTGATTGGACGACTTTCCCACGATGACAAACACGACCTTGTCCGAAATCAGCGTGTACTCGGGACAAGCATCCGCAGTCATTTGCGCCGGCGGACCTCCGATGGTGGCCGCAAATCCATGGTGCGCGGGCAAGCAGTCGCCCATGCGCATTTTGACGACGGTTCCATGTTGATAGACTCCGAGTTGTTGGCCTTGTGCTATTTGCAGGCTACAGAAAACAGCAATCAGACACACGATTTGTTTCATACTTTTCTCTCCTATTACGGAACATTTTTCCTGTAGTAATAACCACTGCGGCAATGAAATCGTAGGTTTAGATTGTGTTTGGGTAGAATGCGAAGTGAGTGAAAGCCAACCGCCGGGCTGGGAAGTGGGTAGGTGACAACATAAGAGGTCCGCAAGTCTTCAAGTGCGGCTTGCAGCACGTTCGCCGCGCTCTTCCGGCTGGAGAAATATCTTCCTCCGGTTGCTTCGGCCATTTGCTGTAGCATGGCACTTCCATGCGAGCCCTCCCCGGTCTTGCTTAGGTCGATCGCATAGATCAATGCGCCGCTGTCGATCGCTGCTTGCAGCGCCTCTGAAGCGGAAGTTTTGCTTATAGTGTCGTCGCCATCGGAAAACAGAATCATTACGCGTCTGACCGCCGGCATCTGGCGGCGGGAAAGAAAATCCGCGCCGTACGCTAAAGCGTCAAATAATGGAGTTGCCCCAGCGGCTTTCAGGGATAAAAGCCTTTCGCGAGAGCCGCCACAGTCGCGGCTGCAGATTACAAGTGGCTGCAAACCCGCGAACGACATCACGGAAATCCTGTCATCGGAGGTCGTCTGCGTCTGCGACACTAACTGGACGACGTCATTCATTGTGGTTTGAAGGCGAGCTGCAACCGATTCACTCGTATCGACCAGAACAACCACATCCAGCGCGGCTTCTTCTGATCGCGCAAGGCTCCGGAAATTCCGCACTACCATGTCGCCGTCGATGATCGCGAAGTCGTCTTTGCCAATAGTGCCTAACGGATGATTGGTGTCATCAGTGGCGAAAAATGTGACGCGCACTTCGGAGACCCCGGCGTGAAAAGTTCCGGCGGAGGACTCCTCCCCGTTGCCGGCAAAGGCAAGGCCGGCCAACAGCAAGAAACTACAAACTCCCAATGCTCGCCCTAAGATGTACTGCTCGGAAGTATGAGCGCGGCTCATGGGTGCACAGGAAACGTTCGTGCAGCGCTTAAATCAGACAGCATGGGTCTTCAATAGATCGGCACAACGCGATGGAACTTTAGTCGCTAGGTAGGATGAGTGTGAAGGGAAAGAAGTTTCTGCTTTTCACTGGCCCGAGTTTTTCCCGGGATCGTCTAATTCATACTCGGTGCCGCATTTTGCAACAGTTGCAAGTCAGCGCTGCCATCGCGTGATTCGATTTCAACGTCCGCAGCTGCCGGCGACGGCGGTGCCGATTTCGTCGGTTGCTTTCTGCTTGATCCCGACCAAACCTACTTAAAGCTTACGGAGATCTGCTACCGCAACCGGCTTGGTTCAAAGTCCCGCTCGACTACCAACTCAGGGTGCAGTCGGCGGAAGGTCTCAGTCACGTGGCAGTTCCAGCACATCGGGCGGTGCGTGGCAAATATTTCGGGAAGCTGCTGTGGACGGACATCCTTCCATTCGACTGACTTATGATCTGCCGTCCATAGCGCAGTCGCGTGGTCGAAGTGGCGCAGCAGGGAGAATGGCTTGTGACACAGCACGCACGTCTTGCCCTCATACCATTTCGAAACGATATTCCAGACAAGGCAGTTCTCCGGATCCGCTTCAATTTCCTTTAAGCACTCTTGTCCGCAGTCCTCGCGCTCGGGCCACCGCGAACATTGATTCAGATGAAGCGTCGGCTCGGATAGGAAGGCTCCGAGTGCGGCCTCTTTTGCATCGACATTCACCGCCTCTGTTTTATGGGTTTCGGGGCAGGTGATCAGCCGTTTGCCGCGATAATCGAAGAACGCCCGAACGCCTGGGACCGCGCGGAAAATAAAAAGTCCCGCCGCCAGGGCGAGGACCGCAATCACAATAAGCACCGTGACCGACATCGATCACCTCCTGGACGGCTCAGGCGCCTCGTTCGCGTCCAAATGCAGCCGTGCCGCGTGCATTTTCATTGTGCCGGAATACATTTCACAATGCGATGCTGCACGTCACTGCACCGCGTGACCGTCGTCACTCGATGTAAGCACTCAGACTCTGGTCCAAAAACAAAAACCCGGAGCACTCGCCCCGGGTTTTCACACCTTTGTTTCCGAACCCTCGTTCGTCTTGTCAGGCGGCCACTGCCTCCACAAAGCGCTCGCACACTGCAGTCTCGAGATGATAGTGCTTCACTTCGACCGGCGTGGTCAGGAATGGTTTCAGGATGTCGTTGACTTTGGGATAGAATTCCCTCTCATAGCGCTCGGCATCGAGCTTGCTTGTCCACAGGCTGATCGTGCAGACTTTTTCCTCTTTCATCTTCTCCGGGAAGAAGGGCAGAATTTCCAGGAATCCGTTCTGCTTTTTGAGAATCGGCAGGACTTGATTCTTGAGGACCTTCACGAACTCCTCTTTCTTTTCCGGCTTCACTTCGAAATCAAGAATACGTGCAAACATGGTGTGCTCCTTTCTTTCTTTGTTGGGAGATACAAAAAGCGGTTCTAGGCGGGGACTCGCGTGCAAAGCTTACGATATTCCTGAGCGCCGGGAGTTCGCGCCGATTCGGAGTTTACGATGATCGGTCCAAAAATGCAGTGACGGATGAGCGCTACTTGGGTGCGATCAATCACTGCACCGGCAAGAGAGATTTTGCTTGGTCTCCTGGCGCCTGCGCAAACTGTTGCTCCAAGGCCGCTACTCTTCTGCTGCTTTACATGCAAGCAGACTCCACATAAAGTAGAACCCACTAGGTTTAGCCCGAATTCTCTATGTCCAGACCATTCTCAGACCAGGACGCGACCCCGCCGGCGATTTCGCCTAACAGTGCGGCCGAGACCCTGCTCTCGGATGACTTCCTCGAAACCCTCCCGGATGCCATCGTGGCTGTCGATCGCGACGGAGTCATTCTCCAAATCAATTCACAGGTTCAACATCTGTTTGGGTACCGCCACTCCGAATTAATCGGTAAGACGGTCGAGATGCTGGTCCCCGAGCGCTTTCGCCCCCAGCATCACGGTCACCGCGAGAATTTTGCCGCGCAGCCCAAGACTCGCCGCATGGGAGCCGGGTTGGAACTCTACGGAAGACGGCGTAATGGCTCGGAATTCCCGGTGGAAATCAGTCTCAGCCCGGTTTCCCTGGAAGGGAGAACCATCGTTCTCAGCGCCATCCGCGACATCAGTGATCGCAAACGAATCGAGGACGAACTACGAAGGGCGAATGAAGAGCTTGCGCAGAAAACGTCCGAGCAAATTGGAGAATACCGGTCGCGGCTGGCTTCGATCATTGATTCTTCCGAAGACGCCATTATCGGCAAAGGCCTGGACGGCACGATTACAAGTTGGAACAAGGGAGCTGAACGCATTTACGGATACGCGCCTGAAGAGGTGGTCGGTAAACATATCTCGATACTCGCCCCGGACGACCGCCCCGACGAAATTCCCGGCATTCTGAAAAAAATTGCCCGCGGTGAAAGCGTCGAACACTATGAATCCGTGCGTGTCAGCAAAGATGGAAGGCGCTTGAACGTCTCGGTCACGGTTTCTCCCTTACGGGATGCGTCCGGCGAAATCGTAGGGGCGTCCGCCATTGCCCGTGATATTTCGGCCCAGCGGCGGGCTGAAGATCAGCTTCGCCAATCGCAAAAGATGGAGGCGATCGGTCGGCTGGCGGGAGGCGTTGCCCATGATTTCAATAACGTCCTGGGTATTATCAACGCCTGCACGGAATTTCTGCGCGACCGCGCTGATTCCTCTTCTGAATCGGCGGTCTATATCGAGAACATCAAGAAAGCAGCCCAACGCGGAGCCGCGCTCACCCGCCAACTCCTCGCGTTTAGCCGGAAACAAGCAGTGCAACCGGTCATCCTCGATTTGAATGACCGATTAAAGGACATCACCAAGCTACTGCGTCCGCTTATGGGAGACGATGTCGAAATTCTGATCGTTCCCCGATCCCACTCCGCTGTGGTGGAGGCCGACCCGGGCCAACTCGACCAGATCGTCGTGAATCTTGCGGTGAACGCGCGTGACGCTATGCCGCATGGCGGCAGGTTCATTCTCGAAACCGATGTCGTGGAACTTGACCAATTCTTTGCCGAACAGCATCAGCCGATGAGTGCCGGAAAGTACGTCATGCTGGCAGTCAGTGATACTGGAAGTGGAATGGACGGAACGGTCCTCTCCCGCATCTTCGAGCCTTTCTTCACCACCAAGGAACCAGGGAAGGGCACCGGCCTGGGTCTGGCAACGGTTTATGGCATCGCCAAGCAAAGCGGAGGCCACATCTGGGTCTATAGCGAACCCGGGCGCGGCACAACGTTCAAGGTTTATTTGCCCTCGGCGGAGCATAAGCTCAAGTTCGCGTTGCACGCCGAAGCTGAAGCTGTCGTTCCGAAGCGGCAAGGAACCACAATCCTTCTCGTGGAAGATGACGAGATGATGCGCAGCCTCACTCGCCAACTTCTCCTGCAACAGGGCTATACAGTAATCGAGGCGGTCAATGGGAAGGCTGCACTCGACTGGGCGCAGTCTAATCCAGGAGAGGCCGATCTGGTCCTCACCGATGTCGTAATGCCCGCCATGAGCGGTCCCGAACTGGCTGAACGCCTGACCGCTTCTCAACCCGCCCTGAAGGTCGTGTATATGTCCGGATACACGGGTGAGCTGATGGAGGCCAGCGAACGCTTAAAACACGGAATACTGCTCGAGAAACCCTTCACGCGCACCGCTTTGCTGAACACCCTCCATAAAACGTTGGGGTGACAAAACGTTGGGGGTGACCTGGGGCCGCCCAGAATCCGCGGCTGATCACACAACAGCGGTGATGGCGATCACACAGTCACGGTGTGAAATAACGCACTCCTCGACCCCACCTGGCGCCCGGTTGATTTGAAGCGCCACATTAAAAAGTTATTAAACTGCTTGTTTTCAATGACATAGTTCATTGATCTCGCGTTTTTCACTAACCGCCAGAGATTGGCCCGGAACCTGCCAATGTACATGTGTCAGGGGAGGCAACATGGCCACACAAGTCATCAACCACAGAGACACCGATAAGACCTTTGGAAACCTTCCTCCAGCCATAGCGGAAGTGCTCGAGCAAACAGCCCTTACCACCACCTATCCCACCGGGGCCGTACTATTTGCCGAAGCCCAGGCGCCGCGTGGCGTATTCGTGGTGCGGCGAGGCCGGGTGAAGCTTTCCGTTTGTGGCAGTGACGGTCGAACTCTGATTCTCCGAATGGTCGAACCTGGTGGTCTGCTTGGAGTTGCCTCGGTAATTTCCGGACGCGAATACGAAGCCACTGCCGAAACTCAGGAACCCTCTGAGGTCAGCTTTTTGCGGCAAAGCGATCTGCTGCGTCTCATGCGTCAGCACGGCGAGATTGGCGTGTGGGTGACCCAGCACCTGAGCCAGGATTACACTTCCACCTGTCGCGAGATTCGCGACCTCATGCTTTCCGATTCCGCCAGCGAAAAACTTGCCCGATTGCTGGTGGGATGGCTCGACAACAGCGCCGAATCAAAACAATCCGGCCACGTGAAGATGGCTTTGACTCATGAAGAGATTGGCCAGATGATTGGAACTTCGCGCGAGACCGTGAGCCGCCTCTTTGCAGGATTCAAGAAGCAACGCTTCATCCAGCAGAACGGCGCCACGCTGGTTATCTCGAATCGTCTTGGATTAGAGTCCCTCATCACTGCCTGAAAGAGGAACTCCCGGCAACCGACCTTAAATATCGGTAGTGTCTGAATGATTTCAGACACTACCGTGTCCTTCCTAATCCTTCAGGGTCAGTTCTTCGGTTTTGGCCGCTTTAATTTCTTGATCCTTCTGCTTGGCAGCTTCAGCCTTCTTGGCTGCTTCAGCCGCAACCTCGGCACGTTGTGCTCGTTCCATTGCGCGTAGGTATGCCGGCCGGGAATGCAGGTAATGAGACGCCGGAACCTTGCCGTTCAGCCACGCTGTGTCCATGGGATACACCAGCGGGTCAAAGATCACCATATAGAAGTGCCACAGCAGGATCGAAAAGGTCGCCAGCAGCGCCTCATAATAATGCACTGCGGTGGCCACGTCCGACACCCACTTCGGAAAATGCCGCAAGGTGAAATCGTTGAACCACAGCAGGAAGCCGGAAACCGTCATCACCACCGTGCCCCACATAAAAGCCCAATATTCCATCTTCTCCGCGTAGTTGAACTTGGCAAACGTCGGCTCGGTTTTCGTGAGTCCCAGGTTGTAGGCGAATACCTGAACCAGGTCGGTGGCGTCTTTGAAATTCGGAAACATTGCTTTCATGAACTGGCCGCGATCCCGCCGGACAATCGCAAGATGAATCACGTGGTAAAGAGTCGACGCGATCAGTATGACCGCCGCAGCCCGGTGAACCGCGCCGCGAAACGCGAAATGCCCCTCCCACAGTAGTATTGGCCGCGCCCACCACGCCTCCGGAGATTTGAGGGCGAAGCCGGTAAAGACCAGTGTTGGAAAGCTGAGAATCACTCCCCAATGCGCGATGCGGAAGTTCCGATTCATTCGAGTCACGTACCCGCCGGCTTCGTGTCGAGGCTTGCCTCGCATGAGCTTCGACACGAAATCGATGAGGTTATGCAGAATCATGAAGCCGAGCGTCATCGGAATCAGCACCCAGTACGTCCAACGGATCCACTTCACCAGCGGGTGCGCGGGGCCGCTGGCCGTCTGCACGTGCACCGGCCCAATAGTGAAGTGCTGCCCGGCCCCGGCGTGACAATTTCCGCAGGTCCTGGAAAGGTTAGCCGGGTTCACCATCGAGCGTGCGTCGCTCGATCGGAGAATATTGTGTACGCCGTGGCAGGAGGCACAATTGGCCACGCTTTGCGATCCGCCCCGCAACGCCAATCCATGGTAGCTGTCGGCATAGGAGGGCACGCGATCCGCCGGCAGGTTGTAACGCAATGCCAGGCGCTCGTCGTTGTGGCAACGGCCGCAGGTGACCATCGAAACTCTTGACGCGTTCACCAGCGATCCCGCTTGCTTGGGCTCCAGAATGAGATGCTCGCCGTGGCAATCGCTGCACACCGGAGCACCAGGCACGCCCGACTTCATCGCTTGTCCGTGCACACTCTCAAGATAAGTCTTGGAAATTTCGGAGTGGCATTGCCCGCAGGTCGTCGGCACGTTCCAATGGTTGATTTTCGAGCGGGCATCCTGCGCCGGGAAAATTCCATGACTGCCGTGGCAATCCGAACAGACAGCGGCCTTTTCGTTTCCACTCGCCACCGCGCGGCCATGCACGCTTTGCCGGTAAAGCTCCACCGGATGCGCGAATGGAATTTTATGTCCGGAAAGAAATTGCTGATTGCTGTGGCAGGCGGCGCAAGTATTGGCCACGTTCTTTTTCTCCACTGGCGAGGTGGCGTCGCTGGAGGTCTGAATCTCATGCACCGGGCCGTGGCAGGACATGCATCTTGGCGCGTCCGGGTCCCCGGCGGCGGCCGCCTGTCCGTGAATGCTCTGCCGGAAGTCTTTCACCTCATCCGCGTGGCACTGCGCACACTTGCCCGGCGCAATCTGGGTTGCGGTCGTTACTTCATGTGCATTGCCGTGGCAGGATTGGCAGGCTCCCTCGCCCAGCGCGGCATGAATGCTGCTGGACATATGCGATGCCTCGTCGGCATGGCAGGTCAAACATTGAATCTTAACCACCTTCGCGGGATGCGGGTAGTCCTTGATTGTTGTGTGACAGTCAACGCATGCTAAGCTGCCGTGGGCGCTGGCGGCGTGCTTGCCGGCATCGATCGATATACTCTTGCCGCTGGCCGAAGTCATTTCCGCCTGGCCGTGGCAGGCTAGGCAGGATTCGTCCGGTTTAAGGGGATGAGATTTTTGCGACTGGGCTCGAAGTAGGCTCGGCGAAAACGCGCTTGCCGCCAGAAGTATTGCAAGGAGCACAATATGCAGTCGCCCTCCACTCACCTCTGCGTCTTGCATCGTTTTCTGCACAAAACTCCTTCTTGTAACTCCTATTTCAGTCCCAGGTCCGTTAGAACTTTAGGATGTTCTTCTCCTGTCGCCAGAAATTGGTGGCAGGCGGAGCAGTCATTGGTAATCGTCTGCCCGTCTGCACTGGTATGGCTGCCGTCGTGGCAGCGGAAACAGCCCGGAGAATCGTTATGTCCCAGATTATTCGGGTGCGTCCCCCACGTGAGACGCATGTCGGGGAACACATTGCGCAAGTAGATCGCCGCCACTTCGTCGGCGGATTGTTGCACCACCGCCCGCCGCGTCTGGTAAATTTCCGGATAACTTGTCTGATAAAACTTGTCGAGCTCGCTGACGATTCGCTGCTTCGCTACATCGCGCGCCGAGTAATCAACTTTCAGAACCTCGACCGCCTTTTTCTTGATGTAAGGCAGATCCGGACTTATGCGGCCCAGCGACATTTGTTTGTCCACGGCATTGTCGGGCAGGTCGAAAGCGTGCGTTGGCCGGTTGTGGCAATCCACGCAATCCATCACGCGGTGTTCCCCGCGATCTAGCTGCTGCTGGGTTGGCTTGGCGTCAGTCGAAATGAATTCAGTCGTCTTTCCCGCATCGTCGGTGTAATAGACCACCGGAATGGTCTGCCGCTCGGTATCGGTCGAGATGTACCGGATGCGGGCGTTATCCGCCAGATGGTGCCCATGGATTCCCACCGATCCCTGCCAGGTCCGTCCTCCCACCTTCAGCAACAGCACGTCGGTCTGAGGCGTATTTTTTTCGTCGTCCTTATAGCTGGTATTCACCAGAAACTTATCGCCCGTAAAGCGCTGCGGCCAGTGACATTGCTCGCAAGTCTCGCGTGCCGGACGAAGATATTTCACAGGGGAGGGAATTGGCCGCGAATAAGTATGAAATGTCACCGCAAAAACCTGGCGCAGGCCAGAAAGTTTGGAACGCACGAACCACGGCGCTCCCGGGCCAATGTGGCACTCCACGCAAGCCACATGCGCATGCGGCGAATTCTGGTACGCCGTATATTCGGGCGCCATCACCGTGTGACAGGTAGTTCCGCAGAATGCCGTCGAATCCATATACTGCACGCCCCGGTAGGAGGCGGTTCCAACAATGAGAAGATTGATCACCGTTGCCAGCGCAACGTACTCGAAAGTCTGCCGTACAACTGGAATGCGCAGGTCAATGGCTGGATAAAACTCCGGCAATTTCCCGCTTCCCCGCAGGGCTCGTCTTCGCAGCCAAATCCCCAGAGGGATGAGCACCAGCCCAAAGATAAAAACTCCCGGCAGGATCAGGAAGATCAGAATTCCGACATACGGATGCGGGGGGCCGGGCAGAAAAACGTCATAGAACCAGAAAGCAATCATGGTGAGTGCAGTACTAGTGGTCAGCACTCCACCCGTAAGCGAAATGGGGTTTTGGCCTAGAAAATAAATGGGCCGGGACCAGCCGCGAATGCTATCTCCAAGATTCATTTCAAATCGCCACTTTCCTTTTCAGTCTGTTAGCGCAATCGCGCAGGCACACTTCAAGTTTTGCCGCGGAATATCCGCAACCCTCAACCTTCTTGCTGTCCTGATAACGAAACCAGGCTACTTCTTCAAGGTGCGGATGTAGGCCACTAAGCCCTTAACCTCGTCCGGCGTAAGAGATTTGTAAGCCGGCATCTTGTTCTTGCCGTTTGTGATGGTTCCGGCAAGCTCCGCGTCCGACATTTTCTGTACATCGGCCGAAGTGAAGTCGTGCACACCCATTTTCTTGCCCATCGCAGACCCTGTGCCGTCCGCGCCGTGGCAGCCCGCGCATTTCGACTTGAAAAGCGCCGACGCGTCTTGCGCACCCATCAATGAGGGCAGGACCAACACCACGGCTAATGCTGACAGCAGGGCAAACGTCTGAACATTAACTCTCTTGATCATCCTTAAGCTCCTCAACCTGCAATTATTATCGGCTCATCTGGAAACCCCACCCAAGCCGACGGTATGAGTGTATTCGCCGCGAGTTTAGTGAAACAATGCCGATTGTCACAGAGAAAAGTGACCGGAATCACGGCGAAACCGTTCTCCCGTCCCAAAATGCTCTCGGAGTGATCGGCGCCTTACAGGAAGGATTTTACGCTGTGGTTGATTACAGTCGCGCGAAAGGACGTGAGACAGACCTTGGGTGGGACCTGCGTCTGATTTTCTCTGCCAGCAGGTTAAGATAACTTTAACAAAGCTCGAACCGTTGCAAAACCTCCGACTTAGGCAGATCAGCGCGCTGCTTGCTGAGCTCTTCCTGCTTCGAGTCGCTTGATGGTCGCACGCAGCCACGCACCCAGTGCATCCTCAATTTCCTGCTGCGTTCCGGTTCGATACAACGATTCCAGCGTATCGCCATTCGCTGTCAGCGGAATGTGGTCGCATGGAACTTTCTCTGAGCGCTCGCTCTCTGGCACCAATGGCATCAACGCACATTCGCTGCACGGTTCACGGTCTCTTGAATTAAAGTTCATGCAGGTGGGTGAATCTTCGAAAATAAGCCGCTGCCGCCAGGCTTCGCGCGGTATTCGTCCATACCCGCCCTGATCCAGAAAATCCAATTCAAACTTTAGTACTTCCAGAAGATCCCGATCATCTTTCGGCATAGTTACCTCCCCAGTTTGTGTTTCAGTTTGCACCTGGAGTCCCGCTCGTACAGTGATCTCAATCACGCCTTGGCGTGAGGCCCATCACCAAGGCTCCTTCAGCTTTCGCGCCAAAACCTGTGATAAAGTGGCGTCCCGTAACACTTTGCGTCATAGCTTGGACGGTTATCCGAAAATGGACCGAAAGTCGTCCGAAAGTGGACCCGAAAACTAGTTCATCGACCACAGGATTCAGCCGCGGAACCGCGCCAGAGTACGGCCCACATTGAAGACCGTGGGCCGGATGAGGTTATGAATGATCCAACGGTCGACTACGACTTTATCGGCACTTCTGGCATTTTCATTAATTTTCCCGGCCGGCCAGAGTCCTGCCCGGGTGCCTGAAACACCAGTCGGCTCATTCGACAGCCAAGCCGACATAGGCAGCGTCCTTCACGCCGGAATGGCGGAATATGACTCGGCCAAAGCGACCTACACCGTCGCCGGAAGCGGCGAAAACATCTGGTCCACCTCCGACGCTTTCCACTTCGTCTGGAAAAAACTAACCGGTGACGCGCAATTAACAGCTGACATTTCGTTCCTCGGCCCGGGCGGAAACCAGCATCGCAAAGCCGTTCTGATGGTTCGCCAAAGTCTGGATGCGGACTCTCCTTACGCCGACGTCGCGCTGCACGGCGATGGATTGACTTCTTTGCAATATCGCGATAGGAAAGGCGGACCGACGCACGAGATCCAGCTCAACGTCTCCGCTCCAAAGCGCCTGCGCATCGAAAAGCGAGGCAATTTCGTCTACGTCGCCCTTGCAGATGAACAGAAAATAGTGCATTTTTCCGGTGCATCGATTCCAGCGCCGCTACAGGGGACGTTCTACCTCGGGATCGGCATGTGCTCGCACGACAAGAATGCCGTTGAAAAAGCGATGTTCGCGAATGTCGATCTCTCGACCAGCCTCGCGCCCGCACAAAGCCCCACGCTTTACAGTTCGCTCGAGACCGTCAGTATCGCGTCCAGCAATCGTCGCGTGGTTTATCTCGCGTCCGAACGCTTTGAAGCGCCTAACTGGACCCGCGACGGCGCAGCTTTTATCTTTAACCGCAACGGCCACCTCTATCGCCTGCCAGTAGCCGGAGGCGAACCTGCCTTGATCGACACCGGTTTCGCCAATCGCTGCAACAATGATCACGGTATTTCGCCGGACCAGGCTGCGCTCGCTATCAGCGACCAATCACAGGCTGACAACAAATCAATCGTCTATATCGTTCCGCTTGCCGGGGGCGCGCCGCGGCGCATCACCCAGAATTCTCCATCGTATTGGCATGGATGGTCGCCGGACGGAAAGACGCTGGCCTTCGTCGGACAGCGAAATGACAACTTCGACATCTACACGATTCCCGTAACCGGCGGCGACGAGACGCGCCTGACCACGGCCAAGGGACTCGACGACGGCCCGGAATATTCGCCGGACGGAAAATACATCTATTTCAATTCGGAGCGCACCGGGCACATGCAGATCTGGCGGATGCGCCCTGATGGCAGCGAGCAGGAACAAATGTTCGCCGATGAGTGGAACAATTGGTTCCCCCACATCTCGCCGGACGGCCACTGGATGGTTTTTCTTTCCTACGAACCCGAGGTTACGGGTCATCCTCCAAATCAGAATGTAATGCTGCGCATCATGTCGTTAACCGACAAAAAAATCACTGTCCTGACGAAGTTGTTCGGCGGCCAGGGCACGATCAATGTCCCTTCGTGGTCGCCCGATAGCAAAGAGGTAGCTTTCGTCAGCTACGCGCTTGTGCCGGAAGAGGGCGCAAAAATCAAATAGACGGCCCCGCGAGATAGACGACAAAGACGACAAAGAAAGGAACAAAAGAATGCATTCTCTAACACGCCGAGATTTCATGCGGATCGGCGCAGGCTCCGCCGCTGCCGGAGCCGCCGTAAAGATGACCCTGCTGGAGCCGGCAGCGCTATGGGGCGCCGGACGCGACGTCGCCCCAAGTGACCGGGTTCGATTCGCAGCCATCGGCACCGGCACACGCGGATGCGAGTTGCTGGCCGCGTCGCTCGATGTCCCTGGCATCGAATGCGTCGCAGTCTGCGATCTCTATGACAGCCGTCACGAAGCAGCTCAGGAGGCTCTGCAGAAGCAGGTTCCAGCAACCCGCAGCTATAAAGAAATCTTAGATCGCAAGGATGTGGACGCCGTGATTGTGGCCGTGGCCGACCATCAGCATCGCCGCATCGTCGTCGATGCGTGCGCCGCGGGCAAGGACGTCTATTGCGAAAAGCCAATGTCGCACACCGTCGAAGATGGATTCGCCATGGTGGATGCGGCTCGGAAAAACAATCGCATCATGCAGGTGGGCAGCCAGCGCGTGAGCTCCATCGTTTATGAGAAGGCGCGCCAGCTCTACGCTGAGGGTGCGCTTGGCGATGTGTTCTTCATCGAAGGCTCGTCCGACCGAAATTCGCCCAGTGGCGCCTGGGTCTACCCCATTCCCTCCGATGCCAGCGAGCAGTCCATTGACTGGAACGCGTTTCTGGTGGGCGCTCCCAAGCGGCCATTCGACCCGGCGCGGTTTTTCCGCTGGCGTTGTTTTGCCGACTACGGCGAGGGACTGGCCGGCGATCTGTTCGTTCACTTGCTCTCAGGCATTCACTTCATCTCGGGAACCAACGAAGCGCCGAAGCGCGCGCAGTCAAGCGGCGGATTGTTTCGTTGGAAAGACGGTCGCGATTTCCCGGATTTAATCGACACGATTTACGACTACCCCAAATTCCGGGTTGCCCTGCGCTGCAATCTCAATAATGCAGGCGGTGAACCGATCAAGTTTCACGGCACCCAGGGCACAATGGAGATCATCGGCCAAACTTTAACCTTCACGCCTCAGGACACAACTCCAAAGCCCGAAGGATATTCGTTGAAGGGCTGGCCGGCGCGCCTCCGCAAGGAGTATCTGGCACAGTGGGCAGCGGAACATCCGCAGCCCGCGCCGCTCGACTACCAGGTTATCGAGGCCGAGACCTTCAGCGCGCCTCCGGGCTACAGTGATGTCTCCGCTCACGAGGCCAACTTTTTCGAGGCGGTTCGAAGCCGCAAGGCTACGGTCGAGAATGAGGTGTTCGGCAATCATGCGGCCATCGGCTGCCATCTGGCGAACTACGCCTATTTCAAGAACACGATTGCGACTTGGGATGCTGAAGCCAAAACAATTCGCGGATAAGCGCCGCCTCTCCGGCGATTTCCCAACAATGATTTTTTAACAATGATTTCCTAACGAAGATAATTCAACTGAGGGACTGAATTTATGCGTCACATTTCCAGAAGGACTTTTCTAAAGACCGCCTCGGCCTCGGCCGTTGGTACCGCGCTATGCGGCAATGCACCGTGGCTGATGGCGAATCCTCTGGGCCTTCCCATTGGGCTTCAACTCTATTCAGTGCGCGAAATTCTGCCCCAGGACTATGAAGGAACGTTGCGCCAGTTATCTGCGCTGGGCTATCGCGAGGTGGAAGCGGCGGGCTTCTTCGGCCGCACTCCCAGCGAGGTAAAGCAGGCGATGGATCACGCGAATCTGCGCTGCGTGAGCGCTCATTATCCCTTAAAAGATTTGCTGCCGAAGACAGATGAAATCATTCAGTACGGCAAGGACCTGGGCCTTGAATACATCGTTTGCGCATCGCCCTGGCTGAAAGATCCATCCCGCGTGAAAGACCCTGGCTCTCGTGCAGCCAGGGAATCGATGACGCTCGATGATTGGCGGTGGAACGCCGATCAGTTCAATCGCATCGGAGAGCGCGTGAATGCCGCTGGCATGCGCTTTGCGTACCACAACCACACCCCGGAGTTCCGCGCCGAAAACGGCGTCGTCTTTTACGAAGAACTGTTGCGCAAAACTGACCCGGCGAATGTAACCATGGAATTAGACTGCGGCTGGGCAGCGGTCGCCGGGCAAAAACCTGCGGATTTGCTGACCCGATATGCCAACCGCTTTTCCATGCTGCACGTGAAAGACTTCAAGATGGGCGACGGCGTAAATCCGTTACCGGTGCCGCCTTCAACAGAGATGGGTCATGGCGTAATTGATTACCATGCCATATTTGCCGCGGCCAAAAAGGCCAATATCAAACACGCTTTCGTGGAGCAAGAAGAATTTGACATGCCCCCGATGGATGCGCTCAAGATCGACGCCGATTACATGAAAGCGTTGAAGGTGTAAGCGCTGCGCCTTAACGCGACGCTAGCAATCCCGGAACGAGAAACTACTGCAGCATGCTCCGTATCGCCAGATCCAACCCCACCATCAACACTGCAGAAGCCGGGATCACCAGCAACGCCTTCTTCAATCGCCGCGGATCGCTGCCCGCGATCACGCCGATAATCCGCGAGCTCACGGCAAGTCCCGTCCATCCGCACGTAATCACAAATCCAATCGCCGTGCCGGTCATGCGCGGAAAAGCGTCGCCGACAATCGCCAGCGTTGTAGGAAAGACGGGCGCCATCGAAATCCCCGCAATAAATACGAGCACCAGCGCTGCCAATGGTTTGTTGGTCCGCAGCATCAGGAAAGTCGTAACCGCCATCGCGATCGAGCCCGCCAGAGTGACTGTGATCGGGGGCACGCGAAGAAGAATCGGCAGTACGGCGGCGCGCCCGATCAGCAAGCCCAGCGCGAATCCCAAAGAAAGAATATTGAGCGCCCGCGATTCTGGAATGCCTTGTGCGACGAGGTGTCGGACCAACCAATTCCAGATCCCCACCTCGCAGCTGATATAAAGAAAAAGAAAAAGTCCGATTAGAAAAAGCAGCGGATGCCCCAGTACCGGCCTGGCATCCGCCAGCACAAAACGCCCTGCGCCTGTGGGGCCGGGCATTTTCGTGAAGGCCTCGATCGCCAGCGTGACCAGAGTGAGCGCGGCGATGGTATAGCAGAGGCGCACCCAGTTGCGCCCAAAAATATTTGCGGCGATAAACGGCGTGGCCAGAGCGCCCAGTCCGAAGAAAAGATTCACCAGGTTCAGCGCGGTCGCTCGATGGATCGGGCTCACATCGCTTACCAAAGAATTCGCGCCAGTCACCACGACGCCGCCACCCACTCCCAGCAGGAACAACAGAAACAAAACGTTGCGAAATCCTGCCATGCGCGGCAGCGCAAACAGCGCAACCGAGATGAAGGCCAGCCCGAGGATAAGTCCAATCTTTTTTCCCTCGTTATCGAGCAGCGGTCCCACAGCGAGCGACGCAATGATGAGCCCCAGCGCTTGCGCGAAGGCGATGGTGCCGTTCTGACTCGGCGAGAGGTGAAAGCGCTCAGACAGATCGGGCAATATTGTGCCCAACATAGCCGCGATCATTCCGTAGATGAAAATCGCGACGATAGCGGCGAGTAACAACACGCGGCAGTTTTTCCTTTCACTTGCCAGGTTTCAAAGCAGGAACATCGATCCAACTTCGTGTCCGGTGGCTTTCGAGTGCGGCGTTGAGGATGTTCAGTTGCCTCAATCCATCGACGAATTGCGGATACTCCGCATCGCTGCCCGGTGCGACGACCGAAGCATAAAAGCGCCGGAACAGCTGCTTGAACGTGTCGTCATAACCTTCGCTGTGGCCGCCGGGAAGATCGGCGTAGCTGCGCGCCTCTGTCTTGAGTAGGGAAGGATCTTTCACGTAGATCTTATTAGCGGTATCGCGATGCCCTGCCCACAGTTCGTCGGGACGCTCCTCATCCCACGCCACCGACGATCGTGTGCCGTAAATCTCAATGCTGAGCCGGTTCTTGCGTCCCGCTGAAACCTGGCTTGCGACCACGCTGCCCCGCGTGCGCCCACCCATGTGGAACACGACCGCGCCGTAGTCTTCTGTATCGACCGCCGTTTCAATATAGTCTTCCGACCCCAGCAATTTATTGGCGAAGGTTTCGACCGTGCGCTTCGGCTGCTTGCGTGTGGAGTGAAAGGTTTGCAGGTCGGCGCACAGGGAAGTAATGCGCAGTCCCGTGACATGCTCGGCCAGATCAAACCAGTGCGAGCCAATATCAGCAAGGCAGCGCGAAGGGCCGCTGGCTTTGGCATCGATACGCCAGTTCCAATCCGTGTCATACAGTAGCCAATCCTGCGAATATGTTCCCTGAACCACGAGGATTTCTCCCAGGTCTCCGGCTTCGCACATGCGGCGCATCTGCTGCGCCATCGGATAACACCGCAAATTGTGACAGACGCAATTGCGCGCTCCTTGGCGCGCGGCCAGCGAGACTAGTTCTTCCCCATCTTCCACGCTCGTCGCCAGCGGTTTTTCGCAGATCACATGCTTGCCGGCCTGCAGCGCTTCCTTGGCCATGGAAAGATGCTGCGCGTTCGGGGTGCAGATGTGCACCGCATCGATCGCCGGATCGCGCAACACATCTCGGTAGTCAGCCGCGACGGTCGGAATAAAAAAGCCCGCGCCCAGGCGTCCCGCCGCCTCCTTATTTCTGCCAGCGATCGCAGCTACCTCAACGAATTCCAGTCGCCGCGCCGCTTCCAGATGCACCCGTCCCATGAAGCCGGTGCCGAAGATCGCCGTCCTGATCGCTTTCATCGTGCTCTCCATCGCAAGCTCTATCAGCTACACCCACCAGGCCGCCGCAGGCTGCTCGCGGATCACAATGCTGTTGAGAAAGTTGGCGGCCTTGGTCAGCCCTTCTTCCGGCGAGAGCAGGCTGTCTTCGTGTTCGATGGAGAGCACGTTATCGTAGCCAAACATGCGAAGCGTGGAAACAAACTCGCTCCACCATTCGGCTCCGTGACCGTAGCCGCAGGTGCGGAAAATCCAGCTGCGTTCTCGCTCGTTCGTATACGGCTTCGTATCGAGCACGCCAGTTCGCGGCAGGTTTGCCGCGTAGATCTGCGTGTCTTTAGCGTGAACATGAAAAATCGCATCGTTGAGCACCCTTACCGCGGCGATCGGATTAATGCTCTGCCAGAACAAATGGCTCGGATCAAAATTGCACCCCACGTTGTCTCCAGCAATCGAGCGCAGCTTCAGCATCGTCTCCGGGCTGTAGACCACGAACCCAGGATGCATTTCGATCGCGATCTTCACTCCGTGATCGGCGGCGAACTTCGCGTGCTCCCTCCAATAAGGAGCCACCACCTCCGTCCACTGCCAGTCGAGAACCTTCAGATAGTCAGGAGGCCACGGGCAGGTAACCCAATTCGGCGCGGTCGCATGCGGAGAATCTCCGGGGCAGCCTGAGAAGTCAACTACCACCGGGGTGCCAAGCTTTTCGGCGAGCAGAATAGTCCTGCGGCTCACCTCCTGCTCCCGCCCGGCGCGCGCCTTGTCAGGATGCAGCGCGTTCCCGTGACAACTCAAGGCGCTTATGCCCGCGCCGTGATCGGCCAGAACACGCTTAAATTCAGTTAGCGCCCGCCCGTCTTCCAGCATCGAGAGCTTGCAATGCGCATCGCCGGGATAATTGCCCGTGCCCAGTTCGACCGTACCGATATTCAACGCCGCGAGTTTCTTGAGCACCGCATCAAGCGGCAGCTGCGACAGCAGTGGTGTAAAAACTCCAACGCGCATAGTGATTCCCATCGCTCCCGTTCGAGCGGCGGAAAGTATTCTAATCTACTTTGGAAGTACGATTGTTTCCGAAGCCTGCCAGAGACGGTAGGCGCAACTCGAGTTCCGACAGTCGTACTTCTCAGGGAAGTCATCCTAACCGTAGCCGTTTTTCAGGCGGAGGGAACGATCTCGCGGGCAGACCGGACTCACTCGTGAAACTCCCACACGGAATTCTAACCGGGCTGCTTTTCTAAGCCCGCCATCTTTTCTCCATGCGGCGAGGTAACACGATCAGGGACTTACGTTTCAAGTACCAATGGGCGATTATCAAAATGCAAAATCACCACAGGCATAGTGTGCAGACGGCAAGTACATAAAGGGTTTTTCCCGTAGGAAAGGTCGATGACTGGATCCACTTTAGCCGAAATGGAAAGGGTTGCAGAGGTTCGAGAACTCGCCAGCGCCATCCCGACCGGCAAATTGCCGGTGAGTGTGATCATTCCCGTGCGCAACGAGGCAAAAAACTTGCCGCGATGTTTGCACGCGTTAAAAAACGTAGGCGAAGTTTATGTAATTGATTCGCAGAGCACCGACGATACCATCGAAATCGCACGATTGCACGGGGCAAAGGTCGTGCAATTCCATTATCCGGGCGGATGGCCCAAAAAGCGGCAATGGGCCATGGACACTCTTCCGATCGCTAACGACTGGATTCTTCTTCTCGACGCCGACGAAATACTCACGCCGGAACTCGCCGAAGAAATTCGTCTGGCAATCCAGAACCCGAACATAGATGGTTACTCCGTCCTGCTGCGCATTTGGTTTCTAGGCCGCGTTCTGCGCCATGGCGATGTAGGCTTGTGGAAGCTTTCATTATTTCGCCGGGGCAAGGGCCGCTACGAATGCCGATTGAAAGATCAGGACGCGTCCATGGCTGACATGGAGGTACATGAGCACGTTGTGGTCGCAGGCGCTACGGCAAAGCTGCGAAATCCGGTAATTCATCACAACGTGGATTCGCTCGCGCGCTATATCCATAAACACGACGAATATTCCAATTGGGAATCGCGTGTCCTGCTGCAGCGCGAAAATGCTCGCGCGAATGACAATGACAATGAAAACGACAACGATAAAGACCTGCCGCCATCGCTTTTCGGCACGCAGGCTCAGCGCCGGCGCTGGTTGAAGCACAAACTCTTCGCTGTGCCGGGTTCTCCCGTGTTTATCTTTTTCTATCGTTACGTTTTGCGGCTGGGCTTTCTGGATGGCGTCTCCGGCCTGATCTACTGCGGGTTTCAGGCGATCCAAATGTTTCACACCAAGGCCAAAATTTACGAACTAAAGTTGAAAAAAACTCAGGTCTAAGGGATCGAGGAAAACCTAGCTTACATGTGTGGAATCGCCGGACTAGCTAACTGTGGGGACAGGCAAGTGCTCGGGCGCATGACGCATGTCCAGGCGCATCGTGGCCCCGACGACTCCGGTCTGTGGGAGCGACGCTTCCCCGACGGCTCCTATATTGGTCTAGGCAGCCGGCGCCTTGCCATTCTTGATCTTTCTGCCGACGGCCACATGCCGATGTCCAACCCGGACCGCACGGTCTGGATTACCTACAACGGCGAAATCTACAACTTCACCGAGCTCCGCCGCGAACTGCAAAGCAAGGGTCACCGCTTCACTTCCAATACCGACACCGAAGTCGTGCTCCATCTTTACCAACAGGAGGGCGCGAACTGCCTTCAGCGCCTCAAGGGCATGTTCGTCTTTGCCATCTGCGATCTGCGCTCAGGCACACCGGAACTGTTCCTGGCCCGTGATCATTTTGGAGTGAAGCCTCTTTACTACGCTCACCGCGGAAGAAAACTAGTGTTTGCTTCAGAAGTGAAGGCCCTGTTTCACGTGCCGGAAATTCACGCGAACATGGATCTGGAGTCGTTACATCAGTATCTGACCTTCCTCTGGGTTCCGGATCCTAAAACAATGTTCCAGGGAATCTACAAGCTTCCCGCCGGACACTGCGCGACATTTCGCGACGGCGAACTGAAGATCCGCCAGTACTGGGACTTGAGTTTCCCCCCAAGCGACGCAAACTACTCACGGTCCGAAGCAGATCTTGCTGACGAAATTCGCGAACGCTTTCGCCATTCGGTGGAGCAGCAAATGGTCAGCGACGTTCCCATCGGCGCATTTCTCAGCGCTGGCTTGGATTCATCGAGCATCGTGGCCATGATGTGCCGGGCCAGGAAGCAGCCCGTCCGCACCTACACCATCACCTTCCCGCGCAAGTATCGCCTAGGCGAAACTACTCTGGATGATCCCGACGTGCCTGCGCGGCTGGCGCGTCAATTGGGCTGCGAGCACCAGCAGATTGTGGTTGAACCCGACGTGGCCGAGTTGCTGCCTCGCTTAACCTGGCACATGGATGAACCAACCGCCGATCCTGCGATTATCACTGCATATCTGGTCTGTCGCGAGGCGCGCAAACAGGCTACGGTGCTGCTCTCAGGCGTCGGCGGAGACGAGCTCTTCGCCGGATATCGAAAGCACGCCGCACAGCGCTGGTCGAGATCGTATCAAACGATACCCGGCGGATTGCGCGCCGGAATCGAATCGGCTCTGCGCGCCTTGCCCAGCCTGCGTGGTACGCCCTTCAAGGGAAGCGTGAGATTGGCCAAGAAGATGGCACGAAGCGCGTCGCTCAAACCCGAAGAAAACTTTATTCGCAACTGTACATATCTCGACGCCGGGCAAAAAATGAGTCTGTATACGCCCGAACTTCAGCACCAGCTCCGCGCCTGCGACCCCGCCGCTCGCCATCGTTCGACCTTCAATACGGTAGCCGACGCCGACTTCCTCAACCAGATGCTCTACGTCGATACAAAACTTTTCATGGTGAGTCTGAACCTGAACTACAACGACAAGATGAGCATGGCCTCGTCGGTCGAAGTGCGCGTGCCGTTTCTCGACCGTGAACTTGCCGAGTTTGCCGCCTGGAACGTGCCGCCGGAGCTCAAACTCAAAGGATTCTTTCGTCCCACCACGAAACACATTTTTCGTCGTGCGATGAAGGACGTTCTGCCCGCAGAAGTTTTGAGGCAGCCAAAGGCAGGCTTCGCCGCTCCCGTGGATTGTTGGCTCGCAAACGAATTGAGAGAGATGGTGGACGATCTCCTGTCTGAGACCAACATCAAGACGCGCGGCTTATTCCGCCCCGAAGCTGTCCGCCGCTTCATTAGCGAGCACCGCAGCGGAGCCGAGGATTGGTCGATGCAGATTTGGCAGTTCCTTACGCTCGAGCATTGGATGAGAATTTTTCTCGATACCGCCGCTCAGAACAGCGAGGCAGACTTTGCTTGTTTCCCTGAGGCAGCCACGGCATGAACTTTCCAGACCGAGACAAATTATGACCGGTCAAGTTGCCAAGGCGTTGACGGAATCGGCAGGCTTGCTGCGCGGCCCGCAGCGCGTCGTTCCGTTGATCCGCAAACTTGTCTCTGACAAACTTCGGATCACCTTCGAGCCGCGGCACCTTTACTCTTATGCGACCACCAAGCGCAGCAGCGAAGATGCTCTAAACTCGTTGCTGCGCTGGATCCTCGACGCGCAGCGTCCCGATGGCGGCATCGCGGCCTATTACAGCCTGCTCACGGGATACTCAAAATCCTACCCCGAAGTCACCGGCTACATTGTTCCCACGCTTTACGATTTCTCGCTAGTCTCTGCTATCAACGAGATTATTGTTTCCGCCGAACGAGCCACTCATTGGTTGCTTTCCCTGCAAATGCCAACCGGCGCGTTTTCCGCTGGATTGCACGGCAATGAAGCGCAGCCCTCTGTGTTCAACACCGGACAAATTCTCCAAGGCCTGGTTCGCGGGCATGTCGAAACGAATCACCCGGAGATTCGGCGCTCAGCCGTGGCTGCCGCCGACTGGCTGATCAAGATGCAGCAGACCGACGGCTCATGGTCCGGCCCGGGAGCCTATCAGGATTTGCCTCACACTTACTACAGCATGGTTTCGTGGGCGTTGGCTGAGCTAAGTGAGCGCTTTGCAGATCGCCAATACGGTTTCGCAGCCGAGAATAATCTCGATTGGGTGCTCTCCCACTTCCGGCCCAGCGGCTGGATCGATGGCATCAACTTGCGCGGTCATCCCATCTATTTGCATTTCATTGCTTACGCACTTCAAGGCGTTCTTGAGTGTGCCATGCTGCGGCGCCGCAACGATGCCATCGAGGCAGTTGAGAAGTCGGCCTGGGTGCTACTACGTAAATTCGAGACCAACAAATTCCTCGCGGGCGCCTATGAGCCCGATTTTAAACTTGGGCTGCCGTTCACTTGTCTTACGGGGAACGCGCAGATGTCGTGCGTCTGGTTGCGCTTGTTCGAAATAACCGGCGACCTCCGCTATCTCAACGCAGCCCTCAAGATGAACGAGTTTCTGAAGCAATCGGTTCTGGCGCGAGGCAAGCGCGGAATAGCCGGTGGAGTCAGCGGCTCCTACCCCATCTGGGGCCGCTATCAGCCGCTGCGCTACATCAGTTGGGGATGCAAGTTCTTCGCGGACGCGCTGCTGTCAGAACTGCGCCTGACGCGTTCTTTTGACGCGTCGGCTATCGAGGCATTGCCATGCGCATCGTAGTGCTTGCCCCCAGCCCGTATAGCGAGACTGCATGCGCTACAGCAGTGCGCCTGGCCAGGATCGGATATATTCCAACCGGTGCCCTTGCCCTCTCGACTCTCGATCACAGAACTCTGCTGCGCAAGATTGCGCAGTGGGGTGTGCGCGACGTGGCCCGCTACGCCCGGACAAAACTGACCCCACCCGCCAGCGACGGACAGAGCAAACTACACAATCCTTACCTGCAGTCTTTTCTCCAGCACGGCAGCGGGGTCTTTCGCAGTCTCCGTGAGGTGGCCTCGTTTCACGGCTTCCCGCTTCTGACCTGCCATGACCAGAACACGCCAGATTCGATTGAGCGACTGCGCCAGTGGTCTCCCGATTTGCTTATCTTCACCGGTGGCAACATTTTGCGAAAGCAGTTGCTGGCGGCGCCGCGTCTCGGAGTCCTCAACGTGCATCTGGGCCTGCTGCCCCAAATCCGGGGCATGAGCAGTCCCGAGTGGTCGTTGCTGACCCGTGTTCCAGTCGGCATCACCATCCATTACATGGATGCGGGAATCGACACTGGCCCTGTTCTTCAGAGATATGAATATCCTGATTTAGCTCAATGCGAATCGCTGAGCGACTTGCGCCACCGTCTCATCTCTTTTGGCATCGAAAAGATCGGAGAAGTGGTAGCCGCCCTCGACCAGCGAACCATCATTCCAACGCCGCAAACCGATCACGACAACGATCATCAATTCTTTGTGATGCATGAGTGGCTTCAGTCGCGGGCAGCCCAACGCCTGGCGAAAAACCGCATGCGAGAAGTCGCAGGGATTCTGCATGGGTAAGCTCGGGGCCATGTTGCAGGTCGGCCGCACCTTCGGCATGCGCGATGGCATGCTGCGCCTCGAATACGAACTCCAGCGCGGCAGTGGCCTGATTTCGTTGAAGATGCGGTCCATGCAAGGCTGGCACGCTTGGAGCTTGAACCTGATTGCGCCCCATATCTCGGCAGAAGAAATGTGCGCTGCACGCCGGGACGGCGCCCAGCGGTTTCTTTTCACCGATCCGCAGACGCTAGGACCAAATATCAAGAAAATACTCGGGCCCGGCGAAGAAGATTCTGTTCTAGCCGAAGCAAACCACATCCTCGCAGGCAACCTGCCATTTTTCGGACAACTGTCGTTCGCTTGCGGTTTTCCCCCGCGCTGGTTCCAAAATCCTGCTACCGGCGAGGCCGTCTCACCCCAACAGCCATGGACCCAGATGCGCTTTGCATCGCCCGTTTACGGCGATCTGAAGTTTATTCTTGAGCCCTCCAGGTTTTTGTTTGTTTATCCTTTGGCTCGCGCTTACGCTCTGAGCGGTGACGAACGATTTCCTCAAGCTTTCTGGAATGCCATCGAGGACTGGGCACGTCACAGCCCTCCCATGGCGGGTCCTTTATGGATCTGCGGCCAGGAGTGCTCGCTGCGAATAGTGGCCTTGTCCTTCGCGTTGCATGCGTTCATACATTCGCTTTCCACAACAAACGAGCGGCTCGCCCTTCTGGCTTCAATGATCGCCGCCCATGCCTGGCGCACGGCGCAGACACTAAGTTATTCCCGCTCGCAGCGCAGCAATCATTTAATCAGCGAGGCGGTCGGCCTTTGGACTGCGGGCACACTCTATCCTGAATTGAGAGAAGCAACCGTCTGGCAAGATCTTGGCGCCCATCTGTTGCACCAAGCTGTGCTTGACCAGATCACGCCGGAAGGAGTCTCGGAGCAGCATTCCTTCAATTACCAGCGCATGATTCTACATCTGCTGCTGTGGACGCTGCGCCTCGCCGAAATCAACAAGGCTCCCCTTCACCAAGACATTCGCGAACGGGCGCAGGCCGCTTTCGATTTCATTCGCTCGTGGGTAGATCCGGCGAGCGGCTTCACGCCCAACTACGGTTCTGACGATGGCAGCCTGATCCTTCCACTAGCGCCAGGAGCCTATCGCGATTTTCGTCCGCTGCTGCAACTAGGTGCCGCTGTTCTGAATCGTCCGACTCTGCAGCCTGGATCCTGGGATGAAGCCGCGCTCTGGTTCGGCCTGAAAGCTAGGGATGTACAAAAAACTAGAGGTGCAGAAAAAACGGGAGCCATAGAGAAAGAGAAAACTCAAGCCACAAACAAACATACCTCGGCTCCACCACCTTCTGTAGAAACCGGATACTTCCGTCTGGGCGATGAGACTTCGTGGGCGCTTATCCGCGCCGGCCGCTACACCCGCCGCCCTTTTCAAGCCGATCAGTTACACGTGGATTTGTGGTGGCACGGTATCAACTTGGCTCGCGATGCCGGAACATATCTCTACAACGGTGTTGCCCCGTGGAATAATGGTTTCGCGGGGACTTCCATTCATAACACTGTCACGCTGGATCATCGCGACCAGATGCGCCGGGCGGGCCGCTTTCTCTGGCTCGACTGGCCGCAAGCCTCTGGCCGATTGTCGTCTCCGCAAAACCATTCCGCTGACCGCTTTGAAGGGGAGCATGACGGATACAGAAATCTTGGCGTGAAACATCGCCGCATGGTGCAGTGGCTGAATGGCTCTGGCTGGGTCATCGTGGACGATATAGAAGGAAACGGCAATCACCACGTCCGCCTGCATTGGCTCGCGCCAGATTTGCCATACGAGAGTTCGAACTCGCCTTTTCAAGTTGTGTTTACGGCAAAGCCGTCCCCGATTCGCTGGAAGATTTTTTCCACGGCTCCTGGAAGTGCGGCAGTTGTACGCGCCGGCAAACAGGCAACCCACCCAGAACAAAACGTGGCACGAGACCTCGCCCCCGCGGATCTGCAATCGCTCGGTTGGGAGGCGCCTACATATGGAAAACTTCGGCCAGCAATCTCGCTCGTCTACGAGACGCAATCACAATTGCCGGTTCGCATAGTGACAGTAATTCTGACGGATGAGCGATGCAACCTGCAATCGGGATCAGAAGCAAAAGATGATGAGATTGTGATTTCAAGAACTGGACCTTCGGATAAATTTCCCTACGCCTCCGAGTTATACAGGCAGAGCCTTACACCAAAGCCAACCCGTACCGCGCAAATGCAATCGTCCTCAATGAGTGTGCCCAGAGCATGAAACAAGCTTTTCAGGACGCCCGCACCTCAGAAGTCAGCGTGCTAGAGGTCCCCGCGCCGGAATTGCTGGCCGGATGCGCGCTGGTTCGCACTGCTGCGTCTCTAGTTTCCGCAGGCACCGAGCGGGCTTCCTCGGAATTCGCCAGCAAGAACTTGATTCAGAAAGCGAGAATGCGCCCCGATCTTGTCCGCGAAGTCCTCGGCAAGATCAGCCGTGATGGCGTGATGGCGGCCGCCTCCGCCATTCGTAGCCGGCTCGGTCAACCCGGCGACTTAGGCTACAGCAGCGCCGGAACCGTAGTTGCCGTCGGCGACGGCATTACCGATATCAATCCCGGAGATCGCGTCGCATGCGCCGGAGCCGGGCACGCTGTGCATGCCGAGTTTGCATGTGTGCCACGGCTCCTTCTCGCGCGAATTCCTTCCGAAAATGTGAGCTTTGACGAAGCTGCCTTTACCACAGTCGGTTCGGTGGCCCTCCACGGCGTGCGCACTGCCGACGCAAAACTTGGCGATGTCGTGGCCGTCATTGGACTAGGCCTGCTCGGCCAATTGACAGTTCAGATTCTCAAGGCCGCCGGCTGCTCTGTATTAGGCATGGACATTTCCGCCGAGCGCGCCGATCTCGCGTTACGCCTCGGAGCCGACGCGGTAAGCACATCATCTTCCGGATTTCACGATCTATGTATGCAGTACTCCGCTCGTCATGGAGCCGACTCAGTTCTTATCGCCGCGCAAACTGCCAGCAATGATCCCGTGGATCTCGCGGGCGCCGTCGCCCGGAACCGAGCTGTGGTCGTCGCAGTGGGAGCCGTTTCCATGGATATTCCGCGGCGATCCTTCTACGCGAAGGAGGTCGACTTCCGTATCTCCCGCTCGTACGGCCCCGGCCGCTATGACTCGTCCTACGAGCGAAAAGGGATCGACTACCCAATCGGTTACGTGCGCTGGACCGAAACGCGGAATATGGAAGCGTTTCTAAAACTTCTCGCCGATCGCAAGCTCGATTTGCATCCCCTCATCACCCACCGTTTTCCCATCGCGCAAGCGCACTCCGCCTATGATCTGATCACGGGAAAAAATCGCGAGGCATTCCTCGGAGTGTTGATCGCCTACCCGGATATTGCCGACGACACTACCCATGTAACCCTAAAGCCCTCGAATCGACTCACCGCAAGCCGAAAGTCCATTCAGATCGGTCTTCTCGGGGCCGGAACCTTCGCCACCAGCACGCTCTTGCCCGCCCTCAAGCGAGTGGACGGCGTGGAAATGGTGACAGCCTGCGCAGCCAGCGGTTCCCATGCGCGGCATGCCGCCGAGAAGTTTGGATTTCGCTTCTGCACCACCGACGATCGGGAAGTCCTCAACAATCCGGCCGTCAACACCGTCGTTATCGCCACGCGCCACCATCTCCACGCGGAGCAAGTGATCGCGGCCCTTCATTCCGGCAAGCATGTCTTCTGTGAAAAACCTTTATGCCTCAATGAAGCGGAGCTCACGAAAATAGTTGCTGCCTGCAACAACCACGAACAAAATACTCGAGTCCTCATGGTCGGTTTCAATCGCCGTTTTGCTCCGCTGGCGGTTCGCATGAAAACTTTTTTACAGGACGTGCGTGAACCCTTGGCGCTTCACTATCGCGTGAATGCCGGCTTCCTTCCCCCCGATCATTGGTTGAACGATCCGCAACAAGGCGGAGGCCGCATCCTTGGCGAGGTTTGCCACTTCGTAGATTTTCTTTCTTTCCTTACGGGCTCATCCCCGGTCGAAGTTGAGACGCGCACCCTCCCGAACCCGAGTCAGTACAGCAACGACAACGTCATATGTTCTTTGCGCTTTGCCGATGGGTCGCAAGGCACAATCAGCTATCTCGCGAACGGCGACAAATCATATTCGAAGGAGCGAATCGAAGTTTTCGGTGGTGGCACAGTGGCCATGCTGGAAGACTTCCGGCGCCTCGAACTCGTTCGCAGCGGAAAGAAGCGCGTTCTCCGCTCGCTGTTCGCACCGGACAAAGGCCATCGCGCCGAATGCGAAGCCTTCGTCACCGCGATTCAAGGCGGTAGACATACCCCGATCGACTTCCGCGAAATTGTCAGCACGATGCTGTCAACGTTGGCTCTGGAGGAGTCGCGGTGTTTAGGTCAACCGGTCGCTGTCAAGCAGCTTCCCGAGAACGCACGCGTTCAAGACGATACGCGCGTTCAAGACGCCCCTGATTTCGACCGTGCTTCTTGAACACCAGATTCCAGAATTGTTGTGCGCCATGAAGATTCTCTACGTGTCGCAATATTTTCCACCGGAGATGGGCGCCCCGGCCGCGCGAGCGGCCGAGTTAACGCGGCACTGGGCGCGCGCCGGGCATAACGTGACCGTGCTCACTGGTTTTCCCAACCATCCCACCGGAGTTGTGCCGCCCGAGTATCGCGCCCGCTTTCGAAAACTGGTTCTTCGTGAGCAAATCGACGGCGTGAACGTGGTTCGCACCTGGCTCCTGCCTTTTCCTAACCGCAAAGCGCATGAGCGAATATTGAACTACAGCTCATTTTGCGCATCGGCTGCCATCACAGGTCTTTCCTTGTCGCGTCCTGATGTGGTCATCGCCACGTCCCCGCAGTTGCTCGTGGGCCTTGCCGGTTGGTGGCTGGCGCGCTCGAAGCGCGTGCCTTTTGTTTTCGAAGTGCGCGATCTGTGGCCGGAATCGCTGGCCGCGGTCGGCATGGGAGCGAGCCATTCGCCGTTGTATCGGGTCTTAGCGAAGATCGCCAGATTCTTATATCGTCGCTCCGATCACATCGTCGTGGTCACGCCGGCATTTGAAGATTACCTCGTCGAACACTGGCGCGTGTCCCGCGAGAAAATCTCAGTGATCGAGAATGGCGTAGAGACTCAACAATTCGCTCCATTACCCGCAACCAGCCTGCGCAAAGACATAGACTTTGGCAGCGAGGAAAAATTTGTCGTCTCCTACATCGGCACCATGGGAATCGCCCACGGCCTCGAAACGATCATTCGAACCGCCTCGCAACTGCAAGATACAAATCCCGAAGTTGTTTTTCTGCTCGTCGGGGAAGGCGCCGAAAAGGAGCGCCTGATCACGATGGCGCGAGAGCGCGATCTCCACAACCTGCGATTCGTCGATCAGCAGTCTCGCGACAAGATTCCCGCCTGCATCTGTGCCTCGGATGTCTGTTTGGTTCTACTCAAGAAAGCCGAGGTATTCAAAACCGTCATTCCTTCCAAGATGCTGGAATTCATGTCGTGCGCGCGCCCTGTCATCCTTGGCGTCGACGGACAGGCACGCGCGATTCTCGAAGTAGCTCATGCCGGCCTTGCCATCGAGCCGGAAAACTCTGACGCTCTCGCCAATGCCATTCGTTATCTCGCAGCCAATCGCGATGCCGCTCGCGAGTTGGGCCAGAACGGCAGGCAATACATAGTGAGAAAGTTTTCCCGTAGGCAGACCGCCGAGAAATACATTCACATGCTCGAGGAGTTGTTGCAGTTGCCAGAGCGGCGCAGAACAGAAATCGCAGCGTAAACAGAAGTCGCCGGCAAATCAATACGGCGCTTTTCAAGGGTGGGCCGCGATCACCGCTATTCCAGTTGCCGCCGATATAGCCGCCTGCAGTCCCTGCCCGGCCGCCACTCGAGCCCCACTGAGTGGCACAAAAAGAATATCGTCCGCCTGCAGGTTTATGTCGGGAACTTTTGCTTCCAGCATCTTTTTCAACGGAACTTTTGTTTCCGTCATTCCGTTCGGACCCTTCCGGATAATCCGCGTCCCCCCCATCTTTGCCGTGTGATTGGTTCCACCCGCGAGCGCCAGCGCCTGCAGCACGGTCAAGCTGCCATTATCCACAAGCAAGCCAGTCGGACGGCCCACGTCCCCCACCACATAAATGATCGGCGCGTGCGGCACCGTAATCGTGTCACCCGGCAGTATCTCGATATTGTCCTGCAAATCGTCAGCCAGATTTCTTGGCAGGTTCACCGTAATTGGCCCCGACTCAGAATGCTGCCGTACGATGCTGACTTTTCGCCCCGCCGAAGGACTAAACCCTCCCGCCGCCGAAATCAGGTCATACAATTTGCGGTTCCCAAGCGCGGGATAGATGCCCGGCTTGTTAACATCGCCGAGCACGGTCACGCCTTGCGTAGCGGACTCATCCAGAAAAATCGTAACGTGAGCATTGTGGACAAAGCCTCCATCTTCAAGCCGCTTCTGGATCAAAGCCTGCGCCGCTTCCACCGTGAGATTGCCCACGTGAACGTAGTCAATCAGTGGAAGATAAACATCTCCCGAATTTCCCAACCTGGCTTTCGTCGACAACTCCGGAACGTTGTAGACGCTAACCTCGATTAAATCACCGGGCCCCAGCACCAGCGAATTATCGTTCCCGATATCCGTGGGCCCCGCCGCATTGCCCTGAGCAGGTTTTGACGCGTCCGTACTTGACCAACTGGAAGACGCAGCTTCGGAGAGCGGTTGCGCCACCGGCAGCGGCATCGTTGTTCCCGGAGGCGTGGATGCGGGCGCCTGCTGCGCCAGAGCCTGGAACTCCAAACTGCAAACAAAAGCGAGGGACAGCGCCAACCGGCCGCCGCTGCGGGCAAATCGGAATCTGCCAAACTCCATTACTGGCCTCTAGTCGAATCGGATCGCCGAAAGCTTAGCACGGCGCGTTTCGTTTCCATGATGCCTTAGGCGGCACGGATCATCGTTCTTCTCGCTTTCCCCAAGGTTCAATTGAATTCTACTTGACGAAAATGGAATCCCCGCACCGGGGAAGCTAGTTGCTCAACATCCCTTACAAACGGAGCCACTACAGGTGGAACCCACTAACGCACTTCCGGCCAGCATGGCCTGCTGCAATACTTTTTCTGTCAGATTGTAGCGAGGCCCGAGGTTTGATCCAGAGGCTTGGGGGGATCGTTGACGGTAGCTTTTTTTGGAATTTTTTTCCTGTCGCTGCTGTGCTCATTCGTTCTCACCCGTTACGTTCGGGATTTCGCATCCCGCCGCGGATGGGTGGCCGTGCCATCTCAGGAAAGGCATCTGCATGCCACCCCTCTCCCACGCCTCGGCGGAGTCGCAATCTACTTTTCTTTTTCTCTGACGATTGTCGTGGCCGCGGTCATCGCCAACTACAATCCCAGTCTCTCTGCAATATTCTCGCTGAAGACCTTGCTCACAATCCTCGCGCCGGCCTCTCTGGTTTTTCTTCTGGGTGTGTATGACGATCTCTACTCCACCGGCCCCTACGTGAAGTTTGCGGTTCAAGCTCTAGCCGCCTCTATGTTGTTCATGGGCGGTCTTCGCATTCTCAACATTCCCGTGTTGTTCGGCGAACATCAATTGCCATGGTTCCTCGGGCTGCCCTTTACAATTTTGTGGGTACTGGCCATCACCAACGCCTTTAACCTGATCGATGGTCTGGACGGGCTGGCAGCCGGTTCCGCCGTGTTCTCCACTCTCGTAGCCTTCGTCGTCACCCTCTTGAACGGATACTCCCTGGTCACCGTCATGACCATCGCGCTGGCCGGCGCGATCCTTGGTTTTCTTCGCTACAATTTCAACCCCGCGACAATTTTCTTGGGAGATTCCGGCAGTCTTTTCATCGGCTTTTTGTTGAGCGCGCTGGCCCTGGCCGGAGCGCAAAAGGCCCCCACCATCGTTGCCGTCGCCATCCCCGTGGTTTCCTTTGGCCTGCCCATCCTCGAAACTGTGCTCTCTATCATCCGGCGTCTGATCAGCGGGCGTCCCGTCTTCACCGCCGACCGCGAACACATTCATCACAAGTTGCTGCAACACGGCCTCACTCACCGCCAGGTTGTAATCGTGCTTTACGCGGTCTCCGCGGTCTTCGCCATGCTAAGCCTGTTTCTGCTTTGGCCCACCGGCAGCTCTCTAGGCTTGGTTCTTGCCGTACTCGGAATCGGTATCTGGATCGGCGTGCAGCGCCTCGGTTATCTCGAACTCGGTGAATTGGGTCGCGTCGCGCAGCGTACGTTCGAGCAACGCCAGGTCTTCATCAACAATCTCGCCATCCGTCGAGCCACCGAGGAACTCAAAGCGGCCCGCGACTACCACCAGATTCAACACATACTCGAGGCCGCTTTCAGATCGAACGACTTTGATGGCTTCGAGGTCGGATTCAAACTCTTTCCCGGCGAACTCCATCCCTCAGCCGCAATCGACGGCGGTTTGCAAGCGCGCCGGGACGAAGCGTCTTTTCACTGGGGCAAGACTGCCGGGTCGAGGTCTCTGGAAAGTTTTGCGGTTTGGACTCTATCACTCGATCTGGTAAGTTCTTCCAGCCGCCGTCGCGGTGCATTAAGGGTTTACCGGACTTATTCCCATCGCGGCTTGCAACTCGATATCAACCTTCTGACCTCAGCTTTTCCCGTCGCTCTCGCCGACGCGCTGGAGCGCGTTGTTCAACATACGGTGCAAGTCATCCCGCACCTAGAACACAACGACCACGATCAGGAATTTATTGCCGCACAGGCAGGCTAGAATCGCCCTCCGAATGCAACCAGGTTATTCGTGGGTTTACATCCAAATCAAAACAGGACGCCGGAGCATTCACCTTTCCTGACGGCCGTCGAACTGCGGATGCACCCTTCTTTTTCATTGGCTCGGATGGAGCAGGCTACCTCACACTGAACTTGCCGGCAACAGAGCCGTGGCCATGTGACTAGTCCCTCCGACGCAGGGAATTCTGCGGGAAGCTAGTAGCAAGCCTCGCCTCTGTGCTATACCAATGGCGAGAAGCATGAGTTGGAGCGCGAAAACAATATGAATATTTGTTGGCTGGCCGCCGTTTTTGCTCTGGCGCTCATATCCCTCGCTGAGTCTCGGGAAGTTCGTCCGGGCCCGGCAGATCTCGTAAAGCCATTGCCCGGTGTTCCACTCTCGGCCGAGCAAGTAGAGGAGAGAGCGCGAAGTCTACCCGGCGGGAGCTCAACGGTCGAGATCACGCGATGTGTGATCTACCGCGATTCCGCTGGGAGAGTGAGAATCGAACGCGTTCGTCCTGGCGAATCGCCTGTTGTCTCGTTGATTGATCCGATAACCGGTTCCAGGGTCATGCTCTCGGAATCCGATAAGATCGCGTATAGAGTTATGGGGCCGAAAGCGGGCGAAACCGGATTTGCATATGGTTTCAGCGGCATGGGCGAGGGATTGCCACCCGCTGATTGGACAACAAACAAAGAGAACCTTGGACGACGAAAGATTGGCGGGAATGAATTCGAGGGCACACGTATTATTCAAACGGAGGAGGGCGGGCTGGCGAACAAGATTGAATTATGGTATTCGCCCGAGCTGAAGCTGACCGGGTCAGCTCTGGCTTCCGGGCCATACGGAACGCATACCGCCCAAATTCAAAATCTGCGCCGGGAGGAGCCGGTCCCCGCGATTTTCGCCATTCCTTCTGATTACAGGATCGTTGATGTTAGCCGGAAATAACTTGGGATACTCATGATTTTTCTGAAGAGCCTAACGGGAGGCGTAATCAGCGTAATCTTCGCGTGGATCATCCTCGTTACGGTCTACATGATGCGCATCAGCCTGATGAACAAGCAGGAAGGCAACACTGGGCTGGTTGCTGTTGCGGGTGGTTGGAGTTACCTTCTTCAGAAGCCGTTAATCGTCGTTTTCCTGGCAGCCGCCTTTGGACTTGGAGTTTACCTCACGGCGAGATGGCTGGTCAGGGTGTAGGGCTAACGTCGTCGAATCTCCGTACTCCGACCACGTTGCTCCGCCACGAACTGGTACGCAGAAGTGCACCCCAGGCTTGCGGAAAACAACAGGGAGGGCCGAACGATTACAATTTGGCACTGACGTAGGAATTAATCTCACAGTTCAAGCAAACTTCTTCAAAAGCAGGTGCGGTCCATTGCATGAAACTCTCCATCGTTCAAAACTTGTTCAAAACTTGCTACTTCGAACGCTCACTAATCTTATCCCGGCGCTCGCTCCAAAATCAATAGGAAACCGGAAACGTCGCACGCCAAAGCCGCTGTTGGAAAAGGCAATGCAGCAATAAGTTGCAACTTCTCAAGTGTGGTTGCAGGCTCTTGCACATTTTTTTCAAACCTTGACTTTTCCACAGCCGGGAACCATTGCGGCCACTGCCTAATTCCTCTGCCCCTCGTTACCTTAGTTCTTCTCTGGTCGCTGGTGAGGACACGCAATCATGTTTCGCAAGACCGTTTATGGCACTACCTTCCACGATGTTAATTTTGTCCCGCTTCAGTCCGCTTCATTTTGCGTTCAGTGCGAACTGATCAGCACCAGCAACCGGCCATATTGCCTGGCTTGCGGCAACCCTTCGTTGCTGAGCCTTTCCCGCGTGCTGGGCGGATCGCTTCGCCAGCAGCAAACAGCTCACCTCATCACGGATTCCGAACTCGATACTCTCGTCCGCGACCTTTTGCGCACCGTACCAGACCCTGAGATCCTGAATGTCGCCGGCGATCACGCCCGCGTCCCCTCCATCGCACTCCGCAGCCAGCTTCGCGTCGCCAACGCGGCCCATCCCGTCTCCGGATTTCGTGCCGTACATGTCGGCGAAGAAGTCGACATTCACGCCGCAGAGCTCGATCTCGAACCAGCCATCAGCGCGATCACCGAGCGCGCCCAGCACCTTACCGGCGCCACCGGCGCCGCCATTGCCCTGCGCACCGGCGATGAGATCGTCTGCCGCGCCCGCGCTGGCCGCACTGCCCCGGACCTTGGCGTCCGCTTGCAGACCGATGCTGGCATCTCTGCCGAAGCCGTGCGCACAGGAGAAGTCATGCTCTGCCACGACGCCGAGCGCAACCCGCGCGTGGACCTGGCGAGTTGCCGCCGCCTCGGAGTTCGCTCCATCCTGGTTTCGCCTCTACGCTACTATCGCCGCACTCTCGGAGTCTTCGAAGTCCTGTCGTCGTCTCCCAGCGCATTTAACGAACGCGACGTAGCTACCATGCAACTGCTTTCCAGCATGATGGTCGCCGCCATCTCCCGCATCTCCACTCTGCACCACGCGCGCCTCTCGCGCTTGGCCGGCTAACCTGCCTTCGTTTTCAGTATGCCCAATAAGGCGGAGTCCCACCCGGAGCACTCGTTCCCGCTATGGACGTGTACACGTTCCGTCCATAAAAGAACGGCAGCCCCCAATCGAAGTACAGCGACGATGCCGGTCCACCCAAATCTCCAAAGACGGAATCGCTTGTGTTCGAGAACAAGGTCACGGCATTTGCCACGCTGAAATCCACGGTTCCGCTCCCGACCGTATTTCCGTGATTGCTGGCCGAGAGATTTTCTGTGCTACTGGGACAATAGAATCCCTGCGCACCTGTGTTCGGCGTACACTGCGTTATGCTGCTGTCCTGGAAAAAATAACCGTTCGAGCCGCTATCGATGAAGCTCTGGCTATATGTCGTACCCTTGTAAACCGTCGTGAAGTCTCCAGACCCATTTGTGTCGTAAACCGTAGCTGAGTCCAGCCCGTTGTTCGACTGTGTTCCGATCCCGAATACCAGCGAACCGCTCAGGGTCGCCTCCGCTCCGGAAACTGCCGGCAGCTCGATAATCACCCCGTTGTTATCTGTCGCAAATAATGCAACCGGATTTTGTACCTGCTGCGCCAGCGTCGCCGCTACCGGCACGCAGCTCGAGGCTGACGCGCACTCGTAGTACATATTTTGAGTTGCAGGGCAAGGCGAGCCACAGTCCTGCGGAAACAGACCCACTCCGAGGATGCCGTTCGCTCCCAGCGTCGCCAGCGTGTCTGCAGACGATCCCGAGCTTGTGCAACCGTTCGTCGGCGCCGTGAAATCAGTGTCGCTCAGAACTTGAATTGGCAGGCTGCTGGCCTTCTCGCTGCCAATTTCCAGGTCCGCCGTTTGCACCGGACCCCACGTATACGAGTCCACAAACTGCAAGCATTCAGCAATGGGATTCCCATCCGCCGCTTTCAGCTGCGGCAGCGCAACCGTCAACACCGACGACAGAATTCTCAGGCCCACCGACCCCGTATCTACCAGTAGCCCATCGATCGTCTGACATGTCGTCGTCCCCGGAACGCAAACCGTCGCCGTCGCGAACGCGCCATTGGCGTAGTTTCCCGCCGGCCCGGAGTTCACCACGATCGCCGCGACATTCGTTCCCGAAGACGTGATCGTATTAGCCGGGGTAGGACTACTGCTACCTCCGCCGCATCCGATCGAGCAGCACAACGCCGAGCACGCCACCAAAACCAGAACGTTCCTCAGGCTTTTCATTGGATATCCTCGGCGCGCAAACTCGTCGGCAACATCGCCGGAATATAAGCCCTGCCCGCAAATGACCGCGGATGTCCCCCACTTTGCACAATCAATCCGGGCTCCTGGATCATGACCGACCGGCGCCCCAATTGACCACTTCGCTGCGCCTGCACCCCTTGAGAATATTGCTCGTAGTAGCTGCCCATGATCTGCCGCAAGTCGGGCATCCAGGGCCCGTGCCACGCCACTGCAAAGACGATACCTCCCGGGGACGCGTATTCCCTCACTACCGTCCCGTTGGCCCCTTGTATCTCATGCACGGTATAGGATTCCGCGACAATCGCCCGTCGACTCCCTTGCATGTGAAGTTGGTCTGCCTGGATCGTCGAGACGTCCCCGCCCAGCGCCGCCCGCGCTGGTAAAGCCGTGGCCACCACCCCCGTAGCCCCGATCACGAGCGCCGCACCCGCCACCTGGAGCCCTGATTTAAGACCAGCCCGTTGCCGCTTCCACATCGACCCACCCCTGCTATTCCGCTCGATTTTGCTATTTGGAGATTAGACTCGGCTCGCATCAGCCGGGGTTGTCCGTTGAAGTCATATTCGTGTAACTCTTAAATTTCTTACTTTTCCGTAAAGTCGGGTTAATATGTAGGGCAAGACTTAGAGTCCTTATGTCCGCCACTAGCGTCGTCTCATCCCAGTCAGCAGCCACCAACCGCCGTCGGCGGGTCCGCCAGAAAGCGCATGCCCCCGCTTATGCCACGTTCAAGGGCGCTTCCAGAAGCGAGATGCTCGATCTCTACGAGGTGCTCGACATCAGCGAGGTCGGTGTCGCACTTCAGTGCCCTTCGCAAATGGAAATCAACCAGTCTGTGGATTTATGTCTTGATCTCGCAGAAGCCAGAGGTCAGATTTCAGTAATCGGACGAGTGGTTTGGTCTGATTCGACGGGCCGCGTCGGTTTAGCTTTCCCTGCGTTGAAGGATGCCGAACTCCGCACCTTGCGGGAGTGGCTATTTCTCAATGCAATGGCCGGCGCTGCCAACGCCTCGCCCCGCGCGGAGTTTCCCTCTATGCCTCCGTCGCACTCTGTGGTGCGGCCAAACTATAGTGACACGCTAAACGCCGCCTCCGCTGTCCAAAGAGAGGCTGAATCCCTCGGCTCAGACCTCGAAGCCGTTCTCTCTTTAGTCGCTCGCCGGTCTATGTCTATGCTTCAGGCTTCCGGCGCGGCGATTGCTCTGGCCGGAAAAGATGCTGGCGCCATGACCTGCCGCGCCAGTGCCGGCACCAGCGCTCCACCCATTGGAGCGACCTTGCAAATCGGCTCAGGTTTTTCCGGCGACTGCGTGCGCTCCGGAAAAAAATTGCGCTGCGATGACACTGACATCGACGACCGCGTAGATCCAGAAAACTGTCGCGCTCTTGGCATTCGTTCCATGCTCGCTTCTCCGATAGGCTCGGGACAAAACGTGGTCGGCCTGCTCGAGGTCTTTTCCTCAAACCCCGGTTCATTCAGCGTAAACGATGCCGATATTCTGCAGCTTTTCGCCGACACCGTTCTCGCTGCCATCAATCGCTCTTCACCTCGAGGCGATGTTTCTCCTGCTCCGCCGCCTCCTGCGGAACCCTTTTCTCCCAGACCGGGCAGTATTCTTTTTGCTTCTGATCCCAAAAAAAGCAAGACGGAGAAGATGGAGAAGAGCCACGCACTCTCCAATGAGGACAAGGTCGCAGGCGTTCACTTGCCCCGCGCTCATCTTTATCTCCTCGTCACTGCCGCGGCTACCATTTTTCTTGCCCTCGGCTTCGTCCTCGCTCCCTGGATTCAGGAAACGTTTCAGGGCCGTGGGCGGAATCAGGAACCCACAGTCCTGGCCTCCTCGCGGCCACCCGTCGACGCTTCGCAATCACATTTGCCGAACCCTCCAGTCGATCCCTCCGACATCGCACAGCTGCGCGAACTGGCGCGACAAGGAAACCCGGCGGCCGAAAATGCTATGGGCCTTCTCTATGCTCAAGGCGACGATAAACAGTCCATCAAACAGGACGAAGTCGAGGCAGCCTTTTGGTTTAGCAAAGCCGCCGAGCACGGAAGTGTGCCCGCCCAATACAAGTTGAGCCTGCTCTACTGGGGCGGTCATGGAGTTTTCAAAGACATCTACAAAGCCTACTTCTGGGCCGTACTGGCCCGCGCTGGCGGCCAGCAAGGCAGTCAGGATCTCGCCAAGGTTCTTGCCAGCGGCATCCGCCGCGCACAGGCCGCAGCCATCGAACGCCAGGCTGATCTCTGGTACCAGCAGCACGCATCGAACGTGAAACCAAACCCCGGCCACTAGAAAAATAACTCTTTGTCATCTTGAGCGGAGGTTGCGCTTCGCGAATGCGAAGCACAACCGCAGTCGAAAGATCCCTACGTCGATTCCTACCCGAGCGCCCCCGCTCTGATCCTTGCCGTCATCCCGAAGTCCCGCGTTTTCACCAGTGGGATGGCGATCTCCCTCACGCACAGGAACCCGCGGCGTTAAAATAGATCAGAGGCAGTCCTTGTCCACGCTCCGCAGCATTCTCGACCAGCGAGTTCGCGAGGCCGATCCCCGTCTCTACGAAAAGCTTGAGAACAATCGCGTGCGCTGCTTCGCCTGCGGACACCGTTGTCCCATCCCGGAAGGCCAGCCCGGCGTCTGCAAAGTCCGCTACAACACCGGCGGCACGCTCTACGTGCCCTGGGGATACACCGCCGGAACCCAGTGCGACCCCGTTGAGAAGAAGCCTTTTTTTCACGCCTATCCCGGCGCTCTTGCCTACAGCTTCGGCATGCTCGGCTGTGATCTCCATTGCGCGTATTGCCAGAACTGGGTAACCTCGCAGGCTCTCCGCGATCCCAGCGCCGTCTCGCCTCCGCAGCAAGCCTCACCTGAGGTTCTGGTGCGCGATGCGATCGCCCAGGGCGCGAAGATTCTGGTCAGCACCTACAATGAGCCTTTAATCACCAGTGAATGGGCCGTAGCCGTTTTTAAAGAGGCGAAAGCAGCCGGACTTATTACCGGTTTTGTTTCCAACGGCAATGGCACGCCTCAGGTTCTCGAATTCGTGCGCCCATGGCTCGACTTATACAAAGTTGATCTCAAAAGCTTTGACGATCGTCACTACCATGAACTCGGCGGCCGCATCGGTCCCATTCTCGAAAGTATCCGCCGCATCCACGATATGGGCTTGTGGCTCGAGATTGTCACGCTTCTCATCCCCGGCTTCAATGACTCCGATGACGAACTGCGCCGCCTCACCGAATTTCTGGCCGGCATCTCTCCCGATATTCCCTGGCACGTCACCGCCTTTCACGGCGATTACAAGATGCAAAACGATGTCGCGCGCGACACCCGCCCTGAAGACCTGCTCCGTGCCGTCGAAATCGGCAAGCAATCCGGCCTGCAATACATCTATGCCGGAAATCTCCCCGGTCTCGTCGGCCCATGGGAAGACACCCGCTGCCCGCAATGCAACGAGACCTTAATCGAGCGCGACGGCTATCTCATCAAAAACTACCGCCTCACACCGGACGGCACCTGTCCCCGCTGCGCAACCGCAATCCCCGGCCGTTGGTCTACCCGCTTCGAAGGCCAAATCGCCTCCCTTCCATTCTTGCCCCGCAAACGCTCGCAGTTGTTTACAATCCCGTAGGATTGACTCGGTCGTCAGTTTTGGTTGTCGTTCCGATCGCGTAAAGAGACGGCTGTCATTCCGAACGGCGCGCACTTTGCGCAGGAGGAACTGTTTCGGCTGCTCCCACAACGTAAGAGTGGGAGGTCTGAGACTTATCACGCTGAGGCGGCGCGCATTTTGCCTGCCGAAGGACCTGTGCAACCCTCGCCATGCGTTGCGGACCATTGCGACGAATAATCGCACGTTCGGCTCGCTTCCTAATTCATGCGGAACCTACCTATCGCCGTCGCATCTGCCGCTTGCCTCCTCCTCGCTTCCTGCTCCCCTCGTGATTTCCTCACCCGCCGTCTCGCCGGCGATCTCATCGCGAGCTCCAACACCTTCAGTGCCACGCAGCAGTTTCAGTTGCGCATCGGCATCGTCTCCAACAAGGACTATCTCTCGCCCGACTATCTCGCGCTCCAGCATCACGGCTGGATTTCCGCTACCAGTGCCCCCTGCCCTCCGGCCCTGCTGCCGCCTCCTTGCGCCGACGTTTCGCTCACCCCGGCGGGCGTGGATACATTTCAAAGTCTCATCGCCGCCGGCGCTGTCGAAAAGCAGTCCTTCAGCATTCCCGCGGCGCGCCGCGAATTAGTGGACGTCACCGGCATCGCTAAGCAGGGCAATTCTGCCGATGTCGACTTCACCTGGAAATGGGTTCCTCTGAATGAAGTTGGAGCCGCTTTATATTCTGGCGGCGTCCAATATCGTTCGACCGCAATCTTTCGCTGTTATGACGACGGATGGCGCCTCATCCAGGGCGCACCGCATCCCGGCCAACCCCTCGACGAAGCTCTAAAAAACGCCGAAATCTCGCAGTGAAACGCCAATCCAGGCCCGTTCAACCTCGCGGTTATGCCTGCACCCGAGCCCAAGCCCCGTCGATCAAAAGTTGCTTATTGCAAACGCGTCGTTGTATAACCCTACTTCACCATGGCCCCTTATGAAAATCTCGAAGCAGCATCTTTTTTTGTTGTCCGTAATTTTATGTTCAACTTTGTTAGCTTTTGCCGATAGCAAGCCGAAACTCACCCTCGATGAATTTTTCAATTCAGTCAGCTACCGTTCGATCGAGATCTCACCTGACGGCAACTCCGTTGTAATCGTCACCGAGCGCGCCGACTGGGACCAGCAGATCTTCCGCACCGATCTTTGGCTCTATCGCGACGACGCCAAATCCGGATCGACGCCTGACTCGCTGATTCAACTCACCCAGTCAGGACACGATGTCGATCCCAAATGGTCGCCCGACGGCCGCTGGATAGCCTTCCGCTCCGAGCGCAAACCGTCCTCCGAAAAAGATTCCGACTCCACCGACTCCGGCGACAGTAAAGGCAATAGAAAAGACTCTAAAGACGATAAAGGCGAAGTCAGCCAGATCTACCTGATTTCTCCCACCGGCGGCGAAGCCATTCCCGTCACCCAGGGCGAGGAAGAAGTTCACACATTTTCCTGGTCGGCCGATTCTCGAACTCTCTACTTCGCCACCCGCCATCCCTGGACGAAGAAGCAAAAAGACGACTACAAAAAGCAGTGGAAAGATGTCGTCCAATATCGCACCGCCGAACGCGGCGACACCATCTTCGCCTTAGACGTTCCCGCTGCGCTGGCCCGCCACGCCGCCGCCCCCGCCAAAGAAGCCAGCGACGAGGAAAAAGAATCCGACCTCACTCCCGGCTCGCGCCAAATCGCAACCTTCCCCCTGCGCGTGGACGACCTAATTACCTCACCCGACGGCCGCAAGCTGGCCTTCGTCAGCAACGCCATCAATCAGCGCCAGGAAAAATTCGAAGACGTTGAAATCTACGCAGTCGATTTATCCAGCAGTTCTTCCGGCCAGGCCCCGCGCCGCCTCACCCACAATCAGGCGATTGAGGTGAAACCTCGCTGGGCCAACGACAGTCGCCACGTCCTCTTCACCGTCGAAGTCGGCGACGTAGCCGGCCCCTATCGTGACCTGCAGCCGCACCTCTACTGGGTTGATAGCGAGACGCCTGATACCGAAAAGTCTGATAACCAAAAGCCCGACAGCGAAACCGGCGCAGTCGAGCAATGGAGCAAGAACTTCATCGGCCCCGTGGAACACTTCGCCGTCGCCGCCAACACAGTTCTCGCCTCCGCGCGTCTCGGAACCGAAGTCTCCGTCTACTCCGTCGCGCAGCCCGGCCACTCTCTGGATAAACTGCACGCCTGGCCTGGCACTTACGAAAATTTATCAACCACCATTCATTCTCCTCGAATCGCCTTCGTCTATTCATCTCTGCGAGAAGCCCGCGGAAATCTATCTAGCCGAAAGCGCCGACAAACTCGACCAGGCCCGCCCCATCACTTCCTTCAACAAACTTTTCGCCGAGCGCGACCTTCCCCAAGGCAAGCCCTACCGCTGGCAGGCCGACGACGGCACCACCGTCGAAGGAATGTTGATCTACCCTCCCGGAAAATTTGGTTCCAAAAACCTGCCCATGTTCACCTTCATTCACGGTGGCCCCGCCGACGCCGACGGCAACCACTTCGAAGCCGACTGGTATCAATGGGCCGCGCTCGCCGCCACCAACGGCTGGCTCGTCTTCGAGCCCAACTACCGTGGCTCCACCGGATACGGCGACAAATTCCTTGAGCAAATCGTTCCCGTCATCGTCTCCCGCCCCGGCAAAGATATTCTCGAAGGCATCGACGCCCTCGTGAAAGATGGCCTCGCCGACCCCGATCATCTCGCCGTCGGCGGCTACAGCTACGGCGGCTACATGACCAACTGGCTCATCACTCAAACCACGCGCTTCAAAGCCGCCGTCACCGGCGCCGGGGCGGTCGAGCATGTAGGCAACTGGGGCAACGACGACACCACCTTCGACGATGCCTACTTCCTCGGCGGACGCCCCTGGGAAGCCCCCCAGCGCTATCACGACGAAGCCGCCATCTTCCAAATCGACAAAGTCCGCACCCCCACCCACATGGTCGCCGGCGCCAACGACATCCGCGTCGCCGTGCTCGAAGATTATTTGCTCGAGCACGCGCTCTATTCCCTCGGCATTCCCAACGCTCTGCTGATCTTCCCCGGCGAAGGCCATAGCCTCGACAAAAATCCCTGGCACGGCAAAATCAAAGTCCGCGAAGAACTGAAGTGGCTGCAGAAATACGGCGGCGTCCCAGCAGGGAACTGATTCGATCTGACAAGACCCCGAGGGTGCCCTATCCTAGTCGCGTTCTTTGCGACTAGGGTGGGGACTTTGACTTCGTATCCAACGTGTGGATTCTGCGGTGAAACAAATCTTGCGGCGGCGTTGGCTGGGCGAGGTGACCTGCATTGGAGAGGGTTGAAGTGTGGGTATCCCCCCTCCCTCCGAATCTTTGGGATCATCGGGTTAGCAAGAAATTCCCCGCAAAATCCGGATGTCAAAGAGCTTAGAGGTCAAAATCCGCGAGGCAAAGGAGTTGTGACTCCGTTTTTTTGTCTCGCGGTTGGGCGAGATGTACTGCCTGTGCGGGGGCAATGATGAGACGAATTGGGGGTTGTGGGCAACGTCAGATGTCACATAGGCGCTGTGGATTTCTTGCGGGCGTCGCGCCACAGCACCTTGCGAGCCGACACGGACATTAGTCCAAGGCTGCGAATTTTCGTGCAATCGCATAGGTTCGGATTTTGGCCAAGGGTGGGGGGCATCCCCTCGCGTTTGGGTTTGGAGATTTCCGCAGGTGTTTGATGTTCACCTAACCTTGCTTCCGGTTCCAAAATGAAAATACTGGATGGAGGCGGGGTTCCGTGACAATTTAGCGGGCATGCTTGTATCGCGTCTCGTGAGGCGAGGCGTCCGGTGTGCATCCCATTTTGTTGTTGCTTGATAAGGAAGTCAAAATCCTCACCCTAGTCGCAAAGAACGCGACTAAGGGTGGGGCACCCGCGATTTGATAGTCGGGAGAGAAAAATATGGGTCTGGACAATGTTCCACGGTGTCGGCATGTGAAGGTGAATGGGACGCAGTGCGGGTCTCCGGCGCTGCGGCGCAGGCGATACTGCTTTTTTCACAATCGCATGCTGGATGGCAAGCGGAGGTTTTCGGAGAACCAGGTCAAGCCTCGTCAGATGTTTTCCATGTGCCTGCTCGAAGATGCAAATTCCGTGCAGGTGGCTCTGATGCAGGTGTTGCAGCTGCTCGGGTCCGGCCAGATGGATTACAAAATGGCCGCCCTGATGCTCTACGGCCTGCAGACGGCAAGCGTTAACCTGCGCCATGCGCAGTTCGAAGCGAAGAAACCGACCGACGTTGTGATCGACCGCGATGACGTGCATCGGACATGCATCGGCGGCCCGCAGTGGTTTGAACGAGATTTTGACGAGCAGGTTGAGGAAGAGGAAGTCGAGAGTGAGGATCAGGATGAGGTTGAGGATGAGGAGGATGCCGAAGGCATTGCCGCCAGCCCGCAGGCGGAAGCTACGCCCGCGCCGGCGAACCAAGCCGGAAGTGAAACACATCAGCCCGGAAGAAGCCCGGATGCAGGTGCGGGGCCTCGTCCGAAATTGGTTGTTAGAGACCGTGGCAGAGAGCGCAGCGGCAAGGTCTGGATGAAGGAAGGACGTCATGCTGAGCGGAGCAGTAAGGGCCGCGAAGCGATCCACACCGCGGAGTCGAAGCATCCGTACCATGATTCGGAACGGCGGAGAACAGAAAGGGCGTAGGGCGAAAGGAGCTACCGCTTGGCGGCGCTGGCCACCTTGACGCCGCGCGAGCTGGCCGCATAGCGTGCGATGCCCTTGTACAGCGCTTCGGCGATCTGCTCGCGGTATCCGTCGCTGCGCAGCTTCTGCTCGTCCGTGGGGCTGCTGACGAATGATACTTCCGCCAGAATTCCAGGCATGGAGGTCTCGGTGAGAACTACGTAAGAAGCCTCTTTCACGCCGCGATCGCGCAGGCCAGGATTTTCCGCCGATAAAGTACTGTAGAGCGAGCGCTGCACGCTGGCCGCCAGCCGCCGCGACTGCTCGATCTTTTCGTGCAGGTCAGTGGGCGATAGAGTCGCTGCCGTCGCGTTCTTGCTTTCGCTCACCCGAGTCTCCAGATCTTGGGCATTCGGCGCCGAAAAGAAGTTGGTGTAGTAAGTTTCCACTCCGCGTGCCGAGGGCAGATCGCTGTAGTTGGCATGGACGGAGACAAACAAATCCGCCTGCGCCTGATTCGCCATTCCAGCCCGTTCATCGAGCGGAATGTAATTGTCATCGTTGCGCGTGAGAATCACGTCCGCGCCCAGACGGCTTTCGAGCAGTTTGCCGAGTCGTTGCGCAATCTCGAGCACCAGATCTTTTTCCAGCAAGCCACCCCGGCCCACCGTTCCCAGGTCCCAGCCGCCATGACCCGCATCCACCACGATGCGCATCTTCGGCACTCGCGCGCGCAATTGCAAATCTTCGCGCGTCGGCGGAGGAACCACGATCGTGACCCTCTGTTTTTCCGCCTCCGCCGCTCCCGGGAAAAGATTCACCTGAGCCCTGGGATCGGCGCCCAGCTTGCGGACCTGCACCACCAGACGGTAGGGATTGGGCTCGAGGCTAACGGAATAATTCGAGTTGCCTTTGGTCTCGAGCACCACGCGCGTCAGGCTCGCAACCGGTTGGGCCACTCGAACCCGCGCCAGCAGCCCGTCGCCGATGTCGATTGTCTTGCCTTCGAGTTCGGAAGCCAACAACGTGTCGTGCAGATCGAAATAAATCCGGTCCGGCGCGGACAGGCGATGCGCCTCGTACTGCACCTGATCTTCCAGATCGAGCACAACCGTGCTGGAGTCGGCGGAAGACCAGTGCCGAATGCCTGTGATGTGCGGCATCTTGGTGAGTTCCTGCGCGTTGGTGTTCCCACCTCCAGATTCGGCCGTGGGGTTCACTTCAGTTGCCGCGCCAGGATTGGCCTTTGCATTCACGGAACCATCCAGGATCGTGATGGATGGCGCGACCGGCGAGGGATTGACGGGAGTTGGGATCGAAGCGGCCGGCTGGTTTTTCCCTTCGGAATTCGCGGCCATTCTCTGAGTCGACGGAACCAAATCTTTGCTGAGCTGCGCGTTTTTCAGCTTCCACCAAAATCCTGTAGCGGCAAGTGCAAACACCACAACCAGCGCCAGCACCACCAGAATGCCCGGATGATGGCCAGCAGTGCCGGGTTCGAGCGTAGTATCGACAACACTGGCTCCAACGCTATCTTCGGAATCGCGCTCAGCCTCTGTTCGCAGCGCCGGAACAACAATCGCCGCGGCAGACGCGGCTGGCGCCTCGTCCTGAACCGGGGTCATAGGCACTGGGGTCACAGGCACTGCCGACGAAATTGGGTTCTCAAAAGGTTTTCTAATCGCAGGAGTAACCGCGGCTGGCGTAGCTGGTGGGGCGATGTTCGCCTCCGCTACTTGCGCCGATTCAGCGAAGCGGTCTTCGTCCTCAGGCTTAAGAGCTGCAAGAATCAACTCAGCCAGCAGTTCGAGGCTGCCCACATCAGTTTCGTTGAAGCCGAACGGCTCTGCCGAAAACGCCTCCAGCAGTCCGATCACGCGCCGCCGCCCGCACAGCGGCACGGCTACCATCGAGCGGGCGCCGAGCCGACGGCAAGCGGACAGGTTTACGCGATCGTCGGTCTCGGTATCGTCGCAGCGGATGATTTGCGCGGTGCGGAAACATGCGCCGGAGAAAGCCGAATCGCGCTCGATGCGCGCGCCCACATCTGGTTTAACAAGCCCCGCGGAAGCTCGCAAAACAATTTCGTTGTTTTCCGCCAGAGCGATGCCCAATCCATCTGCTCCAGTGATGGCGATGGCTCGTTCCGCGACCAGTTGCAAAACTTCATCCAGAACGAATTGCTCTTCGGCCTCGAACTCTGCCAGGCGCGCAATGGTTTCAAATCCGTTGCGCTGCGAGGCCAGGGCGCGCCGCTGACGTACTTGTTGGTGCATCGCCGAAAATGCCAGAAGCGCCTGCAAGGCATCGCCACCCGATGGCCGCAACTCATGGTGGTTATGCGAGGAGCTCTGATAAGGCGCGACGGGAGCAAACGCACTTCTTTCGGACGGCCACGGAGGAACACGCGAGCGGTCCGATGCGTCGCCATCTTCGATTGCCGGTTTGGCAGGAGTCGTTACCATTCCATTATTAGCGGACAATTACTGGCCGACAATCTTACCCCTCCGCGAGTGTCGCCACACAGCGAAGGCCTGTCAATCGGCTATTTGGCGTAGCTGGGGCGTACATTTCCTGTCCGGACTTGCTCCAGCCGCGCTCCGGTTTTTCACTGGGTTTAACAGTAAGTTAGCGGTCTTTTGTCCACGTTGCAAGGATGCGAACGTCTTCTCCCGGCCATGGACTTTGGTAAGACAATCTTTGCTGACTCCATCGGGACGCTGGTACTTAAGCTCTGGGCTGCGTTGGAACCAGCCGAGTTACTGCCGTGTTCCAATGCAGCAAGATTAAAATCTGACGATTGAGTTTCGTCCCAGACATTCCTGGCGGAGAGTATGCAGGCCGTAACTTTTCCCGCGCGCCAAAACCGCACTCACTACCGGCATGAACTGCGCACGTTGACCTATGTGACCCTCGATGAGGCGAATGGTGGAATTATTCGCAACCTCAGCCATGATGGGGTGGCGGTGCAGGCTGTAGCCCCGCTCTGGCAGGAACAGCGCGTGCGCCTGCGTTTTGAGTTGAGATTTCCCCGCTTACGGGTGGAAGCGTTCGGGCAGGTGAGTTGGTCCAATTCGTCCGGACAGTGTGGCGTGCGCTTCGTGGAGCTGCCTGCATGCACCAGACACCAAATCGACCAGTGGATATTTTCGAACCTTCTGGATTCTGTGGCGCGCGAGAATGCGCACCCCCGCTCAATCTTCGGGCCTTCCGGCGTCCTGATTGCCGCCGAGGAAGACGATGGACTGATTCTGTCAGCGCCGCCACGCGCGGCAATCCGGCTGGAGCCGAGCGTCGCCAGAACGAAGGTTGCGACGTGGAGCGGGGCGCCGGAGTTCCGGGATCGCGCACAAGAATTGGTCGATGCCGCCTATTCGCAGTTGAACTGGCTCTCGCGGCCATTGTCAGCACGCACTCTGGCGTGGATGGTGGATAGTCTTGTCATGATTGCGGGCTTGCTCCTGTTCGCGCTGATTTTTCTGTCGATCGCTCACGAACTTCCGCAGTGGCCGCTCACTCTAAGCGCGGCTTTGGTGGCAGCAGTTTTCGTCGGCGGAACTTACTGGAGCTTATTTGCCGTGTTTGGAGGGCCAACCCTGGGTGCTCGCCTTACGCAGGCCACGTCGGGAGCGGAAGAGAAATTGGAAAACGGCGACCGCTTTCGTTAATCCTGCACCGCGACCGTCGCCAGATGAGAATTGCTTTCCCTAGTTAGCGAAATACTGTTGCGCCAGCCAAATGCGCAAAGTTTGTTTCATCTGGGATGTCATCTTGACGAAGCGGATGCCAACATTTCCACGATTGTCGGACCAGGCTGTTTCGACCGCCGCGTTTACTGCACTGGTTGTTCCGGGAAGAGCGAACGATACATGGGAGGCTTCACTGGCATCGAAACCATCTTCGACGCGAACTTGAAGGCCGCCCTGACTTAGGTTGATCAGCTGCGCTCCGGCTTTCTTTTGACGGCGGCCACGCAGGGTGACGGGCACTTCCAGACCGGCCCGGTGATAGCGCAACCGGCCGTCGAGAATCATGTTGCGGGCGGCGGAGAGCGTGTGGACTGCCTGTTCGACGGAGATGGGCTTATCGAAGGCAAACATGGCGCCACTTTCCTCCAGTTCACGCCTGCCTTGCGGACCACCCATGATTACCAGAGGCACGGTGCTGGCTCGCGGAGCTTCGCGTTGCAGCTCGCGAAAAAACTGCCCGGTGCCATTGAGGTCGCAGTCAACAATCAGAGCGTCTACTTTTGATTTCGTGAGCCGGGAGAGGGCACGTTGCGGTTCGCTTTCGACGGAAACGTCCATGTGCAAACCGCCGAGGATGCATTCCAGAACACTGATTTCCTGCCAGTCACGCGAAACTACCATCGACGAAAGTGTCATACCTTCACTCTACTCACTGCAGTAATCACGACCTAGATCACTAACGTAATGACGGGGAATCGCACAGCTCTTGGTGGGAATAAAGGCAGGTTGGAGTAAGAATGCACGGCAGCCGGTGCAGACGAGATCTTCACTTCTCACGCGCGCTTCTGACTGCGATACCAATCCACGGTCCGGCGCAAGCCATCTTCAAAATTTACTTTGGGTTTGTAACCGAGATGCTTTTCCGCCAGGGAAATGTCTGCCAGGGAATGTTTGATATCGCCTCCGCGTTCCGCGCCATAGATGGGGGAACCGGAATAGGAAGTGAGTTGCTGCAACATTTTGAAGGTTTCATTGAGCGTGACCCGGCGTCCGGTGGCCACGTTGAAGACTTTGCCGGCGACTTGCGCAGGCGCCTGGCAAGCCAGCAGATTGGCTTCGACGGCATTGTCGATGTAGGTGAAGTCGCGGCTCTGCTCGCCATCTCCGAAGATGGTGGGCTGCTGGCCGCTGAGCATCTGAGTGATGAATTTCGCGAGCACTCCGGAGTAGGGCGATGCGGGATCCTGCCGCGGACCGAAAATATTAAAGTAGCGCAGGGCCACGGTCTCTAATCCGTAGCAGCGGTAAAAGGAAGTCATGTAATGCTCGCTGGCCAGCTTGGCCACGGCATAAGGAGAAATCGGATCGGGCGTCATGCCTTCGTGTTTGGGAAGGGTGGGAGTGTCGCCGTAGGCTGAGGACGATGCCGCATAGATTACCCGCTTCACCTTAGCGTCGCGGGCCGCGACCAGCACGTTGACTGTGCCATCGACGTTGGCCAGGTTGCTTCCGATGGGATCGAGGACCGACTTGGGCACCGAAGGGATTGCCGCCTGATGCAGGACATAATCCACTTCAGCGCAAGCCGACTTCATGGCATTAAGATCGAGAAGGTCGGCTCGACGAAAATCAATCTGAGCCTCGATTTGCGCGATGTTTTCCCGCTTGCCGGTTGAAAAATTATCTATTCCGCGAACCTTCTGGCCGCGATGCAAAAGCTCACGCGCCAGAGACGATCCAATAAAGCCGCCGATGCCTGTAATCAGGTAGAGCGCCATATGCTTTCCATCATAATCAATGGATTGAATCCTTTGATCGTGGGAGAAAAACCAAGGTAATAGGAAGGGCGCCGGCGGCTGGTATTTCGACGATGAGGAGAGCAGGCCAGCTATTCGTTTTTTCGCAGGATCCTGAGGAACTCTTCGCGGCCCATCATGTGGCGATCTTCGAAGAATTTCATCATGGCGTGCAAAGCGGCGGCTGGATTCGCGACCGAAGGTGGAGCATCCAGCGGTGTCATTGACAAAGATTGCGTGGCAACTGGCGAACTCGAAATTACTCGAGAGGCCGAAATTGAGGTTATCAATTGCCGCAGTCGCTCGCGATCCGCTTCCGAGATCCTGGTGAAAGAGACGCCCATGCCGAGGCCGGGATACGCCACGCGTACTTCTGCGGTGGTCTCGACGCGAAAACCGTTTATCTCGAGGGCCAGAGCGAGCGCCGCACCGGCGCGATAGCCCGAGGCTGCCTCCACGTAGCATCCCTGCATGCTGATGTCGCTGATGGTCGCCCAACTCGCCGCGCCGCTGGTGACCTCGCGCAAGCGTACGCTGCCCTGGCAGCGGTACCTGGGGCTTCTGCGCTTGTCCTTGCGGGAGGAATCTGCCGCGGCAGGGGGTTGCGGGGCGGCCGGCCGAGACGCGGCAGGCGCCGTGGGATTGGGGGCGAGCGCCGGCTTCGCAGCCGCCGCGGAGGGTGTGGTGGATTTCTTTAAGGAGGCTAGGTAAGACGCGCCGGCGCCGGGTTCATCGGCCATAGGAACGGACTCGCCTATCCGAAGCCAGGCCCTTGGGAAGTATTACCGGCCTGCTGTTGCAGTTGCCTCTGTTCTACTTTACGAAGTTTCTAAATGGGCACTCAAAGGAAGTGGGGAATGATCGGGACGGATGGCTCAAGTTGTTTCCCGAAATGGGGAAGGTTCATTCTTGGAACGCCTCGGCCGGGAATTTCGCAGCGGATTGGCGGATCTTATTCCACAATTCGTCGCGTCCAGCGCCAGTTTTCGCCGAGAAGGGGATTGCGGATGCGGTGGGATAGGCCTCGGTAAGGCTTTTCAAGGCGTTGCTTAGCTGGTTGTTGGAGAGGCGGTCACTTTTGGTTGCGACGAGGAGAAAATCGCGTCCCGAGGCATTAAGAAAATCTATGAGTTGGCGATCACTGTCTTGAGGGGGAACGTTTATGTCTACCAGGGCCAGGCACAAGGCCAGGGTGGGGCGATCGTTGAGGTAGGGTTCGATGAACTTGGGCCATTCCTGCGAAATCTCGCGGGAAAGCTTGGCGTAACCGTAGCCGGGCAGGTCGGCGAAGATGACCTCGGGGCGCGGCTTTCCGGGCCAGCGGACTTCGAAGAAGTTGATGCTGCGAGTGCGTCCTGGGGTGGAGCTGGTGCGGGCCAGCTTGGAATCTACGAGAGTGTTGATCACGCTGGATTTGCCGACGTTGGAACGGCCGAGGAATGCAACTTCGGGGAGGCTGGGAGCAGGGAAGTGCGCGGAGTCGGTAGCCGCGGCGAGGAATCGCGCCATTACTCTCATGCTTCAGTGTGCAATGCGGCGGAGGGGGTTGGCAAGCTGGGGAAAGCAGCATGGTCGAACCACGGTGGTCGAATCATGGTTCGATTCGCGCCTCAGAACTCATTCGCCTAGCTTTCGAGATCTGTGTATGGGCTTCACGCGTCCCGCCGGGACGCGTCTGGATTTACGACTTGCCCGGCGCTGAATGCGCCGGGCTATTATCAAAAGCCCCTCCGGGGCACAAAGCTCTCAGCTCCTGCGAAACTGCTTGCTTAATGTGAGGGCCTGGTGTTGGTAGGACGATCCTATATTTGTGCCGTAGATTTTATCGGGCTTGCAGAGCAGAGGCATGTAGTTGAGGCGGCCGACGAGTTGGCCGTGCTCGATTAAGAAGGGAACTTCGTGGGCGCGAACTTCGAGCACGGCGCGGGTGCCTTTGATGTCGCTGGAACCGTAGCCGAAGCCGGGATCGAAGAAGCCGGCGTAATGAATGCGAAATTCTCCGTCGGAGGGATCGAAGGGAACCATTTCCGCGGCGAATTCGGGAGGGACTCGCACTCTTTCCCGGGAGGCGAGAATGTAGAAGTCATCGGGTTCGAGGATCAGATTCTTGTTGGCGCTCTGATGGCGAACCTCCCAGAATTCTTCAGTCGGATAATAGTTGATGCGATCGAGTTCAATGGCAGGAGCGTAGCGCTTGGCTTTGTAGGCAATAATTTCGCCGCTTTCGGAGCCTTCAAGGTTGACCGTAATTCGCAGGCCGCGATGGGTGCGGGCCTTCACCGGGCTGTCCTCATCGTCCATGTAGACGAGAGGTTCTTCTTGATCTAAACCTTTGATTGTGCGATCACCGGCGACCGGAGTGCCTTGCACAAAGCGGAGCTGGCTGAGCCGCATTCCGGCGCGAATGGCGACGGTGAAGGTGCGGGAAACGACTTCGGCGTAGAGTTTGCCTTTGTAACCCGGGGGCACGCGGTCGAACTCGGTGCCGTAATCGGTGATGAGGCGGGTGAAAATATCGAGGCGGCCGGTGGTGCTTTTGGGATTCGCCTTGCCGGAAATGTTTTCCGGGAGGTTCAACTCTTCAACAAGAGGAATGATGTAGACGCAATCTTTTTCGAAAACGGGCGCACCGGTGAGATCGACGCGGGTCATGCGCAGTTCTTTGATTTTGGCTTCGACGGTGCTGTTCGGGCCGGGCAAAAAACTTGCGCGCACGCGATGCGCCATGTCGCCGAGACGGAGATCGAGGCTGGCTGGCTGGATATGATCAGGATTGATGGTGGGGGTGGCGATAATGTTGCCGCGATCGATCAGGGCGGTGATTTCCTGCGACGGGAGGATTCCGGTGGTGCGGGGGTGGGCATCTGGAGTGGGCAGCTCCGGGCCGTTTTCAAAGGCTATCTGACTCTGGTTGGACGTGGACATGATAAGAATTCCACCATTGTAACGCTTCGGGACAAAAGGAAGGCTGTTCTCATCAGGAATTGTCATCCTGAGTGGAGTCGAAGGATCCCTTACGCGCTGGCACAGACAACCTCTGCTGGGAATTCTCGCTCTGCAGGCCGGTTTCGCAATGGAAACTCCCTGACGAGTACTTAGTCACATCGAGCTTAAAGGGATCCTTCGACTCCTTTGCCGTCCGCTACCGCGAACGGCAACTCCGCTCAGGATGACAAGCTAACGCTACTGGTGCGCCGCCGGGCTTTCCTCGTTGCCGGAAGTCAGAGGGGCGATCGGTTGAGCGATTACGTCTTCGCTGAGCGCTGGTAGTGGGGATTCCAGCGCGATTTGCAAAACCTGATCCATGGTGTCAACGAAGTGCATCTTCATGGCGTTGCGCAGATTTTCAGGAACCTCAGCCAGATCTTTTTCATTGTCTCGGGGCAGGATCACTTCGAAAAGTCCGGCGCGGTGCGCTGCCAGCAGCTTTTCCTTGAGGCCGCCGATGGGAAGCACTTTGCCGCGCAGCGTGATTTCGCCGGTCATGGCCAGGTCGCGGCGCACGGGAATCTTGCTGAGCGCGCTTGCAATTGCTGTGGCAATGGTGATGCCTGCCGATGGGCCATCTTTTGGGATCGCGCCTTCGGGAACGTGTACGTGGAGATCGAGGGTGCGGTAGAAATCGCGATTCAGGCCCAGACGGTGGGCTCGCGAGCGGACATAAGACAGGGCGGCTTGTGCCGACTCCTGCATCACATCGCCGAGCTTGCCGGTGAGAGTCAGCTTGCCTTTGCCGTCGACGACTGTGGCCTCGGTGCTGAGTATGGAGCCGCCGACCTCGGTCCAGGCCAGGCCGGTGACCAGTCCCACTTCGCTTTTTTCGTGGGCCAGGGTGTCGCGGAATTTAATTACGCCGAGGAAGTCGGTAACGTTTTCGCCGGTCACGGCGACGGTGTAATTACCGCCTTCTTTGACCACCTTGCGCGCGACCTTGCGGCAGACGTTGCCGATTTCGCGTTCCAGATTGCGTACGCCAGCTTCGCGCGTGTAGGCGCGGATGAGAGTGGTGATGGCATCGTCGGAGAATTTCACGTTCTTTTCCGACAGGCCAGCCTGCAGCATTTGTTTCTTCACCAGAAACTGTTTCGCGATCTCGACTTTTTCCTGTTCGGTGTAGCCGTGCAGACGCAGCACCTCCATGCGGTCCTGCAGCGCGGGCGGGATGGTGTGCATCACGTTGGCAGTGGCAACGAAGAAAACCTGAGAGAGATCGTATTCGACGTCGAGGTAGTGATCGACGAACATGAAATTCTGCTCGGGATCGAGCACTTCGAGCAGCGCGGCGGAGGGGTCGCCGCGGAAGTCCATCGACATTTTGTCGACTTCATCGAGCATGAAGACCGGGTTCTTGGTACCGGCCTTTTTCATCATCTGAATGATCTGGCCGGGTAACGCGCCGATATAGGTGCGGCGGTGGCCGCGAATTTCGGCTTCATCGCGCACACCGCCGAGCGACATGCGGACGAACTTGCGTCCGGTGGCTTTTGCGATCGACATGCCAAGAGAAGTTTTGCCGACGCCGGGAGGTCCGACGAAGCAAAGGATGGAGCCTTTGGGATTCTTAACGAGCTGGCGAACGGCGAGGAATTCGAGAATGCGTTCCTTGATTTTTTCGAGGCCGTAATGATCTTCGTTGAGGACTTTCTCGGCGCGCGCGATGTTGCGAATTTCTTTGGAGCGCTTTTTCCAGGGCACGGCCAGAAGCCAATCGAGGTAATTGCGAGAAACCGTGGATTCAGCCGACATAGGCGGCATGGCTTCGAGCTTTTTCAGTTCCTGCAGCGCCTTGTCCTTCACTTCTTTCGGCATTCCGGCGGATTCGACTTTTTTCTTCAGCTCGTCGAACTCGCTTTTCTCGCCGCGGCCCAATTCTTTTTGAATGGCTTTGATCTTTTCGTTGAGGTAGTACTCTTTCTGCGCCTTCTCCATCTGGCGCTTTACGCGCGACTGGATGGTGCGATCGACATTCAGCTTTTCGATCTCGACATCGAGCACATCGGCGATGCGATTCAGGCGCTCTGAAGGATCGAAGATTTCGAGTAGTTCCTGTTTCTCTTCGATCGAAAGCTGAAGGTTGGCGGCGATGATGTCAGTGAGCTTGGCCGGATCTTCCATGCGCACGGCCGAGATCATGGTTTCGTAATTCAGCGCCTGGCAGAGCTTTACGTATTGCTCAAAGAGCGTGGTCACGCGCTGCATGCTGGCTTCGATCTGCGCGTTCATTTCGGTGGGATAGCGGGCTACTCGAACCGAAGCCTGCATGTAACCGTCGGAGTCGGTGGCTTGAAGAAGCCGGCCGCGCTCAATGCCTTCCACCAGAACCTTGATATTGCCATCGGGCAGCTTCAGGCTCTGCACGATATTGACGATGGTGCCGACCTGATAGATTTCGTTCGACTTGGGTTCATCGATGGAGGCGTCGTGTTGCGTGGCCAGGAAAATCTTCTTGTCCGCGGCCAACGCCTCTTCGAGGGCGCGCACGCTGGACTCGCGGCCCACGACGAACGGAGTCATCATGAACGGAAAGATGACCACGTCGCGGATGGGCATCATGGGCAGCTTTTTGGTTTCGAATTTTTCCTTGGATGTGGTCACTCAATCTCCCCAGGGTCGTGCGGAATGAGAATCAGGGCGTATTTCCGCCATCTATAATATCGTCTACAAACAGTTTACTCCTGTTTTGCTACCCAGCCTTCTCCAAGGTGGCCACGGAAGCGGTGCGTTTCTCTACCATCTCCCGCGTGACCTCAAACTCTTTTAGTTTCTTCTGGCTGGGCAAGTGGAACATGAGATCAAGCATAAGCTCTTCGAGAATCATGCGCAGGCCGCGGGCCCCCACTTTGCGGGCCATGGCCTGGCGGGCAACGGCGCGCAGAGCATCCTCGCTGAACTTCAAGCGAACATTCTCGAACTCGAACAGGCGCTGGTACTGCTTGACAATGGCATTCTTGGGGCGGGTGAGGATCTCGATGAGCGCATTCTCGTCAAGATCTTCGAGCATGCCGACGACGGGCAGCCGTCCGACAAATTCAGGGATAAGGCCAAACTTGATCAGATCTTCAGGCTGGATTTCGCTGAGCAATTCGAAGTTGCGCTTGCGCGAGACAACCAGATCTTCTTTTTCGGCCTCTTCGCCGCCGCGGAAGCCGAGGGACTTTTTGCCGACGCGCCGGCCAATAATTTTTTCCAGGCCAACGAAAGCTCCGCCGCAGATAAAGAGGATGTTGGTGGTGTCGACAGGAGTGAATTCCTGGTGGGGATGCTTGCGCCCGCCCTGCGGCGGAACGTTGGCGATGGTGCCTTCGAGAATTTTGAGAAGAGCCTGCTGCACGCCTTCGCCGGAAACATCGCGAGTGATGGAGGGGTTCTCATCCTTGCGGCCGATCTTGTCGATCTCGTCGATATAGATGATGCCGGTCTGGGCCCGGCTCACATCGCCCTCGGCGGCCTGTAGAAGTTTGAGGATGATGTTCTCGACGTCCTCGCCCACGTAGCCGGCTTCGGTCAGGGTGGTGGCATCGACGATGGCGAAGGGCACGTCGAGCATGCGCGCGAGAGTTTGCGCCAGCAGCGTTTTGCCGGTGCCGGTGGGACCGATGAGCATGATGTTTGACTTGCTCAGTTCGATGCCATCGCTGGTTTTCTGGCGGTTCATGAAGATGCGCTTGTAGTGGTTGTAAACCGCGACCGCAAGTTTTTTCTTGGTCTGTTCCTGCCCGATGACATATTCGTCGAGGAAGGTCTTGACCTCCTGGGGCTTGGGCAATTGGTTGGGCGGGGCGGATGGAGGGGTGGCCGTGCGGTCATCTTCCAGTATGGAATTGCAAACTGCCACGCACTCGTCGCAAATGTAAGCGCGCGGATAGTCGCTGGGCGACGAGATCAATTTGGCTACGGCATCCTGCGACTTATGGCAGAACGAGCAACGCAAAATCTCGTCGGAGGACTTAGTTTTCACTCGGCTCTACTCCTTTTTGTGTTGATGCAAATTCAAGAGCGAAGGCAGATCATACCGCTTTTCCGGTCTTATAGATGATATCGTCTATGATTCCGTATTCCTTCGCCTGCTGGGCGTTCATAATGAAGTCACGCTCCACGTCCTTTTCCACTTTGTCCAGCTTCTGGGTGGTGTGTTTGGAGAGTAACTGGTTAGTAATCTCGCGCATGCGCAGAATTTCGCGGGCATGGATGTCGATATCGGTAGCCTGACCGGACAAGCCTCCCATCGAAGGCTGGTGGATGAGGATGCGCGAATTGGGTAAAGCCAGCCGTTTCTTGGGCTCACCGGCCGCCAAAAGCAAAGCAGCCATGGAGGCGGCCTGGCCTACGCAGAGCGTCATCACGTCATTTTTTACATACTGCATGGTGTCGTATATTGCCATGCCAGCCGTGATCGAACCTCCCGGAGAATTGACGTAGAGCTGAATGTCTTTCTCGGGATCTTCCTGAGCCAAAAATAACATTTGAGCGATCACCAGATTGGCGATGTTGTCGTCAATCGGCGTGCCTATGAAGATAATGTTATCGCGGAGCAGCCGGGAATAAATGTCGTAGGCGCGTTCGCCCCGCCCGGTCTGCTCGATGACCATCGGTACCAGCATCATTTGTGGATCGTTTTGCTTCACGTTCACCTGCCACACTCCGCCCCGAACCAACGCCTGCGGACTCGGGGAGGGTCGAAAGTGGTCCGCGTCGTTTTTGAGTTACGCGGACTGGTGATAAAGAAAATTGAGGGTCTTCTCGCTGCGGATTCTCATTCGGATTCTATCGAGGCCCCCATCCTGTGTCAAACGAGCTCGGACCGCTTCAGAGGTTTGTTTTGACTGTTGTGCCAGAGATTCAATCTCGTGGTTTAGTTCTTCGTCGCTGACCTCAATTTTTTCCAGGTCCGCGATTCTTTCCAGCAGCAGGGAAGACTTTACGTCGTTCACCGCCTGGTCCCGCTGGCCGGCGCGAAGGCGGGGGAGATCCATTTTCTTGAGATCTTCCATCTTCATGCCTTGCGCGGCAAGGGCTCTGAGGCCACGTTCGAGGCGCAAATCAATCTGGCGGTCGACTAAGGCCTCGGGCACTTCGAAATCGTTGCGTTTGACAAGGTCGGAAACCAGCTTGTCTTTGGCCTCGCGCTCGGCGTTCTGCTGGCGTTCCGCCTGCATGTTTTCGCGGATCTGCTTGCGCACCTGGTCAAGGCTGGTGAACTCGCCCAATTCCTTGGCGAAGTCGTCGTTGAGCTCGGGCAGGCTCTTTTGCTTGATGCCGTTGACCTTCACTGTGTAGACAAAAGTCTTGCCCGCGAGCCTCTTATCGGCGATGTCTTCGGGATAGCTGACGTCGAAGGTGCGCTCGTCGCCGGAGGAAGCGCCGGTCAGATTCTGGCTGAACTCGGCCACAGTGTTTTTGCCGCCGATCTCGATCAGGACGTCATCCATGTGAACGGGATTGGCTTTCGAGTCGGCGACATCCTTGCCGTCTTTGGGCTTACCGTCCATTGAGGCCTGGGCGAAGTCGCCCTCGGCGAGGGCACGTCCTTCGACAGTCGTGTAGGTTGCATGCTGCTCGCGGACGCTGGCGAGCGCCTGTTCGACTTCTTCGTCGGTGACGGTGATCTCGGGTTTATCGGCGCGTAATTCTTTGTAGCCTTCAACCTGAATCTCGGGCAGGACTTCGAAACTGGCCTTGAAGGTGAGCGGCTCGCCGTCGTGCATGTGCAGATGGGTGACGCGGGGCTGCGAAACCGGGATCAGACCTTGCTTTTCGGCTTCGCGGCGGAAATATTTTGGGATGAGAGCCTCGGCGACGTCGTTCTTGAGGCCTTCGCCAAAACGCTGGCGGATGATGGAAGGGGGGACGTGTCCGGCGCGAAAGCCTGGCAGGCGCGCGCTTTTCTGATAGCGCTGAATCTGCGATTCAGTTTCGCGGGCAACTTCAGCGGCGGGAATCTCGACCGAGATCTCGCGCTTGGTGTCTTTCCTGGTGGATTCTGTTTTTGCAGCGTCGGTGGTTTCTGTGGGGCTCACGTTTTGCCTTTCACGGCCCGCTGCATTCGGAGGTTGATTGGAGCAAAAGGAACCGGACCGAATTCATACGGCGTTAAGTTGAGTGTAAAGACGGGAGGGGAGCAGCGTCAAACGGGGGGAGGGAGTTGAGAGACAGAGAAAAAAGTGCATCCCCGCCAGCAGGCTCGGCGATACCATGTTGATGGCTGCGCTTTGGTTCGGAGGAGTTATGAAACACCGGGTTGCTTTCGGGCTGGTAGCAACGTCGTTGTTGATGCCGGCATTCGACGGGCGAGAAACAGTGGTTCTTGGCCAGACAATCCCCGACGTTATCACCACGGTGGTTAATGCCAATCGCTGCTATACCAAGGAGATTCATGAAAAGCCAATGGTGTTTTGCCATGGAGGCTTTGCGGGTGACGGCGGACCTGCAGCGAGTGCCGAGTTGTCCATGCCAAAGGGAGTGGCTGTGGACAGGTCCGGAAACCTGTTTATTTCAGACAATGGGAACCGCCGTGTTCGGCGCGTCGACGCGGCCACGGGAATTATTACGACTGTGGTTGGCAACAGCCCGTGCCCGCACGCCTCCGGCGCCTGTGAAGGCGGATTCAGCGGCGATGGTGGGCCGGCGACCAAGGCGGAATTAAACGATGTTTTTGGTGGCATAGCTCTCGATGCGGATGGCAACCTCTTCATTGCCGATTCAGGCAACCAAAGAGTCCGACGCGTGGACAAGGCGACTGGTGTCATCACAACGGTGGCGGGCAATGGCACTAGAGGCTTCAGCGGTGATGCAGGACCTGCTACCAGTGCCGAATTGAACGTGCCGTCAGCAGTCTCGGTGGATACATCTGGCAATCTATTCATTGCCGATTCGGGGAACCGCCGGGTCCGGCGCGTGGACCAGGCGACTGGTGTGATCACGACCGTAGCCGGGGGTGGAACCTGCTGTCGCTTTCCACCGCCGCTCGGGGAGGAACGGGGGCTCGCGGTCAACGCTGAACTGGACAAGGTCCTTGCCATTCTGGTGGACGCATCCGGCACTTTATTCATCGCGGAGCCTATCCAAGGCCGTATCCGGCGCGTGGACCACGACACTGGCACCGTTTCCTGGGTGGCAGGCGGCGCGTGTCCTCCGCATGGCGGCAGTTGTGGTCCAGGGTTTGATGGAGATGGCGGAGCTGCCCGTGGTGCTCACTTGAGCGCTCCGTTCGGCCTTGTAGTCGATGGCTCAGGTAACCTGCTCATCGCTGACACTGGCAACGGACGGATTCGAAGGATCGATCACGCAACCGGAGTCATCACGACAATAGCGGGCTCGGGTGGCCGCGACTTTGGTAAAGATGGCGAGCCCGCAACCAGCGCGGCATTGCGGTCCCCATACAGTATCGCCCTAGACGCCGAAAATAACCTGTTCATCGCCGAAGCAAACAGTCATTGCGTCAGAAAGGTGAAACTCGCGCGAAGCAAGAATGCTGGAGACCGGCATGGACTCCGCGAGCAAGGCGCTGGCGTTGCGCACTGACCTTAGAGCTACTTTGTGAGACTGTCCTACTTTGTGAAACTGTCCTACTTTGTGAAACTGTCCTACTTCGTGAAACCATCTAGGTCCGCGGCAGCAGCGTCAACCAGGCTCGCTTCGTTTTCCAGCACTTTGGCGACGCGTGCGATTTCGGTGTCGGCCTCCTGCCATCGGCGTTGCTCGATGGCCTCGCGGATGCCGGGCATGGTTTTGGGCGCGTATCCCGAGTAGACACCGGGACCGTAGATCATGTGTCTATACCAGGGACGGCGCGGAAGGCCCGCGGAGTCGGTGAGTCGGCGCTCGCTTTCGAGCAGTTTCTGGTTCAGGGACGTCAATTGCTGGCCGCCTGAAAAGCCGGAGGCTTGAGCTTTGGTGACGGCGGTCTTGTAATGCTCGGCACTTTTGTTGAGCGCTTCGAGAGCATTTTCGAGCGGCGCGAAATTCAGGTGCGGAGGCATGTCCTCGTGGGGAGGAGCAACCGTGGGCTTGCGGGGATCGAGCGTGGCGCGGAAGACTCCGTCGTTCAGTTCCTGCTCGCGCTCGCGGGCTTCTTCCTGCTTGGTCTGCAAAAGTTTCTGCAGGTCTTTGTTGTACTTCTGCATGGTGTCGGCGAAGCCGGTGAACTCGTAGGGAAGAACGTCGGCATCGGCCATGCGCATGACGGCTGTGCCCACGGTCTGTGAAAGGGCCACGCCGTAGGCGAAATCGGTATCCGAAAAATGGGTGTACCAGTAGAAGTCGTCGTAGATGGAGTGGTAGATGCCGTCATCGTCTTCTCCGCCATAGGCAAGATTCAGCGAGGCGACGCCGAGGTGATCGACAAAGGCGGTATAGTCGGTACCTGACCCGAGTGCGTCCATGCGCAGGTCAGGGCGTTGGCGGAGTTCTTTGCGGTCGTCGTCGGATTTTGCATCTGCGATGGCGGCGAGCCGGTCGCGGTCGAAGGCCGAAAGCTTGCTCTCTGGATCTTCGATGCTGCGTGCGACTTCGTTCATGAAGTGCTCGAGCGAATGGGAACCCTCGAGGGCCAGATAACCGCGGCCGTTGCCATCGGTATTGATGTAGACGGCGGCGTGCTCCTGCAATTCGCGGCCGTGAGTTTCGGCCCAGGCGGTCGAGCCCAGCAGCATGGGCTCTTCGCCATCCCACGCGCAGTAGACGATGGTGCGTTTGGGCTTCCAACCTTGCTTGAGCAGTTCGCCGAAGGCGCGAGCTTCTTCGAGCAGCGCGACCTGGCCGGAGATAGGATCGGCGGCGCCGTTGACCCAGCCATCGTGATGGTTGCCACGCACGATCCATTGCTCGGGCTCGGTCGAGCCGGGAATGCGTGCGATTACGTCGTGGACCTCTTTTATATCCCAATTAGATTCGACCGCGAGATGCACTTTGGCGGTGCCCGGACCAACGTGGTAGGGAATGGGCAACGCTCCTCGCCATTCTTCGGGAGCGAGCGGGCCGGTGATGGCCGCCAGCAGCGGCTGCGCGTCGCCATAGGAAATGGGAAGGGTGGGGATTTTGGTGATGCTCGGGGCAGTGCTCGCGGTCATTTTGGGTGAATTTGGATCGCCGCGATCGGGAGTGAGCGGGTCGCCGGGATAGTTGGAAGCGAAATCCATGACGCTGCCGCGCTGCACACCTTGATCGGGACGCATGCCGCCTTTGGGAAAAACGTCGCCGCTGAAATAGCCGTCATCTCTGGGGTCAGAATAAATAATGCAGCCCACGGCGCCGTGCTCGGCGGCCACTTTGGGCTTGATGCCGCGCCACGAGTGGCCGTAGCGCGCGATCACGATCGCTCCGTTGACGGAGACGCCGAGGCGTTGCAGGCGCTCATAGTCCTCGGGCACGCCGTAATTTACGTACACCAGAGGCGCGGTCACATCGCCGTCGTGCGAGTAGGCGTTGTAGGTGGGGAGTTGCTCGTCGCGCTGATTGGAAGTGGGATCCTCCGGCAGCGCGGGCTCTTGCAGCCTGGCCACGTAGCGCGTGGGCGCGGTGAGTTCGACGACGCGACGTTTCGGGGTGGGGAAAAGGACTTGGAAGCTCTCGATAGAGGCGTCGAGTCCCCATTCTTTGAATCTGGCGAGAATCCATTCGGCATTCTGCTTGTCGTAGTTTGAACCGACGTGGTGGGGGCGGGCGCTGAGCAACTGCATGTAGTCGCGCTGTTTCTGTGCATTGGGAAGGGCGCGAAATTTGTTCTCCCAGTCGCGCTCGGTTTGCGAGTGCGGCGATGAGAATCCGTAAAGAGAAGGTTCGGCAGAGGGTTGCTGCGGGTTTGCGATGGCGGAGTGCAGAAACAGTACGATGAGCAGTACAGCACAGAGCGAGCGGTGCATGAGCCTCCTGAGCGTTGAACCCAACGTTTGAAAAGCAACTCTGATACGGGAGATTACGCTTTTATATGCAAGGATATAAAAGTATCAAGATTTATCTTGATTTCAAACGCGTCAAGTAAAACTGTGAAGACGTGAACGATCATCCTCATTGGCTTACCGTTCTTAACCGAGAAGTTGTGGCGTGCACTCGCTGCCCGCGGCTGGTGGCTTACCGGGAGCAGGTGGCCCGGGAAAAACGGCGGGCTTACCGGGACTGCGAGTATTGGGGTAAGCCGGTGCCAGGATTCGGCGATCCGGATGCGCGGGTGCTGGTCATGGGACTGGCGCCGGGCGCGCACGGCTCCAACCGCACGGGGCGGCCTTTTACGGGGGATGCTTCGGGGAAGTTTATGTATCCGGTATTGTATGAAACTGGATTTGCCAACCAGCCAAACGCAAGCGATCGCGACGACGGGCTTGAGCTGAGAGACCTCTACATTACCGCAGCGGTGCGCTGCGCTCCGCCCGAGAACAAGCCGACGCCACAGGAACTGGCCGAATGCTCGTTTTTTCTTGATCGCGAGATTGCCGGATTAGAAAGAGTAAAAGTGGTGGTCGCGCTGGGAAAGATCGGGTTTGACGCTTATCTCAACTACCTGAAACGGCGCGGCCTGCTTCGTAGCAAGCAGACTTACCTCTTCAAACATGGCGCCAGTTACCGGTTACCCGATGGTAAGGTGTTACTGGCGTCTTACCATCCCTCGAACCAGAATACGCAGACGGGCAAGCTGACGCGAAAAATGTTTGTGGAGATATTTCAAGAAGCGGCAAGACTTGCCGATGAGTAAAGTATGGCGCCGCCGGGCGGATCGTTGCACCTCGCCCCACCAAATGGGGTCTTAATGGATAAACCGAGGTCACGAGCCGAGGCGGCGCCGCTTTCGACCCCAGTTAACTGCCCAGGGCTTTCTCTGTTTCTTTGGTCTTTATTCTTTGGTTTGGAAGCCAACCAGTACAGGTTCAGGTTCCAGCTGAATGCCCCAGATTTCTTCGACGCGATGCTGAATCTGATCTTTCAAGGCGAGGACTTCCGCGGCTGTGGCTCCGCCGCGATTGACGATCGCGAGCGCGTGCCGGGTGGAAATGCCGACACGATGAAAGCCGAATCCTTTGGCAAAGCCGGAGTGCTCGACCAGCCACGCAGCGGAAACTTTTTTGCGGCTTTCAAGCGCGGGATAGCTGGGTACGGTTAATCCTCGGGCGGCCACGCGCTTCTTTAGATCCTCGTGTTGTTCTTCCGATAGAACGGGATTCTTGAAGAAGGAGCCTGCGCTCTGGCAGTCCGGCTCTCCGGGAATGATCAACATGCCTTTGAGGGCGCGAATATGGCGCACGGCTTCGCGGGTTTCAGCGAGATCTGGCGAGGTTTCGCGGCCTTCGAAATGCCGCTTCAGGTCGGCGTAAACGATGCGCGGAGCGCCTCCTGGGGTGAGCGCGTAGGTGACTTGGAGAACGACGAATCGTCCGCGATTGCTGGTGTTGAAGATGCTGGCGCGGTAGCTGAATTCGCAAGCCTCGCGGCAAAGTTCGCGCACCTGACCATCTTTCAAGTCAAGAACCTGGACGGAGGCGATGGTCTCGGAAACTTCCTGTCCGTAGGCGCCGACGTTCTGCACGGGCGTGCCGCCGACGCTGCCCGGAATGCCGCTCAGGCACTCGACGCCCGCACAGCGGGCGCGTACCGCATCGGAAACGAACTTATCCCAGCATTCGCCGGCGCCGACATCGAAAAGAATTTTGCCAGATTCATCGACTCCAGGGCGCCGCTCGATGCCCGGAATCGCGACTTTGAGCACCAGTCCAGGCCAGCCGGAATCGGCGACTACTAAATTGCTGCCTCCGCCGAGCACGAACAGAGGCAGATTGCGCGAGCGCGTCCAGGTGACTGCCTCCTGAACTTCGCCGATATTCGTGGCCGCGACAAAAAATCTTGCCGGGCCTCCGATTTTGATGGTGGTTAGTGGAGCGAGCGGAATGTTTTCGAGCAGAAGCACTAATGACTTCAAATATACACACCGGAGGGATGCGGCGATGGAATTACAGGAGTCCAATGACCAGGGCACGACCTGGCCGGTTGAACTGTGTAAGTAACTTAGAGATTAACAAAGGAAGCAGGAATTGGTGGAGGCGGCGGGAGTCGAACTAATCACTATGTTGACAACGCGTAAGTTATTGATTCTGTGAAATGCCACAACGGCTAAACAAAATGCACGGATGGCTCCCCGAGCCCCTCTAAACGAGATCCTCTGAGTCATCAGAAGCATTGTTATAAACGCGGTGGCCGTTCTCAGACTCAAACAATCGGCGCAAGCCGCCCAAAGTGCGGAAATCGAATGAAATAACGTATGTCATGAGAGCTCCATAAACAAGGGCGGCTCGGAGTTGCCTACAAGACGAACCCTTCACTGGGAACAGCAGCCTAGCGTTCGGCGGCTTATTCTCGGAGTGTCTAGACTGGAGGACATAACTGGACGATGATGTCTCAATCAGCGTAGAAACTTTTTCGAAAACCGCGTGGGTTTGCCGTGAAGGAGGCAGGGGCCTACTAACTGAAAGTCTTGTCGGGGGGGAGCCGGTTTACTACCATCCAGTAAAGACCGAGAGACTTAACCGTCTGTCGGAACTGATCAAAATCCATCGGTTTTTGGATGTAGCTGTTTACCCCGAGCTTGTAGCTCTCAACCACATCCCGCTCTTCCCCGGACGAAGTCATTACCACTACCGGGATCGCTCGTGTCTCGGGTTTGCTCTTAATTTCACGCAGAACCTCGAGTCCGCCTAGCTTCGGCAACTTAAGATCCAACAGGACCAGCCTCGGCGGGTTGTGGGGCGAGCGCTCGTGGAAGGCTCCTCGGCAAAACAGAAAATCCAGCGCCTCTTCTCCATCGCGGGCGACGGTGATTCGGTTGCTTAGATTTTCGCGCTGCAGCTCGCGCAGGTTAGGCGAACGTCTTGCGGATCGTCCTCTACCAGCAGAATCTCGATCGCGTCTTCCATCACTCTTCCCTCGCCACTATAGCAGGACAGTGGTGGTGTTCGTTGGCTTTCGGGTTGGCGAGACTGATATAAAAAGTGGCGCCCTTATCAAGTTCTGCTTTCGCCCAAATCTGTCCGCCATGTTTATGAATAATCCGTTGTACGGTGGCCAAACCTTCGCCAGTGCCCTCGAAATCCTCCTTGCGATGCAACCGCTGAAAAACCCCGAAAAGCTTGTCAGCGTACTTCATGCTGAAGCCCACGCCATTATCCCGGACAAAGATCACCGGACGATCTTCCAGCACGGTTTGTCCCACCTCAATTACTGCCGGTTTGCGAGGCCGAGTGTACTTTACAGCATTCGAAAGCAGGTTAAAAAACACCTGTTTCATCAATCCAGGATCGCAGTCTGCAAAAAGCAACTCGCCGACCTGCCAACAAATCTCCCGGCCCTCCGCTTCACGCTTGAGATCTCGTAAGACCTCCTCCACGAGCGAATTAAGCCCAGTTACCCGGATTCTCAGTTCTTGGCGGCCGACATGCGCGAGACTCAGCAAGTCATCCACTAACTGGCCCATGTGACGGGTACCCTCTGCGATATCACGCAGGCACTCCTGGGCACCGGGAGCCATCTTGTCCCCAAAGTCCTCATTCAGCATCTTGGAAAAGCCTTGAATATGGCGCAGTGGAGCACGTAAGTCGTGTGCTACCGAATATGTGAACGCCTCCAGTTCCTTATTCGCCTCTGCCAGCTCCGCGGTACGCTCCGATACCCGAATTTCGAGTTCGTCATTGAGTTTGCGAATTTCGCGCTCATCCGCCTTGCTCTGCGTTATGTCGCGGAACGCCACTACCCCGCCCCGCACCACTCCGTCTGTGTCTTTCAAAGGATTGGCGCTAATCCAAACGCCATCTGCGACCTTGGGGTTGCGGAGAAATATCTGGGCCGTGCATGCCTCTCCGCGAATGGCGCGTGCCAGAGGGTTTTGTTCAGGAGGAAGGGGAGTGACCCGTCAAGCAGGAATTGGCCATAATGTGCGGACCACTCCTGGATTGCAACGTCGGCCGGGCCGTACCCGACAATCTGTTCGGCAGCCCGATTCCATATCAAGAATTTTCCCTCTGCGTCGGCGGCGACCAGTCCCTCCGCCATACCGTCCAGCACAGATTGCAGCATCAGTGTCTGAGCTTCTAGGGCTCGCTGCGAGCGGAGCAATTCCTCCGCTTGCCGCGCCAGTTGGGTCTCGCTCCGCTTACGTTCGGTGATGTCGCGAGCAATTTTGGAAGCTCCTATAATCGCGCCGCTGCCGTCCCTGATAGCTGGCGCAGATCCGATGCTGGCCTTCGCTGCCGGCGCCCCGGCCGCGGGGCTGAAAGAGCCACTCAGGCACTGAGAATCTATCATGCCTTTGCGCCGCACGATCCTTCGCCACGCTCTGGTTTCTGGCGTATTCGTATTTCTGTACCTGCTGCTAAACCGGCCTGAAGTTGTTTTCTTTTCTCGCATTGGATTCGTTGCATGGTATCCCGCCATCGGTTTGGTTATGGCGCTCTTGGTGGGAGTCAACCCATGGTATGCAATCCCGGTCTGTTTGGCCGATGCTTTTGCTGGCCGGATTATCTACGGTCAGCCAGTCTTGTCCTACAGCAACACCGTCGATGCCGCAGGGATTGCTATTTGTTATGGTACGGCGGCATACGCATTGCGTGGCTTCGCACAGATCGATCTTGGCTTGCGCCGCCGACGAGATGTGGTCCGTTATGTTCTGGTGAGTGCGTCGGCGGCTGTAGTGGCAACAACCATTGGTGTTGCCTGCCTGATTGCGGATCACGACATTACATGGGGTGAATACAGATCGTCGGCACTAGGGTGGTGCTTGGGTGACGCCATCGGCCTGGTGGGTATTGCACCGTTTCTTCTCGTACATGTGTTTCCGCATGTTCGTAAGTGGCTTTCGCCGGCGTCTCCTCCCCCATCCACCAAGGCACAGCCCCTTGGAAGGATTCTCACTCTTGGTGCGCTGGCAGAAACCTGTGGCCAAATTCTCTCGATCTTAGCCGTCCTCTGGGTAATGTTCGGCACCAAGGACGGGCGTTACGATCATTTTTATCTGTGCTTCATACCTATCATCTGGATTGCAATGCGTCAGGGGGTCCGGCGGGTTGTCACGGGTCTGCTGGCGCTAAATTTCGGAATCGTAGTTGCGATGCATTTGTTTCCCCCCACCCCAGCTCAGTTCGCCAGAGTCGCCCTGCTCATGCTGGTACTGTCCGCAGTGGGACTGATTGTGGGATCCGAGGTCAGCGAGCGAGAGCGCCTGACAATTGATCTGAATGAACAAACCACCTACTTAGACTCGCTAATACAAAATAGCCCGCTGGGGATCGTCGTTCTTGACCGGCAAGGCGGGGTTGACCTGGCAAATTCCGCTTTCGAGAAACTCTTCCAGTACGACCGGCACGAGCTCGCCTCGATTGATATTAGGAGTTTGGCGATACCCGATGATGAGGCCACGAACTCTGCGCAATTGATCCCGCAGATCTTCGCCGGAAACGCATTACAAAGGACCGTACGACAACGGCGCAAAGACGGGAAGCCCCTCGACCTGGCACTGCATGGCGTCCCACTACTGCGAGACAATGAGGTGCAAGGCGCCTATCTGATCTATGAGGATATTTCTGAGCAGATCCGGGCGAACGAAGCACAGCGGCAGCATGCCGAGTCATTGGACAAGCTGGTGAAGGAGTTGGAACTCCACACAAAGCAGGCGACCGCGCTGAACGAAATGGGGGCACTGCTGCAGTGCAGTGGGACGGTTCAAGAAGCCTGCGTCGTCGCGGCCAAGTGCGCGCCGAAGCTTTTCCCTAAATCTCGCTCCGGTGCCGTATATTTGTTCAGGTCGTCGCGAGACCTCATCGAAGCAGCCGTTCGGTGGGGTAAAAAAGACGCGTTAGCGCCGACATTTCCTCCGGACGCATGCTGGTCTCTGCGCCGTGGCCAGCCTCACTGGACCGGGCCTCTAGCCAGCGGCATCCCTTGCCAACATTTGACTAACAGGTCGACCGCCGAGTGTCTGTGCGTGCCCATGGTCGCGCAAGGGAACACAATTGGTGTTTTGCATCTCGAATTCGAGGATGCAACACGGCTCCACAACGATTCCGGGACCGGAAGTTTTCGGGAATCTCATCAGCAACTAGCCATCAGCGCGGCCTCGCAGATCGCCCTCTCGCTAGCCAGCCTGCAACTGCGAGAAACCCTTCGCGAACAGTCCATTCGTGATCCGCTCACTCGCCTGTTCAATCGGCGCTTCCTCGAGGAAGCGCTGGAAAGAGAACTACAAGTAGCCAGCCGAAAGAAACACGCTGTGGCCGTTCTTTTCCTCGACCTCGACCACTTCAAAAGGTTCAATGATGCTTTCGGCCATGATGCAGGCGACGTGGTGCTCCAGTCTCTAGCCGATCTGTTTCGCAATTCCTTTCGCGCCACCGATATATGTTGCCGCTACGGCGGTGAGGAGTTCGCCATTATCCTCCCTGAGTCCTCTGCCCAGGATGCTGCTGCCCGCGCGGACGTATTACGCGCCGAGGTCAGGAGCCTGCGAGTGCAGTACAAGAAGCAGAATCTGGGACCGCTTTCACTCTCGGTAGGGGTGGCTGCGTATCCGGAGCACGGTTTGACCGCAGGCGAGTTGCTCGAAATAGCGGACCAATGCCTCTATGAATCCAAAGCGCGTGGCCGGGATGTTGTGACCGTCGCGTGTCCACAAAGGCATGATCCGTCTCACTGACTGTTACTGGTCGAGAGCTGGTAGGGACGCGAGTCGCAGACCCTGCCATCCCGTAGGGCCATGGTCACCAGGCCCCCTGGCACCGCAACTCTACCGAGTTCCTGACTATCCGAGGCACCCTCGGAAGCACGCTGTCTACGAACCTGACAGTGATCTGAAATATTTACGGTGTGGACTAACGTTAACCTTGTCTGAAATTGATTCTGCGCAAGAACTTCCCGATAAACGCGAATAGTAGCTCAGTCCACAGTTTGGTTTTCTTCTTGCTATGGATATCACGAAAGCCGAGGTGGGAGACTGGATTATGTGGATGAGATCATGCGCCGTATGCAAGGCCCTGCTGAAAAAGCTCCGATTGAGCGACTCTGTTCGCTGTAAGTGTGGATGGGAGTGGTAATTTTCAAGACGCACGCCCCAACCAAGCATCCGCACCAGGGTAATCAGCCGTTATGCCGCAGCTGGCTCACAGACCGAGTTTCTATCGTATCGCAGCGCCTGTGAGTTTGGTCACAGGCGCCGGGAACCCCGGAGGCTGACAAGGTACTATCGTGGAATCCGACTCAGTAGCGAAACCGAGGATTAAAGAACTGCACGAAGAGATGGACGCGATTCATCGCGCCAACGTGCTCTATTGGAAACATGGGGAATTTCACGGTCGTGCAGCGAGGGCCGAGCATGAACACAGACAAAAAGGTTGGACGAAATTCGAACTGAACTGAGATCATCCTGACAAGGTGCCCCTGTACGCAGATTCGAGCAAGCTGATTTCCGGCAGCAACTGGAATGGCGCGTCCCTGGCATGAACTGGTCGAAGTCCGCGGCAATCCTGCCCAACGAGCGGTCGGATCTGGCAAGTAGCGTCCTACGTTTTTTGGAAACGATTATGGACAGTTAAGGGACAGGCGAGGTTTTCGACGCTCGTGGCCTGCGATGGCGTACGAAGATCGCGTCTTGCGTCTACTTGATTGGCCGCGAACCTGTGATGAGGATGTCCACGAGTCTCCTCGCGCTTGGCTGCCAGTCAGGGCCGGAGGCCACATGGGAGACCCCGATCAGCGCCCGAAGCAGATCGAATGGCTCCAGATCCCTACGAATGTCGCCGCTCTTGATTGCGCGCTTCACCAGCAAATCAATCGCTCCCTGGATCTGACTGCGTGAACCTTCATACAGCTTCGACGGCCCTCCGACGAGGGTATTGAGTGCAGGGGCGATGATCTGCTTTGTCGCGATGTAGTCCACGAACAAGAGCATCCAGGCTCGCAACGCTTCAACCGGGGGCATGGCGTCGGAGAATTTCCTCTCCGCTGCCGCCAGCTTCTCTACTTCCGTGCGATAGACCGCTTCGATCAGTGCGTCTCGCGTAGGAAAGTGGCGATACAGAGTTCCCGCTCCAACACCTGCTTCTTTGGCGATGTCGTCGAGGCTGGCGCTCGCGCCGGACCGAGTAAACGCGCTTTTCGCGACCTCCAGTACGCGCTCGCGGTTCCGCTGTGCGTCGGTGCGCGGTTTTCGTAGGGCAATTTTCTGATTCTTGGTCGGCATAAAAAAAAGTTGCAACCGGAGATAGTCTCCGGTTATCTTATATAGTGATTCGGAGACACTCTCCGTTTTATCCGGAACGCGGGGGCCTGTCAATAGCGGGCTTCTCCGCCTTCGAGAGGTGAGGAATATGAATCCCGTCGCTCGATCGAAGAATTCCAATCATCCTTGCCCCGACCTCGCGACGATGGCGGAGCGGGAGTTATCAGCATTCTTCAATGCCATCACCCAATTATTCGGCTCAGAACAGGCGGAGCTCTCAGCAGAAGACTGGCTGCGGGAGTTGATCGAGATCGACGCTTTGCCCGCTTCAGCTCGCGAATGGCGAGTGATTACCGCGAAGGCTTCGACTCGGCTTGCAGGTCGAGTGAGCGCTTCGTCCCTATCGACTGAAACACAAATTGCTTAGTTAGGGAGGATAAGAATATGCGTGTGTTTGTTACAGGTGCTACAGGCTTTATCGGTTCTGCCATTGTTGAAGAACTCATCAACGCGGGTCATCAGGTGCTCGGCCTCGCGCGCTCGGATGCGGGAGCCAAGTCGCTTATCGCGGCGGGAGCCGACGTGCATCGCGGTTCACTCGAAGATCTCGAAAGCCTTCGCAGTGGTGCAACGGCTGCCGACGGAGTGATCCACACTGCTTTCATCCACGATTTTACAAACTATGGGCCTGCCGCCGAGGCGGATCGGCGTGCCATCGAGACTCTCGGCCGCGCGCTCGCGGGCTCTGATCGCCCATTGATCGTCACTTCCGGGACCTTGCTCGCTCAACGCCAAGGCGCGCTTGCAACAGAAGAGGATGCACACAATCCCACCTTTCCCCGCAAGTCGGAGGAGGCGGCGCTTGCACTGGCGGCACGCGGAGTCCACGCTTCTGTGCTGCGGCTTCCCCCGTCGGTCCACGGCAACAGAGATCATGGCTTTGTGCCACGTCTGATCAGCATTGCATGCGAAAAGGGCGTTTCCGCATTTATAGGCGACGGCTTCAATCGCTGGCCCGCGGTGCATCGGCTCGATGCAGTTCATTTGTACCGGCTCGTGCTTGAGAAAGGTACTGCTGGGGCAAGCTATCACGGCGTGGCCGACGAGGGCGTGCCGACTCGAGAGATTGCTGAGGCAATCGGCCGGGGCCTGAACGTACCGGTCGTCAGCAAATCTAACGAGGAAGCAGCCGATCATTTTGGCTGGATCGCTCGCTTCTTTGGTATCGACGGCCCGGCCTCAAGCGCACAAACGCAGGAACGGCTGGGATGGCGACCGGTTCAGCCAGGGCTTATTGCCGATCTGAATGCGGAGCACTATTTCGAACACGCTGCGGACGCCCTCCCTGTGCGCGGCTAACGCGTAGCCGGATCCGAACCGCCACATCGAAACAGTCAGTACGAGGAGGTAGAAATGACGAACATACTTGAGACAACTTCATTTGGAGCAACTTCGACCGCAGACGATGTTTTGTCCGGCATAAATCTGAAGAGCAAACGGATTCTCGTAACGGGTGTTTCGGCCGGCCTAGGCGTGGAAACGGCGCGCTCCCTGGCCGCGCACGGCGCCCAGGTTGTAGGCGCAGCGAGGGATTTGAACAAGGCCAAAGCTGCGACCGAACAAGTGCGAAAGGACGCCGCGGCTAACGGTGGAAGCTTCGAACTAGTTGAACTCGATCTTGCCAACCTGAAAAGCGTCCGTGCCTGCGCTGACCAGTTGCTGGCGAAAGCGGAACCGTTCGATGTGGTCATCGCCAATGCCGGAGTCATGGCCACACCGTTCGGCCACACAGCTGACGGCTTCGAGACGCAGTTCGGCACGAATCACCTTGGCCACTTTGTCCTGGTCAACCGGATTGCGGCGCTTCTCCGGGATGGCGGGCGGCTGATCAACTTGTCTTCCGCCGGTCATCGCTATTCGAACGTGCACCTCGACGATCCCAATTTTGAGCGCACGCCTTATGAACCTTTCGTCGCTTATGGCAGATCGAAAACGGCGAACATTCTCTTCGCGGTCGCATTCGACAAACGGCATCGGGACCGCGGCGTGCGCGCTGCGGCTGTACATCCGGGGGGCATACGGACCGAGTTGGGTCGTTACGCGGAGCCCGGACGGATCGAAAAAGTAATCGAAGAAATCAATCGCCAACTCGCCGCACAGGGTAAGGGCCCTTTCCAATGGAAGTCCATTCCGCAGGGAGCCGCGACTTCGGTGTGGGCGGCTGTCGTTGCTCAGACTGACCAGATCGGTGGGCAATATTGCGAGAACTGCCACGTTGCCGAAATCGTGCCGGACGATACGCCCATCACTGCCGTCAGCGAAGGGGTGCGCAGATATGCGCTCGATCTAAAGAGTGCGGAGGCGCTCTGGAAGAAAAGCGAAGAAATGGTTGGCGAGTCGTTTTAGCTTGCCTCACTACTATTAAGGAAAACCGCACCAGGAGGAATTAAAATGATTGAACAAAAAGAACTCGCCGGCAATTTCACTCTGCCTGGCAACTCGATGACATTAAACCGCATGGGCTACGGTGCCATGCAACTAGCTGGCCCGGGCGTGTGGGGACCGCCGCGGGATTTGAATACCGCCATTGCTGTTCTGCGGGAGGCGGTAGAGTCGGGCGTGAACCACATCGACACCAGCGACTACTACGGACCTCATGTCACCAATCACCTTATCAAGCAGGCGCTCCATCCTTATGCCAAGGATCTCGTGATCGTCACCAAAGTAGGCGCTCGTCGAGGTCCAGAAAAATCCTGGCTGCACGCTCTTTCCCGCCAGGAGTTAGTGGATGCCGTTCATGACAACCTGAGAAATCTTGGACTCGACCATCTCGATGTCGTCAACCTTCGGGTCGGCGGAATCACGGAACCGGGGCTGGAGTCGATTGAAGAGCCGCTGACCGTGCTCGTCAAACTCGAGCGTGAGGGACTGATCCGTCACATCGGTCTGAGCAACATTTCTCCCCGGCAGTTGGCCGAAGCGCAAGCCATGACCGAGATTGTCTGCGTGCAGAATTTCTACAATGTGGCCCAGAGGAACGACGATGCTTTCATCGACGACCTCGCCGCCCAAGGGATAGCGTATGTTCCGTTTTTCCCGTTGGGCGGTTTCACTCCATTACAGTCGTCGGCACTCAACGCAGCCGCAGCGGCGCTCGAGGCCACACCAATGCAGGTTGCGCTTGCTTGGCTCCTCCAGCGCTCGCCGAATATCCTGCTGATTCCTGGCACATCTTCCCTCGCGCATCTTCGCGAGAATCTTCAGTCTTCGATGCTTCAAATTCCCTCTGCACTGATTGCCGATCTCGACGCAATCGGCGGAAATGCCTGAATGAGAGGCGAACGTTTTCCTTCTCGACCGATTTACGAACTAATCGAACGACCGATTATTCCGGGCAGGAATGAACTGAATGGGTTTTCGCACTGCCGTTCTAGGGCAGTCTCCGTGAGAGAAGTCCGGCGGAGAACCCGCCCCTGCAGAACGCTATTGTACGAAATTAAAATATGTCTGTAAACAATTGATAATAAAGTAGATATTGGTGGAGGCGGCGGGAGTCGAACCCGCGTCCGAAAATGTTACTGGTCAAGAGACTACATGCTTATTCGCGTTCATGCCCCAGGCATTACCCTGGGACGTTCGCGGCCCACGCTCAGAACGGACAAGAAACGCTAGCCGCTAGCCTGAGATCTTAACCTCTCCGCCCAGACGTAGCGGAGAAGAGCAGCCCTCTGTGTGACGCTTGCTCACCGCCCAAGGGCGAAGCGGTGGAAAGCGGCTGCCTAATTAATTAGGCTGCGTATGCCATTTCTTGATTGGCAATTATCATTTTGCACGCGATTACGGGTGTGTGCACCCCGGCATGCCTCTTGGCCGCAAGCATCTCCGTCGAAGCCGTGACGCCCCCACTGGTGGGAATGGCCGCTAAAGAACCACTTCCAGACTAGGTTGCCGAAGAATGGAAGTCAATCCATTTGATGAAGAGCAAAGCCCTTTCGTTCAGTTCGTTTAGGATTTCTTTCGAGCTTGAGGAGTTGCTTGCCATTGAGCTGCCCCGGTTCTCACAAATGCAAGGAAAACACGGACGCCTCCAGTTCGGGAATCACTAGAGCAGAAAGAAGGCACCCGGAAGTGGACGCCCTTTTCTCAAAGTTATGCGCGAGCTAGGGTCCGGTCGGACAAGGTGTGAACGGAGTAGTCAGCCTAGTTGGATCGGGGAAGCTGTAATCACCATCGACGGCATTCGAAGGAGTGATCCCCTCAAAGTATTGCAGCAAGCCCAGTGTCTGTGGGTGATAGGTAAAACCGTGCAAGGTGATGTCGGTGTAATCGGGACTAAGGCCCTCGACAACGTCTCCGACCTCAAGGAGGTTCTGGCAGGTGCCCGGCGGAAAGCCAAGCAGCTGATAATTGGGAGTGATGTTATTGATGAACGGGTCATTCAAAAGCTCACCCAATTCGTGGGACAAGGCATTGACGTCGGCGAACACGCCGGGATCGCCGAAAAGGCCAGCAGCGACATTGGGATCCAGGGAAGTGGTGAAGGCGAAGGTTTGTACGAATATCTTGTTGCCTACCTGCTGGGTTTCGAATGCGCTATGGAAGCCCCCGATGCAGCAATCAATGGGCGCCTGGTTAACGAAATCTCCATAGACGGCATTGCGAGTCAGGAAGATGGGAATGGAGGTCACTGTAATCGGTTCGGTTTGGAAAAGCGTATTCAACTGGGAAACCAGAAAGTTGATGTCGATTAAGGGAACGAGGGCACCATTAGGAAGCGCCAGCACCACTGCAGAGCCTACGGGAACTTCTATGGTGACGGGAGTTAGCGTCTGGGGGCGTGTGAGCAGCACGTGGAAATTGTCATCTTGATCGTTATTGCCATCCTTATTGAATAACGGGAAAAACTCGGCCCGCATCACGGCGTCCTCAAACTGAGTGAATCCGGTGGCGTAGTTGGCGTTTTCAAACAAAGGAGAATGCTTGATTTCATCGGTAATCGTAGTGGCGTCGATTACGATGTTGTTGCCGTTTTGGTCCACAAATTCGTCAAAGAAAAACGACATGGGTACATAAGTCGTGGGGACAACGGTGGTTTGCTTCGCAGCAGGTTGCCGTCCAACCATCGTGTAGGGAAACGTTTGACCGCCGAAAGTGAAGGAGCGAGTGAAGTTGGGCAACGAGACGATCCGGGGATCCTGGGCTTGAGCGGCCGCACCGGTGGTTGCGGACAATTTGCTCGAAAAAGTATGCTTCGGTGCAGCGTGTAGAGCCGCGAAGTAACTGCTATCGACGGGAATCGGTAAACGGGTTTTTACTGAACTTTGCTGGGCTGGGGCGATGCTGCCTGTGAAACAAAGTGCCAGCAGCGACGCCGACACAAATAGTTTGCGCATTGCTCGACCTCTCATGAAGAAAGCTCAGATGGGAATCTGCAGGGGGGATCTGGCGCAACCACTCTGAAGCAAGAGAATGGCGAAAGTCAACTATTTCGTTGGATTTTTCCTTGACTGCAAAAAGTTGTTTTGTTATTTCCCTGTCGCTGCGGGCTCGCTTCAGTATGCAATTATTTTCATGTGGAAGGCATCGCAGGGCAGGCTTCTGGCTGAATTTCAATCCGGGGTGCGAGTCGGGCGCTTATCAGAAAGGCTTATTGGAAATAGTACCGATCTTTGCTGAATTGGAGTCAGACGTTATTTTCGCGCGTTGTGCCGTGCTGCAAGCATCGCTTCCAGATTAGCTTTCACATGCAGCCATTCAGTATCCAGGATGCTGAAATAAACCGTGTCGCGCACTCGGCCGGTCCAGGTGATCAAATGCCGGCGCAGGGTTCCTTCTTCCTTCGCGCCGATGCGGAGAATCGCACTGCGAGATTTCTGATTCAACGCGTCGGTTTTCAGTTCGACGCGCATGCAGTGCCAGGTTTCGAAGGCGTGCCGCAGCATTAAATATTTTGCTTCGGTATTGACGGCCGTGCGCTGCCAGGCTGGCGCGATCCAGGTGGACCCAATTTCCACCCGGCGATTGACGCGATCGATGTTCATGAAGCGTGTGCTGCCGATCACTTGCCCGGAACTGCGCTCGACCGTAGCGAACACTACTGATTCGCCGCGATCCTGCTCGGCCATTGCCAAGTCGACGACCCTCTGAAAGTCTTCCAGTGATTTCATTCGGTAAGGAATCCATTGGAAAATATCATCGAGAGCAGTGTGGGCAATTTCCCAGAAGGTCCCGGTATGATCGCGGCGAATTGGTTCAAGGCGAACTACAGAACCCTCCAGCGTGACCGGCGTAACGATGTTGAGGGGAGACGCTTCCGCACTCATGATGAATTCCCTCCTGAACGCGTTATTATCTTGCATCTTAGGGCTGTTTGCGGCATCTCAACTACGGCGCCGAACTGTAGAATGAAGGGCGTTGACCTGCGATGATCTTATCCGTCCAATGCTGTAGAGACCGGCGATGTCAGGAGAGCCAGCGGTGAAAGCGCAGTGTTTGCCCTTCACGCAAATTCCGCAAACCACGCGCCTGTTTACCGATTTCCTCGCATATTCCTCGGACGTCCAACCCTTCTATCCGCATTCTCCTCGCTTCAATGAGTGGGTGAGGGGGGAAGCCTCGGCTGCGCGGTACGATGCTTCCCGGCGAGAGCGAGTCAGTACGATTCTCGAGCGCCAGAATATATCGTGGGATGCTTCTCCGCAGACGTTGGAAAACATTCAGCGTTTACGCTGGGGCGCCGTTGCGGTTGTAACGGGGCAACAGGTTGGTCTGTTTGGTGGACCGATGTTTGCCATCTATAAGGCTGTGTCCGCCGTCAAGTTGGCGGAAGAGGCCACAAAAGCGGGGGTGGATGCGGTTCCGGTTTTCTGGCTCGCCACCTCGGATCATGATCTTGCGGAAGTGAATCACGTTTCGATGCCGGGCACTGACGGCCAGCTGGTTACGCTCGTCACTTCGAGCCACGGAGTTCCGGGCGCGCCGGTAAGCGATGTGCGTTTTGGCGAAGAGATTTTGCCGGTCGTAAAAGATGCGGCAAGCTTACTGGGAGACTCGGAGGTGACGCAATTCCTCCAGGAATCTTATCGACCGGGCGAATCGTTGGGCACGGCTTTTGCCCGGTTCTTTGCGCGACTGTTCGGCCAATGGGGCGTGGTTCTTCTGGATGCTTCCGACGTGGAACTGCATCGCGTGGCTGCGCCCATGTATCGAGCGGCCATCGAACGCGCCGAGGATTTGGACATTGCTTTGCTCAGGCGCGGTGAAGCGCTGGAGAAGGCGGGTTACGAGCAGCAGGTAAAAGTGACGCCGTCGTCCGTGCTGCTTTTCGGGCTGCGCGATGGCGCGCGCACGCCGATCTACCGCCGTGTTAACGGATCGAATCAAGACGGGGAGTTCATAGTGGGCGGCGAAGCGGGCGCGGAGAAGCTTTCTGCGGCCGAATTGCTGAATCGCGTAGACGCTACTCCGGAGAAATTCAGCCCGAACGTGTTACTGCGTCCGGTTGTGCAAGATTATCTTCTGCCTACGCTGGCCTATGTTGGCGGGGCTGCAGAAGTGGCATACTTTGCGCAGGCGGGCGCAGTTTACGAATTGTTGTCAGGCCGGGTGACGCCGATTGTGCCTCGTTTTTCGGCCACGCTGGTCGAGCCCAAGGTTCAGCGCTGGCTGCGGCAGTATGACATTACCGTTCCCGATACATTTCATGGGCTCGATGCTCTGCGCCAGAAACTTGCCTCGCGGGCGTTGCCAGAAGGCGTGCAGTCGGCGTTCGATGCGGCCCAGCGGTCGGTGGAAGAATCCTTTGCGCGCTTGCGCGGGGCGCTGGAAAAACTTGATCCCACGCTCGTGGGCGCGAGCGAGACCGCCGGTTCAAAAATGAACTATCAGCTTGCCCGTCTTCGCCAACTGGCGTCGGCTGCGGAGTTGCGGCGAAGCGAAGTGATCAGCCGCCACGCGCAAGCCCTCACTTACGCACTTTATCCCAATGATGAATTGCAGGAGCGGGGCGTGGCCGGCGCTTATTTCATCGCTCGCCGTGGCACCGAACTGTTGCAAGGCATTCATGACACGATGCACATCGACTGCCACGATCACCAGATTTTAGAGCTGTAGAAGATTATTACATCGGCGATCGCTGATCTTTTGGGTCACAATCTTTTGGACCACAACTATTCAGACGAGCCTCGACTAATGGCTTTCACTTGTGGCCAGGTAGGTTCCCAGTCCGATCATGATCGCGCCGGTCACCGTTCTCTGCCTTTTGCGAAATGCTGCCGACGAACGGATCTTTCTCCCAAGTGGACCTGCGAGCAAGATCACGATTAGATCCGCGGAAGTATTCAGAACCACTGAAACCGTTCCCAGCATGACGAATTGAACAAACACATGGCCTGTTCCCCGGTTCACGAACTGGGGGATGAAGGAAAGGAAAAACAGGGCTGTCTTGGGATTGAGTACTTCTGTGGCAACGCCCTGCCAAAGCGGATTTCGAGATGCCGGCAGACTTTTCGCGGGAAAATCGCCGGCGTCGAGTCCTTCCTGTTTTCGCGCATCCAAAATCATTCTTATGCCCAGGAAGCACAGGTACGCCGCGCCACAATATTTCACGGTGGCGAATGCCATCGCGGACCGGGCGAGGATAACGGAAACTCCCAGCGCCGCGGCGAAAACATGCACCATGCCTCCGAGAAATGTGCCCAGCGCGGAGAGCACTCCTTCGCGCTTTCCGCCGCTCAGACTTCTCGCCAGCACGTATAACATGCCCGGACCGGGCGCCACAGCAAGCAAAATCGCGGCCGTCAGAAACAACAGCATTCGGGTGGAATCGAACATGATGCACCAGATTGTACGACAGGAAATTATCGGAAATTATCGGACTTATCTCTCAAGCCAGTTTTCGAGTTGCTCCAGGGACTGCACGCGGGACAGTTCTCGATCGCGATAAGCGCCGGCCACATCGAGCAAAACCGCGTCCATTCCTGCCCTGGTGGCTCCTACATAATCGACAGAGTACACGTCGCCCACGTAGAGGCTTTCGTCAGCACGCGCATTCATCTTTTTCAGGGCACTCTCGAAAATTTCCGGTCGCGGCTTTTCGAAGCCGACAATACCTGAATCGGTGATGCTTTCGAAGTAATCCGCAATGCCGCAACGAGACAGGACGCGCTCGATCCCGCCGTCGGCATTGGAGATGACGGCAATACGAAATTTCTGCCCGAATCGGCGGAGGGCGTCGCATGTGCCAGGCAATATCTGGTCCCAGTTGGCGGAGTTCTGCGTGTTCTGCACCAGCGCCTCGCGAATCGCTGTGTCCGCGCCGAGTTGTTGCAGCAGGTGGGTATGAAAGATCCACCAGAAACCGTGATCGACGCTGCCGCTTTGCATGCTCTGATCGAACTCCATTTTCGTTTTGCGCTCGAGCGCCTGCCATTGTTCGAGGGTGGGATGACGGTCACTTGCAATAGGAGCGAGCATCTTCGCCCGGTTGGGGAAAAGAAGAGTATTGCCCACATCAAAGAAAATCACGCGACGTTCCGGCATTTATCCATCTTACCGAAGCTATGCGGGCAAAAGGCCAGGGGTGACGGTTGATATTCTGGCTGCGTCCCACTCCGTGACCCATGGGGCGAAAAACGGTAATATGCAATTACTTCGGCCGAGATAAACACCTTTGTGAAAACTGGGCAGGTGCGATGAGTTTCTCAACAACATCGTGGATTGGGCGCACCATGCGCGCCGCGGTCTCGCTGCAGAATGTGAGAGTGCAGTCAGCGCTGGCCGCAACTTTCGTGCTTCTGCAGCGCCATACCAACCGCCGCAACGATGTGTACAACATTCTCTGGGCCGTGGTCTTCGGCTTTGCCACTTTGAATATTCTTGGCTTGGCCGCCAGGAGATTTGAATCCAACCGGCGCGGTCTGACCTTCGGAGAGTTGATGGCGGTGCTGGTCGTGCTGTTATCGATCTTTCTGCTGGGTTGGGAATTGCTGAGCGTCTTTCATTTCTTCCCCATCAAACTTCGTCTTTGAGTGGTTCTTTTCGTCCGGTTTTGCGGTATCATTCGCAAAATGGCGAAGAGGCCTGCCACGATCGAAGTTACCTGCCCTTGCTGCAGCGCGCTGCTGAAGGTGGATACGGCGACGGCCTCTGTGATTGCCCACACCGCGGCCGTGAAGCCGAGAATGTTCAACGACATGGAGGATGCAGCCCGGGCCATGAAGGAACAGGACAGCCGGCGCGAGTCGATTTTCCGGCAATCGGTGGAGGCGCAGAAACATGCGTCGGAGCTTCTGGAAAAGAAATTTCAAGAGGCGGTAAAAAAGGCCAAGGAAACTCCAGACACGGGCAAACCTATCCGCGATTTCGATCTGGATTAGCTCGATCTGGATTAGCACCATCAATTTCAGGGCCGGTACAATCGAAAGTGATGGAAAGTCGTCCACTGCTTCTCGGTCACCGTGGCGCGCGTAGCGAGAAGTCGATCCCCGAAAATACCCTGGCTGCATTCGATTTCGCGGTTGCTTCGGGCTGCGATGGTTTTGAGTTTGACGTGCGGTTTACAGCGGATGGACAAGCGGTGATCTGTCACGATGGCACGACGAAAACTCGAGGCCTCGAGATTGCGCAGGGCTTGGCCCGGGAGATGGACCTGCCATCTTTGCGCGAAGTCCTCATACGCTACCAGCGCACGGCTTTTCTCGATATCGAACTGAAAGTTGTGGGCCTGGAGGCGATTACTGCGGATTTGTTACGAAGCTTTACTCCTGTGCGCGGCTTCGTGGTTTCGTCATTTCTTCCGGAAGTAGTCGAAGCCCTCCACAGCATAGACGTATGGATTCCGCTCGGACTGATCTGCGAGAACCCAATTCAACTGAGCCGCTGGGTTGATTTGCCGGTGGAATATGTGATTCCACATTACAAGCTGGTTCGAGAAGAGTTCATCTCAGAGATGAAAGCGGCCGGCAAGAAAATATTGGTGTGGACGGTAAATTCTCCAGAGGATATGAAACGATTTACGGAATGGGGAGTGGATGGGATCATTTCTGACAATCCCAAACTTCTTGCGCTCACCTTGAGTCGGGGAACGAATCCCAAAAGAAGAAACAAAGAGAAGAAATAGTGACCGGCGCTTAAACGGCGGAAAACCCTATACGTTGCTGGCTTGCGTGGCTGCGATTAATCGGCGGCTGCTTCGAAGGCCGCGGCAGGCCTTCCTACCGGGCGCAAAAAGGCAGAGCGCTCGACTTCGAAAGATTCCAGGTTGGCGCCCATTGTGTGCTCATTCCAGCCGAGAACCGCGCTGATGCGCAAAGCTGCTTCGCGGCTGCATGATTCGGACCAGCACGGACCCAGTGCTACGGGCACCCGGCGGAGCAGCACATCGCCCAGGGTTACGGCGCACTCTCTGCGATACGCCTCCACTACTTCGGCGATAACGTGAGAGGTATGAGGACAAATCGGAGCCCTCAACTCCGCGCTCACCAAGGCCATGCGGGCGATGTCGGCGGCGCGTTTGCCATGCCATTCGAGCATGCCGCGAGCAGTTTCCTCACTCACCGCTCCGATGCGCGCGATTTCCAACACAGCTTCGTCCAGGAGGGGATCGAGAGCGGGACCGGGGCCCACAGCCATCGCAGTCGGTTCGTTCGCACTTAATCCGATTTTGCGCGCGCACTCCCTTGCCAGCGACGCTGCAGTAGTAAGCTTGCCGCCGATTACGGAGAGCATGCGAGACGCGCCATCATCGGCATGATCGTGCAGGATGTGCTGGCGGGTCACTGCCGAAGGACGGTTTTCTTTCGAATAAGGCAGTGGCCGGATTCCAGCAAACGCGTGTTTCACGTTTTGCGCCGTTACCTTTGCTTTTGGAAACAACTGCGACACGGAGCGCAACAGGTAGGTGATCTCATCGGTCGAAGGAACGGCTCTACCAGGGTCGCCGGTGTCGGCAACTTCGGTTGTTCCCACCAGGATCTGATCATTCCAAGGCAGAACAAATATGGGACGTCCGTCGGCCGCCTCGGTGTAAACCGCCGTATTCGGCGAACCGGAAAAGCGCGACATAACGATGTGCGAGCCGCGCACTCCGCCCAGCATCGGCTTTGACATGCGAATGGAAGAGCGCTGGCACACCCGGTCCGCCCACGGTCCACTGCAGTTGATCACCCAGGCGGCATCGACACGTTCGTCGCGTCCGGAAATCTGATCGCGGAGCAACACGCCCCGGACCCGGCCATGGGTTATGTCAACCGCCAACGCCTCCATGTGATTCCGGACGACCGCGCCTGCGGCCACGGCCTCCATCAACCATTCCGCGACCAGCCTTTCCGGAAATTCGCATTGCGCGTCCTCGTAGTTGAAAAATGACCAGCGATGTCCAGCGTCCAGCGCGCGCTCTAACTGCTTCAATTCCATTTCGCTGGCATCCGGACTGGCGCCTTTTCCCGCCATGCGCTGGTAGAGCCATAGTCCGGCGCGCACCTTCAACGCGCTGCGTTGGCTATTCTCATTCAAGACAAGCAGGAAGTGCATGGGATGCACCAGGTGAGATCGTTCCCGCAGCAATTTTTCCCGTTCACGTAGCGACTCCCGAACGAGCCCCAATTCGCCATGCTCGAGGTAGCGTAGTCCGCCGTGGATAATACGGGTGGAGCGGCTGGTTACCCCTGAGGCAAAATCGTTCTGCTCGACCAGAAGCGTGCGCTTTCCTGCGCGCGCGCACTGCCGCGCCACAGCCACGCCGTTAATGCCCCCTCCGATCACCACGACTTGAAAGTGCTGAGCTTCCAGAGGTGCACGGGGATGTGGTGTTAATGCCATACTATTCAATCAGATACGAAGCGTTGCGAAAGGTGATTGTAAAGCAACAACGCGAGCACTGCGCCGGTAATTATTAGAGTCTGCACCGAGTTCCCCGGCAGGAGAAGGTAACCTTAGTACCGAAAGACATGTGGCCAAAAGTCGCAACGAACGGTCGAAACGGGCGCGTAAAACATACCGGCCCGGCGGGGATGCCGCCGAGCCGGCTTTGAAAATTCCAATTAAGCGACTTTGCGTTCCGACTTCCCGCTGGCTGCAGTTCCCTTGGAGAACAGTTCGATCATCTCCCGATTGAACGCGGGAATATCGTCAGGCTTGCGACTCGTAACCACTCCGTTACTCAAAACGACTTCCTGGTCGACCCACGTACCGCCTGCGTTTCGGATGTCAGTCTTAAGAGAGGGCCACGAGGTTACGGTGCGTCCCCGCACGGCACCGGCTTCGACCAGCATCCATGGCCCGTGACAGATTGCAGCGACCGGCTTTCCTTCATCGATGAAACGTTTCACAAAATTCACGGCTTCGGGAATCATGCGCAGCTGGTCCGGGTTCATAACCCCGCCCGGGATGAGAAGGGCATCGTAGTTCGCCGGATCCGCGGATTTCAGGGCTACATCGACCCGGACTTCGTCGCCCCAGTCTTTCTTGTCCCAACCTTTGATTTTGTTCTCGGTGGGCGAGACGACTTGAGTCTTAGCTCCAGCCTGTTCGAGGGCCTGTTTCGGTTTTATGAGTTCGGACTGCTCAAAACCATCGGTTGCCAGGATTGCTATGGTTTTTCCGCTAAGAGTATTTGCCATGATAGTTCCTCCATTTAGATTGGGTTCCTGCTAAGTTCGATGCCGCGTTGGCGGGAGCGGTTTATCTTTATAATGTGTGGCCGCGACCGCATAATGTGTGGCCGCAACAGCGAGAATCTGCAGACGCTGCAGCGTGCGCATTGCCGCAATGAGCCGGCTCATTTAGAGTGGTTGCAAATGCCCACTACTGGCGAACGGTTCGAACGCGCAGTCGCAATCATGGAGCGTCTGCGGGCTCCCGGCGGTTGTCCGTGGGATCGCGAGCAGACCTTCGATTCGATCAAACCGTATACGCTCGAAGAGACTTACGAGGTGTTGGAAGCGATCGACAATCGCGACTGGGACGAGCTGCCGGGAGAGCTCGGCGATCTTCTGCTGCAGGTGCTTTTCTATTCGGAGATGGGGAAAGAGCAGGGAACGTTCTCCATCGATGACGTGCTTGACCGTCTGGCGCGCAAGCTTGCAGACCGGCATCCGCATGTGTTCGGCGAAGTAAAAGCTGATACTTCGGCGGAGGTAAAGCGCAACTGGGAAGCACTGAAGGTCGAAGAGCGAAAGAAGCGCTTTAAGGAAATTGCGGACGAAGGGGGGGACGCGGAAGGGAAGGGCGAACGCTCTCAGGGTTCGATTCTCGCGGGGATATCTTCTTCGATGCCTTCTTTGCTGGAGGCTTACAAGCTGAGCTCGCGGGCAGCGCAAGTGGGTTTCGACTGGCCTGACATGGAGGGGTTATTCGACAAGCTGGGGGAGGAGACGCGCGAACTTCGCGATCATCTGCGGGAATTTCCTGCGCCCGGCCCGCGGCCTGAAGGCCGCGGCATCGCCGGTTCCGGACGCCAGGTTATTTCTGAAGATCTGCGAGAGCGGCTGGAAGAAGAAGTCGGCGATCTTTTTTTTGTGCTGGTCAACATCGCCCGCTACCTGGGGCTTGATCCCGAATCCGCGCTGCGCAAGACCAATCGTAAGTTCCGCCGCCGTTTTCAGTGGATGGAACAGCGGTTGCAGGCTGGCGGGGCCACTGCCGAAAGCACTTCCATGGAGGAACTGGAATCACTCTGGCAACAGGCCAAACAGCAGGAGAAACGAGGGTGAGCTCGGGCGCTATTGTGATTCGCCACTGCCGGGGCCTGGAAGAGTTGCGGGCCTGCGTCGCATTACAAAAAGAAATCTGGAATTTCAGTGATGCCGAACTGGTGCCGCTGCGCATGTTCGTGGTTGCCGAAAAAGTTGGCGGACAAGTGATGGGCGCTTTCGACGGCACTGAAATGGTGGGGTTCGCTCTTTCGGTGCCGGGCACCCGGTCGGGCCACGTTTATCTGCATTCGCACATGCTGGCCGTACGGCAGCAGCACCGTGATGGGGGAGTGGGGCGGCGTCTGAAACTTCTGCAGCGGGAAGATGCGCTGGCGCGCGGCATCGAGCTGATCGAGTGGACGTTCGATCCGCTCGAGATCAAGAATTCCTATCTGAACATCGAAAAGCTGGGAGCGATCTCTCGGCGCTACAACATCAACCAGTATGGAATCACGTCGTCGCCGCTGCAGGGTGGGCTTCCGAGCGACCGTCTGATCGCCGAGTGGTGGCTGAAGTCCAAGCGAGTGGAAACTTTGCTGGCGACGGAGAAGAATCCTCCGTTCAGCCAAGAGGCGGCGATTGAGGTTCCGGCGCAAATTTATGAGTGGAAGGCTGCGGCGGGAACGCGAGGCAAGGCGCAACAAGTGCAAGAACGCAACCGCGAGCAATTTCTGAAGGCTTTCGAGAGAGGACTCGCGGTGCTGGGTTACGAGCGCGACCCGGAAAAGAATGGCAAGTTTCTGCTCGGCAGTTGGGATGAGCAGTGGTCGTACGCATCGCAGGAATGATTGGGTTCGTCGGAGATTCTGAGGTTCCTGAAAAAATGAAGATTGACGCCATCACGCTCCGCGAGATTCAAATGCCGCTCGTACATTTTTTTGAGACGAGCTTTGGGCGGACCTACAGCCGCCGCATCCTGCTGCTGACGGCGCACTGCGACGGCGTGAACGGCTGGGGGGAATGCGTGGCCGGAGAAGATCCGTTTTACAGCAGCGAGTGGACCGAAAGCACGTGGCCGACCATTGTTCGCTACCTGGCGCCGGCCGTGCTTGGACGCGACCTGGAATCGGCACGCGACTGCGCGGCTCTTTTTTCCAAGGTACGCGGCCACCGCATGGCGAAAGGGGCGCTCGAAAACGCATTGTGGGATGCTGAAGCGAAACAGAAAAGCTTGCCCTTGTGGAAACTGCTGGGCGGCACACGAAGCGAGATTCCTTGCGGAGTTTCTATCGGCATCCAGGATTCGGTTGGACAACTGCTCGAGAAGATTCAGATCGAGCTGGCTGCCGGTTATCGCCGCATCAAGGTGAAGGTGAAACCGGGCTGGGACGTGAATGTGCTGGAAAAGATCCGCTCGCGCTGGTCGGAGATCACGCTGAGCTGCGACGCAAACTCGGCCTACACGCTCGATCAAGTGGAACACCTGCGTAGCTTCGATCAGTTCAACCTGCTGATGATCGAGCAACCGCTGTGGGACGATGATATTTTTTACCACGCCCGTCTGCAGAAAGAGTTGCGCACCAACATCTGCCTCGACGAATCCATTGTGAGCGCGCGGGCCGCGGCGATTGCGATTGAGATCCGCGCCTGCCGCATCATCAACATTAAAGTAGGGCGGGTTGGCGGATTAACCGAAGCCCGGAAAATCCACGACATCTGCCAATCGCAAAAAATTCCAGTGTGGTGCGGCGGAATGCTGGAATCGGGCATTGGACGCGCGCACAATATTGCGCTTTCCACGTTGGAAAATTTCAGCCTGCCGGGGGATGTCTCCGCTTCCAAACGCTACTGGAAAGAGGACATCATCGAGCCGGAGGTGGAAGTTTCTTCGGAGGGAATGATCAAGATCAGCGGCAAGCCCGGAACTGGCTATCGAATTAAAGAAGATCTGATCGAGAGGTTAACGGTGCGCAAGGAAACACTTCGCGCCGGTGCCTGACTGCTGGGGTCTCATCCGCATTACCGGCCTTTACTTTCTGCCTTTGCAGTCTCAGAGCCGGAGCCTTGTGCGAGCTTGGTTTCCTCTGCCTTCAGCATTTCAACGCCTTGAGCGAAGGTGGTTTCGGCGGGCACGCGGCGGAAATTGCTGAATGTCTCCATGGACTTGATCGCAATACTTTTGAACAGCAGAATCTTGCCAGTGAATTCCAGGCGCATGGAGGAAATGTCCCAAGAGCCATCTCTGAGAGCTTGCTGTTCGACAAAGAAATGTCCGCCTTTATCGAGGTGGCCCAGAATCCCCCAGCCGAACGAAACCTCCTTGAACAAGGTCCCATCAATTCTAGCGATTCTCCGCTCCGCGGGATCGATCAGGAGAAACCCGTCCATGCCGACGAGAACTTCTTCCACGTGCGACGGCGGGCGGTACTCGGGGTTGGGGCGAAACTTTAAACGGATTAGCCGCACTCCCTCCCTGCCGAGGGTGGGTGTTCCTGCTTCCTCTCCGTCGTAATCGAACAGGAAAGCGTCGGGCAATGCCTTTATGATGCTTAAGGTGTGTTGAGCCTCTTCTCGTTCTTGCCGCTGTTTGCGGCGGAGTTGGTCGTGATTGTCCACGAGGCCGGCCAGACGGCCCTCTTCGTTTTGCAGTTGTTGTGGGGTGAGCGGCTTGTCGTCGTAGGCAATGGTCATTCCCGCCATGGCCTCGCGTGTTTCCACGTAGATCCTGGTCTGAGAACCCTGGGGAGTTTTCTTATGGTCGCGGAACATATGTTTGATCGAGGAGTCGTTGGCTGCGGCGGTTTCATTCGCGACCGTAGCTCGAACCAGTTCGAGTGGAGAGGGCTGGGGACGGTTCGCCTGGGCCGCAGCAGCCGGGGAAAGCACGGCTATTGCCACTAGAAGAGCGAAGAGCGACAACGTGATGACAATTCGAGAAATCATCTGCATACGCCTTCGACTGCCACGCCTGCCACTTTTAGTGTAACAATTTTAGTGTAACAAGAGGTCTTCGCAATGTACTCTACAGCGTATCTGGTACGTCCGTAAGCAGTATCAGCGCTTGCGGCGCACTCCTTGCCTTGCGTATAGTCGTTGCAGTGGGTGGCGTTCCGGTTGTATCCCAGATTTCGCTCCGGTGCCGTTCACGGATTCAGTTGTATCAGGAGATCGTCCATGGGCGCCCCCGCTAGCGGTTTGGCACAAATCGGCAAAAGTGTCGTTATCAAGGGTGAACTCTCGGGTAGCGAAGATTTGTATCTGGACGGTATGGTCGAGGGCAGTATCGCCTTGAAAGGCAATAGCTTAACGGTTGGGCCGAATGGCCAGGTCAAGGCCAGCGTTGACGCCAAAGGGGTGGTCGTGCAAGGGAAACTTGAGGGCAACATACAGGCCAGCGACCGCGTCGAATTACGTAAGTCCGCGATTGTTACGGGGGACATTGCCACGCAGAGAATCTCGATCGAAGAAGGCGCTTTTCTGAAGGGCAAGGTCGATATTCACCGTTCCGATACAAAATGAGTGAACCAGGTTTGTTACTTTGGTTTTTGGCCAGGTGCAGGGCCGCGAACTAGACGATTGCCAGGTTTTGTGGAGAATTATTCAGGGGCCATGAATACAGGATGTCATCAGTCTCACAGAATTTCATGAAACTTTTTCGGGGATCATCCGGTCCGGAGACCATCCCGGCACAAGCTTTACAGAAACTGACGCGCCGCTCCAGCGGCTTAGGTGAGTTATCCCGTACGTGGGAATCTGCCGAAGGCCTCTGCGTGCTGGACCTGGGATCGACGTCGCCCACGAACATTCGCCACTTCACCGAAGGCGGCCATAAAATTTATAGCGAGGACCTGCTCACCGCTTCGACCGATCCGGGGCTGCTCAGCAAGGATGAGCAGGGAAACGCGGTTCTCGACAGCCGTAAGTTTCTCGCCGATAACCTGGTTTATCCTGCGGCTCGGTTCGACGTCATCTTGTGCTGGAACCTGCCGGACTATCTCGATGAAAGTCTGGTGAAGCCGGTGGTAGGAAGGTTGTGGTCGGTCCTGAAACCCGGCGGGATGCTGCTGGCTTTTTTTCATACCCGCGATGCCGGGCCGGATTCGCCGTGTCACCGCTTTCACATCGTTGGCCCGGACACTCTGGAAATGCAGAAGATTGAACTGCGGCGGGAAGCCCGTCGCGGGCCGACCGGGGCCATTCATACGGCGGTGACCGAGGGTTTTCAACTGCAGCGGGTATTCAATAACCGCCACATCGAAACTTTGTTCCGCGACTTTGCTTCCATCAAATTCTTTCTTGCCCGCGACAATATCAGGGAAGTGCTGGTGGTTCGCTAGGACTCTGCTGTTAAGCGAATGACTCCAGCGCGTAAGACCTCAGGCGCGCTCTTCCACACAATTAATCCCATGCGGAAAAGGTAATTGCGCGTGATCTCGATTTGCGCTTCCATCTCAAATGGGAGGGCCGAGGAAATCAGAGCTCGAATCTCCTCAGGAACATAGGCGCGGCGAACGGAAGTCACTCCGTCAAGCCATGCGACGCGGCTGCGCATAATGGGAAAGCTGGCATACACCAATGCCAAATGCAAAGGATGCCGAACGAGGTCGTTGATCAACAGCGCACGCCGGCTAACTCGCAGACCTTCTCGTACGAAGAGAGCCAGTTGTTGCGCGTCGAGATGATGCGCGAACAGGCTGCAGCTGACCAGATCGAAAGTTGCATTGGCGAAAGGCAGAACGAGCGCATTGGCGACAACGCTGGGACTTTCCGGGGTGCCGTTCCTGCCGGGCAGATGAGAACGGGATCGGTCGAGCAAGGTTATGTCGAGCGTGATGCCACGCCGCGCAAGCCTCTGCCGCACGATCTGGGGAACTTCGCCTGCGCCAGCGGCCACTTCTAGTAAAGAAAAGCATTTCGCCCCACTTACCTGTGCTGCGCGTTTCACCATTTTCTCGGTAGTGGCGACGCCGCCGAACCAGCGGTTGACGCGGCCCAGATCACGCATTGAAATTTCTACGTCGCTGGGAGAGCAGGCATCGGAATCGAGAATTTCGGGTGCGTCGACTCGCTGCATGTGCAAGTTGGGCATGACAAGCTGGGGAATCCGCCGGGCCGGTGCTAAAGCGCTTTCAAACCTCGGCGAGTTCTTCTTCCAGCAATTGCTTGTTATACAGGTCGCTGTAGTAGCCGTTCAAGGCGAGCAGCTCGTCGTGGGTACCGGTTTCCACGATGCGTCCGTCATGCAGTACGGCGATGCGGTCGGCGTTGCGCACGGTGGAAACACGATGGGAGATGAAGATGGTAGTACGGCCCTGCATCACTTCGCGCAAGTGATTCAGGATTTTGTCTTCGGTATGGGTGTCGACGCTGGAGAGCGCGTCATCGAGGATGAGAATGCGCGGGTTGCGAATCAGGGCTCGAGCAATTGCGGTGCGCTGTTTCTGCCCGCCAGAGAGCGTAATGCCACGCTCGCCCACCATGGTTTGATAGCGATCGGGAAAGCTTTCGATATCGGCGGCGATGTTGGCGGCTTCGGCGGCATCGTGAATCTCCTGATCGGTAGCGGACTCCACGCCCAGGGCAATGTTTTCGCGGATGCGGTCACTGAACAGAAACGTTTCCTGCGGCACGAAGCCAATATTCTGGCGCAGCGCGGATAAGGAAAAATCGCGAATGGGGCGGCCATCGAGTAAAACCATTCCTGGCGCGGCATTGTAAATACGCGGAATCAGATTGACCAGCGTGGTTTTGCCTGAACCCGTCGGACCCACAATGGCCATGCTGGTGCCGGCGGGAATGTGCAGGTTCAGGTTCTGCAGCACGAGTTTGTCATCGTATTCAAAATTGAGGCCGCGGAATTCGATCTCACCCTCTATCGGCAGGTTGGCGACGTGAGGCGCATCCTGGATCTCGGGCTCCTCATGCAAAATTTCGTTCAATCGGACCAACGACGCCGTGCCACGCTGGAAAATGTTGACCACCCAGCCGAGGGCGATGATAGGAAACGTGAGCTGCATCATGTAGATATTGAAGGCCGCGAAGCCGCCGATCTCCATGCGCCCGGCCAGGACCTCTCTGCCGCCAATCCACAAGACCAGCACGACAGCCAGGCCGAGCATGAATTCCAGCGTGGGCCAGAGCATGCCCATTAGGCGCACCAGTTTCAGGCTGCGAGCAATGTATTCCTGGTTGGCGGTTTCAAATGACTCGATCTCGGCTTCTTCCTGTACGTAGGCGCGGATGAGTCGCGCTCCCGAAAAATTCTCCTGCGCCCGCGCAGAAATATCGGAGAACATAGCTTGAATTCTCTCGAAGCGCTCATGGATACGCCGGCCGAAATATTGAATGACAACGCTTACCACGGGCAAGGGAAGAAAGGCGTAGAACGTGAGCTTGGGACTGATCCGCACCATGAACGAGAGGGCCGCTGCGGTGAACACCAGGGTATTCGCGGAGTACATAATGGCCGGACCCAGCAGCATGCGCACGGCATTCAAATCATTCGTGACTCTGGCCATGATGTCGCCGGTGCGCATACGCTGGTAGTAGGAATAGGAAAGGGTCTCGAGATGGGCAAAAAGGTCGTTGCGGAGATCGAACTCAATGTCGCGCGAGATGCCGATAACGACCCAGCGAGTCAGGAACAGAAAGATGCCGCGAACCGCGGCGAGCTCCAGCATTTGAAAAGCAAAGCGCAGTAACTTCGCGGAAGTAACTCCGGTATTGAGATCATCGACCGCGTGTCGGATTACCTGAGGCAGAAATACCCAGGCGCCATTGCTCAGAAAAACACAGAAGACGCCCGCCACAAAGCCCCAGCGGTAGCGCTTCAGGTAGGGCAGCAGCGGTCGCATACTCTTGGGAATCATGCAGGTTGAGTAGATGAAATTCTAGCAGGCAGGGGTGCAGATTTGGGGCGGGCGGATCTGTTTCGCAAAGGAGGGAAAGGCTTTGACCACGAAGGACACGGCTAAGACACGGCTAACTAGAGTTCCTTAGTGTCACGTCTGTGTGATTTCGTGACCGTCGTGGTTGGCGCTCTTTATCTGCATCTGTTCGCTGGTCGCGCTGGTCGCGGATGCCAGAATATCGGGGCCAAAGGCGATTACGCTGACTGCCGCAAGAATCGTTCCCCAGGCGGCGAAGAAGAGCCATCCTAGGTCAAAGATAAATACTTGAGCCGTATCCATTGGCATTGCTCCTGGGGGGCGGAGATGCGCCGGCAACGGCGCGAGGTCAGGCAGAGCCCAACCTCGCGCGGCTGCAATTTAGTTCTGTGGGTCGCTCGCCGGCGCACTCTGCATGTGGCTCTGCATGCGCGCTTCGCGGGTTGCCTCGAACTCCTTCATTTTCGTCTGCTGGTCAGGAGTGAGTAACTGAAACAGCTCGTTGTGAATTCGGATCTCCTGCACCTTGAGGTTGACCAGGGTCTGGGCCTGTGCCGCGACGAGGGCCTGCACTTTGGCGTCATCGTAACTGCCTTCTACATAGGGCTTGACTTGCTGGTCAATCTGGTGCACTTGCAGCATCAGCGGCTTTAATGTGGCGTGTTCTTTCTGCAGGACTGCCTTTATCTGAGTCTTCTGTGCGTCAGTCAGGTCAAGGTACTTGGCGAAGAAGCCCAGCGCATGACCTTCCAAGCCGAAGCCAGGGCCGTGCATGGGTGGAGGCGGCGTGGAATCCGCAGTCTGCGACTTTGCGATTGCAGCACCCAACATTACTGCGAGCGCGGCCACGAGCAGCCGAAAACGAATTGATTTCATAACTTCTTACTCCGAGCTCGACTTCTAAGGATTCAGTTCGTTTCGGAATCTGTCCTTCGGAAACCTGAACTGATTTGCGTACACTTATAGGAACACGGTTTCCAGGGAAAAGTGGTAAAGAGACCGTCAATCCGAGTAAAGTTTTGTCAAAGGGGAACACTGGGTTTAGCAGACACGGGGTTTAACAATGTGGTTTAACAGTTTGACAATTCTTTACCGTTAGCGGCGCGGCACGTGGTGCACAATGAAGAAGATGGAACGCATTCTGGTCATTGACGATGATGTCGAGCTTTGCACCCTGGTCGGGGAATATCTGCAGGCCGAAGGGTTCGTGGTGGAATCGGTGCATGATGGCGAGAGCGGCCTGCAGCGGGCCACCGGCGGCGGGCACCTGCTGGTGGTGTTGGATGTAATGTTGCCCGGCATCAATGGTTTCGAAGTGCTGCGGAGAATTCGCGCGACTTCCCGGCTGCCAGTGCTTCTGCTGACTGCTCGCGGAGAGGATGTGGACAGGATCGTCGGCCTGGAGATTGGGGCGGACGATTATCTCCCGAAGCCTTTTAATCCACGGGAACTGGTGGCGCGAATTCGAGCGATTCTGCGCCGTACACGCAGTGATAAATCCGCTGCGTCAGCGCCGGAGATAGTCCGAGTCGGCGAAATTGAACTGGATCCGGCCACACGCAGCGTGCGCCGCGACGGCCAACCTGTCGACCTGACCTCGGTTGAATTTAATCTGCTGGAAGTTCTTCTGCGGGAGGCGGGCCGCGTGGTGCCGCGCGAGCGTCTGGTGAATGCCGTGCTGAGCCGCAAGTTCTCGCCTTTTGACCGCAGCATCGACATGCACGTCAGCAAGGTCCGAAAGAAACTGGGCGACACTGACGCCGACGAGCACATCAAGACGATTCGGGGTGTGGGATACATCTTTGCCCGTCCGCGAGAGCGGGTGATGGAGAAGGCCGGTGAGAAGGTAAAGACGCCATGAAGAGTCTGTTCCTCAAGATTTTTCTTTCCTTCTGGATCGCGTTTGCCTTGTTTCTCGTGCTGGCGATTCTCGTGACGCTGGCGTTCCGCCCGCGGAGCTCGAGTTGGGAAGCTCTGCTCGCGACCGCGTTGAACGACTCGGTGAGTGCCTACGAACAGGGCGGCAACCGTGGGTTACGGGATTACTTGCAGAATCTGGAGAATACGCAGCACGTCCGAGCGTTTCTATTCAACGAAAACATGGAGGAGGTTTCGCACCGCGGCGCTCCGGACTGGGCTGTACGGGTCGCAGGCGGAGGTCCGAGGAAACCGCACGAGGGTTTTATTTTTCCCGCTCCCCCGCCAGCGTTGCGCGATTCGCGCGCTTCTTCCGATGGATTGCACCAGTACACGCTGGTGCTGGCTCCTCCGCCGGGACCGCGCCTCTTTCTGGGGCCGCGGGGACTGCCCATTCCTGGCCTGATCATTGCCGTCATCTCTTCGGGGCTGGTTTGCTACCTGCTGGCATGGTTCCTGACCATGCCAATCGTGCGCTTGCGTGCCGCCACGCGCCAATTAGCTGCCGGGGATCTTGCGGCGCGGGCCGGCGCTCCCAACATCCGAAGACGTGACGAGGTTGCGGGCCTGATGAGGGACTTCGACGGCATGGCGGAACGGCTGGAAGGACTGGTGAAGGCGCAATCCCGCCTACTCAATGACATTTCCCACGAACTGCGCTCGCCGTTGGCCCGGCTAAATGTCGCTTTGGGCCTGGCTCGCCAACGCGCCAACGCGGAGAGCGCGACCATGCTTGATCGCATCGAACTCGAAGCGGGACGCCTCAACGAGCTCATTGGCCGCCTGCTGACTCTGGCGCGGATGGAAGATGGCGAACAGCGAGTGCCCTCAACCCCGGTCTTGCTGGACGAATTGGTACTTAATGTCACCGAGGATGCGGAGTTCGAAGCGCAGGCGAGGCATTGCCATGTGCGCAGCGAAATCCCAGAGGGCAGTTGGGGAGTACGCGGAGACGCATCCCTGCTGCACAGCGCGATCGAAAACGTGGTGCGCAACGCGATTCGTTACACGCGCGAAGGCTCGACGGTTGAAATCCGCCTGGAGAGGAAGGAAAGCGCCGGGCGCGCGGAGGCGGTAGTTCGCGTCACGGACTGCGGCGATGGAGTGCCTCCTGATGCGCTGGAAAAACTCTTTCAGCCTTTTTACCGTCTCGACGATGCTCGAGGCAGGCAGACGGGCGGCGTAGGTTTGGGCCTGGCGATTACGGAACGGGCGGTGCGTTTTCACGGCGGACGGGTGACGGCAACCAACCGTGCTGAAGGTGGACTGATGGTGGAGATTCACCTGCCTCTGATGGCGGCAAGCGTTGGAAGTGAAAAGGTTCTCGAAATTGTTCCTACGAGTGAAGTACCGAGCTAGTATCGAGTGACTTCTCCTGGCAGACGAGTTCGCATTTGATCCGGTATTGGTGCCGTTTGACGCAGACGGCTGTGTGCGTGAGGGAGATCCCTCGTCCCGCTTGGTGAAAACGCGAGACTTCGGGATGACGCCAAGGATCGGATCGCTATTTTTTTCAAACTGCACGACCATGTTTGATCCTCACATCTCTGGGTACTCATCTCGCTACTGGGTACCAGGTACTTGCTGCACCTTCAGGCAACTCGGAGCGGTATCTTCGGTTCTTAAGACCTGGCGGGAGTTTGCTCTTCCCGCGCATTCCTGATACATAAGTGGATGGTAACTCACGCCCTCAAATAGTGTTTGCGCCCGACCGGTGGCGGCCGGCGCACGGATCAGCGCGTTCATAGGAGATAAAGCGAAGAATGCAGACAAGGTTTACCTGGATTGTGGCAATTCTCATTTTGGTGGCGATCGGTTTCCTCGTAGCCTGCAGCACTAAGTATTCGGCTTCCAACAATGGTTTGGTAGTCGTTCCCACACAGGGGTCGGCTGTGATGCAAAGCTTCAGCATCGATTTGGGCAACGGCCAGCTTTCCGAGATCAATAATGTTAACGGTCCTCCCACGCCAGGACTGCCTACGTCCGTGGTTCTTGATCCGGCGGGGGCATTCGCGTACGTCATTGTGCAGCAGAATGCGGTGTTGCCCGGCAGTGTGAACGGTATTACTGCGTATCAGGTGGCTAGCGACGGCAAGTTGTCTATCGTAGGCACCACCCCGGTGACCAGCCCGGTGGCCATGGCCATAGATTCGGCGGGGAAGTTTCTATTTGTGGCGAGTGGCAGCGTGGGAACGGTAACGGTGTTTTCCATCGGCAGCGGTGGCGCCCTCTCTGCGGTGGGTAAGCCCACAGCGCTGCCGGCTCAGCCCGGCGGAACAACCCCCAACGCGTCGGCACTGGCGGTAACTCCAACGGTGTATCCCGTCCAGTTTGCCTACTGTTCAGGGTTCACGCCTCCTACCACGGAGAACCTTTATGTCGCGGATGCCGTCAATTACGTGTTGCTGAACTATTCCGTTTCGTCGACGGGCAGCCTGACGCTGGTTCCAAGCGCGGCTACGACCGGAATTCCAACCGGCACCGTGCCCTCTGGCGTGGCAGTCGACCCCTGCAACCGATTTGTTTACGTATCCAACGCGAGGCCTAACAACAGCGTCAGCGCTTACAGGGTCTGCCATGCAGTTTCTGTGGCGAATAATTGTCCAAGTGCGGACTACAGCCTGCAAACAATCGCAGGTTCGCCCTTTCCGGCGGAGGACGATCCGGGGCCTCTGGCAGTGGATCCGTTCGGCAACTTCTTGTATGTCGTGGATGTTGGGTCGAGCCAGATCTCCGGTTACCGCATTAGCGCGGCCACCGGAGGTTTGACGGCGTTCACTGGAGCGCCTACCTCGACCAACTCCGGACCGAACTCGATTGCGATTCGTAGTGACGATACTTGGCTATTCGTCGCGAACATCAACTCCGCGAACCTTTCCCAATATGCCATTACGCCCGCGAGCGGGGCCTTGACGCCGCAACCGCCGACGTCAACGTTCAACTATCCCTCTGGAGTCGCCGTAAAGTAGCGTGGGTTTGAAGGCGGGACTCGGCAGGCCGCGGTGTTACGTAGGAATCTTCAGAATCAGATACGAACCTAGCAGGGCGAAGATCAGGTCTGGCGACCATGCGGCCAGTGCGGGTGGCAACTGGCTGATATCTCCCATGGCCTCGAACAAACGCGACACTACGGTGTAGGCGACGGCGATTCCTACCGCGACGGCAACGCCAGTGACGGCGCCTTTTTTCGCGGCTGACATGGAAAATGGGACCGCGAGAACCGCCATAATCAACGTAATCAGCGGATAGGAAAGTTTCTTATTTAGCTGCACGCGAAGCCGTACTACATCGAAACCACTCTGCTGAAGGTCGCGGATGTAGCGGCGCAACTCCTCGTAGTTCATTTCGGAATACTGTTTCACCTCCTTCTTGAAATACGATGGGGCCTCACTGAGCTGAGGGAAGGTCGAGACCTCGAAGGTGCGGTAGCTGGCGATAGCGGCGCCGTTCAGAGAGCGCTGCCAGCCTTGTTCGTAGATCCAGCGGTTCATGCTCTCGGCCCAGTGGGCGCGATCGGCATGGATGCGCTGAGTGATGGCGAAACTGGCGGGATCGATTTGAAAGATGGTGAGGTTGGCGAACTGATCGCGGTCGGCATCGAAAAACTGGTAGTAGTAGATGTCATTGTGCTGGCCGAAAATCCAGCGGCGATCGGGACGCAGATAGGTTTGCGGTGGCTTGCCCTTAATCTGGTTGTGCAGGGCTTCTTGCCGCTTATTGGTGTGGGGCAGGTAGAGCTGGTCGGCAAAGAACAGGCCCGCAGCCAGTACGGCGGCCGCCGTGAGCACTGGCATGACGATGCGGTAGATACTGGTTCCGGTCGCCTTGATGGCAGTAATCTCGTTCGACCGGTTCATCAGCCCGAAGGTGATCAGCACCGCCAGCAGCATGATCAGGGGCGCGACATTGTAGAGCAAATACGGAGCGACATTGAGCAGATACTCGACGACCACAATGGCGGGCGTCTGATTTCTCAGAATGTCGCCCAGCAGCTCGAACAAAGTGAACACTAAAAGCAGGACGAGGAACGTGGAGACGATCATCCCCAGATACACGAAGAAATCGCGCAGCACGTAATCATCGAGCAGGGTGGGGAAGCTAGCACTGAATACTCGTCGTCGAGTAGAAGCCCGCTCGAAAGCGTTGAGGTCCCTGCGTCCGAGCGCGAAGGTTCGCATGGCAAGGTTGGCTGGGGGCTGGTCGCGCTTCCATCCCAGCTTGATCGCCGCCAGGGCGAAGGGGCGCCGCTCGGCTTGCCAGAGCAGGAACAACGCGGCAGCGAAGAATACGAGATTCGCTAGCCAGGTTCCGAATGCGGGGCTGACCCTGCCCTGCTTGGCCAGCGAAACTCCGATGAGAGAGATGAAGTAGTAGACAAAGACCAGCACGATCGTAAGCACGAATCCGCCAGACTTGCCGCTCTTTTTCGAGGAGAGCCCGAGAGGGATGCCGACCATGGCGAGCACAAGACATGCCGTGGGCAACGCGAAGCGGTTGTGAAACTCGATGAGATACCAGCGCGCCGAGATGGGATCGACGGTGGCGGCGCGATCATGCAGCGCCCATGTGCCGATGGCTCGGACTGGGATTTGTTCGTCTGCTTTGCCCTCGGAAGACGGGAGTTCGATAGGAATGTCTGTCTTCTGGAAGGTCGAGATCTGGTATTTATCGGCTTCTTTGGGATCGGTTTCGTGGGTCGAGCCTTCGATCAGGTGCAAGTGGAGGCGATCCTGACCCTCGGGTACCAGGATACCTTCCCGAGCCAGGGTAATGCGGGGGTTGGCGGGATCGGAGATATCGGCCAGAAACACGCCATTCCAAACTGCGCCACCTTGAGCGCTGTGCACGTCCTGCACGTAAAGAACGATCTTGGGAAAACCTTCATAGAAGACGCGAGGCCGCACCTCATAGGAAACTTGCGAGCCTTTCAGTTGATCCTCGAGGTGCCCCAGAGAAGCGAGAGACCAGGGCGCGAGGTAAAGTCCGTTAACCAGAGCGAGTCCCCAGGCAGCGGCAACAAAAATGGCCAGGACGCGGCCAAAGTCCCATACACCCATACCACTGGCGCGCATAGCGGTGATTTCACTATCGGCGGCGAGCCGGCTCAAGCCGATAAGGATTCCAACCAGCACGCTCATCGGGATGGTGTAGGTGAGGGCTACCGGAACGGTATAAAAGAAAATCTCGGCGACACTGGGTAGCGGCGCACTGGCGCGGACCACCAGTTCCAGAATGCGTCCCAGGTCGCGGGTGAATAACACGAAGGTGAAGATCGCCGCGCCAATGAGGGCGTGCGAGGTGACTTCGCGAAGAATGTAGCGGGTGAGAATCCGCATGAAATGGGCGCTTCTGAGGGCAGTCTAGCATGGGGGCGCAGAGAACGAATTGGCAGGTCGGGAAAGGCCCAGGTTAATCGCTAAGTACACGAGGTTACAAAAGGCAACGCGCGGAGCATGCAAAATCCAGCAGCTATGGAGATCATCCGACCTTCAGCAACAAGGCAGACAGAGGCGGCAGGGTCAGCTTCAGCGAATACGGGCGCCCGTGAGCCGGCTCTGCTTCCGCATTCACTCCGCCGAGGTTACCCGCGCCGGTGCCGCCGTAATCCAAAGCGTCGCTGTTCAGCAGTTCGCGCCAATAGCCACCGGTAGGCACTCCGATGCGGTAACCGAGACGCGGTATGGGGGTGAAGTTACAAACTACAAGCACCGTATCTTTCGCGGATTCGCTCTTGCGGAGCAACGAAATCGTACCAGTCAAGTTGTCGTTGCAGTCGACCCACTCGAAGCCGGCGGCGTTGGTATCGAGCACGTGCAGCGCAGGCTCGCTGCGGTAGAGCCGGTTAAGCTGTGCAACCCAGTTCTGCAAACCGCTGTGAACTGGATATTGAAGCACGTGCCACTCCAGGCTGGTATCGTGGGACCACTCGCGAACCTGGCCGAATTCGTCTCCCATGAAGAGCAACTTCTTGCCGGGCTGGGCATACATGTAGCCAAATAAAAGCCGCAGGTTGGCAAAGCGATTCTTCTCATCGCCCGGCATTTTGCCGACCAGCGACCCTTTGCCGTGGACGACCTCATCATGGGAAAGCGGCAGCACAAAGTTTTCCTGAAACGAATAGAGCATGCGGAAGGTGAGCTTGCTGTGATGGTATTTGCGGTGAATAGGGTCCTGTTTGAAGTATTCGAGCGTGTCATGCATCCATCCCATATCCCACTTCATGCCGAAGCCCAGGCCGCCGAGATAGACCGGGCGCGAAACCATGGGCCAGGAGGTAGATTCTTCCGCCGTGGTCTGGATATCGGGATGCTCTTTGTAAGCTTCCTGATTGAAGCGGCGAAGAAAGTCGATGGCTTCCAGGTTTTCTCGACCGCCGAATTTATTGGGAATCCACTCGCCCGGCTTGCGAGAGTAATCGAGGTAGAGCATGGATGCGACGGCATCCACACGCAGGCCGTCGATGTGATACTTGTCGAACCAGAACATAGCGCTCGACATCAGAAAACTGCGCACCTCGGTGCGTCCGTAGTTGAAGATGTGCGTCTTCCAGTCTGGATGGAAGCCTTGCCGCGAATCGGCGTGTTCGTAGAGATGAGTTCCATCGAAGTAGGCCAGGCCGTGCTCATCAGAAGGGAAGTGTGATGGCACCCAGTCGAGGATTACGGCGATTCCGTGCCGGTGCAGATAATCCACAAGATACATGAAATCCTGCGGCGTGCCGTAGCGTGAGGTGGGCGCAAAATAGCCCGTGGTCTGATATCCCCAGGAGCCGTAAAAGGGATGCTCCATCACGGGCAGGAATTCCACATGAGTGAAGCCCATGCGTCCGGCATACTCCGCGAGGCGAGGCGCGGTCTCGCGATAAGTTAGCGGACGATTGTGCTCCTCAGGAACACGCATCCACGAGCCGAGATGAACTTCATAAATTGCTTGCGGAGCGCGAAGCGAGTTGCGCGCGAGACGCTTCTCCATCCAATCGCGGTCACCCCATTCATAATCGAGATCCCACACGACAGAAGCCGTCCGAGGGGGTTTTTCGTGAAAGAAGCCGAGCGGGTCGGCTTTATCGACGCGGTAACCGTGGCGCCGCGACTCGATATGAAATTTGTAAAGGGCTCCTTTGGTGAGGCCAGGGATGAAGCCTTCCCAAATGCCCGAGTTCCCGCGCAGGGCAAGCAAGTGCGACTTGGGATTCCAGTCGTTAAAGGTTCCAATCACCGAAACCTGGCGCGCATTCGGCGCCCACACGCTGAAGGCCACTCCGGCTTTGCCGTCACGCGAGATCAGATGCGCGCCCATGGTCTCGTGCATGCGATAGTTGCTGCCCTCATTGAACAGATAGAGATCCTGATCCGAGAGCAGGGTAATGCGGTCAGAGGCGGCGGGTATGGAGGTTTCTGGCATTTCGAGTACTTAGTGTACCGGAAGAGCGGACCTGCGTCCTTCTGTGCTTCCGGGCACTCAGAATCCGCATGCTAGACTAATTTTTCCGCTCATGCCCGCCCTGCGTCTGATTTTTCTCTGGCACCAGCACCAGCCTTTCTATAAGGATCTGGTGACGGGCGAATATCGCCTGCCTTGGGTGCGCCTGCACGCGCTCAAGGATTACTACGGAATGGTGAAGCTGCTCGATGAGTTTCCCAATGTGCACCAGAACTTTAATCTGGTGCCGTCACTGATCACACAAATTCAGGATTACGTGGCAGGGACGGCTCAGGATCCGTTTCTGCGCGTGGCCGCCAAGCCGGCAAAAGATTTAACGCAGAAGGAGCGGCTATTCGCTCTGGATTATCTTTTTCAGGCTAACCCGACGAACCTGATTGGGCGCTATCCGCGCTATTGGGAACTGCGCGAGAAGTTTCGCGAGCATGGGTACTCGGCGGAGAAAGCAGAGAAATATTTTGAGCCGCAGCACTTTACCGACTTGCAGGTACTCTCGCAAATCGCATGGTTCGACGAATTCTTTTTGGAAGACAAAGAGGTTGGCGCGCTGATCAAGAAGGAGCGTAATTATTCGCTCGAAGATCAGAGCTTTGTGATTGCGCGGGAGCGTGAGCTGTTAGCCAAAGTCCTGCCTGCTTATGCCGAAGCGGCGAAAAAAGGATCGATCGAGATTTCGGCGACGCCCTTCTATCATCCGATTCTCCCTCTTGTCTGCGACACCAATGCCGGGGCAGTTTCGTCCCCGGGCCTGCCGCTGCCGCAGAACCGCTTTCGGCATCCTGAGGATGCGCGCGAACAACTGGTGCGGGCCCTCGACCTACATCAGCAGGTGTTTGGAGTTCGGCCGCGGGGCGTGTGGCCCTCGGAGGGCAGCGTGTCAGAGGAAATGCTTGCGATTGCGCATAGTCTCGGCATTCAATGGATGGCCACTGACGAAGGAGTGCTCGGCCGCAGTACGGGTGTATTTTTTCAACGCGACGGCAGTGGGCGGTTGCCGGCGCATCTGTCTGAGCGGCTTTACAACATTCACCGCTACGAGCACGGCGCGACCGCCATGCACATGGTGTTTCGCGACCACACGATTTCTGATTTGATCGGCTTTGTCTATTCGGGCATGGATCCGAAGGACGCTGCCGCACATTTACTTCACAACATTAAAGAGGCGGCGCAGCCTGTGCTGGCGCAAGGCCGGGACGCCGTAGTGTCGGTGATCCTGGATGGGGAGAACGCCTGGGAGTACTACCCAAAGTCCGGACGGGAATTTCTGCGGCGGTTCTACGATGCGCTGCAGCGCGAGAATGGCCTTGAAGCCGTTACAGTTTCTGAGGCGATTACGCGCCATCGCAAGGTTTCGCCTTTGCCATCAATAGTTCCGGGTTCGTGGATCAACGCGAACTTTAACGTTTGGATTGGCGCTCCGGAGGACAACCGCGCCTGGGACTATTTGTACCATGCCCGCGAGTTTTATGGGCAGAATGCATCGAAGGTTAGCGAGGCTCAACGCAAACTGGCCTTCGAAGAAATTCTGATTGCCGAAGGCAGCGATTGGAATTGGTGGTACGGACCCGAGCACCACTCCGCCAACGACCGCGATTTTGACGAACTTTATCGCAAACATCTAGCCAACGTTTATCAGGCACTGGGAGCGCAGCCGCCGGATTATTTGCTACAGCCGATTACGGCCGGAGAAGTGCGTCCCGCCTTCACGCCGCAAACCGCCTATATTCATCCGCGAGTGACGGGAGACAAAATCCGATACTTCGAATGGATGGGATCGGCTGTTTTCACAGCCGATCAGCGGCCTGGAGCTATGCACGGAAAACAATTCCTGCTCGATTCGGTGCATGCCGGGATCGATAGCTCGTTTGTCTACGGACGATTGGATTTTGCGGGAGCTGTGCCGGATATGGAATTCGATCTGGTAGTGAATTTGGAATCGTGGGCGAGTGGAGAAGCACGTCCGCGACGGACGTTGCGTCTCGATGCCAGCGTGCAAGGTTGCAAACTAAACAGATGGTCAGTCGACGGCAGAGAAGAATCGTTGCCGACTTCGTCAAGCGCGATTGAGGATAGTGCCAAGGTCGCTTTAATGCGCAACTTTGAATTTCGCTTGCCCCTGAATTGGTTGCTGGCGAATCCTGGATCGAGTGCGAAGGTGGGGACCAGCGTACCGGCAGGGGTTCCACCCACGAGCAAACTCCGGCTGCGCTTCAGTCTCTGGCAGAATCGTTTGCCAGTGGATGCGCTGCCGGTGGAGGGATGGGTCGAACTGCAGTTGCTGAGCGAAGAGGAGTTAGGAGCGGGAATGTAATGCCGACAAGAAAATGCCGGAGGCATCGGCCTCCGGCATTATTCGGAAGTGAACAATATTTACTGCCCCGCGTTTGCAACGGTTGGGGTGATAGTTAACGGGCGGTTGAGTTCGATTGTCAGCGTGGTGCCTGAGGGGAGCGTGGCCGAGCGGTGCTTGCTGAGCCAGTGAGCTCCGGTCGATCCTGCGCCCACCACTCCGCCGACCAGGATTCCAGCAGGGCCGCCGACGAGGCCTCCGATCAGCATTCCGCCGGCTGCGCCGCCGCCTGCTTCCATTTTGTCGCGCCGGTCGTGGCCCGGTCCTTTAAACTCGCCTTCCTGATTGACATCGGTGTCGCGTCCGGCGTTGGTGTCAACTAGGGTGGCATCGACAGCCAATCGCTCACCGCCAGCCAGGACCAGTGTTTCAGGCACGATCTTGATGGTCGGTCTGCCCGTGATGCGGCGTGGCTCGGTCACCTTGGCAACTCGGCCTTCCAACATAGTGCCGGCAGGGATTACGGTTCTACCATCGACAACAACTGGCTGGATCAATTGTCCCTGAAACAAATCGCCAGGCTTGTTGCTGAAGGTTGCGAGCGTAGTTTGGAGTTTGACCATCAGCGCCGTACCTGCGGGTACGGGCGAAGTGGTCTGCGCCGCGGCCATGACCGCTATTAGCAGGATGCCGGGTAGAACCATCCACTTGTTCATACTGTCCTCCGGTCTAGCAAACCCTAAAATATCCTAATTGTTGCTTTGACTCTAGACCAGCCTGCGGGCAGGCACAATATGGGGCCGGCTCAGGGAACCAGCGAAGATAAGGCATGAGCGTTTCAGAGAGGGAAATTCGCCCGCAAAGGGGTGTGAACCGCATCACGGTGCCGTAGTCCTCCATCCGCTATAATCGTGAGTTTCAGAAACAATACAGCGGACGTAACTGATCATACTGACCATAATACTGACCATAAGGACGGAAAGACTTCATGACCAATATCGCAGCAATTATCGGGCGCGAGGTACTGGATTCGCGCGGCAATCCTACGGTGGAGGCGGAAGTGCAACTGGCGGGCGGAACGGTGGGTCGGGCGATTGTTCCCAGCGGTGCATCGACGGGCGAACATGAGGCTGTCGAACTGCGCGATGGAGACAATGCGCGTTTTCTCGGCAAAGGTGTGCTCAAAGCTGTGGAGAACGTCAACGGCGAGATCGCGGAAGCGCTGGCTAATTGGGACGCCTATGATCAGCGCGGACTCGATCAGAAGATGATTGAGCTCGATGGCACGGAAAACAAAGGCCGGTTGGGAGCGAACGCGATACTCGCGGTCTCGATGGCGGCGGCGCGCGCGGCAGCAGCAGAATATGACCTGCCGCTCTACCGATATCTCGGCGGCGCGGGTGCGAATACACTGCCGGTACCCATGATGAACATACTCAACGGTGGAGCGCACGCCGACAACAACGTGGACTTCCAGGAATTCATGGTTATGCCGGTGGGGGCACCTTCGTTTTCCGAGGCTCTGCGCTGGGGCGTCGAAGTGTTTCACACGCTCAAGGGAGTGTTGAAGAAGCGAGGCTACAACACAGCGGTTGGCGACGAAGGTGGATTTGCGCCTTCGGTGAAGTCGAACGTCGAGGCCATCGAAGTCGTGCTAGAGGCTATTCAGCAGGCGGGGTACAAGCCGGGGGAAGAGATCGGGATTGCTCTCGATCCCGCGGCCAGCGAGTTCTATCAGGACGGCAAGTATGTATTTAAGAAGTCGGATAAATCCGCGAAGAGTTCCGACGACATGGTGAAGTTCTATGCGAAGTGGGTGAAGGATTATCCCATCGTATCGTTGGAAGATGGTTTGTCGGAGGAAGATTGGGACGGCTGGCAGAATCTGACCAAGGAACTGGGCGGCAAGATTCAACTGGTGGGCGACGATATTTTTGTCACCAACATTACTTTCCTGCAAGAGGGAATTGACAAGGGCGTGGCCAACTCCATTCTGATCAAGGTTAATCAGATCGGCACGGTCAGCGAAACTTTGGATGCGATTGACCTGGCGCGGCGCAATGGTTACACGTCGGTGATCTCGCACCGTTCAGGCGAGACGGAGGATACTTTTATCGCAGACTTAGCTGTCGCCACCGGCGCTGGCCAGATCAAAACCGGCTCGGCCTCGCGCACCGACCGCATTTGCAAGTACAACCAGTTGCTGAGAATTGAGCAGGAGTTGGGGGATGCGGCGCGATTCCTGGGATTGAAGGCTCTGAACTACAGAGGCTGAAAGAGCCTCAGAATGGGAAACATTTTATGAGTTTGAAGTCATTGCTACTCGCGTGTCTGCTGGCGGTGTCGATGTGCGCAGCCCAGACCACTGTTTCAATTGCTCCTGACGCAGCATCGCAAGAGGACGTCAAGAAACTCTTTGACGTGATGGCAAGCCGTGAGCAGATGAGCCAGATGATGCAAAAAGTATTCACGCAGATGCGGAGCCTAAGCCGTGAGCAGGTGAAAAAACGACATCCGGACGTGAGCGAAGCGGAACTGGCGCGCATGGACCGCGAGTCGGAGGATCTAATCAAGAACTTTCCTCTGGACGAAATGCTGAGCGACATGGTTCCCATCTACCAGCGGCACTTCACGAAATCCGACATCGACGCAATGGTCGCCTTTTATGGTTCTGCAGCCGGGCAGAAGTTTCTTCACGAGATGCCTGCGGTGACGGCGGAGACGATGCGTGCGGTGTATCCGAAAATACAGGCGCAGGTTGAAGCCGCGCTCCGGCGTGCCGAGGAGAAGAGCGATGCGCCGCAGAAATAAGGCGGCGATGCTGAAGTCCACGGTTGGCGTTTCCCGAGCCCCACAGCGGTAGAAACCAGGAGCTAGAAGCTGCACTTATGTCCCGACCTAAACCACTGGTACTGATCATCCTCGATGGTTGGGGATACCGCGCCGAGACCAAAGCCAACGCCATCGCACTTGCCCGCAAGCCCACCTATGACCGTCTTCTGCGTGAATATCCCAACACGTTAATTCACACCAGCGGGCCTTTTGTTGGGCTGCCTGAAGGGCAAATGGGCAATAGCGAAGTTGGACATCTCAACATTGGCGCGGGGCGCATCGTGCATATGGACATTACGCGCATCGACCTAATGATCCAGAATGGCGAGTTCTTCTCACATCCCGTTCTACTAGCGGCGATGAAGCACGCGCGCGTGGGCGAGAGGAAATTGCATTTGTTCGGGCTCGTCTCTGACGGCGGTGTGCACTCGCAACAGGCTCATCTCTACGCTTTGCTGAAAATGGCGAAGCAGAATGGAGTGGATCGCGTTTTCGTCCATGCCTTCATGGATGGCCGCGATACGCTGCCCACCAACGGCGCCGGATACCTCGAACAACTGCAGCAGAAAATGCGCGAGTACAACTGCGGCAAGATCGCAACGGTCAACGGCCGCTACTACGCGATGGACCGAGACCGGCGCTGGGAGCGAATTGCGAAGGCTTATAACGCAATGGTCTTCGGCGACGCGGAGGGCGGCAAGTATGTGGATCCGGTTCAGGGAGTGAAAGATTCCTACAACCGCGGGGTTACCGATGAGTTCGTTGTGCCATTTGTCTGCACCGATAAGAACAGTCAGCCGCTAGCGACAATTCGTGACGACGATGCCTGCATCTGTTTTAATTTCCGCGCCGATCGAGTCCGCCAGATAACGCGCGCGCTGGCGAGAAACAGCGGTCTCAACGAAAAGGGCGGCAGTGATCTTCCTGACGCGGCCGACCTGGACGCCGCGATTCCTCGCGATCGAGTGCCAAAGAATCTGCACTACGTTTGCATGACGCAATATGACAAGAACTTCAGATTGCCGGTGGTGATTCCTCCAGAATCGATGGCAAACATCCTGGCCAACGTGATGGGCAATCTCAACATGCGCAACTTGCGTGTCGCGGAGACCGAAAAGTATGCGCACGTCACATACTTCTTCAATGGCGGCGTGGAGCAGCCGTTTCCCGGCGAAGAGCGCCTGATGGTACAGTCGCCGAAGGTTGCGACTTACGATTTAAAACCGGAGATGAGCGCTGCCGGCATTGCGGATGCAGTAATAAAAGCCACGGAAGATGGAACGTTCGACGTGATCATTGTGAACTTTGCCAATGCGGACATGGTTGGGCATTCGGGAAAGATCGAGCCCACCATAAAAGCGGTGGAGACCGTGGATGCCTGCCTGGGCCGCATCGAGACTACCGTTCGGGGTAAGGGCGGCGCCATTCTCATCACTGCCGATCATGGAAACGCCGAGATGATGATTGACCCCGCGACCGGGGGACCGCACACGGCGCACACGACCAATCCTGTTCCGTTCATCGTGGTGGCGGAAAATGCAAAGCAATTCACGCTGAAGGGCGATGGCTCGCTGCGCGACATCTCGCCGACCATGCTGGGGATGCTGGGAGTTGATGAGCCGAAGGAAATGACAGGAACGGACCTGCGCGCTTTTCTGAAGAGCAAATGAAAAGCGCAGAGGACGCCGAGCCTTGGCTTGCCGCTCGTATCAACCCGCCCGGCAGCCGGATTTTAGGATGCTTTATAACTCGTCCAAGACGGCGCGGTGGCAACCGGCTCAAGGCGGAACTTTTTAACCGCGTAAACGCCGAGCACGACGAAAATCGCCATGACGACAAGTTGAGCAATCAGGAATGGCGGCTCTTTTTGCGTCGGCGCCAGCGCGTGCGCGGCAGGCACCTTCATGAAAATCTGCGCCACCAAAACGAACACATTCAGATAGAGGGCGAGCACGGCGCACACCACGTAGATCGAGCGCCAGGCTCGCGCCATGTGAAGAGTGTAGCGCGCGACGACCGCGACCGCGAGCACCACCAGCGAGATCACACCGAGCACATGCGAGGGCAAAAGATGCTTAAACGGAAATAGGAAGCCCGTCACGCTGGTTAAGACGGTGGTTGCCAGAAAAATCGCGGTCACGCCGTCGAAGCGCTTTCCGCGAAGGAACCCATAAACGACTAGGAATCCCGAGCCGATGCCCACCAGGCTCAGCAACACATGCACGAGCGTAAATGTCGATGTAGACATGCCTAAGATCATGGGATCCGTCCTTTCTCAGTCGGAATGGTACGTCCGCAGTGAAGAGATCGCAAGGAGCCCGCGACCAATCCCGGGGCTGGCTTTTGGGCGGATTCAGGGTCAATGGAGTCGCCTTCTGATTCTGGCTGACCGTCTGCTTCGTGCTACAGTTTTCTCGGGGCTTCTCTCGTCCCGAATTCTATGGAACCGCGACTTATCTGGATCAATCTGCTGGTGAAGCTGGGCGTGGCTGCGGCCGTGTCGAGCTCTCTGGTGCGTTCCAAGGAATTCAAGTCGCTGCTGTTTCGCGAAGAGCGTCAATTCCGGCAGAAGGTGTATTTGGTTTTGTGGATGGCGCTTCCCATCATGGCGGGGACGTGGATTCGCTTCTCCGCGCAAAGCTTTCTCGCAGGAGATCTTAGTTTTGAAACTGTGCTGTTACTGGGTGTGATCGGCGGACGCTGGGCAGGAACTCTCGGTGGAGTGCTGATGGGTGCGCCAGCGATGCTGCATGGGGAGTGGGCCGCGTTGCCATTTGGGGTCCTCTCCGGCTTTATCGCAGGCCAGCTGCGTACCATGGCCGTCGACAAGGATGATATCTGGTCGTTTTCTCCGTTTATCGATCAAAGTATTTTCCGCCTGATCCGGCGCAATCTGCCGCGTCCACGACTGTTCGACTGGCAGATCATGTTTTTCACCACTGTGATGTGCCTGCGGTTCGTACAGACCGAGCTGGCCCGAAATCTTCCACACTCGATCTTCAGTATCGAGAGTCCCGACAATCTGTGGATCGAGGCTGCGATTTACGCGGCCTCGGCAATGGCCATTGGAATTGAGCTAAAAATCTTTAACAGCGTTCGAATCCAGATCAAGCTGGAAGAGCAGGAGCGGTTGCTATTGCACGCGCGCATGGAAGCCCTGCAGAACCAGATGAATCCTCATTTCCTGTTCAACACGCTGAACTCGATTTCATCTTTGGTTCGCTTCGATCCCGAGACCGCCCGCGAAGTGATTTCGAAGCTGGCCACGATTCTGCGGCGCCTGCTCAGCAGTTCCGACTCTTTTGTGCCTCTGCGGGAAGAATTGGAATTCATCGACAACTATCTCGACATCGAAGTAGTTCGTTTCGGAAACGATAAACTTCGGGTAGTGAAGGAACTCGACCCAGCGTCGCTGGATGTAATGGTTCCCAGCATGCTTTTGCAGCCACTGGTGGAAAACTCGATCAAGCACGGACTCTCGTCCATGGTGGAGGGGGGCAGCATCTTCCTGCGCAGCCGCTTGTCCGACTCACTGCTGGTGATTGAGGTGGAAGACAATGGCGTGGGCATGGCTGCGACCCAGCCAATCGATTCGAGAAGCACGCGAGGCGCAGGTATCGGCATGGCCAATATTTCTGAGAGGCTGCAGATGTTGTATGGAGACACAGCGCGCATGACGATTGACAGCGGAAAAGGCAAGGGAACGCTCGTACGAATCCGGTTGCCGCTACTGCAGGCAACGGGCGCGGTCCCGGAGGCCTTTTACGAAGAGCGTTCGAGTACGCGGCGGTAAAAGTCTTCGTATTGCGGGACGATCCTGCTGGAACAGAACCTGGCCTGTGCGACCGCGCGAGCCGCCTTGCCCGTCGCCCGAAGCCGGCTTTCGTCGTTCAGGAGTTCGATGGCGTAGCGCGCCATCGTATCCACATCGCCGACATCGGCCAGATAGCCGCTTACGCCATGTTCGATTACTTCTGGAACGCCCCCGGTGCGCGTGGCGATAGGGACAACTTCACAAGCCATGGCTTCCAGTGCCGCGAGACCGAAAGATTCGAGTTCACTGGGCATGAGCAGGATGTCGGCAATTCCCAATTTTTCCTGTACCTGATCCTGCTTGCCCAGAAAAAGCACATCCTCATGGATTCCTTTTTGCACAGCTAACCACTCAGCCACCGAGCGGTCCGGGCCGTCGCCGATCAGCAGCAGTTTCGCCGGCATCTGCTTTCGGACGCGATCAAAGATCTCGATCACATCCGAGAGCCGCTTCACCGGGCGAAAATTTGAAAGATGGACCAGCAGTTTTTCACCGTCAGGCGCATACTCGAGACGAGCTTCGGCAGGATTCTTGTGCCTGGTATACACATCGCAATTCACGGAGTTGTAGATAACTTCAATTTCCTTCTTGACGTCGAAAACCCGCATGGTGCGATCACGCAGATAGTTGGAGATGGCGGTAACGCCATCACTCTGATCAATGGAGTAGCGCGTGATAGGCAGATAGGAACGGTCCAAACCCACCAAGGTAATGTCCGTGCCATGCAGGGTTGTTACAAAAGGCAGGCGGCGTCCGCGAGGACCGTCCGCCAGCATCTGGCGCGCCAGGAGCGCGCTCACGGAATGCGGTATTGCATAGTGTACGTGCAGCAGGTCGAGATCGTACAACTGCGCGACCTCAGCCATCCGCGTGGCCAGCGCCAGATCGTATGGGGGATAGTCAAAAAGCGGGTACCGCGATACTTCGACTTCGTGGTAGTGAATGTTGTGCTCCTGCCCTCGCAGACGAATGGGCTGAGCATAAGAGATGAAATGAATCTCATGACCGCGCTGGGCGAGTTCTAAGCCGAGTTCCGTGGCTACGACACCGCTGCCGCCATACGTGGGATAACAGGTGATCCCAATTTTCATTCTGCGAGCCGGGCCTTTCCTGATGAGGTTCTGTCATTCGATGGCGAGAAATAGCAGAGGATGCATATTCTACAGTCGCGAGCCAGATTTAGCCGGGATACGGGCGACTGGGGGCACGAGATTATTCTTCGGTTTTTGGCTTGGAAAGGCCCGGGTCTAAGCTATCCAGATGGCTCTGGAAACGCTTCTTGGACTCCTCCGTGAGGCCTGTAAATTCAATGCCCATACCAACGCCAGGATCACGCGTACGGACAGTGGCGGTGGTGGATTCGTGCTCCTCTTCGATCCAGAAATCCACTCGCAGCGTGGTGGAAATTGCCAGCGGCATGACCGTCTCAACATAACAACCGTTGCCACTGATGTCGGTGGCATTTACGCGCATCGGGGTATTCACGCGCTCGTCGCGGAATTCCAAGGGAAACGAGATTTTATGGCGGAGAAATTTTCTGCGATTATCCGGAGCGATAGCCGGCTGGTTGGACCGCATCTCCGGGGGCAGTTGAGAAAGCCATGGGCACTCCTGGTCCGCAACTAACTGAACTCCCACTTGAACTTTCTTTAGTCCACCGGCTTCCATAACCCAGATTACTTTACAGCGTGCTTTCTTGTTTTCGTATTGCACGCCGATGACGTCGCCCACTTTTAACTCATGCTCGAGGCCGCAAATGCAGGCTCCCGTGCAGCTGACATTCTGGGCTGTCGCGTTTTGATGGAAGGCTTGATTGTCCGCGCCCATGCCCCACACACGTAGGCGCAAGTCCCTAGTCGCCCGCGGGGCTGCCCCAGCAGCAGACATGAATGAAAGGCCTCCCAGCCAGAATTGTTTAAGTCAAAACTCATCCAGATCATACGCCGTCGGAAGAGTCTGCTTAAGGTTACGAAAGTTACGCGCAAAGGCAGCCCCCGTCTGAGTCGAAAGGGAAGCGTTATGCCTGGCCATCGCTCGAAATCAAATCGCGGTATGAAATCAGAGCAATTCCTTGATTGGACAGCAGTTCTCGCGCTTCAGGCATGGTTAAGACGCGCAATTCTGTTTCACGGGATCGGCGGAGGCGGGTTCTGGCGGACTGCAGATCATTATCGTTATAGCCTGGGTGACATACGAATTCCCAGGTCCCATGAGGAATGGCGGCAGCAATGGCGCGAAAGATCTTTTCATCCAGCGCGCCCGTCACGACGATTCCGAGCGTGCCATCAGGAGTGACGAAGTCCTCCCGTCGCGCCGCGTCGCGAAATTTGGCAGCCAGAGCACGGAGGATTCGAACTTCCGCATAGCGTGTCCAGAGACTGGGTCTCGCCAATAGTTCGGAAGAGTTGAGTGGTTTGCGCGGGCCGAACGGATTGCGAATGGCGCGGATGCCACAAGCTCGTGCCGCGCGCAGCAGGGGTCCGAGTACAGCGGGAAACAGGTGAGTGTGTTTGTGGGTGTCCACGTGGGAGACGTTAAGGCCAGCTGATTGAAGCTTGCGAATCTGCGCACCGACTTCAGCTTCGATCTCGCCTGGATCCAGGCGGCCTGTAAGCGCACGGGCAGCGAAAGATTTCAGACCGTCGCGGAAGTGCGCGGCGTCGGAGTGCGTTGAGGTGATGGAAGGCAATCGCTCGGCATCAAGTACCGGCTCGCCGTCGATCAGTACGACATGGCAGCCGAGGCTGAGACGCGGAACCGTCTTCGCCATACGCACGGCGTCATCGAAGGCCGGCCCATTGGCCATCAACGTGGAGGAAGTCACGATTCCGCGAGTATGAGCTTCGACGATGGCGCGATTGATGCCCGCGGTGAATCCGAAATCATCCGCATTGACGATCAAGCGCCGCACCGCGTCAGTCTAGCAGGATGAGAAAGCAGTTCGCCCAAGCTGCGGAGGTTTGGGTTACGAGTTACGACGTAACGTTTGACCGGTTTTTCGCCGCTCGCGTATACTCACTGCTGCGCGGTTCGCGCGGATCCCCTTCATCGAGTTCCGTCCGGCGCTGCTCTTGTCTTTGAGCGAAGCCAAAAGGATCAGGCCGCAATAATAAAGGTTACGAGGGGCGGTTAGCTCAGCTGGTTAGAGCGCCTGCCTTACAAGCAGGAGGTCGCAGGTTCGAGTCCTGCACTGCCCACCACGCTCCCTTTGGAATCAAGCACCTTCACAACAGCAAAAACCTGAGACCGAGCGAGTATAGCAAAAACTCTACAGGGTATTTACTTTACGTATTTCTGACGCATCGCCACGAGCCACGCTTTGTAAGACGTGTCATAGTTTGCCTTCAGACTTGCTAGGTCCGGTCCCTTTGCTGCTGAGTGAGCGGTTTCCGGGGAACCGGTCTCGCCAAAATGAGCTTTGAATCTTGCCTTGAGTTTGGCTCGTTCCTGTTCTTCCTCTTCCTTTGTAAGGGGTTTCCGGGGAACTGTTCCTCGCAGGTGTTCCGGCACGCCGCACGCTTCCTGATAAGCTTCGATGCTCCCGCAGCACGCTAGGCAGGGGTCGTTCCAGCCTTGATCGCAGGTGTGAAAGGGTTTGATATCCGGCGCATTCCACCAGCGGCTTTCCAACGTTACGCCTCACTAACCCCATAATTTACCCTACCGAATCAGTTTCCGCCAGAGCTTTTTGAGTGGCTTAAAGAGCATCCAGAATCCGCCTAACAGAGCTATTTCGACCGCTAGGTGTATCGGCTGAAACATTCCTTCAAACATATTCCCTCCTTGAAATTCGGGTCCTTTGCAGAGCCATCAGAGACAAGAAACTGAGTGGCGCAAAGGACCCCTGAATCTTTCCTAGCTCACTAAATGCAGACCCGGTTTGCCATCAACCGGAATCGCTACGCCGGTCTGCGCTTCCACTTCAGATTCCATCTCAGCCTCAGCCAATCCCAACTCCACATAGTCGTCTAAAACGTCTCCCAAGAGCCTCGACAGCATACAGCCTTTAATGTCGGCAAGTGCTTTTAATGTATCGAGCGTCACCTTCTCGGCAGAGACGATCTTGCCATTGTCCTGACATTTATTTACAAGTGATGCTGGGATTATCCTTCGCCAATTCCAGACAAGCCGTGTGTTGCTTCGCAGTCTGCTCCTGATCTGCGACTGACTTTGAAGTGGAAGCGGGAGCGACTGCCAGGGAAGCTGGAGCAGGAGCTGAAGGTGAAATCTGGGCACTCGAAGCGGGAGCTTTGTCGAGCATGGCTTGAAAGGCTGCAATTTCGTCTCGCTGACTCCATATCAGCTGCTGAGTTTGCGTTTTGCAGTAGTCGTCCGGATATTCCCAGACAGGTTCCACGGTCACCTTGGTCATGCCATCGAGTTCCGCCAGCGTGTAGGACCACACCTTTTTGGTGGTCATGCCTGGACATGCACTTGAAGCCACGAAAAGCGCACTTACGACGGGCATCTGGGCCGGCTTCGAGAATCGGAACTCGAACTGGTTGTCGGAATCGAGAGTGTATCCTTCTCCTAGATTCATTTGGACGATTAGCACCTTGAGAGTTTGCGCAGAAGCTTTGCTGGTGAACACATAGGGTCCGGGCTGAGCCTTTGGTTTCTTGTCCCGTGCCGCTGCCAAGGTGGTTATCGCCAGAATTAGAATCAGAGCTCGCTTCATACCTTTACCCCATTGTGAACTTTAGCGGGAGAACCCCGCGAACCGCCAATTACCGGAGTCATCTGGAGGCGTCGAGTGCCAGACTATTCTAGTGAAAGGGAGCCGGCGCGGGCGCCTTGAAGACGTTCGTCTTGACAATAGTCGTTTAGACGACTATTATTGAGGCGGATGAAGAAACCTGTCGAGTCCAATAAAAGAGGGCGGCGCGTCGGCAGTCCCGAGGAGGCGGCGTTTTTGGACTTGCTGCGCACTACCGATATGCTGTCCCGAGGATTGGTAGGGGTTCTGAAGGCCGAGGAACTGTCTCCGACGCAGTACAATGTGCTCCGAATCCTGCGCGGCGCTTTAGAAGGACTCCCGTGTGGCGAGATTGCCAGCCGCATGATTACGCGGGATCCGGACATCACCCGGTTGCTGGACCGCCTGGAAAAGCGCGGCCTGATTTCACGCTGCCGCGAGACGAAGGATCGTCGAACCGTGATGACCCGGATTACACCCGAGGGCCTGAAGTTGTTAGCCCGGCTTGACGAACCGGTGCAGGCCGGCCATCGCAAGCAACTAGGCCATCTGGGGCGGGAGAGGCTTCGGGCGCTGACCGAACTGCTGCAGGCAGCCCGCAGCGCGGTGGGCTGATTTCTTGGGCCACATAGCTGTTGCAACGAATATCGTCGTGACGCATCTAATCCGAAAGAAACTTGATGCACCTAATCCGAAAGAGAAAGGACAACTACCATGAGCACGCTGGCACCATCGCAAACTTCCACTTCGACGACCACCACCTGGAACATCGATCCGGTGCACTCCGTTGCCGAGTTCAAGGTTAAGCACATGATGATTTCGAACGTAAAAGGGCAATTTCCCAAGGTCGTGGGACAGTTGACGCTTGACGAATCCGACCTGGCCAAATCCCATGTCGAGGCTTCGATCGAGGTGGCGTCGATTGAAACGCGCGACCCCCAGCGCGATGCCCATCTGAAGAGCGCTGACTTCCTCGACGTCGAGAAGTTCCCGACTCTGTCTTTCAAGTCCACGGGCATCAAGCTTGTCCGAGACGGGGAACTGTCTGTCGAGGGCAACCTGACTATCCACGGGGTTACGCGCAAGGAGGTCTTCTCTGTAGAAGGGCCAACGCCGCCAGCGAAGGATCCCTGGGGCAATACGAGAGTGGGGGTGTCGGCTACTACAAAGATCAGCCGGAAAGACTTCGGCCTGACCTGGAATGCGGCGCTTGAAACCGGCGGCATACTGGTCGGCGACGAAGTGACCATCACTTTGGACGTCCAGTTTATAAAGGCGTAAGCAGTTGCCACGCTCTGCAAAATTGGTGCGCGCGGCAGAAAGAAGAAGATTTATGTCACTCCGCCCAGTTAAACAGATCATTCAAACGACGCCAACAATCGAAGGCGCAGGCGTCAAGCTGCAACGCGCCTTCGGTTTTGGCAAGACGAAGGATTTCGATCCGTTTCTCCTGCTGGACGATTTCCGCAACGATAACCCGCAGGACTACCTTGCGGGATTTCCCTGGCATCCGCACCGCGGGATTGAAACCATTACGTATGTGCTCGCCGGCTCGGTCGAGCACGGCGACAGCCTCGGCAACAAAGGGAAAATGACCGCCGGCGACGTGCAGTGGATGACCGCGGGCAGCGGCATTCTTCATCAGGAAATGCCGAAGGGGGATCAGCAAGGCCGTATGCACGGCTTCCAGCTGTGGGCGAACCTGCCCTCATCGCTGAAGATGACTGACCCGCGCTATCAGGACATTCCTGCGAGTTCGATTCCGGAGGTCACCGACGATGACGGCACTCGCGTGCGCGTGATCAGCGGCGAGTTCTGGGGCAAACGGGGACCGGTGGATGGTGTGGCCGCTGATCCGAATTACCTGGATATCTCGGTCGCTCCAAACCAGCGAAAGCGGCTCAAAGTCGAAACCACGCGGAACGCCTTCGCTTACGTGTTCGCGGGCTCCGGCACGTTTCGCGACTCTTCGAACCCCCGCGCGGTTTTGACCGAGCAAGCCGCTAGTCCTAATGCGCCAGCGAAGTATGATGTCAGCAATCACTCACTGGTGCTGTTCGACCGGGGAGATGAGCTGGTGGTGCAGGCGGGGCCCGATGGGATTCGGTTCCTTTTAGTCTCCGGCAAGCCGATTGAAGAACCTGTGGCCTGGTACGGCCCGATCGTAATGAACACACAGGAGCAGCTGCGCCAGGCGGTGTCGGAGTTGCAGACCGGCAGCTTCATTAAACATCGCTAATTGCACCACTACTTCGGGGCCGCGAACGATCCCAAAGGTAACGGGAAGAATTGCGGCCCGACGAAAGTTTAAGGCTCGCGTGTCCATGGAGCGACCTCCAAGCTGGGATCCTCTGGGATTTGGCGGCAGGCTGCGGACCAGACTCAACACCTGGTCCTCAACCTCAGTTGTAGCGTTCCAGAGATTTCATTGTGTAGAAGAGATCTGTCGCCATCGCTTTCTGCCGCCGACCTTAACTGTGTTGTCGTAGTCGGCTAGAAGGGATTTTTTCCGAAAGTCCAACTGTTGTCGGAAGGGGCTCATTCGGTTATCCTTGAGCCCTACGCGGGACATGCCCGCACATGTCTCGCACCGTGCGCCTTCTCCTGGGTTCGACCATTTGGGGTTCAAAATGACTCTGAGCCGGTTTGTCACCAAAAACGCCTTCCGCAACAAGCGGCGCAGCATCCTGACCGTATTGAGCATTGCTTTCTCTCTCCTTTTGCTCACCCTCATGATGACCATCTGGAGGGCTTTCTATCTTGACGAAGGCAGCGCCGAATCCGCCGAACGACTGGTAGTTCGCCACCGAGTGTCCTTGACCTTCAGTCTGCCCGGCTACTACCGAGAGAAAATACGCGCGCTTCCCGGAGTCGTGGCGATAGTGCCGGTCTCTTGGTTCGGGGGAATTTACAAAGATACAAAGCCGGAGAATTTTTTTGCGCAGTTCGGGACGGACCCCGAAGAATTCTTTCAGGTATTTCGGGATATGCAGATGCCGGAAGAGCAACGAAAAGCATGGCAACGCGATCGCCAGGGAGTGATCGTCGACGACACACTGGCCAAGAAATATGGTTGGAAGCTGGGTGACCGTATCGTGTTACAGGGAACGATCTATCCGGTCAACCTTGAGTTGTATGTTCGGGGCATTTTCAGTTCCTACCCCGACAACAAGTCCGTATATTTCAACGCCAAGTATGTTGAGGAGGCGGTTGCGTGGTTCAAGGGACAGGCGGGTACCTTCAGCATTCTGGCGGCCTCTCCTCAGGACGTAAGTCGTATTGTTAGCACCGTCGATGATATGTTTCGCAACTCACCTCAGCCTACAAAATCGGAGAGCGAAAAGGCATTCGGCCTGGAATTCGTTGCCATGATGGGCAATGTAAAAGCGTTCATCCTGATGATTTGTTCGGCGGTGGTGTTTGCAACTTTGCTGGTTTCCGCGAATACCATGGCCATGTCCATCCGCGAGCGAACGCGAGAAGTGGCCCTGCTTAAGACTTTGGGATTCACGCGGCAGAGCGTGCTCGGGCTTTTCGTCAGCGAAGCTGTGGCTCTGTCTCTCACTGGAGGGCTGATTGGGTTTGGCTTGGGTTGGATAATGGTTTATCTCGCTGTTCATTCCCCGCAGTTCGTCTCTTTTTTCCCGATGAAGGTAACTCCGTGGATGTGCGGCCTGGCCCTGTTGACTGCAGGACTTGTGGGGCTCGTAAGTGCGTTGCTCCCGTCCTATCATGCTTCGAAAGTGAATATCGTGGACGGCTTGCGGCACATCGGCTAAAGTTATGACCCTGAGCAGTTTTGTGGTGCGCAATACGTTTCGCAACAAGCGGCGCAGCCTGCTGACGATGCTGAGCATCAGCTTTTCGCTGCTGTTGCTGACGCTGATGATCACCATCTGGCGCACGTTTTACATTGACGTGGGCGCTCCAGATTCGGCGAAGCGAGTGATTACCCGCGATCGCGTCTCTTTAGCATTTCTCCTGCCCGGCTATTACAGGGACAAGATTCGAAGCATCCCCGGAGTGGTAGCAGTAGCGCCGATGACGTGGTTCGGCGGACGATATAAAGATGATCGGCCGGAGAATTTCTTTGCCCAGGTTGCCACCGATCCGGACGAGTATCTGAAGGTTGCATCCGACAAAATCGTCCCACCCGACCAGGCGATCGCGTGGCAGCATGATCGCGCCGGAGCTTTGGTGGATGTGACGCTGGCTAACAAATATGGGTGGAAAGTCGGCGATAAAATCACGCTACTGGGAACAATATTTCCAGTGAATCCCGAATTGACGATTCGCGGCATTTACCATCGCGATCCACCGCAGAACTCTCTATATTTCAATGCCAAATATCTGGAAGAAGCCGTGGACTGGTTTAAGGGACGGGCAGGTTGGTATTCCACTCAGGTTAACTCGGAAGAGGATGTGGCACGCGTATCGCGTGAAATCGACGGGATGTTCCGCAACTCGCCACAACGGACGAAAACGGAGAGCGAGAAGGCTTTCCAGCTTTCGTTTGTGGCCACGCTGGGTAACGTAAAGGCCTTTATTCTTGGGATCTGCGGGGCAGTCGTGTTCGCGATCCTGTTGGTTTCGGCGAACACCATGGCCATGTCAGTTCGCAGCCGGACGCGTGAAGTGGCCGTGCTGAAAACTCTTGGATTCACCCGCCAGCGAGTGTTGTCTTTGTTCGTATTCGAGGCCGTGGCGCTGGCGGTATCGGGCGGTCTTCTCGGGATACTCGGTGCGGCGGCTCTGATCAGGTGGTTGACCCACTCGTCGGTGGCGATCGGTATTCCAAGTGATATGAAAGTAACGTTGCCCAGTGTAGCGCTGTCACTGTTGGTGGCGGCAACGGTGGGATTTTTGAGCGGATATATTCCCGCGTACGGCGCATCCCGCAGCAATATTGTGGAGGGACTGCGCCACATCGGCTGACTACATTAGGCTGAACTGAGAACGAATTTATGGCGATACCGATCAGCTATAACGTCCGCAATTTGAAGCTCCGCAAGGGGCTCACGATCATGACAGCCCTGGGCATTGCGCTGACGGTGACCACCGCGATTTTCCTCATGGCTTTGCTGGCGGGGTTGAAGCGCGCTTTCGTATCGAGCGGCAATCCCCAGAATGTGCTCGTGCTGCGCAAAGGATCGGAAGCGGAGTTGTCGGGGGGCTTTGATGCTGCTCTTTTTCCCACGCTGAAAGTTTTGCCGGGTGTTGCGAAAGATAGTCACGGCGATCCCATGGTTTCCGGCGAGTGGGTGGTGGTAATCGTGTTGCCGCGCAAGGACGGTACGGGGGAAGTAAACGTCACGGTGCGCGGCATGATGCCCGACGGTCTCGAACTTCGCCCCAGCGCCAAACTGATCGACGGACGATGGTTCCAGACGGGTCAGCGTGAAGTGGTGGTCAGCAAATCGATTCGTTCGCGCTTTTCTCACGCCAACATCGGCGACAGCATGGAGTTCGGCAAAGGTTCGTGGAAAGTGGTGGGCGTCTTCGACGCGGGCGGTTCGGCCTATGAATCTGAGATTTGGTGCGATGTAAATCAGATGGCCGCGGATTTCGATCGACAAGGCGGTTACTCTTCGGCTTACCTGCGCGCCACTGATCCTATTGCTGCCGATGCACTGAAGAACCGGGTCAGCGACGACCAGCGGCTCAAACTTGAAGGAATGCTGGAGACGGATTACTACGCCAAGCAAACGAGTTCGGGTGCTCCGATCAAGTACATAGGCATTGTGGTCGCGATCATTATGGCGATTGGATCGAGCTTTGCGGCCATGAACACGATGTACGCCGCTGTAGCCTATCGTGGGCGTGAAATTGCAACCCTACGAGTGCTGGGATTCTCGCGGCCCGCGATTCTGACATCGTTTGTTCTGGAGTCTCTAATGTTGGCTTTGCTGGGTGCAGTGGTTGGCATTCTTCTGATGCTGCCATTTAACGGAATGCAGACGGGAACGTCGAACGCAGTGACGTTCAGTGAGGTAGTGTTCAGCCTGCGAATTACAGCGCAGGTCGCCGCGGCAGCTGTAGCATTCGCGTTAGTCATGGGGTTATTCGGCGGCCTAGCTCCGGCGTGGCACGCGGCGCGACAGAATATTCTTACCGCTCTTCGGGGTTGACGGTAATTCTTAGGAAACTGGGCCGATACCTAATTCGTATCCATTGTTATGCTCATTTGTTATGCCGATTGACGCAAAACACGAAGACCTGCAGAGCTTGCGAATCGACCGCACGGAGCGTGGAGCCGGGAACGGCGAACCGCCCGCATGGGCGCGGCGCTACATTGTTATTGGAATCGTCATCGTGGTCGTGCTGAGCTTGTCTGCGCTTGCATATCGTCTGCTTGCACGTGACGTGATGGAAGTCGAGGTGGTTCGCGCTTCCGCGGAGAGCAGCGATGTGGGCGGAACGGTGCTTTCGGCCACGGGATACATCGTGGCGCATCACACGATCAATGTGAACTCCAAGGTGACCGGGCGCCTCGCTTGGATTGGAGTGGAAAAAGGCGACAAAGTTAAAGAAGGTCAGATTCTGGTCCGGCTGGAGGATCAGGAATTCCGCGCTGCCTATGAACAGGCAAAGGGCGCTCTGGATAATGCCCGGGCTTATCTCGATGAACTCGAGCACGGATCGCGGCCAGAGGAAATCCAGCAAGCCCAGCATAACCTCGACGAAGCACGCGCGACACTAGTCAACGACAAACTCACTCTGGATCGCACAAAGGAATTATCAGCCGCCGGTGTCGTTTCCCGTCAGGTATTGGACGATGCTACCGCCAAGTTCGACTCAGATCAGCAGCGGGTCAACTCCCTGGACAAGACTTTTCAATTGATGAAGATCGGCCCGCGGCAGGAAGAGATCGCCCGAGCCCGGGGGGCGCTAGCGCAGGCACAGGGTCAGCTTGATTACGAAAAATCGCAGCTTGATGCTACTGTTATCCGCGCCCCCGTCACCGGCACTATTCTGGATCGTACGGCGGAAAAAGGTGAATTGATTACCGCGCAGTTCGCCAGCGCCGCGGCCGGCGGACCTCAAGGGTCAGTGGTTTCGCTCGCTGACTTAAACGATATACAAGTTGAACTCGATATTGCGCAATCCGATTTTGCCCGTCTCGGCCCGAAGCAGAAGGGCATTGTAACGGTGGATGCTTATCCCGATCGCAAGTACAACGGCGAAATTGCGCAGATCTCTCCTGAGGCTAATCGGCAGAAGGCCACGGTGCAGGTGAAGGTGCAGGTTTTGAATCCTGACGAGTATTTGCGCCCGGAAATGAATGCCACGGTGAAATTTCTGGCTAACGAAAAAAAAGCCGGTAGCACGCAACCTGCCGGAGCATTTGTGCCAGCCACGGCGATGCGCGATCATGACGGCAAGAAAGTAGTGTTTCTTGCCTTTGGGGGTAAAGCACGTATGCGAGAGGTTCAGGTGTTGAGCGAGCGGACCGACGGATTTCTGGTAAGCGGCCTGGTGGGTGGTGAAAGCGTGATCAGCAAAGGGCCGCAAGACCTGAAAGACGGGGACTCAGTGAAAATCAAGGGGCAATCATGAGTACTGTGGCTGAAAACAAGATCGCTACCGGAACGAAGGTGGTTCAAGCCCGCAACGTCAGCAAGGTTTTCAAGCGTGAGGCCTTTGAAGTGAAAGCCCTTGACGACGTTTCGATCGACATTGCGGCCGGCGAATTCATGGCATTGATGGGACCTTCGGGATCCGGCAAGACCACGCTGCTGAATATGATCGCGGCCATTGATCGGCCAACTTCCGGCGAGTTGCTGGTGCAAAATCAGAATATTTTCCGGCTCAGCGATTCGCAGGCGGCGCGCTGGCGCAATGAGCACATCGGGTACGTGTTCCAGACATTTAACTTGATCCCAGTACTGACTGCATTTGAAAACGTGGAATTGCCGCTTCTGCTCACCAGGCTGAACCAACAGCAGCGGCGCGACCATGTCATGACAGCGTTGAAACTGGTGGGCTTGGAAGACCGCGTGAACCACCTCCCGAAGCAGCTTTCCGGAGGCCAGGAGCAGCGTGTGGCGATCGCCCGGGCGATTGTAAGCGACCCGACGCTGTTATTGGCAGATGAACCCACGGGCGATTTGGACAGTCACTCAGCGACTGAGGTGCTGGAAATCTTGAAGCGTCTGAACCAGGACTTCCACAAGACGATCGTGATGGTGACGCATGACCCGCACGCGGCTTCCTATGCCCACGTCACGCGGCATCTTGAAAAGGGAATGTTGCTGCCGCCGGGCTAGCTTCGTCTCGCTCCGGTGCGCGTATCTTGCAGAAGGGAATTAACCGATGCGAAGTGCTCACTGAACGTCAGATGGTTTCTTGTGTGCGCCGCGCCGTTCCAATTGCAATTTGGATACGCAGGCCCCTGTTTTGTTTCACCGCGACGCGATTTCTGCCTTAGAATGCGGGTGCAATGGTATTGCCTGAAAGTAGTCAGCAGAAAACTGGGAATATAGCCCCGATTGCCGCTCGGAGTTTGCGGTTCCCCCCCGGATTTCTGTGGGGAGTGTCGACCTCAGCGCATCAGGTTGAAGGTGGAAACGAGAACAATCAGTGGTCGGCCTGGGAGGCTGCCGGGCGAATTAAAGCTGGCGACCATTGTGGCCAAGCTTGCGGCTGGTGGGACAACGCCGAGCGTGATTTCGACTTAGCCCGCGACATCGGCGTGAATTCTCTGCGCCTCTCAGTGGAATGGAGCAGAATTGAGCCGGAGGAAGGCCGATGGGACCCCAAGGCTTTGCAGCGTTACAGGGAGATGTTGGAGGGTTTACACCAGCGCGGCATTCAGCCGATGGTTTGCCTGCACCACTTCAGCCATCCCTTGTGGTTTGAGCGCAAAGGTGGCTTTCTCAGTCCAGAAGCTGTGCAGTTGTTCGAACGATTCACTCGTCGCGTGATTAACGAATTGGGCGACTTGTGCCGGCACTGGGTGACTCTTAATGAGCCGAACGTGTACGGAGCGCTGGGCTATGTGCTGGGCGATTTCCCTCCCGGCAAAAAGGGCAAAATCATCACGGCCCTGCGCGTAATCAGCGCAATGGGACGTGCGCACACTCAAGCTTACCGTACAATTCACGAGCTACAGCCGGAGGCACAAGTCGGCTGGGCTCATAACTATGTCGTATTCAAGCCCGCCAATTCAGCATTTGCTGCTGACCGCTGGATTGCTGGCTTGCTGAACCACCTTTTCAATGAAAGCTTCCTTCGGCTGGTCGAGCAGGGAAGGCTGGCATTTCCTTTAAGCTTGGCAGGCGGGGATCTACGCAGCGCGAAAGGGGCGTGCGATTTTATTGGTTTAAACGTTTACAGCCGTTTCCACGTCGCTTTCGATTTGAAATGTGCCTCTCAGTTATTCGGACGTGTATTTGTGCCAGAACACGTTCCCCAGGGCGACAGAGGTTTCGAAAACCCTTATGGGGAAGCGTATCCACTCGCAATCAAGGTAGCGGCCGAGCGCGTCGCCCGCATGGGCAAACCAATCTACATTTTGGAAAATGGAGTACCCGATGCGCAGGACCGGATCAGGCCGTGGCTCATCGTAAACGCTGCTCGAGAGCTGCATAACCTGATTCGCGAGGGCCATGATATTCGCGGGTATTTCCATTGGACGCTTACCGACAATTTCGAGTGGAGCGAGGGCTGGGGACTTCGATTTGGACTTGTGGGTCTGAACGAAAAGACGCAACAGAGAACGATGCGTAATAGCGCCCGTCTTTACGGTACAATCGCGCGGAGTAGCGAGTTGTCGGCCGAAATGATCGCACGGTACTGCACTCCTGCGCCGGAGTTGCTATGAGGAAAGAATCCCGTAGGGGCCTCGACTCTGGTCCGGACACAAGTACAAAAAGGTGCGAAGCGTAGAAGACTTTCCTCCGCCCGTCCGTCAGCTACTGAAAAGTAAGCTTCCCAGTAAGTTCAATCTCTGCCGCGGATCGAGCTACATATATATCGAAATCACCCGGAGTAACCGTCCACTCATGATTCTTTACGTCATAGTAAGAGAAGGACCGGCGGTCGAGCGTAACTTGAAGATGCTTGGTCTCGCTCGGATTTAGTTCGACCTTGACGAAGCCTTTCAATTCCTTTACAGGACGTGGAACACTCGAGTGCCGATCCCCCACGTAAACCTCAGCTACATCCGCCCCGGAACGCGCCCCCGTATTTGTAACATCGAATCCAACTATTACTTGCTGATCACCGGAAGCCGGTGAAATCGTCAGATTCTTGTAAGCAAAAGCCGTATAGGACAATCCGTAGCCGAACGGAAACAGCGGCTTGATTCCTGATTTGTCGAAATGGCGATAACCCACGAAGACGCCTTCTTTGTATTCGACTTTCTTTTCGCCGGGCTTCGGATAGTAGTTGTCATGAACGGCATTGTCTTCCCAACGGCGCTCGATTGAGATGGGCAGTCTTCCCGAAGGATCAAAGTCACCAAACAATAGTTGTGCGAGTGCTGTGCCACCTTCCTGGCCCGGGTACCAGGCCTGCAAAAGTGCCGGGACACGATCAACCCACGATCTCATGTCCACCCCGCCACCGGAAGTCATCACCACAATTGTGTCCTTATTTACGCTAGTAATTTCGCTAATCAGCTCATCCTGCCCCGGAGGCAGACGGAAGGTACGGTCACTGCTTTCACCCTCATCGGAGGGGTCAAATCCTACAGCAATCACTACCGCGTCCGCGCGCGAAGCTAGCTCCTTTGCGGCTGGGCTCACTATAGTCTCTGGGCGCACAATGCCAAGATGTGCCCTGGTTTTACCCCAGCCACCGTGCGCGTAGAAATCCAATTCAATCTGGTGCGGCCCCGACGTCAGATTCATCGATGTCTCACTTACAAATGCGTACCACTGCTTCCAGTTATCAAACACGAGCTTCTTATCTATATAAAGTCGGTAGCCGCCGTTTTCTCCGGGACCTTGAACGAACACAAGGTAATCTCCTGAAGTACTGGGTGTGAAGTAACCCGTCCAACGGAGTGAAACGTTGCTGGCGGCGCCTTCGCCTCCGCGAGCCGGTTCGTAGTTAACGTGCTTATCGGTTCGAGTTACGACTGGTGTGCCACTGAGAGTAGCGTTAGTGAATAACTCCGTCTTCAGGCCTTGCTGGCCGCCATTTGCCTGGGTGGTAAATTGAGTACGCTTCGCTAGTTCATCAAAGGTCGGTATCCCCGAGTCATAGCAGACCTTTACGCCGCTGCCCAGGTAATTTGCCAGCCCTTCCAGATAACTCACCGGAACAAAAGGCTTCGCTTCGGCGCTGCCTCCGCCGTCGGGCACGGCCGGATAAGCGTCCGGGCCAATAACCGCGATTGAGTGAATCTTCGCTTTATCCAGCGGCAGAAGATTGCCATCATTCTTCAGGAGCACTATGCTTGCCCGGGCCGCCTCTAGGGTTACTCGCTGGCCTTCAGGATTCAACTGCGGAATCGATAAATCGGTCTGCTCACGTTCAAGCCACCCAAACTGAATTGCTGTGCGAAGAATGCGACGGACCTTGTCATCGATCGTAGACTGGCTCACCTTTCCCGCCTGAACGGCCGGTAACAAAGTCGCACGGTTCATGAATTTTCCCGATGGCATCTCCAGATCGAGGCCGCCATTTGCGGCTCCGATCCCGTCGTAAGTGGAATCCCAATCCGACATGATGATCCCTGGGAACCCCCATTCCGTCTTAGCCACATCGGTATTGAGGTGGCCGTTTTGGGTCATGTGAACGCCATTCGTCAGATTGTAAGAATCCATGACTGCGCCGACGTGCGCTTCTTTTACCGCGGCTTCAAACACCGGCAAGTAGATTTCCCGCATCGTGCGCTCATCGATGACGGAATCTCCGTTGTGCCGGTCATATTCCTGATTGTTTCCCATGTAATGCTTGACGGTCGCGCTCACCCCTTGGCTCTGCATGCCCTTGATGTATGCGACTGCGGTTCGAGCCGCCAGGAAGGGATCTTCTCCGAAGTATTCAAAGTTTCTTCCGTTCATGGGAGCGCGATAAATGTTGACGCCCGGACCGAGCATGAAGTGCACGCCACGGGCGCGAGCATCTTGCCCGATTACGGCGCCTATTCTTTGCGCAAGATCGGGATCCCATGTGGCCGCCAGACCGATGCCGCCAAACACTGTGGCTGGACCGTAGTTCCGGACTCCAACCGGCCCATCCGCCATCTTCAGGCGAGGCAATCCAATCCTCGGAATTGCGCGTATGTAGAAATCATCAACGCCCCCGATAAGGTCGATCTTTTCTTCTAGAGTCAATTGCTTGAGCAGAGAATCTACGCGCGCCTCAATTGTTGACTGAGAGACTGGGGCTGTTTGACAGACAGAGGGAAGTGCAAATAAACAAAACAGGCACAAAATCGACGCGATTTTGCGAAACATTGAACCTCCGATTTACATAGCTTTGCCGGGCCGCCGTTTCCCGATTGTAGAAACGCCGCCTTGGATCTGCTCGAACAGATGAATTCATGAATGGCGCTTACAAACTGGCGATCAGCTCCACACCCAACGTGGCCAAGGCGATATCTTCATTCGACGAAAGCCCGCTGACTGCAACTGCCCCAACTACTTCGCCATTCTTCCAGATCGGGAGCCCTCCGCCCCAGCCTACATATTTCTTATCACCATAATAGGCGATATCATGGCCCTTCTTCGGATGCTTTATCTTCTCGCCAATCTCCCTGGTTGGTTTGCGCTCACGGGCCGCGGTCCAGGCTTTATTCATGGCGATGAGGATGGATGAAACCGGAGCGCCATCCATGCGCACAAAATAAATAAGATCGCCGTGCGAATCGGCTACGGCGACCGCCACCGATTTTTTCCTCTGCTGGGCTCTTTCCACGATGAGATCGACTGCTCTCTTCGCTTCGGAGTAGTCGATGGTGTGAAGAGTTCTCATAGTCTGAACACGAACTAGAAAAACTAATGCTGGCCATCACTGGCCAGCATGTAGAGTTTGCATCGTAAATTGTATCTGGGTCAGGAGCGATATTCCTGGCCCAGAAGTTTTTTAGAATACGAATTTTAGAGCAAACTGAACCAGGCGTTCCGGTGAGGCGACACCGTTCGAAACGGTTGAGTTGATCACACCGAACCCGGCGGCACCAAAGCCCTCTGCTGGCATGTTGAAGTACGGATGGTTAAAGATGTTGAAGAACTCGGTCCGGAACTCGATCCCCATTCTTTCGCCTATGCTGGTCCTCTTGAAAATGGCGACGTCAAAGTTGTTGATTCCGGGTCCGCGCAGTACGGGATCGACACGCGCTTCCGTGCCCGGTCCGTAATCTGGAGGGTTCGCGAAGCAAGCCGTGTTAAACCAATTCGTAATATGGCCGCCGCCGGCTTTCTTGTTGCATCCCGGAACCACGTCAGGCCGGATGTTTGAGACACCAAGATTTGCAGCTTCCAGTGGGGTCGTGCCCGAGTAGCTAATCTTCACCGGGAAGCCGCGTTGGAACGTGGTGATGCCATCGACGCCCCAGCCGGAAACCACGCCATTCGCGAGCCCGCTCATGTTATTTGCGTACGACTTTCCGCGGCCGAAGGGAAGATCGAGCACGTAACTGATCACGAGGCGCTGAGAAACGTCCTGCGCAGACAGGGACCGTTCTCCCTTGAGATTGTCCCAGTCCTGCACGCCGGGAACTCCACCAGTGTTGGTTTCGAGCCAGCTTGTCAGAGTATCGGTATTGCTCATGAGCTTGGAGTTGGTGTAAGCCACCAGCAGCGTGCCGCCGCCCTGGAATCGGCGTCTCAAGGTAGCTTGCAGAGAGTTATAGCTGCTGCCGCAGCATCCGAACCCGGCCAACTGTACCTGGTTGTATTCCGGATAGGGCCGCTCCAGCTGACCGGCCACGACGGTTGCGCCGTTCAGCGAGGCATTGGGATTTGTGCCGGCCATCGGGTTGGGAACTGTGGCCGAGAGTGCGGCACCCTGAGACCAATCTGAATCGGGAAGCTGGTTAGCCTCGGTCTGATACTGCTCCAAATGAACACCGTGCGAGCCCGCATAAGCCACATCGGCGAAGAAACCAGCGGGAAGCTGGCGCTGGATGTCGAAGTTCCATTGTTGGACGTAGCCCCACTGTGGATTGCCGTGACCACTCTCCCCGTAATACGGAGCCAAGTTCGGGCTTGCGGTAAAGAGTGCGAAACTTGAGATGTTGGCGGGAAACGGAGCCAGAGTAGAAGCCAACGGCGAAAAATTACGTCCCGGTGGAGGGAGGATTCCAGAATTCCCGAACGGGCCCGACTGGGCGCAGCCAAAGGCGTTTGGGCCTCTTACCGGAAACACTGAGGCCCCGGTAAAGTGGTACGAGCAGTCGTCCCCATCCAGCATAGCAGCCGGAGTGATGAACGAGTCGTTCGTAGCATGGAGTGGCGTGCTGGCAAGATTCACGAAGTCGTTGTCGGGGTTGAGACCGAAGGAGACGTAGTTAGGGATGTAGAAGATGCCGTACCCGCCGCGGATCACGGTTTTCGAATCCAAGGCATAAGCGAAACCGAGCCGCGGAGAGAATGCCTTCTTATCCATGGGGATGTTGTTGTCGCTGTGGTTCCGGCCCGTTCCGACGAGGAACGCGTCGCCCGGACAAGTCGTGCCAGCTCCGAAGCAGCCACTAGCGGTGCTATTGGTCGCCAGAGGATCCCAGTAGGAGAGCCGACCGTAGGCGTCAGACCAAGTTCCCTGCAGTTCATAACGAAGACCCAAGTTCAGAGTGAACTTAGGCGTCAAGTGCCAGGTGTCGTCGACAAACAAGGCACGGTAGACCTGCGATCCTTTGGTCAGGGCGGGAACCTGAGCCACGCCTTCCGTCTGGTTGACAAAGTTTCCTTCGTTTTGCGAGAGACCTAGTAAAAAGTCGGCGAATGCGAAGTCCGGATTGGTAACGAGATTCGGGCCGCCAGTTGAAGTGGTCCAGTTTCCTCCGAAGGCGAACGCGCCGCTGGCGATGTTCGTCTGGAAGTAATTGTCCAGTCCCCACTCGACCTGAGCACCGGTCTGAATAATATGTTTGCCCCGGATCAGGGTAAAAGCCGGCGTGATGTTGTATTGCGTATTGTGATCGCCGATGGCGCTGTTTCCCTGCGACTTTCCTACGTCATTGGGGAATGGAAACGCCGGGGTCGGAGGGGTTCGAATTGAGCTTGGTGGGCTGTTGTAAGTTGACGGCCAACCCAAGGTCGTTAGGTCGAACCCCGAGAGAAGAGGCTGACGTCCGTAGACGAACCGACTCGCCGCGATGTTTACGTCGAGAATAGTCGTTGGGGTAAAAGCATGGTTGATGCCGATCGCAAGCAATTTCGAGTGATATTTTTCCGCGCAGCGATCGAGGCAGAGGCCGGTTCCGAATGGATTGACCGGCAAGTCTGTTAATCCGTAATAAGCAAATCTTCCGAATAGGTGCGTGTTGCTCCCAAGGTTCTGATCCCCGCGCGCCACGAACTCGTTGGTATTGCCACCTGCCGGTGCGGCACTCAGGAAATTATTTACATCGCCAGGCTGATTCGCCGCCGGAAAATACTTCTTCCACAGCACCTGTGTGGCGGTGCCGAATTCCGAAGCGGGGATTTGATTGTTTGGGTAGGGTGAGCGTGCGCCTGTCGCGGTCGCACTATATGGGTCGTAAAGCTGCCCGGCTGCCGCGCTGCACAGGCCAGCGCCGTTGAACGTACCCCCGGCCTGGGTGCAAAGCGACGAGAAATCCCCAGTCAGCTCCCCGGCCGCTGGAACGGTAGTTGTAAAAGGAGATCCCGTGCGCTGCCGGTATTGCTCCCAGCTGACGTAAAAGAATGTCTTGTCCTTTATGACTGGCCCGCCCACCTGGAATCCGTACTGGTTCTGAGTCCACGGCGGGGCCTCGTTGGCGTGACCTGCCGCCAACTCGGACTGCTTGTTGAAGTATTCGTTAGCATTCAGCACTTTGTTGCGGAAATACTCATAGGCGGAGCCATGCCACTTATTGGTGCCGGACTTCGTGCTCAGATTCGTGACGCCGCCGGAGAACTTGCCCCACTCAGCGCCTAGGTTGCTGTATTGGACTTTGAATTCGCCGATGGAATCCTGCGTCGGAATGACAATCGGGAGATTGATGTAGCCGATATTCAGGGGTTGACCATCAAGGTACTCTGCGCCCTGATTTGCGAACGAGCCTCCGATTTGGTAGTTGCCCCAGCTAAAGGGGTTCTGGCCTACCGGCGAACCACCAGATCCGCCTTGAGCAACTGCCGCAGGAGAGATCGTGATTAAGTTGAAAATATTTCGTCCGTTCAAAGGCAGTTCGTCGGCCTTGCGCTGCTCGACAACCTGGCCAAGCGAGGAAGTCTCGGCCTGCAGCAGCGGAGTCTCCGACGTCACTTCGACAACCTGGCTAACCTCGCCGACCTGCAGTGCGGCGTTGATGTGAGTATCCTGCTGCACTTCGACCGTCACATCTGTGCGGACGAAGTGCTTGAATCCCGGCTTCTCCACGTCAACCCGATATTGGCCCGGGAAGAGGTTCACAAACGTGAAGAGTCCATCGGTACCGCTTTGTTGCGTGCGTTTCTCCCCCGTACCCAAGTTTGTCAGGGTGACGGTAGCATCGATGATTGCGGCCCCAGAGGTATCGGCGACCGACCCAGCTATCGATCCGTAGGTGCTTTGGCTATAGAGGGAAACGGAGGCCGAAACAATTATGCTTAACGAGACGAGCAGGCTCCACAGGATGCGGCTGCGCATAGACGACTCTTTCCGATGCAGGAATTCCCCAAATGTCCCCATACTTCGGTGGCGTGGATTCTTGACCACATGAGCGGGCGTTGTCAAGCGGAAAATGAATGATTCCCATTTGAATAATCGTTAACCCTCGAATGGTGGTATGCTTCCGGCTCATGCCTGTAACCATGATGGACATTGCTCGAGATCTTAAAGTCTCGGCAGTAACTGTGTCGAAGGTTCTGCGGAATCAAGGTCGAATCAGCGCTGCCACACGAAAGCGAGTGTTGCGGCATGCCAAGAAACTGAATTATCAGATGAATTGGGTGGCGCGCAGCCTGGTGACACGGCGGACTTATACCATCGGCTTGCTTCTACCCGAATTCGGGCATCCCTTCTTTGCTGAGATTGCCCGCGCTGTGGCTCACACAGTGCGGCCTCACGGCTATCATGTTGTGATCTCATCATTCGAGGAAGATCCCGAGTTGGAAGCGAGCGAAGTCGACTGCTTGCTGGCTCGGCAGGTGGATGGATTAATTATTGCGTCCGCGCAGCCCTCGAATCGTCTGGCCATGTTCAAGCGAGTGCAAGAGAGGAAAACTCCCTACGTTCTGATTGACCGTCCGATACGGGGTCTGCGAGCGTGCTTTGTTGGAGTCGATAATCACGCGATTGGCAGGTTGGCAACGGAGCATCTGATTGCGCGAGGCTGCACGCGAATTGGACACCTCCGCGGTCCCCAGGTGGGAATCGCCGTGGAACGGCTGGAGGGTTATCGCTGTGCGCTGGCGAAGGGCGGCCTGCTTCCCCATGAAAATTACATCGTATCCGGCGGCCATGGAGATGGCACTGGATACGAAGGTATGCGAACGTTGCTTAAGGCTATGCCGCTTCCAGACGGAGTCTTCTGTTACAACGATCCGGTTGCCATCGGCGCGATAAAGGCAGTCCTGGACGCAGGATTGAAGTTGCCCGACGATATTGCGGTGATCGGCGCGGGCAATGTTCATTACGGTGACGTTTTGGCGGTTCCACTCACTACGGTCGATCAGGGAACGTGCCGAATTGGAGTGCTCGCTGCGGAGCTGCTTATTGCGCGGATCGCGTCGAAGATCCTGATGCGACCCGAGAAGATATTAATTCCGCCTAAAGTTGTGGAACGAGAATCCACGCGCCGACAATAGTAGAACGTCAGTAGAACGTCTCTCGCGCGATATGCTGGCAGCTGAGGGAACCCAAGTTGGTGAACACTTTGTTTCGCGCATCCTGCGTCTTGATCCTGATATTAGGGGCGGTTTCTCCTGCGGCTCCAGTTTTTGATGTCATCCTGCCGCGTGGTTTGGATTTCACGCTGCAAAACTCTCCCACTGCTCAGAAATATCTGATTGAAACCATGCCCGGTGGAGTCGCTCTCTTCGATTACAACAACGATGGTTTACTGGACATCTTCTTCGTCAATGGCGGCCATGTCTCTGGTCCGATGCAAACACCTGAGAACTTTGACCGGCACGATCCGCGTTACTGGAATCGCCTGTACCGGCAAAACAAAGATGGAAGCTTTACCGACGTAACCGAACAAGCAGGTCTCGCTAATGCCGGCGACGGAAATTACGGTATGGGCGTGGCCGTCGGCGACTACGACAACGACGGCTATCCTGACCTTTATGTCACCAGCTACGGGAAAAATATCCTTTATCACAACAATGGAGACGGCACCTTCACAGACGTGACGGCCAAGGCAGGAGTCGCCGCCGGAGGCTGGTCGGTTTCAGCGGGATTCTTCGATTACGATAACGATGGCAAGCTTGATCTTTTCGTGACTCGCTACATGGATTGGGACACTAAACACAGCAAAAATTGTGGCGGCAACTACCATACTTATTGTCCGCCGGAAGAGTTTCCTGCCACGACCAACATTCTCTATCACAACAATGGCGACGGAACATTCACCGACGTGAGCCAGCGATCGGGCATCGCCGCGAAAAAAGGGCGCGCTTTAGGCGTGGCATTCGCCGATTACGATGGGGACGGATTCACCGACATATTCGTCGCCAACGATGGCATGCAGCAATATTTATTTCACAACAACGGCAACGGTACTTTTACTGAGGTTGGTCTCGAAGCCGGCACGGCGCTGTCTCAGGACGGACGAAGACTGTCTGGTATGGGAGTTGTTTTTCAGGACTATGACAACGATGGCCGGCCTGATGTTATTGTGACTGAGTTGCCACGCGAGATTTACGGCGTCTATCACAACGACGGCAGCGGTTCGTTTACTTATCGCAGTCTGGAAACTGGCCTGGGTTTGCTCTCTAGCGGAAGTTCAGGCTGGGGAGTTGGCCTGGAAGATTTCGACAACGACGGCTGGAAGGACCTGTTTGTCGCCCAAGGTCATGTCTTGGACAACGTGGAGCAGATCGATCCTTCTCTTCATTATCTCGAAGCGCCGCTTTTGGCTATGAATCACAATGGCCGTTTCGAACGCGCGGATTCCGGAAGCACGGCGCCTACCGCCGCGCGGGGCGCCGCTTTCGGCGACCTCAATAACGACGGCTGGCAGGACGTAGTGGTAACTACTCTGGGCGGCCATCCTGAGGTGTTTCTCAACCGCGGTGGCAAGCTGCACTGGCTCGTGATAACTCTTCGCGGTACTCGCAGCAACCGGGATGGATTTGGCGCCCGCGTGCAAGTGAACGGGCAGACACGCTTTGCGACTTCAGCCGGCAGCTATCTTTCCTCCAGCGACAAGCGTCTTCATTTCGGCCTGGGTACCGCGGAGAAAGCGAACGTCGAAATTGTTTGGCCATCCGGGATTCGCCAGACCTTAAATGATGTTCATGCCGACCAGTTTCTGGAAGTACGTGAACCGGAGAAGCCGTGATCCGCGCCCTCTTGATCTTTTGCTTCGCGTGGCAAATTGCATCGCCGCAGGTTGCCGAACACATGGAAGCAGGAGTTGCCGCCGAGAAACAGCGAAAGTTCGATGTTGCCATCGCGGAGTTTAATACGGTGACTGCACTCGACGTCACCTACGCAGATGGTTACATCAGCCTCGGCCAGGCGTATATGGAGAGCGGCGATTATGGCTCCGCAATCGCGCCGCTCAAACACGCCTTGGAACTGAAACCAGATTCGTCGGCGGCTCACCAGTTGCTGGGCTACGCTCTGCTCGCTCAAGGCTACGCGTCGGAAGCCATTGCTCACTTGCAACGTTCGCCAGACAAGACTGCCCTAGGGATTGCGCAGATACAGACGGGGCAACTGCCGGAGGCGGTCACAAATCTGCAGGCTGCTCTCACAGCGCACCCCAACGATCCGGATATTCTTTATTATCTTGGCCGCGCTAGCGGACTCCTCGCTAAACAATCCGTCGATACTTTGTTGGCCACATACCCCGATTCTGCCCGCGCGCATCAGGCGATGGCAGAAAACTACTTTGTGCTCCGGCGCATGCCCGATGCTGAAAAAGAATACCGCGAAGCCTTGCGTTTGCGGCCAGGGCTTCCCGAAGCTCATCTTGCACTGGGCGAAGTTTATGCTGGAGCTTTTCAGTGGCCTAAGGCGGAAGAACAATTTCGCATTCAGGCGAAGTTACAACCAGGAAATGCGGAAGCCGCCTACCGTCTGGGGCAGGCATTGTTGGAAGAGGGAAAAGTACATGAAGCGCGAGCGGAACTCGCGCGCGCTGACCGGTTGATGCCCGAGATGCCCGAGACTCTCTACTCGCTCGGCAAAGCGGCTTCCCTCGAAGGCGATGCCGCTTCCGCCGAGAAGGCGTGGACCCAGATCCTTTCCATTGAGAAGCAGAGTTCCTTGGCAGCGCAGGCACACTTCGGACTGGCGGGAATCTACCGTAAACAAGGAAAGACGGCTGAGGCGAAGCACGAGATGCAGGAGTTTGAAATCTTGCAGCACAATTCGACTCCGCCGCAAGCATCTGGACAAAAAGATTCCCGGCATTAGCAGCGCTCAAGACTTTTCTGAGGAGCAAGGAGCAAGGATATGGAAATGATGCGGTCTGGATTCCTGCGCTGTTTCACTTTGAGTCAGTTCTATTCTGTCGGCTTTCTGCTGTTATGTTCTTTCGTCGCATTGCCAGTCAGGGCCGCCGAGCCTACATCACAAACTCTGGATTCAGGCTGGCACTTCCGAGCCGTGGCAAACGCGGATCGATCCGATGTGCGGGAATGGCATCCGGCGCAGGTTCCGGGCGTAGTTCAGACCGACCTCCTCAACAGCCACCTCATCCCAGATCCGTTCGATAAGGACAATGAATTCCATCTGCAGTGGATCGGCCTGGCCGACTGGGAATATCAAACCACGTTTCAAGTCGATGCGTCTACACTGGCACATGATCATGTCGACTTGGTTTTTGCTGGCTTGGATACGTTTGCGGACGTTTACCTGAACGACCAGGCTATTCTTCACGCGGACAACATGTTCCGCCACTGGCGAATTCCCGCGAAAACACAATTGAAGGCCGGTTCGAATACGCTTCGGATCGTATTCCAATCGGCTGTCGAGAAGGTGCTTCCGTACGTTAAGTCACTGCCTTACGTTTTGCCCTCGATCTCAACTCATAACTACGGCAACGAGGAAAACATCGCGACCGCTCCCTACACGCGCAAAGCTCCTTACAACTACGGCTGGGATTGGGGACCGCGGTTCATGACCGAAGGCATTTGGCAGCCGATTCGCCTTGAAACTTGGGATGCGCTCCGAATCGAGAATTTCCATATCCACCAACAGAACGTCACTGCCGAGTTAGCGAACGTGTCGGCCGAGCTTGAGATCGAAGCCAGCCGGCCCACAACTGCCACCGCCACATGGACCCATGACGAAATGTCCGGAGCGCAAACGGGGGATGGAACTCAGACCCTGCAACTGAATGCCGGAATCAATCATGTTTCGTTTCCCTTGCGGATTACCGCTCCGAAGCTCTGGTACCCGGTTGGGTACGGCGCGCAGAGCCGCTACCGGTTTTCCGCATCGATCCGTATCGGCCGTGAAGTTGCAGCTCACGGCGAAACCAAGACCGGCCTGCGGGCTATCGAGCTGCGCCGCGTGCCCGACCAGTGGGGCAAGAGTTTCGAGTTTGTCGTCAACGGGATTTCTGTATTCGCCAAGGGCGCCGATGTTATTCCATTCGACAGTTTTCCCAACCGCGTCACTCCCGAGATTCATCGCAACATTCTTCAATCTGCTCGCGACGCGCACATGAATATGGTTCGCGAATGGGGTGGCGGCTACTACGAGTCCGATGATTTCTACGATATCTGCGATGAACTCGGCATTATGGTGTGGCAGGAATTCATGTTCGGCGGCGACATGGTTCCCGGCGACGTCGCCTTTCAGGAAAACGTTCGTCAAGAGGCCGTCGACCAGATCAAGCGTCTACGCGATCATCCCAGCATTGTGATCTGGTGCGGAAATAATGAAGTCGAAACCGGTTGGTATCACTGGGGTGACCGGCAGGAATTCAAGGAGGCGATTTCCCCGGAAACTCGAGATCGCGTGTGGCAGGATTACATAATCCTCTTCGCCGATATTCTTAAGAGCGCTGTTACTCAGTACGCCGACCCCGTTCCGTATTGGCCGAGTTCTCCCAGTGCTAATTTTGAGGAAATTCCCGACAATCAGCACAACGGCGATATGCACTACTGGCAAGTCTGGCACGCACAGGCGCCCGCCTCTGACTACACTTTGCAATTTCCGCGCTTCATGACGGAATACGGATTTCAATCTTTTCCCGAGATGCGCACCATAGGCACGTTTGCCAAACCTGAGGACTTCGACATTCATTCCACCGTGATGCAGGCGCACCAGAAAAACAAAGGCGGAAATGAACGCATTCTTACCTACATGCTGCGGGAGTACCGGGAGCCGAAAAACTTCTCTTCGTTCGTCTATCTCAGCCAGGTGCAGCAAGCGGAGATCATCAAGATCGGCGCGGAGCATTTGCGCCGCCAACGGCCGCGCACGATGGGCTCGCTCTATTGGCAGTTGAATGATTGCTGGCCGGTGGCTTCCTGGGCCAGCATCGATTATTACGGACGCTGGAAAGCGCTGCACTATTATGCCCGCCGTTTCTACGACGATGTGCTGGTCTCGCCCTTCTTGCACGACGACAAAGTTGATGTATACGTCGTGTCGGACAAACTTCAGCAGCTTTCTGGAACCATCCATATGCGTCTGCTCGATTTTTCTGGAAAATCCTTGCTCGATCAAACAAAAGACGTTCAGGTTCCGGCGCAATCGAGTGCAATTTATTTCAGCGTCGACAAGGCCGCTTTATCAGCGAAGGGTGATCTACGCCGGAGTTTTCTGGTGCTTGATCTGGAAGTAGCCGGAAAACAGATCTCCCGGAATCTTGTTTTCTTCGATGTGACGCACAATCTGGATCTGCCGGCTTCGCCAAGGATTAAAACGACTCTTGCCAAGACAGGCGCGGACTACACCGTCACCCTGCAATCGTCCCAGCTCGCCCGAAGCGTGTACCTGTCTTTCGGCGACCTCGATGTTCAAAGCTCAGATAACTATTTCGATCTACTTCCGGGGGAATCCATCACGAAACGGCTTAAGTCCTCCGCGACGTTGGAGCAAATTAAAGCTTCGCTGAATGTAATTTCGTTAACCGACGCTTTCAACTCCAATTAACGCCGTCGCGGTTACAGGCGAGATGTTTCTGCGCGGCGCCGGGTGAGAGCTGACGTAAAGTTTTGTATATTGTTCGGATCGATTATTTAGGAACTGCGGCGTTCAAATCTCTTGAACTCGCACACGCGTTCTGCTAGAAAGATGGTCTGTGATAAATTCACTTCGTCGAACAGGAATTCAGATTAAACGTAGGCAACCGACGCGTCGCTGTCTTCGTCTAAACGCGAGCAATTGCAAATCCGGCGCCCACGGAACTCCCTCGCTGTAGTTCCGCCGGTGTAAGACTTCGAACCTCCTAGCCACTCTGTTGGAGTTCGGATGCTGTTTGGTAGCATGTCGAAAGTGACCAGGAGGACTTCTCGTCCAACCTACTCCTGTGTCGTGCGTTTTACCGTTGTAACTCCATCTCCAATCGACCAGCAGATAGCTTCCCAACCAGAAAAATCCTTTAAAACTACATTCCACATTCAGAATCACGCCGGAGGAATTTATGGCGACGAATTTCGTCCAAATTGAGAATGACTCGGAGATCAAGCAGCGCCTGGAAGCAGAACGTATGCGTCTGCGGAAGATAGCCGGACTTGACCAGCCGACACACTTCCATCGTCCCGTAGAGCGGGCATTTACAGCCGAGGAACGCGGCCGCGTGACCATCCTGTTCGGCGGCTTTACCTGGAAACACGAAGACCTGATCCGTGCCGTCTTCCAAGGTTGCGGCTATCGCTGCGAGAAATTGCCGGTGCCGAACGTCGCCGGCTTCCAGACCGGCAAGGAATTTGGAAATAATGGTCAGTGCAATCCAACCTATTTCACGGTAGGCAATCTTGTGCAGTACCTGCAATTCTTGGAGAAAGAAGGTTTGCCGCGCCAGCAAATTCTGGATAACTATGTCTTCTTTACTGCAGGCTCTTGCGGCCCCTGCCGCTTCGGCATGTATGAAGCCGAATACCGCTTTGCCTTGAAGAATGCCGGCTTCGATGGTTTCCGTGTGCTGTTATTCAAAGACAGTGATGGGATCAAAGCCGCGTCCGGAGAACCGGGGCTGAAGTTCAGCATCGATTTCGGTTTCGGCATGTTGAATGCTATGCATCTGGGGGATGTGATCAACGATCTCATCTATCAAATTCGGCCCTACGAGGCGAACAAAGGGGAAACCGACAAAGTGTTTCGCGAGTCGGTAGACGCATTATGCGAGGATCTGAGGAATCGCAGTTCGTTTGAGATTGAAGAACGAGCGCCGAACTGGGCAAAACCGAAATTCAAGAGCAATAAGATTCTGCGCAACACTTTCAATGTGTTCGGCAAATGGCATGAGCACATGTGGGGCAAGGACTATCTGAATGCTCTGCATGCAGCGCGCGCGCGAATGGACTCCATCGAAGTGGACCGCACCCGGGTGAAGCCGCTGGTAAAAATCACCGGCGAATTCTGGGCGCAGCTTACGGAAGGCGATGGCAACTTCCACATGTTCGAATTCCTGGAGCGAGAGGGTGCTCAGGTCCTGGTTGAGCCGATCGCGACGTGGGTCGCTTATCTGATGTATCAGGCAAAAGCACACGCCATGGCGAAGTGGCCGGTGAACCGACCGCATCGCAATCCCGAATGGTACGAAGCCAAGAAGCAGTTCGCCAACTACATTGGCCTGCGCAAGAAACTCTGGGGAATTGGCGCTGGTGAGCGCATGTGGAACTTCTTCTACCACCGCACGATCAAGAATCTGGGTGGCATTACTCACCACCTCGTGCCGCAAAACGAGTTGGCGGAGATGGCACATCCCTTCTACAACCAGTTCGCGCGCGGCGGCGAAGGACACCTGGAAGTTGGCAAGAACGTTTATTACACCGTGCATAAGCTCTGCCACATGGTGCTGGCGCTGAAGCCGTTTGGGTGCATGCCCTCTTCGCAGTCTGACGGCGTGCAATCCGCAGTGATCAACAAATTCAAGGACATGATCTTCCTTCCGATCGAGACCTCGGGCGAAGGCGAGGTCAATGCGCACAGCCGTGTCCAGATGGCGCTCGGAGAAGCCAAGGTGAAGGCCAAGACGGAGTTCGAAAACTGCCTCAAATCCACTGGCAAGAACCTGAACGATATTCGCGAGTACATCGAGGAGCACGCTGAACTTAAGCGGCCGTTCTATCACGTGCCGCATCGCGAGGGTATTGCCGGAACTGCCGCGCAATTCGTCCTGCACGTGAGTGATCGGATCGACAAAGATACGCGGTTCTGGAAACGTTCCAGAGTTTCAGCTGCGGTGCCGGCTACTGCGAGCGGCGACTGACCTGAAGGGGCGCGGCTCAAGCCGCATCGCCCATACGAGAATGATGGCGGCACTCAGCCAATGCGTGCCCTTTTCAAGACACGAGAGGAATAAATGCACGACCACAAGGCCCCGCAATTGATTCAGATCGCTCCACTAGAGCGGCCTGCTGTTCCGGTTCAGCACGGGAAAGCGCCGAGACCGCACGACCACGCCACGAAGTTTTTGGTGGGGCTCGACGTAGGTTCGACCACGGTGAAAGCGGTGGTCGTAGACGCGAGCAGCGACAAAGTGCTCTGGCAGGACTATCAGCGTCATGAAACCAAACAGCCTGAGAAGACGCTGGAATTTCTGAAGCGCATGGAAGCTGATACCGGCATTAACTCTCACAACACCCGCATGTTTATGACCGGCTCGGGTGGCGGGGGGATTGCCGACCAGATCGGCGCAAAATTCGTACAAGAGGTCACCGCAGTTTCTTTGGCGGTAGAAAAGTTACATCCTGAAGTGTATTCGGTGATCGAACTCGGCGGACAAGACGCAAAGATTATTGTCTTCAAAGATGACGACGAAACCGGACGGAAGAAAAAGATCCCGTCGATGAACGACAAGTGCGCCGGTGGCACCGGTGCAGTCATCGACAAGATCAACGCCAAGTTGAAGATTCCCACGGAAGAGCTTGCGGAGCAGAAGTACGAGGGAATTAAGCTGCACAAAGTTGCGGGCAAGTGTGGCGTCTTCGCCGAGACCGATATCAATGGCTTGCAAAAAGTTGGAACGCCTCCGGACGAACTGATGGCCTCATTGTTTGAAGCCATCGTGCTGCAAAACCTGAGCGTTCTGACACGCGGCCACACATTGCGGCCGCACGTTTTACTGCTCGGCGGGCCGAACAGTTTTATCCGCGGCATGCGCGAAGCCTGGCAGGCAAATATTCCGCGCATGTGGCAGGAGCGGAAGGTCGCAGTTCCAGAAGGAGCAAAACCGGAAGATCTCATCAAGGTTCCACAAAATGCACAATATTTTGCAGCTTTGGGTGCGATTGAATTCGGACGCAGCGAAGAGGACTGTGTCGGTTGCTATCGCGGTTACGAGAGCCTGATTCATTACATTGAATACGGCCGGCAGGAAGAGAAAGCTAAGTCCGGCGGCAAGGGTCTCATCGATAATCCAGGCGAGTTCGATGTGTTCAAGGAATCTTACCGTCGAAAGAAATTCAACCCCGCGGCTTTCCAAAAAGGCAGTACGGTCGGCGGGTTCATCGGAATTGATGGCGGTTCAACCTCAACGAAGGCGGTTTTGTTAGACGAACACGGTGACATACTTTGCAAATCCTATCAGCTCTCAAACGGCAATCCGATTCAGGACACGATCGAGATGTTTGAGAACTTGCGCGGCCAGGTCGAGGCACAGAACGCCAACCTCGAAGTGCTGGGCGTCGCGACGACCGGTTATGCCAAGGACATTCTAAAAGATGTCCTCAAAGCCGACGTGGCGCTGGTGGAGACAGTGGCGCACACTGAGTCCGCGCTAAAGTTTTACGAAGATCCGCATGTAATTGTGGATGTTGGCGGCCAAGACATCAAGATCATCATCCTGCACAACGGCCGGGTAAAGGATTTCAAGCTCAACACACAGTGTTCCGCCGGCAATGGGTATTTTCTGCAATCCACGGCTGAGGGATTCGGGCTGAACGTGAATCAATACGCCGATCTTGCGTTCTCTGCGCAAGCGATGCCGGTGTTCGGTTACGGCTGCGCGGTATTTATGCAATCCGATATCGTGAACTTTCAGCGCCAGGGCTGGCGTGCGGAGGAGATTCTTGCCGGCCTGGCTGCAGTATTACCGAAGAATGTCTTCCTTTACGTTGCCAGCATTCCCAATCTCGCGGCTCTGGGCTCGCGTTTTGTTTTACAAGGAGGAACGCAAAACAATCTTGCCGTAGTGAAAGCGGAAGTGGATTTCATCCGCAACAGCTTTCGGGCTACTGGCAAGCAGCCAGAAATTATCGTGCATGAGCATTGTGGAGAATCGGGTGCGATCGGCGCTGCCCAAGAATCGTTGCGCTTGTGGCGAAATGGCCAGCGGACCACCTTTGTCGGATTAGATGCGGTGCGAAAAATCGAGTACCGCACTACACGCAATGAAGCTACGCGCTGCAATTTCTGCAAGAACAATTGCCTGCGCACTTTCATCGACATCCGAACTGAGCCTGTTAAAAACTTTGTTCCCGTCCAGCGTGTCACGAAAGTTCCGCTGATGCAAGGGGAGCAGCGGCTCATTATTGCCACCTGCGAAAAAGGATTGGTCGAAGATTTAAACGACATGAAGGACATTAAAGCGGGGCTTGATCGAATTCGCGATCAGCATCCGAATTTCGTGGATGTCGCTTCGAAAGAAGTATTCCGTCCAACGAATGCCAAGAGTGTCGCTGACCCGATTCCCACTCGAGCTTGGACGAAAGCCGCAAAAGATCGGGTCGCTCTCATGCAGAATCGGAAAAACGTTCGCATCGGAATTCCGCGTGTACTAAACATTTACACGTACGCGCCGCTGTTCAATGCCTACCTGGAAAGCCTGGGCGTGCAACCGGAGAACATTATTTATTCCGATTACACCAGTTCGGAGCTTTATCGAGCCGGAGCAAGCCGAGGCGCGATCGATCCGTGCTTCCCGGCGAAGATCGGCATTTCACACGTTTACAACCTGATCCAGGAGAAACACAGAAAGAAGCCGCTGAACGTAATTTTCTTTCCGATGTATGACGTTTTGCATTCGCCGCTGGTGAAGATTGTCGGCGCCAACGCCTGCCCAACCGTGACTGCGACGCCGGAGACGGTGAAGGCTGCGTTTACCAAGGAGAACGACGTATTCGCCGAGCACGATGTGAAATATATCGACCCCGTGCTCAACTTCGCCGACCGGAAACTTTTTGCGTATCAGATGCTGCAGGTGTGGCAGCCTGTCCTGGGACTTTCGCAAGAAGAGAACGATCGGGCCGTAGACTCCGGATTTGAGGCGCTGAAAGAATACGAAACCAATATTCGCAGGCGCGCGCGAAGCGTGATGGATCAACTTGAGCGCGAGGACCGCATCGGCATCGTTATGCTGGGCCGCCCCTATCATCACGATCCGGGATTGAATCACGAGATTCTGGACGAATTCCAGAAACTCGGTTATCCGATCTTTTCGCAGAATACCCTTCCGCTCGATGATGACTTGTTAGAGCGTCTATTCGGCGAAGAGGTGAGGGCAGGTGCTATTAGCAGTCCACTGGATATCACCGATGCCTGGAAGAATTCTTATTCGTGCAGCACGAACCATAAGGTGTGGGCTGCAAAATTTACGGCGCGGCATCCTAATCTTGTGGCGCTCGAGATTTCAAGCTTCAAGTGCGGCCACGACGCCCCGATTTACGGCGTAATTGAAGGCATCATCGAGCAATCCGGTACTCCCTACTTCTGCTTCAAGGATCTCGACGAGAACAAACCTACCGGCTCTATCAGGATCAGAGTTGAAACCATCGATTATTTCCTACGCCGTTATCGGGAGGAAGTCATCCGCAAACGCAAAGCCGAACAGGAGATTGAGTCCCAGGTAGCAGCGCTCGAAGCCCAACTACGCAGTGAAAACAGCAACGCCGAAGCGCCGCCGTTCAATCAGCAGCGCTGGCAGGCAGAAGCGCAGGGGATGGCAGCGGACTGAGGAGCCCGCAGACTTTGCATTTTGTACGATGCTTGGTGGTCGCACGCATCGCTTATTTAGACCGCGGTCGCAGCCAGCCTTCAATGTGCGGCCAAGTGACTTTGTGAGCATTACTTCCGGCCATGATTCCTATGTGCCCTCCCGCGATGCGGAAGAGTTCTTTGTCTTTGCTACTTACTTTGGACAGGACCGCTTCCGACTGGCATGGAGGAGTGATGTGGTCCCCTTCTGCAATCACGGTCAGCAGATTCGCGCGAATGCGGCTCAGGTTCACCCGTTCTCCACGAATCATCCACTCACCTCGCATCAGCCGGTCGTTGCGGTAAAGGTCGACCACCAGTTGCCGGAAAGCGCCACCAGTTAGCGGCACATTGTCGGTAACCCACGTATTCATAGCCTTCCAGGCTTCGACGACGTGCGGGTTCTCCAGATTGTCCCAAAGCTTCAAATAATTAAGGATGTAATTATCGACTGGCTTCAGAGCTCGTGCGCCGTAGTCAATCATCTCCCCCGGCATATTGCCGGTCGCGGCCAGAACTTTGTCGACATCAAAAAACCGCTCGTCCACCCACTTGGCGAAGGTAATGCCTTGTTTGTTAGAAAAATCGAGGGGCGCGGTGAGCAAAATCAAATTGCGTAATCCGTCATCGGCGCGCAAAGCCGAATAGACGGTGGCAAGAATTGCCCCAATGCACCACCCCAGCATGCTGAATTCCTCCACGCCTGCGATGGCTTTCATCTTGCGGATCGCGCGTGGCAGGTAATCCAGCGTGTAATCGTCGAACTTCAGATCCTTGTCTTCCAGCCCGGGAGAGCCCCAATCGAGCAAATAAAGGTCATAGCCTTGATTGACCATGAACTCGACAAAACTGTGACCGGGACGAAGATCAAGAATGTAAGGCCGGTTCATGAGCGCAAATACCATGAGCAGCGGAACTGGATGGCGCTTTTCTTGGGGCAGAACAGGAATGTAACGATAAAGCTTTGCCTTGTTGAGCGTCCATACCGCCTGCTTAGGAGTTTGTGCAATCGGAACCTTGGTTGTGATCGCTTTGCTGAAGGTATTTAGTTTCTCTGCCAAACCCACAAACTGATCCGCGACCACCGCAGCTTCGAGCATAACTACCTCGTCCCTTTCCGTTTGTTACGCGCGGCCGGCGCCGGTTTTCGGCGGCGAGCAGCGGACGATGGTTTCTTGAGCAATGTTTCCACCTGGTCCAACTTGGCATCCATGTCGTCCAGGTTCATTTCGATGTTAGTAAGGCGTTCCGCCAAACTCAAGAAATCGGCACGTGAAGGCATGCTCAATTGTTGCAAGGCCTGCACCATCGATTTTTCGAGGGCTTCGCGAAATGGAGAGGATGCCGATAGATAAGTGTCCAACATGGTGCCGGAGGCCTTGGCATACGCTTCAGAATTCACGGCGTCTACCATCGTTTTCGCCCAGGCATCCAAATAAGTGTCCCGCACTTCACGAAATGCGCCCATAGGGTCTTCATCTTTGCCATTGGTCGCGCGTTCATCTCCCATTGCTTAAGTCCTTTCACGAGAAGAAAACCGAAGACAGCCACGGAGGCAAACCTCCTTAGGCAAAAGCCTCGCAACCTGTCGGGTTCCGGGCTGTCTACGCAATCGCAGTATACAACCGACTTACGCTGCTGTGGCGCGTTTCAACGGCCTGGAGGCGATGTCGAGCATCGTCTTCTGGGTCTCGATTAGTACGTCCAGCCCAGTTTGAAATGCCTCTGCCGCAGGATTCGAAATCCGAAACTGCTTCTTGACAGACTCGTAGGCCGTCTTGTTTTGCTCGGAATAGTAGTCGAGAGCCTTCTTTTGGGCTGCGACGGACTGCTCCACAGTTTGCTGCAACAGCGCGGTCACACCCTCTGCCACTTTCGCGACCGATCCGCTGCGCTCTTTGGCCAGGGTGACCACGGCGTTACTTTGTTCGACCGCCAGGTCGATGGCACCCTTTTGCGTTTCGATTACCCGCTCAAAGGTCTGGCCGAGCAGATCGAACAAAAACAAGCCCGGCGTCTCCGGCACAAAATGAAAGGCTTTCTTGCAGGTCTCGATAAATTCGACATTCTGTTCGGCAGCGACGTCCAGCGACTTCTTCTGCAGTTCCGCTAGCCGCTCCACATTCTTGGCATAGAAGGGAATGAAGTTCTCCAACTCTTCAGCCCTCTTGCCCACGCTCTGAGTTGACTTCTTGGGGGTGCTCATGTTCTGCTCCTTTAGCGAATGATTAAGTAATGCTGCACTTAATGCTGCACTGCAGCATGACTAAGAATAGCGCGTTTCTGGCATATGTCAAGATAAAAATGAGTGAAATCGAATGGCCCGCAAACCCGTGATTATCAAGAAGTACGAGAACCGCCGGTTGTACGATACGACTAACAGCCGCTACATCAATCAAGACGAAATCGCCCATATGATCCGCGAGGGCCAGGAAGTTCAGGTGCTGGACGCGGCCACTGGCGAAGATCTGACGCGTCTGGTATTGACGCAGATTATCGTCGAGGACGCGAAAGAGCCGGATTCACGATTCCCGCTCGACATCCTGCGGCAAATGGTTGTCGCCTCCGGCAAAGCAACCCAGGAAAACACCTTGAAATACATGAGGGCCGTTCTGGACATGTACCAGAACGCCTATCGGGCTCTGACGCCGCCGCTGAATCCTTTCGAGTTCATACAGCCTGGGTCCCGACCGGTGCAGACCACTCCCGATCCCCAAAACGTTGGCGCAGCCCATGAGCGGGAACTGCAACAGCGTGTTGAAGAACTGGAAGCAATGATGGCAAGGATGGCGGAGCCGAAGAGGCCACCAAGGAAGGTTCGCCCGAAACCGAAGCCCAAATCGCGCAGAAAGCCCTGAAACCGTCCGCCGCGGTCACACATGTCAGGCCTGAGTGCTCGCGCGCAGTTTGACGATTCCGCATCGCTGCCGATGAATCGTTGGCGGCGGAGGTTGTTTGAACATCACTCTGGGCGGTGATCTGCGACACAAACAAAATGCGGCGTTAGGAGTACTCTTTTTAAGGAAAAGCAATGGCGTCTGTTGTCAGTGCATGTCGTTGCTGCAGCCGAATACTTGGGAGAACTCCAATGACTTATACCGGTAAAAACGAATCGCCGAGCTCAAGCGGATTCGCTTCCAAACCGTTCATCGCCTCATATGATCTCGGCTACGAATACAGTCAGGAGCATTACATCGCCTTGCAATGCATGGTAGAAGACGCGGATGAGGAGTTCTCACTCGCGCACGATCCACACCTGGAAGAGGTAGCTTCGTAAGAATCTCAGAGGGAAAGGCGTCTGCCTCAGTCAACTATCAATGCTCTTGCGCTTGCAGCTTGTTTGTGGCGGACCAATAGCAGGGCCAAAGCGCAAGAGCCAAGCCGCGCGAGCATGTCGTCCGCGCGGCCGTTTAGCATAATCGGAACCTTTGCTCCGAGCACCAGGCCCGCAACCTGAGCATCCGCCAATTGTTTCAGCTGCTCCGTCAGGATATTGCCCGCCTCAAGATCCGGAACCAGGAAGATGTCTGTCCGACCGGCGACGAGCGAAGCCACCCCTTTGGTCTTTGCCGCTTCTTCGGAGATGGCGACATCGAACCCGAGCGGCCCATCGATCACGGCGCCTGTGATCTGGCCGCGCTCCGCCATCTTGCACAATACGGCCGCATCGAGGGTCGAAGGCAGCCGTGGCGAAACTGTCTCCTGCGCGGACAGGATGGCTACTTTGGGCATCGCAATACCGAGAGCATGGAGCAGATCGATCGCATTCTGCACAATATCTCGCTTCTCCTCCACGGTAGGATAGATGTTCAGCGCGGCGTCCGTGATAAACAGAGGTCGGGGATAGCTCGGCAGGTCCGCCGCAAAGATATGGCTGATGCGCCGGTCCGTGCCCAGACCCGGCTGACCGTTTACAAAGGACATCAGTTCGTCGCGCTTAATACTGCCTTTCATCAAGGCGTCCACCTTCAATTCTCGCGCCATGGTTACGGCAAGCTCGCCCGCGGCATGACTATGTTCGGTATTCACAATTTCGAAACCACAAAGATCGAGTTGCACCTGCTGGGCCGCAGCGCGGATCCTGGTTTCGGGACCAATCAGGACAGGCACGATTAGCTGTGTTTTGAAGGCTTCGTTTGCGCTAAGCAGCGAGACTCCATCTACCGGATGAACAACTGCGGTGCGGATCGGAGCCAGCCCTTTGGTCTTTTCGATCAGTCGCCGATAATGCCGCCCCCTCTGCAGCAGCTTGACCTCTGGCAAACTGACCCGTTCCCGCGAGATTTTTTCGGTGGGTGCAATTACTTCAGCCGTGCCGCTGATAACGATTTCGCCCTTCTCATTTGTTGCCAGACAGTCAAGCAGCACACGATTCTTGTCTTCGATTTTTTCCGTCACCTTCACGGTCACAGTGATAGTATCCCCGAGACTAACCGGGCGGCGAAAACGCAAGGACTGCCCCAGATAGATCGCTCCCGGACCTGGCAGTTGCGTGCCCAGCACAGTCGATATCAGCGCGCCGCCCCACATGCCATGCGCGATAACATGGTGAAACATGTCGCTCTTGGCAAATTCCTCATCCACATGAGCTGGGTTGACGTCCCCGGACATGATGGCGAAGAGTTCGATATCTCGATGGGTAAGTGTGCGCGCGATGCTAGCGGAATCTCCGACCCGGAGCTCGGCGAAAGTGCGGTTTTCAATTCGACTCATGGTGCTTCCGCCTTTCACCCCTTCCGGCCCAGTTGCTAGAAGTGAAAGCCGCCGCCGCAGATAAGTACTTCGCCCGTTACGTAATCAGAGAGAGGTGAGCAAAAGAAAAGCACGGCGCCTGCCGCTTCCTCCGGAGTGCCCAATCTTCCCAAAGGGCACTGTTTCTTAACCGCGTCGAGCATGGTCTGTTGTACGCCAATCTGGATCTTGTGCCCTCTCATTTCGATTTCCGACTGGCCGCTGGTGAGGGGTTGCGCCAGCCGGGTTTCAATCAGTCCGAAACCCACGGCATTGACGTTGACGTTATACCGTCCCCACTCTTTGGCGAGAGTCTTGGTCAGCCCGATCACGCCCGCCTTTCCAGAACCATAGCCAGACTGACCGGCATTGCCGTCAGTGCCCGCGATCGAAGTAATATTGACTACCTTGCGCATCGTTCGCGTACCGGCCGCGATCTCACGCTTGGCCGTCTCCCGGATGTAAGTAGAGGCCGCGCGCAGGACCCGGAACGGGACTACCATGTGAATTTCGAGCATGGCCTGGAATTGCTCATCGGTAGTTTTCTGAATGACATTGTCCCAACTATAGCCAGCGTTGTTGACAATAATGTCCACCGATCCGAACGCGGAAAGCGTAGCTTCGATCAGCTTTTCGGGAAACGACGGCTGGACCAGGTCACCGACCAGGCGCTCCACCCGGTGTCCCGCTTTACGCAACGTGCAGCGGGTCTCGCACAGCGCCGCGTCATCCAGATCGTTGACCATAACGGCGGCGCCCGCCGTGGCCAGCCTGGTGGCTATGGCGCGTCCTATGCCGCGGCCAGCACCGGTTACCAGTGCGGTCTTATTTGTAAGGGAGAAGGACATTTCGATTGCCTCCGGAATAGGCGGCATTGCGAGGAAACGGCGCGGGATTTCGCGCTGCAGCCGCCTCTTTGCATGTGGAGAAAAGTGTCGCGCGAGTCTTGGCCGGAGACGCTGGCCGTCGCAGCGTTCCGCATGTCATGCTGCAGTGCGGCATACATTGCAGTATAGCGCATTACACGCGGTTGTCAAGATTCTCGTCCGGAATGGAGACAAAATGCCCGTTATAACCTGCGCTACATATGGTAACCGCCATTGATGTTCAATTCCTGTCCGGTAATGTAATCACCGTCGGCTGCGAGGAATGCTGCAGCTCTGGCAATTTCTTCCGGTGACGCGAACCGTCCCAGAGGAATCTTCGCCTTGATCTGCGCCGCGATCTCTTCGGGAATGGCATCTACCATTTCGGTCGAGGTGAATCCTGGCGCAATCGAGTTGGCAGTGATGTTGAACTTCGCCATCTCCAATGCCAAAGTTTTCGTGAAGGCGATGATGCCGCCTTTACTGGCTGAATAATTGGCCTGGCCAAACGCTCCCATCTGCCCCACCACGGAGGCAATATTGATGATCCGGCCAAAGCGCTGATTGATCATCGCCGGAAGAGCGGCGCTGGTGCAATAGAAAGTTCCGTTCAGGTTGACGTTGATCACCTGTGCCCAGTCATCGTCAGTCATCTTGCGCATGCTTCGATCCCGGGTAATGCCAGCGTTGTTTACCAAAATGTCGAGTCGCTGCCACTTGTCCAGAACTTCTTTCACTATGCGTTGAGCTTCGCCTTTCTGGGAAATGTCGCCTCGAATCAAGATGCACTCGGCCCCTAACTCGCGAATTTCCGCAGCCGCGCTCTCGGCATGAACGCCGTCCGACCTGTAGTCAAGCGCTATATTTGCGCCGCGTCGGGCTAGTTCAACCGCGATCGCACGCCCTATGCCGCGCGACGCGCCGGTGACTAGAGCGACTTTACCTTTCAGCGATCCCCATCCATTGTGTCCGTTGCTTCCATTATTTCCGTTGCTTCCGAGATTTGCCATGATTGTATTCCTCTCCTGGGAGTTGAGACTTACGATTGCAGGATCCACTCGCATGACCGTATATCCACCTACCGCGCCGGCGCCAAAGCCGGGTGCGAAAACGCGCATAGGACGATCAATACGTCCTTCCTCGACAGCATCATGAATTGCCAGAAGAATACTTGCGGAAGAGGTATTTCCTACGCGTTCGATGTTGAAGTAGAGTTTATTTTCGTCCACTCCGGCGGCCTTCGAAAGATCCGCCACCATGTTCTTGTTGGCCTGGTGGGGGACAACGATATCAACCGCGTCCATGAGTGAACGGTCCCCTCCGTCCGGATGGGGCAGCGAAGTTAGTTCGCTGATCATCTGAACCAGATATCGCCGCGCCAGAGATTTCACTTCCGGGCCATAGACCGTGATGTTGTTGTCGAACTCAGGATTGGGCCAGATGATCGAATTCACTTCCGACCAGGGGCCGCCGGCGTAGGTCTGAAAAATCTCGATGTCGCTGGGCGTGCCTTCCGGCGCCGGGCCGACGATAATAGCGGCCGCGCCGTCGCCAAAGATCATTCGAGAAGTGCGAACCGTGCCAATCTTGTCAGAGAACTTTTCGGCGCAGATGACCATCACAGGCCGCTCGATCTCCTGCAACAGCCGGATGGCTTCCGCCAGGCCGTAAGACATCCCGGCGCAGGCGGCGACAATGTCAGAGGAATTATGAGTTTGCGCGAGCCCCAACTCGCCTGACAGCCAGGTCGCAACCGAGGGGATAAGACGCGTGCTGGTGCAACTACAAAACAGCACCGCACCGATCTCTGCAGGTTTTCTTCCGGATTTTGCCAGCGCCTTTCTTGCCGCCAGCAGAGCCATGTGCTCCAGGGTGAGTTCGGTGTAGCTGCGCCGCTCAATACCGGTCTTTGCGGATATTTCCGCTGCGGTCATGCGCGACCAGCAATACGCGTGATTACTGATCAGGTCATCGTTACTGCAGGAAATTTCTCCTTCGTAAACAGCGATAGCCTCGATTCGCGGCAGAACCCGGAAGCATTCGCTCACTTTGACTGGAGGGTAAGGCTTAATCGGTTCACTCAGGGCCAAGGTTTCAGGCAACGCGAGCCGATGACGGGCTGGACGCAGCCGCGGCGGCACCGAGTCCAGACCGGATTTCACTCGGCGAATGAACTGTAGCACTTCGTTGTTTCGGGGATAATAGGCCACCACGTAATCGTCGTCGTGGAGAGCTCCAACTTCGATGCGGCTGCCCGAGGCAGGATTCCAGGGGTATTGGTTGTGCAAAATCATGCCCTGGCGCATCAGAGCCTCGAGTTCCGGCACGGGATGAATGCAATCGATGACATCGTCATAGGTGTAATGCAGAAAATCGCGATCATGGTTTATCAGACGGTAGGTGAGATTCGAGGGATCGGCCATGATCTCGGCGACCGTAGGCTTGATCGCGCGAAGCTCTCCGCCCGCGCTCGGCTTATTGCGAAAAACATTCAACAGGATTTCAATAATCTTGTCTTCCTGCTCCTCGTCCCACATTGCGGGCAGGTTGTGGCAGCCAGCCTCGATTGAGGTGATGATTTGTTCTGCGTCGCGCGGCTTGAACACCGGTAAGAATATGTCCTCGCGTTGCCGCGGCAAGTCGGCCCAGCGCGTGGGCCGCTTCTCGTACATTGTGAACATATAGCGGTTGGCCCAGAACAGATTCAGCGCGACGTCGCGGCACACTTCATAGCGATTCTGATAAATGCCACCTTGCAACCGGCTTACAATATCCGTTTCGGTGGGAGCTTTTTCCCCAAAGTCGCGCCGGATGACAGCGGCAAATTGTTTGAGCGATTCGAAGACCGAGAAATCAAGCTCTGGGAAGAAATTGCAAGGGAACACCAGGCGGCCGTGACGGTTGATTACAAATGGTTTCAATAACATCGGACTTCTTCTTTCCGCCGCTCCAGCATCGTCGTACTGTCCGACTGAAGAAACCTGAGCCCAGATATCGCGTCATTGGATCGAGCTTGAGCAATAGAGGTGGAAATCGGGTTTGGACGATTCCGGTTTCCCTAGCGACAGGCTGAAAGTTTTCACCTGGCACCTGCAAACATCTTAGAAACACATCGAACATGGCGCAGTGACCAAAGTTACTGCGGAATGTGATGCGGATCACTTACGCAGAGGCGACGGAATGTAAAACGCCCCTTATCGGCCCTATTCGAACTCGACCACGACTTGGCCGACCTTGACGGCGTCACCCACTTGGACTTTGACGGACTTTACTTTTGCCGCGTTCGCTGCGACGAGATTGTTCTCCATCTTCATGGCATCAACTACGAGGATAATGTCGCCGGACTGCATAGCCCGTCCAGATTCAACGTTGATTCGTGACACGATTCCGGCTACCGGACTGCGGCAAACTTTGGATTCGTCGATCCCCGTAGTTCCGGAAGAGTCGGGGACTTGCGGCGTGGGCAGGACAATAGACTGGGCATGGTTTTCGGGAGCGTCGTACTCAACTTCGTAGGTCTTCCCGTCGATTACGATCTGGCGCTTCAACGTCGCCTCTCGTCAGGATATTTTTGGATGACTGCACTCACCTCAGTTACTACTCGTGCGCTGATTGTGCGACGTTTGCACCGCTACACGGCCCTGCGTAGCCCAGTTCGTGGGCCCGTCCGGGTTCTCCACCAACCTCATCGACCGCACTCGAACCCTGTGGCCCAGGGAAGTGAAAAGAGCTTCCTTGACTGCGACTTGAGTTTCCGCGGGAATCTCTGTGAACTCCTGAATGGCGGGAGCCTGCACCGCCAGCGTTTGCATGGGCCTAGCGGCCGCGATCCCAGCGCCGTGTCTGTACGTCGGAGAAGCCGGGGCAGTCGCTACGAGCCCCTCAGTCGCGTTTTGTTCCAGAGCACGAACCGCGGCAGAGAGCGCATCGATCTCTCTATGAAATTCGCTCCGTATTCTCCCGGAAACCCAGATCAGCATGCTCCAACAAGCGAGCAACACAACGCATCCTGCGATCGCAACGGTAAGCATTTTACGCCTCCTGACAGTCTTAGAGCGGAATCAAGCCGTGCTTCTTAGGTGGGCGGAACTCCCGCTTCGAGTGCAGACAATCGAGAGACTGCGCCAGATATCGTCTGGTTTGTGCTGGCTCGATGATGTCGTCCACCAACTGACGACCCGCGGCTACGTATGGATTGGCGAAAGTGTTGCGATAGTTATCAATCAGTTCCGCTCGCTGGCCTTGTTTATCCTCGGCGGCATCGATTTCGTGACGAAACACTATTTCCACGGCGCCCTCCGCCCCCATCACCGCGATTTCAGCGGTCGGCCATGCGACCACCCGGTCGGCTCCAAGATTCTTGCAGCACATGGCAATGTAGGCGCCGCCATAAGCTTTGCGCAGCACCACTGTAATTTTCGGAACCGTCGCAGCCGAATACGCGAAAAGGATTTTGGCGCCGTGGCGAATAATGCCACCGAATTCCTGATCGACTCCCGGCAGAAAGCCTGGTGTATCCACGAAGGTAAGCAGCGGAATATTGAACGCGTTGCAGAAGCGCACAAACCAGGCCACTTTATCGGACGAGTTGATGTCCAGCACCCCGGCCAGCACCCAGGGCTGGTTGGCGACGACTCCCACTGTACGGCCCTGAATCCGGCCGAATCCAATTACCACATGAGCCGCGAAGCCCGGCTGAATTTCAAAAAAGTCCTGATGATCCATCAATCGTTTGATCACCTTACGCACGTCGTAGGCAACCTTTGGCTCGTTTGGGACGATATCGTTCAATTCTGGATCGTCCTCGATCGCGTGGTCGTAAGGCAACCGCGGCGGATCTTCCAGATTGTTGGAAGGTAAGAAGCTCAACACGCGCCGGCAAAGTGCCAGCGCCCCGGCATCGTCTTCGGCGATGAGGTGAACTACACCCGACCGGTTCATTTGCGTCGCCGGACCACCAAGATCCTCCGGCGTCACAACTTCTCCCGTGACCTGCTTGATCACCTGCGGGCCGGTGATAAACAACTGCGCCCGCCTGGTTTGAATAATGAAATCGGTCAGCGCCGGGCTATAGGCCGCTCCTCCCGCGCACGGTCCGCAAATAATAGAAATCTGAGGAACTGTTCCCGACAGCATCACGTTGTTGTAAAACACCCGCGCATAGCCCGCGAGACTGTCGATTCCTTCCTGTACCCGCGCTCCGCCGGAATCGTTGATGAATACAAATGGGGTCCCAGTCTTAAGCGAGAGCTGCATCATCTCAACGATCTTGGTGCAGTGCGCCTCGCCGGCCGCGCCTCCAGCCACCGTGAAGTCCTGGCTTGCGAGATGCACCTGGCGGCTATTGATGGTGGCGCATCCTGTAATCACTCCATCCGCTGCCAGCACCTTTCCCGACATGCCGAAATAGGTGGCGCGGTGTTTGGCAAACAAACCGACTTCCTGAAAACTGCCGTGATCCACCAATATTTCCAGACGTTCTCGCGCGGTGAGCTTGCCCGAAGCATGCTGTTTTTCCAGTCGCAGAGTACCGCCGCCTTTTTCGATCTCCTTCTTCTTTGCCCGAAGTTCGGCAATCTTGTCCTGAGGAACTGGCTTGCTGACAATCTTCAAATCTCGGGCAGTAGGCGGGCTCAACACCGGGTTCAACGACATGATGACTCTCCTGAGAGAAGGACGCATGAGTGTCATGGGCCCGACACGCAGCCGCGTGTGAGGTGTGCCCGGGAGACACAACCAGATTGTCAGCTCAATTCGAGTCCGCTTCTGTGACCTGGATCACCGGCGACCGTGATTGCACCCTGTTTGAGCGCTGCGTGGGTCGTGCTGAAGGTGATTAGGTATTGGAAAACAGCAAACCGATCTTCCAGCCTGAGGTGTGAGAGATTCTGACGCTGCCGGTGCCGGTGACGGCTTCCTTCAGTCAATTCCTAACTCTTTTGCCAGGGCTTTCCACTTGCCGTCAACCAGAGCTTTCGTCTTTGCGTCCATCACAATCTCATCAGGCCAAGGGCGGTTGAATCCTTCCGTGGGCCACTTGCGGGTGGCGTCGATGCCCATCTTCGAACCATAGTTGGCGAGGCGGGAGGCATGGTCGAGAGAATCGATGGGGCCAAGGGTGAACTGGATGTCGCGTTCGGGATCGATGTGGTTGAGAACTTTGAGCGTGACGTCGGGGATGTTCTGTACGTCGACGTCTTCGTCGACCACGATGATGCACTTGGTGAACATGGCCTGGCCCATTGACCAGATGGCGTTCATGACTTTGCGGGCCTGGCCGGGATAGGACTTGCGGATTGAGACGATCATCAGATTGTGGAATACGCCTTCGATGGGAAGATTGATGTCGATCAATTCAGGAATTGTCAGGCGCATCAGCGGGAGAAAGACGCGCTCGACGGCTTTGCCCATGTAGGCGTCCTCCATGGGAGGCTTGCCGACGATGGTGGTGGCGTAGATGGGATCTTTGCGATGGGTGATGCAGGTTAGGTGGAAAACGGGATAGAGATCTTCCAGCGAATAGAAGCCGGTGTGGTCGCCGAAGGGGCCTTCGGTGCGGAGTTCGTCGAGACTGACGTAGCCTTCGAGGACGATCTCGCTGGAGGCGGGAACTTCGAGATCAACGGTTTCGCATTTGACCAGTTCGACGGGAGCGGCGCGGAGGAAGCCGGCGATTAAGTATTCTTCGACGTCTGGCGGCGCAGGAACTATAGCCGAAAACGTTACAGCGGGATCGGTGCCGATGGCGACGGCGACCTCCATTTTGCCGGAGGGATGAATACTGCCAGAGAGGACTTGCCCGCCGGAGGTGCGGGCCATTAGATCGACAGCTGCGGAATTCTCACTTTTCGCAAAAGACGTGAAAGGTGGGGCGCTCACGTTCTCGGAACGGCCGGCATTTCGCAGGGCCTGGCGGTAGTGTTCGGCGGCGACTTTTTGTCTCTGCCAGTGAGCGCCGGTGGTGCGGCCGTCATATACCTGTAGGCGATACATTCCCAGGTTGCGTTTGCCGGATTTGGGGTCGCGCGTGGTGACGCACGGCAAAGTGATGAAGCGTCCCGCATCCAGAGGCCAGCACTGAAGGATGGGAAAATCGAGCAAGGAGAAGTTGTCACGCTTGATCACTTCTTTGCAGGGGCCGGTGGGTACGGTTTTGGGAAAGAACTTGCCAGCTTCGGTGAGCAACGGAAGCATTTTCAGTTTGTCGAGAAATCCTTGCGGAGATTTGAGGTCCATGAAGACGCGGATGCGATCGGCAAATTCATCGAAGGAAGCGACGCCGAGAGCGAGCTTCATGCGGGATTCAGAGCCAAACTGGTTGATGAGGAGTTGAGCGCCGGGATGGCCTTTGATGTTTTGGAAGAGAAGGGCGGGACCGCCGGGTTTTCCGCTTCTCGACTTGCTGACGCGGTCTGTGATCTCTGTGATTTCGAGAATGGGATCGACTTCGGTTTGGATGCGCTTAAGTTCTCCGGCGCGGTCGAGGGTAGCGATCCATTGGCGGAGGTCGTCGAAGGGCAAAGGGAGCTCTCCTTGAGAAAAAGTGATTATACCGAGTCGCTGGCGGCGAGGGCGTCGAGACTGCCAAACCAAGGTCCCTCGCTGCGCTCGGCATAACAAGCAAAAGTTACAGCTTGGAGCGGAGCATGGTGATTACGTCGTCGGATGTGATGACGCCGACGAGTTTGTTGTGTTCGTCGATGACGGGAAGAGTGATGAGATTGTATTTGTCGAAAAGTTCGGCGACTACGTCGTCGCTGGCGCGTTCGTGGGTGGAGAGGAGTGGCTCCTGTGTCAGAGAAAGTAGCGGAGTGCCCGGCTCTGCGACGACGAGCTTCACCAGGGGAACCGCGCCGGCAAGAGTGCCATGGGAATCGACGAGGTAGATAGTGCTGACCGACTCGATTCCGCCTTCGAACCCGCGCATAACGCCGATAGCATTCTCGACCGTGCCCGAGACCGGAAGCGCCAGGAACTCCGTTGTCATGCGGCCGGCGGCGGTTTCTTCTCTGTGTTCGAGGAGTTCGACGACCTCCTGGCTGGCCTCCGGCTTCATCTCTACGAGAATTTGTTCAGTGCGATCTTGCGAGAGATCAGCAAGAAGGTCAGCGGCTGCATCGGGATCCATTTCCTCGACGATGTCGGCGGCCCGCTCGGAATCGAGCGATTCCACGATGGACCTCTGGACCTTGGGGTCAACTTCCTCAAGCGTCTCGGCGGCAACATTTTCATCGAGGGTTCGGAAGACGGCTTCGCGTTCGTCCGGAGCAAGGTCTTCGACGATGTCGGCAATGTCGGCCGGATGCAGCTTAGCCAAACCTTCGTGAGAGATCTTGAGCTTGATGCGGCGTGCGGGATCGGTTTCGATAAGGTCGACAAAACTCCACGGAATGGTGCGAGGAGGAATTTTTTCCAGCAGAACATGAAGGGGACCGCGAGGCGCGAGCCCACGCAGAAGCCGGCGCAAGGCTCCACGGGCGCCGATGTCCACTGACTGTACCCGCAAGATAGCGCGATTTTGTCCAGCTTCATTTACGGTATCGATTTGAAGATCGACGTCGTTGACGCGGACAACTTTTCGTCCGTGAACATCAATGACCTGCTGGTCAAGGAGATCCCGTTCAAGAAGGAACTGGCCTTCGGCGCCGTTAGCGGCAAGCCAGTCCGCGGGATTGGTCGAGGCGTGAACGCTGGCGTCGATGGTGGAGACAGCGGAAAAGGGAAGTACGCGGTTACCGGATTTGGTTTTAACGATGAAAGAGGCGATGCGGTCGCGGTCTTCCTGGGGAGCGATGGTAACCTCGCGCACTTTTCCCCTAGCCGCGCCCGATGGATCAAAGACGGTGGCGCCCAGAAGCTCGGAAAGAGGCAGCGTGGTCATCCCGGCTAGAGCATAGCGGAGTTTGGCGGAAGAAAGAAAGAATTTGTTGGGGGTTAAGAAGAAAAGTTCGAGCCCCCGCTCCGGCCTTTACGGCTCCGTTCAGCGCAAGCTCGCCCGGGAAATGGCAGTCTATAATCGATGCGATTGCGGGGCGATTCTCGGCCTTTGCGACTCCGTATGACGTTGGCTGACGACATTCTGAGTTTAGCGCCGCCAGATGCGGATGCGCGGGTTGCGTACGGCGCCGATGTGAATCAATTTGTGGATTTGCGGCTGCCGAAGAAGAAAGGTCCGCATGCTCTCGCGATCGTCATTCATGGAGGCTACTGGCGGGCGAAGTACGACTTAGGCTATGCGGGGCATCTGTGCGCCGCGTTGATGGCGAAGGGGATGGCGACTGCGAATGTGGAATATCGACGGGTGGGGAACGCCGGAGGAGGGTGGCCGGGGACGTTTGCGGATGTTCGGGCCGCCTATCAATGGTTGACTCAGGGCTCGATCCAGAATACGCGTCAGTATGAGTTCGATGCCCGGAAAGTGGCAGTAATCGGCCATTCGGCAGGGGGACAGCTTGGGCTGTGCCTGGCGGCGCATGAGAATGGCATTAAAAGCGTAATCTCGCTCGCGGGCGTTGTGGACCTGCAGCGGGCGTTTGCGTTGCATTTGAGCAATGATGCGGTCGTGGAGTTTCTGGGCGGGACGCCGGCGGAAGTTGCGGATCACTATCGGGAAGCAGATCCGATGAAGTTGAGAATCGGAGCGCGGCAGTGGCTCGTGCATGGCTCGGTCGACGATACGGTGCCGCCAACGTTCAGCAGAGACTATGTGAGTGCAAAGCAGAAGACGAAAGAAGATGCGTGTCTGTTGGAGATTGCTGGCGCAGGACATTTTGAGCTGGTTGATCCACGGTCAAGGGCATGGAAAGAAGTCGAGAGAGTGGTGATGACTGCGGTGAGCTGAATGCGAACCGTTCAGCACTGACAAGCAGGCGAGACTGCCCTCAGGAGCCGGATCTTTTTCGTATCGCCTGTTCCGTCTCCTGGGCTTGCTGGCGCACGTGATCGGGAATGTCGGGCAGTTCCCGCTCGTAAGGACGAATTGCGTCAAGGTCGCCGGGCTGACCGATGAGAAAGAGCGCGCGTAGCGCTTCCCAAACCTGGTCGTTGGCCGGATCCACCATCGCCACTTCCGCGCCAGCCGCCACATTTGCACCGGGCCCCGCCACCGATCGAATTCTTCCGGGAATCGGAGAACGGATCTCGATTATCTTTCCACCAACGGGAGGCGGTTTTGCTGGGCCTGCGGGCGCATTCGGCGCAATTTTGGCAATCAATCCGCCCTGATGGATGGCGGTGCCGGGCCGATCGGCATCAATGATGCTGCCGGATTCGGGCGAGACAACCTGCGCGGGCTGCAGCAGTGCCAGAATCTGCGGACGGCCTGTTGCGTCGCCGAAGCGCACCAGCGACAGCGCGGCATTGCCGCGAACCATGGGCGACGGGTCGGAGAGCATCGTCAGCAGCGCCTCGTGAAAACCGGCGCCGGACGTGTCCTGGCCCATGACCCAGGCGTCGGTGTTGCGCACTTCTTCCACCGAATCGGCGGCGAGGCGCACCAGGTCTGCGTACCACTGTTTCGCGGTCACATCATGCCGCGTAATCCGCTCGCCCACTTGCACTAACGCCTGCTGAATGTGGCGGGGCTTCTTCGTGTCGTGCAGGTATTCGGTGAGTTGTTGATTGGAGAGCTTCCGGCCAAACCACGTATTCCACCAGAAAAGAAAAGGCATCAGGCAGATCAGCCACGCGGCCAGGAAGAAGAGAAGCTTCTGTGTTCGGGACATCCCGGGCTTCCGCGTCTGCGCGTCGCTGGCCGGGATTGGATAGGCAGGCATAGTTGGAAAAATCTCAGCACAGAGTCACCGAGGAATCAAAGCCCGGCGACTATTCCAGTACATCAGCGTCGAGCACGCGCGCCTGTTCAAGATAATGCGAAACGGCATACTGGGCCAGAAGCGGCGTCTGAACCTTGACTTCGGCTCCGATCCATTCTCCTTTTGTGTGAGGCGCTTCGGGCGCATGTTTGCAGGGCCCGCTGGCGCCAAACTGTGGGCCGAAGTTTGCGCTTTGAATCTGATCAAACTGCTTGATCTGGCGCCATGCTTCGTTTCCCACGGTACCGGCTACGTCAATTTTTAATCGCACGATCGGCATGGACGAAAATCCGCAAAGCCTAACTGTGTGGGAACCATTGATATAGCATGAAGTACACGATCACTCCGGTGACGCTGACATACATCCACAGGGGGAAAGTCCAGCGCGCAATGGCGCGGTGGCGATCATAACGAGCTCGCAAGCCACGACTCAAGGTGACGATTACCATTGGTACGATCACGATGGCGAGAATGACATGGGGAATCAGAATCGCCAGATAAACGGCACGCCAACCTGCTGGGCCCAGAAAGTGAATATCTCCTACGTGCGCGTGAAAATATACGTAGCATGCCAGAAAGAGGGCTGAGGCAACGACCGCGGCGATCATGCAAGCGCGATGCGCGGCGATTCGGCCGCGCGCAATCATATAACGGCCGCTGACCAGCAACACAGCGCTGGTTCCGTTCAAGCCTGCGATCAACGCGGGAAAGAAAGCGTATTGCTCGGCTATCACGCGGCAGGCCTCGTACTGCGGCGGTTGGCCATGAGGAAGGCGAGCCCGAACATTACCAGGGAAAACAAAAGCAACGTTGCCATTGAAGAAGGCAGCGGAAACGGCGTCTCCATCCCCGGATAGAGCAGGGCGCGCAGCGCCTCGACTCCATAAGTTAGCGGATTCATGTACATGACGACGCGAATCCAACCGGAGGCGCGACCTATGGGAAACATTGCGCCCGATAGAAGCCACAAAGGAATCAGAAATAGATTGATGATGCCATGGAAGGCTTGCGTGGAATCCATTGGCCAGGCGATGGCGAAGCCCAGCGCGGTCAGCGCGAACGAAACCAGAAACACCACAACGCCGGCCAGCAAAACTTGCAGCGGATTGAGATGCACGCCGGCGAACGGTGCGAAGACGAGGAAGATCATTCCCTGAATCGCCGAAAGCGTGGTGCCCCCGAGAACCTTGCCCAGCACGATCGCGGAACGCGGCACCGGAGCGACCATGACAGAGAGCAAGAATCCCTCTTTACGGTCTTCGATGAGCGACATCATCGCGAAAATCGAGGTGAAGAGCACGATCATGATCAGAGCGCCAGGATAAAAATAATCCAAGTAGTTCTGTTGCCCCTGGCCTCCGCCGGAGCTGAAAGATGTGCCGAAACCGGAGCCAATTACCACCCAGAACACCAGCGGCGAAGCGAGCACGCCGACCACGCGCGACTTCTGGCGGTAGAAGCGCACAATCTCGCGCCACCAGAGCGTGAACGCGGGCAGCAACACACCTGCGGAAGCGGGCAAGGCCGGTCTCGATAATGCGGCGGTTTGGGTGGCCATTCGATCTAACTCGCCTTCACGGTCGGAGATTTCTGCGCCGTGACGACAGCTTTCTTTTTTCCGATCATACCCGAGTCACGCATTTCCCAGTATGCATTCAGCATAAATACCCCCGAAAGTACGAGCAGGATCAGGATCAAGAAGAGGCCATCGACGGTGGTGATCATTCCATTCATCAGCGTCCACGCCACTCCCAGCAAGGGGAGGATGCCAAGCACAAGAGAAAGAGCAAGCATCATAGAGAGCACATTACCTCCTGTCATTTTTTGAGCTGGACGGTGCATCGCTTTGTTCACTCCAGAACTTGTGTCCGGTGCGGCGAATGAAAACGTCTTCGAGCGCGGGCTTGCTGATGGAAAGCGCTTGAATCTCTCCAGGAAAAGCCTCGACTACTTCGGTGACAAAGCGGTGGGCACCTTCGCGTTCGATGCGGACCTGGGTCTCGAGAACCGTGGTTTCCACGTGAAATCGCGCGCGAATGCGCTCCGCCAGCAGTCCCGCATCATGGACCGCATCCAGCAGCACTACGTCCCCGCCAATTTCGCTCTTCAACTCGGCAGGCGTGCCGAGAGCCACCAAGTTCCCTTCGTTCAGGATGGCCAGCCGGTCGCAACGCTCCGCTTCTTCCATGAGGTGCGTGGTGACGAGCACGGAAACATGTTCTTCGTCACGCAACATCTGCAAGTATTGCCAGAGATCGCGCCGCGCGCCGGGATCGAGGCCAGTGGTGGGCTCATCGAGCAACAGCACTCCCGGATGATGCAACAATCCCTTCGCCAACTCGATGCGCCGCTGCATCCCACCGGAGAACGTCTCGACCAGTTCTTTGGCGCGATCCGCCAAACCGACGCGCGCCAGGATTTCCTTAATTCGAGCCTTCAGCGGTTCGCCGCGTAAACCATAAAGATGTCCCTGATGCCAGAGATTTTCGTAAGCAGTGAGTTTGAGGTCGACGCTCTGCGCCTGAAAGACCACGCCGATTTGCCGTCGCAAGCGTGCTGGTTCTTGCACTGCATCGCAACCCAGGATGGTGGCACGCCCTGCACTCGGAACCATCAAGGTGGAAAGAATCCGGAACAGGGTGGTTTTTCCGCTGCCATTCGGGCCAAGCAAACCGAACAATTCCGCCGGGCGTACGGTGAACGATATTCCGTTCAGCGCGATTCGGTTCTCATAGCGATGCACCAGGTTCTCTACGGAAATGACGGGTCGGACGGAAGGAAGCGTTACTCCCGGATCAGCGTCGGCGAATGCGGAAATTTTCGATGGCAAAGGGCTTCCTGAGATAAGTTTCAACACCAGTTTACGACGTTATCCTATTTGAATGTGATCGCGAGACGCTCATGCAGCCGAGACATCCTGTTGCGCCTGAGGAACACGCTCTTCGAAGGCGACGGGAACGTGACGCCATACCTGAATCGCCAGCACCACTGTAGTCGCGAGCAGCAACGCTCCTACGGCTACGTGCGCCACCGTCGCCACAACCATCGGCAACTCGGGCTGCACTGCACTTCTACCCCAGGCGATGCGGGTCAAAAACGCGGTAAAGCCCAGGCAAAGCTGCGCGATCAGAAGCGATAGCATGATGATCGCCGGACGCCGCACCGCTTCCACATTCGAATACACCGAGATCGCTCGCACTGCAGTCCAGGCCAATACGAAGGATACGATCACCGCATTCACCACATGTGGCCACCAACTCATGCCATGATGCCGGAACATCCCACCGAGGATGAGTTGTACGTAGAGGACGAAGATAGAAAGTAAGGTCAGGGTAAAGAGGCTGGGGCGACGAGAATCAAACTCGACTCGCGGCTGCTCCTCCACCCACTTGCGTCCGGTGAACAGTGCAATGGCTACGGCGATGCAGAAAAACGTTTGGGCCACGGTAGCGTGGGCGGTGGAAACCGCAGGCGGCTGGAAGAACAGAACTGTGAGTCCTCCGAGGACGGCTTGTGCGATGACAGTACAGAACGCGCCGACCGCCAGCCAGCGTAGCCAGCGACGGCGTTCGACAAGCAGCGTCCAGATCGCGATTGCAAGGGTTAACGACACCAGCGTGCCGGCGACCATGCGGTGACTCCACTCGTAACGGACTCCGCCCACGAAGTGCGGCACCTTCACGAGGTAGCCAAATGAAGTGGGCCAATCGGGAACCGACAGACCCGCGTCGTTGCTTGTGACCAGAGCGCCCGCGGTGATAACGATGAGGGTCGCACACGCCGTAAACACTGCGAAGGCATGGTGTGCGCGGTTGTATCTTGCCGGGATGGCTTTCAGAACGTTACCCCTTACGGTTCGACCGGGATATAGGAATGCCCCGCTGTTGAGCATAGCGGAGCGCTCCCCCTGGCCTGCCTGCTGTGCCAAACAGCTCAATTTTAGCAGACGAGAACGATGAGTACGAGCGACAATCCCAGCTTAGGATCTACTCGCCTGCAGCCTTGAAGCTTTGATCTACAGTTTTTGTTTCCTTCGGGGCAACCGTGACCTTCTGGTCCTGCTCGCCTAATTTCTCTTGCACGAAAGCAATCGTGTAATCACCCGGAGGCAATCCCTTGATTTCATATTTTCCGGATTTGTCGGTGACCGCGTAGAACGGAGTTTTCACCACGCTGATGTACATCTTCATCCAGGGGTGCTGGTTGCACTTCACGGGCAGCATGACTTCTTCGCGGGCGAAGTTCTTCTCGATCGCCGGTGACGAAGGCGGCTGCGATTCGTTCCATTCGCGATTGTCTTTCGGCGTGGGGTGGATATTGTGCGTGGTCTGGTCATCATTCTTGATCTGCACTGTCTGGCCGGCCATCACGCCAAGCACGTGGGGATGATACTTGCAGCCGCTCTGATCTAGGACGACCGCGTCCTTGGGCACATCGAAGGTGCGGTTGCCGAGACCATCTTTTACATACACGAATACGTTGGCGAGATCGCCGTCGCTTACCACTATGTTCTCGGATTCATTTGCGCCTTTGCAGGCGGGATCCTGACTCATGTCGATCTTGGAAGGTTTGGGCGCCGCCCCGTCAAACTTAACCGTACCTTTAACCGTCGCGACGGTAGAGGGATCGATCGGTGCGGAGGTGGGAGCCGGGGCAGCCTCTTTCTCCGCTGTAGCGTTGTTTGATTCCGAACTTTTGTTACACGCTGCGGTCAGCAGCAGGCCGCACAACGTCAGTGCGCTGATAGCTATTCTCCAACTGATTTTCGTATTCATGATGTCGCCCTTTCTGTAAGTAGTTTGAGAATTCTTAAACTTTCTTCTTAGTGGCGCGCGGTCAACCAAACCCGCCATTCTACCGCGAACCACCGCTGGCCGCTTGATGCGACTCCACCGCAGCCTGCTTGCGCGCCGTCGGCAGATGCACATTTGCCGTCTTCGCCCGAGGCATGGAGGCAGCCACTTTTCGCTGTTCGTCCGGAGTCAACTGGAAGATGTAATCGGTCAACAACTTCCGGTGATCTCCCGCGTAGCCCTCGAACGAGGGTGGTGTCGGCCCGGCAAATACCCACTGGTTGTTCTGCTGTTTGAATAATCCAGATGGCATCGACGTTCCGGGGCTTACTGCCTGCGGATCGGTGATCCAGCGCTCGACCCAGTCCGGCTTCAGGCGCTCTTTTGCGAGCAGGAAGTTAGGCGCCGTCGCGATCTTGTCATGCGTGGGATCACCGGTGGCGTGGCACTTCAGGCAGGGTGCTGCAGAGCTCGAGAACAGGCTTCGCGCCATGTCTGTCTCCTTGGTCGTAAGCACGGGCACCTGCTCCGGAATGTAGGGCATCGGTTGCTGCGACAATGCCTGGAAGAAGCGCACCAGCTTGCGCAGTTCGTTGTCTGAGAAAGAGAACGTGGGCATGCGCACTTTCAGGTACGGGCGCACGCCGTTGCGGTTCGTATCGGTCGTGCTCAACGCCGGATTCGACAGGAATTTGCGCAGCCATTCCGGGTCGACGCGCGCGCCTTCGGTTAATAGCTTCGGGGGCAACTGTTCCTGGTTGTCCTGGTACTGCTGCAATCCCATCAGAATAGTGCGCTGGCCGGGGATGAACTGGTGGCAACCCATGCAGTTATATTTCTTAATTACCCACCAACCCTCCTGGATGTCGTGGCGCGTATCGCCGGGCTTGTACAGGTAACTCGAGGGTAGGGAAGTCTCTTCGCTTCCCATCAGGAAAGTCGTGAGATCGAGAACCTGCTCTTTGGTCAGGTGCACGTTGGGCATGCGCAGCGCTTCCGTTTCGCCCTTGACCTTGCCCTGGTCATAAATATTGGGTTCGGCGAGTTTGTGTTCGAAAAATCCTTTGTGATCGTACCAGGGCTCTGTCGCGGGGCCATCGGGCAGGCGCGCCAGGTCTTCTTTGTTTTTGATCGGCTCAGCATCTTTGCCGCCGCGCTGCGCCACAGTGGTAAACAGAGCGAAGTCAAGACGCTCGATCGGCTTGCTGCCTTCGTAAGTGAGTTCGGTGCCGATACGGCCCTCGTCCTCGAAACCGGCAATTTCATGACAGCCGGCGCAGCCAAAGTGCCTTACCCACTTTTCACCTTCGGCCTTCAGGTTCGGATCATCCATGAACGACGCATCTGGATACGCCGCCGGGTCTTGCTTCCTTTGCGTCATCAAATAAGTTGCGATGTCTTCCGCATCTTCTGGAGCAAGGCGCAGGCTCGGCATCACCGTCATGTTCTGTACTTGCAGTTCGTGTCCGTCGTTAGGGCAACGGCTGTGGTCGAGATCAAACTGGTACGGCAGGCCCTTTTTGGCGTAGTCTTCAGGGCCGATGTCTTTCTTTTCGTAAGGGCAGTAAGGGCGCGTACGTTCGCGTGCGTTGTGAATCCAGCGCACCAGGTAATCATAGTTAGCTTTTTCGCCGACGCGAGTCAGGTTTGCGGCGAACGTTCCACCCTGCATTTGCTCGCCTTCGCCAATCGAGTGGCACGCCAGACATCCGCGAGTTTCAAATAATTCTTTGCCGTGCGCGGCATTGCCGGGCTTGTGCTTGGGAATGGCGTCGGTGAATGCTGACTGCCAAATGAAGGCCGAGATCGCCTGGATCTGATGATCGTTCAGGCGAAAGTTCGGCATCTTGGTAGTGGGGCGGAAGTCAGTCGGCTTCTTCAGCCACACCGGAATCCAATTCTTGTTCAGCTTCAGCCGCACATCTTTCAGGTTGGGGCCAACCTTCTTCATGTCTTGCATGAGGCTGTGCGACTGGAAATCGAGTTGTTGCAGGCGCCCATCCAGTTTGCTGTTTGCAACTCTCAGGTCAACCGCCTGGCCATTTAAGCGATTCGCTTCTTCGTTGGACTCGGCAGCATCGGCCTGCTTCATCAGGTACGCGGTTTGCTTCAAATTGTCCGTCTTCTGCGTCTCAATCTGTTTAATCTGCTGGCTGATCGAGTTCAGATCTTCGGGCTCTTTGTCGTAGCCCTCGTATCGATGGCACCCCATGCAACCTCTCTGGCGGAAGAGGTCTTTGCCGTCATTAATGGCTTGCCACTGCACATCGCCGCTGACGAGAACCATGTCGGCGGCGTGGCAGTTCTGGCAGCCCGCTTGGGAATTTTCCTTGGGAAACAGCGGCCACAGCCAGTGCTCGTAATTTCCGTGTGCCTTTTCTATGCTCGTGGTTGCGCGACCGTTGCCTTGATGGCAGGGCGAGCATCCAAACTTTTCTGGATCGTGAATCTGCAATAGCTCTGGCTGGGGATGGCTGCCGAATGCCTCGGCATACTCGTCGGGCTTCTTTTCGCCTTTCGGAGTCATCGCGGCGGCAGTTATTTTCAGCGGCTCCCGCGCGTTCATGTGGCAGGATTCGCACCGATCCACAATATTGGCTTCAGCAACGTTAATCTGGACAATCGCCGGATCCCATTCAGTTGCCCTTTTTTTCAATCCATCGATTTGCTGCGGAGTCAGATCGACCATATGGTCGGAGATATATTCATCCATCTTCGCCCTGGCCGCGGTAACCGGCTTCAACACCTCTCCGAGTTCCAGGCTGAGTTTCGTGCGCTCATTCCGGATTTCGTTGTAGATCTCTTCGAGCTTAGGAAACGTATATTTCTTTTTGCTGCCGTCGGGATATTCAACCGTGGCCTGTTCACTTTTATATTTGTCAATCTCTTTTTGTTTGCTGGCCTTGGACGAATCGCTGGTGCTGGTTTCCAATTCGTAGGTCAGCGCGTTGACGTAAGCGCGGCGGTCTGTGAATACGCTTTGCACGGCCAACAGGCGAGCGCTGGCATCGTCAAGTTTTCTGCGGGCTTCGTCGGCTTGCGGCTTTGAATCCTGATAGGCCTTCTCGTACGCTTGCTTGAGCGCGGCATAGTCAGGATTCTGTTCGACGTCTTTCTCCGACGTTGCCGACTTGGACCGCGCCGTGTTCAGGAACGAGGTGTAGCGATCTTTCCAGTGCTCCTGGAAAGCCTTCCATGGGCGCTGGCCCCAGGCCTCGTCCCACAAGGCCCAGAACAGCGTCGCCATCAGAATCACCGTCGCGATCAGGTAATACGCGGCGTACGACTTACTGGTGATCGGGTCCTGCTCGGGGTTGGGTTGTTCGGGCACCATTTCCTCCGAAATCGGTCGTTAGTCGTTGGTCATTGGTCGTTCGCGATTCATCACTAATAATCGGCAGTTGTGGGTTAGCCAACGACGAACGACCAACGGCTAACGACGAACGCCTTTTTTCAAATATTGAACCAAGGCGTGATCCACACGTACTTGATATGCCACAAGAGGCGCAGGCCCATCTTCAGTGGGAGCGCTACCATGGTCAGCAAAAGAAATTGCGTGATTGAAAATTGCAGCAGGCTCATTCGCTTGAAATCTTTACCCATGTATCGCCGGAAGAGCGAATACACGATAAATCCTCCGAGCAGGTAATAGCCGCCGACCACAATGGCGCCGAAAATTGCCTTGGCTACGTTTGAGGTAATGCCGAAAATATCGGGCAAGTCGCGATTCACCTCGTAGATCAACCGGTTGTGATCCCAGGTTTGTCCCGGCCAGAACCACTGCCAGCCAGGGCCGCGAATGAAGGTTCCGATAATGATCATCGCGATCCACAGGATGATGAAGCCAAATAAAAAGGTGCCAATTGAAAATCTGCGCTGCTTCCACGTGTAATAGCCGCTGCCCAGCGGATTCGTATCGATATAAGGAATGACCATCAAGCCGATGATGATCATCGTGGGCATCACTACGCCGGCGATCCAGGGGTCGAAGTAGACGAGCATCTCCTGCAGTCCGAGGAAATACCACGGGGCCTTCGCCGGGTTCATTGTCAAGTTAGGATTGGCGGGCTCTTCGAGAGGGGCATTCAGAGTGATCGACCAAACCATCAGAATGATGGTGACGATGATGGCGGCGAGAAATTCGATGCGCAGCAAAAATGGCCAGACGTGAACTTCCTTTTGCCAGCCGGATTTGAAGGGCCAGGTCTTGCGGTGATGAGTCTTAGCGAGGGCGGCGTCGCCTTCCAGTTGCGCGATTAACACATCGTTGGCATGCGCTTGTTTCCAGGCGAGGTAAATATAGAACGCCAGGAGCGGGATCAGGCCTACGATTGGAACGTTATCTGGAGCGGAGCAGATCTCCCACAGTTGTCGCCAGTCCATACTTTCTCCAAGAACTTTGTAGGGACGGCCGCCCTCGACCGTCCGTGTCGAGCGGAGCTCGACGGGTTGTTACTGGCGCCGGCGAAGGCGGCCGAGCTGCGCTCGGGCGGACAGCCGAGGGCGGCTGTCCCCACACGAATCTTGCTACTCTCCCGCCGCTTTCGGTCCTCTTCGTGGCTTATCCGCTTCGGCTTCGAGCATGACCGGCGCTGGACCGGAGATTCCGCCGTCTTTCCGGACGCGCCAGAAATGCACGATCATCAGGATCGAAGCCACGATTGGAATGCCGATGCAGTGCCAAATGTAGGAACGCAGCAGCGCATTTGCATCTACGATTGAGCCGCCGAGCAGTCCGAAACGCACGTCGTTGTATGGCGTCATGCCCAGCATTGAACCGAACGGGCCTTCATGCCCCAAGAGCGGCGTAGCTCGAGCCATGTTGGTTCCCACCGTTACGGCCCAGAATCCGAGTTGATCGTCGGGAAGTAGATATCCAGTGAACGAGAGCAACAAAGTAAACACGAGCAGCAGCACGCCAATGTTCCAGTTGAATTCGCGCGGTTTCTTATACGAGCCCGTCAGAAACACGCGGAACATGTGCAGCCACACGCCGATCACCATCAGGTGAGCCGCCCAGCGGTGCATGTTGCGCAGAATCTTGCCGAAGGGAACATCGTGCTCGAGGTAGAGCACGTCACGAAATGCCTGTACTTTGCTGGGGTGGTAGTAAAACATCAGCAGCACGCCGGTGTAGGTGAGGATGATGAACAGAAAAAAGGTGATGCCCCCCATGCCCCAGGTGTAGCTGTAGCGCACGGCGTCGCGATTGATCTTCGCGGGGTGCAAGTGCAGAAACACGTTGGAAAGGACGCCCAGAGCGCGATTGCGCGGAGTGTCGTCGTGCTTGTGGCGGAAGATCGAGGTGTAGACCTGGGTCTTGGTGGGATCTTTCAGCCCCTCGATCTGTTCTTTCGCCTTGGTGGGGATGTCGACCTTCATCGCCTGAATGTCGTCTTTGACGCGATCGACTAATCCGACCTTGCCGTTCTTGCCGTTATTCTCGTCAGCCATCATTGCCTCGTAATCTATGCAAAGGCCGGCGGGACGCCGGCGCTACTATGCGTTTACACTCCGGTTAAGAATGCTCCTGGATCATTGAAATGCGACGGCTGTCCTTTCGGCCATTGGTACAGCCGGGAAGTATCGACGATGATTTGGCCGTCGGGCGCCTTTTCCACGTGAGCGCGGTCCATGGGACGCGGGGCCGGCCCTTCGAAGTTGATGCCTTCGCTGTCATAGCCGCTGCCGTGGCACGGACATTTGAATTTGTTCTCGCTGGGTTTCCAATCTGGTGTGCAGCCCAGGTGGGTGCAGCGCGCGTAAATGACGAAAAGGCGGTCGGGCGTGCGATCGACCCAGATTCGGTATTTTTGCTGAAACTTGGTATCTACTCCCAGGGCAAACTCCGAGGGATAGCCGATCTTGAAGACCGTATTGGGTTCGAAAAGGGTGCGCGGGAGAAAGAATCGGAAGAAAGCTAGAAACCATGCAGTGAGGAACGCGGTTACGCCCACCCAGACCAGTCGGCGCCGGCGCCGGTCAATGTCGGTATTCGAGGGTCCTGGGTTAGAAAGCCCCCCGGCCGCTGCGGCCTTCGAGGTTCCGACCGCCGGCGTCCCTACGTACTTCGTAGCATCGGTCGTGCTCCGCGGCGCGGGTTGCGCCGGATCTGGATTAGGACTCGGGTTCGGTTGATCGCTGCCCGGAACCGCCATGAATGCCCTCCTGCTATAAAGTGCTGCTTAATCTCCCGAGGCTGCCAGCAATTGTGGCGAAGCCAGTTGTCTACCATTTGCATGGACGGCCGCGCGTGAGCCAACCTCATCGCACAGGGCTTCTATTACCAATTGCCCCAGTGCCGAAATAAATTTCGGAGAATCGTTCAGGCCAGAAGTCATTTCGAACTGAGTGATGCCAAGTCGGCGTGCCTCCTCGCGCGCTTCGTGATCAATCTCACCCAGTGTTTCCACGTGGTCGGAAACAAAGGCCACCGGAACAACACATAGTTCTCGCACATTTTCCGTCGCGAGATCGCGAAGCGTCCGGTGCAGGGAAGGCTGCAGCCACTTGCTCGCGCCCACTTTGCTCTGATAGCAGAGCCGGTAATGATTAGGCCATCCCCCGCGCCTCATTAGAAGCCTTGCTGTTTCCTCGATCTGCCGCTGGTAGGGGTCGCCCTTCGCAATCACTGACATAGGAAGGCTATGGGCGCTAAACACAATTTCTGCCCGCTCCGGTATTTCAAAGCGCGACAAAGACTCTTCTACCTTTTCCACAACCGCGTCTAAATATGTGGGATGCCGGTAGAAGGGGCCTACGTTGTGTACGGGAATGCGGGCGTGAAATAGTCGCCGCCACTCGTTCAGACTCGATCCGGTCGTGGTTGAGGAATACTGGGGATACAGGGGTAACAACACCAACTCCTCGCAGCGCGCCGCCTCGACTTGCTCAATGGCTTCGCTGGTAAAAGGATGCCAGTAGCGCATCGCGACAAAGCAGCGAGCATCCAGACCCTGACGTTTCAGTTCCTTCTCCAACGCAAGCGCCTGCTGCTGGGTGAATCGCCGGATGGGCGAGCCTCCCCCGATGGTCGCGTAGTGGTGTTGCACCTTGCGGGCGCGTGTGCTCGAAATGAGTTTGGCGAGAGGTTTACGGCCAATCCGCGCAAAAGGAAAGTCAATGATATCGGGGTCACAGAAGAGGTTATAAAGAAAAGGCTCTATCGCAGCTAGCGTATCGGGCCCGCCCAGCTGAAACAGAACTACCCCCATACGGCGCGTTGTCTTCGCCATCCCCTCTAATTCCCCAGAACGGGCGAATTTACTCTCATCCGCGACCAGAGTCAATGGTGGAAAAGATAAACGGTAAATTCGAAAGGCACGGCAAGCGTCTGCCGCGCCCTTGTTTAACAACTTTGCTTAACAAGATGATAGTAAAGATGAGCTCTACGGCAAACGCAGTTCGGCGTGTTCCGGAACCACTATTTGTCTGCGCTGACCATCGTGAAAATAGAGCACGCGCAATACTTTATGCACGGCTGGGTCGGGGTCCACGCCCATGCTGCGGTTGTCGACGATAACGAACAATCTCCCATCATGCTTCATGCCACGCAATTGTTCCGTTACATCGACAAAATGTCCGGCGCCACCGTAGAACGCGCGCATGATGTGGAATTCCCTGTCATGCCACTCATATCCTCTGTCCGGATCCAAGGCCAGATCTACATGGGCGTATTCGGGGAAGCGAAACTCCTCGGTGTTACCGTCCCAGTGACGTATCCGGATGAAAAGCTCTTTGACGTGATTCCGAGCGGGATCGACACCAAAAGTTTGATCGTTCACGTCGAACCGCAAAATTCCATCGTGCATAAAAGCTCGCACTTGTTGGGTTACATCCACACGGTGGCTGCCGGCGCCATATTCCGCGGCTACCAGTTCGCCGCCTTGCCCCGCTGCCGATCCCAGGAAAAGAACCATGCATGCAATGCCACTGAACACACCTGTAATTAACCTATGCTTCATAACGCCCCTTTTCTGCCTCATTGAGCGGTGAGGCCCCAAGCGTGAAATGAAATTATTTTAGCGGATGGCGGCTGGGGATGCTTTCGCTTTGTCCATTTCTTCGATCACGGCATCGGCGAATTCTGAGGTGCCGGCCTGGCCGCCAATATCCCGCGTCAGTTTCTCGTGATGGCGGTAAACCTTTTCCAACGCATTGCGAATCTGTGTGGAAGCGTCGAACTCGCCCAGATGCCGCAGCATGAGCAGCGAAGAGCGCAGCAGTGCTGTTGGATTCGCCAGATTCTTGCCCGCAATGTCGGGTGCTGAACCATGTACAGCCTCGAAAATTGCGCAATGATCGCCCAGGTTTGCGCTGGGCACAAATCCTAACCCGCCAACAAATGCCGCGCACAAATCTGAAAGTATGTCTCCGTAGAGGTTTTCCATCACCAGCATGTCGTACTGGTATGGATTCATCACAAGCTGCATGCAGGTGTTGTCTACGATGTGCTCGCCGTACGTAATTTCAGGATAGCCCTTGGCCACGGTGCGGCAGCAACGCAGGAATAGGCCATCCGAGAGTTTCATAATGTTGGCTTTGTGAATGGCGTGGATTTTCTTGCGTTGATTCTTGCGGGCATACTCAAAAGCAAATTTCGCGATGCGGGTGGAAGCCTTTTCTGTGATGATCTTTAAGCTCTCCACCACGCCGGGAACGACTTCGTGCTCCAGTCCGGAGTACAGACTTTCGGTATTCTCGCGCACGATGATGAGGTCGACGTCAGGGTATCGCGTCGGGATATGCGGCAGATTGCGGATGGGCCGGAAGTTCGCATACAGTTCAAACTTCTGACGGAGCGCGACATTGATGCTGGAAAAACCGCCTCCAACGGGCGTTGTTACCGGGCCCTTCAGCGCGACATGAGTTCGCTCGATCGATTCAATCGCTTCCTTTGGGATGTATTCTCCGTGCTTTTCGAACGCATCCGCGCCCACCGCAAACGATTCCCAATCGAATTTCACCCCAGTGGCTTCCAAAATGCGCACCGTCGCCCGAGTTACCTCGGGACCGATACCATCGCCGGGTATCAGAGTTATTTTATGAGTCATGTCATTCCGTGCCGACTGCAAAGCGTTCCAGGGAGGGGAAGCCCTAACCTTTCACTGCCGACTTCGGACGGGGCTCAGTTTCTTTTGCCTTTACCAAGTCTCTCAACTCGTTCATGAACTCTTTTATGTCCTTGAAGTCGAGATATACAGAGGCAAAGCGTACGTATGCCACTTTATCGTAGCGGCGGAGCCGGTTCATGATGAGTTCGCCGAGTTCGCTGGTCTTGCGTTCGCGTTCCTGTGACTCGATGACGAACGACTCTGCCTCGTTCACAATTTGTTCCAGTTTGCTGATCGGTACCGGACGCTTCTCACAGGCGCGCAGCAGCCCGTTCAAAACCTTCTGGCGGTCAAACTTTTCCCGCCGGCCGTCTTTTTTGACCACCATGTACGGGATCTCGTCGATGCGCTCGTAGGTGGTAAAGCGCTTGCTGCATTTCAGGCACTCGCGCCGCCGGCGGATCGACTCCGCCTCTTTACTTTCGCGCGAGTCAACCACCTTATCGTTCGCAAATCCGCAAAAAGGACATTTCATGGGCTGAAGTTTCTCGAAGCCTTATCTTGCAAAGCCAATGTTTGGGATTAATACAGAAATTGTAACAGGCGAGTAATGCCGAGCCGCGCGGCAGATACCTGTGTAATCGACCAAGGCTCAACATTCACGCCGTCGGGCCGGCGATTTCCGCATCTTCGGCCCGATGGCTTTCCTCCGACAACTTTCGCAGTGACAATCTCTCATGATGCGCCAAGATAAGTCCTAGCGGCACAACTGCAGCGAATGTCACCAGCCATAGCAGAATTCCGCAGCTCGCTGCGATTTCCGGAGGCACGTCGAACACGCTCGACAGCGCCGCAATCGTCGCCATCTGCGACCCTCCGCCCACCGCCGGCAACTGGAGCATTGAGCCCAGCATGCTCGCTCCCATGAGGATCAGAAGTTGGGACACGGGAATCTCCAGCGATGGTACGCCGTAGGAGTGAGTCACTTCCTGATATGCCAACGCGATGACGTACCACATCCCCACCGAGACCAGAGTCAACAGCAGTAGCGCCAGCGGACCATGAATAGTGTCGAGACCCTGGCCGAATTCGCGCACTCTTTGGCCCAGCTTGTGGCCAAAGGTCGCGGAGAGATGTCCAAACCGCGCTTCTACCCACTGTGCGACCGCGTCGCCGCCGCGCCGGACCACGATAGCCCCCACGGTCAGCAAAAGCACGACTCCTATGAGCAGAAATCCGCCTTCGCGAAAGCGGATGTAATACTCCGGATGCGGAATTGCGGGCAGCGCACTGGGAAGAAAAATCGCCAGCACCATGAGTACTGTAAACGCGCCGACGTCAAAGATGCGCTCCACTGTCCAGGCCGCCAGCTGGGAAGAAAACGAAAGATCGGCGCGCCGCGCGATCAAATAGGGACGGATGAATTCGCCGGCGCGGCCCAGCAATGCCAAACCCGCGAACCCAATCAAGGTTGGAGACAGCAGATTCAAAGTGGTGATCTTGGGACGAACGGGCTGCAAAAAGATCTTCCAGCGCACCGCGCGCATGAAATATGCGATATAAATCAGCGCAATCGCGTGCAGCACGTGAATCTTCTTGATGCGATGGGTCTCAGCCCAGAACGTGCCCCAGTCAAAGCTTTGCCAGTGGCGATATTGCAGATAAAGCAGAGCGGCCAGTATGAAGAACACCACGGCACTGGCCACGATACGTTTTTTATCCATGAAGTCGAGAAGCTTCGCGCAGCGGCCTCGCAACGCGAACCGGAAACGGCACTCCCAAGGTAAATGAGTGCGGCGAGGGGGTCAAACTGGGGATCAGTGTAAGGAAGCCAGCGTGAATCGGTCGTCTCTCGAGTCACATCGAATCTCTATGAATCTTAAACTCGAAGGCAAGCGCGCTCTCGTCACCGGATCGTCGGCCGGCATTGGATACGCCATTGCGAAAGCTTTGGCGATGGAGGGCGCATCTGTCGTCGTCAACGGACGCACGCAGCAGCGGGTAGATCGAGCCCTCGACTCTCTGGCTCGATCGGGAGTTCGCGGCTCAGCCAGAGGACTTGCGGCCGACCTGGGTACGGCGGAGGGCGTCCGTAAGGCCACTGAGCAAATTCCCGATGTCGAGATTCTAGTTAACAATCTTGGCATCTTCGAAGCCAAGCCCTTCGAAGATATCCCCGACTCAGACTGGCAGCGGTTCTTCGAAGTCAACGTCATGAGCGGCGTGAGGCTCAGCCGTCATTATTTTCCGCGCATGAAGCAGCGCAATTGGGGACGAATTGTCTTCATCTCCAGCGAATCGGCGGTGCAAATTCCGGCGGAGATGATTCATTATGGAATGACCAAGACCGCGCAACTCGCCATCTCCAGGGGCCTGGCTGAAACTGCCGCAGGTACAAACGTCACTGTCAACAGCGTGTTGGTCGGGCCCACTGCTTCCGAGGGGGTGATTGGGTTTGTCGATCAGTTGGCGGTCCAGCAGAAGACCGATCGCGCAACCGTGGAAAAAGAATTCTTCCAGAGCATGCGACCCACGTCGTTGCTAAAGCGGTTCATAGAACCCGATGAGGTCGCGGCATTCGTGGCGTTTCTTTGCAGCCCGGTCTCGTCTGCCATAAACGGCGCCGCGTTGCGTGCCGACGGTGGCGTCGTGCGCTCGATCCTCTAATCCTAATGAAGCTAGTTCGATTCGCGGGCTGGATTGGGCGTGGCTTTCGCCTGGGTTTGCGATCTGGACTTTTCCAACTTGGCCGAGGAAACATGCGTTGCGGCTGATTTGTTGGCCGCATTCGCTTGACCCACGGGCTTCGCCGCGGCCTTGGCTACCATCTTCTTCTTGTTGAAGTCGCGCACAATGCGCGCCACATAAGCCTTGGTTTCGTAGTAAGGAGGAACGCCTCCATACTGCTCCACACGCTCGGGACCGGCATTGTAGGCGGCCAACGCTTTGATCAGGTCGAAGTCGTAACGCTCCAGCAGTTCGCGCAGATAGCGAGTGCCGCCCTCCACATTGGCCTGCGGGTCGAATGCATTGTGAACGCCCAGTTGCGACGCGGTCTGAGGCATCAACTGCATCAGGCCCTGCGCGCCCTTTGGCGAAACCGCCCGCACATTGAAGCCGCTCTCGGCGCGGATCACGCTGTTCACCAAATCAGGGTCCAGCCGATAAGTTCCACTAGCCGCCGCTATTACTCGATTCAGGTCCACCAGATGTTCAACGCTCTCTGTTGCCGGTTGCACCTTTACCTGCGGAACAGGAGCATCGGGCAGGGCCTCGATGTGATCAATTTCCGAAGTCGGCACATCTACGAAACTCGATCCGTCACCATTCACGTACAGCCGCGTTATAGTACCAATGACTTGCCTGCGCTGATGAACGATCGAGAATCCGTTCCGCAGCACGGCTGAGTCGGCTGCCTGGCAGGGCAGCGCCATCATCGCAGCCACAGCGATTACCGCTGCCCATCCGCCGGATTGGATCGCCTTCCGCATGTCAGATATTCTAACCGCTTACCACTTCCGCCAACGCTGCGGCTACTCCGCAGCAATCATTCCCGAGAGTCACACTCCAGCCGCGTCCGCGCAGCTCTTCGCAGGCATTCCCCATGATAACCGGATGGCCAGCAAACTCAAGCATTTCGACGTCATTGTGGTTATCACCGATGGCCATGACCTCCTCGCGGTGATAGCCGCGATACGCGGCCCAGCGTTTGAGTGCGTGTCCCTTGGAGCAGCCGACATTCAGCACATCGATCATGGAAAGATCCCGGTTGGGATATTCGGTGCGGAGAATCGTGACCTGGTTGTCCATTCCGCTGCCTTGCAGCGCCCGCAGGGCCAATCTCATGCGCGCCGTCGACCCACAAAACATTGCCTGCACCGGATCGCTCACCAGCGCCTTCTCGATCGGGATGACAAACTCAATGTATGCCATGTTCTTCTCCAGCCACCGCCGGATGCTCGCGTTCAAGTCGTCCAGGTGTTCGAGCACGATTGCGCCCTTGGTTTCCTTGTCGAATGTCAGAACGGTATTTCCGCGAAAGTCTTGCATCGCTCCACATAACCCGCGGCAGATTTCCCGCGGCATCAGATCGCGATGGAAAGTCTCGCCAGCCAAAGACCTCGTCACCGCCCCATTCGAGCTAATCAGCCACAAATCAAATCCCAACTGCTTGGCGATCGGCAGGGCAAAAGTATGGCGCCGCCCAGTTACCAGGACAACCTCAATTCCAGCAGCATAAGCCCGCCGCATTGCTGTAAGATCGCCGTCTGAAATCTGAAATTGCGGATTGAGTAAAGTGCCGTCAATATCGGAGGCCAGCAGACGGATAGAACGCGTGAAAGGCTTCACCACCCACGATTTTACCATTGCGGTTCACCGGAGGCCTGTAGAGGAACCGCGCTTGACGAGGTTTGTCAAAGGCAGTCGCCACAATCAACCAAACCGGTATAGCGCGATGTTTGCCCGGAGCATCAGGCACGGTGGCAGTCTTTGCCGAGATGACCGCGGCCGCCCCCACCCCCACAGAGACAGGCGCGACTGGCGTAGCGGTTCTTGGTGCGACGACTTTCCTTAGAGCTCTTTACCTGACGCCGTCGCGCCCGATTTAAAAGCTTCCCATGTTATATTGCGCTTCTCATGGGATCGCTTTTTTTCTTCTTCGCCTCGTGGTGGGGCTTTCTTCTGCAGGCGGTGGCCATCGTCCATTTTATTCGCCGCCGGCCCGATATTTACTGGCTCTTCATCATTTTGTTCCTGGGATGGATTGGGGCGCTGGTTTATATAGTTGCAGAAGTGATTCCAGACGCTGGGCTGCTCCGTACTTCCTTTCAGGCTTTTCCTCGCCGCCGCCGGATTCGTGAACTCGAGCGGGCGATCCTCGATAATCCTTCGGCGGGAAATTACGAAGAACTTGGCCTTCTTTATCTGGACGACGGCGACTTTTCTCGAGCCCGCGCCTGCTATGACAAGGCCATCTCCTCCCGTACCGATTCGGTTGACCCCTTTTACAGGCGAGGAGTCGCTGAAATCGGGTTGGGGGACTTCGCCGCCGCGGTTCCAGACCTTGAGCGAGCTGTTGCTGCCGATCCCAACTATGACTTCTATCGCGCCGTAGGCCTTCTAGCCCATGCCTACGCGCAAACCGGAGGATCAGCAAAAGCTGGGTCTCTCTTTCAACAGGCCACAAAGATTTCAACCAGCTCAGAGACATACTACAATTACGCTCTTTTCCTTCATTCGCAAGGCCGCAACGATGAAGCCCGGCAGTGGGCTCAGAAAATACTCGACAAAGGCCCCACGATGCCCGCCTACCAGCGCCGCCGCGAACGCTCCTGGTTTCGCAAAGCCTATGCGCTACTGGCTCGCCTCCGCTTGCAGACTAAGTAAGAGCGTTTCCTTGTTCTTTCCGGAATGACACAACAGATCGACGGCGGGAAACTTTCTCCTGCCCCAAACTTCGCGCGCCCCGGCCCTCAGCCGCGCGATATATTGGCAGCGTGCGAAGCCTTCTAATCGCTCGACGCCGCTGCAATCAATGTCATGCGGAAGAAGAGGAACAAGGTGGAGGAAGGTAACGAGGAGAATGCCACGCAAGCGCAAACTGGTGACGAGGAAACGGATATGTAAAATCGGGCAACGTGCCCTATCATGGGTAAGACAGTCACGCGCGGGCGTGGCGGAATGGCATACGCAGCGGACTTAAGGAAAACTTGAGTGCTCGTCCGGGAAACCGGCGATGCAGAACTGCTCAAATTCGGGGAAACCTTAAATGGCAATCCCGAGCCAAGCCCGGAGAGACTCGAGCCGGGAAGGTGTAGAGACTAGACGGGCAGCACCTAAGCTCCGGACTCTCCGGAGGATGGTGAAGGGATAGTCCAGACCGCAAACTAACGTGAGCTCTCCAAGAGCGTCACGTCGGGCGGCGAAAGCCGTAGACGGTATGAAAATCCGCAGGGCTTAAACGGCCCATGAGGGTTCAAGTCCCTCCGCCCGCACCACTTGTTTCTTGGGCAGCAAAAGCGTCGGCACGGCGCGACGAATTTTGCAGACGGTGTCTGCAAAATGTTGTTTTGAGGCCCTACCGACTGTTTCAAATTTCGGAACAAAATCGGACTCGACGTCGCAATCGAAGCCCTAAAGGATTGTCTTCGCCAGAAAAAGGCCAGCATCGACGAAATCTACCGCCACGCCAAAGTCTGCCGGGTTAGTAATCTCATTCGCCCCTATATGGAGGCGCTGTGATTGGACGCTAATAATGCAAACGCCGAGATGACACTCGCCGCAATCGAAGAGTATTCTTCAGCATCTCGCCAGAGGCGAGATTCTACAGACACTGTCTGAAGAGTCCGTAAAGCTGTCGATCCCACATCGCCCGGTTCTGCCGCCACCCGCTTCCCACCTCCAAGGTAGGCGCCATTGTAAACCCGGAACGCCCCCTGGAGCGTTGCGGCTGTCCCAAATTGCTCAGTCTGCCTATGTGAATGTGATGGAGACGACGCAAGTTGCAGAAGCCCTGGAACGAATGTCATTGCCGACGGACACTCAAGCCATCTCACAAATTTGGGCTGTAGAAGAGACAAAGCCCAATTCAGCACGGACAGCAAGAGTCGGCGGGGATTATTTCAGCTTCGCGTACTCGGTTTTCGCTTGTTGCAGGACGGGAATATTGGGATCGGCGTTCTTCCACAGAGTCTCCTCCTTCTTGCTTTGTTACTGCTTCTTCTAGTCTTACTCCTGCTACTACTATTCTTTCATCATCATTATCAGCGTCACTTTCCTCCTGCTTGTCGTCGTCTTTGTCGTTTCCTTCGTGATACCGCCGTCGTCGCCGCGGACGCCGCCGCTGCGGGCGCTCCTGGTGTCGGTGCCGCGGTCATCGCTGCCGCCGCCGGTGCCGCCTCCTCCTCCTCTGGAGGTCCTTCCAGAGATTCAAACGACGCGGAAGACTTGGTCCCCATTTTGGTCCAGATGAAAAAGTTGGGTTCATCTTGAGTCCAGATAGCGCCGAGCACCCACTGAAAGGTATGACAAGACGTAGAACCGGATGTTGACGCTACAAGTCATCTTACAAATGAAGGAAAGGCAAATTGGTCCTGCTCCTCATGACTAAGCAAGACGAGTTGAAGATGGGTATATGTCCGATATGACTAATTACTGATCTGCCGATGTTTTGCCGGGAAAGCTGTGGTTTATAAACTGCGTCGTCGCCCAAGCTAGAGCGAAGAACGCCTCGGTCTTACTATATTTGAAAGATTTCCATTATCCAAACATTGCTAGTGATCGTAGTACCCACGATCGCAAGGCGACGGCCATCGGGAGAAGGCAGGCCATACGCAATTGTCATTCCTTTCTCCTTCCACACGGGGGCCGGCCTGCCTTGTAAATCCACATGCAACAGGACCGAGCCCGACTGCGTCAAGCCACAGACAAACCAACTCTTTCCGTCCGCCGCCCAATACACACCTGCCAAATGATTCCAACGCTTTACCGCAATCTCCCGCGACGCCTGCCCGTTCAGCGAGAGAACGTGTATCCGCGCGTCGCCATTCTTGAGGACCGCTACATGCGAACCATCCGGAGCGAGGCCCCACGTATAGCTGGCGCCGGGTTCGGTTTCAAACCGAGTGAGTTCATGGCCGCGACCCATGAGGGCGTCAAAGGCGGTGAAAATAAGCGGTTTTCCATCCTCACTCTGCTCGGCAATGACACACAGGAGCGAGGGAGAAACGGCACATCGCGGTCTCCCATAAGTGTCAGATGTTAGCACCTGTTGTGGTGTCCCTCCCTGAATCGGAATTCGCATCAGGGAGGTCGTCGGCAGATCACAATCTCCTCCTTTCCCACAATCTAGGTAGAAAAGCCACGAGCCGTCAGGACTTATGCTGGTGCCCCCCACATTCGCTGCGCCGATCAAAACCGGTTCTTCTGTATCTGAGTCGACTGCCTGCTTGAAGAGCCTCAAATGACCGTTGCGCCACGAACGAAAAATCAGTGCCTTGCTATCGGGGGTCCATGTTTCGGCCGCATTGACATACTCGTTCAATGTAAGATGCTTCGTCGAAGTAGCCCACGCATGATCGACCTCCGTGTCAGCAACATACACAGTGGTCCGCCTTGCCCACTTATGAAATACGAGCCTCTTACCGTCCGCTGTCGCGCTCGCTCTATAGAGGCAGAATCCGGACCAGTTCGTAACTCGCCGTGGTCTCCCGATCGGTTCGCCCGTGCCCGTGTCGATTTTAAATTGCCAATAGTTGCACGAGTTGATTTCCTGATCCTCAGAGATAGCGTAGATCAATCGCCCATCACGCAACCAAATAAAATCCTTCAGTTCATCTGGATTTGAGATTGAAAGTACAGTTGTGGGAGGTCCACCGTTGAGGTCGCGGCTTATAAGTGCCGAGTGTGATCTACCACGCTTTAGATAAATCGTTCGTTGCCCATCACGCGACCACTGGAGGTTGCTAATCGCAGTATCACCGTCAGTGTCATAAAGTTTCCGTGCCTGCTGACCGCCCGGGTCCATCAGCCAGATTTCACGATTCCCGAGTTCGCTCGTCCCTGTTCCGAAGGCGAGAAGGGAGCCATCAGGCGAAACCGAAAACGCACGGGCGCTGTCACGAAGTTTACGAGGTACTCCACCCAGTAAGGAAACAATCCAGATGCTTGTGTCCTCCACATTCGCGGGTACGTACTCAGTCCAAGGATAAGACTGCGGCGAATGCAAATTGGCAAGAAATCTGGTGCCATCAGGGAACCATCCGACAATCTCCCAAGCTACTGGGATGCCCTTGAGTGACTCCGGCTCGGATATGGCCTCCGTTTCATCAGTTCCAATCAGTTTCACCCGCATCCTCTCCGTCTTATCGGTAAACGCCAAGTATTTGCCATCCGGCGAGATGGAGCTGCTCGTCACCGGGTTATCGCTGGAATTGGCCGTGAGTTGGCTTACTTTTGGCTCAGGCGCCGGTTGCTGGCGGCGGACAAACCAGAAGAGATAAAGGCCGATGGCTCCTGCAGCGACTAGGATCGCAGTGACACGGGTGGCGTTCAATGAGGCTCTTGCGGTAGTATCCTGAAAGTTCGATACCATTTCGGCGGCGAGCTGCGGCTTCGCATCAGTCTCTCTTTCTAGCTTCACAGGTGCCACAAATCGGTAGCCGCGCTTTGGCACTGTCTCGATGTACTCCAAGCCGCCATCCCACTGGCCCAGAGTCTTGCGCAATGTAAAGATGTTCTTATTAAGATTTCCCTCTTCTACGAAAGTGGAGGGCCAAACCCGCCTCATCAGGTCGTCCTTCTCGATCAAGCGACCCGCGTTCTGAACGAACAGAAGCAACGTTTCCACGACCTTCGGGGCGAGTGGGATTGCCTTGCCATCACGCACCAGGAGGTGTTCTTCTGGGTCGAACCGAAAAGGACCAAACGCGTAAACCTGCTTGGGTTGCCCGTTCATACGTTCGGCAAGAACTTTTCCAGAATTTTTCCAGAAGTTGGGAAGGATTTCTGAGCCCCAGCGAGGTACGTTGCAGTGTGGGCAAGCCGGAGCGGCGGTCAAGAAACCCGTCCGACACCAAATTGTAATTCCAGGAGCGCCCTCTGCGCAATCACAAGTCGTCCGGGGGAGCGAAACCGTCTGCTTGATCTCTGTGCCACGAACTCTCACTAGGAATGGGATCGTCACAAGAGCAGCCCAGAGGAGGGCACATGAAATCAGCAAACTGGATGGGTTTGCCACGATGGCATCAATCGCCGCACTAGCCGTGGCTAGCGCGATCCCGTTGGCAGCAGCCGAGCCAACAATCGCTCGAATGACCCTCATTACATTGTCAAAGACATGGGAACTTTCGGGGGTCCCAGCAGTTTCTTTTCTCCAGTCCGATCATGGAAAGTGTGAATAATCGCGGAACCGTCGTCGGTGGAGCGGACACAGGGCTTCCCGACCCCGACGCGCCAAACTGTTTCTCGCCCGGACTGCTACATCCTGCATGCCTTCAAATGGAGGCACGGAGTTCTAACTGACCTGGGAACAGTTCCGGGCGGTTACAGCAGCACAGCCTATTGGGTCAATGAGCGAGGCTTGATCATGGGAGAGTCAGAAAATGGATTCTTTGACCCGATCACTGGACTGCCGGAGCAGGTTGCCGTCCGTTGGGGGAAAGACGGTGAGATTGTCGATCTCGGGACCCTCGGTGGAAGTTTCAGTTTTGCTAACGCCATGAATACCCTAGGGGAGGTGACCGGAATCGCGCTCAATACGGTGCCGGATCCATATTCCTTCTTGCCATTCGGGACGGAGACACACGGATTCATTGTGGCGGAATGGCTGACATGGAGGACTTGGGTACCCTTGGGGGCCCCGATAGTTGGGGTGCCGACATTAACGAACGCGGCCAAGTTGTCGGCTGGTCGTACATAAACTCAACGCCGAACCCAAATAATGGAGACCTTTGCCCGTCCAATGTGCCCACGCAGGACCCATTTCTTTGGAAAGACGGCAGAATGATTGACCTCGGCACCTTCGGCGGCACATGCGGCTTTGTGGGGTCGGCAGTGGACGGCGGCAGCGGAGGGGCAATCAACGGGAAAGGCCAGATTGTCGGCACCTCGAACCTAGCTGGAAACAAAACTCACCATGCATTTCTTTGGAACCAAGGTGCATTGGCGGATCTAGGTACGCTTGGCGGAGACAATTCAGACGCTTACTGGATCAATGATGCCGGGGAAATTGTCGGTCGTGCCGATGTGCCTGGCTCCAACCAATACCATCATGGATTTCTCTGGAGAAACGGGACGATGATCGACCTCGGAGTCCCGAACGGTGCGACTTGCAGCACCGCTTATGAAATTAATGCGAAAGACCAGATCATCGTTGATGCCGGCATATGCGGCGTGGGTGGGATTGCGTCTCTGTGGCAGGATGGCGTTCTTTACGACGTGAATACCCTGATTCCCGCGAACTCTGGCCTGTTTATTGCAAATCTGAACTTTATCAATGATCGCGGGGAAATTGCCGCCACCGGAGTCCTTCCTAACGGCGACCAGCATGATTTACTGCTAATTCCGGCCGATGGGAATGATCACAATGCGGACGACGGGGCCGCAGCAACTGACATGGTTCCGGCACCCACCACTTCGCTCCGCCAAGGGGCCAGACGATACGGCCGGTTGCGTCGCAGCACGTCGGTACATGAATAGTGTCAGAAACGACTGAATCGTTCCGGGGTGGGTCCCGCAGCTCGAGCTGCGAGCCGCTCAATTCGAGTGCGGAATCAATATCCAGGTCGGCTGCCGTAACGAAAGTAAACAGTGCACCTGAGCGGTGCGGAGGAGTGCATATGAAATCTCGACAGCTGATGCGCGTAGCGACGGTCACGCTTGCCCTAATGGCGATCTCACTTCCACTGGCCGCACAGGATGGGCGACCCAAGCACCATCACTATGAGTTATTTGATTTAGGCTCGTTCGGTGGTCCCGGCGCTCCTGGCGGTGGCTTCAATGGGGACGGCCCATCCTTTGGGCAGTTGAATGCTCGAGGGATGTCAGTGGGTGCCCTAGACACGTCCACGCCTGATCCCAATGCGCCGAATTCGTGTTTTTTCGATTGCTTCGTCGACATAGGTTTCGTTTGGCAGGACGGTGTCGTGACTCCTCTGCCGCCGCTACACGGAGGTAAGTATCTTAGCTCTTATGCAAGCGCAATTAACAATTTTGGCCAGATCGCAGGGGCAGCTGAGAATGGTGCCACGGACCCGCTGACCGGGTGGCCGGGCGAAATTCGTGCGGTTCTATGGGAGAGAGGTCACATTGCGGATCTCGAAACCCTCGGGGGAAATGAAAGCAGCGCTAATGCGATCAATGACTTAGGCCAAGTCGTCGGAGGCTCGCTCACCAGGACTCCTGACCCTTTCGCGAATGACAACATTGCTGCGTGCGGGATTTACGCTGGACTTCCATTCACATTTAATGCGCTAGCCGTCCCTGGCGCTACGGAAACCCACGCCTTCATTTGGCAGAACGGGTCTATGCGGGACCTGCACACTTTAGGTGGCCCGGACAGCACTGCTTGGATCATCAACGACCGCGGCGAAGTTGCCGGCGAATCCTTCATCAGTTTCAGCGCTAACCCTTCGACTGGTGTTCCTACAGTGGACCCATTCTTCTGGTCTCCGGAGGACGGCAAGATGACGGACCTCGGGGGACTGGGAGGCACGTGTGGATGGACGGTCTGGCTCAACAACCGTGGTCAGGTCGTCGGGTTTTCAAACCCGCCCGGCGATCAAACGGAGCACCCGTTCATCTGGAGCAAGTCGCAAGGCATGGTCGACCTGTTTCTTAACGGCGGGTTGGGAGGGACTTTCGGGCATCCCGACTTCGTCAACGACGCGGGAGAGGTCGTCGGCTTTGCAACGATTCCGGGCGACCAAGACGGCCACGGCTTCCTCTGGCGCAACGGAGTGATGACCGACTTGGGCACTGTAGGCACTGACCTCGACAGTGAGGGGGGGAGCATCAATTCGCGGGGCCAAGTCGCTGGCACTTCATTTACTTTCGGGGTCGGCGATCTGCATGGATTCCTATGGGAGAACGGCGGGCCCCTCGTCGACCTGAACAAACTCGTTGTCCCAGGCAGCAGCATGACCGTCACGGCGGCCCTCCTTATCAACGATCATGGTGAAATCGCCTGTACGGGATCGTCGGACGCTGTTCCCAGCGAGCACCCATGCATGTTGATCCCTTGCGACGAGAATCATCCCGGCATCGACGACTGTGACTACAGCCTCGTGGACTCGGTCGGTGCCGAATCTGCGCGCCCGTCGCATGAAGTGCCAAATCCAGCAGTCAGGGGCGCGAGCCGCTCAATTCGAATTCAGAACCAATTTCTAAAGCAGCTGCCGTAGAGAAAGTGGAGAAGTAAAGGCACCGAAGCATGCAGAGGAGGAGCGCAGATGAAACCCAGAAAACTGACTTACGGAATCGCAATTTCATTCGCCCTCTTGGCGATGTCACTTGAACTGGCCGCCCAAGATGAGCACGCGAAGCACCACCACTACAAGCTAATCGACTTGGGGACTCTAGGCGGGCCCGACAGCATCGTTTTCGGGCAAACCGGTCCGCTTAACAATCGGGGTATGGTTTCCAGCTGTGCGACCACATCCGTCCTGGATCCCAACTACCCGAACATTAATCCCTATTTCTCAGCGCCGGGAGCTTCCTTCATTCAACATACTTTCCTGTGGCAAGACGGAGTGCTGTCGGATTTGGGTGCACTTCCCGGTGGCACGAGCAGCTGCGAGCAATGGATTAGCGACACAGGACTGATCGTCGGAGGATCCACCAACGGACTAATCGATCCCCAGGCGGGAGTGCCAGAGGTACATGCGACGCTGTGGCTCGGTCGCAAGCCATTCGATCTGGGAACGCTGGGAGGACCCGAAAGTATTGCGTTTGCCGTGAACAACATCGGTGAAATTGCGGGAGGGGCGTCCAACCAGATCGCGGATTCCAATGCCAGCTTTTTTGTCCCGGGAACAGGCACCCAAATGCATGCGGCTGTTTGGAGCAATGGCTTCATACAAGATCTCCACACGTTGGGCGAGGGAACAGACAGCATGGCTTTCAACGTGAACGACCTTGGACAGGTGGCTGGGATGTCGTTCACCAACAACACGACCAATGCTGCGACCGGCTTGCCGACCGTGGATATTTTTCTGTGGGAGAACGGCAAGATGATTGACTTGGGCACCCTTGGGGGCGCTTTTAGCTCTTTGAATGAACTCAACAACAGCGGCCAGGTTGCAGGATTCTCTGACCTGGTTGGGGACCTGACGTCTCATCCCATCATTGGGGACCGCAGGGGAATGAAGGATCTGGGGACATTCGGTGGAGATAACGGGAACGCGGCCTGGCTCAACGATGCGGGTCAGGTTGTCGGCACCGCTGATTTCCCGGGAAACACGATACATCACGCGTTTATCTGGCAGAACGGCGTGAAGACGGATCTCGGCACTGTGGATGGCGACGGGTGTACGAATGGAGTCGGTATCAACTCGCTCGGGCAGGCGGTGGGAACCTCAACGGATTGTCAGGGCAACGTTCTGCACCTGTTTTTGTGGGAGGACGGTTCTATGCTCAACCTGAGTGGCCTGATTCTCCCCGGTTCCGACGTAGTGTTTAACGACCCGGAGTTCATCAATGATCGGGGAGAGATTGTCGGCAATGGAATCCTCCCCAGCGGCAACCAGCACGCGATTCTGCTAGTCCCCTGCGATGGGAATCACCCAGGCATCGACGGCTGCGACTACAGCCTTGTGGACGCAACCACCGCAGCTCAAGCTCGTGGGCAGCAAGCCCCACAGTCTTCAAGTGTGGCAAACGAAAACCGCGAGAGGCCCATGGGCTCACGGGACCGACTGGATGGCCGACTGACCCATGGGCGCCGCTTTCCTGGTATGCGCCCACCGAACAACTAGAGGTGTTGAGAAGGGATGAATCCAAGGACGGGCGGAGGCAGCTGGGTGGCTCCGCGCCTGTTTCCTAATTGACCCTGGACGAAGTAAGCTGATCGATCCCCACCGAGCCTCCATTTAATAAGGCCTATGCTTCAGATCTCACGAGAATGCGTGGGCCGTTCGGGGAGGAGAGCATCTATCGATCATTGTTTGGCGATACACAAAAGCCCCGCAAGGCTTACGAATAGATCCCAGGCGCCTCATGTCCAAGCTTCTGCACGTACTCAACGTAAGACCCAGGATAAACAGTGGGATGGCGGTCCGTGCCGCTTTCGCCCCCCAGTTCCAGCACACGTGAGCCGAGACCGCGAAGGAACATGCGGTCATGCGATACGAAGATCATGGTGCCTTCAAAGTCCTTCAGGGCATCCACCAGCATCTCCTTGGTCGCGAGATCCAGGTGATTCGTAGGTTCGTCGAGCACCAGGAAGTTCGGCGGGTTGTAGAGCATGCGTGCTATTGCCAGCCTCGATTTCTCTCCGCCGGAGAGTGCGCGGATCTTCTTGTCCACGTCTTCGCCGGAGAACTGGAATGCCCCTGCCAGGTTCCGCAACGACCCGAGACCGTCCTGGGGAAAATCTTGTTGCAACTGTTCGATGACCGTGAGATCCGAATTGAGCACGTCCAGGGATTGTTGCGCGAAGTAGCCCATATACAGGCTGGCGCCGAGCCGCACGCTTCCCGCATCAGGAGCACTGGCGCCGGCAATCATCTTGAGCAGAGTAGTCTTGCCCGCGCCGTTTCTCCCCATGACGGCCCATCGTTCTCCGCGGCGGATGGTGAGATTGAACCCTTCGTAAATCACACGCGGGCCGTAACTCTTGTGCAGATTCTCTAGGACGGCCACCTGTTCGCCGGATCGCGGGGGGACACGAAAGTCAAACTTCACTACTTGGCGTTTCTTCGGCAACTCGATCTTTTCGATTTTATCCAGCGCCTTAATCCGGCTCTGCACCTGAGCCGCTTTGGCGGCGTGCGTCCTGAAACGATCAATGAAGCGCTGTTCTTTGGCAAGCATGGATTGCTGTCGGGCAAATGCTGCGTGTTGGTTGCTCTCTCGCACCGCCCTTTCGCGCTCGTAGAAATCGTAGTCACCCGAGTAGGTGATGATCTCGCCGCTATCGATCTCCGCAATCTTTGAGACCAGACGATTCATGAACTCGCGGTCGTGCGAGGTCATGAGCAGCGCGCCGGGAAATGACTTGAGAAACTGCTCCAGCCAGATGATGGATTCGATGTCGAGATGGTTCGTCGGTTCATCCATCAGCAATACATCCGGCATTCCGAGCAGGACGCGTGCCAGCGCAACCCGCATTTTCCATCCGCCGGAGAGAGCGCCCACGTCGCCGTCAATCTGATCGTCTTTGAATCCCAGACCGTGGAGCACTTCGCGGGCTTGCGATTCGAGCGCGTAACCGCCCAAATGCTCGTACTCCTCCTGCACATGACCGAAGCGATCAAGAATGCGGTCCATTTCATCAGCCTTGTCTGGGTCGGACATTTCCCGCTGCAAGGCTTCGAGTTCGTGGTGTAGATCGCCGATGCGTCCGCCGCCTGCGATCGCTTCATCCAGAACCGAACGGCCCTGCATTTCCTCGACGTCCTGGCGAAAGTAGCCGATCGTCAACTTCTTGGGGACAGAGACCGCCCCCTCGTCGGGAGTTTCCTCGCCGACCACCATCCGGAATAGCGTTGTCTTGCCCGACCCATTGGGACCGACCAGCCCGACTTTTTCGCCGGGATTCAACTGAAACGAAGCATCCACGAAGAGCAACTGCTTGCCATACTGCTTATTGATGTTTGAGAAAGAGATCATTTTGAAGGAGCAACTCGCGGCACGCTGCCTGTTCCAGTGTAGCCCGGCCAGAAAATTGCCGGCCAATGCTGGCATGCTGGATTATTGAAGGTTTGTCCGTTAATCAGGACTTGTGCGCACTCCAAGAGAGTTCGCGGAAAGCCACCGAGAGATATAATTCCCGCGTGCAACAACCTATGCGGCATGTAATGGCGCTTCGCGTTTCCAAAGCGGTTCTAGTTTTTGCAATCGCACTTTTCTACACGATTCTGGTCCTAAACAACATCACGGATTACGGCTCCAACTATGAGTTTGTCCGCCACGTCCTGATGATGGACTCAACCTTTCCGGGGAACCACGTCATGTGGCGCGCCGTCAATTCGCCGCTGGTACATACGGCCTTCTACATCGGCATCATCGCCTGGGAATCAGTCACGATGCTTCTATGCTGGTGGGCTGGTGTTCGGTTGCTGCAATCGTATCGTGCGGAGAGGGCGCAATTCGCCGCTGCGCAGAACGTCGCCGTGATTGCGCTGACGACGAGCCTGCTGATGTGGTTGGTGGCATTCCTCGATGTCGGGGGCGAATGGTTTCTGATGTGGCAGTCGCACATATGGAATGGGCAGGAAGAGGCATTCCGAATGTTTACCATTGTCAGTGTAGTGTTTTTGGTTGTGGTGCAACGCGAGCCAACTCCCGATTAGTCGGCAATCCGGAAGCTGCCTGCTGCTGGTCAATTGATGTTAAATCCCGATTGCACTCATTGACCTTGGCTGCGGGAGGTTTGAGCGTTAACGCCTGTTAACGCCACCTATTAAGGTCGGTGAGCATGACCTGTGATACATTCCGGCGTATGAAGTGTTTATTTGTGCTACTTGCTTTCATCGGTTTCTCCTGCTTGCCCTTTGGCGTAGCCGCACAGCAGCAGCCCTCTTCAATTGACAGGGAACACCTTCTCGATGGGCAGTTTAAAGTGATCTCGAAAACGGAAGACATTCAGGCCAATGTCAAACAAGCTTTTTCCAAGATCACCCGCCAAGCATCGTTTGCGATGGCAAATCCCGACCAGAAATTTCAGGTCACTGATTTCGTAGTTGATCGAACGCTGCCTTGGAGACGCCTCGCGTTTGCGGGGGTACAGGACGACAAGTGGTTTGTTCATTACGAGCGTGGTGGCTATGCACACAGCTATTACGTAGTAGCGTTCAAGGCCGATCCTCATGGCGATGCACACTTCGTGTGGGGCTGTTCCGTAGCAGATGGCGTAAAGACTCTAGAGCAACTCCGCAGGATGGTCGCTAACTGTCAATTGTCCAACGCAGAAAGCTACTGGTGAGTCCATTGGCGTAGCGCCATAGAGCTCATTGAACCCCGTGGTGTTTTTGGCGGTGGTGCAACGCGAGCCAACTCCCGATTAGTCGGCGACCTTTAGTGCACCCACTGGATTCGCGCTAGAAGGACGAAAGACCACGAGATGCGAAAAGGGTTTACGAGAAAACCACGAGCGGACGAGCCCGCAACGCCAGTCAAGAACTACATCACGCCGAGCGGGCTGGAGCGCCTCAAAGATGAGCATCGGTTTCTGCTGACCAGGGAACGCCCGGCCGTGACGGAGGTGGTGGCATGGGCTGCCGGCAACGGCGATCGCAGTGAAAACGCCGACTATCAGTACGGCAAGCGGCGGCTGCGGCAGATCGATGGGCGGATTCGCTTTCTCACCAAGCGAATCGAAGCCGCGGAAGTGGTGGACCCGGAAGCTCCGAGAGCGCGGCAGGCGGTAACGAGGGCATTCTTCGGAGCGACCGTGCGCTATGCCAATGCGGCGGGAGAGGAGCGAGTGGTGAGCATCGTGGGCACCGACGAGATCGATCTCAACCGCAACCACATCAGTTGGGTGTCACCTCTGGGGCGCGCGTTAATGAAGTCGGCAGCGGGTGACAGCGTAGTCCTTCAATTGCCGGGCGGTACAGAATACCTGACCGTGCTGGAAGTGTGTTACCAGCGCATTTCTGTGGAACCGTTCCGTGAACCACCTGGATCCGAGGCCTCGGCAAAGAGACTCCCTCGCCGACGCTCACCTGACGAATAAGAGCGGAATCGGGGCTAGGTGCCGAAGACGACGCGCGTGCCAGTGGACGGCATGATGAGCTTTTCGGGCATCTCGCGCTGGATTGTCATTATGGTGCGGAAGCCGGTGCAGTGCATGGGGATCAGGTAGTCCGGGTTGATTTCCTTCATGGCTTCCACAGTCTTGGCGATGAGTTCATCAGGATAGGGAGCCAGGTGCCACCCGCCAACCACGGCGTGTACCTTCTCGATCCCGGTGGACTTCTGGATTTGGCGGACGGAGTTGATGATGCCGGCGTGGCCGCAGGATGAGATCACGACGAGTCCCCGGTCTTTCACGTTGTAAGCGGTGGCGTGCTCGCCCCAGAAGATGTCTTTCACCAACTCGCCCGGCTTGGCTTCCATCTTGACTGTGCCGGGAGGGAAGTGGAAGGTGGCGTCGCATGCGGAGCCGGGCGCGCCGGCTTCGAGGCGAGCTGCCGGAGGAGACATCTCGAAATCGGTGATTCGCGCGATGTGGCCTGAGGTGAAGGCGTGGCCCGCCACTACGGTGGGCTCCTCCGCGAGCACGACCTTCAACCCTCGCGCTTCCAGCTCATCCCGCTTGAGCTCACCGTAGTCGAGCTTATTGCCGTCGGGCTGCACCACCCAGCGATGGCAGAACGTATCGCGTCCTCCGGCATAAAGACTGAGCCCTGGTTTGGCTTGTCCTTGGAGGGCCCGCGCCAAATCGGGCAAGCCACCGTAATGATCATCGTGCCCGTGGCTGATGATGAGGGCGTCGGCCGTGGCGGGATCTAGCTTCAAGCCTTTGAAATTGTTTGTGAGCGTCCGGGGCGTGAGCGCGAAGTCCAGCAGGATCTGTTTTTTCTCTGCGCCTCGGAAGGACTCCAAGTGAAAGGCCAGCCCATGTTCCGACAGCAACGAAACCTCTGAGCCGTAGGGATGAGGCAAAGTATTCCGAGTGATGGTGAGGTTGCCGATTTTCCCGCCCTTGGCGAAGATGTCGTAAATGTTGTCCACCAGGTTGGTGACAACGAGGCGGTCAGTGGTGGGGATTTCCTTCGGAGCATCGAGGAAACTTCCGAAGCGGCCCGTGCCGCCCACTAGGAACGTTCCGCTTGCTACGGCTCCCAGCTTCAGAAATTCGCGCCGGTGCATGCCTGACCCCCTCCATCTGACCCGAGATTTTCTTTCGTGTCTTCGAAGATGGTAAACATTGTAACCCCAAAGGACTTAGCTAGATCCTGTCTCGACACAATAATGTGTCGGTTCTGAAGGTTTTCCGCTGGTCGTAGTCGCAAGAAGAACCTCGCGAGGACGCGCTCTTTCCGCGTTTTTTTTTGACTGCTCCCGAGCGTAGCAGCGCGATGGAAGGTTACTCCATCGCAGGTGGCCCTGGCGTGGCTGCTGGCACGATCTCCAGTTATGCTGCCGATCCCTGGAACTTCCAGGGTCGAGCATCTCGAAGAAAATGTGGCGGCTGCGGCGTTGAAGACTGACGCAAACAAATGGCAGGAACTGGACCATTTGGCGCGTGCCAGCTAGGAAAGCGCCCATTCCCTCGATTGCTGAGCGCAAAGTAGAACTGCGCTAAGAGTTCTGATCTTCAATCAGGAAAATTCGATATTGAACGCGGCCTACTGGCTCATCATCGCCTAGAGCTGCGATTGATAGTGTCAGGCCACGAGCGCCTGAATCTTCTTCGTAGGCTCTTCATCCAAAGCACTGTGTATCTAGGCTATGGTCGGTGTCGTCGAGTCAAACCGAGGAATTGATAGATGTTTGAGAGCGTTCTCTGCCAGGTCACGGAATATGACCCTGACGTTCTAGAGTCCCTGATTGAGCTCGCAGTCGAAATTGCTCGCGAGGGTCGGGAGGGAAGGCGGGTGGGCACGCTATTTACACTCGGGGATGAGAAGGCAGTGCTCGCGAAATCCAGACCGTTGATTTTGGATCCGTTGCTGGGGCATCCGGAGTTTTCGCGGCACGTCACCAATCTCAATCTCCGCGGAACCATCAAGGAATTGGCGCAGCTGGACGGTGGGTTTGTGGTGAGTCGCGACGGAATTGTTCTTTCGGCGTGCCGCTATCTCGATGCCGTCGCCGCACAAGTGGACATGCCGCTGGGACTCGGCAGCCGTCACATCGCCGCCGCCAACATGAGCGCAGTTACCAAAGCCGTGGGAATCGTCGTCTCTGAGAGTTCGGTCGTGCGGCTTTTCTGTCATGGACAACTGGTCGGCGAAATCATTCCTGAGATTTGGATGATGGATCACGCGACCCACCTGCGTGGTGCCGTGAAGAGGGAACAAGTCGGCGAACTCACGATTCTGACGCCAAGTCCGCGACCGGCCTCGATCGCGGAGTGAAGATGACAAACCACTGATATATGGGACGGCGCGCATGGAATCTCTGCAGGAACTTAGATGTGAAGTCTGTAGACTGGTGACCACTAACCCCATCCACCGGGTCGTGATTCGATGTGGAGTTTCCGAGCTTACTGTGTACGGGTGGAATTCTGAAACCGACAACGCGGCCGGAGCTCGGCATTACTGCGGTAAAGCTCACGCCGAGGTGTACATCAGTCGCCGGTTTGACTCGGTGTTTGCGCACGGCCGAAGCCAAATTTCATCTAGAGCTCGCCGATGAGTCATCAGCTTACAAAACAAAGAGCATAAATCGAGATTTCCATACGCGCGACGGAATTCACAACGATGCACCTTCAGGGGTTACGGGGAGTCGGTTCAAGAATGGTGAATTATGAGCAGACTGTCTGAGAAAGTGGCAATAGTGACGGGCGCATCCAAAGGCATAGGCGTTGGGATTGCAACCGCCTTGGCCGCTGCGGGCGCGCGCGTGGCCGTAAACTATTCCTCCGACCGGGGCGGGGCCGAGCGCGTCGCTCAGGCGATCACCGAAAACGGGGGTGAAGCAATCGCGGTCGAGGCCGACGTGTCCAAGGCCGCAGATGTCGCGCGGTTATTCAAGGAAGTGCATTCTGCATTCGGAAGACTGGACGTTCTAGTCAACAACGCCGGAGTATTCCGCTTCGGTGCCATCGCTGAGATCACCGAAGAAAGCTTTCACCTCCACTACAACGTCAACGTTCTCGGGACGATTCTCACCGTGCAAGAGGCGATCAAGCGGTTCGGGCCCGACGGCGGGAGCATCATCAACCTCAGCTCTATCGTCGGTTCGCATCCGGTGCCGGGAGCCCTGCTGTACGCTTCCACGAAAGGCGCCATCGAAACCCTGACTAGAGGATTGGCGCTCGAACTTGCCCCGCGGAAAATACGCGTCAACGCCATCGCTCCGGGTCATACAGAAACTGAAGGCAACGTAGCCGCGGGGACCTTCGAGGGTGGCGCCGGCGCCGTTCTGGCTGCGAAGACGCCGCTCGGACGACTTGGCCGGGTTTCTGATATCGCACCCCTGGCAGTGTTCATGGCATCAGATGAATCATCCTGGATCACCGGTGAGATCATTCGCGCCGCAGGCGGTCTCGTTGTCGCCACCTGAGTGCAATGTGCTGACCTCGCAATAACAACGCAGTCATGGCAACACAGAAAGGAAAATACAATGCAAGTTCAGAGTGACTACTTCAATGCTTATCACAACCTAAAGCTGACACGAGATGACAATGGCGTGCTGGTTGCTGAAGTCCACACCAACGGCGGGCCGTGCATTATGACCGCGCAATCTCACACGGAATTTGTCGATGGGTTCTACCGGATTTCGCAAGATCGCGCGAACAAGATCGTAATCCTTACCGGCGCCGGTGGGGAGTTCATTACGGATGTCGATTGGTCCTCCTTCGGCAACGCCGCCGATCCCGGCGTTTGGAGCCAAGTTCACGACGAAGGCGTTCAGGTTCTGGAAAACATTGCCAACATACGCGTGCCAGTCATCGCGGCAATCGAGGGACGTGCCCATGTGCATTCAGACTACGCGCTACTTGCCAGTGTAATCGTGGCGGCAGATGGCGCGACCTTCCAGGATGTGGCCCACTTCTCCCAGGGCGTTGCGCCCGGCGACGGAATTTTCACCACCTGGAGTTATCGCGCTGGCGCGGGACGAGCGGAGGCGTTCCTGCTGAATCCCCAACTGATCACGGCTCGCACCGCGTACGAATGGGGAGTAGTTGCAGAGGTTGTGCCAAACGGTAAGGCGCTCGCCCGAGCACGGGAATTGGCCAAGTTGTACTTGAAAGCTCCCGAAGTTACGCGCCGCAATACGCGCGTACATTTCATTCAACCGTTGAAAGAGCGCATTGTCCGAGAAGTCGGCTATGGACTGTCGCTTGAGGGAGCGTCGGCAGCTGACCTGGTGAAATCAATGAGAGCCCAGAATGAACCTGCCGCTCAGAAAGGAAAAGTCGCATGAAGCGTACCGAAAGCACCTCATCCCCTCGGGTACTAAAACTATTTCAGGATAAAGGATGGCAACGACGATGCTAAGGACTGAGGTTTCCTTTCGTAACGCAAAGCTCGCGGCTGCCGTGCTGCTGGCAAAGCGCAGCGCGACCAGATGGTGTTGACCTACCAACAGACCATCCAAGGCACCTTCCGCGATGTTTCGAATGCGCTCGTCGCGGACCGCAAGGGTCAAGAGTTCACAGCTCAGTTGTTGGCTTGCTGGATTATTTTCCTGCCTCTGTTTCCTTCAGCATGATTGCAGGGACTTCCTGCTGTTTCACCAGGTTGTTGTAGGCTGCCAAGTCGGTGGAGACGATCGCTTTCCATTTCGTCAGTTGTTCATCCACATCTTTGCTGACCATATCGAAAACCTCGTAGGACTGCTTGGTGGGAGCGGAGTCGGCGCTGCCTACAACTCCACCCAAGGCAGCCAGATGGTTATTCAAGCGGACTGGAAAATTGAGAACATCCTGACCACTCTTGGCCTTGGTCTGGATGAGCGCCTCTTCCACCGGGGTCATCTTCGTATCGAGGGCTTTGCCCGCATCGGAGATAACCTTGGCGCGAGAATCGTTTTTCAGGCGGGCATCGATTGCTTTGATTTGATCGCGCACATCACGAATCTGAATGATGGTCTCGTCGGTTTCCGTGATTTTGTCGCGAATCTTCAGCAGCAGATCGAATTGTTTGGCGAGATCCTCCTGACTGCTCTGCAATCGCGGATCGGCCTTGATCTCAAGTGGCGCGGTGTAGGTTTTCCCGAGCACCGTCAACCGCACCTGATATGTGCCGGGCAGTGCTTCCGGGCCGTCGGTACTGCCGCCCCAGAGCGGAGCCTTGGGAACTTTCGTGGCGCCTTCGTAGCGGAGATCCCAGACGAAACGATTCAGGCCAGCGTCCGCGGGCAGGTTTTCGGGCTTGTGGTCGCGACTATATTCTTCCTCGTCCTCACCGCCTGGCTCCTCTTTCTTGGGATATTTGCGAATCACTTTTCCCGACGAGTCGAGAATCTCCAGCGTGATCTTGGGAGGTTCGTCGGCATCGTTTTTCTTTATTTCGGAGGAAGCAGCAGTAGAGCTTGCGGCAACGTTTCCCGCCGTGCCGTCAGCGCCAGCGGCGGAAACTGGTTTTGCCTCGTCTGGCTTCTTCAGCGAAGTTTTCAACCAGTAGTCAATGATGGCTCCAGCTGCCGGATTTTTTCCGACATTCCCGCTGGGGGCAAAAAATGAACCACGAAAGACCGTATGATTGGCTGTCGCAGGAGTGAACAGATGAGCTTCCTGCTGCGGGATCGAAGCTTCGTACTGCTCAAGCGCGGTAATGTCATCGAGCACCCAGAAGCTACGCCCATGCGTAGCAACTACCAAATCATTGTTCTTGAGAACGAGATCGTTGACTGGTACCGAAGGCAGGTTCAGCTGCAGCGGCTGCCACTGCGCGCCATCATCAAACGATACGTACACACCCATCTCAGTTCCCGCGAAAAGCAAGTTCGGATGCCTGGGATCGGCTCGGACGGCGTGGACATAATCGTTTGCTGGAAATCCTGCGACCAGCTTGGTCCATGTCTTGCCGAAATCTGTGGTCTTAAACACATATGGCGCGAAGTCGTCGGACTTGTGGCGCTCGACGGCGAGATAAGCGGTTCCGGCGTCGCGTGAAGAGGCCTCGATCATACTGACGGTGCCCCACTCGGGCATGGCTTTCGGCGTGACGTTCTCCCAGTGCTGTCCGCCGTCGCGGGTGAGTTGAACCAACCCGTCGTCAGTGCCTGCCCAGATGAGATCTTTCTGCACGGGCGATTCCACCACCGAGAAGATCGTGTCGTAGACTTCGACACCGGTGTTGTCCTTGGTGATGGGTCCGCCGGAAGCCGCTTGCTTTGATTTGTCGTTGCGCGTTAGATCGGGGCTGATGATGGTCCAACTCATCCCTGCATCGGTTGTTTTGAAGAGAACTTCCCCGGCGAAATACATTGTCTTAGGATCGTGCGGCGAAAAAACAATGGGCTCAGTCCATTGGAAACGGTGTTTGACATCGGCCGCGGCCCATCCGATCGGATTCACTGGCCAGGGATTGATGGCCTGCTCCTCACCGGTGCGGTGATCACGGCGTGTGATGTCACCGCCATAGGAACCGGCATACACGATCTCGGGATCGGTGGGGTCAGGAGCGATGTAGCCGCTTTCACCACCACCTACGTCATACCAGTCTGGGCGGTCAATGGCTCCTTCGGCGCTGGCACTTGCGATCGCTACAGTGGAGTTATCCTGTTGGGCGCCGTAGATGTAATAAGGAAAACGATTGTCGGTTGTGACATGGTAAAACTGCGCGGTCGGCTGATTGTACTCGCTGCTCCAGTTGTCGCCGCCGTCAGTTGAAATGGTGGCGCCGCCGTCATTGCCGTTCATCAGACGCTTGGGATTTGTAGGATCGATCCACAACGCATGATTATCTCCATGCGGTGCGCGCACGCGTGCGAAAGTCTTGCCTCCATCGTTGGAGCGATAGACTCCGGTATTCAGAATGTAAACCGTATTTTCAGACTTGGGATCGGCGAAAATGTGCGAGTAGTACCAAGCACGCTGGCGAAAACGATGGTCGTCGGTCATCAAGTGCCAGGAATCACCGCCGTCATCGGAACGGTAGATTCCGCCTTTCTCGGCTTCGATCACAGCCCAGACGCGGTTGGGATTTGCGCCGGAGACGGTGACGCCTATGCGCCCGAGAATGCCTTCGGGTAATCCGTGAGCTTTGAGTTCTTTCCAGGTTGTGCCGCCGTCGATCGAACGGTAAAGGGCGCTTCCCGGGCCGCCGCTGTCGAGACTCCACGGGGTTCGGCGGGCTTGCCAAAGAGCGGCAAAGAGAATGTTCGAATTGCTGGGGTCAAAGACGACGTCGATGCCGCCGCTTTTGGCGTCCTTATAGAGCACCTTCTGCCAGGTCTTGCCGCCATCCTGCGTGCGGAAGATTCCACGTTCTTCGTTGTCGCCAAAGGGATGCCCGAGAGCAGCGACGAAAGCGATGTCAGGATTTTTGGGATTCACGGCGAGGCGTCCGATGGCGTGCGTGTCGGCGAGTCCAACGAACTTCCAGGTTTTACCGGCGTCGATTGATTTGTAAACTCCGTTTCCGCCGACGATGTTGCCGCGGATGCAAGCCTCTCCAGTTCCAACATAAATGACGTTCGGATCCGATTCGGAAACTACGATCGCGCCGATTGCTGGAGACGCGTCTTTCTGCTTGTCGAAAATAGGCTTCCAGTTCAGGCCGCCGTCGGTTGTTTTCCAGACCCCGCCCGCGGTGGATCCAAAATAATAGATATTATCCTGGCCGACTACGCCCGCTACTGCGACTACGCGGCCGCCACGAAATGGGCCGACCAGGCGGTACTGCAGATTTTTCCAGGGCCCTTTGTCCTCGCCCTCTTCCTTATCTTTTTGAGAATCACCGGCCGGCGAGCCCGCATCGATCTGCTTCTGGCCGGAATCAGGGGTTTGTTTCGGTGTATGTTTCTGGGCGGATAATGAAGTGATAAGAGATGCAACCAGGATGGCGAGGGCGATCGTTCGCAAGTTTTTGTTTCCTCCGGAGACGTACACAATAAATCCGCAGCCCCCAAATGTACAACTGGAAACAGATTTGTTTTCTAGTTTTGTCTGGTCGTCGACTTATGGATGCCATTGCCAGTTGGCCGTTCGTCCCGTACCCTAGCGGTCTATGCCCCTGACCAACCTTCGGTTCTACATCGCTACAGTTTTGAACTTCTTGGTTTTGATCTCAGTTTCAATCTTGGGTTTTACAACCGCTGTATGGGCGCAATCTCCATTCACGGTGGAGCAGGTCTTGAGCTCGCCTTTTCCCAGCGAACTGGTGGCGTCCACTCACGGCAGCCGGGTGGCGTGGGTTTTCGATGCTAGGGGAGTTCGCAACGTATGGATAGCCGATGGCCCGGACTTCATTCATAACGCTCGCCAAGTGACTCATTACAGCGCGGATGACGGTCAGCCGATCGCCAGCCTGCGACTGACGGCCGATGGCAAGACGGCAGTGTACGCACTCGGCAGCGAGTTGAACCCGGCGCAAGAGAGCGCCAATCCTACGAGTTGGACGAAGGGCGCCAAGCAGCAGGTGTTTGCCTTGGATATCGATGCCAAAGACGCGGCGCCGCGCCTGTTGGGCGATATGGGTTGCCCGGAAGAAGGGTGCGAGGACATTCAGGTTTCCTCCGACGGCAAGTGGGCAGTGTGGTCCGCGAAGAAGAAATTATGGCTCGCCAGCACAGATGGAAAACATCCAGCCAAGGAACTGTCTTCCGTGCGTGGGACTTCCGTCCAGCCGAAGTGGTCGCCCGACGACAAACACATCGCTTTCATCAGCCAGCGTGACGATCATAGCCTGATTGCGATTTACGACTTTGATGGTGACTCCATCCGCTACCTGGCGCCAAGCGTGGACAAGGACTCTATGCCCCGCTGGTCGCCGGATGGGAAGCGGATTATTTTTGTGCGCACGGCTGGAGATCGGCTGAAGCTACCACTGATTCCGGTGCGCCCTGAACCGTGGTCGCTGTGGGTTGCCGATGCCGCCAGCGGTTCGGCCCGGTTGTTGTGGCGCAGCGGCGAAAGGCTTGAAGATTCTCTGCCCGAGCTGACCGAAGATAGTTCGCTTAACTTTGCCAACGATGGACGAGTAGTGTTTGCCTCCGAGCAGGATGGGCGCAATCATTTGTATTCCATTGCCGAAGGCAATGCGGCCACGTTGCTTACCCCCGGCGACTTTGACGTTGAGGACGTCACGCTTAGTGCGGACAAGGCCTGGGTGATTTATTCATCAAACCAGAACGATACGGACCGGCGGCACTTGTGGCGGGTAAAGATAGCGGGCGGAACGCCGCCGCAAGCGCTGACTAGTGGAGAAACCATCGAATGGTCTCCGGTTCAAACCGGCGACGGCAAAAGCATTGTTTGCCTCGGCTCGACAGCAACTTCTCCGGCCATGCCGTATGAAGTTACGACCAAGGGGCGCGAAATGATCGCGAGTCAGACTCTGCCGGATGATTTTCCCTCTGGCTCGCTGGTGACGCCGAAGCAGGTGATTTTCCAGAGCGAGGATGGAGTCTTTCTGCACGGCCAGCTCTTTCTACCGCGTAATGCGAACGGAAAAATCCCGGGATTGGTTTTTATGCACGGCGGTCCCATCCGCCAGATGATGCTGGGCTTCCACTACATGGATTACTACCATAACGCTTACGCCGAGAATCAGTACCTGGCCAGCCGCGGATACGCTGTCCTGTCGGTGAATTACCGCCTCGGAATTATGTATGGACGCGCATTTCGAGAAGCGCCCAAAACGGTCTGGCGCGGAGCTGCCGAGTACAAAGATGTTGTGGCGGCGGGACGGTATCTGCAATCGCTTCCAGAAGTTGACGCGAACAAAATCGGCTTGTGGGGCGGTTCCTACGGCGGCTTTTTGACCGCGATGGGCCTGGCGCGCAATTCAGACCTCTTCAAAGCTGGGGTGGACTTCCACGGAGTTCATGACTGGAGCGTGTTTCTTACGGAGCGGCCCTACTTCGGCAATCTGGCGCTGCGACCGCCAGATACGGATGACGCGATAAAGCTGGCGTGGAGTTCGTCACCGGATGCCTACGTGGATACGTGGAGGTCGCCAGTGCTGCTGATCCACGGAGACGATGATCGCAACGTGCCCTTCAGCCAGACGGTCGACCTGGTGCAGAGGTTGCGGGCGCAGCACGTAGCCTTCGAACAACTGATCCTGCCGGATGAGATTCACGGCTTTCTGATGTGGAAGGACTGGGTGCGAACCTACGGCGCGACGGCCGACTTCTTTGACCGGACTTTGAAACGCGATGAAAAGATCGGAACCGGCGAATCAAAGCCCTAGGCGAGGGATAAAATCGGTTGAGCATCTGCAGCGAGGAAACCATGTACTTCGAGCAGTTTTATCTGGGATGTTTGGCGCACGCATCTTACATGATTGCCTCCGAGGGCGAAGCGGTGGTCGTCGACCCACAGCGCGATGTGGAGATTTATTTACAGGCTGCCGATGCCAATCGGGTTTCGATTTGCCACATCTTCGAAACTCACCTGCATGCCGATTTCGTTTCCGGGCACAAAGAACTGTCCGCAAGAACTGGCGCTCGCATTTACATTGGAGAGCAGGCCGAAGCTAAGTTCCCGCACAAGCCACTGCGAGACGGTTTCCAGTTGCAGGTTGGGAAAATGCGAATAAAAGCTCTTGAAACTCCGGGCCATACGCAGGAAAGCATCTGCCTCGTGATCACCGACGAAGAGAAGTCGTCCGATCCCTGGGCGGTGCTGACGGGAGACACTCTGTTCCTGGGAGACGTGGGCCGTCCGGACCTTTCGCGGCGTTTCACGCCAGCGCAACTGGCGGGAATGCTCTACGACAGCTTGCACAATAAAATTCTCAAGCTCGCGGACAATGTTCTCGTCTATCCAGCGCACGGGGCCGGTTCGCTCTGTGGGCGCAACATGCGGGCCGAACGCGTTTCAACCATAGGTACGGAGCGTCTTACGAATTATGCCTTGCAGATCAATAGCAGGGAAGAGTTCGTGAGGCAATTGACCAGCAATCTGCCGGCACGTCCGGAATATTTTCTGCAGGACGCCGAGATCAATCGCTCGGGAGCGTCGGCTTTGTCCGACATGCGTCCGTTGCCTCCAATCGAACCCGCCGAACTGAAAAGCCTGCTGGCGGAAGACGGAATCGCGCTGGACGTTCGTCCGGGTGATCAGTTCTCTGCCGGCCACGTGCCGGGGTCGGTGAACATTGCATTGTCGGGACAGTTTGCTTCGTGGGCAGGAGCGCTGCTGGGCTTGGCGGCCTGTCCCGTGTTAGTTGCGGAATCCCAGGAAGCCGTTTCGGAAGCACGAATGAGACTGGCCCGTGTTGGCCTCGAGGATGCCCGCGGGTATTTGGACGGGGGCATAAAAGCGTGGAGCAAGGCTGGCTTGCCTTTGACTGAAGTTCCTCAGATTAGTGTTGAAGCTCTCAGCGATTGTCTAATCAACGACCGTTTAAAACGTCCTGGCATGCAAGTGCTGGACGTTCGCCGCGAGCCTGAGTGGGAAGCGGGGCACATTGCAGGAGCAGTGTGGTGGCCGTTGGATAATTTTAAGGTTGCGCCGCCCGAAATCGATCGCAACACTCCGATTGCGGTTCACTGCAAAGGCGGATATCGCAGCATGATCGCCTGTAGCTTGCTGCAGCGCGCTGGTTTCAAAAATGTGGTAAATGTTGAAGGGGGGTTCGACGCCTGGCAGCAGGCGAAACTTACGGTGGTCACGGAAAAGCCGGTCGTTATTTGATTGGAGCTTTGTTTGCTTGGAGTTTTAGCGGCGACTCACTTCCACAGGGCGAAAATACCTTTCCCGGCACAGTGTAAACTTCTTAACGCAAGAATATCCTTCAGCGACCAACGAATGAAAACTGCCAAACTGGCCAAATCTTACCGCATTGATGATGGTAAGCATTTCCGTCTGAAAGATTTTGATCCCGGCGAAACCGGGCATTGGGATTCGCAAGAGGACGCCGGCGACAAATTGCAGAAAGACATTGCTCGCATGGCTGATTTGCAAGCCAAGCTTTATGCTCAGGATCGTTGGGCGTTGCTGCTAATCTTTCAGGCGCTGGACGCAGCAGGCAAAGACGGCACCATCAAGCACGTCATGTCTGGAGTGAATCCGGAAGGCTGCCAGGTGTATTCGTTCAAAACGCCGTCAGATACGGAACTGCAACACGATTTTTTGTGGCGTACGACGCAGCATCTGCCGGAGCGTGGGCACATCGGGATTTTCAATCGGTCTTATTATGAAGAGGTGCTTGTGGTTCGCGTGCACTCCGATGTGCTTAAGAGCGAGAAGCTTCCATCATCTCTACTGACGAAGCATATCTGGGACGAACGCTTCGAGGACATTCACTGCTTCGAGCGGCACATGGCGCGGAATGGCACGGTGATTCGTAAATTTTTCCTACATCTCTCGAAGAAAGAACAGAAGCGACGTTTTCTGGCGCGATTAGAGGAACCGGAGAAGAACTGGAAGTTTTCCGCGGCGGACATTCACGAACGCGAATATTGGGACGACTATCAAAAAGCTTTCGAAAACATGATCCGCAATACCGCGACCAAGCACGCACCCTGGTATGTGGTTCCCGCGGATAATAAATGGTATACGCATCTCGTGGTTGCGGCGGCGATTGTGGAAACTCTGGAAGAGCTTGGCCTTTCCTATCCCAAGGTTGACGCCGCAAAGCGCAAAGAGATTCAAGAGGCCGGCAAGATATTGCTGAAAAAATAACGGTTGGCGCAGAGTAGCTTTTGCCTTTGGTTTCGCGCCAAAACAAATTAAGAATCCACTTCTCTACACAGGGGGCTCGAACATGGGCGGTCTCACGTTTTGCGTAAACAAAGCTTGCAAAAGTACAACCACTTGGTTGCCGCTGCTTTTCATCATGGTGGCTATGGGGCTGCAGAGCACGGCCTCTTCGCAGACGAAGCCGGAGCGTCAATCGAAAGCTGTAAAGCCCACGCAGTCGGCGCCGTCATCAACCGCGGCCGCCAATGACCAAAAGGCCACTGTTGAAAGTGACAAGCCAGAAGACAAACTTTTTAAGGGAATGAAGTATCGCATGATCGGACCTTTCCGCGGCGGACGCTCACTAACCGCAGCCGGAATTCCGGGCGATCCTACGACCTATTATTTTGGCGCGACTGGCGGCGGCGTGTGGAAGTCGACCGACGGCGCGATGACCTGGTCGCCGGTTTTCGATAAAGAGGGAACTGGATCGATTGGCAGCCTGGCCGTGGCGAATTCCGATCACAACACTATTTATGTCGGAACGGGGGAAGCCTGCATACGCGGCAACATTTCCCAGGGAGATGGAGTCTACAAATCTCTCGACGGGGGCAAGACCTGGAAGAACATCGGACTTCACGATAGCCGCGCTATTGGCAAGGTGATCATCAATCCGAACAATCCGGACATCGTTTTTGTGGCTGCGCTCGGACATCCCTACGGACCGAATAGCGAACGCGGCATCTTCCGCACAGTCGACGGCGGCAAGACCTGGGAGAAAGTTCTCTATAAGGATGAGAACACCGGAGGCATCGACGTCGCCTTCGATCCGCACAATCCAAACATTCTGTTCGCGGCGCTCTGGCAGGCGCGCCGCACTTCGTGGAGCATGACCAGCGGCGGTCCGGGCAGCGGACTCTACCGTTCCAATGATGGAGGCGCGAACTGGAAGCGCCTGGAGGAGCATGGCCTTCCAAAGGGCCCGTACGGACGCATCGGCATCGCGGTCGGTGCTAATTCTGATCGAGTCTACGCACTCATTGAGGCGCGCAATCCGGATGGCGGCTTGTACCGGTCTGACGATGGCGGCGAGACTTGGGACTTCGTCAATCCCAGTCACAGTCTCTGGCAGCGGCCCTGGTACTACATGCACATCTTCGCCGATCCGAAAGACGAAAATGTCGTTTACGTCATGGATGTGGAGTCTTTCAAATCCACGGATGGCGGGCGCCTTTTCAATAAGATTAAAGTTCCCCACGGCGATAACCACGGGCTATGGATCGACCCTAGGGATACGCGGCGCATGATTGCATCCAACGACGGCGGGGTCACAATAACTCTGGATGGCGGCAAGAACTGGACGCGCGAAGACAATCAACCCACGGCGCAGTTTTACCACGTCATCACGGATAACGCTTCACCATACCGTGTTTACGGGTCGCAGCAGGATAGCGGAACAGTGGCGATCGCCAGCCGAAGCGATGACGGCGCCATCGATCGTTCAGACTGGTATGACGTAGGTGGAGGCGAGGCGGGCTACATCGCGCCTTATCCGCCGGATCCGAATATCGTCTATGCCGCTGACTATCAGGGAAACATCACGCGCTACGACAAGCGCATCGGGCAGGTGAAATCCATTACCGAGCAGCCGGAACTTTCTGATGCTCACGGCGCCGCCTCCGTGGAGCATCGCTTTCAGTGGACCGCACCTGTGCTGATTTCTCCGCACGATCCCAACACGCTCTATCACGGTGGCGAACGTCTATTCAAGACGACCGACGGCGGAGTTCATTGGCAGGCGATTAGTCCCGACCTCACGCGCAACGACAAGAGCAAGCAACAGCCCTCGGGCGGCGACATCACCCTTGACGATACCGGCACCGAGTTCTATGACACGATCTTTGCGGTCGCCGAGTCGCCCATCACGAAGGGCTTGATCTGGGTCGGCACCGATGACGGCTTGATCCAGGTCACACGCGACGAAGGAAAGAACTGGAATAACGTCACGCCCAAAGATCTGCCGGAGTGGAGCCGAGTCAGCCAAATCGAGGCTTCGCCGCAGGATGCCGGAACGGCTTACATTGCCGTGGACCGTCATCAGAACGATGATCTTCGGCCCTACATCTATAAGACCAGCGACTATGGAAAGTCCTGGTCGAAGTTAACCAACGGGATCCCTGATGGGTCGTTCGTACGGGCGGTTCGCGAAGATCCGAAAAAACCAGGACTGCTCTATGCCGGTACGGAGAATGGCGTCTATATTTCGTTCAACGGCGGGGCCGATTGGCGGCCGCTCAAACTGAATCTGCCGGCCACTCCAGTGCACGACCTTGTGATCAAGGATAACGATCTCGTGGTGGCGACGCACGGGCGCGCGTTCTGGATTCTGGACGACATCGGCCCCTTGCGCCAGTTCAGCGATGACCTGGAGAAAAAAGATGTTCATCTTTACACTCCGGGTCCGGCTTATCGCATTCAGGCGGGAGAAAGTGGGGAACATCATCCTTCGAAGCGAACGGGACAGAATCCGCCGGTCGGCGCCGTCATTTATTTCTATTTAAAAGACGCGCCAAAAGAGGGCACGGAAACGAAACTCGAAATCCTGGATGCTTCGGGAAATCCGATTCGCAAGTATTCCAGCGCCGAAACTCAGCTGCTCGATGAACCTCCCGATCCTGACGACAAGAAACCAGAAAAAGAGATCAAGCCCGAGGCTGGACTGAATCGCTTTGTATGGGATCTTCGCTATGAAGAAGCGCATCGGGTTCCAGGCTATTACCTCTGGGAATACAGCAGCGGAGCACGCGGGCCGGTGGTTGCGCCTGGGCAGTACAAAGTGAAATTGACGGTGGGCGGCGAGAGCCAGGTCGCGCCACTGGAGGTGAAATTGGACCCGCGGGTAAAGGTCAGCCAGGAAGATCTCGCCCAGCAATTCACTTTGCAGATGCAAATTCATCAACAACTGAATAAGGTCTATGACGCGGTGAACCAGATACAGGATGTACGCTCGCAGGTGAACGGGCTGAAACGGCGTTTGCCGGAGAATGCGAGCGCGAAAATGGTTGCTTCCTCGGCCGACGATCTCGAGAAAAAGCTCGTGGCTGTGCGCAATCAATTTGTGAATTTGACCATAAGCGCGAACGAGGATTCTCTGGCTTACCCGCCGCAGATCGACGCCAAATGGGCTTTTCTTGCCATGGATCTGGGTAGCGGTGATTCGGCTCCAACGGAAGCCGAGCAACTTCAGTTCGAAAAGCTCAAACGGGAAAGCGAGCAGATGCTCGCCCGCTGGGATGATTTGCAGAGTCATGATCTCGCGAACTTCCGGAAGCTGACCTCGGAAAACAGCCTTTCGACAGTGGTGGTTCCACCCGCGGGTCGAGCCGGAGAAGCCGAAAACGCGGATGCTCACTGAAAGGATGCTGACTTAGAGAAGAAACTGAGGCGGGAGTAACCTTCTTGCCGACGCAACCCTATTACTTCCGTGCCACGTAGATGGCACGGTTGGGCCTTGTCCGCCGGCGCCCCCACTGCTATTTTGCCGATAGTGATGCTGATCCTCCCCTGAGGTGAATGGCGATTCGGAGGTTGGGGGTGCCTATGAGGTTCATGCATCTGTGTTATGCGGCTCTGGGCTTTGCGGTGGCTCGCTGGGTGTTTCGGCGGCAACCAGTAGCTGATCCAGTCTCACGTATGCGGTCTTCGGGCCTTCTCTAGAATGTTTGGGCGCGCGTCCCGTTGCGTTTCCATTTCGTCAGCGCGCGCCCAATCCTTTCTTTCTGCTCGAAAGTTCTAGCCCTAACGTTTACCAAGGGCATCTGCGCTTCGCCGCGCGCTCTCGCTACAATCTGGGTGGACAATTGCGAACTCCGCGATAAACCATGTCCGCGGCTGCTATGCCACCAGGATTGCAATTGCGGCATGGTTCGCAAGTCTTCGAATTCCCGTGCGAGCGCTTACCCCAATTCGCCTGGCGTTGCTCTCCGCGTTGATTCTGCTGACGCTCCCCGCATGCGTTAGCGCACAGGATGACACAAGCGACGTTCCACTTGGAGATGTAGCCCGCAGTTTTCGAAAAAAACCCGCTTCGCCTGAGGCGGTCGTCGATAACGACAATTTGTCGAAAGTAATGGACGACGCCGAAGGCCGCCGCGCAGCCGGTTCTTCGCCCGTGTTCTCACTGGATACTGGCGGAAAGAGCTTTCACGTCTCCTCGCCTGACGTCACCTGCAGCCTGTCATTTAGCGCGAAGAATACGGCGCTGCTCTCCGATCCACTCTTGCTGGACGAGTTGCCGCGCAGCGAACTGGCTAAGCTGGACGGTCCTGCGACCCTCGACGGAGATTCGCTGCAGGTTTCGATGCATAACGGAACCTCATGGGAACTGCGGGAGGTGGTCATCGGTCTGACCATCGTGAAGCGCCAGGATGCTCGCGAAACTGCCTCCTATTATGGCAAGGCAAGAATTGTTCCCGCCGTGGCTGGTGCTTCTCAGCCCGTACAAGATTCATCCCAGAAGCAGCCTGACGTTACACTTTTGTTGCGGGTGAAGGGTTCGGCTGCTCCATCAGCCACTGCGATCTTTCGCACGCCTTTGAATTTTGCTCTCTTTCCCGACCAGGAATGGCATTGGGCGATTGTCAGGGCTAAGGGAATTCCGCCACAATCCCCGCCGGAAACGATGACTCAACCCGAGCAGGCTACGAGCCAGCTTGCGCCTGGAGCGCCCGATGCGGGCACGCAGATCCAGCCAGCGAATCCGCCTTCATCGAATACATTCCTATTGAATCCACCTGCCGCCGCGGCTACGCACTGACACTTGCTCTGACGTATGTGTTCTTAGGATGCTCAGAATAAATGCGACGAACCACAGCGTGTTAAACTGACCTCAAATCCTACATTGAGGACAGGCGATGAAATTTGGAGTCATCATCTTTCCCGGCTCGAACTGCGATCATGATGCCTTCTGGGCGATACAACAGGTGGCTAAGCAGCCCGTGACTTTTCTTTGGCATGAATCACATGATCTGGAAAATTGCGACGCCATCATCGTTCCGGGAGGGTTTGCTTTTGGAGATTACCTCCGGACCGGCGCCATCGCGAAATTCTCACCGGTGATGGGGTCGGTGCGCCGTTTTGCGGATGCTGGTGGTCTGGTGCTGGGAATCTGCAATGGTTTTCAAATCTTGTGCGAGTCGGGGCTTTTGCCAGGAGCTCTCATGCGCAACACAGGACTGAAATATGTGTGTAAGCCGGTGCAGGTGCGGGTAGAGAACGCAGCGACTCCGTTCACCAACGCATGCTCACAGGGAGAGGTGTTAACGATTCCGATCGGCCACATGGAGGGAAATTATTTTTGCGATCAGGCGACATTGAATGAGTTGCGTCGTGACAACCGTGTAGTGTTTCGTTATGCAACACCGACGGGTGGAATCTCGCCCTCAGCCAATCCCAATGGATCGCTCGATAACATCGCCGGCATCTGCAGCGCGGGCGGCAACGTAGTTGGCATGATGCCTCATCCAGAAAGAGCCTCCGAAGCCGAACTTGGCGGCACCGATGGGATGAAGATTTTCCACTCCATGGTAGGCTCCATGGCCGAGCACGTGTCTTCTTCGGTCTGAGCGTTACCGTCCTCACATTTTCCACAATGCGGGAACAAATTCTGTTTGATAATTTTGCGGCACGGTGATAGTGTCTCCGGCGAAAGCGGCTTCCCCGTCGCCCGAACCTGGAACTAAAACGATTAAGTACAGGGAGGAGTGTGTCTGATGACGGCGAAGCAGATTCTTGACGCCTTTTCTGAAACATTGATGCAGGATGAACGAATTTTGAGCCCGCGCGAGCGGGAATTACTGACGAGCCTCCTGCAAAACTCCAAGAGCGTATCCAGCAACGTCCCAGAGATTCAATCCGCTGTAACTGCGGCCATTGCACGGTCGGTGGGTGAGACGGTGGCGCAACGCGCCTTTGCGCTGTTAGGCAGCAGTATCGTTGAGCAAATCCTGGCTCGCTCCGGTATGCCGGCCGGAAAGGAAGAGCCCATAGCTGCTGAAATGGGCTCACCTCAGCCACCAGGTAGGCCTACGCCGATGCCCCCGAGTCCACAACCGCCGGGCGCGACGCCCCCGAGTCCACAAAAGATGCCCCCGAGTCCACAACCGCCTGGCACGTCGTTTCACCCCCTGAGCGCGCCCTTACAACAAGGAAGGCAACAAAGCCAGAGCGGCGCCGGCAGCATCGGGGTGTTAGAGGCGCCTGCAATTGTTCGAGCGAAATGCGTTGTCCTGGATGAGTTTCTCGCTCCTCAAGAGCTCGACGAACTGATTAGCTTCGCTCTGCAGCATGAGTCGGAATTTCGGAACAGCGAGGTGATCTCGCCCAGCGGCGATCCGCAAGTGATCGACTACAATCACCGGCGTTCCCGGGTGCTGATGGATCTGGGAAAGCATCAGGAAATTATCCTGCAGCGGATCCAGAGCGTGCTGCCCAGGGTGTTGGACCAGCTCGGGATCGAAGAGTTTCCAGTTACTGAGGTGGAAGCTCAGATTACCGCGAGCAATGACGGCGATTTTTTCGGCGCACACAGTGATGACGCTCATGAAGTGATTGCGTCTCGCCGCATTACATTTGTTTATTTCTTCCATCGTGAACCACGCCAGTTTGAGGGCGGGGAGTTGCGTCTCCACGATTCGCGTTGGACCTCGGGGCAGCAAATTAAGCCTGGCAGTTATCAAAGCATTTCACCGCGCCAGAACCAAATCGTGTTTTTCCCGTGCTCGCTGATGCATGAAATTACACCAGTGGATTGCCCATCACGGGCTTTCGCTGATAGCCGCTTCACACTAAACGGATGGCTTCACAAGTAAACAACGCAGCCTGGCTGGAATGGATGGCAAGCCTGATGGGGGCGGGGTCGCGGCAAACGCAGACCGCGATGCTGCCCCCTTCTCAATTCCATTGTCTGCTTGACGAGTTGCCGGTGCACTTGATTCCGCAGCGGCAGTTTAAATCTGGCTGGTGGGACAACCGTACCGATCAGCCGCTTTTTCTCAATCCCCAATGTTCGGTGCTGTCCGCAGGCGCGCTGCCAGCAGAGCTGGAACCGCATCGGTATCTGCTGGAAAATTTCAACTTGCAAGGGACGGTTGCCTGGGTCCGTGATCCAGCCACCGGTTCTCTGCAACCGTTCTGGCTGGGGTCCCGGCTGGAATCGGTGGTTTCACGTCTTCGGCCTGGTGATGTCGTGCCTTCTTCTGTTCCCCAGGATGTGCGCCCCCTGTTGGCTGGCGCAGGCATTTTCACGCAAGAGCAAGTGGCTGAACGCCGCGTCGCGGAGTGGTCGAGGGTCGTCGCAAAAGGTGCTCGTCAATTCAGGGAGAAAGGCTACGCCCCTGTGGGCAGTCTTATTCACCCGTTCAATCTTGCCGCTTTGCGCCGCTACTACCGGCATGCAATCCGGCGGGGAACGATTCGCCTCGGAGACGACCAGAGCTCGCGCCGCTATGTTGCTCACAACGAGGGTGTCGCCCGTTTTTTCCACCATCAAATTATGAATGCGGTCAGCGCCATCGTGGGAGAGACCATCAAGCCTTCCTACGTTTATCTGGCGTCCTATTTGAGCGGGGCTGCCTTGAAGAAGCACACGGACCGGCAGCAGTGCGAGTTTAGCGTCACCTTCTGTTTGGATTTCTCTCCAGAACCGGAGGTGGCTACCTCCTGGCCAATATGCCTGGATACTTCCGAAGGCACCGTCACAGTTTACCAAGCGCTGGGCGACGGTCTGGTCTATCGCGGGACCAAGGTGCCTCATTACCGCAAGGCCTTGGCCCAGGGGTACACGTCAACGTCCATTTTCTTCCACTATGTCCCGGCGGATTTTTCGGGCTCACTGGAATAGACGGCCTGGCCGCTGTTCCAGCTGAATTACTGCAAGCCGGAAATCACATAAAGCACGGAGAAGACCTGGTAGTAGCTATAGGCAAAGCGAGAACCATCGCGGTTCACAACTGCAGGCTTTATCGAAACTACACCCGTCGGGGTCTCTGGCTGCAATTCCTGGATGAGAGTTTTTTCCCCAGTAGCTAGGTTAACTCTGTACACCTTGGTTGGAACCTGACCGGGAAGATAACCATACACTGATGAGTTGTCTTCCGACCATTCAATGGGATTAAAGCCCGGTTCGAGATGTGGAATGGGATGCGGCGTGCCTTCAGGGATGGGAAACACGGAGAGGAGCCCAGCGTCGTTGGTCCGCAGGATGTACTTAGCGTCGGGAGAAACTAACCCGCCGGCAATACCTTCCGGGGTAATCGGTATCGGTTTGCCTCCATCCAGATCTACGATATAGCGCCGCACGCTGTGGCCGTGTTCCCTGGCATTAATGGCGATACGCTTTCCATCGGCCAGGAAAAGAGCAGTGCCGCTGTAAATCTGCTCCAGGTCCGGTGTTGGAATTGTGCGAGGCTGGCCAGCGCCAATCGGAACAAGGGTTACTTTTCCGGGACTACCCGTGAAAATGGAAATCGCCCATTTGCCATCCGGAGAAAGGCCTCCCGCGCTTCCTGCCCCCAACTGCACGGGCGGTGTACCGTCAATTTTACGAATGGCAATGGAATAGTGGTTGCCGGCGGCTTCGCTTGAATCTTCGAACAGGACAGATTCTCCGTCGCGCGAAATATCTTTTGCAATGCTCCAATCGTGCCAGGAGAGATCCGCAGGCTTCCCGTCTCGCGCGATTGTAGCCAGGGCAAGGCGCTCGACGTCCAGGCTCACCAGAACGCGGCCATCTGGCGCGACATCTTCCAGGGTCATACCTCCAGGCAAAGCCAGAACTTTTCGCGCCTTGCCGGAGAGAGTTACTGCGAGCAATGCGCGGTTGCTACCCCTCTCGACTGCTGTAAACCAGATTTCCTTGGCATCGGGACTCCATGCCAGACCGTCCTCCGATTCCCATCCCGTCGAAAGCACAATTAAGCGTCCGCTCAGGTCGATAAGGGCAACGGAGCCGCGATCATCCCATAGCACCGGGTGATCCATAAAGGCGATTTTGTCGTCCCGCGGAGAAAAACGAAGATGGCTGATCCAGCCAGTGCTTTGGTAGAGCACGTGTCCGATCGGGTACTCAATTCGGTCCCGGCCTTCAGCGTGGTGGACCACGGCAAGTTCACCATTCGCATCCCAGTCGGCCCAGGAGACATCCTCGAGGACTTCGCGCGGAGAACCTCCGGCCAGGGGTGTGCGGGCGAGCACGCCATTCGACGTTTCCAAATGTGCCAGGTGCTCTCCGTGGAGCACCACCGCCAGTTCGCCAGTCCTGGATATGGCCAGCAAGTTGGCATCATTGAGATTCAGCGGCTGAGTTAACAGAGAGTCGCCGATGGTGGAGAACAGTTGCAGAGGCTTGCCATTCCATGCCGCCGCATAAACAATCGCGCGAAAGTCAGGCGCAAATCGAGCGGAATACACTGTGCCCTGTTCGAAGGTTAGACGCTGGTAGGTGGGTGACTGGCTTTTCTGACGCCACGGATTCCACAAGAGCAGAATAGCCGCGAGCAGCACCATTCCGGCCACCGTCGCCAGCAACAATTGTGATTTGGGCCCAGAGAGCACCGGTGAAGGTTTTCGTACCCCGGATGCGTTTGAAAGCGTCTCCAGAGCGAACGCCAGATCGCGCGCCGATTGAAAACGATTTTCCGGCTCTTTCTCTAGACAATGGCGCATGATCTGCTGGAATGACACTGGAATGCGGAGCTGTTCCAGATTGATCTCGGGAGGTTCTTCGCGGAGCACCGCGGTAATTGTGTCGACTTCGGTTTCGCCGCGAAAGGCGCGGCGCCCGGTTAACATCTCATATAGAATTGCGCCCACGCTGAAGATGTCGCTACGGTGGTCCACAGCCTTGCCCCGCAGTTGCTCAGGGGACATGTAGGCGACGGTGCCGATTAGTGCGCCACTTCTGGTTACGGTGGTCAGCTCTTCAACGGAGCGGGCGGAATCTTCCGGCGAGGATTGTAGTTTTGCGACTCCGAAGTCGAGAATCTTGACCCTGCCGTCGCTGGTCACAAAAAGATTTTCCGGCTTCAGATCCCGATGAATAATGCGCCGATCGTGCGCCGCGATAAGGCCTTGCACAATCTGCAGGGCATAGTCGACGGCCAGGCGAACGGGCAACGCTCCCTCTGCCAGACGCTTGCGCAGAGTTTTGCCTTGCAGCAATTCACAAACGATGTAAGGAGATCCTTCGTTGAAGCCCACATCATAAACGGCAACGATATTGGGATGATTCAGTGCCGCGGCGGCGCGGGCTTCGAGTTCGAAGCGGCGGAGATGATCGAGATTGTCGCTGGAAGCTGGCCGGATCAGCTTGAGAGCTACATCTCGCCCCAGCCTTTCATCGCGCGCCCGAAAAACCTCGCCCATGGCCCCGGAGCCAATTTTCTCGAGGATTCGATAGTGACCTACGATTTGGCCAGACATATGCCGGGCGCGCCCTTGCTGGCATGTTAGGGGTGTATGTCGATCACAGTCAATAACCTAATTCGGCCACCCGCTTGATGCTTCCCAATATCGCGTCGTGCTATAATTCCACTTCGCCTAAGTATTTGCGAGGCAGCCTGTGCACTTTCTACGGGCGAATCCCGCGTTCAAACGACATTATTCGATAGAGGTCTAGCTATGTCCGGCCACTCAAAATGGGCCACAATCAAGCACAAGAAGGGCGCGCTCGACGCCAAGCGCGGAAAGATTTTTACCCGGCTTATCAAAGAAATCAGTATCGCCGCGAAGAACGGCGGCGGCGACCCTGATTCCAACCCGCGACTGCGTGGCGCCATTGTCGCCGCCAAAGCGGAGAACATGCCCGCTGATAACATCAAACGGGCCATTCAGCGCGGCACGGGAGAACTACCCGGCGCGACGTACGAAGAATTTTCGCTCGAGGGCTACGGTCCGGGGGGCGTGGCGGTTTTGCTCGACATCAACACCGACAACCGTAACCGCACTGTCAGCGAAATTCGACACTGCTTCGGAAAAAACGGTGGCAACATGGCTGAAGCTGGCGCCGTCTCGTGGATGTTCCACAAAAAGGGCGACATCATTATTCCGAAGAGCGCCGCGAAAGAGGACGATCTCATGAACATCGTTCTCGAAGCAGGTGGAGAAGACCTGAACGATGATGGCGAGAATTGGGAAATACTGACCGAGCCCTCCGCTTACGAAACTGTACTCGAAGCTGTAAAGAAAGCTGGAATCGAGCCGACATCATCCAGCGTTGCCATGATTCCGCAAAACTACATCAAGCTCGAAGGTCAGGCCGCCAGCACTATGATCCGTCTCATGGAGGCGCTCGAAGATCAAGACGACGTGCAGAACGTGCACTCGAACTTCGACATCGACCAAAAGCTGTTGGAAGAAGTGGCTGGCTAATTGCGCGCCGTAAATTATTCATGAGCCGCCCTCGTGGCGGCTTTTCTTATTAAAAAACGTTGGCGAAAAGTTTTCAACACAACCGTGGATAATTCTGTGGAAAAGCACGACAGTATCTCTGTAAGTATCTCAGCAAGAGATGTTTCAGCATTTTGCACCGGAGCGAGTGCTGGCACTTTCGTGGTGTTTCTTCTGACTAAAATACCTTTATTCCTGCCACTCCAGATTTCGAGCCAGCTTTGAAACTCAGACTCGACAAACTGCTGCTCGAACGGGGACTCGCCGCTTCCCGAGAGCGCGCTCAAGCCCTCATTCTCGCCGGGAAGGTGTTGGTTAACGATCAAAAGTTCGAGAAAGCTGGTGCGGAAGTCGCCTCGGATGCTTCAATCCGCTTGCTCGGCGAAGACTTGAAGTACGTCAGCCGCGGTGGACTCAAGCTAGAGCACGCTCTCGAGCACTGGCATATCGACGTCAAGGGTAAGGTCTGTCTCGATGTCGGAGCTTCTACCGGTGGTTTCGCTGATTGTCTACTGCAGCACGGTGCCGCGCGTGTGATTGCCATCGATACGGGCTATGGACAAATGAATTTCGCACTTCGGCAGAATCCTCTGGTGCGACTCCTGGAAAAAATCAATGCCAGGTACATAACGAGAGAGGTCATCGGCGAAGCAGTAGATCTCATCGTAGTCGATGTATCGTTTATTTCTGCCACTTTGGTTCTTCCGCCCGTAGTAAATGCCGCCTTGCCGCTTTTTCTCGATCAGCGTCACGGCCGGCAGGCGATTGTTCTGGTTAAACCCCAATTCGAAGCGGGAAGGGAATTCGTCGGCAAGGGAGGAATTGTACGCGACCAGGCTGCCCAGTTGACTGCTGTCGAAAAGGTAAGAAAAAATCTTCTCGATCTGGGTTGCACTCGCACTGATTTCATCGAATCGCCGATCCTTGGCGCGAAAGGGAATCGAGAATTCCTTCTCTGGGGCCTGTTTTAGTTTCTCCCTCAAGTGTTTGCAGACGTTAGAGCTTTTTCGCTCGTATTCTGTACAATCTTTCTTTCCAGCTCTCGACATGGCAAGCTCGCCCTCATCTCCTGCGCAGAAAGTTGCAGCCATCGTCTCTCGTCCCTCGCGGCCGGAGGTTGCGCGCATCCTTCCCGAGTTGCTGGCCTGGCTGCGCGCGCATGGTTACGGGGTCATCTTTGATCCGGAGACCTCCAAATATGCGCAAGGCCATGAGGAGGTGCTGCGTTCGGAAATGTCCTCGCGCCCGCTTGACCTGATTGTGGTGTTGGGCGGCGACGGAACGTTACTCTCGGCAGTCCGCGCCACAGCTGCTACCGATGCCCCGCTGCTCGGAGTGAATTTGGGCTCGCTCGGATTCCTCACCGACGTTCCGCTCTCGTCCTTGTTTTCCATGCTTGATGGAATCGCGCAGGGCCGCGCTCCTCTGGAATACCGTTCCTTGATGCAGTGCGACTTGGTACGAGGAGAAACGATTCTGGGAACTTACCTCGCGTTCAACGACGTGGTTGTCAATAAGACAGCGCTGGCCCGCTTGAATAACTACGATCTTTTTGTGGACAAGGCGTTTGTCTCAAGCTATCGAGCCGATGGAATGATCGTCGCCACGCCGACGGGTTCGACCGCATACTCTCTTTCCGCGGGCGGTCCGGTCGTCATGCCGACAGTCAAAGCTTTTGTGATTACGCCAGTGGCTCCGCATTCGCTCACGCACCGCCCGTTAATCGTGCCAGATTCGGCAGTCATCGAACTTCTGCTGCGCAGTGATGAGGAAGTTGCATATCTCAGCCTCGACGGCCAACCCGGCCTTGATCTGCGGGATGGAGACCGGGTCCGCTGCCACCGCTCCGAGCACAAGGTCGGATTGTTCCGTACCGAAGCCGATTTCTTCCACGTGCTGCGCACCAAGCTGAAGTGGGGAGAAAGATAAAAGATAAAAGATAAACGCGCAACGCTACAACTCTGCAGAGTACAATTCCCGCACTTTTTCGCGCCGCCGAATGAGCTTCACTGATTTTACTTGAACCAGGACTTCCGCCGGCCGGGGACGCGTGTTGTAGTTTGAGGCGAGCGCCATTCCGTAAGCGCCGGCATCGAGAATAGCCAGCAACTCTCCCTCTTCCACACGCGGCACCTCCCGATCGCGGGCGAAGAAATCGCCAGACTCGCACACCGGGCCCACCACATCGACGATCTCGGTGTCAGTGGCCGACTCGGCTCGCCGTTTGCCCGCCTGTATCACCGGAACGATCTCATGGTAAGCGCCATAGAGTGTAGGCCGGATCAGATCGTTCATGGCGGCATCCACAATCAAAAATCGTTTGCCATCGTTTTCTTTTCTGTAAAGAACGGAGGTGACGAAAACTCCGGCAGGCCCCACAATCGAGCGTCCCGGCTCCAGCAGCAGGTGGATATTCAGGCCTCGGAGCGGACTCATCACAGCGCGCGCGTATTCCGCGACATCGTTTCCAAACTCCAGTTTCGGTTTCTGGTAGGCGATCCCAAGCCCACCACCAACGTCGACGTACTTTACAATATGCCCGTCGCGGCGCAAAGCGCGAGCCAGTTCGGCCATTCGAGCTACTGCTTCCGCGAAGGGTGAAACCTCGCTGATCTGCGAGCCAATATGAACGCTGACGCCCGCGACTTTCAAATACCGTGCACCTGAGGCCTTGGCGTAGAGCCCGCGCGCATCCCCGATTGGCACGCCGAACTTATGCTTCCGCAGGCCGGTCGATATATAGGGATGAGTATCGGCCGCCACATCTGGATTTACACGAAGAGCCACACTCGCAACCGTCCGCAATCGCGTCGCACACTCCGCCAGAGCCCAGAGTTCCGATTCGCTTTCCACATTGAAAAGCAGAATTCCGGCTTTCAAGGCGGCCGACATTTCATCGCGGGATTTTCCTACGCCGGAAAACACGACTCTCTTTGCCGCGTGGCGATCGGCGGCGAGCACGCGCTCCAATTCGCCGCCTGAAACCACGTCAAAGCCGCAGCCTTGCCGCCCCACCAGCCGCAGAATGCTTAAATTGGAATTTGCTTTGACCGAGTAGCAGATGGTGTGTGGGATACTGCGAAACGCGTTCTCAAATGTCGCCAGCCGTTCTCGGATTGTTGTTGCTGAATAGACGTAGAGGGGTGTTCCGTACCGTTCCGCCAGTTTTGCTAACGAAACATCCTCGCAGTGAAGCGACAGATTTACACTGCGTCGGAATAAACCCTTTCGCTCCTCGTGAAAAACAAAGCCTGGCGGCCGCTCCAGTGCCGTGACTGCTTTGCGCCGGGTCATTTTCGTTTAGAAGATACGGAAGCGGTGCCGTCTTTCACCTTGATTGCCACCACGGTTTGATCGTCGAAGGTCTCGACCCCGGCGGAATGTTCGGCCACAGCCTTGAACAGAGAGTCCACCGCGCAGTCTGCAGAGCCGCCCGCGCATTCTGCGATGATCTTCTCCACTCGTCCGCGGCCAAATAGTTCTCCGCGCCGGTTGCGTGCGTCAAGAATGCCATCACTGAAGAAAACGAAGGTATCTCCAGGTTTCATTTTGAATCTGAATTCGTCGTAGCTTACATCGTCAAAAAGCCCGAGGGGCAAGCCAGTTGCTTCGATCACGGAATTTTGTCCATCGCGCACTAAGACAGGGCGCGGTAAGCCCGAGTTCGCCACCAGAAGGGTGCGATGCTCGTCATCCCACAGCGCGTAGATGAGCGACACGAATTGCGCTTCAATGCGCCGCTCCGCCAGTGACAAATTCACGGCTGAGAGCATCTCGGCGGGGCCCGGCTCAATAGGAGCATGCGACCGTAGGATCCCGCTCACCAGCGCCGCGTAGATAGCAGCCGGCGCTCCTTTGCCGCTGACGTCGCCGATCACGATACCCAGACGTGAAAGAGAATACGGAATGAAGTCATAAAGATCGCCACCAATAGCTCTCGCCGGAATAAACTTTGCCGCCAACTCCAGATGCGCCATTTTCGGCAGCGTCTGGGGAAGCAATCGCATTTGCAATTCGCGCGCCAGAGCCAAATCCCGTTCCAGGCGGCGTTCTTGGCGTGCAATCTCCTCATATAAGCGTGCGTTTTCAATCGCAATCGCAACTTGCGCGGCCAGGGTCACGATTGTTCGCCGGTGGTCGTCGGTAAAAAAACCGCGCCGTGTGTGCTCGAGATCAAGCACTCCAATCACTTTGTCTTTATAGATCAACGGTACTGCCAATTCCGATCGCGTCTCTGGATTTCCCTCGATATAGCGTGGATCTTTGCTTACATCCGGTACCAGGATCGCTTGCCTTGTCTGCGCCGCATGTCCAACCAATCCTCGCCCGAGTGGAATCTCTTGCTTCGTGTGAACATTTTCGTTGAATCGTAACGAGAAACGGTTATGCAGTTTCTCGCCGGACGAATCCAGCAATAGGATGCTGAACATCTGGTAGTCAATCAGGCGCCGTAGCAGTTCAGCGATCCGCCCCAATAGTTCATCCAGATTTAAGATGGAACTTAACTCTCGCGCGATCTCGTTCAGCAGCAGCAGAATTTTTGCCTGCCGGGTGGTGCGCGTGTAGAGTTGAGCGTTTTCGATGCCAGCCGCCATGCGCGACGCGATGAGCGTCAACAGGCGCTTGTGCTCTTCGTTGAAATAGGCGGGATGCCTTGCCTCCAGATCAATTACTCCAATCACGCGATTCTTAGTAGTCAGGGGCACGGCCAATTCTGAACAGACATTGGGTATGGCGGCAATGTATCTGGGATCGCGAGTCACATCATCGATCAGAATTGCCTGCCGCAACTGGACGGCTTGTCCCGTTACTCCTTCGCCCACCTTGACCCGGGCGCGCTCCGCGAATTCCCGTGGATACCCCACCTGGAAGCGGAAGCGCAGCTCTTGAGTCTTTTCGTTCAGCAGAAGGATCGCGAAGATTTCATAATCGATGACTTTGCGCACCACCTCGGCGACCCGGCGCAAGGTCGTATCCAGGTCAAGCGAAGTGGCCATAACGTCGGCTACTTCCAGCAACAGCGGCTCAACGTGTAAATGTTTTTCGTGCTTGTTCAGTACAGCCCCCATTTGTTTTCCCATGATAGCAGCCGTTTCAAAGCACCCAGTATCGAGTACCGAGAGCTGCGTAAGAATTGTCGTTGGGATTAGCCACAGCGAGGTTCCGGTGCTCGCTACTCGGTACTGGGTACTCGGTACTTTGCTTCACTCCCTCGGGACGATGCAGATATCGGAAAGGTTGCGGTAACGTTCAGCATAGTCCAGGCCGTAGCCCACTACGAACTCATCGGGAATTGTGAATCCAACGTAATCGCCTTGCAGAGGCAATTTGCGGCGCGAAGGTTTGTCCAGAAGAGCTGCGATCTTCAAAGATCGAGGCTGGTGTGCCAGCAGCAGTTTCTTCAGAACGGTGAGCGTCAAGCCAGTGTCGAGGATGTCTTCAACCACAATTACATTCTTGTCCTTCATGGACTGGTCAACGTCCTTGGTCAGTTTCACTTCGCCGGTGGAATCCCAGCCGCTTTTAAGCTCCTGCGTTGGACTGGGACGGTTTCCGTAACTGGTGACTCCGATGAAGTCAAAAGTAGCATCCAGCTTCACCTGCCGGGCCAGATCAGCGAGAAAAATCGCGGATCCTTTCAACACTCCGACCAGGATTACCGGCTGCCCGGCAAAGTCACGCGTGATCTCCTCGCCCAGTTCGACGATTCGCTTCGCAATCTGTTCCCGCGAGATCAGCACCTTCAGTTCTGTCATGGCGTTTCATATTAAACTAAAGTCCGGTCGCAGCCCATGTCGATTCATTGGCTTTGCAAAGAAGTCGACAGACGCGGATTGGCGGCCACAGGAGATATTGCGCGATGAATCTTAAAGGTATTCAACTTACATGGCTGGGCCATGCTACTTTTCGGATCGTAACACCCGGCGGCCACACCGTTATTATCGATCCCTGGATTATGAATAACCCGGCGTGCCCGCCCTCTGAGAAAAAGGTAAAGCACGTCGATGTGCTCCTGTGCACACACGGCCACGGCGACCACATCGGAGATGCAGTTGAAATCGTTAAACAGCATAACCCGCAGATTGTCGGCATGCCCGAACTGTGCGGATGGCTGGAGAAGAAAGGCGCAAAACAAAATGCCATGATGAATAAGGGCGGAACGCAGAAAATCGGCGACATTAAGGTCACCATGGTCCACGCTGACCACTCTTGCGGCATTCAGGACGGCGAACAGCTCATTTATGGTGGCGAAGCTTGTGGTTACGTGATTGAATTCGAAAATGGCGTCAAGATCTATCATGCCGGCGACACCAATGTTTTCGGAGACATGGCCATCATCCGCGAACTGTACGCGCCTGAAATTGTTATGCTGCCGATCGGCGATCATTTTACGATGGGTCCGCGCGAAGCCGCGTACGCTTGCAAGCTGCTAAAACCGAAGACGGTGATTCCCATGCATTTCGGTACGTTTCCGATGTTGACAGGGAGTCCTAGCGACTTGCAGAAGCTGGCTCCGGGGCTGGATATCGTCACGATGAAGCCGGGCGTAACGGTTGGCAGTTGAGCATGGCGCCTGAGAGACACCATTCACAATTGAGGGAAAGCAAGTGGCACAACATAAACTGAAAAAGGCAAACAGACCGAGTTGGCGTCACTATAGCTTCACAACCGCGGGGCCGGTCGACGATTATTTGTACTCAATGCTCCCTAAGCGCGATGCGACGCTCGCGGAGATGGAAGATTACGCTTCCGAGCACCATATTCCGATCGTCGGTCCTGCCGTAGCCCGCGTGCTGCAGCAACTCGCTATGATGATCGATGCCAAGACGGTATTCGAGTTGGGATCAGCGATTGGATATTCGACCGTCTGGTGGGCTCGAGCGGTGGGCGAAAAGGGCCGCGTGATCTATACCGATGGCGATTCTGAGAATGCCGAGCGTGCCCGCCGTTACTTCAATGAAGCCGGCGTTGCCCAGCGCATCACGCTCCGCACCGGCGATGCTCTCGAAATTCTTTCCGAGCAAAAACAGCAGTTCGACGTAATTTTCAACGATGTCGACAAAGAGGATTATCCCCGCGTTCTGCGCCTGGTTCCATCGCGCCTGCGCAAAGGCGGTCTTTTCATCACCGACAATGTTTTGTGGAGCGGCCGCGTCGTACAGAAGGATCCCAAGGAACCGCAGACCAAAGCGATTCTCGAATTCAACCGCCTGCTCTACAATTCGAAAGATTTTTTCACCACGATCCTGCCAATTCGCGATGGCCTGGCTGTGGCAGTGCGGCTTTAAACATCAAGCCGGTCAGGACGCCCGTTTTCTTACACCTGTCGACCAGAATATGGGAAACCTTCGCTTGACCTCGATCATCTATCTGGTATTCCGATCGCTGGAGATGATTTATGAACTTGGCGGAGATAACGCGCAGAGGATTTATCAGTGTGGCGTCTACGGCTCTGGCCGCAAGCGCAACAACTGCAGGGCAAGCGCAGCAAAACAACAAGGCCCAACAATCTGCGGGTCATACAGCGCCGAATGAAGAGCAACCGGCTCCCGTAAACGCCGCCCTGGATGCGGAGAATCCAAACTCCGTATGGTCGCCCAAGACTGATAACGGAACTGTACCGCCATTCAAGTATTCGTTCTCGCTGGCGAGGAAGCGCATCGAGAGTGGAGGATGGACCCGGCAGGTAACAGCTCGCGAACTGCCGATTTCAAAAACTATCGCTGGCGTGCAGATGCGCCTGACCGCAGGGGGTGTGCGCGAATTACACTGGCACGTTTCGGCTGAGTGGTCCATTATGCTTTACGGCAACGCTCGCATCACGGCTGTCGACCAGAATGGCAAGAGTTTCGTGAGCGATCTGAGCGAAGGTGACCTGTGGCTTTTTCCTCCGGGCGTACCGCACTCGATCCAAGGCCTGGGGCCGGATGGGTGCGAGTTCCTGCTCGTTTTTGACGATGGTAACTTTGACGAGTTCCAAACGTTTTTGATTACCGACTGGATGACTCACACGCCGAAAGAAGTGCTGGCCAAGAATTTCAGTCTGCCGGAATCTGCCTTCGACAAAGTGCCCAAGAAAGAGCTCTTCATTTTTCAAACAGGCCTGCCCGGAGATTTGAAGAAGGAGCAAAGCGAGGCTGCCGAGGGAACCGGCATCGTGCCGAAGCGCTTCGATTTCAAGGCCAGCGAAATGAAACCAACCAAGGTCACGGCCGGCGGCGAGGTCAAGATTATAGATTCTAAAATTTTTCCCGTGACTCCAATTGCGGCAGCGATCGTCAGGCTGAAGCCGGGCGGCCTGCGCGAGCTGCACTGGCATCCCAATCAGGACGAGTAGCAGTACTACATCAGCGGCAAAGGGCGAATGACGGTCTTTGCCGCCGGTTCGCGCGCCCGCACGATGGATTTCGAGGAGGGCGATGTAGGTTACGTTCTGCAATCGACACCGCACTATATCGAAAACACTGGCGATGTTGACCTGGTATTTCTTGAGATGTTCAAGAGCGATCACTACGAAGACATTTCACTGGCGGAATGGATGGCGCACACTCCGGCGCTGTTGGTGAGTCAGCACCTGGGAATCGATCAATCGACGATCGAAGCAATTCCAAAGGAGAAAATTGTCGTTGATCCTCGATGACTGTGGCTTTTTGTCACTTCCGTGCAACTTGGGAAAAAGATGCGGAACGCCTGCGGCTTCAAATCGACTTGACAGGGATTGCCAGCAGATCGTCGACCAAGCCGACTTCTTTCTGTAGAAACGGCTCGGCGTAAGTGACTCCGCCCAGCGTGCCGTAGAAGCGAGCCATCGATTCTACCCGCGCATGAATCTCATCGTGAGCAGGGAAGAGGTCTTTGCCGGCTTCCTGGTCGCTGAACTGCGACTTGTAGGCGAGAATGGATGCGAATTTCCGCTCGAACTGCTCGCTGATATCTACCACAAACGTCGGACGCACGTCGTAGTAAAGCGTGGCATAAATAATTTTGAAAGGCCGATGAGCAGCAAGCTTCGTATCTTGCCTGTCCTGAGGGTGTCCCGTTGAAAGTGCGGCGCCAAGGTCAACCTTCACCAGTCCCGCCAGAAAGCACGCTTCATATCCCAGCACGGACGCAGTGTAATGATCCGGATGGCGTCCCTTCCAATAAGGCAGAATCACCACCCGCGGGCGCGTCTCGCGGATTACGCCTGCCACCTTCAGCCGATTCTCCCAGGTGTTTTCCACGCGTCCGTCAGGAATATCGAGCGCCCGCCGCCAACCAACTCCGAGAATTCTTGCCGCGTCTGCCGCTTCAACCGCACGATCTTCGGCAGTGCCGCGCGTGCCCATTTCGCCTTGGGTCAAGTCGAGAATGCCAGTGCGCTGGCCGCGCTGCGCCATCTTCAGCAGCGTGCCGCCGCAGGTTTGCTCCACGTCATCGCGGTGCGCCGCAATCGCGAGAATGTCTAAGGTTGTCGAAGACATATCAGCCAAGATTTCCTCGTTCGAGCACGACGCTTTCCTCAACGAGAAGGAGATGTGCGTCGGTTTAAACTAGCCTATCTATTTCTTACGCTCCACCAAATACCTTGCCAACTCCTTCAACGTCTCCGCCCGTTCGCCGAAACCTTTCAACTCTTCAAGCGCCGTGTTCACCAAGGCTTCTGCCTTGCGCTCGGATTCTTCAATGCCGAATAGGGCCGGGTACGTGGCTTTCTGAGCGGCTGTATCTTTGCCGGCGGTCTTACCTAGCTGCTCGGAGGTTTGCGTCACATCGAGCACGTCATCCACAATCTGAAACGCCAGCCCGATCGCCTGCCCAAACGCCCGCAACTTTGCCACTTCGCTGTTCTTTGCTCCGGCATAAAGCCCGCCACTCACCAGGCTGGCCGTGATCAGCGCCGCGGTCTTCGCGCGATGGATATATTCGAGCATCTCCGCCGTAGGCTGGGTATGCTCGGCTTCAAGATCCACCACCTGCCCGCCGATCATGCCATCGAGCGTGCCGGTGGCCCGGGCGATCTCTTCGATGATTCGCACGCGTGCGTCAGCCGGACACTCCAACCGCGACAGTACCTCATAGGCCCGGGTCTGCAGCGCATCTCCCGCCAGGATCGCAAGCGCCTCTCCGAATACTTTATGGCAGGTGGGACGGCCGCGCCGAAGATCGTCATTGTCCAGCGCCGGAAGGTCGTCATGGATTAACGAGTAAGTGTGCAGCATTTCCAGCGCCGCACCCAATTCCTCGATTTTCCGGGGTAGAGATCCGGCGACCATGCGGCCGGCCTCCATGCACAGAACTGGCCGCAGCCTTTTTCCGCCGGCGAATACACTGTGTCGCATGGCTTTGTGAATGGACACAGGATGCTCGGTTTCCAGCGGAATCAACCGGTCCAGGGCCGCATCCGTAAGCGACCGTCCTTGCTCAAGAGTTTCTTGCGCCATTGAGCAGTGAGTATAACAAGGGCACTGCAGGCAAAGCACTGTGGCAAGGGGCAGCTTGCGGCGCGTATCTCAGGATTGCTTCGAAACTCCACGGCGTTAAGGTCAAGAAATGTCCGAAAAAAACGAGGACGCCGAGAGGCGTCCTCGCTGATTCAATTGTCGATGCGATTATGCTATCGCGGACTTTGCGACTTCCACGTTCCGTAAAACAGAAGTTAAAACATTTTGCACATCATCGGCGCGGCAGACATCACTGGCGCCCGCGTCCAGGGCGGCAATCCACAATTCCTCATCTGGAATGCGGTGAGTGCACACGATTGGCAGTAATGGGAAATCGTGGCGCAGGTTTTGCACATCGCTAAGACGAGAGTGTTCCATATCAAGAATTACGGCCTGCGGGCGACTCTTAGCAACTCGCTCGCGAAGTTCATCACCGGAGCGCGTCAAATGTACGGAATGGAAGTGAGAAGAGAGCCCACCGGCCAGCGATTGGGCGACACGAACATCGCTTTCAACAACCACAACACTAAAGCCCATAGATCCTCCTGACCAACAACCGTCAATAACGGCGGACTAGGGCTGCGGGGAGGGTTCGGAACCACTACTCCACAGACATTACAACTTAACAAGCACCCACGACGGTCGGGCTGCCTACCTGCGGGCAGGCTGCTTTTCCGTCAAGGCCTCAAAAGGCTCAGCCTGGAGCTTCCCGTTCTTTTTCAGAAGAATTTCTACTTTACCCTCAGCCTGCTCCAATTCTTTGCGGCAGGCGGAAGACAAGTGCATACCTTCTTCAAAAAGAGTAAGACTCTTTTCCAGAGGTACATCTCCCTTTTCCAGTTCCTGGACGATTTTTTCCAGTCGCTGGAGGCACTCTTCAAATTTGGCCAACGGGGTTTCGCTCCTTCTCTATTGTAATGCTACTTTCTGCTCCGGGTGTCCAGTCCTTTTTTGTAAAAAGTTGTCTCGATGGGCTGTGTTGTCTCCGCGAATGGGAATCCTACGCAGGAGCGGAAGCCCTAGATCCCAATGCCTCGAGTACATCCACCGCCGAACTGTAACGTCCCTGGGGTGCGCTGATTTGTGCCCCCTGCACCGCGTCTCGAACTGCCAGCAGCATCTCCCGGGCAATGGCGACACCCTCGGCTCTTGCGGCCTCCGGACTCTGGGCTCGCGCCATGCGTTCCAGAATGGAATCTGGTACCGAAACGCGCAGCTCGTTTTTCATGAATTCGGCATTGCGCACGCTGACCAGCGGCCATATCCCCGCTACCACGGGGATTCGGCAATGCTCGATCCTCCGCAAGAAGTTTTCCAGCAGGCGAATGTCGAACACAGGTTGCGTCACCGCGTACTCCGCCCCGGCGGCAACCTTATATTCGAACCTCCGGATTTCCTCATCGAGATCGGTAAGTCCAGGATTCGCGCCCACGCCGATCACAAAACTCGTGCCGGCTCCAATCGGGTTCCCACCGATGTCCAGGCCTCGATTCAAGTTGTGGACAATGTTAACCAGGCCGATTGCATCCACATCGAATACTGCCGTGGCGTCCGGATAATTGCCCATCTTGGGCGGATCGCCGGTAATGCAGATCAGGTTCTTGATTCCCACCGCCGCCGCTCCCAGAAGGTCGCTCTGGATGCACAACACATTGCGGTCGCGGCAGGTGTAGTGCAGGATGGCATCGATTCCCGCTTCCCGCTGCACCAGCAGCGAGAGCGCCTGGTTGCTCATCCGTGCCGAGGCCCGAGGGCTGTCGGGAATGTTGACCGCATCCACGCCGACGGATTTCAGGAAGCGCGAACCTTCTAACTCCTTGCTGATATCGGTTCCTTTTGGAGGAACAACCTCGACCATGGTGACGAATTCTCCGCGCACCAGCTTCGCTCCCAGAACCGATCGTTCTTCTAAAGGCTGGGCCGGCGCCGCGGCTGGTGTCGCTGTGCTTGTGACATGAGCCGATGCTGCTTTTCCCCTTGCCTCTCCCACACGCAGCGCCGATTTCATGACGCGGATGTGATCGGGAGTAGTTCCGCAGCACCCTCCAACCACCCGAGCGCCGGCAGCCACAAATTTGCGCGCGTAACTCGCCATATACTCCGGGGAACAGAGGTAAATATTTCTGCCTTCCACGGAGCGCGGAATGCCCGCATTCGGCTGCGCCGACAGCGGCAGGGAAGTGACCGCTCGCACCCGTTCGATGGCGTCCAGCATGGCCACAGGACCGACACTGCAGTTACAGCCGATGACGTCTGCGCCCCATTCCTCAAGTCGAGGGGCAAAGGTCTCCGGATCGGAGCCATCGAGGCAGTTTCCGTCTTCGTCGATTGTGACTTGCACGATCAGCGGCAGCTTGGCCCCGACATCCTTCGCCGCAAGCACCGCCTGGTGGAGTTCCTCAAGGTATCCGAAGGTTTCCAGCATCAGTAGATCGACACCACCTTCTACTAGTGCTGCGATCTGTTCGCGAAACGCCTGACGCGCTTCTTCGAAAGAAGTTTTTCCCAGCGGTTCGATTCTGGTTCCCAATGGGCCAACCGATCCCGCGACCCAAACATCGAAGCTCTTAGCAGCTTCACGGGCCAGTCTGGCGCCTCCGCGGTTGATTTCATGCATTTTGTCGGCCAGACTATGGCGCGCAAGGCGGAACGCATTTGCCCCGAAAGTATTGGTTTCAACAATCTCGGCTCCAGCCTGCAGATAATCGTGATGAATCCCACGAATCAGGTCGGGCTGGGAAAGATTTAGCTCGTCGTAGCAGCGGTTGATGAACACGCCCCTGGCGTAGAGCAGCGTGCCCATGGCCCCGTCGCAAAGGGCAGGGTACTGCTTGATCCGGGTAAGAAAGTCAGCCGCCATGTCAATCAGAATACAGGATGAGCATAGTTTCTGGCATCTCAGGATCAAGATTGGCAGGGGTGTGACATGCGGCGCTGAGGCGGCAGGTGGCGGTTCCGACGCTCTGTTATAATCTGCTGTTTCGCGCTTAAATCTCTGTTTTTCCTGTAGTTAGGAGCCCGACGTTTGAAGAAATCCGCTCTCTTGCCCGCCGTGCTCGTGCTCACCAGTTTCAGTCTTGTTTCTTGTGGTGGGGGAACCCACATCACCCTGCCTCCCAGCGCGCTGACGACCCGCGTTCTTGGCTCACAGAGTGTGTCTAGTCTGACTGCGTCGCCCGGTCTCATTGTCATCAACGGAGAACTCGACACCCTGGCTCATGCATCGGAAATCGGCGCCGGCAATTCTCCCGGCCTGATGGCGATCTCTCCGCAACGAGCCACTTTGCTCGTATTTGATTCAAGCACCGACGGCGTCGGTATTGTTAACACTAAGACCGAAACCATGTCGGGAACCATACAACTGCCGGGACCAACCACGAGTATGGTCGCGGTTTCAAACAGCACTGGTTATGCGGCAGTGCCGGGAGCCCCGCTGATCGGAGCTCCTCCCGGCGCCGTTGAGGTGATGGACCTTCCAACCGATATCATCACAGATTCAATCGGCATTCCCAACGCGCAAACCGTGATATCGAGTCCGAGTGGAAATCAGCTTTTGGTTTTCAGCAACGATTCCAATACAGTGACCGTCGTAACGCCGCTTGTTCAGAATACCGGTGCACCGCTCACGGCTACGGTGGTTGGTTTCGACCGTCCGGTCTACGCAGTCTTCAGCAGTGACGGCAGCACGGCCTACATTCTGAACTGTGGTGCCCAATGCGGGGGCACGCAAGCGAGCGTGCAAACGCTAACCATGGCGACCTTAACGGTGGGCACTCCCGTACCCGTCGATGCCGCGACCATCGCCCTCTTGAACGGTTCCAGCCTTTACGTTGCGGGCACCCCTGCTACGAAGAATTCGTGCACTGGACAAACCACCGCCGCCACAACTTGCGGGCGTCTTGACATCATCGACCTTGGCTCGATGACTGTGACCGGCAGCGTGGTCATTACCGACGGCTATCACGACCGCATCGATATCAGCAATAATGGCCAGCTCTTTATCGGGTCCCACACCTGTACGAATATCGGCAATGTGAACAACGTTGCGGGAGAAGTGCGAGGCTGCCTTTCTATTTTCGATACGACAAAGGCCGGCAATACGACCGCCGTGATCCCCCCGGATAATGGCGACGTGACTGGCCTGCAGAGCTTTAGCACTCGCTACGTAGAATATGTGGCCGAGGGCGGCAACCTGCGCGTCTACGACACAACCATCGATAGTCTTCTGCTGAATTCCTATATCTCCACCGGGACCATCACCATCACGGGCCAAATCACCGACATCAAAGCCGTCGACTTCTTCTGATTCTGCGCGTGGACCAGCCTATCTCAAAGGTTCCAGCACCAGCCTATGAGCCGCAGTCGCATTCACCGACTGCGCCGTGAAAGGTAAAGGAAAAGTCGAGCCTTCGTACCAGGCTTGCCATTGATCGAGGTAATAGGGGCTTAGGAAATTTCCGCCCTGGCCAGTGACGGTGTTCAAAGTGGATTGGTCGAGGTCGGCAAGATTCGCCGTGAAACGTTCAGAGGGACCATGATGGCGCGTGACCGCCTTCACGGTGTAGCCGCTGCCCGATTGCTCTTTCGTTCCGGGCGCGGCCCAGCGCCTAATGAAGGGAATCTTTCCCAGCACCGGGTGTTCAATTTCAACCGCGTTGAAGCTGCCCCAATGCCAGGCAGTCAGATCCTTCGGCGTTTCAGGGCCGTCCACTGCGGCTTCCACCGCAGCGGTCAACAGTTCATCGTAATTTGGATAGTTTCCGGGCAGCCAGCGTTTGGGTTGATGCAGCAAAACATTCTGCAGCCACACGGTTCGCATCTCCCAGCCGTAAGTCTTCCAGCTTAGAGATTTCTCCTGTTGCTCCCGATCTTCTGGCGCCGGTCCAAGCCGAGGTTCGAGCAGGAGGCGCGTCAGTTCCTGAGCTGACCGCACTACAACGGTTGGTGCCGCTGAAGCTGCGGACATTCGCCCATCCCAGTTGCGCATAAGATCGGCGGCCTGTCTGGCCCGCGCCGAAGGCTTTGCGGCGTGATCGATGGCATAGACGAAACGTTCCGCGGCAAACAAATCATTTTCGGAGTGAATATCGTTCTCCAACGCCAGCATGTCGGTGACCGCAAACTTACGGCCAGATTCGAGTACGTGGTAGATGCGTTCGGTGCGCCATGGCGCCTCCCACTCCGCGCTGATGGAATTAGGATATCCATCCGGCGTGATCCGCCCATTCGCCGTCGCAATGACTCCCGAAGGAGGATTGTAGATACTGGGCAACTTGCTAAAAGGAATATAGCCAATCCATTCGTGGGCGTCGTCGGCTCCGCTTACGGGCAGGCTGCCGTCGCCGGCCGCGCGAATCGGAATGTGCCCGGTGCTCTGGTACCCAACATTGCCGTCTACGTCCGCATAAACAACATTCTGCCCCGGCGCGTCCAATTGCGAAAAAGCCTTGCGGAATTCTTCCCAATTCTGCGCAGTATTGACATCGAAGAATGGCATGTGAAGGCCGTCATACAGCGTCCAGCGCAGCGCCAACTGTCGCGTCTCACCGGGCATAAGATCGGTGATGATCGGACCGTGCCGCGTGATTTTGACGTCCAGACTTACATCCGGCTTGCCCTTCACGTGAATCACCTCGACGCGGTGATCTGGTTGTCGCCAACCCTGCGGCGTCTGGTAGGCTCCCTCCGCATTGAAAGTTTCGATGAACGCGTCCGCCACCGTGGGCCCGACATTGGTAAATCCCCAGGCGATTCGCTGGTTGTGGCCGACAATCACGTAAGGCATTCCGGGCAGCGTCACGCCTGCAACATCCAAATTGCCCGCCTTGAGATGAGCTTCGTACCACAGGTTCGGCATCTGGTGCCCGAGATGCATATCATTCGACAACAAAGGCTTGCCTGTAACCGTATGGCTTCCGGAGACGACCCAGTCGTTCGATCCATTGACTGCTTCCGGGGTGTGCCGAAAGGTTTGTTGAAAAGACTGCGCTGCCCAGAGTTCCGCGCCTGTGCCTTGCTTTTGGGTTACGGAGTCGTCCGGACCGTCGTCGTCATCTTCGTCTTCGGAATCGCCCTGGGTATGTTGGTTGTTGAGATCTTCCGGCATTACGGTCGGTGGGCGATCGTGCCAGGAGCTGTTGACGTATAAATCCGCGGTCAATTCAGGCCCCAGCTTGGCCAGAATCTTCTCGCGCGATAATGCGTCCCGAAAGGTGTAGTAGTTGAGGTCTTTTACCATCTGATTGGCAATGACGATGGAATCCTCGGGCTGCCAGGGCTTCGGGTGATAATTCAAAATGCGGAACTCGATCGGAAGGCGGCTTCCGTGGCTGTCGATGAATGCATTCACCCCTCGCGCATAAGCTTCAACGTATGAACGATCGCGGGGACTTGCCATGTCCAATGATTTCCTCGCTACCGCCCGCAGTCCGAGGATGCGTTGCTCGCGGTCGATCTTGAGAGTGTCTTCGCCAAGAATCTCGGAAAGCTCTCCGGCTCCGAACCGCCGCATCACGTCCATCTGCCACAGGCGGTCCTGCGCTGTAGTAAAGCCTTGAGCAAAAAACAAATCTTCCAGGCTTGCAGCCTCAATCGTCGGGACGCCGTGGCCGTCACGCGTCACCTTCACCAGCGCGGCGAGGCCCTGCACTGTGATATTTCCATCAAGCTGGGGCAGGGCAGCGCGGGCGACAAACCAGGCATACAGAGCCGCGCCGCCGACCAGGAGGAGCAGGACGAATACCACCCAGAGGAGAATGCGTACCCCGGTTGAACGCCGCGAGGCAGGAACGCCGGTTACGGTAAGAGTGCTCATGAGCAAATCGATTCTAGGTGAGAAGGGCACGCGGGACAAATGCTATGGCGATGGTCTCCACGGCCCAGCTCCGCTGAAAATGAATTTCATTTTCAAGATGCCCGATGGTATCCTGACTCTTCACCATCGGCGCCGCGGTTTCTTGCATGCCAACCGCTCGCCGAAGATTGTTACCTGTCGTCTCCCACCGGCTTATGCTGCAGAAGCGCATCGATGATCAGCCTTCGATCTCTCGGGAAATGGTACGGGAGGCCCAGGAGATACTCCACCGGCATCTGAAACGTGTCGGCCTGAAGCAGACGGCGCAGCGTGACACGATCCTGCGCACATTTCTAGAAACGCGCGACCATCTTTCCACTGACGAACTTCACCGCCTGGTCCAGAAGAAAGATGCGGGTATCGGCTACACCACCGTGTATCGTACGCTCAAGCTGCTGGCCGAGTGTGGATTAGCCAGTGAAGTCGCTTTCCACGACGGCATTGCCCGCTACGAGCACCAGTACAACCGGCGGAGCCATCACCACATGGTCTGCACCGAATGCGGCAGTTCGGTGGAATTCTTTTCCCATGAAGTGGAGCAGTTGGAGCAGGAAATCGGACGCAGACATCACTACACAACCACTCGTCATACCTTTCAGATTTATGGCGTTTGCGAGGATTGCCGCAAGAAAAACACAGCGGCGCGGCCGGCCTGAAGAATTCATGCCCATCTCTTGCCCAGACTGTGCCGCACTGATGCCCGATGCGGCCGCTTTTTGTCCAGGCTGTGGCCGCGCCATGCGGTCTCCGGAGCGCGCTCAAGGGCGCGTAGGCATGCTGCCCGAAACCTTGGCTGGCGCTCTGGCTTACTTCCTCATCCCGGCGATAGTTTTTCTTCTGGTCGAACCCTATAACAAAAATCGTTTTGTGCGCTTCCATTCCTTCCAATGCATTGGACTTTCGCTGGCCGGCGTTGTAATTGGCGCGCTGCTCAGGATCGCGGGCGTCGTGCTGTATTTTATTCCGGTGGTTGGCCACCTGCTTATCTGGCTCTTGTCCATGGTCGTGAGCCTTGCCTTTTTCATGATTTGGATTGTCCTCGTGGTAAAAGCTTTGCAAGGTGAGATGTTTAAACTTCCCCTGGTAGGCGCCTTCGCGGAGCGTCAGACGTTGTAGTCCGACTCTGGCTTTTACTCTCAAGTTAGCGATTGCTCCCCATGTAGTTTTCTGATACTTTGCCGCTGCGCCTGTCGGGACCAGCTTCGTAGGAATCTATTTTCAACAGAGGGGGAGATTCTATGGCGTTTTGCAATATGTGTGCTGCGCCAATTGCTGACGGCATGACCACCTGCCCGGCGTGTAGCGGTCGGGCTTCGGTCGCATCCGCCGGTTCGGCCTCAGGACTGGCTGACAACGTGGCTGGAATGCTCGCCTATGTGACGTTCATTCCGGCGATCATTTTTCTCGTGACGGCACCCTACAATCAGAGCCGGTTTGTGCGGTTCCACTCTTTTCAAAGTATTTTTTTCTGTCTGGCTGTGATCGCGATCCAAATCGCGCTTTCGATTCTGACCGTCGTGCCATTCCTGTTTTTCGTCACCGCTCCTCTGCATATGTTGGTCGCGTTAGCAGCGTTGGTGCTCTGGATCATTTTGCTGCTCAAGGCGAATCAGGGCCAGATGTTCAAGCTGCCCATCATCGGCGATTTGGCTGAGAAGCAGGCTGGCTAGGTTCTTCTGGAAGGATGAGAATCATTTTTGGCTTCCCGTGGCTCAATCGAGCCATTTGAGGACAACTTTGCAACGCGCGGCGTAAGGCTCCCGCTTGACTTTCTTCCTCTAAGCTGTCAAACCTATTAGCTTTACCCTGCCGGTCGAGATGCGCCGCATAAGTCTTTCGGTTGGCGGGAATTCCTGGTCACCTGGGGCATGCATTGAAAGTCAGAGTCTTCTATCACGATAAGTGTTTCGACGGAGCGTGCTCGGCCGCACTTTTCTCTCGTTTCTATCGCGAGCGGATTCGCGAAGACGCCGATTTCACCTTCTCCGGCCTGCTGCATCGAGCGGGAGCGCTTTTCAATGAATCTGATTTCGACGGAGACGAAAATGCTATCGTCGACTTCAAGTATTCCAGTTCGCCCAAGATCACATGGTGGTTTGACCATCATGAAAGCGCTTTTCTCTCGCCCGCCGACGCTGCCCACTTCGAGCGCGACCAGAGCAATCGAAAGTTCTACGATCCAGACTTCAAATCCTGTACCAGTTTTATTGCGATGATCGCGCAACAGCGTTTTGGATTCGAGCCCGCTCCCGTAGCCGATCTTGTACATTGGACAGACGTCATCGACGGAGCACTCTATACCGACGCCAATACGGCGGTCGAGATGAAGGCTCCGGCAATGAAGTTAACCATGGTCATTGAATCCGCACCGGACCAGCGCTTTGTCCCGAACCTGATTCCCTTGCTGGCGACCAAGCCTCTGGCAGCCATTCTGGAAGAACCGTTTGTGGCCCCGTTGCTGCCGCCGCTGCTCCGGCGCCACGAACTCTCGATCGAAATCCTGAAGCAGCGAACCCAATGCATTGACGGAACGATTTATTTCGACGTCACCGATCACGATCTTGAAGGTTACAACAAGTTTGTTCCCTATTACCTTCACCCCGAATCGATCTACAGCGTTGGACTGAGCAAGAGTAGCTTCCGCGTGAAGGTTTCCGTGGGATCGAACCCGTGGGCTCCGCAAGAGCCAGTCGTGAATTTGGCCAAGATCTGTGAGCGTTACGGCGGCGGTGGGCACGCTCGCGTGGGTGCTATTTCTTTCAACCCGAACCAGCATGCTGCAGCAATCAGGGCGTCACGCGAGATTGTGAATGAGCTTCGCGCTGCGGTTCGCTCTCAAAAGAGTTGAAAGAACTGTGCCAGATCAGTCGGCGCCCCGACGCGCTTTCACTGCGCCGGGCTGCCACTCGAAAGACAAGTTGCGGCGTTGCCATCGGCCGAGTAGCGAATCGCTCCCGACTGGTCTGAACAGAAGGCACGCCGCCCTAAACCGTTCCCTCCAGGTACGGCCACAAGCTGGAAACCGGTCGCGGGAGTTCCATTGCATCCGGACAAGCTGAATACATACCCAAATTTTCTTCCGCTAGCCAGACCACTGGCGATCAGCATGGCTTGGTGTTCATTCGGCTGTCCGCCGCCAAAACCATCCAGATCGGAAAGCGCACAGGTGAAACCTACCGTCGGATAAGTGCTGAAGTAAGTCATTTCAGCCGTAAGAATGGTTCGCATCGCCGCCTGCACAGGAGCGTCACCACCGAATGTCGCCGTCGTTGTCTGTGGCTGTGCCGGCGCGGGCATAGTTGCTGCGGCTCGTGACTTCATCCCTTCCGCAATTCCATTAAGGAAATCCGGGTCGGCCAACGGCAGGCGCACCGTGATCAGGATCTCGTTGAGCTTCCATACTCCCGATTCCGTTTTCATCGTAAACGTCATGCGCGGCAGAAACGGAGCCCGCTGCAGTTGTTTGTCCTTGTAAGTGTGAAACGAAAGCTCGATGTTGTCTTCTTGTCCCAGCAAAGCGTCACTTTCAACAGTAACTTCAAATTTTGTTCCGGCTTGAGGATCGGCTGCATCCAGCAGTATCGGCCCCGTCTCAAAGGTTTCGAAGGTCTTTCCTTTCATCTGTAATTGTCCGGCGAGCAGTGAGTACGGCTGCATTGCGGTCATTGCGCCTGACTTCTCCATCGCGCTAAGCGTGACCGCCGGCAAGTGCTTTACGAAGGTGCCCGGCGTCTTGCTGAAGAACATCTCGATCAGCGCCTGCCGCGCGGTTTGCGACGGGGTCGACGTACCCGACGATTGTGCCGATCCTGCCACGGTCATGAGTGCACATACGGTCAGCAAACTCGCCAATTTTCTCACAGGCATTCTCCTTTTATTCCACGATATTGCCATCTGCGGTGAATCTCCTCCAGTTACGGACGTAAGGAAGTCGCATATGGCTAATTCCGCGCGAGACACCCAGCCGGAACGCTGAACTGCACGGCGCAAGTGGCCGTGATACCCTGAAAAGTCTTCGCTGCAGCATGCTTTCGCCGGCAAAAATCGACTTGCACCGCGCCCAGAAAAGTCTGCTGCGAGCGGTTGCTTCTGTGGAATTCATCAAGGGAATCTTCGTTCTGCTTGTCGGCATTCTGGCTATCCTCCTGCTGCATAAAGATGCCTGGGTGATGGCCGAGAGCTTATTGGCTTTGTTGCATATCAGCACCGACCGGCGCTCGGCGCAGCTCTTTCTGGACTTCGCCGATGACCTCACCGAAGCCCGTCTCTGGATGGCCGTGAAGCTGGCCTTCGTCTATTCTGCCTTGCGCTTTGCAGAGGGCTACGGCCTCTGGAACGAGCGCACCTGGGCGGAATGGCTCGCATTTGGTTCCGGCACGCTACTACTTCCACTTGAGGTTCGGGCTCTCCTGCGCGGCATTACGGTGCTCCGCTCGGTGGTGTTTGCGGTCAACATTGGGATCATTCTTTACATGTTTTTCCTGCTGCGCTCGGGACGCCGGCTGCGCCTGCAGCAGCGGTCGGCGCAGGCCAAAAGCCATGACACGGGCGGCGTCTAGGGTCTAATAGCTCTGGACGCGCGGCCTTTTTTTGCATCATAATGACCGGTGCAACCGCGCACTCCGGAGGTCCTATGCGCTCTGCCTTCTCTTCTATGTTTCTCGTGTTTTTTGCCCTTGGAACGGCTTTCGCCCAAGAAATGACTTTCCCCAGTGGTCCGCAGTATCTGATGGCGTCGGGTTCGCCGTTGTTCGCCCGGCCAATTTCCACGCCATCGATGTCGCTGTCGGGTCCACCTCTTGCTGTCGGGGCCAGCGACGCGACCGGAGTTCTGATTCCCGGGGCCGAGAATCGAACCGTCTTACCGCCCTTGGCCGTCGCTCTACCCTCAGTGGATTTTCTTCCCATCTACTATGGCTACCGTCCGCCGAGCTCGATCGAGATCAGCTTTTCCAGTGCTTCAGGTGAGACCCAGCCACCCAATCCTCTTCCAGCCAGCATTTTGGATACGGGCGCTTCGCAAATCACTACGGTGCAGGCCCTGCGCGAGCATGGTTATGGGGTCACTCTGGCGGAAGCCGCTGCCTATCGGAAGGCACGATCTCATCCCCCGGCGCGTGTCTACACGAATGCTGACATTGATAAATTGCGCGGAGGCAGCTAGCCAAGGCTGGAAGATACACTCAGGGTTTCGCGGGACTGACAGGGTTGTCCTCACGGCATAAACCTAGACAGGTGAGGACGCCGACCGCGGCGATTCCAACTGCTTCGGCCACATGTGTATTCAGGATGGGTGCGTCAGCGGCTTGCGACGGCGTGTACGGCCCGCCACAATGTTCCTCGCGCGTGGCTTGCTGGCCTTCACGCACGATATTGTCGGATGATGCGGATTGTTTTGATCGCCGAAGGGCCCCGCCATGCGAGTGCACCTTCACATCTTTTTTCGAAGCGGCGATTCTCACCCTGCCATCGACATCGGTCACATCGTATTCGGTCTGGTCTGAGGTATTAGGAATGATGCTGATACAGCCGACGATCACTTCCATTTCGCTTGCCGTGCTTACTTGCAGGCTTCCGTGATCGAGGACAAGTTCGTGCCCCTGGAATTGAACCATGGTTTCGGGACCTATCAGGACCGTCGACCCCGCAACGTCGATTCTAGCGGTATGGCCCTTCTGGGTTTGGACGAGCGAGTCAGGGAAAATCGCCGCAGAAGCGGGGGCTGGATTCTCATTCAGCCAAGTTCCCCCGTCATTGTAGAGCATCCCACGACTGGCGTCCTGGGCCAGCAGCGACGTCGGCAAAATGACGATCACCACGCCGCAAACGAGATTGCGCCATCCAGGCAATGAAACTCCCGCCTCCGCACCAGCTGCTTGCGTAAGGTTACCCTTGTGGATTCTTATCGGCTATTGGCTCGCGTGATGACCCACAGCTATGACCTCCGGAAACTATATCGGAAATGATTCGACCGGCCGACCACGCGCCAGGCCGATCTAGATGCGGGCAAAGTCAATATATCCGTGCTGCACATCGGTGCGGATCAATTTGACGCGCAGCCTGTCTCCGACATCAACCCCCTGTTGTCCTTGAGCCAGCAAGCCCTCCACTCCAGGCTGTAACACGCGAACAAACGTTCCATGCGGGGTCACGCCTGTGACAATCGCGTCGAAAATCGCGCCGATTCGGTTCTGCATCGCCACCGCGGCCAGTCGCTTCGACATTTCACGCTCAACTTTTCGCGCCGCATCTTCCTTGGCCGTGCAGTTGGCGGCAATCGCGGAGAGTTCGCTGTCCGAATAAGGGCCCGGCTTTTTTCCTAGCACAGCCTTGACGAGTCTTTGGGTCACGATGTCGGGAAAGCGGCGATTCGGCGCAGTCGAGTGGGTGTAATCCTGCACCGCAAGACCGAAGTGTCCCGGTGCCGGATCGCCCGGACGCTCCAGAACGTATTCTCCAGGCCCAATGAGCTTGATTACAGCCAGCGAGAGGTCGGCAAAATGATCGGGGTCCGCCGTCCTGCGCTTGATGAGAAAATCATTAAGCGCCTTCGAGTCAGGGTCGGTGGGGAGTTTCTCACCATAGTTTGCCGCCAGTTGAACGATGCGATCCCACCGCTCCGGCTGTTTCACAATGCGGCGTAGCGACGATACATTTTCCAACATTCGCGCTACCACGCCGTTCGCAGCAATCATGAAGTCTTCGATCAACTCGGTCGCATGGTTTTTTTGCTGCTTCACCACATCGACTACCCGGTCATTCGAAACCAGCGGTAGGAGTTCTTCGGTCTGAAGGCTGAGCGCGCCATTTTCATAACGTCGGCTCCGCAACTTATGCGCCGTTTCGTCCTGCAAGCGCAATTGCGCCTGCAGATCCGCAGAGGCCGCAACCTTTGCCGGTGCGGCCGCCTTGCCCTCCAGCCACGCTCCAACCGAGTTGTATTGCAGTTGAGCCTGGTTACGGACCAGAGCGCGATAAACGTCGCTGGAGGAAACGTGTCCATCTTCGTCAACCACAAATTCAATAATTACGCTCAACCGCTCTTGATTTTCCAGCAGGGAAGTCTTGCCCGTGGAGAGTTCCTCCGGCAGCATCGGGAAGGTTCGAATTCCCGCGTAGACGGTCGTGGTTTCTCTGGCGGCATGTTGATCGATCGCGCTTTGCTTGGGGATGAACACGTCCAGGTCAGCGATGCCGACCAGAATCTTCACGTCACTGTTTGTCAATCGCTCTGCAACCTCGATCTGATCCAGATCCCGCGACCTGTCGTTGTCGATCGAGGACCACAACAGCTTCCGCAAGTCGCGGACATCTTCTCCGGCGGTAATTGCCGGCGGATGGGCTCGCAGCTGTATCAATTGCTGCTGGACCGCGGGTGGGAAATCCGGTTCGAAACCGTGCTGCCGCATGATGTCTTTGGCCACGGCTTGCAGGTCAACATGAGAGGAACTGATATTCGGCATGGACTCCCTGTGGATATTGAAGCGCAGCTAACGACGCCAGATAGAATTTCGAGCCAAACCAGCAGCCGGCTGATTCACTCGGTGACCACCGCCTTCACCAGGTTTCGCGGGCGATCTACGTTGTATCCTTTTTTTGTGGCTACGTGATAGGCGAAAAGCTGCAAAGGAATCACCTCGAGGATTGGCAGTAGTAGTTCCGGTGCCGCAGGAACAAAGAAAATGTCGTCCGCAACCCCGGCAACTTCCTGATCACCTTCAGTCGCCACTGTCACCACGCGCCCGTGCCGCGATTTAACCTCTTTCATCACGTCGAGGGTGCGCTGGTACCGCAGTAGCGAATCCGGATCACGCTTGTCGCAGGTGGCCAGAACGACCACAGGAAGTTTTTCATCGACCAGAGCGTTCGGCCCGTGCTTCAGTTCTCCGGCAGGATAGCCTTCGGCGTGGGCATAGGAGGTTTCCTTGAGTTTGAGCGCTCCCTCGCGTGCGATCGCGTAATGTACTCCTCGTCCCAGGTACAAGAACTTTTCTGCCCGAAAATGTTTCTGCGCAAATTGCTCTGCGAGCTCATCCCAGGTGCGCAGGTGCTTCTCGATTGCTTCAGGAAGCCGCAGAAGCCGTTGCAGATAAGAGCGCGTGACCTCTGAAGTCATCCGGCCTCGTTTTCGTGCCAGAAACAATGCCATCAAATAGAGGACCGTGACCTGTGTGGTGAAACTCTTCGTCGCCGGTACGGCAAGTTCCGGACCCGCTCCCGTGATTAACGCTGCGCTGGCTTCTCGAGGAATCGTGGCTTCCGCCACGTTTGAAACAGCGATGGTCTTAACGCCGCGGGTTAGCGCCTCGCGCTGGGCGGCGATCGTGTCTGCCGTTTCACCCGATTGCGTCACCACCATCACAATCGGCTCGACCGCCGCGTGGGTCGAGCGATAGCAGTACTCGCTGGCATATTCCACGTCCACAGCAACTCCGGAAAGATCCTCGATCATGATTTCGCCTGCCAGACCTGCGTGGCGGCTCGATCCGCTGGCGGCGATGATGAGTTTTTCGAAGGTCAATAACGCACTTTCGATGGCGTGCAGTTCGCCGGGGAAGAGAATGTCGTCCTTGAGATGCTGCTCAATGGTTTTCGCGATGGCATGTGGTTGTTCGTAGATCTCTCGACGCATTGCGTGCGAAAAACCGTCGGTCGCCGTAAGGGGGTTACGCTTTGATGAGCTCATGGTTGACTGCGGCTGAGAGTAAATCATTTGCCGCACGCCGAGCAAACTGCCAAAACAGAGTTCAGGTTGCGGCTAACTGTCTTGAGGTGACCAGTGCTCACCTGATAAGATTCGCGATTCCACCTTCGCTTCGGAGGACTCATGCGGGATAGCTTCGTCTTCGTTTGCATTATGGCCATGGCGGTTGCGGCTCTGGCGCAACAACCGACCATGCCGACAGAGTTCGGCAAGGAGCAGCAATCGGGGAGTCCTTCCGCCGAGTCAAAGCTGAAAAATATGTTTGAAGCGAAGATTAAGGTGGAGTGGGAAGCGCTGAAGCACAAGGACAAGAAAGCTTATGGCGATCTGCTGGCGGATGACTATCAGGGTGTCGAAGTCGACGGCAAAGGCGAGCGCACGAAGCTTCAAGCGCTAAACGAACTGGTAGAAACCAACGTCTTCAACTATACCCTGTGGGGTTTCAAAATGATTCCGCTGGAGCCGGACGCCGCCCTAGTCATCTATGAGGTCACCATGCAGTTTCCTCCCAAGGCCCAGGTTCGCTACTCACGCGTCTATATCAGTGAACTCTGGGTCAAGCGCGCCGGGCAGTGGAAGGAAATGCACTATCAGGAAACTCATGTCAAGTAGCCTTTCGTGGCTGCCGTAGATTCGCGCCAACCCTGGCAACAAGAATTGCCATCCCATTCTCTTTAAGGAGAAATCTTGTGAGAAATGTGTGTTTCGCAGTGCTCCTGCTTTCGGGCAGCTTTCTTCTAGCGCAAGACAGTGCTTCCAACAACAACCAGCCGGAAACGAAAGATTCCAACGGGCAGGTGACGGTACGGGGTTGTGTGAGCCGCTCTAACGGCGATTACACGCTCATTAAGCAGGACCCTGCTATGACTTATGAACTACAAGGCTCCCACAAGATCAAACTGAGTCACTATCTGGGCCAGCGAGTGGAGGTAACCGGAAGCAAGTCGCCGACCATGAGCAGCAGTTCGGATGCCACGGGCAAAATGGGATCAGCAGCGCCGGTGACGCTCACCGTAACCTCGATCACGACTATCGATAAGGATTGCTCAGTTCGCGATGTCACGAGATAACGACGGCTCCGCTAACGATGTCACGCGATAACTAGGAGTGGTTCGGGCCCGGCGTTGCTTACTGGCAGTCCGGGGGCATAGCCTGAATCTCCGATTCAGAAGTACAAGGCCGTTTCTCCTTGGCTGGCTCGAATCGGGACGGGTGATTGTAGCGCAGAATCCATAGGCCGTCATTGTTGGTCAGGTAAATCAGCCCGTGACCGCCGTCTGGGAGAAGACTGGTGACCTTGTTGAAGGTCTCCAGGGTCTTTGGATTCGCCGGATCGCTCAAATCGAGCACGCGAACGGTTTCGGTGGGATGGCTGTTGCTGGTCAGAGTCGTCGGTGTTTTCTCTGGAGCCTCGGTGATCGCCACATCTGGGCTGACAATTTCCAAGTTGCCTGAAGTTGCCTGATTCGATTCCGCCGTCCGTTTCAAAAGCCTCGGCTGCTCCGGCTTGGTCACATCCACGATCATGAAGCCTTGCTTCGCGGCCTGCTGTACATACAGGTACTGTTTTCCCTTTTCTTTCTGCAACAACATTTGACTTCCAGTTGCCTGCGGTAACGGCAAGTGGGCGATTACGGTCGCGGGGACGTCCGTGGGTTTCGGCGCAGGTTGCTCGCTCGCGCTGGCCAGCAGGGCAGGGAACAGCAGAAGCGAGAACGCGAGGGCATGAGTCCGCAGAGAGCAATTGGAAGTATTCATAAATCACTTCGCATCGAGACGCGAAACTTTCTCAGTTTCGCGTCTTCGGTCAACTATACCACCGGATGACTGCCTCCTCACTGTTCAGCGATGACGCCAACGCAGCCGTTGCTGCTCTGCGTCGTGCAGATACCGCCGGCCTGCATCGGCACAAAAGCATGGTTCGTGCTGGGGTCGACTGCGATGCTATGTGAATTGGCGTTGGTGGTAACGTTTGCCAGCCATTGCCTGGTTTTTGCATCAATCACGCCCATGACCGGTCCGTTGGGCATGTCGCGCGCTGCGAGATAGTACTTATTGTCGCCCGGGTTATACCAAGTCTCGTCTACGCCGCCCACTTGATTGATCGTGGCCAGGATAGCGCCGGAAGTTCCATCGATTATGTATTCGTTGGGAGGGAAGGCCTCGCCATCATGGTCCGCGCAACCCACCAGGAAGTCATTCCCCGGACCTTGAACAATGCCGGTCGGCATGCAATTGGGCATCACAAAACTATTTCTCACATACGGACCGTTTCCTGTTCCCAGCTGCAGATCGATCACGTCAACGCTGCCAATGTTAGTGGTGCCAATGGAATTCTCGTTCGCCAGCAGCCAGTAACCGGAGTTAGGGTTGTAAGTCATTCCCCCAAGCCCTGCCGGCGCTATAGCACCGGCGCAACCAGTTCCAGGGTTGGTTTGGCTGCAGAATGATCCCAGTGGCACGGTTGTAGAACTGTAGTTGAGGATCGGGCCGTGGTGGCAGGGAATTGTGTATGCCGTCCCGCTCGGGGTGGTGCCTATGCCGGGGAGGCCGGCGGCAACGTCAGCGGCTGATCCCGATACGCCGCTGAACACGTGCGGATTCGACGGGTCCGGGCAAGGAGCGGTGCCACCGATGGTATCGACCGGAGTGCCCGAAGTGAGCCCGGCTCCCGGGCCGCCCAAGCCGTCATAATAAATCTGCCCGATAATGCAGCTGGGAGGATTAAACGAGCCGCCCACGCCCGGGTCCAGCGCTGGTGAAGGCAGCGGTTGTCCGTTCGGTCCAGTTCCGGTTCCCACCAGTCCGTTCCCTGTTCCTTGAAGCGGGTACCCAAAGGGCCCTCCCGGCACGGAAGGATAAGGATATGTACCTGTAGCCGGGCTGTACCCGGCAGGGTACGGTCCATAAGCCAGCGTCTGGTCGATCGGCAAGCAATGCTGCTGTGCCGAGGTTCCCGTTTTAGCGACGATGTGCGACATGTCGATGAATGTGATGAACGGCAGTCCCGGATCGCCGTTGATAACTGCGAGAACCTGGTGGGTGTCGTCATAAGCCATTTCGTCAGCGCGATCATCTCCGCAATCCGCCGCCGACCCAGCTTCACCGTTCCAGGAGGACACGCAGCCAGAGATGCCCTGAGGGCCGTCGTAGTCCGCCGACACGCCTGTCGGTATGGTTGCAAGAATGGTTGGGGGAGTTGGCGGAGTAGTGCTCAGATTCATCGTGGTCAGGTCAAAGACAACGACGCTGGAGCTGCCGTTTCCGACAAAGAGGACTTTTCCATCCGCGGTGGTAGTGTTGCCATCCGGTCCGGACATTGGGTTCACACCGTTCGCGCGCGAGGCGCAGCACTGCGCACCGGGGAATCCTCCGAAGTTGCCATTGGCGCCGAACCCCGTATTCAGATGAAAGGTTGGCCCTCCTTCCCAAGATACGTCCGTCCTGCATCCGTACCGGGTGAAATTGCCAAACACGTCAATTATGGGTGGAATAATCTCGACCATCGCTGGGGGAGTGCTGCCAGGTTGCACGATTTGCGGACACGGGCTGGCGCCGTTACCAGCATCCGTCACCGCATTGGACCCCTGGATGGCGTTCACAGCCAGGTTCTGGGAAGTGTCGATCACCACCATGTCCAACCCAATCCGGTCGGAAATATAATCCAGGTAGTGCCCCGCGACGGCCGGGTTGGGGGCCATCGAACTGATGTCGAAAGAGTTGAATGGACCGCCGGGCTCGCCAGTAGGATTATGTTCCGGCACGGTGACCACGTCGATAACGGCGTAAGCGCCGTTGAGGGTCGTGCCGCAAACGGGACAATTCGGCGTTGTTCCGCAGCCGCTCGCCACTACAAACAGCGCGGTGAGAAGAGAAGTAAGCAGAACCCTGGACCTCATCGAATATCCTCCCTTGCTACCTGAACCGCCGCGGCCACCCTCATGATGTAGCCGCCCAACTCCATATACTGAAACCGGAAAAACTAGGCGTCCACCGCGTGATCTACTTGTCCGCCTCTAGAACCTGAACTGCAGCTGCTGCAGCACCACGTAATAGTTCTGTGGCACGGCACCGATTGTGCTGGGATCCTTCAACTGATCAATACCCAGATTGACCGAGTACTTGACCCAATAATTGGGAAACCAGTTAAGCCCCAACGTGATCTCATCGGTGTGGTAATTAAACGTCGGCACAAAACCGGGAGTGTAGTAGGTCAGGAAATCCGCGCCCGGCTCGTTGGCCTGGACGCCTGTGTATCGCACCCCGACTCCCCATCCTCCCAGTCCCCGCCCCTTGCCGCCCGGAGTGTCGGGTCCAAAAAGCGGATGCCTGACACGCGGAGTGCCGTTCTCCGGTTGTTTTTCGCCGGTGAGCATATACGTCGCGTCGATATCCCAGGCTTTGGCGATGATTGACGGAAGACTTACGAAGCCCAACCCTCCCGCTTGCTCTGAGCCGGTATTGTTACGCGACATGTTGAGTTGATCGAATTCACCGCGCAGTGCGAACCCGGACTTGAGGTAAGTAAACTCGCCGTTGTAGCGCTGGATAGGTCCGTTAATGGCGAACTGCGGGAAGAAGGTGTAAGCGGCATCGGGCAGCGCGCCGCTAAAGCTCTGATCGCCGGAAAGACCCCGAGATCGAGCGCGATCAATGGACCCGCCAAAGGCCAGTTCCTTAAACCAGTTGCTTTTGGATTTGCGGAAAGGATATAACCGAAGCCGTCCAACAAACTCCGCCTGATTAGTCGTGTTAACCAGGGCATATCCCTTGCCGTTGAACGCTCCCGCCCAGTACTGCAAGACACCGCCGGCAATATCTCCATGCAAAGCGACGCCGGGGCTGCGGAACGCAGAGGCTGCCGAGGGATACAACATCGCCTGGAAGCCTCGTTCAATGAAGTCCAGGTTAGTGGCGCCGGTTCCGGCTTCCTGAGCGAAGGGCACCTTGAACTGGCCAGCTTGAAATTGGAACTCCGGTCGGACTCTTACGTTGAGGTAAACGTCGCGCACCACCGATCCCGTAGTGCTCGCCGCGTCGGTGAGCAGTGCAAAATCGAAGTGGGAACCATAATTGCCCTGAAAACCGAAGCGTGCGCGGCGCAAAACAAATGTGTCGGCGGGTGCGCCATCGCCCTTGTAGGCCCGGTAGTCGTTATCTACATATCCATAAGGGCTGATGCTGAACTGTCCGTCTGGACTTCGAATGAAAAAGTGTTCCCCGTTCCATCCTGCAGTCAACGGAGCGTCTTTCTTGGGAGCGGCGGCCGGAGCCGGAGCCTGATCCACTACTGCCGCCTCTGCTTCCGGAGCGGGCTGCACCAGAACGGCATTCCTCAAACGAGCAGCGCCACCATCGGCGGCGCTAACCGGCTTCGCACTGGCTGCCGCAGAGGGTGCATCAACCACGGGCTGAATTTGAACCGAGGCATTCCCGGCTACGGGAGTCTTTGCGTCCACTAACTTCTGCACCAACGCCTTCAGCTGTTCAATGGTCTGGCGCTGCGCGGCGACCTCACCGCGCAATTCGTTGACCTCCTCCTTGCTGGCAGCGTTGGAGACCGGTGCGGCGGCTTTATCGTCAGGATGCGAGCCTTGGACTTGGGCGAGTGAGCCTTGCACCATCAAAGTAACTAGCGCGAAGGAAATCGTTAGCGAACGCATGCTTTTCCCCTCTCGGAGTGACATGTACATACAACTAACTCCTGCTCGCGGCGCGTGCGCAGTAAACGCACCCCAGCACGCATCAGCCCGACATAAACCAGGCCGGCTCAAAAATTTCGTTGAACTAGAACACGTCTGATAAGCGGACCATTTCCGTCCGCTCGTTTTATACACTAGCGACTGGCACTGTCAAGCACAATTTCGTAAAGTTGAATCCGATTAGTGCACGTCAAGCTGGGAATCACCTTCTCACCGGGTCGCCGAATTCTAAAATTAACTGAAGCAATTGTCATCCTTCACGTTTCAGTACGCGCTCTCGTTCCATGCTTCATCGGGCTGCCCGCGATCAGATTTCGAGATGAAATGAGTTTCGCCGCGGTGTCAGGCAGGCGCCTGTCAGGCATTCGATCCGCACTCTCCCGGCGGCCGAGTTCGTCAACCGACGTGCGATAATTGAGTCGCAATCTCATGGCCCCGTAGCTCAGTTGGATAGAGCAGCGGTTTCCTAAACCGTTGGTCGGCGGTTCGACTCCGCCCGGGGCCCCCACCAAACGGCGAGCAGCAACGCGACGGTAAATTGGTTTCGCGCTCGGGTTCGTATTTAGATTCGGAAACATACCTCCGCGGCGCGTCCGCTTCGCCGAGTTACTAACGTTTTCTCTTTCTGCTTGCCTCAAACCTGCTCAGTATTCCCTGTGCTATAATAACAATCAACGCTACTGCCACGGTTTGCTCGTGACGCGGTGATCCTGTTGGATCAGATTCATCTCCGCTTTTCCTGCCCGCCGTTTAATTCAGCGCCAATTCAAAAACATAAGAGCGGCATGAGAACTCACGACACGTGTCTGAGACTCTGATTAGCCCTCCAGAAAGAACAACAAGAATGACAAGTTTCACGCAACTACCGCTTTCTTCTGCCTTGCAGCAGAGGCTGGCGACAGCTCAATTTATTATCCCTACGCCGATCCAGGCGCAGGCCATCCCCTGTGCCCTTGAGGGCAAAGACGTGCTCGCTACCGCGCAAACCGGTACCGGCAAAACGCTGGCGTTTCTGATCCCTATCATCGAGATGCTGCAGCGAGAGCCCTCGCAGAAAGTCAGGGTGCTGGTATTGCTGCCCACGCGCGAACTGGCGATTCAAGTCAATGAAGAGTACGAAAAACTGCGCGGTAAAGGATTATCCAAAGCCGCGCTCGTGATCGGCGGCGTCTCCGAAAAGGCGCAGATTCAGGCCGCCCGCGGAGGCTGCAATCTGGTTGTGGCCACGCCCGGCCGCCTGCAGGATTTCATCACGCGCAAGCTGATTGATTTGCGCGAAGTCAAAATCCTGGTCCTCGATGAAGCCGACCGCATGCTCGACATGGGTTTTCTACCGGCGATCCGGCGCATCCTCGCGATATTGCCGCAACGCCGGCAAACCCTATGCTTCTCAGCCACACTGGAGCAATCGGTCGCAGGACTGGTACACGATTCCATGCGCGATCCCGTACGCGTCGCACTCGGTTCGGTACTCAAGCCGGTCGAGAGTGTTCGCCTGCAGGCTTACGAAGTACGCCCAGCTGAGAAGCCCGAGGTACTGCGTCAATTGCTCTACGCAGAGAAAGGGCAGACACTGATTTTTGCCCGGACCAAGCGCGGCACCGAGCGTCTCGCCAAGGAGTTGGCGCGGGAAGGTTTTTCCGCGGCGATGATTCACGGCGACCGCTCGCAATCGCAGCGCAACGGGGCGCTCAGCGGATTTCAGGATGGCCGATTCCAGATTCTGGTCGCTACCGACGTGGCCGCGCGCGGCTTGCATGTTGATGACGTGGCTCACGTCATCAACTATGACCTGCCTAAGATGGCGGAAGATTTCATTCATCGAGTCGGCCGGACGGGGCGCGCCGGATCGCAAGGCTTAGCTTCGAGCTTAGTAGCTGGCGCGGAGGTTATTGAGCTTCGACATATCGAGCGCGTCTTGAAATTGCGCATCGAACGCAAGCAAGTGGATTGGGCAAATGCGGGCCGGTCCGAGCACGTCGTCCAAAATACTCTGGCAAGCCGGACTCTGACGAGGTTGCCTGGCGAAGTGTTCGCGTAATCGCGAAAGGGAGCAGAGAACACGAATTGGGGCGCGTCCTGAAGACGCGCCCCAATTCATTTCAACTCGATCTTACTGCTGTGACGGCCTCGTCATTGCGCCTACGACTCGCTGTCTCCCCTGCTGGGTTCTCGGGGGATGCTGGAAATGTCGCCGTCGTCGGCTCCTATTTGAAACAGCGCAGCCTGCTCGGCGGCATGCTTTTGCAATTCATCCAAATCCAGTTCGCTCGAATCACCCGAGGTTCCTAACGGTTCTTCAGTTTTGCGCTGGCTTCGGCGTTCCGCCTTGTCGCGTTGCTTTTGTTGGCGCGTGTGCTCTTTCTGGCGCTTGGTAAAACTTGATCGACCTCGTCCTGGCATACCAATCTCCCATAATCAATTTTGGCAATAGCGGCTGGCACTTTCGGTTTTTGCATTTCAGTCAATTCGGAATTTAACCACCATCCGCTGACCGTTTCCGCTGGTAATTCATCACTGGGAACGCTCGCCGCCTACCAGCGAGGCTCCCGGGGTTGCCGAGCGTGGCCCTGATAGTCGTCCCGACCACCACCACCGCCCCCGCCGAAGCGCTTCCCGCCACCTCCACCGCCGCGCGGCGAATCGGTCTTAGGTTTCGCTTCATTGATCTTCAGCGCGCGGCCACCAAGTTCGCTTCCATGCAGTGCAGCCACCGCTTTGTCGGCTTCGCCGGCATTCGTCATCTCGACAAAAGCGAAGCCCCGGGCCCGTCCCGTCTCACGGTCTGTGACAATGCTGACGCGCTCCACTGCCCCATGCGCCTCGAACAAGCCGCGAAGCTCGGGTTCCGTAGTAGTGTGAGGTAAGTTGCCGACGTATAGATTCTTCATAGTAGTTCTTCTCTTTCTTTTGGTATTACGGCTTCTGTGAACACGGCTTTTGCAAACAAGGGTGAAGGCGGGCTGGCAGGTTCGTGCGCGGTGTGCTGTTCGATTGCCTCGGCCCACCGGGATGGCCTCGGAGTTTCGCGTATGGCACGTGAGCGAGCCTCGCTGACCGAGCGCACACTGGAAATTCGCTTGCACGCCTCCAGAATTCCCCAGCGCTGATGAACTGTGTTTGCTGACGCGTCAGCCAGCATCGCGCCAAACATCAGAGAGTCAACCACCGTCGCTGCAGGCACTTGATCGGATTGCGGCGAAGCCGCAAGGTAGTCGGGACCACCCACGAAAAATGCAATCCTTTGCGGAGGATTCGCACTGCGAAGATCGCTGCAGAACTTATCCCGGTTCTCGGTTTCTCCGGCCACGTTGATTAGCACCAGATTGTACAAATCGGCTCGCCACCAGCAGCGTGCCTCGAGCACGTCTGCCGCACAATCAACCTCGATCCCCAGCTTTCGCATCACATCGGCGCGTAAATCGCGTTTCTGCTGCGACGTGTCCAACAGTAGTACACGTTTCTTTTTCGCTGCACCGCCATCCGGAGTCGACAGCGGCAATGCTATGACTGGCGTCGTCATGCTGACTTCTCCTTGGAACTGGCGTCCGTTGCCGGAGGCACCATGTGCTTTTCAGCCAGGACTTTCAACATTTTTTCGTTGCGCTGGCGGCGGCCAATCTTCTGTCTCCGCCGCCGGTTAAATCTGGCCTTGTCTCCGTTGATTGCGGACATAAATTTGTCTCCTGATTCGGGCTATTAACTTAGGACCGGAGAGCGACGGGATCACCCTCGTATGCGGAGTTCCGTACACTTTGCTACGAGCGAATCACCGAATCAGCCCCAAAGTGCCGGCCGTTCCTCGAAATCAAGGGCTTTGAACTGAAGAAACTGATTTGCCAGATTTTTCAGAATCGACACGTCACTCGCCTTTCAAGGGAATTTCTCAATCGCGAAGGCGCAACGTGCTGTTCAGGGTGTCTTCGAGGTCAAGACCCTCAGTATACGCTGCATCCGTGGATTCTGCTTAGGTTTTGCGGGATCGCGAACCCACCAAAGGTATCTGCTGGCAAACTTTTCAAAGAAAGTTGAAGAAAGTTAGTGAGCGACGAGGTCACGCCGGCACTTAGGGCTGGGAAGGGCTGATGCTGCTGCCGGAGCCGGAACTTCTGCAAAAAATCAGGCAGAGCACCAGGGCGCCCGCGCCTGCACCACCGCCAATCTCGATCCACTTCGGATTCAGAGGGTTCATAGCATTCCCGCCCGCACCGGGCCTGGGCGCGGCTCCGCACACAGCCGTTTCATCACGCCTTGCCTGCTGGCCTTCCTGCACCGTAGCGGATTGAGAGGATGCGCCTTCTTTCGATGCCTTTTGCAGTATGCCGCCTTGCTTGATATTCACATCGTTTTTTAGCGCCGCAACCTGAACCGCTCCGATGGTGTCCGTAACATCGTATTGCGTTCGCTCGCCGCTAACCGGCTCTACACGAATGCAGTTCACATGCACGCTCATCGACGTGGACGTTCCCACGGATACGCTTCCGTGCTCCAGGATCAGGAAATTGCCCTGGAACTTTACGATCGACTCCGGCTGAATCAGCACAGACGAACCCTCGGCGTCGAGATTGGCTACGAAGCCCGGCTTGGTCTCCAGCAAGTCGCCCGGAAAGATCGCCGCGGAGTCGGCAACTTCCGCACCGTTCACCCACACCCCGCCTTTGCTGTGCACCATGGCCGTGCCTGTGTCGGCAGCCAGCAGCGACACCGGGAACAGAACGATCATCACCCAGGAAAGAAAATTGCGCGTACCAGACACACTCACACCCAAGGGATTTTTCACTAAGAATCCAGTTGACATGATAGAGGGGAGTAGCCATGTCGTCTATTAGCTCTCTGGATGCCACGCGCGCCAAGTTTGCTTAGGAGGCACTGCTCGTGCTTTGCTGCGGCCGACCTGCGAACTCCGGTATGCTTGGCGAACACGATCTTCCGAAACTGCTTCGGCAGATGCCCTGGAAAGAACATGGAAACAAATCCTGCACCGAATCCGGCTATCGAATTCCGCAACGTTGCTTACACCCTGCCCAACGGCCAGCCGCTGCTTTCGGGGCTGAATCTGCAGGTCCAGCATGGCGAAACCCTGGTGTTGCTCGGACGTAGCGGATCAGGAAAAACCACCACGCTGAAACTGATCAATCGGCTCTTGAGTGTGAGTGGCGGGGAAGTGCAGGTGAATGGAGAGTCCGCTTCCGCAGGTGATGTCATCGCTCTGCGCCGCAGCATCGGTTATGTCATCCAGGATGTGGGCTTGTTCCCCCATTTCACGGTGGAGCGAAATATTGGCCTCGTCCCTCGAATCGAGGGATGGTCCCCCGAACGCATTCATCGTCGCGTCGAAGAGTTGTTGCAACTGGTAGGGCTCGAAGCGAATTTGGCCTTGCGTTATCCCCACCAGCTGTCAGGCGGACAACGGCAGCGAGTGGGGGTGGCCCGGGCGCTCGCTGCAGATCCAGCGATTCTGCTGATGGATGAGCCCTTCGGAGCGCTCGACGCGCTCACCCGCGACCAGTTGCAGCGCGAATTTCTTTCCCTGCAGCAGCGGCTGAATAAGACTGTGGTCTTTGTCACACACGACCTGCGCGAAGCCTTGCGACTGGGCTCGCGTATCGCGCTCATGGACGCCGGCCGCCTGGTCACGGTTCTCCCTGCGGACCAGTTCGTGCGATCCAGCGATCCTCTGGCGGCAGCGTATGTGCACGCTTTCGCAGACGGGCTGGACTTTGTCGCCAATCGAGGCGCTTCATGAACCTCTTTCACTTCTTCCTGGAAAACCGCCAGCAGATTCTGGAACTCACGCTGGAACATCTCTGGCTGGTGGGAATCTCAACTGTGTTTGCGGTTCTGATCGGCATACCGTTAGGCATACTCTCCGCTCATTGGCCAGTATGGAATAAGCCAGTGTTGGGAACGGCGAACATCATTCAGACCATTCCCAGTCTCGCACTCTTCGGCTTTTTGCTGCCGGTGCCTTGGCTCGGAGAACGCGCCGATCGTCTCGCAATCCTGGCGCTAACCCTCTACGCCCTCCTGCCCATCATTCGCAACACGTACACGGGAATTCGCGGCGTCGACCCCGCCGTGATCGAGGCCGGTCTCGGCATGGGGCTCACCGGCCGCCAGCTCTTGTTTCAGGTGGAGTTGCCGCTGGCCTTGAGCGTAATTCTTTCCGGCGTGCGAGTCGCGGTTGTCGTCTCGGTTGGATTGGCCACCATTGCGGCTGCGATTGGCGCAGGAGGTTTGGGCGAATTCATCTTCCGCGGTCTCGCTATGGTGAACAATAATCTCATTCTCGCCGGAGCAGTTCCCGCCGCGCTGCTCGCGTTGTCCGCGGACTTCGGCTTGGGATGGCTGGAGAAGCGCTTGCGCCCTCGATGAATCAGAATTGGCACCGACCATGTCGAAGCGTTTTCGAAGCCAGGCGCACCACTTCCATTACCTTCATTCTCCTGGCGCTTGCGTTGTGCTCTTGTGCACCATCGCATTCCAACCGCATTGTCGTCGGATCCAAAAATTTTACGGAATCGCTGATACTGGGCGAGCTTCTGGCTCAACAGATTGAAGCGCACACGGGTTTAAAAGTGGAACGCCGTTTCTACCTTGCTGGAACCTACATCTGCCAGCAAGCGATACTCTCGGGGCGCATCGACATCTATCCCGAATACACGGGCACGGCTTTAACTGCCATTCTCAAGCAAAAAGCCGGAAGCGACCGGACTGAAGTCTATCGGCAGGTGAAGCACGAATATGAAACGCGACTCGGCCTTACCCTCTCCCCGCCGTTCGGCTTCAACAACACTTTCGCAATGGAGATCCGCGGAGATGATGCGCGGCGTTTGAATCTTAAAACTTTATCGCAGGCATCGAACTACGCTCCGCAATGGCGGGCGGGATTCGGCTACGAGTTTATGGAACGGCCTGACGGATACGCCGGGCTGTCCGCGGCGTATGGCCTGCACTTCGCCGCGCCCCCCCGCATCATGGATCTTGGATTGCTGGCCCCCGCGTTGAAAGATCATGAGATTGATATTGCCGCGGGCAATGCTACCGACGGATTGATTCCAGCGCTTGACCTGTTTGTTCTCGAAGATGACCGCCACTATTTTCCTCCTTACGAAGCCGTCGCTGTGGTCCGGCAACAGGCCCTGCAGCAGCATCCCGAAATTGCTCAAACCCTGGCCGAGTTCGGCAACAAGATTACCGACCAGGAGATGCGTAAACTGAATTACGCGCTCGATGGCCAGCACCGCGACGCGAAGGATGTCGCGCACGAATTCTTGCGCAGTAAAGGATTGATCCCTTAAAACTCTTCTGCATCAGATAGCCAACTCACCCCGCAACGTAAGCACCGCAGTTCCCTTAATAATGACTCGTTCCCCTTTGAACTCACACCACAGTTCGCCTCCCCGCGCGGAAATTTGGCGCGCGTGCAAGCTGGTCCTGCCCAGTCGTTGCGCCCAGTATGGCGCCAAAGAGCAGTGAGTCGAACCCGTGACCGGATCCTCCGGAAGGCCGTAACTAGGCGCAAAGTAGCGAGAGACGAAATCTGCATCTTTACCTGGCGCAGTGATTGCCACTCCCGCCGGATGCAGTTTTTCCAGCAACCGAAAGTCGGGACGGATATTTTCTACATCTTGCTGCGACGGATACACTGCAAAATAATTATCTTCAATCTGCACAACTGTGGCAGGAGGTTTTCCTAAGCCCTCGATCAACCCAGCCGGTGGAGTCGGGCAGGTCCACGGTGGCAGCGCTGGAAAATCCATAGCCAGGAAATCGCCATCCCGGAAAACTGTAAGATCCCCGCTGAAACGCGTTTCGAAGCGTATAGAATAGCCACCGGATACAAGAATTTGCAGCAGCACGAAGGCTGAAGCCAGCGTTGCGTGCCCGCACAGCTTTACTTCGCAACGCGGAGTAAACCACCGCAGCTCGTAGAGATCGCCACGCCGCACAAAAAAGGCAGTTTCCGAAAGATTGTTTTCGGCGGCGACCAAACGCAACAAGTCGTCATCTAACCACCGGGTAAGGGGGCAGACTGCAGCCGGATTGCCTGAAAAGGCCTTGGCCGTAAAAGCGTCCACATGAAACACCCGTAGGTACATCACCCTATGTTACAGGCGCGAGCCTGGGCCCTAGAATCCTGGGAATTGTGATGGACTTAGCAGATTCCGGTTCGCTGGCTCCGCGCCGCTTTTGGAGGTCTCGATGCTGATGCCAGCCACGCAAAGCAGCGATGTCGTCGTCCGTCACGATCTCATAGAGCAACTCGCGAATGCTCGCCAGCGCACCGACGAACTCTTTGCTCTAGTCAAACCTGACTCTCTCTACGAGCGTCCCATTGCCGAGCGTCACCGTATTGTCTTCTATATCGGACACCTCGAAGCTTTCGATTGGAATCTCTTCCACGAACGCATTTTTGGGCTGAAGAGTTTTCATCCTGAATTCGACCGCCTGTTTGCATTCGGCATCGATCCGGTGGGCGGAGGCCTTCCCACCGATCAACCCTCTGATTGGCCCTCCATCGTTGCCGTGCGGGATTACGTCAAGAAAATCAGGAATGTTCTGGACGAGAAACTCGCGGACGCACTGGCTGACTCGGTGCCTCCCGCGGCCGACGGCTTTCCGCTCAGCACTCTGCTCAACGTGGCCATCGAGCATCGGCTCATGCACGCGGAAACGCTGGCCTACATGCTGCATCAGTTGCCGCTCGATCGAAAAGTTCCGCAACACGAACCCTTCATCCTGGGCTTTTCTCCTCTGATTCACCGCAGCGTTGAGATCCCCGCGGGTACAGCCACGCTCGGACTCTCTCACGCCAGCGCCCTCTTCGGATGGGATAACGAATTTGAAGCTCACAGCATCCATGTACCGGCGTTCGCCATCGATCAATTCAAGGTGACGAATCGTCAATTCCTCGACTTCATCGCAGCTGGCGGCTACGAAACACGCACATTCTGGGGCGAAGCGAGCGAGCACGAAAGCGAGCACGATAGCGGAGAAGGTAGCGGAGAATATAGCGAAGAAGACTGGAACTGGAAATTGCAGAATGGTGTTTCCCATCCCGCCTTCTGGAGGCGCCAGGGCGATCAGTGGATGTATCGCACGATGTTCGAAGACATCCCGTTGCCCTTGGACTGGCCCGTTTATGTCAGCCAGGCGGAAGCGAAAGCATATGCCAACTGGGCGGGAAAGTCGCTGCCCACTGAGGCCGAATGGCATCGTGCGGCCTATGGAACTCCAGCCGGCCACGAACAAGCTTATCCGTGGGGCGATCACGTACCGGACCCCACGTTAGGCAACTTCGATTTCGCCCGCTGGAGCCCTGTGCCAGTGAATGCATTTCCCGAGGGTCAGAGCGCCTTCGCTGTGCACGGCATGTTGGGAAACGGCTGGGAGTGGACCTCTAGCAAGTTCTCTTCGTTCCCGGGGTTCGAGCCGTTCCCGTTTTACCCTGGTTATTCCGCCAATTTTTTTGATGGCAAGCACTTCGTCATGAAAGGCGGATCGGCGCGCACCGCCGCATGCATGTTGCGCCGAACTTTCCGCAACTGGTTCCAGGCGCACTACCAGTACATCTACGCGGGATTTCGCTGCGTCACCCGCCCATCGTCCCGAGACCGGTCTTCCACTTACCGATCTTCCACTTACCGATCCTCCATATAGAAGATCGTTACAAGGAGCTATTCACATGCTCGTCAACGCCATCACCGCCAACGTCAGCTATGAATTCGCAGCCGATGTGCGCGCCGGCCTGACCACGCCCGGCCAGAGAGAATTGCCGTCCAAGTATTTGTACGACGATGTGGGCTCAGCGTTATTCGAAGTGATCTGCCATCTCCCCGAATACGGCCTGACGCGCGCAGACGAGCGTCTGCTGCGGCGGCATAGTGATGACATAGTAGAGCGGCTGGCTACTCCCATCTCCGTGGCCGAACTCGGCAGCGGCAGCGGCCGAAAAACTCGTCAGATTCTTGAAGCTCTTTGCCGCCGTCAGCGTACGCGCTACTATCCCATCGAGATTTCGCGCTCCGCTCTCGTGATGTGCGAACGGGAACTCAGTGATATCGACTCCGTCAGCATTCTGGGCTTCGAGCGCGAATACCTCGATGGGCTCCTCGAAGTCGCCGCGCAGCGCCAGGCCGGCCAGCATCTTCTCGTATTGTTTCTGGGCAGCACCATCGGAAATTTCGATCGTCCTGCCGGCATCCAGTTTCTGGCTGAGGTCCGGCGCATTCTTCAGCCCGGAGATTCACTTCTGCTCGGCACTGATCTCCTGAAGCCCACCGCACAGCTCTTGTCCGCCTACGACGACGAACTCGGGGTCACCGCCGCCTTCAACTTGAACCTGCTGGCCCGCATCAATCGCGAACTGGATGCCGATTTTGATCTCGCGAAGTTCCAGCATGTGGCAAGAATGAATTACCGGGCCCGCAGCGTGGAAATGCATCTGCGATCCACGTGCCGCCAGACCGTGCGCATTCCCGGCGCGGACCTTTCCGTCAATTTTATCGAGGGCGAAACCATCTGGACCGAAAGCAGCCATAAATACACCGCAGAAGAAGTCTTCCGTATGGCTCGCACCACTGGTTTCCGGTGCCAAGCGCAATGGATCGACGAGCAATGGCCTTTCGCGGAGAATTTGCTGATCGCGGAATAGTTTCCCAAATCGCCGATATCATCCGTTGCGCGCCTTCCACGCTATTGGCCTGGTCGTCGTTGGAATCCGTTTATCTTCATCTTGAAGTAAAACTTATCGAAGTAAAACTTTGTAAAACGCGCCTTTTGTGCAGTGTGGCGATGTAAATTAGCTAATAGATGAATCGCAAGTGGATGAACAAAAGGAGCATGGCGGCCAGTGCCCTCCGATTAGCGGCCATCGCGCTCTGCGCCGCAGGCGCGGCTAACAGTGATTTCGCGCTCACCTGCTACGCCATGTCCTCAGGCCAGCAAACCCAGCAGCCCTCTGGAACCAGCACGGTCACCCGGCACATCGGCACCATCAAATCCATCAACGGAGCGGCGATCACGCTGACTCCAGATTCCGGCCCTGACATTAATATTACCGTCCAGCCCCAAAGCCGCATCGTTCGCATCGCTCCCGGCGAAAAGGATCTCAAGAACGCAACGCCCATCCAGTTGCAGGATCTTCAGGTAGGCGACCGCGTCCTGGTCGGGGGCAAGCCTTCTGACGATAATCAAACCCTTCTGGCCACAACCGTAGTGGTCATGAAGCACTCCGATCTGGAAGCACGGCACCAGCAGGATCTCGAAGACTGGCAGAGGCGCGGGGTCGATGGACTCGCCACTGCAGTGGATGCGGCAGCGGGAACAGTCACAATCTCAGTGCGCAGCAAAAATGTCGTCGTACACGCTTCCAACAAAACCGCGGTTCGCCGCTACGCTCCGGACTCCGTGAAGTTCGATGATGCCAAACCCAGCACGCTCGCAGAAATTCATCCCGGCGACCAGGTCCGTGCTCGCGGTGAGCGCAGCGCCGATGGAACCGAGTTGGCCGCCGAGGAAATTGTCTCCGGATCGTTCCGCAACATTGCCGGCACGGTTAATTCCGTGGATGCAAGTTCGTCGACGCTCAGCGTTCACGATCTGTTGTCAAACAAATCTGTGACGGTGAAAATCACTCCCGATTCTCAGCTCCACCAACTCCCGCCAGAAGTTGCGCAGCGGTTTGCCATGCGTTTAAAACGAACCGCAGGCGGAGCGGCGCCCGGGGCCGCATCCGGTCCTGACTCTTCGGCAAATGGCAACGCCGGGCATCCAGCGCGCGTTCCTGGCGCATCGGGCGCTGGAGAAAGTGGCGCCCCCAGGCGCTCCGGTGGCGCGCCGGATTTGCAGCAGATGCTGAACCATTTGCCGCCGGTCTCGCTGACAGACCTGCACAAAGGCGATGCGGTGATAATTCTTTCGACCGAGGGTGCAGCGGGCGTGGGAACTACGATTACGCTGCTCACCGGTGTGGAACCGATTCTGCAAGCCGCGCCCAATGCCAGCGCTGCCTCCATACTCACGCCGTGGAGTTTGAGCGCGCCCTCCGGCGATGCTGGAGGTCCCTAACATTCGCTCGCAGCACGACTGTGTCTTGTGCCTGCCGCTGGTACCGAGGATTTTGATCACAGAATGAAATATCGGATGAAAGCCCGGATGCGTTTGTGTTTCGTACTGGCCCTTTGCTGTTTGCTGTTGTGCGCGACCCTCGCGGCATCACAAACAACCGCCGCGCCGTCCGCCCCGGCCCAGTCGCTCTCGAGCTCCGGTTCTTTGCGCGGACTAGTCACTGATCCATCTGGCGCAGCAATTGCGAACGCAAACGTCGTCTTGATGCCGGCCGCTACTTCCTCATCACCCATCAAAGCCCAAGCCAACGGACAAGGCCAGTATGAATTCAACGGCGTCGCTCCAGGCCATTACACACTAAACGTTGACGCCCCAGGTTTTTCGCCTTACCAAAACAACAATGTTGTGATCGCTCCGGGTCAGCCGATGCGGCTCAACGTCGCCATGGCCATCGAAGTCGAAGAGCAAAAAATTCAGGTCTCCGATACCGCTCCCACGCTGGATGTGAATCCAGAAAGCAATGCCGGAGCTATTGTGCTATCCGGCAAAGAGCTAGAGGCCCTGCCCGACGATCCCGACGAATTGCTCACCGACTTGCAGGCGCTGGCTGGGCCTTCCGCCGGGCCTAATGGCGGCCAGCTCTACATAGACGGCTTCACCGCAGGCCAGCTTCCTCCCAAATCATCCATTCGCGAAATTCGCATCAACCAAAACCCGTTTTCCGCCGAGTACGACAAGCTTGGCTACGGCCGTATCGAAGTATTCACCAAGCCCGGCACGGACAAATTTCACGGCCAGCTTTTCATCAATGGAAACGATTCCGCCTTCAACTCGCCCAATCCCTTCGGCGGCGCCAACCAGCCCGGTTACGATTCCACTCAGTTCAGCGGCAATATCGGTGGGCCAATTAACAAGAAGGCCTCGTTTTTCGTCGATGCCCAGCGGAGGAATATCAACGATCTCAACGAGGTGAATGCTCTAACGCTTGATCCCGCCACTTTCACCGAGACTCCAGTCATTCAGGCGGTCCCATTTCCCAGGCATCGAACCAACATCACGCCCCGTCTCGATTATGCGCTCAGCAAGAACAATACCCTCACTGTCCGCTACCAGTACTACCGCGATACCGAGGATAACGAGGGTATTGGCCAATTCAACTTGCCCTCCCAGGGTTACAACTCAGACTCCACCGAGCACACTCTGCAAATCAGCGACACCCAAGTCTTGGGCGCGAAGGTCGTCAATGAAACACGCTTCCAGTACTTACGCGAGCTCGACAATCAGTTCGCACTGAATACCCAGCCGACTCTGAATGTGCTCGGAGCTTTCGGAGGCGGAGGCAACAACCAGGGCAAGATTCTCGACCACCAGGATCACTACGAGCTGCAGAACTACACTTCGATCATCCACGGAAATCACACCGTGAAGTTCGGAGCGCGCCTGCGCGGCATAAGAGATGCAAACAGCTCCACTTCCGGATTCAACGGCTCGTTTACATTCTCTTCGCTGCTCGATACTCCGGACGCGATCGGTTGTGTGCCCACTCCCGGAGCAAGACCATGCCCCATTTCGTACGAGCATGCGCTTCTGAACAGCGGAAACCTGACCACCCCAATCGCAACCCAGCTTACCTACACAGTCGGAAGTCCGCCGCTGGTAGTGGGCAATTTCGACGCGGGACTTTACTACCAGGATGATTGGAAGGTGCGCCCCAACATCACTCTCAGCTATGGCCTGCGTTTCGAGACTCAGACTGGCATTTCCGATCATAACGACTGGGCACCCCGCCTGGGTTTTGCCTGGGGTGTCGGCGGCAAGTCCGCGCCTCCGAAGATTATTCTGCGCGGCGGTTTCGGTATTTTCTATGACCGCTTTCTTGAAGCCCAAATCCTCGAAGCCGACCGCTTGAACGGCATCAACCAGGAACAGTTCGTCATCGACAATCCCAAGTGTCCGTCCCTTACCGATTTCGCCGCCTGCACCGGCGCGGCCGTACCCATCACGCCAACGATTTACCAGATCAGCCCGCGTCTGCATGCGCCTTACACAATGCAGTCGGCAATCAGCGTGGAGCGGCAGCTCACTAAGTTCGCAACCTTGAACGTGACTTACTTGAATTCTCGTGGCTTTGACCAACTGCTGACCATCAATGCCGATGCCCCTTTTCCCGGAACTCCCTGCAGTCCCAGCTGTGCCATTCCCAGCGAAAATCTCTACCGCTATGTTTCCGAGGCTGTCTTCCGGCAGAATCAACTGATCGCCAATACCAACTGGCGGCTTGGATCGAAGGTCCAGCTTTTTGGCTACTATGTGCTTAACTACGCCAATAGCGATACGTCCGGGGTTTCCAGCTTTCCTTCGAACTCCTACAACATTAGCGCCGACTACGGCCGTGCTTCCTTTGACATTCGCAACCGGTTCTTCTTGGGTGGCTCGTTCGCTCTCCCCTTCAACTTCCGCTTGAGCCCGTTCATCGTCGCCAGCTCTGGTTCTCCTTTCAACATCACCACAACCAACGATCTCAACGACGATTCCATCTTCAACGATCGTCCCGGTCTGGTCTCCACTGCGACATGTCCCTCTGTTGTGACGCCGACGCCGCCCTCCACCACATATTGCACGCCGCTGGGAACTTTCAATGCTGCGCCCACCGCGGGCGAAAAAATTGTTCCGATCAATTACGCCATCGGTCCATCGCATGCCGTAGTGAATCTGCGGCTGGCTAAGACTTTCGGCTTTGGCCCTAAGACCACTCGTCCCACAGGCAACCCCGGCGGTGGCGGCGGGGGTGGAGGAGGTGGTGGAGGCGGAGGATCTCGCGGCGGTGGCGGTGGTCCGCGTGGTCCTCTCTTCGGCGGCGGACCGGGCGGAATGTTCGGCGGCGGCTCGGACCGCCGTTACAGTCTCACTTTCGGAGTCTACGCTCGCAACGTTTTCAACAAAGTGAACTTTGCCAACCCGAGCGGTATTCTGGGGTCGCGATTTTTCGATACGCCCAACGGCCTTCCTTCATCTGGACCTTTCCAGAACTCCGCCGCTAACCGCCGTATTGACCTGCAGGCCACTTTCACCTTCTGATCCGTGTGCGAAACATACGCCGACGAACCGCATGCAACCATGTGGCGATGGCCGCCTCGGCCGTCCCGCCGGCGCGAAGCAAGGCGGAACCTCTACAGCTGTTGAAGCCAGGACCCTTGAAGCAAGGACCGTTGAAGCCAGGACTGAGCCCTCGGGATTAAAGCATCACGCCTCCAATCTCGGCGTTCTATCAGCCCTGACTATGGCTGCGTTCTGCACCGAAAGTACCGCTTCGGTTATCCTTGAGGAGTACATGCGCATGCCGTCAATGCCCGCGGAATAATTTCTCGTTTGCCTGTCATACCCACCTCAAGACGCCAATTTCTCCGTCTGGCCGCCGCCGCTGGCACAGTCGCCATCGTCGGGGACGGAGTCGTCCTCGAACCCAACCGCCCTCAGATTGTGCGCCGCGACTTCTCCCTGCCGCGCTGGCCCCAACGATTGGACGGTTTCACCATCGCGCTGCTCAGCGATTTTCACTTTGATCCTTATTTTTCTGTTCATCCTCTGCAAGCCGCTATTCCCATGGTGAATAGCCTTCATCCCGATCTCATCGTGCTCGCCGGAGACTTCGTGTCCGTGCCTGAAATCGGAAACAAGAAAAAAGCAGCGTCCGCCGCCGAACCATGCGCCCGCTTGGTCAGCCAAATGAGCGCGCCTCATGGTCTCTGGGCCGTGATGGGAAACCACGATCAGGAAACTGACCCGGACCACGTGACTCGCGCACTAGAAGCCGAGAACATCCGCGTTCTGGCGAATCAATCGCAACCGATCGAAAGCAATGGTGCCCGCATCTGGCTCGCCGGCGTAAATGATGTGTTCAGCGAAACCGCGGACCTGCCGATGACTTTGCGCCATGTGCCTTCCGGCGAGGCGGTCGTTCTGCTCGTGCATGAACCGGATTTCGCCGACGAGGCCTCGCGGTTCCCAATCGACTTGCAACTGTCAGGACACTCTCATGGAGGTCAGATAAGGATTCCCCTGCTTCCGCCGCTCTACCTGCCCGCGTTGGCAAAGAAGTACTTCCTGGGGACTTATCGCATAGGATCGCTCACGCTCTACACCAACGCCGGACTGGGAACCGTGATGGTCCCGCTGCGTCTGAATTGTCCTCCCGAAATCACGCTGCTGACCTTGCGCTCCGCAAAACAATAATGTCAGCAACAGGTCTTTCGTCGGCTTTAGCAACCTACTCAGCACGGAATATGCAATCGTCTTCACATCGATAACCTGACCCAGGCTTAGTCTCTCGTTCAACCGGCTCATAATAATCCGGTTAGATTCGTCCCCGCGTGGCCACAAAGTTGCCGTACGTTAAGCCGCAGAGGTCGCAGATCGCCGAGTGCCGAGTGCCGGGCGCCCTCGAATCGGAGAGTTCCACGGTATGCTTCGTCGCGTCTGGCCTTTGCTTTTTATATTCGTACTTCCGGCCGCCAGCATCCCTTCAGTGGAAATTCCGCCTCCTCGCCCAAGTCACACCGTCTTAGCTGATCGTGAACGCCAAGTCTGGAAGACGCCCGCCCGCACCGCCGAGTTCAGCGATATCCCGCACGTGAGCGCGCGTTCGCGATGTGAAGACACACGCCCGCCGCAGGCTTTGACGACGCCCGATCCCCTGTTGGTTCCGGCTGCGGCTGGAATGAAAATCAAGGTCAGCTTCATCATCGGGACCGATGGGCGGGTGCATAGTCCACTAGTTTTGCAGAGCGCCGGGCCGTTGGGCGACCGCAACGTCCTGCGCACCGTCCGCACCTGGCGATATCGTCCAGCGACTTGCAATGGGGTGCCGACCGAAGCGGAAGGGAAGATCGAATTTTCCCGCCGTTGAGATTTTGTGCGCTTGGGCTAGAATGACCCATGAGCATGGCGCTCTGAATCGTGAGCGGTCTGAATCGTGCGGATCTGAATTGTGGACGATCTGAATAGTGGATAGAGACGTGGACACAGGCAAAGAAAAGAAATTCGTAAAGCCATCCAGCTCCAGCGCATCGCAGGATTCTGAGGGTGCACCGTCGAGCGCGGCGCCGGAGAATCCGGCACTAGGGGAAATCTATCAGCAGTTATATCCGGAAATGCGGCGGCCTAAGCCGAATCAGGCAGCCGTAGCCGCAGCTCTGCGGGCCATGCAGCGGCTTGCCCTGGAGGCGGATTCCGAAACCGCCGCAGAGGATGAAGAACTCGAGACCACGCTCCGCGCGCAAATAACCTGCAGCGTCTGCGGACATCACAATCGTGAAGGCAACAAGTTCTGTGGCGCGTGCGGCCTTCCCCTGGGTTCCGGAGGAGGTTCCGGACGAGGTTCCGCACAAAGTTCCGCGGGACCTGATTCGCCGGCTCACGCATCTCCAGCTTCCGCATCATTCGTTCTGGATGACGAGGCTATGCCAGCGGCGCCAGCCCAGCCAGACGCGCGTGAGGTTCATCCTCCGCCGGGCGCCCCCGCCGCCGCGCATCACTATCACCACCATTACCATCACCACTATTTCCAGGGCGGTCAGGATTTTGCGGCAGCGCCGCGTTCCAGCGCCCCGGAGAGCGCGCGGGAAGCCGACCGCTTGCGAGTCGCGGCCGCAGCCAAAGGCGAGCCCATGAGCCGCGGCGAGGCTGCGGTACGCCGTCTGACACAGGAATGGATTTTGGCCTGCAATACGCGGCAACTGGATGAGTTGATCGAACTGTACGCCGCCGACGCGCTCGTCCTCCGCTCGAACCTTCCTCCCATTCGCGGTGCGCTGGCCGTACGGGAATTCTTCTTCGCCTCGCTCGAAGCTGGCTTGGGCGAAGTGGCCGTCGAACCTCTACGCGTCGAGGTTTCAGGGGACCTGGCTCATGAAGTGGGGCGTTACAGCGCGCTCGTTCCTGGAACGGCCGGAAAACGCCGCGAGGAGCGCGGCAAATATCTCTGGGTCTTCGCCAAACAGGCGAACGGCGATTGGAAGCTGATTTCGGAATGCTGGTCGAGCGATCAGACTCTCACCACTGCAGAATCGGATATTCCCAAGCCCGCGATTCCACCGGCATCGAAAGTTCACCCGCGCAAGAGCTAGTGAATGGTTTTGAGCCGTTCTGCAGAGCCATCAGTTTCTTCAGCTTCCGCCTGCCGCGTCCGGCGAAACGCGTCATCTATCATGGCTTCACCCCAAGCTTTTCTAATTCAGTCCGTAACTGCTCCAGCGTTTGCATCTGGATCGTATGCATGCCCAGACTCGAGGCGCATTCCAGGTTTAGCGCGCGGTCGTCGATGAAGCAGCACTCGTGCGGATCGATCTGTGTAATGTCAATCGCCAGATGATAGATGCCGCTCTCCGGCTTGCGCAGTCCGACGAAACAGGAGCTGACGAACAGCCGGAAGATTTCCCTCAAGCCATACTTCTCGATCCGGTACAAGTTCAACTCGCGGGACTCGTTGTTAATCGTTCCCATGAAGTATCTGCCGGATTTGGCCAGAGCACGCGCGAAGTCGAGAACCTCCGGCATTGGTCGCGACAACGAAAACATGTACTGCCGAAATTCATCGCGGCTAAAAGGACGGTTGCGGTAAAACACGGTGCGCTGCAAATATTCGTCGAGCGAGATCTTGCCGCGCTCAAAAGAAGAGACCACCATCTCATGCCGCGAGTGAAACTCTTCTTCATCGAGCCGAAAATGTTCGAACGCAGCCATGCGTTCGGTGCGGTCCCAGGCGTTGGTAAGCAGCACCCCTCCGACATCCCAAAAGATGGCATGAATGGAAGACACGGATGGAATCCTCCTGAAAAACTAAGAGTAAACGCTAGCGGCTCCGTTTTACTCTCTGGTCATGAGTGTAGATGAGTTGGCTGGATTATTCCGAGTGACGACGCCCGAGTTTCAGGCACATTATCCCCAGAATTATTGTTGAAGTGCCAAATATCCCAGAGTCAATTGTGCGTTATCGGTTTCAATCATCAGCGCCTGTGCGCTGTTTACAAGATAAAAAGTGAAGTTGTCTGGACTCGTGTAGGAGGCAACGTTAAGGCCGGTGAGGGTCCCGGTAAAGATTCCGGTAGAGGCGGCAGTCACGCTGCCGGTCACCGGGAAGTCCGTGGCTCCGGTGCCGTAATCTACGAATCCAGTCAAAGTGTCGACTCCACTTCCGGCGACGGCCGTGATCGGACCGAGCGGCGCGGTTGCGCCCAGCGGGCTCAGGCTGCTCGCGATCTCAATCGCGTTCAAACCGTAGCTCCCGCTGAATGAGCCAGCGGTGAACGCGCCGGTTTGCTGCTGGAAGCCGCGCCCGGCGATCATCTCGGCCCCGCTCCCGCTAAGCAGCAACCCCTGGCCCGTTCCCATCAAATAAAACTCCAGTTGGTAGGTGAAGGTACTTCCATCCGACAGGTTCGACAGGGTGGCGCGCCCGGTCGGATCGACCGTGTAAGAACCAGTGAAGGCGATAGGACTTTGAGTGGTTTTTCCCGTGAGGTCGTTCCAGTTGAGTGTGCCCGTCAGTGTGCCGTTGGCATTGGCGGTCAACACCCCGGCCACCTGCAGCGGTCCGTTCGCGCCCTCGCCTCCCACGCCGAACACATAACTGGAACCTGCGATCGAACTGCTACTGAAAGTTCCAATGCTGGCTCCTTGACTGAGAGCCGTTCCACCCATGACGCCCTGGAAATTATCGCCACCGGTCTCGATCAGGCGGATGCGTGTGCCATCCACGATGTATCCGGCCAGAAAGAACGACTGAAAAGCCGAGGGCGTGCTGGGTTCTATTTGAAATACCACCCGCCCGAAGCTATCAGGACCAGAGACCGTGCTGGCTCCCACAGACTGTGCGCCGGTGAAAACGAAGTTATCGTTTATATCTAAAACACTGCCGGTGCCTGAGATTTTTCCAGCGGTGTCAACATTGAGTATGCCTCCAATGCCGGCGGGCTGGCCGAACAGATCTACGCCGAAGGTAGAGAACGCATACCCGCCCGAAGGCGCGGCCTTACTGGTTTGCAGATCCAGGGTGCCGTTGGCGATTGAACCGTTAATTTCGGTCAGCAGCACGCTCGATGCCGAGACGATCACGCCATCTATGGTTTCATTGCCAACATTTATATCGTTTGTCTTGAGAGTAAATTGAAGATTGCCGTCGGGAGTCGTCGTGTAACTCCCCCCGGTAATCGGGTCGAATAGAGTTAGTTGCTCTTGAGCGTTTTGGTCAAGCGCATAGTTGGAGAAGTCTTGTTCACCCCCGGTGATTGTGCCACCCTGGGCAACGATCGCACCGGATACAAAGTTGGCTCCCGGCCCAACCGGTCCGGACAAATGAAATACATAAGTGCCGTCGGCCAAAGTCGCGGCTGCTTTGGTGATCGTGACATTAGCGGAAATCGACTTCGTCTTATCAGTAACCGAGGTTGCCGTAACGGTGACAGTGTTGCCGGAAGGAATGGCGGCCGGTGCGGTGTAATTGGTCTGGGCCTCATTGTTCGTCGTCGTGGGGCTGAACGAACCGCAAGGCGCATTGGCGCAAGTCACTGTCCAATTCACTTGCGGATTCGGAGAAACGTCGTTCGTAACCTTCGCGCTGAATGGCGCCGTCGCATTCACTTGTAGCGACGCGGCGGGCACTCCCTCGAAAGAAACCGCAATCGGAAGCGGTGGCGTGATCGTGATCGACGCTGACACCGTTTGCGTCGTGTTGCCCACTATGGTGGCCTTCACCGTCACAGTCGCTCCAGAAGGAATCGCCGACGGCGCGGTGTAAGTGGAATTGCCGCCACTCTCAGTCTGAGTGAAGCTAAAAGAGCCGCAAGCGTTCGCGCTCCCGCAGCTGGCCGACCAAGCTATCAGTGCGTTCGTTGAGTTGGACGTAATGGCAGCGCTGAGCGCGGTCGAGGCGTTGATCGCCAGGGATGTCGGCGGAGTAATCACGAACAGAAGGGAAGTCGGCTGCGTTGGCAGCGTCGGCAGCGTAAAAGTCGTTACGGCCGGGGGACTGCATCCGGCCAAACCGGCAATCATTCCGATTCCAACGAGAAGCATCGCTTGGCGGCAAGTCATTGAGAGTCTCATCATGGTCGCAAAAACACAGCCTATCAGATGCCGTAATGAATCGAACCCGAAATCAAGGTAAACGTTCCGTGCAAACGTTCTGTGGCGCGGTCGAATCGCGCGTAAAGTTTTGCGAAGTTCGAAGGAGGTTGCTGCTCGCGCACATGGCGCGGCTAGTGGAAATCTCAATGTATAATCTAACTATCTGAAACTGTTCGCAGGAGCTTATTTGAATGTCATCGTCTTTGGTTACAGGCGGGGCAGGGTTCATGGGATCCCATGTTGCCGAGCGCTTGTTGGAAATGGGACACAAGGTGGTGGTTCTAGACGATCTCAGTGGCGGCTTCCCGGAGAATGTGCCGGCCGGGGCTGCCTTCGTGGAAGGATCGATCCTGGATCACCAACTGGTAGACGATCTTTTTCGCAGACACTCTTTTACCTACGTCTATCACTTGGCTGCCTATGCCGCAGAAGGTTTGAGCCATTTTATTAAGCGCTTCAATTACAACAATAATCTTATCGGTTCGGTGAATTTGATCAATGCTGCGGTGAATCACGAGGTTAAGTGTTTCGTCTTCACCTCGTCGATTGCCGTCTACGGCTCTGGCCAGGTTCCGATGAGGGAAGACACCACGCCGATTCCGGAAGACTCCTACGGCATTTCGAAACTTGCGGTCGAGCAGGAACTCCGGGTCACTCACGAAATGTTCGGCCTCAACTACGTGATCTTCCGCCCCCACAATGTGTACGGAGAGAGGCAGAATGTCGGTGATCGTTATCGCAACGTGGTCGGGATTTTTATGAACCAATTGCTGCAGGGGAAGCCAATGACGATATTCGGAGATGGCAGCCAACAACGTGCCTTCACCCACATCAGCGACGTGGCCCCGATTATCGCAAATTGCGTCGAACATTCGGCGGCGAGGAATCAGATCTTCAACGTGGGCGCGGATATTCCCCACTCCGTGAACCACCTTGCGAGCGTGGTAGCCGAGGCTATGGGTAAATCCTGCAGGATCGAACATCTGGACGCTCGAAACGAAGTGAAGGTCGCTTTTTCTGATCACTCCAAAGCCGAAAAGGTATTTGGCAAAAAGCCGAAAGTCCCTCTGGAACGAGGGGTTCAGATGATGGCAGAGTGGGTCGAAAAAAATGGCGCTCGCGAGAGTTCAACCTTCGAAGCCATTGAGGTTGAACGCAATTTGCCACGCAGCTGGGCGCACGTGGCGAAGGTCGCCGGATAATTTAGTGCACGCGCTGTGACACTCACCCTCACCGCGGACCAGCGTTTTCTCGCCATCCCTAGGCCGATCTTACTGAACCGATCTTACTGAACCGATCTTACTGAACCGATCTTACTGAACCGATCTTACTGAAAAGGTGCTTCGATGGGTTCCGGCGGTTGCCAGTGCGCAGGTCAACTGAGGCGCGGTTAGTAGGCATTCTTGCTGCTGAAGATCCGCACCACCGTCATGGTGATGATCTGCAAATCGAAAGTAAGACTCCAGTTCCGAAGATAATAGAGATCGTATTCCACTCTCTTCGCAATCGAAGTGTCACCGCGCCAGCCATTCACCTGCGCCCAGCCTGTGATGCCAGCCTTGAACATGTGGCGGGAGTTGTAGCGGTCGAATTCTTCGAGGAAGCGTTCAACAAAAAACGGCCGTTCAGGACGAGGCCCAACGATGCTCATGTCTCCTTTTATTACGTTGAGAAACTGTGGCACTTCGTCAAGGTTTGTCCTGCGCAAAAAAGTGCCCACCGCCGTGCGACGGGGATCGTTGTCGCAGGTCCAACGCGTGTCGCCTTCCTCGCGGCTCCCCACTCTCATGGTGCGGAACTTGAGCATGCGGAAGACCCGTCCGTTGAGCCCGACACGGTCCTGAGCAAAAAAGACGGGCCCGCGACTCGTGAGTTTGATGGCCGCAGCGATCAGCAGCGTAACCGGTAGTGTCAGCAGAAGGATCAAGATCGAGAAGGCCATATCAAAAATGCGCTTTTGAAAAAGATATGGACCAGTCTCCGCCAGAGTCGGCCGGAGATCGAGCATGTGAATCCCGCCCAGGTCGATCAAACGATCGCGCAGTACGACCCCTTCCCCCAAATCGATGACCACCCGCGTAGGGACGCATAGCTTCTCGAGAATGGGTGCAATCTTCTGAACATCGCTCAGACGCGCCGCCGGCAAAGCAATAATAATGTCGTTGATCGAATTTCCGTTGGAAAAAACCGGGATCTGATCCAATTCATAAACCGGCCCCTCGACCGCGACCTCCTGGTCGGGAAGGCGTACGAAACCCACAACCTTACAAGGCAGAACCTCGCCGTGCAACAGCGACGTACCAACCCTGCGCGCGAAGCGATCGGTTCCTACCACCAGAATTTTTACTTCGTTTCTGCCGTTCTCCCGCAGATATTCCAGAAATACACGGAAAGCGATACGGGCTATGGTCGCCAGCACGAACAGAGCGACCGCACTGACCCCGATGACGACCCGGGAGTAACTCGCCTGCCGGTACAAGAACCCGACCGCCATCACCACCGCATAGGTAAACGCTAGCGCCTCCAGCAGCCGCCGGCTCTTTCCGCGGGGAGCGTAAAGCTGTTCCACATTCCACAGTCCTGATTCTTCCGCCGCGATCGCCCAGACTATGGTAGTGAGTAGAAGGATCCCCCAATACGAGGGCAACCCCGCCGGAGGGGTTCGCGACATGAAGAAGTTGAAACCAAACCGCAACTTAACCGCAATAAAGTAGGAGCAGGCAGGCAGCAGCAGGGTGAGGATTCTTAAGTAAAAACGTACATAACTAAGGCGACTGCGAATCATACGAAGCGCTTGTTTCTCCTACGGAACAGTAATTATTAACCCTACCAAGCCCGGTTTGTCTAGTTTATTCAAAGGCTCGGTAGTAGCTAAGGTGTCGCTTCAGAGCCAGCGGAAGGTAACGCTGGTTCACCCCCAAGAGAAATCCCGCGGACTTGGCAAAGCTTTGCCCCACATCCGCATGCGCTCGGTCGCGCGTTCCGTTTTCCGTAACCCGGCCGAGTTGCCGCCGCAATAACTTATGCAAGTCCCGCAACAACGAGGAACGTGTTCCCGGTGCGTCCCAAATCTCCAATTCTTTGAGCGCGTAGCCGATGTCAAAGTAACGCTTGAAAAGCTGCGCTGCATTGTAATGATGAGAGTGAAAGACCGGTGCCTCCGACTCGTACACAATTTTCCATCCTGCATCGAGGATGAGCTTGGCGATCGCTAAATCCTCAAACATCTTGAGGTTCTCGGGATAGGGAGCGGCTTCCCACACGCTTCGCCGAATCGCGCTGTTGGCATCAGAAAAATGATAAAAACGATATCCCATGCCGTTGCGATTCGCCGGATCCTTCACGATCCTCTGATCGCCGTAAACCGTATCGAATGTGTCGCGCCGCTCCACCGTGCACCCGGGCTTCGGCAGTTGCCGGCCATATACGGCGCCGACCCTGGGATCGCTGAAGTTGGCAAGCATGTTGCGCAGCCAGGCGTCCGAAGCAGGTATCGCATCTCCAGAAAGGCTGATCAGAATCGGTCCCTTCCCCAAACCGGCGGCATAGTTTCGTGTCCGCGCATGGTGAAAAGCATCCGCCGGAATCTGCTCAATACGTATGGGGTAACCCCGTGCGATTTCCAAAGTTGCGTCGGTTGAGCCGGAATCGATAAGGTTCACCTCGAACATCCCCACGCCCTTCTGCGAGAACACCGCGTCCAGGCAGGCGCCGATGTTCCGTTCCTCGTTCTTGGTCAGAATCGATATGGAACATTCAATCATCGAGTTTCACCGTAACTCATGCCCGCAAATTCCGAGATTGCATCTCGATATGCAAGGCATCAGCGTCACTATTGTTGAAGAGTCGGGCCATTATACGCGATAGCGTTCTTGGTTCTTCCGGGGGCGGAGTTGGCGGAGAGAACGATTAAGATGCAACCCCTCTGTCCGGGGGTTTACAGGCTTCTCTCTCTAAAATTCGAATACTTGTCGGTAAAATGCTAGCGTGTGCTTTCGCAACCTGAACACGGCGCGAGCATTGCGGCGTTGACACCCTAAGCGTAGACTGACCTCATCATACCGGAATACTCCTTAGTTTTCAGCCTCACCCCCTGGAAACCGGAAAGAGCGTCCGGCGCGGGACTTCTGCTTCGCGTGGGGGGGTAAAGTGGCCGAGATCACAAGTACCTGTAGTGTCATCTCCGATATTCTTGACGAGCACAACAAGGCTTTCCTGGAAGAGTGGCTTGCCAATATTCATTCCTCACGCATCCGTTCGTCGATACCTGAAGTCGAACTCCGCCAGCAGTGCTCAAAATTCCTGCACTCCTTTCGAATAGGGTGCGAAGACAACAGTACGGGGAAGCCTTCTGATCCACATTGGAATGAGCTTCGGGAATTGCTCGCCGAGATTTCCAAAAGCCGCAGCGTGCAAGGCTTTTCTCCGACTGAGATCGCTCAATTCGTTTTCTCATTCAAGGGACCTTTGTTTCAGAGATTGCGGAACGTCGTTCACGATCCAGCCATCCTCGCTTCACAGATCTGGGATGCTACCGAATTGTTGGACGCCATTGGTCTCCATGCCGTCGAGGTCTGTCTGAAGTCGCGAGAAGACGTGATTCGCCGCCACCAGGAGGACATGCTCGAGCTTTCCACTCCCGTGGTGAAGCTCTGGAATAACATTCTCGCGCTGCCGCTCATCGGAACGCTGGATAGCGCGCGCACTCAGGTTGTGATGGAAACATTGTTGGAGGCGATCGTGCAAACCAATTCCAAGGTTGCCATTATCGACATCACAGGCGTTGCTACGGTAGATACGGTTGTCGCCCAGCATCTTCTAAAGACGGTCACGGCGGCCCGCTTGATGGGAGCTGATTGCATCATCAGCGGAATCCGTCCTCAGATTGCGCAGACCATCGTTCACCTCGGCATCAATCTCTTGGATATCACCACCAAGGCAACCCTCCGTGATGCCTTCGCCCTGGCCCTCGAACGCACCGGCCAATCGCTCGTGCAAGAGCCCAATCAATAGTTGCTCTCTGCATCCGACTCGATCGTTCGATACCGTACCAACTCGCGGAATTGGAAAGTAATCCGGTCCGGCACTGCTATAATATCGTTCGTCTCTAAGGCCGGATTTGTCCTGTTCGAGCAGCCGGACCGCCCTCCGACTGCCAATCCCCCGAATTCTCGGACTGGAATTCGCACTTGTATCAAGGAGCGAGAAGATGAGTAAAGGTCTGCAACATCGCACCGCAAGTTTAGGAGAAGTTCTTTCTAAGGATGAATCCTCTCTGTTGGAGGATTGGCTGAAAGAAATGAGTGGCGCCACTCGCCGCGCTGACCTCATCAAGGAATCCGATCTGCGTAGCCAATGCGCTCTTTTCCTGAAGCTCCTGCGGCAGGGAGCGGAATCAGGCAGTACGGACCTCGAAACCTCGGCCTGGCAGCCCGTGCGTGAATTAATGGCAGAGATTTCCCGCAGCCGCGCGCAACAGGGTTTTACGCCGAGTGAAACGGCGACCTTCGTGTTTTCCTTTAAGAAGCCTCTGTTCGCTCGGCTGCGCAGCCAGTTCGGCAACGAGGCAAATGCGCTGGCAGCAGAGCTCTGGGCGGCGACCGAATTGCTCGATTCTCTGGGACTCTACACCATCGAAATCTTTCTCAAATCCCGCGAAGAGGTGATTCGCCGTCAGCAGGAAGAGATGCTCGAGTTGTCGACCCCCGTCGTCAAGCTCTGGGACGGAATCCTCGCCCTTCCTATCATCGGAACCCTCGATAGCGCGCGCACCCAGGTTGTGATGGAGACCCTGCTTGAAAATATCGTGAATACGAATTCAAAAGTTGCCATCATCGACATCACCGGCGTGCCCACGGTCGATACCGTAGTCGCGCAACATCTTTTGAAGACCGTGACCGCCGCCCGCTTGATGGGTGCCGATTGCATCATCAGCGGGGTTCGCCCGCAAATCGCGCAAACCATTGTGCATCTCGGAATCAACCTTCTCGATGTAACCACCAAAGCCACGTTGTCAGATGCGTTTGCTCTCGCCCTTCAGCGAACTGGCTTGGCTTTGGAACATTCGCTGCAGCGCAGCGCATAGGCTGAGTCTTGGAAAAAATACCGATTCTTCGCATGGGAGATTTTCTCCTCGTAACCATCCAGATCGATATGCACGACCGTCTGGCCATGGCTCTACAGGACGATCTCACCAGGCGTATCAGCGAGACCAATGCCCGCGGTGTGCTGATTGATATTTCCACTCTGGAAATCGTGGACTCTTTTATCGGCCGCACCCTCGGCAATATTGCAGCCATGTCGCGCGTGCTGGACGCACAGACCGTCGTCGTGGGCATGCAGCCCGCGGTTGCAATCACGCTGGTCGAGCTGGGCATGTCTTTGCCGGGAGTCCGCACCGCTCTCAACGTAGACGCCGGTATGGAATTGCTGCGCGAATCGCTGAACGGCCACAAGGGAAACCGCCATGGCAGTCGTTTCTAGCGAGACGATACCGGTTGCTTCTGAGCCAGATATTGTGCTTGTCCGGCGTCGAGTGCGTGAAGCCGCCGCCCACATCGGCTTGTCCCTCGTAGATCAAACCAAGGTTGTCACCGCTGCCAGCGAACTGGCGCGTAATACGCTTATGCACGGTGGCGGCGGCACTATGCAACTGGAAAGCCTCAACGGTCCGCGCCTCGGTGTCCGTCTCACATTTCATGACAACGGTCCCGGCATTCCTGACATCGAATTAGCTCTTCGCGATGGTTTTACTACAGGCACTGGACTCGGCCTTGGCCTTGGTGGAAGCAAACGCCTGGTGAACGAATTTCAGATTGAATCGAAAGTCGGGCTCGGCACAAAGGTGATAATTACACGGTGGAAATAATAGCTCCAAAGGATTTGATGATTATTCGAGTCAATGATGCCAGCCACACTGGTGAAGCTCGCCGCCAGGCAGCGGTGTTTGCCGAGCAACAGAGTCTGGGAGAACGCGCTAGTGGCGCTCTTGCTATCGTGGTCACCGAAATTGTCACCAATCTGGTAAAGCATGTCGGATCCGGCACACTCCTTCTCGAATGCATGGGTCACAACGGTAATCGCGGCGTCCGTGTCTTGGCACTAGACAAGGGACCCGGCATCAAGGATCTTAATGCCGCGCTTCAAGATGGACACTCCACCGCCGGAACCGCTGGAAATGGTCTTGGGGCGATCAAACGGCTCTCCGACGTTTTCGACATCTATTCCAATCCTGGGGCGGGGACGGCCGTGTTGGCCGAGGTTTGGTCCAATAAGAAACTCCCCGAAAACCATTCCACTATCGAGGTGGGAGTGGTCTCCATTCCAGTCAAGGGCGAAGAGGTTTGCGGCGACGGGTGGGGCGCCAAGGAAACTGCCGAGTCAACCCTTCTGATGGTTGTCGATGGATTAGGCCACGGCGTATTCGCGGCGGAGGCGGCGCGAGAGGCCGAACGAATTTTTGCCGGGTCGCGAAGCAATTCACCTACTCCTGTTCTGCAAGACTCCCACGATTCGTTGAAAAAAACTCGGGGCGCGGCTATGGCCGTCGCATCGCTGAACACCGAGCGTGGACTCATCGTATTCGCCGGCGTCGGAAACATCGGGGCGTCGATCGTCGCACCCGACGCCAGTCGCGGCATGGCATCTCACAATGGCACGGTTGGACATCAGTTGCATAAAATTCAGGAATTTACCTTTCCCTGGGACCAGAACAGCATCTTCATCATGCATTCCGATGGATTGAATACGCGGTGGGATTTGAAGCTCTATCCCGGCATCTGGAGCAAACACCCCGCCCTCATCGCAGCCCTTTTATATCGTGATTTTTCTCGCGAGCGCGATGACGTCACCGTACTCGTTGCCAAGAACCGGCAAATAGTGGGTGCGTCATGAAACTGAAACTTCTCACCATGGAAGTGCGGTATGAGCACGATGTCGTTTTGGCGCGACAGCGGGCGCGTACCATTGCCGCTTTCCTCAAATTCGACGTTCAGGATCAGACCAGGATTGCCACTGCGGTCTCGGAAATTGTCCGCAACTGTTTTGGCTACGGAGGCGGTGGCGCCGTCGACTTTCAAATGGAGAATGGCCTGCACAGAATGTTTCTCGTCACCATTCGTGATAATGGCCGCGGCATTCCCAAACTGGATGAGATTCTCGGCGGCAAGTATGTATCCAAAACCGGCATGGGCCTGGGAATGATCGGGGCTAAACGGCTCATGGACCACTTTCAGGTTCAGAGCGAACCTGGCAAAGGTACGGTGGTCACGCTCGGCAAAACCGTCCCCTCCAGATTTACGCGCTTGAGTGATGCCGATCTAAATGCTCTTCTCACCACGATTGAACGTAAACCCTCAGAGGATCCATACGAAGAGTTGGAGCAGCAGAATAAGGAACTGATGCGCACCCTCGAAGAATTGCGCGCCCGCCAGATAGAACTCGCGCAACTCAATAAAGAACTCGACGAGACCAATCGGGGCGTGGTCGCTCTCTACGCCGAACTGAATGACAAGGCTGATTTCTTGCAGCGCGCCTCGGAGCTGAAGAGCCATTTTCTCTCGAATATGAGTCACGAATTTCGGACCCCGTTGAACTCGGTCATGGCACTCAGTCAAATCCTGCTCGATCGCATGGATGGTGAACTCACTGCGGAACAGGAAAAACAGGTTAATTTTATTCGCCGGTCAGCGCAGGACCTCACCGATCTGGTGAACGACCTTCTGGACTTGGCCAAGGTGGAAGCCGGCAAAGTCACCATCCGTCCCACCGCCTTCAGCGTCGAAACATTATTTTCCGCTTTGCGCGGCATGCTCCGCCCCTTGCTCGCTCAGAACTCTTCGGTTGCGCTGGTCTTCGAAGATCCCATCGACATTCCGGAGTTGTTCACCGATGAAGCCAAAGTATCGCAGGTGCTCAGAAACTTTATTTCCAATGCTCTCAAGTTCACTGAACGCGGCGAGGTCAGGGTTTCAGTCCGTCCCGGGCACGACAACACGGTCGTGTTCGCCGTGGCCGATACCGGCATCGGCATTGCCCCGGAGAATCAGGGCCGCATCTTTGAGGAGTGGACTCAGGTCGAGGGCTCCCTGCAAAAGGTGGCGAAGGGCACTGGACTCGGTCTTCCGCTTTCCCGCAAGCTAACCCAGCTACTAGGTGGCAATGTGTATGTGAAGAGCCAGCCGGGAATTGGCTCTACTTTTTTTGCCGCTGTTCCGGTTCGTTTCGTCGGCGCTACCGAGGCCGTTTATGTTCCCGATGTACGCCGCGAACTGGATGGTCACAAATTGCCCGTGCTGGTTGTGGAAGATAACCCGGAAGCCCTCTTCATTTACGACAAATATCTCAAGGGAACTGAGTTCCAGGTAATTCCCGCACAAGATCTCAAAGAAGCACGCCGCGCCCTGCAGGAGTTTCGACCCGTGGCCATCATCCTCGATGTCCTGTTGCAGGGCGAGCATTCCTGGAACCTGCTGCAGGAGTTAAAACAGAATCCATCTACGAAAGATATTCCGGTCTTCGTGGTCACGGTGGTAGAAAACCAGCAGAAAGCTGTTGCCCTCGGCGCCACCGCATTCCACTCCAAGCCCATCGACCGGGGCTGGCTCCTCCAGCAACTGCAGGTCACACTGAATCTTGATGACGACCGAATTCTCATCATTGACGATGATGAAGTTTCGCGATACTTGCTCAAGGGAGCCCTCGCCAACAGCGGCTACCGCTTGCTCGAAGCCGAGGGCGGCAAAGAAGGACTCCGGCTGGCCCACGAGGGCAAACCCAAAGTCATTATTCTGGACTTGGCAATGCCCGACGTGAGCGGATTCGAAGTTCTTGGTATGCTGAAACGCGACCCTGAAACTCGGGAAATCCCGGTGATAATCCATACGTCACAAAAACTGGGAAGCGACGACCGTGCTCTTTTGCAGGCTGCCGTCGATATCGTTCCGAAAGAAACCGGATCGCGGGAATTAGCCGGCGCTCGAATTGCTGAAGCTCTCTCTCGAGCCGGGTTGCATTTTGGCCGCGGCGTTTCGACTGAACTCCGCGCTTGAGCATTGCGAAGTAAAATTGCAGCGGCGCTAAAAGTTTTCCAAGCCGCGGAAAGTTTTCTATGCCAGCTGGTTCGACAATTCTCGCGGTTGATGACAACGACGCGCTCCGCTACACCCTCACCCGAGCTCTGCGCAGCGGCGGCTACACCGTCATCGAGGCCCGCAGCGGCGGCGAGGCGCTGAAACTAGCCCTTCAGTCCCCCGATCTCATCACCCTCGACCTGAACTTGCCTGATGTCGATGGTTTTGAAGTCTGCCGTCGCCTCAAAACCAATCCCCAGACCGCCCACATTCCAATCCTCCACATCTCCGCCACCTTCGTCGACCCGCAGCACCGCGTACGCGGATTGGAAGGCGGCGCCGATGCCTATCTCGCCGAACCCATCTCCGGCGACGAATTGCTGGCCACTGTCGGCGCCTTGCTCCGCATGAAACAAGCGGAACGCGAAGCCCGTTTGCAATCCGCGGAAGCAGAAAAAGCCCGCCAGGAATTGAAAAAGGCCCACGACGAACTCGATATGCGGGTCCAGCAGCGAACCGCCGAACTAGCTCAAAAAAGTGAAGAGATCCGCCAGCTCACCGGCCGCTTGCTCAAGTCGCAAGATGATGAACGAAGACGGCTGGCCCGCGAGCTGCATGACAGCACCGGTCAAATGCTGGCGGCGCTGAAAATTAACCTGGACTTGGCCAGCGCTCAAACAAATGGCGCCGACCCCGAGATCAAGCGGCTGGTCGAAGACTGCATTTCCATTACCGAGGAGATGAGTCGCCAGCTTCGCACCATCTCCTACCTGCTGCACCCGCCTCTCCTCGATGAAACCGGACTCCGGTCGGCCTTGCGCTGGTACACCGAGGGCTTTGCTCAACGCAGCGGTATCTTGGTGAATCTGGAAATCAGCCCTGAGTTTTGCCGCCTCCCGCATGACCTCGAAATTGCCATGTTCCGCGTCGTGCAGGAATCTCTCACCAATATTCACCGTCATTCCGGCAGCACCACCGCTGTCATCCAGCTAACTCAAAATGCTGAGCGCGTCCAGCTGGAGGTTATCGACAACGGCATAGGATTGCCAGGCGGCGGTCGTGAAGGGAAATTCATTCCCGGCGTTGGAATCATGGGAATGCGAGAACGCATGAGGCAATTCGGCGGCAATTTCGAGATTGTCCCTACTGAAAAAGGAACCGCCATTCGCGCCACCGTTCCATTGAAAGACTCGCTTCGCCAAGCAGTTTAATCTCTGCTTTGCTGGGCAATTGGTCCGCTATATTAACCCCGTCTCATCGGATCAAAACGGAAGTCATACGTGAGGTGGTGTACGAATCTACCCTGCGCGGGGTATACGCTTGGTACCGTTCGATGGCGTACATTCGCTTTATGTTCAATCCTGGCCATATCGCAGGCCGCCCCACCGTCCGCATTCTGCTCGCAGACGACAGCGAGACTATGCGTCGCAGCCTGCGCCGCCTCCTGGAGACACACACCGACTGGCATGTCTGCGGCGAAGCCTCGAACGGCCGGGAAGCAGTCGATAAGGTCGACCAAAACAGCCCCGACGTTCTCCTCCTCGACTTCCAAATGCCGGAGATGAATGGTCTCGAGGCCGCCAAAGAAATCAGACTGCGCTCACCTGAACTGCCCATTCTTATGGTCACTTTACATCTGTCCCCTCAACTCGAGGATGAAGCAAGAAAGATTGGCATACGCGGCGCCTGCGCGAAAAATGACATCGGCTGCGTATTCGAAGCCGTCGAGACCCTGCTCCACCACGGCACCTACTACCCGAAATTAAACTGACACCTGGATCGAGCCAAAGGCGATTTTCGAATCCACAAGAGCGCAGGGCCTTAGGCTCGGGAAGGCCACGGCTTCAGCCGTGACGTTAAGCCTCCTGCCCCCGCAATAATTCTAGAACTCCCCCATTCCTATTTCCCCCCAGTCATCACCCACCACGCCTCCCGATACTTCTCAAACATCGCTCCCTTCTTGCTTCCATCTGGATAAAACCACAAATTCTTTCGCGGAACAAATGCCTTCACCGGCACCACATACCAAATATCTCTCGACACGATGTAGCCCACGATCACATCAATATCCTTCTCCGTCAGTCCAACAATCTTCCTTCCCACGTACACCGACGCATGCACCGCATATCCCCGCGCCCCAAACCGGTGCTCCGTCGACCTCACCTGCGCTCTCCACAACCTCCCGCCCGTGTCGCACACAAAGTCATACCGGTAGCTGTCGCCCCACGGCTTCGACACAATCATCCCCATCCCCATCGCCTTCCGCAAAAAATCCAGCTCCGACAACTCCCCCATCCTCTTCGGCGGAATCCTCCCCTGCGTCCTAAGCGATGCCATTCCCTCTTTTCCCTTCGCCAAACCTCCCTTTGCCAATGCTGTGCCCAGAAGATCCCTGTTATCCTGACGCCCGCGCGCTCTGTAATGCTGTAGCCCGCGCACTCTGTCATCACGCTGAGGCCCGCGCGCCCTGTCATCCTGACGCCCGCGCACTCTGTCATCACGCTGGACCCCGCGCGCCCTGTCATCCTGAGGACCGCGTTCTTTGCGGGCCGAAGGACCTATGCAATTTTCGCTCTTACCACGCTGCCCTCTCGCCTCCGTCCCGCAGCCCAACTTCTCGCCTGCTTTGCGAGACCTAGGATTCGTCGACGCCAATCCTTCCAACTCACAATGAGACGCCCCCGTCTGCAATTTCCTCCCGCCCTTACGCTTCCTCCCGCTGCCACCCGCCCCAAACCCCACATCCGCCACCGCCATCAAATCCCCAATCAACACACCCATAACCACCACCCATCCCCTCTCTGTTTGTCATCCTGAATGAAGTGAAGGATGTCAGCGACATTTGTCATCCTGAACGAAGTGAAGGATCTCAGCGACCACAACTCCTTGCCATCCCGAACCGGACCGAAAGCCCGGTGAGAGCCTGCCCTGAGCGGAGCCGAAGGGAACCTGCTTTTCGCAGATTAAGAGCGGAACAAAACTCCGCCCCCATTTCGAGTATCTCTGTACCAAAATGGGAAGCAAGGTTATCTAAACATTGAAAGGAATAAAACTGCGGAAATCTTCCGGAATCCCAGATTCTTGCTGGCCCAGCGCTTCAGCGCCGCGAAAAGTGCCCGCCCGGAGTCAGCCCCGGGTAGAGCAACGCCCAGGTGGAGCAGGCCTTCCAGGCCTGCGTCAAAGAATCGCCTCAGAATCCGTCGGCTTCAGCCGCTGAGGTACGTGTGGGTCGGACACTCCTGTCCGACGCCTTTGACTTTGATCTTGATTTTGCGGAGGACAGGAGACGCGCGCTCCGCTCCATCCAAGGTCCCGGAAGGACCAATGAAAATAGCCCGCCAGTTCACTGGCGGGAATGTGAAACACCAAACATCAACCGCGTCCCGGAGGGACGCCCGATAGCTTCGCGAATAACCAGGGATCACTCTCCCAAAGCGACACATCGCCGACGAAATAAAGCTCGGGAAGGGCACGAGTTCACCCGTGCCGCATTAAGCCGACTAGAGAGCGGCTTTAGCCGCTGCGGTACGTGTGGGTCGGACACTCCTGCCTGCCCTGAGCGCTGCCGAAGGGTCCGACGCTTTTGACTTTGATCCTGCTCTTCAAACCTCCGCCGCGCCCCATCGCGCTCAGCCCAGGTGGAGCAGGCCTTCCAGGCCTGCGTTAAAGAATCGCCTCAGAATCCGTCGGCTTCAGCCGCTGAGGTACGTGTGGGTCGGACACTCCTGCCTGCCCTGAGCGCTGCCGAAGGGTCCGACGCTTTTGACTTTGATCCTGCTCTTCAAACCTCCGCGGCGCCCCATCGCGCTCAGCCCAGGTGGAGCAGGCCCTTCCAGGCCTGCGTCAAAGAATCGCCTCAGAATCCGTCGGCCCCACCCGCTGAGGTACGTGTGGGTCGGACACTCCTGTCCGACGCCTTTGACTTTGATCTTGATTTTGCGGAGGACAGGAGACGCGCGCTCCGCTCCATCCAAGGTCCCGGAAGGACCAATGAAAATAGCCCGCCAGTTCGCTGGCGGGAATGTGAAACACCAAACATCAACCGCGTCCCGGAGGGACGCCCGATAGCTTCGCGAATAAACGAGGGATCACTCTCCCAAAGCGACACATCGCCGACGAAATAAAGCTCGGGAAGGGCACGAGTTCACTGACGATTATGTACTTCATGAAGTATAAGTGTTACCATGCTTTCGCATGGGTCGCAAACAATCATCCCTCCTCCGTGGCGGCGCAAAAAGGCGTTGCCGATGACCGCGATTGCCGCCTTTATATGCAGCGACGGGTTAGTGATGGCTGCGGACACGGAAGAAACCTACCCAGAAAACAAAGTCTACACATTCAAACTTTTTCCCTTTGAGCGTGAAGGGAAACGGCTTTGCGTTGCGGGTTCTGGCATCGGGTACTTAATCGACTATGCGAAAGACGAGATCGCCTCCGCGCTCGATTCCGGGATCACAAACATTGCCGACTTTGAGAAGCGCCTTCGTGAGATCATGCACAAGCTATACCGGAGCGACTTCAAGCTCTACCCGGTAGATCACGACTCCGACCGTCAGATTCAACTTCTAGTGGGAGTGCAGTTTGTCGATGAATCAAATTCATCTTCGTGGCTAGCGCCATCTCTGTTCGAGTGCCAATCCAACCTTGTAACCATCCCTAAGAATCCTGCTCAAAGGGCACGAATACTCGGTGCCGGAGAAGTGCTGCAAGAAACTGCGCGGCAGTTCTCCAATTGGGGTTTGAACGTGGAACTGGCCGAGCGGGTATGTTTGTACATCATGTACGAAGCGAAGCGCCGAATCGCGGGGGTCGGAGGAAAGACGCACATATTCACGATGAGAAGTGACGGCAGGCACGGTTATTACAGAGGGGAACATATAGGCGAAGAGGAGGCCGTCCTAGCTGGGTTCACCGGAATCACGCAGCTACTTTTACTTGCGTTGGAACCCTCCGTCCCCGACCGTAGAGCCAACGACTTCATAAACACGGCCAAAAAATGGCTCAAGGATGCTCGCCGATATCTCACGAAAGTCGAGCAAGGAAAGGTAGCGAATCCGACTACGGTCGAGATTCAAAACTCAGAGATATCCAAGCTGATGAGACGACTGCGATCCGTCAAGCCGTTAACTTCTCAAAAGTCAGAACTGGAGCAGTGACCATATGCCGCAACGTGTCCACGAAGAGATCGGGATTCTTCCGGCGATTGAAGCGGAACTCCATCTCAGTGAGATATGCCGCCAGATGCTTTGCGCTGATTCGATGCCATGTGCCGATGATACCGCGCTTCAAGAGCGAGAACGCATTCTCGACAGTGTTGGTGTGAATGTCGCCATCGACGTAAACTTTGCTCTTGTGCTTGATCGTTTTATGACGGGCGGTGAGGTCCAATTCTTTCATCGCGGAGGGGTAGGAATTAAATTCATCGGTAACGATGACGTCCACGTCGGTGCTCACGTTCTCCCGAATGTACTTTGCCAGAGTGCCGCTCTTGGCATCTTCTGCATGGAAAAATCGTGTATCGCCGCCGCGCTGACGAATGCCGATAACGATCTGCTTGGTGCAAAGCGGATGACCGGGCTTGTGCTGATGGCCTTGATGCTTCCCGCCGATGTAGGTTTCGTCCACTTCGACGGTGCCATCCAGCATGGGGCGCTCTACTTCTTTCATCGCGGCACGAATGCGGTGACAGAGATACCATGCCGTTTTGTAGCTCACGCCGAGAGTGCGTTTGACCTGATTCGCGCTCATGCCCTTTCGTGCTTCGACCAAGAGCAGCACGGCCATAAACCACGTTTCCAGCGCAAGGTGCGTATCGTGGAAGATGGTCTGCGTCAGTACGCTAAACTGGTAGCTACACTCGACGCATTCAAATTTCTTCTGTGTCGCAACTTCAAACACGCGCTTGCTCTTGCAGCGCAAACACTCCATTCCGAGCGGCCAGCGCAGCTTCTTCAGCAGAGCGCGGCATTGTTCGTCCGTGGAGAACATCTGAGTGAGATCGGTGAGAGTCATGGCTAATAAGCCCCCAAAACGTGAGAGGCATCCCTTAGATCGTGTCCCGGCCCGGAAGTTGGCCGCTGGTATTCGCAGACAGTTACTCCGCAAATTGCGTGAGAAAAATCCAGACTTAGACCTTGGTAAGTCTCGGAAGGATTAAGGGTTGCGCCCATCACAAGGACACATTAGCAGAATTGGCTTACTTCGTCAAGTAAATAATCATCAGTTCACTCGTGCCGCATTAAGCCGACTAGAGAGCGGCTTTAGCCGCTGAGGTACGTGTGGGTCGGACACTCCTGCCTGCCCTGAGCGCTGCCGAAGGGTCCGACGCCTTTGATCTTGATCCTGCTCTTCAAACCTCCGCCGCGCCCCATCACTCTCCACCTTCGCCGAAAAATTCATTCCATGCCCCGCCAAAAAGCTAAGCCCCGAGCATTTGCTCGGGGCTCGCAGATACTAAACGCCGATCGCCAATCAACTTCTATGATCAGTCAATCCAGTCCGTAGTCAAACCTTCGGTACAAGTCGAGTGACCCGAGAGGGTAAGGGAGTCGAACCCCGACAAACATAAAGGGCGGCATTGGCGGCCGCCCTAAACTCAGCCTAGTCGAAAACGACCAGGTTCGCACCTTACAATTAAATTTTCGCGCTCACTCCAACAGAAGTCAAGATGCAACGTGCCTCACGACAAAACTTAGGTGTGGCCCCGGTGAGACTCGAACTCACGACCTCTAAGGTGCGAACCTAGTGCTCTATCCAGGCTGAGCTACGGGGCCACTGCGCTTCGTGCCCAACCATCAGAACCCGTTTCGCACCAACCACGTTCGAACCCACGACTTGCTCCACAATCGTTCCACACAACGCCGGAGCCTGACTGTGACCTACGAACCTTGCCACCTGTGGATTTCCGAATTCGGGAAACAACAAGGAAGCAAAAAAAGGCCCCGCTCTCGCGAGCAGGGCCTTTGATCCAAGCTAGCAGCTAGCAGCTGTTCTTAGTACATGCCTTCCATACCGCCGCCGCCGTGTCCGCCGCCGCCCATGGGAGCTTCCTTCTTTTCCGGAATCTCCGCAACCAGGGCTTCGGTGGTGAGCATCAACGACGCAATCGAGCCGGCGTTGGTCAGTGCGGTGCGCACGACCTTCGTGGGATCGAGCACTCCAGCCTTGACCAGGTCCTCATACTCGTTGTTCAGAGCATTGAAGCCGTAGTTGGGGTCCTTGGAGTCGAGCACCTTGCCCAGCACGACCGCGCCTTCTTCGCCGGCGTTCTCGACGATCTGACGCATCGGCTCTTGCAGGGCGCGCTTCACGATGTTGACACCGATCTGCTCATCCCCTTCGAGCTTCAGCTTGTCGAGAGCCGCGACGCAACGCGCCAGTGCTACTCCGCCGCCGGGGACAATGCCTTCTTCCACGGCTGCGCGGGTGGCATGCATGGCATCTTCCACGCGGGCTTTCTTTTCCTTCATTTCGGTCTCGGTTGCGGCGCCGACTTTGATCACGGCTACGCCACCGACCAGCTTCGCCAACCGCTCCTGCAATTTCTCGCGGTCGTAGTCGCTGGTAGTCTTATCGATCTGGCTGCGAATTTCCTTCACGCGGCCTTCGATCTCGTTGTGCTTGCCTTTGCCTTCGACTACGGTCGTGTTGTCCTTGTCGATGGTGATCTTCTTAGCCTGGCCCAGATCGCTGACCTGCACGTTCTCGAGCTTAATGCCGAGATCTTCCGTGATAGCCTTGCCACCGGTGAGGATCGCGATATCCTGCAGCATCGCCTTGCGGCGATCGCCGAAGCCCGGAGCCTTGACGGCCGCCACTTGCAGCGTGCCACGCAGCTTATTGACCACCAGAGTTGCCAGTGCTTCACCCTCGACATCTTCCGCGATGATGAGCAACGGCTTCCCGCTCTTGGCAATCTGTTCAAGCAACGGAAGCAGATCCTTCATCGAGCTGATCTTCTTCTCGTTGATCAGGATGTAAGCATTCTCAAGCGCAACTTCCATCCGCTCCGGATCGGTAACGAAGTAAGGCGACAGATAGCCGCGGTCAAACTGCATCCCCTCGACCACTTCCAACTGTGTCTCCAGCGTCTTCGATTCCTCGACCGTGATGACGCCATCCTTGCCGACCTTCTTCATAGCCTCAGCAATAATGTGCCCAATGGTCTCATCATTGTTCGCGGAGATGGTGCCAACTTGGGCTATCATTTCGCCGGAAACGGGTTTGGAGAATTTGTCGAGTTCGCCTTTGGCGCGCTCGCCGGTTTTTTTGTCGAAGGCGCCGCAGACGAGGGAAACTGCTTTTTCGATGCCGCGCTTCATGGCCATTGGATTGGCGCCAGCGGCAACGGTCTTCACGCCTTCGCGATAAATTGCCTGGGCCAGGACGGTTGCGGTGGTGGTGCCGTCGCCGGCTACGTCGGAAGTTTTGCTGGCGACTTCGCGAACCATCTGGGCGCCCATGTTTTCGAGGCCGTCCTTGAGTTCGATTTCTTTGGCCACGGTGACGCCGTCCTTGGTGATGGTCGGCGAACCGAATTTCTTTTCGATGACAACGTTGCGGCCCTTGGGGCCGAGTGTGACTTTTACTGCGTCGGCGAGAAGGTTGACGCCGCGCAGGATTGCCTGGCGCGACTCTTCTCCGTGTACGATTTGTTTTGCCATAATTCTTTTCTCCTAATGAGTTCTGTGTGCAGGACTGGCCTGCGGTGGAGCGCTTTTAGCTTTCAGCTATCAGCTTCTAGCTACTAGCTTCTTGCTAAACCTAAACGTTACCGGGGGAGATCCTTCGCTACGCCTGAAAAGCGGCTGCGCTCAGGATGACGCCCTCGAGACAGAAACCTAGCGGCGCGCGCCTACGGTTTCTTTCTTGTTGGAGCTGGAGGAACTGGATGCGCCGGTCAGGGTGCCGAGGACTTCGTCTTCTTTCATGATGATGAAGTCTTCGCCATCGATCTTGATCTCGGTGCCGGAATACTTGCCGAACAGGATGCGGTCGCCTTCTTTAACGGCCAGCGGGAAGGTTTTTCCCTCGTCGTTGGTGCGGCCTTTACCGGTGGAAATGACTTCGCCTTCTTGCGGCTTGTCTTTTGCGCTGTCTGGGATGATGATGCCGCCTCGGGTGGTGGAAGCTTCTTCCACACGACGTACGAGAATGCGGTCATGTAGCGGGCTGAATTTAGCCATAGTTGCAACTCCTTTCAAGGTTTGGGTAGAAGGTTGATGTTGCGTAAGCCTATGATTGTTAATGGGATATGGCAAGCTGTTAGCAGTCTCGCCTACTGAGTGCTAATTATAGAGATGTGAGCCGGCAGTTGTCAAGGGCAAGCGCAAGAATATCTCTGCAGCTGTTCCCACAACGGGCGGGCTTGACTCGGAGTTGGGAATGGCTGGTCGTCCTTTCACTTTGAATTTCGTGCGTCATTCAGCAAGAAGATAAGACCCTACGAACGACAGAAAAAGCACAACCCAAAGCAGCAATAAGTAGGTAGCACACGATAGGCGAAATCCCGGCAGTGGACGCTCGCCAAGGAAAGGGAAAAGGTTAGCGGAAGTAATCCGTTTCATCCATCAGGACGCCCCGTTGGCGGCGATTCTTACGCTGTCTCCTCGCCCTTCAACTTCCCGCTCGGCCTCAATCTCTTGCTGATGTCAGGCGAGCAGTCGGCCGCCCATTCGTCCGGAATCGGAGGATTCGCAGTGGACCGAAACTTCCCAGAAGCCCGTTTCTGGATAGTTTCCGGATTGCCGACAAACCGGGAGCTGACGCGTGGTAAGTTCCCACAAGCCCGTTTCTGGATAACTTCCTGTTTGCCGACATCCGGACACTATGGTTACGCACTAGGCGAACACCGAATAAATCCCTGACAGTTAGCTGGCTTCGAGTAGCTTCAACGACATAGAAAAGCCCCTGAGTCGCGCCGTCGAGTTTCGATCGCTTGCCCTAGCCCGGAGAAGCCTGGATCAGAGTTGTACTTGTAGAACTACCAATGTCATATCATCCTTCGGACCGCGCCCGATTCCAAAAGCCGAAACCTCTCGGACAATGCTCTGAGCCACGTTTCGAGGTGTTCGGCGAGCGCAAGTGGAAAACAAGTCTTCCAGTCGCTGTTGACCCCATAGCTCGCCATCCTGACCTTCCGTCTCGATGATTCCGTCGGTACAAGCCACGAAGATGTCTTCCGCTTCAAGTTGAAAATTCACCGATTTGTAGATCGAGTTCTCGAACAAACCGATTGGAGTGCCATCCGATTCCAAACGAAAGACCTTACTTCGACCGCCTCGACAGCGGATGACGATTGGAGGATTTTGGCCAGCGTTAACGTATGCGAGCGTCCGAGTCGGTGGATTGTACTCTGCGTAAAAGAGCGAGGCGTAGAAATGAATCGGCGAAGATTCATGAAGGAGCTGGTTGACTCTCTTCATGGCGATCGCTGGATCGGAATGCGATTGCTGAGCCTGCGCGCGAACTGACGCCTGAAGGTTGGCCATTACGAGTGCTGCTCCCATTCCTTTCCCTGAGACATCGCCGATCGCAATTCCCCATTGCCCGCTCGACACCCTGAAGAAATCATAGTAATCGCCACTTACGCTATGGGCGGGTCTGTAGAACGTTTCGCATTCGATACCAGGTATCGACGGTGGGTATTGTGGGATGAAAGCCTTTTGCACTTCTGTAGCCATTTTTAAGTCCAGCCGCAAAAATCCCGAATCCATTTCTGTTTCCGAATCGGACCAAATCTTCATGCGATACTTCTCCTCTGTCTTCTGGCTCGCGGGTCGGTCTAAGAAACACATTTCCCCGTGTGCTGGGGTTACAATAAAAAACCCAGGAATTTGAGGTGTGAAGGACTGGTGACGTTTTCATTTCGTTTTTGTGACGGGCGTCGTCACCTGAGGATCACGAGTTCTGGCCACACCATGTGTCATCTATTCCACTGATGACACTGCTTTTAGAAGACCGTCTGTCTGTGAGGTAAGTGTGCTGTCTGAAGTGAAGTCTTTTGGTCCCTTCCGGCTCGATACAGCCAATCATTGCCTTTGGCGGGATGCCGAGCGTGTTTCGATCACTCCAAAAGCCAATGACGTCCTGTGCTACCTCGTCGGAAATTCGGGACGCCTCGTAACGCCAAATGAAATGCTTGAGGCCATCTGGGCGGACACTTATGTAAACCCGGAGGTTCTCAGGAAATACATCCTTGAGATTCGAAAGGCCCTCGGCGACAAAACCGACGATCCCAAGTTCGTTGAGACCGTTCCCAAACGGGGGTATCGATTCATCGCCCCCGTTTGCACTGACAGTGAGCCGGCTAGACCTGACGCGGCCGAGGCGATCGCGAGTTCAGCCACGGAAGTTACGGCGCGACAGTCCGCCCTTGACGACCGCCAAATCGCACCACCTCCAGGCTCTGGTGCGGCCAGTTTGACAAGATCAGACAGGTTCTGGAGGGTTGGTGCTCTCGTCCCCCTGGCGAGAGTCGCCGGTCGCGGGATGGGTTGGGTGGTGACCATCCTAGTTGCCCTAGTAATCGTGCTACTCGCGACGACCAGTCACTTCTATCTTCGGCGCACGCCTAAGCTCACTGACAAAGACTCAATCGTTCTCGCCGACTTTGCCAACAGCACAGGTGACCCGGTCTTCGACGACACGCTCAAGACAGCGCTCGCCGTCTCTCTGAACCAGTCTCCGTTTCTGAATGTCGTTTCGGACAACAAAGTGGTGGCAACGTTGAAGCTGATGACTCGCCCGCCCGACATGAAGCTCACGCCCGACGTGGCCCGCGAGCTTTGTCAGCGGGTGGGCAGCAAGGCCTACATCGCCGAATCAATTGCCTGTCTGGGCAGTCAATACGTGCTGGAGCTGACAGCGGTGGATTGCCAGAGCGGCGATACGCTGGCGCAAGAGCAGGCAACCGCAGCAGCCAAAGAGAAGGTGCTCGACGGGCTAGGAAAAGCAGCCTCCAAGCTGCGTGGCGAGCTGGGCGAGTCGGTGGCGACGGTGCAGAAGCTCGATGTACCGCTTTACGAGGCGACTACATCTTCGCTCGAAGCCCTGAAAGCGTACAGCCTTGGCGCAAAGGAAGACCGCCAGAAAGGCTCATCCGCCGCTCTGCCTTACTTTCAACGCGCCATCGAACTCGACCCTAACTTTGCAATGGCATACAACAACCTGGGGCTCGCCTACGCTAACAGTAACCAGCCCCGCTTGGCCGCCGATAACCTGAAGAAGGCCTTCGAGTTGCGCGATCCTGTGACACAAGCCGAGAAGTTCGCAATCACAGCAAACTACTATCGCCTAGCTACGGGCGAGATCGAAAGATCAAACCGGAATTACGAGCAGTGGACTGTGATTTATCCCCGTACTGCCTCCGCTTACGGCCATCTCGGCAGTGACTACATGATTCTAGGGCAATATGAAAAGGCCGCTGCCGTGACCCGCGAATACCTTCGCCTGGTGCCGACGGGAGTGGTCGGATACGTGAATCTGGGCCAGACTTACCTTGCTCTGAACCGTTTCGATCTGGCAAAGACCATAACTGGGGAAGCTCTTAGGCGGAATCTTGAGGGTATCGGGCTGCACCTCAACCTTTATGCTTTGGCATTTTTCCAGGGTGACATGGGAGCCATGAAGCAGCAGGTCGATTGGGCTGTAGGAAAACCGGATGCGAAGGACTGGCTACTTTCACTCCAATCAGATACCGAGGCTTGGTCGGGGAATCTGGGGAAAGCGCGCGAGTTGTCGCGAGAGGCGGTCGAGAGCGGCCGCCACAATGACGAAAAAGAACCCGCCGCCTATTGGCAAGCCAACGCGGCGATAAGGGAAGGACTGTTCGGCAACCGAGGGGCGGCCAGACGAAACGCTGCCGCAGCAGCGGCGCTCGCGGAAGGAAGCCGCGATGCGGAGGCGCAGGCGGCGTTGGCCTATGCATTGGCGGAAGATGTGGCACAAGCCCAGTCGCTAGCGGACGACATCGGCAAACGATTGCCGAAGGATACCGTGGTACAGTCGGTCTGGCTGCCGACTATCCGTGCGCAGATCGAAATCGCCCGCAAGAATCCTGCCCGTAGCGTTCAGCTTCTCGAGGCGGCAGAGCCTTATGAGCTGGGAATGCTGACGGGAAGCGCTCCTAACTCCTGTTTGTATCCCGTGTACGTGCGCGCTCAGGCTTACCTGAACCAGCAACAAGGCTCGGCTGTTGCCGAATTCCGAAAAATCCTCGACCATCATGGCCTGTTGTGGGGTTGCCCGACTGGTCCACTCGCCCATCTCGGCCTAGCCCGTGCCTACATGTCGCAGCGCGACTCCGCGAGCGCAAAGGCGGCTTATAGGGATTTTCTCAGCTTGTGGAAAGACGCCGACCTCGACATCCCCATCCTGAAGCAAGCCCGGGCGGAGTACGCAAAACTGCAATAGGCAGGCTTACAGAAACAGGACTTGCGCGTCGCTCCCTGCTGTCTGACGATTGGTGCACAGCGACAGTTCCATGAATGCTAGGCAAATGATTCTTGGCGGATAACGGGCCAACCGGAGTGCGCCGGGATAAACCGGCATGTTGTAGGGGATGAAAGAGCCCTACAGGAAAGGAAACAGCGAATCCATCCTAGCCTCGAGTCTTGCAGGCGACACCGCGAGGTTTTGCTTGAAGCGTAGATAGAGGTATCGGTGGGCCGGGCTATTGAGCTTCGAAAAGCCCGTTTGGATCAGGATGCCGACTCCGTTCCGGTAAGGGAGGAAGGCAACACGGCAACCACGCGAATCGCGAGTGGATTGCCAGATCCTGCGTAGTCTAAGAACCCGCGCACGCTGAGAAACAACATGCACGAGAACCGGGAGATCTCCTGTACGTCTTGGACGAAAGAACAAGACCGGTCCGCGAAGGCCATAAACCAAACGGCGGACATGAACGTGCAGGAGAAGTCGGACTGTGCCGTAGTACCTGTGAACCAGTCGAACAAGGAAGGGCAACCTTCCGCGGAGGTGGGGGAGGGAAGGGCGCAGACTAAGGAGAACATCGTTCAATCACACATGTCCTCGACACAGAGCGAGAAAGGCATGTCCCAGGGATTGCACGGTGTGCGGCAAGCAGCAAGGAAAAGGAAGCAAGAACGGTTCACCGCTTTGCTCCACCATCTGAGCATCGGACTCCTCCGCGATAGCTTTTACGCACTCAAGCGTCAGGTGGCGGATCTGCTCCATGACCTCTAGAAAGAGGTCGCGAGCGCGGGGAGTGCCGAGAAGGGGACGGCGCTGATAGCAACTTGTGGTAATAAAGTGGGAGTATCCAGCGCCGTAGCAGCGGTGCAGGTTTGTCGGCATGGAAACGATGTAACAGGAACGCTACGATTTAGCTGTGACCGATGAACATGCCACGATGAACATGCCAGGGAGAGTTCGGAGCAGCCCCACCCGTAAAACTGCCACGGGTGGGGCATCCCGTGTCGTGTTCGAGTACGGCTGGGACAGCCCCCCAAGTCATCATTCATTGACTGCCCGATGCGACGTCTTTAAGATGAAGCGACCCGAAAGCCGGGCATATTCCGAATGATCGGCCAGACCGTCTCGCACTACCGCATTATCGAAAAGCTTGGTGGTGGCGGGATGGGTGTCGTCTACAAGGCCGAAGATACGGAACTGGGCCGGTTCGTGGCGCTAAAGTTTCTCCCCCCTGAGTTTGCCCAGGATGCGAGCTCCCTAGAGCGCTTTCGCCGCGAGGCGCGTGCAGCCTCGGGTCTGAACCATCCCAATATCTGCACGATTCACGAGATCGGGCAGCACCAGGGCCAGCCCTTCATTGCCATGGAGTTCATGGACGGCGCCACGCTGAAACATCGCATCATGGGCCGGCCGCTAGACAGCGAGACCCTGCTCGGTGCTGCCATCCAGATCGCAGACGCGCTCGACGCCGCCCATTCCAAAGGTATCGTGCACCGTGACATCAAGCCAGCAAACATTTTCGTCACTGAGCGCGGTCAGACAAAAATTCTCGATTTCGGTTTGGCGAAAGTCTTGACCAGCGAGGCGGACAGAGCAGCGGTTGGAGCAACCGCGCCAACGGTGTTAAGCGACGAACACCTGACTAGCCCTGGCAGCACCTTAGGCACGGTCGCCTACATGTCCCCGGAGCAAGTACGGGGCAAGGACCTGGATGCCCGCAGCGACTTGTTCTCCTTTGGGGTTGTTTTGTACGAGATGGCGACAGGTCTGCTGCCCTTCCGCGGCGATACCTCGGGCGTCATTTTGCACGCGATCCTGGAGCGTGTGCCAACATCGCCGGTTCGCGTCAACCCCGACACTCCGCCGAAGCTGGAAGAGATCATCCACAAGGCGCTGGAGAAGGACCGCGAACTGCGGTATCAGCACGCGGCCGATATGCGGGCGGACTTGAAGCGGCTGAAGCGCGACACGGAATCCGGACACGCATTGATCGCGGATGAGCCGACCCGGCCGGCTAGACGAAAGATGATCGCAGGCCTGGCTGCGGCTGCTGTTATTCTTGCGGCAGCCATCGGCACGTTCGTGCACTACCATTCCCCGCGAGCCCCGGAACCTGCCTCTACGCCGGCGGCGGTAGTACCCTCCGTGCGAACGCTTGCCGTGTTGCCTTTCCGTGACCTTTCTGGCCAAGGCGAGAATGAGATGTGGGGTATCGGCATAGCCGACGCCATCATCAGCCGCCTGGCCACGCTGCAGAATCTGGCGGTGCGTCCCACTAATTCGGTGCTGCGATATGCAAAAGGAGCAGATCCGGCCCAAGCGGCACGGGAGCTAGAAGTGAATTCAGTGCTTGCGGGCACCTATCAGCGGGTGGGTGGAGTCATGCGCGTTTCCGTGCAGTTGATTGATCACGGAGCAGCTCGCTGGGGGAGCCGTTACGACCTGCAAAGCCACGACTTGTTGCGCTTTGAAGATGATGTGGCGCAGAAGGTTGTGGAAGGCTTGAGCGTGCAGCTTTCGGGCACGGAGCAGGCAACCTTGAAAACTTCATCGACAAACTCCGCGGAAGCCTACAACCTGTTGCTGCAGGCGAGGGCCTACTTCGCAGACTACTTTGTGAACTCCACCAGGGAGGCATTGCAGAACGCACAACGCTCAGCCCAGCGCGCCATCGAGAAGGATCCTGCGTTTGTTGATGCCTATTCGTTGCTGGCGGAGGCCTACGTTCTCGAAGCGACAAATTTCCAGGAAAACGGGGCGAGCAACCTCGCGTTGGCGGAACAGGCGGCCCACAAAGCGTTGCTCCTGAACCCGCATTCCTTCGAAGCGAACCTGGCGTTGGGAGGGATTTTTGGCGAGCAAGGCAAGATCGCGGATTCGATCCGCATCTCGCGCGAAGCGGTCGCGCTGGCCCCAAACTCGGCCTTAGCCTGGAAACACCTTGGCTACATCTATCACTACGCTGGACTGATCGACCTGGCCGAAGCCGCTTTTCGCCGCGATCGTGACTTGGATCCGACGCCGCCACAACCTTACTGGATGCACGGGCGAATGCTGTTGTATCAGGGCAAGGCGCACGAAGCGGAAGAGGAAGTACGCCGGGCCTTGGAGCGCTACCCGGATCAGTTCAAACTCCTGACGTTTCTGGGCGATTTCCTCTACTACCAGGGAAAAACGGAAGAGGCCGAGCAGATGCTGGCGCGGGCCTCGAAACTAGCTGGCGCGCACGAAGATGAAGAACCCATGGTTCTCTCCGCCATCGTCCACGCTTCGCGCGGCGAACGCGACCAAATTGATCCGCGCATTTTCCGTTACAAACCCGAAGAAGTGGTGGACGGCGATCTGGCGGAATGGATTGGCTCGGTGTATGCGCTGTTGGGCGAGAAACAACCGGCTCTCGCCTGGCTGAGACGGGCCGTTCAACTTGGAGATCATAACTTTCCCTGGTTCCAGCGCGACAAGAATTGGGACAAAGTGCGCGGAGATGCTGAATTTCAGCGCATCATGCTCGAAGTTGAAGGCTACTGGAAGCACTACAACGAACTCTTCGGACACCCGCAGTCCTGACCGGGCAGGGACGTGAATCACATGGGGTGAGTCAACTTTCTGTCATCGCCCCCGTCCATCGATCCACATAAGAGTGATGTAATTTGCTAATGGTCATGAAACGCCTGTTGGAATTAGGTTCGAATGGCGGGCCCAGAAGTTATTCTGGGCCAGAAGTCCTATACAAAGGGATGTCGAGTGAGAAACACTTTCCCCCTCCGGAACGCCGGAAGCATTTTCCGACATCCAGCCCTTCGCTCCTAGTAGCGCCATTTCTTCGTTAGCGACTTGAGGGTTTTGGCCTCTCGCGGAGCGGTCCTGAAAACCGCGGCGCGACGAGACCGCGATGCTTCGTGCTCCTTGTGATTTCTTCGCCTTCATGATGGTGCACTTCGGTTCTCTGAAACTCACAGGCTAACCTGGTTGCAGTGTTGCCAACCATGGTCCTATCTGAGACTCGTGGCCTACAGCTTTCTTGGGTCATGCGAGGGGGCACAGAGTCGGCTTGGAGACTGGTGCCGAAGCACACCATCGTCTAACTTCTGGCTAGATACTCTCCCTCGATCCGAGCGTCTCAAGAAGAACCGACTGGCCACCACCAAGAATGATCCCAAGGGATGGAATGGCCTCTCTGCCCGAGATGCTCCAGCTGCTTGTGGTTTCAGTTGTTCCGCGTCGAAATGAGCTCCTTTCGTCCAGAGAACTAGAGTGATCACAGGTGGCCCACCTTTAACGATGCTTGCGTGCACCATTCCCACTTCTTTGGTAATGCCTGCAAGATCAAAGGCCTGGGCCAGCCGCCTGTCCTGAAGTCGGCTTCGAGGAGATCGCCATTGATTTCCGCGAAGCCGTTTCTGGATAGTGCGCGTAGGCCACAACCCATCCAGAATGGAGGCGGCGCAGTCTTAGAACTCTAATTCGGCAATCAACTTCAAGAGTCGAAGAAGTGTTGTGCGTTCTTCCGGAGTCAGTTCTTTTCGGAGTTTATCGTCAGCGGCTATCCTCGCATTGATCAGGCGTTTTCTGTATTTGTGGCCTTTTGGCGTCAACCTGACGTGAATTGCTCTGCCCGATTTTGCTTTTCTCTCCGACACAAGCCCTTCCTGAACCATTGACTTGATGGCTCGGTGCACGACAGTTCGGTCGAAACCGAGAAGTGTGGCGATTTGATTCTGATTGAGTACGGCACCGCCTCGGAGTGTGGATAGGATGAAGCCTCGAGTCGCAGAGCAGCGAGTTTTTCGTTCAAGTCTCTTCCCGACGGAAAAATAGGCTGCAGCAACATGGGCAAGTACTGAGTCCCTTAGGATGTCCTGAGGAATCTCCTTCTTCGGAACGATGATCATAGGACGGTTACCGTGGCATCGAGAGGCCGCCGCCACTGGGGCGGTTCCGCATAAGCCGGCGATTTCTTCCCGATCGCAATCACCATCACAATTTCATGATACCGGGTTGACAGGCCGAGAAGTCTGGAGAGTCTGCGGCCATCAAATCCTTCCATGGGGCACGTGTTGAGCCCCAGCGCTTCGGCGGCAATCATCAGATTCTCACAGGCCAGCGATGTACTCTTCGTCGCCCACTTTAATAAGTCCTGTCGAAACAGTGGTGGCATCCCGATCGTCTTCCACAAATTCACCAGCCGGAAAATCGCCCACTTGACCGCGCCAAAAATGCCGAACGGTCCTGGCATGAACAGGATCCGGCCGATCTTCGCGGTACGCTCATAATCTCGGATTTTGGCGTGGCTGAAGCCGCTCCTGCGCATCCACTCCAACTGGGCTTGCGAGGTCGCAGCCAGCGACCCGATGTCGGCCACCGCAACCACCAGGGCCGACGCCGTTGCCGCAGGCATCTGTCCGAGGCAGAGTTTGGCAGCGGCTGCCTTTTTGGGCGACGATTCCACCCAAAAGAACCGGTACGGTTGCGAATTGAAACTGGAGGGAGCATGGCGGGCTGCATCGAGGATTTGTTCACGCAGTATTTGTGGGATTTCGACCGCCTCAAAGGCCTTAACTGCCCGCCTATGGAAAAGCGCTTCCAGGATTTCGTTCATAAGTTCCTCCATGTTGTTATTACAACATAGAAGTGTTGCATACGCAACATATAAACGCAATGCCGTCGCTACGATTGGGTCTATACTGCCGTACTCAGAAAACGATTCGGGGCTAGAAGTCAGCTAATAGGAGGTTTGCCGATGCCGATTGAAGAGATTCTTGGGTCACGGGTCATCCGGAAGTTGAGACCGATGGCCGTGTGGAGCTGCAATGAGCCTGCTGGGCGAAACGGAAGCGGGCTGTGCGGGGACGCAACCATGCCGAGGGATAACCTGGTGGGCTCATCGAAACGATGAATGGGGGCTGGCCCATACCGTCTGATTCTTGATTTTGATCGGATCACCACGGAAGAGGCTGCCCCACTCGTCGCGGTTTTCGACGAGTGGGTACCATGAACCTCGACGGGTTTTTCGCGGAGAGCTTCTCATGCGATCCGGCGCACGCGCCGTTCAGCTTTCTCCGCTTCGTTGGCCGATGCCGAATAAGACGACGGAACAAGAGATAGAGGTGTGTGGTGCCCACCCTTCGGCTGCGCTCAGGGCAGGCTTCGTCGAAAACCGCGACGAGTGGGGCAGCCTAGCGTTGGAATCGCGCAAGCGAAATAAACTCTATGTATGAATGGGCCAGCCACCCCTTTCCAGCCGCCTATTCAATCTTCGAACAGTGGTTCGACAGCCCTTTCCAGCCGCTTCCCTGCTTCACGGCCGTCATGCTGCAGATAATAGTTCGAGCGCGGTGCTGGCCCTCAATCACAGCGTCGTAACTTTCTTTGAAGCGCGCCAGCCCGACATTTCCGACAACCTGGGTTTGCATCTCGCTGATATCGCTCTTGGTGAACTTATTGTTGCTCGGATCATTGGCATCCTTGATCAGTTGCGCTTTCGGAATCCACGTGCCGAAGCTCGTGCCTTCGACATAGGCAGAGGCCAGGTTTGCTTCCATCCACTTGGCGTCATTGTTGGTCTGCGCTTTGTTGGCCTCGTCTACCCACTTGTCGAACGCCGCTTTCGAGTCGCCGCTGCCCATTTGAGCAGCAATGCCTGCGACACTGAGACAAACTGCGCAAAGTGATATTGCGAGAAGCTTCTTCATACGTAGCCCTCTCCTGTTGTTGAATTTGCAATCGTTCAGCGGCAGCAAGGCTGTCACAGCCTCGGTGTGAAGTCAAGAGCGGGGCTAAACAGGTAGCGATGCGACGTGAAAATTTGTCATTCCGAAGCGCAGTTTTATCGCGCGAGGAATCTGCTTTTGCGGGCTGGGCCAGCCCTCCGACCATACGCCCAGAACCTCATCTTCACTTCCCACAAGGCCGTTTCTGGATAACTTCTGAGTTGCCGACTAACCGCCAGGATATCTGGAATCTGTTCAGCTTTAGATGTTGGGGGAGAGAGAGATTTCCCAACGTTACTTCTCCGTCAGGGCAGGCCTACGCGCCGGAGAAGATCCTTAAAGCGCTCATCCGAGCGGTATCGGTCAAAAATCGGGTCGACGGCGAGGTATCCCATCCAAACAGCATGATCTTCATAGGCGGCTTGCAGCCATTTGAATGTATCCTCATTCTTATTTAACGCTGCGTAAATCTGAGCCAGGCCGTAAGGGGAAACGTAACGCTTCCTCGAAATCGCTTCCAGTTCGTGCGCGATTCGCAGTGCGTCGCCACTCCGTCCTTCAACTGCAAGGGCAACGGCGACTTGCGCGGTATAGAGTGGGCTGTCGCCTGACAGACTTGCCGCTTTCTTCAGCTCGTTAACAGCTTCGCTGTGTAACCCTGCCCCAAGATAGTCCTCTCCGAGCAGAAGGTGAGCGGCCGCGAAGTTCGGATCCAGTTCAACGGAGTTTCGATTTTGATCGATTGCGCGGGAATAGTCACGTGCCATGTAGTAGCGGAGTCCCACCCACGTACTGATCATGAGGTTAAGAGGGTCGAGTTCTAGTGCATGCTTCGCTTCCGCAAGTGCTTCGTCGTGGCGGCCACGGATAGAAAGATAGTCTCCATACCAGTGGTGTGCATTCGCATACTGGGGATCCAACTGCAGAGCGCGACTGAACTCGGCCTCCGCACCGGTCCAATCCCAACGATGGCTCATCGCAAGGCCGAGGGACGCATGGGCTTCAGCCGATTCTGGACTGATCTCTAGCGCTTTGCGTGCCGCGGCGTAAGCTTTCGGGAGTGCCTCGGCTGGGGACTTAAATCCGTGCCACGTCAGTCCGCTGTTACAGTCTGCCAGTCCCGAATACGCTGCCGCATAGGAGGGATCCCTGTCGATCGCCTGCTCGAAATATTGCTCCGCCTTCTGCATGCTCTCGCCGGTTCGCTTGTTCCAGTAATAGCGCCCTTTCAAGTACGCCTCGTATGCTTCCGGGCTTATTTGCCGCGGAGTAGACAAACGCTCTTCCTGTTCTTCAGTAAGAGCGATGTGAATCTCACTTGCGATGCTTCGCACCACGGAGTCCTGCACGGCCAGCACATCTTTGAGTTCGCGGTCGTAACTCTCGGTCCAGACGTCGATCTGATCACGTGCCTTGATGAGCTGGACAGTGATGCGTATACGGTCCGACGAGCGTCGAATGCTGCCTTGGACAAGATAGTCAGCGTTCAGTTCCTTACCTATCTCCCTCGCGGCCAGCGTGCTCCCTTTGTACTTTGCAACAGAACTCCGTGCGACCACCTTGAGTCGATCCCGATTCAATTTCCCAAGCTGAGCGATCATCTCTTCCGTCAGCCCCTCACTGAAGAACTCTTGATCAGGATCTCGACTCAAATTGTCGAACGGCAGCACAGCTAAAACTGTCTTGCGTTGGAAAACGGCAGGGACGCGCGAACCTCGCCAGCTCCAAAATTCGCGGAGGGACAGAATGGACACAAGTGCCAGCGAAGCTAACCCAACTAAAACCCACGTCCGCGGATGCCGCCGTACTTGTCCACGAGCGGTTTCAGTGCCTGCTACCTGCCCCGCTGTCCGCTCCTGTTCTTGGTCCATCGGGCCTAGGCTGCCGCCTTGCGGCCAGCTATCTGGCTCCCGAGAGAAACTCTGCGTACCTGTGGAGACGACTGATGCCTCAGGTTTCGGTGGCTCCGTGGTGTGTTCTTCTTGGGGAGAAATAATCGGCGCGATGAATCGATAACCTCGTCCGGTCACGGTCTGAATAAACCGCGGGGTTTCGGGGTCGTCCTTAAGAGCCTGGCGGACTTTGCGGATTGCGCCCCTGATGCTGTTATCCGTGTCGAGGAAAACATCATTGCCCCAGACCCTAGCCACGATTTCGTCGCGACTGACGATCTCGCCCCGGTGCTCCAGGAGCAGAACAAGGATTTCCAGCGGGATACGTTCCAGCTTGAAGACGTGACTGCCGCGGCGCAGCCTTCGGGGACGAAGATCAAGCGCGAAGTCTTCGCCGAACCGGATCGATTGCTGCACTCCACTCGGCTGTGAGGTCATGGCACGCCCAAACGAAATTGGATGATTTTACATCACATCGAGAACAGGAGACGTAAGTGCTGTCCGTGCTTGTACTTGGGGCGACACAAACCATAACGCACCGACACACGCTCCGCTATGGACAATTCCCGTTGTGCGTCGCAATCATTCCGCTCGCGTCGACCGATCGGCGGGACGACAAATGAAACGGATGGAGGATAAGAGCGATGAAAAAGATTTCCAAGCTCCTTTGCGTATTGATGCTGAGTATAGTAGTTGGATCGACAGCCGCAAGAGCTGATGCCGTATTGGACTGGAATGCGATTGCGGTAAACACAGCCGTCGCCAACAAACAGAGTCCCTTCGCCCAGGCACGTTACGCGGCGATTGTACAACTCGCTGTTTTTGAAGCGGTCAATTCCATTACACACAAGTACCAACCGTATCTTGGGACCATCACTGCGCCGCGGGACGCCTCACCCGATGCAGCAGCCATAGAGGCTGCGTATCAGGTGCTCAGCGCCTACTTTCCAGCCAGCCAGACGGCCCTAAATGGCGATTGGACGAACTCGATGCAGTCCATACCGGACGGCCCAGCCAAGACTGACGGCATCGCAACCGGGGACGCGGCAGCTGTGGCCATGATCGGTCTACGAGCTAAGGACGGCTCGTCACCTCCGCAGTTCTATACACCAGGCCCGCCTGTTCCAGGGGCATGGCAGGCAACACCGAGTTGCCCTGTAAATCCTGTAAATGGAGTCGCGGTCGGGACCGGCTTTCAATGGCAGAACGTAACTCCGTTCGGCATCGCGAGCGCGAGCAACTTTCTCCTTGATCCGCCACCCGCGCTCACTAGCGACAGGTATGCCCGGGCGTACAACGAAGTGATGACGGTGGGCAGTGTTGATAGCACACAGCGGCCTCAAGATCGGGCGAATGTCGCCCTGTTTTATGCAGCTTCGTCGCCAACACAGGTCTTTAATCAGGCCGCGCAGCAGGTCGCAGTGGCACAGAGACGCTCCCTGTCGGACAATGCGCGTACTCTGGCCCTGATCAATATGGCGATGAGCGACAGCCTGGTGGCGTCATTCCTCAACAAATACACCTACAACTTTTGGCGTCCTGAAACGGCAATCCATGCGGGCGGGGATCCAAGCTGGACCCCATTCATCGTGACTCCGTGCTTCCCGAGCTATCCTTCAAACCACGGCAGCGCGGGCAATGCGGCAGCTGCGGTGCTGAGACGTCTTTATGGCGATTGCGGACATTCGATCACGTTGACGAATCCCGCAGTGCCCAACATCGTCTTGCAATACACGTCTTTTAGGGAGATTACCGACGACATCTCTGACGCACGTGTATACGGCGGGATACACTTTCGAACTGACCAGAAGGCAGGCGAGGAATTAGGAAAGGCCATAGGCAAGGCCGTCTACAAACACAACCTGCGTCCCCGGCGCGACGACGACTAATGCGTCAGCGCGAAAAGGGCTCCCATTTGTGCCATTCGGCGGTTAACTGCCGGGTCAAAATGGCACAAGTGGGAGATAATGGTCTTCTCAAACGGTTTTCTGCTCCGATCCGAAAGGCTTTCGCATTTCTTGGCGGATGGCGGGTCATCCGGAAGTTGAGACCGATGGCCGTGGTGGAGCTGGGGGCTGGCCCTTACTGTCTGGAGAGGCTGCCCCACTCGTCGCGGTTTTCGACGAGTGGGGACCATGAACCTCGACGGGTTTTTCGGGGAGAGCTTATCATGCGATCCGGGGCACGCGCAGTTCAGCTTTCTCCGCGTCATTGACCAATACCGAAGAGGATGAGAGAACAAGAGGTGGAGGTCTGTTGTACCCACCCTTCGGCTGCGCTCAGGGCAGGCTTCGTCGAAAACCGCGACGAGTGGGGCAGCCTAGCGTTGGAATGGCGCAAGCGAAATAAAATCTATTAATGTGCCAGCCCCCGGAAATTTCAAACTGAGGCATTACGAAAAAGCTGGGCAGCTTGCAAAAACTGCTGGTGTGGGGCAACCTCGTTAGACCATGACGCAGATGAATCGGTGGAAAGCTTCTGTTAGGTTTCCTTCCTCTTTTTTTTTCCTTTCTCCGTTTCCTCTCTTGTTTGTTGTGATTGTGACGGCGGGGTGGGCCTTGGGCCAGGCGGAGGCCGGGCCGCAGGAGGGTGGTAACGAAATTCAGGTTTGGGCTGGAGGTGGACACTCAGTGGCGGGCGGGACTTCGAATACGGAGCCTTTCAATGCCGGAGTGCGTTATGGGTGGGTGATTACGGGGCCTCATTGGCCGGGAGTTTTGCGGGGGCGATTCGAGTACACGGTGGATGCGGTGCCGGTTTACCTGATTTTTCAGCCGGCGAATACGGCTTATGCGGGCGGATTCGATCCGCTGGGGTTGAAATGGGATTTTGAGCGGCGCGGGCGGTTCTCTCCTTATTTTGAGTTGAGCGGCGGGGTGCTGTTCAGCTATCACGACATTCCTACCTATACGAACACGGTGAACTTCAGTCCCAGCGCGGCGCTGGGGACGCACATTCTTGGTGAGAAATACAACTGGAGCGTCGAGGTGAGGTATCTGCATATCTCGAATGCGGGTTTGGGGATGTATAACCCGGGGCTGAATACGGTGCAGGTGAGAGTGGGGATGGGAAGATTTTGGAAGAAGTGACCGGCGCTGGACAGCGTTTTAAATCCATCAACCACGAAGGAGGCGGAGGTTCACGAAGGGAGCGTTTGGTTCGCCGTGGGTTTGGCACTGACGATCAAGGTCAATTAGTGAAATCGCGATGTTACAACAGGTAAGTCTAAAGTCGTTGCTTGGCACGGGTGCCATTTAAAGCGGCAAGCCTAAGAAAGAGTGCGTCCGTCGTGACGTTGTGGCCTGAAATCCGGTGCCAGTCACAGAATCCGTGACTACCGAGCGTCCTCTTTCAGTGTTGGCGAAAACCACCGATAATTATTCGCAAGTGATTTAGATGTGGATCGAACTTTGAGTGGAGGTGGACCGATGAAAAGAAGCTACCCCGGTTTGACTCTGTTGCTTCTGCTCGCATCCGTAAACGTTGCTGGCCAAACGAAGACGAAGCCGAGGCCGACTTCATTTATTGAAAGCCGACAGGGAAATCATCCCGACGGGCCGGACATGATTGGCCACGGAAAGGTCTCTCAGGGAGATACGGTGATGTGCATGCTCGTGGAGGTGTACGACGAGAGCCACCAGTCCTCCACCGCTTGCATGATTCGGTTCGGAGATGGTCCGAAACACACGCTAGCGTTCAATGATTCAATGCCTGCACCACAGGACAGCGACGCCTATCTGGAGTGTGCGGGAGACAAGCCCAGACGGTGCAAGGTTGTAGTGAACCCGCCGACCCCCAAACAGTCGTCCGTCCAAGCTGACTGAGCCTTGGAGAACAAGCCCCGGACCACACATCTAGACTGACGAAAACAGGCGTCGCTCATTGAGGGATTTTGAGCGTAATGGCCATTTATCAACAGTTATCGTGTGCTAGCTGCCATCGCGCGGACCGTCGCCATGCGTGGCTGGCCCAGGGCCTCGGTCTAGACTCTTGTGCATGAGCCCATTCTCTTGGATAGGCAGAGAGAATGCACCACAAAGCGTTGGCGTGCTTTATACGGTATTCTTGGTTTCTGTGTCCTGTGCGCGGAGTTTAGTCGCTCCCGCGCAGATCGATCTCTCCCGTCATCACGTGCGCATGCAGACGGTACTTTCCCGGACCTTGCTGCTTGAATGACCGGAACAGACCCCCTTTGGAGACATCGAACGCCGACGACTCGATGCTGCCGGTCGTGACCGAAGCATCTCGGTGACCGTACAGCTCAGGGTGGGGAACGTCGATCTGAATGCGTCCAGCAATAACCTCGAGATTCTTATCGCCTTCCAGATCTTCGACGTCCAGTTCTCCCGCTGACAGTCTGGCCCACAGATTGGAATGACGAGGAACCTCGATGGTGGCCTGGAAGTTATTGTGCGGGGTTTCGGAAATGTAAACGTCGGCGCTTGCGGCTGTCCGTTTGATCTCCACCTTGACGCGCTTGAGTTGTTCCTCCGTATGAACGCGGCAGGTCACAACGATGTTCTCAGAATCAGCGGGAGTGATAGTGTAGCCGCCGGCTTCCAGGTGCAAGCGAATCGTGCCTCCAGAAATGAACTTCTGCCGTGCCGAAGTCTCGAGAGCTTGCTGAGCGTGGAGCAAGCCAGGAACTAGCAAGACAAGCCAGAAACCGAGACGCTTCATACACACCTCGCCTAAAGCTCCCATACGAGGATTGGCGAATGAAAGTTCCGGGAAAATTAAATTGAGATCAGGTGAAGTACCACCATAAACGCTCGATTGTTGCTCACCGGAAAATGGCCGAAGAAACGTTGCAATAGAAAGCCCTACAAACGACGATCTCCGTTTTGGTAGACATTTTCTATCTCCCAATTTCCAGCTATTTTGACAAAAGGGGAGTTTTTCAACAGTCACAGGCGATTACACTCATCGAGATTTGGCCGTCCGGCGTCAGTGAGTGTAATCGAGATCTTAGAACAATTCAGACCCCGGTCTTTGCGGCAATAGCGTATGCGCTTGGCTACCGACGCCGGGCATCGAGTGGTGTGCCTTTGTTGAATTGACGCTTGAAACGCTCCTGGACTTCCAATTGGAAATCACGCTGTACTTGGGTAACTTGCTCCGTGCCAGTCCTTCCGTAATCTTCCACCTCTACGCGAGCACGTACCATACTTGCCTTGGCACATGACTTACCTCCCCCACTCACCCGAATATTGGCGCAGCCCGCGCGTACGGCTTGCAGATATCACCCCTGCTGTCCTTCGATTGCCGGACGGACGCCGCCACCGAGGCATATTGGAGACCATTTCTCTTACCGGTGGCTTGCTCAGCATACCTAACATGCTGGATCGGGGTTCCCGCATCAAGTTGATGTTCCTGACTCACACAGGGCCGGTGCTTGGCGCAGCAGAGATGTTGAGCCCTGTTTCCACAACCCGGCAGCCGTTCCGTTTCGTTGCGCTCGAGGAAGATGATCAGCGCAGGCTGCGAGCGGTTGTTCAGTCGTTCTTGAACTCTGGCGAACAAGCGTGGATAGAGAAGTACAGAGCTGCGCTAGTCCATCGGACTCCGGAGCGACGAGGAGTCTTCCGGGTCGTTCTTGGGTCTCTTACACTCTTTACACTTTTGGGAAGTGCCATCTACTTGCTCAACCTTCATCTGCTGAAATGATGACCATCTAAATTGGGCACTCGTCATTGGCAGCAACAGCATGTCGATCAGCTGGTTCCAAGAGATAAAGTCGGCTATCAGCACCGCATGATGGGAAACCCATGGTGACCCTTCGTTCCCGTCGACCCACAATATCGTCAGTCATTTGCCCTGATCTCTCTTTTTCTGGAATTGGCGTGGTAACTGGTGCTTTAGTTACACGTTCGTAATTTGAAAATAAGTAGCGCCGTAGTCAGAATCGACTTGCCCACCACTTCGCAGTCCAGCACCGGTTTCTTCCTGCCTGAAAGGCCCGCGCGCGGAAGGCAAACCAACCCTGGCCTGAGCAGAATGTGAACACAATTTTTCGCGCAAAAGCGAAGTTGGGGACGAAATGGAACAACAATCAGGAGAAGTACGTCACGTCCAAAGCACGCGACGATGGCCGCGTCATCAGGTCGATCTGCCGGTTCGCATCGTCGCGTTAAATGGGATTCTAACCACCCCGGTTCCTGCTCGTGGCAGCGATATAAGCAGGGCGGGTATGGCGCTACGCGCCCCTGTTGATCTTAATCCCGGCGATCTGATGCAGCTTCAATTCCCAACGTCCACACCCTCGCCGCGCGTCAAAGCGGTGGTTCGTAATCGTACTGGCGAGTGTTTGGGGCTGGAATTCCTCTCCCAACTTCCTCCGGACGATGCGGTAACGAATCGATCAAGATCCCACCCCAGTTCAGTTCTGGGTTGCTCACCAGAACTAGGAAAATCTGTGCGAGGTTCATGCAACCCACAGACTCTCTACGCAGGGCTGCGTCGAAAGCAGGAAGAGCTAAGGCAGGTGCAAAGGGAGATTGAAGCCCTCAACATGGCAATGCTGCTGCTCGCTGATGATGAAAGAGAATTCTCCAAGGCCATTTCATTGAGTTGATTCCCCATGCTTCTCAGGGATGAAACTCTCACCACACTCGGGACACTCCATCTGCTAAAAGTCGATGCGTCAATTCCCAGAGCCAAAAGTGCGTGACAATCGGGCGACAAGTACGGCTAGAATCTGGTCAATGAGTGTAATAGGAATTTTCGCCAACAATCAGCCCATTCCGCTTGAGTTGAGAGACCATCGCCATCGAGGGCGCTATGCGTTCTCCGCTTTTGCACAGATGAAAGCACTCGATGAAACCGGCGTTCCAAAGATGCGACGCCAAACGGTCAGTTTCTGTACTTCCGGCCCGTTGAGTTTCTGGAGCAGAGCTCCTATTCTTCTCTGGAGCTAAGATTGAATGTGGAGCCATCACGAACCGGAACGACCGTGATGGTACACCTCCCAGGAGAAGCCCATGAAGAATGCTTACGAAGTTTTGCGGCAGAAAGAAACAGACCTTGCCCGTGTCCGCCACGAAATCGAGAGCCTGCGGATCGTCGCCTCTCTACTTTCGGACGAATTACCTTCCGAGGAACTGACTAAAAAGCGCGCCAGATCAGCAGAGGAAACATGGGAGCCCGGTTCAGAAAATGCGACCGGAACGGACGGTCTGTTTTCCTCGATAAACCCTGCTCCGCGTCCAAGATTTTGGAACACCCTTAAACGGGAAAAGTAGCTCGTGCTCGGGCAAGTGTCCACAGAGAACCTCGTCCATCGCTCACAATCGTGACAAATTCCTCGATGGACGTGCTCACTTCATCTTTGTTGACAACAATACATAAAACGTGAGCGAGATCGCGGAAGAATGGTCGGCGGTCCGGAAGTGATCGAAACGAGACTCCACGGAATCAGTACCGATATCGGCTTGTAGGAAGTGATCTCCGCGCTCTCGGGCTGCGCAAATACTTCTTCTACCCCTAGTTCCTTTTCTATGATTGCAGGTTTTTGGTCTCTCGCCATGCCCCCCCGAGGTACAATGGATTCGGCAACGGTGTAGTCAAGTGAAGTGCTGTGGTGGTAGCGTGACGTGACGTTTCGTATGGTCTAGGCCCCAAAGTGACGTTTGGGGCTTTTGTTTTGAAAGTGAGGTTACATGGCCGATATTCCTGAAAAATCCGAGTACTGGGCGGTTGAGTGTGATGAATGCGACGAGTGGATCGCCATTCGGCCAGCCAGTCGGATAGACGATATACTCATCGATCCGACCGTACCTTTTCCAGCAAAGTTCACCGTAGCTGACCATGAGCACGGCATATTCCTTGGCTCTGAGGTTTGCCCCAAAATCCTTCCGCACAAACGCACTCGCCAATTACCGAAACTTATCCCCGTAAAATGAGACGACCGAATTCTTTCAACGCACATTTAAGACACCACCGACAACAGCTACGTACCTCCTATCCGCGCACTACATCAAACTCTTAGTTGTCCCGGCGAGGGTGGCTGATTTCGCGCTCTTCTGCGCTGCAAAAGGATCTTGAGCATTGATGTGCGTCGATTCTCAAGGCACGGCGAGTCATTTTATCGACTTCTCAGCTCGCGACGCGACATCCCAAACGGGTAGTGACCTAATTTGGGTTCTGGCCTTATTCGGCGTTCTAGTCCGCAACGTCGTTACATTTGGGCGCGCCACGAATGCGCTGTTCATTCTTGTTTGTTAGTAGTGCCGGACGTCAGATTGGGCCGGAACGTCAACCTGCTCCGCACCAAGGGCCCTCTCTAACACCTTGAAAACACTGGTTGTCGGACTTCCTACCCAAGGCGGCTTGCCGCACCAGTTCCCGGGGGTCCGAGTTGGGAAACAAAACTGCCCAGCCCGGCATCTACACCACTAAGCAGCATACGCCTGTACGTGCCTGCGGCGTTGCCTGCTCCCGGTCGAACTGCCGTACCGTTCTTGACCAGGGAGGAGGTGCGGGCTATGGAAGGCGCAAGGGCCCCGAAGTTCCGTACCTATTGGACTCGTTACATTGTCGCGTTCTGGGCGGGAGAAAAGCTCAGATGGGCGAGAGACAACGTCCTTATCGCCTGCGTGTGCTCCCTTGCGCCTGGCCTGATTGCCGCCGGTATTGGTGCTGCCCTCAGCGACCACAAGTGGCGCGCAGCGGCGTATGCAACTCTCCTCACCTACGGCGGATTGTTTGCCTTGTTCTTGATGTGGAGGCTGGTTGCCACGCCTTTGGAACTTGATCGCGAGAGACAACGATTTATCGATTGGTTGAGCACCAGCCTTGCGGTTACCAGGTCCAGGTTAGCTGCACTGCAAACTCGTCCGCCGGCCGTCGATATAGAAATATCAGAGATTCATGTTCAAGAGGCACGGGCCGCGCTCGCTCCTCACGCTTGGGTCGATTGCGACATCTTTCTATGGGTGAAACTGACACTCACCGGCACGCTTCCGGTGGAGGTGCTGGCATACGAATTAAGTTGTATTTTGCATGGCAATTCCCTACGCGCCGATCCTGTGGACGACATTCAGGACTGGGGATTGGTCACCCAGAAAAAACCGATTGGAGTAGGAACGACATTTCACTACACCGTAACCCGGTTAATGCAGCTTGCCCACAGAGTAGAACAAAGAGGAGTACCGGTGGAGGGATGGCTTCATTTCTATGTCAACAGCGTACATGAGAAGGAGATCGGGGCAACAGTCTACAGACTTATTGTTCTAACTCCGAACGGCGCCATCGGCGCGGACATAAGAGGCCAGAAAAACTTAGCCAGGGCGGAAGGCAGAGAGTTTCAGAAACTTCCCTATGCCTCCCATGCCTTCCATCATTGAAGTGACCTGTCCTCTAAAAACTCCACCAGCTAGAATTGGGGACCTCACGTCGCGGCGGTAGCGACGAAGGAGGACCATGGAGATGAAACGAGGGCGATTCAGCGAGGAGCAGATCGTAGGGATTCTGAAGGAGCACGAGGCGGGGCGGAAGATCGCGGAGCTCTCGCGGGAGCACGGCGTCAGCGAGGCGACGCTGTACGGCTGGAACAGCAAGTACGGCGGGATGGCAGAGGGCAAGAAAGAACGGATGAATTTGCTTCCCTACTTAAAACGTGCTCCGAGCGATCGTTTTCCGGAGGATCAAGCCGAACTCGATGATTCGGTCCCGCCGGGCACAGTGATTCCGGTTTCCCTGTTTCCCAATCTCAAAGGGCAATCCCGAATCCAGGTGATCGACGTTCTCCCGCCGGGCGAAGCAAGCAGAAGAACGGAGACTTGGGTGCTGCGGCACGCGCCCGTGGCTCTTGCCGTCCTGGGTGGTCTGATCTTTCTATTGGTGCGAATCCGCCGGAGGTTTAACTGTCTGAACAGCGCATTGCATTCAAGACCGGTTAATGAGTGAAGTTGCGATAACTTATTGCTCTTTTTGTTTTTTCACCCTCTCTGGTTGGCAAAACGGGCAGGGTTGGAAGCGATGGATCAGTCGCTTCCACCAGGGCCAGGTCTGTTTATCACACTCGTGCTCATACCGGAGCCATCTAGGTTCAAAGAGCTTTTTTCGAACCTCTGGGTCGCTGATTCCCATGGTAAAACTCTAACATCCTTAAGGGCCGCTCGATCTCGTCCCCGGAAGCGTGGTAGACGAGATTTCCCGCTCCACTCTATGCCGCTGGCCGTCGCAATGCCAGAGCGTTCCGGCGTAATTACCTAGAACAGCCAATTAGACTCGGAACCCCGGTCAATGAGCGTGATGGGGATTTCGCCAACGACCGATTCTCCAACAAGGTTGAGGCGATGCCCGCCACAGCGACTCAGGCCGGTGGATTGACAGGGGTATCACGCCAAGAAGATGAAGTGAACATGGAAGCGAGGAGTGCCCTGCCCCTTGGTCGGTGTGGAGACAGCCCCTCGCAGCGGAGACCCACCTCTTCACAATCCGTTTCTATCGCGAAAGCTCGCAAATCCAATTCACTTCCCAGGTCTTCCCACCGTCGGGCGAGAAAGACTGCTCCATGCGCGATGAGTTGGGAGAGATGTTGAGCCAGAGGTAGCGCACGAGAATGGCTCGGCCTTTGAAGTCTTCCTGATCGAAAAACTCGCCGCGATTGCCGGTAAACTGGCCAACCACGGGCGGCAAGCCAAGAGTTCCGTTATCCACGTCAACCAGGTAGATACTCCACTGACGCGATGTGGGGTTGTAGAGGCGGAGCGTCTGCGCCTTAATGCGGAGTTTTTTGTCGGTGCTGGTGACATCGAACTCTTCGAAGTTCGCATTGCTGTCGAGGAGCTTCTTGTGGTTCGAGAACCCATCGTACTCGACCCAGATGCTGGAGTTGTTGAGGCGGTCCGGGAGACGGCGGACATGAGCTTTCCAGTTGCCGATCAGGAAGTCAAAGTCGTGAGAACCATCCCGTTGGGGAAGATTTGCGGGATTCGAAGTGGTTTGAGCGTGAAATGGAGCCGGAAGTATTGCGATGAGAATGAGAAGGGGTAGCGGCAGGTACACGAGCTTGCGGCTTTTCATGAGTGTTCATCCTTTCGACATGATGGTCGGGGCGCAACGCAACAGCGTCGACGGCTTCGGCGACGAGATGCTCTCGGCCCGAAGGGCAATATCGTCCAGCGGCTCCAGGGATTATGACAGATCGGAACATCCTGAGATGCGATCGGGCAGGGCCCATGAGTGACATGGAATATTACGCCAACTATGATCTGAATGCGATGGCATGATGAAGACCGTCGGGCAGAATCGATGAAAACACGCGAGACTGACTTCTTCACGTTTGTCCAGTTTGTTTTGAATCCTGTGCAGACCGGCCTTCTCATGGAAGGCGATTGCGCTCATCGAGAATTGAACTATCCGAGGTTAATGAGGGATAGGATTTGCCCTCCAGTCGCCGGTCCCGATCTTACTTTTCCTCTTTCATTTTCTTGCAAACCAGCGTGGTGTGGCGCGTTTTTGAATCGATCACGGTGTTCACGGGTAGACAACTGCAGGTCACGGTGTTGGAATTTTCCTGCTTGATTACTACACAGTGTTCGATGAGGTCGGCAGTGGGTGGTGGGAGCTGGCTCCGTATGGGAGCCGGGGTCGCCGCCACAGGCTGCTTCTTCGCCGCGCAACCGGCCAGAAGCAGGCAAAATACCAGTCCAGCCTTCCTCATGTCTTTTGTTTTCCCCTGTGGTGCCCGCTTGTCGATGGCACTTGGTTACACGCCCACGTGAACACCCTGGCGAAGGCGGGCAGCTTGCTGACGGCTGAAGAACTAAATCACCTGAGGTGAGACTGTCATCGGTCCGTACATTGCCCCGAACATCGTCTCGTACATTGCCCCGAACATCGCCCCGAACATTGCCTCGTACTCTGAAAGTGAACTGGGCTGTTTCCGGTCGAGCAAAGGATTCTCGCAGGCGACTCCGACTTGCGGAGCTTCTCCCCGCCTGATTTTGCTCCTATTCGGCGGGATCCCCAACAGCCCAGGGGTTCTAAAGAGAATGCTAGCGGCGTGCCTTACGCGTTCGAAAGTGACCGAGGTACTAGCACAGTAGGCGGGGTCTGAGTCATTGGCCAAGGATGACGAAATCTTAGGTGCTCAGCCCCGCGACGGGGAGAGAGACTTCTATCTGCCTTGAAAATTGAAAGGTCCGTTTTCGTGGAAAACGGACCCGCCAAAGTCGAGACTCACGAAAGCTTAGACTGGAATTCTAGTTCTTTAGCCACCTACGCCGCCAGAGGCCCAAGGCTACCAGCGCCGGACCAAGCAGAGTGGCGGCGGCTGGTTCCGGAACTGTAGATGTGCCGGTTGTTAAGGTTCCCGCGAGATTCACGCCCTCCAAAAAGTTATCTGTGTCTGTGATTTCGATCGTCAGGGTGTTAGTCCCGACAACGAAATCGCTGTTGGGAACTGTGAAGGAGTGGAGTGAGCCCCAACTGCCATCGCCAAGCGTCGCAATTACATGTCCGTTGAGCAGGAGTTCCCCACTGTCATCTACGGTGAAACTTCCTGAAAGTGCAGCTGATGAAATATTTGCCGAGGTCAAAACGAAAGTGGTGCTGTAGTTACCAAGACCGTTATCGCAACAGTTGGTCGGGTTATAAGCAATCCAAGAGGAACTCGAACTGTTGGCGATCCAGCCACCATACCAGTCGGCGTCTGACGGAGTGACGATCGAAGCTGTCCCCGTTGCCCCCAGGTTGTAGCTGTTCTGTTCCACGACTGAATAAGTGGCTGTGCCCGTTGACAAGTTGATACTGTCTGCCAGCGCCGTAGTAGCCAGGACCAAGACCGCGGCAGCAATTACGAGAAGGTGCTTCATCCGTTATCTCCTTTTGCTTGGAATTCGGCCGAATACGTGACCTCTCGGACCCTTGGCAATCGTGAGGAATACACCCGCGCGTCTGGGCACAGGTAGCAATCTGCTCTCCAAGCTCAGGCGCAGCTAACCTCACTTAAAGCTTTAGATTTCACAATCGCCTAACGCTGATTGACATGAAAGGTGTTACCGAGCGATTGATCAGTGCGTTGCGTGGAAGCTCTGTTTTCCAGCGTGCGACTTCGCTGCAACTTATTTCACCTTAGCGGCAAGAATCTTGTTGGTTACGACGCAGGACGCTCGCCATACAACCATTCCAGCAGAAACGCGATGCCTGTACCGATGAGAACGAAGGGCCAGACCCAGCGAGTGTTGATGTGGATCATACCCACGCCTGCGAACTGAAAGATGACAGCCCCGATCAGAAACAGGGGCCCAGTGATGACGCAGTGAAAGGAGTGATTCCTGAGCCAGTTGGCGAGGCAGCCGATGGCCATGGCGAACAGGCAAATGGCGGCTGACGATGCATGGAGAGGACGCCAATAGATTCCTATGAGCCTCAGGACTCCCCAGGCCACCAGCGAGACTATGAGCCAGTAGCAGATCGCTGCCGGCGAGCTACAACAAGCTCCCACTTGCCTTGTCATAGCGCTGAATTTCCTTTCTGATCTCGACTTTATGTGCCCACCGTTCCGAGAGCAACATCGTAGGCTATCTTCGCGGAAAATACTTGGCCATGCGGAGTGGTTGTAAACAGGGGATAGGATTCACGGGGAATTGGCCGCGAGCTGGAGGATCGATCAGCTGCTTGCTTCCGTTACAGTGGCCCGGATATTCTTCTGACCTATGTCAACGCTAGTGGAGTGTGTGCCGAATTTTTCGGAGGGGTGCGACAAGGGCAAGGTCGACGCCATAGTTAACGCAATGAAGATGGATGGAGTCTACCTGCTCGACCGCGAGATGGACGCGGACCACAACCGGAGCGTGATTACGCTGGTGGGTGAGCGGGAGGCGATTCAGGAGGCGGCGATTCGGGGTGTGGGGAAGGCCGCAGAGTTGATCGATCTGTGTGTACACAAGGGAGCGCACCCGCGGATGGGCGCGGCCGATGTGGTGCCGTTCGTCCCGATTGATGGCGTGACGATTGAAGATTGCGTGGCCATGGCGCGGCACGTGGGTGCGGAGATCTGGAAGCGGTATCAGATTCCGGTTTATTTGTACGAGGCGGCGGCGGCGACGCCGGAGCGGCAGAATCTGGAGAACATCCGGCGCGGGCAGTTTGAAGGGATACGGGCGGAGATTGCAACGAATCCGGCGCGGAAACCCGATTTTGGCGAGGCGAGAGTACACCCGACGGCGGGGGCGACGGTGGTGGGGGCGCGGAAAGTTTTTGATTGCGTACAACGTGTTCCTGAACACTCCGGATGTGGAGATTGCGAAGAAGATTGCGAAGGCGGTGCGGTTTTCGAGCGGCGGGATGCGGTTCGTAAAGGGTGCGGGATTTCTGGTGCGGGGACTGGCGCAGGTTTCGATGAATCTGACGGATTTCGAGCAGACACCCGTGCACCGCGTCTTTGAAACCGTGAAGCGCGAAGCGGCGCGTTATGGGGTGATGCCGATCTCGAGCGAGATCGTGGGGCTGATTCCGAAGAAAGCGCTTGAGCAGGCGGCGGAATGGTTTCTGCAGGTCGAGAACTTTGACTCCTCGTTGATCCTGGAAAACCGGCTGAACGCAGTGATGAGCGGGAAGGCGGCGGTTGGAGGGTTGCGAGCGGGAGTCGAGCCGTTTGTTGAACAGTTAGCCGCGCCAACGGCTACTCCAGGCGGCGGCAGCGCGGCGGCGGCGGCGGGTGCGATGGCGGCGGGGCTGGCGACGATGGTAGCGACGATGTCGCGAGGGAAGAAAGCGTATCTGCAATATGAAGCGCAATTGAGCACGGCGATCGGGCGACTGGGGACTTTGAGAGAAGAGTTGAAGGCTGCGGTGGACGCGGATGCGGCCGCTTACGATGCGGTGATGAAGGCGTACAAACTGGCCAAGAGCGACCTGGGAGGCGCTGACGCCGTGATCGATGAGAGTTTGAAACTTGCGACTGGGGTTCCGCTCGGTGTGGCAGAGAAGGCGAATGAAGTGGCGCAGATTACGCAGAGTTTGTTCGCGATCAGTAATCCGAATATGAAGTCGGACTTGACTACGGCGCAGGCGCTGGCCCGGGCGGCGATTACCGGGGCGCTGGCGAATGTGGAGATCAATCTGGCGTCGTTGAAGGATCAGGTGTTTGTGGCGGAAGTGCGGAGGAGAGTGGGTGCGGTGAAAAGCTGAGGCTCATGCATTCTTATCTATTGCTGGTAGTGGTGGAGGAGTTGCTGGAATCGGGGATCGGAGCGTAAGGAAGCAAAATACGGGCTGGCGTTGATGGCGGCGAAATCGCGGTAGCCGAATTTGAAAGTCTTTTGCATCTGGGCCAGAGCTTTTTCTTTATCGCCTTTGGCAGCATAAGCCGCGGTTAGAAAAAAGGAATGGATCGCCTCCTTGGTTTCGCCATCCTTCAACAGGCTCGCCACAGCCGCATCATAATTGCCTTGAGCGAGATAAACCTGACCCATTCCAAGATGGTCATAGCTAACATCTGACAATTCTCCCCCACGGTGGAAGGAGTTTGCGGCTTCGTCATAGCGTCCCTGCAAGAGAAGCGCGCGACCAAGGTGATAGTAGGCGATGGGGAGAGAAGGCTGTAGACGAATAGCCTCGCGCGCGGCTTTCTCCGCTTCAATAGCCTGAGGTGGCTGCTCGTAGGCCAGAGCCCACGAAAGCGCATCCCAGGCATGAGAATTCTCCGGCTCCAAGCGAAGGGCTTCGCGAAAGATTTCCACCGCTTTGGCATATTGATACTTCCAGCCGTAAGCGTAGGCCAGCACCATTCGCGCCTCCGCCAGATCCGGTGCGGCGGCAACCGCCCGTTTGGCAAGCTGATCGGCACGTTCCAGGTGAATTGGCTGTGAATCGACATTGCGATAGTAGTAGCCTTCCACCTGCGCGAGACCGGCCAGTGCGGGAGCATAGTCTGGATCGAGCTTTAAGGCCTGCTCGAAGTGGCTGCGCGCCGCTTCTAACTTGTCAGGCTCGTCATCGTGCTCTGCCAGCGCCCGCCCAATCATGTACGCTTCGTAGGCTTCTGGATTTTGTGTATAGCGCTTCTCCAATCCCTGTTTTTCCTGAGGACTCAGCTTCAGGTCGAGGGCCTGCGCAATCTTCAGAGCAGTCTGCTCCTGCAGGGAAAATACATCTTTCGTCTCACCCTTGAAATCTTCGGCCCACAGATCGAAGCCGTTGGACGAGTCGACCAAGCGCACGTTGATCCTGACCTGATCCCCGGACTTTCGCACACTCCCCTCGAGAAGGTAGCGGACACCGAGTCCGCGTGCAGCAACTGAGGGATCGGCTTGCGTTGTTTTCAGGGCAGCGACGGCCGAATGCGAAGCCACATTGATTCCCTGAATCTTGGAAAGTTTAGTGGTGATTTCATCGGTCATGCCGTCGGCGAAGTAAGCGCCATCCGGCTCGGAACCGTTATTTTGCAGCGGCAGGACAGCGATCGAAGGTTTGGCTGTGGCTGCCGGTGACGCCGGAGCAGAGCGTGCCCGGTACCAGGAGTAACCGGCAAATACCGCAACCAGCACGGCGACCACTACAGCAGCGGCAATCAATGCTAATGCTTTGGATCGAGCGGCCATTTGCGGCTCGGTTGCGGCATCATTCGGCCTCGCGAAGCTCGACGATTCCGTGTCGCGTTTTACTCGTTGCAGGTCAGCGCGAATCTCAGACGCATGCTGGTAGCGGAGGTTGCGATCCTTTTCCAGACACTTGTTGATGAGCCGCTCTAAGTCCGCCGGCAGATCGGGATTCAGCCGCACCGCCGGCGTTGGCGTTCCGTCCAGAATGGCTTTGAAGATTAGTCCCGAACTTTCTCCGCGAAAGGGCAGCGTGCCTGTCGCCATTTCGTACAGCACTGCTCCCAGGGAGAATAAATCCGTGCGGCTATCGAGCTCTTTCGCTCGCACTTGCTCGGGCGACATGTAGGCGACAGTGCCAAGGGTAGTACCGGGGCTGGTAAGTTGTTGCTCATCGATGGTGCGCGTCTGCGTGTTCGTAGACGCGACCTGGCTGGAAGAATTCGCAGCCACCGCAACCTTCGCTAATCCAAAATCAAGAACCTTGGCGTGCCCGTGCTCGGTCACAAAAATATTTGCCGGCTTGATGTCGCGATGAACCACACCTTTGGCGTGTGCGGCATTCAGGGCATCGGCAATCTCGATTCCGAGTGACAGTATGGTCTCGATGTCCAAAGGTTTCCCATCGATCCGGTGTTTAAGCGTCTGCCCTTCCAGCAGTTCCATGGAAATGAATGCACGGTCATCCACTTCGTCGATCTCGTAGATGGTGCAGATGTTCGGATGATTGAGGGCGGAGGCAGCCTTGGCTTCGCGTTGGAAGCGGCTCAGAGCTTGGGGATCGTGTGCCACGGCATCGGGCAAAAATTTGAGAGCCACGAAGCGCCCCAGCTTCACGTCTTCGGCCTTGTAGACGACACCCATTCCTCCGCCACCCAGTTTCTCGACGATGCGGTAGTGAGAGATCGTGTCGCCGATCATTGGCGCAAATCTTACGTTGGTGAAACAGACCAAGTCAACGACGTTACCAGCCGTAGTTCACCTGGGTGTGGGCGGCGCGGATCTGAAGGCATCTCGGAAGGCTACGAACCGGCTCGATGTTCCCAAACTGATGTCTACACGACGGTGATTTGTTTGCGGAGATCGGGTGCGAAAAGGTTTTTGGGGATCATGGCGTGAACTCCGCGCACGATGTCTACGACCTGCGTCACCCGGAAGCTGACGGCGATGCTGCATAAAGCGTAGGCGTCGAGTTTGGTGAGGTCCGCGTGTAGGTTGAGAAAGTTGATGGCATTGCGCGCGGCCAGAGTCATGGCCACGTTCAGATCCTTGTCGAGGCCCAAGGTAATCCAGTGGGTTGGAGTCTCCGCTACCGGCCAGGCGAAATTCTTCTGCTTGTGCAAAATCACTTGAATGCGGAGTTCCTGCATGCGGGTTTCCAGGGCGGAAAGGTTAATTTCGCCATCGCCCTGCACGGCATGGGAATCGCCGGTGAAGATGAGCGCTCCGGGCTTCCACACAGGTATGAACATGGTCGAGCCTTCGGCCATTTCGCTGAGATCGGTATTGCCGGCATGAGGGCCAGGAGGAACAGAACTGGTCACGCCCGGACTTAACGGCGGATAGAAGCCATCCGGTGGCGCCACCCCCAGCGTTCCCTGGAAGGGTTTGATGGGTACATGAATGTTGCGATTAAATTCTGCCGTCACCTTGGGAAAGTCAATTTTCAGATATTTCACCTGCCCTTCGGGGAAATCCTGGGCCAGCAGCCCGGTTCCGATCGAACCCGGGTTATTGAATACGGCTCCCCAGTCGAACGGGCGAATGAGCTTGTAGCGAACCTCGATGACGTCACCGGGTTCGGCATCGTTGACGTAAATGGGGCCGATGATCGAATGCGGCCCGTGTCCTGGATTGCTGAGGCGAAGCTTCGCCAGGGTCTCGATGGGAACGCCGGGTTGCATCTGGTTCAGGAAGTGAGACCAGGTGTTGGGAAAGCTGATGGTATCGCCGGAATCGATCTTGAGAATGGGTTCGAGTGTGGTGTCGTAAACGCCTAAACGCACGGTCTTATCGTTGGACTCGACCACGTGTACGTGGCCTTGATCGACTTCATTCTTATTTTTATTCTGCTTTTGCGTGGCCGGGGCGCCGGTTGCCGGACCGCGCTCGAGCGTATCAGCGGCATGCGCGAGTTTATTGAACCACGGGCCGATGCCCGCCAGAGCGCCCATAAAACTGCTGGCGCGCAGTAGCCGGCGGCGGGAAACGCCGCGGGCGTTCAGAAAGCCCTCGAGCTGCTCCTGGTTCATTTCGTCCATGTGCAGGAGGCGGTCTGAGGCCCGGGTGGTGAAGGCGGCATCCTTGATATCCTCGCGCAGAACGCCAGTGCCTTTTTCTTCGCCGCAACCGAAGAGGTTTCCGCAGGCGTGATGGTGGGGTTGAGGCTGGCTTTCGTGGTCCTGTTGGCGATGGATATCGTGTGGCATCGTTTCCTCCTCCGTCGATCGGCAAAGAAAGACACGATACATCGGCGAGATGTGCGCTGTCACCTGAGGTGTTTGCATGGTAGTAGTGCAGTTCGATAATGAAGCGGGCCAAACGCGCGATTATCGCTTCGCACAAAACGCGACCCGTTCGGCGCGCTTCGCTTGCTCAGGGCAGGGTGCCTCGCGCGGCCCGCCCAGATTGCCTTCGACTTCGCCCAGGCCAGGCTCTCACGGCGCAAAGAACGCTTGTTCGGAATGACAATTAAACTGCACCACTAGTGTTTGTGCCCCAAGAGCTTGGCCAATGCGATCACGTGCGAGCTCTCGGGTCATGGGATACCGAGAGCTAAGACGTTCAACGACCACGTTCCAGCGTCAAAACTCGTGATGAGGTTGTGCGACGAGTTCTAGTCGAATGAGTTTTAGTCTCCGGCGCTGATGGCGGGAGCGGCCTCCGGTCTGGATCGAGAATCCCACCAGGCGTGAAATCCTTGCCTGCCTAATTTGAAAATTGTCGCACGGTTTTCTGAAATCACTTTCCACCAGGCGAAGCGGCCGAGCATGGGGAAATAAATTCCGCGGAAGCAGATGCGCGCGAGAAAGATGTTGACGCGATAGCCCAGCGGTTGATCATCGAGTGCGGAGACGGCATTGGCAAGCGCTTCCGAGTTATAGGAATGGGACCAACCGTAGTTGACTTCGGCGTGGGCCTCGTCGATCGTCATTCTCAGCGGGGTGTGCGCCATGGCGAATGGGATGAATTCCTGCCAGTGCTTGGGACGGGTCAAGCGGCCGGCAACGTCGAGACGTTTGTAAAGCGGAGTGCCGGGCAAGGGAGTGAGCAATCCAAAGATAGGCAGACCGGGCGGCCAGGTTCGCACTTGCTCGAGTGTGCGCTCGGCGGCGCCGACAGTGTCGTTATCCATGCCGAAGATGAAAGAAGTGATGGCATAGACATTGCGCTGGGCGAGGCGTTGCAAGACGGCGGCATACTCTTCCGGCTTGTTGAATCCCTTGTTCACGTCTTTCAGATTCGCGGGATCAATCGATTCCATACCGATAAAGACCCACTTTCCGCCAGAGGCGGAAATCAGGTCGACGAGCTCCTGATCGCGCAGGAGGTTGGCGCTGATTTGCGCTACCCAATTCACCTGCGCGCCGGCGGCGATAATGTCGCGCAACAGGGACTTGGTGCGCTTGAGGTTGATGGCGAAATTGTCGTCGATGAAAAAGACGGCCATCTGGCCGCGCTCTTTGCGGGCGCGCGCCTTCAGCAGAAGTAGTTCATTGACGACACTCTCGTTGGTGCGGAAGCGGATGGAGTCTCCGAAGAATCCGGTGACCGTGCAGAACTCGCAGCCGTAGGGACAGCCCCGTCCCGACTCAACCGGAATAATGCGGAAAGTTCCCCAGCCTTCGCCGATCTTCTGCAGCCATCGCTTGGCCGCCTTAGGCACGAGATTGAATTGCTTGAGATCGATGGTGTCCCATGGAATGACGGGATACGGCTTCAGAGATGGCTTGAGCTCTTTACCGGCGGCATCGAGAGGGGCGTATACCTCTTTCAACTCGCCGCGCGCCGCATCTTCCACAATGCACGGCCAAGTGTTATCGGCTTCTCCCAGAGCCACCGCGTCGGCGTGGCGAGGGCCACCATCGCGGCCCAGGGCCTCGTCTGCCATTTCCGTGACGTGCGGTCCGCCCATCACCACGGGGACGCCGGCAGCGCGGACCGCATCGGCCATGCGGTAGGCCTTGGCGATCATGCGAGTCATGGCCCCGATGCCCACCAAATCAATTTTCTCCTCCAGGACATAGCGAGCGATGCCCGCTTCGTCCATGGGCTGGGCGTTGCCGTCGATCAGTACAACTTCATGTCCTGTGGGAGTGAGCGATTGCAAAAGGAACATCCAGAGATGAGGCATAAAATTACGCGTAACCCCGTTGTCGGGGTTGTAGAGTAGAATTTTCAAATGGTCCTCTGATTTCTCGGACGCCGAAGGCGGTGCGGCGTCTCGGTGCGGCAGCGTACAAAGGCCATTTGATCATACTCCAATCGCTTGCGCTGCCAAGTAATTAAATGTCAGCACCGAGGAACGTAAGGTCCCAAATTGGTTAAAGGGCTAGCACTTTCGGATTTGGCATGGGCCGCGGACCCTGGCTTAGAATATGATCACCGCAGTTAACGGGAAGACGAGAAACCGCATCTAAGCCGTAAGGAGCCGTTTGTCTTCCGTTCATTGTTCAGGAATCAGGTTCAGGAATCAGGTTCAGAAGTCGGATTCAGGAATCAGGAAATAATTTATGAGGACCGAGACTGTCATGAAAACTGTCAAGGCTTGTCTGACCGCGGTAATGCTGACTATTCTCTGCGTGGGCATAGCCAATGCCATGCCGCTGAATTCGTCGGCGCGTGCAGTGGTTCCCGCGGATTTGCAGCAGTTGATTTCGGTAGATTACCGGGCGCTGAAGGACTCCTCGGTAGCGATGCAATTGAAACAGCAGGTGCTGCCCGACAATCTGAAAGAGTTTGAGGGGGCGTTGAAGGGGGTCGGAATCGATCCTGACAAGGATGTGGATTCGCTGACATTCGCCGCGTTCCGCACCGCGAAGAGCGGGATAAAATCGGTGGGCGTGGCTGCCGGACCCTTCGCCATGAAGACCGTGGTCAAGAAAATGACGCTGCGCAAGATCAAGCCGACGAAATACCGCACCGCGAGTATTTATCCCATGGACGGCGGAATGGTGATGGTGTTTTTGGATGACAGCACGCTGTTGTTTGGCGAGCTTTCAGCGGTAAAGCTGGCTCTGGACACGCGGGACGGAGAAATCTTGAGTGTGGATACGAACTCGACCATGTCGGATATGATGTCGGACGTGGATTCGGCGCCGGTGTGGAGCATTCTAGACCAGCAGGGTACGCAGAACGTGATGCGGTCCGCTCTAGGAGAAGCAGCCAAGGTCGCCGACTATGACACGATCAAGAAGCGCCTCGTGGGTTCGCGCTACACTATGAGTTTCGCCAGCGGAGTGAATTTCGATCTCACGGTGCTGGCTTCCGATTCGGTGAGCGCGGCTACGCTATCGTCTCTGGTTAAGGCGGGGTTGCTATATAAGAAGATGAGCGCCAGCGGTGCAGAAAAAATGGCCATGGACAATACCAGCGTAGACTCCGACGGATCGAACGTGCAGTTCCACTTCAAGTCGAGCGACCAGCAGTTCCAGTCGCTGATGCACTCGGAATTGTTTGCGGCGGTTTCGCACTAAGCGCAAGTCCCTCAGGGGCTAAAGCCCGAATTCTTAAGAGGCACTTAGCGGCACGAGTGAACTCGTGCCCTTCCCGAACCATTCGTGCCCTTCGTGAACATTCGTGTCCTTGCCGAACGAGAGTGTCCTTGCCGAACGTACGTGCCCTCGTCAAACCATCTGCGAGACATGGTCAGGAGATTTTCTTAGCGCCACAGTAAACTACTTTGGCTTCCTCGTGGCGCGTCTCTCGCGGGCCCACCCTGGTTTCACAACTTGTTGTGCGCGGCTGAGGGCGAGCGAATCATCGGGAACGTCGCCCGTAATGCACGAGGCTGCGCCTACATATGCGCCTTTGCCCACGCGCACGGGCGCGACAAGGGTGGTGTCGCTGCCGATGAAGGCTCCGTCTTCGATTACAGTCTTGTGCTTGGCGGCGCCGTCGTAATTGCAGGTGATGGTTCCGGCGCCGATGTTGACGCCCGCTCCGATTTCTGCGTCGCCAAGATAGGTGAGATGGTTGGCCTTCGATCCCTTGCCCAACTTGATCTTTTTGGTCTCGACAAAATTTCCGACGTGCGCGCCTTCTCCAATGTCGCTGCCGGGACGAAGGTGAGAGTAGGGGCCGACGATGGCGCTAGGACCGACGCGGGAGCCTTCCAGAATGCATCCCGGACGAAGTATGACTCCGGGGCCGATTTCTGAATCACCGATCACCGCGTACGACTGAATGCGGCAGGCCGTGCCGATGCGAGATTTGCCGAGGATCTGGACGAACGGTTCGATCACAGTGTCGGGTGCGATTTCGACATCGTTATCGATGACGCAGGTGGCGGGATAGAAGATGGTGACGCCCTCAGCCATAAGCGCATTGGTCTTGCGCATGCGGATCTGATAGTCGATGTATGACAGTTCGGCGCGCGTGTTGGCGCCGAGAACCTCGGCGGAATTTTCAGTTTTCCAGACGACGACGCGGTGCCCGGCTTTGCGCAGAACTTCGGCCATATCGGTGAGGTAGTATTCGCCGTGCGAATTGGCTGTGGAAAGTTTCTCGATGTGAGAGAACAACTGCGGCACGGAGAAGATGTAGAAGCCGGCATTGATTTCGTGGATCTTCTTTTGAGCAGGGCTGGCAGATTTTTCTTCAACGATGGCCTGGACTTCTGCGTGGATGGCTTTCTTACGGGTATTCGAGCGAATGATTCTGCCATATCCGGTGGGGTCGCCGAGTTCGGCGCTGAGTAAGGTCATTGCGGCCTGCTGGTCAAGATGGAAGTTCAGCAGGCGGGCGATGGTCTGGGGGGTGATCTGCGGGGCGTCTCCGGAGAGAACAATAACGTGGTCATAAGCTGCCAGCGCATAGCCCGCGACCATGAGAGCGTGGCCGGTGCCGTGCTGCTCGGACTGGAGGACGAAATTAATGCCGGTGCCGGAGACTGCGGCGCGGACGCGCTCGGCTTCGTGGCCGATGATGGCGAAGATGTCATTTGCCGGCACCACGCGCGCGGCAGCGGCGATAACGTATGCCAGTAGCGGCTTGCCACCGACTTCATGCAGGACTTTCGGTAGTTGCGATTTGAGCCGCGTGCCTTTGCCGGCGGCCATGATGGCGATGGCGACGCGAGGCGCGGATAGTGCAGATGTTTTCGAGGAAGCAGCGATCCCAGATTTCTTCATTTTTTCAACTATACCTTGAGCCGGGACGGCGCAAAAGAGATGGGCCGGGTTCCGCATCGAGTAGCTATTTTTCGTTGCACAGAATAAAATCCCCCGGCGACAGTTTATCTAATTTGGATTTGGTAAGAGGGGAGCACTCAATGCCGAAATACGTAATCGAACGCGAGATTCCAAACGCGGGAAGTTTGACGCAGGATCAAGTTCTGGCAATTTCGCAAAAATCCTGCAGTGTTCTGAAGAACCTGGGACCGCAGATTCAGTGGGTCGAAAGCTTTGTTACCCAGGACAAAATTTATTGCGTTTATATTGCGCCGAATGAAGCGATGGTGCGGGAACATGCCAAGCAGGGCGGGTTCCCGGCGAACCGGGTCTCGGAAGTGAAGCGGATGATTGATCCGACTACGGCGGAGGCGTGATATATCGGAAGTCGGTGGGGGCGCAGATCTGGCCGCCTTGCGGCTAAAGCCGCCGTTACGTTTTGTGGGTCTTTATGGCGCGGCTGAAGTCGCGCCCCTTCAAACCATATTCGCTAAAGAAGTTCTTTCGGTTTTTCCTGGGTTAAAGGCCAAGGCCTCCATCCACGGCGAGGATCTGGCCCGTAATGAATTGAGGGGCGGTAGCGAAGAACAAGACTGCCGCGGCGATTTCATCGGCGCGCCCGTTGCGCTGCATGGGGGTTTGTTTCCCCATACGCTTCATGAAGGCCGCGGCGGATTTCTCTCCGAGGTCGATCATGCCGGGAGCGACCGCATTCACGGCGATCTCCGGGGCAAGGGCTTTGGCCATCACCTTGGTCAGCATGTGCAGGGCGGCTTTGGAGGAACAGTAATGGGCGTGGGTCGGCCAGGGACGCAGACCGCCGAGGGAGCCCATGTGAATGATTTTAGCCTCGATTTTTTCTGAGCTTCCGGGACGTTTTCGGCGCATCCATTTGAGGGCTTCGCGCGAGACCAGGAATGGTCCGCGGGTGTTGGAGGCGAAGATCGCATCCCACTGGCGAAGAGTGAGGCGCTCGAAGTCGGCGGTGGCGTAGTTGGCGGCGTTGTTGACGAGGATGTCGATGCGTCCCAGTTCGCGTCCGACATCTTTCATCATGGACTTGACGCTGGCTTCGTCGGTAACGTCACAATGCAGAGCGAAGGCGCGGACGCCGAGGCTGGAGAGATCGACGACTGTATGCTGCGCATCGCGGGCAGAATTGCGAAAAGTGATGGCGACATCGGCGCCGGCTCGGGCCAGAGCCAGGGCGGAGGCGCGTCCGAGACGGAGTGCTGCCCCGGTGATCAGGCAGGCCTTGCCGCGTAGAGGTTTGCCGGGATCTGGGTGCATGCGGAATTCTACCGCGAATGGATGCCTGAGCATCGGAATGCAAGACCTTTTGACCACTAAGGGCGCGAAGATACAGGAAGGCCGGAGTGGCCGACATTTCTCTTCACTTCTGACAATTTCCCAGTGGAATCGGCGGCGCGGGGGAGGCTACAATCCGACCGTGCCAGAATCCCGGCAGGTAGTGGTTTACTCGCGGAAAGGCTGTCACCTCTGTGAGGTGGTGAAGGAGAGCCTCACGAAGCTCTCGCGGCGCGGCGGGTTTACATGGCGGGAAGTGGACGTCGATAGCGACAGCGAGCTGCGGCGGAAGTTCAACGACGAAGTGCCGGTCGTGTTCATCGACGGGCGAAAAGCCTTCAAGTACCGCATGGATGAGCAGGAATTTCTGAAAAAGCTGGTGGGGTAAAACGAGAGCTACTTTCGAACTGATGTTCAATTATTCCCGGCTTTCTCCTGTCCAAGTCGCTGACAAGGAAGAAGTAAGAAGCGGCACGTTGGTTACCTTGTCGCTCACCGTCTTCTCAGGCATGCTCGGAAGATGTGGGAGATCGAACACCTTGACGGCCTGGGCACTGAGGACACGACACCGGCGTCGATTTGCGCCTGCGTGGCCGGGATTTTCCGCGTATCGGCAACGGAAGTTGCGCTGTTGGAGCTTAGTGGAAGCATGCTGAACTTCCTGTATCCGGCCGAGTTAAGAACGGCGGGCGCGATTCCGCTTTCGAGTTCAGCGGTAGCAGCCCGCACAGCGCGGACTAAGCAGTCCGAGCTGTTCAACGGTTTCACGCAGGTAAAGCACTCCAGCGTTTTTGAGCTGGTCAAACTGGGCGACACTGGATTGGACGAGCAAGTAATCCAGAAACTCATGTCTGCTCCTGTGCTTGCCCGGAACGAGGAAGTAGATGGTGTGATTCAAGTCTCCCGCAAGGCTCCGCGCCCCGCCGCGGCAGGGCCGGACTTCACTCCCGAAGATCTGCGGAAACTGGAATCGGTGGGACGCTTTGTCGGGACTTTGATGGCCAAGGCGAGAGCCGTTGGGCAAGCAAGCTCAGGGTAGATGGAGAGTTGATGTAACGTCGCGATCAAACTGGTACGGCCCTAGTTCTGCAAATTCAAGATTCGGCAAAGCGGAGCCTCGGCGCTTTCCGCTACAATCATCCGCTACAATCTTCCGCTACAATCATTCCCGTCATGTTGCGAACCCAACTCTATGCGAATCCTGAAAATGTTTTTGTACACGACGCGATTCTGGCATCTTGCCGGAGGCATGGGGAGAAGACGGCGTTGGTGGATGTTTCGTGTGGGCGGCGGATCAGCTATGCCGAATATGGAGAGATTGTAGAAACGCTGGCGCGGGGGCTGGTTGCGGCTGGGGTGAAAGCGGGAGAAGTTATTGGAATCTTTTTGGCTAATTCATGGGAATTCTGCGTCTCCTATCACGCCGCAACCTTAGCCGGAGCGATTCCGACGCTGCTGAATCCGACTTATCGGGAGCGGGAAGTGCGGCATCAGTTGGGGAATTCGGGTGCGGTGTTGCTAATCACGAATGGGTCGAACATCGAGGGAATTGATCTAGAGGGGCTGCCGAATTTACGACGGGTTTATTGCACGCGAGAGCAGAGAAGTGGCGCTGAGTTTTTTTCTGACCTGTTGAGGCGGGTGAACGCGACGCTGCCTTTGCCCGGTGTGTCGTCAGAAAAAACTTTGGCGGCGCTACCTTATTCGAGCGGCACCACCGGATTACCAAAGGGAGTGATGCTTTCGCATCACAATCTGGTGGCGAATGTTTTTCAGTTTCTGGGGCCGAACGCGACTCCATTGACCTCCAGCGACAATGTGCTTTGCTTTTTGCCGCTGTATCACATTTACGGCTTGAATGTAATGCTCAACCCGGTTTTGATTCTAGGGGCAACGCTGGTGCTTTTGCCGCGCTTCAATGTGGGGCAACTGACCAGGCTGCTTACGGAGGAATCGATCTCGATGATGCCGTTGGTGCCGCCGGCGATGAATGCGCTGTGCCTGGCGGCGGAAGCGGGAGAGTTTCCGCGGGACCACAAATTGCGGTGGGTGAAGTCTGGTGCGGCGCCGCTGGCGCCGGAACTGCCGAGAAGGTTCACGGCGCTGACCGGCATTCTGGTGTGCCAGGGTTATGGGATGACGGAGGCTTCTCCGGTGACGCATGTGGGTTATCTGGAGCCAGACCTTTATCGGCCGGATTCGATCGGGCATCCGCTGGCGCAGACGGAGTGTCGAGTGATTGCTGCCGACAATCCTTCGGGTGCGGCTGGCAGTGTGGCGGAGGTTGCGGCAGGCGAGCCGGGAGAATTGGTGATGCGCGGGCCGCAATTCATGCGCGGTTATTGGAAGGAGCCGAAGGCGACTGCGGCCGTGTTGCGCGACGGATGGTACTGGTCGGGCGACATTGTAACGCGTGACAGTGAAGGATTTTACAGGGTGGTTGACCGGCGCAAGGAGATGATCAAGTACAAAGGATTTCCGGTGGCGCCAGCGGAGGTTGAGGCGGTGTTGCTGGAACATCCTGCGGTGCGGGAGTGCGGAGTGGTGGGGCGTCCGGATGCTGCTGCGGGAGAAATTCCGGTAGCTTTCGTTGCGCTGCGCGATGGATTTGTGAATTGCAGGAAAATGGAAGATGAGTTGTGTGCGTTCGTCGCCGACCGGTTAACTCATTACAAACAGCCACGGGAAGTTCATTTTGTGGAGGTCGTTCCCAAGACGGCTTCGGGAAAAATTCTCCGGCGTGAACTGCGGCAGTTGATTCGGTGAGGCAGCAAAAAGATAGCGAGGCGAGGTGAGGCGCTGCCTTGAATTCATTTTAGTGCGGTGCCTGCCCCACCAGAAGTAACAGAGAATTAACAATTCTCTGACAATCCCCTGACAATTTCCGATCTACCCCAGCCGACACTACTGCTTCGCGAGAGCGATCGTTCCCGCGCTTTTTGTTTCATTGAAAAGCTCGCACCTACAGGAGAATCCCCATGAAATATCTGCTTGGAGTTAAGGCGTGCGCCGCTGTAGCGTCACTGATTGTTGCGTGCGGCCTTTCAGCCTATTCGCAAGCCAGTCCTTCCCACACGGCGAGCGGCATTCGCGTGGTGGCGTCCACAGTTCCGGCGAATGGCGACGTTAATCCGTATGGCATAGTACGAGTGCCCAAGAGTAAAGGGTCTCTGGTTGAGGGGAACATTCTGGTCAGCAATTTCAACAACAGCGCGAATCTTCAAGGAACGGGCACGACCATTGTGCAGGTTGCGCCGGATGGTGCGGTGAGCCTGTTTGCGCAGATTGATCCGAGCAAGCTGCCCGGTCCGTGTCCGGGTGGAGTCGGATTGACGACGGCCTTGTCTGTGTTGCGTAGTGGATGGGTGATTGTGGGCAGCTTGCCGACGACGGACGGGACTTCGGCGACGGCGCAGGCGGGATGTTTACTGGTGCTGGACAGCAACGGCAATGTGGTGGAGACATTTTACGGTTCGCTGATCAATGGTCCGTGGGACATGACAGCTTTTGACGGAGGAAGCAGCGCAGATTTATTTGTCGCGAATGTTTTGAACGGAACGGTTGCCGCTGGCGGGAGTGCAGTGCATGGGGGAACTGTGGTGCGGTTGACGATCGATGGGCTGTTCGGGACGGTGCCAAGTCTGCAATCGATCACAGTGATCGCGTCAGGTTTTCCTGAGCGCACGGATCCAGCGGCGGTTGTGATTGGACCGACAGGGCTGGGGCTCAGCCACAATGGGGAGATACTTTACGTGGCTGATAGCTTACGGAATCGGATCGCGGCAATTCCTGATCCGGTGTTTCGCGTCACATCCGCCGGAACCGGCGCCACGGTGTCGCAGGGCAGCGCCCTGGATGATCCGCTCGGCCTCGCAGTTTCGGAGGACGGGCTTATCTTGACGGTAAACGGAAACAACGGCTTTCTGGTTGTGACCACACGAAACGGTGATCAGGTTTTCAAGAAACTGTTGGACAGCAGCGGCAATCCTCCGGGAGCGGGCGCGCTGTTCGGACTGGTGCCTGTACATGGACAGGGGCTCTATTATGTGGACGACGCGACAAACACTTTGAATAACTTCAAGTGAAGTGGCGAATGAAATAAACGGGCATAAAGTAAGAGCTCGCTTGTAACCCACCTCCAGCATGCCGGGGTGGGTTTTTTATTTTCAACAGAATCAAGAAAGCGATGCGGACGATCTTTTTTTGGGATCTGCATTCTCGTTGTCCTCGGCTCAAACTTGCGGTAGTATCTCTGCCTCATGTTCCGAATTCTGCTGTTGTTTTTGCGGAGGCTGTGGCTGCCGCTGGTCGTGTTTGCTGGATTCAGCGTGTTGTGCGTGCTGGTATACCGGCGACTAGAGGGTTTGACCTGGCAGGATGCGCTGTTCTGGATGATTCATCCGCACGCCATCGAAACCAGGCGGGTGCACAATGCGACGAAGCTGTTCGCGATTTTTGTGTATGCGGGCGTGTTTGGGTTTCAGATCTGGGTGGCGGAACGCGTGGCGGTCACGATCTTCAAGCGGCAAGGAGTGGAGGCCTGGAGAACCATGGTGAACGATGTCAGCATTGAGAAACTGCGCGATCACTTCATCATCTGCGGCTACGGGCAAGTGGGCCGGACAGTGGTGGATCAACTCAACCGGCTGAAGATTCCGTTTGTTCTGATCGAAACCAACGAAGGATTATGCCGGGAGTTGTTGAAAGAAAAAGTGCTCAGCATCCAGGGCGACGCTAAGCGTCACGACGTGCTGCAGTCGGCGGGGATTGAACGCGCGCGCGGGGTCTGCATCGTGATCGATAATGACGCGGACAATCTCTACATTACGGTAACTGCGAAGGCACTGAATCCAAAAGCGCGAATTATCACGCGGGCGGGACAATCCCGCTATGCGCAGGCGATGCGCAATTCGGGCGCGGACGAGGTGATCATTCCGGAATACGAGGGCGGATTGATGACCGGGCGAATGATCGCCAAGTTCTATCCTGATTCGCACCCGAATCTGGAATAAGTGGAAGTTCTACTTTTGCCCGCTGGTTTCAGCGATTTTCTTGGTTGAGAGAAAATTCCAAATGCTTTCGTTGGCGTTAAGGGCATTGCTGACCTTTCCGACTTCTTTTTCGGTCATGTATTGCTCACCCCCGGGCCAGGTGTTGCCGCCGTTTTTGACACTGTACAGCACGACCTCAGCATTATCCTGGCACCCGCTGTAGGTGAAGGTTTTAGTTTCCTTGGCACCCTTGTCTTTATCTTTATCCAGAGCTGGGAGCTTTTCCTGCGCCGGCTTTTCTCCGCAGCGGTCGTACTTGGCCCAGGTCTTAGCGGTGTCTTCGGCAGACAGTACGTGGAAGGATCCTGGTTTGTAGGTGCCGCCGCTGTAAGAGACGATTGGATCGTCAGTCCCATTGATGAACAGGGCGGAGACGGGACGCGAGGGCAGGCAGATCATGGTTTTAGGGAAGGCCGCGCCCACAGGGGCAATCGCGGCGACACGGTCGGCCATGTTGCAGCCGACACGCAGCGCCATAAAACCGCCATCTCCCAAACCGGTAGCATAGATGCGATGAGCGTCGACGGAGTACTTGAGCGCGAGCTGGTCGAGCATTTGATTGAGAAAGGCAACGTCATCGGCGGGCTGGGGCTTATTTCTGGAGTCGTTGGGATTCTCGCCTCCCTGGCCACCACCCCCCGGGTATCTTCCTCCGCCGCCACCGCCGGGGTAGCCTCCACCGCCACCGGGGTAGCCTCCGCCGCCGGGGTAGCCACCTCCGCGGCCATAGCCGCGCCGCGGACGCATGACCTGCTCCGATTGCTCGGCTCTTACGCCGATATTCCATCGGCCATGCAACGCGTTGGGATATACGGCAATAACTCCCTTCTTCTCGGCGAACTGGCTGAAGTGTGTGAGCCGACCCATATCGTCGGCATCCAGATTTTGACCATGTAGAACAATTACGAGCGGATAGTGCTGTTGCTGGTCGTAGCCCTGGGGAAGATGCACGATGAAGGTCCGGCTGACGTCGTCAACGTCGACCCTTTCCTGGGTCTCCTGGGCTTTTGCGGGAGCCGTGAACACCAAGGCAGAGAAGCAGACGATTATTATCAACGTCTGTCGCCAGAACCGAGGAGACAATTTCACTTCCGACACTTTATGCCTCATCTTATAAGCCCTCTCTTTAATGCGACCGCTGCGCGGGGGCGGTTCACGGATTTGGGCTGGGATTTTGCCGCTAGTCGCATAAGAACCATAGGGTACGGGATGGGTTGCTAATTGAGGACGAGAGTTTTGCAAAGTTTTGTAAGTTGCTGCCGAAGCCATAAAGTCTGAGGCCATAAAGTCTTAAAGAAGCGGAACTTTATTTGGTGGGCTTCGTACCCACTGACTAGAGGCGCTGGGACTGACACCGCGCCAGAACAAGGAGGGCTTATGGACGGCAGCTTTGTGGGACTGGCGGCAGTGGTGATGATCTTTGGCATCCCGATGGCTGGCATGTACACGTTCTACCGGGTGCGGAAGCTGCGCAGCGAGGAGCGGTTGGCCGCGATTGCGCGAGGTGGAGATGTACCCATGCAGCCGGAACTTTCGGAGGCGGCGCGTTCGCGGCGATCAGGAATTCTGCTGGTGGCCGGAGCGCTCGGATATATTGTGACCTTCGTGCTGATCGGCCGCGTGGAACCGGATGCGATGATCGCGGCTACGTTTGGTGTAATTCCTCTGGCGATTGGACTCGGTTTCTTTGTGGATCACGCGTTGATCCGGCGGGATGCAAAAGCGCAGTAAATAGAAACAGTGCTCGCAACGTGCGAACTCCAGCGTGCGATATATTTTTCTTACCTTCACCTTAGTCTGCGGGTAGAGTTGATTTTGTCGATGTTTCTTGTCTCAGGTCATGACGGTATGGCGATTTTTCCGTTCCGTGTGAAATTTGCATCCCTTAGAGAGGCTTCAGGTTTTTTCCTTAGGGCCGTCGCAAGCGTCTTACTCCGCAGGAGATAGGATGATCCCGCCAGAGTTGGCCCCCTCATTGCACCTCTGATCGTGTGGCTCGATGGAAAGCCATAAACACTCGTCCGTGATTTCAAACCCTACAGACTGATTATTTTCAGGAGGTACATAACCCTTATGAAACACGAAAATTATGTTGCCCATTACGGCTTCGTCTTGCTGACGTGCGGCGCTCTTGTCTTCGGGCTGACGCCGACGCGCGCGCAGTCGCAGAATCAGGCGCAGAATATGGCGCCGCAAACACAAGACCGTGATGACGCGACTCGCCGACAACTGGCCAGCTTCCACAATTTTCTGGACACTCACCCCGAGGTTGCCGAAGTGCTGCGTAAGGATCCATCTCTTATCAACAGCCGGGAGTTTGTCGACGGACGCGGCGACCTGAAACAGTACTTGCAGGAGCATCCAGAGGTCCGCGAGGAGCTCAGCCAGAATCCGAATGGATTCATGCGTGAGGCGGAGCGCTTTGACCGGCGCGAAGACCAGGGTCGTGATCGGGACGTGACCCAGGGCGAATTGGCGAACATGGACCGCTTCCTGGACAGCCATCCGGAGATCGCTGAACGACTGCGCAAAGATCCGTCGCTGGTAAATGACAAGAAATTTGTGCAGAACCATCCCGCGCTGCAGCAGTTCCTTTCGGACCATCCGGGAGTGCGTGAGGAGTACAAAGAAAATCCGAACGCGTTCATGCATGAGGAGGAGCGCTTTGACCGGCGCGAAGACCAAGGCCGTGATCGGGACGTGACCCAGGGCGAATTGGCGAGCATGGACCGCTTCCTGGACAGCCATCCGGAGATCGCCGAACGACTGCGCAAGGATCCGTCTCTGGTAAATGACAAGAAATTTGTGCAGAACCATCCTGCGCTGCAGCAGTTCCTAGCGGACCATCCGGGAGTGCGTGAGGAGTACAAGGAAAATCCGAACGCGTTCATGCACCAGGAGGAGCGCTTTGACCGGCGCGAAGACCAGGGTCGTGATCGGGACGTGACCCAGGGCGAATTGGCGAACATGGACCGCTTCCTGGACAGCCATCCGGAGATCGCTGAACGACTGCGCAAAGATCCGTCGCTGGTAAATGACAAGCAGTTTGTGCAGAACCATCCTGCGCTGCAGCAGTTCCTTTCGGACCATCCGGGAGTGCGTGAGGAGTACAAGGAAAATCCGAACGCGTTCATGCACCAGGAGGAGCGCTTTGACCGGCGCGAAGACTCCGGCATGCGCGGTGACCACAATTTCGACCGTGGAGGACTCTCCAGTTTCAATGAGTTTCTGGAGAACCACAACGATATCTCGGCCGAACTTTCTAAGAATCCATCTCTCGCTAACAACGAGGAATATCTGGAGAACCATCCTGCGCTGCAAGACTATCTAAAGGCGCATCCACAGGTGCATGAAGAACTGAGCGAGAACCCGCAGATGTTTCTGCAGTCAACGCAACAGTTCAACACGCATAGCACGGCTAAGGTGGGCAGTGAATCCAAGCCCAAGTAGGCTTTGGCACTTCGTGAGAGAAAGGCTGCTTGCCGCCTTTCTCTCACGGCTTCCATAGCCGATGGTATCCAACTGAAATGTCGACAGGTTTTATAACGGAGGTTGTATGGAACGCAATGTGCCGCTAATCATTACGCTCACTCTACTTGTTGCACTCCCTGGATTTGCTGGCGACAGGAAGAAACATGCCAACCGTGCCATGATCGAGAAAATGGATGCTGTCCCTTGTGGTGCCCACGAGCGTGGCCTGACCGGATTAGGCAGCCTCTGGGCGTCAGTAGGCGTGACGCACGTGAATTCGGACGAAAAACTGTGCCCGCAATATCTGCTTCGCACCGACGACATGGAGTACCAGGTGCGACCGGTTGGTCAAAAGCATCCCGTCCTGCTTCCGGTAGGTCAGGAGGGCGAATTCAAGGTCAAAAAGGATGAGATAGACATGCGTATCCCGGACGGCGACCGCAAGATGCGGCACTACCAGGTGGTGGCGATGAAACCGATTGACCACTCAGAAACGCCATCATCTGCAAATTCAAGATATGATGCGCCGCGCAAGGACTATGTAGACAAGTCGTTGGCTGAGAAGAACTACGCGGACAAGAGTGTCCCGAAACCGCCAGATAATCATCCTCAATAGGAATAGGAATTGTCGTCGATAGGCGGTCGGGGCGACAGAAGGACCAGAAAAGAAAAATAGCATAACTGAACCCGCGGGCTAAGACCGGCGGGAACGGCAATACCTGTTTAAGAAAGCGATTACTTTGCCAAGAACTTGTACTGCTCCGCCATCAGCGGCACAACGCTGAGACGTCCTTGCCGCACCAGGGGAGAATCGGCAAACAGTCTATGGGCTTTGATTTCGGCGAGCGTAACCGGCTGGGACAGCGGCTTGCCCGCCTTGATTTTTACTTGCGGATTCTTGGGATCAGAGGCGTCTACCGAGACCACGGTCGCGCTTCCTACGGCGCTCTTCTCGTCTCCGGTGTGATAGATGATTAGCGCGTCTCCGGGCTTCATGCCACGCAGGTTTTTAAGGGCAACGGGATTGGTCACACCATCCCAGATCGTGTTGTTTTCGCGCTGAAGATCGGCGAATGAATAAACGGTGGGCTCGGTCTTGAGAAGGTAGGGCATGGGCAAGATTCTACTCGACCACTGCTACTCCTGCCCATCGTCCCCGATAGGCTGTCCAGGTGGGATGGCAACATCGCTTGCCGGAGTAAACTTCTCCGGATCTTTTTCGAATGCGCTAATGCGCGCGATGGCTGCGGCTCGCACTGCTTTTTCTTCGGGAGCCTGGGCGACGGTCGAGGATATCCAGGATCGCAAAGCCAGAACCTCGACTCGAGCCACAGCACGAGCCTCCGGTGAAGCAGTATGGTTCGAAGCGAGGGCGAGCAGATGTTCAAGTGCCGAGGCTTCGGTGGAGCGCTGGATCTCGCCCCGCAAATCCGTGGCCCGGGGCGCTTTCCATGTAGCTCGGAAGACTCCGTCAATCATTTGGGTAAGACTGAGATTCGCTGCGTTCCGCGCGTGATATTCCACCAGACGCGAGGCGCGCTCGGGGTCAAAGAGCAATTTGAAAGTGAGAGCGGCCGCGGCTTCGGCTGCGCCTCCCGGATCGAATGTGAGGCCGGTGTGTCCGGCGAAGGATTCGATCGTCCTTGGATAGCCTGGGGGACGGGGAGGCATCTGGGCGAGAAGCGATTCGGGCAGGGCCAGAGTTTCGGGCGCGATTGTTTTTAGAACAGCGCTGAGAGCTTTCTGCTGATTTGCCGCATCCACGATCTTGCTTACCAGTTGTCCATCATCACGAAGTGCATAACGGTAATCGAGGCCGCCGATTTCCTTGGCTGCGGCTTCGGTCTGATAGCGGTGCAACAAATAGAGGGGCACTAGAGTGTCTTCCAACTCCGACATCGGAGTGTGAGAGGGAAGAGCATTCTCGCCGAATCGTGCCAGTGCGGCGGAGCGAATCTTGAGGATGCGTTCGAGTTCCGCCGCCGGGTCTGGGCCGTTGTCCCAGAGATGCGAGTGCGGATGGGCGCCGCCAATGGGCCTTGAATCCTGGTCGGTAATAAAATAGAGACCAGTGTTTTGGGCCTTGGCCAAGATGTTATCGAGAGCCGAGCGCTCATCGGTTCCAGCTTGAAATTGCGAATAGCCGTATTGGATCGATACTTTGTCCCACGCGCCGATTCCGGTGGCATAGGCTTGCGAGAGGTCAGGCCGGCCACTGGCGTCAAGCGTGATCCAGGGATGGGGATAGTCCATGACAGAAGTGCCTGGAGCGATTGAACTGGCGGCAAAGTTGTGGGCCAGGCCTAGAGTGTGCCCGACTTCATGGGCCGCGAGCTGCCGAAGGCGCGCCAGCACCATCTGCTGTATCTCTGGTGCCAAGGTCTTGCCATTTTCGTAAGGCGACAGCAGCGCCTCGGCGATCAGATAATCCTGGCGGGCGCGCAACGAGCCGAGAGTCACGCGACCTTGAATAATTTCACCGGTGCGAGGATCGGACACCGTGGTTCCCATGGACCAGCCCCGAGTCGAGCGATGCACCCATTGGATAACGTTGTAGCGCACATCCATGGGATCGGCGCCATCGGGCAGGGTCTCGACGCGAAAAGCGTTCTTGAAGCCGGCAGCCTCGAAGGCCTGGTTCCACCAACCAGCGCCCTCGACCAGCGCGCTGCGAATCGGCTCGGGCGCTCCTGAGTCCACGTAATAGACGATTGGCTTAACTGGTTCGCTGAGGGCGGCGTTGGGATCTTTCTTAATCAAGCGATGCCGCTGAATCAGGCGCACATCCAAGGGCGAGCCGAGAGGGGCGGCATAGTCACGATAGCGCGCGTCGAAAAAGCCGGCGCGCGGATCGAAAGCGCGCGGTTGAAAACCATCGTCTGGCAGTTGGATGAACGAGTAATGTTCGCGAAGCGTGACGAAATGCGCATCGGGAGTTACCATGGCTACCAGCGAATCTTCCGCGGGGTGATCCGTGGAGAAAGTAAGAATCGATTCAAACTCAGTGTTGAGGGGAAAGTTCTTTGTATTCTCGAGCGCAATCGCGCTGCGGTTTGAGTCCAACTTGTATGAGCCCTGTTTCTTCGCGGTGAGTTGTTCGGCGACGCCAAATGAATCGCCTTGAAGAAAATCCGTCACGTCGATCAGGGCTGCGCCATCTTCTTCGGCTTCGATTTTGAAGCCAGCCAGAATGGACTCGGCAAACGATTGCCGGATGGCGAGGCTCTCCATGGGGTTCGCCGAGGACGACCGGTATTCCAAATTGGGCGCAACCAGCAGAACGCGCGGACCGACTCGAGTGAAGTGCACGATTCGCTCCGCGCCCAGGCGACCGCGGTCTAATCCAATGTCATTCGAGCCAAGCCCGTACGGCAGCGAAACGACAAACAGGAAATCCGCATCGAATTTGCGGAGGGTGAGGAAGACGTGTCCAGTCTTTGCGTCCCAGGCTGTAGGAAACAGGCCGTCCGTCACTTTCATTCCGCTAATGCGATCGCGGATCGTCTGAGTGGATTCCGGAGCAGCTGCTGCGAACAGAAAAGTTGAGAGGAGCACCCACAGCGAAATGAGGAACACTTTACGCCGGATTGGCATTGTCATCTCCAAGCTGGTCAATCGAACTATTGCGGTTTGGTGTTTGGGTCGGGAGGCGGAGCCTTATCGTCTTTCTTCTCGCCGGGATGATCCTGGTAGATCGAGTACTGACTTTGCGGGCGTTTCAGTTTGACGGTGAAATCCATCTTGAGCTTGTTGATGTCATAGTCTTCGCCGAAAGTCTGGAAGCCGGAGGCCAGCACCTGCACGCGCAGTTTGCCGTAAGGGACACCGTCAAAGCTGGTCTTGCCGTTGGCGTCGGTTTTGAGTTCGAGGTCGCCCTTGCTCTGTTTTCCATGCGAGTTTACGGGGTGCATGATCACGGCGGCGTTACGAACTGGTTTGCCGTTATCTTCTTTCAAGATAAGAAAATTCAAGATCGCGGTAGGTTCTTCGTCCGTATCGCGCTGCGCGCCGGCTGCACCGACAAGCGCGACAGCTGATAAGAAGATCGCAATCATGCGCGTGAGTATTTTTATTTCTTCCGATTTCATACCTCGACATTCTAACCACTAGGCGAGGTGCGGGAAAGGAAGAAGTAAAACGTGGCGAAGGCTACGGCTTTGAAACTGGCCGGTGCTTCCGTTCCGCTCTATCCGAGGAGGCAAGTTGCAGCAAGTCGCTGGCGATTCGGGCAGTATTGTGGCGAGCGACGCCCGCCTCTTCAAGGTAATCTCCAAGAACAGGAATTACGCCGAGGGCTTCAATGGCATCCAGGTCGGCAACGATCTGGCATGCACCTTCGAGCGCGTACTTCGCCTTCAGTTCATCGGAGACAGCTGCCCGATTAATCAGCGCGTAGTCGAAGATTTGTTGGCCGGCGTGACGATTGAGAGCGCGGATGTGATCAGCGGCGGTAAGGCCGAGACTTTCGTTCGCCTGAGTCATCAGGTTGCAGATGTAAACCTTGGTAGCGGGTGAGTTAACGATTGCATCGACGATGCCGTGCACGAGCAAGTTGGGAATGAGGCTGGTAAATAGAGAGCCGGGACCGACGCTGATTATATCGGCGCGCGCAATGGCATCGAGCGTCTGCGGCAGAGGGTCCACATTCGGTGGAACCAGGGAAAGCTCCTGGATACGACCTTTGCTGGCCGTGATCCTGGTTTCTCCGCGAACCCTGGTTCCGTCTTCCATTAGAGCTTCGAGTTCGATATTGGAAGTGGTGGCAGGGTGAATATGGCCGCGAGTGACCAGAATTTCTGAAGAGAGGCGTACGGCTTCGGAGAAATCCTGAGTGATGTCGGTCAGTGCCGCAAGAAACAGATTGCCGAAGCTGTGACCCTCTAGTCCTGAGCCTTTTCCGAAGCGGTGACGGAAAAGCTGGGAGAGCAAGGCTTCATCCTCGCTGAGCGCGACGATGCAATTGCGGATATCGCCGGGAGGGAGCATGTTGAGTTCTTTGCGCAGGCGTCCGCTGGAGCCGCCGTCATCGCTCACCGTGACTACAGCACAGAGATCGCTGATGATTGGAGAACTAGTGATCGGAGAACCGGCGGGTGCCGCGGCCAACTCCGCGGGGGTGAGAGCGAAACGCTTGAGTCCTTTAAGCAGGGTGGACAGACCGGTGCCGCCGCCGATGGCGACAACCCGGAGGCCGCGCTCTCGCGTAGCCCTCTCCAAGGACAGTAGGTCGGCGACTCTGGGTTCCATCCGAGGTCTCGCGGAATGATCTAAATCGATTCGTCTTCCCGGAAGGAACTTTCCGCCGAGGCAAGATCGGCAGCGGGATCCGGGTACAACAGCTCAGTAAAGCGAGGGTCTTCGGCCAGGTTGTGAAAATCTGAGTCGTTGCGCGCCTGGTAGCGCAAGCTGGCATTCAAGCGAAGAGCTTCGTCGAGATGCTTCAGGGAGTCTTCGACATGGCCGGTGAGACAATCGAGCGCGGCTAAACCGTAGATCACGAAATCTGTTTTCGGCGCCTGCTTAAGCAGTTTTTCGATGTGCTCGCGCGCCGTCACATAGTCGCCGACGTTCATAAGAGAGACGGCGTAGTCATAGTGCTCTTCCACGCTTTTGAACTGGTTGGTGGCGGAGCGCTCGAGGTGCTGGTTGCAGATGCTGAGATGGACAGCGGCCCGGTCGGTAAGTTCCTTGCTGGGACCAGCGAGCACCTTTTGAAACAGTGGTTTCGCCTTTTCGAACTTGTGTTCCTGCAAGGCCCGCAGCCCGGCTTCGTAATTCTGCAGGGCCTGCGTGACGCGTGGGTCGTCCGCGATAGCTGCTTTCTTTGGGTTAGCCTTCTGAGCCATGTGAAGAATTTTTCCTGTGCTCGTCGTAATAGGGACTCCTTGGCCCTTAAAAGTCAAAGAGCCGCCACACAAGTATCACTCAAAGAGCGGGTATAGGGCAATTCGGGGTTGTAGCACCTAGTACTGAGTTGCGAGTACCTAGTACCGAGTTGCGAACTGTGAGCCCATGCGCTGATCCGGACAGGATGTTCTTTCTCGGTGCCAGGTAGTCGGTACCAGTTAGTTGATGGTGGCGGCCGATTCCAGATCGATGAGCTTCCAGTCGCCCTTGATAATGCCGGCACGAATCTGGGCTGCAGTCTTACCCTTCTGATGTTGCTGATAAGAATAGTACAGCTCCTTTAGACAAGTAGCGCAGCGGGCCCCGTGGGTGCTTTCAAAGCAGCTATGCAGGCTGTTGTGGCCCATGCGATCGCAATAGCAATAGCAGGGCTGCTGGTGGAGCACGGTTGGAATCTTCGACGCGAGATCGTAGGCATGGGTCTGGTAAGGATACTGCGCATCGGCGCCCCAGAGCTCGCCCTTGCTCATGATGGCAGGAAGTTTTGTGCCCTTTGGGGGTGGTCCGGCGTTGTAGGCGGGAATTCCGCCTTCTTCCTGCTGAGCGGGCCATTGCGCTGACAAGGTCATCGTTACCGTAAAAAGAAAAAAGAGAGTTAAGGCGCGGTGGGCGTACTTTGTCCGCAGATGGCTCAACGTCATCGAAATCTCCTGGGTTGAGATATTTTAACCTGCTTTCGATGCTCCCGGCAGCAAAGTGTCATAGCGAAGACCTTTGGGCCCCGGTCTATACAACTCGCTGCTGAGTGAATGCGATCTGTATACAATAGAGAATCGCATGCCGGAGCCCCCGATTACGGAATCAGCGAACAAGCGGGCGCCGCTCCTTCCGCGTCCGGAAGGAACGGACGGTGGAGTTCGCCTGCGGCCGCCGCTGGGAGTATGGTTGCGCGACTTGCTGGTTTCCCTGGCAATCTCAGCCTTTATTATCGTTTTCATCTATCAGCCAGTGAAGGTAGAAGGCACCAGCATGATGCCGTCGCTTGAAGACCAGGAGCGAATCTTCGTCAACAAGTTTGTATACCGTCTGGAACCGATTTCGCGGGGAGACATTGTTGTGTTCCGCTATCCGCGCGATCCGTCGAAGAGCTACATCAAGCGGGTAATCGGCGTGGCTGGGGACCGCATCCGCATCGATAGCGGGCAGGTTTATGTGAATGGCGAGGTGTTGGATGAGGATTATGTCCCGCCGGCTTATGCCGACTCGCGTTCTTATCCAGAGACCGTGGTGCCGCCGAACTGCTACCTCGTGCTCGGAGATCACAGGTCGATGTCGAATGACAGCCGCGATTTCGGTCCGGTGAATCAGAGCTATATCTACGGCAAGGCGGTATTCGGTTACTGGCCCATGGATAAGGTAGGGAGGGTGCGCTAGAACAGTCGTGGATTCTAACGTCATATTGTTCTGATTTTCCGTGAGCGTCCTGCAGCACCAAGCGTTAAACTTATCTCTCCTGCAAGATGGCAGACTTTCCCCAATGAAACCGCTGGCCTACACCTCGCCTTACTGCTGGTTGTTTTGGGCTGTGTTCCTGGTTGCTTATGCGCCCGAGTTTGCGCTGGTCTCGCGTTCGCGCCCTGCGAAGGGCGAAGGCACGGACCGGGGATCGATGGGGTTCATTATGTTGGCGGGCTGGTTTGGGATGATGGCAGCCTTCGCGGTCGCCGGCACTAAAACCTTCGCAATTACAAATGGACGGATGTTCTGGTTTGCGGCCGGACTGGCCGCGGTGCTGGGCGGCAGTTTGTTGCGGCGCCACTGCTGGCGCATGCTGGGCAAACATTTCACCGGGGATGTGAAGGCGTCGTCAGATCAACCGGTGATCGACCGGGGCGCATACCGCTGGGTGCGGCATCCTTCTTATACCGGCGGGATGCTGATGTATCTGGGCACGGGCCTGGCTCTAACGAACTGGCTGAGCGCGCTGATCATTACGGTTGCAGGAGGGGCAGCTTATCTTTATCGCGTGCGGGTGGAAGAGCAGGCGCTGGGGGCGAATCTGGGCGATCGCTACCAGGAGTACATGCGACGAACGAAGCGGTTTGTTCCCTTCGTCTTCTGACCTCCAATTCTGACCTCCGAAAAGATCCGAATCATCGGCTACCGCGAGGCAGCAAGAGTTCTGCGCGAGATTTCCACACCTTGACCGTCTTCCGTGCTTTCTCCCGAGCGCATTCCCTGATAAAATTCTACAAATCCACACATTGGAGTGAGAATGCAGGCTATCCTTGCGCTGGAAGACGGGCGAGTCTTCCGAGGCAAAGGTTACGGTGCCAAAGGCGAATGCTACGGCGAAGTCGTTTTTAATACTTCTATTACCGGCTACCAGGAAATCTTCACCGACCCATCCTATTCAGGGCAGATTGTTGTCCTGACCAATCCTCAGATCGGAAATTACGGCACCAATCAGGAAGACAACGAAGCTACGCGTCCGTGGATCGAAGGCCTGATCGTACGCGAGTTTTCGAAAGTGAGCTCGAACTGGCGATCGCAGCAGGTAGCCGAGGAATATCTGGAGCAGTTCAAGGTGCCAGTGCTGTCCGATATCGACACGCGGGCGCTGGTGCGGCATCTGCGCGATCACGGCGTAATGCGCGGCGTAGTCTCGACTATTGAGAGTGACGCGGAAAAATTGGTGGCCAAGGCGAACTCGATTCCGAAGATGGACGGAACCGACTTGGCGAAGGTGGTGAGCACCAAGGGTCCATACGTTTGGGAAGTAGGCGAGCGCTCCCACGAACCGGTGGCGATGGTAGGGGTTAAGGATGAACCAGAGCGCTTTCATGTAGTGGCTTATGATTTCGGAATTAAACGTAACATTTTGCGAAAGTTACGTGGGGAAGGATGCCGGGTAACGGTGGTTCCGGCGCAGACTCCCGCCGAGGACGTACTGGCCTTAAAGCCCGATGGAGTGTTTCTGTCCAACGGCCCTGGCGATCCCGAGCCGTGCACGTATGCCGTGGATAACATTCGACGGCTCATGGGACGCCAGCCGATCTTTGGAATTTGCCTGGGACATCAACTCGTCGGTATCGCCCTGGGCGGGAAAACGTTCAAGCTGAAGTTTGGACACCACGGCGGCAACCATCCCGTGAAGCAGTTGACTACCGGAAAGATTGAGATCACGGCGCACAACCATAACTTCGCAGTGGATCCGGATTCGCTGCCGGAGAGCGAGGTGGAACTGACGCACATGGATTTGAATGACTCGACTTTAGAAGGGCTGCGCCATCGCAATCTGCCGTTGTTCAGCGTGCAGTATCACCCGGAGGCCGCGCCGGGGCCGCATGATTCGCATTATCTGTTCAAGGATTTCGTGAAGATGATGGAGGAGTGGAAAGGGTGAGCGCACGCTGACGCAAAGCGGACAATCTTCGCAGTCGAGGGACCTGCTGTTGGCTTGCGGTGACCGGGTAGCTGAAGCAACAGCAGGCCTCCACTCGCCACCCTATTGGACTTTGAAAAAGTATCGCGGCGGTTCTGGTCAACTTGGTCACATCGTCGACTACGACGACTTCATCGAAGAATTGGATCGAGTTTGGCAGAGATGTTTTGACTCCCTGGTTGTGGGCGGAAGACTGGTGTGCGTGGTCGGGGACGTCTGCCTCTCGCGGCGCAAGAATGAAGGACGACATACCGTCGTTCCCCTCCATGCCACTATTCAAGAACATTGCCGGAGGATTGGCTTCGATAATCTGTCTCCAATCATCTGGCACAAAATTGCCAATGCAGCGTACGAAGTAGAGAACGGCGGGGGCTTCCTCGGAAAGCCCTACGAGCCTAATGCAGTCATCAAGAACGACGTCGAGTTCATTCTGATGCAGCGGAAGCCAGGCGGCTACAGAACTCCCCAAGATAGCGCAAGAATTTTGAGCGTGATCTCGACGAAGGATTATCAGAAATGGTTTCAGCAGATTTGGAATGGAGTGACAGGGGCGTCGACCGGCCTCCGCCGTTCGACTGACTCGGTCGGGATGACAGGGTAGGTGAGCAGTGTGAAGGAACACAATTACAGCGTGTACATGGTCGCGAGCAAGTCGCGCGCGTTGTACATCGGAATGACAAACAATCTGCATCGCCGTGTCTTTGAGCATAAGAACGATCTGATTGAAGGTTTCACACGACAATATAAGTGCCACCGGCTGGTTTATTACGAATCGTTTGACGACGTGAACAAAGCGATCGCTTGTCGTGGTCGAAGGTTGTTTAATTGCCGCCACTGAGTTTAAGTCACAGGTAGGTTCGCTCGGGAACAACTCAACAACGAACCGAGGAGGCACTGGGTCGCCGCGATCGTGCAGCATAATCCAACGTGGGCAGATCTCGCCGCCGTGCTGGTATGTGCGACTCAATTTGCACCCGATCAAGAAAGCAATCGGCGTGAAGAACCCTGTCATCCCGAGCGAATGAAGATTCGCCTCCGCGAAGCGGCGATCTTCGCAGTCGAGGGACCTGCTGTTGGCTTGCGGTGACCGGGTAGCTGAAGCAGACAGCAGGTCCCTCCACTCGCCAGTCGACCGACTCCACCGTTCACTCGTCTCGGCCGGGATAACAGATTTAAGAATACGAATATCCAATGCCCAAACGCACTGATATCTCGAAAATCCTGATTCTTGGCTCTGGCCCCATCGTCATCGGCCAGTCGGCGGAGTTTGATTACTCCGGCACGCAGGCCTGCAAGGCGCTCAAGTCTGAGGGCTATGAAGTGGTGCTGGCCAACTCTAATCCGGCGACCATCATGACCGACCCGGAGGTTGCCGACCGCACCTATATTGAGCCCCTCACGATTGAGTATTTGGAAGAGATCATCCGCATCGAACGGGAACTGTCGCCGGGCGCGGGTTTTGCGGTGTTACCGACGGTCGGCGGGCAGACCGCGCTTAATCTTGCCATTGAACTTTCCGACGGTGGGGTTCTGGAAAAATACAACGTGAGCCTGATTGGCGCGAATGTAGCGGCTATCAAGAAGGCTGAGGACCGGCTCTTCTTCAAGGACGCGATGCAGAAGGTCGGGCTTGACGTGCCCAAGTCAGCTTTGGTGAACAGCACGAAAGATGGTTTGGAGTTCGCGGGCAAAATTGGTTTTCCTGTCATCGTGCGTCCTTCGTTCACGCTGGGCGGAACCGGTGGCGGCATTGCCTATAACCGCGAAGAACTGGTCGAGGTGCTTACTCGGGGCTTAGATCTTTCGCCGGTTCACGAAGCGCTGATAGAAGAATCGGTGCTGGGCTGGAAGGAATTCGAACTTGAGGTGATGCGCGACTCCAAAGACAACGTCATCATCGTTTGTTCAATCGAGAACTTTGATCCGATGGGCGTGCACACGGGTGATTCAATTACCGTGGCGCCGGCGCAGACGCTTACCGACCGTGAGTATCAGGCCATGCGCGATGCGTCCATTGCGGTGATCCGTGAAATTGGCGTGGATACGGGCGGATCGAATATTCAATTCGGAGTGAATCCTGAGACCGGGCGGATGGTGGTGATCGAGATGAATCCCCGCGTCTCGCGATCCTCGGCGCTGGCGTCGAAGGCTACAGGTTTTCCGATTGCGAAAATTGCCGCGAAACTCGCCGTAGGTTACACGCTGGACGAAATCCCTAATGACATTACGCGCAAGACACCAGCATGTTTCGAGCCGACGCTCGACTACGTGGTCGTGAAGATTCCGAAGTGGCAGTTTGAAAAGTTTCCCGGAGCGGACGAGAACCTTGGGGTGCAGATGAAGTCGGTGGGCGAAGTGATGGCGATCGGCCGCACCTTTAAAGAAGCGCTGATGAAGGGCATTCGGTCGCTCGATACCGGCAAGCGAGTTGGCGGAGAGAAAATTGAACCGAAGATTCTGACGCAACGTCTGGTAACGCCGCATCCAGAACGGCTGGCTTATGTGCAGTACGCGCTGCGGCAAGGTCACACGGTGAAACAAGTTGCGAAGATGACTTCGATGGATCCGTGGTTCCTCTATCAACTGAAAGAAATTAATGATATGCAGCTTGAACTGGAGAAGCACCCGATCGAATCGATTCCGACCGAGGTGCTTCGAGAGGCCAAGCGCATGGGCTTCTCCGATGGGCGGCTCGCCAGTGTGTGGCGGTTGGAAGGGCAAGAGAAAATTCGGCATCTGCGCAAGAAACACGGCGTGATGCCGGTCTATAAGCGGGTGGATACGTGCGCGGCAGAATTCGAAAGCTTTACTCCGTATCTTTACTCGACTTACGAAGATGAAGACGAAGCCGCGCCAACGGATAAAAAGAAAATTATCATCCTCGGCAGCGGGCCCAACCGCATCGGGCAGGGAATTGAGTTCGATTATTGCTGCTGTCACTCGTCGTTTGCGCTGCATGAAGACGGCTACGAGACGATCATGATCAATTGCAATCCTGAAACTGTCTCGACGGATTATGACACGAGCGACCGGCTCTACTTCGAGCCGCTTACATTTGAAGATGTGTGGGCGATTTATCAGCATGAGACGTCGAAGGGCGCGCCATGTGGCGTGATCGTGCAGTTCGGCGGCCAGACGCCCCTGAACCTGGCTTTGCCGCTGAAAGCCGCGGGAGTAAATATTATTGGCACATCGCCCGAATCGATCGATCTGGCCGAGGACCGCAAGCACTTCAACAAACTGCTGGAGGAACTGCAGATTCCGCAAGCCGCGGGCGTGATGGCAACGTCGCTGGATGAGGCCATCGAAGGAGCAAAACGCGTCGGCTATCCGGTAGTCGTGCGGCCTTCTTACGTGCTAGGCGGTCGGGCCATGGTGATCGCCTACGACGAAGAGTCGGTGGTGCGGTACATGAAAGAAGCGGTCGAGTATTCGCACGACCGTCCAGTGCTGATCGATCACTTCCTCGAAGATGCGATTGAAGTGGATGTAGATGCGCTCTCCGACGGCGAGGATGTGGTGATCGGGGGAATTATGCAGCACATCGAAGAAGCGGGCATTCACTCCGGCGATTCTTCCTGCGTGCTGCCGGCGGTGGATATTCCGCAGCCGCTCATGGACCGCATGCGAGACTACACCTTCAAGCTGGCCCGGGCTCTGAAAGTGGTTGGCCTGATGAATATTCAGTTCGCCATTCCGCGCGGCAATGGCAGCGGGTCCGGGAACGGGGCGGAGGGCGGAAAAGTCTACGTACTCGAAGTAAACCCACGAGCTTCGCGCACTGTGCCGTATGTTTCGAAGGCCACGGGGGTGCCCCTGGCGAAAATTGCGGCGCGATTGATGACTGGCCGCAAGCTGCGTGAATTCCTGCCGGAAAATATCAAGCGGGGCTCAGATCTTGACACTGGCAGCTGCTACTACGTGAAGTCGCCAGTATTTCCCTGGAATAAGTTTCCCGGCGTCGATACCGTGCTGGGACCGGAGATGAAATCCACCGGCGAGGTCATGGGCGTGGGGGATAGCTTCGGCGAAGCCTTTGGAAAAGCGCAGTTGGCCGCGGGCCAGAAGTTGCCGACCCAGGGCACGGTCTTTATCAGCGTGACCGACCACGACAAACGTTACGTCGCCGAACTTGCGCGCAAGTTTGTTCATATGGGTTTCAAACTGGTCGCGACCTCCGGCACGGCTGACGTGATTGAGGCTACAGGGATGAAAGTCGAACGTGTTTACAAGGTAAAAGAAGGCCGGCCGAACGTGGTGGATTTCATCAAGGGCCAGCGCATTCACCTCATCGTTAATACTCCGACGGGCCCTGAACCGTGGTTTGATGAGAAGGCGATCCGGCGCGCCGCGGTGACGGCGCGCATTCCTACCATTACGACGCTTTCGGCCGCGCGCGCGGCCGCGGAAGGGATTGCGGCGCTGCAGCGCGGCGAGGTGAATATTCGGGCGCTGCAGCAGCTGCACGCGGAAAGAGCCACTGCAAAGCAGTAGAGATGGCGCCAGGTGGCGCTTGGTTGGAGAAGGCGATGAATCTCCTTCAAGGCAGTCCGAGGAGTTTGTGCATTGGCATTTCACTGCTTACAGGGTGTTTGCTGGTGCTCGCCTGTTCTCCTTCAAAAGCAAAGACCGAGGCTGGGAGTGCCGTAACTAAATTTCACTCGCAGCTCGATGCCGAGCAATACCATGACATTTACGTTCAGGCGACTCCAGAGTTTCAAAAGTCAGGCAGTGAGGCTGAGATTACAGAGTTTCTCGCCGCCGTTCATCGCAAGCTGGGGCGAGTGCAGCGTTCCGACGAGCGAGGTTTTAATCTCAACTTCAATACTTCGGGCTCAACTGTTACGCTAAGCTATGACTCGCAATTCGCGAACGGTGCCGCAACCGAGCAATTCGTGTGGCGAGCTGGAGGTCAGCCAGCGCTGATTAATTATCGAATTGATTCGCGAGTGCTGGTTACCAAGTAAGGCATTTCACTTGCGAAAGCCAGGTCCCCTATGCTACTTCACGGAATTTTTCCACCTATTACCACGCCGTTCTACCCGAACGGGAACGTGTACTTCAAAAAGCTCGAGAGCAACGTTGAGCGTTATTCGCGCACTCCGGCGGCGGGCATTGTCGTGCTCGGATCGACGGGAGAATCTATTCTGCTCGCCGATCAGGAGCGGCGGGACGTTTTGAAATCCGCGCGAGAGGCGGTTGGGCCGGACAAGGTGCTCATTGCAGGAACCGGCATTGAGTCGGCGATCGAGACACTGCGACTTACGGAACACGCCGCCGAACTGGGCTACGACATTGCTATGGTGCGCACTCCGCACTACTACAAGAAGCAGATGAAGCCCGCTAACATCCTGGCGTTTTACCGCACGGTCGCCGATCGGTCGCCGCTACCGGTGATTATTTACAACTTTCCGCAGGCCACGGGCTACGACATTCCCGCCGAAGTGGTGATCGAATTGGCGGAGCATCCGAACCTGATCGGGATCAAAGAGTCGAGCGGGGACGTGGAAAAGGTGCGCAAGATGGTGGAAGGCACGCGTCACATCCGGCGCAGTGCGAAGGTAACAGAGACATTCGAAGCGGTGACTCCGCGCATGCTCGCAGCAGCGACTGGGAGTTCGAGTGGCAATGGCGGAGAGTTGGTTTCGGTTGCGGCTTTGGCGGGTTCGGAATCGCCATCTTTATCGAAGCCTTCTTCTGCGGCCGTTACGGTGGTCGGTAATATAAAAACCAGACAGAAGGAAACGGGATTTCAGGTGCTCGTGGGTTCGGCGCAGAAGCTGCATGCTTCGCTCGATGCCGGAGCCGTGGGAGCAATTCTTGCTTTCGCCTGTCTGGCGCCGACTTCCTGTTACGAGATTTACGCCGCATGGAAAGAGGGTGACGTGGAGCTGGCGCGGTTGAAACAGGCACGCATCGCTCGCGCGGCAGAACACGTTGTGGGCGAGTTGGGAATTCCCGGCGTCAAGTACGGGATGGACTTTAACGGCTACTTTGGCGGGCCGGCGCGCCTTCCGTTGCTGCCGCCTACGGGCGAGGTAAAGAGCGAGGTGGAGCGACTGCTGGCGGATGTAAGGAACTGAGCGCACCCAAGATGTGACAACGTCCGATCCAAATAAGTTACGGAAGGGCCGCCCCAAGCTCCTCAAAGCCTCGGAAGAGATGAAGGCTTGGTCGGCAGCGCTGGCGACGGAAGTGGCGGGCTGGCCGCAGGTCACGACGCGTGCGTTCTTTGGTTTTACCGCTCTTTACCGGCGGGAAGAGATCTTCGCGCTTCTGCCGCGCACTCGCGCCATGGAGACACCGAATTCGCTGGCTTTTAAGCTTGAATTTCCGCGATCAGGAATTCTCACCCAGTTGCAGCAGGATCCCCGCGTCGGTTCAACCGAGATGAAGAAGGCGCGCTGGTTTACTTTTGAAGTGGCAACCTCCGCCGATTTGCGCGACGCTCTGAATTGGCTCGGTCAGGCCTACGAGGCTGCTGAGAAAAGAAGGAAGCGGGGCTAAATTCTGGAAGCCCAAGGCTTGTGATGAAGATCACATCGCGGTATACTGAGGGTTCGAACGAACGTTCGAATTAGGTGAGTCCTCCGAGACTTATGGCGAGTTCGTCAACAGCAGCCCGGATTTCCGCTCGGCGGCACCGCGCCGCAACTCCATCTGCCACTCGATTTGACCGGCGCCTGGCCGAGATTCTCACCCATGCGACCGGAGTTTTCTGCAAAAAAGGATATGAAGGGGCATCGATGCGCGATCTTTCGCGCGCCAGCGGCATGTCCCTCGCCGGGCTTTACTATTACTTCGAATCCAAAGAGCGGCTGCTCTTCCTGATCCAAAAGCACACCTTCACAACCATCGTACAGCGGCTGAAGACGAGGCTGCAGGGCGCGGCTGATCCGGAGCAGCGAATCCGCATGTTAATCCTCAATCACCTTGAATATTTCCTGGCAAATCCCGCCAGCATGAAGGTACTGTCGCACGAGGCGGACGCACTCAAGAATAGCTTCGCTTCGGAAGTGGCGGCCATCAAGCGCGAATACTACCGCATTTGCGTCGGGTTGCTCGATGACCTCAAGCGTACTCGAGGATTGGAGTTTACCCCGCGTACTGCGGTTCTCAGCCTGTTCGGTATGATGAACTGGATTTATACATGGCATAACCCGAGAATCGATGCCGACGCAGAGGAACTCGCGCGCGAGATGAGCGAGATCTTTCTGCGCGGTGTGATGGGGCGCAGATGAAAGTTTTGAGATTCAGCAAAAGATCACGAGGATAAGGAGTCACAAACATGGCGACCACAATGCAGCCGACGACCGGCGAAACCAGCAAGCAGCTTGTCAACTACCGCAGGGACGGCGGAGTAGCGATCATCGAAATGTGCGATCCGCCGGCCAATACCTACACCTATGAAATGAATCGGCAGCTCGATGAGGCGATTCTGCGCGCGCGTATGGACAATGATGCGTACGTTATTTTGCTGACCGGGGCTGGCGACAAGTTCTTTTCGGCCGGCGCCAACATAAAAATGTTGTCGAGCGTCGATCCGACCTTCAAGTATTACTTCTGCCTGCACGCCAACGAAATGCTGCTGCGCCTGGAGCATACTCCAAAGCTGGTAATTGCGGCGATCAACGGCCATTGCGTGGGTGGCGGGCTGGAAATTGCAATGGCTGCAGACATTCGCATCGCGCGCAAAGATGCGGGCAAAATCGGTCTGCCAGAAGTGAACCTGGGCGTGCTGCCCGGTACTGGCGGCACACAGCGGCTTTCGCGCCTGGTGGGCAAGAGCAAAGCGATCGAGCTGATGGTTACGGGCAACACGTTCTCGTTTGAAGAGGCGCAAGAGCTTGGCATTATCAACGACATTTACGAGCGCGATGGCTTTATGGAAAACATGATCGAATACGCCAAGCAATTCTGTCCGCCAAACAAGGCTGCCAAGGCTGTAGGACGGATCAAGCGCGCGGTGCAGACCGGATGGGAAATCCCCATGGAGTCGGCGTTGGCGGTGGAGCGGGAGAACCAGCAAATACTTTTCCAAAGCGACGATGCGAAGGAAGGCCTGGCAGCGTATGTGGAGAAGCGGCCAGCGGTATTCAAGGCGAAATAGATGATTGCAGCTAAAGTGAAGATTGAACCCGGGCAGTTATTGATCGACGGCCAATGGGTGGATGCGGCGAAAAAGTTCGACACCATAAATCCGGCTACGGGCGAAGTGCTGACGCAGATCGCAGAGGGTTCGTCTGCCGATGTCGATCGCGCGGTCGAGGCGGCTCGCCGCGCGCTCGAAGATCGGAATGGCCCTTGGCGAAAGATGTCTGCCAGCGAGCGCGGGCGCTTGATTTGGAAGCTCGCCGACTTGCTGGAAAAAAACATCGACGAGTTCGCTGAACTTGAGACTCTCGACAACGGCAAGCCGATCTTTGAGTCGCGCTATGTCGACATGCCGATGGTCATCGACGTTCTGCATTACTACGCGGGGTTGGCGACCAAAATTCACGGCGAGACGGTCAACACTCTCGAAACCGCGTTTACCTATACTCTTCGCGAACCGGTGGGAGTGGTTGGGTTGATCGTTCCCTGGAACTTTCCGCTGTTACTGGCTTCGTGGAAGGTTGGCCCGGCGCTGGCGTGCGGTAACACGATCGTGTGGAAACCGGCCAGCCAAACTTCGTTGACCACTTTGCGATTTGGGAAGTTGGCGATTGAAGCAGGCGTTCCGGCGGGCGTCATCAATATCGTTACCGGTCCCGGCGCAATCGGGCGGGCGATGGTAAAGCATCCGGGCATCGACAAGATTGCGTTCACCGGATCGACCGCGGTTGGCCAGGAAATCATGCGCAGCGCGGCGGACACTGTGAAGCGCATTACCCTGGAACTTGGCGGAAAATCGCCGAACATTGTTTTCGCCGATTCCGACATCGACAATGCCGTGAAAGGTGCGATAACCGGAATTTTCTACGGCAAGGGCGAGGTCTGCAACGCGGGCTCGCGGCTGTTTCTCGAAAATAGAGTGAAGGATGAATTCACCGAGAAACTGGTGGCGCGCGCGGCCAAAATGCGGCCGGCCGATCCGCTTGACCCGAAAACGCGCCTGGGAGCGATTGTCAGCCAGCAGCAAATGCAGACCGTGCTGGGCTACATCGAGGCAGGTAAAAAAGATGGCGCAAAGTTGGTGGCCGGTGGCAACCGCGTCTCGGTCGATGGCAGCAAGGGTTATTTTATTGAGCCCACAATTTTCGGCGACGTGAAAAACGACATGAAGATTGCCCGCGAGGAAATCTTCGGTCCAGTGCTCTCGGTGCTGACCTTTGACGACATCGATGAGGTGATCGAGCAGGCCAACAATAATCCCTACGGGCTGGCGGCGGCGGTGTGGACGCGTGATGTAAAGAAGGCGCACAGCGTCTCGCGCCGTCTAAAAGCGGGCACCGTGTGGATTAACACATACGGGTTAATGGACGCGTCCCTGCCATTTGGCGGCTACAAGAGCTCAGGCTTCGGCCGGGAACTGGGAGCGCACGCGATCGAGCATTACACAGAATTAAAAACAGTTTGGCTGAATATGGTTTAGGAGTGGCATCATGCCGGGAAAAGTAGCAAAAATCGGGACCTTCAGTGATTGGGAAGGCATGTTCAACGACTGGCGCAAAGATATCGGCGTCAACACGAAAGACATTGAGGCTTTCCACTTCGACACGCTTTATGGTGCAATCGATACCGAAGAGATTGAATTCGGTTCTTATAAAGGCCGTCGCAAGTGGGAGAACCTGCGGCAGATTCCCACGCAGCAGATGCGTGACGCGCTGATGAACATGATCGTCTACCAGGGCGACACCGAATTCGCCAGCGTGGAGCAGCAGCGCAATCTCCTCGAAAACGCGCCCACGGACTGGGACCGCCGCGCCATCACGCGCGTGATGATTGAAGAGATGCGCCACGGCTGGCAAATGTGTGCCTTGCTCGTGGATCACTTTGGCTATTCGGGCAAAGTCGAAGCGCAGAAAATGCTGGAGCGCCGCGCCTTTGAGAACAAGCGACTGCTGGGCGCATTCAACGTGGATGTTGACAACTGGATGGACTTCTTTACCTACACTGACTTCGTCGATCGCGATGGAAAGTTCCAGTTGCAGATGCTGAAGTACTCTGCCTTTGCTCCGTTGGGGCGTTCGATGTCATACATGCTGCGTGAAGAGGCATTTCACATGGGCACGGGTAATGACGGGCTGCGGCGCATCGTGGAAGCCGGCGTGATTCCAGGCTGGCTGATACAGAGATATCTCAACAAATGGATTTCGAGTTCTTACGATCTTTTCGGTACGGACCATTCATCCTCGGCACATTGGGCCTACGTGTGGGGCGTGAAGGGACGCTACGATGAGCCCAAGAACCAGCAGGCGCCTGATCTCGATGATCTCAACGACTATAACCGCAATCTTTATCGTGATGAGGTAGCTGGCCTGATCGAGCGCTTCAACTCGGCGTTGAAGCCAGGCCAGCCAAAGCTGTACGCGCCCCATATCAAGTTCAATCGCGAGATCGGACGCTGGGCGGGGCAGAAATTCCACGCGCAGACCGGCGAACCGCTTGACGACCGCGCCTACGAAGAACATCTGAAGGAATATATGCCGGGTCCGGCCGACAGGAAGTTACTGCTCGAAATCATTGAGACCGAGAAGAAGTGGATAGCGGAAAAAACTGGCGCCCGTGATCCGCTGGCAAGCATTGGTGAAGTCAGGAAGTCAGCAATTAATTTGTAACACGACCTTGGTCGTAATATGTCTGAGTAAGAATGAGTGAATCGCGATGACGACTGCCGTGGAATCGAAATTCGATCGACTGGCGCTGAATATCAATTCTTCGGTGGCGCGGATCGCGCTATGTCATCCGCCTCTGAACGTCATCGACATTCTTATGATGGAGGAGTTGGCGCGGACACTAGAGGAAATCGAGGCGCTTTCTGATGTTTCAGTTATCGTCTTGAGCGGCGAGGGCAAAGCTTTTTCTGCCGGTGTTAATGTGGCGGATCACACTCCCGAGAAAGTCGAGGAGATGCTGCTCAAGTTCCACAGGGTCATTCACTTGTTGGTTTCGAGCAAGAGGGTTACCATCGCCGCCGTGCACGGGCATTGCCTCGGCGGCGGCGCAGAATTGGCAATGATGTGCGATATGGTTTACACCACGTTTTCCGCGCTATGGGGATTTCCAGAAATCAAGCTAGCCTGTTATCCGCCCGTGGCGTGCACGGCGCTGGCGGCGCTGGTGGGGCAGAAGCGGGCTGCGGAGCTGATTCTGACTGGGTGCACCATCAGCGGCGCTCAGGCAGCGGAGATGGGGTTGGCCAATCGCGCGATGTCCGATGAAGAATTGTCGGACGTGGTTGACGCGACCGTCCAGGAAGTGGTGCGGTCAAGCCCTGCAGTGCTGTCGATCACGAAGAAAGCCATCTACGCGTGGGATTCGATGCATTTCGACAAAGGCCTGGCGCGCGCAGAGAAGATTTATCTGGAGGAATTGATGAAGACGGCGGACGCAGATGAAGGAGTCCGTGCATTTATGGAGAAGCGCGAGCCGCAATGGACGGGTAAGTAGCGGCGGCGCAGAGAGAGCAATGATTCCAGAGGATCTCAAGGCTGCGCATAAGCACTGTTTCAAGAATCGAGCCGAGATCGAGAGCAGCGCCGATTGTGGATGCTTCTACTGCGGCAGGACGTTCAGCGCGGCGGAGATCACGGACTGGATAGACGACGGTCAGACGGCGTTGTGTCCGCACTGTGGGATAGATGCCGTGCTCGGTTCGCAGACAGGTCTAGCAATCAATAAGGAACTCTCAGATGAGATGAATCATTGCTGGTTTTGAAAATATGGACTACGAGATCACACCCGAAGAAGTGAAGACGAAGCTCGATCAAGGCGAAGAGTTTACTTTGCTTGACGTACGTGAACCCTGGGAGTTTGAAACGGCGCGCATGGCGGGAGCGAAACTGCTTCCCATGGGAGATGTGCCATCGAGAGCGCATCAGGAATTGGATCCAGAGAATCACATCGTGGTGGTTTGCCATCACGGCGTGCGCTCGATGAATGTGACGGCCTGGCTCCGGCAGCAGGGTTTTGAGAAGGCACAATCCATGCGCGGCGGGATCGATGCGTGGTCGCGGCAGGTGGATGGGACTGTGCCGGTGTACTAGAGGCAATTAGCTGTTAGCAATGGCCCACTGGAGCATACGAATGCCACCAAGCTATTACTAGCTGCTTAGATTTCATGAAGAAAGAACTTGTCGAACTCAAAATTAACGGACGCAACCACGAGTTGGCTATCGAGCCGAGCGCGTTGCTGCTCGATGTCTTGCGTCAGGGCTTGGGGTTGACCGGCTCGAAGCGTGGCTGTGATGAATCGTCGTGCGGAGCGTGTACTGTGCTGGTGGATGGCGTCGCCATGATGTCGTGCACGCTGCTGGCGGCCAGCTGCGAAGGGCAGGAGATCACGACGATCGAGGGCGTGAGCGAACACGGCGGTCTGGCCGCGATTCAAAAAGCATATGGTGACTGGGGCGGCGCGCAGTGCGGGTTCTGCACTCCGGGTTTCATCATGACGGTAAAGTCGCTGCTGGCGGAGAATTCTGATCCTTCGGAAGCTGACGTTCGCACCGCTTTGAGTAGCAATCTATGCCGCTGCACCGGCTACAGCCAGATGTATGCGGCGATCCGGGCGGCGATTGCGGCCGAGCAGCAGGGATCACCGGCCAAGTGACGCGTAGCCACAAGCAGTAAGCGGATTCCTCGCTTTTGCTCGGAATGACAATGGATAATTTCTCCATCATCGGCAAACGCACCACCATGGTCGACGCGGCGGAAAAGACCACAGGCGGCGGCAAGTATACGGACGACCTCAGCGTCCCCGGCATGCTGATCGGAAAGATTCTGCATTCCCCGCATCCGCATGCGCGCATTAGCCGAATCGATATCAGTCGCGCTGAAGCGCTCGACGGCGTGGTTGCGGTGGTCATCGGCAAAGATGCGCCCAATCCGTATGGAATTCTGCCGGTCGGCCACGATGAGCACGCGCTGGCGCTCGATAAAGTGCGTTACGTCGGCGATAACGTCGCGTGCGTGGTCGCTTTGTCTGAGTCCATCGCCGAGAAAGCGCTTGAACTGATCGATGTAAAGTACGAAGTCCTGCCTGCCTACTTCGATCCTGAAGAATCCATGAAGGCGCAGACCGACCTCATCCATGACAACAAGCCGGGCAATCTGGAAAAGGATTATCACCACGTTTTTGGCGATCCCGACCGCGGATTTGCCGAGGCAGATCACATAGCCGAGGCACGCTTCATCGCAAATGAGGTGACGCACGCCGCCATGGAGCCGCATTCCACGCTGGCGTCATTCGAACTTGATCCTCATACCGGCAAGCTCGGACGTCTCACGGTATGGTCGTCGACGCAGGTTCCGTACTACTTGCAGCACAAGCTCTCGCTGGTGCTGGAAATGCCCATGTCCCAGATTCGGGTGATAAAGCCGCTGGTGGGCGGCGGATTCGGGGGCAAGAGTGAAGTCATTCCTCTCGAGATCATAGCTGCGGTGGCGGCGCGCAAGGCACAAGCTCCGGTGAAGATTACTTATACGCGCGAAGAAGTTTTTTGGGCGCATCGCGGACGTCCGCGGACGATCATCGATCTCAAGACGGGCATCAAAAATGACGGCCGCATCACGGCCGTAAAAGCGCGCGTAGTGCAGGATGGAGGGGCCTACTGCTCCTACGGCGTGGTCACGATTCTTTACTCGGGGGCTTTGCTGGGCGCGCTCTATGACATTCCTCACATTCAATATGACGGGTTCCGCGTGCTCACCAATAAGCCTGCGTGCGGCGCCATGCGTGGCCATGGAACCGTCAACGTGCGTTTTGCCTTCGAATCGCAACTGGACGAACTCGCTGCCAAGATAGGAATGGATTCGGCGGAAATTCGGCAGTGCAATCTGCTAAGGCCTCCATGCATCACGGTGAACGGACTGCGAGTGCAAAGTTACGGTCTGCCCGAATGCATTGAGAAAACCGTTGAACGCTCGGGGTGGAAGCAGCGCAAGGGCAAACTACCTAGGGGGCGCGGCCTGGGGATTGCATGCAGTCACTATGTGAGCGGGGCGGCGAATTCAATTATTCGTTCCGACATGCCGCACTCGACCGTGAACATCAAAATCGATCGCGATGGCGGAGTCGTCGTATACACAGGAGCATCTGAGATTGGGCAGGGATCAGACACGATGACGGCGCAGGTCGCCGCTGAAGTGCTGGGCTGCTCGCTGGCGCGGGTGAGAGTGATTGCCGCCGATACAGATTTGACGCCGATCGATATCGGGTCGTATTCCAGCCGTGTGACCTTTATGGCAGGAAATGCGACACTGCGAGCCGCGGAAGATGTGAAGAAGAGAATTGCCGCGGCGGCCGCGAAAAAGATGGGATGTGTCGCGGAAGACCTCGTATTCCGCGATGATCTCGTTCTGAAGAAGGGAAGTGCGGCGCCTACCGTGAAAAAAGATCAAGCTGAAGAAGCAGAAGTAACGCAGGCGGGCGCCTCGGTGAGTGGACGCGTGGAAGGGCAGATTCTGCGCGGCTCACTGCAACAGAAGCGCAAAGAAGCAGGACCGAAGGAATGGATGACATTTGAGGAAGCTGTGGTCGCCGCTATCGATTTCCACGGTGCGCTCACTGGAACTGGTTCGTACGCCCCTCCTCCGGAAGCGCGCGGCGGTAAACATAAAGGTGGAGGGGTTGGGCCATCGCCGGCGTATTCATACTCTGCGCAAGTCGCTGAAGTCAGCGTGGATGAAGATACGGGCGAAGTCACCGTACACAAAGTTTGGGCGGCACATGACTGCGGGCGCGCGCTGAATCCGGTCTCCGTGGAAGGGCAGATCATTGGCTCGGTTTGGATGGGCATGGGGCAGGCGCTCACGGAAGAAATGGTTTGGAAGGATGGCATGCTGATGAATGCGGGAATGCTCGAATACCGCAGCCCGTCATCGGTGGAATCGCCGGAAGTCGAGCCTATCATTGTGGAGAGCATCGATCCCGAAGGTCCGTTCGGGGCAAAGGAGTGCAGCGAGGGATCGCTGGCAGCAACGATTCCGGCTATTTCGAATGCAATTTTCGACGCGGTTGGCGTGCGCTTGCATGAGTCTCCATTTACTCCGGAACGGGTGTTGGCGGCGCTGCGGGCCAAGAGAAAAGACAAGATTTTGAATCTGACCGAAGGCGTGGACCCGACCGCGCCCGCGCATTTTCGCGAACATGGCGGAGCGCTTTGCTTTAAGGACAAGGGGCCGCGACGACATGCGCTCGATCCGGCGCGCATTGAACCCCAAGCTACTACCGGAGGCGCGGATTGAGCCTTCCGCAATTCAGATTGCTTCGGCCGCGAGCACTCGACGAAGCCGTCGCGTACCTAGCCAAACACCAGGGCAATATCCGTGTGCTTGCCGGCGGAACCGATCTGATTCCATCGATGCAGCAAAAGCTGTTTGAGCCAGAGTATGTGCTCGATCTGCGGGGCATAGGCGAGTTGCGTGGAATTCGCCCGCAAGTCAACGGGGCGGTCGAAATCGGCGCACTCACAGCGCTTAGCGCTATCGAGAAATCAGCATACTTGCGCCAGCACTTTTCGGTCCTCACCGAAGCCGCGGCGACTGTCGCTTCGCCGGTGTTGCGCAACATGGGCACGGTTGGCGGAAACATCTGTCTCGACACGCGCTGTCTTTGGTATAACCAATCACTTACCTGGCGCAAGGGTTGCGGGTTCTGCATCAAGAAGGATGGCGATCTTTGCCACGTCGCGCCTGGCGGAACGAAATGCTGGGCGGCATTCTCCGGGGACACTCCACCGGCTTTACTCTGCCTTAACGCAGAAATTGAAATCGTTAGCCCGACGGGTGCTCGACGCATCGCCTTACGTGACTTCTATACCGGAGATGGAGAGAACTACCGCAAGCTGTTGCCAACGGAGCTGGTCACGCGGGTTTTCCTGCCTCCGGAGGCGGCGGACTATCGAGGCATCTACCGCAAGCTGCGAGTTCGCGGATCGATCGATTATCCTCTGGCAGGCGTTGCAGTTGTGATGAAGCGGACGAACGGGCATGTTGCGGATGCGCGGATCGCGATGACTGCGGTGAATCCGGCGCCAGTCCTGGTGCAGCGGGCAGGGGAGATATTGATAGGGAAGACAGTTGACGATGAGTTGGCCGCAACCGTGGGAGACCTTGCCGCCCGCACGGCGAAGCCTCTCACCACATCGGCGCTTACACCGGAGTATCGTCGAGAGATGATTCGGGTGTTCACCCAGAGGGCCGTGTTGGCTGCAGCGAACAATTGATGGAAAACAATTGAGCCACATCGAATGATCACCGACTGCCACATCCATATCCAGCCGATGGAGATGTTCAAACCCCACGCGCTCGAACTGATGAAAAAGAAGCGGTCAAACTTCGAGCAGATTAGCGAGTTCTGCCGTTCGCCGAAGGCGTTTCTTGCTTATTTGGATACGTGCGGCATTGACCGCGCTGTGCTCATCAACTACGTTGCGCCCGAGGTGATTGGATTCACCAATGGCGTAAATCAATTCATCGCGGACTACGTCAAGGAAGATCCGAAGCGGTTGCTTTCGTGCGGCAGCCTGCATCCGAAGCACACTAATAATGTTCTCGCCGATATGGAACAGATTCTGCGGCTGGGGATCCGCATGATCAAGATTCATCCTCCGCATCAGCTTCTGTTTCCCAACGATTACCTGAATGGCGTGAAAGAACTGGAAATAATTTACCGCGCCGCCGAGGCCAACGGCGTGCCGGTGATGTTTCACACGGGAACCTCCATCTTTCCTGGAGCACGCAACAAGTACGGCGATCCCATGTATGTTGATGATGTAGCCGTCGATTTTCCGAAATTAAAAATTCTGCTGGCGCACGGTGGCCGTCCGCTGTGGATGCAAACGGCATTTTTTCTGATCCGCCGGCATCCTAATGTTTATCTCGATATCAGCGGCATACCGCCCAAGACTTTACTTGAATATTTTCCACGGCTCAAAGAAATCGCCAGCAAAACTCTTTTCGGGACGGACTGGCCGGGGCCGGGAGTGCCTGACATCAAGAAGAATCTCGATGAATTCTGCGCGCTGCCGCTGGAACAACCTGTCCAACAGCAGATTTTGAGCAAGACCGCGCTGAGCCTTTGGCCTGCTTGAGCCCGCCGAACCCAGTCGGCAAGGCTGTATGGAACGGAAGCGCTTTTTGGGGTATAACAGAAAGTTGCATTCCCCGCGGCACTCCTTCCGCGGATTTCGCAACGGTCGTCAATCCGATTGAGCGAGATCTTATGTCAAGCGTTACCAACACCCTCGGCCCCAAAGGCTTGGAAGGCATCGTTGCCACCAACTCCAGCATTTGTTATATCGATGGCGACCGCGGCGTTCTTGCCTATCGTGGCATTGACATTCACGAACTGGCGGACTATTCCACGTTTGAGGAAACCTGTTACTTGCTGTGGTTTGGCCGTTTGCCGAATCGGAGCGAGTTGAAAGATCTGCAAGAGCGTCTGGCGCAAGAACGGCGCCTGGACCCGGCAATCATTCAATTGTTGCGCAATGCCCCCAAGACCGCGCTCCCCATGAACGTCCTGCGCACGGCGGTTTCAGCGCTGGCTTTTTATGATGTGGACGAAAAGAACAACGATCACGACGCCAACGTTCGCAAAGCCATCCGGTTGACCTCGCAGATCGCGATGATTGTTGCCGCTTATGACCGAATCCGCAAAGGCAAGGACGTCGTCGAAGCCGACCGCTCGATTTCGCACGCCGCTAATTTTCTGCTGCAGTTGAATGGCAGCAAGCCCTCCGCCACAGCCGAGCACGCGCTGGATATCGCTCTGATTCTTCACGCCGACCACGAACTGAATGCGTCCACCTTTGCGGCTCGCGTTACCGCCGCGACCTTGTCCGACATGCACTCTGCGGTCACATCGGCTCTGGGCGCACTCAAGGGACCGCTGCACGGCGGGGCGAATGAAGCCGTTTTCCGTATACTCGAGTCGATTGACAGCAAGAAAACGGATCCCATCGATTATGTCCGCAACATGCTGGCGCAAAAGAAAAAAGTTCCTGGATTCGGGCATCGTGTGTATCACACCGAGGACCCGCGAGCTACGCACCTGCGGGCAATGTCGAGAGATCTTGGACTTTCCAGTGGACAGCCGCAGTGGTATGACATGTCGGAGAAAATCGAGAAATTCGTCAAGTCGGAAAAGAAGCTGAACGCGAACGTGGATTTCTACTCTGCTTCCACTTATCACGTGCTGGGCATTGACGAAGATCAGTTCACACCGGTGTTCGCCGTCTCCCGCATCAGCGGCTGGGCAGCGCATGTCATCGAACAACTTGACGACAACCGCCTGATCCGCCCGCGAGCGGAGTATTTAGGTCCGGATTATCCTAATCACTACGTGGTAATGGAAAACCGCTGATCGATCAATCGATTGAGCAAAGAGTTAGCGGTACCCCCTCCCGACGGTTCTTTTCGAGCGCGGTTTCATTGTGTGGGAATGATTCCGAACCGTCATCCGGCATATTGCAGGTAGAATAGTAAGACATGCTGCGGGTATACCTCGACAATAACGCCACTACGCCGGTTCTACCGGAAGTGCTCGAAGCGATGCGTCCCTACTTCGGCGAGCGCTTTGGCAACGCGTCATCGATCCACCATCACGGGCAGGAAACTCGTGCGGCTGTGGAGCGGGCGCGCGATTCAGTGGCCTCGCTGCTGGGCTGCCAGTCGGCGGAAATCGTATTCACCAGCGGCGGGACCGAAAGCGACAATCTGGCGATTGCGGGATTGACCGGCGAGGGCGATCACATTGTCACATCCACAATCGAGCACCATGCCGTGCTGCATGCCTGCGGGAATTTGGAGGAAACAGGCTGCGAAATCACTTATGTGCCGGTCGATGGCAGCGGCTTGGTCGACCCCGAGGACGTGCGCCGCGCCCTGCGACCCAACACACAGTTAATTTCGATCATGATGGCGAATAACGAAACCGGAGTGCTACAGCCGGTAGAGGAAATTGGAAAGATTGCAGCCGAAGCTGCAGTCTGTTTCCATACCGACGCCGTCCAGGCCGCGGGTAAAGTTCCGATTGATGTGAAGCGGATCGGTTGCCACGCGCTTTCGATTTCCGGCCACAAGATGCACGCCCCGCAGGGCGTGGGCGCGCTGTACGTGCGCAAGGAAACTCGCCTTCATCCGCTTTTTTATGGCGGCCGGCATGAACGCTCGCGGCGCGCCGGAACGGAGAATGTCCCTGGGATTGTCGCTCTCGGCAAGGCCGCAGAGTTGGCCATACACGGTTTTGAGCGCGGCGACCACGAAACGATATCCAACTTGCGCGACCGCCTGCAGCAAGGAATTCTTGCCCAGGTGGAGGACGCGGGTGTGAACGGTGACGGCGCGCCGCGCGTGCCTAACACCTCGAACATTTATTTCGATTACATTGATGGCGAAGCGATGGTGATCGCGCTTGATCTGAAAGGCCTGGCTGTTTCCACTGGCGCTGCGTGCTCCTCCGGGGCGATTGAGCCGTCGCACGTGCTTACCGCGATGGGGCTGCGAGGTGATCGAGCGCGAGCCAGCATCCGCCTCAGCCTGGGGAAGCAGAACACTGCAGAAGACATCGACATCGCCCGGGCGCTCGTGCCGCAGACTGTTGCTCGCTTGCGAGAATTGTCGCCACTGTATAGGAAGGTAGCAATTGGCCGTTAGCACTTAGCATTTAGCCGGGCGATGTACATTGTCAAAGGCTAAAAGCTAATTGCTAATTGCTGCACACCAAGATGCCAAATCATCGAACCATCGCCGTAGCCATGTCGGGCGGAGTCGACTCTTCCACTGTCGCGGTCATGTTGCGTGCCGAGGGACACAACATCATTGGCTTGACGATGCAACTCTGGAATCAGCGGCGTCTGGCCGGACATGAGGGCATGCCGGAGAAAGTAACTGGCCGCTGTTGCTCGCTCGATGATGTTTACGATGCTCGCCGCGTAGCCGAGCACCTCGGCATTCCTTATTATGTCGTGAACCACGAAGATCGCTTTGAACGCGATGTCGTGCGTCCCTTCGTTGCAGAATATCTTTCGGGGCGCACTCCTATTCCGTGCAGCCTGTGCAACAATCACCTGAAGTTTGACCAGTTGCTGGTCGTGGCACAGCAGATCGGCGCCGATTGCGTGGCCACCGGCCACTACGCTCGCGTGGAATATGACGACAATTGCGGCCGCTGGCTGCTTAAGCGTCCCACCGATCGCGGCAAGGATCAGACCTATTTCCTTTTCGGCCTTACCCAGGAGCAACTCCGCCGCACACTCTTTCCGCTGGGTGGAATGACTAAGCCGGAAGTTCGCGAAATGGCCCGCAAACAAGGCCTGGCCCTGGCCGCGAAGCCCGACTCGCAGGAAATCTGCTTCGTGCCCGGCGGCGACTACAAGCGTTTTATCGATGCTTATCTCGCCGAAAATGGCAAGGCCCTGCCCGACACCGCAGGTGAACTTGTGTCGGCGAACGGCGAAGTGATCGGCGAACACAACGGCATTCACAACTTCACCGTGGGCCAGCGTAAAGGGCTGGGTGTGGCGACGGGATCGCCGCTCTACGTAATTCAAATCAATGGGGCCGAGAGGCAGGTGGTGGTCGGCGGCAGCGAGCATCTTTATTCGCGGAGCCTGCGCGCAAAGCGCGTGAATCTCATCTCTGTGGACGATTTGCGCGAGCCCGTGCGTGTCTCGGTGAAAATCCGTCACCGCCACGAGTCCGCGCCCGCCATGCTCGAGAAAATTGCCGCCGACGAGATTCTCGTTACCTTTGACGAGCCGCAGCGCGCCATCACTCCTGGGCAAGCCGCCGTATTCTACGACAACGATGTGGTCGTAGGCGGCGCCTGGATTGTATAGTCCAAATACATTTCGCCGGCAGAGGATTCATCCAGCACGCGAATATACTCTCCCTCATGGCATCCTCAAATCCCGCTTTGCCATTCTCTGGAAGTCCCGCACTCCCTGTTGCGCCATCATTTTGGGAGCGCGAAGCCTCTTCCCTCAAGCAGGGAATTAAGACCGGACTCGCGGGCACGATTACGTACGCGATCTATGCCGGCTGGAACCTGCCGCAAGGCTATTGGGCAGTCTTTGCCGCACTGGTGGTGACGCAAGCGAACGTGGGCGCCTCCTGGAAAGCGGCGCTCTATCGCACCATCGGTTCCACCAGCGGGGCGCTGGCGGCGGCTCTGTTGCTTCCTCTATTGGGTACCGGAGCAGTACGTGCGGGGATTGCCCTCTTCATACTGGCTTCGTTTTTTGCCTACCTCACAGCGCTGCATCCCAGCTTCAATGCCGCGGGATTCACTGCGGCGCTCATCCTAGTGTTTGGCGGCATCGAAGAGCCCTGGCACGTGGCGTGGCTGCGAGTGGCCTACACCCTGCTAGGAGCCATCGTCGCTTTCGCCGTCAGTGCTCTCGTCTGGCCGGTACATGCGCGCGTGGCTCTGCGCGGCAAGATCGCGAATATCCTGCAAGGTGCTGGTGCACTCTACACAGCGGTGACGGCGGCTGCGCTGCAGGGCATTAAGAACGAAGAGGGAGTTCGGTTGCTTGACCGGCAACTGCACGACCTGCGCCGCGGAATCACGCAACATCTGGAGGAAGCGCGCGGGGAACTCGTATTCGCGCGTTTCAATGAGGGAGCCTTTCAGGCCTTCGTCGACCAGTCCGATCAGGTCCGGAGGCGGCTGACCGCAATGGCCGAAGACAGCGGCCTCTATGTGCATGCCCGCGTTCAACCCAACCTTGTGCCTTCGCTTCCAGCTTTGGTGGAGAGCACAACTCGCGCTTTCTCTGATTTGGCTGAGGCGGTTCGTACTCAACGCAAAGAAATTCTATCGAGCGGAGGGCTGGAACAAGCAGTGCGCGAGCTTGACGCCGACCTCGCCCGGCTGCGCGAGCGCCGCGTGACCGCGCCCTTTGCACTTGATCGCATGTTGCCCTTCTGGTCGTTCGTCTTCAATCTACGGGAACTCGCACTGGATCTGGAACAACTGGCGTCACTTCTTGTCCAAATGGAATGACACGGGCTCGAGGGAAGAGGCGGCGAGCGGCGAGGAATTGGCTTTCGAGGATACATTGCGGGCTGGCTCGCGGCCTGCGCGCAGGCAGTTAAGGAACGATGTGCCGGATGCGTTCAATTTCTGTTCCAGGCGCGCCGTGCAATCGCAATCGCCACATGCCCAGGGTTCGCTTCCGTTCTCGTCACGCCACTTGCGCCGGTCATGGGCATCCTGCACTCGCGCCAGGTCAAAGTACTCTTCCCAATAAGGACGCTCTTCTTGCAGTGGTGTAGGGCAGTAACAAACTTCTGCCCAACGGACGGTTTGGTCGCCGCAGAGCCGCGCGTCCTTCATGTTGCGCAAGTATTCGCCCTCGGCGACGGAACCTTGGCCCAGAGCTTCATTCTCAATGGCTTTCAGCAGATCGCCTTCGCGGCCAGATTTAACGCGAGCTCGAACAAGATAGCGCATGATTGCAATTATTGAAGGAAGGGTTTTGCCGGGAGATGGTTCGGACTCTTGAAATCAAAAATCAGAAATCAGATGAACATCTCGTCCTGCGGCACGGGTCGCCGCGCATCGCGGCTGCGTCCGTTCTTGCGTCCACGCCCGAGTAGAAATTCAACCCCGGCCGTGACTCCCTGGATCACGCCTGAGACTTGACGCACCGGCGAGACTACCGTCTTGTGCACTATCTCGGACGCTGCTTCCACCCGGTCGAGCGTGCGGCTGAGCATATCGTCCGCGCGGATCACCTGCAGGCGCGCCCGATCCACGACATCATTCACGGCGGCATCGATACGCTGTACTTCATCGCGCACCGCGGTCGTTGTTTCCATGAGGTTGTCGGCGATCACTTGCACTTTCGGCCGGATTTCAGTCAGGATCGATTGTGCGGTTTCGATGGCAGGCAGGGCCTTGGTTTTAACTTCATTTGCCAGCGTTTCAAGGCGTGTGCTCGTCTTACGCATGGCCAGGTACATTGCTGCCAGAAGGCCGGCTTGCAGCAGCACGGCCGCTCCCGTAAGGGCAATAAACAGTGGAATAAGGTTGTTGTCCATAATAAAGTGCTCCGCTGGCCTAAGTGCGGCTGAAAGGATAAAGGTCCAAGACGAACAGCACTATAAATTCTTGGGAGCTCCTGCTCCAGTTCCCGTCTCTGTCGTTGCTTCTTGATAGGCCTGGCGCCCAGCTTCGTAGGCTGCGCGGAATTGATCTTTTTGCTGGTTGACTACGTCGCGGCCGCGATCCACCCACCCCGACGCCTGATCGCGTGCCTCGCGCGCTCTGGTCTTCATATAGTCACGACCTTCTTCGGCGCGAGCGCGCAGTGCGTCGCGAGTCTCGCTCCCTGCCCGCGGCGCGTACAAAATTCCCGCCACCGCGCCTACGCCCAACCCTGCAAGGAACCATACAAAGCTGCTGCCATCACGATCCGACATATCTGATACCTCCCGGCTATAAGTGCCGATATTTTGATGGTAGCACCCGCATGGGTGAAATTCAATTACAGCAAAACCCGCAAACCACAGGGTAGAAAACCGCAACCGAAAACTTTTTGGCCGCGAGTATTTACTTTGAAGAAGAGCAGATTTTGAGCAGGGAAGAGTTGTATTTCGAATTCGCTAGGTTCTATTTTTGAGTCGGAGGAGCGGCTGGCGCGGGCGCCGGTGCTGCCGGCTGAGTCTTGACCGGCGCTGATTTCACTCCCTGCAACACGGAGCTTGGCCCACCATGCTTGATGGCATAGATCGAAAGCGTCACTGAAGTTAACATAAACAGAACAGCCGAAACGGTCGTAGCCTTGGATAGCGCCGTCGCCGCGCCTCGCGGTCCAAAAGCGGCCTGACTACCCTGACCACCGAACGCTGCGGAGATGTCTCCCGCCTTACCGCTCTGCAACAGCACGACGATAATTAGAAATAGACAAACGATTACGTGAATGATGGTGACAAGGATAATCATGAATCCAGAGGTCCTAAGTTGTTCAGAGTGAGTGCAATGGTGCGGAAGGGGGGATTTGAACCCCCACGCCTTTCGGCGCCACCCCCTCAAGATGGTGTGTCTGCCAGTTCCACCACTTCCGCACGGATGTGAAACGAAACCATCAGGGGCGGTTTGATTATAGCAGAAGAAAGCCGCCCATTCGGGGCGTCACTCCGCGCAGATCTACGTTGGATCGATCTAGCTGGCATCGACAGCCCGGCGCGAGTCCGAATGAAATCGGATCCTCGACCGCCGACGATTGTAACCCGCGATCTCAATCCCCCGACGGCAGCAGCATCTCCTCAGGACCGGGCTCGATTTGAACCGGCGCGTGCGGACAATCGCCGAGGATAGGCTGGCATGCCGCGTCCGGACCATGTTCAGTTCGGAGCAATGCTTTTGTTCCGCCAAATTGTTCAGCTTCAGTCGAACCGGTCAGCGCGGTCGTTGAGGCCAGCCCGCCACTGATTACTTGCTGCACTTGATCGAAATAGCCCGTGCCCACAAAACGCTGGTGCTTTACGGCCTCGTAGCCGTACTGTGTTTCGCGGCTGAACTCTTTTTCCTGCAAACGGGAATAGGCAGTCATCCCGGCAAGCTTGTACCCGCGAGCCAGCTCAAACATGCTCAGGTTGAGCGCATGAAAACCGGCTAGAGTTACAAACTGAAACTTGTAACCCGTACGGGCCAGCTCCGGCTGGAAGCGGGCGATGGTCTCTTCATCGAGCTTTTTGCGCCAGTTGAAACTGGGCGAGCAGTTGTAGGCCAACATCTTCTGGGGATACTTCGCATGAATGGCGTCAGCGAACTGGCGCGCTTCTTCGAGATCGGGATGCGAGGTTTCGCACCAGAGCAGATCCGCGTAAGGTGCATAAGCCAGGCCGCGCGCGATTGCTGACTCGATGCCACCGCGAATGCGGAAGAAACCTTCTGGAGTACGTTCGCCAGTACAAAATTCGCGGTCGCGTGCGTCGATGTCGCTGGTCAGCAGATGTGCGCTGTCCGCATCGGTTCGCGCCATCACCAGCGTCGGCACGCCCATGACGTCGGCCGCGAGTCGCGCTGCTACCAGTTTCTGCACCGCTTCGCTGGTAGGAACCAACACCTTGCCGCCCAGGTGTCCGCATTTCTTCGCGGACGAAAGCTGGTCTTCGAAATGCACGCAGGCTGCACCCGCGTCGATCATTCCCTTCATCAGTTCGAAGGCATTCAATGTTCCACCGAAACCCGCTTCGGCGTCGGCAACCAGCGGCGCAAACCAAGTCTCGGTCGGAGCGACTTTGCCTTCCGCATGGTGCACCTGGTCGGCCCGCTGCAGCGCACTGTTGATGCGACGGCACAGGTTCGGAACACTATCCGCCGGATACAGGCTCTGGTCGGGATACATCTGTCCTGCATTGTTGGCGTCCGCCGCCACCTGCCACCCGCTCACATAAATCGCCTTCAGGCCTGCCTGCACCTGCTGCACTGCCTGGTTGCCTGTAACCGCTCCCAGGGCGTTCACGTAAGGGTCGGTCTGCAACAGCTCCCACAATCTCTCCGCCCCGAGACGGGCTAGCGTGTGCTCGATGTGTATCGATCCGCGCAACCGGAGCACATCCTCCGCCGTGTACGGGCGCTCAACTCCCTTCCATCGCGAATTGTTCTTCCACTCGTAATTCAGGCAATCCTGCGCAACTGCATACTGTGCGCTTTTTTGTTCTTCGCTCATGGAATGTTGCTGGTTTCCGTTTTCTTTAGCGGACATGCTGTACTCTCCTTGGCGGCCCGGCGTTTTGGATATGTTCAATATGGCGAACACATATTCATCATACTGGCGAAGCGTAGTTTACTTTTAAGTTGCCGGTCAAGGCCGTGTTCAGTATGATGAACATACATTCATTTTATTGGCCGGCTACAGGCTTCTACTCTCTTATGACAAAAGTGTTATCCGATTCGCCCTCTGCCGCCGTCGAACGTGCTTTAGCGATGCTGGAAGCCGTTGCCCAAGCCTCCGATGGCTTAAGCAATGCCGAGATCAGCCGTAAACTCAACATTCCAAAGAGTTCGGCCAGTTACATTCTCCGCACGTTAGAAACCCAGGGATATTTGGGTCGCGACGCCGAGTCGGGAAAGTACCGCGTAGGCTTGAAGATCTTGAGTCTTAGCCGGGGCGCGTTAGGCGGGCTGGATGTTCGCGGGGTGGCACTCCCTATCATGCGTCGTCTGACCCAGCAGACCGGCCTGACCTGCCACCTTGCGGTCCTGGATGGTTCTGACGCCGTCTACATCGAGAAAGTTGAGCCGGAGGGCTTTATCCGCATGGATACCTGGGTCGGCCGACGAATGCGCGTGCACGCCACCAGCGTTGGCAAGGCGATCGTCGCCCACATTTCTCAGGAGCAACTGGAGCAAATTCTGCACAAGAGCGGCATGGAAAAGCGCACGCCCAAGACCATCATCACCCTGCCGCGCTTGCTCAAGGAGTTGGAAAAGGTTCGCACCCAAGGCTGCGCCATCGACGACGAAGAAAACAATCTGGGTGCGCGCTGCGTCGGCGCTCCTATTTTCGACGAGCGTGGCTCCATCCTGGCCAGCCTGGGACTAAGCGGAACCACCCAGCAGGTCAGTCCGCAAACCATGCCCCGCATTCTCGAAGCTCTGAAAGACGCAGCACGGCACATCTCGATGGGTATGGGATACCGCGCTCCCCATCGCCGCGTAAGCACCGCCTAGACATTATGGGAATCTCGGGCTGGTCTCTTTGCGCTGTTCTACGCGGCTGTTCTACGCGGATGTTCTGCGCTCCACTGCCAGAGCTCTTCTCGTGCCAGGAGGAAGTGGCATTAAGATGATTCCGTGCTGTCGGTCGTGAACCAGTGTTGAAAACGCCGCGCACTCCTCGCACAGCCAATACCGCTCCACTCTGCGGGGCGGGCGCCGCGCATCACGAGGCAGTGCAAATCTCAGGTCTGCGGACCCGGCCACACTTTCCGTTTCCACCAGGAATAGCTTGCCTTCGCCTAATCGAAGAAACGGTCTTAAGCATTGCGAATTCGCACAGTGGCTGAGCATGACACCCTCCGCCTGACTGCCCTCTCAGGTTCAGACGGGGAGCTCCAGCATCGTTCGCTGCGTCTCGAGAAAGCGGCCAGAGTCAATAGCATGTGCATGTGAGATACCACCATTTAGATTCGAGACTATTGGCCTAACTCTCCAGACTGGCGCTTTTTTTGCGTGCCGATTCATCGGCACTCTGACGAACCGTCGGCGTCTTAGCTTGCCCGAACCCTCACGTCCCACTACCATTTCAGCGATGGCCCAGCGCATCTTGTTGTGTTCTCCGGATTTCTTTGACTTAGTCGACCAAAAAAATCCCTACATGTCGGCGAATGCTGCGGTCGATCGCGAGAAGGCGCAGCGGCAGTGGCAGGCTCTCTATTCCGCACTCGAGCAAAACGGCTGCCAGATCGAAACCATCGATCCCGTCCGAGGCTTGGAAGATATGGTCTTCGCCGCCAACCAGGTTTTCGTCGGTTTTCACCAGGGAGTGGGGAAGTTTGTGGTGCCTAGCCACATGATGCACGCCTCACGGCAGCGCGAGGTTCCACTCTATGTGGACTGGTACCAGCAGCATGGATTCAAGATTATTGAAGTTGATCTCGGCGCCGACTATCTCGAAGGCCACGGCGACCTGCTTTGGCATCCCGACTGGTCTCGCATTTATGCCGGCCACGGCTTTCGCTCGACCGAGGGCGGTGTTGCGAAATTTAGCGACGCCATGTCCAAATTGGGAATCCCGGTCATCCCTCTTCACCTGATCGACCACTTCTGTTATCACCTCGATACCTGCTTCAGCCCGCTGAATAACGAAGCCGCACTCATTTTCCCGGGCGCTTTTGCTCCGGAATCGCTGGCCACGCTACGCACTTATTGGAAGCGCGTGCATGAACTCACTCCCGACGAAGCCCACAAGTTCATGGGCAACGGCATCGTTTCTGGGCGAAGCTACCTCACTCCCCGCATCACGCCGCATCTTGAGGGTATGCTCAATCAGGAGGGTCTCGTGCCTGTTATTCTCGATACGTCGGAGTTCGAGAAATCCGGCGGCAGCTTATTTTGTATGAAAGCTTTTCTGCCTTAGCTACAGTTTTCAGCCATGGGAGCGCTAGCGCACCATTGCCCCGCTCACCGCGATCGCTATCCCTACAACGCTCAATACAATCCCCAAATGCCAGAAGAGCCGCCGCCCTGATAGCAAAGTGATCGAAGTAATTACCAGCCCAATCTCCAGAAACACTTCTGCCAGGTCATAGCGGTCGGCGTGCCTTCGTTCGATGGCGACTTCACGCTCCAATTTGCGTGCCTCGTCCTGTATCTCGTCTTTCTCGCGCTTGTACTTATCTGCTTCCTGGCTGTATTTTTCTCGGGACTTGGCCACTGCGCCGGCGTCATTGCTTGCCACCACGGCGGCCATTGCGCTGAACAATTCGTCCTCATGCCCGCGAATGTTCTTGGCCTGGTAATACGACCATTGATCGGAAGACTTTGCCTGCAGCACGACTTCTTCCGTGTGCGCCCGGTGTCCCAGTAGGGACACCACCGCCACCAGCACAGCCAGCACGGCCATAGTTAATGACACCGGCGCAAGGCTGGGGTTGTGGTGCGCGTGTTCAGCGTTCTCCTGCAGTTCTTGAAGCTCGTCGGCACTCATTAACCCTCCCGGCGCGGTCGCGGCAAGATGCCAGTTGCCGCTCTCGATAGTACGGATAGACGCTTCTCCGGGCAAGCAGCATCATTCCCCCATGACCTTAACGATGACCCGCTTGTCGCGCTGCCCATCGAATTCGGCATAGAAAATTCGCTGCCAGGTTCCCAAATCAAGATTGCCCGCCGTGATCGGCACGATTACTTCGTGGTGAATCAACAGCGCCTTGAGGTGCGAATCGCCGTTGTCTTCGCCGGTTTCGTGATGCTTGTAGTCTTTGCGGAACGGAGCCAGGTGTTCCAGCCACTGATCGATGTCCTCAATTAGACCGCTCTCATTGTCGTTCACATATATACCCGCCGTGATGTGCATGGCTGAAACCAGAACCATACCTTCTTTCACTCCGCTCTTTCGCACAATCTCTTCCACCTGCGGGGTGATGTGCACATACGCGCGGTGCGTCTTGGTATGAAACTTTAAATATTCGGTGGTAATTTTCATGACATAAGTCCTATATACGCAAGAATTCTAACCGAGCGTCGGCTGAACTTTAGGACGATTACCTCCGTTACTCTATTTCCGTGGGAATCACAGAAAACTCGCCCGTCTTGCTGCATACTCAGATTGTCGGGGGAGGCTTCGGTAGTGTTCAGGCTTGATTATTTATCCTGCATTCTTACGGTCGTTTCCACCATCTTGTTGGGAAGGCGCTATTGGGAGGGCTGGATTCTGGCGGGAATCAATAGCGTGGTCATCTGTGTGATCGGATTTCGAACGGCACAATTCGGCTTCATTCCTGCAAATGTATTCTGTATTGCGCTTTACGCCGTGAATCTTCGCTCTTGGCGCAAACCTGAGGCGCACTGAAGTCTCCAGCGCCACCTTCGCCCCACGCTACATCGTAACTGCGTAACCGTACGCCGAAGAGTCCAGATGCCGATTCAACTTAATCGGCGGAGGGACCGGTCTCCTCACAATCGCATTGGTGCCGTGCAAATTGAAGTTTGAGGTATTCCGTGGCGCCGCCCACACGTTTCAACAGTTCGAGAGGAACCTTAAATTCGCGATTGCACAACGAACAAACGGCGATGGCCGGTGTGGTTCCAAGCCACTTCAAAACGCGTAGGTTTCGCCTAGGCATGGGACGCGGTCATGCGCGAGGTTATCGCATCGTCTCTTCGATCTCGGAAATCCAGTCAGGACGCTTCAGCACTTCGCGTGGCTTGGGGCCGTCAGCGGCGCCTACGATTCCATCCTGCTCCATCAGATCGATCAGGTGAGCGGCGCGGCCGTATCCAATGCGTAGCCGCCGTTGCAGCAGGGAAGTGGAGGCTTTGCCAAATTCCACCACCAGTTTCACCGCATCCTGGTACAAAGGATCGTCTTCGCTGCCGCCGTCTGTCGATCCGTCGCCGCTGCCCCCGCCGCTTCCAGCCTCGCGCTCATCTCTTGGCGCTTCCAGGAATTGCTGCTGATACTCGGCCGAACCTTGCGCCTTCCAGAATTCCACCACCGCCGCAATTTCTTTTTCCGTAACCAGCGGCGCGTGCAGCCGGTGTACTCGTGCCGATCCAGAAGGCAGATAGAGCATGTCGCCCTTGCCTAACAGTGCCTCCGCTCCGTTGGCGTCGAGAATGGTTCGCGAATCAACCTTAGTCGCGACCCGGAAAGAAATGCGGGCCGGGAAGTTTGCCTTGATCAATCCCGTAATCACGTCGACCGACGGACGCTGCGTTGCCAGCACCAGGTGAATGCCAACGGCGCGCGCCATCTGCGCCAATCGCGTAATTGACTCTTCCACGTTGCTCGAATCCAGCATCATCAAATCGGCGAGTTCGTCGATGATGATCACGATGTAGGGAATCGGCTTGTCGTCGGATTCCTCTTCAAACAGGCTGGGTGTGCCGCCGTTGTCGAACAGCCGGTTGTATTGGTCGATATTCCGGACACCCTTCGCAGCCAGCAGCTTGAGCCGGCGTTCCATCTCGCGCACGGCATTACGCAGAGCGTTCGCCGCCAGCTTCGGTTCGGTGATGATCGGCGTATACAAGTGCGGTACGCCTTCGTAGTTGCCCAGTTCCAGCCGCTTCGGATCCACCAGGATCAGCCGCACCTGTTCCGGCGTAGCCTTATACAAAATCGACATGATGAAGGCATTTATCGCCACGCTCTTGCCGGCGCCGGTCGAGCCGGCAATCAACAAATGCGGCATTCCCGCGAGGTCTGCGACCACAATGCGTCCGTTGATGTCTTTGCCCAGGGCCATCGTCAGCTTCGACTTCTGCCCCATGAATTCCTGCGACTCGATGTTCTCCCGCAGCCAGATAATCTCGCGCTGGCGATTTGGTACCTGAATGCCCACGGTGGATTTTCCGGCCATGCGTTCGATCAGAATGCTTTCGGCTTTCAGCGCGAGGCAGAGGTCGTCGGTAAGGTTGGTGATGCGGCTGTATTTGATTCCGGCATCCGGCTTGAACTCGAACGTCGTGACCACGGGACCGGGATTAATTTGCGTGATCTGGCCGTGCACCTCGAATTCCGCATATTTTTCAGTGAGCACCTGCGCCAGCAATTTCAGTTCGTCGGCATCCACAACCTGCTGTTCGTCCGGACGCTGCAGCAAACTACTGGAGGGCAACTTGTAGCCGCCCGCAATCTTTGGCATCGTTGTTTTAGCCTTGTGATCGCTGTCGGCGCGCACAGTCACTTCCGGGTCAACCGCCGCTTGAGCCAGAGATTCCGCTAGGATTCCGCCCGTCGTTGCTGAAACATCTTCCGCGACCTCAGGCTCCAGCATGCGCTCGATGCCAGTACGGCGCGGCTCTGGTGCAGGCCGCATTTGAACCGGAGGGTCGAGAGCGCCGGTCGGACGCGATGGAATCAATTGTGTTTTTACCAGCGGTCTCGCATTGCGGCGCTTCTCCAGTTCCTTCTGCTGATGTCTTCTGATCCGCTCTTCCTGCCAATCCTGATAGCGATTCCACAATGCTGTCACAAACGCAAACCTCGTCGGCAACCAGAGCTGGAGCGACGAAAATGAAAACGCCGTCGATAGGTAGAGCGCGACCGCAAGCACGCTGGCACACACAATGTAAGCGCCCGCAAGATTCAGGTAGTGGATCAGCACATCGCCGACGATCCTTCCCAGCAGGCCCTCAATCGGAATCACACTGAACCAGCGAAAATGACCCGGCAGCAGCGCCAGCAGAGCAGGAACGAAAACGATCAGCCAGATTCCTCCCAGGCTCTTCGCGATTGGAGATTGGACCTTCCGCGAAGCGAACCAGCGCATTCCCAGCACGCTTAGGAATACCGGCAGGAGAAAGGCGCCGATTCCAAGAAACTGCAGAATCAGGTCGGAGATAATCGCTCCAACCATGCCGATCCAGTTGCGGGCAACATGAGTTCCTGTAAGGACAGATGCACTATTAAAAGACGGATCGAGCGGCGAATACGAAGCCAAGGCAAGGAAGAGGAGGAGCGCAGAGACGCACAACAGGAACCCGATCAGCTCATTGAGCCGCCGGTTGCCCGTGGGGACAAAGATGCTTTCCAGAAGACGCATTTTGGGCCGTCGTTAACACGGGACAAAAATGTCCTGTGGCGCAAATCGGCCAGAGCCTCATCATTATGCCAAGAAGCGGACGCGGCGGCAATGGCGGATTTTGCCAGGAGTGTACAGTTGGATTACTGCGAAAAAATCGTCAACTGCGAAGGACACGAACGATCACGAAGAAGTTCATTCCTATTTTTACCTTCGTGCAACTTCGTGTTTTTTGTGGTCGATCGACTTGACTTATCCCGCCAATCTCGACGCGAACACCAGCACCAGCGTTCCCACGATCAGGCGGTAGACCGCAAACGGCACGAATCCGTGCTTTCGTACATACGCCATGAACCACGCCACAGAGGCATAGGCGACGACATACGAAACCACAAATCCAATAGCCAGGACGATCCATCCATGAGCGTCGATCTGCGAAACGCCGATCGGATTTTCTCCCTTGCCGCGGAGCGATTTGAACAACGTATATCCGGTAGCGGCGACCATGGTTGGAATCGACAAGAAAAAAGAGAATTCTAAAGCTGCGGCGCGCGACATTCCGGCAAGCTGGCCACCCGCGATTGTCGACATGGACCGTGACGTTCCCGGAAACACTCCCGAGAAGATCTGGCAGAAGCCGATCCAGATGGCCTGTCCGAGGGTCATGGCTTCCATCTTCCAAGTGTGAATGCGACTGTCGCTGGCGGACGGTCCTGCGGCTTCAGACTTCGCGTTCATGGCATCGACGATCCACATGATGATTCCGCCGATTAACAATGACCAGCCGATGATGTACAAATTTTCCAGGTGTTTGCCAATCACCTTCGTGAGTAGAAATGAAGGAATCGCGGTTATAACAAACGCGATCATGACTAACCCCAGTGGATGCGTCAGGGCAGTGCGGTCACCGCTTTCGCCGCGCGGGAAGGTGGAGACAAACTTCGCAATACGGCTGCGGAAATACACCGGCAGGCAGGCGATTGCGCCCAGTTGTATGACAATGGAATACATCTTCCAGTAGCCGTCCGACAGGCTAATGTGCAACAACGCTTCAGAAAGCCTCAGATGAGCGGTTGAGCTTACCGGTAAGAACTCTGTCAGCCCTTCGACAATCCCCAATACAAGCGACAGCAAGTAATCGTTCAATCACCCTCCGGAAATAAAGGAAGAAGTAAGGGAAAGAGTATCGCAGAAAGCCTTATCAGAGATTAACGAAAAGGTTTCGATGCTTCTTAATCTTTCGTGCAGCTCGTGACCGTTGTGTTTAATGGATTAGTCCCCGGCGTTTCCATACGTCGGGATTCCTTGCTGCACATAGAAGAGCAGCCGTTGCGCGCGCAAGGCCCAATCACTCTGGCCATACTGGCTGACAACTTTCTGCGCCAAGGCCAGAGCACGGTCCTTGGACTCGGCCGATTTCTTCTGATTGGGTTCGACCTTGTAAATCTCAATCAGCGCGGACCGCCGCCAGGCAGCCTCATATAACGCTTCAGGAGCCGCAGGAGACTGGGGGTGCTCCCCGGCATATTTTTCGTATAAGTCTGCTTCCTTCTCCGGACACTTCGCAACCCCTTCCCACTCGCCGCAGAGCTTGTTCTCAATGAGACGAAAGTCGGCGAGATCGGCCCATTTCGTGCCAGGATATTTCTTCATCACCAGCTTCATCCACTCTTCCTTCATTTGGCCGCGCATATAGGCTTCACGCTCGCGCGCGGAAGGCCGCGTCATAATATCGGACCGCTCGATTTGCCAGCGAATATCGGCAGCGCGATAAAGCGCTTCCGCGGCTAATGGCGATGTCGGCATCAGGTCATAGACCCGGTAGTAAAGCTGCATCGCATCCTGTGCGGCATCGCGCCGGCCGCGACGGCGGCTGGCCTGATCTTCCGAATCGGCGGCTTCGCCAAATATAATTCGGTCGCCGTCCTGAGTGGTTGAGCTGACCAACTCCTTGGCCGGAACCCAGCCGGTTATGGTTTTGCCTTCCTCTTCTTCCTCCGTGGCATCATCGTCGTGACGAGGCTGGACCAGAATCGCCTGTACGTGAACCCAATCGCGCCCAGGCTCAATGATGATCAACTCGCGTCCGCGTCCGACCTCAGCCAACTTGGCCGCGTCGGTGCTAGGGGATACTCGAATGGGTGCTTCATGCACGAGCGTTCCGCGCAAGGCGTCGGCGAATCCGAAGCGGGCGGCCAGCAAAATGCTCGCGGCAATTGTGATGGCAGTCGTGCCAAATCGCAGTTTCATAACATTTCGGGAGCTAGCAGTATGTTAGCCCAGAACCCGGCTCTAAGGACAAGTCGCAGTGCGGACCGCGTGAGAATAATGTTTGCGATTCCAGAAGATGAGAGCGGCGGGTTTGTGATGGGAGACGCATCGGCCTGACCACCCAGGCCACTTGAATGCCAAACCAACTGGTAAGATTGCCCACACTCGGCGGGTCTTTTTCCAATGACACCCTTATCGATATTCGGCCTCTTCGCGGTGACGGCGATGCTCATCTGCTATGCGCTGGAAGCTCGCAGCCGGTGGTTCATCCTGGCCTTCGCCGGAGCTTGCGCCCTTGGCTCACTCTACGGCTTTCTGCAGGGAGCGTGGCCTTTCGGATTGGTTGAGGCGGTATGGTCTGTGGTCGCCATAGTCCGCTGGGCAAAAGAGCGTTCTTCAATGTGATTTCGAATCGACTGTTTCAGCTCGCTTTTGTCCGCGGAAATCCTCCAGCATTTTAGGATCGATGTTGCCGCCGCTAATGATGGCAACATTTATTTTCGTTTTCGGAAGCTGGTCGGCGTGGAACAGAAAGCCGGCCACAGCTACGCCTCCGCTGGGCTCAGCCACGGTGTTGGGGTTTGCCGCCAGCAGTTTGACCGCTTCGCGAATTTCGTCTTCGGATACAGTTATGATGGCGTCGACGTAACGGCGAATGTGCTCGAAGTTGATGGGGCCAATGCTTTGGGTGCGCAGTCCATCGGCGATGGTGCGCGAAACTTCGCTGGCAGGGAACTGAACGATCTTGCCCGCGCGCAAGCTGGCCTGCGCATCCGCGGCCACTTCCGGCTCCACGCCGATCACATTGACCGAAGGCTTGCTCAACTTAATTCCTGTGGCCACTCCGCTGATCATGCCTCCGCCGCCCACCGGTGCAAAAACTGTTTCGACCTCGGGCAGGTCTTCGAGAATTTCCAATCCGATCGTGCCCTGACCAGCGATGATCTGCTCGTCGTTGTAGGGAGGCACGATCACATATCCATGCTGCGCGGCCAATTCTTCGGCTTTAAGCTGGCGCTCGGCGCTTCCCGGGCCGACAAAAACGATCTGTGCGCCCAGCGCCGCCGTCGCCGCGCGCTTGATCGCCGGAGCATTGTCCGGCATGACGATCACCGATTTCACGCCCAGCGCCCGCGCTGCATAAGCGACGCCTTGAGCGTGGTTGCCGCTGGAGTAAGAAATTACGCCCCGTTTGCGCTCTTCCGGGGAGAGTGAGGCGATCTTGTTGTAAGCTCCGCGAAGTTTGAAGGCACCAATGGGCTGCTGATTTTCTGGCTTGAGAAAGAGCTGGCGAGGGTCCGCTGCGCAGAGATCGAATTGGATCAGGCGTGTGTGGATGGTGATGCCGTGTAGACGGGCTCGAGCGGCGCGGATATCGGCGACTGAAACCATAGGCAAGTGCTTCTCAGTATCTGACGCTTATTAATATCCAGGAGACATTTCATCTTAAATCAAGATTGTTGCAGGTGACTTATACCCAGCGAAGGCTAAAATGGAAATCTGCCGTTATCTGACGTAAATAGTGGGAGCCATCATGAATAATGCCCGCGCCACATGGATTGAGAAGCAGCGTTTCAACGGCGTCGCCGACAGCGGTCACACGATTGTCGTTGACGGCGACAAAGCTGCCGGCAACAGTCCCATGGAATTGGTTCTGATCGGCCTGTGCGGCTGCACCGGCTACGATGTGGTGTCCATCTTGCAGAAAAAGCGTGAGCCGTTTACCAGTCTTGAAGTCCGCGCGGAGGCCGAACGCGCCAGCGAGCCGCCATCGGTTTACACAAAAATTAAGCTGATCTACCGCATCGGTGGCAAAGTCTCTCGCAAGTCTGCCGAGGACGCGGTGCGACTTTCTAAGGAAAAATACTGTTCAGTATCCGCCATGCTCGAAAAAACCGCGAAGATTACAGCCGCGATCGAATACCTGGATGCGTAAAACGTCTAATCCATGACCCTTAGAATTTTCCTTTCCAACCAAGACCGAAACGATTCGCGAGGCTGACCATCCCCAAGCCAAATTACGACAGCTCGCGCCCGCATCCTTTGCGTGGCTACTTCTTCATCGCCTCGGCCGCATTTCTATGGGGAGTCTCCGCCGCTCTGGGGCGCGCAGTGTTTACCGGTAAGCTAAGGCTGAGCGCCGCCACGCTGCGTCCAATCGATCCGCTCATTCTTTCGCAGACCCGGACCACATTCTCGCTCATCGTGCTGCTTCCCATTCTTGTCGGCATGCGAGGCTGGCAGCGCATCAAGCTGCCAGCGCGTGATCTCGCTTACTGCTTGCTTCTGGGTGTTCTCGGCGTGGCGGTCTCCAATTATTTCTATTACGTCGCCATTCTACGAACCAACGTCGCTACCGCCATCATCGTGCAATATACCGCTCCGGTATGGGTTCTTTTGTACGTCGTGGCGCGCGGCCAGCAAAAGTTCACACCGCAAAAAGTCGCCGCCGTCGGTCTTGCCGTCTCCGGAATCGCCCTGGTCATCGATTTCCTCGGAACCAGTTCCGGCTCGGCGCTCCGCCTTGATGCTTACGGCCTCATCGCGGCGCTCCTCGCCTCATTCTCTTTCGCCTTCTACAATGTCGCAGGACACCGAATCCTCGCTCGCTACGACCGCTGGCGCGTACTCGTCTGGACGCTCACCGCCGCCGCGGCTTTTTGGCTCGTCGTCAACCCTCCCTGGAAAGTTGCCAGCGCCCGCTACGTACCTGCGCAGTGGCTGTTTCTGTTCCTCTTCTCGATGATCTCGGTTCTGGGAGCATTCTCGCTCTACTTCCTCGGCCTGCAGCATCTCGAACCCACTCGCGCCATCATTGCTAGTTGTCTGGAGCCTGTATTCTCCATTCTTCTCGCTGCACTGCTGTTAGGTGAAGTGCTGCGTCCTATTCAGACCTTGGGAATCGTTTTTGTGCTGGCCGCCATCGTGATCGTACAACGGCCAGGTCGCGCCGTTGCCAAGGAATCCCTCGTGGTTGATCCTATCGAGTAAAATTCCGACTGGGATTGAATGCTCGCTTTTTGATTCGGCCGGGCATCCAATTCGCGTGGACCTGACTTGGTCTCCGCAGTGAGCTTGACGCCGCACTACTCTAGATTCTTCCCGCGCGTCTCGGGCAATTGTGTAGTCATCAACGCGGCCAGTAGGTATCCCGCTGCGCACAAATAAAATGCCCAGCCCAAGCCTTTGGTCTGGCCTACCCGTCCAATCACCAGCGGCGCCACCGAACTCATTGCCCGCGCACCGTTATAAGTGAATCCCAGAGCGCGGGCGCGCAGGCTAGTCGGAAAAATCTCACTGCCCATGATTCCAGAGCCGGAGAACAATCCAGTTCCGAAGAACGCAACCATTGTTCCTATCGCCATCAGGACAGCCGGGGAACGCGCTGCGGCATAAAGTGGAATTAGAAGTGCCGCCGCTAAGCTATAGAATAAGAATGCCTTGCGTCGCCCGATGATATCTGCCATCCAGCCGAAACTGGCATAGCCGGGAAACATCCCAAACAGATTCAATACCACCAGTAAAGTGGTTGTGCCCATCACGCCGAAGCCACGCCCGCCCTGCGACACGGGTAGCGACAAATAAGGCGGCATCCAGGTAAACAGCCCCCACCAGGCAAACAAGCAGAAGAAATTAAAGAACAGCAGCGCGAAGGTATGGCGGCGATAAGTCCGCTGAAAAAGCACGGAAAAGCTCGTGGAAACGTAACCGGTTGCCTCTTCGCTGGCGTTATCGATGTTGCCGCCCGTAGGGCTGCGTTGGTCGTCCCGCCGCTCCCACATCGCCGACTCCGGCACTCCGCGCCGGATCCACGACGTCAATAGCGCTGGCAGAATTCCCACGAAAAATACTGCCCGCCATCCAAAGTAGCGAGCCACCGGCCCCGCCACCAGAGCCGCTGCGGCAAACCCGAATGCCCACGAACTTTGGACAATCGAAATTGCCTTGGCGCGAAACTCCGTGGGCCAGGTCTCGGCGACCAAGGTTGCGCCCGTATTCCATTCGCCGCCCATGCCCAGGCCGAGTACGAATCGCGCCGCCGCCAGCATCGCTATGCTCGTCGCCAAACCTGACGCGAATGAACACACAGAATAGGTGAGGATGCTTGCCATCAGCGCGCGCTTGCGTCCGATCCGATCGGCAAGAAAGCCGAACAGCACGCCGCCCATTCCGGAAGCGAGCAGAGTCAGAGTGCCGAGCAGTCCAGCCGTGGTCTTGCTCATACCCAGGTCGCGCATCAGCAGCGCCAGCACGAGCGCGTAAAGCATGGCATCAAACGCGTCGAGGGCCCAGCCCAGCGCCGCCGCCAGCAGCGTCCGCCGCTGCCCTGGTGTCGCCTGCCGAATCAGTTGGATGGGCCCGATCGCCATGCAGCCGGGATTGTACGGCGCGATCAGGAATTTTCAATTTCCAATTTTGACCTTTGCTTCCAGGTCTGTTGCCGATCTCGATGTTTGCTCTTCAGATACCCTTGCGGCCGCTTTTACAATGTTTTGACTTCTCGGGCTGCAATTCTCGGGTAGCCTCGTCGAGTGATCCTCAATCAACGACGTTCTGAACCTGGATGTGTCTATGAGACTTCAGCGGTTTGCGGTGCTCCCCGTTTTCGTCCTCACCGTCCTCACCCCATGCTTTGCCCACCACATGGCGGTCGTCGTCAATAGGGAGAACGCCGTTGGCAATCTCACAGCCGTCCACCTGGCGAAGATTTTCCGCTCGGAAACGAAGAAGTGGCCGGATGGAACGGCAATCGTTTTGGTTCTGCACAAGGACTCCGCCGGCGAAACGGAAACTCTCGAGCGCCTGAACAAGATGAGCGCTAGCGAATGGAAGGCGCTGATCGCTGCTCATAAGGACTCGATCCAGATTGCGGACTCCGACGCCGAAGTTCTGAAGATTGTGCAATCCACTCCCGGCGCAGTCGGCTTCATAGATGTCCGCTCCGTCGACAGCACCATCAACGTGGTGCGAGTAGATGGCAAGTTGCCCATGGAATCAGGCTACTTGCCGCATTAGCGTGGGCTTGCGTCCCGAACTTCCAACCCGAAACATGCGCGCGTAAGACTCATCCCATGAAAGAAATACTGGACGGGAACATCGAGGAAGTGGAAGACTTATAGCCGCCAACGCACTGATGCTCAATGGGGTGGCATTACTTTCAATTCGAAGGAGGAATCCAATGGCTGGACACAACTCCGCCACAAACGAAAACGAAATTTCCCGCGACCGCCTCGCAGAGTTGTTGAACGACGACCTTGCCCGCGAATACCAGGCGATCATCGCCTACGTGGTGTATTCCCAGGTGCTCAGCGGCGCCCAGTATATGGACATCGCTGCCCAGCTCGAGATCCACGCTAAGCAGGAGCTCGATCATGCCCTGATCATTTCGCGGCAGATCGACTATCTCGGCAAAATGCCAGTGGTTACTCCGAAGCCGGTACGCACGTCGAAAGATGCGAAAGAAATGCTGCGGTTTGATCTCGATAATGAAAACGAAACCATTCGCAACTATCGAGATCGCATCCGGCAATGCGAAGCGCTGGGAGAATATGCGATGGCAGAACAGGTTCGCCAGATCTTGGTGCAGGAGCAGGATCATCAAATCGACTTAGCCACTGCCTTGGGCGAAGAAGTTCCAGACGTTAGCGCCGGCGCCGGTCCTAGAGGACGCACCGTTCAGAAGTCTCGTTAATGTACGAATTGTCATGGGCGCCGGAGCAGATGGAAATACCTCCGCGCCTTTTTCACATCGCGAGCGATCTGTTCGCGCAGCGCCTCCACCGATGGAAACTTGATCTCATCGCGCACTCGATTGAGAAAACAAATTTCGACTTCGCTCTCCGGCGTCAGCTCAATGGGATGAAAATTCAGCAGGTGCGTCTCGATTGCAAATGAATCGGCCCCGAACGTCGGGCGATTGCCCACGTTCGTGACCGAATCAAAGCGCTCCCTGCCTACGCGCGTACATGTGATGTAGACCCCATCCCTGGGCACCAGTTCTTCGTAGCGCGCCAAATTGATGGTGGGAACTGTGTACTTCGATCCTAACCCGCGCCCGCGCCCGGGCGAGCCTAATATGCAGAATGGACGCGCCAGAAGGTGCCGGGCCCGGCTAACCCGTCCCTCACCAATCAGTTTTCGAATATGACTGCTTGAAACGGGCTCACCGCGCAGCTTCTGCTCCGGATACGATTTCACTTCAAAACCCATCTCGTGCCCAAGTTGCGCCAGCACCTTTACGTCCCCCGCAGCCTTGTGGCCGAAGCGGAAGTTGTAGCCTTCATGTACCTCGCGCGCGTGAAGTTTCTTCTTCAGGATGCGTTCGGCAAACTGACGCGGCGTCATCAGAGAGAGATCGCGCCCAAACGGCATCATGAGCACTGCATCGATTCCGGTTTCTTCGAGCAAACGCAATTTCTCCGGCGCCGGAGTAAGCAGCTTCAGTCCTGAGTCTGGCCGCAAAATGCGCGCCGGATGCGGCTCAAACGTTACCGCCACGGACTTGCCTCCATTCTGCCGCGCCCGCTGCACAATCTCGCCGAGCACGTGCGCGTGCGCCCGATGAAGACCATCGAAATTACCTACGCTCAGAAACGAAGGCCCAAAGTCTGCGGGAACGTCCTCGAGTTTGTGAAAGACATGCATGAGTCAGACATTAAGGCTGCCGAGATCGCCGAGGCAGGCAGAAGTTTTTCTAAAAGCCCGCAAAGTCTGACCTTCTCGGCGAACTCTGCGACCTCGGCGGTTAACAGTTCTTTCTCGTTCGCAAGCTCCGTGCGAATCCGAAAAAATCCATGGCTCACACCTCAGATTTCAAACTCCAGTTTCATCCCGTCATACGATAGCCGCACGTGCGGGGGCAAAGCAGCGTTGGTCGCCTCATGCGGCAGATCGTGGCAAATATGGGTAAAGAACGCCCGTTTCGCTTTCACGCGTTCGACGATGCGGAGCGAATTTTCCACTGTCGAATGTGTGGGGTGGGGCTTGTGCCGCAGCGCATCCAGAAAAAGAATATCCAAACCCTCCAGCTGATGGAACGACGCTTGGGGAATCTCGCTGTGATCCGTCAGATACGCCGCGCTCCCGAAGCGGAAGCCATAGATTTCCGCTTCGCCATGAATCAGCCGCACCGGCTCGAAGCGCGCCCCAAAAAGATCCACCGGCCCGTCAATCGGGCGCAGTTCCAGTTGCGGCAAGCCGCCATACTTATAATCGGCGTCGAAAATGTAACTGAACATCCTGCGCAGGAAAGCTGCCGCGTCGGGGCGCGCGTAAAGCGGCAGCCTCGCCGGCTTGTGAGAATAACTCAGAGGACGCAGATCGTCGATGCCAAGAATATGGTCGGCGTGGGTGTGCGTGTAAAACACCGCATCCACGCGAATGATGCGCTCGCGAATGGCCTGCGCGTAAAAATCAGGCGTGGTATCAATGAGCACAACCTTTCCCGCATACTCGATCATTATTGAGGGCCGGGTGCGGCGGTCATGGGGATCGGAGGAGTGACAGACTGCGCAGCTGCAACCCAGCGTAGGCACGCCCATGGACGTCCCGCTGCCTAGCACTGTGAGCCTGGCCTTCATGCTCCGGCCTTCTTGCTCATCGTCCGCTGGTTCCCGTGGCAGCTCCCGTTTGCGGCGGACGAGACAGCGTGTTGGTTACCTCTACATAGGCCATGCGCACTTCGTAGAGGCTGTTCTGCAAAAATGTTTCTTCCGTGGCTGTGAGGTTGCCTTTGGTTTTTTCCGCCAGCAGTGCGAGCGTGTCGATAGTCTGGCGCGCACCAATAATGTCCATGCGAGGCTGTTCACCTTGCTGATGCATCAATCCTAACTGCAGCATCGCCGTCATGTAGAGCGATGCGAGAAAGCGCTCGAAAGTCATCTCAAATTCTTTCGCAGAGCGGCCGCTCAACTCCACGCGTGAGTCCAATTCTTTTGCGGATTCGCGATAGGCGTCGGCCTGTGCCTTTTGCTCGGCTGCCGTTGGCGCGGGAGGTACTTCCGACCCGGTGACTCCTTCCGCAGACTCTGGGAACGTCGCGACCGAACTGCTGGCTGGCGCAGTTTCCCGGGCAGCGGGCCGAGCCGGTGGAGGCGTCGCAACCGGCGGTTCTACTTCTTTGTGAACATCTCTGCGTAACTCCCCGTCCTCCGTGAACAAACGACGGTCAGTTACTGTAAAACCTGATTCTTGTCTTTTTTCAGCCATAACACCTATCCTCGTAAATGCTGTTTTAGATTTTGTGCAGCATCGCATCATCCGCCAGTGCGACACTATCTGCCGGTAACTGAATGACGCTTGCCTCGATAGTTCCAATTGTAACTACTCGCCCAGGAACGCTTACCTCGCGCCGAATGTATCCCAGAGCAATGGCGCGGTCGCCCGGCGGCATCCTCAGATTCGCGACGCTGGTGACTTCGCCCACCTCTTTTTCGCTGGAGAAAATCTTGGCTCCTGCCACGATCGACACCGCACCATCCATTGAAAAGCCGGCAAACTTGCGGTGCACGTTACCCCGCGAGCGAATGCGCTCCACAATCTCCTGACCCACGTAGCAGCCTTTGTTGAAGTTGAGCGCGCGCATCTGTTCCGTTTCCTGGGGCAGGTCGCGCTCGCGAATGTCCACGCCGTACAGCGGAATGCCCGCAACAATGCGCTGCATCTCCAGAGCTTCACTGCCCGCGGGCGTCGCTCCAGCGGCAATCAGCGCCTGCCACGTCTTGTAAACATCTTTGGCAGCGAGCCAGATCTCATAGCACTCCTGGGGCGCATTCTCGCCGCGTACCACCGTGCACTCCACGCAGGCGCATTCGCAGTTGCATTGCAGAGTGACCATCTGCAGCGGCTGTAGCTCAGGAACTTCAATTCCGGCAGCGTTCAGGATAGCCCGTGATTTCGGTCCAGCCAGTCCCAGTGCAGTCCGCGTCTCGCTGGCGTTTGCCACTTCCACATCATCCATGATGATGTAATGGTCGAACGTAGCCAGGATCTTTTCCACCTGGCTGCGATCAGTGTCTACGGCGAGCTCCTCACCCAGGTTGTAGGCGTACATGTCGCCGAGGATGCGGCCTTGCGGGTTGAGCAGGAAGGCATATACACCGCATTCTGCGGCGAGGTCGCGGATGTTGTTCGTTACCATGCCATTGAGCCAGCGCACGCGATCGCTGCCGGTGATCGAAATTCTTGAACGATAGCCCAAATCATAAATTCCACAGCCATTCAGCAGGGCAGAGAACTCCTCCTGAGGATTCCCAAAGCTCGCAACTGTTACGGCTCCGCGATAGTCCGCCGAGGCCAGCAATTCCTTTTCGCGGCCCATCTGCGGTCGCAGTGCGTCTTGGAGTGGGGTGGATTCCATGGAAGTATTGATTATAGCGAATAGCGGCGAGATTCATTCCCAACTACCGGCTGTCGATTGTCGATTGACCTCCGCAATTGGATCTCGCAAATTAGAGATGCTTACCAATATTTAGCCCACCAAGATTTACTGATTGTGCTCGCCCTGTGTTAAGTTTTCTGCCGTGGACCCGCAAAAGCCTTCCCGGAAGCGTATCGCCGTCATTCCCGGAGACGGGATCGGACAAGAAGTGATCCCGCAGGCTCTCAAAGTTATCCGGGCATCCGGAGCCGACGTCGAGATCACCGACCTCGACTGGGGCGCCGATCGCTATCTTCGCGATGGCATGACAGTGCCGCCGGATGGCTTCGCCATGCTCGGCCGCGACTTCGACGCCATTCTCGCCGGCGCTTTTGGCGATCCCCGAGTCAAAACGAACATTCACGCGAAAGAGATTCTGCTCGGCATGCGCTTCAGGATGGACCTCTACGCGAACGTGCGCCCGGTGCGGCTGCTCGATGCGGCTCTGTGCCCGTTGAAGGGCATTGAGCCGAAGGACGTGGATTTTGTTGTCATCCGCGAGAACACGGAGGGCGTCTACACCGACGCCGGCGGAGTCTTCAAACAGGGAACGCCGGACGAGATCGCCATTCAGGAAGACATCAACACGCGCAAGGGTGTAGAGCGCATCATTCGTTACGCATTTGAATATTGCGAGCGCCACCCTAAGCTGGACGGTTCGCCGCGCGGCGGCGTGCTCATGTGCGACAAGTCGAATGCCATGACACACGCCGGCGGCCTGTGGCAGCGCGTGTTCAAGGAAGTGAGCGGCGAGCATCCGCAGATAGCGGCGCAGCACATGTACGTAGATGCGCTGTGCATGCAGATGGTCCGGGATCCTCGGCCCTTCGATGTGGTCGTGACCAACAACATGTTTGGCGACATTATCACCGACCTCGCTGCCGGACTGCAGGGCGGCCTGGGTATGGCAGCCAGTGGCAATATTCATCCCGGCAAGACGTCGATGTTCGAACCGGTGCACGGCTCCGCTCCGCCGATCGCAGGGAAGAATGTGGCGAACCCATTTGGCGCGATCTTGACTGCGGCGATGATGCTCGCGCATTTGGGATTTACACGCGAAGCGGAAAAGATTGAAGCCGCCGTACTCGAGGCGGTGCGGCAGAAGAAGACCACGCAAGATATTGGCGGGTCGCTCGGGACGCGGGAAGCGGGGGAGTGGGTGGCGAACCTCGTCAGCGCCGGGTAAGCCCAAAAGGCTGTCATCCTGACGGTAGTCGAAGGATCCCGATAGCTAGCACGACAACTGCCCACTTCACGCCCTTCGCCCCACCAGCAACGCTAGCTCGCGCCACTTCCAGTGACAATCCACGTCAACGAATCCAATCTCTCGCAGCCACTGCAACTGGGTTTCGAGATCGAGCAGCTTGTTCGATGGATCCTCCGTTTCAACGGTGTAACCGATGCTGTGGAGGAACTCCTCGTGCAATCGTGGTGTGGGCGAGGCTACATGTTCCAGATTGCAGAAAACTCCTCCAAGGTTCAGTAAGCCGTGGATCTCGGCATAAAGCGCCCGCTTACGCTCGTGTAGCAGATGATGAATCGCGAAGCTGGAAACAACAGCGTCAAACTTTCCCAGAGCCGGGAGCGGATGGTCGAGATTGTGGGCGAGGATAGTAACCGAGGAATCCGTGGCGAAGCGTCTCCGCGCAGCCTCGAGCATGGCGGGTGAGAAGTCGACGGCCACGGCATTCACTTTAGCATTGATATCGGGCTCGGTCGCCCGTCTGGTCAACTCAGACTTGACTAGCGCTAACAGGCGGCCGTCTCCCGTACCAAGATCGAGGACGCGGCGTGTGTTCGCCGGAATGAATTCGAGAAGCGTCGATTCGCCTTCGGTGCGGTGAGGAATAGAATTCGCGCGACCCAGGTAATCGGCCGCGTGGCCGGTGGAAGTCCAGAGATTGACGGAAGCCTTAGTAGTCATCATTTGTCCTGTTGCTCGTCATCCTTTGTGCCGGAAGCTTTGCGCTTGCGGCTTTGTCCTTGAAGAAAGTATAGGGAAACAAGGTAGACTCGTTCCTAGTGAATATCGTTAACCTGCTCGGCGGGAGGTTTCTGAGGCTGCTTTTTGCGGTTGTGCTCTCCTTTGCCCTCATCGGTGCCATCTCTGCGCAAGCACCGGACCCGGCGCAAAATCCCACACCCGTACAACAAGGTCAAGATCAGAATCAGGATCAAAGTCAAAAGCAAGCGAACAAGAGTGTCTCCCCCCCCCAAACATCGCCCATCCAAGCGCCAGCCGCGCCGCCGAAAGAAGAAGTCAAGATTACACCGGGGGAGGCTGAAGCTCTTTTTCACACCGTCGATGAAATTTTGGCCTTCGACAGTAAACACACCGGCCTGCCTATCAAGAAACAAGTCAAGCGCCGCCTCACCAGCCGCGACGAAGTGGTCGCATACCTCACCAAGCACATGAAGGACGAAGATGTGAAACGCCTGCAGCGCTCGGAGCTGGTTTTGAAAAAGTTTGGCCTGCTGCCGCGCGATTTTGATTTGGAAAAACTACTGGTCTCGCTACTGCGCGAGCAGGTCGCCGGATATTACGATCCGAAAACGAAGACGGTGAATCTGCTGGACTGGGTTCCGATGGACCAACAAGAGCCGGTAATGGCGCATGAATTGACTCACGCCCTGCAGGATCAGGCGATTAATCTCAACCGTTGGATGAAGAAGGGCGAGAAAGATCTGGGTGAGATCAAGAAAGACCCAACGCCCGCTGACATTGAGAACGACGAGATAGACGATTCGCGCGAGGCGGTAGTCGAAGGTCAGGCTGAAGCCATGATGCTGGAATACGAGCTCGCGCCTGTGGGCCGGTCGATTGTGAACTCGCCCGAGCTCGTAGACACCATGGAGTCGCAAATGGCCGACGGGACTGACGATTCCACTGTATTTAAGGACGCTCCCATTTTTCTGCGGGAGTCGCTGACATTCCCCTACAGTTACGGTTTGAAGTTTATTGTGGCCCTCATGGAAAAGGGCGGTAAGGAAAAGGCATTTGCCAGTGTTCTGGCAAATCCTCCACACACCACGCGGCAGATCATGCAGCCCGAAACTTATCTGTCCGGCGAAAAGATCGAGCCTATGCGCGTTCCGGAATTCAAACGCGACTTCAAGGATTACTTGAAGTTCGACATCGGGGCGATGGGAGAATTCGATGTCGCCGTACTGATCGAGCAATACGCGGGGAAGGAACAGTCGGAACGGCTCTATCCGGAGTGGCGGGGCGGCTATTACTACGCGGCCCGCCCCAAGAACGACGCCGCTGCGCCACTGGGTCTGTTTTATGCGTCGCGATGGTCGAGTGCCGAAAGGGCTTCCGAGTTCGCGGAAATTTATGCACGTTCGCTCGGGCAAAGGTACAAAAAAACGGAAGAAGTAAAAACAGCTGCAGCCGATCAAACGGCCGCGGAAGACTCAGGCAGCAAAGTCGCTGCCTTGCACGGCAGGCACGAATGGAAAACCGAAGAAGGCACGGTGGTAATCGAAGATAGAGGAGACACCGTTTTAGTGACCGAAAGTCTAGATCCAGCGACGACCGCTACGCTCGAGCGGGAAGTTTTTAGCAACTAAGTATCACCCTTCAGTGGCTGGGAGAATTCTTCCCAGGCGAGCTTTCCGTCGTCTCCCCTAAGAAGCGCTGCACTCTGGCAACAACCTCGAACTGCTTTCCTGCTCGCTCAACCGTCAGCCTGCGTTCTTTTCCGGCTTCGCCTCCCAGCATGGACCACACTTGTCCCAAGGTCGAACCAGCCGTAGGGATGCCGTCGACTGCAATTAGGTGATCGCCGATTTGAACGCCGTCCTGGCCTTTCGGTACGGACGGTTTGCCGTCATAGTCAGCGATGCCGAGGATGGTAAACCGTCCTTCGTCCTCGGGGCGCAGAGTGAGTCCAATGACGTCGAAGTCGGGAAAATTGAAGGTGCGTCCGATGTCGAAATAAACGGTGGAGTGCGCGTAGTCGAGGCCAACGCGGTAGTTCATCAGCGCGTTTGCTCCTAGCAGACCTGCAGTGGGAACACCGGCGCGCTTTTCGAAATAGTTCATGCGATCCTTGGGAAAGTCGACCATTGGCAGGTCAGTGAAGAACAGCGGACCGTACTGCACTCGGGCGATGCGCATCAGCTTCCACTTTGGCTCGTCTTCGCGTCCCCACATATTGGCTGGGCCGACGGCGCCAGTCATGTGCGGCCAGTCATGGTGAGTAGAGGCAAGTCTGTCGAAGACATCATCTGCAAGGAAACTGATGGACGAGCCAAGGTCGAGCGCAAGATTGTACTTCTTATTTTCAATCTGGCTGGGGACTTGGATGAGACCGTTCGCAGGATTCACGATTACCTTTGCCTTCACTCCATTGAATTTCAAACTGCCGGGATGTCCGATACTGAACTTGCGATCGGGCAAGTTGATAAGCACGTCATAGCCGATGAGCACGGTCGAGGGAATGTTGATCTCCACCGACATGCCAGGAGCGATCGGAGCGCCGCCCGCCGGGACCTCTGCCACTCTGATCCCAGCTCCCGGAATTCGTCCGCCCAGAGTGATCGTCATTCCACCGATGTTCATCTCCACTGGCGGGGTGGCGGAGCAGAGTTGTCCGTCACAATCGATCGATGCTCCAGTCAATTCGGCCAGCCGTTGCGACAGGTAGAGGTCGGGATCGCCATTGTCGACCCAGGCGCGAACGCGCTGCATGGTTCCATCGCGAAGTCGAACGTCAACGTCGACAACAACGCGGTTGTGATCGAGGGTGATGGGGACAGTCACAGACTTTGGTTCGGTCTGGGAAGGAGCTTGGCGCGTGGGAGCATCCTGCGCGAGGCCAAATCCGCTTAAGACAGCAAGTCCGAGTGAAAGAACGGCCGCGAGTTTCATAAGGGCATTGTAGTTTCTTGGGGCGAGGCTGTAGTTGGGTGGCAATTTCGCTCCTGTATAATCACGAGTTTGGCTCGCATGTTTTGAGATGTCTGTGAACCGCGGACTGTGGAGGATCGGTGGCAGAGGCGGAGATTGGGATTATCGGTGGCAGCGGCCTTTATTCGATGCCGGGGCTGAGCAAAGTGAAAGAAGTGCGGCTGAAGACGCCATTCGGCGCGCCGTCCGACGCCTACGTTTGCGGCACGCTGGAAGGTCGCAAGGTCGCTTTCCTGGCGAGGCACGGGCGTGGACACCGCATTCTTCCGAGCGAACTGAATTTCCGCGCAAATATTCATGGGTTCAAGCAGTTGGGAGTCGAGAGAATCGTTTCGGTTTCGGCTGTCGGGTCGTTGAAAGAAGAACATAAGCCGCTGGATTTTGTGATCCCCGATCAATTTTTCGATCGCACGCGTCACCGCGTGGATACTTTTTTCGGTGCCGGCATCGTTGCTCACATTGCCTTTGCCGATCCTGTATGCGCCGAGCTTGCGCGCGTGGTTCAAGCCGCTTGCGCGAAGGCCGGCGTGACTGGCAAGCCTGGAGGGACTTATCTGTGCATGGAAGGCCCTCAGTTTTCGACTAAGGCCGAGTCGAACATCTATCGCGGGCTGGGCATGGATGTGATCGGCATGACCAACCTGCAGGAGGCGAAGCTGGCGCGCGAGGCGGAGATTTGCTACGTCACGGTGGCGATGGTCACGGATTATGACTGCTGGCATCCGCATCACGATTCGGTGACGGTCGATCAGATTGTGGCCGTGCTGCTGAAGAACGCGGAGAATGCGACGAGAGTTGTGCGCGACACCGTAGCGGCGATGCCACGGGAGCGATCGTGCAAATGCGGGTCGGCACTCGCGCACGCAATCTTGACCGATCACAAAGTGATTCCAGCAGCAACGAAGAAAAAGCTGAAGCTGATTATCGGAAAGTATGTAAAAGAAGGGACGCGTTCACGATGAGCATTGTCGTCGTCGGGTCGGTAGCGTTTGATGACATCGCCTCGCCTTCCGGCGGCGTGAAGGGCATTCTGGGGGGCGCTGCGACTTATTTTTCGCTCGCCGCCAGTTATTTCACCCAGGTGCGGATGGTAGCGGTGGTGGGTGACGACTTTTCCGCGGAGCACGAAAACGTCCTGAAGAAACGCGGGGTAGATACCCACGGAATCGAGCGTGCCGCAGGGAAGACGTTTCGTTGGGGCGGCTCCTATGCCGAGAATCTTAACGAGGCCAAGACCACTTTTACCGATCTTAACGTATTTGAAAAATTTCAACCCCGCATTCCCAAAGAGTATGAGGACAGCAAATTTCTGTTTCTGGCCAACATCCAGCCGACCCTGCAGGCTAATGTGCGCAGGAAGATGAACGGAGTACGTCTGACTGGTTGCGATACCATGAACTACTGGATCAATGGCGCGCGCAAAGAGTTGGCCGAAACCCTGAAACTGGTGGACCTGCTGCTGATCAACGATACTGAGACAAAAATGTTGGCGAATGAAAAAAATCTTCCGCGCGCCGCGCAGAAAGTGTTGGCTATGGGCCCGCAGGCGCTGGTGATCAAGCATGGCGAATATGGGGCTACAATTTTCTTCCGGGAAGGCGCGTTTGGGATCGGCCGTCATCCGTTTCGTGCTCCGACCTTGCCGCTCGATGAAGTGAAGGATCCGACAGGGGCTGGGGACTCATTTGCCGGAGGCTTCATGGGCTATCTGGCATCGCAGCCAGAGTTGAATCGGGAAGTGCTGAAGCGGGCACTGTTCTATGGCGGAGTGATGGGATCGTTTGCCGTAGAAAGTTTTGGCACTGAGCGCTTGCAGTCGTTGTCGCGAGAAGAGATCGACGCCCGCTTTCAGATTTTTCGTGAACTCACCCATCTCGAATGAAGCCACAAAAGCCGCCGAAGCTATATTCCGAAATACAGATCGTGCGACTGGTGTGGTTGGCGATCTTCATCTCCGTCTTTTCTTTTCTCTTCTACCAGCGGCAGGGAGACGTGCTGCTCTACGGCGACGCCGTCGCCCACATCAACATCGCGCGCCGTGTTTTTGATTCGAAGACTCCAGGGCTGCTGCAGTTGGGAACGGTATGGCTCCCTCTGCCGCATCTGCTGATCCTTCCCTTCATCGTCTCGACGCGGATGTGGCAGAGCGGCGCTGGCGGTTCCATTCCCTCCATGGCGGGGTACGTGCTGGGGGTGCTGGGAATATTCCGCCTCGTGCGGACGGCACTTGCTCCCGACGGGGAAGTTGATGGTGCGGCGCGAGTGGCGGCATGGGGCGCAGCGATTTTGTACGCCGCGAATCCGAATCTGATTTACATGCAGACGACCGCGATGGGCGAGTCGCTGTATCTGGCGCTGTTTATCTGGGCTGTCGTTTATTTCGCCGAGTTTGTCAGGTCCGAGGCAAAGGCATTCCCATCACTTACTAAGTGCGGACTGTGTCTGGCCGCGGGATGTTTGACGCGATATGACGGATGGTTTCTGGCAATTGTACTAATCATAGGAGCCGTGGTCGTGGTCTTCCGCGCTCGCATCGCGAGCGAGCAAAAGCCGCCCGGATCTTTTGGGATGCGTTCTTTTGTGACGCCATCCCGGCTGATGCTGGTGAAATTTATTTTGATAGCGGCGGCTGCTCCGGCATTTTGGCTCGCCTACAACGCCATCGTTTACCGCAATCCGCTGGAGTTTGCCAATGGACCTTACTCCGCAAAAGCAATCGAGCAAAAGACCGCGACCGTGAATCCAGCAAAGGGAAATCTGTGGGCTGCGGCCTCTTACTTTGTAAAAGCGGCCGAACTGAATGTAGGCGCAGCGAACTGGCAAACACGGCTTTGGCTGGTTCTGGCTCTGCTGGGAAGTCTGCGGGCGGCGTTCAGCGGTCGTGCGCGGTTCGCCTTGCTGCTGTGGGCGCCCTTGCCCTTTTACGCCGTATCCGTCGCGTATGGCAGCATTCCAATCTTCGTGCCGACCTGGTGGCCGTTTTCCTATTACAACCTGCGCTACGGTTTGCAACTGCTTCCCGCGTTCGCCGTCTTTGTGCCCATGGGGATCGCTCTCATCGTGCAATCCGTAGCTCGGATTCCTCGTATAGATGTTTCGTGGCGCCGCTGGTCGGGGGTCGCAACTTTGGTGGGCGTCGCTGTGCTGGGCGCTGTAACTTACGGCGCAATCTGGCGGGCGGACCCGATCTGTTATCGCGAGGCTGTGGTCAACAATCGTGGACGCGTAGCGCTGGATGCCCAGGTTGCCAGTTGGATCAAGCGTTTACCCACAAATTCAACACTGCTGATGTATCTGGGCGAGCACGTGGGTGCGCTTGAGCAGATCGGAATTCCGTTGCGGCGGGTCATCAACGAAGGCAATCATCGCGTCTGGATGCAGCCGGCCGATCCCGAAGGTTTGTGGGAACGTGCGCTCGCAAGTCCGGAAAAATACGCCGACTACGCCGTTGGGTTCGAAGGCGACCCCGTCTGGAAGGCGGCCACCGGTCGGCATCTGCTCGCGTTGGTTGAAATCCACACCACAGGCCAGCCGCGGGCGGCAATCTTTCAGACCCGTACGCCAGTACGATGACCAGTGAGATGATAAGAATTCTAACCATGACGGATCAAGCACGAATAAATGCGGTAATCAGGCAGGTTAACGCGGTGCCCCGCGAGGGGCACGGCTTCCAGTGATAGAATCCGGCCATCTGAAGCATTTTTCTGGTCTGCGTTCAACGCATGAACTGGCAACACATTCTCGATCTGCTCCACGCGGAGATGGCGAGTGGTTTGGTCGCGAGCTCTCTGGCGCGTCTGGTGCTGGCGGCCATTCTCGGCGGGATTATCGGACTGGAGCGGGAGCTCAGGCATCGCCCTGCGGGCCTGCGCACCAACATGTTCATCTGCTTCGGCGCGGCCATGTTCACAATTCTTTCGGATGCGCTGGCGGTGGAACATCTTGGCGATCACACTCGCATCGCGGCCCAGATTATTCCCGGCATCGGGTTCATCGGCGCAGGCTCGATCCTCCACACCCGCGGACTGACCACGGGCCTCACGACGGCGGCAACTCTGTTTGTAGTGGCGTCGGTGGGCATGGCGGCAGGCGGCGGGCTTTACTTGACTGCTGTCTTCGCTACATTGGCAGTTCTGATCGCGTTGTTCGCCCTCGGTCACATCGAGGTAACCTTTAGCCTCAAGACACTGTTGGTTACCTACGAAGTTACCGGCCAGAGCGCTGACGAAATCAGCCACGAGGTCAACCGCATCCTGGAGCATGTCCATCGCATGATGCAGAATGTTGTGAGCGGGGATACGGGCCAGCATGTGCGCCTGCAGTTTGACGTGTCTGCTTGCAACCGTGAACAAAAGAAACTGCTCGCGGAACTGAAAATGTCGAGTGTGCTGGGCAACGTCACTTCGTTGGGGCCGGTGGAAGTGGAGTGAGCCGAGAATCAGTGGTAATTCCATTTGTGAAAGCCAGCGCGTGCGGAAATGATTTTCTGCTGATCGACGGTGGTCAGATTGAGGACAAGATTGCCGTTCCAGAATATAGCGAGCTCACACGGCGCATTTGCGACCGGCACGAGGGAGTAGGCGCGGATGGAGTGGAGTGGATGTATCCGCACGCGTCGGCGGATGTTGAAATTCGGCTGATTAATTCCGACGGCTCCGAGGCAGAGATTTCCGGCAATGGCACGCGCTGCGTGGCGGCGTATATTTGCGCGGAGCGAGAAAAAGAGAAGATCACGATTCAAACTGGAGCTGGCGTGAAGACTTGTGTGCTGACACGAAGAAGTGAATCAGAATACGAGTTTGAGGCTGAGATGGGCGAAGCTACCGTGGGAGCGGAGCTCACAGTAAGGCTGGGCGCGCATGAGGTTCGCGGCTTTCCGGTTTCAATGGGAAATCCACATTATGTCGTGTTCGTGCCAGAGTTTTCCGCGAACTGGCAGAAAGAAGCCGCGAACATTCAACGGAGTTCTCAGTTCAAGCAAGGCGTGAACGTTGAGATGGTCGTTGTCGACGGAAGACATGATGTGAAGGCTCGGTTTTTCGAGCGAGGAGCCGGGGAGACTCTATCGTCGGGAACGGGTTCCTGCGCCTCGGCGATGGCTGCGATTTCGACGGGCCGGGCGGAGTCGCCGGTTCGCGTGCATGCTCCCGGCGGAACGCAGACTGTGCGCGCCGAGCAGAATCGCGTGCTTCTTCGTGGGACGGCGCGTTTGGTTTGCCGCGGAGAGTTTTTTCTTTATTAGGGCCGGCGAACTTACGCCGATAAAACGGAAACTGTGGTTCTGCTCTGGCGATTTATTCGAAACAGGCTTCTGACTGCATGTCTTCCTCCAGAGTCTCGCGCGTCAAGCCGCCAGCCCTCAGGCCGGGCGATACGGTCGGCATCGTTGCGCCGGCCAGCAACATAAAGCGTGCCGATCTGCAGGCCGGTTGTGAAGCCCTGCAGCGCGCCGGTCACCGGCCGTTTTATTTCGATTCTATCCTCGAGCAGGATCTTTTTTTTGCCGGCTCGGTGCAGCGCCGTGCGCGCGAACTAGAAGAAATGTTCGCGCGTGAAGATGTGCGAGCGATTGTCTGTGCGCGTGGCGGTTACGGTTCGAACTATCTGCTTGACGGTTTGGATTTGGAAAAGATCAAGGCTCATCCTAAGATTTTTGTCGGCTACAGCGACCTGACCGTGCTTCTAACTTATTTGGCGGACACCGCAGGCCTGGTGACATTTCATGGTCCGATGGTTGCGAAGGATTGGGCGCATGAAGGAGGAGTCGATCTTAACTCATGGCGCGCCGCTCTAAGCGGGACGGCACGCTGGGAAGTCAAGCTGGGGGCTGGTTCCGGGGCAATCGGTTTAGTGGAAGGTACGGCCGAGGCAACTCTTTACGGCGGCTGCCTTTCCATCCTGGTGGCTTCTCTTGGAACACCTTACGAAATCAAAACGGCAGACACGATTTTGTTCCTCGAAGACGTAGCCGCAAAACCTTATCAAATCGATCGCATGCTGATGCAGTTGAAGCTGGCTGGAAAATTCCAAGGCGTACGGGGGATTATATTCGGCGAGATGCGCGATTGCTTGCAGACGGCGACGCAAGGATACACCCTCGAAGAAGTCGTCTCACGCATTGTCGGCGAATTGGGAGTGCCTGTGGCGTATGGCGTGCGCTCAGGACATGTAACGGCAGGAAATATTACCCTGCCCATCGGAGTACAGGCCGCTCTGACGGTGCACGGTAGGCAGGTCAGTTTCGAGATTTTAGAAGCTGCCGTGACAGCATTGACCCAGAAAAGTTAACCGTTCAAATATTTAGTAACCAACGTCGCGACGAAGGCATGGACCAAGAAAAACACATTCATTTGATCGGTATCTGTGGAACGGCAATGGCCGCGATGGCCGGAATGCTGAAACAGCGCGGCTTTCGTGTGACCGGTTCTGACGCGGCGGCATATCCTCCCATGTCCGATTTTCTGGCGGACCTTGGAATTCCGGTGGCGCAGCCTTTTGATGCGCGCAATCTGGAGCCGCGTCCCGATCTGGTCGTTGTGGGCAACGCGATTTCGCGAGGGAATACGGAACTTGAGCAACTTCTCGATCAGCGCATTCCGTTTTGCTCTCTGCCGCAATTACTGCACGATGAATTCCTGCGCGGCAAGGAAGTGCTGGTGGTGGCCGGGACCCACGGAAAAACTACTACTACCTCAATGCTGGCGTGGATTTTTCATACGGCGGGCATGGAGCCCTCGTTTCTGATCGGCGGGATCGCAGAAAACTTCGGCTCCAGCTTTCATCTGGGACAAGGAAAACATTTCATCCTGGAGGGTGACGAATATGACACCGCGTTTTTCGACAAGGGACCGAAGTTTCTACATTACTTTCCCGACGCAGTGATTCTGACCTCGGTAGAATTCGACCACGCTGATATCTACAAGGATCTGGACGCGGTGGAAACCGCTTTCAAGCGGCTGGTAAACCTGATTCCTCGGCGCGGCCGAATCATCGCTTTTGACGGAGCAGTTGCATCGGCACCAGAAAGCGCCAGCCTGCAACGTTGCCTGCAGAAGGCCTTCTGCCCGGTGGAGCGTTATGGAGCTGGTGCGAGCGCCGATTGGCGAATCACAAACACGAACTTCGAAGCGGAACGAACAGGTTGGTCAGTGTCGCACAAGAATAGCGTCTGGACGGAACTTCAGTTTCCGCTGGCGGGTGAATATAACGTGTGGAACGCCACCGCGGCAGCAGCCATGGCGTCGAGTTATGGCATCTCGAAGGAAGACATCGCGGCGGCGCTCAGGACTTTCAAGAGCGTAAAGCGGCGGCTCGAAGTGAAGGCACAGGTCAATGGCATTACTATTATCGATGACTTCGCGCATCATCCCACCGCAATTGCAGGCACCTTGAAGGCGTTGCGGGCGCGGTACCCTGGCGCAAGGTTGTGGGCGATTCTCGAGCCCCGGTCGAATACATTGCGGCGGCGCGTTTTGCAGCGCGATCTGGCTCAAAGTCTGGCGCTCGCGGACGAAGTGGTAGTAGCGGCGGTATTTCGCTCTGACGCTGTGCCAGTCAACGAACGACTGGAATTGCCGGAGCTCGCCGCGGATATTCAAAAGCACGGACGGCACGTGCGCTTGTTGGATGACGCCGACACGATAGTGCGCACGGTTGCCCCAGAAATGCGCAGCGGAGATGTGGTGGTGATTTTGTCGAACGGCGGCTTTGGCGGAATCTACGAGAAATTGCCGGCTCGACTGAGAGCTCTGGCGGGTGAAAACTCGAGCATCAATTCGGCGAATGCTGCAGGCAACCGATGAGGCATTCCCTCCTCGATCGACAACGGGCTCGCCACATCCTTCGCTTGGCCTTGCTTCTGTGCATAGGGCTGTCGCATTCCTATGCGGTAACAAACTACACAATTTCATTGACAGATCCGAATCAGCATTTAGTCGACGTGCAGGTTTTGCTGCCGGAAGGTGCGTCGCAACGGGAGTTGCAGCTTCCGGTCTGGAACGCGCTGTATCAGGTGCGCGACTTCGCCCAGCACGTGAACTGGGTGCGCGCGAAGAACCGCGCGGGTCGAGCGCTTTCCGTCGGTGAAGTGGATAAGAGTAAGTGGCAGATAACGGGCACCGAGGACGGCGCCATCGTCGAATATCAGATTTTTGTCGATTCGTCGGGGCCTTTTGGAGCACAGTTCAATTCGCATCACGCATTTTTCAATCTGGCGCAGATACTGATGTATCCCGTAGACGCTCGCAACGCACCGATGGTCGTTCGCTTCAACCATTTTCCCGCAGGATGGCGCATTGCTACGCCGCTAACCACACTAGCCGACGGCCGGTTCGGCGCGGAAAATTATGACCGGCTCGTCGATTCGCCCGTGGAAATCGGAATTTTCCAGGAATCCGAGTTCGATCAGGGCGGCGCCCGCTATCGTGTAGTCGTGGACGCCGAAGCCGGCGACTATGACATGGAAAAGATTAGCGCAATGTTGCATAAGATCGTGACCGCAGCGACCAACTGGATGGATGATCGTCCCTTCGACAGCTATATGTTTCTTTATCATTTTCCGCGAGGCCCGGCGGGTGGTGGCATGGAACACTCCTACTCTACGGCGATTGCAGTGAATGCGGAGGCGCTGGCACGAGATCCTGGCGTGCTGGCCTCGGTCACGGCACATGAGTTTTTTCACTTGTGGAATGTGAAGCGCATCCGCCCGCAGACGCTCGAGCCCGTCGACTATACGAAAGAGAATTACACCCGTGCATTGTGGTTCAGCGAGGGATGCACCAGCACCGCGGCTGACTTCATTCAGCTGCGCGGTGGCTTGCTCGACGAGCGCCACTTCGAGCAAGAGTTAGCCTCGGATATTGGCGAGCTCGAGCGGCGTCCCGCGCACCTCACGCAGTCGGCGGAGGAATCCAGTCTGGATGCCTGGCTCGAGGGCTACCCTTATTACCGGCGTCCGGAGCGCAGCATCTCTTACTACAACAAAGGCGAGTTGCTCGGGATCACGCTGGATTTAGCGGTGCGCGAGGCTAGCAACGGCCACGCATCGCTGCGCGAGGTCTTTCAATGGATGAATCAGAATTACGCGAAAAAGGACCGTTTCTTTTCTGATTCCGATGGAGTGCGCGATGCGGCCGAAGCGGTAAGCGATGCGAATCTGCAATGGTTCTTCTCCAAGTATGTCGCGGGCACGGAAGAAATCCCGTGGAACGATTTTTTCCGCTTCGTGGGATTACATTTGCTGGAGGAAAAAAGTACGACAGCGGATGCCGGATTTGCGGCCTCACGAAACTTTGACGCCCCTATGATCGTGGAGACGGTGACTGCGGGCAGCGAGGCTGAATTAGCCGGCCTGGAAGTGGGCGATACGATTCTGGAAATCAACGGCGGCGTGCCCGGCGAAGAATCTTCGGAGGACCTGGCCAGATTCGTCCCGGGCGATACGATCACGGTGAAAATCCGCGGCCGGCGTGGCGGCGAACGCGAGTTGAAATGGAAAATTGGAAGCCGTGAAGAAACCTCGTACGAGATCAAGGACTTGGAAAATGTCACAGCCCAGCAGCGCGCCCGGCGAGCAGCCTGGCTGAAGGGCGAAGCGCAGATTGGGCAAGAGGTTCACTCGCACTAAGTACACGCTTAAACGAATGATCCGCACCATTGCGATGCTGTTTTTCTGGGCTTTGGCTGCGCCGGTGGCGGCGCTGATCGGATTTCCCTGGACTTTCGTCACCGGGGACGTCAGCCTGCTGTATCGCTTGTTCATGTTTGGCGCGTGGACCGGAGTCCAGTTGACGGGAGTGAAAGTACAGACCATCGGGCTCGACAAACTCGATCCGGCGCGAACCTATATCTTCATGTCGAATCACGTCTCGAACCTCGACCCACCGATTACGATTCCGCTGATTCCGCGGCGCTCGTCGGTGATGGTGAAAAGGGAATTGTTCAACGTTCCAATCCTGGGCCGGGCCATGCGGATGGGCTCGCTGGTGCCTGTTGATCGCGGCAATCGTGATGCCGGAATCGAATCGGTTCGGGTCGCAAAGCAGGTGGTTCAGCAAGGCCTGAATATGACCATCTACGTGGAAGGTAAACGCTCATTCGATGGCAAATTGCTGCCCTTCAAGAAGGGACCTTTCTATTTGGCGATGGAATGCGGAGTCCCGGTAGTTCCAGTTACTATTACCGGCACGCAGTACGTGATGCCGAAGGCCAGGTTCGCAATCAAACCTGGAGTGGTGACAGTAATTTTTCATCCTCCGATCGAGCCTGCTAATTTCGGAAGCCGCGAATGCTTGATGCAACAGGTTCGCAACGCGATCGACAGCGGCCTGCCGGAAGAGTACCGGCAAAGTGAATCAACCATCAACCATACGAAGGTCCACGAAGAAGGCGCTTCAGCGTGATTACCAATGATCCACAGAGTCTGCCAATCAACTTTCATTGTGGCGGTTCTTCGCTTGCATCAGCCTCATTGCCATAGGTTGCGGTAGCGGCCGGGGTTCCCTTAACTTTGGCGGGTTTCTTAGTGGGGCGTATGCTGCCGGCGCTGTAGTGGCCTTCCTTTTCCACGTCATAGTTCTTAGGCAACGGTGGAATCAACGTCGTGCCGCCGGTAAGCTGGCTGACGCGATTCAGAATGATTTCCGCACGCCCGTTGTAAAGTTTGACCGGGCCGTGAATCTCGATGACGTGCCCGGTCAGGCGGCGCACGTCGCCTACGTCTTTCAGATCGTGAGGGAAGACCACGACCGTGAACGGGCAGGACATTTGATCTTCGCAAAAGTCGACGAAGTGCACGCCTTTGGCTCCGGCCTTTACCCGCGTGACTTTTCCGGTGACGCACTTAGTTTCTCCGACGTGCTGGCGGGCCTCATGAATGGGCAGGCAATCGGAGGCGGAGGCCGCGGATAGCAGGACTACCAACACCGCGAAATTGTTTACGGCGAACATAGAAGTTACTAGCGGCTGCTCTGTCAGGGTCGTGAGATATCAATTTGATAACTGTTTACTTGTCGGTACTCTACCCCCTCCCCCCTCCCCCCTGAGATGTGGAATCAGCACGTTAGCAAGTTTTTCCTCGCAAAATACGTGATCTAAAGAACTTAGATCCCAAAATCTGGGGAATGAGCGGGTTACCGGCCGTTTTACGGCGGCGAGCTTCCTTCTCGTTTTCGCCGGATTTACTTCCTTTGCTTGGGCAATTATCAGGCGAGTTTTCGGCTGGGCGCAAGGTTGGATGTCACGGAGAAGGGGTGTGAATTCTATTCGGGTTGTCGTTCGTATTGGACGTGGATTTCGGCGAGGCGCTGGCTCGCCTTTGCGAAGGACCTAAACACGGTGCTGTCATCCTGAGGACCGCGTTCTTTGCGGGCCGAAGGATCTATGGATTTGTCGGAAGCAATGGGCTGCCGGCAAGTTGCATAGGTCCTTCGTTGGGAGTCGCCCGCTTCGCGGACGACTCCGCTGCCTCAGGATGACAGGCGGTTGGGTTTGCGAAGGGAATGCGGGGGGTCGTGGTAGTGGGCGCGCGGAACTGTTCGAGCGCCCAGTCGGTGATGTTCTCGCGGCGGTGGGTATCAGTTGCCTCCGAGCTTCGGTCTACGGCAGCGGCCTTCGGCAGAGTGGAGTTGTTTTCTTTTTTTTCGTTTACCCCGGACTTACGTCCGGGGCTGTTTTCTGGCGTCCCTCCGGGACTGGAGATTGCAGGCTGCGGCGGATCGTCGTTGCCCATCGGCCTGCAGGCCTCAGGGGCTAAAGCCCGCAATCCAGCGGCTCTGGGCGGCACGGCTGAAGCCGTGCCCTTCCCGAGCCAGCGCAAATCTCAACCAGTTGTTTCGCGGGCTACCGCCGCAGAAGCTTATTTGAAGGCTTTGACCGCGGCGGCTTCGTCGTCCTTCACATCGAAGACGGTGTAGAGTTTGGTGATCTGGAGCAGGTCGTGCACCTTCTTGGTGAGATGGAGCAGTTTTAGTTCGCCGCCCTGGTTCTTGGTGGTGGTAAAGGCGCTGACCAGCTCGCCGATGCCGGAGCTGTCGATGTAGTTGACCTCGCCGAGATTTAATACGATCTTCTTATTGCCCTTGGCGAGCAGGTCGCGTACGGTGTCGCGCATCATGACGCTGCCTTCGCCGAGGGTGATGCGGCCACTGCAGTCCACGATGGTGACTCCGTCAACCTGCCGAGTACTGAGTTTCATGCTCACTGAGACCCCTCCTTGACGCCCGCGGATGGCCCGTGGACGTGCTTGATCAATTTCACTTCTGTCCCTGTCTGAGACGGGCGGATTTCCACCACGTCCATGAAGGAACGCATAAGAAAAATGCCGCGTCCCGAAGTCTTGAGTAAATTTTCCGGCGCCAGAGGATTCGGAATGTCGCCTAAGTTAATGCCTCTACCTTGATCGCGAATCGTGATGACCAGGTCTTCGGGTGTGCGCTCGAATGCCAGGACGACTTTCTTGTCGGGTGCATACGCGTTGCCGTGTAAAACGGCGTTCACTGCCCCCTCGCGCACCGCCATCGAAATCTGCATTACCTCGTCTTCCCCAAAACCCAATTCCGTGGCAATGCGGGTGGCTTTCTCTTCCGCATGGTCGACGGTTTCCAAAGTGGAGTCGAGCGTGTAGGAGACTGGTTGCTCCATGGCCGATGAATACTATGTTAGACCCGCACCTGTTCCTCTAAATCGCCGATACGGGCTAGCCGCAGCCCGCAATCGGCGGATGCGGTAGTTTGCCTGTCGAGGCGGGGACTTGTCAACGCAGGGTGCTAGGAGGCAAACTGGCGGCGGGTATAATGGCAGGCCGTGAGTTCAGCGTTGCGAGAGCGAATCAAGCGTTTTCTGAAGCGATTGATCGCCATTGGACTATCAACTTTAGCAGTGGTCTCGCTGCTCGCCTATGCCGCGGATTATGGCGTTTTTCGCTATCGCGTCTCAACCAATCGCCAGCCTTTCGGACAGATTACCGTTTCCAGCTACGACGCGGTGCTGCAGAAAAGTGGCAAGACCCAGTTCATTTTCAATCCGCCGCAAGCGCAAACCTGCGCCCACTCCCTGTTCCCGCAAGATGGATTCGTGCCCTGCTGGTATCTGCAGCGGCATTCCGAGCCCCGCACCGATATCTGAAAAGCGGCAGGTCTGAGGCATAACCTGATCGTGGGCGGCGAATACGTCCCGCTTTTTTGTGCCTGAGTTCGTCTACAATGGCATTCATTCGAACCAGAGAATACGTTCCCGAGGATCCGCGAATGTCGAACCGGTTTGCCTTTTCATCTATCCGATATTTGGTGATTCTCCTCGTCGCCTTTGCCGCTTCCGCTTCATCGGCGTCGCCTGCCCCCGCTGGAACCTCCGATCGACGGCTGCAGAATAGTTACCGGTTTCAGCAAGGCGGCTGGACCTACGTCCACCTCGAGGGTTCGCCCTCCGAGATTGGCTTTCAGCACGGGTACTTGCTTGCTCCCGAGATTGCCGATGCGCTGGAGGCGATTAAGCTTTTCGACACCCACCAGACACAGCGTGATTGGGAATTTTTTCGTAAGACCGCCCGCGAGATGCTTTGGCCACACATCGACGCTGAGTATCAGCAGGAACTGCAGGGCATCGCCGATGGCGCGAAGGCGCATGGAGTCGATCTCGACGTCTACGATATCGTCGCCCTGAACGCGTTTGAGGAAGTGCCGGACTACTACGTGCCCTGGCTGAATAAGCGTGAGAAATCGGCGAAAGCCCCGAAGCTCGCGGCTCCAGGCAATTGCAGTGCGTTTATCGCCACCGGTGCTTATACCAAGGATCGTCAAATCGTCATGGCGCACAACAACTGGACGAGCTATCTGGCCGGCGAGCGCTGGGTAATCATCTTCGATATTTTGCCCAAGAACGGCCAGCGCATTCTGATGGACGGTTTTCCCGGCGTGATCACCAGCGATGACGATTTCGGCGTGAACGCGGCCGGCATCATGATCAGCGAAACCACCATAACTCAATTTGAAGGCTGGGACCCGAATGGCAAGCCGGAATTCATGCGCTCACGCAAGGCGCTGCAGTATGCCAAGAGCATCGACGACTATGTGCGCATCATCAAGAAAGGGAACAATGGCGGCTACGCCAACGACTGGCTGATCGGCGACCGCAAGACCGGAGAAATCGCCTATCTCGAACTTGGCCTGAAGAACACACCTCTGTGGCGCACCAAGGATGGATACTTCGTCAGTTCAAACTTTGCGCGCGATCCGAAGGTGATTCAGGAAGAGACCAGCGGCTTTGATCCGAACGATGCATCGTCGTCCATGAATGCGCGTCACGCGCGCTGGGAAGAACTGATGAAGCAGGCGAAAGGCAAGATCGATGTTGAGATGGCCGAGCAGTTTTTGTCCGACCACGTTGATAGCTTCGATAAGGCAGCCTCAGGTGCTGAAAAGCCGCAGGCAAACGAACGCTCGCTCTGCGGCCATGTGGACGCCTCTCCGCGCGGCGTGAAGGAATGGGGTTGGGAAGCCTACAATCCTGGAGGCGCGGTGCAGGGTAAAGCGACCGACAGCAAAATGGCCGCGAACATGAGTTTCGTCGCCCGGGCAGGGCATCCCTGCGGGGCGGATTTTCTGGCAGCGGATTTTCTGGACCATCATCCGGAATATTCGTGGCAAAAGCCGTTGCTGCGCGACATGAAAGCCGGTCCGTGGACAATGTTTCAGAGCGGACAGAAAGCTAGTCAGTAGCTCGGGCGACGCATGTAGCCACAGCTGCCTCGGCTCCCGCAGCGCGAAGCCCGGAGGCGATGTCTCAACCTGAACGGGAGGCAAACGCAAATGAAAGAAACTCCACAGCAATACACGCAGCGAGTAGTTGGTTACACTGAAGGCAAGCAGCCTTTGGCAGTGCAGGCCGCAACGCCCAAGAAGCTCGAGCGCCTGATCAAAGGCGTGCCCACAAGCAAACTGCGCAAACGCCCCGCTCCCGACAAGTGGTCGGTCGGGGAGATTCTCGCGCACCTCGCGGATGCGGAAATGGTCGGCGGTTTTCGCATGCGGCTGATTTTGGGAGCGCCCGGAACGCCCGTCGCGGCCTTCGATCAGGATTCCTGGGTGACCAGCGGGCATTACGAGAAACGCGATCCACGCAAGTCCGTCGAACAGTTTCGCGTCATCCGTGAAGCGAATCTCGCGTTGCTCAGATCCTTAACGCCCGAGCAGTGGAAACATTATGGAATGCACTCCGAGCGCGGTCAGGAAACCATTGAGCACATCGTTCGCATGTTCGCAGGGCACGATATTAACCACCTGCAGCAGATTCAGAGAATCCTGAGTAAATAGGGAAGTAAGGCAGGGAACTGCGATAGGCGAACTGCTCAGCCTGCGGCCTTCATCAGTTCGGTCAGTTTATCCAGATCCTGTGCGCTGGCATCGCCGATCACGAAATAGCGGAGGCCGTTCTGGCTCCAGCTGCGCACGTTGAAGGAGAGCGCGCTCTGCACCGCATCGCGCGAGCGCACGTCGCCTACCGCGCGCTCCTGGAAAATGAAGACCGAAATCTGGTGCTGTCGCACCCGGAAAATCAGTTCCGCGCCCGGCGACTGATTGAGATAACTTACCTTGGCGCCCAGCAATACAAAGGGTGAATCCTGCAACTCGGGCAGGTTGAAGGTGAATGGAATTTTCCCCGCAAACCACGGCTTCACGGTATGCCGGTCGGAGGAAACCACGTCCACGGGATTCGAACTGGCCAGCGTAGCGACGTGCAGGTCCGCTAACTCGCTCATCAAGTGTTGCTCACCTCGGCGGCTACTGTTCAATGTAAGAAAAATTGTCCCGGCAACCAGCAATACCGTCGCGGTCGCCAGCATCGGAAGCCGCAGCCAATTCCAGCGCGACGTGCGGCGCGGCGTTATGCTCTCTTGAATCCGGGCGCGAAAAGCAGGATCGGGCGTATACCTCTGGCCGGCGGCGTGTACGGCACGCCGCTGCTGAACTCTGCTCAAGCTTTCCGCCGCGCAATCGGCGCATCCTCGCAGATGTTCGCTCATCTCCCGCGCTTCGCTGGCCGGAAGTTCACCATCGAGGTATGCGTCGAGTTTTTCACGCCTAGTCTCGCAGACCATGATTTAACCCTTGATTTCACCCTTTGGTTCGATCCCCTGCACCTTCTGTTGCATCTTCTGAACCACGTCACGCAAAGCCCGCCGGGCGCGGCTTAAACGAGACATTACCGTGCCCATCGGGATGCCGAGAGTGCCGGCGATTTCCTGATAAGACATCTCCTCCACTTCGCAAAGCAGCAATATCTCACGATAAGCGACGGGCATCTGCTCCAAAGCCCGCTGCACGATTTGCCAATCTGAACGTTGCAGCAGGATGCTCTCCGGCGTTTCCTTGATCGCAGGTAGCGCCTCTCCTTCGCCTTCGCCATCGAGATCGAGCGGCACGGTCGCTGTCGCCTTCAGGCCGGTGCGCGATGTCAGGAATGCATTCCGCAGGATTCGGTAGATCCAGGCACGAAAATTTGTCCCCGGCTGGAAGGATGAGAAACCTTTCAGGGCCTTGGCATAAGTCTCCTGCACAAGATCCTCAGCTTCGTGGCGATCATGCGTCAGCCAGCAGGCAAAGTTATACAGCCGGTCAAAATGAGGCATGGCCAGCTGCTCGAACGTCCCCGATGGCAAGCTCTCTTGCGACACGCGCACAAGGGTAAACCAACGGCGGCCGGTTTTATTCCCCTGGACGCGTGAAATTTGTTTTTCTTCCGACGAACACGCCATCGTGGTCGAATATGTATTCCGGACAGTTATGCGGAGACAGAAGAAAATGTGATGGCCCGGTGCGGAAAATGCGTGTCTGCTCTGGCGGTGGGTTGTGCTACCTTCACGGCTACTTCCTGGGTCCGCGCGCTGGTTCGAGGGTCCGGAAGGCGGTTTGACATGACGACAAAGGTCTGCACGAACAGCAAGTGTCCGTCGCGCGCGCATTTTGTCTATACCGTAGCCATGCGTTGCGTCCTCTGCCGATGCGACCTGATCTCTGCGCAAAGAGTTGCCGGAGCGGCGGGTGCCGGGTTCAGGGCCACGGATGCGAACTCGCCGGCGGCTCTATCCTCGACATTGGGCACAGACCTTTCCCCTGTCACCGCCGTGAAGTGAAGGGGAGCATAACCAGAAATTCTGGCGGAGAGGGTGGGATTTGAACCCACGATACCCGTTAAGGTATGTCCGCTTTCGAGGCGGATCGTTTCAACCGCTCACGCACCTCTCCGCGCCGTGCAACTATGCGAGTGCGAGGTCCTTCGCGCCAAGTACGCGCTCAGGATTTAGGCAGCGGGCTCCCGCTTCGCTCACGCCCGCTAAACGCCTCAACTTTCGAGGCGGATCGTTTCAACCGCTCACGCACCTCTCCACATGAAAAGCTGTCAGCAGCAAGCCAACCCAGGATTCCTCGCTTCGCGAAGAATGACAAAACAAATGAGCCGGACCAGCGATGAACTACCCACCACGAACAACCAACGACGAACGACCAACGACTAGCGACGGCTTTTAAAGAACGTCTGCAGCAGTTCCGCGCAACGGCCTGCTAGCACCCCACCACGAACTTCCATGCGGTGGTTTAGCCGGGGGTGATTCAGTATTGGCACCACCGAGCGCACAGCGCCCGCTTTAGGATCATCGGCGCCGTAGACTAAGCGCTTAATCCGCGCGTGGACCAAGGCTCCGGCACACATCGGGCACGGTTCAATTGTAGCAAACAGGTCGCACTCCTCCAGTCGGTGGTTACCAACGGCGGCTCCAGCTTCGCGCAAAGCCACCATCTCGGCATGAGCCGTGGGATCGGAGTCGCAAATGTTGCGGTTCCATCCCCGGCCAACGATGCGGCCGCCGCACACAACTACGGCACCAACAGGAACCTCGCCGGCCTCGAGTGCGCGCTGCGCCGAACGCAGAGCCTCCTCCATCCACAGCTCGTCGTCGGTCGTTGGTTGTTCGTCGTGGTTCGCTGGCACGTAAAGCTCCACGCAGCAGGGTACCATCAGGCGGTAGCTGTATATTGCGAGGCAGCTTTTCCGAAGCTCATTTTCCGAAGCTCATTTTTCTGAAGCTCAGAGGTAGGAACCAGTCCCGAGAAGTCGCGGCTGCAAAGCACATGCCCGATCAGAACAAGCTCAGCACCGACCGCACTACATCAGGAACGGCCGCCCGAATTGCTGCTGGCAGAAGACATGTCACGATGGGATAAGCAATCGCGAGTATCGGTAGCCCCAGCAGCATCAAGGCCCTGGGCTTCAGATTGGCGAGATAGGCTCGCATAACATCCTCTGATTTCAAGTACGAAACGAAAGCAGAAAAAGTTCCCAATTCTGCCCCACTTCTGGGCGCGGTCACAAACTGGTAACCGGCGACGGGCAAGTGTTATGCTAACTGCGTCATGGGGATGCAAAGCCTGTTCCGCAAAGTTTTTCTCATCGACCTGCTTCAGGGGTTGAAGGTTACCTTCCGCTATCAGGATCCCAAGGAAATCTATACCGAGCAATATCCCATGGAGCGGCCGCAGGTGGCGGAACGCTACCGCGGAGCTCCCCGGCTGAACGTGAATCCCGATACAGATGAGACCATGTGCATCGCCTGCGATCTGTGTGCTCTGGCCTGTCCGGAGAATCTCATCGTGGTGTCGAGCGCGCGCAACGAGCAGACCCGCCGCAAAGAACTCACCAACTTTACCTACGACTTGAGCCGCTGCATGTTCTGCGGACTCTGCGAGGACGCTTGTCCCGTTGACGCTCTCGAACTCACGCAGGACTTCGAACTCGCCAGCTACACTCGCCAAGGCTGGATCTGGGACCGCGAGACGCTGGAAAAAGGCCCGCAGCCCACGCAATACAAAAAGTAGTTTCCTCGCCCGCGATCAGCGCTTCCACTCTGCAGTTTGCCTTTTGGCTGCACGCCAGCCCAACTACCCGATTCACTCGCCGCCAGATACGGCATCCCCCGGATATTCGCAGGGCGCTTCTACGCTCACACTTGCCCTATGGACTTCCTGAAGCAGCGCTCTCCGCACGCCGGCCAAGGAATTGCCAGAGAATTCAAAGCTGGAGGCCTCATTATGTCACCAAGAAAACTTACGTTATTGTCGGTGCTTCTATTTTGCGCGACCTGGGTAGTAGCGCAGGCTGCGCCGGCTGGAGGAGCACCGCCCGCGGGTTCCGGAACTCCCGGCCAGGCATCGCCATCGGCACCACCGACCGGGAGTTCAGCCCATCCGCCAACCGGCAGCACTACGCAACCGCCAACCGGAAATACCGGTGAACCCCCCACGGGAAGCACTGCCGAACCTCCGACTGGAAATGCAACGCCAGGGTCGAATCCGAGCAATCCAAATTCGAGCAATCCAAACGAACCCGGCGCCACAAATCCAAATAGTCCGAACACGCCTGGTGCTACGAATCCAAATAACCCGAACACACCCGGCGCGACCAATCCGAATAATCCGAATACTCCCGGTTCAACCACGCCTGGATCGCCTTCAAATCCGAACACGCAGCCCAATGGCGGGTCGACAAACCCTGGCACTTCGAACCCAGGCTCAAATCCTGGCAACTCAAACTCGGGCTCAAATCCGGGAACCTCGAATCCTGGCGCCAGCAATCCGCCGCCTACAGGGCCAAACCGCTAACAGGCACAACTCTGTAACTCCCCAATATGCGGGCTCGATAGAGCCCGCTTTATTGTTTTCTGAAACACGATTAAGGATAGGGACGAACGACATAGAGAACAGCAAGTAAAGGCTCGACCACAAAAGGCGCGCCGTCGGCGTTCGCGCGTCGTGCATGAGGGGAAGAATTTACACCTTCGATTGCTGAAGGCCTTTACTGAGAGCTGGCAGCCGCTACCCAGGCTGCTGCTGCGTCATGCAATGCATCGTTCCAAGACCCCAGACGAGATCGCTGGAATAAATTGGCACCACCTCACGCGTTGGGAACAGTGCTGACAGAGTATTCAGGGCGATGCGATCGTTGGGGTCGTTGAAGACCGGCACCAGCACGATGCCATTTGCGATGTAGAAATTGGCATAGCTGGCGGGCAGGCGTCGCTTCTCGAACACGACTGCTCTGGGCATCGGTATCTCGACGACGTTCAATGGCTTGCCCGCTTGATCGCGCGCGGCCCGCAGGCGTCGAAGATTGTCGCGCAGCGGCTGGTGATTTACATCTTTCGGATTGCTCTCGACCATAGTGACAACCGCATCGGGAGAGACGAAGCGAGTGAGGTCATCGACGTGGCCGTGAGTGTCGTCTCCGGAAATGCCTTTGCCTAGCCAGATTACGTTCCGCGCTCCGAGGTAGTCGGCGAAAACTGTTTCGTAGTCTTTGCGCGACATCCCAGGGTTGCGCTGCTGAACTTTGCTAAGCAGGCATTCTTCGGTGGTGAGAAGGGTACCGCGCCCGTTGACGTCGATGGAGCCGCCTTCGAGCACAACGCGCCTTTCGCCGAGCAGAGGCCGGACTTCTTCCGACCGGGTTGCGTTCGCCATCAGGCTGCCGATTTCTTGGTCGTGGCGCCAGTTGGAATATTTGGCCCAGGCATTGAAGCGGAATTTTATAGCCAGCAAGCGGCGCTCCGGGGCTAAACCCCTTTTTCCCCCGCCATCCTGATCGGCATGACTGAAGTCTTGCCCTTCCCGGTCTTTGCTTCCCGAGCATTCTGTTACGAAGATGGAGCCGGAATCGCGGAGCCAGGAGCGGTTGGTTGGCTGGCGGTGAAAGCGGAAGTTGGCCGAGAGCGCATTTGACCGGTCGAGAAACTTGCGGGCCTGGCGCTCCGCTGCGGCGTTGTTGACGATCAGTTCGACGCGCTCATGGCGCGCCAGATTGCGGATGATTTCGGCGTAGACCCAGGGAATCGGTTCGAACTTCCCCGGCCAATCGCCGCGGTAGTGTGGCCAGGCGAGCCAGGTTGCAGCATGCGGCTCCCATTCAGCGGGCATGCGGTAGCGCAGGGTTGCCGGGGAAACACTTAAAGTATTACTTGAAAGCCTGGATCTTGAAAGCTTGGATCGGGGCATGGAGGTAGTTTATGGCACGGGATGATAAATCGTGCATTGAATCCTGACCCTGATGTTGATCTTGATGAACGGATTCTTGCTCAATGAGTGTAATCGGGATATTTCAACAACTCAGGTGCTCTGCTGATATTGGTCCTTGCGAAGACATTCACAGGGTGAAGCGTATCTCCACCGTAGACTCGGCTTCGATGGCTTCTCCGTTTAGCAGGTATGGCTGGTACTTCCATTGCTTGATCGCCTCAATGGCAGCGGCAACCAGCACGGGTGGCCCGCTCACGTAATCCGCATTCAGTACTCCGCCATTCTTGTCTATCACTAAGCGCACAACGACGACGCCCGCAACGTGCTCGCTTTGCGCCTCAGGCGGATAAACTGGCTCAACCCTACTGAGCAAACGATTCGCCAGGACAGCTTGCGAAATGCGGACACGCGTGGGAAAGGGTATGCAACTCGGTACACCGGCAGGCAGGACTTGATGAATTTCGGGTGATGCCCCCGTGTCCCAAGGAAACTTGACTTCCACCGTGATCTGTCTTTGAAAAGGCCAAACATCCATTTGGTTCTTGTAGTTGTGCTTCTTTACAGCCTTAATCGCTGCCTCACGGAAAATTGTCGGACCCGCAACCACTGTTGCATTGCGGACAGCCCCCGACTTCCGAAGCGCCAGTTCTAGTGCGACCGTGCGGTCTTTCTCTCCGCTTTGTAGTGCTGCCGATGCTATCGCCGGGACACTGTTAGGTCCTGCACTGGCTGCGTGACATTGGGCGAACGAAGTTCCACTTAGCCGTCCTGCTAAAACGCAGACAATCCAGAGATTTCTGATAAGTCGCATAGTTCGATTGTTCACTTGTGAATACCTAATTCGTATCGGTCTCACGCTCCCTGATCAATTGACTTTGGTGCTATTTGACGTAATCAGGCGATTTCGCTCATTGAGGGTTTTGAGCGTAATCGGGATGTTACGCCAATCATCATCGCAACGGTTTGACGGGTTCTCGCTTACCGGAGAATCTCCAGTATTTGGCGCGAAGCACTCTCAGATCGCGCCCGTCTGACGCAAGTAGAGTCCAACGAAGAGAAGAGCACCGAGGTAATATATTGCGACTACCCACCAAAACATATTCGGTTCTTTAGCGCGATAGATCCAACGACCAGTGCGTGCCGACGTTTTTCCTGCACACGTCGAGACCACCGCCCCGGAGAATGAGATGATCCCGAGTATCAGGTAAATATAGTGCGAGTACCAATCAGGCATGGATAACCGTCCCACTTTTCACGGGCAGCCATTATAGCTGTTGAAATCAGGCGATAACGCTCATTGAGAAATGGCCGACCGGGGTCAATGAGTGATATGGGGATTTATCGCCAACTGCCCTTCGTAGAGCGGTGAACGGCGTAACAAACCCCGCAGAAAAATGCTGTCAGCGTTAACGCTCCTGCCAATGCTACCCGTGCGCCTGCCCTAGACCGCGCTTGTGATCCGAGCCAAATCACAAGTGCCAGAATCTGAGGCATTCCGAATAGCAGCAAAAGAGGCAACAGGGCTTCGCCTCGAACGTAGAGTGAACCGAATGCGAAAACGTAATACATCACGAAAGCAGAAAGGGCGACGGGCACATGCATGTCGGCGGCGCCTCGTTCAAATCGAAAATACAGGTACGCTGCAAACGCAGCGTACACGAATCCCGCTGTTGCAAAAAGAACGAAGACGATGGCCAACTCTAATTCAAAATCCAGCAAGTGCTTTCCCTTCCGACCTATTGTGTGGGCAAGGAGACATTTTATCTAGATAACTGTTGCAATTAGGCGTTAGCACTCATTGACCTTACCAGGCCCAGGAAGGGTTTTGAGTGTAATGGCGATGTTGCAACGACTGCTCCTGGGTGGGCGATGGAATGGGAGCGGTCAAACTGCACGCAGAGTACGAAGAATATGATCATCAAGACCCAAGTAGCTAAGTGTAACCATGGAAGGTAGCTCTCGGGGAAGAACTGCCGATGCAGTCGCCAAACTTTGATCTCGTTAATCGGCGAGCGAACTGACCTCGGCGAAAATGCCCACATCGAAGCGACATATTGTTCGCTGTATGGGAGGTGTTGGTTAACCTGGTTGGTAATTCGTTTCAGAACCATCCACTGGGCTAGACCAGCGAAAAAGAATGTTCCGAAATAAAAAAGAATTTCCATAATGTGCGGAGCCGCAATTGCGATTGCTCCCCGTGCAAGCTTAGTGCGCAGGTCCAATTTGTCTACGTTACCTTGGAGCGCAAATGCGGGGCGGGCCCACCCAACCTCCTTACTCCTGAGGGTGCTCCGTCCAAGCTTCGCTTGGCGATTTCGCGACAGTTTCTGCTTGCATTACGATAAGCAGTGATCCTGATGAGGTAAACCATGACCATCGCAACTATTACGAGCGTTAACGTCAAACAGGCGGTGCCGTTTTTCGGAGTGACCAATATGGAAGCTTCGCTGCGGTTCTATATTGACGGGCTTGGGTTCAAAATGAAGCATCAGTGGATTCCGGATGGTGCCGAGGACCATCCCGACGGGAGAATTCGCTGGTGTTGGCTTGAGCTTGGCGACGCCGCTATTATGCTTCAGGAGTTTTGGCCGGGAGGCAGGCCAACGCAAGCGCTTGGCACTGGAGCGTCGGTCTGCTTCATGTGTGAAGACGCTCTCGCCCTTTATCGACAGTTCAAATCGCGCGGAATTCAGACGCGCAGACGTCCCTATGTGGGGAACCGTTTGTGGGTTGTGCCGGTTACCGATCCCGACGGTTATCGTATGGAGTTTTCGAGCCCGACCGATGCGCCAGAAGAAAGCGAGCTTGAAGAATAGCGTCGGTAACGCGTAAGAAAGTAACTGGACACGAAGCGATTCAGCCTGGAACAGTCAATTCACGGTAACTGTTGTCGGGCGTTTACGCTCGCCTCCTTGATTGCTGCGCCGCCATCAGGGAGAAAAGTGGCGGGAAGCTTGGACGGGGCTCCCTCGAGAGCAGAGGTTTGGGATAGGCCGGGCCAGCCGTCTCAATCAAGTAATCTGTTCGCGATCGGGGCGTAGGCATCGATTCTCCGGTCGCGCAGGAAGGGCCAGTTGCGGCGGATGTCTTCGAGGGCCTTCAGGTCGACATCGCCCATCAGGATTTCTTCCTGGTCATGCGCGGCTTCGGCCAGGACGCGGCCAAAGGGATCGCAGAAAAAGGATCCGCCCCAGAATTCCAGTCCGTGGCCGGGAGTCGATTTGCCGCGGATGTTCCCGGTCTCGAAGCCAACGCGATTCACTACTGCCACGTAGACTCCGTTGGCGATGGCGTGGGCGCGCTGAATCGTACGCCAGGCATCGTGTTGCGCCGTTCCGAATTCGGCTTTCTCCGAGGGATGCCAGCCGATGGCGGTCGGATAAAAAAGAACGCTTGCACCCTGCAGAGCGGTCAGACGGGCTCCTTCCGGAAACCATTGATCCCAACAAACCAGCGTGCCCAGCCGTCCGGCGCTGGTGTCGAGCGCGCGGAATCCGAGATCGCCTGGAGTGAAGTAAAACTTTTCGTAGTACAGAGGGTCATCCGGAATGTGCATCTTGCGGTAGAGGCCGCTCAGGGATCCATTCGAATCGAAAATGGCGGCGGTGTTGTGATAGACGCCGGGAGCGCGCTTCTCGAACAAAGATGCGATCAGCACCACCCCATGCCGTTTCGCGGCAGCCGCGAGTTTTTCGCTGGCAGGCCCGGGAATCGGCTCGGCTAAATCAAACAGAGAATGATCTTCGCGCTGACAGAAATATTGCGTCTGGAACAACTCCGGCAGGCAGACGACTTGCGCGCCGCGGCCGGCAGCATCGGCCACACGTTCCAGAGCCTTCGCAAGATTCTGTTCAGGCTCGGGCCCGCAGGACATCTGTACCAGCGCCACGCGGAATTTATCAGGGGGCAATCTTCGCTCCTCCGACGATCAATATAGCATTCAAAAAGAGCGCTATCACCTTCCAGCTTTCGCCGTCCAGCAGAAACCGTCCAGCTCTTAGGTTCGGCAGCCGGTTCATCACAGGCGCGTGGCATCCTTTCACTCTTCTCCTGTAAAGTAGTGGGTCGGGAGATTTTCGATCCAGCTTGGAGGCGTCATCTTGAAACAGGGCAATCATAGCGGCGGGCATCCCGCGGGAAAATCTCACAACAGCGCCGGGCACGGAGGGGAAGGCAAAGATCGTCATCTCCACAATCCGATTGAGGACCGTCTGATTCCGCTCGAACCGCTCGATCTCACGCGGGTGAAGTCGATCGATGATCTGGTGCGGGCGATGTCAAAAACAGCTTTCACCGGCCGTCAACTAGGCGAGGCCGCCGACGTGCTCGAAGCCATGGCTCGCGATGAGGAATGCTTCGTGGTGATGACGCTTTCGGGCGCCATGACCGTGGCCAAGCAGGGGCTCATCGTGACCGAGTTGATCGATCGCGGCATCGTCAATGCTGTGGTCTCAACCGGCGCACTGATGGCTCATGGATTGGTGGAGGCGACCGGCCGCGCGCATTTCCGATATAACCCCGAAGTTTCTGACGAAGAGCTCTACGAGCAGGGTTACAACCGCGTTTATGACACGCTCGAGCCGGAGCAGAACCTGGACGACGTGGAAGAAGTGATGTCGGCCGTTCTCGAAGGTTGGGATCACAACGAAGTGATGTGCTCCTACAAGCTGAATCACGCCATCGGAGCTTATCTGGCGAAGAACGCGGATAGTAAAGATCAGCGGGGAATTCTGAAATCAGCCCACGCGATGGGCGTCCCGGTATTTGTGCCTGCCTTCAGCGATTCAGAGATGGGCCTCGATACTGCGCTGAACAACCGCCTTCGAGAGTCGACCGGGAGGCACAAGATACGATTCGATCCCTTCGAAGATTTAGAGCATTTCGCTGCAACGTTGCTCCGCCAGAAAAAGCTTGGCATCATGACGATCGGCGGCGGAGTCCCGCGCAACTGGTCGCAACAATTTGGTCCTTTCTGCGAATTGCGCCACCGGCGCCTGGGCGAGAATATTCCGCTGAAGCGCTACCACTACGGCCTGCGAATTTGTCCCGAGCCGGTTTATTGGGGCGGATTGTCGGGCAGCCCTTATAGCGAGGCAATATCGTGGGGCAAGTTCGTGCCTCCAGCGGAAGGCGGCAGATTTGGCGAAGTGTTCGTTGACGCCACCGTGGGCCTTCCGCTGATCGTGGCCGCAGTGTTCGAACGGCTGGATAAGAAGGGAAGTAAGGCGAGTAAAGGAAAAACTGCCTCAGCCCGAAAATAGCGGTTTTGAGCGATTCTTTAAAAACTGGTTTTGAAGGGGCGCGATAGCCAGTCGCACCGCAAAGCCACAGAAATATCAACAGCGGCTTCAGCCACCTTCGCCCAGACCCTACGCGCCGGCCTGCGAAGCGGACTCTTCGAGTTCATCGGAGGGTCGCGCCTCCGCCCGCGTCTTGCGATAGAGCGGCGCCAGGATGCTGTTCTCGAGCACGCGAGACTCCGCTTCCACCCAGTCTTGCAGGGCAAGGCCTTCGGCCTGGCCACGCTGGTCGTAAAGATGCTGCGCGTGCAGGCGTATCTTCCTCTCGAGCAATTCCGTCATGAGTGCTTGCTGTTTCTGTCTGCGGATATGGATATCCAAAACTACTCCTCTTGCCTAAATATAGGTATTTGGTTTCAGTTCTATGATAAGGGAAGGCTGTTAACGAAAGGTTACATTTGGCAGGGCATAGGGGTTACTAAAGTATTAGTATATCACGGCGGCCCGGAAACGCTCCCTGCGGCAAGAGGTGTCGGAAAGGCGGAAAAAGCTACGTACAAGCAGTGATCTGGTAGACAAAACTCTCCCGTCCATACTGGTCGGGCCTTGACCCCACCCGAACTCCTCCAATCTTTTCTACGGCCCGCTGCGACCGCAAATTTTGCGGACCAACAAGGAAGACAACATATTTCACGAATTGAAAGGCGTGCTTTAGCATGAGCTGTTTCATTTCTCCGTTGTAAACGCCGCCCCAGTGGGACCTGGCCAAAAACGTCCAACCGATTTCGATCTCACGTTTTTCTTCGTCGTATCCGTGAAATCGCGACGACCCGATGACCTGGCCAGTCTCGGAATCAATGGCAATTAAGGCGCCGCCGGAGGCCAAGGCCTCGCGGAAAAATTCCCTGAAAACCTGCTCTTTGTAGCGGTCTTTGCTGGGATGCTGCTCCCAAATGCGGGGATCTGAAGCTACCGCATAGAGGCGGAGAAGGTCCTCGGGTCGAAGGGGGCTGAGTACGACGAGTTTCCCTTTCAAAATGGGCTGGAGATCAAAGGCCATCTCGGATTTCTAGTCAAAAATCAACACCGCCGAGGCAATCACCGTCGTCCACAACCCACGCTTATCCCCCACCGCAGACTGCGTCACGTTAGCCGTCCGCACAATCTTATTCGACAGCCGGTAGATCTGCTTTTTCTCGTCCCATGAGCGGTCAGGATCGAACTCCACGTTCAGCGTAGTGGCCAGCATTTCAGCAGCAAGTTCTTCGGCGTATTCTCCCGCGGCGTCTTCAGTCTCACCAAAGGAGTGGTGCTCGCTGAGGTATCCGTAGGTATTTTTGTCGGCCGGAATAGCCACGCCAATGGAAGACGCAAGCAGTCGATGCGCCTCATGAGTGGAGTTTTCAGCCACCACGGCAAACACCACTTCGCCTGGACTGAGATACTTCACGCCCTCTTTCCGGGCCAGCATTTTGCAATTTGGAGGAAAAATCGAAGAGACGCGCACCAGATTTTGCGCCGCAATGCCCGCATCGCGCAGGGCCAATTCGAACGATGTTAACCGCTCGCGGTGTTTTCCGACTCCCTTGGTGAAGAACATCCGCTTGGGAACCATGTCTTTGCCCAACGCTCTAACCTCCGGCACCAAAAAGATGAGACAGAAGAATGCACAATTTAACACAATGCTTTGTAAAGGAAAGATGAATTTCACTCTAGCCAAGAAAAAATGGCAGGCAACCGCTGGCGCGGCTACCTGCCACCAATGCCCGGATTCTTCGGGGGAGGGCCCGGGCGAAACCGATTCACTCTACCACAACAAAATAGTTGGTCAACAAGAAAGCCAATGCCTTTCGCTTTCGCGAACACCGCCGAACTCCAGTCACTTGGCAACCACTGAACTCACTTCAATCGTGTCGCCGTTCAGCGTGCCCGTCACCGTCACATTCTTGCCCGCCTGTTTGTCCAGCGTGGCTAAGGCCGCCTGGTCGTTGGTATCAAGAACATAAATTTTCTCGCCCACGACCAACGCGAACTTCGATCCTTTAGCCACGCAAGCGCGAGTGCATTCCGCCGGCGTCCCTTCCATGTGGTTTCGGCCGCACATAGCGTCGCCAACCTCACCAGTAAAAGACTGCTTCCGAGCCGCCAGCCCGTACAGACTGACTGCTGTAGTCACCGAAAGGACGATCGCCCCTATCACTCGCCAATACCGCGAACCACTGTTCATTCCGTCTCTGCTTTGCCCAGAATTGACAGGGCTAAACTCCTTGCTGGGTTCTATTGCTGAGAACCATTGACCAAACTCTAGTCTATTTCTAGCCGATGATTTCTAGCCGATGATTTCTGGCCGATGATCGAAAGCCGCTAAAGGTCACAGGTCATTCCCCAAATCTCCCCGCGGCATGATCTAGATTCGGTTCATCGTGGTGCCTTAGCCGTATATTGCAAGTCAACGTCTACGGTTTTGTCGCGAACCAGGGCGGTGACATGGGGATCAACCTCCCAGTCAAGATTCGCGGGAAGCAGCTTCCTGGCCAGCGGCAGAAACTGTTTCAGATAGCCGGCGTCATAGACCTCGCCCGGCCGGATCTTCCAGGCAGCGCGCAGTCGGGCAGTCAGATTGTTGTCGATGCCGCGAAACTCAAGCTCTCCCATGCGAAACTGTGAATCCTCACTGACCACCAGATGATAAGCCACAGTTCCCGTCACGTCATCGAATTCCGCGTTGACCTTCACCGCGGCAAGAATATACCCGCGTGAGCCGTAGAGTTCCTGCACCGCTCGCAGATCGTTCCGCAGTTGAACCATATTTGCAATTTCCCCAACTTTGGCGTGAAGCAACGGTTGGAGCGTGTCGGTTGGGATCTCTTTATTGCCGGACCACTGCCAGCTCGCGACCTTGTATTGAATGCCGGGAGTCACCGGGAATGTGACTTCCACAAATGTTGGCGGCTGCGCACTATCGTTCGGCTCCGAGGGCGCAGGTTTGACGACTTTTGGCTGGGGCGGAGCGCAGCTGGCTTTCAGATATCCGTGCTCACGGTAAATCGGCAACAGCGTATTCTCGATGAAGGAACTCATGTACGCGCGGGAGTATTCACGATCCGTTACTTTTTCTGCGGCGCTTTCGAGCAGAGGTAATTCGCTCGCGCTCGCCCCCGGAAACTCCAGGTGGCGGATGCGGATACTCACCCCGGCGACGTTATAGTCAATCGACTCAAGCTGCCCGTTCTTATTGCTCGTGCGCAAATATTCCACATGGCCGGGGATCGCATTTTCCACCAGCAGGGCCTGCAGAACGTCCGATACCTGGTCTGGCAAACGCCCGCTGGTGGGCAATTCGCCATCGTACAGCGGGATATGCTCGTGCACCTTCCGCCGGAGTTCTTCGTCCGTAAACCAGACAAAGTCGGCAAAGCGCGCCGGTACAAACTTATCTGCGTCCGTGACTTGAAACTCTAGCTTGGTCCCGGCAGCCGAATAGGAGTAGGTGAAGGCAATATTGCTGAAAGCTCCGCTTTCGCCAAGTTGGCGGGCAGCCTTTTTGAAATCTTCCTCATGGGCGACTGTGCCCACCGGCAATCCGCTGGCAGCCGCGACTTCATCTTGTGTAAAGCGTTTACTGCCGGTCACCTTGACCGCGATCAGCTTGTAAGAGGTGGCTGGCATCGGCCGGCTGCCAGTTCCGCCCGCGCCCTGGCCATGTGCCGCGACCGCAAACCCAAGCAGGCCTACGAGCAAGGAAGACCTCAAGCAATTCGTCAGAAATCCTGTGGGGAGTGTCTTCATCTACTTCGATCTGGAGAATCTTCCGTCGCTGGATTTGTGATTCTTGGCAATCTCAATGAAGGCGAGCGCGGCGCGGCTCAGCGCCTTATCCTTGCGGAAAACCAGGGCTAAGTCTCGCGGCAGTTGAGCGTCCGCCATGGGAATTGCAACTAGAACTCCGGCGCGAACGTCCTCCAACACGTTAGAGCTGGCGATAAATCCAACCCCCACCCCGGCCGCCACAAAGCGTTTCAATAGCTCGCTGGAATCCAGTTCCATGCTGTAATTCGGCTTCAACCGGCGGTCGCGAAACAGTTCGTCCAGAGCATCGCGCGTATGGCCGGCTTTCGGCAGAACCAGCGGATATTTTGCCAGCTCTCCAACCGAAGCCGACTTCATCCTGCCCAGGGGATGGTCCGGCTGAGCAATGATCACCAGCTCATCCTGATGGATGAGCACTACGGTAAGCCGGTTGTCCTTCACCGGCAGCGAAACCACGCCGAAATCGACGGAGTTGTCCGTCACCGACTCGAGAATCTTGGCATAGTCGGCGCTCTTGATGTTGACCGATACATCGGGATATTGCTTCTTAAAATCGGCGAAGACTTCCGGAAGAATGTGCAGGCACGTCCCTTCATTCGCACCCACCGTAATAGCCCCGCGAGGCACGTGCTCCATCTCCGCCAGAGAAGTGAGCATCGCCGTGCGCGACTCCAGAGTCTCCTGAGCATATTTCTGAAAGGCCTTGCCCGCTGCCGTGAGAGACACCTTGCCGCCTGAGCGGTCAAACAACTTGGCGCCGACTTCATCTTCTAAAGCTCGGATCTGCGATGAGATTGCGGGCTGAGTGCGGAAACGCTTCTCCGCTGCCCTCGAGAACGAGGCATGGCGCGCCACTTCGAGAAACGTTTGCAGTTGGTCGAAGTCCATGAATCAGGTGCCAGTGGTTAGCGGCTAAACCGGAATGACGGCGTCCTACCTACAAGCCACGCCAAGTATAAGGCCCAGCCGAGACACAAAACCACCCGGGATGTGGGCCGTCAGATGTTTCGGGCCTCCAGACAGACATCCTCCTCGCCAACGCCACCTTGAGCGGAAGGCCGACTTTAAGACTTGATCCGGTTTTAGATTGTGGGGCTGCTGAGCGTGGTATGTTTGACGAGTCGGCCCACAATTTTGAGAGCCCTGCTGGATTCCGACGGACGTGCTATCTCGGTCTGACATACCTCCATCAGGCCCCCTTCAATCGCATCCAGAGCTAGGCAGGAACGTTCCAGAACGATAAGGAGGTATTTCTGGGCAATGGGCCGGTCTCCGGGATGAATGAGCTCCCACCACCGCCGGATGGACTCTTGGACTTCCGCTTCGGTTTTTTCGCCCACAACCAAAGCATCAATTAACCGATAGACCTTACTTTTGACGGCTTGATAGGAAACAGAAACTTCCTGGGGCATGGGATTGGGCTCGCTGATAAGCGAGATGAGCAATCCGCCAGCCAAACCGTAGATGCTTGCACGGTAAGTCCTTGCGGCTGCAGAGGCTTCAGGGGTAATCCTGCGAATGGAATAAACCAGAATTCTGGATATGAATTCTGGTAGCGCCCTTCCCTAACCGTACCTCAGATCCACGGGGCCACTTCGTTGCGGATCGCAACACCGCTATGCCTGTCGAATCTTCGGCAGCGCTCACACTCTGGCAGGTTACAATGTTCCGCCCCACGCGCCATCCTTGGGCAGCATCTTGGAATGCGAATCTGATGAGGTGAAGCATCGACGCAGCCGTAGACTGCATGCGCGAGAACCAAATTGCTTGGCGACGAGGTGGAGCGGAACCGTCGCATTCCAGCCGCAAAGGGGCGGCATGTGAAAGCCCGGACCAGAAATGTCGTGGGAAAGTGGGACGACACATCAAGTCCCACAGGGACGGCAGCGATTCTTACGCACACTCTTTCAGATCTCAACGAGCAAACAAACTTTGGAGGTTGGATGAAGACATTGTCATCGTTTCTTGCATTGATCCTTTTTACTTCGGTTTCGGGACGAGCCCAGAGCGCTGGGCCCGCGAGTGGTTCGAATGAAGCTCAAGCCCAGCAAAAGATGTTTTTTCCCAGCGATATGTTTTGGGGATGGGCGCAATTTGACTTAGCCCCTCCACACAACGAAATCGACCCAAATCTCTGCGCAGGCAATGCCGGACAATACGGCGGGGTGAATGCCCCTTGCAGCATGTTCGCGCGATACATGCTCTCCGGTATGCTCGAGGTCCGTCCCTTCGGCCGCGGAGAGCTGCGGCGATTCATGGTATTTGGCGCGCCCTCATTCCTGTTCGGCAAGAATGTGCCGCAGACGCTCTATACCTGGTCACCCGATGCCATCGGCATCGAGCACTCCTGGGGTGCCGGAATCTACATCGCGAAGGGATTTGAATTTCGCATCACTCAGCACTTCCTCTTCGATCGCCTGGGAGCGCGCGACACTAACCTGGGCGTCGCCGACCTGGGCAACAACGGCCCGTGGGGCCGCTACATGACGGTCGGCGTTCGCAAATCGTTCGGAACCAGAAGGTGGTAGTCAGCCGCCTTTCAGGCAGCCGCCGGGGCCGAAGTCCGTCGCATCCGCTGAACTAGCCAGATCACGAACGCGACTAACAGCCCCACTATCAGGAAGGGCGCCAGCAGGATGGGCACAAGCCAGCCGTGACCGCCCATCGAAGTCGTGTCGCCGGAAATAGTAGCTTGCGAATCGCGGCGAATCTCGCCACCGAATACCGTCGCGTCTCCAGCAACTTTCACATTACGATCCAGGCGGATATTCCCGGCAAACGCGGTAACGTCTCCGGCGACCTGTCCCCCATCCTCAATCACGATGCTCCCGGCAAACGCGGTTACGTCTCCCGCCACCGGCCCGCGCACCCGAATGCTGCAACCGAAACAGGTGAGGTCGCCCGTCTGCTCATTCGGACCGGTGGTGATATTGTGTCCGACTTGTGTGAAGCCGGGGTTGGCCTTTGCGAACGCTGGGCTCGACAGCGCAAGGAACAGAAGCGTGACGGCAGGACCCAACCCCGAGTGGAAGCCGCGACTCGTTTTCTTCATGACAGACCTCCTCTAAGTCCACCCGACTGGGATGTTACGTATCAGGCCATGCATTCATACGTGCCGCAACGGCCGTTCTGATTTTTCGCCTTCAGGCGCTGCTCTACCCACTCCGCGTAACTCTCGCTCCGATTCGGGATTATGCCACAACAGTGAAAGAATTAGTTAGTGTGTGCCTTCACTCTATTCTCTATAATGAAGGGTTTCTACTGCTGCTTCGAGCTTATAGGGAGGATATACATGGCGGGCTCTTATAACGGTGTGCCGGTACCAACAAACGGAAAGAAAATTGGCTATGCGGCTGGAAAATACGATGTCCCGGATAACCCAATTGTTCCTTTTATCGAAGGTGATGGAACCGGCCGCGATATCTGGAAAGCGTCGTTGCGCGTCTTCGACGCGGCGGTAGAGAAAGCGTACAAAGGCAAACGTCGCGTAGCGTGGTATGAAGTTTTCGCCGGCGAAAAAGCCAAGGCAAAATTCGATAACTGGCTGCCCGACGACACCGTTGACGCCATTCGCGAATTCCGCGTCGCCATCAAAGGCCCGCTCACCACACCCGTCGGCGGCGGTTTTCGATCGCTAAACGTGGCCCTGCGGCAGATTCTCGATCTCTATGGCTGCGTGCGCCCGGTCAAGTATTACAAAGGCGTGCCTTCGCCCGTGAAGCATCCCGAGCGCATGAACATTGTGATCTTCCGCGAGAACACAGAGGACGTCTACGCCGGCATCGAATGGGAGCAGGGAACTGCCGACTGCGCGCGCCTGATCGAGTTCCTCAACAAAGACATGCTGAAAGGCGGCAAGAAACAGATCCGCCTCGATTCTGGCGTCGGTATTAAGCCCATCTCTGTCACCGGAACCAAGCGCCTGGTCCGCATGGCGATTCTGCACGCCATCGAAACCGGCCGCAAGAGCGTTACGCTCGTACACAAGGGCAACATCCAGAAATTTACCGAAGGCGCCTTCCGCAAATGGGGATACGAGCTGGCCACCGAAGAATTTCGCGACCAGGTAATCACCGAGCGCGAGAGCTGGATCATCGACAACAAAGACAAAAATCCGAATCTCACCGTGGCGCAGAATGCCGAACTGGTTGAGCCCGGTATGGAGTTCGCTCCTCCCGCATTTCGTCAGGCCGTCGAACAGGAAGTAAAAGACGTTCTGGACAGCATTTACGCCACGCACGGCAAAGGCCAGTGGAAAAAGAAAATCATGGTCAATGACCGCATCGCCGATTCCATCTTCCAGCAGGTGGTCACGCGCGCGGACGAGTATTCCGTGCTCGCCACTCCCAACCTTAACGGCGATTACATCTCGGACGCTTGCGCCGCGCAAGTCGGCGGCCTCGGCATTGCGCCCGGCGCGAACGTCGGCGACGGCTACGCCATCTTCGAGGCTACCCACGGCACCGCTCCAAAGTACGCCGATAAAGATGTAATCAATCCCGGTTCGGTCATGCTCTCAGGCGTAATGATGTTCCGCTTCATGGGATGGAACGAGGCCGCCGACCTGATCGAGAGTGCAATGGAACGCACGATTCTTCAGAAGAAAGTCACCTACGACTTCGAGCGCCTGATGGAGGGCGCCACCAAAGTAAAAACCAGCCAGTTCGCCGACTGCATCGTCGAAAACATGGGCGCGGCCGTTCTGGTGTAGGGCAGCACTGGTGCCGGTGTAGAACAGCCGTGGCAATGAGCAGTTGGCAATGAGCAGCTGGCAATTGGCATTTAGCAATCAGCATTCAGTGCTGAGCAATCAGCATTCGCGCTGAGCAATCAGTCCTCAAGCTCTGTCATTCCGAGCGAAGCGAGGAATCTGTTTTTCGCCGGCAGCGGCAGCCTGCCGCCCGACTGAATGCTAATTGCTAATTGCGAACTGCTTACTCTCGAAAGGACTCATACCATGCGTAAGAAAGTAACCATCGTAGGCTCAGGAAACGTTGGCGCGACCGCAGCCCACTGGATCGCGTCGAAAGAGTTGGCCGACGTAGTTCTGATCGACATTATCGAAGGCGTCCCCCAAGGCAAGGGCCTGGACCTGCTCGAGGCCATGCCCATCGAGAAGCGCGACTCCTATATCACCGGCACCAACGATTACAAAGACACCGCGAATTCCGACATCGTCGTGATCACCGCGGGCATTCCGCGCAAGCCCGGAATGAGCCGCGACGATTTGCTCAACACTAATTACGGCATCATGAAGGCGGTGGTCGGCGAAGCTGTTAAGTATTCGCCAAACTGCATCCTGATCATCGTCTCGAACCCGCTCGACGCCATGGCGCAGGCGGCCTACAAGCTCAGTGGATTCCCCCGCGAGCGCGTCATCGGCATGGCAGGTGTGCTCGATTCCGCCCGCTTCCGCGCCTTCATCGCCGCCGAACTGAAAGTCAGCGTGGAAAACGTCACCGCCTTCGTCCTCGGCGGACACGGCGACACCATGGTCCCGCTCCCGCGCTATTCCACGGTTGCAGGGATTCCGATTACGGAGTTGATCGAGAAATCCCGCCTCGAAGCCCTGGTTCAGCGCACCCGCGATGGCGGCGCGGAAATCGTAAAGTATCTGAAGACAGGTTCGGCTTACTACGCCCCCTCGGCCGCGGCAACCGAAATGGTCGAGGCAATCCTGAAAGACAAGAAAAAAATTCTCCCCTGCGCCGCATACCTGCAAGGCGAGTACGGCATCAGCGGCCTCTACGTCGGCGTCCCGGTAAAGCTGGGCGCGAAAGGCATCGAGCAGATCATCGAGATCAAACTCACTGCCGAAGAAAGGGCCGGACTGGATAAGAGCGCCGCAGCGGTGAAGGAGTTGTGCGGGGTGATCGGGGTGTAAGCGCGGGGCGCCTAGTCTTATTTGGTCGGAGACGGGAACTCCCAGATTATTTGGTACGCCCTGGGATTGAGCTTCTGCATCACTGAGTGGCTTGACGAGAAGTCGCCGTCGCCCTCAACTTGGGCAACGTCTTTGTCGACGGCTTGCGGAGTGTGGGAATCGAGCCTCAGGATAACGCGACCGTCTCCTCCATCGAGATCTGCCGCGAGCGCTCCATTCTCCCAAGAGGTAACTGTCCCCGAATAGTCCCATCCGAAACCAGCCAGCTTAAACGGTCGACCATTCAGGCGCTCCAATTCACTTAGCGACGTCCCCAACGAGATTCCATGAACCGCATGCCAGTGACTTCTTTTCCCCGAGATGGTCGCGGAGGCGGGTTTGGTCTTCTTGTCCGGATCCTTCCACAAAATCTCGATCGAACGCTGTGCGTCCTTGGGAAAAACAACCGTTCCTCGCTCCGTTTCTCCCTCGCCAATGTCCACATCCTGATCAACCACATTGGATGCGCCGTAGGTGCGCACCAAATCCTGCCGCGTGGTATGCGCATTGATGGATCCTTTTTCGCCGTTCGCGAGAATCAGCCACGGATCGTGTGCGGCTTGCCCGAGGCCTATCGCCGTCACCAAGAAGACGAATCCCGTCAATCGAAAGATGGAACCGCCGCGCATAGCCCTCACAAACTCCTTAGTTCTCGTCCCCTGCAATCTCGCTCGATTCTCGGATCAGCTTTCACGTTCGACAAGTTACGGCCGGTCGCACAGCTTCAGATTGACACGCATCCAAGCCGCTTACTATTCTTCCCACAAAATGAAACCATCCACCGTAGCCGTGCCTCGAGTTCCAGCGAGTAAAGGTGAGAAATTTCATTCCGGAAGCAGCTGTTCGGCGAGAATCTCCTGCGGATCGCTTCGGAATGGATTCACCACAACAACGCCATCTAAATCCTGATCAGCCTGCAAATCTTCGGTGAGCAAATAACGTGAAGAAGACTTCTTCGCGGCGGCGACAATTAAGGAGTCCCAGAACGAAATTTGATATCGGTCCTGAATCTTCCACGCCTGTTCTAGAACTTCCCCATCCACAGCGATGGGCCGCCACGCTAGCAGGTTGCGCACCTCGGCCTGAGCCTGTCCACGCGCAGCCGGAGATTTCCTTGCCACGTTGGCGTAGAACTCTTGCAGAACCTGAAAGCTGATTCTTCCGCGGCGGCTCTTCCACAATTCCGCCCGCCACAATTTCGCAGCGCGGTGTTTTTTCTCATTAGCTTCGTCGACCGCGTAGATTAGGACGTTGGTGTCAACGAAGACGGTCATGAACTTCCTCGCGGGAGAGATACCGGCCATCGGTTTTCAAGAAAGGCTTGCGCGCCAGAGCCTGCCGCATGGCCCTCTCGTAGCCATCTTTTTCATGCATACGCTCCTTCAAAATACCCGCAAGCAGGCGGGAAACGCTGGTATCCTGTCGCGCCGCTTCCATCCGCGCCCAGCGGGCGACGCTTTCTTCCAGCGTGATGGTGACATTGCGAAGGCTTTTCATAACACGAAGACAGCGTAACACGGATCCAGTGTTACACAAGTTCGTTGCTGTTCTCCACTCATATTGACCATGGTCGTTGACCATGGTACGATACGCGAATGAAGGAAATCGCCATTTCCGAATTCAAAGCTAAGTGCCTCGGCCTCCTGGAAGAGGTCCGCAAAACGCGGAGGCCCATTCGGGTCACTCGCTTCGGTAAGCCTGTGGCCGAAGTAGTGCCTCCTACTCCGGAAGAACAGCCAAAAAGTTGGCTGGGTTGCATGGCGGGTACGGTGGAAATTCTAGGCGATATTGTCGGCCCGACCGGCAGTATTGAGGACTGGGAAGCTGGGCGCGATTGAAGCTCCTTCTCGACACCCACATCTGGGTATGGAGCTCTTCGGCATCCGAACGGCTCTCGGCAAGGGTAGCCCGGCATTTGGCCAAGCCGGGAAATGAGATTTGGCTGTCACCGGTTAGCATTTGGGAACTCCGCTTGCTACAAGATAAAGGTCGTCTTAAGTTGATCCCGGACGCTGACAGCTGGATCCGTGACAATCTCAATCGGCTAAAGATTCGCGAGGCGCCGCTCACGTTCGAAGTGGCACTCGCGATATCTTCGATGAACCTACCTCACAACGATCCGGCGGACGGATTCATTGCGGCAACTGCGAAGGTGTTCGGTCTGACGCTGGTAACGGCCGATGAACAGCTTGCGAAGTTGACTGACATCTCGGTGCTGTCGAATCGATAGGCTGCTACACCTTCTCCACCGTCACCTTCTTCACCACCACGTCCTTATTCGGTCGATCCTGCCGGTTGCGCGGCACTTCGGAAATCTTTTTGACGATCTCCTGCCCCTCCACCACCTCACCAAAAATCGTGTGCTTCCCCGTCAACCACGTCGTAGGCGCAACCGTGATGAAGAATTGCGATCCGTTAGTATTCGGCCCGGCATTGGCCATCGCCAATTTCCCCGCCTTGTCGAGCTTGTGTGGCGAGCCCTTGGTTTCGTCTTCGAACTGGTAGCCAGGGCCGCCCATCCCCGTCCCTTGCGGATCTCCACCCTGAATCATGAAGTCAGGAATCACGCGATGAAAAATCGTCCCATCATAGAGCCGGTCTTTCGATTTCTTGCGCGTCGAGGGATGCGTCCACTCGCGCTTGCCCTCGGCAAGTTCAATAAAGTTGGCTACGGTTTTCGGCGCGTCCTTCTCAAACAGACGGCACACAATGTTGCCTTCGCTGGTTTCAAACGTGGCGTATAGTCCGGGTTCGCGGGTCATAAGATTCCTTTCAGTAATTATCGTTGGTCGTCGGTGATGCGCGGAGAGTGCTTGAAAAAATATCAGTTCGAATTGGCCGGAGCTTTCGTCGTGCTCGCCGCCGGCTTCTTCGCCGGCGTCGCCGATTTCGCCGCAGTCGAACCGTGCGTAATTGTAATGTGTACAATCTTCACCGGACGAAATGGCCGGTCATTGCTGGGGTCGGTGGCCATGTGCGCAATCTGCTTGACCAGCGTGACCGTTGCCTCGTCACATTGCCCGAAGATGGTGTAGTTCCCGTTGAGGTGTGGCGTCGCGACTTCGGTAATGAAAAACTGCGAGCCGTTCGTGTCCGGACCAGAGTTCGCATAAGCCATACGGCCTGGCTTATCGAACAGCAAGTCAGAAGAAACCTCGTTCTTAAACTTATACCCTGGATCGCCCGTCCCATCGCCCTTGGGATCGCCCCCTTGAATCATGAAGTCCGGAATCACGCGATGAAAAATGGTGCCGTCGTAAAGCGGCACGCCGTGCTTGGTAACTCCGCTCACCGGGTTCTTCCAATCTTTCGTTCCCGTAGCCAGCCCGATGAAGTTCGCCACACCGATCGGAGCCTTGTCAGGAAACAACGTACACGTCATCTTTCCCACCGTGGTGTCAATGATCGCGACGGGCTGTCCAGTAGCCGCATGGTGGACGGGTGCTTTGGCCGCAGGCGCAGCCTGGGTACTCGATTGCGCCCAGCCGCCGACAGCGCTCATAACCAGCAGAATAGAACCTATGAGAGCATTACGCATGATTTCTCCTCGCACCTAAAAATTGTGCCCGGTGAATTACCCGCAACGTTGCATTGTACGACAGAGCTGGGTACGACAGAGCTGGGTACGACAGCGCTGGGTGCGACAGCGCCGGCCTCAATAGGACTGGCCCTTTGGGCCCGCATTTCGCGGCTCACGCTCTCCACTTGGCCGAAAACGCGCAGAAGATTGCCGCCGAGAATTTTCTTGATGTCCTCGGCACTATATCCCCGATCGAGCAACGCTTGCGTAATCTTAGGCAAGTCGGCGGCAGAGTCCATACCTTGCGGCGTAGCGCCGCTTACGCCGTCGAAGTCCGATCCCAGACCAACGTGGTCCACACCGGCAACTTTGGCAATGTGATCAATGTGGTCGATCAGAGCGTTGAACGGCGGCCTCGGAATCTTGGCCATCCACTCGCGCTCGATGCGGTCGATCTCAACGTAGTTTACCGGCTTGCCCTGCGCCTTCAGCGAATCGACATATTTCTGGATCGCCGCCGCCTGCTCTTTGCTCTGCGCTTCCATCCCCTTGCGAAAGTCCTCATCCACAAAGCCGGAGAAGAAATTGACCTGCACCACCCCGCCATTCTTGGCGACCGCGCGCAGCATATCGTCCGTCATGTTGCGCGGATGGTCTACCAGAGCGCGTGCCGAGGAGTGCGACGCAATCACCGGAGCTTTCGTTGTGGCGATCGCATCCCAAAAAGTTTTGTCAGCAACGTGAGAGATGTCGACCATCATCCCCAACCGGTTCATCTCCAACACAACCTGCTTCCCAAAATCAGTCAGTCCGTTATGGTGCTGAATCTTCGCGTCGTTGATATCTCCGGACGAATCGGCCCACTCATTTGTATTCGACCATGAAAGCGTCATGTAGCGCACGCCCAGGCGGTAGTAGTCGCGCACCAGGTGCATGTCGTTTTCGATCGAGTGCCCGCCCTCAATCCCCATCAGCGCCGCTAGCTTGTGCTCGCGATGAGCGCGCTCAATGTCGGCGACAGAAAAGGCCATCATCATCCGGTCTGGATGCCGCGCCGCCTGCTCGTAAACCGAATCAATCAAATCAAACGTGTGCTGTGCGAAGTGTCCTTGATTCGTCTCCGGATCAACCCAGATCGAAAAGAACTCCGCACCCAGATTGCCTCGGCGCGCTTTTTCGAGGCTCAAATGCCCAACGTCATTGGGATCCGTCGACCCCATGTCGAATCCTTGGTCGAGAAATCGCTGCGGCGTATCAGCATGTGTATCAACCACAATGGCTGAATCCTGAATAGCGCGCGCGCGAGCACTGACAATCACATCGGATGTGTTTGAGGATGTGTTTGAAGATTGAGCCGCGGCCCAAGAAGCGGCCACGACCAGAAATGAGAGCAAAAGAATTCTGAAGCGAGTCATAGTTTGGTCTGCAGAGAGCAATCGCGAGCAGCGAACGATTGTATAAGCCAGCGCGTCAAGAAAGCAAAAACGGGTGAAATCGATTTAGCGCAGCGACGCCAGAGCTTTCTCGACACAACTTTCCAGCGCCTCGCCAGTGTCGATCATCGCCTTGGGCAAAGTAACAGCTTCGAATCGGGAGCGCACTTCCAAATAGAGTTGGAAGTCGCGATTCCCAGCGGGATGTGTTCCTGACCTCGATTGCTCCTCAAGCCGCCGTCTGACGATTTCCTCAGAACACACGCACTCAAGAATTCGCCAGCTCTGCCGCAACGAATCAGCTGCACTCACTACATTATCGATCTGATAGCGCCGTGAAAACGTGCGCCCATCCAGAAAAATAATTTGTTCCGGATTCCGCCCCAGAAAATAGCCTGCAGTTTCCAGCATCACCTGTAAACAGAAGTCATCCTGCAGCGTCGAATATTCGATTTCCTCCGGCGAAAACAGCGCCTTCCGGATCTCATCTTTATTTAACATGCGGCCGGAAGTTCGCTCGGCCAGTTGGCGCGCGAGCGTAGTCTTGCCGGTGCCGGGAAGACCGGCCATCAGGACAATCATGGTTGAAACGGATTATACGGCGACGATCATACCGCCGGAATTATCGGCCGACGACTATTCGGGGCGGCCGTCAGCGGTCATGGTGGCGGGCTCAGCACGCTGTACCGGAACGACATCTTGCGTCTCGCGCCAATCCGCATAGCGGCCCGAAACCATGATGTGGAACACCCATTGGCGCCGTTCTTCTTCGGGTTCTACCAGGCCGAGCGACTTCATGTAGAACAGATAGCGCTCTACCCAGTGAATCTGCTCCTGCGTCATGCCCCGCCGCTGCAAGTCAACCGTAAGGCCGGCGAGATGTGACGAGGCCGTTTCGCCCTCAGCCGGAGCCGCATTGCGGTTATGCCGGCGAAGTTTTTTCTGCACCTTCACCGTGCGCACCGCGGAGTTCACCTGAATCTGCTCGTGAAAGCGATGATAATAAGCCTGCGAAATATCCTGCACAAAGTCGCGCGTCCAGGGCCGGCAGTAGCGCCGCGAAGGATCAAGCCGCGGATCAAAGCGTAAAGACTCACCCGCCACGATCGGCTGCAGCGCTCCACTCGCCTTCAGAGCTTCCAGTTCGTCGTCATCTTGAATGCGCGGCAATTCCAGCCGGTCCACTTCCGCGTTCTGTATGAGAAGAGATTCGTGCGAAGGCCGGAACATCGGATTCCAACGCGTCCAGTGCAATCGGTGTAGCCAGTGATGGTGCGCTGGCTTAGGCAGCCTGGTTGTAGTCGCTCCAAACGCAGGGCTGCACACGCAAGCCAGCAACGTTAGACGAATCAGTTGGCGCTGTAATCTCAAAATTAATCTCGGAGTCTGCCGCAGGTTTTAATACCCCCCGCAACTGTTCGGACATTCTAAGCCATGCTGTCAAGCCGTCCTATCAATGTCTGCTGGCTTCTCATTACGAGCGTTATCGGAGGAAGTGACTTCAAGGTGACCGGTGGGTTGGTTACCTGGTGGTTACTCTGCCAACTCCGCAACGCATTCACTAAAGATAGAAGCACGCGGAAAGCCATCCCCGCGCGGGAATTACGCCCTACTCATGTGCCCGCGCAGCAAGCGCTTAGCGTCCGTTAGATACCAAACAGAGTTAACAAGTTGTGGCAAGAGTGACAAAAATCAACGCCGGAAAGGGTCAACAAAGCCAATGGGTCAATAAAGCCGATGAGCAGGAAGTCGGCTCCCCGTGCCGCCCTTGGCGCCCTCTGTTTTTAGGATTTATTCAACGGATGACAGAAGCTCAACGCCGGAAAAGGTCCCCAAAAGCCTGTTTCATGACCGCGCCACCCACCTCGGAAATAGCCCGGGTCAGAGGAATATCTTTGGGACAAACCTCCACGCAGTTCTGCGCGTAACCGCACTCCTGGATGCCGCCATCGCCCATCAGCGCCGCCAGCCGCTCGCGCTGCAGTTCCTTGCCCGTGGGATGGGTGTTGAACAACCGCACCTGCGCGATAGTAGCCGCGCCCACGAAGCCGGTTTCTTCGTTGAATTGCGGACACGCCTCCATGCAGCAGGTACACGAGATGCAGCGCGAAAGCGGATAAGCCTGTTCCTGCTCTTCCGGACTCACGCGCGGGCCGGGACCGAGGTCGTAGGTGCCATCGATCGGAACCCAGGCTTTTACCGCTTTAAGATTTTCAAAGATCACGCTGCGATCGGTGGCCAGATCGCGGACAATAGGGAACTTGGAAAAAGGTTCAAGCCGAACCGGTTGCTCGAGATTATCAATCAGCGCCGAGCAGGCCATGCGCGCTTTTCCGTTGATGAGCATGGCGCACGATCCGCACACTTCCTCCAGGCAATTCGAATCGTAAGTGATCGGCGTCGTCGCCTTTCCGTCGCGAGTGACGGGATTGGCCGCGATGTCCATCAAGCAAGAAATTACGTTCATGCCCTGCTGATACGGAAGTTCGAACTCCTCCCAGTACGACTTGGAAGTCGGCGTGTTCTGGCGCTTGATCTTGATGATGACGGATTTGTTATCGGCCATTAGCTTTTAGCTCTTAAGCTCTACCCTTTGCCATTCTGAGCGAAGTGAAGAACCGATGCACTCTGCCGACACAGGCAAGTCACATGGGCCTTCGCTTTGCTCAGGACGACATACAGTTTGGTTTTCACTTTACCGCGTCATACTTCCTCGGCCGCGGCGGAATCAGCGACACATCCACCGGCTCAAATTCAAACTTCGGCTCATCCGCATCCGGCGCGAAATATGCCTTCGTTGTCTTCAAAAAATTCTTGTCGTCGCGCTCAGGGAAGTCCGGCTTGTAATGCGCCCCGCGCGATTCGTCCCGTATGCACGCTCCCTGCGCGATCACTCTTGCCAACTGCAGCATGTTATAAAGCTGCCGGGTGAAAACCACGCTGGTGTTCGCCCACTGCGTGCGGTCGCTCAAGTTCACTTTGCGGAAGCGTTCCAGCATCTCCACCAGCCTCGCATCCGTTTGCTGCAGATTCTTGTTGTAACGGATGACCGTGCAGTCCTTCGTCATCAACTCGCCCAACTCACGCCACAGCCGGAACGGATTCTCCGTCCCCTGATTGGTCATCAACGTGGCATTGCTCTCCTCCTGCTTCTTCTTCTCCGCCTCGAAAACTTCGCTGCCGTCAGGCAGACCCTGCAGCCCGCGCGCATACTTCACGGCATTCGGTCCGGCGATGCCTCCGCCATAAATGCACGATACCAGCGAATTCGCTCCCAGCCGATTCGCGCCGTGATACTGATACTCACACTCGCCCGCGGCATAGATTCCAGGAATATTCGTCGCCTGCTTGAAATCCACCCATAGCCCGCCCATGGTGTAATGCATACCCGGGAAAATCTTCATGGGCGTGTCCCGCGGATCGTCTCCCACAAACTTCTCGTAGATTTCCAAAATCCCTTCCAGCTTGCGGTCGAGAATCTTCCGGTCAATGTGCGTGAGGTCGAGGTAAACCATCGGCTTGCCATCGATGCCGAGGTTGAGCTCGTACACAACTTTGAAAATCGCCCGCGTCGCCACATCGCGCGGAACCAGATTGCCGTACCTCGGATACCACTCTTCCAAGAAATACCAGCGCTCGCTCTGCGGAATCGATTTCGGATCGCGCTTGTCCCCGGCATTCTTAGGAACCCATACGCGCCCGCCTTCACCGCGCGCCGATTCCGACATCAGCCTCAGCTTGTCATTGCCTGGAATCGAAGTCGGATGCACCTGGATAAATTCGCCGTTCGCGTAATAGCAACCCTGCTGATAAAGCGCCGATTGCGCCGATCCCGTGCAAACCACCGAGTTCGTCGACTTCCCGAAGATCGCTCCAATGCCGCCAGTAGCAATAATGATGGCGTCCGCCGGAAAAGTCCGGACTTCCATCGATCGCAAATCCATGGCACAGATGCCGCGGCACACTCGATTCCCGTCGAGCACCGCCGACAGAAATTCCCAGTGCTCGTACTTCTTCACTTTTCCTTCGGATTCATAACGCCGCACCTGTTCATCTAGCGCGTAAAGAAGCTGCTGACCCGTGGTCGCCCCGGCGAACGCCGTCCGGTTATATAAAGTCCCGCCAAAACGGCGAAAGTCGAGCAAGCCTTCCGGAGTGCGGTTAAACGGCACGCCCATGCGGTCCAGCAAATCGATGATGCCCGGCGCCGCCTCGCACATGTCCTTCACCGGCGGCTGGTTGGCCAAAAAATCTCCGCCGTAAACCGTGTCGTCAAAGTGGATCCACGTCGAGTCGCCTTCGCCCTTCAGATTCTTGGCCGCGTTGATGCCGCCCTGCGCGCACACCGAATGCGAACGCTTCACCGGAACAATAGAAAAAAGATCGACGCTCGCTCCCATCTCGGCAATCTTGATTACTGCCGAAAGACCTGCAAGCCCCCCGCCTATCACGATAATCTTAGGAGCTGCCATTCAGTTGACCGGCTTTCCGTAAGTTCCTGTGGCATGAGCTGACTGCATCGCCGACGTACCGGGTTCAACCGAAGGCTGCGGAAATTTTTCGCGGAACGTATACAAGCTCACTAGCCCGACCACAGTCATGACCACAAACAATCCCAGGCAAACGCCCAAAAATCTCTGCCGCGCTTTCTCCCCGGAAGTGATCCCCCATTTCGCGGCGAACAGCCAAATGCCGTAAGCAAAGTGCCAGCACGCGGCAATCAATCCCACCACGTAAAATGCCAACAGCGCCGGGTTCATCAATTCCGCCTGCACCTTGCCGAACGAAGCGTTGGGAAACGCGTGCAGATCAACTCCGCTGAAGCGCATCGTATATGTGTGCCAAACGATGTATACGAACGCGATCCCGCCGGTCCAGCGTTGCAGCGTATACATCCAATTGCCGGTCCAGGGATATTCCATCGTATTCCCCTCGCCGCGATACCAGATGTAAAAGCCGTAGAGCGCATGAAATGCGATCGGCAGCCAGATCCCAAACAACTCCAGAAAAAATACCAGCGGCAGATTGCCCAGAAAGCTTACCTGCCGCGCATAAGCGTCCGGCCCGCTGATAGCTGTGGAGTTCGAAACCAGAATATGTTCGAACAGGAACGCGCCCACGGGAACGATACCCGACAAAGAATGCAGGCGCCGCAGAACAAACGACGTGCCTTGACCGGCGCGCAGCGGCGCCACACCCTGCACTGCGCCTCTACCCACCACCGGAGCACTGGAACTGGCTGCTGACGCCACGAATCGCTCCTTATGAGTTCCTGTTGGTTCTTCCTTGGTTGTTGCTTGTACGATTGAGGATGACAGAAGAACTTTTTATTATCCGACTGCGAGAGAAGTTAAGTCAAGGAACGCCACTACCCACCGCGGGTCGGTATCAAATATCCCGCCCCCGCGAATTCCATTCCAGGAACTCACGAAACGCCGCGCCGCGATGGCTGTACTTCGATTTCTCTTCGGCGCTCAGCTCGGCAAACGCTTTCCCAATCTGCGGAAAATAAAACAGCGGATCGTACCCGAACCCATTCGTCCCTCGCGCAGCATCGAGAATAACGCCTTCCGCCGTCCCGCGAAATGTAGCCAGCGTCTTGCCGTCGCGCGCAGCGGCCAGCACGCAGACAAACCTGCCCGTGCGCTGAGCCCGCGGCACATTTTTTAATTCGCGCAGAACTCGCGCGTTGTTCGCCTCATCATCGGTATTCGCATCAGCCTCGTGCGGCTCTTTATTTTGCAATTCAGGCGCGGCGTAGCGCGCAGAGTGCACGCCCGGCGCTCCATGCAGCGCGTCAATCTCCAAGCCAGAGTCGTCGGCCACCACCATCTCTCCCGGCACATATCGACTGTAGGACTCCGCCTTCTTGCGCGCGTTCGCTTCAAACGTGAGCCCATCCTCCACCACCGCCGGCAGGGAAGAGAACTCAGGAATGCCCGCGATCTCCACCCCATGCCGTCGAGCGGCGCCCGCGAAGTCGCGTATTTTCCCCGCATTAGAAGTAGCGATAAGAATTTTTCGCATCACGAATCCGCATTGCGACTTCGCATTAACACTCAACGCTCTCACGTCGCTCAGGCAGAAGATGCAGCAGGAGTAAGACGTTTTCGCAGCAAACCGAAACTCAGCAGCAGAGCTAGCCCCGAAATCCAAGCTCCCGCCGTACGATCCCATGTTCGACCGAAAGTGATCTGCACACGATTCGCCCCCGCTTCCACGGGAACCAGCATCTGGCCCGTGCCTTCGCGCGTACCCGCCTGCACCTGGCGTCCATTCACCTCGACGCGCCACGCCGGGTAGTTGAACAGATGCAACAAGAGATTATCCGGCGCTGAAACCTCCGCCATAAAATCTTTCCGTTTAGCCTTCCATTCCAAGATTCGAATTGCAGCATGAGCCGGCCCCTCCACCGTCACGCGCCGAGCGCCTCGATCCACTGACGACGGATCGGCGCCCAGCGGCGTGTATTCGTCGGTGCCCTCGTATCCCACGCCGGTCGCGATGTTGTCTTGCATCTCGCGCAGGTCCGCAGCATTGTCCCACCACGGCGGCTGAAAATGCTGCCATACCAATGCCAGCACACAAAGCATTCCTAGATAGAGCGGCACCCTCGATGTCCATCTCCGCACTCCGAGAGTAATGAGCAAAGTGAATGGGACCCCGAGACAGAGCAGCCATCGCCAGGGAAACTGCATAAAGCGCAGCTTGGGCAAAACATCCCAGAGTGGATTCGAGATCGACAGCATCAGTACTGCGCACACTCCCGCCCAAACCACAAGCCAGTACCAACTCTCGCGATTACGGCGCCGCCAACTTCGCGCTGCCCACGCAGCCGCCATAGTGATCACGATTTCAGCGACCGCAATCCAGGAAATGACACGATTAAACGCATCGTGCTCCGGGTCCGCGGTGTGGACGAAAAGAAAATTGTCTGCCGGACGCGAGCCCGCCGAAACCGCCTGCGCGATCTCGACCCATCTTTGCTCGTAAACCGCAGGCAACAAATAGAACGCGGCCAGCGCCGCGCCCAGCGGCACTGCAACAGCTCCGGTAAGCAGCATCCCCGGCGACCGCCGCTGCCACACCATCACAGCGATCAGCAGCGCCAGCGAATAGTGAATCATCACAGCCGCGGGTGCGTTGATCAGCCATGCCCCGCCCAGCAAGAGAGCCAGTAAGACAGCTGTGCGGCGGCGATTTTCGTCCGCCCGCAACAAAAGCAGCAGCAACAAAGGCAACAACGAACTAGCCAGTAGTTCGGCGAACGCGCTCCGCCAGTAAACGATCGTCAGGTGATATGGATTCACGGCGTATAGCACAGCGGCAAACGTCGCGTCGCGCCGGTCAAACCATCTCCGCGCCAGCAAAAACATTGACGCCCCCGCGCCTACCAGCACGATCCAGATGTAGATGCTGGCCACCAGGGTCCAGGGAAAAATTGCGCTCAGCGCCGCTCCTAAAGCCCACGATGCCGGAGGATAGAAGATGAAACGCGGCTCGCCGTAGCCGAAGTGCGCCAGGGCCGCCCAGCGCGGATAAGCCACTCCCTGCTTCCATTGCGAGAGAACTTCCAGCCACGTATACAAATGGAATTCCACATCGTGTCCGGAAGGTGTGCCGCGGAAAAAGAAAGGAATTTCAACCGCGAATGCCGCCGCGGCAATCGACAGGAACGGCATCCAGGTAACGCTGCCGAGCGTTGCCTTACGCGGGTCAGCTAGCAAAAGCGAACCTTCACCCCCGCCCGCCTTTTCCTGCCCACCAGCCTCCTCGCCCGGAACGTTCTTTCTTTGGGTCTCCATCGTCGCACAAGCATGCTCGCACAAGCATGTTCGCACAAGCTCGCAAACGCTGCACAGACACAGACGATGTGCGCGCCTGACGACTTCCTTCAGCAATGACCATCGGCTGGGGTCAAACCGAATCATCACTCGAGAAGGTTCTACTGACGCCGGCTTTTATAACGGAGTTTCAAGCGGAAGAGCGGAAAGGACAGGCAGGGCAGGGAATGCAAACTATATGGCGACGGTTTCGCCCGATCGCTGGCGGCGAAGTTCGGTGAGAAAATCATCCTGTTGCAGCTCAGAGCCGTGCCGCAGCAGCTCGAGCAGCGGATCGTCAAGATCGTCTCCTCTTTCCTCGGCGGGCTTTTCAGGACGCTCAAACTGGTTGAGGTCCGCCGTAAGAGCACGCGGAGATACGCTAAGTTCGAGCATGGATTCGGGACAGCCGCGAAGAAATTTGATCAGATTCCCCACCTGCGCCCGCTGTTCCGCCGTGCGCGAAGGGAATTCCACTCCCATGCCGTAGCCCGGATGCGCAACTCGTACCATGCCTTCGGTGTGCACCGCCATATCTGCTGTTCGCAAACAGAGGTCGACCATCGCATGTTCCGGAAACGGCGAATCGCTTTCCACGTAACAGCCGCCCAGGCTCAAATCGGTGAGCTTGCAGTGCGGTACGGTCTCTTCCGGCCCTGCTCCAAGAATCGCAACCGCCGCTTGCAGCCATGTCTGGAGTTGACCCCTAACCGATTCTTGCAAATCCAGAAAATGAACTCCCGTTTGACCGTTAGGATTCGCCCATGCGACCTGCCCACGCGCGTCAATTTCAACACTGCCGCCAGGCAACTTAAACCGGAAATTCAGCAGGCCCCCCGCAACCTGGGGCTGTGCCGTCAGAACTTCCATGCCCGTCTCGCTCAGATCGATAAGAATGCCTTCCACTTTGCGGGCATCGGGCAGCGTAAGCTCCACCTCTGCTTGCACTGGCACGCGATGGGCCCGGCGGCGTTCGCGATTTAACAGCGCCGTGACGGCTCGCAGGCCAGCCCGGGCTTTATCTTCGGAGAGTGGCTTGTACAGCACAAAGTGCGCGCCGCTGTTTAGAATCGAGCGCGCTCTTGCCGCGTCCGCCACCAGCGCCACCGTGATCGGTGGGTTTCCCGCATTCAGCTTGTGGGCCTCTTGCAGCACCGCCGCCGCCGCATTCGGATCTTCGAAATCCATTATGAGCGCGTCGAATCTCTGCTGCTGAAGGCGATCGATCGCCGTGTTGACGTCACTAAACCGCTCCACCGCGATCCCCGCGGTCGGCAAAATGCCGCTCAGGATCTCGGACGCGGAATCGTCACCGGAAACCAGCAATGCCAGAAGGGTCATAACTAGAATTCCCCGCTTAACCGGCGCGGCATTACGGCCAACGTGGCGCCGTGGGTCGAGCCGCCTTCGAACCTGTTGCGCCCGAACCGCTCGCTCCCGCCTTTGCCGCCATTGCGTCTGACAGAGGCGCCTCGTCCCCTTCCATCAAAACCGCGTTGTCTTCGTCGTCATTTTCCGCGAGCAACGGAGCTACTTCGCGCAGCTTCTCAGCCGCCTGCTGCAGCATCTCGATCTGCTTTCCCAGTTGGGCGTACTTGGTCTGCTTCTGCCGCAACACCTCATGAATATCTTTCATACGACCCCCTGTGGAGAATGTAAGGAGCCGGACTGGGAAGGGTCAACGGTAATCCCGTCTTGCGTGTTACTGCGGTAATCCTCATCACTCGTGGCAGGGGATTAAAACCAATGGACAAAACAAAAGCCCCGCTTACCGCGGGGCTTTTGTGAGGCGGATAGATTGAATTTAGGCTTTGAGCTTCTTGCGAACAATCCCAGCCAAACCAACCAATCCTGTTCCGAGCAATCCAAGTGTGCCCGGCTCCGGAGTAGTTGTGATGTTGGTGTCTCCGCTGGCCACTGCAACCGAACCCATAAAACCGTCCTTGCCGGCGTTGACCGTCATTTGGAATGTCGAGCCCGACACTGTCTTCCCGTTGTACCAGGTACCGGAGATGGCTCCAGACAGGTTGTAGTAGACCGAACTGTCGACACCCACTGTCCCGGTTGTCGTCCATGCGGTGGTGCCTGTGAACGTTCCGGTGAACAGAACGCCAGAAGGAAGACCGCCCTGGCCGTTACTGGTGATTACAAAGGTCCCGCCCGGTCCAAACGTTGCGCCCGTTGACAGGTTCCCGCTGGCCAGTGCGCCCGTTGTGAAGGCTACACTTCCGCAAGGCACCGCTGTCGAACAAAGCCCGTTTCCCAAGCCAGAAACCGAATTCAATACCGAGCCACTCATTGTTAATGTTAATCCGGACGAACTTCCCGCAAGAGTGCCGCCCAGATTGCCGAAATCAACTGTGTTTGCAAAAGCTGCCATTGGCAAAGCCAAAGCCAGTAAAGCCATCAGTACTATCCGCTTCATGTTCTACTCCTTCTAGAAACTGTCCCCACTTGGATTTTATCGGAGGCTTCAGGCCCCCACTGGCGGATTTGCACCTCTCACCCGCACCTTCCCTAATAGCACCCTGCGTGCCAAACTGGAACAATACGCAAAGTACCTATTTATGAATGACTTACACATACTTCCCATTTGCGAGCCTAATCTGAAGCTGCAAAGCGATGCACACTAATACAGTCCTTTTGCGTTCGCCCCAAGCCAGCGCTTCCCGCATTTCCTCCGGTTCCTGCTCGCTTGGTGCCATTCCATGCCTGCAAACTCTAATCGACAACCGTCTAAACCGCAACCCTTTCATACCCTAACTACTTTCCAAAGGCATTAAAACGTACCTTATTCATAAACCCCTGCGATAGGTTGGGTATCGCTCTTTAGCCCCTCACCGCCTCCCTATCCCGTCGACTTTCGACCCGCCGCCGGTGCCTCGGACCCAGCCTCAACCAGATCCCTGAGTCTACGGGAAAGACTCGTGGCCAACGACCGGTAAAAACGCGACCCAAGATGGGGAAAAAGTTCAAACAAGCTCTGCAACGTAGGGCGGTCTAAGTGATAGGCCTCAACTTCTTCCTCGGCAGTCACGCTGGCGCTGGCGGGCGCGTCTTCCAGGAACGCCATTTCCCCGCAAATCTCGCCCGCTCCGATCGTTCTCGCCGTGGGCTGCGTACTGAACTGCACCCGCGCCGTCCCCTTCAGTAAAAGATAAACCCCATTCGCTCTCTTACCCCTTTGCACCAGAACCTCGCCCCTCTTGAAACGGACGCGGCTGGCTTTATCAGCGACCAGAGTCCAGTCGTTCATGGTTAGATAGTTCAACCCGTTTTTTGCCGATAACAGAACGGCCACTTCCTGTTCCACAGCAGCCTTAGACATGGCGCGCGCGTGACCTGATTTCCCGGGTAGGCTCCCGTCAACAAGGTGAAAAATAACAACAGGGCAGTCTAAGACTAGCAGAAAATGCGGCGAACTAAACCCCATCCCCTCGAAGACTCATCGTAGTAATGTTTTGAAATCCCGAACCAATCAACAAATACCAATAACAAATGAAGATAATGATTTACTCCAATGCGTAAAATAGGAGCGGGATAATGCTGGCAGAGAATTCAGAACCAGGGGAGTTGACCATGAACGCACCGCAGGAACCGAATCCCGATTCAAATTCAGCCGATGCGGAAGCGCATATTAAGAGCGCTCACCAAATTTTAAAGAAGCTGCAACAAAAGCTCGGAGAACATCCCGAGATCGGCGCGGCCATCACCAACCTGGAGATGGCTCTGAATGTCCTCGCAATAAAAACTGGCGGCGTTTTGTAATCGTGATCCCCGATCGCTTTCGGCCCTGATCCCGCTTCGGCTCTCAACTGCAAAGCCTCTCGCGCCTCGAGCGTCGGGACTCAGTTGTGTTCAGGATCCAGCACGCTGAGTTGTGGGCTCCGCAACTCTCTCAGGTTTATGATGTCCAAAAGGAGATCGCCATGACCCGGTTCTGGGCCTCCATCGTCCTCCTGTCCGCCGCCTCGTTGGCTCTGGCTTGCGGAATCAGCAGCAATCGGCAGCTTCAATCCATCACCATCGCTCAGACTGCGAACGGCCAGCAGATTGAATTCGTCGCGACCGGCAACTTTTCCAGTTCACCAGCCACAGTAACTTCGATCCCGGTTATGTGGTCCGTTCAACTGATGGCGCCCCGTCCCCGCAATACACCCTGACTACTCAGCCCTTCCTGTTCGAATGCACCGCTTCGGGACCAATACCGATTGTCGCGTATACTCCCTCGGATCCAAATGCGCCACTCAGCGGGTCGTGGTCCAGCGCAAAGATGATTCAGGCATCCAAGGTAATCACCTGCCCGTAGGAAACGAACGTCGGGCTACGCAGCCTTGGTTGGCGTAATATCCACATCGCACTCATCGACCCATCCAGCCGGCTTTTGAGTGTAAACACCAGACGATTGTTCTCAGACCCAATGAATTTCTTTCCTCGGAAATGGGCAGTTCACTGAGTCCCCTAATTTCCATAACCCTCTGTCAGAGTCGGATTTGCGTGGTGAATGATGATTGGTTGCCGAATTGCAGCCTGAATATTCGCGTTTTTGCCTGTTCAACCCCGTAGTCCGCACGGAGGACCATGCTATGACAGGCTCCGCCGAATACCTATTGCAACCAAGCATCGTCTGCTGCATCTGCGCTAGACCCATCCCACTCGAAACCAGCAAAACTGATGAGCATGGAAAAGCTGTTCATGAGGAGTGCTACGTCCGTGAAGCGCTTTCGAGCATCAGAACAGCCAGTGAAGTTCGCATCACCGGGAACTGGCTCAATTCGATCCTTTGTTCGGTTCCGACTCAGACTCCACGTAACCGATAAGTGTTGAAAAATCGCGGTTTCATTGAGTGCAGTTATGAAAAGCGCAACAAAGAGACGGCTGCTGGCCATGAGCAATACCGAGAGGGAAAAAAGACTTGATGAGCTTAATCGGAAACTCGGAATCGCCCAACCGCAAGAACTTCTCGCATCTGACCTGGATGAAATCGAAGAACGGGAGTGGCTGAAAAAGAAGTTGGGCTACGGGCAACGCCGAGCTTAAATCTCACGCCGAGCTTAAATCTTACGAAGAGAACTACGAGCGCAAGATTGCCGCACAAAAAACGTAATCTCGTCCTCGCCAAATGAGGTAGACTTTCCCTTCCCGTTCGTTCACTCCGCAAAGGCGAACTGTTCGCAGGTTTCGCCCGTAAAGAGGTGATCCCAATGTTCTCGGTTCGCATCATTCTCTGGACGCTAGCTATGGCATATACCGGATTCCTTCTCACTAACCAAGGGTTGCGAACGTTTAACAGCCTCTCAATTACAGAAGCACTCCTCGGAGCTTTAACCGGATTTTTCCTTGCTGTCATGTTCACTCTCCGAGAGAGGCGGCGACAGAGACCCGCCTTCGTTGCACATTCCATTGGACAAATCTTTCCGGACTGGGGCACATCCCAGGAAAACCGCGACTCACGTCCGAACCCAAAGCGTTGATCCCAACCAAAGGCTGAGTTCGGCATGATGCGCTTAACATGATGTGCTTAACATGATCGCGCTTAACATGATGCGCTTAACACGATGTGCTTGATCAGTCCAACGTTTTATCGCCATTTCACTCCTTGACCCGCGTCACCCAATTCTCAAAGCGTGTAAACGCCTTCCATGATCCCGCGTCACAGCATTCTGGATGGGTTCAGTCGTTTCCTCGTGCATTGGGATCTGCGTGAGTCCATGCGAGAAACTGATATCGAAGTGATTCTGCAGCGAGCCAAGGAGAAGTACCGGAAGCGAAGCCACGCATCATCTCGGACAATGGTCCGCAGTTCATTGCCCGCGACTTCAAGGAGTTCATTCGCATCTGGGGCATGACGCACGTACGAACCTCGCCTAACTACCCGCAATCGAATGGCAAGCTGGAACGTTGGCACAAGTCGCTGAAAAGCGAATGCATTCGACCGGGGACGCCGCTGTCGCTGGAAGATGCAAAACGCCTGATTCGACAGTATGTGGACCGATACAACTATCTCCGGCTGCACAGCGCGATCGGTTACGTGACGCCGAAGGACATGCTCGCCGGGCATCAGCAGGAGATTCAAGCCGAGCGGGATCGGAAGTTGGACGCGGCGAAGGAACAGCGGAAGAATCGCCGCCAGCGGGCGGCGTGATGGATGAAACGGATTGCTCCCGGTTGGCCGACAATGCAGAATTAACACAGCGGCAAGGCCAAGCATATATTCAACGAAGCGAATCGTCGCGTTCCCCTGAGGAGTCCTTGTATCTCGGTACACGCGCGGCGGTGGAAGGTTCCCCTAGCGTTCGGCAAAGCGCGGCTCACTGATAGGCGCGCCGGCCGGTGATGGTTGTTTTGCGGGGAGGAGTGCAAGCAGCGTGACTCCAATCGCGACAAAGATCACAATGTCCTGGGGGCTATCCTTCCTGTGCATCCCGTGCGCCACGGCCTGCGCCGACATGATTGTCATCGTGAACCCATGGGCAAGGCTTGACCACGCCCCATAGGCGATCATCAAGCGATGCTTGGCCGGCTGCTTAACGGCCACCAACAGACAGACCCCAAGCGCCGTGTTAAGGCTCAGGAACATCGGCATGACGTCACTATGCCCGCTAAGCCACCTAGAGTGCCACAGATCGTCGAACAGGAGATAGCCCCAAAAGCAATAAAACAAGCCCACCAACACCAACACTACCTGTAAGGCGCGCTCACGTTTCATACCGTCCTCCGTTTTGTGCGATGCAAGGTTATTACCACCTTTTTTACTTCAGATTGTGCGATTGTCAGCTGTGATGCGTCCGATACTGGAACCCTGCGAGCATCCGCAGTGTGAGCAGAATGCTTCTCCCCCTCGAATAGGCTTGCCACAGGAACTGCAAGGCCCAAGGAGAGGCCCTCGGAACACAAAATAAAGGATGAATCCAATCAAATTGGGTATGAGGAAAGCGGCAATCACCCAGGCCCAAGCAGGCATTTGACGCCTTTTTGCGTCCCCATAAATATATCCAAGGGCAAGGAAAAAAGCCGCGGTGAAGACGCCAAACGTCAAGCCAAACCAAAGCGCTTCTGGCATGGTACTGAGAAATCCTTTGGAAGCAAGTAAGGAACGGCCCTGGCTGGAAGCAAAATAGACTACCCAAATCGGGATCGCCAGTGCTGCGATGACCATTGCAGACCTGGGTAGAACATTCCGTCTTGCGGTTCCCAACAAGACAGCCGCAACTACAAGCCCGGCCAAGAACGCTATCAAAAGCACCGCCGATTGCTGTGTCATGCAATACCTCTATTCTCACCAGGCGCCGCGAGCAGACGTAAGGCCGAGCAAAAAGATGGCAGCAGCCAAAAGACGAGCACGCCTGCCTGGACTTGAGCAGTGTCAAAATGCATTGGGACCGCCAGGCGCTTGGCCATCTGGTACACGAGTGCCGTTCCGACAAATGACATCGAGAGTGCTACAGCAAATGCAGCCCAGAGCTTGAATTGCACGTTGTGCTGCCGCATTGTCCCGCTGTGATGCGCAAGAATCTCACGGACCTGGGCATTCGAATCTGGTTCACTGGTAAAGGTGAATTCCCGCAACCCCCGAATCGTACGCGCAGTTAGCTCGACGTAGCGCTTGCAGCCATCACAGTCGCGGATGTGGTCATGGATGAGCTGTCTTTCGCCCTCTGAAACCTCTTCTACAAAAGACCTGTCGATAAGCTCGCGAAATCTCTTGTCACACTCCAGGCGAATCACCCCCTTCCTCAAATGCGGATCTCAGTGCTGCAAGACCGCGATAGATTCTGGACGTCACCGTTGTCACAGGGGCACCCAAAACCTGAGCGATTTCCGGAAGAGACAGGTCTTCTTGAAACCTCAGCAGCAAAGCCTCGCGATACAGCGGTGACAGAATCTGCAGCCGGCCGGCCAGACGCATTGCGTCTTCGCTTCGAGCCGCGGCTTCGAATGGGGAAGGGCCGGAGGAGGGTAACAGCAGTATTGCATCGGGATCATTTGGGAAGGAAGCTGCCTCTACCGCTTTTCGTTTTTTCCGGAGGTAATCTATTGCCAAATTGCGGGCGATCGCGAATAGCCATGGATCAAACCGCTGCCGCCCGTTGTACTGGCTGCCCCGTTGCAGCACGCGAATCCAGGTCTCCTGAGCAAGGTCCTCCGCATACTCTCGCCTCCCGATGAGGTATAGCAGGTAGCGCACCAGTCGATGCTGACAGCGCTCCACCAGGTCTGCAAGAATCTCCATATCCTTCTCACGTAAGCCTCGCGCAATCTTTGCCGTTTCGGTTTCGGCTGTCGTATTCAATGTCATGGGAAGAGCCGACATATATCCTGTATACGATTAAACCGCAGCGGATTACTCAACTTTTGACCGAAAACTCACGCTAAGATTTGCCTCTTACGGATATCGGATCAATGGACGGCGAGGGCCTGAGGTGTACAACTCGTTGATTGGCAGACCCCAAATAGGATAGATAGTTGTTGAAACCAGGCGATCACAACTTACGATTCGGGTCTGGCCGGTCTGGGTTCCGGCGGAGTCACGGGCAAACCGGATGTTGAGAAACGGCAGCTCGTTGCGGAGTTACAATGATTTTGCCAGGTGAAACGGAAGCGGGCACTGCGGGGACGCAACCATGCTGAGGGATAACCCGGAGGGCTCATCAAGCTGATGGCTCAGCAGCGTGGGAGGTCCTTCTCCCGCGTTGCACGTTGACGGGAGGAAGTCATCGGACGATAGACCCTCATGCCTTGAAAATCCCCGCCCCGCAGGGGCGGAATCTACACTAACGGAGAACGCCTCTTCTCCATTTCACGCTGAACCAAGACACATTTGCTGTGCGCGAGCCTGACCGACGGACTTGTTGAGGTGTTGATCATGAGAGGTTTCGCAGTTTCAATACTGGGCGCGCTGCTGGTCAGTGGGGCGCTGATGGCGCAGACCAAGTCACTGCTGATCGAAGATATGACGTGGACCGAAGTCCGCGACGCGATTGCCGCAGGCAAGACCACAGCCATTTACTACGCCGGCAGCATCGAACAAAACGGACCTGGCATGGCGCTGGGTAAGCATCTGTTCATTGCTCACTATCTCGCGCCAAAAATCGCCGAGCGGCTAGGCAATGCCTTGGTCTACCCGACCATGCCCTTCGCCCCGACCGGAGATTGGGGTCGCGCGGAACCGGGCGTCATCGACCCTGCCAGGAGGGACGGTCACATGCGATATAACGGCAGCGTGAACGTTTCCGAAGAGACTTTCGCTGCAGTCGCTCATGACGTTGCGTTAAGCGCGATCTCCGCTGGCTTCAAGAATGTCGTCCTGATGGGCGACCATGGCGGCGGTCAGTCCACGCTGTCAAAAGTTGCGGAGGAGATGAACAAGGAGTGGGGACCGAAGGGAATTCACGTCTACTACATTCCGGACTTGTACTACAAAGAAAAGGACCTGATGAAAGATTACTTGCCCAAGCACGGCTTGCCCATCGACTCACACGCCGGTACCGACGACACGTCGGAAGTTCTCTACATTGACAAGATGGTGAACGGAGATTCTCCCAAATGGATCCGTCCAGACAAACTGGTGAGCTCAAAAGGTACCGACGGCACTGGAGTCAATGGCGATCAGACCAAGGCGACGCTCGATATGGGCAAGATGTTTACCGATGCCAAGATTTCCGATGCCGTGGCCCAAATCAAACAATTGATCGCAGCTGGAAAGTAAAGTCCGCTAGCGCGACGCCAGGATTGTGCAGAATGGGACGCGCCGACACAGCATGTGGTCAAATATATAACCTTCTAACCGCCCATCGGGCTCGGTTTCTGGCCTCTGCGCCTGAAGGTCTTTCAATGTTTGGAACGGCCTGGGTGCAGCAAGGCGAGTGCGGTAAGAGGGAAGCCTCCCGACCTTCTTTTAAACTGGCTCTCTGGCACCCATTTTTCGCCGCGACCGCAAAGCTATGGCCCCCAAGCAAGCAAGGCCCGCGGGCAAGAGGTACATGAGAGCACTACCGCCCTCAGGCACTGGGGCGCATTTTTTCTTGCTATCGTACAAATCGCTCGTGTCGCATTTATCACGTTTTTTAATGCTATCAGTTGGGTCGAAAAGAAAAGTTGACGTGAGGGTGTAGCTAATCACGCTATGGCCACCATTACTGGCTAGTGTAGGTTTGGCCAAGCTTTGGCTGAAAACGGCAGAAGTGAACAGCACAACGAAAACCGCAGCCAAGAATAACTTGGTAGCCGGATTCATTTCGCACCTCCTAGCAATAATAGAGGGCCCGCCGCGGATGAATTTTCTCGCTGCCGCAGCATTACCGGACAATCACTGGTAGCATCGCGCTGGGTGTTTGTCAAGACTGATAATTTTTGCGACTAGTTGCAAGCTCTTGCAACTCCTGAATTCGAGCACAAACGGCAGGTTCACCGGTAGTACTCTAGGCCGGTCCAGTCATTTGGCAATCGGATTCTCACACAACAAACGGGGCAAAGGGCAGCTATTGTGCGCTGAATTGTGCGCTGGGTGGACAGAATTGTAGCGTCCTGCTGAACCGTCGAGCGCAGTCTCACAACACAATCTCACCTGCCTACACTTCGACCAAAGTCACACCCGACTCGCCGAAGTACTGCCTTGCCGTTTCAAACGATGTGCGCCAACGCTCCGCCGCCTCACTCTCAACGGCACGCGGACATGCTACGCGGATAATTCCGGCTTGGATGATCTGGACTGCGCAGCGATCACAAGGAGGGAACGTACAGTACAACGTAAAACCTCGCACATCTCCCCGAGCGAGGAGAATAGCATTCGTCTCCGCGTGAACTATGCGTGAATACTTTGCCGTGCGATCCGCGTAATGTTCCTCCGCGCCGGCATCCGTTTCGCGAAGCCGTTGTACCCCACGCTGACGACAACGTTGTCCGGCGTGACAATAACAGCCCCGACCTTTGTGCTTGGGTCTTTTGACCAGGTTGAGACTAGCTTTGCCATGCTCAGAAAACGTTCGTCCCAAGTTTGCCGCCTTGTAATCGGTTGAGAGATTGTTGTCGAATTACCCATAAGGACCGATATTCCCTCCGAGAGACCGGCTGGGCAACAGTACGAAGGTCGTTTCACGCGAGTCTGTTTCGAAAAGAGAACACGTAAGTCGGAATTGCGTCAGTTCAGAAATCGGTTGACACGACTTCTCGACGGCACTACTATTGCCGCCGTTGTGTGCATGTTTTCGCGCGACGATATTTCCAGCAGAGCAGTTTCCCCCACCGCTTCTGTTTGAGACAGGCCCCGTACAACCTATTCCACCTGTGGAGGACGCCATGAAACAAAGAATAGTGATTGCGCTCGTCGTGTGTCTTGTGCCAATCGCTAGCGCTCAGGTTTACAAAATCACCGATTTAGGACCACTCTCTCCGACAGCTATTAACATCTGGGGGCAGGTGGCCGGTAATCTCAATGGACAGGCTTACACCTGGAGCTTCGGACGAATGCACACGCTGGGGATACTGACCGGCGGAACTTTCAGCAGCGCCGCTGCAATCAACGATCTTGGCGTAGTTACGGGTGCAGCAGATGGACCCGGCACGCTAATCTCTCCGTATCCTGATCTCCCGAATGTGGTATGCAGTGATCTCACTCAGCCTTTCATTTGGACACCGAAGGCGGGTATGCAAGGCCTGGGTGCGCCCGGAAACTTACCCGAAATATTCTTCGGAGGCGAGGCGCAAGCGTGCACGGGTTCTTTCGGGGGGATCTACGGCAGAGACATCAACAACTCTTCCCAAGTCGTAGGAGACATCCCAAACGGTCCAAATGAGTATGCATTGGCTCTCCTTTGGACAAGAGTCAACGGCATGACTTCGTTCGGTAGTACCTGGCCGCCGACCTTCGGCAATGGAATTAACAATTCCGGTCGGATAGTCGGCCAGAATAGTGGCGAAGCTACTGACGATAGCGCTATAACTGTCTTCATAGGGCATGCGACATCGTGGCAGAACGGTGCTGCGACGGATCTAGGCACATTAGGAGGTGGACCAGATGTCGCGGGTTACGGCAGCGCAGCGAATGGAGTAAACGAGTCTGGTCAGGTTGTCGGCTGGTCCACAACTGAACCTGTATCCTTTTTGGGCTCTCCGGTACACGCAGTTCTATGGACGGCAAATTCAATCAGCGATTTGGGAACTCTTCCAGGAGATACCTCTAGCGCAGCATTGAAAATAAATCCGTTCGGAGAGGTCATTGGCTCGTCGGGAAATACGCTTTATTTTATGTCCTTTGGAGAAAATTTCCCTTTCGAAGTGATTGGCCGTCCTTTCGTTTGGTCCGAGCGCAGCGGAATGCAAGATCTTAACACTCTGATTCGCGGCGGTTCTGGCTGGGTACTTAACTCTGTGAGCGACATCAATCTGTGGGGGCAGATCGTCGGTTCGGGTACCCGTAATGGCCAGAGCCATGGCTTTCTGCTGACACCGAGGGAGCTGTAAGGGGCAAAACTTGCAGCGGAAGCGTGGGTTCTCACACAACGAACGGGCATAAGGCCTGGTATTCGGCACTCAGTGTGCGCTGATTGCTCGCGTCTTGGAATTGGCCAAATTTCACTGACCGGCAACGCGGTGAAAAAGAATCCAGTCCTTCGGACAGGACACACTGCCACGCCAACCACGAAAGTGCTGCTGTAAAGAAACACACTGTGCTCACAATCGAGCACAGAACGAGCACACTTGGGCAAGAAATGAAGGGGGCCGGAAAATGACCTCCCTTTTAACTTGTTTACTTTTCAGTAAGAAAATGGTGCGCCCTGAGAGATTCGAACTCCCGACCTTCTGGTTCGTAGCCAGACGCTCTATCCAGCTGAGCTAAGGGCGCAGGTTTCAATGCGGAGAGGAACTCGCTGAAAGATTATAGCGGAAGTTCCGCCGGCCGCGAACGTTCGCTGTCGAACATTTTTCCGCTGAAATGCCAGCGATGCCCGGACGGTTTTTTGTGCGATGTTGTCGGCTCGCACGGGCAACCTCAGCCCGCCAGAAAGTTTTCCACAGCCCCCGCTGGACCAGCATCATTTTGGCCCGAAGTAAATCTTTCCCGCATGAGAGCAATTACTACAAAGCCACGGCAGCTCATCTGTGTATTTTGAGCACTTTAGAGAACGGCACGCCATGTGCTTTAGAAAGGCCAGACGAAGTGGCGCGCAACGGGGCGCTCCAAGAAGGACTTCGGCCAGAGGTTTTCTTGGACGCCCCTTTGCATATAACGCGACCCCGGCGCCCTCCCCCGGCCCCCTCGTCCTCCGGTAAAAAGCCCTCCCGCGAAAGCCCTCCCCAAAGGCTCAGGCCAGCGCCATAGGTTCCCGCAGATCAATCCCCGCTTGCCGCAAGAGTTTCGCTACCGCGTCCGGTTTCAGGCGCGAAGCGTCAAACTCCACCCGCACCGTCCGCTCCGGATCGTTGAATTGCACCCGCCGCACTCCGTAAACCTCACGCATGCCGTCGATGGCTCGCAATTCGTTTTCGCCGGGCGCCGTCCCGTAGCGAAAAACCACTTCCAGATAAGTCATGGGATAATCCTTTGCTGATGAGTGCAGACGCTCCGGTCAGTGCCGCCGGGCTGAATCCAATATAAAGCATCGTCCATCGAAGACCCTAGGGCCCGTAGCACCGCTAGCCGTTCGATGATCCGCCGACAGGAATAGCCAGGATCCGGAATTCGCTAAGATTCGTATCAGGGTATGGTTTGAGCCGCCGCAATGTTTGAATAGAAGTGTTCCGATAGAAACGAGGGCTTTAGCCCCTGCATGTCCACTAACCCTTCCACCCTCGAACGCGATCCCGTCTGCGGAATGAGCGTAAATCCAGCAACTGCTAAACACTTCCATGAACATGACGGCAAAAACTACCACTTCTGCTGCGCCGCCTGCCTCGAGAAATTCAAAGCCGATCCCACCAAATATCTCGGTCAGAAAGCGACGCCGCGTTCCTCCGGTCTGGTGATGCTTGGCGCCCCGGTCGCAACCGGGAAGCAACCCCCGCCGCGCACCACCACCGCCTACGTCTGCCCCATGTGTTCCGAGGTCCGCGAAAGCAAGCCAGGTGCTTGCCCTTCCTGTGGCATGGCGCTCGAACCAGACATTCCCGTCGCCTCCACGCGCATCGAGTACACCTGCCCCATGCACCCGGAGATCGTGCGCCCCGCTCCCGGTTCATGCCCGATCTGCGGCATGGCGCTCGAGCCCCGCACGGTCACTGCCGACGGCGGCGAAAATCCCGAACTCCGTGACATGACCCGACGCTTCTGGATCAGTCTCGCTCTGACTGCTCCACTCATGGCGATCGCCATGATCGCAATGTTCTGGGAGACGCCTTTGCATCGCATTCTCCCCGGCGCTGCGTTGCCCTGGCTCGAACTCGCACTTGCCACGCCCGTCGTGCTCTGGGGCGGATGGCCCTTCTTCCAGCGCTTCTGGACTTCGCTCGTAAATCGTAGCCCCAACATGTTCACGCTGATCGGCATGGGCACGGGCGTGGCCTACGGGTACAGTCTCATCGCCACTCTCGCGCCACAGATCTTTCCCGATTCGCTGCGCCCCATGGGCGGCTATCCCGACGTTTACTTCGAGGCCGCCGCCGCCATTACCACCCTCGTCTTGCTCGGTCAGGTCATGGAATTGCGAGCCCGCAGCCGCACCAGCGCCGCCATCCGCGCACTGCTCGATCTCACCCCCCGGACCGCCCGCCTGCTCCGGCCCGACGGCAGTGAACAGGATATTCCGCTCGAACAAGTGAAGCCCTCAGACCGTCTTCGCGTCCGCCCTGGAGAAAAAGTTCCCGTTGACGGCGTCCTACTCGAAGGCCGCAGCTCCATCGACGAGTCTATGATCACCGGCGAATCCTTTCCTGTAGAAAAGTCTCCCAACAGCCTAGTGATCGGAGCAACCATCAATGGCTCCGGTTCATTCGTGATGCGCGCCGAGCGCGTCGGCAGCGAAACTGTGCTGGCACAAATCGTTCAACTCGTCGGCCAGGCGCAACGCAGCCGCGCTCCCATCCAGCGCCTCGCCGACCGCGTGGCCAAATGGTTCGTCCCGGTTGTAGTCGCAGTTGCGGTCATCACCTTCTTCACATGGTTGCTGCTCGGACCGCAACCCCGATTCGCGCACGCGCTGGTCAACGCCGTCGCCGTGTTAATCATCGCCTGCCCCTGCGCCTTAGGATTAGCAACTCCAATGGCCATCATGGTCGGCGTCGGCCGCGGCGCTCGCGCCGGCGTCCTCATCAGGAATGCCGAGGCGCTTGAGACTCTCGAAAAAGTCGACACCCTCGTCGTCGACAAAACTGGAACCCTCACCGAAGGCAAGCCGCGTCTGGTGGGCATGACCCAGTCTCTGGCGGACGATCCTGAATTGCTTCGCCTAGCCGCCAGCCTGGAACGCGCCAGCGAACATCCCCTGGCCGCCGCAGTCGTCGAAGCCGCAGCTCAGCGAAACCTTAAGCTTTCTCAGCCGCAGGAATTCACCGCAGTCGCCGGGAAGGGAATTCAAGGCATCGTCGACGGCCGCCGCGTCGCCATCGGAAACCCGGCGTTCATGGCCGAACTGGGAGCATTCGAGAAAAATCCGGCAGCGCCGAATCTCAATTCGCCGGATTTGAATTCAGATTTGAATTCCGGAAACACCAATACCTTGTACGTCGCCATCGACGGCAAACACGTCGGCAACTTATCCCTTGCGGATCAACTCAAGCCTTCGACTCCGGCTGCCCTGCACCATCTCAAAGCCCAGGGCATTCACATCGTCATGCTTACCGGCGATAATCGCGCCACCGCAGCCGCGATCGCCCAACAACTCGGGATCGATGAATTCGAAACAGAAATATTGCCGCAAAGAAAACTGGAAATAATCCGTAAGCTGCAAGGGCAGGGAAGAGTAGTCGCCATGGCCGGCGACGGCATCAATGACGCCCCCGCCCTCGCCCAGGCCAACGTCGGCATCGCCATGGGCACCGGCACCGACATCGCCATGGAAAGCGGCGGCATCACCCTGTTGAAAGGCGATCTCTCCGCCATCCTGCGCGCCCGCAAATTGAGCCAGGCCACCATGCGCAACATCCGGCAAAATCTTTTCTTCGCCTTCATCTACAACGCCATCGGTGTTCCCATCGCCGCCGGAGCCCTCTACCCATTCTTCGGCTTGCTGCTCAGCCCCATCTTCGCCGCCGCCGCCATGAGTTTCAGTTCCGTCTCCGTAATCACCAACGCCCTCCGCCTCCGCAAAGTGAAATTGTGATTTTGGAATGAAATTGCAATTTTGGGTGGAGCAGGCCTTCCAGGCCTGCGTTGAGCGTGACCACTCGGATGGGCTTCAGCCCCTGAGGTACATCAAGGCTTAACAACTCTGGCAGTCACGTTCCAGCATTCCATTCCTTAAAGACATTCTCCCTGGCTCCGTGACTCCGTGGTGAACTCACAGCTTCCCCAAATACTCAATCACGTCCGGCTCGGTCCAATCCACCGCCCCAATAAACTTGCGCCGCACCACTCCATTGCGGTCGATCACGTACGTCTCAGGAAATTTGAACGTTCCATAAAGCGAGTTGCTTTTCTGATCCGCATCGCGCACCGAGAGCAGATTCACATTGTGATCTCTCAGGAACCGCCGGTAGTTGCTGTCGTCCACATCGACGCTCACTGCCACCACCGTCACGCCCTTCGGTTTCATGCGCTGCTGCATCTGCACCAGCGATGGCATTTCTTCAATGCACGGCGGACACCACGTCGCCCAGAAATTCAGCACCACCACCTGTCCCTTAAATTGGCTCAGCGTGACCGTGCTTCCCGAGTCGCGCACCGTGAAGTCCGGCGCAGCCGAACCGATTCGCGGCGGCCGCGACCCGCTGTAGCAGCCCGAGAGCGTCAGCAGAATCACCGCCGTGCCAATTGTCTTTGGAAAGCGAACCATGCGTCGCACACAGCTATAATAATGGATTCGGCGTATGCCCGCGACCCCTACAGCAATCGCGCTCTCGGTGATCGTTCCCGCTCGCAACGAAGAAGCCTGCCTGGGCGCGTGCCTTCAGTCCCTTGTCTCGCAGAAACTCTCGCAAAAAGTCTCGCCGGATCCCGTGCCTTTCGAAATCATCGTCGTCGACGACCACTCAACCGACCGCACTCGCGAAATCGCATCCTCATTTTCCAGCCACGGAGTCCGCGTCATTCAAGCTGGCCCGCTCCCCGCAGGCTGGACCGGCAAAAACAACGCGCTCGTTGCCGGAGCACGAGTGGCCCGTGGCCAACGGCTCCTCTTCACCGACGCCGATACCATCCACCTCCCCGGATCGCTCGCGCGCAGCCTCGACGAGGCCCAACGCCACGGCGCAGCCCTGCTCTCCTATTCTCCCGAGCAAATCGTGAAAACGTTTTGGGAGAAAGCTGTCATGCCCGTGATCTTCGCCGAACTCGCCGCCAGCTTCAGGCCTTCCCAAGTGAGCGATCCCAAATCTTCCGCAGCCGCTGCCAACGGCCAGTACATCCTGATCACGCGCGAAGCCTACGACGCCGTCGGCGGTCACGCCGCAATCGCCTCCACTCTTCTCGAAGACGTTGCCCTGGCGCGCGCCATCAAGCGCTCGGGCAGAAAGATATTTTTTCGTTACGGAGGCGATGCCGTTCGCACTCGCATGTATCGCAGCTTCGCCCAACTCCGCGAAGGCTGGACCAAGAATCTCGCGCTCTTATTCCCGTCCCCCTTGCGCTTGGCCGCGCTCCGCGCCATTGAGTTCGTGCTCATCGTCAGCAGCCTGGCGATCGCAATCGCCAGCGCCCTCCGCGGCCGTTGGCAGCCCGCAGTCATCCCCGCATTTCTTTGCGCGATCGTCTACACGCTGTTTCTCACCCGAATCCGCCGCGCCCATTTCTCCTGGGGCGCAAACATCCTCGCCCTCTTCGGCCTGCCCGTGTTCTCCTATCTATTGCTGCACTCGAAGAAAGCGCACGCCAACCGTAACGTGCCCTGGAAAGGCCGCACGTATTCCGACGAAACGTATTCCGATGAAAGGTATTCACTGGCAACTGGCCACTGACAACTGTTTTTATGGTCTATCTCACGCGCAAAGCCGAATTCTCCGCCTCGCACTTCTACCACAACCCGGGCTTCACTCCGGAGGAGAACCGCCGCGTCTTCGGCAAATGCAATAACCCGCACGGCCACGGCCACAACTACACGCTCGAAGTCACGGTAAAAGGCGAAGTCGACCCCCGCTCCGGTTTCGTCGTTGACCTGAAGCAACTCAAAGAAATCATGCATCGCGAAGTGCTTGACGCCATGGACCATCGCTTCCTCAACAAAGAAGTCCCGGAATTCCTCCACCAGATTCCCACCACGGAAAATATCGCCATCGCCATCTGGCAGCGTCTCGCAACCAAGCTCGAAAGCGCCAAACTCCACCGCGTGCGGGTCTACGAAACCCCCGATCTCTTCGTCGATTTTTACGGAGAAGCATGAGATCAAGTCAGAAGCTAGGAGCAAAGAGCTGGAAGCTAGGAGCCAGAAGCTAGAAGCTGAATTATGAAAGCCCACCTCTCCCGCCGCTACCTCTTCTCCGCCTCGCACCGTCTCCACAGCGAAGCGATGACGGAAAAGGAAAACCGATTAACCTACGGCAAATGCAACAACCCGTACGGACACGGCCACAACTACACCGTCGAAGTAACCGTCAGCGGCCCGGTCGACCAAAAAACCGGAATGGTCTGCAACCTCACCGATCTCGATAGTTTCATCGAACGCGAAGTCCTTGCCCGCTACGGGCACGAGAACCTGAACACGCTGCCGGAATTCACTCAGGAAGTTCCGACCACCGAAAACCTCTGCATCCGGATCTACGAAATAGTGCAGCGCGGCTTCCACTTCGCGCATCTGGAAAGAGTGCGCCTCGAAGAAACCATGATGAACTCCTTCGAGTACGCGGGTGCCGGGGAATCAAAGTATAAAAGTACTAGATACTTGTCATCCTGAGGCGCGTTCTTTGCGCCGAAGGACCTATGCAATTGCATTTTCTTGGTCCGAGTCACTCCCCGCGAAGGGAAGGCCGGCCGATTTGCCGAACCACCGATTTGCCGAACCACCGATTTGCCGAACCTATGAAACCACACACGGAACAAACCAAAGAGCCAAGCACGTTGACCAGCGCCAGCTTCGAAGACCTCGTCCAGGAAATGCTCGTCCGCCTCGGCGAAGACCCGCAACGCGAAGGTCTCCTGAACACGCCCGAGCGCGTCCGCAAGTCCTTGCAGTTCCTCACCCGCGGCTATTCCGAAGACCCCGAAACCTTGCTCAAAGGCGCCCTCTTCACCGTCACCTACGACGAGATGGTCATCGTCAAAGACATCGAAATGTTCAGCCTCTGCGAGCACCACCTGCTGCCGTTCTTCGGCAAAGTGCACGTCGCCTACATCCCGAACGGCAAGGTGATCGGCCTCAGCAAAGTCCCGCGCCTCATCGAACTCTTCTCCCGCCGCCTGCAAATCCAGGAGCGCCTCACCACCCAGATCGCCGAAACCATCCAGAAAGTAATCGAGCCGCAAGGTGTCGGCGTCGTCATCGAAGCCCGCCATCTATGCATGATGATGCGCGGCGTAGAGAAACAACACTCCGCCGCAGTCACGTCGTCAATGCTGGGCTGCTTCCGCAACGAACAGGAAACCCGCCAGGAGTTCCTCTCGCTAATCCGTCAGCGCCCCAACGGCATGTAGTTCGTGTGTGGAACGGACACTCGTGTGGAACGGACACTCCTGTCCATTGCCTTTGACGTTGCTCTTGTTTTTTGATTCCGTCTCTAATTGTCACGGAGATTCCGCCTCTGATCGCGCGCCCTACTCACCTGCGTCATCCCGAAGCCCCGCGTTTTCACACCAGCGGGACGAGAGCCTGCCCTGAGCTTGCCGAAGGGGATCTCCCTCACGCACACAGCTGTCTCGGTCAAATTGCACAACCACTCCTCTGTCCATTCCATACCCTGTCACCTTGAGCGGGGGTTGTGTCTCGCGAACGCGAAGCACAACCGCAGTCGAAAGATCCCTTGCACAACTGTGCTACCGTCAGCTTCGCAAGGGGTTTCTATTACCAAAGCGGATGCATTATTTGCTCGTCTGTGCGAAAGGACAGAGATTTTGACCTGGAACCGCCACCGACTCCCGATAGACTTCACGATAGAATCACCTTCATGGCATCCGGGCCAGGACGCTTGCGTTCTTTCACAATAGTGATCGCGCTCTCCGCGATCCTGTTTGCGCTAATGCAGCTCCTTTTTGGCGGCTCGCACTGCAATGACTGTGGTGCGACGATTGGCTTCCCGTTTTCGTACATGCGAGAGGGAACATGGGGAACGCATGGACGCTTTCGATGGCTCGGTTTCCTTGGAGATGCCGCAATTGCGGCGGCGCTCGCAACTTTGGTCGTATGGATGTGGGGCAGGAGAAAAACCATGAAGTAGCTACAGCCGGGTGCCCCACTTCTCGCTTCTTTTGCGAGAAGTGGGATTCCGACCTTCAGCGGCCATCCGAGAATCGCGTAAAATCTCCTCCATGTCACCTCGCGCCCAAGGCCACGACACCCGCCACGTCAAAATGCCAAAGAACAACTGCTTCGTCTGCGGCCCTAACAATCCCCAAGGCATGCACCTGAAATTCATCCTCGACGAAGACCGCCAAACCTTCGTATGCCGCTTTCGCCTCACCAACCGCTACACCGGACCTCCGGGCCACTGCCACGGCGGCATCATCGCTTCAATCCTCGACGACGCCATGGGCAAAGTAAACAAGCTCCACCACGTCATCGCCCTCACCCGCGAAATGACCGTCGAGTATCTCAAGCCCGTCCCTCTGCACAAACCGCTCCGCGTCGAAGGCCGCGAAGTCAGCGTCCACGGACGCACCCACATCAACTCCGCCGAAATTCTCAACGAAAAAAACGAAGTCCTGGCCCGCAGCCGCGGCACCTTCATCGCCATCGACCCCGCGAAAATGTTCGCCAAATTCGTGGAACGGTAGCGCCCAAACAGCCCCGGAGGGGCGACAGATAATAGCCCAGAGCCTGCCCTGAGCCTGCCGAAGGGACGTAAGTCCTGGGTAAACGAATAGGGAAGGGAACCAATCGTCCCCGAAGGGACTGCAACCTGCAGCTGCAGCAAGCGTAACGTTACTTCTTCTTTTCAAGAGATAAAACCGATGCATCCCTTCGTCGTTGTAAAATAGATTGTTATAAGGCGCTCCGCGCCTATCCTTCGCGATCGCGAAAAGGCCCAACATGTCCAAAACCAACGGCTCCAGCAACTCCACCTCTCTCCGCTTAAAAACCGGCCTCGCCGAAATGCTCAAAGGCGGTGTAATTATGGATGTGACCACCGCCGAACAGGCCGCCATCGCCGAAAAAGCCGGAGCCGTAGCCGTCATGGCCCTCGAGCGCGTCCCGGCGCAGATCCGCGCCGAAGGCGGCGTTGCGCGCATGGCCTCGCCTAAGAAAATCCGCGAGATCATGGCCACCGTGTCCATCCCCGTGATGGCCAAGTGCCGCATCGGGCATTTCGCGGAAGCGCAAATTCTGCAGGAGCTCGGCGTCGACTACATCGACGAATCCGAAGTGCTCACTCCCGCAGACGAAGCTCACCACGTCGATAAGCACGCCTTCAAGGTCCCATTCGTTTGCGGCGCGCGCAATCTCGGCGAAGCCCTGCGCCGCATCGCCGAAGGCGCAGCCATGATCCGCACCAAAGGTGAGGCCGGCACCGGCGACGTAGTCCACGCCGTCAAGCACATCCGCCAGATCGTGCAAGAGATGAAAATCCTTACCGTCCTGGGCGAGGAAGAACTCTACGCCAAAGCCAAAGAACACGGCGCCCCCTACGAACTGATAAAGATGGTCGCGAAAACCGGGAAACTCCCGGTCCCAAATTTCTCCGCCGGAGGCATCGCTACCCCAGCCGACGCCAGCCTGGTCATGCAGCTCGGAGCCGAAGCCGTCTTCGTCGGCAGCGGCATCTTCATGAAAGACTCGACCACCTTCGCCGATCCCGTCGAAGCCGAAAAGCGCGCCCGCGCCATCGTCAAAGCCGCTACCCACTTCAACGATCCTAAAGTATTACTTGAAGTCAGCGAAGACCTGGCCGGAGCGATGAAGGGGCTGGCCATCGCAGGGATGGATGAGGCGCAGATGCTGCAAACCAGAGGATGGTAAGGGCGTCGCTTGGCTCTTAGGCCTTCGAGGTGAGGTACTCACCCCCAGTCCATCTTTTCCTCAATCCATCGTTACCCTAGTCCATCTTCCTCATGTGCCCAATGAGTCATGAGAGTCGAGCGACTCAATCATGCCGCGGGTGGGCGAATCGTCATCACTAAAATGTCCGTGTCGTTAACTCGGACCGGCCCTGCTTCGCCCGAGGAATACCAACGAAAACTGCTCCAGCGCCACTGTTCGGGCGAGGTCACCAGCCCTCGTTTCACTGGATTGCGATGAATGTAGCGCAGCTTCTCAATTCTCTTTTTCTCCGTCCAAACATTGAAGTCATAAAAACGTGCCTGCCAGAACCGATTCGAATTTTGTTCGGGACGATTCTCTGGGGTGCCCCATGTCTCGCTTCTTTTGCGAGACATGGGAGTCGTCAAGATGCTCTTACGACGAGAACACCCCAAACTCCGCACAAAGCCAAGCTTCAATGCTTGTATCGCTGTCGACAGCGTTTCCCGCTGCGGCTCACTCACCAGCAGATGAAGATGCTCAGGCATGACGACATAGCCCAACACCACCAACCGATAACGGCGGCGCACCCGTTCCAGAGTTTGCAGGAGCAAGTCACATCGAGTAGCCTCATCGAACAGCGGTTGGCGCCGGTAGCAGCTGAACGTGAGGAAATGTAGATCATTTCCGCCGTAGAAGCGGTGCAGGCCTTCCGTCATGAATTGAGAGTAAGAAATTCAGAAAGCGCAGTCTGTGACTAGTGAACATTCTGTGATGGCTCCTCCCATGTCTCGCAAAACCAGCGAGACATGGGGCACCCGGGAGCTCTACACGCTGGGGACATCGATTTTCTGGCTGCGTATGTGATCCGAAAGAATTTGTGGTATGTGGTTCCGGCGGATGCGTTTGTTCCGAGGGCGACGGTTCACTTTAACTACGGGCCGCAGAGCCGGGGGATGTTTGAAATATATCGGGAGACCTGGTGCCTGCTGAGTTGTTCTGCGAAGGCGCGGGGCAGAGGCGATATTCCCAAGCGGTGCCGATGCGAGGAGATGCCGGTGCGCTGCGTGGTGTGTCCGCAGAGGTGAATCAAAGGAGGCGCGTGTTCCGGGTCTCGACCCCGAAATCCCTTGTCCCGCAAAATCGGCGAGACCTGGGGCACCCCGGCAGCATCCATAAGGTTGCTCTATTTTAGGGCCGCTCTATTTCAGGAAGGAGTAGCAATGCAAAAGCGCAAACTTGGAAAAAGCAATCTGCAAGTGTCTGCAATCGGCCTGGGCTGCATGGGAATGAGCTTTTCCTACGGCCCGCCCAAAGACAAAAAGGAGATGACCACTCTTCTTCATGCCGCCGTGGAACGCGGCATCACGTTCTTTGACACTGCCGAAGTGTACGGCCCGTTCTCGAACGAAGAGCTTCTGGGCGAGGCCCTCGCTCCCTTCCGCGGGCAAGTGGTGATCGCCACCAAATTTGGGTTCGACCTGGGTGGCGGCGATAATCGGCCGGGAGTGGCCGGCGTGAATAGCCGGCCGGAGCACATCAGGCAGGCCGTTGAAGGCTCGCTCAAGCGGCTCAAGGTCGACACCATCGACTTGCTCTATCAGCACCGGGTTGACCCGGACGTGCCAATCGAAGACGTCGCCGGCACGGTGAAAGAACTGATTCATGCAGGCAAGGTCAAGCACTTCGGACTTTCCGAGGCAGGGGTAAAAACAATTCGCCGCGCACATGCAGTCCAGCCAGTCACTGCTCTCCAGAGCGAATACTCGCTGTGGACCAGAACCCCGGAAAAGGAAGTGATACCGACGCTGGAGGAACTCGGAATTGGTTTCGTGCCGTTTAGCCCTCTCGGCAAGGGCTTCCTGACAGGAAAGATGAACCAGAACACGACGTTCGACAGCTCCGACTTCCGCAGCACCCTCCCGCGCTTTACGCCGGAGGCTCTCAAGGCGAATCAGGCGCTGATTGATCTGCTCGGCAGCATCGCGAAGCGGAAGAAAGCGACTCCGGCTCAGATCGCACTCGCCTGGCTGCTCGCCCAAAAGCCGTGGATCGTTCCGATCCCAGGCACGACGAAGCTAAACCGCCTCGAAGAGAACATCGGAGCAACTGCAGTCGAACTGACCGCCGAAGACGTGCGCGACATCGGTAGCGCCGCCTCAAAGATCAAGGTGGAAGGATCTCGCTACCCGGAAAGGCTGGAGAAAATGACCGGTCTCTAGAGGGCGAGACCTGGGATACGACGAGATGCCGGTGCGACGAGATGCCGGTGCGACGAGATGGCGGTCTGGCGCGTGGTGGTCCGAGGAGTAAAAAGAATTTTTCCAGCGCGACCGCCATCATCGCGCCACATTTTCAGCCGCGATCGCATGGCATTTCGGAAGCTCCAGGTAGCCGAGCGAACCAACGTAGCAGAGGCCGACAATGATAGCCATCGAAAGTGCACAGCCCTGCAGTAGTCTCGAAGCCGTAAGCGCGGACGCTCCCAGCGCCAGGTAAGCATCCGGGCCCGCCGGCGCCGCCGCCGAACTGGCTGCGGCCGGCGTCAGCCAGCAGCGCAGGATGCCAACGCTGGTGTCACCGAAGATGAGCGGCCATTCATCGAGTTCCGCTGCTTCCGCCAACTCCAGCATCTCCGTCGCAAAGCGTTTTCGGAACGCTGGCGGATACAGCTGCAACAAAAAGCGGTAAGTCCATAGCAAGCAGCGCTGGATATTCATGCGCCCCTCCCACCCAACTTTCCCAACCGCGTCCGCGCCACGTCAACCACTTGCCGCAGGCGCCGGATCTCGAGCCGCAGCGCCTGCTCCCCGCCCGATGTCAGGCGGTATTCCCGCCTGGTATCGCCACCTTTCAGTTTGCGCTCGGTCTCACCGACCAAGCCATTGGCCAGCAAGCGATCCAAGTTGGCGTATAGCGTGCCAGGTCCCAGCCTGTATTCTCCACCGGACTGCCGCTTGACCGACTGCATGATCCCGTATCCATGCAAGTCAGATTCGGACAGTGCCAGAAGAATATGAAGCGCGGCAGACGATAAAGGTCGGTCCTTGACTTCCATATCGTAGTCTGATATATCACATTTCGATATACAGAGCAAGGCAAGCTAATTGTAAACCCGCGGGAGCGGCCCGCGGCGCGCGTTGCATACTCCCTTGGAGAAAGGAACCGCACCGGACATGAAACGAATCCTATTGAGTGCTCTTTTGTTAAGCGGCTTGATGCTGGCCGTCGCCCAGGTGAAGAAGGAAGACTTGGCTACTAAGAACACCAAGAGTCCGGGCGCCGAAACCAGCGTCACCATCAACGGCAAGAATATTTGGATCTACTACCACGCCCCCTCCGTCAGGGGTCGCCAAATTTTCGGCGACGCCGGCGCGCTCGAGCCGTATGGCAAGGTATGGCGTCTGGGCGCCGATTACGCCACGGTTCTGCACACCGACGCCGATCTTGACCTGAATGGCCTCGCCATTCCCAAGGGCGACTACGCCCTGTACGCCGACCTCGACAAGGGCCAGTGGAATCTGATCGTCAACAAAGCCCTGATGGCCGGCGCCCGCCACATCTGGGGCGTGGGGGTATCACCGGACGGCATTCGCGAAGGCGCCACTACCGATGATCCGGCCACCGAACTGGGCCGCGCTTCGCTCACCATGGGTAAGCCGTCATCTCCGGTCGAAACCCTCAGATCTCGCTGTCGGGCGCCGGCGGCGCCACAGGAAAACTGCTCATCGAATGGGAGAATGTGACGGCGTCGGCGCCCTTCACCGTGAAGTAGCGTTTCCCGGGCCGGTACTTCGCAAGGGTCGCCGCGCAGGCCGATACCCATTCGCAATGAAGGATAACCAAGTGGTAAGGAATGATCTTGCCTCACGTTGAAGCGTTCTACTCGGGGGAAACAACCTTAAGGAGAAATCTATGACGAAACAATCTTCGAAGCAGTGTGGACTTGCGCTGGCTGCCGTGATATTGCTTGCCCTCGCCGGAATGTGCCTGGAGAGTCCGGGCCAATCGCAGAATCAAGCTCCACTCCCGGCCCGCTCCCGGGCAGACGAGACGTTGGACCGGTGGAACGCCATCGGGAACAAACTCATCGCCATGGCTCAGGATTTTCCCGAAGACAAATACGATTTCAAGCTGCAGAAGGACGAGCGCACCTTTGCGCAAAATCTTCTGCACGCCGCCGCACTCGATTACGTCGTCATACGCGCGGTTTCCGGCTCGAACATCGGGCCCGACTTTGGCGAAGGAGATAACCCGTCACGCGACGCTTTCAAGACTAAAGCCGATGTGGTGAAGTTCGTTCAGCAGGCCATCGCGGCCGGGGCGGACATTATCAAAGAGCAAGGCGACGCCGGACTGGACAAAACGACCAAGCTTGGTCACAGGCTGCTCCACAATTCCGACCTCTGGGTGTTCGCCATCGAGCACAGCGCTGAACACTACGGCCAGCTTGTCGTCTACTACCGCGCCAACAACCTCATTCCACCCGATTCGAGGCGCCAATGAGAGAGTTGAAAATTCTCGAATGCAACTCCGTCCTGGCCTTCAAATAAATTTAAGGAAGTCACTCCAATGAAACCAACACGGATCTTCTTGCCGTCGGCAGCCTTCGTCGTCATCGTCATCTTCACCGCGACCGCCCTGGCACAGGGTACAAACATCGCCGCAGCCCAGACAAAGAGCGCGTCTCAGGCCCGCCAGACGCCGCAGCCTCCGCCAACCATAGCCTCAGCCATCGACCACGAGATCAGCAACGTCGAAAAGCAAATTGTTGACGTGGCCGAAGCCATGCCGGAAGACAAATTCAATTTCTCTCCCGAGAGCCTGAACATTCCAGGCAGTGACTACAAGGGAGTGCGCTCCTTCGCCCAGCAGGTCAAACACGTCGCCGCTTCCAACTATTTCATATGGTCGCCGCTGACAGCGGATAAGGTCCCGGAAAACATCAAGGACGGGAACGGCCCGGAGAACTTGAAGAGCAAAGCCGACATTATTAAGTTCCTGAAGGATTCTTTCGCCCTGGGTCACAAGGCCGCAGCTACGTTGACGATTGACAACATGTTGCAGAATGCGGAGAACAGCAAATCGTCCCGCCTGCGCCTGGCCACCTTCGGCGTCGCCCACGCCTTTGATCATTACGGACAGATGGTGGAGTACTTGCGGATGAACGGAATTGTGCCGCCGGCCAGCCGCGGAAAATCAGACTGATCAGAAAATCTTTTTCTTCAGCATCGAAACAATTCGAGCAGAGTCACTCCGAAAAAGTACTCGACTGACGCGGATACGCCTCTTCCTTCCGCGACGCGAAGACAGTGGCGATGCAATAATGGCCAAGAGAAATTACGCGTCCTTCGATCCCACCGATTTCCTTTCTTAGGCGCTGGTCTCTCATTCTCCTGACAACTGGGCTGCGATTAGCGCGCATCCTAGCGAGACCGGTCCCTGGAGGCGCTTTCCCTGCATGCGCAAGTTCGCTCTGACCACACTTCTTTTTTTCCTGCTCGCAACTTCTTCTCTCTTTGCCCAGAAACGCATTGAGCTCGGCGTCTTCATCGATTACTTGAACATCTCCCAGACCAGCACCAACAACTTTGGCCTCGGCGGCCGCTTCGGCTACCGCATTCACCACGACCTGCTGCTGGAGGGCGAGCTTGCCTACGACTACGGCATCAATTTCGACGAAGCCTACCGCAACATCACCAACGGAAATCTAACCGCGATCGAACGCACATCCATCGGCGTCACTCACGGCCTGTTCGGACCAAAGTTCCAACCCTCTGGCGGCGGAGTCCGTCCCTTCGTCACCCTCAAAGCCGGCTTCATGGATTTCCGTCTCAGTCCCAGCCTTCTGCCTTACAGCGACGCAGCCAGCACTGTTCTCGGCCTGCGCACCAGCAATCTGAACGCCGCCATCTATCCCGCTGCCGGAGTTGAAGCCGCCCTCGGCCCTGTCGGCCTGCGCCTCGAAGCCGGCGACGAAATCTACTTCAACACCGGCGCCCGCCACAACCTCCGCATCACCTTCGGCCCCATCCTTAGATTCTGATTCGCCCGGGTCATCGTTACGAAGTGAAACCGGCGCCCAGTGCAGGTATTCCAACGAAGGGCCTCTGCAGCTCCCCACCGTTTGCATGAAGCCCGCAGTGCGCGCACGCCCGCGGAGGCTATTCTCGCGGCTTCCCGCTCTCTCCCGGATGCTGCCCCGCCTTTTGCGAGGTCAACAAAATGCATACCACCATAAACGCCGCAATCACCATCGAGGAAGTAATCCGGCTCAGATTCAATCCGCCGGCCGCATGCGGCTTGGTCAGCAAATCGCCCAGCGTGGCACCCAACGGCCGGGTCAAAATAAAAGCCGCCCAGAACAAAAACGTGCGCGAGATTTTCGTGAAGAAATAGGCGAGCGCCACCAGTGTCAGCGCTCCGGCAAACACCAGCGCTCCCCGTTCAAAACCCACTCCCTCGGTATCGGCCAGCCAATCGCCCAGCGCTGTTCCCAGCGTGTTCGAAAATAAAATCGTCGCCCAGTAAAACATTTCCACCTTCGGCGAAGTAATATCGCGAAACGAGATCGACCCCATCGACCCGCGCCACAACCCCAGCACAATCATCAGCACGGTAAGCAAAATCAGCGAGCCGCCAAGGTATCCCACGCCCAGAGATCGGTCGGTGAAATCCGCCATGGTCGTGCCTACCGTGGTCGTCGCAACGATCACCGTCCAATATAGAAATCGATGAAACGATTTCGCTTTGATCTGCGCCGCCACCGCCACCAGAAAGAACACCATAAAAATCATCGTGCTCAGCGCGTATCCCAGCTTCATCGTCATGGAGAGCGCGTCTCCCCCGGTCTCGCCCAGCGTGGTCGCGGCAATCTTAATAATCCAGAAAGCAATCGCAATTTGCGGAACCTTACTGGCCGTCGCCCAACTTCGTGATGTTTCGCCGCGTTCGCCGGCGTATTGAAACGCAGAATCTTGAGAACCAAAAGTCAGTGTGCTTTCATTCATAAAAATTGTCCGTCCCAATCGAAATAGAAGTATCCATCAGATGCATCGAACACCATATCAGGATGTTGGATTATATACAGATGTCTGGCTTCGAGCTTGCCCCGCTCAAACCGCAGCTGGCGTAGATTTTCATCTCTTCCGGTAAACTAAACCTGTCATGAAAATCGGAGTCCTCGCCCTGCAAGGCGATTTCGACGCTCACCGTCGCCGTCTCGAAGAACTCGGCGCCGAAGTTGTGCTCGTCAAAAAGCCCGCGCAGTTCGATGAAATCGACGGCCTCGTCATTCCCGGCGGCGAGAGCGGAACGTTCCTGAAATTGCTGGGAGAAGAAGGCTTCGAAAAGTTGAAACAGTTCGTACGCCTCAAGCCGACCTTCGGCACCTGCGCCGGCGCAATCCTGCTTGCCACTGAAGTCGAAAACCCCAAGCAGACCGGCCTGGGCGCCATCGACATGGCCATCCGCCGCAATGCCTACGGGCGCCAGCTCGACAGCTCCATCCGCGAAGGCAAGCTTCTGCAAAGCTCGCTCCACGACAAGACCGTCTCGCCGCTGGAGATGGTCTTCATTCGCGCCCCCAAAATCGGGCGCATAGGCGCTGCCGTCGAAGTCATCGCCACCGAGGGCAAAGACCCAGTCGCGGTCCGGCAGGGAAGAGCGATCGCCGCAACCTTCCACCCTGAACTCTCCGATGACACCCGCATCCACCAGGCATTCCTGGATCTGATCAGTTCGCGTGGGTCGGACATTCCTGCCCACCGCATTTAACCTTGCTATTGATTTTGGTTTGAACCGAACAAAAAAGAATCGAAAAAAAAAGGTTAAACCATCACTTCGCCGGCAAAAACTCAATCGCCACATCGCGGCTCGCTGGCTTGAAATCAAACTCCGCCGTCACCAGCACGTGATCGATCACTCCAGCGAGTTCAACGGCGAACGAATCAACGTAGGGAATGCCGGTTTTTACCTTAATCAACGCCGCGCGCACAGCACGATCTCCGTCTGCCGCAACCACTCGAAGCCCGAAGGCGTCCAATCGCGAAAATACCCGCTCCATCTCGCGTCGGCCATAAACCTTGCATGTGATCCCGGCCACTTCGCCCCAATGCGGAGCGAAAATCATAACCTCGCAATTTCCCTTACCGAACCATTAAAAATTGCTCTTGACAACTCCATCATGTAACTGTAAGGTTACGCATTATGCGGAACCGTTCGGTTACATATTCCACGAGGGCAATGTCCGACGCAACCTTCCAGGCCCTCGCCGATCCCACCCGCCGCGCCGTCCTCGATCTTTTGCGCCGAGGCAGCCAGCCCGCCGGAGAGATTGCTCAAGCCTTCCCCGTCTCTCGTCCCGCAATTTCCAAACACCTCCGCCTGCTTCGCCGCGCGCATCTTGTCCAGGAGCACCGTGAAGGCCGCAATCGTGTCTATCAACTCAATCCCCAGCCGCTGCGCGCCGTCGATTCCTGGCTCGATCAATACCGCACCTTCTGGAGCCTGAATCTCGCCAACCTGAAAACTTTCGTCGAGGCCGAGTACGCCAAAGAAACTGCTCAGCCCCGCGCCGCAAAATCGCAATCCAAATCAAAAGGAGATCGCTAACATGAAATCACTCCGCCTCGCTTTCTCACTATTCTTACTGTTGACCGCGTCCGCCGCGCTGGCGCAATCCAGTGCCCAGAAATCTTTCGACCAGATCAAATCTCTCACCGGTTCCTGGGAAGGGAAGAGCGCTCAGGGCAAGCCGGTGCGCGTCACCTTCCGCGACACTGCCGGTGGTTCGGCCGTGATGAGCGAAATCCAGGGCCACGGCCCCGAAAACATGATTTCCATGTTTCATCTCGACGGCCCCAACCACCTGCTCCTCACTCACTATTGCGGCGCCGGCAATCAGCCCCGCATGACCGCCTCCACGTCGCCCGACGGCAAAACCATCACCTTTGACTTTCTCGACGCCACTAATCTCGCCACTCCCGATGCCGGCCACATGCAGCGCGTGGCCTTCACCATCCTTGATCCCAACCATCACACCGAGGATTGGACCTTCGCCGACCATGGCAAAGAAATGAAAGAACTCTTCGACCTGCGCCGAAACGAAGTCGCCCAAAAATAGCTGGATCTGAAACGCTGGATCTGGGAGGCTGAATATGGGGTGCTAAGTATGGCGTGCCCCCATTTCTCGCCTCTTTTGCGGAAGTGGGGAATTTTGAATCGTAGAACCACCTGAAAATTAGAACTAACTGCGAGCTAATCATGTCAAACGCAAAAGCAACCAACGAAAAGACGACCAACGCTGCAACGCAATCCAAAATCACGCCCGACAACGACGCCGTCATCACCGAAATCGAAATCGCCGCGCCTCCGGCTCGTGTCTTCCAGGCGCTGATCGATCGCGAACAGGCGCTGCAGTGGGGCGGTGGCGAGGCTTTCCAAATTACGCTCTGGGAAATGGATGCTCGTCCCGGCGGCAAATGGAGATTCGTTTCGAAGGAACGCAGCGGAACCGGCACCGGCAAAGCTTTCGATCACCACGGAGAAATTATCGAGATCAATCCCCCGCACCTGCTGGAATATTCCTGGTTCGCCAACTGGCACCCCGACCCCTCGCATCGCACCCTCGTCCGCTGGGAATTGACTTCCACCAAAACCGGAACGCATTTAAAAGTTACGCACAGCGGCCTCGCCCCGCTCCCCGGAGCTGCGCAAGGCTACAGCCAGGGCTGGCCCGGTCTGGTGCAACAGATTAAGAACTTTGTTGAAAAAACAATTGTTGAAAAAACAATTTAGGAGATCTATGGCAACTGTCGCAATCACGCCAGATCAAAATACTGTCACCGGAGAAATCTTTGTCGCCGCGCCTCCGGCTCGTGTCTTCCAGGCCATCACTGATCCCAACCAGATGCCGCGCTGGTGGGGCGCGCGCGACGCCTACCGCATCACCGATTGGAAGGCCGACGTTCGCGTCGGCGGCAAATGGTCCAGCGACGGCGTCGGCGTCGATGGCACCACATTTCACATCGACGGCGAATATCTTGAAGTCGATCCGCCGCGCTTGCTCGTCCACACCTGGATTGCAAGTTGGACCGGCCCCATCAAAACCGTTGTCCGCTGGGAGCTCGAGCCGCAAACCATTCACGGCTTGCATCCCAAAGGACCGGAGCGCGCCGGCACGGGCACGCTGGTAAGAATCCGCCAGGAAGGTTTTGCCGTCAATCCCGCTGCCGCTGCCGGCCACTCCGAAGGCTGGAAGCGCGTCATGGGATGGCTCGTTGCCTACCTCGAGAGAGGAGAAACCATCGACACTCGCCCTCGTGAACCAGGTGGTAAACGAAACTACGAGCGCAGCCACGCTAACCTCATCGCCGAATCCATCCACTCAAGGTCAGGCAGTTACCTTCACCGCGACCATCACGTCGCCGACAGTCGTACCTACCGGCCCAGTGACTTTCACCGCAGGCACCACAGTTTTGGGAACAGCCCAACTGACAACAGGGAAGGCAAAGTTCACCACCTCCACGCTGGCCGCAGGCTCGACCACCGTCAAAGCAACTTACAACGGAGACTCAAACATCACCGGAAGTTCGGCATCAGTAGCCCAGACCGTGCAACCATAGCGCAGGGCCGCAGGCGAGACCAGTTGCGGCCCCGCACGCAATGTCCAGTGTCCGATAACGAAGTATTATGTAAAACTGACTCCCGGCCTGCGCGTCATGCGATCAGTTCGACCGCCCCCGCCGGCCCAAACTGTTGAACTCCCCGATCCAGCGTGGCCAGCTTTCCCCGATTCGCGATCGCCAGAGCGATCAGGTACGCGTCTGTAATTTGCTGGTGGCCGCTAGGAGCCCGCGGCATCCGCTCCAGGGCCTTACCCAGCTGAATCGAATCGCTCCAGAACTGATGGCCCGGATGTTCCACATTGCGGCTGAGCACCAGCAGCGCTCCGGACGGCGTCAACGCGCGCGGCGAAAATGCAGGGTTCGACAGGATCCTGACCAGCGCCACTTGCGTCATTGGACAAGTCGCCCAGCCCTCCCGCGCATGACTCGCGAACCAACGGCTGGCCTGCCCATGCGAGGAATGCTCAGGCCATGCCAGCGCGATGAGCACGTTCGCGTCGAGCAGGTAGCCTGGCACTAAATCTCATCCTCCAGCAGTCGTCGGACCTGCTCGCTGGTGACCTTTTTGCCGCCCTTGGGCAGCACCACGGTATAGAAACCGTTCACCAGCTCCATCTGCACCGGTGCGTTTGCGCCTTTACGCACCAACTCTGAGGCCGCCTTACCCAGCGCCAGCGACCTTGTCTCGGAGTACTCCCGCAGGATTTTCAGAGCGTCGTCATCAAGGTTTAATGTGGTGCGCATAATGACATGATGATGTCATATGCGGTAATCTGATGTCAATCGGAGATGATTGTCATCACGGGCATGCAATGGATCACATTCCCCCGTAACCTATGCGTAACTGGATGGTTACATCTTGTACTTGCCCAGATCCTCGTCGTTCAGCCCTTCCAGATACTTTCTCAATTCTTCTGCGGTCACGCGGTCCGAGATGTTCGCCGCCTGCTTTGAATTCTTCAAAACAATCTCATCCACAAAAATCGGACAATCCACCCGCAGCGCCAGCGCCAGCGCGTCCGACGGACGCGAGTCAATGCTCACCACCTCGCCCCCGCGCTCCAGCCAGATCACCGCATAAAACGTATCTTCGCGCAGTTCGGTCACCACAACTTTATGCACCTGCGTCTCCAGCCCGGTCAGCACGTTCTTGATCAGATCGTGCGTCATCGGCCGCGGCGTGCTGACTTTCTCCATCTCCAGAGCAATCGCATTCGCCTCGTAAACTCCCACCCAGATCGGCAGCACGCTTTCCCCCGCCACATCCTTCAGAATTACGATCGGCATATTCGACACCGGATCCATCAAAAGGCCGCGGATTGTCATTTCTACTTCCATGGCGGGCTCCTTACTGTTTGCTGCTGCTTCGATCCTTGATCTTCTTCTCCTGCTGATTTCGATGCTTCAACGGCGGCTTGGGGCTGCGTGCTTTTGCTTTTTATACCACCATTTCGCCTAGAAGACTGTTGGGAAAACTGGTTGTGGCCTTCACTTGGACGTAGCTTCCTACTTTGGGCGCGGCCGTATTCGGAGCTGTAAAGTTCAGGGTTTTGTTTTGGCTGGTGCGTCCGATCCACTGCGAGCGCGCCTCGTTTTTTCCTTCAACCATCACTTCCGCAATCGTCCCTATGTATTTCTTGTATCGATTGATTTGTATCTCCTTCTGTCGGGACATCAGCGCCTCCAGCCGCCGCGATTTCTCTTCGTCCGGAATGGCATCGTCCAGGGTTAGCGATGGAGTGTTGGGGCGCGGCGAGTACTTAAACGTAAACACTGAGTCGTAGCCCACTTCGTCCAGCAGGCTCAGAGTTTCGCCGAAGTCTTGTTCGGTCTCTCCGGGAAACCCTACGATAATGTCGCTGGTGATGCTGATCTCGCGTTTCGCCGCTTTCATCCAGGCAATGCGCTCGAGATACTGCTCGCGCGTGTAGAGCCGTTGCATCGCATGCAGCATGCGGTCCGATCCGCTCTGCACGGGCAAGTGGACGTGGTCGCAAAGTGTGGGAACGGCGTCGATCGCGTCGATAATGTCGCGTCCGAAGTCGCGGGGGTGCGAGGTAGTGAAGCGCACTCGCCGGATCCCCGGCACTTCGCCCACCGCAGCCAGCAATTCCGCGAAAGACCGCTTTTTCCCCGAGCATCCCTCCGCCGGATCTTTATACGAATTCACGTTCTGGCCCAGCAGCTGAATTTCCGTATAGCCGAGATCGGCCATCTGGCGTGCTTCGGCGAGCACCGAGTCTGAACTGCGGCTGCGTTCTTTTCCGCGCGTGAAGGGCACCACGCAGTAAGAACAAAACTTGTCGCAGCCTTCGATGATGGTGATGTATCCGCGATGCGGATTGCTGCGCGCGGTGAACTCGGTCTCGAAGCACTCGTCGGTTTCTCGATCGTCGAGTCCGGTTACGCGCTGCTTCCCTGCCTCGATTTGTATCAGCATCTGCGACAGGTTGCGGTACGACGCCGATCCGCACACCATCGACACATGCGGCGCCCGCTCGAAAATCTTTTCCCCTTCCTGCTGCGCCACGCACCCGAGCACGCCAAATTTCTTGCCCTGTTTCAGCAACTTCTTGTAGTCCGCCAGACGATGAAAAACTTTCTGCTCCGCCTTATCGCGAATCGAGCACGTGTTATACAGGATCAAGTCGGCCTGCTCAACCGTTTCCACCCGCCGGTATCCTTCATGAATGAGCGTGCCAATAACTTTTTCAGAGTCATGCACATTCATCTGGCAGCCAAAGGTTTCGAGGTAGAAGGTTTTCTGCGAATCCCCAGACATAGTTGAAGTCAGTATAACGCGGTACCCGAGGAGGAATGGCTAAAGCTTTTGTCCCCGCGCAAGTTGGCCGGACAGAAGGAAGGTTTTTGGATACCGCCCTTCGCCGCAAAGCTTGAACGAGCCAAAGTCCTTGTACCAAGGGCCTTGAGGGACTTCCGGGTTCGATTCCATCCAAAGTCGGAGCAGGTTTAGGTCCGTGAGGCTGATCCTGCGGTCGTGCATGCGCTCGACGAGATGGTCACGAATGGCGGCGGGGAGCCCCGACCATTTTTCGATCTGCGTTATTACTCACGCGGCCTCACTCGCCAAAGACGAATCGTCCTAACTGGTCGCCCAACTGCTTGACCTGTTCCGGATCGTCGGCGGCGCGGAAGCGTTCGGCCAACTGGAAGAATGCCTTTTCCTTCTGCTGGCGGGCTTCAATTCCCTGCTCGATCAATTCCACGAGAACCCGGTTATCGCTGAGATCGCGTTCTTTGGCCAAAGCCTCGACCTGTTTGGCAATCTTGGGCGGCAAGGTTACGCTTCGCCGGACATGCTTTACGGGGGCTGATTTTGAGCGGGATCGCTTCGCTAGTGCCATGGTAGCACCAGTATACACCATTGTGGTGCATAGGCCGGTGGTACCCACCCGTCGAAGAGCGCGACGGGTGGGGCAGCCCGCTTCTGACGTTGGGCTTGCTGCCCTTGTCATCCTGAGACCGCGTTCTTTGCGGGCCGAAGGATCTATGTACTCGTCGGCGGCGCCGGAGTCGCCGGCAGTTGCATAGGTCCTTCGTTGGGAGTTCCTCGCCTAAGGGCGAGGAACTCCGCTGCCTCAGGATGACAGTGCCACAGTGCCTGATAAGCGCCGCGAGGCCGTATTGGCTCCTGGCGATCTCTGGCTGAGATGCTCGTGTGGGTCGGACACTCCTGTCCGACGCTTTTGGGGTCGGGGTTGGGGTTGCTCCTGCCTTTGGTTTTGTTGTTGCTCGTGTGGGTCGGACACTCTTGTCCGACGCTTTTGACGTTGGGGTTGACCTTGCTACTGAAGTTGGGGTTGTCCGTCGCCTTTGACCTTGGGGTTGAACTTGTTCGAGCTGCCTCACTTCCCTGCCGTTCGCCCGATCCACAGCCACCTGTAGTCTTCCGGTCTCCTCACCAATCCTCTTCTTACCGGATTTTGCCGCAGGTATTCCAACTTCTCTTCGAAGCTCTCCTGCGATCGCAGCACGTGGTCGAAAAACTCTTCCTGCCACACCGGCCCGCAGGAGTCCAAGAGCTTATTAACGCTTCGGGCCGACGTGCCTTTAACCAGCTTTAAGATTGTAGGCAGCGAATACGGCCAGCCCTTTTCGTCTCGTAGCGCCGTCAGCAGGAGGTGCACATGGTCTGGCATTACAATCGCTGCGTGAAGTTCGTAACGTATGCCATTGTCATGCAAACAGTGCTGGAGGACGACGTTCCGGGCCTCCGCAGTGAAAGGAATTCGAGTGCCTTTGCAGAATGTCACGAATATCACTCGTCCGGCTTTTTGATAGTGCGGCAGGTTGCGGTGGTATCCGTATTTTCTCTCCAACGTTGGTTTTGACATGTGAAGGTAAAAAGCAAAATCAAGATCAAAAGCCAAAGTCAAAGGCGACGGACAAGAGTGTCCGTCCCACACGGGCATTGCATCCCACATGAGCATTGCATTCGCCTGCGCGCCTTGTCTGTGATGAATGAACCTAGCCGCGCAGAGGGCAAACCGCGCATCGGACGCCGACTTCCCTGCTGCGGCAGCGGACGGGGATGTCTTTCCAGCCCCAGGTTTTGCGCGGGCAATCCAGCAGGCACCAGGCTTCGCTGTATTTTCCAAACATGTCCCGGCTCTTGTCGTCGGGAGTGAACTGCAACATCGCCTGCGGCGAAAATGCCTCAATCGGAATCACATACCAGAGATTCTGAGGAACGACGTACGCCGCGAGAAAATCGATTTCCTCCTTGGTATAGGGGTGCCCGTTTCCCCCGCCTTTGACTACGTATCGCGAGTTGCTACAGGCCGTGGCCGACTTTACCTGCACCCTCAGGAAACCCGGCTGGCAGTCGACGACGCAGTCGTATCGCTCACTCTCTCCCCAAGGGACGCAAATGCTAAAGCCGAGAGTCGTCGCTCTCGCCAGGAACGCGGCCTCCGCGGCCTCTCCGCGGCGTTTGGGATTGGGTTTCTTCCGCATAAATAAAAAAGGCGCAGCTTATAGGCTGCGCCTTCGATGCTCCTTTGAAATTGTGGCGCGGAAATATCACGCCCCGATGCTCTGAAAACACAAACGGCGCAGACCCGAAGGGCTGCGCCGTTGAGTTATTACTCCATAAACCATTATATCACAAAGCTTAGGGTAAATGGGACATTTTAGCCGATTTATTTTCCCCAGCGAATCAACAACTTAATCGAAAATACCCCGAGCAGGGGGCTTGACAAGATTTTAGTCAAGAGCCGGTTTTGGGATTCCTGTGTGGGTCGGACACTCCTGTCCGACGCCTTTGACCTTGGTTTTGAAGTTGGGGCTGGCCCTGACCTGAACTTCAGAAGAATCCCAAAAAAAGAGAGGCCTACGCAGCGACAGGTGAGGATTTTCGGCGTGCCAGCGACTCTCCCCGAATCACGCACGTCCCTCTGGTATCCGAAGGTTTCGAGGTAGATGGCCTTGCGTGAATCGGCGGACATTCCCCCAGTATTACCACCCCCCTTGTCATCCTGAGGCCCGCGCCCTTTGCGGGCCGAAGGATCTCTGCACTCGTCGGCGGCGCCGGAGACGCCGGCAGGTTGCATAGGTCCTTCGTTGGGAGTCCCTCGCCCAGGCGAGGAACTCCGCTGCCTCAGGATGACAGTCCTTGAGAAGCGCCGCGGGCCGTATTGGCTCTTGGCGATTTCGGCTGGGAGCTTGACAAGATTTTGTCGATTTCTAAAGAAGACCGACTTGGGGCAGCTTGAGCAAGCACGGCCATTATATATTTGCCACACGTGACAAAACCCTTCATGCCTGGATCAGCAGGGAAAAAGACGAGAAAGGCAGCGCTGGCGGCAGCAGCTGGTACCCTTGCTCTCGTCTACTTCAGCCGCCCGACTGCGCGCGAGATTATCGGGCTCTCGGTCCCAATCGCCCTGTTGCTTGCATATGGATTCAGCGGCTGGGCCACCAAAGGGCGTCTGTCTATTGTAGAGAAGATAGGCAGATCGGTAGTTATCCTGCTTGCTTGCGTTGGGTGCGTAAGTCTCTATGCGTCGCATTTTTGGCCCGAACCTCCAGCCGCCATGCCCGTGCCCGCGCTAGTTCCAATTTCATTTCGCTTAGGATGCGAATGGGACCATATTCCAATTCAAATCCCGGCCGCATCAACAATTCATGTCATACGCGTGCATCCCGGCCTTTTGCGTGCAAACCCAAACATCTTAGACCTAGGAGTTTTTCAAGATATTAGTTCAACGCCCACCGCCGCCCTAGACTGGCCCTCTGAGAGGGACGGCAGATGGATGACAAGAACTGAGATCCAGAAGCTCATAGCCGATAAAAAGGGCTTCCCGACCCCTCTTGCTTTCAGATGCACACTTAGCAGCTATGGAGCAGTTACCCTCGATGAAATTGTAGTGCCGTTACTGGTCGATACGCCAGATGGGAAGCGCCACTCCTACCCAATTGCCTTTGATCCGCTGATGTCTGGGCATACGTTTTCGTTCTACGTTGTAAGCGCGTGTTCGTCGGGTGTTACTCCGACATTGGTCCAATGGGATGACTATGCAACAGTTCGTGTTCTGGGAGAACAGAAAACCCGGCGGGTTGCCCTAAGATACGAGAAACGGAACTGGCCGAGCCAGTTGCTTTCATTTCAGGGATCAAATTTCGTCTGGAATGGCCTAGAGAATTGCCAATGGGATGAAAAACAATGAAACAGTCTGAATATGTTGAAGGGCCGAAGGCTACGGAGAATTTTGAAGAAGGGAGGCAACATCGGCAATCGCTATTGGGCGACGAAGACGATTTTGGGATGAAATAAAGTTCCGGCTACGCGGGTGGCGATGGCGATTAGGTCGCGCTGTCCGTGGAAGACTTTGACTTGGCGGGCGCGGGAGAGTTCGGGGAGGTTGACGGGACGTCCGCTGCGGATGCGGGCGGCGGTGGGATCGTCGGCGGTGACGGAGGGGATTTGGGGCAAGAGTTGGCGAGGGTGAATGAAAAGGACGTCGATTGCGTGAGCTTCTATTAACTGTGCCTCGAGGGTGCGGGTCTCGATCGCGGCGATATCGGCGGGGCCGGGCGCATCCCTGTTGTTCTCGACAAGTGAAACTGGGGAAGGGATGCTTTGACTCGCGTTCGCATTCGCTCGCACTCGCTCAGAATGACAACCCTCAATTTCTTCCAGGGTGTGGGCCTGGGTGATATCGAATTCGGCGACGGCGGTGCGGCGGAGAGATTCGAGATGGGCTCCGCAGCCGAGGCGCTGGCCCATTTCATGGGCGACGGAGCGCATGTAGGTTCCGGAGGCCACGCGGGCGCGGAAGTGGGCGCGGTCGAATTCGACGGCGGTGATGACGAACTCCTTGATCTCGACTTGAACCGGCTGCAGGACTACCTCTTTGTGTTTTCGCGCCAGCTTGTAGGCGGGGACTCCGTGGATTTTTTTCGCCGAGAACGGCGGCGGGATCTGCGCGATGACGCCAAGGAATGCAGAGGCGAGTTCCTGGAGACGTTCGAGCGTGGGAGCGGCGGGTTGAATTTCGCCGGTGGGGTCGCCATCGGCATCGTAAGTGTCGGTGGCAAAGCCGAAGCGGATTACGCCTTCGTAAGTTTTTTCCGACGTGGTGTAGAACTGGGCGAGGCGCGTGAGGCTGCCGGTGACCAGCGGGAGCACGCCGGTAGCGAGAGGATCAAGCGTGCCCAGATGCCCGACGGAGCGTTGGCCGAGAATGCGGCGCATGCGGTTGACCACGTCGTGCGAGGTCCAGCCGGCGGGCTTATCGACGATGATGACGCCATTCATGGCAAATTTGGTAATTTGGTAGTCGGGCAATTGAGTAATTGAAGCGCTTCCGGCGCGGAGCGATTTTCAATTACAAAATTACTCAACTACCAAATTAGCAGATTTTCTATGCTTCCCATTCGCGACGACCAGCCTCGATACAGCACTCCGTCGGTGACGCGGTTCTTGATTGCGCTGAACCTGCTCATATTTTTCTTTGAAGCGGCGCTGGATCCGCGGAGTCTGAATATTCTGATTGGGGAGTTCGGCGTGGTGCCGTCGCATCTGGCGGCGTTTCTGGCGGGCTCGCCAAGATATCAGCTGCCGGAAGTCGTGCTTCCCTTTTTCACCTCGATGTTCCTCCACGCCTCCTGGATGCACGTGATCGGCAATATGTGGTTTTTATATATTTTTGGGGACAATGTGGAAGATTATTTGGGGCATTTTAAGTATTTGGTGTTTTATCTTCTGACCGGGCTGATTGCCATGATGACGCAGGTGGCGATCAGTTTGCACTCTACGGTGCCGACGCTGGGGGCTAGCGGAGCTATTGCGGGAGTGCTGGGGGCTTATTTCATTTTGTATCCGCGGGCGCGGGTGCTGACGTGGTTTTTTGTTTTCGTGATTTGGGTACCGGCCTGGATCATTCTGGGCTACTGGTTCGCGCTGCAATTCTTGAGCGGGACCGCAACCGCGCTGGCGGTGCGAGGGCAGAACATGGGCGGGGTGGCGTTCTGGGCGCACGTCGGTGGATTTGTTTCGGGAGCGCTGCTGGTGAAAGTTTTTGGGGAGCGGAGGTTGAGATATCCGTACGCGGTGGGGTGAGGTTTGCTCGGTGTTTCAGCTGAGTTGCATGGCTTCGCTCAGGGCAAGCTTTCGCGGAAAAGGGGCGTGCGCAGGCACCAGTTTCAGCCGGAAGGGAGTTGCATAGGTCCCCTTCGGCTTCGCTCAGGGCAAGCTTTCGCGCAAAGGGCGCGCTCAGGATGACAAGTTTTTTGGAGGTTCTGCGTGGTTGTTTTCCTACCGACGATGTTTATCCGTCGAATCGGTCGAAGACGCTTTATACCGGCGTTACGAACAACCTGCTGCGAAGAGTAAGAGAGCATAGTCTGGGAACTGGAAGCGGGTTTACAGCTAAATACAGGCTTAATCGGCTGGTTTATTTCGAGCGATTTGATGACATACGGAATGCGATTGAGCGCGAGAAAAGGATCAAGGGATGGCTGCGGAAAAAGAAAATCGCTTTGATTGTGGGAGTCAATCCAGAGTGGAAAGATTTGAGTTTGGAGTGGCACCAGAGGCACCAGTTTCAGCCGGAAGGAAGTTGCATAGGTCCTTCGCGCAAAGAGCGCGCTCAGGATGACAAGGCGTCTTAGGTTAGGTCCCCTTCGGCTTCGCTCAGGGCAAGCTTTCGCGCAAAGGGCGCGCTCAGGATGACAAGGAGCTGCTGAGTGTATTTTTTTGGCGATAGTTATTTCTTCGGGCGCGACTCGGGGGGGACCAGGCCTGAGACCCGGTAGTAGACGACCAGCTGGCCGTAGTGTTCGCCGGAGTGCTCGATGAAGCCGTAGGCTGCGTCGGAGATGCGGTACTGTTTGTGCTCGAAGGGATCGATGATCAGGTCGGACATTCCTTTATCGCCTTTGGCTTTGATGGCGGCGGCGCCATCGGCAAAGGCTTTTTTCACGAAGGCGACAACATCGGCTTTGGTCTTGTATTGGTCGCGCTTGGGATCTTCTTCTGCTGGAGGCTTCTGGCCCATGGCGGAATTGGTAAAAAAGTAATTAGCGTTGGCGGCGTGGAGCAATTGCTCGGCGAAGGTGCGTTGAGCGGGTGTGGGCTTGAAGTCGTATTTATCCTCGGGAAAATCTTCGGCCATGGCGATGAGTTTGCGACCGATATCGTTCCAGGCGGCGAGCACGGCTTGCGAAGGGCTGTCGGCGGGCTTTACGGCTGCTTCTTTTTTGGCGTCTTGAGCGTTGGCAGGGAAGGTGAGAATCGCGGCGGACAACAGTACTGCGGCGAGAGGAGATGTCTTGCGCATGGCTTGCTCTCCGTGAAGATGTAATCGGCGAGCGCAATCCTAATCTTAATTTTGTTGGTTGTAAAACCGCGGTCCGATGCGCGTTGGTTGTAGAACCGCGTCTGACGATGCGCGGGAGATCCCTCGCTCCGCCTGAAGAACGGCTACGCTCGGGATGACGCCATCTGAGGAAGGGAGCGCTTCGGAGAGCAGCGCTGCGGGAGTCAGCGCATATCTTATAGAAGGCCTGCGGTGGGGAGGATCTCGAGGGTTTCGGCGGTTGCGTTGGCGGGGAGTTGGATTGCGCTGAGCAGCGCTTCCGCGATGGTGGCCGGGGACATCATTTTCTTGCGTGGGGCTTGAGGCCAGAAGGCGTTCCAGATTGCGGTGTCGGTGGCGCCGGGCATGAGGGCGATGACGCGGATTTGTTTGGAGCGCAGTTCTTCGCGCAGGGTGTTGGTGAGGCCGAGGGCTCCGTGTTTGGAGGCGACGTAGGCGGCTGATCCGGCAAAGACGCGATTGGCTGCGATGGAGAGATTGTTCACGATGGTGCCGCCGCGCTTCATGAAAGGGAGCGCGGCTTGCGTGATCAGGAACATGCCGGTCAGGTTGGTGTCGATTACGTCCTGCCAAAGCGGGAGCGGGAGTTTATCGACGGTGAGATTGGCGTGGGCGATGCCGGCGTTGTTGACGAGAATATCCAGACGGGTGAATTGTTGGCGAATGGCGCGGAAGAGATTGTCGACTGATTGAGGGTCGCGAAGATCGCAGGGGTGGGCGAGGATTTTAATTCTTGCTGACGCCAGTTCCCTGCTGGCTTTGGTTAGGGCTGGTTCATCACGGCCGGTGAGAATTAAGTTGCAGCTTTCAGAGGCGAGGGCGCGGGCGATGGCGAGGCCGATGCCGCGAGTGGCGCCGGTGATCAGGGCGAGTTGGTTGCGGAGGGATCGGGGCTTTGCCAGCAATTTGGCTCCAGTAAGGAATGTATCTTAGCGCAATCGAATAACCGAGGTCGTAGGGATCTTTCGACTGCGGTTGTGCTTCGCTTCGCGAAGCACAACCTCCGCTCAAGATGACAAAGAGCGCTCAAGATGACAAAGAGAGATGGAATGCGCAAAAAGTCGGACTTCTCAGTTGTGCCGGAATCCTGTATACATATCGGTTTTGGAAAACTTGGTCTGGGAGCGCTTTGTGAAATTGAGCCGTGAGATTGTTTGCAGCTGCACGCTTACCTCGGGGGCTGAAGCCCGGGTCCGAGGGAGTGCGTTTTATGCAGGCCTGGAAGGCCTGCTCCACCGGGTTTCTTTCGATCCAGCGTTTTCTTTTCGTCCACCATTTTCTTTCCGGCCACTTCCTCTTCTTTTGTTGTTTCTGTTGTGTGGGTTGGCGGCTGCGCAGAATCCGCAGGATAAGGATGCGGATAAGGGTGGGGCGGCTGCGGTGAAGAAGACGCAGAAGAAGGATCAGAAGAAGGTTGAGACGACGGATGCGAAAGATAAGGATAAGGAAGAGAAGAAGGGCGGTATGACGGCGGAGACTTTCTCGGGGCTGAAGTTTCGGTCGATTGGGCCGGCGGTGGCTTCGGGGCGGTTGATGTCGATTGCGGTAAGTCCGAAGAACAAGTTTGAGTATTACGTGGGCGTGGCCTCGGGCGGGGTGTGGAAGACGGTGAATGATGGGACGACGTGGACTCCGCTGTTTGATAAGGAAGGATCGTTTTCGATTGGGTGGGCGACGCTGGATCCGAATGATCCGGAAGTGGTGTGGGTGGGAACGGGCGAGAGCAACTCGCAGCGCAGCGTGGATTATGGCGATGGGATTTACCGCTCGGATGATGGCGGGAAAAATTGGCAGAATCTGGGGTTGAAGAAGTCGGAGCATATTGGGCGGGTGGTGATTGATCCGCGGGATTCGAAAGTGGTGTATGTGGCGGCGGAGGGTCCGCTGTGGGGGCCGGGCGGAGATCGTGGACTTTATAAGACCACCGATGGCGGGAAGAACTGGAAGGCAGTGCTGACCATCAGCGAGAACACGGGCGTGGCGGATGTGGCGATTGATCCGGCGAATCCGGACATTGTTTATGCGTCGGCTTACCAGAGGCGGCGGCACGTTTGGACGCTGATTGATGGCGGGCCGGAGAGCGGAATTTATAAATCCACGGACGCGGGCGCAACCTGGAACAAGTTGAAGTCCGGGCTGCCGACGGTTGATATGGGGCGGATTGGGCTGGCGGTTTCGCCGGCGGATACGAATGTGGTTTATGCGACGATTGAGGCGGCAGACGGCAAGGGCGGGGTTTTTCGGTCGGATGACAGGGGCGCGACGTGGGAGCGTAAGAATGAGTTCGATGTGGGGGCGATGTATTACGCGAGAGTGGTTTGCGATCCGAAGAATGTGGATCGCATTTTTGTGATGAACGTGACGGTTCGCGAATCACTTGACGGCGGGAAGACGTTGCATAAGGTGGAAGAGACGAATCATCACGGCGACGACCATGCGATGTGGATCGATCCGGATGACACCAGGCATTGGCTTCTCGGGTCGGATGGCGGGATGTATGAGACCTGGGATAACGCGAAGAACTGGGAGTTCAAGGCGAACCTGCCGACGGTGCAGTTCTACGATGTGACCGTGGACAATGCAGTTCCCTTCTACGATGTGTGCGGCGGGACGCAGGATAATTTTTCGTGGTGCGGTCCGGCGCGGACGCGCAACATCAACGGGATTATGAATTCGGATTGGTATGTGACGACTGGCGGGGATGGGTTCCGGTCGGTGGCGGATCCGGTGGATGCGAACACGGTTTATTCGGAGTCGCAATACGGGGTTCTGGTGCGGTACGACAAGCCGACGGGGCAGGAACTGGTGTTGCAGCCGCAGGAAGGTAAGGGCGAGCCTCCGCTGCGGTGGAATTGGGATTCGCCGGTGATCATCAGTCCGCATTCGCACACGCGGTTGTATTTTGCGGCGAACAAATTGTTTCGCAGTGACGATCGTGGAGATACGTGGAAGGCGATCAGCGGCGATCTGACGCGGCAGACGGACCGAAATAAATTGCCGGTGATGGGACGAGTATGGGAGCCGGATGCGGTGGCGAAGAATGCGTCAACGTCGTTTTACGGAAATATTGTGGCGCTGGCAGAGTCGCCGAAAAAAGAAGGTTTGATTTATGTGGGGACCGATGATGGGCTGATTCAAGTGACGAACGACGGCGGGCAGAATTGGATGAAGTATGAAAAGTTTCCGGGAGTTCCGGATACGACTTATGTGAGCCGACTGGCGGCTTCGCAGCACGATGCGAACCTGGTATATGCGGCGTTCGACAATCATAAGAATGAAGACTTCAAACCTTACCTGCTGCGATCGAGCGATGCGGGGAAGACGTGGAGTTCGATTGCGGGTAATTTGCCGGAGAATGGTTTCGTACTGGCTTTCGCGGAAGACACGGTGAATGCGAACCTGTTATTTGCGGGAACGGAGTTTGGGGTGTTTTTCACAATCGATGGCGGTGCACATTGGGTGCAGTTGAAAGGCGGGCTGCCGACGATTGCGGTGCGCGACATGGTGATGCAGGCGCGCGAAGGGGATCTGGTGATTGCGACTTTTGGCCGCGGGTTTTACGTGCTTGACGATATTTCGGCGCTGCGGCAGATCAAGGCTGAATCTTTGGAGCAGGGCGCGGGGCTGTTTCCGGTGAAGGATTCGCTGCTTTATATCGAGCGGCATCCGCTGGGCGGTCCGAAGAAAGGGTTTCAGGGAGACGCGTTTTATACGGCGGATAATCCTCCGTATGGAGCGGTGTTTACGGCGTACTTGAAAGAGAATGTGAAGACGAAGAAAGAAAAACGCCAGGACGCGGAAAAAGAAGCGGCGAAGAAAAACCAGACGCTGCCTTATCCGACGAACGATGAACTGCGGGCGGAGGCACAGGAGGCGAAACCGGAAGTTTACTTTGTGGTTTATGACGAATCGGGGGCGCCGATCCGGCGGGTAGATGGCAGCGTGGACGCGGGTTTCCAGCGGGCGGCGTGGGACTTGCGGTATCCGACAGTTTCGTTGCGCGAACATACTGAGGAAGGAGAAGACTTTCCTCCGGCGGGATCGCAGGGGCTGCTGGTGGTGTCAGGAACTTACTCGGTGCGAATGTTTGAGAAGGTAGACGGAGTTGTGAACGAAGTTGCGGGAGCGCAGAGTTTTAAGGTGGTGGCGGAGGGTACGGGTTCGTTGAGCGCGGCAGACCGGGCGGCGCAGCAGGAATTTCAGCGTAAAGTGGCGCGGCTCTACCGGGCGGTTTCGGGGGCGCTGCATACGGCTGAAGACGTAGAGGCGCGGCTCAAGGCGGTGCGGGCGGCGCTGCGAGAGACGCCGGCGGCGGAAAAACAATTGGGCGGGGCGGCGGATTCGATTGAGCAGAAGGATCGCGAGATACTGCGTGCGCTGCGCGGAGACACGGAAATGCAGAAGCGGAATGAGCCGGTTCCGTCGTCGATTAACGATCGCGTGCAGGCCATCATGGAGGGTGAACGGTTCTCACTGGCGAAGCCGACGCAGAGTCATGTTGACGACTACAACATCGCGGCTGCGGAGTTTGCGGGGCAACTTGAGAAACTTCATGCGCTGGTTGAGGTTGATTTGGTCAAGCTAGAGAAGGATATGGAAGCTGCGGGAGCGCCATGGACTCCGGGGAGGGTGCCGGAGTGGAGTGAGAAATAGAAAACTGGGGAGGGATTTGCGCGGATGTTTTGACAGTCGATTATGAAGCGGATTCTTTTATCGTGGAGCAGCGGGAAGGATAGCGCGTGGAGCTTGCATGTTCTGCGGCAACGTGGGGAACATGAAGTCGTGGGGTTGCTGACGACGTTCAACGAAGAGGCGGATCGCGTGGCCATGCATGCGGTGCGGCGCGAACTGGTGGAGCGACAGGCGGCTGCGGCTGGGCTTCCGCTGTGGGCTGTTCCCTTGCCCTGGCCGTGTACGAACGAACAGTATGAAGCGCTGATGGCTGAGACTTGTGCGAAGGCGGTGGCGGAGGGAATAGCAGGAGTGGCGTTCGGCGATCTGTTTCTCGAGGATGTGCGCGCTTACCGGGAGAAGCAGATGAAAAATACAGGGCTGGAGCCGATCTTTCCGGTATGGGGGATGCCGACGGGGGCTTTAGCGCGGGAGATGATTGAGTCGGGCATGCGAGCGAAGCTGACTTGTATCGACACGGGAAAACTTGACCGGCGCTTTGCCGGCTGTGAGTTCGATACAGGATTGCTTTCGCTGCTGCCGGCGGAAGTAGATCCGTGCGGAGAACGCGGGGAGTTTCATTCGTTTGTGTACGCCGGGCCAATGCTTAACGGCGAGCTCGCGGTTTCGGTGGGTGAGACTGTGGTTCGGGATCAGTTTGTGTTTGCGGATTTGATGGCCCCGTGAATGCGCGGGATCAAGAAAAATAAATGGGACAGAGAGAAAAACTGCGAGATTGTTTGTTCCGCTGAGCGGTTTGTTTGTGGGAATTCGTGAAATCGGTGACGGATTTTTTGTTTGTTGCGGACTCGATTGCATTATCCTCAAGGGGCTGTGGTAAACTCGCCGCCGACTGGTGCTTGCGCTATGGGGCGCGGCGACGGGCGTGGGGAAATCGTCCGGCATTGTGGTTAGCGATTGGGAGGACTGGGGAATGGGCCTCGCGTTACTGGTAGTTATCTGGCTGATTACCATTGCCAGCACGTATTTCTTTGTGGCGAAAACATGGTGGCTGCCGGTGGGAGCTTCCGCAGCCGCAGGATTTATTGACGGACAATTTGCCCTGACGTTTGTGCTGATGGGAATTGTTTTCGTGGCGGCACAGCTTTCGCTGGGCTATCTGGCGTGGCGATACCGGGAACAACCTTCTTCGCCTCCGGTGGCGTATTCGCACGGCAATGTAAAGCTTGAAATCGTGTGGACGGTGTTGACCACGATTCTGTTCATCGGATTGAACCTGATGGGCAGCAGCGTGTGGGCCAGCCAGCGCTTCGATCCGGCAGGGCCGGGAGCGGTGCAGGTTGAAGTAACGGGGATGCAGTTTGCGTGGTACTTCCGGTATCCGGGACCGGATGGAAAATTTGGGGGAACCAGCGTGAAGCTGATGGATCCTTCGGCGGGTGGCGAAGCGGCGGTGGGGTTGAACACTTCGGATCCGGCGGCGAAGGACGATGTGGTTACCGGGACGATGTATCTGCCGGTGGACCGCGAGGTCGATCTGAGCTTGCGCTCGGTGGACGTGATTCACAGCTTCTTTGTTCCGTCGCTGCGCTTCAAGCAGGACGCGGTGCCGGGACTGAATATTCACATGCACTTCAAACCGACGCAGATCGGCGAGTATGAAATTGCGTGCGCCGAGCTTTGCGGTTTGGGCCACTACAAGATGCACGGCATGGTACACGTCGTCAGCCAGGAGGATTTCGACAAGTGGCTGGCGGCACGGGAGGCGGAGAAACAATAATGGCAACATCGGTAACCGCTCACGCGCACGCTGCTCCTCAGGGATTCATTCGAAGATATATTTTCAGCCTGGATCACAAAGTCATTGGCATTCAATATTTCTTTTTAGCGCTCACGGCGGTGTGGGTGGGGATGTTTTTGTCGCTGCTGATGCGCATTCACTTGCTATGGCCCGGAGTGACGCTGCCGTTGGTGGGCGAGATCAAGCCAGAGACTTATCTCAGCCTGCTGACCATGCACGGGACGATCATGGTGTTTTTCGTGCTGACCACGGCGCCGCAGGGCGGATTCGGAAATTATTTTCTTCCGATTCAGATTGGAGCGCCGGACATGGCGTTTCCAGTGCTGAACATGCTTTCGTTCTGGACGACGTTTGTGGCGTTCGTGGTGATGCTGGCGGCTTTCTTCGTACAAGGCGGGGCGCCGCTGCATGGGTGGACGGGGTATCCGCCATTGAGTGCGGTGCAACAAGCGGGGCCGGGCGAAGGACTGGGCGCGGATTTGTGGATTACGAGCATTGCGATCTTTTGTATAGCGTCGCTGATGGGCGCGTTGAATTTTTTGACGACTACGCTGGATATGCGGGCCAAGGGCATGACCATGATGCGGATGCCGTTGACCGTGTGGTCGTGGTTCATTACGGCGATTCTTGGGCTACTGGCTTTCGGAGTGCTGCTTTCGGCGGGCATTTTGTTGCTGATGGATCGCAACCTGGGCACCAGTTTTTATGTGCCGCTGGTGGTGGTGAACGGGCAGATCATGGGGCACAAAGGCGGGTCGCCGCTGCTGTGGCAGCATCTGTTCTGGTTCTTCGGGCATCCTGAGGTGTACATCGCGATTCTGCCTGGCATGGGCGTGACGTCACAGATTCTTTCGACGTTTTCGCGGAAGCCTATTTTCGGATATAAGGCGATGGTCTACGCCATGCTGGGCATTGGTTTTTTGGGATTCATGGTGTGGGGCCATCACATGTTCATGAGCGGGATGAGCCCGTATTCGGCGTTTGCATTTTCTCTGCTGACGATGTGCATTGGCGTGCCCTCGGCGATCAAGACATTTAACTGGCTGGGGACGATGTATAAGGCGCGCATTCGCTTTCAGACTCCGATGTTGTATGCGATTGGATTCGTTTCCCTTTTTGTTTCGGGTGGATTGAGCGGGCCGTTTCTGGCGCAGCCGGTGCTCGATATTCAATTGCACGACACCTATTTCGTTGTCGGTCACTTTCACTTAATCATGGGCGTGGCGGCGATCTTCGGAATGTTTGCGGCGACTTATTACTGGGTGCCGAAAATGTTTGGGCGGATGATGAATGAAACCTGGGGCAGGATCCATTTCTTCATCACGCTGCTCGGAACCTACGCCATCTTCATGCCGATGCATTACCTGGGGATTGCGGGCGGGACGCGGCGATACTCGCAATATACGGAAGTCGCGTACCTGCAGAAACTGATGCCGATTCATCAGTTCATGACTTACGCGGCGATCATCACGATCGCGGCGCAGTTTATTTTTGTGATCAATTTGTTCTGGAGCATATTTAAAGGGCCGAAGGCGAGCGACAATCCTTGGGAGTCAACGACATTGGAGTGGACGACGGCTACGCCTCCGCCGCATGACAATTTTGGCGGGGTGACACCGGTGGTGCATAACGGTCCTTATGAATATGGAGTGCCGGGAGCGGCGCGGGATTTTGTGATGCAGACGGACCCGGCGGCGGGGGTGGCGCATTAAGGCGGTTTGAGGGCAGCGGCTAAAGCCGCTCGGAGAAGTGCAGGGTAGATTTGCAGCGCTGAAGCGCTGCTCCACCCAAAAGCGGTGAAGGCGACTACTCCACCCAAAACCGATGCGGATGGTTTGGCATCTGAAGTAATTATGGCGACGTATACACCAAGTACTCCGATGAAGGGGTTGGGGCGCGGCGGAGATGTGCCGGGGCCTCCGAATGGCGGCGGCGACGATGGAAGCTTTTCGAATTCAGGAGTTCCGAATTATGGCGCGCGGCTGCGCCGGGCAAGGTTGGGACTGATCTGTGCGATCGCGACCGTCAGCATGGTATTTGTTTCGCTGACCAGCGCGTATGTGGTGCGGCGGGGCTTGCCGACGTTCGATGAGGCGAGCCGGGTTTATTTTCGTGACTGGGGATCGGTGCCGTTGCCGTGGTTGTTGCTGGCCATCAATACTGTGCTGCTGCTGATCAGCAGTGTGACGATGGAAGGGGCGCGACGCGATATTACGCGTCGTGCGGCGCTGGCGCCGGTGCGGTCGATCCCGGGAATTTCGCTGGGCGAGGAAAAAAGTTTTCCGTGGCTGGGCGTGACGATCGTGCTTGGCCTGGCATTTCTGCTAGGACAATGGATCGCCTGGGGTGAATTGCAGGCGCGAGGATTTTTCGTCAACACGAATCCAAACAGCTCGTTTGTATATTTGTTGACGGCCGCGCATGCGGTGCACCTAGCGGGAGGTATTGTTGCGTTGCTTTGGGCAGGCGTTACTTCCCTGCAGCATAAGCCGGTCGAGGGGCGGCGAATCGTGGTGGATGTGGCGGCCTGGTATTGGCATTTTATGGCCGTGTTGTGGATTTATGTTTTTGCGCTGTTGGCGTTTGTGAGATAAGGGCAAGGTTAAGAGACTCGACGCTTCATGCGAGTTGCATAGGTCCTTCGGCGCAAAAAGCGCGCCTCAGGATGACAGAGGTGGTGGGCAGGCAGGTTGCATAGGTTCTTCGGCGCAAAGAACGCGCCTCGGGATGACAAGTGTGAAAGGGGAAACTGGGGAATGGCTGACGCCACTCTGCAACACACCGCGGCTGCGGGGCACGGAATCGGGCGCGAGTTTGAAGCACCGCTGTTTGGGGCTTACTCAAAGAAAGTTGGCATGTGGCTGTTTCTGGCCTCGGATTCGCTAACTTTCGGAGCCCTGCTGTTTGCCTTCAGCTACAACCGCATCTACACGGCATGGCCGACGCCGTTTGGCAAGGACAGCATCATTAATGCGACAGTGATGACGGCTTGCCTGCTCTCGAGTTCGCTGACCATGGTGATGGCGGTTTTCGCGGCGCAGCGGCACGACCGGGCCTGGACAAGGAATTGGCTGCTGGCCACGATGGGGTTCGGTACCGCGTTCATTGTGCTGCATGGCATGGAGTGGACCAAGCTGATCCATGAAGGGCTAACGTTGCCGGGATTTCCGAAGGCCATTGAGCACGGCAAAGGCGATTACGCCGACATCTCATCGGGTGTGCCGCAGTTCGCGGCGACTTTTTTCGGATTGACCGCGATGCACATGCTGCACGTCACAATTGGGGTCATCTATCTGGGCGTGGTGGCGCTGCGCAAGTGGTTTCTGCCGATTCTGGGTGCGCTCTGGCTGGCAGGTTTCCTGCTGATTCCGTCGGACAATGTTTTTCATTACGGCGTGCACGTGTTGCTGCTGGGGTTGATCGTGGCGGCAATTATTCTTTTTTTGAAGCCGAAGGACTATGACGCACACGATGTTGAGGTATCGGGGTTGTATTGGCATTTTGTGGATTTGGTGTGGATGTTCATTTTTCCGCTGGTGTATCTGATGTCGACCAGGGTTTAGGTGGTAGGCAGACGGTTGTCTCGGTGCAGGCGAGTTGCATAAGTCCTTCGGCGCAAAGAACGCGCCTCAGGATGACAGCGGTGGTGGACATAGGTCCTTCGCGCAAGAACGCGCTCAGGATGACAGGGGCGGAGAGGAAATTCCATGCACGATGTGGCGACGCACGACGATAGCAAGGGGCAATATTTCTGGGTGTGGGGCGCGTTACTGGTTCTGACCGGGGTGGAAGTCTGGTTGGGCTACCGGCAAGTCTTCGAGCCGGTGCGCATGCTGGAGGTGCTGCTGGTGCTGTCAGTGATCAAGTCGGCGTTGATCATTGCGTATTTCATGCATTTGAAGTTTGAGAAGCCTCTGATGCGCTGGATGCTGGTCATCTCGGTAACAGCGTGCTTTGTGATTATGTACTTCTTTTTCTTTCCGGATGCGGGCCGCATTCTGCGGTTGGGAGTGAAGTAGACTGAGAATCGCGATGAAGTTTTTCTACGGCAAAGTTCGGGTACTCACGCTACTGGCGGTGTTTTGCGCTTTCACGATCCCCATCCCAGCGTTCGGACAGGGCTGCGCGATGTGCAATGCCAATGCAAGAAGCACGCCTAAAGAGGGGCAACAGGCGCTTAACCGGGCGGTGCTGGTGCTGTTGCTTCCCCCGATTGGATTTATGGTATTCGGCGTGGGACTGGCTTTTCGTTACGGAAAACGCCGGGATCGAGATCAAGACCGAGACTAATCTTTCGGCTGCGCGCCGGGCGCCGATTAAGCGGACGCTGCAATACTCATTGTCATCTTCATTACTTCCACCGGATTTTCTTCGAGGGTAGCGGTTTCGCTGGCGCCCGTGTGCCTTAGCACTTCTTGTGCCCAGAGAGTTTTCGCGCTTTCCGAACAAGAGACATAGACGAGAACTCCGATGTGGCGAAGCTGATTCTCGTATTTTTCTGCTTCGACCTCGGAAAAACCAAGTCCGACCAGGGTTCTGGCATTCCCGCAAAGTGCGGGCGCTCCCCTGGCGGCCATCAGGGCGTGAAGAAAAGCTTGCGAGCGAATGAAGAAACCGACGGTCGGAATGAGCACGGCACCGAAAGCTGAGAGCCAACCAATCATGCCGGCAGTATCGGAACTATCGTCCCGTTCGGAACTGAACAGGCTGGCTTCACGAACGATGGAGGCGATGGGATGCGTGGGAGAGAGCATCATGCAGATATCTTCGTTATCGAAGCCGGCCTGGTTGAGAGTGTGGACGATGTCGGCCAAGGCGACGTCCTGTGAGTAGATTCCGTAGGCGGCTGCTGTGTTCACTGCCATGGCGAATGCTCCATTTAGGGATGCGAGTCGATTGGGCCTAGTGATCGGAAAAGAGGCAAAAGTAGATTGAAAAATACACCGCGCGGCGGGACATGCCACTCGGGTAAATCGTGTAGATTATCTAATACTTAGGTCCCTCCTGAGGAAAGCGGCGGGATGGGCGCCGTTCGAACAAAAATTTACACTTGCCCCGGGGGTGATCGCGGCGGGAAAGACTTCCTTCCGGCGGGTAAATTTGGCGGCTCGTCCGGGGATGGCTTCGGGCAGAGCGCCTGTTTGCACGAGATAGAGAGCCGTGAGACGAGTGGCACGATTGTTGCAGCATCCTGGGGACGTAGCCTGATTTCCAGGAGGTTTCGCTGTGAAAAAATTCCTTGTGAATTTCTCTCTCGCGGTGGCAGTAACTTTTCTGACTTTAGCTTTGGGACAGCTGGTGCATGGGCAGCAGGCAGATCAAGACCCGGCCCCGGCGAGTCCGCAGCAGCCGGAAGCGGCCACGCAGCATCAGAATGAAGCTCAAATGCCGGCCTCAGGGGATACCACTACGCGTGAGGCGAAGACTTTTACGGGCCGCATTGTGAAGGAAGAGATCCCCTTCGGCAGGCTCAGGGCAGGCTTTCGTCCCGCTGGTGAAAACGCGGGACTTCGGGATGACGCCGGAGGAGCGCAAGGTTGAAGATTTTCAAATTGGGCCACTACCAGCCTCGACGACAAAGCTCTGCTTTATAATAAAAGATTCGGCAATCGTTCCGGAGGCTGCTGGGTAGAGTTCCCATCAGGCAACGGGACGATGGCCGTCTCTTTAGCCGATGTCCACCCTAACACCCACGGAAAGCATTGTTGTCCGCGGCGCCCGTGTTCACAACCTCAAGAACATCGATTTTGAGGTCCCGCATAACACCTTGACGGTGGTAACGGGAGTGTCGGGCTCGGGGAAATCCTCGCTCGCTTTCGACACGATTTATGCGGAGGGGCAGCGGCGGTATGTGGAGTCGCTATCGGCTTATGCGCGGCAGTTTCTGGAGCGTATTGAGAAGCCGGACGCAGATTCGATCGATGGCATTGCCCCGGCGGTGGCGATCCGGCAGAAGAATACGACGCGTAATCCGAGGTCGACGGTGGCGACGGCGACCGAGGTTTACGACTATCTGCGACTGTTGTTTGCCCGAGTCGGCCGGACGTATTGTGCGAATTGTGGCCGCGAAGTAAAAAAAGATACGGTGGATGAAGTTGCGGATGCAGTATTGGCGCTGGATCCGGGGACGCGGGTTCAGATTGTTTTTCCTTTGCAGACGGCCGTTGCCGCGCCGCAGGAGGCGGAGAAGAAGGTAACGCGCGGGCGCAAGCCGGGCAAGAAAGCGGCGGCGCCGGATACGGGATTAACGGAGCAGGTTAAGGCTCGGCTTTTCGATTTGCGCAAGGCGGGATTCAATCGTTTGTATCAGGCGGGCCAGGTGTTTGAATTTTCGACGCCGGAATCGCTCCTGGATATTCGTTTTGACCAGCCGGTCTTTATGCTGGTCGATCGTCTTAGCGTTTCGCCGGAGTCGCGCTCGCGCATAGTGGATGCGGTAGAGACGGCGTACCGGGAAGCGGGCGAAGTGATTTTCGATCTGCCGCTGCATGACGATCGAACCGGCGCGGCAGTTGCGCTTTGCGCAGCGTTTCGAGTGCAAGAATTGCCATCTGCGCTATGAGCAGCCGGAGCCGCGGCTGTTCTCTTTTAATAATCCTTACGGGGCGTGCGCGCGATGCCAGGGATTCGGGAATACGATTGATTTCGATCTCGATCTGGTTATCCCGGACAAGATGAAATCGCTGGGCGACGGAGCAGTTGATCCGTGGAACAAGCCGAAGTACCGGCCGGTGTTTACGGAGATGAAACGCTTTGCCAAGCAGGCCGAGATTCCGCTCGATGTGCCTTGGGCGGAACTGGAGCCGGAACAACAGGAGCTTATTCTCGACGGGGATGAAAAATTTCTGGGAGTGCGGGGTTTTTTTCAGTATCTGGAGCGGAAGAAGTACAAGTTGCACATTCGAGTATTTCTGAGCCGCTATCGCGGATACTCGACATGCCCGGAGTGCCGGGGATCGCGGCTTCGCCTGGAAGCGCGCCAGGTGAAGATCGACGGGAAAAATATTTGTGAAGTCTGCAGCATGACAGTGGAGGACGCGGCAAAATTTTTTGCCGGCGTCCAGTTGAGCCCGGAAGAGGCCGAGATTGCCGAACGGTTGCTACAGGAAATCCAAGAGCGATTGCGATTTCTGAATGATGTTGGCCTGGAATATCTGTCGCTGGACCGGTTGTCGTCAACGCTTTCGGGAGGCGAGGCGCAGCGCATTCAACTTGCGACTTCGCTGGGATCGCGGCTGGTGGGCACGCTCTACGTTCTCGACGAACCCTCGATCGGGCTGCACAGCCGCGACACGCATCGCCTGATCAAGATATTGCACGATTTGCGCGACCTGGGAAATACGATCCTGGTGGTGGAACACGATCCCGACATTATGCGGACGGCGGACCGAATTCTCGACCTGGGTCCGGGAGCGGGAGAAAACGGGGGGAAGCTGGTGGCTGCGGGAACTTATGAAGAGATTCTGCGGAATCCGGCTTCGCTCACCGGCCGTTATCTTTCGGACGATCTGCGCATTCAAATTCCGACGGTGCGACGGCGGCCAGGAGCGGAACAGATCAGGATCAAGGGCGTGCGAGCCAATAACCTGAAGGGCGTGGACTTCTGCATCCCGCTGGGAATGCTGGTGGCGATCACGGGAGTTTCTGGTTCCGGAAAGTCGACGCTGTTGCATCAGGTTCTTTATCAGGCGCTGTGCGAAAGCAAGAAGCAGCAAGTTTCGGGATCGAGTCGTGGTGCGGCGACGTGGGAAAGTTTGGAGGGGGAACAGTTTATTGACGAAGTGGTGCTGGTCGATCAGTCTCCGATCGGCCGGACGCCGCGTTCGAACCCTGTAACTTATATCAAAGCATTCGATGCCATACGGGAGCTTTTTGCGTCGCTGCCGGAGGCCAAGAAGCGCGGGTTTGCTGCGGGACACTTCTCGTTCAACATCCCTGGAGGGCGCTGCGAAACTTGTCAGGGCGATGGCACGGTCACCGTGGAGATGCAATTTCTTGCCGATGTGGAACTGATCTGCGAAGAGTGCAAGGGCACGCGTTACAAGGCGCAAGTGCTTGAGGTTCGTTACCGCGGGAAAAATATTAACGAAGTGTTGAATCTGACGGTGAAAGAGGCGCTGAAGTTTTTTGCGGAAGTGCCCAAGGTGACCGAGAAGCTGAACGTACTGGACGAGGTCGGGCTGGGATATCTGCGGCTGGGACAATCGGCGACGACTTTGTCCGGAGGAGAGGCGCAGCGCATGAAGCTGGCAGCGCATCTGCAGCCGGCGGCGCGGGAGATTGGCCGGCCGACCGGGGCGCGGCAGGAGGAGCTTCGGCGCCGGCGGCATCTGCTTTATATTTTTGACGAGCCGACGACGGGTTTGCATTTCGATGACGTGAGCAAACTGCTGGCGGCCTTCCGCCGCCTTATCGAGGCAGGCGGGTCCATTCTTGTAATCGAACACAATCTGGAAGTGATCAAGACTGCCGATTGGGTGATCGATCTGGGGCCGGAGGGCGGGGCGCGCGGGGGAAAAATTGTAGGGATGGGTCCGCCCGAGGCAATCGCCAAGCTGCCGGGCTCGTACACTGGGAAATATCTCGCTCCACTTCTGAACGGGAATAGAGCGGGCAACGGCAAGGGAGCGGCGAGTAACAATGGGAGCAAGTAGGCTTCTTGCCGGGTGTCTGCTGTTGGCGACGGTGAGCGCGGGAGCGTTCGCGCAGGAAGCGACCCCACCTTCGGCGCAGTCATCGCAGCAATCGCAAACGCAATCCTCCGAACAGTCCTCCGAGTCTTCCTCCGACAAGAAAGAATCGAGTTCTCGCCGATCGGTTCATCACATTCAGGTTCCGGTTGAAGATTCTCAACCGGAGGAATTAACCGAGGCGGAAGCGGCGATTGAGAAAAAAGATTTCGCGGCCGCCGAACCTCCTCTTCACAAGTTGGTTGAGCGAGAGCCGGCGAGCTATGTGGGGTGGTTCGATTTGGGCTTCGTCGAAAATGCTTTGGGTAAAGTTGATGACTCGATCGCGGCTTATCGGAAGTCAGTGGCCGCGAAGCCCGAGGTTTTCGAATCGAATCTGAATCTGGGTTTGCAACTGGCGAAGACGGGCCAGCCGGATGCTGAGACGTTTCTGCGAGCGGCCACTCAACTGAAACCGACGAGTCACGTGAGCGAAGGTCAGTATCGGGCCTGGCTCGCATTGGCACACACGGTTGAAAACTCGAAGCCGGAAGAGGCACTGGGCGCTTATCGGCGGGCTGGGGCGCTTCAGCCCAAGGAGGCTGAACCGCATCTTTCAGCCGGACAGCTTTTGGAACATGAGAAGCAGTTCGCAGAAGCTGAAAAGGAATATAAGGAAGCGCTGGCGCTGGATCCACGATCTTCTGACGCGGTGATCGGGCTGGCGAATATCTACATGCGCGGGCGGCGGCTTCCCGAGGCGGAAGATTATTTACGCAAGTTGCTGGGGGAAGACGCGGGCTCTGCTGCGACCCACATTCAGTTGGGACGGGTGTTGGCTGCTGAGAATAAAAAAGAGGCGGCCATTGCTGAACTGCAGGCGGGGATCAAACTTGCGCCGGGGGACGATGGGGCGCAGCGCGACCTGGCTGACTTGTATGTCAGCGCGAGCAAGAATGATCTGGCCGAAGCCAGCTACAGAATGCTGCTGGTGGCGCATCCGAAGGAAGCGGAACTTCATCGGCGGCTGGGCGAAGCTCTGCTGACGGAGAAAAAATTCACGGAAGCGCAGCAGGAGTTTGCCATCGCGGTGAAACTGAAGCCTGACCTGGGAGAGGCATATGGCGGGCTGGCGTTTGCAGCCGGAGAGAACAAGGATTACGCACTCGCAATTCGGGCGCTGGATGCCCGCGCCAAACTACTGCCGGAGGTTCCCATAACATATTTCATGCGGGGATCGGCTTACGATCACCTGCGCGATTTCAAGAATGCCGCCACGAATTATCGACTCTTCCTCAAGGGCGCCAATGGGAAGTATCCTGATCAGGAGTGGCAGGCGAAACACCGGCTCATTGCCATCGAGCCGAAGAAATAGCGGACGGAAGAAACGGTATCGGAATGGGACGTTTTGGAGTTCAGATAGCGGCGGCAGGGTTGCTGTTGGCGATGCTGGCCGTGCCGGTTGGGCTGAGCGGGCGCGACGAACCTACGATTGAAGAATTGAAGGGGCGTGTGGCCGAGACTAGCGTCAGGGATCGTCCGCCGTTGTGCATGCGAATTTCGGAACGGCAACTAGATGAAGCCGACAGGCTCTACGTGGCGGGCGACAGCGAAAAGGCCAAGGCGGCGCTGGTGGACGTGGTGGCGTTTGCGGAGCTGGCCCGCGACTACGCGATTCAGTCGCGCAAGCACGAAAAGCCGAGCGAGATCGCCATCCGCAAGGAGACGCGCAAGCTGGAAAGCATGAAGCATACCGTCTCTCACGACGATCAGGAGCAGGTGCAAAGTACGGTGGACCGGCTGGAGCGCATCCGCGATGATCTGTTGCTGGCGATGTTTCCGAAAGGAGGCAAGAAGTGACGGCATCCGCTTTTCGAACAGGAATTTGCCTGGGCGCTATCGTGCTGACGGCCGCGGTGGCTGCGGGGCAGCGGCACCGTGATCCGTTTACGCCGGCGGAGATTGATCAGATCCGCGACGCCAGTTGGGAGCCGCAACAGCGTCTGGCACTCTATGTGAAGTTTGCGCGAGGGCGCCTGGTGGCGCTGGAGCAAATGCGCAGCGACCCGAAAACCAAGAACCGCGCTCAACAAACGCACGACCGCTTGGACGACTTTATGTTGATCTATGACGAATTGAACGACAACATCGATACCTACATCGATCGCAAGAATGACATTCGCAAGCCGTTGAAGTCGATTATCGACGCCGATGGCGAGTTCCAGGCCAAGCTGCTGGCATTAAGGGATGCGGCCGGAGTTTCAGCAGAAGAAGCCAAGCAATATGAATTCGTGCTTACCAATGCGCTTGAGACTTTGGATTCGTCGACGGAAGATCATCGCAAACTGCTGACCGAGCAACAGGAAGTTGCGAAGCATAAGAAATTCGAGTCGTCGAAGACGTCGGCCAGCAAGTCCGAGTGAAGGGTTCGAGAAATGGGCTTAGTTTGCCGGTGGCGGAGAAATCGTCGAGCTTCGCTCGACAGACAGCCGAGGGCGGCTGTCTCCACATTAAGCATATCCGCAGCATCGTACCTGTTAACCTTGCCGTGCTAATCTAGGCTCACTGTGCGTGAGGGTCTACTCGAAATCTTTCAGGACGAACACCGGCAATTGCGTCCTCGCAGTGAGCCGCCGGAGTTGAAGATCGAATTTTTTGCCTTTGCCAACGTTAATAACACGATTCGGTTGCGCGAGGGCAGGCTTCTGGTGCGGCTTTCTGACCTGCTGGAAGGCGCGCCGGAGGTGGTGGTGCGAGCTATCGCACATATCCTTCTGGCCAAAATGTACCGCCAGCCCATTGATCGCGGGCACGCGGCACGCTATCGAAAATATGTAGGCAGCCATGAAGTTGTGAATAAGGCACATCTGGTACGGCAGATGCGCGGACGCAAGCGGCTGCATTCGCCGCAGGGCCACGTATATGACCTCGACGCAGTTTTCGAGGATTTGAATCGGAAATACTTTCACGGATTGCTAGGGCGGCCGCGGATGAGTTGGAGTCCGTCGAAGACGCGGCGGATCCTGGGGCATTACGATCCGGCGCACAATGCGATCGTCATCAGCCGCATCTTTGACCAGCATTCAGTTCCCCGCTACGCCGTGGAATATATCGTCTATCACGAGATGCTGCACTTGAAGCATCCGGTCAGGCTGCGCGGGAGCCGGCGGTGCGTGCATTCAGCGGAATTTCAGGCGGAGGAGAAGTTGTTTCCGGAGTTGGAGCGGGCCAACGCTTTCCTGAAGAGGATGTGAAGGAATGACGTTTGGTGTGCTGGAGATCCGATTCCACACAAGAACACCTTGCCGAATTCTCAGGTAGGAATCCCACGGGAAAGTAGATAAGAATCCCACTTCTCGCAAAGGAGGCGAGAAGTGGGGCACCCACGGGAAACTTTAATGTACCTGTGCGGTTTCTTTGGCGTTCTGCACTGCGTTTACGAAGGCGCGAGCGTCCCCGTTGTCAGTGTGGGCATCACCTTTCAGAATGTCGGAAAAAGGCACATCCCTCCCATACCATGCCATGGTGGCATCTTTATCCTGCTGCAATTCGGCTCCGTTCAGCGAAGCGCCGATGAACGCGCCTTTGCTGTTTGAATAAGTGAGAATGCCAGCTTTCAGGCCGGCATCGACGGAGGCCGACCGTCCGACGGGACCGGCTGCGGCGGAGACATCGGCACCCAGCTTGATATGACCGCGCATAAGGCCCGCCATACCCTCATCGTTCATGATGAACATCATGAGGTCGGTGCTCTTGCCGCCGATCTGCGGACCCCAGCTGATGCCGGACACTGAAAACGGAGCGGGCGAGCTCCATGAGCCGGCGCTGGTGCGGCAAGTGGCTACGCCTTTTCCGTGCTCGCCGCCGACCACGAATGCTCCTTTGACGAGTTTAGGAATGACGGCGATGCATTTTGCGCCTTCGAGCACGGTGTTTGGGACACCCTGGTCTGGCGCTGCCGAGGTCATGTGCTGAACGGTTTCGGTGGCTCGTTGCAGTTCATTGTCGGAACTATCCTCCTTATCCTTTGGACCGATTGCCCAGGCGGAAGCTCCCAGACATAGGGATAAGAACGCGATTGTGATTTTGTGTGTCATAGCTGCTCCTTTAAACACAAGTTGGATTCAGCTTTGGAGGCTATGGTTTTCGTGGATTGTATTTTTACCGGGCCCGAAGATGGAACTGTTCAATGCCGTATTTACCCCGTGTGATGCAGATCACGGGGGTTCGTGACGCGGCGAATTGACCGGCCTACGGTCCGCAGCTTATCCTTGTAGTTGAAATTGAAATTCATTTTCAAAATGGCAGGTTGTTCATAAATGCTACAGGCATTCATTGTTACCCTGCGCGAGGGAGTGGAAGCGGCGCTGATCGTGGGCATCACGCTGGCTTACCTGGCCAAGATTGGCCGGGCAGATCTGCGCAAGACGGTCTACGCTGCGCTGGGAGCGGCTTTCCTCGGAAGTATTGGCGTTGCGATCGTGATTTCCCGCCTGAACTGGAACGAGGACGTGTTCGAAGGCTGGATCATGCTGGTGGCCGCTTTCTTCGTCATTACCATGGTTATTTTCATGATGAAGACGGGGCGCAAACTCAAAGGGCAAATTGAGGGCAAGGTCGGATTACTGGCGGGGAACGATGCGTGGATCGGGCTGTTCTTCTTTGTGTTTCTGATGGTGCTGCGCGAAGGCGCGGAGACCGTGCTGATCCTTTCCGCCGTGTCGCTGAATTCGACGGAACTGATGAGTTTTCTGGGGACGCTTCTGGGTGTGCTGGCGGCCATTGCTTTTGGCGTGATGTTTGTAAAAGGCAGCGTGCGGATTAATCTGCAAAAGTTTTTCCGCGTAACCACAGCAATTCTGTTTCTAGTGGCGGCGCAGCTGGTGATTGCCGGCCTGCACGAACTTTCGGAAAGTGGAGTGATTCCATCTTCCAAGCGAGAGATGGCTCTGATTGGGCCGATTGTTCGCAACGATCTGTTCTTCTTTGTCACGGTTCTAGCTCTGGCGGCTTTGATGGTGCTGTTTGATGCCAAGCGGCGCGAGCCTGTAGCAGCGGCGGCGTCGGCAGCGGAGCGCCGCAAGGCGGCCTGGTCGGCTCGCAAAGAGCGGATCTGGATGGCATCGGTTTACGTGTTCTCTTTCCTGTTTATTGCCATGCTGACAGCGGAGTTCGTCTATGCCAAGAGCCAGAGCGCGCTTTCTCCGGCAACGGAAGTCAGCTTTACGAATGGTCAGTTAACGATTCCGCTGGCCCAGGTTTCTGACGGGGACTTACACCGTTACGAGGCGCGGGAGAATGGGACGGAGATCCGCTTCTGGCTTTATCAAAAACCGGATGGGAAGATTGCCACGGTATTTGATGCTTGCCAGATCTGCGGGGCGGTGGGTTTCTACAAGTCTGCGAACGGGGTGGTTTGCAAGAATTGCGCCGCGCCGATCAATCCGCAGTCGGTGGGAACGGCGGGCGGCTGCAACCCGATTCCGCTCAGGGCGACGCAGACGGCGGATTCGGTGATTATTCAGGAGGCGGACATCGCGGCCGGTAGCCGCGTGTTCGAGAAGCAGTAGAGAATGTTCGCCCGCCTCGTTTACGAATCCTTCCGGCGTCAGAAGCGGCGTAAATTGCTGGCCGGCGCAGCTATAACGCTGGGCGTTACGGTTGCGACGGCGATGATCGGGGTCGCCACGGACATCGGCGACAAGATTGATCGAGAGCTGCGCACAATCGGCGCTAATCTGCTGGTAACCCCGCAGGAAGATACGCTGGACGTGGAAATTGGCGGCGTTAATCTGAAGCCGCCAAGCGATGGCGCTTTTCTGAACGAAGCGGACCTGCCAAAAATCAAAGGAACATTCTGGCACAACAACATCACCGGTTTTGCGCCGATGTTGCCGGTAAACGTCGCCTTGCAGCGAGACGGCAGCACGGAAAATCTCACCTTGCTTGGTACATATTTTTCGAAACAAGTTTCGTTTGGCAAAGAAGAGTTCGCGACCGGGGTGCGATCGACGCATCCCTGGTGGAAAGTTTCCGGGGCGTGGCCCAATGACACCCGGCCCAATGACAGTTCGCGCGACGTGCTTCTCGGAGAGCGGCTGGCAGCGCGGCTTTCGGCGAAGCCCGGCGACGAGATTGAAGTATCGGGACGCCGGCTCCGTGTAAGTGGGATTCTCTCGACTGGCAGCAGCGAAGACGACCAGATCGTGGGCCCGATCGCGCTGGCTCAAGAGATCCTGGGCAAACCGGGTGCGGTTCGGCGGGTTTACGTCAGCGCGCTGACGAAGCCCGAAGACGCTCTTGCCCGCCGCGATCCAAAGAGTATGTCGGGGGCTGTGTATGACCGGTGGTATTGCTCACCGTATCCGCAGTCGATTGCCTTCCAGCTGCAGGAAGCAATTCCAAATTCCCACGCCGAACAGATTCGGCAAGTGGCGCAGAACGAAGGCGCGGTGCTGACTCGCATCGAAGGGCTGATCTTTCTTATTACGCTGGCGGCATTGTTTGCTTCGGCGCTGGCGGTTTCTGCGGCGATGGCGACGGCGATCTTCGAGCGGCGCTCGGAAGTAGGTTTGATGAAGGCGCTGGGTGCGGGAAGGTTCGCGGTTGCGTCCATTTTCTTTGCCGAGGCGACACTGCTGGCGCTGATCGGAGGCCTCGTGGGTTTTGGGGCTGGAGGGTTGCTGGCGCGGCAGATCGGGCGCTCCATCTTTGATTCGCAGATCACAATTGCTCCTGTGCTTTTGCCCGTGATTCTGGTGATTGCGGTGATGGTTACTTTTGCGGGAAGCGCCGCGGCCATTCGCAAAGCGGTGGGACTGGATCCGGTGTATGCGCTGCGAGGGGGACTATGAGCGGGAGTGTGGTTTCTCCGGAACATCCACACGAACAGCCGCATTCCGCGCAGGCAGTGGCAGCTGGCCGGGTGCAGTCGCCGCATACTTCGATGTTTTTTCGGATGCTGATGCGGGCCGCGGTGCTACGTCGAGGGCGCGCGGCTGCGGCGCTATTTGCCATGATTGTGGCGGCTGCAGTTGCTACCGCGATGTTGAATCTGTATGTGGACGTGCAGGCCAAGCTGCGGCGTGAGTTTCGCAACTACGGGGCGAACATCATTCTTGCGGGAAGGGACGGCGCTTCCCTTCCGGCGGAGACGCTGTCGCGGGTGGAATCTGTTCTCTCCGGCCGCGGCGTGGCTGCGCCCTTCGCGCTGGTGGTTGCCAGAACTGGCGACGGCCAGGCGGTGGTGGTTGCGGGGGCGGATTTCGATCGGGTGCGGCAACTCAACCGGTGGTGGTCGGTAAGCAACTGGCCTGTGGCGCCAAAGCAGGCGCTGGTCGGCGTGCGCGCCCTGCCTGTGGTCTCGCCGAAGAACCAGCCTTTTGACTTGAGTTTTAAAGGGCGCACCATTCAACTCACGTCCGCAGGAACAGTGCAGACGGGAGCGGCGGAAGACAGCCGGATTTATCTTTCGCTGCTCGACTTCGTTTCCTGGACGGGAGTTCAACCTTCATCGATTGAGGTCGCGGCTACGGGTTCGCCGGAAGAAATCGCCGGCATCATGCGTCAGCTTGGGGAAGCAATTCCGGCGGCGGAGGTGCGTCCGGTGCGGCAGATCATGGAAGGCGAGGCCCGCGTACTGGGCAAGACGCGCGCGACATTGCTGGCGGCGGCTGCGCTGATTATTTTGACCGCTGCGTTGTGCGTGCTTTCTACGCTGATGGGGTGGGTATTCGACCGGCGGCGGGACTTCGCGATTATGAAGGCGTTGGGCGCTTCTGACCGCTTGCTGAATGGATTTTTCGCGGCTGAAGCCGCGGCGTTGGGCGCGACTGGCGCCGTAATCGGATTTATTCTGGGCATTGGCATCGCCGCGTGGATTGGCCGCGTAAATTTCCATGCCGCAGTGATTCCACGTTTTAGCGTTTTGCCGTTTGTGCTGGCTGGTAGCATGGTGGTGACGCTGCTTTCGGCGATACTGCCGATTGCGCTGTTGCGCCGGGTGCAGCCCGCGGTCATCTTGAGGGGGGAGTGAAATGATTCAGATCAAAAATGTGACCAAACTCTACCCCGCCAAGGCTGCGGGAAATGAGAGCGGAATTCGCAAGGAGAACGGGAACGCCATCGCCATTCATGCGCTCGACCATATTTCTCTGGACGTGGCCAAGGGCGAATGGCTTTCGATCATGGGACCATCGGGCTCGGGCAAATCGACGCTAGTGAATCTGATTGGCTGCCTCGACCGGCCGACTTCCGGCGAAATCTGGCTTGACGGGCAGAATGTTGCAGGCATTGCCGCAGGGGAATTGAACCGCGTGCGCGCGGAAAAGATTGGATTCATCTTTCAGCAGTTTCACCTTATTCCGTTTTTGACAGCGGTGGAGAATGTGATGCTGGCGCAGTATTTTCACAGCATGACCGACGAGAACGAGGCGATTGAAGCCTTGACTCGCGTGGGTTTGGGCGACCGGGCGCACCACCTGCCGTCGCAACTTTCGGGCGGGGAGCAGCAGCGGGTGTGCATTGCGAGGGCGTTGATTAACGATCCGAAGATTATTCTGGCGGATGAACCGACGGGCAATCTGGACGCGGTCAACGAAGAACTGGTGTTGCGCCTGCTGCGGGAGTTTCATCAGCAAGGGCGGACGATTGTGATGGTGACGCACGATCCAGTCGTGGCGCGGCTGGCGGACCGGCGGATTGAATTCCATCACGGCAAGATCGAGTCGCAAGAAGTTTTTGCGATGGCGGACGAAGAGCAGTTCGACGAGGTGCTGGAGGAATTGTGGGTTTTGGAGGAGCACGGCGAGGTGGCGGAAGTGGAACGAATGGAAGTTCACGGTGCGCTGCCGGTCAGCATTGCGATTGAGAAGATGATTCCGATGGGGCTGGTGGTGTCTGCGCCGCATCCGCCGCATGCTCACGACCATAAGCCGTTTGTGAATCCCTGCCACGAGGCGCTCAAGCCGGTGGCCGCCTCGATGGGAGATGGAACGTTGATCGTGGAACTTACGGCTCGCGGCCGCGAACGGGCGGCCAGCATCATCCGCCGGCATCGATTGGCCGAGCGCCTGTTTACCGACAGCCTGGCCATGGACAGCGAATCCGAGATCGAGCAGCAGGCCTGCAAGTTCGAGCATATCCTTTCGCCCGAAGCCACCGACAAGATCTGCGCGTTCCTGGGACATCCGCGCACCTGCCCGCATGGGGCGCCGATCCCGCCGGGAGAGTGCTGCGGCAGAAGTTCTGAGTTTGGCAGGGCCACGGTTTCGAGTTCGAACGCGCGCAGGCCGGCTTAACTTCCCAAGAGCATCTTGAACCACAAAGGACACGAAGTTACACGAAGGGGGGAGCCTCTGAGGCAGCTATGACTTCGCGGCGTCCTACCATCGGCGTGTTTGATTCCGGCTTCGGCGGGCTTACGGTTCTTAAAGCTTTACTTGAACTTATTCCGGATGCGGAATATATCTACTTTGGCGATACAGCAAGGCTTCCCTACGGATCCAAATCGGTTGAGACCGTGACGCGTTATGCGGTTGAGGCTACTCACTACCTCGAAAACCAGAAAGCCGAGTTGCTGGTGATTGCGTGCAATACTGCAACAGCGCTGGCTCTTGACTGCATTACGGCCGCCGCCAGAGTACCGGTGGTGGGGGTGGTAGAGCCCGGAGCCGACGCGGCCGCTGCGGTGAGCCGAAACCAGAAAGTTGTCGTGATCGGAACCGAGGCCACGATCAGCAGTCATGCCTACCGGAAAGCGCTGGAGGCGCGGGGACTCGAGGTGCGGGAGAAGGCTTGCCCGCTGCTGGTGCCTCTGGTGGAAGAAGGATGGGTTGAGCATCCGGTGACCGAAGAGGTGGCGGGGATCTATCTTGGCGAGGCTTTTGGCGATGGCTTCGAAGATGCGGATGCGCTGGTTCTTGGATGTACACACTATCCGCTACTCAAGCCGCTGCTGCATCGAGTTGCGCCGGAGCACGTGAGCATTGTGGATTCCGCGGAGTCTACTGCACGCGCGGTCGCTGCCCAGGTGAAGAATCTTCTGGCGCCGAGTGGGGATGAGGAAAGGCGGGGTGTGCCGAGGCTCAAATTTTTCGCCACCGATTCGGTGGAAAAATTCCGGCGTCTGGGCGAGCGGTTTCTGGGACATCCGATTGCAGATGTGCAGCATGTGGACTTGAAGGAGTGAGCCGCTCTTTTCAGGGATGAAGCCCAAGTCACAAAAGTCTCTCATCCAAGTCTCTCATCGCGACGCTGGGGCGTTGCGCTACCCAAAATCACGTAGATGGAATTGTTTTTCTTTTTGCGCGCATGGTTCGGATAGCGCTTGGGACGGCACAGAATTAGTGTGTCCGATCAATGGCTCGAGTAGTCCAATCAGAAACGGGGAGCTGCCGAGAAGCGAGCTGCTGAGAAGCGAGCTGCTGAGAAGAATGGGTAGTGGCTCAGTTTGAAAAGGGGCGGCTGTGTAGGCACGGGAGATCCCCTTCGGCAAGCTCAGGGCAGGCTCTCGTCCCGCTGGTGAAAACGCGGGACTTCGGGATGACGCCGGAGAGGCGCAACGTTGAAGATTTTCAAATTGAGCCAGAATGCATCCACTCGACAATGTTATCTGGAACGCCCTGACAACGAGGCAGGTTGAATTTGCGGAATGCTTCGAGCAGGCGCGGAGATTTATGCCGGAGGTTACAGCTCTTGGGGCATTTCGCGAGCCGACGCCGGAGGGTTACGAGTCGCTGGCGGGATTGATGGGGCAAGCGGGGACGGTTGCGGTGTTTCTGGATAAGGCTTACGAGCCACGGGCGGGGTGGAAATGGGTGGCGGGATCTGCTCTGGTGCAAATGGTTTGTGAAAACGGAGGTGTGGCGGAGGGGTTGAAAAATTCCTGCGATCTGGATCTGGTTGAACTGGGCGCTGCGCAATCGGCTGAGATGATCGAGCTCACGGCGTTGACCAAGCCTGGTCCGTTCGGCAAACGCACGCATGAGCTGGGAACGTACCTGGGAATTCGGCGGGAAGGAAAGCTGGTGGCGATGGCGGGCGAGCGATTAAAAGTTCCCGGCTACACCGAAGTGAGTGCGGTGTGCACGCATCCTGACCACACTGGACAAGGTTATGCTGGCATTCTGATGGGCGAAGTGATGCAGCGCACTCGCAGGCGCGGCGAGACTCCATTTCTGCATGTGAGGCAAGATAATGTTCGGGCGATTGCCCTCTATGAAAGACTGGGATTCAGCCAGCGGTTTCTGGGGCACTTTGCGGTGCTGCGTAGGATTTGAGTTTCGAGCGTGGCGCGTGCAGTCTTCGCGAACTGAGAGTCTACGGGTCTGAGCGGGAGTCCGTCTGAGCAGGATTCGTCTGAAGCAGGGTCTCAGTACAGATGGAAGTCGACTTCTACCGCGATCTCAACCGACACGGCGTGCCCGTCTTTTTGGCCGGGCTCAAATTTCCAATTCTTAACCGACTCAATCGCTTTCTCGTCGAGGCCCATGCCCAGGGCATTAAGTACGCGGATATTTGTGGGACGCCCGTTGGCATCGACGATTAAGCCGAGCACGCAAGTTCCCTGATATTTAGCTTTACGCGCCTCTTCGGAAAATTCAGGGTCCGTCTGATAAATGACTCGGGGAGCGGTCACGCCGCGGCCGGGACGGAAAACGCCGCCGCCGATGCCGCCGCCGGATCCCGGTCCAACGCCGGCTCCGGTGCCCGGACCGACGCCGCCCCCATAACCAGATCCAATGCCGCTGCCGCCGCCGGTGCCGTTCGAGGGAATGATTGCGGAGGATTTCGGGTCGCCCAGATTTGGCATGTTGTTCATCGCCACTTTGATTTCAGGAGGGACAATCACAGTGGGCTCAACTGCCAGCTTGGGGTTAAAGTTTCGGATCACCGCAGCGGGCGGGGTGATCTGCTGCATGGAGAACTTCGGCAAACGACCCTTGGAGGCTTGCAGTACATCGCGGTCGCCGCCGCCCCCTCCGCCACCAGCCTGGGTCTTGGCGGGCTTCAGCGGGATGAAGTCTCCGGGATCGATCAATGCTGTGGTGGTCTGTTTGGCTACCGCTTTGGTCACAATATGCCGACCGAGAATCGTGCCGCCGATAATCAATGCGAGCACCACTATGTGAGCCGCCGTCGAACCCAAGGCGCCATTCTTTTTGTAGTTGTAGAAGCCCCAGATATCCTTGACCGGGACGGGCTTCGATTCCAGCTTGAGCGGAGGAAGTTTCGTGGGAAAAAAGAATTCGTCCAGGCCGCGGAAAAGAGACTTCCACAACGGCTCGAATGTGTCCGGAGCGAGCAGAAGGTGGAGTTCAGGCTCGTTGCTGGGATTCGGATTAACTTCTGCGGATGCCATTATTCCCCGGTTCGGTTTCTCCCTGATGGATACTAGAAAAGGCAAATCTACGTGGCAGGCCCCTCGTACACAGATGACCAGCCTTTGCAACAAGTTGCCTGTTTGGTAGTTTCTAGTCTCGGTTTATTTTCCAGAACGGGTTGCCGCCCCCGCGAACGAGGATTGGTCCCGCACCTTGGCTTCTAGCAAAATTGTACCTCTTTCGGCGGGGCTTTACGAAGTGTATTTCCAAGTTCGGGTTGGCCTCGTTCTCGCTACGAATAACTGGATTTGAGAGAAAGGCAGTCGAGCTTCACTCGACCGGACGGCCGAGGGCGGCTGTCCCCACATGAGCATTCGCTGCGTCTCATGGACGTTCCCGGCGACGCTCCCTATAATGAAAAGATTCAATCATTTGGGAGAATCCAAGCGAGTGCCGTTCGAACTGAAAGCCACTATAAACCTGCCTAAAACCGCTTTCCCCATGAAGGCGAACCTGCCGCAGAACGAGCCGAAAATACTGGCTCGCTGGGAGCAGGAGCGAATTTACGAGCGCATCCGGGAGGCTCGCAAAGGGTCGCCGACCTACATTCTGCATGATGGCCCCCCGTATACCAGCGGCCCCATCCACATGGGGACGGCGCTGAACAAGTGCCTCAAGGATGTCATCGTGAAGTCGAAAAATATGTCGGGATTCGACGCGCCCTACGTGCCCGGCTGGGACTGCCACGGGCTGCCGATCGAGATCAAGGTGGATAAAGAACTTGGCGGCAAGAAGTTGCAGATGCGGCCGACCGACGTGCGTGCCGAGTGCCGCAAATATGCTCAGAAGTTTCTCGACTTGCAGCGCACGCAGTTCAAACGGATCGGAGTGTTCGGGCGGTTTGACCGGCCTTACGCCACCATGACGCCGCAGTACGAGTCGGTCGTACTCTCAACCTTTTTCTCGTTCTACGAAACTGGATTCGTCTACAAAGGGCTGCGCGCCGTGTACTGGTGCATGCACGATGAGACGGCGCTGGCCGAAGCCGAGGTCGAGTATGAGAACCACACCAGCCCAACAGTATGGGTGAAGTATAAGTTGCTCGAAGATCCGGCGAAGGTCTTTTCCGGGGAGATCGGCGCGGCGCTGGCGGGAAAAAAAGTTTCGACGATTATCTGGACTACGACTCCGTGGACACTGCCGGCGTCGATGGCGGTGGCGTTTCATCCTGATGAAGAGTATGTCGCGCTTGAAGCCGGCGGAGAAGTTTATATCGTGGCGTCGAAGCTGGCGAAGGACGTTGCGGAAAAGTGCAATCTGCCGGACGCGCGTGAGGTAGCTCATTTTCCGGGACGGAAATTGGAGCGGCTGAATTTTCAGCATCCGTTTCTCGATCGGAAAATTCTTGGAGTGCTGGCGGATTATGTGACGATGGACACTGGGACCGGCGTCGTCCACACGGCGCCTTCGCATGGCGCGGAGGATTTTATTACCGGGGTTAAGTATGGCCTGGACGCGACCAGCAATGTCGACGAAAAAGGCATTCTGCGCAACGGGCGGCCGGAATACACGGGCAAGCGTGTGTGGGAAGCGAACCAGCCGATCATGGATCTGCTGGCGAGCCACGGAGCGCTGCTGCATGCGGAGAAAACTGAGCACTCGTATCCGCACTGCTGGCGCTGCCATAACCCAGTAATCTTTCGCGCGACGGAGCAATGGTTCATCTCAATGGAAACGCCCATGCCGGGCGGAAAGTCTAAAAAAGAAGATGCGCTGCGCAAGCGCACGCTGGAAGAAATCAAGCATGTGAAGTGGGATCCGGCGTGGGGCGAAGAGCGGCTTTCGAACATGATCGCCACTCGCCCGGACTGGTGCATCTCGCGGCAACGGGTGTGGGGCGTGCCGATTGCTGTGTTTCTTTGCGAGAAGTGCGGCAAGCCGTTGAACGATCACGCTGTGAATCGGAAGGTTGTCGAACTTTTCAGGCGTTCGGGCGCGGACGCATGGTTCACATCGGAGCCGGATTCAATTCTTCCGGCGGGCGCGAAGTGTCCGCATTGTGGCGGCGCCAAATTCGAAAAAGAAACTGACATCTTCGATGTCTGGCTGGAGTCGGGCGCGAGCTATCTGGCGCTGATCGATGACGAGCCATCGTATCCCTGGCCGAGTGATCTTTATCTAGAAGGGGGCGATCAGTATCGCGGCTGGTTTCAGTCGTCGCTGCTATGCGCCATGGGCACACGGGGGACGCCGCCGTACAAGGTTGTGGTCACGCCGGGATGGACGCTCGACGAAAAGGGCCAGGCCATGTCGAAATCCCGCGGCAACGACGTGGATCCGGTGGATATCGCGGGGCGGCTTGGCGGTGAAGTAGTGCGGCTGTGGGTGGCGTCGGTGGATTTTCGCGAGGATGTGGTTGGCTCGGAGCGTCTCATGCTGACGGTCGCGGAAAATTACCGCAAGATTCGCAACACGTTCCGCTACATTCTCGGCAACCTAGGCGACTTCGATCCGAAAGCGGATGCGGTTCCTTTCGAGAGCCTGGAAGCGATCGACCAGTACATGCTGCGCCAGACGCAGACGTTTGCGGCAGAGGTGCGTGGCTGGTATGACGAGTTCGCGTTCCACAAGATCTATCATCGCCTGAATCATTTTTGCATTGTCGATTTGAGCGCGTTTTATTTCGATGTGCTCAAGGACCGGTTGTACATTTCCGCGCCCAAGTCGCAAGCGCGGCGAAGCGCGCAGACTGCGATCTGGCGTATTGGAGAAGCTTTGGTGCGCCTGCTCGCGCCTATCATGAGCTTCACCGCGGAGGAGGTTTGGGATTATTTGCCTAAAACAGCCGGACGGGGCGAGAGCGTGCATCTGGCCCTGTTTCCTTCCGCGGCTGAGATTCTGGGAGCGGGGAGCGAAGGCGGGTCCGGCGAAGACAAGACTGCGCAGGATTGGACGACGCTGCGCTCGGTGCGGGACGAAGTTCTGAAGGCTCTAGAAGAAGCGCGCAACAAAAAACTGATTGGTACCGGCCTCGAGGCTCAGATTATTTTGGCGGCGCCGGAGCCGATTTATTCTGTGCTATCTCATTATGCGGAGCAGCTGCGGTACCTATTTATTGTCTCGGTGGTGAAGATTACACAAAGTGCCGGCAATGGCACCGGGGTGGTGCATGTCGACGTGAAGAAGGCGGATGGATTGAAGTGTGAGCGCTGCTGGAATTACTCGACCCACGTCGGCGAGGACAAGGAATATCCTACGGTTTGTGAGCGCTGCAGCGCCGTGCTGAAGGAGCTTGGAGCGTAATCGATTCGAAGCGAGAGCGAATTGTGAAATGGCGAAAGCTAAAAATATTTTTCTTCACAGCGCTGGCTCTGTGCCTGATTCCGGCGACCCGCTACTATCAGATCGATCAGCCACTGTGGCGGCTTCTGACAGGGTCTCACCACGTTGATCCTTTAACCCTTCACCTGGCTGGGGAGTTCGTTGAAAATAATCTTGGGACCGAGCAGGATGCGGATGGCTCGGTGACCGTGCGCATGATCGCGCAGCAATACCTGTTCATTCCTCATTGCATTCTGGTTCCGGCGGGAGTTCCGGTTCACCTTCGGATTACCAGCGCCGATGTGGTGCATGCTCTCACTTTCAATGGCACCGAGTACGCGGTGAAAACCTTGCCGGGCACGATCAGCAAAGCTGAGCTTCAGTTTCCTCGCGCGGGTGAATATAAGACCGTGTGCAGGGAATTTTGCGGCGCCGGACACTACGCCATGCGATCTGAGCTAGAGGTTGTGCCGCGAGACCAGTTCCCTGTCTTGCGTCCCGATGAAAGGGGAAACTGTGCAGCGCAGTAGACGGTTCGCATATTCGCGAAGGAGCTTTTCGTGGCGGCTGAGCGTAGCGATTATTCTGGCGCTGACACTGCTTTTCGGAGTGGCAGCGACTTCAATGTTGTTGAGAGCCGGAGACAATGCCGATCGAATTCCCTCTTATGTGGCGTGGACGCCAGAGACTATTGCGGCGGCTGGTGGCGGTGATGCATTTCGCGGGATGCTGCTCGCGAAGCGGTGCGATCACTGCCATGGAGCGGAGGGGTTCAGCCAGGTGGGCTCGACTCCGAACCTGGCCGGGATAAACAAGTTCGCGATCTGGAAACAACTGGAAGATTTTCGCGCGCATAAAAGAACCTCGCGGGTGATGCAGCCAATCGTGGAATCTCTTTCGTCGCGGGATCTGGCTGACGTGGTCGCCTACTTCGCGGCGCTGCCCGTGTTTCTGGATCCTCAGGATAACCGGATCTTCCCTCAGTCGCAGACCGAAGCCGCTCATACAGCGATAGCGGCGCGTCTGATTACGTTTGGAGACGGAGAGCGAGGGATTCCGCCATGCCAGGCGTGTCATGGGCCGGTCGCTTACAAGATTGGAGCTCCGTCGCTGGCGAATCAGAATGCTGATTACGTGTTGAATCAGCTTGAAGCCTTCGCGGGCCGAAATCGCGTCAACGACATTAACGAGCCTATGCGCACCATCGCGATGCTGCTGAGCGAGGATGAAAGGCATGCGCTTGCGGAATATTACGGGGCGGGGTTGGGGCTGCAGCCTGCGGGAGCGAGCGCGGCGAAGTGAACTGCGGGCGGGACAATAAAAAGCAGGTTCCTTTCGGCTTCGCTCAGGGCAGGCTCTCACCGGGTCTTCGGCCCCGTTCGGAATGACCAAATGTTTTGGCGGCGCCAAACTTCTGGACAGACACCTTTACCGCAGTTCTTCCATCGCCGCTTCGAGGGCTTCCCTTCCCGGGCGCGTTAAGGATTCCGGCAGCGTGGCCAGCGGCTCATCGACCATATTCAGCATATCGAGGAAGCTGGGGGCTTTGGTGTTTACGTAAAAAATTCCGGTCAGGACTTCGCCTTTGTCGTGGGCTTCGGAAAGGCGCGTCATGGCTGCGATTCTATTGGTTGGATCGTAGTCTTCTTCCAGCTTTCGCAGTTGCAGGTGAGAGCCGTCGTGCATGGTCACGCTCACGGTGGTTCCGGGATCGTATTCGACGTCGATCTCTTCGAAGTGGGGGACGAAGGACATCTCCTGCAGAGTCTCTTCGTGATCTTTTACGTACTTGTACGACTTAGTCGAGCCTTCGTGATCGTTGAAAGTAACGCAAGGTGAGACTACGTCGAGCATTACAGTGCCGTGGTGCGCGATCGCGGCTTTCAGCATGGTGCTGAGCTGGCGCTTGTCTCCGGAGAACGAGCGGCCCACGAAAGTTGCGCCCAATTCGATAGCGAGGCCGCAGGTGTCGATCGGAGGGAGATCGTTGATCACGCCAGACTTCAGCTTCGACCCCAGATCGGCCGTGGCTGAGAACTGGCCCTTGGTGAGGCCGTATACGCCGTTGTCCTCGATGATGTAAATGAGCGGCAGATTGCGGCGCATGAGGTGAACAAACTGGCCGATGCCGATCGAAGCGGTGTCGCCATCGCCGCTCACGCCCAGCGCAATCAGATTGCGATTGGCGAGCATTGCGCCGGTGGCGACCGACGGCATGCGCCCGTGCACGGAGTTGAAGCTGTGGGAACGGTTCATGAAGTATGCGGGACTCTTCGAGGAGCATCCGATTCCGCTCAGCTTCGCGACTCGTTCGGGCTTTACGCCCATGTCATACATGGCTTCGATGATGCGCTCGGAGATGGCGTTATGGCCGCAACCGGCGCACAGCGTGGTCTTCCCGCCCTTGTAGTCGATAACGCTGAGGCCGATGTGATTAGTTTTTGGTTCGGCGGCAGGTGTGGTCGCCATTATTTTCCCTCCATGGTGCTTAATTCGTCAGTAACGGAGCGTGCATCGAGCGGCAAGCCGTCGAGGTGGCTGATGCTGCGCAGACGGCTGATGAGTTCAGGTTTCAGATCAAGTTTGAGCAGGCTGAGCATTTGAGCATCGCGGTTTTGTTCGACCACATAGATGCGATCGTGCTGCTCGATGAATTCATGCACTTCGCGGGTGAAGGGGTAGGCGCGCAGGCGCAGGTAATCCGTTTCAATGGCGTACTCGCTGCGCAGTTGGTCGCGGCTTTCGATGATTCCCCAGTGCGATGTGCCGTAGGCGATGATGCCGATTTTGGCGTTCGCACCCTTGAGAATTTCGGGGCGCGGAACGAAGGAGCGCGCGGTCTGGAATTTGCGGTTCAGCCGCTCCATGTTGTCTTCGTAATCGTCGGGGCGCTCGCTGTAGTTGGATTTATCGTTATGACCGCTGCCGCGGGTGAAGTAGGCCGCCGCAGGGTGATCGGTTCCCGGCAGCGTGCGATAGCCAACGCCATCGCCATCCAAATCTTTATAACGGGCGAATCCGCCGAGCTTGGTCAGTTCCTCCCTGGACAGAACTTTGCCGCGCCTGATGGGCGTGGTCGGATATTCGAACGGATCGGACATCCAGTTGTTCATGCCGAGATCAAGATCGGACATAACAAAAACCAGAGTCTGAAATTGCTCTGCGAGATTGAAGGCCTCTGACGCCATGGTGAAACACTCGGCGACGGACGCCGGGATCAGCATGATGTGTTTGGTGTCACCATGCGAGAGAAAAGCCGTGGTAAGAATGTCGCCTTGCGAGGTGCGCGTGGGTAAGCCGGTGGAGGGGCCGACGCGTTGAATGTCCCAGATCACACCGGGAATCTCTGCGTAATAAGCCAGGCCGGCAAACTCCGACATCAGCGAGATCCCGGGGCCCGCGGTCGCGGTCATGCTGCGAGCGCCCGCCCAGCCCGCGCCGATGACCATGCCGATGGCGGCGAGCTCGTCTTCGGCTTGAACGATGGCGAACGTGGCCTTGCCGTCAGGACCGATGCGATGCTCTTTCATGTAATCGATCATCGTCTCAACCAGAGAGGAGGAAGGCGTGATCGGATACCAGGTAACGACCGTGCATCCGGCAAACATGCAACCCAGAGCGGCGGCGGAGTTGCCGTCGATGATAATTTTGCCTGCCGTCTTGTTCATGCGCTCGATGTAGAAGGCGCCGCGCTTCTGCAGGTTGGCTTTTGCGTAATCGAATCCCGCCTGGGCCGCGGCCAGATTCAAATTCGCAGCTTTAACTTTTTTGGCGAACTGCTTGCGGATCGCCTTCTCGACCTCACCCATCTCGACTTGAAGCAGTTGCGCGACCACGCCCACGTAGACCATGTTCTTAACCAGTTTGCGCAGCTTGGCTTCGGGGCAGACGGCCGCGACCAGCTTGTCGTAGGGAACAGAGTAGAAAATCAAATCGTTGCGCAGTTTATCGAGGGCGAGCGGCTCATCGTAGAGGACGGAAGCGCCCGGCGCCAGCGACATGACGTCATCCTGCGCAGTCTCGGCATTCATGGCAACCAGGAAATCGATTTCCTTTTTGCGGCCGATGTATCCGTCTTTGTTGGCGCGAATCGTGTACCAGGTCGGCAGTCCCGCGATGTTCGAGGGGAAAAGGTTCTTGCCAGAAATCGGCACTCCCATCTGAAAGATTGCACGCAACAGCACAGTGTTCGAACTCTGCGAACCTGAGCCATTCACCGTAGCAACCTGAATGCTCATGTCATTGACGACGCGCTTCCTTCCCAACTGCCCGCCCGTACCCTGAGGAGCAACATCCGTAGTGGCCATCCCAACACCTTCCTTCGATTTGCGGGCGGAATAGTCCGACCGAATTGATCTTGAGGGGAACAGATGATTATACGGCGACGGCCGTTCCCCAGCACGGCAAATCGCCCGCCTGAAAGCCGAGAGGAACCTATTTTGGAAACGAGAAGAAGATTCGTTCGGGATCAGGATTCAGTCTTGAAGAACTGGGCCATGTTCCTGAACTTATTATATCGTGACACGATCAAATCTGATGATGGGGTTTTCTTCAGTTCGGCGAGGTGCTTCTGCAGGCTGACATCGAGCAAGTTGGCGGCGGCTTCGTAATCGCGATGCGCGCCGCCCTCCGGTTCGGGCACGATATCGTCGATACAGCCCAGTTCACTGAGATCCGTGGCGGTAATGCGCATGGCCTCCGCTGCGAGTTCCTTCTTGGTGGCGTCGCGCCACATGATGGCGGCACAGCCTTCGGGCGAAATCACGGAGTAGACGGAGTTTTCCATCATGAGCACGCGGTCGGCAACGGCGATCGCCAGTGCCCCACCGCTGCCTCCAACCCCGATCACTGTGGCGATGATTGGAACTTCGAGGCGCGCCATCTCGCGCAAGTTGTGCGCAATGGCTTCGGCCTGGCCGCGCTCCTCGGCGTGAATTCCGGGGTAGGCGCCGTCGGTATCGACCAGGGTGAGAATCGGCCGGCGAAACTTTTCCGCAACCTGCATCACGCGCAGAGCCTTGCGATAGCCTTCGGGGTGAGGGGTCCCGAAATTCCGGTGAACTCGCTGTTTCATGTCACGGCCCTTTTGCGTGCCGACTACCAAGATTTCCTCGCCATGAAAGCGTGCCATGCCGCAGATAATCGCGGCATCATCGCCAAAAGTACGGTCGCCGTGGATTTCGCTGAAGTCTGTAAACAGGCGCTCAATATAGTCGAGGGTCTGAGGGCGCTGGGGATGGCGCGCCAACTCAGTTTTCTGCCACGCCGTTTGCGTTCCTTTCAATTCCTCCCGCAGAATATAAATACGCTCATGAAGTTTCGCGAGCTGCCGGTGGGTGTCTTCATTCTGGCCGGGGGAAGCCTCGATCGAGGCGACCTGGCGCTCGATCCGTTCCAATTCCTGCTGCGCTTTTTGAATTGCTTTCATGATTCAACGGAGATAGCTCAATTAATTACGCGCACACTGCCCCGCCCGCATAACTGTTCGACGCGAGAGATGAAGTTGCGATCCGGCAGCACATTATAACCTTCGGCCTCCATCACGACCATGAAATCCCCGGCGCGTTCCACGTCAAACAGAACGCGCGCCTCGCCCTTGCGCTCGCGGAAAAGCGTGTGCAGATCGTCTACGGTGGATTCGCCGGCGGTTTCAAGCGGCACTCGGATGCGAATGGCGCGCGGCAAAGGGACTTTGGCTTCTTCCAGCGGCATGATCTCAGCCGCGGTGATTTTGGGATTGGCGCCCTCTTCGATTCTCACTCCGGCGCGAACCAGCACCGGAACCTCAAGCTTCACTTTATCCTGCAAGCGCTTGTAGGCTTCGGGAAAAACGATCATATCGATAGTGCCAGACATATCTTCGAGCGTGGCCTGCGCATAGAAATCGCCGCGCTTGGATTTAAGCACGCGCAGGTTCGCTATGATGCCTGCGGTTGCGATGGTTTCATCCTTACCAGTGGATTTTGTCATTGCGCCGATTTCGACGATGGTCAACGCTTGCAGGTCTTGCAGCTTGTCTTTGTACTTCTCGAGGGGATGACCGCTGATGAAGAACCCGAGGATTTCTTTTTCGGCGGTGAGGCGGGCCTGTTCGTCCCAGTCGGGAATGTTTGGAAGCTTGTCATTGTTGGCTTCGGTGTCCTCCAACTGGAAGACTCCGAACAGCCCGTGCTGGCCGGATTCCGCGTCACGCTGTGCCTTCTGGGCGCGCTCCATGGCGCGATCGAGTACCGTCATCAATTGGGCTCGGCGGCCCAGAGAATCCATCGCGCCGCTCTTGATCAAAGATTCCAGCACGCGCTTGTTGAGGAGGCGAAGATCGACGTTTTCACAGAATTCGTAGATTGACTTGAAGCGGGCCAGTTGTTTTCGCGCCGCCACAATCGATTCAATGGCGTTGCCGCCGACATTCTTTACCGCAGCCAGTCCAAAACGAATCGCTTCGCCGTGCGGAGTGAAGTTAGCGTCGGAGACGTTGATGTCGGGGGCCTCAACGGCAATGCCCATCTCGCGGCACTCGTTGATGTACTTCACGACATCATCGGTGCTGCCGGTAACGGAGGTGAGCAAAGCCGCCATAAACTCGACGGGATAATGCGTCTTCAAGTACGCGGTGTGATAGGCCAGCAGGGCGTAAGCGGCGGAGTGCGACTTGTTGAATCCGTAACCCGCGAACTGCGCCATGAGGTCGAAAATTTTCTCAATTTTCTTCGGGGGAAATTTGCGCAGGGCAGCGCCTTCCACGAAACGCTCGCGCTGTTGGGCCATTTCCTCGGCCTTTTTCTTGCCCATGGCGCGCCGCAGCAGGTCCGCTTCGCCGAGAGAGTAACCGGCGAGCCGGTTCGCGATCTGCATTACCTGTTCCTGATAGACGATAACGCCCAGAGTTTCCTGGAGGATTTCTTTGAGCTCAGGGAGTTCGTATTCGACCTTCTTGCGACCGTGCTTGCGGTCCACAAAATCGTCGATCATACCGCCCTGGATCGGCCCGGGCCGGTACAGCGCATTCAGCGCGGTAAGGTCTTCAATAGAATTCGGTTGGTACTTGCGCAACACGTCGCGCATGCCATGCGATTCGAACTGGAAGACGCCAGAGGTCAGTCCCTTGTGAAAAACTTTTTCGTATGTCTCTTTATCATCCAGAGGGACATTTTCGAGGGTGATGGGCGTTCCGCGGGTGTGCGCGATCAGTTTCAGCGCGTCGGTAAGAATTGTGAGGGTGGTCAGGCCGAGAAAATCCATCTTCAGCAGGCCCATCTTTTCGATGGCGACCATGTCGAAGGCGGTGACGATTTCGTCGTTTTTGGTTTTGTGCAGCGGGACCAGTTCGGTGAGAGGCCGCGGGGAGATGACCACACCAGCCGCGTGAACGCCCGAGTTGCGAACCATGCCCTCCAGCCTTTTCGCGGTCTCCATCAACTCTCGAATCTGGCCGTCCTTTTCCATGGCTTCGCGCAATTGCGGCGAATCTTCGATAGCCTGGTCGAGGGTGATGTTGAGCTGCGTGGGCACCATCTTGGCGATGCGATCGACATCGCTATAGGGGATGTCCATAGCGCGGCCCACGTCTTTAATGGCGGCTTTTGCCGCCATGGTGCCGAAAGTGATGATCTGCGCGACATTGTCGCGGCCGTATTTTTGCGTGACGTAGTTGATCACTTCGCCGCGGCGGTTCATGCAGAAATCAATGTCGATATCCGGCATGGAGACGCGCTCGGGATTCAAGAAGCGTTCGAAGAGCAACTCGTGCTGCAGGGGATCGATATCGGTGATTCCGAGGGCATACGAAACCAGCGAGCCGGCAGCCGATCCTCGACCCGGGCCGACGGGAATGTCATGCTCTCTGGCATAGCGGATAAAATCCCATACGATCAGAAAATATCCGGGGAACCGCATCTGTTGAATGATCGCCAGTTCCCGCTCCAGGCGCTGTTCGTAATCCGCCATCGAATGCTTGAGCTTGCCTTGCTCGTGCAGCGGACGCAGCGTCTCCAGGCGGCGCGCGAAGCCTTCGCGCGATACGTGCACAAAATAGCTGTCAATCGTGTAACCGGGCGGGACCTCGAATTGAGGGAATGGCGTCGCCACTTTTTCCAGGCGGAGGCTGCAACGCTCGGCGATGTCGAGGGTGCGCGTCAAAACTTCAGGCGAGTCTTTGAACACGCGATACATCTCGTCATGGCTTTTGACGAAAAACTGCGTGCCCTCGAATTTCATGCGCGCCGTATCGCGGATCGATTTGCCGGTTTGAATACATAGCATCACGTCCTGAGCGTGGGCATCGTCCTCGCATAGATAGTGGCTGTCGTTAGTGGCAACCAGCGGAAGGCCGAGATCTTTTTCCAGCTGAAACAGGCCGGGATTGATTTTGTGTTCCATGGCCAGGCCCTGATCCTGAATCTCGAGGTAGAAATTATCCTTGCCGAAAATATCGCGGTATGTTCCCGCGGCGGCACGGGCAGCATCGTACTTCCCTTCCATCAATCGCTCGGCGACTTCGCCTTTCAGGCATCCGGAAAGCCCGATCAGGCCACGCGAATGTTCGGCTAAGAATTTCTTGCTGACTCGCGGTTTGTAATAGAAACCGTGCAACGAGGCTTCCGAAGTAATCTTCATCAGATTGCGGTAGCCTTCTTCGTTCTCGGCAAGAACTAACAGATGGTTGTAAGAATCGCCGTCGGGCGGGGTGCGCTCGATGTTGTGATCATCTTTTTTGCAAATGTAAAGCTCGCAGCCCACGATCGGCTTCACGCCATATTTGTGCGCCGCATTTACGAAATGCACCGCGCCAAAGATATTTCCGTGATCGGTCATGGCCACGGCGGGCATGCCGAGTTTCTGGACGCGGTCGCAAAGTTTTTCCACGTCGCAGGCGCCATCGAGAAGAGAGTAATCGGTGTGCAGGTGCAGGTGAACGAATTGGGACATAGGGCTCAGTTAGATTCTAACTGTTAGCATGGCAGCGCGGTACCTGACATTTATTCACAGGAGGTGGAAATTCCAGTCGCTCGATTTCAGTAGTCTGGCAAAGGGCGTTAAATCTTTTCCGCAATTGCCGCAGGTTTAACTGAGATCGTTGGCGAGGATCTCTGCTAACCGCTCTGCCCGGGATATATAGGGACAATGGCCCGCAGCAATCTCAAGTGCCTCCACGCCCAATTGCGTCCTGGCGATCCTGCGGGACCATGCTGGCCGAAACGTGCGGTCTTCGGAGCAAACGATGTAGGAGGCGGCCACTTCTGGCCATAGGTTCAACGGATAGCGTTCGCTCATGGCGTGGCGCAGATTGACAATGCGGATCGTGGCATGTGCCCAACTCAACCGATCAGGCGGACAGTCATGCAAAAGGAATTCGTCAGCGACATCCTCGTTCCGAGGATCTTTTCCGAGCCAGGCCGGATTCATCATTTCTGGTATCGCTTGCAGTTGTTCTAAGAAACTCATTCCAACAACCGGGACGGCCGCCGCCAAGAAGACCATTCGACGCACTCTGCGACGTGCTGCGAGGAGTGGTAAAAACCATCCCGCTGCGGAATGCGCAACTACAACCGGCTCATCGTTGTCAGGGATTGCAGCGGCAATAACTTCGGTATAGCGCGCAGCGCCAGCCTCGGGCTCGTCGGCCGGTAACTCTGGAGTGACGACTGCGTGCTGCCGTTGCTCGAGTTGGGCCTTAACCAAGTCCCAAGCCCGAGGAGAATGGGTCGAGCCGTGCACAAGAACGAAGGTCGCCATGGGGAATGATTGCAGAAGCCTGGCTGCCGAGGTGAAACAGGCTCTTACTGCCCTTCGCTCGCGCCAGGCAGGCGGAAATCTACACCGCGCTCATCGTTGGTTTTCTGGGTAGCGTTGATATCGAGTTCTGCCAGCGGGATCTTCTGCGTGCGCTCGGGGGCGAAGACCCACAGCGTCTGGCCGACGATGGCGTAATTCTGCACTTCCTGTTTGCGCTGATCGCGGAAGACCAGTACAGTGGCGGCCACGGCTTGCGCGGACTCTTCGCGATGTTGAGGCGGCGTAGCGGAACGCGGATAGTAACCCGAGCCGGGCCTCATGGGAACGACTTGCCCCTCCATGTCGTTTCCGTTGGCCGAACCGTCGTCATAATATGGCTGGTTCGGATAGGGTCCGGGATCGGAGGAGGAATCAGAATCCCACCACCAATAGGGATCGATTCCGCCGCCAAGATACGGATAGCCGTATCCCCATCCCCACCCGCAGCCATAGCCGAAGCAGTTATTCCTAAAGCCTCGAGATCGAATTCGCAGACCTATGCCAGAACGGCCACGACTGAATCCGAGTGAAGAGATCGGGCCACCGAAAGCGGAGCCTCGTGGGAACGAACGCGGCGCGAAACCTGAAGCGGAATGCGTCCCGGCAAAAGTGTGGCCGCTTGCTCGTCCGGCGAACCCGCCGTGTCCGCCAGCGAAGCTACTGTGCCCGCCACCAAACCCATGTCCACCAGCGGAGGCGTGGCCGCCGCCCCTCTGGGCCGAAAGCGGCACAGATGCGGCCAGCAGCGCGAACACCGCAATGAAGGGCAGGCGATGCATAAGACCATTATATGCCCAATGGCAAGGGGGGATCGGAAATGTTGGGCGCTGTCAGTTTGCCACCGGCTTCGAGCTGGGCTCGATCGGACGGCCGAGGGCGGCTGTTTCCACACTTGCAATTTAGTAACAATTTAGTAACCGCGAGCGGCTGCTATCGTTTTCGGGCTTTATTCTTTTTGGGCGGGGCTTTCTTTGCGGAGTGTTTCATCGCCGACTTGGCCGGCGCTTTCGTGGACTTCGGCGGCTTCCGCCTGGACTCTGGTTTGCTCTTACCCTCGGCCTTGGCAGCTGAGCCTTTGGCCGGGGCCGGAACAGCGGCTATGGGCGAAACTGCAGCAGCGGCCTTTCCTTTGCCTTTTGTTGCTTTGACTGGAGTTCCGGCTGCGACTGCCGGAGCGGGTGCAGCCTTCGGGCCGCGTCCGCGACGCGGAGGAGGCGGCGGCGGGGGCGGAGGCGGTGCGAGCGGCTTCAGGAATTTCAAAGTCTCCGTTCTGGAGCGAAGTTTTCCGTCAAGCAGCAGCATGAAGACGTCGCGCGCAATTTTCGGGTATTCGGGCAATTGCGGAGTGATCAGCAACTCCGTCATCTCGGGCAGGGGAATGCGTTGCTGCACCTGCCGCCACTTGGTGAGAAAGTTCTTGATCTTCTGGGTTACGGATTGATGACGCGCCGTCACGGCTAGAAACAAAACCATTTCAGGCCGGGCATTCGAAAGCAAGTTCCAGGTACGGGAAGGGGTCGCAGCTTCTTTGCCGGTCAATCGCTTGGCCAGATCCTTGGCGTGATCTTCTATGTCGCGCCAAGCCTCAATCAAATCCTTGCGGGGAATTTGCCGCCGCAAATCGGAGATGTCCTTGTCGGAAAGCCGAGCCGTGAGGAAGTGCATCACGGCCGCCGATGGATCAACGGTGTAACCCAGATCCACCATCTGCTGACGCGTCTTCATTAATGTGGCGAGCCCATTGGTGTCGACTTTGGCCGTTGTCCAGTGCGGATGCAGCACTTTTAGCCAGTCTTCCCTTTCCAGGGCACGCACGACATTCAATGGATCATCTTCATGCGCCAGTTGCGCGATCTCATGCCCGATGGCAGTGCGCGAGATGTGTTCGATGTAATTATTTTCTTTCGCCGCGTCATAGCGCTGTTGGGTCCGCTCTTCGAGAGGCCAATGGAAGCGTGCAGCGAAACGCGTGGCGCGAACCAGCCGCGAGGGATCTTCCACGAAAGCATAGTTATGCAGAATGCGAAGCAGCTTCGCTTCGATATCTGCTACTCCGTTGAAGGGATCCAGCAGAAGACCGCGCGAGCCTTCATTGAGCGACAACGCCATGGCGTTGACAGTAAAGTCGCGGCGGCGAAGATCCTCCTGAATACTGGCGGGAGCAATTACCGGGGGCTTGCCGACCTTCTCATAGTGCTCCGTACGGGCCATGCCGATCTCGGCGCGCACATTGCCGGGCAGCACCAGAAAGAGGGTGCGTACATCTTCATCATGGCCGGCAATCTGCGCGCCCGCCCGCTCAAGGTCTTTTTGCAGCTTGAGAGGATTGCCCTGAACTGTGAAATCGAGGTCGCGGATGGTAAAGCCGCTGATGATATCGCGGATTGCGCCACCGGTGAGATAAAGGGTCATGCCCGCCGCGCGGGCTACGTCTTGCACCAGATTGACGCCTTTTGACTGATCCGGCGTCAACCGGATTTCCATTGTGTAGATATAATCAGCCATTCGTCGACAAGCGATCTAAGTTAAACCACCAAGGCGCATCATTCGCTGCGAACACTGCTGCGAACACTGGTAGCAGTGCCGCGAGTGCTGGGGTTTTCCACAGCATTTCCACAGAGAAGTTCGGCCCAACCACGGCGATTGCGCGCCCAACTCGCCACAAGCCACTCAATATAAGACACTTATACAGACTTGAGGGACGCCGAGGCAACTTAAAGGAATAACACAACGTTTACGATTTGGCTACTGCCAACGTGGATTCGCACGATTTCCCGCGAAATAGTGCGAGAATCGGGAGTGAGCTGTCGGGCTTCGGCTTTGAGCTTCGACAGAAGCAACGTGGCCTAAAAGCGTAACCGAATAAACGCCTTTGGGCGTTTTTGTTTTCACCGGAAGCCGGGAGAATGCCCTCGACCCATAAGAAAGTGATCGTCCGCAAGATGGACCGGGATTCCGTCTCGGGATATGTGTCGCCAGCGCAGTTCGTCAACGAGGGCAAGCTTGAATTGCTCAATACGGCTGGCAACGTCGTGGCTATGGATCTGCGCGAGATCAAGGGCGTCTACTTTGTGCGCGAATTCGGCGACTCCGAATCTCTCACGCGCAAGACGTTTACTTCCCGTCCCCGCTCCGAGGGGTTGTGGGTACGGCTGCGATTCAAAGACAACGAAATCCTCGAAGGCCTCATGCCCTCGGATCTGACGCAGAACATGCCGGAAGGCTACCTTGTGAACCCACCCGACCAGCGCTCGAACACGCAGCGTATCTTCGTCCCGCGCACCGCACTGGAATCGCTCACTGTGCTGGCCGTGATCGGCGCCCCCCGCCGTCCGCGGCGCGGACCAACCGACGACCAGCGGCAGGTACCCATGTTTGAAGAGTAAGTGTGAAGAGTAAGTTCCGAAGAGGTATTTCGAGTGAGATTTCTGGCCACCCATCAGCGTTTCGAAGTTGCAATCCGAGAAAACTTGGGGTAAAAAGGCAGGACTCAGGCGCAGGCTTAACCTCCGCGAGAGCTGTCAGGGCAACTCCTTCCTCCTTGCCCGCCGGTCTCGGCAGGCGTAGCTACATCCCAGCCAGGGTGGTATTTCATGAACTTGCTGTTGTTGTCGGCTGCCAAGCGACGGCTCAGGCTCATAAGCCTGACAGTGATCGTTTCTTCCTTCTCGTCGGCGCAGGAAGCGAGTGTTCCACAAACCTCACAGATTGCGCCGCGACCGCTGATCACGCAAGGGGTCGAGGAATCGCAGCTCACGGTTCTCAAAGGCAATACGCACCCGTTGGCCCGTCCGCAGTTCGATCTCGGCACTGCTCCGGCAACGCTACCCATGCAGCGCATGCTGCTGGTGCTGAAGCGCAGCAGCGAGCAGGAATCCGCGCTGCGCAAACTGCTGGACGAGCAACAGGACAAGCATTCGCCCAGCTATCACAAATGGCTCACTCCCGAACAATTCGGCAGGCAGTTCGGCCCCACCGATAACGATATTCAAACCATCACTTCCTGGCTGCAATCTCACGGCTTCCAGGTCGCCAGCACGAAAGGCCGCACGGTGCTGGAGTTTTCCGGCTCCGCCAGCCAGGTGCAGGAGGCTTTCCACACCTCGATTCACAAATACATTGTCGGGGGCGAGCAGCACTGGGCGAATGCCAGCGATCCTTCGATTCCGACGGCGCTAACGCCCGCGATAGCCGGTGTGTTGACGCTGCACAATTTCTTGAAGCGACCGCAAGTTCGCCTGTCCAAACAGCCTGTAGCAGCCAAGGTTCGGCCGGGCAAGTCACCGCTGCTCACTTTTAGCGATGGAACGCACGGAATGGCACCGGCGGATTTTGCCAAAATCTACAACAGCACCGCGTTCGCCGCAGGCCCCACAGGAAATGGCGTAACCATCGGCGTGATTGGCCGGAGCAATTTATACAGCGTTGATTCTCCGGACGAGGACGTAGCGGATTTCCGCTCTCCTCAGGTATTTAATCTCTGCTGCGGCAATTTCAATGTCATTCTCAACGGCCCGGACCCAGGAGATTTAGGGGGCAGCGAAGAAGCGGAAGCCACTTTAGATACGAGCTGGTCGGGAGCCGTCGCTCCCGGGGCAAACGTAGACTTCGTGGTTTCCGCAACGACGAACACGGCCGATGGCATCGACTTGTCAGAGGTCTACATTATTGAAAATAATCTCGCCGACGTGATGACGGAGAGTTTCAGCACCTGCGAAGCTGGGAACACCGCGTCCGCTGGCGTCTCCGCATTAGCCGAGCAAGCCGCGGCGCAGGGCATTACTTATTTCGTTTCGACCGGGGACAGCGGCGCCGAAGGCTGCGACGACCCTGATTCGGAGACAGTGGCAGAAGGACCAGTGTCAGTAAATTTGCTCGCATCCACTCCCTTCAACGTTGCCGTGGGGGGGACAGTTTTTAACGAACACGGAGATCCTGGCCTGTACTGGAGTGCGACCAACACAAACCAGCAGAGCGCGCTTTCCTATATTCCGGAAGATGTGTGGAATGACAGTTGTCTTTCGTCCACTTGCGGCAGCAGCGCCAACATTGCGGCGGGCGGCGGCGGATCGAGCATCTTCTTCACGAAGCCACCGTGGCAAGCGGGAGTAACCGGCATTGTCAACGACAACGCGCGCGACTTGCCGGACGTATCGTTGTCGGCCGCTCCCCACGATGGCTACACGCTCTGCATGGAAGCTTCCTGCGTGCCCGACGCGCAAGGCGAGTTTTCCATTTACCTGGTGGCGGGGACGTCGGCTTCGACTCCGTCGTTTGCCGGAATTATGGCGTTGGTCGACCAGCAAATGGCCAGTCTCAATCCCTCGCAAGGTCCGCGCCAGGGCCAGGCGAATTACGTTCTCTACCGGCTGGCGGCTACGGAAACCGCCAGCCTGGGGCAATGTAATGGATCGAGCACGTCAACTCTGCCGATCAGCACTTGCATTTTCAATGATGTGACGACCGGCAACAATGCCGTACCGGGGGAGTTCAACTACGGCTTACCGACGGCGCAATATCAAGCTGGCGTTGGTTACGACATGGCTAGCGGCTTGGGCTCGGTCAACATCACAAACCTTGTCAATCAGTGGAATTCCATTACTTTCAATCCGACCACGACGACGCTTGCGCTCACTCCAGTCACTAGCATCACTCATGGCTCACTGGTGAGCGTGAATATCACTGTGGCTCCGAGCAGCGGCACGGGAAATCCGTCTGGGGATGTATCGCTGCTCGCCCTCGCTGGTTCCGGCGCGAGCGCCCAGACCGCGGTGGACGGTTTCACGCTGAGCGGCACCAGCACAGTGGTCTCTTCAACCAACCAATTGCCGGGGGGCACGTACAATGTGCAGGCTCACTACACTGGAGACGCAACCTACGCGGGTAGCGATTCCAATGAGGTGCTAATCACGGTGGCGCCAGAATCAAGCACGACCGATCTTTCAGTGCTTACATTCGATTCCAATGGGAATGCACTTCCCTTCACCGGCGGACCTTTTGGAAGCTTCGTCTACCTGCGCGCCGACGTAGCCGGCTCATCGTTGCATGGCACGCCAACCGGAACAGTCACCTTCAACGATACTCTTGGAGCAATTCCTGGCGGCAATTCGTTCCAGTTGAACTCCGGCGATCAACTCAACAATGGCAGCAACACGGCCACACCCAACGGAGTGGTCACCTTCGACACTGGCACTCATACGATCACTGCCAGCTACGCCGGCGATGCCGGTTTCAACCCCAGCAGCAGCACACCGCCGTTCAGTTTCTCGATCCAGCCGGGATTTTTTGCCACCATGGGCTCGAATCAATCTCAAGTGAACATTTCGGCGCCGGGATCGACGGGATCGACCTCAGTGACAGTCTCCTGGTCCACTGGATTCAGCGGGACCATTGCGCTGTCATGCTCGGGTCTTCCTTCTGGTGCGGCCTGCCTCTTCACGCCCTCGTCAATCAAGGCCACCGGCACGGCGACGACAACTTCCAGCGCAATTAGTGTGACCACAACTGCCGCTGCCGCGGCCATGCTGGAGTCGCCTCGGCGTCCGCGTTCGAATCATTGGCCAGCTATGGCTGGCTTAATGTTTTTTTCGGTTTTGTTTATCGGCGGCCCGGGACGTCGACGCTTCCATCTATGTTTTCTGGCGCTGTTAGCTTTGATCATCATGGCTCCGGGCTGCGGGGGTGGAGGCGGAAGTAAGAGCCAGCCTCCGCCGCCGGCTCCCGCTACGTTGGCTGGCACTTACAACATAGCGGTCAGCGCCAGCAGCGGTTCCAGCACGTCCACCACCGGTTTCACCCTCTTCGTGCAATAGACCTCGTAACTGCGTTTTTGCCGGATGCCCGGCGGCAACACCAGGTGGTGTACGATCTATTCGTCTTTTTCGCGAACGGGCTCTGGTTAATATTGCTCTCGCTCCTATGAAACTTTCCGCCATTGCATCCGCTCTCCACGCCCGCCTGGAAAATGGCGCTGGCGATGTGGACATCACGGGACTGAACGGCATCGGCCAGGCTGGGCCCGGCGAAATCACTTTCGTAGCCAATCCGAAATATGCAGGAGCAGCGCGGCTCACCAAGGCCACAGCCGTAATCGTGGCCGAGAATTTTCCTATCATTCCGGCGGCCACGCTGCGGGTGGAAGATCCGTATCTAAGTTTTGCGCGCGCTCTCGAACTTTTTCACCATCCGCCGCCTTATGCTCCGGGGGTTCACGCCACGGCGGTCGTCCACCCTACCGCCAAAATTGGACGCGGGGCGCACCTGGGCCCTTATGTCGTGGTCGAAGAGGACGTGAAGATCGGGGCCAATGCGGTGCTGCTGGCGCATGTGGTGGTCTATCGCGGCGTAAAGATCGGCAACAATTTCTTTGCTCACGCTCACGCCGTGGTCCGCGAAGGCTGCCGCATCGGCAACAACGTTCTGCTGCAGAACGGCGTCGTGATCGGCTCTGACGGTTTTGGTTTCGCAAAGATTCATGACGGACATTGGCACAAAATTCCTCAACCTGCCCCGGTGGTTATCGAAGACGATGTCGAGGTGCAAGCGAACTCTTGCATCGACCGCGCCAGCGTCGGCGAAACGCGCATCCGGCGCGGCGTCAAGATCGATAATCTTGTGCAGGTGGGCCACGGATCGCAGGTTGGCGAAGACGCGTTGCTTTGCTCGCAGGTGGGGCTCGCCGGATCGACGGAGATCGGCAATCGAGTGATTTTGACTGGTCAAGTCGGGGTGGTCGGCCACTGCAAGATTGGCGAAGGCGCTATCGTCACCCCGCAAAGCGGCGTGGCAAACGACGTTCCCGCCGGAGCGCTGGTGAGCGGCGCACCCGCCGTCGATCATAAATTGTGGCTGAAGTATTCTGCTTTGTTGCCCAGGCTGCCGGAGATGGCGCGGGCTTTGCGAGCCAAGATCCGGAAAGAATAGATCCGGAAAGAATAGGTCCGGTGCTCTGACGCACCTCACACCATTCCCTTCCTCAATTCCTCCAGCGGATACCTTGTTCCCCGCCAGATGATGCCGTCATTCCACAGAGCGTGAAACATGGAGAGGAGCAAAGTGTAAATAAACAGCGCGGTACTCACCGGGTGCAGAAGGAAATAGTAAGCCGGAACTCCAGAACGCCACGACATGCCGACATAGATGGAAAACATCGAAGCTAGCGCGATGGCGTAGGGCAGGCGCTCCCAGCCGTGCGCCAGCCAAACGCCCATAAACGGCATCAGGTTGAGAAAGGCTAATCCAAAGGCTGAGATCACGGTACGCGGCCATTGAAAAGACAGGACCGCGAAAAAATTCTTCGTCAAGTTATCGACAACGCCCCTTGCGCCCTGCGCCCAGCGGATCGAAATCAGGTCGCCGCCGAAAACGTTTCGTTGCGCGAAGCCGGCGTTTTTCACGACCTTACCCAACTTCATGTCGTCGAGCACTTCCATGCGCAAAGCCTTATAGGTTCCCACAGCTTCGTAGACCTGTCGGCGAATCAGGTTGAATGCGCCCACGCCCATGTGATCCTGCGATTTGGGATCGGCCACCTTCCACGGCCGGTGCCCGAAAACGAACATTGTCTGGAAAAACGCGATCATCATGTACTCGCCCGGCCGCTTCATAATCATCTGAGGAAACAGCACAACATGATCCGCGCGCTCCGCCTCCGCATACGCCAGGGCACGCCGCACCGCGTCGGGCTTGAATAACACATCCGCGTCGGTAAATAGCAACCAATCGCCGGTCGCCTGGTTCGTAGCCGTCCACATGGCATGCGTCTTGCCCAGCCAGCCCGCAGGCAGTTCGCGGTGGTGAATCACGCGCAATTGCCCATTTGCAGGAGCCACCCGGTCCATGATCTCGCCCGTCTGGTCGGTTGAGCGGTCATTGACCGCGATGACTTCGTAGTTGTCGTAGTCGAGTTCGAGCATGCGGGTCAGGCAACGCTCGATGTCGGCTTCTTCGTTACGGGCGGGCACGATGATGGAGACTCGGGGATTGCCTGCGGCGAGAACCTGATCGCGGTCCCATTCAGGCTTGGAGATATCGGCAACACTAGGCATGCCGCGCGCGGCATCGACAATGCGAGAGAACCAGGCCAACGCTAGAATCGTGCCTGCGATCCAGTGAAAGTAATGCATCCCTGCCTAGGTCTTTCCTGCCTGAGCCATTCCTTCGAAGCCTTCGGAGCGAACCGGCGACGCGAATCTCATTCCATAAAACAGTATGGCAGAGGAAGCGATCATGGCGATTACCGGCAGAATGAAGGCCGCCTGCAGCGACCGTTTATCAGCTACGTATCCCATGAGCGTTGGCGAGGGCACGTCGCCCAGCAGATGAAAAATAAAAATGTTGACGGCCAGGGCGGTGGCGCGAATGTGCGCCGCCACAGAATTGATTACGGCGGCGTTCAGCGGAGAGGTATTGAGCAAAAGAAAAAAGGCCGCCAGTGCGATCGCCGGAAGCATGACAGGACCGCGCGTGAACAGAGCCACAATCATAAAAGGCACGCCCAGAGCCATGCTTGCCGCGGAGACAAAGTAATAGGCGCCTTTCATTCGAGGCAGCAGATAATCGCCCAGCCAGCCTCCCGCGAGCGACGCCAGAATGCCGTCGACGACGATGATGATGCCGAACATGAAGTTGGCCGATTCCAGCGAGTAGTTGCGCGCCCGCGAGAGAAATGTCGGCATCCAGACCTGAATGCCTCCCAGGGCGAACGTCATCATCGCCATGCCGAGGGTTGAAGTCCAGAATGCAGGATTGCGCGCTAAGCCGATGAGCGTTCCTCGCTCCGGGGTTTCTTTCAGCGAGTCGAAGCCTCCGCGCTCCGGCTCCCGCAAGAACAGCACGGCCAACGCCAGCAGAAATCCCGGCGCCGCTGCAACGTAAAAAGGAAATCTCCAGCCATAGTGCGGGCTGAGCTTTCCTCCCAAGAGGTATCCTGCGGCCGTGCCTACGGGAATCGCCAAATAAAAAACCCCCAGGATCCGTCCGCGCTTCTCTTCCGGAAACAGGTCAGCGACGAAGGTTGGAGCGATGGTCACGAAGGTCGCTTCGCCAATACCGACCAGAGTGTGGCGAACCAGCAGTTCCGTATAGGTGTGCGTGACGGCCGTCAGTAGGGTGAGCGCGCTCCAGAAGATCGCGCCTGCCACGATGATGAATTTTCGCGAGTAGCGGTCGGCCAGCGGCCCCACGAACGGCGCCGCTACCATGTAGAAAATCAAAAAAGCACTGGTGAGATACCCGACCTGTGTATTGCTTAGTTGAAACTCACTTTGCACCAGGGGTTGCACCGCAAACAGGACGGAGCGGTCCACATAATTCAGCAGGTTCAGCGCGGTAAGCAAAATCAGCGCCGTGCGCGGATGGAGTTTCGCGGAAGTCACGGGGTCGAGCGAATATAGCACGGCTGCAATTGGATTAACCCGCCTCTAATAACGGTTGACATTATTAACGCGTATCGTTATCATTGCCAGGTGATTAAGACTTTCGCCAACCGGCAAACGGCGGAAATCTGGAAGTCCGGCAAGACGGGCGGCTCTCCACCGGCGAGCGTGACGAAGCGGAAACTAGCAATGTTGGAGTCTGCAGGGGCTTTGGACGATTTGAAATGTCCCCCAGGCAACCGCTTGGAAAAGCTGCGAGGCAACCGCCAGGGGCAGTACAGTATCCGGATCAATGCTCAATACCGAATTTGCTTCGTCTGGCGCGGGGCCGATGCTTTTGAGGTCGAAATCACGGACTATCACTAGCAACCAGGAAGTCGATAGTTAAATCCAAAACGAGGTGACCCTATGGGACACGAACAAATTTCAAGAAAAGGCGCACCGCACTGGAGGGTACATCCCGGCGAAATCCTGCGTGAAGAGTTTCTCAAGCCCCTGGGTATGTCTGCATACGAGTTGGCGAAGCGACTCCACGTTCCAGTTCCTCGCGTCAACGACATCGTGCTGCAGCGCCGCGGTATTAGTGCCGATACCGCCGTCCGCCTTTCGCGCTTCTTCGGAACTACTGAGCAGTTCTGGTTGAACTTGCAAGGCGCATATGAAGTGAGCCGGGTGTTGGACGAACAAGCCGCAGAAATCGAACTCATCCAGCCGCGGGCGGCGTCCGCGTCCCGATAAGCGGCGAAGTTCTCCCCGTCAACTAATCACGAATATTTTTCTTGCGCGGCCATCTCGCTACCACGGTTGTCGAGATCCCGCCGCGCGGTCGGAAGTCCCCCTTCACCTCGGCCCACACTGGCTTTGCCCAGCGCACCACATCTTCCAGCACGCGATTCACGATGTTCTCCTGGAAAATTCCCAGGTTGCGGTAACACTGCAAGTATTCTTTGTAGGATTTCAGCTCCAGGCAAGATTTATCGGGCTGGTAACGTAGCGTAATGACGCCAAAATCGGGCAGGCCTGTCTTCGGACACACCGATGTGAACTCCGGATTATCGATAACAATTTCATAGCCCGGAAACTGGTTCGGCCAGGTCTCGATCTCGGGAAAGTCGGCATCCAACCCGGCGGCGGCGTGCTCGGGCGTGTAGCGTGACTGTTTTGGCATGAGGACATTGTAATGGTTGACCTTGCCGTCTCGTGCCGCAGTGAAGGTCTCAATGAGACAAACGGCATCCGTCTCCCTCTGCCAGCATCTAATTATGCAACGGCTCGGGTAAGCTGGTTCTACCGCGTCTCTGCGAGTGGTAAATTAATACTTGCAATTGCCCCTTGTGCGCTCTGAAACGATAACCGGTTGGCAACGAATCACAATTCGAATGGACGACCTGCGACGCATAAAGGCCGCACGTGGCTCGCGCTCGGAGCGCTCGCGCTGCTTGCCGTCATTCCGATCTTCACACGTCAGGGTCCTCTACGGGTTCGCACGACCACAGTAGAACGCGGACCCATCCGCAGTCTGATTTCCACGAACGGCAAGGTCGAGCCCATCCAGAATTTTGAGGCTCACTCACCCGTCCCGACCACCGTGAAGCGCCTGCTGGTAAGGGAAGGCGACCACGTTCGCAAAGGTCAACTGCTTGTGCAGCTGGATGATGCCGACCTGCGCAGCCAGGCCGCACGCGCCCAAGCTCGAATGAAAGCAGCGCAGGCGGATCAGGCCGACCTTAATACCGGCGGTACTCGCGAAGAACTTCTAACGCTCGATTCCCAACTCATTAAAGCCCGCAATGTCCGGGATGCGGACCAGCGAAACCTGGAAGCTCTCCGGCGGTTGCAGCAGGAAGGCGCAGCGTCCGCCGGCGAGGTCAAGCAGGCCGAAGACGAACTGCAGCGCGCTCAAGCCGACGCTACTCTGCTCGAGCAAAAACAGAAAGACCGTTACTCCCAGCCGGAAGTCGCGAAGGTTCAAGCGCAGGGAGCTGAGGCGCAAGCCGCGTACGACGCCGCCGAAGATGCGCTGCAGAAATCCAGAGTGCGAGCTCCCTTCGATGGCATCGTTTACGCGCTTCCCGTCAAACAAGGTGCCTACGTGCAAACCGGAGACCTGCTGTTGCAGGAAGGCGACCTCTCCAAAATGCTGGTCCGCACTTTTGTCGACGAACCTGACATAGGCCGGCTCGCGCCAGGACAAAAAATCGAAGTTATCTGGGACGCCGTGCCCAGCCGCATCTGGAATGGCGTTGTCAGCACGATTCCCGCCACGGTGAAGCTTCGTGGCGCCCGCAACGTGGGCGAGGTCACCTGCACGGTCGATAACCATGACCTGCGCTTACTGCCGAACGTCAACGTCGGCGTCACCATCATTACTGCCGAACATAGCGGCGTGCTCACTTTGCGGCGCGAGGCTGTGCGCATGGACGATACCAAGCCTTACGTTTATCAGGTGGTGGATGGCGAACTGAAGCGCCGTGAAATCGAAGTCTCACTCCAGAATCTTACCCGCGTCGAAGTCACCGCCGGCCTGCCTGAAAATGCGGTCGTAGCTTTGTCCTCAGCCGATGCCAAGCCCCTCGCCGACGGTGCCCGCGTCAAAGTGGTGCCTTAGTCGATGAAGTGGATTACCAGTGATGGTCATCGCGAGCAAGAGTTCTTTGCACGACTAGCGATCTCTGGAAGACGTGCGGTGGGTCGTGTTTCTTGCGAAACAATCACCGCTCGTTTGGCTCGCTTTTTTCTTGTCCTGCTTTCGGTCCTGATATTCCCCATCGCGGCCGCAGCCGAAACTCCGCAAGATCTTCTTGTCAGCGGGCACGTGGATCAGGCGATGCAAACTCTGCAGCAGCAAATCAACGTGTCTCCCACCGCGGAATCCTATAACCTGCTCTGCCGAGCTTATTTCGAACTTGGCGATTGGGATGACGGCATTCCTGGTTGTGAAAAAGCCGTCGAACTCGCGCCCAACAACGGTCTGTATCATCTCTGGCTCGGTCGAATCTACGGAGAAAAAGCAGATCATGCCGGTTTTGTCAGCGCCGCTGGCCTGGCCCGGAAGGTCCGCACCGAGTTCGAACGTGCCGTTGAGTTTGCTCCCGACAGTTGGGAAGCCCGCACAGACCTGGCTGAGTTCTATCTGGAAGCTCCTGGTATCGTTGGCGGCGGCAAAGATAAAGCGCGCGCGCAAGCGGAACAAATCGCGCCGCTAAATCCCGCCATGGCACACTGGGTGAAGGGCCGGCTGGCCGAGAAAAATAAGGACGACGAGGCGGCAGAGCACGAATACCGCGCGGCCATCGAGGTGAGTCATGGCGGCGCTCGTGCGTGGCTGAACCTGGCTGGGTTTTACAGTCACGTAAGCCGCCTCGACGATATGTTGCAGGCCCTGCGCACCCTGGAGTCCAGCCCACTTGATCACCCCGGTGCGTTAGTCGATGGCGCTGGCATCTTGCTGCGTACCCGTCGCGACTACCCATTGGCCATTCGGCTTCTGCATCGCTACATGGTTTCCACTACTGTAGAAGAGGCTCCGGTCTTTAGGGCGCATTGCCTGCTCGGCGAATTGTTTGAGAAGCAGGGCGACCGTTCCGCCGCTGCTGAAGAATATCGGACGGCCCTGGCCATGGCCCATAGCTTTCGTCTCGCACAGGATGGATTAAAGCGCGTGACGCGGTAAACCACGACCGGGCCGATGGCGGCAAATTTGCCGAGAACCTCAGTCAATATTTTCAGGAGAAAGTCAGTCCTTGCCACCAATCATCAATGCTCAGGGAATTTCGAAAGCCTTCGGAGCGGAGCCGCTCTTTCAAGGTATTTCTTTCACGGTCTCTGAGCGCGATCGCATAGGGCTCATCGGTCCGAACGGTTCAGGAAAATCTACACTGCTGCGAATTCTCGCAGGAATATTAACGCCTGACACTGGGGAATTATCCGTCCGAAAACGCCTGAGTTTCAGCTTCGTGGAGCAGGAATCGAAATTCGAGTCTGGTTTGACGGTGCGGTCGGTGATCGAAAATGCTCTTGGACGCGCCGCCGTGCCGGAGTCCGAACGGGGCACTCGCGTCGCCGAAACGCTGGGCCGAGCCGGCTTCGGCGATCTCGAACAGGAAGCAGCCCGGCTTTCCGGGGGCTGGCAGAAACGGTTGGCCATAGTTCAAGCTCTGGTTCAGGCCCCGGATGTTTTGCTGCTGGATGAACCTACCAATCATTTAGATCTCGCGGGAATCGAGTGGCTTGAGACAGTGCTTGAGCAGGCTGCATTTGCCTGCGTAGTTGTCAGTCACGACCGGTACTTCCTCGAAAATGTCGCGACTGAAATGGCCGAGCTCAGCCGAGTCTATCCCGATGGCTTGCTCCGTGTGCGCGGAAGTTACAGCCGGTTTCTGGAGAAGAAAGAAGAATTTCTGCATGCACAATCGAAACGTCAGGAAGCCCTGGAGAACCTGGTTCATAACGAGATCGAATGGCTGCGCCGGGGAGCCAAAGCCCGCACTCGAAAATCGAAAGCGCGCATTGGCAAGGCAAATGAGTTAATGGGCGAACTGGCCGACCTGAATACAAGAACCCGCACTGCGACTGCCCAAATAGATTTCTCGGTTACCGATCGCAAGACCAAGCGCCTGATCGAACTGGAGGATGTCACCTGCCGGATTGGGGACCGCCTGCTTTTCGCGGGACTTAATTTCGTTATCGCAGCGGGACGAAGAGTGGGATTAGTCGGCCCGAATGGCAGCGGCAAGACCACATTGCTGCGGCTGTTGCGCGGAGAATTGAGCCCAACCAGCGGAGAGATTCGCCGCGCCGACTGGCTACGCATCGTGTACTTCGACCAGAGTCGCGAACTCAACCCGGGATTAACTCTGCGCCGCGCCCTGGCTCCGGAGGGCGATTCGGTCATTTATCAGGATCGGCAAGTTCACGTAGCGTCATGGGCGGCAAGGTTTCTGTTCACCGGTGAGCAACTCAATCAGCCCGTCGACCGGCTTTCCGGAGGCGAACGGGCACGTGTTTTGATCGCTCAGCTTATGTTGCAGCCTGCCGACGTTCTCCTGTTGGATGAGCCTACCAACGATCTCGACATTCCCACGCTCGAAATACTCGAGCAAAGCTTGCTCGAGTTTCGCGGCTCGCTGGTGCTGGTCACGCACGATCGATACATGCTCGATCGGGTATCGAACATCGTGCTCGGTCTGGATAGAGATGGCGGCGCGGAAATCTTTGCCGACTACCGGCAATGGGAATCCTGGCAGGCGGAACGCAAGCAGGCCGGAAAGGTAATTGACGGCGCTGGCAAGGCCCTTCGTAGTCCGACCGCCGAAGCGCCGCCCGTCGCCAGAAAGAAACTCGCTTATCTTGAAGCTCGCGAATACGCAACCATTGAGCAGCGCATCGCCCAGGCTGAACAGCTATTGCAAGCCAAACGTGCCGAACTCGAAGATCCGGCTATCGCCAGCGATGGAACTCGACTTCTAAGTGTCCACGAAGAGATGAAAACCGCGCAGAAAACCGTGGACGAGCTTTACGCGCGCTGGTCTGAGCTGGAGATTAAAAAAAACTGACTTCAGGATGCCAGCGCAAACGCGACAATCGTATTTCCGTGAATACCAGTTCGCTTTTCGAGTTTCTGCAGCAGCACCGATTCCATGTCGTCGGGGTCGGGTTTCACTTCGCAAGCGGCAATCTGTTCTTCAGTAGCCCCCTGAAAACAAAGCTCACACACTCCCAGGCCCTCTTCGGATCTAACGGGCGGTCCAAAGACGCGACAGGTAATGGGACGCGATTCATAGAGCTCACAATTTCCACTTTCTGGATCAAGCACGGGGCAGATCTCGTCGTTGGCGAAATCGGCAAAACGTTCCTCTGCATCACTTCCTTCATCCAGTATTCCGCTCTCCGGCTCCCCTGGAAACCCGCTTGCCAGGCGGCGCACTGCTGCTCGAGCTCGCTCGCGTATCGCGGCCGCACGCTCCGGCGCCTGTACTTCAAGATCGGCAAGGCCTTTGCGCAAGCGGAGCGCATCGAGTTGATTAATGGCAAACGCTCCCACGCAACACTGTGTACACCCCGGTCGGCAAGCCACCCACTTTCCACTCGTCCGCGCTGCCTGGGCTAACGCAGAGTCCACGATCTGTACCAACGCCTGATCCCCGGAATTCGAGCGCCTGACGGAACTGAGCATGTATAGAGAATAACTCGCGAACCGCAAGACGGCCACTCCTGAGCACAAGCAAAATCAACATGGCCACACGAATCTGCATTCGTAGGAAACTTGCATTCGTAGGAAACGCGGATTCGTAGGAAAATAGATTTATGACCCCGGTGCGAATGGACAAATGGTTGTGGGCCGCCAGATTCTTTAAGACCCGCTCGTTAGCCGCGCGAGCCTGTGAGCTGGGCAGGGTTCAGTCCAATGGCCAGTCCGCCAAGGCTGCGCGCGAGGTTCGAATTGGCGATATGTTGCGCGTTACCAACGACGGCGGCGACTTTGAAATCGAGGTCCTGCTTCTCAGCGATGTGCGCGGTCCGGCTTCGGTCGCGCAAACGCTCTACCGCGAAACTGAAGCCAGCCGCGAACTCCGCCAGAAAGTAGCCGCGGAACGTAAGGCCATGAAGCAATTTGAAGAGTTGCCGGCGGGCCGTCCCTCAAAACGCGATCGACGGAGAATTATTCAGTTCAAGGGCAGAGCGTAACAGCAGCCCCGTGCAACCTACTCGACAAGCACCTGAGTTTCAGAAAGCGCCGGCCCCGACTCATCGTTATCATTTCTCTGGCATCAGATTGTCCGTAGAATCTTTTCAGATACCGCCAAGGTGAAAACAATGAACCGTAGACCGTGCTGTGCTGTGCGCCTTCATACAACGTTAGCGGCGCTGCTCCTATTCCTGCCCGCCTCCCTTATGGCGGAGCCAGTTACGCTCCGGCACGCCGTGGAAGTCGCTCTGCAACATGCCACCGGCGTGAGCATCTCTGCCGCTGATGAGCAGCACGCCTCCGCCAGCTACCGCGAGTTGCGCAATAGCTATATTCCGCAGTTGAATGCGGGTGCGGGAATTGGGTGGTCGGATGGTTTTCCGCTCAGCCTGGAGGGCGCGGCTCCTTCACTTTTCAATGTGAACGCGCAATCGGCGCTGATTAATCCCGCGCTGAAAGATTTCATTCGCGCCGCCCAATCCGACATAAAGGTCAACTCTTTACGCACTAAAGACCAGCGTAATCAGGTGATCCAGGACACTGTCTTGAGCTATACCGAACTGGCGAAATGGGAGCGCCGTTTGAGTGCGTTGCGGGAAACCGAAGCCTCGGAGCAGAAGATGGAGGCAGCCGTAGCTGACCGAGTGAAAGAAGGCATCGACAGCGAAATGGATGGCAGCAAAGCCCGCTTGTCAGTGGCCCGCGTCCGATTGCGGCTGGCCGAGGCCAGCGGCGCAGCCGATGTTCTCCGCGAGCATCTCTCCAAGCTCACAGGACTGCCAGTTTCATCCTTCGAGATCGACCCTGAGTCAGTTCCATCTCTGCCTTCTGCAAAATCAGACGAAGACCTTTCTGGCAAAACCACAGAAGCAAATCCAGCTGTCCAGGCTGCGGTCGAACACGCGCGCGCGCAATTTTTGCGAGTGGCTGGAGAACGGCGATCGTTATGGCCCAGCGTGGACTTTGCCGCGCAGTACGCAAATCTAGCCAGCTACAACAACTATGAGAGGTTTTACCGAAGCTTCCAACCCAACAATGCGACCGTCGGCGTGGCCATTCACTTGCCTTTCTTAAACTATGCCCAGCATGCTCGCGTGCAGGAGGCTGAGTCGGAGGCTTTCAAAGCCCAGAAGCAAGCTGAGGCATCGCGGAACCAGGCCTCGGAAGAAACCTTGCGCCTGCAGCGGTCCGTGACTCAAATGCAGGCCGCCCGCGATGTGGCGGAACTGGAATACGAAATCGCCCAGAAAAACATCGGGGCGATCCGAACGCGCATGACCTCGGCCACGGCCAACCTGCACGATCTCGATAATGCTCAGATACAAGCCAGCGAGCGCTTCATCACGTTGCAGGATGTCACCTTCGAACTGGAACGCAGCCAGGTGGGACTCATGCGCGCGACCGGCGATCTGGAAGGCTGGGCCCTCGGAACGAAATAATTGTGGGGCCTCTGCTCTGCTCGCCGGGCCGAGGGATTCTCGCCACGCACCGTGGCGGATTCCGTGTGCTCCTTTCCTCACGGACACCTCTTTTCCGCTGTTCACTGCATCAAACCCTCAGTTCGACGCATACTGCTTCGAATCGCCGGAATCGATGGGTAGACTAACCCAAAGCAATTCCACGGGTTGGGATCACCAAAATTTGTTCTGAGGCAGGACGAACCTGCATAAACACTGCTTTTCGACTACATCGATCACCCGCGAATGATAAAATAAGCACTTACCCAATATGCCTCTTAAAACACTGTTTTTGAATCCACCGTCTTTCGAAAATTTCGACGGAGGTGCTGGCTCCCGCTGGCCCGCCACCCGCGAAATAGAAAGTTATTGGTACCCCGTTTGGCTGGCTTACCCTGCCGGGATGCTGGAGGGAGCGCGTTTGCTGGATGCCCCGCCGCATCATATTTCGGCCGAACAGACCATCGAGATCGCCAAGGCCTACGAATTTCTTGTTTTGTTCACCAGCACCCCTGGCTTCCCTGGCGACATAGGGCTTGCCCGTGCCATCAAGACTGCGAATCCAAAGATCAAGATTGCCTTTGTGGGACCGCACGTGAGCGTGCTGCCGGAAAAATCCTTACGCGACTGTCCGGTGATCGATTTTGTCGCGCGCAAGGAATTCGATTACGCGGTAGTGGACTACGCCAAAGGCAAGCCGCTCGAGGATATTGCCGGTATTTCGTTCCTGAAAGACGGCAAAGTGGTGCACAATCCGGACGCGCTTCAGATTCAGGATCTGGATGCCCTGCCCCATGTCACCGACGTCTACAAGCGCGATCTCGATGTTACCCGTTATAACGTCCCGTTCCTGCTGAATCCTTACGTCTCGCTCTACACCACGCGCGGTTGTCCGGCACAGTGCACCTTCTGCCTGTGGCCGCAAACCTTGAGCGGACATCCGTGGCGCAAACGCTCGACCGACGATGTTGCTGCCGAGATGTCCAAGGTCAAGCAGTATTGGCCCGAAGTGAAGGAATTCTTCTTCGACGACGACACGTTCAACATCCAGAAGGCGCGCACCATCGAGTTGTGCGCCAAGCTGAAACCGCTGGGCCTCACCTGGTCGTGCACCTCGCGGGTCACTACTGATTTCGAGACTCTCAAGGCGATGAAGGAAGCTGGCTGCCGGCTCCTCATTGTGGGTTATGAGTCGGGCGATCAGCAGATTTTGAAAAACATCAAGAAAGGCGCAACCATCGAGCGGGCGCGCCAATTCACCAAAGACTGTCATAAGCTCGGCTTGGTCGTCCACGGCGATTTCATTATGGGGTTGCCGGGAGAGACGCGCGAAACCATTAACAACACCATCAATTTCGCTAAGGAGTTGGATGTCGAAACCATTCAGGTTTCCGTGGCCCACGCCTATCCTGGCACCGAACTTTACGACTACGCAGTGAAGAACGGGTTCATGGTGGGCGACAACAAGATGGTCGACGAAGGCGGGCACCAGCTTGCCCACATCCAATATCCCGGATTGCCTGCCGATGAAATTCTTTCGGCAGTGCACCGCTTCTACGACGAATATTACTTCCGCCCCAAGGCCGTCTTCCGCATCCTGAAGAAGGCTGCCTTCGACAGCAACGACCGTAAGCGGCTTTACAAGGAAGCGAAAACCTTCCTGAAGCTGCGCTCGCAGCGTAACAAAATGGTGAAGCGGCACAGCGATGAGGCTGCGGCGGAACTCGCCAAAGCTTGAGTTTCCATCAAAACTTCCAGTGAACTTTCGAAAGTATCTTGTGCTGGCCGGAGTCACGGTCTTCGCCGCGGCCGGAGACTCCATGCTCTCGCACGGGATGAAGCAAACTGGCAGCATCTCTCTCAATCACCTTCAAGGCGTCATCTTTGCGCTGGTTAATCCCTGGGTCGCGATTGGCATTCTGCTTCTGCTGGCGTTTTTCGCGACCTACATGACCGCCCTCTCCTGGGCCGATCTCACTTACGTGTTGCCGGCAACTTCGCTGGGTTACGTGCTGCTCGCGCTGGTGGCAAGGTTCGTATTGCATGAGCATGTCAGCCCACTGCGCTGGCTGGGAATCGTACTGATCACCGGAGGCGTGGGATTTATTGCCGGTGGCCCGGAGCTAACGCATCACCCCAAGCATCCTGACGCGGAACCCGCGGAGGATGAGATCGAAGCGCGTGCCGCAGCCAGCGGAGTCAAATCATGAATTTCGCTTGTCATCCTGAGCAAGCGTTCTTTGCGCAGCGAAGAGCCTGTCCCGAGCTTGCCGAGGGAATCTGGGCGAGCCGCGCGAAGTGTCGCGTTTTTTACGACACAATAATCGCGCGTCTGGCTCGCCTCCTTTTCGGTGACCCGCTATGAAAGCCCTCTACACCTGGAGCGCGATCCTCGCCATCGTCTTCGCCTCAGTGGTGGGCGACGTGCTCCTGGCCCGCGCCATGAAGCAGGTCGGGGACGTCGGGGCCTTGCGACGGCGCTCCGGCCTGGGCGCCGTAATCGGCCGCACGCTGAGCAATCCGAACTTTCTGCTTGGGGTGATGGCCATGGCCGTGGCTTTCTTCAGCTTGCTGTTCGCGCTTTCCTGGGGAGACGTAAGCCTGGTGGCTCCCGCCGCCGCTTCCCTCACCTTCATCGGCAACGCCGTCGCGGCGAAAATCTTCTTGCATGAGAAGGTCGACCGGCGGCGCTGGATTGCGGCAGGTCTGGTGGCGGCAGGTGTGGCGCTGCTGGCCGGGTAAGTCCTCTCTTGTCATTCCGAGTCGGGTCGAAGGCCGGGTGAGAAAGCTGCCTTCCCACGCGTCCGCCTCGCACGGAGCCTACTTCTGCTGAATTGACTCTACCTGCCGGGTGATGGCGTCCAGCCTCACTTCCCCCCAGTCTTGGTCAACCTCGACTTGGTGAAAGATTGGTCCCCAGACTGGCATCTCGCGTTCGCTGTGGCCGGAGGGTCCAAATCCTTTTCCTTCGATGAACTCTCTCATGCGCTGCACGGGAAACTTCCCGCCATTTCTTTCCGAGACCAGAGTGAGGTCGGGAACCGCATGCTTGAGGGCAGGCGAAGCCGGCCCAGGCCCTCGACCATCGGCTCCATGACACGTGGCGCACTGGGACTGAAAAATCTTCGCCCCTTCAATAGGGATTCGCAACGGCCGATCCTGATACTGGTCGTTTGAAACCTTCTGGCCTTGAGCCACGCAAACTACTGGAAGCAAGAACAGCAAAGTAAGAATGAGCCTTGGGCGCATGGGATACCTCCTTAGGAAGTCACCGCGGAGTCGCCTCAGTGGCCTAGTCCTATGATGCCAGCCGATTCTGGGTTTAGTCTGTGCTCGCTGATACGGAGCCTGGTGACGGAAAGCAAAGCTGCGCGAAACCTACCCCATGAAAAATTTGCTCACATTAGTTCAAATATTTGCACTGTCGCGCATGCGATAAGCCGGGACAACGTGCCTGACGCCGGTTTTACCGCCCCACTGCGGCCCGGAATGAGTGGTCACATTCGAGTTCGTGTTACTTCTGAGGGCCGTAACTTCCAGGTACAACTCCGCGTATTGCCTGACATGGGAGGCTGGCTTGGTAAGGCTGTTTAGGTCGCAACCGCAGTGTCTTATTGCGCAACTAACTGCATGCCTTGCCAGGTTCGACACCGGTGATCGGAATTGTGGCACGTGGAGTGCTTCCGTTCATGTGGGATCGCCCCAGGTTAGGCGGAACTCGAAGTCTGGCTTGGGTTTGTGGAGTTGGTAATGGTTGGAATTCGTCCAGTCCGGACCGTTTCCTTTCTGTTGATCGCGGCTTGTGGGGCGCTTTGCCAGCAGCCCGAGGAACGACGGTCGTGGAGTTCACTGCCTGATGCACCAACCGTGCAGGCTTCCGGACAAGCGGAAATATTTAGAACGTCTCCCACTGAAACCAACTCGCCGACGCGTCAGGGTGTTGACGCTCATGGAGCAGGAGTGACGGAATTGCAGCGGTTAAATATGGTTGGCACTAGCCGGATTGTCTTGAGCGCGGTCTATAGACTGGAACCGGCCCAGAAAAATTCGCATGACTTTTTGGGAAAGCACCTGTATCCAGCGCTCGCTCATCCCAACCCGAATTATCATCCTTCGACGAGCAGTAGCACGATGTCCCGGGCAGCCTACTCGGCTTCACGCATTTTTGTCACTCGGGACGAATCGGGAAAAGGCAGGCTGAACACCTCCTACTTCCTCGCAGTGCTGAGTTCCGCGTTTGCTCATACCGCGTACCGTCCTTATTGGGATCGTCCGGTTTCAGCGCCCTTCAGCGATTTTGGTTCGAGAATTGGGAACGACGCCGGAATGAACCTTTGGCGCGAGTTTGGGCCCGGCATACAGCGTCTGATGAAAAGCCACACGCCTAAATTCGTGGAGCAGATCGAAGAGCGCATAGGCCATAAGTAGTCTTCTTAAAACATTGCCGCCGCCGCCCGGCCGCAGAAATCACTTAGCCACGCGTTAAAGAAAGAAGCTCATCAGGCCGCTGGCGGCCATATCGGCTGCGAGAAAATGCGGATCTTTTATTCCTGCGGCGCGCATCAGAGATTCCGCCGCCAAGTAGCCGCTGCGCACTGCGCCTTCCATGGTGGCTGGCCAGCCCGTCGCCGTCCAATCACCCGCGAGGAAAACGCGAGGCCACACCGTGCATTGCGGCGGGCGGTAGGCATCGATGCCTGGACGTGGCGAATACGTGGCGTGGACCTCCTTGATCACGGTAGACTTCACCAAATTTGCTTGCCGCGCCCCGGGAAAAAATTCGCGGACTTCCTGGAGAGCGAGCTCGACGATCTCGGCCCGCGACTTATCGATGAGACTCTTGGAAGCACTGACGACGAGTTCGATGTAACTGCCCGGAGCCTCAGGGCCTAAAGCCCCATTTCTTGTGGGGGATACGACACGACTGAAGTTGTGCCCTTCCCGGTCGTTTTCGCCCTGCCTATCCCTTTTCATTTCGAACGCTGCAGAGGCGGCAGGTACGCGCGTCAGCAGGCGCGATTTGTTGAACATCCATTGCGTTGTGCGGTCGAGAAGGACGGCGTGATCGAGGTCGGTGATTTCGCGGTCGAACCAGAGATGAATGCCTGTGATGGGAGCGCTTTCGAAGTGGCTGAGTTTGTCGCGCAGAGGCGCGGCCTCTGGAGTTTCAGGCAGCACGCGTTCGAGGCCGTCGAATGGGAGAGCAAGAACGAGATAGTCGAATCGCTCTTCGCTGCCGGCCACGCGAATTCGGACCTGCGAGGGCTCGGGGAAAAAAGATTCGAGTGAACTGCGGAAATGAATTTCGCCGCCGCGAGCTCGGATGTAGTCCCCGGCGCGATTGTAGAGGTCGGTTAGGGGGATGCTGGGAACGCCCATGTGCCGCGCTGCGGGTGACTTCATGGACTCGCGCACGACCTGCGCGGCGTAGGAGACCGAAATCAAGTCGAGATCTTCGCTCAAGGCGCTGACCAGGATTGGCTTCCAGAAGCGTTCGACGGCGTTGGCGGTTTGCCCGTGACGGTGACACCACTGCAAAAATGATTCGCCGCGGTCGGGCTGCGCTTTTAGCACCAGCGCGGCGATGGCACGCGAAATCACCAGCTTGTCTTTTATCGTCAGAAACGGAAAGCGCAGAAACGACGGTGCCGTGTGCAACGGCGCGGGCAACGGAGAAGAGCGCATCAGGGTAGTGCGGCCGCCGGGCTCGATGAAGGTCATCTCGTCGAACCAGCGGATTTTGTCTTCGACGCCGATGCGGCGGTAGAACTCCACGAGGTTGGTGCAAACGCGAAATAACACGTGCTGACAGTTATCGACGACTTCGCCGGTGCCGGGATGTTCGTAGGAAGAAGCGCGACCACCGAGATAAGGGCGGCGCTCGAATAGGGTGACACGGAAGCCGGAATCGGCGAGAGCGCAGGCGGCGGCGAGTCCGGCCAGGCCGCCGCCGGCTACAGCTACTGTTGGCTGCACCGAATCTTGGGTCATGCGGAATTCTGGCTCATTGGTGACTGCTGAATTAACGCCGCCTCCGAAGCAACAGCAAATTCCTCACCAGGTTTTCCACCCGGTTCGGAATGACAAAGCTTGGCTTTCAGCATGGTACGGAATGACAAGAGTATCAGGTGAGGCGCTGCAGGAAACCCCTTCCGAGAATGCGTAGCTTCTCGCTGACGGTGAGGCTGACCTTGCCACTGAAGACGTCGAATTGCCGCGCCGCGATTTTTTCCAGCAGCTTGCGGTAGATGTTGACCAGAACCCAGAGGGCGGGCTGGCTATCTTCCGAAATATAAGCGCTCAGTTGGTCACCGGCGGCGTAGAATTCGCGGGCCCGGTCCGCTTCCATGGCGAGCAAAGGGCGGAAGCGGGAGGGGTCAGGCGTGGAAAAAAGTTCAACGGCGGATAGGCCAAACTTCGCCAGATCCTCCTGAGGCAAATACACGCGGCCCATGGCCGCATCTTCTTTCACGTCGCGAATGATGTTGGTCAGTTGAAAGGCGAGACCGCATTGCTCGGCCAGCGACTCGGCCGCCGGATCGCGATATCCGAAGATGTGAATGCAGACCAGGCCTACAACCGACGCTACCCGGTAACAATATAGTTTGAGATCGTCGAAGGTCTGGTACTGGACAGCGAGACCGGGCACCGTGGCTGTCGCAGATACCGGTATATCTTCGCTTCCGGGCGGAGGATCTACATCCATTGCCGTTCCCATGGCGAGTTCGTCGAGAAGTCCAGCGGGAATGGTGTATCTCCGCTGCGCATCGGTAAAAGCCAGCAGAATTGGATCGTCAGTGGGCTCCCCTTGCTGAGCGCGGTGCAAGGCCTCGAGCCATTGATTGAGCTTAAGGCGGCGTTCTTCAAGGCTCAGGTTGGGGTCATCGGTAATGTCATCGCAGCGGCGCATGAAGGCATATACGGCGCAAAGCGCTTGCCTTTTCCGCTGCGGCAGAACGAGAAATGCGTAGTAGAAATTCTTGGCGCTGGTTCTTGTGATGCCGCGGCAAACAGAGTAGGCCATGGTGAGCTGGGCGGGAGTGGGAGTCCAGCCCATCAACACCTGCTGCGCGCCGGCAATCATAAAAACTTTCCCCAGGCGGCGCGCGCTACCAGCGCCAGCTTGCGCGTTTTGGAGATAACGGGACGGCGGCCGAGCACGGCGAAGCCCTGACGTTCAATCGCGTTCAGGATCTCTTGCCCACCGCGAGTGAAGAGTTCCAGATCGACGGCCAATTCTTTGTGTACTTCTCCTACCAGCGGCAGGCCGCGGTCAAACCACTGGCGGGCACGCTCAACTTCAAACTTCATCATCCGGCAAAACGCGGGCGTATTGCGGTTTTGCGCCAGATCTTCCTCGACTACCGAATAGTGCCGCAAATCTTCCAAGGGAAGGTAGATGCGGCCTTTGCCATAATCGACGCTGACGTCTTGCCAGAAGTTAGCCAGCTGCAGTGCGGTGCAAGTGCAATCGGACAATTGCTGACGTTCGCGATCGTGATAGCCGCAAAGGTAAAGGACAAGATGACCAACAGGATTCGCCGAATAGCGGCAGTAGCCGAGCACATCGTCGAAGGTTTCGAACCGCGTGACGGTTTGATCCTGGCGGAAAGCGATGAGCAGATCGGAGAACTCGTGCTTGGGGATTTCGAACTTCCGGACGGTTTCCGCCAGTGCTACAAAGACCGGATGGCGAGGATTGCCGGCGTAGCATGCGTCGAGCTCCGCCTGCCAGTCACCAAGCAGGGCCAGCGCCGCCGAGGAATCGCCAACTTCGTCGCCTAGATCGTCGGAAATGCGGCAGTAGGCGTAGACGTTCAGGAAATCCTGCCGCAGTTTTTTGGGAAGAAACCATGTGGCGACAGAAAAATTCTCGTAGTGAGTGCGGGCGAGGCGGCGACAGTATTCCTGGGCTTCTTCGAGCGAGGGGGCAATTTTCGGGATCGCGTAGGCGGAGGGGAGGCGGCTCCAGCCGTTTGCCGTGGCGGGCGTTGTTGCGGAATCCGTAGTGGTTGCAGGAGTCATTCAGCAAAAGTCGTGCCGCTCCGCGAGCGTGGGGCCAGTGCCGTCCCTGAAGGGACTCGGTTCCGTCTCACTCTGCTTTCCCCGCACTTACGTGCGGGGCTAATGAATGCCGTTGCTTCGCGACTCAGCCGCTTGTCAGTGGCCGGGAATAATGGCGGTCTTGATGTCGCCTCCGCGGTTCAGCATGTGGCGGAGCACCTTTTGCAAGCTGGAAAGCGGGGCTTCGCCAGTGATGTAATCGGTAGGGCGGATTTTTTTGGCCGCGATCAGTCCGAAGGCACGGCGCACGGTTTCCGGGGTGTGATGGAAAGTGGCCTTCAGTGTGATCTCGGAATAGTGCAAGCGGTTGGTATCGAGTTGCACCTTAGACCCGCTGGCGCATCCGCCAAAGAAATTTACGGTGCCGCCTTTGCGAACCATCTCCACGGTCCACTCCCATGCTTCGGGACGGCCGACGGCTTCGATCACGACATCGCAGCCGCGCTTTTGCGGAGTGAGCGCGCGGACCGCCTCGACCACGTCCTGAACTTTGGTAGTCTGAACGATTTCATGAGCGCCCATGTGCTTGGCGGCGACTACCTGCTCATCGCGCTTGACCACGGAAACAACGTTGCAGCCGATGGCGCGAGCTACCTGGACAAACATTAATCCGATGGGGCCACCGCCGATGATGGTGACCGTGTCGCCAATCTCGACGCCGGTTTCGTGCAGGCCGCGAAGCACACAGGCCAGCGGCTCGGTCATAGCCGCATCTTCAAATGTCACATTGGCGGGAATGACGAGCATATTGGCTTCAACGATGCGGCGCGGCACACGGATGTATTCTGCGTAGGCTCCGTTATTGAAGAGTAAGTCCTCGCAGAGATTTTCCTGGTGCTTGGAGCAGTAGAAACACATCTGGCATGGCGCAGAATTCAGGGCCACGACGCGCTGACCCTTCTTGAAGGTGTGGACGCCCTCGCCGACTTCCTCGATGACGCCGGCCAGCTCGTGACCGAAAAGCGCTGGAGGGACAATCATTCGGGCATGGTAGCCACGCTGATAAACTTTGAGGTCGGTTCCACAGGTGAGAGCCACCTGCACTTTGACCAGCACCTCGCCTTTTTCGACGCGGGGAATCGGTACTCTTTCAATCTTGAGATCTTCTTTGCCGTACAGGACGGCAGCCGTCATTTTTCCATTCACTTCTATGTTCCTTCCCGGGCTTCACGATTCCAGGCAATACCGGGCTGAATCACGACTTTCATCGAGGCCGGCTGGGGATGGGCGGCAAGCGCCAACGCGCTAGCACCCTCCTGCAGCGGAAAGCGATGACTGATCAGCTTTTCCAGGTCCATTTCCCGGTTCATCACAAAACGAACGGACTCCTCTTGCAAATCCACCGAAGCGCTGTAAGAGCCGACCAGCGCCTTCTCGTCAACGCAAATCGCAGCTGGGTCCACAACTACTTCTCCGCGCTGCGTTTGCGCAAACAACAACACCCGGCCGCCGGGACGGGCGGCATCCATTGCAGAACGAATCAGGGCGTTGTTGCCGACAGCTAAGATTACAACGTCGGCACCCCTTCCTTCTGTCTGCTCCCGCACAGAGCGCACTGCTTCCTGTTGCGAGGCGTCGATAGTACGGTCAAATCCTAGGCTTTTAGATATTCTAAGCCTCTCGGGGTATAAATCGGAAGTAATAACCGTGGCGCCCGCCCTTCGGGCTAGGACGCTGAGTATGATGCCGATCGGGCCCTGGCCGATGCTCAGCACGGTTTCGCCCGGTTGCAAACGGAGAGCCTCGATTCCCTTCATGCAAGTATTTACTGGTTCAACAAAACAGGCCTGTTGGAAGGAGACGCCGTCAGGAATTCTCACAGTTCCCTGTTCGACAATCCAGTCCATCACGCGGACATATTCGGCGAAACCGCCTCCGGAGGGCTCGAACCCGGCAGTGCAACCCACTTTTTTGTACGTGGGACACTGCGCGAAAGTCTTGTGGCGACAGTAGTAACACTGGCGACAGGGGATGTGATGAAAAACCACGACGCGGTCGCCGGGCTGGAAGTTGCGGACATGGGCGCCCACGGCGACGACGACGCCAGAAGTTTCGTGGCCGAAAATGCGCGGAGCGGAATGCGATCCGGTGGCAATTTTCTTCAGATCGGTGCCGCAAACTCCGCAGGTGTGCACCCGCAGTAACAACTCTCCGGCGGCAATCGCGGGCACGGGAACGGTTTCCAGGCGAACGTCATTGATGCCGCGGTAAACTGCCGCCAGCATGGTCGCGGGAATCGACTGGCTGCTGTCTTGGATCGCGATTTGTCCAGCAATCGCCATTAGGGTTAGACGAAACTTAGATGAAATTTAGGTAGTCTTCGCTTCAACCGCCTCGGTCATCGACTGGCGGACGTCCTTCAGATGCTCTCCGAGTATTCTAGCCGCTTTGCCGGTGTTGACCGCCAGCAAGGCCACGCGTCTCCATAGCCATGGCCGAAGAGCTACAAACAACGCGAAGCTCGCGTTTTTGAAATGGCCTTGAGGGTCGACGAAACGGGCGGTGTCTGGCAATTCAAAACTGAGTTCGTCAGAAATCACTTTGTCCGCACGGAAGCTGATTCCGTGGGCGCGGGCCGCAGAAGCCACGGCAGCTGCTTCCATATCGACGGCCTGTGCAGCGTAGGCTTGCGCCAGGTTGGCTTTTTGTTGCGCCCTCGCCACAGCCATAAAAGTCACGAGTATACCTTCTCCACCTGGAATTTCGAGTCGGCTGCCGTCGCGGGCATCGATAACGACGGCGGGAGAAAAAATATCACCGACGCGCAGGCCGGTGTGCAGGGCTCCGGCAAATCCAACTGACAGCAGCAGCGTGGGATGGTAAAACGCGATCACGGCCTCGGCGGCGCGCCGCGCCGGTTCGAGGCCGATTCCCCCGCAGACGGCCACGATCTCGCCTTGCTCGAAAAAAATGAACTTGCGGCCTTCGTACTCGCGCTCGACGCGCTTCGAACTCTTAATCAGACTATGCAGTTCGCGCTCGAGCGCTGCTACGATAGCCATTTTAAGCATAACCGTTGGACCGGAACCACTCGACGGCGCGGCGCAATGCATCGTCGGCCGGGATTATTTTCCATTCCAGCTCGCGCTCTGCTTTGCCGGAACTGGCCCACATTTTTTTCTTTCCCATGCGAACTTGCTCTACTGTAGCGCGCGGCTCCCGGCCCAGCAGGCGGCCGGACACAGTTTCATCGACGGCGCCAGCTAAATAGGCCACGAAGTAAGGCAGCTTCACAGTCGGAGACGCTAACCCGGAAATTGCGCCCAGCTTATCCAGTATTTGCTTCAACGTCAGGTTCTGGCCGCCCAGAATGTAGCGCTCGCCGCTCTTGCCTTTTTCGAGAGCAGCAACATGGCCACGGGCGCATTCCCGAACGTCTACAAGGTTCAATCCCGTGTCCACATACGCCGGAAACTTTCGCTTGAGAAAGTCGACGACGATCCGGCCAGTTGGCGTTGGCTTGAGGTCATGGTCCCCCACAGGAGTCGTGGGATTCACCGTCACCACGCGCATGCCAGTGCGGCCCGCTTCGAGCGCTACTTGTTCCGCCATGAACTTGGAGCGCTTGTAGTGACCGATCATATCGGCCAGCGCGACCGGCGAATCTTCGTCGGCAGGATGGCCGTTCCCGGTGAAGCCGATGGTCGCGACGCTCGAGGTGTAGACAACGCTGCGAACCCCATTCCTACGCGCGGCTTCGAGAATTGCGCGAGTGCCGTCGACATTGGACCGGTACATCTCGGAGGGATCGCGTACCCATAGCCGATAATCTGCGGCGACGTGAAACACGGTCTCACAACCAGCCATCGCCTTCTCCACGGATGCCGGGTTGCGAAGATCCCCGGTTACGATCTCGGCCTTCAGACCCTCGAGATTCATCCGATTGCTGGTGGAACGCACCAGCAGCCGAAGGTCAGCACCCTGCTCCGCAAGAGTGCGAGCTACGTGAGATCCCAGAAATCCGGTGGCGCCGGTGACGAAAGCTAGCATTCAGCACTCAGTATTCAGTACTCCGACTGTAGGTCCGTAGTCGTGAAAATCTGGCAAGGGCGGATAACTGGCTGACTGCTGCGCGCTGAATGCTAATTGCTGCCCTTCTCCATCACCTTGGCATACGTCGTTAACGCGAGCAGCGGGAAGTACTGCCGGTAGAGGTGATACTTCAGATAGAACACGCGCGGAAAGCCAGTGCCCGTGAAATACGGCTCGTCCCACGATCCATCCTCTTTCTGTCCGCGCAGCAAATAAGCGATGCCGCGAGCCACGGAATCGCTGCGCGTATCGCCGACCGCTAGCAATCCCAGAATCGCCCATGCGGTTTGCGAGGGCGTGCTTTCGCCGACGCCGCGCAAGGTGGGATCGTCATAGGAGCCCACGCTCTCGCCCCAGCCGCCGTCCGGATTTTGCACCATGCGCAACCATTCTGCTGCCTGCTGGATGCAAGGCTCGTGGTTGTCCATGCCGATGGCTTCAAGACCTCGTAACACGAGTGCTGTGCCGTAGATGTAGTTCACGCCCCAACGTCCGAACCAGCTTCCGTCGGGCTCTTGTTCTTTCCGGATGAATTGAATCGCGCGCCGCACCGCAGGATGGTTTTTATCGTAGCCATAGGTTGCCATCATCTCCAGGATGCGGCCGGTGATGTCCACGGTTGGCGGATCGAGCATGGCGTTGTGATCGGCGAAGGGAATGTATTGGAAAACCATCTTGTCGTTGTCTTTGTCGAACGACGCCCATCCACCGTTCTTGCATTGCATGGACAAGATCCAATCAATCGCGCGCTGCACCGACTCCCGCTGGTAGCGTCCGTTGGGATGTTCTACGCGGCTCAAGGCCAGGCAGACCATCGCGCTGTCATCGACGTCGGGATAAAATTCGTTGTTGAACTCGAAGTACCAGCCGCCGGGCTTGCCTTGTCTGTTCTTGATCTGCCAGTCGCCGGGATTGCGCACCTGCTTCTGCAGAATCCAGTCGGCGCACTTCACCATTCGAGGATCGTTGGCGGGCACTCCAGCCTCGCCCAGCGCGAACATGGCGTAAGCCGTATCCCACACTGGAGACATGCAGGGCTGCATGCGGAAAGTTTCTTTTTCTTCGATCCCGAGCTTCTCGAATTCATCCAATGCACGAATGACCTGCGGGTCGTCAAGAGAATATCCCTGGCAGCGAAGGGCAATGATGGCGTTCATCATGGAGGGATAAATCGCGCCCAAGCCGTCACTCATCTCGAAGCGCTCGAGAATCCACTTCTCAGCGCTCTTCAGAGCGATCGAACGCAGCGGCCGGATGTGGACGCGCTCCAGCCAGTGCGTCATGCGGTCCAGGCAAAGAAAGAAATTCCGCCACGACACCAGCTTCTTCGACCAGCGCAGGTGCATACGGGACTTTTGCATACCGCCGACGAACAACTCTTCGACACCCATCTCCCGTGGAATCTTTTTGAATGGCTTCTTGGCGTAGCAAATGGAGAGCGGGACCAGGATGGCGCGCGACCACGAAGAAATCTCGTAGATGTTGAACCAGAACCAGTTGGGAAACAGCACAATTTCCGGAGGAATGGCCGGGACCGCGTCGTAGTCGTACTGTCCAAAGAAACAGAGGTAGATCTTGGTGAAGGTGTTAACCTCGGTTACGCCGCCGAGTTCGAGGATCTTTTTGCGGGCGCGCCGCAGCACGGGATGATCCGCGTCGTAGCCTGCCAACTTGAGACCGAAATAGGCTTTGACCGATGCGCTGATGTTCGAGGGCCCGGCAGCATAGATGCTCCAGCCGCCATCTTCGTTCTGGTGCTGCACGATCCAGTTTGCCGCTTTCTGGAAGCGCGCGGGATCGCCGGTTCCTAAAAGGGTGTGCAGCAGAATGTAATCCGACTCGAGGGTGGTATCGGCTTCCAGTTCGCCACACCAATAGCCCTCCTCGTGCCGCGCGGAGAAAAGAAGCTTGCGGGCGGCGCTGGTAGCGGCGGCCACACGGCTGGCCAAGCCGTCGATCTTGCCAAAGCGAAGTTGTGGCTCGGAGGCTAAGCTTGCGTCAGGGGAGTTTGTGTCCATTAAAATGCGACTCCGTTAATCCGCGGTAACACCCGCCGGAGCGGCAGCAATAGCCTCGACAATCTCCGGCGGCAGCCCGAAGCGGACGTTTTCCGGCATCACTTCAAGTTCCTGCACGTTGTCGAAACCTTTGGTGGCCAGAAACTTCATCGCTTCTTCCACCAGGCACTCTGGCGCGGAAGCGCCAGCCGTCAACGCGATCGTCTTCACGTTAGTCAACCACTCGGACTCGATGTCTTTATAACTATCAATGAGATGAGCGTTTGTACCCAGGTTGCGCGCCACCTCAACCAGACGATTAGAATTGGAGCTGTTTTCCGAACCTACCACCAGTAACAAGTCAGCTTCCGACGCCACCTGCTTGACCGCGACCTGGCGGTTTTCCGTGGCATAGCAAATATCCTGCGCGGCGGGGCCTTTGATGTTCGGGAACTTCTTCTTCAGAGCGGCAATAATGTCTTTGGTTTCATCGAGGCTCAGGGTAGTCTGCGTGAGATAGGCGACGCGATCCGGATCAGGCACGGAAAGCGATTTCACCTGCTCTGGATTGCCCACTACCTGCGTGACCAGTGGAGCCTCGCCCAGAGTTCCCACGACCTCGTCATGGTCGTGATGGCCGATGAGGATCAGCGAATAACCTTCCTTGGCGAACTTTACCGCTTCCACATGCACCTTGGTGACCAGGGGACAAGTGGCATCGATTACCCGCAGGCCGCGCCGGGCGCTGTGCTCGCGCACTTCGGGAGAAACACCATGCGCGCTGTAGATCACGCGCTCGCCGTTCGGGACTTCGTCCTCGCTATCGACGAAGATCGCGCCTTTGCCGCGCAACTCGTCAACCACAAAACTATTGTGGACAATTTCCTTGCGCACATAAATGGGCGGCCCGAAGGCCTCCAGCGCGATGCGGACCACATCAATAGCCCGGACCACGCCGGCGCAGAACCCCCGCGGTTTCAATAAGAGCAGAGTCTTTCCCTGACTGTTCGGCACTATCTGACTCCTAATATTTTTGATCTTGCTCTCACCGTTAGGATGCAAAATTGAAAGCTCAGAACCCGTACAGTTAGCCTACATAAATCCCACTGTGGTGATGCTATCAAGGCTACTGGAAAGTACCCTTCTGGTCAACGTAAGCCGCAGAAACGGCGAGGATTAGCAGTGGATGGCGATTCTGAGCATTGAATGTATCCAAACTGCTTTACCCGGCAAGAGTACCGCCTGCCGACTACCCATTCGCCTTAATCATCTGCTCGGCGTGCTTGCGCGAAGTATCGGTCAACCTGGCGCCGCTCAACATGCGGGCCACTTCCTCGGTGCGCTCCTCGCCGATGACGGGGCGAACTCCGGTCCGCGTTTTTCCATTACGCTCTCTTTTTTCGATTACATAGTGATGGTCCGCGAAGGTCGCGATCTGCGGGAGGTGAGTGACGCATAGGACTTGATTGGCCCGCGCCAGCGCTTTTAGTTTCTTTCCGACAGCTTCCGCCGCTCGGCCTCCGATGCCCGTATCAATTTCGTCGAAGACCATGGTCCGCTGGGTTGTGGGGCGTTTCTTGCGCAGCGCGGGGTCGGCTCCCGCCTCCACACTCACTTTGAGCGCCAGCATTACCCGGGACAATTCCCCACCGGAGGCAATGTGCTCGAGTTGCCGCAGCCGCTCGCCCGGATTCGTCGCGATCAGGTACAGCACCTGATCGATGCCGGTTGTCGTCCAATTCCCTTCTGCCCAGTCGGTGGTTATTTCAATTCCGAAGGCCGACTTCATCGCCAGATCGTTGATCTCAGCTTCGACCAGCTTCTCGAGCTTCCGCCCGGCGTCATGGCGTTTTTTCGAGAGCGCTTGAGCGTGCCGCAAATATTCTTCAGCGGCCTTCGCCAGTTCATTTCGCAATTCGCGCAGAATTTCGTCTTTGTTCTCAATCTCGGAAAGCTTGCGAGCCACGTCCTCCCCGAAATTAATCACATCTTCCAGCGCCGGACCATATTTCCGCTTCAAACGGTCGAGCAATGCCAGGCGGTCTTCGACTTGCGCCAGATGTTCGGGAGAGGCATGGATTCCCCCCGCATAATCGCGCACCGTTGCCCCTACATCTTCCACGCTGATACGCGCAGTTTCGAGCGCGGCGAGCGCCTCTTGAAACTTTGGCTCGTAGCGCGCCAGCTCTTCGATCTGTTTCTGGGCGGCCCGCAACGATGAAGATGTGGAAGCGTCGCCTTCATAGAGCAGGTCGAAAGCATGAAGCGCGGCGTTGTAAATTTTCTCGGCATTAGCCAGGACGCACTTCTCCCTTTCCAAATCCTCGTCTTCCCCCACCTGCGGCTTGGCCTCTTCAATCTCGCGCTTCTGAAACAGCCACAGATCCATTAACCGCAACCGGTCCTGCTCGCCTTGTTCGAGATCCTGGATGCGAGCGCGAATTCCTCTCCACGCTTCGTAGGCAGCGGTGACCGGCTCGACCTGGCTTCCCGCAAAGCCATCCAGAAGTGCGAGACGCGCGGGAGCATCGAAAGACAGGATCGATTCGTTTTGCGCGTGAACGATTGCCAGGTGCGGAGCCAGCTGGCGCAGCACCGCAACCGTTGCTGCCTGATTGTTCACAAAGACGCGGCCCTTGCCCGCAGCCGCAATTTCACGGCGAATAATCAGCGAGCTGTCTTCTGATTCGTCCAGGCCGTTGCGCTCGAGCACATTCTCGATCGCGTCCGCGGCGAGGCCTTCCGACTCGAACACCGCCGACACCACAGCCCGATCTGCGCCAGTCCGGATCACCTCACTTGATGCTTTATCTCCCAGCAGCAATGCCAGCGCATCAATCAGAATGGATTTCCCAGCGCCTGTTTCTCCGGTCAACAGGTTCAAGCCGGAGCCGAACTCCACGGCCGCGTTGTCGATTACCGCGTAGTTTTCGAGCCGCAGTTCAACCAGCACAGGTCGTCCTATCGAAGACGAGGTTAAGTTTTGCGAAGGATAGCATGAAACAAGGGAGGAGCTTCGAGCTCGATTCAGTAATTGGCGATCCTTCCTGCGGTGGGAACCGAGGTTTCGCCAAACTTCCTGGCCACGCTCGTCAGGTAGCCATCCATTGTGCTGTGATAGCCGAGAATGAATCGGGAGACAAAGCGGAACACCGGGTTGTAGATTTCTCCGCGCTCGGTGATGTTAAGGCGCGAGCCACCGGCGGTTGGCGAAATTTCAAAAATCCATATACCGCCAAAGGGCAACGCTTTCTCCTCGATTCGAGTGACCAAAATCTGGGGAGGTTGCGACTCGACAACCGCGAAAGTGAGGGCGCCATGCTTGCCTTTTTCGCGAAAACGCATGCGGCCATCAGGGTCGGGCAGGAGTTCGACCTGTTGCACGTCCGCACGCCATGAAGGTTCGTCCTTAAAGTTCGAAATGAGGGCGAAGACATTGGCCGGAGTCTGCCGCAGTGGGAGGGCTCGCGCCGCCACGTGTTGTTTCGGCAGCGCATAACCCACCACGACTACCAGGACGATCAATCCAAACAACAGCGCCACAGCGACTGCCGCGATCTTCAACATGTCAATTCCTTTTGCTTGTTTTGTTCTTTTTCATTTTCAATTCGTCAGCGAGTTGCCGGGAAGCCCGCGCCAAAAGTTCCATTCCTTCGAGCGCGCGCCGGCATTCTTCAGGCGACAGCTTAGCCAGCAACGCGCGCACGCGTTGAGCGTCTAGTACTGAGGTCGCTGCCATGGCTCTAGTCCCTTGGGAAGTGAGGGTCAAGGCGGCGGCACGTCGATCGCTCGTACTCGACTCCCGCCTGAGATAGCCAAGCGATGCCAGCCGGCCGACGGCTGCAGAGAGCGTAGAAGCACCAATCCCCATGTGGGCGGCCAGGTCACCCGATCTGAGTGGTTCGGTAGGACTCAAATGCACCAGCAACGACGAGTCTCTGGCGGAGAGACGATGCACTGTGCTTGCCGCCCGAACGTGATCAACATGGCAGGCAAGATAAATCTGCGGGTAACACCGTTGGATCGCCTCGACGGCAGCGTGTTCATCGGTTTTCATGGAAGGGATTATTTCTGGTGCCGGATATTTCGTCAAAACGAACTATCTCCGCACGACAAACAAAAAAGCCACGGCCGAAACCGTGGCTATGCAGAAAGCCAGTATGACTAACCGGCTTTGCGGTAGGTCCCCGCGGTTTCCTGAGTGCGCCCTGTGTTGATGACTTCCTTACGCCGCTCGCGCAGGCGGTTTTGAAAAGTGTCCCATCGCGGGCCGATTCCATTGGCGCTCTGACTGATTTCGACAGAATCGGTGCTGGCAGCGTAGCCGCCTTTTTCGAATCCACCTCCATCGTTGATTTCCGATGTTGAACCCGCAGCCCGAGCCGAAGGAGAATTACCTGGCATCTGCTGCGTGGTAGGAGTTATATTCCGGTTGGTCTCCGCCCGGTGCATCACCGGATTAGTCTCCCACTTCGAGCGATATTTTCCTTCATAGTCTCCCCACTGTTCATCGGATTCCAAGTCGGATTCGTTGTAGGGTGGGAAGCCTTCCACCTGCTGTTTGGTTAGATCAACAGCAAAATCGTCCTTGTGCTCGGCGGAGGCCCGAAGCCGGTCCGCGGGAACAATAAACTTCTTCGTCGAAAGCCAGCCGCCGGTATCGACCACCACGTAGCGAATCGATCCTGTGGAGTGATCAAAAATCACGTCGTCGATCTTGCCCAGTTTTTCATCATTCAGACCGTACAGCTTGGAGCCGCGAATATCTTCTGCGGCGTCGGTGAAGCGATAATCCCGTAGCATTCCGCATTGCGCCATAAGTTCATCCTCCCGCGAGAGTTTTTAAAGGTGTATTCCCGCCACCCTTGGATGCCATTGTGGTGCGCAGCGTATAGCCCGAAAATTGAGATTGCCGGCCGAGGATGAACTGAGCACGGCGAGTTACAGGTATTCTGTGCCGTTTATGTTTCGGATACGCCTGCTCAACTGGCCGGTCTTATCATCTATAATCCAAAAAAAGGAAATCTCTCAACCGATGCATCTTTTCTGCTTGCTTGCCCTCTTCATTGGCGGCGAAATTCTCGATCTCTTTTCCAGCACTGGCGCAGTGGCCAAGTTCGTTCTGCTCACGTTGCTGGCATTCAGTCTCATCTCGTGGGCGATCATTCTTACCAAATGGAGCCTGCTTCGGCGTGCCCGTTTGCAGAGTGGGCGCTTTCTGCGCGCGTTTCGCAAAGCGCAACGCATGCAGGATATAGCCACCGTCGCCGATCAGTTCCGTCCGAGCCCTCTGGTGGGTGTTTTTGAAGGCGGCTTCCAGGAATACAAACGGCAACTTTCCTCCCCCGGAGCATCGCTGCGCAGCCTGACCGCGGTTCAGCGGGGCATGCAGATCGGAGCCTCGGAGGAAATCACGCGCATGGAGCGCAACATGCCGTGGCTCGCCATTACAGCGGCGGTTACGCCTTTCATCGGCTTGTTTGGCACGGTCTGGGGCATTATTGATGCCTTTCACGGCCTGGGCACAGCGGGGGGCGCGACCTTACGCGCCGTCGCACCCGGTATTTCCGAGGCTCTCATCACCACTGCGGCGGGACTCGCCGCGGCCATCCCCGCCGTCATCGCCTACAACTTGATTGGCAACGCGATTCGCGTGTTCGCTGCCCGGGGCGACGATTTCTCCCTTGAAGTGCTCAACGCGATCGAGAGCATTCAGCCGCAACCTGTGGCCGAAGTGAGGCGCTGATGGCCTTCACTACCTCCAACGGCCGGACTCAAACTTCTCTGGCAGACATCAATATCACGCCACTGGTCGATGTTGTGCTGGTGCTGCTCATTATCTTTATGGTGACCGCACCGGTGCTGCAGTCGGGGATTGAAGTGAGCGTCCCGAAGACGCGGACGGTGAAGGAAATCAGCGAAGAGCGAACCGTTATCACCATCAACAAGGACCAGCGCGTTTTTCTCGGCAACGACGCCATTAACATCAATCAAATCGCAGCCAAGCTCCGGCAGAAGATTCGCGACCCCCGCAACCAATTCATTTTTGTACGGGCTGATGAGAATGTACCTTTTGGCGCTTTCGCGACCGTGATGGATGCGGTCAAGCAATCGGGCATCACCAACGTGAGTATCGTCACTCAGCCCCTGGAAGAAAATGGCGCGAAACGCTGAGATATTTTTCGAGCACGATAACTGGGGACGAGCGCTGGGCTGGTCCGCAGGCTTCCATCTTGTGCTTACAGCGGTCATCTTGCTTTACACCGCGGTCTTTACGGGATCGCGAGGCGAGGGGTGGGGCTCGGGCGGGGGCGGTTCTGCCATTGGCGTTTCCTTAGTCAGTGCAGTGCCTCTGCCCGCTACGCCCGCCAAGAACGAGAACGTTCTGGCCAACGAATCCAAGGGTGTTACGAAATCTGAACCGAAGATTGAGGAGAAAGAGCCGGACGCGATTCCAATACAGGGCAAAAATACTAAAGTCAAACCTAAGACCGTTCCCACTCCGACCAAGGAAAAGCCGAAGCCCGCGCCCGAGCAGGAGAGCAACCAGGTCGCGTTCGGCGAAGGCGGACCGGTGAGTGGACCATATGGCAGCTTTGCCGCTGGCGGCGCCAAGGGCGGCTTCGGCATCACCGGCGGCGGCGGAGATTTTGGCACAAAGTTCGGTTGGTATGTGCAAATCATTCAGCGAAAGGTTTCGGAAAACTGGCTGAAGTATGAGGTTGATCCGCGGATTACCACCGCGCAGCGCGTCTACATCACGTTCGATGTGGCGCGTGATGGACATCCTTTCAATGTGCAAGTGGAGCAGTCCAGCGGCGTACCTTCGCTCGATGTTTCGGCGACGCGCGCCCTGCAGAGAATTGATACCTTCGGGCCGTTGCCGCCGGACTATAGCGGCAGCAAAATCTCAGTGGAATATTGGTTTGATTACAGCAAAAAATAAAGTTGTGCTGTTTAACAGCGGCGCGGCATCGAGTCAAGTGGAATTGGAAAATTTCGACATAGCGATATTTCGATCTGCTTGATCTAGTACTATTTCGATCTACTAATTAAAACAAAATCACACCAGCATGTACCTGATGATTCTTTAGGTTCCAGATTCGCGACTATGATGAATCGTAACTTGCCAATGAGAACATATCGGTCTACGATATTGTCGTTCGCAGTACCCTTTTGCCCCAGCCCGCGTAGCGGCTCCAAATGGATGGACGATAGAAATAAACGAGCTCGGCGTCGTGCAGTATCCGGTCAACGGCTGGTGCGCGCCTTGAGTTTTCTGATCGTCCTTTGCGGGGTATTCACCTCCGGCTGCTTTGCCCAGGATTGGGTTCGGACCGGCTCCGGTCTTGGGGTGGAGAAAGTTCGCCTGGCGGTTCCGGACTTCAGGCCTTCCACGGCTGATCCTCAGAGTACTGCTCTGCTCAAAACGTTCGACGACACTTTGTGGAACGACCTGGATAATTCCGGTGTGGTCGAACTGGTATCGAAGAGTTTCTATCCTCTGCAGGTGCCCGGCCAGCCCACCGAGGTCACGTTTGGAGCGTGGAACGCTCCTCCACCCAACGCCGCTATGCTGGCCTTCGGCAATCTCGCGGTCGCCAGCGGCAAAGTCACCGTTCAGGGCTGGCTCTACGATGTGAAAAATACTGCTTCTGCGCAGGTATTGGGCAAGCAATACGCCGACGTCGCAACCGACGACGCCGCGCGAGTCATCGCCCACAAATTTGCTGATGAGATCATCTTCCGCCTGGGAGGCGGCATTCCCGGCATCGCCGAGAGCAAGATCTACTTTGTCAGCGATCGTTCCGGGCACAAAGAAATCTGGGTGATGGACTACGACGGCAGCAACCAGCGGCAACTTACGCATCAAGGGTCGATCGCTCTCTCGCCCCGCATCTCGCCGGATGGCTCCCGTGTCGCTTTTAGTTCCATGACGAGGTCTGGCTGGGATATCTTGATATACTCCATCGATCTCAATCGTTTGATCAGCTTTCCTCATTTCGGAGGCGGAAACTTCTCTCCCGCGTGGTCGCCCGACGGCGCGCGTCTGGCGTTGTCCTCGTCGCGCGGCGGCCATTCAGAAATTTATGAATGCGATGCTTCGGGCAGCAACCTTCGTGCCATGACTACTGGCAAGGGGCCAGATGTTTCTCCGGCGTGGAATCGCAAAACCGGAGCGCAAATTGCCTTCGTCAGCGGCAGCACCGGACTGCCCCAGGTCTACACCATGGAGGCCGATGGCACGAATCAGCAGCGGATGACCGACCAGGGATATGCAGTCTCTCCCAATTGGTCACCGAACGGCCAGTTCTTAACCCTGGCTTGGACTCGCAAGTACGGCCCGGGTGAACCTGGCTCGTCGGATATTTATCTGATGGATATTGCGAGCAAGCAATGGGTTCAGCTCACGCACGATGGCGGACGCAACGATTTTCCGTGGTGGGCGCCGGATGGCCGGCATATTGTGTTTCAGTCCAGCCGTTCGGGCAAAGAAGAGATCTGGATGATGCTCGCAGACGGCACCAAACTACATCAGTTGACTTTTACCGGACGTAACTCGCAACCGAACTGGAGTTGGAAGTAAGGTGTTGGGAATGAAAACACTTCGTCTGAATTCGAAATAATTTTCGGGTTCGCAGGAGGAAATAAAGTGAAGAGGATCAACGTGAAGAAGACTAGCGTAACAGAACAGACTGTGAAGACGCTCGCAACCGTAATCGCATTAGGCGCGATTCTTATGTTGGGCGCATGCAAAAAGAAAGCCGCTCCGCCCCCGCCGCCTCCACCGCCGCCTCCACCATCGCCAACCGCTTCCATTTCCGTTAGCCCGGATACGATTCAGAAAGGGCAATCCGCCACGCTGAGTTGGCAGACTTCGAACGCCACTGATGTCTCGATCGACGGCATCGGAGCCGTTCAAGCCAGTGGATCGCAGCAGGTGAGTCCTGGCGATTCCACCACCTATCACCTGGTTGCCAAGGGTTCGGGGGGCACTCAGGAGGCCACGACGCGCCTGACAGTTACGGCTCCGCCTCCGCCTGAGGCTCCTCCTGCGCCTTCGCCTTCGGAAGAAGATCTGTTTGGCCAGACGGTTAAGGACATTTATTTTGATTACGACAAGTCCGATATTCGCGCCGACCAGCAGGCTTCGATCCAGGCCGATGTCCAGTTCCTCGCTCAGCACTCCAGTATCAACTTCACGATTGAGGGACATTGCGATGACCGCGGATCCACTGAATACAACCTGGCTTTGGGCGATCAGCGTGCTTCTTCAGTGAAGAGTGCGTTGGTCTCGGCCGGCATCAATGCCAGCCGGATCAAGACCATCAGCTTCGGCAAGGAAAAGCCGTTCTGTATGGAAGAGAACGAGTCTTGTTGGCAGCAGAATCGCCGCGGCCACTTCGTGTATCAGAAGTAGCTTTTGGTATTTGGCCAGGGGCGGGACAACCCCGCCTCTGGCTTTTTTGCTTATCGACAATCTTCACAACCCGAAATGCCTCCGACCCGTCTAAAATGGACTTGGGGAAATCTTCGCTTATGAACATAAGACGATTGTCCACTCTTCTTGCTTTGCTGTGCAGTGTCTGGCTGGCTGTAACACCGGCTTGGGGCGTCAGCAAAGAGATGGTCCAACTGCAAACTCAAGTTCAGCAACTGCAGGAGCAGATGACGGCCATGCAGCGCAGCTTCGACGAGCGCATGGGCGTCATGAAGAACCTGGTCGAGCAGGATACCGATGCGGTGAACAAAGTTGCCGCCGCGCTAACCGGCCTGCAGAACACCCTGCAAAAAGAGCAGGGAGACTCTTCCTCGCACGTCGACCAGCTTTCAGGGCAGTTGCAAGCACTTAACGATACGCTTGACGAACTCAAGGCGCGCCTGGCGAAAGTCAGCAAGCAACTGGAGGACATGCAGTCGTCCCAGCAAAGCCTGGCCGCGCAGCAAGCCGACCAGCAGGCGCAACAGAAGGCCTTGGCGGCGGCTCCCCCTCCCGATGTCCTCTACAACAATGCCTTGCGCGATTACAACGGCAACAATAACGATCTCGCCGTGCAGGAATTTTCGGATTACGTAAAGTTCTATCCCAACACCGATCTGGCGGGGAACTGCTACTTTTATCTTGGCGAAATTCAATTTCGGCAGGGGAAATATGAGCAGGCGGCGAAGAGCTACGACCAAGTCTTGCAGAACTTCCCCACGGGAACCAAGGCCGCTTCAGCTCAGTTGAAAAAAGGATTTGCGCTGATTGAACTGGGCAAGCAAGACGACGGAGTAACGGAGCTTCGCCACGTCATCCAGCGCTACCCGCGCTCTAACGAAGCGCTGCAGGCCCGCGAACGTCTGCGTAAACTCGGAGTCTCAAGCCGCCCGGGAGAATAATTTTTGAAGGATATTCAAATATGACCAAGATTTCCGAGAACGATCCCGACCGTGCCAAGGGTGCAACTGAAGGAGAAGAACATCATCACGACGGCAACCTCGCCCTCTCCGAGCAACTCGGGCACCGCGATCAGGACCCGCTCATAAAGGGTGCCGACACCGACTTCCCCGAGCCCGGAGGAAGCCCTGAACACTCGGGGGAAGACAAAAAGCAGCAAGGCAAACGCTGAGAGTGATCCTGGCCTAAGCTGGATGTCTCAGGCGGACTATCGCGTACGTCAAGTTCACGACGAAAATGGCCTGCGCGAGGACAATAACGATTGTCGAGACGAGCTGCCCGAACAGGGCGATGGGTGCGAGGTTCGAACTCGGCAACGGGTGAAATATAAATAAGTAGAATGAGGCCCAAAAGGCGACGATCGCAAGGGCCGTTATCCAGTAGTGCCAAAGCCCGACTCTATAGTTCATGGGCAGTGGCCAGATGGAGTAGATCGCCGCAAAGAAACACAGAAGAGATGCCATCGCCAAGCATACCGTGCTCGGGGAGAACGCATAGACTACGCTCCGCAGATGGATTCCAACAAAGTTTTGGGTGGGAAGAAACCGGGATAGAAAACTGAACGCGAGCAATGCCGCAGCTGAGATCGCGAAGAGTTCGGAAGGACGGTTTGCCATTGAACCTCCCGGCTTTGGCCAAAAGCTAAGGCTAATTGCTGCTTCTAAATCGCCATTGGGCCGACTTCTTTTTCCACTTCAACAGTGTCGACCATGACGATGGCATCCCACGGACAGCCATCGAGGAAGCATCCGTCGGGACCTTTGCTGAGGCATTTCTTGCAGCCGATGCAGAGGATGGGATCGACTGCGATGCGGCCAAACGGCGTGCTGTCTTCGTCCGCAACCCAGAACATGCAGTCTTCCACCGGACAGTACTCCACGCAGGCCGGCGAGCCGGCGCATCCGGTGCAACACTCGGTGATCACGGCCAGTTCCTTCGGCTTCTTCTTGCGTGGAGTGGTTAGGCCTTTGGACTTGGGTTCGGCCTTCATCTCGTCGGGAACCATGCCGACGGCTCTGGTAGCGCCGGGTGCAGGAGGCATGACGCGATTATAGCGTGGTTTTCGTCTGGGCGAAAATGCGTTGATTGAACGTAGCAGCGTGGAAGAGCGGGGCTTCAGCGCCGCGTAAGACTGGCTAAATCCAGCGGCTTTAGCCCGAGTGTCCCAGAACGGATTTTTTGAGCAGAAAGTCACAGCCTGTGCGATTCCCGCAGTTCGGCTTCTGCTATAGTGAAGCCCTGCAAAGGAGCATCCCATGGCAGGAAAAAGTCTGAACCGGGTTCAACTGATCGGTAATCTTGGGAAAGATCCAGAGATTAAGTACACGCCCAGCGGCACGCCCGTGGCCAAGCTGACAATCGCCACCAACGAACGCTTCAAGGACAAGAGCGGCGAATGGCAGGATCGCACCGAGTGGCATAACGTGGTGCTCTGGCAGCGTCTTGCCGAAATTGCGGGCGAGTATCTGAAGAAGGGCGGTAAAGTCTATATCGAAGGCCGCCTGCAAACCCGCTCGTGGGACGACAAGACTAGCGGCCAGAAAAAATACATGACCGAAGTGGTCGGCAGCGACCTGATCCTGCTGGGCGGACGCGGCGAAGGCGGTGGCGGTGGAGATTTCAGTGGCGGCTCGCGCGGCGCCTCGGCTGGCGGCGGCGGCAACAACTTCGACCAGCGCATGCCAGAGCCCGAGCACGCTGCGGCGGGCTCAGGGCCGATCACGGATGAGGATATTCCGTTCTAGGATCGCTCGCGAAGAACCTGGGGCCGGTACGGACTAAGCTAATTTGTTTGCGGGTTGAGTCTCTTCATAAACTGTCATATGATGAAGGCATGGCTATGACTTCGCTTAACATCTCTCTTCCAGGACCTTTGAAAGAATACGTAGAGGGGCAAGTTGCATCGGGCGATTGGGGCACGCCCAGCGAGTATATCCGCGAACTGATTCGCCAGGACAAAGAGCGAAGACTTCATTCTCTCGAACGGGACCTCGTCGCAGCCGCTACCGGACCCATGATCGAGCTCGCCGTGAGCGACATAAGAGAGAAGGGGCTGGTTGCAGCCCTGCGCCGTCATGCAAACCGACGGTGAAGCAGGCGAAACTTCGGCTCGCCGATGGTGCCGTCATCGACATCCTGGAACAGGCGGACTGGTACGAACAACAATCAGGCCAAACCGTGGCGAAGCGCTGGGAGCACTCAATAACCTCAGCAATACTTCGCATCGCGAAAAATCCTCACTCCGGATCACCCTGCGCTTTCGAAACGAATGCACTGCGCGGTCTCCGAAGGATGCCGATCGCAAGATTTCCCAAACATCTGATCTTCTACCGCGCCGAGAATGGGGAAATCTTAATTCTGCGAGTTCTCCACGGTGCACGCGATCTGGAGAGTTTGCTCTGAACCTTCGTTGCTAAAATACGCGGGAACTCTGCTTCAATGCGCGGCCCCGGCCGGGCCCTTCCTGATTGCTTTCTTCAGCGTGAATACAATCGGGACGCAGGCGAAGCAGGCTAAGGCCATGTAGCGGAAGTCGTCCACGTAGGACCATAGACGCGCCTGTCCGTTGAGAGCTTGATTCAGCAATCCGTAAGCGCGCTCTAAAGCTATGGTCGACGAAGCTCCTTGAGCGCTGAGATATTGCTGCAACCCCTGCAGTGCGCCACGGACGCTTGCCCGCCCTGGATCTATCGATTTCGCGAGTTCATTGCGATGCAGCTGTTCGTGGCGCGCTACGATTGTATTGACCACGGAGATTCCAATGCTGCCGCCGATATTGCGGAACAGGTTATACAAGCCGCTGGCATTGCCGATTTCCTCGTTTTTCAGAAACGCCATGGTGGTGGTCGAGAGCGGGACGAATACACACCCTGAGCCGAATCCGCTGATCAGAATCGCCCACAGAAAAGTCCACTGGCCGATGCCGAGATTGACTTCGCCGAACCACAGACTGGCAGCGCCGAACATGGCGAAGCCAAACGCGATGAGCCAACGGTTGTCCATTTTCGCGGTGAGGTAGCCGATCACCGGCATAGCGCAAATCGCCCCGATGCCGCGCGGGCTCACGGCCCATCCGGCAGCGAACGCGGTGTAGCCCATCAGTTCCTGATAAAAAAGCGGAAGCAGCGTGACTAAGCCATAGATGCCCGCGCCGAACAGGCCGATGAGCACGCATCCGATGGTGAAGTTACGGTGGCGGAAAATTTTGAGGTCGACCAGCGGTTGCCTGTGCCGCAGTTCGCGTATGAGAAATGCCACCAGGCTGATCACGAGAATCGCAGCGGCCCAGCGAATCCACGTAGCGCCGAACCAGTCGTCTTCCTGGCCCTTATCCAGAATGATCTGCAGGCAGCCCAGCCACACGGCCAGCAAGCCGAGACCGATACCATCCAACTTGCCGGGACGCGCTTCTTTTATGTAGGGCGGATCTTGTACATATCGCGAGATCATGGAGATCGCGAAGATGCCAACCGGAATGTTGATGTAAAACGCCCAACGCCAGGAATACGTGTCCGTGAGCCAGCCGCCCAGCGTAGGCCCAAGCACGGGCGCTACGACTACTCCGAGCGCGAATACGGCCATCGCCATTCCTCGCTTCTGCGGAGGAAAACTTTCGAGCAGAATGGCCTGCGAGAGCGGTTGCAGCGCTCCTCCGCCGGCGCCCTGGACGGCACGCGCAATCAGGATGAGTGCCAGGCTTGTCGCCGATCCGCAGGCGAACGAGGAGATAGTGAAGATAACGATGCACACGATGAGAAAGCGCTTGCGGCCGAAGCGCAAGGCGAACCAGCCGCTGGCCGGAAGGATCACCGCATTGGCCACCAGGTAACTGGTCAAGACCCAGGTAGCTTCGTCATTGGAGGCGGAGAGGCTGCCGGCAATATAGGGCAACGCGACTGCCGCGATAGAAGTGTCGAGCACTTCCATGAAAGTCGCCAGCATCACCGCAGTAGCGATCAACCATGGATTGGAAGCGGCTTGCGTCGGCTGGGATTGAGTCGAATTTGGTTGCGAAGGTGCGGCAGCCATTCTCTTTCCGTGAACAGCAAAGTTAAGACGCACCGTGGAAGACGGCGGGATATTTAAAGATGCCTGCCGGACTCCGCAGGTTTCATGAAATCGTGTGCAGATGATGATGCAATGGGTCTTGACTCATATTCTGCGAAAGGAGTTAATTGACGGTGGATCAGATATGACCGAACAACTGGCTGACAAGAAATGCGTTCCCTGCCGTGGTGGAGTGCCTGCGCTCAAGGGCAAGGAACTTGAGGTACTGCACCGGTCCGTTCCCGAGTGGAAGGTAGTTAACGAGCATCATCTCACCCGCGCCTATACCTTCCCAGATTTCAAACAGGCGCTGGAGTTCGTGAACCGCGTGGGAGCGCTGGCTGAAGAACAGGGCCACCATCCCGACATTCTTCTGGCATGGGGCAAAGCCGAGATCACAATATGGACGCATAAGATCGACGGCCTCACGGAGAGCGACTTCATCATGGCCGCCAAGATTGACCGCGTGCGCGGATAATGCCTCAGGGCTAACGGCAACGCGTTTTTTCTATTCAGCCCGATTCAATCGCGTTTGTGAAACATCACCCCCGCCGTGCCCAATTGCCAGCGCCCATAGCGCTGCAGGAATCAGCATGACCAATCCTGTCCAAGTGGCAACTGTGCGGGCTGCGACGCCGGCATCGAGCAAGCGGCCGCATAAGTAAGCGCCGGCTGCGATGGTGAGCATGGAAAAGCCGAGGTCGGCGGAGAAGACGCGGCCGCGGAAGCGGTCGTCAGTATGAAGTTGCAGCAGCGTGGTGGAGAAGACCCAGACTGTCGATCCTCCCATGTGCGCGAGCATGGCGCATGCACTGGCCATCCACACGGTTCTGCAGGCTCCGAGGGTTCCGTATCCTATCGCAATCGTGAGATAACCGAAGAGAATGCCCAGTTGCAGCCGCCGGTCGCTGCGGCCCGCCCAGCGCGCCGAGACGAGCGGGCCTACGAGAGCTCCCAGACCGCGCCCGCCGAGCAGAATGCTCATGCCAAGCATGGCGCCGCGAGCGGAATCGACATTGCGCCAGTGCACCGCGAACTCGTGAGCGCCCAGCACGGTGAAGATGACCCAGCTCGGGCCGATCATGAGTTCGCCGGCTTTCGCAAAGACCGTGGGCAGCAGTGTGCGGTGATTGCGCACGTAGCGGATGCCTTCGAGCACGGGTGAGAAATCCACTAGATCGCGTGGTCGCAGCCGCGATGCGGATTCGGCGTGCGGCTCGGCAAATCTCATCCCTGCGATGAGAATGGCCGAGACCAGGAACGAGAGCGCGTTGAGAACGAACACGGCGTCACGGCCAAAGAAAGCTGCCACAACTCCACCCACGGAAGCGCCGATCAGCAAATTCACCGACCAGGTAGCAGAAGAGAGCGTGTTGGCAATCAGCACTTCGCCCTTCGAGGCGATGTTAGGAATGACCGAACTGCGTGCCGGCTCGAAGAACGCAGCCATGATCGTTTCTGCCAGCAGCAGCGGATAGACGAGCCAGACTGTCGACCGCGACCGCACCATCAGCATGGCCAGAACTACAACGAAGCGAACCAGGTCGGCGGCAATCATCACATGCTTGCGGCGCAACCGATCATTTACCACACCTGCCGTCGGACCTACCAACGTCTGCGGCAGAACTTGCAGAACCAGTGCCAGCGCCACCGAACTGGCATGCCCAGTCAACTGCAGAAGCAGCGTGTAGATGGAGAGCGTGTAGAACCAATCTCCAATCTCGCTGACAATCTGCGCCAGCCAAAGCCGGCGGAAATTGCGGTTCCCGCGCAGCAGTCGCAGGTACGACGCGAGAGAAATGGATGGAGCTACTTGCTCTGGTGGGGGTTTCATGCGAATGGTAGGGTACCAAAGATGCGTTGGGTCCCGGTCTTTGAGTGGAAGGAACTGTTCCATTGACTTGCATTTCGTCGTCGACCTAAGATGCTGCCTGAATCCGCTGAGGGAAACCAGTCCACGTTAGCCTGAGAAACCGAGGAGTCGATCGATGAAGCGGTTTTTGTTTTTGTCTTCGCATGTGTTTGCCGTCGTTCTGTTCGCTACGCTCGCGTTCGCACAGAGCGATGAAGTTGCCCCCAACGAGAATCTGGTCGCCGAAGGGATTCCTAAAATCCCCACCTCTTTGGCCGATGCTGTTGGACGCTATAGCGAATTCCGGGCGGCGAGGTTTGTCAGCTGGCACCCCACGCGTCGCGAGATGCTGATCGAGACGCGCTTCGGCGATACGTCTCAGGTGCATCGAGTCAAGTTTCCTGGTGGGGCGCGCACTCAACTAACCTTTTTTCCCGACGCGATTGCGGATGCAATCTACCAGCCCGTGAATGGCGACTCCTTCCTGTTCGTGAAAGATGTTGGCGGAGGCGAATTCTTCCAGCTTTATCGCTACGACCTGGCCAGCGGCAACGTCACCCTGCTCACCGACGGCAAATCGCGTAATACGGGTCCACGCTGGTCTTATCAGGGAGACCTCATCGCCTATGGTTCGACGCGACGCAGCGGCAGCGATGTCGATATCTGGGTGGTGAATGCAGCGGACCCGGCCAGCGCGCGCATGGTCGCGCCGATGGAAGGCGGCGGATGGAATGTTTCGGACTGGTCGCCGGATGGCAAACAACTGCTGGTGACGAATCAGGTTTCGGCTGCCGAATCGTACGTGTGGCTGGTCGATGTAGCTTCCGGCAAGAAAGAATTGCTGACTCCAAAAGCCGGAACTGAGACCGTAGCCAACAGTAATGCTCGCTTCGCCAAGGACGGCAAAGGCGTCTACCTGGCCAGCGATCAGGACTCAGAATTTCAACGCCTGGTCTATCTCGATCTGGGTAGCCGCAAGACAACCGTACTGACTCCCGCGCTCAACTGGGACGTAGATGAGTTCGATCTTTCCAAGGATGGGCGCTGGATCGCGTTCGAAGCTAATGAGGACGGCATCGGCGTGTTGCACCTGCTCGATACCCGGACGAACAAAGAGGTCACGGTGCCGAAAGTTCCGGTCGGCGTCATCTATGACCTCAGCTGGCGCAACAACAGCCGAGAACTTGCTTTCTCTCTGAGCACGGCAAGCCAGCCTTTCGACGCATATTCAGTGGACATGGCCTCGGGCAAACTGGAGCGCTGGACGTTCAGCGAAACCGGCGGTCTGAATACTTCGGGATTTGCCGAGCAGCAATTGATCCATTGGAAGTCATGGGACGACCGACCTATCTCGGCCTTCCTGTACAAGCCTCCGGCGAAATTCAGCGGCAAACATCCGGTGATTATCGCCATTCATGGCGGGCCAGAGGGGCAGGTTCGTCCGGATTTTCTGGGCCGTGACAATTACTACATCAACGAACTGGGCATCGCGATTATCTATCCCAACGTGCGCGGGTCGACCGGATATGGCAAGACCTTTCAGAAACTGGATAACGGTTTTCTCCGCGAAGGTTCGTACAAAGACATCAGTACCCTGCTCGATTGGATCCAGACGCAGCCGGATCTGGATGCAAGAAAAGTCATGATTACGGGGGGTAGCTACGGCGGTTTCATGACCCTCGCCGTGGCGACCAATTACAACGACCGCATTTGCTGCTCGGTAGATGTAGTGGGACCGTCGAACCTGGTAACGTTTCTGGAACACACTTCGGGCTACCGGCAGGATTTACGTCGCGTTGAGTACGGTGACGAACGCGATCCCAAGATGCGTGAGTTTCTGGAAAGAATTGCCCCGGCGAACAACGCGAAGAACATCACCAAGCCGCTTTTCGTAATCGCTGGGAAGAACGATCCGCGGGTTCCGGCAAGCGAGTCCGCGCAAATGGTGCAAGTCGTGCGGCAGAACGGTACGCCGGTGTGGTGGCTGCTCGCGAAAGACGAAGGACACGGCTTTCACAAGAAGAAAAATCGCGACTACCAGTTCGATGCCACGGTGATGTTTGTGAAAGAGTACTTGCTAAAATAGAGAGGTACGGTTAAGCGGCGGGCCGCAGTTTGCGCTTGAGATCGTCAGCGATTTGTTTGCCGTGGAAGCGGCCGTTCTCAATGAAGATTTCGTTGGTCCTCGAGCCGGCGACGATCACACCTGCAACATAGATGCCGGGAACGTTGCTCTCAAGCGATACCGGGTCGCACACCGGGCGGCATTGCTCGTCGGAGAGTTCGATGCCCATGCTCCGCAGAAAGTCATAGTCGGGATGGTAACCGATCAGGGCCAGCACAAAGTCGTTCTTCAGACGCACCGGGCCACGGGGCGTATTCACGACGACGTGATCCACTCCAATTTCCTGGACTGTGCTGTTGAAGTAAGCCTCGATGTCTCCGTGCTTAATACGATTTTCAAGATCGGGCTTAATCCAGTATTTAACGTGGTGGTGGAGTTGCGCTCCGCGATAGACCAGCGTAACCCGGGCTCCGTGCCGCCATAGATCGAGAGCAGCGATGGCGGCCGAATTCTTGCCGCCGATTACCATTACGTCGCTGTCGTAGTAAGGATGAGGTTCGCCATAATAATGCGAAACTTTGGGCAAATCTTCGCCGGGAAGGCAAAGTTGGTTGGCAAGGTCGTAGTATCCGGTGGAGACGATGACCTTGCGCGTGCGGTAGTCATGTGGCCGTCCGGCGCGGTCCGTCGCCGTAATGCTGAATTTGCCATCTTCTCCCATCACGGTCTTGACCCATTCGTACTGGCGAACGTCCAAATCGTAGTGCTCAGAAACCTTGCGGTAGTACTCGAGCGCCTCTTCGCGAGTGGGTTTCTGGTTGGCAGTAGTGAAAGGAATCTCGCCGATCTCGAGCAGTTCGGGAGTGGTGAAAAATAACATGCCGGCAGGATAGTGAAAAAGTGAATTCACCAGGCAGCCCTTGTCGAGGACGATGACCTTGAGCCCGAGTTTTTGTGCTTCGATGGCGCATGCCAGGCCCGTGGGCCCCGCTCCGATGACCAGGACGTCGGTGCGCATTTCAGGATGCGCACGAACCTTTACCTGGGGCAGGGTTTCAACATCTTCGACAGTGAGAAAGTCAGGCATGGAATTCGGTCACGCTGCGCCCGCCAAGCTGGGATCGTGACAGGTCAGAAACCGATGATTCTAGCACGCGAGGCACTGGATATACCTACCCACCTTATTGACACTGAGTTGGGTTTCGCGTCCGCGCTATAATTTCCAGTTACCTTATCCTTCGCGCTCTAATCAGGAATCACTATGCCGACGTCCGCAGAACTCACCATTCCCACGCGCATTGAATCTGACAGCATGGGAAAGATTGAAGTGCCGGCCAACGTCTATTGGGGGGCACAGACGCAGCGCTCACTGCTGCACTTCAACATTGGGCGCGACACCATGCCGCCCGAATTGATCCGTGCGTTTGGCATCCTCAAGAAGGCGTGTGCGCTGGTAAATCAGGATCTAGGCAAGCTGCCAGCGGATAAAGCCAAGCTGATCGTGCAGGCCGCCGACGAGGTGATTGCGGGCAAGCTGAACGATCAGTTTCCGCTGCGCGTCTGGCAGACAGGGAGCGGCACCCAGACCAACATGAACGTGAATGAAGTGATCTCGAACCGCGCCATTGAGATTGCCGGGGGAGAGATGGGATCGAAGAAGCCCGTCCATCCCAATGATCACGTGAACATGTCGCAGTCGTCGAACGATACGTTTCCGACGGCGATGCATATTGCTGCCGCGGAACGGGTGAAAAACGCATTAATTCCCGCGATCAAGAGCGTACATGATGCGATCGAGGCCAAGGCGAAGGAATTCAACGATGTGGTCAAGATCGGCCGCACGCACTTGCAGGATGCCGTGCCCCTGACTTTCGGACAGGAGTTTGGCGGATGGGCTGCATTGCTTGCACGGGATATCAAGCGCCTGGAACAGGCGTTGGACGGCCTCTACGACCTTGCCATTGGTGGAACCGCGGTCGGTACGGGTCTCAATACTCATCCCGAGTTCGCGGAGCGGGCCGCGAAAAAGATTGCCGAACTCACGCGACTTCCCTTCCGCTCGCACGGCAACAAGTTTGCCGCGCTATCCGCACATGACGAGATCGTATTCGCGCAGGGCGCGATGGAAACGCTGGCCGCATCGCTGATGAAGATTTCGAATGATATCCGCTGGCTGGCATCCGGGCCGCGGTGTGGACTCGGGGAACTGTCGATACCGGAAAACGAGCCTGGGTCGTCGATTATGCCGGGCAAAGTGAATCCGACGCAATGCGAAGCCATGACGATGGTCTGCGTGCAGGTTCACGGCGCGACAGCGGCAGTGGGATTCGCCGGCTCGCAGGGAAACTTCGAGCTCAATGTCTACAAGCCGGTAATCATTTACAACTTTCTGCACTCTGTAACGCTGATCGCCGACGCCTGCCACGGATACGTCGAATACATGATCAAGGGGATCGAAGTCGATCGCGCCAAGGTGGACTGGTATGTGAAGAACTCATTGATGCTGGTTACTGCCCTGGCGCCGAAGGTTGGCTACGACAAGGCCGCTCAGATCGCGCACACCGCACACGTGGAGCACAGCAGCCTGCGCGAGGCGGCGTTGAAACTTGGCTATCTTACCGGTGAAGAATTCGATCAGTTGGTAAGGCCTGAGAAGATGACGCGGCCGTAGGAGTTCTTTTCTTTGCGTTATCTCGCCATGACCCCGCTCAATCTTGGACAGCGGCGGATGGGTTGACTTCCACTTCTTTAATGAGCGAATCCAGTTTTACTTTCTTTTTCGGCGTGGTCGTGATTACCACTACACTCACCAAAACCAGCAACGTCCCGACGACCGTTCGCGCACTGAGCGCTTCCCCACCAAGAAAATATCCGACTAGAACCGCGACCACTGGATTTACATACGCGTAGGTGCCGACTTTAGTTGGAGACTCGTGGTGAATGAGCCAGACATATGCTGTGAAACCAATAATCGAGCCGGCGACAATCAGGTAGGCGAGTGCGAGCCACGCCCGAGGAGATACTGCTTGCAGATGAAAACCCTTAAACTCTCCCAAAATCGTAGCCGCCAATGTAAGCAGGATTCCTCCGGCAAGCATCTGCGCTCCCGAACTCATCACTTTCGATTCGGGAAGGGGCAGCCTGCGACTAAGAACGGCTGCGATCGACCAACTGATTGCGGCCACTACCAGAGCAATCGCACCGGACGTGTCGATCGCTCCTTCCCCGAACCCGGCTGAGTGGCTAACGAGCACACCCACCCCGCCAATCCCGAGCAAGAGCGCGAATGCCAGCCGGAAGGTAAGTCTCTGAGTCCGCAAGAAAAGAATCTCGGCGAGCACCATGAAGACTGGAATTGTTGCCATCATGACCGCAGCGATTCCGGAAGGGACGCGCTGCTCTGCCCAGAAGAGCAAGCCGTAGTCCATCACAAAAATCAGGAACGCCAGCAAGGACGCGGAGATCCACTCGCGGCCCGTAGGTGAGGCCGTACCACTGGCGCGCATCCAGGTGTAGAGAACGATTCCGGCGGCGGCAAATCGCATCCCGGCGAACAGGAACGGAGGCACTTCGCGCACGCCGACGCGAATCGCAAGAAATGTCGAACCCCACACGAAATAAATGATGGCGAAGGCGAGCAGAATCTTCCAGGATTGAGGCTTCGCTTCCATCGGCGCATCTTTGCGGGTTCGAGAAACGAATATCCGCTTGCGCTTTAGATCAGTGACAAGATTCTAAGGAGGCAATTTTTGTTCGCAAAAAGTTTCATACGCGGCATCGCTTCGGTGGCTGGAAGTGTTTTGTTGAGGGCCTGCGCAGATAGCCTGAATGGAAGGTTACTTCTTTAGCAGGCTGGTATGGCTGGCGACGCATTGCCAACGGCCCTCGGTGAATGCCCAGGTATCGGTGAAGCGGCCGATATGCTCGTAAGGCTTTCCCTGATATGAGCCTTTGGTACGGTAGGTGCCCACCACCACGGCGGAGTCCGAGTACATGCTGACTTTCAGATCCTGAATCGTCAGACTGCTGAGATTGAATTGCGGGTCTCTAATATCAGCGAGAAACTTAGCCTTGTCGCTCACCTCGCCGTCATACTCAGTGTTGACGAAGGAGGCGCCGATCATGGTATCGAGGGCGCGCGAGTCACGATTCACCTGGGCTTCGTTCCACAGATGTTCCATGACCAGCAGCTTGGTCTGTTGCGAAGTATCTTTGGGATTCTGGGCAAACGCGTGTCCCACGGCGAGAGCCAGCAGAAGACAGCGGCAGGTTGCACGAAGCATGGTCTTGCTCGTCCGCCACATCCCCACGTGAAGCGGACGCTGCGGGAAACATAACAATCCTAGGGTGCTTGGTCTATTGAAATGCAAGCAGGAGTGTTACGAACGTCACGGAAAGTACCTCTGCGGCTAAAGCCCGCAATCATCTGCGATCGCCCATCGCAGCGCTGGAAGCGCTGCGCCACCCAAGTAGCGTGTGCAAAATCGGAATTAGTCAAGGTTGTCAGAAGGCCCAGCGCAAAAGTGTAGCGCCAACGGTGAAGCCCGCACCCACCGAAGCCATAAGCACCAGGCTTCCCTTCTTCAGCTTGCCCTGTTCAATGGCCGTATTCATGGCCAACGGGATCGTCCCAGCGGTGGTATTGCCGTAGCGCTCGATATTAACGATTACGCTTTCTGGACGCAGGCCAAGCCGGTCGGCAGTGGCGTTGATAATTCGTAAATTGGCTTGATGCGGAATGAAGGCGTCGATATCTGAACCTTTCAAGCCATTGCGTTCGAGCAGCTTCAGGCAAGCTTCGGTTTGCTTGCGCACGGCGAACTTGAAAACCTGCTGGCCGTCCTGGTGGACATAGTGCATCTTCTTGTCCACGGTTTCATGGGAAGACGGATTGAGACTGCCACCGGCAGGCATTTGCAGGAAGGATCCGCCCGAGCCATCGACTTCGTGGATGAAATCGATCAGTCCCACGGAATCGTCTTCGGCGGCTTCGAGGATCACAGCGCCCGCGCCATCGCCAAAAATCACACAGGTGGCGCGATCGGCATAATCGATGATCGAGGACATCACGTCGGCGCCGATCACCAGAACCCGCTTATGCGTGCCGGTCGCAATAAACTGCGCTCCCGTCTGCACGGCATAGAGGAAAGCGGAACAGGCGCCGGAGAGATCGAATCCCCAAACGCCGTGTGCACCCAGCTTGTGCTGCACCAGACAGGCAGTAGACGGGAAAAACATATCGGGCGTCACCGTGCCAACGATAATGACGTCCATATCGCTCGGAGCCAAGCCGCGCTGGGCAAGCGCCTTCTTGGCTGCCTCGACCGCGAGGTCACTGGTGGCCACGCCTTTGTCGACCAAGTGCCGCTCGCGGATGCCTACGCGGCTGAGAATCCAATCATTGGTGGTATCGACCATCTTTTCCAGGTCGGCGTTGGTCAGAAGGCGAGGCGGCACATAGGTGCCGAGGGCGCTGATTTTTACTCTTGCGTTAGCGCGCGGTGGCTTGCTCGGTTCGTTCAATTATGGCTCCTGATAATCGGAATCATATTTTGAACGATTGAGGCAGGAATGTCTAACTTAGCTTCGCGCACGAAATGTTTATGCCGGCGGTTCGCGAGTGAAAGATGATTCTGGAAGCGCGAACATCACGCAGCGCGCTCTTTTTCGTGCTGCATCCACTCACGGATGAAATTCGGGCAGGCGACAATGCCGAAGTGCCGACCCTCACCGCGCACCAGGTAAGTAAGAGCGGCGTGATCCAGTTCCTCCAGATGAGCCAGATCAAGCAGCGGCCACAAGGCACATTCGATTGCCGAAGAAACGAGTTGGTCGAGGTAGGCCAGATGGCCCTCAGATAACGAGCCACCGACGCGGATAGTCACACTGGGCGAAACGAAATTTGTTGGAGCCTTGCGCACTGTTTTTCCCTCAACTCTCACTGGTATGTACCGCCTTACCAGATGAGATGAAGGAACGAGGGATTTCTTGCGCAAAGAGTTGTAAAGTGTATGTAAAAGTTGGTTCCGAGGGATTAGGCAAAATAAGCCAGGCACCGGGAACCCACTGCACACGCAAGAGCCCGTTACCGTTGCTTCCTTCCGGACCTGGCGGGGTTGGCGAGAGTACGTCGCGTGAGACCGATGCCTGACCTGAATCATTCTAGCAAACGAGAGCGGAGATCCTCGTGAAGGGGCCAACGGCGTGCGTGAGGAGCAAAAGGCTGGTGACTTTCGGTGCAAGAAATTGTCAGGAAAGTCTTCCTTTCTCGATGGTAGTTGTCGAACAATAGAAGTTAAACCCTAGGGACGCAGCAGAGTCTCAGCCAGACGGCTCCGGCCATTCGTCCTCGAAATTCAATGTCACAGGCAGAGTCACAACTCGACGTAATCCCGGTGGCTCAGGCCATCAATCAATACTTTGAACTTTCCATCTATTTGCTTGTGTTAATGGGTTTTGGCACGTTAGCGAGTACTGGCAGTCTCGATTTACCCACGATCCTGCTGGTGGGAGTTGCTCTGGCCCTGCGCGGCTACTTGTTAGCTCAGGGACGGCGCGTTGTTATTTCACAGCGCTGGACTACCCCCTTGAGCGTCGCATATTTCGTCTTCTACGCGGCCGATTACTTTGTGTTCTCCCGCAGTTTCTTGACCGCAACCGTACACCTCGTGCTTTTCGCCGTGGTAGTGCGGACATTTTCGTTACGCCGCGACCGCGATTACATCATGCTGACGATTGTGGCGTTCCTGATGGTTCTGGCCTCCGCTGTACTTACCGTGGACAGCGTTTTCCTGTTCTTTTTTGCCGGATTTATGCTTATGGCGGTGGCCACATTCGTCCTGATGGAGATGCGGCGTTCGGGACGAACCGCTCAGTTTCACGCGCGACACTCGCGCGATCCGCAAGAACACCGGCGTCTCGCCTTCTGGCTGGTTCGGACGACGCCCGCGTTGGCTGTGATGATATTGGTGGGCGCTGCGGTGATGTTTTTCCTTTTGCCCCGCATGTCGGCGGGCTACCTCGGCGGCTACTCGTTCGGCACCGATTTTTCCACGGGCTTCAGCGACCGGGTACAGTTGGGCCGCATCGGCCAGATTCAGCAATCCGATGCAGTGGTGATGCACATCCAGATCGATGGCGACCCACGCGGCCAGTACGCTCTGCACTGGCGTGGAGTCTCGCTGGCGAATTTCGACGGCAAGAACTGGTCCAACCCGCCTCAGCAGTACGCACTACGACGGGGTGCAGACGGAGCATTCTCTGTTCCCGCTTTCAGCCGGGGAGTGGCGCAGGCAGCCCCCGCACAAAGCCAGGCAAATCCGGGGCCGTTAACTCGCTTCATACATTACAGGGTGCTGATGGAACCAATTGGCACCAACGTATTTTTTCTGGCCCCGTGGGCACAACGGTTGAGCGGAGCGTATCGCGCGCTGCAAATCGATTCGGGCGGAGCTGTATCGGATCTCGACAGCTCGCGTGAAGTAACTGTCTACGAAGCGGACTCCGATATTTCTACTCCACCTCCAGCGTTACTTCGAGAAGCCAAGGATTCGATTCCGCCGTTTGCGTTGGCCTATCTGCAGCTTCCGCAACTCGATCAGCGCATTCCGCAACTGGCGGCGGAAATCTCACGTTCCTCTTCCAATAACTATGATCGGGCAGTTGCGCTTGAAAGACATCTCAAGACGCATTACGGATATACCCTGCAGTTACCCCGCTCGCCTGTGGCCGATCCGTTATCCAACTTTCTGTTCGAGCGCAAGCAAGGGCACTGCGAGTATTTTGCTTCTTCGATGGCGGTGATGCTGCGTACGCTGCACATTCCGTCGCGCGTAGTGAATGGATTTCGGAGCGCTGAATTCAACGATCTCAGCGGCAACTACGTAGTCCGAGCCAAGGATGCGCACGCTTGGGTGGAAGCCTACTTCCCAGGCTACGGATGGGTCACGTTCGACCCTACGCCGGGTGGCGCGATCGGATCGCCGCAGGGATGGGGACGAGTGATGTTGTATCTCGACGCGGCGTCGTCGTTCTGGCGGGAGTGGGTGGTCAGTTATGACTCCTCGCACCAGTACGTTTTGAGCCAGTCAGTCCTGAGCGGGACACGCAGCACTTGGGAGCAGATTCGTATGACGGCACGGCTGCGCTATGCCCACTTGCTCAATTGGGCGCGTAAAGGTCAGCGCGAAGTAGCGGACGCGCCGGACCGCTGGCTTGGAGCGAGCGTGGCGGGTGCGGTCCTGTTACTAACCCTGGCCAATGCCGCACGGATCGCACGGATGTTCCGCAGAAGACGGCTGCAGACTCATCCCGAGCGATCGCCGGATCAGGCCGCCGCGATGTGGTACGAGAGAATGGCTCATTTTCTGGCGCGGCGCGGAGTTCAGAAATCCCCGTCACACACGGCGCACGAATTTATGCTCGTCATCGAAGATGCGCGGTTGCGTGCACAAGTAGAACGATTCACCGACGCCTACGAATCGGCGCGCTTCGGGAATTCTTCCGACGATGCGCGCAGGCTGCCTGAACTGTTTGAGGCGGTGGAATCTGCGGCGAGAAAATAGTCGAGAGCGCAAACTTCCGCTGTCTTGATCACTCGGTGGGAAACAGTTCGTCGAATAGCCTTTTCAGCAGGCGCTGGTAAGCGGCTTCGCCGTTCTCTTGCAGGTATCGTGCGGCGGCCAGACGCACTGGGTTCTGGCTCGCAACGGCCCGCAAAACCGAAGTGGTTCTCCCCATGGAGGCTGTGTTTTGCTCCTGCCGCTGTTCTGCCACCTCGGAGATTAGAATTCCTTTTTGGACGCGTTCCCGAGCACTAAGTAGGTTCTGGAACAACTCGTGCATGTGGTACAGAATTTTCAGGGCTTCGACAGCACGGCATCCACTGGCGAGTTTGCCGGTTGCGTCCACGGCTTGAACGTTCGGCATCGTCCAAAGCGACTGGCTCTGCCCTTTCCACAGTCTTTCCTCGAAGAAATACATTCCGTCTCGCATATTGTGTACTTCGGCCACGGTAGCTAGCGCTTCCTCGGGCGCATTGATCTCGCGGACATATTCGTTCCACACGTCGACGATGCGCTGTTCAGGGATCAGGTCTGATGGGTTAGAAACTGCTGCATACTCGACATGTGCGACGCGGCGGCGAATGTTCAGTGTGTTCCAGTACTGAAAGCTATGTTGAAACAGCCGCGTGGCCACAGCATCGACAAACGCCCTTGCCTCCGCCTCAGAGTGGATGTTTCCCGCCAGATCGTTGACTTGAATGGCGGCTTGCCGGGAGACCTCGTACTTTGCCTTGGCCTGTTCCAAACTTTGCTGTGAGGTGAGATCGGCTGGAGTATTCTGCTGCTGAAGGGGGCCAAACAGGACTAGCAGAGCAAACGGGATCACAATCATTGATTCCTCGCCAGTTTACGTTTTCCTCTGATACCCACTAACGAAGGCAAAGTGGCACGCGCAGAAAATCATACTCCATCAGAAGGATGGTTCTCCAAACATGTTACGAGGCTAGAAATGCCAGATCACGCCGCCGCCGAGGAAAAAATTGTGCTGACGAGTCTTGCCAGTCGCCGCCAAAGGCAGATCAGGCGTGCCCGACCAAAAGTCGCGCACCTGGCCGCGAATGCTAAAGGCGTGCCACACCTTAACATCTAAACCCAAGCCACCTTGGACGACTCCCGAAGTGGAAGAAACGCCCGGGTTGGCTCCTCCGTAGAGAAGGTTGCTATCCTCGCTGAAGTGGCCGAAGCCGCCGCCGAGGCTGATCCAGGGCGAAACTAGGGTCGCGGGAAACAGATTCAAACGGACCGAGGGGGTAACGAAGGTCTGCTTGTAACCCGTGGGAACAACATTGGAGCCGGAGTTTAGATCCTCGTCAACATTGAAGACCAAGGGCACTTCTGCCGAGATGGCATACTCCGGCGTGCCGAAAAGCTGGCGCGCATAGCTTGCTTCGAAGGTTAGGCCTTTGCCAGAGCGCACGAAAAGATTGAAGTAGGTCGCGCCTGGAATGCCCTGATCGCTGATGAAAGTGCGGCCAATGATTCCAGTCAATTCATTCTTCTCATCCTGCGCCGTCGCTGAAGCACCCAGAATGGAGATAGTCATTGCCAGGATTACCACTACGACATGTCTCCTAGACATTCCCCCTCCAGGACGCAGGAATTGATATTTTTTGTTCGGTGTAGCCAGCCTAGCATGAAGTTTTCAGCTTTCATCCACTGGGTACTGCCTCTCATGGTGCCTATGGTCACAGGGTGTGTGGGCGTGGGACGAGGCTGAGCTGATCAGGCGAGGGATATCGCTTGAGTTACTCGTGTCTGAGTTACTTCTGGAAGATGTTAAAATAGTCATACTGCATGCCTTCGAAGAGCCTTACTGTCTCACGATCAATCGAAAACACTGCTGGCACCCTGTCGGAAGCTGACGGAACGCAAGCGCGTCCTCAAAAAGTCGGATTCGTCAGCCTTGGCTGCCCCAAGAATCTTGTCGATAGTGAGGTGATGATGGGCTTTCTCGCTCGGGCGGGAGCGGAGATCTCGCCGCGAGCCGAGGACGCCGACGTGATCGTAGTCAACACCTGCTCGTTCATCGAGAGCGCACAGGAGGAGTCGGTAAACACAATCCTCGAGATGGCTGGCCACAGGACTTCGGGGCGGGTGAAAAAGCTGGTGGTTGCGGGTTGCCTGGTCGAGCGCTTTCACGACGAGATCCGCAGGCGGATTCCTGCCGTCGATGCCGTAGTTGGAACTGGAGAATTGCAAAACATCCTGGCGGCAACTGGAATTGGCCCGGCACCGGTAATGGCGCGCAGCGACTCTCCGTTTGTGGTGTTAAATTCGCGGGCTGAGGGCGACGCACGAGCCACGCAAGGTCGTTTTTCCCGTGGCCAATGGGACGGAGCGATTTCCGACCTTCCGAATTATTTGTATGACCACAACACCCCGCGTGTGCTGGCCACTCCGAAGCATACCGCTTACATCAAGATCGCGGAGGGCTGCGACCATCCTTGCACATTCTGCATTATTCCCCAGTTGCGAGGACAATTTCGCTCGCGCCGCTTCGAGTCGGTGGTCGCCGAAGCCGAGCGGCTGGCCGGCATGGGAGTCCGGGAAATTACTTTGATCGGGCAGGATACGACCTGTTACGGAGAAGATTTCGGGTTGAAGGATGGCCTGGCCCTTCTACTCGCACGGCTGGCAAACATCGAAGATTTGCGCTGGATCCGATTCCTGTATGCCTATCCGAATAAAATCACGGGCAAACTGCTGGAGACGATGGCGGCGCACGAGAAGATTTGTTCCTATATGGATGTGCCGCTGCAGCATGCGTCGGCGCCGGTGCTGAAGCGTATGAAGCGCGGAGGCGGAGCGGAAGTATTTCTTCGCTCGGTTGACAAGATGCGGCACGCCATTCCCGCGCTCACGTTGCGCACGTCTTTCATCGTAGGCTTTCCCGGAGAGACCGAGAAAGAGTTTGAAGAGCTGTGTGATTTCGTGCGCAAAGTCCAGTTTGACTGGATGGGCACTTTCGGCTACTCCGATCAGGAAGGGGCCGACGCACATGACTTGGAGAAGAAAATCTCCGTTCGTGAAATCGAGCGGCGGCGCAAACACCTGATGGGTATCCAGCGTCAAATCAGCAAGAGGAAAAAGAAGGCGCTTGTCGGACGGGAATTTGACCTTTTGCTCGAAGGTACGTCGGACGAGACCGATCTGCTCATGGAAGGCCGCACGCCGATGCACGCTCCCGAAATTGACGGTAAAGTTTTCGTGAACGATTTTCCCGAAGAGACCGAGCCTCGGCCGGGCGAATTCTATCGCTGCCAGATCACGGAAGCGCACGACTATGATCTGGTGGCGAGGATTCTCTAGCCGCTTTTTCCTGGGTTTGCAATTTGACTCGGCAGGACCCTTGAGCCCTCACCATGCCACGCAAGCGCACTTTAAAACTTCGTTGCCCAATCTGCAAGAAAGCCGTGAAGAGCAGCGACGCCGAGTTTCCCTTCTGCAGCGATCGTTGCCGCACCATTGATTTGGGCAAATGGGCGAGCGGAGCTTATGTGATTCCATCACCGGCAGATGCAGAAGAAGAGATTCGAACGCGTACTCCCGAAGATACGGACGAAGATTTGTGAAACCTGCGTCGAAATTCGATAGTGGCGCGGCCGTCCCCTACAAAGAGCGCCTGATTGCGGATTCTTCCAGGATCGAACGTACTCCACGATGGTCTTCGCTGGTGGGCACGTTCTTCGGCCTGGGACGGCTGCGACCGGGCCCAGGAACCTGGACTTCGGCAGCAACGATGTTGTTGTGGGCCGCATTGGCCCATTCTCTAGCGCCAGCATTGCGCACCCCGGCCGCGATCAGCTTGGCGGTGCTGGTTATTCTGATCGGCATTCCTGCGTCGACACAGGTGGCACGAGGATCGGGCATAAAAGATCCGCAATTTGTGGTGATTGATGAGGTGGCGGGTCAGCTGGTTGCTTTGATCGCGGTGCCGCTCACGTGGAAATCTTTTCTGGCGGGCTTTATACTTTTTCGTGCATTCGATATTCTCAAACCACCGCCGGTGCGACAGTTGGAAGCACTTCCGGAAGGCACGGGAATTGTACTGGATGACGTCGCCGCCGGTCTCTACGCACTGGGAGTCGTGCATCTCTTGTTGCACTTTGGTCTACTAACATAATGCGTTTCTAAAGTAGGGCGAGTATTTCCTCATGGGATTTTCCGATCGCATCCTGGGCAAGAAAAGTGTAAACGGTGGGCCGCACATCGAGTCGGTTTCGCCGGTGCTGGCGCTGGCGGGAGGTGAGGTCCGCATCGCCGGCTCGGGCTTGCGGCCGCAACAGTGGCAGCGTCCGCGGGTGCAATTCGGCGAAGTAGAGGCCGGGGTGGTCGTGGTCAGTTCGGATTCGTTTTTGATCGCGCGCGTTCCTGAAGGAGCGATCTCGGGACCGGTGGTAGTTGCATCGGACGGCCACGTCAGCAACGCGCACACGGTTAAGGTAGCAGTCCCCATCGCCGAGAGCCTTCACCCGGTGACGAGTCCGGCGCTTGACGCGCAAGGCAACATTTACGCGACTTTCTCCGGATCGCGTGGACAAAAAGTTCCCATCGCAATTTTCAAAATCGATACCAACTACACCGTGACTCCGTTTGTAGCGGAGATGATGAACGCGACGGCGATTGCCTTTGACCGCGAGGGGCAGATGTATGTCTCCTCGCGTCACGACGGCGCCGTTTATCGTGTGTCGCCGAACGGAACCATGACCACGTATGCCGGAGGGATGGGAATCGCTACCGGGATCGCGTTCGATCGCAATCAGAATCTCTACGTAGGCGACCGCAGCGGAACCATCTTCAAAATTGGCCGCGACCAGCAAGTCTTCGTCTTCGCCACGCTGGAGCCAAGCGTTTCGGCTTACCACTTGGCATTCGGGCCGCAGGGCGACTTATTTGTGACCGGGCCTACTACCTCGAGCTTTGATTCGGTGCACAGAATTGACCCGCAAGGCACGGTGCACAGGTTTTACCGCGGCCTGGGACGCCCACAGGGCCTGGCTTTCGACTTGACGGGCAACCTGTATGTCGCCGCTTCGCTCTCAGGCAAGCGCGGCATTGTAAAGATCACGCCTGAAGGCAATGCCAGCCTCGAAGTCGCGGGCCACGGCCTGGTGGGACTCGCGTTCGCGCCGGGACGCAGCGTAATCCTGGCGACCACCGACGCGGTGCATCACCTATCGTGGAATATTCCGGGACTGCCGCTCTTGCCGGAGTGAGTCTCATGGGCATCGATTGAACCCGCCGACTGACTTCTTGCTCTCAGCACTCAACATTCAGCACTCAACATTCAGCCATTACGGCTAACCGCTCACGGCTAGCAACGCTTTTCATTTACACTTCTACCCGTGAACGCAGAGATCATAGCAGTTGGCTCGGAGCTGTTGACGCCCTTCCGCATGGATACGAACTCACTCTATCTGACCGAGCAGATCAACCAGTTGGGCGTTGAAGTAATTTTCAAAAGCGTCGTTGGCGATGATCTGCGGCGCCTGTTTGAAGCCACGCAACATGCGTTGTTCCGCTCGGAAATCGTTATCTTCAGCGGCGGTCTTGGCCCTACCGAGGATGATGTTACGCGTGAGGCGGTAGCCGAAGCGTTAGGAGTCTCCCTGCGGCGGAATGAGGAAGTTCTCGCCGGTATTGAACAGCGTTTCGTGGCACGCGGCTGGAAGATGTCCCCCAACAATGCCAAGCAGGCGGACGTTCTGGAAGGCGCAACGATCCTGCCCAATGCCAATGGGACCGCGCCCGGACAGTGGCTGAGTGGGAAGTTCGACGGTCGTGACCGAATTGTCATCCTTTTACCCGGTCCTCCGCACGAACTGAAGGCTTTGTTTGAAGCAGAGGTCCGTGAACGGTTGCGGGCTAAGGTACCTGCCGCCTTCATCGCGACTCGCGTTTTGAAGGTAGCGATGTTGGGCGAGTCTCATGTGGACGCGCGCGTGGCGCCGATTTACAAGCGTTACGGCGACGTGCAGACCACCATTCTCGCGGGAGCAGGAGAAATCCAACTGCATTTCAAGGCGCGTGCCGATACCCCGGCAGCGGCACAAGCGCGCGTGAATGAAGCGGCAGACGCCGTTGAGGAAGAACTGGATGACGCCGTTTACTCGCGGGACGGCGAGTCGCTCGAGCAGATTGTCGGCTACTGGCTGCAAATGCGCAATGCCACGCTGGCAGTCGCAGAATCATGCACCGGCGGGCTGCTATCGGAGCGCATCACTTCCGTCAGCGGAAGTTCACGCTATTTTGCCGGAGGCGCAGTTGTCTATTCCAACACTTTGAAAACCGAACTGGCGGGAGTGCCAGCCGATATGATCGAGCGCCATGGAGCCGTGAGCCGCGAAGTAGCGGCCGCGCTGGCGGAAGGCATTCGCTATCGATGCGAGGCCACGTTCGGATTCGGCATCACCGGCGTTGCGGGGCCTACGGGAGGAACGCCAGAGAAACCCGTGGGATTAGTATTTCATGCCTTAGCCAGCGATAGCGGGACCGAGGTGATTGAGCGGAACTTTCCGGGCGATCGCAAGCGCATACGGTGGTTTGCTACGACTCTGGCGCTGGATATGGTGCGAAGGAAGCTGATGTGAGAGAAACGCTGCTAGCTCTTGGCTTCCAGTTGCTGGTTTTGGGAGCTAGCGGCTAGGGCTGACTCTATGCGCCTTTTCGTTGCGCTCGACATCGATAACGACACCCGTGGCCGAATTTCACGATATCTCGAAGGCGTGCGAGGGTTTGCGCCAGAAGCACGCTGGGTGCGGCCTGAGTCACTCCATGTCACTTTGAAATTCATCGGAGAGAAGTCTGCGGAAGAATCCGAGAAGATTAAGCGATCCATGGAAACAATCGAAGCTGAGGCCTTCGACTTGAGCATTCGCGGCTATGGATTCTTTCCGGGCGCGCGGGCACCGCGAGTGTTCTGGATCGGAGTCAATGCTGGCCCGAACCTTGCTTCACTGGCGGGGCTGGTGGATGAAACTCTGGTACCGCTTGCTATTCCGAAGGAAGAGCACACCTTTAACCCTCACCTCACGCTGGCGCGGGGAGGTGGCCGTTCGGAGGGGCGGCACGGGGCCAAGTCTGAGGATCCGCCGAGCTTTCACCGTTTGCAGGAGAAACTGGCTGCCTTGCCCGCGCCGGAGTTTGGTACGATGACGGCCCGCGAGTTTTTTCTGTATCAGAGCCAGTCTCTACCGGGCGGCTCAAGATACATAAAGCTCGCCGGATACGCTCTGCATTAGAGCGCAAACAACTTCAATGTCGCGAGTAATTCTAATCGCCGCACTGAGCTACTTGCTGGGATCGATTCCCTTTGGATATCTGCTGGTGCGCATCTTCCGCAGCGAAGATGTACGCCAAAGCGGCAGCGGAAATATCGGCGCGACCAATGTCTCCCGCACGTCGCCAGGGTTGGGGGTAATGACACTTCTGCTGGATGCTCTGAAAGGAGCTGCTGCCGTTGGATTGACACACTTGCTATCGAATCGAATGCATGCCAGTCTTCTACCCTACGCGGCATTGTCGATGGCGGCTTTCTTCGCAGTTCTGGGCCATCTGTTTCCGGTGTGGCTGAAGTTTCGCGGGGGTAAAGGGGTTGCCACCGGATTGGGCTCGTTCATCGTAATTGCGCCAAAGGCTGTGCTCGTAGCCGCAGGTATCTTCATCGGCGTGGTGATAATCTCCCGCTACGTCTCGCTGGGATCGATTATCGCGGTCGCATTTTTCCCTTTGCTCGTTTTTGCGATGCGTGGCTATGGCAATGCTCCTGTTGCCCTAGCATTCATGTCCGCTACTTCCCTGCTTATTATCGTCCGGCATCACGAAAATATCCGCCGCCTGCTGGCCGGAACCGAAAGCCGCCTGGGAGAAAAACGCGCATGAGCCAGATCGCAGTCGTCGGAGCGGGGGCATGGGGCACAGCACTGTCGATTGTTCTGGGACGGATGGGAACTCACCAGGTGCGGCTATGGGCTCACGAAAAGGAAGTCTGCGAGAGCATTGCGCAACAGCGCGTGAACGAGAAATTTCTTCCCGGCCAGCAGATCCCGACCTGCGTGACGCCATGCAATGACCTTGCTCAAACGCTCGCCGAGGCGGCCATCGTGGTAAGTGTAATGCCCTCGCAGCACTGTCGTCGCCTTTTTCAGCAGATGATTCCGCACTTGCGCGACGAAACCATGATCGTCAGTGCGACCAAAGGGTTGGAAGAAAATACTCTTCTGCGCATGACCGAGGTGATCATGCAAATCGTCAAGGGCAATAACCTGCGAGCTCCCCGTATAGGTGCGCTTAGCGGCCCGTCATTCGCTGTGGAAGCGGCGCGCGGAGATCCGACGGCGATCGCCATCGCCTCCGAGGACGCGGAGGTTGCGCGGTCAATCCAGCGTGAATTCAGCAGTGCCAGCTTTCGCGTCTATACGAATGACGATCCTATCGGAGTAGAGCTGGGGGGAGCACTGAAGAATACGATCGCGATTGCCGCCGGAGTCAGTGCCGGCCTCGGTCTGGGACATAATTCCGTGGCAGCCCTTATTACACGTGGCTTGGCGGAGATGACGCGGCTGGTGGTAGCGTGTGGCGGCAAAGCAGAGACCATGGCAGGTCTGGCGGGCCTCGGCGACCTGGTTCTAACCTGCACCGGCGGTCTCTCCCGCAATCGGAGCGTGGGCGTCGAACTGGGCCGCGGACGGAAGTTGCCGGAGATTCTCGCTGCAATGCACGGCATGGTTGCGGAAGGAGTCTTTACTACGACGGCGGCGATCGGACTGGCACGAGCTCGGGGAGTCGAGATGCCCGTTACTGAGCAGATGAACGCGATCTTGCACCATGGCAAGGATCCGCGCGAAGCAATTTATGAACTGATGACCCGCAGCGGCAAGAGTGAAACGCTCAAGCTGTAATAAATCACTGGCGACTTCCGTATTTTATTGCCAAACCCCCGCCAGTCGTGCAGTTCGAGTGGTACTTTGGTAACGGCAAACCCGGCGGTTTTCGCCTGCTCGCGCTCCTTCCACATTAAAATTCTATAGATACACTGTGAAATCCGCCGCCACTTCGACCGTCGGCGCTGCCGAACCGAGCCAGGGGAACGACCTGCCTTCAGCAGCTCCTTTCGCCCTGCGCATTCCGATTCTGTATGTCATCCTCGGCGTGCTCTTGGTAATCAGCATTGTCCCGATGTATTTTTATTCTGCCCAAGTGGAGGCCATAAATCGCGATCGTCTGAAGACCAACGAGATGCTGCTGCAGAATACCGTGACCCGTTCGCTGGCCGACGACCTCTCGCAGCACGAGCGCTCCCTGCGGATGATGCTCGCCAACCTCTCGTCGGCGATTCAGGTGGCAAGCGGCGGCGACATTGGCAGCAAAAACATCGAAGCGCCAGAGTTGCGCGCCTTGCTGGAAAACTTTGTTTCATCTTCCGACGATCTGGCCTACGCCACGTTGCTCAACTCCGAGGCCAAGGGAGTCTCCGCCGGGCGCATCGCACCAGACGCTTTTCTGCAGCGGGAGTTGCAACACGCCTTTGACGCGGCCCGCGATGGTCGCGCCTATAACGGAAATGCACTGCAAGTAGAAGACGGCAAGATCCCGCGGACGGTTGTGCTGGTGAGCAGTCCAGTCAGTTATGGCGGGCGTTTTCTGGGCATGGTGGGGGCGGTTGTGGATCTGCAATTCCTGATTCGGCGCTTGCGCGAAGTGAGCGGCGGCGGCCTGATTCCCTATGTGGTGGACTCTCAGGGACGGCTTGTGGCCGCTGGCACCCCGCAATATGTGACCGGCCAGGATATGAAGAATCTGGAGATTGTCCGCAATTTTGTCGACGCAGGGAATAAGGCGCAGTTAGCCGCGACGAAGGAATTCGCGGTCCAAGAAAATAAAACCAGCGTTGAGATGCTCGGCACTTACAGTCCGGTTACCGCGCTTGACTGGGCGGTCGTGGTGCAGAAAACTCAGCTCGAGGCGTACCGCGGTGTTTACGAAATGCAGCGCACGGCCCGCCTGCTGGCGGTGCTGGCGGTGCTACTAAGCATCGGCGTCAGCATTTTTGCGGCTCGCAGAATTACTAATCCGCTGCAAATCCTTACTCAGTCCAGTCGAGCTCTGGCGCGCGGGGACTTTTCCCAGAGAGCTCACTTGCGAAGCCGCACCGAAATCGGCGAACTGGCCGAGACTTTTAACACTATGTCCGAAGAACTCGAGCAGTTCGTCGAAGATCTGAAGCGGGCCGCCGAAGAGAACCGCGCTCTGTTCCTGGGGTCGATCCAGATGCTGGCGGGTGCGGTTGACGAGAAAGACCCGTATACACGCGGCCACTCCGACCGTGTCACTCGCTACTCGCTGATGATCGGCAAGGAAATGAATCTGGATGCCGCCTTCATGGAAACGCTGCAGATTTCGGCACAACTTCACGACGTAGGCAAAATCGGAATCGAAGACCGCATTCTCAAGAAGCCGGGCGCTCTCACTGCGGAAGAATTTGAAGTCATGAAGACCCATACCACCAAGGGGGCAAACATTCTGCGCCCCGTAACCCAACTCGCCGATATGCTCCCTGGAATTGAACTCCACCACGAAGCTCTTGATGGCCGCGGCTATCCGTACGGTCTTCAGGGAGATCAGATTCCACTGCTCGCACGGGTGATTGCGGTGGCGGACACTTTCGACGCGTTGACCACAAATCGTCCTTACCAACACGCGCATACTCCGGAAGAAGCCCTCAGAATTATCCAGAATCTTGCCGGCAAGCGGCTTCATCCAGTGCCGGTTGCGGCGCTAATGGCGGTTTACGGACGCGGCGAGATTCGTATCCAGCGCCTCTCCATTAAAAGAGCTGCGGCAGCCGCGGATGCGTCCACTGAACTTCCGCCAGTTGTTTCCGCCCCGCCGCTTTCCCCCGCCGAAGCTGCCAATCTCGAACGATCGCGCGTCTGACTTTTCTTCCAGCCTTCGCCCCAACCACCCGAGGCCGGCGCCCGCCGACCGTTATAATCATCTCTGGGCTTTCTCATGATTCAAACTTTGTTCGGCAGCACCGAAGAAAATAAAACAGGGCTCTTCGAACGCATGAAGCAGGCGGTCACGCGCACGCGCGAAAACCTCGCCGAGCGCATCGAAGAGGTCGTTGCCTTCGGGAAGGAAATCGACCGCAATACTCTTGACGATCTTGAGGCCACGCTGATTGGCGCCGACCTGGGCTCCACGACCACGCAAGAAGTCCTGGGCAAGCTTCGGGATAAAGCCGACCGCAAGCAGATCAAAGATGTGCACGAGCTAAAACGCCTTCTCAAAGAGGAACTTCTGGCTATTTTGAATGCGGCGAATACGCAACCGCTCCAGAGAGTTGACGGAACGCCCGAGGTGATTCTGGTTGTCGGCGTGAATGGCACCGGCAAAACCACAACCATCGGCAAGTTGTCGCAAGTATTTAGGTCGCAAGGAAAGAACGTGCTTCTGTGCGCGGCAGATACCTTTCGCGCGGCAGCCATCGATCAACTGGAAATCTGGGGCGAGCGTACGGGCACGGAAGTGATCAAGACTAAGCCGGGCGGTGATCCAGCGGCCGTTTTGTTCGACGCGCTGCAGGCGGCCACGGCGCGGAAGACGGATTACGTTATCGTCGACACAGCCGGCCGCCTGCATACCAAGACAAGTCTGATGTCCGAATTGGAAAAGATGCGGCGCACAGCGCAGCGCATCATTCCGGGAGCGCCGCACGAAACGCTGCTGGTGATGGACGCCACCACAGGTCAAAATGGTTTGCAGCAGGCTCGTATGTTCACGGAGTCGGCGGGCGTCACCGGCATCGTGCTCACTAAGCTTGACGGTACTGCTAAGGGAGGCGTCGTGATTGCGATCTCGCGCGAACTGGGGCTGCCGGTGCGATTTGTTGGCGTCGGAGAGAAACTGGGAGACTTGCTGCCCTTCGATCCCAAAGAGTTTGTCGATTCGCTGTTCGAATAGAAACTATTTCACCACAGAGACACAGAGGCACGGAGAAAGCTTGGTATGACTGTTTTTCTTGAAGTCCTAACAATCCTTCTTGCCCTTTGCTTTGCCGGGTGGTTATTGCACAGGCTTCTTCGCGCGAAAGCACCGGCCGATCCTGCCGAGGATCCGTTTTCCTTTGTTTTAGTACCCCGCGGAATGCGGCCAAAGGGGAGATCTGGCGCGGTCGCTCTCGAGGAGCCAGAGGAGGACAATCCAGCTGACGCCTTCCCGCCGCGCGAACTGTAGACTGTCGTTGTCCTTGCTCGTTTTCTTCCGAGATCTCTGTCTACGTGGTGAATGCTGAATTCATGCCCGACCCTTCCATTGACGAGCAATTTCTGCACCGTGCGCTCGATCTGGCGCGCCAGGGTTTGGGATTAGCCTCGCCGAATCCCTATGTCGGTGCGGTTATCGTTGATGCGCAAGCCAACGTCGTGGGCACGGGCGCCTACACTTACGATGGCCTGAAACACGCCGAGGTACGCGCTCTTGAGCACGCCGGCGATAAGGCCCGCGGAGCTACGCTCTACATCAATCTTGAACCGCACTCCCACCAGGGCCGCACCCCTCCATGTACGGACGCGTTGATCGCCGCTGGAATTCAGCGCGTAGTAGTTTCGATGGCCGATCCAAATCCCAAAGTGAGCGGACGGGGCTTTGAGAAACTGCGCGCCGCAGGCATCCGGGTCGAGGTTGGGCGATTGGAGACCGAAGCTCGCCGTCTGAACGAGGCTTTCGCACGCTACATTCGCCGCGGAGTACCCTTGGTCACCTTGAAAACGGCGATGACGTTGGACGGCAAGATCGCTCAGCCGCCATCAGCGGCGTCGAACCCCGCAACCGGAACGCCTCCGGGTGGATGGATCACCGGAGAGGCCGCACGTGCCAACGTACAGCGGCAGCGTCACGAAAGCGATGCCATCCTGGTTGGAGTCGGAACTATCCTGGCTGACGATCCGTTGCTCACCGATCGCAGCGGTTATCCGCGACGGCGCCCGTTGTTGCGCGTGGTTCTCGATTCGCGTTTGCGATTGCCACTGCAGTCGCGGTTGGTACAGAGCGTCACAACTTCAGGCTCTATGAAGAATGACTTACTCGTCTTTTGTTCCTCCAGTGACGTAGCGAAAAAAAGTGAAATGGAGGCCCGCGGCATTCGGGTCGAACAGCTTCCACCTGAGAGGGACGGACGCCCTGACATTCATGCGATACTGCGCCGCCTGGGAGAACTTGAAATCACGAGTCTGATGATCGAAGGCGGAGCTGCGGTGAACGGGATGGCTCTCGCTTCCGCCGTGGTTGACAAAGTTTTCCTGTATTACGCTCCGAAGATAATTGCAGATTCGGGAGCGGTTCCATTCGCGTCCGGCGAGGGCTTCCGCCAGATGGATAAAATCCAGCAGGTTAGGCATGTGCATCTGCATCGATTCGGACAGGACTTCGCCGTGGAAGGTTATTTGCGCGATCCCTACGGAGAATGACCTGTCGGAAACACAGAATCATTCTCGAAGTGCATTTGTTACGCGGCCGTGAATTATGATAGTCATGCATTTTTCGGAGGTCTCATGTTCACCGGAATTATCGAAGAAGTAGGCCGTGTCACGCATATCGAACAACGCGGCGAGAATCGCCGCATCACCATCACAGCCGGGAGGGCACCCCAGGAATTGAAAGCCGGCGATAGCATTTCAGTCAGCGGAGTCTGCCTCACCGCTGTCGACATCAAGCCGGGATCGTTCTGCGCCGATCTCGCTCCAGAGACCTGGGTGCGAACCTCGTTCTCGCGCATACACGAAGGCGCGCTGGTCAACCTGGAACTTCCCATGAAGCCTGACGGCCGCTTCGGAGGGCACATCGTGCAAGGCCACGTGGATGACGTTGGCACTCTGATCGCCCTCGAGCGCATTGCTGACTCGGAAAATTTCTGGCTGCGCATCGAGTTGCCGCAGGACGTTGAGAAATACACAGTCTACAAAGGCTCGGTGTGCATCGAAGGCATCAGCCTCACGGTCGCGAAGCTTGAGGGCAGCATCTGCACGATCGCCATCATTCCGCACACCGTCGAAATGACAAACCTTAACTCGCTGAAACCCGGCGATCCCGTCAATCTTGAGGCAGATCTGATTGCGAAATATGTAGAGAAGATGATGACCAGCGAAGCGGCAGAGAGTTCCCTTACCGTGGAAGAATTAGTGCGCCAAGGATTTTGAGAGAAATGGTTCTAAGCGAATTCTTCTAGGTATGTCCCTTTCCCAAGAAGAAGACTACGACAAACTAAATTTGGGATTGTGCGCGGACTGCGTACACGCCCGCCGAATAATCTCCGACCGGGGTTCGACGTTCCTGCAGTGCCAGCTCTCATTCGTAGACCCCGGATTTGCAAAATACCCGCGGCTGCCCGTTGTATTTTGCAGTGGTTACTCGAAGAAAGCGCCCAAGGAATGAATTCGGATCTGCGTATGAACCGGACGTCCCACGACAACTTGACCACTAACACTCGAGCTTCAGCTCGTCCAGTTCGAGGAACTCTTGCACGATAGGCTCAGTGGATTTCTCCAGGTCCTCCGAGAGTCCAAAGAAAATCGCCTTGCCTTGGTGAAGAAAGACCACCCGATCGGCCAGCTTCTTAGCCAGGCGCATGTCGTGAGTAACGACAATGCTGGTCAGATTAAGTTGAATCTTTAGCCGTTTGATGAGATCCCCGAGCAGTTGCGCCATCAGGGGATCGACCATCGTTGTCGGTTCGTCATAGAGAACGCATTCCGGCCGCGCTGCCAATGCGCGCGCGATGGCGACTGAGCGTTTCATTCCGGTCGAAAGATCCGAGGGCAGCAGGTCGCGCATCTCTTGCACACCCACCATCTTCAGCAACCCATCGACGATCTCGTAAATCTGCTCTTCGGACAACCCTCCGCCTTCGCGCAGCGGAAACGCCACGTTTTCGCCTACCGTGAGGGAATCGAACAACGCTCCATTCTGAAAAACCATTGTCACTTTCTTACGAATGGGCTCCATCTGTTCCTCAAAAAAATCCGTCACGTCTTCGCCGGCAACAATGACGCGTCCAGAGTCCGCCTTAAGAAAACCCATCAGCAGTTGCAGCGACACTGATTTACCCACGCCGCTACGCCCCAAAATACAGACCGTCTCGCCCGGCACCACATTGAAGCTGACGCGATCGAGTACGATGTTATCGCCGAACGCTTTGGAAACTTCGCGAAACTCGATGTAGGGGCGTTGAATGCTGTCAGGCATTTCTCTTTCGAAAGTAAGCAGCCGTCAGGCTCTGCGCTTCTCTGCCTCCATTTCCTCGGGCGTGTTCAGGTTGCGGAAAATACTGAGCGAGAATCCGGCACTCTCTAATTCCTTTTCGTCGATCACACGGGTCGGGACGATATCGAACAAGCGATCGATTCGGTTTAGTCCGGTGCGCAACGCATTCTCTGCCGCCACCGCGAACTTGTGACGATAAATGGCACACAGTGGTTGCGACCGCCCACAAGTTCGTGGAACCACCACAGCCGCGTCGAGCGCGGCGCGCGCCTGAGTGATTAAGTAATCCAAGAACTCCGCCGAGACGAATGGTGTGTCTACGGCCAGCATGAGGTTGAGTTCCGTCTTCGAGGCGAGCAAAGCGGCGTGAATTCCGCCCAACGGTCCGCGGTCGCGGAATATATCTTCCACTACCGGTGCAAACTCTGCAAACTTCTGGCGACTTCCTACGATACGCACCTCGGAAGTCACCGAGCGGGCCGAATCAAGTGCCTGCGCCAGCAAGCTGCGGCCGTCCCACTCTATAAATGCCTTGTCCTTGCCCATGCGCGTGCTTTTGCCACCGGCCAGGATGAAGGCGGTAATAGCGGCTGCGGCGGCGTCTCCCATGCCGCGATAATACACGGGCCGGTTCGAGGATGATCTTCCGGCAGCCATCTTCCTCCGCCGCCGGAATCTTTTCGCAGCCTAAGTACTTGCATCAACAAGGCTTGGCTCCGCTCCTTCTTCCTGCCCGACACGAAAGTAACCTTCCCAAGAACTCGCGTTCGCGAGATGATGAGCCTTCCGGCGCTCCCAAGGTCCGGAAGTAACCATCATGCCGCAAAAAATAATGGATGTTCTTATGCTCGGCAGGTGTTCCCACGAATTCTCCTGGCCACGCCGCGGTGCTGACGGAGACTACTATCAGGTCTGCCTGTTGTGCGCGGTCGAATACAAGTATGACTGGACCACCATGCGGCGCACCCAGCGCCTGGAACATGCCAAACCCGAAACCACCACTCGCCGAAATCATGCGCGGGAAAAGCGGCCGTCCTGGACACCACGAGCCCGGCGCCTGAAGCTGGATGTGGCGCTGCGCTACCGCGTGAATAGCACCAGCACGTGGCACGAGGGCACCATCGAAAACCTCAGCCAGACTGGTCTACTGTTTCACGGACCGCAGCAGCTACCCGTGAATGCTCTGATCGAGATGGTATTTGAAATGCCAGAGGAAATTTCTGGCCAGAAAAACCGCAACGTGCTCTGCCAGGGTCGCGTCATCCGATCCAAAGACATACAAGAGCAAGAGAAAGAGAAGCAGGATCAGAACAAAGACACGGAGGCCGAAACCAGCCTCTTAGGCGCTTCCATCGTCGACTACAAGTTCATCCACTAAAACATCGGCGACGCGCGCGATGGCTGCAAATCGCCCTCCCTGTTCCGCGCCAGCGTGCTTCAATTTCTTTGGTCTGGAGGCTGCAAAGATTTGAGGGGAGATTTCAGCAAGGCCAATCTCGAAACCAGTTCCGTCTTTCCGAACATGTAACCCAATTCTTAATCTCGGCGCGTACTCGAACCAGCCCGCTCCGAATCGTCCCGTATCCATAAGAAAAATATAATGATCGTTCCCTTTCTGTTGGTGTCGTCTGTTCTAACTCCGTAACATCTCATTGTTTTTTGTCGAGTCGGAACCAATCTGCGTTAAAAATCCTGCACCGATTTCGGACACCCCTGCTCCTGCACGGTCCGAACTCAACTTTGCCGTTCTGACCATTGCGGTCCCTGGCCGTAAGACAAATTCCTCCAAGGAGGAGCCCATGCTCCGCTTAATGCAGTGCACTCTCCTGGCGGGGGAGGCAACATCGCATTTCCTCCGCTTCTTCCCGGGAATCACGCTGCCCGGACATTTCAACCGCGCTACCCAAAGCCAACCAGGTAAGGAGAAGTCACAAGGAGGAGCCGTGAACAAGACCAAGCTCGCGTTAGTTTTGACTTTGGCAGTGCTGTTCCTCGCAGGAACGGCATTTGCTCAGACCGACCCCGGGGTTCAGAGCGGTAACCGCGGCACCGGCGCGGCACTTTCTTCTGTGTTGGCGAACAGTCCCTCGGGGATACTTGCATTTTTCACCGATGGCCAGGCTCGATTCCAGGAAGTGGAGTCTGTTTCGGGCGGCGCCAACAATGGCTTAGGCGCGCGCTTTAACTCAAATAGCTGCAGTTCATGTCACGCCCAACCTACGATCGGCGGGACAGGAGCCGCTACCAATCCTGAATTCCAATTCCCCAGCAACGGCGTCGCGCCCGGTAACACCATCCCTTCATTCATTACAGCCAATGGACCAACCCGCGAAGCCCGATTCCCGTTCTTCTTTAACAGCAACGGAACCGTAAATACCAACGCTCCCAACGGGGGGGTGGAAGACTTATACACGGTGACGGGCCGGTCCGATGCCGGCGCCTGCAACAGCAGCACCGCGTTGCCGCAACCTAGCTTTGCCACTGCCGTGTCGGAGAACGACATCATTTTCCGCATTCCCACGCCGGTCTTTGGCGCAGGCTTGATCGAAAACCTCGACGAGTCAACCCTATTGAACAAGCAATTGGCTAATAACAACAACAACCTCGGCATTTCCGGTTCTTTCAACCGCAACGGGAACGACGGCACCATTACCCGGTTCGGCTGGAAGGCGCAGAACAAGTCGCTGCACATCTTTGCCGGTGAGGCTTACAACGTGGAGATGGGCATCTCCAACCTATTGTTCACTCAAGACCGTCCATTGCCCGGAGAAGACCAACTCGGCACCGGACTGCCGTCAAACTGCCTGAACCTCAGCGGAAGCGGTTACCCGGAGGATGCGAGTAATCCGGGGTCGTCGGGCGCAGCGATTCTGGATGACGTCTCCGCGTTTGCCAACTTCATGCGTGCCCTGGCCCCACCGCCAACCGGCGGGGTCGTGCTGAATGGATCGAGTGTGAGCGCAGCGACGATCGCCGCCGGCAGCTCTTTGTTCAGCTCGATCGGCTGTGCGACCTGCCACAATCCCACGGTTGGTACCACACAAGCATCGAACATCACCAGCTCGTTGGGCAAAGCCCCTGTGAATGCGTTCTCTGATATTGAGATCCATCACATGGGTACCGGCCTGGCGGATAACGTTTCACAGGGCAATGCGGGCGGGGATCAGTTCCGCACAGCGCCGCTGTGGGGCCTGGGGCAGCGCATCTTCCTGCTGCACGATGGCCGCACCACCAATCTGATCACGGCCATTCGGGATCACTCGAGCAATGGCAGCGAAGCCAGCGTGGTGGAGGAGCAGTTCTTCGACCTGAGTCCGACGCAGCAGCAGAAAATATTAGATTTCCTGCGCTCGCTGTAGTCAGTTTATGGCAATTGCTGGCGAGACACGAAAATGTCTCGCCAGCTCTTTTCCATTCAAAAAAATCATTTGTGGCGAATTCGCCGAGGCCACAGAACGATGTTTGCCTTCGAAGGGAAAATATGCACGGGAAATCATTGTGCTCGTTTATCATCCTCGCCCTATCCGCGTCTGTGCTGTCTCTGGCGCGAAGCGCCGGAGCGCAAAACGCTCCCAAAAACGGCGGCGACTTTTCCGACAACGTGCAGCCGCTGACGAAAGTCCCGACCGGCGTCATTCTGGTAAAGGGCGCATGGTCCAGCGCCAGTGATTCTGTGACTCCGTTGCCGGAAGGCGGAAGCGTCACCAACAACGTTTTCACTAACCAGTATTTTGGAATGACTTATCCTCTACCCTCGGATTGGTCCGAAAAATATAAAGGACCACCGCCCTCCGATAGCGGCCGCTACGTGCTGGCCCAGATCAGTCCTATGACCACATTCAAAGGCACGGATCGAGGCACAGTTTTGATCACCGCCCAGGATATGTTCTTCACCCCGCTGCGTGCGGCCAACGCGCTCGAGCTCATCAATTTCTCAAAAGACAATTTGCAGGCGGACTACAAAGTCGAAATGCCACCTACGCCTACAAAAATCGCCGGCCGTTCGTTTACTTTTTTTGCCTACTGGTCTCCCGAGGCACAGTTGCACTGGTATGTTCTGGCGACCGAAATTCGCTGCCACGCTGTTGAAATAGTCCTGACCAGCCGCGACACGAAACTGCTGGAAACCCTGACTCTGGACTTGAACAAGATGAAACTTCCCGCAGAAGCAAGTCCCACGGCAGGAACCGGCGGTGGCGATGTTCCGGTTTGTGTCAAGGATTACGCCAGCGACGAAAACCTGATTACTCGCGTTGATCCCGTTTTCACCGAGCACCGCTTCAACCCAGTTCCGGTCCGAATCATGATCGGCAAAGACGGTAAGATAAAACACATTCATTTTCTCAGTGCATTCCCCGATCAGGCAAAGGTCATTACCGACGCCCTGAGCCAATGGAAGTTCAAGGAGTACCGGCAGGGCGGCAAGCCGGTTGAGGTAGAAACCGGCATCCTGTTCGGAAACGCACCATCGTCTGCACGGCATCGAACAGCGAACGGGACGGCCGAATGAACCGCAGATGCGTGGAGTACACAAAAGATCTCCGCCAGATGGCGATTTACCGCTCGCCTGACAATCTTTCGAATCGCACCAATGATTCGCTTCGTCGTACACTCTGAAGGCAAGGCGAGTCCTACTCCCATGCCTCCAATCACGGCGTTGCTGCACACTATGAACGATGCCCTGCGCCTGGGGCGGACGCTCGAAACTCTGCTTCCTTGCGCCGAGCTCTTGATTGTGGATGACAACTCCTCTGACTCCACCCGCAGCATCGCCTCCGCATACGGAGCCCGTATCGTGACCGCACACAGCCATTCCGCAGCGAAGCACTATCTCGATCTGGCGCGGCACGACTGGATTCTTTGCATCCAGGCCGGAGAATCCATCACTGAAAGTTTGCAGGCAAGCCTGTTCGAATGGAGTGCGATGCCGCCGCAAAGGGTTGTAGGTGGCGCGGTCGGAGCCCTCGCCTTTTCCGTCTTTGTGCGCCAGCAGACCGGAAAAAACTGGCTGGAGATCCCTGCGCCAGAAACCCGCTTGATCCCTCGAAACTGGGCTACCTGGCAGGGCAGGCTCCCGACTCCCGAGCCTTGGGCCACTGCGCTCGAAGGAGAGTTGTTGCGTTTTGACTTCCCCTGATACGAGCGGCGGCCCCCACCGCAATTCCCCTGATTCTACTGGCCTTGTAACCGCTGAACTTGTCAAACTGAATTTGTCAAACAATGTCCGTTTGGACAGTGACTTCAGTACTTAGTCCTGGCTGCCTCGCTCGCCTTATAATCCACTCAAGAAACAGCAATTCTGCGTTCTTACTAAGATGTGCACGCAGAGCGTGATCGCATCTTCCGACGAACGCCAAAAACTCAGTGGATCCTGTTTACGCATCGGCGATTTTTGTCCTCGGGCTGGCCTTTGGCAGCTTTCTAAACGTGTGTATCTATCGCTTGCCCCTGGCTTTATCGGTGGTGGCGCCAGGTTCGGCGTGTCCCCACTGTAAGCGAGCGATTGCATTCTATGACAATCTGCCGGTGGTCAGCTGGTTGTCTCTTCGCGGCCACTGCCGGCACTGCAAAGCCAAAATCTCGGCGCGCTACCTGTTCGTAGAGTTGCTCACCGCATTTCTCTTTCTCAGCTGTTACGCCTATTTCGGACTCACTTGGGCCACGCTGAAATACTGCGTCTTTGGATTTCTTCTGCTCGGTCTCATCTTTACGGATGCCGAAACCAAGCTGCTGCCCGACAAACTTACGCTCCCCGGACTCGTCCTGGGTGTGCTGTTCAGCCTGCTGGTCCCAGTGCACGACATGGCGTCGCAGTTTCTGCCGGGAATGGTGAATCTGCCCTTCAGTGCTGAATTATCCGCTCGCTTGTTTTCCTTGCTCGATTCTTTGCTGGGCGCGGCAGTCGGTGCCTCGTTCATTTACGGCGCGGGCGCTGCCTACCTGCGCTGGCGCGGAACCGAAGGCATGGGCTTCGGAGATGTGAAACTGATGGCGATGGTCGGCGCATTTCTCGGCATCAAGCTAACTATCTTTACCATCTTTGCCGCCTCGCTGGCGGGATCGCTGTTTGGACTGACGACCGTTCTCGTGGTCTGGATCAAGCGCACTCAGCGCTTCCTGCGTCGGCTCGCTAGTCTCCAAGCCGCGCGCCGCCGCGGATGGCAGTCGGCGCAAATGGTTTACCGCCATTATCAAATGCCCTTCGGTGTTTTCCTCGGCAGCATGGCCTTGCTCGCATTATTCCTCGGCAACCAGTTCTTGAGATGGTACGGGAGGCTGTGGTGGTAAGACTTCTTACCAATCCGCTGGTCTTGCGCGGTTCCCTGGTGCTGTTTGCGGCAGGCAGTGCGTTCGTGCTCGCGATCTGGCTGATGCGCGCCCTGCGCCGAAATATTACCGCCGAAGCCGATCTCGATTCCGCGGCCGCACCCACCTTGGACGCTTTGCCGCTGCATCTCTATAACACAGTCATCCAGCAGCTCAAGCAACAGAAACATGAGCTGCAGGTGCAGACTCTCGCCGAACAGCGGCGCGCCCGAACTACAGAAAATTTCAGCCAGGCTGTGCTCTCCAATCTACCCTCCGGTGTACTTGTGTTTGGCCTCAACGGACTGGTGAAACAGGCTAACCCCGCGGCGAAGCGCATCCTGGGGTTCAATTCTCCCTCTGGCATGAGCGCGGAGGATATCTTTCGCGGCGCCGCCGTTGTCGCGTCCACATTCAATTCCGATGCACCGGGTTCCGATGCACCGGGAGAGTCACGCGGCCGGCTCTTGGAAGAAGTCCAGACAGTTTTGCGCGAGGGCAGCAAGAGCAGGCAAGTGGAGGCGGACTACACCACTCCCGCCGGCAGACTGATCCGTATTGCAGTCACGGTTTCGCCGGTGCCTTCGGTGGATGGCAGCCTGCTCGGAGTTGCGTGTCTGATCATCGATCGCAGCGAATTTGAGCGCATCCGCCACCAGCAAGAGCTGCAGGGTGAAATTTCCGCCGAAATGGCCCTGGAGTTACGCACTTCTCTGACCACCATCGCCGGATACGCACAGCAGTTGGCGCGGAACCGCGATCCTGATTTGGCCCCTCAACTGGCGGCTGATATTGCCAGCGAAGCCGCTCGTCTGGACCATCACATTGGAGGGTTTTTGGCAGCTAAGCGCCCGGCTGCTGGCACGCAAAATTAAGTACACGCAGAGGATGAACCTATGAAACGCATCGCGTATCTCGCTTTCCTATTCGGGTTGTTCACGGTCCTGCTGGGCTCTCTGGCCGGCGCACAAACAGCACCGCAGCCACTGGATCAATCCCTCGGTGACTATGCTCGTAAAGTTCACAAAGACCCCACCGTCCCCAAATCCAAGGCCAAAGTCTTTGACAATGACAACCTTCCCAAGGATGACAAGCTCTCTATCGTCGGCCAGCCGCCCTCCGAGTCCGCCAGCGCCGCAACCGACTCCGCGACAAAGTCTGCGCCCGCCGACACGAAGGACGCGGCCAAGCCCTCTACAACGAACGACGAAGAGGCCAAGAAACAAGCCGCCTGGAAAGCATGGCAGGACAAGTTGGCCGCGCAAAAGCAGCAGATTGATTTAGCCAGCCGCGAGCTCGATGTTCTGCAGCGCGAGTACCAGCTGCGCGCCGCCGCCATGTACGCCGACGTCGGCAACCGCCTGCGCAACTCCACTGATTGGGACAAGCAGGAAGCGCAATATAAGCAACAGATCGCCGACAAACAAAAAGCCGTCGAAGATGCCAAGCAGAAACTCGACGAGATGCAGGAAGAAGCCCGCAAAGCCGGCGTTCCTCCCTCCATGCGTGAGTAAATATCTGAATTAGTTAAGGATGCCACCGGCAGCGTGTAGGTCAATCCATTCGCTGCAGGCCTTCACGCAAGCCAAGAATCTGCTTCTGGTGATGGCGTCCGTGCAGCAGATGAAACTTCCGCCACTGCGTCGCAGTCAACGGTCCGAGAATCGGATGGTCGAGCAAGCGGGTGCTGCTTCCGAAGCGGGCTTCGCATTGCGTGATGATCGCGTCCATTTACCCCAATTTTTTCCCCAATCTCGTTTCGCACTTTGAGCGTGGGCAATCCACGAGGCTGGGTCGGCGGCGGTGCCTTGCGTCCCGTGGGCAGATAACCGAACCCCGTGACCACCAAACTCCGGAAGCGTTGTCTGACTGATCCTCGCGTTGCCAGCGGTTTGCCAGCCTGGATCACCCTCTCGAAACCCCTGATCGTTCCCGTATAGGTCAGATACAAGTGTTCCAGCACCTCCGCCGCGGACCACTTGCTCGCAGGATGCCAAATCAATTGCTCCTGGGACATGCCTTGCACCGCCGACTCCAGAACTCGCTTCAATTCTTCCAGGCGGGAATCCATCGCACTACTCTCGCGTTTCCGCGCGCTTCAGGTAGAATGTTGCGCGACAACCAAAACACTCATTGAAACAGAAAGGTCGCCATGAAAATGCGGGACTTTGTGCCGCCAGAGACCGCTGACGTCTCCGCAGTAATTGCCCGAACCGGCGAAGTTGGAACTCAAACATCATTCGCCATGCGCCGCTCTTCGGTCAAAATCACAATCGCGGCCACCTTACTCGCGATTCTCGCAATGCTCACCGCATGCGACTCCAATACCGCAAAGCCGCCGGAGACCAAGCCTGAAGTTAAAGCCCCGGAGCTCCTGACCGGGCGAGCGGCCTTTCAGAAAGTCTTTATCGCAGCGCGAAATTACGCCACCGACGTAAAGCCCTTTCGCATCGAGTCTACTCCCTCGGCCGACGGCAACGGCCACGACGGCAAGTCGGCCATCTGGCGTGCCAGTTTCGCCTCCGCAATGCAGCACGGCGTGAAGCCTTTTATCTGGTCGGGCAGCAATGCCCCCGATGCTCCTTCGCGCGGCGTTTCGCCCGGCAACGAAGACAGTTATAACCCGAACAATGCATCCACCCAGATTTTTGACGTAGCCTTCCTTAAGGTGGATTCCGACCAGGCTTTTGCCGAGGCCCAGAAACACGGCGGCGACAAAGTTCTGGAAAAGGACGCCTCTACTCCCGTAATTTACATCTGCGACTGGAATCACAATACCAACGAATTAGTCTGGCACGTGATTTACGGAGAATCTCGCGACGCTGCAAAACTTACAGTTGCCATCAACGCCTCGACCGGCGCATTTATACGAGTGGAGAAATAGGGATTTGTCGCTTCGGAAGGTTACTGGACCAAGAACTGAATCAGATTCTGCCTGTTATTTTTGCTTTTCCGCCTGCTTTATTTGTTGTTCGAGGGAAGCAAAGAATCGGCACACTGCCGCGGCCGAGGCGATAGCACCCTTGAGCGCCTGGCGTTCTCCGAAAGAAACAATATCTTCGACTGAATATTGCAGACGGAGACGGTCGGCGGCACACTGCGCGCTGAGCAGTTCTATCTTCGCCGTGCGGAGGTCGGAACTCAGGCGCGCAATTTCCGCCTGTTTTCTGGTTTCATCGTTGAGCATCCACAACACCCCACTTCAAACTGGTTCCCGGTTCGCGCTTGCCGGAGCCACTTTCATTGGGGAGGGCTGCTGGGAAACAGCCAAGTGACTCCGGCAAACACAGATGCGGATTGAACAGGTAATGGACTGAAATAAATTGTACGATGTTAGTTAGACGTAGTCAAAGCAATTGGGCCATGTAGTGATTCTGACGGTATGGAGGCGGACCGTTGCCCAGACAAGCAGATCCTCAACTCGAACAACGCATCCTTGACGCCGCATGCAGGCTCTGGTCCCGGGGCGGCGAAAAAGCCCTCACCATGCGGGGCGTCGCCAAGGCGGCGGGAACTACCACACCTACGGTCTATGAGCGTTATCACGACCGCGACGATATTCTTCGCGCCGTGCGCATCGAAACGCGGGTTGAACTTTTCGCCGCGGTAAGTCCCACACGCTCGCTCGCGCAGGCCTGCCGGCGCTATCTTGAGTTTGCCATGGAGCACTGCCACGCCTACGAAGTGCTCTTCGATGGATTTGCCCAGCCGCCATCCCTGCACGAACCTTGGCCAACTTTCAACCTAATGCGCCTGCGTGTGGCGCAGCGCCTGGGGGGCTCGCCCCGAAAGCATACTCGCCTCATGCTGTCACTATGGTCGTTGATGCACGGTACCGCCATGCTGATGATCCGCGGGGGTGTTTCCGACCCCCTGCGTACCCAAATGATTCATGCCTGCCTCGACGCCATCGAGACGGTTATAGCGGGGGCGGCTCGCTCCAAGAGCAAAGCGTGCTCAGGCCCGAAATGGCCCGCGAGCCTGATTCTCGGAGAAGCTTCCGATAGTAAAGTCGGTCGACGGTGAAATGGACGAGGCCGGGAGGTTCCCGGCCACGCGGACCGCATGCCAATCCAGCTTGCCCAGCTTATTTCGCTGCCGCCGTCTCCGCCTTTAGTCGCGCGATGCCCTTCTGTGCCTCGCCCGCTTGCGGTCCGTGCGGCAGAATCTTCAAATAACTCTCGTACTCAGCGCGAGCATCGTCCAGGATTCCCAGTTTTTCCAGACACACTGCCAGCCGAATGGTCGCCACTGCATCGTTATCTTTATAGCGCAGCGCGTCCCGGTAGCGTTCTTCGGCGGCACGATAGTTTCTGCGCTTGAAGTAAAAATCTCCTACCTCGACGTCTTTAGCAGCCTTGTGTGGATCCCAGGTGTGGAATTCGCTGATGCCCCCCTTGCTCAGGGCTTCGGCCTCAGCCTGGGCCACGGCGTCCGGACTCTGCGGATGCGCCTTAGCATCGTCCGGGGGAGCGCTCAAGTCAACCGGCGCATCTTTGCTTGAACTTTCACCCACGCCCGGGCCCAGGTCATCGACCCGCACTCGATCTGAACGCGGTGGCGCCAGGGGCGACGCTTTGGAAGACGAGGCTGGCGTAGACGGCTCGGCCGGGTCGGATTCAGGAAACTTCAGGTCATCCGATAGTCCGCCGGCAGACGGCTGGCTAGAATTCGAGGTCGCTTTCGATTGCGAGGACGACGAAGTAGAGTTGGATGGAACAGAACCAGGCTGCGTAGAACCAGCTTGCGCAGAACCAGGCTGCGTCGAGCCCGAAGGCGCGGCCTTCGTTCCAGCACTTGGTGCGGGCGAATTCGACTGCGAGGCGCCCGGCGGTTTCACCGCGCCGGAATCCGCACTACTTCCCTGTTGGGCTCCTGCTGCCACTGCGGCAGCCATCACAACAATTCCCAACAACCTTCCATTCATGCTTTCATTTTACCTTCGGCAGGACGTAGATAACGATGACCACGGGCAAAAAAAACCCAAGCCGCTCAATGGGGGGAGGCTTTGAGCGGCCTGGTTGGCGAAGTCCTCCGGGGGGAGGATAAAACTATTCGATTACAGCGACGACGGGTTACTCTGTCCCGTTGTCGATGGGGTCGCCGGCGTAGTGTCGCCGAGGGTGTTGGTCATTAGCCGCACATCCACGCGGCGATTGTCTGCGCGCCCCTCTCTTGTCTTGTTCGATTCCACCGGCTTGTCCTTGCCCAACCCGATCACATAAATCTTGTGCGCGGGCACATTATATTTCGAGGCCAGGTACTGGATTACCGAGTTCGCCCGGCGTTGGCTCAGATCGTAGTTGTAGTCGGCTGGACCCACGGAGTCCGTGCTGCCTTCGAGCGCGATGATGTAGCCCTTGGTGCTCGAAATGGTCCCGGCCAGCTGATCGAGCGCCTCTTTGGCTTGGGGGGTGAGATTGTCTTTGTTAAAGCCGAACTTTACCGATGTCTCAGCGACTGGACGATAGTTGTCCAGGTTCGCGACGGTGTTGGTCAGGACGCCAACCCGGTTATTGGCTGCATCGGCCGTTTGCTGCGCCGAAGCTGCGGATTGGCCAGCGGCCTGGGCCTTCTGTTCCACGTCGGCCGTCTTGGCGTTTACCGCCTGAATGCCGGCTTGCGCCCGGGCATCGACGTCTTTGATGTCCTTGCTGTTTTTCGCCGTCAAGTCATCGAGTTCGTTCGTCTTGTTGATCAGCGGGGTAGTCTGTTGTTTGACATAGTTCTTGCTGGTGCAGCCGACGGTCGCGGCCATGCTCACGGCTAAGAAAATTGCTAACGAAGTGCGGGTCATGGGAAAAGCTCCTTGATGTTCTTGTCTCAGCGCAATTCGGGTATCTCCCGAGCGCAAAATTCCGGCATACTGAAAGCCTGGGAAATCGCTAATACCGACAAATCCCGCTTCTACTTTTGCACGGGACGTGCCAGTCCGCCATACAGTCCATTCCCCATATAAGTATATACGTTTTCAACCAGTTGCGGGTGGACTTGCGGAAACCGCTCAAAGTCTCGCCCCTCCAGATGACGAAAACCCCACATGAGTCATGGAAATTTTATACACTTCAGCTCAGATCGCGGTTTATTTCTTGGCTTCGCGTCCGGTCGATTGGCTGGATTCCGGCCCCGGCGAACCCCCCGCGACCGGTCGAACTCACTTCCAGATATCAGTTATCGGCGCCGCCTCGCGATCACCCGCGGCTAAAGGCTCCAATCCAAAATTGTCCTCGATGGTTCGCAACACACTGTAGTGAGTGTAATAACGGTCCAGAACCTTCGGATCCTGCTGGCTCGCCTCCTTCACCATGTCGCCGAGAAAAAGAGTAAAGATTCTGTTATCAGCATTGTGATCGGACTCATCAAAGGTCACAACCACTAACGTGCCTTTGCGCAGCTTTTCTGTGAACGTCTTGTCGAGAAACTTGCGCACCCACGCCGCGCCAACTGCAACGTTGGTGTTGTGCCCGTCGTTGTTCATGTTTGGACTGTAGAACGAATAGGCGACGAGCCCGGCTTTCGCATCCTTCACGAAAAAGTTGTCGTCTCCCAGCAGGCTATTGCCCTTCCCGGAATCCACGCGCACCACCCGGTCGCACCATTTTTCCTGCACTTCGCGAAAACTAAGGAACGGCACGTGCCTTCGCGCATAGTCGCCTTTCTTGCTGCTGGCAACGTGCTGGTCGTCGATCCGATACGGACAATTCCCTTCCGGCAACTCCTCAGCGTAATTCTTGAAGTCCAGACCGCTGGCAATAAGGCGATCGGCAATCGTCTTATGAGCAGCGTCGTCGGGAAAGTTAACTTGCCGGTCGGCCAGAAAGCGCGGCCGGCGATGGATGCCAAAATCTGTGCCGGCGACCATAGCCAGGTAATTTGGGTAGGAGGGATGGAACAGCGCGTGAAAGTTCGAGAAGCTCGCGCCCTGGGCGGCCAGCGCAGCCAGGTTGCTATCCTTTACCGCGGCTTCATAGTCGCCATTTTCAAGCACGATAATGACGACGCGGTCGAAGTGGTGGGCGCTTGACCTGGCAGCGGATTGAGCGGCATCGTCTTTCTTTTCCTGTGCCGGCTTCGCTTGCTCAGCCGGGTTGGATTGCGCCGGGGTGGTTGACTGACCCAGTATATTGTTGACGGCGCAAAACATTGCGCCCAGCAGGATTATGCGGAGTGGTGCGGCAAAAAGCAGCCTCCGGGAGAAGCCCTCCTGGCCCGTGAATGTTGTCCTCATCTGACATTCTTGTAACACAGTGGAGTTGATCATCATCCAATAGAATACAAACACCTCTCGATGGATCTTCTTCAGAAAATCCGCACCATCCCCACCGAACCCGGCGTGTACCTTTATAAAAACGCCGAGGGCGAAGTCATTTATGTGGGTAAGGCAAAAAACCTGCGCAGCCGCGTGGCCAGCTACTTCCACGAGGGCCGTTGGGAGGACTCCAAGACCGGTACGCTGGTGCGCGAGGCCACCGACGTCGATTACATCGTGGTCGGCAACAACAAAGAAGCGCTAGCGCTCGAGAATAATCTCATCAAGCAGCGCAAGCCTCGCTTTAATATCCTGCTGCGCGACGATAAGACTTATCCGTACGTGAAGCTGACTCTGGCCGAGCGCTGGCCGCGGGTGTACGTTACGCGCCGCCTGCGGAAGGATGGCAGCTCCTATTATGGTCCGTATTTTCCCGCCAATCTCGCATACCGTATCGTCGATCTGATCCACCGGAATTTTCTGATCCCATCGTGCAAGGTCGATCTGACGCGCTTTCATCCGCGTCCCTGCCTCCAGTACTACATCAAGCGCTGCCTTGGCCCTTGCGTGCAGGCGTTGACAACGCCCGATGCTTATCAGGAAGCAGTGCGCGACGTGAAGCTTTTTCTGGAAGGCCGGCCGACCGATTTGAGCCGCTCCTTGCACACCCGCATGGAACAAGCCGCCGCGGCTGAGGAGTATGAACGCGCGGCCCGCTATCGCGACCTGATTTCCACCGTCGAGCAGTTACAGGAGCGCCAGCGAATTGCCGCAGCCGAAGGAGACGATGCCGATGTCTTTGGATATCATTACGAAAACGGCATGCTGGCGGTGAATCTATTTCACATGCGCGGCGGCCGTGTCGTCGACCGCCGCGAATTCTTCTGGGAAGATCTCCCCGAGTTCGCGTCACCCTCGGAGGCATCCACTGAAAATGTGGGGACAGCCGCTACGGGCTGTCCAGACGAGCAAAGCTTGTCGCCATCTGCCACCACGGACCCTTTCCGTCCCAGCGATTTCTTCTCCGCGCTGCTGAAACAGCTCTACATCGGCCAGCCTTACGTTCCACGCAATCTCTACGTCCCAGTTGATTTCGAAGATCGTGAGACGCTTGAGGATCTGTTATCCGATCAGACCGCGGACAAAGGTGCCCGCGTCGCCCGAGTTCACATCCTGGTTCCGCAGAGGGGCGATAAGCGCGCGCTCCTCGACCTCGCCGGAACCAATGCCAAACAATCCTACGATCAGCGCTTTCGCGTGCTCAAGCCCAACGCCAAAGCCATTCAGGAAGAGTTGCAGGAAGTGCTCAGCCTGCCCGATCTACCCAAGCGCATCGAGTGCTTCGATATTTCGCATATTCAAGGTGCGGAAACCGTCGCCTCCATGGTGGTTTGGGAAGATGGCAAGATGAAAAAATCGGACTACCGCAAATTCATCATCCGCACGGTCGATGGCGTCGACGATTTCGCCTCCATGCGCGAGGTAGTTTCACGCCGTTATAAGCGCCTCCAGCAGGAAGAGAAACCCATGCCGAGTCTCGTGCTCATCGACGGCGGCCTCGGCCAGTTGCACGCCGCAGCCGAGGCCTTGGAATCACTGGAGATTATCAACCAGCCGCTCGCCGCCATTGCCAAGCGTGAAGAAATTCTCTACGTCTATGGGCAGGAGAAAGATCCGATCGCGCTCGATCATCACTCGCCTGTGTTGCACTTGATTCAACTGATTCGCGACGAAGCTCATCGTTTCGCCGTAACCTTCCATCGCAAACGCCGCCAGATGCGCGATCGTTCTACCGAACTTCTGGAGATTCCAGGAGTAGGCGAAAGCACTACTCGACGCCTTTTGGAACATTTCGGCAGCCTGCAGGCAGTCAAGCAAGCGGATCCGGCCGCTCTTTCAGCGGTCGTAACTCGGGTACAGGCGGAAGCGATCAGCAATCACTTTCGGAAGTAGAGTTCTTCCGAAAATCGGCTAACCACAGAGTCACAGAGCGAAGACTTGTGGAATCCCACCCTTGCCACAGAAAGCACGCGTAATTCTGCCCCCATCGCAATCCGCAACCGTGTCGATATCCTTCCCTACACCCGCGGGAGCTGCGGCAGCACGTCAAAATGAGCGTCACGGGCACAGAGAACAAGCGAATGCTGCAGGACGAGGGCCGCGATCCACATATCGTTGGTCGGGATCGGAGAGCCTTGCTTACGCAGTTGCCGGTAAACGGCGCCGTAATGATGCGTCGTCTGTTCATCGGCGTAGAGCACGCCAACGCCAGACTTCAGCAGAAAGCGGCGCAAGACGGCCTCGTTGCGGGGTCCCTGACTGCCCACAGCGAACCGGGCGCGCAATTCTCCAGGCAAAATGAAGGGCAACCACACCTCATCGGCGAGCTCGACCGTTTCGACAGCAAACCGGTCGTCCAGGCACAGGTCGGTATAGCGGTTCGTGTCGAGCGCCAGCCTCACCGCCACATCTCTTCGTCAATGGTGTCCTGCGCGGCCACGGCGCTGTCGAAAGCGGGATCTTTGCGCCAGGTGCCTGCGATGTCGCCGAGATCGCGCTGCCGGTCGCGCTCTCCGCTCAAGCCTGCACCTCGCGCCAGGGCTTCGATCGCTACCTCATTCAGGCTTTTGCCGCGCTCATGGGCGGCCCTGCGAAGAGCTTCGTCCAAACTATGCGGCACATTGCGGATGGTGTATCGCATGCACTTATTGTAGGCATTGCAGGCAACAAGTGCACGCATAGGTCCACATTTTTATGGCCGACCGGACTTGCCAGAGAGGAATTCTTGGAATCTGATCCTCTCGTCGTCTGGCGCTTGCAGCGCCCCTGATCCTCTGCCACCGGTTTCCTGGCGCGCAAACCAAATCACAACCGCAATCATTCCGCACCAACCCAATAGGCGAACCACGGCGGCAATCTTCGTGTCATAGTTGAGAACGCCCAGGCTGGTGAAGATTCGGTAGAAATCGTGCTCGGCAAATTCCGGATCGCCCGTCGTGACCAGAGGTAACACCTGCGCTCGCGCGTCGGCCATGTAGGTTGCCGTGTAGAGCCAGTTTTCAAAGAAGAAGAACAGGCAGAAAACGAACCCCGCAGTCTCCCGCTGATTAAAGAAATATGCCGCCAGCAGAAATGGCACAAGCCACTGCAGCAGCGTCCCTCCCCACAGGCGGAGAGTAGGGCCGAACCAACTAAAAAGATTGTGCCCGCCCTCGTGCACCACCAGATTCGCAGAGTCGATGAAAAGGAATCCGCCGTGAGCCGAAAACGCATACGCCAGGAATCCAATATAAAAAACGAGCCACGCCGCGAGCGCCGGAGCTGAGACCGGCTTCCACGGTTTCTCGAAAACCGGCTTATCGAAAATCGATTGCAGCCACTCCATCATATGCAATGCTGCGATGCTACAGGCCGCGAGGCTCGCACGACAGATTACCAATGAGCAACGGTCGCACAGCCCAGAGTTTTATTGCTAAAGTGTTCTGACGATGGAATCTATGCCTGGGCAACAAGAACTGGGAGCCCTCGTCGTGACCGGCGCCAGTCGCGGCATCGGCGCAGCCGTAGCGACGCTTGCCGGTGCCCGCGGACTTTCCGTGGCCGTCAACTTCTCCAGTGGCGATGCCGAAGCGCGCGCCATTGTTGAACAGATCGTCTCCGGTGGAGGGCGCGCCTGCGCCATTCAGGCAGATATGGCTCGTGAAGCGGATATCGTTCGGCTCTTTGAAACCGCCGAGCGTGAGCTCGGAACAATCAAGGCTTTGGTCAACAACGCCGCAATCACCGGCGGATTTTCCCGCGTGGATGCAGTCACCGCAAGCACCCTCGCGCAAGTTATGGCGGTAAACGTTACAGGTGCGTTTTTGTGTGCGCGTGAGGCAGTGCGCCGCATGTCAACCCGCCACGGCGGAACCGGCGGCTCTATCGTAAACATCTCCTCCCGGGCCGCTCACACGGGCTCCGCAGGAGAGTGGGTGCATTACGCCGCGTCGAAGGGCGCGATTGATAGTTTCACGATCGGCTTGGCTCGCGAAGTTGCGACTGAAGGAATTCGTGTCAACGCGGTCGCTCCCGGACTCATTGAAACTGGGTTGCACGCCGCCAGCGGCGCACCAGATCGGCTCAATCGCCTGGCGGCAACCATTCCGATGCACCGGCCGGGCACCGCACTCGAAGTAGCCGAAGGCGTGCTGTGGCTGCTTTCGCCCGCCGCTTCGTACACAACCGGCGCCATTTTAGAAATTGGCGGCGGGCGCTGATCCGGCGTTTGCACCCATCGAATTCGCGGCTAGTCCATCTCTGGTCAAGCCGCTCCGCCTCTGCGCGCCATTCGCAAAGCACCCTCAACCGGCTCGACCACTTGCGGAGTCATCTCCACTCGCGAATCGACTCGCTGAATTTCATTGTTGAAAACTTCACGCACTCGCTGGGAATGACGAAAGACGCCCCCCGCTACAGCCAGCGGAACAATAATCTGCCTCCCCAGGTCCTCCGGAAAAAGCTGGTGCACGACGATCTCCGCGAGTTGCGCGAGTTCCCTGCCGGCTCGCTCAAGAACATGCTGCGCCACGCCATCTCCACAATCGGCAGCAGCCAGGATCGGGGCGAACAACGCCGCGAATTCTGGATTGGAATTAGCAGTGCGCACGAAGTCGCTAAGAGATTGCACCTTCCATGCCGCTTTCAGTTCTCGAAAAAGCAGCGATTCCCCTGCCACGGCTTCAGCATTTTTCTCCTGATTGGTCTTCTGATCGATCGCTCGGAACAGGCCGGTTACCGCTGTGCGGCCGATCCAATAAGCTGAGCCTTCATCGGAAACAGCAAAGCCCCAACCACCTGCGCGCACGGTCTTTCCCTGCGCATTGCGGCCATAGGCAAACGAACCAGTCCCGGCAATGACAACCACGCCCGGACCCGTGCCGAAGGCGGATTCCAGGGCAACCGGCATATCGCCAACGACTTCAATCTCACCCGAAATCATTTCTGCAACAATCTTCCTTACAATGGTCGCAACATCCACGCGCCCGACGCCGGCAGCTCCAATGCAGGCGCGCTGCACCTCCCGCGGGTCGATCTTCGCCGCCGCGCACACCTCGCGTATGGCTTGGTGCAGTGACTCGCGAGCGCCAGCCTCTCCTACTCGCGTAATGTTGCTGGGACCTGCAGTGGCAGTGGCGATCAGCGAATTCTCATCGCCCAACGCACACGTCGTCTTACTTCCGCCGCCATCAATGCCCAGATAGTAGGCCACGCGTCAGTTCTACCACAGCGACAGATTGAGTTCCCCCAGATTCGCCGCACAGCATAGCTAGCAACATCTCTACATCACGACAGCCGGTCTCTAAAGTCTCACTCGCGCGGCCTGCGGATTGCCGCCATAATTGAAGAGCTTCAACGCATGGGCCTCGGCAAACTCGATCTCGCGATCATCGCACTGTATCTGGTTGGCATCACTCTGTTCGGGCTGCACTTTCGCAAGCGGCATCGTTCGCTACGTGATTATTTTCTTGCGGGACGCGATATCCCTTGGTGGGCCATTGCCCTCTCCATTGTTGCCGCCGAAACTAGCACGCTCACCATCATCAGCATTCCCGGCCTTGCCTACGATAGCAATCTCACCTTCCTGCAAGTCGTGATGGGATATGTGCTGGGACGCGTGGTAATCAGCTTTGTATTGCTGCCTCATTACTTTCGCGGCGATCTTTACACTGCTTACGAATTGATCGAACGGCGCTTCGGGCGCGGGTTGCGGTCCCTCACCGCCGGACTTTTCCTGCTCACGCGCGCCGCCGCCGAGGGTGTACGCGTTTATGCCGTCTCGATCGTAGTATCGATCGCCCTCGGGACCGGCGAAATAACATCAATTGCCATTATCACCATATTGACGCTCATCTATACATTCGAAGGCGGACTGGCGGCGGTGATTTGGACCGATGTCGTGCAGACCGTGATCTACGTCGGCGGAACCCTGGTAGGACTGGTTACAATTCTGCATCTTGTGCCCGGAGGATGGACTGCCATTCATGCCGCGGCATCGAGCGCCGGCAAACTACGGATTTTCGACTTCAGCGCCAATTTCTGGCTGCCCTACACGTTCTGGGCGGGCATCATCGGTGGCACCGCATTCACCACCGCGAGCCATGGTACTGATCAACTCTTTGTCCAGCGACTGCTGGCCGCACGCGGGCAGAAGCAGTCCGCCATAGCGCTCATCTCAAGCGGTGTAGCAATTCTTTTTCAGTTTGCGTTGTTCTTAATGGTGGGCGTGATGCTGTGGGCTTTTTACCGTGTGCCCTCGGCGACGTTCGGCAAATCCGATCGGATTTATCCCACGTTCATCGTCAATCAAATGCCACACGGCATTTCCGGGCTTCTGATCGCCGCTGTTCTGGCTGCAGCCATGTCAAATTTGAGCGCAGCGCTCAACTCGCTGTCGTCAAGCTCCATCATGGATTTTTATGTGCGCTTCCGTCCGCAAGCCGATGAGCGCGCCCAAATGCGGCTCTCCCGCTGGGCGACCTTTGCCTGGGCTATGGTCCTTTTTGCATTAGCGATGTTGGCCTTGCAAAAGGTGGGTCGCGTGGTCGAAGTAGGATTACAGATTGCATCCGTGGCCTACGGAGCACTACTCGGAGTTTTCCTGCTGGGGGTCTTGACGCGTAAAGCGAATCAGCGCGGCGCGATGGTCGGGATGCTGGTGGGATTCACTGTGGAATTGTATTTGTGGCGGGCGCACGTTGCGTGGACCTGGTGGGTGGTGATTGGCACCGTCGTAACGTTTGCCGTGGGATATGCTTCCAGTTTATTTCTGCGAGAACAAACGCAGGCAAACCACTGACGTATACTGGCACACTTCACTCATGCCGCAGTCAATTGAACGAACGGCCACCCGTCTCGAGCTCTCCCGCGATCTCGGGGTCAGCCACGCGTCTGCAGTAGTAGTCGGAACGGTCATCGGCAGCGGAATCTTTCTTGTTCCCTCCGAAATGATGCAGGCCGTAGGTTCGGCCAAGCTGGTTTACCTGGTTTGGCTTGTGGGAGGTCTGCTCTCTTTTTTTGGTGCCCTCACTTACGCCGAGTTGGGCGCGATGAAGCCGCAGGCGGGCGGAGAATACGTATACGTCCGCGACGCCTACGGACCGCTCGCCGGCTTTCTCTACGCCTGGACCTGGTTCGTCATCGCTAAACCTGCTTCGGTAGCGACAGTTGCAACCGGTCTGGTGCGCATTCTGGGCACGTTCTCAATCTTTTCATTTTTTCCCAACACAGCGATCTCCGTTCCCTTCACCATAACCTGGGGCCAGCTCGTAGCCATCGCCGCAGCCATTCTCATCTCCTTTTTGAACTACCTTGGAGTCAAGAAGGCCGGCGAGTTCCAACTGGTGTTCACGGTTCTGAAAGTTGCCATCATTCTCGGCATCGTGGCTGTCTGTTTCAGCGGGGCCGGAAGCGCCCCCGGCCGCGGCTGGAGCAACTTTGCCGGAACTTTTACCGGAGCAAAAGGCGGGATCGCCGGCTTCATGGCCGCGCTGGTGGCTGCGCTCTGGGCTTATGACGGATGGAACGACCTGAACATGGTCGCCGGCGAAATAAAGCACCCGGAACGAAATATTCCGATCGCCCTCATTGCGGGTGTGGCCACAGTCGGTGTGCTGTACGTGCTGATGAATGCTGCGGTTCAGTATGTGCTGCCTGCGAACGTAATCGCCGCCTCGCCGCGCCCGGCCTCTGATGCGGTAGCCCTGATTATGGGAAGAACCGGCGCGGGCCTTGTCTCCCTCGGCATGGCCGTCTCCATGCTGGTCACTCTGAACGGTACGATTATGAGCGGCGCTCGCGTGCCTTTTGCGGTTGCCCGCGATGGCTATTTTTTCTCGGCTCTGGCTGAAGTACACCCGCGCTTCCACACTCCCTCGGTAGCGATCGTATTGCAGGCCGTATTGTCGATCATCCTCCTCCTGCTGGGGGGCAATTTCCGGCAGCTTTTTTCTCTTGCTATCTTCGCCGAATGGCTCTTCTACCTGATTGCCGGAAGCACCGTTTTCGTCTTCCGCTGGCGCGATCCAAAGGCCCCGCGTCCTTATCGGATGTTTGGTTATCCCTTGGTCCCAGCCCTCTTCATCGCGGTGGCCGCGATTCTTCTCTACTACACCTTTCGGGGAGATTGGCCGAACTCTTTCTATGGCTTGCTGGTAATTCTGGCTGGCATACCTGTTTTCTCCTGGTTTCGCCGGCAGCGTCAGGCGCACTTGCGGCCATAACCCGGGATCGCCGGCTCCTGACCGGGCTCGATGCCCACTATGACCCAGTTCCCGTACCTGTCCTGCACTGGTTACCTTTGGTCAAGAGCCGTGGACACGTTTACCCCCGGTCCTTTCTCTCGTAATGTCAAAATTCCAGTCCCGGTCCGCTCCCTCGGCCAGGATCTCCTGGGAATAAATGCATGCCTACGTCTCCACAGGCTTTTCAGCTCGGCCTTTTGCCTGAGCGTAAGATCGACCGGCGCGCCATCGCTGCCGGCTACACGTTTATCGTGTTGGCGACGCTTCTTCTGATCAATATAGGGCTTTTGTTTCCGAGCCGGATACAGCTCACGGAGTATCGCGTCACCTCATTAATTCCGCTTCCGGCGCTCAAGCCCGAGCCTCGTGAACCAGTGAAGGTGAAGCCGTCCAAGCCACAACCGCGGCCGCCGGCACCGGTGTTCGACCGTCCAAGATTGATCGTGAATCAGGAAGTTCATCATGTTCCCGCCCCCGTACCGGTGGAAGCGCCCAAAGTCGTAATGAATCAATTCGCCGCTCCGCAACTGAAGATAACCGCCAGTGCACCGCGTCCGCGACTTTTGCATACCGGAGACTTCTCTGGCAGTTCCGCACCCCCCACGGTTACGGCCGCAGTGCAGCAGGTGCAGACCGGAGGCTTCGGCGATCCAAACGGTTTGAAGGGAACGGGCAAGGAAGCCGCGAAGCTTTATGCGGCTCAGACCGGTTCCTTTGACATGCCGGCAGGTCCGGGACAAGGCAACGGATCAGGCGGAGCAAAAGGCATCAAGGGTACGGTGGCCAGCGCCGACTTCGGCAATGGCATCGCCACCGGAAGCAACAACGCCCGCGGCGCTGTCGCTACCGGCGGATTTGGATCGGAGCAAGTAGTACATGGTGGTCCCAAGATCGCGCAAGCCGATTCCGGTCCAGCAACTTTGCCGGTGGAAATCACCTTCAAGCCGAATCCGATTTATACCGATGAAGCGCGGAACCTCAAGCTGGAAGGCGAGGTTTTGCTGGAAGTGACGTTCAACGCCAACGGCACGTTGCATGTGAATCGCGTGGTGCGCGGCTTGGGCCATGGCCTGGACGAAGCCGCGATCGCAGCCGCCAATAAGATGCGTTTCAAGCCGTCCCTTCGCCTGGGTCAGCCGGTGGATTCGACCGCGATCGTGCACGTGCTTTTTCAGATGGCGTACTAAGGTTTTTGAATTGATTGGAACTATATCTACAGCATTCAGCTTGCGTTTAAGAAGAGCATCGGTTTCGAAAAGTTAGTCGATAGAACGTGGAGAGCGGAGAGAAAAGTCATGCAAACTCGGAAATTAATGTTCACGGCCGCACTGTTGGTTTCGGTCAGCGTAGCGGCGCAGCAACCCGTGGAGCCACAACCATCGGCGCAGCGCGATGCTGCCGCGGTTACGCAGGCCACTCCCGCGCTGTCGTCTTCCAACTCGGCGCAGCAAGGCTCGCAGCAGACAACCGCCGCCGCGCCAACCCCTTCTCTCCTTCCTCAGCCCACCACCATGGATCAGGTTGTAGACCGCTTCATCGAGCACGAACACGGTCTCATGAAAGCTCTCGCCGCCCGCACGCCGGTGGTTGAAACCTACCTCCAGAACCTGCGTCCGGATGCCCAACTCGGCTCCGTTCCCAGCGAAGATCACTATTTTCTAGGCCGCATGGATATGGGCGAAATCGTCGACCGCAGGGACTATCTGAAGGACGATGGCAAAGGAATGGAGACGCGCTTAATGGGCGGCTTTCACAAGCTCTATAAGGTTCAGTACCAGCCCCTGGGTTTCTCCTGGATGGTCTATGCCGACCGCACCGATTTCGACCGGTCACACTATGACTTTCGCTACGTCCGCCGCGAATTTCTAGGCGATATTCGCTGCCTGGTTTTCGATGTCACGCCCAAGAAAAATTCTGGCAAAGGTCGCTTTCTCGGACGCATCTGGGTGGAAGATCTGGAATTCAACATCGTAAGACTCAACGGCACCTATGTTCCTGCGCCGCGCAATTCTTTCTTCTTTCACATGGATAGCTGGCGCCTCAACCTGGTTCCTGGATACTGGGTCCCGGCTTACATTTACAGCGAAGAAGGCGACTTCAGCGCTGGCGTGAAGAACAAGATTGCCTTCAAGGCGCAAACTCGCATCTGGGGCTATGACCTCAAGAAAGAGGGCAAGGGCGACGAACTCACGCAGATTCGCGTAGACAGCGTGAAAGATGAAAGTCCAACCATGCAGGATGCGTCTCCTCTGCAAGCTGAACGCGAGTGGCAGCAACAGGCGGAAGATAACGTCATCGAGCGTCTCACCGCCGGGGGGCTGCTCGCGCCCGAAGGCGATGTTGACCACATACTTCAGACCGTGGTCAACAACCTGGTGGTCACCAACAATCTCGAGCTCCCGCGCCCGGTCCGCACCCGTGTGCTGCTCACCGCTCCGCTTGAAACCTTCAGCGTAGGCAACACCATTGTGATCAGCCGGGGATTGATCGACGTATTGCCTGACGAGGCCAGCCTTGCGGCGGTGCTCTCGCATGAACTGGCCCACATTGTGCTCGGCCATAATCTTGGCGGCAAGTATGCCTTCAACGACCGCATGCTCTTCTCCGACGATTCCACTTACGCGAACCTGGGATTCAAGCACATTCCAGAAGAAGAAGTCGCTGCCGATAAAAAGGCTGTCGATCTGCTGAACAACTCACCTTACGCGCAGAAGCTCGATAACGTCGGCTTGTTCCTGAAAGCGCTGCAAGCCCATGCGCCTCAGCTCAATGCCCTCTTGACTACGCATTTGGGCAATCCTTTGGCGGAGAACGGAAACCTCACCCGTTTAGCAGCTCTGGCGACCAAAGGTCCGGCGCTCGACGACAACAAGCTGGATCAGGTTGCAGCTCTCCCGCTTGGAGGTCGCATCAAGATCAACCCCTGGAACGACAAGGCAGAGATGGTGAAAACGGCTCCGGTCGCGATCACCTCGGTGCGGGATAAAATGCCGTTTGAAGTTACGCCTTTCTATCCGCGACTGGCGCGTTACGGCGCATCGACTACACCGAGCCCTGCCCCGGCTACTGCCGCAAATTCGAATCCGGGCAACTAAGAAACTCTTACAACAAGTTGCACTAAGGCGCGGGCTGGGATCCGGAATCACCTTCCGGGATACCCAGCCTTCGTTTTTCTCGGCTCTTTATAGGGACAGCCGAGGCGGGGACAGCCGAGCTCGGCTCCGCGGCGTGGCGTGATATCAAGTCCGCGCCTACTTGCCCTTATTCTTCCCAGGCAGTCCAGCCGGATTCTCGTGAGTGCGTTCGCGGAAGCTTCCGCGCATGCCGGTGGCCAGCTTTACGCTCGACTCGCCATACTTGTCACGCAGCCGATCGGCCGCTGCCAGCGCGTCTTTCCACCGTTGTTCGCGTCCACCTTCAAGCAGACTGATCTGCTCCGCCGAGGCCTCGAATGACGACGCCTGCACCCCCAGTAGTCTCACCTGCATGCCCTGTTTCCAATTCCTGTGAAACAGGTTGCGCGCCTGGATAAAGATTTCGCCGTCGAGCTGAGTCGGCGTCGGCAACGTATGAGCGCGCGTAATCGTAGTGAAGTCCTTATAACGCAACTTGAGTTGAATAGTCCGGGCGTGCACCTTCGCCTCCCGCAACCGCCGTCCCACCATCTCCGAAAGCCGCATCAACGTGGCTTCGAGCTGGCTTGCGTCCGCTGTGTCTTCGTTGTAGGTGTGTTCGTGGCTGATGGATTTCGCTTCAGTATCTGCGCCTACTTCGGCATCGAACCATCCGCCTGCATCTTCTCCGCGCGCTTTGCCGGCCAGCGCCAGTCCCCATTTGCCGAATCGTTCTTCCAGCTCAGACTCCGCCAGCCGCGCCAAGTCTCCAACTTTCCTGATGCCAAGTTCATGCAGATGGCTCTCCATCACCTTGCCGACGCCAGGAATCTCCCGCACATCGAGCGGCGCGAGAAATTTAGATTCTTCGCCGGGGACAATCCACAACACTCCGTTCGGCTTGGCTTGCGCAGAGGACACTTTCGCAATCAACCGCGATGAACCGATGCCGATCGAGCAATTTAAAAGCGTGTCTTCCTTCATCCGCTGGTGCACTTTCTGTGCCGCTCGCAGCGGAGGTCCGTGCAGCCGCGCTGTTCCTGTCATGTCGAGATACGCCTCGTCGATGGAAGCCATCTCAACCTGCGGAGAAAATGCGCTCAGCACCTGAAAGACTTTTTCCGAACACTCCCGGTAACGCTCAGGGTGGCCGTCAACAAAGATCGCTTGCGGACAGAGTTTTGCCGCGGTTCGCAGCGGCATCGCCGAGTGCACTCCGAACTTTCGCGCCGCATACGAGGCAGCCGAAACCACCCCGCGCTCGTTCCGAAGTCCGCCAACCACCACCGCTTTACCTTTCAACGATTGATCGAAGAGTTCTTCCACGGACACAAAAAAGGCGTCCATGTCCACGTGAAAGATGGTGCGGGAGAGAGCCGGCAGTCGAGATGTGACGGCCATCAACGGATTGTAACAGCCAGTTTCGTCGCGCTCGGCGATGGGCGCTTGAAAACGTGCTCGTCCCCTGAAATACGCCGTCACTGGCCCAAAGGAGGCTTGCAATCAGGCCTTCGATGGCTATAATAATTCGAGCGTCCCACCAGCATCTCAACCCAGCACGATCAGCAATTTTGCCCGCTTTTGCAATCCTGCTCGATCGGTGATGTAGATGTGCAGTTCTGGGATTGCCTTTGGTGTGTGCAAGCGCCGAGATATATCCCCGGGAACGGGCGTTCGTTAGTCCCGCTACCTCTCTGGCCATCGGTTATCTGATCGCTCGTCACGCGCTGTAAATCCAACTGAAAAACGCGACGGTAAGGATGCTTTTATGGAGCGTCCTTCTCAACCATTTAGCGAGGTCGATCGATGTCTTACCGCTTTCTCTGCTTCGTGCAAAACAAATATGCGAATCAAATTCATTTTTCCCAGTTCGCGGCTGCGCTCGCCGTCTTGTTCTGGCTGCTCTTATTCAACGCCTGCTCCGGCAGTTCTGTGCCCGGCAGCAACAGCACTGCCCCGTCAACGAATTCAACCACTGGCCTGGCTATCTCCGCCGCCCTTCCTCAGGCTTCCGTAGGCTCGACTTACAATGCGGCCATCACCGTAACCGGCGGTACGGCCCCTTACATTTTTTCTGTAGTGTCAGGTCAATTGCCCGCCGGCGTGCTCCTCGGCGACAATTCCGGGACGATTTCCGGCACTCCCACCGCTACCGGAAATTTCAGCTTTGCCGTCTCGGTTTCAGATTCCAAAGGACTGTCCGAACAGAAATCCCTGCAAATAACCGTCGCAAACGCCTCAACAACAACCACCTCCCCGACCACCACGGGCGGAGGGAACGAAGGAAACTCGTTCTCGAACCTGCAGCGCAGCGGTGGCTGGAGCCAATATGGTCAGCGAGGACCAAAATATATTGACTGTTCTCCTTCACCCTGCGATGGCATCTCCTTCTGGATGGCGCAAGATGTCGACTCTCCCTCTATGAGCGGGCACGCCTCTGAATTTAATGTGGGAGGAAGTGCTCCGTTCTCTGACGCTTTGTGGAACAACCATTTGATCGGCGCATCTTCTTCGCAAGGCCTGCCCGATACGGATCAGACGCTGGTTCCTACGCTGCACAACTTCACTTACGACGTTTACTTCTTCGGAAACAACCTGGGTCTGGCTCAGGCCCTGGAGTTCGACATCAATCAGTTCCTCGGCAACATGGGTTTCATCTTTGGTCACGAATGCCGTTTAGCGGGTGGGAACGAATGGGATGTTTGGGACGATCAAAACTCGGCCTGGAAGCCCACCGGGATCCCTTGTTATCCAAACAATAATTCCTGGAACCATCTCACGATTAAGGTGCAGCGAACCTCAAACAACGACTTGGTGTATCAGTCGATCACGCTCAACGGAGTCACCAACAACCTGAACTGGACCTTCGGCCACGGTTCAGCACCCAACTGGTATGGCTTAACCATCAACTACCAGATGGATGGCAATTACCGCCAGGATTCATACAACGCGTACCTCGATAATCTGACCTTCTCTTACGATTGAGACAATAGATGCGGGCATGATCGAAGGGACCTGAGGAGAGCACTGTGAAGTAGGAGGAGCGACAAGCAGCTAACTATTGCAAAATCGCCATTCGACCCGCAACAGGTTCAGTGAGTGCAGCATGTCTGTTTGCATCAGCGGTTCCCCGTGCACATTTTCCTCGCATGACAACGCGACACTAGCCTTAAGATTAGCCGTCGCCAACGAAATAAGCCCGTGCCCAATATCTGGGTTGATTTTTTCGCAACGTAATCTTGAATCTCGCACCTCGAGGATTTCAATGAACTAACTGCAAACGTCAATGAGGACTGCGTCAACCATGACCGAAAGACCAGAAAATTATTTATTGGAGGCTTCCCAGATGCGTTATGTGTTTCTAGTAAGCATAACGATGTGCGCGATCATGCTGCTGACAGCGTGCGGCGGCGGCGGCAGTTCGACGACCACTACCACGACAACTCAGACCCCCACTCCGACAACGGTAGAGCTTAAAGTTGTCGGCGGAGCCCCATCAGCGGCTGCAGTGCAAGTGAACGGCGGTGCGTGGACCGCGCTGACTCTGAGCGGTTCGGGCGCTTCCTTCACCGTTCCTGCAACGAGTTCTACCTATGCCGTCGCAGTGCTTTGCCCCTCGACGCCGAATACGCAGGTCGAGGCGATCTTTGAAGGCGTCGCCAGCGATACCACAACGCCGACCACCGGTTGTCCCCCCGCGAGTTCCCTTACGATGACCGTGGACTATAACGTTAGCGCCGTTCCGGCAGCATCAGAGGCGTCGATCAGCATTGGCACGGACGTCAGCTCATACTGGTCCGGCGCAAATTCAGGCGCCAATGTCACGGGTGTTACTCCGGGCGTGCAGGACGTTGCCGTAGCGGCGTACGGACCGGTGCCCACTACCCCCGCCGTTGGCGTACAAATTGAGCGCGGTATCAATGTTACAGGCGCGCCCATCACCGTTCCGCCCATGAGTACGGCCGATGAAACTGGCAGCGCCACCATCACGGTCAACGGTGTGCCCTCGGGATATACGAATGGGCTCGCCGCATTCTACGTTACTGCGGCAGGAACCACGATTCTGCTCAACGGCAACAACGTCTCGAGCTACGCTCTGGTCGCCGCAGACGATACGCTTTCCGGCGATTTCTATTCGGTGCAATCACAAGCCGTCAATAGCACGAGCACCAGCATAGTCGAGGCAGTGCAGTCGTTTCCCTCCGGCCAGAATCTGACCCTCACATTGCCCGGAGTTCTCGCCTATAGCGGGCCAACGCCAGCGGCGTATCCAAGCTTTAATCCAACCTACAACGGCTTCACGGTTACGGGCAAAACCGGCTGGATCGCTGGAGAAGACTGGCAAATCGGCGCCCTCACCAGCGACATTTTTGTCTACGCAACCGCCGGCTTTCTCGCTGGCAATTCCATCTCTATTCCGAATCTCTCGGCGGTGCCGGGATTCATTGCGCCCCCAGTCTCCGGAACCAGCGTTCAGTGGACCGTAGTCGCCTTCTCCCAGTCTCAGTTCTATTTTGCCTTCGATGTTCCGACGACACCGCCCAGCGAAACCGCGCAATACGCAGTCGCTGCTGGAACATTTACGGAACCGTAGCATCCCGTCCAGCCGAGTTAATGAGTGGAACGCGTGGCGCAACAGTTATTATGCTTTCAAGTTGAGCGTAAACTCACATCGTGAAGCATGTTTCGGCAGTCGCTTCCATCCGAGGTTCTTTGAGGCATCGCCGTGAACGCCCCTAGCCTCCGCTGGCAGAGCACCTTTTCATTGTTGGCAAGCATTCTCCTGTCTATTGCGGCGTTTGCCCAAACGCAGCCAGCGGATAAACCCAGCCTGAAGGCAATGCTGATCTCTCATTGAACACCGAAGATATTGAGAAGAAGATTTGGGCTGATGCCAAACCATATCTCGATTATCCATTGCCCGAGCTGCAGGCCGCAGTGCCGGAACTCAAAGGTCTAACCCCCGCCGACACTCAGGGAGATCGAGACGCCCTTCTTGATCGCCTGGGTAAGCAGTGTATTGATCTCCTGCAGCACACCCCAAACGTGATTTCCCACGAAGAAGTGATCACCCAGCAGCGCACGTTAAAGGTGATTTCCCACGGCGACCTTCGTCCTCAGCTAATACACGCCAAGCCCCAGCGGCAAGAGTTCGAGTATCTGCTGCTTTCTCATCAAACGCCGAGTGGCGGCGTGCTTGAAGAATACAGAACCGACAAACACGGCCAAAGCGCTGCCGCCGAAGGGCTGCTCTCACAGGGGTTCGCATCCGACTGGGTACGTTTCTATCCTGGCAACAGATCTGAGTCCCGCTTCCGTTATTTGGGACAGCAGGAGATCGATAAACACAACACCTTCGTGCTAGCTTTCGCCCAGATCCCAAACCTGGTCAAGTTCCCCGCGCAATACCGGTTCTCGGGAAGCTGGGTCTCGGTCCTGCTTCAGGGAGTTGTATGGATCGATTCATCAGACTTCAAAATCGTTCGCATGAGAGAAGATCTGCTAGCGCCCCGGCCGGATATTTACCTGGAAAAGCTCACGACCAATATTCGTTTCGATCAAGTGCACATACCCAAAGCGGCAGTTTCCTTATGGCTGCCTCACGAGGTAATGATTGAGTGGGAATTCAATGGCCAAATAGTTCAGCGCCGCCATCTTTATTCAGATTACCGGCTGTACGCGGTCAAGACCAAAATTCTTTCAGTTACTCCGTGATTCTGGCTATTTGCTCTTCGCGTATAGCGAGTTAGATGACGAAACATCGCCTCGACGTTCACCAGCGTGTCTATGAGCGCTATGGCGAGTGCTATGGCCTGATTGCGACAGTTTAGTCCTTCGGACTACCGTGATTCAGGTTGTTGTTTCGACCATCCAATTGAACTAGTATTTCGTGCCTATGCAAATTCAGGACCTCATCAGGTCGTACGAGACCAAAACTGACGAAGAACTCCTGCAGTTGGCGGCGAGTTCAGAACAGTTGACGCCGGAAGCTCACTCCGCTCTAACAAGCGAATTGGCAAGACGCAGAATCGACGTGACAGAGTGTTTGGAGGCACATATTGATGAGGGTGAAAAGGCAAGCACTAGCAGGTTATCGCTTGCGCCATACCCCAGCGGAGTCGGAGGATTTATGGAAGAAGTACTCCGCGTTTATCGTGACCAGTTCTGGTTTTTCATTAAGATCGTCGCTCCCGCCGTTGTGGCGGGATACATCGCGGTCCGCATAGGTCTTAATGAAGGACGGGAGATTGCACGCCAGCTTCTTCGGGTCCCGATTTCAGAAATCGTGAAGCATCGAACCGAGTTTGTCGAAATCTGGCTGGCATACTCGGCGGGATTTCTTGTCAGCTGGATAGCTTTCTCGTTTTCGTTTGGGGCGATTTGCTTCGCCGTGGACGAAATCAAAACGGGGATCACCCCATCGGTCACAGGCTCGTTTGGGGCGATTAGTCATCGGCTTGGCCCGTTCCTGCGACTTTCGTTGCTTCTCTTTTTTATGATCCTTGCGGCAGGAGGTGTTGGTGAGCTGCTGTTGGGCGGCGTTTTCTGGATATTGCATCAGGGGCATATTGCCCCCGGCCGGTTTGCAATCTTGGCTCTGACGTTTGGCCTTGGTTGCCTCGCTCTACTCGTGATTTCGCGGTTTGGGCTCGCGATACCTGCCCTCCTCTTGGATGATTGTCCCGTCGGGCGGGCAATGTTTCTTAGCGACGAGCTAACCGAGGGGAAATGGCTGACCCTTGCCGCTCTTCTAGCCAAGTCCTTGGTTGGCGGTTACGTCGCAGGTATGTTTCCCTTCTGGATGGCATCTTTCATTCCAGCCGACGCTCAATTGCCTTCATGGTTCCCGTGGACTTTAACGACTGCCTCTATCGCCGGGGTCACCTTGGTCGAGCCCACCATGTTCATCGGTTTTGCGTTGCTGTACTTAAAGAGCTCCGCTGTTCTACCCATGCCAAGCAGAGCACCCAATCGTCAACTGGCGTAACATCGCCATCACACTCATTGACTTTGCAAGCCCGCCCGCGAACTTAAGTAAACCCCCTAGCAGATGCTATTTCCGATTTTGACCCCGCATCCCTCGGTTACGAAAGACAGAGTCGCTATTGCACCTTCGAACAATCCGTAAGCGAACTACGGATTAACCCTCCTTAATGAACTTGGCGTTAACGTAGTGGATACAGGGCGCTCGACTGTTCACGGGCCGAGCGGTACCTACTCCCCGCAACGAGGCAGAGGCTATGCAGAATTCAAATGTCCCCACATTACGCCGTAGCTCCAGGGTACCGATCGCTGTTCCGATACTGGTTACCAGCTTGGATCCCGGAGCCAACTTCTCTGAAGTCTGCGAGACCTTGGTGGTTAGCGCGCATGGCTGTGCGATGCGGGCTTCCACAAAGCTGGAAGCCGGTGTTCCATTGCACTTCCACAGCCAGGAGGGGCGCGAGACCACGGCGCGAGTTGTCTACTGCCAGCCGATTAAGTCTGACCGGCTGAGTTGGAGACTGGGCGCGCGGTTCGACAGGCCAGAAAATTTCTGGGGCTTGCAGGCTTGTCCGAAAGATTGGGCGCGTTTGCCGGCGACTATCGAGGGTAACGTTGCTCCGGTGCTCTCGTCTACCAGCATCCTTCCGCCCAATCAGGCTACAGCCTCCGCGAAAATCGTGCTCGACAGAATCAAGAAGCAACTCTCGGACGAGCATCTTAAGGCGATGCTTGCCGAACTGGTTCGCCCGCTCGAGGCGGAGCTGACGGACCTAAAAGAGAAACTCGCGCAAGGGGCCAAGCGGAGCCGGTTTGAAGTATCGCTGTCGCAAATTCCTCCTGAGCTCGAACAGCAGTTGGAGCTCCGCCTGAAAAAAGAGTTAGGGCCACAAGTCCTGAAGCAGGCACAAGAGCAGTCTGAGCAAATATTGGAAGCGGCCAAAGCTGCCATCGACCAGAAGACAACCGAAACCCATGGCGAATTTCTGCGGCGGGTCACACTGGACCTGCAAGCGGTTGAGCAACGCAGCCAGAGCCTCTCGACTGATGTCGCTCAGAATCTGCGGGAGCACTTGAATCGTGGGCAGGGAGAACTTCACCAGCAGGTCATCGAAGCAGGCAACCGCGTCAAGCGGCTGAGTGACGACCTGCTTCGAGTTATGGAGCATAACCTCGGTGAGATTCACGATGCGCGCCGCCGGGAACTGGAACAGGTTCAAGCGGCGGTCGCGGCGGAATCGTTGCGCTTGCAGGAACAGATCTCTGACCTTGACGGCCGCATGGGGAAGTTGGACGAATCGGCTCGCCAGCTCGAGTCCGGCCTTGATAAACGCCTGTCGCAAATGTCCAGCGATATCGTACGCAGTGCGCGCACCGAACTGGAGAGCGCTCTGGAGGTAGTTCTGGCTGAACTGGGCACACGCAACGTCCAGGAGCTCCAAAATCAGCTCGATGAGGCAAGTTCACATTTGCAGACGATCCAGAAAAGGATCGCAGCCTCGGTTTCAGACTCGCTGCGGATCCAGGTCGCTGACACTCTGCAATCTTTTGAGCACAGCATGGAAGAGCTAGCACACCAATCTGTCGAACGCTGGCGGCTTTCACTCGCCGGCGGTCTGAACTCGCTCGCAAGAGCCCTTGGCGAGCAATTCTTGCGAGCCGCTTCAGACTGTGGCACGGACCAGCATTCCCCGGTCGAATGAGCGGCAGGATGCCTCGCCTCCACGTGCCCGGTATGACATCGCCTGTACACTCTCCACCTGGCCAATGCGTGCTGATGGAAGGCAGCCGACCAGGTTTATTTTGTCTTTGAACTTCCACTGTCGTAACGTCGCCGCCAGACTCGCACGATTCATTCCGGCCATTACACCAGCACTTTTTCAGCCGCGGGCACAACCCCCCGAGCCTGACGCGCCCGCTCGTAGACTTTTCCGTACTCGCGGGCGGATGCGTTCCAGGAAAAGTCTTTGCTCATGCCGTTGCGCATGAGTACCTGCCACGAGGTCTGGTCCCGGAAAGCCTGCAGCGCCTGCTTGATGGTTAACAATAGAGATTCTCCGTTGTACTCCGTGAACTTGAAGCCCGTACCCTTTCCAGACCGCGCATCCCACGGCTCGATCGTATCGTCCAACCCGCCTGTGGCGCGCACGATGGGCACAGTACCGTATTTCAGACTGTAAATCTGGTTCAGCCCGCACGGCTCATACTTCGACGGCATCAGAAACATGTCGGACCCCGCCTCAATCTTGTGCGCGATTGCATTGTCGTAAGCCACCTTCACCGCAATCTTGTTCGGAAACTGCTTGTTGAGGCGAACAAACATTTCTTCATATTGCTTGTCGCCCGCGCCCAGAGCGACCACAATCATTTCTTCCCGCGCCAGTCGATCCATAATCTGCGCGATCAGATCAAAACCCTTCTGCGCCGCAAACCGGGAGACAATTCCAATCACCGGCAGCTTCGGATCAGCACTATTTACCCCGAACGCCGCCAGAAGATCCTTCTTGCACAGGGCCTTGCCGGCAAGATCCTGAGGCGAATATTTCGCTGCGATGAATTTGTCGGCTTGCGGGCTCCACTCGTCATAGTCCACGCCATTCAAAATGCCGGTGACGGTAGCTGCCCGGTCGCGCAACACGCCTTCGAGCCCAAATCCATATTCCGCTGTCTGAATCTCTTGGCTGTATTTCCGGCTCACAGTTGTGACGTAGTCAGAATAAGTAAGTGCACCCTTCAGAAAATTCACCTGCCCGAAAAATTCCATCTTCGACATTGTAAACAAGTCCCAAGGCAGCATGAGCAGCGGCAGAACTTCCGGCGGGAAAAGGCCCTGGTAACCCATATTGTGGATGGTGAACACCGTGCCGACATCGCGGAACGCCGGATCTTCCCCGTAAACCGTGCGGAGCAGCACTGGCACCAGCGCCGATTGCCAGTCGTGGCAGTGAAACACCTGCGGCACTCCAAGAATCTTCGTCGCCTCCAACACCGCGCGAGAGAACAATGCGAAGCGCTCGGCGTTGTCGGGATAATCCCCAGATGGAGTGCCGTACAACGCGTCGCGATCAAAGAACTCCGGATACTCAATAAAATAAAAGCGCACCCCGGACTGGCTCCCGCCCGTCACCACCGAGGCGAAGCGATATTTATCGTCGAAAGGAATCGTGATGCTGCGCACCACCGTCTCCGGATCGGCCAGTTTGGTCTGCCGGTAGCGCGGCAGATAAACACTCACCTGGTGCCCCAGTGCAGCTAAGGCGCGCGGCAACGCGCCCACCACGTCGGCCAACCCGCCGGTTTTTGAAAACGGCACACCTTCCGAAGCCACGAATGCAATATGCATGAACCCCCTCCTTGGCAAGACCCGCTTTTAGCAGGCGTACGTTTATGATGGAATAATGTAGTTGCGGGACCCAACCTCCCGCACAATGCAGGCGGGCCGAACCATCAGTCTATATGCCCGAGGAAAAGAGGGTCAACGTGCCGAAAGTCGTTTCTACACGCCGTCCTCAACACAAACCCAAGTGGGGACAGCATTTCCTCGCCAGCGACAGTTTTGCCTTGCAGATTGTCGACGCTCTCGGGAACATTTCGCAAAACACTGTGCTCGAAATCGGTCCCGGACGCGGCGTTCTCACTTCCCTTCTAGCCAAGCGCGCCCGCCGCCTCATCGCGGTGGAACTCGATCGCGTTCTCGCCGCCCAGCTTCGCCTCCGCTTCGGCATGTTCCCTAACGTCGAGGTCATCGAAGCCGATATCCTCTCCGTCGATGTCGATTCTCTCTTTGGTCCCAAACCCGGCCTGCGGCGCCCTGGAATCGAATTCAAACCGTCGCCCGCCAAGGTGGTTGGCAATCTTCCCTACTACATTACTTCCGATATTCTGCTGCGCCTTTTCGACTATTCCAAATACTTTGAGACTCTGGTCATCGTGGTACAACGTGAGGTGGCTGACCGCATTGCCGCTAAACCCGGAACCCGCGACTATGGGCTGCTTTCTGCCACGGCCCAGCTTTACGCCCGCGTCGAAAAACTTTTTGTCCTGCCGCCCGAAGCTTTTGCACCGCCTCCCAAAGTGCATTCAACTGCGCTGCGCCTGGATATGGCGCCGAGACAACAGGAGCTGGGTCTCGACGGAAACGGCCATGCGCAAGATGGTTTCATCGATTTCTTGAAGCTTTCCTTTAGCCAGAAGCGCAAAACCTTGTGGAACAATCTCAAGTCTAATTATTCGGAAACTGATTTACGTGCGGCGCTGGCTAAGGCCAAAGTGAAACCCGCCGCCCGCGCCGAAACTTTGAGTCTGGAAGAAAGTGCTAAGCTATTTCGCGCCTTGCGGAACTCCCGCGACGGCTCGTAGCAAACCCGAAGTCGGCGGAATTATCGCTGGAATCCATCGCGGAGAAAAACTTATGACCGCGACAGCCATTCGCCATCCCGCAGTCGCCGGACGCTTTTATCCGAGCGATCCGGAAGTTTTGCAGGACGAAGTTCGCACCTACCTCTCTCACGCTCCATCGCAGAAGCACGTTCGTGCATTGGGTTGCATCGTTCCGCACGCCGGCTATATTTATTCAGGGCACGTGGCGGGCGCGGTTTTTGCGCAACTGGAGATCCCTGAGCTTTGCCTCGTGTTGTGTCCCAACCACACCGGGATCGGCCGCCCTCTGGCAATCGTTAGTGAAGGCGCTTGGGAGACGCCGTTAGGCCGCGTTCCCATCGACGATGCTTTCGCCCGCGCTCTCAAGCAGCGCTGCGTGCTTTTGGAGGAAGATTCAACCGCCCACCGCAACGAGCACGCTACGGAGGTCGAGCTTCCTTTCCTGCAAATCCGGCGACCCAAACTCAGATTCGTTCCCGTCGCATTGGGCACAAGCCAGTTTGAAATGCTCGAGCAACTTGGAGACGCCATTGCCGACGTGATTGCCGCGCAGAACGAAGATGTCCTGATCGTCGCATCCAGCGATATGAATCACTACGAATCCGACGCAATCACGCGCATAAAAGACCACAGCGCGATCGAACCCATTCTGAACCTCGACGCTCGCGCTCTTTACGACGCGGTCATCCAGCAGCAGATCAGCATGTGCGGATTCGGCCCGGCCATCGCTATGCTGACAGCAACAAAAAAACTCGGCGCAACTTCCGCCGAGCTGGTAAAGTACGCAACCTCTGGTGATATCTCCGGCGACCGCGATCTCGTCGTTGGCTATGCCGGTATTATCGTTCCCGGGCTTAATCGTGTTGCTTAATCGTGATGCTCATGTTCTTCGTGTTCGTGCCGCCAGTTCCAGTAGTCCCGCTGTTCGTTGTGTTTTAAATGTTCGTAGTCCACGTAAGCCACGTGCCGGGTTTCCAGCCAGTGCCGGTACGCCGCGTCTTCACGGTCGTCCCAGGTGTGATAGTCCTTGTGGTAGGGGTCGTAAACCCGCCGATGGTCCCGGTCACGGTCGTGATCGTCGTGGTCCTGAATGGCAATCACAGGCTTGGCGCTCGCTAGCGGTGTTCCGAGCGCTGCCGACAACAGAATGGTGCCCAAATAGCGATATCCCCGATGCATGTATCCTCCGTTTGAATGGAATGGCTGCCAATTAGACGTTAGCGGCACTGTCCGTATATCGGGACGTCGGCATCACTTGCCCGGCGCACGACGGCGCTTCCGCCTCTTCGTCCCGCGTTGATCCCGCTCCCGGTTTCGAATTCGACAATGCTTGCAGCCTCTCGCGTAATTCTTGCACCCGCCGCTGTCGTTCGTAGCACTCGCTTAACCGGGCATCCGTCAATCCCAGGCGTGAATCCAAAGCTTCGATCTGCTGGCGGAGCAACTGTAGCATCTCCCGCCGCACTGCCATCATCTCTCCAGATTCTGCTTGCATGGCGCTGCTCCCGTGAAAACTCATCTCGGGAATCACAGTAAAGGGCATGCGAAAAGCCTCGTATCCGGGAGAAACTGTATTTGCTTCTGTTTCATCCACCATGCCTTCAGACCGTATCTCGAACACTCAGGCCGGAAGGACCTTCTCGTCACCAGCGTTTCAGCAGAAATGGGCACCGAATTGGAATTTAGCGAAGGGTTAAGAAGCCGAACGGTTTATCGAATGGGAACCACGAGCTCAAATAAAGCGGGGCGGCTGTTTTGCCGCCCCGTCTGTTCTTCACCAAGAAGCGGTTGTCAGTGTCCCGAGTGGCCGCCCCCGCCCGAGGCGTGTCCCGCCGACCCAGCGCTCGCGTGTCCCGTCGCGCCCATCCCAGGCACCCCAGCGGAGTGAACAAACCCGCCGCCCACATGAGAAGTCGCCGCGAACGCCCGTACCGCGTGCAGTTCCACCGAGCCCGTCTTCGCTACCTGCTTGTCTAACTGGTGGAGACTTTCAACTGATCCTCGCGGTACACCGAGTCCCGCCGACCCCCTGCTCACTAGGGTGCTCAGTCCAGGGGCCTGCGTTACGACCGGCCCTCCTCTGCCCACCGCAACCGTGCCGACCGTTCCCGTCGGCGCCACCGGAGGATGAAAGCCCGCCGCCAAGCCTACGTAATGAATTCCGCCGTGCCATGTGCTCCACCCGCCGGGCTGCCATCCCCAGCCAAATCCAGGCGCATATGTCCAGTTCCCATAGTAGTAAGGCATCCAGCCCCACGGATACGCTGACGCCCACATGAATCCCATCCCCGGATACCATGACCATGCGCCATCCATAAACGGATTCCACCCCACACCCGCAAAGTAGGGCTGCCACAATGTGCCGTATCCGGCAACGTTGCTGTAACCGCCGTAGTAGTTCAGGTCGCTGAAACCGTACCCATATGGTGTGGAGTTATTCTTCGAATACTGATCGTGATATTCGATCGATTGCTTGTCCCATTGGTCGTAGGGATCCGGTTCGAAATTCTTCGCCAGCGTGGGGTGATCGTTGTCGTTCACGTCGAAGCTCACCATCTTGTTCTTGCCGACCTTCACCGCGCCCGAAGGACCCATCACTTCCAAATCGTTCTTGAAATTGGCAATCTCGGCCAGCCCCGAGGAATTTGTCACGCGGAAGTGCGCGGCCTGGCCTAGCGCCACTTTTTCCCGCGAGAAGTTCACGGTCAATTCGTCTCCGCTTTTCCCCAGCCAGTTGACGTAAGCCCGGCCTTCCACCACTTCCACTGCGGAGATGCGCTTGCCTTCATCGCTCAACCCCAGAGTGTTGAACTCGACGGTCGTATTCGGAGTAACGCGCAGCGTGCTGCCATCCTCGAACTCAATCTCGGCGCGGCCGTTCTCGCGCGTGCGTATTTGCGTCCCCTGCGTGACCGGAAGATTAGCAAATGCGCTCTCGAATCCTAATCCCGAATTCTTATCGATCTGCACCGCACCGTGCACTTCGCTTAATCGAACGATGCGTGCCTGCGAATCAGCCATGGCGGGCAGCGCCCATAGCGCGCCGGCCAAAGCCATACCTACGACCGCATAAATTCGTGGCTTGTGCATAACTACCCCCTGAATGTACTTGCCGAAGACCTTCTTTGCCTAATTAGATCACGATGCGTGCCCTTAGTTGTCTCCAACTCCGCGGCGCCCCATCAACGCCCGGCCGTCGAGCCATTCCCCATCTGCAACAGTTCCTTCGCCCGCGCCCGCACCACATTTATTACTGAAGGATCTTCGAAAATCTCTTGCAACACCGGCGCCACCCCTTCCATCTCGCTCAATTCGTTGTTCCTGGCTTGAGCTTCCATGTGCTTCAACTCCTCATCCAGCGCCAGTTTCTGGTAGCGATGATAGTAAGCCAGCCGGCGTCCATACTCCAGCGTGGTTGCCATGGTTTGGAAGAGAGTGGTCAATTGCCGCACCGGCGCCAGATTTGAATAGTCGTACCGCGCAGTGTTCGAGCGCCGGGAATCCTGATAGCTCAGAATCTTCGTTCCCGTGAACGCCAGCTTGCGATTGCCTGAGTCAATATTCCCCGCGAAGTATTGCGCCTGTTTTGCCCAGTCAAAGATTTTTTGACGAGTGCCCGCCGACATTTCGAATTCCGACTGGTAAGTCTCCTCTTCGGAATCTTCCGTCGCCTTCCCCGTGCACTCATAGCGCGCGTGCCCGGCCTCATCGACCGCGATGACGTAGTGTGCAGGATCAGACTGCGGAAAATCCAGCGTAAACGTAACCGTCGCACTCGAAGCCTTCTCGCCGCTCGCCGGCTGTTGACACATTGATACCGGAGAGAGTCCGGCCAGCGCCATCACTCCAGCGCCGGCCACGATCCAGCACCATGCCGGCCTGACAGAAGTTCTTTTCACGGAAGCCCGCTTCATCACCGCGCTACAACCCTCTGCCTCTCCAGCGTTCCAGCCGTATGCAGATGGCAGATCGCGATAGCCAGCGCGTCCGATGCATCCATCGGCTGCGGAGGCTCAGCCAATCCCAGCAAACGAGTAACCATGTGCTGCACCTGCTGCTTCTCCGCCCGGCCATATCCCACTACCGACGACTTGATCGTCAACGGTGAATACTCCGCGACCTCCAGTCCAGCCGCCGCGGCGGCCAGCATCGCAACTCCCCGCACCTGCCCTAGCTTCAACGCCGACTTCACATTCAGCGCGTAGAAGATTCCTTCGATCGCAACTTCATCCGGACGATGCTCCCCAATCAGCGCTCCAAGTCCGTCATAGATACGCGACAGCCGCCGCGCCAGCGGTTCCCGCGGCGAAAGCTTGATCGCCCCGCAGGTCAAGCACACCAGGCGCCCCCCGGAACACATCTCCACGACTCCGTACCCGGTATACTCCCCGCCACAATCGATGCCCAGAACTCGCACGCAGAAAGTGTATCGCACTTGATAGACTTCACTGTTCTCCACGAAGGTTACCCGCTTAGACGATTCGTGGGCGGCCGATTCTTTCAAGATGACCTATGAAAGGTCCGTCGACGGGCAGTGGAAGATGGGCGACTTCATCGTTTGCCTGCGGAAGTAAAAGCGCTTGCTCAACAGCATCGCGGACGGCGCTCTCTGCTGGTTTCACATTCACGCCGGAACGCTGCATACGCCTCACTCGACGAAGCAATCCCAGTTCGCCGCAGAAACCGCGCATACGCCGCCTCATCAAAAATCTCACGCAGCGCGTCGATTAAAATTCGCCAGCTCGAAACGATTCGTTTCATCCCTGCTCCTCCACCATCCGCGTCCTCACGAATGGCGATTCCTTCACCCGCGTTTCTGTCGCCCCACTTAAAATTCCCATCCACTGCCGCCCCGATTCCACCAGCACCAGTGTCACCATCACCACCAAGACGCCCGTGACCGCCGCATCCAGCCGGTTATTGAAGATCAGCCGAGCGGTAGTGCCCGTCGCTGGACCCGCTGCCAAAGCTTGCGCCTGCGCCAGAAATCCCACGCGCGGATTCGGATCGAACATCTTGTGCCACGACGCCGTAAACGTCACCGCCACCAGCCACGCCAGCGGCACCAGCGTGACCGCCGCATACTTCGCCCGATGCATCTTGATGATGATCGTCGTAGCCACGCACAATGCCACTGTCGCCAGCAGTTGATTGGAAATGCCGAACAGCGGCCACAAAGAATTAATTCCGCCCAACGGGTCCTTCACTCCCTGCCACAAGAAATATCCCCACGCTCCAACAATCAGCGCGCTGGTCGCTAGAATCGACGGATACCAACTCGTCCGCCCCAACGGCTTGTACATATGCGCAAATGCATCCTGCACCATGAAGCGCGCGACCCGCGTGCCCGCATCGAGAATGGTCAAAATAAACAGCGCTTCGAACATGATGGCGAAGTGATACCACAGCGCCATCAATGTTTCGCCACCGAGACTGTGCGAAAAAATGTGCGCCATGCCCACGGCAAATGCGGGCGCTCCACCGGTGCGGTTGTAAAGCGTCTGTTCGCCAACGGCGTGCGCCAATGCCTGCATGTCGCCCGCGGTCACCGGAAAACCCCAGCTGGAAATAGTTGCCGCCGCCGTTGCTGGCGCCTGCCCCACAATTCCTGCCGGACTGTTGATCGCGAAATAAATTCCCGGCTGCATCACGCATGCGGCGATGATCGCCATCACGGCCACTGCGGATTCAGCCATCATGGCGCCATAGCCCACCATGCGAGTCTCAGTTTCCCGCGCAATCAGCTTCGGTGTCGTCCCGCTCGAAATCAAAGCATGAAACCCGCTGATCGCCCCGCACGCAATCGTGATGAAGGCGAACGGAAATATCTTCCCCGCGAACACCGGCCCCGTGCCGTTCACAAACCGCGTCAGCGCCGGCATGTGCAGCGTGGGATGAAGTACCACGATTCCCACGCCCAGCAGCGCGATTGTTCCCAACTTTACAAAAGTGCTCAAATAATCTCGGGGCGCGAGCAGCAGCCAGACCGGCAGGGCCGACGCCGCAAAACCATAAATCATGATCAGAATCGCCAGTGCCGGTGCGCTCAGAGTAAACACTCGCGCCAGCGCCGCATTCTGCGATACGTACTGCCCGCCCCAAATTGCTGCCAGCACAAGAACAAACCCCAGTGCAGAAACTTCCAGCACTTTCCCGGGACGAATCCGCCGCAAGTACACGCCCATCAGCAGGGCAATCGGCATCGTCATCGCAATCGTGAACAATCCCCAGGGACTCGCTTTCAGCGCATTCACCACAATCAGCGCCGCAACTGCGAGCAGGATAACCAGAATCGCAATCACCGCCGCGTAAGCCACAAACCCGCCAACGCGCCCGATCTCATCCTTCGCCATTTCGGTCAGTGATTTTCCATCGCGCCGCACCGAGAACAGCAGAATCACGAAATCTTGCACGCATCCCGCAAACACTGCCCCGGCCAATACCCACATCGTTCCCGGAAGATAACCAAACTGCGCCGCCAGCACAGGCCCCACCAGCGGTCCCGGCCCGGCAATCGCCGCGAAGTGATGTCCGAAGACCACCCATTTATTGGTGACAAGAAAGTCGCGGCCATTTTCCAGGCGCTCGGCCGGAGTCGCACGCAAACCATCCAGAGCGAGAATTCTCGTCGCGATGAATTTGCTATAGAAGCGGTATCCCAGCGCATAGCAGCAAGTCGCTGCCACCACCAGCCACAGTGCGTTAATCGGTTCGCCGCGCCGTACCGCAATTGCACCAACAGCCAGCGCCCCGAGAAGCGCAACCGTGCCCCAAACCAGAAAAGTAAAAGTCTTATTCATCCGTCTCAATCCCGGGCAATTCAATCCAGTGGAGCATTGTGCCGAAACCAAGCGTCAAGCGCAACGCCGCTGAACCTGACTATCAAACCCGCCCGGTTCAACCTGCGCCACATCTCCACTCGCAGGCTCGATGCGTCCCATAAAAATTTTGAATTTGCTCCCGCATAAGGAATCCGTAAAGATGCCTACATGCAAGTCAATCGGATCGTTCCATACCGGGGGATGTGAAATGAAAAGATCAATGTTCACCGCTGTTCTTCTTGCATTGACTTCTTTCGGAATCGCACTGGCCCAGGACCGGTCGCAACCCGCCGCGAAGCCCGACAATGCCGTCAGGCCCGCCGCAAACAAAACCCTCACTGTGTCCGGAAGGGTCAGCAGCAACGGCCGAAGTCTGGTCACCGATCTTGACACCGAGTGGGCCGTCAGCAACGCCGAGGCGTTCAGGGGCCGCGAAGGCAGGCTGGTCATGGTAAAGTGCTACGTCGATCCCGATCACAACCAGCTTCGCGTCCTTTCTGTGAAAGCCGTACAGCCCGAACCTAGGTTCGACCCGCGCTAGGACAATTCCGCTTTCGGCTGACGACGTCGCATAAGCGCCGTTGAGATGGTCGCTTCTTCGCGCGGTCATGTTCCTTCGTGTGTTCCTCCCATCTGCAATTCCCTTTCTTCTGCCCATGCGTGCTGCATAATAAGAAAATGGCGTGTACTTTCGGTGACGAGCGTTGGCTTCCGAAGTCTGTCCTTTGTCTGCGAGATTACAACGCCGGCAAATTTTTCCACGATCTCATTGCCGGTGTCACCGTAGGCCTCGTCGCACTGCCCCTGGCCATGGCTTTTTCCATCGCGTCGGGACTCACGCCACAAGCCGGCATCTATTGCGCCATCGTCACCGGTTTCCTGATTTCCCTGCTTGGCGGCTCTAAAACGCAGATCGGCGGACCTACCGGCGCCTTCGTTGTAGTGATCTCCGGCATCGTCGCGCTGCATGGCATCGATGGTCTATTCATGTGTACCGTGATGGCCGGAATCCTGCTCATGATCATGGGCATCGCAGGTATGGGCACCGCAGTCAAGTTCATTCCGCGCCCCGTCGTCATCGGCTTCACCAACGGCATCGCCATCCTCATCGCGAGCACTCAGGTAAAAGATTTCTTCGGCCTGCAACTCGCCAAAGTTCCTGGCGTCTTCTGGCAGAGTATGGAAGCCTTGGCCGCGAACTTCCACACGCTTTCCTACACGGCCGCCGCTCTTGCCGCAGGCACCGTCGTCGTAATGATCCTCTGCCGCGCGCTCTCGAACCGTATTCCCGGCGCGATCGTCGCTTTTCTGCTCGGCACCGCCGCCGTCATCCTGTTCAAGTTACCGGTGGAAACTATCGGCTCGCGTTTCGGCGGAATCCCTGCCGGCTTGCCGCATTTTGTCATTCCCAGGTTTCGCGCCGACCTCATCCACGGCCTGCTCGGCCCCGCCCTCACCGTCGCCATGCTGGGCGCAATCGAATCGCTAATGTCGGCCGTAGTCTCTGACCGGATGAGCAACGACCACCACAATCCCAACGTCGAACTTATTGGCCAGGGTGTCGCCAATATCGTTTCTCCCATGTTTGGTGGACTTCCCGCCACCGGCGCTATTGCCCGTACTGCCACCAACATTCGCGCTGGCGCGCAGTCTCCCGTCGCCGGCATGATTCACGCCCTCACACTGCTCTGCATCCTGCTTTTCGCAGCTCCACTGGTGCGCCACGTGCCACTGGCCGTGCTTGCAGGAATTCTCATGGTCGTCGCCTACAACATGGGCGAGTGGCGCGAGATTCCGCAGCTGCTCAGGCTCACCAAGACTGATATCAGCGTCTGGCTCGTCACCTTCGCCCTCACCGTTTTCGCCGACCTCACCGTCGCCGTCGAAGCCGGAATGATTCTCGCCGCTCTTCTTTTCATTAGCCGCGTCGCCGCCACCACTACGGTTTCCCAGGTCACCGACGAATATGTCGAAGATGGCCGCATGCACATCCTGCAGGATAAAGACATTCCTTATTACGCAACCATCTTCCGCATTCACGGACCGTTCTTGTTCGGGGCCACGGACAAGATCAACGCCGTTACTCAGGATCTCCATACGCTCCCGCCTGTCGTAATTCTTCGCCTCCGTAACATGACAGCGCTCGATGCCACAGGACTGTTCGCCATCGAGGAGGTCGCGCGCCAACTGCACGCCACCAGTCGAACCCTGATTCTTTGTGGCGCGCGCCAGCAACCCGCCAGCCTGATTCACCAGGCCGAATTCGAAGAAGTCGTAGGAGCAGAAAATATCTGCGACAACGTGCAAGCCGCACTGCGCCGCGCAGAGCAGGTCCATGACCAACTGGAAGCCGCCGCCATCGGCCTCAAGAGCTAGAGTCGCCTCGCTGTTCGAAAGTGGCCGTGATAATCTTGTTCTTCCCGGCGACTGCTGATTTCGCGCTTCTGCTGGCGCCAACAAAACCAGCCAAGCCCGAAGTCCATCCCAGGAGTTTCCATCAGAATTCGTGTGTGGGAGTGGGGTCCATGAAGATTGGTATGTTGACTGGCGGAGGCGATTGTCCTGGCCTGAATGCCGTCATTCGCGCGGTGGTGCGCAAAGGCATTTTCACTTATTCCGATGAATTTGTCGGATTCATGGAAGGCTGGCGGGGCATGATTGAAGATACCAGCATGCCTCTTGATCTCGATGCAGTCGGCGGAATTCTTCCTCGCGGCGGCACCATCCTGCGCACCTCGCGCACCAATCCCTCGAAGCGTGCCGATGGCATCGACCGTTGTATGGCTACGCTCGAAAAAAACAAAATCGAGGCTCTCATCGCAATCGGAGGTGACGACACGCTTTCTGTCGCCCAGAAGCTTCACGAGCGCGGTACCAAAGTCGTCGGCGTTCCCAAGACCATCGACAATGACCTGGGTGGCACCGATTACACCTTTGGATTTGACACCGCCTGCAACATCGTCTGCGAAGCTCTCGACCGCGTACACACCACCGCCGAAGCTCACAACCGCGTGATGGTGGTCGAAGTGATGGGCCGCGACGCCGGCTGGATCGCCCTTTACAGCGGCATCGCCGGCGGCGCCGATGTCATTCTCATCCCAGAGCGCCCCTTCGATGTCGATAAAGTGGCCGATTCCATACGCCAGCGTCACGAGCGAGGCCGCTACTTTTCCATTGTGGTTGTGGCCGAGGGCGCAAAATTCTCCTCCGAACCAGGCCAGGGATCACCCGTTCTGCAGGACATGGGCAAGGACGAGTTCGGTCACGTCAAACTCGGCGGCATCGCCAACATCCTCGCCCGCGAAATCGAAAAGCGCACCGGCTATGAAACCCGCGCCGTTGTACTGGGACACATCCAGCGCGGCGGCTCTCCCAGCGCCTTCGACCGCGTCTTAGCCACGCGCTACGGCCTGGGCGCCATCGACATGGTGCACCGCGGCGAATTCGGATGTATGGCCGCCCTCCGTGCCAACAAAATCGTTTCCATCCGCCTCGCTGAGGCCATTTCTCGTAACCGCGTCGTGGACGATGAAATGATCCAGATCGTCGACGGACTCTTTCAGAAAGCCGACGAGCGAGAACCCGCAGGGCGATAAAATGCTCCCGATACGCACACGACAAGGAACCGAATCTGGATTCGCGTCTTCAGGTCGACGAGTCTGATGTTTCCGCCGTGGGAGCCAAGTCCCACGGCCACCGCGATCGCAATTCATTCCAGAACTGGATCGCGATCCCGCTGTTTTCCGCCGCGCTACTAATCCCATGCTTCTGGCAGTCGCGCATTCAGGCGGGAGACCTCTCGAGCCACATTTATAACGCCTGGCTGGCATCCCAGATCAGGCAGGGCGCCATGCCGGGGCTCTCGATCTCATCTCAATCGAACAACATCCTGTTCGACCTCATGCTGGATTGGCTGTTCGTGCGCGTGGGCCCAAGCCTTGCGCAGCGGCTTGCTGTGTCCCTTTCTGTCCTCGTATTTGGATGGGGCGCACTTTTGTTCATCTTTCGCATAGCAAGTAGAAGCTGGTGGTTTGCCGCGCCCTGCGTTGCGATGCTCGCCTATGGCTTCATCTTTCACATGGGATTCTTCAACTTCTATCTGTCGATGGGACTGTGCCTGTGGTATCTTGCGATTTTCTGGGCTAGAAGTTGGCGAATTCGCGCCTTGGCTGCGCCGCTCCTGGCCCTGGCTTGGCTCGCTCATCCCTTCCCGGTAATGTGGGCCTTGGGCATCGCGGCCTACATCGCCGTCGCTAACACCGTTCATCCCCCACGACGGTTCCTGCTCATGATCCTTGGATTGGCAGTCCTTGTGCTCGCTCGCTACATTCTCATTCACCGATACCTGTATTCCTGGTCCTTGCAGCAGGCTTTCTTCGTCACGGGCGCAAATCAGTTAGAGCTTTTCGGCTTAAAGTACATGGCTCCATTCGCCGGCCTTCTATTTCTCTGGCTGAGTTTGCTTCGCAAGCTCGTCAAGAGCGTAGGCTTGATTCATCTAGTGCTGACGATTCCATTTCAACTTTGGATATTGAACGCAGCCGCGGTAGTACTTATCCCCGACCGTATCCTGTTCCCTCAATTCGGTCTGCCCTTTGGATTCATCACTGACCGTCTTTCGTTCGCGGCAGCGCTGACGTTGTGTGCGCTTTTAGCCGAGATGCCCATTACAAGATTTGAAAAAGCTGTGATGGTTGCCGTGGCCATATTGTTCTTTGGGCTTCTCTACGCCGACAATCGCGAACTCAACCAGCTTGAAGACCGCATAGACGCGTTGGTAGCTCGATTCCCTCCATGGCAACGCGTCATTAGCACGCTTCCGTCGCAGTCTTTGCATTCGCTCTGTTTCCAACACGACCTTGATCGAGCCTGCATAGGGCACTGCTTCAGCTATGCGAATTACGAGCCGTCGTCACGACAATTCCGCATCCGCGCACACCCGGGCAACGGGATCGTCTTGGGCGACTATGCCGACGTGGACGCGGCCGCCAGCGGTAACTACATCGTGCAGCCTCGCGATCTTCCGGTGTCCCTGATCTATCCATGCGGTCAGGACTCTGGGGATGTCTGTTCCCGTTCTCTGCATGCTGGTGAGAGCGTCGGGAAAGAAAACTAGTCTTCCTCGATGTACGCACCAGCTTCAGCCAATACCATCCTCATTCCAGGCTGAACACGCCGCCGCAAGTATAGTGAAATAATGCTCGACGCAATCACGCATGTCCGGAGAACGACTGGCGTGAGCAAAAACAAGGCCGGTGCCGGATCTGCGAATCGTCAACGCAGTTTGAATTCATTTGAAAACAACAACAGCTTCGAAGCCGCCTGCAGAACCGGCTGAGCATAACCGACGACAATATGGGCTCGGAATGCCGCTCAGCCTGGGTTTGACCCGATGAACTCGATGATGTGGCATTCAACACGAACGCACGGCACCGTGAAATAATGCTCGATGCAGAGGCGCATCCCGTGAGAAATGCGTGGCCGGAACCGCAAGAGCCCGGCACAATAGCCAAGCGCCCAAGCCATTTCACCGAACCACCGAATAGCCGGAAACGTTCCAAGATCGGCGAAAATGATCGGCCAAAATGCAAAACTTATACGCCAGTCTGGCACCGCTCCTGCTGACGCTTATCGAAGTTGTCCTGTTGACCGCCGCTGGCGGATTGATTTTCTTTTCCTCTCAAACCGCGTCCGGCGGCCATCCGCCTGGCACCTTTCGCTGGTTTGAGCGCGCCGGCGCGCAACTGGCGAGACACAAGCGCCTATCCATAGCAGTCGTGGGTTTTAGCGTGATTGCCATTCGCGTCGCGCTCATCCCGATCCTCGGCGTCCCCCAGCCCAAGATTCACGACGAGTTCAGTTATCTGCTCGCTGCCGACACTTTCGCCCATGGCAAGCTCACCAATCCCACGCCCCCCATGTGGATTCACTTGGAGAGCATTCATATCATTCAAAAACCCACCTACATGTCGATCTATCCTCCCAGCGAGGGCCTGGTCCTCGCTGCAGGGCAACTTCTCGGTCATCCTTGGATTGGTCAAGTTCTCGTGACCGCCCTCATGTGCTCGGCCCTGTGCTGGATGTTGCAGGGCTGGTTGCCCCCACCCTGGGCGTTATTCGGAGCGGTGCTTGCCGTGCTTCGATTGGGCATCCTCAGTTATTGGATGAATGGCTACTGGTCGGCCTCGATTGTAGCCCTTGGCGGCGCGCTTGTCCTCGGCGCCTGGCCGCGCCTGCGCAAGCACCTGCGCATCTCTGATGCTATTCTCATGGCGCTGGGCGTCACCATCCTCGCCAACAGCCGCCCGTTTGAAGGTTTATTTTTCTGTGTCCCAGTTGCTTTAGCGATGCTGTTCTGGCTCGCAGGCAAACAACGCCCAAGTTTTCGGCAATCCGTGCCACGCGTTATCTTTCCGATTGTTCTTACTTTGGCTATTGCCGCAGTTGCCACAGGCTATTACTACTACCGCGTAACCGGCAACCCCTTCCGCATGACCTACCAGGTAGATGCCGACACCTATGACGCAGCCCCCTTCTTTCTCTGGCAATCGCCTCGTCCCCAAAGCCTGCATCACGACGACGTCATACGTAGTTTCTACCGTCGGGAGCTCCGGGAGTTCGAGATTCAGCACACCTTCGCCGGTTATTTACGTCGCGCTCAAGGAGAGTCCTTTTCTTGGTGGCAATTTTATCTCGGCCCGCTTCTCACAGTGCCTTTGCTGGCGCTGCCGCAGGTCGTTCGCATGCCCAAAATGCGGCTGCCGCTTCTGACGATCGCCGCTGTGGTGGCGGCCTTGGCTATCGAGACCTGGTATAGGCCCGACTATTTTTCTCCGGCAACGTCTGCCCTATTCCTTGTACTCGTACAAGGCATGCGTCATCTCTGGCACTGGTCCTCTGCTAGCCGTCGCATGGGAAGAGCTTTGGTTCGCGCGATTCCTGTGCTGGCGTGCGCTATGATCTTTCTGCGTTTAACGGCTGCTGTGCTTCAAGCGCAAATCGAGCCCTCTTGGCCACGCGGTAATTTGGAGCGCGCCGGAATCATGCGCGAGTTGGCCCACATCCCGGGCGAGCACCTGGTTATCGTAAGCTACGAGCCCCATCACGATTGCGACCGCGAATGGGTCTATAACAATGCAAATACCGACGCCGCCAAGGTAGTATGGGCTCGCGACATGGGAAACCATGGAAACCAGGAATTGCTGAGTTATTTCAAGGATCGCCGCGTATGGCGGGTGAATGCCGACGCCTCACCCCCTGCCCTGGAACCGTACTTCTGAATCCTTTTGAGGTGAACACGCAAAGTGAGGCCCCGACTCTGGCTTCTGTTGAGCTTCCTTGCGGCCGCAATTTCATGGCTTTACGTGCACCGGATCCTCGAGCCCTGGACCAGCTATATCCGCCTGCAAAAAGGTTTCGCGATCACTCAAATAAGTGACTTGTACTCGCCGTGGGTCGGCACACGCGAACTTCTGCTGCGCCGGCGCAACCCCTATGGGCCGGAGGTAAGCCATGAAATACAGATGGTTTTCTACGGCCACGTAATTAACCAGACGTACGCAGACCCACACGCTACGCTGGTGGACGAACAACGTTTTGCTTATCCCGTTTACGAGGTTTTTCTCACCGCTCCGCTGGTCTATGTAGACTTTGCCGGCGTGCAACGCTGGGCTCCATTCGCTTTGGGTTTATTGATTGCCCTCGATGTTTTGTTCTGCCTGAATATTCTGCATTGGCGCGTGCGTTGGGAAGTAGGCGCCGCTGTATGTCTGTTTATTCTTAGCAGTCCCCAGATTGTCCAGGGCCTGCGCCTCGAGCAGTTGGCGATTGTTGAGGTCTTCCTGCTAACTGCCGGGGCGTGGTGCGTCGCCAGGAACCGCCTGGCCACTGCTGGCGTGTTACTGGCTCTCTCTACCATAAAACCACAGATGGCGCTTTTTCCCCTCTGTTGGTTTGCCGTCTGGGCCGTCGGCGACTGGCGCAGGAGATGGTATCTTCCACTCGCCTTTCTAACCACGCTGGCCGCTCTAATTGAGGGGGGCGAACTGCTTCTCCCAGGCTGGCCCGGATATTTTCTCGCAGGAATGGCGGCTTACCGCCGGTACGCTCTCCCAACATCCTGGCTTCGAATGGCGCTCGGCGACCTGGCGGGAGAAATCCTGAGTGCTCTCATTGTGCTTGGGATATTACTGTTTGCCTGGAGAAACCGACGGGCGCCTGGCGACTCGCCTCAGTTTGCCTCCGTTTTGGCAACGTTTCTCATCGGCGACATCCTTGCATTCCCGCTGTTTACACCATTCAACCAGGTACTTCTGATTCTGCCCGCGCTGATGATCGTACGCGACTGGAAAGCCCTGTCGAAATTCTCCCATCTTGTCTTCGTCGCCGCTGTGGGCTGGCCTTGGATGATTTCCGTTGCCCTCCTGCTGTTTCCGCCACACTTAAATTCGCCCAGTCAAATCCCGTTGTTGCCCTCTTTCTTGGTTCCCTTTGCACCCCTCGTGCTTCCCTTGTTACTGATGGCGAGGCGCAGTTATGCCACTGATTTGTCCGCCGCAAATTCAAACCTTTCGTGATTGCAGATTCGGTATCATGCGGGTTCATGACTTCCAGCATGGTTGCTCGGCTCACCGACCGCCGCCTGCGCGCGCACGGCCTTATTCTCGCACTTTGCCTTTGGTCGGTTTATCTCTGGAACATGGCTACGCCCGGCCTGCTTGATCGCTCCGGCAATCTCAAGGGCACGGATTTTCTGCATTTCTACACACTGGGTTCCCTCGCCCTCACTCACCGTGGCGATGACCTCTACAATCTGCGAGCGCAATCCGACCTTGCGGCGCAACTTGTCCCGGCCGCCGCTGGCATTCGCTACCTGCCTCTTTATCCGCCGCAGGTTTCAATCTTCTTCGCCCCTTTTGCCCGTCTTTCTTATCCTCGTGCCCTACTCCTATGGCTTACGTTGAGCAAGCTGCTTTACCTCTTGTGCTGCTATGCCGTCTGGCGCGCTTGCCCTGACTTGCGCAACCATAAACTCACCGTCTTTATTCTTGCGGTGGCCTTCCCCGCGTTTTGGCACCTCATGGCCTGGGGACAAACTTCCGCATTGGCTCTCGCTTTTTTCACACTTGCTTTCTTCTCTCTGCGTGCCCAACGTGATTTTCTGGCCGGCTTGGCGCTCGGATGCCTCATCTTTAAGCCCCAACTGGCGTTGGCCTCGGCCATCGTTTTCCTGATCACACTCCGCTGGAGGATCATCGCCGGAGCTCTTGTCTCAGCCGCCGCCCAGTTGACCGCTGCTTGGCTCTACTACGGCCCCGGCCCGCTTCGTGAATGGATGCTCACACTCCGGAACGTACCCCGCCTTCTTCCGCTCCTCGAACCCCGGCCCTACCAAACCCACTGCCTGCGCACCTTCTGGACCATGCTCCTTCCTTGGCCCTCTATAACTCTAGCGCTCTATCTCATCAGCGCAGTCCTGGTCTGCCTCTGGACCCTCGCATGCTGGCGAAGCAGCCTTCCACTATCCGTACGCTTTTCGGCATTGCTGTTCGCCACCGTCCTTGTCGCTCCACATCTCACCGTGTATGACCTCGTCATCCTCGCGCCGGCGTTTCTGCTGCTCTCCGACTGGACTCTGATTCACCCCGACTCCGTCGCCGCGCGCCATCTCCCTCTCTTGCTCTATCTCGCCTTCGCACTCCCGCTTCTAGGCCCGCTCGCCCGCTGGACACACCTCCAGCTTTCCGTGCCAATCATGGCCGCTATTTTGTTTGTGATATGGAATTTCGGCAGGAAATCAATTTCGATTCCAAATTGTCTCTGACGTTCTATCTACAGTCCGAACAAAAACTGCAACGCCTCCGGGAATCGCTCCGCCCATGCCGACTCCGTATGTCCGGCTCCATCTTTTATTACTAACCGCAACCGCTTCTCGCTCAAAACCGCTCGCCGCACGATGGCCGCCAGCTCTCGCACATCGTCAACCACAGTCCGACTGCGGTCAGCGCCCTCCGCTTCGGCCGTTCCTGCTGCCAAAAATATTCGCTCCGGCCAAATCCTCACCTTCCGGCTCTCCTTTATGGCCTGCCGGTTCGAAGCCCACAGCGATGGGCTCTCGATCAGCAATCGCCCAATCAATCCCGGCCGCACTATCGCCGTGTAGAGCGCAATCAGCGCGCCCAGCGACGATCCGCCCAGCCCTGTGTTCTCCGGCGACGTCGCCACGCGATAATTCCGCTCCACAAACGGCATCACTTCCTTCATCAGAAAATCGGGATAATACCGCCCCTGCACTCGCAGCATCATCGGATGCATCGATCGGTGCGGCATATATTCGCGAAGCCGGTCTTTGCCCGCATTATCGATTCCAACAATAATCATCGGCGGCACAAGACCTTCCCGGATTAACCGATCCGCCGTCTCATCCGCCTGCCACTCCACTCCGGTGAAAGAAGACAGCGCTTCAAACAAGTTCTGACCGTCGTTCAGATACAGCACTGGATAGTGCTTGCCCTGATTCTCGCCATCGTCATATCCAGGGGGAAGCCAGATGCGCAGAAAACGAGTATTACGGAAAATACGGCTGCGGAATTCATGCAGCCGCAAATCTCCCGTCGCTCCGCCGGCGCGAATCACCACAGAACCCGCCGGCCCATTCTGTATTTTCTGGATTTTTTCCATCAGAAGAGCATCATGCAGATGATCGCAGGAACGATCGCCCTCAGTTCTTGAGCCTTACTCAAGTCTTCGCCTTCACCACTGCCGCCAGCCCCGTGATCCCCGCAATCACCCCCAGCGAACTCAAACATAAAATGCACCACGTCTCCAGAACGTGCCCCTCGATATACGTCAGATATAGCGCGAATGCCAATCCCGCAACCGCAGCTATCAGCAGCCGCAACGGCGTCTCCGGTCGCGAGCGATATAGCGTTGCCAGCGTCAAAAGCACCCCGTATCCCACGATACCAATGCCCGCCACCGGAATTCCCATCACGCTGGAATATTCACTCCGGTTGACCACGTCACAATTAAATCTCTCTCCAAAATCGCAGAACCCCGACGGCGACTTCGCATAGTGTCGTTCCAGAGATATTGCCGATACCACAATCCCTGCAACCGCCAGCGCCGCGATCATCGCAAACAGAAATCTATGGTCCTTCGCGGGAGTTGTCGAGGACGCCGGAGGATGACCTTCGCTAGCCGTCACGGCAAAACGCACCCAGTCTTATCGCTCAGTTCCTGCATCGGAAAAACTCCCTCGATCGGCGGATTCGTTCCGAACTGCCAACTCGGAAACAACTTCACTTTCGCGGCTGTGCACGCCGGCGCGAGCTCATGCGAATCTTTGATCGCGCACTCCACGTAGGGCACATACTGAAACGCTTTTCCAAACATGGCTTTCTGATCGGCGCAGTGCGGGCACCAGTACAGCCCATACATCTTCGCCTGCTTTGCTGCCAGGCACTTCGCAAATCCATCGTAGCGATGATTGTTGTGGTACCAGAACCCTACATAGGCCAAAATGAGCACAACCCCGATTCCAAGCCAGATCAGCCTGTCCCGGGACTTCGGATTCGACGCCGGCTTGCCTTCCCGCTCTTGTTGCCGCTTTCGCCGCTCTTCAGACATGGTCCCTTTCCGTCACAATTCACTTCTTATATCACGGCCTCAAGCCGCCACGTCCAACGCCCCCGGCAGCACATCCAACTCTTCGCAATGCAGCGTCAGCACCTCCCCATCCACCATCACATCCACCGGTGCCGCCAAATCGAATTCCACCCGCCTCACCGCCTTTCGCTCCGCCAGCGGATGCTCAATGTGCGTTCCGTCATAAAGCTTCGGCAGGTTCCTGATCAGCCCCAGCCGCCCAATCGCGCCCCATCGAACGTATTCAATCAGTCCGCTATTCACCTCCGCCTTGGGCGCGATCATCATCGTCCCGCCGGTAAATTTGCTGTTGTTGAATGTCAGGAAGAGACAGCGTCTCCGGTCAAACTCCGTTTCCCCGTCCACCCGCACTGGAAATGGACGCCGTTGCAACTGTGCCAGCCCCAGAAAAATCGAGATGAAGTATCCCAACTCTCCGTTGCCGCTGAACCGCCGCGCCCGCAACGTAGCCACGTCGGCGGGAAATCCCACGCTCAACAGATTAATGTAGTGAATTACTCCGCCGCGGTGGCGCAACCGCAGCACGTCGCAACCCTGCGTCCGTCCCGCCATAAGAGACTCAATGGCGTGCTCCGCCCCGCAGTCGCTGAAATCGCGCAGAAAAGAATTGCCTGTGCCCAGCGGCAAAAACCCAAGCGTCGTGCGTTCGCCCGTGCTCGCCTCCGGGAAAAGCCCATTCACCACCTCATACGAGGTCCCGTCTCCGCCCACCGCAATGAAGTGGCGACGCCCGCCGCCGTACGCTTCGCGCGCAATTCGCGTGGCATCTCCCGCGCCCGTTGTCTCCGCCACATCCACTGCAACTCCACCCGCACGCAGCCGCTCTAATGCCGGCCCCAGCAACTTGCGCTGCCGCCCGCCTCCCGCCGCAGGGTTCACGATCGCAAGATACCGTTGCCGCTCGCTCACAGCCCCACCACCGCTCCCCGCTCAATCGTCTTCCCAATCTCCTCCGCCAGCGCCTGCCTTTTGATCTTCATCGACGCTGTCCGCGGAAAATCTTTCTCCCAGATCACATATCCGCCAACCCGCTTGAAATCCGGCAATCGCCGGTTGCGGCTCGCTATCTCTTCCAGCAACTTGCTGTCGAAGCGCTGGTTCTGCTCCAGGCGCAGCGCCATGACCAGCATCTCCCGCCCCCATACTTTTTGCGGCCACACATAGTTCGCCGCAAACACGCAGTATTCCTTCACCGGCAACCCGTCAAAAAACGTTTCAACGTCTTCTGGATAAATATTTTTCCCGCCTTCGGTCACGATCATGTTTTTCTTTCGCCCGAAAAGCTGCAGATGCCCGCTGTTGTCAAATCGCCCCAAATCCCCCGTCAGCAGCCATCCTTCGACGATCGTTTCCAGAGTGAGTTCCGGATCATCCAGATAGTGCGACATCACTGTCTTACTCCGCGCCGCAATTTCTCCGATCCCCTCCTCATTCGGACTCAGCACCCGCAGTTCTACACCCGGCAGCGGTTTCCCTACCGTGTCCGCGCGAAACGGTTTCAGATCGTTCAGCGTCAGCGACGTTCCTGCCTCGGTCAGCCCATACCCGTTCACCACCGGAATTCCAAGGTCGTAGAAAAACTGCATCGTCGAAGGTTCCATGAAAGCCCCTCCGGTGATCAGCGCCAGCAATTCCCCACCAAACGCGCGATGGACGCCGGGAAGCAAAGCCCGGCTCAATTTCGGCCGGGGCCGGTCCCGCGTCAACATCTTATTAATCGCGACCAAATAATTAAGAATTGTGCGCTTCCAGCCCTGCACCTCATCAAACTTTGCCCGCAGCCCACGTTCCAGATTTTTTACAATCATCGGCACCAGCGCCACATAGGTGATCCGGTAACGCACAAAGGCGTCCCGCACAAACTCCGGACGCATCGTCCGCAAATGCACCACGCACGCTCCACACACAAATGGCCCGATAAATCCCACCATGAAATCAATCGCGTGATTCGTCGGCAGAATGCTCAAATAACGCACTCCCGGCCAGAACGGATACCACGCCGTCAGCGCCCGGCACTGCTCCAGATAGTTCTCGTGCGTCAGCACGCATCCTTTCGGTCGCCCGCCCGTGCCCGACGAATAGACGATGCACGCCACATCTTCCCGCTGCCGCATCGCAAAGTCAGGCGCGCCCTTACGTTTGAAATCCTCCCAGCGGAACCCTCCCGCCAAATCCGCTCCCAACGGCGCTTCCGTCACCAGCACCAGCTTCGTCTTGATGTTGTGAAACTCCGGCGATTGCGTGATTGCTCGCCAAAGGTAATGCTCCACCACCAGCACTTTAGCTTTGGAATGCTCCAGTAATTGCAACTGCTCTGCAGCCGTTAATTTGTAATCCAGAGGTACGAGCACGCCGCCGCAGTAGAAAATCGCATACGCAGAAATCAGCCACTTCGACTGATTCGTCATCAGGATCGCCGCGCGATCTCCCGCGTCGAACTCCGCATCCTCCAGTGCCCGCGCTAGAGGCATGCTGATTTCCTTGAAATCAGAATAAGTCAGCCGCATCTTCTCCCGGTCGCGGTCCGCCTCAATCAGGCAAGTTTCCCCCGCAAACCGCTCCAGCGCATCGCGCAACGCGGCTCCGAGACAGCTATATTTCTGGAGATCGAGCATTAAGGAACGATTTCGATTCTAGAGTCTCGACTGAATCTTCCCCGCCAGCGTGCGAAAGTCGGAAACTCCCTGCAACTCATAATCCGGAAGCTCGACATGAAAATGATTCTCCAGCTTGGTCAGCAAATCGAGCGTCTGCAAACTATCAATTGCCAGCGTCTTAAAAAAATCCTCGTCAGGATGCAGCTTCTCCCGCGGCACCTTGAAATGCCCCGCGGCGAGAGTCAAAATCTCATCCAGCGTCTGTTCAGCAGTCTTCATAAACACCCTGTCATCCTGAGCGAAGCGAAGGTCCTATGTAAGGTACTCGCCACTCAGCCGGTGCCGACTCCTACGGCAGATAAGGCTGCGCATCCGTACTCTCCACAAACTTCCGCAACCCCGCCTCTACTGCCGGACGCGCAAACAGTTCGCAAAACATATCGATCTCCCGCCGCAACTCCTCATGCGGAATTGGCTTGATAAATTTCTTCGCTGCCGCGGCCGTCATTCGATCGAACTTGGAGAGTTGCGCCGCCGTAGCTCGAGCCGCTCGCACCGCCTCGCCTTCGCCCACCACCTGGCTCACCAACCCAATCTGCTGCGCCTTGGTGGCGTTGATGCTGCGCCCCGTCAGCAGCAAATCTCTCACAACGCCATTGCCCAAATCCCGCTTCAATCGCGGAATCCCCCCGAATCCCGGAATCAGTCCCAACCTCAACTCCGGAAAACAAAACCGTGCCATTTTATCGGCAATAATTAAGTCGCAAGCCAGCGCCAGCTCGAATCCTCCACCAAAAGTCACTCCATGCACCGCTGCAATCGTGATCAAAGGCGCACCATCGATCAAATTCAGCACACGATGAATGCGCTCCAAGAAATCCCGTACTCCCTTTGCCGCCTCGACCTTCTCCATCGCCTGCGACCGCTGATACAGTTCACGCAAATCCGCTCCCGCGCAAAATCCCGTTTTCAGTTCGCTATAGATGATGAGCGCATGAGCCTCTGCCTGCATCAACTGTAGAAAGGTGGCAAATTTCTCCAATTCCTCCAACGATGCCGATCCCAGTTCGTTGCAGGGCGCCCGGTGCAAAGCCAGTTCGATCACGCCATCCTTCATCACCCAAGACAAAGCACTCCCAACGCACCCGTCCGCAGACTGAGGCTCAGGTTTTCCTTCGTGCACCTTAGTGTCCTTCGTAGTTTCCAGCATTCCTCGCCCGCACTATACCGCCTGCTTCACCCCGTAGATCTCCTCGATCTCACTCTTCATACGCGCCGCAATCACGTCTCGCTTCAGCTTCCCATTCACCGTCAACATCCCGCTCTCTATCGAAAATGCTTCCCTTCGCGTCACAAACGCGCGCACTTGCTTGTAATGCGGCAACTCAGGATTCACCGCATCCAGTGCCGCTTGCACTTTCTCCGGAGTAACGTCCCCGGTTACGAGCGCGGTCAAATATCCGCGCCCATTCCCGACCACAACCACCTGCTGCGCTTCCGGCAAGTTCTTGGCGATCGCACTTTCGATCGGCTCCGGCGAAATCTTATGCCCTGATCCCAGCACGATCAAATTCTTGATTCGCCCCGCAATCCGCCAGTTCCCCGCCCCGTTTACTTCGCCTTGATCGCCGGTATGAAACCATCCATCGCGCAGCGCCTCCGCAGTTTGCTCCGGCCGCTTCCAGTACTCTCTAAAAATATTTGCCCCGCGCACCAGGATCTCATCGTTCTCTCCCAGCCTCATTTCCATCCCTGGAATCGCTGGCCCCACGCGCCCCACCTCGACGCGATTAGGATCATCCATCGAACAAATTGCCGTCGTCTCGGTCAGCCCGTAAACTTGCAACACGGAAATTCCCAGCATCATGAAATAAAGTTGCGTCTCCGTGCTCAGCGGCGCCGACCCGCAAATCAGCGCCTTCAGATTTTTCCCAATCATCTTCTTCCGAATCGCCGGAAACACGAGCCGCCTGGCCAGCCCTAACCACAGGCCATCACCAGCATTGGGCTGCCCCTCCTGTTTTCGCGCCCATGCGCCTTTCGCTCGCGAATAAATCGCCTGCGCAACCCCACCGGTTTGCCACAATTGTTCATCCACCGCTCGGCGCATGCGCTCCAGCAACTGCGGCACATTCAGAAAATAATCTGGAGCCACTGTCCGCATGTCATTGGCGATCTTGGCCAGATCCATATTGATCGTAACCAGGCTCCGCCGCTTCAGGAACGTCAGCAGCGCAATCCAGGACGCCGCAAATGTGAACGGCAAATAATGGAAGATGCGATCCTGGCCCGGTGATCCGGATGATGACCCTGACATGAGCTCGCTGAGCCGCTCCGCCGTCCGGTCAAGCATGAAGCCCACGTTCGCCGCCGTCAGCACCACGCCCTTGGCCTCGCCCGAAGTACCTGACGTGTAGATGATCGTCACGGGATCGTCTTTCCCCACCTGCGGCCGCTCCAATTGCACTCCATCCATGCCCGCAAAAATCTCGTCAAACAGACACTGCCGTGGCGCTTCCTGCCAGTTCTGCGCGATTGCATCTCGCAACTCCCCGTCGCCGCAGCACACCAACGCCGGCGTGCAGTCCTTCATCATCGCGATCAATTCTGCCGGCGACTGTCGGGAATAAAGTGGCACCACAATGAGCCCTTCAGCCATGAGCGCCAAATCCATTGCCACCCAACGAATTGAATTCGCCGCCAAAAGCCCGCACCGGTCGCCCTTCTTCAGCTCTTTCGAAGCAATAAAAGTCCTTGCCTTGCGCACCAGTTCCAGCAGTTCATTCCCGGTCACGCCTGTGATGCGCCCCTCACGAATCTCGGCAAGTACACGCGTATCCGCAGCCGCCTGCAGCTGCGAGAAAATATCTCCGATGAATGGAATGAGCGTACTCAAAGTATGGATTGACGACGCACCTGCGAAGCACTCACTCTAGTCGTAAGCCGCCAGCAGTTCCCGCAGATTCTGACTCATCGGAGGCAAGTAATCCTCCCAACTCCACTCCCCCCGCCGCGTCTCGAATTCCGGATACCTTCTCTGCACTTCCTCTTCAAAATACACACCCATGCGCGCCATCACTTTCAAATTTCTTACCACCGTTTGCGCAATCCCAGTTGCAATCGCCTCGCCTTCGCAGCTGAGTTTCTCCAGCGCCATCAGCAGCTTCCCTTCGAGCTCCGGATCGTCCACCGTCATCAGCAAATCCTGATGTCCGCGCTCCCGCATCAAATTCCGGATGCGTTCATCCATCGTGATCCCAGCCGACGGTACCAGCGCCGGCATCGAAGTCACGATCCCGTGATACCGTGACGAGGCCATCATGTGGCACGCCCGTAGAACGCTGACCAGTTCGTACATGTTGTAATCGTCCGAGGTCAGCACCGGTACCCCGCCCAGCTTCTCCGCAATTCGCCTCGCCGGGCGCGCATCCAGCCTTTCCGTCGCCGCTAGAATCACGAACACATTCTTTTTCTTGCGGAAAGCATCCACTGCATTCGTAATCGCCGTCCAATACTTCTGATATGCCTGTTCCGCCGCTGGCCCCGAGTTGTGAAAATACACCGTGCGGTAGTGGCTGTCTTTGTATGCTCCGGTTAAGCTGCGCACCGCATACTTCGTCACCGACGCCTTCACCGGCCATTCAAATGGATTAATCGGGCACACCACCAGAACCGGCGTCCGCCCGTCCCATCCTACTTTTCGCAGCACGGTCTGCCCGTATTCCGGCGGCCGCGGTTCAAATGTCCAAGCAGTATCGGTCCCTAACTCCGTCGGGATGCCTAACTCCCGCAACACCGTCCGCGATTCTTCATTTCGGGTAATAACGAACGAGTTCCTGCAATATCGTCCGCACATCTTCGCCACCAGCGGATCCATCTGCCCTGCTTCCGCGCCATATCCCACCGAAAGCTTGTTTTGCGCCGCTGCGATTCCGAGAGATCCGATCATCATGGTGGTCAGAGCGTTCGCGAATTTGCTCTTGAACATGGATCCTTCGCACGCCACCACTCCATCGTGCCGCGGAACCTCATTCGCCAGAAACGGAGGGAAAATATCCGGAAGATGCACCTGCTTGGTACCTTCGAAATACCCTCGCGAGAAATCGAAGTTCTGGCTCATCACGCTAAACTGCACGCGCTCTGCGCCCAGAATATGCCGGATCTGTCGCAGCATTTCTTCCACCCGCACGTCCGACCCCATATTGCGCGTGCCGTTATAGCCCGCGAATAACAACTTCAGCTTCTCGCCCGGCTGCCAGCGCTTGCCTGCACCCAGCATCCACCCAGCTTTGGCCCGCTCAATCGAACTGCTCACCCAGGCTTCCAGAATAAAATCCATCATGCGGCAGTTCCTCCCGCCGCTCTCGGCCAGGGCTGATATCCGTACGCGAAGTCGTTCTCCGTGCTGAACTTCAGCAGCGGATAACAGTACTCGGAGAACGGCACCGGTTTCTTCCCCAATTCTCGCGTTACCCGCGCGTTGTCGAACACGGTATTCCAGACCAGGTACGGCATGAATACCTTCAGCAGCGATGCGCCTTTCCCCATCGCTCCTTTGCGATTCGCCAGAAAGTTCACCGACCCCGCGAACGGCCGTTCCGCCACTGGAACAAACAGCGGCGCACGTTTGTTCTGGGCCGCCGCCAGGGCTTGTGTTATCTCCCGAAAAGTCTGCGACCCAATCCCTGACGAAAGATGATAAGTGTCGTATTCCGGACGTTCTCTCTGATGCAGTGTTGCAACCGCTTCCGCCACAAAATCCACATTCACAATGTCGATCTTATCCGTCGGACGAAACGGCAGCACCGGAAGCCCGGCCAAAAATACAAACGCCTTCACCATGTCGAACTGCGTCGTCTCCGCATAACGGCTGTCGCCCAGCACAATGCTCGGACGAAAAATCGTCTTCGGCGTTTCCGGCAACAGCACCCGCATCATGTGCTCGCAGAATTTTTTCGTGCGCGCATATGGATCGTAATCCGACCTCTCCCAATCGATCGACCGGTCCTCGCTCACCACTTCATTCTGCCTTTTTCCCGCCACCGCCACCGTGCTCACCTGGCTGAATCGCCTCAGCCCGTGATAGTGTTCCGCGTGCCGCGCCAGCGTCAGCACCTCCAGCGTGCCCCGCAGATTTACGTTCAGACAGCTCTTCTCCGACTTCCGGTTCAGCGACGCCGCGCAGTGAATCACCGAATCCGTCGTGTGTACGAGCCGGTCATATTCATCGCGATTCAAGCCGAACCCAGGCTCGGTCAGATCTCCGCGAAAAACTCTCACCCGCGTTTGCAGATATTCATAAAACTGCGAGAACTCCAGATGCAACTGCAACGCCTGCCACAAGCGGCCCTCGGCTTCGTTCACGTCTCGCGCCCGCACCAGCACATTCAGGGCGGCCCCATGATCCCGCATCAGGTTCGCCGCAACATGCGCGCCAATGTATCCCGTCGATCCCGTTAGAAATATCGCCATTCACCCATTTCCATTTCTTTCTGTCGCCTAACACTCAGGACCAGATCGTCCCATTGCAGCCAAGGATTTTAGCGGCTAGGTTTTTGGTGGCACAGCGCTTCCGCGGTGCGCATTGTCTGAAACCGATTCGGGCTTTAGTCCCGGACCTCAATCCTCACCACGCCCCGCCATTCGTGCCCGTCTTCACCGTCTCACCACTCTGCAAACTCCGCGCCGGACGCGCCTCCAGCGGCCTGCCCTCGATCAGCGGATAAGTCCACCGCCGAAGCGCCGGAATATGCACATTGATCCAGTAATCCCACCAATCGAGCATCCGCGCCTTGTACCCGAACTCTTCCTGTTCCTCTTCCACCAGCGCGTGCGAGAGTTTCTCCACGTTGTCCGCTGCAAAATCGTGTTCATTCAACAGGATGAACGGCTCAAACAACTCAATTAATTTCTCCACCCGCTCCAAACTTCTCTCCGCCTTTGCCAGGGGCGTTTTTTTCAGCGGCAGGGGCGACATGATTCGCTGAATCGACTTCACAATCGCCCTCTGCGCCGGCGCCGACATCCGTTGGTACCTCGTCTTCGATACCGGAATCGCATCGAACCGCAGCCGCAGCCACGATTCCAGCCCCTCCTGTGCACGGTAATGCTTGCGATGCGCAAGAGAGGTTAACTCAATGGACCGCCCCATATCGCACGGATTCGTCACCGATGTCGCCAATTGGTACAGTTGATCGTGCCGCCGCTCCACAATCGCCGCCGCAATCAGCGTCATCCCCGCACACACCGCGTCTACCGGAATAATGTCCAGGCGCTTGCTCTCATTCGACGGCAACTGCCGAAAATATGTCCCCAATAAATAAGACAGTGACGCTGAAGTATTGATCCCTTCATTCCATCCCAGGAACGGCTTCGCCACCGAGGTCTCGACAATTGCAGGACGCACCACTGCAATCGGCAGCCCGGCGCCATGCTTCACAATCAAAGACTCGGCCAGACTCTTGGTCAGCGTGTAAGTATTCGGCCAGCCCAACTCCTTCGCTCGCTGCGTTCCAGCCTCGGTCAAGTAAGTCTTCAACCACCGTATCCGGTTTTTGCGAATCTGGTTTTCCAGCGCTGCGCCCTGAAGCCCTTTCGCCGCGTGCTCTTTCGCCAGCGACTGCGACCTTAACCCCGCCGTGACTTCTTCGCCCTCAGCTTTTCCCTCAGCCTGCGCAATGACTTCCTGCAGCGCCCGCCACTCCCGCTCCGCGTCAAAGCCCGGCACCCGGCGCGGAGTGTAATTCGGAATCAGTTTCTCCGTCACCCGCCCGTCGCGCTCACCTGCCACGTAACACGTCGACAAATGAAGCAAACCCGCATGATCCGACGCGCGCACAAATTCCAGGATGTTCATCGCCGCGTCCGTATTCGTCGTCAGCGCATCGCGCAAATCCGGATTGAAGTCCGTCAATCCCGAACTGTTCACGATCAAATCGAGATTTCTCTCCAGTCGCCCCGCCACATCCGTACTTAATCCCAGCCCCCGCTGCGTAACGTCCCCTTCCACCACCTCAACTTTTTCTCGCAGATAATCTCCAAAGCCCAGCCCATACCTCTCAAAGAGCGGGTCAAACACTGGAGATTCTTCCACGATCTTTTCAAACCGCCGCTGGGCCGGATTCGATTTCTGCCTCCGGATCAGCAAATAGATCCGCCCGATCTTCGGCAACTCCATCAGCGTATTCGCCAGCCAGACTTTGCCGATAAATCCGGTCACGCCGATCAGCATCACGTGCTTGCCCGCCAGCGCCCGCCGCACCGAAAATTCCACAGCTTGCCGCTGTCCCTCGAAATGCACAATCGGACGTTCCAGCGCCGCTGACTCTCGTCCCGAACTGATCACCGCTCCGCGCAACTCCTCCAACGAAATATCAAGCTGTCGCGCCAGAGTTTTCGGCGCTCGCCGCCCGTCCGGACTTCGCTCTTCAATCCTGGCAAACGCTCCCCGGGGCCTGATCACCGGTTCCAGCAGCCTTCCCGTTGCCACGCCGTCTCGAAATTCCAGCCGGTTCGCCACCACGCGCTTCACTCCAAGATGCAGAGCCAGCGGCTTCATCACATGCTCCAACGCCTGGCTCACCAGCACTACGTCCGCCCCCCCGCGCACCAGTTCGTGCACACGCTCCACTCCATGTGCCTTCAGACGCGGCTTCAACTTGTACTGGAAATATTCTTCACCCAGCAGATCCAGGCGGTCGCGCGTCACCCCCCGCAATGCCGTGTGGACCACGCGCGTGGCAAATTTCCGATTTGTGGAATAAAGAAATGGCCGTAACGCCGCCATCAAGAAAATCAGCCCGCGCCGCCGGATGCGCTCCGTGAACGTTTGCGCGTTCCAGGTAAAAAAGGCAACCGGCTGCACCACCGTCAAATCGAGCAGGCTCCCCTCCACTCGCCAGTAAACAGTGGGGGATGCACTGGCCGACACGCTCGGGGACGGCTTAGGTTTGTGGTTTGATGGTTCCAATGTGGTGTTCGTCTCCACAGCAGGGAATTCCCGGCGCGGGTGGACGAATCTCCTATTGTAAACAATGCCAGCATATCCGCGAAGCCTCCCTCCGCGTAGCGGAAAAATCGCAACCGTTCCTTCGCCTCAACCGGCTCAACTAAGAACCGAAAAACTGAAAACTGGGAATAGGAAATTGGAGCCTTTTTTCACACTGCCGTAACACTACTTCCGTATAGTGGCCCCCGGTAAGCACTCGCAAGCAATTTTCATCAATCCTGCGAACTTCCGAATAACGAGGAACAACCATGGCCACCGCTACTGCCTCGCCAACCATACTCGACCAAAAGCTCTCGCGCTCTCCCGGCAAACTCGGCATGTTGATTTTCGGCGCTGTGCTGGTCGTAGGAGTGATTTACGCCGGCTCCAGCCTGATCCACGACCTCTCGTTTGTGCACAGCAACTCGATCCTGCCCTATCTGCTTTTGGGTCTCGCCCTCCTCGTCGCCTTGGGCTTCGAGTTCGTCAACGGCTTTCACGATACTGCCAACGCCGTGGCCACAGTCATCTACACCCATTCGCTTGAGCCCCACATTGCCGTAGTTTGGTCGGGCTTCTGGAATTTCTTTGGCGTCCTGGTCTCAAGCGGCCTCGTTGCCTTCGCCATCATCTCGCTACTGCCCGTCGAACTGATTCTGCAAGTGGGCAGCAAAGCCGGCTTCGCCATGGTCTTCGCCTTACTGGTCGCCGCAATCATCTGGAACCTCGGGACCTGGTATCTCGGACTGCCCGCCTCCAGTTCGCATACGCTCATCGGTTCCGTCATCGGCGTCGGCATCGCCAATCAACTGATGAACCCCAGAACCGGAACCAGCGGTGTCGACTGGGGGCAGGCCGCCAACATCGGCAAGTCGCTTCTGCTCTCGCCCATCGTCGGCTTCGGTTGCGCTGCACTCCTGCTGCTCCTAGCTAAATCCCTCATCAAAGATCCCAAACTTTACAAGGCGCCCGAAGGCACTGAGCCCCCACCCTTCTACATCCGCTGCCTGCTCATCCTCACCTGCACCGGCGTCAGCTTTTTCCATGGCTCCAACGATGGGCAAAAAGGCATGGGCCTCATCATGCTGATCTTGATCGGTACGGTTCCCACCGCCTACGCTCTCAACCATGCCCTCACTTTCAAGGATTCTCAGGACTTCATCGCCGTCTCGATTCAGGCGGCAGACGCCCTCACTCACTACGTCAGCCCCGACGCCGCCGTCGGCGACGCGCACGACGACGTCACCGACTACATTCGCACCAAGAATTTCACTCCCAACACCATGCTCGCGCTGCGCACCCTGGTCAGCGACATCGGCAACGAAACCGCTCTCTACAAGGAAATGAAGTACATCCCAAACGATCGCGTCCGCAACTTCCGCAACGACATGTACGTCATCAGCGAAGCCCTGCGCATCATGCAGAAGAGTGGCAAGCCGCAAATTACCGCTGACGACACTGCAATCCTCGCCAACTACAAGAAGCATATCGACCACTCCACCCGCTTCATTCCGCTTTGGGTGAAGGTCGCCGTAGCCATGGCTCTGGGCCTGGGAACCATGGTCGGCTGGAAGCGAATCGTCGTAACCGTAGGAGAAAAGATCGGCAAAAGCCATCTCACCTACGCGCAAGGCGCGGTCGCCGAAATCACCGCTATGGCAACCATCGGTGCAGCCGACGGATTCGGCCTTCCGGTAAGCACCACACACGTGCTCTCTTCCGGCATCGCCGGCACCATGGCCGCCAACCATTCCGGAATTCAGTGGTCGACGGTCCGCAATCTCGCGATGGCGTGGGTGCTTACCCTGCCCGTCGCCATGCTGCTGTCAGGATCTTTATTCTGGTTCTTCCGTAAGACGTTCTAGCAGAACAGCCGCTCTGGGGTCAGCCTGAACCAGACTGATCCACTCGCTACTTTTCGACCACGAGGTGGAAAACGTCCAGATTGAGTACAATAGATACATCATGACGAGCCGCAATATTGAATCTTCTTCTTCCGTTTTGGAAATCTGCGCAAACGTCAAGCGTATGGGCTACGGTGCGTCGGCCCGCGTTCGTCTTTATGGCGAGGATTTTGAAGTGCTTTCCGATCCATTTCCAGAGGCCGACGGAGTCGCTGTTCAAGTCAAAGCCCAAAAAGACTCGAAAATTCGCGTGCTGCAGCTGCCCGCAACCATTCTTCAAGGTGTAAAACGCCGAGGCTCTAAGGTCGCTTAGCAAAAGCCAGGACTTATATTTTTCGCGGCCTAAACGTTTCTCGACTACGTTAACGGTTCCGCCAGACCTTTAATTTGTTCGGTTATTTCCCGTCGTCTATTTTTGCGAACCTCACACTCGGCAGTCTCAAGCTCCGAAGCCTCTCCGCTTTCGTGCTTCTGATCCAGCTCTTTGAGCATCGCCAGCTCTTTCAAGAGGTCCATCATCCTTTCCGACTGTTCGCCGCTCATTCCGTTCCTCCCCCCTGGATTCTCCAAGCCTGATTTCTCCAAACCTGATTTCTCCAAACTATGACCGTCTAGGATGCCTTTCGTGGTACAAGGGAACTAGGAAATAACACCATGGGCCAGCCTGAATCAGACTGAGCACCTGGCCAAAGCTAGCCGCCATTTCGCCGCGTACGTCATCTCACAAACACCTTGGAGGTACCTGTGAATTCCTTCTACAAAATATCTAGTCTCGCTTTGCTTGTCTTTTTAAGTTCTACGATGCTCCTCCCCTTCCTCCATGCAGAAAATAAAGTGCTTGGAGAAGTCGAACTCGTCGGCGCCTCCAAAGTCGAAAACACTTCGGGCGTCTGGATCGACGGCCAGTATGTTGGCTACCTGAACGAACTTAAGGGATCCAAAAAGATCCTGCTCCTTCCCGGCGATCACGACATCACGGTACGCCAGGGTGGATATCTCGATTTTGTGCGGAAGATTTCCGTGCGAGCCGGAGAAAAGCAGACGATCCCAGTCGCGATGGAGAAAGACACCAGGGTTGCGCTGCCAAAGATCACCGCGGAGATCAAACTCGACGTAAAACCAAATCGCGCAGGAGTTTTTGTCGATGGCGTATTCGTAGGTCACATCGCGGAGTTCACCGGAGTCGGCAAGGCTCTGCTTGTCGCCCCCGGAAAACACAAAATTATGATGAGCTTGCCCGGTTATCAGAACTTTGAGACCGAGATCGATTTGGTGGCCAATCAAAAATCGACGATCAAAACCGAAATGGTGAAAGGGGGCCCGGCAGAAGGCGCTTCGCTGCCGCAGCAATGAACCGGAAGTAGCATCACGCGGAAACAGCCGCTGCTGCTATCCCTCGTTGTTTGCGCAGTTCGGCCAAAAACGAATCGGCGCTGAAGGCGGCTTGATTGCGGAACAATCCCAGCAGCATGTCTTCTGTTTCGAAGGTTGTCGCGGGCATTACTGAGTTCTGCCCCGGCTCAGTTTCCAAGCCTTCAGGTTCCACCAGCAACTCGGGCAGCACGTTGCGATTCTCCGTGAGCACGCTCAAGAACCTCTCCAGCAAGGCCCGGTGTTCCACCGTTTTCTGCGTGAATTCCACTCCCATTCCCTGATCCGGATGCATCACCCGCACCACGCCCTCGGTTCTTACGTCAACTCCCGCAGCACTCATCGTCAACGTGATACGGCTGGAAATCGGGAACGGCGAAGGGCTCTGGAGATAGCACCCTCCCAAACTCAAATCCGTAAGCTGGCATCGAAGCGGCGGGTCCAACTTTTCCGCATCGGGAGTATTCCGGCTTAGCCACTCGCGCAGCTCACACTCAAATTCCGGAGACTGATCATGGAACCGCAATCCTACCTGCGTCCCAGTGCCTTCCCACGCGAACTCCGCATCAACCTGCAGCGCCTTGGCTGAACCCGGCAAAGTGAACGAAAGTTGCCACCGGCCGTGTGGCTTGCTGCGCCGTGGCAAACTGATGGCCAAGCCGCCTTCACCCAAGTCCGTAGTATTTATCTTGAAGCGGGCGCCTGACTCCCGGCTCGACATCTCCACGGGAATCCGTACCGCTACCCGCGTGTTGTGCCGCCGTTCTTTTTTCATCAGCGCTCGCGCCGCCCGAAAACTCGATTTGGCGCGCTCTGCTGACACCGGTTTGTACAGAACAAAGTGAGCCCCAATCTCGAAAGCTGATCGTAGCCCGGTCCCAGGGTCGAGAATAGCCACGGCCACCGCTCGCTTGTTGCACGGTGCGCTTCTCGCGCTGCGCAGCACGGCAGCGGCGCCTGGGCCGGCGCAGTCCACAATGATTGCCTCAAATCGCTCGCGCGTCAGATAGCGGAGGGCGACCTCCGAACTCGTGCAGTGTTCCACGCTAATGTCCAGATCGCCGAGAGTGCGACGCAGCACCCGCACAATCTTGTCGTCCGAACTGAGCAACAGCGACTTCAAATTCATAACGCTGACTTACGTCCTTCCAGCTACGCTATCCTAGCCGGTCCGAGCCACTGCAGGGAGTGAGCCACCACGAACCCCTCTTCTATGGATAGAACCACGGAAGGAAACACGTCTATAGTGACTCTAAGCCCGCCCACACGACGCATCAATGGCACCGCTGCCCAGAAAGATTACGCTAGTAACTCCCGTCATAATCCAATCCCTCTCGAATTCCACAGAATCGAATGACATTGTCCCAGGCTGGGGTTCCAATTCAGTAAACTATATTGAATACAATTAGTTAGAGGCCTTTAACTAAACCAATAGAGCTAAATTCTCATTGACTTTCGCACAAAATTCCCCTACCCTACTGAGTCTCCGATAAGTTCCGGGATCGCTGGGATGACTGAAAGTACAGTTGTCCGGCGACAATCTTGCGTTTTCGTGCATCCCAATACTAGTTGGAGAATCATATAGATAGACCATATGTTGAGTTCATTCCCCCATTTGTAGGAAAGGCACGTTGCTATGGCGAAGCGTCGCGGAAATCCGAACTGGGGCAAGCCCGAGCCCATCGGCCCAATTGTCCCCACCATCACCGAGTTTGAGCAGGTCGTGCGCGAGTACAAGCTCACCCCTGATCAATACTTGCGGTCGACCCGCCTGCGCGAATGGGCACGCCGCAATAAAAACTCTAAGTACATCCCGGAGCCTCTCCTGGAAGCCTGGGGTTTCGAAATCGAATCCACTCTGTAAATGGCATCGCAAGAATCCTGAGGGTCGCCGAAAGCGACCCTTTTTGCTTTTGAGATCGCAAATCCTCCGCGCCCTATCCCTACTTGTTTGTCTTGTCGAACTGATTGTCTTCCCGAACGAAGTGAGGGACCTTGGTTTCGCCCGCACCATAATCTGCATTTTGATGATCGGTGGCCCAGCGCTGGCGGCCTTTGGGTGGCGCAGCGCTTTTAGCGCTTTGATTACTGGCCTATGATGGCGGGGCTGGGGGCTTCTGCTCCCGAGGAACCTACCACCTCATGCCGAACTGGCTGCAAATCCCGCTCCCCGAACTCTTCGCCCTGCTGGCGGCCATCGCCTTCTCTGCCGGACTGAACGTCTACGCCACGGTCGCCGCCCTCGGCCTGCTAGCCCGCTTCGGCCACCTCCCACTTCCTCCCGCGCTGCAACTTCTCGGAACCTCGCCCGTAATCGCCGCCAGCATAATCCTGTTCGCCATCGAATTCTTCGCCGACAAAATCCCCGCCTTTGACCTGATCTGGAGCGCCCTCCACACCTTCGTGCGCATACCCATCGCCGCACTGCTCGCCTTCCGGGCTACCGCCCAACTCTCTCCCGCAGAGCAACTGCTCGCCACACTTCTCGGAGCAGCCATTGCCCTGGCCGCCCACTCGGGAAAAACTGCCGTCCGGGCCGCCGTCACGCCATCTCCTGAGCCTTTCTCCAACATCTCCCTCAGCCTCGCCGAGGACGCCCTCGCCATCACCCTCACCTGGCTCGCCACCCGCCACCCCTACGCCGCCGGCACAATCGCTCTCATATTGGTCGCGATCGTCATCCTCCTCGCACGCGTCGTAATCCGCGCCCTCCGGGCCTTGTTTCGCGGAGCGGAAAAAGAACTTGCGGGATAGATGGTTTGGGTATTCGTGAATCGACTCTGAGGCGTTCGGCTTGGCGTTGATCTGGATCAAAAAAAATTGCGGATCAAATCGCTTAAATCTCTTGAATCAATAACTTGCGGCCGATGCGATCTGTCGAGATCTGACTAAAATATTGAAACAAAAGATTTTGTACGCAAAATATTGCGGATAAAGAACTTGCTGCGTGAAATCTTCCGTCGAGATCGCTCGTTGCTTGCTTCAAGACGGGAATCCTTTCAGGAAATACCGTTTGGGAATGGGAGACAGGACGCTGCATATCAGGGATGATGACTGAATCGGAGGTGAGACGCAAGGTTGGATGTCACACGGGACGGTGGATCGCGGCGGCGGGCACAAAAAGTGAAACAGCTTGGAAGAGAGCGGCGCTTCAGCGCCGCGTTAAGCAGCAGCATTGAAGGGGCGGCTTCTAGCCGAGCCGCCCCGATTTTCCCTCAATAAGAACGGCGTCGGCCTCCGAGGTCGCCCGTCGGGGCTGGAGGACACTGGAGACATAGGTCGAGACGGCCTCGAGCGAGAAAAGAAGAAACCCGTAGTGCCTGCGTTGGCAGTGCCCATCCATCGAAAACCGCGATGGATGGGGCAGCCTCAGTCGTGCTAGCTCATGAGTGGGCTCGCCCCTGCCAAATGCACAGGTCCTTCAGCCCGCAAAGAACACGGGCTTCAGGATGACAAGCGTCTTCGGCTCCGGCCCACGCGAGCTCGCAACTGGGTACCGGGTACTCGGTACTTATTAACTCGCGAGTACTTGGTACAATGAGCGCATCATGAGCTCGCAAGCCTTTGCCGACGTTCCCACCGCCATCGAGGAGATTCGTGCCGGACGCATGATTGTCGTCGTCGACGATGAAGACCGCGAGAACGAGGGCGACATCACGCTGGCCGCCGAGAAGGTCACTCCCGAAGCTATCAACTTCATGGCCAAGTATGGACGGGGCCTGGTCTGCCTCACCATGACCGAAGAGCGCCTCGACCACCTGCGCCTCGGCCCCATGAGCGCCGAGAACACTTCGCAATACGGCACGGCATTCTGTGAAGCGATCGATGCGCGCGTCGGCGTGACCACCGGCATCTCCGCCTATGATCGCGCGCGCACCATTCAGGTGGCCATCGATCCCGCGACTCAGGCGTCAGACCTGGCGCGCCCCGGCCACGTCTTTCCCCTTCGCGCCCGCAAAGGCGGAGTGCTCGTCCGCGCCGGGCAGACCGAAGCCTCCGTCGATCTGGCGCGCCTGGCCGGACTGATCCCCGCCGGCATCATCTGCGAAATCATGAAAGACGATGGCACCATGGCCCGCGTGCCAGACCTGATTGAGTTCTGCCGGCTGCACGGCATGAAGATGCTGACCGTCGCGGAGTTGATCCGCTACCGCATGGCCCACGAGCGCTACGTGCACCGCGTCGGCGAAGCTTTGGTGGATACGCGCTTCGGTGAGTTCCGCCTCATCGCCTACGAAAGTGAGATCGACGGCGGAGAATCGCACGTGGCCCTGATTAAAGGAGAAATGCCTGGTGGTGATGTAGAGAAGAGCAACACCCCCGTGCTGGTGCGCATGCATGCCCATTGCCTGATGGGCGACGTGTTTGGCGCGACCGGCTGCGAGTGCCATGCCACATTGCAAGGCGCTCTGCGCCGCATTGCCGAAGAAGGACGCGGCGCGCTGATCTATTTGCACCAGACTTCGCAAGGCTTCTCGGTAGACAAAGTAGGCGAGCGCACCGCGCTCACCTTCCACCGGGGCCGCAAGCTGCCCGCCCTGCTCGACAACGAAAAGCAGACGCAGCGCGAGATCGGAATCGGCGCCCAGATTCTTTCCGACCTGAATCTGAGGCGAATCCGCTTGCTGACAAATCGTCCCAAGAAAGTCGCAGCGCTCGAGGGGTTCGGAATCGAAATCGTCGACCAGGTGTCGGTGGAATTAAGCGGAGTAAAGGCGGGAAAGAACTAGAAAGAGCTAAAGGACGCGGGCAGCCTGCTAAAAGGGTTTGCGCACGACCACTTCGGCGTCGCGAATAAAAAACTGCGCGGAACATTGCTCCGAGCCGCAGATGACAGGGACGAGGCCGTTGATTTGCCGGCGCGTGATCAGCCCCAGCATCCCACAGGAAGGACACGACAGCACCGCCCAGTACGGATCTTCCTTCTCGCCGACTTCGCCGGCGTTCTCTAAAACAAAGACAGTTCCGGGCTGCATCTGTTCGGGAATCCACTCATTCAAGATGTCAAGTTCGCCGACCATGCATTCCTCCTGTGAATCCGTCTTGCTTCACCTAAGAGACTTTTTTAGCACGCCGACTCTGAACCGGCGCTGTTACGGAAGTACTTGTTTTCCTTTTTGCCACCACTTCAGCCCGTACCTGCCGAACCGCATCGCTGAGACAAATGCCCAAAATGGGCTGTTTCGAGTTCTTGAGGATATCCACAATCTGACGCGCCGATGTTTCCAGGTAAAGGTGCGTGCCGTCGGTAAGCAAGTGAACATCTGAGTTTCGTCCAACGATTTCAGCCATGCCTTTGCCGAACTCGCGTTGCAGGAAACGCATCACCTTGCGAACTCCTTGCAGCGAAAACCCCTTGCGCCGCAATTCGCAGATCACGGCCATGGCCATGACGTTATCCATCGAATAGAGGCGGCGGTGCCCCGATCGCTCGGGCTTTACCACGCCTCTCTCATCCCACCACTGGAGCTGGCGGGCAGTGACACCGGTTAGAGCAATCACCTCGTGCGATGGAAAGCGCTCTGGCATTGATCCCTGTTTATGTTTGAAACAATGTGCGAGTCGAATGTTTCAAACATTTTAGACATGAGTTGGTCGGTGTCAACAGGAGATTGGGGGGATGGGTTAACTAGAAGAGTCCCTAAGGGTTCTTTCATGAAACTTTCATCCCGAGCGAAGCGAGGGCGCTAGCTCCTGCTCGCAGCCTTGACACTGGCCACGAGAACCAGGGTCCCTCGACTTCGCTCGGGATGACAAATTTGTTTTCGTTACGCTGGCTGCGTAGACGTGCTCGATGCAGCGCAGCCGCCGCCGACAAAGTGGACGATCTCCAGGCGGTCGCCGTTGTTCAGCAGCGTGTGAGGCCAGCGGTCACGCGGCACGATCTCGCGGTTGAGTTCGACAGCCACCCGGTCGGACTTCATGGCTAAGGTGTCAATCAACGTCGCGAGCGTGAAGCCGGTCGGTGTTGGCGGATCCGCGAAGACGCGTTCTTCTCCGTTGATATGAATTCTCATTTATGTAGGAATTCTCTCACGTGAGAACGCGGAAGCTCGATCATTCGGCTTTGCGCAGGAGGAATTTGCGCGTGACAGTGCGGCCTTCGTGGTTGGCTTGAACCATTACGGACGAATCCGGCAAGGCGGATTCCTCGACCTCAAAAGAGATGGAGGCGCTGCCGGCTGCATCGGTAACTGCCTGAGTGTAAAAAGGTGCAGCGTAAGGGCGGGCAAAGCGAAAAGTGAGACGGGCACTGGGTACGGCCGACCCGGCTTCGGTGACGCGCAATTGCATGATCAGATTGCGATTGGCGTGAATGGAGGCGGCGTTCTCCCATTGCACGTCAAGTTGCTTGATGCCGGCGAGGGTTTCGCTTTCCGCCTTATCGAGGACACTCTCCAACTTTCCTTCCTTGATTGCTTCCAATACCAGGCGATGCTGGTCGCGCAATTGCTGTTCCTTCTGGGGATCGCCAAAACCGGCTTGCATGGGCGAACTTGCGTACGAGATCGCCTTCTTGCCCACGCACCGGCCGCGAACGAATACCTGGGTTTGGAGCAGTTTCTCGCTCTCGCGCGCTTCACTTTGCACGTGGTAGATGGTGTCGCCATGCTTGACGTCAGTGTTAAAGCCGAAAATCATGAAGGATTTGTAATTGGTTAATTTGGTAATTGAGTAATTTTGCAATTGAAACTGACTTGGTTATCAATTACCAAATTCCCCGATTACACAACTTTGCAATTTTTCCTTTCGCAAATCTGCAGAATGACGCACCGCTCGCTTGACACTCACAGTTACGAGCACCTAATCTAGAACGTTTAGGCGATCCATCGCGCGAATTATATATAGCCTCTCCTATGCCCGACAATTACTTTGCTCGCTACCTGCCATTTCTTATTCATATTCTGCTGGCGAGCGGTATTGCGACTGCAATTATCTCGCTTTCCTGGCTGATCGGGCAGCGAAAACCGACTCGTGCCAAGATGTCTCCCTATGAATCCGGGATGGCCCCGGTCGGCGACGCGCGCGGACGCTTCTCGGTGAAGTTTTATCTAGTCGCTATGCTATTCATTCTGTTCGACGTGGAAGCTGTCTTTCTTTATCCCTGGGCAATCATTCTGCGCGATCTCAAACACTTTGGTTTGTGGGAGATGTTCGTCTATATCGGAATTGTACTGGTCGGTTTTTTCTATGTCTGGAAAAAGGGTGTACTGGAGTGGGGTCCTGAGGCCGTGCGCCGAGGAGCGCGCCCATGACTTTGGTTCCCGCCATTACCGATCTGGAACAATTGAAGGGGCATCCCGCAGTAGCGCGGCTGCTGGCCTGGAATACTGCGGCGGTTACGGGAGTGAAGTTCGACCGCGATGAGATGACCATCTACATCGATCGGTCAAATATTCGCGAGGCTTGCGCTCTTCTCCGGGACGATGCGGAGTGCGCTTTCAACTTCCTTTCCGACGTGACTTGCGTCGATTGGTATCCCTCGGAGCCGAGATTTGAAGTGATCTACCACTTGTTGTCGATTCCAAAGAAGGAGCGGGTACGCCTGAAGGTTCGACTGGATAGCGCCAGTCCGGCAGTGGAATCGCTGACATCGGTGTGGCCGGGCGCGAATTACTTCGAGCGAGAAGTTTTTGATTTGTTCGGGATCCGATTCACCGGGCACCCCTATTTACGGCGGCTCTTAATGCCTGAAGACTGGGAAGGCCATCCTCTGCGCAAAGATTATCCGGTGGAGGGTTATCGCTAAATATGGCGCACCTGACACCAACGCCAGTTCTCGAACCCGGGCAGGATCGCACCATGATCCTGAACATGGGGCCCCAGCATCCTTCCACGCACGGCGTGTTGCGGGTGCTGCTGGAGATCGATGGCGAGACCGTGGTGCGGATCATGCCCGACATTGGTTTTTTGCACACCGGAATTGAAAAGACATGCGAGGCCAAGTTTTACCAGCAGGTTGTGCCACTCACCGACCGCATCGACTATCTGTGCCCCATGACCAACAATCTCTGCTACGTGCTGGCTGTGGAAAAGCTGTTGGGGCTGGAAATTCCGCCCAAGGCTCAGTGGATGCGGGTGCTGATGAACGAGTTAACGCGCATCAATTCGCATCTGGTGTGGCTGGGCACGCATGCGCTCGATATCGGGGCGATGACGGTGTTTCTGTATTGCTTCCGGGAGCGCGAAGAAATATTGAAGCTGTTTGAAGCGATCAGCGGACAGCGCATGATGACCTCCTATTTCCGGATTGGAGGGCTGGCGCTGGAGCCGCCGCTGGATTTCTTTGACCGGGTGCGTAAGTTCGCGAAAACTTTTCCGTCGAAGGTGGATGAGTATGAAAATCTGCTGACGGGAAATCCGATCTGGATGATGCGCACCCAGGGCGTTGCGCGGATGACGGCGGAAGATGCGATTGCGCTGGGGGCGAGTGGTCCGACGCTGCGGGGGAGCGGCGTGGATATCGATTTGCGGCGCGATATGCCGTACTCGGGCTACGAAAATTTCAAGTTCAAGGTTCCGGTAAGGCAGGAAGGCGATGTGTTCGCGAGATATTTGTGCCGCGTGGCGGAGTTGCGGGAATCGATTGCCATTGTCGGACAAGCCTTGGAAGGAATGCCGGAGGGGCCGATCAAAGCGGATGCTCCCGGCATCGTGCTGCCCGATCGCGAGAAGATGAAGACGCAGATGGAAGCGCTCATCTACCACTTCAAAATTATTACCGAGGGGTTCGCGGTGCCGGCGGGCGAGGTTTATCAGGCAGTCGAGTCGCCGCGGGGTGAGATGGGCTATTACATCGTCAGCGACGGGACGGCGAAGCCGTATCGCGTGCACATGCGGGCGGCTTGTCTGGCGAATCTGCAAACTTTACCAAAGATGTGCGAAGGGGGCTTAATCGCTGACGTCGTCGCAGCCATTGGAAGCATCGATATTGTGCTCGGAGAAATAGATCGGTAGAGATGACTTTATGAAAAAGATCTACTGGCGGTGCAATGGCGGCCACTATTTCAGTTCCCTGCACTGCCCATTCGACGGATGGGCTTCAGACGAACTGCGGCAGCTAAACTATGCCAGCGACCAACTGACAATTAAGGGGTCAAGTCCGAGTATCGACGGTCTTCGGGGAGAAGGCGCAAGCGAATCAGCCTTGCGCAGGGCAATCGTGGTTGAGTTCGGGAGTGACCTCTCGGCCTTTGATGCAATCTCGCCCGATTTGTACGTGATTCACAATGAGAGCGTGCGCCTGCACGAGGCGGGGATCAGTTTTCACTAATCGAACTATGAAGTTTTCTGACGAATTCGAGGCGCGGTTTGCGGAAATGGTTCCGCATTATCCGACGAAGCGGTCGGCTTTGGTGCCTACTCTTCTTTATGCGCAGGATGAGGTTGGATTTTTGTCGGATGAAGTCATTGCGGAGTTGGCGGGACGGCTGGATTTGACAGAACTCGAAGTGCGAAACGTCATCAGCTACTACTCGATGCTCACGACTAAGCCGCGGGGAAAGTTTAACGTGCAGGTTTGCACGAACATCAGTTGCCTGGTACGCGGCGGTGAAGAGATTTTGCAGCATTGCGAGAAGAAATTGGGAGTGGGACATAAGGGGACGACACCTGACGGCTTGTTTTCGCTGGAGGAAGTGGAGTGCATTGGGGCGTGCAGCTGGGCTCCAGCGGCGCAGGTGAATTATGACTTTCATGAGAACCTGACGGCGGAGAAGATGGACAAAGTCTTGGAAGAATATCGCAAGAAGTGAGCGAAATAGAATTTCTGATTTTTGATTGCTGATTGTTGATCGAAAACCTCAGGGCGCAATTAGGTTTGGATTCAATCAACAATCAGAAATCAACAATCAACAATGGCAGATTTAGTTTCCCATCCCGATGAAGTGAAGGTCGTCACCCGGCGCTTTGGCCAGGGTGCGACCAACATTGATCGTTATCTCGAACTGGACGGCTACAAGGCCGTGCAGAAAGCGCTTGGGATGGACGCGGACGGCATCATTAACGAAGTAAAGAACTCGGGACTGCGCGGGCGGGGTGGTGCGGGGTTCTCGACAGGGATGAAGTGGTCATTCGTGCCCAAGCAATCGGCGAAGCCGAAGTATGTGCTTTGCAATGGCGATGAGAGCGAGCCGGGGACATGCAAAGACCGGCTGATCTTTGAGCACGATCCACACGCGGTAATCGAAGGAGTGATGATCGGCGGCCTGGCGGTGGGAGCGCGCAGCGGATACATCTATATTCGCGGCGAATACCGGTACCTGTCGGTCATCATGCAGAAAGCGATTCGCGATGCTTACGCCAAGGGCTTTTTGGGCAAGAATATTTTTGGCAGCGGGCGCGATTTCGACATTTACTGGCATGGCGGCGCGGGAGCGTATGAAGTGGGCGAGGAGTCGGCGCTGATGGAGTCACTCGAGGGCAAGCGCGGGATTCCGCGGATTCGGCCGCCTTTCCCGGCTGTTGTGGGACTTTGGGGAGGGCCGACCGTAATCAATAATGCGGAAACTTTGGCGAGCGTGCCGCCCATTCTGCTCGGCGGGGCGGAGTGGTATGCCAAGATTGGCACGCCGAAAAACGGCGGCACGCGGCTGTTCTGCCTCAGCGGCAATGTGGCAAAGCCCGGCGTATACGAACTGCCGATGGGTTACAGCTTGAAGAAGATGATTTACGAAGTTGGTGGCGGTATTCCGAACGGGCGGAAGTTGAAGGCGGTTGTGCCGGGAGGGTCTTCAACTCCCTGTCTAACGCCTGATGAGATCGATATCAATATGGATTTCGATTCGGTGGCGAAAGCAGGGTCGATGCTGGGTTCCGGCGGTGTGGTCGTGATCGACGATGCGCGGTGTATCGTGAAGTTTGCCCTGCGGACGATGAAGTTCTATCAGCACGAAAGTTGCGGCTGGTGCATCCCTTGCCGCGAAGGCACGGACTGGCTGAAGAAGACGCTGGTGCGTTTTCATGCCGGTGGCGGTGTGAAGAAGGACATCGACAACATGCAGTATTTGTCAGAGAACATGCTGGGTCGGACTTTTTGTCCGTTGGGCGATGCAGCCGCGATGCCGATGATCGCGTTCGTGAAAAAGTTCCGAAAAGAATTTGAAGATCATTTGGAAGGCAGGCCGTGCCCGTTTGAGGAAAAGGGCGCACAAGAGCAAATTCCGGTGATGGCCCATTGACCATGAACACCATCCCACCCACAGCGAGCTGCACGGAGGTCGACAAGGCCAAACTGCTGGAGACTTTGCGCAAGGGAGGAGACGCGTTTCTTTCCAGCGTAGCTGGGGTGGGTGAAGTCGCCAGCCGCCTGCGCCCTGCAGAGAACCGCTGGTCAGTCCTCGAGTGCGCTGAACATGTTGCTGTGGCGGAAGAAGTCATGCTCGGTTTGGTGACTCGCGAACGGAAGGTGCGAGATGCGAAAGGACCGAAGCGCGATGAGCGCATTCTGAAAAGTGGCACTGATCGCAGCACACGGTTTGATGCTTCCGATCTATCACAACCGCGTGGCCGCTTTTCTACGCTGGCTGAAGCGGTGGCACATTTTCAGGCAGTGCGTGAACGGACACTTCGCCTTGTCGAACAAACTGGAGAGGATATGCGTGCGACGGAGGTCAAGCACCCTCATCACGTCGTCGGGGTGATTAGTACTTATGAGTGTCTGTTGCTGATGGGATCGCACGCACAAAGGCATGCGCTGCAGATTGAAGAGGTCAAGAATAGCCCGGCGTACCGGACAAGTGTGCGCAGTTAGACTTTAGATCTCTAGATTAAAGATATTTATGGCGGAAGGATCTCCAATCGTAACGCTCACCGTCGACGGCAAGAAGGTCACGGCTCCCGCGGGGACGCTGCTGATCGAGGCCTGCAAAACCGTGGGCATCGAAGTACCTTCGTTTTGCTATTACCCCAACCTTTCGCTGCAGGGCGCTTGCCGAATGTGCCTGGTGAAGATCGAGAAAATGCCGAAGCTACAGACCGCATGTACCACGGTGATCAGCGAAGGCATGATCGTAACCAGCGATAGCGATGAGATCAAGCAGGCGCGCAAGTCGATGCTCGAGCTTCTGCTGGGGAACCATCCTTTGGATTGTCCGGTGTGCGATGCCGGGGGTGAATGCGAGCTGCAGGACATGACATTCAGCTATGGCGCCGCCGAATCGAAGTTCATGGAGGCGAAGAACCATAAGGACGAGCAGCAGTGGTCGCCGATTGTGTTCTTTGACCGGCCGCGCTGCATTCTGTGCTACCGCTGCGTACGTGTCTGCGGCGAGGGTATGGACGTTTGGGCCCTGGGCGTGCAGAACCGCGGCGTGAGCTCGATCATCGCGCCCAATAAAGAAGATCATCTGGAGTGCGAAGAGTGCGGCATGTGTATTGACATCTGTCCAGTGGGCGCGCTCACCTCCGGGGCCTATCGTTACAAGACGCGCCCATGGGAGATGAAGCACGTAGGCACGATCTGCACCCACTGCGGCGACGGCTGCAAGACTACGCTGGGCGTGCGGCGCGCCGACACAGGGATGGAAATCGTCCGTGGCGACAATCGCGACAAGAGCGGAACCAACGGGGACTTTCTTTGCATCAAGGGCCGGTATGCGTTCGACTTCGCGAATCATGAAGAGCGGTTGACGCAGCCGTTGATTCGCCAAAACGGCAAGCTCACTCCGGCGACATGGGAAGAAGCGTTTGAGATGATCGGAAAGAATTTTGCGGAGATCCGCAACCGTAGTGGCGGGGCGAAGATTGGTGTAATCGGTTCGACGCGGACCACCAACGAAGAAGCTTATCTGCTGTCCAAGTTTGCCCGCGTTGTTTTGAAGACGAACAATGTAGACCACCATCGGACTGCGGATTTCCCTGCCCTGGCGCAGGCCCTAGCACGAGGGAAGAACACTACCGCAAGCATGGCAGACATCTTTACTGCTCCCGCAATCTTGCTGATCGGAAATGACCCTACTGAACAGCATCCGCTGCTGGCGTGGCAGATTCGAAATAATGTTCGGCTCCATCGAGCGCGGTTGTATGTGGTGAATTCGAAACCGATTAAGTTACGGCGGCAGGCCACCGTGTTTGCCCAAGTCGCAGAGGGTGGTGAATCGACTTTTGCATCTTTCCTTGCCGGATCAAAGGGGGCCGCACCAGAGGGCTTGGCGGCAAATGGCACGACCGCTGCAGATTTTGAGAAACTCAGGGAGACTTTGGGCGGCGAGAAAGATCTGGTCGTCGTTTTCGGTTCTGAAATAATCGGTTTTCACAAAATCGCGAACCTTCTCGCGGCTCTTCCGCAAGCGAAGTTTGTCTGCCTGGCAGACTATGCGAATTCGCGTGGCGCAGCGGACATGGGTTTGTATCCCGATTTATTGCCGGGGTATCACCCGGTTGCCGGAAACAGCGAATTCCATCAGGAATGGGGAGAGGTGCCGCAGACGGCGGGTCTCGACTTGCCTGGTATGGTGGAAGCGGGAAAAGCTGGCAAGCTGGAAGCGCTGTATGTTGTCGGCTCAAATCCAGTGGGCCGATTGAATCTCGACCCCTTCGCGTTTTCGAAAAGTTTTGTGGTGGTGCAAGACATGTTCCTGACTGAGACGGCGGTGATGGCGGATGTAGTGCTGCCGGCTGCGAACGCCTATGAGAAGTCGGGCACTTTCACGAACACATGCGGCGACCTGCAACTGGTGAAGAAAGCCGGGGAAGTGACGGGCACGAAGTCGGATTTCGAGATGATTGTGCGCATCGCGGATGCCATGGGTTTTGGCGTGCGGAAGCTGGTGCCTTTCGGAGGCGGAACGCGTGCCGACATGGGTCAATCGCGGGGAGCGCAGTCGGGCGAGGCCGACCGGCATGCGGTCTGGCTGGAGGCTCACGGTCTTGAGCCGAAACTCAGCCCGTTCGATCCCACAGCGATTCTGGATGAGATTCAGCGGCTGGTTCCCGGCTATGACGTATCCCGTATGAACCTGCTGGCGGGCAACAGCGAACATACGTCGCTGGCAAAAGCGGGAGCAAGCGCGGCGCATAAGCCGGAAAACATTTCTCCGGCGAACGATAATTTGTTTACTTCCGGAACTCTAGGACGTTATTCGCGCGCATTAAAGTCGGTAATCGAAAGTCACGAAATCAAGCCCGCTGAGATCGCGGCAGACTGATCACGGTTTTGGAGAGGAACTGAAGAAATTGCCGGTTGGCATATTCATACTCGTGTCGGTGATTAAGTCGCTGATCGTTCTGATCGTGCTGCTGACTGCGGTTGCATACACGGTGTGGCTGGAACGCAAAGTCGTCGGCCACATGCAGAACCGCTGGGGGCCGACGCGCGTAGGACCGTTCGGCCTGCTGCAACCGGCGGCCGATGGGCTCAAGTTTCTGTTCAAGGAAGATCTCACGCCGCCGCACGTTTATAAGCCGCTATTCCTGGCAGCGCCGATGATGGCCGTGATCTTCGCCTTGACGTCGATTTCTGTGATTCCGTTTGGCAACTCAATCCCAATTTTCGGGTACAACATCCCGCTGCAAGTTACCGATGTAAACATTGGGTTGCTGATGATTCTGGGCGTCACTTCGATGGGGGTCTATGGAGTGGCGCTGGCGGGTTGGTCGTCGAACAACAAATACTCGCTTCTGGGTGGGCTCCGCGCCAGCGCGCAGATGGTCAGTTACGAAATTGCTCTGGGACTTTCGCTGGTTGGGGTGCTGATCCAGTCTGGTAGTTTCAGCTTGCGCGATATCGTGGACGCGCAAGGAGGCCGCTTCTTCGGCTTTATCCCGCGCTGGAATATTTTCCACGGGCAGTTCATCGGCTTTTTCATTTACCTGATGGCGGCCTATGCGGAAACCAACCGTATTCCGTTTGACCTGCCGGAAGCTGAAACCGAACTGGTTGCGGGATATCACACGGAATACAGTTCGATGAAGTTCGCCATGTTTTTCATGGCGGAATACGCCAATATGATCACGGTAGCTTGCCTGGCCACGCTTTTGTTTTTTGGCGGATGGCGAGGGCCTTTGTTTGGACCGCCGCTGTTGCAGGGATTGCTGCCGCTGTTCTGGTTTGCCGCGAGAGTTTTCTGTTTTCTCTTTCTTTACATCTGGGTGCGCGGGACGTTGCCGCGCTTCCGCTACGATCAATTGATGTCTTTTGGCTGGAAGTTTCTGCTGCCCTTGGCGATTGCGAATCTGGTGGCAACGGCAATTGCCGTCGCCTGGTAGGGGAAAGAAAGTTCTCACTTCTCGTTCTCAGTTCTCAGTAAGGGCCCGAGAACGTCTACAGCTGAGTTTTTGCTGAGAATCGAGCACTAAGAACTGAGAATTGTTTCATGAGTTTTCACCTCATCTTATTTCTGGCTTTCGGCGCCGTTTGCGTGGGCGGGGCGATCAACCTGCTGGCGCAGCGGCATCCCATCAACAGCGCGCTGTCGCTTATAGCTGTGATGGCTGCGCTCGCCGGCGAATACCTTCTGCTGGGAGCGGAGTTCGTCGCTGCTGTCCAGGTAATTGTCTATGCCGGGGCAATCATGGTGCTGTTTGTCTTCGTGATTATGCTGCTCAATGCCGGCGAAGAAGAGGAGACCAAAGGGAGCCGCGTGGCCCTTCTAGTCGGTGTGCCGGGAATGTTGATTTCGAGCGTGCTCATGGCATGGGTGGTGCTGCGGCACTCCGGCACCGAGGCCGTGGCCATCGGAGCATTGCCCGGGCATCCGAGAGACATTGCTCAGCTTCTGTTTCACGATTTTCTCTTGCCGTTTGAAGTCACTTCCGTTTTGATCCTCATCGCAATCATGGGCGCCGTGGTTTTGGCCAGCAAGCCGGAATCGCAGGCGGGGAAGGTGGAGTGATGGTGCCACTATCTTATTACCTGCTGCTCAGCGGATTTCTGTTTGGCAGCGGCGTAGTTGGTTTTCTGATCAAACGCAATATCATCACCATCTTCATGTCGATTGAGTTGATGTTGAATGGGGTGAATCTTTCGTTCGTGGCGTTTGCCGCGCACTGGCACGCGTTATCCGGGCAGGTATTTGTTTTTTTTGTGATGGTGGTTGCGGCTGCTGAAGCTGCGGTCGGACTCGCGATCATCATCTCTGTGTACCGCACGCGCGAGACTTTGAACGTGGATCAGGTGAATCTGCTCAAACTATGAACCCGTCCCTCAATCTTTGGCTGATTCCGGTTTTGCCGCTCGCGGGGGCTGCGATCAACGGCTTCCTGGGAAAAAGGTCTTCGCGGCAGGCCGTGACCACCGTGGCGCTCACGTTCAGCGGCGCGGCTTTCGTAATGGCCTTGTGGGTAGCCATGCGTTTTTCTTCGCTATCGCTTCCCTACCAGGAGTTTTTCGCGCACTGGATCCGCTCCGGCAGCTTTAGCGCGGATTTCGCGTTCTATCTGGATCAACTTTCGCTAGTCATGTTGCTCGTGGTAACCGGAGTCGGGTTTCTGATTCATGTCTACTCCGTCGGCTACATGTGGGACGACCCCAGTTATTACCGCTTCTTCAGCTATCTGAACTTGTTCATGTTCTTCATGCTGACGCTGGTGCTGGCGGGCAACTACCTGGTGATGTTTATTGGCTGGGAGGGAGTGGGGCTGGCGTCGTATCTGCTGATTGGATTCTGGTTCACGAAGGATTCGGCGGCATCGGCGGGCAAGAAAGCGTTCATCGTGAACCGCATCGGTGATTTTGGCTTTCTGATCGCGCTGTTCCTGTTGATCAAGCACTTTGGCTCGCTGAATTTTGAGAGGGTGTTTGGCGCGGTCACTACTTTGCCGGCTGAGACTGCTGGCGGCGGACTGCTCACGATGATCGGAATTCTGCTGATGGTTGGGGCGTGCGGCAAATCCGCGCAGATTCCATTGTATATATGGCTTCCAGATGCCATGGAGGGTCCCACTCCGGTCTCGGCGCTGATCCACGCCGCGACCATGGTGACGGCAGGCGTCTACATGGTTTCACGCTCTCACGCGATATTCGAACGCGCGCCGATCGCGTTGACCGTGGTTGCGATTATCGGCACGCTTACGGCGTTCTTCGCGGCGACCATCGGCATCGTGCAGACTGATATCAAGAAAGTTCTTGCCTACTCCACCGTTTCGCAACTCGGCTACATGTTTATGGCGTGCGGCGTGGGGGCATTCTCGGCGAGCATCTTCCACCTGATGACGCATGCTTTCTTCAAGGGCCTGCTGTTCCTGGCGGCGGGCTCGGTGATTCATGCGGTGGGCGGCGAGCAGGACATGCGGAAGATGGGCGGGCTGCGCACGAAGATTCCCTGGACCTTCTGGACCATGACGGCAGGCACTTTAGCCATTGCCGGAATTCCCGGGCTGGCGGGATTTTTCAGCAAAGACGAAATCTTGTGGAGGGCTTATCAGGCGAGCTGGGCTTACTGGGTGGTGGGAGTGGTTACAGCGTTCATCACTACGTTCTACATGTTCCGGCTATGGTTCCTGACTTTCTTCGGAGAGTACCGCGGCGAGGCTGGTACTAATGACGATCACGGAATTCATGCCGCGCACGATGCGCATGGAGCCCACGGTCACAGCGGGATTCACGAGAGTCCGCGGGTGATGGTGATCCCGCTAGTAATTCTGGCGGTGCTTTCGGTGATTGGCGGATACGTTGGGGTGCCGGGCTCGCTGGGCGGCAACAATCGATTCGACAAATTTCTCGGTCCAGTCTTTCACGGCAGCGCGCCTGCCGGGGCTCAGCAGACTGCGACGGGTGAAAAAGCGAGGCCGGAGCAGGAGACTGAAGGGCCGGAGCCAAAGACAGCGGTTACAACCGAATTAATCTTCACGGGGATATCGGTGCTGGCGGCGTTGCTCGGTCTGGGCCTGGCCTGGCTGCTTTATTACCGCAGTCCACAGTTGCCAGACAAGATTGCAGCTTCCCTATCAGGCGGATATCAGGCGCTCGTGCACAAATATTATGTGGACGAACTGTATGGGGTGCTGTTCGTCAAGCCGCTGATCAATGGCTCGACTCGAATCCTGTGGCAAGGAGTGGATCGAAACATTATCGATGCCGCGGTGAATGATGCGGGGGACGGAGCGCGCCATGTTTCCGACGAGGTTCGCCATATGCAATCCGGTAATATTCGCTCGTACGCGGGGTGGATTGCGGCAGGCTCGGCGGCGGTGATTGCTTTCATGATCTGGATGTGGATGGAAGGCCGATGAGCACCGAGAATCTCAGTTCCATCATTCTTACTTTGGTGACGTTCGTGCCGCTGGCAGGAGGGCTGCTGCTTATGCTGCTGCCGCGCCGCGACCGCGACATCCGCATCTTTGCGCTAGTAGTTTCACTGTTGACTTTTATTTTGTCGCTGCATCTGCCCGTTTATTTCCATCGCGGACAAACTGATTTTCAATATCAGATCGACAGACAGTGGGTTTCGACGCCGAATATTCACTACCACATGGGAGTGGATGGCATTTCTATCTGGCTGGTGGTGCTTACTACATTTCTTACGCCGCTCTGCGTACTGATTTCCTGGAAGTCGATTCACGAGCGGGTGAAGGAATTTTTTATTTTGCTGCTGATTCTGGAGACGGCGCTGATCGGCGTATTCACGTCCCTCGACCTATTCCTCTTTTACTTCTTCTGGGAAGCCACGCTGATTCCCATGGCATTGCTGATTGGCATTTTCGGCCATGAGCGCAAAGTCTATGCGGCGGTGAAGTTCTTCATGTACACGATGATCGGCTCGGTGTTCATGCTGGCGGCCATCTTGTGGTTGTACGCGCATACCGGCAGTTTTGACTTTGTGGTGATTCGCGAGCGGATCGCCAGCGGCGCCGTGCCGCAGTTTCCGGCTGCCGCCCAGTGGCTTTTTCTCGGATTCTTTCTGGCGTTTGCGGTCAAAGTTCCTCTGTTTCCTTTCCATACGTGGTTGCCTGATGCGCACGTTGAGGCGCCCACGGCAGGATCAGTGCTGCTGGCTGGGGTCCTGCTCAAGATGGGCACCTATGGGCTGCTGCGCTTTAATCTGGGATTGTTTCCTGAACAATCGCGGCACAATGCGTGGTGGGTGATGACGCTTGCGTTGATCGGCATTATCTATGGCGCGTTGGTAGCGATGGTCCAGCCCAACATGAAGAAGCTGATCGCGTATTCATCGGTGAGCCACCTTGGATTTGTGGTGCTCGGAATCTTCAGCTTCACTCAGGCGGGCCTGAATGGCGCGATGTTTGTCATGCTGGCGCATGGTATTTCGACCGGCGGACTATTCATGCTGGCGGGTATTTTGCACGAACGCCGTCATACCTACGAGATCACCGAATTCGGCGGACTGGCTTCGCCCATGCCACTATATGCGGCGTCTTTTCTGGTGATCGTGCTGGCCTCAGCGGGGCTGCCGTTGTTAAACGGCTTCATTGGCGAATTTCTGGTACTGAGTGGCACCTTCCAAGACAGGGCCGTTTTTGGGATACTCGCGGCCACGGGAGTGATTTGGAGCGCGATTTATTTGCTGTGGATGTATCAACGAGTTTTTTTTGGCAAGGTCACACACGCAGTGAACAATTCGCTCAGCGACCTTTCCGGATTCGAAAAGGTAGCGGTGTGGCCGTGTGCCGGGGCGGCACTGCTGATGGGCGTGGCGCCCATCCTGTGGCTGGGAGCGATTGACCCGGCAGTTCAGAACGCACTCACTCCATTTGCGCGAATGGTAAGCCGGGTGGTGGGTCCATGATCGCCGAGAGAATTGTTGCGCATGTCATTCCGGCCTACTCGCAGATACTGCCTCAAGGTGACGATTATCTTCGCATCCTCCCGGAGATTGTTCTTTCCGTGTTCGGCATGATTGTGATGGTGCTCGAGCCTTTGCTCGACGAGGAGAAAAGTCAGAGAGTCCTGGGAGTGATCGCACTCATGGGAACGCTGGCGGGACTTTGGGCGACCCGGGTTATGGCGCAGTCTCCGGGGCTGGCCTTCTGGAACACGGTGCAGGTGGATGGATTCAGCGTTTTCTTCCACGTACTGGTGATTGCGATCGCCGCCGTCGTCATTTTAAGCTCCTACGAATATATGGGCGTGCAGCGGATCCGCGCGGGCGAATACTATGCTCTGATCCTTTTCGGCGTGGTCGGGATGGCGTTGATGTCGTCAGCAATCGAACTGGTTCTGATTTTTATCGCGCTCGAAATTTCTTCGATCTCTTCGTATGTGCTGGCGGGATTCCGGCGGCGTGAAGCCTCCAGCGCGGAATCTTCGCTCAAATACTTTCTGCTGGGGTCATTCGCGACGGCGTTTTTTCTATATGGAGTGGCGTTGATGTTTGGCGCTACCGGCTCAACCAATATCGATCAAATCAGCAGAACATTGCGGGGCGGGCCCATTCCATTGCTGGCCTTTGTGGCCGTGGCATTCATGTTCGTAGGCCTGGGCTTCAAAGTGGCGGCCGCTCCGTTTCACATCTGGACACCGGATGTCTACGAAGGCGCGCCCGCGCCGGTTGTGGGTTTCATGTCGACTGCGCCCAAAGCTGCCGCCTTTGCGGTGTTGTTGCGCATCGTTTTCGTGATCAACGTGCACGCTATATTCTGGGTGATTTGGGTCGCGGCGGCGCTCTCCATGACGTTGGGCAACGTAGGCGCGATGGTGCAGGATAATGTGAAGCGTTTGCTAGCTTATTCCTCGATCGCCCACGCGGGCTATTTGCTGGTTGCGTTCGCGGCCTCGCCCGGCCTGGGAACTTCAGCAGCCATGTTCTACACCGCCGCTTACGCTGCCATGAACTTAGGCGCATTTGCCGTGGTGAGCCATTTCGCCAACGCAGGCGAACGGTACGTAACTCTCGAGGACTATGAAGGCCTGGGGCGCAGTTCGCCGCTGCTGGCAGCGACACTTACTATCTTCCTGTTGTCGCTGACTGGAATTCCGATGACTGGCGGATTTTTTGCCAAGTTCTACGTGTTTAGCGCAGCGGTGAAAGCCAACCTGATTTGGCTCACGATTATCGGCGTCCTCAACAGTGGCGTAGGCGCTTACTACTACCTGCGCATTATTGTGAGGATGTACATGCGCGAATCGCGAAAGGAAGTTCCTGTGACTCCTGTGCCATTCGCGCCTCGGCTGGCTATTGCAGTATGCCTTGCTACCACGATTTACCTCGGGATATTTCCCGGCTCCGTGTTGCAGTATGCCCAGGACTCCGCTCAACAGCTGGTGCGGCAGCCTGTGCCTGAAATTCCTTCTGCCGCATCCGTTCCAACAGTTCCCGCAAGTTATTGATGGACGCAATTTCCTTTTGCAGAGCGGTTCGGCCGTTCCTAGTAGATAAACGGTGTCGCCGTCCCTAACGTAGTTCTTACAATTAAACTGCTCCCCTACCCAAATCCCGCTGCTGGATCAGGGGAACGAACCGAACGAGTTCGCGAAGCGAGATCACGGGCTCTCCGTTGACCATGCGGATAAATTGCAGTTGCTGAGCGTCGTCGGTTCCAACCGGAATAATCATTCGTCCCGCATCGGAAAGTTGCGCGAGCAGCGCGGGCGGCAACTGGGAAGCGGCGGCGGAGACGAGGATTGCGTCGAAGGGAGCGTGAGCGGGTAGACCGAGCGTGCCGTCGCCGGTGAAGATGCGGACGTTACTATAGCCGAGCCCGGCGATAAGCTCTCGCGCGCCGTCGGCGAGGGCTGGATGACGTTCGATGGAATACACTTCCGCGACAAGTTCCGCGAGCAACGCGGTTACGTAGCCGGAGCCAGTGCCAACTTCGAGAGCTTTGTCGGTGGCCTTAAGTTCAAGAGATTCGAGCATAAGGGCAACGATGTAGGGCTGAGAGATGGTTTGTCCGTTGCCGATAGGAACAGGATGATCTTCGTAGGCCTGGTCGCGATAGGGTTCGGCCACGAATTGATCGCGGGGAACGCGAAGCATGGCGTCCAGGACCCGCGGATGGGAGATCCCGCGGGCACGGAGTTGGGAGTCGACCATGAGTTGGCGCGCAAGAGTTGGATCTGCCATGAGTTCGGAATTCAGGCTTCAGGGCCTCACTTCAACCATGGGCCGAAGCTGACGTTCACGCAATTATCAATTCTAATTACTTCTTGCGACTGCGGGCACGGAGGTCGAAGCTGACGACGCCATTCTGGTCGCGTGTGCCAACGGCGGAAACGTTGCGATTGACATAGTACTCTCCCTGAATGATCTGCTCCGAACTTTGAGACACATTGGTGGAGTAAGTGAGAGAGATATGGTTGGCGAATTCCTGCTCGATGGTGATCTGGGGGCCGTTGCTGATGGGGTTGGTTTCGGTGGTGAGTCCCTGAGGATCGATCTTGATATTGCTGGCGCCGAACAGGCGTTGCAAGCGGTTGCTGACGGTTGTGTTCAGTGCCTGACTGAGGATGACAGCGGTAGCCTGGTCGGAAAAAGCGCTTTGTCCAGATTGCTCCTGGAGTTGGGCGGATTCTTCGTTGGTGCGGCCGAGCGCGAGCAAAGCAATGATGTCGGACTTAGGCAGCGGAGGTTCGGAGCGGTAGTTGATGTTGAGTCCGCGGTCAGGCGTGCCGGTAATCGTAATGTTGAGGTCATAGTCGCGGACGTGAGTGGAAGCCTGCAGGTTGAGCTGCGGCTCGATGGCGACCGGATTCGCGAAAGTGATGTCGCCGCGCTCAAGGGTGAAGCGGGTGCCGTGAAATGTTGCTTGACCTTCCAGGATATCGGCGCGTCCGAGAACGGCAGGACGGCCTATGGAGCCGCGAATGTGGAGATCGGCATCGCCGGACAGCCGGGCGATTGCCGTGCGCATCTGGAGTTCGGGCGCGGTCTGGACATGGATGTCGAGCTTTACGTTATAGAGCGGAGAATTCGCGGATGCGACGGTGGAGAACTGACGGCTCCGCTCAAGATAAGCGCTGAAGTCGAAGCCTGGGGTCACGGCAATCTTATTGACGCTGATGTCGCCAGAAACCGTAGACGCAGAGCGTGATCCGACCCAATGCAGTTGGGCATCCGCGGTGGAGCTCACGCCGGGAGGATAACGCATGCGAACGTCCTTCGCAGTTGCGGTGAGATTGAAGTTGAGTTGCTGGTTGAGGTAGGTGGCGTCCCCTTTGAGGTCGAGCGTGCCGCCCCCGGTACGCGCGGTGAGCGCCTCGATATGCACGTGATCGCGGGTGAACTGGAGCGATCCGTTAAGTTCGGTTAAGCCGCTGGGCAGTCCGGCGTAGGCGAGGGAGGAGTTGGCTACCTGAAGACGGCCTTGAGGAAATGGGTCTGCAAGCGTGCCGCCGACGGTCAGGTTCATGTTGACGAGACCGGAAGCCGTAAAGTTGGGATCGAAACTCGAAAGCAGTTTGAGGTCGAGACGGCCATCAGCCGTGAGATCGAGGGTCCGGGCACCTGAGAGTTGTAGTGATCCGTGAGCTGTGAGGTCGGTTCCATCGCCCGGAAGGTGGAGTTGCCGAATATCAACTGACTGATGAGCAATTGAGAAGCGAACGGGGTCCTGATTGTGGACTTTGACGTTGCCGACGTCGAGGGCGAGAGCGGTTAAATCGCCATTGACAGCCCAGTTGTCGGGCTGCCGGAGTGGACCTTGCAAATCCAGAGAGCCGCCGACAGAAGAATGTCCTGTAAGCTTTCCGCGAAAGTATGAGCTCCACAGGGCATCGAGATCGAGCTCGTCCATTTTAAAAGTCAGATGAGTGGCATAGTTATCGCCCAACTGAACATTGCCGCTGACCAGTAACGACCCGTGCTGAAAGTGAGAATTGCCGGTCAGCTGCAACTGACTGCCTTGTGTAACCGCCTGTAAGTCGAAGTCACCGGCAAGTTCGTGACTGAGAGTCAAAGCGCGGAGGTGGACATTTCCATCGATGGAGGGCGCGTCAGCGGTGCCCGATCCTTTAAGAACAAAATCGGCGCGACCTTCGATGGGAAGACGATCGGAATGGATCTGCCGGATGTACGAGAGATCGAAATTATTGCCAGCTACGTCGAAATGGAAAACGCGGTTGGAAGAATTGTAAGCGGCGCTTCCGGTGATGACTGAATCATCGTGGAATAAATGCATGTTGTCGAAGACGATTTCGCCCCGGTTGACGTGGAAGTTGGAGTCGAACTGTCGAATGGTCTCGCCATAAGCCAAGGTATTGGTGAGATGGATTTGTCCGTCGGCGTGAGGATCGGAGACGGTACCGCCGGCCTCGGCAACGAGATCGGCTTTGCCAAAGACAGGAACGTTGTACCCGGCGAGCGCCTGGATATCGGCCAGGTTGCCCCGGTAAAGATTGGCGCGGATGCTGAAAGTGCTATCGCCGGTCAGGTGGCCATGCTGCAGTGCGGCCGAGCCTTCGAGTTCAGCAGACGTGTCCTCGCGCTGCAACCTGGCGTTGTGAATGGCGAGGGCCTGGAAGGAAACCTGGAGCGAAGTGGAAAGAGAATCCCAGTGAGTTTGCAGTTCGTGCGTTCTGGCTGTGGCCGGGAGCGTGATGTCGAAATCGTCGACTGAGAGATTGCCCGCAATTTGAGGAGAAGAGAATGCACCGGTCAAGTTGCCGTTGAAGGTGGCGTTGCCGTTCAGTGCGACGGGAAACAGAGCTGGACCACGAACGGCAGAAATAAATGGCAGCCAATCGGCCAGACTGGAGGTGGAAACGGATAAGTGAAGCGCGGACGCAGCCGACAGCGCGCCGGAGGCTTGAACGCGGCTGGTTGGCGTGGTCAGGGTGAAGTGAGGAAGATCCAGAGTTTCATTGCCGCCATGATAAATGCCGTCGGCATGAGCGCTGATCGAAAGCTGGCCGCGCGCGGTGGCGGGCGAAGGCGTGAGATCCAGAGCGAATTGGATTTCTGCGTCGCGCGGAGTTCCCTTCCAGCGAGTTTCGAGAGTGCCGGACCCGGAGGCGGCAGGATGGAAGCGCGGAAACGGGTGAGCTGGAGCATTGAGTGCGACCGCGAGCTCTTCCGCTGAGAGGTCGCGCACACGAATATTAACGAAGCCGCTTTGGATTGCGGGGGGTTTTAGTTTGGCGATTTTCTGGCGGGACCTCTCCTGGGGCGGAATCGCGGATATGACGGCGGTTTCAAGAGTTTTTCGGGCAGCGGTCGAAAGGTGTTGTGCGGGCGAGAGCCACTGGTTCAATTCCGCATCGCCGGCGAAGCTGCCGCCGAAAATCTTTCCTTCCAGCTTGGAGAGTTTGAGTTGCTGATCGGTTACAGAATAGCCGCTACTTAAAGAAGCTTTCGAGAAAGAAATCTGCTCGTCTCGCCAAGCCAGATTCTGGAGAGTGAGGAATCCGTTGCTCGAGAACTGGTCCAGCGACCAATCGCCATGTCCTTTCAGTTCGAGAACTCCGGCACGGAGATCGCTGCGGCGGGCGATAGACGCGGCTTCGGTGAGGTCGAGTTGGGCATCGTAAGGACCCCGGAGATGTGGACGGCGGAAATCAGTGACTTGGCCCGTGGCTGAAAAATGCGAATGGCCAGAGTTCCATTTGAATGAGGTGACGAGGGCAGAATCGGAACCGAGGCTGAACTCCATCGCGGTCATCCATGCGAAGGGGCGGCAGTTCAAAAGTTTGGTATCGACCAAGCCAAGCAGCAGGCGGCCATCGTAGCGTCGGCTCAGAAACGAGTAATCCATTCGCAATGAGGTGTCGCGAGCAATGAAATCAAGAGGTATGTTCTGGTCATCCCAGATCATCTGGCCGTGGCGCAGTTCAAAATGATCGATGGATAGAGCAAAAAGCTTTTCGACCGGAGTCTGACCGGTCTCGGAGCCAGCTTTTCGCGGAGGAAAATTGGTGCTGCCATCTGGATAGAAAACTACGTGAACGATGGGATGCTCAAGAATGACTTCGTTGAAAGCGAGCTCGGAGCGGAGAAGAGAGCTTATCTTCAGACGAGCGACAATGCCATCCGCATGGGCGAGAGGCATGCCGGTAGCGGACTCTCGGCCGTGAACAGTTATGTCGCGCACCTCGGCCTGGAGGCGAAACGGGATGGTATGAATGCTGGCAATTTCCGCTCGACCTCCCGTGATGCGCTCGACCTCAGCAACCAGGCGGCGGCGGACCAGCGCCTGGAAAGACTCGGTATTGATGTAGATGAACAGACCGAGCACGGCCACGAACCCAGCCGCAACAACGAAAAGTCCATACTTCCACCAGCGGCGACGGGTGCGATTGCTGCGGGGCTCAGTCACTGTGATCGAACTCCCGGGTCGTTGGCTGAGGGCGTGACGCCGGGAATATGGACCTGGCCTTCGGAGCGTAAAGTTTGCAGCCAGGAGACGAGCAACTCACTGACCTTTTCCTGAGTAAGCAACTCGCGAATCTTAGCGGAGACTTCGGTGAGCGGAACGTCGGATGATCCCGCCTGCTTTAACTGGGGAACGAACTGGTCCCGGTAATAAGCCTCGATCGACTTGGAATCAATCTGTACGGTGGGACGAAGGCGCGCATCCACCAGGCGCATGAGATCGATTTGCTGGCACACGTGAGCAAGGAGATCCTTCTCCGTGAGGTGGTATTGGGCAAGAATGGCCTGCCAAGCCTCTGGTGAGGTGGCCTGAGGATACAGCTTGCGTGCTTCGGCGAGGCGAGCGGCGACTTCAGCATCGGTAGCGTGGGAGAAGTCAGCAGACTTCATCTGCTCGCGAAGAAGCTCCTGATCGATGAGGCGGTCAAGAACGGCTCGGCGATCGTCATCGGTGAACTGCGATAGCGAGCGATTCGTGAGCAGAGCTTCGTAACTGAGACCTTCGTCCCAATCGGACTGCAGAATAACGTGCCCGTTGACGATGGCGACGATGCGGTCGATTACTTCCGCTGCGGCACGCTGCGGGCACACGAACAACCCAGCCAAAAGCAAGGCAAGCGCCGCCAGAACCGCCGTGTGAACATGAATTCTGCTTTTCAAAATGGCTGACCTATGCTGAAGAAAACGTTGAAATGGCGCAAGCGCTGCGTCTCGAACCCGGTAAGAACTCCCTTTTTATTGAAAATACCTTGGAAATATTCTGTTGGATTCAAATTGTACCCGAAATCGAAGCTCAGAGGTCCAATCGGAGTCTTATAACGCAATCCCATTCCCGCCACGTGAGAGGTGTAGTCGTAACCTTTATTGTTGAAATAGGTCTCGCAAGAAGCGACGAGCATGGTGTCGGGCTGCAAACATTGTGAGGGATCGGGCTGGTGCCAGCGCAGGAGACCCTTCAACATATCGTGACCGGCCGTGAAAACATTGCCCATGTCGTGAAAGATCGCGAAACCAAAACCTTCTCCCAGATAGGGCAGGCTAACAGGAGGAAAGCGCAGTTCTTCTTTGTTGACAAACAGCGCCGAACCGCCGACGGGAAAACCTGAATCGGGATCGCGAGGCCCTGCTTGATTTAACCCGAAGCCCCGATGAGAGTTGTCCCCTCCAGCAAAAAAAACTTCGGGCAGAGGAATGACCGTAATCCCCTGGCTGCAAGACGTGGTCAGGTTGGCGACTTCACAAGCTCCCGGCGGCAGGACTCTGGTGCCGTGATAGACCTGCTCCAAGCCGAGGGTTGTAGAACGCGCAAAAACGAACTTGTGGTTGGCGCGGCCAAACGCATAGTAGGTGGATTGCTGAGAAAGAGCGCGGGCGTAATCCGCCTGAGAACCGAAGTAACTCGATGCGGCGAACGTGTCGAGGGTGAAATATCTCCCCCTAGTGCTTTCAAGAGGATTGTCGCGCTTATCGCTGATGAAGGTGAAACCGGGTCCGCCGACGACCGCGGGCAAGGAAAACAAGCTAAATTCTGCAGGTGAGAATTTTGACGCGAAGTTGCTGGCCTTCACCCGGCGGTAGTCGAAGCGGTACGTAATAGATACATCGTGGTTGGGTTGCTGCTTGCCGATTTGCTGACGAAGATCGACTTTGCCTTCCAGCCGCTGCGAGGTGAAGGTAGCTACGTCGAGGCTATTGTCGTAGAAAATCGTATAGAACACCTTGAAGCGATCTTCGTTGAAGAGTTTGGGGATCTCGTAACTGACAAGGCCGCGTTGTTGCAGGCGTCCAACGTGAGACTGGAAGGTTAAAGTCTGGTCGCGGCCGCCCACATTGAGACGGGTGATATCGAATTCCACTCGGGGACTTACTCCAGTCGAACCTGCAGGAGAGCTCGTCCCGGAGGGCAGCCCAGTTTCGAATTCGAGGCCAATGCCATAGGTGAAGGTGTAGCGCTTTGCTTCCTGCACCTGGATGAGAACGTTTTTTTGAGGATCAGAGCCCTCGGAATTTTGCACGCCAGTATCGACCTGGTTGAAAATACCAAGGTCATAAAGCTTGCTCTGCGTCGACAGAAGATCCTGCTGGCTGAGCGGCTGACTGGCAACCACTTGAATTTCGCGTTGCACGACATAATCGCGTGTGTGATCGAGCCCGGCGACTAGCACCTGATTAACAAAAAATTGTTCCCCTTCCTGAATCTTGTAGCTGACGTCTTCGCGGTTGGCCTGACCTGGTGAAGGATTAGTAACAATGTCCAGTGTGGCGTTGGAAAAACCATGATTGAAGTAGAAGTTGAGGATCGACTCGCGGTCATTGGCGAGATTTTGTTCTGAGTAAGGCTGGCCTTCGCGGGTATTGAGCTCGGGAAACGCCTTAGCGTCAAACTTCTGGTTGCCCACAATGCGGAATGCACCGACCAGAGTCTGCGGGCCTTCTTCAATCCGAATGTGAACGGCGAGATGGTTCTCGACGCCGTGATAGTTATCGTCAACCTTGGTTTCAATCTTGGCTTGCCGGAATCCGTTCGAGATATATAAGGCCTGCAGAGCAGCAACGTCACTTTTGAGCAAGGCGCCGCTGTAGCGTCCCTCGGAAAAGAACCTGCCAGCGGGTTGAATCTGGAGGCGCTGGCGAAGTGTTTTTCGAGAAAAATATTTATTTCCAGTGATATCGATCAGCACGAACTTGTGCACAGGGCCAGGGTCGATGTGATAAATGACGCGAAGCATGTCGGGGCCAGTTTCTTTCTGAATTGTGACGGAGGCGTCGAAGCGGCCGCGGCTTTGCAGGTAATCGAGGAGGTTGCTTTTGCCTTCATTCAGAAGGTCTTCGTCGACAGCGTTCTCCTCGTAGACGGGGATTTCCTTTTTCAAAACGCCGCGGGTGATGGAGAATCCTTGCGCGTAGATGATGACTACGGGGCCGGGTTCGAGCAGATAGGCATAGTCGACGGAATTGGATTCGGGATGATATTTCTGCTCTGCGATGGAAACCTGAGCCAATACGCGATGCTGCTTCTGAAGCTTCTTGCGCAAGCGCTGAAGCGAATTGGTGACACGGGCGGCGGTAATGCGATCGCCGGGATGCATCCGGGCGATGTCCTCGATCTGGCTGTGAGAAAAAGCTGAGTGGCCAGCGACCTTGACTTCACCTACGCGGGCGGGCTCCCCCGCCGTGATGTGGAAAAGGACATTGATCTGCTGGGTCGCGGCATTAGCTGTGGTTTCGCCCGTGACACGCGCGCGATAGTAGCCGTTTTCCTGCATGAGTTGGCGGATGTTCTGCAGGGCGCGGTTCAGCTTGTCGAGGGTATAGAGTTCGCCAAGTTGTAACTTCGAGGCATTGACGGTTTGATTGTAGTTGGGGTGCCCGGGGGCGCCTTCCACGTCTACCGCTCCGACGAAAAAGTTGGGCGAAGTCCTGAAGGTGAGACGCAGCCCGGCGCCCGAGGGAGTTACTTCGGCCTGGATGTCGGCGAAGCGTCCGGTAGCGAAAAGCACGCGGATGCTCTCGCGCACCTGGTCGCGATCAAGCGGCTGGCCGGTTTTTTGCGGCAGCATTTGGAGCAAGCGGTCGGCGTCACGCACGCCGGGGAGGTCGATGGTTTGGACGATGCGTCCGACGTATGCCGACATCGAGGCAAGAGCGGAGGAGGGTTCGGCGGTTTGCGGTTCTTGAGAAGATTGCGGGGAAGCGGGGGGGACTGCTCCGGCACGGGCAGCCGGAGCGAGCGAAGCAATGATCAAGATAACGAATGACGCGTACCGTCTCAGCAAATAGTGTCCTTGGACCCGTTGCCTTTATTCGATGAAGCACTGCAGTCCCGTGTTGTATGCACGGCTGGAGGTCGGAAGCAATGCAAACACTTATAATAAAGGTTTTGGTGGGGAAGACTGGTGACCTCCTTGAGGCAGGGCGTGCAGAAAGAAAAGTTCGAGGAACGATACTCGCGACAGGTTCTGTTTCGCGGAATCGGAAAGCAGGGCCAGGGGCGACTGGCGGCGGGACGAGTTGCGATTGTGGGGTGCGGAGCGACGGGCTCGGCTCTGTCGTCATTGTTGGCAAGGGCTGGTGTGGGAACGCTGCGCATTATCGATCGCGATTACGTCGAAGCCAGCAATCTGCAGCGGCAATCGCTCTTCGAAGAGAAGGACGCTGCCGAGTCTCTGCCTAAAGCAATTGCGGCAGCGCGAAAAATTGCAGCGTTCAATTCGGAGATTGTGATCGATGCCCGAGTAGAGGATGTGATTCCTTTAAATATTAATGCGTTGCTTGAGGATGTTGATGTAATTATCGATGGAACGGATAATTACGAAACCAGATATTTAGTGAATGATTATGCGGTGAAGAATTCTCTGCCGTGGATTTATGCCGCAGCTGTAGGCAGTTATGGGGCGACGATGAACATATTGCCGGGAACGTCGGCGTGCCTGGCCTGCATTTTTCCCGAGACTCCACAGGGAATGGTTGAGACTTGCGAAACCTCGGGAATATTGAATACGGCGGTGAATGTGGTGGCGTCAGTTGCAGCGACGGAAGCCATGAAACTGCTGGTTGGAGGTGCGACTGCGAAACAGTTGCGCAAAACTTTGTGGTCGTTTGATGTCTGGACGAACGAGCACGCAGAGATCTCGGCGGCGCATCCGCGGAGAGACTGCCGGGCATGTGGGCAGCGCGACTTTGTGCATCTGGCCGGGGAAGGACGTCCGCATATCACGATGTGCGGACGAAACTCGGTGCAGATCCATGAGCGGGCCAGACCGATTGATTTTGCCGAGATGCAACAGCGCCTGGAAGCGCATGGGGCAGTGCGGCACAACGAGTTTGTGTTGAAGTTCTGGCGCGAGCCCTACGAGCTCACGCTTTTCCCCGACGGGCGGGCGATCGTCAAGGGCACCACGGACACTGGTATTGCGCGCAGTCTGTATGCACGTTATGTGGGGAGCTGAGTGGTGAGGTGGTTCGAATGAGCCGGTTCACACCGGTTATTTTAACGGCGGAATATACGGAATATAACGGGCAAACAACCAGCACAGGAAGAACACGACCGGTATGTGAACCATCAATTGGAGAACGCCATAGCCCACAATGTCCCGGGCTTTCAATTTTAAAATGCCCAGCAGCGGCAGCATCCAAAAGGGATTGACCAAGTTGGGCAGCGCTTCGGCCGCGTTGTAGATCTGCACCACCCAGCCAAGATGTACCTGGTGCAGATTGGCTGCCTGCAGAACATAGGGCGCTTCGATCACCCATTTGCTGCCGCCAGAGGGGATGAAGACTCCGAGCACCGCGGAATACATCGCGACCAACAGTGGATAAGTGTTGTGGGTGCTGATGGAGGCAAAAAGTTTCGATAGAGCATCGGCAATCCCGGTTCCTACAATCATTCCGAAGATCACCGCGTAAAACGGAAACTGGATCAATACACCGCCGGTGGCGGGGATGCACTCCGAGACGGCGCGCATGAAGCGCTTGGGGCGCCAGTGCAGCAGAAGGCCGACGGTGATGAACATGAGGTTGTAGGTGTTGAGGTCGAGCGCTGCGAGAGCACCTTGCGGTGAGGTGCGGAAGACGTCGATGAGATACCAGCAAAGCAGCGCGGCGACCAGGATGTTTAGCAGTGGACTGTATTCGAGCCACTCGCCAGGTTTGCTGCGGACTTCGAGGCTGGGACGGATCGGTTCGTAGTGGATGTCATAGGATTCGGCAGTGCGGGCATTCTCGGGCGAGGGCGTAGAGAGGTAGGCAATCAGGACGGAGAGCACGATCAGAATCGCGGTGGTGGCGATGCTTTGCCACAGGAAGAGAGTTTGGGTGAGCGGGATGAGTCCACTGATGTTGAATAAGGATGGGGGCATGGCGGACTTGGTGGCCATGAGCATGGCGGCCGAAGACGACAGGCCCATGGCCCAGACGGCTCCGAGGCCGAGATAGGCGGCGGCGCCGGCGGCGCGGTAATCCATGCCTTTGACGCGATGAGCGAGTTCGCGAACGAAGAGGCCGCTGAAAATCAGGCTCAGGCCCCAGGAAATGAGCGACGTCAGCATGGAGAATAATGCGACGAGCGCGACAGCTCCTCGCGGCGTTTTCGGAATTCCAGCCAGTGCGCGGATGGCGCGATAGACGAGCGGCGTGGAGGCGACCACGTAGCCTCCGACGATGATCATCACCATCTGCATGGTGAATGGGACCAGAGCCCAGAAATTCTTTCCGCCCTGGATCGCGAGTTTGGCAGGGGCCTGGTGAAGCAGAAGGCCTACGATAAAAACCACAACAATTCCCAGCAGGGCGAAGACCAAAGGATCGGGAAACCAGCGTTCGCTCCAGCTGGCGAGGCTGAGACCGAAGCGGACAAGGCCTTGTTCTTTGATTGTAGGTTGGGCTGCGGGCTGCGGTTCTTGTGGCACGGGCATACGCGATCCTTTCGGTTCGGACAGCGGTCTTTGCGCACTCTTTGCGGAACATCTTTCCGCGACGCCCGACATTGTAGCGTGGAATTCGGCAAATGGAAGGCGTTGTAACGATTTCCAGAATGGGTGTAGGATGCCTTCGATTGGGCTGGCAGGGTCGGCCACTTCCTGCCTCTTGGAGCGATGGATGAACACTTTCCCTGTGTTGCTGGGTGCTTTGTGCGTATACGCAATCGCCTATCGTTACTACAGTGCGTTTATAGCCGCGAAGGCTTTGGCCCTCGATGACCGGCGCACGACGCCGGCGCACGCTTATCCGGACGGGCATAACTACGTGGCTTCGCCGAAATGGGTGCTGTTTGGACATCACTTCGCGGCGATTGCGGGAGCAGGGCCGCTGATCGGTCCGACCCTGGCGGCGCAGTTTGGATTCGCTCCGGGATTTCTTTGGATTCTGATTGGGGCTGTGCTGTGCGGGTGCGTGCAAGACTTCACCGTTTTGGTGGCTTCGGTACGGCACAAGGGGCGCTCGGTGGCGGATGTAGCGCGAACCGAGATCAGCCCGTTTGCCGGGTTGGTGGCAATGATTGCAGTACTCTTTATTCTGCTGGTGACGTTGGCTGGACTTGGCATTGTGGTGGTGAATGCACTTTCAAATAGTCCGTGGGGAGTGTTCACGATCGGGATGACGATTCCCATCGCCGTCATTATGGGTTGGTGGATGTTTAAGAGTCATGCGGGCAAGATTACGGTGACCGGGCCAAGTATTTTTGGGGTCGTACTTTTGCTCGCCAGCGTTGTGGCGGGCCATTGGGTGGCGCAGACGAGTTGGGCCGGTGCGCTTACTTTTACACCGCATCAGATTACGATTCTGATGGGGATTTACGGGTTGGTGGCGTCGGTGCTGCCGGTGTGGCTGGTGCTGGAGCCGCGCGACTATCTTTCGACTTACGTAAAGCTGGGCACGATCGCTGTGCTGGTGATCGGCGTTTTTGTGGTGCATCCGAACATTCAGTTTCCGAACTTCACGGCGTTCGTGCATGGCGGCGGACCGATCATTAAGGGGCCTCTGTTTCCATTCTTATTTGTCACGATTGCTTGCGGCGCCATTTCAGGATTTCACTCGCTAGTGTCTTCCGGCACAACACCCAAGATGCTGGATAAAGAAACAGACGCGCGCTTCATCGGCTATGGAGCCATGGTTTGCGAGTCGCTGGTGGGCGTGCTAGCTCTGATTGCGGCCTGCTCTCTTTCGCAGGGCGACTACTTTGCCATCAATACCACGCCGGCGGTGTTCAGCCATCTGGGATTGAGCACGGTGAATCTGGATACGTTCTCACGCGAAGTGGGAGAAAAACTCGCGGGGCGCACGGGAGGCGCGGTTTCGCTGGCGATCGGAATGGCGCAGATTTTCCGCGGCTTGCCGGGGATGGCTCGGCTGATGGGCTATTGGTATCACTACGCCATCATGTTTGAAGCGCTCTTTATTCTAACCACGGTGGATACGGGAACGCGCGTGGCCCGCTACGTTTTGCAGGAACTCATGGGCAAAGTGCACAAGCCATTCGGGAACAGTTCGTGGCTGCCGGGGAATCTGCTGACCAGCTTTGTGGTGGTGATGGGCTGGGGATATTTGATTTACACGGGGAACATTTCCACGATATGGCCGCTGTTTGGAACCGGCAATCAGTTGCTGGCAACGATTGCTCTGGCGGTGACGACGACCTTCCTGATTAACATGGGCAAGCAGAAATATGCCTGGATTACGGGAGTTCCCATGTGCTTTGTGGGCGTGACTACGCTTACGGCGGGAGTGCTTTCGATCAAGAATATTTTCTGGCCGCTGACTTCGAAGCCAGGGCAAGTGTTTACCGGTTACCTGGACACGGTGTTGATGAGCATTTTTATTGCGGGCGTGATTCTGGTTATGTTCGATGCGGTGCGACGTTGGATTGCGGTGCTCAATGGCGCGCCCGCGCCGCAGGAGGCTTTTGGTCCTCCGCTTACGACTGCGGGGGAAGTGAAGATGGGCTGCTGCTAGGGGATCGCTGTCTGACGAAAAGTATTGGCTGCCCCCCAGGGATTCGAACCCCGATAACCTGCTCCAGAGGCAGGTGTCCTAGCCGTTGAACGAGGGGGCAGTGAATTGTTGAGAGCCAGCGTATCACTCAGCCATTCTGATTCTATGGTTGAGGGTAAAGGTCGGTCAACACTGATGACGTTTTCCAGGGAAGTTGCTCTTATCGAGAGATATGTAAAAACTTGAGTCCAAGCTTGCGCGCTTGGCAGCGCCCGCCGCGCTGCGCGTCTTCTCCGCAGGCGTAGAATCCCTTTTTAGATCGCGTCAGGAGGAACCCATGTCATCCGTGTTCGAGAATATTTCCACACCGGCTGCGGATTATGCCGAGGTTGCGCGCCAGTCACTGGATGCGGAGCGCTGCGCGCTGCTCGTGGTCGATATTCAGGAAAAACTCCTGCCGCCGATTTTTCAGAAAGAACAGTTGGTGCGCAACTCAAAGCTGTTGATTCGAGCAGCCGATGTTCTGAAGATTCCTGCGATCGTGAGCACGCAATACGCGAAGGGACTGGGCAAGACTGTGCCGGAAGTGGCTTCCCTGCTGCCAGAAAGCGCGGCAATCGACAAAGATCAGTTCTCCTGTTTCGGCAGCGAGGCGTTTTGTATGCTGCTCAAGCGGCTGCCGGGCAATCGCAACACACTGCTGCTATGCGGTATGGAGAGCCACATTTGCGTGACGCAGACGGCGCTGGCGGCGCTGCGGGAGGGCTATCTCGTGCATGTCGCCTCGGATGCGGTCAGCTCGCGGACGGAATGGAATTGGAAAATCGGCCTGGAAAGAATGCGGGCTGCGGGCGCAGTGATTTCGTCGACCGAGATGATGATCTATGAGCTCATGCGCTCGTCTTCGTCGGCGGCGTTCAAAGCAATGCTGCCGCATCTCAAGGGATAGCGATTCCAACCAGGCATGGGCCTCAGCTTCGCTGCGGGCAGAAACCATGGGCACTCGCTGCGCTCGGGACGAAAAGTTGTTTAGGACTGGGCTTCTGGCTCTTTCTTCTTCACCCGGACGACCGTGATCTTGGCGAAGCCTTCTTCGAAGGCGGGCGCTTTCAGCTTCGCGGCCATGCGGCGCATTACATCTTCGGGGACGACGCGGTCGCGGCGCTGGTGGCGGTCGATGCAAACCTCGAGGGGCACGTCAAAAAAGACCGCGTGTACTTCGTACTGATAGTCCTTAGCCAGCTTGATCCAGTGCTGACGTTCCTGGGGAGTGAGGTTGGTTGCGTCGACATAATTCATGGGGCGCTTGGCGATGAGCCTCGCTTTCAGCATGGAGCGCAGGTTGGAAAACACGAGATCCTGAAAACGCTGCTCGCGCACATCGTCAAAAAGTAGTGATCGCACCATGTCGCTGGAGAGCGGGACGACGTTATGGCGTTTGAACCACGAACTCTTCCCAGATCCTGGCAGGCCGATCGCAAGCACTACGATGCCTTTGGGCGCACGGGGCGGCGCTGCCGGAACCGCAGAAATTTTGGACGGCACGCCGACTGCGGGTGGAACTGGCGTTTGCTCCAGCTCCCCGGCATCGGAAAAGTCTTCTTCCGCAGACTCTGCCGGGACCGCAGGGATGGAGCCCTTGACTGCGGCAGGGGCAAACGCCTGAGCGACCGCCTGCTCGCGTCCACGGCCACCTCGTCCGCGTCCGCCGCGGCGGCGCCGCCCGCGGCTTCCTTGTGCAGAACTGCCGGGCAGAGACTGCGAGGGCGCGGGTTGCGACGCGGGTGCTGCTTCGTCAGATTGGTCCTCGGAGCGGGAACGCGCCCCGTGGGCTTCTCGCTCTTCCGCGTCACGGGGTGTAGCTGTCATTTCAGGTTCGACGCTGCCGGCATCGGAAGCTGTACCGGGCTGTTGCTCGGCATCAAAATAAGCCGGCTGCAGGGGAGGAGGAGCAGGTTGGTCAGAGGGCTCTGCGGGCTTTTTTTTGCGACGCTGTAAGCGCTCGCGCATCCATTTGCGCATGCAAGGCTTTTAACACAGAAGAGCGGGTGGGATCAAACAGCTCAGGCTCTGGCCGAACCACACGCTACAGCCGAGCAGACCAGGGCCGCAATGGCCGTTCAATCAGGACGATCGATACAATTATGACTATTCCTGGGCAAATCCCCGATGCATTCCGCGGCCAGAAATACATATTGCTCACTACGTATCGAAAGAACGGTGCCGTGGTCGCCACTCCGGTCTGGTTTGGGGAAGAGGGCGGCAGGCTTTACGTGATGACGCGCAGCGATATGGGTAAGACCAAGCGCATTCGCAACAATCCGCAGGTGAGAGTTGCTCCGTGCACGATACGAGGCAAAGTGAACGGTCCTGAATTTGCCGCGGTGGCGCGAATCCTTCCGCCGGAAGAGCATACGCGCGCGCGGCAGGCTATCAACCGAAAGTACTGGATGGCGCGCCTTCCGCTAATCTGGCGCAGGACAGATACTTACATCGAGATAACATTCCCATAATGTTGGGAGGGAGAGCCCTCCGTAAGCCGGCAGGGATCATTTACGCCAGTTCCCCGTCCTGCTAACATCATTTGTCTCATGTATTGGCTCAGAACAATTGTGTTGTTGCATTCATAAGAATGGAGAAAGTTATGGCAATCAAAGTTGGCATTAATGGCTTCGGACGCATCGGCCGCAATGTTTTGCGGACGTCACTCAATGATCCAAATCTGGAATTCGTGGCCGTCAACGATCTCACGGATCCAAAAACTCTGGCACACTTGTTGAAATACGATTCCATTCTCGGCAACCTGCCGAACAAGATCACTGCTGGTGCAGACAGCATCTCGATAGACGGAAAAACTATTAAAGTTTTCAAAGAAAGAGATCCGGGCGCGCTACCCTGGGATTCGGTGGGTGCTCAGGTGGTGATCGAATCGACTGGACACTTCACTGACGCGAACGACGCCAAAAAGCACCTGCGCGGTCCGGTAAAGAAAGTGATTATCTCGGCTCCAGCGAAAAATGAAGACATCACGCTGGTCCTGGGCGTGAATCAGGAAAAATACGACGGCGCCAAGCATCACATCATTTCGAACGCGTCCTGCACCACGAACTGTCTGGCCCCGATTGCCAAGGTGATCAATGACAACTTTAAGATTGTCAGCGGGACGATGACAACCATTCACTCTTACACCAACGACCAGGTGATCCTCGACTTCCCGCACAAGGACCTGCGGCGGGCGCGGGCGGCGGCGATCAACATGATTCCGACGTCGACCGGTGCGGCTAAAGCTCTCAAGCTGGTGATTCCGGATCTTGCGGGAAAACTCGACGGATTTGCCATGCGCGTGCCTACGCCGAATGTCTCGGTGGTCGACCTGGTGGCCTGGGTGGAAAAAAAGACCACAAAAGAAGAAGTAAACTCTGCGCTGAAAAAAGCATCTGAAGGCGGGCCATTGAAGGGTTATCTCGGCTATGAGGAGAATGAACTGGTGTCGTCGGACTTCAAAGGCGACTCGCGCTCTTCGATCGTCGATGCACCCATGACTCTGGTAGTGGGCGACAATTGCGTCAAAGTGATCTCCTGGTATGACAACGAATGGGGATACTCCTGTCGCGTGCGGGACCTGATCCACTACATCGCGGACAAGGGCCTGTAGCAGCGGCGCGGTACCCACCTTTTGCTAACAGGCGAAGGTGGGCGTGCTGTTAAATCCTTATTTAAATATTGCCTCCTAAAGGACGACCGGCCAATGCCCAAGCTGTCTATCCGTGATCTCCCACTGAATGGCAACCGTATCTTCATGCGGGTCGACTTCAACGTCCCCCTGGAAGATGGGCGCGTTATGGACGACACGCGTATCCGCGAAACCTTGCCTTCAATCGAGTATGCGCTGCGGCATGGGGCGCGGCTTATACTGGCGTCGCATCTGGGGCGACCGAAGGGCAAACCCAATCTAAAGATGAGTCTGAAGCCGGTGGCCGAACGGTTGCGCATGGTGCTCGACAAAGAACTGGCGCGCGGGGAAAACGTGGGCTTTTGTCCCGACTGTGTGGGACCCGAAGCGGAAGAAGTTGCGACCCAACTGGAAAAGGGACAAACCTTGTTGCTGGAAAATCTTCGCTTTCATGCTGAGGAAGAAGCGAATGACGAGCGTTTCGCCAAACAATTGGGCAGTCTGGCGGAGTTCTACGTCAACGACGCGTTCGGAACGGCGCACCGGGCGCATGCATCGACTGTGGGCATCACCAAATTTGTTTCAAAGTCGGCGGCCGGCCTGCTCATGGAGAAGGAACTGCGGTATTTGGGAAAGGCGCTGGAAAACCCTGAACCGCCGTTCGTGGCCATTCTGGGAGGCGCCAAAGTCAGCGACAAGATCGGCGTAATTCGTAATCTGCTGGGCAAGGTTGACTCGCTCATTATCGGCGGGGGCATGGCCTATACCTTTCTCAAGGCCCAAGGACAAGAAATCGGCAAGTCGCTGCTCGAAGCCGATAAAGTGGAACTGGCGCGACAACTGCTGGCGGAAGCCAAGCAACGAAATGTAAGGTTCCTGTTGCCAATCGATCACGTGGTGGCGATCAAACCCGAGGCCAATGCCGTGGTGCAGAGGATCGGCGAGGGCCAACCGATTCCAGCCGACCGCATGGCGCTCGACATTGGGCCAAAGACGATCGAACTGTTTTCTGAGGAGATTTCTCGGGCTCGTACCATCGTGTGGAATGGGCCGATGGGCGTGTTTGAGGTTCCAGGATTTTCGCGGGGGACGTTCAAAATCGCGCATGCGGTGGCAGAAAATGTAGGAGCGATTTCGATTGTGGGCGGCGGCGATACGGTCTCTGCCGTGCACGCCGCCGAGGTTGCAGACAAGATGACGCACATCTCAACTGGGGGCGGAGCGTCGCTTGAGTTTCTGGAAGGCAAAAAGCTGCCTGGGGTCGAGGCACTGACGAACAAATAGCCATATCGGTCTATCGGATGGACCTGCCACAAGACAAGGACTATGTGGTGATGCTGCGAGTCGGAGATCCCGAAGAAGTCCGCCTGGTTCCTGGTGACATCACGCAGTATCCCTCAGACGCCATTGTGAACGCCGCTAATTCTGAATTGCTGCCCGGGGGCGGGGTTTGCGGGGCAATTCACCGCGCGGGCGGTTCTGTTATCGCGGAAGAGTGTAGTTGTATCCGTTCCGAACGTGGATCGCTATTACCGGGCCAAGCGGTTGCGACGACTGCGGGCAGACTCGGAGCTAAGTACGTAATCCATGCGGTAGGTCCCATCTGGAATGGCGGGCATGCTGGTGAACCGGAGGCCCTTTCCAACTGCTATCGCGAGTCGATGCGGATTGCCGACGCACTCAATCTTCGCAGCATTGCGTTTCCAGCAATCTCCACCGGCATTTTCGGCTATCCCGTCGAACAGGCTGCGCGAGTAGCGATCCCGACCGTGGTTGAGAGTCTCCGAGCGGCCAAGCATCTCGAGTTGGTGTCCATCGTGCTGTTCGATAAGAGGATGCTCGATGTCTTTGCTGCGGTGGCCTTCGCTCAGCGCAAACCGGCGTCCGGAAATCTATATGAAGTGTCGATAGGAACAATGAATGACTAGAAAGAAGCTCATTGCCGCCAACTGGAAGATGTATAAAACGCCCGATCAGACCCGCGACTTCTTTCGTGAATTTCTGCCGCTGGTTGCGAACCATGACCGGGACGAGATCGTCGTTTGTCCGCCCGATATTGATTTAGTGGCTGCTCTCGAAGCTGCGAAACAATCGAACGTAGCCATCGGCGGCCAGAATGTTCACTGGAAGCCGGAGGGCGCATTTACCGGCGAGACTTCAGCCGCCATGCTTCTGGCCTTGGGGGTGACGCATGTGATTATCGGCCATTCAGAGCGGCGGCAATACTTCTGTGAGACTGACGATACCGTGAACCTGCGTCTGAAAGCAGCGCTGGAAGCGGGTTTGACGCCGATCTGTTGCGTAGGCGAAGTGCTCGAAGAACGCGAGGCGGGGCTGACGGACGATGTGCTGCGGCGCCAGTGCGTTCGGGCTTTCCACGCGATATCGGGCAAGAAAGCCGCAAAGATGGTGGTGGCTTATGAGCCAGTATGGGCGATCGGCACGGGCAAGACAGCTACGCCCGAGCTGGCCGCGGAAGCTCACGCCGTAATTCGTCGAGAAGCGACGGAAATATTCGGCGAGGAGTTCGCAGCGAAGCTTCGAATTCTCTACGGGGGGTCGGTAAAACCCGAAAATTCCTCGGCCCTCATGGCACAAGAAGAGATCGATGGAGCCCTGGTGGGCGGCGCTTCGCTCGATCCGAAGTCTTTCGCGGCAATTGTGAAGTACTGATGAAAGGCGCACCTGCAGTTTGCCGGCTCATCGTGGCGCTTTGTTTGGTTTTTCGTCCGCTATTTTTCCTTTCCAAAGTTTGCTGTGAAATTCTTAATCGAGTCCCATCGCACTTCGCGAGAAATCCGGTGGTCTCTTGTTCAGCATGCTGAAAGTGGGTTTCTGCAGATATTGTTCGCGGTCCTGCTGCGACGGCGAGAATTTGGGCCGCATGGACATAGGCTGGAGACGATTACCACAGCTAAGGATGAGGGTTGATGGTTACAAAGCTACCGATTTCCGAAGATTGCAACTCATAGGTTCGCTTGGGGTTTAATCGTTCAGGCGAATCCTCGAATCCAACTCTCGGAATGCAAAGGCTTTCGCTGCAGCAAACTGATGGGGAATTGGGTCGCGAGACGCATCCTGAGATCGGTAGAAATACTCTGATATTCTGTAATTCGCGAAAGCTCCTCGGATTGCCGCAAAGTGGGCAAACGATACAACATAAACTACTTAAGCCGCATCCCAATGAGTGCGGCCGGAAAAGGCGACTTGACCGAGCCCCGACATCAACCACAGAGCACCGAACTTAGCGAAGCCCAGATGATCGAGCGGGCGAAGCTAGGGGACGCGGAAGCGTTCCAGATGCTCTATGACAGACACAAGCGGCGCGTATATTCTTTATGCCTGCGGATGACGGCAAATACCGCCGAGGCGGAAGATCTGGCACAGGAAGCGTTCTTGCAGCTTTACCGCAAGATAGGGACCTTCCGAGGTGAGTCGGCGTTTTCGACGTGGCTGCATCGGCTCTCGGTCAATGTAGTGCTGATGCATTTGAGGAAGAAAAGTCTTTCTGTGGTTTCGTTGGACGAGACCACGCAGGGCACGGATGAAGATTCTCCGAAGAAGGATTTCGGGGCCGACGATGTGATGTTAGCCGGATCCATTGACCGGTTGCAATTGCAGAAGGCAGTGGACAGTCTCCCTCCCGGCTACCGAACGATATTTGTTCTTCACGACGTTGAAGGTTATGAGCACAATGAGATCGCTAAGATCGCAGGATGCTCGGTCGGTAACAGCAAGTCCCAGTTGCACAAGGCCCGCATGAAGTTGCGGGACCTGCTCAAGATTAATAGAGCCGAAAAGGCCGGTAAGTCTCGGGCAGGTTAGACACAGTGTAAGAATTTAAAAGATAGCGAGCGGCAGAGGCAGCAAGAGCCGCGGCGATAGCAGAGCCGTAGCGGACTTGGGGAGAGTAGGTATGACTTGCGTTGAGCTGCAGCACAGCTTAGCGGAAATAGAAGACGGCAGCGCTGTGGAACAGAGCGCTCATTTGAGAACATGCCCGGCGTGCTCAGCGCTGGTGAAAGAACTGAATCTGATTATCGCGGCAGCGGGCCGTTTGCAGGCGGCGGACGAACCCAGTCCGAGGGTTTGGAATTCCATCGAAATCGCGCTGCGGCAAGAGGGTCTGATCCGCCAGCAAAATGCGGGACGGTCCTATTTGCCGTCGTTCAGTTCGCAGTGGGGCGCAGCACGATGGCTTGTGCCTGTTGCGGCGGCGATGTTGCTGCTGGCCGCCGGAATATTCATACGAGAGCGGTTACAGCCCAATGATTTGGTGCAACAGGCTTCCCTGACCACGACCCAGTCTGACCTGAATGACGAGGACCTGATGCAGGAGGTCTCGGCCAACGCTCCGGCGATGAAGATGCAGTACCAGGAGAATCTGCAGAAGGTAAACGAATCCATCCGCGATGCTCAGGGTCTGGTCGACGAGACACCGAATGATGAGGATGCTCGCCGTTCTCTGATGGACGCGTACCATCAAAAATCCATGCTTTTTGAGATGGCGATGGACCATTCTCTGCCATAATAGGCGGACATTTTTCTAGCAGAACTGACGGCGATTGCGGATCGGCAAGCTTGGGGGAGTCGGTTATGGTGAGCAAACGCGCGGCAAAGCTCGTTGCGATCGGCATAATTGCGGCGGGCACGCTGGTGGCTGAAAGCAGGAAAGAGTTTCACTTCACGGTGGGACCGAAATCGGGTGTTTCTGTCATGAACCCCTACGGCTCGATTTCTGTTAAACCCTCGCTGAACAATACGGTCGTGGTTAACGCGGTTTTGCATTCCGATAAAGTCGAAGTGGATAACCAACAGACAGGAAACCGCGTGGATATTCAATCGCACCTGCTGGCTGGGGCCGACGCGGAATCGGGTCGTGTCGATTACGAAGTGTTGATTCCAGCCGATGCCAGCATCACCCTGCATTCCAGCAACGGATCTCTGCGTGCCGAGAAACTGCACGGCGATGTCAGCCTGGAAGGGGCAGGAGCGGTAGTGGATGTTCGCGACATCACGGACGCTCACGTTCATGTGAAAACGATGAACGGAACCGTACATTTGGCAAATATCCAAAACGGGCATGTCGAGGTCGACTCGTTGAGCGGTGAAGTCACGCTGACGGGCGTAACTGGCCCTCTGGTGCAGGTAGTTTCAACCAGTGGCCGAATCAATTATATTGGCGATTTCGGCAATAGCGGCGAATACCGGCTGACCAGCCATAGCGGCGATATTGAAGCCACTATCCCAGAGTGGACCTCGGCGGACGTGAGTGCCCGCTCGGTCCGGGGAGAGGTGCACGACGATATTCCTTTGCAACCGAAAGCTCACACCTGGTTTCCCGTAGACAAGGGACGTGCCTTCGCAGGTACCATGGGTCGAGTAGCCGTGTCCTCCACGGTGGTACTGCGGACGTTCAATGGTAAAATCCACCTCAGAAAACGCTCTGAAAAACAATAACTAAAGCGAATCGCAAACCGCATCGGCGCAAACGGCGTCCGGACAGCCCGGTCAAGATTTCCGGGTCCAGTGTCCCTAATGGCGGGCCGAGAGTCAGTGGTCGCGAATCCAAGGCGCGGGCCGTGATCTTGATTGGCTTCATGGGGGCTGGCAAGAGCAGTGTGGGGCAGGCTTTAGCCGAACTGCTAGGCTGTCGGTTCGAGGATCTTGATCTGCGAATTGAATGGCGTGAGCGACGAAAGGTACACGAAATCTTCCGAGACTTAGGAGAATCAGGGTTTCGCCAGTCCGAACATGCTGCGTTAAGGGAATTGTTGAAGGAGTTGCATACCGGAGCGGGGGGAATCGTAGCCTTGGGGGGCGGTGCTTTTGCCCAAAAACACAATACCGAGATAATCGAAGCCTCAAAAGTTCCCACAGTTTTTCTGGATGCGAGCGTGGAGGAACTATGGCGGCGTTGCCGGAGGCAGGCCAGTGAGGATGGAACGGAACGTCCACTGCTTGGTAGTCTGACAAGTTTTCGCGAGCTTTACGGCGCCCGGCGTCCTCACTATCTGAAGGCGTCGTACCGACAAGAGACCGGCGGGAAGACAGTAGAAAAAATCGCCGCCGAACTGGCTGAAGAGCTGGGCCTGCAACCGAGTCGTCCGGATCACAACCGCCGAAAACGAGGAGGAAAGAAGTGACTTTGATGTCGAGGGTGCGGTTCGGGATGGCGATGTTTCTGGCATGCGCCGTGCTGGCATTTGCCGGCGACAAGAAAGATAAGCCGAAGCCAGCGGTCAGCCAAATGGTCGATTCAGGATCGTTCGGCGTTTTTGTCAAAGGCCAGCGGGTCGTGACTGAGACGTTCAGTGTGCAGCAGGAAAACGGCGTTAGCATAGTCAAATCGCACCTGCTGGAAACGGGAGGTTCGGCTCCGGCGAGCCAAAAATCAGAGTTACAGATGACGGCTTCCGGAGAATTGCTTCGTTACGAGTGGAGCGATGGCATCCGGTCGCTGGCGGTGACGCCAAACAACGAATTCCTTCTCGAAAGAATAATGACATCGCCCTCATCAAAGCCGGCCGAGCAGCCGTTTCTGATGCCTAACACATCGGCGATTTTGGATAACAATTTTTTTGTGCACCGGCAGGTGCTGGCATGGCGATATCTTGCAACCAACTGTCACACGGAGGGGGGCAGCCTGAAGTGCCAGCAGGGCGCCGTGGAATTCGGCGTGCTGGTGCCACAGGATCGGACGTCGCTCCGAGTCCAGGTCGAACTTGTGGGAAGAGAGAAAGTTACAATCGGCGGTGCGGAGCGGGAACTTTTACGGCTGAACCTCAAGGGCGAGGAATTTTCATGGGCCCTTTGGGTGGATGATAAGGACCACTTCAAGCTGATGCGCGTGCTGATCGCAGACGCCAACACAGAAGTAGTGCGGGACTAGCGGCGATGCGGCAATTGCGCGACACTTGATTGGGTGCCAGGTACCAAAGATGCCGGTAACGGATGGACGTACCGCGCGCGTTCTGATCACAGTGCTGCTGTTTGCGCTGGGGCTGGGCTTTCTCTATGTCGCACGGCAAACTCTGATCGCCTTCCTGTTTGCAATTTTCTTTGCCTACCTGATGAGCCCGTTGGTTTCGTGGTTGGAGAAGCTTCTTCATGGTCGGCTCCGCGCTATCGCCGTGATTTACCTGTTACTGCTGGGCCTGCTGGTACTTCTTTTCGTTTCCATGGGGCCGAGGATTGGCCGCGAAGGGGCTCGCCTGGTTCAATCGCTCCCGGCTCTGGCCCAGTTAAGTTCCGGGCAGATCGCAGAACAACTAGGAGAACAACACGGTTGGAACTCCCGGATTGTTGACTTGCTGCGCATCTACCTGGCCAGTCACAGCAATGAAATCGCAAACCTGGCGCAGAACGTCGGCTTACGCGTGGCCGACGTGGCAAAACAGGCATGGCTACTGATCGTGGTCCCGTTATTGTCGATTTTCTTTCTGAAGGATGGCCAATCCTTCAGCGAAATCCTGCTCGACCTGGTGCAGTCGCGGCCGCAGCGTGAGCTTCTGCAAGGCGTCCTCAGCGACTTAAATCAGATGCTGGCCCACTTCATTCGGGCGCAGCTGACTCTGGCAGCGCTCACGCTGGTCGTATATTCCGTCGTTCTAGCCATCCTGCGAATGCCGTACTCGCTGGTTCTCGGGACGTTCGGCGGCTTGCTGGAATTTATTCCGGTGGTCGGGCCGCTGGTGGCCGCGGTCACGATTGTAAGTGTGGCACTGTTAATGGGCTTTCCGCACTGGCTGGGGCTGATAGTGTTTATCGGCGTCTGGCGACTGATTCAAGACTATATAACTTCGCCTCGCATTATGGGGCACAGCATGGAGTTGCACCCTCTGGCGGCAATCTTTGGCGTGATGGCGGGCGGCGAGGTGGCCGGCATCCTGGGTATTTTTCTTTCGATTCCTGTGATGGCGAGCCTCCGCATACTCTTCCGGCGTTGGCGGCTGTACGCGGAAAAGAGAAAATTCGGTCCGCTCAATGAGTACGTACTTGACCCGCAGCGAGTGCGGCCGAAATAGATCGACCTTGATATTCGCCTGCCGGCGGAAGTCCGCAAATCGGGAATGAGGGAAAACTCCCAGCTCCTGATTCCATGCCGAAAGACAAAGTTTACCTTTTCCGAGAATGGCCTGAGCCTGGCCTCTCGCGCCGGCCGCGTTCCGCGAATTATGGCTGTTGTAGAATCCAAATACCCAATTATGAGCAATAAACTTCCCATCGGCATTCTCGGAGCCACGGGTGTAGTTGGCCAGAGATTTATCCAGATGCTGGAGCGCCATCCGTGGTTCGAGGTGGCGTGGCTGGCCGCTTCCGACCGTTCTGAGGGTAAGAGCTACGCCGAGGCCGCGCGCTGGCGCTTGAAGACGCCAATCCCGGCGAACGTTGGCAACATGAAGGTCTCCGCGGCCACGCCCGAGGGAGCGCCGAAGATCATTTTCGCGGCGCTCGATGCCGCCATCGCTGCCGAACTCGAGCCTCGATTCGCTGAAGCGGGCTGTGCTGTGGTTTCGAATTCCAGCGCTCTGCGGATGCAGTCCGACGTGCCACTGGTGATACCGGAAGTCAATCCGGGACACATAAAGCTGGTCGACACTCAGACATGGCGGAAACAATCCGGCGGCTATGTTGTGACCAATCCTAATTGTTCGGCTATCGGGCTGGTGCTGGCATTGGCGCCATTACATCAGCGCTTCGGCCTGGAAGCGGTGATGGCTGTGACAATGCAAGCGGTGAGCGGCGCGGGTTATCCGGGCGTGGCTTCGCTCGACATCCTGGGCAATGTGATTCCCTACATTCGCGATGAAGAAGAAAAAATGGAGGAGGAAACGCGGAAGCTGCTCGGTCAACTGAACGGAACAAAAGTTGTTCCCGCTGACTTTGCCATGAGCGCTCAGTGCAACCGAGTTGCGGTGGAGGACGGTCATACGGAATCGGTTTCAGTGCGGCTGAGAACCAAAGCCAGGCCGGAAGAGATTATCGCGGCGTGGAACGGCTACCAGAGCGAGCCGCAAGAGTTGAAGCTGCCGAGTGCCCCGGAGCATCCGGTTGTTTACCTCGAGGCGAATGACCGTCCGCAGCCGCGATTTGACGTCGACATGGGAGCCGGCATGACCACTGCAGTGGGGCGGCTGCGGCCCTGCGGAGTACTGGACTGGAAATTCACTGTGCTTTCGCACAACACCATCCGTGGAGCCGCCGGAGCGGCTGTCCTGAATGCAGAATTGCTTAAAGCTAAGGGTTATCTCGCCACGGATAACCGGAAATGAAATCCGAACCGCATTCTCATAATCTTCGCAGGAAGCCACGCCGATGATCGTCATGAAATTCGGCGGCACTTCGGTGGAAGACGCCCGGGCCATCGAGCGGGTGGCAGCGGTGGTTAAAGGCCGCCTGTTACAAAAACCGGTGGTCGTAGTTAGCGCTATGGCCAAAGTTACCGACATGCTGCTGACCATGGCGCGGGCAGCTGGAGCCGGAGAACGGAAGGCGGCGCTCAAGCTCTGCCGCTCCCTGCAAGAGAGGCACTACAATACGGCGAGCGAACTGCTGGGCACGGCTTTGTTTACTGACTTTCACTCGGAACTGGGAAGTGACTTCGAGGGGCTCGATGAATTGCTGCGCGGCATCTCGGCAGTTGGCGAGCTGACGCCGCGGACCACGGATCATGTTGCCGCTTTCGGCGAGATGCTTTCCAGCAAGATTGTGGCGGCAGCGTTTTCGGCACAGGGCCTGAATGGCGTGCATGTTGACGCGCGCGATGTTCTGGTCACCGACAGCAACTACACGCAAGCGGCGCCCCAGCAAGAGGAAACCAACCAGCGCTTACAAACAAAAGTACAGCCGTTGCTCGATGCCGGACAGGTGCCGGTGATGGGCGGCTTCATCGGGGCGAATCGCGCGGGAATAACCACGACCATTGGGCGAGGAGGCTCCGATTATTCCGCGGCGATCATAGGCGCGGGACTCGGTGCTGAAAGAATTGAAATCTGGACTGATGTAGATGGCATTCTGACCACCGACCCGCGCATCTGTCCGGACGCCCGGAGAATCAAGGTTATTAGTTTCGACGAGGCGGCGGAACTCGCCTACTTCGGCGCTAAAGTGCTGCATCCGGCGACGGTGCTGCCCGCCATCCAGAAAAACATTCCCGTATACGTATTGAATTCGCGTAATCCCTCATGCGAAGGTACGAAGATTACGACACGCGCGCCTCAGGGCAAGAATATTTTTAAGGCGATCGCAGTAAAAAAACGTATCACCATCGTAGACGTGGCAGCGCCGCGCATGCTGCTGGCTCACGGATTCTTGCGGGCGATTTTCGAAGCCTTTGACCGGCATAAGGTCGCGGTGGATGTGGTTTCTACTTCCGAAGTAAGTGTTTCGCTCACTATCGATTCGAACTATGCTATTCCCGCCCTGGCGGCCGATCTGGCCAAGCTGGCAGATGTCAAGTATGAGGGACGCAAAGCGATTGTCTGTCTGGTAGGCGAAAGCCTGCGCGATAAGCCCGGCGTTGCTGCTCTCGTGTTCGGCAAGCTGGCAGACAAAAAGATTCGCATGATCTCGCAGGGCGCGTCGGAAATCAACCTGACTTTTGTGATAGAGGAAGATGAAGTGCCCGAGGTGATTCAGCGTCTGCACAGCACATTTTTCGCGGAACTGGACGCAGAGGTGTTCGCGTAGTCTTCTTAATTTGTTTTTGTGACTTGTATGGATAAAGGTTTGTGTCATGAATATTCTTGTGCTTGGCCGCGGAAAGACGGGATCGTTGGTGGCGGAAGTCGCTCGCCAGCGCAGACACAACGTTCGCGTAGTGGGGTCCCTGGAGAATACCTCGTGTGCATCCCTCACTGAAGACAATCTTCGCGATATCGATGCAGTGATTGATTTCACCGCTCCAATCTGCGTTATGGCCCACGTCGAAGCTTGCGTGGGCTCAGAAAAAACCATGGTGGTCGGCACTACCGGGTGGTACGAAGACCTTGGTCGCGTGCAGAAATTAGTTGAGAGCCATGGTACCGGATTTGTTTACGCAGTAAACTTTTCTATCGGCGTAAACCTGTTTCTCGATGTCGCGCGCGCGGCAGCTACGGCCCTTCGCCACGACTATTCTGGACAGATCTTCGAGCGCCATCATGCTCACAAAAAGGACGCGCCATCCGGAACAGCCATCGCCCTGCAGCGCGTAATCTGCGACGCCAGCGGCAAGGATGAAAATCTCGAGATCATTTCATTTCGCGAAGGCGATGTTGTGGGCATGCATGAGATCGTGCTCGAATCCCCGGCCGACAGAATTTATCTTTGCCATGACGCAAAGTCCCGCCAAGGCTTCGCAGAGGGTGCCGTACGCGCTGCAGAGTGGCTCGCAGGCAAGAAGGGCTTTTACGATTTCAAGGATATTTGGCGGGAGTTGTAGCGCCGGTTCCCACGCAAGCCCATTCGCGCTATCTTATTAGGATGCAACTCCGCGGCTGTGGTACCGCGCTCGTCACTCCATTCCATCAGGATGGTTCTGTCGATGACGGTGCCCTGCGCCACCTGGTCACGTGGCAAGTAGAGTCCGGTATAGATTTTCTCGTGCCTTGCGGAACCACCGGCGAAACACCCACTCTTACCCACGACGAATGGCTGCAGGTGATTGACACGACCATCGAAGTGGCGGCTGGGCGCGTGCCTATCGTGGCGGGCGCAACTTCGAACTCGACGCACGAAGCGGCGGAAAAGGCGAAGGAAGTAGCCGCGCACTCTGGAGTGGACGCTATTCTCACCGCTTCGCCTTACTACAACAAGCCAACGCAGGAAGGTCAATACCGCCACTTCAAGGCAATCGCCGAGGCTGTGGGCGGCAAACCGGTTATTCTTTACAACGTGCCCGGCCGCACAGCCGCGAACATCGAACCCGGAACGTTGGCGCGGCTAGCGGAGATTCCGAACATCGTGGGCGTGAAAGAAGCCAGCGGCAACATGACGCAGATTGCCGAAGTTCTCAACGCGGTGCCCGAAACGTTTCTGGTTTTCTCTGGAGATGACGCCGTCACCTTGCCCGTTATCGCTCTCGGTGGCGTGGGGATCGTCTCGGTGGTATCGAATGAGATTCCGCATGAGATGGCAGCCATGACTCGGGCTGCGCTCAATAACGATTGGATAACGGCGCGCGGCATCCATCGCAAATATCTGGCTTTGATGCAAGCGAACTTTATCGAATCAAGCCCGCTCCCGGTGAAGGCAGTCTTGGCTATGATGGGAAAAATCGAAGAAAATTACCGCCTGCCGCTTCTGCCCATGCGCCGCGACACACGATCGAAGCTGCAAAAAATTGCGACAGAAGCTGGACTCATCGCAAATGCAACCGTTCCCGCGGCAGATGCGAAAGAATTCTATATTTATGAAAACTGGGCCGCCGGTCCGCATAAGATTGTGCTGCACCGCGGATCGTGCGGGCAGTGCAACCAGGGCAGAGGCCGGCCTGCCGGCCACGAAGCAAACCACGCCCGCTGGCACGGACCGTACGCAACTCTGGCGCAAGGCCGCGAAGTGGCGCATGGCATGACCGGCGTGTTGATTCGCAGCGAATGTAAATGCGTGTGAATTTCGAATTCAGTCGCGATCTGAAGTCAACAATCAGACAACACAAATCAACAATTCCATGCCCTCTCTGAAAACTTCCATCGAACGCCTGGCTGCGCTAGGTGAGGTCGAACACAATCCTGAGGCGCGCCCGGTGTTTCTGGAGTTTCGTGAAGCTCTTACTCAGGGCAAGATTCGCGCGGCGGAGAAAATCGATGGCCGATGGACAGTCAACACCTGGGTAAAGCATGGAATTCTTCTGGGGTTTCGGCTCGGCGAACTAGCCGAAACGGGCTGCGCAGCGCTGAGCTTCGTAGATAAGGATACGTTCCCAGCGCGGACGTTTTCTTTGGCAGACCGCGTGCGCGTCGTTCCGGGCGGTTCGTCGGTTCGACTCGGAGCCTATGTGGCAGCGTCAGTAATCTGCATGCCACCGATGTTCATCAACGTGGGGGCTTACGTAGACGAAGGCACGATGGTCGATTCCCACGCGCTGGTGGGCTCGTGCGCACAAATCGGCAAGCGCGTGCATATAAGCGCGGCAGCGCAGATCGGCGGCGTGCTCGAACCGGTTAACGCCGTTCCTGTAATTATTGAAGACGATGTGCTGATCGGCGGCAACTGCGGAGTGTATGAGGGTGCCGTGGTGCGCGCGCGAGCCGTGTTGGGCGCAGGAACGATTTTAACTCGCTCGACGCCGCTGTACGATTTGGTGCGGGGAGAAGTTTATCGTGCTACCCCAGAGTCGTCACTCGAGGTTCCAGAAGGCGCTGTGGTCGTGCCCGGATCGCGCGCAGTAAAGAAGGGCGCGGCGGCGAAGTTAGGAATCTCTTTGTATACGCCGGTAATTGTGAAGTATCGCGACGAAAAAACGGCACGAGGAGTTGAACTCGAAGACTGGCTTCGGTAGTTTCGAATGAGAAACGGCCGAAGAGGTTGGGATTAATCGACGCTAACCGCCAGCTTCCGGCCGCCATCAGCAGCGACTTGAATTCGGTTCAGCTTGAGCGCTACCGCATCCGCCTCGCCCAGTTTTGATGCGGGATATGTGCTGGAGAGAGCAATCACTTTCATCCCGCCCCCACGCGCAGAGCGAATGCCGGCGGGCGCGTCTTCGATTACCAAACACTCCTCCGGCTTCATTCCCAACAAGTGCGCGCCCCTCAAATAGGGCTCGGGATGCGGCTTTCCGTTCACCACGTCTTCCGCCGTAACCAGAATTTTTGGAACCCGCAGTCCACCCAACCGCAAGCGTGCGCTGGCCAGATCTCGCGTTCCCGACGTGACCACGCCCCAGCGTCCATCGGGAATGGCGTCCACAAGGTCGATTGCGCCTGGCATCACAGCAACATCCACCTGGTCGTCTGCCTCGCGAGCTTCAAGTCTTCGCACTTCGGCCGCGGCATCGAGATGAGGAGCAACGGCGCGAATTACTTCTAGACTGCGGACACCATGGGCTATGGCGATAACCTTCTCTTCGTCAATTCCTTGCTCGCGCGCCCAGGCGCGCCACTGGCGGTCCACGGAGCGGGTGGAATCAATGAGCACTCCGTCGAGATCGAAGAGAATTGCCGAACAGCGGAAAGTGGTCATACTTTTTTTTATCATAGACAGTGTCATCGTAACCTGAGGGTGTAGAAACACATCACAAGTGTAGAAACATTAACCGCGATGCTAGCGGTGCGAGGGCGGAAGAATCTTTTCCGCTTGTGGCAACAATGTTGGGGACTCGGCTTGCTGCCGGAATTGCAAATGCCGCTGACGGAAGTGGGCCCTGGCGCGCTCGCCCCAGGCGCGTACGAACCAATAATTCAAACCTGCGCCGAGGGCCGAACTCACCAGAGGAATCATGCGTCCCGCCCATTTTTCTACTACTTCGGCGCTGGCTCGCGCGGCGATACGCTGGATAACGCGCGGGACGAACTTGTTGACGAATTCTTTTTCCAGCAGGTCGCGGCTGATGTCGACTCCGGCCGCGCTGGCTGCGGCGATCCACAATTCGGCGATTTCATTGTCGGTATTGAACTGAAAGCCGTAGAGCAAGCTCAACTTCTGGATGGTTCGCATGGTAATTGCCGACAGGATGCCGAGGTCGGGCAAAATCGTGATGAAGCCGCCCATGCCAAAACCGGCGCCCTCGACCGCTGCGAGTTTCATGCCGCTGAGGATGAGGTCATCCGCCACCGCGTCAAGCTCGCTGATTTCCAACGAATACATGCCGTGATAGCCGCTGACAGGAAGCCTGTAGGCGGTACGAAGTTGAATGAGAAATCTTTGGGGATCAACCTGAACGGTGGAGTAAGCCCGCGTCAGGCCTTTGATCAGCGTCTTCTCGACGCGAGCGCGAAGCCATGACTTGGAGCCATCGACCATTACATCAACCTTAACTTAGCTGGAGCAAGAATGCCATCGGGCCCATCGGGTAGAAGGAAGCTTGGTGCGGTACATAACACAGTCTGTGCTAGCATCAGAAGTTACTCCATGCCAACTGGAAAACTGCAGATCGTCCCTTTGGGGGGGCTCGGCGAGTTCGGTATGAACTGCATGGCCGTCCGCTGGGGCGACGACATTATCGTCATCGACGCCGGCCTGATGTTCCCCGAAGCTGAATTGCTCGGCGTAGACATTGTGGTGCCAGATATTTCCTACCTGATTGAGAATCGCCAACGCGTTCGCGGAATTATTCTTACGCACGGCCACGAGGATCACATTGGCGCGCTGCCGTGGATTCTTTCCGAACTCAATGTGCCGGTCTGGGGTACGGAATTTACGCTGGCGTATGTGGAGGATAAACTCGACGAGCACGGACTACTCGATGATTCCGATCTGCGCGAGATACGCGCGGGCGAACGCTTTAAGGCTGGCGCGTTCACGATTCATCCCATTCGCGTGACGCACAGTCTGGTCGATTGCGTCGCTCTTGCGATTCACACGCCGCTGGGTGTGGTCATTCACACGGGGGATTTCAAGGTTGATCCCACGCCCACAGACAACCACCTGTTTGATTTGCATTCCTTCGCCGAATACGGCAAACAAGGGGTGCTCGCACTGTTTCAGGATTCGACCAACGTCGAGCGGAAGGGTTACACGCCCAGCGAACGCGCGGTCCGCAGGAAGTTTGACGAAGTTTTCGCGCACACGCAGCGTCGGCTGTTTATTTCATGTTTTTCCTCTTCCATTCACCGCATTCGGTTGGCGGTGGAACTGGCTCATCAGCACGGACGCAAGGTGGCCTTCATTGGCCGCTCCATGAACAATTCCGCCGAAATCGCAGAGGATCTCGGCTACCTGGAAATTCCCGATGGGCTGGTGATCAATCCCGGGGAGATGAAGAATTTCGCTCCGGAAAAAGTGTGTGTGATGATCAGCGGTACCCAGGGCGAGCCGATGTCGGCGCTGTCGCGCGCGGCAGTCGACAACCACAAGCACGCCAAGATCGAAAAGGGCGACACGGTCGTGCTCTCGTCGCGCATCATCCCTGGCAACGAGAAAACAATCTACCGCATGATCGATCACCTGTTCCGGCGCGAGGCGCACGTGATTTACGAAGACGGAACATCGCCTCCCATCCACGTCAGCGGCCACGCCAGCCAGGAAGAACTCAAACTGATCATCAATCTGGTGAAGCCGAAATACTTTATTCCGATACACGGCGAATACCGCCAGTTGAAACTGCACGCCGAGATGGCTGGAGCCATGCACAGTTCGGTAGGCAAGGTCATTCTGATCGAGAGTGGCGACATACTCGAGTTTGACGAACACAGTGCGCGTAAAGCTGGACGCATCAACGTAGGCCGCGTCTGCATTGATTCCGGTTCGCGCACCGACGTTGTCGAAGATTTGATTATTAAAGACCGCCGGCACTTGAGCGAAGATGGCATCGTCCTGCCCATCATCGCGATCAACAAGCTTTCCGGGCGCGTGGAAACTACGCCGGAGATTGTGACGCGGGGCTTCAACCCTGGCGAGGACGGCTTGCTCGACGGCGCCCGCCGGATCGTCGAAGATACATTGGCGCACTCCAGCGAAGAAGAAAAAGCCGATTATGGCGTGATCAAGGAAAAAATTCGGGCTGACTTGAAGCGCTACATTTCCAAGCAGACCCAGAAGCGGCCTTTGATTATGCCGGTGATTTTGGAGATCTAGCCGGCAAGTGCTTGCCTTCCCTCTCAAACGCCGCCCTATCGCCGGTTATCGGTGCTCGGCTCGGGATGAATCAACACTCGAAAAAGCTCGGGCGCTGCCTGCTTGAAGCGGATTTCGAGTTCGGTCTGAACGTCGTGGACGCGGGCGAGCGAAAGATCGTCGGAGAATGTACAGTGACAGGAAACGTAAAGCCGTCCCCGCACGCGTTTTATCTGCACGTCGTGCATGTCGACAATTTCTGAGAATTCTCCGGCAAGCGATTTCAGCTGTGTCTCGAGGCTGGCATCGCGGACCAATTCGTCTCCGGGTTCGATGGTGGCGGGCTCGCTTTCGATATGGGTAAGGATGTCGTCGATCTCCAGCACATCGTGGCGCATATCGGCTTCGAGTTCGGTGACTTGGTCATGGGCGGCCTTGAGACTCATGCGTTCATCGAGTTCGACGTGTTGCTCGACATGGAGCCGGCCCCCGAGGTCCTGAACACTGATGTCGTGCACGTTGAGATTATGGCGAGTCGCGACCGCCCGGATGCGATCAAAAATGTTTTCCGAGCGCTGCGCACGCGGCAGCGGCTGAACCGTAACATCGGCGTCGGGAAGAATCCGTTGAACCGCTTGCGTAACCGCCTCTACCAGCTGCTCCGAACGCTGGAAGGTGACGGTGCGCGCGAACCCAACGGCGAGATCGGCGAAATACCGGTTGCCGGCGCGCCGGATGCGCACCCGCCCGATTTCGAGAACGCCGTCCACGCGCGAGACAGCATCGATAATCTGGGCGCGGACGCCTGCGGGAGCGGCATCGAGTAGGGCATCAATGGTGCGCCGTGACAGGCGCCAGCTCACGGAGACAATGACACCGGCGACGAACAGGGCGGCGATGGGATCGGCTTTACCCAGCCACTCCATATGATAAACGCGCCCCAGCAGAATGAGCGAGAGACCGAGCACGACTACGCCGGCGGACCAGACGTCGGTAGAGAAGTGCAGGGCATCAGCTTCGAGAGCCTGGCTTTCGTACTTGGCAGCAATGCGGCCCAGCGAGCGGGAACGCCACCAGTCAACGGCCATCGAGATAAGCATCACCGCGAATGCCCAGATGGACGGTTCGACTTCCACTCGGCGGAAGAACAACCGCGAGATGGCTTCGTAGATAACCCAGACGCAGGTCACCAGAAGCAGGCCAGTCTCGACGAAGGCGGAAAAGTTTTCGACCTTGCCGTGGCCGTATTGATGGTCGGCATCGGCAGGCTTGTCGGAAACTCCGACGGAGAAATACGTGAGCATGGCCGCGACTAAATCCAGCGCAGAGTGCGCTGCTTCGGAGAGAATTCCGAGGCTGCCGGTGGTGATGCCAACGACGATTTTTCCGCCAGTGATGAGGAGAGCGGCGACAACCGAGTTTCCCGCCACGGCGCGCTTTTCGGCGCGCATGGCGGTTGGCGAATAAAGAGCCGGGGTGCCGGACATGATGGGATTATCGCTGCTAACTCAGGATTGCGCCAAGCGAAAGTCGAAAGTCTACATGACGTGCCGCGGGGAAATGACCTATGCTAGGATGCTAAGTTCGGTTGTACAACTTCCTGATATACCAATCCTGGAGGAATTTTGTATGGGTAAGAGTTGGTTGCTGTGTGTGCTTTTGGGAACGCTTGCCTGGGGACAGGCACCGCCTGGAATGACGCCGGCAGAGCCCAGTCCGGCTCCGGGGCAAAGCGCCGCCACGAAGGCGCCACCGCCTGCGGAAGTACCAGAAAATGCAGTTGTGCTTACGATCAAGGGTGTTTGTCCGGCAGCGCCGAAGACTGCTACTACGGCCAAAACCGCCGCAGGCAAGACGGCAGGCACCGCTGCGAAAAAACCGGCGGACTGCAAGACGGAGATCACGCGGGCGCAATTCGAGAAGATTGCCAATAGCGTGGCGCCAAACGTAACGCCACAATTGAAACACCAACTGGAAACGCAGCTTCCCCGCGTGATAGCGATGTCGGAAGCCGCCAAAGCGAAAGGACTCGACAAAACCCCACGCTTCCAGGAGACGATGAAGATTGTGAGGATGCGGGTTCTGACTGAGGAATTGCAGCGCTCCATTCTGGAAGAAGCAGACAAGATCCCACCAGAAACGATCGAGGAATATTACAAGAAAAATCCCGAAGCGTACCAGCAGTTTTCCCTGGAGCGGCTGTTCATCCCCCGCAACAAGCAGGTGCAACCCGAGGAAAAGCAAGACGGAAAAGAGCCGGAAAAGCTGACCGAAGAGCAGCAAAAGGCCAAGCAGGAGCAGGGTGAGCAGGAATTAAACAAACTGGCCGACAGCCTGCGCGAACGAGCGGCGGCGGGTGAGGACTTCGCAAAACTGCAGAAGGAAGCGTTCGAGGCTGCGGGCATGAAAGTGGAGAATCCGACCGTAAGTCTGCCCGCCGTTCGGCGCACGGGATTGCCTCCGGCTCACGTTGCGGTATTCGATTTGAAAGTCGGCGAAGTGTCGCAGGTCATCAGTGACAATGGTGGACACTATATTTACAAAGTGGTCAGCAACAAAGTGCTTCCGCTCGACCAGCCGTTGAAGGATGAGATCCACAATAAGCTGAAGAGCGAGCGCACGAAAGAAATGATGGATAAGTACACGAACTCGTTCGAAGCCGTGCCCAACGAAGCGTATTTTGGACCGCCAGCAGGGTCAGGGATGCGTCCGGGAGCAATGCGGCGGCCGCAGATGGCTCCGCCGCCGCAGCAACCGCAGGGTCAGGGCCCGAGTGGTCCTCCTGCGCAGCAGGCTGCACCGCCGGCTGCGAATCCACCATCGCAGCCTCCGGCGCAAGCGCCTCCGTCGAAGCCGAACTGATGTCGAGCGAGAAACCTGTCGTCGTTGTCACTGGCATCGCGGGAAATCTGGGATCCAGATTGCTCCCGCTGTTGGGAGACTTCTCGGTGATCGGGGTGGATTTGAGTCCGCCCCAAACCGATTTACCGCTGCAATTCGAGCTCCTCGATCTCGGCGACGAGGCTTCGACGCGCACCTTTTATGAATTGCTGCGCGACACGCGACCTGTGGCTGTGATACATCTCGCATTCGTTATCGATCCCGTGCGCACCGGAGTGCTCGATGCCGAGCGCATGTGGCAGATCAATGTGGCCGGCACAGCGCGCGTGATGGAGGCCGTCACGGAGGCGAATCGTACGGCCGATTCGCCGATCAGGCAATTTATTTTTCCCAGCAGCGTTTCTGCGTACGGCCCCAGCCTGCCGGCCCCGGCGACTGAAGATTCCGTACTGGCGGCGCACACCTTGCCCTACGCGCTTCACAAGAAGCAGTCCGATGAGGTGGTCCAGCAACGCGCACCCGCCCTGCGAGGGTGCAGCGTCTATATTCTGCGTCCGCATATTTTTGCCGGAGCCAGCGTTGAAAATTATTTACTTGGAGCTTTCCGCGGCACGCCCAACGGCAAGAGCGCGCGAGCTGAAAAAATGCGGAGTCAGGGAAAGCGACTGCCGTGCATGATGCCGCGCGGGCAACGCTACCTCGATAACAAGATTCAGTTCGTCCACGTGGACGATATGGCACGGCTGATCGCGCACATTCTGCAGCGCGACCCTGAGGCACAGCGCCTGACTATTCTGAATGTGGCCGGGCGCGGAGAGCCACTCACGTTCGGGCGGTGCATTGAGATGGCACAAGCAAAGCTGGTACGCGTTCCGGGCAGGTGGGCCATGCGGCTGGTGCTGAAAGTTCTATGGAAGCGCCAAATCTCCGCGATCCCGCCCGAGGCCCTACCCTACATGACCGGCGAGTACATCATGAACACGGACAGGCTGCGAAGCTTCCTTGGTGGAGAGTATGAGAAGGTGATGCGTTACACGATTGCCGATGCATTCGCCGACAGCTTCAAGACTACTGCCACGGCGGCGCAGGGCACAGGCGCCCAATAGATTGTTCTCATTCGTCAGGTGTCTTAACCCATCTGTCACTTCTTTCCGCGATACAGACCCGCAATGCCGAAGGTGTAAGGGGTCCAACTCACGTCGCTAAAGCCGGCGCGGCGCATTCGAACCAGGATCTCATCCGGATTAGGAAAACGTTCGACCGAGTTGGGAAGATAGGCATACGGTCTGCTGACGCCGGAAATCAGCGCTCCTACACGCGGCAGAATTTGTCTGAAATAAATGCGGTAGAGGCGGCCCGTCGCTCCTTTGGGCTCGCTGAACTCAAGAATGCCGCACTCCCCGCCCTGCCGTAAGACGCGAACGATCTCGCGCAGGCCGGCATCGTAATCGCCAAGATTGCGAAAGCCGAAGGCCGAGGTCACGAGGCTGAAGTGCTGGTCGGGAAACGGGAGGCAGAGCGCGTCGGCTTCGATCCACTGTGGAATTGCTGGCTTCTCGGTCTCGAAAAACTTGGCGTTAGACTTCGAGTGGGCGCGCTGCAGCATGGCATGGGAAAAGTCAGCGCCCAAAAGGTACGGATTGTGACTTCCCGCCTGCTTGCGCAATGCGAAGGTCATGTCGCCGGTGCCACAGCAGAGATCCAGAATGCGAGCCTCAGGTTGCTCCAAAATGTTTGCGAAAGATCGCGCGGTGCGCCGCCACCATAGGCGATCGACGTTGAATGAGAGCAGGTGATTGAGTAAATCGTAGCGCGGAGCAATCGAGGTGAACATCTCGCGGACGGCGCGCGCGGCTGAACGCGCGTCATGGGTGCCTTCCGGAGCGGCGCCGACGACGAGTTTTCGGGTTTCGGACATTTGCTGAAGTTTTTTCAGTCGATTTCAACTGTCGGCTGGAGGAGGCCGCACTGCTAGTGCTTTCCCCATCCACCGCGAGACAGTCGCCGCAATTCTTCGACGGCAGCGATAATGACATTGTCGGGCACGTCGGCGGCGATTTCGACCTTGCCAATTTCCCGAGGCAGCACAAAATGGACTACGCCGCTCTGCGTCTTTTTGTCGGCCTGCAGGCGCGCCAGAATCTTGCGGGAGCTCACTTTAAGCTCCGGCAGACGTCCCAGGCTCAGTACTGCATCGGCGATGCGGCCGGCCGTGACGCTGTCGGTTCGTCCCACCGTGAGGGCAATGTTGGTGGCTGCGATCAGGCCCCAGGCGACAGCTTCGCCATGAAGCAGGCTGCGGTAACCGGTCTCGGCCTCCAGCGCGTGCCCAATGGTGTGACCGAGATTGAGCACGCGGCGCAGACCGCCTTCGTGCTCGTCAGCAGAAACCACTTCGGCTTTCAACTTCACCGACTGCGCGATTACACCTTCCAGTTCCACCGGATCACGTTTCAGGATCTGCGCCCGCTTCTGTTCGAAGCGCAGAAAAAGATCAAGATCCCCGATGATGCCGCACTTAAGAGCTTCATAGAGTCCAGCGCGGAACTCACGTGCGGGAAGCGTGCGCAAAACTTCAGGATCAGTCAGTACAACACGCGGATGATGGAATGTTCCAAGCAGGTTCTTCCCTGCTCCGAGATTCACAGCGGTCTTGCCACCGACTGAGGCATCCACCTGAGCCAGAACTGTGGTGGGAATCTGCACCAGTTCCACGCCCCGCATGTAGAGCGAAGCGAGCAGTCCAGTGACATCGCCGACTACGCCGCCGCCAAGCGCGATAAGAACGGCCTTGCGGTCGGCTCCGAGTCGAGACAATCTTTCGGCTAGGATTTCGATCGTCCGCAGCTTTTTGGCAGGCTCTCCATCGGGCATCTGAATGACCTGCGGCTTGAATCCCGCGGAGACCAGAGAGCGAATCAGCTTTGAGCCCCAGCGTCGGCGTACGGGCGGAACGGTGACCACAAATACTTTGCTGGCTTGAGGCAGCAACTCCGCCAACAGAGAGCCGGCTCGTGCCAGCAAGCCGTTTTCAATGCGAGCCTGGTAAGGCCGAGGCGGGACATGGATGGTGACCTGCGCCATGGGAATTCCATCATAGCGTATGTGCGTGTCAGCTTTGATCGGATTGGCCGCGGAAGTGGTAACATTTGCCGGTCTATGAAAGGTCTTCCAGCCGAGACCGATTTCATTGTGATTGGCGCCGGGGTTGCGGGCTTACGGGCCGCGATTGAACTGGCAGCGGCGGGACGCGTGTTGGTGCTGGCAAAAAAAGAGGCCATGCATTCCGGCACGCTGTCAATCCCGGGCGCACTCGTGCCTGTGCTCAGCGATGAGGAAGAAATCATCCTTCACCTGCAGGACACCTTGATCGCAGGCGACGGGTTGTGCCGTTCAGACGCGGTGAAGATTCTTGTAGAGGAAGGCGCTGAACGCATTGAAGAGCTAATCGCCTGGGGCAAGCACCTGGAACGGAATGGAACCAAACTGAGATTCGAGAGCGAGGTCTCGTATAGCCATAGCCATGTTCTGCGAGCGCCGGGCGATTCGGCAGGAAGCGAAATCCTGCGCGCACTCCAAGCCAAGGTCCGGACATGCAAAAACATTTCCGTGCTGGAATTCGAATTCTCCACTGAACTTCTCACTGATGGCGAACGGGTGACAGGCGTTTCGCTGATCAGCGATAAGGGTTTGCCGGAAGAGATAGCTTGTGCGGCAGTCTTGCTGGCGACAGGAGGTTTGGGACAACTCTATCGCAATACGACCAATCCGGAGAGCGCTACGGGGGATGGGGCGTCGATGGCTTTTCGCGCGGGCGCCGAGGTCAGCGATATGGAGTTCATTCAGTTTCATCCCACAACGCTGTACATGAAAAAGGCGCCGCGCTTTTTGCTCGCGGAAGGGCTGCGCGGTGAAGGCGGTTATCTACGGAACATCGAGATGGACCGCTTCATGGGAAAATATCATCCGCTGGCCGAAAAGGCACCGGGGGATGTGGTGGCGAGGGCCATCATGCACGAAATGGAGGTTAGCCGCGCTCGTGATCCGTTTGTATATCTCGATCTGACGCACCTGAACGCCGCCAGAGTGCAGAAGCGCTTCCCGCGCATTTATGCAACCTGCATGAAGCACAATATCGATATCACAGAGGACGTAATTCCGATCCGCCCCGCAGCGCACTGCTCGATTGGGGGTGTGCGCACGAATCTGGACGGCCAGACTAGCTTGGCCGGGCTTTATGCCGCAGGCGAAGCCGCCGCAACCGGCCTGCATGGAGCGAACCGGTTTGCCAGCAATTCCCTGCTGGAGGGTTTGGTATACGGAGCACGTGCGGGCAAGGCCATGCGAGCAGAATTGAAATCAGCACGCCGGCTGCGGAGCAGCGAGAAGAAAGCCGCGTCACAGAACGGCCCGGTGGACGCTGGAATCGAAGAGTTGATTGGACAGATTCAGGACATCATGTGGAAGGGTGTGGGCATAGTGCGTATGCGGACTGGCATGCAAGAGGCGATTCGCGCGCTAGAGGCTCTGTCTTCGAGGGTGGCGCATCCGCGGACCCGGCGTTCGCACGAGGCAGCAAATCTGCATCTGGCGGGGCTATTAATCGCCCGTTCGGCGCTGGCACGCGAGGAGAGCCGCGGCGCGCACTATCGCATCGATTATCCCGGCCAGGATGACAAGAAGTTTCTGAAGCACTCAGTGGTCAAGGGTGAAGTTGTACGGTTTGTTTAGTGCCTCAAGCTTTGCTCTTTCCCGGAAAAATTACCGATGCGGCCACTGATACTGTGAGCACTCCTGCCACCACACCCAGCGTAAGCAGAGTTGAGATCCGGTAATAATCCGCGGCTATCATCTTAAGGCCAACCAGGATGAGCACTGCCGCCAACCCGGCGTGTAGGAAACGGAAAACTTTCATCAATCCGGAGATGGCAAAATACATCGAACGCAGCCCAAGTATGGCGAAGACATTCGAGCTATACACGATAAAGGCGTTCAGCGTGACCGCGAGGACTGCAGGAATGGAATCGACTGCGAACAACACATCCGTGGTTTCGATCACCGCCAGCACCACCAACAATGGCGTGGCATAGAGACCTGGATTCCCCTTCCATCCGCGGACGAAGAAATGTCCGCCCTGATATTCATCGGTCACGGGCATCCAGCGCCGCAACGCTCTCACTCCGGGATTCCTGGCGGGATCGACGTGATGCTCGCCCATGAATCCAAGCCGGATGCCGCTGTAAATCAATAGAGCTCCCAGCAGGTAAAGAATCCAGTGGAAACGTTGGATGAGGCCTACTCCGGCAAGAATAAAGAATCCTCGCATCAACATCGCGCCGAGAATTCCCCAAAAAAGCACACTGCGCTGGTGCTGTTCGGGTACCGAAAAATAGCGAAAGATCACGAGGAAGAGAAAAAGATTGTCTACGCTGAGAGAAAGTTCGAGGACGTAGCCGGTAATGAATTCGAGGGCGACCTGGCGTCCTTGCCAATACAATATGAGTCCGGCGAAGGCGGCGGCGAAACCGATCCACATCGCGGTCCAGACGAAGGCTTCGCGCGAGCGCACGACTCGGCCGCGGCGATGGAAGACGAACAGATCCAACACCAGCATGCCCAGCGCGAACAGGTTGAAGAGAATCCAGGAATAGAGCAATCGAGATCCGTGTGGAAATAGTTGATTGCTGATTACTGCCTCGGAAATCATTAGTGGCTGAGAGTTCCAATCAACCATCAAGAATCAACATTCGTTCTACTTTTGCCGGCCCAAACGTCCGCTCTCCCAGGCATCCCACAGGCCTGCAGACTTAAGCATTTCGTCGCTGTGTGTTTCGCGTATGGACTGCTCGATCTGTACGCGAGTAAAGCGCGGGCCGATCCTTTGTGGAAGATTCGCGAGAGCGAAACTGAACTCGGCAGCTTCGGCTACGTGCTTCTTGAGTTGCGTGAAGTCGACTTTGTCGTAAGTGTCGGAGACGGCGTGGTAGTTTTCAAGATAGTTCGCCTCCTCCTGATCGGCGACAAATGTGGGCACGCCCTCGAGCATGAAATCGAAGTGGTCCGTGCCCCACTCCATGTCGGTCTTCACCTCGGTCAGGCCAAACTGTTGTAGCGGAGCGATGAGGTGCCGGGCGGTATCGAGCATGTCTTTGCGGCCGCCATCGGCGAAGCCTGTCGTCTTGCCCGTGCCGGCATCCCAGACGACCACTCCGGCAGCCTTGTCGAGTTCAGGGCGGTGCGCGACCGCGTAGGCGCGCGAGCCGAGCAAGCCTTCCTCTTCGCCGGAAAAGAGAACGAAGCGAATAGAACGGAGCGGCTTTAGTCCGGAGGCTTTAATCGCGCGCAGCGCATCCACCACTAGCGCAGCGTTGCAGCCGTTATCGAGCGCGCCGGTGCCGAGTTCCCACGAATCGAGGTGCGCGCCGAGAATGACGAACTCATCAGGCTTTTGAGCGCCCTTTATTTCCGCGATCACGTTTCCGGTTTTGATCGGTCCGCCGATCTGATTTGGAATGCCCAGATCGGCCCACACTGGATGCCCCGAAATCAGCAGGCGACCGATGCGCTCACCATCCTCGCGAGCCACCAACACCTGTGGAATACGATCGATTTCCCCCTGAACAGAATTCGTGTGCCGGTAAAGGATGTCATGCTCGCGCGTGGCGATAAAGGCGACCGCCTTAGCTTTTCCGTTCAGGGCCGCGGTTATCACGGGGGGCGCGTTCGAATATTCGGCGAAAAGATCATCCCAGGTCTTGAGCACAACCGAATGAACCAGCAGGATTTTGCCGGAAATATCCCCGGCTCTTGCGAAGTCGGCAGGACTGCCCTTGCCCACGTCAACCACCGGCACGTGCTTTACGGAAGCGAGCGCAGGCGCCCACGCAATGGAAACGCAGCGCACGCGGAACTCGACTTTGGGAATTTGCGTGAGCTTGGGATCAAGCGCCGTTCCCGTGGCGCTGACAGTCATCTCGGTCGCGCCCTCTTCCCAGGAATGCGGAATTGTGAATTCTTCGGTGTGGACGCTATCGGCGCCAGCAGCTTTGAATGCCTGCATGCCCCAGTCGATGGCCCGCTGCATGGCAGGAGTGCCGGGGACACGGCCGCCTACTTCGTCGCTCAGGCGGCGCAAATTGCTTTCGAGTGATGAAGGTTCGAAAGCCGCTTGAAGGATGCGCGAGGCATCATCGCCATCGGTCGGTGGAATTGCGGCAACGCATACAGCGATCAAGATCAAGCAAAGCCAAAAAGCTTTCAGCTTTCGCATATCGGCTGAATTAGAAATCAATTTCAGGAAAAGAGCAAAATGGCTTTACGCGATTCGGCGGGAGATGACCGCGTAGATCGGTGAGAATGCATGGGCTTTGCTGTCGTCGTCACTTGGGCGGCAGAGGATCCATTTTGTCCAGAATGCGGACGGTCTCGAGCATCGTGCTGCCGACGATTTCCAGGCTCTTGGGGCTGAGCTTATCTACGGTGTCTTGTGTAGTGTGCCAAAAGACATTGTTATACCCGTAAGTGAAATCAATGACATCTGCAGATGGCACACCCTTTTGAACAAACGGCAGGTGGTCATCTTCCATGGGCAAAGCACGCCCGAAGAAATGAGATTGGTAGCCGAGCCGGCTCGCGGCTTCGTAAATGACTGCCTCGAGCCAGGGCGTCGAATTCAGCTCATGATCAATATTCAGGTCGGCGTCTCCGACCATATCAAGCAGGAGTAAGGCCCTAATTTTCTTCAGCGTTCCATCCGCCTGCCATTTTTCCGCCAGATGGCGGATTCCATACAAGCTGTCAGTCATGAAATCAACTTCGGTGTCAGGCTTTATGGCTTCTTCTGCATCGTCCCAGACGAGCCAAATGCTGTAGCCATCACGCTTTTTGCCGCGCAATTGATTGGCGAATTCCAGAAGTAACGCACTGGAAGAACCGCCGTCGTTGGCACCCACAAAGGACGTGTTACGCAATGGGTAGTTCGTGTCATAGTGGCTGGCGATTACGACGATGCCGTCTTTGGTGCCAGGAAACTTCGCCAGGATGTTTCGTACAGGAAACTTTCCTTCGGGTGTATCCGCAGTGAAGAAATCCTGTTCCACCTCGTCACCTTTGAGATGGCCGAGAATGTAATCTTCAACCTTTTTGTGATTTGCACTGGCGATCGGCCGCGGGCCGAAGGCCACGATTTCTTTGACATATTGCATCGCTCGCTGGCCATCAACCGTGGGCGGCGGACCGTCGTCAGGCGGGAGCGAAAGCTTGGGAACAGATGTATCGCCGGCAGCTTGATTTTGCGCGCTCACGTGATCGGCATCTTTCTCGTGATCGCAGGAAATGAACGTGACTGCGAATGAGAGACACAGGACCGAAAGAGAAATGAGCTTGCTTATCGTCAACAACGTTACTAACCTCACATTCAACCTGGCCTGAATTCAAGAATGATCCGACTATTATGTTGCCTGTTTTTCTTTTCGCGCCTTCCGCTGCTTGGGATGAACCAACCAGGCGATGCCGATGCTCACCGCGTACAGCGCTACCATGGGAGCGGCGAAAATGCACATGCTCAAGATGTCGGGAGTCGGCGTGACGATTGCCGCGACGATAAAAATGAGCAGAATGGCATAGCGAAAATTCTTAAACATGAAACCTGCGCTAACGATACCCATCAAAGCCAGGAAAAAGATCAAGATCGGCATCTCAAAGATTAAGCCCATGCCCAGAATAATGCTCAGAAACAGCGACGTGTATTCGCTGATGGTGATCATCGGCTGAAACTGCCTGCCAAAATGAATCAGAAAACCGAGAGCCTGCGGATAGACAACTTTGTAGCCAAAGTAGCCACCGGAAATAAATAGCGCGATGGTCGACACCATGAAAGGAACGACGTATCGCTTCTCATTGCGGTAAAGCCCTGGCGAGATGAACATCCAGACCTGGTAAAGGACAAAGGGCGAGGTGAGGAACAGTCCAGCCAGCGCGGCAATCTTCAAGTAAAGGTTGAAGGGCTCGGTGGGATTCAGGTAGACCAACTTATCCGACATGCCGTTCGCTCTCAGCACGTCCATGATGGGACGCTGCATGATGTCGTAGATGCGCTCGACCTTCCACCAACAGGCGAAAAATCCAACGGCCACGGCGGCAATGGAGTAAACCAGACGGCGGCGCAATTCCTCGAGGTGATCGAGAAAGCCCATGGTAGGCATGGCGTCGCGCTTCTTCTCGTCGCCGGAAGCCTCGGTCGCGGCTTCAAACATGCGATTCCTGGGAGGCCGGGGGTGCAGACTCGGCGATAGCCTCGGTCTGAACCGTGGAATCCGGCGCCGCAGATGTCACAACGGTATCGGCCGACGGCGAGGCCAGGGTGGCAGGAGGCTCAGGCTTCTGCGGAATCGATTCGCTGGCCGCCGGATTCAAACTCAGGCTGGCCACACTACCTGGCGGCGGTGGGACAGACGGTAGCACGGTCTGGCTTTTTTGGACCTCGATGTGCGCTATTTCGGTTTCAATCTGCGATCTGAACTCGTTCGAGGCGCGGCGGAGCTCGGCAAGAAGACGTCCGGCTTGACGAGCGATCTCCGGCAACTTCTTTGGCCCGAAGATGATCAGAGCCAAAAAGAACAGGAAGATCGTCTCTGAAAAGCTCATGCCTCATCATAAACGCGGGAATGCAAAGGCGGCAATGCGATCGCGGGCTCAATTATTCGGGGGATCTGGAAGAAAGATACGGCGTCCAAGAACCTGAAAACCCTTCCGCCGCATCCTATTAAAGACAGGGCCTAGACGGTTACCGATGGTAACCTTCCCAGTCCGGGGCAGTCTAATCTGGTGGTATACTGCGTATATTTGGCGCGGCAGCTGGGGTAGGTCGACAACCCTCAACCGAAGGAAAATCCAAGATGGCACGTAGTTCTCGGCGCTCACTCTTACTCGTAGTTTTTTTTCTCCTGGCCTGCGGCTTTTTGGGCATTCTTTTTGCCCAGCGCACAGGACAGCAGTCGTCGCTCACAGGTGACACTGACGTCAAAGACAGCCTGAAACAGTTCACCGACGTCTACTCCATCGTCGAGGACAACTACGCCGAGCCGGTCAACCCGGATAAGGCCATTTATAACGGTGCGATTCCGGGAATGCTGCACGCGCTCGATCCGCACTCGAATTTCTTCGATCCCAAGTCTTACGCCCTGATGCGCGAAGACCAGCGCGGCAAGTATTACGGCGTCGGCATGACTGTAGGACCGCGCAACAACAAAGTGATCGTGATTTTCCCATTCACTGGCACACCGGCGTACAAGGCCGGCATTCATCCCGGTGATGTGATCATCGCGGTCGATGGCAAGTCCACGGAAAACATGAGCACCGGCGATGTCGCCGATCTGCTCAAGGGACCAAAAGGAACCACGGTACACATCAGCATTTCGCGCGAAGGCGTGGAGAAACCGATGGAATTCACGCTGGTGCGCGACGAGATTCCGCGCTACAGCGTGGACGTGCATTTCCTCATCCGTCCTGGAATTGGCTATCTGCACGTGACTGGATTCAACGAGACCACGGAGGAAGAAGTCTCGAAAGCTTTGGACGAGTTCGGCGATCTCAAAGGGCTGATTCTCGATCTTCGCGGAAATCCGGGCGGCCTTCTAAGTGAAGGCGTGGGCGTTGCCGATAAATTCCTGAAAAAAGGTCAGCTGATTGTTTCGCACCATGGACGCGCCTCGGCGGAAAAACGTTATGTGGCGCAGCATGGCAATGGAGGCAAGGACTATCCTCTCGTTGTTCTGGTAAATCGGTTGACTGCGTCGGCGGCGGAGATTGTCTCCGGCGCGATTCAGGATCACGATCGCGGGCTGATTGTTGGGGAAGTCACCTTCGGTAAAGGGTTGGTGCAAACTGTATACCCGTTGTCGGAGAACACTGGATTGGCCCTGACTACGGCGCACTACTACACACCCAGCGGCCGCCTTATCCAGCGTGATTACAGCAACATCTCGCTCTACGATTACTACTACAACCGCGAGGCCGAATCCGGCAGCAATGCTAATCGCGAAGTAAAATTGACGGATAGCGGCCGCACAGTTTATGGCGGCGGTGGCATCACGCCCGATGTCGTAATCCCTCCGCTCAAGAGCAATCATTTCCAGGACACGCTCTTGCAGCACTATGCATTCTTCAACTTCGCCAAGCGCTACGTCGTAAATCATCACCCGACGAAGAGCTTCGAAGTAGACGATGTTACTCTGCAGGATTTCCGCAAGTCGCTCGACGAGGCCAGCATTGCTTACACCCAGGCAGATCTGGTGGACAACAACGACTGGATTAAGTCCAACATTAAGGCAGAGATCTTTGTGGATGCTTTTGGCCAGGATGAGGGTATGAAGGTGCGTGCGGAATCTGATCCGGAAGTGGTGAAGGGCCTAGACCTGCTGCCGCAAGCAAAAGCGCTGGCCGACAATGCCAAGCGCATCGTTGCTGAACACAACAGCGCTGGCGCCTTCAACCGCTAAAATGGCAATGTTCCTTTGCCGGCCCGGACGCGTTCCGGGCCTTTGCTTTTGGCCAGCGGGAAGTCCGTCGGTACCTCTGATGAGCTTTCATTGACTTCAGAATCCGGCTATGTGAAAATTCGCGGCAGTGGAGCGCTAAGGAGATTCTCCGGCCACAGTTTCGGCCCTATCTTTATAATCTTTAGATCTTTCTTAGATCTTTATCCAGAATGGTCGAGTATTTCCTGAGACGGAGGATTCGCAACTGCTTTTCCTGGCGCCGCGTAAGAGAATGTTGCGCTGCAAATCGGGGACAGTTTGAAACCGATCGTGCTGGTTCCGGCGATTGCGTTGGCCCTGATTGCCGGATGGACGGACTGGCGCAGCCGTCGCATTCCTAACTGGCTTACCGTGCCTGGCCTCTTAGTCGGAATGTCCGTGAATACGCTGTTAGGAGGGTGGGGCGGGTTGAAGACTTCCCTTCTGGGAGCCGGACTGGGGCTACTGTTGCTGTTGCCATTTGTTTTTCTGCGGAGCCTGGGAGCAGGCGACTGGAAGCTGGCCGGGGCTCTGGGGGCTTTCGTAGGTTGGGAAATGTTGGTTAATTTGCTGATGGGTTCTATCCTTGTGGCCGGAGTAATGGCGTTGGCCTTGGTTATTTACAAACGACGCTTCAGACAGACGCTGCGCAATATCTGGGGCTTGCTGGCATCGATGCTGACATTTCGCATGCCCGGAGCGGCGGTTTCGCTGGATAATCCAGAGTCGCTCAAGGTTCCCTATGGCGTAGCACTGGCGTTGACAACTTTGCTTTTTGGCGTAGGCTCGCTTGCCGGCATGGGAAAGATATGGGGAGCGCGTTAGCCATGGATACGCGTCGATGGAAAATTTGTCGAAGTCTGGCGCGCGATCGGCGCGGTTCGGAGATCGCGGAAACCGCCATGATTATTCCCTTGTTCTTCATGATTTTTCTGGCGATTTTTTGGTTCGGGCAAGCCTTCCGCATTTACGGCACCCTCACTCACGCGGCGCGGGCAGGTGCAGAAGCTGCCGTGGCTCCGGCCTGCGCCACTTGCACTGCCACAACCTCCGCGACGAATGCTCAAACCGCCGTCTATAATGCGCTTGCAGCCGCGCATTTGAACAAGAGTCAGTTGGTCGCCTGGGGAGGGGCCTCCCCGAAGTGGACGCCTCCTGCGCTCTGCGCTTGCGGCAGCGCGACGGCTTCCTGCAAGAGCTCAGTGTTGTGTGACCCCGGCGTCACGGACGTTTGTGTTCAACAACCCGTTCAATTGTCATATCCCAGCCTGGGAGGAATGGGCACCTGCGGCGTATCAGTAAGTGCTCGCTATCAATATCCTTTCCATTTCTATATCCCATGCTCTTCGTGGCCGTGTTCCAGTATCGATCTGCAGAACGTTCTACTTCCGGGGCAGGCGCAAATGAGGCAAGAGACGCAATGATCCGAGCAGCAAATCCCGGATCTGGAGTGCGGGCGATGTTGAAACGAGTCTGGCCGGACGATAACGCCTCTCAGATTGTGGAATTTGCGCTTTCTCTGCCATTGCTGGTGTTATTCGTGGTGGGAATTTTTGACTTCAGCGGAGCGATTTCACTCAAGCAAAAGCTGACCAATGCGGCGCGCGAGGGCGCGCGAGTCGCAGCCAGCGATCCAGCCAACGATCTCGGCTCTTCGCTGCCTGTATCGGTCAGCGATGCATTCCAGGTTGTAGACAACTACCTGGTCTCGGAAAAAGTCAACGATTGCGGGCTGTCGGGATCCACGCCGACGCAGACTAGCCTGACCTGGACCTACACATCGTCGGGTTCTGGTTGTCCGGGAAGCGGAATCACTCTCACTATCAATCGGGGCTGCGTCACGCAACAAGTGATCGCCGGCGTTACAGTAAATGAGATCGCCACCTGCGTCACCCTTCAGTATCCTTACAAATGGCAATACAACAACGTGGCTGGCCTGCTTGGCATGAGGTTCACCGGTCCGGCGAACATCACCACTTCCGCTACAGCGTTCAACGAGAATTGAGGCATTGCGCATGTTGCCGCCGCTAATCCGCTGCCCCAGGGCCAAGGTGGATCCTCGCTCGGACGAGCGCGGCTTTACTATGGCGCTGGTGACTGTGGCATTGGTCGCAATCATTGGGATGGCGGCGCTGTCGATCGACATCGGCACCCTTTATCAAGCGAAGGCCGAAGCACAACGCTCCGCGGATGCGGCGGCATTAGCTGCGGCGCGCGTGATTTCGATGTCGGGCATCACGGGTGACCCGACGAGTGGCTCGGGCGATGGAAGCTGGGCTGCTATCTGCGGCGGGACCAGCTCCCCTGCCACTCTTATTGCAACGAATGTGGCGCAGCAGAACTTAATTGCTGGCGTTGCGGTTCCGAGTGCAGCCGTAACCGTGACCTATGGCGCAGGCAAGGCCGGAGGAGCAGCGAAAGATTGCTCAACCCTTGGAACCGACTTCGGCGTGAATCCCACTGCCACCGTGACAGTTACAGGCTCGAACTTGCCGATCTTTTTCGCCCGCGTTTTTTCCCTGTTTCCCGGAGTCAGCTATTCGGGCACGAATGTGAGCGCAACCGCTACAGCAGAAGTGTTCAATTCCTCCAACTCAGGAAGCGTGGCTGGAAAGATGGTTCCGGTACAGCCACGCTGCGTGAAGCCCTGGATCGTTCCGAATAGCGACCCGGGAAATCCAGGCAATCCTTTCGTATCAACAGCCACCGGATCGATCCAACATGAAGGAATTTCTCAGTTTGGACGGGGAGTGATCGGCGAGAATTTTAGCCTGGTTGCCGACTGCTCCGTCGGCGGCGGCAACTGTCACGGCAGAAATCTGATCGATAACCCCCCAAGAGTGACGGGGGGTAGCCTCCAGTACATTCCTGCCTTAGTTTCTGGGAACCCCGGCGCGGTTCCCTCCTGCTCGCCCAGCACAGGGTACCAGGCCGCTATCGCAGGATGCGATCAGAGCACGGTGTACGCATGCGGAACGCCGAACGGAGGGCAGGTTGACCTAAACGAAAACCCTGTAAACCCCGGCCTGTTTACTGGCGACACATCGACGGCAGTGGCGTGCTTAACCCAAGCTGCTCCCACCTACAGCGGAGCGGACTCAATCGCAACGGCGAGTTATCCGTTTCAAATACTGGCGGGGCCGGGCAATCCACTTGTGCAGCAGGGACTGGATAAGAGCGGCGACGTCATTACTACAAGCAATTCGATTGTTTCAATACCTATCTATGACAGCAGCGGCGGCGCGCTGCCCAGAGGTCACGAACCTCAGGTGACGATCGTGGGTCTCCTGCAAGCCTTCATCAGCATCGATGGCTTCGGGAACTTGACGGCAACTGTCATGAACGTTGCGGGATGCAGTAACGATGCCATGGCCCAATCTCTTTACGGAACTTCACCCGTACCTGTACGACTGATCACGCCACCTTAGTCGCGATCTGAACGTGGTCGGATCTTGCAGGCTTGAGGTTGAAGCAGCGAGTCCCTGAAGATTTGCCACTAATCCGGGACGTCGTTATTCGGCGGTGGAGGGGGTGGCGGAGCCTGTCCGTTGTTCGCTGGATTCGGATTTTCTGGTGGTGGCGGTGTGGGCTGGGCTGTATTTTGGGGCTGAACCGCCGCGTCATCGTTTTCGTCAGTTCCGGGCTGGCTTGGTTGCGGCCTTGACGCCGGAAACTGCATCGACCCTTCCGCGCGCGGACTTAGAATTACCTGGTCCACGGCACCGGGGTCGCGGGTCGAACTCATAATCAGGAAATTAAACTTCGAACCATTAAGCAGGTGCGCCAGAACATCCGGCGCAGGCGCCGGGCCGAGGTCGACGACAACTTTTTCCTCTTCAGCGCCAGCCGGGATTGCGATCTCCGCCCCGGTGCGCTGGTGCACTTCAAAAAGAATTTCCGACAGGCTGGCGCGGTTGGAACTGATCGAGAGCAGCCCGTTGCGAAACGAAACTAAAAGAGCCGGCTTTGCGGCAGGCGTCACTACAGGCGTTGATGCGGGAATCGGCACGGGCTGAACTGGATAAGCCGCATTCACCAGGGCCGGAGCGTGACTAACTCGGGTTGTTTCCGTGCTTGGCGTTCCGATCTTTACAATTATCGTTCTTCCCGATGGAAAGACTTGATAGGGCTGCGGGCCATTCAAGTCGAGTACGATCCGCGTAACCGGCGGATCCGATGAAAACAGGCCCACTCGCAGGCTTTTCACCTCTGCCCGATTTACCGCCTGATTGCGTAACTGAGCCCCCGGAAGGGCGTTGACGAAATCAACCAATAAACGGTCGGGGCCGGTTAATATATTGATTTGAGGCACGATGCTACCGCTAGCCTCGATCTCAATCTCGACCTGACCGGAGCTGCGTAACACCTGTACTTTGCGAATCGAGGGTACGCCTTGCGCGAGGGCCGCGACCGGCGCGGTAACACATATTGCCGCCCACAACATCAAAGCGGCAGCGGTTCTCAGAGCGGGGGACATAGATCAGAGGGCAGTAGCCTTTAGCGCAATTCTAGCAGCGTTTATGGCCGCTATCCCTTACTAAGGGATTACAACCTTGGGTCGGGCACTACCGCGTCAAAGGAGTCAGCAGCTGGTTTAGCAGATCGGGTTGCCCGGAAACGCGCTCGAGATGAGGATTCTTCTCGCCTTCGTGATAAGAGATCGAATAGGTTCGGAAAAACTGAGCATTTTCGACAAGCAGTTCGATAGGCGCCGTAGTTCCCTGCGCTGCCTTGAGCGCCGCCCGCAGAATAGCCGGTGTCCACTTGCGGCCATTTACTGCGACCAGTTGCATCCCGGGCCCGATCCCGGACTGATAGGCAGGAGAGCCCACGATCACGTCCCCCAGTTTGCCGTCTTTGGAGACAGTGAATCCCAATGAATACGAAAAGTTAGCCACTTTAAAAAGCTTTTCGGCCGCCTTATTGATCGCATTCGGCTGCTCGTTATAAACCAGCTTCCATCCATCACGCTCGATCCCGCCCAGCGGCGCGTGAGTGCCAGCCGAATTGACACGATCCCGCAACAGGCTCGCCCAATCATAGGGGGCAACGTCATTCAGCGCGCCAACAACATCGTCGAACGAATAGGGCACAACTTTCGGCGGCCCGCTTTCGCCACCCTCAAAGCGGCGGCAGAAATCGTCGAGAGAACGCTGACCGTGCGTCTGCTGGCGAATGATGGAGTCCACTTCAAGCCAAATCAATTCGCCTTCGGGATAGTAATCCAAACCGCGGCGCCAGTTCGACCACTGCGATCCCATCAACCGCAGAATCTGCACCGAGCGCGCCGTATCTTCTAAAGGACGCCACACCCTTCCTGATCGGTGATCCAGACTGGCGGCCGTTGAAGCTAACGACTCGCGATACTGCTCGGGCGACAACAATCCACTGCGCTCAGCCAACAGGCTGCCGAGATAGTTAGTCAGCCCTTCGTAAACCCACAACAGATCCCCGACCATGGGCTCCTGATAATTTCGCGTGGCCAGTCCCGCAGGCCGGCGATATTTGCCGTTCCAGGAGTGAGCGAATTCGTGCGGCAGAAGATCTGCGTAAAGCAAGTGCAAGTCAGGATCGAGAAGCGTCCGCTCGGCCGCAGCGCTGTCGTTCGACTCGTGATGCTCCAGGCCATGCCCGCCAACTTGATCGCTAAGCGTATAGAGAAAGTGATACTGCCGGTAATGCCGCGCACCAAACAGAGCGACGGTTTCAGCAACCAACTTCCTGTAAGCAGCCAAGTCATCCGGTTTCATCGCTAAATCGGCTTCGCTTTCGGCGACCAGATCCATTACATGTGTAAGCTCAGAACCTTTGGTCAAATCGATTCGGCGATAGTGCGCTCCGGCAATCAGCGGTGAATCCACCAGGGTGGTCAGCGAGACTGGAGCAAACTCAACTTCATCGCCCGCGGTTCGTGCCGGCACCAGAGCAGTGCCAAACTGCCATCCCTCAGGAAGTTTCACCGAAGGGACGATTTCAACGGCGTCGGAATCGGCACCCTGTGGATAGAGAACCACCGCGTTCCAGTTCAAATCGAGCAGATTGCTGGATGCTGCTGGCCCTCTACCCCCCGCGCTGTCATCGGTTGTGATTGCGTCAAGAGACACGTCGATAGTACGAGCCGCCTCGGGCACGGTGACATGAAAGGCGTACATATCAAGATCGTCGCGTTGCCAGAGTAAAGGCTGGCCCGCAGCTTCGATGCGAATGCCGGTGAGGGCCGCAATCGGGCCGCTGGGACGATGATTGCCCGGGATCCACTTCGGAAATACAAGCGTTAACGAACCCGGCTTGGCGGGGACGGTCAACTTTGCGTGATAAATATTTCGCGGGGCGTCGGTCAGATCCACATGCAGTTGAATCGATTGAGCCTGCATGAAGGGGTTCTCCGACACTAGCAATCCTAAAGCCAGCAAAAGCGAAAAATGAAGCGCAACCCGTGGCGAGCGCACCGTCAACCTCCTGCGAACGGTATAAAGTCACAAGGAGCAGAAAGCAAGGAGCAAGGAGCAAGAAGCAAGAAGCAAAGAGAGTAGCGAGACTACCGAAAAAGGAGATGTATTCGCAAGCGCGAGTCGCAGGTTGTATCCGAGGGATCGAAAAGCACAGGAAGGAATTGCCGAGACTCTGCCCTCACGCCTGGGTAGGCTTACGCCGTGCCTGCCAACAAATCGCGGCCACTCCGGTCATCAACATTATCCACGTTCCGGGTTCGGGCACGGTTCCTATTGGAAGTCCGCTGCTGCTGCAAGAACTTACTTTCTTCTTGCCATTGGTTCCCGTCGCTCCCGCAGTCTCAGTGTTGCCTTTCTTCGCAGGTGCACAAAGGCCCGCGGGCAATGCAGGAGGCGAAATGGGTATCCAGTTTCCGCCTTCGAAAGGACTATATAAACTCAGAGGTCCCGCAGGATCATGGCCGGTCATTTGCGGCAGAAGCGCCGACGCAAACGGAAACTGAGGACCCTGCGTCGTCGTACCCCCGCCTGCCAGAACGGGTTCATCGAACTTTTCCGGCGAAGGCTCGGCCGGCGAAGCCTGCTGCTGCGGAGTTTCTTCGACGCGGTTCGCGCAACGGCCGCGCGCTGTCATTCGCCCGTCGGTAATCAGCTTTTCACCCTTATGAAGCGTTATCCTTCGCCGCATCCAGTAGACATTGTTGCCGATGCGGTAGGACATATAGACGGTGCGGGCCAGTGTGAGCTGAACCACTCGCGCGTGGTTGTAGTCAAAGCCGGCGTAGTGGGCTGCCACAATGGGGTCGTGTTCCGCCACCCACTTCAATTCTTTAGCATCATTTATTCCGCCTGGCACGACAGAGTAGGGATAGACCGGGCGTGATGGTTGCGCCTGAGACTGCGCAAGAATTTGGTTGAGGGCAACTTCGCGACCGCGTCTGAGTTCAGTCTGTTCTGAGGCAAGAGAAGCGGCTTCACGGGCACGATTGAACGACTCACCGAAATATCTTAAAGCCGAGGTCGAAGCGGCAGCTGTCAAAACGGCAATCGTCGCCATTGCGAACAAACGGCGAATCAGCCGATTTCGGCGGTGACGACGGGTTCGCCGGCGCCTCACCACTACCGGGACCTTCCCGTTCTCGGGATCGGACACAAGCCACTCCTACCTGGGCGGCCGTCCTGGGCTTACGGACTTCGGGCACTTCCCAACAGAAACACTGCTGCACAAAGTGCCCTACCGCAAATGGGCGGATTCCACGAAAGCATAACAGAACAAAATAAAGGACATCCGCCTGTTCTGCGACCATAGTAGCAGACAGGGAAACAGTCTGCACAAGAAAATATGTTGTGGATTTCCCGGGCGGTACCGACTTCGACACGATTCCCCGTCGATTTTTGGAAGATTCGTTGATAACTGATAGAAGACTGACGCCGCTTGTGGCGGTAAGCGTGATCGGCGAGGCGGCCGTTTTTCTTACTCTAGGCGCAAAGTCAGCGGCGGCAGTGTGATTCCTTCCAGCTCGGCTGTCCACAAATCACCACGGGCGGTTGGATGTCCGGCGGTGAGCGTGCCCGAGCTCACGATTTCTCCGGCGCTCAGTGGCTGGCCTGGGAATCGCCGTGCGATGGCCGCACCCAGTTCGGCCAGGCACAGAGCCGGACTCTTCAGAGAGTTCTTGCCCGACCCTTCTTCCACGAACTCACCGCTCTTCGACATTCGCACCTTGAATCGTGGCAGTTCCTCCACCAGTCTTGGGATCAGATCGAGCCCTAGCTTCATCTTCTGCCCGACTACGAGAGCGGCATGAAGTCCAAAGGACGCGACGAAATCACTGGCCTGAAACTTCCAGTCAGGATAAGGACAATCAATGATTTCAAAGCCCAACGCCAGCCAATCGGCGCATGCCAGCGCCGCAGCGGCATCAAGCCCTTCGCCAACCGGCTCTTTCAAACCAAAAACTATCTCGGGCTCTATCTTCAGCGAACGCGGGTGTTCGATTGTAAGTGTGGCGGAGTTGCTGTCACTGTAATGGACTGTATCGTCATACATATGGCCCCAAACCAGAGTTTCAAGCTTGAGCACCCGCCACATTGCCTTATTGGCGTATCCCACTTTGCGGCCAACGGCACTGTGACCAGCCTCTTGCCGGAGCTTCTTCAGAGTTCCCTCAACCTGATATGCGGTATCGAGGTCGAATCCGGGAAGCGCAGAGGGAGGAAGATCAACCATCCGACCCGTGTTATAGGCGGATAGCAGTTCACGCGCCAGAGTTTCAACCTCGGCCTGTGACTTAGCTTGATCCGACTTAGAATAGCCCGACATCAGATGATCCATTGAGCATCTTAACATCCGCATTTTCCGGGTTCGATGGTGAAGACTCACAGAATCGCGCCGGGTTTCCCGCATCTGGCTTTTCTGGTACATCTTGAAGGGCTTGCACTTTACTCAGGCCATATTTTTGTTTTTCGCTGCTGTCGTCGCTGGAACGCTGAATGCGCTGGCCGGAGGCGGTAGCTTCATCTCTTTCCCGGCGCTCTTGTTCCTGCGCGTACCGGCGGTCGCGGCCAATGCAACCAATACAGTCGCGCTTTGGCCGGGCTTGGCCGCCAGCACCCTCGCTTACCTGAAACGGTTGAATGCTCCGCTGCGCTTTTTACTTCCTCTCCTCGTGACCAGTGTGGCCGGAGGCTGGGCCGGAGCTCTGCTGTTGCTCAAAACTCCGCAACATACTTTTCTTCACCTCATTCCGTGGTTGCTGCTGGCCGGGACATTGCTGTTCGCCTTCGGCAACTCAATCCGCACAATCGCCGGTAAGGGCGCTGTAATCGATGATCTCCATGCCACTTCGTGGACGGCCGTTGCGGTGAGTTCGTTTGTTGAGCTATTGGTGGCGATCTATGGCGGATATTTCGGCGCTGGGATTGGCTTCATCACGCTAGGCATGCTGACAGCGTTGGGCATGCGTGACATTCATGCTATGGGCGCAATCCGAACGCTGCTTGCCGCCGCGATTAACGCCGCTGCCGTGCTGACCTTCATCCTGGCCGGCGCTGTTCTGTGGCGGCATTGCGCCATAATGATCGCAGGTGCCCTCGCTGGCGGCTGGTTCGGAGCGCATTACGCGCAGAAAGCCGATCCCAGGAAAGTGCGGGCCTTCGTGATCGCCCTTGGAATCGCGATGAGCGCATACTTTTTCGCAACGTCCCATTAGGCGCAGCCCCGGCAGCCACCGGCATGGCGCACATCTGATTGTGACCTCTACATCTTGAAGTTGGGCTGGTTTGCGATAGGATAATGCCAGTATAGAAACAACAGAAGCGCCGAGGGCTTCATCCAACCTCAGTTGTCAGCGGCGCAGGTTGAGGACCTTCATGGCATTGCATACTGAAAACACCACGTCTCAATACATGAACTTCGCCCCCGCGGATTTGAATCCGCAAAAAGATCTGCCCAAAGGATTTTTAGAGTTTCTGTTACCGCTGCATAAGAAATTCACCCCCTGGCAACAGAAGCTGATCGCCAAGCGAGCTGAGGTTTTGGAGGCGTCGCATCGTGGTCAGCCGCCTAACTATTTGCCAGCCTCCGAAGCGACAACCTCAGACTGGCGAATCGAAGTGCCCGAATGGTGCGCGGACCAACGCAATCAGATGACGGGTCCGGCCGACGATGCCGAATTGACCGTCAAGCTGCTCAACTCCGGCTCCCCAGCTGTCATGATCGATCTGGAGGATTCCACCGCCAACATCTGGGAACACATTATGCTGGCGATCAAGAACACCATCGCCGCCTACCGATATGAGCTCAGCTACGATGACAAGAAGCGGAACAAGAAAGTCTCGGTGCAGCGCTCGAAAACCGTGACCTGGGTGCGCCCGCGTGGTTTGCACGTGAGCCAGGGCGGGGTTATCAAGAACGAGATCATGTCTGCTTCCCTGTTTGATCTTGCCCTGATCTGGTATCAGATCGATCCCGCGTCGTTGCCACACAACTTCTCGGTTTACATTCCCAAGAGTGAGTCTGCGGACGAAGCCTTTTGGTGGCGCGACCTCTTCCAGGCACTCGCCAAGCATAAGGGTGTTGCCCCGAACTACATAAAGTGCATGGCGCTGGTTGAAGCGCACCCGCTCGCGTATCAGATGGAGGAATTTCTTTTCAATCTGCGCGACCACTGCCTGGGATTGAATCTCGGCCGCTGGGATTACATGGCCTCTTTGATCGATTTCATGCTCGAGGATCCCGATTGGATTTTGCCGGATCGCAACACCATCCCGCACGATGTCGCATTCTTCCAAAACTTCCGCACCTTGATGCCCGAGATTTGCCACAAGCATGGAGCTCACGCGATTGGTGGAATGACCGCACTTTATCCCAGCCGCACAGACGCAGAGTTAAATGAGCGCGCCCTGAAGGTCTTGAAACAGGACAAAAAGAACGAGGCCGATTGCCTGATGGATGGAGCATGGACAGGCCATCCTGATCAGAACGAGATCGCTGTTGCCCAATTTCCTTATCCCAATCAGATTGCAAAACGACCCAAGCTGCCGAACTCACATCCGAATTTGCGGCCAATTCCGAAGGGCGTCGGCGGCATTACTCTTGCCGGGACGCGCTCCGCTGTTCGCACCGTAATTCGCTATCGTAACGGAGTACTCAATGGCAAAGGCGCGAGCCTGCTCGACGGCTATATGGAGGATCTGGCTACGGACCGCATCTATCGCCTGATGATTGCGCAGCGTGTGCGGCACAAAGTCGAGGTTCAGGGTGATGATGGCAAGTCGATCAAGCACTCGGCCCAATTGGTCACTCGCATCTTCGACGAGGAATTAGCAAAGATTCAAAAGGATTTGCCCGCTGAAATTGATAAGAAAGCGGCTACCACTTTACCTGAGGCGCGCCGCATTGCTGAGGAGATGATTGTGCACGGGCATCACTCGCCCATCTAGATCGCGATGCAGATGGGAACCAATTCGAGTTTCCACGACAAGAACGATTAAATTTGTATTCAGAAAGGCAATCGAAGCAATTGAAATAATTAATTTGACGGTGTCGGCGTTGCCGGTGCTCACTGTCAAACTACGTCTCGCGGGCCACCCTTTCCGGGTAAGAACCCTTGATCACGCGTCCGCTACCTTGTGATTTAAATTGTGTTTCAGCCAGAAATGAGGACTATGAGCGCTACTGAACAGACTACAGCCCTAGCCTACCCTGCCCTGCAACCCCCGCGCCGCTATCTGTTCGGTCCCGGACCTAGCATGGTTCACCCGCGGGTCTACGAGGCCCTCTCGAAGCCGATTGTTGGGCACCTCGACCCGTACTTTATTCAGGTCATGAGTGATGTTCAGCAGCTACTCAAAACAGCGTTTGGGACAGCCGAAGGCGCAACTCTGGTAATTTCCGGAACCGGCAGTGCGGGGATGGAAGCCGCTATCGCCAATTTCGTCGATCCTGAATCGAAGTTCGCCGTGTTCGCCAACGGGTATTTCTCCGATCGCCTGACCGAAATGGCCAAACGCAACGGCGCCAATGTCGTGCGCTTTGAGAAGAACTGGGGTGAGACCTATACCGATGATGAAGCCAGAGAGTTCATTCGCCGCGAGAAGCCCAAGGTCGTAGCTTACGTTCATGCCGAGACATCCACGGGAGCCCTTCAATCCGGTCGGGCGATCTGCGCCTCGGCTCACGAAGCTGGCGCCCTGGTGATCGCGGACTGCGTCACCTCGCTCGGCGGAGTGCCAGTCGAGTTCGATCAGACTGGCATCGATGTGGCCTACAGTTGCACGCAAAAAGGATTGAGCTGTCCGCCAGGCTTATCTCCCATGGCGATGTCGCCGCGGGCTATGGAGTTTCTCCGCGCACGCACGACTCCGTCACGTAGTTGGTATCTGGATCTGAAGTTGATTCACGACTACTCTACCGTCTCGCACCGCTATCACCACACCGCGCCGATTTCCATGTTCTACGCCTTGCGCGAGGCGCTTACGGTGATCTCGGACGAAGGAATTGAAAACCGTTGGGATCGGCATCGCCGATGCAACCGAGCTTTTGTAAAAGGAATTGAAGGCATGGGTCTGCGGATGCACGTTCCCGAACAGCACCGAATCGCCACCCTGAACACTGTCTGCGTTCCCGAAGGCGTTGACGAGGCCAAAGTACGGAGACATTTGCTGGATGGACCCGGCATTGAAATCGCGGGCGGTTTCGGGCCGTTAGCGGGCAAAGTTTTCCGCATTGGCGTCATGGGACCTTTAGCCACTGAAGATAACGTGCAGTTTTTTCTGAAGGAGTTTAAAAGAGCCCTGAGCGCACAGGGTTACTCGCACTAGATTTGCGGAATTAGTGCGCGGGTCACGACAGGCTGACTACTGCAGCCTATCCTTTCGTTTCGCGGACAACAGATAAAGTCGGCTGATCATCCAAGGACCGCGCCAGAGGCGAGAACGCATGACACTGAAGTCCGTTGATACTCTGCTCGACGTTTTACATTTCGCTGATAGCCACACGGCCATCGTCGTTCCCGAGCTTGGAATTCGTGTGACCTACGATTCGCTGCGTGATCAAGTGCTCGCTATGGCCAATGCCTTGGCGTCGGCCGGCATTCGCCGCGGCGATGCTGTAGCGATTGCGTTGCCTAATGGACTGCCTGCAATCGTCAGCTTTCTGGCCGCGTCGATTGCCGGCACAGCAGCTCCGTTAAACCCTGCGTACCCTTATGAGGAGTTTCACTTCTTCTTGGGAGACACCGATGCCCGCATCTTGCTTTGTCCTCCCGTAGGCGCCGAATTTGTTCGCACCGCAGCCAAGGATCGAAAGATCCCGACGTTCTCGGTGGAAATGACCGATCAGGGCATCGTTCACCTGGCCAACGCTCCCACCGGAGGTGAAGCCAGCGAACCCACAGCCGATGACATTGCGCTCATCCTTCATACCAGCGGAAGCACTGGGCGCCCGAAGCGAGTACCGTTGCGGCATTTCAACCTCGCCGTCTCCTCGGCAAATATCGCCAACACCTACTCTCTTTCCGAAGAAGATGTTTCACTTTGCGTTATGCCTCTGTTTCACATTCATGGATTGATCGGTTCCACCATGTCCACTTTGCTTTCTGGTGGCACGGTAGTTGTTCCCAGCAAATTCAACGCGCTTTCGTTCTGGCGAACCGTAGCGGAGCATCGCGTGACCTGGTACTCCGGAGTTCCCACGATGCACCAGCTTTTGCTGGCCCGCAGCCGTGGTAAGCCCGCGGAAGCCGCAACTTTGCGTTTCCTGCGGTCGTGCAGCGCGCCTTTGTCCCCGGAACTGATTCATAAAATCGAGGGGCTCTTTGGGGTGCCCTTCGTCGAAGCCTACGGCATGACCGAAGCTGCGCACCAGATGACTTCAAATCCTCTGCCTCCGCGACACCGGAAGCCGGGTTCTGTTGGCGTGGGCGCTGGCCTGCGCATCAGCATAATGGACAAGGAAGGTAAACACCTCGGCACCAACCACCGTGGCGAGATCGCCATTCAGGGAGCGAATGTATTCCGGGGATACGAAAATAATCCCGAAGCAAACGCCCACGCTTTTGTGGACGGATGGTTTCGTACCGGCGATCAAGGCTTCCTTGATTCCGACTGCTATCTGCATTTAACAGGTCGCATCAAAGACATCATCATCCGCGGCGGCGAAAACATTGCTCCTCACGAAGTCGATGAGGTTTTACTCCGGCATCCGGCAGTAGCAGCCGCGGTCGCGTTTGGCTGCGCTCATCCCACGCTTGGAGAAGAAGTGGCCGCGGCCGTCGTCTTGCACGAAAAACATGGCGCAACCGAGTCGGAACTTATCGAGCACTGCCGCGAGTTGATGGCGGAATATAAATGTCCAGCCAAGATATATCTCGTCGATGCCATTCCTACGACTGCGACGGGAAAAATTCGCCGTCGCGCCGTCGCCTCCGCACTTGTGGATAGCCAACTATGAAATTCCTGATCGCGGGGGCTGGAGCTATCGGCGCCTACATCGGTGCACGAATGGCACAGGCTGGTTTCGACGTCACGCTCTTCGCGCGCGGACCCCATCTTCACGCCATGCAAGAACACGGCGTGCAAGTGAAAAACAGCGAAGGCGATTTCGTTGCTCACCCAGAGATCGCCAGTTCCCTCGAAGAAGTCGGTCCGGTGGATGTTGTTTTTCTTGGCGTCAAGGCTCATGGCCTGCCGCAACTCGCCCCTCACCTGAGCCCGGTCCTGGGACCGGATACTACCGTCGTCAGCACTCAGAATGGAATTCCCTGGTGGTACTTCCAGGGGTTCGGTGGGGAATGGGACGGTCTGCGGCTGGAGCGGGTCGATCCCGGCGGCGTGATTTCCTCGGCCATCGAAGCGCGACGGGTCATTGGATCCATCATCTACTTTGCCACCGAGATTACCTCACCCGGCGTGATCCAGCACATCGAGGGCAATCGTATTACGCTGGGCGAACCCAATGGCTCGCGCTCCGAGCGCCTCCGCCAAATAGCCGAAGCGCTCATCGCTTCAGGCTTCCGCTGCCCAATCACAGCTCGTTTGCGGCACGAAATTTGGGTAAAGGTTTTGGGCAACGCTTCCTTAAATCCGGTCAGCGCGCTGACCCGCGCCACAATCGTTCAGATGGTGCGCGATCCCGGAGTTTGTTCCGTGATCCGAAATATCATGCAGGAAGTGGAAGCGGTCTCCCACAAGTTAGGCATGGAGTTACCCGTTTCCATCGATCAGCGAATTGCGGGCGCGGAAAAAGTTGGCGAACACAAGACCTCAATGCTGCAGGATCTCGAAGCCGGTCGCCCGATGGAACTGGAAGCGCTAGTGGGAGCGGTCGCAGAGTTGGGCGAGCGGGTGGGACTCCCCATGTCCTCCACGCGAACGGTCTATAACTGCGCTAAACTGCTTGCCCAGTCCACCGCACCGCCGACAAAATCAGCACCGTAATCCAGAGATAACGCTTCAAGTCCTGCTTTCAGGCAATTTAGCTAACTATCTTGTGATAAAGTGCTTCAGACTAAAAAGATCAGCTCTCTGAATCCACTTTTTCAATCCATCCCGGCAAATAAAATAGGTGTTCTGAAACTAGACAAGGGGTTATACTGCGCTCGCACCCGGTCCGTTTTTCGGACCACTTGGAGCGCCCTGTGGCCACCACCATAAAATCTGATTTCGAAGTCATTCGCCGGAATAAGGTATACGAGGAAGTCGCCAAGCAGATCGAACGCCTGATTCTGCAGAAGCTGAAACCCGGCGACAAACTTCCTGCAGAGCGCGAGCTGGCGGAGATGCTCGGGGTGAGCCGCGGTTCCATCCGCGACGCGATTCGCGGCCTGGAATTGATGGGCCTGGTTGAACCACGTCAAGGCACCGGGACAATCGTTTGTGAGATCGCCTCCGACTCGCCGGTCAATCCTTTTGCCAATGCCCTGAAACGACGCAAAGAGTTAGTGAGCGAACTCCTCGATTTTCGCAAGATGCTCGAACCTCCTCTGGCAGCGCGCGCCGCTACCCACGCTTCTCCCGAAGAAATTGCCGAGATGGAACAGATCCTAAGGCGCCAGGAAGAGAAGCAGCGCCTGGGAGAACCCGCCGTTGCCGAGGACGCCGAGTTCCATTACAACATTGCTCTGGCGTCCGGGAACAGTGTAGTGCTGAAGGTGATCGACATTCTAATGGACCTGCTCCGCGACACGCGGGCGCGCTCTTTGCAGATGGGAGGGCGCTCGCAAAAGTCGCTCGATGGCCACCGCCGCATCCTGACTGCCATCCAGCAGCACGATTCCGAAGCAGCCAAGAACGCCATGCGGCGTCACATCGAAGACGTCGAAGAAATTGTTCTCGACAAGTGCTGACCGGCTCTTTTCAGAACTCGGCGGCAAGGATATAAAGCTTTCCTGCGCATCAATATCAATCGACCTACGAGGGGAGATGCTGCCCCTGCGTTTCCGCGCCAAATGGAATCAGAAGCAATCCGATAGCGAAAGCAATTGAGGTCAGCGCGACAGGCATTCCCAGCGATCCGAAGTGACGCACGCCGCTGCCTACCAAGAAAGTGATTCCCGCGCCGCCAAATCGCGCAAATGAAGTTGAGAATGCGAAGGCGCTGGCGCGGCATTCCGTGGGATATTGCTCCGGCAACCACAAAGTGTAAACGGCGAAGTTGGCGCCTCCAAAACCAAGGAAGAACAGACAAACGAAAAACCACGGCAATGCACTCGGTCCCAAATAGAAAACTTTGCCGAACGTGAGCGCAATGAACACCGCCATCAGGGAAAAAAACAGCGCTAGCGCGCCGCGGCGTCCCAGCCGTTCAGCCAGCCAGGGCATAGCCAGACAGCCGAGAATAGTCGCGAACGAGACCAGCATAATTCCCCAGGAGGCCAACTGGGCAGCCCGCGGGCCGGTGTGGCCACCGGCTTCCGCAAGCGACGTAATCGCCGCCGGAACGTACACCGTTCCCGCCCACAGACCACAGATGGAAGCCAGCATAAATAACGAATTCAGAATCGTGCGGCGGCGCCAGGCCGACGAAAACAGCACCGCGAAGGGACGCCAAACCGCCCACGACCGGATAATGCCTTCCTTCTTTTTCCAGGCGATCGGTTCCGCCACGCCGTGCCGAATCCAGGCCAACAACAGCGCCGGTACCCCGCCGACAATAAACATCGCGCGCCAGCCATAGTGGCTGCCAATGCCATAGTTCGCCAGCGCGGCAATAAATATTCCCACGTAATACCCGGTGTGCATCAACCCCGCGCCCATGCGACGGCGATGCTCGGGCCACTCCTCGGCAACAAACGTGCCTCCCATGGCCCATTCGCCGCCAATTCCGATCCCGGCCAGCAGGCGCAGAACAGCCAGTTGCCAAACACTGGTTACGAAGGCACTCAAAAAAGTAAAGACCGAATACCACACGATGGTCAGCATTAGGGTCCGAACGCGGCCGAACTTATCTCCGATCGGACCCCACAAGAACGCCAGTCCCCAGCCAATCAGGAACAGGGCAAACAGCAACCCGCCATAGTGTCCGATGTTGGCTTTTGTGGCCGCAATACCGGATCGGGGAAGCAGTTCGCGTAGTGAGGGCACCAGCACGAGGGCGTAAACAAAGGAATCCATTCCGTCCAGCGCCCATCCACCCCACGAGGCCCAAAACCCGCGAATCTGATTTCGCGTGAGGGACTGAGATAAGGCGGGAACCGCTGCTGGCACGGGAGTTGGATAATTGGCTTCGTTCATCGCGGAACGCGGCATGACAGTCGGGAACTATATCAAAAGCATCGCCGGTACAGACAAAAATATATTGAAACGGAACTTGGGGCCTCGCGAACATGCGATGTCGCGATTCCTTCCTCACCCATACATAATCGGGAGAGCCAGACCCTGCTACTTCACCATAGGCAGTTCGAGGGAACTCGGATGATCGCTATCATGGTAGAGGTTGATATGAGCGGTGTGCGCATCCTTCGCGGATTCCTCCGCCACCACTCCGCCGCTGTTGTAATTCTTTTCCAGGTAAATGCTGTTTGGCGAGGTCAGCACCAATCGTAGCCGGCTCCCTTTCGCGATCCTTCGCGAGAAAAAGGTGAACTCTTTAAATTCGTACCGGTTGATCTCTCCCGGCTTCGCTAACTCATCGGTCGAAGCAGAATTCCGGTAACGTGCACGCAGCAGGTCTGACGTAAGCTGGATACTTCTCCCATCCGGCATGATTTCGTACAGGTTTACACTGAAATCAGTGTCAGGTACATCCAGCGAGATCCATGCCACCAGTTTTGCGAAGCCGCTGATCTCTGTATCCTCGGGAAACGGCTGCGTGTGATATACGAGGCCGTTCCCAAACAAATTCAACGCATATCGCTCGTCGGTGATGTAGCTCTTGATCTCTTCCTTTTCCAGTTCCGCCGGCCGCACATCCAAGGGATCATAAGTGTACTGGTCGGGCTTCTCGGATCCTTGCTTTTCTTCCGTTAGGCCGCCAGAGTGAAAAGCGTCATTCGCCTCGCCGTTGTTGGAGTTCAGGTACAGAATTTTCTTCTGATTCGAGATTGTTTCCAGGCTATCGGCGTATTTCCACTGTTCGGCGCCTGCCACGTAATAGGCGACGCGCTTCTTCAGAAACTCCGGTGCCTTGCCCCCCTTCATCGTCCAGTCATACCAAGCGACATGCAGCTTGTTCATGTCCAACATGCTGGCCTCACCGAACGTCAGGCCGCCTACTTCCCTGTTGGGTGTCCGCGTACCAGCGTGGTCCCAGGGCCCGATTATCAGATAATGCTTCGCCTTGGCTTCTTCAGTTCCGTACTTCATGTGATCGCGGTAGTAGGTGAGGGCCCCGGCTTGGTCACCGTCGTAGTGGCCGGTAATTGTCAAAATCGGAATGCTGATTTTCTTGTATTGCTCGGGGACGATGTCCAGTTGCTGCCAGAACGCATCGAACGCAGGGTGTGCTACCCATTTCTGGAATACCGTGCTCTCATTGCCTACGATCTTGTCCAGATCCTTATAGGGACGATGGTTGATATATAGTTCGCGGAATTTCTCGATCCAGAATGACGATTCACCGAACAGATTCTGCTGCGGAGTCACTCCACTGGTAAACGTCAGCCACTGCATGTCGTAGGGTCCCCAGATGTTTTTGAACATGGGAAAATCCACGCCCGCATGCGCCGCTGCGACCGGCACGACCGTAGCAAGATGAGGAGGAAATTCCCGCAACGTCATCCACTGGTCATATCCGGCGTAGGAACCACCCCACATCGTCACTTTGCCATTCGACCAGGGTTGCCGTGCCAACCACTCCACCACGTCATGGCCATCCTGCGGTTCCTGCAGGAATGGATCAAAGCGTCCCTCCGAATTTCCCCGTCCCCGCACATCGACAATGGCAAATACATAACCGTGCTGGGCAAAGTAGAACGCCCGGCCGTGATAGCTGTCGCTAATGTAGGGGGTCAATTCGAAAATTACCGGCAGCGGCTCTTTCTGGTCTTTCGGTCTGTACACCGTGGCATTCAACTTCATGCCGTCACGCATCGGGATCTTCACACCCCACGTGAAATCCACTGCTCGATTAGGTTCTTGCTCGTGCGGTTGCTCGGCGGCTGACGGCAGACACAGCAAAATTAACAATGACGCCAGCATCCAGGAGATGCCCATCACTTTGACTGAAATTTTCATTTGGCTCCTCGGGCAGGCGGCATTCTACCATCGATGTGCCGTGCGTCGGAGCTTTGCAGATCCCACTCGCAAGGGCGCTGTATTCTTTCGGGGAGAGTTCTATCCTTAGCGTGACTGACGTTTCGCCGCTTGCAGACGCTGTTCGAGAGCCGTCACCTCAGAACTCAATCCTTCAGGAAGATGCTTGCCGAAGAGGGCGAAGTGCTCCCGGATGAGGGGTACTTCGGCCAGCCATCCCTCAATGTCGAGGCTAAGCAATTCAGCCACATTGGCGGGGGATAAATTCAAACCACTGGTGTCGAGATCAACCACCTCGGGGATTCGTCCGATTGGAGTCTCTTTGGCGTGTACTTTGCCATCGCAGCGCTCGAAAATCCATTTCAATACCCGGCTATTTTCCCCGTAGCCTGGCCATAGGAACTTGCCATTCTTGTCCTGCCGAAACCAGTTGACATAGAAAAGCTTCGGTAGCTTGGCGGCGCTCGAGCGCTTTCCCATCTCCAGCCAGTGCGCAAAGTAGTCGCCCATGTTGTAGCCGCAAAACGGCAGCATGGCCATGGGATCGCGGCGCAATCGTCCTTCTTTGCCGGTAATTGCCGCGGTGGTCTCGCTACTGGCAGTTGCTCCGAGAAATGTTCCATGCTGCCAATTGAAGGCTTCGGTCACCAGCGGAACAATTCCTGCGCGACGTCCGCCGAAAAGGATCGCATCGATCGGCACGCCCTTTGGATCCTCCCACTCGGGCGCGATAACCGGGCACTGCGAAGCGGGAGTCGTAAACCGCGAATTCGGGTGCGCCGCCTTCCGGCCTGAATCCGGCGTCCACGCCCGCCGCAGCCAGTCCACCAATTTCGCGGGCTTCTGCTCCGTCATTCCCTCCCACCAAACATCGCCGTCCAGCGTCATCGCGCAATTAGTGAAGATGGAATTCCGTGTAACGCTGAGCATGGCATTGGCGTTCGATTTCATGCTCGTCCCGGGCGCCACTCCGAAGAAGCCGTACTCCGGATTGATGGCGTGCAACCGGCCATCGGAGCCGAATGTCATCCACGCAATGTCATCACCGATAGTCTCCACCTTCCAACCGGGAAGCGTCGGGATCATCATCGACAGGTTCGTCTTGCCGCATGCCGAAGGAAACGCGCCGGTCATATACTTCACCTGGCCCGACGGGTTGATCAACTTCAGAATCAGCATGTGCTCCGCCATCCAGCCTTCGTCGCGCGCCTGTACCGATGCAATTCGCAGAGCGTGGCACTTCTTCCCCAGCAACGCGTTGCCACCGTATCCGGAACCAAACGACCAGATCTCGCGCGTCTCCGGAAAATGACAGATGTATTTATTTTCCGCATTGCAGCTCCAGGGCTTGTCCGGCTGATTGGCACCGAGCGGTGCGCCGATTGAGTGCAACCCACGCACAAAGTCTCCATCCGGTCCCAGAACATGCAACACGTGGCTTCCCACGCGCGACATGATGTGCATGCTCACCACTACGTAGGCCGAATCGGTGATTTCCACACCGATCTTCGAGATTGGCGAACCAATCGGGCCCATGCTGTAAGGAACCACGTACATGGTTCTACCCATCATCGAACCGGTGAATAATCCCGCCAGCTTCTGTTTCATCTTCGCCGGATCTTCCCAGTTATTGGTGGGGCCGGCTTCTTCTTTGGTGCGCGAGCAGATGAAAGTCTGATCCTCCACTCGAGCCACGTCCGCGGGGTCAGATCGAACCAGGTAGCTGTTGGGACGCTTCTCCCCATCCAGCGGAATCGCAGTGCCAGTGAGGACTAGCACTCGCAGCATCGCCTTGTATTCTTCAGGCGAACCATCGCACCAGTGGATGCGCTCGGGTTTGCACATCTGGGCGACTTCTCCTACCCAGCGCTCCAGCCTGGCATGCGTGGGTTTGCCTGAGGCTGCTTCAACTTCGATCGTCGTAGTGGCCATCGTAACTATCTCCTAATAACCCGCGCGTCGCTGTGGCAGAAGGTGGTGCATACAAACATCACTTGTGAGCACCGGGCATACGGCGCCTTGTGGCAGGCCTCAGCAATTCGAATCCTGACGCTCGTCGGCCGGGATCGTTCGCCTCTAAAATGGCCGCCGGACAATCTTTCCGGCAGGCATAGCACGGCATAGCACCCACCATTGTCTCTCACTTGAGAACATTATTCCAGCGAGTGCTTCCCGTCAGCTGAGATTGGTGATGGAGAATGATCCGATGGTTGCGAATGGGAACGATGGCCACGAAATTCTATGGCGGAATTCATCAGCCGCCGAGACATTTTCAAGCTCAGTAATCGAAATTTCACTTGACTATCTGAAAGGCGGGTATAAGCTTTTTGCGTAACTCGGCCGGGTCTTGGTCCAGATGTGTTTTCTTGGGGGAGGAACACAGGCTGCTACCGCCGGGGCTCGGCTGACGCCATTTGTGTTGCCTATTCTTTCAGTCAGGACCCGTAATTATTTCGAGATCACCCCGCAAAATTCCTTCGGGTCCTGAGAATCATCACCGTACGGACGGTCGACCAACCATTCCAGATATTGTGTTCACAACTGAATTCTGGAGTGGACTGCGCCCATCGGGACGAAGTGGCGACGGAATACGAATACTTAGCCGCCTTTCCCTTGAAAGGCGGCCTTTCTTATCCCTATCACGGAAATCTATTCACAGAACCAGTGCTTTCGTTGGCTCCCCTGATCGCTTCGACTTTCGTCGGTTCCGGTTTCTTCTTGTCGTTGGATGCGGGCGTGACCACTTGTTCGAGCTGGGCCATGAGAGCTCGCAGGTTCTCCTCGCCTGTATCCAATACTTTGCGCAGTTCACTGCTGGCCCTCATAGCCTGCTCATATGAGTCCCGAGCTTTAGCAAGAAGCGGCAACTGTTCAATAAACGCCGTAGCGTTCTTAGTGAACTCGTTCATCGCTTCCGTGTAGGTCGCCATAGTTGGTGGCGATAATGGCTGAGTGGGAGGGACTTTCTTCGGTCCGATTGCGAACTTCGGTTTCTCGGCCACGCGGTCTCGGTAAGCCTCAATCAAAGTTTCGCTGGCCGACTCCAAGTCTAACTCTTGCATCTGCTTCGAGGCGAACTCGGGCTGCGCGTCCACATTATCATCCGGTTTTTTCCACATTCCTTCACTCCTTTGAATGATCGCTTCTGACGGAGCGGCGGCAGGCGTGAATTATGAACTTATTGGCCAAGAAGAGTCAAACCTATACCGGTCATAAACGAGGGAAAGAACTGGAATTCGGCGCCGTTTCTCCGAGGAACTGAAAAGATTTGGTGGAGCTAGTCGGGATCGAACCGACGACCTCATCGTTGCGAACGATGCGCTCTCCCAGCTGAGCTATAGCCCCGCGAAGCGGATGGATTGTTGCTTTGCCAACAACATTTTACCAGTGTTCTTTCCTTCGCACCACGATCGACACCAATCATGATCGACGAGAAAGCGATTCCGCGAAATCGTCTGGCACTGGCCGCCAAGATGCTGCATACCCAGCTCTAAACGACAGACAAAAGAAACTTGACGAATCCCCCTACGCCGCGTCTAACCTAGCAGAGTGGGAGTGTCTGGTGGGAGTCTGCTCCAGATGTTTGTGCAATTGAATCCAAAGGCAGCAAAAAGTCAGCGAAGGGCTCTGGCAGGGTCGCTCGCCTTACACGGCATGCTGTTCGCCTGGCTGCTGCATACCCCGGAGCCTCAACTGCTCAACCCTAGGTCCGTTGCCATGGGACATGATGGCAAAGTGGTCGCCCGGCTTTACTTCCCTACTCTTTCGTCGGAAGACACCACCAGTTCATCCGACAGCGCTAGCCAAGTCTATCGACATCAGCGACTAGGACACGCGAAGTTAATTTGGAAACAGAACCCAGGGCAAGCCAAGCTGGGCCAGCCGCCGGCAATGCTGTCTCCATCTGGAGCCGAGGATGACGCCAAGACCACAACGCTCTCAAAGCTGGGGCATGGAGCGCCTGCAGGGCATCCCTATGGAACTGTTCCCGGCGGGCCCGTGTATGGCGACGAGGTTCGTCCGGCTCTGCCCGTGGCCATGCCTGACCCGGTTGTCTATCCGTGGGATCTACCTGAGTCTGAAGGCAACGTGGTAATCGAGTTCACCATTGACGAGCGCGGTGAGATCGTCCGCACAACGGTTATCCAAAGCATGGGCCCAAAGTTGGACGAGAAAGCTCTGGCAGCAGCTGAGAACTGGCGTTTCCATCCCGCCACGCACAATGGCGTCGCAATCGCCTCCAAGCAGGATTACATTTTCCACTTCCGTGCCCGCGGCTAAGATCGGCCCCACGTTTGTCCTAGCCTCATCTCTCAGCCGCTATAATCAAAACTGTGACCGGCAACCCAGCTCAACAAATCGCATCCGCGGACTTCCCAACCCGCTGGGGCAAATTCCGGATTTATGGCTTTCGCGCCGAATCCGGCTCGGATGGGGAGCGCCGGGTCGAGGAAGCCGTCGCCCTTGTCATGGGTGATATTCACTCAGCGCCTCCGCTGGTGCGCGTCCACTCTCAATGCCTAACCGGTGACGTTTTTCACTCCCTGCGTTGCGACTGCCGCCAACAGCTCGAAATGGCGCTCTCCATGATTCGTGACCTCGGTGCTGGGATCTTGATTTACGAACAGCAGGAAGGCCGCGGCATTGGCCTAATGGCTAAATTGCAGGCTTACGAGTTGCAGGATGCGGGTCTGGATACCGTCGAGGCCAATGAGCGGCTGGGCTTCAAGGCCGACCAGCGCGATTTTGCCCTGCCCGGCCAAATGCTTAAGGCGCTTGGGGTAACCAGAGTGCGGCTGCTCTCGAATAATCCTGACAAGGTCGATTCTCTGCAGCGCGCCGGTATCGAAGTTGTCGAACGTGTACCGTGCGAGGTTAAGGCCAGTCCTCACGCCGAAGAATATCTGAAAACAAAAAAAGAGAAACTCGGGCACCTTTTCAGTTCGTAACTGTGGTTGCCGCTCTGCTGTGTTGTTGACGATCTACTTCAATATCTTTCGCAGACCAGCGCGATTCTTCGCCGGGAGATCCCTCAGCGCCGCGTGGGCCAGAGCGATATAGACCTCCCGCGTCCCGGCGATGCCACGCAATACCCTGAGATGCTTCTGTACGGTTTGAATATCTCCACGCGCAATCGGACCGCTGAAAGATTCCGGCGCGCCCAGGCACGCATAATTGGCCAATGTTTGCCGCAGGATCGGCAGCATTCTCGCTCTAGCCGCTTTGCGGCTTACTCCGGCGGCATTGGCCACGCGCTCTGCTGGCCGCCAGCAACGCCGTAAACAGGGGCGAGGCGAACATCCCCCAGGCGTGATAAGCCTCCTTCTGCCGCTTGCCGATAGGGAACGATTGCCCGCCCAAGTCCAAAATAACGGCACGCGCGGCCTTCACCGCTTTCGCACTTCCTTCGAGAGCGAAGGGTGCTCCTGCCAGCGACGGGCGCGAACCACGGACGAAAGTCATCATCGGATGCACCGACGCGACCGCGGCCCGCCGCCGCCGCAAGATGCCGAGCTCGCCGCTGGTCAAAGCCCCACTCGAATGAAACGCCACTTTACCTTTCCAATCCGCCGCTAGCGCCAAAGCCTTCGCCGCGTTGGCAATTTCGCCATCGGGAACACAAAACCAAACAATCTCAGCCCGAATCTGCGCCCCGTCCGTTGGCACCGCAGTAGCCCCAACTTCGGCAGCCAGGGCCCGCGCTCGTTGCAACGAACCCGCCGTCTCCCGTGACACAATTTGATCAATCAAGTAATCCGCTGCGCGTAGAGATACCGCTAGCGCGCCGGCTAAATTGCCTGCACCAACGATCGCAATGTGCGGTTTTACGGATTGCCCTGCAGACATGCCCGGCAGAATATCAGAATCCATGTTACTCCCCAGTGCATCCTGCTGATTCCGGCCGGAATTCAGGAGGTCGCCGTCGTGCTTTATATTGTTCTGATGTCTAAGTCTGCGCGCTCAAAGTCGAAACCCGCCAAAGCCATTGTCAGATCGAACTCCAAAGAGAAGTTAGTTTCTTCACGCGTGGTCTATCGCGGCCCAGCCTTTTGGGTGACAACTGACGACGTGCTGGAACCTGGTGGCATTCGCGCCCGCCGCGACGTCGTTCATCACACCGGCTCGGTCGTAATTCTGGCCGTCGACGATTCCCGTCCGACTCCGCATATCCTGCTAGAGCGTCAATACCGCCACGCGGCTAACGACTATCTGTGGGAGCTGCCTGCCGGACGCATCGATCCTGGCGAAAAAGCACTTCCCGCTGCCCAGCGCGAACTTCTTGAGGAAACTGGATACACAGCCTCCCATTGGCAACGTATCTTCCATTTCTATGCCAGCCCCGGATTCGTCGCAGAAACAATGTCCGTGTATCTCGCTACAGGCCTGCGCGCCGGAAAAGCGCGGCCCGAACCCGACGAAATCATCCACAAGCGCATGGTCCCGGTCACCTCAGCGCTTCGCATGGTATTGAGCGGTAAAGTTCGCGATGCGAAAACCATCTCTTCAGTCCTGTGGCTCGTTCATCAGATCTCGAAAGGTAAGGCCGAGAAACGTTTCAACCTTGATTCCAGGTGGACACCGCGAAAATAGTCTTACCGGGAGGTATGAATCCCGCCCGCCGGCAACGCGTACACCAGTAAAACTCATATTTTCGCTCCTGTTCCGCGCTTGACACCCCATCCTAATCGCTCCAAAATGCATCCTATGTGGGCACGTCTCTGGGCCCCCCCACTGAAGGACGTGCGGAAAGAGGGGGTTACGCGTGGAACGTCTGAAAGGCACCGTAAAGTGGTTCAATAACGCAAAAGGCTACGGGTTCATCGGACGCGCAGATGGTCCCGATGTTTTTGTGCACTACAGCGCCATTACTTCCGAGGGCTACAAAAGCCTGCAGGAAGGCGATCCCGTAGAATTCGAAATTACTGAAGGACAAAAGGGCCCGCAAGCTGCAAACGTTACGAAGAGTTCTTGACGTGTAATCTCAGTTGGATCTCCCATCCCGCACGGCCAATCGCAGGAACCCGTGGACGGATTCGTGGTTTTGTTTTCCGAGTAAAGCCTTCTTCTCTGTTCCTGGCGCTGGCTCTGCGCCCCAATCTTGTTTAGTCTTTATTCGTGGATAACAAGGCGATCGCCAACATTCTCTACGAGACCGCGGACCTGCTTGAAATCGACGCAGCTGATTCCTTTCGCATCCGCTCCTACCGCAACGCCGCGCAAGCCATCGAGAATCTAAGCGAGCAAATCAAAGACCTCATCAGCGAGCCCAAGAAGGTCTTAGCTATTCCCGGTATCGGCAAGGGGATGCTGCTCAATCTGCAGGAACTATTCAAGGAAGGCACCCTCAGTATTCAGGCGGAACTCCTTAAGAAATATCACCCATCGATGCTGCAATTGCTGAAGATCCAGGGTCTAGGACCAAAAACGATTGCGCTGATTTGGAGCGCGTATCAAGTTTCCGACGTCGATGGGGTGGAAAAATTGGCGCGCGAAGGCAAGATTCGTGAACTGCCGCGCATGGGCGAGAAGCACGAACAAAAACTGCTGAAGGCCATCGAAGACTACCGCCGCATCTCCGGACGATTTCTAATCGATGCCGCCGAGGTCGAAGCGAAAAAACTCACCGACTATCTTGAAAAGTTCCCGGGGTTCGACCGCATCACTCCCGCAGGTTCGTTGCGCCGCGGCCGTGAGACCGTGGGCGATCTCGACATTCTTGTAACAGGCGCCGCCTGCTGCAGCGAAGCCGAACGACAGAAAGCCGTGCAGTATGTCGCGCAGTATCCGCCGCTGATGAGCATTATCGCTCAGGGCGATAACAAAATCAGCTTTCAGGCGCGCACCGGCATGCAGGTGGATGTGCGCCTGCTCCCGCCGGAATCTTTCGGCGCGGCCATGCAATACTTCACCGGATCGAAAGCTCACAACGTAGCCCTGCGCCAGCGGGCGCTCAAGCTGGGTTACACGCTCAACGAATACTGCCTCGCCGATCTCAAGACGGAGGAGCCCGTCGCTGGAAAAACCGAAGAAGAAATCTACGCCAAGTTGAAGCTCGATTACATTCCTCCCGAATTGCGCGAGAACCTGGGCGAGATCGATGCCGCGGAGAAACACACGCTGCCGACGCTGATCACACTCGAAGATATTCAGGGCGATGTGCACATGCACACCGTCGAAACCGATGGCCGGAACACCATCGAAGAAATGGCTGAAGCCGCAAGCGGGCGCGGTTACAAATACATGGCCATCACCGACCACTCGAAGAACCTGGCCTTCGCGAACGGTCTCGATGACAAACGCGCGATTGCGCATATCCAGAAAATTCGCGAGGCCAGTGCAAAGATCGAAGGCATCACAATTTTTGCTGGAATCGAAGTCGACATCCTCGCCGACGGTGACCTCGACCTTTCCGACGATGTGCTTGCTCAGATGGACGTTGTCATCGCCAGCGTGCATTCGGTCTTCAATCAAGAACCGGCGAAGATGACCGAGCGACTGCTCAAGGCGATCGAGAATCCGAACACTTCAATCATCGGCCACCCCACCGGCCGTTTGCAGCTTCGCCGCGACGCTTACCGATTCGATATGGACGCCATCCTCACCGCGGCGGCAAAACAAAAAGTCGCAATGGAATTGAACTCTTATCCCGACCGGCTCGATCTTAACGACGTGCACTTACGCCAGGCCAAGCAGCGCGGCGTGAAGATCGTGGTTAACACGGATTCCCACCACACCTCTCATCTGGAAAAAATCCGCTACGGCATCCTGCAGGCGCGGCGCGCCTGGCTGACCAAAGACGACGTGCTGAATAGTTTGCCCGCGCAAAGATTCGCGAAAACGATGAAACACGACTGGGATTGAACAAGTGTCGTGAAGCCGCTGTAACCGAACATCAGCACAGGGTCTAGGGAGTAAAATCGAAACGCGCGACAAGAGACCATATGACTGACCCGGCCCCCAATCCTCAAATAACGCCTAACCCGTCCGGGGAGAGCACGCCTCCCATCGCCCAGCGCGGTCCCACCATCAACATCGGCGACGAATTTGGCACCGCCAAACGCAACCTGCCACCAGTTAAAATTCTGCTGATGGCCACGGCCGGAGTGCTCATCATTGTCGGGATCGCGTCGTTCTTCCAGCGCGCCAAGCCCCAAGGAGCGGGATCGCTCGACAACGTTGTCGCAGTCGATCTCCCCGGCCAGAACTCCGTACTGGTCGCGCTAACCTTCACCCTGCGTAATTCTGGGCAGAAGTCCCTGTGGGTTCATGGCATCGAAGGCAAACTCCTAACCGCCAGCGGAGAATCAAGCGGCGAAGCAGTTTCCGCGGTCGATTTCGATCGCTACTATCAAGCGTTTCCCGCGCTCAAGGAGAATGCGCTGACGCCGCTCTCTCCCGAAGACAAATTGCAACCTGGCCAGGAGATTAAGCGCACGGTGATGGTCAGCTTTCCGGTGACACTCGACGGATTCAACCAGCGCCGGTCGGTAAGCGTGGTCGTCCAACCTTACGACCAACCGGTTCCGGTAACACTGACACGATAACCGCGTAACGATATTTCTCCATGTTCTACTGATGTCAGATCCAATTCCAAATGACCAATTCAATTTCAGTAATGAGGCAGCGCCAGATTCTCGTTTCGATCGCACTCGTGCTGTTCGTATTGTCGGCCATTGGCGCGGGAACAGACACTGAGCGCCACGCAAAATACCTCGTATACATTGGCACTTACACCGAGGAAGGCAGCCAGAGCAAGGGCATTTATGCGTACCGCTTTGACTCTGGAACTGCCCGGCTCACACCCATCGGCCTGGTGGCGCAAACCACCAACCCATCTTTCCTGGCCGTGCATCCGAACCACCGGTTTGTTTACGCCGTCAATGAAGTGAGCAACTACAAGGGCGAGAAGAGTGGAGCGGTCAGCTCGTTCGCGATCGACCGCGCCTCTGGCAAATTAACTCTGTTGAATCAGGTTGCATCGCATGGCGGAGATCCCTGCTACATCACGGTCGACAAAAGCGGAAAGTATGTTCTGGTGGCAAACTATGGCGGAGGCAGTGTCGCCGTATTTCCCATACTAGAAGACGGCCGCGTGGGTGAGACCTCGGCCTTTGTGCAGCATACCGGCCACGGCACAAACCCACAGCGCCAGGAGGCGCCCCATGCTCATTCGATCGATTTGTCGCCTGACAATCGCTTTGCGATTGTGGACGATCTCGGCCTTGACGAGTCGCTGGTCTACCCCTTCGATAGCGCCAAGGGAGCGCTGGCTGACCACGATCCTAAGACCGCCAAGGCCGATCCCGGAGCCGGCCCCAGGCACTTCGCCTTACATCCCAATGGAAAGTTTGCCTATGTGATCAACGAAATGGAATCCGCAGTTTCTGCCTTTAGCTACGACCCGACCGCGGGGGGATTGCAGCCCCTTCAGACGATCTCGACTCTCCCCAAAAACTTTCCAGGACACAGCCAAGCCGCCGAAATTGAGATTGCTCCTTCGGGCAAATTTCTCTATGCCTCGAACCGCGGACATAACAGCATTGCCGTATTCGCAATCGATGGCGATAAAGGAATCCTAACGCCCGTTGAATATGTTTCGACCAAGGGCTCAAGTCCCCGCAGTTTCGAGATCGCACCCAACGGGTCGCTGCTTTTTGCCGCCAACGAAAAGTCAGACAACATTGTCCTGTTCAACATAAATCAGAAAACTGGCCGGCTCACTCCAACAGGCACAGTACTCGAAGTAGCGCAACCAGTTTGTGTGAAATTCGTGGCGATCGATTAATCTGCTGGACTATTGCTTCTTCTGAATGAATCGTCGCCGCACAAGGTGAGTATTGGCGTCCGGTTTGATCTCGTCATATTTCATGCAACTGATGGAACCATCCACTTAGAGCACGGCCAGAGCCACGTCGTGCACATTGGCGATGCCATGCTCGCGCAGAGCACGTTGTAGTTCGTCCATACTGACGTGTTCACTCGCCATGTGAGAGTCGATAGCTTTCCCGTCGTGAATTAGAAGACTGGGTTCGCCCTGGACCACACGCCGAAAGCCGCGACTGGTGCCCGACAGAGTTCCGATAAAATAATTCAGCAATAATAGAGTGGAAGCTGCCACCACGCCACCGATCAGCGAAGTATCCGGTCCCGTCATCGCATTCTGCACGGAGTTGGAAAGAAGGAGAAGCAGCGTCAGGTCGAAGGGCGTCATCTGCCCAACTTCGCGTTTGCCGCTGAGGCGAACTCCAATTAGCACGACGAGGTAGATCACGCCCGTGCGCAACGCGATCTGCAGCAGGGTATGCCAACCCGCCGGGAAGAGCACTCCGTTCAATTGGCAGTCACCGGCGTGGGTGCATTCTTTGGAGTACTCAGATACCCCGTGGCTTTTTTCTTGTCCACAGACCAGACTACCAACTCAAACAGCAGATGATCCCGTCCCGAATAGAATTGAATCGGCTCTGAAACGGTCCGGTCTCTCTTCTCGATTGTCTTGTCGTCGGCGGTCACGTTCATCGTGTACTTGCCATGCTTGGCATCGGTCTTCTTAAGCTGCAAGCTTACGGTCGCGATCGGCTGAGGTTTTGCGCCCCTGAGCAACGTGAATTCGTAATAGTTACGATCGCCCTTGTGTTTGAGAACTTCCAGATCGCCGCGCGTCGTGGCAATCAACCCGCTCTGCACGCCGAGATCGCCGACAGCACTCTGCAATTTTGCTTTGGTCGCTTCCAGATCGGCCCTGGTGGAAGCGACGTCGGTCTTAACTCCGCCCACATCGGTCTTCACTCCAGCCACTTCCCCGCTCACCTGGCCGAGCCGCTCTTTCGATGCGTTCTCTTCTTTCTCCAGGCGAGCCTCAGCGTCTTTCTGTTGTGCCTGAAGTTGGGCGGCACGCTGCGCCAGTTCCTTCTTGGTCATCCCCAACTTCTGGCCCAGTGTTTCCTCCTGGGCTTCCGCCGATTGCATGCGCTTTTGCAGTTCTCCGACTTGCGCCTGGCTGGTGCTCAAATCGGCGGTGAGCTTCTCAACGCGCTGTTGGGTGGTCACATACCCGTAGACCGCGCCCGCAACAAATAAAATCGCCAGGACAAGTAGAATCCACTTCCCTGCTGTTGACTGGTGCTCAACAGATATCTGTTCACCTTCGTCCGACATTAGTTCCTCCGTGAGATCCAACTCCACGCTGTTGGATTTGTTCAATTGTTTAGCATAAGAACAATAGTGTCAATTAGCTCCCGGAGGCCGCGGCGGAATCCCACAGAACCCTGCTTCTGAATTGCTGAACGAAGAGGATATTGCTGGATTCGGCTTACCGTCGAAGTGCCAACGCTTCGCGCAGGGTTGGTTCTGGATCGCGATGGATTGCGCCAGCGGCTGCGCCTAGTCGCCGTTCGGCTTGGTTGCGCGCCTCGGCCAGGTACTTTCGTTGGGATGCGTCAGGCAAGGAATCGAGTCCTGCAGATTTTACGAAACACGCGTATGCAAGGCGGGCTGGAAATCCCGCGCTCTGGAGAAAACGGCCATAGGCGAGCCAGTCTTCGGCGCTCGATGTCCGGTCACCAATCGAGTCATCTAACTGGAGCGCGTGCTGATAAAGCTGGAGAGCCTGGTCCAATTTGCCGGCTTCGCTTTGAATCGCCGCTTCATTTACGTTGGCGATGCTTTCCAATTTGCTTTGTTTAGTTTGAGCTGCGATTTTTGCCGCCATCTGGTAAGACAGAACGGCCTCGTCTGCGTGAGACGAGCGCATTTGGCAATCTGCCATGCGCAGTACAATCGCGATGACCTGCTCTGGCGCTGGACGCTTCGCTACTGGTTGCTGGGCAATCCTTGTCAGAGCTACTTTGTAATGCCCGGCTGCCGCCAGCGCTTTGCCCTCGTGATCGAGTTCGCTGGCGAGATACAAGTGCGCCAGCATTTCGCCAGGATCGATGGCAATTGCTTGGTTCCAGCTTTCAATTGCTTGTTCAGAGGAGCCACTTCGCAGTGCCAGCAGACCACGGTCCACCCAAAGATTGGCGTCTTTGGGAAAATCAACCAGGTAGACGTCCGACAAATTGTAAGCCTCATCAAAGCGGTTTTGCTCGACCAGGAAGCGAAGTAGCGCTTGTTGCGGCGCCGGATCGGCAGGATTCGATTGAATTGCCTTTCTCCACGCAGTCTCAGCTTGCTGCGGATGGCCATCGGCAAGTTCCCGGCGCGCCAGACGCATTTGCAAAGGACTATCAAACGAGTCCAGCAATGCCGCCCGCTCCAGATCACGGACATTTTCGGAGTGGAGTGCGAAGTAGTAGCGAGCCTGGTCAATCACTCCCCCAGCGAGAAGTAGAACGGCTGCACTCACCCGCAAAGAGCGAGCGCTCGCGGTGCTTCCCGAAACCCACGCCCATATCGAAGACAACCGGCCTCGCCCCTCTAAGGCTGCATTTGCCAGGCGACCTCTCGAGTTCAGCAGCAGGGATGCGACGCGTCCATCGCGAAGCTTCCAGATCGCGCCGTCAAGAATGAAGTGGTGGAGGTTCACAAGCGCGGTGAAAATAAGAAAGCTGGCAGTGAAATCGCGGTGGAAAACCCGGCTGGCGAGCCATGGGCCAGGCACGAACAGAGCGATTCCTCCGGCGACCAATATCGCGAAATAAGCTGGAGTGCGCCAATTTCGCGCGGGGGATTCTTTGGCCTCACGCCGGGCGTAGTAACTCGTGATCCAGAGATACTGCGCCGAGTGCATTACGGCAAGCACGAATGTGCTGTAACGGCTTTGCGGTATCTGCAGCCCTTTGATCAGCGCCATCGCCGCGGGTAGCAGAAACCAAAGAAACTGGGAGGAGAACAACGTCAGGCACGGCAGGAGTTTCCGCCATCCTACGGCCCGCAGCAGCTGCGACAAACCGTATGCCGAGAGCCCGAGAAAAGCCGCGCCCAGCCCGATTTGCCCCCAGTGTCCCACTCCCGCAGGAATGCCTAGTGAAATGAACAATGGATCCGATGAAGATCCAGTATGGAAACCGAGAAAAAGAACAAGATAAGACGTGATGAATGCGCCATAGAGCGCGCGCCGTTCTGCCTTTCCAGGGTTCGCGCCGGCGCGCCGCGCAAACATCATGAACAGGCCATAATTTTGGCCGCTGTAGTGCCACGGACTCCAGGTGAGATAAAGGGTAAAAATCCACGGAAGCATGCCCAGCCGGAAGTGTGTAAGCAGCGTGGTCAACAGAATGACAATCGTGATATGGACGGTGAAAATTCGATACTTGTGAAAATCTTCCGCACGGTGGTAAGCCCGGTAAATCGTTGCCATGTAGTGCGGATAGTTGAAAAAGAGCGCCAGAGCATAAAAAGCGACCGACCATGCGCGCGTGCTGGACGCAACGGAGGAATACGAAAGCAGCAAGAGCGGAATCGACCACGCGCCGCAACCTACGACCAGATCGAGCCACGGACCGTAGAGCCACGCAGTGGTGGCCACGGAATGATCTCTGTTTTCTTTGCTCGAAATCGCCATACTCTTGGTCAGGAATCTCTCGTCACGCGCCCTAGAATTCGAAGCGCGCTTCCGCATTTTCTTTGGTGGTTGACCGGATTATAGGTGGGGAAAGGCGCAGATCGTATAACCAGTGAGAGTCAAAGGCAGTTACGAAAGTCACGCCATTGCGGCCCGATCGACGTCTGCTTTCTTATTCGATCCCTCTCTGCAACGAATGCATTACGGCTGATGAGTCTTTACAATTTGTGGATGAAGAACTGGGACGTAATCGTCGTTGGTGCCGGCATCATCGGGCTCTCGCTCGCAATCGAGCTGCGCAAGCAGGGCGCGTCTGTTCTGATCGTTGAACGCGGCGAGCCGGGGCGAGAGGCTTCCTACGCAGCGGGCGGCATGCTAGTGGATTGCAGCCTGGAAACCCCCGGCGCTCTGCAACCGATGGCCACAACCAGCGCCCGGATGTACCCGGAGTTTGTCCGCGACCTGCAGACCGAATCGGGACTTTACATCGATCTGCGCGACCAAGGAGCCATCGTTTTTCCGCCGCCTGAGCACGTACACGATCGGCCAGGTTTCACCGTGGCAGACTTGTTGAAGTTGCTTCCTGCGCCACTAGCTGAAATGGAACCGGCGCTCGCCGACTTCAACCAACCCGCATTTTATTTGCGGGAGCGCAGTGTCGATCCGCGCGGACTCGTCAACGCCGCACTCGCAGCAGCCAAGCGCCTGGGAGTAGACGTTTCTTCTGGCGATGAAGTCACGGCTGTGAATTTGTCCCATGGCCGAGTTAGCGGAGTAGCCACCAAGAAAACTTCATTTCTTGTGTCCAAAGTCGTTAATTGCGCAGGAGCGTGGTCGGGTCAGATTTCGCCGTACGCTTTTCCTACACGTCCGGTGAAAGGACAAATGCTGTGCCTGCTTTCGCCATCCCGCGATTTACTGAAACACGTGATCCGGTCGCCAGAGGCGTACCTGATCCCGCGCAGCGACGGAAGAATTCTGGTGGGAACTACGCTGGAAGATGTCGGCTTCGACAAGCGCACCGATGTCAATACGATTCAGCACCTGCATCGTGCTGCAATCGCTCTGATTCCAGAATTGCGGAATGCGAAGATTCTCGGGGACTGGGCCGGGCTGCGCCCCGGAACTCCTGACGCGTTGCCCATTCTCGGCGCAACCGCCGCTCCTGGCTACTATGTTGCTACTGGCCATTTTCGCGACGGCATTTTGCTCGCCCCAATTACCGCGCGTCTGATGGCACAGGTCATCGGAGGCAGGAATCCCGACTACGATCTTGATGCCTTCACACCTGAACGATTTTCGCGATAAACAGCCTGCGATCAGCTCTGGTAGCACCACCGCCGCCCGAACCCTTCGGGTATACTGGAACGTTTCCGCAACGGAATCATTCCGCACCGGTTGTCTCGCACAAGAAAGGATTACTCCATGGCCTCCCCGGCAGTTGATTTTGCCCGCGATAATCAGCAGCGTTTCCTGAACGAACTCAAAGATCTCCTACGCATCCCCAGCGTCAGCACGTTGGAGGAGCATAAGTCTGACGTGCAAAAGGCCGCCGAATTTGTGGCCAACGACCTGCGCCGCATTGGCATGGAAAACGTCGAGGTGATCGCAACGAAAGGCCATCCCCTCCTCTACGCCGACTGGCTTCACGCTCCGGGCAAGCCCACCGTGCTTTGCTACGCTCATTATGATGTGCAGCCGCCCGATCCCCTCGATGAATGGAAAACTCCACCCTTTGATCCAACCGAGCGCAACAATAACGTCTACGCGCGCGGCGCTGTTGACGATAAAGGCCAGCTATGGATGGAGGTGAAAGCTCTCGAATCGCTGATGAAATCAGGCAACGGCAAGCTGCCCATCAACGTTAAAATCATTTTTGAAGGCGAGGAAGAAGTCGGAGGCGAGTCCATTGCAGATTACGTGCGAAAGCAGAAGGCCAAGCTCAAGGCCGATTTCGCCCTGGTCTGCGATACTGAGCTCTTCGCTCCCAACCTCCCTACGCTGTGCGTCGGCTTGCGCGGCCTGGTCTATACGGAAATCGAAGCCTCGGGGGCGATGACCGATCTGCATTCCGGCATCTACGGCGGAGCCGCCCCGAATCCCTTCTTCGCTCTGATTGAAATCATCAACAAGTTGAAGGATGCGAAAGGTCACGTGCTGATCCCCGGCTTCTACAAGGGCGTGAAGGCGCCGAGCAAAGACGAACTTAAAGCCTGGAAGCGCCTGCCATTTAACGAGGAGCACTACCGGAAAACCGAAGTCGGGTCGAAAGTTCTTACTGGAGAGCCCGGCTACTCCGTTCTCTATCGCACTTGGGCTCGCCCCACGCTGGAAGTCCATGGGATGCCCGGAGGATTTATCGCGGCCGGCGCCAAAACCGTCATTCCAGCCAAAGCCGCGGCCAAAATTTCCATGCGCCTCGTGCCCAATCAAGATCCCGACGACATCCTGAAACGCTACACGAACTTCGTGAAGAAGTTAACCCCCAAGGGAATTGAGACGAAGATCAGAGTACTCAGCAAAGGCCCAGCCTGCGTGGTCGGCACCGACAACCCTTACATCAAGGCGGCCACCGAGGCGTTGCACGATACATTTAAGAAGGAAACGGTATTTATCCGCAGCGGCGGCTCCATCCCCATCGTCACCGACTTCCAGGACGCCTTGAATATTCCCAGCGTAATGATGGGCTTTGGCTTGCCTGACGACAACCTGCACGCTCCCAACGAAAAGTTCCACATCCCGAACTTTCACCACGGAATCGAGACCATCTGCTTATTCTTCGAGAAGCTGGGAGCGAAGTAGTAATAGGCACTACTTTTGTGCTGCCGCTCCAATATCTTTTTGGTAGGACGCGGACAGCGTGCCCTTGCGCTGGGCGATCGTGAGTAAAGTCGGGTAGAACTGGACGAAGGTGGTGTCAACCGCGGCATGAGCGGCATGGCAGCTGTAGCAGTCGGCGGAGGTAGGAGTCATCTTCGCCGTCTTGCCGTCACCAAAGCCGAAGAACGCCCACTTTCCCGGAAATCGCGCTTCGTCCTTCACGTGCACTTCGAGCCCCATTACTTCACTGCCCTGGTAGTTGCCTTTCTGGTTGATCGAGCCTTTGCTCTCACTACCGCGAGCCTCCAACACCAGCATTGTTTTATCGGGCCACGTGCCCGTTTCGACGAAAACTCTGTACGCCTCCGGATTTACGAACACGTTGTCGAACATGTGATGGCCCATCAGCAGGGCGGGGTTATAACTCATGTCAAACCCTGTGCTCAAATATACCCATTGGCGATATTGCTCGGGCAACTTGAGCTGTGCTTCGCTGGTATATTCCGGCCCGGCACTCGGCGTTTCGTACTGACCGAAGGCGACCGAGAGGAACAAAACAATCACGACGAGTAATGTGGTTTTCGTTTTGGTGATCATGCGGCGAGTATCGCTTGGAGCGATTCAAAGAGCCATACCGCCCGCTGCAGCAAGCGGGCGATTCGCTGCATTGTTGCGCCGATCGCGATGCCGTAGAGTACGATTCTTCCTATGGACGCACGTCCCATTCGTTCCGAGCCTCCGCGATGGTTCTGGATTGCAGCGATCTGGTCTCTGGTCGGATTGTTCGATGCGACTCAGACTGTCTTCACTATGCGTGCGGAGGGTATGCACCATGCCTGGGCTCGGCTTTTCACGACCCTGCTGCTGTCGTGGCTGCCCTGGGCAGTGGCAACTCCGCTCGTTCTGCATCTCGGCCGTCAATCCCTTAGGACAGAGTGGAAACGATTCTTCCCATGGATCGCGCATCTCGCTGCCTGCGCGGCCGTCGGTCTGATTTCGGCCGCTTGGATCGCCTTGCTGGAAGAACTGCTGAATCCGTGGGCCATGTCGCCCCGATCGGATCCGTTCGAATCTATTTGGTTGCACAAGTTCTATAACAATCTTCTGTCGTACTTCATCCTTTACGGCGCCATCCTTCTGGTCAGCCACATTCTGGATTCACGGGAGCGATTGGCCCTGCAACAAACCGAAACCGCGCGGTTGAACGAGCAACTCTCCAAGGCGCAGCTCAATGCTCTTCGCAGGCAAATCGAGCCGCATTTCCTATTCAATACCCTCAATGCCATCGCTGGCCTGGTGCGTGAGGGAAGAAACGACGCAGCCGTGAACATGATTGCTGGGTTGAGCGACTTCTTGCGCCGCGTTGTAGAAGATTCCGAACGGCAACAAGTACCGCTGGAAGAGGAACTGCACTTTGTGCAGAAGTATTTAGACATTCAAAAAGCGCGATTTGCCGAGCGTCTTCAGTTCAGTGTGGATGTTCCAAGCGAGCTCCTCCCAGCGCAAGTTCCAAGCCTGATTCTGCAGCCCATGGTCGAGAATGCGGTTAAGCACGGCGTTGCGAAACGAGTCCAAGGCGGTGCGATCAAGGTATCGGCGTCTCGCGTAAACGGCACGATCACGCTCAGCGTTTATAACGACGGCCCCAGCCTCCAGGCAGGCTGGGAAAAGACGCATTCCGGGATTGGCCTCTCTAATGTGCGAACTCGCCTAAAAACCTTATATGGAGATGCGTTCGAGTTGAACATCGGAAATCAGGGCTCGGGTGGCGTCGCTGTTTCGGTATCGTTGCCTTACGTTTCCCTGCCCTGCGAGGAGTGATTCGTGCGCCCGGAAAAGTGCCCCACAAAGATACGGACGCTCATCGTGGATGACGAACCGCTCGCTCGCAGCAGCATTACTGTCCTGTTGCGCCGTGATCCGGAAATTGAAATCGTTAGCGAATGTGGCTCTGGCGTGCAGGCCTTGGCGGAGATTCGCAATGCAAAACCCGACTTGGTATTCCTAGATGTTCAGATGCCGGAATGCGACGGCTTCGACGTTTTGGAACTGCTGGGTAGGGATCTGCCCCCTGCCATCGTCTTTGTAACCGCTTACGATCAGTACGCGTTGCGGGCTTTCGAGGCCGGGGCCCTCGACTACCTCTTGAAACCATTCGACAATGCGCGCTTCGAGCGCGCACTGGATCGCGCCAAGCGAAGAGTAAACAATGGCAGAGACCTGCCGAAAAGGCTGGACCGACTGGCCATCAAGGGCGTTGGCCAAGTCTCATTCGTGAAAGTCTCCGAGATTGATTGGGTCGAGGCTGCCGACTACTACGCCTCACTTCATGTGGGGCCGAGAACGTATTTGTTACGCCGCAGCATGTCCGAACTCGAGCAGGAGTTGGATCCGGATCTCTTTTGCCGCATTCACCGCTCGACAATCGTAAAACTGGATCGGGTCCGAAGTCTAAAACTGAGTGAGGACGGCGAATACGATGTCCTGCTCGAAAACGGCGCGAGACTTCGATTAAGCCGGCGCTACCGAAAGCAACTGCAATCCCGCCTGGGCATTCGCAATACACAATTCTCCTGACGGGTTCGATAGACCGGGTAAATCAGCAACCCCGTTGTTTACACCCTCCAGATGCGCTACCATGATTTTGCTCTCGCGATTCTCCCGCCTCTTAAGTTCCCTAATCCCAAAAACCAGGCATTTGCTGCAATGTGTGTGCAACCCAGAGCGCTCGGACGTAAGGCCATACAATATATAGTGTTATATTGCTTGACCCCGCCCCTATTTCACCGTTACAGTTGCTTAAATTTGTGCCCGATCTCTCCAGCCTGGGACGGAACTGGTTACGATTCGTTCAAACGGATGCGGTTTCGAGGGCGAAGGAACCCGCCTGGTAAACAGCTCGCGACACCGGCAACTGGCCAAGAAACTGGCCACTGTTTTTCCCAAGGAGTCAACGTTGCTTAAACTGAAGCGGCTTCAGATTCTCGGCTTCAAATCGTTTTGCGACCGTACCGACCTCAAGTTTCACGGGGACGGAATCGCCGCCATCATCGGCCCCAACGGCTGCGGAAAATCGAATATTGCCGACGCCATCTCCTGGGTGCTCGGCGAACAGTCGGCCAAGACCCTGCGCGGCGCCCGGATGGAAGACGTGATTTTTGCCGGTACCCGTGACCGCAAGCCTACTGGCATGGCCGAAGTATCGCTGACTCTAATTGATCCCGAGGAGTACCCCGGGCCCGACGCCGACGCGCCCACCGAGATCGACATTCAGGACGAACTGCCGAGTGCTGCCGCGGTTCTAAGAAGCGCCGCTGATCTACCGGGTGCCGATCTGCCGGATAAAGACTGGGATGAACAGGCTATCCGGGCCCGCGCCGCAGAACAAACCGAGCGTGCCGTGGAAGACGCCCAGCCCGGAAAGACCGAAGAAGTGGAAATCCCACGGTCCAAAGTCACAACTATCGCGGTTGCCTTCCCCGATGACGAACCGGTGTTTGCCCTGCCGTCCGGTACTCTCGCCACCGTCACGCCGATAACCTCGGTAGCTGTAATAGCCGCCCCGCAAGTCGTGCTCAAAATCCGCCGCCGAAAGTTCAACCAGCAGCAATTCCACGCGGGTGAAATTGTGGTTACGCGGCGTCTGTTCCGCTCCGGAGACAGTGAATATCTGTTGAACGGAAAACTTTGCCGCCTCCGCGATATTCAGGAACTCTTCATGGGCACCGGCCTCGGACCCGAGACCTACGCCCTCATCGAGCAAGGCCGCATCGGCCAGATCCTCAGCAGCCGCCCCACCGACCGGCGGGCCATTCTCGAAGAGGCCGCCGGAATCACCAAGTTCAAAACCAAGAAGCGCCTGGCCGAGGCGCGCCTTGAAGACGCCAAGTTGAACCTCGCGCGCATCAACGACATTTTCGAGGAAGTCACGCGTCAGATGAATTCGTTGAAGCGTCAGGCCGCCAAAGCCGAACGTTACGCCAAGCTGCGCGATGAGATGCGTGCTCAGCTGCGTGTAGTTCTGGCCAGTAAGTTTTCTGCAATCGAGCGGGAGAACACCGAACTCGAGGTTCAGCTCCACGCGCTCGCCAAGGACATGCAGCAGCGCACGGAAGCCCTGCAGCAACTTGAAGCCGAGCACACAGAAGGTACTGAGCGTGGTTATGCAATTGAAAGCGAGCTGCGCGAAAATCGCGATCGCTTGAGTCAGCTCGCCATGGAGATCGACCGTGCGCAAGCCCAGCGACGACATAACGAGGAGCGCTGCGCCGAGTTAGTTCTTCGCTCGGCATCGGCGGAAACGGAACTGGCCCAAGCCCGTCACCGCCTGACCTCGCTTGAAGCCGAGCACGATTCCAATCGGCAGGTCCTGGAATCGGCTGCCGTCGACTTGGCGGCGGCTCAACACGAGCTAGCCTTATCGCAGCAGGAAGCCACGGACGCGGCTATCGCGTTGGCGGAAGTCGAACGACAGCAGGAAGAGTCTCGCGTCGCCATGTTCGACACCGTGTCCTCGGTTTCGCGGCTTCGCAACCAACTCGCTCAGGCCGAAGAGCGCCTCGCCGGCGCGGACCGCGAAGCCCGCCGTCTGCAGACTGAAATTGGCAATGCAACCCTTCAGGTGGAAGCTTTCGGCGGACAGCGTGGGCAACTTGGCCTGGAGTTCGAAACGGTTACACAGCGGGTTGCAGGAATCACGGAAGAGATTAATCAATTGCGCCGCCTGATCGAAGCTAAGCGCACGGAAGAAACGAAAGCCAAGAGTCACCTCGACCTGCTGCGCGCTGAATTCGCTACCGCTCTCGGAAGAAAAGGATCTCTCGAAGCTGTGATCGCTGAGCACGGATATTCTACCGAGTCCGTTCGACGCCTTTTTCAATCAGGAGTGATGCAGAGTGGCCTCGCGCCAGTCGGCGTGCTGGCGGATTTCCTTGAAGTCGAGCCCCGCTTTGAGCGCGTTGTAGAAGACTTCCTACGCGACGAATTGAATTACATCGTAGTCAAGTCCTGGGATGCTGCCGACGAAGGCCTCCGCCTGCTGCGTAGCGACGTCGACGGCCGCGCCACATTCTTGGTTCATCCCGAAGATTCGCAGGCCAAGTTCTCCTTCATACTCGACGAAGCCGCTCACTGCGCCCCGCCAACCGCTTCCATCGTGCCTTTGAAGCACACGATTCGCGTTCTCGATGGCTTCGGAAAGTCGCTCGAAGTGATTCTCCCGAAGCTCCGCGATGGCTATATTGTTCCGGGATCGGATACCGCGCGCGGCCTGGCATTGGAAAATCCCGACGCGTTCTTTTTGTCGCAGACCGGGGAGTGCTTCCACAATGTAACCGTTACCGGCGGCAAACAGCGCGCGGAGGGCCCACTCTCGATGAAACGCGAACTTCGAGAAGTTCTTCGCCAGCTCGAGGAATTGGAGCGGGCTCTTCGTGAAGGAGAGATGCGAGTACTCACGCTCGGCCGTGAGATCAAAGAACTCACTTCCCTCCAGGAACGGTTGGAAGGCGAAAAGCGAGAGGCGGAACATAAGACCATGACTTCTCGCCACCTGCTGCAACAACTCGATTCGGAAATGGCCCGCGTCGGCGAGCGCATGGACATATCCCAAGCCGAGTTGCAGCGGCTCTTTGTGGAGCGCACCGAGCAGGAATCGACCATCACAATGCGGCAGGCGGAAATTGCCGCCCTCGAGCAGACGCGCGCGCAATTGGAGCAGCAAATCGAGGCGTCGCAGGAATCTCTCCGAGCCCTCCGTCAGCGTCGCGAGGAAGCTGCTCAGACCAGCTCGCAGCGCGTGGCCCGGGTTGCGGCTTTGGAAGAGCGGCATCGCTCCGCCACCGCCGTGCTCGGGCGCATCGATTCTCTTTTCACCGAAATGAACGAGCGCCTCCGTTCTCTCGCGTCGCAAATCGAAGCCGCGGCCACCGAGAAACTGCAGCGCGAAGCCCAAAACCTTCAACTCCAGCAACAGGCAGCCGATCTTGAAGCCGAGCGCAATGCTGGACAGGCGCGCGAAGGCTTGCTGCAGTTTGAAAAAGACCAGCTCCGCACCCGCCTCTCCGAGATCGACGAACTTCTCCGTAATGCCCGTCAAGTTCTTGACCAGACCCGCGACCGCCGGGGCGAGTTACAGGCCGCCTCGGCCAAGCTGGAAGCCGACGCCATGCATATGGCCGAAACGTGCCTCAATGAACTCGGCATCGAGCGCGCCGCTTTGCTGGGCGACACCACCCTAGTCCTTGTCACCGGCGACGAACTTGCGGCAAGCGATCAGGAATATCGTCAGATGCGCGCCAAGCTCGATGCCATGGGTCCGGTAAACATGATGGCACTGGAAGAGTACCGTGAGAGCGTCGAGCGGCACACTTTCCTCGATGCCCAGCGCCAGGACCTCATCTCCTCGATCGAGAACACAACCGCTACGATTCGTGAAATTGACCAGGTTTCGCGCCAGAAATTCCAGGAAGCGTTCGCCAAAATCAACGAAAACTTCCAGGCCACGTTTAAAAAGCTTTTCGGCGGTGGCCATGCATTTATGAAACTCACGGACGAGGAAAATAGCGCGGAGAGCGGAATTGACGTAGTCGCTTCTCCGCCGGGCAAACGCCTGCAAAGTGTGTTGCTGCTCTCCGGCGGCGAAAAGGCGCTCACAGCCCTCGCCCTGCTGGTGGGCATCTTCCAGTACACACCCAGTCCGTTCTGTATCCTTGACGAAGTGGACGCCCCGCTCGACGAGGCCAATATCGGCCGGTTCACCGAGCTGGTGAAAGAGATGAGTATCAAGACGCAGTTCGTCCTGATCACGCACAGCAAAAAGACCATGAGCATAGCGCCCGTGCTCTACGGCGTAACCATGCAGGAGCCCGGCGTATCGAAACTCGTCTCGGTCCGCTTCGGAGCCGCCTGAGTTAGTGAGGCTCCAGCGCCAAGCTTAGACCATCCCAAGGGCTTGCCCATCCGGGTGCTATCCAAAAAGACTAGCCCCGTGAACTCCCACGGAGGAACGGCTACGGCTAAGACCCACCAGGTCGAAGATCGAACATGCAGCGGATATTGTGCTCCGCCCATTTATCCACTCTCATCCTCAGGTTTTCCACAACCCTCGGCGCAGACTCGTACTTCCCGGACTTCCCATTGACCTCCCAACTACCAACATTTCCCTGCCCGTAGGAAAAGATTTCTTCTCGCTTGCAATCTCTGTCGTTGACAAAAATTTCTGGCGGTCTAGAATACCCGTCGCTGCTTACCTGTAAAATTCCAACATGACTTCTAATCTTCTTGATCCCGTACTCATACAAACTGATTTCCCCGATCTCAAACTCCATGCCAGCGGAAAAGTCCGCGATGTTTACCAGTTAGATAATGAGCGGCTGCTTTTTGTTGCGACGGATCGCATTTCCGCCTTCGACTATGTGCTGGCTACGGGCATACCGCAGAAAGGTCGAGTCCTGACCCAGATTTCTCTATTCTGGTTCGACTTTCTTTCCGACGTCGTTCCCAACCATGTGATCACGGCAGATATCGAGCGTTATCCGCAAGCCCTGCAGAAGTATGCCGATCAGTTGCGCGGGCGGTCGATGGTGGTGCAGCGCGCGGAGATGTTTCCGGTAGAGTGCGTTGTACGCGGCTATATTTCAGGCTCTGCGTGGAAGGAATATCAGACGTCGGGCAAGGTCTGTGGCATCGAATTGCCGGCAGGCCTGCGGGAATCCGAGGCTTTTCCCGAGCCTATCTTCACCCCTGCCACTAAAGCCATCAGCGGCCACGATGAAAATATTCCGTTCGCGCGCATGTGCGAAATCCTGGGCACGGAAACCGCCAGCTATCTGCGCGATCTCACTTTACGGATCTACAAAAAAGCTGCGGCTTACGCGCGCCAGCGCGGTATCATCATCGCCGACACCAAGTTTGAGTTTGGACGCACGGCTCACGGAATTACGCTGGCAGATGAAGTGTTGACGCCGGATTCGTCCCGTTTCTGGCCCGCCGATAAGTACGCGCCCGGGCGATCGCAGGAGTCCTACGACAAGCAGTACGTTCGTGATTATCTGGAACAAATTCGCTGGAACAAACAGCCACCTGCGCCGGCTCTGCCGGCCGAAGTTGCCAGCCACACGAGCGAAAAGTATCTTGACGCCTATCGCCAGCTTACGGGTCGCAACCTGGATGTGTAATGGTGGAACCGTCCGAGAGACTGCGGACAGGAGAATTGCATGACCGCGGCGGACTGGTTGATTGTCCTGGTCGTGCTGTTGAATGTGGTATTAGCCGCCATCCACGGCTTCTTCGCGGAAGCCTTGAGCATGGCGGGATTGGCTGTGGGATACATCGTGGCCGCCTGGCGATACAAAAGGCTCGCCGAGTGGTTGATGTCATTCTTGAAGTCAGAGTTATTGGCCGAGATTCTGGCTTTCCTCGTCATCTTTTTTACGATCTTGATACTGTTCAGCATTGCCGGCAGGATCGCTCGAAGATTGATGAAGGCGGCCGGACTGAGCGGCTTCGACCGTCTCCTAGGCGCATTGTTGGGCGTGGTGAAGGGTGGGTTGGTGGTGGCCGTGGTGCTGGTGGGAATGACCGCGTTTACGCCGACCTTCAAGATGCTGGAGGATTCAGAACTGGCGCCGTATTTCCTGGTTGTGGGAAGAGCCGCGATCTGGGTGGCTCCATCAGAGTTGCGGGCCCGTTTTTACGAGGGACTGGATTTCTTGCATCGGGCTCCGAAAGATTTGAATGGAATTCCCGCTGCCCCTCGAAATAAATAAGAGGCACTGCTTTCGAACACCAGCTTTCGGGCGAAGACAGCAAAACCATTGGAAGAGAGAGACCTACGTGAAAGATCAACTGGAAGCACTCATTTTGCAGATGTATAAGAGCAACATCCTCTACTCCGAGGGTGTGCGCGAATTCAAGAAGCGCTTTATCCTAACCGTCCTGCAGGAAAATAAGGGCAACCAGTGCCGCGCCGCCCGCGAACTGGGGATGCACCGGAATACGCTAAGCCGGACCATTGATGAACTCAAGATCGACGTCCGCCAGCTTCGCGATGGAGCAAAGCGGCCGCCGCGGAGTGCGCGCCCCATGTCGTTAGATAAAAAAGCTGCACGTTAGCGCGCTAGTTCTGCGGGATAAGCATTTGCATGAGCCGCCAAAAATAAGGCAGCCCTGGCGGGCTGCCTTTTCAAATTCAAACTCCAACCTACTGAGAAGTTGAAGCTGCCTTGTGGTGAACAGGAGCCTTCTTTGCCGGGGCCGGCGCTGCGGCCTTCAGCAACTTGCCCTTCTCCATGGTCATCATGAAAGGAGTAGATGTGTAGGACGCAGGTTCCCCCTGGAAATCCAAACTGGCGCCATCTTTGGGGATCAGCTTCAGCGGAACCTTCTCTTCAAACGTAAGAGTGATATCCGGCTTCTTCGCATCGATATCGTCCGAACTGCCCGCGATCAGGAATTCGGTTGGCGTCGCGTGAATGACCGTTCCGTTCATCTGAACAGCCTTACCCTTAATGGCGTTCCAGACAGCATCCTGGTCTTCTTTTGAGCCATTGGTAAACACGAACTGCCAGGTCGCGAAGTCCATTTTATCTGGCGGCGTAGCCACCACCATGTTGTGGGCCTGCTCGGCGGGAGAAGGAGCGGGCTTGATAGCAAAGTTAGCGGGAGGGTCAGGGCTAGCCTTAGCTTGCGCCAGCACATCCGTCCACCCGTCGTCCCCACCATGGTACTTGGTGTATTGACTCTTGGCGTATTTCTCGATCTGCTGCTGATACTGAGGATTCGGTGCCACCGTCGAAGCACGGGCGGCGAACCAGATAGCATTCAGCGGGTCTGGAGTGATTTTCGGGTCTGGCGGATTGGGACCCGCGTAAGCCAGCGCGAGGGGATAAACCACACTGAAATCCTTTTGCGAATCGGGACTGCTGTCCACCGCCGCGCGCAACGCTTTCCGGGCCGCGTCATAGTCTTTGTCGGTGAGAGCAGCGATGCCGACGGCCGCGTTGAAGATCCCGGTCATCTGATCTTTCATCTTCTGAAAATCCGCGTCGGAGGTGCCATCGGGCTTGGTAAACTTTGGCAAACAATCCAGTCCCTGCTGCCCGTATTTCTTGGCATCCGTCAGATCCTGCTTGGCATTGGCGTCGCCTCCCTGCGCTTTGAGACGATCGATGAAGGCCAGCAAAGCCAGCGCTCGCACATTGCAGGGATCCGCCGCTACCAGTTTCACAGCGGTATCAATCGTCTTCTGCTGGTTGTTGGTCTGCTGATAGTCCTGCATAAGAGTTTGTAAGGCAGCGACCTTCATCACGCTATTTGGGTACTGCGTCAGATAAGCTTCCAGGCCGCTTATTTGCGCCGTCTGATCCTTCTGCTGGATGGCGCCCATATACGCGTTGTATTCGGCGGGGTCCTTGATTACCGGCGCTTGTGCCGCTGCCGCCGGTGGTTGTCCTTGTGCTGCGGGCGCCGGTGTGGGCTGCGCAGACTGACCGGCGTTCTCGGCCGCTGCCATCGCAGCAACTCCAAGCACAACCGTGACCAGAATCTTTTTCATCAGTATGGCTCCTTAGGCTCTTGGGGAATCGACAATATCGGAAAACACAATTCCTTAACTTTGTGGCTGCATTCTACTCGGACAGATAATCGCGCTCCTGTAATGCTAAAGAGCGCCGTCGCTTGCCGGCCGGGCCCCAGAAAAAAGGACGACCTGTGAGACGTAAGGCGACTCACCCCGCTTACGGGGTTTGCCGGATTATAAGTACCTCTTCTTCCGAAGGCAAGCAACTTCCCTCTTGCACGGCTCTTTAATTGTATAAGATGCAATTATGCGGCCCCGTAGATGGCCCTCATCCAGCTTTTCGGAAAATCCGTGCGGCGACATAAAATCATTCTTAACGGGCACATTGTTATGACCAAAGATCAACTCCTCGCGGGACAAGTAGCAGTCATTACCGGTGCAGGTCGCGGTATTGGCGCCGCCATCGCTCACGAATTATCGAATCTAGGCGCTGCTACCGTGTTGTGCGGGCGCACTCGTTCCGCGCTCGAATCAAGCGCGCAGGCAATTATGAAATCCGGTGGTAAGGCTGAGGTACTGCCCTGCGACGTAACCAGTCTTCAGTCTGTCGAGGAAGCTGCCCGGCGCGTCGAGTCCTCCTTCGGAAAAGTAGACATCCTGGTTAACAACGCAGGCATTGGCGGATTCGGCGGCCCACTGCACCAACTTCCTCCCGACTCCTGGGACCAAATCCTGAACACAAACCTTCGCGGGGTCTACTACACAACTCGAGCCTTCGGACCCATTATGATTCGTGCGCGTTCCGGCCATATCATCAACATTTCCTCCCTCGCCGGGAAGAATGCGCTCCCGAACGGCGCCGCCTACGCCGCATCTAAATGGGGATTAAATGGACTGAGCTACTCGTTGGCTGAGGAACTCCGGGGCAGCAATATCCGCGTGTCCGTCATTTGTCCTGGTTCGACCAATACTGACCTCAGCCCACATGCCGGCAAGGACCCTGCCAAGATGCTGCAACCGGGAGATGTGGCGCACACCGTGGCCATGCTGGCAACACAAAGTCCGCAGTCGTTTGTGAGCGAGATTCTGCTGCGGCCCACGCAAAAGCCCTAAGTAATTCGGGGCGCTGATTTTCGAACTGCGCGAAGCCTTCCGAAATGATGGCCTCCGAGAACAACCGAGTTCTCTTTCACCCGTATCGAGCAGGCCGATTACTTCTCTAAGACTTTGACGGCCTTGGAAACAGTGCTCGCGGCCCGTTCCTTCCTAAATGCACGGGCAACGTCGCCGAGAGGCGTTTCATATTGGATCGAGCCGAGTTCCGCCAGTGGGACCTCGCCTTGGGCATAGCTGTAAGAAGAAGTGCTGAGCAGGCTGGATTCCCTGGCCATTGCGTGCTCGGAGGCGTGCTGGGGATGGTCCGCTATTTGAATTGGCTGGGCAGTATTGCTAAGAACGGAAGCACTCTGTGAGAATGCCGGGGCTGTGGCGCAAAAAAAGCAGAGAGCGCAGAGCATGGTCTTCATAAACTTGATCCTGTCCGGGGGAAACTTCCTAAAGTGTAAAAGCACTGACAGAAGCCGGATTGGCGCGGCTTCCGGCATGGTATGGGCAATCCTGCTACCAGATCCGAACTGCTGGGATTCAAGTTAGGGAATCCCGCTCAAGCGTAGGCGCAAAACCTTGCACATATGTGGAATCGTGCAGTTTCAGCCGGCTCCAGGGAGCCGAACTAGATCCGCACGAAGTGACGGCAAGCGATTGATAAAAGGGTCAGTCGTGCGTTGATGGAGTTCCGTATTTCTGGAAGACAGAGTCGCGGGAAATGACGCCTTCCAACTGACGTGAGTCTGCTCGATTGACCACCGGGATGAGCGGGAAGGCATTGACATAGCGGAGGGCGGAATCAAGGGGTAAATCAGGGTAGAGGCTAGGCAGGGGCTGGGCGGGTAAAACGGAACCAAGCGTCAGTTCGCCCTTGCCTTCCCGGAAAAGACGCTGCAGTTGCTCCCGGCTGATGACGTTCCAGCCGCTGGGGTGCATCCGCACCAGGAAGGTGGAGTCTGGTGAATCCTGAACCCGTTGCGCACTGGCGTCTACATAGTCCTGCGCGTTGAGGATCGTCTTTGATACCGGCAGCATGGCATCTTCAACGCGCAGGATAGTTTCTTCACGGTCCTCTTCCAGAGACGGCAAAATAAGTCCGTCCTGACGCGTCAGCAAATCGAAGATGGGGACAGTCTGTAGGCCACGAGACACAAGATAAGAGAATGTGTTAGCGACAATGACCGGGACGATGATCTCGTAGTTACCGCTGACCTCCAGAACCATGAAGACAGAAGTCATGGGCACACGAAGGAACCCCGCGAAAAGGACGCCCATGCCAACCAGCACATAGGTTCCCGTCGATCCGGTCAGATGGGGAAAAAACAAGCGCTCGATATCCCCGACAGCCCCCCCAAGCATCGCCCCAATGAAGAGCGTAGGTGCGAACATGCCTCCGGGAGTGCCGCTGACAAAGGAAACAGTGGTGGCGACAATTTTGAGAATTGCGAGCATCGCGAGGAATTTCCATGCGAATTGGCCGTGCATGGCTTGGTCCATCGAATCGTACCCGGCGCCCATGACTTGCGGAGCACCCAGGAATGCGATGAGTCCGACCAGGAGTCCAGCGATCGCGGGTTGAAGATATTGCGTCCAGCGTGGCAGAGCTTTGAGCAGCGGCCGGAAATAGCCAATCGATTTAGCGAACGCGACCGAAGCAAGACCACCTGCGATGCCGAGCACAGCATATGCGATGAGTTCACTCGGCCGCTTAAAGGTCGTGACCGGAATGCGGAACAGCGGCTCACTGCCGAGAAACGAGCGGACAATCACAACACTGGACACGGCGGAGAGCACCACCGATCCGAGAATGCCGGCGCTCCAGCGTCCTATGACTTCTTCGATGACGAAGAGAACAGCCGAGATAGGTGCGTTAAACGCTGCGGCTAGGCCGGCGGCGGCGCCGACCGGCGCCATGAGGCGAAGTTTCTCCCGGGAAATTTCAAGCTGGCGGCCCAGAGCGGAGGCAATGCTGGCCCCAATTTGCAAAGACGGGTCTTCCGGACCCAGCGACTGACCAGACCCGATCGCAATCGCGGCGCAGAGGAATTTTCCGACAGCGGTGCGAAAAGGGATGAAGCCGTTAAAGATATAGAGTGCAGCCTTGGTCTGATTGACGCCGCTTCCTCGGATGCCTGGGAAAACGTGCAGTACCAGCGCGGCTACGACCAGGCCGGCAAGCGAGGGAACGGCGAACAGGCGCCAGCTGTGGGTTTGCGGCAGCGGCCCCAGCAGGGCGAGGTGCATCCAGTCGATCGCGAGCCGAAAACAGACAACCGCAAGCCCGGAGAAAATTCCAATGAAAACGGAGAGGATCAGGAAGAACACCTCTTCGTGGAAGACGCCTTCCAGAGTCGAAAACAGCCGCTGGCGAATATGCAGCCGCACCAACGCAGGCTGTGGCGTAGATGCCGAAGAATCTGCGGCGGGATCGCTCATTGGGTAGCAGTCTCGCGTTTTTCAGAAATCAAGAGCAATGCGAGGTCGAGACCTTGCGGCTGTCCGCAGGTTGCGGCAGTCTGCTGTTCAATTTGGAAGACAACGTCCATGATCGCATCAGGCAAGTCGGTTTCTGCGGGAGATCGAAGTTGATCGAGATCGGGTTTGACAGTAGTCCAGCGGAATTGCAGGGTGGAAAGCGGAGACGCGGCAGAGGGATCCGTCGGGTTGAGGCTGATCCCCGACTGCTGAGCACACTCGGTAAGACGGTTTTCAGCTTGGGCGAAGGCTGCGCCGATACGACGGTTGCGTTCGGCGTCGGAGATGTGACTGTGGAAAGGATTCGAGCGCAGCACCAGGTCAGTTGATGCGAGAAGCTGGCGAGCATTGGCGTCTTCACGATTGGCGTCAATCGCGTTCCGCAAATAGCGCTGGGCGGCAGTGTAATCGCCCGACCGGTACGCGGCCTCGCCGGCTCCGGCCATCGCAGTCACGTTCGTCGGATCGAAGCGGAGAACACTTTCGTACTGGGCGAGGGCGCCGCGATAGTCTTGAGCTTGCGCAAACAATTGCGCGGCTTGCAGGTGCGCGGCAAGGTCATTTGGCGGCAAGGACGCAGCGAGGGCAATGAGCTCGGAGTCGGCCTGAGCGAGAGCGTTTTTTTTGAGCAGGAACTGGATCAATTCGATGCGAGCTTTGTTGCGGTTGGAATCGGGATCAGAATTCCAGACTCCGTACATTGCATTGTGATAGTAGCGCGTAGCGTCCTCGATGGAACCGCGATGCGCGGCGACGCGAGCCAGGGCGAGATTGACGGCGGCGTCCTGGGGAGCGCGCTGCCAGAGCGCGAGGAGGTAGGATTCGGCTTCGTCGAGCCGGCGCGGATCGTTGCTGTCGCGCAACGCTCGGGCCAGGCTCAACTGATACTGGGAGTTGGCGGGGTCGCAGGTGAGGGCAGCGCGAAAATCCTCGATTGCATCGTCATAACGGCCTGCTTCGGCGGCGGCAACACCGTACGCATACAGTTTGCGGCCGCGGGCCTGCTGATTGGCGTTGTAGCGGGCGACAAGGTGACCAACCGCTGCAAATCCGCTGATGGCGCCAACCGTGAGGATTAAAAGAATTACCGGCGCGGACCGCGGAACCAGTTTGGGGAGCGTCCACGACATGTCTCGTATCACGATATCATCTGATGACATTTGGGCGCCGGGAGTTCTGCACAAACTTAATTGTGAGCTCTCCGGTTCAGGTAAGATACTTCGGCTGCGACTGTCATGCCCCGCGCAGCTTGTCCACCATGAATCGTGAATATCACAAGGCATACAGCCAGGAACTCCACCGGGAGATGGAAGCGTTGGTGTTTGGCCACGCCGGCACGCCGCTGGTCGTTTTTCCTACCTCGATGGGAAAGTTTTTCGAATATGAAGATCGCGGCATGATCGGCGTTTTGGCCCCAAAGATCGAGCGCGGCGAGTTGCAGGTTTTTTGCACGGACGCGGTTGATACCGAGAGCTGGTACAACAAAAGCGTGCATCCCAAGGTGCGGGTCCTGCGGCACCTGCAGTTTGAACGCTACATTCTGCATGAATTCGTCCCCTTCATTCGATGGAAGAATTCGAACCCGCAGCTGGCCGTGACGGGCTGCAGTTTTGGAGCCTACCACGCGGTGAATTTTGCCTTGAAGCATCCCGACGTCGTGACCCATTGCGTGAGCATGAGCGGGGCATTCGATATTCATCGTTTTCTGGACGGATATTACGATGATGATTGCTACTTTAATTGCCCTCCGGACTATTTGCCGAATCAGAATGATGATTGGTTTTTGAGTCGCTATCGGCAGATGAAAATTGTTCTAGGCTCCGCGGACTGGGATATCTGCCTGGATCAGAACGTGAAGTTTTCAGCGATCCTGAATGGCAAAGCGGTGCCTCACTGGCTGGATATCTACGGCGACAATTCGAAGCATGACTGGCCGCTTTGGCTGAACATGGTGGGAAAGTACTTTTGAGCGCAGACCGTTAGTTGTTGGTCGTTAATTGTTGGTCGTTAGTCGTTCAGGAAATGGAGTAAGCGATGAAGAAGATCGGAATTCTTTTTGGGATGGAGAATACGTTTCCGCCGGCGTTGGTGGAGAAAATCAACGCGATGAACGTTGACGGTGTGACGGCGGAGTTTGTGCAGATCGGCGGTGTCCGAATGGATGAGCCCAATAAATATGCCGTCATCATTGACCGGATCTCGCAGGATATTCCTTTCTACCGGGCCTACCTGAAAAATGCGGCACTGCAGGGGACGATCGTGGTGAACAATCCGTTCTGGTGGACGGCAGATGACAAATTTTTTAACTATGCGCTGGCCCACAAGCTGGGCGTTGCGATTCCGCCTACAATTATTCTTCCTCACAATAAGCATCCGGAAGGCACCACCGACCGGTCGATGCGAAACTTGATCTTCCCGCTGAACTGGCAGGAACTGTTCGACTATGTCGGCTTCCCTGCTTTCCTGAAGCCTTATTCCGGAGGCGGCTGGAAGCATGTCTACCACGTTCATTCGCCGGAAGAATTTTTTCAGCACTACAACCAGACGGGCGACTTGTGCATGACCCTGCAGCACGGCGTGGTGTTTGAGGAGTATTACCGATGCTATGTGGTGGGTCAGGAAAAAGTGCACATTATGAAGTACGACCCCCGGGCCCCGTTTCATGAGCGATATGTGAAGGGGAATCCGCCACCCTCCTCGCCTGCGCTGAAGGATCGCATCGAGAAGGATGCGCTGACGCTCTGCCGCGTGCTCGGATACGACTTGAACACCGTGGAGTTTGCGGTAGAGGCCGGCGTGCCTTATGCGATTGATTTTCTGAATCCAGCGCCGGATGCCGAGATTACGTCAGTGGGGCAGGAAAACTTCGACTGGATTGTGAACGCTGTGGCCGAGATGGCAGTGAAGATGGCGAAGACCGGCGAAGATCCGGCGCGGGAGTTGCGCTGGGCCAGTTTTCTCGCTGGAAAAACCCCGGCCAAACAATCCCGCAAGGGAGAACCGGCGTGGGTGGCGGAACGGAAGCGGGGCAAGGCGGCGAAATAAATGGGCAATTCTTCGGAAACGACGGACGAGACCAACAAGAAGCGGGTCCGCTGGGGAGCACTTTTGGTATGGAGTCCGTGGATTCCTATTGCGATCGGTCTCGGAATTACGCTCCGAGGTATTGCGAAACAGAAGGCCGCTGGAATCGGCGCCGTCGCTGGAGGACTGACTGAATTATTCGTAGTGTGGGGAATCGGAGCGATTCTCATCGGTCAAGTCACGGGGATCATCTTGCTGTCTCGAGCATTGTCTGCGGGACATTGGATGCGCAACTTATTCTCTTTCGTCTCCATCTGTCTAAGTTTGTTGATGCTGCTTCTTGTCGGTCTCTTCCTGTGGCTGTCATGGTTCCAGGCCCACCACAGCTTCGGATGGGTATCAATGGGCTGGTTGGTATACTGTTAGCGCTGATTTCGAGCTTTGTCATGCCCAGAGTTAAAGATTAAAGATAAAGATTAAAGATAAAGATAAGGTAAGCAATATCACTTGTGCGCTGAGGCCATGAAGCCCAGTTTTAGCATCGGGATCGAAGAGGAATATCAGACAGTAGATCCGGAGACCCGGGATCTGCGGTCGCATATTCGGGCGGAGATCCTCGAAAAAGGCAAGCTGTTGCTGCAAGAGCGGGTGAAGGCGGAAATGCACCAGTCAGTGGTGGAAGTAGGGACTGGGGTTTGCAAGAACATCAAAGAAGCCAAAGCGGAAGTGAAAATGCTGCGGCGCGATATTGTGAGGCTGGCCAAAGAGAATGGGCTGCGGCTGGCGTCAGTGGCCACTCATCCGTTTTCCGATTGGCGCACGCAAGAGATACATCCCGACGAGCGCTACAAGAATATTGTTGAAGACATGCAGCTCGTGGCCCGAGCCAATCTGATCTTCGGACTTCACGTGCATATTGGGATCGAGGATCGCGAAACCGCGATTCACATGATGAATCATGCGCGGTATTTTCTTCCGCACTTGCTCGCTTTGTCCACCAATTCGCCCTTCTGGCTGGGAATGAATACGGGCTTGAAGTCGTACCGCTGCAAGGTATTCGATAAGTTTCCGCGCACTAACATTCCTGACTATTTTCCGAGTTGGGGCGAATACGACAACTTCATCAAGTTGCTGATTAAGACCAATTGCATCGACAACGCCAAAAAGATCTGGTGGGATATCCGTCCGCACCCGTTCTTTAATACGATCGAATTCCGGGTATGCGATATTCCCATGCGCGCCGATGAGACGATTGCCCTGGCGGCACTTATCCAGGCGACGGTGGCGAAGCTGTATAAGCTGCATACAGCGAATCAGGGATTCCGTTTGTACCGTCGCGCATTAATCATGGAGAACAAGTGGCGGGCGGCGCGCTACGGAATGAACGGGAAGCTGATTGATTTCGGAAAGCAGACGGAAGTGCCGGCCCGAGATTTGATTCGAGAGTACCTGGAATTCGTCGACGATGTAGCAGACGAACTGGACTCGCGCGAGGAGTTGAACTACATCTACACCATGCTGGAGCAGGGCAGCGGCGCCGACCGGCAATTGCAGGTGTATCAGGAAACTGGAGATTTGAAAAAAGTTGTCGATTACATTATTGAAGAGACGGAGTCCGGCTTGGCACAAGACGAGCCAGCATCCGAGAGAAAAGTAGGCTAATGACCATTCCTGCAGACGCAACCAACTTCCCCGCCCCTGCGCAAATTGCGGAAGGGGCCTGGGGCGCTCGACTCAAACAAATTTCTTTCGATCCCGAATACACACCTGGCGCGCGCAATGCGGTTACTGTTTGCTTGCGAGTGCGGCCGGAAGAAAAGGTTTGCGTCATAACTGATGAGGTTACGCTGGAGATTGCAGCCGCCATCGTGGGTGAACTGGATCGGCTGGGCGCGCCTTACAATGTTTGGCTGCTGGAGGATTGGGCGGAGCGTCCGCTGAAAGACTTACCGCGGCAGATCCTTGAGGACTTGGAGACAAGCCAGGTTTCGATCTTTGCCGTGCAGGCGCAGAGAAATGAACTGCACTCGCGCATGCAGATGACGGACGTGGTGAACCGGCGTAAGATCCGGCACGCTCACATGGTCAACATCAACCGGCAGATCATGCTGGAAGGGATGCGGGCAGATTTTCAGAAAGTGGACCGGCTGAGTGCCAAGGTTGTGGCGATGGTCCGCAAGGCGCAGCGGGTGCGGGCGAAAACGGCAGCAGGAACCGATTTGACAGCGGAATTGAATCATAACTATCGCTGGCTGAAGACCAGCGGAATCATCACGCCGGAAAAGTGGGGAAACCTGCCAGGTGGAGAGATTTTCACTACACCCGGCGAAGTCAATGGCACGTTCGTCATTGACGGCGTCGTGGGTGACTATCTGTGCGCGAAGTTCGGCCATCTCCGGGACACTCCGCTGACCATCCGCGTGAAGAACAACCGCCTGACTGAGGCACACTCGGAGAATCACGAACTGGAAGCGGACTTCTGGAAGTACACGCATACCGATGAAAACAGCGACCGCGTCGGCGAGTTTGCCATCGGGACCAACATTGATTTGAAGGACGTAATTGGCCAGATTCTGCAAGACGAGAAATATCCCGGCGTGCATATCGCGTTCGGAAACCCATACGGCGCGCACACCGGCGCGGAGTGGGATTCATCGACTCATATCGATGTGGTGGGGCGTAAGTTCAACATCTGGGTGGACGACGAGCAGATTATGCAGGATGGGAAGTTCCTGGTGGAGGCGTAGAACCGCATCAGCCGTTCAGGAAACTATCCGGGCAGCGGGACACGAAAACGTCAGGAATCCTTCGATTCCGCCAGACCGCCCTCGGGACGTCATGCTCCGCCCAGGATGACAAAGGATCATGATTCCGTCCTTTCGAAAGCAGTTCAACGCCGGTTTCACTCCCGACAAATATCAAGCCTTCTTGCGGCGGATCGACGCCGCTTGCGGAACGCACGTAGAGTTCCGTCTTTCGGAGACTCCATGTTTCTTTCCACGATCACTGCTGGAACAGATGGCAAAGGACGGGAAGGAACTCGTTCGGCAATTGATGGAAAACGCGGATTATCGAGCCCGCTCCACTGAATCGATTCCGGCCGAATTCAAGGTTCCGAACGAGCCCGAACATCCCATGTTTGTGCAGGTTGATTTTGGGCTAGTACGTGGTGCAGACGGCGAGCTGCAACCCAAACTAGTGGAGCTGCAAGCCTTCCCTTCTCTGTATGCGTATCAATTGACACTGGCGCAGACTCATATCGACGTGTACGGCCTGAATCGGTTTGAAGGCGCAAAGCGGCTGCGGTTCTTTCTGAGCGGGCTGGATGAAAAATCGTACCGTGATCTCTTGCGTCGAGCGATTGTCGCCGATCACGCCCCGGAAAACGTGATCCTGATGGAGATTCATCCGCAGGAACAGAAAACGCTGCCCGACTTTCTGCTGACCGAGAAAATGCTAGGCGTGAAGACGGTCGATATCCAGGCGATCAAAAAGCAAGGTTCGCGGCTGTATTACGAACGGAACGGGGATCGCATCCCTATCCGGAGGATCTATAACCGTGCGATCGTCGATGAACTGCAACGTAAAAACATCAAGCTGAACTTTGATTGGCGCGACGATCTCGACGTCGAGTGGGCGGGCCACCCGAACTGGTATTTCCGAATCAGCAAGTTCTCTATCCCCTATCTGCGGCATCCGTCCGTACCGAAGACGTGGTTTCTTGACCGGCTCGAGCAGATTCCCGACGACTTGCAGAACTACGCTCTGAAACCGCTGTATTCTTTTGCCGGATTGGGGGTGGTGATTGCGCCGCGGCGAGAAGATATAGAAGCCATTCCTGCGCCGAGCCGCGCGCAATATATCCTGCAGGAGCGGCTGCACTTTGAACCCGTGATTGAAACTCCCTTCGGAGGAACAAAGGCTGAGGTGCGGATGATGTATGTGTGGCACGATGATTTGAAGGCGGTGCTGACGATCATCCGCATGGGCCGAGGTTTAATGATGGGAGTGGACCACAATAAAAACATGGAATGGGTGGGAGCGTCAGCGGGCTTCTACACGGAAGAGTAGATCGTTTAAAGTTTTGGGGAGATATTTTTTGCTAGCCGATTCTCTTAACAATGGTGGTTTGGAGCTCGCGGCCATTGCGGCGGCGAAGATATAGTTTGTCGCCGGCGAGGCGAACAGGAACGGGATCCCCCGGTCTCCATTCGCCCGGAGTGTAATCATCGGCGGCGGTGGACTCATATTCCCCGGTATAGACCACGCCGCCGAGGTTGATCACGACGGCGCGGCGAACAGGGTGAGTGACTGATTCCCGAAGAATCTCGGCTTCCGCCTGGCACCAATTCTCAAGGTCGTGGCCTGCGACTCCTCCACCCTGCCGATAGAGTTCGGTAGCGCGTCGTCGGATTGTATCCCGTTGCTGAGGAGAGTAGTTGCTGGAATTCCGATCCATACAGAAAGTGCCTCGCAGTTTCGATTTGCTGACGTAATAGTAATCGCGAGCCTGCAACTTGTAACTGAGATCGCGACACAAAAGGACAGGGATTTTGTCAGTTTGGGAACTCGTCCGAGGGACCTTTGACCAGTCGATTGTATAGGGGTGAATCGCCTTCGGCCGCCGAACCGGTTGACCGAAGTCACTGGTGGGCCTAACATTACCGCCGTTGGGGGCTTTGTCCATTCATGATTGGCCAGACAGTGTCCCACTACCGCATCCTGGGAAAACTTGGGGGTGGTGGCATGGGCGTCGTGTACGAGGCCGAAGACCTCAAGCTCGGGCGGCATGTTGCCCTGAAGTTCATTCCGGAAAATCTTGTTGGCGACCCCAAATCACTGGAGCGCTTCGAGCGTGAAGCGAGGGCGGCGTCGTTACTGAATCACCCCAATATCTGCACGATCCACGCCATCGAGGACAACAACGGTCATCCCTTCATTGTGATGGAGAAGCTGGAGGGCGAGAGCCTGAAGCAATGCATTGCCGGCAAGCCGATGGAGACGGAAAAACTGCTCGATATCAGCATTCAGGTCGCCGACGCCCTGGCTGCCTCACATGCCAAAGGGATCGTCCATCGTGACATCAAGCCGGCGAACATCTTTCTGACGCCAACCGGGCAGGTGAAAGTGCTGGATTTTGGGCTAGCCAAGCTCATGCACAACGTCGGTACCGACAGCGACGGAGCAGGAACTGATGATTCGCTGACCGCAGTCGGAGTGATCCCAGGGACGGCAGTCTATATGTCCCCGGAGCAGGCGCGCAGCGAGGAAATCGACTTCCGCAGCGACCTGTTTTCCTTCGGCGTGGTGATGTACGAAATGTCGACCGGGAAGAAGCCGTTTACCGGAAAGAACTCGCTGATGACGCTCGATTCCGTGCTGCATGCTAAGCCGGTTCCTCCCTCAGAACTGAATCCCAAGGTTCCGGTCGAGCTCGAAGGCATTATCGGCAAGGCGATGGAAAAGGACCGCAAAGCGCGGTACCAAAGCGCAACGCAGATCAAGGCTGACCTGCAGCAACTAAAGCGCGAGTCTGAGTCCGGGCAGGTCAAGAGCGCATTTCACAGTGGGTTGCACAGCGCCAGGCTGCGGGTTGCAAGTAAGACATTTGGCCGGTCGGGCAGCAACCGTTGGCTCTTCTGGCTGCTCGCAGGGACTGCGGCGCTGTTGGTTACAGTATTGGCAGCGGTAGGAGCGTATTGGGTAAAACACCGGTCGATGGCGAACGCGGAATTGCGAAACGCTGTCGCAGTGTTGCCGCTACAGAATATGAACGGGGATTACGCCGTCGACTATTTGCGCTTCGCTTTGGCGGATGAGCTGACCAGCGTGTTGACGTATTCGCGCTCGCTTGAGGTGCGTCCTTCGTCAGCGACGCGCAAGTATGTCGAACCAGATTTGGATCTGCGCAAAGTCGGGCAACAACTGCACGTGGGCCGGCTACTGACCGGACACTTCCTGCGTCAGGGCGATCAGTTGACGGTAACGCTGGAAGCGGTTGATGTCGGTAGTGATCGGCTGCTCTGGCAGACAACCGTGACTGCTCCCGTGAATGATCTGATCTCTCTGCAAAATCAATTGAGCACGCAAGTGCAGCAGGGGCTTTTGCCCGCGTTGGGCGCTGGAGGAGCTTACAACACAGCTTCCCGTCCGAAGAGTCAGGAGGCTTACGATCTCTATCTCCACAGCCTCGCTCTGCCCCACGATCCTGGACCCAACAAAGATGCGATCGCGGTGCTGGAACACGTTGTTGGAATAGATCCCGGCTACGCGCCGGCATGGGAAGCGCTGGGACAGCGCTACTACTTCGATTCGTATTATGGCGGTGGCGGAGAAGCGATGTTCCAACGGTCCAACGCCGCATACGAGCGGGCGCTTACGCTAGATCCGAACCGGGTAGCCGCGGCAAGCAACTTGATCACGAATCGCGTCGAACGCGGTGAACTCGGCCGCGCCTACGATGCCGCTACGGATCTGGTGCGGCGACGACCGGAGAGCGCAGATGCGCACTTCGCCCTCAGCTATGTGCTGCGCTATGCCGGCATGCAGGAGAAGGCCACGCAGGAGTGCAACACCGCACGATCGCTCGATCCGGGAGATTTCAATTTCCGCTCCTGCGCTTGGGCGTTTGCACAATTGGGCAAGACCGATCGTGCAATGGATTTCGTTCATCTGGATGCGGGATCGGAGTGGGCTGCCTGGGCGACACCCTATGTCTATCTCGCAGCGGGAAATCTGGCGCAGGCTCGCGAGAGCGCCAAAACCATGCCCAAAGCTCCGTTTTACCATCGCGAATTAATGGTGGCGTGCACCCAGTCCCCGCGGCCGGCTGATCTGGACAGAATTGTGCGTGAGACGGAAGCATCAGTGATGACCGAACCCGATCCCGAGTCGTGGTATCGCGTGGGGGCTCTAATGGCATATTGCGGGCAGAACGAGGCCGCTATGCGTTTGCTGAAAGCCGCAGTCCAACAGAACTACTGTGCATATTCGGCGTTGCTGGAGGATCCGCTGCTGAAGGACTTACGAAAAGAGACAGCGTTCAATCAAGTGCTGACCGCCGGCAGCGCTTGTCAGGACACGCTAAAGGAAGGACGGGGACAGTAACTGTTCCTGATTCTCAGTCATCGGTGTCACTATGCCCAATTTTAGTCGAAGTCTGAGTTAGAACCAAAACTCACGAAAAGGAGGCCCGAAAGAACTGATGCCGGCGGAAGGCGTTGAGGAGCGAACGTATCGCAAGGTTGACGTGCGCCTCGTGCCTTTCCTTTTCCTTTGCTACATTTTGGCGTATCTCGACCGGGTCAATGTAGGATTTGCGAAGCTGCAGATGCTAAAGGATCTGGGATTGAGCGATGCGGCTTTTGCCACGGGCGCCGGCATTTTCTTTATCGGTTACTTCTTTTTCGAGGTTCCCAGCAATGTGCTGCTGAAAAAACTCGGCGCGCGTATGTGGATCGCCAGGATCATGATCTCCTGGGGCGTCATATCGGCCTGCATGATTTTCGTAAAAGGTGAGTGGTCTTTTTATGCCATGCGCTTTCTGCTGGGCCTGGCCGAGGCTGGTTTCTTTCCGGGAGTAATTTTTTATCTTACTTTGTGGTACCCCTCAAGACTGCGGTCCACACGAACCGCCTGGTTTGTGGCTGCAATCGCTGTATCGGGCGTGATCGGTAATCCCGTATCCGGCTGGATTATGGATACACTCTCCGGCGCCATGCAGTTGGCGGGATGGCAGTGGCTTTTTCTGTCCGAAGGCATCCCTTCAATTCTGGTTGGCTTTTTAGTGATCTTTTATCTGGAGAGCAGCATTGAGGAAGCGAAATGGCTTACCACCGACGAAAAAGCATTGCTGGCGCATAACCTCGAAGCTGAAGACAAGCATAAAACCGAGCACAAGCTGAAAGATGCCTTCACCAGCGGGAAAGTCTGGGTGCTGTGCGCGATCTATTTCACTTTGATGATCGGCTTGTACGGTATTGCATTCTGGCTGCCGACCATTGTGAAGGCATTTGGTTTGAAGGGTTATCTTCGAGTCGGCTTGATTACCGCAATACCCTATGGGGTGGCTGTTATCGGAATGATTCTGCTGAGCAATCATTCGGACAAGACTGGAGAGCGGCGGCTGCATTACGTGGCAAACGTGCTGGCTGGCGCCGCCGGTTTAGTTTTGAGCGGAGTGTTTGCGTCGAATCCGGTATTGGCGATAGTTTTCTTGTCCTTGGGCACGCTTGGAGTGATTGGGTCCATGCCATTATTCTGGCCCTTGCCGTCGGCGTTCTTGGCCGGGACCGCTGCTGCCGCAGGGATTGGTATCGTAAATTCGGTGGGTAACTTAGGAGGTTATGTTGGACCCAATATTCCCATCTGGGCGAAACATTTTTCTTCGGACCCGTCGGCCGCCTTGTATGCCATTGCGGGGATTTTGCTGATTGGTGCTCTTTTAACGTATTTCTTTATACCGCGAACTTTACGAGTGCGTGTGGGCGCGAATTAGCTGTTCGCTACCTGAACAATGATCAGGCCTGCTGAATGGAAGGACTGCATGGTGAAAACATATCAGGTGAAGACGCTTTTGCTGTGGCTGTTAGTGAGCACGCCAATGTTGTTCGCGCAGGCGCTGCCCGAGGGGATCTTTCAGGGATACGATGGCGAGTGGAGGCATGTTTCCCGGCAGTTGGTTGCGCTCGCCGAGGCGACGCCCGTGGAGGCATGTTTCCCGGCAATTGGTTGCACTCGCCGAGGCGACGCCCGCAGAGAAATTCGCTTGGCGCCCTGCGGCAGGAGTCCGCTCCACCAGGGAAGTGTACATGCACATTGCCATGGCGAATTTCTATCTGTTGAGCGTAACCGGTCCGAAGATGCCGGCAGGCCTCAACCAGGATAGTGAAAAAACGGTGACGTCCAAGGCCGAAGTCATCGACTGGCTAAAACGTTCGCTGGAGGCGGTAAAAGAGGCTCATTTGGCCGTAAAACCTAACGACCTTGAACGTAAAGTCCACGTCTTCGATAGAGATGCCACGGTGGATGGGATCTATCTCCGTATCATCGTTCATGCCAACGAGCACATGGGTCAACTGATCGCCCACGCGCGTATGACTGGCGTCGTACCGCCTTGGTCGAAGAACTGAAGACGGGGCGTTCACTTATATTTAGGGCGGATATGGGGAAAGAATTTGCGTCCAAGCGGTCTCAGGCCCCATCTTTGTAAGGTGAAATATTTGGAACCCAACCATCTCCCGAGCCGCATAGAGCGGCTTTTGCCGCGTTTCGTGCCAGCCGCAGCAGTCAACATTTTATTTTTACTGACTCTCGTGGTCTTCCCTTTCCTGCTAATGGCCTCGCCACAGCAGACCGAAAAAGGCCAGGCGCGTCCCCCTGTTGCGACGCCCGTTGCTGACAAACAATCGCTGGTAACGGATTTTCCTCAACTTCCTTACCAGGGATCGCCCGCAGAGATTCCTCAAGATGAAGGAACTCTCGGCTTGCGGCTGGAGCTGCGGCGGTTGAGCACGACGGCTCGGCTTATCCAGACTGTGGCGCATCCCGATGACGAAGATGGCGGGATGCTGACGCTGGAAGCGCGCGGGCATGGGGCCAGTGTGTTGTTGATGACACTGAACCGCGGCGAGGGCGGGCAGAACAAAGTCGGCAGTAATTTGTCGGATGTTCTGGGGGTACTGCGCACGCTGGAACTGCTGGCGGCCGACCAGTATTACGGCGTTCAAGAACGATTTTCGCGCGTGGCCGACTTTGGCTTCTCCAAAAACCCAGAGGAAACTTTTGCCAAGTGGGGCGGACACGATGTGGCGCTCGGAGACATGGTCCGGGTGATTCGTACCTTCCGTCCGGATGTGCTGGTGGCCCGTTTTTCGGGCACTGAGCGGGATGGCCATGGGCATCATCAGGCTTCGAGTATCTTGACCAAAGAAGCGTTCCGGGCGGCAGCGGACCCGCAACGATTTCCCGATCAGATTGCCCAGGGGCTCCAGCCGTGGCAGGCGAAGAAGCTTTACATCGGCAACGTGTGCGGCTTCGGTGCGATGACTTGCCCGGATGCAAACTGGACCGTGAAATTAAACACCGGCGAGACCAGCACGGATCTGGGCATGTCGTATGTCCAGTTCGCGATGCAGGGATTACGGCATCAACTCTCGCAGGGCGCGGCCAACTGGAATGTCGATCCCGGAGATCGCTTTACATTCTATAAGCTCGTGGATTCGATAGAGCCTCCAAAACTAGATAAAGACGGTCACGAAAAAGATTTCTTCGATGGCATTGATACGACGTTGCCGGGCCTGGCGGCCGGATTGGGAGCGCAAGAATCGAAGGTTCCAAAGTTGCGGCAGCACTTAACCGAGGTTGCGAACAAAGTTGCTCAAGCCAGCGAGAGCGCGAAGGGAAACGATCCCTCTGCCTCCGCGGCGCCTCTGATGGAAATTCTGGCCATTCTGGAGCGTACGCATGCGGAAGTCAGCAATAGCACACTGAGCGCAGCGATCAAGTCTGATCTGCTGGCGCGATTAAAAGAGAAGCGCGAACAGGCGGAAAGCGCGCTCAACATGGCATTGAATGTGGGTTTGTCAGCCGTTGTGATCCCCCGCTCCGAACCGGCGAATGCGATTCAGAAAGAGAGTGAGGCGCTGACAACCGTTTCACCCGGGCAGGAATTCCTCGTCGCCGTTGATTTCAACAATGGATCGAAAAAACGACTGTTCATCGACGCTCTGAAGTTGGAGGTGCCGGAGGGCTGGGGTACGACTTCCGACAAGACCAGACCTGTTGCCATCAAACCAGGCGACAGCGTTCATGCAGTTTTTCGCCTGACTGTTCCAAAGAATGCGGCCTACACGCGCCCCTACTGGCATCGCGATGATCCAGAGACGGAAAGCGTGAATCACATTGATGATGAGAAGTACGCCACCCTCCCATTCCCTCCTCCGGTGCTGCGCGCTCGTGTGGAATATTCGGTTGCAGGCGCCGCCGACGCCCGAAGCCAGAATCTTGGAAAGAGCGCCATTGAGGCTACCGTCGTCACGCCTTTTGTCGATGACGCCGGAAAAGAACGCGCGCGTCCGTTGGCTGTAGTGCCGGCATTTTCCGTTGCTCTGGAACCTGGGACGCAGGTGATCTCCACGCATAACGGCTCAAGTTCGACTGTGACTGTCGGCGTCTCCAGCAACGTTAGCCGCGACTCACGAGGAGTGTTGAGGTTGGAGTTGCCGGCAGGCTGGCGTTCGGAGCCGGCGCAATTTGCAGTGGAGCTGAAGCAGCGCGGTGAGAAAAAGGATTTCCAGTTCAAGGTCTTCCCTGCCGGCTTGCAGGAAGGCCGAGCCAAGCTGCGGGCTGTGTTGGAAGCGGAGGACGAAAGGTTCAGCGAAGGTTACACGCTGGTGACGCGCGAAGATCTGGGCAGCTTTTACTACTATCAGCCCGCGGTGCAGCGGGTAAGCATTGTGGACGTTCGGGTGCCTCATGATTTGAAGATCGGCTACATCATGGGCGCGGGCGACGACATCCCAACCGTGCTGAAGCAGGTGGGGATGGACTTAACCCTGATTGCGCCGGAAAAACTGGCGACTGAGAATCTTGGGCAATATGGAACGATCGTGCTCGGAATTCGCGCTTACGACACTCAGAAAGATGTAGCCGCAAATAATAAAAAGCTGCTCGACTTTGTCGCCGCAGGCGGCACTCTGGTCGTGCAGTACAACACGGGCGTCGGGGATTTTAATAGCGGTCACTTCACGCCATATCCGGCGGAACTGAGCCGGGCGCGCGTTTCAGTGGAGGAAGCTCCGGTGGAAATTCTAGCGCCGGACGACGGAATATTTCACTATCCCAATGCAATCACGACCCGCGATTTTGATGGCTGGGTGCAAGAGCGCGGACTATATTTCATGGACAAATGGGACGAGCATTTCAAGCCGCTGCTGGCCTGCCACGATCCGGGCGAGGCCGCGCAGAAGGGCGGCCTGCTGCGGGCGCAGTACGGCAAGGGAACTTACATTTACGCCGCCTATGCTTTCTTCCGGCAGTTGCCGGCAGGAGTGCCGGGAGCAGTGCGGCTTTACGTGAATCTGTTGAGCGCTGGGCATGAAGGCAGTCATTAGTCGTTAGTCGTTGGTCGTTAGTCGTTCGTCAGCCTTCCACGAAATGCGCGATCCTTCGCCGAATAATTCGAAATCGCCCGGCCTGATCCGTGGCATGGGCCTTGGGAGCGCGACTGCGCTCAACATGATTGACATGATTGGCGTGGGGCCGTTCATTACCATGCCGCTGGTCTTGGGCGCAATGGGCGGCCCGCAGGCCATGCTGGGATGGATAGCGGGCGCGCTGTTGGCCGTCTGCGACGGGTTAGTGACTGCGGAACTGGGCGCGGCGTTTCCCGGGTCGGGCGGATCGTATCGCTACCTCAGCGAGATTTATGGGCCGCGGAAGTGGGGACGTCTGATTTCGTTTCTGTTTATCTGGCAGCTTTCCTTCAGCGCTCCGCTTTCGATTGCCAGCGGGTGCATCGGGCTGGCCGGCTACGCTGCCTACTACTGGCCGAGCCTCGAAACGGTTTACGCCGCGCACACTGCGGCTTTGCCCATTCCAGGGGCAGGGCCACTTCAGGTGAGCTGGATTGTGACCCCCGGCACCGCATTGGCAATCGTCATCTGCGGCTTCACGGTCTTGCTGCTTTATCGGCGCATCACGGTGATAGGGCGTCTTTCGAACATATTATGGCTTGGCGTGATGGGAACGATCGGCTGGATCATCTTCGCCGGGCTGACGCACTTTAACGCCGCTCGTGCGTTTGATTTCCCTCCCGGCGCATTCACTCTCTCCCGCCAGTTCTTCACCGGGCTGGGCGGCGCCCTTCTTGTGGCCACATACGACTACTGGGGCTACTACAATGTTTGCTATCTGGGCGATGAAATAAAGGATCCTACGCGGAACATTCCGCGGGCTCTGCTGCTTTCCATTCTGATGGTGGCCTGTCTATATCTAATGATGAACTTGTGCATTCTGGCTGTGGTTCCTTGGCGGGAGCTGCTGCGGGCGGGGCAGAACAACAGCGGATTGTACGTTGTCTCATTGTTTATGCAGAGGATTTATGGGCCGTGGGCGGCGCGGTTAGTGACAGGCTTGGTCATCGTGACCGCGTTTGCATCGGTCTTCTCGCTAATGCTTGGGTATTCGCGCGTTCCTTATGCGGCCGCCCTCGACGGGAACTATTTCCGTGCATTTGCCAAAGTGCATCCCGTGTACCGCTTCCCGCATGTTTCGCTCCTGGCGCTGGGAGCAGTAGCAGCGGCGTTCTGCTTTCTGCGGTTGAGGGACGCGATCGCGGCCCTGGTCGTCATTCGCATTATTCTGCAGTTTCTGGTGCAGGCCGTAGGCTTGATCGTGCTGCGCGTGCGCAGGCCGGAAATCCCGCGTCCGTTTCGCATGTGGCTGTATCCGCTGCCGGCGCTGGTAGCGATCGCCGGGTTTCTCTTTATTCTATTCAATCGCGCAAACTGGCAGAAAGAAGTGAGATACGCGGTGGTGATCTTGCTGGCGGGACTGGCGATTTATATGATGCGAGCGTGGCGCAGCAGCGAGTGGCCATTTAGCATGGAGAATTCTGATGGATAAGGTATGGCCCGCAGAGAACACGCCTGTCGCGTTATCGAAAACGGAGGAATCATGAAACAAACACTCACCTGTTTTGCCGTTTGCGCGATGGCCTTAGTCGCTCTCGGCGCAGCGCAAACCAGTAAAATGAAAGATGAACATCGAACAGTCACGCAGGTACTCGACCGCACGGTCGCCAATGTCGAGGAGGAGTTCGTTCCCGCCGCGGAAGCGATGCCGGAAGATAAATTCGGATTTGCTCCCACCAATGGCGAGTTCAAGGGCGTGCGGACCTTCGGTCAACAGATAAAGCATGTGGCCGCCGTCAACTACGAGCTCGGAGCCGCCATCTTGGAAGAGAAACCGCCGGTAGACATCGGCGACGAATCGGGGCCCGCTTCAATCACCACCAAGGCTGACATCCTGAAGTATCTACATGACTCTTTTGTTTATGTGCACAAGGCGGTTCAGACCATCAATGAGAAAAACCTGGTGCAAACGGTGAAAAGCCCTTTCGGAGAAGGAAGGGTTACGCGTCTTGGTCTGGCGACGACGGTGGCATGGCATGGTTTCGACCATTATGGACAGATGGTTGTGTACTTGCGCATGAACGGCATCGTTCCGCCAGCGAGCCGATAGGCTTGCCCTTCGGGCCGCCTACTGCCGGCGGGAGCGCAAGTCTTGACGGTCATCGCGATTCGCGACGAAGAAGCTGCAGAGATGTTGATGGAAACTGAGGCCCGGTTCCTTTGCGGCCTGGTCTGGATAGGAATCCACGGCCAGGAGAAAGTTTTTGATCTCCGCCTGCGCCTGCTGATCGCTTGAGCGAAGAATTTCCTGAGACTCAATTTGGCGCACCATTTTCCGCTTCATACCTACTCATCCACTGAAACTGATAATGGGCTCCGCAGGAAGCCGCCTTGCTGACTATCATTACATGAACCCATGGGCGCCGCGGAAGTTTCGATGCCAACCGACATTTCTGCGACTAGCGGCGCGCGCCGCGCGAGGTAATCGAAGTGAGAAGCAACTCGGCATGAAGTCCGCTGCGGCCAAGGTGGGTCGCGACTGCTTTTCGCGCTTTCTCGGCGGAGGAGCGGGGATCGAGGAAAATGATGACCGATGGACCAGCTCCACTGAGCGCTACGCCCATGACACCATTCGTGCAGGTCATTTTCTTCAAACAGAAAAGCAGCGGACACAGCGGAGCACGGTAAGGCTGGTGGATGCGATCTTCGAGCGCGAGCGAAAGTAAATCGTGACGTCCTTGCGTGAAGGCCGCCAGCAGCAGCATGGAATTCTGAATGTTCGCCACGGTGTCGGCTCGGGAATACTGTTCGGGCAGCACTCCGCGAGCTTCTTCAGTCGACAATGCCTGGTCGGGAATGGCAAGAAGCAGAGGCCACTTGCCTTTCGGCCGGATACAAACCACCTGAGCCTCAGATTCGCCCGACATTCGTGCAACGGTCAGACCGCCCATCCAGCAGGCAGATGCGTTATCGGGATGGTGCTCCCGGCGAGATGCCTCACCGATAATCTGGGCGTCGCTCCAGCGCAAATGGCCGAAGTGATTGGCCAAGGCGATGCCAGCCAGGCGAGCCGCCGCCGAAGACCCGCACCCTTTGCCGATGGGGATTTCATTCCAAATGCGAAGAGCAAGCGGAGTAATCTTCGCTCCCTGGGACTCAAGAATCTCTCGGTAGGTACTTAGGATGAGATGTTTTTCGTTGTTCACTGCGCCGCAGATTTCTTCGTCGCGTCCCGTGGCGGTAATGGAAAAGCTGGAGGCGGGCCGGGCATCGACGGTGATGTAGAGATCCGTCGCCAGAGCGGCGGCATCAAAAGCCGGGCCAAGATTCGCCGAGGTCGCCGGCAAGTCCAGGCGCAGCGAGGCTGGGCGGCGGCTTTTCTTTTTGCTTTCAGGCATTCGAGTGCGTAGGATCGGATTTCTCAGCCTGCTCCAAAGCCTGGATAACCGCGTCCAAGGTGGCATCGAGGACAAGGGGAGGGTGGCGAAATCGATTCAGCGGGGTACTCTCGTTTTCGTTTACGTTGGCGGGAAGTTCGCCGCGATGAAATTCCATGGTGTAGTCAGGATCTTTGAGCAGATTTCCCGTCAGAATCAACACAACAGTTTCTTCCGCCTTCACAAAGCCCTGCCGCAACAATTTTCTTAACCCAGCCAGCGTGACCGCGGACGCAGGCTCGCACCCAATTCCCTCCGCGCCAATCTCGGCCTTGGCCTGGGCAATCTCAACTTCGCTCACCTCTTCACAAGCGCCGCCAGTCGCTCGAAGAACCTTTACCGCTTTTTCCCACGAGGCCGGATTTCCGATACGGATCGCCGTAGCTCTGGTTTCAGCTTGCACGCTGATAAGGTGCTGGCCGCGGGCTTCACGCAAAGTGCGAACCAGGGCGTTGGCGCCTTCGGCTTGAATCACGGACAACTTCGGCAGACGCGAGATCAGACCGAGATCGTGCATTTCCAGCAACGCCTTCCCGATCGCCGAGCTATTGCCCAGGTTACCGCCCGGCACGATGATGTGGTCGGGCGGCTGCCACTCGAGTTGCTCCAGCAGTTCGAGCGCGATAGTTTTCTGTCCCTCCAGGCGAAATGGATTGATCGAGTTCAACTGATAGACGGGAGCGCGCCGCACCAGTTCCTGCAGCAGTCGGAGACAGCCGTCGAAGTCGGCGCGGAGTTGGCAGGTGAGCGCGCCGTAGTCGAGCGCCTGCGATAGTTTGCTCCACGAGATTTTCCCTTCGGGCACAAGAACCAGGCTGCGCATTCCACCTCTCGCCGCATAAGCCGCCATCGACGCGGACGTGTTTCCGGTCGAGGCACAGGCCACCCAGCGATATCCGGCCTCACGGGCGAACGTAGCGGCGATAGTCATTCCGGTGTCCTTGAACGAGCCGGTGGGATTCATGCCTTGATGCTTAGCGTAGAGCCGTGGGATGCCAGTTGTGCGGGAGGCCTGAGGCAATTCGTACAGTGGAGTGTTGCCTTCGCGCAAGGTGACGACGTGCTGGCCGGAAGCGGGAGCGGGAAGAAGTTCGCGAAATCGCCACACCCCGCTCAAATCGAGGGGCGAGTTTGATGATCGTCGTTCCCTCCAGATGGATCTCAAAACGTCGGCGCGGAAGTTGGCAGATTTCCACGAGGGATCTGTGATTTCGAGTAAGTTTCCGCACTGCGAGCAACGGAAATCCGGAGCGGCCGATTGGGCGATCGAACCACAGCCGATGCAGACGAAACAAAAAGTTCCCTGAGGTGGCCTGGGTTGAGAATCTTTTTCAGAGGTGGCGGAAAAGGGCATGGAGTAAGAAAACTATTTCTGGCCTCGCAAGTATTGATCCGTCCGGTTGATCCAATCGGCGCGGGGTGGATTGAAAACATCGAGGTCAACCGTGTCTTCCAGCGCCTCAGCTTTGTGCGGCATGTTCGCTGGAATGCAGAGCACTTCACCGGAATGGACGACAATTTCCTTGCCATCAATCCAGAACTTTAGGGCCCCATCCAGAATGTAAGTCACCTGCTCATTATGGTGGCTGTGCTCCGGGACGACGCAGCCCTTCTTCAGCAGCACTCTCGCCAACATAATTTCCTGGCCAACCACGAACTGGCGCTGCAGCAGCGGGTTCAGATCTTCCAGTGGAATTGTGTGCCAGGGAATATATTGAAGCTGCAATTGGGTGCCGGCGTGTTTGGTCACAGCGCGTTGCGCGCGGGAGTGCGGCTTCGAATTTCTCACCTTTCTCCCAGAAGAGGTTTTGGTTTTCAGTTTTTTCGCCATCAAGATTGTCCTTTGTTTCCGAGCGTTCCAGGTCAGTGCACTTTGCCTGGATAAAGCTTTACAGCATTATCGTGCAGGTAAGCGTGGGCAAGTTCCAAAGCCCGGGCCTCGCTGATTTCATTTTCCGAGACCATCTCAGCCAGCGCAGCCGCCAGAGCCATACGCGACGATTGCGCTCCCAGCCAGTAGCTCTCTTCCGCGCCCAGAACCTCATTGTACGGGAAGCAGTCCGTGCCGAAAGTAATCTTATCGGGGAAAGTTTCCAGCCACATCTTGAGCGTGTCCTTAAAGGCCGAGGGATACTGCGCCAGTTCGCCAAAAGAGGAATCCAGATACACATTCTTCATGGCGGCGAGCCAGACGGCTTCGCGCTCCAGCGGGTAGCCGCCATGGATCATCACAAACGTCGTGCTGTGGTAACGCGGATCGCGCAGCACGCTTTCCAAATTCATGATGTTACTTTGCGACAGATTGAAGTAGTCGCCGATACCGACCGCGGTATGAATGTGCACGGGAATATTCAGACGTCCGCCGAGGTTCACCAGGAACCGAAAAATATAATCCTGAAAAGTCCGGTAATCCTTCTCGCTGGGGACGCTGCCCGAGGCGTAGCGCTGGTATATTTCTTCCGCCTGCTCGCGGGTTGGATCGGAGAACGTGGTTGGACGGAAATACGCCACTTCGAACTTCATCGCGATGCCGCCTTTTTTCTGGTTGTCTGCGAGCACCCGAACGATGAACTCCAGGTAATCACTGAACTTGGCGGGCAGTTTGCTGACGTTCTCTTGCTGCATCCAGCGATGCAGCATTTTTTCCTGCAGCGGAATATAGACACCCTCGTCGGGGTTCCGCGCCGTCTCGCGCTCGTTATTGAACGGCCACATGAAAGAATCGGCGAAGAATACCCAAACAAAACGTTTGGGATCGAGATAGTCCGCCATCATCGCTCGGTTGCGACCGAACTCTCGGTATTGATCTTGTCGAGAATCATATCGAAATATGCTGTGCCCGGATTTTGCTTTTTCAGCTCTGCCTTTTTCGCGACCAGCCACTTGGAGTGTTCCGGGGAAAGGTCGGCATACGGATACCCGAACAAAGCTTTGGCCGCGGCAATCAGTTCAGGATTGTCATCACGCGTGCGAAGGGCTTCGCTCGCGTCGGGTGGCGCGGCCATAGCGTCGACGTCGGGATCGTCGGCGAAACCCGGGTGCGCATGGTGGTCGAAGGCGGGGATTTTTTCAATCTGCGGAAGCAAACGGTCGTAGATTTGTTGAACATCTGGGCCGGGAAACGGGCGGGCTTGTGCTGTCGCAAAAGATACAAGGCTTATCGCCGTGCAGGCTAAGAGGAAAATCTTTCTCATGAGCATATCCGTCAGTCGTTGCCAATTCGATTTCTATCTTGCCGCCGGAACCCGCTGCCAAGCGGTCGAGACCTTTGCGATGCGCTCTGCTGCTTCACGCAGATTCGCCATTGAGGAAGCAAACGAGAAGCGCACGAAATCTTTGCCCGACGGACCGAACGCAGCTCCCGGAATAGCGGCTACGCCGGCCTCTTCCAGCAGAATTCGGCAAATATGTTCAGCGCTTGCCCCCGTACCGCTAATATCGACCCAGGCATAGAAGGCGCCCGCGGGAGCTTCGCAGCGGAAGCCTGGAACCTCATTCAAATCATGCACAAACTGTTCCCGGCGCCGGGCGAACTCGGCGACCATGCGCGGCGTCGTGCCCTCCCGATCGCGCAGCGCATCAATGGCGGCATATTGCGTGAACTCGGCGACGCAGGTATAGCTGTTCATGGCCATCATTACCAGCGCGGCCGCCACGTCAGGTGGCGCAACCGTGTAGCCCAGTCGCCATCCGGTCATAGCGAAGCTCTTGGAGAAACCGTCGATAATCAGCGTCCGCTCTTGCATTCCTGGGTAACGCAGCATCGAAACATATTCATCGCCAAAAATGATGCGCGCGTAAATCTCGTCGGAGAGAACCCATAGGTCGTGCTTGACCGCGAGTTCAGCCAAACCGCGCTGAACAGTATCGGTATACACAGTCCCGGTCGGATTTCCTGGAGAGTTTGTGATAATCATGCGCGTGCGCCGCGTAATTCTTGCCGCGATCTCCGCCAAGTCCGGCTGAAAACGGTTGCGCGACGATAGCTCGAACGGCACAGGAACCGCGCCCAGACCGAGCGAGATCGAAGGATAGCCGGGGAATCCAGGATCCGGATACAAAACTTCGTCACCTGCTTCGAGTAGGGCCATCATGGCGAAAAAAAGCGCGATTTTGCAGCCGGGTGCGATCACGATGTTGGCTGAAGAAACTGTGAGGCCGCGGGTGCGCAGTAAATAGGCAGCAATTTCCTCGCGCAGTCCCGGAAGACCAGCCACGGCGCAGTAGCGATCTTTCCCTTCGGCAAGCGCCTTGGCGGCCGATTCGATCACCGAAGGGCCGGGATGAAAATCAGGTTCGCCCAACTCAAGATGAATAATTGAATGGCCCTGGCTTTCCAGTTCTTTGGCGCGAGCGAACACCGATAGCGCGCCTTCGCCACTCATGACGGACATCCGAGATGCTATCGATCTCATGCAGTCTCCAAAAGCTCTATAAGCCTTTATACATCCCACCATCGACCAGCACCGTTTGGCCGGTAATATAAGAAGCGCGCTCGGAGGCCAGCCAGACGATGGTTTCGGCAACTTCCCGTGGCTCGCCAAGACGTTTGAGTGGAGCGTCGGCGGCCCAAGCCTCGAAGATCTCTCGCTCTTGTTTTCCGGTCGCCGAAGCGCGGGCGGTAGCCAATTCCTTCAAGCGATCGGTTGCCGTGAAACCGGGGCCGACGTTGTTGACTAAAATTCCGTCTTTGCCAAATTCGTTGGCAAGGCTTTTCACCAATCCGACTACTGCCGCCCGCACCGCATTCGACAGTACAAGATCAGTGACCGGTTGTTTGGTCGTGATCGAGGTGAGCGTAATGATACGTCCCCAGCGTTTCCGTTGCATGTGAGGAATGACTTCGCGCGCGAAATAAACGCTGCTAAGAAAATTCAGCTCGAGCGCACGTTGCCATTCTTCGAGTGTAGCGGCCAGAAAACCCTTAGCCGGCGGACCTCCAGCGTTGGTCACGCAGATGTCGACGCTGCCGAATTTCTCAGCCACGGCGGAGACGAAACGGCTGACTGCAGCAGCATCCGTCACGTCAAAAGCCTCGGCCATAACCTCGGCGTTGTAATCCTTTCTGATCTTCTCCGCAGCGGCTTGCAAAGTCTGCTGGTTGCGAGCGCACATCGCGACGCAGCACCCTTCGCCGGCAAAAGCTTCCGCTGTGGCGCGCCCGATTCCCTGACTGGAAGCGGCTACGAGAGCTACACGGTCCTTCAGGCCAAGATTCATGAGTCAGGAATTATAAACTGTGCGCGCCACATTTCTTCGCGCCGCTTCGCTTGCGGGAGTCCGCGATCGCAATTAATCTGGAGAAGCGAGGCATTCATGAAGCGGCATACCCAGCACTTCGAAACCAAGGCGGTGCGCGGCGCGGCGGATCTGGACCGGAAAAACGGTCCGCTCGCCACGCCCATTTATCAGACTTCCACTTTCGAAGTCACCGACAACGACGAGCAATTGCGCGCCACCCGTACCGACCACTTTTACACTCGCTACGGCAATCCCACGAACACGGTTGCCGAAAAGACAATTGCGCAATTGGAGGGCGTGGATGCGGCGCTGACCTTCGCCTCCGGCATGGGCGCGGTCACGACCACGCTCATGGCACTGCTCAAGAGTGGCGACCACGTGGTGGCGCAGCGGGATATCTATGGCGGCGTAAGTAAATTCCTGTCGCAGTGGCTGCCGAAAATGGGAATTGAGACAACATTTGTCGACACCAATAAATACGAGCAGCATGCGCAGGCGATCCGTCCGAACACTAAGTTGCTCTATCTCGAATCCCCGACCAATCCTACTTTACGCATTGTGGATTTCAAGAAAGTGGCAGCTCTGGCCAAACATCACAAGCTGCTCAGCATGATCGACGCCACATTCGGCACTCCCGTCAACCAACATCCCGCGGAATATGGAATCGACCTGGTGATGCACTCGGGGACGAAATACCTCGGCGGGCATTCCGATTTGATTTGCGGCGTGGTGGCTTGCCGGCACGAAGTGATCGAGCGAATCTGGGAGACGCGGACAACCCTGGGCAATTGCATGGATCCGCACGCGTCGTGGATGCTGGTGCGAGGGCTGAAGACCCTGGCGGTTCGGGTCGCGCGGCAGAACGAAAATGCGCTGCGAGTAGCGGAGTTTCTGTCGGAGCACGCCAAAGTGCGCAGTGTGCATTATCCGTTTCTAAAAAGCCATCCACAGCATGCCTTGGCATGCGAGCAGATGCGCGGCGGCGGAGGAATGGTCTCCTTCGAGGTGGAGGGCACGGGCGAAGACGCGCGCCGCGTGAGCGAGGCAATGCAACTGTTCACGCTGGCACCGAGCCTTGGCAGCGTCGAGTCGCTGGTGTCGATTCCGGTACTGACTTCACATGCCATGATCCCCGCCGAAGAGCGGGCGAAGATGGGCGTGACGGAGCAGATGATCCGGCTCTCGGTAGGAATCGAGAATGCAGACGATCTGGTCGCCGACCTGGAACACGCGCTGCAAGCCGTATCGGCTCCGCAGCAAGTGCAGGTGAGATAAGAGCTATCTCCTCCTCGTGCCCTCGTCTAGAAGATAAACTTCAGGGCAAATTGGAGTATTCGCGGTAGATGCGCCGCTGTAGCCTGCCCCAAAGCCGAACCGCTAATGCAGGATGGGTCGCCGGCATTGTTATTCGCTCCGGCATAGCAGCCAATTGAGCTGCTCGCCGTCCCGAGGCCGGCATTATTCGCGGCAGAACCAGCATCTCCGCCCAACCATGAATATTCCGTGTGATTGAAGACGTTGAAAGCCTCAGCGCGGAACTCGAAATACTTGCTCTCAGTGATCGCAAAATGCTTCAGCAACGCCATGTCGAAATTCGTGCGGGTCGGGTTGTTGAGGATATTCCTTCCGGCGTCGCCGAAGGTCAGCCCTTGGGGCACCACAAAAACGGATGGGTTGAAATAGAATGGGCCGAACCCGTTGCCGGCGAGAGTTGGCGGAATGCCGGACCGGGGATTGCCAATAATGTCCGGCCACGAAGAACCCGAGGTGGCAACTCCACTACCCACACCTGCGTTGTCTCCCGGTACGGTGCCGCCAGCAGCGTTACTTCCACCCGCGTTGTAGATGCTGTACGGTGTGCCAGTTTGAATGGTCGTGATGCCAGACCATTCCCAACCTCCCAGGACCTTGTGTGCCAGACCGGCGCCTTTGAAGATCGGCAAGTCATAAACGTAACCAATGTTGAAGACGTGACGCTGATCAAAGTTTGAACTTGCCCGGAATTCATTGAGATTGTAAGAGTTGAACGCGCCTACGTCGCCGTAGTCAGAAGAATTATCAATCGAGTGACTGTACGTATAGGCAACGTTGAGCTGCAGTCCGCCAATGCTGTGGCGGACGCCAACCTGCAGTGCGCTGTAATTGGAGCTGGCCGACTCCTCCTTGCGAGTGATGCTGCCAATGCCGTTATAGGGACGGAAGGGATCGGCAATCGTGCCGCATGCCGCGACCCCAAGATTGACGGCGGGGCCAAACGGAACACCGTTGGCGCCAACCTCGTAAGGAATCGTTGCGCCACTAGGGGTTGTAGCATTCATAGGAACGCCGTAGGCGTCAAAGTTAACGCCGCAGTCATTGTGACCGCCCTCATTGATTGACTCGCCGGGCAGGTAAGGATTCTGCGAGGCCGGAACAGGCGGAAGTTCATTGAGCTCATATTCGCGCGTGAGATGCACGCCGGCGCTGCCTACATACGAGACTGTGGCAATCGTATTCTTGGCAAGGTCGTGCTCGATATCGAAGTGCCATTGCTGGACGTACGGCCAGATCGCCTTGTTCGGGATGGAAACGAAGGTCAACGGGGTGGTAGTAGCGCCCAGCGCCGAAGGATTAATGTTGGCGTAGCCAGAAATGTTGGTGACGGTCGCGGTTTGCGTGAGCGGGTTGTACTGCTCCAGCGTGCCGGCATTGGCTTCGCCCTGATTCGTGTGCTCGAAGAAAATGCCGTATCCTCCGCGAATGGCCCACTTTCCGTCTCCTTTTGGATCGAAAGCGAAGCCGATGCGCGGCGCCGGATTGAATAAATGCCCCTTCATGCAGCCCGCCTGGACTCCCGGCGTTACTCCACATTGCACCCATCCGTTGTACTGCGGATTGGGAATTGTCCCTTCCACAAAATCCGACGCATTGGTGAAACTCGCTCCCGGAATGTAGTGTGCTGGATCAAAATTCCATGCGTTGTGGTGGATCTCTCGGTAAGTGCCGAACATACTTACCCGCAGGCCCAAATTCAGTGTCAATCGAGGAGTGGCATGCCAGTCGTCCTGGAAGTAGGGCTCGAAAATCTTATATCGGTTGTAAGTCTTGATCGACGACTCTTCCTGCTGGTACTGCTGCACATTTCCCAGAAGTAAATCGGCAAACGGGTTGCCCGTGGTCACCAGGGTGTCGCTGGTGTTGTACGACAGGATGCCGTTCGTGCTCACGCTGGGCTGCGGGATCTCGTTCTTTTGCGCCGCTACAAAATAACCACCGAACTGGAGGTTATGTTTCCCTACGATCTTGGTGACGTTGTCTTTGTAGGTATAAGTAGGATTCGAATTCAAGGGGCCGTTAGGTATGTATCCGGGGTCCTCATTGATGCCGTTGAACAGATTGCCTCCGTTCAAGCTTATTCCGGGCACTCTGCCTCCGAAGCCATTGTCGAATACTCCGATGGTCATCCCCGGCGGACGTTGCCAATTTGGGCCCACCAGGTTAAGGGTGATGTGGTCGGTGGTGTAACTGGCCACGAATTCATTTAAGAGCGTGGGCGATGCCGTCGCGGTCAGGCGCGCCACCATGCTCACGCCTGGCCCCACAAAATTGGTCTGAACCGTGGGAAAACTCGTGCCGCTTGTCCACAAGGGCGTCGGATAGATTTGCGACCAAGAGTCGTGAATGTAACGGAACGACGCACGGACTTTGTCGTTGACATTGTGATCGACCCTGAATAGTTCCTCGCGCCAATGAGTCGGCAGCGAAGGATCCTCAAGCCATTGGTTGGTACCAATATTGGGCAGCGGAATCAGGTTCTCGAGGGCACTCACGGTGACCGCATCGCCAGGGCTGATCGGAACTTGATTGCCTGGAAACGGCAGACCGGCGTTCGGGTTCGCAACGCCATAAAGCGTCGCTGGCTGGACCGGACAATTGGCGGGAGAACTGGAACAAATGTCGTTAAAATTGCCCGCGCGGTCTGCCAGCGACGGAACGGTAGTTACGGAAAATCCGCTGGGAACGATGTCTCGTCTCCACTCCTCAGACCAGAAGAAAAAAGTTTTGTGTCTGTCCGTGTTGTAGTGGCCGGGGATAACAATCGGTCCGCCGATCGTAAATCCGAAGTCATTCTTTTTATATGCGGGCACGCTATTCAAGAAATATTGCGTGGCGTTAAAGTCGTCGTTGCGCACGAACTCATACAAGTCACCGTGAAAGTGGCTGGTACCTGACTTAGTTTCGACCTCGACCGTCCCCGAACCGTTGCGCCCGTACTGCGCACCGTAGTTCGAGGTTTCCACTTTAAATTCAGCGATGGCATCAACGCTGGGATAAACGTTAAGTGAAGTATTGCTGCCGTTATCGAGAGCGTCGCCTCCGTCCATTTCCCAGTTGTTGTACTCCGTTCGGCCGCCATTCACGCTAAACGCAACATTTCCATTAACTCCAACCTGCGCCTCATCCTGACCCGATTGATTGGTAACTCCCGGGACTAGCGTAATAAGCTGGGTGAAATTGCGGCCATTGAGCTCGAGTTGAGTAATTTCTTTGCCGGTAACTGTGCCTCCCAAGTCTGACGACTGCGTTTCTACCTCAGCCACTTGCGAGCCCTGCACTACCACCTCGGTGTTGATCGTACCCACTTCCAGCGACACATTCACTCGAGCTTTTTCCGCAACCTGCAACACCACCCCTTTCGCCTGATACTTCTTGAACCCCTCGGCTATGACCGTGAGGTCATAAGAGCCGATAGGCAGGGATGCGAAGAGAAAGTCTCCGCTATCGTTAGTGCTGCTCCTTCGATTGATTCCATGCTCTGGGTTATTGACCACAACCTGAGCCCTGGGAATAGCCGCGCCGCTGGAATCGGTAACCGTGCCAGTCAGAGAGGCTGTGTCTTGCGCCCATGCCGCAGCGCAAAATGTCGCTACCAGCAGCGTGATCGTTAACAGCCGACAATTCGATTTCATTGGAAGCCTTCTCCTGTCGCGCGGACAGTTCACAAGCGTTGACGCGCGCGTGCGGTCGTGCTGTTAGGATCCTTGGTTGTGCATCCCCAGATTTCCGACCAACAAATCCGATCCCGAAAAAGCCTTATTAAAACGTATGAATAGTGCTTTTATTGGCCATCCGAAGTCAAGAGAAAAGAGCGAAGAAAAGTTCGATTTTGACCAGATGTCAGAAAACAAAACGGCAAGACCTGAGGATTTTATTTGAATGCGCGCTCGTTTTATTCTACGAACCGCCGCTACAAAAGGTTGCAAGTGGAGTCTCGCAAGACCAATTCCGGTGGCACCTTCCGATGGTGAGCCGGTACCTCACTTTTTTCCAGCACGCACTTGATGCCGTCGAGAACAATGCCTACGGCTCCAGCGCCCATCGCTTCCATGGGCTGGCGAATGGTGGTGAGAGAAGGCGTGCACAGTGCCGAAGCTGCCACATCGTCGAATCCAATCACCGAGCATTGCTCAGGAACGCGCAGCCCCGCTTTGGAGAGAGCACGAATTGCTCCAAAAGCTGTGATGTCGTCGAAGGCCAGCAAGGCCGTAAACTGACGCTTTTGCTTGATCAGTTCTTCCGTAAGTTTTTGTCCCGCCTCGAAGCTGGATAGCGGGTCGCGCGAATCAGGCAAATCCACAATCAGGCGGGCATCCAGCTCGAGGCCGCAACTCTTGGCGCAGTTGCGGATGCCTCGCCAGCGTGGGGAACTGTCCGCCAAAGTTTTCGGTCCGCGAATGAAAGCAATATTGCGGTGGCCAAGCGAGTGCAGATGCTCGAGCGCGATATAACCGCCAACTTCGTTATCAACGATGACTGAACTCATCTCGTCACCCTTAAGTTCGCAGCCGATCAAAGCGGTGGGGATACTGCTTTTTTCCAGATCGGCGAGCAGGTGAATGTCCAGAAATAGCCAGTTGGCGAGCACCACCAAGCCTTCGATGCGGCGGTCAAGCAGCATCTCCAGATAGCGTTCGAACCGGCTGCGCTCGTTATGTACATCGGTGAGGATCGGCAAGTAAGAGGCCTGGTATAGCGTGTTTTCGATTCCCCGCAGTACCAGCGTGCAGTATGGATCAGTCATGTCGAAGACCATGACGCCGACGGTATGGCTGCGCTTGCTGCGCAGCGAGCGGGCAAACTGGTTCGGCCGGTAGCCGAGCTTCTCTGCGGCGCGCTCAATGCGTTTCTTCGTGACCGGCGGAATATAGCGGGCCAGTGGGGCATCGTTGAGAACGATGGAGACGGTAGTTGAAGAGAACCCACTCGCCTTCGCAACATCGCGTATGGTGACCATCGGGGCGTTGCCCTTGGAGTGCCGCACCGCAGGAATCCTCAATTGCCTTTCCACTCGCTTGAATTCGATACAGAGGTTGGCGGACACTACAGCAGAGAGTGAGACGAGTGTCAAGCAAACATTCCCCGCTTTTATTCCTCGTTTGGTTGCTGATGGCAGGTCTGGCGGCGGCAATTTCGCCACAAAGTCCGTCGCCTGGAGTCGCGCCCCATCGTGTGCCATCAGGAGCGGCGGCAGATCCCGCGCAACTTTTTCAGGCAGGACAGGAAGCACTAAACCGAGGCCATTTGGACGAGGCGGAAAACGATTTCAGGCAGGTTCTGGCGATAAATCCGGGAGTGGGCGGCGCCTACGCGAATCTGGGTGTGGTCTACATGCGGCGCAAGCAGTACACCCTGGCGCTCGGGGCTCTGCGCAAGGCCGAGAATCTCATGCCTCAAGTGCCGGGAATCCGCCTGAACATTGGGCTCGCCTACTATCGGCAAAATGATTTCCCGAAAGCTATTCCCGCTTTCGAATCCGTAGTGCGCGATCAGGCGGATGCCCCACAGCCCAGGCATTTGCTCGGTCTCTGCTATTTCTTCACTAACCGCTGGGCCGATGCTGCGACCACGCTGGAGCCCCTCTGGGCAAAGGAATCCACACAGCTGAGCTATCTCTACGTGCTTGCCATCGCCGCCCACCGCGCCGGCCGAAAAGATCTTGACGAGAAGGCAACGGCGCAACTCGTCAAAATCGGCGAAGGTTCACCTGAGTACCATCTCTTTATGGGGAAAGCGCATCTCAATCTCGCACAATACGACCTGGCCCTGGCCGATTTCCAGGCCGCGGCGGAGGCAAATCCAACTTTGACCTTCGTACATTTCAATATGGGTCTTACTTATCTCAAGAAGCAGGACTACGAGCGGGCGCGCGATGAGTTTTTGAAAGACGCCGCGATTGAGCCTGATCTGGCCTTCAATTACGACGAACTGGGCGACGTTTACTCGCTGATGCAACGGGATAATGAAGCGGAGAAAAGCTACCGGGATGCCGTGCGGCGCGATCCTCGCCTGGTGAACTCCTATGTAGGGCTCGCTAAGGTTTACCAGCGAGAAGCAAAGTTTTCTCAAGCGCTGAGTGCCCTCGACTCCGCCGATAAACTCGATCCCCGCCGCACTGATATCCATTACCTAAAAGGACAAGTGCTCATTCACCTGGGCCGCAAAGAAGAAGGAAAAAAGGAGCTGGAAACTTCAGTCCGCATCGACAACGAGCGCCGGACTGAGCGCGAGAAGCAAGTAGAGAGCGGTTCCGTGCCGTCGCCCGAATTGCTTCAGGATGAACAGTGAAATATTCCCTTTGTCTCTTCTCAAGGCACAACAAGATCTAAAAGTTCGGCAGGAGGCATAAATCATGAACCGTCGTCTGAAAATCGTGGGTATCGTAGTTGCCGTTTTGATTGTTATCGTGATCGCGATTCCGTTCTTTATCGATGCGAACGCTTTCCGGCCGAAGCTGGAGTCGGAGCTAACCGACACATTGGGGCGTCCAGCCAAGGTCGGCAATCTTTCGCTTTCCCTGCTTTCTGGAAGCGTCACTGCCGACAATATCTCGATCGCCGACGATCCTGCCTTTAGCAAGACGGCGTTCGTACAAGCGAAGTCGCTTAGGGTTGGCGTGGAGCTCATTCCGTTGATTTTTTCCAAGTCGCTCAACGTGACCGAGTTGACGCTCAACCAGCCGGAGATCAGTCTCGTGCGCTCCCAGGATGGAGAGAAGTGGAACTTCTCCAGCCTGGGCAACACATCTGCAGCCAATAACAGTGCCCCGCAGCCGAATACCAGTTCGCCGTCGCCTTCCGGCAGCAATCCAAATCTCTCCATCGGCAAGCTCAAGGTGAGTAACGGCCGCCTTACCGTGAGCCGCGAAGGCTCTTCGCAACAGCCGCGCGTCTACGACAAAGTGGACATCGAAGTTTCTCACTTCTCATTCAGCAACTCTTTTCCGTTTAAGATGTCTGCCACCTTGCCGGCTGGCGGCACTCTGAAACTCGAAGGCACCGCCGGTCCGGTTAACGCTGCCAATGCCGCGCTCACGCCGCTTCAGGCCAAGGTTACGGTCGCGCAGATGAATCTCGCAGCCTCGGGCTTCATCGATCCTGCGTCCGGCATCGCTGGCATCGCCGATTTCGACGGAACCGTCGCTTCCGATGGTCATGAGGCAAAAACGAGCGGCACGCTTAAAGCTCAGAAGCTGCAAGTTGTGCAAAAGGGTGCACCTGCAGGTAAGCCCGTTCAACTGCAATATTCGGTGACCTACGATCTCACGAAGCAAACCGGAACCCTCACCCAGGGCGACGTAACCACGGGTAAGGCCGTGGCTCACCTTTCAGGAACTTACGACACGCACGGCGCGACTACTTCAGTGAATATGAAGTTGAGTGGCCAGGGTTTGCCGGTGGACGATCTGGAGGCGTTGCTGCCTGCCGTCGGTGTGATTCTGCCAACAGGCTCGCAACTCAAAGGCGGCACGCTGACCACGGATCTCTCCATCATTGGCCCGGTCGACAAACTGGTCACCACCGGCACGGTCCGCCTGGAAAATTCGGCCTTGGCAGGCTTCAACCTGGGTTCGAAACTCTCGGCCATTTCTGCGCTCTCCGGCAAAAGCGGCTCAGCACAACAAAAAGATACGGTGATTCAGAACTTCAGTGCCAGCATTCGCGTTTCCCCCGAGGGCACGCGCGCCGACAATATCAGCCTGGTCGTCCCCTCGCTGGGCAATGCCACCGGAGCGGGAACCGTCAGCCCCAGCAACGCGCTCGATTTCAAAATGAAAGCGGACAACATCCCTTTCACGATCCAGGGAACGACTTCCGATCCAAAATTCATGCCGGACATGAAAGGAATGGCCAGCGGCCTTATGCAAAATGCCCTGGGAGGAAAGGCTGGACAGAAAAATCCGGTCGGCGGCGTGACCGGTATGTTCAAAAAACCGTAGTCATGGCCGAGTGGAAAGCGCCGCGCTCGAGGCCGGGTTTGTCATCCCGTGCCACGCGAGGGACCTTGGTTCATGCGCGTAGCGGCAACCCTGTGGGCCAGCAAACCCAAGATTGCGGTTCGCTCGGGTCGAGTTATTTGCTGCCTAAGCTGTCTGGGGAACTTCAGTAACTTGCGCCGGAAGGCATCAACCTTGGTATCCTCGACTCCGTTGACATCCCTGGGGTTCCAGACCATACTCGCGCATAAGTTACGGACTATAAACTGTCAGACTCTTGCTCGGGGCGCGCAATGATCCCAACGAAAATTGTGCCGAGTGTTTCTCCCCGGACTTGGGTTTCAACGTGTCATCAATAGGAGGATCACCTTGTCGAAACCAGTTGCCTCAAGAGGATGGGTTTGTGCCTTTTGCATCGTCCCGATACTCGCTATCATTTCCATAGCCCTGCTGATTGCTGCTCCGGCCCGCCATCATGCCAATGCTCTGCACCCCGCTGCGTCCGTTGCGCAGCAGCCAGGAAAGGTCTCACCGGCGGTTCGCACTCGGATTCAGACCGGTTATGCCGCTCTTCCCCTGGCCTTCGAGCAGAATCAGGGTCAAACCGATGCCCAGGTCAAGTACATGGCACGCGGAAATGGGTACACTTTATTCCTGACGGCGACCGACGCCGTTTTTTCGCTTCAGTCCTCTTCTGCTTTAAGGGATCGCACCTCAGTCAACCGTTCGACCGAATCGCCGGCCAGGATTTCTCGCAACCGGCACGCTGCTCAACCACACTCCACGGCTGTAGTGCACATGCAACTCGCAGGCGGAAATTCTCAGGCCACGGTTGCCGCCGTCGGCCAATTGTCCGGCACAACCAACTACTTCATCGGCAACGATCCCAGCCAATGGCATAAAGACGTTCCCCGCTACGCCCGCGTCTCTTACGAAAACGTTTATCCCGGCGTGAACCTGGCCTTCCACGGCGCACAGCGCCAACTGGAATTCGATTTCGTTGTCGCCCCAGGCGCCGATCCAGCACCCATCGGTTTTCATTTCACCGGCGCTCAGGGCATGAAGACAGACGAAAACGGAAACCTGATCGTATCTTCCTCCGCCGGCGATGTTTTATTGCACAAGCCGGTAGCTTATCAGGAGCAAAACGGCTCCCGGCAAAATATTGACTCGCGCTTTCTACTCAAAGCCAACAACCAGGTGAGTTTCCAGCTGGGCAACTATGATCGTAGCCGCGAACTGGTCATTGATCCCTCCGTTACCTACGCGACCTATCTCGGTGGATCGGCCGAAGATGACGGTTTTGGAATTGCTGTCGATAGCAGCGGTAATGCCTACGTCACTGGCAAAACGATGTCCACGAATTTTCCCACGGTGAGCGGCGGCTATTCTGGAACAAATGCCGGTGGGTTTGATGTCTTTGTGACCAAGATTGCCGCCGGCGGGTCAAGCCTGGTCTATTCCACTTACGTTGGCGGCTCCGGTGACGATAGCGGAAATGCCATTGCAGTGGATGCTTCCGGCGATGCGTTTGTGGCTGGCGGCACCAACTCAAATCCTTTTCCGACGACCGCTGGTGCGTTTCAAACCACACTGAAGGGCACTACCAATGCCTTTGTGTTTGAACTCAGCCCGACCGGCAGTAAGCTAACCTATAGCACTTATCTGGGCGGCACTGGTGCTGACGTTGCAGCGGGGATCGCATTGGCGTCAGACAAGTCTGGAGATGTTTATGTCGTAGGAACAACTTCTTCTACAGACTTCCCTTCCCAGAGCGCCCTTCAGACCACTCCAGCTGGAAGCTTTGTCACAAAATTGAACTCTACGGGCACCGCGCTGGTTTTTTCCACCTACCTGGGCGCCGGCGCTCATGATTTGGCGGGCGCAGTAGCTGTGGATTCGTCAAATAACGCCTATGTGACCGGCCAGGCCTTGAGTGCCAGTTTTACCACCACATCCGGAGTAGTCCAGCCTTTGTGCGCATCATGCGGCAGTGGTTTTCCCGACGCATTCGTTACCGTCTATAAACCGGACGGAAGTGCGTACGTTTATTCTACGTTCCTGGGCGGTAACGCTGCGGACGTCGGCAACGGTATCGCCGTGGACTCCTCTGGCAACGCTTACGTGACTGGGGCAACCGCATCGACGAACTTTCCTCTGCAATCAGCTCTGCAAGGCGCTTACGGAACCAATACAGACGCGTTCGTTACGAAATTGAACTCGACTGGAACTGCTCTTGTCTACTCAACGTATCTCGGCGGCGGCCTGTTTGACGCAGGCGCGAGCATCGCCGTAGATGCTGCCGGGAACGCCTATGTGACGGGTCAAACCGACTCCACCAGTCCCACTCCCTTTCCGACCGCGAGCCCGACGCAGGCTGCTCTTGGTGGAGGGTTTGACGCATTCGTAAGCGAGATCAACGCGGCCGGTTCCCAGTTGACGTTCTCCACTTACCTGGGCGGTACGCAGAATGAGGATACCAGTGGCAACTACGGAGCGATTGCCGTAGACAGCGCTGGTGACACTATCTATGTAACCGGAAATACCGCTTCAACAGATTTCCCGATCCATGCCCCCGAACCCTATGCAGCGGGCGATGCCAATGGCGGCGGCGTTGACTCTTTCGTGGTCAATTATGCGCAGACCGCCACATCACCGGTCTTCACGCTCACGGCGAGCGCGCTTACCCCGGCTTCCGTCAGTCCCGGAGGCTCAGCTACCTCTTCTGTATCCGTGACGTCGAGCAACGGTTTCACCGGCACCGTGACCCTTACCTGCGCTGTGTCTCCGTCAGTGACACTTGGGCCCACCTGCGGCACGGCGTCGGCCACACCGGGAACTCCTGGAACCCTTACCGTCAGCACCACGGCCGCCACGACGGGTTTGCGGCGTTCGCCTAACGGTCGCTCGTCCATCGTGTTCTACGCGATGTTCCTTCCGATTTCAGGCTTGTCTCTGATCGGTGTCAGTTTCAGCTCGATCCGCTCACGCCATAAGAAGCTGTTTGCCTTGCTGATGATCGGCACGGTGATGGCAGCGCTAATTTTGCTGCCGGCCTGCGGTGGCAGCAGCAGTGGTGGAGGCGGAGGCGGGGGCGGCGGTGGAACCGGAGGCACCCCAGCTGGGGCCTATACGATCACCGTTACAGGAACTGCAACCGGCGCGGTTCAGACTGGAGCTTCTCCAGCTCTGACGCTCACCGTCAACTAAAGCTGAACTCAAAAAATAAACTCAAGAAACAAACTCAAGAAACCAAGGCCGCCTCTACCGAGGCGGCCTCTTTTCTTTCCCAGCTCTTTCCCAGCTCTCGCGAGTTTGGCACGATGCACTTCTCTAGTCTAAGATTCTGTCTGGCGCATTGTGCGAGAGCGCAGTCGTATTCCATCACTCTTGCGGTTGGACCGGTATTCGGCATTCTTTCCCGCCGTCTCAGGCAGCTTTTGCGCCGCTGGAGGAATCGAAGGTAGTGAGTTTCCATCGACTCATGGTGAATCCCAGGAAGGTCATGCGCCCACTCGTTTTGGCGTTGCTGCTGTCACTGTTTTCCGCGGCAACTGTCTCCGCCGCTCACGCACAGTTTACGCTCACGCCTACACAGCTCCATCCCGCATCGGTGGATCCCGGAGGTTCCGCCAGTGCGACCATTGATCTGACGGCTACCGGCGGCTTCAATAGCGCCGTCGATTTAACCTGCGCGGTGACTTCAAGCCAGACCACCACAAGCCCCCCCCTGTGCCTGGTGAGCCCCAATACCGAAACTCCGCCCGCCACCCCATCGGTCACCGTAACTACCACGGGCTCTACTCCTGCGGGCACCTACCAAATCACAGTAACCGGCACCAGCGGAACCACCGTCGAAACCGCAACCCTCTACTTGAATGTGGCTGATTTGGTTGAGGACTACAACATCTCGGTGCTTCCAACAACCGCCGAGCCTAGCCCCATCCCTGCCGGCAACTCGGCGACCACAGTCGTCACCGTTTCACCCATCGGCAGCTACACCGGAATGGTCACGCTCTCCTGCCTGTCGGTATCTCCAGCGGTGGCGGGCGCGCCGGTGTGCTCTTTCAAACCCGCGACCGTAAACGTTACCAGCGGCGTTCCGCCCACCACCACTCTCACTATCGTCACCTTCGGAACTCTAACCACTAAGCTGTATCGCCCACACACGTTCTTCGCTCTGTGGCTGGCGCTTCCCGCCCTGGCCTTTGTAGGCCTGGGCGCCGGAAAACGCAGCACAAAACTGATGGGAATGCTTTTGCTCGTAGCGATTGCCACCTGCGTGCTAATGCTGCCGGCTTGCAGCTCCTCCACCACCAACAGCGCCGTCAATCAGATCACGCCGGTTAATACCTATACCTTTACCTTGAGCGGGGCAGACGCAAAGGGCGCAGGTCCAAGTACCGCCACCGCAGCCACCGTCTCGCTGCAAGTCACAGCAGAAGAGTAGGCTTTCGATTCATGGGGCGGCTCCGGACTCTCGCAACGCGTCCTCTCGAGCCGCTGTTCTTTTGGGTTTGCGCCCTGTTCTGCTTGGTGGCGCTCGGATCGGTTGTTTCTGCGTCCGACGTCCTTGGCGCTTCCGTCCGAGTCGCAGGGACTGCTTCAAAAACCACGGACATCAATCAGGACAAAAATAAAAACAGCGCTCCCCACCCGCTCGCTGTGCGTTGGAGTGAAGATCAGCCGGGGTGCACCTTTTCCCGCGGTGACGACGGCAAGTACAGTTACGGACTTTGGTCGAAAGATGTGGGTATTGTTCTGGCGGTGGACGCCCGCGAGGTGCAGATTATCCGCCATCGCATTGAACCCATCTTCGGAGTTCTGTTAACCATCCGCTATCGAGGAACCGGCAGTCTGGATGAAAGCCCCGACGGAATCACTTTGCATTTCATGAAGCACTTTAAAGTGGTGCAGACGGCGCTCGACCCCGACGCTTACAGCCAGAAAATTCAAGCCGACGCTGATGCGCTTGACGATGAAACCAGGCGTGACATCGCCAAGCACCCCGAGCAGAAACAGGCCCGCCAGGCGCGCCTGCAGGAGTACCAGAAATCTGTCAATGAACTAATCGAGTTCCTCGCCACGAACAGCTTGCGCGCGGCGCATCTGGATCACGCGACTCCGGAAGCACGAGGCTGGGTCTTTTTTGATACCGATACGAAGTGGCTCGGAGGCTGGAAATCACAGGAGGAATTCGTTCTGAGCCTCCCCCTTGCCGGACAGGTCTTCGAGTTTCCGTTCAAGCTACCGCCCCGGCCAGGGGAACTGCTTCTGCCGAAAAGACCGTGAAGAATGTGTTGTGGACTTCGAGAAATAGAATCGGACTTTCAATCTTAAACGGCCGGCCGCGCCGACCTGGTGATCCTCCAGCCCGCTCAAGCCGTACGCCGCGCTCGGCGTTCTAGTTCGGCGGCCTGCCGCATCACCACATCCCGCAATGAGACCAATCCCTTTAGCTCTTTGCCCTCCACGATGGGCAGATGCCGGAAGCCGAACTCGTGCATGATGAAGAGACATTCCTCAATACTCTCGTCCACGCTAACCGCGCGCGGATTCGCCGTCATTACTTCAGAGACCGTCGTATGCCCGGGCGTGCGACCCGCCGCCACCACGCGGTTCATAATGTCGCGCTCGGAAAAAATGCCCGCCAGTTCCCCATTGCGCAGCACGGGCAGGGCGCCAATATTGTGTTCCATCATGAAACGCGCCGCTTCCAGAACCGTGCTTCCGGCATCGATGGAGTAAATCTTGCGGTCTTTTACTAGGTCACGGAGGGTGGACATGGCAACTCCTTTGCGAATGTGGCGAGGCACTAGGTGGGAAGCTCAGCCAATTCGCGGGCGGCATTACTTTATCACAAAGGAAGGCGGGCGAAAAAGAAACTGGCGGCCTTCAAAAAGGCCGCCAGCAAGCAGTCTTACGGCGCGGCTAGAAGCGGAATTGTGGTCCCAGAGTTACCCTTAAATTGTTATGGGCGCCGTTCAAGAAAAAAATGTCGTCGCCAATTTCTGCGCGAACGCCAATGGGCCCGGCAAATGCCTCGAAGCCTCCGCCGGGATACACGGCGAATCGAGTTGTTCCGGTGCTAAGCCCTACGGAATTCGTGAATCCGGCGGTCGCATTATCGTTGGTGACGCTGAAATTATCAAAGCCCACTTTTCCGGTAACAAAAATGCGGAACGGCCCCGATCCGGTCTGAAACTTCGGTCCAAAAAAACCATGCAGGGTGCGGATGTGCGTGTTCACAAGCTCATCCGACACGCCATTGGTAAACGTCTGCGTGTAGTTCCGTCTGAAATCGTATGCCATTTCCGCTTCCAGTTGGATATCGGGATGAACGTTAAATGCCGCTCGGCCTCCAAGCCCGATGAAATTTTCCTGCGGTGATGTGTCTCCAAGCCGGAAATAATCGGCAAAAACTCCTACCTCGGCGTGATCAGAACTATCTTGCGCCCACAACGCCGGTGCGGCGCACAGCAAGGCTACAAATCCTAACTGCATACAGCGCTTCATGGTTAAAACTCCTAGGTTATCGATTTCGATCCGCGCACACATTTCTCCCTCTATAAGAGAAATGAAGGATTAACGCGGCGGACGCGGTGCGGAACGTGGGGAATTCGATGAGCAGCAATCGGCCAGGGTTGCCGGGCGGAGCCAGCCACCCAAGGCGCAGATGAAGAACTACTATCTGCGGATTAATGAGCTAAGGCATTTACTGCAGATGATTCAGCCGCACCGGGCGCACATCGGCGCTTCTATCGCCGCGCGGTTTCATTGAAATCACAAGATACTGGTGTTCCTTGTTATTCAGTTCTTCCACTCGCACCAGCATCTTGCCGTTTTCCAGCCGGAACTGCGCTCGCTGACCCACTGGCAGCAGCACAAGATGTTTCGCGTCTTGCGGACGAATCCGATAAATCACCTGCTCGGCCTGAAGCACGTATTCCTGGCACATAAGAGGCGGTGTCTTGTGACCCGAATCTTTTTCATCGGCAACACAGGGTACGGATTCCATCTGCAACAACTCACCCGACTGGTAAGCCTTCAGTTCTTTGGCATATGCCGTTGCGGCCAACAAAATCAATGCCAGCACGAGTGATTGGTGACGCATGGGAGGATTGTTGCCGATTTTCCAGTTGCCGGTTAGATGACATCGGTCATCGAACGGAAGTAACGTAAAACTGCCGCGAATCGCGCCCTGCGCCACTCCGCTTCACGTCAGCGCTCAACCAACTCCTCCAGCGTGGAAAAAAATGCCGGATACGAGATTGCGGCGCATTCACTGCCTCGAATCAAGGTTTCTCCTTGAGCTCGCAGGGCCGCGATACTGAAGGCCATTGCGATACGGTGATCGCCGAACGATTCGAGTTCGGCGCCACGAAGCCTCTGCCCACCCGAAATCTTCAGTCCGTCCGCGCGCTCTTCCACCTCTGCGCCCATGGCGCGAAGATTGGTAGCGATGGCGGCGATGCGATCCGATTCCTTCACGCGCAACTCCTTTGCATCGCGCACCTCGATTCCCTCCTCCATGTACGGAGCGATCGCAGCCAGCACGGGAATCTCGTCAATCAGCGCCGCAGTGTCGGCGCCGCTGATAACTGTGCCCTTCAGACCTCCGCCCTCGATCTGCAGCGTACCCACAAGTTCGCCATGAATTTCTTCGAGCTGGGTCACAGAAATTTGCAGACCCATCTGCATGAGGATGTCGAGCAACCGCGCGCGCGTGGGATTCATCAGCAAATTCGCTATGGTCAGCTGAGAACCTGGAAAAAGAGCGGCGGCGCAAAGAAAGAACGCCGCACTGGAGAGATCACCCGGTACTCGAGCTTCAATGCCGCGTAAACGCTGGCCGCCGCGAATGCGCACTTCGGTGCCCTTGGAATCGACCTTTGCGCCAAAGGCTCGCAGCGCAACTTCCCCGTGATCTCGCGTCCGTACCGGCTCTTCCACTATCGTTTCTCCGTCGGCCAGTACCCCCGCGAACAGCAGGCAAGTCTTCACCTGCGCGCTGGCTACCGGCATACGGTAGTGAATGCCTTTGAGATTTCCGCCGGTAATACGCAACGGCGGACGGCCATTTTGCGATGCGATTCGGGCGCCCATCGCCGTGAGTGGGGTGATCACGCGCTCCATGGGGCGGCGTGAGAGTGATTCGTCTCCTGCCAGCTCACTGGTGAACGCCTGGCCAGCCAGAATTCCGCTCAACATGCGGATAGTCGAACCAGAATTCCCGCAATCGAGCGGCTGGCTCGGCGCTGTCAGCGATAGGCCGCTTCCCTGGACTTCGATAACATTTCCCGCACCATCCTGACGCTCCCACTTCACCCCGAGTGAGCGAAGGCAACCCAGCGTGCTGGCGCAGTCCGCGCCTGTCGAGTAATTCTCAAGACGCGATTGCCCGTCGGCAAGCGCCGCCAGCAGCGCGTAGCGGTGCGAGATGGACTTGTCGCCCGGAAGACTTATGCTGCCTCGCACATTGCGCGCCGGACGCACGACCTGAGAATCGCTTTTCATCTTGGGGATCAATATAACGGAAAGAATAAGGGGCAGCGCTCAGCGCAAAAAATTGTTGCTTGTTGACTTCTGATTGTTGATTGAAACCAAACCCTCCACCGCCTACGCTTTGCACGTACGGTCTTGAATCACAAATCAACAATCTGCCATCGCTAGATCAGAACTTTCGCCTCGGCGCGGGCCTCGCGCAAAATCTCCGACGGAATTTCTTTCAACCTCAGGCTAAACTCGAACATCGGAGTTTCCACGCCGCGTCCCCATCGCGCAACTTCCCAGTGCGCGCGCACGAACTTCACATCGGGATGCGTGGTCAGGTCGAGCAAGAGCGGAGACTCTTCGCAATAAAACTTCTGCGGAAACGCACCCACCGCCTTGGTGCCCCATGTCACGCCATCAGCGGAACCAATCACGCTAACATCGAGTGACTCTTGCTCAATGATCTTGGTGATTTCGAGAGTCAGCAGGAATACGCGGCCCGCAGCACCGCTCACATCGACAGTGGGGCCGTCTCCCTTGGCGCTAACCACTGTCTTTTCCGCAACCAGGAACGCATCAATCATGGCGAAACGATTGTAGCAAATTACGAAGATCGCAGAGGCGCTCGTTCTCGCTTGCCACCGCGCTTCATCATCGCGACTTCGACTTTAATCTGGCGAAAACGAATCTTCATCAAAGTATGAAGTTCGCGAGTTACTTCTTCACCCGCCCGCTCCATCCAGAAATTTCCGCAGCAGTTTGCCCACTTGTCCCGGCTGCTCCCATGCTGAGTAATGGCCGGCTTTCGGAATTACGCACAACTGACTTTGGGAGATGTGCTGCCGCATAAGCTCCGCTTCGTTCACACCAGTCAGCACGTCTTCCTCTCCAGTCATGAGCAGGGTATTTACATTGATGGTCTTCAATGTCTCCACAGAATCCGGACGGTCTGCCATGCCACGCTGGACCTGCGCCACATCTTCCGGCGACATTTTACGCATCATGCGCAGCGCGCCCTCCACAAGATCAGGTCGTGTCTCACGCGTGGTCTTCCCCAGCAGGCGCGGAACCATGCTTTCGAAAAATGGTTCGGTACCGCGCTCCATCACATCGTTTGCGGCCTGCAGCCGTCCAGCGCGGGCTTCGGCGCTATCCGCTGGCGCCTTGGTATTGCACAGACCGAGCGCTGCCACGCGCCCACGATGCCTTCGCCAGAATTCGAATAACGCATAGCCGCCCAGGGAAACTCCAACCAGCGGCGCGCGCCCAATATCGGCTGCGTCCATAACGCCCGCAATATCCGCTGCATGTTTTTCCATAATGGCCGGACCATCACCCACGCCAGAGTCGCCATGCCCCCGCAAATCAGGCAGAATGACGCGGTAGCGCAACGCTAGAACCTCAGCTACTGGCAGCCAAAATTCGTGATTCGCGGGAAAAGGATGCAGCAGTACTACAGATTGTCCGTCGCCGAGTACACGATAGGCGATTTCTGAGTCGCGGCTTTTCACCTTGTGCGTGACCATGGGCTCCATGCGGAAATTTAATCACAAGATCGGCTTCCGCCGTGGTGGTCTATCTGAATAAACCAGAGGGTTACCGATTTGCCACAGGCTGCGCGCCCACCAGCGCAGCCAGCAGCAGCGGTTCTTCCGGCATCACGATCCACGCAATGGGATAGGAGAGCAGGCCAATGCCTGTCATGAAAGATGAGATCAGCCACATCAACCGGATTGCGGTTACGTCAATGTCAAAGTACTCGGCGAAGCCAAGGCACACGCCAGCGATTTTGCGCCCCTGCCGCGGCCGTACCAGGCGCTTGCGCGCGACCGATGCCCCCACGCGAATGCCGCAATATGCGCAAACGTTAGCGTCGTCCTGAATCACTTTGCCACAATAGTTGCAATACATAGTTCACCTTCGCAGACTTTTAGAGGAAGATCTTTTACAAGACAATAACGCAATTCCGTCCCTAATGTCCTCCCCGTGCATATTTACGGCGATCAGTACTCCTCGGTTGAGTCATTCGCGGTAGGCTTCCCGGATATGCTTGCGGGCTTGCTCGGCCGGAGGCGTGCTGGCATTTTCAGCCAGAACGATCTGATACTTTTTCATCGCTAAATCTCGCTTCTGCAACAGGTCGTACATTTCGCCGGCGGCCAGGTTAGCCTTCTGCAGCGTCTCCGGATCCGCGTCCGCAACTTCGCCAACCAGCTCATACGCAGTCACAGCCCTGGCATAGTCCTTCTGGCTGCGCAGCAACTCGCCCAGCCCCCACGCCGCGATTTCATAATGCAAATTGCCGTACTTCCCTTCCCGTCCGCTCTGCCACACTTTGCGATAAGCATCCGCAGCCTCAGACCCGTGGCCGCCAGCTCGCAACAGATTGGCTTCTTCCAGCGGGAATAGATAATTCCTCGGATAACGCTCCGCCAGATTGCGCATGAAGCCGCGCGCTTCGTCGTAACGGTGCTCGCGGCGCAGGAACAAACTCAGCACCACCTTGGCGTCGACGCTATTTTCTCCCTGGCTGTCGGCCACCTGGTGCAGATATTCGAGCCCCTTTTCTTTGGTCCCACTCAGCCCCACCAGCGCCACGGCCACCTTTACGCTCCATGGCAGACTGCCCATCACGTAGTTATGCGCGCCGACCACTAGCTTCGCATCCACATAGTTCGGATTCAGCTCCAGTACACGTTCGTGATCGTGGCGCGCCCCCACTGCGTTGCGCAGTGCCGAAAACCACGCCCGTTCCACCAGCGCCGTGTATAACGCAAACTGCGCCCGGGTAACGCCGCGGGCATAGAGCGCGTCAACGTTATTAGGATTGGTTTTGAGTTCCTGTTCTTCAAGATTCTCTGCGCGGTCCACTAATTGCTTGATTCGCTCTTTCACCTTGGGATCAGCTGCTCGGTGCGCGTCGCCAATAAAGCTGTCGTTGGCATATTCGCCGGAATTCATCGCGCCCATCCGATAGAGTTCGCGCAGCAGGACCGTGGATAGCAGATGATTCACTGAGGAAGGGTCGTTCGGACGTATGTCCAGAATCCTTTCGAACTCCTGGATCGAGCGGTCATAATCCATGTTGTAGAAGTGATCGAACGCAACCTCGACCGGCAAATCGTGGTCAAAAGAAGCAACTGAGGCTGTAGCGGGGGCGACTGGGATAGCAGCCCGAGTTTGACTCAGGGCTGCAGGTAACGGCAAACAGAGGATGACGAGCGACGCCAAGCAACTTCTGTGACCTGACCATCTCGCGAATATCAAACTCGAACGCATCCCCACTGTTTCGATCTTGAATTTTAGTCTAACCGAAATCACAGAGCACGAGACGAACCAAAGGCATCATCGGTCTAGACACAACAATTTCGCAAAGCATCAGTGTCCCGACCGTATAATTTTCTGAGTTTGCAGAAAAAAAACCAGAGTAACCGGGGCATCTTTACGCGGCTCTGCGGGTAATAATTTCCCGGAATCGCGGAAATGCGGCGGCGACAAAAATTGCAAGCTTTTGAATTAAAAAGATATCGGTGGCCCGAACGTTTGGCTGTCGGCTTGCGTTGCAGCCTATAAGCGTCCCCTCTCTATATCTTATGGCTGAAGTAGTTCACAATGCACCGCAAGAGTTTTGGCAGTCCCCCACCGTGCTCGAACCGGCAACGGAGCCCGCACCCTCGGTTGTTGCTCCGGGCATGGCGGAAGCCTGCGCTGGTTGCCGCAGCGAGTACATGATTGGCGCCCGGTTTTGTCATACCTGCGGTTTGCGACGCCCTTTATTGGCTGAGGTTGGCACCGATGCCGAGGGCTTGGTCAGCGTGTGGCCACTGAAAATGGCGTGGGCACAACTCTGGGTAGATTGGGCGACCGCTTATTGGCGCAGGTTCTCATTCCCTGACTGGTTGCGCTATTTGCACTTTCATGAAATCAAGCGCTGGGTGGGTCTGCCGACCGCAGCACTGATCGCATTCATGATCGGGTTGGGATGCATCGCGGGAGCCATCGGCGTTAGTTTGTTTTATAGGGCATCGAATCTGGCAGAATTTCAGGCAATCCAGATGTGGCGGATTGAATGGCTTCTGGCCGCTACGGCTTCGTTTGTGGCCGGGATCCTGCTGAAAAAACCATCGGATAGCGACCACGAATAGTCCCCTGAGCAGGCTCTAGCCGATTATTAAACTCGAGCGGAGCGGTGGCCACACAAGCCCAAAGCAGAGTCTAAGCGCGCGAACTAGCCTACGTCTCGCTCCCCGACCCCGCCGCTCGCCGTTGCTGGTGCATGCGGTAAAGGTGATGTACTGGACTCGTCCCGCGCCCTAGGGGATGGCCGGCGGCAATTGCCGCCGTCACGTACGTTTTGGCCAACAAAGCGGCTTCAGCTAGGCCGCGATCGAGCGCCAGGTGGCAGGACATGGCCGTGGAGAAAGCACAGCCCGTTCCGTGGGTCGAGTTTGATCGTTGCCGCTCTGCCTTGAAAACTTCCTGCTCGATGCCACGCTTGGTCGTGAAACTCAACAAGTCGATCGCTTTGTCCAGGTGTCCCCCCGTAATCACCATGCCAACCGCCCCCATCTCGTGGAGCTTCGCTGCCGCGGCTTTCATTTCGTCCAGATCGGTAACCTTTAGGTTAGTCAGGGCGGCGGCCTCGTCCACATTCGGCGTGATTACGTCGGCGAGAGGGATGAGCGTCTCGACCAGCAGCTTAATCCCCGGCGCGTCCAGCAGATCAGTGCCCGACGACGACTTCAAGATCGGGTCCAGAACCACATTAGGCAGCTTGGCCTTACCGGAACGTCGACCGAGGAAATCGACCACGGCCTTGAGAACCTTCCCCGTCCCTAGCATCCCGATGTGGACGGCTGCGATGGGAATGTCGGCGGCAAGCTCTTCCAATGTGTCGGTCACTAGGACTGGGTCAACCCCCTCCACTCGGCGAACCCCGGTGGTCGACTGCACCGTCATGGCGGTGATGCATGCCACCCCGAAGCACCCGTGCGCTGCTATCGTCTTGATGTCGGCTGTCACGCCGGCTCCTGAAGAGGGGTCAAAACCCGCGATCGTCAGTACTACGAGTGGTTTCTCGGACATACTTCTCAGACCCAAAGAAACGAGCTTCTCAGACCCGAAGAATAGAGTGGACGAATCCGCTCAAGGAAACAATTTGCAACATCCTCGCAGGAACGCCTTCAGGCTACAGCGCACGTCGCTGGGCTGCAACGCGTTATTCCTTGATTAACAAACAATTTACTCATTTGGCCAGCAACCTTTTACCTAAAATGCTAACAATAAACGACTTACAAAGATATCGTCCGTAAGTACCTGAATCCATTGAGGATGAAAATAGTTCCAAAAATACACGAGCTTAAGTATTTACTGAAGTGTAAACAACTAAGCCTATTGTTTTGATACACATGATTACGATTACCTATAATTAACAACAAGTTACGTAAGATATCGATTACTAGCAAATCATCATAGACCCCTCACTTTCGAGTTGACAAGCCTCACTGCCGCCTCTACGATTCATAGAGCGTTTGACGAGAAAGCCTAGTTCTAGGGGACGACTGTTGAGTATGCGAGGAGAACTGAATGCGAAGACGTATGGCTCATGGACTGATGATCGCTTTCTTGATCGTCGGCCTGGGAGCGGCTCAGGGCCCAAACAACTCGGAGGCAAGTTCGACCCCCACTAGCCCCACCCGTGTTAAGCCCGGAAACCGTAAACAGGCTAGCAAAAACCAGCCCTACCAAGTCGGCACGGCGTCGTGGTATGGGGAGTTCTTCGACGGCAAACCTACAGCCAGCGGCGAAGACTACGACATGTACGACATGACTGCGGCTCACCCAACGCTTCCGTTGGGAACCTACGTGCGGGTCACCAACCTCCGCAACGGGCGCGCGGTCGTAGTCAAAGTAAATGATCGCGGTCCGATCGTGCCCGGCCGGATTATTGACCTGTCTTACGGCGCCGCCCGGGTTCTTCAGTTCGAAGAGCGCGGGTTGCAAAAGGTTCGTCTGGACTTGGTTAAACCTGGCGCGCACTCTCGACAGGCCTATCAGACGGTCGCCTTTAACCATCCGGTGGCGCAAATTCACTAGACCTTCTACAATGCCGGGGATGCAGGCTGCTCTGCCCCACCTCATCCCCTCCGGCGACTCGCGAACGCTCGACGCACAAAAGCTTGACGCACGCAGGACCAATTCTAAAGAAGTCGATCCGCGCAAAACCGATCCGCGTAACATCGATCCGCGTAACATCGATCCGCGCAACATCGACCCGCGCGAGAAACTCATCGTTGCCCTGGACGTGTCCACGGCGGCGGCCGCACAGCGAATCGTGCTGGCCGTCGGGGACTCTGCATTCACCTTCAAGGTCGGCATGCAACTGTACACTGCCGCGGGACCACAGGTAGTGCGCGATCTCGTAGCCTCCGGACGGCGCGTCTTCCTCGACCTCAAATATCACGACATTCCAAATACCGTGGCGGGTGCCGTGCAAGAGGCCTCCCAGCTCGGTGTAAGCATGTTGACCGTGCACGCCGCTGGCAGCGAAAAAATGCTTCGCGCCGCCGTCGACTCAGCTCGCGCTAACAATCCGCACCTGCTGGTGCTCGGCGTCACCGTGCTTACCAGCCTCGACGAAAACGATCTGGAGAAGATCGGAGTTCGCGGAACGGTCTCGGATGAAGTGCTGCGCCTGGCTGCGCTGACCTTGGCGAATGGATGTCACGGAATCGTCACTTCTGCTCGTGAAGCTTCCAGGCTGCACACTGAACTGGGCGACAACTTCGCTATCGTGACTCCTGGCGTGCGTCCCGCCGGCACCGACCACGGAGATCAAGCACGTGTCGTCACTCCAGCCGAGGCGATTGCCGCAGGCGCAACCCACATCGTCGTCGGCCGTCCCATCACCGAAGCCCCCGACCCCGCCGCCGAAGCCCTCGCGATTCTAGATCAAATCAGCTCATAGCCCGCTGTCTAGCATTCTCGGCGCTGACCTTCCCGACGTCCTACTATTGCGCTGACGCCGCCGTTGCCCCACTAAATGCTCTATGCAAGTCTTCCGCCGACCCGCTCAACAGATTCCTCAGCACGGCCACTTCCGCAGCAATCCCTGTATGCAGCGCCGGATCCACGTCGGGCGCGAAAAGTGGAGAGTGATTTGACGGCAGCATCGTTCCTGCTGCCTTTGCCTCCGCCAGTTTCTCCGGGTCCGCTCCGCCCAGGCTAAAATAAAACCCCGGAATCCCCTGCTCCGTGAAGTAAGAGAAATCTTCCGACGCAGTGATCGGTTCTTCCATCACAACGTTCTCTTTGCCCAGCGCGGTCTGCAGCACTCCCTTGAGCCGTAGCGCCAGCGCGGGATCGTTATATACCAGGTCCGTACCTTCGTAGTGATCAATCGTAGGCTCACGCGGCGCCCCCGCCGCTTCCGCCTCACCTTTGGTGATCCGCGCAATCGCAGCCAGCACCTGCTTGCGCACCTCAGCCTTGTTGGTGCGCACCGTCAGCCCCAATTCAGCGTGATCCGGAATAATGTTGTTCTTGGTCCCAGCCTGAATATATCCAACCGTGACCACCGCCATATCCCCAGGTTTCACTTCGCGCGAAGCAATCGTCTGCAACGCCAGAATCGTTCGCGCAGCAATCACAATGGGATCGATCGCCGTATGCGGCGCAGAACCGTGCCCGCCCTTCCCATAAATCGTAATCTTCAGAGAATCCGCGTTCGTGTTGTAGATCCCCGGCACAACCCCCACCTGCCCCACTACAAGCCCATTGCCCACATGCATCGCCACAGCCACATCGGGCTTGGGAAATCTTTTGAGCAAACCATCCTCCAGCATCGCCTTGGCGCCCCCAATCGTTTCCTCGGCCGGCTGACCAATCAGTATCAGCGTTCCATGCCAGCTGTCTCTGCTGTGAGCCATAATCGCGGCCGTGCCGACAATTGCCGCCATGTGCAGATCATGTCCGCAAGCGTGCATCACCGGAACGTCGTGCCCAGCGTCATCTTTGGCGTGAACTTTGCTCGCGTACGAAAGCCCGGTCTTCTCTTCCACTGGCAGCGCGTCAAGCTCGGTCCTGAGCATGACCGTCGGCCCTGCGCCATTCTTCAGAACAGCAACAATCCCCGTCCCGCCAACCTGTTCCGTCACCTCATACCCAAGGCCTCGCAACCGGCTGGCCAATTTCGCTGCAGTTTGCGTTTCGTGCGAAGAAAGTTCCGGATTTTCATGCAAATCGACGTACAGCCTCTGGGCCTCAGGATAGACCGCCTCTACTTCTTTCGATGTGGCGCCTTGCCCTGCAGGCGTCTGGCCGTACAACGCAGCAATAAGACACAACACGAACGCGAGCAAAAGCCTTGCCTGTTTCATAATTCACGCATCATACCTACCATGTTCCCCGTCTGCAAATAAGTCTGCCTTAACCGCATTCGTTGCTCTTTCCCGAGATCATTCCCGAAATTGAAGATCGCTATTGTCGCGCGCGTAATTCCAACTTTTCCACTTCAACTACGGGTGTACAATCTCTGTAGATAGCACTGGTTTGCGCCCTTGGTCTGCAAGCTTGAGGTGCTCATGAACGTCCACATCAGTTACCGCCTTCATAAAACTCCCGCCGTAGAAAAAGATATTCACCATCACATCGAAAAACTGCGAAAACGGCTGCAAGTTTTTCGTCCTGAACTCGTTCACCTAAAAGGAATGGTCGAAGAAGTCTCTGTGCGCGAGGGAACCAGTGTTTCGCTCAACCTCCGCCTGCCTTCAGGGCAGATGGCAGTCCAGGCGAAGGCCTCGACCGCCGCAGCCGCCGTGAAGAACGCTTTCGACGATCTGCTGCAACAGGTCAATAAACACAAGGAGCTCCTGCGCTCCACCCACAAGTGGCCGAGACGTCAAAACGATTCTTCGGCGCGCCGCAATAGTTCCGTCCCCTTCGAGCAAACCCTGGCTGCGGTTTTTCCGGCGACGGTTTCTTCGGACGACGTTCGCTCCTACGTCAACGTGAATCTCTCTCGCCTCGAGCGCTTTGTCGAACGCGAAATCTATTTCCGCGAAACCTCCGATCTGGTCGCGCCAGACTCCGTCAGTAAAGAAGAAGTGATCGACGAAACCATCGCTGCCGCCCTCGGCGACGGCCAGGAAAAACCCGAACGGCTTGCCCTGGAGCCCTGGCTCTACCACTTGGCCATGCAAGCTCTCGATCAACTCTCTCGTCCCGACCAAAGCAACGGCCACGCCGTGCACCTCGGAGATTCGGCCCGCCGGCAGAATGTCAAGGCGAGCGACGAAGCGGAACTGCAGTTCCACCAGCCCGACGAAGCGATCACCGAAGAAACCATCATTGCTGATGGACGCGTCTCCACTCCCGAGCAGATCGTTGGGTCAGACGAAATGATGCGCCTCATCGCCTCCGCCCTGCGCGACATAATTCCAGCACACCGCGAGGCTTTCATCCTGCACGCAATTGAAGGGTTTGGTGTCGACGAAATCTCCGCTATCACTGGCGTCCCGCCCGACCGGGTTTTGCATTCCATTTCTGCCGCGCGCGATCACCTGCGCAAATCGCCCAGCTTTGTCCGCCAATTCAAAGGGCGGCTGGCGAGTACCGGGACCGCGTAAATCCAATTCCATCCGAAAGGAAGTGGGACCGCGAATGATTACTCGAGAACAGATCAACGAACTGGCACAATTTGAAGATCAGTCATCCTGCGCTCTAAGTTTCTACTTTCAACCGGCCGCGCCTCGCAATAAAGCTCACAAAGAAGAGGCGATCCTCACGAAAGATCTGGCGCGCGAAGCATTGCGCCGCCTGGAGAGCAATGGCAAATGCGAGTCGGCGCGTGCCGATCTCGACCGCATCGTGCGGCTCTCTCAACAATTGCGCGGCAATGGCGCGCGCGCCCGGGCGGTCTTTGCCTGCTCCGCGCAGAACTTTTGGCGCGAGTATGATCTGCCCGCACAACTTAGCGGCACGCAGCTTCTCGTCGATCGGCATTTTCACCTAAAACCCCTGGCCCAACTCTTGGGAGCTTTCCCCAGCCTGGGCATCGTGCTGGTCGATCGTCACCGCGCCCGCCTGTTCGATCTGCGCCTCGGCGAGTTGATCGAACGCGAAGGCTTCTTTCATCCCCTCACCCGCCGGGGCCGCGGGGATGGCTTCGCCGGCTACGATGGAGGCCACGCCCAGCGTCGCGTCGAGGATGAGGCCCGCCATCATTTCAAATTCGTCGCTGATTTCCTTAAAGACGCCCTCGATAAAGGCATGTTCGAGCGGTGGATTCTGGGCTGCCAGGATACGCACTGGCCCCAGATCGAAGCGCAATTGCACCCTTATGTTTCGCAGAAGTTGATGGGCCGCTTTTCCGCCGAAGTCGCGCGCGCCAGTGTGGACGAAATTCGTTCGCAGGCCGAACGCGTTTTCGCCGAGTCCCAGGAGCAGCGCTGCAGCGAAGCAGTCCGCGAAACCCTCAGCCAGGCTCGAAGCAACGGCCGTGGCGTTACTGGTTTGCGCCGCGTCCTGCATTCACTCGAGTCCGGCGAAGTGCAAACTCTGCTGCTCGGCCAGAACTATCACTCCCAGGCCGTCGAGTGCGCAGGCTGCGGACACCTCGACGCCCATCTCGTGAGCTTCTGTCCAGCCTGTGGCCGCGAAACCCGACAGGTCGTAGACGTAGCCGAAGCAATCCTGCCGTGGGTCATCCGCCGCAACATTGAGCTTTTTTATGTCAAAGACGATCCCGAGTTCGACAAAGTTGGCAACATCGCCGCCCTGCTGCGCTTCCGCTCCGATCAAAACAACGTCCGTTCCATCACTCAAGTCCCACCAAACCCCTCCGTCAGTCGACGCGAAGGTCTGGTGGGTCGCTACCGCGGCCTGGCCAGCGGCTGACAGATTTAAGCGCCGGGCAATAACTACCACATAGGGTGCCCCATTTCTCGCGTCCTTTGCGAGAAGTGGGATTCCACGGCCCATATTCGTCGGCAAACTTCGGCCGGTTGTGACATCTAACCTTGCCTCCCGCACGAAATTAGTCCATCATCGTCAGGGCGAAGGCGGTATACATAGACCGGACAATCCGGAGTGCAACCCCTTTGTCTTCTATATTTTGACCTCTAAGCTCTTTGACATGCGGATTTTGCGGCCGATTTCTTGCTAACCCCAACACGGCAATAGACCAGGGGGGAGGGGGGAGGGGCACCGAAACAACACCGAAACGGCATCCACCACCCCGTCGGACCTTATCGTGAATGCAGTGTCGTAAGAATTCTTTCGTGCGAAATCCACAGCGCAGCCGTACTCCGCTCAACCGCGTGATATCCTTCCCGGTTTCGCATAGGAGAAGCAACTCATGACTTTCTCACGCCGTGATTTCGTAAAGACGTCCGTTCTCGGAGCGGTCGCAGCCGGAGTAGGAACCAGGGCCCAGGCTGACGACACTAAACCAAATGCTGCCGCCCAAGATCACGAGCCGCAACCTGGATCGCAAAAGCGCCCCATCATCGTCTGCGCGAATAATGGCTTCAACTATCTCGACGACGCATTCGCCTTCCTCAAAAACGGAGGCGACACGCTCGATGCCGCCCTTCGCGTCGTCAAGGGTCCGGAAGACGATCCCAACGACACCAGTGTCGGCCTTGGCGGAATCCCCAACGAAGAAGGAGTCGTCGAACTGGATGCCTGCTGCATGCACGGACCCACCCGCCGCGCAGGTTCCGTCGGCGGCGTGCGTAACGTCAAGAACGTCTCACTGGTTTCAAAAGCCGTGATGGAGCACACCGGCCACGTCATGCTGGTAGGCGAAGGCGCCGAGCGCTTTGCCGTTGCCGTGGGCTTTCCGCGCGAGAATCTGCTTACCGATCACTCGCGCAAGATCTGGCTGCTGTGGAAGGAATTCCACTCCAACGAAGACTGGTGGGGACCAGGATTGGCCGATCCGCACTGGCAGGCTCCCGACACGAAGCCCAGTGACAAGCCACAGTCAGAACTGTGGCACGAACGCTATCGCCGGCTCGAAGAGCATGCGGCGGGGTTGGGCATCGCGCCTGAGTTGCGCGACGACGCGATTCACAAAGTGCTGTTTCCGCCGACCGGGACGATTCATTGCTCGGCGCTGAATGAGAAAGGAGAAATCTCCGGCTGCACGACGACGAGTGGATTAGGTTTCAAACTTCCGGGACGTTGCGGCGATTCTCCCATCATCGGCGCGGGTTGCTACACCGACCAGGACGTGGGTTCGGCGGGAGCAACTGGCAGCGGCGAAGAGAACATTAAAGTGGCGGGAGCGCACACCATCGTCGAAAATATGCGCCACGGCATGTCCCCGCAGGAGGCCGGCATGGACGCGCTCAAGCGCATTGTCCGCAACTATAACGGCGACATGAACAAGCTGCGCTTCGTCGACATGACGTATTACATCCTGCGCAAAGACGGCGCGTACGCGGGCGTCTCGCTGTGGGAGGGCTATCAGGCCGGCAAACCCCACAAGATCGCGGTGCATGACGGCTCCCACCGCTCAGAAGTAACTGTAAGCCTGCTCAAGGGATATTCGCAGGACTTTCCGCCGGAGCCAAAGGTTCCCGAGGATCTGAAGAAAGGTTCAGACTATTTGAAATGAAACGCATGTTGACCAAGTCCTGCAGGCCGAGTGTCAATTATTCGACCTGCAGGCAACGATTTCGCATTCTCATGCAAGCCCTACGCGAACCTCACCTTGATGTCCGGCCCTTTCTCCAGGTGGATGCTCTCGATGAATCGCACCTTGCCAGTCTGCAGCGTGAGAATCACAGACGAGGTTCTCGTGCCTTCGCCAAAAAAGCGCACTCCTTTCAGCAGTGCGCCGTCCGTCACGCCGGTAGCGGCAAAGATCAGTTGCTTGCCGGGAGCGAGATCCTCAGCTTCGTAGATTTTGTCCTTATCTTTGATGCCCATGCGGGCGAGGCGCTCTTCCTGGTCGGGCTTCACAACCAGCCGGCCGAGCATAAAGCCGTTGAGGCAGCGGATAGCGGCGGCCGTGATCACCCCTTCCGGTGCGCCTCCCGAGCCCATGACTGCGTGGACGCCAGTGCCGATGACGGCCGCCGCGATGCCCGCCGAAAGGTCGCCGTCGCCGATCAGGCGGATGCGGGCGCCGGCGGCGCGAATATCGGCAATCAGCTTTTCGTGGCGCGGACGGTCGAGCACGATCACGACCAGATCCTCCACATCTCGATCTAATCTCTTCGCAATGTTTTTCAGATTGTCGGCCACGGGAGCGTCGAGTTCGACCGCGTTCTTGCAGGAAGGTCCAACCACAATCTTTTCCATGTAGCAGTCGGGAGCGTTGAGCAGGCCACCGCGTTCAGCCGCGGCGAGCACCGTGATCGATCCGGGCGCACCGGTAGCGCACAGGTTGGTGCCTTCGAGCGGATCGACAGCGATATCGACCTCGGGGACCTCGCGTCCATCGGGAAAGTCAGCGCCTACTTTTTCTCCGATGTAAAGCATAGGCGCCTCATCGCGTTCACCCTCGCCGATCACGATGGTTCCGCGCATAGGAATCGAATCCATGGTGTGGCGCATGGCTTCGGTAGCCACCTGATCAGAAAGCTTGCGCTCACCCTGTCCCATGGTGCGCGCTGAGGCGATCGCCGCCACTTCCACCACGCGCAGAAACCGCGACGCCAAGTCGCTCTCAATATTTTCACCGAAACTGCGGGCCTTGCCTTCTGGACGAGTTTGAGTAGCCATAAGAGCCTCCGAATACCTATAAACCGGCGTTTCTTGAGCCGGCTTGAGAATATAACTCAATCTCGCTGGGATTGAAAGAAACGTACAAGACCATGGAAATAACTAATGCCTTGAGCGTCGTTATCATGGTATCCTCTCGACCCGGTTGGTGAATAAATTCCCATGCCAGAGTCGCGTCCGCTCACCTTCCTTTGCATTACGACGTACGAGAAAGGGCAGGAGTTCATGCGCGAGTGCAAGCGGCAGGGCTGCCGCGTTCTCCTGCTCACGGCTGAGAAACTGCGCGACGCCGACTGGCCGCGCGAAAGCCTGGACGACAAATTCTATCTTCCTGCCGACATTCCACTCGCCGACATCGTGCAGGCAGTCACGCATCTCGCGCGCACGCAGAAGATCGATCGTATCGTCGCGCTCGACGAATACGATATGGAAACCGCCGCGACCCTTCGCGAGCATTTGCGCGTGCCCGGCATGGGGCTGACCACCATGCGCTATTTCCGAGACAAGCTGGCCATGCGAATGAAAGCCCTCGATCGCGGCGTGCGAGTACCTGATTTCGTGCCCGTCCTCAATCACGGCGACATTCGTTACTATCTCGAACATGTTCCCGGACCGTGGGTGCTAAAGCCCAGACAAGAGGCATCGGCGATCGGCATTAAGAAGATACACGCCGCCGAGGAGTTGTGGCCGGTCCTGGAGCAACTGGGAGACAAGCAGTCTTCGTTCTTGCTCGAAAAGTTTGTTCCAGGAGATGTCTACCATGTGGACTCGGTGGTGTCGGAAAACAAAGCGGTCTTCGCCAATGTGAGCAAGTATGGGAAGCCACCGATGAATGTGGCGCAGGGTGGTGGAGTGTTTACTACGTTCACCGTGCCGCGCGGGAGCGATTCGGATAGGGCGCTGCGCGAGATCAATCGAGACCTGATTGCAGTGTTGGGCCTGGTGCGCGGCGTAGCCCATGCGGAATTTATTCAGGCGCACGCGGATGGACACTTTTATTTCCTGGAGTGTGCGGCGCGGGTGGGTGGCGCGTATATCAATGAAATGGTTGAAGCCGCCACGGACATCAACCTATGGCGGGAATGGGCGCGCATCGAAGTCGCCGGAGGAGATGGAAGTTACCGGCTTCCGCCGATCCGCGAAGAGTACGCGGGAGTGATTCTGTCGCTGGCCCGGCAGGAAAATCCTGATACCTCGGGGTACAACGACCCGGAGGTATTCTTGCGAATCAAGAAGCATCACCACGCCGGCTTAATTCTGCGGTCGCCCGATCAGCAGCGCGTGCAGGGATTACTTGCAAGCTACGGCCAGCGCTTCGCTGAAGAGTTCCTCGCGGTGGAACCACCGAGGGAAAAGCCGACGGCATGAACCTGAGTAGCGCGCCGAAAGCGCGACTACACCGGTCTGCGATTGTGCAATCCACTTCCGCGTCTAGCGAATTCCCAGAAGAATGCCGAGGTAAGAGCGTACTTTGGTCAGCAGCGCGGCATTGGCATGGGAGTGAAACGTAGCTTTGCGTGCGACCCAGTCCAGACTTTTGAGATGATCCACGAGCACTGCGCCTTCCACTCTATCGATGGTGACCGGCAGGGCAAAGGGATAAGGCTTGCGTCGACTGGTGAGCGGGCAGACCAAAGCAAGTCCGCTGGCACGGTTGTAAGTTTCGTCAGTCACCACGAGGGCTGGTCGTCGTTTGGCTTGTTCGCGCCCGGCTTGCGGGTCGAAGTCGAGCCAGATAATGTCTCCTGCCCGCGGAACGTAACCTTTCACCATTCAAGGTTTTCCTTGCCACGCTCCGGCCCAACAGAAATTTCGTCATAACGATTTTCCGGAGTAATCTTTGCGACCAACTCCCTCAGCGTCGGAATTCGCTGCTTCCGGCGGACGCTGATGTGTCCGTTTTCGGCTTCGATAACGATGGAATCGCCCTCGGACACCCCCGCTTCTTCAGCCACTGGCTTGGGAATGCGGACGGCAAGGCTGTTTCCCCACTTCGCGATCTGGGCTACCGGCATAGTCTCCCCCGTCGTCGGTTATACCTAGTATACACCGGTGTAGATACGGCGGATATACTTCGTCATGCAGGAAAACCGTGGGCGGGAGAAACCGCGCCTAAGCGGTAAATCCGTTTTGCCGGTCAACCATCAGCAGGCCTCTTAAATACAACCACTTACGAATGCCACTCGTATTGTATGTACATTTAATGTACATTATCTCCAGTGAGTCGCGACATTGAGTTCCACTGGGACGATCAGAACGAAAAACATCTCGCGAAACACGGCATCAGTCGCCTCGACGCGGAAGATGTGTTGTCGGGAAGTCACATCATCTCCGAATTTCAGATGGAGGAGAATGAAGAACGCTGGATTGCGGTCGGAGTCACTCGCACCGGTCGCATCCTAGTAATTGTATTTGCGGTTCGGGGCGAATCGGTGCGGCCTATAACGGGCTGGCTGGCCGACAAGGAGACGGCGGATCAATACCTCAAGGAGTGGGGATTCGAATAAATATGGCAAAAGCAAAAATGAAAGAGCATGTCATTCCAAAGTTTTCCAGCGAGGCGAAGGAAGCGGAATGGTGGGATGCGCATCGTTCGGAGATTGAGGCGGAAATCCGGCAGCGGATGAAGCAGAAGCGGCCGTTAACTCTTGGGAGTCTTTTGCAAGGAGCCAAAGCCTCGCAGCCGATAACTCTGCGCATTCCGAAAGAAGATTTGGAGACGGCTCGGCGATTAGCGGCTCAGAAGGGGTTGGGCTACCAGACCTATATCAAGATGCTGCTGCGGGAGGCGTTGGCGAAGAATGCAGGAGCATCCGGGGAGTAGATACTCATGTTATCTCCCTCCGAAATAGGAGAGCTAGAGCCATTACGGTCGTTGGCCAAATTGGGGTTCGCAGATATTCGAGGATGAGTTTGGCAATCTCCATAATCGGCTCTTAAGTTGTCCTAAAACGCGTCAATCCCAGTCACGCTCTGCCCGATGATCAGGGAATGCACATCGTGCGTTCCTTCGTAGGTCTTGACGGACTCCAGGTTCATCATGTGGCGCATGATGGGATAATCATCGGCGACTCCATTGGCGCCGAGGATGTCGCGGGAGAGGCGGGCGCACTCGAGGGCCATCCAAACGTTGTTCCGTTTCGCCATTGAGATGTGCTGGTGCTCTACTTTGCCCGCGTCTTTCAAGCGACCGACCTGCAGAGCGAGCAGTTGGGCTTTCGTGATCTCGCTGATCATCCAGGTGAGCTTGTCCTGCACGAGCTGATGAGATGCAATGGGCTGATCGCGCCATTGCTTCCGTAAGATGGCATACTGCAGAGCGCAGTCGTAGCAGGACATGGCGGCACCGATTGCACCCCAGGCAATTCCGTAGCGTGCCTGGTTGAGGCACATCAAGGGAGACTTCAGGCCGTCGCTTTTGGGGAGCAAATTCGACACGGGGATGTGAACGTCCTGCAATGACAGCCCAGAGGTCACGGAAGCGCGCAGCGACCACTTGCCGTGGATGTCGTCGGCTTTGAAGCCAGGGCGGTCGGCTTCAACCAGGAAGCCGCGAATCTTTTCATTTTCGTTTTCGACCTTGGCCCAGATGACGGCAACGTCAGCGATGGTGCCGGAAGTGATCCACATCTTCTCGCCATTGAGAACGTATTCGTTGCCCACTTTGCGAGCCCGGGTGCGCATGCCACCAGGATTGGAGCCAAAGCCGGGCTCGGTGAGTCCGAAGCATCCGAGCTTTTCGCCCTTCTGCATGGCAGGCAGCCAGGTTTGCTTTTGCTCTTCGCTTCCGAATGTATGAATCGGGTACATCACCAGGGCGGATTGCACGCTGACAAAACTGCGTACGCCGGAGTCGCCACGCTCGAGTTCCTGGGTCATCAGTCCGTACTCGACGTTGCCCATGCCGGCACAGCCGTATCCCTTGAGCGACGCGCCAAAGAAGCCGAGATCTGCCATAGGCTTGACCAGTTCGCGCGGGAAGCGGCCGGCACGGTTGCACTCTTCGATGATCGGGATGAGATTGTCTTCGATGAACTGGCGGGTGGTGTCGCGGACCAGGCGCTCTTCCTCAGTCAGCAGCGAATCGAACTGGATAAAGTCGACACCGCGAAATTTAATGGCTGGCATGACAAATCTCCGTGGGATGAAACATTGACACAGCTAGAGTAGTTTGCCACTACACAACTGGCGCGCCGGAGGGCAAACATATGACGGTAGCAGGCGCGAGGGAGTGGGGTCAACGGTGGTGGAAACAGATTCATTTTGTAAATCGTGGAATCCAGCGCGGCACGGTGCGAAGGTATTCCTCGTACGATTCGCCGAATTGGCGGCGGAGCGTGGGTTCCTCATAGAAAACGACGAAGAGATGAGCGATCAAAAGCATCAGGGCCGCGTACTCCACAAGGTGAGGAGCGCGAAAAAGCGCGGCCTCTCCTAAAATGACCAGCGCCACGCCGAGGTACATTGGGTTGCGCACGTAGCGATGCAGGCCGCTGACCACGAGAAATTTTGTGGGAGCGATGGGCGCTGGAGTACCGAGCCCGCGCACTGCGAACTCCCACGCACATCGGAAATAAATGCTCGCACCTGCAACCAGACACAGCAGACCGAACCCTGCCAGGGGGCCGAGCGCGGGTACGGGAAATCCGCCCAGAAGCCAGTAAGGGACGCCCACCGCCACGGTTCCCGGCACGAGGATTGTGAATAAAAGCGTCTTGAGAAGAGGGGCCAGAGTTCGTTGCATGAGATCTTAGTCCCAGACATTCGCACGCAAGACAGGCGGCACCACCTTACTGTAAAATCAAATGCGACGGAAGAGAAGCGACGCAGCAGAATCTTTCAGAGTGGATTCCCGAGGCTTCTGGTTAGCCTGCAGGGTTGAGCTTTCTGTAACATCCCATCCACAATCATCCCGCTAGAATGTCACGGGATCGCTGCGCAATTGATATCAGGAGATAAACCATGGCAGTAGGCGCCAAGATTGCAAAAACAGCGGATCGAAAGAAGGTCATGGACACGAGCAAGAGCACGGATTGTCCCAAGTGCGGCAAGTCGACCCGCATTGTCAAGCGCATGAAGGACCGTGAACGCGGCGTGCCCGGCGGAATTTATATTTCGTGTTCGGCTTGCGATTTCTTCGAGAAACTGTAGCGGGCAGTTTCAATTTTCCAATTTCTAGGGACGTATTTCCAGGGACTGGATGAGAGGCAACCTGGCCTCCTTTGGTCGGGCCTTTTCGTCTGAACCTCTCCTAACTCGAAGGCCAGTTCGCCATTTCTGGACGCCATCCGCAGAAAAATCCAGCAACTCTGGGCCGAAACCCGCCATCCAACCGTGGCTTGGGAATCACCAGCAAGAAACATGTTAACCCGTTTCTTGGGCTTCCTTCTGCGGCAGATCGGACCAAACCGATGAAAAAACGCGCATCCATTCTTGCTTTTCTTGTGATTGCTCTTCTTCTGCAATGTGGCTGCGGAGGCAGCAGTGGAACCAGTGGGAGCAGCAGCGGTGGAACCACTGCCAGCAGCGGCGGAAGCGGTAGCACTGGAGGTAGCGGCGGAAGTGGAGGAGGAGGCGGCACCGGGGGTGGCGGCGGTAGTGGTGGCAGCGGATCGGGAAACGCGGTTCCGCAGATGGCGCACGTATTCCTCCTCTTAGAAGAAAATCACAGCTTCAGCGATGTCATTGGGAACGCGAGCATGCCTTACCTGAACGGCCTGGCATCCGCAAATAGCTTGGCGACCCAGTATTACTCCGATGCCCATCCGTCGTTACCTAACTACTTCATGCTGACCGTGGGCGCAGGAACCTCGATTACAGGAACGGAGGGTGACGCCTACAGCGGGGTCGTTACCCAAGACAACGTCGTGCGTGCGCTTACGGCGGCGGGAAAAACCTGGAAGTGCTACGCGGAGGCGCTGCCGTCGGCAGGCTACCTCGGAGGCGATAGCGGCGCCTATGTGCAGCATCATGTTCCGTTTGTTTATTTTTCCGATGTTCAGAACAGCGCCAGCCAGGCTGCGAACGTGGTTCCTTTCACGCAGTTGGCTACCGATATCGCAAATAACAGTCTGCCCGGTTATGCGTTCATCGTTCCCGATGTGAACGACGACGCCCACAATTGCCCCGCCGGGATGGCCACCTGCACCGACGACCAGATGCTTGCGAACGCCGATCAGTGGCTCTCGACCAATATCAGTCCGCTGCTGGTGAGCACTGCTTTTCAGAACTCGCTGTTGATTATTGTTTTTGATGAGGCGGAAGACTCAGATACGGAACATGGCGGCGGCCATGTCCCAGCCGTGCTCGTGAGCTCTCTGGTGAAGGCGGGATATCAGTCCACGACGCTCTACCAGCACGAAAGCACCTTGAGGCTGATGATGGAAGGCCTTGGGGTGACGGATTTGCCGGGCGCTGCAGCCACTGCGCCGGATATGGCTGAATTCTTCAAATAATACTGATGGAAATTCCACGCCCCAGGTTCGCTCGTGCGAAGGCTACACCGCGACCGTGACTGACGTCTCGGTCCGGGTCACAGGCCGATATAGCGTATCCCGCTCGATGGGCTCACGGCCAGCGGCGCGGATCAGGCGCTCAAGCTCTTCATGGCGCATTCCCTGGGGCGTAGTCGCACCCGCATCGTGGTAGATTTTTTCCTCGATCACGGTCCCGTCCATGTCGTCGGCGCCGAAGCGCAGGGAGATCTGCGCGATCTTGGCGGTCATCATCTGCCAGTAGGATTTGATGTGGGGAAAGTTATCGAGCACGAGGCGGCTGACCGCGATCTGCTTGATGTCGAGCATGCCGGTGGTTTTCGGCAGATGCCGCAGCGCCGTGTTATCGGGATGAAAGGCCAGCGGGATAAACGTCTGGAAGCCTCCAGTTTCATCTTGCAGCGCGCGCAGCTTGAGCAGGTGGTCGACACGGTCTTCGTCGTTTTCGATGTGGCCGTAGAGCATGGTTGCGTTGGATTTCAGCCCGATCTGGTGGGCGAGTTTGGCGGTCTCAAGCCACTGATCGCCATCGATTTTGTGGTCGCAGATGATGTGGCGAATCCGATCGGCAAATATTTCTGCGCCTCCACCCGGCAGCGAATCCACGCCAGAAGCCTTCAGTTGTTCCAGCGTCTCTCGAATCGAAAGCTTGGCGCGCTTTGAAAGATACGCTACCTCAACCATGGTGAATGCCTTGAGGTGTACTTGCGGAAAGCGCTGCTTAAGGCCGGAGCAGAGATCGAGGAAATATTGGAACGGCAGATCGGGATGCAATCCACCCACGATGTGAAATTCAGTGACAGCCTCGGTATACCCAGAGGCCGCGGTTTCAAAAGCTTCGTCGAGCGCCATGGTATAGGCGCCGGGCGTGTCCTTTTTGCGGCCGAAGGCGCAGAGCCGGCAAGCTGCTACGCACACATTGGTTGGATTGATGTGGCGATTGACGTTGAAATAGGTCTTGTCGCCGTGCATGCGCTCACGAACGTGATTGGCCATCCAGCCTACGGCCAGAATGTCCCCAGTACGGTAGAGAGCTAGGGCGTCATTCTCGTCCAGCCGCTCGCGCGCCAGAACTTTAGCGTGAATCGGATGCAGCCGTGCGTCGTCGGTTTGAAATGGATGGTGCCGCTCGGAGACAGACATCTTCTAGATGATAGCGCAGGTGCGCAGTAGAAGTCACAGAAAGCATGCGTCAGTGCCCCGCGATTACACGGTCACGGATTTTATCGTACTCGGATTCCGAGATGACACGACGCTTCACCAGATCGTCGGCATTATCGAAGGGACGCTCGGCGATAATGCGGTCGGCTTCATGTTCGGTCATGCCGGGCAGGTTTAGCAGGTCTTCACGGGAAGCTTTGTTAATGTTCACGGTCTTCTCGCGCCCCATGCCCTCCTTTACACCTTCCGCCATAGCTTTAGCGTCACGCCTCATCGTCTCGGTGGCCTCGGCCGTGAGCCGGCGAATTTCATCGGGATTGTCTCCGTGATTGTTATCGCACGCAGTGATGGCCGTTAACAGAGAAGCAAGTGCAAGGATCGAGAGAGAACGTAGGTGTAGAGGCTGCATGGGTTTCTGATGCGCGATCGTTAGGAGTGGTTGGCGCACTTTTTGCCGGCAGGACTCTGGCCAGCGAGTTTGGAATCTGCTGTCCTGTACAATTTTCTTTCCGATGAGTATTTGCGCAAAATGGTGTCTCGGTGCATTCGCTGCATTGCTGCTGGTTCTCTCGGCGCAAGCTGAACCGATCGCCCAACTCAAAGCCACCGACTACGTCAACGATTTTGCCCACGTTCTCGATCCGAAGACGATCGCGCAGATGGACGACATCTGCCGGCAAATCGACGAGAAAGCGCATGCCCAGATTGCGGTGGTGACCATCCGTTCACTCGATGGCGCCGATGTTGAAAGCTACGCGGTCGACCTTTTCCAGAAGTGGGGTATCGGAAATAAATCCACCAACCGAGGAGTGCTGATTCTGTATGCGATTGACGACCGTCGCGCTCGCATCGAGGTTGGCTACGGGCTGGAGCCCATCCTACCCGATGGAAAGGTGGGCTCGTTTCAACGGGAGGCTGTGCCGCTCATGCGCGCTGGCAACTACAGCCAGGCGCTGCTTCTGGTTACATCTCGGGTTGCGAAGGTGATTGCCGATGATGCCGGCATTCAGCTCACGAACGCGCAGGTGGAGGCTCCGGTCGAACGGGATAACCAGCCGAGCGGGGGCTCGTCGATCGGTGGATTGATAGCCATTGGCGTCATCCTACTTATCATTCTCTTTACGCCCTTGCGCGGCATTTTATTCTGGATGCTTATCTCTGGAATATTCGGTGGCGGAGGTCGAGGGTATGGCGGCGGGGGTTTTGGTGGCGGCGGCGGCTTTGGCGGCGGCGGCGGTTTTGGAGGTTTTGGCGGCGGTAGTTCCGGTGGTGGCGGGGCTAGCAGCAGTTGGTAGGCAGTGAGGAAAGAAAATGGTTCCGGAAAAACTGATTAACGACTTTGTCACCCGGCTGCGAGCCGCGGCCGGTGCGAACCTGGAGAGCGTGATCCTGTTTGGATCAGCGGCAGCGGGAGATTTTCATCCCGAGTTCTCCAATGTGAATTTGTTCTGCGTGATCCGCGACAGCTCATTCGCGGCTTTGCAGGTACTGTCTCCAGCGGTGAAATGGTGGGATTCGCAGAAGCAGCCGCCCCCGCTTTTCATGACCCGGGACGAGATCGAGCACTCGACCGATGTGTTCACGATCGAGTTACTCGACATGCAGCAGCATCACCGAGTTTTGTTTGGGGAAGATGTCGTGAAGGGTTTATCGATTCCAGCAAAGCTGCACAGCGTACAGGTGGAATACGAGATGCGAGAAAAACTTGCGCTGCTGCGCCAGCATTTGCTGCTTGCTTCGGGTAAGGATTCCCGCATGTGGGAATTGCTGTTACGATCGGTGTCGTCATTTGCAACGCTTTTCCGGCATGCGCTGATCGTGCTGGGGCATGATGCCCCGGTTGGGAAGCGTGAGGCGGTGCAAGCATTGTCCAAGCAGATTGGATTTGATGCTTCGGGCATTCTGCAAGTCCTGGACGTAAGAGAGGGAAAGTCGAGCCGCACGCAATTTAATGTGGCAGATGTTTTTTCGCGGTACCTCACGGCGCTGGAGAAGGTGACGGCTGCGATCGATAAGATGCTGGATTCCGGCTCTATGGACCGGGCGTAAAGTTTGTGTGCTGCTTTTCAGGAGAATCTCATGGGTAAGGGATTGATCGCTGTTGTGGTCGTGATTGCGATTATTTTGCTAATTGTGCTCTTCGCTTTCGGCCAGTACGTAAGCGTGAAGAATACGCTTGTCAGCAAGAACGAGGCGGTGAAAGCAGCCTGGTCGCAGGTAGATATTGTGCTGCAACGGCGCGCTGACTTGATCCCAAATCTGGTGGAGACGGTGAAGGGCTATGCGCAGCAGGAGCAGACAGTCTTCGGCGATATCGCGAAAGCGCGCTCCGCACTGCTCTCCGCGGGCTCGCCGCAGGAGAAAATTGCAGCCAATGGCCAACTTGACGGGGCGCTGAGCCGCCTGCTGCTGATTGTCGAGAACTATCCTCAGTTGAAGTCAAATGAAAATTTTCTGCGGTTGCAGGATGAACTGGCTGGCACTGAAAATCGCATTGCTGTCGAGCGCAAGCGCTACAACGATACACTTCGCGATTACAACACTTACGTGCAGCAGTTCCCGAACAGCATTTTCGCGGGGTTTGCCGGATTCAAGCCGAACGAAGCTTACTTCGAAGCGTCACCAGGATCGCGCGAAGTTCCCAAGGTGAACTTCTCTAGTCCGGGAACAGCGGCGCCACAGGCAGCTCCTCAGCCTGCGCCGGTGCATTAAAAATCTATCGTTGAGCTTCGAGAATGGTCAGGATGGGAGTTCCCATCCTTCGTCCTTCATTTTCTTGTTGGTCCATTGCTGAAGCTGCTCGAAGAGCGCGGGATCGATGACGACGAAGCGCAGCCCAACACGGCCTTCGCCGCCGAACCAGACGAGGCGGGCTTTCGCCCGAAAAATGGATCCGCTCTCGGGCAGGGGAAAACTGACGTCGAGAAGGCCGGTAAACCGCATCGGTTCTTTCAATCCATCCACACCCACACCGCCGGTGCTCAGGTTCACACCTTGCACCTGTGTCTCGTCACCGTGTTGGTTCTTCAACACAACCTCTAGCTGGACGCGGGCCCGGAAAAACTTTTGCTGCTCGAGGCTGATGAAGCCCAAAGAGTTCACACCCTCGCCGGGATTGACGTTGATGTTGTATTCCTTCAACTTCCGGCTCAGGGTGCGGCGGGAAATGCCAAGCTGTTCCGCGGCCTGGCTACGATGACCTCCGCTGCGCTCGAGAGCGCGAATGATCATCTGCTCTTCCATGCTGTCGAGATTGCCCACCGGCATGGAGGCGGACTGCCGTTGAGCTACGGGGTTGCCGGACATCGCAGCGGTAATCTGCGATTTGCAAATCTCGGGGTCGCGTGACTCCACCGCAACTCTGGCGATAAGGTTGCGCAGTTCGCGCACATTGCCGGGCCAGGAGTGCGAGAGCAGCGCGGAAACGGCGTCGGGGACGAAGCAACTGCCCGGAGTTTTGAGCGCAAGGAAGTGCTCCGCCAGAGCAACGATGTCCTCGGGGCGCTCGCGCAGCGGGGGCACGCGAAGTTGAAACTGACCAAGACGATGGAATAGATCCTGGCGAAACCGGCCGGCGGTCACAGCCGCGTCCAGATCCTGATTGGTGGCGGCGACGATGCGAACATCGACCTTGATCTTGCGATGGCCGCCGAGGCGATAGAAAGGATATCCATCCAGCACGCGCAGGAGTTTCACCTGAGTTTGAAGCTGCAGTTCGCCGATTTCATCGAGGAAAAGCGTGCCCTTGTCGGCGAGCTCGAACAAACCTGGCTTGGAGGAATCGGCACCGGTAAAGGCTCCTTTTTCAAAACCAAACAACTCGCTTTCGACCAGATTTTCCGGCAGGGCCGCGCAGTTGATGTCAACCCAAGGGCGGCTGCGCCGGTTCGAAGATTGGTGAATCGCGTGGGCGATGAGTTCCTTGCCGGTGCCGGTTTCGCCGGTGATAAGCACGCTCTCGGTATGGGCGGCAACGCGGTCCACCATGCGCAGGAAACGGTGCATCAGCGGACTTGCGAGGATAAGATTCGTGCCATCAATCTCACGCGCGACGGTATGCGCAGTCTCGTCATCTTCCGCGCCTTGTGCTTTCGTGACGACTGACGCCGGGTTTAATTTCTCCTCGGCGGCAGAGAGGAAGGCGATTATTCCCGAGGGCGCGGCGCTGCCGTCCCGAAGCAATGTGATGCGAAAATCTGAGGTGAATTCGTTTCCAGATGCTGTCTGACAGCGATGCGAAGACTGGTGCTGGCCTTCCTTGAGCACCCCTGCCAACATCGTCTTCAACACTTGATCACGCTCACGGCCATCCTCGGAGGAGATTAAGGCAGCAAGAGTCCGCCCTAGAATTTCCTCGATCGTGAAGCCGAAATTCTTTAGGGCAGTTTCATTGCATCCTGTGATTCTGCCTCGCAGGTCAGTAGAGAAGACGGCAATGGCTGAGCCGCTATCGATCGCCACTGGCTGTGTTTGTCCGCCCCCGCTTCCGGTTTGTGCTCCAAGGGGCGGAACCGCTTGAGGCTGCTGCGAATTGTGATTGAGCGGCGTCATGGTGAGCGTTTGGAGTTGATCTTGACACAGAGCAGAGGTATTGCAGGAAGTATGGAGCTTCGGCTGATAACGAAAGTAACCAGTCACCGCGGGGAGATAGAAACCAAACTCCAAAATATACGTCACGTTGATCACCAAAGAGCGTATGAAGCTCTCTCTGCGGTTACGAAGGTAAGCTACTTAAAACTCTGTAATAACAATAGGATTTCGAGTGAACAGGCTCGCCCAGAGGTGTGCGCGGGAATGGCATTCCCACGCCGCGGGCGCAGTCTGTCGCCTCCCCTGCAACAAGATGTAAAGACGCAATGTCGATTCGCACGAAACTATTTGTCGGGATTTCGGTCTCGCTCGGAATGGTAGTGCTGGGCTCTGCCTTTTGGCACTGGCAATCCGCTGACCTGACCCGATTTGGTTGTTACTTGGTGGTCGCGGTCCTGGCTTCCAGCCTGAAGGTGCAACTGCCCGGCATCGACGGCACCATGTCGGTAAATTTCCTGTTCATCCTTCTGGGCGTGATGGAACTCAGCCTGCCGGAGACGCTGGCCGTCGGCTGCACGGCCAGTTTTGTGCAGAGCGTATGGCAAGCACGCAACCGGACGGACCCGGTGAAGGTTCTGTTTAACGTTTTCGGAATGATGGCCAACGCCGGTGCGCTTTCTTACGCAAGCTATCACTGGCTGGACGCGAAAGTGGGAAGCAACAAGCCAATCTTGCTGATGGTAGCGGCGCTGGTTTTCTTCCTATCGAACACGCTCCCGATTTCCGTGGTCATTGCACTCACCGAAAATAAAACCAGCCGCAAAGTGTGGTCCGAGTGCTATTTCTGGTCCTTTCCCTACTACCTGGTGGGAGCGGCTGCCGTGGGATTGGTAGGAATCGTCAACCGTCGCGCGGGATGGCAAACTTCTCTCCTGGTGCTGCCGGTGATTTATTGGGTGTACCGCTCGTATCGCCTTTATCTGGGCCGCCTCGAAGCCGAGAAGGAGCGGGTGGAGATTGAGAAGCGGCATGTGGAGCAGATTGCATCGCTGAATATGCGCACCATCGAAGCTCTGGCCCTGGCCATCGAAGCCAAAGACCACACTACGCACACGCATCTGCAGCGCGTGCGCACGTATGCGGTGGAAATAGCAAAAGAGATCGGCCTTTCACCGGACGAGATCGAAGCTTTGCGAGCGGCGGCGCTGCTGCATGATATCGGCAAGCTCGCCGTACCCGAGCACATCATTAACAAGCCAGGTAAGTTGACTCCGGAAGAGTTCGAGAAGATGAAGGTGCATCCGCTCGTGGGTGCTGAAATTCTGGATCGAGTGGCCTTTCCCTATCCGGTGGCGCCCATCGTGCGTTCGCATCACGAAAGGTGGGACGGGTCGGGATATCCAGCGGGCCTCACCGGGGAAGCGATTCCGATGGGCGCGCGGATTTTGGCCGTCGTGGATTGCCTTGACGCTTTAGCCACAGACCGACAATATCGTCCGGCGATACCGCTCGATCGAGCCATGGATACGGTGAGAGAGAAGGCCGGCACCTGGTTCGACCCTAAGGTGGTTGAGGTCCTGTCTCGCCGTTACGTCGACCTGGAAGCCATCGCACAGACGCAGGAGGACAGCTTCGTTCCCTCCGGCTTCTCGAGGGATTTAAGAGTAGAACGCGGCCTCGCTCCGGCAACGGGATTTGAAAAATGGACCGACGCGCCGCAGAGCGACAACGACTTCCTGACCTCGATCGCATCGGCACGGCACGAGGCGCAAGCCATGTTCGATTTGAGCCAGGATCTTGGCAACTCGCTCAGCCTCAGCGAAACCCTCTCGGTGCTGTCGATGCGGCTGCGTAAGCTGGTTCCCTATGACTCGATCGCAGTATTCGTAAACCGCAATGGCTGGTTGTTGCCGGAACTGGTGAGTGGCGAAAACTTTCGCGTTCTCTCCTCGCTGAAAATCCGCGTGGGACAAGGCTTGTGTGGCTGGGTGGCGGAGAATTGCAAGCCCGTCATGAATGGCAACCCTCAAGTGGAAGAGGGCTATGTTGCCGATCCTAAAACCGCCGGCCTCTCTTCCGCGCTCGCGGTTCCATTGCAGGGATTGAATGGCGTCGTGGGCGTTCTGGCCATGTATCACTCCACTCAGGACGCTTTCACGCCGGACCATCTGCGCATTCTGTTGGCCGTGGCTTCCAAGGTGGCACTCTCGGTGGAAAATGCGCTGAAGTATCAGCAGGCGGAAAGCTCAGCGACTACAGACTTCCTGACGGGACTTCCCAATGCCCGCTCGCTGTTTGTGCATCTGGCACAGGAAGTGACGCGCTGCCGCCGCATGAAAAGTTCGCTTGCAGTCATGGTCTGCGACATCGACGGCCTCAAGAAAATCAACGATTCATTTGGACACCTGGAAGGAGACAAGCTGCTGCGGGAATTCAGCTTGCGGCTGAAAGACGCATGCCGCGGCTACGACTATGTTGCGCGCATGGGTGGCGACGAATTCGTGGTCACAGCGCCCGGACTCTCCGTGGAGGACGTGGAGGAAAAAACCAGCCGGTTGAATCAGGCTGCGGTCGAAGCAGGACGGCACACCTGCGGCCGGGAAGTGATTTCGTTGAGCGTCGGGACTGCCTTCTGTCCGGAAGATGGATATGAGGTGGAAGCATTGCTGGCTGAAGCTGACCGGCGCATGTATGCCGTGAAGCAGACTCACCACGCACAAATTGCCGCCAGCCAGGACGCTCTGGCGCAGGGCGCCTCGGGAAAATAGATGCGAAGCCTACGATGGAAAATCGCCGGGCATGCGCTGGCTCTGCTGGCAACCGTTCTTCTCGGTGGACTGCTTTCCGCTACGCTGGTTCGGCTTGCTCCTGGCTTCGATACGGACGAGCGAGAACTCGATCCGCACTTGAACGCGGAGAGCGTGCAGGCGCTGCGCGAGGTCCGAAAGCAGGATCGCAATATTCTGCGCTTTTACTTCTCGTACATGAAGCGCGCCGCGAATGGCGACCTGGGAACTTCGCTCGCGTTGGGTCAGCCGGTACGCACTCTGCTACGCGATCGGATTCCACTTACGCTTCGTTTGCTCTCCATGGGGCTTGGACTGGCTTGGATTCTGTGCATAAGCCTGTCCCTGACGGCGGCCTGGCTGCGACTGTCGATTTTCGACGCGCTGAGCACGGCGATCAGCGGAGCCTTGCTTTGCGTGCCAGCTGCCGTGCTGGCGTTGCTCTGTTTGCTGTGGAACATGCCGGGCTCACTGGCGATTGCGTTGATCGTGTTTCCCCACAGTTACCGTTATGCAAGAAATTTGTTGGTGAAAACCTATTCGCGGCCGCACATCATCGCCGCCAGGGCGAAAGGGTTGGGCGAAGCTCGCATTCTTTTCTGGCATGTTGTGCCCCTAGTTGCTCCACAGTTACTAGCCGTGGCCGGCGTCTCGGTGAGCATGGCGATAGGAGCAGCCATTCCTGTCGAAGCGTTGTGCGGGTTGCCCGGTATCGGACAACTGGCATGGCAGGCGGCATTGGCGCGCGACCTGCCATTGTTGGTAAACATCACGATCCTGGTGACCCTGGTAACCTTGCTGGCCAATTCCGGGGCGGATGTAATTGGTCATATGGTCCGGAGGCAGCAGGCATGAACCTCTGGCAAAAACTGGCGTGTGCTGTCTTATTGCTCGTGTTGACAGCGTCAGCGGCCGCGAACTGGATCGCTCCAGCTGGATATGGCAGGCAGTTCCGCGACGCAACGGATGCGCCTCCATCGCGCACGCACTGGCTGGGAACCGATGAGATTGGGCGTGACCGTTTTGCGCGAGTACTCTACGGAACCAGGATTTCACTGTTGTTAGCGCCAGCGGCGGCGCTGCTTTCAACCCTGATGGCGGCGCTCATCGGAGGCCTCGGGGGATATCTCGGCGGCGCTTGGGCGCGGTTAGCGATGGCGGTGACTGATTTGTTTTTGTCGCTGCCGTGGCTGTTTCTGCTGATCACAGCCCGAGCATTGATGCCGCTGAATGTGTCTCCAGTGATTTCGGTATTGGTTACATTTCTGCTGTTGGGGCTTCTGGGCTGGACTGCTGCGGCACGCGTGCTGTGCAGCAGCGCGGCCTCTGTGCGCAGTTCGGATTTTGTCCGGCAGGCGCGAGCCGCGGGAATTTCCGAACAAAGATTGTTTTGGGTACATGTAGTGCCGAACTTGAAGCCCGTGCTCTACGCGCAGTTTTGGATTTCGATTCCGGTTTTTATCCTGGCCGAGGCAAATCTGGGCATTCTGGGATTGGGTGTCGCCGAGCCCATGCCCTCATGGGGAAGTTTGTTGAAAGAATTGGAAGGGCTGGTTTCGGTGGGCACAGAACCCTGGAAGCTTGTGCCGCTGATCTTGTTAGTGCTGGTGGTGACGTCTTTTCAGTTGTTGCTTTCCAGGCAGGAAGAGGCGTCTCTATGAAACGCCACAGGAAAAAGATAGAGAAGATGACAAACAGAGGTTGGAAGGCTTTCGCGATTGCGTTGATCTGCGCCGGGTGTTTTGGTCACGCGATGGGACAAGGCGGCGGGGAGCTGAGATTTTGCCTGCACAACGAGCCGAAAACGTTTGATCCATTGAAAGTGGACGACGATGCTTCCGCAGCGATTCGTTATTTGACCGGAGGCGTACTGGTCCGAATGAATCGCCAGACTCAGCAGTTGGAGCCGGAATTGGCGCAGTCGTGGAAGGTCTCGAAAGATGGACGCCAGATTTCGTTTCGCTTGCGCAGCGGAATCTCATTCTCCGACGGTACGGCGTTCACTGCGGAAGATGTCGCCTACACCGTCCGGCAATTGATGGACCCTGCGTTGCATTCCGCGACGGGCGACGCTTTCCGCTCGGGCGCAGGAAATGTCGAAATCAAGGTGGCTTCTCCGATGCAGATTTCGATCACTTTTCCAGCGCAGGTGTCAGGCTTGGATCGGCTGTTCGACCAGGTCGCGATTCTTTCCGAACACTCCCCGAAAAAGGAAATGACAGTCCTAGGACCGTTCATGGTGGCCGACTATAAGCCAGGCGCATCCGTTCTTCTCAAGCGCAATCCCAACTACTGGAAGGCGGATGACCAAGGACGGAAACTGCCTTATCTGGATTCCATACGGTTGGATATCCAACCTAACCGCGATGCTGAGATGCTGCGATTCAAGCGCGGAGAGCTGGACCTGATTAACTCTCTCGATAGCGAATATTTTGACAAGCTGGCCGCGAGTTCGCCGCAACTGGTGCACGATGCCGGGCCATCGCTCGATAGCGAGCAACTCTGGTTCAACGAAGTGCTGAAGTCGCCGATTCCGGCCTACAAGAAAAACTGGTTCCGTTCGGCTAATTTCCGGCGGGCAATTTCGGAAGCGATCAACCGGGAAGACTTGAGCCGCATCGTTTTCCACGGTCACGCTCAACCGGCCGCAGGACCGTTTTCTCCGGCCAACAAGTTTTGGTTCGATGCAAGGCTTAAGCCCCAGGCGTACAGCCCGGACGCGGCGTTGAGGTCGCTGCAGTCCGACGGCTTCCGCATGGAAAACGGAACCCTCAAGGACAAAGACGGCAACGAAGTTGTGTTTTCCATTATCACCAACGCGGGCAACAAGGTGCGGGAGCGAATGGCAGTGCTCATCCAGGACGATCTGCACAAGATCGGAGTGCAGGTTAATGTGGTGACGCTCGACTTCCCTTCTCTGATCGAGCGCATGACGCGGACTTTCGACTACGAAGCTATACTTCTCGGCCTGACCAATGTGGATCTGGATCCGAGCAGCGAGATGAATGTGTGGCTGAGTTCTTCCGAAAACCACCAGTGGAACCCGCAGCAGAAAACTCCAGAAACCCCGTGGGAAGCCGAGATTGACCGGCTCATGCGGACGCAGGCATCGTCCAACGACGCGAAAAAGCGGAAAGAAGCATTCGATCGGGTGCAGGAAATCGTGGTCGAGCAGGAGCCGTTTATCTTCCTGATTAATAAGAACACACTGTCCGCGGTTTCCACCTCGGTGCACGGCGCCGCTCCAGTAATTTTGTCGCCGCAAACATTCTGGAATGCGGAACGGCTTACGGTGACAGCAAAATAAAGGATGTTTCTTAGGTACGGATTTGCACGGATTGTGCGGATCTGAGAAGCAACGAGTTTCGTGGTCAAAACCAGCATGTCTTCCTCTTCGCAAAACGACATTCTGCTATCGGCGCACGTCACCGTGCGCTACGCCGGGAAGCCGCCGGTTCTTCGCGGTGTGCAACTGGAAATCCAAAGGGGCGAAGTACTGGGGCTGGTGGGACAAAGCGGCTCCGGCAAGAGCACACTGGCGATGGCCGTGCTCGGCCTGCTCGAGAAGAAGCGCTCCCATTCTGAAGGCACAATAAGATTTCAAGATTTCGATCTGTTGCAACTATCGGAACGGGAGCTGCGTGCGCTGCGCGGACGCGCAGTTGCGCTGGTGTTGCAAAGTCCGCTCTCCTCGCTGAATCCGGCGCTCAAAGTCCGAACCCAACTTAAAGAAGCGTGGCGGGCGCACGCAACAGGTACGAACGCGGACTGCACCAACGCAATCCGAAGTTCCCTGGGGAGCGTTTCTCTGCCTGCCGACGACGACTTTCTGCGGAAATATCCTTCGCAGATGAGCGTAGGGCAAGCCCAGCGAGTGCTGATTGCAATGGCAACCATGCATCGCCCTGCGTTGCTTATCGCCGACGAAGCGACCAGCGCTCTCGATGTGATTACTCAATCTGAGATTCTGGCATTGTTTCGCGAACTGAACCGCTCCACCGGAATGGCCATTCTCTATATTTCGCACGACCTTGCTTCGGTGGCGGGGATTTGCGACCGGATTGCCATTCTTCACCAGGGCGAGATTGTTGAGTGCGGAACAACCGAGCACATTTTCACGCATCCACAGCACGAATATACTCAGAGGCTAATGGCAGCACTGCCTCGAATCTTGCCCGCGAACCCGGCCTTAGCAGTGAAAACCGAAGCGGCAACGGCGCGCTAGCTGTACGCTTTCTGCCGTGGGAAACCGCGTGCAACCCGCTCATTTCGCCACCCCAACGCCGATCGAATTCCTTTCATCAATGAGTAACCAATACTGAGAACTGAAGTAACCGCAGCGATAAATGCGAGACAAACTGTCCCACGCCCGCGTTCAGAGGACAGAGTGGCCCAGAGCCACACGGAAAGCTTCTTATATCTCCAATAGAAACAAACACTTACAAGCCGATGATTGGCATCGCCCGTGCACATGAGCAAGTGGGTCAAAGCATAGTTTTGCCGCAAACTCGTTCGTTGCGTTTAGGAAGGGTGAAGATTTTATGTCGCAGACACTTAAACCAAAGAGCCCGGGCAGAGGCGAGCGCCACAGCGCCGCCTGGGGAAAACGCCTGAGCATTCTGTTGCTTCTGGTCGCGCAATCCGCATTCGCGATCGCTCAGTCTGCCGGCAAGTTCGCCGCAGACATGGCGCCAGTGGTTGCCCGAGCCCATCACGGTGCGAAAGCTTCTGAAACCGTAAGGGTGATCGTGCAATACCGGGTGGTGCCAACGGCGGCCCACTATGCGACCATGCAGAAGCGAGGCGGACAGCTGCACTCGAAGCTGCACATGATCAAGGGTGCGGCATTCACTATTCCAGTGAGCGCATTGCCCGCTTTGGAAGCGGACCCCGAGATCGTCTCCGTGAGCATCGATCATCCGATGAACGTCATGGACGATTTGACCAACGACGCCACTGGCGTAGAATCGGCTTGGAATTCGGGGTACACCGGCGCTGGCGTCGGAGTGGCCGTGATCGACAGCGGCATCAACGACAGCCATCCCGATCTGTGGGATTCAACGCAGTCTAATTCGCGTGTGGTCTACCACCAAGACTTCACCGGAACTGCAACCAGCAACTCCAGCGGAGCGCAGTATGACCTGTATGGCCACGGCACGCACGTAGCCGGCATTATCGGCGGCAACGGCTACCTTTCGGGCGGACAGTATGAAGGCGTAGCCCCAGGGGTCAGTCTGATCGATCTTCGCGCCTTGGATTTGAATGGCGCTGGTACTGACAGCACAGTGATCGCGGCTATCCAGCAGGCGATCGCGCTGCAGAACACCTATAACATCCGGGTCATCAATCTGTCGCTCGGCCGCGGAATCGGCGTCAGCTACACGCAGGATCCTTTGTGCCAGGCTGTGGAATCGGCATGGAAGGCCGGGATCGTGGTGGTTGTGGCTGCAGGTAACTACGGCCGCTTGAGCGTAAACGGAAGCAATGGTTTTGGAACTATCACTGCTCCGGGCAACGATCCCTTCGTGTTGACGGTGGGCGCGACCAAGAGCAACGGGTCCGGATCTCCTGCAGCTGAGACTAAAGCAAGCTACAGCTCAAAAGGTCCCACGACCTACGATCACGTCGCGAAGCCTGACATCATGGCTCCGGGGAATGACATAGTTTCCCTGTCGGCTCCGGGCGCGACGTTGGAATCAGAATATCCAGCTGAATTAGTCACAGGCAATGACGGCAATAACGACTACTTCACCTTGAGCGGCACCAGCATGGCGACCCCGGCTGTGGCAGGCGCAGTAGCTCTGATGTTGCAAGAGCAGAGCTCGCTCACTCCGGATCAAGTGAAGGCGCGGCTGATGAAAACTGCCTACAAGATGGGGCTGACTTCAACCTCCGCTTATGTGCCGCATTTGTTGCAGAACTTCACCGATTTCTATGATCTGTTCTCGGTGGGCTCGGGATTGGTGAACGTGCAATCAGCTATCAACAACTCTGATCTGGCGCCGGCCACGGTCGGGTCTGCGCTTTCGCCGACAGCGGTTTACAACGTACTGACCGGCAAAGTTACGCTAACCAATGGAAATTCAACCGTTGCAGGCAACTCCGTGGTTTGGGGTAGCTCGGTAGTCTGGGGAAGCTCGGTAGTGTGGGGAGCCTCGGAAGTAAACGGTATGTCCGTGGTTTGGGGTAGCTCGCTGCCCTGGAACAGTAATCTGTTGAGCGCTTTCAGCGTAGTGTGGGGATCCAGCACGGGTACCGCGACCAGCGCCGCAAGCGTGGTCTGGGGTGCATCGGTGGGTACCTCTGACGTTGCGTTCAACGATGCTGGGGACGATGAACAATAAGCCGTGGGAAGTAACAATTCAGAGAGGAGGAGATCATGAATCGCAATACACGGCTAACGCAAACGTTCATCGGAGTGATGGTTCTGGCGGCGGCTGCAAGTACCACGTACGCCAGCCTGACGAGCCACACGCTGCACACGTCTTATGCCCTGGCTGTACTGGCGTTCGCGGCAGCAACGTCGCGCATGAAGGTCAAGCTGCCCGGGATTAACGGAAATATGTCAGTCAACCTGCCATTTCTTTTGATGGCAGTGGTCAGTTTGAGCGCGCTGGAAGCGATCGCAATTGCGTGCCTTGCGACCGTAGTGCAATGCTGGCCGAAAGCGGGAGCAAACTTCAAGCCTCAGCAGATGCTCTTCAACGTAAGCATGATGGCGTTCGCATCGAGTATGGCAAACCTGATCTGGAATACCGGCTGGTTGGGCAAGGGTGCCTGGGCATCCGAGCCGCTGATGCTTGCTTCTGCCACCGCTGCCTTCTTCCTTGGGCAGACGGCGCCTGTTGCCGGCATTATCAAGCTGGCCGAGGGCGCGGCTATGCGGCGGGTCTGGTTGGGTATCGTCCAACTATCGTTTCCCTACTACGTACTCAGCGCAGGCATGACCTCAATGGTGAATATGGTGAGGCATCACTTCGGCTGGCAGGCTGCCCTGGTGGTATTCCCGGTTATGTACGGCATTCACCGCTCTTACCAGTTGTATTTCGGCCGGGAGGCGGAAGCTCTAAACACCTCAACACTGGCAAGGAAAGCTAGCGCAGGGGCGTGAGAATAACGAGATTCCCGCAGGTGCAGCGCTGACTTCGATTAACCGAAGTGAATACCGAATAGAGGGCGGCGTTCTCGCAATCAGGCGGAATGCCACTTTTTTGTCCATAGAGCTTCTCGACCCGTAGTGACACCTCTGGTTCCGAGTAGCACTCTCAGGCCGTTTATGCCCGGATCGTGCCATTGTCGGGGCGCGCTCACGGAGTGAGGATAGTCGTGCCTGGCGATTCAAGACTAATTAAGGTATTCGCCGGCGGCGACCAAATGCGGATCGAGAAATACAAAGCGGTGGAAGCGGACCCAAGAGCTAAGATTGCCAGGCCTCAGGCTGCTTTCGCAGACCAGCAACCGCGCCGGTTGCTGCTCGCGCTCGCTCTTCTTCTGCTAGTTCTCGCAGTTGTGATTGTGCACGACCGAGACTTCTGGTTCGGGTCGGACGAAGCGGCTGATTCCGATTTTGCAAGCTCGGAAGAGAGCTCGAATGCAAAGTCTTCAGCGCTGCCTTCCAAAACCAGGCAGGCGCTGCCCGCACAGACGGCAAAGAGCCCGCGTGCTTCGAAGACTTCGACTAAGCCATCTGACTCAAAATTGACTCACGAAGCCACCGTTAATCCAGAACCCGTAGTGGCGACCAATCGTGTCGTGCTTCCTCCGATGGATGTCGAAGTGATCGCCGGAGATACCCACCGCACTTATCATCCTGGAAACAACCTGGCGATCGCGGAAATTCCCAGCGATTCAAACCGGGTCGCAACCCTCAGCACGTCGGCCGCCACGAATGCGGGCGAACGTGAGCGCATTTCTTCCCTGGGCACTCCCGAATTGCGCCAAACCATAGATTCCGTTTATCCCTTACTCGGGGACCGTACTCGGGTGCAGGGTTCGGTAGTGCTGGAGGCAGTAATCGGAGCCGACGGCGCGATCGAGGGTCTGCGTGTCATCAGCGGCCCTTCCATCCTGACTGCGGCCGCACAGCAAGCAGTACGCCAGTGGCGCTTCAAACCCTATCTACAGAATGGACAGCCGGTCGAGACCAAAGCCAGAATCACGGTTAACTTCTCGATTCGAATCTCCGACAACCCCCCGACAGCCAGTTAGAGTGAAACGAAATTGCGGGGTTATCCTTCCCCGGATCTAAATCACATCCCAAGGATAGAGCCCCGCGATTGTTCGGATTCACCTCAACGTTCGCAACTCACAAGGTATAACTATTTCTCACCGCGAACTGTAAGCACAGGACACGTCGCATGCGCCACGATGTGCTGGGCTGTGGTGTTACCCAAGTGTGTAACCGTGCTCATTGCCCCATGAGTCGGTCGCGCACCGAGAACAATCAAGTCTGCCGCCCGATCTCTGGCGATGTCTACAATCCGTTCCGCCGTCCGGACTAGCTCATGGCCGAATTCGATCTGGCATTCCGCATGGCACCATGACGCGGCTTCAGGCGGCACCAAGTCCTGGAGGCGGCGGAGCAGCGATGATTTAACTTCTCTCGCATCCGGTATCGCTGCCGTGGGTCTCTCGACAATGTGGAGAAGAATTAGCTCTGCCTGATCTTCCTCGGCGATGGAGAACGCGTACGGCAACGCCGCCAGAGATTCTTTCCCAAAATCTGTTGCGAACAGAATCCGCCGAAACTTGATTTTGGTGTCCGGCTTGCCGGATACGTTCGGTCCTACGCTCAGAACCGGGCAGGGTGCTTGCCGAAAAATCTTTTCGGCGATGGATCCCATCAACAATTTCCGCGCGCCCGTGCGGCCATGAGTTCCTACCACAAGAAGATCGATTGCATGTTCACCGATAAGTCGGGAGAGGACGTTCCAGACATCTCCTTCCCCGAACAAGGCCTCGTGCCGAACCCCGCGGAGTTGTTCGTCAATGCGCCCTGTCACTTCTTGCCGCAACTGGTCCTCGCGTTGCAGATGAGCCGGCCACAAATCGGGAGCCGTGAATAAATAATCTTCCGTATTAACGACATGGGCGCCGTACAACTTTGCGCCGTAGTGATGGGCGATCGCCAATGCATAAGGCAATGCCACATCGGAGTAAGGAGAGAAATCCGTTGCAAACAATATGTTGCTGAGCGCGATTCGCTTGCCAGCTTCCAAAGTTTTCATAAAGCACCTCCTACGATTTACAATTACGTCCAAATTCTTATCCGATCGGGAAGAGCCCGCTGCGAAAAAGAAGCGCAAGCACTGTCATGCAGCTGTCTTTTTGGATTCACTGAATGGGCTAGTATTCGTGCCGCTCGCTTCGCCGCTAAAATCGAGGACTATTCCTTCTTTCAAAGCCTCCTTCTCCGCCTTTTCAGGCGAAAGCCGAATCCGGTGCCCGTTCTCGTAGTAGCGCAGATAATGTGACAGTTTCATTCGACACGGTATGCTCTTGCCGCCGTTGCAAGTTATCACGGTCTTCTCCTTTCGACGTTTTTTGGCGGTGCTCCTTTGAATTTGTTAATCGTTTATCTCGGCTGCGTTCCCGACAGTCAGAACTGGACACTCGGCTTTGCACAAAACCTCGTGAATAAGAACCCAAGGCAGGTGCGAAGTAACACGGCAGGACTGTGTCCGGTTTGCTCCCATAACGATCAAGTCCGTATGGTGCATTGCTGCAGCTTCTAAAATCCCCTCGGGCACAAAATCCGTTGCAACCACATACTCGGGCTGGCTCGCCAGTTTCGCATCCAACGGAATCAGGTCGCGCAATTTTCGCAAGCCTTCCGCTCGCATTTGACTTTGCCATTTTGTGAGGTCCAGGGCAGCACACATCGCTGGTTCAAATCCCAATGGGCGGGTGTCGAGAACCGGCATGGGCGGAACCATGTGCAGGAGCACGAGTTTCGCCTGGCAATCTTCGGCGAGAAACAAAGCGAACGGAAAGGCCCTGGCGGAAGCATGACCAAAATCGGTCGCGAAAAGGATGCTCTTAAAACCTGCCCGATCAGAATTCGGCAGCGCGGCCTTGGGGCCGACTGTGAGTACAGGACACGAAGCCAGCCGGAGCACCTCCTCAGCGACCGAGCCCAGGGCGAACTTCTTCAGCGCTCGACGTCCGTGAGTGCCCAGCACGAGTAAGCCGGGACAATCCCGATCAATGATCGACGAAATTACGTCCCATACTGGTCGTTGCTGGATCACACTATGATGTGCGAAATCTTCGAGATGTGCTTCCTTCTCAAGGCGCCGCATATCTTGCTCAGCGTCAAGTCGCGCCCGGTTCAGTTCGCGCGGAAGCGGGTCCAAAGGTACAGACTCGCGCGGCTCTGGAGAAATCGCATGTACGATGGAAATCTCCGAACCGTATCGTCGAGCAATGGCGAGGGCATATTCCAACGCTCGCTGTGACACAGGGGAAAAGTCCGTGGCTACCAAAATTCGCTGGAAATCAATCTTCTGTTGCGTTCGTTCTTCGCTATGTGCAGCGGTTGCCATAACGGCCTCCGGCTCATAGCTTCAGCGTACTCGCCACGCCCCGAAAATGAAGTGCCCGCCCTTACATGAGCCTGTGATCTTCGTCACCAAGCCGAAATGACAGGAACGATCGATGGCTGGTCTGGATCAGCAACGATTAGGCGACTTCTTGGCCCTAACCTTCGGATTGCCCGTCATTGGGAAGGAGTTAGATGGCTCATGCGTTCGGTTTGGTTTTGACATCGCTCACTGGCCGGAAGCGAAGTGCTGACCAGACCTCATCGATTGCAACGATGGAAACGGGACGCCATCCTGTTCCGCTCATCGCCTCGGAAAGGAGATCCCGGCTGAGGTCGCTCTCCATCCCTGATGTCTTCTTCGGGTAGGCAATCCACACCAGCGCTCCGCAAGCAGTGTGTTTCAACAGATATGGCATTGTTTTGCCGATGTCCGCTAGAGAGGTTGCAAAAAGCTGGACAAAAGGATGTGCACCGTCGGCGGCCGAGGTGATCACTACGCCTTCGGGCAACGGAGCAAGCAGTTTCAAATAGGCCGGAGGTGCGCCTACGACCAGCGCTCGCATCCCGGCTTTAATCCCGAGCATCCGGACAAGAGGATTGGTGGTCATTTCTGCTTCCCATCGCTGGAAAGAGCGAACTGGTTTCCATCCGGATCTTGAAAGACGGCAGTCGATCCCCAAACTTCGGTCTTCGGCTCCTGGGCGAACGTCGTGCCTTTCGCTTTCAGAATCTTCGCGGTGGCGAAGACATCATCGCACCAGAACGCGATGGACTGAAATTGCCCGATACGGTTTTCATGGCCTTCTGGCGTGTAGAGTGCAACTCCGGTATCAGAACCTGGAATGAGCAGTTCGATCCATCTTTGGGTGGGCGTGAATGGTTGATCAGTAACCACCTTGAAACCCATCGTTACGGTGTAAAACTTCAGCGCTGCGTCCTGGTTGTGAACCGGAATGCCGACGAACTTGATTCCTCGGATCATCGTTGATCCCCTTTCGATGACCGGAGCATAGCGTTGTAAATTCCGCGCTGCAATGTGGTATTCGATGCTATATTGATGATCGGTATAGCATGTTCTCTTTTGATGATTATGTGATCGACGTTCTGATGCGCGACTTGGTGGGTCATGACCGGAGACCGACCAGCTTTCTCTTATATCTCTGGCTCGATGCCGAACAGACTCGAAGAAATGGGCCGGTGCAGCTGAGCTATCTGGAATTGGCGGAGTCTATCGGCGTATCGAAGAGCTCGGCGCAGGTGGCGGTAACCTGGCTGGTTCGAAGGAAGTTGCTTTCTGTCAGCAAGGACAATATCACCGCGACTCCCCGTTACACAGTACAAAGGCCGTGGAGAGATCGCGCACGTTCTGTGCCTGCCAACCGCCACTGACGCCATTGTGCGAATGCTTCCAGCCGAATGCCCGAGTACTCGCTAACAGAAAGTAATCCAGATGGCACGAAGCGGTCAGTACCGACAAATCGGCGTGTGTTCAAGGAAATGTCCACGTCAATCCAGTTCTGGCGATCTGTCAGGGATCTGATCAGCTTGCTTATGCAGTGCGCGACGCCGACTGCGGATTGCACTCTTTTCAATTTTCCACGGAGCGCTTTGCCGCTGGGTCCTATGAGTCGAGTCTCACTCGCTAAACATCAAATATTTTTCACAGAGCGCTACCACACCGATTTTCTCCGGCTTGTCTGTCAGGCGCTTGCAGGCTCCGGAGGCAGCTTCGGCGGTATCACGATTACGCTGGTGATCTCACGCGCAACGGTTGGATGCCCTCCAATCGCTATAATAAAAAGGCGAACTTGGCGAAATTTCGCAACGGTCGAGCTGAAGTGAAGATGCCTAACCTTAAGGAAGACATGACGAGAGCCCATCAACATCCTCTTGAAAAGATCCTAGAGAATCGTATTGCAATCATCGACGGAGCGATGGGCACGACGATCCGCACCTATGGGATGACCGAAGCGGACATCCGCGGGGATCGCTTCAAGGATGCGACCAAGAGCCTGCTGAACAATGGTGACCTCTTCTCGCTGACCAAGCCGGAGATGATCGGTGACATCCATCGCCGGTTTCTGGAGGCCGGAGCGGACATCATCGAGACCAATACCTTCGGCGCAACCAGTATCACCCAGAGCGAATTTTTTTTGGAGGACCCGCGGGAGCGCGGCGGCCGAAAGGATCCAGCGTTCTACCAGAAGGTCATCGACGATCCGTTCCTCGGCAGTCTGGCTTGGGATATCAACGAGAAATCGGCGCGGCAATGTCGTGAATGGGCCGACCGTGTTGGCACCGCAACCTCGCGTCAACGGTTCGTGGCGGGGGCGATCGGGCCGCTGACCGTATCTCTCTCGAACTCGCCCGATGCCGATGATCCCGGCTTCCGGGTGGTCACGTTCGACCAGGTTAAGACAGCCTACGCTCAGCAAGTGCGCGCCCTCATCGCCGGGGGCGCAGACCTGCTGTTGGTTGAGACGATTTTTGATTCCCTGAACGCGAAGGCCGCACTCGTCGCCATTCGTGAGGTATTCGATGAGGGCAGCAAGAAGTTGCCGGTCATGATTTCAGCGGCCGTGGGCCGCGGCGGCGAGACGATGATCTCCGCGCAGACCACGGAGGCATTCTGGAATGCGGTGCAACATGTGAGGCCGCTGTCGGTGGGTCTCAACTGCTCTCTCGGGCCCGATCTGATGTATCCGTTTCTAGAGGAACTCTCGGAAAAGGCGGACGTGGCCATCTCCTGCTACCCAAATGCCGGTTTGCCGAATCCTCTCTCGGAAACCGGCTTCGATCTGGGGCCGCAGGACATGGCGCGCTATTTGAGCAACCTTGCCCGGTCGGGGCTGATCAATATTGCCGGCGGTTGCTGCGGCAACACACCCGAGCACATCGCGGCCATCGCCAAAGCGCTCGAAGGCCAGCCTCCGCGAAAGTGGGGGATGCAGCCTGAGGAATCCTTCGCACAGATTGAGAGTCGAGCGTGAGCTTGTCCGATAGCGCGGGTGCGGCCGCGCCCACGAAGACGAAGCCCCTCCGTTTGTCGGGGTCACAGCCCTTCACCCAGCAGCCAGGCGTCTACATCGTGATCGGTGAACGGACCAACGTGGCCGGTTCGCCGAAGTTCGCGAAGCTGATCAAGCAAGGCAAGTATGAAGAAGCCGTAAGTGTAGCCCGTCAGCAGGTCGAAAATGGGGCGAATGTTCTCGACATCTGCATGGACGAAGGGATGATTGACGGCGTCACCGCAATGACACGCTTCCTGCAGTTGCTGGCGAGCGAACCCGAGGTCGCCAAGGTACCCTTCATGGTGGACTCCTCGAAATGGGAGGTCATCGAAGCAGGCCTGAAGTGCATGCAGGGCAAGGGCATCGTGAACTCGATCTCGCTGAAAGAAGGTGAAGACAAGTTTCGCCAGAACGCCGCTAAAGTTCTGAAATATGGCGCGGCAGTGGTGGTGATGGCATTCGACGAGCAGGGCCAGGCCGCAACTTACGAGGATAAGATCCGCGTCTGCGAGCGCGCCTACCGCATACTCGCCGACGAGGTTGGCTTTCCCCCCGAAGACATTATCTTCGATCCGAATATCCTCACGGTTGCCACTGGCATGGAGGAACACAACAACTACGCGGTTGACTTTATCAACGCCACGCGCTGGATCAAAGCCAACCTGCCGCACGCAAAGGTCAGCGGCGGCGTTTCGAACATCTCGTTCAGTTTCCGAGGCAATAACAAGGTTCGCGAAGCCATGCACTCTGCATTTCTATATCACGCCATAACGGCGGGGATGGACATGGGCATCGTCAATGCCGGGATGCTCGAGGTGTACGAGGAGATTGAGCCTGAGCTGAAGGTGCTGGTCGAGGATGTGCTGCTGAACCGCCGTCCCGATGCGACCGAGCGGTTGGTCGAGCATGGTGAATCGCTCAAGGGCGCGGGCGCAGTAGCGAGTGAAAAAAAGGCCGAAGAATGGCGCAACGGCCCGGTCGAGGAGCGTCTTTCTCACGCGCTCGTCAAGGGGATCGACGCGTACATCGAGATCGATGCCGAGGAAGCTCGCGTCAAGCTGGGCCGTCCTCTGCTGGTTATCGAAGGGCCACTGATGGCTGGCATGAGTGTGGTCGGTGATCTATTCGGAGCCGGCAAAATGTTCTTGCCCCAGGTGGTGAAGTCTGCCCGTGTGATGAAGAAGGCGGTAGCACACCTGACGCCGTTCATGGAAGCTGAGAAAGTTGCAATGGCCGCGTCTGGCCAGACGGTCAAAGCGCAGGGAAAAATCGTACTGGCGACGGTCAAAGGTGATGTTCACGATATTGGCAAGAATATTGTCGGCGTCGTCCTCGCCTGCAATAACTATGAAGTGATCGACATGGGGGTGATGGTGCCCTGCGAAAAGATCCTCGAACGCGCCAAGGCGGAAAAGGCGGACATGATCGGCCTCAGCGGCCTGATCACTCCGTCTCTCGACGAGATGGTGCACGTGGCCCGCGAGATGGAGCGTCAGGGATTCAAGTTGCCGCTGCTCATCGGCGGGGCAACTACGAGCCGCGCCCATACCGCGGTCAAGATTGCGCCGCACTACAGCGAGCCGGTGGTCCACGTGCTGGATGCCAGCCGGGCCGTGCCCGTGACGACCAGTCTTCTGAGTGACGAAGGCAAGTCGGCGTTCGTGGCGCAACATCGCTCCGATTATGAAGCGCTTCGTAAGGCCCACTCTGCGCCGCGCCTGACGGTCGTCTCCCTTGAGGCCGCGCGAAAGAGACGGACTCCTATCGAGTGGCGTGCCGAAGACCTGCCTAAGCCCGCCTTTACCGGTGCGCGCGTGCTGGATAACTTTCCGTTGGCGACGCTGCGCGAGTTCATCGACTGGACGCCGTTCTTCCACACGTGGGAGTTGAAAGGTGTTTACCCCCGCATTTTCGAGCACCCCGTGCAAGGTGCCCAAGCGCGCCAGATTTTCACGGAAGCTAATGCTCTTCTCGATGTCATCATTGAGAAGAAGTTGATCAGGGCGCGGGGCGTATATGGCTTCTTTTCCGCCAACGCTATGGGCGACGATGTCGAGTTGTACACGGACGACACGCGCGGACGTGTGCTCGAACGATTCCACTTCCTCCGCCAGCAATCAAACAAGGAAGGCAATGAGCCTTGCCGGTCTCTGGCAGACTTCATCGCGCCGAAAGAGACTGGGCTGTCCGATTACATCGGTGCTTTCGCGGTAACCAGCGGGATCGGCCTGAAGGAGCTGTGCGACCGCTTCAGGGCCGAACACGACGATTACAACGCGATCATGGCGGAGGCCATCGCCGATCGTCTGGCCGAAGCTTTCGCCGAATGCCTGCACAAGCGAGTGCGGGAGGAATGGGGTTACGGTTGTGCCGAGGGCCTGAGTAACGCCGATCTCATCGCAGAAAAGTACCGGGGGATCAGGCCGGCTCCGGGTTACCCGGCGTGCCCGGATCACACGGAAAAAGGCACACTCTGGCGTTTGCTCGATGTGCAAGCGAACACCGGAATGCTGATCACTGAGTCGTTTGCGATGTGGCCGGGTTCGAGCGTGAGTGGCCTCTACTTCGCCCACCCGGAATCGCGGTATTTCAGTCTCGGTAAGATCGACCGTGATCAGGTTGCCGACTATCACAAACGCAAAGGGATGAGCGTGGCAGAGGTCGAGCGCTGGCTCGGTCAAAACCTGAACTACGACCCTGCGGAATAGTGGTTCCTACCGAAGCCTGGCGCTCCGAAGCGGCGCTATCGTCGCTGCAAGCCCAAGGAGGAGCACCGGCAGCGGCGGGCAGAACATTTTGGCAAGAGGGACTTGTATAGTGGGGCCTATGAATCCGAGGCTCAAACTTCCCTACCTTGCTGCGTTTCTCCTTTGCTTTGCAACCGCGATTGCGGCACAGACGACGACGCCGCCGGAGGCTGCCCGCGAGTACACGGCAGCACATCGGGCGGAACTCGTGCAGCAGTTTAGCGAATTACTGTCGATACCGAATGTTGCCGCCGATCCGGCAAACCTGAAACGCAATGCTGACCTGCTACTCGCAGAACTCCGGAAACGTGGTATCGATTCCCGGCTGCTCTCCATCCCCGGTGCGCCTTCGGTAGTCTTCGGACAGATCGATTCGCCGGGTGCCCAACATACGATTGTCTTCTATGCTCACTACGACGGTCAGCCGGTTAGTCCATCGGAATGGGATGGCGGCTCGCCCTTCACGCCGGTAATGCGGGAAGTCAACGGCGAGCAGCGCATTTACGCTCGATCGGCCGGCGACGATAAGGCGGCCATCTTCGCGCAGCTCACAGCGCTCGATGCGTTGAAGGCGGCCGGGATTTCGTTGCGGGCGAATATTCGCTTCGTGTGGGAGGGTGAAGAGGAAGCGGGATCACCTCATCTGGAACAGATCCTCAATGCCAACCGCGACCTGGTCCACGGGGATGTGTGGCTGGTGTGTGACGGGCCGGTCGATCAGAGCGGACAACAGACGGTGGTCTTTGGAGCGCGAGGCGATGCGCATTTGGACGATCACGGTTTATGGGCCGCACCACGGGTTGCACAGCGGCCACTACGGAAACTGGGCGCCGAACCCCGCGATGATGCTGGCGCAGCTGCTCGCCGGGATGAAAGATGAAGACGGCCACGTTCTGGTGCCGCATTTCTACGACGGAATTGAGCCGCTCTCGGCGGCTGAAAAAGAAGCGCTGGCCCGCGCGCCGGTGAACGACCGGATGCTGATGAATGCCTTTTGGCTGGGGCACGTTGACGGCGCAGGCGCGCATCTGCTTGAGCTGATCAACCAGCCTTCGCTGAACATCAACGGCCTCTCCTCGGCCCAAACCGGAGCCCAGGCCGCGAATGTTATTCCGCCCACCGCGACCGCCGATTTGGACCTGCGCCTGGTGGTCGGCATCGACTGGCGGGCGCAGCAGCAACACGTCATAGACTACATTCGCTCCCGCGGCTACTTCATCGTAGATCGTGAACCCACACAGCAAATCCTTCTGGAACATCCGCGGGTTGCGATGGTTGTGCGCGATGAGGCGAGTTACAACGCCGTGCGCACGCCGATGGATCTGCCCATTGCACGGGAGGTTATTGAAGCAGTGCAGAGCGCGCGTAAAGATGTGGTGCTGCTGCCCACCATGGGAGGAAGCGTGCCGCTGGGAGCGATGGAACGCGCCGCGCGGACCCGCACCATCACGGTACCCATCGCCAATTACGACGACAATCAGCACGCCGCCAATGAGAACCTGCGCCTGCAGAATCTCTGGGACGGGGTGGAAACGATGGCCGCGCTGCTCGCGATGAAGTAGCACCGAAGTGCTCGTTACGCCAACAGAGTTTAGATTTCAGATTCCACAAATTTCAACATTGACAGACTTTTTCTGGATTTCTCTTACGGGTTCAGGTACTCATGCTGGCGTCTATTCTTTCGGCAACACGCGAATAATGGCCATCGTCCCATGGTCTTCGTGCTCGAGGATGTGGCAGTGATAAACGAAGTCGCTAATATCTCGGCCGCGGAAGTCGAGGCGCAGGGTCACGCTTGGATAAGGCCCGCTACCAGACCAGAACGGGACGTCAACTGTATCGAGCATCTGTTGCAGCTGTGGAGAAACAGGGACGCCATTTTCAGCCATCAGCAGAAAATGTATCTGATGGATGTGAAACTCATGATTCTCCTGCGAACGGTTTTCGATGGTCCATTCTTCAACTGAACCTTGATGAGTTGTGATGGCGGGTGGATTATCGGGACTGAACAGCTTCGGCGTCTCTCCTTGCGCCGTGATATCCGAAGTAAACCGCTGGGAACCTACCGTGACCTTCGGGGGATTCGCGCTCTATCGGGAGAGGTAACAATTCAAGAATGGCGCGCGGGGACTAGTTCCGCTTATTCGGGGTAACGGGAAAGTGAAAGCCGGATTTCGAAAAGTTGTATTCGAAATACGCGTATGGATAGCTGTAATCGTGACCCGGCGTAGTGGTGTTGAGAAATTGTCCGGCGAACATGCGGGCGTAGCCAAAGCCAAAATTCAGCCCTTTATTCACCGCATATTCGGCGACCACATCGAATTCGTTGCCGATGTGCCGGCTCGCGCCGGGGTGTGCCGCAACCGAAATTGCTCCACTGCTGGCGTAGAAGTTGTCATTTGAAGTGGCCAACCAGTAGCTTTCAAATTGCTGCTTGAGTTTCCACTTTTTCGTGGGCTCTTCCTCCACTCCGGTTCGGAAATGCACGAGGTTCCGGCGGCCGACCAGATCGGCAAAGCCCAACTTGTCGTGATTCGAAGGATAGAGCTCATCAAAGGTATTCCATTCGTGGCCGTTCGGATTTTTCGTTCCAGAGGCGTAATTGCCCTCGAGAAAAACATGAGGCGCGGCAGCGACCTTGCGAAAAGTCTTGCCGAGGCTGGCATAGCCCGCCCACGCAGCAATGGAAGATGAGCCAAGCGATCCTGTCTGTCCGTCGAACTCGGTGTCGTAATTAAAATCGGCGGGTAGATCGCCCTTCCAGTGGAGACCAATCGTGATTTCATTGAGGTGGCCACGGTTAAGCGTCTCCGGAAGTTCAGAGCTCGAAGGGGCGACACGCCATAGAACGTAGGGCTCGAAGTCAGCCCTGGGAACGATGTTCTGAAAGCTTCCGTAAACTCCGTACAGGTTGTTGCCCGGGAGTGCATTGTGCAAGTCACTGTTGTCACCGGGCACTACCGAAGAGGCGAACACGCTGACTTCGTAGCCTGGATGATGAAGGTCAACGCGCGCGACGTTGAAAGTGCGACCGACGTTGAGCCAGTCGGATGGGCCGATGACGCGTTCATCGCCGAAACGGAGAACTTGGCGGCCCGCCAGGGCATCTGCCCAGCCTGTCTCGGAACTGCCTACCTGGGGATAGGCTTGCCAAAGGGTCCATTTGTCCTCGTACGGATTGGCATTGGCGATGTGGTGATTGAAGAAAATACGAGCATCCTGCACTTCGCCGAAAAAAAGCAGCCACTCCTTGGGCTTAATGCCAAGCTTCACGCGCAAGCGGTCCAGGAAATAGAAATCGTCTGTGCTACTGAACCCGATTCCGGTCGGGCCCTCGAGACGACCGCGATATTCACCACCAATGCGGAGCCAGCTGGGCAAAGACCGGTTGAGCTCGATGACGGGAAACAGCCAATCCAGGGAATCATCGTCTGCGGCGGGGTCAGGCGCGCTCGCAGAGCTCGAATTACTGCCCGATCCAGAATTCGTGCTCGAGTCAGCGACCGTTTGAGCATTGATCCGCTGTCGAGCCATACACGAACTAAACAAGAGAACTAGAACGATACATCTTCGCATTGCAACTTACTCATCCAGTATGGGCTTTAGGTGCTGTCATCTGCTGTGCAGTTTCTGTTCCAGACACGCGCATTGGCAAACGGTCAGATTTGTAGTGATCAGGCTCTCTAAAATCTCTTGAGCGTCCAGCCATCGACATCGGTGTCGAAATGCGATCTCGCTTTGTTGACGCGCCATCGCTCGAGTCGAAAGACGATTTGTGATTGTGAGATTTCCCAGTCCCTCAGCTGTGGCTGGATGCAGTCGTCATCGATTCATACTCCCGGACGAGTGGAACGGAAGTTGCAGTGGCTCAATTGGAGAGTGGAAGAAAGATGGAGACACAAGCATTCAGCTTCGCAGCGTCACGGTTCGTGCCAGTGGCTGTCGGCTTCTTCGGCCTTGGTACGGGTTATTTCATTTGGGGTGGGCAGGCCCTGTTTGGTTTTCCAAGAACCAGCCCGGAAGTGAACAGAACGATGGGAATGTGGGGGTTCTGGATGCCGGGCTTCATGCAGTTCATCACCGGCGTTTATCTTCTGGTTGGACTGACCTGGTTCAACGTTTTCGGAGATGCGGCTCCTTTATATATGGCCGGTCTCGCCTTCACGGCCTATGGCATTCATTGGTTTGCCATGGCCCACCACCGCTACATCGATTCAAGCGCACAGCCGGATGGCTGGATGGCGATCGCGTTCCTCTTCCTTAGCATTCTGGGCGTAGATGTTTTCCGGCGCGCCGGCGACATTCCCGTGATGATCATCTTCGTCGGCTTGAGTTTGGTTTACGCAATCGAGATTCCTACACGCTTGTTCTCCTGGAGTGCCGGCTCCCGCCTCGTAGGTCTCTTTCAGTTTGTTACCGGAATTTGGCTTATGTACTGCACTTACGCCATGACAGTGGACTTGGCCCTCGGGGCCAAAGCATGGGTTTAGACGAATAAATCAAAGCGAGGTGTTACAACCGTGGACACAAACAATAATCGCAACAAAACCAACAACGATAAAAGTACCGATAACGAAATTTCCCGTCGTGGATTTTTGGAACTTGGGTCAGCGGCTGTGACCGGAGTCGCAGGAGTCTTGGCGATGACAGGCATTGCGTCGGCGCAAGAACAAGAATTAATGCCGGGAGTCAAAACCGGCAAAAGCACGCATCTCACTGATCCCGGTCCCACCGACAAGCACTTGGATGCGGCCAATCCGGACATCAGCGTACCGCCACTCACCGATGCGGGCGGCTTGCCCACATTCAAATACCCTTTCTCCTTCAATAACAGGCGGGTTTATGAAGGCGGATGGTCGCGCGAGGTCACGGTCCGAGAGCTACCCATATCAAAAACGATGGCCGGTGTGGATATGCGGCTTACGGCTGGCGGCATCCGCGAAATGCATTGGCACACGGCAGCGGAATGGGCCATCATGCTCTACGGCGGCGCAAGAATTACCGCCATTGATGCAGAGGGCCGTAGCTTCGTACGCGATACGCATGAGGGCGATCTCTGGTACTTTCCGACCGGCATACCCCATTCCATTCAAGGGCTCGCCCCTGACGGCGCCGAGTTCCTGCTGGTGTTCGATGATGGCACGTTTTCCGAATATGCAACTGTGTTGCTCTCAGACTTAATGGCGCACACGCCCAAAGCAGTACTTTCGAAAAACTTCGGCATTCCCGAGCCGTCACTCGCGACTCTGCGGAACAAAGAACTTTTTATTTTCCAGGGCCCCGTGCCTCCTCCACTCGCCGAAGATCAAAAAATTGCCGCGGGAAACCTTCCTCCATCTCCGTACGATTTCTCGTTCCGGACTCGTGAACAAGCTCCCACGAAGAAAACCAAAGGTGGAGAGGTTCTGATCGTTGATTCGAGCACTTTCAAGGTGTCAACCACGGTTGCGGCAGCGATTGTGACCGTCCATCCAGGCGGGATGCGAGAACTGCACTGGCACCAGAACGCCGATGAATGGCAGTACTACATCAGCGGCAAGGCGAGGATGACGGTGCTCTCTACTGGCGAGCGTGCTCGCACCATGGATTTCGAGGCGGGCGATGTAGGGTATGTGCAGCAAACCCTGGGTCATTACATTGAGAATACTGGTGACACTGATTTGCGGTTTCTCGAGATGTTCAAGTCGGACCGGTACCACGACCTATCGCTTTCCGAATGGCTCTCGCACACGCCTCCTGAACTGGTAATGGCACACCTGAACATCGACAAAGCGGTGTACGACGCAATTCCGAAGGACAAAGCCGTCATCGTGCCGGAATAGTTCATCTGTAGAGTTCGAACCCCTAGTTTCAGAATGTTGGCGCAGGATGTCGCATTCAACAAAGGGCAATAAATGTTTCCTTCGCGGGTCCCGATATCGCCCTGAATTCTGCACTTGCCTAATGAGTGCAAACTGTTCTTTCGCTTATCCCACAGGCGATGGCTGTGAAACGCTCTTTGCTGCCGTGTTACGCGGCCGATGGTGAGGACACCGCGATGTCTGTCGGCAGTGTCAGGATGCACGCCTTCGATCCATCCAATGCCTACTTCCTGCTCCATTGTGCGGCCGGTGAACTCAAGCCATGGCTTGTTGAAATAGCGACCAAATTCACGTTTCTGTATCTAATCAGGTCGTTAGGTCAGTGGATCGGCAGAATAGCTCTGAACGAAGAAGCTGCGACCACCCAGGACGGACGCGTTCTTTCGGATCATAAGCCACGGGACCGCGGACTTGTCAGGGACAAGCCCGAGCAGATCCACGTGATAATTTGGAATACGAATGCAAATGCATTCTTGGCTCATCGCGTTGTCCGAAGCCCGAAACGAAATCAAGAATGGCCAAACCAATATTGCTGAGTGTGGATGACGATTCCGATGTCTTGCGGGCGATAGAGCGGGATCTTCGTTCCCATTACGGCGCGGAATACCGGGTTATAGGAAGCGATTCTCCCGAGGGCGCGCTCGATCTCCTGAAGCAGTTGAAGGTGCGTAATGACAGCGTGGCTTTGCTGCTTGCCGACCAACGCATGCCGCGCATGGACGGAGTGGAATTCCTGCAACAGGCAATGGGAATCTACCCCAGCGCGAAGCGAGCGTTGCTTACGGCGTATGCTGACACCAACGCAGCTATCAGCGCCATCAATCATGCCAGCATCAATTATTTTTTCCTGAAGCCGTGGGATCCGCCTACACAACACCTATATCCGCAATTAGATGATTTGCTCGACGACTGGCAAGCTTCCTTCCGTCCAACGTTTCAGGGGATCAGGTTGCTGGGCACGCGCTGGTCCCCGCGATCCTACGAGCTGAGGGATTTTCTGGCGCGCAACCACGTGCCCTATCAGTGGATTGACGTTGAGCTTTCCGCCAACGATCCGGAAACCAAGCGACTTTTGGAGGCTCTGGGTCCTGAGGCCGCCAGTCTCCCCGTGGTGCTCTTCCCTGACGGAACGAAGCTGCTGGAGAGTGTGCCAGCGGACGTGGCGCAAAAGGTTGGGTTGCGCACGCGAGCCCAAACCAGCTTCTATGATTTGGCGATTGTGGGTGGGGGACCGGCCGGTCTGGCAGCGGCCGTTTATGGAGCTTCCGAGGGTCTACACACGGTGATGATTGAGCGGGAAGCGCCCGGCGGACAGGCTGGTATGAGTTCGCGCATCGAGAATTATCTGGGATTTCCGACCGGGCTCAGCGGCGCCGATTTGGCCCGGCGGGCGGTGGTGCAGGCGCAGCGCTTCGGAGTGGAAATTCTGGCGCCGCAGGAAGTGGTTGGCGTCCGAACTGAAGGTCCTTACCGAATTATCAAGCTGGCGGATGTGAGCGAGATTTCGTGCCACGCGCTGATGGTCGCAACTGGCGTGCAATGGCGGCGATTGAACGCTCCAGGGATCGACCGGTTGCAAGGTGCGGGGATTTATTACGGTGGCGGCGCAACGGAGGCGCTATCGTGCAAGGGCGAACTTGTCTACGTGGTGGGCGGCGCAAACTCGGCGGGCCAGGCGGCGATGAACTTCGCTCGGTACGCGGAGCGCGTCGTGATTCTGGTGCGTGGCGACTCGCTGGCCAGCTACCATGTCACGGTACTTGATCGACCAGATTCAAGCGACGCCCAACATCCAGCTATGGAACCTTGCCAGCGTGGTCGAGGCGCACGGCGAAACTCATCTGGAAGAGATTTCCGTGCTTTGTTCCGACACCAGCAAGATTGAGCGTGTGCCTGCGACCTCGATGTTTATCTTTATCGGGGCATTGCCACGAACGGATTTTCTGGCCGATTTGGTCGAGCGCGACGAGCGCGGTTTTATCTTGACCGGGCCTGACCTTATGCGCGACGGACAGCGCCCCAAACGATGGACGCTGGACCGCGATCCCTTTCTGCTCGAGACCAATGTTCCCGGCATCTTTGCGGTTGGCGATGTGCGCCACGGTTCGATTAAGCGTGTAGCATCCGGCGTCGGCGAGGGATCGGTGGCAGTGCAATTCATCCATCAGTACTTGAGCAAGGTATAAATGGTCGATAAATCCGAACTACGCCGCGTCCCCGTATTCGCCGGTTTACCAGACGATCAGCTCGACTGGTTCATCAGCCAGGCGCAAGAGATGACGATGAAAGCGGGTGACACTTACGCACGCCAGGGAGACCCTGCCGACACCATGTTTGTGATTCTTGAAGGACACCTTCAAGGGCGGGGCGAGCGGGGCGGTGAAACCTTCATGTTTGACCTGGAGCCGGGCGACGTTACCGGAGTGCTGCCGTTTTCCCGGATGAAGCAGTTTACTGTAGGCGGACGAGCCGTGACAGACAGCCGCGCCCTGCGATTTCCTGCCGCGCTGTTTCCAGATCTCGTACAGAAAATGCCGGAGTTGACCAAGCTCCTCGTGGGCTTGATGTCGGACCGCATTCGTGAAACTACACGCCTCGAACAACAGCGGGACCGGCTGGCTTCTTTGGGAAAGCTTTCGGCCGGACTGGCACATGAACTCAACAATCCGGCTTCTGCGGCGCAACGCGCCACCAGCCAGTTGCGCGACATGCTGACCAAGATCAGGAACGCGAGCCTCGAGTTGGGAAGGCGTGACCTGTCGCCCGCGCAGAAATCAGAGATCGAGAAACTGGAAGCTTCGTTTACGCGAACGGACATAGTACCGCCGGATGCGTTGACCATCAGCGATCTGGAAGATCAGATCGATTCTTTGTTGCGCAGCCATGGCCAGAACGACTTGTGGCAACTGGCGGCCGGCTTGGCGCGACGGAACATCAAGCCGGAGGCGGTCGAATCCCTGTTCGCGAACCTCGATGGGGACACCGCCCGGGCCGCTCTGGTAAGGATCTCCGCCTCTGTGGAGATCGCAAGCCTGCTGCATGAAATCGAGAGCAGCACCTCGCGAATATCGGATTTGATCGGCGCAATCAAGGAATACACCCACATGGACCAGGCACCGGTGCAAAACGTCGACGTGGTAAAGAGCCTGGAAACCACGCTTACGATCCTAAATCACAAGTTGAAGCGGGGAGTGGCGGTACAACGCGATTACCAACCCGTTCCCTTACTCGTAAATTCGTTTGGAAGCGAGCTAAATCAGGTCTGGACCAACATTATCGATAATGCGATTGACGCCATGCGCGGAAAAGGCGAGCTCCGCATTCGAACGTTCCGAGACGAGGGTTGTGTGGTGGTTGAGATCGGTGACAACGGTCCGGGAATTCCCGACGAGGTGAAGCCCCACATCTTTGAGCCTTTCTTCACAACCAAAGGCATTGGGGAAGGCACGGGCCTCGGGCTGGACACCGTCCAGAGAATTGTGAAGAAGCACCGGGGAAATATTCAGCTCATTTCCAAACCCGGCGACACGCGGTTTCAAGTCTGGCTGCCGCTAGCTGGGGCAACGCCCTAGTGGTGGCGCGGCACGGACTCGCTGAAAGCCTTCACCAACAACCGGGCGGCGGGTTGAGTCTATAAATGCTGGGGGACTGGCACCGGCGATCACTTAGAACCGGTGCTACTTGGCAGCTTACCGCAGCATTCAGGTCGCTCTGGTAAACTCGACCGATCCCATCCGCCGCCGAGAGCCTGTATGAGTAAAACCGTGTTCGCCATCCGGCGTCCCAAAATATTGACTGCTGTCACTTCATCGGCGAGCGCGGCATTTTGCGCTACGATCACTTCGAGATAATCTGTGACGCCGCCTTTGTAGCGAATGACGGAAAGGTCCAAAGATTTCTGCGCTGCCGCTACCGCTTCAGCCTGGACCGCAGCCTCTTTTTCGAGAATTCTCACCGCAGCCAGATTGTCTTCGACCTGTTGGAATCCAGTCAGCACATTCTGGCGATAGTTAGCGACTTGAGAATCATAAGCGGCACGGGCTTGGTCGTTCAGCGAACGCCGTCTTCCAACATCGAAGACAGTTTCCGCGGCGGACAGTCCAATCGACCACAAGCCGCTCGGGCCATTAATCAGCGTCGTGATGGCCGAGCTTTCAAATCCTCCCGAGGCGCCCAGGTTAATCATCGGATAATAAGCAGTCTTCGCGACTCCGACCTGCGCGTTGGCGGATGCCACAAGTCGCTCTGAAGCCGCGATATCCGGGCGTCTTTCCAGCAATTCCGAGGGCAGGCTAATCGGAATGTGCGGAGGTGGTGCGGTAAGAGGCAGCGGGGGGAGACTGAATTCCGCGGGAGGTTTTCCGACAAGAATCGCGACCGCGTGTTCGTACTGCGCACGCGCCACTCCCACATCAATCGCTTCTGCCTGGGTAGTTTGCAATTGAGTCTTCGCCTGCTCGACTTCCACTTCGGAAGAAACCCCTCCCTGGAAGCGGTTTTGAGTCAATTCCAGATATTGCTGGTAATCATTAACCGTGGAGTTCAGGATCTGTTCTTCGGCGTCCAGGCTGCGGGCCTGAAAGTAATCAACGGCCAGATCGGCGTGCATGCTCAAATTAACCGTCGCCAGATCTGCCGCACTCGCTTGAGCTTGCTCTCGATAAGACTCGACGGTTTTCCGCACTCGTCCCCAGACGTCGGCCTGATACGAGACGTCGAATGGCAAGACAAAGTCGTTGTAGGTGGCGCCCGCCAAGGTTAAACTGGTAGGGCTATTTCCTGATATACGGGTTCGAGTCGCCGAAGGGTCGACCGTCACCGTTGGATAGTAGTCAGCCCGATAATAGCGCAGAGCCGCTCTGGCTTGTTGATACTGAGCCGCCGCGACTTTCAGATTCTGGTTCGAAACATTGACCTGCTGTTCCAGATCATTAAGATGAGGATCCTGGAATATCGTCCACCACTCACCGCCAAGATTCTCCTCATTGGGTTGGGCGGGCTTCCAGTCCCCCAACTCTTTATAAGCGGGAGGAGCCTGTGCCACCGGCGTGTGGTACTTAGGTCCAACCACGCATCCACTCAATGGGATCACCGTTGTGGCAAGCACAAGCTCCAGCCAACGTGTGAGCCGATGGTTCTGGAACGAAATTATCTTTCCGGCGCGTTTCACTTGGGGTCTCCCGGCAATGTTGCTTGCACAATTTGCACTTCCTCTCCGGAAACAAGCGAGTCCGGCGGATTGAGAATGACCTGATCATCCGGCTGGAGGCCGGAGACAATCTCTATGTCATTCCCGAAATCGTGCCCGGGGATCAGGGGAATGATCGAGACTTTTCCGTCTTTCACAATGCCGACGTGTAGGCCTTCCGAGCGGAAGAGCAGAGTATTGACTGGGAGTATGAAAGTGGAGGCCGGCGTCGCGACGTTCAAGTGGACCTCGGCATAAGAGCCCGTGAGCAACGTACCCGTCGGATTCTTCACATCGACTTCGATCAGCAGAGTGCGGGTTGTCACATTGATGGCATCGGCGGTGCGGACCAGTTTTCCCTGGAATTTGCGCCCGGGAAACTCAGCCAGCACGAGATCTGCCGTCATCCCGACTTTCATCCCCCGCGAATATTCCTCAGGCACATTCACGTAAACACGCAATACTCCGGGTTGCGCGATGTGAAAAAGATCGGTTTTCACATTGCTATTGCTGCCCGAATTGATGAGATCGCCGATGTCGGTGTTTCGGGCCGTGATGACTCCGTCGAACGGAGCGTAGACCTTCTCGAAAGACTGCAGTGCCTTCAACTGCCGAACGTTTGCCTGATCAGCTTCAACGATTGCATTGTCGGCGTTGTAGGTGCCGACGGCGTTGTCCACATACTGCTGCGGAATGGCATTGGTTTTTATTAATCCCTGGTAGCGGTTCCTGGTGATCTCGGCGAGTGCGAGATTCGCTTTGGCGGTGTCCAGGGTGCTAATCGATTGCTCCACTTGCTGGTCGAGTTCGGGAGTCTCGATAACGGCAAGCAGTTGGCCTTTTTTGACGTGTGCTCCGATATCGAAATACCACTTCCTCAGATATCCATTCGTTCGCGCATAAATCGGGGAAGTGATGTATGGCTCCACATTTCCGGGAAGGATGATCTCCTGCGAAGGTGTGGTCTTTTTTGGCGACACGACCGACACTGCCGTCAGAGCTGACTTATCCGTCTCCGCCTTTAGCGTCGTGCGGGCCTTGACGCGGGACCAGATGCCCGATACCAAGAGCGCGGTGACCAGGGCCAATCCAATCACCAGGCCCAGCCATCGCTTGTGCGGACGCTTCTCTGGTGTCCTATCATTCAGTGGGACCGTTGGAGCGGCGGTTTGTCTTCCGTCTTCAGTTTGAGGCGTCATAAGCGACTCCATACGCTTGTTACCTAACCTTTCTGTCCCGTTTGGGCTGGTTCCCGGCGCGAACCCTGCAGAACGCTAAAAAATATCGGGACAAAAAACAGCGTGGAAACTGTCGCGAAAAGCAGTCCACCTATAACCGCTCGTCCGAGAGGAGCATTTTGTTCACCACCGTCCCCTAGTCCGAGAGCCATTGGCACCATGCCGATAATCATGGCCAGAGCGGTCATCAGCACAGGGCGAAAACGGGTAAATCCCGCTTCCAGTGCGGCGCTAATGGAATCGCGTCCTGCCATCATTTGCTCTGTGGCAAAACTCACCACCAGGATGCTGTTTGAGGTTGCGACTCCCATGCACATGATGGCGCCCATGAGTGCGGGCACGCTGAGAGTCGTGTGCGTTATAAACAACATCCAGGCAATCCCTGCGAGCGCGGCGGGAAAGGCGGAAATCATGATGAAAGGATCGAGCCAGGACTGAAAGTTGACGACGATTAGCAGGTATACCAGCACGATCGAGAACGCCAAGCCGCTCAGAAGGCCGATGTAGGAGGCGCGCATGGTCTGGACCTGCCCGCGGACAATGACTTGAGAACCACGCGGTACTCGCGATCGCGTGTCGGCAAGGATCTTATTAATGTCGGTGGCCACGCCGCCCAGGTCACGTCCCGCAACCGAGCCGAAGATATCGATCACAGGCGCTACGTTGTAATGAGAAACCACTGCCATTCCGGTTCCTCGTCGCATCGATACAAGACTCGCCATGAGCGACGGAGGAGCGTTTGGGTCTGTGCCCGTGATCGGAAGATTCGCCAAGTCCTGCAATGTGTCTTCGCGGTATTGCGGGCTCTGGGCCGCAATGTAATAACTGACATGGTTCTTAGGGTCAACCCAGAATGTGGGTGAAGTTTGGAAGCTGCCGCTCAGGGATACCAGGAGATTCTGAGCAATATTTTGAGCTGAGAATCCAAGCTGTTGTGCTTTCGTACGATCCACGCTGTATCGCAGATAAGGCTCATCGAACGGCTGCTGGATTCGCAGATCGGCCGTTCCCGGTACGTATTTGACTTTCTCAAACAGCGCATCAGCGTAGTTCCGATTCCCTTCGAAGTCATTCCCGATAATCTGGACATCGATGGGAGCGGGCAAACCAAAATTCAGAATCTGCCCGACCATGTCAGCCGGCAAGAACGCGAATGTAACACTAGGGAACTCTTTCGGCAGCGTCTGACGCAGCTGGTGAACGTATTCATCCGTGGGATGGTGGTTGGCGGAAAGGTTCACCAGAATATCGGCGTCCGATGTGCCCACTGGCGCCGAATTACTGTAAGAAAGATTGATGCCGCTGTAAGGCAATCCGATGTTGTCGAGGACGCTCTGAACTTCAGCGGCGGGAATCTGCCGTCGAATCGACCGTTCTACAAGATCACAGAGATTGGCGGTTTGTTCAATTCGCATTCCGGTCGGAGCGCGCACATGAAGCTTGAAAGTGCCACTGTCCACGCTGGGGAAAAAGTCCCGGCCCAGCCAGGGAATCAGAATTGCCAGCGAGGCGACACAGCCCGCGAAGAACACAGTCAGGAAAATACCGCGGTGATGGAGAAAGCTCTGCAACAGCCCGCGATAGCCGTGACGAAATCCCTCGAAGGCTGCCTCAAAACGCTTCTGAAGTCGTACCAGCGGATTGCGGTTGGGGGCGTTTCCGGCCTCGTTTTTTTCCCCGCGTAACAAATACTTTGCCATAGTCGGAACGATGGTCCGCGAGAGAAAATACGAGGCTAACATCGCGAACACTACCGCTTCGGCGAGCGGCACAAACAAGTAGCGCGCCACACCGGAAAGCAAGAACATCGGAGCAAACACAATGCAGATCGAGAGCGTGGAAACGAATGCTGGCGTCGCGATTTGCGATGCACTGTCGAGAACAACTTCGTCCATGTCCTTATCAGGCTCTGCTTCCCGGTTGCGATTGATGTTCTCGACCTCGACGGTGGCGTCGTCTACCAGAATGCCGACTGCGAGCGCGAGCCCACCCAGCGTCATGATGTTGATGGTCTGTCCGATCGCGCTGAACGCAATGATCGAAGTCAGGATTGCCAGAGGGATCGAAGTCGCGATGATTAGAGTGCTTCGCCAACTGCCCAGAAAAGTGAGGATCATGAAAGCAGTCAGGCACGCGGCGATCAGCGTTTCCCTGACCACTCCGCTGATCGCGCCGCGGACAAAAATCGATTGATCCGCCAGGGGGGTCATCTGCAGTTGGGGTGGAACTGTCGTCTTAATTTGAGGTAAGAGGGACTTGATGCCTGCGATCACGTCCAGCGTTGATGCGTTTCCCGCCTTTTGGATCGTCAACAGTACGGAACGCTGCCCGTTGACTTTCACGATATTGGTTTGCGGGGGAAACCCATCTCGTACCCAGGCGACATCTTTTATATAGATGGTAGTGCTGCCAATTGTCTTGATCGGGATTTGATTTAGCTCTGCGATCGTCTGCGGTGCTGCGTTGGGAATGGAAACGTCGTATTCCTTGGAGCCTATCTTCGACGTTCCTGAAGGCAGGATTAAATTCTGTAGGGCGATCGCATTGACTACATCCAGCGCAGAGAGGCCCTTTGACTGAAGCGCGGTCGTGTTCAGATCCACTTCCACTTGACGTTGTTTACCGCCATACGGATACGGTACCGATGCCCCAGGCACGGTAATGAGCTGCGTTCGAATGAAGTTCAAGCCATAGTCGTTGAGTTGTTGCTCCGACATATTTTGCCCTGAGAGGGCCAACTGGAGCACGGGCACACTCGACGCGCTGTAGGCAAGAATCAGAGGCGGGGTTGTTCCCAGTGGCAACTGGTGTAGCTGGGTCTGCGAAACAGCCGTGATCTGTGCAATGCCTTGTTGAATGTTGGCGGTCGGCTGGAGGAATACTTTAACAACCGCAACTCCATAGAGTGACTGCGATTCGATATGTTCGATGTTATCAACGGTAGTGGTAAGGGCTCGTTCTGTAATACTAACGATCCGGTCGCTCATATCCTCAGGGACGAGACCGGTGTAGGTCCAGATGATGCTGACGACAGGAATGTCGATGTTGGGGAAAATGTCGGTTGGAGTACGAACGATCTCCAGTCCACCCATTATTACAATGAGTATGGACACCACTACAAACGTGTAGGGCCGCCGCAGTGCTAGTCGAACAATCCACATAGAATCTTTTCCTGATTGAACCTATTTCTCGGACCTAGTTGATGTCGCATAACTCCCACGTGCATGAGATTGCGGACGGCGCGTACGTCGCAGAAGCCGCCTGAGCTTCGCGCGCGCCCTTGCCAATTGGGCTTTGACTGTTCCATCCGCCACGCCTAGAACTTGGGCTGCTTCGCCCGTGGTCAGACCATCCAAGTCGCGCAACTGGAACGCTTTGCGCAACGGAGGCGAGAGCTGCGTCGCAAGCTCTTCCAGGCGCGCACGCAGTTGGAAATTTCGGCACTCGTCCTCGGGAGTCGGCCGGCGGTCCGCCAATTGGTCTGACAGTGTGTATTCCTGCTCGTCGCCGACAGGTTCGTCCAGTGACACGTGGATCTGGCGTGGCCGCCTGCGCAATTGCATGCGCGCAGAATTCGACACAATGGCGGTTAGCCATGTGGACAACTGCGCCTCACCCCTGAACTGGTCGATGTGCCGGTAAGCGGACAGCAGTGCGTCCTGTACCGCATCCTCCGCATCCGCCGCATTTTCCAAAAAGCGATAAGCACTTTTGAAGAACGACGTACGGCAGCGCGAGAGCGCCTCGTTCATTTCCTCTTGTACTCCGTCGCCGTTGCAGACTTTGAGGCGGGGTTCACTTCCGGGGTATGTCTGTGCCTCTTGCAAGGTATTTCTCCTGACAGGCCATATGAGGCACGTCGCGTTCCAATCAAACGCCTGCGACTTAAACTGCGTATTTTCGAAGGCATGGGCGTCTGCTTAGCTGGGAATTACCCTATGAGGGTCGTGGCAGCGTCCCGTGGTCGACAGGATGTCCACATGTCGACAGGGTTCGGACACTCCGGTGAGGCACACCAAATCCACAGAGCGAGAGATTGGGGCTTTCTCGCCCCCGTTATAGATGACAACGCAAACCTGGGAACCTTGCTTCGGCTACCACAGATATAAGGAGCAAGCCGCCTTCGCAGTGGCGGTGGTGATTCCAGGGAGGCGGGACTGCGAAGGCGGCCGTCGCTCCTGGTGAATTGCCATATGCTCCTGTGATGCCATGGCTCACAGCTTTGTTGCGTTTTTTTCCCGTAAGTCACAAGCTTTCCCACGCAGTGTGGAATTGGAAATGCAATCAGCGGTTTTGCGATTCGCTTTCGGTAACGATGCAGGAAATTGCCAAAGTCCCGCCGGTATTTCGGCCGGACCGACTTACAGGATCGCTCCAATTTGACGTTATTGGTGAGGTGCAAGATGGCGTTAATAAGGTGGACCAGCCACAAAGGCACAGCAGATGTGGTCTCCAGCATTCTGAACTGGGTGTGCCCCGAGTGCGGGGGAAGAATGGGAGGCCGCGGCAAAGAGTTCAAATGCCAGGGCGTATGCCAGACGGACTGGCGTGAAATTTGGGAGGGAGGCTTTTCAGTTGGACAGCGTCGGCTTCCTGCGCGACTGGTTTCGGATTCGCTATGAATTGTAAAGAGGAGGAAAATCGTGCTCCAGGTTGCTATTGACGGGGTTGTGTATGAAGCACAACCCGATGAGCTCCTCATCGATCTGATCAACCGCATTGGCGGTTCGGTTCCTCATGTCTGCTATCACCCTCAACTCGGCCCGGTTCAGACGTGTGACACATGCATGGTTGAAGAAAACGGCCGCTTGCTTCGGGCCTGCGCAATCAGAGTTGCCGATGGAATGGCAGTCTCCACAAAATCAGCAAAGGCCTCGTCCGCACAGGTGGAGGCATTCGATCGCATCCTCAGTAATCATCTTCTTTACTGCACGGTCTGCGACAACAACAACGGCAATTGCACCGTCCATAACACGACGAAGCTGCTGGCCATTGAACATCAGAAGATTCCTTTCCGCTCGAAGCCCTACGAGGTCGACAGCACGAATCCGTTCTATCGCTACGATCCTGATCAATGCATTCTCTGCGGCCGGTGCGTTGAGGCTTGTCAGAACGTCGAGGTCAATGAAACGCTTTCTATCAACTGGGAGGATCCGAATCCACGCGTGCTGTGGGACGGTGGATCAACCATCGGAGAGTCGAGTTGTGTCTCTTGCGGCCACTGCGTCACCGTCTGCCCCTGCAATGCCCTGATGGAAAAAACCATGCTGGGTCATGCCGGATTTCTGACGTCTCTGAAGAAGTCTGCTCTAAGCGGCATGATCGATATCGTCAAAGGGGTGGAACCGGAGACCGGATATGGAGCTATTCTTCAGGTCTCCGAAGCGGAATCGGCGATGCGGGCGCACCGCGTCCGCAAAACGAAAACTGTTTGCACATATTGCGGCGTCGGATGCAGCTTCGACGTCTGGACGAAAGATCGCCACATTCTCAAAGTGGCTCCCGAGCATGGCCCAGCCAACGGAATTTCCACTTGTGTAAAGGGAAAGTTCGGCTGGGGTCATATCAATAGCGAGGATCGCCTCACCACGCCGCTGATTCGCGAGGAAGGCAGGTTTCGCCAAGCCAGCTGGGGCGAAGCTCTCTCCCTGGTTGCACGCAAGCTGTCGGAACTCAAGACGAAGAGCGGTCCGGATTCAATGGCGTTCATTTCGTCGTCCAAATGCACGAACGAAGAAAGTTACCTGATGCAAAAGCTGGCGAGAGCCGTCATTGGCACCAACAATGTTGATAATTGTTCTCGCTACTGCCAGTCGCCAGCGACCATGGGATTGTTCCGCACCGTAGGCTACGGCGGCGATTCCGGTTCCATCACCGACATCGAGGCGGCCGATCTAGTCCTGATCGTCGGTAGCAACACCGCCGAAAGTCATCCGGTCATAGCGACTCGCGTCAAAAGTTCGCACAAACTGAATGGCCAAAAGCTGATCGTCTCGGACATTCGTGAGAACGAGATGGCCAGGCGGGCCGATCTCTTCCTCCACCCAAAGCCGGGGACAGATATCTTCTGGCTGAGCGCGATTACCCGTTATCTACTCGATAACGAACTCGCCCATTCAAAGTTTATGAATCAGTGGGTGAACGGCTTGGACGAATATCGAAAGAGCCTCGAGCCTTTCACGATGGCCGCAGCTGCGCGCATTTCTGGAATAACCGAAGAGACTCTCAAAACCGTCGCCCATATGATGTCGGAAGCCAAAGCAATGTGCATACTCTGGGCGATGGGGATAACCCAGCACACCCAAGGTTCGGACAGTTCCACCGCGATTTCGAATCTGTTACTGATCACAGGCAATTACATGCGACCAGGAACTGGCGCATACCCGCTGCGCGGCCACAACAATGTGCAAGGCGCCAGCGACCACGGGTCTATGCCAAACGCGCTGCCGGGTTACCAGTCCGTGGATGATCCCGAAGTGCGCCAGCGGTTTGAGACTGCCTGGAAGGTGAAGCTCCCATCCACCAAAGGGCTCGATAACCACGAGATGGTGGAAGCAATTCATGAGGGCAAGCTAAAGGCGATGTACCTCATCGGTGAGGAAATGAGCATTGTCGATTGCAACGCCAACTATGTGGGAGACGGATTCGCCAAACTCGACTTCTTTGTCGTGCAGGACATTTTTTTCAGCAATACCTGCCGCTACGCCGATGTTGTCCTGCCCGGAGCACCGAGCCTGGAAAAGGAAGGCACCTTCACTAGCACGGAGAGGCGCATCCAGCGGCTCTATCAGGTTCTTGAACCACTTGAGGGTTGTTGGCCTGATTGGAAGATCGCGCAGGGGATTGCCAACCGCCTGGGTGCAGACTGGCATTATCAACATCCTTCCGAGATCATGGATGAAATTGCATCTCTTACCCCGCTCTTTGCTGGCGTTAACTACGAGAGGCTGGCGGGTTATAAGTCCTTGCAATGGCCGGTCGCGGCTGACGGCACGGATGAGCCCCTGCTTTACACTAAACGCTTTGCCTTCCCTGACGGGAAAGCGAGACTGTTCCCCGTCTCCTGGATCGGTGTTACCGATGCTCCGAATTCTGAATTTGACCTGCACCTTAACAACGGCCGGCTTCTCGAACACTTCCACGAGGGCAACTTGACTTACCGGACCGAAGGCATTCGGGAAAAGACTCCTGACGTCTTTGTGGAAGTCTCCCCGGCACTTGCCGAAGAACGCGGAATTCAAAGCGGGACATGGGTGCAACTGATCTCGCGATATGGCACAGGTTCGAGTGCGTGCACTGGTTACAGACCGGGTTCAGGGGCGAGAGCTGTACATGCCGATGAACTCCGTTGAGCGTCCCGTGAATCGATTGACCAGCAGCCACACGGATCCTGTGACCAACACGCCCGCTTACAAGGAGACAAGCGTTCACATGAATGTGCTGGCTGAAGTCGGCGAGAGTCCATTGCCGCGCATCAATTCTCGCTTCGGTCATCCGACGCCACAGAACGGAGTGGAGGTCGAACGTAAGTGGAAGCGACCGGACTACACTCCTCCGGGAAATGGTCTAGTGCAATTGCAGACACTGCAGTTGCCGACAAAGAAGTGACAGGAGGAGAAACAATGGCTCAACCGATTCCCCTGGAAATTCCGCCACGCAATCCGCGTCAGGAGTTGCGCTCTCGATTGGAGCAGGCTCCAGAAGAACATGCCGAAGCTGTGTTGGCCGCGTACGAAGTGCTGCAGGAGTTGCACAATCGCGGTGTGCTGGAGATTATGCGCGGAGCCCTGGCGGCGAGCGACGAAATTCTGGGCATGGTGGTCGACGATGCCAAAACGCCCGAAGCCATTCGCGCCATCAGGAATCTGCTCTTCTGGCGCCAGATACTTGGAAGTATCGAGCCAGAATGGTTCAAAGGCATCTTCCAGGCAATTCCTGAAGGAATCGCCACGGCGACAGCGGAGCGAGAACAGCCTGTTAGCTTCTTCGGCCTGCTTCGGAGAATAATGAGTAAAGATAGTCTTCGTGGCCTGGCCGCAGCTGTTGACTTCTTGCAAGCCTTTGGGCGCCACCTGCAATCGCTGGGGAGTTCGAACTCGTAGCCCCTGGAAAGATCTAAATCGGCCACTTATGCGCGTTGTGGCGCTCTTCTTTCCGTTGAACGTTTCGCGCGTATTCTCTAATGCCATTCATGCATGATCCTTGTCTCCTGATTTGCATTCATGTGTCCAAATTCACCGCGGCACGACGCTCAATATTCCCCTTACTCAGCATCGATTCCCCACAGATCAACGAACAATCCGCAGCGTCCACCTGCCGACAGCAAGTCAGCAAATCGACGGCGACAGTTTTGCATGCCCGTCTAATCTTGAGCCCGACGAACTCGCAAAGGTCTGCAACAGAACGGCAAATGGGTAGTTCTGAGTGCGAAGCGTATTTGGAAATACGAATGCATTCCTGAGATCCGAAGAGGAGACTTAAATGAAGCCGATAAGCCGTACAGCAGTTTGCAGCACCCTACTTTTCCTACTTGCGCTGGGAGTTGCATCCGCGCAGCAGGTCAAAACCGACTTTGATCATCAAGCCAAGTTCTCCCAGTACAAGACCTACTCTTGGCAGGAAATCGAGCCAGTGAATTCCCTTTGGACTGCACGAATCAAGAATGCGGTGGATACCGAATTGGCGGCCAAAGGCTGGACTCAGGTGGACAGCGGTGGCGATGTGGCTATTGTGGCGATCGCGACAACCCAAACCCAAAGATCACTTCAGACGTTCTATGACGGTATGGGTGGAGGCTGGCGCTGGAGAGGATTCGGCGGGATGGGCGAAGCCACCACTACGGAGCAGGACTACAAGGAAGGAACCCTCGTTGTTGATATGTACGACGCAAAAAGCAAGCAGTTGATCTGGCGCAGCAGAGCCGAGGACACATTGTCCAGCAAGGCCGAGAAAAATGAAAAGAATCTGGATAAAGGTGTCGCGAAGATGTTCAAGAAATTCCCTCCAGACTCGGCGAAAGGTTAAGTCACATGCGGACTCGGGATTTGAATGGTCTGTCTAAAGGGTCACTTACAAAAACAAAAAGAATGGCGCCGGGTTTCTGACACCCGCGCTCGGTTGGTCAGCGACTTGAGTCAACTACAAACATGAAGCACTGCACCAGTCCTGCCCATTGAGGCGTGACTGAATTCAAGGAGGAAACAGTGAATACAAATAAGATGCTCGTTGTGACATTTTGTCTGCTTGCGCTTTGTGCATTAGTTACACCAAGTGCCATGATGGCAGATGAAGAGGACAAGGCTACCAAACTTACCTTTAGTGAGCCGGTCGAGGTACCAGGCCAGGTTCTTCCGGCCGGGACCTACTGGTTCACACTCGCAGACAGCCCGTCAGATCGCAATATCGTTCAAATCTGGAACGCGGATCGAACGCGTCTGGTAACGACGATTCTTGCGATTCCCGATTACCGGATGCAACCTAGAGGAAGAACCGTAATCCATTTCGAAGAGAGGCCCTCGAATCAGCCGGAGGCCATTCATTCCTGGTTCTATCCCGGTGATAACTTCGGCCAAGAATTTGTATATCCGAAAACCAGAGCGACACAACTCGCACAGCAGACCAGCCGCCCAGTGCTCTCGATGCCTAACGAGCAGGCGTCAAGTACCGCCCAGAGCAAAGAAGTACCTGTAAAAGCGGTGACGCCCAGCGGCGAGGAAATCGAAGTCACTGAAGTCATCGCTTCTCAACCGGTGATTCCGCAAGAGGCAGCGACTAATTCCCTTCCCAAGACTGCGAGTTCGTTGCCACTCTTAGGATTGCTCGGACTGCTGTCGGTAGTGGCTGGTTTCGGATTTCGCGTGGTTGCTCGAAAGGCATCGTAAATCCGATCCCCGCTTTCCACCCTGGCGCCGGTGTATCGACGCCAGATGCTTTTGTGTGGGTCACTCATTGCGTGAAGAAGGTCTAAGCATGACAGGGTGCCGAAGGATGATTCTTGTCTGGGGCCAGTATGCTCTGCTGCTCGCGGGATTCTCAGCCTTGGGATATTGCGCGATTATCGCCGTCGAGGCATCACGTTATCAGTATTGGGCGCGCGAACAGATGCGACAAGCTACGCTTATATTACCGGAGCCGTCAATAACTCAAGATTCTGTGACTATGTCACAACCAGCAACGTTGCGAGCGGATAGCGCAATGGCCTTGGTCGGTAAGATCGACATCCCGCAGGTTCAGGTCTCGGCGATGGTCGCAGAAGGAACATCGCCGGGAGTCCTTCGAGTAGCCGTTGGACATATCAAAGGGACTGCGCTGCCAGGACAAACAGGCAATGTCGCGTTCGCCGCGCACCGTGATACTTTCTTTCGGCATTTGGGTGAACTAAAGTCCGGTGATCTCATCCGAATCACAGTTTCTGGAAGGCAGTACCTGTATAGTGTCAGTTTCATCGACGTTGTCTCTCCCGACGAGACGTGGGTTTTGCAGCCCTCCACAGGCCAACTGCTGACGCTGGTCACCTGTTATCCTTTTCATTACGTCGGTCCTGCACCTAAGAGATTCGTTATCCGCGCCCGCAGATTGGGCGCTAATTAAAATGCGACGCAGCCCTCGCGTGCCAAACAGGTACTGAGCAACTAAGGCGATGTCCCTCCGCAGTCAGGCTGTCCAGCGGCGGTCGTAATTTTCTTTTCGATCTCGGCACTAGTGGATCTCGCGCCGAGAAACACTCTGCCACAGGCCATCCGAGCCGCATTTATTTCAGATTCGCACTCAGATCTACTTTGGAATGCCGCGTGCTATCACTCAGGACGTATCGAACACAGACATGAGTAAAGGAGAATGCGGTCGTGAACGCGGTAGTTGATTTTCCGGACGTGCGGTACGCAGTGATAGAAGGGCTCCAGACCGAAGCTGGTCGTGAGCACATCATTATTGCTTACGCGAACGAGAAATCATTGCGTGATCTCTTTGCCGCACCCTCCATTGTCGCAGTCGGCTTCGCTACGCGCGACGAAGCAGTAGTGGCTGGCAGACCTTCTCTCCCAACCGCTATCGCTGACCAGCGGACAGCGGAAACAATGGCAGCCGCAGAAACTAACAGATCCCAGCAGGGACTTAATTGGGCAGAGTGGGCAGAGCCGCGAAGAGAGACAAGTTCCGTTTTGCGGAGACTTGGAAGGTTTCTCATTACCTCCTGCAGTGACGTTGTCACCTCGGCCATCGTCATCTTCTCTTCTGGCAACACGGTCTCGGCGGCAATCCGGATGGCGCTGGGCAGTTCCATCTAAGTTTCGGGCATTGACCGATCGATCTGCGCAATATGCTTGGAGGCTGAGGCGCCCTAGTCATTTTGAGGAACGGAAAACATCGGCTGCGTGTGTGGGCGCGTAAATTCCCCTGCCGTGCGTCGCCTTCGCGCTTATGTCATTTGCGGGCTGAAGGTCACCTGGTTGGGCGACGAAAATGTGTAACTCAGTTCCTGGCCGCAAGTGGCGTGGCATTAAGCGTCGTGTGGAAGGAGGAATGCGTTCGTTTTTCTGACTCTATCAAGCGGCGCAAACCTCTCGCAAACATCGCCCGTGCCAATGCTTCTATGTCTGGGTCCGTCGAATCGACGGCCCTGATTAATTCCTTGCCTGCATCTCCATGTCCGAATCTGCACCACATTACACCACAAAGAAATACATAGTTACTGTCCATATCGGTCTCCTCTTGGTCGGCGTGGGTCAATCGCATTCCAGCATTTCGTTGGGAACAATTTCTTCCATCGTCCAATGCAATCCAACTGCCAACGCCAGCCTGCCATAAGACGCTACATTCGAACTTGTCTAAGGACAGCGTCCAGATATCGACACTCACTCGGCCATCTCGATCTCACGTCATCACAGACTTTTCTGAGTTCGGTCGGCTCTTCGATCTCAGTCGCAATCGGATGCCAGTCCTGCTTTCCTACTTAAACAGGATCTTGGCCATCATCCCTTTGTCCTCATGATTCAACAGATGACAATGAAATACCGACATACCCTTGATGACGGGGTCGGTAAAGTCCAGGATGACGTCGACGGAGCCCGCATACGGAACATTCACCGTATCCAGCCACGCAGGATTGGGGAGTGGCGCGCCATTTTGCGCGTAAGCCAGGAAGTGAACCTGATGAATGTGAAAAGGATGTAGTTCGGCACTTTCGTTGACAATACGCCAATGCTGATAAGTACCGACGCGAGCGCTTGTCATCGGACTCGCGTCTGGAGCAAATTTGCGCCCGTTGATATAAAAGCCATTCTTGTCTTCTGTAAAGGTGACAATGAAGTCCGGTGCAGTCTTCTTTAATAGCTCAATGTTGATTGGCCTGTAAACCGGCGGTCGGTCATCGATGGCATGAACTTGTCTAAGTGCCGGGTCCGCACTAGATTGATCGGAAGCTGGTTGCACAAGATCTGCCAACACCATCTCTGGATTGGGATCTCCAACCGGACCAGTATCTACGCAAAGCGTACGCAGAGAACTATGTGTGCCAGAGGGTGATCCGGTAACGATCGCTTCGAGCCGGCCAGCAGGCGAAATCAGCAAGTGATTGCTGACCATCGTCGGATGTTTTGGATCGCGGTAAGCAAGCGGCATCCCATCAAGCGCCACGATTTCGAAAGTCTGTCCATCCAGTTGCAGGTCCAAATAGCGGTCCGCGGAAGCGTTCACGATACGCCAGAACTGCCTCTCTTTGGGCGCGATCTCAATTTGCGGTCGAAGCATGCCGTTCACAGTAAAGATTTCCTCAACTTTCTCAGCTTCTCCTCCGCATCCCTTAGCTGGGATTTCAACATCGCGCTTGAGCGCGGCGGCATTCGGATCATGCTCGATGGAGCGGCCTCGCACCACAATCACTCGCTCACGCAGCCTTTCTACTTCAGTGACATAACGTTCCATTCCCTCGATGATGATGGCTCCTGACATCCCGTCCAACACCTGCCGGTGGCTCTCGCCGTGAGGATGGGTGTGGTACCAGAACAAACCCGGCGGATGATCGCGCGGAATGCGAACCGAGTAGTGCAACATCTGGCCAGGCTTGGCTAGCATTGTTAGCACATCATCTTGCGGCGCGTCCGGCGAAACGGTGAGCCCATGAAAGTGCAAGTTCGTCATGTCCATGCACGGATTAATCGCACACGTCTCCGGAGACTTGGAAGGAAGATTGTTGACGTAGGTGATTTTCAGAACGTCACCTGGAGATGCGCGAATTACTGGAGCAACCGTCTCACCGTTGAAAGCAAAAGCATCCCGACCGTTTTCGTTTATGGCATGCAGCGTAAGGGACACAATCTGATTCCTTGCTCGCACCTGGGGAGGCTCCGGCAACAAAACCGCCTGTGCGCAGCTGAGAGCTGTTAGGAACAGCGCGTTGAGAAGGGATATCAACTTTATCATCACTTTTCCTAAGTTCAGCCTTCGGCTGCTTCGTAGATCGCCTCTATCGGGACGTGAAGAGTCGAGAATTCCGCGCGTCTCTTCCAGTCCGCGGTTCAACGCGATTAATTTCGATTAGTCGACGCGGAGTGGCTCAAGCTCCATATATATGCTGCAAGCGCCGATACCTGGTCGGGCGTAAGTTGCGTCCCACCCATGGGCGGCATGGGGCTGCGGTACTGTTTTGGTTGCGACACACCTTCCGTTATAGTCTTCCCGATTCCCGTATAGCTACCATCGCTCCACAGCCATTTGTGCTCGGTCAGCTTAGGCCCTAAGGGCGTACCCTGACCGCTCTCACCATGGCAGCCCGTGCAGGCCGCTCCTGCCACTTGGCCGCGGTAGATGCGTTCACCGAGTTCAACCATGTCTCGCGTCGCGCCTTCAGGAACGGGAAGACTGGAACTCGCAGCCACACCGGCGTCAGGATGCGTGCCCTCTGGCGGTGCAGCGGTCACTTGGATGGGATCGCCTGGCGGAGCTGTTGCGCTCGGACACGGCGTCAGGTTCGCAGCAGCTTCTTGGGAGCCGCCGCGATAGACAATCCGGTAGATCCGTCCGCGTACGTCATCGGAAACATAGAGCGAACCATCCGCTCCCACCGCCAAGCCACTGGGACGATGTTCCGCTTCGGCTGGCGACTTCACTGCTCCCGCGAAACCATCTGCAAATATTTCACATTGTCCGGATGCATGGTCGCCGTTGAGCGCCTGAAAGATCACGTTGTAGCCGCCCTGCGCATACGGCGCCCGATCCCATGAGCCGTGAAAGGCGATGAACACGCCACCGCGATAGTGGGCAGGAAATTGTTCCTTGTCGTAACGTACCATTGCATTCGGCGCCCAATGGGCGGGAAACACTGCAATCGGAGCAATCTTGTCTGCACATACTCCGATGGTTTTGCCGTCGCCGCCGTATTCCGGCGCTAGAACCAGCTTTTTTACGAATGGGTCGTGGTAGCACTTCGGCCACCCATAGTCACCCTTCGGCTTCAAAAGCAACAATTCTTCAGATGGCAGCGTCGCCTCTTGCTCGGGTTTATAGACGTCGGGCCAATTCGCGCGCAGCTGATCCCGGCCGTGTTGGGTCACGAACAACCGGCCACTCGAGTCGATGGCGAAACCTTCAGCGTTGCGGATCCCCGTGGCGAAGCGCTCAGCCGGTGAAAATGTCTGGTCCGTCTTATTCGCGTCATAGAGCCAGATCCCACCGCGGGTCTGAAGCTCCGAGCAAGGCACCTCGCCGGGCGACCTCGGTGTTCGATTTTTCAGCTGGCAAGAATTGGTCGCTGTGGCGACATCGACGTACATCTTTCCTTCGGCATCGATGATAAAGGGATGCATCGGATGGTCTCCGCCCAGAGGCAATCCCGAGAGTATCGTGTCGCCAGACCCGCTCGGCACGATGGAGCTGGCGGCCGATGAATATCGCACGATCCGATCATTGATCTCAGCGTAAATCGCTCCCTTATAAATGCCGATTCCGGTGCCCCCTGCTCCGCCACTTTGGACGGTTTCGCCAAAGCGCTCAATCACGTCGGCTTTTCCCAAGCCCTTCTTGTCCTCCAGGGCTACAAGAAAACCGCCCGCGTGCGGAGTGTCGTTGCCGTAGTACCTGCCTGACCAGGTATTGACGTAGACAACTCCATTATGCGCGACTGCCATGTGGCGGGCATGACCAATACCGTCAGCGAAGACCGTTGCGCAAAAACCGGCAGGTAACTTCAACCCGCTGTCACCATTTGGGCACATCTGGCTCTTGGCTTCTGCAGTCACGTTGGATTCCTTCGGAACAGGCACTGATGAACCGCCCATACCCATTGCCGCCAGCGCAACGAGGGCAGACATTAGAGTTTTGAACGAGTTTGATAATTGCATTTGAAGCTCCTACAGGTTAGAAAAAAGTAATTCCTTCCGCCGATCGCCAATGCGGGGGCAGCCACTACTCCAACAGTCGAGAATTCTTACTATCCACAAGATGTCGACACCACATTCGAAGCGTTATCTTGAAGCAATCGCCTGTTCCTTCACCCACGCTTACACGCACACAAATGTTTTCTCGTCCCTTTGATTGTTCTGCCCTCCTCTTCGCTTCTGACACTCCCTTAAGTCCGCTGCGAACTCAAGGACAGTTAGCCCAACGACCAGATACATGAGGGCTTTCTGTCGAATGGTTGCGATAGCGCCTGAGAAAAGCATGAGCACGAAAATCAGATCTAATCCAATTCGCCCGGACCGTGACAAACGAATCATGGGAACAAAAATAGTGATAAGAACCAGAAACGCGAGGAAAAAACTCAGCCCTCGATCCTCGACCGAAATGGGAAACAGCGGAGTGTCCTTCGGTTTCGGCATCGTCTGGTTTTTTGAGGTCGCATTGTTCTCAAGCAAACTGCCCTCCCGTATTGTGGATATGCAGCAGGCGGAGGTTCAACCAAGCGCGGTGGCGCCACGGCGGAATCATTTCTTTAGCTTCATGCCGCTGGATGCCAACTCGAACCAGTGCGCGCCTTAATTTGTGGTGCGACCGTCGTTGTGTTGGCCCCGAGATCTTTTTCGTACACAATCCCCCTGCGCGTGACCACAAAGGTCATGACACCGGAGGAATGGTACTCGGCGGGATACGCGACCAAAGTCAACCCTCCCTTTCTTTGGTTGTGGCCGCTAGTCTCGGATGCGCTCGTGGTCACGATTCGAAAGTGGTACCCGTGGAAAAGGTTGGACTCTTTGTTGTCCGCGTTCGCCGCCGTGCCGGACACCAGGCTTTCGGCAAATTCAGTGATCGGATCTTCACTGGCCGCCTTTGCGCTCTCGTCATTCTTGGCCATTGCGAATTCCTGACACACTTCAATTGCGGTAGCCTCGTTTTCCCCGATTCTGCGAAACAGGATTTCCTGCTTACCGGTCTCGGGATCGAAGTACCATGCGCCGTTCTTGGACACCAGCGGGATCGGAAAGGGCCAGTTTTCTGCGCCGATATACAGGACCGTATGTCCGTCCGGTTCTCGGACCAGACGATGCATCTCTTGATATTTCTGGCTGAACTGCTCTCGTTCCAGGTTGTCCTCGACTTCGTCGCCTGATGAAGTCACTTCCCTTCCCGCTCCCAGGATCATTTCGAGGGTCTGCTCATCCTTGTTTTTCGCCGCTTCAAAGAGAGCATTACTAGCCTGCCCTGGAGACACGAATGTCCTTGGCTGTGCATCTTGAGCCAAGCTTGAGTCGGCGAAGCCCACCGCAAACAGCAGGGTCAATAGCAACAGAAAAAGGATGGCAGCGAATCCGCAGGCAAGTCTCGCCATAAATGTTTCAACAGTTTCAAGTTTCATATTGTTCGTGTACATGACTTATTTCTCCATATCATCAGTTGCGCTTTGCTGGTTCAACCAAATCAGCGGCGACCACCGCCGCCGCCGTGGAAACCTCCGCCCCCATGAAAGCCTCCTCCGAAGCTCGACTGCCCGCGAGCAGAGAAGCCTCGGGCGACTCCTCCATGACTAAAGCCGCTGAATGCACCTGAGTGAGTGCCGCCGAATCCACGCTGCGACGCGCCGAAACCTCGCCCGCCCGCAAAGCCGCCGCCATGAAATCCACCGGCGCGATTGAAGTTATTGTGATTGGCGAAAATTCGGCTGTGCGAGACGTAGCCGTGGTGATCGAAGAGAATACCGTGGTTATGCCAATCGTACCCCCAGTGTCCCCAGCCCCAGCCAAAACCGCCAAAGAATCCGATTCCGAACCCGAGGCCAAAGGCAATTCCCGGAACCCCAAGGTAAAGTCCCGGATATGAATACCACCCCGGCCAAATCCCTATGGGTGCCCCATACACCAGCCATGGGTCATACTCAGGCACGTAAACAACCTCAGGGTCTGAGGGCTCGATCACAATGTTTTGCCCCTGCTTGCTTACCTTTTCCTGGTCAGTACTTTTTAAGTTGCCGGCCTGCTCAGCGCGGTCGCGCATTACCTGCACCGCGTTCATGACGTCCTGCTGTTGGTTGACGTAAGCATCGCCAAGCGATGAGGTCCACTCGAGGTTCTTGTCCATGTTGCCGAGCACCGAAGGAAACTCCACGAGGGCCTTCACACTAGGATCCCAGTGCTGCTTATTGACTTCTTTGCCCAGTTTTTCACCCTCTAAGTTGTTGTGTTGCTGCAGCCACCGGTCTGCTTCTACAACTTGATCGGGGTAAGTGGCCGCCGCAAGGATCTGTGCCACCAAGGCATCCGGATACAATGCGATCGGCGCTACCAGTTGCTGCAACTGTTCTGGCGATTGTTGCGCGGCTTGAACAGTTGGCTCTGCCGCCGGTTGCTCCGCCTGGGCGAACGCTCCCGGCATAGTGGCTAATGCAAGGCAACATGAGAGAAAAAGCGACAAACTCTGTTTTATGAATTTCACAATCGATTCTCCTTCGACGGGTCGCGTCGGCAATTACCGGCGGATCGTTTCAGTCAGGTAAAGGGCGCCGCCGCGAGCTATCGTTTTCAGCCGGCCAAGTCAGCGGCACTTGGAGGCGCTAACTGCCGCTACGTAAGCGGACACGCCAGATGATCGCATTGACATGCGATCTCCACGTCTTCGCTTCCCGCCTCACGACAGGCCTCTCCGCAGTATTCTTGTCCGTCTGCTACATCACACAGGCACGGTATGTGAGCGCACTTTTTGGTTTCTTGATTTGCCATTTCGTTTCCATCCTCATCCGGATCGCTTCTACGATTCCTGGAGCAATGCGATTCTTGACGTAGCCGTTGCTTGCGCCAACCGGTGTGCGATTTTTGGGGAATGCACTCCAGCGCGCTTTGGTTATCGGCGTCTACGTCATTTCTGGTAACTGCATGCAGATGTCCAAACGTCGCGAGGTCGCTAAGCCCATGCGTTCCAAAGGTGCTCGGTTGGCGACGTGAAGAAAACCACTTGTCTCGAGTGTCGGCAGGTTGATAGCGCGTCGATATGTGGACGACTCCGACGCGTCTTCCCTGACCTAAGTGAAGATTCCAGTGATCCGACGGACCCCAACGCCTTTACGTGATGGGGCTGTTGTCCTGTTTGTGCTCTGTCCGTCCCTTCTTTTTGGCTGGAAGCAAACGTGCAATCGCTATGTGCAGAGTGAAGCCAAGATTCCGGCGCGCCTACTGTGCTGGAATCCTGGTACCTCCTGGTAGGGCTGGTTTCAATTCATTACTGATATTTGGCTGATGTATTGCACATCCGCCATGTCGGTAAATTTAGAGTTGGACGCCAAAGCTTGGGTCTGGAAAGTGATTGGCATTATGACAAGATTGCAGTGGTTCAGATACGGAATCGTTGCTTGTTTCCTTGCGGCTACCTCCGCGCTAGCACAGTCGACAGCCGCTCGGACGGAATCCGATGTACCCGCCCTCATCTCAACGGCGCCAGCATCGTCGAACTTATTGCGAGCGTTGGACAGTTCTCTCGAAGCCATCATCTCAAAGGTTTCACCGGCGGTGGTCCAGATTTTGGTCAATGCGTACGGCCCCTCGGAAGATCATGGACGCGCAACCGCGCGAATCGTCCGCCAACGTGCCATTGGCACCGGGATCATCGTCGACCCTGACGGCTACATCATCACCAACGCCCACGTGGTAGAAGGAGCGCAACGCGTGCGAGTCATCCTGCCTTCGCCGACAGCGGATTCCTCTCACGAACTCCAGCCCATCCATGCTGGCCAGATCCTCGAAGCCATGATCGTGGGTACTCACAAGGAATCCGACTTAGCACTTCTAAAGATCGACGCAACGCACTTGCCTACTGTGGCCATACGAAGCGACGTGCGAGTCCACCAGGGAGAGTTGGTATTTGCAATCGGCAATCCAGAAGGGCTCCGAAGTACGGTCACGATGGGTGTGGTCAGTTCGCTCGCCCGGCAACTCGATGCAGATAATCCTATGGTGTATATCCAGACTGATGCGGCGCTCAATCCGGGAAACAGCGGCGGTCCGCTGGTAGATATTGACGGCAATGTGATTGGCATTAACTCTTTGATCTTGAGCGAAGGCGGTGGCAGCGAAGGGCTTGGCTTTGCTATTCCGGCAGCGATCGTCAATTTTGATTACCTGCACCTTCGCAAGTCCGGCCATGTGCAGCGCGTCGCGATCGGCGCTAGAGCACAGAACATCACTCCTACGCTCGCGGCCGGCCTGGGTCTGGCCAGAAGTTGGGGAGCAGTGATTTCCGACGTCGCTACTGGAGGGGCAGCGGAAGCGGCGGGTCTGCAGGTAGACGATATCGTCCTCGCGATCGACGACAGGCCAATTCTCGGCCTTCCCGACTTCATAACGGCGCTCTACCTCCATCCCGCTGATCAGATTTTGAAAATCGATGTGCTGCGAGGCGTAACTCGAAAGTCCTTCAATGTTTTCGTTAAGGTGTACCACGAGAACGTAGATGACCTGGCAGACGTTCCGAATCTGCAGAAGAGCCTGATCGCGAGACTGAACATTTTTGTCAGCGACCTGGACAACCAGGTAAAGCCACTGCTGCATGACACACGCAGTGACTCTGGAGTCGTAGTCGTGGCCCAGACGGGCGGACCGAACGAGGTGGATACAGGGCTTGAGACCGGCGATATCATCCGCTCTGTCGATCGCACAATGTTGCGGACAACGGCACAGTTCGAGACTCTGGTTCACAATGTCAGATCTGGTGACCCGATCGTCCTTCAAGTCGAACGCAACGGGAAATTGCAATATCTCGCCTTCGAGATGGAGTGAATTTTGAATCAGCTGCCGCCTATCGCGTGAAGCACGATCACACAGCCATATAGCCGACTTGCGGCATTTGCTTGGACAGGCGCTCCAAATCTTCTATTCGGAAAGAGTGATTACTAATTTATGGCCTCTCAGCACATTTCGAGATTCGCTAAGCGGCCGGAATCGGCTGTTGTGCGTTACGGGGTAGCTGTGATTTTGGTCGCGATGGCACTCGGGACAGCCTTGCTCCTACGCCACGATAATTTACCGCATCCCTTCACCTCTTTCTCTTTTATGGCAATCGCCATTACGTTTTGGTATGGCGGGGCCGGACCGGGACTATTAGCTCTCTTAATCTCCTATTTGGCAATGAGCGATTTCTTCGTTCCCGTCAAGATCCTCGGCTCTTCCTCGGAATCCTACTTTGTCATTTACGGAATCTTCGGTTTCCTGGTGAGCTGGTTTAGCGCCTCACGCCGCCGTGCAGAACGATTGCTCACCGAAGCCCGCGACAGTCTCGAAATCCGGGTTGCGAAGCGAACTGGTGAACTCACAAGAACCAACGAACGACTGCAGAGCACCCAAGCCGAGCTGCGAGGCGAGAAGGATCGGCTTAAGCTTCTCCTGGATCTGAACAACAGCATAGTCTCGAAACTGGAGCTGCGGGATCTGCTTCGTGTCATTTCCGCGAGTGTCCGGCTCGTGATGCAGTGCGACGCGGTGGGCGTTAATTTTCCGGATCCGGAAACCGGGGAACTGAAACTGTACGCCCTAGATTTTCCAAGTGCGAAGGGATTTCTCCGCGAAGGAATGTTGCATCCCGCGGACTCATTTCCCGCCAGAGTGTTTAGCATAGGGCAGCCTGCCACGTTCAGCCTTGAGAACGAGGTGCGGCCCACTCCAACGGGCGACGTGAACCTGTACAGAGACGAAGGCCTACGATCTTTCTGCTGGCTACCGTTAATCAGCCATGGCCGGGGGCTCGGCGTTTTAGGACTTTCGCGGCTTAAGGCCATCCCCTTCTCGCAAGATGACGTCCACTTTCTCATGCAGGTTGCAAGTCAGATAGCGATTGCCGTAGAAAACGCGCTAGCCTACGGCCAGATATCTGAACTCACGAACAAACTCGCTCAGGAGAAGCTTTACCTTGAGGACGAGATTTGTACCGAAGCTAATTTTAAGGAGATCGTCGGCAAGAGCCCGGCGCTACAGCGTGTCCTGAAGCTTGTAGAGACTGTGGCGCCTACTAATTCGACGGTGCTTATTTACGGCGAGACTGGCACAGGAAAAGAGCTGATCGCTCGTGCTATCCACGACCTCAGCCCGCGTAGTTCGAAAACGTTCGTGAAGCTGAACTGTGCAGCCCTCCCCGCTGGACTGCTGGAGAGCGAACTGTTTGGTCACGAAAAAGGCGCGTTCACAGGCGCGGTCGCACAGCGCATCGGGCGCCTTGAGCTTGCAAACCACGGCACGCTGTTCTTGGATGAGGTCGGGGAGATTCCACTTGAGCTCCAACCTAAGCTCCTGCGCATCCTGCAGGAGCAGGAGTTTGAGCGCTTGGGAAGCACACGGACTATTCGGACCGATGTGCGTTTGATTGCGGCAACAAACCGGGACCTGGCGGCGATGGTTCAAGAGCAGCAGTTCCGTTCTGATCTTTTCTTTCGCTTAAACGTATTTCCGGTCGAACTTCCTCCGTTACGCGAACGCCCCGAAGATATTCCGCTCTTGGTGCGGCATTTCGCTGAGGAGTTTTCTCGCCGCATGAGCAGGACGGTTGAAACTATATCTTCGGAGACCATGAACGCTCTGTGCCAATATCGCTGGCCAGGTAACATTCGGGAACTGCAGAATGTGATCGAGCGATCCGTCATCCTCTCAACCGGCCCGAGCCTAAACGTTCCTGTTGCCGAACTGCGCTCTCGCAGGATGCCCGCGCCAGCCAATGACTTGCCACAAATGAAATCGAAAAGACGCAGGCCCGTCCGGAGTATTCTCTCCGACGTTGATCGCAATCAAATCGTCCTCGCTCTCCGAGAAGCGGGTGGCCGTGTTGGCGGACGAGATGGCGCCGCCGCCCGCCTTGGACTCAAGCGGACAACGTTCATCACGCGGATGAAAAAGCTTGGTGTCGATCCAAACCAAGTGTCGGAACGCAAAGTGGACAGCACCGACACTTCCGACACCTCCGATCTCCCGACTGCGCAGGACTCGCCACTCGACTTAAGTTCTTCTCAATAGAGTCTTTGCAGAAGAGCCGACAACGGCTCCAGGTTTGGTATCCGCCTTGCATTTATCCAAAGCGTGAAAAAAGAAATACACGATGTCGGGCAGTCGTGAAGTTCCTTTTTTAAATGTGAGGTAGAAGCACCAAGTAATTTCAAGGAGATGAAACAAAATGAATATCAACAAAGGTTATATTATGGCGGGTTTGATCATAGCTCTTTCGCTCTTCTTCGGCCTCGCCGCTCATGCTGACGAGTCCGACGAATCCACCACCATTACTTTCAGCCACCCAATCCAGATCCCGGGGCAAGTACTGCCCGCAGGGAGTTACTTATTCACATTAGCCAACACTGTTTCTGACCGATACATGGTGCAGATTTTCAACGCCGACAGGACCGTCCTGTATGCAACTTTGCAGACAGTTCCAACTGTGCGCCAGGACGTAGCCGACCATACCGTGGTCGCACTGGCCGAACAGGGAACCGGACAACCGGATGCCCTTCTGAAGTGGTTTTATCCTGGACGCGAAACCGGCAATGAGTTTGTTTATCCGAAACAGGAGGAGAGGGAGCTAGCACAAGACAGGCGCCAGACTATCGTGGCCAACGAGCCGACAGTATTAAATACTGATGCTGTTGGAGCTGGCAACTGAGCATAGGCCTGAAACTCGCACATTAGGGCCTGGGTGGAGGACACCCAGGCCCTAACTTGTTGACAGACGAAAGGGCAAAATACGATTCTGCTCGCGCAGCACCTGATTGTAATGGCCTTGAAACCGAGCTAGAGTTATGAAAGGCCTCGTTCCCTGCCGCTCCAGCGGACTTTATCCGGAGCACGAGAGAGACTCTTGACGATGGGCGATCCAGGCAAGAGAAAATGGATTGCGCGACAAGCAGCCGTGAGCACTCTGCGCTACGCACTGGCTTTGGTCCCGGCCGCAACTACTCTCGACTCGGCTAATACATTTTTCAATTTGCTTCAGAGGTTTACGCCACCCCCCACAAAAGTCGAGGCGGATGAATGACGCCTGCACCCGCTTCCATAGTATTTGTTGTTGATGACGATCCCTTGGTGCGCGCGGCCATCCAGGGCATGCTGAAATCGGTTGGCTTACGTTCAGAGACATTCGGGACGCCGCAGGAGTTCCTGCGCAGCAAGCGGCCGGATGAACCTAGTTGCCTTATTCTGGACGTAAGACTTCCTGGCATCAACGGGCTGGAGTTTCAGCGCGAGCTGGCGCATGTGGGCATCCGGATACCCATCATCTTCATCACCGGTCATGGAGATATTCCAATGTCGGTGCAGGCCATGAAATCCGGCGCGGTGGAGTTCCTTACGAAGCCTTTCCGCGACCAAGATCTGCTGGATGCGATCCACCAGGCTTTAAACCGTGACCGGATAACCCGTCAACAGCAGGGCGAGCTGGCGGATTTGCGAAAGCGCTACGAGTCGCTGACCGCGCGCGAGCGCCAGGTGATGGGTTTGGTGGTCTCGGGCAGGCTCAATAAGCAAGTAGCTTCTGAACTCGGAACCAGCGAAGTCACAGTGAAGATCCAACGCGGACACGTGATGCAAAAGATGCAGGCCGAATCACTGGCAGAATTGGTGAGAATGGCTGCGAAGCTCGATCTTCCGCCCGGCCGCCCCGAATGAAAGCGCTCTCCAATCTTCAACGTTAATGGGGGATCGAACATGGCGTCCGGCTGTGGGCCGCCAACAACTCTTCGCGCGGCGCAAACTTTCACATCACACTTCCCACCAAAGGTCGAAGTCCAAGAATGACGGTCACGGCAGCCTCCCCCGTATTGAGCCCGGTATTATGGCACTCATACCAAAGCATGATTGCGCTGTTTCCCGCCGAAGCGATAGCTTTAAAATATGGCCGGTCAGAGGAAGGAAAAAATGGTCGCGATAGTCGATGACGATGAGTTGATGCGTAGTGCATTGCAAGGCATGATGAAATCCGTTGGATTGCAGTCGCAAGCGTTTGCTTCAGCGGAAGAATTCCTGGAGTCCGGCCAGCACCAGCAGACTGCATGCCTGATCGCAGATATTCGGATGCCGGGAATGTCCGGTCTGGAACTGCAGGCCAAACTCAACGCTGAACACTGCAGGATTCCGACCATCTTTATTACGGCACACGGCGACACAAAAATGCGTATGCAGGCGCTAAGAGCAGGCGCGGTGGAGTTCCTGGCCAAGCCGTTTGATGATGAGATCCTGCTTGAGAGCGTTCGAGCGGCTTTGGAGAATTGAGGCTGATAAACGGCGTGTGGGGCGCCAGGAGGTTCTCTGTGGGGGCTTTCCAAAAAATCGGCAGTTGTGATCAAGCATCTTATGAGCGCAGATTCGAGCAGGTCATCGGCAATAGTCCTGCTCTGGAATCGGTACTCGAACAAGTGGAAAGGGTTGCGCCTACGGATTCCACCGTTCTTATCCAGGGAGAGACCGGCACCGGCAAGGAGTTGATCGCGCACGCGATTCATAATCTCAGCTCCCGGTGCGGACGACCCTTCATAAGGCTGAATTGCGCTGCCATTCCGCTGGATCTGCTGGAGAGTGAACTTTTCGGCCATGAGAAGGGCGCGTTCACTGGAGCGATCGCGCAAAAAATCGGCCGTTTCGAGCTAGCCGATAAAGGTACGCTTTTCCTGGACGAGGTAGGGGATATACCGCCGGCGTTGCAGCCCAAGTTGCTGCGCGTTCTGCAGGAACAGGAGTTCGAGCGCTTGGGCAGCACTCGCACTCACCAGGTAGACGTTCGGCTGGTGGCTGCCACAAATCGTAATTTGGGGGAGATGGCGAACCGGGGTGAGTTTCGCAGCGATCTCTACTACCGTCTTAACGTATTTCCGGTCCTATTGCCGCCTTTGCGCGAACGCCGCGAAGACATTCCGGCCCTGGTGGCCCACTTTGTCGATATTTACGGCCGCCGGATGAGTCGCCAGATCGAGCACATTCCTCCGACAACGATGTCTGCGTTCACGTCGTACCAGTGGCCGGGAAACATTCGCGAACTGCAGAACCTGATCGAACGCGCCGTGATCCTTTCCAACGATGGCGTGCTTCCCAATCCTTTGCCGGCAGCGGGGGCCTTCGTTATCACAACTTCTCCCGCCGCAACGACCTTAAAGGACTCCGAACGCATTCTGATTCTGCAAACGCTGGAATCGGTCGGTTGGGTGATTGGCGGACCAAAAGGAGCAGCTACCAAGCTTGGTTTGAAGCGCACGACCTTGATTCATAAGATGCAGAAGCTGGCTATTTACCGATCGGATCAACAGCGCTCGCCAAACGCAATGAGTCAAAGACGGCAAGAGCTGGACCCGTTGTCGCAAGTGCAGTGATCTCCGCGAACCTCATGACGCTTTGACCATCTGTGGCAGGGAAATCTTCACCCGAACGACTGGCCTGCCGACGGCGGAAGATTGGCAAGGGTTTTTTTCGCGACTGGGGAAATACCGCTAATAAATTAGTTCTGCCAATAAAAGTAGGGACAGCTTCGTCGCCGCTTTAAGGAACCTCCGCTTCCGCACCGTTCCGCAACTCCTCAGATGAGGCTCAGACATGACCAAATCTACCGTGGCGAGACCTCGCTTGCGCCGAGCGCCATTGCTTGAGCAGCATTGCGGGCGGGTTTCTGATTTGCCGGGTGCAGCGTTTCCAGGAATGCCACCAGTGCAGTAGTTTCCGCCGGACTCAGGTTCTTTCCATAAGCCGGCATATTTCCTCCACCCTGGATCACCTGACGAATAAGTTGATCTTCGGTCAGGCGCAGAGCAACGGTATCCAGCGCCGGCCCGCGTTGACCGCCTTTTTCATCGAGCGAATGACAGTTATGACACTGCTTGGCCTGAAAAACGAGCGCGCCACGGCGCTGCAAGGCCGTACGGCCTCGCAGGTATCTTGGTGGAATCGGCAGGCCGCTCCAGGCGTCCATCACAGGACTCCAAGGTGTGTGTTCAGCCAAGTGAGTCAGGGTGCCGAGGCCCACGGCGACCAGCAAAATCGTGAGGACGGCAATTGGCCTGCGCCTCCAGCTCTTCTCACCTTCGCCAGCCACAAACGGAAGCGCCAGAAGGACAATGATTCCGACGGCAGGACCAATCAGCAGGATAGGCGTCTCGGCAGACGGAGGCAGGAAGGAGAGCAAAGCATACAACCACAAGAAAAAAAAATCGGGACGGGGGGCAGTCTGGATGATCGTCGGATCCGGCTGGCCGCCAGGACCGAAGGGACCAAAATGAATCGCGCAAACGGCAATCGTAAGCAGAATGAAACCAGAAAAGAAAATGTCCTTCCAGACCGCTTCGGGCACAAATGGTATGCCCTGCTTATGAGTAAGCTCGTGATATTCCTGCATGTACGTTGCGCGCCGAACGATGCGTCCCGGCATAGGCCATTCGTTGATTCCTAATTTCAACACCATGAGCAGGTGGATGCCCACGAAAGCAATCAGTAATCCCGGCACAACAAAAACATGCAACGCGAAGAATCGTGAAAGCGTTGCTCCGGCGATGATGGGACCGCCGAGCATCAGGTTGACAGCCCACGGTCCGATCACCGGAACACGGCTTGCGATCGATGCACCTATCCCTAATCCCCAGTAAGCATCCTGATCGAATCGCAATACCTGGCCCGTAAAGGCCATGCCAAGCGTCACGAGTAGAAGAAACACGCCGACGACCCAAGTCAGTTCTCTTGGAAACTTGTACGCTCCAAAGAGGAAGACCTGCACCATGTGAATCAAGACAATAGCGACCATGAAGTTCGAACCCCACCCGTGCAGGGCACGTACGAACCAACCTAGAGCGATGCCATGATTGAGCGTCTGGAGACTGTTCCACGCCTCTCCCGCAGAAGGTACGTAGATCAGCGCAAGCAATATGCCTGTTACAAGCTGGAGCATGAAACATGTCAGCGCGGCGCTGCCGAAAACATAGAACCAGCTTGCGGTCTCACGTGGCACCCTGTGCTCGGCAATCTCGCGAATCGGCGTTGCAAGCTGCAGCCGCAGATCGAACCAGTCGCCGATTTTCTGAATCAGGCGCATGTCGTCTTCCCTCCCGCCTTACTTGCTACAGGCCGACCAGGAGTCGGCATTTCGCCGGCTTTGATGAGAAGTTTTCCACCCTCAATCTTGTAGTGGTACTGAAATAACCCGCGCTCGGGAGGTCCAGAGGCGCGCGAACCATCCTGGTAGTAAGCGCCGCCGTGACAGGGGCACATGAAAAGATTCGACTGGGCGAACCAGCGAACAGGGCATCCAAGGTGCGCACAGTTTATGGCGAAGACTTGGAATTTCTGATCGTCGACATTCCTCACCCAGCACGCGATATCGCCAGTCTCTCCGTCCCACGCATTGACCACGGGATTCTTGTATGTCGCTAGACGAGTTTGCCCTGCGGGAAAATGTTCCAGGCTGCCGAGTGAGAGCCACGACTCATAACCGGTTTTCTTTTCGTGGATCACTGGCGAAAGCAGATAGCGCACGATCGGCACAGCTAAAGCAGCGCCTATAACACCGTTGAGGAACATGCCCACTTTCACAAGAGCTGCGCGCCGGGAGATTCCGTTTTCTGCACTCATCGAGATCCTCCATCTGCTGACGTCGTCGAACTATTCGGATATGGCTGGCCCGGGAACTTTGGCCGTTGAGCTGACAGCCAGGCCACGACATCGGAAACTTCTTGCGCCGACATGGGTCGCCCTACTACGTCGCTACGCCAGTCGGGTGCATCCAACTCTGGCCGGCCTGCAATCACGATCGTTCGAAGTTGTTGATCACTGATGAGAGCAAGGTACGAGCCATCTACGATCGAGCTAGCCTTGCTCCCCCCGCGCCCGTCTACTCCGTGGCAGGAGGAACAATATGTTCGATACGCATCGGCGCCGCGCTGCGAATCTCCAGGAGTCGGCGCGGCATAAGGCGGCGGAGTTTGGTTGCCGAGAGCACCGGGTTTCACCCAGGATCGGATTCCGTGCACAATCGTGTCGATCTGTTCTTCGGTGAGCATTCCACCGGCACTCTGCGCAAATGCGGGCATCGGCATACCGGGTACTCCGTTTGAAGCCGTGCGGCGAATTACTGTGTCGTCTGCAATCGCCAGAAAAACCGGATTCGCCAGAGCAATGCCTGCTCCGCCACTGCCTTCCACGCCGTGACATCCTGCACAGTTCTGCCCGTAGAGCACATTGAAGTCGACAACTTCGCTCGGTGGCACGAGCGCCACCTCAGGCCGATGCACGCCGTGGAAATCGCTGCAGCCGGCACAAGCAAGAAATGCGACCACCGCAATGATCGCGGTGGGAACGAGAGTGGCTCGATGCTTCATTGTCGGCCACTGTCTCCGTTTTTTTCATCGATCGCTCCCGGCGCTTCGATCCCAGCGCGCATCGCGAACGGCAAGTATTGCCAGGTACGCACGCGAACTTGTCTGGAAACGATGATGCCTGCGACGATGCCAAATCCGATCTGGGAAACTACGAACCAGAGCCAGTCGATCCGCTGCTTGAGCGTCGGATCCAGAGCTTCGAGCATGCTGTGGATCAGACCAGACCACAGAATCGGGGCGATTACGCCTCCGAACAGAACCGGGCGGCGAGGAAACATCGGAAGCGCCACTCCATAGAGAAGCCCCACGAGTGAAGAACAAATCAGATGGAGGATCGATGAAATAATCAACGCGTCCCAATGAAAGGCCGCAATTTGCTCCGTGGTCACTCTTGCCGGAAAAAATCCTGCTGACAAAAGGTTGATCGGATACCAGATACCGTGGCCGCTGAACATTCCATAAAGCACTGCCAGAACAGCCATGGCTACCCCTCCTGCCAAGCCACCCTTAACACCCGCCGAAATCGGATAGACCTCAAGTGGCAGTCGCGCCCGTTGCAGTTCCTCAGTCTTCCATTCGACCCGAGCGACTTGCGGGCGGCTGGTTTCGGCAGTTGGCACGGTCTCCACAATTGCCACGGTTTCGTGCTTTTCATGTGGCAACACATCGAAGAACCATCCGACTCCACCGCTCACGGCAAAGATTGCTCCCAGAATGCTGACTGATGCGCTGGTGACCAGTCCCGCGAAGACCAGGGTGAAGCCGAGAGCCATGACAATCGGCCATGCCGTCGATGCAGGCAGTTCGATCGTACGCAGCGCGCGCTCGCTTCCAGACGACAGTTCAAGTTTTTCTGATGCCATGTTTCAATCCTCCCTCATCGTCCAATCATGTACACGACCGTGAAGACCACGACCCAAACCGCATCCACGAAATGCCAGTAGAGAGACAAAACATCGATTCGCTCAGCATGTTCTGACCTCACATTTCCTAGGAGCGTGAAGGCCATGACTATCGAGAGACTCAGAAGACCGACCACGACGTGAAACCCGTGCAGCCCGACCAGCGAGTAATAGGTTGTTCCAAACAGGTTCGTGCTGATCGTTAGTCCCTCCTTGTAAATCAGTCGGTGCCACTCGGTGGCGGTTCCATACAAGAAAGCGGTGCCCAGCGCAATGGTCGCGAGCCACAGCATTCCGAAACGCAAAACACTTCCCTGGCGGAGAAATTTTGCAGCCAGGTGAATCGTGAGACTGCTCGAAAGCAAACAGACCGTGTAAAAGACGGGCACACTGAAAACGTCCTTTGGCATGGGGCCGGTCAGACTCTTGCCGACATAAAACAGGTATGCCACTACGAAGATGGTGAAGATCGCTGCTTCAGCGGCGATCAAAGCGAACATTCCGACGCGCCCTCGATCGGGACGATCCCAATCAATTCTTCCCTCGGCCACGGCCATTGATGTCGCATTCATACAGTCTCCCCGCTATTCGTAATTCCAATCAGGATCAGCCGGATGCTTAAGGTCCCAGAGCGGGCGGCGGCTCTTAACTACTGGGATCGAAGCGAAGTTATAAGCTGGAGGCGGCGAACTCGTGGACCACTCGAGGGTCCATGCGTCCCAGGGATCGCTTCCGGCGGCTTTGCCCCGGAAATACGACCAGACCAGGTTTCCCAGGAAGACCAAGATCCCGGCAGCCTGGAAGAAAACGCCGATGGTCACAATGAAGTTCCAAGCGTCCCAACCTCGTCCTGGCTCGTAGGTGTAGATCCTTCGCGGCATGCCCAGCAATCCAGGGATATGCATGAAGTCGAAGGTTAGGTGGAAGCCGATTATGAAGAGCCAGAAATGCAGCTTGCCAAGCGTCTCGCTGTACATCTTCCCAGTCATTTTAGGGAACCAATAGTAAAAGGCTCCGAAAAGAGCGAAGAGAATGCCGCCGACAATCACATAGTGAAAATGCGCGACCACGAAATATGAATTTCCTAAGTGCCAGTCGAATGGCGCTGCGCTCAACATCACGCCCGTCAGGCCGGCTGCCAGGAATTGAAAGAGAAACGCAATGCAAAACAGCATGGGAGTCTTGAACTCAATCTTTCCTCCCCACATGGTGGCCAGCCAGTTGAAGATTTTGATTCCGGTGGGAACCGCGATTGCCATGGTCGACAGAACGAAGAATGTATTCGCGTTTGCGCCCATGCCGACTGTGAACATGTGATGAGCCCACACGCTCATGCTGATGAACCCGATCGCGACCGTAGCCCCCACCATCACCGAATAACCGAAGATCGGCTTGCGCGAGAAGACCGGAATAATCTCAGAGACGAAGGCGAAGGCTGGGAGGACCAAAACATAGACCTCCGGATGTCCGAAGATCCAGAAGAAATGCATCCAGATCACGGCCGAGCCGCCCGCTTGGGTGTCGAAGAAATGTCCGCCAAGATAGCGGTCGACCAGCAGCATGATCTGCGCGGCGGTCAGTGGACTGACGGCAAGGATTACCAGTCCGGCCATCACCAGGTTGAGCCAGGCGAACAACGGCATTTTGGCTAAAGTCATGCCTGGGCAGCGCATGCAAAGAATTGTCGCTACGATGTTGATCGCTGTCCCGATGCTGCCAAAGCCGGAGACCAGCAGAGCTAGAGTCCAGAAATCAGTGCTGTGCCCAACTGAAAACGTCTGCGAAGTCAGCGGTGCGTAGGCGAACCATCCTACGTCGGGCGCATTTCCCGCTCCATACAAGCCGTTGGCTCCAAGCAAGCTGAAGTAGAGAAGCAGGCCACCAAAAGCGGTCATCCAGAAACTGAAGGCATTCAGCCGCGGAAAAGCCATATCCCGCGCGCCAATCATGAGCGGGATTAGATAGTTGGCAAATCCGAACAGTACAGGCATCACCACAAAGAAAATCATCGTGGTTCCATGCATCGTGAACATCCGGTTGAAGACCTGGGGAGAAACAAAATCATTGTGCGGACGGATCAGCTGGATGCGGATGACGATCGCCTCGATCCCGGCGATCACGAGAAAGACCAGCGCATAAATGATGTACAGAATGCCCAACCGCTTGTGATCGACGGTTGTAACCCAATCGTGAAGTCTGGCGACAATAGGGCGCGATGCTATTCCTGGTACCGGCAGTGCGAGAGCTTCAGTCGACATCGGGCGATCTCCTCTATGTCGTTAACGAGATGCTCAACGAAGTGTCTCCAAATAGGCTGTCAACGCGTCTAGTTCCTGATCGTCCAACTCCATCGCCGGCATCAAGGAGCCAGGCTTCAGCGTGTTGGGATCTCGAATCCAGAGCCGGAGATTTTCCGGAGTATTAAGGGCTGCGCCAGCCGCGATCGTATCTCGGCTCATCAGGTGGGTGAGGTCCGGACCGAATCGCCCGTTGGCCACTGTGCCCGAGACGGTGTGGCAGTTGATGCAGGCGGTCGTCTCGAATATTCGTTGTCCCTGAGAAGCAGCGTCATTCACATACGCCGGCCGCCGTTGCTGCTCAACCCATCGGTCAAATTCATCCTTCGACTGGACGTAAACCCGCAGCAACATCTTGGCGTGCTGGGTGCCGCAGTACTGCGCACACTGGCCCAGGAAAATTCCGGTCTCCTGTGGATCGGTCCACATGGTGTTGGGGTGGTTGGGAATGAGATCAGTCTTGCCTCCCAATCGCGGAACCCAGAAACTGTGGTCGGTATCGGCGGATAGTAGCGTAATGAATGTCGGTGTCGGATGGACCGGATCACTTACGGGCAGATGCAGTTCATTTGCCGTTACCACGCCCAACTCTGGATAACGATACTCCCACCAGAACTGGTGACCGATCACTGTAACCGCGATCGCGTTGCTGGGGAGCGGAGATTTCTGGACGACGGCAATCACTCGCGCTGTCGCCATGAACAAGGCGACCACGATAAGAACCGGAATGATCGTCCATGCCAATTCCACCTGATTGCTGCCGTATACCTGAGGAGGTTCGCGGCCGTCGTCATTCTTTCTTTTCCTGAACTTCAAGACGGAGTAAAGCAGTAAGGTGAAGACCACTAAGAAAATCCCTCCCGTTACCGCCAGTACAAACAGAGACAGGTCGAAGATCGATTTGGCTGGTGCCGACGCGGGAGCAAAGATATTTGTCGGGCTCAAGGGCTGGGCGGTTCCTGCAAATGCTACTGCCGCCGTCCCGCACATGCAAACGAGAACCTGAGACACCCGTACTCGCCAGTTACTTGAGACACGTGATCGCAATTGGTCTCCTTACTTCAGCAGGAAGTAAGCACTGCCGTTTAGCGTTCTCTCTTGACATATGCAAGGCGCATGCCAAAAGAGCGATGAGCGGAGACGCGCGGGATAACGTTAACCGCATCCAAATTTGAGACTTGTGGAATTGCTACTTCAACTGCGATGTGCGCGATCATGTCCGCGGTCGGTCACCGTGTCCATCCTGCGTCACCATTTCCCGGTGAGGGTTGGGATTGTTGGAGCGGGGCGCGGTGCTGCAGATTAACTTGCTACCTGCGCTGAGCGACCAGTCGTGATACCTGCGACATCTTCCATCCGCCGCAACACAGCGGAAAAGTCCTCCTCTTCACCTGCAGCCAATTCCTCGGAGTTTACGTGGAAAGCAGCCTCGGTCGCCGGCATCGGAATTCGCGCCTCGGCTGCCGTCTCTAGAATCAGCTTGAAATCCTTGTTCATCAGGCGCAGAGGAAACTGCGGAGTGTAATCGTTGATCGCGATCCTCGCGAGCTTTCCCACATGAGCCGGCGTGATCACCGCTGTCTTCGATAGGACGTCGAGCAAGGTCTTGCGTTCCAGACCGGCTTTCTCCCCAAGAACCACGGCTTCAGCGATCGCTTGCATGCCCACACCAAGCAGTGTGTTTACGACCAACTTCATCGCTGTCCCCGAGCCAGGACCACCCAGAAGAAAGTATTGTTTTGCCAGCACCTCGAAAATTGGCTTGGCAGCGTAGAACAATTCTGGATTTCCGCCTGCCAGTAGTGTCAGGATGCCCTTTTCGGCGGCAGGAGTGCTGCCAGAAATCGCAACATCCATGACCTCGATGCCGCGTCTCGCCCCCAGATTGTGCATTTCGCGTGAGGTCTCTGGAGAGATGGTGCTCATCTCGAGGACGATGGTTCCTGGCCGTGCCCCAGCAAAAACCCCCTCAGCCCCGGTATAGACGCGCTGCACTGCCTCATCATTGGTCAGACACGAAAGAAGCACATCGACGGTGCGCGCCAATTCAAGAATGCTCTTGGCGGCGAAACCTCGCTTTCCAGCGACGGCTTCCGCCTTAGCGGTATTTATGTCGTAGACCACGAGCACGTATCCCTTATCCAGCAGGCGTCGCGCCATGCGGCTTCCCATGTTGCCTAAACCAATGAATCCGACCTTCACTTGATCTGCCGTCAGATTTTTCATAGATGGTGTTCCCTCCGTGTAAAATTTTTTCCTTCCAGGTTTCGGTGCAACTGGAGGGCCAGTTGTTCCGAGAGATTTTGTTCTGAGATGCATTGACGGCAGCCGAATCTAAGCCAGCAGGGACGGCCTATGGACTCTGTGCGTCCGGATGCGGTCAGTATCAGCTCCGTTTGCGCAGGGCAGCCCGGCGATGATCAATACATTATTAGCCTTACGGAGATGAGGTACTCGGACCCACTTTCTCATGTCAAGGCGCTTGCCCGGAACATTGTCAAGCCAATCTTGCCGCGCTATCATCTGAAGATTGCTGTATGTCTGATGCCGGCGAGATCACGCCATGCCGCCAGTGGACCGGTCCAAACCCGCTGTCACTGCCGCCGTTTCCCCACGACGGCTTTTCAGCTCCCTGTCTGGTGCAAGTGCAGCCGCTCTAAATAAGTGTCGCCACCGCGAGATAAGGGGTGAGCGGCCATGACCATCGCGATGCGGAAGACCGGTGTCGACCTCGTCGGCGACATACCTTGGGGAACACACTTTTGTCTCTTCTACGAAACGAAAGCGGACCTTCTCGATATAGCGGTCTCCTACTGCAAAGCTGGATTGCAAGGCCAGGAGTTATGCCTATGGGTGGTTGCCGAACCTCTTACCGTGGAAGATGCAAGGCAGGCATTGAAGCGAGCCGTACCCGACTTCGATCGTTATTTCGCTGACCACAGCATGGAGATTGTAGCGGCTCGTGACTGGTATCTGCAGAATGGCACATTTGATCTGAAACGAGTGATTCGCGGTTGGAATGAGAAACTAGCAAGCGCATCGGCCAGAGGTTACGCCGGAGTAAGGGTTACGGGAGATACTGCTTGGCTCGACAAGAAGGACCGGCAGGACTTCTGCGAATACGAAGAGTCGCTTAACCAGGCGGTCGCCAATCAGCGTCTCGCCGTGCTATGCACGTACCCGCTCGCCGCATGTGGAGCTGCTGAAATCCTGGATGTGGTGCGAACACATCAGTTTGCGGTAACCAAGCGGCGCGACGATTGGGACGTTATCGAGACTGCCGGCCACAAGCAAGCGAAGGCTGAAATCAAGCGCCTGAATGAGGAACTTGAGCAACGCGTCCTCGAACGGACCAGCCAGCTGACCTCCCTCAACAGCGAACTGACGAAGGAAGTACTCCAGCGTCAGCACGCCGAGGAGGCGCTTCGGCGGAGTGAGGCCTATTTAGCGGAAGCACAGAGAGTGAGCCACACCGGCAGTTTCGGCTGGAGCATTTCCAGCGGGGATATCGTCTGGTCAGATGAAACGTTTCGAATTTTTGGCTACGACCTGAACAGCAAACCTTCCTTGGAACTCATACGGCAACGCATCCATCCGCTGGACAGAGCGTCCGCCCAAGAAACAATCGATCAAGTAGCACGAGACAGGAAGGCTTTTGACTTCGAACATCGGCTGCTGATGCGCGATGGTTCGGTAAAGCACGTTCGCGTCGTGGGCCATCCCTCAACCAACGATGAGTCGGGTAATTTTGAGTTCGTGGGAGCGGTAACGGATGTCACCGCGGCAAGGCAGGCGGAACAGACGCTTCGGGAAAGCGAGGCATATCTAGCAGAAGCGCAGCGGCTCACACATACGGGGAGTGGGGCCTGGCGGGTAGCAGGAAGAGACGCCTTGCATCTTTCCGAGGAATGGTATCGGATATATGGCTTTGATCCAAAACAGGGCTTGTCGGCTTGGGAAGAGCGGCTGCAGCGCATGCATCCCGAGGATCGCGAAAAGTGGCGAGAGATAACCGATCGAGCAATCCGTGAAAAGTCGGATTACGAAGGGGAACACCGAATTGTACTTCCGGACGGCACCGTCAAATACACTCACACTGTCGGCCACCCTGTTTTGAATGCGTCCGGCGATGTGGAGCAGTTCGTGTGTACCATGATGGACATCACCGAGCGCAAGCAAGCAGAGGAAGCCCTGCGGCGGAGCGAGGGTTATCTGGCTCAAGGCCAAAGGCTGACCGAGAGTGGAAGTTGGGCTTGGAATTTGCGTACTGGCTCTCGCTTCTGGTCGCAAGAGACCTTTCGCATCTTCGGTTATGAGCCCGAAAAAGCGAACCCTACATGGTCGGACATCCTCGAACGAGTTCACCCTGAAGATCGAGAAGCAATCGTGCAGAAAGCGCAACTGGAGATCACACTGAAGGAGGATTCTGAGTTCGACTGGAGAATTGTTCTTCCGGACGGAAGAATGAAATACCTTCACTCGATCGCTCACCCGGTAGTGGATGAGTCCGGCGAAATCACAGAGATCGTTGGAACCTTGATGGATGTAACCGAGCGCAAACGGGCACAGGCGCTGCGTGACGGAGAGAACCGCATACTAGAGATGATAGCCCGCGATGCTCCGCTGGAGGAAATACTGGAGAAGCTGGTGCGGGTTATGGAGGCGCAATTTGCCGGGCTGCTTTGCTCCGTCCTGCTACTGGATGAGGACAGGCATCACGTGCGCCACGGCGCCAGCGCCAGCCTTCCTCGGGCCTACATCGAGGCCATCGACGGCCTTTCGATCGGACCGAAGGCAGGATCATGCGGCACTGCCATGTACCGCGGAGAGCTTGTTGTCGTCAACGACATTCTCCAGGACCCGCTCTGGGAAGAGTACCGAGGCGTGGCCGAACCTTATGGGTTACGCGCCTGCTGGTCCACTCCCATCCTGGCGCATTCGGGCAAGGCGCTGGGCTCGTTTGCCATGTATTATCGCGAACCGCGGAGTCCGAACCCGGCGGAGAGCCACGCTCTGGAAATGGCCACCCACCTCGCCGGCATTGCCATTGAACGCAAGCTGGCGCGTGAAGAGCGCGAACGATTGCGTCAAGCCCAGGCGGATTTCGCCCGCATGAATAGGGTGAGCACGATGGGTGAGCTAACCGCATCCCTGGCTCATGAAGTGAATCAACCCATTGCCGCCGCCGCCACCGACGCCAATACGTGTTTGCGATGGCTTACACGCGATCAACCCGACATCGAGGAGGCCCGCCACGCTGCATCGAGAATCGTCAAAGATGCAACCCGCGCTGGCGAAATCATCGGCCGCATTCGTCAGGTCTTCAAGAAAGGTACTTCGCAACGGGCATTGGTGGATGTAGACGAAGTTATTCGAGAGATGATCGCGCTCTTATACAGCGAGGCGACCCGGCACTCTGTGGCGGTCAGGACGGACCTGGCGAATGTTCCCGAGGTCATGGCCGATCGCGTCCAATTGCAGCAGGTGCTGATGAACCTCATGATCAATGCCATGGATGCAATGAAAGATGCAGAGGGTACGCGCGAGCTAGTCATCTGCACGCAGAAAACCGAAGACAGCCAGCTCATGATCTCGGTCAGCGATACCGGCGTGGGACTCCCGCCGCAGCAGGCGGATCAGATCTTCAATGCGTTCTTTACTACCAAACCTCACGGCACCGGCATGGGACTTCGTATCAGCCGTTCGATCATTGAAGCGCATGGTGGACGTTTGTGGGCCACTTCCAACTCCGGGCGAGGTGCAACGTTTCGGTTCACCTTGCCCAGCGAAGCCACCGCGCACGAGGCTGCGTAGCCAAGTGACTGGACTCCGCAAAATATCCTCCGATTTCACCGGAACTTCTTCCAGCCAGTGTTCATCACGCTTCCCGAGAGCAACATGAACTATTTTGCTTTACTCAGAGTGCGAATGTACTTCACCAGAGTGTCGATTTGCTCCTTACTCAGCCGAGTCCCGAAAGGAGGCATATTTCCGCGTCCATCAGAGATCACGCCAGCCAGTTGCGAATCAGACTGCTGTTGCACTTGCGCCGAGTGAAAGTCCGCTACATTTAAGCTTTTCCCCACTGGGGTTCCACGTCCGTCCGGGCCATGACAGGGGACACAATTCGTTTTATAGGTGCTTGCCACCGAATTGTTCGCCGACTGTCCGAGCCCGAACGGGGCGGTGACTCCTGAGAAAGCTAAAATTGCCAAGATCCTCGCGAGTAATCTTGCAGACATAAATTTTCACACCTCCGCACAAGCTTATTTCTCTTACATTTCCCTCTGACCCGTTCCGTGCATTTCACCTGCCAAACGTGCCGTGTATGTGGATTCGCGAAAGTGGGGACGTTGGTGACCGCCGGACGACACGCGTCGAAAGACGGACTCATTCCAATCCCGCGAATCTCTGACGTGTGCTCTTGCCCTCGTATCTTTTCATAGATTCAGTCACAGCCAGAACTCGCTTCTCCACTGGATAAACCAGCAGACCGTAAGAACAAATTCCGCGAAACGCCCCATTTTGCGATCAAAAAAAGTAGGGATACTCCAACGTAAGAATTGATTGGCCGCCCACTTGCATCTGCCCTATTGCTCGTGGCGCTGAACTTGTCGCCGCTGGAATGCCCTACAGTCCGGAAATGTTGCGAAAACCACTGGAGCCGTGGGGACATCAAAGAAGGCTGAAAAAAAAGCGACAGACGGGGACGGTACGATGTTGAACTCGAATTCGGTCTCACCGCTAAAAGGCAAAGTCCAGCAGGGGGATTTTCGAATTCGAAAAGTGATTCAGGTTCTGAAAGAAGACCCATCCCGCACCCTTCCGGACCTTGCACATAGTTGCCAGATCAGTATGTCCAGGCTGAGTCACCTGTTCAAACGTGATATCGGCACCAACGTGAAGAACTACCGCTTGGATTGTCGGCTGCAAGTTGCGGCGGCGTTGCTACTATCGACCGTAACGCCAATCAAGGAAATTGCGTACTCGGCTGGCTATCATCATACTTCCAGCTTCGTGCGTGCATTTAAGACTCGTTTCGGATTTTCTCCCTCCTGTTACCGCAGAAGACAGATAAGAAAATCGGCGTAGCAGTATCGGCTAACAAATAGCAGGAGGTGCTAACGCAAATTCGTTGACAAGTGCACGACGAAGTAACAATCCTATGCGCAGCACTTACTCGCAGGCTCTGGTCCTAAGTGAGAGACCGAGAACATAAAGGATGAAGCAAGACGTCGAAGGCAACTGCAGCGTAACTTACACTAACACGGGTTATCAACGTCGGACGGATCGTTCTCCGGATGGCAGGACGGATACGCCCGTTGTTGCAATCCACGAGAACGATGCTGGCTTCGCCCCTCCGGGCGAGCGTAGCAAAGTATGATCCAAGGCCGGCGTTCTGGAATCGTAATCGGGTAACGCCGCAGACAGGAATCCGCAGACGGGAATCTCTGTCCTGATTTTGTAATATTCGTGCCCTGTGGACAAATTTGTCCAACGGGCGAAACTCAACTCGAATGTGCGGTATCAGTGTGCAAGGGTGAGGCTTGCGTGTCGGACGTAACCAGCTGCTTTTCCGGTTTCGTAACAACCTTAAGAAAGTCCAAACTTAAACCACAAGGCCATGTAAGCTCTTGGCCACTAAAACGTCTCTGATTGGGTGTGCCTTAGCGGATACGTAAAGCTGCCGCCACATCCTCCAAATGTTTTTTCGGGTGATCTGATTTTCGGAACGCTTCTCCGCGTTCCGCCACACCCTCCTCGCGGAAATACCAAACTAGCGCCACCATGTGCCCTGCATCGCCGATTCTACCATCGGCGTATTCGAGAACGGATACGGCGAATTTCGGTTGGTCACGCATTTGCTACTCGCCGCTGGGTTCGGCCAAGGTCGCAGCCAGCATTTTTGCTGTCGCAGACGTATCACACGGAACTTCGAATCATGAAAGGGGTAACTATGACTCGCATAAGGTTGACGGTAATATCTGTCGTCGTGCTTTGTATACTGGCGCTATGCATGTCAGTGGGCGGAACAAAAGTGTCTGCCCAGAGTGCAGCGCCGGCTGCAGAGCCGGTCTACAATCCCTACCCGCCTGGAATCCTTCCTTCCAATTTGTCTTCAGAGCTAGCCAGGGTGCTGCGCGAAGTGGATTCTGTCGAAGCTGAAGCCATTACGCAGTGGCACGCCATACCGCCTCCGGTTGTAACCGGTCAACCGCCCATATTTCAAAACACCGGTGTTGCCTCAGTAGAAATACTCGGCAAGCTTATGAATTACGACAGGACGATCTCGCCTAACGAAAACAAGGCGTGCGCGTCCTGCCACATGCCATACGCCGGTTTCAGTGGACCGATCCCATCGGTGAATCTAACGATGATCGCGTATCCTTCATCGGCTCCTTATCGGGCGGCCAAGCGAACCGCACAGAGATATACGTATTCCAGCTACTTCCCTCCGCTGCAATACAACGCGACGCAGGGCCTTTTCTTTGGCGGAAATTTCTGGGATTCGCGCGCGACCGGATACTTACTTAGAACTCCCGACGGCGAGCAATCGCAGTTTCCTCCTGTTGACCCTGACGAAATGGCTAACCCTGACACGGCCTGCATCGCCTACAAGCTCTCGCTCCGCCCATACAAAACTCTCTTCGAGGAAATCTGGGGCGCCGGGTCATTAAGCAGCATCACTTGGCCCGCCGATGTTGCGTCGGTCTGCGCTACTCCGGAGGGAGCTGCCGTATTCGGCTCGAACACTCAGCCGCTCACTTTGAGTCCAGCCGACCGCACTCTAGCAACTAACGATTACGATCACTGGGCGGAATCGCTGAGCGCATTCGAGCACAGCCTCTCGATCAGCCCCTTCACCTCGAAGTTCGACGCGTACCTCAAGGGCACAGCCACGCTGACCGCCGAAGAAGCCGCCGGCTACGCCCTGTTCCGTGGCAAAGGAAATTGCAATTCGTGCCATCTCGACGGGAGATCAACCGCACCTACGCCCCCGCCTCCAGACGGAACCGACCCAACCGGCCAGGACACCGGCAAGGCCGCCGACGTAACTCCGGTTTTTACCTGCTTCGGTTCGGCCAATGAGGGTCTGCCGAAGAATCCCAGAGTCGCGTTTTATTATGAGACCACTCCGGATTCCTTAGGATTTACACCGAATCCCGGAGGCTACACCTACACCGATTTCGGGCTGGGAACTTTTCTCAGAAGCGGTTTCGGTTCTGCTCCCAACCCCAACTCGAGTTGGACTCAGTATGCGTCAAGTGTCGACGGCCAAATGCAAGTGGCTACGGCGCGCGATGTGGCCATGGTACCGCCTCAGTGCAAGAGTACTGAAGCGCCAGGGCCGTACTTCCAGAAGGAGTTCTTCCACAACGGTTACATCAAGAGCCTGAAGCAACTCGTCCACTTCTACAACACGCGCGACGTGTACCCATTCCCTGTCCAGTCCGGGGAGTGCCCGGCAGGGACGGTGGAAAAGGTGAACTGCTGGCCCGTGCCCGAAGTCCCGGCGAACGTGGACATGACGACGGGTATGCTCGGATTGACGGATACTGAGGAGAATCAGATCGTCGCCTTTCTCCAAACACTCACTGACGGCTACACCACGCCTTACCCCGACATCGGTAGCTATACAGGAACTTGCATGTCGGGCGGCAACGCTTCAACTCAAGGAAATTCCACAATAATTTCCGCCCAGAAGCTCCAGGAGCTTTTGAAGCAACCCTAAATGGCGAAAGGAAACAAGGCGCATGGAGTTATCTCCATGCGCCTTGATTGATTTCTGTGAGCACGTGAATTCGATTGATTCTACTATGAGGTCTAGCCATGAATAGAGTCCATGTGAAGTTGTTGATGATGGTTGCCGCCGGCAGCCTGCTTTTCTCAAACTCCATCGTCGCTCAAGATAACCCTTACAGTCCCAAGGCGATACTTCCTCCAGAGCCGAAGGCCGCGAGCGTACAGATCACGCAGGGGCCAGAGCTGGAAATCGCTAGAGCCAACCTGGCAATTATCAGGTGGACAACCAATAACCCTGGGGGTACGGATGTGCATTACGGAATCGTGCATTACGGCACGAATCCTAATGATCTTAGCCGGACAGCAAAAAATCCTATCCACCTAAACCGCAACCATCCCGATACGATTTTTCGCGTGCGCATTGATGGCCTCAGTCCGCAGACTACTTACTACTACACGATTGCTTCCGAGGAGGCCACCGGCACAAACGATGGAGTAAAGAGCGACATCAAGCATTTCAGCACACGATAACGCATATACCCCGGGCCATCGAAGAAGATGGCTATGGAGACGGTGCCGCAGGCGGAGCAGGTCGCCTGTTTTCGTCACCATGATGTTCGCGTTCCACCATCGCCTTTTCCAATTCTTTCTGGTGGTCATTAAGCAGAGCATGAATCTTGCGATGTGTGTCGTCGCTGATAGCGTGAATCTGCGGAGCAAGCTCCTGCCGCGAAGCTGTCGGATTCTTATCGAGCAACGCCTGAATCCTATCGTGGTGATCCTGTAGAAGAGGCCGGACCTGCTGCTGTTGTTCTGGGGTCAACTCCAGGTCTTTGGTAAGGCGGGTCAGTTCCTGGTCGAGCGACTGCGGCTTATGGATATGCTGAAGCTCCTGACGCGCTGAGGGCTGCTGTGCCCCATTTTCCTGAGCGACAGCAGGACCGGCTATTCCAAGCACGATCATAACCCCATACACAAGCGTCAAATATCGATTTCGCACAGACAATAACTCCTTGAAATCTTCGACGGACTCCCGCGCGATACTCTGATTGGAATAAACACGCAATTCCGCAACAAGTTGCGTTAGTAACAACGCAATGAGATGCGATTGGTCCTTTTATTGCAGCTCTCGAGTATGCAAGTAAAGTCTAATATCCAAGAGGAACTACCGACGAGGTGAGAGCGATGTCTTCAAGACGAACATTTCTCGGATTTGCAGCTGCAACCATGATAAGCGCCCGAATCAATGGGCGAGCGTGGGCGGCCGGGGCAGAGGCCGAGACAAAGAATGGCGTTCCCATGCGCACCCTGGGTCGGACAGGCGAGAAAGTCTCGATGGTTGGCATTGGCGGTTATCACCTGGGCAGGCCAGGGGTGGATCTAGAGGAAAGCATCCGCATCGTCCGCACCGGCCTCGATGAAGGCATCAACTTCCTCGATAATTGCTGGGATTACAACGACGGAGAGAGTGAGCTTCGCATGGGTAAAGCCCTGCGCGACGGCTACCGGCAAAAAGCATTCTTGATGACGAAGATCGACGGCCGAGACCGCGCGACCGCGGCTAAACAGATCAACGAGTCATTGCAACACTTGCAGACCGACCACGTCGATCTGTTGCAGTTTCACGAGGTCATTCGCGATAACGACCCGGACCGCATCTTCGCTGCCGGAGGCGCCCTTGAAAGCGGCGCTGGAAGCAAAAGAAGCTGGGAAATTACGGTACGTCGGATTCACCGGGCACAAGAGCCCGGATATCCATTTGAAGATGCTGGCTACCGCGTCCGCTCATCAATTCACATTTGACTCAGTGCAGATGCCTCTTAACGTGATGGACCACCATTTCAACAGCTTTGAGGCCAAGGTGCTTCCTGTCTTGCAGAAGCAAAACATCGGGGTGCTGGGCATGAAGCCCATGGGCGATCACTTCATTCTTCAGAGCAAAACTGTAACCCCGGTCGAGTGCCTGCATTACGCCATGAACCTGCCGACCAGCGTGGTCATCACGGGATGCGATTCCCTCAAGATTTTGCAGCAAGCACTGGATGCCGCTCGCACCTTTCAGCCGATGGGAAAACAAATGGTGGCCGCACTGTTATCAAAAACCGCAACGGCTGCTCAAGCGGGCGAGTTTGAAAAGTACAAGACCAGCCACCACTTCGACGGCACCTACCAGAATCCGCAGTGGCTCGGGTAGGGGCCAGGAACGAACTAATTTCCGGCTGCCGTTTGTTCTCCTGAGGCTTTCGGCGCCAAACCCAAGTGAACCAGAATAGTCAGATGATTTCCAACCATGGCATTGAAATTGTCCCGCACACCGATGTCTTCACCATTGGCAGCGTGAGGTGCCTCAGGAAGCCCAGAAGCTGACAGGTAGGTTCCCGTGCATTGGGAACCACTATAGGCTTCGCTCGCGGCCGGCACTTGACAATTCTCATCTTGAACCAAAGGTGGCCAGTAGGTACTCACTACAGTCCTCACCAACTGAGGAAAATCCTCCCGGAACATGCTCGTGGATCCAGAGGCCTTGATAGAGCTTTCTTTCTTTTCCTTGCCATCGTTGGCCGGAAGATCGAAAACGAACGTGGCTTCGCGTGACACGCGGTGGATCATCGGAGGGCCATACACGGGACCGGCATAGGCTTCACTTGGAGTCATCTCAACGTTGCGATCCACCCGAGTCACCGCCAGCTCGCCCGTGGCTTGCAGCCGCCCGTCAGGCGTCCGGACGACCTTCTTGGAATGGAAACACACCAATGTGTGGTTGGACAGGTTCTCCAGCCAACGGCTCAGGAATTTCCCATCTTCATCAATGGCAGGCGCCATAGACGTAGCCGGATAAAACCTAAAGTCGATACTGGATTTTGTGGGATCGCCGTCGTCAATTGTCATTCGTCCGTTGACCCTGGCGAAGCCGAGCGTTACGTTCATTTTCGTTTTCCCATAATCCGTCGTCGCGTCAATAATAAGCTTCGCATCGGAATGGCGAGCGTCCACCTGCCATGATCCGGACGTGGAAGCAGGGTTACTGGGAACATCCAGGCCGAGGACGCCCAGGGCGAGAATGACAGCTCCCGCGAATACAGCCATGTGTTTAAGCATTGTTTCCTCCTTTTCCTTGAACTCCTTTTTCTCTACCGCATGGTTCATTGACTCGGCAAACCCCCGCCCGAACTGCCTTATCTCATCTCGATGCCACTAACTCCGGCACCTCAGCGAGTCTGTCGTACTCGTCCTTGGTGATGCGCACCGAGGCCGCTCCGACATTCTCCTCAAGATGTTCGACCGAGCTCGTTCCCGGGATCGGCAGCATGATGGAAGATCGCCGCAGCAGCCAGGCCAACGCTATCTGTTTCGAGCTTGCCTGATGCGCACGTGCTACTTCGTCAAGCACCTCGCCGGCCGCCCTGCCTGCTCCTAGAGGAAACCACGGAATGAAGGCAATTCCATGGCTCTCACAATAGTCCACCACATAGTCCCATTCACGATCGGCAAAGCTGTAGCGGTTCTGAACGGAGACGATTGGAACAATTTTGCGCGCTCGCTCGATATGTTCCCGGGTCACATTCGATAATGCGATCAGCCGAATCTTCCCCTCGCTTCGCAGTTCGGCCAGAGTTTCAACCGCGGCCTCGAAGGGTACGACCGGATCCGGAGCATGCAACTGATAAACATCGATGCGATCCAATCTCAGCCGCTTGAGGCTGCCTTCCACCGCCTCCCGAAGGTGAGCGGGCGTTGCGTCGTGAGTCCATTGATTTGGCCCGGGACGATTCCAGCCGCCCTTGGTTGCGATGACCAGTCCCTTGGGATAAGGAAACAGGGCTTCGGCAATCAATTCTTCACTGACGCGGGGACCGTAAGAATCCGCAGTGTCGATGAAGTTGACCTCCAGCTCTACCGCGCGACGTAGAACCGCGAGCGCGGCTTTCCGATCCTTTGGCGGACCCCAGATGCCCTCGCCGGTGAGGCGCATCGCCCCAAAGCCCAGACGATGAACCGAAAGCTCCTTGCCCAATGAAACTTCGCCAGCCATGCTTGCAGAGATGTTTTTTTTATTCATGATTGACCTACAAAAAATCCTTCCCTTTTATGGTATTAACGCATTGATGCTCCCGGGTTCAATATATCGATATTCGGCAATCCGTCGGGGTGTTTTCACGGCTGAATAAGCCCACGACTAATCCGATTCCGCCGAAGAACTCACCGCAGATCACGAGAAAGGCCAGAGACGCGGGCAGGTGAAGCTGTTCCTTGAACGTCTGCATGCTGCGAGAGAAACCTGGTCCACCGAACCATCCCAGCATTTTCTGAGCGCCGTGCGCGAAGAAGATGAGTCCCAGCACGATTCGAACAATCGCGACGACCCAATCAGCGTTTGTGTCTGCCACAGTCTCTATCATTCGTTCTCTTTCCTTAACACCGGGTCGCATCGAGTACCGATGTGACGCTCTCATCTCCGTGCAACACGCGAGATGAAACGGCCTATACGGCCAGAACTATCCTGTGAACTTGGAAACCCATCAGTAGGACAAGTAGCACTTCGCGTGCCACCTCAAGCTGTGAAGAATGTTGCTTCGTGCGGCGCAATCAGCGGGTTACGGCGGTGCTACCCTGTCGATGTGCCCTGGTGTCGACAGATTTCGACAACAGTGTCGAAATGTGGACTGAGGCGTGCTTCCCGATAGGAAAGTGATTCGCCCTAAGCAGATAGAAGAGGGACACAGAACCCGCAACGGCGAGTGATATCGGAACCAGGAAATCGTGACCGATGCGGGTAAACTCGAAGATGAGGGCGATCGCCGTAAGCGGCATCTTCATGGATGATGCCAGGAATGCCGCGCTCCCGATGATTGCGAAGGCTCCCAAAGATACACCCGGCCAGGCATGATTCCACAGGCTGCCGAGAATGACTCCAAGTAGACCGCCAATAGTCAGACCTGGCGTCAACAAACCGCCTGTCGCGCCGGCACGCAGCGCACCAAGAGTGACCAATACCCTTAACAACAAGAGTGTAGCCGCGAGAGCGAGCCCGAGTTCGCTGCCAAAACCCATCTGCGTCAATCCTTTTCCGTTGCCGAGAAGTTGCGGAAATGGAATCGCCAGCAAACCGATCGCTGGAAACACTACCGCACACCATAACGGCAGGCGCCAGTCTTTGGGAGCACGCAGGCGGACCGCTCTCACTGCGCACGCAAACCAGTACGCGCCGAAGCCAAATATTGGTCCCATGACGATTGACCAAACTACGAGCGAAGTGGAAATTGAAAGTGGGGGAAGAGCGTACTGAGGTCCGTTGCCCAATCCAAACCGTGCGACCACCGTCGCGATCACAGAGGTTGCCAGGGCAGGTATCAGAGCCGCCCAATTCAACGTGCCGAGCAATACCTCAAGGGTAAAAAGAGCTCCGGCCAGCGGAACGTTGTAGACTGCGGCCAGCCCGGCACCGGCCCCGCACGCAATCATGATCCGGCTGGACTCTTGCGAGAGATCCGAACGCTCCGACAACCATCTGGCAAGGGCGGCTCCGACTTCGCGCGGCGCAACCTCTCGGCCCAGCGGCGAACCTAGTCCAACGGTGACTATCTGAAGGAGGCCGTGCGCGATTGTTGCCAGGAAGGGCATCTTGGGTCCGTTTTCCTCAATTGCTTTGCGGATGGAAACGAGAGGAGTCCCGAATCGATAGAGTGTCCACCAGCCAATCCCCGCTATGGCCCCGCAAGAACACAGCGCCACGATGCGCCGCACGGGCGAAGAAGCCGTCACTCCTTGCAGGAAACTTTCTCGACTGATGATTGCGTGCAAGCTGTAGCCGTAGGCGAGGTGCTGCACGAAATGCAGCAGTAAGCCAAGCGCCATTGCGCCAAGCCCTGCAGCAATTCCGAGGGTCACGGTCACGAATGCCATGGTCAGCCAACGCCTGGCTCGCACCCTTCGCTGCTCTTTCCATGTCAGCATTTGAACCCTCTACAACTGTGCGTGAACGTTCCAGACTTGTTTCGACCATTTCGCTATGCGCTCACTGCGCGCAGGCATGTAACCCAATGCAAACGCCGCGTGGCTAACGGAACTTTGTTATTAGTAACTGCATGTCGATTTCCAAAGCCATGCATTCAAACGGATCGGTATCACGGGTGTGGGGTGGCACGCGTTCGGCATTTTGCCGACGGGTATTTTGCCGAAGACAAACCTAATCCAATGAGCGTTGTTTGGAATCGTTGTCGGATGGGACCATTCTCGTTCGGCGCCTATCGTCCCCTGAAATCCCCTGATCTGCTAGACGTTAGGGTTGCAAGTGCTTGAAAAGAATTGGCGGGGACGACGAGACTCGAACTCGCGACCTCTGCCCGGACAGAGTCGCTGGCAGACGTAACTTATTGGAATTTAACGGTACTGGCAGCCCGTTCTTAATCCTCTAAGGGAGCTCAAGGGAACTCTTCGGCCAGCTTGGCTGATCCGGAGTGAAGCCACTCCCTTCGGTTATGAGTTCAAAGGGAAATTGATACAAAACAACTTAACAAGCGCACTGATGACACCTGAGCACCTGTAAGTTGCCGCAAGAAACGCACTCTAGTCCCTCGTTTAGTCCCTGGTCCCTCGTTAGTTCCTCGTTTTTTCGGACCGGTACCCAGCCAATCTATTCCCCGCCGGTCGTGGGCGAACGTGGCCCATAAGCGATAACTTAAGCTCTTTCCGCTCATGGCCTGTGAAATCCTAGAAGGGCGTTTCTCGGTGCTTAAAAGCTACCTTCTCGGACTTCAGCGCAATTGCGGCACGGTTGTGTCGTCCGAACGCGCAATGCCGTCCAGGGGGGCTTCCGGCCCTAGCATCTTTTTGAGATTCAATGGCTATTCGGATGATCGTGTCGCATCCGCGCGCAATGCGCACCCGCAACCGACTTACAGACCTGAAGTCTGGTAGCGCAAAACCGCTAAAGTCAGCCGGTATTCATATCCAGCTTGCGCATTTCCAATTTCGGCCTGGGTCTGCTGTAACTGCGCTTGGCTGAGTTCTACAATTGAGCTGAGGCCGAGCTTGTATCGAGTCTGGGCAAGATCGAGCGCCAGGTTCGCCTGCGCCAACAACTGCTCACTCACATTCACGCGGTCGAATGCAGTGCTTGCCGCCAGCCAGCTCGTGCGTACATCTCGCGAGATCCGATTTCGAAGGTCCATCAGACGTTGGCGCGTAGCCTGGGTGCGCAAATCCGCTTCGCGGGACTTCGCCGAAAAGAGAAAACCAGTAAAGAGCGGAATCTCCACATTCACTCCCACGGCGGCGTAAGGTCCATAAATGACATCATCGCGAACAGGAGAATCTCCAAAGGCCCCGAGAGCGCTGATCGCGGGATACATCTGGTCATGCTCCGCCCTGTGCAGCTTCTCCTCGGATTCCGACTGAAATTCCAGGGCAAGAATCTCGGGGCGCTTGGCAAAAGCGTCGGCGATCAGCGTGTCGACGTCGGCTGGCGGTGGGGCCAACGGCTCCGTGTCGTTGACTAGCTCGAATGCTTCAAGAGTGGGGTATCCCAGAATCGCCGAAAGGATCGCCATGGAAGCCTTGTCATTGTTTAGCGCGTCGAGAAAGAGAAGCTTCGCCTGCGCCAGGTTCACGTTAGCGAAGCTCAAGTCCAGGTCTGACCTTAATTTGCTCTTGGTGAGCGCGGAAACCTGGTCCGCTAACAACTGGCGCGAGGCTACGGTCTGCTCTGCTACTTGCAGCACGGCGTGTGTCTGCAGCGCGTTGTAAAAGGCCTGGTCCACGGCCAACAAAATGTCTTGTTTTGTGGCGACTGCGTTCTGTTCGTCGGCTCGTGCCTGAAGGCGCGCGCTGGCGACCAGGTTCGTGGTGTGTCCGAAGTCGGTGATGAGTTGGCTGACCGTGGCGCCTCCCGCGGCTCGCGGGTAGACGCTGGGATTATTCAACATCCCAGCGGTGATGCGGCTATTTTCGCGGGCATCGACTGCCGTCAGGTTGCCGTAGGCTTGTGGCCAGAGATTCGAGCTCACTTCCCGCGTCACCTGCCGCGACGCCAGTGCATTGAGACGCGCGACAGAAATTGCTGGATTGTTCTTCAGCGCCAGCGCCTCCGCGTCTTTCACGGTGAGCCGTATCACATTCAACGAAGGCGAGCCCTGCACGGGCGGCACCGATTGTGCCAGGCCTCGCATTGAGAGCGTGGGGGTTGAGAGCGCGAGAGCGCCCAACAGAAACGCCAGTCTCCATGTCATGCCGGCTGTTCCTCCTTTTTCTCGTTCTTCTCATCCTCATCTTTGCCGTGAACCATCAGATAAACCGCAGGTACGAGGAAGACTGTGACGACCACCGAAACCGCGAGACCGCCGATCACGGCGCGCGCTAGAGGCGCGTATTGCTCGCTGCCCGTCTCTAAACCCAGCGCCATTGGCAGCATCCCCAACAAAGTCGCGAGCGAGGTCATGAGAATCGGGCGCAACCTGATCTTGCACGCCCGCACCAGCGCCTCCTGCAGCGCGAAGTCCTCCTTGCGTAACTGTCGCACAAACTCGACGATCAAGATGCTGTTGGAAACGACGATTCCTGTCATCATGATCACGCCCATCAGCGACATGATGTTGAAACTGCTGTGGGTCAGCCAAAGAATTAACACGACTCCCGACAATCCTGGAGGAATCGCAACCAGAATGATGAGCGGGTCGATGAAAGAAGCGAATTGCGCCATCAGAACCAGGTAGACCAGCACAATAGCCAGCACCAGACCGACGGAAAAGCGCTTGAACGATTCATGCATTCCTACGACCGATCCGAGCACCTCGACCCGGATGTTTTCCGGTAACTTCAGATGGCTGACGATGTCGTTGACTTCGCGATTGATTCCACCTAAGGCCTCGCCCGCGGGCATCACATAGATGTCGATGACGCGCTGCAGCTGATAATGGTCAACTTCGGTCGGCGTGTTCATCGTCGTTATATCGGCCACGGATTGCAGGGGCGTGTAGTTCTTGATATTCGGAGCCCGTAAAGGAATTTGTTTGAAATCCTCCATGCTCATGTTCTCAATCTGCTTATCGAAGTACTGCACAGTCAGCATGTAGTTGTTCCCCGTCTTGGGATCGATCCAGTAGCTCGGTTCAATCATGCCGTTGGAAGTCAGCGCGGTGATTACATTGTCCACCACCTGTTTGGGTGTCAGTCCAATTAGGCTGGCGCGTTCGCGATCGATGTTTAGCTGCAGTCCGGGATAAAGGAGATTTTGGGGAATCAGCACGCTACTCACGCCCTTGCGGCTTCGGATCTGTTTGGCAATGTTCGCCGACACTTTATAAGCGTCGTCGAGATCGTTGCCTCTCACTTGAACATCGATGGGCGCCGGTAATCCCAGGTTGATTACGGCGTCGACCAATCCGCCCGCCTGAAAATATGTATCCAGTTCCGGCAAGTCTTCAGCCAGTTTGCGGCGAACGCGCCGCATGTACTCGTAGCTGCCGAATTTGTGGTCTTCCTTCAGGCTCACCTGGACGAATGCGGTATCCATGGACGAGTTGCTGGTGTAGATGGCGGAGAGATCGGGCGTAATTCCGATATTGGAGACGATCATGTCCAAATCGTGGGCGCCGATCACCTGGTGGATATCGTTTTCGACGCGCGCGATGTATTGATTGGTGACCTCAAGCCGGGAACCACTGGGCGCCTTGATGTTGATCACGAACTGGCCCGGATCGGTTCGAGGAAAGTACGCTGTCCCCACGAAGGGGAAAATTCCCGCCAGCACCAGGGCAATACCACCAGCAATCCACGCCACGGTTCTTCCCGGCCGGACTAGAGCACGAGTTACCCAACGCTCGTAAAGATCCAGGAGCTTCTGGAATCGCCGATTGAATCGGTCAATGAACCTGCGGAAAAGCGATCGCGAAGCGGGCTTGTTCTCCGACTCGCCATTAATCTCCTTCTCGACGTCCTCTACATGGAGGAAGTGCGCGCAATAAAGCGGCACCACCGTCATGGCAAAGATATACGAAGCAAAAATAGAGAGGACTACACCCAGAGCGAGGTCGATGAACAGATAGCGGCTGACGCCATAGAACAACGTTACGGGAAAAAACACGATCGAGGTGGTAGACGTGGCCGCCAGCACTGCCAGCGAGACTTCCATCCCTCCCTTTTCCGCGGCCACTCGTGGAGCTTCGCCGATTTCCATGTAACGAAAAATGTTTTCCAGCACCACCACCGAGTCGTCAATCAGTCGCGAGAAAGCCAGCGCCAGACCGCTCAAGAGCATCACATTGATCGACCCTCCCATTGCATTCACGAGCAAAAAACACACCAAAGCGGAAAGAGGAATCGACAGTAGTACAGCAACCGTGGCGCGAGGGCTACCCAGAAAAATGAGAATCATGATGCCCGTCAGCAGCAGCCCGATTCCGCCTTCCTTCATCACATTCTTGATGGCGCTCTTAACAAAGATTGACTGATCGAAGACAACCGCCGTCTTAAGCGATTTTGGAATGTCCAAAAGGTTTTTTATCGCCGCTTTGATTCCATTCACAATCGTGATGGTGTTGCTGTCCCCGCCTTGCTTTAGGACAGGGATGTAAACCGACTGCTGTCCGTCGATACGGACGATGTTGGTCTGAATCGCGCCTGAGTCCTTGGCCTCACCTACATCGGCAACCATCACCGACGCGTTGCCCACGGTTTTCAGCGGTATACGGTTGATCTCATCTACGTCGGGCAATTGCGCATTGGCATAGATGTTGTAATCTCTGGGACCGATCCGGACATCCCCAGCGGGAAGAATCAGGTTGGAATCGTTCACCGCGTGAACCACGTCCATCAGGCTAAGCTGGTGCGCCTCCAGCTTGACCGGGTCCACATAAACCATAATCTGGCGATAACGCCCGCCAAAAGGCTGCGGCACAGAAGCGCCGGATACGTTCGCAATCTGGTTGCGAACCTGGAATTGCGCCAGATCCTTCAGCCGGGTTTCGTTGAGGCCTTCCCCTTTCAGCGTTACCAAACAAACCGGAAGGCTCGAAGCATCGAACTTGAGTACCACCGGTGGCAACGTACCTGGAGGCAGACGCCGAAGGTCCGCCATCGCCAGGTTTGCGATATTGCTGAGAGCCGAGTTGGCATCGCTGCCCGGCTTGAAGTAAATCTTAATCAGGCTCACGCCCGTAAGAGAGCGCGACTCGATGTGGTCGATGTTGCTCCCCAGGGTAAAGAAACGCTCGAATGTGTCGGTAATGTCGGCCTCGACTTGCTCCGGCGGCATTCCCGAGTAGAACGTCGCAACCACGACTACGGGAATCTTGATCTGCGGGAACAAATCCACCGGCATCCGAGCCACCGTCGTCACACCGACCACGGCGATTACCAGACAAAGCATGATCACGAAGAACGGGTTCTTCAGTGCGAATCTCGGCATTACTTTCGCTCTCCCGTCTGGCCTTCGCTCGCACCTGCGGGCGCTGACTCCAACTTGGGTGTCACCACCTCGCCTATCGCATAGTCGGACTGACCGGCGCTGATCACTCGATCTTTTTCTGAGAGCCCGTGAACGATCTCCACGGTGTTGGAGGTTTGCTCTCCTAATTCAACATTCCGCTTCTGCACGCGATTCTGATCGTCGAGAGCCAGCACGTAATGCTCGTTGCCTTCCTGAACCACGGCCTGGACGGGAACCGTGAGCGCGCCCTTTTTCCCCTGCAACGCGAGCCTCACCTCGGCGTACATGCCTGCCGTCAGAGTGTCTTGCCGATTCTCCACGTCAATCTCGGTGTGCATGGTTCGGGTCTCGTCATTGAGTGCGTCAGCGAAGCGGGACACGCGGCCCTGGAAGTCTCGATTCAAATCAAGAACATGGACCTGCACTATGCTGCCCAAACGGATCATCCGCACGGCGGATTCGGGAACTGGAATCTCCAACCGAAACAGGGACCATTCCGCGAGTTGCACCACGGGCTGCGATTGCGTTTCAGATGAGGTTCCGGCTGAGATTAAGGCGCCGGTGTCGACATACCGTTTGGTGACCACGCCCGCGAAAGGAGCCGTGATGTGCGAATAAGCCTGCAACGCCGAAAGTCGATCAAGCGTGGCTCGCGCCATCCCAAGCTGGTTTTGCGATTCAGCCAGAGCCGCCCGAGTGCTATTGATCTGCGCCTCGGTTTCTTTATCTTTCGCCATCGAATCGTCCAGCTCCTGCTCGGCGACCAAACCCGGCCGCTCCTCTGACGCCTGCTTGAGCCGCGTATAGGCTGCGTGGTAAGCACTGTGCGTGGACTCCGCCCGCTCGATCTCGCTTTGAGCACGGCGAATCGCATCTTGACTGCGACTGATGTCCGATTTTGCACCCATGACCTGCGCATTCAGTTCGGGAACCTCCAAAATGGCGAGTTCCTGCCCTGCCCGAACCTTGTCCCCCACATCCACAAAAATATGGCGAATGTAGCCGGCTACCTTGGCGTGAACATCGACCTGCTGGAAGGGACGGAATTCGCCCGTGAGAGTAATGACGTTTTCGAGTGGAGCGCGACTAGCCAATACCACCGGCGCGAGCCGTTGTGCCGGTTTGTCGGCCCCATCGGCATCCGCATCACCTACCGAACGTTTTATAAGCAGCGTGATGGCGCTGACCACGGCAAGTGCTACAACCGCTCCAATCACTATGTATTTGCGTTGCAGCGTCATTGTTTCACTCCAAATCTGCACGCCTACGAATGGTGAAAAAGCCATCATACTGCTTCGACTGCTCCTGTGTAGTCCATATATATGGCGCGCATAGGTCGCCGTATGTTGGTCGTATGTTGCAACTTGTTGCGGCACACGAACTCAGATCACTTCGCGACCTCACACAGGCTTGGCCCAGCCTTCCTGGAGACATGCCGCCTCAATCAGTGGCTGAGTTGGAATTCAGTTAGAGTGACTAGCTTTTGACAACGGAGAAAAAAGTCAGCAGGAGGGAGGCGGTCGATTATAGAGATTGTCTTCGAGAAGGAGAGTCGGAAGCGGAGGGCCGGCTGGCGCCACACGAGGATAGAACGTGGGAGCCTGCAACACCACGATCTTGGCCACTGGAGCGGCCCAACGAACCGCATCGCGATCCATGTGCTGCCCCATAGCCTGTGGCGAGTTGGACTGAACCGTTATAGAGTGGGAAGTTGTACCGCGGAAAGTTCGTGTCGCCAGCGTAAGGACGAGAGAAACCATGACGACACAGACGAACGCCAAGCGCCACCATGGTACTGAACGAACCCCAATGTCTCTTCTTTTCGGCTTCCCCACGACAACCTCAGTCTGATTATACAGACCAAGCACCTGAAATCAAATGTTGCCGGAAACAACAGTATCGATCCAATCCTCTTGATCGGCAACGCAGCAACGCTACCGTAATCCTCTGTGACAGATGCGCAGTAAAACAGCCGGTTGTTTTTGTCTCCTCCTCCCGAGGTTTTCAAGAAAAAGCCGTGCGTGCGCATCTCCTTTATTTCGGTCAGATGACGGACAACTCTTCCCTAATCTTGTAAGGGAAGGGTTGCCGACCATTGAGGAGTTATCGCATGCAGCGTGACTCGACCTCTGTTTCGCCCGGAATTCCAGCGCGTGTCTCTTTGGAAGCGGTGAATCCTGAGTTCAATGGATTCCCGTTCGACCCCGCCTTCGAAAGCTGGAAGTCGATCAGCACCACCGATCGCGGGGACAACAATACCTTCCGGTTCATCCTTGGAAATGACGTGGCCGTAAAGGCGGCGCAAACAGGCAACACCTCGCCGTGGCCGGACGGCGCGCGTTTTGCAAAGATTGCGTGACAGCAGCAGCCCGGCCCTGATGGCCTGGTGCACGACCGCACCCGCCGGAGCGGCTTGGCCTGCCAGCGCGCCTCTCATAGCTGCGTCGTTGCCGTAGAGCGTTGCCATCGTGCGGGTCTTAGGGTCGACGTACATGGTGATAGCGCTCCAGTTTAGCGGCTGATATTGCAGGTTCGCGGGAAGCGCGGCGGCGTTATTCACAACTTGCTCGCGATCAACCTTCGCAGGTGAGATTGGTAGCGTGTAGACGTAGTCGTTGCCGTACAGCGGACGGTGGCAGCCCGTGCACCCATTCACGAAGGATCCTGACATGACGAAGGAAGCAGTCTGGGAGATGTTTTCGCCCAGCACGAACTTGTCCTTCACTTTGTCATAAATACCCGCCTTCTGCATGGCAGCGACGGCGGCTTGTCCATACGGCGCATGCTGTGAATTCGCAACGGCAATCTTCTTGATCGAAGGGGTCAGCAGGGCTTGCAGCCCAGAACTAAGGTCTAAGGCAAGTATGTTCTTGCCCTAACGAGGGTGAGGCACTAACACCTCTTCCGCGTGTGCCGGCAAGTCCGGGACGAGCCATCGAAACAACAGAGTTGCGGCTAAGGCTCCCGTCACTTGCGCCCCGATGAAAAGAGGAACGTCAGCAGGTTGAATCCCGGCGAAAGTATCCGACAGGCACCGGGCGATCGTCACTGCCGGGTTTGCAAACGAGGTTGACGCGGTGAACCAGTAAGCGGCGGTGATGTAGCTGGCGACAGCGAATGGCACGGCTGCTGAGCGTAGTCGCGAACATCCCCAGATAACCGACAGCAGTCCGAACGTAGCCACGAACTCGCTGAGGACCAACGACCATCCGTGTCGAGAATGGGTCGAGACGGAATACCAGCGCAGGCCGAACATTAGGTGCGCGATGATAGCTCCAGCAACTCCCCCAGCACATTGCACGGCGATGTAGGCGAGTGCATCCGGCCAGGCGATACCGTGCTCAATTGCGTCGGCAACCGTGACAGCCGGGTTTAGGTGTGCGCCGGAAATCGGGCCGAAGGTCAGAATGAGAGCGACTAACGCAGCGCCCGTCGCAATCGTGTTCGCAAGCAATGCAATGGCGACATTGCCGCCTGCCAGCCGTTCGCCCATGATGCCGGAGCCAACCACAGCAGCCACGAGGAATGCGCTGCCTACGAACTCAGCCGTCAATCTGGCACGCAAGTTGAATTTCATTGATGGCCGATCTTGTCGATCTCTTTCTTTATTACCAGCTTGTCGATGGTTGCGAGAGGAAGACAGAGGAAGAGGCTGATTCGGCGCTCTAGAGTCAGAAAGGCATCACGGTATGCCCGTTCAATTTCCTTCTCTGTCCCTCGCACCGCAGCTGGGTCCGCAACTCCCCAATGAGCCGTCATGGGCTGGCCCGGCCAGATGGGGCAGACTTCATTCGCTGCGTTGTCGCAGACGGTAAACACGAAGTCCATCTTGGGTGCGTCCGGCTTCGCAAATTCGTCCCAACTCTTGCTTCGAAGGTTGCTGGTGCTTAGATGAGCACTTTCTAGCTGGGCGATTGCTTCCCGTCGGACTATGCCCGACGGATGGCTACCCGCGCTGTAGGCCGTGAAAGTGGGTCGGCCTTTGTAATTCATGATGGCTTCGGCCATGATGGATCGGGCAGAGTTGCCCGTGCAGAGGAACAGCACGTTGTATCCGCCTTCCATCTAGTCTCCTATTGCTGAGGCTTGACGGCGCGCACGAAAGCACTCATGATCCTGCCATCCACTTGCGGCGCGATCGCGTCAACGTCAATGTTCTGGCCCGCTAGAAATTCGCGGGCGTCATCCACGTTGTAAACGCGGGTTGGTTCAAGGTCTATCTGCTCAAATCCTGCGGCGGCGAGCTTGGTCCGGTAGTCGTTCTCTTCTAATGATCCCGCTACGCAGCCAACCCAAAGCAGAAGGCTCTTCCGAACCCCCGGCAGCATCTCACCGCGAGTGACTACGTCCGACACAGCGAACCGTCCGCCAGGCTTGAGCACGCGGAAGGCTTCTCGCAGAACCGCGTCCTTATCCGAGGATAGATTGATCACACAGTTTGAAATGACCACGTCCACAGAGTTGTCGGGTAGCGGGATGTTCTCAATTTCGCCCTTCAAGAACTCGACGTTTTTAACTCCGGCCTTGCGCTTGTTCTCGTTCGCCAGCGCGAGCATCTCATCCGTCATGTCAAGTCCGTAGGCTTTCCCGGTCGGGCCTACTCGCTTTGCAGACAACAACACGTCTATGCCGCCGCCCGAGCCGAGGTCCAGCACCGTCTCCCCCGGATTGAGCTTCGCCAGAGCAGTCGGATTCCCGCAGCCGAGCGAGGCCAGCATCGCCTCTTCGGGAATCTGACCTGCTTGCGTCGCATCGTATAGATTCGACGTGATCGGATCACAGCAACCGCTACTGGCAGCAGCTCCGCAACAAGAACTTCCACCAGCCTTCACGCGCAACGCGGCCTGTCCATACTTCTCTCTAACCACTTCCTTGATGTCTGTGGTGCTCATGAACTCTCCTTATTTACAAAGTCGAACGATCTGTTCGGGCTTGACGGCCTTGTTTCGAGTGCAGCACTCCGCGTACAGGAACTGAAGCAATTCCTGAAGTGCGTCCGTGTTGGCGGTGTATCGGAGGAACGTGCTTTCGCGCTGAACGTGGACTAGGTCCTCGCCTTTGAGTTTTTCAAGGTGGTGGGACAGGGTGGAATTGGGAATCTCTAGCTCGTCCTGAATTTCGGTGACGACCAGGCCGTCCGGGTGGGCCGACAGTAGCAACTGCATGATCCGTAGGCGCGGTTCCGAACCCATTGCGGAAAGCATGTCGGCCAGCTTTGCAACTTTATCCGGCGGTTTGGCAGCTTGGACGCTAGGCATCTTTCTATACTTGCAGAAATATCGACTGACTGTCAAGTTTAACCTGATCGGCATGAACCGTGTTGACTCTCCATCCGGCTAAATGGAAGTCGCCATCGCAGTTCACGTCTGGACATCGGCCGAATTAGTTGGTTTCGCGCGGTAACGATAGGTCGGGGTTGTGCGAAACTCACGTCAGAAAATCGGCGGATGCCAGACATCAGTATTGGTGGAGAAATTTACGGTGTTTGCCCGATTGTAGTTCTCGGTCTGGACGCCATAGAAGAAAGAGGTTGTTCTAGGAAGTAACCGCCGTTCCCGAGCTACCATCAGGAGGGGTTCTGCCTATGGCTGTGAAGCGTGTAATCAAAGGTGTGCACGTCGTCCCGATGGGGTTCGCAAACGCCTTCCTGATCGAGGGCGATGACGGATTGACGCTGATCGACGCCGGATACCCGCGTAAGGAGGCAGTGGTCTTCGGGGCGATCCGTGGGCTGGGCCGTTCGCCAGCCCAGCTCAAGCAACTGATTTTCACTCACGGCCACCCTGATCATATCGGCAGCGCCGCCGCGATCGTGCGGGAAACCGGTGCGAGAACTTACATGCACCCGCTCGATATCCCTATGGCCGAGAGTGGAGGTCCTTTTCGGCCCCTGATTCCGGCGCCTGGTCTGTCGCGGCGGCTGATGTGCAAGCTGTTCTTCCATCCCGACGAGCGACTGGAGCCGGTTGCCATCGACCAGCCTCTGACCGCTGGGGAAATACTGTCCATTGCTGGCGGCATCGAAGTGATTCATACTCCGGGGCATTGCGCGGGACAGGTCGCGCTGCTGTGGCGTCCAGGGCGAATGCTCTTCGCAGGCGATGTGTGTATGAACATTATGGGACTCGGCGATCCCGTCGGCTTCGAGAGTTTGAAGGAAGGTCGTGCCAGCCAACGCAAACTTGCCAGTCTTTCATTCGATGCTGCCGGGTTCGGCCATGGCGAGCCTATCTCCCGCGATGCATCAACGCGTTTCCAAAATAAGTTCGGCACGAATCCAGAGGACGTGCATCAACTGCGATCCGCAGCTTAATGCCCCGATGCAGTCTGGATAGTCGGAAATCCGGAAGTAATCCGCAAACAGGCTCCGGGAAATTGCTCCGATGGTTTCTGCTTATGCCTGACACATTTCCAGCGTGTTTGAGAGCACTGAGAGCTACCTATTGGCGGCTGGCTTGAGACGCGCTGCACGTCCGCCTTCTCAGGGTCGAAAATAGCGTTCTGCGCTATTTTCACAATCTATTACAATCGAAAATAGCAAGGACTAGCCATTAGCGCGCCCACCACCGGTAGATAGCCAAGTATTGGTACTGAAATGTGGAAGTTGGGAGTGGTTGCGGGAAGTAGGGTTGGCAATCACGGTACCGACGATGCTCTGGTCAAGCCACTGATTGCGGTCGCGAACAGCGACAAAACGCCCAATGCCGCGTCAGGACGATGCCCGATTCAACGTACCTACGACGTCCATCCATAGGGTCGAGCCGATGGCGTCCAGGTGTTTTATCGCGAGGCTGGCGACGTAACCCGCGCCCGTCGTTCTTTTATTGCACGGATTCCCGGCCTCATCTTTTTTCATGTTCCGCGAACTCATTCCGCGTCTAGCCAGTGACTACCACGTCATCGCACCTGACCTTCCAAGTTTCGGATTCACCGATGTGGCGCCGGAACGCCAATATCCGCACACGATGGCGGTCATACGTCTTTCCGAGGTACACAACTTTGCTCACTCAGAACAACGAGGAAGTGAAGGTGGGTACAGGAACTCCTACGTCATGCGGACAGTCGCATTACGCTGGATCTTTACGCTCAGGCGGGTATGCCGAACAAGAGGCTAGCACAAAGCAAACTTGTTCGGATGGTGCTCAATAAGGGAGAGGCACTGGCCTAACTGGACCATGACGCGAATTGCCAATTCCTTGCAAGTGCTTGAAAGAATTGGCGGGGACGACGGGACTCGAACCCGCGGCCTCTGCCGTGACAGGGCAGCGTTCTAACCAACTGAACTACGTCCCCCGCTTGCTTTTCATACGGTTAGGGCCAAACCCGCATGTTTTACTGTCTACTCTTGCTGTCAACCGTTTCGCCTGCTTCAATCCGTTCCACCGAATATAACCAGTTTTCGGTACGAAATGGACAGTAAATGGACAGTATGAAAAGACCGCGAAAAACCGTCCGCAGGCTGTCGCGACGCCGAGCATCTGTCCATGCTCTGTGCTGAATTGTAGCAGAGCATCGATTGATCCGTCAGGCTTTGACCCGAATCCGCGTCAGGTTTCTGAGTGATGTCCGGCAACCGGGTCAAAGAGGTCAAAATCTTCCGGTTGGAAATGGAGCGAGCTCTTTTTAGCCATATGCGGGGGGCAAGGCAGTTCGGATTGGTAGAAACGGCAGTGTTCCAAAAAAGTTTCGAGCCACTTTGGAGAAATCCCGGCTAAGAGGCAGCGCAAGGGTTACCTCCATCGCGTCGGGAGTCTTCGGAGTGTTACTCGCTACGGCCGCCTTGTTTTTGGGAAACTCGATCACTCTGCCGAGTTGATCGCGGGGTACCGACTTGACCTTTGTCGGGAAGAGATCTTGAACATAAAATTCGATCACTTTCGCCATATAACGTCATCCATCCACTCGCACATGAGAGAGTTGTCTGCCGCTTTAGTCGCCGTATGAAACCCTAGAATTTGACCATGATATCGATGTCGACGAACGACTCATCCCGGCGCAGATCGGGGAACCACACGCTGTTGGAGCCACCGCAGTTCGTATAGGCTTGGGTCAGGTTTTCTGTCATCGACGAATTTCCGTTCAGGCACGCGTAGTACTCGGGATATCCACTGTTGGTATAGGGCACTCCGCCTAGTCGCGCGGAAGGCCAGTTAGACTTAGATCGCGTGTCAACGTGATCAAACCAAGGAAGCCTCTGGAGCGACCTCAATGAATACGGGTTCGAAAGACAACATCTTAAGCGGAGATAGCTCTCACCTTGCCACTGCCGAGCAGCGGTTAAGTCAACTTGGCATCGAGCTTCCAGCGCCGCCTGAGCCGTTCGGTATCTACGCGGAAGCGGTGCAGACGGGCAACCTGCTCTTTCTCACCGGAATGCTTCCCACTGTAGGCCGCGAAGCCAAATTCATTGGGCGCGTTGGCGCAGAACTCGATGTGGAAGCAGGGCGCGCGGCGGCTCGCCTCGCGGCGCTAAATGGCCTTGCCGTCGCGAAGCAGCATCTGGGATCGCTCGACAAAGTGAAGCGGATCGTCCGGCTCGGAGTCGCAGTGGCCACTTCGGGCGATATCCGCGATCAGCCAAAAGTCGCTGACGGCGCTTCAGAGCTTTTGCAAGACGTCTTCGGCAAAGACAAGAACCCTTGCCGGCTAGTGTATGGCGTCGCAAGCCTCCCACTTGGTACGTCGGTCGAGTTGGAAATCATTTTCGAGATAGCCGGATAAGAGAGGGCGATCGCGAGAGCGATCGCTTACGCAATCGAGCAGCCGGTCGAGGTGGAAGTCGATGAGATGGTCATCCGCCCAACGGTACAAGATTTCTAAAGCGGAGCAAAACTATGCACCATTTCTACTCGACGCGTGTGCCGCGAGTTTTTGCTGGTTTTTCGTATGGCGCGGGTAGTCTTTGTGATGCTCGCAATATTTCAACTGCCGGCCCACGCCGAGGGAAAGGAACGTCCCGTGAAACACCCGACTTTTTATCGCACGATACAAGTGGACGGACTCTCCATCTTTTATAGAGAGGCCGGGCCAAAAGACGCGCCAACGCTTTTGTTGTTGCACGGGCTTCCTTCGTCATCCCGGATGTTCGAGCCCATGTTCTCTCGACTTTCCGATCGCTATCACCTGGTCGCGCCCGATTACCCCGGCTTCGGACACAGTGATTGGCCAGACCCGAAAAAATTCGCGTACACGTTCGATCACATCGCTGAAACCATGAATCACTTCACCGAGGCTCTTCGGCTCTCGCGCTACACGCTTTACATGCAGGATTACGGTGGCCCCGTGGGTTTTCGGATGGCCTTAACCTATCCGGACCGGATCGAGGCCCTAATCGTCCAGGACGCTGTCGCACACAACGAAGGTCTGGGAGCGAACTGGAAGACGCGACGAGCTTTCTGGTCCGATCGCGCGGCAAACGAAGGCGCGCTTCGTACCAACCTGCTGTCGTTGCAGACGACGCGGACGCGCCATGTCGGAAGCGATCCCGACGTGGAACGCTATGACCCCGATCTGTGGACGGACGAATTTGCTTTTCTCAATCAGCCCGGCCAGGTCGAGATTCAGAGCGACCTCTTCTACGACTACCGCACCAACGTCGAAAACTATCCCAGGTGGCAAGCTTGGATGCGTGAAAAGCAGCCGCGCCTGCTGGTGATTTGGGGCAAGTATGAGTCATCGTTTGACTCCTCGGAGCCGGAAGCCTATCGGCGAGATGTGCCGAATGCTGAAGTCCACATTGTCGATGGTGGTCATTTCGCGCTGGATACGGCAGCAGATGAAATTGCGGCGCTGGTAAGTCAGTTCATGAAGACGCAGAAATGATTTTGGAACATCCAGTTTTTATCAGTGCAAGGAGAAGAAATTATGCCAACTCAAATGACATCCCGCCCACCCTTGCCTCCGTTCACACGCGAGAGTGCGATTCAAAAGGTGCGTCTCGCCGAAGATGGCTGGAACACTCGCGATCCGGCAAAAGTAGCTCTTGCCTACGCGATCGATTCACGATGGAGGAACCGCTCGGAGTTCATCAGCGGGCGAAGCGAAATTATTGCTTTCCTCTCTCGCAAGTGGTCCAAAGAACTCGACTACAGGCTCATCAAGGAAATGTGGGCGTTCACGGGAAACCGCATTGCCGTGCGCTTCGCGTACGAGTGGCACGATGACTCGGGTCACTGGTATCGCTCCTATGGCAATGAGAACTGGGAGTTCAATGACGACGGGCTCATGGCGTCAAGGTATGCATCAATCAACGACCTCCCCATTTTGGAAGCTGATCGCAAATACCACTGGGCACTCGGGCATCGTCCCGATGACCACCCAGGGTTAAGCGACCTCGGCCTCTAGCTTAAAGGAAACACAATATGGACAAGCGAGTGCACTCTTCACCGCAACCGCCATCGGTGGCGACAGCGGCCATATCGAAAGTAGCGACGAAATCCGGTTTGCTTCTCGGAGCATATGAAGACGGCGTTCAGGTCTTCCGAGGCGTGCCCTATTCAAAGCCGCCCGTCGGCGACAGGCGGTTTCGCTCACCCGTACCGATGCGATGGGAAGGAGAATGCGACGCTACCCGGTCGGGCCCGGCCTCGTATCAGATCAACGCGGGCAACCGTGAGAAACACGGCCGAAGTTGAGGCGATGGATCCTGGACTGCCGGGCGATCCCTTGTGGCCTGCCTATGCTGCGGAAACCTACGCCCAGAACAATGCAAGCAAGGACTGCCTCTATCTGGACATCTGGACGCCATCTACCGAGCGCGCTGAGAAGCTACCCGTCTATGTTTACTATCACGGTGGCGCGAACACAGCCGGCTCAGGCCATTTCCGACTCGAAAATGCTGCTAACCTGGCTCGCGAAGAGAACATTATTGTTGTGCGTCCCACATACCGTATGGGTGCTCTGTGGCAGCGCAGTACCTGCCTGCGCTATCTGCTTTCCCCCGCTCGATTCGACGATGGCCGCCCCGAACGCAGTAGGCATTGGCGCCGGAGTGGATGCGCTTTTGTGAGAACAAGACGTAGCCAGTACGGCTGCGACTAGGGCGACGACGGCCAGACGGTGACGGATCATGGCTTTGTCCTCGCGATCTGCGATTTGCTTCCGCCTTTCTGCGAGATAAGGAACGCGGTCAGAGCGCGGCCATCTTCGTCGCTCATGGCGCGGTTGGGTTCCGCCGTGCCGGGGCGCAGGGCCCGCGGATTCTTCATCCATGCAAAGATCCACGCGGCAGTGAGGCGTTATTTCGCCGGCAGAATCGGCTGCTCCCACGCCAGCGTGCTGTTGTGCGCTTCGGCTACGGTGGTCGCGGCGCCCTGTCCACGATGGCAGACTGTACATCCGAACTGCTGAGTTGTACTTTCTGCTCCCCCACACATTTGGCTGTGACAAAGCACACTTAGTATGGGATGAATGTCACAGAGCCGAGCTCGATCACTAGCCGGGACATCTCTTGCCGCGAGTTTCATCTGAGGAGCGTCCGGTACTCTGTGCCGCGGTGGTCGCGGGCGCCTTTTAGGGAATGCCTAAATTCATTGGCGCGCATTGAAAAGGGTGGCCACCTTCAAATGGACGCGCTTTTTTGCAACGCCACTTGTGTCCCGTTACTCTAAGGGAGAAGAGCGTCATAGGTCTCTGCTGTGTAAAATACCCTTCCCCTTTCACGTAAGGAGATAACGATGCAAATAGGCATGGTCGGTCTTGGCAGGATGGGAGCCAACATGGCGCGGCGACTCATCCGTAAGGGTCACAGTTGCGTGGTGTTCAACAGGTCGCCGCAAGCGGTGAACGAACTTGTCAAAGAAAAGGCGATCGGCGCCACGTCCCTAGCAGACCTCGTGAAGAAGCTTGAAAAACCACGAGCGATCTGGCTGATGGTGCCGGCGGCGGTTGTCGATGACACCATCGCCGATCTTTCCCCTCATCTCGAGGCGGGGGACATCCTCATTGACGGGGGCAACTCTTATTACATCGATGATCTCCGGCGTGCCAGGCAACTCGCTCAACAGAGGATTCACTACGTGGATGTGGGTACCAGCGGAGGTGTGTGGGGTCTGGAGCGCGGGTACTGCATGATGATAGGCGGAGAGGCCGAGGTCATCCAGCGGCTCGATCCAATTTTCGCTGCCCTGGCTCCGGGAATGGGCGACATTCCTCGCACCGCAGGCCGGGACAAGATCGACGGGACCGCCGAACAGGGCTACCTACACTGCGGCCCGAATGGCGCCGGCCATTTCGTCAAGATGGTCCACAACGGAATCGAGTACGGCGTCATGGCGGCATACGCGGAGGGAATCTCTATTCTGCGTAAGGCCAATGTCGGCAAACAAGCAAACAGCGCAGCCGATGCGGAAACTACGCCATTGCGCGACCCCGAGCACTATCAATACGACCTCAATCTGCGAGACATCGCGGAAGTTTGGCGTCGTGGAAGTGTGATCGCATCATGGCTGCTGGATCTCACAGCCACCGCCCTCCTTCAGGACCCGAATCTTTCGAAGTTTGCCGGCCATGTTTCCGACTCCGGCGAAGGACGCTGGACCATTAAAGCTGCCATCGACGAAGCCGTACCAGCCCCGGTTCTCACCACCGCACTTTACGAGCGATTCAGTTCTCGCGGCGAGGCTGACTTCGCCAACAAACTCTTATCCGCGATGCGGTATGAATTTGGCGGACATCTGGAGAAATCCGATGACAAACCTAAAGCAGCTTGAGCGGGCGCTGCCTGCCGCAAGAGCCCTTGCCACTTGGAATGTGGCCCGGATGCCGAAGCCCACGTTGAAAGCAACACCTTCGTTTTCACTAACAAGCAAAAATTCATAGGAGGATTTATGGCAACGAGCAGAGCCACCGTAGTACCAATGAAGATAACGCGAATGAAGGTAGCGCAAGTCCCCAGTCCCGGAGCAGATTTCCAGATCGTCGAGCGCGAGATTCCTAAGCCGGACGCAGGGCACGTACGGATCAAGGTGCAGGCCTGTGGTGTGTGCCACAGTGACGTGCTCACGAAAGAAGGCTTGTGGCCCGGCATTCAGTATCCCCGCGTTCCAGGACACGAAGTCGCTGGCATCATCGATGAAGTGGGCGACGGTGTTTCCGCGTGGAAGAAAGGGCAGCGTGTCGGTGTCGGTTGGCATGGCGGCCATGACAATACCTGCCGCGAGTGCCGGCGCGGAGACTTCCGCAACTGCCGGAACGTGAAGGTTTGTGGCATCAGCTACGACGGCGGATACCAGCAATACATGGTTGCTCCCGTCGAGGCACTGGCGGCAATACCCGAAAGCCTAAGCGATGTCGACGCGGCGCCCCTTCTCTGCGCCGGCATTACCACCTACAATGCGCTGCGGCACAGTGGCGCGTTTCCCGGTGACCTGGTCGCGGTGCTGGGTATCGGCGGGTTGGGTCACCTCGGCATTCAATTCGCGAACAAATTTGGTTATAAAGTCGTGGCAATCGGGCGCGGGTCCGAAAATGCGCCGCTCGCTAAGAAACTCGGAGCGAGCGTATACATCGACAGCACGTCGACCAACCCAGCCGGCGCATTGCAAAAGCTGGGCGGCGCGCAGGTAATTCTAGCCACACCCCCAAGCTCGAAAGCGATGTCCGAGCTGATCGACGGTCTGGGGCCGAACGGCAAGCTCATGGTGATCGGTGCGACATCCGATCCCATTGAGGTCACGCCCTTACAGCTCATCAGTGGAAGTAAAACCATTCAAGGCTGGGCCTCCGGAACACCAGCGGATTCCGAGGACACACTGCGCTTTGCCGAACTGAGTGGCGTGCGTCCCATGATTGAAACCTATCCACTCGAACAAGCGGCGGAGGCTTACGCGCGCATGATGAGCGGCAAGGCCGAGTTCCGCGTCGTGCTGACGATGTGAGGTCGCCAAGCACCATTGTCAGGCAGTCGCGCAAACAGAATTAGTGAGAAAAAGCTGTGCTCTCATCACTTTTTACTTTTATGCACTTTCGCTCGAGTGCCCGCAGGCGCCTTCTTCTTCAATTTGATCTGGTTGTAATCAATAGCGGCACGGACGAGATTTTTTAGAGCACGCTCATTAATCTTATCGCCCTCGAACAAATCGAGCGCTCGCCACGCGTTGCCTCCGAGGCCCGCGTTGAAGACCTTATCAGGATCCGGAAGGCTCGCCCCGTGGGCAAAGGTCAGCTTCACCTTATCTTTGTGGCCGTTGCCGACCGCGATGATTCCGTCGTGCGACCACACCGGGCTTCCCATCCACTTCCATTCCTCGACGACCTCCGGGTCTGCCTCGTGAATGATTTCGCGCACTTTCGCGAGCGTCTTCCCGCGCCAGTCGCCAAGTTGCTTGATCTTTCTGTCGATGAATGCAGAGGCAGCTTCCGGCGGGATGGGCCTTTTCATGTACACCTCCAACTCCCGCACCTAATTTAGCTGCGCTGAGCGTAACCTGCAACCTCAGCGGGGCTTGAGCGGGCCACCGGTCGTTGGATTGATTGCTCGACCGTTTTACGAGGATTCGTCATCTGCCTTTACAGGGCCGAGTCCCGCGGCCCTCAAGTTCAGGCTCGCCGTCTGCAGCTTATAGAAAATCTGGCCCGCCTGCTTGTGATCGATCTCGCCCGATACCAGCCGTATCATGACTTGCATCAGAGCGCACCGGATGGATGCCGCATCGTGCAGGGTTGCGGATTCAAACCAGCCCTGCCGCGCGCGCTCTGCATTTTTTCTCGCGCTCTGCGCTTGCGCACGGTGATGGGAATAGCAGTACCGCGTCCCCCGCATCGCAGGGGATCCGCAGCGGGTAGCGTTGTCCATCCAGTGCTGGCATAGGGGGACTGCGGCTGTTCCCATGTCTTTCTAGAAGGCCCCCCTCCCCCCTGTTTTGCAAATTACTTAAAATCATGGGGTTTGCGGTTTTTCGCCGGCAAATATCGGTTTCTAAATAAGTTACGTGCTTAGTTCTTTTGAATCATGCACTTGCTCGCCACGTTTTGCCTTGCATGGATTTGCGGCGGCGCGCGCTCGACTCCTTGTGCTGGGGCAATGATGGAATGATTTGATTGTGGATCGCAAGGTCAGATGTCGCGATGGGGCTGTGGAGAACTAAAAGGCGGTTGCGCTGGTCCCTTCCACGATTCGCGGCGTGCCAGCTCGCGGTGTACTACCGCCATCGTTTGCTTACCACCGACGCAAGGGAGGCTTAGGCCTCGGCAATGGCGGCGATAGACACTCTCATGCCGGGGATTCGAACGGGTAACTTCGCGCCTTGCCGCGCGGGCGGATTCAGCGGAAACCACTTAATCCACTCTTCATTCATTCCGGCGAAGTCTGTTTCCTCGAGAAGGATGACAGTGGCGCTCACGACCCGTTCGAGGGAAGTGCCTGAGGCTTTGAGGATGGCAGAGATATTCTCCAAGCATTGTCTGGTCTGCTCCTGGATCGTGTCCCCAACAATCTTCCCGGTTACTGGGTCGTGCGGCCCGGTGCCTGAGACGAAGACAAGACCCGCTGCCCTCACCGCCTGGCTGTATGTGGGCGGCGGAGACGGCGCGTTGGGCGTTCGAATGATGTCCCTCGCCATAAATTTTCCAGTGCTGATGGACGACGCCGATGCGCTGTCCAAGCCTAACTTCATTCAGAAATGCGGCTCACGACGAAACCTGAGCGTTACCGAAGAATCCAAAAGGATATCGTCCACAACTCCGCATTTCAAGCGACGCCATCGCCTGTTTATCCCCAGCCACGTTGGGCCGGTCACGTCCACGATTCGCGGGGGCTGGCCCAACTGAGCGCCACCAGTGAAGAGGCTGCCCCACTCGTCGCGCATTTCGACGAGTGGGCACCACGGACCCCGAATCCTTATTCGTTCGCCACCCACCGACGTCTGGCTTTTAGGTGGCGCAGCGGTTTACCGCTGCGATAACTGCCATATTTTAAATGCCGGGTGCCCCATCCTAACGTCGCGGAAACTACTCGCAATCCACGCCTTGCTCTTCTTTTGCGACGTTAGGGTGGGGACTCTGACCTCCAACAAATCGCCGAGCCCAGCTTGCGGTCTAGACGAAAGTCTAGACGAAACCGGATTGCCCAAGCCGTCGTAACAGGAGCGATACGAAACTTAAGTGATCCAAACAGGTATCAGGATCATCCACCACGCTGAATTCGTGAGCTCTAGGATTGCGAATTGCCTTCACCCCTCCCGCGAAAACAAATCTATAACCCTCTTGCTCATCCTGCTCGCTTTGGTTGGCCAGCGGAGTCAATTTGATCTTCGGATTCTTGTAATTAAATGCATCCATCATCAAGCTGAAACCCGAGTCGGAAAGTCCTGAATGCTTCTCCACCTGTTTGTCTAAGAACTTAAATGCATGGTAGGTAGCCTCGGCAAAGTGACCGTCATCGAACAACTTCTTGACCTTCGCGGGTAATTTCGGGTGGATATTTCGCGAGTCGAACGGATGAAGCGTAGGCGGGGACGGAGTCAACGTCTCCGGCACAGGCTGCGACGGTAGCCTTATGGTTGCAATCGCACGAACAACTGTTTCAAAACTCTTTAGCCTACTTGGCATTGGGGAACAGGTTCTCGCGAATACTGCGAAAAATCTTGTCGTAAGTGTCCTGATCGCCCTGAGCGGGCAGATTAACTTCAATTCTCACTGTCAGAGCGAAATCGCCTTGGTGTTGCTGGGAGCCGCCCAGCCCCTGCGATTTTATCGCCGGTACCCCTCCAGTCGTCTTCACCTTCGGGGTTTTTGGCGTATTAGCCTTCGGTGAATTCTTCGAGGCAGTCGCGCCGACGGGTTGTCCATGCCCAGCAAAACTAGCTAGAAGCTGAAACGTGTTTGCCTGGTGCCGACCAACGAGCTCGCTTGTTTGGTCATTGCTCCGGAAATAGGACATCAGCTTGTCTTGTGACAAGGCCCAAGCACCTTCCTGATACAGATCAAAGAGGCCGATGTATGCCTTCTTGACCATCTTTTCGAGGCCTACCTTGAACTCTTCGTCGCCCTGCGAGAAGACGGCCGAGCCGTCCTCCGTTTTGTTTCCAGCGGCGTCAAGGACTCCAACGAATCGAAGTACGTTGATGACGTAGCTCTCATTCTTCGGGGCAATCGAGAGTTTCCTGAGAGTGTCTGCGTCCACTGTCTTGGGGAAAGATTTCCGCAGCTGATTGATAGCCGCAGCGATGCCACCTTGACCTCCGGGTGAATATGGATGTTTGTCAGCCATGCCTCGACAAGCTCCTCGCGTTGTGAGAACTTAGAGAACTTAGAAAACTTAGAAAGCCTACACCTAGGCAGGCAAACCGCGCTAGACGAAATTTCGGCGACGGACTTGCATGAGGTGACCACATTTAGTCTTGACATTAGAGGCTCCTGGGATAGAAACTCCGCCGATGCAAAAATAAATGCTACTGTGAGGAGACAATTATGAAGACTCGGGTCCGACCATTACGACGGGTCACGCTACTCGTAGGTGTGACGACCCTACTTACTATCGTGACGGGCCTTAGCAACATCCTCAATGCACAAACAGCTCCGAGCGATGACGCAGCGGCAAGCGCATTTTTTGCGAGTCACGGAATGGCCATCCCCGTTACGCCCTGGACCAGAGTTGCATTCGAAGCTGGCGTCAATTACGGCCCCTCCGATCAAATAGGGCAGACGACCATCAACTGCCCCGCGTATGCATGGGCGGCGGACTGGTATGCGCACTCAATCTCGTGGACGACAGGAGCGCCTCTCACGCCTACCACAAATTCAGCAGTTGCTCACGCGACTCAATGGAATGGCGCAATCATAAATATGGTGGCCAACGGTACGTACGCAGTTTTCGCAAATAACTATACGTTTGATCACAGCTTGGTTGGCCAAACCACGACCGCTACAATAAATCTGAGGATACACTGTGTGGCCGGACCGTATGCGTATCAAGATCTGCCAACCCCACAAGTGATATCGATCTACGACAGGATTGATGTGGACAAGGTCGTGGCCCCTGCATCGGTGAAGGGAGGCCAGACAATCGACTTGGAGATTTGGCTAAAAGCACCCGCACAACCCTCGAACACGCGCGTTTACCTCGCGTGGTCGGGAAATGGTGTGCCGCTTATCGGAGCGGTGCCGGACCATATCGATATTGCGCCACTCGCAACGCAAGTTATCCTTAAGGTCCCTACATCCGTAAACAGCGGCGGCACGAAGACAGTTACTGTTACCGCGACGACCCTAGGTTCGCAACATGCCACAATAAAACTTACAAAGTAAGGCCGCCAAAACTTTTAAAGAAGGCTGATTAGATAACCGTGTCGGCTCCCAGCCGCCGAGTAAACTTGGTGCGCTCAAGCAACCAGGGCTCGGAGGAAAGGAGCCGAGCACATGAAGATTGTAGGTTGTGATTTACATACGCGCTATCAGCAGATTGCGGTGCTGGATGGGGAGACCGGCGACTAGTCGAACGCCGATTAGAGCATGAGAGCGGAAAAGCCCGAGCGTTTTATGCGGCGCTGTCGGGCTCGGTGCGAGTGGGGATCGAAGCGACCGGGCACACACCTTGGCGGGTGGCCCACTCAAGCCCTGTTTTGGCTTGAGTGGGGATGTCTATACGTCACAAACTTGATCCAGGCGAACAAACCACAAGCCATCTCATAACCCTCGACGGTTGGAGGCGAGCGTACTTCAGGGGCTAAAACCCGCGGCTTTCTTGGCTCTGGCGGCAAGGGCTGAAGGCGTGCCCTTCCCAAAGCCGATTACTGGGAACGTTCCGTCTGGCGGAGCTCTCCGTCCGGCGTCAGTTTTTGAATTGCGCCGGGTTTGACGAAGGTGAGAATCTGCTCTCGCAGAGTGGAGTAGCCGTCGGGTTGCCCGTTGTAGGTGTAAGCCATGGGGATCGTGGCTCCCGGGGTGATGAGCGTGAGGCGATAGACGGGGACGTCCCTGTTGCTCCCGGCGCGTTTGGATTCCGTGCCGATGTCGGTGATGTCGTCGAAGGGGATTTCGCCCGATTCCGCCTTGAGGACGGTGCGGCCTTTCCAGCGGACGATGCGCTGCATGGCGTCGAAGGTGAAAGTTTTGCGCAGGTCCATGACTAGAGCGAATAGCAGAAAGAAGGCAGCTACGAAGAGGATTTTCGGTTCGTGCCGCGTGATCGCCCGGTAGAGGGTGAAGAGTGCGCCGGCGGCGCAGATTGCGGAGACCCAACGACTGCCGGCCACGACAACCAGTTCCTGCGGTGTCTGTCGCGCGATGTGCATGGGCTGTCCTCGGAAGAATATCGCATGGAGCGGCTCGGCTCGAAAGAGGAAATTTCCGCGCTTGAGTAACCGGAGTTCGGCACGAATGAATCAGGCGTGCTGCTCTGCGCCTGTCTCTGGGTTGCGATTCGAACTAGTTAGTGGGAACGAACTGCCCCACTCAAGCCGAAAGCGGGCTTGAGCGGGTCACTCGCCCGCCACCCGTCGAACAAACACGGGACGCCAGACATTAATCAGAACTTGGCTAAGCGCAACGCGTAGAATGCCGACATGAAAGCGGTCCCTCTTCAGGCTCAGCTGGGTCTGGTGGCAGCGTCTTATGCTGTAGTGCTTGCGGCGGCGGCGCTCCTCGTCTATGCGCGCCACCTGCTGTACGTCAATCACCCCGGAGACGTCGCGGCGGCGGGCGGAATGTACGCAGCCGGCGACTTGATGTTGGAGATCTTCATTGCCTGCATGTTGCTTGTCCCGACTGTTTTTCTGGCGCTGGTGATCCGCAAGTCCGAAAACCTCTACACCGGATATTCCAGAGTCTTGCTTGGCCTGAGTTTGACTGCACCGATTTGCCTGGGAGTGCTCAGTATCCCGGCCGTGAACCAGGGGACGATGGTCCTGGGCTGGATTTGCATAGATCGGCTGCTTTGCTCGCCGATGGTGATTGTGGGACTGGTGGTCAGCCGGTTGCTGGCACGGTTTGACCAGGCGAAACGCTTGACTCTGTATTCGCTATTGATCGAGGTCTCGACGCTAGTTCTTACAGCAGCGCTGTTCCTATTTGCGGCGAAAACCCAGCGAGGCTAGGACAAGCGGCTTACTTTGCGGCCCGTTTTTGTTTTGAGCGAGAATGTTCACAGATCACAATCACTAAGCCGATCGCTTCGAAACAAGTCGTCGAAGCAGGTGCCCTTTCCACATCCAAAGCCCCGAAAGGAGCAGTACTGGAAGAAAGACATACCTAACACTGGTGGCGTAGTTGTGAGTATCCGAAGGCGAATCATAAACGTAACCGAGTATCGGAATGCCACAGATGATATGAAGCCAGCGAAAAATCGAACGTTTGGTGGACTCTTTCATGATCATTTGTCCTCCATTGATCGGCGATACGGCGTCATTTACTCGATTCACGAATTTTGCGCCGCCTGAGGCGGGCCTGATTTCCTGCAATCAGTGCGTTTCAATACCGAACTGCTTGGCGTACTCCGCCTTCAGCCGCTGCCAGCCGAACTTCATAGCCTCGGGGCCGACGATGCGGCCGATGGGAGTTCCGCTGAGAAGGTGATCCAGAACATCGAAACAAATGTGCCACCCGGCAGCACCCATTGCGATGAAGCGGCGATCGATGTTGTGCCACAGCGTCAGGCGAGTGCCGTCACCGAAGGCTTCGAGTTCCCACCGGATATCATGGTTACCCCAGTTGTATTCAAGCACCTTGGGAGCGTCGGCTCGCGTCACTGTTGTCTCGGAAACCAGCGGCGTGGGTGCTGCCACCGTGGTGAGCTTCACCGTAGTTCCAACCATACCCAGGCTCCCATCGGCTACAAAAGGAGCCCACTCGCGCAGATGCGCCGGGTCGGTAAGCGCCTGCCAGACTCTTTCCGGCGAGTGGCGCAGTTCGCGGATGAGGACGAGCGTCCACTTTTCTTCATTAATGCCGTTTTGTCCCCGGTCCTTTTGTATCTGGTCCTTTTGTACGCGGGCCCCGCTGGCCGGACCTGGTGTGTACTGTTCGCGATCGGTCACCTTCTCCTCCTTATCCCTAGCGTGAATAGCGTGCCAGTTGGGTGAGCTGAATCAGGTTGCCGCAGGTGTCGTTCAGCATGGCAATGGTCGAGCCGGTCACGTCGGTGGGCGGCATCGTGAACTCGGCGCCGCGGGCCTTGATCCGCTCGTAGTCGCGCTTGACGTCGTCGGTAAAAAAATTGGCCGCGGGCTGGCGCTGTTGGAAAATCGCCTGTTGATACGCCTTGGCTGCGGGGTTGTTATTCAGCGCCAGTTGCAGCTCAGTGCCATCCGGCTCTTCGGGCGAGGCCACGGTCAGCCAGCGATATGGGCCCTGACTGAAATCGGCCTTCTTGGCAAAGCCCAATACTTCCGTATAGAAGCGCAGAGCCTTGTTCTGGTCGTCCACATATAGGCTGGTCACTTTGATTTTCATTTCGTTTCTCCTTTATCACGTTCGCGGTTTGGGCCGCGCCCTCTTCTCCTTAGTTTTTCTTTTCTTTGCGGTTGATGGATGCATGCGGTCGAGGTGGCGTTCGAGAGCATCCAGGTGAGCGGACCAGAACCGACGGAACTGAGCCAGCCAGGCATCCACCTGCTGAAATGGTTCAGGTTTCAGCCGGTAGAGACGGCGCTGGGCATCCACCGTGGATTCCACGAAACCGGCGTCGCGCAGCACTCGCAGGTGCTTTGACACGGTCGGCTGCGGCATACGAAGCTGACGCTCGATGTCTCCCACCGACTGTTGTGACGAGACGAGCAGGCTGAGGATCGCGCGGCGGTTCGGCTCCGCAATGATTTCGAACACAGATTCCATTCCGTTAATATACTCCTCCGCGCATATGCTTGTAAAGGTATACACAAACAGGCAAGGTGGCCGAAATGGGGCCGCCAACACTCCAGGGTGGTCCTATGGCTGCTCAATTTGTTGATAAAGTTGGCCCCGGCTTGACCCAGTTTGCACCGCTTTTGCCCGAAAACCATAGCCAACTCAATCGCAAGTCTTCATAGAGCGAGCCAAGAGACTATTGGGCCGAACGTGGATATTCCCGCTATGACGGAATCTAATGCTTTGCGATTTGAGAGATTGCTTTTCCCATCGCAGCGTGCTGAAGAGAGCTATCTTTTCTCGGAGAGGCATGATCCAAAGGTGTCGGTCGATACCATCGTTCAATAGATTCGTCCCCGCCCAGCTAAGACGAACGCAATAGGTTCAAACTTCACTTTCCGGACTGCCCCAGCGTCGCAAGTCCAAATAGCCTGGCGGTAGTGTCGTGAAAATAGTCGCGCGCGATCTCCATCGCTCTTGTTTCAGTAATCTCCCCTTGCGCCACCATTTCCGCCAAAGCTGCAGCGGTGGCCGTACGCGCCGTGTTGATGGCCAACCAATAGGTTTCGGGAACGGCAACTTCTCTTGTGTAGGGGAAGGCATCGGAGCCAAACACAATTTTTTCTGGAAATATCTCGAACCAATTTTTCAAGATTCGGCTGTATTCCGCTGGATAAGTGAGCAGGACAAACTCCGAGGAATCCAAATACACATTCGGCAAGGCCGCCAGCCAGATGGATTCACGGTCATAAGGATAGCCCCCGTGAATCATCACGAAAGTGGTGTCCTTATAACGCGTGTCTCTGAGAATGTTTTCCAGGTCCATCGCATTGCCCTCCCTCAGGTAGTAGTAGTTGCCAGCCCCAACTGCGCTGTGGACGTGAACTTCCAGGTGCTGAACGCCGGCCTGCACGATCAGATAGCGAAAGACGTAGTCCTGGAATACTAAATATTCCTCCGCTGAAGGAACTCCACCAGAGGAATACTTGCGGTAAATCGCTTCTGCTTTTTCGCGGGGTGGATCGGAAATATTCACCAACGACCGGAAATAAGGAGCTTCAAACTTTATGGCAACTGCGCCCTGCTGTTTATCCTGCGAAATCACGCGATTGATGAGGGCCTCGTAACCAGCCAAGTCGGCCGGCAACTGGGATGCGCCCACCTGAGTCATGTAGCGATGAAGAGCCTTTTCCTGGATGGGAAAATAAACGGCACGATCCGGGTTGATGGCGAGATCGTGATTATTGAAGGGGAACATAAAAGGATCAACGAACACTACCCAGCGAAAGCGCGGATTACCTTCGAGGTAATCCATCGCGACGCGATTTGCCACGCCGACTTGAATACCTACCTTATCGAGGATCTTCGTAAAGTAGTCTTTGCCCCATTCCTTCCGCAGTTCGTCATCCTTCTTATCCAGCCAGGCTGCGTGCTCGGGGGAAAAGTCCGAGTACGGATAACCAAATAAAGCTTTGGCAGCCGCAGCCCATTCCGGATTAGTAGCGCGCGTGCGCATCGGATCCAGATCGGTCACAGTCACGGCCATGGCGTCGACGTCGCTGTCATCCCAGTATCCCGGGTGCGCGTGCATATCCACGATAGGAATCTTCTGGATCTGCGGCAGCAGCCGCTTGTAGATCGCTGAGACATCCTGGTTGGGGAGGGCCGTCGCCTGCGTCCAACCCAGGACGGAGGAACAGAGCAAAATCGCGAGGCAAATTGCTGCCGAAAACCATTTCGATGCCAGATTCATTGATCGTATCCTTCTGAGCCACGCGTGGCTCGGTGAATTGGAAACTGCACCTGTTCAGCACTCTGCTCTTGCGGTTCAGAATGACCACATCAGCGAGAACTGGATGATACGCGGATTGTTTTCCGTGGAGATAATCTGGCCAAAGGCAGAGGGATTCTCCACGTCGGTAAATGCCGGACTGCTGAACACCGGGTGATTCCAGAGATCAAAGAAATCAGCGGTGAAACGAAGCTTGTGACGTTCGGTAATAGAAAAATTCTTGATCAGAGAGAGGTCCCAGTTCTGCTGGAACGGGCCGTGATAAATGTTGCGTCCCAGGTTGCCGAAGCCGGTAGCTGCGCCATCGTCTCCGATAATGGGAGCCTTCTGAAAAGCATTTATGTTGACGTAACCGTTCAGGCGCGACTCGACGCTTCCCGAGGTCAAGCCGCTGCCTAGCGTGGCTCCCGGGGCAAGACTGGCGGTAGTTCCCGGCACCGTCGTCAACCCTACGTAAGCGGAACCAGCGCCCGAGTCAAAGATTGAGAATGGTGTGCCCGACTGAAAAACGGTCACTCCGGAAACACTCCAACCTCCCAGCACTTTGCCCTTCAAATCTGACGAATGACTGAAGAAGGGCAGATGTTGCAGATAGCTTATTGCCAGGCGATGCCGGCGATCGAAATCAGAAAGCCCGTAGGAGCCGCGGAGGTTCAGTTGGTTATTGAATACCGTGTTGAAAGCCGTGTTGGAACTGGATCCGACATCGGTGGAACGGGAAAAGGTGTAAGCCGCTTGGAAGTAGCTGTTGGCAAAACGGCGGGAAAGCGTGGTCTGAAAGGAATTGTAATGGGCATAGGCGTCATCCGCGAACGCCTCGAAGCCAGAGTATCCGTTGACTCCCTGATAAGAACTGCGAGCGAGAGCATTGGCAAGGGTGGTCTGAGTAATGGTGTATTGCTGACCATTCGCACCAGTTACGGTCAACGGATTCTGCGGGCTGGCAATCACGGATTGCAGCGCGTCGTGGACTTCGCGCAGATGAACGGTGTGGCTACCCACGTAGCCGGCTTCCAGCACGAAATTGCGCCCCAACGACCGCTGGATCGTCAGATTGTACTGTTGCACGCTCGGCACTCGATAGTTGCGCGGCACTTGCAACGTGAACAGGTTTACCCCGTTATTGTTGTACTGCGGGGTTTGGGAAGTGTCAGTGGTCGGCTGACCGCTGGAGTTAACAAATCCCGTGATCTGCGAAAGTACCGGCACGAACGCCGGAGAAATCACTCCCGGCGCGGGCAGGCCATTCGGATTGGGAGTGGCTGGTGAACTCCCAGGACAGGGCGCCGGCGTTACCGGTTCGAAGTAATTGGGAAGGCATCCGGGAGGTCCCCCAGAGAAAACCACGTCGAGTAGCGGCGCCTGAAACGCCAGGTTGTCGACCGCGCCCACATCTTGCTGAACATAGTAAATTCCGTAGCCAGCGCGCACGGTGGTGTTATGGTGGCCGAAGACGTCATAAGCTAACCCAATGCGCGGGCCCCACCCGGTTGCATAAGTGTTATTCAACGTAGTGGAATTAGTAGTCCCTTGCAGGCCCGGCACGTTGAATTTATTCACGCATTCCGGATAGAGATAGGGGTACTGTCCCTTCAGCAGCAGGGACGAATCAAAATTTCCAATGTGGCACAGGTTATCGTGCCATGCGCCGAAAGATTCCACCCGGAGCCCGACATTTACGGTGAGATTCCGCGTTGCCTTCCAATCGTCCTGAGCGAACCCGGCGATGTTGTTGTGGCGATATTGGTGGGTGTACGCACCGCTTTGACCAAAGACGAATTGGGGCGAGCCGAGCAGAAAGTTCTGAAAATCGGTGAGCGCCGGCAAGCTCGCGCTTGCAGGAGTGTTCGAGAAGTACATCTGACCGTTGAAAACCTGGGGGAACGACTTGTCGAGCCTCAGGTTGTCGAACTCCCCGCCGAAACGGAATTGGTGATTTCCTTTCACCCAACTGAACACATCGCTGTAAGTAAAGTTATTTTGAATTTGGGAATTATCCCCCGGACTCGGGCCGATCTGGAACCCAGAACTGGTAAAGGTGAATTTGTAAATGGCGTCCGTGATGGTATTCATGGGCCGGTTGATTCCCAGTTGAGACGCCGTCACGATCGGCACGTTAGTGAACGAGTTGTTGATGCGGACGTAACCGAAGGTGAATGCATTGACCTCGTTATTGGAAAACAGATGGGTCCACGAGCTGCTCAGGAACCGGGTATTCACCGGGATATCCAGTGGAAAATTCAAGTCCGTCTTGCTGGGCGGCGTGCCGTAGGTTGAGAGCAGACCGCCCGCGCCGAAAGGTTTAAGAGCATCCGAATTGCTGAAGAAGAAGCGCGCCCCAAGTTTGTCCTTGTGCTCGTTAAATTCGCGATCCCAGTTAATCGTGAACTGATCATCCCTAAACCGGCCCGGATTGCTGCAAGTGAAGCTGCCCACAGTTCCCGGCGTGCCGGCAATAGAAGGAATCAGGTATCCACTGGGGCCGGTGCAAAACTGGTTGCCCTTCAAATTCAGCAGACCGAGTACAACCGGGTCAATCTGGGCATTGGGTACGCCGGGCAGAAAAGTCTGCACGAGCGAAGCGTTCGACCGATCGGCAGGCAGGACCGGGATGCTGGTACTGATCACGGTGCCCAGGTCCGCCCCGCTGCGCTGACGCGTTCCTTGAAAATTTCCGAAGATGTAGCCGAGCTTGCCGCCTGAGCCCAGCGGGCCGCCAATGCTGGCGCCGAAGATATTCTGTTTGAGTTCGGGACGCGGCTGACCATTCCGTCCCAGGAAATAATCATTGGCGTTGAGGACATCATTACGGAAGAACTCAAAGGCGTCGCCATGCCACTGATTGGTTCCCGTTCTGAACACCGCATTCACCATGCCCCCGCCGTTGCGCCCCGAGCTGGCATCGTACAGGCTGGTCTGGACTTTGAACTCCTGAATCACGTCCGGGCTGGGAAGCGGAGTGTTGGTCAGCTTCCCGACGTTGTAGTCGGTGGCGCTGACACCCTCGATGAGATAGTTGTTGTTATCTTCGCGCTGTCCATTCACATTGATGGCAACCGTGCCCCGGCCAAGCTGCTCGGAGTTGTTGAGGCTGCTCGAAGCGCCGGTGGAGAGAGTCAGAAGCTGCTGAAAGTTGCGCGTGGCCAGAGGCAAGCCGCCTACCTCGGCGTGTTCGATGGTCTGACCTGTCGTCGCATTCTCAGTGTTGACGCTTACCACTTGGGCAATCACGTCCACTTTCTGCGACTGTCCGGCCGGCTTTAACATCACGTTTAAAGTGGTGGTTTCGGTCACCCGAACTTCCACGTCCTCGGCTCGAGAGTCGCCGAAGTTCCGTGCACTCACCGTTACTGTATAGAGGCCAGGAGGAAGTAAGGTGGCCCTGAAACTCCCGTTCGAACCGGTACTCAAGCTGCGTACAGGTTGTCCAGTGGCGGCATCGAGGACCTGGACTGCCGCGTTCGGAATGACTGCCCCGGTTGTGTCGAGCACCGCGCCGGTGATTGCTCCGGTGGCTCCGCCCTGTCCCCATCCTAGTTGCGAGCCGGTTAGACTGAGCATCACCACGATGCCAATCGAAAAAACCGCCGTCTTTGCGAGTTTCAAGAGCTTCATGGTTCCCCCCTTCGACAATACGGACTTAAACGAGTGCTGCATTGTGTCACATCATCCACTGACGCTTTGATCGAATAATCAAAACCTCCAAATCATCTTTTCGCACCAGCGCAATCTGCCTCCCAGTTGCTTCGCGTCACACGCTTCGGCAAACACCGCCAGGAAGCGTCCCCGGATCGAGTAAGCGGACAGCTTTTAACGCCGCAATCCGTTCTTCGGCCAGACGATCGGCGGCGGCGTAGCAAGGAATGTGATCACGTTCCGCCAGCCGGAAGACTTCCTCGATCCGTTCGTAGATCTTCCGAACATTTGCCAAGGCCCGCTCTGGCTGAAAACCGCCCTTGCGCAGCCGGTCCGTGTCGAAAATTGTTCCACCGGAGTTCGCTATGTAGTCGACAGCGTAGACGATGCCGCGACGCTCGAGTTCGTCTCCATGGCGCTCTTCGGCGAAAATATTATTTGCCGAGCCCGCGACCACTTTCGAGCGCAGCTGAGGAATGGTTTCGTCATTAATCACCGCGCCGAGAGCATAGGGGGCAAATATATCGACGTTCTGTTTGTAGATATCGTTTGGAGCAACCGCCGTTATTCCAAACTCCGTGATGGCAGCATCGACCTTCTGCGAATCCACATCTGCCACAACGACTTGAGCGCCCTCTTCTACGAGCATGCGGAGCGCTTTGTAGCCCACTGCCCCCAACCCTTGGAGTGCGATTTTTCGGCCCTTGAGTTGGTCTGTACCCCAGACGCGCTTCGCACAAGCCTTGGTTGCGGCTACTGACCCGAGCGCCGTCGCGGGAGCGATGTCTCCGGCTCCTCCACAATGTTTCGGCAACGTCACGACATGATTGGTCTCACTGAAAATAACTTCCATGTCGTTGAGGGTCGTGCCCACATCCTCTCCTGTAATGTACTCACCGCCCAGTTGGTCGATGAATCGTCCTAACGCGCGTAACAGCGCCTCGCTCTTGTCGCGCTTCGGATCGCCGATAATGACCGCTTTGCCGCCCCCCAGGTTCACTCCGGCAGCCGCGTATTTGTAGGTCATTCCGCGGGCAAGGCGCAAAGCATCGAAGATCGCCTCCTCTTCACTGGCGTAAGGCCACATTCGCAGACCACCTGTTGCCGGACCCAGGCTGGTCGAATGAATGGCAATGACCGCACGCAGGCCGCTCTGCGTGTCATTGCAGAGAACGAGTTTCTTATAGTCATAGCGACGCATGTAGTCGAGTATCTTTGCGGACATGAAAGTTATCTCCGAGCCTTTTTCTGGTGCACTGAACCAAGCCGCTCCCACTCAACTGCGCCGTCGCTATTACTGCGCGGTGTATCCTCCATCGACGAAGAGAACGGCGCCGGTGACGTATGACGACGCGCCGGAGGCGAGAAAGATCACCGGCCCAATTAATTCCTCGGGACGTCCTCGCCTCGCCATCGGCGTGAAGTTGATGACTTGTTTCTGCTTGTCTGAGCGGGCGTGCTCATCGGTGGCGCCCTGCATGACATTTTCGAAATATCCCGGCGCTATGGCATTCACTCGAATGCCGCGCTGCGCCCACTCAACGGCCATCACTCGAGTAAGTTGATTGACCCCGCCCTTGGCTGCCGAATAAGCCGTAAGCCCATGAACTCCGATGATGGAGCAGATCGAGGAATTGTTGATGATCGAACCGCCGGTGCCTTGACGCAGCATCTGGCGGGCAGCCACTTGGGAACAAATGAAATATCCCTTGAGGTTGACGTCAATCACCTGCTGCCAGCCGTCGTCGGTTAGATCTTCGGCGGGCGCGATGACGTCGATGCCGGCATTGTTGACAAGAATATCGACGTGGCCGAAGCGAGCAACTGTTTCGTCGACAAGACGCTGGCAACTCTCTCGATTACTCGTGTCAACCACGGTCGCGGCAGCTTTTCCGCTGCTTCGGACGATCTCCGCGGCCATACGCTCTACTTCTGACTTTGTGCGGGAGCAGACCATCACAGAAGCACCGGCGCCCGCCAAACCGCGGGCAATCGCGGCGCCCAAGCCCCTTCCCGAGCCAGTAACGATGGCGACTTGATTCGATAGATCAAACAGTTTCGTGGAACTCTCAGCGAGCATTCGTGCCACCTGCCTTGTCGTCAGTGAAAAATGCATTCGCGTTAGACAGCAGCTCTGTGATGGTGTCGAGGAAGGCTGCAAGATGAACGCCGTCGTGTACACGATGATCTGTGGCCACGGAAATCGGCAGAACTGGTCGCACAGCCGGAGCACCATCGATGGCCAGAACAGATTGCTGAACCCTACCGAAACCCACAATGGCGACCTCGGGGGCACGGATGATCGGCGTTCCCAGCCACGCCCCGTAGCTGCCGAAGTTCGTAATCGTGAAGGTTCCTCCTGACAACTCGGTGAGAGACAGCAGCTGACTTCTCGCGCGATGCGCTAGCTTCTCAATCGCAAGTGCGATTTCCAACATCGAGAGGTTCTCGACGTTTCGCAATACCGGCACAATCAGCCCTGCCTCAGTTGCCGTGGCGATACCAATGTTGCAGTGGCGGCTGCAGATGATTTCCTCACGCTGTATATCAAGCCGGGCATTGAAGGTCTGGTGCCCCGCCAGCGCTGCGGCGACGGCCTTGACGAAGAAAGACAAAAAGGTAAGACGTCCGCCTTTTTTCTCGACATTAGCGCGATGGGCGTCCCGGGCTCGTTCTAGTTGTGTGGCATCGATCTGGCGGAATTCGATAATATGCGGCACGTCGCGCCAAGCTGCGGCCATGGAGCGCGCGATGGCGAGCCGGGTTCGGCTCAGCGGGATCGATACTTCATCCCGCTGATCTGAGTGTGAAGCCTGCAAAGATTGTCCACGAATGGTTGCGCCAGCCTCACTCGCGGCCGCGGCCTTCCGAACGTCGTCGTCAAGGATGCGACCCTTCGGGCCCGATCCAGAAACGCGACCCAGGTCAATCTTGAGTTGACGAGCCAGAAGCCGCGTGCTGGGTGCCGCCGCCACACCAGAAATTGGGATGGAAGCATGAGATGCAGACTTACTCAGTGACTCGCTGGAGTTGGAAGTGAGTTTTTTAACGGCCGCTTCTGAAGCCTCGATCCGGGCCAGCAGTGTGCCGACGGTAACAGTTGCGCCGATTTGCACCGCCTGTTGGCGGAGGATGCCCGAAGTAGGAGCAGGTAATTCAACCGCCGATTTGTCTGTTGTGATCACAATAATTGACTGATCCTCAGAAACGGCTTGGCCCGGAGCGACGAGCCACTCGACAACTTGCGCTTCGGCAATGCCTTCCCCAACATCCGGCAGAATCACGTCGACCAGTGTGGTCTCGGTCACTGGACCTCCAACGTCCGTCGCGCTGCAGCCAGTACCCGCTCGACATTTGGAATAAACATTTGCTCGGCCGCCGCCAATGGATACGGAGCATCTGGCGCGGTAACACGCTCGATCGGAGCTTGCAGGGAATAGAACGCGTCTTGGCAAATGGTCGCTGCGATCTCAGCCCCGAATCCTCCGGTAAGAGAGGCTTCGTGGATGATGACGCATCGGCCCGTTTTTTCGGCCGCCGCAACTATGTTGTCGACGTCCAGCGGAAGCAACGAGCGAACATCCAGGACATGGGTGCTAATGCCTTCGGTGGAAAGAACCTCTGCGGCTCGCATTGCGAGATCGACGGCCGCGCTCCAGGCGAACAGAGTGACATCGCTTCCTACGCGAACCACGTTTGCCTTTCCGATGTCGACCGTAAAAGACGAAGACGGGACTTCTGCCTTGATAAATCGATAGCCGTGCAAGGGTTCACAAAATAACACTGGATCGGGATCGCGTATAGCCGAGAGCAGCATTCCTTTCGCATCGTACGGATTCGATGGCGCAACCACTTTCAAACCCTGCGCCTGTGCGAACTGAGACTCAATCGCATCGGAGTGCAGTTCGGGTGTTCTGACCCCGCCACCGAAAGGTGCTCGGATCACCATGCTGGCGGCGAAGCGCCCCCGCGAGCGGTAACGCATGCGAGCCACCTGCGGAACGATCTGATGAAAGGCTTGCTGGGCGAATCCCAGAAACTGAATTTCGGCGACAGGCCTCAACCCGGATAGCGACAGGCCAAGGGCTGATCCGATGATCGCGCCTTCCGCCAGCGGCATATCAATCACCCGCTTGTCGCCAAATTTCGCAAGAAGGCCGTCGGTTGCGCGGAAGATACCGCCGAATTTTCCAATGTCCTGCCCAAGAAGCATCACGCGATCGTCGTCGGCCATCTCGCTGCCAAGCGCATCTCGTATCGCCTCAAGCATGTTCATCTGGCTCATCGTCGCCTATCGTTGGTGCGATCGTTTACAGCGAGTACTCGCCGAGTTGCCGGGCCTGGCGCTGGGTTAACTCCGCATAGGTATGCCTAAAAAGATCCTCGGGCGCGGGTGGCGGCGTGGCACGAGCGGCAGATAGCGCTTGCTCGATAGTGCCGGCGATATCGTCGCGAAACTCGGAAGCGGTGCCATCATTCCAAACTCCGCGGGCCGTGAGGTAGCGTTGCACCCGCAATATAGGATCGCGGTCGCTCCAGGAATTGAGAATTTCTTGAGAGATATAGCGCGTTGGGTCATCGGCCGTGTTATGTGCCCCGAGCCGATAGGTCTGGGACTCGATCAGCGTGGGACCAAGTCCAGCGCGCGCGCGCTCCACGGCTGCCGCGGTGATGGCATAGACAGCGAGAAGGTCGTTTCCATCGACCACGACACCGCTGAATCCATAACCCGGCGCACGCTCGGCAAAGGTTCGCGCCGCCGACTGCCGCGAGCGCGGGGTGGAGATGGCCCATCCGTTGTTCTGCAGAAAGAAAACCACCGGCGCCTTGACCACGCCCGCCAGATTGCAAGCCTCGTGAAAATCGCCTTCCGAGGATGCGCCGTCACCAAAGTAGGTCAGCACAACGCCGTCGATTTTTTGTAAATGCAGACCCCACGCGAGACCTACTGCCTGCGGCAACTGCGCCCCCAACGAGATTTGAATGGGAAGCAGGCGCACGCCATCGGGGATCTTGCCGCCATCGGAGTGCCCATTGAAATAAAGAATGAACTGCTCCAGAGGCAGACCTTGATGAAGAAGCGCGGGCAGTTCTCGGTATTGCGGAACAATCCAATCGCGGCTTGGGTCGAGCGCAAAAGCTGAGCCTACAACGGAAGCTTCCTGTCCGTGCACTGGCGAAAAAGTTCCAAAGCGCCCCTGTCGCTGCAGGCTGATCCCCTTGGCGTCAAACGCCCGGGAGAGCATCATGAGCCTCAGCGCGCGGAGCACCTGCTCGTCGTCCAAGGGTGAAACGGCGCCTGCCGCCAAGGTGCCGTTGGGTTCCAATAAACGCAAGGGCGCGACCGGATCGTCGTGATAGGAAAACTGCGGCGCCAGCGAACTATTCACGTTGAAAGCCCCCAGTGAAAAGCACCCTAGACAACTGGCATGCAATATAATATGCTGCACTGTATACAAAGAGGTATGCGAAGTCAAGCGTTCGTTCTTGCGTTGTTTTAGGGCTTCGAATTTCACCTAGCGTCAGTTGGCAGCGGATTACGGCGGCGCGTTTTCGTGACGCTCACGCCGGATAAAAGGAACCCATGCGAACCAGCAAGCAATACATCGAGAGTCTCAGCGACGGGAGGGAAGTGTACTTCAAGGGAGAGCGCGTCCCAGATGTTTGCAAGCATGCCGAGATTCGCCTCGCCATCGATCATGCGGCCATCGATTTCGAAATGGCTGAGAATAAGGAATACCGAACTCTGGCCGTTTATGAGGAAAATGGCAGCGAATTCAGCAGGTACTTCAAGCTGCCCCGTACGGCTGAGGATCTATTGCTCCGAAGCCAACTGATCGAGACTGCTACTGCGCTCGGCGGTACACTGGTGGTGTTGATCAAGGAGATTGGGACTGATGCTCTTTTCGCTCTGCACCTCGTGGCTCGCGAGATGGACCAGAGCAAGGGGACCGGATATCTCGACCGCGTGCGCAAGTTCTATGAATACGTTCGCAGCAATGATCTTGCCCTCTCCGTCGCGCAAACCGATGTAAAAGGTGATCGCAGCAAATCGCCCCTGGAGCAGGCTCACCCCGACTATTACCTTCGCATTGTCAAAGAAACCCCCGCTGGAATCATCGTACGGGGAGCCAAGGCACACACTTCCGTCTCAGTGAATACAAATGAAATCATCGTTCTTCCTACCCGCGCCATGAAGCAGGATGAATCCGCGTACGCGGTGTCCTTTGCGATTCCCGTGAATACTAAAGGACTAAAGCTAATCTCCAGTTCTTACGGAGCGCACCACGGAGACAGCGAGTTTGATTTCCCACTAGCTTCGAAACACCGCATGATAGAGACGCTCACTGTTTTCGACGATGTACTCGTGCCGCACGATCGCGTGTTTCTCAACGGCGAGTGGGAATTTGCCGGAGAAATAGCCAAGACCTTCGTGGAGTTCCACCGCTTCACCGCCATCTCCTACAAGCTTCCTCTAGTCGATGCCCTCGTCGGCTCCGCTCTTCTCATGGCGGAATACAACGGCCTGGAGCGAGCCAAGCATGTCCAGGATAAACTCGCCAAGCTCGTCGCCTACGCCGAAACCTTGCGCGCTCTCGTGCGCTTATCGGCTCTTGATTGTGAATCGGGCGCGCTCGGCATTGCACTCCCCCGCACACTCACGGTGAATATGGCGAAGCTCCACTTTGCAACAAACTTTCACCAGATGCTTGCGTATGTGCAAGACATCGCAGGCGGTCTGCTGGTGACGGGACCAAGCGAAACCGATCTAGACAGTCCCGATATAGGTAAGTATGTCCGCAGATATCTCGGAGGGCGAGAAGGCGTGCCGGTGGAGAATCGCCTCAAGGCCATGAATCTTGTGAAGGAGCTAACCGCGACAGACTTCTCCGGTTACCAAGCTGTTTTGGCCATCCACGCCGAGGGTTCCATCGAAGCTGAGAAGCTGGCTATGGTACGCGAACACGATTCGCTTCGGTGTAAACAACTTGCCAAGCGGTTGGCGGGAATTGCCGACGGAAATCTCGCGCCGCAAAACTAAGCGAGGCGAAGTTTGAAAGGCTACCTAAGGTTCAAGTGCGCGGACTCGAATATCATAGAAGAGCCGAAGAATAATGAACACAGAGGAATTGCCCATGTCCGCTTTGCATCTGGGGAAACCAGTAGCCGCCACGCGTTCCGACGACGTCTACGAGCGCCTCCGGGAAGATATCGTCACCGGACGCGCCCGGCCGAATGAACGGCTGATCGAAGTCGAGCTTGCCGACCGGCTCCAGGTAAGCCGAACGCCCATACGGGAAGGCCTGCAACGGCTTGCTGCGGAAGGCCTTGTGGTAAGCCGGCGCCGGGGTTGGGTGGTTCTGGAGCATACTGGCGCCGAGATTCGCGAAATTTACGAGGCGCGTGCTGCGCTGGAGGGTTACTGCGCACGTCTGGCCGCCGAGCGCGCCACCGACGCGCAACTCAAGGACATCGCATCATTCCATCGCGGTGAGGCCAAGCGCATTTTGAAATCTTCCCGACAGCATCTGGTGGAGGTCAACGACCACTTCCACGACGCCATTATCGCTGCATCTCACAACCGACGACTGGCGGACATGATTCGCAGGAACCGTACTTATTATTTCAACTTCAGAATCGCGCAACTCTATAGCGATGACGAAGCTGATACCTCGATCGCGGGCCATCAGGCCATCGTGCGCGCACTGCTGCAGCGCGATTCGAATCGCGCCGAGCGCGAAATGCGGGCGCACATCGATCTTGCGCTCGCTGTGATTCTCGCCAAGTTGCGCTGAATCCAAAGAACATCTGTCTTAAGGAGACGCACATGTATCCTGAATTACAGAAAGAGATCGCTACCTTCGAGAAGCGCACGCCGAAATCCGCTGCATCGCATAAGCGTAATCTGAAGCGAATCCCGCTGGGCGTGGCCAGCAACTATCGGGCCTACGATCCCTACCCTATCTTTGTGAAGGAGGCGCAGGGTTCGCATTTCCGCGATCTCGATGGCAACGATTACATCGACCACAATCTTTCTTTCGGCGCTATCATCGCGGGTCACTGTCATCCTGCGGTCATGAAGGCGGTAGAAAAACGTTTGACCACGGGAACCATGTTCGGCATGCCACATGACATGGAGTGGGAGCTGGCGGAAGAAATCTGCGCTCGATTTCCGATTGAGATGCTGCGCTTCAATTCCACCGGGACGGAAACCACGATGCACGCCATCCGCCTGGCCCGCGCCGCCACCCGCCGCCAGAAGATCGTGAAATTCGAAGGCGGGTATCATGGAGCGCATGATTCGGCCTTAGTCAGCGTGAAGCCCCACGCCCCCGAGTTTGGCGACGTTAGTGCTCCCGATTCCGTTTCCAGTGGGGAAGGTGTGCTGGAGGCAGCAGTCACCAGTGTCGCGGTGGCCACGTTCAACGACCTTGACAGCGTCGAACTGCGCTTCAAACAAAACCCCGGTCAAATCGCGGCGCTCATTCTCGAACCCATCATGATGAACCTTGGCGTTTGCATGCCGCGGCCGGGGTTTCTCCAGGGCCTGCGCGAGATTTGCACAAGAAATGGCGCGTTACTGATTTTTGACGAAGTGAAAACCGGCGCCAAGCTCTGCTGGGGCGGTGCTTCAGAATATTTCGACGTGAAACCGGATATTATCTGCCTCGCAAAGTCGATAGGCGGAGGCTTACCTCTCTCGGCGTTCGGGGCGTCCAGTTCAGTAATGGATCTGATCTCACAGCGCAGGGTCTTCCATGGTGGCACCCCCAATACCAATCCGGTTTCAATGGCTGCGGGTCTCGCCACCTTTCGTGAGGTGCTGACACGGCAGAACTATGCTTACGTAGAAAAGCTCGACAGGAAACTGGTCGAGGGATACCGCCAGACAATTAATAAGGTAGGGCTGCAGGCTTATGTCGCCAGCGCGGGGGCCAACGGCGCCCTCATGCTGTATCCGCAAGAGATTCGTAATTATCGCGACTGGATCACCATTGACACCGATTTGTGGCGGCATTACTGGTTCGGTATGGTCAACCGCGGCGTCATGCCCCAGCCGCATTGGTGGGATGAGCAATGGACCATCTCGGTTCAGCACTCGGAAGCGGACATAGACAAGCACGTGGCGGCGTTCGAAGATGTGGCGCCCGCTCTGGCTAAAGCACAGCAAGCACGCACCGCCGAAGTCGTGGCACAGTGAGCAGCCCCACGAAGTGAGCTGTTAGTCCACCGTACCTTATCGACACTGTCCACCCTTATGCGGAACAGAAGTGTAACTGAAGGGCTGGAACAAAATGGTTGGGGAGAGAGGATTTGAACCTTTGCCCCCTGGTCCCGAATTCGGGAGTCCAGAGTCGTACTGAATGTTTTCAATCTTTTACAGTGGTGCTTCGACCGTCTCATTCTTGCTCAATCATGCCATTCTGAGGTAAATGTAAGTCCTTGAATGGCAGTCCCATTCGACTCGCCCGCTAAACCTCATCAAGCTCTTCTTCAACGATAAGCCGGACAAAGTGAACGCTAGGTGCGGCGTAAGACCCATGGCGGGGTAGACCGCAGAAAGAAGCTGAGTAGGGGCGATTCTCCGCTGTTTTCAGTCCTTGATCCTTCGTTGCCGAAAGAACATGTAGGGCAGAACGACAGGGTCGATCATCGAACTAATTTCGCCGAGGGTTCCGCAGCATTCGCTGATTTGCTGTCGCGAGTTCCTAGCCCGATTACCATGGCCATGTCTTTCGGATAGACCACATCGCGTCCTCGTGCCAGAAAATGATAATAGATCGACATCCCGGCACCATACGATCCGAAACCGGCCGACACCACGCGGGAATGTGCAGCGATTCCCACAACCATTCCTACCAACTTAAATCCCGATGCACCGCTCGCCGCTCCGCCTCCCGCTTCGCCCACACTCTGTCCCCCTTGTCCGGCATCGCGATCGGGAGACGCCTGCGAGGCCGCCAGCATTACTTGAATCCCCGTTGTCAGATATCGTGTGCGCGGAGTTGTAACCTCCGCTCCACCTTCATTGTCCAGCTTCAGGTGTTCGCCCTTGGCCACGGCAACGCCCTCCAAGTTCGTCTCAACCTTTTGCTCAATTCCATTCGGGGGTGCAACCTCGTGAAATAGAATTCGCAGCCGCCCATTGCGACCCAACCGACGCGCTGGCGAAACTTGCATCACGGAGCCTTTGATAAGGCTACCCTCCGGGAGAATAAGATGATTTGACGCAACCAACGGCTCGGTAATGATCGCTTCCACAGGATCGCCAGTCTTCGCTATCGCCGAGCTCAATCCTGTCACCAGCCGCGCATGCACGACGCTACCCGTCGGCGGCGGCAATCCTATATCATTCAGAGCTCCTGGTTTCACCGCCTCAGTCCCGAAATCCAAAGGTTGCAACAAATTCGCATTGAAACTTGTCCCCGAGTCCAGGTATTGCGAATGCACCGGCAACTGCGCCAGGACGATCCTCTTTACCCTGTGCATCTTTCCGGGTTCGTGGATCTTCGTCTGCAAGTCGCTCCACTGCTGGTGTATCGCTTGCCGCGTCGCGCTAACTTTGTTCGATGCCGCCTCCTGCATCTTGTTTTTTTTCTTCTGCGCCTCATTCGCAGAGACAAACCGCAGCACTCCATCCGGAGCAGGAGACGCGACCGTGTGCAAAGCGATCCTTTGCCCATCGGCCATCACCAACTCGTCAAATTGCACATGCACCTTACGCACTGGTGAAAAATTTCCATTCGCCGCCTGCATCGTCCGCACCATCTTCGGGACTGGATCAATCGCCGCCACTTTCCCGTTCACCACCGTCCCAACCGGAATCAGCAATTTGTCGAACGCATACACTGGTTCGATCGTCCTACCATGAATTGTCTGACCCACGGCGCGAATCCGTACTTCCGAATCGAGTGCCACCTTGATCGGAGTGCCCGCCTCAACGGTCATCGGCATCATTATCGGAGAGCCGTCCACGCTTTCAGCGTCCTTCTGCGTGGCAGTCTTAGTCTCGGTCTGCTGTGTCCCCGCCGGAGGCCGCGGCTTCAGGGTCTGCGCGACATTCACCCCACACAACTCAACCATCAACACTGTTAGAGCGAATGCACTTCGTCGCATTGCAAAGAACTCCAGATTGATCTTCGCGTAAGAAGAGTCGGCATTTAAGGCTGCATGAACCGCAGGGCCAAGGTTACGAATACAAGATGCCCCGGAGAAACGAAGAAAACTGTGTCTCCTATGAAGCACTCAACACGGAAAATGGTTGCAAGTCCGCAAAGTTCGTTGAAGAAAGCCTAACCCTAAAGCGGGCGGAATGCCGGAAATAGCGCTGGATGAACAAATTGTCATCTTCCGGAAAGCTCCGGTCATGTTTCGGTCGTATCGTTGGCCGCCTGTGAGGGAGTGGGCATCCATAACTGTTCACGCGACCCGTACCTCCGCGGAGACCAATGTCGCGAGACGATGCCATACGACATTAAAGCGGCAGCGATACAGAAATCACCCTATGGGTAGGCCGAACGAGTTGATGGAATATGCATTTGCTAGTTGCACTACTTCCCAAAGAAGTATCACTGCTAGCAGCCACTTTGTACTTCCAGTTGCAAGGAGAGACTTCCATGCAGATTTCAGGTTCTCGAGCCCAAGAAGTGCGCCCGCTCGTGCATCTCGGGACGCTTGTTGGATGGGCGCTTCTCGCAGTATTCACATCTCTCAACGCCCTTGCCCAGAGCTGGGGTTCCACTGCCACCAAAGCGTATCCGGTTCAATATCTGCAGAACGCGACGCAAATCGGTTCTTTGCCAGCTTCTACTCCAATGCATATTGTTGTCGGCCTGCAGGAGCAGAATGCCGATCAGGTCCAACCAACCCTGAAGCGAATGCTCACGCCGGGCGATCCACTCTACGGAACCTCACTCACCGTGCAGCAATTCGTTGCACAATTTGGCCCGACCACGGCCCAAGTACAGGCAGTCGAGAATTATTTAACAAGCGCAGGATTTACGAACGTCACAGTCGCCGACAATCAGCTTCTGGTCGAGGCAGACGGAACGGCCGGCGGCGTGGAAGCGGCCTTCAACACCGCGCTGGCACAGTATTCAGTAAATGGAGCCACCGTATATCTGAACACCGCGCCTGCTCAGGTTCCCGCGTCTCTCTCGGGTATCATTGTTGCCGTGCTCGGACTGAACAACATTGTAGCGCTGCGTCCGGACCTGGGCACTGTGAAGACGGTCCCGCAAACCGATCCGTGCACTCCCCCGTCTTGTGCAACGCCTGATCTCAGTAATGAGACCTTCACCCCCCAGCAATACCAGATCGCATATGATGCGGCGTCCCCTGATCCGGCGCCGACGGCTAACCCCGCTTGGGCCTCAAGCTCCTGCACGAGTTTCGCGGCCCCGCAGTTGTTACCGACCGGCAAATGCACTGCCATCGGTATCATTTCGGAAGGCGATCTGACGCAAGTGGTAAAAGATTTGCGGACCTACGAGACGACTTACGAACTGCCGGAGGTGCCCGTTACCGTTGTAAACGCCGGCATCGCCAGCCCGGACACGAGCGGCGCCGACGAATGGGATCTCGATTCCCAGACCTCAACGGGAATCGCGCAACAGGTGTCACATCTCTATTTCTATGTAGCTACATCCCTCACAGATTCCGATATTGGGCTTGCCATTAACAAAGCTGTTTCGAGTAACCAAGTGAAAGCATTTAACATGTCATTCGGCGAGTGTGAATTCTCCCCCTATCTCGACGGCGCGATGCTTCTAGATGATGAGATGTTTGGCGAAGCAGCGTTGCAGGGCATAACTCCTTTTGCCTCGTCCGACGACCAAGGCTCAGCTTGCCCGGTGGAGGGAACTAACGGCGTGCCTCTTTCTGGACCACCGGACACGTCCTATCCGGCCTCATCGCCCTACGTGATCGCGGTTGGCGGAACGAACCTCTTTACCAATGCCAACTACACGTACGACTTCGAGACAGCCGCTGATTTCAGTGGCGGCGGACCGAGCTATTTCGAAACCTCTCCATTCTGGCAGGCGTACACGGGATCGGGTACCCTGCCGATCGTCCCCAGCAGTGAGGTTGGCGACCGGGGTGTGCCCGATGTCTCGATGTGCGCCGGCGGTTTCGAAGTGGCGATTTGCGCAGCGAACATCTTCGTCGATGGCACTGCCACACTCGTCGGCGGAACGAGCCTTTCTTCGCCGCTGGCCATGGGATCCTGGGCGCGAATTGAAACCTCGCATAATAACAAAGTCGGCTTCGCCGGCCCCCTGATCTATCAACTGGCAAACGGTGGCCCGACTCCGAGCAGTCCCTATTTCAACGACGTGATCCTCGGCGGGAACGGACTATATACCGCGCTTCCGGGATACGATTACGTCACCGGCCTCGGCTCCTGGGACATCTATGAAATCAACAAAGTACTTCCGTCAACCTACCCGCAGTAGATTGCCTTCGGCAATTTCCGCAAGGGCATAACCTGGGGTGGCACCGGAGACGAGTACGGCTGTGGTACTCGCCTCCCCCTCCCCGTCGGATAATTTCAGCAGTAGCAAAACGACAAGAAACAGCAGTAGGATTACCAGTAGCGGTCGCGAAGCTGCCACGGGAGTGAGCGGTGCGAATTCAAAGAACAGGCCTGCTACTACCGAGCCGGGACCGGATTCGGGAAGCGGCCAAACGATTGTTTGCCGAACGCGGCTACGAGGCTACTTCTACCGCCGCGATTGCCCGCCTTGCGGGGACCAGCGAATCGCAGATCGTCAAGCATTTCGAGGGCAAACAAGGACTGCTCGAGGCAATCTTTCAATACGCCTGGGAGCAAATCAATCCGTCTCTCAGCCTAGCTCTTGGGAGCGTCTCCTCGCCGCGGGATCAATTCAAGCTGCTGGTGGAGATGATGCTTAATTTCCTCGACCGGGACGAAGATCTTCGAAAGCTCTTCCTTCTGGAAGGACGCCGGGTTCGTGACGATGGCAAACAGGTTGTTCTAGTACCCGGTTTTTTGGAATTCGTTCAGCGCATTGATGGAGTTCTGCGGCAACTGACGGAGCAGGGAGAGCTAACCATGGACCCGCAAGTCGTGCGCTCCGCCTTGATGGGGGCTATAGAAGGCATGCTGCGAGACAGGATTCTGGCCCGCTCCATGGCTTATCCAGCGGATTTTTCCGCCGCCGATGTCCGCTCCGTCTGTTTCACATTTTTCGCTGCCATCCTGCGAAAGTAATGCGCTTCACAAGTCCCGTCGGCGAGCGAGCGGTAGCCAAACCCACCTCAGTTGCTGCGCTTTACTCTCGTCAGCGGGTGGGTCGTGATCGCAATGCTGAGCACCAGATTTTCGTGGTCGCCGATACACCCCTCTGATAGCATTCCAACCATCTTCCAGTCTTCCAGTCTTCCAGTCATAGGAGCCATAATGGCCAAGATGACCCAGTTGACGGTTTCCTGCCAGAACCGTCCCGGAACTCTCGCCGAGATCGCGGGGATTCTGGGCAAAGCGAACGTGAACATTCTGGCCTTTAATGTGGGCACTGCGGGCACTATGGGCTATGTGCAATTCGTCGTCGATCACCCCACCCGGGCCAAGAGAAAGCTGGAGAGGGAAGGATTTTCCTGCTACGAGGAGCAGGTCGTCTACCTCCCCGTCCCCAACGTTCCGGGCGCCCTTTTTCGCCTTGCCTCGAAGCTCGCTGCCAAGGACGTCAACATCGGCGCCGGTTATCAGACCACCGTGAAAGGTTCCGGGAAGGCAAGCGTAGTGTTGGCTGTTTCTAATCTAGCCGTCGCCGATCGCGTCCGTTAAACCGCCGACGTGCGGAAATTATCAAGACCGAACCGCACGGACGGGTCGTCACAACCTCGGGAACTTCTCGCAAAACGTTTTCGACCTCGGCAGCCAAACAGTGCGACAGGTCTACTACAAGAATCTGCTTTGCTTGACGGGCGATGAACCGAATACGGTGGCTCATGTACAGACTGCTAAACGGCCAAAGAACATCATTATATTGTTATTATATTGTTTTCTCTCTCTCCGTGAAGCGGCTGCCCAAGCCTCGCCTAAAAAGAGTGAAATACGAAAATTATCGGAGGCGGTGAGCGGCTCGACCGGGTTGAACCTCCATTGTTTTTGGGAAAAGTCTCCGTCCTGTCGATGCCATGGTAGGCGACCCCACCGAAGCATCACGTAACAGTGTACGCTGCGATAGAACCTGGTAGCGCAGTCGTCTTCGATCTACTTCGAAGACAAGGTTTTGATCCCAAAGCGCTCAATCGTGAAACAGCTCATCGGTAAGGTCAAGACGGAAGCTTCGAAAAAGAGCATTCCGCTGGCTGATGTGCTGATCGAAGAATTGCTTGCTTGGCGTCGGGAGACTCCTCAACAGCGACTACGTCTTCGCCAGCGCGAAGATGAGAGGCAAGCAACCGCACTGGATGAGTCGGATCCTGCAGCATCACATCAAGCCAGTCGCCGCGAAAACAGGGATCGAAATTAAGGGATGACACACATTACGGCACTCCTACACGACCCTGCTGCGCCAGAACAGCAACCCCAAAGGTAGTGCAAGGCCTGTTGCGGCATGCCTCGTACTCAATCACGATGAATGTCTACGACGAAGCTATGTCGGGAGAGAAGCGCAGCGCTCATGGTGGAGTGATCCAGCAGCTTAACCGTAGCGTAACCCGTAGTGCGCCGAAATCGGTTATTCCGGAAGTGGTTGATAAGGTTGTAGATGACGCATTTCGGGCGTGTTGAGCATCACTCTGCCCTTCTGGCATGGGCCGGCGTTTTCGGCGTGCAGCGAACCCCTATGTCTACTTAAGGAACCAATAGTCAAGGAAAAGTATTAGTAAGAACTTTTCGTCACGGCTTGGGTTGGGGTATGCATCAGGAATGTCGGGTTGACGCCTAAAGTTCGCGGATGGCAACCTAGCTTCATGAACCTGCAAGAGTTCCGCGAATCCCTGGTTCGAGATGAACCGCCCGCTGGGTTGAGCGATGCGCTTGCTGGACTGTGGTGGGATGCTAAAGGCAACTGGACGAGGGCTCACGAATCCGCGCAACAAGACGAAAATCAGCCGGGCGCTTGGGTACACGCATATCTGCACCGAAAGGTAGGAGATTCTTCTAATGCCGCGTATTGGTACCAGAGGGCGGGAAAGTCCCCAGCCCGGAATTCGCTTCAGGAAGAGTGGCTTGAGGTTGCACAGGCACTCCTTACGTGATTCTGAGTCCCGCGCAGAACACGGCCTTCCAGGTTTGACGATTCTTGTGCTCTGACCATCTAATTACCATTAAGGTCGAGGCCGTCCAGATGTCCAGCCCCGAGTTGGGTCCAGAATGGGTTCTCTCAAGTTTTACCTCGAATGATCAGGATACTCGATACGAGCTGGATCGGTTAGTCGCGGCCGCGCGACGCCTTTGGCCGCGAATCCAAGCCCATGCGATGAGAGAGCAGACTCATAAGAGTTCAGATGATGCGATTGCTACTGCAACCGACGTTTGGGAGGACGTGCTCCAGTCTGTTGCGAAAACCCTATTGAGGTTGAACGGCAGGGGTTCGACGGTGCGGGATCTCGACGCTTATCTCTTTGGTGTATTTCACCACCGCTTCAATCGCGCTCTCAGGAAAGAGCGCAAACGAGCGGAATTTATTCGAAACGTTGCGTCGAGCCGTGATCTGGAGACGCTTACACAAGCTCACGATTCAAGGGCGATGCGAGATGTCGAGCGATCGATTCAGGTCAACGAAGCCATTCAACGCATGGACGATTGGACTCGGAGGGTTTGGGCATCGCGGCAGTACGGTTATTCCTGGCGCGAGATTGCAATTTTTTTCGGGCTCACAGAACCTCAGGCTAAACTTCGATTTCGTTATGCAATCGGTCGACTACGGGCGAAACTAGGAGTTAAATGATTTTGTAATCAGGTGCGTCGTGGTGTTGCAATTTGAGGCTATTGAGTTTTGCTTTGTTGATACGAATTGAAAGCAGGTGGCTTCTGAAGGAACAGGAAGGATTGAGCATCGAGGAAAAGCGGATACTGGATCTGCTGGATCGGGGTTTGTCCCGAGATTTCCCTAATCCCGAGCGAATCGGGTGTCCAGGCTCGGCGTTTCTCGAAGGTATCGCGCGTCACAAGGTTCCATTGTCTGAAGCCGATCAATGGCTGGATCACCTCAGTTCCTGCAGTCCATGCTTTCAGGAATTCACCGAAATTCGGAAGCAAGCGGCAGGTCAGCGGAGGCAGAGACAGATGTGGCTCGCTGCGGCTGCGATCGTGCTTCTGGCGGTTGGAGGATGGCTATGGGTGCGAAGTCGGCCATGGGGGCAAACCGCGGCAGTCATGGTCCTCGATCTGCGTGGTCGCGCTACGGTGCGCGGAGAAAGCACACCCGATGCTAGTCAGCCGCCATTGGAGGTTTCTCGTAACGCAAGGCGTCTGAATCTGGAGTTGCCAATCGGAAGCAACGAGGGGGTATACGATGTGGCGCTGCTCAATCCGAGTGGCACTGAACTATTCCGCACGAGCGCCATGGCTAAACTCGAAAATCACATTGTGGTCCTCAGGGCTGACGTCGATCTCGCCGGCGTCTCTCCAGGTTCATATTTCCTCGGAGTCCGACAGGCAGGCCTTGAGTGGACGCGATTTTCTGTTCGATTGCTCTGAACGTGATCCGCCATGAAGAAGAAACAAAAGCTACCCAAGAAGAGTCGTACTGCACCAAAGCCGAGAATTCAGAACGAACGCCTCAAGGGTTGGGACGAAATCGCCAGCTTTCTCGGTCAACCGGTTTGCGGTGGCGCAACGATGGGCGAGATCAGGCATGCCTGTGACCCGAGAAGGCAGGTTCATGTATTCCACTCGGGAGGAATTGAGCGGATACCTCGGCCGCGAAGCTGGTCTGGACGTACCTGTTCACATCGCGACAGAAAACATGGATCTCTCTGCCGATCTGAAACTTGCTCTCGCGCATGCCCGAGCTGGCAAGCACGACAAGGGAAAAAAAGCTAAGCGATGAGAAAGGGCGTCTGGCTTTTTCGCACTATAATAGGCGTAATCGTGAGGCGCTCTTCGTCCCCGGAGGTTCTGCCATGCGGATTCTCGTTCCTTGGAAGCCAGTCGTTCTCGTGTGGGGATTGCTGAGCGCGATGATATTCTTTGGTTTCGTTGCATCTTCGGTGCTTCAAGGAAAGGATCCCTTCGCGCCAGGTGCGACCATCACGCAGCCCGCGGGCGCGAAAACGGGTACAACGCAATCGGGGCAACAACCTAAGCATTCTCAAAAGCCTGCTCGGACTCCAAGTCAGTGAGACTCGGAGATCTCTTCCTGCCGATTTGTTTCTTTAACCTTTTCGGTCACGTCCCCGCGTGGTTTACCTTGCCCAATATTTTCTCCAGCTTTTGCTTCAATATGACTTCCGCGGGAGAACGTCCTTGGCGTCCCAGCCATGACACAAAATCCTTTATTTTGACTTCGTGCTTTACGGGTGGCTGCTGGACAAGAACGGTCACCGTTGCGAACCCCTGACCGATCTCTCCTACACAGTTGTCCTGCTGCAACGCGGCGAGAGCCGTGGCGATCGCTTCATAGAGAGTCTCCGCAGTGACCTCTATGGAGTGCTCAACGTCTCGGATATCCATTTCAATAAGAAGATTCGCGGATTCGCCTACGGAGAACGTTAGGTCGTTTGGTGGGCGAACTTCTCGTCCACCGCATTCGAGCAAGAGGTCGCCAGGCCGTATGCCGGCCGCGAAGGCTGGACCACCCTGATGCACGTCTTGGAACATCCAGCGCTCAGTACCGTTCACGCCGATGCGCTGCAGAGTCGCGTTGATTGCGTGGCGTGCGGGAATATTCCGCATCCCCGCATGGCGGAAGCCAGTGTGACTGGTCTTCAGTTCCGCTAGTAATTTGTGAACCTCTTTCTCGAAAACCTCCGGGTCGGTACACGCGAGTATTTGATCTCGGCGATCCCGGACCAACGCATTCCAATCCACGCCGTTCATTCCGGGATTAAAATGCTTTGTCTCCACCAATCGGCAGACTTTGTCGAAAATCTTTGTGCGTTCATCGAGAGTCAGATTCATTGTCGTCTTATGCCAATCGCTGTCGAGGTCTCGCCCACAGCGATGAATGCCGCCCAATAAAACGGACTCACCTGATCGCCGTATTTTGTGAGTAGGTCTAAGCCATCGGTAGCACGCTCCTCCGCCGTGGGGAGATTGCCGTCATCGCGGTAAAGCGTCGCCAACTCGAACATGGCGTCGGCCTCCATTCGGAAAAATTGCACTCGCTTTGAGAATTGCGCGGCACTTTCCAAATCGGCGATAGCCTGTTTCCTGTCCCCTGTTTGCGAAGCCAGCCTTCCAAGCAAGATGAACAGCTCCGCCTCATGACCTCGTTTCTGCTGTGATCGAGCTTTACTGAGTGCGTCGTCAAGCACCGCCTTTGCCTCTTGTGGTTTTCCCAAGGCGACCAGAGCTCGTGCTTTCCCCTCGTACGCCATGAACGGCAGACCAGAGTCTTTTTCCGCATCCGCAAGCTTGATTGCTCTCTCGAAAAATCTCAGCGCCTCAGTATGACGATTCACCTCTTCGAAGCCTCTGCCAATCAATTCCAGGAACCTGATCTGACCGCCTGTATCGCCGCTGGCCATCGTCGAAAGCAGTGCGCCACCGAGGAGGCGCGCGGCTCGTCCGGGATTTCCCTCAAGGAAGGCGACCAGCCCTAATTCGCCGGAGGCCCGAGTTGCCCATTGCTTTTCGCCCAACTCATTTGCAATCTCCTGGGCTTCCAACCAATCTCGCTTCGTAGCTCGATAGTCAATTTCGATATCCGTGTAGCCCTTCGCGATCAAGCACCAAAGCCGCAGTCTTTTGTCAGTCTGCACGATGGGATTTTGCAGTTGTTCGTTTAAGAACCGTGAGAGATCGACAAACGACATCGTTTCGGCCTCTGATCTGAGGCGTCCGACCTTGGCGTAAAGTTCGTTCCTGGCGTCGCCCCGCTCGGAGAACAGTTTCTCGGCTCTGGCATAGAGTGGTGCCGCTGCGGGTCCGTTATTTAACCAGTAGAAGTGATCGGCGATGCCAAGTAGCGCCTGGGGATCGGTGGACTGTTGTAGGACCGCGGAATCAACGGGAGAACCAGTCGCATTGCCTGAAACCGTTCGGTAGTGGCGAGTGTAGGCGTAGTAAGAGCAGATTGTCAGGAACACCACGACCGGAGCGGCTACAAAGCCCGCCCATCCTGGGACACGTCTGCCCACTGAGAAACCACGCAAATAAGGAATCTACAAAGTCGTAGCGACGAGGCGGCGCAAAGCAGTGGCGATGCGGATTAGAACCCAAAACCTTCCCAATAGTTTCTCATCAGATGATAAAAAACAAAAGGCGGTTTTGCCCGAAACTGCGCCTCGGGCAAGCGTTTTGGCGAAAGCGACCGTCGCGAGTCAATTGACCAATTGGCAGTGGCGGTCAAACCACGAACGGTTCACACGGTTGGCCGGAATTTGACGGTGGCACACTGGGCGCGGTACACTAAGAAAGCCATGAAAGCCTTACAATATGGGGCAAGCTGAGGGGGTAGTGAGCCGCCCGTCGTAGCGCAGCATAGCTCCGGGCGGCTCTCGGTTTTGTCCTCCCAATTACGAAACCTGTTGCCGAAGGCCAACATCCTCTGTTTCCACTCTACGCTGCCTGGCCTGATCTCCGTGGTCCGTGGGCTTTGTTGGGCCATCACGCCTAAGGCCAGCGGAAATGTAGTAAGGCCTCCGACTACTGCCAAAGCCACTCCGGCGGCCTTCCGTTGATCATTGTTCAGCTTGGTGGAAAGCAGCAGGCCGATCCCCGCGCCCAAAGCGATGCGGGTCCCCGCGATCAATATGATCTCAGCGATAGTAAGTTTCCGTTCCATCATGTTCCACCCACTTTCCTTTACCCACGCGCAATTCTATTCGGCGGGATATCAATCTTTCGATGCTCATTGCAGGCTGCGGGATTGTAACAATCCCGAGCAGTTTGCGTGTCTCTCCGCACGAATCCGCTGAACTGAAAAATAGGTAGTGGCGGCCCTTGACATGCATGTAAGATTCAGTCTCCGGAACCGCTGGCCCGGCGAGATTCGCATGGAACGGGAATACGACCTCTTCGAGCAGTTTTCAGATGATGAACCCATGTGGCGCGGCCACGCGGTAGGGCTGACGAGCGCCCGCCAAAAATTACAGGAGCTTGCCAGAACCACAAGAAATGAATGTTTAATAATGCATCTACCCACAAAAGAGGTTGTTGCCCGCCTGAATGTGCGTTCGTCCCGTGGCGTAGGCCGCAAACCGGTGGTCTTTCAGATCGCCTACGATAGCGACCGAGCAACCGCGCGAACCATGGTATTGAGACTGCACGGGTACGAGGTAATTTCGGTTATCGGTAATGAAGCAGCAAAAGTTGTGCTGAGCATGCCAGAACAGTGTGACTTTTTTATCGTCGGACATGCAGCGGATGATCAAGTAAGAAGGGAAATGGTTTTGTGGCTCAAGGCCCATTACCCAGGCGTTCGGATCTTGGCGCTCAATCCTCCGAAAGTTAGTGAACTTGCAGGTGCCGATTACAACGTGAAGCTGAATGGGCCGGAAATCTGGTTGCCCATCATCGCAACCGCTCTTCGTGGGCCGCAGGAGAGCGGACCATCCTCCATCCTTTGAGGGGCTGACCCAACCTTTGGCTAGGCTTGGGATTCTCTGGCCCGGTGTGGCTTTCAATAGTTGCAACCGCCTGACGGACCAAGTCAGCGCTATACACGAAGGCCCCCGTCATTTCTTACAAGACGAAAGCCGAGCAGAATACAGGAAATTCTGTAGTGATTCGATAGAAGGTTCCGACCTGAAGTGTCACGATGCCTGTGAGAACGTCTTCGCGCTCACATGCTGAAATAAGGAAACGCACAACAGGACCACTTCATGCAGCATCGAACAATCTGGTCCTGATAGGAGACATTATTCCGGTGGAATGAGCAGGAGAAAGATGAACACCCTAGCTAGTTCTATCCGAGATTCGCCGATCCGTGTCGTGGTTGCCGACGACCATCCCATTATTCGTGGGATGGTGCGTTCGGCCTTGGAACAGCATCCGCATTTTGAAGTCTGCGGTGAAGCGGAGAATGGCGCGGAAGCGATAGAAGAGGTAAGGCGGGTCAAGCCCGACGTGGTCGTTTTGAATATAACCATGCCGTTGGTCAATGGCTTCGAGGCGGCGCGAGAGATCAAAAAGCAGGCGCCTGAAACTGCGATTGTTATTCTGTCGTCGCATGCCGACAAACATTTCGTTGCGGAAGCCAAAAAAATCGGCGTGCGGGCCTACGTCCCTAAATCAAAGATAGGTGAGGGGCTGATCAAAGCCTGGAGGCTGCAATAAAAGGGAACGATTTTGTCGTATTAGAGTAGCCCGAGTAGCGGATTAATTCCGTCTCCTGGTAGCTTCTGCCGCAAGATCCGTCCGCGTCGGCAGAGCGCATCTTGCTAGTTGTCGGGACTTGTTGATAAAGCAGATTGGCACCTTGCGCGGCAGTTAGATCATCCCGCACTCTGCGGAACATGCTGCGCTTCATTTCTTCCTGCACTCCGATGGTTTTGAAGAAAAGCGCTTTGCCTTTCATGTCTACATCCAGAACGGTCAATTCCCAGTAACCGGGCTGAACCTCTTCCTGCTTCACGTAAAAGTGTCCGCCTGCGTCCAAATGCCCCAATAGGCCACCATCGAATTTCACTGGGCGCGTTAAATGTCCGGAAATTTCTGCCAGGCGTTTTTGCTTCTCGTTGACCCACAACACGCCTTCCATCGCATGTACGGCAGCGGCCTCATGGGACGGAGGCCGGAAATGGGGATTGGGCTTGAATTTCAGTTCGACCAAATCTCCTCGCTGTTCTCCATATTCAAAGACCAAGGCGTCCGGCAGCGTTTTCAGCAGCCGCTCACTTCGCACCTGGTCCTCATCTTTTTCTCGCTGTGATTTTGTCAGCTCTGCAGGATCATTTATCAAACGTCGGAGACCTTGCTCTCGCTCGCGTCGCTGGTCCTCCGGAAGAGGCTTTCCGTTCACCGAAATCAGCCAATCCAAGTCTCCGTCCTTGGTCTCTACCACTTCCCTCACTTCGGTCTTTCCAGATTTTCGCGTCTCCAACAGCCAAAAGGGACCGCAGAGATGGAACGAGGATTCTATGTCGACCCAGCCTAATCGAATTGCTTCACACGAGCCCTCACATTCGGTTCGAGAGGCGCCCGTGAGTCAACAATATGCAGCTCGTTTTCTCAACATGCACCCGAAAACCGTGCTGCGCATGGCCCGTGAGGGGACACTGCCCGCTCACCCGGTCGGGACAGAACGGAAGCGCTGGCACTTTTATGTGTCAGAACTAGACGACTGGCTCCGGTCTCAGTTCGTCTGAACACTCCCGTACGGCGCCGACAGAGGTGCGGTTTTATCTAGTCAAATAGCGGTGGGCGCGATGTTTTGCTTCCGCAGGTCGATTTGTCACTGAATCGCGAAGTTGATTGTTGGTTTCTTCGTGGCGACAGTGGACATTGGGACGCACAGTCGGGTAGATTCAACCCACCACCTGCGCTCTCACAAGGAGGAATCCATGAGGAGAGCGCGTTATCAAGAAGGTTGTTTAACACGATCCAAGCGAAAATCCGGTGCAGTTTGGGAGTATCGCTACAGAGAAAGGCAGCCGGACGGCAGCAAGAGGATGCGATGCATTGTTGTCGGTACCGTTGCCGCAATTAAAACTAGGGCAACAGCACTTCAGCACATCGAGGTCCTTCGAGCTAATGTGAACAGGGAGGTCATTGAGACGGGCAGTCCCACGATTACGACCTTCAAGTCGCTGATTGAACACTACCGCGAGCGAGAGATGCGGATGGACAACCACGATAAGAAGGCGTACTCGACCAAGAATCGGAACGAAAGCTACTTGCGCAAGTGGATAGTTCCTCGCTGGGGTAATTACCGCCCGAGCGATATCAAGTCGGTAGCAACGGAGGAGTGGCTGGACAGCTTAGTCCGCGATACCGGCAACAAGAAAGGAAGACCACTGGCTGGGGGCACCAAAGTCAAGATCCGCAACATCATGGGTGCGATTTTTCGCCACGGTATGCGACATGAACTTCTTCCGCGAGTCGAAGCTGCCAACCCGATGAGGTACGTGCGGCAGAGCGGAAAGAGGCAAAGCATTCCCGTGGTGCTGGAGGTCGAACAATTTCAAAGCTTGTTCGCAGCTCTCCAGCAAAGAGAACGCACCATGGTGTTACTGGATTGCGGCAGCGGCCTGCGTTGCGGCGAACTGATCGGGCTACAGTGGCGGGACTTCGATTTCGCCTGCAAACAGATGAGTGTCACTCGGTCGGTTGTTGACATGGTCAGCGGGAAGGTGAAAACAGAGGCATCGCAGAAAACGGTGCCCCTGGATGACTTCATGATCGAAGAACTATTGGCGTGGTACAGAATCACGCCATATCAAAAGCCAGAAGATTGGGTGTTTGCCAGCGATTCACCCCGTGCCGGGGCGAAACGCGGCAAACAGCCGTATTGGCCGATGACGATCATGAGGATGTTCATCAAACCGGTGGCGAAACGGCTGGGCATAGGCAATATCGGCTGGCACACGTTTCGACATACCTACTCAAATCTCTTGCACGGCAATAGGGAGGACCCCAAGGTTGTGCAAGAGCTGCTGCGTCACGCTTCCATCAAGGTCACGATGGATGTTTACACGCAGGCAGTGACTTCTGAGAAACGGAAGGCACAGTCAAGGGTGGTAGAGTTGATCGCTCCCAGACCCAGGCCGGAGGCAGGAAATGCGCACCACCTGTCTTAACGTTACATACCGTTACATGAAGAAGCGCGCCAAATCTCATCCAAGTGGCTGATTAGATTTGGCGTCCCCGACGGGATTTGAACCCGTGTTACCGCCGTGAAAGGGCGATGTCCTAGGCCAGGCTAGACGACGGGGACGGCTCTGAGGTGGGTTGCTTGCAGCAACAGTTGATCGTAACAACCCTTCGCAGCCCTGTCAAAATACGGGAGAATCTAGTGGTGGCTCGAATGAGTTATTACCGACACTTCTTATGCTGCGTTTCCGCTGGCGGACTACAAAAAATCGTTACCTCCTTCGGGAGCGCCTCGCGCTTTGCTATGAACACGCCGGCGATGGGCCGACAAATTTGGCAGGAATAGCCTGCAGATTAATTCGGCAGAGAACGGTCGTTCTCATTTCAACTACTTCGAATACCATTTAGAATTACAAGAGCCGGGTTTGTGAGTCACGGCGCCGATTGCTATCGGGGCAGGCATGTCTGATCCTCTCTATCTCAGTCTTTGGTTTCGAGATTTCTCCGGTCCGGAGATGCTGCCGCATACGTTCGCCGTATTGCAGCAGTTCCCTTTCTCCGCACAGCGTCCAGGAATCACTTACCTCGCACTGCATCCAGTTTCATGGAACGAGGCTACGGTTTTGGAGCGCCGGTTTCCCGGCGGAATCGATCCCGGACAGGCCACGCTGATCGCCGCCGAACAGGCCCATGATGACTACGCTTACGTCTTCGAAGCGCACTGGGACTTGTGGACGCCGGATGCGTCCAAAGAAAACTGGCTTCTGGAGCCTGCGACAGTGAAATTCATAGCGCAAGGTGAAGAGTTCGACGAAGGAAGTTACCAGCACACCGGGCATATCCAAGTGGACTTCGGCTTGGATTCGTACTTTCTTCAGCCTGAGACTTCGCTCAACGACCAAACTCGCGCCAAGATTCGCGACAACCTTGCGAAATTGGTGGAGTTCTCAGTGAACGTGGAGAAGAATAGCGGAACGAGTGCGCGGCTGCTCTGGTCCGAATCTGAAGAAAGCTTGGCGCAGAAACTGATCGCGCGCTTGCAAAGAGTGCAATAGTCACCGCAAATCTCGTGGCGGCGGAAACCATACTTCTGGACCGCTGCTTACGCTACCGAAGGAGCCGGCATGTTCATTTCAGTTACGCGCCTGCGTGTTCGCTCCTTTAGGAGTCTTCCCGCTTTTCTGTGGATGACTTTCCTGGCTCAGCGTCAAACCGTGCGCGCCGCCAGCTTCTTGGGCGGGCGGTTGCTTGTCGACAATCTCCGTACTTACTGGACTTTGACTGCCTGGGAAAATGAAAAAGCGATGAAGGCATTTCGCGGCTCCGGTCCGCACGCCCGGGTTATGCCAAAACTCGTCGAGTGGTGTGACGAGGCCTCGTACGCACACTGGACGAGTACAGACGATCGCCTCCCAGAGTGGCTGGAAGCTTATGAAGTGCTTCTACGGGAGGGTCGACTATCGCGCGTTGGCGCGCCCCTCTCAGGATCATTTAGCCCGGCGTTTTCCAAAAACCCGACTCCATCCTTTGATCGGACAGAATCTCAAGACGGCCGCAGTTACCGGGGAATCTAAAGCGCGAAGTGAACTTTCTTGGCATCTGCAAGAAAAATCCCCGCCTGCCGCCGACGGGGATGGTGCTTCATTTGGTGCATGCAACGCAATTCTATTTCGTTCTTCCACCCTCAACTTTCAACTTCTCCGCCGCGGCAGCTTGCGCGCCGGCCAGACGCGCCGTCAGAACGCGGAAGGGCGAGCAAGAGACGTAATCCATTCCCACCTGATGACAGAATTCCACTGATGACGGATCGCCTCCGTGTTCGCCACATATTCCAACCTCCAGCTTAGGACGCGTCTTACGGCCGCGTTCGATTCCGATCCGCACCAGTTCGCCTACACCATCGCGGTCGATGGCGGCAAATGGATCCTGCTTCAAAATACCTTCCGCGAGATAGGTCGGCAGAATCTTGTTCACGTCATCGCGAGAGAAACCAAACGCAGTCTGGGTGAGATCGTTGGTGCCGAACGAAAAGAATTCTGCTTCCTTTGCGATCTCATCCGCGACCAGGCAGGCGCGGGGTAGTTCGATCATGGTGCCCACGAGGTAATGCACATGCTTTCCCTTTTCCTTGACTACTTCTTCGGCGACTCGCCGGACGATCGCCCCCTGGTTCGCCATTTCTTTTACCGTCGCGATCAACGGGATCATCACCTCGGCGTGGGTCTTGATGCCTTCTTTCTCCACGGCTACGGCCGCTTCAAAAATCGCCCGCGCCTGCATCTCGGTAATCTCCGGATAGGTGATCCCCAAGCGGCATCCGCGATGGCCCAGCATGGGATTGAATTCATGCAACTCTTCGACACGCGCCAGCAAGCTGGAAAGAACTCTCTTCAGATCGCCGGCGCCTTTCGCGCCGTACTCGCGGTATTGCTCCACCAGAGCTTTCTTCTCCTTCGTTTTGGCGCTGGGAAGGCTCGCGATATCGACCATGAGCTTCTCGCGTTTGGGCAGAAACTCGTGGAGAGGGGGATCGAGCAGCCGGATGGTCACCGGCAATCCGTCCATCGCTTTCAGCAGGCCGATAAAGTCGCTGCGCTGCATGGGCAGTAGTTTCTTCAAAGCCGCGCGGCGGTCCTTCTCGTTGTCGGCAAGAATCATGGAGCGCATGTGGGAAATGCGATCGGGGGCAAAAAACATGTGCTCGGTACGGCAGAGGCCGATGCCTTCGGCGCCAAAGGCCTTCGCCTGGATTGCATCTCGGGGAATGTCGGCATTCGCGCGCACTCCAATTTTGCGGAATGGTTCCGCCCAGCTCAGGAATTTTGTCAGCTCCGGGTCGTCCGGGCTGCCATCGAGGGTGTTCAATTTCCCTTTGATGACTCGTCCACTAGTTCCGTCGAGCGAAATCCAGTCTCCCTCCTTGAATACCAGGCCCTTGACCCGCATCTCGCCGGCTCGTTCATCGACTTGAATGTCGCCTGCACCCGCCACACAGCATTTCCCCATGCCGCGGGTGACCACGGCCGCGTGGCTGGTCATGCCGCCGCGCGAAGTCAAAATGCCGGCGGCGACTTCCATCCCTTGAATATCCTCCGGAGTAGTTTCCGCGCGGACTAAAATCACGGGATTCCTCTTCGCTCCATGTCCTGCCTTCTTCACCGCTTTTTCCGCGGTGAAAACGATTTCCCCGACGGCTGCGCCGGGAGAAGCCGGAAGACCAGTTGCCAGAACCAGATCCTTCATCTTCTTTTCGTCAAAATCCAAACGCGGAACCAGGAAGTCGTAGAGTTGGTTAGGTTCGACTCGGAAGATGGCTTCTTCCTTGGTAATCAGACCTTCGTCCACCATCTGAATCGCCACTCGCACAGCGGCAAGCCCCGTGCGCTTACCGTTGCGCGTCTGCAGCATATAGAGCTTGCCATCCTGGATGGTGAACTCGAAATCCTGCAGGTCTTTGTAATGTTTTTCCAGACGCGTGGTGATGTCGCGTAACTGGTTGTATACGTCGGGCATGATCTTCTGCAGTTCGACAATCGGGACCGGCGTGCGAACGCCCGAGACCACATCTTCGCCCTGAGCGTTCATCAGAAATTCGCCGTAGAACTCCTTCGCGCCGGTGGCGGGATTGCGCGTGAAGCCCACACCGGTGCCGCTGGTGTCTCCGAGGTTGCCATAGACCATGGCCTGCACGTTTACCGCAGTGCCGAGCATGTCGTCAGATGTTGTTGATGCGGCGGTAGTGCTTGGCGCGATCGTTCTGCCAAGAGCGAAACACGGCATCCCGCGCCATGACCAGCTGCTCGTGCGGATCCTGCGGAAAGTCGCGATGGGCGTGCTTCTTGACGACCTTCTTGTATTCTTCAATCACTTCCTTCAGTGCCTTGGCATCGAGTTCGGTGTCGAGCTTGGCCTTCTTCTGCTTCTTCTTCGCGTCGAACACTTCGTCGAACGCCGACTTGGGAATCTCGAGCACGACGTTGCCAAACATCTGGATCAGACGGCGGTAGGAATCGGCCGCGAAGCGCGGGTTGTTGCTGCGCTTGGCGAGCGACTCGACGCTCTTGTCGTTCAACCCGAGGTTGAGGATGGTGTCCATCATCCCAGGCATAGAAAATTTGGCGCCTGAGCGCACGCTCACCAGCAACGGGTTCTCGCCCGTTCCAAGCTTTTGACCCTGCAGCGCTTCCAGCTTAGCCAGCGCCTCGTCCATTTGCCGGTCGACATCTTTCGAAGCGGCGCCCTGACGCATGTACTCTCGGCAGGCCTCGGTCTGAATGGTGAATCCCGGCGGCACCGGGAGGCCGGCATTGGTCATCTCGGCTAAACCCGCGCCCTTACCGCCGAGATCATCTTTCATCTTGCCGTTGCCATCGGCCTTGCCGCCGCCGAAGAAGTAAACGTACTTGGTTGTGCTTTTCTTGTTTTCTTGCGAGCCAGCTTCAGGAAGAGTAATTGTCGCCATGATGAGTCCTTTA
>CAWJFA010000023.1:2500-34177 GCA_963842075.1 uncultured Acidobacteriota bacterium | reverse complement strand
AACGGGTTGAAGTATCCTTATAATCCGTACTACGGCGAGTTCAGCCCGCGCGCAGCTGTCGCGTGGAATCCGCATTTCGACAGCGATACCCTGGGTGGCAAGATTTTCGGGCACGATAGCACGGTCGTTCGCGGCGGTTATGGCCGGCAATACGGCCGCACCAACGGCGTCGTGCAGGTGCTGGTGCCGCTGCTGGGACTCGGCCTTGAACAGCCCGTAGCGTGCACTCAACCTCGCCAAGGTCGGCGCCCCAGGGAATTGGGCCTGCGGAGGCTCGGGTGCGGCCACTTACTCCAACGCATTTCGCGTGGGGTCAGCGTTGTCGGCTACGGGTGGCCCGACGGTTCCTCTAGTCTCGAATGTGAGTGCGACGCTGCCCCAGCCGGTCTATCCTGGGTTCAACAACACCTTCTCCTCCGGACCCCCGAGGGTTTGGATCCGAACTTCCGGGCTAACGCGATTGAGCTCGTTCGATGTCACAGTCCAGCGCCAGTTAAGCCGCAGGATCACTTTGGAACTCGGCTATATCGGGCGCAGAATCACGCATGAGTACCAGCCCATCGAACTTAACCCAGTTCCCTACATGATGACCCTGGGCGGGCAGCAGTTTAAGCAAGCCTACGCTAATGTGCTGCTGGAGTACTGTGGCGGGTCCTAGTGGAATGGCCGGCGGCGGTTGCGGAGGCAAGGCCGGACCAAACCCAGGTGCCGTCACCCCGCAGCCTTTCTTTGAAACGGCACTCAAGGGCACTGGCTATTGCGCCGGCTTCTCGAGTTGCACAGCGGCAGTAGTAAAGAATGAAGGCGCCACCGGTACCGGCAACCTTCCCAACGTTCAGGTTTGGGGAATCTGGAGTGATCTTCTCGACAGCGGTGCTGTCGGCTGCCCGGCAGGCGGATGTGAGGTAGTCGATGGCAATGTGGGTGCATTCAACTTCCCGCGCAGCCTGCAGAGCACGCCAATTCCCGCCACTTGTAACGCGACAAGCACAATCGGCTGCTCCGGCTCATACACCGATGGGGCCTATCTGGGCGCCAGCATTGGCCACGGCAACTACAACGCCGGCTTCGTTTCCCTCAAGATGGCCGATTGGAAGGGATTGACGATGCAGAACAACTTCACCTGGTCGAAGGCTCTGGGTTTGGGAGCGCAGGCGCAATCTTCGAGCATACTCACTGCTTCTTCTCCATCCCTTCAATCTCTACGAACAATATGGGAGACAGGCCTGGGACCGCAAATTTATCTACAACGTGTTCCTCTGTCTATCAGCCTCCTTTCTACAAGGGACAGTCTGGATTCATGGGACGAGTGTTGGGCGGCTGGACGTTCGCAACAATATTCGCTGCCGGGTCCGGCGTTCCGACGCAGGTCGGTACGACCTTTTCTAACTACCAGTCCTTCGGTGCCTGCGATGGCGTCGGCTGCAACGACTACGACCTGGAGAACGCTGTGCCCATTGGCCCCGTTCCCATCCGTCATGCCAACTACTGCCCCGGCAACGCCGACAACGGCTACTGCTCGACTCAGACCAACGGGTTCCCGGTGAATTATTTTCCGGACGGGGTGAACCAAGCCAGAACTGGCGTAACCCAATTCTGGGGATAGATACCCGGGATGGCGGCGCTGGAATTCTCGGTGGACTGGCGTACTGGAATATGGACTTCAGCATCAAGAAGAGCATCCGCTTGGTGGAGAGCGTCAGCCTGGAATTCCAAGGCGTCTTCGCTAACGTTTTGAATCACAATCAGTTCACCGATAACTACCTTAGTCTGTCCAACGACGCGGGCTTTGGTGCTCTCGGATTCAATGCAGGACCACCAGGAGTCAATGGCGAGGCGGAGCCGCGAAACATCGAACTGGGCCTTCGCCTTCGCTTCTAGCTCTACACTCAGATTGTAAAGTTTTCACTTTAGGCCGCACCGCTTCGGTGCGGCCTTCTTGTTCTCTGTGAGCACTGGTCGGGGTCGACCACGCACCTCCAGATAACACTGTTCCCGTTCAGAATGATTAGTGACACTCGAATAGAGTGTCGCCATGCAAATTCGAGATGCAAGACAGTTCCCGTGCGGCGCAAGCTGTGCGTCAATGGAGCTGAGCCGACAGGGTCTCGTTTGCGTTGGCAGTGGATGGACGACGATCGCCGCTGTCAGAACGGGCCTGCAATATGGACATGAGCGTGGCGAAGAATATCAGTGTGGCAGAGAACGTCAGCCGACACTCCAAGGCGTCTTCCAGAACGTTTTCAACCATAATCAATTTCATCCGATATTTTTCGGGGACTCGACAGTCCTACCAATTTCGGCGCTTTGTACAACTTCACGCCCGTTGACACATTCAACACGCCGCGCAATATCCAACTGGGTCTTCGCGTTGGTTTCTAACTCCGGAACGTTTCGAGGCGCCACGGTGTGGCGCCTCGCTGCTCGACCGAGTCGGAGTATCACCGAGGAACCGTGTAGACGCCCTGGGCTAATTCCGGATTTAAGTGAAGACGGTAATCTTCGTGCATTATGACTCGGCTGTCCCTGTTGATGGATAGTCAAAGCTGTTGTGTCCTCCTATTCCCGTGTGAAGGAGCAATACCTACCGAGCAACCGCCCCACCCTCCGGCAAGGTCAGCAGCTCCACACTCTGGTGCTGGCCATATATCGTCTCAAGTTGCTCACGTGTGATTCTCAGTCCGACGCCGTTAGACGGGAAGGGGGCCACCTCGCGAACTCCGGGCCCGTTATCTCGCACCTCCAGATGGAGATCAGCATCGTCTGCCGTAGCTGAGATGCGAATTTCGCCTCCAGCCACCAGCCTTGAAATTCCGTGCTTAATCGCATTGTCCACTAAAGGCTGCAACAGCAAGTGCGGAACACTTGCGTCGAGAGTCTCCGGAGCAACGTCGATACTCACCTTGAGCCTTTCTTCGAACCGAACCTTCTCAATCTCGACATAACAATTTACGAACTCAAGTTCGCGGCTCAATGTTGTCATTTGGGTCCCGGCGGTTTCAAGACTAATTCTGAGCAGGTCGCCAAGGCGTGTGACCATTCGATCGGCAGCTTCGACGTCCGTTAACATCAGCGCGGAAATTGAGTTCAGCGTGTTAAAGAGAAAATGTGGTTGTAACTGGCTCTTTAACGCTTGCAAGCGTGCTTTCACTAGTTGTGCCTGTAGTTGCGAGGTGCGCAACTCCCGCTCCCGGAACCGCTGGTAGTAAGATACGACGTGTGCGATCAATACTATCGGCAAGTAGGTGGTGACCACGTCGTCGACGACGCTTGAGAGAAACAGCGTTCGATAAACATACCAATGGATTCGGAATGTATGGGCTTGAGAATCCCAAACGGCCGAGACCCAGTCCTTGACTCGAGGATCCCAAAACGCATATGGGGTCAGACCCCTGAGGGCCACCTGCGCCACGGTAAAGACCAACCCGCCCGCAAGCAGCACTAGCGATCGCTCTGCCCAGTTGCTGCGTTGCACTTGGTAACGATTCGCGAACGCGAAAACGAAGGGCGTAAGTGGGATGTAAGTGAGGACCTGGCTGGATTGCAGGCCTAGAACGCTTAGAAAGCTCATGGACCCACCGGTCGAACGATATAATTGGTAGATCGTAATGGCGTAGGCCAGAGCAACAAACGTCCACAAGCCAAAGCTGAAAGCCCATACTATGGCAGGGCGCAAGGTCCCGGGGACCCCGGCATTTGTTTTCTCCTCCGCCTTCACCGGCGCAGACCGCCGCGGACGGCGAACTAACTCTCCTCCACAGTGCGAGCAAATGTACTGCATGTTCGAGGAACAAATCGGACAGAAGGTACATTCGTAAGAGCACACATATGCCATGCCGTCAACCGGCAGATCTCGCCCGCACTCTTCACAACCGTCCTTCATTTCCGGAGCACCTTCGACGACTACATTTTGCCATTATCGGAAACCGACTCGCCAACTTTATTGGTCCGCGTAATGCCTAACATCGCTCACATCATGAACTGATTTGTGCAGCTAGAAACAATCTTAGATCGCAGCGGCTGACTGCAGAAGTCTCATGTTCCGAAAAAACATGCAACTCGTCCAATTCTGAGCGATCGGGATCAGCTTTCCAACCAAGCCGGCCTAGAATGGGACCAGAGCACTCAATATGGGGACAAGACGATGTGCTACATAGGGCCACATGCTGTAGCTTAGGGATAAATAGCGAGTCCAGTGTTCATGTCCTAGACAACCATTTTCAGGCTGTTCCGTCTATCCAACTGTTAGACCCCGTGTGAGGCGGGCCAATGATCACGGATTTTGTTGGTTTGCCAGCGCAAGAACAATCGGTGGTGCGGACCGTGGTTGCCGACGACGAGCGGCTGGCGCGCCAGAAGCTGCTGATCCTGCTGAAGTCGGAACCGCAGGTACAAGTGGTCGCTGAGTGCCAGGATGGCAAGCAAACCGTGTCCGCAATCCGCAATTTCCGGCCAGACCTGCTGCTGCTAGACATTCAAATGCCGGAGTTGGATGGTTTCGAGGTATTGGACAGAATCCCTCCGGAGGAAATGCCGGTGGTCGTCTTTACATCGGCGTACGATCAGTATGCGATTCGCGCCTTTGAGGCAAATGCTCTTGACTACCTTCTAAAACCGTTCGACCAGGAACGGCTGCACCATGCGGTTGAAAGGGCCCGATCAGAATTATGCATGTCGCGCGACAGTCAGATCACGCACCGCGTTCTGAGTCTGTTATCGCAGGTCAGGTCGGTGGCGCTTCCCACATCGGAGCGAGACAACCGTTTGGTGATTAAGGTCAACGGACGGGTCGTGTTCCTGGACTTGGACAGTATTGATTGGGTGGAAGCTGCAGCCAACTATGTGCGCTTAAACGTCGGGAAGGAGTCTTACCTTCTGCGTGAAACGATCGGCGGGATTTGCGAACGCCTGGACGCGAAGCACTTCGTCCGCATCCATCGTTCGATGATCGTAAACGTCCGCAAGATCAAGGAGTTGATACCTGTTAACAGCGGAGAGTATGTAGTGGTCCTGAAGAACGGGAAAGAGCTGTCCTGTAGCCGAGGCTACCGGGCAGGACTGCGAAGGATTGTTGAGCAGAGTTGTTGATGTTTGTAAGTACCTGGTTCTAGCCGGAATTGTTGCCTCGGTCCGGCTTGTGACGGGGACGTCAGTTTCAGAGCAGCAGTTTGCGAGGACGTGGGTCTCGGGTCCTAACCTTTTTGCCGAGATTCCGTCACACTAGCTGCTGGGCAAATCCAATGTCTGCCTTCACACTGAGCGTAAACGGGAAGCGTCATTTGGTGGACGCCGATTCCGATATGCCCCTGCTCTGGGCCTTGCGCGACTTCCTCCGTCTCACCGGCACTAAATATGGTTGCGGAATGGGGGTGTGCGGCGCCTGCACTGTTCATGAAGATGGTGAGCCCGTGCGCTCCTGCCAGATTCCGCTCTCTGCCACGGCGGGGAAGGAGTACGTGACAATCGAAGGACTGTCTGTTCAGGGCGATCATCCTTGCCAGACGGCCTGGCTCGTGGAAGACGTCTCGCAATGTGGTTATTGCCAGGCCGGCATGATTATGCAAGCGGCAGCGCTGATACTCCGCAAACCAAATCCCACTGACGCAGATATTGATGCCGATCTGTCTGATCATATTTGCCGCTGCGGCACCTATCAGCGTATGCGGAGAGCGATCCATCGTGCCGCCAGCACGGTGAGGAAAACATGAGAGCGACGAGGCGGTCTTTCCTTAAGACGACCGCGTTCGCGGGTACTGGTTTGCTTCTCTGCTTTGAACTTCCCCGATCGATGGCGGACGAGCCTGGGGTGTTCGAGCCAAACGCCTATATCAGCATCACGCGGGATAACGTCATTCGTCTCTGGATCACTCGCTCGGAGATGGGGCAGGGCGTTCACACTACTCTTGCCATGATGCTGGCTGAAGAGTTGGAAGTCGATTGGTCGCAAATCCAATACGAGCAGGCCATGCCCGGCGGGCGCTTCAAAGGCATTCGTCTGCGCACCAGCGGAAGCGGCAGCACGGTCGGCACCTATAATGCGTTGCGCAAGGCGGGCGCCACTGCCAGAGAGATGCTCATTGCCGCTGCCGCGGAAAAATGGAATGTCGATGCTGGCTCATGCCGAGCACAGCAAGGAACGGTGGTTCACCTGGCCACGGGTCGCAAGTTGACCTTTGGAGAACTCGTTGCTGGTGCCGCGCGACAGAAGGTACCGGACAATCCGACCTTGAAAACTCCAAAGGATTTCCGCGTCATCGGCAAGCCCCTGGAAAGAATCGATGGCCGCGGTATCGTGACTGGTCAAGCTGTCTACGGAATTGATGTTCACGCTCCCGGCATGCTGTATGCCGTCATGGCGAGGTGTCCCTTCATCGGCGGGAAGGTTGCGCGCTTCGATGCGACCAAAGCGCTGGCGGTCCCCGGAGTTCGTCACATCTTGCCGGTCAACAGCGGCCTCGCCACCGGAGTAGCGGTTGTTGCCGATTACACCTGGGCTGCTTTGAAGGGTCGGGACACCCTCAAAGTTCAGTGGACCCCTGGTCCCAACGCTGGCTTTGACTCAGACCACTTCCTGAGCCAGATGGGAGACCAACTTGCGCAGCGACAGGACGGATACTTCGTTCGCGACGATGGAGACGCGAGAACCGCGTTAGACACTGCTGCAAAGAAACTCGAGGCAACCTATGAGTTCCCTTTCCAGGCGCACGCTCCGGTCGAGACCATGAATTGCGTCGCCGATGTCCGCAAGGGCTCCTGCGAGATCTGGGCGCCGACGCAGTGTCCTGAGGTTGTTCAATCGGAAACGGCCAAGATGCTTGGCCTGCCGGAGGATTCGGTCAAGGTTCACATCACATTGGTGGGAGGCGGTTTCGGTCGCCGACTTTTTGCCGACTACGTTCCCGAAGCCGTGGAAGTGTCGCGTGCCATCGGCAAGCCGGTGCAGATGCTTTGGACGCGCAGTGACGATATGCGCTGCGGATTTTTCCACCCATCCGATGTCGAGCACATCGTGGGCGGATTAGGCACGGACGGGCGGCCCATTGCCTGGGTACAGAGATCCGTCGGTTCTAACCTTTCCATGTTCGGCTTCCCCACCGAGAAGCAGCAGAAGAATCTGCGGCTTTACTTCAACGATGGCAGCCCCTGGGGTTCGTTTGACAATCCCTACAATTTCCCCAATTTAAAAGCTGACTTCATTCCACTCAACTCACCTGTGCCGACCGGGCCATGGCGCGCGGTGGAATATCCGCCCACGGTGTTTGCTCGGGAATCGTTCTTGGATGAACTGGCGCACGCCGCCGGGAAGGATCCGCTCGAGTTCCGCCTGCATCTGCTCGAACCGGGAGATGTGCTCAAAGTTGGGGATGCAAAGATTGACCGCAGCCGGTTGATTCGCGTTTTACAAGTGGCAGCGGAGAAGTCGGCGTGGAAACACCCGCTCGCGCACACTGAGGACCGTCTGTGGGGACGAGGGGTCGCTTGCAATGTCTACGATGAGGACTGTTTCATCGCTCAGGTTGCCGAGGTTTCGGTGGGCCGGCAATCCCACGTCATCCGCGTTCATCGCATCGTATGCGTGTCGGATTGCGGGATCGTGGTCAACCCGTTGGGCCTCGAAGCCCAGGCGGAGAGCGGTATAACGTGGGGTCTCTCGGCAACGCTGCACGGAAAGATCGATTTCAAGAATGGGGCCGCCGTGCAGGAGAATTTTCAGGATTTCGAGGTACTCCGAATGGACGAGACCCCCGCGGTCGAGACTCACATTGTCGTAACCGACCATCCACCTGGTGGGTTTGGAGAAACCGCAGTGCCTCCCGTAGCCCCATCTGTGGCCAACGCCATCTTCGCTGCGACAGGGAAGCGGATCAGAAGCCTCCCCATTACTCCGGGAAAGCTTAAAGAGATCGGTTAGCAGGTCACTGGCCAGAACTGTCTGCGGTTGTGTATGGCGTTTGAGCTTTCTGAGTTCTGAAGGTCGGAACGGTCTCGTGCAATCCTGTAGTGCTCCTGAAAGCGTTCGCTTCGTGAGCGCGTAAATTATTGAAGATTAAACAACTAAGTACAAAATTTACAAAAATGTTAGCGAATTACTCACTTTTTCGCTGCGTCGGCGCAAAACATAAGCCAGCGCGTGGTATATTCCCCTCCTACCCGCGTCTAAGACACCGTCGCGTTCCGCAGGCAAGTATAGAGTTTACAATGCCTTGCGCGTCCGCCAGATTATCCACTGGCGCCTATGGCCCACTGACGCACTTTGCTGTTGTTTAGGCGAGATGTTAGGTGGGATGCCGGTCTGTAGTTGGTAGATATCCTGGCTACTTGTTGGACTATAGTCCTCCAACCTTTTGTCTTCTCCTTACTATACAACCTAATTATAACGGGATTCCGAATCCATCACGGGCAGGCGAGTATGCGGTTCCAATGAAACAATCCTTGGTTGCCTATCGCCTACATGAGTTCCTTGCTGCGGGTTTTGCACAGTATTTACGAGCAGTATTTACGAGCATTCGGGCCGTTCGTATGGTCGGGCGTGTGTACAGATCCGTACAAACTTGGTTCGAGATGTCTAAAACATATAGCGATGTTTCTCAAGCCTAGGGCAAGTCGCTCGCCGTTGAATTTCAGACCGTCCTTCCAGAGAAAAAGCACATCGCCAGGGACATGGAACGTTTCCGCCGGGAACCGGGCCGGGTTTGTTGACGCTAGACGAATGTCGGCGAGTCGCTCACCGACAGGTGTGAAAACATCCCAGATGCCGACTTGCGGGTACCTTTACCGGGTGACCGCATCTCAAGTTTGCGGAAGGATGAGCACGCAAATTCTCAGCAAACGCTCAGGCGCAAGGTTTGATGTTCTCGGATTGCCCACGCAAGTGGCTGTTGAACAACTCCGTTTGCCAGAGTTGGGCAGAAACCGCGTCGCGTCTGGATGCCTATAAACGATCTTCTCGACTTTTTGGATACATTTCGGCTCACAGATTCTTGGCCGGTTTTCGTTGAAATCGAATGTTTCAACGGCCACGTCTCTTATCGCTCGACATTCAGTGATCGGTATAGATCAGGTACTTTTGCCGGACCCGCATGAATTGTTGCAGATCCGGCTGATAGTCCTCGGCAATACACCGCGGATCTTTGCCGGACTTAAGCTCCTCCAAGGTCGACTCATTCCCCAGCAGATCGATCAATCGATCCAACTCCCAATCGGCCGGATAGAGCTTCAGCAGCGCGGAGCCAAGTTCCAATCCAAGTTCCGGCGCATCGAGAACAGACCGGTCGGTCACGATCATCTGCACCGCGCCAACGCGCTGTCCGCCTAACTTGGCATCTTTGGCGGGTGTAAACCAGGTTGGCACGAATCGGACACCCGGGATTTGGCGTGCATTCAGATACTGCGCGAATACCCGTGGTCTGATCCACGGCGCACCAAACACCTCGAACGGCGTATCCGTCCCGCGACCGACGGATACATTCGTATACTCCAAAATCCCGATCCCGGTGTACAGCGCGGCCTCATTCATATTCCGCATATTCGGCGACAGGTTGATCCAAACCAGATCGGTGGAATCGAACCAGTCGCTGCGCGTCCATCCCTTTACGGGAACCACCGTGAGCTTGGCGTTGATGTGGCGCTCGCTGTTAAACATCTTCGCCAACTCGCCCACCGTCATGCCATGGCGAATCGGTTCCCTCGTGTAATCGACAAAGTTGAGGTGTTTGCCATCCGAGACAGGTCCTTGCACATGCACACCGGTTAAAGGGTTCGGCCGATCGAGCACAACGACCTCGGTGCCGGTGATCGCTGCAGATTCAAGTGTGTAACCCAGGGTAGACTCGTACGTATAGAAACGGGAGCCGATGTCCTGGATGTCGATCACTAGGACATCCAGCTTCCGGAGCACGCTTTCGGGTGGATGCCGGCTCGCCGTAGTGTCGCCGTAGATGCTGTAGATATGTACGCCCGTGGCGCGATCGACTGAATCGCCCACCGAATTGACGTCGAGTTCCCCGGTCACGCCGTGTTCGGGGCTGAATATCGCCACGAGCTTGATGCCGGGCGCTTTGGCGAGAATATCAATCGTCCTGCGGCCCTCGACATCGAAACCAGTATGGTTGGTGATAACACCGACTGCGCGTGGGGAGGACGGGTCGGAACCCCGGACTTCCCGGAAACCATCCTGTTCGAGGACGTCGATCCCGTTCATCACGATTCCATTGTGTGGGGCTGGTCCATGCGCGGCAATTTGTGGCCGGCAGAGACCATCTCCGGAGGCTGCGCTGTTCGATACTCCGGGCTGCGATCTCGCGGATATGAGCAAGGCAGCAATGAAGGTTACGAGAAGAACGATTCTGGCGCTCACGCGAGAATTGTAGTCGCAATTATCCCGGGGTCGGGAAACGATTCTGTTGCGATTCGCCAAGGACGCGTGCAACTGGGCGAATAAAAAATCCATCGTGAATAGGGTTAGCCCATGACCGCGCCTGTTTCTGTCAGTTGTTCAAAACACACCAAATCACTCACTCAGACCGGTTTACGCTCGATTTCGGGTATAGGTACCGATAGACGCGCTTTTAGCAAGTAAAGGAAAACATTCCCAGGTCGACCGCGAAAACGAAATTCGCGGACGAACATAGTGTGCCGACTGTGTGCAGAATTCGTCCTGGCAATACGGGCGAATGGGACAGAGCCGTCGGCTGACTGTCGGTCAGCCGTCGCAACCTGCAGCGGAACTTCCCAGATGCCGACTTCGGGCGCGGAATAGTCGCTGGAATAGCCCTTGATCCGGACTGAGTGGCCACGATGACGGGAGCGGTCGCATCTTTTTTCTGACTGCGTGGGCAGGTGGCTGATCGACTCGACCTACACCGATTACGATCCGGAAATCCTCGAGCGGGGGCGATATTCGCAACCAGCCTCGGGACTCGCATCTGGACAAACAATCTGCTCAATCGCGACATGTTGCCGGCGTTAAACCGCTGCCAACATTGTTGCTTGAACAACGGCAAGAAGCACCTGAAGCAGGAACACAAATATGAACGCGACCAACGAATGCCGATATGGCATGGTTGGCATGCGGCACGCCGTGGCCTGGGAACCAATCTCTATCGGCTTGGAGTTCCCGATAAAGTGATTCAGGCCATACTTCGCCACTCAAATGTCAACGTCACCCTCGGCTATTACATCAAGTCACAAACCCAAGACGTTGTTGCAGCCATGAGCAAGTTCGAGGCGGAAATAGCTGCTCACGATTTTGGGGACACCAATCGGACACTAAATCGGACATTGGGTGCAATGCCCGAATCCGTAAACTGATTTTTTCTAAGAGGTTAGGATGGAGCCGACGAGCGGACTTGAACCGCTGACCTGCCGATTACGAATCGGCTGCTCTACCAACTGAGCTACGTCGGCTTTTCGTGTTAAATCAGTATCTTGCAAGGAATCGGGAGATTTCCGTGTCACCTACTTGTCACCCATTCTTGCAGGCTATCGGCATGTCAGGCGAAGGGATGCCGTTGCGTGCCGACAGCCCACACCGAGAATATCACGCCACGGCTCGCGCGGACTAAGCCTCTCATAGCATAACCTTGTCGCCGAGTTCGCTCGACTCCAACGGCACAAACATCAGCGGACCAACGAGAGCTTCCTCAAGTGCCTGAGACAACCTGACGTATCCTGCCAATTCTCGTCGTGGCAACCGCCAGAATGTTCCCGATGCGTAGACACGCCGCGTTGAGAAATTGCAGGAGGGCGGAGAACCTACAGCGGAACGCAAATGCTTTTCTCTGTAACTGTAACCTTGGTCTTTCCGTCGCGCATTTAGCAGCTCTCAGCAGCTCATTGACCACCTTAACATTTGCCGTGCTCATAATATGCATTCAATTGCACTTAGGCTCTAAGAGCGCTCACCACTCTAAATCGTACCAAATCGAATAAATTCAACGCCTTCCGGTTACTCCTGCCATTTGGCTGACAAGCTGCAATCTCGTAGTCGCCTGCCCCGAACCACTCATCGAGATAAACAACAGCCCGGTGATATCGAATTGGGAAAGCAACCTCGATAGCAAAGAAGACGCAGACTGATTCACGAGAACGTTCAACACGCCGTGATTCTGTGTAGCGGCAAGGCATCAACTTTTTAACATCTCAGCCTCCCCGTTGTTTCAATCCCCCTAAATCACCCGCGGAAGCGGAAACTCAGGAGGGACTTATGAAGTATGTCGTTAGTCTGTTCTTGCTTCTGTTCGCAAATTTATGCTGGGGTCAAAGCGCGAAACCTACTGAGTACGGATCAGGCTTCAGCTTTGACAATCAACTTTACGTGCTTCAGGGTGCCTCAGTGTCACTCGCGACAGGGTTGGTTACGCATCGCGCGTGGGTAGGTGCAGTGTCTGGCGTAGGTTCTTGCATGGCGTTCCGCGCCGTACACGACCAAGGTTATTCACATGACACGATGTTTTCGAGTGACCGCATAGCCTTTTGTGCCGTGGGCTCGGCGGGAGGGTATGTTATCAACAAACTCATGCACGTCGGCAAGAAGCGTTAGACTCTAACCCTTCTTACGTTCAATCCAGACTCTTCGACCCGGACACGACTTGCCTTGTCCAGCCAAGCCCTCCAGTCACTATATTCAACAGCGCGCCTTGTGCAAATGGGCCCACTTCCAGAAGCACGTCCGTAACTTTCACAGTCTCGTTCGGCTTTAGTAGAAGAAGGATTGGAGGGCTCGGTAATGGCGAGAAAAAAGGAGCGGCGGCTAGTAGAGCTTACCGACGGTATTCGGCTGGTTATTACTGACCACGGTTTGGATTACGGGAATCGGTTCACAGCGGACGTCTACGCGGCGAATGGGAACTACTGCGGCTCATTGGGAAGCGGAAGCGACGTTGACGAGAAACGCGGCGTTTCGATGCTTGGGCGCTGGCCGCGAAGTGAGGCTTAGCTCACAAGAAGTATCTGGTGACCGGCAGGGATCGAACCGACGACCTCTTTCTTGCCGTGGAAGTCAAGAAACTTCCGGACATTGATTTGTAGGCATTGACTTGTGATTTGTTTTTCTGCAATTGCGATCTCGTTATTTTCCCCCGCGTAGAAGTTCCACTTCAGAGCCTATGAATCCCCAGGAGTTCCACGCCTCCCCCTTCACCACGTTCCTGAACAGGGCAACCGCGTCGGAGCGGTGGTTGTGATAGAGCCACCAGTTGCCGACGCCGTAGCCCACCGTATCGAAGGCTAGCTCACCCTCGAGATCGTCCGGGCCGGTGGGCGGAGGTGGCAACACGGCCTCGGGCGTGAGCTGTCCCTGATAGAAGTGCAGAAGCCGCAGATAAAAATACAGGTGAGGCTCGGTGTTCTTAACATCGGGCGTGATACGCGCCAAGGCCAGCGACGCTTCCTGCTCCTTGCCCGCACGACGCAGCGAAACATATAGCCAATTCGAGCAGTCGATCAGGCTGTCGTTGCTCTTGGCCAAGGATCGCGCCCGGTCAAACGAAGCCGCCGCCTCATCGAACTCACCTAAAAAATAATGCGCCAGCCCGAGGTGATAATAAGCATCCAGCATCTCTGGAGCGAGTCGTGTTGCCTGCTCCAGGTCGTTCATGGCCGGCTTGAACTGCCGCAGTCCTAATTCCCGATGGCCGCGTTCCAGATAAAGATCCGCGTTCTTCGGAGCAAAAGCTAATCCCTGAGTAGATGTTGCCACTGCCTCTGTATATTGCCTGCGTGCCGCTTCAGCTTTGGAGAGCTGCAGCACTAGCTCGACATTCTTCGGATCTGCTGCGAGGTTCTTGCGAGCATCGATAACATTCTTGTCATCCGGCAGCGCATAGAGCTTGCGTCCAAGACCGGATGTAACTTCGAGAGCATCATGCCCGGCGCCGGCGCCAATCTGAGACCGTAGCTGAGCCGCGAGGCCGAAAGTGGCCATGAACAAAATCACCCCAAAGCGGGCCATAGACGCCCGTCTCCATCCGATGCTAAAGTTCACACTGCCCAGCCGTGTTCGGCTCATCCGTTCTGTCTCCTATAGTTTTCTGGCTGTAACCGTTACTGAGGCGGTTGCGATGCACGCGAGATCCCTCGCACCGCTGGTGAAAGCGCGGGGCTTCGGGATAACGCCAACGATCAAATTTTGAGAACCGCATTATTATTGATATTTGTCACATCGCCAAATAGCCGCCATCGACCGGCAAGATGGCGCCAGTTACCCATGACGATTCATCGCTCGCCAGATAGACCGCCAGACCTGCAATATCCTCCGGCCGGCCGAGCCTGCCGATGGGATGCGCAGCGGTTCTTTCCCGGCGCGCGGCAGCTGGATCGGGAGCCCGGTCAATGACAGCTGCAGTAAGATCGGTCTCCACGAACGACGGGCAAATTGCGTTCACCCGGATATTTTCGTGCCCGTGATCGACCGCCATGCTCTTCGTCAACAAGACAACCGCACCTTTGGAAGCAGCATAGGCTGCGCGGTTGCGAGCGCCGACAATTCCGAGCGTAGAGGCCATGTTTATGATCGAGCCGCTGCCGGATTTCCTCATGTGCGGTAACGCGGCCCGAGAGAGCAGCCAGACCGCACGAACGTTGACGTTGAAGGTGTGGTCCCACTGTTCTTCGGTAATCTGCTCGGCGTTTCCAACATCGAGAACGCCTGCGTTGTTGAGTAGAAAATTCAGCTCGCGAAAGTGACTCACGGTCTCGTCGATCAAGCGATTTATTTCGCTCGTTTTGGAAACGTCAGCTGGAATCGCAAAGGCAGAACTGCCGATTTTGTGAGCAACCTCCTCAACGCGGTCCTTGCGCCTGCCGACTAGCGCTACCCGCGCGCCTTCACTTGCCAGGGCGATCGCGCATGCTCGTCCAATTCCACTGCCCGCGCCGGTGACGATCCCAATCTTGCCCTTCAGACGATCAGCCATGACGAACCAGTTTAGCTGAAGCGCACTGGGAAGAGACCGCAGCCGAGGGTAATTCCAACTTTCGAGTAGCTCCGCTGTTGGCTCCAGTCAGACCTCGTCCGTCAGACCTGGGCCGCTGCTCGGAGCTTCCGCGCCCGGCGGCGCCGTCTGTACAGGAACAGCATTGTCACGAGCGCAATCAGTAGCATCGCTGTAAGAACGGCGAAGGCGATGAGCATGTGCATCGAGTCGATCAGGATGAACCTGCCGCTGTTGGTATAAAAGCCGTTGAAGCTGCTGATGGCTGCGGGCAGGGCAAAAAAATCGTCCTTCGTCAATTGCAGCACGTGTTCGTTGGGATGATATTGGGATTGCCATGGAAATGTCTGACCATCAGCATCGAGTTCGATATGCCCGCCGAGGACGAAGCTGATGGGGCGATCCCTGACGAAGGCGGCGAGTCGTTTCGCGCTGGCCAGGTAGTCAGCGGCGTTGTCGACGAGAAGGCGCGCTGGCATCAGAAAGTCACCAGAAAAGAATAGTCCCGTATTCCGGTCGTAAAACGATACCTCAGTCTCGTTGTGACCGGGCGTCGGGAGCACGTCGACGGTTCGGCCGCCGAGATTGATCTGGGCGATGCCGTTCGGCCAATCTGTGAAGTTGTAATAGCGCCGAACGCTGTCAATATCAAATCCGACCACCTGAACGTTGGACAAGTGCGCGAATTGCCCATCGCCGGCCCGATGGTCAAGGTGGCGGTGGGTATGGACCACAAGCAAAGGAAGGGTGGCAGATCCGTTCCCGGGGAGCAGATGGATCACTGTTTTCGCCAGTGGCATCTGATTCGGATCGGCAACGTCGCCGGTGTCGATCAGAAGAGCCCTTGTCGATCCGACGAGGAGGTACATGAAAGGCGCCTCGAACGTGGAGCAAAGGTTTTCTCGAAGTATGAATGTCTGCGGGTTATATGCATGCACCTGAATAGGAGTTTGCGGACTGGCTTTGCAGTCTTTTGCACCTTCACTCCAGTGAACGTCCATCGATCCAGGAACAAGTTGAGACCGGGCGGGCGAAGTCACGAGTAGCATCACGAGAGCCAGCAGGGCGCAGAGCATTGGTCGCGCGTAGATCGCGTGTCCGACAGGAATCGGAGCGGTTCGATGATTTGTTAGTGCCATGGATTATCAAGCCTCCGCAAGATCATGCAGCAATGGCGCAGAAGAACGATTCTTCGACCGAGGCCATTTAAGGTGGGGCCATCTAAGGTTGTTGGTGGACCTGGTCGGGATCGAACCGACGACCTCTTCCATGCCATGGAAGCGCGCTCCCAGCTGCGCCACAGGCCCACGATTGGAAACGGCCCGAGAAATCGGGATCGAGGGAAGTACTCAATTCATTTTCGCCCACATCGAAGGGATAGTCAACGCGAGGCGTTCGGATGGCGGCGCGCTCTTACAGCGTCGTTGAGAAAAAACTCATTCCTGGTGGGTTGGCTGCGAACTGGCGGCGGCCAATAAGTGATCGGACACAGCCTGCGGCGGGCCGTCACGGGCTGGCAGGAAACTAATTCACAAACAATTTTCAGCGTTTCTTTCCACAGGCATTTCTGCCATAATTGATTGTGCACCCCACCTGCACCATTTTTCAAACACAATTTAGAGCGAGGAACAGATGCCGGCGAAGTACATCTTTGTAACGGGCGGAGTTGTGTCTTCTCTAGGCAAGGGATTGGCCGCGGCTTCGATCGGCTGCCTGCTGGAAAGCCGCGGGCTCAAAGTAAACCTGATGAAATTTGATCCTTATCTTAATGTGGATCCGGGGACGATGTCGCCATTTCAGCACGGCGAAGTTTTCGTAACGGACGACGGCGCCGAAACCGATCTCGATCTCGGGCACTACGAACGCTTCACCCACGCCAAACTTTCCCGTGACAACAACTGGACCACCGGCCGAATCTACGAGCAGATTATCGCCAAAGAGCGGCGCGGAGATTATCTGGGCAAGACGGTGCAGGTGATTCCGCACGTGACCAACGAAATCAAAGCGGCGATGAAAAAAGTGGCGCAGGATGTCGATGTGGCGATCGTCGAAATTGGCGGCACGGTGGGCGACATCGAGTCTCTGCCGTTTATGGAAGCGATCCGGCAGATGCGCCAGGAACTGGGGCGCGAGGACACATTGTTCGTTCATGTGACGCTGGTGCCCTTCATCGCCGCGGCGCAAGAGTTAAAGACCAAGCCAACGCAGCACTCGGTGAAGGAACTGCTCAGCATCGGAATTCAACCGGACATTCTGCTGTGCCGTACTGACCGCTTTCTCGCGAAGGAGCTTAAATCGAAGATTGCGCTCTTCTGCAACGTGCAGGAAGAGGCCGTGATCACGGCGAAGGATGTGGCTTCGGTGTATGAAGTGCCGCTCGTATTCGCGAACGAAGGCGTGGACACGCTGGTGCTGAAATATCTGCGAATGGAAGCGAAAGATCGCGACCTCACAAAGTGGGAAGACATTGTGCACCGCGTTTACAACCCGAAGGACACGGTTACGATCGGCATCGTCGGGAAGTATGTTGAGTACGAAGATTCGTACAAGTCGCTGAAGGAGGCGTTGATCCACGGCGCGCTGGCGCACAATCTGAAACTGCAGTTGAACTGGATTGAAGCCGAAGGCCTTGAAACCGCCGACCAGAGCAGTGTTGAAGCGCAGCTTGAAGGCTACGACGGGCTGCTGGTTCCCGGCGGGTTTGGCAAGCGCGGCATCGAGGGGATGCTGATCGCGATCCGTTATGCGCGCGAGAATAAGGTTCCATACTTTGGGATTTGCCTGGGTATGCAAACCGCTTGTGTTGAATTCGCGCGGAACGTGGTGGGTTTGGCTGAGGCAAATTCGAGCGAGTTCGATCAGGCGACGCCGCACCGCGTGATCTACAAACTGCGCGAACTGCGCGGCGTGGAGGAGCTAGGCGGCACCATGCGCCTAGGCGCGTGGACCTGCAAGATTGAACCAGGCACATTGGCGCATAAGATTTACGGGAAGCTGGAAATCAGCGAGCGCCACCGCCATCGCTACGAATTCAATCGCGAATACGAGGAACCGATGGTGGCAGCGGGGCTGCGAATTTCTGGCTCAACCCCGGACGGTACTTACGTGGAAATGGTGGAACTCCCGGACCATCCGCATTTTATCGGCTGCCAGTTTCATCCTGAATTCAAGTCAAAGCCACTGGAGCCGCATCCGCTGTTCAGTACATTCATTGCGGCTGCGTATGAGCACGGTTCGAAACGGCGTGCGCATAAGGAGACTGCGGCGGTGGAGATGTTTCATCGCCCGGAAAAAGTGGCGCGCAGGTAAGTAGGGCCATTTACCGCCGGGCGCCGAGCACAGCGAGAAAAGCAATAATCTGGTTTGCCCTGGTTTTCAGTCGGCCTGCTCGGCCGTGAAGGACTTAGCTTTTGATTTCCTCCTTTCAGATCGGTGACGTCCGCATCGGCTCGGGAAATCTGTTTCTCATCGCCGGCCCATGTGTCATTGAGAGCGAAGAACATGCCATTCGCATGGCCGAAATCATCAAAGGCGTAACCCGAGCGCTCGGTTTTCCATTCATCTTCAAGGCGAGTTACGACAAAGCGAATCGCACTTCGATTCGCAGCTTTCGGGGGCCTGGGGTGAAAGAGGGCCTGCGCATTCTGCGCAAGATTAAAGATGAAGTGCAGGTTCCGGTGCTCACGGATGTGCACGAAGTAGCGGACGTCGCGAGGGTCGCGGAAGTAGTCGACGTGCTGCAGATTCCGGCGTTTCTCTGCCGCCAAACTGATCTGGTTGTGGCGGCGGCACTCAGCGGACGTCCGGTCAACATCAAGAAGGGACAATTCGTTTCGCCCTGGGACATGCGTCATGCGGTAGAAAAATGCCGGGAGGCGGGGAATCCGCAGATTGTTCTGACCGAGCGCGGCAACAGTTTCGGCTATAACAACCTTGTCGTGGATATGCGGTCGCTCGCGATCATGCGCAAGTTCGCGCCGGTGGTTTTCGATGCGACGCATTCCGTGCAACTACCCTCTTCGCAGGGTGACGACAATGGTTCCGCTGTCAGCGGCGGGCAACCCGAATTCATTCCAGTTCTGGCGCGCGCGGCAGTTGCCGCCGGCGTGGACGGAGTTTTTCTTGAAGTGCACGACAACCCGAAAGTTGCGAAATCCGACGGGGCGAATGCGCTGGAATCCACCAAGCTGCGAGAGTTGTTGAAGGAATTGCTCGCGGTGAGGCAGGCGCTGGATGTGGCGCGGGCCACGCCGTAGAGATACTTTGACTCAACCGCGAAGGTCACGAAGGAAATCCGCCAGGCCGCGCTTTTGTGCCAAATTCGTGTCCTTTGTGATTGATTGCTTTTCTACGTGGTAGATTTGAATTTCCGCATGACAGAGATCGGCAACTGGGCGTTGAATGTCGCCACAATGCGCGGCGCAAGCTATGTCGATGCCCGCATTGTCAGCCAACGAAGCCGTGCACTCACGACGAAAAACGGCAAAATCGGCAGCGCCTCTGACGCCGAATCGATGGGGATGAGTGTGCGCGTGATTGCCGATGGGGCCTGGGGATTCGCCGCTTCAGAAGATCTATCGCGCTCCGGGGTTGAAGCTGCCGCTGCCCGCGCCGTAGAGATTGCTCGCGCTTCAGCACTGGTGAAGCAGAGCGACGTGCAACTTGCTCCAGAGAAGCCGGTAACTGCCGAGTGGACTACGCCGCACGTCATCGATCCGTTTTCGATTTCGGTCGGGCAGAACATTGACCTGTTGCTGAAAATCGATTCCGAACTGCGGGCGGTTGCTGGTATCACCCTCGCTGAAAGCAACCTCAATTTCAATCGCGAGGAGCAATGGTTCGTGTCGTCGGAGGGAGCCGACATTCATCAGACGAAGTATTCGGCGGGCGCGGGCTACACGGCATATGCCTTCGCTGGAAACGAAATTCAGAAAAGATCGTATCCGAATTCTTACGGCGGGCAGTGGCAGAACAAGGGATACGAGTTGATTGAAGAATTGAAGCTCGTCGAGAATGCGCGGCGAATCGCTGAGCAGGCGGTTGCATTGCATCATGCGGATCAGTGCCCGGAAGGGAAGTTCGACATCATTCTCGACAGTTCGCAGCTTGGATTGCAGATTCACGAATCCATCGGGCATCCCATCGAGCTTGATCGCGTTCTCGGCATGGAGGCAAATTTCGCAGGCACTTCATTCTTGACGATTGACAAGCTGCGCACGCTTCGTTACGGCAGCGAGATGGTGAACGTGGTTGCCGATGCCCGCCAGGAGCACGGTCCGGGCCTTGGAACTTTCGGCTTTGACGACGAGGGCGTGCCCGCGCAATGTACGCCGATCATTCGCAACGGATTGTTCACTGGCTATTTGAGTTCGCGCGAAACTGCGCACACCATCGGCGAGAGCCGATCCGGCGGAACCCTGCGCGCCGAAGGCTGGAATCGCCTGCCGATGATTCGCATGACCAACATCAGCCTGCTGCCTGGCGAGAAACCGCTGACACTTGAGCAATTGATTGCCGCAACCGATCACGGAATCCTAATGCAGACCAACCGCTCATGGTCGATCGACGACCGGCGCTACAATTTTCAATTCGGCTGCGAGATCGGCTGGGAGATCAAGCACGGCAAACGCGTGCGCATGGTGAAAAATCCGTCATATTCCGGAATCACAACGGAGTTCTGGAATTCGCTGGACGCAATCTGTTCTCGCGATGAGTGGATACTCTGGGGCACACCCAATTGCGGGAAAGGCCAACCACAACAGGTTATGGGGACGGGGCACGGCGCGGCGCCATCGCGGTTCCGTCAGATAAAAGTGGGAACCGCTTATAAGGGCGCGTGATATCCGTCACACAAGCAATTGGCAGTTAGCAACTCGCATTAGGACCTTAAGCGAGGTGCCTGATGAAAGATTTTCGACGACTTAAGGTTTGGGAGAAAGTTCTTCTCTTGACGCTGGAGGTTTACAGAGTTACGGCGAGGTTCCCTCGAGAAGAAATATATGGCCTCACGAGTCAAATGCGCAGGTGCAGTGCATGAATGGGAGCAAATATCGCTGAAGGCTGCGGAAAACAGGCAATAACGAGCTTCATCGCTTCCTATATGTAGCATCGGGATCTGCTAGTGAACTCGACTATCAGCTCCTGCTGGCGAGAGACCTATGCTATCTGTCGGACGAGGACTATCGCCGAATGAATCAAAAACTGCTCGAAACAAGGAGAATGTTGACAGCTTTGCTTCAAAAGGTGAGCGCCGATCGCTTTACCGCGAATTGCTAATTGCTAACTGCTGAGCGCTGAATGCTAACCGAAGACCAAGCCGGCGACATCTTTCACCGCATAAGAAAATTCTCGTCCGCTGATGAGGTCGAAGTATTGTTCTCAGGCGGAAGATCTGCGCTTACGCGATTCGCGAACAATACGATTCATCAGAATGTCGAGGAAGAAAATCATGTGGTTTCCGTTCGCACAGTTTTTGCCGGACGGACGGCTCGTGCCACGACTAACAAGTTTGACGACGAGAGCTTGCATCGCGTGGTTGAATCTTCTGAAGCGCTCGCAAAAGTGCAGCATCCCGATCCCGATTTGCTGCAGATGCCGGATTCGCGAGAGGCTGCGTCTGCGGTCTCCACTGCTGCTGTGCCTACGCGGCGTTTCGAGCAGACAGCGGCCATCACTCCGCAGCTTCGCGCTGACGGGGTGAAGAAGATTGTGGAGGTTGCTAAAAAACATAAACTCACGACTGCCGGTATTTACTCCAGTTCCGAAACCGTGGAGGGTATCTTCAATTCACGCGGCCTCAGACAGTGGCACATGCAGACTTTGGCGGAAGTCTCTATCACCATGCTGGGCGCGGATTCTTCGGGATGGCAGAAGGCCAACTCCCCCGATGTGAGCAACCTCGATCCGCTTCGCATGGCCGAGATTGCTGCGAAGAAAGCTCACGAGTCCGCACATCCGGGCGAGATTGAAGCAGGGAAGTACACGGTAATTCTTGAGCCTTCGGCCGCGCTCGATATCGTGGGCTTCATGTTCTGGGATTATTCTGGCGTGGCAATTCTCGATCAGCGGTCGTTCCTGACGGGCCGCATCGGCAGCCAACTGTTCGGCGATAACATTACGATCTGGGACGACGTGGCGCACCCGCTGCAGAGTGGAGCTCCATTTGATGGCGAAGGAATGCGCCGTTTGCGTGTGCCGCTGGTCGAGAACGGAGTGGTCAAGCGCGTGGTATATGCGCGTGGAACTGCAGCGCGCATGAAGAAGTCTGAATTCAAAGATAAGGTTGGGCCGATCGAGGCCACAGGCCACGGATTTCCATTGCCCAACGAAGTAGGCGAGATGCCGCTCAATATTGTCTTTGCAGCGCCGAAGAATCCGCAGACGCTGGATGAGATGATCGCCTCCACGGAGCGTGGCGTGTTGGCGACCCGGCTGTGGTACATCCGCGAAGTCGATCCTTACGAAAAAATTGTCACCGGCATGACGCGCGACGGCACCTTCCTGATCGAGAACGGGCAGGTGCGGCAGGGCGTGCGCAATTTTCGTTTCAACGAGAGCTTGATTCATATGCTCTCAAAAGTCGAAGCCATGAGCGTGCCTCTGCGTGCCTGCGGCGAAGAGTCGTTTGACATGGTCGTACCAGCTATGAAGATCCGCGATTTCAATTTCACGGAAGTGACCAAGTTTTAGAAGTTTTTGTCCTGCTGGTGGAGGGTTTCAGCCGAGAAAAACGGTTTGCTCTGCGGCCTGAACATCCTCGCGTAAAAGTCCTCTAATCCCATCATCTACAAGCAGTTAGCACCCTTCCGTTCCATGACTTCAGTAACTTTGCACACCTGATTCCTGGGTGTAGGCTGCCTCTGAGTCTCTGGAAATCCCGAAGAAAGGTTCAATCGACTCGTGGCAGCCGAGGCAAGCAAGGAACTGACGATTCCACCGCAGGCGGAAAGCAAGCACTATGCAGCAATGCAGAGTGCTCCGAGGTTTCCCTTGCATCTGGCTGTTGAGGTGATGTCGCAGAGCGGAGCTTGCGCCGCGGAGACGCAAAACATTTCCGCCAACGGCGTGCTCTTTGCGATGGATCGCGACGTTCCGGTGGGATCTCTGGTGGATTTCACGATCCTGCTTCCGGGGGAAGTTGTTGGGTCCCGTGGTGATGTTCAGATTGACTGCCATGGCCGTGTGGTTCGCAGCTTCGAAGACGGGGGACGTCGCGGCGTTGGCGTAGTGATTGATGAGTACCACTTCGAGCGAGCATAGGTGCACAAAAACTGATGGCGGGCACTTCGTTTAGCGTGGGAGAAAATCACGGCGTTCACCAGAATAGCGGCGCTGGCCAGCTTATTCGCGTGATCCTGGCCGATACCCAGGCCATCTTCCGCGCAGGCCTGCGCAAGATTTTCGCTCTGGAGGACGATATCCGCGTTGTCGGCCAGGCTGAAACGATGCCGCAAACGCAATCTGCAGTGACGAAGTTCTCCGCGGACGTTCTGATTTTCGAGTCTGCGTTGGCGCCGAATCCAGTCGAAGCCGTGACAGAACTCTCGCGCCTGGCGCCGCATCTGAAGATTGTCGTGGTCACTCCTGCATCCGACGAGCAACTTACGCTCGATTTATTCCGGCGAGGAGCGCACGGTATCTTGTCGCGCGAGGTGGAACCGGAGCTGCTGGTCGAGTGTTTGCGCAAAGTTGCCGCCGGCGAACCGTGGCTTGAGAGCCAGGCTATTCACTGGGTAATGGAAGCGTATCGCGGCCACAACCTGCGCCCATCGGGGAGCCGGCCGAAGGTTCAACTCACGCCCAAGGAAACACTGATCGTTTCCTGCGTAACCCAGGGCATGAAGAACAAAGAAATTGCGATTCGCGTCGGCACAACCGAACAGGTGGTAAAGAATTATCTCCGGAAAGTGTATGACAAGCTGGGAGTCGCCGATCGCCTGGAACTGGCCCTCTACTGCCTCAGCCATCACGTCGTGGATGGAGTCAAACCGCCGCCGGTTCCCGCGGCAGTTCCTCAAAACGGCGATGCGCCGAATGCCTCCGCGGCCAGGGCTGGGGCGGGTGCGGCAGCTTCGAGTGCTTCCGGCACAACTTCGGATCCAGACGCACCACAGGCAATCTCTCCCGAAAAACCCTCGTAGATATTCTCTCTGTGTCTCTGAATAACCATCTATTTAAATTCTTTTCTGGTCAGCGCGATACTCATTTCGGCACGGTTGATTTGCGCTTCCAGGCTCACCCCCATAAAATGATTGAGGCCGAGAAGGGGGGAATTAGAATCGACTCGGCGCGATGCTGACAGCTTCCCGGAAAAGCTGTCATCCGCCCATGTTTTCGCCGGAGAGATGGCCGAGTGGCTGAAGGCGCACGCTTGGAAAGCGTGTTTACTCGAAAGGGTAACGTGGGTTCGAATCCCACTCTCTCCGCCAGTTCTTTGTTTTCAATGAGTTAAGTGCCATCCATACCGTCGTCCATACCGTAAAACCCATTCGAGGAGCGGTATGCGATGCGATTTTGTCATCCCTTTACCCTGACAGCGAACTCTCGCCACAGCGAGAAAGCGCTCGCCCGTCGCGAGCGCATTGGAGCCAAATCTCGCGTCCAATGCGACCAACCACATTTCATGGTGTTTTCCCCGCATACGATCTTTCTTAGACCGATCGCCCGTCCGACACCACGCCCGAAGAATTTGACCGAATTTCCGTTTGCACGTAATTTCTCCAAGCGCGATTTGGAGGTCCTATGATGCGAATCGGCAAGTCCCATGCAGGGCGCGTCAATCTCACCAAGTACGTGAAAGTCCGCAGCGCGGCGTCTGTGACGTGGCGCTTCTGTCCAATCGTTCACACAAGTAACGGCCGTATTCGGCCAGACTATATCTTGATCGATGGCCGGCCCGAACTTCACAAAGAAGGCGCTTACTACATCGAGTGGTATCGCGATGGCAGACGATATCGAGAATCGGTGGGCAAGAGTCCAAGCGAAGCGTTTGCCGTTGCAGAGCGCAAAACTCAGGTTCTCAGGAACCAGGCGCTCGGGATCGAGATCGTCGGCGAACAGAAACGAATCGGAGTAACCCTGTCGGAGGCTTGCCGCGAGTTCCTCGAGGAAACCCGTCAACACCACAGGCCGAAAACGTACAGTCAGTACAAGACCGCCCTCGAATATTTCCGCCAATCGTGTTGTGAAAAACCGCTTTGTAGTGTCGAACGAACCGACGTCATGAGCTTTATGGGCTTTTTGTCCGACAGGGGCCTTGCCCGCCGCACCATCTGGACCAAGGTGCAGGTTGTGGTCTCCATGCTCAAAGCGAACGGAGTCACTAAATTGATCCGCAAGCGCGACTGGCCGCGATATACGGAAACAGAACCCGAGGTCTACACCAGTGAGGAGATCGAAACGTTTCTTGCCCGATGCAACTCTTGGAAGCGAGTACTCTTTGAATTCTTCTGGATGACTGGTTTTCGCGAAGGCGAGGTCATGCATGCAACCTGGCCCGACATCGATTTCGGTAATCACGTGGTTCGCGTGAAGGCAAAGCCAAAGTTGGGATTTATTCCCAAGGATTGGGAGGAGCGCGAGGTTCCGATTCCCGACCGCCTCTACGACAGTCTGCGCCATCACAAAGCGACTGAATCCGCAAATCACGCCTTGGTTTTCGCCACCAGCAATGGCGGGGTCGTTCACAACTTCCTACGGCAATGCAAGAGTGTAGCGTGGCGCGCCGGCCTGAATTGCGGCCTGTGCGATACGGGGCAAGGGCATTGCGCCAAAGGAGCACATTGCCATAACTGGTTTCTGCATAAGTTCCGTGCGACATTCGCAACTATGCACTTGCGCGCCGGAGTCGATTTGAGAACGGTCCAGAATTGGATGGGACACAAGGACCTGGAGTCGACGATGCGATATCTCAAACCCGCCCGGGACAAGGAAGCGCTCGATAAAGTGAATGCAACGTTTCCTCTCCCCAGATCAACATCCGAGCCTGACAATGCGCACGCTTAGGCGGCCGTTTGGTTCAACGGCATCTTCCGATGAAGCCAATCGGCTACCGCTTGTGGGTCAAAACGAATGAGGCCACCGACCCTGAAGTGAGGAATCGCGCCTTGTTCCACAAGTCGATAGATGGTCATCTTGCTCGTCGAAAGAATCTTTGCGAGTTCCGACGTTCGCAAGGCATGTGGCATTTTTTCAAGCTCGACCGCTAAGGATGATCGTGTCTTCATGGTGTTTCCTGGTTAGGCCAATCGTGATTGGGAGGAACCCGCCACCAGATGGGTGTTCCTTCCAACCGCAGCCCTGTCACGGGCGTTGTAGTAGAGGTCCATGATTCAGTCAATGCACTCAGAGTCGTTCGGGGATTTGACCGAAATCTCGATCCGGTCTACGTTTCAGACGCTCACGACCGAGAAATCCGCCTCGGGCAAGGAACCAACCGTGTTTTCATCTCTTGAAGAAGTTGGTCAACGGCTGAGGGCGACGGGCTACATCGCCGATTCGATCGCCACGACAACCGTGTATTTGGCGGCGAGACTGCAGAAACCATTGCTGCTGGAAGGCCCCGCCGGCAGCGGAAAGACTCAGTTGGCATACGCAGTTGCGGATGCGGCGGACACTCTAGTCGAACGCTTGCAGTGCTACGAGGGCATCAACGAAGAAAAGGCCATTGGGAAATTCGACGAGCCGCTGCAGAGGCTTTGCGTCGAGTTGAAATCGAAGTCCAGCACCGTCGATTGGGAGTCCCTGCAAGCCGAATTGCATGGACAGCAGTTCTTCAGCGCCGGTCCTCTGCTGCGTGCCTTGCAGTTCGAGAAACCTTGCGTCCTGCTCATCGACGAACTGGATAAAGTGGACCACGCATTTGAGGCGTTGTTGCTGGAATTGCTAAGCGTGTGGCAGTTGAGCATTCCGAAACTCGGCACGGTCAAAGCCAGGAGTATTCCGTTCGTTGTATTGACATCGAATGAAGAGAGGCGCATCGGCGATCCCCTGCGCCGACGGAGTTTTTACCTTCGAGTTGAACACCCCACCGCGGAGCGAGAAGCAGAGATTGTTGCGCTGAGAACGCCTGATTCCACACACGAATTCCATGCCGGTATGGCGGGACTTGCCAAGGCGCTGCGTGGATGGAGCCTGGAAAAGCCACCCTCAGTCTCAGAGATTCTCGACCTCGCGCAGGCGCTCAAAGTTCTGGGAAGTGAACAAATTACGCCGGAAATGAGGGACATTCTCCTGCCGCTGCTGGCCAAAACCGAGGCCGATCGACGCAAGCTGCTTTTGCGGGATGGGTTTGCCAGCTTGATCTTTGACGCGCAGCAGTACAGTGCCGAGGCCTTGCGAGGGAATGCGGCATGAGATTGGTACTCATCGTAGCGGAAATGCTTTGCACGATCTCAATCGGCTGGGCGCAATCGGGTAGGGCACCAACACGAATTGAAGCTGAATACTACGTCACGGCCTACGCGCAACACTACCGAGTGCCTGTTGCGCTGGCGCGGGCTCTTGTCGTGCGCGAATCCAATTGGCAGCCCTGCGCGATCTCTCCCAAAGGCGCTGTGGGGCTAATGCAGTTGATGCCCGCGACTGCAAAGCGGTTGGGCGTGACCGACCCTTGCAATCTTGATCACAACGTCTCAGGTGGCGTGCGCTATCTCGCTTGGTTGATGCGACGGTTTCATAACGATCTCAGGCTCGTAGCTGCCGCTTACTATGTCGGTGAAGACACGATCGTCAGGCGAGGCCTTGCTTGCCGAAATTTAGATGTGGTTACATACGTCCGAGCAATTAGAACAACTTACCTTCGCGAAGCGGCGATTGAATCAGAGAGTAAAAATACAACTGCGAAAAGAGATGTGAGATGAACAAATGTTTGAGTTTGGTGCATCTGATAACGATCTGTTTCCTGCCTTTCCACATGGCCTCGGCGCAAACCGAGTTGCCGGCGGCACGAATCGTGAACTTGAGTATTGACCCGGCACAGGTCGTGGTTTTGCACGTCCGGCCGGGTTACGTTAGCTCGGTGCGAGTGCTGGAGGAGGTGAGTTCAGTCATTTTGGGCGATCCGGGAGCGTTTAAGGCCGAACACTCCGAAGCCGAGCCACAACTAGTGTTTTTCAAAGCAACGAGTGCCAAGCCCGCGCAAACCAACGCTCTGATTACGACCAGAGGCGGTCATGAGATCTCACTTAGCCTGGTGAGCCAAGGAAAATCAGATCGTAGTGAGCCCGTGGATTATGTCCTGAACTGTGAGCGCCCGCGCAGCTTTCTGATTGAGTCGACTCATCCCGTGTTTGTGGTTGGCGAAACAAAAACAGTTGCCATAGAAAATCAGCCAACCAGCACTGCGCCGGAGAAGCCTGGCAGACAAGAGCAGGATTTGCTCAGAGCAGAGCGGATTGAGAATCCACATTGGGAAGGCAAGCAACTGCGGGTTGCGGTAGGACAGGCGATAGAGAAAGAGCAACAGATGGCCGTGCCGTTCGCCGTTCTGAATTCTTCTGCACGGACTATTGAAGTACTGCCGCCGCAAATACGGCTTGCGGGGACATCGAAAGACAAGCATCGAAAGGCGATCAAGGCTGAGCCGGTTGCGATCAAAGACTACTGGATCACCTCGCGTAGACTCGCGCCCGGCGCCAGAGCCGACGGCATCGTTGTGTTCGATCGTCCTACTTTCAAAGAATCCAGGGAACGGCTCTTGCTCGCGGTTGCCCAAGCGGAAGAGGTCGACCGTCCGGTACTGGCGCCGATTGCGTTTGTGGCTCCGGTCTCGGGAGGTGCAAAGTGATTCATCCAAACGGACACAACGACAACGGCAACGCTGCGGTCATTCAGGAGCCAGCGGAAAATGAAGCTCGCAACAACGACCTGCCACTCCCTCCGGACGCAACCGCCCCATTGCCTGGGCTCGCCACAAGAACAAAACAGAGAGCTAAGCAGCAGATCCAACAGAACCGCTTTGTAATCATCGGGGCGGGAGCGATCGTCATCGCGCTGCTGATCTTCGTTGCGACGTCTATGCCCCATCGGGGCGCGCCACAGAAAGTGAAGAGTCGTGGCGCCACTGCTTCTGAAGACTTGGCCTTGGAGAGCGGCACCGCGAGCAACGATAAGAGCCTATTTCCGATCACTGATTCTGGCCGGCCCGTCACAAGAGAATCTCACGAAGGCTTCCTGAACGAACGAGATCTACAACGAACTGCGACCAAGCCGGCAGCGGGGACAAAGGTGGCGAGCGGAGCGGGAACTTTGGGGTCGATACCGCCTTTCGGAGACCAGCAGCCATGGCAGGCGCCGCCGTATCAGCCAGTCTCGGGCATCGGCACCGGTGCCGAGACCTCGAGACTTGGGTAAAGCAGAGCGCGAGGCCATGGAGAAGTCTTCGCTAATCTACGTGCGAAGCGCCTCTGCCAGTTCGGCCAGTGCTCCGGCCGGCGAACTCTTCAATAATCCGGTAGCGGAACTGGGATTGGGTCTGGCCACGGGTACGCGATTGCGTGCACGTCTGGAATCAGCGGCCAGCACCGCAGTGCGAACGCCGGTCCTGGCGGTGATCGAGTACAACTATGAGCGGGACGGAGAAATTATCGTTCCTGCGGGAGCAAAAGCGGTTGGGCACATCCGGAACGGAGATCGGTCAGGTTACGTTGACATCCAGTTCGATTCTCTGCTGATGCCGGATGGTGCGGTAGTTCCCATTGAGGCCGCCGCCACGGGTTTGGACTTGCGGCCACTCAAAGGAAAAGTCGAGGGCAAGAACACGGGAAAGAACGTCCTGGTCAGATCGCTTTCAGGAATCGGCCAAGCTGGCTCGATGTTGGTGGGACAAGGCAGTCTGAACCATCCGCTGAGCGAGTCGGACCTAATGCGGGAGCGCGTCAGCAACAATGTCGGCGAGGCTGGAGATGAGGAGGTTTCCCGATTAGCGATCACCCAGCACATCGTGGTGACGATTTCGGCGGACACTCCCATCTACGTGGTCCTCGAGCAACCACCCAAGCCTAATCAGGGTTCCCTGCAACCAAGTGCACGGAGTGTTCCAACATCCAACTCAGCTAATGCTGAGCAACTCCGTCAACTATTGCAGCTCCAGCAAGAGCTGAATCAAACGTCCACGAGCAACCAACCAGCGCAGTAGACGAATGGTTGTCAGTTATGAAGGTTTGGCAGGAACGCGAATTGGGTGCTTCGGTCCCGGCGCGCCACAACTCAACTTCGGGTTAACCCGTAATCCGACCAGTATCGGTAAACGCTAGCCGACTTGTCGGTACCAATCTGGCACGCTTCCCAGAAGCTCGTTTCTGGACCACTTTCGCGGCGGCAACGCTTTTCTTCTTCTTCGCTTTCTTCGTAGCCATGATCACTCCGCGAACATGCTAGCGCACAGATAGCGTCGGCGTCTCGCAAGGTTCTCCCGTCTCTACGGGAAATCAAATGCCCCTTCAGTGGGCTGGGCATAGACCTTCGACTTTTCCCGCAGCCGGTTCAGGCAAGAAACAAATCATCTTCGCCTCTAAGTGCGCCGTGCAATCGGCGCAACTCGTCCGGCGCTTTCATCGGCACTCCCACGCTGTTACCGAGCAAAGCGTCGACCGTCTCGAGCCACAGCATCTCGCTCCCGAAGACGCTGCCGAAGTTTCGCGACACCGCCAGCGCCACCTCGTTCAAGTCGAGCTCCCGCCCCAGTTCTTTCTCCATGGAGGTCACCATCTTTGCCGTGATGCCGCAGGGCACAATCAAATTGAAGTAGCTGAGATCCGTATTCACGTTCAACGCGAATCCGTGCGAAGTGACGGAGCGCGAAATGTGCACGCCAATGGCAGCGATCTTCGCTTCCTTTGTGTGGGGGCGGGTCTCTGACCCGCCCCGCCCGGGTCGAAGGCCCGGGCCCACACTGTCGGGTTCCGTCCAAACTCCGGTGAGGCCCGCGACCCGCGTCGTCGGGATTCCGAAATCGCCGCAGGTGCGGATCAGCACCTCTTCCAGTCGCCGTACGTAGTCGACCACACCGAGCGTCTTGCGCCGTAGCGGCGAAAGCTGCGGTACGCCGGTCGAAGGTTCTGGCTGAGAGCTGAGAGCTGAGAGCTGAGAGCTCCCATATCCGCGCAAATCAACGATCGGATACCCCACCAGTTGCCCCGGCCCGTGAAACGTAACATCCCCGCCGCGATCGCACTCGAACACCTCGACCCCGCGAGCGGCCAGCACCTCGGTCGAAGCGAGCACGTTGGCAGCTTTGGCGTTGCGCCCAAGGGTGATGACAGGCGAGTGTTCAAGCAGCAGCAGCACATCGCCGATCTGTCCCAACTTCCGCAGTTCGACCAGCGTCCGCTGCAAACGCAGACCTTCGCCGTAGTCAAGCGCACCGAGTTGGACAACGGAAATCACCGCTACCGAGCATTATAATGAGGTTGGCTCGTGTGGTGCGGACACTCCTGTCCGCAAGAACTGTACCGCCTTTCAAAAGCCGGAGGACAGGCAATGCCGCAGCCGAAACCCTTCCAGCAGAAGGGGTTTCCGATCACAGTCCGCCCCGCGCCCAAACCCATCCTGGGCCCCAAAAGGCCGCAGCCCCCAAATCCCTGTGGTCCACTTCAAATAACTTTGTTGATTCCCCCCTTGCGCAAAGCCGGGCGGTTTGGTATAAAAGATCGAGCCGAGGACAAGTGAAGGAGTGTCTGAGCTGCCCGCTGAATCCTCGCGGTCGCTTTTGGCATCCAATTCAGTAAGCCTCCAACTGACCCCT
>CAWJFA010000022.1:0-24614 GCA_963842075.1 uncultured Acidobacteriota bacterium | reverse complement strand
CAATCGCGCCGCCATATCTCACTCTTGCTGAACGTCGCGCACGGGTATCCATTCAAGGAAGGAACCAGCATGGATGTCATCGGAAAAACGTTGGATGGCCAAGTAGGCCAAGAATCGGATTTGCGGAAAGGGCGTCCGCCCTCCCGGACGTGTCCATGCTCCTCCAACGAGGTCATCGCGCCGCGCTCGATTCCAAGGTCAGTCCAGCGCCTTGTCTGGAGCGCAGCATAAAGCCGCAAGATTCCCGAACACGCAATTGAGGCAGCAGGTTTACAGTTTGAGCTGGGCCACGCTTGCCTTGAATGCGGTCAAGAAGCAATCTTACAGCGGTTTCGCCAAGTTCGTATTTCGGTAATTCGATGGTGGTCACGCGTGGCCGAAAGCAACCCAACCAGGGGTAATCGTCAAAGCTGACCAGCGCGAAGTCTTGTGGACACCTCATGCCGATTTCATCGGCTGCGCTCATAAATCCGACCATCATGAGATAGTTAGTCACCAATACAGCATCTGGCCGGTGGGGCAAGGCGCCATTCCAGCCCGGTGGCCGATTCGATCCGGTAGTCACCTTCGAAGGTCAGAGCGGGATTGTACTCAAGGCCCCAAGCTTCCAGAGCCTTGCAATACCCTTGCTGGCGAGCTCGCGCATTGCTGACATTTAGCGGGCCGCTGACGAATGCGAGCTTCGTATGGCCAATCCGCGCAAGATGGGAGATGGCGTCGATTGCACCCTGCCGGTCATCCGTCTGCACGACATCAGTCTTCAGTCCGAGGCACGTCCTCATTAATAAAACAATCGGAACTCTCGCTTCATCTAACATCCTGCGCAAGGAGACCGGAAACGCGCCGGGAGTTTTGTTGAGAATTATTCCATCGACCCGCCTCGAAAGCAGAAGTTCCAGATACACCGCCTCCTTATCCTGCTTATCGTCGCTGTTGCACAGCAAAACGCTGTATCCAGCCTTCTGGGCCGCATCTTCGGCAGCTCGCACGATGGCGGGGAAGAAGGGATTGGCGATGTCTGTCACTACCATGCCTAGCGTATGGGTTTGCTGTTTAGCAAGGCTGCGCGCAAGCAAGTTGGGGCGGTAATTTAGTTTTTGGATCGCGGCTTCGACGCGACGGCCCAATGTCGCGCTCACTCGTCCGGTCTTGTTGACCACTGCGGACACAGTGAATATGGAGACTTTCGCTTCGCGGGCAACATCGTAAATACTTGGTGTCTTCGGTGCTCGACCTGTCGCACGAGTTAGTCTCTTCGCCATATTCGGAATCTTCGGTATAGGTTTTTAGATCGTCGCTTTCGTCCGAGGACATAGCAGGCATCGGTAGCAAGTCTGTCCACGAAGGCTGGTCTGCGTAATTTCACCATAATGTGCCTTCGCAGTAAAGCTAATGGTTCGGTTCGGCTTTTACAACTTTCGGCTTTTACAACTTTTCGACTTCCCCAACCAGAGCTCTACAGCGTAAGACTCAGACACAGTGCGCAAATCATTGTCAATCCGCTTATGGCTTGCGGCCGCAGACCGCCGCGGCCTCATGTCAGCCAATTGTTAACTGAGATTATAACCCCTTATGCTGGACGCCTAAAAGCGCGGCGATATATATCGAAGACCCCTCGGGGGGATATGTTTTGCATAGCTAAGCGCTTTGTTAATTTCTCCAAAATCAGTAGTATTTGGCAAGGAATTGCAGTATGCTTCCAGACGCCGAGGAGAACGTCTCACCAACAAGGCTTGAGTCGGCCCTTCGCTGCGAACTACGGTTCTCCCTTTACGGGTATCGCTTTGTCGTTTGCGACGATTAGGTAGCTGTGATGCCAAGGAGTTGCTAGAAAACATGCCGAAAATTAAGCACGTAGGATATGCAGTGGTGGGCCTCGGGAGTATTTCTCAAGTCGCCGTGTTACCGGCATTTGCTCACAGCGATAATGCCCGACTGGTCGCAGTCGTGAGCGGCGACAAAGAGAAGTCTAACAATCTAGCCCACAAATTCGGCGCGAGCGGGTCTTACATCTACAGCGAAATTGAGGCCTGCTTAAACAGTCCAGAGGTTGAAGCAGTCTATATCGCCACTCCTCCGGGCGAGCGTGAAAAGTATACCGTCCTGGCCGCGCAAGCGAAAAAGCACGTGATCTGTGAGAAGCCTCTGGCGGCGACGGTCAAGCAAGGCCGCAACATGGTTGAAACTTGCAGACGTAACAAAGTCCATCTCATGACTGCCTACCGAAAGTACTACGAACCTAGCAGTCGAATGCTCAAAGAAATCATTTCCCGGGGCGAGCTCGGGCGGATTGACGTGATCCACACTCTATTCGTCGAGTTCCGCCCCCCCGGCGACGCTTCTCCGTCTTGGCTTTTTTCGCGCAAGCTATGCGGCGGTGGTCCTCTCATGGACTTAGGAGTCTACTGCGTGAACACCTGCCGCTGGCTTGCGGGAGAAGACCCGGTTGAAGCTAGCGCCGAGAGTTGGGTTCGTAACAGAAAAAGATTTAAGGAAGTGGAGGAAGGCGTTGCCTTTCGTCTGAATTTCCCTAGCGGCTTGGTGCTGCAAGGTACGTCTAGTTACGGCGGAACGCTTTCCTCTTTCGTACACATCCACGGGGAAAAGGGCTGGGTCGCCTGGTCACCGGCGTTTGCCTTTGAGGATGAGCGGCGCTTGAGCGGTGCAATTTCCGGACGCTGGTTCGAAAAGAAGTTCAAAGTCATCGACGAATTCGCCCTGGAACTCGATGCCTTTGCCACCTGCATACGGGAAAACCGCAAGCCAGAACCCGACGGAGAGCAAGGACTGCGCGACTTGTCCATCATAGAAACGATCTATCGTTCGGCAAAGACCGGCCGTTCAGAGATGATTAAGTACGGCTGATCTGCGATCCATTCGATTCTTGCGAGTTCCACTGCCCTTTTTTTGGCGAATACACAAACCGCTTGTTGGGGCTGCCCGCGACATTCGACTGGGAAATACTCTGGGGAGGATTGCTATGGTCAAGCTAGGGATGGGAGTTATTGGGGTAGGAGCGATGGGCAGGCAGCATGCCTTGAATATTCGGCATTTGATTCCGCAGGCCAAACTGGTCGCTGTTGCCGACGCTGACCTGAAGCGCGCCGGACAGGTCGCAGCCGAACTTGAGATCGAGAATTTCTATGATCGCGCCGAAGCACTCATCGAACGCAAGGATATACAAGCTGTTGTTATTGTGACTCCCGCTAAGTTCCACGGCGCGGTAATGAAAATGTGCGCTGGCGCAGGAAAAGAAATCTTTTGCGAGAAGCCCTTTACACTTACAGTCGAGGAAGCGGACGAAGTGTTGGAGGCCACGAACAAGGCTGGGGTTCGGGTACAACCAGGACATGTGCGTCGTTATGATCCTCCAAATGCACGAGCTAAACAACGAATTGAGGCAGGGGAAATTGGTGATCCGGTAATTTTCAAGTCCTTAGCTCGCGACCCAGTGCCTCCACCGGTGAGCTATATGGCCAGTGGCCTAAACGGGATGTTTTTTCAGGACTCGATGGTTCATGAGTTCGATCTCGGCCGGTGGATCATGGATGACGAAATCGCTGAGGTTCACGCCTACGGCGCTGTTCTTGCGTTTCCTGAAATCGCCCAGTTCAATGACATCGACACAGCCCTAGTGAACATCAAGTTCTCGAAGGGAACCCTGGGTGCCGTAGAGAACTATATGCAGGCCTGCTATGGATACGACGTCCGGACCGAAATCGTGGGAACGAAGGGTACGATCATGACGGGTTATCTGCAACAGACTGCCGAGGTAGTCTTGACAACGGAGGGCTGGAAGACAGATGTAGTTGACCATTTCTTGGTTCGCTTTGCGGAAGGGTACCTCAATGAGATGCGGGACTTTGTGCTGACTGTTCAGACCGACCGCGAGCCGAAGGTAACAGGGTTCGACGGACGGCAGTCCGTGGCGGCAGCGGCGGCGGCAGAGCGTTCCTACCGGAAGGGACGGCCGGTCGCAGTTGAGAATGCAAAACTCTCATCCCCTTCATTGTAGATATCGGCGTCTACGGTCTCGGAAGAAACCATAAGCGTTTAGTCGTTTAAGGTACTTTGCCCCTAAGGGGCTTACTATGGCAGAACCAGTATTTTTCTTTCAACCAGAGGTTTTTGTTTCGCACCATGCTTGCTCCCTGCCGCGTTTTATTTGGTATAATCGCGACGACAATTTACAGCGCCGGCTAAAGAAGGAATTCTTCTTTTGGGCACTAGGGTTCTAGTCTAAGCGCTAAGATTGGATGGACGTCAGATGCGAAAGCTTGGGATTGGCGTGCTCGGCGTCGGGGAGATGGGCCAACGTCATGCGGAGAATATTCGCCGCTTTGTTCCAGAGGCCCGCCTTGTGGCCGTGGCCGATGCCGCTGGCGACCGAGCCAGCAAAGTTGCCTCTCTCCTCGAAATCAAGCACTCTTACAGCAGCCTGGACGACATGTTAGAGGCGAAGGAAATCGATTGCATTCTGATCGCCACTCCCGATAAGTTTCATGCCTCGGCAATCCGAGCAGCAGCCGCGGCCGACAAAGACATTCTTTGCGAGAAACCTCTGGCCACCAGTCTTGCAGATGCCAGTGCCGCCTTGCAGGCTATAACCAAGGCCGGAGTCCGCTTACAAATCGGTTTCATGCGTCGCTACGACCCCGCCTATGCAGCAGCGATGAGGCGGGTCGAGGCCGGCGACATTGGGGAGCCCGTCATCTTTAAGTCGATTGGGCGCGACAAGGATGCCCCATCCCTCTCCTCTTATGAGTCGAATGTGAACGGCATGACTTTCTATAACAATACAATTCACGATTTCGATTTAGCACGATGGCTGATGAGAGACGAGGTTGTCGAGGTCCATGCCTACGCGACGGTTGCGATACGTCCGGAAGTCGCGCAATACGGTGATGTCGTTGCGAGCGTGGTCAACCTGAAGTATCGTCGCGGTGCGATTGGCAATGTCGAATCGTACGTGCAAGCGATTTATGGTTACGACGTCCGCACCGAGATTGTGGGATCCAAAGGCACGATACGGGTGGGAAGCCTCCGCCAAATGCCCACAACTTTTCTATCCAGCACCGGTGGTACGCAAACTCTTGCCGATCATTTCTTGACGAGATTTGCAGACGCCTATGTGGCTGAGGTCAGAGATTTTGTGCAAAGCGTATTGAACGATCGGACGCCGCGCGTTTCTGGCATAGATGGTTTGAGGGCGCTCGAAATTGCGGTGGCCGCTGAGAAGTCATACCTGCAATCGAAACCGCGCAAGGTAATATCGCACGATTCTGACCATCAGAGTGGTGCCGAAACTGCGGGTTCATGATGTTGAGATGAATTTGATGTGATCCGATCTCAGTTTGTAGAGGTCGGCCGTTTCCAAGAGTTGAACCGGAGATACTTATGACTCGCGCGACCACAGATTATAGAAGTCCACTGTACGAAATGACACAGGCGACGCCGACCTGCCTATGGAATGACTCTGCCTCCACTCAGGAATTAACTCACTCAATCGAATTCGGGGCGGTAGGCGCCACCTGTAATCCCGTCATCGTACTCGGCGTTCTCAAGAAGGAAATGATCTTTTGGCAAGATCGCATTCTCGCCTTGATTGAAGAATGGCCCACCGCCACCGAAGATCAAATCGCATGGCAGCTGGTTAAGGAGATTTCCGTAAAAGGCGCCGCGGTGCTGAAACCTATCTTCGATGTGCACCGAGGTAGGAACGGAAGGCTCTCGGTACAGACTGACCCACGTTTGTTCCGCGATTGGCAGGCTATCTTGAGACAGGCTGAGGAATTCAATCGGCTCGCGCCAAACATGATCGTTAAAATTCCGGTTACGCGCGCAGGTATTCCAGCAATCGAAGAGGCCACGTATCTGGGGATCAGCATCAACGCGACCGTTTGCTTCACTTTACCGCAGTGCCTAGCCGTGGCTGAGGCGGTAGAGCGTGGCCTTAGGCGACGCGAGAGCGAAGGAAAAGAAATCGCAACGATGGGACCTGTGTGCACCATCATGGTGGGCCGCTTGGACGACTGGTTGAAGGTTGTCATGGAGAAGGAAAATATCGCTATTGATCCAGGATACTTGGAGTGGGCAGGGGTTGCGGTTTTCAAGAAAACGTATCAGATTTTCCGCGAACGAGGCTATCGAATTCGTCTACTCTCTGCGGCTTTTCGCAACCACATGCACTGGAGTGAATTTATCGGTGGGGATGTCGTCATTTCGCCCCCTTACTCTTGGCAGCTCCGCTTCAACGCTAGTGATATTGAGGTTTGCAGTCGCATCGACAACCCAGTCGAGAAAACAATTGTGGAGGAGTTGTCAAAGAAGTTTACGGATTTTCGGCGGGCGTATATGGAAGATGGCCTCTCCATCGAAGAGTTCGATAGGTTCGGCCCGAGCCGCCGAACTCTCCGTCAATTCATTACTGCTTGTCATGAGTTGGATGGTCTCGTTCGCGACTTTCTGCTGCCAAACCCAGACGTCATGTGAACTGATAAACCAATGCAACCTAAGTCCGAAAGATCCCTAAGAATTCTTCTGGTGTCGCAGACGTCAAGCGGTCATATTTCCAAAGATGCTGCTGAAGAGCCCGGTATAGTGACTGGCGTGACGGGTGTTTGGGGTGTTCGCGGCCACAACATCCAAAAAGAGTTTGTGAAAGAAGTAATTGAAAGAGGTACGGGAGCCATGTGGCAATTGTTCTCGCTATTGTCTGTTATGGCCATAATTGCGGGGACATCGGCAAGCCAAGGGGTGGAGAACGTGACCACTACGGTGGAGGCAGCCACTCCCGTCAAACACATCGTAGTAATCTTCCAGGAGAACGTTTCCTTTGATCACTATTTTGGCTCCTATCCGAACGCATTGAATCCGAAGGGCGAACCCTCGTTCCACGCGATGCCCGATACTCCGACCATCTACGGTCTTAACACTGCGTTATTGAATCACAATCCCAACCTGAATCCGGCGAATGGCACGGGGGCGTCTAATCCCTTCCGACTCGACCGCTCGCAGGCTTTAACATCCGATATGGAGCATGATTACACTCCTGAACAGCAGGCGTTTCACGGCGGATTGATGGATTTGTTTCCTTCCCATACTGGAATTGCAGGACCTCCTCCGAATGCTGCGACGCACGCCGCGAATACGAGCGGTCTGGTGATGGGCTATTTCGATGGCAATACGGTCACGGCGCTCTGGAATTACGCGCAACATTACGCAATGAGTGACAACTCGTTTGGAACGACGTTTGGTCCTTCCACAGTGGGGGCGATCAATCTGGTGTCGGGCCAGACGAATGGTGTGTTGAAGCATATCAACGGCACCGGTGATCTGGTTGAAGGTGGAAACGGTTCATTTACTTTGATCGGCGATCCCGATCCTTTGGGTGATGTCTGCTCCGCTCCCGGAGGCGCTCAAGTACAGATGGGAGGCAAAAACATTGGCGACCTGCTCAATCAATCCGGTGTAACCTGGGGTTGGTTCGAGGGTGGCTTCAACCTCAATGTGGTGAATCCAGACGGAAGCAGTGGATGCCACCGTCGATCGAAGTCCGGGATCTCAGGCGCTACGGACGACTACGTCCCGCATCACCAACCGTTCCAGTATTACGCCTCAACAGCTAATCCGACACACGCCCGTCCGAACTCGCTTAACGCTATTGGAAAGTCGGGCGATGCTGCCAACCATCAGTACGACCTTGAAGACTTCTTTGCCGCCGTCGAAGCGGGTAATTTTCCTGCTGTCAGCTTCCTAAAGCCAATCGCTATCCAAGATGGCCATGCTGGCTATTCCGACCCGCTTGATGAGCAGACGTTCCTCGTCCATGTGATCAACTTCCTGCAACAGCAGGAGGAGTGGCGGAACACGGCAATCGTCATTCTTTATGACGACTCCGATGGCTGGTACGATCACCAAATGGCCCCAATCGTGAACTCGTCAAAGAGTCCGGCGGATGCCCTCACCGGGCCGGGTACCTGCGGCACCGGCATTAGCGCTCTGTCTGGCATTGATTCCATCAACAAGCATGCAAAAGGTCGGTGTGGTTATGGCCCGCGCCTACCGATGGTGGTCATCTCTCCCTGGTCCAAACATAACTTCGTGGATCATACCGTCACCGATCAGACTTCAATTGTTCGTTTTATCGAGGATAACTGGCTGAGAGGCCAGCGAATCGGCCAAGGGTCATTCGACGGCGTTGCAAACTCGATTAACCAAATGTTCGACTTCAAACAGACTCCGTCGAATGATCGGTTCATCTTGGACCAGACGACCGGTGAAACCGTTTTCAGCTCTTCCCCAGTCTAATGGTCGCTTGGGATCTTCGCGAGTAGCCAATTTTATCTCAGTGTGAAGGCGCAAAGCATCCACTCGTCTCGCCCGCTCTTTGACCTTATTCTCTTTGCAGATGGACTCAGTATCTTTGCTGAGCATCAGTCAAAGACTTAGCGTCCGCGAGCTCGACGCGAGATGCAAGCGGCTATGCCGCGTTGTGGGCATTGATAATTCCTAGTTATCCAAACCAGTCGCCTAATAATAATGTGCCAACTGGCAGTGCAGGCAAAACTGCGCACATCTGGCACGCAAAAGCTGCGCAACAGCCAACAAAGTGCAAACACTCTTGCTGTCCGACATGTAAGTCTTTCGTCAAGGAGAAACGTAGTGCTGTCCTCAGGCGCGCTCCTGAGAGCGCGCATTAACGGCATTAGATCCGCAGCTCGCACGTGTGCCTCTCGGCCGTTGTTCCTGCCTTCGCAGAACCGGACATCCATTCGCTGTCTCGGGCCTATGCCAAAATATCTGGCGAGCTGATCGAATTCTCCTATCCCACTCTTCCCAGCGTGCAATTTGACCTCTATCAGTATCGTGATCGAAGTGACATTGTCCCCGAAGAGATGCACAAGGAGATCCGGTTCCCCATAGCCTGGGAAATAGCCCCAGAAGCGAACTTGCACTTCAGAGAACTTCGCGGCGTCAATACCGACACTTGAGAGAATCTGAGCGAGTGTACGACTCGGCTCTTCTACTGTACGGGCACGGCCGAGGAGTGCGGACCAAAATCCAGGAGGTTGCACAAGCCGGAGATGGCCAAAAACCGCAGAAGTCAGTAGGTCTTCTTGATCCTCGATGTCTCGATAAGACTTCCCGTGAATTTCTGCCAGCAGTCGTACTGCACCGTCGTCCCTTCTCGCTTCCTGATTGAAATTCGGAACATGATGCGGCTGATGAATTCATTTAAGGCACGAGTTGATATCGGACTTTATATTGCTCTAAAAAACGCCCAAGCAGCCAGGATTTTGTCTCCCGCTTAGCCGACTTGTGGGTACCTATCCACATTCTTCCGCTAGAATGTTCCATGGCTGACGAACCTCTCTGGGAGCAAAGCGCTCAAGCGGCTCGACTTTCCGAGTTGACGTCCGACAGCAGTGACGCCGCGAAAGAACTCCCCTTACGCCGCGACGTCCGTTCACTGGGCATTCTTCTCGGTCGGGTGCTGGTAGAACAGGAGGGCAGAGATTTTTTTGAAGTTGTGGAGCAGCTACGTCAGCTCCTCATTCAGCACCGGGAACAGTCTGCATCAGACCGCGCATCTGAAACGGGCGACATTTTGATAGCGCGCGCTCGGCGGATTATCAGCAGCTTATCCATCGAAGACGCTTACCGGATTACGAAAGCCTTTGCCATTTATTTCGAACTGAATAACCTCGCCGAAACTAACCATCGTAAGCGCCGACGCCGCGCCGCGCGAATGTTATCCGGCAAGGTTGCGGCCGACGGCTCATTCCGAGGCACGCTGGTCCGCATGAAGTCTGCGGCTATATCGGCTGACAGCGTGCTAGCGGCGCTCGGCACAATCAAGGTGACGCCGGTTTTCACCGCGCACCCGACCGAAATCACTCGCCAGACCATCCGGTTGAAGCTTCGTCGCATCGCTGCGTACCTCGGGCGTCTCGACCGATTGCCTCTTTCCGATTCCGAATCGCGCGAATATGAATCCCTCATACTTGGGGAAATCACCGCGCTCTGGCAAAGCGACGAGGTCCGACTTAACAAGCCAACCGTCCGCGACGAGATTCACATGGGCCTTGATTACTTTCCGATGGCCATCTTCGAAACCCTTCCGCGCCTTTTCTCAGAACTCGAAGAATCGCTCCGCGATGTCTATGGTATCTCTGGGGACGTTGGCGGGCTGCTACCTTTCGATCTTTTGTCTTTTGGATCATGGATAGGCGGCGATCGCGACGGCAATCCGAACGTCACCCCCGATTCCACGCGCGAAGCGCTCAGCATGGCACGCCACGTAATCATCGACCACTACATCGTCGAAACCACCGGTTTGATTGGCCAACTCAGCATGTCGACTCGTCGAATAGCGGTTAGCGAAGCTCTCGCTGAGCGCGTTCGGAAGTATGACGAAAAATTGGGAGAAAACTACTCGCGCTGGAAGCAGATTACGGCAGCCGAACTCTATCGCCACTTTCTCGAGTTTTTGATCGCCCGTCTGCGTTTCAGCCGCAAATCGTCAAAACATGAACACGCCTACACGTCCTCCCGACAATTCGAGGAAGATCTGGAAATCATCCGCCAGAGCCTTTGCGCAAACCGTGGACAGCGGTTGGCAGAGCTCGTATCGCCTCTTCTGCGCAAGGTGCGGACCTTGGGCTTCCATCTGCATACCCTTGATGTACGCCAGCAGTCGCGCGTTCTGTCCCAGGCTGTCGCAGAACTGGCATCAGCGGGAAAATTGCCGGGAAAAGCAACTCGGTTCTCTGCAGAAGTCTCACCCCAATCGGCCGACGTTTTAGAAACTTTTCGAGCGATCGCCGAGTTGAGAACAACTCACTCCCCAAAAGCGATACAAAATTTCATCGTTAGCGATAGCCGGTCTGAACATGACATTTTCAACGTGACCCGGCTAGCGGCGAGCGTTGGAATTCCGCTGGCGGAACCCAATGGCGAGCCCGGCCTAATGCCTGTGCCGCTCTTCGAATCGATCGAAGCTCTACGCTCTGCCCCGACGGTCATGCGTCGAGTTTGGTGCGATTCCAAGTTTCAGCCGCTTCTCAACGGCTGGGGACGCACACACGAAGTAATGCTCGGCTACTCCGACTCGAACAAAGACGGAGGTATGCTCACCAGCACTTGGGAGTTGCACAAAACGCAACAACGGCTTCATGAAGTCGCGCGCGATTGCGGCATTAAACTTCGTCTCTTCCACGGCCGAGGAGGGACCGTAGGCCGCGGTGGCGGTCCCACTCACGCTGCTATCCTCGCCCAACCAGCCGGCGACTTTTCTGGCGAAATCCGAATCACAGAGCAAGGTGAGGTCTTGAGCTGGAAGTATTCCGATCCCGTCCTCGCCGAATGGAATCTCGAAATTATGATCGCTGCCTGCCTCGAATCTGTTACTCTGCCCGCGTCAGTTACGCCCGACTCGAGGCAGCGCTGGCACGAAGCTATGGAAGCCATGTCAGCTGACGCCTTCGCTTTCTACCGCAAGCAGATTGCCGAAAATCCGGAAGTCCTCGAGTACTTCGAACAGGCAACACCTGTAAATGAGCTGGCGCACGCCCGTATAGGTTCCCGCCCGGCGCGCCGCGACGCAAGCCGCAGTCTGGAAGATCTTCGTGCTATCCCGTGGGTTTTTGGCTGGATGCAAAGTCGCCACGCCGTACCGGCATGGTTCGGAGTCGGCCACGCCTTCGCTCTATTCGCCAATCGCGGCAGCGGGCACGCGAAACTCCTCCATGAGATGATGACCGGCTTTCGGCTTTTCGCGACCCTCATCCGCAGCGTGGAAATTGCCATGGCTAAAGCGGACTTCGCGATCGCTAAACTTTATGCGGATCTAGTGGCGAATCCAGTCCTCCGCGACCGAACCTTCACCATGCTGCGCCAGGAATTTGAACGTACACGCCGGTGGATTCTTTCTATCACGGGTCAACACGAATTACTGCAAAACAATCCCGTTCTCTCCCGATCGGTGCGTTTGCGCAATCCCTACGTCGATCCGCTAAGCCTTATTCAGGTTGATCTGCTGCGGCGAAGGCGCACTAGCGTCATTGATGCGTCTCTCGACTATGCTATCGGAGCCACCATGAACGGCATCGCTGCCGGATTGCATAATACGGGTTGAGGATGGTCGAAGCGCTCGTCGACTTTCCGATCCCTTAACCTTCATTTTCCTTTACCACCCAACTTCGGGTTACCCCTAATCCAGACCGAATATCCCGCGTCCGACGAGGCCACATCGGACGGTACCTTTTCCATGGTCCATGACGCTCGCCTGATCAGTTCGCCTTTCACGTATTAGAGGCTGCCTTGCAGTGGTCGCCCTTCACTCATTCACTGCAGGCACGCGTTTCTTGAGTTCCTCAGACCAGTTCGCCACCACCTGCAGTTCCGCCGGCACTTGTGCCTCGCCGGAAGGTTGAATCATGACGAAGTGCTGCCCGTCTGGCAGGACGTCGTAGCCATGATGGCTCAGTCGGTACCTGCCTTCGAACAGTTCGTGCGCCTTGCCCATGCCCAACTCCGCGTCTAGTTTCACATCCACAGCCATCAGTTTCGCCCCATTGCGGAAAAACAGCTCGCGCCCACTTCGCGCCCAAATCGGCTGATTGCCTCCGTCCGTAGAAACCTGCACACGCATCCCCGGATCCGGGTACACCTGCGCATAGACCTGTTCGCGCCCCGACTCCGCAGATACGTATGCGATCCAGTGACCGTCGGGAGAAAATCGCGCATCCGCCACTCGTGAGACGGCTGGGAGGAGCAGTTTCGGCTGGCGATCCGCAGCGAGTGGCACCACCCACAGCGCCGCCTCGTTCCGGGCCGCCGAAAAAACGCTGTAAAGGAGTTCACGACCGTCGGGAGAGAACGAGTCGGGCTCCGCCGATGAGGCCCTAAGGAGTGGTTCCACCGGGCCGCTGCCAGCAGCCCCCATGGTGAATAACTCCTCACCGCAGGTGTATACGACACGTCTGCCGTCCGGCCACCAGAGCGGATCACTGCAGTCCCCTCTGCTGGTCAGTCCGGTTAGTGCGTCTCGTGGGTTGCTATAGATCCAGACATCAGCGGCTGCGTTCTCCACAATCGTTGTCACCACTTGCTTGCCGTCCGGCGACACGCTTACGTCCTCAAAACCACGCTCCCACTTCCCGAGCGGCTGCGCCGCCCCTTTGCGGCGCACCAGTCGGTAGGACGTTTGCACACCACCGGTGAGGTATAGCAAAGTACCCGTGGACGACACTCCGTAGTCGGCGGACCCGTTCCAGGGATCCGCTGTGACGCCTTCGGCCAGCGTGATGGCCGGCCCGGGCATACTCGAATCTTTCCCGTCAAATCGCGCCGCCATCAGTACGTCACTGCGGGTGAACACCAGATAGCCCGAGGCCAGGTATCGTGCGTTCCCGCCCTCGTCGATCAATACCCTTCGCTGGCCGGTCTTGATCGAGTACATCTCGATTGGATAGTGCCTAGTCTGGTAAGGAATGCTGAAGGTGGTAAACACCAGAAGCTTCCCGCCAGGAAGAATCTGCGGCCAGTGGAAGCTCACCACCTGTTCTTCGCTACTCGCCTTTACCACCACCTTCGGAGTGCCGCCATCTTCCCGCACCCGCAAGACTTCTGCGATCCCGTCTGGAGCGAAATAAATAAATCCGTCGTCGCCCCACGAGGCGCCGGCATTGCTCGCAGCGTCGCACAGGACCGTGGCCGGCCCGCCTTCCACGGAAACTTTCTTGAGCTTCCCATCTGCGAAAAATCCGATCCAGAGGTCATCCGGCGAGAAAAACGGCGCTGCCCCGCCCGTGGTCTCGGCCAGCGGGACCACCGACGCTTCGTCGAGCCTGCGCACAACCAGGTGGGTTGGCTGCGCAACTACTAGACCTCCGCTGGTTCCTGCGGACTGATTGTTCACCAAGGATACGTACACCATTCGGATGCCATCTGGCGAAATTCCCACCGCGCTCGCCGATTCCGCCTCCCCGTGCCACACCTGCGCCGGAGCGGTGAGCCGCATGACCGCGGCAGGCTGCTGGCGGAAGCTCCTCGTCAGAAGAAGAAATGGGCACTGAAAAACATGCTCTGGTCGCGGGCTGGACTCCACCATACGATCGTTTCTGCCGTGCGTACCAGTACACGCACCGGCAAGATCTCGGCTGGAACCGATCTTCCCAGGCCGGCCATCAGGTCGATCAGCATCTGCGGCGTCATCAACTGGCCTTCCGCTAGTCGTGCGGCGTCGCCGTCATGGATCACGTCATGGAGGGTTACAAAAGGGTGGCGATACGGGTAGCTGTCATAGCTGCTCGTCCCGTACACCAGCAGCGCCCGGCTGAGCCGGAAGTCCTGGCTCGATCCGATGTTCACGGAGATATTCATCGTAGAGGTCCCTGACGAGTTCGACGATCCTGGCAGCGGAAGCCAACGACCGAAGCATCGCGCCGGCGTGATCGAAGACGCGTCGCACTTCTTCATCTAGCTCTTTCACCGGCTTGTCCAGGTGGATAGGAAGCGCCACATTCGGCTGGCAGGGACCGTTCTCGCCCATGTGCTGCGCCTCTTCATCAAAGCAGGCGTTGATCGCATCATTCTCGTACCAGGTGATCAGACAGCCGGGCCGGGAATTCTCGGCATCCATAAGCCAATCGTCAATTCCGGGTACGTCCTTCTCACCGATCTGGCCGGGCCACGCATGCTCCTGCCCTTCGCCATGAGAATCCATCTCGAGTAGGTGCCGGATCAGCCCGCGGGCCACGCTTGCATGCGGCCGGATCTCCCGCAGCAAGGATATCGCTCTCCTATATTTGAGCGTCTTAGAATGCGTCTTGATACAGGCTGGGATCTCCATATCCACTTTGCGATAGACCGATGCTTCCAGTTCGTCTTCGCTGAGGTCTTCCATCCAGGTTTCGGCGTGTTCTTGACCATCGAAGTAGTCGTACACGCGCATCCATTTGTACAGGTTGGTGGTGAAGACCTGATAAAAAGCGGCTGGCAGAAGAGGATGCTCAGCTTCGAGGCGTGCGAGTGTCGCACCAATTGGAATGGAAGCAGCAGCCTCGTAGTCGCCAACCAGATACAAATGATCGGTCATTCCCTCTCTTCCGCCTTCAACCTGATTTCGCTCTTGCTCGGTCAGTTCGAAAAGGCTGTCCGTAATGCGCAGGTCGCCCACCCAGACTCTCTTCGCAGCAGCAACGTGATTCTGTGAGCAAAACCTCTTGAATCCGCGTTCGACAAAGTCCACCGAGCTACCCGACCAGTCGTTGGGTCGACAAATTCCCAAGCGTAACAGGCTCATTCCCAAAACTGCGGCCGGCCCTTCATCCCACCTGGTGCAGTAGCGCCATCGAATGCCCTTGAGTTTCGGAAAGCTGACGTCCAGCGGCAGGCCGATCACACGAGCGGCGGCATTACCGTGCCCGCAGGCGGTAAGTATCGGTCTCCGAGTTTGCTTCCGTCCTGAGCGTACTTGAGGGAGTCGAACGCCTTGCCGATAATTTCCCCGACTTTGAACGCTTCTGGACATTGCTTCAATCGCTCCGTGATGGGATCGTTCGTATTGGTACGGCCATGCACGGCTTCTTCCAACACTCGCAGGACCCGCGTCGCGTCTTCATCGGTGGTTTCGCAGGTTGCGGCCGTTTGCTTCCTGCGCTTCATGGAAGTTCCCCCTTATCACGTCTGACTGACCGTGGAATGGTGACCCTTGGGTCCAGTGATATTTGCGCTCTCTGTGGATATTTGCGCTCTGGGCAGGCTGCTAGGTATGAACTACAATTCTACGGAGAAACCGTATGATGACTGACCCAGCCTCCGACAGCAAAGGTGAAGTTCACCAACTGGTTGATCTGCAAAGCGAAACGCTGCGACAACCGTCGTGTTTGACTACTTCGGACCTGCTTGACTTTCGCGGGCGTTCCCAGAAAATCACCGTGTTGTACCAAGAGTTGGACCAGATACGAAGAGCGAGCTTCAAGGTGCAATTGCGCACAGCATCTTAGAATCACTCCTGCCCGGTCTTGAGGGGGTCAAGCCGCCGTCGACAGCGTCAAATCGCCCTGAGACGGCGGCTTGTTCTATTGCGAAATAATGAGCCTACAGAATAGGGAGAACATCTTGGCCGCGAGAATTCTCATGGTTCTCAGTGCGAGCATTGTCTTTACGCTCGGAGTCGTCCACCTTGTCTATACGTTCTGGGGGCCAAAGCTCACGCCCCGTGACCCCACGCTCGAAATCAGCATGAGTCAGATTTCACCTGTCATTACGCAAGAAACAACAATGTGGCGGGCTTGGGTGGGCTTCAATGCCAGCCATAGCATGGGACTCATTTTGTTCGGCTTGGTTTTCGGTTTTCTCGCATTGGCTCACGGCCAACTCCTCTTTCGTTCGCCGTTCCTGCTCGTTGTCGGGCTGGCAATGCTTGTCGGTTTTGTTGTGCTCTGCAAGGTTTATTTCTTCAGTGCGCCTCTCATAGGCATCAGCATTTCTTTGGCCTGCTATGTCGCCAGCATTGCGCTGTCGCGGGCCTAACAATGCGGCGAGCAGCCCTGGAGCGTCACCCCTTCGCTCCGATCGCGCGAACAAACTTGTATACCAGTTTGCCGGCAACCGTTTCAGGCCCCTCAATTGCAGCCGTCGCCATTTCCGGATACAAATGCGTGTACGTTTCTCTGACCTGTTCAGGGGTCATCGTTGGGGTAGTGTCGGGCAGCTTGACCCCGTTGTAGACAAATTCTCGTTCCAGGCGATGCACTTCCATAACGACTCCTTCGAGGATGATATGTAATGTGTCGGACGCGACAGGACAGTTGGACAGGGCTTCAGTTGTCGTTCTTCGGTTCGTCAAACAGGCTTCCCGTACTCGCGACAAGGCTGCCGCTCTCAGTGCTCACAGTCGTTACCTGCGTTGGTGCGGGACTCGATTGTGAATCATCTGAGCTGTCTTTCGCGCTGGCCACTGTCTGCACTTGCACTGCTCTTGGAGTTGCATTTGTGCCGGATCCGCTGTGGGATTTCGAGTTCGTTGATTTCCTGGCAGCGTCCCTTGCAGCTTTCGCAGCGGCTTCCATCTGTTCTTTCGCACTCTTCAAGGTTGAGGACAGCCCGAGGTGAGTCTCCACAAACTCCACCAACTGGCTCGGCAGTTCTTCGTCCAGCTCTTTGGGAGTACCAGTGATGGCCAACGGTGTGGTCAGCGCAGCGTCATCATCCCGCTGATCGGACTTCAGCGGTTTTGGGACGACATTGATACGCATCTCATCGTCGCTCACACGCGACAAGGTGAGAAGCAATATTCGCTGCGCGAGCAACGGCATCAATTCTTGAAACATGGCTTTACTCCTTAAAAGCAGGAAGGCGGGCAGACGGTTGGTTTATACGGGCAGTTGAGGGACGGACCTTCCAATTGAAGGATGAGACTCCCGCAAATGTTTAGAATTTGTGATTGGCGTGGCAGATCTCGAAGAACACAGTTTCGATCTTCTCTACAGTGCGGCGAATACGTTCCCAACCACCGGGGTAGGCAATCACCAAATCAAGATCGTGGATGACGATCTCAGCCGCGAATCCAGTGTTGTTTTCATAACGATAGGTGTTCGTGTCCCCTTTTCAAAAGTAAGGAGCCGCAGATTTCTTAACTAACCCGCTCCGGGGAAGGCACAACGCGCCGAACATGTGTCTGTGCCGCCCAAGTATGGGGCGCACAACTTGACTCACGCACCGAAGGCTTCTAGCCTACTGAGGATGGGGTTTGCTAGACGAGTGCTTCTGGCTGTGCTGACCGTTGCTGTCGCAGCGTATGCATCCGATTGCGGCGGGATGACCACTCCCGAACAGGCGATGCGGTGCTGCAATTCAATGCGCTGCTCTTCGCACGGTCATCATGGTCAGGAATGTTGCAAGACCATGCCAGCGATTCACGCTGCTGTCGGGCAGCCCCCATCTGTGCAGGGTATTTCCTTCTCGCCGGTCGCCCTTGAAGTAGTGCGGGCCTTTGGCGAATCTCATAGCATCGAGTCTTCCGCCCGCATGATTGCGGAGTATTCCCACGCTCCGCCAGCTTCTTCCTCACCAGCCGTCCTGCCTCTGCGTATCTAGTCTGACCTCCAGTCGGCTCCCCCGGCTTCACGGAGAGGTGTGCTCGGGGAATCCCATCTTCGCTGGAGGAAAAGCTGTGAGATTGAGAAGGGTCTTCCGTGATAGTTGCGGAACGTGGGCATCGCTCTCGTTCTTCGTGTTGCTTTGTGTTTCAACCACCAGAGGACAGGGTGCTGCACCCGAAACGGCACCGCCGCTGTTTCCCGGTGGCGGACTCGTTTCTTACAACTCCATCTTCACCACACGCGGTCTGATGCCGCAATCGGGAGGGAACATTCCCGCGACAGCCCGACCTACGTTTGCACACGAGGGAGACTTCAACTTCACTTGGGGCTTCTATCGCAATTTCGATCTGACGATTCTCGTTCCGATTGTCACGAATCACTTTGATATGGCGGGCACCCCGACCGTTGGAGGAACAGGTCTTGGCGATGCCATGATGCTCGTAAAGTACCGTTTCTATCGGCGAGATTCACAGCGGGGGACAACGCAGGCGTCCGTCACCCTCGGTCCCAAGATTCCGACAGGCCGGACGGACTTAACAGATAGCAACGGGAGTCTTCTCCCTGCCAGTTTGCAGCCCAGCTCGGGTGCGACCGATTTCTTCCTTGGAGCGAATTGGACCTACACGGGGCTCTTCAACCTCAGGCGTCTCGTGGCGGATGAGGATTTCCATTCCCTTATCCGCTCACAGGGGACACAGCAAACTCGGCTCGGCAGTGACATCGAATCGCGTTTCTGGCTGTCTTACCGCCCCTACGAGTCCAAGAGTGTAACCCGTGAATGGTTCATCGGTCCGTCTCTGACTTGGCTGCACTCTCAGGATGATCGCATCGCCGAGGTTACCCAGAACGGGAGCGGTGGCGACTTGTTCCTGGCTGGGGTCACGACCTACGCGGGCGTGCGTCCCGGAATGCATGTTTGGCTTGGAATGGATTGGGACGTGGCACACTCCACAGGCGGATTGTTTATGCCCGTGCGGCGTCACATCAGTTTTGGAATCACGCAGCAGTTTCGGCTGCACCTTTAAGAAAGGAGGAACGATGAACACGAAAAGAATCGCACTGCTTGTTCTGCTCGGTTCGATGGTCGTTGTGCCTCTGGCTCAAGCACAAATCAAGCATATCGAAATGCGAGTTGAAGGCATGACATGAAACTTTTGAGCATACGGGGTGAAACAAAGCCTCGGACGCCAGTCTGGCGTTCAAAAAGTAGAAGTGAGCTTGATTGATGGAAAGGTCGATGTCACCCCCAAGGAGGATGGGCAGATTGACCCTGCTCAGCTTCTAAAGGCGACATACGACAGCGGTGTCAGCGTTGCCGAATTGGACGTGACCGCACGCGGAAAGATAGTGAAGGACTCGTCGGGCAATTTTGCCGTTCAGGTTGCACCGAATCGGTCATTCGTGATTGCCCCAAATGAATTATCGAAAGGGCTTGAACCACTTGTGGATTCGCCGACGCTGGTCACTGTTCGGGGGCAGTTGTACAAGAAGCCCGCAGGGAAGAAGAAAGCAGACGCTTCGGCTCCCCTGAGGCTCCTGATTCTCGAAGTACAGAAGAAGGAATAGATGCTGAGACAATGTCTGGTGTTTCTGTGCCTCGCTGCGGTTGGACTCGTCGGATGTAATCGGCATTCGGCGAGTCCCACTCAGCCGCAGGAGTCTGCAATCGCGGCAGGTGAAATTGGTTCACGCTTGCCCGATTTCTCAGTCAAGGATTTGCAGGGACGTCCTCTGTCCTCGGCTGACCTTCGCGGAAAGGTGGTGCTTGTTGATTTTTGGGCGACATGGTGCCAACCGTGCAAGAAAGAGATGCCGGGCTACCAGAAGCTCGCAGACCACTATGGCGCTCGCGGATTCGTAGTCGTTGGGTTCAAGTTCGACACGATGAGGGACGTGGAAGACCCGGTTCAGTTCGCGAACAGAATCGGAGTCCACTATCCGCTGGCGGTTGCGGCTGAGGACGTGAAACGGAAGTTTGGCGGCATCGAAGGATTGCCGACCACGATGCTCTACGACCGTCAGGGCATACTTCGGACGAAAGTCATAGGGTTTGAATACACGGATAATCTCGAATTGGCGTTAAAGCCGCTTCTTTGAGTCCTGGCTCCACGAACGGCCGCAGCGGCTCCTAGGCGTGACCTATCGTCTTCTCCGGTACTTCCCCAACGGAATCTCCACACACTGGGCAAGGCATGAGACCACCAGCACGACGATGAGAAACAGATCGGGGTGCAAGACGACCAGCCCAAATGCGGAGAGCACGACGTAGAGCGCCGCCCCGAGGTACAGCGGCCCAGTGACGTAGCAGTGCAGCCGCCCGCATCGGGCTGCGTTCACCAAGCAGCCCAGCCCCATCACCACGAGGGCGGGCACCCACACCCACACACGCCCCCGTGTCCATGAGGAGCCAACCACCAAAATAGCGATGGGCGCATACCAGAGAAACCATGCTGTCTTGCGGCCCGTAAAATCATTCGGAGAGCAATCACTCGGAGTACAACAGTTCTTCATCGGGAATCCTCGTGACAGTTCCGAGAGTTGTCTTGCCGCGTCTGGCGCGGCATCCACGGCGGGGCCATCATTGGTCAGCGATTGGGGTTGCACGAATTGTGAGAGCTTTTGACGAACGCTATCTGCTACATCTAGGACTGCTCCTCCGAAGAATACGGGAGGAGAAGAATCCCACTGGATGTCCTTCGGATATACCGCGGCAACGTCCCAGATAATCCCATTGCGCTCGCAACAAATTTGCGAGCCAGAAAGCTGCTGCTTCAGTTCTTTTGCCACCAGATGATTCCTGTCCCAGAACTGTACGGCCCGTGGGTCTGAAATGCGTGATTGCACCATTCCGCTGGGTCTTGACCAGTCCGTCGGCAGCATGGGTTCCCATACGACCAGTACGCGAATGGGCGACTTGACCTGCTTCAATACTTGTTCCATTGCGGAGGCCCCCCGCAGACAATAGGCTCAAGTTGGGGAAAGCAGCAAAACTAAGCGGGTCCGGTCAGCCGCATCGTTGAACTCGTGTTTGAACTGATCGAGATTGCTGGGCGTGAGCGATGTGAGGGGTGGCTGGCCTTTTGGGGTGCGGCTCCAACCCCAGAAATACCAGACAGCCACAAATGCGAAGACAAACAGGAGCACGTATTTCAGATTTACCCGCATGACAAATCACTCAACCAGCAACTAAGCTCGCTATGACTTGGGGGAAGAGAACAATCAGGAGAACTGCTGCGGCGGCGACCCAGAACAGCGCAACGCTGAGCCGACTCCGCTTTCTGCATTGCTTCCCGCGACGATATAGCTGCACGAAGCCAAGCACCAACAAAACCACAGAACCGCCAAGCAGCCAAGGTCGCGCAGTCTGCAATCTCACACTCGCTCCTGCAAGTCCAATTGCGCCAAGAAAACCGAACGGCAAGCAGCACGCCAGAGTGGAAAGCGCAGCTATCACGGCTGCGACGGGAGTTGTTCGTTCCGCGATCCTCATCCGAGTTTCACTCCCTCTTCTTCGCTCTTGAAACCGCCAGTCGAAGCATCGTCGCCGAAGGGATTCCGCTCAGGTTGGCATACAGGCGGCACTTCAGACCGGGGGCGATGCTCTGGTCGGGCTCGACATCCTCGCCGTCTACACGGATCGTGGGAGAGCCTGGAAACATCAACTCCCTCGCCTCGGCATCGGTTCTTACAGCTATCGACCGGATTTCCGCCTGCAAGGACTCGGAAGAGAGCACTCGCTCGACTTGCTCCACTGCGGGCAGGTAGTTCGGGCATCCGGGAGAGTAAAGGACTTCTATTTTCATTTCGTTTCTTCGCCCGAGGTTCCCAGCACGGGGCATGCGGCAGGTGCATGCAGCCGCCGATGCTTCAGTTCTGCATTGCACTTTCGCAAGTCCGCTGCAAGCTCAGACTCCAGCCGCCCAAGCTCGCGCATCTTCGTTCGCACCTCAGCCACTTTCGCCGTCAGCAGCTTCCTCACCGATTCGCACGCATCGACACTGCGGGCACGGAGGTTCCCCAATTCTCTGATTTCCGTAAGGGAGAAACCGAGCGCCTGCATTCGCTGGATGAAACGTATGCGCTCGATGTCGTCCGCCGTATACATTCGGAATCGCCCGGTGGTTCGCATCGCTTTCGGAAGCAGCCTGCGCTTCTCATAGAAGCGGATCGCATCGACCGTCAACGCGGCTCGTCTTGAAACTTCGCCGATTTGCAGCATGGGAGTGGAGAGCTGGTGAGTTTCCGCCATAACCAAATCATACAATCTGGAGCGTGGTCCAGAGTCAAGGGAGTAATCCGACCATGGGTTGCGGCGTTGGCTTATATTCAGCAGACGCGGGACCAAGGGTCGCACCGGCCTCGATCTGGCTGTGGGGCCTAAGACACGGGGATTAGACGATCCGATTGATGCAACTCGTCAGTACTCCTCTGGCAAAAGCAGGGTGGTTACGGAGCGATCGGCTTCGGTGATGATCCACAGCCTCTCCCCCGCATCTGTCTGGTAGCTGCTCAGCAACCGAAACCCATGAGCCACGCTGTACTCATTCTCCGCCACATCGGTTGGCTCCAGTTCGCCCCAGTCTCCGATTGCATGACGGGCCAAGAAACAGGTAGCCGGTTGCTTCGCTCTTTCCAACGCAGCTAGCGCCCCAGGCGTAGCCACAATTTGCCCGAGCGGAAACCATGCAGACATGACGGTGACTCCTCTCGCGGTCTGTTTAGGACGTTGCAGTCCCGCGACCTCGGACGTTCCCGACTTGACAACACTAGGATTCGGTATATGGTGTTAGACAGAGCGAATTACGCCTTCTCCTCTTTCAGATCCCCTGAACTAAGGCAGCCCATCTGAAGTTCTCTCCTCTTAGTCGCACCAAACCCAGGAGGTTGACATGTTTGCTCGTCACGTTTCCATGCACCTGAAGCCCAATACCCGTGCGGAGTTTACCCAGACCATCGAGAACGAGATTCTTCCCCTTCTTAAGAAACAGCACGGCTTCCAACACGAAATCGTTTTCGTCGCCCCCGGATCCGGAACAGAAGGGGTCGCTATCAGTCTTTGGGACAAGAAAGAGGACGCGGAAGCTTACCTTCGCGGCAGCTATCCAGAAGTGCTGAAGGCCTTGGCGAAAGTGGTAGATGGCACTCCGGAGGTTCGAAACTTTGAGGTGGCTCACTCGACCTTGCAAAAGACCGCTGTGCTCGTAGCAGCCTGAGGCGAGCAGGCAGGCTTTCGCGTTCGATGGGGGCGGGCCGATCCCCGTCCCCCTTACGAAAGACACAAGAGTCGAGGTTTAGATCTTTCTGGTGACGCCCGCTTCTCAAAGGGAACACTGCTTTCCGAAACGCCCGCCTCCGGAAGTCTTGGAGGTGTTCTGTGCCCCAACAATCGCCGATTTCGTTTCAAATTCGCACGAAAAACGTGCTCATCGTCGATAGCAACGAGACGATGCAGCAGTTGCGCGCCCGCGTGCTGAGAAGCCGCGGAGTTCACGTGCACACGGCCAAAAGCGTCACGGAAGCATTGTTGCTCTGGGTGCCGGATTTTTTCGATTTGGTACTGCTGGACGTGCGCCAGAGATCCAAAGAAGCAGTGGAGTTCTGGAGAACGATTCGGCGCCAGCATCCAGGGCAGCGGATCAGCTTCCTAGTTGGACCTCCAACGTACCTGTCTGCCATCTGCGCCGACGAAGTCATCGCCCGCGACGAGGTTCCTGAAGACTGGGTGCAGAGGCCAGGAGTCCTGCATGTCGCATAAGGCCTCACAGGCCGATAGCACCCAGATGGAGACAATAAATCCAGGAGAAAAAGTCCATGAAACCGGAGCTTTTGACCAAGAGAGATGCAGCTAGCACGACTCACGAGGAGAACGTGCGCGTTCGCGCTTATGAGTTGTATGAGGTGCGCGGCAGAATAGATGGCCACGCGGAAGAAGACTGGCTTCAAGCAGAAGGCGAAGTAGCAGGAGGCAACGAACGAAAAGCCGTCCAAGCCTCAAGCTCAAAGATCACTGTGAAAATCGTTGGTGAAGCCTGACGGGTTGGACGATCACATACTGCAGAGCGATGCTCAAACCATCGGAGGTAAGCCATGACTAACATCTACGTCGGTAACTTAGATTATTCCACTCCCGAAGACCAGCTTCAGACATTATTCGCGGCGTACGGAGCCGTTAAAACAGTCACGGCCGTCACGGATCGGGACACGGGTCAACCGCGGGGATTTGCGTTCGTCGAGATGACTAATGCGGCGGAGGCACGAGATGCTATTCGGACCCTGAACGGTTCGCTTCACGGCGGGCGGGCCCTGATTGTCAATGAAGCTCGCCCTAAGCTCTACCGCAGTGGCGAACACGAGTTACTTCCCAGTAGGGATCACCGGCGCCATCGTATCTAATTGGTTGAGGAGCCGATGTTGTTGGCTGGTTCCTGCGCAAGCATTCGGGACAATTCGAGACACTTTCACACCGGCCTGCCAAGCGAAACAGGAGGAATTATGAATACA
>CAWJFA010000021.1:0-524236 GCA_963842075.1 uncultured Acidobacteriota bacterium | reverse complement strand
GAATGGTTCTCGCTCGAAAAGTTATTGGACAAAAACGAGGCAAGGAATCAAATTGGTAAACGCGTTAAGCGAAGAATCTGTCGGCCAGAGCAATCACGGCTTGGTGGCCAACCCAACGACAGATTCATCCCTGAAGCCGTCGCGAGGAGAATGTTCGCCAGCCTCACGCTCTCCTCGCGACGACTTTCCTGATGCATGTTTCAGCGGGCTCCAAAGGTGCCTGAGCAGGAAGGACCTGTGCGCCCAAAATGTTGAAGCCTCCGATGGACGACGTTGCTATAATTCGCAACCAGGCGAACATCGGCGCTCCGATTTCTCCCCAGGAGATGGAGCGCATGGCAAAGAGGAGGTTTCAAAATCCCAGGCCTGAACGTCGTGGGGCTTGGTGGACAATGCGTGTTTGGCGCGATGAATTCATCGACGGCAAGCACGTTCGCAAACAACAGCGGGTCCGCTTGGCAGCGGTAACGGTGTCAGAGCGGGAGGTCAAGAAGATCGCGACCGAACACCTGCGACCGCTGAACCAAGGTCTGGAAAGTCTTGGATCGGCTACCAACTTCGAGCATTACATCGAAACAATCTACAAACCGGTGGTGAAGCCTCTGATGGCGACGACCAGTTTTGATAGAACGCGAGGGGTTCTGGATAATTACCTTATCCCCGCGTTCGGGAAATGTTGCCTGCGCGACCTCACCGCACTCACCCTTCAAACCTACTTCTCGAAGCTCACGACCAGCACCACAAATCAAATGCTGTCACATGAGTCGCGAGACAAAATCCGTGATGTACTTTCGAGCGCGTTACGTTTTGCTGTGCAGCACGATCTGCTGGTGAGAAATCCAGCGGAATCGCTGCGCATACCTCCTGACAAGCGCGGCAAAAAGCGCAACAAACCCTACCTCACACCTCAGCAGTTCGACCTACTCGTTGAACTGATTCCGGAACCCTACGCTTCGATGGTTTATGTGGCGATCTACACGGGGCTGAGGGTCAGTGAACTGGCAGGCTTACGTTGGAACGATATAGGCGCAAGCTCAATCACGATCGACGAGCGGTTTTGCCGCGGAGATTGGGGGGCACCAAAGAGTGAAGCCTCCAATGCAACGATCGGGGTGAACAACTGCGTCGTTGACCGTATCCATCGGCTGAAGGGACTGACTGTCGAGGTTAGGGCCGGCAATGCAATTCGCAAGTACAAAGTCGTGAAGTCCGACGGTCCGGATGACCTAGTTTTCCAGGGAGTTCGATCCGGCGGTCCGCTTCGCGACAACAACATACTCGTTCGGTTCATCAAGCCTGCAGCTCGGTCGATGGAGTTGCCCTGGGTGAATTGGAGAAGCCTGCGAACATCTCATGCGACCTGGCTGAAGATGGCCGGCGCCGACGTGAAGGACGCACAGGCACAAATGCGGCACTCACGTTCGAGCACAACGTTGGACATCTACCAGCAGTTCGTGCCCGAAAGCCAGCAGCGGGCAGTCGACAGACTGAGCCGTTTGGTGAATTGAATTGTGACCGAGTGTGACCAAGTGACCAACAGCGAGGCTTCTAAGTGATTGAAAATGTGGTGGCCAGGGACGGAGTTGAACCGCCGACGCCAGCCTTTTCAGGGCTGCGCTCTACCACCTGAGCTACCTGGCCACGTTTCGAAACCCGCGCTTGCCGCGCGGGCTGCGGGGACTGTTCGCTTCACGCCGATTGTTGCGGGATTGCCAACCAAATGAAAACAACTCGTTGAACGTGCGCGGAACGTTGTTGATTATAGCAACGTCGGCGAGTTCACTCAACGTCAACCAGAGTGATGGTCGATTCCAATTCTAAGTTTCGAAACATTGAAGTTCACTCGCGTGTGGATGTGCGAAGCGCCGCAAGCGCAATGCTGGATGCAGTTCTTATCGTGAATTCAGATCAAGCATCCCGTTCATCACCGTCGTCTCGCACGAGTTGGCCCCAAACCAATAAGGAATCTCGTGATAATCTGCAACCGCGAATACGGCCAAATCGGCATCTTTCCCTGGTTCAATCGTGCCTTTCCGGTCCGCGATTCGCAGCGCCCAGGCCCCGTTGACGGTAGCAGCAGAAACCGCTTCCGCTGGAGACATCTTCATGTGCGTGCATGCCAATGACATTGCCATTGGCATACTCAGGGTCGGCGACGTGCCTGGATTGTAGTCCGTAGCCAGCGCCACAGGAACGCCGGCATTAATCAGTTCGCGCGCCGGCGGATATTCATTCAGTCCCAGAAAATAATTCGCTCCCGGCACCAGCGTGGCCACTGTATCGCGCTTGGCCAACTGCTCAATGTCGTCCGCGTTTACGTAATCCATGTGATCAAAGGATGCTGGATTGAACCGCAACAATGGCCGCAGCGGAGTTTCTGAAAGCTGGCAGATGTGCGCCCGCACGCGAAAACCATTTTTTTGCGCCGCAGCAAAAATTTCCGCGGTCTCTGCCGCGGTGAATGCGCCCTGATCACAGAAAACATCAACGAACTGGGCGAGCTTCCGCTTCGCTGCCAGCGGAATCATCTGCTGACAGACGAGTTCCACATATTTTTCTGGGCGGCCTTGAAATTCCTTTGGGACGACGTGGGCGCCGAGCAGCGTGGAGATGACCGTCCCCGGCCAACGCGAGGCAGCGTCGCGGATCGCCTCCAGGGACTTCATTTCCGACTCAACCGTTAGGCCATACCCCGACTTGGCTTCGACAGTCGTTGTGCCGTGGCCCGCCATGTCGCGCAACACATTCAGAATTTTTTCGGCCAGAACCCGCTTCTCTGCTTTGCGAACGCCTTCGAGGCTTGCCCGGATTCCGCCGCCGGCTGCGGCAATCGCTTCATAGGAAGCGCCGTCGATGCGCTTCTCGAAATCCACCAATCGCGGGTTGGTGAAAACCGGGTGCGTGTGAGAGTCAACGAATCCGGGCAGCACGACTTTGCCCGCACAATCGATCTCGGTGACCTTCTTCCGATTCTTCTTGAGCCAGGGATCGCCCAATGCATCTTTGGTCTTGCCGACGGAAACGATCTTCCCGCCGAGACACAACACCGCTCCGTTTTCGACGACGCCGAGTTCGTTGAGGTCACGGCCGCGGCGCGGACCGGGCTTACCGGAAGCAGACCGCAAGGTGAGCAATTGGCCGATGTTGGCAAGGAGTAGCGGCGATTCCTTACGCACTCAGCCTCCCGAGCTGACGATGAAACTCGATCGCAGAGCGAAGCATGGTCTCGATCGAAGAATCCGAGCTTGCCTCAGAAGAACCCGCTGCCGCCATGGTTCCGCGGTTGGTCTTCATTTCCCTTCCATCGGCACCTTTACCCCGCCCTTCTTCGCGAACTCCTTCGCCTCGTCATAGCCCGCGTCCACATGCCGGATTATGCCCATGCCTGGATCCGTCGTCAGCACGCGCTCGATGCGCTTCGCCATCATCTCGGTGCCATCGGCAACCGTGACTTGGCCAGCATGCAGCGAGTAGCCGATGCCTACGCCGCCGCCGTTGTGTATCGAGACCCACGATGCGCCCGCTGCCGTGTTCAGCAAAGCATTCAGCAGGGGCCAGTCAGCAACCGCGTCTGAGCCGTCTTTCATGCTCTCGGTCTCGCGAAACGGAGACGCCACCGAGCCGCAATCAAGGTGATCTCGGCCAATCACAATCGGCGCTTTGATCTTGCCTTTCTTCACCAGATCATTGATCGCGAGACCGAACTGCGCCCGCTCGCCGTATCCCAGCCAGCAGATGCGCGCCGGCAAGCCCTGGAACTTGATGCGCTTGCGCGCCAGGTCAATCCAGCGCCGCAAAATGCGATTCTCGGGAAACAATTCTAAGACCAGATTGTCAGTCACGTGAATGTCGGCTGCCTCGCCCGACAGCGCGACCCAGCGGAACGGACCTCGTCCCTCGCAGAAGAGCGGACGAATATACGCGGGTACGAATCCGGGAAAATCATAAGCGTTCTTTACGCCGTGCTGGAAGGCAAACGTGCGGATGTTGTTGCCGTAGTCGAAAGTCACCGAACCCATCTTTTGCAGCCGCAGCATGCCTTCCACATGCGCCGCGATTGCGTCGAGCGATTTTTCCTGGTACCCCTTAGGATCGCTTTTCCGCAGCTCGATTGCGTCGGCGAAACTCATGCCGTTCGGCACGTATCCATTCAGCGGATCGTGCGCTGAAGTCTGATCGGTGAGAATGTCGGGTACGACGCCACGTGCCGCCAACTCCGGAATCACGTCTGCGCAATTCCCCACCAGCCCCACCGAAACGTTTTCTTTCTTGCGCACAGCATTCTTCAAAATGCGCAGGGCTTCATCAAGGGTCGTCACCATAAAGTCGCAATAGCCGGTCTTCAGCCGCTTCTTGATGCGCTCTGGATCGACTTCAATCCCCAGAAACGCAGCGCCGGTCATGGTCGCGGCCAGAGGCTGAGCTCCGCCCATGCCGCCCATGCCGCCCGAGACGATCAACTTGCCCGCCAGATCTCCACCGAAATGTTTTTCGCCAGCCGCGGAGAATGTTTCAAACGTCCCCTGCACAATTCCTTGCGAGCCGATGTAGATCCACGATCCCGCCGTCATCTGGCCATACATCATCAGGCCCGCGCGTTCCAGTTCGTTGAACTTCTCCCAGTTCGACCAATGACCCACCAAATTCGAATTCGCCATGAGCACACGCGGCGCATGTTCGTGGGTCTTGAATACGCCGACCGGCTTGCCCGATTGCACCAGCAGAGTTTCGTCGTTCTCCAGATTTTTCAAGGTGCTGACGATGGCGTGATATGCCGGCCAACTCCGCGCTGCGCGCCCGGTTCCTCCATATACGACAAGGTCTTGAGGACGCTCGGCAACTTCCGCATCGAGATTGTTCATAAGCATGCGCATGGCAGCTTCCTGCTGCCAGCCTTTGCAGCTAATGGAATTGCCGCGCGGCGCGCGAACAGAAGTTGGGGCCTGCGTGATTTCCGAATCAACGGGCATTCATAGATGTTACTTGCTGAGTGGTGAAGTGTTCAACGTGGCAGGCGGGGAGGAGGAAAACTGTGACCCGAGATTCGACTCACCACGAAGAATACGCCGTGCCATCGGTGGCCGTGGCGCTTGAGGCTGAGTGTACGTCGCTGATGCCGGGATCCTGCTGGTCGACGGTCAGGAGAATGTCTTCCTGCACCACCTCCCAATTCGCTTCATTGGTCATGGGATCCTTGGGAATGATTTTGAGATAGCCGCCCTGCACCAGGTCATCCAGCGACTGCGGCGCTTTTTGCTTGTCGAGAGTGTACTGCGAGATCAGCGAACGAAGCGTGAACAAATCCTGACGCAGCACCGCTTCGCGCGATCGTACCAGCGACGTCGTGTAAATGGGCAGCGCAATCGACATCAGAACGCCCATGATGATCATCACGATCATCATTTCGAGCAGCGTGAAACCAGCGCTCCGCCCGGCTTTGAGATTTCGTTCCATCTCACCAGTCCTTATACTTCGTGTCGTCCAGCCCTGTGCCTTGCGACTTGGAATAGACGTCGAAGACGCTCTGCCCGCCCCAGGAATCGGAATCGGGATCATCCTGCATCGAACGCAGGCCCCATTCCGTAGTGCCGGTCATGGGATCGACTGGGATCTTGCGCAGGAAGCGAACCTTCTTACCCTGCACATCCACACCTTTTACCAGGGTTTCAAGATCAGGGGGATAATTCTGGCTGTCGACCTTGGTCTGGAAGCCGCCGCGATCGGCCGCATCTTTGTAGCGGTCGATGGCGTCGCGCATCTCCCACAAGTCAATGCGCAACTGGCGCTCCTTCTCCCGCTGAATGGTGAGACGCGCCAGCGGCACCGCCATGGTTGAGAGAACTACCAGAATCGCCGAGGCGATAATCAGCTCAATAAGGGTAAAGCCCCGTTCGGGCCCTCGACTTCGCCCGCGCTGGAATCTGTGAAGCCTCATCTTAAACTCTCGGATCGAGCACTCGGCGCGACCATCCTATTGCACGGTCACCGACGCCTGCGCTCCATTCACGGTGATCGCCTGCAAAGCCGGATCACGCGCTCCACCCCGAGTGATGGTCAGCGGAGTCTGTCCGCTGGCCTTGGCCTGGAATGTCAACGTAACCACCGTGCCCTGTCCGGAAACTCCGCCCGCTCCCGGGGGCCGCGTCGCCGTGATTTGCAACGTCCCGGTAGTTTCATCCTCGCGGTGCACCAGGGCTACCGCCTGGCCATCCTGCGACAGGAAGCCGCCGTTTGAAACGTTCACCAACTGCAGCTTGGCGGGATCGTAACTGATCTGCACCGGCACTGAATAAACGTTCTGCGCACCGGAAATCAGCAGGTTCACGGCGAACGTATTGCCTTTGACCGCAGTGATCTGGGCGGGATCGAAGGCAAAGTTCGCCGCCGAAGGAGTTCCGGCTGGGTTCGGGTTTTGACCTACCGGCGGGTTCGCACCTTGGTTCACTGCAGGTGGCACCGGGCTAGTCGGAGTGGATGGCGCCTGCGTCGAACGCGCAGCCGGCAGGCTCACGTGCCGCAGTTCAATCGTGTTAGCCGTGCCGATGTCGAGCGCCCGCTGGTTCAACTCGCTGACCATGGTCCCGCGAATTATGTGCGGCGTAATGGCAAAGACCGTCTCGTCCTGGGAATGATCCTGCGACACCTGTCCGAACAGGTACCGCAAGATTGGAATCTGCGCCAAGCCAGGGATGCCGCTCAGCGACCGGGTCTGGGAATCATCCAGGATTCCGCCAATCAGGCTGGATTCTCCATCTTTCAGTCGGATTTCGTGCTCGATTTTTTTCTGGCCGATGATGGGCTGGCTGATTCCTCCAATGCTCGATTGGCCCACCACGGAGGAGATTTCCATGGTGATCTTCAAAGTAACTTCCCGGTCCGAGTGCACATGCGGTGTAACGTCAATGTTCACGCCGACGTCCAGATATTGAAACTGGGTATTGACCAGAGGATTGATTCCGACGCCGCCGATTCCAGGCTGAAACGATCCCGTAGCTACCGGAACGCGCTCGCCGATCTTCAGCGTTGCCTTCTGGTTATCGAGCGCGCGCACTTGCGGGTTCTGCAACATCTTTGTGTCGGTGTCACCCATCACCGCCGACAGGTTGGCAGAAGGAATTGTGACTTGGAAGTCAGTAGCATTCAGGTTACCCAAGGTATTCAACGAGAGGCCCGTGCTGCCCGTCGTGCCGGTGGTTGTCGTTGTTGTCCCAGTCGTGGTTGTAGTAGGCGTAGTAGTGTTGATGTTGCTCTGCAGGGTAACGGTGGCGCTGGTCGGCGGGCTCAAGCCCAACGTGCGCGACTTGTCCTTACTCACCTGAAGCACCGCGATGTCGACGATCACTTCCGGACGCGCCTTGTCGAGATCGTCCACCAGCTTTTCTGCGAGAGCGATCTGGTCGGGAGTGCCGCGGACAACCAGCGCGTTCTGTGAGAGCAACTGCTGCACGCGCTGCACGTCAAGCACGGCGCGAATTGCGTTCACCACATCCTGCAGTTCGGTAGGCTGCGACAAGTTCCCCAGGTAGAACGTTTTCAAGACGCTCTGCTCCAGTTCCTTGCGCTTGGCTGGATTGTCCTGCGCCACGAAAATCGTATTCCCTGTCACTGGACGCCAGAAGGTTTTCGACTCCAGCGCTGTAATCTCAAGCGCCTCTTGCAGCGTCACTCCATTCAACTCGACTTTGATGCGTCGCGAAGTGTAGTCGGGATCGAACAGAACGTTAATTCCGGCTAACTGTCCGATCGTCTGATAAATGACTTTGGAATCTTCGGTCAGCTTTACGGTGATGGGAACGTTCGAGATGGGAGAGAGTTCGACCGGGCCTCCAGCTTCCCTGATCTTACGTTCCAGGTTGTTGGGCGGACCCGCTGCTTGCGGCGGAGGATTGGTGGCATCGTTAATCATCTGCAGGGTGCGCTTCAACTCCTGCTGCGCGATGAAAAGCGAGGGATCGATCTGCGCCGCCTTTTGAAATTCAATAACCGCTTCCTGTAGCTTGCCATCCTCACGCAGCTTCTGCCCGCGATGGACGATGGTTGCGGCCGCCTTGAAGCGCATCCGCTCAAACGAAGATTTGTAACGCAAGTCTTTGGGTTTCAGGTTATAGGCCTGTTTGTACAAGTCATAGGCGGCCTCAAAGTTCTCGCGCGCCTCGGCGTCCTGCCCCTTCTCGTAGATATTCTTAGCCTTGTCGGCAATAGCAGGCAGCATAACGGCCAAAACTACGAGCACTACTGCCGCGGGCTTGAGAAATCTCATTCGTCAGTCCTCGTCTATAAAGTCGTCGCCGGACAAGCAGTCGTTCTCTTACGCCAGCGAACCGGGGAAACTACTCGATGAAAAAAACAGAGCTCTTTTGCTGCGATTATAGCATCGCGCCTCTCCCCCTCCCATCTGATTGCACCGGTGGGAGTTACACTCTTTAGTCTTAGTCCCTATGGGGACCAGCGCATTCGCCCTTGCGGCACCCCCCTTGCAGAGGTCCCGATGAAGGCGCGAAGCCGGCTCGCGCTGTTAAGATGAACCCAACCATGCCCCGCCAGTCGACACATCAGACCAAGCCCAGCCCAGAGAAGGCTCCGCGCCGCGAGCCTACCGCCTCCGGCCAGCGAGACGCCGCCGTTAATAGGATCGCTTCACATAACTACTTCTTGCTGGAAAAATTTGAATGCGGAGTAGTTCTTACCGGAACCGAGGCCAAATCCGTCCGTGGCGGCCTTGCCAACCTCAAAGATTCTTACGGTCTGGTAAAAGATGGCGAACTTTGGCTGCTCAATGCCCACATCGGTCCCTATGAGCATGGCAACATGAACAACCACGCTCCACTGCGCACTCGCAAGCTGCTCATGCACAAAGAAGAAATCCGCAAGCTGATCGGCAAAACACAGCAGAAGGGCCTGACGCTGATTCCCGTTCGCATGTATTTCAAGAACGGCAAAGTAAAAGTCGAGCTAGCCCTGGCCAAAGGCAAGCAGCTCTGGGACAAGCGCGAAACCGAGCGACGTAGAACAGCGGATAAAGAGGCCCGTGAAGCCATCGGAAGAAGTAGGAAAGCCTAAGACCCGGTGGTCGCTTTTCCTTCGATCCTTCAATCCTTAATAAAACCTGAGGATGGCACCCATCAAAACCGTTAACCTGAAATCCGACATGCCGCTCGTCCATCAGGCTTTGCAGCGCATGGAACGCGAACTGGCGTTGGCTCGCCAGGAGAAAGCCGCGCTGCTGAAGCTGGTTCATGGCTACGGCTCGACTGGACAAGGCGGCGACATCCGCATCGCCGTGCAAAAGCGTTTGCTGGAAATGGCTGAGAACGGCCAGATCCGCGGCTGCATCTTCGGCGAGAACTGGTCGAAAACAGACGACGCAGCCTGGAAACTTCTGCAATCGCATTCCGAACTCAAGAACGACTCTGACCTCGGGCGTCGCAATCGAGGCATCACAATTGTGGTGTTTTAGAAAATATTAGAAGTCTTCCGGCCCAGGTCTCATAGCTGAGCGGAATCCTACGGCGTCGGCTCTGGAGGCGCGCTCGGAATTGTCGGAGCCGGAATGGGCTCAACAGGCGGCGCCGCCACGACGGGAGTGAAGGAGTGCACCGCAATCGGTTCCACCATGTTTTGCAAGTAATAGGTCACTGCCACACCACGTTGCCAGAAGCGTGGAATGAACAGCAACAGCAGGGTCAACTGGCTGACCAGGATCGCTCCAAAAACGCTGGCAGGCGGCACGAATTTCATCCACACCACAATTCCAGCCAGCAAAATAATCGCAGCCACCAGCGTCAGAACCACATAGCTCGTCAGCAGCCGTCCCAGGTTCCCGCGCATATGTCGGAAGGCCGCAGCCAACGAAGTCCGCACCGCACGCTGATCGCTGAGAACCACATCGGTTTGCGCCAAATCAAACCAGATGCGCAGCACCGTCATCACCAAAAAGATCACACACAAACTGGCCACCGAAACATAAAACGGCAGTAATTCATTGGTGCTTTCCGCTGCTTTTTTTAATAGTGCAGAGCGGATACTGAACAATGCTCCGGCGAAAACTCCCATCACTATCCCGGCCACAATCAACAGCCGGACGAATCGCCACAAGTTCCTTCCGCAGGCGCGAAAGAACTCCGCGCGCGGCAGCCGGTAGGTCGAGGAGTAGCCCTGCAGCACTCCGGGCAAAAACAGGGCGGTTAAAGCGAAGAAGAGCACAGCAAAATGCATCGCCGGCGCGGCAGAAGCCATGGTAGATCCAAACTCGGGCAGCGCACACATCTCAATCAGCGCGGCTATATCGAGACCGTGCACAAGGCGCTCGGCGTGCAGGCTGTGATCCAGAATTTCGTGCACTTGATTCTTAAATGCACCCGCGCCCAACCACGCTAGCGCCACGTTCAGCAAATAGAACCAGATAATGTAACGTTTGTTGTGCCGCACCCTGTTCAGGCCGCCGCTCAGCAAACCTTCGTTCTGACCCATGAATTCCCTGCCCTCGATATGCGGTTAGACCGCCCACCATGCCAGCGCCTGACCCAGCCACTGGCTCACAAACATAAAGTAATTCTCCAGCTTGCGCGCCGGCTTGACATTGGGTTCGACCGTCTTGCTGTTATTGAAGTCGTGGCGATCGATGTGGACTTTGTGACCGGGATCAATCTCCGCCGAGACAACCTTCGCTTTCTTCTCATATTCGAACTTCGTCCAGCGGGCCGCGCCGTCCCAGTGCTCGCGAACTTTTTCGCCGTTATCGAACTTGATCTCGACTTCCACCGGCATGACGAAATCTTCTTTGCGTTGCAGCCAGACATACGAGTGATAGACGGTATTTTTGTCATCCGTCCGCATGCCCTTTTTCTCTTCATACCAGTTCACCGGAATGGACTCAATCTTCAGCACCTTGTAGTCCATCACTTGCGTCCCGTAGATTGCCTGGTTGAAGTACCAGCGCAAATCCCTGCCCGAAACTTCCTCTATTGTGTTGAGGAAGTCCTCTTTCGTGGGATGAGTAAAGCGATACTTCATGAAGTAAGCATGCATCGCCTTCTGCATCGTATCTTCGCCGATGATGCTTTCCAGGGTAAGCAGCACGCTCGCCGTTTTGCCGTAGGTGATTCCACCATAGGAATTAAAGCTGTAGTAGTCGTAGGCCTTCTGCGCGATCGGGTCAAGGTCAGCCACCATGATGTAGGTTAGCCGTTGTTCTCCGCGCTCGCCCAAGGTAGCGCCCGCCACATTCAGCATCGAAGTATTCTGGCCGAGGATCGAATCGAGGACCTTCACTTCCGTGTAGCTATTGATGCCCTCATCCATCCAGGCATCTTCAAATTCATTGGTCGCGACCATTCCGTACCAGTACTGGTGTCCGAACTCGTGTTCTACGACAACCTCAGGCAGGTACACGCCATTTGGCATGAACCAGCTCGTGTCTCCGGTAATGAATGTCGGGTACTCCATGCCACCCGCCGCCGAATCAGGCTCGGGATCGACCAGCGTGATCGTCTTATAAGGATATGGCCCATACCAGCGCTCAAAATGATCCAGCGACTCTCTCAGGATTTTCTCGTGCCGCTCCACCTGGCTCCAGTGCGCAGGCTGCATCAGGATGCGCATCTTCACCGGCCCCATCTGGCCCTGGAACACGCCATCATCTTTCACTTTGTAGCGCGGGCTAGCCGTCCATGCAAAGTCGTGGATGTCGTCCCCGTGGTAAGTGAGAGTCTTAGTGTTATCAGCATTGCTTACTTCCGCAACTTTCACTCCGCTTGCCCCAACCACTTCATACTGCGGCAGCGTCAACTTGACGTCGTACACGCCGAAATCAGCGAAAAATTCGGTCATAGCGTGATACTGGTGGCAATTCCACGCACCGTGCCACCACACACCAACTTTCGGGAACCATTGGCCACCAAGGACGAAATCGCGCTTCCATCCAGATCGCGCTTGGGTCTCAGGAAACTTGGTCTGAAAGGTGATCTTGAACTGCGCGTAGCCGCCGGGCGGAATCGCTTTCGCTAAACGCACGTCCGCCACCGTCTTGTCGTCTTTGTTGCCGTCATCCGGCTGCACGTACTGCATCTGCGAAGTCAGGTCGCCTTGTCCCACCACTTCCAGGCTCTTGATCTCTTCCGACCCATATTCCTTCTCTTCCCACTTATCGTAGGCGGTATCGCGGCTTCCGGCGACTTTGGCCTCGCGCACCCAGGTGGAGTTCGGCTGAAACGCATTCTGATAAAGATGAAATGGAAAATGGTCGAGCGCTTGCCCGGTTACGTTGTGATAGGTAAGAACCTCGGCAGCGTCGACGGTGTGCTTCGCCGCGTCATAATGCGCATCGATCTCATAATGCACAATCCGCTGCGACATGGGCTGCGACGAATTGATAGCCAGGGTAGTATCGGGAATCGCCAGCGCTCCGGAATTGATCGAGGACACTGCCGCTGTCGCAACGGCTGCCTTAGCCGCTGAAGGAGGTGCGATTGCCTGCGGCGAAGCCGCCCTCGCTGCATGTTCATGCACGGCGAGCGAAATCACGAGCACCGAAATTACTGGGAGAAAGACAATCACCCACCGCATCTTCATCAATCAACCCTCTATCTTCACAACGGAATGGATCATACCCCAGGCAGTCGAATACAGTCATCAGCCCATTCTCTGCTCACTGTTCGAAGCCTGACCCGTCGAAATAAAGAACGGAGGCACATTATGTATCGCGGCACACTACTTCTCCTGCTCGCCTCGGCTTTGTCTTTCGGCCAAGATCAGCAAAGCACGGGCCAACTTGCTATTGACCACCAACCCCAGGATCATCAGGCCGCACTCAACCAACACGGCGATCACGTGATGGGCTTCTCGCAAGAGAAAACCGCCCATCATTTCGTCCTCACCCAAGATGGCGGGCTGATCGAAGTCCGCGCTAACGATGTGAAGGATACCGCGAGCCTGGAACAGATTCGCGGCCACTTCCAACACATCGCACGGATGTTCGCCGACGGCAACTTCAACGCTCCCATGCTGGTTCACGGTCAAGACGTTCCCGGTACGGCGATCATGACGCGATTGAAGAATGACCTTCATTGGGACCTGCAGGAAATCCCGCGTGGCGCCCGCATCACTATCACCGCTGACAACAAAGAAGCCCTCGCGGCTGTCCATGACTTTCTGCGTTTCCAGATCGCCGACCACCAGACCGGCGATTGCACTGCAGTCCACTAACCCCGCGGCATGAAATGGGCATTACCAGAGCCGCGCCTCGAAGCAGACGGCCTGAGACTGCGGGTCCCCGCGCCCGTTTGACTTCTTTCCGTGGGCAAGAGCACAATCCGATGCGCTTCAGCTTTCTTGGCCTTGAAGAGTAATTCTCTCAGGATCGCTACGAAGAAGAGGAGCGCACCATGCAAACCGTTCGTCAAGGAGATGTCGAACTCCTGCAGCATCCGGCATCGCAGGAACTTCTGCACTCGAAGATTCCGGCACGCCTCGCATATGTGTGGATGGACGGAACGCCTAGGGTGGTTCCAATCTGGTTTCACTGGAACGGACGCGAGCTCATCATGGCCACGCCGCCCAAAGCTCCGAAGCTGAAGGCTCTGAAAAAAAATCCCAAAGTATCTTTGACCATTGATGACAACGTCTTTCCCCACAAGGTTCTTTTGGTTCGCGGCACCGCCCGCCTTGAACCCGTCGACGGAATCGTGCCCGAGTACGAGGCTGCCGCAGAGCGCTACTTCAGCCCGGAGCAGGCCGAAGCCTGGCTCACTCAACTCCGCACTCTGATTTCATCTCAGGTGCGCATCACCATCACGCCCGAGTGGGTTGGCTTGCTGGACTTTCAGGTCCGTTTCCCCAGCGCTCTGTCGTCGTGATTATTGGCCGGCTCGGCTTGCGCAATTCCCTCCTCGCCGACGATACTGGAGTGTTATCCGATAACATAAACCGACATCATGAAAACGATAATCTCCCTCTCTAAACCCGCCCAAATCGAAACCGAATCCCTGGTCGCCATTGTGCTGGACCACAGTACTGCTGACAAAAACCACTCGGAGAAAACTCCGAAGCAGCCCCCAAAGAACAAAGCCGAGAAAGAAGCGCCTCAGCTCAAACTCGCGACCGGCGATTCGGCCGTGCAATCGGCTGCTTCCGAAATACTTTCGAGCGGCGAAGTCGGCGGCAAGCCATTCGAAATCAACTTGCTGCACAACCCAGCTGGACTGAAGGCCAAGCGTCTATTGCTGATCAGCGGCGGAGCAGCACCAAAATTCAGCAGTTACGATCTGCGGCGCATCGCCGGCGCCGCCGCGCGCGCGCTCAAATCGCGGGGGATTCGCAGCTTCGGCTTCATCGCTCCCCCCGGCATTCCCCCCGAAGAAGCCACCAGAGCCATCGTGGAAGGCGCGCTGGTCGGCAACTTCGATCCCGACTATTACCGGAGCGACCGCAAGGACCAAAAGATTGACGCGCTTACTATCGTCGCCGGCGGCGACGCGAATCAAGCTGCCCTGGAGAAAGCCGCGAACGAAGCGCAAATCATTGGCGACTCGCAGAATTTTACGCGCGATCTGGTGAACGAGCCCTCCAACCGCATGACGCCAACTATTCTGGCCGATCGCGCCAAGAAGATGTGCCAGGAAGTTGGTTTGAAGTGCGAAGTGTACGGCGCCGACAAAATCAAGGAAATGAAGATGGGCGCATTTTGGGGTGTCGCGCAAGGTTCCGACGAGCCCCCCGCGCTGATCGTGATGCGATACGAACCGGCTGGCGCGCCCGCCCAACCGGTCTTGGGGCTTGTAGGCAAAGGAATCACTTTCGACACCGGCGGTATCTCGATCAAGCCGGCTGATGGCATGGAGAAGATGAAATACGACATGGCCGGGGGCGCAACCATGATCGGCGCCATGCGCGCCATAGCGCTGCTGAAGCCAAAAGTCAACGTGATCGGCATTGTCTGTGCCACAGAAAATATGCCTTCGGGTAAGGCGCAGAAGCCGGGCGACGTCCAGATCGCCATGTCGGGTAAGTCGATTGAAATTATCAACACCGATGCCGAGGGACGCCTCGTCCTGGCCGACGGCCTTTTCTATGCGCGCCAACTTGGCTGCACTCATCTGGTGGACGCGGCAACCCTTACCGGCGCCGTGGTAGTGGCGCTGGGCTACGCAAATGCGGGGGTCTTCGCCAACGATGACGCCATATATGAACGCTTTCACAAAGCCAATGCCCAAGCCGGAGAAAAAATGTGGCGCCTGCCGCTCGACGACGAATACAAAGAAAACATCAAGTCAACCATAGCTGACATCGTCAACTCCGGTGGACGCTGGGGCGGGGCCATCAACGCGGCCATGTTCCTGAAAGAGTTCGCCGAAGACACACCCTGGATTCATCTCGATATCGCCGGCACCGCTTGGATGGAAGATCAAAAACCGTGGATCGCGAAAGGCCCATCTGGAATTGCACTGCGCAGTCTGGTTGAATTCGTCAAGAGTTTCGCGGCGTAAAATTTTTGGCCACGGATTCTCACGGATTACAGAGATCAGGTTTGGACAATCAAATCTCCGGAGGCAAATATTGAAAACGCTGATGCTGGTTGGACTTGTAGTGCTAATCCTGGGGATCGTTTCGTTCTTCGTTCCGTTTCCCCATAGCGAGCATCACGGCGTCAACCTCGGCGATGCGCACGTGGGAATCACGACCCACGACGACGAGAAAGTGCCGCCAGCCGTGAGCGTTCTTCTAGTTGTCGTTGGAGCCGGTCTGATGATCGCCGGCAGGAAAGGATAGCGCGGCCCCTGCACCCCAGATAACAAACTGCCAGTATTTTAGGATCAATCTTAGGATTCAAGCACGCAACGTGAGCTCGCACGCGTACTTTGTCACGACGAATCGCCTCGGATTCAGCCATTGGGGTGAAGACGACTTGCCTTTGGCCTTGAGACTTTGGGGAGACCCTGCTGTGGCTTCCATGATCGGCGGCCCTTTTACACCGGATGAAGTGAAAGCCCGCCTGAGGAGAGAAATCCAATCAATGATTGCCCACAAAGTGCAATACTGGCCGATCTTCCTGCTTCGCAACCACGACCTTGCTGGCTGCGCCGGATTGAGGCCGTACAAGCTCCAGGAGCAGGTTTTCGAGATGGGAGTTCATCTTCGTCCTGATAATTGGGGCCAGGGCCTGGCTCAAGAAGCGGGACGTGCCGTTATCGCCTTCGCCTTCGAATCTCTCGGAGTCAAGGCGCTATTCGCGGGACACCACCCGGCGAATGCAGGCTCGCGAAAATTGATCGAGAAACTCGGGTTCCGTTTTACGCACGAGGAATTCTACCCTCCTACAGGTTTAAACCACCCGTCTTACCTGTTGACGAACCCCGGCATACCGGATGGCAGTTTGTGTTGAGCGAGTCGGTCGAAATCATTTCGATATCGCCTTCTCAAACGCCTTCTCCAGATCCGTAATCAGCGGCGATTCGCCTGGCTGCAAGCCGCTGCGTCCCATCATGCGCCACAGATACTGATTCTGCGGCCAGCCGTGCGCGTCGTAGACGGCAAGAACGTCTTCGGACGGCCGGCTCGTCACCATCAGCACCATATCGGCTTGCCACGGCTCATACACAATGATGAATTTCCCCCACTTCTGCATCGCATCCTGCACTGTGCTGATGGCCTGCCGATCTTCTGGGAGCAGATTGAGGTCGAACTGGCCGCCATCGTAGCTGGTCACATACACGTAACGGGAATTCACCAGCGTCCCGGGAAACGGCGGCGTGGTTTGCACCTTGGTAGTTTTCGGAGCAGCCACAGCCAGTGTGGTCGACAACAACACGACCAGTGCGGCCTGCCAGATGATTTTGTTTTTCATAAGAATCCGACGCAGCATGCCTTTTCAATAACTTAGATGGTTCCGGCCCTTCCGGCGTTGCCCGTCGGACAGTTCAGAGCATGCCCCTTATCAGGCGCCGAATCTCTCCGCGGCGCGAGCTTTCGCCTTTGCGGCTTCTTCCTCTCGATTCTTCGGCGTGGCGCTGGTTTCAAGCGAATACAGAAGGCGAGCCGAGATTCCGGCAATTTCGTCGACGGCTGCCAGAAATGGCCCTTCGTTGGTCTTCGACGGCTTGTTAAAGCCGGTGATCTTTCTCACAAATTGCAGCGAAGCCGCGCGAACCTCCTCGGCATTAACGGGAGGATCAAAGTTGAATAGGGTTTTGATATTCCTGCACATTTCGGAATGACCTCACATCTCAGATGTTGAGTTTTTGCAGATTAATTTCGCTTCTATTTTACTGCGGAGCAGAATTCTTCTGCCGGACCTGACTCAACTTTTCGAACGGCTTCAATCACAAGGTCCAGGACGACTGCGCAGCAAGCCTTTCCATAATTCACCCAACGCCGGAGTTCTTAAACGCCAGCAATGCAGCCTAAGCAGCTGCGGACGATGAGGCTGCGCCGCCCACTGCTTGCGGCTTGCCGCCCTTGATCACCAGCCACAGCATGAACGCAATTTCCCCGAAGAAGGCGGGCTGAGAGTAGGTATCCATCTTGTTCTGGTATTGCGGCAACACTATGCCCGTAAGGCTCAGGATCACCCAAGCGAAGCCGGCGATGGCGAGCCAGACACCCAGGAACCGCGGCAGGAATCGCGACTTGTACACGAGCAGCCCGAGCGGAAAGAGCCACAGGCCCCAAAATGTTTCGGCGACTACAAATCCGTAGTGATGCAGACTGAGGAACAGCATTGCCAGAGCATCCCGCTGAGGCTTTTCGAATATGGATAAGAACTCCGCCCCGCGCACAAGGACAAGGGCGGCCATTGCGTTCACCTCGTTCAGAAACGCTATCGGGATCGAGACCACAATCAATGCCACAATGAGCGAGGCGTGCCGCCGGTTGACCCCTTTGAGCAGGTCGTACAAAGCCAGGGCCACGAAGATAAAACCGGCCTGGCCGATGAGTTCGCCCGCGATGCCTAGGCGAAAGAGCATCTCGTGGGCCGAGATGTTGCTGGCCGTCGCCGCTGCATTTCCATGCACGATCACTTTGCTGGGGACATAGCTCATGGCGAAGAAGCCCAGTATTGACATGAGTACGTACAGCAAGCCTGCGAATCTGCCTGGGTTCCTGGTGGAAATCATGTTTCCTCGCTGTGGCAGTCTGGCCAATAGATACGGCGAGGGCTGTCAAGATGTTTCGTCACATTACGAAAAGTTTCTGGTCTTGATAACCACGATCAGCACGCGGGTTGGCACACAGGCCCCGCCCCGGACGATAATAGTTTAAGAAAGTCAAAACCAACGCATCCAAATAGACGCATGTCTCACACAACCACACCCTTATCGCTGCAGCGTACACCTCTGTTCATTGCCATCGCCCTGGCCGTAGTCGGTCTTGTTCTCGCTCTTCCATGCCCCGCCCAGGATCTTTCCCGCCGTCTCATCCTCAAAGACGGCTCTTACCAATCCGTCTCGACATACGAGGTCAAAGGCGACCGCGTCCGTTACATGAGCGCCGAGCGCAACGAATGGGAAGAGCTCCCTTCTTCACTAGTGGATTGGCCAGCCACCGAAAAATACGAGAAAGACCGGGCCACATCCGCCATTCCCGAAGCCCCCGCCCTCACCAAAGACAAAGGCAAAGATAAAGATGAAAATAAAGACACCGATACCGCCGACCGCGAAGCCAGAATCGCCCGCCTTCCCCAAGTCGCTCCCGGTCTGCGCATCCCGGAAGATTCTGGAATCTTTCTGCTCGATAACTTTCAAGGCCAGCCGCAACTGATCGAGATGCAGCAGACCGAAGTCGATATCAACCGCAACGCCAAGGGCAACATTTTTCGCGGAGCCCTCAATCCCGTCGCCGGCGCCAAGCAATCCGTCGAACTCGAGGGCGAACACGCCGCCATCCACGCCCACGTCGCCGTCCCCTCCATTTACATCAATCTCGACGACGAAGCCAATTCCGAGCCGCCCCCAGGCGAAACCGCATCCGCCAAACCGTCGCAACCCAGCCTCGACGCTCCCCGCGCCCAGCAACCGCAACAACCCGAGCAACCCCTTTCCTCCGATCGCTTCCGCATCGTCCAGGCGAAGGTAAAAGACGGCAAGCGCATCGTCGGCGACATAAAGCGCGCCGTCAGCGGCAAGGTCAGCCAGGATGAGACCTTCGTAAAGACCACCACCGACCACATCAGCGGTGGCTGGCTCAAGCTAACTCCCACCCAGGATCTCCCGCCCGGTGAATACGCTGTGGTTGAACTGAAAGGCAGCGAAGGTATGAACGTCTACGTCTGGGACTTCGCCGTAAACCCCACCGCCCCAGCCAACGCCAATCCCTGGAAGCCCGAGACGAAAGGGAAAGAGAAAGAGTAAAGGGAAAGAGAAAGAGTAAAGGGAAAGAGAAAGAGTAAAGACAAGGAAAAAACCAAAGACGCCATTAGACCCGAAGCGCAGCCACCAAACTAATCTCAAAAGTAAGTCGAAGAAAACAAACTGCCGGGCGCCGAAGGCTTCACGCTGAAACTGAGAACTGAAAGCTGAGAGCTTATTCCTGGTTTCTCAACTCAACCTGGCGTTGATGCGAAACGGAAGCGCTCGATCCAAATCGACGTATCCGCGAGAATCAGCGCGCCCGCACCCTGCGGCGTGGAATATTCTTCAAGTTAGGCATTGTGCCTCCCAGAGACGCCAACCTGCGGGCGCTTTCCCGCTCAATGACCGCCTTGAGAGCTTCACGAACCAATGCCGTTTTTTCCGCCAACCCCGTGAACTCCTGGGCCGTGCGTACAAGATCGTCGTCCAGCGCAAGCGTCGTTCTCATAGGAATTCCATGCACTCATTGTAGTGCCTGAGTTGTAGATGTAGATCGGCGATGCTAGATATTGGCCTGATCCGTTCAACGCTGAAGGTCTCGAGCCAGCAGCTAGCAGCCAGAGGCTAGCACCCACAAGCTGCCTCCCTACTTCATTACTCCGCGCTGCGCAATCCCAATATTGTCCCGCGTAGTGTTCTTCACCAGATACATCATTTCATCGGCCTGCCGGATGATGTCATGCGTATCGCGTGCATCGTGCGGATAGGTGGCCAGTCCAATCGAAGCCCGCACATTTAAATTCAGGCCCTCCTCATGGCAGAAGTTGCTGGCGCGCAGCCCGTCACGCAATCGCTTTGCCACCACCAGCGCTTGATCTTTCCCGGTCTGCGGCAACAGTACGACGAATTCGTCCCCGCCGTAGCGAAACGCAAAGTCGATCAAACGCAGTTGCGCCTTCACCAGATACCCGATCTCTGCCAGCAGCTTGCTTCCAATCAAGTGCCCGTGAGTGTCGTTCACCGACTTGAAGTGGTCCAGATCGATGAACAACACGCTGAACTCGTAGCCAAATCGCGAGGAGCGGTAAACCTCCGTGTCCAGCGTCTTGTATAAGTGACGCGCGTTGTACAGTCCGGTGCAGTCATCGGTGATCGTCAGTTCCTGGATCTTCTCCACCCACTTCGCGTTCTCAATGGCAATGGCCGCATAGTCGCAAAGCGCTTGCAGGAAAAAAACCTCCGCCTCGTTGAACCGGGCCATGTCCACATTCACCAGTTGGATCACGCCCAGCACTCGCAGCCTCGACCGCAACGGCACACAGATCACGGAATGCGTCTCCCACTGCGTGCTTTCGTCCACCCGCTTGGCAAAGCGCGGATCATGTTCCACATCCGTCGATATCACCTGTTCCCCGTGCTTCGCCACCCATCCCGCAATGCCCTCGCCCACTTTCAGCCGAACATTCTTCAGCGCTTCGGCGGCCTCGCCCACTGCAATGGCAAAGTAAAGTTCATCGTGCTGCTCGTCCACCATCAGCAGCGACCAGGTGTCGGGACGGAAATATTCCGCCATCTTTTCCATGATAGTCTGCAGAATGGAATCGAGGTCCAGCGACGACGTTAGCGCCTTCGCCACATCGTGGAAGATGGTCAGCTCCTGGCTGTGGCGGGTTTGAGTGCCGGTGGCCTCGGGCATGCCTTATTCCCTGATCTCAGTTCCTTGATTCTTTGCTTGCGGGACGGAGTGACAGTTCAAAAAATTATATGGTCGCAACGCGGATGGGGCAATAATCGTTGGTAACCAGAACCCCTAAAGCCAATCCTTGCTTCCACTTTGTGCCTTCCGTTGTTTTGCGCCTTACCCAGCTCATCCACTCCCCGATTGACTCCCGGCGTATCCTTACTAGTTATGCCAATTTCCAATCTATACGCGCTCGCGGCATCGACCGCCCTGCTCCTCTCACTTCTATCGGCGCCAGCCTCGCAAGCTCAAGCGACCCCGCCGCCAGACCCCAACGCCGTGCCCGTCATCGATGGCGGCATCGGCCCGTGTTCCGCCAATTTCACGGTCACCGATAACGCCGGAGCGCCCATCTATGATGCCACCATCCAGGTCCATATCGCCTACGGATTCCTCAGCGCTTATAAACTGGATCTTCAAGTCGGTACCAATGCTGCCGGCAAAGCTCGCTTCACCGGATTACCCGCCAAAACCAAGCGCGGATTATTTTTCCTCGCTTCCAAAAACGGCCGCGAAGGCTCCGCATTCGATGACACGGCCAAGACCTGCAACGCGCAATTCACCGTAGCGCTCGAGGAAAAAAAGTCTACCGCTCAACTCCAGGCCCATTCCCAACCTTTTTCCTTTGATCCCAGGGTCCTTGACCGTCGGATTGCGCTGGCCTCGAACCTGTTCTGGCGTATGCGCCCGCCTTCGCCTATGATTATTCCCATCTCGATGCGGACGGAAACTTAATCTCCTTCCGCCGGAGCTGACCTTGGGCGCATTCGGGGAAAAACTTCGCAAGCAGCGTGAGCAGCGCAACATCGCGCTCGACGCTATTTCCAACACCACCAAAATCAGCACCCGTATGCTGCGCGCCCTCGAGGACGAAAACTTCGATCAGCTGCCCGGTGGTGTCTTCAACAAGGGCTTCGTCCGCGCCTACGCCCGTCAGGTCGGTTTGAACGAAGAAGAAGCCATCGCCGACTATCTCGCCGCCTTGCGTGAGAGTCAGATTCAATCGCACAAAATTCTCCCCGATTTTCGCAACTCAGCCGCCAATCCCTTCGAGGTCGCCGTGCCCGACTCTCCTCAGCACGGTCGCCGCAACGATGATAGCGCCCGCGTTCGCGACACGAATTTCCCGAACAATGCCCCCCAGAACAATGCTCAGCGGAATAACGCTCAGCGCGATAATCCTCTCAAGAATCCGGCCGCTGCCGCCATTGACGGCGGCAAGGAGTTCCCTCAATCGGATCGCCGCAGACAGAGCCGTCGCAATGAAGATCGTCGTGACAACACAACGAACGCGGCCCCTCGCCAACCCGTTTATTCATCGATGCCGATTTTTACCACTGGCACTCTCGGCGAAATCCAGCCTGACTCCGCCGATAAGCCTCCCGCTCGCATTCCATGGGGCAAGCTGGCAGCGGTTCTCATCCTCGTCTCCGCTACGCTGGCTTTCTGGAATCTTCGCCGCCAGAGCCATCTCACCGCCGCGTCGCCATCCCCAGCACCTTCCAGTCAAACCGCGCCCGCAGTCGCCGCGCCCGTAGCCACGTCATACCAGCCCTCCAGTGCCGAAGCCTCGCCGAAGATCCGGCAAACATCGCCCGCAACCACATCGTCAGGAGCCATCGCCTCAGCTACGCCGCCCATCACCGCCCGCACTTCGGCAATCCCGCCGCAACCCGTCGCGTCCGCATCGTCCAAACCCGCAGCCACCATAGTGCCACCCTCGCCTAACAATACCGCGGCTTCGCCTAACAATGCCGCTGCTTCGACAACCGCAAAAGCCGTCCCTCAAATCCCCGCGGCAAAACCGCCCGCTACCTTCACCTTGCTCATCCGCGCCGATAAAACCACTTGGGTCTCGATCATTGCAGACGGCAAGCCCATCGCCGAAGAAACTCTGATCGCTCCCGCCCACACCTCTGTTCGTGCCACCCAGGAGATCGTCGTAAGAGCCGGCAACGCCGGCGGCATCAGTTTCCTCTTAAATGCAAAGGAAATCCCGTCTCAAGGCAACGAGGGCGAGGTAAGGACCTACATCTTCGACAGTTCGGGAATGAAGATATCCGCAGCGCAAGCTCCCACCACCGCGCCCCAACCCTGATTTATCCTGCATCCCCCAGCAATCCACTGCTTGCTGCGTCCCTGCACAAAAGGGAAAGCGCACCTGATAAACCAACTCCTTCTCCACAAAATATCTTGACATTCATCTCGCTTTAACAGTATCTAGGTCGGCATTCGGCTAAAGGCACTCACCCTGTCTCTCCCCAAAGCCGATGGTCTCAAAAAATTTGTCCCTGGAGGCAGTTCCAAATGACAAACGCTGTCTCGCGCTTAGTTTTGCTCTCTTCCCTGCTTCTCCTGGCCCTGCCGGCCGTGGCCCAGCAGCCGGAAAACCATCCAACCAATAACAACCCCCTTGCGCTGCTCCTGCAGTCCAAAGGAATTCTTTCTCCTGCCGAGCTGGCCATGATCAATCAGGCTTCTTCTCCCGAAGAGGCCAATGCACGCCTCGCTCAGCTGCTCGTAGAGAAAGGTCTGATCAGTTCGCAGGAGTACTCGGCTACCGTCACCCCCGGAAATAATGTCACTCCGGTGAGCATGGAATCGCCAACCGTCCATCTCTCAAATGCCGTATTGCAAACTCAGAATCCGGCGCAAAGCGGCCAGACTCCCACCGGCACCCCACCCACTCCTCAGGAGCGCCCCGGAATTCCGGCGGTTGCGCCCGTCCGAGTCTTGCCCATCGATATTCCCAAGCAAGGAGGAATGATTCCCGACCTCCACCTCGGTAGCGGCGCCAACATGAAGCTCTATGGCTTCTACAAGGCCAGCGCTATCTCCGATACAACCTCCAGCGGCGGTCCCACCTTCGGCAGCCAGGACTGGCCCCTCCCCTTGCTGATCGGAGGCGACACCGGCCCCACACCCGATCCTCAGGTCCACATCAAGGCTCGCAGCTTCCGCATCGGGATGCAGACCGAGTGGGTTCCGAACCACTCTGACTTCACCATCACAGGTCGCGTCGAAGGCGATTTCGAGGGCGACTACACCGACGTCAGCAACCGCAACATCAGCAGCGTTCGTTCCAACCAGTTCACTCTCCGTTTAGCCTGGATGCGCCTCGATCACAAGATTGGAGGCCTGCCCTGGTTTGCAGAGTTCGGCCAGGACTGGTCTCTGCTCGGCTCCTCCACTCTCCCTGCCCTTTTTGAAACCACCGGGTTGGGTGTCGGCATGGGCGGGTTCTATGAGCGCATTCCGCAATTCAAAACCGGCATACAGTTTCACGCGGGCGACTTGAAAATCCAACCTGAAGTCGCCATTGTGATGGCCGTGGCCGGATCCTCCGCTTTGACCACCGATCAGCATCTGCGCTTCGGCGACCGCGCCGGCGCCGAATCCGATCAGCCGGGTGAGGAAGGTCGCGTGGTATTCCAGTTCCCGCTCTCCCATCATTGGAGTGGGGTCGTCCCGGCTCAGCTTATTTTCAGCGGCCACCACGCCCGCGTCACGGAAACCATTCCCAAGGGCGCACAGCTCCCCACCACTGCAACCTGCACCGTGCTTCCATGTACGCTCGGTCCGATCTTCACTAGCGCGACCGTTCCAAACGTCGGATTCTCCACCAACGACACCATTATCGGCGCCGCCAATTGCCCCACCGCATCCTGCACCCTGGCCTCACTGTTTCCTATCGGAAGCCAGGTCAGCAACTCGCAGGATGCCTATACCGCTGAAATCCAGTTGCCCACTCCGTGGGTTACCTTCGACGCCAAGTTCTATCGCGGCAACGACCTGCGATTCTTCTTCGGCGGCCAATTGAACGATGTCTATTCCAACCTGCACGGTCTGTTCGAAGTCGGAAATGGAGTTTCTGAAAGCGGACGAGCTATCCTGTTCGGCTGCGCCGGTGGCACCACCACAGGCCTTCCTGCCGACACCATCAACTGCGCCGGTAATCCCGTGCAAGCCGCCTACCTTCAACCCATCGGTGGCTCCGGTGGACTAGCCGAAATGAGCTTTCCACTGTCGCGCATCTTCCACGCCAATCCTGAAGGTTCGAATTCAGGATGGGTGCTGCATATGATGTGGGGCACCGACCGCGCTAACTATGCCGAAGCGTCCCATGGCAACCACCTGGGCCGCACTGACCTCGACACCGTCTCCCTCACTTATCGTCTTAATAAGTGGGTGACGTTCGTGCACGAAGCCAGCTATATCGTTACGTTCACCGCCAATAACCACGAGGCCGGTGGCGTGATCACCTATGAATACCTGCCTTTTGCGGGCGGCGTCACTCGTCAAGCCCACAACTGGCGCAACGAATTCGGCCCGGTTTTCACCTTCTAACTCGTGAGCAAGAAAAAGCTCCTGCGGGATTAAATCCAATCCTGCAGGAGCTTCCTTCTTCAACACTCTTCTTAGGTTCCCGTTAGGTTCCCGTCTTCAACGTCTCCGCACCCGAAGAAAAAACCGCCGCAATCTTAGTCCCGATCGGCGTTCCCAGCCCCGTGCACGCATCCCATCCCGGACCCGCCGAATACGCGCCGTTGTTGCCCGAGGTGATGTCGTGGAAATCCCCCGCAGTTCCCGCTTCCTGATAAAGCAACGGATTTACAAAACCCACCGGCTTTCCCATGCCCTCGTTGATCAGCGCCACCAGCCCCGCCCACAATGGAGCCACCGCGCTCGTACCTCCAATCACATCCGCCTTCCCATCGACGCGCGTAACGTACCCGGTTGCCGGATCAGCATCCCCCGACACGTCCGGAACTCCTCGCCCGCTCGCCGAAGCCGGCACCCCTGGCCCCTTCTGCCAACTCGGCAGCGGAAACGTGGCGCTGAACCCGCCACCCGTTGCGCCTTCATTATTTGCCAGTTCGTTCCACACAGTTTCGCTGCTGATCGTGTCGCCCGACGCCACCAGCCGAGTCCCTCCACATGCCAGCGCATTCGGACTCGACGCCGGAAAGTCGACGTGATTCTGCCCGTCACTCACACCATCCGTCGATCCGTCATCTCCCGCAGCTACGCAAACCGTCATACCCATCGCTGCAGCCGCCTGAAACGCCTCATCCATCGACGTCATCGCCTGCTGCGTCCACGATGATTCCGGACCACCCCAGCTGATCGACATCACTGACGGATTGTTCGTGCTGTCATGCGCCGCAGTCGTGATCGCATTCAGAAATCCCGCGTCCGTGTTCTCTGCAAAATAGACCACAATCTTCGCCCCTGGCGCGATCGCCCCCGCCACTTCTATATCCAGCATCACTTCCCCATCCGGCCCATTCGGATCTCCTGTCGGCGCGTTGCTGCCGTTGCCCACCGAAACCGGCGACACGCTCGGCGTCTTCGTCAACTTAAGTTGACTCCAGTAAGCGGTCAGGTCCGCCGGTTTGTATCCCCCACCCAACTCGATCAGCGCAATACATTCGCCGCTTCCATCTACGTCCGTCGGATAGTCATAGAATTCGGCTACCTGCAGCGGCGTGTAGGACGTACTCACCGCCGCGGCACGGACCCCGCCGCGTCCCTGCCGCCTACGAAAATGCGGTTTGGCCTGCGGACGATTATCCAACCCAAACACTCCCTCCACTACATGCTGCAATTCCGCTGGCAACTGCACCGTCCCCGTGCGCCCTCGATACTTCCCATTCGGATGCTCATACTCCTTCAACTCCACTCCAAACGCCTCATTCATCGCAGCCACGGTCCCGGAGAGAATAATCGTCCGCCGCGCCGCGCTCTTTTCTTTCACCAGGAGCTTATGTTCGCGGGCAAACGACTCTACCCGCGCAATGTCTTCAGCGTCGGCCCCATGCCGCTGCTCGAATTCTTTGCGGCTCAAGATCGTGCGCTCCTGAATCGGTTTCGTGAATTCATTCGCGTTAGCGATCGGCTTCTTTCCCTCGCGCGGTCGCAAACGTATCGTTACATCCACCATTTCTTCAGGATTGGCTGGACCTATCTCTCGCGCTCCCTCCAGCGGTGCGCGCTCACTACCGGCAAGCGAAAATTGTTTCTTCGGAGTAGACATAGTTCTCCTTTTTGTCGGGCACCGCCGAGTGGACGAGGATTCAGATCAGAAGCAAAAAGGGAAGCCGAGCAGCGTCGCCACGGGAGTTCTCGTGCGGAACTCCACACAGAAAAGGAGCCCAGCCCTCTGCAATCCTTCGAATCGGTGCTGGCCCGTTAGATATTCCCGAACTTAGCACAGTCCAAACCGAAAACAAGGTGCTCTTTGTTCTTGTTACGAAAACCGTACAGATCAAAAATGCCGCGCGGAACCAAAGTGGATGTCATTCCGAGCCGGGCGCCAAGCCCGGTGAGGAACCTGCTTTTCGCGCCCATAATATGCCCATGGCCCACGGTTGGACACATCCTTTGTAAGCACCATCACCACTGAGATTGCCCCACCCTTCGCGCTTTTCGCAGGGGCCCACCCTTCGCGCTTTTCGAACGGGCCTGCCCTGAGGGCTCTTCGCGAAGGGTGGGCGCCGCAATCCTCGACTCCCCGTTCACCCACCCTAGGTTTTCGGCAGAACGATAATATTCTGCGGATGCGTAATCGCATACGGCGACCCCGGCGCCTGGCTCACGCTCGTCGGAGTTACCGTAAACACAAACAGTTTCCCCGCCGATCGGCTGATGGCATACAAGTGATTGTCATTGTCCCAAAACATCTGGTCCACCTGATCCGAGGTCAAAAGTCCCGTGTAACTTGTGATCGGACTACTGCCATTGAAGTGCAATACCTGCAGCCCCGTCGTTCCAGACACCGCTAATAGCTTGCCCGACGGAGCCATCGCCATATCCAGAACCTCCGTCACCGAAGTCTTCGGCATGTTCGACATCGTGCTGGTCGTAGTCAGTTCGCCGGAGCTATTGGCCGTATAAACCGCAAGCTGCGGCTGTCCAACGACCACATATTCATCGTATGGCGTCATTGATACTGTCACGTGATTGGTCGGATCCGCGGCTGCAAGATAAGGACAGTACATATCCCCGGCTGCCGCCGCAGGTATTGACGGATTAATGTTCAATGGGGTCAGGCTCCCATCGCTGTTTCTCTTGTACCCAAGAACGTCCGAAGTGCCTTTATAACAACCGGCGGAATAGGCGTACTCATTGTTCCCAATGAAACTCAGAACACTGCCCGCATTGCCTCCTCCGTCGGAAGTGATGCCCTGATAATAGAAATGGCCGTTGTAATTGTTGATTGAGAAAAATTGATACGCGTTGCTCTCGGTACCATACGCGTAAATATCTCCGTCATACAACGATTCGCCGGTGTGATCGAGGAACAGATTTCCCGGACCGCCGGAATCATACGGATTTTTTTGCGTTGCGTTAAATTCGGAGATGTATTTCAACCCCCCATTCGACGCAATTGAATATGAGTAGATGTAAGTCCCGTTACTGCCGAACAGATATTTCCCATTCAGCGCCATGGGCTGCACGTTCGCCGAAAATGGCGACCCTGTTATAGCTGTCAGCGTCCCATCCGATGCGGCACTGTAAGCATTGATTTTATTGCTGCTGCTGGTCGGGCTGCTGGACACATAGACGTACGCAACCGCAGAACTGGTACTCGGCGACGCTACTCCAGCTTGACTCGATTCGTTCTGAGCGGCCGCCACCGCGCACAGCGCCGCCACAAGGAAAGCGAATTTTACAGATTGTTTCATGTTCTCCTTTACTCCTGAATTTGCGGGAGCACTTCCTTTCTTGAAAGTACCTCCGCGATAATCTCCGTCTGTTTCATCCGGAGTTGCTGACAGTTTTCGTGCGTCGTGAACCGAGCGGGCAGCTTGAGCTCGCAGAGGTCACGCATACAGGAAGAAGGTGCCAATGCACTACGTTCGGATCCTAAGATAGAACTACTGGAGGAGCGGACAACCAGATGGCGGAGAATCGGATCGCGAAAAATCAGATGCAATGCCGAATCCGTCGGTTGGCGCCTTTACCACCCCGGAATTTTGAACCATGCCGGCCTCTACGGAATCTCCCCACTCCATCTACGGTCGTTCGCTGAGATGTCAAACCCGCCTGTCTAACCAACCCGCTTCACCCCCCGACCCTCGTTACCGATCCACGATTCCGCCCCTCGTAACCGGTACCCCGAGTGGACGTTCGTAATTTGAAATTTTGTTCACCCGATAGTGAAATCATTTTGCCCGCCACTTCACAGGTAACTTTGGCCCTTCCCATGGCCAAGGTGCACCTCAATCTCTGGCCGAACTGGAGTTGCTGAATATCATGTCTCGGCTGAAAGCAACAATTCTCTGCATTGACGACCAATGGAATGGACTCATCGCCCGCAAGATGCTTCTCGAAAACAACGGATACAAAGTCCTGGAAGCCACCGGCGGCGACGAAGGACTGAAATTGTTCAAATCGCATTCCGTAGACGCCGTGGTTCTCGACTACCAGATGCCCGGAATGAACGGCGACGTCGTAGCCAAGAAAATGAAGAGCGTCAAGTCAACTGTTCCCATCATGCTGTTATCCGCCTACGGACCCCTGCCCGAGAAAAAGCTGAAGGCAGTGGACACTTTTCTGTCTAAATCTCAGCCGCCCCAGATTCTCTTATCCAAGCTTCACGATCTGCTCAACAGTCATTCCAAACCATTCTTCAGCCGATGGCTCGATTCCTGGAAGAGCCGAAACGAAGGAGCGAAGCAATGAACTTCTTGGCCCTGCTTTTCGCACACGGTTGCCAGCACCGGTTCGCCTGGCCACGCATCGACGATCATGGCAACCACTATCAGATTTGTTTACGTTGTGGATCCGCTTATGAATATGACTGGATAATGATGCGACGCACTGAACGGCCGCTGGCCCCAGAAGTCCGCCACGCCTGAAGAGCTGATAGTCGCTTCGGCCGCTGATCTGTTTTGCGTTGATCCGTTTTGCTCACACCGGCCCCGCAGGCGGTTGTCAATGTATGCTTGCGGCTGAGAATTCGGCGACAAACCCCAACCCAAAAACCTGAAGAAGAAGAAGAAGAAGAAGAAGAAAAGAAACGGCGCAGTGAAGGAAATTACAGAAGGCTGTTACCTACGGAATCTTCAGCTGCGCCATCAGAGGAACAAACGACCCGAGGGCCGCATCGTTCCTTCACATCGAGTAAAAGATTACAAAACCGCCGTTCCTCATAACTGTTAAAAATTGCACAGCTTTGTTCGCTCTGGGACAATTCCCCAAATGGATCAGTATTGCTCAGTTTGCACTCCCGCTTTCCGGCTACCCTGATCTCGACCCTCCCAAAGGAGGCTTCTATGGGTAGCAGCCACTTCCCGGAAATACTCTGCCTGATTTGCAGCAGGCCGGTGGACTTGCGGACTGATTTATCGGCCGATGAAAACGGCAAGGCCATCCACACCGGCTGTTATTTCAAGCGGATTATTTCAGCAAATCTTTTAGCCAACTCCGGGGCAGCACAAAGACAGCAGCTAATGCTGTAATTAGCCGCCTGCTCGGATTTACTTCACAGCTTGAAACGGACGCAACAAATCTAGTCTGACCCTCAAGCTCCCCTAACCAGAAATTTAACGGTTGCTCACCTCGAGCACGGAAAAGGTCGGCTTATGACAAGAATCAGTTTCTCATCGTCGAGATGTCTTCTGGCGCTCGCCGCCGGTTTTCTACTGCTCGTCGGAACCGTGTGGTCCCAGGACGACAAGGACGAATCGAGTATTCAAAAACGAATTGATACCTCAGCCAACGTTCTCAACGAGATCATGGGGACGCCAGACAAAGCGATTCCTGACAAGGTGATGAAGGACGCGAAGTGTATCGCGGTGATTCCTTCCATGGTGAAAATTGCGGTTGGTTTCGGAGGAAGCCACGGAAAAGGTATTGCTGCCTGCCGGCTCGAAAACGGTCGCTGGAGCGCTCCCGCGCCGATCACCATCACAGGTGGAAGCTGGGGATTGCAACTGGGCGGCCAGGCTGTCGATCTGGTATTGGTTGTGATGAATGATCAGGGAATGCAGCATCTGCTCTCCAGCAAATTCAAGATCGGCGCTGAGGCCTCGGCGGCAGCAGGCCCTGTCGGACGTGACGCAGGCGCGGACACAGACTGGAAAATGAAAGCAGAAATGCTGACCTATTCCCGAGCGCGCGGCCTTTTCGCGGGCATCGATCTATCCGGCTCCGTCATCACTCAGGACAAAGACGAAACCCGCGTTCTTTACGGAAAGTTCATTCCGTCCGAAGTCATTTTGAAGGGCAAAGTCCGGCCCCCATCTGGCAGCGGGGTGTTCGAGGCAGCATTAAGGAAATACGCAAATCAGGCCGGGGACCATGGCGAATTGAAAACGCCCAATAGCCCCGACTCCGCCCGCAGCGCTAATCGCTAAAAGGAGACTGCTGCCTGATCTTGCCCAAGCCAGGGTATCCCACCCTTTGTTTTTTGAAGGGTGGGATTGCACCCTTGGGCTCTCTCTCACTCGTCGCGATTTTCGAGTGGCCCCCACGAACCCTACCTATTGTTCGGCGAGCCCGAGCGCGCGCGTGGCCCACCCTTGCGTTTTTTGCAAGGGTGGGATTCCACCCCTGCCTGAGCGGAGCCGAAGGCTGGGCACCACGAACCCCACCTGTTCTTCAGCGAACCCGACCGCGGCGATCCCTCCGTGGGATGAAGGTCTTCAAGATGCGCCCCGGCGAGATTCCACGGCGATGCCGAATTCTTTATGTACACTTGGGCGTCCCCAGCGACAAGCGCCTATCACAAAACAATTCGAAAATGTTCCCACAACACCATACTTGGAGGTCACTCAATGAAGACAAACCTTGCAATCGTGGCCTTGCTTTTCATGACTTCATTTTCAGCTCCAGCCCAGCAGCCAACACGTAAAGATCCCCTGCTTGATCGTCTGACCGGCAGTTGGATCCTTCAGGGCACCATTGCTGGGCACGAGACCACGCACGATATCGAGTCTGAATGGGTGCTGAACCATGAATACCTGCGACTCCACGAAACATCGCGCGAGAAAAGCGTCCAAGGCCAGCCCGCGTATGAAGCAATCGTCTTTATTGAATGGGACGAATCGTCGAACGAGTACAAATGCCTGTGGCTCGATTCGACCGGCGGCGGTGGCCTCTCGGCCCCTATTGCCCAAGGCAAACGGGGCAATGACGAAATCGTGTTCTTGTTCAGGGACAAAGATAAAGATGACAAAGATAAAGATAAAGACAGCGGTGTCCACACCACGTTCGCCTACAGCAAAGGCACCGACACTTGGAACTGGCTTATAGATAACGATTTCGGCGGCAAGCTAACGTCTTTTGCGCGGGTAAAGCTCACCAGGAAATAGAAACTACATCGTGACTATGCACTCGACACGGTTGATTTGCCGGTGGGAGGAAGGCCCAGTCATCAACTCACATGGGGTGTCCTGCTACCGCCGCATCCTCTGCCGCATAATCGAACTGTGCCAGGAGCGCGTCGGCGGCCGGATTTTCTCCCTCCCAGCGTATCGTTCGCCGGATTGACTCCTCAATCGTCACCGATTCCTCGTACCCTAGTTCCTGGCGGATCCGCGTCGAACTTGCCGTCCAATGCTGCGCGGCGTTGCCGGGCCTTAGCAAGTGGCGCGGCGTGCGCTCAGTGGGCAGGACGACGAACTCCCCGTCCCACCGCATCGCGGCGGCGATCTTTCGCGCCCATTCAAGTTCGCTGAACGAGGGCTCCTCACACACGTTATAGATACGCCGCGCTGCGCGATCATCAGTGGCCGCCAGCGCAATGGCTGCGGCCACGTTTTCCACGTAACCCCGCGGCGAGCGCCAGCCGGCCAGCGCCTCGGGAAAGATGATGTGGCGCCGTCCGTCTGCGATGCGCTTCACTACGGGATAAAAACGACGCATTGGATCGCCGGGTCCATACACCATAGGCAGTCGGAGTACCGTGCCGGGAAGTTCACGGTCGTTCATCACCGCCTGCTCCGCCGGGATCTTGTCGTAATCGTCCGTCGCCCAACCGAAAGTCTTGCGTAGGAGCTGCAAGCTCTCGGGTGGGTAGGGATGCAAACGGCGCCGCAGCTCCGACTCTTCCGTAAGGGGCACTTCCTGCAGCGGTCCGCTTTCTGTACCGTGCAAAATGCCCACCGCACGGTACACGTCGATGCTGCTGAGCATGACCACCCGTTGGGTCGCGCCACGAAAGATGTTCATCAGCTCTTCTGCCTGCGCACCAGAACTGATGACAAGGTCAATCACCACATCCGGAACAAAGCGCTTCAGTTCCTGAATGCTGCCGCTGAGTTGGTTGCGGTTGCCACGAATCTCCTCCACTCCGGCGGGCGCAGCCGCCGTGCCGCGGTGATACACCGCCACTGCGTGTCCTTGCCGCGTGAGTGCGCTCACGATGAACCGCCCGATGAAGCCATTCCCGCCAATTAAAAGAATGCGCATAGGACAGTAAAATAAAAGCTCACCAGGAAATGGAAACTACATCACAACTATGCACTCGACACAGAAGCCTGCCAATCGTAATCTGACCTTGTGAAACGGTGGCTCATCATCGGAACGGGCGTGGCAGCAGCGCTAATTGCCCTGCTTCTGGTTTACGCGTACATGACTCACGAGCCGCCCAATCCGGGGTTAATACAATGAAGCCGATAGAAGTCACCAAAGCTTTCGCAACCGAAGAGCAATGCTTGGCCTTTCTTGAAGCGAAACGCGGATGGCCCACCCTTGCGTTTTCTTGCAAGGGTGGGATTCCACCCCCGCATCAACTTCTGTGGTTTTTCCCGGAGCTCCAATCCCCCATCCACCCCCGCAATTCCGCTATTGAATTCATCCTGCAGCATTTAGCCCAAAAACGATTGCCCGGCGCCCAACCCTCTGCTAGCCTCTTCCAGTACATTTCTCCAATAAATCTTGTGTTCGTTTAGTGCTGAATAGTATGATGTTGAGACGCTGTTCGTGTGATCCTCGCGATCCCGTGCAGTACCCTCCATCGTCGCCAGCGATAGTGATCAAGTCCAAAGCAGTCTCTGAAGGAGAAAATCTTGGCAGCAAAGAACCGCATTTTGTTTACCTCCGAATCCGTTACCGAAGGCCATCCCGATAAAATCGCCGACCAGATTTCCGATGCTATCCTGGACGCCTGTCTCCTCGAAGATTCCACCAGCCGCGTCGCCTGCGAGACTCTCACCGCCACCGGCCTCGTCGTCATCGCCGGAGAAATTACCACCAAAGCCTACGTCGATTTTCAGCAAGTCGTTCGCGGCACCGTCCAGTCCATCGGTTACGACAACGCCCTCCACGGCTTCGACTGCAACACCTGCGCCGTAATTTCCAGCATCAACAAACAGTCCGGCGACATCGCCATGGGCGTCGACACCGGCGGCGCCGGCGACCAGGGAATGATGTTTGGGTATGCGTGTAATGAGAATGAGGAGTTGATGCCGACTCCCATTTCGCTGGCGCACAAGTTGACCATGCGGCTGGCGCAGGTCCGCAAGAATGGAACGCTTCCCTTCCTTCGTCCCGATGGAAAATCCCAGGTGACAGTTGAATATGATGCGAAGGGGAAAGTGCTGCGCGTGGATGCGGTCGTCATTTCCACGCAGCATGCCGAGACCGTGACCAACGACGAGTTGCGCGCGGGGATTCTGAAGCACGTGATTCAGGCGGTAATTCCGGCGCACCTGCTGGATGAGGACACGCACTATCACATTAATCCTACGGGACGGTTTGTGATTGGCGGGCCTATGGGCGATACCGGGCTTACTGGCCGCAAGATTATTGTCGACACTTATGGCGGTATGGGGCGGCACGGCGGCGGAGCATTCAGCGGCAAGGATCCGACCAAGGTGGATCGTTCGGCGGCTTATATGGCGCGGCACATTGCAAAAAACATTGTGGCTGCGAAACTGGCGGATCGTTGCGAAGTGCAACTCGCCTATGCCATCGGCGTGGCCGACCCCGTGAGCGTGCGCGTGGATACTTTCGGCACCGAAAAAGTGGATCCCGCGATTATTCCGGATTTAATTCGCTCGCATTTCAAACTGACTCCCCGGGGCATCATCGAATCTCTGGACTTGCGGCGGCCGATCTACAAGAAGACTGCGGCTTATGGACATTTCGGGCGCAATGATCCTGACTTTACCTGGGAGTTAACCGACAAAGCAGCGAAGCTGGCCAGCGACGCGGGAGTTCGTGAACCGGTGGCCGCGCGCAAGTAGATGTTTTCGCTTCTGCGATGGCCCGAAAGTGTCATTCCCCTAAGGGTATTTTGGATATGAAGATCTCAAGCAGGAATCGTGTATTCTGATAGGGCACTCAAATTCCAGCTACTCTTCGTAAACCAACCAAATTTTCCAGCATGAAAGCGCCACAGGAGGCGTATGTCAACAGCAGCACAGGTTAACAGCGATATCAAGAGCCTGGAACTGGCCGAACTGGGCAAGAAGCGCATCGAGTGGGCGAACCAGTCGATGAAGGTGCTACAGATTATCCGCAAAGAGTTCATCAAGAACCAGCCGTTGAAGGGCATCCGCATCTCGGCCTGCCTGCACGTGACGGCCGAGACCGCGAACCTGGCAATCTGCCTGCGCGATGGCGGCGCGGACGTGGTTTTGTGCGCCTCGAACCCACTCTCCACGCAAGACGATGTGTCGGCCAGCCTGGTACGCGACCAGGGCATTGCCGTTTTTGCCATCAAAGGCGAGGACAACGATACCTATTACCAGCACATTATGGCGGCCATCGATCACAAGCCGCAGATCACCATGGACGATGGCGCCGATCTGGTGACGATTCTGCACACCAAGCGCACCGATGTTCTCGAAGGCGTGATCGGCGGAACCGAAGAGACTACTACCGGCGTGATTCGACTGCGGGCGATGGCGAAGGAAGGCGTGTTGAAGTTCCCCATCGTGGCGGTGAATGATGCCGACACCAAGCATCTTTTCGACAACCGTTACGGCACAGGTCAGTCGACCATTGACGGCATTATTCGCGCCACTAACTTCCTGCTGGCTGGGTCAAAGTTTGTGGTGGCCGGCTACGGCTGGTGCGGCCGCGGGCTGGCCAGCCGCGCGCGCGGCGCCGGCGCGGAAGTGATTATCACCGAAGTCGATCCCACCAAGGCGCTCGAAGCCGTGATGGATGGCTTCCGCGTGATGTCGATGCAGGACGCGGCCAAAATCGGCGACGTGTTCTGCACGGTCACGGGCAACAAGAGCGTGCTCACCAAAGAACACTTCGGGCTGATGAAAGATGGCGCGATCATTGCGAACTCCGGCCACTTCAATGTGGAGATCGATATTCCCGCGCTCGAGAATATGTCATCGTCGAAGCGGCAGACGCGGAATTCGGTCGACGAATATTCGTTGAAAGATGGGCGCAAGATCAATCTGCTGGGCGAGGGACGGCTCATCAACCTGGCTGCGGCGGAAGGACATCCCGCGTCGGTGATGGATATGAGCTTTGCCGACCAGGCGCTCTCGGTGGAATACATGGTCAAGAATTTCAAGACGCTGGAGAAAAAGGTCTACAAAGTTCCTGAGGAACTCGACAAGCGCGTCGCCAAGCTGAAGCTGGAGTCGATGGGGATCAAGATTGACCGGCTGACTCCGGAGCAGGAAGAGTATTTGGCGGGGTGGAGTGAGGGAACGTAGGTTGTAATCAACGGTCAGTGGTCAGTTTTTTGGGCGGGGCGGCGTGAAGTTGCCCCGCTTTTGTTTTTCGGCATGACGGGAAGGGCACGACTTCCAGTCGTGCCGTCAGACCCTCTTGGGTTCAAGCGGCTTCAGCCGCTGAGGGCCAGCCGTCCAATTTAAATCCGGGATAGGCCGAGCAATAGCGATAATCATGCGCGTTCTCAACCAGCTTCCGCTCCACCGGATCCTGATGAATGTATCGCTGATGAGTCTCAAAGTCCTGCGCACTGCGAATCCTGTGATCGGTAAATCCGCGCTGCCAGACTTCCTTATTCCGGCCATACTCTGAGCCGAATCGATATGAAAATCCACCCTTGATCAACTGCAGGGCTCTTTCCAACGTGAGGTTGCTTGCGGAGTGAGCAACAAATGCACATGCTCCGGCATAAGAACGAAAGCGTGCACCTGAAAAGATCCTTGTCGCCGATAACCATACACAGTTTGCAAGAAGAGTCTTGCGTAAGGTTCCACGACAAAAAGTCTTCGCCGCTCCCAGGTCAAGAAGGTAACAAAGTAAGTTCCCGGTGGGGATATCAATCGTCCAGGCTTCACAGCGCACCGCAGCGGCTGGAAGCCGCACTTAAGCTAGGCTATATCGGCACGACTGGAAGTCGTGCCCTTCCCGGCCGCGAAACTTCGAGACGATCCCATTTTGGAAAGGTGCGGCGGAACTGTATGTCCACTATACTAGACCCTACTTTAATAGACTTTACTTTGTCGCGTCTGCATGGGAGAGCGGAATAAGTTCCAAGAATTGCGCGGCCACTGGTGGCCGCGTTTTTCGTTGGGGCTGAATCTGGAAGGGAAAACAGAACAGCAGGTCCCTCGAGGAACCGCCGCTGGCGCTCCAGTCCGGTCGGGGATGACAGTTTTCAGAGGCGGCGTACCTCGGCGGCTGAAGCCGTTTTCTTGGTTGGTCGCTGGCGCGGCACGAGTGGAACTCGTGCCCTTCCCGGTTTTAACAATGTAGGACTCCCACTGCTCGCAAAGGACGCGAGAAATGGGGCACCCAGCGCCTGCAAGATCAAGGTCAAAGGCAGCGGACAGGAGTGTCCGCTCCACACGAGCCGGGGTGATGCGGTGCGAGTGAACTCGTGCCCTTCCCTAGCTTGCTTCCTCTTTGAGTCGGCGGCGCGGGGAGAACTCCCTGAGGCGGTGGTTTCGAGAGCTGGGAGTACAGAGGTCCTTCGGCGCAAAAGAACGCGCCTCAGGATGACAAGGCGTTTTTAGCGGAATCGAACAGCAGGTCCCTCCACTGCGCCGTCGCTGGCGCTCCGGCTCCGGTCGGGATGACAGTTTTCAGAGGCGGCGTACCTAAGCGGCTGAAGCCGTGTTCCATTGTTGGGGGCCGACGCGGCACGAGTGGACTCGTGCCCTTCCCGGTTTTAACAACGCAGGACTCCCACTGCTCGCAAAAGGACGCGAGAAATGGGGCACCCAGCGCCTGCAAAATCAAGATCAAGGTCAAAGGCAGCGGACAGGAGTGTCCGCTCCACACGAGCAGGGGTGATACGGCACGAGTGAATCGTGGCTTTCCTGGTGTCACTTCCTCTTTGAGTCGGCGGCGCGGGGAGAACTCCCTGAGACGGCGGTTTGCGGAGCTAGGAGTGCAGAGGTCCCCTTCGACTTCGCTCAGGGCAGGCTTTCGGGGTAAAGGGCGCGCCTCAGGATGACAAGGCAGTCTTGGGCACGCGGTTTCCCGAAATGGGAATCCGGTAGGACATTTCTGGTTTATTGGGCTTTCGCTCGGTTAAGGCGGCATGTGAGAGTGGAATTGGTCTCAAGAATTGCGCGGCCAATGGTGGCCGCGTTTTCTGTTGGGGTGTAGGCCGAACAGCAGATTCCTCGCTCGCTCTCTCCGCGCTTCGCGCGGCTGCGAGCGGCTCGGAATGACAACGTTTATGGGTAGCGGTGAGGTTTATTAATGACAACGTTTATGGGTAGCGGTGAGGTTTATTAAGGAGCGGTATGAAGAAAAATCGGTGGGCGGGGACGAAGATTATCAAGAATTGCAAGAAGCGGGGGGAGTGGGTGGAGTTGGTGTTTGCGGTGCGGGCGATCGAGCTGGGGCTGCGGCTGGCGCGGCCTTGGGGAGAGTCGTCGGGATATGACTTTACGGTGGATCAGGGGGCGCGGATTGTGCGGGTGCAGGTGAAGTCCACGATATTCAAGGAAGGGGCGGAGGGATATTCGTGCACGCTGAAGGACAGCAAAGGTCCGTATAAGAAGAACAGGTTTGATTTTGTGGCGGCTTATGTGATTCCGGAGGATGTGTGGTTTATCCTGCCGGAGAAAATCGTGCGGGGGATGTGGAGCGTGGGGCTGCATCCGAAGCTGGAGACGGCGAAGTATCGTGAGTATCAGGAAGCGTGGCATCTGCTGCGGGGAGAGGCGCCGGGTTTTGTTGAGCGGATTGAGGCTGGTGCGGAGGATGAACTTCCGGAAAGCTCGGAATGGACGTAAGCGAGTGTGCACGCGTTGCGGGCTGGAAGTTGGGGAAACGAGGGACGGCTTGCGCCGTCCCTTTGCAGCGTGGGGGTGGAACAACTTTTTGGGTTTCCGGGACGGCGCAAGCCGTCCCGAAAACGGTCCTGGAGGAGGACAAGTGCATCCGACGCGAAGCGGCGCCGGAATATTTTTGGACTGCGATCCGGTTAGTAGCGGGCCTCCTTGACCCAGAGACGAACCTGATCTTCTACGGAAAATCGCTGCACCGGCGTGCTGGCGAATTTTGATTCGAGAGAAAACGCGTGAGCTTCGAGCGGAACCGAAAAGTGCAGTTTGGCGCTGACGAAGCTGCGCACGAAGAGCTCGGTGTAGCGCTGCAATCCGAGGACTTCGAACTGGACGGCGTGCACGAGCGCGTGAAATAAAGTGCGCTCGTTGATTTTTTCGTTGAAGACGACTACATCGAGAAAAGTGAGAGAGTGCATGTGAGTGACCTCGGGCAGGCTCACGAAACCGAGGGCTCGAGCTTCGTCATAAAAAGATGGATTGGAAACGCGGGCTCCATTCAGCTCGACGATGCGAACACGATCGAGCAAAGTTGATGAAAAATATGGCCACATGAGGGCTTTGTGATGCTTGGAGAGAGGCGCGGCGGAATGGAAGTAGAGCGTGCGCTGCTCGTCAAGGTAAAAAGAAACGCGGTCGATGGCTTCAAGGATGCAATCTTCGGTGAGTTCTGGGACGCTTTCGGAGGGGGCTTCGGCGCGGGGAATTTTCTTTTCGATGGACGAGTAATATTCACTGAGGGCGGAGGCGGCCTGCACCGATTTGCGAATAATATCGCGCTGGCCAAAGCGGGCCACATCGTCGGGCGAAAACCGGAGCCGGAGTTGGTGCGCGGCACAATGGGCGCTGAGCAGCTCAAGCTGGGCATGACGCAATTCAGAATTCATGTTGACGATCGCCACACGATCGCCGGGATTATCCCAGGAATACATCGGTTAACTCCTGCTGAAAATTAAAAATCGGGAAGGGGGCCCAGTTGCTGATATTTTATACATCGTTATGTTTACAGCGTCAACATAATTTTTGCGAGATGGAGGGGCGAGGAGGCGAACCTGACAAAGGGCCTATCATCTGTACAGCGTTATGTTTACCTTGTATACATAATGGGTGGGGGGCGACCCTTGCGGAGGAGAGACGGTGCCACGGCGACCCGACCCTGAACTGGAAGGCAAAATCCTGGACGCGGCGCAAAAGCTATGGAAGAAAGGCGGAGACAAAGCGCTGACGATGCGAAACGTGGCGGAGGCAGCGGGCACGAATACTCCCGCGGTGTACCGGCGGTTCCGGGACCGGGAAGACATTTTGCGAGGCCTGTTGCAGCGCATCCGACTGGAGATTGCGGCGCGGCTGGAAGATATTTCCAGCGCGGAAGAGGGGTGCGAACGGTACCTGGATTACGCGCTCAGCCACCCACACGAGTACGAACTGTTTTTTGAGAAAGAATACGAGCTGTTTTATTCTGCGCGTTCGATCCGTTCCGGAGTTAGGCAGGTAGGCCGGCCGGTGCGGGACAGGATCCGACGAAAGCTGGCGGAACAGCTGGGTGGATCGGCAGACAATCACGAAGGCATGCTGATGGCGCTGCGGATGGTAGTCCATGGAGCGGCGATGCTATTAATCGCAAAGAACATTCTGCCGAAGGATACGGAAAAGGCGCGGGCAGTTTTTAAGGCGACGATCAAGGCTTTGTTGCAGAAGCCTGAGTCTGTGTGAAAGCGGAGCGCTTCCGGCTAAGAGTTCTTAGCAAACTTTCATAGAGCGTCTTCAAATAGAACATCTTGGACTGGCACGAAAGGGCGCATCTGCTTTGTTGTTCTGATGGGAACAGCAAACATGCCGATAGGAAAGAGTGGGGGGTGCAGCAAGCGCCCGACTCCGGTATGGGCGACGCACTGGAGTGAGATAATATCCCGCAAGAGGCGGTAATCCGCAACAGGTAAGGACGTTATAAGTGCAATGACGAAAATTTTGCTGGTGGAAGACAGCAAGTTTCTGAGACTGGCGACGGAACGGGCGCTGGCGCGTGCGGGCTATGACATGAGCAGCGCGGGCGATGGCGAGGGAGCGTTGAGCCTGGCGCGGGAGAAATTGCCGGATCTGATTTTGCTGGATATGTTATTGCCGAAGATGAGCGGTCCGGATGTGCTGATAGCGCTGAAAAAAGATCCTTTGACGAAAGCGATTCCGGTGGTGGTGATGACGGGCATGTCGCAGAAAAATGCCATCCGGCTGCAGCATGATGGAGCGGCTGGGTTCCTGGAAAAGTCTGCTCTCGAGTTGGATAAGGGAACCGGGAAATTGTTGACGGCGGTGCGGGAGATTCTGGACAAATTGCCGGCGGGGTTGGCGAAGAAGACTACGGCGTAGTGCGGCGATTCAAAGTTTGCACGTTTTTCGGAAAGCCCCTCTGAAAAGCTGCCCGTAGATCCTATCCCGAGGCTGCGTTTTAAATCTGGGGCACGACGGCGATATTCTGCGGGCTGGTTATGGTGTAGGGAGAACCGGGGGCCTGGGTTACGGTGGTGGGAGTAACGGTAAAGACGAACAACTGGTTGGTGGACATGCTGATGGCGTAGAGGTTGTTGTTATTGTCCCAAAGTATCTGGTCTATCTGAATGCTGGTGAGGAGTCCGGTGAATGGGGTAATGGGATTTGCGGCATTGAAATGGAACATTTGTAAACCTGTGCCGGCCACGGCAAGGAAGCTGCCAGAGGGCGAGATCGCGAGGCTGGTAACGCCGTTGGTGGCGATCTGAGGCATGTTTGCAACCGTGCTGTTAGTCGTGAGATTCCCGGAGCTGTCGGCGGTGTAGACGGCAAGCTCGGCGGGGCCATCGGGTTCCATGGAATAAATGTTCAGCGGGGTGAGAGGGATGACCAGGTGATTGGTGGAATCGGCGGCGGCGAGGGACGGACAAAAAGCGTCATTGGGGTTCGGAGTTGGAAAAGGCGGAGTCATACTTAGCTCGGTCAGGGTCTGATCGGCGTTCCGTTTAAATCCGAATATGAGCGGATACCAGTGATAGCAACTCGAGCTGTAGGCGTAGGAGTTGCTTCCAACAAAGCTTAGCGAGAATTCGAAGGTCGGGCTCTGCGCGGCGCTGATGCCGAGATAAGTCAGTGCTCCGGTTGAGGCATCGATGCTGAAAGATTGATATGCGGTGTTGGAGCAACCGTTTCCATCGACATCGTACAAAGTTGCGCCGGTACGATCGAGGAACAGTGCGTAAGGGCCGCCTCCACACTGGCCCTCGCCGTTGAACTGCTGGGCGTTGATTGAAGAGACTTGAGCGAGCGCGCCGTTGGACGCGATGGAGAACGAATCGATGTCAACGCCATCCGTGCCGAAAAGATAGTTTCCGTTGGCTGCCATGGCCTGTCCGATCGCCAAGAAAGGCGAACCTGGGACAGGAGTCAGGGTTCCATTGGAAGCGGCGGAGAAAGCATTGATCTGGCTGTTGCTGCCGCCGGGGCTATTGGAGACGTAGACGAAGGCGCCGGGGCCGGTTCCGGTGGTGGGGGCAGTGAAGTTGGCAGTCACAGAATCAGACGCGGTCAAAGTGAGGCTGCAGGTTGCGCTACCTGAGCAGGCCCCGGTCCAGGAGGTAAATGAATTGTTAGTGGACGGAGTCTGAGTAAGGGTCACTTCGGTGTTTTGAGGAAAGCTGGCGGAGCAGCTAGCTGGACAATTGATTCCGGGCGGGGTGCTGGTCACGGTTCCGCTGCCGGTGCCAGCCATGGTGACGGTCAGGGCATCGCCGAGGGTGAAAGCTGCAGTAACGGTCTTGGCCGCAGTGACGATCAGGCTGCAGGGACTCGGGCCGGAACAACCTCCGCTCCAGCCTTCAAAGAAATAGTTACTGCCTGGCGTTGCAGTGAGTTTGACCTGAGTGTTTTGGGGAAAGCTGGCGGTGCAGGTGGGGGGACAGCTAATTCCCGGCGGACTGCTGGTGACGGTTCCCGCGCCAGCGGCAGGAGGGGTGACGGTGAGCTGGAACGACGCGGCTTGCGGAGTCGCCGGCGACTGCGGAGACGTGGCGGTACTGACTCCGCAACCCGTAAGAATAAGAAGAAGAAGAAGAATGGTAAGGGCAGATAAACCGGAGAGAAAAAACAGAGCGGGTCTTCGTGCAGCCAAGCGACGCACAACCAAGCGACGCACAGCCAAAAGAGGTACAGCCACACCACACCTCACCTAACGACGAGTTCGGAGAGTATGAGATGCGGCATTGTTGTCTAAGGTTGGGAAATCGCTATGGCGTAGATGTTGTAGGGATCTTGTCCATCCTCGACATCGCTGGTGACCGACAAGGCGCCGGTGGTGGAGTCGATGCGCATCGCAGCCAGTTTGCCTGGAGTGGTGCAGGGGCCGGAACCGTCGCAAGACGCACTGAGTACGAGAAGGAATTGGCCGGAGGGATCGACTGCGGCGAATTGAAAATAATATTGGCCAGTGAGGAAGGGAGATCCCGGAATCTCGGTGAGGGCGCCGGAAGAAGGATTGATCTGGAACACGCGCACGCGCGGCGCTTGCGACCCGTCAAATACGACGGCGAAAAGGAACGAACTGCTGGGGCTGACGACGAGTTGGGCAAAGCCGTCTGAAACAGACTCGCCGCTGGAGAGGACGTTCTGGGTGCAGCTGAAGGTTTCGGAGAGAGTGCAGAGATTGATAAAGGTCCCCGACGGACCGGTGGTAAGGGCGTAGGCGAAGTTGGGGGTTACGGCTTGTACCGAGGGCGGCGATTGGGAGAGCAGCTGTTCGCCGGTCAACTGACCCTCGGACCGAGCAAAGCTGCTCAACTGGTAGGAGGGAGGGCTGGACTGCCAGGCCGCGATCTCGGTGAAGAACACGCTGGTGTTGCCGAGCATTAGTGAGCCTCGATACGAACAGTCACCCGCGTGTTCCTGGGCCGAACTGCAGGGACGCGGCACAGTCTGCTGGATTGAGGGAAGCGGAGTGAGGCCGGTGCTGGTATCTTCGAAGCCGTATATGCCCTCGTCCGATACGGCGTAAACGTAGGTGCTGTCGCTGGCGAGCGAGGATACGTATTTCTGAATGGGAATTGATATCGGGCTTCCGCGGGGGTGCAGTGATCCGTCGGCTTTGAGGGTATGTGACTGCAAGTTTGCCGTGGGCCAATAGGAATTGGGCTGGGGCAGATCCATGACAACACTGTGAGCGGTGCCTGCCATCAGCCAGGGCTGAATGGTGGTCTTGGTCGGCTGCAGCTGTCCGTTGGCGAGGAGCGCGAATTCCGGCGTGGTCAATGTCATGGCGTCAGGCGTGAAGATGTAGGCGATGACATGGGAGCCTCCGCCGGCTGCGGCGAAGGTTGCGGTCACTGAATGTGTGGCGGTCATGGTCAGGATGCAGCTGCTGGTGCCTGAACAAGCTCCACCCCAGCCCTCAAAAGAATGATTGCTGCCGGGAGTGGCGGTGAGCTTCACTTGCGTATTCCGGGAAAAGGTGGCGGTACAGGTGGGGGGACAGTTGATTCCGGGGGGGCTGCTGGTCACGGTTCCGGTACCTGCGGCGGGAGCGGTGACGGTGACCTGGAAAGAGGCGGCCTGGGGCGGTGGGGCCGAATTGGCTCCGGCTCCGCAGCCGGTGAGAATGAGGAAGGTGGAGAGCGTAGCCATTGCCGAGAGGAATAAAAGGTGGGATTTGGTTCCAGCCATACGGCACTCCCCACACGGCGCTGAGACTGACAGTTAGACGCAAAATGGTTACCAAAGGTATCCACAATCTGCTGAAACTTGCCTGGAGCGGGAACTTGAGGGGGCGAGGCGGAGTCTATGCTGGTAGGTAACGTGCTGGTAGATAAGCTAGGGTGGAGGCGATTTTTCGGTTCAGGATGAGGTGGAAAAACCTATAATCATCCGAGTAGAGGTACGGGAATAGGTAGTAGGGCGGGAGTGACCACCTTGGGAGAACTGGCAAGCGCGATTGGGGTACGGGCCGAAGAAGCGGCGATTGTCGCGGAACTGAAGGCGGGCTCGGAAGAGGCCTATGCGTGGCTGATAGGGGAATTTCAGCGTCCAGTGTACGGGTTAGTGTACCGGATAGTGAGCGATCCGGCGGACGCGGCGGATACGACGCAGGATGTGTTCCTGAAAGTGTTTCGCGGGATGAAGCACTTCCATGGGGAGTCGAGTTTGAAGACCTGGATCTACCGGATCGCGCTGCATGAGGCGGCGAACCGGAAGCGGTGGTGGTTCCGGCACAAGGCGCAGGAAACGTCGATTGAACGGGTGGAATCGGATGGGCTGTGGAGTAGAGACGACGAGATGCTGAATGCGCTGACGGATCAGCACGATTCGCCGTTCGATAATGTGGCGCAACGGGAAGTGCGGCAGCGAGTGGACGAGGAGTTGCGGCGGCTGGCGGAACCTTACCGGACGACGCTGATTCTGCGTGACCTGGAAGACATGTCCTATGAAGAGATCGCAGATGTGCTGCAGATCTCGCTGGGGACGGTGAAATCCAGGTTAACGCGCGGGCGGCAAGCGTTGAAGCAGCGACTGGCGCCGTATGTGCGCGAGCTGAGCGGAGAGTTGGGACTGAGCGCTGCGGAAGAAGAAGAGGGTTTGCGATCGGAGTTGCTGAAAGGCAGGGTTGCTGGAGAGGGTAGAAGGGTCGAGGTGATGCCATGAAGTATGTGGCCATGAAGTTCATAAAGTTGAAGTGCACGAAGGCGAAGGGATTGTTGTCTCTGTATCTCGACGGGGCGGTCACGGGAACTGAGATGCAGGCGTTGCAGGAGCATCTGGGGGGATGTGCGGAGTGCATGCGGGAGTACAAGTTGCTGCGGCAGACGCAACAATTATTGACGAGCATGGGACGAGTGAAGGAACCGGGGGATCTTGGGCTGAAGCTGCGGCTGGCGATTTCGCGGGAGGCGGCAGAGACGCGGAGGCCGCGGTATGAAAGTTTGCGCATACGACTGGAAGACGGCCTGAGGGCGTTCATGGTGCCGGCGACGGCGGGGCTGGTGTGCGCGGTGCTGATTTTCGGCTTAGTAACGGCGATACTGGCGATGCCAGGACAGTTGCAGGCGAACAATCAGCAGGACGTGCCGCTGATGTTGAACACTGGTCCGGAGCTGGAGCAGAGTGTTTTCGGCACGACGCTGAGTTCGATGAATACCGACTCGCTGGTGATAGAAGCCTACGTTGACAGGAACGGGCGAGTGCAGGACTACAGGATTCTTTCCGATGAGGGAGAGTCGCAGGCACTTCTGCCGGAGGTAAAGAGGATGCTGATCTTTACGACGTTCCGACCGGCGATGTCGATGGGACGTCCGATCTCGTCGCGGGCGGTGCTGTCGTTCTCAAGGATCAGCGTGCGGGGGTAGGGTAACAGGCAGGCGTCGGGCTCCCCGCTTTCATTTTTCCGGTTTCCCGTTCTACGATCAAGCAGCGTGGGGACTGCTATCCCCAGCGAGCGCAGACAGACTGCCGAGCTGTCTGCAGTCTGTGCGAGGCTGTTGATGGGGCGGAGATAGAGGAATCGTTGCGCGCATGGTTGTTCCGTGACCATCCGATTCTATCTCGAGCTTGCCGTGCAGTTCATACAATCGCTCGCGCATTCCAGCCAGACCCACGCCGGTTTCCGCGCTGGTCTCACGAAGCCGGGTTAGGCGCTCGGGCGCGATGCCGCATCCGAAATCCTTTATTTCAAGAATGGCCGCTTCCGGCATCCGCGTAAAAGAAACGTGCACCTCCGACGCTCCGGAGTGACGATAGGCATTGGTCAAGCTCTCCTGCAGCACACGGAAGAGAGCAATCTCGATACTCATTGGAAGCCGTTCACAATCTCTGGCTAGTTGTGAGAGGACCGTAATGCGGCTGCGCTTGGCAAAGCCCTCGATATACCATTCGGCGGCGCAAGCGAAGCCGATTTCATCCAACAGCGGTGGATGCAGCAGGTGGGAAAGGGTGCGAATTTCGTCGCTGGCCTGATCAGCCAATGCCGCAAGCTCGGATACGAGAACCATCTTTTCCGGGTCTTCCTTGCAGCTTTGCTTAAGGAATGAAACAGTTATTTTTAACGCGGCCAGGGTTTGTCCGGTGCTGTCGTGCAAATCGCGAGCCAATTTGCGCCTCTCCTCATCCTGTACTCTGAGAAGCCGTTGAGAAAGAATCTGAAGTTCAGCGGTTCGTTCCAAAATCACAGATTCAAGTTGGGCATGGGAGACGGCCATTTGCCGGGAGTGCTTTGAAGTCCACATAAGGTCCTCCTAAGAGCCGGGCCGGGGAGACACGAACCACCTTCTGTTCGGAGTTCTTGGATTGTTACAGATTAGGATTCTCTAAGTCTGATCAAAACTGCACACATGGTTGTTTGGTGGGTTAGGATCAAAATCCACGGCGTTGCCACCAGCGTCTGTCTCGAAGCCAAAAGCAGTGACAAGGGACTGGGCAAAGCAGTTCCACTAGAGCGCGCGCGCCCGAAATTTGGCAGTGATTGTGAGCATTAGTGAGCAGCGGGAGTACATCCTCACAGGGCACAATTGAAGCTGGCGAAATCCACGCGGGCGGGAGAAGCAGCTGAAAAAACGAATCACAAGATCGAAAAAAAGAGTTCGTTTCAATGCTCGTGTCTTTCTTTCAAGCATCGGGAAGGGCAGGGATCTGGTCGCGTACCGGAAGAAGGAAACGATTTTCGTTCAAGGCGACCCCACAGACGGGCTGTTTTTTATTCAGAAGGGGAAGGTAAGGCTGAGCGTGGTATCGGAAGGCGGAAAAGAAGCAACTCTCGGCATTTTGGGTAACGGCCATTTTATTGGCGAGGGTGGACTTGCCGGCCAGTTGGTACGCATGTCTTCAGCAACGGCGATGAGCGATTGCGGCGTCCTTCACATCGAGAAAAAGGCGATGATGCATGCGCTGAGCCTGCAGCCAAAATTGTCGGCAATGTTTCTGCAACATTTGCTGAAGCGAAATATCCGGTACCAGGATGACTTGATCGATCAGCTGTTCAACTCGAGCGAAAAGCGGCTGGCGCGAGTTCTGCTGCTGATGGCGCACTTCGGCAAAGAAGGAGTTTCGGAGATGTCGATCCCGCGGATAAGTCAGGAGATCCTGGCGGAGATGGTGGGGACGACGCGTTCGCGGGTGAGCTTCTTCATGAACCGGTTCAGAAAGCTGGGATTTCTCAACTACGACGCTGGAAATAATTTACATATTCACAGTTCGCTGCTGAATATCGTCCTGGAAAATGAAAGCGGAGACATAACGGGGGAAGGCAAGGTCTCAAGCGCACACGGCAGGAAGGGTCTGGAACCACCAGTCGAGCCAGGTGATCCTCTCGACAGGGAACGGGCGAGCAGGCCACCCCTTCGCGGCCTTAAATCGGCGACGAAGCTATCTAAAGTGCACGCCTAGCGCTATTTGACGCAGGCGCGTGAGGCGAATCTCAATCTTCTGCAGCGGGAATCTGGTCTCAATTCATCGAAGTCGTAAGGTGCTAGCTGTATGGCTCTTTTTGAGTGGAGGGGATAGCGTATCTCTTAGCTGAGTCTTGACAACTTTATTCTTAGCCGGGGGCCGCTCCTTCCGCGGGTGTTTTTTTTATAAGAGGGATCGGCTTTGGTACGCATTTTTCTAGTCGAAGATAACGCGATGATGAGAGCGCACCTGCGATCTGCGCTCGAACAAGGCGACTGGAGTGTCGTAGGCGAAGCGGAAAACGGCCGACACGCGATCGAGAAGTGGAGCGAGCACAAGCCCAGTGTCACAGTGATGGATTTCGTGATGCCGGGAATGAGCGGACTGGAAGCCGGCCGAAGTATTTCAAGACAGCACCCGGAGTCGCCGGTTCTGATGGTGACGATTGACCCTTCGCGGCAACTGGAAGAAGAAGCCAAGAAAGCCGGGATCAAGGGTCTGGTGCAGAAGGCCGATATTGGGTCGCTTCTGACGGCAGTGGAAACGCTGCTCAGAGGTGGAACATATTTTCGCCAGGGACTGGCCGCCGCAGCTTAGCAACAAAGTTCCGAGGTTTGGCTAAGGGTGTGCACGCCCACTTCGGTGATTCTTTTCTCCGTGTTCTCTGCTAGCTGCCATCTTTCAAGAAAGCCAGAACAACTTGCTTGTCAGTGAATGCCGGGTCCAGCTCTGGCAGGGATCACTACGCGGTATCCATCGCTGGCCTCCACCCCGAGTCACAACTACTTCGTTGAGTTGTTGTACCAACGCAGAACCCGGAGAGCGCGCAGTGTGTTCCAGCGGCTTGCCTTGCCGATACCGGTTTCCATCTCCAATGGAATATGTTCGGGATAAAGGAGGTTGAGCGGCCAGCGGCCGTTCTGGTGGCGGCGCTCGATCACTATTTTGATGGTGTCAGTGACGCGGCTGTCGGGTTTGATTCCTGCATTCCGCAGATAATCGAGTCCGCGCAAGACGTCGTAGTGCCAAAACGGCGGCCAGGAGAAGCGGAGCCAGCGTTTGTTGATGACTTCGCCGGTTCGAAGCGAGCGGAGCATGCGGCGCTCGAGCAGATAGTTTTCCGCCCTTTTGCGGGCCCTAGTGACGGAGTGCGTGACGGCCGCCGATTTACGTGTTGCTCGTTCGTATTCGAGCAGTCCTTCGAGCACACAGATGGTGGTATGGAACGAGGAGCGCCGGCTTTTGGGGGTTTCGCAGTTCCAGCCGCCATCTTCGAGCTGCTCACCCAGGAGTCGATGGGCCAGTGCGTGGTTCGGTTCTTTATTCGGTGGTTGGAAATACGAGCCGATGGCGAGGATTCTACCGTTGATGCAGGGCTCGGTTTCGCCGTGAAGGAAAGGCCGGTTGTTAAGCCGCTTAAACACGAGCCGCTGGTCGACGCGGTCGATCATTTTGCGAGCCTGCTTGCTGGCGGGGTCGAGGCCGAGGTCCATCAAGACGGTGAGACTGTAGAGGGCAATGAGCAAGCTTCGGTCCTGCTTCGGCAAATCGTCTCTCCACCCGCGCGGGCCCTCGCCCCAGTGGCCGGCGGGAGATTGGTGGGCAAGAAGTTGGGCTCCCCAGCCTTCGGTTGCGACGTGAGACCGCTCGGCTGCAATCGTGTTGGGGGATTCGCCAGTGAGGTCCCTCATGACCTGCCAACGGATGGCTGGGTCAGAATCGAGGAGCCATTTGAGGTGCGCGGGCCGAGGTGCGTAATCGTGTAAGCGCATTTGTACGTTATAACAAGTGCTGTGCAGGTTTTCACCCGCGCGCTGATCTGCGTGCGCTTTGGCTTCTGCGTGTGGCAGAAGTGGGGGAAAAATACCTTCCGGGCATATTATCCACGGACTTTTTGATGTTGCAGAAGTATCCGGAAGGCGAGTCCGTGCGTGATCAGCAGTAATGGCACAATCAAAGTCGGAATGAAATAGGTGGCCCCCAACTGCCCTGCCAACAGGCCGGCGTGATTAGCCTGGTAGAAAGCGTTCAGGAGATCGGCTGAGCCAAAGAGATTGAAGATCCATGCCATGACAACGCCAGCCGCCCGTGGCAGCGAAAGCAGCGAGAGCAACGCGAGTGTCGCGGCGATGATGTCTCCATAGGCCGCGGAATGCGCGAAGGCGGACGGCAGATGGGGCGACACCACGCCCGTGACCAGGAATGCCAACCCGATGAAGCGGAAGCTGTGCAGGATGAGCAGAGGCTGTAACGCTGCGGCCCGTTGCCGGAGGCGGAGTTCCGGCCAGATGTATCGGGCGGTGACGATCCCCCAGGCCATGAAACTGAATATGATGCTGACGAAAAAGCAGAGTTGCGACACCATGAGTGCCTCCTTGTGGGCATCACCTTTCCCGCATAGGATTATATACATCATCCTATAGATTCAAATTTTCTTCGGGGCCGAATGCGGACGGGTTGCACCGTGAGATGATGGCGAGCATCCTATAATGAGCCATGCGTTACCGACCCGAACATAAAGTTGAGATCCATCAGAAGATTGTCCAAGACGCCTCGCGGCGCGTTCGCGCCAAAGGCTTGACTAGCGCCGCGGTTTCGGCCGTTATGCAGGACGCCGGGCTGACCCACGGAGGCTTTTACAAACATTTCGGGAGCAAGGACAAACTGCTCGTGGAATCGCTCAGCGAGGCTTTCCGGGAGATCGCCAGCACCCTGGTTCATGTCGCTGAACAGTCGGCCCCTGGTGTCGCGTGGAAGGCGATCGTGAAAGCCTATCTGAGCCCGGAACACTGCGAACATCCTGAGCACGGGTGCCCGGTGGCTGCACTTGCACCCGAATTGACGCGGGCAGATAAGGGAATGAAGCGCCAGATCGCGGCGGAGTTGGTGAACTACAAAAGCCAGATGGTGCCATTCATGCCGGGGCGGCGAGCCGTGGATAAAGAACGCGCCTTCTTTGCGATTTTTTCAACAATGATCGGGGCAGTCGAAATCGCTCGCATGCTGCCAGACGCCACGATGCGAAAAAAAGTGCTGGCGAGCACTGGAGATTTTCTCTTGCGCAGCTTCGGACCTTCTCGATGAGGAGGCCCAAGCGACGTCGCTGGCACGCGGCGCCGATTCCAGGAAGCCACGGTGCAATTCGGAAGTACTCCCGATACCCCAGATGAGTTCCAACGAAACGCCGCCGACTGTATGCAGCGGAGATACTGACTGTTGGGGTCTAGTGAAGCGGGTAGCCGGCCTGGCCCGGCAGAAAACCATTGACTTTGATCACTTTCATTCCGGGCTTTACGTCCGCGACAGTCACCAGACTGATGGACCCGAGAAAGACTTTCAGGGCCTCTTTCTGCATGCCGACGGAGGGAACGACTAAAGGCTCGGCCTCCGCCTCACCTCGAAAGACCTGGGCGATCCAATATTGTTTGAATTCGCTTTCCGACATCGCCAGGAGCCGGAGCAAGACGAGCCGTTCAGGGCATCCCGGACCGCGGATGACGAGCCTGATGGGCTGGCCGCCTGGCCATGAACGCTTTGTGCCAGTGAAAAACTTCCGCAAGTCTCCCAGGCTTATATTGGTGGCTGGATTGTCAGCACTGACCACCACGGCCGTGTCAGTCTGGGCTGTCGCTCGCGGGGAAAGGAAGAAAATGGCCAGTCCCAGCAAGAGCAGAGCCGTGATTGATTTGACCATGGTGCTCTCTCCGAGCCTCAAAAAGTAAAGGCCCACTGCAGTTGCAGACCGTTCAGGTCCGGTTCGCCGCCGCGGACCATGTGATCTAATTGAGCCTTGAAGGCCATGTAATCGTTTAGATCATAGCGAACGCCGAACGAAGGGCCGTGACGTAGTCCGACATCGCTGAAGGTCGAGTTGCTATTGGAGTTCGCGTTCACATACTGATAACGAAAAAAAGGCCACATATGCCCCAGTTGCTTGGAGAACTGTGTATAAAAGGCGGGAGTGTCGAAGTGCAGCGACCCACCTATCAGCGCTTGCCGGATTAAAAATCCCTCATTCAAGAATTCAATGCCGTGAGCCACATAGACCACGTAGGAATTGACAATTGTCTGACCGTACCTTGCAGACGATCCCAACTTACCTGGAGGCGCAGGAATGGGAACGCCGGAAAGCGCGCTTATCTCGATGTTGCTGATGTGGTCATGATAGTAGGAGGCTCCGATTTGCAATCCACGCAACTCGTCGGGCCTGATGAAGAGCCCAACGTTAGTTTGATTGCCGTTGTTTTCGTCGGTCGTGAGCCCGTCGCCGTTGATGTCAGGACGAATGGTGTCCGAGGTTCCATATTCGGCTACGTAGTTAAGACCAAATTTTCCCGAGGGAATCGCGCCGGTTACGGAAATGCCTATCGCCTGCGTGGGGAGTAAACCGCCATCGCTGGCGTATTGCATCAGCAGTGGCCGATCTGCAGTGGTTTGCAGCCAAGCCGCGCTGCGAAAAGCCCAGTTGTAATACCCGATGTTGGTCTGGTAACGGCCAAAGGAGAGCTTCAAATGGTCGTTGTGGTCGTACTTGAGCAACATTCGGCGCAGGTCTACTTTGTAGCTCTGCGTGTCTCTCTCCTCGAAAACGATCTCGGAAAGCACGCTGGCTTTCCCGGTAAGTTTCGAGGTGAGGAATAAACCGAAGTCACCGTCGTAGAAGTTCCCCGCCGAACCGGCATGAAAGCCGTATGTTGCCAATTCCGGCCGGCGCTGGCTGAGCACCTTGTAGTCGACTTCTCCGAAGCCGCGCCATTGGATGCCGTGTGTCTCGCGCCAGTCGCGTGGCGGGGCGGACGGCGCTTCTGGCAGCGGAATCCCTTCCGCAGTCTGCGGAGGCGCGGGCGGTTCAGCGGCATGGGGTTCGGTTTGAGGCTCTTTGGCCTCCAGAATCTCGATCCGCTCCTCAAGGTCATGGTCTTTCTGCTGCAGTTGCTTGATCTGCTCTACGAGCTGGGAAATGGTTTCCCGACCGCTGGGGGCGGTTTCCTGCGCCAGACAGTAGGTGGGAACTGACAGCAGTGCGACTATCGCAACTATCGCACAATGGCGGCAAGTCCTGATTCTCCCTTTTGGCAAGCCCCTCTCCTGGATTGTCAAAGTAGATGCCGAGACATCCCGTGAGTAATCTTCGGCAGAAGGGTCGAGGAGCATTGAGTTACTTTGGTACGTTGCGAGCGAGGTGAACAGACCGCATGGATACTCGGCGAGTGGAGACTATGCGGAATTGTTGGCTTGAGATCACCATTGCAGTGCGATGTGGGTTTTGAGCGCTAACGTCCGATTACGCCAGTTTCCCGAGTAGCGACGCTGCGGGGTCAGCACACTTTCAAAAGGCTCCGTTTACGGGCCCAAACCCGGTTTGACCCTCCGGAGTTAAGTCCTTACACTTGAGGGTGGTTTTCGCTGCACGACACTAATCCTGCGGGAGGGGTTCCTGAGTTTGCGATTGCGAAGTATGTGGTTTGCGGCTGTGTTGGGGCTGCTGGGGTCATTTTGCGCGGGGCAGGATGCGTCTCCGCAGAACCAGCCGGCGCAGAACGAAGCCTCACAAGGGCCGGCTCAACAGGGGCAGCCTGAACAGAGTCAACCGGCACAGGACCAACCGTCTTCACCGAGCCCGCCAGCACAGGAGCAGCCCGCGCAAAATCAGTCTTCTTCACAGAGCCAGGCGGCGCAGGACAAAGCTCCGCAGACCGAGGCTCCCCAGAATCAGGCTCCGCAGGACAAGGCTGGGCAGAATCAGGGTCGCAAGAATCAGGGTCGTCAGGCTCAGGAGAATCAGATTCCGATTTCGCTGGACAGCAGCGAGACGATCTTTTCTGTTCTGACCGCGCTGAATGCTTGTGGGTATGACCAGGATTTGACCACCTCGGACGCGACGCGAAGCAATGTGCGGGCTGAAGTGCAGAGAAATATGAGGGAATCGGAGGAGGCGCAGGCGGCGCAGTCAGCGGTGTGCGACTTTTACCAGAAACACGCGACCTCGAAGGATCCGAATCGCAACCTGTCACAATATATTTCGCTGGCGTTGTATCTGGACGGACCGCCACATTTTATGCCGCGCTCAAAAGAAGAGGATCTGCCGCCGGATGCGGCGGCGATTTCTGGTTTTGGAACGCTGCTGGAACACTTCTACGAGAAAGCGGGATTTCACTCGATCTGGGAGCGGCATCGCAACGATTATCAGGCGGCGATGAGGCGATATCACGAACCGCTGGCCAAGATGGTGTTGGACACCGAGGTTTACCTGAAGCAGCCTTCTTCGCAGTACCTGGGGCGGACGTTCACGATCTATCTGGATTTTATGGGTTCGCCGAATGAGACGGACGCGAGGAATTACGGGTCATCGTATTACGTGGTTGTGTTTCCGGCTCCGAATACGCGGTCAGGAGCGGCGCCGCAATCGGCGCTGAAGATGGACCAGATTCGGCACACGTTTTTGCATTATGAAATGGATCCGCTGGCGGAAAAGCATTACACCGCGATCAAACGGTTGCAACCGCTGCTGCAGGCAGTGAAGCGCGCTCCGCTGGAGGAGAGTTTCAAGACTGATATCTCATTGCTGGTGACCGAATGCCTGGTGCGGGCGATTGAAATCCGCACGACGGGAACGAAGGCAGAAGAGGCGATGCGGGCCCAGGCGGTGGATGATCAGGTGAAGCAGGGATACATTTTGACGCATTACTTTTATAACGCGGTGGTTGCGTTTGAAAAAGATCCGGCGGGCATTCGAGGAGAGTATGCCGGGATTCTGGAGAATGTGGATTTAAAGAAAGAAGAGAAAGCTGCATCGGAGGTTCAGTTTGCCAGCGCGGCGGCGCCGGAACTGGTGCGGTTGTCGCGTCCCGAGGAGCGGCGGATGCTGGTGACGGCGGAGAGGCGGCTGGCTGCGGGCGATCCGAAGGGAGCGCAGGAACTGGCGCAAACGGCATTGGACAAAAAGATCGGTGACGAAGGACGGGCGCTGTTCATCCTGGCGGAAGTGGCGGTGGCGAACAAGAACAGAGATGGAGCGCAAGATAATTTTCAAAAGGCAATTGCCGCATCGAAAGATCCTACGGTTGTTGGATGGTCGCACGTGTATCTGGGAAGAATACTGGATATGAAAGAAGACCGGGAGGCGGCATTGCAGGAGTACCGGGCGGCGTTGAATACGGGCGCGGGATTGCCGGAAATCAAAGCGGCCGCCGAACGGGGGCTGGAGCAAGCTTATGAACCCCCAGCCAAGCCGCAGCCGCAATAGCGGCAAGAGGCGGTTACAATCGACGTGCGGTAAATTCGACCGGTGGGTGAGGTTGTGAAGGTTTCAAGTCAAGGAATCAGAAGCCAAGGAGAAAGCATGAAGCGAGCGGCGATGATGATCGCATTGCTGGGGATGATGGGGTGGGGATTTGCGCAGAATGGCGTGGCGCAGAGCAACAGCAAGCCAGCCGGGCAGACCGCACCGGCAGGCCAGACCGCGCCAGCCGGCCAAACGACGGGGCAGGCAGCGGCGCCGGCGGGAAAACGTCCGCCGCAGGCGAAGACCCAGCCGGAATTTGATGCGTATAAAACGGCGGCCGCGATCACTGATCCGGCGGCGCAGGAAAAAGCGGCGGCCGATTTCGCGGCGAAGTTTCCGGACAGCGAACTGCGACCCCTGCTCTACAAATCAGTGATGCATGAATACCAGCAGGCCAACAACGCCGACAAGCTGTTAGAGATGGCGCAAAAGATTTTGACTTTTGATCCGGACGATCCGGAGGCGTTGCTGGGCGTGGCGCAGGTGCTGGCTGAACGCACGCGTGATACGGATCTGGACAGGGATCAACGACTGGCAGAAGGCGCGAAAGACGCCCAGCGCGCGCTGGTAACAGTGGACACGGACCTTCCGACCGCGGGAGTGCCACAGGATAAGCTGGACGCCTTCAAGGGATTTCTGCGCTCGGAGGCTTACGCGATTCTGGGTACGATCGATTTCACCAAGAAAGCGTGGGCAGAGGCGGAGGGAAATCTAAGGAAATCGATTGACGCTTTTCCGCAGCAGGTCGATCCGATTGCAGTATTCCGACTGTCGGTAGCGCTGGATATGCAGAACAAATATCCCGAAGCGCTGAAGTACGCCAATCAGGCGGTGGAACTGACGAAGGAAGGGACGAATGCCGGGGACGCCGCACGTAAGGAAAGGGATCGGCTGACGCAATTAACCGGGGGCACCGCACCTAAGAATTGACCCCAGAGAATTGACCCCAGAATTGACCGCAGAATTGACCGCGACGAAGTTCGAATCATTGCGATGAAGGAACGGGAAATTACCGCGCTGGAAACGGCGCTGGGCTACCACTTCCGGCGGCGGGCGGTGATTGAGCAAGCGCTCACCCACAGCTCGCAGGCGCGGGAGCAGGAGTCACAGCAAGCGGGGGAGAACAAGTACAAGGTCAACGATAACGAACAGCTGGAGTTTCTCGGTGACGCGATACTGTCGCTGGTGACCAGCGAAGAATTGTTCCAGCGGTTTCCGCAGTTTCGCGAGGGTGAGCTTTCAAAATTGCGCGCCCATGTGGTGAGCGAGCGGCATTTGATCCGGGTGGCGGAACGGTTGGAACTGGGACATTATCTCCGGCTGGGACGCGGCGAAGAGAAAAGCGGAGGACGGAGCAAGAGGGCGCTGCTGGTGGACGCGCTGGAAGCGGTGTTGGCGGCGATGTATCTGGATGGCGGAATGGAACCGGCCCGCGAATTCATCTTGCGGGAGATTCTGGCACCGGAACTGGAAAGCATGGAGCGGGACGGCGGCGCGCTGCCCATGACGGATTTCAAATCTGCGTTGCAGGAAACTTTGCAGGGATTAGGAATGGCACAGCCCTCATACGTGCTAGTGCAGGAAGCGGGACCGGAACACAGCAAGACTTTTACGGTGGAAGTTCGCCTGCATACGAAAAATGGCGAAGGCGGCGGAGAATTTGTGGGACGGGCGCAAGGTTCCACCAAGAAAACGGCAGAGCAGGATGCGGCGCGGCAGTTGCTGGCCTATCTGGCTTCGCGGCCACAGCCGGCAGGAGCTAAGATGGCGAGGGGATCGCGGCCTGCAGAGAAGTAGGGTGGCTTCATAAGCAGAGTGAATGAATTTTCCAGATCATCATTTTCCAGATCATCAAAAGGCCACGGGAGCCTTGGGCGCGGATCTGGTTGGTTCGTTGCAGTCGCTGATGGGAACCGTAGTGATCGCGGTGTTTGTCATCACATTTGTGGTGCAGGCCTTCCAGATACCCTCACCGTCGATGGAGAATACGCTGCTAGTGGGCGATTACCTGCTGGTGAACAAGCTCTGCTACGGGTCTGGCAGTGTGGGAGACTATGTGATGCCGTACCGGCGGGTGCGGCGGGGCGACATTGTGGTGTTTCATTATCCCGTAACCCCGGCGCAGCATTTCGTGAAGCGGGTGATCGGCGTGCCTGGCGACCGTTTGCGGCTGGTGAACAAGCAGGTGTTTGTGAATGGAGTGGCGCTGAAAGAGCCCTATGCGCATTTCAACCGACCGTCGAACGACTTATTCCGGGACAATTTTCCGCGGCTTGAAGTAGCACCGGGCGAGACTCCGGAGTGGTGGCTGCAGTTGCGAAAACTGGTGGAGGACGGACAGCTCATTGTTCCCGAGGGACACTATTTTGTGATGGGAGATAATCGGGACGATAGTTATGACAGCCGGTATTGGGGATTCGTGCCCGCGGCGAATATTATCGGGCGTCCTCTGTTGATTTACTGGTCGGTACGGGGAGCGGAAGGCGAGGCAGTGGTGCCCTCGTCAGTAGGCGATAAACTTTACCGTTTTGCCTACGCGATGACGCACTTGTATCAAATCACGCGCTGGGACCGCACGCTGCGCCTGGTTAATTGAGGAGCCCGAGCAGGAAGGGTGCTTGCACCGTAGAAACGCGACGAGTTCACGAGACTGGATGGATTGAAGACAGTGGCCAATAGAGACAGCAACAAAAAAGACAGCAAAGAGAAGAGCGAAGTGGAAGAGAAACCGCGCGAGACTACGGTGGAATTCCTGGCTTCGCTGGCGGCGGTGCTGGTGACGGGATTGTTCATCATCACTTTTGTTGTGCAGGCGTTCGAGATTCCGTCCAGTTCGATGGAGGAGACGCTGCTGATTGGCGACCACGTGTTTGTCAACCGGGTGCAGTTCGCGCCCAAGACTTCGTGGGTGGGACCATTGCTTCCCTATCGCGAGGTACGGCACGGCGACATTGTGGTGTTTCTACACCCGGATGCAGCTTACGCTGGAACTTACGTGGTGAAGCGGATCATAGGTGTGCCGGGCGATCGCATTCACCTACGCAATGGCGATGTGTATCGCAATGGCGAGAAGCTGAACGAACCTTATGTGCTGCATGACAGGGACGAGCCCTCAGACTACTATCGCAACGATTTTCCCGCGGTGCCGCCGTCGGACCCGAACATCTCTCCGATCTGGGAGACGGAATTGCCCTCGCATATCCAGGGGGGAGACCTGGTGGTGCCGCCCGACCACTACTTCGCGATGGGCGACCATCGGGGCGTAAGCCTGGACAGCCGGTATTGGGGATTCATTCCGAAGGAGAACATCATTGGGCGTCCGATGTTTATCTACTGGTCATTTGAAACACCGAGCGATCAATACCGGAAGACGGATTTCGGAGATCGCATCGGCTTCCTGGCGCATGTGGTACTGCACTTCTTTGACGAGACGCGCTGGGGGCGAACGCTGAAAGTAGTGCGGTGAAGCTTTTCTCTTCCAAGCGACGTGTGGTGATCGCGGCAGCAGCGATTCTGCTGGTTCTGTTCCTGCTGCGCCCAGGCGGGTCGCGGCTGAAGGCGCGCATAGCGAACTCGATCAGCCGCGCGGTCGCGCGACCGGTGGAGGTTGGTTCGGTCCACCTTCGATTCCTGCCGCCGGGCTTTGACCTGCGAAACCTGGTTATCTATGAAGACCCTGCATTCGGCGAGGAACCCATGTTGCGCGCGCCGGAGGTTACGGCCGTAGTGCGGCTGAGTTCGCTGGTGCGGGGACGACTGGACGTGTCGCGTCTAGAGCTGACCGAACCCAGCTTGAATCTGGTGCGCAGAGCAGATGGACGGTGGAACTTGGAAGCATTGCTTGAACGCACCGCACGCACGCCGCTGGCACCCACGGCGAAATCAAAATCAGAAGCGCGGCCGGGTTTTCCTTATATAGAGGCCAGTTCGGGCCGCATCAATTTCAAGGCGGGGGCGGAAAAAAAATCGTATGCGCTTCTGAATGCGGATTTCGCGTTGTGGCAGGAATCAGAAAATACCTGGGGAGTGCGCCTGCAAGCGGAGCCGATGCGCACAGATATGAGTTTGAGCGACGGCGGAATGTTGCGCATGAATGGAACATGGCAGCGGGCCGGAAGGTTGCGCGAAACGCCGCTGCAGTTCAGCCTGGAATGGGATCGCGCGCAACTGGGACAACTCACCAAGTTGGTGTCGGGAAACGATAAGGGCTGGCGGGGAGAAGTTCGGTTCGAGGCAACTTTGAGCGGGACTCCGGCGGCGATGCAGGTTAGCGCCGATACGTCGATCGATGATTTTCACCGGTACGACATTTCGAGCGCCGGGGGGATGCGGCTGAAGGCGCATTGCGAAGGAAGATATAGTTCGATTGAAAACGTAACTCACGAGATCTTCTGCGGCGCTCCGGTGGGCAATGGCATGATCACGCTTCATGGCGATGCGGGGCTGCCCGGAGTACACAGGATAAATCTTGCGTTGAACTTTGAGAGTGTTCCGATGAGCGCGGTCGCGCAGCTCGCGCGGCGCGCCAAGAAGAATCTTCCCGGGGATCTTATAGCGGGAGGAAGCGTGCGGGGCAATTTCGTGGTGAAAGAAAAAGAAGATGCGGCATCGCCGCTAGCTGAGATTCAGGGTCGTGGAGAAATCAGCGGCCTTCGGGTTCAATCGGCGAGCAGCAAAGTGGATCTATCGCCGGGAAGCGTACCGTTTGTGCTGAGCACAGGGGATGGTGGTGGTCATCGGCTATTGAAGATGAAACCGGTTCGTCAGATGGATGGCGAAGTTTTGCCGGGTGAGAATGAAGTGCAAGTCGTGTATGGGCCGTTCTCTGTCGCGCTGGGACGGGCAGCGGCAGCACAGGCGCGAGGTTGGGTGGGGCGATCGGGTTATGGGATGGCGATCCGTGGAGAAGGAGAAGTGGCGCACGTCCTGCGACTGGCCAGCCTGATCGGAGTACCGGCAATGAGGGCCAACGTTGAAGGAGTGGCGCAGTTGGACTTGCTGATCGCTGGATCATGGACGAACAATGTATTCGGAACTTCGTCCGGCTTTTCTTCGCCGGAAATAACCGGGAAGGTCCAACTGCACAACGTGCGTGCAACGGTCCGGGGAATCAATGGGCCGATTGAGATTTCGTCGGCTGAACTGCAACTTTCTCCCGAGGAAGCGCGCATGGAGAAGGTGAGCGCGCGGGCCGCTGACGCGCACTGGACAGGGTTTGTCAGTTTGCCGCGCGATTGCGGAACGCCGGGAGCGTGCCTGGTGCGCTTTAATCTGAATACTGAAGAAGTGGGGCTGAGCGGTCTGCATGAGTGGTTGAGTTCACCACCGAGCCAGCGCCGGTGGTACCAGGTGTTGTCACCGGCTGAGGCGGCGCCACCATCCTTCTTACAGAATTTAAGGGCGTCGGGCAAAGTTACTGCCGGGCGCTTGCTCATTCGTGATGTGGTTGCGAACCGTCTCTCCGCTACGCTTGAACTGGAACGCGGGAAGCTCAGAATTTCAGATTGGCGAGCGGACGTGCTGGGAGGAAAGCATCACGGAGATTGGCAGGTGGATTTTTCATCAGGCTCTCCTGTCTACACCGGAAGTGGAACTCTCACAGCGATATCGTTGGATCAGATCGCCGACGCCATGCAGGATCCATGGATTTCAGGAACGGGCAGCGGGACTTATCAGATCAAGGCAGCGGGCGCGGATTCAGCGGCGTTCTGGCAATCGGCGGAAGTTGGATTGCACTTCGATTTGCGTAACGGAGTTTTCTCACATATTGCATTGGCTGGAGATGAGCCGACGTTGCGCGCTGAGCGCTGGCAGGGGAATGCAAACCTGCGCGATGGAGAGATCGAGATCAAGGGAAACATGATTTCTCCCTCAGGCGCGTATGAGATCAGTGGCACTGCATCGATGGGACGGGCACTCGATCTAAGACTAATCCAAGGCACGGAGCTCAAAGCGGCGCATGCGGGGTCGGTGGTTTATAGCATCACGGGCACTTTGGCGGAGCCGCATGTAGTGCTGGCTCCGCAGACGCAGGCGCAGCTGAAGCCGTAGCTTTTTCTCTCTCCTGGTTGCTGCAGATTTCTGGCGCATTTCCGCACACTCCTCGCGCTAGGGCACGTAGCCGGCGCCGCGGAGAACTTTACCGGGCAGGGCCTTCGTCATTTTCCCTTCGTCGATTACGGGCACACCGTTAACCAGAACGTAATCCATGCCTTGGGAAAGCTGATTTGGATTGTCGAATGTTGCCAGATCGCGCACGGTTGCGGGATCGAAGATGACGACATCGGCCCACATGCCGGACTTGAGAACGCCGCGATCGGTAAAGCGAAGGCGCTGGGCCGGAAGCGCGGAAAATTTGCGGATGGCGTCTTCCAGGGTCAAGACTTTTTCGTCGCGAACATACTTGCGCAGGATGCGAGGGAAAGTTCCATAGGCGCGGGGGTGAGGATGTTCCTGGCCGAGAAGGCCATCCGGCGAGGTTCCGGAAGAGTCGTTGTCGATGGCTACCCAGGGCTGTTGCAGCGCGAGTGTTACATCGGGTTGCGACATGCCGAAGACGGCGACTCCGGCAAAGGGATCATCGATGAGGAAATCGAAGAGAGCGTCCATGGGGTCTTTGTTCCACAGTTTCGCAATCTCGGAGAGTCGCTTGCCCTGCAGCGGAAGCATTTTTGGATTCTGCACCACGCCGATCATGATGGCGTCGGGCCCGGGAATTTCCTGCCATTCGTTATCCCATTCTTTAGAAGGAGTGAGCATATCTCTGCGGATGCGCTGGCGGGTGGCGGGATCTTTGAGGCGCTCAATGAGTTTCGTGGAGCCGCCATCGTGGGCCCAGGGCGGAATAAAAGCGGAGAAATCGTTGAACCAGGCGGTATAGGCATAAGTATCGGCGGTGACATCGGCGCCGCTGGCGCGCGCAGCGTTAATCTTGGCGACGACTTCCGGCATGCGTCCCCAGTTATTTTTTCCGGCGACTTTGATGTGCCAGATTTCTACGGGGACGTGAGCCTCGCGGCCGATGCGCAGAGCTTCGTCGATAGCTTCGAGCACCGAGTCGCCTTCGTTGCGCATGTGAGTGGAATAGATGCCGCCGAACTTGCCGCCTTCGGCAGCGAGCGCGATTAGTTCATCCGTTTTTGCGTAAGGAGCGGGGGCGTACTGGAGGGCGGTGGAAACACCGACTGCGCCGTCTTTCATGGCGTCGCGCACCAGCGATTTCATCTGTTCGAGTTGTTCTGGGGTGGGTTGTTTGTTGTCATTTCCGAGCACCATGCGGCGTACCTGCGTGGCTCCGACGTAACTGGCGAGATTGATGCCCATGCCTTGTTTTTCGAGACGCGAGAAATATTGGCGGAAAGTTCGCCAGTCGGGATTGATGTGATAGTGCTCGTAGCCGGGAAGATCGGACTGAATGATGGCATCATTGAGCGGCGCGACGGAACCACCTTCGCCGGTAATCTCCGTCGTGATGCCCTGATAGATTTTAGAAGGCAGGCCGGGTTCGACGAGAATTGAGAGTTCAGACTGGCCGAGCATATCGATAAAGCCGGGCGCGACCACTTTGCCGGCGGCGTCGATGGTGCGCTGGCGCGGGGCGGCGGCGAGGTTGCCGATGGCGGCGACTTTTCCATCGCGGATGCCGATGTCTCCCGAATACCAGGGGGAGCCGGTGCCGTCGATGATGTGGCCGTTGGTGACGACGAGATCGAAAGCGGAGATTGATTGGGCTGGCGAGAAGCATGCCGCGCTGAACAGCAATGTGATTATGAGTAAGGCTGGTCTGTGAAGTTTCATTGGTTTTCCTTTTTTATGAAAGCTGTTTCTATAATCGAGCTCCGAAGAGCAGCGCCTAAGGGCGGCTCACGGGCCGGGCTTTACGGCATGCCTGAAGGCATGCCCTGATACGAATCTCGATTTTGTGCGCGGCCTGAACTGCAGGCCCCGATACGAATCTTACGGTGGAGCGCGAATTATAAAGCATGAGGCGCGGTTGGAATCCGCGGCCTGCATGGTAGTATCGACATTACCCTCGCATGATGCTGCAACCTTTGAAATCTGGGCCTTGTGGTTCCGTTGCGCCTCTTTTTTGTAGCGACTCGTTGAAAAACTGATGACAACATCGAAAAATATTCGTAAGCGCGTGCTCAGCGGCATGCGCCCGACCGGCAAGCTGCATCTGGGCAATTATGTGGGCGCGCTCGATAATTGGGTGCGCATGCAGGATGAGTATCAGTGCTTCTTCGAGGTGGCCGACTGGCACGCGCTCACGACCGATTATGCCGACACTTCGCGGGTGAAAGAAAATTCTCTTGAAGTGGCGCTCGATTGGCTGGCGGCGGGACTTGATCCGGAGAGATCCGTGATCTTTATTCAGTCACATGTTCCGGCGCACGCGGAGCTGCATTTGTTGTTTTCGATGATCACGCCGCTGGGCTGGCTGGAGCGGGTTCCCACGTATAAGGAGCAGCGGGAGAACATTCAAGACAAAGATTTGGGTACGTATGGATTTCTGGGCTATCCCGTACTGCAGGCGGCAGACATTCTGGTTTACAAGGCGGATGTAGTTCCGGTCGGAGAAGATCAGGTGGCGCACGTGGAACTGACGCGCGAGATTGCGCGGCGGTTCAATGGATTTTATGGACAGGGCGGAGATGTTTTTCCGGAGCCGCAATCGTTGCTCACGCCTGCGCCCAAGCTGCCGGGGACGGATGGGCGCAAGATGTCGAAATCGTATGGCAATACGATTTTGCTGACCGACCCGGAGGCGGTGGTGCGGCAGAAACTGAAGACGATGGTGACTGATCCGGCGCGGGTGCGGCGCTCGGATCCGGGAAATCCGGATGTTTGTCCGGTAGGCGATCTGCACAAGATTTTCAGCAGCAAGGAAACGATGGCAAAGGTGAACGCCGGTTGCCGGTCGGCGGGCATTGGCTGCATCGAGTGCAAGAGTTGGGCGGCGGATGCGCTGGTGCAGTTGCTGAACCCGATGCAGGAGCGGCGCAAGAAATTCGAGGAGAATCCGCGGCTGGCTTGGGATATTCTTGAGGCAGGCACGGAGCGGGCGCGCAAGGCGGCGGCCGAGACCATGGACGATGTGCGCGAGGCGATGGGAATGTCGCTGGCGTATGAGCCACCGGAGGCGAATGATGGGAAGTAGCATGGAAGACAGAATTGTTACCGCCGCGGACAATGCCGCGGAGGCTCTTCCGTTTGTAGTCGCAAATCCTTCAAAGGCTGCAAAGGCGAATGAGGCGTTGAGTGACAAGGCGGCGAAAGAGGAGAGCGATTCTCCTTTTGCGGTTTCGGTGATTGATGTTTACGAAGGGCCGCTGGATTTGCTGCTCGATCTGATTCGCAAGCAGGACATCGATATTTACGACATTCCCATCGCCCGCATTACCGAACAATATCTGGCTTACGTGGAAAAGATTCGCGAGCTGGATGTGAATGTTGCGGCCGACTTTATTTACATGGCCGCAGTGCTGATTCATATCAAGTCGAAAATGCTGCTGCCGCGGGATCCTTCGGCAAAGGCAGAGGAACTGGAAGATCCGCGAACGGAGCTGGTGAACCGGCTTCTGGAGCATGAGAAGTTCAAGTCAGCGGCGCAGATGCTGTTGCAGAAACAACAGATTGAAGATGCCGTGCTGACGAATCCGGCGCTGAAAGAATTCGTGGACGCGGAAGGCACGGAGCCGGAGATGGCAGCGGACGTGATCGACCTGGTGAAGACGTTCCAGCAAATTCTGGAGCGCGTACGCACGCGTCCCATGCTCAACGTGAATGAAGAAACGGTTACCGTGGGGCAGATGATTGATTATCTACGGCGGCGGCTGAGCTTGGAAGCACGGCCCATCCGGCTGAAGCAGTTGCTGATGCGCGTGGAATCGAGGCAGGCACTGGTGTGCATGTTTCTGGCGTTGCTCGAAATGGTGCGGCTGCAGGCGATTCAGGTTCGGCAGGACAGACTGTTCGGCGAGATCGCGGTACGGAAACATATTGGGTTCGATGCAGTTATGGCGGAACAGGCCGCGGTGCGGGATGATTGGAGATAGCGGACCGATTTAATCTATGAGTCTTAAAGCGCAACTCGAAGCTATTATTTATGCGGCGGAAACGCCGATCACGATGGATCAGTTGATCCAGCTTGTGAAGGAATCGGTAAATGCCGAAGGCGCGGTCGACGAGGCTGAGGTGAAGTCGCGGGTGCGCGTTGCATTGGAAGAAGTGGTTGCGGATTATGGAACGCCCGATCACGGCATCGAGATTCGGCAGGTGGCCGGCGGGTACCGTATGTCGACCAAGCCGGAGCAGCATGAAATGGTGCGGAGCTTTGCGAAAAGTTTGAAGCCGCCGATCCGGCTGTCGCTGCCCGCTCTGGAGACGCTGGCCGTGATTGCCTATAAACAGCCCGCGACGGTGCCGGAGATTAATGAGATTCGTGGGGTGGATTCTGGCGGCGTGATTGCGACGCTGTTCGACCGCAAGTTGATCACTACCGCGGGCCGCAAGCAAGTGATTGGGCGGCCGATTCTTTACAAGACGACCAAAGAATTCCTCATGCGCTTTGGCTTGAAGGACGTGAACGAATTGCCCAGCATGGAAGAGTTTGAAAAGCTGGTGGCGGAATCGTTTCAAGGAGAGTTGGTTGCGGCGGAAGATGCGGCGCAGACGCAAGATGCAGCGCCGGCGGAAGAAATCGCGGAGTCTACTGCGCATAAGGAGTAGCCGCCAGGGGTTCGAGATCAGCGCCTGAAGGCGCTATTGTTTTATGCGGCTTTACGGCGCGGCAGGAAGCCGCGCCCTTTCAAAACGGAATTCGCACATGCCTGCTGAACGTCTGCAAAAAATTATTGCCGCGGCTGGAATCGCTTCACGGCGCAAAGCCGAAGAACTGATCAGCGCCGGTCACGTAAAGGTGAACGGAACGGTGGTGACAGAATTGGGGAGCAAGGCTGATCCCGACACTGACCACATCCGCGTGGATGGAAAATTGTTGCAGGGCGCGCAGCACCATGTTTATCTGCTGCTGAACAAACCCAAGGGGTACGTCACCACGGTGAGCGATCCGGAAAAGCGGCCGACGGTGATGCAATTGATCCGCGGAGTGAAGAAGCGTGTTTATCCCGTAGGACGGCTGGACTATGCCAGCGAGGGTCTGCTGCTTTTGACCAATGATGGAACACTGGCGAATAAGCTGATGAAAGCGGCATCGCAGGTGCCGAAGATTTACGTAGTGAAGATTTCTGGGACCCCGAGCAACGAGGCGTTGGAGAAGTTGCGCGCGGGAGTTTCGATCGCCACGGAAGATGGGCGGCGGGTGCGGACTGGGCCCGCGGGCATCCGCTTGATTAAGGAAGCGACGAATCCGTGGTATGAAGTTACTTTGATCGAAGGGCGCAATCGCGAGATCCGGCGCATGTTTGAGAAGGTGGGACATCACGTGGAGAAGATCAAGCGCGTGCGCTATGGACCGCTTACCCTCGACGTTCCGCCGGGGGAATTCCGCGCTCTGAGCGCGCAGGAAGTCGATCGGCTGCGAACCGCGTGCAACAAACCGATGGCGAGAACCAAGCCTTCCGTGGCATGATGCGGCAAGCATGAGCCGCTTCTTCGATCTGGTTTCCAAGCCTGCCCGCGACTTTGGCACTGCCTATGCTCCCGGCGCCACACCTGAGGCTTTTGAGCGTCCGGTGCTCATCAAGCTCGATTCCAACGAAAATCCATTTGGACCTTCGACACACGTGCTGGATGCGATGCGAACCGCAATCGGGGCGAGCAATTTCTATCCTGAGGACGATTCGAGCCGGTTGCGATTGAAACTGGCGGAGCATCATGGATTGCCGCCGGAGGAGGTGTTGGTGACCGCGGGTTCAACGGCGATGCTGAGCTTGCTTTGCCAGACGCTGCTGGCGACGGGGCTGAATGCAGTGACCAGCGAGCGGTCGTTCATTATTTATTCAATGGCAGTGCGGGCAACGGGAGGGCAACTTGTTGAAGCTCCCATGCGCGACGACAGGTTCGATCTCGAGGCGATTCTTGCGGCAATCGATTCGAACACGCGCATCGTGTTTCTTGCCAACCCCAACAATCCGACAGGAACAATGGTAGAAGCGGCCGTGGTGGAGGGCTTTCTCGCGAAAGTTCCGGAGCACGTGGTTGTCGTTCTGGACGAGGCGTATTACGAATTCGCGATGCACTTCGCGGCGCAGCGGCGGGTGAACTATTCGAACTCGCTGGAGTATCTACGCCAGGGCGCGAGTGTGGTGGTGCTGCGAACTTTTTCAAAAGCGCACGGACTCGCCGGGCTGCGGATTGGCTACGGGTTGGGGCCAGGGGAATTGTTGGGATACTGCGCGCGTATGCGCAACACGTTTTCTGTTTCATCGGTGGCGCAGGCGGCGGCAATGGCGGCGATCGACGATCACGACCACATTCAGCGCGCAGTTGAGAACAATACTGTGCAGTCGCGGGTTCTATCCGAGGGATTGTCGGCCCTCGGATACCGCGTGGTGCCAACCTCGGCGAATTTTCTGTTTTGCGATTTGGGAAAAGATGCGCAGGCTTTCGCTACGCGATTGCAGGAAGATAGCGTGGCCGTGCGGCCGCTGGGAGCTTGGGGAGCGCGGAATTGCATTCGCGCCACCATTGGCACACCAGAGCAGAATGAGGCGTTCTTGCGGGCGGCGCGGCGGTTGGGGGTGCCAGCTTCTACAGCGGGGACGCCGGTCTCGCGTTTGGCGAGATGAGTTTTAGTGCGCCAGCGCGGCCACGCGCGCCGCTCCGTATAGTCCGGCGTCGCTGCCGAGCAGAGCGCGAGTGATAATGGTTTTTCGTTCGGTGCGGCTTTCGGTCTGGGCGGAAGCGCCTTCGGCGTTAGCGACAAAATCCTTGTTCAGAGGGTCGGCGGGAGCGGTGGCGGCGTAGACCATCGACCGCTCGCGGAGTTCTTCGAACATGTTGGGAGCGTAAGCATCCCACGCGCTTGAAACGCCGCCGCCGATGACGAACATATCGAGGTTCAAGACGTTGATCAGACCGGAGAGCAGTATGCCGAGATAACGACCGAAGGTGCGGAAGATGCGGCGGGCGTGTTCGTCGCCCTGGAGCGCAAGGTTATAGATCGACTTGGCGCCGAATTCGGCGTCGGACGAGGCGGCCTGGGCCAGCGATGGAGCTTCGCCGCTGGCGATGGCTTCGCGGGCCATGCGCATGATGGAACTGGCGGAGGCGTATTGCTCGGCACATCCGTGATTGCCGCAACCGCAGAGATGGCCTTCGGGTTCGAGGGTGACGTGGCCGAATTCGCCGGCCATGCCGTTCATGCCATGCCAGATTTTTCCTCCAAGCACGATTCCGCCGCCGATTCCGGTGCCAAGAGTAACCGCTGCCATATTAGGCACGCCGCGGGCGGCTCCCAGCCATTGCTCCCCGAGGGCGGCAACATTGGCGTCATTCTCGAGAATGACGCGAGCCGCGAGGCGGCGCTCGATCTCGGAGCGCACGGGATACTCTTCCCAGCCCGGAAGGTTGGCCGACTTGCGCAGCATGCCGTTCGACATGTCGATGATTCCGGGAACACCGATGCCGGCCCCGAGAAGTTTTCCGGTTCCTTTATATTTCGCGGAGAGGCGCTGGATCGCGTCGCACATTTCGTTGATGACGTGGTCGCGGCCGAGAGCTACCTTGGTGCCGAGAGTGACTTTTTCGAGAAGCTGTCCCGCGTCGCTGACGGCGGCGATGCGAAGGTTGGTGCCGCCGAGATCGACTCCGATGGAGAAATCAGGCATGGCTCACAAAGATTATCAGAACTGCGGGCGAAGCGTCCTCGTTGACAACAATCGTCACTTCTGGCAGTTCGGGCAGTAATGGCTGCTGCGTCCGGCGATCACGATTCGCTTGATCGGGGTTTTGCACATCAGGCAAGGCTCGCCTTCGCGGCCGTAGACGCGGTGCTGCAATTGGAAGAAGCCTTCTTCGCCGTCGGCGTCCACATAGTCTGAAATGGATGAGCCGCCTAGAGCAATTGCCTCCTTTAGAACTTCTTTGACTGCCAGGAAGAGCTTGGCGAGCTGATCGCGCGGGATGGAGGAAGCGCGGCGACGGGGGCGGATTCCAGCGCGGAATAAAGATTCGTCGGCGTAGATGTTGCCCACGCCGCGCAGGAGTTTCTGATTCAGCAGCGCGCTCTTGATGGGAGTCTTGCGTCCACGAAACAAGGCGACGAAGCGGTCGAGATCGACTTCCAGAGGCTCGACGCCGCCGGCGTCGAAACCCCCGGCGCGGGCAACGCTTAACCTGCCAAAGCGGCGGGGATCGACAAAGCGCAGTTCCCTGCCCGAGGCCAGCTTGAGGATGGCGTGCGTGTGCTTGAAGATTTCTGACTGCGGTTCGCAGACTTGCAAGCGGCCAGTCATGCCGAGGTGGACAATCCAGTGGGCTGTTGGTGTGGGAGTGACTGGTGCGGGGCCGATACTTCCTTCGGCACGGTCTGGAAATGGTCGCCTGTTAGATCCCGAACGCGATAATTTAGCTTTGCGGCTTTTGGCGGACAAAGCCTGCCCTGAGGCTGCCGAAGGGAGTGTCCGCCCCACACTGGGTTGTTCGAGGTCGAAGACGATGTGCTTGCCGATGCGGCGGACGGTGGCGATGCGGCTATTTTCCAGGGCGGCGGCGATTTCGCGCGCGGAAGATTTGAGAGGTTCCGGCTTCTGGCCCAGCCAGATCGATTCAATCACGTCGCCGGAGACGCGAGCGGCTAGTCCGCGGGCGATGGTTTCAACTTCTGGGAGTTCCGGCATGCTCTCTAGTGTAAGGGAAGCGAGCGGAACGCGCGATTAGACGATACGAGTTTGAGCGAACGGGCGGGCTAATCCTTGAGGGGAACCACGGCTTGGCCGTCGCGGCAGAAGGTGGCGACTTTTTGGATATCGCCGTTGGCCCGGGGCAAAATCATCACCGGTCCATAGCAATAAACGGCATGGCCGTTGGCGGCGAAATACCAGCGCCCACCTTTGGAGTGTTGCTCGAGATGGTCGGAGGGCCGGCGCTCGGGCTGCGCCGGCTTGGCAACCGTGAAACTAAACAACAAGGCTAGGGTCAGAACCTTCATTCCTACCAAACTTTAAAACCACGTCCTCGGGACGTTTTACTGCCTACCTAAATCGAATGCAAGCTACGACGCTGGTCTAACAAATCCGAAGCCGGGACCGGCGGAAGCTGGACTTGCGGCTTTGCGGTCTTGCCTGCCCGGGTGTGGGCTTGTGGTGCTACCTGGTTCGACGGAGACTGGGTTGATGGAGACTGGGCTGACGGAGATTGGGTATCCGGAATCTGAGCTGACGGATCGTCCGCCCGGCCTCGTGCCTCGGCTTGCGCCATGGCCTTCTGCCGGTCGCCGAGCGCTTTCCCTCTTTGACTCCATAGCTCCCTGCTGTCGGGCACCAGAACTTTAATAAGGTTGCTCTGCGACTGGATAGTCGCGCCCTGTTCAATGATGAGCAGGGTCATCAGTCCGTAGGAGAATATGAACAGAACCGTGAGCAAGGGAAGAAGGCTGCGTTTCTTCTTGGGAGTTGCAATCGCGATCACTGCTGTGTTGCCGAACAAAGTCGTCAAGTGGCACCCCGGCCGTCCCTCGCAAGGGCAGGCGATTACGAGATTGCAGCTTGTCAGCCAATGGCGGGAGTAAACGGAAGGCATTGAATTTAATTGATTTAGTACGATTCAGAGGTGAGCGCTCGCCAGAGCTTAAGTGCAATTGAATGCATATTATGAGCACGGCGAATGTTAATCGGATCGCGGGCGAGCAGGCGGGACGCGGATTGAGGGGATTGAGCGGCTTAAAATGGTTGCTTCTACGAGCACGAGAGCCCGTCTCAAACGATCCTTTTCGCGGGCGAACCGTGGTTCGGAAAGACTGAGTCGCCTATTTTCCGCCCAGCAGGAGTTTGGCAATCGTTGCCAGTTGCATGTTGGACGTTCCCTCGTAGATTTTGCCGATTTTGGCGTCGCGCCAGTATTTCTCGACGGGATAATCCTTGGTGAATCCGTAGCCGCCGTAGATCTCAATGGTAAGCGAGGTAACCCGCTCAGCCACCTGCGAGGCGAAGAGCTTGGTCATCGCGGCTTCCTTGACGAAGTTCACGCCTGCGTCCTTCATACGGGCCGCGTTGTAGACCATGAGGCGGGCGGCCTCGATCTCAGTGGCCATCTGGGCGATCTGGAACTGGATGCCCTGAAACTCGGCAATGGGCTTGCCAAATTGCTTGCGCTCAACGGCATACTTCGCGGCGAACTCCCAGGCCCCGCGGGCCAGACCGATCATTTGGGCGCCGATGCCGATGCGTCCCTCGTTCAGGGTTTCGATGGCTATTTTGTAGCCTTTGCCGGGCTCGCCCAGCACGTTGTCTTTGGGTACACGGCAATCTTCAAGAATCAGTTCGCAAGTCGAGGAGGCGCGGATGCCCAGCTTGTCTTCTTTCTTACCGACGCTGAAGCCGGGGAAGTTTTTTTCGATCAGGAATGCAGTGATGCCCTTGTATCCGGCGGTGGGGTCGAGCGTGGCAAAGAGGATGAATAATCCGGCTTCTTTGCCGTTGGTAATCCAGAGCTTGCGGCCGTTGAGGATGTAGTCGCTGCCCTTGAGTTCGGCGCGGGTCTGGAGGGCGAAGGCGTCTGAGCCGGAGCTGGCCTCGCTCAAAGCATAGGCACCGACGGTTTCCGCGGCCATCTTGGGCAGATAGCGTTTCTTCTGTTCAGCATTGCCGTAGCGCAAGAGGGCGTTGTTGACCAGGGTGTTTTGCACGTCAACGATCACGCCGGCGGATGCGTCGACGCGCGAGAGTTCTTCGACGGCCAGGATCGCTTCGAAGAACTTGGCGCCGCCTCCGCCATATTGCTCGGGTATTTCGATTCCCATTAAGCCGAGCTGGAAGAATTCGTGGATGAGATCTTTCTCGAAGATGCCCTTCTCGTCCATTTCTTTGACGAGTGGGCGGATTTTATCGTCGGCAAACTGGCGGATGTTGTCGCGGAAAAGGATCTCGTCTTCGGTAAGGGTGGTCAGCGGCGTGGGAGGGGATTGCAGCGTTGTCTCGGGCATACAAGAACCTTCGGACAGAGGAGTGTGGACCGATGATTTTAACACCGCGAAAGCCGGCCGGCGGGAGATCCTTCGCTCCGCCTGAAATGCGGCTGCGCTCAGGATGACGCCGCAGGGGAGATTACGAATATTGCTAGTTACGGCGGAAATGCACTAGCTTCAGCGGGTCGGCTTGCAGAATGCGCTGGATCTGGTTGCGGGCGTGCATGGACCACGGGCCGATGGTATCGAGTTTGATATAGGCCTGCCAGTGTTTCAGGGCCTTGCGTGGCTCGCGGGTTTTTTCGAAGGCGAGCGCTAGGTTGTAGTGCGCGTCGGCGTAGGTGGGGGCGAGTTGAATCGCCGTTTTGTAGGTCTGGATGGCCTCTTGCACCCGCCCGGTTTCGTCTAGAACGTTGCCCAAGTCGAAATAGGCCAGGGCGTAGCGGGCATCGGAATGCAGGGCGGCGCGGTAGTGTTTCTCCGCCAGCGTGAAATCCTGGCGATTGTAGTGGAGAGTTCCTAAATTAATGTGAGCGGCGGCGTGAGAGGGATCGAACTCGAGGACCTTCTCATAGGCGGCCAGGGCTTGGGTCTGCATGGCCGGATCTTCTTCGAGTGCGATGCCGCGGGCAAACCAGATTGCGGCTTCGTTCTCGCGCGGGCTAGAAGCTGGAGCCGCACTCGAGGTGCGAGTCACAACTTTTTCCGCAGACGAGAAGTCCATCACGAACTGTCCGGCAATGGGCTCGAGCAGCCTGCCCTGGTGACGGAATGCGACGCGATGATTGTTGGTGGAGGAGACTCCTGCATCGAGTAAAGGATTTCCCATTCCCGATGCCTGCTTCTGCATGGCCTCAAGCGATTCCCGGATTACCGCGGGCCGCACCTTCATGGCGCACAAGTCGCGAACTTTCTTGATCTTCAGCAGGTCGGCAAAGGAGTAGGTGGTGGAGGCGACAATCAGCCCGGCGCGCTCCCAGTTGGCCAACTGGCGCGGCGTGAGATGAAGAATTCTCAGTAAATCTGCTCGGCTGTACATATATCTTGCGTGGGTTCGACCGCGCAAGTACGTCCCCGCCGCCATTATCCGCAAGTTGTGGTAGCAAACGCAACAATAAACCGTTGTGGAACTCTGTGGAGAACCTGGTTGATTTACATGCAACGAAAATGGTGCAACACCAAGATTCCTCGCTGCGCGAGGAATGACAAGTCTTCTGTTCTATACCGTGACGGCGGCCTGGTACTCTTCGTAAGTTCCTTTGAAGTCGGTGATTTTGTGGTCGCTTTCGAAATGCCAGATGCGGGTTGCGACCTCGTCGATCAGGTCGTGGTCGTGGCTTACGAGAAATACCGTCCCGTGGTAACGCTGCAGAGAAATGTTCAGCGCGTTGATGGCTTCGAGATCGAGGTGGTTGGTAGGCTCATCGAGCACCAGCACGTTCGGTTTCTGCAGCATGAGTTTGCAGAAGAGCAACCGCGCAGCTTCGCCGCCGGAAAGCACGCTGGTAGACTTGGTGGCTTCGTCGCGCTGGAAGAGCATCTGGCCGAGCAGTCCGCGAATTTCTTCGCCGACCGCTGCGGGATTCCACTGATGCAGCCATTCCAAGACGGTCATGCCACCTTCGATGAGACTGCGATGGTCCTGGGCGAAATATCCGATGGATGCCTCGTGTCCCCAGATCACTTTTCCGGAATCCACGAAGGCGCCGTCGTAGCCGCTGGTCTTGCGCAACTCGGCTTCGGGAGTGGTAGGCGAGTTCGCCAGCAGAGCATTTACCAGCGTGGTCTTCCCTGCCCCGTTGCGCCCCATCAGCGCAATTCTTTCTCCGCGGGTGATGCTAGCCGTGAAGTCGCGAATGACTTTTTTCTCGCCGTAAGCTTTGCTGAGGTGCTCAACTTCGAGAATGTGTTTGCCGGAAGGCCGTTTCTGCTCGAATTTGATGTAGGGGCGCTGGATGTTCGACTTGGCAAGTTCCGTTACCTGCAAGCGCTCGACTTCCTTGCGACGCGACTGCACCTGGCTTGATCGCGTGCCGGCCGAGAAGCGCGCGATGAATTCGTTCAACTGCGAGATCTTCTTTTCGCGCTGCGCGTTCTGCGATTCAATCTGCGAGCGCACTTGCGTCTTGGCCAGCACCATTTCGTCATACGATCCGGTATAGGTGATGATGGTTTCGTAGTCGATGTCGGCGATGTGAGTGCAAATGCTGTTCAGGAAGTGGCGGTCGTGCGAGATGGCGATTACAACACCGTCATAGGCGTTGAGAAATCCCTGCAGCCAATGGATCGAATCCAAATCCAGGTTGTTCGTGGGCTCATCAAGTAGCAATGCCTGAGGATGGCCGAACAGCGCCTGCGCCAACAGCACACGAACTTTCTGCCCACCCTGCAGCTGGCTCATTTTTTGGGAGTGAGCTTCGTCCGGAATGTCCAGACCCTGCAGCAAAATCGCGGCATCGCTCTCAGCCGTGTAGCCATCTTCTTCGCCGACGATGCCCTCGAGTTCACCGAGCTTCATGCCGTCTTCGTCGGTCATGTCAGCCTTGGAATAAATCGCATCACGCTCCTGCATGGCCGCCCACAGGCGCTTGTTGCCCATGATGACCGTGTCGATCGCGGTGTATGCGTCGAATGCGAATTGGTCCTGACTTAAAACACCGAGCTTGCGGGGACGAACGACGGTGCCTTTTTGTGGCTCCAGTTCGCCGCTGAGCAGCTTCATAAAGGTGGATTTGCCCGCACCATTGGGTCCGGTCAAGCCATAGCGCTTGCCTGCCGTAAATGCGACGGAAACTTCATCGAACAAAATTTTGGCGCCGTAGCGCATGGAAACATTACTGACTGAAAGCATGATTTGTAATTTCTCTTCTCTTAGACTTCTCTTGGGGCTTCTGTTCTTGGGCTTCTACAGGGAAGCTTCTTCAGGAAGCTTTGTTATGAAACTGCGGGGGAATTTCCGCCAAAAACGGTGCGCAGCTGGTAGTTAATAGAGTATCATGTCGCAGCTTGCGCTATTGCTGATCCAGCAAACTGCGCACGGTCTGCGCCAGCGTGTCGAGCAAGAAAGGCTTCTGCAGGACTGTGGTTTGGGTGTCGATGGCTCCGCCGGCCAAAGCCGGGTGCTCCGGATAACCGGACATGAATAGCACCTTAATCTGCGGACGCAACTGCCTCAGGCGATTCGCCAATTCTTTACCGCCCAAGTTGGGCATCACCATATCGGTTACCAGCACGTGGATCGAGTCTTCATGTTTTTCCGCAATGCGCAGCGCCTCGTTGCCATCCATCGCAGTGAGCACGACATAGCCTTGACGCTGGAGAAAATCGCAGGCCACCTCGCGAATTCCGGATTCATCCTCGACCAGAAGAACGGTCTCGACAGCTTTCGACGCGGTAACGGGCCTTCCTTCGATTGGGGCGGCCACGACGAGGGGTGCTTTAACTTGTTCGGCTGGAGGCAGATAAATTTCAAAGGTCGTACCTTGCCCCGGAGTGCTAACGACGTGGGTCCAGCCGCCGATCTGTTTGACCACTCCGTAAACAATCGCCAGGCCTAACCCGGTGCCTTTCCCCGGCTCTTTCGTTGTAAAGAACGGCTCGAACATGTGGGCCAGCGTTTCGCTGTCCATTCCTATGCCCGTATCGCGGACAATGAGTGTTACGTAGCGGCCGGCGCGCACACCCTTACGAGGAGGGGAATTATCGACACCAATTTCCTCGTTTCGGGTCTCGATAAAAATCTCGCCGCCCTGCGGCATCGCGTCACGAGCATTGACGGCAAGGTTCACGATGAGTTGCTCGACTTGTGCTGGATCAGCCTTGATGGGCCAAAGTTGCGGAGACGCTGCGAGACGCATCGTAATATTTTTCTCGAAAAGACGATCCAGCATTTTTGCCACGTCGGCGAGAACTTCGTTCAGATCCACGACTTTCGGCTGAAGCACCTGCTTGCGGCTGAAAGCCAGCAAGCGTTGGGTAAGGCTTGCGGCGCGAGTCACGGCGTGTTCTATTCCCAGGGATTCTCTTTGGGCGGTTGCGTCCAGAGCAAGCGAATTACGCCAGCGCTCGTTGTGGGCCTGAATAAGCATGAGGAGGTTATTGAAGTCGTGGGCGACGCCTCCGGCTAACAGGCCGACCGCTTCCATTTTTTGCGAATGACGGAGTTGGTCTTCCAGACGCTTGCGCTCTGTAATGTCATACATAACGCCCTGCATCAGAAACGGCTGATCCGCGGATGGGGGTAAGGTGACCGCCTCATCGCGAAACCAGAGCACCCTGCCATCGCGGGCGAACATACGGTATTCGGCCTGAAACAGATCGCGATGTTTCTGGAAGTGCTCTTCGACTGCCAGGACGGCTGCGCGGTCTTCCGTATGAATGCGGTTGATCCAGTTCGTGGAATCGGAAAGCCAATCCGCGGGGGAGAAACCTAGCATCGATTCGATCTGAGGGCTCACATAATGCCAGCGGCCTTTGGCGCCGAGTTCGGCGATATAGGTGATAGCGGGCAAGCGCTCGACCAGCGTGCGATATCGGTTTTCGGCCGCACTCAGTTCGACGCGGGCGCGATCCCATTCCATGGCGATGGCGGCGAGGCGAGTGACGTGAGCAATAAGTTGCAGGTGGTCCGCGTCTGGGAGACGCGGCTCGCGATAGTAGATGGCGAAGGTGCCAAGAATTCCACCCCCTTGTGAAGCGATCGGCGTCGACCAACAGGCCCGCAGACCGTGAGCCAGAGCTATGTGGCCGCAGTCCGCCCACAAGGGGTCGGTGGTGAGATCGGAGACGAAGACGGGTTCGCGCCGGTATGCGGCGGTGCCGCAAGACCCCGCGCAAGGACCAATCTGCACACCATCGACGGCCCGGCTATATTCTGCTGGAAGGGACGGCGCCGCTCCGCTCCTGAGGGTTTTGCCATCAGCGTCAAGAAGGAGAACCGAGCACAACAGACCGCTGAAATGCTTCTCGATGCCGGTGCACAAAGTTCCCAGAACTTCAGGAAGGGGGGCGTGGGCCATGACCTTGGCCAGAATCTTCTCGTCAAGCAGCGCCAAGGCTTCCGGTAGATTTCCAGATGTATTCGCGGCCTTCGGCGCTCCAGTAGACATAGCCGCGTTCGCTATCGCATCCTTTGAGAGAGATTGAAGTAGCCGCGTCTTATCCGGCCGCCGGCCACTGACACAGATACCCGAATAACATTATTGATGATGCATAGCAGGCGAGACCGGGACTACTCGTAACCTTAGGTTACATCGGTAATGGAACGTAATTGTCACGGAAGGTGCGCGAGGATGTGAACTCTTTAGTGCCCGCCTGTGAGTTCGCGAACGATTGCTCCCACGAACTGTTTGGCATCGCCGAAGAGCATCAGGGTGTTATCGAGGTAGTAGAGTGGATTGTCGATACCAGCGAAACCCGGGTTCATACTGCGTTTGATCACCATGACGGTGTGCGCTTTGTCGACATCGAGGATGGGCATGCCGTAGATGGGGCTGGAAGCATCGGTGCGAGCAGCCGGGTTGGTGACGTCGTTGGCGCCGATCACGAGAGCTACGTCGGTTTGCGGGAAGTCGCCGTTGATCTCGTCCATTTCGATGAGACGATCGTAGGGAATGTCGGCTTCGGCGAGGAGGACGTTCATGTGTCCGGGCATACGTCCGGCGACGGGATGGATGGCGAAACGAACATCGATACCTTTTTTGGTGAGCGCGTCATAAAGTTCCCGAACCTTGTGCTGCGCTTGCGCCACCGCCATGCCGTAGCCGGGGACGATGACAACCTTATTGGCGGCGGAGAGGATTGCGGCGGCTTCCTCCGGCGTGGCGCTGTGCACCGGCTTGGCTTCCTCGCCGCCAGCGGCTGCGGGTTGCACCTGGCCGAAGGCTCCGAATAATACGTTGGTGAACGAGCGGTTCATCGCCTTCGACATGATGACGGAGAGGATGAGTCCCGAGGAACCGTCCAGGGCGCCAGCGATGATGAGGAGTTTGTTCTGGAGAACAAAACCCATGGCAGCGGCGGATAATCCGGCATAGCCGTTCAGCAGGGAGATGACGGTCGGCATGTCGGCGCCACCGATCGGAATAATCAGGAAAATCCCGAAGATCAGCGAGATGCCTACGATCAGGGGGAAGAATTGTTTCGCCTCAGGATGCAAGACGAGATAAACGGCGCTGCCGATGGCGACCGAGAGGAGCAGGAAGTTGACGAGGTTCTGTCCTTTGTAAGTGATGGGGCGTTGAGGCAGGATTTCCTGCAGCTTTCCCGCCGCCATTAAACTGCCGGTGAAGGTAAGGCCGCCGAGGATTACTTCCATGGAGAGCACAGACATCATGAACTTCGGGACGTTCGGAGTGCGCAAATAAAATTCGGCAGTGCCAACTAATGTGACACATAAAGCACCGAAAGCGTGGCTGAGGGCGGTTCGCTGCGGGACGGCGGTCATCTGCACCATGCCGAGAGGAACGCCGATGCCGCTGCCCAGAACCAGCCCGATGATGATCCACTTCCAATCGACGATGCCGTGGTGCAGCAGAGTGCCGGCGATGGCCAGCACCATGCCGATTTCTCCCGCCCAGATTCCGTGGCGGGCGGTCGTGGGCGAACTCATCCATTTCAGCGAGAGGATAAACAAGGCGCTGGCAATCAGGTAAATCGCTTCGATGACGTATTGGCTTCCGGCGAACTCGTTCATGGTTTGCTCAATAAAGATTCAATAAGATCTGGCCTGATGCGAAGCGGTTCTACTCACTTGCTCGGGCGGCTGCTCTTGAACATCTTGAGCATGCGGTCTGTAATCAAGAATCCTCCCACCACATTGCTGGTGGCGGCGACGATGGCGATGACGCCCAGCACGGTCGCAAATGTGCTCTTGCGCTCGCCCACAAGCACGATCGCGCCCACGACGGCGATGGCGTCGAGGGCGTTGGTCAACGACATCAGCGGAGTGTGCAGCAAGGGCGAAACGTGACGAATGACTTCGAAGCCAATGAAGCAGGCCAGCATGAAAATAAACAGCGCGTCAATCAAGTTTTCACGCATTTGAACTCCCAGGGGCTAAAGCCCCAGATCTTTTGTGGCTGGTTGCGGCACGGCTGAAGCCGTGCCCTGATACGAATCTTCGACGGTTCTACGGTTTCTATGCACCTGCGAGCGTCAGCGCTGGCAGTTTGAAGAACTTGCGAACTCTGGTATTTACGACTTCGCCGCCGCGGGTCACCATCGTCTCCCGGATGATTTCGTCCTGCAGGTTCAGTTGCAGTTTGCCTTCTTTCACCATGTACGCGAGAAACGTGGATACATTGCGGGCGTACATTTGGCTGGCATGGTAGGGGACGCTGCTAGCCAGATTGATCGCCCCGATAATTGATACTCCGTACTCTTTCACCGTTTCTCCGGTGCGGGTAAGCTCGCAGTTGCCGCCGCGCTCGGCGGCAAGATCGACGATCACGGAACCGAGGGCCATACCTTTGACCATATCGGCGGTGATCAGCACGGGCGATTTTTTGCCGGGAATTACCGCGGCAGTGATCACCACATCACTTTCGGCAACCACGCGGGTGAGAAGCTCGCGCTGGCGGGCATAGAAATTCTCGTCCTGAGCGGTGCCGTAGCCGCGAGCGTCCTGCGCGTCCTTGGCCTCGATCGGCAACTCGACGAAACGACCGCCCAGGCTTTGTACCTGCTCTTTTGAAGCAGCGCGCATGTCATAGGCTGAGGCCACCGCGCCGAGTCTGCGGGCGGTAGAGATCGCCTGCAGTCCCGCCACTCCGGCGCCGATGACGAACACGCGGGCTGGCGTGATGGTGCCTGCGGCCGTCGTCATCATGGGAAAAATCCTTATCGATGTTTCAGCGGCCAGAAGCACCGCCTTGTAACCGCAGATCGTTCCCATGGAAGAAAGTGCGTCCATGCTTTGCGCGCGGGTAGTGCGCGGCACCAGTTCGACAGAAAATGAGGTGACGCCGGCGGCCGCAATCTGCTGGATCACCTCGGCCGAGCCGAAGGGACGCAGAAAACCGATAAGAACCTGATCGCGACGCAGCAGAGGAAGGTCGGCTTTGCCGGTTACGTCATTGGAGCCGTAACAGAGTACCTGGACAATGATGTCGGCAGCGCCGAACACGGCAGCGCGATCGGAAAGAATCTTTCCGCCTTTCTCGATGTAAAGAGAATCGGGGTAGCCGGCCTGTTCTCCAGCGCCCGACTGCACAACTACTTCAAGCCCAGCCTTGGCGAGTGTAGGAATAACTGAGGGGACCAGCGCAACCCGGCGCTCTCCGGGATAGGTTTCCTTCGGAACTCCAACGATCAAGCGACTGTCCTTTCCTGCGCGAGAAAGATCGGGGGCAATCCCACGGAATTACATCGCCCTGCCATATTGGGAATAGTACAGAATGGTTGCAGGCTCGACTATAACCCTTGTCACAATATTATCGAAACTCGCACCCAACGGACCCAAAACAGTACCAGAAAGGTGAAATAGTGGAAATGTGCCTGACAATAGATGGAAAATCGCTGGAAGCCGGAACACTACTTCGAAGATCGATTTGGATCGTCGTCTAGGCGACGGCACGAGCGGCGACCATGGCCTCGTATTCCTGTTGCGACTGCAGCGGGAGAAGCACCCAGAGCGTATACACACCGAGGGCGGTGCCAAAGGGCACATGGAACAGCGCGATGAAGCCGAGAACCAGGGCAAGGATGCGAGCCCATGATTCGCGCTGCAGCAAACCCCATCCCGCGAGGAATCCAAAAGCCGCCTTGGCCAGGACAAAAATACCGATCACGCTTAACAGCGGACGCAAAAACGCCGTCGGCCCTTCCGGAGCACCGAGCTCGCGCATGTGAGCAAACATCGTATTGGCGAGGAGGAATAGAACCAAGCCGGCGATCGTGTTGAATGCCGAGGCGGCAAGCCAAAGAATGCCCAGCAATTGCGTATGCGCCTGCACCCGCCCGGGGCGCGGCTGCATCACCTGCACGGTGCCGAAGATTTGTTTGCCACAGCGACTGCAGAATCCCTGGCCCGGCTGCACTGCGGTACCGCATCCGTCACAAAACATTATTACCTCCGCGCCGATTCTTGAACCGAGGCTTGGCGACCACTATCACTCAACAGATGATACGGAACCGTCGTGTGAAAGTTCCTTACGCGCGGCTCGAAGTTCTTTCGTTTGGAATTTATCCAGCCGCGAGCGGATTCTTCGCGAGCAAACGAAAAGGCCGCCCGGCAACAGGGCAGCCTTCTCTTTTCAAGGGAGAATAGTTCCAACGGAGGCAAAAAATTCCGTCAAAACTTTCTGGACAAAATCTTATGAGTCGAAAAAGGAGGGTGTCAAGCAATTTTTGGTAAATAAATGTCTTTATTTTCAACAACTTACATATTCGGTCAACATGGCGTGGAATTGTTTCAATTTGAGACGAGGAAACGAAAAAACCGTCGTAAGCCATTAGCACTGATGTAGTTATGAATCTTTAGAGGGTTCGGCCCGTGGCGGATGAACGGGCGAAGCTGGGGTAGCGGTGTCGGCTAAGTCGAGAGAAATAAACTCGGTTTGGTCGGCGCTACCGAACACAGGACCGGGAAAATAGCGGCGTAAGAGAACGCGCGCACCGCCGAAAGCGACTCCTGCCGCCAGGGATATCGCGCCGACGAGGATGCAGAGCAGGATGATATTCACTAGCAAGTTCGCAATGTTATTTTTCTTGTCGAAATAAGTGTTCTCGTTCCAGGTGACGCTTGCGTCGTAATTCACGGCGCCCAGAAGAGTCTGCGCGTCGCTTGCGGAGAGCGAGCCGGCCGCGATGGCGACAATCGGTCCGGTGCGCTTGTCAAAAAATGGGCCGACGTTTTCAATTGATGCCACCCCGGGCTGGGGCTGAGCCGCGTGATGTGCGGCGTCGAAACGGCGCAGATGCTCGGCAGCGACGGCCGGCGTTGGGTATTCGATCAGCATCAGCGTGGCTGCGCCGCCCGGAGTTGAGTACTGACCAAGCACCACTTCAGGACTGGCATTGAAGTCGACCAGATCCGCCGGCACTGGAGAATCAATCGCGCCCAGAGCGAGCGGGCCCTCGGCGTATTTCTCGGTGTTCGACTCATAGCCGTGGTGTGGCATGAAGGCGAGGATGGGAGGCAGGTTACCCGCATTTCCATTAGGACGCGGCAGAACGCCAGCCAGTTCCCGCAGACTGGCAGCCGACATTACAGATAACTGACTGAACAGCGCCTCCACCAGAATGTGGCCACGGTAAAACAGAACGCGCTGATTCAGCGATGCGCCCTGGTCGCCAATTTCTTCGCGCGCCATTTCTGGCTGCAGGTAGAAGCTGTAGGCGCCGAATGCGCCGCTGGCATCGGCGAAGCGGGCGGCGCGGATTTTAAGGGTGCGGCCATCGTCGCTCCTGTAATTGACGGATTCAAAATCCGTGAAGCCGTACTCTTTGAGCACAGCTGCGTTGGTAGGATCGGCGATGCCGGCATCTTTGCTTTCCTGAGGCGTGCCTTGAATCTGCCATCCGGCGAATTGTTTGGGAAGGACTGGCGGCGCGGACTCTACAACAGGGTTGGCGGCGAAGACGAAACAGCCGAGAGAAAAAAACAGAGAGAGCGCGAGTAAAAGCCTGCGAGAACCCATGAATGGACTTCTTGGCACAGAATCCCTTCCATAATTAGACCACAGTGGAGGGTAAAAAGTTTCCTAAAGCAAGGCGAATTAGGGCAGGGCGAGGGGATCTCCTGCGAGGCTTCGAGGTCTTACTGTCCCGAAGCCTTGTCCATCTTGCTGGCAACCTTAACCCCGCTCAGGCCGTTTACATACTTGGCGATGCCGCGGTAGAGGGACTCGGCGATGCGCTGGCGGTATTCGCTGGTGGAGAGGCGATGCTCGTCGGTGGGATTACTGACAAAAGAAACTTCGGCGAGGATGGACGGCATGTTGGCGCCGATCAGCACGATGAATGGAGCCTTCTTCACGCCGCGGTCGCGAATGGCCGGGCTCTTGGCCGCCAAGCCGCTGTGCAGCGATTGCTGCACGTCCCAGGCAAATTCGCGCGACTCCTCGATCTTTTCTTTTAGCGCGATCTTTTTCACCAGGTCCTGCAGTTCGTAGATGGAGGCCTCAGAAACGGCATTCTCGCGTGCCGCCACTTCCAACGCTTCAGGTGAAGAGGTGAAATTCAGGTAGTAGGTTTCAACTCCGCGAGCAGCGGCGTCGTGGCTCGAGTTGGCGTGGATGGATACGAATAAGTCGGCGCGGGCCTGATTGGCGATCGCAGTGCGCGTTTCAAGCGGGATGAATGTGTCGTTCTTGCGGGTATAAACGACTTCCGCACCCAGGCGCGTCTCCAACAGCTTGCCCAAACGCCGGCCAACGTCGAGGACAAGATCTTTTTCTTCCAGCCCGTTAGGACCGATGGTGCCGGTATCATGGCCGCCATGCCCAGGGTCAATCACGATCCTGCCGATTTTCAATCCGAGGGCGCGAATCAGGGAACGGTCTCCGCTCAGCGTCGGGCTCGCCTCGCGCATACCAAGATCGGAGCCTGCAGACCTGCCAGAAACGAGGGAGCGCGGAGCAGCTTTGTGTCGCGAACTGGGGTTACTCCGGCCGGTATCGGCAGCACTCGAATCCGATGTATCTAAGTCGCCGTCAGGATCAGTGACCTCGGGCTTTTTCGAGAGCGCTGATTTTGACACTCGCGGATTCCGCTTCGTGGGTTCGGGTGCTGCGCTGGCCAGGCCGCCGTCATCGTCCTCGTCACCGGCATCGACAATTTTTTTCACAACTGCGTTTTGTGGCGGAGTGCTGACAGCTGAAGACGGGGCCGCGAGTCCCCTGGCGGCGTCGTTGGCCCCCGTGTTCGACGAGTCGATCTTTCGGGGCGAGGCGGCAGGCGACAGCACTGTCGAACTAACCGCCGTGGAGTCGACTCCCGGCGGATTCGGGTCGTCTTCATTTTCATTGTCAGCGATGGTCTTCGCTGACTCCGTGACATCTTGCTTCGGAGTTTCGTCTATGCGTTTAGTCAGCTTGCCCCGCCAGTTTTTGCCGTGAATGTCGATGATCAGGCGATACGGATTGGGCAGGATAAAGGCATCGTAGTCGGAGAGGTTATCGACCTCGAGCACGATGCGTGTGCGGCGCGGGGCGAACTGCGCGACGCGAACTTTCTTCAGGAAACCGTCATCCACGTCGAACGTCTTGCCGACCAGAGTAGAGGCGAGTTTGGTATCGCGCAGATCGAAGAAGATGCGTGCCGGCCGCGCGATTCGCTGCGAAGAAAACTTCACGCTGCCGTCGACGTCGATGGCAACACGAGTGTAGTCGGGAGTGGACCAGTGCCGGATGCTGGTAACGCGCGGGAGATGCCCAGGGCGCGGCTGCGAGGATTCGTTTTCCCCCGAAACTTGCTTGTCTTGTTTTTCTGACAGCTGTTTTTCTGACAACTGCTTCTCTGACAGGTGTTTCTCTGACTCCTGGGGTGAGGCGCGGTCATCGGCCGTGAGGTTTCTTTCGTATTTCTTGTTTTCTGATAGTCGCTTCTCAGCAGTTTTCTGCGCTTGAGCCTTCCCGGTTTGTGCTTCCTGGTCCAGGTCGACGATGGCCTGACGCGCATCGTCAGCCAGGCGATTATGAGGATAGTGGCGTAGAAAATCCTGGAAGGAAGCACGCGCGGATTGGGGCTGGTTGAGATCGTCCTGGTAGATCTCGCCGATAGTAAACAGGGCTTCGTAGCGGTACTTGCTGCCAGGATACTCGCGGCGCAGGAATTTGTATTGATCGATGGCCCCGTGCAGAATCTTGTCGTCTTCGAAACGCCGGCCCATCTCCACCAGGGTTTCGGCTACCGCAACCACGCTGGGATCGGCTTTGGTTGAGGCAGGGGCGCCCTGATAGACCATGCGGTAGGCATTCAACACCCGCTGGTAATCGCGGCGAGTCCGCTCGGCAAGCGGCCTTCCATTCAGCGCCTCGCGCATGCGGTTGGCGGCGGTGAAATGTTCCCGCGCCCAAGAGTCGGAATGGCGCACGCGCGCGTACGCCGCCGGCGCCGTCATTCCAGCCAAGATGGCGACCGCCAACAGACCTCTCCACAGACCACGCTGACGCGATGGACTCTTCAAGATAGCTTGCACGATCACCAACCCGTGCCTTCGTTCCTGCTTGTACCAGTTGGGTTGAACCAATTGCCCTGGGTGCCAGAGAGATAAAAGAACAGATGCCGCAAACCTAATCAGTGTTGCTAATGTAAAGCACGCCGCGCGCATCTCGTTGAACCGTAACGGGATCGTGCGAAGCGCCTGAGTTCAAATCGGACCCGTGGTTGTACAGGTTGGTAATGCGCCGGACATAGTTCTGGGTTTCGGCGTAGTGCGGCACGCCTGAACTGCGCGCCACGGCGCCGGCACCGGCGTTGTAAGCGGCCAGGCTCAGCCTGACATCGCCGCCATAACTTTCAAGAAGTTGTTTCAAGTGGCGCACGCCTGCGTCCACATTCTGTTCCGGGTCAAAGGGATTTTTTACGTTCAACTGGCGCGCTGTCGACGGCATCAATTGCATCAGGCCGATTGCGCCCTTGCGTGACACCGCATTCGGATTGAAATTCGATTCCACTTTCACCACTGCGCGCACCAGATTGGGATCAACGTTATGCCGCGCCGCGGCCCGCTCAATCGCGCTATCAATATCAGCCGGCGTGGCTGCTGTTCCGGAGTTGGCGGCAACAATCCTGGCAGTTGCCGATTGGGTAGACTCCCGGCCAACGTACTGGTTGACTTCGGCCGCTGCCGAGCGTGCTGCGCGCATGGAGGCTGCATTCGGCGGAGGCACGCGTTTCCACCGATTCTCTTTGGAACTCCAGTACATCAGAGCACGCCGGGGTGCTGAGAAATCTTCCGTGTGCGCAGGTTTCGCAGGCCCGGAGTCGTTGACGTAAATTTTGTGGCCGTTCTCGTCAGTGGTCGTGATTTTTGCGGAGGATCCGTCACCACCTTCGGTGGCGCGCAGTTGGGGCGTGAGAGAAAAAGAGGTCGCGACTACGGTGGCAGCCATCAGGGCGATTTGCAGGCGCTTTCGCATCACCGGGTTGTTATCCTCATTGGCGAAGGCAGACTTCACCCCCGCTTCCTGCTACCCGGAACCTGAAGGAGAATTTTATAAGCCAGAGTAGAACGATTATAGGCGCTGGGGAAAGCGGCGGCAATCTATCTGAAGGGCGTAGAACCACCAGAGTAACCTTAGTAACATTAAGAAAACAATGGGTTTACAAGAGTGCGATTAAACAGTTTTCATCCCGCCCGGTCGAGCGATAGGGCAAAGGCGTCGAGTGACAATGATCGCAGCAGATTGCGGCGCATGCCGCGCTGAACGTCGGCTAACCGGTCGGAGGCCTCGGCGATCCTGTCAAAGTCGGCAGCATCAGCCATCTTCACAAGCTGGCTCTGGATATCCGTGTTGTGAACTAGAGCCGACCCTCCGGAACCAAGCAGCATCAGGTCGCGAAGCAGCGAGTAGAGCGTGCGGAGAAGCCGTTCCGTCTTTTCCCGTCCCTCGGCGCCGGCGCGGTACGATTCGGTGATTTTGAACAGCTGAGAATGCTCGCCTCCAAGCAGCGCGGAATTGAGAATGGCCAGGGCATCGGATCGAGCGGCGATATAACTATCGAGATCGAAGGTTCGAGCCCGGCCCAGCGCCCCCTCGCACAATCTGGCAACCAGGGCTCGCTGTGCTGGCTTCCATTCCGGACGATGCTCAGCCAGGTAGCGGTCAACCTCTTCAACGGGCAGAGCGGCGAGAGCAACGACCATCGCTCTTGAGCGAATGGTCGGAAGCAGTTCGCCAGGGTTTTCCGAGAGTATAAAGATGGTGGCAAAGTCCGGAGGTTCCTCCAGAACCTTAAGCAAAGAATTGGCCGCCTCTTTCATGAAGGCCGAATCAGTGAAAATGTAGACGCGCTCCCGGGCTTCGGCGGGCCGGTAATAAATGGTCTCGATGACGCGCCGCACCTGGTCTACTTTGATCATCATCTGCGGGGGATCGGGAGGGATGATCAGCACATCCGGGTGAGTCTGCACGAAAAGGCGAGTTTCTTTTTTGTCGGTCTCCCGCAGAACTTCGCGCGCTTCCACCGCCTCGGCGAAGCGGGCGTCGAGATCGGCGGCCGGTGCGATGCGGCGGCAGTTGGCGCATTGACCGCAAAAGTCAGGCAAACCATCTGTCTCAGTCGGCGCGAGACAATTCAAAGCCTGGGCCAGCATGAGCGCCAGCGTGTACTTTCCCGATCCAGACGCGCCCGAAAGAATAATGGCATGCGGAAAGTGTTTCCGCGCCAGCATATCGCGCAGGCGATGAACGGTTTCGGAGTTGCCGTGAAAGTTAGAGAAGGGCATCAGAGTAGATCACGATTCGATTCGCGCCGCGCGGCCTCACGGCGCTCGGCGATAAGCTCATCCGCAAGAGACGCAGTTGACGCCACGTGTTTGCATACCAGTCCCTGGGCCTTGCACAGGCGACGCCACAGAGTCGTAACCTGAAGCTCGTCGTTTTCGATGCGGAAAACTGCCATGTCGCCCGGCTGGATTCCAAGAGTCTTGCGAAGTGAAGCGGGGACCGTAATCCTACCGCTCTTGTCGAAGCGAGCGCAGCGTTCCTTCATGTGGATGACATTACTGAGAGTGCCCCACCCTTGCGTTTTTTGCAAGCATCGGGGCGGCTAAGTCAGGCACGAAGGCATAGCTCTGTTTGGCAAAGTCAGACATTCCTTCCCGCCAGCTTCAGCTTTCGCACAACCACTTCCATAATCTGCCGATGCGTCTGCGCGGGGGTGCCGCTGGCATTCACCGCCACGACACGTTGCGGCTCTCTTGCGGCGATCGCCAGATAGCCTTCGCGCACGCGGGCGAAAAAGCTGCGAGTCTGCTGCTCGAAACGATTCTCATCGGCATGAAGGTGGTTCGCATTCCTGTTTGAACTATTGTGTGCCCGAGACGAACGTTGGTTACGGCGCCGGGCGCGACTGAGACTCATGGCCGGGTCGGAATCGAGTAGGATCGTCAAATCCGGCTGCAGGTCTCCGCAAAGCGCGTGGTGTAATTCCAGCACGACATCGCTGCCGAGCTTGCGGCCGCGGCCCTGATAGGCTTCCGTGGAATCGGTGAAGCGATCGCACAGCACAATCTGTCCGCGTTCAAGCGCCGGCTCGATCACTTCCGCAATGTGTTGCGCGCGAGAGGCGAACATTAAGGCCATTTCCGCCAGCGGCGAAAGGCCCTCCGTTTTCGAATCGAGCAAAACGCGGCGAATCTTTTCTCCGCTCGCGGTTCCGCCCGGCTCGCGCGTTTCTATTACCTTGTGTCCAGCGAGGCGCAGAGCGGCCGCCAGCTTATGCAGTTGCGTGCTCTTGCCGGTTCCGTCCAGTCCTTCGAAGGTGATGAATTTTCCACGCCGCGACATCGGGAAATGATAGCAGCGCTGGTGCGTCCCTGTACCGCTGCTCTCATCGGCTGCTATAGTCTAAAGTTCTGCAAGGCGAAGTCGATTTGTTTCATTAAACCCAGGGGGAATCATAAATGAAACTCTCAAGAATCTTGGGAGTGGTTTGTCTGCTATCGTTTTCAATTTCTAGCTGGGCGGCGACGCCGCCAACTGTGACCATATTTGTAGATGCCACTGCAGCTCCCCGAAAAATTTTCCACGCGAAGCTGAGAATCCCTGCCAGCGCTGGCGACCTGACGCTCTATTATCCCAAGTGGATTCCCGGGGAACACGCGCCAGACGGCCCAGTCATCGACTTGGCCGGACTCAAATTCTCCGCCGGCGGCAAGACGCTGAAGTGGCGGCGTGATCTGCTCGACGGCTTCACCATCCATGTCGAGGTTCCGGCGGGCGAGAGCGAAGTGAACGCCGAACTCGATTTCCTTTCGCCCGCAACTTTCGAGGGTGGCTTCTCCGCCGGTTCTTCCGCCACCGACAAAATGGCAGTGATCAGTTGGAATCAGGTGCTGCTCTACCCCAAAGGGTGGAAGTCAGACGAAATCACTTACAACGCGACCCTGAAACTTCCCGCCAATTGGAAATATGGAACGCCTCTGCCCATCGCCTCCACCGCGGACGATAACGGTGAAACGCAAATCACATTTCAGCCGGCTCCTCTGAACACGCTCGTCGACTCGCCCGTGATCACCGGCGAATTTCTCAAGGTAGTCAGACTGGCGGACGATCCGCTCACCGAAATGGATATTGCCGCCGACAGCGCGGCTGCGCTTGCTCCTCCGCAGGAAGTTTGGGACCACTACAAGAATCTAGTGGAGCAGACGAACAAACTTTTCGGCGCGCACCACTATCGCGATTATCACTTCCTGCTCAGCTTGAGCGACCATGTGGCGCACTTCGGCCTGGAGCACCACGAGTCCGATGACAGCCGCATCGACGAGCGCGGACTGGTGGACGAAGGTTCTCGCAAAATGTCGGCCAGCCTTCTGCCTCACGAGTACGTGCATTCGTGGAATGGGAAGTATCGCCGGCCCGCGGACCTGACCACACCGGATTATCAGCAGCCGATGCAGGACGATCTGCTTTGGGTTTACGAGGGTTTGACGAACTACCTGGGCACGGTGCTTACGGCGCGCAGCGGATTGCTGGCTCCGGAACAGGCGCGCGACGATCTCGCGTTAACCGCCGCGGCGCTGGACCATACTCCGGGCCGCACTTGGCGCAATCTGCAGGACACGGCCGATGCCGCTCCTGAGCTTTACTTCGCTCCGCAAGCCTGGCATTCCTGGCGTCGCGGCACTGATTTCTACGAAGAAGACACCCTAAACTGGCTGTGGGTCGATGTCATCATCCGCCAGCAAAGCAAGGGCAAGAAAAACATCGACGATTTCTGCAAGCTGTTTCACGGAGCTCCCAGCACCGGGCCGATGGTAAAGACTTACACCTTCGACGACGTGGTCAACGCTTTGAATCAGATCGTAGCCTACGACTGGCGCGGATTCTGGACGGAACGTCTGACCAATCACGGTCCGGGCGCGCCGCTGGGCGGAATCGAAGGCAGCGGATGGAAACTTGCCTACGACGACACCGCGTCGGAAATGGATCGGGGCGGAGAGAACAGTGCTCACTCTATTGACGTAGCGTACTCGATTGGCCTCGAGCTTCGCGAAGATGGAATTATTGTCGATACCACCGAGGGCATGCCCGCGGCGCTCGCGGGAGTAGGACCCGGCATGAAGCTGATCGCAGTGAATGGCCGCAGGTACGCGCCGGAAGTACTGCGCGACGCTCTCAGAGCAGGCAAGAAGGGCAGCGATCCACTTGAACTGATCATTGAAAACACGGACTACTACAAAACCTACAAGCTCGATTACCACGGTGGCGAGCGCTACCCGCATCTGGTGCGCGATGAATCAAAGCCCGACTTGCTGACCGAGATCTACAAAGCAAGGTAGAGCTAGCCAAAGAGCCGTGCAGGGACTGTTGCATTCACTCGTTTTGCGAGGAGATGCTGAACATGAGCTTACCCAGGCGTAGGCTGTTTGCTATTGGCGCCATATATTTCTGCGCGCTGGCATTGCACTCGCCGCTTTCTAATTTTATCTTTGCTCAAACCCAGATTTCCATTCTGGGCTTTACTCCTTCCACGGCCGCTCGCGAATCCGAGGTCGAGAATAAGTTCAAAGCAATTCCATCTCCGGAGGAAGAGCGCCGCCAGCATCATCTTTTCACCGCCGAGCCGCACGTTGCTGGTTCTTCCCGCAACAATGAACTGGCTCGCTATATTGCGGACGAATGGCGGCAGGAGGGTCTGGAAGACGTCATCATCCGGCGCTACGACGTCTATGGTTCGAATCCCAAATTCACTTCGCTCGAAATGGTCGCGCCCGTGCACTACCGCGCGATCCTGCGCGAGATGCCTGTTCCCGGCGATCCCGACTTGAAGAACAAGAGCATAAGTTCGGCCTGGAGCGGCATGTCTGCTTCCGGAGAAGTAACGGCCCCGCTCGTCTACGCGCACAGCGGCAATCCCGAAGACTACGAATTGCTGCGCAAACAGGGCATCGACGTGAAGGGCAAAGTTGTGCTGGTCCGCTATTCGAACCCGTACAGCTATCGCGGTTTCAAAGCTCTCACTGCAGAGCGCGAGGGCGCGGCGGCGATTCTCATCTACAGTGATCCGGCTGAAGACGGATTCAAAAAAGGCAAGGTCGTTCCTAACGGTCCGTGGGGTCCTGAGTATCACATCCAGCGCGGAGCCATCACTTATGATTTTATGGTGCCCGGCGATCCGCTCACTCCGGGATGGGCCTCGGTTCCTGGCGCGAAACGGATTCCCGTCGAGCAAGCCACGTCGATCCCGAAGATCATGGCGCTGCCACTTTCCTGGCACGACGCCAAACCGCTGCTCTCGAATATGGACGGCCCAGTCGCACCTGACGACTGGCAAGGCGGATTGCCCTTCAAGTATCACCTGGGCGGCAAACGTGTGCGCGTGCATGTGAAGATCGCGATGGATAATTCCACGCAAGCGTACTACGTGGTCGAAGGCCGGATTCGCGGCGCGCAATTGCCCGATGAATGGATCGTCCTTGGCAATCACCGCGACGCCTGGGTCTTCGGCGGCGTCGATCCCAGTAGCGGAACTGCCTCGATGATGGAGTTAACTCGCGCGCTGGGAAAGTTGGCCAAGTCGGGAATGCGCCCGCGTCGCACGGTAGTCGTCTGCAGTTGGGACGGAGAAGAAGTGGGCCTTACAGGATCTACCGAGTGGGGCGAGCAATTCGCCGACGAGCTACGAAAAAAAGCTGTCGCCTACATCAACGTCGATGAGGCCACATCAGGGCCGAATTTTCATGGCCAGGCGGTAGCGTCGCTCTCGCCCATGCTGGTCGAGACTACTCGTACGCTGCAGGATCCTTCCGGCAAGACACTTTACGCAGCGTGGAAGCAATCGTCTGCGCGCGAGCGGCACGATGCGAAACAACCGGAAGAGGTCACCGACCTCAACCTCGCCGATACCCGCATCGGCAGCGGCTCCGACCATACAGTGTTCCTCAATTTTGTTGGGATGCCTGTCCTCGGCCTGGAGTTTGATGGACCTTATGGCGTTTATCATTCGGCCTATGACGATTTTTTCTGGATGAACCATTTCGGCGATCCAGGCTACCGCTATCACACTCTGATGTCGCAGCTGTGGGGCGTGCTGGCACTGCGCCTCGCCAATGCTGACCTGCTGCCTTTCGATTTCGCGAGCTACGCCAGCAACGTTCGTCAGTTCGTGAATGAACTGACCAAGGGCAAAGAGATGACGGAACTGGACATCAAGCCAGTGCTCGATGCCATCGACGATTTCGAGGCGGCGGGCAAGCGGCTGGACGAATCCGCGAGCAGCGCGCTGGCCTCCGGCGCAATCGATTCCACACTCGCCGGCACGATCAATCACGGCGCGATGCAGGTCGAACGCAACTGGCTCAACCCAGACGGCATTCCCGGACGCCCCTGGTTCAAACACATCCTTTATGGTGCTCGCTTTACCTACGCTCATCTGGAGTTGCCTGGGCTGACCGAGGCAGTCGAAAAACAAGACTGGCCAACTGCCAAACAGCAGGCGGAAATCCTGCGCCAGGCGCTGATTAACAATACGAACCTCGTCAACCAACTCAACTCCAGCCTGACGGCCCATACGGCCGACGCGGGAAAATAAGCCGTAGCCGAATGAATCCCCGAGGCCCGTCGAGACCCGGTGCTGACGGCTACGATTCCATCGTTTATTCTGAGAGTGCATGATCCAGACTCGCCGCGGCTTCGATCCCCGCACAATTAAGCTCGTGATTTTCGATCTGGACGGGACTCTGATTGATTCGCGCCTCGACCTGGTGCATTCGGTGAATGCCGCACTGCGCCATATTGGACGGGCCGATCTGCCTGATGACGTAATTGCCAGCTACGTGGGCGACGGCGCGCCGATTCTGATTCAGCGCGCGCTTGGCGGAGAGGCGGTCGATGACGCGGTCCTCCGCCAAGGTCTGCAGTTTTTTCTTTCTTACTACCGCGAACATAAACTCGACCACACCACGGTCTATGACGGAGTTAAGCAAGCGCTTGCGGCCGTTCAGGGTGCGTCAAACGGCGTTCCGCGTCGCATGGCAGTGCTCTCGAATAAGCCTGTGGTTCCATCACGAGCCATCGTCGAAGCGCTTGGCCTCGGCTCTTTCTTTTCGCAGATCTATGGGGGAAACAGTTTTGCGACGAAGAAACCCGACCCGGAAGGCGCGCGTAAACTGCTGGAAGAAAACGGAGTGCCTCCCGAACAAGCTGTGATTGTTGGCGACTCGCATGTCGATGTCGAAACGGGCCGCAATGCCGGCCTGTGGACTGTGGGAGTAAATTATGGCTTTGCGCCGCACACTTTGCAGGAGCAGCCTCCGGACGTGCTGATAGACACGCCCCAGGAACTGGTCGAGGTGTTCGCTTGAGCTGACCCAATACCGGTCTTGAAACGCTCATTTTTTCCCGGGGCACTCTCATGTAAACTCATGCGACCATGAACGATTCCACGAATGGTTTCAGCCCTTCGGAACTGCGCAAGCTGCGCAGCCTGAAACATCCGTACGGTATTCAGAAATTTCTCGATGATGCTCCGTATCATCTGGCGGATACGGCGTGGTCGCCGCGCCGGGTGCTGGCCGAACAAACTGCACACTGCCTCGAAGGGGCGATTTTCGCCGCGGCTGCGCTGCGCGCCAATGGATATCCTCCATTGCTGCTTGATTTCGAAGCCGAAAAGGATACTGACCATGTGATCGCCATTTTTCGCCAGAATGGGTGCTGGGGTGCGGTGGCCAAATCGAATTTCGCCGGATGCCGCTGGCGCGAGCCGGTTCATCGTACGCTGCGCGAGCTGGCGCTGAGTTATTTCAACGCGTATTTCAACTTGCGGCGCGAGCGCAGTTTGCGGCGCTTTTCAGTGCCCGTTAATCTGAAACGCTTCGATCGCCAGAACTGGATGACCACCGACCAGCCGGTGTGGTTCATCGTGTATCACCTCTTCGAAATTAAGCATTACCCGCTGATCACTTCGGGCATGGCCAAGCGCCTGCATCGGGTGGACGAGCGGCTCTTTCAGGCGGAGTGTTACGGCCGGGCGGTCAAGACGAGTTAGTGGCTGATGTTGTCTGTTAGTCGTTGGTATTAGTCGTTGGCCATCTAATCGACATTCACTGGCCCGCGACCTCCGGCGGGACGATTCAAGTTGCGAACCGCCCCGCCGCCCGCGAACAAACGGTTACTTGAACGTGATACTCCCGAACGTCCCGGCCACGTTATTGGAGGGACCGGCGGTAAAGAACAGTTCATTTGCTCCACCGTTCTTGCCGCCCTTCGTGCCATCGCCGAAATCAATTCCCCATAGCTGGTCAATCACAATGGCTTTGCCGCTCGTGTCCTTGACCGTTCCCACGAACTGCTTGGTGAACCCGTCGAAGGCATTGATGGTTCCGTGATTGACGTTATTGGAGATCAGCAGCGTATTGCTCAATGGTCCAAAGTTTCTCGGCGCTGCAGCAATTCCCCAAGGTTGGTTCAGCGGCGCCCCCTGGAACAGGTGCTGGCCTGGAGTCACGGGCGTACCATCCTCTTGAAATACGTCGACGAAGCCGCCGCTGCCGCCCGCCACATTGGCATAGGTCACATAGAGCAGTCCATCGATGTCCCGGATGCCAAACGGCGCAAAACCTGCAGGGACCGCGGGGTTGGTGATCGGAGTCAGCGGCGTAAAAGTTCCGTCAAATACAGCCACTTCGTTGTTCGCCATGTCGGCCGCGTAAATGCGGTTTCCCGAGGGCTTGTTCGTGATCGCCAGGCCGGTGTATACAGCTCCTTTTGACGAATTATCCACCGCCAGAATCGCCTCGTTAGAGTTTGACTTGAATGTCCACCCGCTGATGGTTCCATCCAGTGTGGCAAACAAGAAAAGCGATGGCCATCCCTGCACCTCAAACTCGCTCGATCCGTTCCATACAATCCCGGTCGGCGAGCCCGGGCCATTGGCCCCCGTCGGCGATTCCGGACCGTTTCCAGCCGTCGGAATCAATACCCTCAATCCCTGTGCGTTTCCGTCTTCATCGTAAAGGGTAGACCATCCAGAGTTATTGTCGCTGACCCACCAAGGTGAGCCGGGGGCGTGGACCATTCCCCATCCATTCACCAGCAGCGGGTCATCGTGTCTAGCCCCTTTTACCTGGTTCGAACTTAGGTTGGTGAGTTGATATTGAGCCACGGCTATGCTGGGGATAAGCGTCAGCATGAGTCCGAGAAGAGAAGTGAGCGCAAGCGCGCGACTGAACAAACGGGACATGGCGGTTCCTCCTTGGGAGAATGAAATGGAAGTGATCCGGCGCAGGCTTGAACGACGACTTCTCACCTGTTCATGAGGATGCTAGGGCTGGCCGCCTATGGCTGTGTCACCGCCATGTCATCAGTTTGTAGAATTCTTGTCTGCAGATCTTGGCGTACATCGCGCGGAACTTTCTGCTCCGCCAGCAGTTTAAGATAGCAACATGCGTGGGCGCTCCCCCCGTCTCGTTTTTTTCTGGTTGGCCGCATGCATCCTGGCCTGCGGTCAGCAGGATCAATCCCCGCCCGACTTAACGCCCGATAAGACTGGGGCACTCTCGCAGGAGCAGATGCAGCAGTTGTTTCGCATCGTGGCTGACAAAGATATTGAGAACGACAAGCGGCTGCGCGACTACACCTATGTGGAGCGCGATGAAGAGCACAAGCTCGATGGCAAGGGACAGATAAAATCGACCGAGGTAAAAACCTACGAAGTGATGGAACTCTATGGCGAAAAGGTACAGCGGCTGATTGAGAAAAACGACAAGGCCCTCGACGCCAAGGATGCCGCCAAGGAAGAAGAGAAAATCCAGAAGGTCATCGACAAACGCAAGAACGAATCCGAAGACGCACGGAGAAAGCGCGAACGGAAAGAAGAAAAAGATCGTGAAGAGGGGCGCCAGTTCGTGCGCGAAGTGGCCGACGCCTACAACTTTCGTTTGGTTGGGACAGAGTCCCTGGGCGGTCGCGAGACTTGGGTCATCGACGCGGAGCCCCGCACTGGCTACGAACCGCATATGAAAGAGGCGAAATTTCTGCCCAAGTTTCATGGCCGGGTATGGGTCGACAAGGACGAAGCCCAATGGGCAAAAATGGATATTGAGTGCATCGATACGGTTTCACTGGGATGGTTTCTGGCACGCATTCACAAGGGTTCGCGCATCGTGGTCGAGCAAACCCGAGTGAACGACGAAGTCTGGCTGCCCAAGCACGTGGGAATCAAGGTCGACGTGCGGTTGGCGCTGCTGAAGGACTTCAACGTGGAGCAAGACCAGACCTTTCGCGACTACAAGAAGTTCCGCGCCACCGCCAGAATCGTGGGCATGAAGGACGCGAAGGAACAATAGCATAGCGCCAAGCCTCGATCTCTGCGCCGGTGAAGCGCCGATTGAACCCCAAGCAGTGCCAGCGTCATCTACTAGATTCAGCCTTTGGTGAAGCCGTCCCGGGAGAAACCATGTCTACTCAGTTAACGCCTTTGTCCGCCGATGTCCGTGGTGAAGCTTTTCCCGTGCTCACCGCAGACCAGATTGCCCGCGTCCGCCCTCTCAGTAAGGTGCGAAATGTGAAAGCTGGCGACATCTTATTTGAGCCGGGGGATAGCGACGTGCCATTTTTCGTGCTGCTCTCGGGAAGCATGGAAATCGTGCAACCGGACCGTCAAGGCGAGCGGCCGATCGTAAAGCACGACGCGGGAGAGTTTACCGGAGAAATGACTACGCTCTCCGGCCGCCTCTCTCTGGTGCGTGGCCGGGTGACGGAAGCCGGCGAATTCCTCGAGGTGAGCAACCCCGATCTGCGTACCCTGGTGGCCAGAGACGCCGAACTGAGCGAAATCTTTATGCGCGCTTTCATCCTGCGCCGAGTGGCTCTGATCAATAGTGGCTATGGAAATGTAATTCTGTTGGGATCGCGGCACTCGGCACAGACTCTGCGGCTGCGTGAGTTCCTGACGCGCAACGGCCATCCCCACACGTACGTGGACCTGGACACCGACAAGTCCTACCAGGATTTGCTCGACCACTTTCAGGTGAAGCTGGAGGAAATTCCCGTTGTCATCTGCAACAACCGCACCGTGCTGCGCGGGCCATCGATTCAACAATTGGCAAGGTGCCTCGGGCTCAACGCGCATATCACGGCGGCGGAAGTGCGGGATGTGGTGATCGTTGGTGCCGGGCCATCCGGGCTGGCAGCAGCGGTTTATGGCGCATCGGAAGGTTTGGATGTCTTGGTGATTGAGGCCGAGTCTCCCGGCGGGCAAGCGGGATCGAGTTCCAGGATCGAAAACTATCTGGGCTTCCCCATGGGAATCTCAGGGCAGGAACTGGCAGGCCGAGCGGCAGCGCAAGCGCAGAAGTTCGGGGCCAAGGTTTTGATCGCGAACAACGTGACGCGATTGAATTGCGAGCGTCGCCCCTATGAATTGAGTGTGGACTGCGGCCAGGTCATCCGGGCGCGCACGGTTGTGATTGCCAGCGGAGCGCAATACAACAAGCCGAAAATTGACAACCTGGCCAAGTTTGAAGGTCAGGGCGTGTATTACGGAGCAACGTATATTGAGGCGCAGTTGTGCGGAAAAGACGAAGTAATTGTCGTAGGTGGCGGAAACTCGGCGGGCCAGGCAGCGGTCTACTTGTCGCAGACGGCAAGCAAGGTTCATATGCTAGTCAGGTCAAATCAATTGTCGGATACGATGTCGCGCTACCTGATCCAGCGGATCGAAGAAAATCCGGCAATCGAGCTGCACTATAGCACGGAGATCGTGGGCCTTGAAGGCGATACGCAGTTGGAGCGCGTTACTTGGCAGGATAAAAATACTGGCGAGACCTCAATCCGCGATATCCGGCACGTTTTCATCATGGCTGGAGGCTCTCCTCGGACCGACTGGCTGGAAGGCTGCGTCGTGCTCGACAACAAGGGGTTCATTCTTACAGGAAGGGATCTCGATCCTTTCGCGGGTAGCTTCAAGTGGCCTCTTCCGCGGGTGCCACAAATGCTGGAGACAAGTCTGCCCGGAGTGTTCGCTGTGGGAGATGTGCGCGCCGGGAATGTGAAGCGCGTAGCCTCGGCCGTGGGAGAAGGATCGATCGCAATTTCCCTGGTGCATCGGGTCCTGGCGGAGTTGTAGGGCACGCAACCGAGATGAGCGCAGATTTGCCAGCGCTATAATAAAAAGATTCTCGTCCGACGAAATTGCTTTCTGTAGAGGCACTGCTAGTTGGTGAGAAGAGCCGAGCTTTGCTCGGCATGGACAGCCGAGGGCGGCTGTCCCCACACAGGCATTGTGGCCAAAGGCCAAGAGTTGACAGCTAAGAGCTTTTTTCATGGACTTCAAACTAGTTTCTGATTACAAACCGCAGGGCGATCAAGGACGCGCGATCGAATCGCTGCTGCGCGGCGTGTACGATCGCGAGCAGCATCAGGTTTTGCTCGGCGTCACTGGCTCAGGCAAGACTTACACCATGGCCAAGGTGATCGAGGCGGTGAACCGCCCGGCGCTGGTGATGGCCCACAACAAAACCCTGGCCGCGCAGCTTTATCACGAGTTCAAGAATTTCTTTCCGCATAATGCGGTCGAGTATTTCGTCTCGTATTACGACTACTACCAGCCTGAGGCTTACGTTCCCGCCGCTGACCTGTTCATCGAGAAAGAGGCGACCATCAATGACGAACTCGACAAGTTGCGGCTCTCTGCGACCCGTTCCCTATTTGAGCGGCGCGATGCGCTGATTGTTGCTTCGGTGAGCTGCATCTACGGCCTGGGATCGCCCGAAGCCTACTACGGCATGATGCTGTTCCTGGAAAAAGGCCAGAAGATCACGCGCGAGGATATCACTCACAAACTGGTCGACATTCTTTACGAGCGGACCAATGGCGAGTTCCGCCGCGGCACGTTCCGCGTCCGCGGCGACGTAATCGAAGTCTTTCCTACCTATGACGACATGGCGTACCGCATCGAGTTGTGGGGCGATCAGGTGGAAGCGCTGGCGCAGATCGATCCCCTGTTTGGCACGGTAAAGCAGAAGTATATGCGGCTGCCGATTTACCCCAAGACGCATTATGTGATGAAAGACGAGACCCGGGCCTCAGCCGTGGAGTCAATCAAGAAAGAGCTGGCGTGGTGGGAAGTGGAACTGGAAAAGCAAGGCCGGATCGTCGAGGCGCAGCGTATTCATCAGCGGGTAAAGTTTGATCTGGAAATGATCAAAGTGATGGGCTACTGCCACGGCATCGAGAATTATTCGCGCCACTTTACGGGGCGCATGCCCGGCGAGCCGCCGCCGACGCTGCTGGATTATTTTCCGCGCGATTATCTGATGTTCATTGACGAGTCGCACCAGACGATTCCGCAGTTGCGGGGTATGTATGCAGGTGACCGTTCGCGCAAGGAGACGCTGGTGGAGTATGGCTTTCGCATGCCCTCAGCGCTAGACAACCGTCCGCTGACATTTGAGGAATTCCAGCACCGCACTAACCAGTTGGTTTACGTTTCAGCGACACCGGGGCCTTATGAGTTGACGAAATCCGCGGGCGTCGTGGTGGAGCAGATCATCCGGCCGACAGGGCTGATTGATCCGGAGGTCGAGGTACGGCCGGTGAAGGGCCAGATCGACGATCTGTTGCATGAGATTCGCGCGCGCGTGGAACGCGGCGAGCGTGTGCTGGTGACCACGCTGACCAAACGCATGTCCGAAGACCTGGCCGAGTATTACGCCGAAGTGGGCGTGAAGTGCCGCTACATGCATTCAGAGATCGAGACGCTGGAGCGGGTGAAGATTCTGCGCGATCTGCGCAAGGGCGAGTTCGATGTATTGATCGGCATCAATCTATTACGCGAGGGCCTGGATTTGCCAGAGGTCTCGCTGGTGGCGATTCTCGATGCAGATAAAGAAGGGTTCCTCCGATCCCAGGGATCTTTGATCCAGACCATCGGCCGCTGTGCGCGCCATCTAAACGGACGGGCAATTCTCTACGCCGACCGCATGACTGACTCCATGAAGCGTGCGATGGACGAAACCTTGCGCCGGCGTGCGATCCAGACCGCCTACAACGAGGAAAATGGAATCACGCCGGAATCGATCGTGCGTCCGCTCGATATGACATTGGCCGGGATTATAGCCGCAGACTACACCGACCTGACGGGCGGCGAAGCCGATGGCATGCCCGAGTTCAAATCGCAGGAAGAACTGGATGGCTACATCGCGAAACTCGAAAGCGACATGCGCGAAGCGGCCAAGCGATTCAAGTTCGAGAAAGCCGCCAAGCTGCGGGATACAATCAAGGAGTTAAGAACCAAAGAGTTTTTGTTTGCTTAGAGCCGCTTGCCAAAACTTCCGCCCCAATTTATCTTCTACCTCGCGCTGAAATTCTGCATCGAACCTTGCCGGAAAATAACAATTATGGACAAGATCAGCAAAATATCTCTTCCAGTTCTTGTGACTGCCATTGCGTCCATCGCACTGACGTTGGGAGTTGCTTCATGCAACAATAACCAAACGCCGCCGGACAACACCGCTCAAAGTCAACCGGCGCAGCCCGATCAGACGCAGGACCCAGCCACCTCGGCCAATCTGGCTCCCGCAAGCGACACGCAAAGCACTGGATCCAGCGCTCCGTCGGACCAGAATTATTCCGACAACGATTACGATGCCGATGCCGACGATTCAGACTATGGACAGCCGGCGCTTGAGGCGTCAGACGCTCCGCCGCCGCTGCCGGAATATTCACAGCCTGATTGCCCGGGCGACGGCTATCTGTGGACGCCCGGATACTGGAGTTATTCCTCGCAGGGCTATTACTGGGTGCCTGGCGCATGGGCCCAACCGCCCGAAGCGGGTTATCTGTGGACGCCTGGCTACTGGGGATTTTCCAACGGGAGATATCGCTACCACTCTGGCTATTGGGGCCGACATATTGGCTATTACGGCGGCATTAACTATGGATTCGGATATGTGGGAGCAGGCTATCAAGGCGGATACTGGAATGGAAACCGCTTTGATTACAACCGTTCCGTCAACAATATAACCATCACCAATGTGCAGGTGTACAACCGCACGGTAACCAATACCGTGGTAATCAACAACACCACGGTCAACGTCGGCAATAGCCGCACCAGTTACAATGGGCCCGGAGGAATCACTCGTCAGCCTCTGCCGACGGAAATTGCGGCCACGCGCGAGCAGCGTATTCCGCCCATGAATACGCAAGTCGAGCAGCGGCAGCAGGCGGCGCAGAACCGCCAGCAATTTGCCTCCGTTAATCACGGCCGCCCGGCCTTAGTTGCCGCCGCCAAACCTATCGCCGCGGGTAAGCCGATTGCTCCGGTTATTCCTGCGCGCGCTGCAGCGGCGCCGCGGCCGAACGCACAGCCAAATCGCGCCCAACCGGCTTCGGCACGAACCACCGCCGCTGCGCCGGGAAGGCCGGCTGAACCTGCGAGGAAAGCGGCTGAGCCTGCTGCACCCGCAGCGCGAACCCAACCTGCACCCGCGGCCCGCCCCGCCGCGCCTGCGGCGCGAACCCAACCCGCGCCTGCTGAGCGGCGTACTCAGCCAGCACAACCAGCCGCCCATGAGCAACCAGCGAAACCGGCAACGCCGCCACGGACTACGAATAAGCCTGCCGCAAAACCTGAAAACAAGCCTTCCGTAGCCGCTCCGGCTGCGAAGCCGGCCCAACACCCGGCTGCAGCTAAACCAGCAACTCAGCATCCGCCTGCCAAGAAGGAACCGCCGAAAAAGGAAGAGGAGAAGCCCAACTAAATGGCTACGATGTTGCCGTACGAAATGTATTTAGTTGGATGGAATCGGCCGTTCGCTGGAACTGCCCATTTTTCTCTGCGAAGGCGTAGAGAATTCGACTGAAGAAGCGCGCAGAGTTCTCACACGCGCGCCGCTCGAACATTGGGCGCGCGCCGCTCGAACATTGGGCGCGCGCCGACCCGGCCGCGTTCGATCAAAAGCTTGTTGGACAACTCATTTCTGGACAACTCTTCCGCTTGGACAGAAACCTACCGACCGTAGGCAGCTGATGCCGCCAGGGGTTTGCGATGGAAGGTATAGCCATCGAAAGTTTCGGCGCGGAAGTTCAGGTTCGACATGATGAGTTTTTCAGTCTGGCTTAGGAATAGATATCCGCCTGGTTCGAGATAAAGGTGCAGGCGCTCGATCAGGGCGATGCGCTGGGCACGGGAAAACTGGGGCAGCACGTCCATGCAGAAGATACAGTCGAAGCGGCCGATGTAGCCGGGACGCGCCAGGTTCATGCAATTAAACGTCACCAGACTGCGCAGGCGAGGCTTCACCAGCAAATGAGCGCTGTTGGCCGCACTCGGCAGCCCTCCCAAAGTTCCGTTTTTTGATTCGTTCTGCTCCTGATTTTCATTCAGCGAGACTGCCGGAGAACTGATTTTCGAGAAATAGTTACGGATAGTGGCGGGAGGCAGCCCATCCAGAGCCGATTGCCGGTACACGCCGCGATCGGCAGTTTCGATATTGTGTGGAAGCAAGTCGCTGCCCACGATGTGGATCGAGAATGTGGCGCTGGGCTTCGCGCAGCCTGAAGTGGTCGGCGCGCTATCGGCAATGCCTCCGCTGCGATTGCTCTTTGCGCTTCCTGCACTCTGCCCATTGTTTGCGTTATTAGAGACATTCGACGGGCTCGTGCCATTCTGGCTCAAAGCGTCGCAGACGGCCATCGCAATCGAATACGTTTCTTCTCCGGTGGAGCAACCCGCACTCCAGATGCGGAGCGGGCTGGGGCCGTCGACGGATTTTCGGGCGCAAAGCTGCGGCACCACATGCCGCGCGAAAGCATTCAACGCTCCGGGATGACGGAAGAAGCCAGTATTGGCATTGACCAACCCATCGAGCAGCGGAGACAGGTTGGAAGCATCTTGAGCGGAGGAGCGAAGACGCTCCATCAGCGTGTTGGATGATCCCAGATCCTGAGCCTCGATGTAGTCGGCAACGTGCGCAGCCAGCGCACTGTTCGGACAATCAAGTACGATTCCGGTCTGCCGCTCCACCAGCAAGCGCAACTCGGAAAGTTCATGTTCGAGAATCGTACTGGTTGCGATTAACTTGTGCATAAAGCCTTTCCCCAAGCGTTTCGTGTAAACTCGCGCGCCTGCCGAGCGAGATCAGATCGGTACTTTACCGGGGGAGGGCAAAACTAAAGTTCTCATTCTTGCCTTCAGTGGCCAACAGCAGCAGCGGCGGCGATGTGGTATTTTCCAGAATCCCGTTCCACCTGTTGCGCCACCACATTCATTTCTTTTTCCAGCGACGAAAAACGCTGCAGCACCTCATGGATGCGCAGCGTCATATTGCGAATAGTTTCGATCTGCGCGCGAGCCTGGGCCGAAAGGCTACCGGGTTCAATCAGCAACAGATCGGAATTGCCAAGAAGCGAAGTGAGCGCATTGTTTAGGCTATGACGCATTTCCAGCATGTAGCGCCCGAGCATGGCCTGGCATTCCAGCACAGCGCTCCGTTCTTCGGCAACCCGGGCGCGGGCTTCGGCGCGGGCGCGGAGCAGAGCCTCGCCCGCCGACAGAACTAAAACGTTCAGCCAGCTTTCATCGCAGCGCAGCACTGAAGTCCGCGGCCAGCGCTCGCGCACCAGTTGCGCGGTAGCAGCATCCTCGCAGAGGCAAAACAGGGGCTGCTGGGTTGAGTGCAAAGGCTCCATTATCACGGAAAGCAGTTCCCGCCGAAGCGGACCGACGATGGCTATCGCAAAGTTCTCCATGCAACGCGGCCAAATATCTCCGCTCAGCAGCGTGAACGTGGGCACGTGGCGCTCCATCTGCCAGCGTCCGGTAATGCTCCGGGAGAATTCCACGTCGTCCGAGATAATGAGTACCGTCGCTTGATCCACTTGGCAATTTTCCTTTTCAGAGTCCTGTAGCTTCGCTGGAGTGCTGCCTTTCTGTCGTTTACAACGCCTGTTACTTGTCGCCCTGTGATGCTGATTTCTATTTCTCGCTACTCTTGTTGGAGTCCGCGTCGGAATTCCATTCCGGAGTCGAGGAAATTTCGAATTCGGGAGCATCTGAGTGAGCGACGGCGAATTGCGGCGTCTCCGCCGCTACCGGAGCGGTCGACCTCGCAGTTGCAGACGCTGAAGAAATTGCGCCAGCGGCGGCAGCGCCAGCTCGCGGTGCTTTCGCGGGCGGAGCTGCTGGGCCTTTGACCTCTTGCTCGCCCGCCGTTCCGCGCCCCAGCGCCCCGTCAACCGAGGCACGCAGGTCCACCAGCATGCGCAGCGGCTGGCCGGAGGAATACTCCGCTTGAAACATGACTTTCCACGACTGGCAGATCATGCGCAGACGAACAATCGGTTCCTGCGCGGAAAATTGCGCGCGCCGGCAATCAATTGTCTCCACTCCTTTTTCTTGCAGTTCGACCAGACCGTCGAGAATGTTGTTGAGGTCGGTGAGCATGAGGCGGAAGAAGACACGCCGCATCAGATATCCGAACCGGGTAAATGCAACCAGCGCGATGGGAAGGTAGAACAGATCGCCAGCCTGACCCTTCGCTTTGCGTCCCTGCTCCAGCACGCCGCCATGCAGCAGTTCGTCGAGAGAGCGGCATCGGCGTGCCGAATCCAGAACCCGATCTAAAGCATTCAACCATACCGGCGCCTTGGTTTCCACCGTGCCAAGAATCGGCTCCAGCCCATGAGCGATGTAAGCGAGGTCGGCGCTGTTATCGTCGAGCTCGGTGGGAGCGACTTGGCTGAAATACTGCACCAGCAGAAAATCAATCTTGTCGCGCATGGACTCGCTGTGAACCGTCTGCGCCAACAAATGCTGAAGTAAGGCGACAAGGCCCTGAGGATCGACCAGCGAACTGGTCTGCAAAAACTGTCTTAACTGATGAACCTGGATGCGCTCGTCCATCTGATTGAGCCATTGCTGGGCTTGCTGGACGGATTCGGCCCCAGGTGTGTCCACAAAAGACTCGAGATCGGCGCAGGCAGGAAGGTCAATGACGAACTCGCGCGCCAGTTCAGCATAAATCGGATGAAGGCGGCGGGCGCTCGACCATATGGCCGCCAGATCGGGAGTTGGCGATTCGGGTTGCGATGCAGTCATGGTTTCACGATCCAGTTAGGAACTGAGTTTAGGAAGCGGGCGGCTACCAGGGTCGTGCCCGGGTGGTATTGCACCGCAACTACTGCGGCTTCGGCATCGAGCGAGCCATCCGAGTTACGGAGATGCAGAACGTCAGCAAACTCTAGCGGCGTCGTGCAGGCGAATAGAACTTCGCGCGAAGTTCCGAATTCGATGACCGTGCTTTCCTGGACGCCCTGAACGGCCGGCTGGTTTTCGCCACTCGTGTTACCGCTCCGCGTGAACTGAACAGGAATGCGAACCGGCGTGGCTTCGGGAAAAAATCGGGCAAGGTCAGCGACTGTACTGCCTTGCGCTGCGCGCGATTGTGCTGTGGCTTGTTGCGCCAAGCGATCACCCTTTCCCAACCTGCCCCGGACCTGGTTCAGTCGACGACCGGTTTTACCCTGATTTGGAAGTGCGGTTGGGCTCCCCCTTCCCGGTTAGGAAGAACATTGGGGAGCCAGAATCCGCGGTTACGCAGGAAGGAGAAGCACGACCGAGACCACAGTGCGGAACGGAAGGAGTAGCACTCAGGGGCTCGCCTTTTCAGCAACTTAGAACCAGTACCAATATCGCGGATTGACCCCGCATCCTGCCACTGTCTCAGGTTGAGACGTTAATCTCATCCCCGGCTCCTTTTCGCTATGGTCCAAAAGAGGTAGCCGATCCTAGGACTTCCGGCATCCAAGCCGCTACACTACTCCGCGAATTCGGGTTTCGCGAATAAAACAAGATTGGGGCATCGACTAATGGAAAACAAATTGAAGAAAAGCTTATGGAGCGCGCTGCTCGGGCTCGCTCTCGTGTCTATCGCTCTGCCCATCGGGGCGGCAGCGCAAGACGATCAAGACGATCCGCCCAGCCGGGTGGCTCGACTCGGTTACATGGAAGGCTCGGTCTCATTCCAGCCGGCGGGCGAAACCGATTGGGTAGAGGCGGTCGAAAACCGCCCCATGACTACCGGCGATCAACTTTGGGCGGATAAAGATTCGCGCGCCGAGTTGCAACTCGGATCGGCTGTGATCCGCCTGTCGGCCAATACCGGTGTGTCCTTTCTGAACCTGGATGACCACACGGTGCAACTTCAGTTAAGCTCTGGCGCCGTCAATATTCGAGTGCGGCGATTGGGCCGGGATGATGACTTCGAGATCGACACGCCCAACCTGGCTTTTACCATCTCCCAGCCGGGAAGTTACCGCCTCGAAGCCAGTGAAGATGGCAGTAACACAATTGTCACCATTCGCGCCGGCGAGGGAGACGCCACCGGCAACGGCCAGACTTACTCCCTGCACGCCGGACAGAGCGGCACTTTCAGCGGCACCGATTCGCTGAACGCCGATGTCGAGCAGATCGGCGAACCCGATCAGTTCGATACCTGGGCCGATGGACGGGACCGTCGCTACGACGATTCCCGGTCCGCGCAATATATGTCGCGCGACGTCGTTGGCTACGAAGATCTCGATGACAACGGCGATTGGCGCGACGATTCCAACTACGGTCACGTGTGGTTTCCCAGCCACGTTGATTCCGGTTGGGCACCCTATCACGAAGGCCATTGGGATTGGATTGATCCCTGGGGATACACCTGGGTTGACGATTCTTCCTGGGGCTATGCGCCCTTCCACTATGGACGCTGGGTGAGCGTCGATGGTCGCTGGGGTTGGATCGCCGGCCCGCCGGCGCAAGAGCCCGTATATGCACCGGCCCTGGTGGTTTTCGTTGGCGGCGGTGGTGGCTTCGGCGGTAATGTCGGATGGTTCCCGCTTGGGCCGCGCGAAGTTTTTGTTCCGTCCTACCCGGTCAGCCGCACTTACATGACTCAGATCAACGTCAGCAGCACCACCGTCAACACCACGACTGTCACCAATGTCTATAACACCACCGTTGTCAACAAGACGACGAACATCACGAATGTGACCTATGTAAACCGGACCGTACCCGGCGCTGTGACGGCAGTTCCGCAAGCCGCCTTTGCCGGCGCGCAGCCCGTGGCACGAGCCGCGGTCAAGCTAACTCCACAGCAGGTCGCATCTGCTCCCGTAAGTGCGCGGGTTGCAGTGAATCCTACGCGCGAGAGTGTGCTCGGAGCGAAGGCCTCGACCGCGAATCATGTCACTGCGCCTCCGGCGGCAGTGAGGAGCAGGCAGGTTGTCGCGAAAAAGACTCCGCCGCCTCCGCCACCGTCGTTCGCTGCCAGGCAGCAAGCAATGGCGTCGCATCCCGGCCAGCCTCTACCCAGACGCGAGCTCGCAAGTATGCATCCCGCCGGCGCTCCAGCCGCGCATCCCGCGGTGAAGGTCGCTCCTCCGGGCAAGCCTGCAACCCCAACGTCGGGTCATCCCGCGAATGCGGCGGCGCGCCCGGGCCAGCCCGCTGCTGGAGCTCCTGCAAACCACCCCGCGAACCGGCCGGGAAATCAGCCGGCGCCGAATGCGAGACCAGCCGCCCCGGCTCAGCCGAATCGCCCAGCAACTCAACCCGCGAATCGTCCCGAACCAAATCAGCCAAACAATCGTCCGGAACCAAACCGGCCGCCGGAAGCCAACCGTCCAGCTCCCAATAAGCCGGAAGCCCAGCCCAACCGGCCCGAGACGAACCGTCCGCCTGCGGCCCAGCCGAACAATCGCCCCGCTCAACCGGAACCAAATCGCCCACCGGCAGCACAGCCAAACAATCGGCCCGAGCCAAATCGTCCTCCCGCAGCACAGCCGAACAACCGGTCTGAGCCAAATCGCCCTCCCGCAGCGCAGCCAAACAACCGGCCCGAGCCAAATCGCCCTCCCGCAGCGCAGCCGAACAATCGGCCCGAGCCGAATCGGCCTCCCGCAGCGCAGCCGAGTAAGCCGGAACCCGCTCGTCCCGAGGCGAATCGGCCTCCCGCAGCACAGCCGAGTAAGCCGGAACCCGCTCGTCCCGAGGCGAATCGGCCCGCGCCGAAACCAACCGAGCCGGCAGCCCGGCCGTCAACTCCACCGCCGAGCGCCCATCCGCAGACGCACACTCCTCCACCAGCGGCGGCAAAACCCGCGCCTCCTCCCAAGAAGGAGCCCGCCAAGCCGCAAACACCCGAGGAAAAAAAGCGGCAGGAAGAAAAGAAGCCCCCGGGAGTATAGAAGCGAAAAGAACGATTGGACGATGGGTGCCCCGTGTCTCGCATCAATCGCGAGACACGGGATTCCATTAAACTATCTTCTTTGAGGACTTCAGCTTGGCCCGCCCGGGTCGCCCATTCCTTTGCGCGGCGCGTTCGGCAAGAATTAGCTTCGTGGGAAATCACTCATTGTCGAGCGTTGTACGATTTGGAGTTTCGGACATTGGAGTTTCGGACAATGCCAGGTTTTGTTGCCGTCGCTCCGCAAACTCAGACTTTCCTGAGAGCCTGGCGGCAGCAACCATTCGCAGGCGTTCAATTTGTTGAGTGATTAAGACTCGAAGCTCGGACAATAACAACCACGCGTCGTCGTCTTTCGCGGCTGAAGCGAGGGCACAGAGATGCCGAATTTTGTCTTCCAAGCGTCGATTGAGCACGGGGGACGCGCCCAAGGCGCTTTGTTAAGCGTACCAACACCCGTGTAAAGAAATCATAAAGATGCTCGAAGGGGGCTGCCCCACGCACCATCCCGAATGAGGATGCCAGGGATGGAGGCCCGTGCCGCCCACTCGTCGAAAACCGCGACGAGTGGGGCAGCCTCATTCGGTATAATGTGTGGGCCAGCCCCCTGACGATGAGCAGTAGGACCACTAGATGGATCTTTGTTGAGTTGATGAGGCCCGTCGTCTTTCTGGGACGGTTCGTGCAAAAAATTCATGGCGTCTTGTTTGCACGGCGTCAATTACAGTGGTCAATAGAGGCAGACGCTCAACTGGCACGGGAAATCCGCCGCGACGTGCCATTTCTTTTCGAAGAGTGTGCGGGCAACTGCTAACCCGGTGATTCCAGAGATGGAGGGGGGAGGGGGGAGGGGGTACCTAGACTCGATCTGACCCGCCAGGAGCCCGAGTCCCCAGAAATCTGATGGAGATTTATTTCGATCAGAAATCCACAGATTGGAGCCAGCAACGCTTGGCGGCGTCGAGATCAAAATTTGCGAATCCATTTCTCTGTAATCAATGCGAGCAACGGAACTCCGAGCAGTAAGTTGACGGCTCCTGCCAGTCCCACCTGTCTTGGAGAGAATTCGCTCGAATAGCAGAATATGAAGATCAGTATGGGCGTGTTCAGGAAGAATATCAGCACTACGCACAACGCTTTCTGCTTCGGTGTCAATGGTTCTCTCATACTCACCCTCCTCGCAGGGAGTGTCCGAGCCGCCAGCATTCACTGCAGCGTATGGCTCGACGGTCCGGAACCTGGTGCGGAACCTGGGTTGCCGCTGATGTTGTAGCGCTTAAGTTTGCGGTAGAGAGTGGCGCGGCTGATGCCGAGCATGCGGCCGGCGAGGGCTTTGTCGCCTTTTACCTGCTCGAAGACACGCTGGATGGTGGCGCGTTCGATATCTTCCAGATCGGTAGTCGAGAGCGGAGCCGCGGCAGCGCCTTCGCTGGAGCTCCCCTCGGCGGCGGCCGCGAGATCGGAAACCAGTTCGGGCACGGATTCTGAAGAGGAACGAGTTCCGCGCGAATTCAGGGCAGCAATGGATGGCGGCAGATCGCCGAGGTCGATCAAGGTTCCGTTGCCCAGGGCGACGGCGCGCTCCACGCAGTTTTCGAGTTCGCGCACGTTGCCCGGCCAGTCATAGTTCATCAGAGCTTTCATCGCGGCATTCGACACGCGCAGATCGGCGCCGGGAGCATAACGTTCGCAAAACCAATTCACCAGCACGGGAATATCGCTGCGCCGCTCACGCAACGCAGGCACGTGCACGGTGACAACATTCAAGCGGAAATAAAGATCTTTGCGGAAGGTTCCATTTTTGTAGGCTGCTTCGAGATCACGATTAGTGGCGGCGATGATGCGGACATCCACTTTCACGCGCTGGTTGCTGCCCACCGGCCGGACTTCTTTTTCCTGCAGCACGCGCAGCAGTTTGGCCTGCAACTCCAGCGGAAGCTCGCCGATTTCATCGAGAAAAACCGAGCCGGTATCGGCGGATTGAAACAGTCCCTGCTTCGATTTCAGGGCGCCGGTGAAAGCTCCCTTCTCGTAGCCGAAGAGCTCACTCTCGATCAGCGTAGGGACGAGCGAGCCGCAGTCAACGGCGACGAAAGGACGATTGGCGAAAGCTCCGCGGAAATGAATGGCGCGCGCGATTAACTCCTTGCCGGTACCGCTTTCGCCGGAGATCAGTACGGCGGTGCGGGTGTCTTTGAGGCGTGAAGCGACGCGCAGCACTTCCTGAATTTTTGCCGATGATCCGATGATGCCGTGCACCGCGGTTTCCGAATCCATGCGCTGGCGCAGGAATTCGTTTTCCTCGACCAGACGAACTTTCTCGGCCATGCGGCGCAGAAAGAGACGCAATTCTTCGAGCGGAGAAAATGGCTTGGTGATGTAGTCGTAGGCGCCGAGTTTCATGGCCTGCACAGCGGTTTCGATCGACCCGTGTCCCGTCATGAGCGCGACTTCAGTGCGAGGAAGAAGTTTTTTTACCTTCTCAAGAAATTCGAGACCTGACATGTGTGGCATGACCATGTCGCTCAGGACCATGTGAACCGGTTGTTCTTCAAGCAGAGCGAGTGCGGACTCGCCGCTATCGGCTTCGAGGCAGATGAAGCCGAGGGCTTCGCCCACGGTGACGCAGAGCTTGCGGATGCTCTGCTCGTCATCCACGATCAGCAGACGAACGCGGAGGTCTTCTTTGCCGAGAGGCGGCTTGGTGAACGGGGCGCTCATCGTCATCGGGCCTTTCCCATGGTTTTCTCCACGGCGGAGATGAGATCTTGGACGCGGAACGGTTTCTCCAGATAGAGCGCGCCGATCTTGCGCAAAGTGGCGACGGTTTCTTCGTTGGCGTAATCGCCGGTAATGATGACGACTTTATCGACGAGATCGGGACGATGCGCGGAAATCCAGGTGTGGACCTGGGCGCCATCGACGCCTCCTGGCGTGCGCATGTCGGAGACCACGCCGAGATACTGGCCTTTTTCCAGCATGCGCAGGGCTTCGGCGCCTGACTCAATGCACACGACGTGATAGCCGTTGCGCTCGAGCGTGGCGCTGACCAGGGCCATGATGGAGGGCTCGTCTTCGATCAGAAGGACCGGCAAGAAGGTAGGTTGAACTTGGGCGCTTGTCATGGTTGATTGACTCCTGCGGCCACACCCAGAGAAGCAGTGTGGGGCGCTGCGGGAAAGCGAACGATGAAGGTGGCTCCCTGGCCATCGGGATTGTTGTGGCAGAGAATCTCGCCTCCGTGCTCCTTCACGATGCCATAGCAAATGCTCAGGCCGAGGCCGGTTCCTTTCCCGACCTCCTTGGTGGTGAAGAAGGGATCGAAGATGCGGTCGGGATGGGAGATGCCGTGGCCGTTATCGGAGAAAGAAACTTCGACGGCATTGCCGGACTTAGTGCTCATGATTTCAATGCGGGCGGCGCGGCCGGTTTCGTGAACCGCGTCGTAGGCGTTATTCAGGATGTTGAGAAAAACCTGCTGCAGTTGGTGAGCGTCACCGATAACGTCGGGCAGTCCCTCATCGAGGTGTTCGATGACATCGATGCCATGACTGGTGAAATCGTAAGAACGTAATTGGATGGTGCGGCGCAGAATCAGGTTGAGCTGGACGGGGTTGCGCTGGGGAGGCATTTGCCGGGCAAAGCTAAGCAGGTTTTGCACGATCTGTTTGGTGCGTTGCGCCTCCTGGAGGATGACGCGCAGGTCTTTTCGCGCAGTGTCGGGCAGATCGGGATTTTCAAGCAGCAGGTCGGCAAAGCCGAGAATTGCGGTCAGCGGATTATTTACTTCATGGGCAACGCCTGACACTAACTGGCCGACCGCAGCCATTTTCTCGGCATGAACCAGTTTGCCGCGCAGTTCCGCGGAATCAGTGATGTCGGTCATGACGACGACGATGCTGTTGATGTTGTTCTGCTCGTCGCGCATGGGGCTGAGGTTAACGGAAAACTGCCCGATGTTGCCGTTGCCGCGCATGATCTGCAATTCCAGATTGTCGACCTGGCCACCGCGCAGCGTCGCCTGCAGAGCATCGGCCAGCGGGCGAACGTAGCCGGGCGCAGCCAACTCGAGCAAAGGACGGCCAAGAAGTTCGCGTTGCTCGAAGCCGGCTTCGTACCACCGGCGATTGGCGTAACTGATGAGCCCGGCGGTATCGGAGACCAGAATGAGGCTCTGGGTGTTACTCAGAATTTTGCCCGAGAAGTCGCGCTCCCGCTGCAGTTCGGACTGATAGGTGTGAAGGCCGGTAACGTCGAGCATCAAGCCGCGAATCTGCAGCAAATGGCCAGCGTTGTCGTACATGCCGAAGGCATTAATCAGGACATAGATGGGAGAGCCGTTCTTACGGCGAAGTGTAGCCTCAAAGTTACGCAGGTGGCCGTCTCTTTCCATGACATCGGCATGGAGCCGGCGCTGCTCGGGAGAAAAATAAACTTGAGTGGAAATATCCACCTGCAGCAATTCATCGCGGCTGGAGTAGCCGAGCATGGCCACCAAAGCGTCGTTGACCTCGATAAACCGGCCTTCGGGCGTGCTGAAGAATAGTCCTTCCTGGATGTTGTCGAAAAGTTCGCGGTAACGGCGCTCGGCTTCGCGACGGTCGGTGATGTCTTTCAGCACGTGGATGGTTTGCAGACTCTCGCCGGAAGCGCCGTGCACGCGCGAAGTCGAAACCAGATAAGTGCGGTCCAAGGCGGGGTGAACGAATTCGTCGCCGTCCTCGCCCATCGAGCGGCAAAAAGGACAGGAATAAAGCGCGCCTTCGTTGGTGAGGGCCAACAATGCCCGCATGTTGACGCCGATCAGTTCCTGGGGAGCAACTCCGATCAGGGTGGCGAGAGAACTATTCACGCGCAGGACCTTGTCGGTTTCGTCGTGCACGACAATGTAGTCGGTGATGGCGTCAAAAATTTCTGACCAATGCCGGTTGGCTTGTTCCATGCGAGTAAACAAGCTGGCATTCTCCAGAACCATGGCGGCGTGGGCGGCAATCGCTTCCAGCAGGTCGCGATCGTCGCTGGCGAGAGGCCGATCGCGTCCAGACAGGCAGAGCAGGCCAGCGAGTTGCCCGTTGGAAGCGGGAAGGCGCACGACGACGCAATCGCTCCAGCCTAAACTCGAGGCCAAATCAGGACTCAGGAGTTCTGCAGCGGAGCCAGAAATAATCGCCTCGGTGCGTTTCGCGATCAACTCGGAAAGAGCGTGAACCAATCGCTGCTGCGCGCGATCGACGTGGACGGAGGTTGAGATAGCATGGCCTGCGGTCGCGCTATTTTGAGCGGGATCGTCGGCGGTTGGCCCACCGGCGGCACTTTCTCTCGACTCCGGACGCAGCACAACCGTCTGAAAGATTCCATCCTGAAATAAAGCAACGGCACCGGAACGAGCGCCGGCCAAGGCCACGGCGCGCTCGACAAACTTGCGGGCGAAATCCGGGAGGCGCAGCACGCCATCAATTTCCCGCGCCAGTTGGGTGAGGGCCTCGGCGCGGCGACGATGCTTCTCAGATTGATGCAGGTTGTGAGCGACTTCAAGAACCACCGAAACCTGCGCGGCCAGAGCACGGGCGCGTCGAATATCCTGTTGCGAGATGCCGGTCTGGTCAAGACGGTCGAGAACTCCGAACATGCCGAGCAGCGCTCCATTGGCGCCCAGCAGAGGGACCGTCAGCAACTGGCGGGCGTCGTATTGGGCAACGGCTTGCAGATTTACCCCGGCCAAGTGAGCGAGATCGTCGGACCAGAAAACTTCCTTGGCTCGCAGGGCTCGAGTTGCCAAGCCCTCGGGATAAATAGTATCCACGCGTTGCGCCTCACCTCGAATGACCCCATAGCGCACGCGGAATTGCCCGTCCTCGTACAGCGCAATGTAGCAGCGGCCGAAGCCGAGGAAATTGGCGGCGCGGACCACGAAAGCCTGCAGAAAATGTTCGAGATCGCCGCTCGAACTAAGCTCGGAGGAGATTTCGAGCAATTGGTGCAGTTCGCGCGCCTGGCCTTGCGCGGTAGCACTGAGTTCGGCATGGGCTACGGCAACGGCACCGAAGCCGGCGATGGCCGACACCAGCGACTTCTCTTCCGGACTGAAGGCTCCTTCGTGGCGCGGATAAACCAGGATCGCTCCCTGGGTGTGCGATGTGCGGAAAGGAGCGGCGATCAGCATTCCGGGCGAAACCAGCGCGCCCAGCGAGTGTTGATCGCTACTGATGGAGATGGTGATCGCCTCTCCGGCAGAAACGGCGCGCTGCGCCAGGTCGGAAGCAAAGCGTATGGTCTGCCGGTCATGGCCGGCGCGGAAGGAATTGGCAAGCTGCGGCGTGTCGGCGGATACGGCGCGCAATTCGAAGGGGCCTTCGCGGCGCAAAAGAATCGAGACCAGACGCGTCCGCAACAATACCCGAAGACGATCCGCCAGCGCCTCGATGACGGCACCGACGTCCGGCGTTCCGTGGAGCGCATTGGCGACCTCGGCCAGGATTTCTGCGCGGCGATGCTCCTCGCGCGATGCGTCACCGAGCCGGGTCGCCTCGAGCAAACTGCCGAGTTGTCCGGCGAGGATGGTCGCCTTGGCGGCCAGGTCCTCATTAAAGAATCCTTCATCGGAATCATGGAGGAAGGTCGCCGCGCCGATAACTTCATCGAAGACCACCAGCGGCGCGGCCATCATGGAGCGGGCTTCAAACTGACTGGCGGCGGGGAATGACGGACTCGACTTTACCTGGTTGATAAAAATTGTGCGGCGAGTGCGTACAGCCTCGGCAGTGACGGCGCTTTGTTGAGGCAGCAGGCGGAGCCCGATGAAACGATCGGCCAGTTTGCCGTCGGCTTGTTCTCCAATGAGTTCGTCGCCAGCGTGGCGGCGCCAGAAATAAACGCCGCTGACCTGAAAGAACTCACGAGTGGCGCGGCAGAAAAGTTGGATGAGCGAGGTGACATCGGCGCGTTCCGCGGCTTTGGCTGCGATTCGAAGCAGGAGTTTCTGAAAAGCTTCGTCGGAATTAGGCAGGGAGCGGCCTGCCGGAGACGGCGTCGAATTGCTGGCGAAGTCTTTCAGAGTGTCACCGCTGGCACCGGCTTTTTACGATTCTCATAAGTGATTGAATCTATTGGAAAACTATCCCGGCATCTCAATTTGAGTCAAGTGAAATGGATATGCGGGTGCCTAAGTGTGAAATCCCGAGAAAAAGCGGGGATTGGTGATCTCAATGTGAGAATCAGTTTCGCGCGGAGCGAACTGTGAGACTGGACTAATTCCGGACCACGGCTGAGAAACGCTTTCGACAGGCGCGCTAAACCTTTATTTCCAAATACTTCTCTGTCATTACTTTGGTTTTTCTGTAAGTGGATGCATGGCCACGGTGTTGCTCCGATGGGATCACCACGATATTGCCTCGGAGGAACTGTGTCTTCACGAAAGATCGGAGTGCTATTGGCAGTGATGGCATTAGCAGTGACGGGAGGGGTGGTAAGGGTTCGAAGTCAGGAAGCGCAAACCGAAATCGTGCGCCGGGCCAAGACCAAGGTTCAGCCGGTATATCCCGATCTGGCGCGGAAGATGAATCTCTCGGGAACAGTGAAGGTCGAGGTAGTGGTTGCGGCGAATGGAACGGTGAAGGATGCAAAGGTGGTCGGTGGACATCCCGTGCTGGCCACGGCCGCACTGGATGCGGTGAAGAAGTGGCGTTTTGAGCCCGCTTCGGTGGAGACCTCAGGAGTCGTGGATTTCAAATTCGAACCTCATCAGTAGCGTAACGCGCAAGCGGCCGGGAGGAACGGCATGACGATTGGCAAGAAGCTTTACAAGAATTTCGGATACATCCTGAGCATGGTGGTGGTGCTGTTCATCGTGAATTTGCTGGCCGTGCATCGCGAGCACGCGGCGAAAGACGCGGCCACGGCATCGCTCGAACTGGCCGACGCCACCAACGAAGTGCGCTTTCAGATGATGCAGAACCGCCTGTACCTCAGCAACTACCTTCTCAGCGGCGATACCCGGGAAGTGGAGCGGATGAATGAAGGGCTGCGCATACTGAACGAAAAACTTACGCAAGGCAGTACGCTTGCGAATTCCGATCAGGAGCGGGCGGCGCTCACTAAAGTGGAACAGCTCGAACAAGCGTGGAGCAAAGAGTTTGCCCAGCCCCTGATCGACAAACGCAAGGATGTGGATTCGGGCAACGCGACCGTCGCCGAACTACAGATTTACTACCTTCAGAAGGATGCTTCCTCGTGGGTAAAGAATTCGACCGAAGCGCTGGATGTGGCCGACGGAGAGAACCGCAAGTTGGTCGAAGCGGGGCGCAAGTCCGATGAAACAGCCAGCACATGGACCATTCTGGCGGCCATTGTCAGCACGCTTGCCGCACTGGGCCTGGGTGGGGCGGTCGCTTACCGCACGGCCAAGTCCATTACCGAACCGCTGATCAACCTGATGCAGGTTTCGCGGCAGATCGGCAACACCGGCGACCTAGAGCACAGCATCGACGTGAAGGGCGAGGATGAAATCGGAGAATTGGCGCGCAGCTTCGGCAAGATGGTCACCTATCTGAAAGAGATGGCGGGAGTGTCGGAATCGATTGCCGGGGGAGATCTCACGGTCGAGGTCAAGCCGCGCTCCGCGAACGACACATTGGGCAACGCATTCGCCAAGATGGTAGAGGGACTCGGCCGTCTGGTGCGCAGCGTACGGGATGCTTCCGCGCAGGTGGCAAGCGCCTCGGGGCAGGTGGCGAACGCATCGGACGATTCGGCCAAAATTGGGCTGCAGGCTTCCTCCGCCATTGACGAGGTCACCAGCACCATGCACGAGATGAGTGTGAACGTGCAGAACATGGTGAAGAGCACGCAGGTACAGGCTTCCAGCGTGAGCGAAACTTCCGCGTCCATCGATCAGATGGTGGCTTCGATTCAACGCGTGGCGGATACCGCCAAGGTGTTGCTCGATATCTCGAACCGTTCGCGGGAAGAGGTCCACAGCGGTATCACCACAATGGAAAAGGCTACCGACGGCCTGAACCGGATCAATGCGACCATTACTTCCTCGGGAGAAATCATTGGAGCGCTGGGACAACGGGCCGACGACATTGGAAAGATCATCGAAGTCATCGACGATCTCGCCGAGCAGACGAATTTGCTGGCGTTGAACGCAGCCATTGAGGCGGCACGAGCGGGCGAGCACGGACTGGGATTTGCGGTAGTGGCGGACGAAGTCCGCAAACTGGCGGAAAAATCGGCGCAGTCGACCAAGGAAATCTCGGAACTGATTCAGAGCATTCAGAAGGAAGCGCGCAAGGCCGTGGAGAACATGGACCGCTCGACCGGGATCGTGAACGAAGGCCTGGATCTGGGCGGCGAACTGAATGGGGCGCTGCGGAAAATCTCGAATGTGGTTACCGAGGTCTACAAGTTCGCCCAGGAAATCGGCGCGGCCACCAACGAACAATCTCACGGCTCATCGCAGATCGCCCGGGCCACTACGCGGCTGAATGAAATCACTCACGAAATCAACTCGGCAGTGGAAGAGCAGGCCTCAGGAGCGCAGGCCGTGGTGAAAGCCATGGAACGGATGCGGGAACTGGTGCAGCAGTCGACTTCGGGTTCGACGGAACTGGCGGCTTCGGCCGAGCAGATGTCGAAGATGTCACGCGGCCTGCTCGACTTCATGGACCGCTTCACGCTCGACGAAGCTTCAGCGACCCGGCAGGCGGCAGCGGACGAAAAATCGTATCACGCACGCCGGGCTGCGGCAGCCGCGCGTTCCTAGGACAAACGATGAACCGTGAACTACACATCGTGGGCTTCCAGGTAGGGCGCGAGACCTATGGCGTGCCCATCACGTCGCTGCACGAGATCGTGCGGGTGCCGGAGATCACGGCCGTGCCGGATGCGCCCGACTACCTTGAAGGGGTGATTAACCTGCGGGGCAAGATCGTCTCGGTGATGGATCTACGCAAGCGCTTTGGCGATAAGCACGCGAAGCTGACCAAGCATAACCGGATTCTGGTGGTGGAGCACTCGGGCAAGCTGGCAGGACTGATTGTGGACTCGGCGTCGGAGGTACTGAAGATTGCAGGGGAAGACGTCGAGGCGCCTCCAGGTGTATTTCAGGAAGGCGGGCTGAACTGCGTGACGGGATTGGGAAAAGTTCGCGGGCGCCTGATCGTATTGCTCGACATGACCAAGCTCTTGTCTCCGGCCAGCCTGCTGCAGGAAAGTAAGATCGCGGAAGGAAAGGGCGCCAAAGCCGAAGCGCGGGCGGCCGCGGTTCGCTGAGGATGGAACGGTCAAGTTTCAGCGGAAAACAGTACTGGGAACCTGAGGGACTTTTGAGAATCGCGCGCAAGGAACGAGTGAAAGCATGAGCACATCGGGAGCGGCACCGGCTCCAATCTTGACGGATGCGGAACTGCGGTTGCTGCAGGCGCTGGTATATCACGAGTGCGGCATGCACTTCGACGAGCGCCGAACGCACTTTTTGCAGGACCGCTTGCTGCGCCGGCTGAAGGAGTGCCGTGTTGATTCCTTCTACGCCTACTACCGGCTGTTGATCAGCCAGGAAGGCAAAGCGGAACTGGCCCAGTTGCTGGAGAACCTGACGGTCAACGAGACCAGCTTCTTCCGCCACAAGGCTCAACTGGATTTGTTCCAGAAACAAGTACTGGAGGAGATGCTCAAACGCAAGCAGGCGCACCGTGAATATTCGGTTCGAGTATGGAGCGCGGGCTGTTCGACAGGGCAGGAAGCGTACACGCTGGCCATGCTGTCGGCCGACGCCCTCGCCTATTACTACCTGCGAAATCCGCTGCCCGTGGCCATCTCGCTGCCTAAGCCGCTGGTTCCCCCGCCCTGGCGCGTAGAGATTCTGGCCAGCGATATCAGTTACTCCGTGCTGCGCACGGGACAGGAAGGGGCTTACAACGAGCACCAGATGTCGACCGTCGATTACAGCTTCCGGCTGCGCTACTTCGATAAGATCGGCGAACGCTATGGAGTGAAGAAAGCGCTGAAGGAAATGGTCCACTTCGACTTTCACAATTTAAAGACCGAGTACTTGCCCCAGCGCAATGACGTGATCTTCTGCCGGAACGTGATGATGTATTTCGACGAGGCGGAGCAGAAGCGGCTGATCGAAAAGTTTTACCGCTGCCTGAACCCCGGCGGCTATTTATTCGTAGGCCACGCCGAGAGTTTGCTCGGCCTGACAGAAAAATTTCAAATGGTGCACCGCGATAGCGGCACAGCTTACCAGCGGATTGAGGTGCGAGAGTGACGATGCCTCCCGATGAGCGCGGAGCGGAATTGCGGGAGCTGTTTTTTGAGACTTCGCAGGAACTGCTGCAGGCGCTGAACGAAGAATCTCTGAAGCTGGAGAAAAATCCCGGCGATGAAGAGATAGTGCGTTCGATTCGCCGGACGGTGCACACGCTGAAGGGCGACTCGGCGGCTTGTGGGCTGCGTGAGTTGAGCGAACTGGCGCACCAGTTTGAGGATGCCCTCTCCCTCGAAAGTGCTGCCGCTCATGCAGCGCTGGCTGAAATCTCGTTTGCCGCCGCAGACGTTTTTGCCGCGATGCTGGCGGCCTACCATGGCGGGGGCAAACTGCCTGCCACGGAAACTCTGCGGAAACGAATCGACGAACTGACCGCGACGCCCTTGGCTAAGAAAGCGCAGCGCAAGAAAAAAGCAGTCGAGCACGCCCGGCAGCCGGGTAAAGACTGGACGAATGCTGAGAAGCTGGCCGTAGTGCAGGCCCAGGCGGAAGGCCTGGGACTGTACGACGTTGTGGTGAAAATCGATCCGCACTGCACCATGCCGATCGCTGCGCGCCAGCTGATTCAAAACGCAATCAGCAGTATCGGCCACGTTCTTGTGGTGCGGCCAGACGCGAAATCCCCGGCGGCTTCCAGGCACGTGGAATTTGTATTCGCGAGCGGGCGGTCGAAGGATGAGATTGCGGACAAGTGCCGCATTCCAACTATCGCGGGCGACGTCAACGTGGCCTTGATGCAAGCTCCAAAGCCAGCCAAGACGGCGGCACGGCTTTCCGCCCAAACTGCGGCGCCAAAGCCTGAGGCTGAGGTTGGGGTTGCGGCGAACTCTACTGCGACGACATCGTCTGCTGAGGCCCCACTATCGATCCCGGCCGCCGCTATAGAGGCGCAGGTAACCGCGCCAGATTCGGTCATGCCACAAGCGTCGATGGAAAACATTCTGCGCGTGGAGGCAGGGCGCATCGATAACGTACTCAATCTGGTGGGGGAACTCATCATTGGCAAATCGATGCTTCAGCAGGTGCTCGGCGAGTTTGGCAAACGCTATCCGAAGGAATTGCTGCGCGGGAAGTTTGCCGATGCCATGGCCTTCCAGGCGCGGGTGCTGAATGATCTGCAGCGTTCCGTGATGAAGATCCGGATGGTGCCGGTGGACCAATTATTCCGGCGCTTCCCGCGAATGGTGCGCGATGTGGCGCGGCAATGCGGTCGTGAAGTCGACCTGGAGCTTTCCGGACAGGAAACCGACCTCGATAAAGGCATTCTCGACGCCATCGCCGAACCCCTGACACACCTGGTGAGGAACGCGGTCAGTCACGGCATCGAATCGAGCGAAGAACGCCGAAGGCAGGGCAAGACTCCGCGGGGAAAGATCCGCCTGCATGCCTATCACCAGGGTAATCAGGTAGTAGTCGAGATCAGCGACGACGGGCGGGGCATCGATGCACAAAAGATTCGCAGCAAGGCAGTAGAACTGGGGTTGGCGACGGCAGAGGAAGCTGCGCGACTGAGCGAGGCCGAGACCCTGGAATTTATCTTCCGCCCCGGATTCAGCACTGCCGAACAGGTCACGGAGGTTTCCGGGCGTGGAGTGGGGATGGACGTTGTGCAGAGCGTGCTCCAGCGGCTCAAAGCCACGATCCATGTGGAGACTCATGCGGGCCAGGGCACGACGTTTCGCCTGAAGCTGCCGCTGACGCTGGCCATTATTAAAGCCCTGATGTTTTGGGTGGAACAGCGTCTGTATGCCATCCCGCTCAATGCGGTGAGCCAGATTGCACGCACCCGGGAGTCGGAAGTCCACCAGGTCGATAACTACGAGGTGCTGCAATTGCGCAATCAGGTGCTGCCGCTGCTGCGGCTGGGACGTCCCACGGCTGCAGATGCAGACCGGAAATCGACCAAACTTTTTGTGCTGGTGATTACGGTGGGCGAAAAAAAATATGGCCTCATCGTCGATGCGCTTGAAGGGGAAGAAGAATTGGTGATTAAAGCTTTGGACGATCAGACTTTTTCCACCGATCTGGTGAACGGCGCTTCGATCCTCGGGGACGGTAAGGTGGTGCTCATTTTGAATCTGCCTGCGGTGGTGGAACACGTGGCAAGAACGAGTCCGCGGGAACATGGCCTCACCAGTTGCGGATTGTTGCTGAACCATGAAGACCGCGCTCGGTTGGCGATGAACGCTGCGGGAGGCCGGGCATGAACCCAGGGATGAAAAGATTGCGGGTGCTGGTGGTGGATGATTCGGCGTTGATGCGGAAGCTGATTCCGCAGATGTTGGAAGCCGACCCTTCGATTGAAGTGGTAGGCACCGCGATGGATGGGACCTTCTGCCTGAAGAAGATCGAAGAGTTGCACCCCGACGTGGTCACACTCGATCTTCAAATGCCGGGCATGAATGGCATCGACACTTTGAAGGAAATTATGCGCCGCAAGCCGCTGCCGGTGATCGTGGTCAGCTCGCACAGCACCGACGGCGCTTCGGTTACGTTCAAGGCGTTAGGACTGGGCGCCTTCGATTTCGTCACCAAGCCGCGGGACGCTACGACGCACATGGCCGAGACGGCGGCGGAACTGATTGCGAAAATCAAGGCAGCCGCCGATTGCAAGGTTGTCCGGCCCGCCAGCGGGATGGGAGGGCTGGCACGCCCGGAAAAGATCTCGACCGGGAAGTCCGCACCGCGGCCAACCAAATTGGTGGCGATTGGAATTTCCACGGGCGGGCCGCAAGCGCTCGAGTTTCTGCTGGCGCAACTGCCGCCAGATTTTCCGGGCACGATTGTGGTCGTACAGCACATGCCTGAAGGTTTCACTGATATGTTTGCCCGGCGTCTCGACGAAGTGTGTTCGCTGCGGGTGAAGGAAGCACAATCGGGGGACATACTGCAGGCCGGACGGGTGTTGATCTGCCCCGGAAGCCGCCATATGAAGGTAAAGCGGCTGACCATGGGAGATGTCGTGGTGCTCAATGATGAGGCACGAGTGAATGGACACCGGCCGAGCGTCGATGTTCTGTTCAACAGCGTTGCCGAAGAATTCGGCAAACAAGCGGTGGCCGTGCTGATGACCGGAATGGGCGATGATGGTGCCGATGGACTGGGTGCGGTAAAGAAAGCGGGCGGCATGACAATCGCGCAGAGCGAAGAGTCCTGTGTGGTTTACGGAATGCCCAAAGCCGCCGTCGAACGGGGCTATGCGGCGCGAGTAGTTGCTTTGGATGTGCTATCGGCCACTCTGCAGGCGCTGTGCGGCCGAAACGAGGGCAGTGGGCAGAATGGCGGCACAGAAAAAGCGTTCCGCGCCGGACTGTAAAACGAGTTGCTGACGAAGGTTCGTGTGACCTGAGTCATCTGGGCGGCAGGAAACTGCCGTGATGGAATCTGTTAGAGGAGGTTGTTATGGAGCAGTTTGCACCAGTAAAACGCAGCAAGGATGGTCAGGCGGTCCGCTACTTGATCGTGGACGATTCGGTGTTCGCGCGCAAGAATCTCGCCCGCATGATCGAAAGTTTTGGCGGGCAGGTGGCGGCGGAAGCGGGTGACGGGTTAACCGCCATCAGCGAATTCGAGCGCACACATCCCGACATCGTGCTCATGGATATCACCATGCCGCAGATGGAAGGCATCGAGGCCGCCGAAAAAATCGTCCAGGCACATCCGGAAGCCCGCATTGTGATGGTGTCCTCGGTGGGATACCAGGAAAATATTGTGGCCGCATTGCAGCGCGGAGCGCGCCATTTCGTACAGAAGCCGGTGAAACCGGAAGTTCTGTACGAAGTCATCAAGTACGTGCTGGGAGAAGACGGCGCCGTGACGGCAGCGGCCGGCGCGGGGGTCTAATCGCATGAAGATGGAACTGATTCAGCCTTTCATCAACGCGGGTGACGCCGTGTTGTCGCAAGGTCTATCGGGAAGCACGAAGGTGGGCAACCTTTCCATGGAAGAGGCCGCCTATCGCCGCAAAGGCGTGGCCGGCATGGTAGCGCTTACCGGCGACATCGAAGGGCGGATTATTCTTGACCTTGAACCCCATACCGCCGTGCGCGTAGCCAGCCACTACGCGGGTGCGGAGTTGCCTGAATCCGATGGCCTCGTCAAAGAAACAATCTTCGAGCTGGCGAACCAGGTAGTGGGCAACGCCATCTGCGCGCTGAACGACCAGGGCTTCCATTTCCGGGTGCATCCACCGATTCTGCTCACCTGCGAAGAAGGCGACAAGACCAGCGAAGATGTTGAAGCCCTGATGATCTGCTTTGAAACCGCCATGGGCAACGTATTTATGAATGTCGCGCTGCGCTACAACCGCCGCCGCATGGCCGATCACGCAGTGGTGGGAAGATAAGGCAATCAGCGTGTCCCGCCCCCGAAAGCGCGGGTTCTGAAATTTCTCGAACCCGTCAGCCCAAAAATCCCTTCTGATACTGGTGAGGGCGCGAAACTTTTTGCATGTCTTCAGGGGAATTGCAAGACTGAGTTTCCTTGCCCGGAATCGGCAATGGCCGGATCGGCAATCCTTCTCAGCTCGGGATATTTTTTGATTAACGTGGGTGGGGCGAGCACTCGCGCGCCGCTTATCATTGCCTTCAACTCGATGGCATTCACGCCCGCTTTACTTTCGAAGTGATTGTTGGTGATGACATACGTCGTTTGCGCGCGCGCGGCGACGCTCTCGATTCTTTCCTTCCAGCCGGCGAGCTCCTGGGCGCTGTAGAGATAGTTATAGCGGTCATTGCGATTATCGGAATCAAACCACTGCTCGTAATTGCGTCCATGGAGGCGGATGTAACCGATGGTCCCGGTGACGTGCTCGGTCGGTGCAAGCGATCGGCCGAGAACCGGTTGATCGATGTTGCAGAAACCAACATTTTCTTGGGTGAATGAGGCCAGCGTTGCGGCATCGTTCCAACTGGCGTGGCGCACTTCGACCACGCGCGGATATTCGATGAACTGCCGCAGCAACCGCTCCAGATACTCCCGGTTGAGCGAAGTGTTTTTGAACGATACGGGAAACTGGATGAGCAGCGCACCTAGGCGCCCTTCGTTGGCGATGGCGTCAAGGCCCTCGCGGGTGCGGATTTCGTCTTCGTCAGTGGGACGAATGCTGGCTGCGGAGGTGGGCTCCATCAATGACATCGGCGAGTGAGTGAAGGCACGGTAGAGCTTCGCGGTGAAGAGAAAGTTCTTATTGACGGTCTCGACCTTCCTACACCACAGCTTGGCCAGTTCCGGCTTCAGTGGCCCGTAAAACGAGGTGTTGATCTCGGTCGTGTCAAAGAAGCGCGCAAGATATTCCAGCGGATGCTGTTTGCGTCGCTGCATCCCGGATGGATAGAAAATGCCGTCCCAGTCTTTGTAGGACCAGCCAGCCGTACCGATGCGGACATCCATCGGTTGAAGCTGCGGTAGACGAACTTGGGCCGAAGACTCCATGAGTGGAACCGCAAGACGGTGGGCAAGCAAAGGTTAGCACAGAGCCGGCAAATAAACGGCCTCGCGTGACAACAGGAGCTAACTGCCGGCCTAGTATTTATTATTGTTGCTGCGGACATGAATCGGTTTATCCAGAATCGGTTTACTCAGGCGGCGATTGTTCTTGGGCTGATGATCGCGCCGGCGGCGAGCCAGACTACTGTTTCGCCTCCGTCCTCAGCAACTCCTTCTGCGCCCCGAGCCGCGAAGCCGGACCTGCCGGCCGGATATGTGGGAGACGCAGCCTGCCAGTCGTGCCACCAAGAAAAGGTCGATACATTTCACCGCACGTCTCACTCGCTGACCTCGAGGTTGCCGGAGAAAGATTCGATTCTTGGCAAGTTCACAGCCGATGCGAATGTCATGAAAACTTCGAACCCTGAGCTATTTTTTCGCATGGACGAAAAGGCGGATGGCTTTTTCCAGACGGCGGTTGAAGGCACGTCTCCATTCAATACGTCGCGTACCGAGCGTTTTGCTTTCGTAATCGGGTCCGGGGGAAAAGGTCAAACCTATTTATTTTGGAAGGGCGACGATCTTTTTCAGCTGCCCGTATCTTATTGGACTGAGCTGGGCTGGGTGAACAGCCCGGGGTATCGCGACGGCACCGCCAATTTCGGGCGACCGATCATTCCGCGCTGCCTGGAATGTCACGCAACTTATTTCGAACAACTTCCGCCGCCACCTAATCGATACAGCAAGAGCGGCTTCATTCTGGGCATCACTTGTGAGAAGTGTCACGGGTCCGGACGGGAGCACGCTGAGCATTTCGCGGCAAAATTGCCGGCCAGCGCGAGTTCCGCCATGGCTGATCCGACGCGATTCCCGCGTGACCGCCAAATGGATCTTTGCGGCTGGTGCCATGCGGGAGCTGGTTTTTCGCTGAATACCGCATTTTCGTACGTTCCGGGCGAACCTCTGGAAAAATACCTGAGGCTGCCGCAACCCGATCCATCGGCTCCGCCCGATGTTCACGGCAGCCAAGTTGAGATGCTGGAGCGCAGCCGATGCTTTCAGCAATCGGCTATGACGTGCATCATTTGCCATGACGTTCACGCCGTGCAACACGATCTAGCCGGGTTTTCACAGCAATGCCTGAGCTGCCATAAGCCTGGGACGGCGATGCTTCCCAAACTGGGTCACGAGGTGACGAGCAATTGCATCGATTGCCACATGCCGCTGCAGGAGACGAATCTGATTGTGTTTGATCAGAATGGCAAGAAGACGAGACCGAAGGTGCGGAATCATTGGATCAAGATCTATTCACAGTAGGGAAGAAGGTTCAGTCCAGCGCCAACACCACCCAATACACGCCCGCAGGATAAGTGTCGGTGTGCGCGTAGCAGGCGCCCACTGAAAAGCTGCGTAGATTGTGGCTGGCGAGTACGTGGCCAGCGTTTGCCGGCAGAGTTTCAGGATGCAGACTCGTGAAGGTGACCACTGAATAGCGTTGCGCGAGTTGATGAATGGGGGAGGTGCCGAGTTTGTCGGCTTGCGCCATGGAGCAAGCCGCGTCGTCTGCGATGGCAAGGTCGCGACGGGCCAGAGCGGGCTGTTTGGCTTGATGGCGGGCCAGTGCCACCGTCGCCGCAATTCGGTCTTTCAGTTCCGCGGCGGAATAATTAGGGAGGGCGTGGCCGAAATCTTGCACGATGTACAGCCGGTCGCCGTTGCGCACTACACCCAATCCGATCACGTTATAAGACGGGTTGAGCAGGTTGGCGCGATGAGGGGGAGACAGCATGAGATGCTTGTGTCCGGCTTCGGCATCGAAATCAAGCGCGACGTTCTCACCTTCCTGATCAAGCTGAGAATGGGTGACGGCCGCCAAACGTTGCGGCAGGGAGGGCTCGCCGTCAAACTGATGGGAAATCTGGTGGGCCGCAGCCATCGCTTCGGCGTGCACACGGGCGGCTTGGCAAAGGCCCACGTCAAGTGTGAGCAGTGGAACCTTGGCACGCGCTCTCGCTCGGTTCGCGAGGTCGAGCAGTGCTCGTTCGGCGTCAGAATCATAATCGCTGAAAGGAATGTCGGCAGAAGCTGCGGCGGCCGATAGAGTTGCTTGCTGCGCGGGCTTTATTTGCGCGCCATCGTTTGCTTCGAAGGCCATCAAGCGAGATGACGGCCGGACCGAAGCGGCGCCGATCGCGAGCAGAAATGCCATCATGAGACTTCTGTTGACTACTTTCCGGGCTCTAGGCATCGGCTTATGCCTACTCAACTGACCCTGGGAAGGATCTAAACTGGAACTCAGATTTGCCGCTGGTGCTACGCTAGAATCTGAAACCGCGACTGAGAAGTTACCTTCGCTATGGAACCTGGCATCATTGGGGTCATTGGCCTGTTGTTTGGCAGCGTGCTTGCCTGGCTCGTGCTGCGCTCGCGAAGCGCTGGGATCGGCGTCCGTTTGTCCTTGATGGAAAAGGAATTAGCGGCTGAAAAGGCCGACCTGGCGCGGTTCCGGCAGGCTTATACAGATTTGGTGGCGAGCAAAGCGCGGCTGGAATCCGCGCTCGAATCGGAACGGAAGACCAGCAACGAAAAGATTGAGTTAGTCACCCGCGCCAGCGAGGAATTGCGCAACGCTTTCAAAGCCATGGCGTCCGACGCCTTGAAAAGCAACAACTTATCGTTTCTAGTGCTGGCCAAAGAAAGTCTGGAGCGATTTCAGACGGAGGCCAGGGGCGATCTCGAAGCCCGCCAGAAAGCGGTGGCCGATATAGTTGCCCCGGTGCGCGATTCGTTGAATAAAGTGGATGCGCAGATCCAGCAGATGGAAGTGGCACGCGGCGACGCCTACGGCGAACTGCGGGCTCAGGTGCAGTCGCTGATTACTACGCAGAAAGAACTGCAATCTGAGACCGGCAATCTGGTGCGGGCATTACGGACGCCTAATGTTCGCGGACGCTGGGGTGAGATTCAGTTGCGACGCGTGGTCGAGATCGCCGGCATGCTCTCGTATTGCGATTTCACAGAGCAGGAGTCGGTTACTACGGAGAGCGGAAGGCTGCGGCCCGATTTGGTGGTGAAGTTGCCCGGCGGAAAACACGTGGTGGTGGATGCCAAGACACCGCTGCAGGCCTTTCTCGATGCTTTCGAGACTACCGACGAAGATGCCCGGCGGGCGTGCCTGGCCAGCCATGCTCGACAGGTTCGCGATCACATGAACACTCTCAGCGGGAAGAAATACTGGGAGCAGTTTGAGTCCACGCCGGAGTTCGTGGTGATGTTTCTTCCCGGCGAAACGTTTTTTAGCGCCGCGCTGGAACAAGATTCGGGCTTGATCGAACACGGAGTTTTGAGCCGCGTCATTCCCGCTTCGCCCACTACATTGATCGCGTTGCTGAAAGCGGTGGCTTACGGATGGAATCAGGAAAAGCTGGCGCGCAACGCGCAGCAGATAAGCGCGCTGGGCAAAGAATTACACGACCGCCTGCGCCTTCTCGCTGGACATATTACTGCAGTCGGCACCGGTCTTGACCGCGCCGTCGAGTCCTATAACAAGGCTGTGGGATCGCTGGAGAGCCGGGTGCTGGTATCGGCGCGAAAATTTTCCGAGCTGGGCGCCTCGGTGGCTGAAGATATTCCTGAGCTCGCGCCCATCGAAACTACTGCGCGGGCGCTCTCGTTTGAGTGGGACGAAGATGATCTTCCGCCAGAAACGGCCGAGGATGAACGGAAAGCGGGATGAGCGGAACTCTCGCGCTGGCTGCCTGGCGCAGTTTCAGAAATAACTAATCTCAGCGGATTCTTATCTCTCGTATCAGTTTCCTGGCCTTGTCGTTCAAGGCGGCAGCATTTTAGGGACCGAGAGTCCGTTGATCAGCTATACAACTGCACGAGCTGTCCACTACACTTCCGGCCGATTCTGACTCTAAAGCCCGCCCTAACCCCGCCGATAACCTAATTGAGAAGGCTGCGTGTGCGCGGTATCGCAGATTTTCGCTCATCCCATTTTCAAGAAAATGAGGCTGGAGGAGTCATCAGTCCGGTGAAGCGTGCTACGGCATCTCGCGTTGTCCAAGCAGGGGGGGCGATGCCGCCGCGGGCCACCGTTTCGGCCGATGCGGGTGAACTGACCGGCGCGTCTTTGGTCGCGCGCAACAACACGGAGTACCGGAACGCCGAACGTGAATTGCTGGAGCATAAATACGCTCTCGACCAGCACGCTATCGTGGCCACGACCGACCTTAAGGGAACGATCACATACGTAAACGATAAGTTCTGCGCCATCAGCAAATACTCGCGGGAGGAACTGCTGGGACAGAACCATCGCATCCTGAACTCCGGCCACCATGCGAAAGAGTTCTTCCAGCAGATGTATCACACGATTGCGAATGGCGAGGTCTGGCGGGACGAGATCTGCAATCGTGCAAAAGATGGCTCGATTTACTGGGTGGACACCAGCATCGTTCCCTTCTTAAGAACAGACGGAAAACCCCGCCAATATATGGCGATCCGCGCCGACATCACCGAGCGCAAGCGGGCCGATGAAGCGCTCAAAGAAAGTCTGACCGCACGAGAGCAGGCGCTCAAGGAAGTGGCCGATCAGAAGTTTGCTCTCGACCAGCACGCAATTGTCGCCACCACCGATGTTCAGGGAACCATCACATATGTGAACGACAAGTTTTGCGCCATCAGCAAATACTCGCGCGAGGAACTGCTGGGACAGAATCATCGCATTCTCAACTCCGGCCACCATGCGAAAGAGTTCTTCCAGAAGATGTATCACACGATCGCGAATGGCGAGGTGTGGCACGGGGAAATCTGCAATCGCGCCAAGGACGGCTGGATTTACTGGGTGGATACGACCATCGTGCCGTTCGCCGGCTCGGACGGCAAACCGCGGCAGTATGTCGCGATCCGCGCGGACATCACGGAGCGCAAGCGGGCTGAGGAAGCGCTAATTGAAAGCCTGGCCACCAGCAAGATCACGCTTAAGGAACTGGCCGACCAGAAGTTCGCTCTCGATCAGCACGCGATCGTGGCCACCACCGACGTTCAGGGAACGATCACGTATGTGAACGACAAGTTTTGCGCCATCAGCAAATATTCGCGGCAGGAACTTGTGGGCCAGAACCACCGGATCCTCAACTCCGGGCACCACACCAAGGAATTTTTCCAGCAGATGTACCACACCATCGCCAACGGGCAAGCGTGGCGGGACGAGATCTGCAACCGAGCCAAGGATGGTTCGATTTACTGGGTAGATACAACGGTCGTCCCTTTCCTTGACGCCTACGGCAAGCCCCGGCAGTACATGGCGATTCGCGCGGACATCACCGAGCGCAAGCGGGCGGAGGAAGTGCGGGAACGGCTGGCAGCCGTGGTCGACTCATCCGATGATGCCGTCATCAGCAAGACTCTGGAGGGGACGATCAACACCTGGAATCGCGGCGCCGAGAAGGTGTTCGGCTACTCGGCATCGGAGGTCGTGGGGAAATCGATGCTGATGCTCATCCCGCCGGAACGGGTCAATGAAGAGTCCGAGATTCTGTCGCGCATCCGGCGCGGCGAGAGCGTTGAGCATTTCGAAACCGTCCGGCTGCGGAAGGATGGCACTCGGATCAACGTTTCTGCAACGATTTCGCCAATTAAGGATGGCGGCGGGGCGATTGTCGGTGCTTCGAAAATTGCGCGCGACATTACGGAACGCAGGCAAGCGGAGCAAGCGGTGCAGGAAAGCCTGGCTACTCGGGAAGCAGCGCTGAAGGAACTGGCCGACCAAAAATTTGCCCTAGATCAACACGCGATTGTGGGCGTAACTGATCTTCAAGGAACTATCACCTACGTCAACGACAGGTTCTGCACCATCAGCCAATACTCGAGGGAGGAACTGGTCGGCCAGAATCATCGCATCGTCAGCTCCGGGCTCCATCCCAAAGAATTTTTCCAGGAGATGTATGCCACTATCGCGAACGGCAAGGTGTGGCATGGCGAGATACGCAACCGCGCCAAAGATGGGTCGTTCCACTGGGTGGACGCGACCATCGTTCCGTTGCTCGACAGCAACAGCAAACCCAGGCAATACATGGCGATCCGCACGGTGATTACGGAGCGTAAGCAGGCGGAAGCTGCTCTGTCCGCACAAGCCGAGGAGTTGGGGCGCTCGCGGCAAGAACTGGAAGACCAGAAGCTGATGCTGCAGTCCGTGCTCGACAGCATGGTGGAGGGATTGGTCGCTGCCGATGAAAACGGAAAATTCATCTTGTGGAATCCCGCCGCGGCCAAGATTGTCGGCATGGATGCGGCCAACGTCCCCGCCCAGGAATGGACCCAGCACTACGGAGTCTATCTGCCCGATACCGTAACCCCTTTCCCGCCGGAAAAGAATCCTTTGTTCCTCGCCATTCGCGGAGAGGTGAGCAGCACAGAAATGTTCCTGCGTAATCCCGACCTCGCCGAGGGGGTTTGGATCGAATCCACCGCCAGTCCACTGAAAGACAAGGACGGTAAAGTCCGCGGCGGAGTGGTCGCATTCCGGGACATCACGCAACGAAAAGTGGACGAGCGGGAGATCCGCAAACTCAATGAAGGCCTCGAAGAGAGGGTGACGGAGCGCACCGCGCAACTAGCGGCCGCCAACGAGGAACTGGAGGCTTTTACATACTCGGTTTCTCATGATCTGCGGGCGCCGCTCCGGCATATCGGAGGGTTTTCCAAAATCCTCATGGAAGATTTTGCCGCCGGCATGAACCCGGAGGCACTGCGTCATTTGCAGCGCATCCAGGACGGTACGCACCGCATGGGGTTGCTGGTGGATGAACTTCTGAATTTGGCGCGCTTAGGCCGTCACGCTCTCAAACTCGAAGCCGCCGATCTAAATTCCATCACAGAAGAGGTCGTGTCGCTGTTGCAGCCCGAAGTGGAAGGCCGGGCCATCGAGTGGAAGATTGCGCAACTGCCTTGTGCGAAATGCGATTCCATCCTCATGAAACAGGTTTTTCAGAACCTGATCGCCAACGCTCTCAAGTTCACGCGACCGCGGGAGCGCGCCGTCATCGAGATCGGCTGCCAGCAAGAAAACGGAGAGACCGTCATCTTCGTTCGCGACAATGGCGTCGGCTTCAATATGAAATATCAGGACAAGCTGTTCGGCGTCTTCCAGCGCCTGCATCGGGCCGAGGATTTTGAAGGCACGGGCATTGGCCTGGCAACCGTGCAGCGTATCGTTCGCAAGCACGGAGGCCGGGTGTGGGCAGAGTCTGAACCCGAAAAGGGCGCCACTTTTTCTCTTACCCTGGGAGCCGCCGAACCAGCCGGCAACAAGCCCGGCAGGCCAGATAAGGCTGATCCAAACGACATGACAACTAAATCTACCGCCGCAGGAGCCCAAGTATGAAGCCCGAAAACGTCGATATTCTTTTGGTCGATGACAGTCAAGACGACGTGGATCTCACTCTACATGCCTTGCGCTCGGAGAATCTGGCCAACCGCTTCTTCGTCGCGCGCGATGGGGAGGAGGCGTTGGACTTCTTGTTCTGTACGGGACCTCATGCGCAGCGATCCTTCGAGCATCCGCCGAAGCTGGTCTTGCTTGATCTGAAGCTGCCCAAAGTGGACGGCATGCAGGTCCTCAAGCGGATCAAGGAAGATCCGCGGACCCGCATTATCCCGGTGGTTCTGATGACTTCTTCGCGGGAAGAACGGGACATGGTGAAGGGCTACGACCTGGGCGTCAACAGCTACCTGCAGAAACCGGTGGACTTCGACCAGTTCCGGAAGATGGTGAAGATGCTCGGGCTTTATTGGCTGGTCACCAACCAGGCTCCGGTAAGCGACGGAGTGTCACGAGCGGCTGGGCAGGGGAAATGAGCAGCAGCGCTGCCAAACTCGCAGTTGAATGCTCTGCCGCACCGAAACCCAAGCTGCGCGCCTTGCTGGTGGAAGATAACGCGCTTGACGCGGAGTTGGTTCTGCGCGAACTGCGCAAGGAGAGCTTCGACGTGGATGCCTTGATAGTGCAGGACGAAGAGGGCTTTGCAAAGGCATTGAGCGTTCACTCTCCCGAAGTTGTGCTGGCCGACTACAACTTGCCGAACTGGACAGGAATGGAGGCGCTGAACGTGCTCCGGCGACAAAACCTCGATATTCCGATGATTCTGGTTTCCGGTGCCTTGGGGGACGTAACCGCCGTCGAATGCATCAAGCAAGGAGCTACCGATTACGTTCTAAAGGACGGTCTGGCACGGCTGCCCGAAGTGATCCGCCGCGCCTTGCACGAGAAGTACGAGCGCGGCTTGCGCCATCAAGCCGAAAAAGATCTGGCCAAAAAAGTGGACGAACTGGCTCGCTCCAATGCCGACCTCGAACAGTTCGCCTACGTCGCGTCGCATGATTTGCAGGAGCCGCTGCGCATGGTTGCGGCCTACACTCAGCTGCTTTCGGAACGCTATAAAGGCAAACTCGACGAGAATGCCGACAAGTTTATCGGCTATGCCAGCGAGGGGGCTCTGCGCATGCAGGTGCTCATTCAGGATCTGCTGGCTTTTTCGCGGGTTGGGCGGAAGGAAGGGGCTTGCGAGAGCGTCGATTGCAATGCCGTGATGGATGAGGTGCGGCAAACACTGGCCCCTGCGATCGAGGAGAGCAGCGCCGCGATCAGCCATGGCGAACTTCCGGCCGTCTGGGCAAATCGGACGCAGATGGCGCAGGTCTTCCAGAATCTGATTGGCAATGCTATTAAGTTTCGCAAGGAAGAAGCGCCCGTGATTTCGGTGCGAGCTGAAAAACAAGATCATGACTGGCTGTTCAGCGTGACCGACAACGGAATCGGAATCGCGCCAGAATTCTCGGAAAATATTTTTATTGTCTTTCAGCGTCTGCACGCGCGCACTGAATATCCCGGCAACGGAATCGGGTTGGCCATCTGCAAGAAAATCGTGGAGCGCTCGGGGGGAAGGATCTGGGTGGATTCGGAGGCCGGGTGCGGTTCGACTTTCCGGTTCACTCTACCCATTCCGAGCCCGGAGAAAATAGAAAGGGCTCACTCATGAAATTCGTGCCCGAAATTCTCATTGTGGATGATAATCCAGCCGATGTCGCATTGGCCCGTGAAGCCCTAGCGGCAAGCTCGTATCAGGGCCAGATCAACAGCGTTTTAGATGGTGCGGAAGCACTAGCATTTCTGAACCGCCGAGGCCAATATGCCAAGGCGATTCGTCCCGACCTGGTCATCCTCGACCTCAATCTGCCCAAAAGAGACGGTTTGTCGGTATTAGCGGCAATGAAGGCGGGCCCACAGCTGCGCCGCATTCCCGTTGTCATCTTCAGTACCTCGCGGTTAACCGAGGATATTGGGCGCAGTTACACACTGGGCGCGAATTGTTACGTCAGCAAGCCAGGAAACCTGGCCGATTTTTTTTCTGTTATGAAGTCGATTCAAGAATTCTGGTTCGGCTCTGTAAGCCTGCCACCACGAGGAGAATAAACAACGCAATGACTCAACCAACGACAAGCGTTTTACTGATTGAAGACAACCCGGGAGATGCGGATCTGGTGCGCCTTCGGCTGATCGAAGGCCAATCGTCCGTGAAAGTGAATTGCGTCAACCGGCTGGCGGATGGCCTGGCCTCGCTCGCCGCCGAAACGCCCTCCGTGATTCTGCTAGACCTGAACCTGCCGGATAGCAGGGGCGCTGAAACCTTCCGCCGCGTCATGGAGCACGCGCCCAACGTTCCCGTGGTCGTGCTTTCTGGGCAGGATGATGAGGCCCTTGCCATGAAGGCTGTGCATCAAGGCGTGCAGGACTATCTGGTGAAAGGCAACATCTCCAGCCAGCACCTGGAGCGCGCTATCCGCTACGCTGTGGAACGACAAGCGCTTCTGCGCGCACTTGAAATCAGCCAAAAGCAGAAAATAGAGTTCAAGAACCAGTTTCTGTCTCACGTTTCGCATGAACTACGCACGCCGCTGACCTGTATTCACCAGTACGTAACGTTGCTACTCGACGGGTTGGCGGGCCCTATTGCGCCCGACCAGGGCGATCATCTAAAAACCGTGTTGAAAAGCGTGAATCAACTGCACGCCATGATCCGCGACCTGCTCGAAGCCGCGCGGGCCGAGAGCGGCAAAATGCGGATCGAACCCTGTTGCATTTCACTGAGCGAACTGGCTCATCAGGTGGTTGCGATGCTGCGGCCCTCGGCCGAGGAAAAACATATTGGACTGGAAATCGGTCTTGATCAAAGATTGCCGCTAGTGCTGGCCGACCCCGACCGCGTGCTCGAGGTTTTGATTAATCTCGTGGACAATGCGATTAAGTTCACGCCCCGGGATGGGGCCATCATGGTACAGGCCAGCCTGGTGGATGCTGATCCTAGCTCGGTCTACATTTCGGTCAGCGATACCGGACGCGGCATCAGCCCGGAAGCCAAGGCAGTGATCTTTGAACGGCTCTACCAGGATCCCGACTCCATCGATAACAATCGTTCCGGATTGGGACTAGGCCTTTTTATCTGCAAGGAAATTGTTCGGCTGCATGAAGGACGAATCTGGGTTTCGAGCGAGCCGGGAGAAGGCAGCACGTTCACCTTTACTTTACCGGTGTTTTCTCTGGCTAAGCTGCTGGCGCCCGTGATCACCTACCAGGATCATTTGCGGCCAGCCTTTGTGCTGGTGCGAGTCGAACTCACGCCGCTCTCGAATCCGCCGCGCGGTAACTGGAAGGAAACCTGGCAGCAGGCTTTGGAGATCCTCCGGCGCTGCGTCTATCTCGACAAGGACGTAGTTCTGCCTCCGATGGGAACTTCGGGAGCAAGCGAATCCTTTTATGTGGTGGCATCGACCGATTTGCAGAATTCCGGGATTATGACCACCCGCATCCATCAGCAACTGGAGCGCGTGCCTGATCTGAAAGAGAAGTGCTTGCTTACCATCACGACTGTTCCAGTGGAATTATCTCCTTCCGAGGGTGAGTCTCTTGACCAGCAGGTTCGAAGCGTGGCCGACTGCGCAATCCAAATGATTTTGAGGAGTATGGAACAGAAAACCTTGGTAGCAGGAAGAACCGCAAAACGTACCAACTAACAACGTCAATAAGAACATAAAAAAGGAGAACTGCAATGCCGAAGCCGAAGATTCTGGTAGTTGACGATGATCCCGATCTGGTGCGTGCCATGCGTCTACGCTTGCGCGCCAACAATTACGAAGTGGCCACCGCCACCGATGGCTATTCCGCCATTGCATCCGCCCAAAAAGACCGCCCCAGCTTGATCATTTTGGATCTCGGTCTGCCGGTCGGAGATGGCTTTGTCGTTTTGGAACGACTGCAAAACATCGATGCTCTCGCGGGCATTCCAGTGATCGTTCTTAGCGCACGCGACCCCCAAAGCAACGAAGAGCGAGCGCTGAAGGCTGGAGCTACTGCGTTTCTGCAAAAACCGGCGGACAATGACGAACTAATGAACGTGATCCGGGTCAGCCTTGGCCCTGCAAAGGGCCAACCAGCAGCCTGGCCATCCTAGATCGCCGAGTAAACGTGCAGAAAAGCGGGATGCGGGCGGGGCGGTAATTCCGCCGAAGTCCGTGGGAAAGTTTTGCCTGATACCCAGCTCGCCAGGGATTCAGGTTCAATGTTAGCGGACTGGCCGTGCCTTGTGAAGAGGAGGCCCGGTTGCCCTGCCGCGCCCAAAATCCCCTAAGACGTTCCAACCGAGTCGGATACAAAATCCCACACAAACCTCCATTAAAGCGTACATAGTTTCCAGAAACCCATCTATACTGTTGGAAGTGCTTTAGATGCGGCACTTAGCCGTCCGGAAACGGGAACCGACATGGCAGCGAAGTTGCTCATTGAGCAGCAGTCGGAAGCTGATCAGCTGGGCACGCGGGTGCGCCCAATCAGCCGGTCTTCGGACTCATCGCCGAAAGCCATGAATCGGGAAAACCAAGTCCGGTCTGTTGCCGTGGTTCTGCTGTTCTTTCTCACGGTGGCCGCAGTCGTCTGCGCGGGCTTCAATTTCAATGCGGAATGGAAGTTTCAGGTACCTGATGACGGCGTCTGGTGGGTTGAACACAACGGCCGCCTCATCGCCGACCGAGTAGAGCGCAGTGGGCCCGGCGCCAAAAGCGGCATAAAGCCGGGCGACGAGTTAGTTTCCGTCAATGAGCAGCAGGTACGGAACATGTCTGGGCTGGAGCGCCAGCTCTACCGGACCGGCGTCTGGTCGAAGGCCGCCTATTCCCTGCTCCGGCAGTCGGTCCCGCTCGATTCCAGCGTCATTCTGATTCCTGCCGAGCGCTCTCTCAACCAGTGGCTCCGGCTGATTGCGCTGATCTACCTCGGCATTGGACTTTACGTCCTGCTGCGGCGTTGGACTGCTCCCGGTTCCACGCACTTTTATATCTTTTGCCTCGTTTCGTTCATCGCATATTCCTTCAAGTACACCGGCAAGTTGAACGATTTCGATTGGATCATTTATTGGGGCAATATTGGCGCCGGAGTGTTGCAGCCGGCGTTATTTCTGCACTTCGTCCTAACCTTCCCTGAGAAGCGTCAACTGGTGCGCAAACATCCCTGGTTGCTGGCGCTGGTTTACGCGCCCGGAACGTTGTTGCTGGCGGCCCACATCGTTGCCATGCGTTGGCTTCAAGCCAGCGAGCGGCTGCGCTGGAACCTCGACCGCATGGAAATGTCCTACGGATCGATGTTCTTTCTGGCCGCGGCCATCGTCCTCTGGTACAGCTACCGCAGGGCCAGCAAGACGATTCTGAGGCAGCAGTTGAAGTGGGTGACTCGCGGAACTATTTTGGCCATAGTTCCTTACACTCTGCTCTATGTCATCCCTTACCTGATGGGTTCGCTGCCGGGCGCGACCATGAAGGTTTCAGCGCTTTCTCTGGCGCTGCTGCCGCTGACCTTCGGTTATGCCATCTTCCGCTACCGCTTGATGGATGTGGATCTCATCTTCAAGCGGGGAGTTGTTTACACTCTGGCCGCCGCGATCGTGGTGGGATTGTATTTTGGTCTGGTCGCGGGCGTGGCCTTGCTGGTGCACAATTGGCAACCCAGTTCCGGGCCGGTGGGATTGATTCTCGCCGTGGTTGTTACAGCGCTGTTATTTGATCCGGTTCGCAAGTTGATTCAGGATCGCATCGATCAGTTCTTCTACCGCACTCGCTACGACTATCGCCGTACTCTGCTGGAGTTTGGCCGCGAGCTGGGTTCGGAAACGAATCTGAATACCCTGCTTTCTTCGCTGATCGACCGGCTGTCGCGCACTCTCGCGGTCGACCGCATGGCGATTTTCCTGGCCGGTGAAGAATCTGGCAAATTTGCGCTGGCAAAGTCTTTTGGACTTGCGGTCCCCGGCAACCTGGACTTCTCATTCCTGAGCGTGCAGCGGCCGGAGCAGGCTGGGCATCTGTTCTTTGAAAACACGCACCAGGTGCCTCGCGAGACGCCGAGCGCGCAGCAGGCCATCGCCCGGCTGGATCTGAATTACTACATCCCCTGCCACGCGCAGCAGAAAACCATCGCCGTGCTTGGTTTAGGCAAGACCACAAAGGGCGACTTCCTTTCCAGTGAAGACATGGAATTGCTCGAGACCCTAGGTGGTTATCTCGGCATCGCGATGCAGAATTCGCAGCTCTATGCTTCGTTGCAGCAGAAGGCAGCCGAGTACGAGCGCCTGAAGGACTTCAACGAAAACATTGTCGAATCCATCAACGTAGGCGTGATGGCGCTCGACATGGAAGACCGCATCGAGAGCTGGAACGCGCAGATGGAAGTTATGTACGCGCTGCCGCGGTGGCAATCTCTGACCCAGCCGCTGAAAACGATTTTCCCACCGGAGTTTATCGAAGAATTTGAGCGCATGCGACGGGAGCCGGGCATTCGCAATCTGTACAAGTTCCGTTTGAAGACGCCCGCTGGTGAAGTGCGCACCGTGAACGTGGCCCTGGCGCCCCTGGTGACGCGCAAATTCGAGGTCATCGGCCGGCTGATCATCATGGATGACATCACGGAACGGATCGAACTCGAGGCTCAACTCTCGCAGGCGGACAAACTTTCGTCCATTGGGTTGCTGGCTGCTGGCGTAGCTCACGAAGTCAATACGCCTCTGGCGGTCATCTCCTCGTATACCCAAATGCTCTCCAAGCAACTGCAGGGCGATCCGCAGAAATCGGGTTTGCTGGAAAAGATCACGCGGCAAACTTTCCGCGCCTCCGAGATAGTGAACAATCTGCTGAACTTCTCGCGCACCAGCGGCAGCGAGATCGGCGATGTGGATGTGAACAAAGTGATTGCCGATACTCTAGCCCTTCTGGAGCACCAGTTTAAGGTAGCGAAGGTTGACGTGCTGAACACGCCTGCGCCAAAGCTGCCCCCGATTCAAGGAAACGCGGGAAGATTACAGCAAGTATTCCTGAATTTGTTTCTGAACGCCAAAGACGCGATGGCGGGCGGCGGAACGCTACGCGTGGCCACGCTGAACGGCGAGAGCGTCAGCGTGTGCGTCTCCGACACCGGATCGGGCATAGCTCCGGAGCACATTCAGCGTATTTACGATCCTTTCTTCACCACCAAGACTTCCCCGCGCGAAGGCCAGCCCCGCGGCACCGGGCTCGGCCTTTCCGTCACTTATGGCATCATCCAGGAACATGCCGGCAAGATTCGAGTGGAAAGCCATCCCGGCACTGGGACAACCTTCACGCTGGATTTCCCTCTAAGTAGAAAGGCAGTTCATTCGAAGGCCGAATATGTCTGATTCCGCAGTCATCTCGAACACGCTGTTAAATGGGACCCCAGGCCTGGCGGGCGCGGTGCTGATCATCGACGATGAAGCGGAGATTCGCGAATCTCTGCAAACTTTGCTGGAGATGGAAGGCTTCGCCGTGGAAACCGCAGTCACGGGCGAGGCCGGCCTGCAGCGAATCGGCGAACACCCTTTTGATCTTGTGCTGCTCGATCTCGCCTTGCCTGGCCGCGATGGCATGGAAATTCTAGCCGCAATTCGCGCCCATGAGACGCGCCTGCCTGTGATCATGATCACGGCCTACGGTACGGTGGAAAATGCCGTGCGCGCCATGCAATCCGGCGCCGCCAACTTCGTTCAGAAACCCTGGGACAATGAAAAGCTTCTGGCCGACGTGCGCGCTGCCGTGGGCTGGCGCCGCGCCGAGGAAGAAAACGTTCAACTCAAGCGTGCTCTGAAGCAGCGCTACAACTTCGAAAACATCGTCGGCAAGAGCGAGCCGATGCTGAAGATCTTCGACCTTGTCGCACAAGTGGCCAACAGCCGCTCAACGGTGCTCTTACAAGGCGAAAGCGGAACGGGCAAGGAAATTATTGCCAAAGCATTGCATCTGAACTCGCCACGCCGCGACCGGCCATTCGTACCGGTTAATACGGGTTCCATGCCCACCGACCTGCTGGAATCCACCCTTTTTGGCCACGTGAAGGGCGCATTTACCAGCGCCATTGCCTCCAAAAAAGGCCTATTTGAGATGGCAGACCGGGGCACCCTGTTTCTTGACGAAATCGCGACCATGGGCCTGGATACGCAGGCAAAAATTCTACGCGTGCTGCAGGATCGTAAGTTTATGCACCTGGGCGGAGTGCAGGAAATTCAAGTGGATGTGCGCATTATCGCCGCCACCAACGTGGACTTGCGCCAGTCGGTGCGCGAAGGCCGCTTCCGGGAGGATCTGTTTTACCGCCTGAACGTAATCACTATTGAGCTGCCTCCGTTGCGGCAGCGTAAAGAAGACATTCCTTTGCTGGTCGATTTCTTTCTGAAAAAATACGCCGAAGAAAATGACCGCCCGGTGCGGCAAATCACTCCGGAGGCGCTGCGGCCGCTCATGGCCCATTCATGGCCGGGCAATGTGCGCGAACTGGAAAACGTGATCGAACGTGCCGTCGTGCTCTCTTCTGGCACTGATATCTCACTCGACCTTCTGCCTGACAACCTTCTTGGCCGTGGTTCTGCCTTTACCCTGCACGATCCATCCGCAGATGCATCGCTGTTTGAAATTGTCGAAGACGTGGAGCGGCGAATCATCGTCGACATGCTGGAAAAGTGTAACTGGAATCAGACCGAAGCCTCCGAGCACTTCAAGGTGCCGCTCTCCACCCTGAACCAGAAGATCCGCCGCTTGAACATTGAAATTAAAAAGAAGATCCGGGGATAGAGAAGTGCGTGTAAGCACTATTTTCTTCCACGCGGACACCTACGGTTTATCTAGGGCGCCGAACCAGTCCAAATAGTATCGTAGCGCTGTCTTCTACAGAATCTACAGCAGACAGCGCTAGGAGCGCCCGGGCATCCAAGTCATGTGTCTACAAATCCTACAGACCGAAGCAAAGACGTCTCACCTCTTGCCCCCATCGATTCCGGCGAGAAAGAACCGTTTTTGTCCGGCCGCAGCCCCCAGCGCCATGAGAAAGCTGGGAGCGGAGAAGGATGGGTTGCACTTTGCGCGCAGGCTGCTGTAGAGCAAGATCCGAAGAAGCTCCTCGAACTGGTAAGCGAGGTCAACCGTCTCCTGGATAGCAGAAGAAAGGGATTGTCGAACGAGCCTGATGGAATCACGGAGTACAAACCGACAAGATAATGGGACTGGCGCTCTTACTGGTCTGATCCTGGTCTGATCATCTACGGGGAAAACTGTAGTGAACAGACAACAAAGCGGGCGGTGGTCTCACATGGCCGCGAGATGAATTGACTGGGTTCACGAACTTTGCGCCAAGGTTGTCGTGGCTGGGAGCGGATGAGTTGCGGCCCCACGATTTCGGAGCTGAGGTCCGCTCTGCGCGAACACAACCAGCGACTTAGAAAGCTGGCTGCCGAGAAACTTGCAAACCCCAGTGCATCCAGGCGGCTCCGCTCTCGCTAACGTTCGAACCACTGGCACCGCTGAAGGCGACGCCTTTCTCTGCTATAGTTTCGGAAAGAGTGGCGGTCTATCGTCACAGGTTTCCGACCCGAATGGAACTCACTTCGCCGGCCTATTTCGCAAAGGAACAAATCCAGACGGTTCAGGATTATGTTTTGTTTTGCGCGCAAGCCGTTGCCAATGTGTTCCGCAAGCCTTTTTATTTTAGCGACATGGCGCTGCAAGCCGACGCCATCGGCGTGGGGTCGCTACCGATTGTCGTGCTGACCGGCTTTTTCACGGGAGCAGTGCTGGCGGTGCAAGCCGCGAACACTTTGGAGCGTTTCGGCGGCATCACTCTGGTTGGGCAACTGGTTTCACTGTCCATGGTGCGCGAATTAGGACCTGTGCTAACCAGTTTGATGGTGGCTGGCCGGAATTCCTCCGGTATGGCGAGCGAACTGGGATCGATGGTGGTGACCGAGCAGATCGATGCCATGCGCGCTCTCGGCACCGATCCCATGAAAAAACTGGTGACACCGCGCGTGGTCGCAACCGTGTTCATGCTTTTTTTTCTGACCATTATTTCCGATCTCGTGGGCTTGACTGGAGGCTTGTTCATCGCCAAAGTGCTGCTGCGCCTTGACGCCCGGCAATATTGGTATAACGCCTGGCAGACGCTGGTGTTTCAGGATGTATTCATGGGACTGCTGAAGCCGGTTCTGTTCGGCTTCATTATCGCGACCATCGGCTGCTTCTACGGCATAAACGCGCGGGGGGGAACGCAAGGCGTTGGCCGTGCCACTACGCAAGCCGTAGTGGCAGCTTCTGTCCTAATCTTAGCCTTCGATTTGTTCCTGACGCGGTTGCTTATGGTCACGCTCTCGATGAACTAATTTCATGTCCGCCCCGACCTTGCCTGCTGATTCCGCTGCTGTCGCCACCAAGGAAAATCACGCGCCGGTCATCGTGTTTGAAGATGTGAAGTTGTCCTTTGGCGAGAACGAGGTGCTGCGCGGGATTTCATTTCTCTTGCCCCGGGGCGAGACCAAGGCACTTTTCGGAGTTGCCGGCTCGGGCAAGAGCCTGATTCTGAAGTTGGCAATAGGACTGATTCGGCCTGATTCCGGACGCATTGTCGTGCTGGGAGAAGACGTGACGCGGATGCGGGAAGAAGAGTTATTTGAATTGCGCGCCAAGATTGGAATGGTGTTTCAGGAGAGCGCGCTCTTCGATTCTCTTACCGTGCGCGAAAATGTCGCCTATCGTTTGATGGAGGAGCGCGGGATTTATGACGACGATATCGACCGCAGAGTGCGGGAGGTGTTGCACTTTGTGGAACTCGAGCACACGCTCGATCTGAATCCCTCTGAGCTTTCTGGAGGCATGCGGCGGCGCGTGGCCATCGCCAGGGCGTTGATCACGCAACCGGAGTTGCTGCTTTATGACTCGCCCACGGGAGGCCTGGATCCGGTCACCTCGAACACCATCATCGAATTGATTGTGAAGCAGCGCGACGTGAATCAGACCAGCGCTTTGCTGGTAACCCACCGCTTGCAGGACGCATTTACCATGGCCACGCATCAATTCGACAAACACGTCAACCGCATGTTGCCGTTGCCTCCTGGACAGCATTGCGAAGCCCCGATGAGTTTTCTGATTTTACGTGACGGCAAGGTTATTTTCGACGGCAACATTCACGAGCTCGCGCAAACGCAGGACGAGTACATAAGGGAGTACATTTCGTAGCAGAAACTATGCTTCGGACGTACTGCAGCGAGTGAGGCTGCAACAACTTAAACGGCGAACGCGAAATCTCTTTTAGAATTCTCACTTCCCTGCCATCAGTCTTTCGACGTCGTCGGCTTTCGATGGCAGTGCCTCGCTTACCTTGATTAGCTTTCCGTCCTGGTCAACGTAGAAATCATCTTCAATGCGCACTCCGAGGTTTTCCTCGGGAATATAGATTCCCGGCTCGATGGTGAAAGCCATGCCCGGACCAAGCGGAACACTGTAGTCTCCTGGGTCGTGAACGTTGAGCCCGATGTAATGGCCGAGGCCATGAATGAAATATTGTCCCAGCGGCTGACCATGCAGATCTTTTCCGTGGGTGTTGATGTAATCGTAGGCGACCTGATAGAGCGAATTCGCTCCACCGCGGCTGAGGCTCGACTTGCCGGATTGGAACGCCGCCATGGCAGCCTGCTGCGCACCTAGAACGATGTCGTAGATCTCGCGCTGGCGGGTGTTGAAGTGTCCGTTTATGGGAAGGGTGCGCGTGATATCGGAAGCGTACATCGAATATTCTCCAGCTGCATCGATCACCACAACGTCGCCGGACTTCATCACATTGTCATCGTCGGAATAGTGCAGAACAGTGGAGTAGTAGCCCGAACCGACGATGGGCGCATAAGCCACCCGCTCGCAGCCACGTCTGCCCCACTCGTATTGCATAAGCGCGGAAATTTCCCGCTCGTTCACATTCGGCTTTACGGCTTTGAAAGCGGCGAAGTGGGCCGCCACTGAGGCATCGACCGCCTTTCGGATCAATGCGATTTCTCCCGCGTCTTTCGTTGTGCGCAGCGATGAGAGCATTGGCTTCACGTCTTGAAAAACCAGGTACGCGTTGAGGCGCTTCAGAAAGGCGAGCGGCTGAGACGAGGGGGAAGTCTCTCCGTTCGAGGCCACGTCGGTGTAGAGCGCAGGGCGGGCGCCCGTGACGAACCGACCCACTTCATCAGGCAGCTGCCCCATATCCTCGACTCGATCGAACCCAGTAATCTTTGGCGCTTCGGGATTCTCCGCGCCGAGCTTGGGGCCAGTCCATTTCTCCTGAGTGAGATTGCGCGGAGGTAGAAAAAGAATCTCGCTATAGACACGCGCTGGCGTATCACCTTTGGCTTCAATAGCCGATGCAACCAGCAAAGCCCCGCCGGGCTCGCTCAGGCCGGAGAGGTAGAAAAAATTATCGTCCTGGCGAAAGCCATAAAGGTCGTTGGGGCCATCGCTCTCAGTGGCGGCGAAGAGAACCACTACGCCTCCCATCTTCTTAGCGAGCGCTTCCCGGCGCGCGTGATAGTCGGAGTTGGGCTGCCGCTCGAGCGCGAAGCTCGAAGTCGCCGTTACAAGAAACAGAGTAACAAGAAAAAAACCGGCAACATGACTTGCCAGAAAAAGAAAATGCTTCAATCGTCGCATGGTCGAATCGATCCCTCGGTTTGAGAAACGCGCCCTGGAGTCGGATGGGGAACGCTTAGCCCGGAAAAATCCCCAGGCTACTTCTGTCCCCCGGTCACGCTCTGTTTTGCCTGCAAGAACGAATCGACATTGCTCTTATCGATCAGGGCAGAACCAGTATCCACAAAGGACGGTATTGGCGCAAAGCTATCTTTGGACCAGTCCGTATCCAACGATGGAGGCTTGTGGTGATATAGGTTGTCGAGCATCTGCATGCCGACAAAGGCCATGGTATAAGGCTTCTGTGCGATGGTCGCGGCGATGCCGCCCTTTTGTATCCATTCGAGCGTTTCCGGATCGGTATCCATTGCCATCACAACTTTGCCGGTGATCTTATAACTGTTGAGCACACCGGCAACTTCCTTTCCCGATTGCGCTTCCAGACAAACGAAAGCATCGACCTGATCTTTTTCCTTGCCGATGATTTGGGTGGTGGTATCGAAGGCGATGCGTGGGTCGCCTTGAATATCGACGACGCGCGTGATCTTGACCCCCGTGTGTTCGAGCGCGTCGCGATAACCTCGCAACCGGTCCTGCATGTTGTGCTGGTCGGGCATGGTGAAAACTACGACATTGCCTTTGCCCTTCAACTCCTGCGCCAGACGCTGGCCGCCGTTCATTCCGGCTTGATAGTTGTTGGTGCCAATAAAGAACAGGCGCTTGCTGCCGGGGTCGTCGGAATCCACTGTCACTACAGGAATTCCGGCGGCGATTGCCTTATCGATGCTTTCTTTGAGCAGGGCGGGATCGGTTACGGCGAGGAGAATGCCGGTAGCTTTTTGCTGTACCGCTTTGTCGATCGCGTCGCGCTCGGCCTTGGGGTCGTAGTTGTTAGGACCAAGGTAATCCGTGCGCACCCTCATCTGCGCCGCAGCCTTCGCGAAACCTGCGCCTGCAGTCTGCCAGTAAGGAACTTGAAGGTTGGCTGCTACGAAGACGAAATACTCATCCGAATCGTGTCTGGAACCACAACCCAGCAGTGAACTGACGAGAAATGTCAGACCAAGAAGAGAACACAGTTTGCGTGAGCGGAGCATCGGATCCTCCTTCGAGCCCCGCGAAGTTGCGTATCGGAATACAATTGTCGGCCGGGCCCGATGGAAACTTTTGGCGAGTGGATTGTAATCGAGCGCCTGACTGAAAGAAAGAGCCACATAAGCGGGAACTTCCTGGAATTACACTCCCACTGGAAAGGGCTTGGTGTGGGCTTCGCCGCTGAGCGCAACTCCTGCGAAGCGGCCCTGCAACAGAGACATCAATCCAGTGCACCAGTAGCCAAACACGAACAGCAACAGGAATGGAATGGTGACGTAGTTCTCGTTTTCAAAAGCGTAGAACACGGTGAGCGCGAAGTAACTGCCGACCAGCATCTCGACCCAGGGCACCCAACCCAGGCGCTTGCGGTACTTGGTGGCGCCGACTTTGTCTTTCCTGGATTCCACGTTGTACTTGGGAGTGCGTGCGAAAGCGCTCTCCTTGCCGATGAGCGCTTCGATCACGGCCTTGGTATTGGTAATAGTCAATCCGATACCGAGAGCCATCAAGAACGGAAGATAGAGGAGAGCGCGCGGCCAGCTCTTGGGAAAGAGTTCGCGCTGCGAAACCAGATAGAAAGTGGAAATCGAAAAAGTGGAAGCCAGGAAAAGCGGCAGATCGATGAACAGCATCTGGAACCATCCCTGATAAAAGCGGATGATCATGGCCGGCAACATCAGCACTGAGAGCACGATCATCAGCGGGTAGCTGAGATTCGCGGTTAAGTGATACCAGGCCTCAATCTTGGTGTGCAACGGCGCGTCGCTGCGCAGCACACGCGGCAGGATTTTTTTTCCGGTCTGGATCAGTCCCTTGGCCCAGCGCGCCTGCTGGGTTTTAAACGCGGTCATCTCAACCGGCAGTTCCGCGGGGCACTCCACATCCTGCAGATAAATAAACTTCCATCCTTTGAGCTGAGCACGATAAGAAAGATCGGTGTCTTCGGTGAGGGTGTCGTGTTGCCAGCCGCCGGCTTCGTCGATTGCGGCGCGCCGCCAAACTCCCGCGGTGCCATTGAAGTTGAAGAAGACGCCGCTGCGAGCGCGTCCTGAGTGCTCAAGCACGAAATGGCCATCCAGCAAAATAGCTTCGACTTGAGTGAGAAAGGAGTAGTTGCGGTTGATGTGGGTCCAACGCGTTTGCACCATACCGATTTTCGGGTCGGTGAAGTGGTGGACAGTGCGCAGCAGAAAATCCTCAGGCGGGGTAAAGTCGGCGTCGAAAATAGTTACCAATTCTCCTTTCGCCGTCTTCAGCCCTTCCGCCAAAGCTCCAGCCTTGAAGCCTTCTCGATTCGTCCGGTGATGGTAAGTAATGGGATTTCCCAGCGCGGCGTAGCGCTCGACCAGGTTGCGCGCCACCTCGACGGTCTCATCCGTGGAATCGTCGAGCACCTGGATATCGAGCTTTTCCCGCGGATATTTTAACCTGCAGATGGATTCCAGAAGGCGCTCGACCACATATTGTTCGTTAAATATAGGAAGTTGCACGGTGACGCGGGGTAGTTGCTCGAAGTACGCAGCTGGTTCCGTGGTGCGGTTCTTTTTATGCTTGTAATAAAGGTAAACCAAAGTGTAGCGGTGCATTCCGTAGCCCGCCAGCACCACCAGAACAATGAAATACGGAATCAGCAATGCGCGGTCAAAGGCATCCGTGTGGTAAAGGCCTTGGAAAGTTTTATCCAAAAGATGCTGGCGAAGATAGGGCCCAATGCCCTTAGGGCCGGTCCATACGGCCACTATCGACGACAGGATGAGATCAGAACGCAGCAAGGAGTCCGGTGAAAACCTTTATTCTACCGGAATCCGACAAGTGTAGTGTTCGTGGAGGATGCGGCTCTCCTTGGGTGACTCGATTTAACTGGGGTCGTGTTCGATAATGCGCACGTGAGCTTGACGGGAAGCCGGGTATCGTTCTCGCCACGGCCTCGGTTTTCCGGGGCCGTTCGCATTTTCAGACTGCGAGACTGGCGCGAAACTGAATCGCAATTCTCTAGTTTTTCCCACTAGCAACTGACGCGCCCACACATTCCTCCGCCTTCTCCAGAAGAATTCCTAATTCCAGCGCGAAGTTCCGGCGGGACTGGGCTTGCAATCTCCATTGATCCTGAATAGAGGCGCACACACGGGGAATCAAATCTTCGAAGCGCTCGATCGCGGCCGCGAAGTAGTCGATATCTTTTTTGAGCAGTCGAAGGAATTCTGCGTCACCAATAGCGGACATGAAACACCTCCAATTGCAGCAACACGGATGATTGCAATTCCGTTGCCAAGTCGAGGCCATCTTGTGGAAGACAAACAAAGGCCCTATTTTCAGGATGCTAGCTCTTTGTGCTTCGCAATGGCGGCCGCGTCGCTGCTATTTCTATCAACACATAGAGCGATATGCAGTTTCGATGCGTGTAAAAATTTCGACAGGAAGGAAAAGCCTCGCTGGAGTGAAAGTTGTGCGGTTTTCGCCTGCTGGTTAGTTGAGGAAGAACTGCCGGTAGAGCGTATCGCGCTGGGCGGGGCGGAAGCCGGCGTCGCGGATGATGCGCCGCAGTTCTTCTTCCGTGGTGCAGTTGTTGACTCCGGCGGCGCGAACAACGTTTTCTTCGAGCATCACCGAGCCGACATCGTTGCCGCCAAAGCGCAGTCCCATCTGGCAGACCTTCAGTCCTTGCGTGACCCAGCTCGATTGCACATTCAAAAAATTTGACAGATACAAGCGCGAGATGGCCAACACTTTCAGGTAATCGACCGCGGTTGCCTCGTCCCAGTGGCGCCCGCCAAGCGCGGTGTTGGTGGGCTGAAAACTCCATGGGATGAACGCCGTAAATCCACCGGTCTCTTCCTGCAGATCGTAGAGTTGCTGGAAGTGGTTGATGCGGTTTTCGTAATTCTCGCCCACGCCGAACATCATGGTCGCGGTGGTGCGCATGCCGATCTGGTGCGCCGTGCGATGCACGTTGATCCAGTCGCCGGTGAGGCACTTCAAGCGGGCGATCTTGTAGCGGACTTCGTCGTCGAGAATTTCCGCGCCGCCGCCGGGAATGGAATCGAGACCGGCATCGCGTAGTCGCAAAATCGTATCGCGGATGCTGAGACCGCTGTATTCGGCGATCGCGATAATCTCCGACGCTGAGTAGCAATGCAGATGAATTTGTGGGAAGCGCTCTTTGATTCCGCGCAACATCTTCTCGTGCCAGTCAATCTTCAGATCGGGATGCAGGCCGCCCTGCATCAGTATACCTGTGCCGCCGAGTTCGACCGTCTCGCGGATCTTTTCATGAATAGTGTCGAAATCGAGAATGTATCCTTCTTTAGCGGCGGGGCCCTTCAGAGGGCGATAGAAAGCACAGAAGGTGCAATACTCGGTACAAAAATTTGTGTAATTAATGTTGCGGTCGATGATGTAGGTGACCACCCCTTCGGGGTGAAGCTGTCGCCTCAGAGCATCGGCTTCCATCCCGATGCCGATCAGATCATCGGATTCGAACATCTCCAGAGCCTGTTGCTTGGTGAGGGACATGGCTTCAGGTTTATTCTAACGGAGCCGGGCGGCTGAGGCCAAATTTGAGACGTGCAGGAACGGTTTAAGTCACGAACAAAATCTGAACCACGAAGCACTCGAAGTTACACGCCAATTACTTTTTCCGGAGGCGAAGGTATTGGATTATTGACAAGACTGCGCCGAGGACTGCTAATCCGACCAGGATCGCGACTGCTGGTTTGTAATACTGATTGAAGAAACGCAGGATGTGCCTGCCGTAGAGGTAGCCCAGGCCCGCGGCAATGGAGTAGCGAACGCCACGCCCCAGGGATAGAGCTCCCAAGAATTTCTTTGGCGAGTACTGCATCGCGCCCGCCGCCAATAGAAACGGCACAAACGGAAACGGTGGCGGCATCAGAGCAGGAACGGCGACCGCGAAAAATCCCCAGCGTGCGAAAGCCTTTGAGACTTGTGCCGCTCTTTTTTTCGAGAGCTTGCGCTCCATCGCTTCTTTGCCACCTTTGCGAGCTAGCGCATAAGTGATGTAGCCACCGATGACGGCGCCTAGCGTTGCCATGACGGCATAATAGGGCCACGGTTCGTGGTGTCGGGCGGCGAGCCAGATGGTCAAGACGTCCATGCTGCCGGTCAGAGGAATTACGGAATTGTCAGCGACTCCCAGCAACACCAAGCCTGGTCCCCCGAGTCGGCGAAGCCGGTGCCAGATGGGGACGGCAAGCAGCAGATGTGGATGAAAAGGCATTCCGCTTTAGATGAGTTTAGTGGGCATGGTGGCGCTAGACACTTACGGCGTTTGCTGTGTTTACGAAATGCAACTCGGGCGCGACAGGCAGCGCGCCAACCTCGGCGGCATAGCGATAGAACAATTGCAAACCTTCCAGGCAAGACTTGTCCAGGCGGTAATAAATATTTTCCGTGAGATAGGTGCGCACATCCGATTCTTTCAGGCCCAAGCGCATTGCCCATTCGCGAGTAATTTGGTCGAGGCTCGAAGATTCGAGTCCATGGTCGCGGGATCGTTGAAAAATACTGGGCAGGTCTTGCGATTGCCCTGTTTCTCGCAACGCATCCTGACGGACTGCCCAAAAGGCAAAGACGAAAGGCTTGCCGGTATAGCGGATCCATTCCTCGGCAAGATCCAGCGTGAAGTAGCGGGAGCGGTTGATCTGCAGCGCGGGATCTCCAATCACCAATCCGGCATCGTGCTGGGCTAGCATGTTCTCGACCTCGGGCGGCATCGGCGTGAATATTCTGTCGCCCCCCAGCCACTTTTCAAATAGAACTTTTGTCAGCGCTACCGAGGTCATGGAAGACGTATCCAGCGCCACGGTGCGAATCTTGTGCACAGGCACCTTGCTGACTAACAGAATCGAGCGCACGGGACGGAGCGAGGCGATGGCCACACCCGGCAAAACCACCAGCCCAGGGATTTGCGCGTAAGCCGCTGCCGGAATGATTCCGATGTCGGCGATCGCGCTTTGAAGCGCCCGAGCGCACGCCGAGGGTAGCGTGTACGAGATATCAAAGTCGCTCCCTGCTTCGCCGTGTTCGAAATCCCACATTAAAGGAGCGGTGTTGAGGTAGGAAATCGCAGAGATGCGCAGACGTTTCATTCCTGTTTTGATTTTAGCAGACGCTTTTTGATCGGTTCCTGTGACGGGTTCCCTTGACGCCGCTCTCTACCGGTGGTTACAGTTCGCCAGTCCGCAAGATTGGAGCTGAGGTGCCCAACGCCGTAGCCGCGCCCGCAGTGCACATTCTGGAATGGCTCGCCATCTCGCTGACCCCCGGCCTGGGGCCGACGAAGGCCCGGAAGTTAGTGGAACATTTCGGCAGCGCAGAAGCGGTGTTCCATGCTTCGCTCACGGAATTGGAGAGTACTGGCATTCAGGCGGTTACCGCACAATCGATCGCCACGGGAAAGTCAGCGGAAATGGCGCGGGAAGAGATCGCCCGCGCCGCTTCTGCTGGCGTGGCGGTGATCTCCGGCGAGGATCCCTGTTACCCGGCACGGCTCAAGGAAATTTACGATCCGCCGATGGTGCTCTACGTTCGGGGCAATCCGGAAGTGCTGCGACAGCCCGGTATTGCGATGGTGGGAACGCGCCATCCCACCCCTTATGGCTCCGGAATGGCGGAGCGGTTGTCGTGCGACCTTGCCGGGCAGGGATTGGTGATTATCAGCGGCATGGCTCGCGGCGTCGACACGGCAAGCCACCGGGGCGCGATCGCGGCCAAAGGCAAGACAGTAGCGGTGTTTGGCACGGGCGTTGACGTGATTTATCCCAAAGAAAATTCGCGCTTGTTGGAGCAGATACTCGCGTTGGGCGGAGCACTCATTTCGGAGTTTCCTCTCGGCGCGCCGGCGTTTCCACAAAATTTCCCCATTCGCAACCGGATTATTAGCGGAATGTCAGTCGGTGTGCTTGTAGTGGAGGCCGCGGAGTACTCTGGGACGCGCATTACGGCGCGGTGCGCGCTCGAGCAAAACCGCGACGTCTTCGCTGTACCTGGCAATGTCACGAATAAGAATTCCTGGGGACCAAACACGCTCATCAAGCAGGGCGCGAAACTGGTCGCGACCTGGGAAGATGTGTGGGAAGATCTGCCGGCAGAAGTTAAGCTTGCGCTCAGTCCCCCGCCCTCGCCTGAATCCGGGAGCGCGACTTCCGCATCTCTATTCCCAGACGAAGGCCTTCCTCCGCACGAGAAGCGAATCTTGGGCCTGCTGAAGGCCGACGAAGCTACCCACATCGACGAACTAGTGGAGCGACTCGAAACAGAAATGTCGTCCTCGGAAATCTTCGCGGCGCTGTTCGAACTGGAGCTGACCGGCAAAGTTAGACAGATGCCGGGGAAGAATTTTGTGAAGAGCTTTTGAAAGCAGCTTCTAGCTTCTGGCTACTAGCTTCTAGCTGCGCAGCGAGGATGATGCGATGGAAGATTTCAAGGATTTGAGGGTCTGGGTTAAGGCGCATGACTTGACTTTAGCCGTGTATCTTAAGACACGTTCGTTTCCGAAGGAGGAAATGTACGGACTGACGAGCCAGTTGCGGCGCGCTCGGCTTCGGTAGGAGCGAACATTGCCGAGGGATGTGGCCGCCGGTCGGATGCCGAGATGAGACGTTTTGTTCAAATCGCCCGCGGCTCGGCCAACGAGGTGGAATATCACCTGCTGCTTGCGAAGGACTTGGACTTCTTGACTGCCGAAGAGCCCAACGATTTGGAAACAAGAGTGTTGGAAATCCAGCGCATGCTAGCCGCTCTCGTTCAAAGCTTGAAGGTCACCGTTTTGGCTAGCGGCCAGTAGCCAGAAGCTAGGAGCCGCGACTCAGTAACTTGTTGCCGCCGTCCCATTCGTGCTAGCTTCGAAACAATTCTTAAAGGACTTGAGGATCCATTGCTAAAAAGTTTAGTCATCGTCGAATCGCCGGCTAAGGCGAAAACCATCCAGAAATATCTGGGCAAGGGATTTTCCGTCGAGGCCTCGCTGGGCCACGTGAAAGATCTGCCCAAGAGCACTCTGGGTGTGGATACCGACGACAAGTTTGCGACTGATTATGTCGTCATCCCCGGCAAAGAAAAGGTGCTTGCCAAGCTGAAGAAGATGGCGGCCGGGATGGATGCGATCTTTCTGGCGCCTGACCCGGACCGCGAAGGCGAAGCCATTGCCTCGCACCTCGCCGGTGAGCTTGAGGGCAACGGCACGAAAAAAGCGAAAAAGAAAAAGACGAAGGATGAACCAGAGGCCCCTCCGCGCATTCAGCGCGTTACCTTCAACGAAATCACCAAGCGCGCCGTGCAGGCGGCATTCGAGCATCCCCGGGCGATCGACCAGAATCTGGTAGACGCGCAACAGGCGAGGCGCGTGCTGGACCGGCTGGTCGGCTACCAGGTTTCACCGCTGCTGTGGGATAAAGTTCGCCGCGGACTCTCTGCAGGGCGCGTGCAGACCGTCGCCTTGCGATTAATCGTCGAACGGGAACGCGAAATCAAAGCGTTCGAGAAGAAAGAGTACTGGACGATTGACGCGCACCTGGCTGCGAGCAAGCCGCCCGCATTCGACGCCCGCTTCGTCGGCAAAGGCGAGGAGAAGATTGAGGTCACCAACGGCGAAGATGCAGAAAAGATTCGCGCGGCGCTGGAACAAGCCGATTGGATGGTGCGATCGGTCGATAAGAAAGAACGCCGCCGCAACGCAGCACCTCCTTTCACGACCAGCAAGTTGCAGCAAGACTCTTCCCGCAAGCTGCGCTTCAGTGTGAAGCGCACCATGATGATCGCCCAACGGCTGTATGAGGGCGTGGAACTTGGCGAAGAGGGATTAGTCGGCCTCATCACCTATATGCGTACGGACTCGACTCGAGTTGCACCTGAAGCGATTCAGGAAGTGCGCGAATACGTGGGCAAGGAATACGGGCCGACTTATCTGCCAGAGACTCCGAATACATATAAGGAGAAGAAGGAAGCGCAGGCCGCGCACGAAGCGATTCGGCCGACCTCGGCGATGCGGCATCCGGATCAGGTAAAGCAATATTTAAAGGAAGATGAGTTCAAGGTCTACAAGCTGATCTGGCAGCGCTTTGTGGCGTCGCAGATAATGCCGGCGGTATTCGACCAGACGACCGTCGACATCGATGCGAAGAGCAAGAGCGAGACATTCTGGTTCCGCGTGACCGGGTCGGTGATGAAGTTCGACGGCTTCCTGCGAGTTTACGAAGAGTCGAAGGAAGGCAAGGACGAAGAAGACGAAGAGCTGAAGCACAAACTACCGGCGCTCGAAGCTGGGCAGAAGCTCACGCTCAAGGAGTTGAAGCCGGAGCAGCATTTCACCGAGCCGCCGCCGCGCTACAACGAAGCGTCGCTGGTGAAAGAGCTGGAAGAGCGCGGGATTGGGCGCCCGTCGACGTATTCGGCGATTTTGTCGACGATTCAAGAGCGGCAGTACGTGCAGAAGGTTGGCGGCAAGTTTACTCCGACCGAGATCGGATTGGTCGTGACCGATCTACTGGTGGAAAATTTCCGCGATATTTTCGACGTGGCTTACACCGCGCGTCTGGAAGAAGAACTCGACGAAATCGAAGAGGGCAAGGAAAAGTGGACGGACACGCTCGCCGACTTCTACAAGAAGTTTACAAAGGATCTCAAATATGCCGAAAAGCATATGGAGAACATCAAGCGGATGGAGAAACCCACGGACGAGAAGTGCGAGAAGTGTGGGGCGCCGCTGGTGATCAAATGGGGCAGGCACGGATCGTTTTATGCGTGCAGCACGTACGATAAAGAAGATCCAAATACCTGCACGTTCACGAAGGAAAATCCGATCAACCTGCCAGACCTCGACTCGGCTGATGTGCAGGAGACGACGCAGGAAGAATATTGCGAAAACTGCGGGCGGGTGATGGTGCTGAAGCGCGGGCGTTTCGGACAGTTCATGGCGTGCACGGGCTACCCCGATTGCAAAACCACGCGGCGCCTGGATCAGGGCAAGAAGGTTCCGGACATTCCTCTCGACGAGCTCTGTCCCAAGTGCGGTCGCAATATGATGATTCGCCACGGACGCTTCGGCGAGTTCACGGCGTGCAGCGGATATCCCGAGTGCAAGTATGTGAAGCAGAACTTTATTGGCGTGAAGTGTCCGGAGTGCAAAGATGGAGAACTAGTCGAGAAGCGCGCCCGCAAAGGCAATACTTTCTATGGTTGCGGCAACTATCCAAAGTGCAAGTTCACTTCGGCGCACAAGCCAATTGCAGAAAAATGTCCGACTTGCGGCAGCGAATATCTGGTTGAGAAAAACTTGAAGGCAGGACCGGTAATCGCCTGCCCCAACAAAGAGTGCGACTACGAGCGACCGGCGCCTCCGCCAGAGGCGGCAGCAACCAGCGCGTAGTTTCAGCGCAAAATCTGCGGTTTTATCAATAAATATTAACGGAGGAAGTTATGGCAAAGAAGCCCACCGCTATGGATGCTCAACTCATTCTCCAACTCTACGATCTGCGCCGCGAAACGGAAATGCGCAAGGCGCGCAATTGGTGGTTCACGCAATTTTGGCCGAGGAGCGCGGATGATTTCATGAAGGTGGCATTTACCCCGGGCTCGCAGGAGAATAATTGGCTGCGCCAGGTAACCGGATACTGGAGCATGGCTGCGTCGTTCGTGCTGCAGGGCACGTTGAACTCCGACTTGTTCTTGCAGCCCGCAGTGAGCGGCGAAATGTTCATCGTGTTAGCGAAAGTTCATCCCTTTCTGAAAGAGCTCCGAGAAAAAGCCGGCGACCCGGAGATGTTTGGCAACATCGAGAAAGTGATCATGGTCTCAAAGTATGGACGGGAACGGTTCAAGTTCATGCTCAAGCGAGTAGAAATGATGCGCGAAAAGATGGCTACGGCGAAGGCGAGTTAGAGAAACTCGATCTCAAACGGCACATCTCACGTCCAGTAATTTCGAGAAGTGCCACCCTGAACGATGGCACAGACTGATTGGCAGTTCATCTGTTATCCTAGCCCGTTGTGCGGATGATCTGGTGGTTCCTGATCCTGGGTATAAGCACGCTGGTCGTGGTGTGCGTTGCAATCGCGCTGTACATGCGTTTGCGCCGCCATTTGCTGGCAGCACAGGCTGCGCAGGTTGGAAATTCCAGCGAAATAGAACATGAGCGTCACTCAAGCAACCTTGAATAGTGACTCTTTCCCGTTGAAGACTCGGAGACTCTGCCATGGACAAACCGGCGGTTCAAACATTAAGCACGTCGCGGAATCGCCTTTTCGTTTCGGAAGCCGCGCGGCAGACTGCCCTCGTGGTGGGAGCTAGTTTGTTCGTGGCTTTGTGTGCGCACATCACGATTCCAATACCGGGCACGCCCGTGCCGCTGACAGTGCAGAACTTCGGAGTGCTGGTGGTCGGCCTTATGTTGGGGAGCCGCCGTGGATTTGCGGCGCTCGCCCTCTATCTTGCCGAAGGCGCTATGGGCTTACCCGTGTTCAGTCCCATCGGACCGGGAGGGATTGCACAGTTGCTCGGCATCACGGGCGGTTTTCTGCTGGCCTACCCAGTTGTTGCATGGACGGCGGGATACGTCCTGGAGCATGGGCGCAAAAGTTTCGCTCGCGCCGCGATTGGCGGACTCCTCGGCGAGGTTGTTCTTTTTACCAGCGGTGTGGCGTGGCTGGCAGCTCTCACGCATTCGGCGTCACAAGCCTTTCGCTGGGGTCTTTACTGGTTTCTCTTTGCAGAAATAATTAAGGTGATGATGGCGGCCGGAATCGCGGCGCGCTGGCGGCGAAGCCAGCACGCCTAGCCTATTCGCGGCAAAAGATTTGGAGTTCAAGATGACAGTAATCTCGGAACAAGAAACGAAACATTCCAGTAACCAGCCTTCCCAAGTGCGAGAGATTTCAATCGCTCATAGCCCGGACTCCGACGACGCCTTCATGTTTTACGGCCTTGCTACCAGCAAGGTTCGCGTCCCGGGACTTCGCTTCACTCATACCCTCTGCGATATTGAGACTTTGAATCAAAAAGCCCGAGAGGGCGTTTATGATGTGACCGCGATTTCATTTCATGCCTATCCTTATATTCAGGACTTGTATGCACTGATGTCATGTGGCGGGAGCGTGGGCGAAGGTTATGGTCCGATGATCGTTTCGCCGCGCTCGTTCACGCAAAGTGAAATCAAAGAAAAACTTATCGCCGTTCCAGGCACCCTCACCACCGCTTATCTTGCGCTGCAGCTTTTTGCTCCGGGAGTGCAAACGGAGGTGGTGCCCTTCGACCAGATTATTCCGCAGGTGCTCGAGGGCAAATACGAAGCCGGACTCATCATCCACGAAGGCCAGTTGACCTATGACAAGGCGGGCCTGCACCGCATCGTCGATCTCGGCCGCTGGTGGCAGAAGATGACTGGCTTACCTTTGCCGTTGGGTGGGAACGCCATTCGCCGTACGCTCGGCGCGGAACTTATCTCCGCGGTCAACAGCGCGTTGCGCGACAGCATCCAATACGCACTCGATCACCGCGAAGAGGCATTATCCTACGCCATGCAGTTCGCCCGTGATCTCGACACGCAAACCGCCGACCGGTTCGTCGGCATGTACGTGAACGAGCGCACGCTCGACTACGGGCCGGAAGGCCGCGAGGGCGTCGCACGACTGCTGGATATGGGCCACAAGGCGGGCATCATCGGACCGCAGGCGCGCGTGGATTGGGTTTAGAAGGCTTTCGCCTCCGGCTCCAACCCACTCGTTCCCACTTGCACCCGTTTTTTTTAGTAGAAGCCCGGAGCAAAAGGTTAGAACCTCTGCAAGGAGCACTGCACATTTGTCCGGCGCGATGGAAAATACACCCGCATCCCAAACCCTTCTCATAGACGCGGACGATACGCTCTGGGAGAACAACGTGTACTTCGAGCGGGCGATCGCACGCTTTATTTCGTTCCTCAATCATCATGAATTCTCTCCTGAGCAGGTCCGCGAAGTTCTCAATGACGTGGAGCGAGAATGCGTTGTGAAGCACGGTTACGGGCTGCACAGCTTTGCGCACGCGCTGGTAGACACCTTTGAGCGGCTCAGCGTCGGTCCGGTAACACCCGAGTTACACACGCAGATCACCAGCTTCGCCCATGCGGTAGCCGACCATCCGATCGAACTTTTGCCGGAAGTATCTCAAACCCTGCAGTATCTTTCTTCGCGGCATCGCCTGATCCTCATGACCAAGGGTGCGGTCGCCGAGCAAACGGGAAAGATCGAGCGTTCGGGATTGAAACACTATTTCGACGAGACTGAGATCGTCGCGGAAAAAAATTGCGCAGCCTATCGCGAACTGGTCGAAAAACATGAACTCATATCTGATTCCACCTGGATGATCGGCAACAGTCCGAAGTCTGATATTAATCCAGCGCTGGCTGTCGGCCTGAATGCGGTTTTCGTGCCGCATGGCGATACCTGGATTCTGGAGCATGAAGAAGTGAACGCGGCTCCGCCCGACCAGCGTTTGCTGATCGTGGGCCGCTTCGCGGAACTGCGCGAGCATTTCTAGGACATCGATTTCGCAGGCTCAGAATCACAGTCGTCACCTCCTCTCCCCCGCGCCACTACTGCACCAAACTAACCAACAACGCCTTCTCGCGGCGCCTAGTCGCGCGTGTTACGCTCATTTTGGATCGGCGCTCTCTCGCTCATCGTGACCGTGGAGACCAACAATTTCCGCTCGCTGTTGCGCACCGTGGAAGCTCTCTCCGAACTGGGGCCCGAGCTCACCGCGGAGCGCGAGTTTTCAGACACGGCACGCCGCATGCTCTCGGCCGTGATGGAAGCGGCAGGCGCCCGTGAAGGCGCACTTTTTGTATTCCACGAAAAGCCCACCATGCTGACCTCAGTGGCGGCGAACGGTTTCGCTATGTTGCCTGAGCCTGCATTTATTCCTCTTCTGCCTAAGCACGCTCACGCACTTGCCGCGGCTCGCGGACCCATCGTGCTGAACGCTTCAACCTATTCCATATTTCTTAGCTCCAATGGCAACGTCGCTCCCGAACTTTTCAAATGCCTTGCTCCGCTCAGAGCCTCTGGCAAATTGGCCGGCGTAATAGCTCTCGGACGGCGACCTGGCGAGGCGCCTTACGAATCCGCTGAATTGAATGCGATGGACTTGCTGTGCAACTATATTGCCCTCGCAGTTCAGAACCATTCTCTGACGCAAACGCTGGCGCAACGCGTCACGGAAAACTTGCGCCTCATGGCCTCGCTGAACGGTTTCTACGACACCGCGCTGGAAGCATTCGCGACCGCCATTGACGTCAAACACGTCAACATTCATGGCCACTCTTTGCGAGTGGGCCGCTATGCCGCCGCAATAGGTGAAGCCATGGGCGTTGACGCCGGCGAAGTGGCGGCTTTACGCAGCGCTGGATATTTACACGATATCGGCAAAGTGGCTGTCGACCGCCGCCTGTTCGGCAAGCCCGGCGCCCTGAATGCCGAGGAATTTCGCGAAATGGCGGACCATACCGTGGTCGGCCATCAGATTGTCAGCAGCGTGCAGTTCCCCTGGCCAAAGATTCACGAGTCGGTGCGCTGGCATCACGAACGCAGCGACGGTTCTGGCTATCCCGACGCTTTAGCCGGTGAAGACTTGCCCTTGCCGGTGCGGATCATGGCCTTGGCGGACACTTTCGACGCGATGACAAGTGTGCGTCCCTATCGCGAGCCACTTTCTCTGGGCAGCGCGTTGAGTGATCTGGTCCGCATGACGCCGCAAAAGTACGATCCCAATGTGGTGCAGGGCTTGCTGATTCAGGTGCGCCGCGATGCCGTTGGCAGCAATCGAATACCGCTCCTGGCCGACCACATGCCGGTCAATATCGCTCCCGGTGACATCGACCAGTTGGCCGCGACGCTGCAGCACAAAGTGTCGCGCGGCAAAACTTATCTGACCTAGGATCAAGCCCCTGGCTCTTAGCTCTAGCTCACCAATCTCCCGTCGTCTTTGGTAACCACCCCAGACAACTTTTTGACGCTGTACGGGTTGATAATTGGAGCAGCTTGCCGCCTTTTTTGCCGGGAGTCTCATGCGTCTGGGACGAAAGAAATTCGCGGTTTATCTTCTCTCGCTCAGCCTGGCGTCTAGCGTCCCGCAGTTGCTGGCTAGAAAGAAAGATGACAAGGAAAATGCAGCCATTGGCGCCAATGACCCGAGACGCGCTCTCCACGCTCTCAACCGGCTGACATTCGGTCCGCGCCCAGGAGATGTTCAGCAGGTCATGGCGATGGGCGTCGACCAATGGATCGCTCTGCAACTGCATCCTGAAAAGATCGACGACAGTGTTCTAAATTCACGCCTCGAACCATTACGCACCCTGCGCATGAGCACGCAGGAGATTGCGGAAGACTTCCCTGATCCACAAGAGATCAATCAAGTGATGAATGGCAAACGGTCGATGCCGTCCGATCCAGCGCTGCGCATGGTCTACGAGGTACAGCTCGTCCGACTTCAAAACCGTAAGGAACGAAAAGAAGAAACTGGCAAGAATGCGGTCGCAGTAACTGCGGATAAAGCCAATCGCAGCGCTAGCGAAAGTGACGGGTCGCCCATAGCAGTGAACGGGACATCGGACGCTGCGAACCTGACTTCGGACCATGCCGCAATGAATAGCGCCGTGAGTGATCCCAGGAACTCGGATGCCGGCGTTCCTGCGGCATTGCCAGCCGCTACGTCACCAGCGAAGCGGACGGGCGAAGAACAAGATCAGGTACGCCAGCGCGAAGAACAACTTTACGCCGATCTCGAAGTGCAGCAACTGCCGAGCCTTCCACCTGGCGAGCGGTACAAGAAAGTTCTCAGCATGCCGCCCACGGCGCAGCTTGCTTTTGCCGACTCTCTACGCGGAGGAAAAGGGCAGGAGTTTTTAGAGGGGTTGACTCCGAAGCAGAAAGAGACTCTGCTCGCAATGAACAATCCGGCGGGCGTGGTGACGGGCGAACTGGCACAGGCCAAACTTCTGCGCGCCATCTACGGTCAGCGACAGCTTGAAGAGGTCATGACGGACTTTTGGTTCAATCACTTCAACGTGTTCGTGGAAAAGGGACTCGACCGCGTGATGCTGACCAGCTACGAACGCGATGTGATTCGTCCTCATGCGCTCGGTAAGTTCGAGGACTTGCTCGTGGCCACGGCCAAGAGCCCGGCGATGTTGTTTTACCTGGACAACTGGCTTAGCGTGGGTCCGGACTCGCCGCAGGCCATGGGGCTTCCGCTGCATCCTAATGACCACTATGGCCGCCGCAATCCGCCACGGGCCAAGCCGAATCAGGGCAAGCGATCCAGCGGCCTGAATGAAAATTACGGACGCGAGCTTCTCGAACTCCACACGCTAAGCGTCAACGGCGGGTACTCGCAGCACGACGTTACCGAGGTTGCAAAGGTTTTTACCGGATGGACGATCGATAAGCCAGCCCAGGGCGGCGGTTTCAAGTTTGAACCGCGCATGCACGAACCCCGACCGAAGTTCGTGCTCGGCCATCGCATCAAGCCGAAGGGTGAAGGCGAAGGCCTGGAAGTGCTGCACCGGCTCGCCACGAGTCTGCAAACCGCACACTTCATTTCGCTGAAGCTGGCCGAGCGCTTTGTTTCGGACGATCCGCCTCCAGCTCTAGTCGATCGCATGGCGAAAGTGTTCCTGAAGAAAAAGGGCGACATCCGCGAAGTGTTGACCGTTCTTTTTCACTCGCCCGAGTTTTGGGACGATGGAACTTACCGCGCGAAAGTAAAAACGCCGCTCGAATTCGTAGCCTCTACCGTGCGCGCCACTGGCGCGGAGGTTGACGACGCGTTGCCCTTGACCCGGCAACTCAATAACATGGGCATGGCCCTTTACGGGGCGCAGCCCCCCACCGGCTATTCGATGAAAGCGGAAGCGTGGGTGAGTTCGTCGGCGTTGCTCAGCCGCATGAATTTTGCATTAGCTTTAACCAGCGGCAAGATCAGGGGAGTAAGAGTAGATGCAGCTCAACTGGCCGGAAATAATTCGCCGCCTTTGGATTGGTCTCTGACCTTATCAGCGCTGGAAGAGAGGTTGCTTGCTGGCGGCGTATCCCAGCAGACGCACGACTCCATCGCAGCCCAGATCGATGCGACAGAAAAAAACGGAACGCAGCGAAAGCAAGGTAATAAAACCGGTGGCGCAGCGCGTCCTCTGGACGTAAGCACAATCGCTGGTTTGCTGTTGGGTTCGCCGGAGTTTCAGAGGAGATAGCTTTTAGCCATTAACGCTTGGCTATTAGCTCGAATTCTCTGATTGGGCTTACGAGGCGATTTACAGTATTCGGTTGGGTCAGGGCTAAAGGCAAAGAGTTAAGAGCTAAGAGCCAGGAGCGGTTTTCCATGTCCATCACTCGGCGCGCTTTTCTTCGCAATGGTGCATTCACCGTCATCGGCACGGCGGCAGTGCCAAGTTTCCTCGCGCGTGCCGCATGGGGAACGGCTTTGCCCGGTCCGCGCTGCAAACGCCTGGTGGTAATTTTTCAACGTGGCGCGGCGGATGGTCTAAATATAGTTGTGCCCCACGGCGAGGCCCAGTATTACGCCATGCGGCCCAGCATCAACATACCTCGCAAAGCTGTGCTTGACCTGGATGGCTTCTTCGGCCTGCATCCTTCGCTCGCATCGTTCCAGCCTCTATGGAACCAGCGTCAGCTCGCAATTGTGCACGCGGCCGGCTCACCCGACCCCAACCGCTCTCACTTCGATGCGCAAGATTTCATGGAATCCGGCACCCCTGGGCTAAAGTCCACGGAGGATGGATGGCTCAACCGCTCTCTCCGAAACTTGTCGCAGGCATCGCAGAAATCAGCTTTCGAAGCCATCGCGATGGGACCGTCCATCCCGCGCATTCTGAGTGGCGTCGAGCCGGCAATCGCCATCAACAACATCAACGATTTCTCTGTCGGCGGGCGCAATCCGAAAGCTTCGCCAGTCGCGAACACTTTCGAAGCCATGTACAACCACTCCCTCGATACCGTGCTGCACGGCGCGGGCGAAGAAACGTTTGACGCGGTTAAGATGCTGAAGTCCGCCGACCCATCGAAATACAAACCAGCGGCAGGCGCCGATTATCCCAAGGGACGCTTCGGTGATAGCCTGCGCCAGCTCGCCCAACTCATCAAGGCAAACCTGGGCGTACAGGTGGCGTTTGCCGACATTGGCGGATGGGACCATCACGTCAACGAAGGCGCAACGGAAGGTCAGATCGCCAACGTGCTGCGTGACTTTTCGCAATCGCTCGCTGCCTTCTGGACCGATCTCGGAGACCTCGGCGAAGACACGGTGGTTGTGACCATGTCGGAATTCGGCCGCACGGCGCGCGAAAACGGCAATCGCGGCACGGACCATGGCCACGCCAACGTGATGTTCGTTCTAGGCGGGCCGGTGAAAGGCGGCAAGGTCTACGGGCGCTGGCCGGGGCTTGAGCAGTCGCAGCTCTATGAGGGACGCGATCTCGCGCTGACTACGGATTTCCGTCAGGTGCTTGGCGAGGCTGTCGCGCAACATATGGGGAACAAGAATTTGAATGAAGTGTTTCCCGGATATGAGAATCAGCCGGGGAAATTCTTGAGGTACCTGGGATAGCAACGGCAGCCGCTCGGGCCGGACCGCTTAGATCTCAATCAGCACATCGCCATTTTCAATCTTTAGCGGATACACGGCGATCTTCGTGCTTGGATTCTGTTCCGCCTCTCCCGTCTTCACATCCCACGCCCAGCCATGCCATGGGCACACAACTTTCCCGGCTTCGATCATTCCCTGCCCCAGCGGCCCGCCGCGGTGGAGACAGACGTTATCCATCGCACTGTAAGCGCCGTTCACGTTGGCGACGCAGATGGTCTTGTCGCCGCAGGGAAATTCCTTGGCTTCGTCGGTGGGAGGAAGGTCGGATTCGATGGTGAGCTTGGTGAAGGCTGGCATGGGAGATCAGCAATTGGCAATTGGCAATTGGCAGTTAGCTTAAGCCGGTTCACCAAATGCTCATTGCCAACCGCTAATTGCTTATTTCGGTTGTAACGTCTGTGCAATCATCACTTGGCGCTTGAAGTTCTCCATCATGTTCGGATCAAGACGAACTTCGGTGGGCTTCTTAGCTAGCGTCATGGTATCGATTTTGTCCTGCAACTTCAGCAGAGCGTAGAAAAGATTCTCGGGCCGCGGAGGGCAGCCGGTAACATAAACGTCTGTAGGCACGATTTTGTCGACACCCTGCAACACGGCATAAGTATTGAACGGCCCGCCCACCGACGAGCACGCGCCCATCGAGATCACCCACTTCGGGTCGGGCATCTGGTCGTAGATGCGCTTCACCACCGGGGCCATTTTCAAGGTCACAGTGCCGGCGACGATCATCAGATCGCTCTGCCGTGGGCTGGGACGAAACACTTCCGAACCGAACCGGGCGATATCGAAGCGCGCCGTCGACGATGCAATCATTTCAATCGCGCAGCAAGCTAGGCCGAACGTCATTGGCCACACGGCGGACTTCCGCGCCCAGTTGAAGACGTAGTCCACGGTACTGATCATGAAGTTCTTTTCAAACTTGTTCTGCAACCAACCCATTAGGATGCCCTCAGTCGCTACATTATAGGCCAGGCGCGGCGGAAAAGCAGTCGCGCGCTGCGTCGAGTTGCCCCTATGCTCTCGCTCAGCTACAAATAGAATCATCCATGGATTCAAATCCTGCCGTGTCCGCTAACCGCGAACGCACCTCCATGCTCTTCGATGCGTGGACTCACATCCGCACTTCCCAGTTTTGGATGGTAGCGGTTGCTCTATCGCTGCGCGTCGGCTGGATCATCGTAGGCCATACCTACAAGTTCAAGAGCGCGGATAACAACTTTGGCTTCGGCTGGGAGATGGGAAGAATCGGCGCCGCCATCGCGTCGGGTCACGGCTTCAGCAACGCTTTCGGAGTACCAACCGGTCCCACCGCATGGGAACCGCCCCTTTATCCCTATCTCACTGCTGGTGTGTTTCACATATTCGGCGTCTATTCGCGAGCGTCAGCTTTTGTGTTGCTGACCATCAACAGCGTTTTCTCGGCACTCACCTGCATTCCGATTTTTCTCATCGCTCGCCGAATTTTTTCCGAGAAGGTAGCCGTCGGCTCAGCGTGGACGTGGGCTCTTCTTCCATACGTTATGTTCTGGTGTACGCGCTGGGTGTGGGAGACCAGCCTGTCTGCGTTTTTGTTAGCGGTTATTTTCTGGCTGACTCTCACTATGGAAGAACGTGATGGGTTGAAGCCATGGCTCTGGTTCGGCCTTCTCTGGGCTATAGCCGCTCTGAACAGCACGACGCTGCTCTCGTTCTTGCCTGCCTCGGGACTCTGGGCCTGGTATCACAGAGCCCGGAGGCGTAAGCAGTCGTTCGCGGGCGTGGCGTTGGCGTCGGCGATGTTCGTTGTCTGCATCACGCCCTGGTTGGTGCGCAACTACCAAACCTTCGGCAAGTTCATTTTCATCCGCGACAATTTCGGCGCGGAGCTTCGCCTGGGTAACGGCAACGGCGCTGATGGAACCTGGATGCAATACCTGCATCCCACGCAGGATCTATATGCGATGCGGCAGTACACGGACATGGGCGAATTGGCCTATATCGAAATGCGCAAGCGGCAGGCGATGGATTACATCGAGGCGGATTACCCTCGCTTCGGCGAGCTCTGCCTCAAGCGCTTCATCTATTTCTGGGCCGGACCACCTCGGCTGGCACAAATCTGGTGGCTGGCGGAAGTGAAGAACTCACTGTTCCTCGCCTCGTCTGTGCTGATGTTCTGGGGCCTGGGACGGGCTCTTCGCCAGCGCATACCCGGCGCCTGGCTGCTGTTTTGGCTAATCCTGCTGTATCCAGCGATTTACTACGTCGTCTTTCCTGGCCAACGTTACCGCCATCCAATTGAGCCCGAGATGACGATTCTGGGAGTCTACCTGCTCACTGAGGCAGGCAGCCGTGCCCGGACCAATGACCTTCGCGAACCCGGGCAATCTAAATCCCGCGAGTAATATTCTTGTCCGGTTTTGTCCACTAATCCGGCGGGAACTTTCTGCGACGACTTTCGTATCCGAATGTATAGAACCAGAGGTATAGAACCAGGGTATAGAACCAGAGCTTTTCTGCGCTTGCGTTTACTCACCAATTCCGAGTCGCTCCGTCTAACGGATTGGATATTGATAAGGGAGGAAGCACAATGAACCGTAAACCTCACTTCGCCACATGGTCGGGCGCCATCTTGGGAACTATCTGTGCCCTCTTTGTTCTCGCGCTCGGAGCGCACGCTTCCGATCACCTCGGAGCCTTTACCGAAGAGTTCCACCACACTTACACGATCGCTCCCGATGGCCGCGTGGAACTCGACAACATTAACGGCGCGGTGCACATCGCCAGTTGGGATCAAAACGAAGTTAAGGTAGACGCCGTGAAATACGCGGACTCGAAAGATCGGCTCGACGACGCGCGCATCGAGATCGATTCCGCCAAGGACTATCTCTCGATCCGCACCAAGTATCGCGACCACGATCTCAGTTTCAGTTGGGGCTCGCACAATAATCCAGCGAGCGTCGAATACATGCTGACCGTGCCGCGCGGCATTCGGCTGGACGAAATCAAGCTGATCAACGGTTCCCTCGACATCACCGGAATAACTGGAGAGGTACATGCCTCGTGCATCAACGGCACGCTGGAAGCGCACAATCTCTCCGGCCGCGCCGAGCTCTCTACCATCAACGGTCACCTCGACGCCAGGTTTGACCAGCTTTCCGGATCATCCGTGGAATTGAAATCGGTCAATGGCTCGCTGGAGTTGACGATTCCTTCAGATTCTAAAGCTGAAATTGAAGCCAATACAATTTCCGGCGGAATCGAAAATGATTTTGGCCTGCATGTGAATCATCATCGAACGGTCGGCCACGACTTGCGCGGCGAACTGGGCAACGGCGGTCCACGCATCAAACTGGAAAACGTGAATGGCCGGATCGAGATTCGCCACGCCTCCGATGGCCGCGCCTTGAGTCCAGCCAAGGACTTAGGCCATCGCGATAACGACGACGACGAAATTTAGGATTAGCAAAAGAGACTAATAAATCGTGTACCCCGGCGCTGGCGTCCGCAGATCAGGCTTTGAGGCCATCAGCAACAACGCGCCCTCGCGCTTGAACGCCCGCAGATCGGCGAGGCTGCGAAATGATTTCGTCTGGTAATCATCCGGCGTCGGCGTGTCATCGGGAATACGGAGCGCCTCCACATTCTCGAAGGCATGTTTCTTCAGCAGCTCGACGTACTCCGCTTGCGAGCGTACGTGCACCGGCACCTTCAGCTTGTCCACCCACTGTAGCGAGTACTCGTTGTCCTTATAGAGATTAATCAGGATGAATAGTCTTCCCCGCGGCGCCATCACCCGGAAAAGCTCCATCAGAGCACGGTCTTGGTCGGCATAGTAATAAAACGACTCCACTGACAAAACCTTGTCGAAGAAGTTTTCTTCCCAGGGAATTTGCTGCGCCGATCCCCAGACGTAAAGCACATTGTCGAAATCTTTCGAAGCGGCGCGCGCCTCGCGAATCATCTCGTCAGAAACATCAAGGCCAACCACCTGCCCGAAGCCATTGGGGCCTTCGCCCACAAGACGAGCCAGCAGCCGCGTTGCCCAACCCGAGCCGCATCCCAGATCGAGGACGCGCTCGCCCGGACGCAGGTTCATCCGGCGAATTGTCTTCGCCGTAATGTCGAGATGATGCTGCTCCATCTTCAGGCCTTCGCCGGCAACGGCCCAGCGATTGAATTCCTGTTGCAGTTTTTCGTCGGGGGAGAGGGATTTTTCTGGCATGAGAAAGATTTTATCGTGTTGGCTTTCAACTTCCCACAAGCCGGGGGTAAACTCAAGCACTGCCTATGCAGAGCGGCGGTTGACCGGCAATGATTTACTCTATATTGTATAGATAATGTCCGGTCGCGATTACCTCGGTGAATTTGAGCACATCATTGTCCTGGCACTTCTGCGGCTGGAAGATCGAGCCTATGGAGTCAGCGTGAGGCAGGAGATCGAGCTACGCACAAAACGTGAGGTGTCGATCGGCGCCGTGTATGCGACTCTTTGCCGACTGGAGACCAAGGGATACGTCCAGTCGCACCACGGCGATCCTACGCCGGAACGCGGCGGACGTTCGAAACGCTTCTTTCGTGTCACCGCGAAAGGAGTGGCGGCTGTGAACCGCACACAACGCGCAGTGGAGAGCATGACCGAAGGTCTCGCCTTCACCCGGAGCTACTCATGACCTCGCCAGCACATTTCGAGCAACCACCGCGCATTGCCATCTGGCTCGTCAATCTATTCGCGCCTGCGGAAGAAGCAGAGTCGATCCTAGGGGACCTGCTTGAAGAATACTTCCAGCTCGCATCGAAGTCAGGCGTTGCCTTCGCCCGTAACTGGTATTGGCGACAGACCGTGAAGACGGTTGCACATCTTTTCTGCAGAGGATTCCGTATCGCTCCGAGATCGACCGCTGCCGAAGTAGTCGGAGGTTTACTACTGCTGCGATTCGTCTCCAGGCTACCCGACCAGTTATTGTCGGCGGTTACAGACAGATACCTCGCGTTCTGGTCGACTCACTTCAAGACTTACATCTGGGTGCTCAAAGGAATGTTGATTGAACACTTAATCGCGTTGATATTCGTCGGGTGTGTCGTCGCGTTGGTGGCCAAGGGGAGGGAGATGGTTGCCACGATGGCGCTAGCTCTGGCCCTTTGCATTTTGATTGGCGCTGCTTTGGTATGGGTAGCCATGCATGGGCGTTTCGATTTTGCATGGATGCTATCGTCGTGCGCTGATCCATTCGCGATCGTTGTTGGGGGAGCAATCGTCCGAACGCGCAGATCAGTAGCGAAACCTCTGCCTTCACGTGCGTAATTTGCGGAGCTGAACTCCCAGATAGCCGGCACCCCTTAAACTGAAAACCATCCTGATTTGACCGCTATCACTGCCCCCACGGCTGTGTTACAGTTTTGCTCCGAATGGCGACACGCCCTCAGAACCCTTCGCCCGCACCGGAACCCGGATCACTCTACTGCCCGAATTGCGCCGAAGTAGTGAAAGATCCGCTGACCTGCGGCGACTGCTCCTCCGTCATCTGCCGCCGTTGCGGCACGCCGCTGGAATCTCCCGACGATCTTGGAATCGGATAATGGACCCCACCCTCGATCTACTCGCCACCGAACCGTTGACCCCTAAGCCGCAAGCCAATCCGCTTCAACCCACTCTCGTTCGCGGACTCAGTCTGCTCGATTCCGTGTTGCTCCTCGTCAGCGGCATCATCGGGTCCTCCATTTTCCTTACAGCTAAAGACATCGCTGGCCCGCTGCCGCAGCCTATGTTGTTCCTGCTGGTATGGGTTATCGGTGGTGTGATCTCGCTATTCGGTTGCGTCGCCTTCGCTGAATTGGGATCCATGTTTCCCGAGTCCGGAGGCCAATACGTTTATCTGCGGGAAGCTTACGGAGACCTCGTCGCTTTTCTCTACGGCTGGATGCTCTTCGCGGTCGCCAACGGCGGTTCGATCGCCGCGCTCTCTGTCGCATCAGCCGCCTACACGGGACAAGTCTTCCCTATAGTTTCACAAGAGCACGTTCTGCTCACGCTCGCCGGCATTACCATCACCCGCGCCCACATATTCGGGCTGCTTCTTATCGCCATCCTCACCTACGTGAACGTCGTCGGGCTGCGCTGGGGCACGCTGCTGCAGAATCTTTCCACTTGGACCAAGTTCGCGGCGATGGCCACTTTTGTAGTCCTGGGATTCGCCATCGGCAAAGGGGACTGGTCGCACTTTCACTCGCATGGTGTCAGCCTCACCATGGGGCTTCATCCCACGCAGTTGATCTCTGCCATGGGCATCGCATTGATCGCTGTGTTCTGGGCCTACGACGGATGGGTCTACATCACGTGGGTCGCGGGCGAGGTGAAAGAGCCGCGCCGCAACGTTCCGCTGGCGATGGTGCTGGGAGTACTCGTAGTCGGCGTGATCTACATGGCCATGAACGTGACCTACCTCTACGCTCTGCCGCTGACAGAAATCGCACAGCACGAAACCATCGCCCACGCCGCCGCGGCCGCACTGTTTTCTCCTCATGCGGCGGTGTGGCTCTCGCTGATGATTGCGGTTTCCTGCTTTAGCGCGGCCGCCACCTGCACGCTCTCGGGCGCGCGCGTGTATCTCGCCATGGCGCAGGATGGCGTCTTTTTCAAGCGCATGGCGGTCATCCATCCCAAATGGCGCACGCCGGCTTTCAGCCTCATCGGACAAGGCATCTGGGCTGCGCTGCTCACCATCAGCGGCCGCTACGATCAACTCTACACATACGTTATTTACGGCATGGTGCTTTCCTACACATTGACCGTGATCGGAATGTTTCTGCTCCGCTGGAAGCGCCCCGACATTCCTCGTCCCTACCGTTGCACCGGATATCCCTGGCTCCCAGCGATCTACGTCCTGGTCGGCGCAGGCTGGACACTGAATACCATCATCACCCGCCCCACCGAAGCCTTCTGGGGAACCGCGATCGTCCTGATCGGCATTCCGGGATATCTTTATTGGAAGCGGAGCAGCAGAAAAGCCGCGGCAGCAGTGGAGTAGGAAGATGTTTGAACGGTACACCGAGAAAGCGCGGCGCGTAATATTCTTCGCCCGCTACGAAGCGAGCCACTATGGTTCGCCGGAAATCGATTCGGAACATCTGCTGCTCGGGCTACTCCAGGAAAACAAGACCTTGCATCGGTGGCTGCCGAAGGCGACTCCGGTAGCTATCCGCGAGCGAATCGATGAGTGTTCGTTGAAGCGTCCGATGATTCCAACCAGCGTCGATTTGCCGCTGAGCCGTGCCTCACAGCGCATCTTGAAATATGCTGCCGAGGATGCTGAACGGCTGGTCCACAGACACATCGGAACCGAGGACCTATTCCTGGGCTTGCTGGATGAGGCGGATTGCTTCGCCGCCAGCCTTCTGCGCGATGCCGGAGCTGATGCCAATAGCATCCGCGTGGAGCTCGCCAAGGTTATCAACGAATCTCTTTCCCACCGCAGTTACTCTATCTCCGGAGCAGCTGTTGAAATCCATGGCGTTCCCCGCAGCGCAAGCCGGGTCCGCGATGACGTCCAGAGCTGCCGTATGTACAACTGGCAATGGGAGAAGCGCGCCTGGACTAATGTCAACGTTGTGATCGCCAAAAAGACCGGGAAAATTTCTTCCGACCTCGGGCTCGCTGAGGATTCGCAAAACTTTGAACTTGTCAAAGGCGGCTGGAAGAAGGACCATTGTTTCATCTGCGGTTGGGAGTTGTTCGAATCGAAAGACGATGCTGAGCACGGCATCGGCTACACCAACGGCCGCCATTGGATTTGCACGGAATGCTACACGAAATTCTGGGAGCATCCCCAGATTTTTCCGTCGCCCTATTCGGACATGACGTAGAATTCCTCGATACTGGTTATGACGGCAGTAACTTTATTTGTACCCCCATCTTGCAGTAACTTGATGTAGTGACCACAGGTTCGTGGTCGTGTGCATATCTGCGCCTTCTCTGGAGAAGACATGAGCCGTTTCGTTTCCCTCCGCTTGTTGCTCGTAGCGTTGCTTATTCCCGCCCTCTTCACCGGCTGCAACCGGGACCCCAATGTGCGCAAGCAGAAGTTTCTTGAGAGTGGTAACCGCTACCGCGATCAAGGCAAGTTACGCGAAGCAGCGATTCAGTATGCCAATGCCTTGCAACTCGATCCACGCCTTGTGGAAGCGCACTATCAGTTGGGCGAGACGTACCTCAAGCTGAAGGATTACAACCGCGCCTATGCTGAGCTTTCCCGAGCCGCCGATTTGGCGCCCGACAACTATATGGCACAAGTTGATCTGGCCAACCTGCTGATCGCTGCCCGCGACCTGAAACAAGCCCAGTCCCACCTCGACCTGCTGCGCGAAAAACAGCCCGATAGTCCTGACACGCATCTGGCTTGGGCTAATTTCTATGCCGCTCAGGGCAATCTGGAATCGGCTATGCAGGAGACGCAGAAAGCCATTGCCGCCGAGCCCAGCCGTCCAGATTCCTATCTGAATCTGGCAGTGCTACAACTCCAGGCTAAGCAGTCCGATCAAGCCGAGATCAGCTTCAAGAAGGCGGCAGAACTCGGTCCCAAACTCATGAACGCGCAACTCGCTCTGGGAGGGTTCTATCAGTCGCGCAACCGCTTGCCGGAAGCGGAACAGCAATTCAAGCATGCCATGGATGTCGACCGTAAGGATCCAGCTCCCGACGCCGCTTACGTTCGCATGCTGATGGCGGAAAACAAAAAAACCGAAGCCGAAGCTTTCTTGAAGCAGGCGAAAAACAACTTCCCCGACAATTCGGAAGGTTATCGTTTGCTGGGCGATTTCTATTTCGCCAACGGCGACCTCGACAAAGCTACAGTGGAATACGGCTCTTTGAATCACGATCATCCCAAGGATCTTCAGGTCAAGAAAAACTACGTGCAACTTCTGATTCTGAAAAACCGTCTGGACGAAGCCACCAAGTTGAACGACGAAATCCTGAAGACGAACCCGCGTGAGGCCGATGCGCTGGTTTATCGGGGCGAGATGCAACTGCGCAAGGGGGACGCTGCTGGCGCAGTCGACTCGTTGCAGCAAGCCATCAGAAACGATCGCAATAACGGCGTTGCCCACTACCAGTTGGGCCTTGCTTTTGACGCGCAACACAATGATGCTCAAGCGGAGTCCGAGTTGCGCGAGGCGGTGAGCCTGCGTCCCGATATCACCGATGCGCAGCGGGATCTGGCCAATCTGGAAATTCGGCGCGGAGATTTCGATGCGCTGGCGCAGACCGCCGATCAAATCATTCGGGGCGCGCCCAATGCTCCCGATGGCTACCTTATCCGGGGACTGGCGGAAATGAACCGGCAAAAATACTCCGCGGCCGAGCAGGACATGCGCAAAGCGGCAGAGGTCGCTCCGGAAAATCCCGCCCCTTACGTGCAGATGGGCAACCTGCACCAGGCGCAGAAACAATACGCTGTGGCAATCAAGTTTTATCAGGAGGCGCTCGCGCACAATCCGGGGTCAACCGATGGGTTGCAGGGAATAATGAACGCTTATCTCGCTCAGAAGCAGCTTGATCAGGCCATTGCCACCGCCCGGGCGCAAATCCCCAAATCACCCAACAACAGTGGGTTCTATGACCTGTTAGGCACGGCGCTGTTCGCGAAGAAAGATTTTAGCGGAGCCGACGCTGCCTTCCATAAATCGGTTGAACTCGACGGCAATAATTCTGATGCGCTTATGAAATTGGCTCAGACGCAGGCGGCCGAGGGGTCCGTCAGCCAGGCTCTCGCCACTTATCAGCAGTCGATCAAGGACCATCCGAGAGAAATCTCATTCCACATTCTCGCCGGCATGATGTATGAATCACAGGGCAACTGGGACCAGGCCAAAGCCATGTACCAGCAGGCGTTGAATATTCAGCCCGATAATCCTCTAGCCTCAAACAACCTTGCCTACGTGATGCTGCAGCAGGGCGGCAATGTGGACGTGGCTCTGGCCATGGCACAAACCGCTCGTCGAGGCATGCCCGACTCTCCCAACGCCGCCGACACGCTGGGCTGGGCGTATTTTCAGAAGGGCGTGTATCAATCCGCGATCGATATGTTTCAGGAGTCGCTGCGATTGAATGAAAAGAAGGGGGGCGCCGACGATCCCACAGTGCATTACCATCTGGGACTCGCCTATCAAAAAGCTAACCAGCCTATTCAGGCTCGTCAGCAACTGGAACGGGCGTTGAAGATTAGTCCGAATAACAGCGACGCACGCAAGGCGTTGTCGGAACTGCGCGGCTAGTCGGCGGCAACGGGACGCTCTAGGTCATCCTGCCTGGGGCGACGAGGGGCGCGGTTCGAGGGCAAGCCGCCGTCGCGGATTTTGTAGAGCAGGGCACGGTAGCTGATGTTCAAAGCGCGCGCGGCCTGTTTGCGATTCCAGTGATGGTGCTGCAGAACTTTTAGGATGATTTTGCGTTCCAGTTCATGCACCGCCTGGCGCGTGATTTTTTTCAGCGAGATGGGTCCGTCGACCGAAATGTCGGCGCTGAAGAAATCTGGTTCATGCGGGCGCAGATCGCCCGAGATGGACTCTTCGCTGCCCAGAATCACGTAGCGCTTCATCAGGTTTTCCAACTCGCGGACGTTTCCCGGCCAGTGGTATTTTCGCAGCGCTTTCATTAACTCCGCGGAAGGCTGGATGGCGCGTGAGTTGAATTTCCGGTTGTAGTATTCGATGAAATAGTCGACCAGTTGCGGAATATCGGAGGCACGCTCGCGCAGCGCCGGCATGTGCAAATTCACCACATTGATGCGGTAAAACAGGTCGGCGCGGAAAGTGCCCGCGACAATCTCATCTTCCAGTTTTCGATTGGTCGCGCATACCACCCGGACCTCGACCTTCTTGTCTTCCTGCGCGCCGATGCGGCAGAACTGCCCGTCCTGCAGCAGTTGCAGCAGCTTCGACTGCAAGGCCATATCGAGTTCGGAGATTTCATCCAGGAACAATGTGCCGCGATGCGCCATCTCCACTCGGCCGGGCTTGGTGCCGTAGGCGCCAGTGAAGGCTCCTTTTTCGTAGCCGAATAGTTCACTTTCCAGCAGCGTGCCGGGAATTGCCGGACAATTCACCTTTACCCACGGACCAGTCTTCCACGGGGAAGCGCTATGAATCATGCGCGCAATGATATCTTTGCCCGTGCCGCTCTCTCCGTGAATTAGGACCGGAACATTGGCTCCGGCAATCTTGGCCAGCCGTTCGCGAAGAGCCCGCATCGCGTCTGTCGAGCCGAAGACGACTGAGTCAGGAGGCATTTCACCAAGGGGCTGGATTAAGGCACTAACTGGGTTTGAGGTGCTCATAAATGTTCCCGCTTCCGCACGCGGGCGTTAAGATCTGTTGTGCACCCGGAGAACCAAATGCATGCAAGTCAGAAACTTATCTGCCGAGCCTATCCTATCTTGTTGAAGAAAAGCAACTTACTAAAGATTCGAATGGATCATGCTTAGTAATCAGGAAGGCTCCGGTGTAACCAAATGTGTCAAGCCTGCAGTGGAAAAGATTTTCACACGGAAGAAGTGAGTTTCCGTCGACGCCGCCCAGTGGGACGGTGGGAATTAACGAGAGGACGGGAGAACTTTACTGCAACCAGGTTGTAGCCCTCACGATGTTGCATCCGCAGCACCTTGGCACGGAGGTTCCGGGAAACCCGAGGCAAGGCCGCCATTGCAGCCAGCGGGGCGCTGGGAATTTCGAGCGAAACCTGCGCTGAGGACGGGATTGAATGGCGAACCGCTACCAGCATGCCGCCAGCAGAGACGTTGAGCGCGGTCGCAAACTCCAAAGATTCCTTGTCGCCCTCACCACGACTTCTGACGAATACCGGTATGGCTAAAGGTAACCGCGGCCATCGCCGCCGCTCTCCTGCTGGAGTTTCACCGTTCACCCACACCCCTTCCCATGATTCTTGCTCCCACATTTACAGCATCCTGGGGGCCAAAACCTGAATTGTCGGGCAAAGCCAGAATGCAACCGGTCGAAAACCCGAAGGGACAAGGCCAACTCAGGCTGTTAGGAGTCTTAAAACCGCCAAAGTGCTGTCTTTGGACTGCCTTGAGCTTTATCGATCCGCCATGTTCGGCAGCCGTCGTGCCCTTTTTTATCCTTGCAATGAGTGCAACTTTTTTCAACACTTGGGTAATCAGCTTGCATTTTTCGTTGACAACGAAAAGTGACGCATCATACGATGGAGTTACAGTATTCTTCCCCAATCAGTCGAGTGCGTCCCCCCTTGGACCGTCGCTCCCCATTATGGCCACCGTGCAAAAGAATATCTGTGTATCCGAGCCGGGAGAGGGAAAGACGGGCGCGCCAGCGTCTCCCGCGACCAGCGAGGGAATCCCCAATGCGGCTGAGTTGCCCCACGCCTATGCTGAACTCCAGGAACGCTTCCAGCGAACGACGAACGCCCTGGGCTCTGCGGCTCACGATTTAAAGACGCCGCTGGCGATTCTGAATGGATACGTCGAATTGCTGCAGAGCGAAAAACTGGGAACCCTGAATCTTCGCCAGCGCGAAGTGCTGAGCGACATGCAGTCCAGCGGCAAGAGGCTGCAGCAATTCATTCAGGATTTTCTCACCTACAGTGCTCTCGAAACCGGCGGCCTCACCATGCGGTTCGAGCAAGCCAACATCAACGACTGTCTCTCCGACGTCTGCCGCTTGTGGTCCACTCGTTTTCAGGAAAAAGGTTTGGCTCTTTATTTTTTAGCGAATGACAAGCTGCCAGTTTTTCCGCTGGATGGTCCAAAGTTGGAGCGGGTCATTTCCAATCTGTTGGAGAATTCGTTTAAATTTGTTCCTCAAGGCGGGACGGTTTGGTTGCACGCGGAGCCTTACATGTGGGAACGCCGCGCTTCATCGCAGCCAGCGTCATCTGGCGAGAGACGGCGCCAGGATACTGCGCAACCGAATTCTGTGAAGGTGAGCGTGTCGGATACCGGCCCGGGAATTCCGGCGGAGTTTCATCAGGAAGTGTTCGATGATTTCTTCCGGCTTCCGGGCAACGAAAGTCAGGAAGGCATGGGCTTGGGTCTGGCGATCGTACGCCGGCTGGTGCAAGGAATGGGCGGAAAAGTCTGGGTAGAAAGCGATTCCGGCGGGGGCTGCAAATTTTCATTCCTCATTCCTTTCAAACCCTCTTCAGCTTCTGCTGGCGGCAAAGGAAAGAATCGATGAAGGACACTGCCAAGATTCTTCTGGTGGATGACGAACCAGCCATGCTCCGCTATATCCGGACGCTGCTGGAGGTCGATGACTATAAAGTGGAGACCGCGTCCACGGGTGAAGAGGCGCTGCAGCGCGTGGACAAAGGCATGGAGCCGGATCTTGTGCTCCTCGATGTGCTGATGCCGGGCATTGACGGCCTGGAGACGCTCGAGCAACTCCGCCAGAAAAGGCCCGGAGTCAAAGTTGTAATGCTTTCTTGCGTGAACGACACGAAGAAGGTAGTGCAAGCCATGCGGCTGGGCGCGCACGATTACCTGACCAAACCTTTTCAGAAAGCGGAACTGGATGCCGTAATTGACCAGTGTTTGGGTCAGGGAAAAACTACGGTGGGAGGCGAAGCCGAAGAAGTTGGCGACGACGTGTTCTTCATCGCTGCCAGTCCGGCTATGCGGAAGATACGCTCGCAAGCCGCCCTGGTAGCGAATGTGGACATACCAGTCTTGCTGCTGGGAGAGAGCGGCACGGGAAAAGAAGTGCTCGCACGGCTGATACATAAGCTGTCGCCGCGCGCGCACCGCATCTTCTTGAAGGTGAATTGCGCCGCTGTTCCCGCCGACCTGCTGGAAAGTGAACTATTCGGCTATGAGCCGGGCGCATTTACCGGGGCAACCCACGCCAAGCCGGGCAAATTCGAACTGTGCAATAAAGGCACTATTCTGCTCGACGAGATCGGCGAGATGCCGCCTGCTCTACAGGCAAAACTGCTGCACGTTCTGCAGGACCAGCATTTCTCGCGGCTGGGGAGTCGCTCCGTCATCAAGGTGGACGTTCGCATCCTGGCGGCCACGAACATTGACATCCCGCAGGCTCTGGCTGCCAAACGACTGCGCGAAGATCTTTATTACCGCCTCAACGCCTTCACCCTGCACCTGCCCGCACTGCGCGAACGGAAGGAAGAAATTCCGATTCTTCTAAAGCATTTCATGACGCGCATGGCCGAACGCTACGCGCGGCCGCAGCTTCCGCTTTCGCCTCAGCTGCTGGAAGCTTGCCAGGCGCATAGTTGGCCGGGCAATTTGCGCGAATTGAATAACTTCCTGAAGCGCTACCTCATCCTGGGCGACGAGCAATTGGCCGCCGCAGAGTTGCAGCCTCGCTTCGATGGCAGCGGCGGCGTGGGCGCGCGTACTGAAGCTGGAGCAAAAGGCGCGGAAGCGAGCGGTGGATTGAAATCGCTGGCACGCTCCGCTAAGGACGAAGCCGAAGGAGAAGCCATCCGACAGGCACTCGAGCAAACCAACTGGAATCGGAAACAGGCGGCTGCTCTTCTGCAGATCAGCTACAAAGCCCTGCTCTATAAGATTCGGCAATATGGCATTGCGGAATCCAAAAGCCATCACAAGCTTTCCGCCGGCGCATAAAACCAACTGACAACGCTGCACCTCGTGCCCGAACCCTTTTCGCAACCCACCGCCCCGGCTTTACGGAATTACGGTAACGCTGAAGGGCGCGGTCTGGGTTAGTGAGCCCGATGTTGCCGTCACCGTAAGCGGATACGTCCCCGATGGGGTGCCGCTCACGATAGGCTGCGTTTTGGCGCTGTGGCAGGCGGGCTGCAGCAAAACCAGAGCGAAGAATGCGGTAAGCGCGATCACACCCAGCAGCCAGCCTCGCCCTCGTTTGCCGCGAGCGCCCAGTCCTAAAAGAGCCATCCCTGGAAGGGTCAGCCAGATCGCGTAAAGCGGCACATGTCTCGACCCCTCGGCGGTGCTGACAGGCTGCGCCGTTGTCGACAGGTTCAAGATCGTCGACGCGCTGCCCGCGCCGCCGCTCAACGTGATGGTGCTAGTGGTGAAGTTGCAAGCCGCCCCGGTGGGAAGAGCACTGCAGGTGAGCGAGACATTTGCTCCGAAGACACCCTGCGTCGGAGCCACGACCACGTTGTATTGCGCAACCTGACCGGCGGCAACTGTCTGCGCCGAAGGAGCAATCGTGACCGCGAAGCCGGAAGCAACAAATGAGGCAGTAGCCGTATTGGCGGTATTCGTATTGTTGCTGTTGGAGACGATCGCCGTCGCCTGATAACTGCCTGCGGCGGCTGGGGTCACAACAAACGTCACTACGGACGTGGACCCAGCCTGCAGCGTTGGTATCTGGCAAATCACGTTGGTCCCGCTCGGCGTACTACAAGTTCCCGAACCCACGCTGGCGCTATTGAATGTAACCCCGGTAGGAACCTGGCCGGTCACGTTAATGCCAGTGGCCACGTCCGGCCCATCGTTGGCGAGGGTATAGGTAATGGTCACCTGGTTGCCGGCGCTCACAATTCCAGTCGGAGACACGATCGGAGCTACGCAGGTAATGCACAGATCAGTCGCCGTACCCAGCTTAACCACGAATGCGTCGCTTGGCGGGTTCAGCGTTGCTTGCAGGGGATCATCGACTTGCAGGTTCGTCGACGTGGTGTCGCCCGCGAAATATGTATTCAGGCTGGGATCGACCGCAATGCTGGTACCCCGGTCCACGCCATTGCCACCAAAATAAGTCGCGTAAGAACCAACTTGATTGACGTTAGTCACCGTAGTCGTGTTTATGTGGGCAAAAAAGGCGTTCTGGGTGCCATTGAGCGTGCTTTGGATCGCTCCTGTGGTGACCGGGAAGTTTGGCGGGTTGGCGGGGCCGGAATTAGTCGATCCGGTTACCAGCGCATCGCTGGCGGTGTCGACGGCAATCGCGGTTCCGGTTTCGTTCCCTCCCCCTCCAAGGTACGAGAAATAAGTGAGCGCCACAATATTGGGAGTTCCGGTTGTACTCAGTGCCGGGTTAGTCAGTCGCGCCACGTACGCATCAGTATTCGTTGCCGGAGCAGTGCTGGTACACGACGAGGTTGTGGTCACCACCTGCCCTGGAGCATTCAGGCATCCCTGAAAGGCTTGGGTACCGGTGGGGAGGACGAAGTTTGGGGAATCTGTCGATCCGGTGATGTAAATGTTGGCGGCGCCGGAATCAATCGCAATCGCCGTACTCGAATCCGCAGCCGAGCCCCCGAAGTAGGTCGAGAAAAGTAGCTGGGAACCCGCCTGGGCAAGCGGGTTCAGTTTAGCTACGAAAGCATCGGTTGGATACGGCGTGGTAGTCGGCGGTGTACACGGATTTGGATTCATCAGGGTAACGGGCGGCGTTGTATCCAGACAAGGCTGATACGCGTTGAGAATCGGGAAGTCTCCCGACAAACCGCTATCGCCATACAGCCCTGAACCGCTGTTGTAGAAATTCGTTGTACCACTGAAGTAGATATTTCCGGACAAATCAACCGTAATACCGCCGCCCGCGGCCACCGGACCGGCCGGCACGCTGCCACCGAAATATGTTGAATAGGCTATGCCGCCCACGCCGGGAATCCTGGTATTTACTTTTGTTACGAAGAATTGAAGGCTCGAAAGGGGCGCACTCTGAAACGGAACAGGCAATTGGGTCGCCGGGAACGCATCACCGTTGCCTGGTGTGTTGTTGGAGGTGGTCGTCCCGGTGACGAACACATCCTGCTGTGTATCGATCGCCATTCCGCTGGCTTGGTCGTTCCCATTGCCAGAGAGATAAGAGGAATAAGTCAGGGCTGCACCCAGGGAGTTGAGTACGCTGATGAACACAGAGGTACATGGGGACGGTACCGAGGCGCACTGCGCGCCTTTGGTCGCAGGAGAGGTCTGATAAGCCAGACTGGTGCTGGGAAAGTTCGTCGAACTCGTATTCCCGACAAGGTAAGTGTTGCCGCCGCCATCCACGCCCAGACCCACGCTGGTATCGGCACCGTTGCCGCCGAGGAATGTAGCGTAAATGACCGCCGGCGGTTGGGCCGGACTAATCTTGGCAACGAAGACGTTGGAAGCAGGGCCAAGTGTTGTCGGCACCGTTCCATTCAGTGGGAAAGTACTGGGTGGCGAGGTCGTGGAGCCGGAGAGATAAATAAAGCCATCCCCATTGACCGCAACCGAAGGTGAGGTCTCCGAACCAGCACCGCCGAAGTAAGTGGAAAACTGGAGCGCCGGATCGATGATCAACTCGCGCGCGCGGTCGTATGGCCCAACTTCAAAGCTGACGCGATTGTCAGCGCACAGAACAAACCGTCCGTCAATCGGCTTCCGGCGGTTTCCCTCGCGCTGGTAAATCAGCGGAGCGTGCAATCGCAAGGCGGCATAGTCTGTGCCCTTGCCGGCGACAACCAGATCCCCGCCGCTCATTTCCAGCTTGCTGGCGCCGTCAAATTGCAGTTCCGCTCGTGACGGGTCGGCGCCGGCGCCGATGCGGAAGTCGTACTCCAAATGCCCCTGGTTGCCGTAGAAAACGAGATCGATTCCGGGATAGACGTTTTCGTACCGAACCCCGGCAAACTGTGGAATGCCGCTATGCCACCGGTGCCGATCATTGCCGATGAAGTAATTGCTCGTACCCGGCAGCAAATCGGTTCCGGCGATGTTTGCGGCTGGGTTCGCGCCCACCAGCCTCATGCGGACGATCTGTTCGCCGGACCCGCCGCGCGATACAGGTGGAGTCTGCACAGCAAGCGCCGCACTAGTTGCATCCAAGGAAAGGCTGAAGCCCGCCCCGCGCGCCAGAAATTTCACGTCCGCGCCGGCTTGCCCCTGGTTGGGCTCGAAAATGAGCGGCAACTGTCCCAGAACGGCTCGCGCATCCGGCTTCGGATGCAGCGAAGATCTAGAGAGCGAAGATCTGGAGGAGGTTGGGATCGGAGAAGCTGGAGCCTGAGCCAGGGCCTTCTGGGAGGGGCGGCGGAAACTCAATCCGATCAGCACAGAACCCGCTAGCAACAGCAAAAAAAAGGCCCCCACGGCACGAACCAGATTGCTTCCCGAAATTCCCGACCAACGGCCATTTCCCATTACGCATTTCCTCCGATTCACAACCCATCATTTGGAGAGAGTAGAAACGGCGCGCAAGTCAGTACTTGCCCGGCGCCGGCGAAACACCGCCCGCTGCTGACGTGTCACTAGAAACTAGCGGAAAATAAACAACTACTTAAACATCTGATGGATAACCAAGTCAAGCGAGCCTGTACCCTCGCCTCCGCCCCTAGCACTTGTCAGATGCGTTGGATGATGAGGAAAGATGCCGACTTGTGGCACGAAAGTCGAATGAATGATTGCAATCTCCAAGTCGCGTTGCTCTCCGCCCAAGACCCTACACTTGAGATTACCCCGATTCCGTGCCAAAGTCTTTTTGCCCTTGCAAACCGCTGGCAATTCTATAGATTGGATGGTGGTCACGGCCTGCCGGGGCGGCGGGCATTGCCATCTCCCAGCCTGAAAAGTCCATACAGCCCTGTAGCGAGTCTTCGTTTAAAAAGAATACTTCAGAATTACAGGACAGATGCAATCTGACTCTCAGGAACGGCGGGCGATGCGGCGTTTCGATATGCGCCTTCCGGCATTGGTTCGTGTCGATCAGGATAACGAATTCCACACCGAAACTCAGAACGTCAGCGCGCGCGGAGTTTTTTTTTACCTCGATCGCCCGCTCCCGGCGGGAACTCCATTTGAGGTCACGCTCACCTTCCCGCCCCACATCACCTTGACCGATGCGGTTCGCGTTCGCTTCACCGCGCGTGTGATACGCGTCGAATCGCCGCTTCCCTCGTTGCGCGTCGGGACCGCAGCCATGATCGAGGACTACGAATTTCTACGCTCCGGCGGTGGTCCGGATTTCCTCAGTGCACTGCAACGGGAGGTAAAAGAGTCGAACTGAAAGCCCGGCCTCGGGCTTCCGGCCGCGTTTGTTTCCTAGAGCGGGATGCCCGACTCCCGCTTACTTCCGCATATCCTTGATCCGCCGGCGCAGAGCGCGGTAGCGGCGAAACAGGCTGCCGAGATACAGGCCGTGAATCACCCAGGTGGCGATGTAAGCGGCATAGAGAAACTTGATGGAATTCATCGCGGCACCCTGCTCACTGGGGCCGCAGCTTTGGAAATCGGCGTCGCAGTTCCGCCCACCTCCGACAACGATTCCATCGCCTCACCCTCTTCTACTGCGCGTCGCAGCATTTCCAGCCGGTATCGCGCCCAGCAAACCAGAAATGCGAAACACAAAAACGCCATCCAACTGATCAGCAACACGTGGAGCATTCGAGGGTCCATCGATCCGCCTCCACCAATTACCGGTTGCGGATGCTGTGTGCGGAAGAACCAGATCGAAAAATAAACCAGCGGAACGTCGAGCGCGCCAAACACCGCCAGCACCGCAGCCAATTTCTGCGTCTGCGCACTGTCAGAGAACCGCCGCAGCACCAGATAGCTCACGTAAATCAGCCACAGCACCAAAGTCGAGGTCAAGCGGATGTCTCCCGGCGCCCACCAGATCCCCCAAACCGGCCGCGCCCAGATGGGGCCCGTGATCAGAACGATGGTGCAGAAAACAACCCCGACTTCGGCCGTGGTCACCGCGAGCATGTCCAGCTTTTGCTCGGGAAAATATTTTCCGATGAGGAAATAAAAGGCGGGAATCGCCAAAACTGTTGTCGCCACAGAACTGGGATATAACCCCACCGGCAACTGCTGCCGCACCTGCGGGATAAAAGGTGCAATAGCGCCAACAATCCCGATCGCAATCACAATCCACTTGGCTGCGCGTTCAGTTGAAGGCGTGGCGCTGGCCAGGCATTCGACCGACGCAATGAAGTTAATAAAAAACAGCAGGAAAGCCGTCCATGCGGAAGGAACGTGGTAGTAAATGATCCGGTAAACATCTCCCTGCAACGCGTCGGTGGGCGCCACCCAGATGGCCTGATAGAAAGCATAGGCGAGAAAGATCGCCGTTAGAACTCCGAGGATGGGGAAGGCCCTTTTCATTCCGCCTGCAACACTGTTTCAAACAAGGCCAGACAAGCAGTAGTAAACACCACATCGTAGGTGAGAAGCAATACGATCCAGAAGTGCGCGGGATTCTCTCCAGTGAGAATGCTCGTGGTGCCGGCAACCATGCCCAACACGGCAGGAATCGAGACCGGGAACAAGAGCAAAGGCAGCATGAGTTCCCGGCTCCGAGTGCGGATCGACATCGCCGCGAAAAATGTTCCATTCACCACTAGCGCCCAGGTTCCAAGCAGAGACACGGGAATCAACTGCCATGCCGGACCCAGGGCACGCAGGTTGTAGAAGATCACGAACAAAGGCGCCATCAATGCTTCCAGCAGGCAGACCAGAATGAAGTTGCCCAGCGCTTTTGCCAGAAACAGTCCGTTGGCTGGGGCAGGGGAGACGCGATAAGCGTCGAGCACCTGATTACGCAATTCCCTCGCCCAGGTTTGGTTGAGAGCCACCACCGCTGCGAATAAGAACGCGACCCAAACCAACCCGCCGACAATGTGTCGCGACTCTTCCGCCAGCGGATCGAAGGAAAACACGAAGATCACCACCACCAGCAGCGAGAAGAACAGCATGGCATTGAGCGCGTCCTTGGATCGCCACTCCAGGCGGATGTCTTTAGCTAGGGTTGCTACCGTAATAGACCAGAACGATCTCATGGTTCTCCCGTTCGGTTGTTCGCAGCAGCAAGGTGAGGAGTGCGGTCGACAATCCTCCCGGCTTGCATCCACACAAATTCGTCAGCCACGCCCTCCAGCAGTGCGGCCTGGTGTGTAACCACAAAAATGGTTTTGCCGGTGTCCCGCATGCCCTTGAGCAAGGCAACCATCTCCCGCGCCGAGTGCACATCCACATTCGAGAATGGTTCGTCGAGCAACAGAATTTTGGGATCGTGCAGAATAGCTCGCGCCAGCGACATACGCTGCCGCATGCCTTGCGAATACTGGCCGACAGGCCGCGTCAGAGTGGGGTCGAGTCCCACCGAGCGAATCACTTGTTCACAGCGGACGTCGCCGGCAATATCGTAGAGGCGCGCGAAGTAACGCAGGTTCTCCAGTCCGCTTATCTCGTCGTAAAGCAACGACGGATGGGCCATATAGCCGATCTCGCGGCATGCCTCGTGTGGATTTTTGCCGAGTATGGAAATCGTGCCGCGACTGGGATGAGCCAAGCCCGCCAGCGCGCGCAGCAGTGTGGTTTTCCCCGCCCCATTGTCTCCCAGAATTACGTGGAACTTTCCCCCATCAAACTCTGCGGTCACGCCGCGCAAGGCAGCGAATCGGCCGAACTGCTTAATGAGGTCGCTGATGAAGATGATTCCACCTGCGACTGGGATCTCGGAAGGGGTCAAGGCCATGGGATTAAAGATGAAAGTAGAAGATATCGAAAGCGCACAACGAAGTCGAGGAGCCGAGAGTCGGAACCCCAATCCGAACAGTCATCCCGAGCGAAGCGAGGGACCTTGGTTTCTGCCTGAACCGCCGCCGCAGCCTAATTCGAAGCAACCGCTGGCTGAGAGCCAGGTTGTACCTGTGTCATGTTCTTGGCGGGCGCGGCCTGCATCTGGTTGCCGGGCTGTTTCGGAGCGTATTTCGAAGCGCATTTGGCCTGCAACGCATTGGCATGAAAAACACCGTCCTGGCCAAAACGGCCGTCGGCCAGCGCCTGCGAGTCATCTTTAAAAGTATCGGGAGGCGCTTCGGTTCCGGTGTAATCCACCGAGAGCAGCTGATCCTGCTCCATCAGCACAAACTGGACGTGCGTTCCGGCGCGCTTGATTGAACCCGGCTGCACATTCCCCGCCACACGCAATCGCTTGGAGTATGCGCCATTCCCCATCTTGTGCAGTTCACTGATGGTGACGTAGTAGCTCTTGCTGTCCTGCACGCCGGTGTAGGCGAGATAGCCGAGCAACAAGAGGATCACTACCGTTGCGCCGCCGAACTTCAGGTAAGTTTTGCCTTGACTGGACATCGAACACCCTCACACAAACACTACCTACAACTCTACCCGCACTACAGGCTTCGAATCAACATTCGCAGGCTCAGCGCGGTTGATCGGTCGCGCTGTACATGCGGAAGCGCGCCGCAGGCACGCAGGTCGCAGACCCGTCGCGATGAGTCGAATCTGACTTTGGGTCGTCCCTCACGACAAGGTAGCTCCTGATCAAGTAACAAGTCGCATCGGACTGCAAGGGCAACCCCCGAACAATCTGTGGCCGGTTTTGTTCCGCATCCAGAAGCCTGATCAACTCTTTCCTCGACCTGCTCTGCGCTTTTATTGGATCGCCGTTCGGCGCGCTTCGCACATCCACGTCAATATGAGGATACGGGCCGATCCGAAACTGATCCGCAGCGGAGTTGTCCTGAGCGATAGCTCGGGACGCAGTCACGGTTGAAGTCTCTTTTGGAGGTGATTGCGCGAATGCTTGCGCAGCGCAGAGTAGAACTGCGATGGCGATCAGGCGGGTAAGCATACAGACCCTCCCTATGAACGAATATTACCACCATCCAAGCAAGCAGGATTCAATTTACTCCCGTCGCATTGCGACGGTCCGCTAGAATGTACACACACCCTATGATCCATCCCTGGCACGATGTAACTCCCGGCGACAAACTGCCGCACGAATTCGATTGCGTGGTCGAGATCCCCTTCGGATCGAGCGTGAAGTACGAACTGGATAAGGCCAGCGGCTTGATCAAGCTCGATCGCGTCCTCTATTCCGCGGTTTATTATCCGGCGAACTATGGCTTTATTCCACAAACGCTGGCCGAAGACGACGATCCCCTCGACGTTCTCGTCCTCTGCCAGGAGCCCGTGGTCCCGCTTACCATCATCCACGCCCGCGCCATCGGGCTGATGACCATGATTGACTCCGGCAAGCAGGACCACAAAATTATCGCCATCGCCACCGAAGATCCCGAATTCAATACCTACCATGAAGCCGCCGAGATGCCGCCGCACCGCATGATCATGTTGCGGCGCTTCTTTCAGGACTACAAGCTGCTCGAAGGCAAAGCCGTCGAGGTCGACAAAATACAGCCCGCCACGCAAGCCTATCCCATCATCCTTGACGCGCTACACCGGTACAGCGAACAACGCCGCAAAGGCTTCAGGGTCCCAGAAAAGTAGTGGAAAGCGGCTGGATGCGGACCTGTACCCTCGTAACTTCGCCAAGCCAGGCAAAGCCGATAGAATTTCGCCGAGTCTAAACCCGTAGCTTCGGGTTGATTGATAAAGAAAGATTAGTAAGGAAAGTTCATTCTGCCGAAAAGCTTCGAGGAAACCATGAAAACTCTACGACATTGCGCCGTAATCGTGTTTCTTGTTGCTCTCTGCGCGGCAGCTACATTCGCCGCCGAACCCGGACGGCATCCGGCTTACCTGCACGCGCTCACTGACCTCCGCCACGCCCGTGCTCATCTCGAGAATCTGGCTCCTAATCACCACATGGACAGAGAAGAAGAGCACGCCATTGCCGAGATTGACCGGGCCATCGACGAAATCAAGCGGGCTGCAATTGACGACGGCAAGAACTTGAACGATCATCCGCCGGTCGACACAAGAATGGACCGCCCAGGCCGCTATCACCGCGCCATGGAGTTGCTGGATAAGGCTCACAATGACATCGCCCGCGAAGAAGATGACCCATCCGTGCGAGGTTTACGGAATCGCGCCCTTCATCACATTGATGAGGCGCATCGCATCGTCGATCACCTGATCGTGCAGGCTGCCAACTACTAAATCCATGTGTCAAAGATCATGATTACAAAAAAAGGTCCGGCGTTTGCGCCGGACCTCTTTTTCTCGCGTCCCAGCTCATCCTGAGGCGCTTCTTGAAAACTATAAACGGTTCGAGCACATGGCCGTCTACATCTCTTTGAACACGAAGCTGATTTCCTTGGTCTCGTTCGCACCGAGTGTAATCGTCTGAGTCGACATGCCCAGCTTCTCGTGCCACGCTTTGATGGTGTATGTGCCTGGCGGCAGACTGCTCAAATCGAAGCTGCCATCTTTACCAGTCACGGCGAAATACGGATGTTTGAAGACCGCGATGTAGCCGTGCATCCACGGATGCACATTGCACTTCACCGGAATGGCGATCTCTTCCCGCGCAAACGCTTCGTCCACACTCGAACCCGGCGGCTCGGCCTTATTCCATTCGCGATTGTTCGCAGGCGTGGGATGGATGTTGTGCGACGTGGGGTCGTCGTTCACCAAATGCAATGGCTGGTTTGCCCGCACCGCGAGAACATGCGGCAGGTACATGCAGCCTTTCTGCTCGACGACAACGGGTTGCGTGGGAGCTTCGAACGTGCGATCACCGAGGCCCTCGGCGACGAAGACGACCGCGTTCTGCAGGTCGCCCTTCGCATCCGTCATGACGTCCTGAGCGAGTACCGGAGATGCGTGCTGCTTGGCGCAACTCGGATCCGCCGACATGCTGATCGGCCGGGGTTTCGGCGGCGTGCCTTCGAATTTAACTACGCCCTTCAGGCTACCTGTCATGCCCGTGGTTGGCGGAGGGCCGCCTGCCTTCACCGCGTTGGGCCCTAAGACACAAAGAGGCAAAATAACCGCCAATATGGACACCAAATTCTTCGCTTTCATAAAACCTACCCTCAATTCAGAATTTCATTCTTGGAATTCACTCGCGCAATTCGCGGGCTCTTACTCACTTCTCTTGGCCTGAACCGCCGCGAGAGATTCGTCGTATCCGCGGTGATACCCGGCCGTAAACATCGAGCGGTCCAGCTCCGTCGACCAGCGACCGATGGCGGGACGCAGCTCTTGACCGCGCTCTGCCGCCAGTTTGCCCAGATACAGTCCGTCGCGGAATGCTCCATCCGAAGCGAACTGTGCTTCCTCGGTTGGGCCTGATGTCAGGTGTCCGTTGCTGCTGGCAAGCATTGCCGTGGTTCCCAGGCAAGCGGCAAAAGCCAATATGTACGCAGAAAGTTTGCTCATGATTTCTCCTCGTTTCATGGAGCGAATCGCCCAGCGCCTGAACAGGGCAGTCCCTCGGCGGAACCGCTAAAAGAAGCTAATCTACCTATTCAGTCGCAGGGGTTTTAGCTCGAGATGGATTGAGCGTATGGGATGCACGCAGGGGGATTGTCACCGTCCCGTCAATCGTGAGTCATTTTGTCGTCAACGGCTTGTCAAAGTTTTTGCGGCGAAGGAAGAAGGACATCGATTGCGGGAATGACGCGATGAAACACCACGCGAAAGAAATATCGAAATCTTTTCCCCGGCCTTTTTCGATTTACCAGACGTGGCAGGCATTTTCCGCCACCATGGGCTGCCCCGCTTTGCAGCCCCAGGCCTTCTGGAACTCCGGCATGTTCTGCACCACGCCATCGACGCGATACTTGCCGGGTGAATGAGGATCGGTAAGCACTCTGGTGCGCGCATTTTCAGGTCGCCGCTTCTCGCACCACACCCGTCCGAATCCCAGGAAGAAACGCTGTTCCGGCGTGTACCCATCGATCTTCTGGCCTTCTTTTCCGGTCTTGTCATCGGCGATCATGTGTTCGAGCGCGTTCAGGGCGATGCGCGCTCCGCCATTATCGGCGGTGTTCTCGCCCAGCGTGAGCCGGCCATTCAGCTTAAGGTCATCCACGGCAACGAAGTTTGAGTATTCATCGGCCACGCAACTCACTCGCTTCTCAAATTCCTTGCCGTCTTGGTCGGTCCACCAATCATGCAGATTGCCTTGCGGATCGAACTTGCGACCCTGGTCGTCGAAGCCGTGGGTCAGTTCGTGGCCAATCACGAGTCCGATGCCGCCGAAGTTCACAGCGTCGTCCATCGATTTATCGAAAAACGGAGGTTGCAGAATGCCGGCGGGAAACACAATCTCGTTGAACGAGCCGCTGTAGTAAGCATTCACGGTCGGCGGAGTCATGCCCCACTCCTTGCGGTCGAGCGGTTTATCGATCTTGCCAATCTGGCGCTTCGATTCAAATGTGTTGGCGCGGGAGATATTGCCCATCAGATCGTCCGGTTTGATAACCACCGAACTATAGTCGCGGTAAACCTCGGGATAACCGATCTTATTCCGGATCGCATCCAGCTTCACCTTGGCCTGCTTCTTAGTTTCGTCGCTCATCCACGAGAGATCGCGGATGTCTTCCGCGAGAGATTTCTCGAGCGCATCCACCATCTTCAGCATGCGCTGCTTACCGTCCGGACCGAAAGTCACATCCACATATTTCTGGCCCAGCGCCTCGCCCAGTTCGCGGTCGACAAGGTTGACGCAGCGCTTCCACCGTGCCTGGATTTCTTTCTGCCCGGTGAGGTTCTGCTGGAATTTGAAATTCGCATCGACAAAGGGCTGCGAGAGCCACGGAGCCCCCGCGTTCAGCACGTGCCAGCTCACATAAGTTTTCAGCGAGTCGAGAGACTCGGATTCAAGCACTCCGTTTACTTGCTTGAAGAAATCAGGATTCGTGACATTCAGCTGGGAGAAATCAGGCGTGCCTACTGCTGCGAAATATCGATTCAGATAGAAATCGGGCCCGAGCGCGACCGCCTGGTCGCGGCTCATCTTGTGGTCGCGATTCTTGGGGTCGCGGCGCGCGGTTCGATCCATGGATGCCTTCGCCAAGGCAGTCTCAATGCGCAGCACCGTCTGCGCGGAATCGGCCGCCTGCTGTGGCGTCTGGCCTGCCAGCGTAAATGTCTGCGCGGCATATTCCACCAGCTGCTGGCGCATGTCCTTCATCTTTTGGTCGTCTTTGATGTAGTAGTCGCGGTCAGGCAGGGTGAGCCCGCCCTGATCGATATAGGCGATCACCTGATCAGCGTTGTGCAAGTCGGGAGACGAATAAAAACTGAACAACGACCCATCGCCAATCAGGTCCAGATGGGCCAGTTCGTCGATCAGCGCGCTCTTGTCCGGCACCGCTGCCACCCTGTCCAGTTCCGGCGTGAGCGGTGCAATACCCTTGGCGTCAACCACCTTCTCGTCCATGCACGATCCGTAAAGATCGCCAATTTTCTGGTCGACCGCGCTGCGGTTCGCTCCTCCGGCGGAATCTTTCTCGAGAATGCCGCGCTCAACATCGAGATTGCGCTCGTGGAGTTCCGCAAAACTTCCCCATCCCGATTGATCGGGAGGGATTTCGGAATTCTTGATCCAGTTGCCGCACGCATACTGGTAGAAGTCCACGCAGGGGTCGATGCCCTTGTCGATGGTATCGATGCTGAAACCAGGTGCAGGCTTGTTGGAGGAAGATGACAGGGACGATGATTGGGCAAAGCCGCCGCCTGCGGCGTATACCACGAGGACAAACATCAAACTGAACCAGCGCATGGGATCTCCTAAAACCCATCACTTAAGAGCGATCACTCAAGAAAACGGAACCGCCGATTTTATTCCTTCCAGGGTTAACCGAACAAGGGTTCGCCGAACCAGGGTTCACCGAACAAAGGACCCGGGGAAAGGCTGTCTTAGACTACTAGCGAAAAAATAAGAGATGAACTCCCGCCGAAGCATGCCATGAAGACAGAAATTGAAGTTCCGCACGTCAAGCGCGCCTGCCAACGTAACATTCTCCTCGCGTCTGCGGGTATAATCGTGGCCTGTAGACTCTCAACGAAAGCTGGCCCTGATATGACTTCTTCCAATGTTACTTCCGGCAATGGCAGCAACGGTTACAGTGTCCCCAAGCCACGCGAAGAGTGGCTGGCTCGGCGCAAGCAAGAGAACACCGACGGCAACTTCTCGCAGATGCACTACGCCCGGAAAGGCGTGATCACCGAAGAAATGGGCTACGTCGCTCACCGCGAAAAGCTCGCGCCGGAACTGGTGCGTGATGAAGTTGCCCGGGGCCGCATGATTATTCCCGCCAATATCAATCATCCGGAACTGGAGCCGATGGCCATCGGCGTGGCCTCCTTGTGCAAGATCAACGCCAACATTGGCAATTCGGCGGTCACGTCGGAAATTAACGAGGAACTGAAAAAGCTGCACACCTCCGTGCATTACGGCGCTGACACAGTGATGGATCTCTCCACCGGAGGCAATATTCACGAAATTCGTGAAGCTATCCTCCGCCATTCGCCCGTGCCCATCGGCACCGTTCCAATTTATGAAGCCATTGCGCGCGTGAAGCGGGTTGAAGATTTGAACGCTGAAGTCATGCTCGAGGTCATCGAAGAGCAAGCCGCGCAGGGCGTGGATTACATGACGATCCACGCAGGCGTCCTCATCCAGTACCTACCACTGATCTCCAAGCGCATTACCGGAATCGTGAGCCGCGGCGGAGCCATTCTCGCGCAGTGGATGGCCTACAACCATAAACAAAATTTCTTGTATGACCGTTTCGAAGACATCTGCAAAATTCTTAAGAAGTATGACGTCAGCTTCTCTCTGGGCGATGGCCTGCGTCCCGGATGCGTCGCCGACGCCAGCGACGAAGCCCAGTTCGCCGAACTGAAAACTCTTGGCGAGCTGACGAAGATCGCCTGGCAGCACGACGTGCAAGTGATGATCGAAGGCCCCGGCCACGTCTCCATGGACAAAATCAAGGAGCAGGTCGAGAAAGAAGTCGAACTTTGCTACGAAGCTCCCTTCTACACGCTCGGCCCGCTGGTCACTGATATCGCTCCCGGCTACGACCACATCACATCGGCCATTGGCGCGGCCATGATCGGATGGTACGGCGCGGCGATGCTCTGCTACGTCACACCCAAGGAGCATCTCGGACTGCCGAACGAGAAAGACGTGAAGGACGGCATCATCGCCTACAAGATTTCCGCCCACGCCGCCGACATCGCCCGCGGACGCCCCGGTGCCCGCGACCGCGACGACGCCCTCAGCTACGCCCGCTACAAATTCGACTGGGAGAAACAATTTGCCTTGTCTTTGGATCCCGAAACCGCGCGCTCCATGCACGACGAAACCCTGCCCGACGACTACTACAAAGAAGCAGCCTTCTGCTCCATGTGCGGCCCGAAATTCTGCTCGATGAATTATTCGTCGAAGGTCGATGAGTACAACAAGCAGGTACACGGGATCGAGAAGAAGGATTACTCGGAGCTGGTGGAGAGGCTAGTGTCGATCAAGTAGCCAGGCGTCTTCTTCCTGCGCTTGCTCGCTGGTGAGCGCTGTGGGTTTCTGCTCCAAGTAAATTTTGCGGTGAAGCGAGCGCGGTGGCAGGTACGCTGAGCCCAAAAATGGGTACCCCTCCCCCCACCCCCCTCAATCTTTAGAATCATGAGCTTAGACATCTTTTGGCGCGCAAAATCTAGATGTCAAAGAACTTAGATACTAAAATCTTTCAAACAAAGGACTTAGGACGCGACGAATCGCGCTCTGCGCGGCAGTCACGGCCTCGGTCATCATCGCGCATGTTTGGGGCGGTGCACAAGGTCAGATGTCACAAGGAATGGCTGTGGAAATCTTGGGCGCGCCCCCTTTTCCATGTGCGGCCCAAAGTTCTGCTCGATGAATTATTCGTCGAAGGTGAACGAGTACAACAAGCAGGTGCATGGGATCGAGTAGAAGGATTATTCGGAGCTGGTGGAGAAGCTTGTCACTCTGAAGCAGTGGGCTCTCATAGTCGGAAGCATAAAATAAAGATGCGACAGTCACAGCTCGCACCGACCGTCGGTTGGTGCGCGGAGGTGGGTCGGTGAAACGTCTTGTGATCGCTTTTTCTTGCCTTGTCGCGGCCGCCTTCGCACTTCAGAATGCCTCCCCAGAAAAACCTGCTGGCATGACTGTACAAGGCAAGGTCCTACAGGAACCCGGAGGCCAACCGATCCGAAAAGCAAGTATGCAGTTCAGCGCACGGGACGGCCAATCCAATGGCCAATACTCCGACACAACCGATGCCGAGGGCCGGTTCAAGATCAAGGATGTTAAACCGGGACGATACATGGTCACCGTCGAGCATCCCGGCTTTGTTCAGTCTGCCAGCGGTATGCGCCGGACGTCCGTCTTGCTGCAATCTGGTCAGGGCACAAGCGACATGGTTTTTTATATGCAACCTGCTGCCGTCATCACCGGCAAGGTCACCGATCTCGACGGTGATCCGATGAGCAATGTCAGTATCAGTGCGTTGCGGATTGGCTCTGCACTCCGGGGAATGAATTTCCATGACTCGGGCTATGCAGCCACCAACGACCTTGGGGAATTTCGCATCCCCGATCTGCGGGCGGGACGATACACGATTACCGCGAATCCGCCACAAGGACTCCGGGCGCCAGGTGCAGCAGGAAAGGACAAGGCGAAGGAAAATCTGATTTATACCACCACCTATTACCCCGGCACTCTGGACAAGGAGCAGTCGGTAACAGTGGAGGTTCATCCGGGGGACGAAACTCCGGCTAATTTTGGAGTTCTCACCAGCCCAGCCTACCGCGTTGCGGGCGCGGTGGTGGCAGTCCCGAGTGGTGCCGCCTTGACTGAAATTATGTTGTTCTCCAAGGACCACAGGGCCGAGCAAAGTCAACAGCTTGCTGAGGGAGGCAAATTCGAGTTTCAGAATGTATTGCCCGGCTCCTACGCTGCAACCCTAATGGTTCTGGCTGGCTTTTCTGAGGGAAAGCCGGCCATGAAAATGATGCGTGTGGCTGAGCCGATCGAAGTCAGCACGGCGAACGTCGATGGGCTGCAACTCCAGCCGAATCCCGGCGGAGCTGTACGAGGGAAGTTCCGCATGGATACGGGCCAGAAATTCGATTGGACGCAGTTGAATGTTGTCCTCCTCCCCGCGGACGAGAATGATTTCGCGGTCGGAGTGGGAGGCACATTCGGGGGCCCGTCACTGTCCGGCGTAAACAAGGACGGCAGCTTCGAGCTGAAGGATGTGACAGGCGGCAGTTACCAGCTGCTGGTTGGGGCTAAGTCGAACAATCTCCGCGACTACATCACGAAATCAGTGAACCTTGATGGCCGAGACGTCACCGATTCCGGATTCGTCGCCAGCACAGGCACTTCGCTGGACGTTGTAATGAGCGCGAGTGGGGCAACAGTTGAGGGGACAGTCGTCGATAGCAAGGGCAAGTCTGTCGCGTATGCCACGGTTTTGGATATTCCGAGCGCGGAGCACCGGAACCGGAACGATCTCTATCAGCGAGAGACGACCGACGAACTCGGGCACTTTAGCTTGCGGGGCCTGAATCCCGGCAAGTACACGGTGCTGGCCTTCGACGAGTTGCAGGCTGATGTCCGCCAGCCTGAATTCCTGAAATCCTATGAAGGCCGCGGGGAGCAAGTCCAGCTAGATGAAGGCGCTCGAACTAGTATCGTTGTGAAGCTTATCGCTACAGACATCGAAGAGCCATAGCCGGGTGCCTCACTTCTCGCTTCCTTTTCGAGAACACCGACAACTGAGGCCATGATGGGCGTATCCAATGAGTATGGCTGTGAATGGAACCACTACCGAAGAGTTTTGGTGTTTGGGAATCACAACTCCGGGAGTATCCTAAAGGCATGTCAGTGAACTGGCTTAAGGTCGCCCAAAAGATGGCCGAGGACGCACGGGAGCAGTTGGCGATCAATCGCGAGCGTCTTCGGGAAATCATGGAGAAACGCGACCGGCAGCAACCCACACAACAACATCCGACAAATGTTCAGTGACTTGCCCTCGGCTGACCATCATTGCCGGCGCTAACGGTTGCGGCAAGTCAACACTAACCAGCCGATCGAGCTTCATCTACAAGACTCCCCTGCTCGATCCCGATGCTATCAGTAAGGCGCTCCACCCAGGCATCCCCGGAGCCTCGGCGGTCGCTGCCGCCCGGCAGGTTCTCATTTCTGCGGGTAAGCACATTGAGAAAGGTGAGAGCTTCGCGGTCGAGACGACACTCGCCGGAAAACATTACTTGCGAATGATGGTTGATGCGCGAATTCGTGGTTTCGAAGTCGTGCTGGTCTACATCGGAACAGAAAATGTTGAGATTAACCTGGCTCGAATCAGAAATCGAGTTCTCGCGGGTGGCCATGATGTCCCGGAGAGCGATGTCCGCCGGCGTTACCAGCGAAGCTTCAAGAGTCTTCTGACGGCGATAGAGCGCGCGGACCACACCATCCTGTTCGACAACTCAACCGAAGAGGGTTACCGGCTTGTCGCGGTTCTCGGGCCGTCTGGAAGTCAGTGGTTCGAGCCTGTTCCAGATTGGGCAAAAGCAAGTCAGAGCTAGGCCAGGCGAGGCGATCCCGCCTAAAATCCTCGGCCTTGCCCCTGATAAACTCAGCTCTTGAAGTCGGCCACGCCATCCCACACCAGTTGAACGGCGATGGCGAGAATCAGAAAGCCGAAGATTTTGTTGATGGCGCCGACGGCATTGGGCCCCAACCGCCGAACCAACGGCCCTCCCAACCAGAAGAAAAGAGAAACGGTCAACGCAATCGCGGCGATGCCGATGACCATGCCCATGTACGACGCAGCGCTGTCCACGTTGGCCGCCAGCGCCATGACTACGCCGATGGCTCCCGGCCCCGACATCAGCGGCATGGCCAGCGGTGTGAGTGAGATATCTTCCTTATCCTGCGCTTCGTCACTTTCTTCCGGCGTGATGCGGGCGTGAGAGGTGACCATGCCCCACGCGGTGTTGGCGACGATCAGTCCGCCGGCAATTTTCAGCACGGGTAGCGAGATGCCGAAGAAATGCAGGACGAATCGGCCAAAAAACAGAAATGTGACCAGGATAACGAAGACCCAGATGCCGGTCTTTAAAGCAGTGCGCTGGCGGTCGCGAGGGGTCCAGGAAGAGGTCATCGTGAAGAAGATGGGAACGCCGCCGAAGGGATCGACGATGGGAAACAGGGCAAGAAATGTAGCCGCCGCCGAGTGTGGCAGCGTGCGCAGGAATTGCCCGAGAGTGTGCGTGGCATTCATACGCCTACCTGTATCCGTCGAGCGCCTTAGCAGCCCGCTCCAGCGCAGCCGCCAGAACTGCGAGTTGCTGGCGAGCCCGCTCCGCATCTCCATTGTCGAGCGCCTCATTCACGCCTGGAATTACGACCGCTGCATAGCCCGTGTATTCGCCCGGAGCATAAATCGCATGGCGATACCAGGGACGATGCGGCAATCCTTCGGGCACAAGAAGTGCTAGCTCGGCATTGCGCAAAGCCTGGTTCAGGCGCGCAGGATCTTTTGGCGGATTCTTTTGCCTGGAAAGAATTTTCGCCCCTGCGTCCTGAAAACGCTTAGCAGCGGCAGCCACGGCATTGAAATCGAGCGCGTGTTCGCCCAACTTCCCTTGCGCCCGCTTTTCCGCGGCGTCGATGTAGGCCGTGACTTCTTTGCCATATTCTTCGTAATCGTAGGGCAGCACATCGGCATCGGCCATGCGCAAGGCCTCCAGGCCGAAGACTCTCGCCATCTGCTGCTCGTATACAAAATCCGGATCGCCGAACTTTTTGAACCAGGCAAAATTGTCGAAGACTGAGTGATACACACCGTAAGGCCCCGACGAACTAATATCGGTTGAGGGCACACCCAAGTGCTGCTGAAAAGCGCTGTAATCGGAGCCACTCCCCAAGTCTCCGACTGGAACGTCGCCCTTAACAGGCGCAGCCGGCTGGCGGCGTGTGTCTCCGATAGCTTCTGCCGACGGTTTCTCCGAAGCGGCGGGCTGATCAACTTTCTGCCAGGCCTCGTAAACGGTGCCGCCCTTGGGGCTGGGCACGGCTTTGGCAACATCGCGCAAGAACTGCTTCAGGCTGGGCACCGAAGATGCGCCAAACTTTGGACCGGAGACGGCCACGTCCATATTGAAATACGCGGGAGCATTAGCCAGTTCGGATTCGTGCTGCTCAGCCCATTCTGTAGAACCGATCAGGCCTTCTTCCTCGCCATCCCAACTGGCAAAGATCATCGTGCGCTTGGGCTTCCATCCGGACTTCAGCAGCTCGCCGAGGCCATGCACGCTTTCGAGCATAGCCGCCGTGCCGCTGTTTGGGTCAACCGCTCCGTAAACCCACGCATCGCGATGGTTGCCCGCAACTACCCACTCGTTCGGCAACTCGCTGCCGCGCACCCGGCCGGTTACATCCCACAGAGTGCGGAACTGATAATCCTGCTTGAGATGCATCTTCACCCGCACCGGGCCTGGGCCCACGTGATAAGTAAATGGCAACGACCCCTGCCCCTCCCGCGGCGAGTCAGGCCCGCCCAGATGTTGAAGAATGGGCCACGCATCCTGATAGGAGAGTGGCGTGACCGGGATCTTCGGCATCTGTGCCGACTGCTCGGGAGAGATGCGCTTGCTATCCGGCAACGAAGGCAGCGACGCAAATCCCGGCGTTGTCGGATCGCCGGGAAACTCAAACATATATCCCACCGACCCGCGCTGCACGCCGCTATCCGGATGCCAAGGACCATCCGGATATTTATCGCCACGCCGCCAGCCATCGTCGAACGGATCCGAATAGATAATCACTGCCGCCGCCCCGTGTTCTTGCGCGACGAATGCCTTGACTCCGCGGAAGTTCTGCCCGTAGCGTACCAGCACAATTTTGCCGCGAACATCGACTCCCAATTTCTCCAGCTTCTCGAAATCGTCCGGCGTGCCGTAGTTGGCATAAACCACGTCCGCCTCCGCATCCCCGGACGGTGACATGCCGTTAAACGGCATCACCACGCGCGGATCTTCGTCATAAGGGTCGCCATCAACGTGCTCGGGCGTGGGGCCATGCATTTTCACTCCGGCGGGCGCGGTAATGTCCACGCTGATCTCTAAGGGATAGTTGAGCCACACTTTGTATTCGACGATCTCAGTCTCGAGGCCGGCCTCACGAAACTTCTGTGCAACATATTCGGCCGTGGCTTTATCTTCGGGAGTGCCGGCCATGTGCGGCGCTTTGGTCAGCGTGCGCAGATGCTCTTCTGCGAGTTTGGGGTCGGGGACGGCAAGAAAACGGCCTTCGGCGGCGGTTTCGGCACCGGCATCGCGAAAGCCGAAGATGGGCTGAGCCGCAGTGGAGGACTCGGGCGCATGGCCGCTGACGGTTGTGGGAAAGCTTGAAAGCAGGATGGCTGAAGTAATAAGTGACGCGGAAAATAGTCTCATGGGATCTCGCGGTCGAAGCAAGTAAGGTAGCACAGATGTCAGGCAGGCCGCCCACGTTCCACGGGAGAAGATGGACCTACAGTCATTACTTTGACGTAATGCGGGACCAGTCCGGCAATCATAAGAATAATGACTACCTTACCTGACCAGTCCCGATAATTTCGTATTTCGAAGACGTGAGTTCAGGCAGCGCGAATGGTCCGCGGCAGTGCAGTTTTTGTGTGCTGATGCCCATCTCGGCGCCGAAGCCGAATTCCGCGCCATCGGTGAAGCGGGTCGAAGCGTTCCAGTAAACGGCGGCGGAATCCACTCCACGCAGAAACTTACTGGCGTTCGCCTCGTCCCGCGTCACGATGGAATCGGAGTGTTTCGTAGAGTAGCGATTGATATGGGCAATTGCCTCATCCACGTTGGCGACCACTCCCACAGCCATGCACAGTCGCAAATATTCTTCGTACCAGTCTTGCTCTGCCGCCGGCATAATATTTAGCCCAACCGCAAGGCTGCGAGACTTTCCGTCGCCACGAACTTCCACTCCAGCGTCGACCAGCTTCTTCACGATTCGTGGGACATATTCCGCTGCGATCCGTTCATGCACCAGCAGTTTTTCCGCGGCGTTGCACACGGATGGTCGTTGCGTTTTGGCATTGATCACAATACGGTCGGCCATTCCAAAGTCGGCGGATTCATCGACAAAGATGTGGCAGTTCCCCGCTCCGGTCTCGATGACAGGCACTGCGGAATTCTCAGTAACGAATGCAATCAGCCCTGCGCCACCGCGCGGGATGATTACATCCACTAACCCGCGCGCCTTAATGAGTTCTTGCACCGACAGCCGAGAGCTCGCATCGAGCAGTTCGATTGCTCCCTCAGGCACGCCGGGCACGGAAGCCAGAATTCCTACCAGCGCCCGATTGCTGCGGGCCGCTTCTTTGCCGCCACGCAATACGATAGCGTTGCCGGTTTTCAGAGCGAGCACGGCGGTATCGACGGTAACGTTCGGCCGCGATTCGTAGATAATTGCGATCACACCCAAGGGTACGCGCACTTTGCGGATGCGCAGGCCGTTCGGGCGCACCCACTCCGCCAGAACCTCGCCAATCGGATCGCCGAGTGCCGCAACGTCGCGCACACCCTGCGCCATCTCCTCGATTCGCGCCGCGGTCAACAGCAGCCGGTCGCGCATGGCGCCATCGAGGCCAGAGCTTTCCACATCCAATTGGTTCACATCCAGGATCGCCTGAGTCTGGGTTTCTATCGCGTCGGCGATGGCGAGCAGCAACGCGTTCTTTTCTTTCGTAGAAAGCAGAGCCAGCTTGGCGGACGCCGCGCGAGCGCGCAGCAATTTTTCCTGCGTGGAAGCCGAACGGGCAATGGTCGCGGCCATCAGTGTTGCCCCTGACGCGGCGGAAAATACGTTCCAATCTTGCGTTCCATCCCCAGGGCAATTCCCTGAGGATGCCTTCCATTCACGATAGCTACATGAACACCGCCATCGCTAGCCAGCTTTGCGGCGCGCAATTTCGAGACCATGCCTCCGCGACCGAGCGTGCTTTTGCCGCGGCATTGCGCTTCCAATGCCGGGAGAAGCTTGCGCACCACGCGCATCAGGCGAGGTTTTTTGCGCGAGTTCTTGCGTCTACCGGGCATGTAGAAGCCATCTACATCGGTCAGCAGCAAGAGCCAGTCGGCTTTCACTGCAGTGGCAAGCAGTGAGCTGAGCTCGTCATTGTCGCCGAAGGCGCCTACCAATTCGCGTACGGACACGCTGTCATTTTCATTCACGATAGGGACAACACCCAAACCAAGAAGTTCAGCCAGCGCGTTCTGCAGATTGCGATAACGAAGCGGCGAGGTGAAGTCATCGCTCGAAAGCAACAGTTGCGCCACAACTTTCTTGCCGAAAAACAAGCGCTCGTAGGTATGCATCAACTTGCTTTGTCCAACCGCCGCGCAGGCCTGCATGCCAGGCACATCGCTGGGCCGCTTGCGAAGCCCGAGTCCGGACATTCCCGCCGCGATTGCTCCCGAAGTAACGATCAAATACTCGTTCTTGGTGAGATCCAATTGATCGACCATGGAACGCAGCAAGTTCGCGTCGATCTGGCCGCCGGGAGCGATCAGGCTGGTGCCGACTTTAATGACGATTCTCATGCAGTGAACTTTACGGCTTACTTGGAATGGTAACGCAGTTCATGCAACAGCAGTGTTTCACTCTTGTTTTCGGGCAGGTCTCCACTAGACGTTTGTGTGGGGCGGACGCCAGGCGTAGGCAAGGACAATCGCCCTATCGCGCAATTAGAATGAACTGGAAAGGATCTAACTAGTTTTTGTATTCCGATGCCAGCCTCCAACGCTACCAGCCGCTTTTCCGATCGCGTAGAAAACTACGTGCGTTACCGTCCGGGATATCCGCGTGAGGCGCTTCAGGCTCTGAACCGCGAGTGCGGCCTCATGCCAAGCCACTCGATCGCTGACATCGCCTCCGGCACCGGTCTCTGGACTCGCACGCTGCTGGAAAATGGCAATCACGTCCTCGGAGTCGAACCGAATGCTGAGATGCGTGCGGCCGGCGAACGCCTGCTGGCAGGCTTTCCGAAATTCACCAGTGTTGCCGCTAGCGCCGAGGCGACCACCCTGGCCGCGAGCACTATGGACTTTGTAACCGCGGCGCAAGCCGCTCACTGGTTCGACCGCCAACGGGCGCGACGCGAGTTCATTCGCATTTTGAAGCCAGGCGGCTGGCTGGTGCTTCTGTGGAACGAGCGCCTCACGGACTCGACAAAGTTTCTCCGCGACTACGAGCGACTGTTGCTGACTTACGGGACCGACTATGAAGAGGTTCGGCATGAACGCACGACGGACGCAGTGAATGAGTTTTTCGATCCAACGCCGTTTCAAGAGAAAGCATTTGAGATGCGGCAAGAATTCGATTACGCAGGAGTGGAAGGCCGTCTGCTCTCGTCGTCATATGCGCCGGGACCGGAGCATCCAAATTATGCTCCGATGTTGCGCGAACTGCGGCGAATCTTCGACGCTTGCGCCGTCTCGGGCCGGGCTACGTTTGAGTACAAGACCCGGCTGTATTTCGGACACCTGACTTAATGGGAACTTCTGCTTGTTTTCAGTTGCCGAAAAAGATCCCCGATCTGCTCTGATACGATCCTTCTGTTGCATCCTCCGAGGTCAACCACGGTGCCCGACGAAAAATCTTTTCACATGACGCCCGACGAATTCCGGCGCTACGGCCACGCCGTCGTCGATTGGATCGCCGACTACCACTCTCGAATCGAGTCGTTTCCAGTGCTCTCGCAAGCCAAGCCGGGACAGATTCGGGCCGGGCTGCCGACGAAGCCTCCCGCGCAGGGCGAGCCGTTTGATGCGCTGCTGAAGGATGTGGAGAATCTGATTCTCCCTGGAGTAACTCACTGGCAATCGCCGAATTTCTTCGCGTACTTTCCATGCAATGCCTCCGGTCCCGGAATCCTCGGCGATCTTCTCTCTTCCGGCTTGGGCGTGCAGGGTATGCTCTGGTCAACCAGCCCTGCGTGCACCGAACTCGAAACCCATGTGCTCGATTGGCTCGTATCCATGCTCGGTCTGCCGGAGAAATTTCTCTCCTCCAATACTGGTGGCGGGGTTATTCAAGACACTGCGTCAAGCGCCGCGCTGTGCGCGCTGTTGGCCGCACGCGAGCGCGCCACCAACTACGCGAGCAATCAGAAAGGATGCGACGGACGCCTTGTGACTTACGCATCCACCCAAACCCATTCATCACTGCAGAAGGCAGCAATGATCGCCGGCATCGGCAGCTCCAATCTACGGCTGATCGACGTGGACGAAAACTTTGCCATGCGGCCAGACGCTCTCGCCCGGCAGATTGAAATCGACAAGCGGGCCGGACTGATTCCCTGTTTTGTCTGCGCGACGGTTGGTACAACCTCTTCGAATGCCATGGATCCAATCGCCGATATCACTCGCGTCGCACACCAGCACAATTTATGGGTGCACGTCGATGCCGCCATGTCGGGAACGGCCGCGCTTTGTCCTGAGTTCCGCCACTTGCAAAGCGGAGTCGAACACGCTGACAGCTACAACTTCAATCCGCATAAATGGATGTTCACTAACTTCGACTGCAATTGCTTCTGGGTCGCTGACCGCAAGGCCCTGATTCAGACGTTGAGCATCCTGCCCGAATATTTGCGCAACCAGGCCACGGAATCTGGAGCTGTAATCGACTATCGCGACTGGCATATCCAACTGGGCCGGCGTTTTCGTTCATTGAAGTTGTGGTTCGTGATCCGCCACTACGGCGTGGAAGGCCTGCAGCACCACATTCGCCAGCACGTACATCTGGCGCAGGTATTCGCGCACTGGGTGCGTGACGAAAACACGTTTGAACTCGCCGCTCCCGTGCCGCTGAACCTGGTTTGCTTCCGCCACAAGGCGGGGGACGAGGCAAATCAAACCATCATGGACCGCCTGAATCGCAGCGGCGATCTTTTCCTGACACACACCAAACTAGAAGGAAAGTTCACTCTGCGCCTCTGCGTCGGCCAGACCAACACGCAGGCGCGACATGTGGAGAAGGCTTGGAGGAGGATTCGCGACGAGGCGGAGAAGATCGATCGGTAAATTACGAAGTCCAAAGACGACTTAGCCGGAAAATTTCTACGTAAAAACGACCGAAGAGTTTTACAGAGGCGATTCAGCGGTCGTCATGAGATCGGAACCACACCTCAATCCGCTGGCATGGGCGCTGGCGCGACGACAGGACGCGATTTCGCGGGCATTACAGCTTCGGCGGGCGTCTCCAGCCACTTGCGGACTTCCGGCATCGCTTGCCGCATTGCGAGTTCTCCGCTGCGAATCAATTCGCCGGAGCGTTTGAAATCGTCATAGGCGAAGCCGGCAACGTCGGGCTCAACGACTATGTCGGCAGCCCCTCGCCAGAGATGGCGCATCATGTCCTGGGCAATCGCGAAGGATTGGCCAATCACGTCAAAAAGATGTCGCGGAGCGCCATTCCTCGCCCACTGGCCTTTCAGATGCACCGCGAGCACACGATCGGCACCCATCTCGCGGAGCGGCCGCGTGGGCACCGGATAAGAAAGCATGCCATCGACCAGCCAGCGACCGCGAATGTTCACCGGCAAAAACATTCCCGGATACGCACAGCTGGCGCGAATGGGATCGATGATTGAACCTGAATGAAATACCACCCCTTCGCCGCTATTGAAGTCGGTGGCGGTTACGCCGAGAGGAATGCGCAATTCTTCGAACGTCTTCACTTTCAAAGTGCGCGTGAGAAACGACACCATGCGGTCATTGCTGGCGAAGCCGTAACGGGAGACTGTCCAGCGGGCGAAGGTAGTGAAACGAACCGACCGTGCGACTTTTTCGAGGGCTTCGATCGAAAGGCCGCTGCAATACGCTGCACCGATCAGTGCGCCCACGCTGGTTCCCGCAACAATGCTGATCGGAATTCCTTCTTCTTCGAGAACCTTGAGAACGCCGATGTGGGCCATGCCCCGTGCGAAGCCGCCGCCCAGGGCTACTCCAATGGTGGGGAGTTGCTTCACCTCGGTCGTCCCTGGCTTCCTCGACAGTTCTCGACCGAAAGCCTGAACTGACCGGAGGATCTTGCCAAGACTCTTCACTGGAACCCCACGTTCCACGGACCTACTACTTCTTATGACTATGATGCCATTTCCTGAAGAAATGTAGCAGTCCACTTTGGTGCTACATGAGTTACGTTTGGGTTCTACTGTAGTTACGGGAGGGTTACCCCCTGGGCCCATGAAGATGACTAACCCCTGTAATGCTGCTAGCTTAGCGGTTGTATGGTGCGGGAGTTCTCGGCTGGCGGCGTGGTGCTCCGAAAGCGGGAAGGAGCTTGGTGGATGGCCGCCATTGAATTACCTTACGAATCGGAACGGTTGGCAGACCAGTCCGGGCGCGCCCTCAAAAGGGCAAAGCCTGTGCTGGCTCTACCGAAGGGATTAGTGGATCCCGGCGAGAAGCCGCTTGAGACAGCCCTTAGAGAAGTTTATGAGGAGACTGGAGTGACTGCGGATCTAGTCGCCAAACTCGCCGACATCAAGTACGTCTACACACGCAGTTGGGGCGACGGCGGACGAGTTTTCAAAATCGTCACCTTCTACCTGATGCAATACCGCTCCGGCCGCATCGATGATATCGCCCCGGAGATGCGAATTGAAGTCGCGCGCGCACGCTGGGTGCGTCTAGAAGAGGCCCAGAGACTACTTGCCTACAAGGGAGAGAAGCAAATGGTTCAGCGCACTTTGGAGTATGTGGGCAAACATCCTGAACTGGATAAGCCGGCTTAGCGGAGTCTCCCGGCTCGGCCGCCTCTCTGATAATGCTTATGCTATTTCGCCAAGCCCCGTGTCGAGTAGTTCCCGTGTCCCGCGGGCTGTCGCTGTTTGTTTGTGTTTCAATGCTGCTGTCACCTCTATCAGCCAAGAATAGACCTGCTCCAGGTCTGGACTCTGGCTATGTGTCAGCTCTTGCAGCTGCGGATCACTTTCTGCAAGCCTGGCAAGCGGGTGATGTCGAAAATGGGATGGTGCTGCTCACCAGTCACGCCAAGGAAGGCGTTAATCCAGACATGCTCGACAAATTCTTTTCCAATCCCGAACCGGCCGCCTACGAAATCGATCGTGGCAAGCCGCTGAAGCGAGACCGCTACGAGTTCCCTGTCGTGTTGGTCACTTCGAAAAATGCTCACGTCCGCCGCCGTTTCTCGACCATCGTCGTGGTGAACACTGGCAACAACGACTGGGGAGTGGATAAACTGCCTTAGCGGATTGCTCATCGCCGAATTGCTGATTTCCAAATTGCATTCCGTTTGTCGATCGAAACGACAGAGCTTGTGGCTTTTCAATTGGAAATTGACAATCTCTGCGCTGTTCGATGTCGTTATGACTAAAGATTTTCATTGAGACCTTTTATGAAACGCATTAATAAAGTCGCAATTCTCGGCGCCGGAACTATGGGCGCGCGCATCGCCGCTCATTTTGCCAATGCCGGCGTCCCCAGCTACCTGCTTGACATTGTTCCGGCAGACATTCCGTCCGGCGCGGGCGCGGCGGCACGGAACAAAGTCGCAGCCGCTGGATTGGACGCTGCGAAGAAATCCAAGCCTGCCGCTTTCATGGAGCCTTCGCTGGCACGCTTGGTCACCGTAGGCAATTTCGACGACGATTTGAAAAAGCTGGCCGAGGTTGATTGGATCATCGAAGCCGTCGTCGAAAATCTTGAGATCAAGCGGACGTTGCTGCGCAAAGTCGAAGCAATCCGGAAACCAGGCACGATCATCACCACCAACACCAGTGGGCTGCCTGTCGGCAAAATCGCCGAAGGGTTCTCCGACGATTTTCGGAGCTCGTGGTTTGGTACGCACTTTTTCAATCCGCCCCGTTACATGCGGCTGCTCGAACTCATTCCTACGCCCGAAGCTGATCCAGCCGGAATCGATGCCGTCTCGCGCTTCTGCGACGTGCGACTGGGCAAGGGCGTGGTGCTCGCCAAAGACACGCCCAACTTCATTGCCAACCGCATCGGCACATTTTCGGTATTGAATGTCATGCGCCTGATGCAGGAGATGGATCTCAGCATCGAGGATGTCGACGCGCTGACCGGACAAGCCGTTGGCTGGCCGAAGTCGGCGACTTTTCGAACCATTGATCTGGTCGGGCTCGACATTCTAGGCCACGTGGTTGGGAACATGACGACCAACGTCCACGACGAACGCAGCGATCTTCGCCTGCCTGATTTCTTCACTCAGATGCTGCAGCGCAAATGGCTGGGTGACAAAACCAAGGGTGGCTTTTATAAGAGAGCGAAAAGTGAGGGCAAAGAAGACGAGCGTTTGGCTCTCGACTGGAAGACATTGGAATATCGTCCGCGTACCAAGCCAAAGTTTGCCGCGCTCGACATGGCTAGGAATGTCGAAGACACGGGCGCGCGGCTGCGCATGCTGCTCGGCCTCGAAGGCAGTGGTCCGCAGAAAGCGGATAAGGCTGGGGCTTTCCTGTGGTCGGCCCTCTCTGATTTGTGGACTTACTCGGCTAATCGCGTTCCGGAGATCTCCGACTCGATCGTGGAGATCGACCGCGCCATGCGGCTCGGCTTCAACTGGGAACTTGGTCCCTTCGAACTCTGGGACGCGGCTGGAGTAGAAGCCACTGTCGCTCGCATGAAAAAAGAAGGCAAACCTGTGGCCGCGAATGTCGAGAAGCTTCTCGGCTCCGGACAAAAGTCCTGGTACGCGGACGATCCAAAAACTGCCTCTGGCCGCAAGTATTGGAACTTGGCGACGGGCAGCTGGCAACCGGTTCAAGTCCCCTCCGGCGTGTGGTCGGTCACGGTGGCGAAAAAATCGAATGGTGTGGTCAAGAAAAATTCCGGCGCATCGCTGGTCGATGTGGGCGATGGCGTTGCCTGCATCGAGTTCCACAGCAAGATGAATTCGCTTGGCGCCGACATCGTCAGTCTGATTCTTCAGACGCTCAAGCCCGGCGGCGCTGGCGACAATTTCGACGCTTTCGTCATCACCAATGACGCCACAAATTTCTCCGTGGGCGCAAACCTCATGCTGCTGCTAATGAGCGTGCAGGAGGAAGAGTGGGATGACATCGATCTCGCCATCCGCCAGTTCCAGGGCATGACGCAGGCTATCAAGTTTTCGCCGAAGCCGGTTGTATCTGCGCCATTCGGATTATGCCTGGGCGGCGGCACGGAAATTTCCTTACATGCGGCGGCCCGGCAACCGCACGCGGAACTTTACACCGGGCTGGTCGAGGTCGGAGTCGGCCTGCTTCCCGGCGGCGGAGGCTGCAAAGAGATGCTGCTGCGCGCTGTCGACGGCGCCACGGCGGCGCGGGGCGGCAAAATCTCCAGCGATGCGCTTGCAGGATCGATCGAGATGTTGGAAGCCATGAAGCGCGCTTTCGAGACGATCGCAACCGCCAAGGTCGCTACGTCGGCCCACGAAGCCCGCGGTCTCGGATTTCTCAACGACAGCGATCGCATCACCATGAACCGCGAGCGTGTGCTGTCTGATGCCAAGGCTCGCGCTCTGGAACTGGCGCGCTCCGGATACGAGCCCCCGGTTCCACGCACTGACATCCCTGCACCAGGCGAAGGTCTTCTCGCCACCCTGAAGATGGGCGTCCATCTCATGCGCCAGGGCGACTACATTACCGACTACGAAGTGAAGCTAGGAGCAAAAATCGCCGAAGTCCTTTGCGGCGGCAACATCACTCCCGGAACTCTCGTGAGCGAGCAGTACATCCTTGACCTTGAGCGCGAAGGGTTCAAGTCGCTGTGCGGCGAAAAGAAAACGCAGGAGAGAATTCAGTTCACGCTGAAGACAGGGAAGACGCTCAGGAACTGAATCGTCTTCCAACATTCGAAAAGGCCCAGATGAATTTTAAGAACGTACGCCTTCCCCTTTTTGTTCTTTTCGCCTTGGCCTCGGCTCACGCCCAAGATGTCCGGAGCGGAGAGGACGTATTGCAAGCCATGCATGATCGCTATGCCAAATCCTGGTACGCAAACTTGACCTTCACGCAGAAAAGCACAACCTACAACTCTGACGGTACCACCAAGGTCGAGATCTGGCATGAGGCGCTTGCCCTGCCCGGAAAATTGCGCATCGATATTGGAACGCCAGGCAATAATGACGGATATCTAATGGTCGACAGAACGCTCACGATATTCAAGGCAGGCAAGGAAACGGAAAGCCATCCTCACGTAAACATGCTCCTTGTGTTGGGATTTGACGTTTACGGGCAGTCTCCGGAAACAACCGCCGGTGTGGTAAAGGCCGAAGGCTACGACCTCAAGAAAGTTCATGAGGAAAACTGGGAAGGGCAGCCTGTCTATGTTGTTGGTGCGGAGAAGGGCGATCTGAAGTCCAGGCAGTTCTGGGCCGACAAGAAGCGGCTTGTGTTTGTCCGTCTGTTTGAGCCACGGTGGGCTGACCCGACAAAATTTCAAGACATTCGATTTGAGGACTACCGACAGATGGCAGGCGGATGGGTCGCGGCGCGGGTAGAAGTTTACGTTGACGACAAGAAAACCTTCAGTGAGGAGTATTCCGACATCGAAAGCAATGTGAAGCTCGACCCAGGCACGTTCGACCCGAAGCAATTTAACTCAACCCATTGGGAAAAGCCGTGATCTAGTTGAAACAGTCGGCTGCTACAATCGCCTTTATGCGAAGACTTGCGCTAGCTACCGCCGTCACTGGGGTGATCGTCCTCATGCTTGCACTCTCACTCGCGAATGCCCAGGCCAACCCACAGAAAAGTGCTCCGACGAAAGAATCTCCGCCAGACGTGCCGGATGCGATTCAGGCTCCCGCCGGGGAAGAGGTTGTCCTGTTCGTGCATGCTTCCGGCTCGCAGGTCTATACCTGCCAGGCAGGAGCGGCAGACAGGTTTAGTTGGACCTTAAAAGGACCAGATGCGGAGCTTCGCGATCGAAACGACAAAGTGATTGGTCAGCACTCCGCCGGTCCGACGTGGAAACTGAAGGATGGCAGCGAAGTTACCGGCAAGGCCGCGGCGCAGGTGGATTCGCTTGATGCAGACTCCATCCCCTGGCTTTTGGTAAAAGTTGTAAATAACGCGGGAAAAGGACAGCTTTCGAATGCAACGACCATTCAGCGCGTCCACACGAAGGGCGGAAAGCCGCCGGCAGAGGGTTGCGATGCATCTCACAAAGGAGCCGAGACTAAGAGCAGTTACACGGCGGACTATTACTTTTACGCCCCAGCCAAGTGAAGCGAGCACGGGACGCGAAGCATCGAATGAAGTGATCGCTGGAGCCGAAACCAAGGACTGAGAGATCGGGAACTATCATGCGAGAAGTAATCATTGCCTCGTCTGTTCGAACACCTGTAGGACGCGCCTACAAAGGCACGCTCCGCGCCACACGCCCTGATGAACTGGCAGCCGTCGCTATCAAGGGCGCGCTGGAGCGAGTACCGCAGCTCGATGCCAAAGAGATCGAAGATGTAATCCTCGGCTGCGCCATGCCCGAAGCCGAACAAGGTATGAACGTAGCCCGCATTGCCTCGCTGCGAGCTGGATTGCCGGTGGAGGTTTCAGCCCTCACTATCAATCGCTTCTGCTCGTCGGGGCTGCAGGCAATCGCCATGGCGGCCGAGCGAATTATGAGCGGAGGCGCGGAGGTGATGGTCGCGGGTGGCACCGAGTCGATGACCATGATTCCGATGGGCGGCCACAAAGTTTCGCCCAACCCGTGGCTCGTCGACCACTATCCCGACGCATATCTCAATATGGGCCTTACGGCAGAGCGAGTGGGCCAGCGCTTCGGTATTACGCGCGAGGCGGCGGACGAATTCTCCCTGCACAGCCACCAGAAGGCATTGGCGGCAATCAAGGCCGGTAAGTTTGATGATGAACTTGCGCCTGTGGCGGTGAGCTTCAGCACTCCAAATGGCGCGAAGCCCAAACGGCAGGAAATTGTTTTCAAAATGGACGAAGGGCCGCGCGCCGACACGTCTCTCGAAGCCCTGCTGTCCTTGAAACCAACGTTCCACCTCAAGGGTACGGTCACAGCTGGAAATTCTTCGCAAATGTCCGATGGGGCGGCGGCGGCCGTCGTGATGTCCGCCGAGCGCGCGAAAGCTCTCGGCATCAAGCCGCTGGCGCGCTATGTTTCATTCGCCACGGCGGGATACAAACCCGAAGAAATGGGACTCGGACCGGTCTTCGCTATTCCGAAAGCTTTGAAGATGGCTGGGCTGAAGCTTTCCGATATCGATGTGATCGAACTAAACGAAGCCTTCGCCGCGCAGTCGCTGGCCGTGACTAAAGAAGCAGGTCTCGATCCAGAGAAGGTGAATCCCAATGGCGGCGCGATCGCCCTGGGACATCCGTTGGGCTGCACCGGAGCGAAGCTGACGGCGACGATCATCCGCGAACTCAAGCGCCGTAACGGACGCTATGGAATGGTGACCATGTGCGTTGGCGGCGGCATGGGCGCGGCGGGGATTTTCGAGAATCTTGCGTAACAATTCTCTACCGAATCGTTACGCTTTTTTACTCGGTTCTGCGCTACCCTAGAGATGGACGGCTGAGTCTAACTGATGCAAGTCGGCCGCGGTTGGCGGGAGGTGCTTTGTGAAACTCTCCAGCCTGTTGGTTGCAGTCCTCCTGATAGTCTCCCCAGTCGTATTTGCTCAACATTCTTCCGGAGGCGGATCAAGCTCCGGTGGCCCTTCGAGCAGTTCTTCAAGTTCCGGTGCTTCTCACAGCAGCTATTCAGGCGGATCGAGTTCGGGCAGTTACTCGTCGAGCAGTCACTCTTCCAGTTCTGCCTCCTCCACCGGCCATGGTTCCGGGTCAGCTTTTCGCGGCTCCACTGCGGGATCGGCAGCCAAACCTCAGACCGAGAAGAACACCCGCGTGCAAGACCACAACGCCGCAGCATCCAGCAAGAATCCGCAGCCGGCGCATCGAGGATTGATCGCTTTTCTGCGTCATCCGTTCCGCAAGCCCGCGCAGCAGCCTGCCGAAGCGGATCGGCGGCGTCCTATCTGCAAGGGCAAGACATGTCAGTGTCCTCCCGGAGAAACTGCCGGAAAAAACGGAGGATGCGTCGCCAGCGTCGCCACAAACAATTTATGCCGGCAGGGCCGATCCTGGGACACCGCGGCATGCTCACCTGCTTATCGATGCCTGCCGAACCAATACTGGAATGGCATATTCTGCGTTGCCGTCGCGGATGACTGTGCAACCATAGAAGCAAGAGCATCGGCGCTGGCTAACGAACTACGCGGAATCGACGGGCAGATGCAAACCGCCTGCTCGAACAATCGCTCCGCGCCAGACTGCAGCGAGCTCACGCAAAGCCACGAGGGGGCGCGGCAGCGCTACCAGATGCTGTGGAACCAGTCTGACTCGAGTTGTCGAACACGGCTGCTCGACCCGCTGTCGCTTTGAAGGCCGTGGGTTTGTGGATCATTCAGATACAGATCATTCAGATCAACCCTCCCGGTCTCTCTAGCCAAGCACAAGCTTGGGACGTTAGAGGTTCGGCTACTTCAGCAAATTTAGGCATAAAACGCGGGAAAACCAGGGTGTTTCCCCTCCTATCATTCCCGCGGACTACGCATTAGAATCATGTGAGCTACTTCATCTTGCTAACGTGTTCCGCATTTCTCGAGGTTTGATTGATGGCCACTACGACGGCAGTTCCTAAAACACGAATCTCCGGCGGCAGCTTTCTGCTGGAATCCCGCCGCCCTGAAGAAGTATTCACTCCCGAAGACTTCACCGAGCAGCAGCAACTGATTGGGCAGACGGCCGAAGAATTCACCGTCAACGAGATCCTGCCCAACGTGGAGAAGATGGAGCACAAGGATTTCTCCATTTCCCGGAATCTAGTAAAAAAGGCCGGTGAACTGGGACTGGCGGGCGTCGAAGTACCCGAAGCGTACGGTGGGCTCGAAATGGATAAGGTGACGGCTGCGGTCATCGCCGACCATATTGCCCAATATGCCGGATTCGCTACCACCTGGGGCGCGCACAGCGGCATCGGCCTGTTGCCCCTGGTATATTTCGGCACCGAGGAACAGAAGAAGAAGTATCTGCCGCGGCTGGCCGCAGGCGAAATTGTTGGAGCGTATGCACTGTCAGAAGCTTCTTCCGGTTCCGATGCCATGAACTGCCGGGCTCGCGCTCAACTCTCATCCGATGGCAAGCACTATGTTCTGAATGGCGAAAAGATGTGGATTACCAACGCCGGCTTCGCCGACCTGTTCACCGTGTTTGCGAAAATCGATGGCGAAAAGTTCACTGCATTTCTTGTTGAAAGAGATTTCCCCGGTTTCTCCGTCGGCGCGGAAGAACACAAGCTGGGAATTCGCGGATCGTCCACTTGTCCGATCATCCTCAATGACTGCAAAGTTCCGGCGGAAAACCTGCTGGGGGAAATCGGCAAAGGCCACATCATCGCCTTCAACATTCTCAACATCGGACGTTTCAAGCTGGGCGCAATGTGCGTAGGGGGAGGCCGCGTTTCGCTCGAACATGCCATCGGGTATGCCAAGCAGCGCAAGGCTTTCAATAAAGTTATTGCTGACTTCGGCCTGGTACGCGAAAAAATTGCCAACATGGCTACGCTGATTTATGTTGGCGAATCGCTCGTCTACCGCACCGTCGGAATGATGGACGATGCGCTCGGCGAAGTGGATAAATCCGGCGCTGACGCGATGAAAGAAACCCGCAAGGCCATCGAGGAGTACGCGGTGGAATGTTCGATCATCAAGGTGTGGGCTTCAGAGATGGTCGACTACGTTGTCGATGAAACCCTGCAGATTTATGGTGGATACGGCTTTGTCGAGGAGTATCCCGCGGAGCGCGCCTACCGCGATGCCCGCATCAACCGCATCTTCGAAGGCACCAACGAAATCAATCGTCTCATCATCACGGGATTCTTGCTGAAGCGCGCGATGAGCGGCCAGTTGCCGCTCATGACCGCCATCAAGAAATTGATGGATGAAGTTCTCTCCGGACCATCCCTGAGCGAGGAGATAGAAGGTCCGCTTGCCGAAGAGCGCAAATTAGTCGGACAGGCTAAAAAGCTCGGCCTGTTCGCCGCCGGAGCCGCCACGCAGAAATATATGCAGGCGATTCAGGACCAGCAGGAAATCATGGGCGCTATCGCTGATATGACGATCGAGACTTACGCAATGGAGTCGGCCGTACTGCGCGCGCAAAAAATTGCGGAAACGAAAGGCGAAGCTGCCGCCGCACTTCCAACTGCGATGACTCGCGTGTATCTTTCGCAGGCGATGGAGAAGGTCGAGTCGGCCGCAAAGAAGGTGATCGCCGCGGTCGCCGATGGCGACATGCTTCGGACTCAGCTCGCGATTCTGCGCCGTCTTGCGAAGTATGAGCCATTCAACACTATTGAACTGCGCCAGCAAATTGCGCAGAAAATGATCGATCGTGGAAAGTACTCCCTGGCCTAGAACATGAACTGCGGAGGTCGAGAAAGCATCGAAAGAGGCTCGTGTCTTACTTCTATTCCTTTGCTCTCTTTTACTTTCTCAATTCTTCCATCACGCTCTGAATGAGTTCCTTCGCGTCGGTCAGACTCTTCATGATGATCTGGATGTCCATCACTGGCTTGCCCGGCCAGCGCTGGCTCTGGCAATAGACGCCGTGCTGGCCCACAAGCGCCATTGCGTCGGTGATCGTATCCATGGTCACCGCCAATCGCCCCCGCGGAACGCCCATCATGGTTTCGTAGTGCTCAAGTTCTTCCTGTTTTTCGTCGAATACCGGCATGCAGCGATTGTAACCGCTCCCGCAATTGGCGCATAATTACAGGTCTGCCGAGCTATCTTTAATTGTTCCGGCGCGTCTAACATTCTTGTTCATTGCGAACTTGGTCATTGCGAATTTCTCAAGAGGAGAATCCATGGAAAAACGAATAGCCCTTCCCATGCTGCTCACGATTCTGTTCGCCACCGCGGCCCTCGGTCAGATGGGCGGAGGTAAGCCCAGCCCCGCCGCCTCGGCCACGTGTGACCTCGGTGGCGGCAAGACGATTAAAACCGATTACTCCAGCCCGCGCATGAAAGGCCGCAAAATCTACGGCGACCTTGTTCCCTTCGGCAAGGTCTGGCGCACGGGCGCCAATGAAGCCACAACCTTTGTGACCAGCGCCGACGTTGTGGTTGGCGGCAAGACCGTACCCGCGGGCAGCTATACGGTCTTTACCGTGCCCAACGCCGACAAGTGGACGCTGATCATCAACAAGAAAACAGGGGAGTGGGGCATCCCGTACAAATATGAGAGCGATGAACTGGCGCGCGTAGACATGAAGATTTCACAACTTCCTTCACCCCTGGAGAATTTTACGATTTCCTATGAAAAGTCCGCGAACGGCTGCACCATGCATATTGATTGGGAAACGACTCGTGCCTCCGTGGACATCTCCGCGAAATAGCGCCGCGCGATTACGGTTGTGCGCGGTTGGGGATTTGAGGATTGTTGATTGAGATTAGTTGACAGCCTCTCAATTACGCCGGCGGCTTCCAGCGCAGCACTGGCTTCCTCGCGGCAGCGGTTTCATCCAGCCGCGAAACCCGCGTGGAGTGCGGCGCATCAAGCACAGTCTGCGGCTCTTGTTCCACTTCTTCCGCAATCGACTTCATGGCGTCGATGAACAAATCCATCTCTTCTTTCGACTCGCTCTCGGTCGGCTCAATCATTAGCGCGCCGGGAACGATTAGAGGGAAGGCCGTCGTGTAAGGATGGAAGCCATAGTCGATGAGCCGCTTGGCAATATCCATCGTGCGAACGCCTTTTTTCGCCTGCAGCTTATCGCTGAAAACAACTTCGTGCATGGTCGGCGTGGAATACGGCAGATCGTATGTGCCCTCGAGTCCTTTGCGAATGTAATTCGCGTTCAGCACCGCGTCTTCGGTGGTCTGCCGCAAACCATCCGGGCCGTTCGCCTGGATGTAGGCGAGCGCGCGGACAAACATTCCAAAATTACCGTAGAATGCACGAACCCTTCCCACCGACTGCGGACGATGATATTCAAAACCCAGCGTGCCATCGGCCTTGGTGATGACCACTGGCGTGGGCAAGAACGGCTCCAGAATTTTCTTGATCGCCACCGGGCCCGATCCCGGGCCGCCGCCCCCGTGTGGCGTGGAAAAAGTTTTGTGCAGATTCAAGTGCATCACATCGACGCCAAAATCGCCCGGCCGCACTTTCCCGACAAGCGCGTTCATGTTCGCGCCATCCATGTAGAGCAGGCCGCCCTTGGCGTGCAGGATATCGGCAATCTTATGAATCTGCTGTTCGAACACTCCCAGAGTATTGGGATTGGTGAGCATGAGCGCGGCGACATCTTCATTCATCTGTGCTTCGAGCGCACCCACGTCGACCATGCCGCGCGAGTCCGACTTCAAATTCTCGACGGCGTAGTCGACCATCGCTGCGGTAGCGGGGTTGGTTCCATGCGCCGAGTCCGGGATCAGAATTTTTTTTCGCGGCCGCCCTTGAGCGTGGTGATACGCCCGCACCATCAGTAGTCCGGTCATCTCGCCATGAGCGCCCGCAGCGGGCTGCATGGTAATCGCATCCATGCCGGTAATATCGATGAGGCACTCGCTTAGCGTCTTCAGAATCCGCAACGCACCTTGCGAAATCTTTTCCGGCTGATACGGATGCCCGTTTGCAATTCCCTCCACGCGCGCCACAGCTTCGTTCACCCGCGGGTTGTACTTCATCGTGCACGAGCCCAACGGATACATTCCGAGATCGATCGCGTAATTCCACGTCGAAAGCCGCGTGAAGTGCCGGATGATTTCGATCTCGCTCACCTCGGGCATGTTGCCGAGATCTTTTCTTGCAGCGGCGCCGAGCAGCGCAGATGGATTCACTTCCGGAACATCAAGCGGCGGCAGCTTCCACGCCGCTTTGCCCGCCGACGATTTCTCGAAGATTAGCCCTTCGTTCTGGTTGACGTGGCGCGTCGCTTTACGAATCATGTCTTTCATTGCGCCACCTCCTCAACCCCAGCTTCATCGGCTGCGGATTGCGTCGAGCCTTCAGTCCCGGCGAGCAACCTCACAGCAGTGTCGATCGCGCTGCGCGTCGTGAGCTCCGTGCAGCACCACAGTGCGGCATTCCCCAGTTCGGGATAGAACTTCTTCAGGGGCAAACCACCGATGATTTTGTGTTCCAGCAATCGCCGGTTGGTGGAATGGGAATCCTCTTTAGTTTCCAGTACAAACTCGTTGAACCGCGGCGCTCCTGAAAACAGCAATTTGCCATGTTTCGCGAATTCTCCGGCAGCATACGCGGTTTTCGCCAGGTTCTGTTTAGCAAGTTCTTTCAATCCCACCTTGCCGTACACCGTCATAAAAATATTAACCATCAAAGCGACAAGCGCCTGATTCGTGCAAATGTTGGAGGTCGCCTTCTCCCGCCGGATGTGCTGTTCGCGGGTGGCCAGGGTTAGCACGAACCCTCGCCTCCCTTGTTTGTCCACGGTTTGGCCCACCAGCCGTCCGGGCATCTGCCGCACAAATTTTTCTCGCGTCGCAATCACGCCGCAGTAGGGCCCGCCAAATCCCACCGGCACGCCAAACGACTGCGCTTCCATCGCGATGACGTCGGCCTCTCGCGGTGGTTCCACAATTCCCAGCGACACCGCTTCGGCAATGGAAACCACGAGCATCGCTCCATGCTTGTGCGCAATGCCGGCGATCGCTGATACATCTTCAATCGTGCCAAAGAAATTCGGCGATTGAATCAACACGCACGCCGTTTCCGGCGTGATTGACTTCTCCAGTTGCTTTAGATTCAGCCGACCATCGTCAGCGAAACCCGCGACCGAGAGCGGCATTCCTTGATGCGTCGCGTAAGTCGCCAGCACCTCGCGATATTCCGGATGCAAACTCCGCGCCACAATTACCGACCGGCGGCCCGTGAGCCTCACCGCCATCATCACGGCCTCAGCTGCAGCGGTTGAGCCGTCATACATGGAAGCGTTGGCTACTTCCATGCCAGTCAACTCGCAGATCATAGTCTGGAATTCAAAAATGGATTGCAGCGTTCCCTGCGAAATCTCCGCCTGGTAAGGCGTATAGGCGGTGAGGAATTCGCCGCGCGAGATCAGCGAATCGATGATGACAGGACGGTAGTGAGAGTAAGCTCCCGCGCCCAAAAAGCTAGTGTAGCCTTCGCCATTCTCGCGCGAGCGCTGCCGGAAGTAGTCCACAATTTCCGATTCCGCCATCTGACGCGGAACTTTGAGGTCGCGGCTCAACCGGTATTCAGCCGGGATTGGCGCGAACAGCTGGTCGACCGAGCGCAAGCCAATTGCCTTCAGCATGGCTTCGCGATCGGCAGGAGACTTCGGTAAATAGCGCATAGGAACTCTTTAGATGTAACTCGAGGCCAGTTCGATTGCTGTGGCCGGGACGCTGAACATCTCACGCCGGAGTTGCTGACGTCCGACCTCGGACGTCCGGATTCAGTGCCCGCCTTCTTCGGCCACGAATTTATCGTAATCTGCGGCGGAAAGCAGCGAATCCAATTCCTTCGGATTTTTCAATGTGATCTTCAACATCCACGAGCCGTGCGCATCTTTATTTACCGCTTCAGGCGACGTGGCCAGGTTTTCGTTTACTTCGGTTACCGTCCCCGAAGCCGGCGCGTACAGGTCCGACACAGCTTTCACCGACTCCACCGTGCCAAACGGCTTGCCCGCCGCCAACTCCGCGCCCACCTTGGGCAGTTCGACGAACACAATGTCGCCCAGTGATTCCTGCGCGTGGTCGGTGATGCCGACGCTGGCCGTGTTTCCACTTGCCTGAATCCATTCGTGCTCTTTCGTGTACTTGCGATCTGTCGGATATGCCATGATGCTTCTGAGCTTCCCTTCGTATAACTTTGTGCCTTCGTGGCTAAGCTTTTTTCGGCCGCTTATAAAAAGGCGTCGGCACAACCTGGGCTGCCACGCCCTGCCCGCGAATCTCCACTTTCACCGCCGTGCCCACGGCTGCAAACTCGGGTGGTACGTATGCCAGCGCTATGTTTTTCTTCAAGAACGGTGCTGGGGATCCGCTGGTAACATATCCAATTTCGCGGCCGCTGCCATCCAGCACCTTGTAGCCATCGCGCGCGATGCCGCGGTCCGTCATCTCCAGGCCGGCCAGCGCCCGTTTCACGCCCCCAGCCTTGGCCTTCTCCAGCGCGGCGCGGCCTATGAATTCCGGCTTCTCCATCTTGCAGAAGCGGTCGAGTCCCGCCTCCCAAACATTAATCGTATCGGAAATTTCATGTCCATAAAGCGGCAGCTTGCCTTCGAGTCGCAAAGTGTTGCGCGCGCCCAGCCCGCAAGGAACGATCCCAGATTCTTTGCCTGCTTTTAGAATCTCGTTCCAAACCCGCGCGCTGGCGGCCTCATCCGCCGGAATGTAAATCTCGAACCCGTCTTCGGCCGTGTATCCCGTGCGCGCAATTAGAATATTCTTCAAGCCGCAAACCGTTCCGCGCGTAACCCAGTAAAACTTTACCGCGCTCAAATCCGCGTCCGTCAGCTTCTGCAGGACGTTCACACCTTTCGGACCCTGGATGGCAATCTGCGTGAAATCGTCCGAAAGATTCTCCACCGCGCAATCAAACTGGCGCGTGTTGTCGCGCACCCAATTGAAATCCTTCTCGCGCGTGCCCGCGTTGATCACCAGCAGATACTCATCCTCGCCCAGCCGGTGGACGATCACATCATCCACGAAAGTCCCTTGCGGATAGAGCAGCGCCGAATACTGCGCCTGCCCCACCGACAGCCGCGAGGCGTCGTTCATGGAAATGTGCTGCACCGCGGCCAACGCCTGTGGCCCCGCCAGGCGGATATCACCCATGTGGCTGACATCGAAAATGCCCACACCCGAGCGCACCGCCATGTGCTCGTTGATAATTCCACAGCCAATTGATGCGGGATATTCCACCGGCATATCCCAGCCATTGAAGTCGACCATCTTCGCACCCATCTGGCGATGGACGGCGTTCAGCGCTGTTTTGCGAACGGCGGGAGTAGTCGTCTCAAGGGCCGCCAAACGAGACCTCAATCAGCGCAGGGAGTGGCCTGCAAGGATGGTGACTGTTTACCGTATCACGCAGTTTTTCAGCGGGTCAAACCGGATAGGCGTTCACCGCAAAGGAACTGGGGTCAAAGAGGAAATCACAGAACTAAGAATCCCTCTGTCTCTTCTGCGGTTGAGATTTTTCTTACCGCCCGAACTGCACCATCACGTGCGCCCCCGCAGCCACATGCGTTCCAGCCGGAGGAGACTGTTCGCGTGCCACGCCGCTGCCCACGGCTTCCATCTCCAGGCCTGCATCCTGCGCAGCTTCCACCGCGCCCCGCACGGTCTTCCCGACAAACGACGGCACTTCAATCCCGCCTTGCTCAACGTCGAGCACGACCGTGCCAGTCGTCGGCGATTTCGTTGTCGCAGCACCGCCATCGACGACTGTTTGTCCGGAAGATTGCTCCTTGACGACTGATGGGGCTGCTGGCTCACTCTGGCGGATCGCCGCCTGGACTACCTTTCCATCGCCGCCGGCATTTGCCGGCGACAACCTGCCCCGAGCCTGTCGAAGGGGCGCTTGTGCCACAATGGAAACACCATTTACTTCGGCCGTTTCCAACGGTTCCCCAGGATGATCCGGCGTGCCCTCTTCCAAATCTTTATCCTTCATCTTCGCCAGCAACAACTGATGTTGAGGCGCGAGCGGCAGGTCATGAGGCGTGTGCAAGTACTCGAGTACCTGCTGCGTTACCCGCCGATAAACCGGCGCCGACACTTGACCGCCCTGATGTAGCCCCACGGCAGAATCCAAAATCACCGCCACCACAATCTGGGGATTATTTACCGGAGCAAATCCCGCGAACGAGCCGATATACTTTGTCTTCGAATATGCACCCGTGGCCGGATCCACTTTTTGTGCGGTTCCAGTTTTCCCCGCCGATGAGTATCCTTCCAGAATCGCCTTGCGCCCTGTGCCCTCAAGTACCACCTTCTGCATCATCGACCGCATCTCGGCGGCGGTATAACTGGAAATTACTCGGCGCGATTCCCCGGGATGAAACGCCACGGTCTTTGGCGTGCCCTGCGGCTCAACCGGACCCGCAACAATACGCGGGGCCACCCAAACGCCATCATTGGCGAACGTGGAGATCAGTCCCGCGAGCTGAATTGGCGAAATCCCAATCTCCTGGCCCATCGAAATCGCAGCAATCGAAACTTTTGACCAGCGGCTCACCGGCTTGGTCAGGCCGCGCGTTTCTCCCGGCAATTCGATTCCTGTCTGCTGCCCAAATCCATAGGCTCGAATGTATTTGTAGAACCGGTCTTCGCCCAGCCGCAGCGCAATCTTGATCGCGCCCACATCGCTCGACTCCGCCAGCACGCCCCACACCGGCAACAGGCCGTGGGGCTTCGAGTCGCGAATGCGCATGCCGTTATAGACGATCGATCCCATTTGGCAGTCGAACACTTCATCGGGATTTGTCAGCTTCTCTTCGAGCGCCGCTGAAATCGTTACCAGCTTGAAAGTCGAGCCCGGCTCATACACGTAGCTCACCGCGCGGTTCGTCAGCGTAGCGGGCGTAATCTGTTTGCGCAGATTCGGATTGAACGTCGGCCGGTTCGCCAGCGCCAATATTTCCCCGGTGTGCGGATTCTCAACAATCACCGTACCCGCGATCGCTTGCGTATCGTGAATCGCCTGATCGAGCTCTTTCTCGGCGATGTACTGAATATTTTTATCAATGGTCAGGACCAGGTTCTCGCCCGCCTCAGGCTGCTTCTCCACATCGGAGAACCACTGCCGCCGAGCGTCCACCGAAATCAGCATCTTTCCAGCGCGGCCGCGTAATTCGTCGTCAAATGCGTGCTCAATGCCGCTCTGCCCGGCGTCTTCCATGCCGACGGTTCCAACCACCTGGGCCGCCAGATCACGTGCGGGATAAAATCGCTTCGGCTCTTTCTGGAAATGAATACCCTGCAAGTTCAGCGACTTGATGCGCTGGATGGTTTCATCATCTCCCTTGCGTGCCACCCAGCAGAAAGTCTTGTGATTGCGGCAATCGGCGAGCACCACATTGCGGTCCTCGCCGGTGATGCGCGTAATCAGCGAAACCGCCGTGGGCAGGTCTTTTACTTCGGTGGGCACAGCGAAGGCAGAATCCACCAGAACGGACATCGCGAGCTCGCGCCCGGCGCGGTCGTAGATTACTCCGCGCTTGGCGGACAGCGGAATTTCGCGCTGCTGCTGGTGTTCGGCCTGCTTTACGAATCCGCCGTAGCAGAAAACTTGCAGGTAAATGAGCCGCCCGCAAATCGCCACGCACCAGAGCAACAGCATTGCGCCCAACAGGTATAGCCGGGAGTTCTTGCCGAGCTTGGAATTCGTCGTCATCGAAAGCTGCCGCGTACTGAGCACTCAGCACTTAGCATTCAGGACTTAGTATTCAGCCCGCGGCATCATGCCGATCCCCGCAAAACCGTATTGGCCAAATGCTGAGTGCTGCTACTTATCGCTGTCCTTAGACAAACATGGCGGACCACCGTTCAGGCGGACCGCCAATAAGTTCGTGTGGGGACAGCCACCCTCGGCTGTCCTTGCCGAGCGCGGCTCGGCTCCTGGCTTTACTGCCCCGCCAGCACCGTCACCGGCTCCACGCTCGCCATAACCGGCGCGTTCGCGTCCGCCGACCCGCTGTCCATGCGAATCACCTGTCCCGGCTCCGGCGGCACCAGCCCCATGCGCCGTGCCATCACATCAATTCTTTCCGGATCGCGCAATGAGGCATCTTCCAGCCGCAGCGCGCGGTTCATCTCGGTCAGATTGTTTAACTCGCGCTTCGCCGACTCAATCTGGTAACCATATTCAATTGCGCGAAAATGCTGCCAGGCATAGGTAAATACCAGCAGAAACAAGCAGGCCAGCGCGGTGCCGCACTGCTTCATCTCGCGATTGCGTCGAGGGTCTTCCACTTTCAAAAGCCGGGAATTGTCGATCGCCTTGGCGAAATAGATTTCCGGCGTTCCGGTGAAAAATGCATTCCGCCGAGCCCCCGGGATTGCGCTGTTCATTGCCGCCGCTGCTGCTGCCATTTATGCCGCTCCTGCGTACACGGATTCACTGCGCATCTGTGGAACCTGCAGATCCAACGTCCGCAATAGCTCCATTTCCTCGACAATTTGTTTCCGGAACGCGGCTCGTTCGGCCCGCTCCACCGTAGCGATCAGATCGTTAATCAACGTTCCTGTATACATTTCCCAACCTCAGAATCGGATTCCTACCACGGAACCCCTTACCAGCCGCGGATCTTTGTTGCTGTCCGCTTTTCTTCAGAACCTGAACGCCCGGCACGCCTATTACAGCTGTGCCGGGGACTCCGGCAGGTTTTCCGGAATCAAACTTTTTCCGCTGCCCGCAACTTCGCGCTTCGTGCCCGCGGATTGCGATCTTGCTCTTCTTCGGATGCCACTACCGGTTTCTTGGTAAGCACCCGGAAGTACTTGTACTTATTCGCGCCCTCGCGGAAGGCATCCTTTACGATGCGATCTTCCAGCGAATGAAAACTGATCACCACCACGCGTCCTCCTGGCTTCAGAATCCGCGGCGCCGCTCCGAGCAGCGCCCTCAGATCGTCCAGTTCGCGGTTTACGAAGATTCGAAGAGCCTGAAAAGTTCGGGTCGCCGGATGAATTCGCCTTTGCTCAGAATTCATTGGCCGGGCCGCGGCTGATATGACATCCGCAAGATGTGCGGTAGATCGTATCGGCCGCGACCGGACAATGGCTCTGGCGATTCTCCGCGACCTCCTTTCCTCTCCGAATTCGTAAATCACATCGGCAAGCTCGCGCTCGTCGAGGTGGTTTACCACTTGTTCGGCGCTACGCTCCGACCGCGGGTCCATCCGCATATCGAGCGGTCCTTCCGCCTGAAAACTAAATCCGCGCGTCGCATCGGAAAGCTGCAGGCTGCTGATTCCGATGTCGGCAAGCAAACCGTCGATCGTCGCTGGTCGTTGGTCGTTCGCAATTTCACCGAAGGACCGATGCAGCAACGTAATCTTCGGCCAATCGCTTTCACCAGCGACTAACGACGAACGGCTAACCACAAGCCTCTCGCGCGCAATTTCCAGTGCCGCCGGATCTTTATCGAGCCCAATCAAATGTCCCGGTGCGCCGAGGCGTTTTGCGATTTCGTAACTGTGGCCGCCTAAACCCACCGTGGCATCGATATAAGTCCCGCCACGCCGCACGTTTAAAAAGTCGATCGCTTCTTTTAAAAGAACCGGAACATGATTGGCTAAAGGATGGCTCGCTTCCCTTCCACCACCATGCCCAACCCCCTGAGGGGTGTCTGTTGAACCCTCGCCCACTAGATGCCCAATTCGTCGAGCGTCTTCTCATCGTCAGGCGTGAACTTTTCGTCCTCGACCTGCTTGCGGTACGAATCCAGGTTGCGCACGATCAAGTGAGTCAAGTTGCCGGTCACCGCAACCTCGCCTTTGATTTGCGCCGCTTCGCGTAACAATTGCGGCATCAGCAGCCGCCCTTGCCCATCCATTTCCACCATCTGCCCGTAATAGTTCACGCGGTCCAAAAACTTCTTCTTCGTAGGATTGAACGTGGAGAGCCCCGCCAGTTTCTGCTCGATCCGTTCCCACTCCTCGAAGGGATACACTTGAGCAACCTTCCCATCCAGACTGGTGATGTAGAATTGTTGTCCGTACTTCTCGTCGATCACCCGCTTGAACTCGGCAGGGATCTTTAACCGTCCCTTTTCGTCGACGCGAGTTGGGTGATTGCCGCGAAACATAACTTCTCATCCTGAGGCGACACGCTTTTCGTCGCTGAAGGATCTGATCGAAACAGCTAAAAATGGCACAAAGTCCGGTCAATCTCGTTCGGTTCGGGTTGTTCGTCCTGCTTTTGGGTCGGATTTCCACCGGCTCCTCTTTTTCAGCTTTCCCGTTCCACCGATTCAAACTGCCTGACCACTTCGTACCACTTTGTACCACATCTTAGCCGTAAGTTGTTGATTGTCAAGAGGAAAGTTGCAGGTAGGAGTAGGCTACCGAACGCCGCGCCGCAAAGTACGAGAGCTTGTGGTTAACGAATCATAGGACCACAAGGCATTGCGTTTACACTCTAAATTCCTTCGCTATTCATTCGCTCACATTTTTCTTGCACTCCGCGCCAGCAGCGCGTTTCACTGTGGAAAAGGGACGACATTTCTGTGGGGACAGCCGCTCTCGGCCGTCCTTGGGCAGTCGGCGCGTACTTTCAGACATCATCCGCACCGAGCCCAGCATCTGATTCCCGACGATGCCACACCACATGCAATTCGCCGACTGGGTAGCCTTCCCTGTCCCCCACGTCTTCGCCTTTTTCTCGAACCCTGAGAACCTGCCGCGCCTCATGCCGCCGGAAACTAAGACGAAAGTAGATGGTTTTCAGCTCGTCCCTCCTCCACCGCTGCCCGATCAGGACGCAATCACTCTCCACCACTTCGCAGGAGTGGGCTCGATCATCGATACTTCGTTTCGTCCATTTCGCTGGTTCTCCTGGCGTCGTACGTGGACCGCGGTGATTACGGAACTTGAATGGAACCATCACTTCGCCGATGCGCAACAGAAAGGACCTTTTAGGCGCTGGCATCACCGGCACGAGTTCATCCCAGACTCGCGTAATGGATTCAATGGCACGCTGGTGCGCGATGTAATCGAATATGAGGTTGGATTCGGTCCCCTGGGCGCGCCGGCCAACTCCCTGTTCATCGCAAGAAGGATGCGCGGCATCTTTGCGCACCGTCAGAAAGTTCTTCCTGATCTTCTCTCTGAAGGTTGATTGCGCTCCCGCGCGCCAAAATAGGTGTACACTGCGTCCGTTTACTCAGCGAGAGTTTTCGGAGGAGCTTATGCATCTGAACCGAGGTAGGATCTGGCTGGGCGGCTTGGCCGGAGGCGTGGTCTGGACAATCTGGAGTTTTCTTGTAGGCAAGTTTGTCATCACCGATGCGCGCTATGTGGCGGCCCAGAATGCCGGGCTGTTCCTGAAAACGCCGCGCTATTCCTTCTTCGTAGTCCAGTGGATCGTGCTCTTGTTTATTCTGTCGATCGCGGTCGCGCATCTATATGCCTGGTCACGCCAAACTTTGGGAGCCGGGTTCGGCACGGCGCTGAAGGTCGGTTTTCTGTCTGGCTTCTTCGCCGGCTTCCCGGAAAACTTCGCGCAAGCCACTTGGTTTGCGGGCGATCGCGGGCTCCCTTTTGGCTGGATGATCGAAATGTGGCTGGGTGCCATCCTGGCGGCACTGGTCGCGGGCTGGATCTATAAAGACTGATCGCAGAAAAGACAGATCGCAGAGGAGCAGGCCCCGGCCATTTTCGATGGCCGGTTGCCGCCTTCCAGTCTCGTTAAACACTGCTAGCGGCTCTTTAATTGGCGATCGGCAATTGGCGAAGCTTTATTTCGCGGACTCGACCACGACTGCGGTCCCGTAGGCCAGCACTTCGGTGACGCCCTGCATCACCTCGGTCGCGTCGTACCGCGCCCCGACCACGGCATTGCCGCCGAGTTCCGCCGCGTGGATCAGCATCAGATCGAATGCCTCGGCGCGGGTCTTCTCGCACAGGTTGGTGAGCAACGTGATATTGCCACCGATGAGCGTCTGCAATCCGGCGCCAATCGTTCCGAAGATCGAGCGCGAGCGTACTACGATGCCGCGCACCACTCCCAGCGTCCGCGTCACGCGAAAACCATCGAGCTCGAACTGTGTCGTGACCATGTTGTGCGCCACCATCCGTCCACCGCCTGTGTAGGTGGTTGCCATCGCCATTATTCCTTTCTCAACCGGGTGCAAGTGACTAAGCCTAGGCCGAGCAGCTAACTATAGCGCGAATGCTATAACGAAAGAATTGCAAACTAGCTCGTGGGCGCCCCCGTACCGTGCAACTAGAATTAGGTTGAGAGCCTGCGCAATCTGACAAGTCACTCCAGCGCTGCCGCAATGAAAAACTCCTGCGAAGCGCTGTCATACTCAATTCGCAATACGTTTGGCCGGCAGCACACTTGGCAATCCTCGACATAACTTTGCCGGTGTCCGGCGGATGCATCCACTGTGGTCGTGTTCCATTCTCCACAGCCTGCACATTGAAAACCTGTTTCCACAATGTAAGTCTTCAACAGCTTAGCCCTATAATGGCCCGATCGCATTCCAGGTTTGGAGGTTTCATGATTTCACGGCGGCGCTTTCTCGAAGTAGGCAGCGTAACGGCAGGACTCACCGCAGTCACTTCTCCCCTGTTGGCATCCGTCGTGGCCGAAAAGCGCGATGACTCTTCTCTCCCGCCGTCTCTGGCGAGCTTGAAGTCGCGCAAAAGTGAAGCTGTTCCGATCACGCGCGAGGAACGCAAGGACCGCCAGGAACACGCCCGCAAGCTGATGAGCGAGAACGCGCTCGACGCCATCGTGCTCATGGAAGGCACATCTCTGAAATATTTCACCGGCATCCGATGGTGGGGCGGTGAGCGTCTGTTCGCACTCGTGCTCCCGGCGAAAGGCGCGGCATTTTATGTGTGCCCGGCGTTTGAAGAGGGCCGCGCCCGCGAACAGATTGCCAATGCTCCCGATGGCGAACAGCCTGACATTCGCACCTGGCAGGAGGATGAAAATCCATACCAGCGCGTGGCCCAGGGACTCAAAGATCGTGGCATGGCCAGTGGCAAGCTGGGAATTGAAGAAACTATTCGCTTCGTATTTTCGGATGGAATTGCCAAGACCGCGCCGCAGGCAACTCTCGCGACCGCCACGCCTGTCACCGCGGGTTGCCGCATGATCAAGAGCGAGCATGAACTCGCTCTCATGAGCCTGGCCTGTAAGGTAACTCTGGCCGCGTACGAAGCGGTTTATCAGGCGCTGCGTGAAGGCATGACCCAGCAGCAAGTCGGGGATCTGATTGCATCGGCCTATGGACAATTGGGTTTTCCGGGCGAGGCCAGCGTTCAGGTAGGCGAATATTCCGCGCTTCCTCACGGATCCGCCACGCCGCAGGTGATTCGCGAAGGGTCGATCGTGATGATCGATGACGGCTGCACCGTCGAAGGATATCAATCCGACATCACGCGCACCTTCGTCCTGGGCAAGGCTTCACCAACCGCCGGAGACAAAATGCGAAAAGTGTTCGATATTGTGCACCGCGCTCAGGCAGCGGCGCTGGCGGCAGCGCGCCCAGGAGTAGAATGCGGCGCGGTGGATGCGGCGGCGCGCAAAGTAATAACGGATGCAGGTTACGGACCCGACTACAAATACTTTACTCACCGCCTGGGCCACGGTATGGGCATGGACGGTCACGAGTGGCCCTACCTCGTCCGCGGCAACACCACGAAACTTAGACCCCATATGACTTTTAGCGACGAGCCCGGCATCTACATCCGCGGTGAATTTGGCGTCCGTCTCGAAGACGATATGCACATCACGGAAAACGGCGCGGAACTGTTCACGCCACAAAGCCCGTCGCTGGAAGACCCTTTCGGCAAGGCGTAAAACGGCATTTATTTCGACGATTCCACGCGAAGATTGTTGGTCACGGAGAAAATTCCGGGAACGGTGTTGGCGCGCAGGCCGGCAAGATTCTTGTCGGCCTCGCTATCGACCACTCCTTCAAGCGTGACACGTCCCATCTTCACGATGATGCGAATCGGCTTTTGCACTCCCAGGGCGTACTTCTCCAGGGCTGAATATCCATAGATCGCGCGGTACAACTCGAGGCGCAGGCGATCATCCATGGGCGACGGTGGAAGTACTTCGATCTGGTTGTCTACTCTCTCGACGCCTTCGATGTGCTTCACAGCATTCTCAGCGTCCGACTTCAGCGAAGGCCTGACCACCTGTCCCAGCAGTGTGACGGTTCCGCCGTCCACCTTAAAAGCGATGTTATCGAACACGCCGAAATACGGCAGCATAAGAAGTTCGTGTCGAACTTCGCGGGTAATGCGCTCCTGAGACTTGGACGAGGCCTGGTCACGATCCTGAGTGAATCCTTGCGTTGCCAGCGAAAACAGAATCATGAACACCACGACCAAAGACTTACGCTTCATATCGTCTATCTCCTTACTCGAAAAATCCCTGAGCAGTGTACCGCTCGTAAGACTTCGAGGGCCTACAGTATTTGCTGTAATCCGGAAGTCGTATTACAAATTAGACTCCGTGAGGCATTCCGGATCGGTGCTAGAAAGAAAAACATAGAGCGCGAGATCGATCCGTCCTCCGTCAACGCAACGAGGTCAGCCCGTGCAGCATTTGAGTCCGCATGACGTGATGACGATGTTCATGGCATTGGCCACCCTGCTGGGCTGCGCCAAGCTGGCCGCGGAGTTGATGCAGATGATCGGCCAGCCCTCGATTCTGGGCGAGATCTCGGTCGGGATTTTCCTGGGACCGACGGTTCTGGGGCACTACCGGCCCCACCTGTACGAGACATTATTTCCAACCACCGGGCCGATGCCGATCGTCCTCGACACCGTAACCACTCTGGGAGTTGTCTTCTTTCTGCTCGATGCCGGCCTCGAGATCGACTTACGCAGTATCTTTCGCCAAGGGAAAAGCGCCCTGCTCGTAAGTATCTTCGGCGTTGCCTTCCCTTTCGGAGCCGGCTTCTTGGCCGCGACCGTATTCCCCAGTGAGATGGGCGCCGAATCGGGCGCGAACCCTTTGATCTTCGCCCTGTTCGTGGGCACGGCGCTGTCAATTTCGGCTCTGCCGGTAATTGCCAAGATCTTGATGGATTTGAATCTTCTGCGAACCGAGATGGGCACGGTCATCATCTCGTCGGCGATGTTCGATGACCTGGTGGGTTGGATCCTGTTTTCCTTCGTGCTTGGAATGATGCATCCACCGGCCGGCGGCAGCATCGTCGACGGCATGAAACACACAGTCGTTCTTGTTCTGCTGTTCGTGGGACTCACTCTCACTCTGGGGCGCTGGTTGATCGATAAGATTCTGCCAATATTGCAGGCCCACACCACCTGGCCCGGCGGCGTCCTGGGATTCATCTTCACACTCACGATGGCGGGAGCGGCATTCACCGAATATGCCGGCATTCACGCGGTCTTTGGAGCCTTTGTCGTCGGCATCGCCGTCGGTGAGTCGGGACATCTTCGCCAGCGCACCTCGCAGCACATTCACCAGATCGTCACTAACGTGTTGGCGCCGTTTTTCTTTGCCAGCATCGGATTACGAACGAACTTTGTTTCGAACTTTCACCTGGGCCTGACCGCAACTGTGCTTGCCGTGGCCTGCCTCGGGAAACTCGTCGGAGCCGGTTGGGGCGCGCGCCTGGGCGGCATGGACCGGACGTCGTCTCTGGCCGTGGGATTGGCCATGAATGCTCGCGGCGCCATGGAAATTATTTTGGGCATTCTAGCCCTGCAGGCGGGATTGATCCGCGAAAACATGTTTGTGGCGATGGTGGTCATGGCGTTGCTCACGTCGCTGATCTCGGCTCCGGCCATTCACTTCCTGATCAAGCGCAAGCGGACGCTAACCCTGAAGGATACAATCTCCGCCAGGCTATTCTTGCCGAAGCTCGCCGCGGAAACCAGGTTGGGCGCGCTGAGAGAAATGTGTGAAGTGGCAGCCGAGGCCGTGAGCAACGCCCCTGAAAGATTGCTTCGCCTGGTCTCGGAGCGGGAGCGCGTGCTTGCCAGCGGCTGGGAGAATGAATTGGCGGTGCCCTACGCCCGCGTAAATGGGCTCACGCAGCCCTTGGTGGTCGTGGCGAAAACGACAGGAATTGATTTCAATGCGCGCGATGGCAAGCCGGCGCGGCTGATTATCCTGATTCTGACGGGAGATAACCAGTCGCAGCAGGATTTACTAGCCGATTGCAGCGCACTATTCAGCCGCAAAGAGGCGGTGGACCGGGCGCTCGGCGCAAATAATTTCCTCGAGCTGGTGGCGGCCTTAAATGCGCCGGTGCAGTAGGCAGCGGGGAGGGCTGGTTACTGCCAACTGCACCGGACGTCTTGCCAGTTCAAGCCGTGACGTTGAGGCCTCCGCTCGAAGACGAACTGCTCGATGAGGCGCTGCTGGAGGTTGAAGAGGAAGCGCCGAGCAAGTTCAAGATAATCTGCTCGTTGCTGTTGGCATTCAGGTTGAACGTAATCTGCTGCGCGTTCGAACCCTGGTTGCCAATGCTTAGCGAGACTTGTTCCCCGCTGCCATTGGTTGGGTTGCTGATATTGATAGTGATCTCCTCCGGGGTGGCGCTGTTTGCGCCGCTGCTGAGATTAAGGACAATTTCGGGACCCGCGCTGGCGCTAGCCGCGCTGGCGCTAAGCTGGGAAGGTAACGGATCAACTTGCGCTCCGGTTGTGGTGCCGCTCGTGGTGGTGCTGCTGGTGGCGGCGCTGCTGAGGTTGATAATAATTTCGGGGCCAGCGCTGGCAGTAACCGGGCTGGCGCTAACTGGGCTGGCGCTAAGTTTGGGAGGTAACGGGTCAACCTGCTGTTGCGCTCCGTTTCTGGATCTGCCCGCGAGCGCGCTAAAGGCGTGTTGGGCGCCAGCCAGGTCTCCCGACTGCAAAGCCTGCCCCACCGCCGCGAAATCCTGCTCCCGTTGGTTGGCCCTGAAGGGATTTCCGCTGGCAAATGGCCCGCCTTGCCCCAGCGACACAATACTGTTGTAAGCCGTCTGAGCCCCCGCCAGGTCGCCCGAATTCAGCGCCTGTCCCAACTCTTGCAGATCGCTTTGCCGGGTTTGAAAATACTGCTGCAATTGTTGATTTAACGAACTCGTAGAAACCGCTGATGTCGACATGAACCTCTCCTCAGAAATCGGATGATCTGACAAGAAGCGCTGCTGTGCCCTTGCCATCTAAGGGCCACATCGGCCTTAATAAAAACAAACTTTAGAGATTCTCACTGCTGAATTACTTATCTGATATGGGTTCGGCGAAATCGTTGTTACGAAGGGACACTGCTACTCGAGACTCAATCATGAGCTGTCATGCTCTCGTCGGCTGGATAGAATTACACCTCAACCGCCTACGCTAGCGCCGCATTTTCTTGAGGCTTCAGATTAGTCGGCGTTTAGTTCAATCTGCCGCGGCGGCAAGGCCGGCACATCGGGATGCTGGGGGTCTCGCCAGAACACGCTAAAACATTCCCCCTCACTTTGAGCACGCCAGTTCGATCCATCCTGATATTTCACCGAAGATGGGAAGAAAACCAATCCGAGAATGGTCTGCGCGCTGGAGGGGGCCATTCCCGGCTTTTCCAAAACTTGCTCCTGGCCCGGCAGGATCGGTTGGGTCGAATGCCACTCAGCATTGAGCGGCCGCCTCAAATCTTGAGGTGTAAGAAACATTTCAGGCGTGATGGTTAGGCTTGTAATGGGCTTGTTGCCGGTATTTTTCACCGTCAGGGTAGACTTTTCCGGATGATTCCAGAACTCCGCCCCCACGAATGCCACCGGACACGGACGCGTCGGCGGCGCATAGACGGTGTAAACCGCCATCATCCCACCTTCCATATGATCTTCCACATGGCAATGAAACAGCCAGGTGCCGGGATTATCGGCCAGCATATCCACCGTCTTCATGCTTCCAGGAAGAAGCTCAATCACATCGGTATGGATGCCTCCTGTGGTGACGGTTTCGCCGTGCCAATGCGGACTGTGCAGGTCAATCTCATTTCCCATCCCCAGTAAATACCAGCGAACCTTGTCTCCCTGCTTCATGTATAAGCCCGGGAGATTGCCGAAGATGAAGCCGTTAATGGCATAAAACAGGCCTGCGGGTTTGCTTCCCATCTGATCGAAGATCATGAAGGAGGCGATAAATTCGCGGTCCACATCTTTGGGAGATCCGTCGGGATTCGCTTTCCCTTTGGCCGTGACTACGATCGGTCCGAGTAATCCAGCGTTAATCTCGCTCGACTCGTGAGCGTGATACCACCACACAATTGAACTCGGTTGCCCCGGTCCCGGACCGCTGGCCTCGGTTGCAAACCAGTGATAGGTGTACTTGGCACCAGACACCACCCGATCGCCTTTGCCAAATGGAATGTAGTAGGCGCCTTCGCTGTTCTTGTCGTAACGCAAACCGTGAGGATGCATGTTGTGGGGACTGCGACCTCGATTCAGAAAATCGACGATCACTTCGTCGCCCACTTCCGCCCGAATAACGGGACCGAGAATTCCCAGCCACTCAGGTTGTGGTTTGGGAGTGGTGAATGTGCTGTCCGTGTATTCGATGAAGCGGCTCTTCGGCCACTGTCTCTTCAGTAGCCACTGCTGAGAAAGCGGCTCTCCAGTGAGTAGATTGTGGCCGCTCGGAGCATAGTCCCAAGTGATGTCTTCGGCGGCGATGTAATAATGCCGGGTCGCGGCCGAAGACGAGGAAACGGCGAAGAGCACAAAGCCTAGAGCGATCGCCCACTGTATTCTCACGAAGGCATTATCCCATCGCGAGCGTGGTTCTAAAAGGCCACTTACCAGGCCCGGCCTGCTCTCGTGACTTCACCGAGTTCTTCGTTAAGGCGTAAACGTCGCAGTAACCACCTCGGCCGGCACCGTATAAGTCATTGGGATCGAACAAGTGCCGGTGCCGCTGCACCCTGCTCCGCTCCACCCTGTAAAAACGGAGCCACTACCCGGCGTGGCGGTGAGCGTGACGGTGGTGCCAACGGATGAAAACCTGGAAAAACATGCTAATCCCGCGCTGGACGTGCAGGCGTTGATGCCAGCAGGACTGCTCGTAACCGAGCCCGTGCCAGTTACTTTGACCGTCAAAGTTGGCGGCTCTTTCCAGTCGAGTGGGGGCGTTTGATCACAAACTCCCGCTTTGCTTTGAGGCGGCGGCATTGGCGGTGTGGCCCAAGGCTTGTTAACGAAGTCAAAGAACTCGTTCATGGAATTGGTAGCAGTGTTGTAGGAGGCGTCGCGATTGGTCAGTGGAGCGATGCCGAAACGGTTCTCGACCATTGCCAGCACTGCCGTCGTGTCGCGCACCGCATGAGAAACGAAGTTCATTTTGGAATACGGCGAGATCACGATCACAGGAACTCGGTAACCGGTCCATCCAAAAGTGCAGGTCCCGTTCCCCAGTTGACCGGCTCCGGTGCAAATGTCGTTCGTCGGCGCTGCTCTCAAATCATCCGGAGCAGTGTAACTGTCCGGGATCGCAGCCGGTTGCGGTGGCACATGATCGTAAAGACCACCCGCCTCATCGTAGGTAAAAATCATAGCGGAGTCGCCCCAGATATTGCTTTGCATGAAGGGCTTGATGATGCTGTTCTCAACATAATAGGCTCCGTCTTGCACGTTGACGGGAGCGCCATCGGCATCAGACGGATGCTCATCGAGGCCTGCAGCGGAGGCGGGCTCGATCAGCGCGAATTGCGGAAAGGTTAGATCACTTTGCATGTCGGTTGCGAATTGCGAGAGCGGGGCAAAATGTTGCCACAGGCCTGTGGAAGCGTTCTGTATCTGCGATTCGTAGTTAAACATGTTTATGTAGGAGACTCCCGCAAGACAGATGTCTTGATCTTGTCCTGGCGTTGCTGTCTCACAATTTTCGCCCGTAACCGGCGAAACCGCATTCAGGGGATTAACGTAAACTTTCCAACTAATGCCATTAGCCTGTAGCGCCTCAAAAATGGTAGTAGCTGTCAGAGGCGAAGCGTCATTGACATTGCCAGTGCCGCCGAGCGGGTAAGCATGACCCTGGGAAGTGGCAGCTAAAAGGTACATGCGGTTGATCTGAGTGCGATCCATTAGAGGAGAAAACCATCGGTCGGATGTACCAAAATTGGCGGCCATGAAATAGTAGAAATTCAGGTCGGCATTCTCGTAATAGCCCATGGATCGAACGCCATTCACATCCATGAAACCGTTGGATCGGGCATCATAGGCGGCCGTGTAAACGAATCCATTCAGTGGAGGGGGGTTCTCCGCGGGTTGGTCAGTGGCATCGGTATAGTCCCAATCGTTGTGGGCCTCGTTCCAGAAAGGACTCTGATTTTCTTCACAAACGGTGCCGGTTTTGCCCGAAGGCAGCACAACCGAATCAAACGAAAAAGAAGTGATCGGGTTCGTGGGGTCAGGTGTACAACTATCGGCATTGTCGCTCAGATTGCAGCCCGGGATCGACGGTGCGGATCCTCCGGGATTGAACTGGGGCAGGCCGTCGAAGGTCACTCCGTCAGTCTGGTGAAGTCCGAGCTGGGCCCAGTAGGGCAGCATCGCGCCGAAGTAATGGTCCAGAGAGCGGTTTTCTTGCGCGAATAAAATAATGTGGTTGATGCTTTGCAGCGAGCCGCCAAACGAGGCGGTCACGGAACTGGCGGCGCTCATCGTGACGCTGCAGGTTGTCGTCCCGGTGCAGCCGCCGGACCAACTCGAAAACGTACTGCCCGTGGCTGGAGTCTCGGTGAGTGTAACTGCGGTTCCAGGAGGAAATGCTACGGTGCAGCCGCTCGGCGCGCCAGTCGTGCAATCGACTCCGACCGGGCTGCTTGTCACGGTTCCTGTACCGCCCCCCGCCATGGTGATTGTCAAAATGTTGCCGCTCGTGGCATTGAAGGTCGCGCTCACGGTCCCGCTGGCCGTTATGGTCAGAGTGCAGGTGGAGGTGCCCGAACAGCCGTCGCCCGTCCAACCACCGAACGAGGAATTGGCGCCCGGCGTCGAGGTCAGCGTGACTTGAGTATTTGGCTGAAAAGCAGCGGTGCATCCGCTCTGCGATCCCGCCGTGCAGTTGATTCCTGCCGGACTGCTCGTGACGGTGCCGCTGCCGGCTCCAAGCAAAGCTACGGTCAATCCATCGCCCGCCGTAAACGATGCGCTCACGGTCGCGGCCCCAGTAAGGGTGATGGTACACGTCATTCCCGAACAAGCGCCGCTCCAGCCTGCAAAAACATAGTTAGTGCCCGGCGTTTCGGTCAGTGTCACTTTCGTATTCTGCGGAAAGCTGGCGGTGCAGGTGCTAGGACAATTTATCCCCGCTGGACTGCTGATAATGGTTCCCGCGCCGGCAGGCGGCGCCGTTACAGTCAGTTGGACTGAAGGGGTTGATGTAGACGAGTTTGAGCCTGTCCCCCCTCCGCAGCCGGCCAACAGCAGAGTGGACAAAGCAAATAACGACATGAACCAGAACGACCGCAAAGAACGCATGGCGCACTTCTCCCAAAAACGATCGTGTTCTTGGATGAAGCCGCGCGCGGGGTGGTTGGTTGCCATTTCGCGCAGAATGGCAGGTAACCGCGGTGCTGGTTACTTAGACTTCTGTTCGGCGATCCACTTATCGGTTCGGGCTTCCAGCAGGTCAAGTGGAAGAGTTCCACCATCGAGCATCTCGTCGTGGAATTTACGAATGTCGAACTTAGGGTCCAGTTCTTTCTGCGCTCGATCGCGCAGTTCGCGGAACTTGAGCTGCCCCAGCTTGTAGCTGAGCGCCTGCGCGGGCCAGGCAATGTATCGGTCGGTCTCGGATTGAATGGTGGGCTCGTCTACGGCGCCAGACTTGCGGAAGAACTCCACAACCTGATCGCGCGTCCATCCTTTAGAGTGAATTCCGGTGTCGACGACCAGCCGCACCGCCCGGAACAGTTCGGAAGACAGGCGCCCGTAATCGGAAACCGGATCCTGGTAAAAGCCGACCTCTTTGCCCAGTTGCTCCGCATACAGAGCCCACCCTTCGATGTACGCGTTGAAGCCAAGACCGTGCAGCCGGAACTTGGGCAATCCCGTGAGCTGCTGCTGAACGGAGAGCTGCATGTGATGTCCCGGGACGCCTTCGTGATAGGCAACCGCCTCGTCGTCGATGAGCGAGCGCTCGGCGAAGTTCGAGGTTGCAACCACGACGCGGCCGGGCCGCTTCCCGTCCGGCGTGCCAGTCACGTAGTGGGTCGCCGCCGCAGACTGAAAAGCCGGTATCGCTTCCACCGTGACCGGTGACTTGGGAAGCAGAGTAAACAGTTGCGGAAGTTTCGGCTCCATCTGCGCGATGTAGCGGCGGAAATCGTCCAGGATCTGCTCAGCCGAAGTTGGAATATATTTGGGATTGGTTTTGAGCGAGGCGCGGAAAGAGGCGAGGTCGGCGAAGCCTTCCTTCTTAGCGATCACAGTCATCTCCGCCTCGATGCGCTCCATCTCACGAAGCCCGAGTTGGTGTATCTCATCCGGCGACATGTGCGTCGTGGTCCGGGCATAGATATCGTTTTCGTACCGCTTCTCGCCCTCCGGCAAAGACGTTATAGAAAGAGTCGTGCGGCCCTGGGGCGCGTATTCCGTGCTCAGAAAAGCGGCGAAAGTTTTGTAGGCGGGGATAACGTCGCTGTTGATGGCATCGGTAATCTGCTGCGTCAAACGCTTCTGATCTTCGGCAGAAATACTCGCAGGATATTTCTTGGTCGGCAGCAGAAAAGGATCGGAACTGATAATTCCCTGGCATTGGACGGGAAGCTTCTCGATCAGGAAACGGACCGGCATCAATTTGTCCTTCATACCGGCGCGAAGCACTTCAGTCGTCTGGTTGAGCACACGCGGAATCTGGTGAAGCCGGGCGATGTAGTCCTCATAGTGCTTCACCGAATCGAAAGGCACCGAAAGAGGCAGATCCGCGAGGCTGGTATGCACGCCATTCTGCTGATTAATCGGCATCTCGTATTCTTTGAGGTCGAAGTCGGCAATGCGCTGCTGCAGCACGCGGACCAGCAGATCGTGAGAGAGTTGATCCTGATCGGAAAAGTTTAAAGTCGGAATGGCTTCGAGCCGGGCGAGGAATTCCTGGTTGATCTTATTCCGCTGAACAATGGCCTCGAGTGAATACTCGGCGAGCTTGTCGTTGTAGCGGTAGTCACCGAAAGCGGTGGCGCGCTCGGGGAAATTGCGCAGATCGGACTCATACTGCTCCTCGAAAAGCGCATTCTGAGTGGCGACCCTATCGGCAACTGGTTTCACGTCTTGGGCAAGCGTGCAAACAGCCACGGCGGCGAGTACAAACAAGCTCTGGAGCAGGCGCATAGCCTATGCAGAGTACCAGAGAAGAAACCGCCGGGAGAAAAAACTCCGAGTCCTCGATTCGCCTGCTTGCTTTGAACCTTGCCGGACGGACGGGAAAACGTTTGGTAGAGAGAACAGTCTGGCTCTAACCTTTCTCCGTAAATTCCCTGCTAACAGGGAAAAATACAGGGAATTTTGCGAATTCTGACCCAAAGATCGGGCCCCTCGCTGTCTAAACTCCAGATTTTATTGGGGAAAAGTCGCCATTCATTCGAAATCGGAACAGGGAAATAACAGGGGCGTATCAGGAAACGTCCGCATGAAGAATTTCCAATTCCCTGCCATACGTGGTCGGGCTGACCGCATTCGGGATAAGCCCATGGGCGCGAAATTCTCGAACCGTGAGGTACAAATCTCTAATGTAAGGAGCTGACCTTTGTGGGCGTCGAGCCTGCGTCCTCAAAAGAAAATCCGATCGCCACATTGGGATGTTCTTTTCCGCCGATCTCCACGTATGGATAGACAAAATAGTTCAGCGGTGGGCCTTCTTGAGCGGGGGCGAGTTTGAGATCCCGTCCTTGCGTGAACTGCACCCGGTTCACGTCATGTGCGCCAAAAAAATAATCGTGTTTCTCCTGGTGCTTCCACGCCTCCGAGATATCGACCGGCACCCATCCCACTGAATCAAGATAAAACTCCGCCCAGCAGTGGTATCCGGGAATTTCGCCAGAGTGCTTGTCGGCCGGAAGCGGGAAGCCGATCTGAAAGCGCGCTGGAATCTTCTCAGCCCGTGCCATTGAAATAAAAACCGAGTGGAAGTCGGTGCAGTTGCCATGCTTCGAATCGCACGCCCAGAGGGTGTCGCCGTGTCCCCAGCCCTCGCCGCTCTTGTCATATTTCATGGTGCGGAAAACGTATTCGTAGATGTCGTTCGCCTTTTCGAGGGGCGTGGTCGCGCCTTTTGTTTCCTGTTCGGCTAGCTGCGCAGGAACGCCGGTGACCGGCACTAAGCGGTCCGGTTCCAGAAACCGCGCCAACTCGACGCGAGGCACCTTCGCGGACGGCGCAGCACCCGCTGGCTTCCCGTTGACCAGCACGACGTGCTCTTTTCGAACAACGTCATAGTCCACCGAAAACTTGTACTCGTCCTTATCGGGCTTCGAAGCTTCTGCGTATAGCACCTCGTTCCCGTATTCCGGCTGCCGAACCTGCTTCAGCGGTAGATCTCCACTCTTGGAAGTAACTTTCACTTCCTGGAACGCGTCGGAGTGGGCCAGAGGAATCCAGACACGCAAGCGCTCGCCGGGGCTGACATTTTTCACCGTGAATGCGTAATGAAACGTGAAATGGCGTTCGTTCTGAGCAAGAGCCGGCAGAGACGAGAATACGAGGAGCAGAGAGAGCAGAGGTCGATGCAGCATGACGTATCCTTTCGACGAGGATCGCGTTTGTTCAAGCGCTCTGTGACCCGCAACGGCAGTGGACTGTCCCAGGCGGGGCTGTCGTGCGGCGAAACCACAGCCGCGCGGTCGCGGTGCGCATCTCATAGTTCGAAGCGCACGTTCGCAGTCTGCAGGTTGTGGCTGCGTCCTGTCAAATCCCGCTCTCGATTGCAAAAGCCGCGCGCCAAGAAACGCCACCAACAACGTTGACATCCACTGGCAGGAACAGGCCGGAACCGTTTAGAATACCGACTCCTTTCTGTTTCCCACCGCAAAGTGGCGGCATCGATTGGGTAAGAGGTTCATGACGATGACGAACACAGGCCCGACGCAAAATTCAGCCAACCAAGCGCCCGCGGCAAATGGGCTGGCAATCGTTCGTGTCACGATCGGCGCAATGCTGGTGTGGGTCTTCTTCGAAAATCTGGGGAAGGGCCTCTACACGCCGGCGGGTTATGCAGGCCTGATCAACTACTACATAAAGGCGAGTCATTCGCCGGCTGCGTGGAAGGCAGTTATGGGTTTGGCCGCGAGCCACGCCGCGATGGCCGCTCCGATGCAGGCCGTGACTGAGATCGGTCTTGGAATCCTGCTAGTGATCGGTCTGCTGACGCGCCCGGCCGCATTTGTGGCGTTTCTGTACCTGGGTAGCCTATGGGTTTCCGAATGGGGCACATCGTGGATATGGGAGCTGCTGGTTCCGGTGCTCGCATCTCTTGCGCTCGTGGTAGGCCGGGCCGGTCGAGCGTGGGGTGTCGATGCTTTGCTGGCGCGGCGCTGGCCGTCCTCCCCATGGTGGTGAGTTGAGCCAAGGTCAAGGGCGAGTGTCGGTTGTCATTCCTACACATAACGAAGCGCAGTCCATCAGCTGCGTCTTAGCTGATCTCCCTGCTGACATTGTGACGGAAGTCTTGGTCGTAGATAGTAATTCAACCGACGGAACTCCCGAGATCGCCTCAAGGATGGGAGCCCGGATCCTACGCGAGCCTCGCCGCGGATACGGGCGCGCCTGCTTGACCGGACTGGCTGAAGCAAACAGGCCTGACATTGTGGTGTTCCTCGACGGCGATTACAGCGATCGGCCGGCTGAGCTGCCGCTTCTCCTCGCTCCAATCCTTGACGGACGCGCGGATATCACGCTGGGTTCGCGCCTTCAGGAACCGCGTTCTGCGGGTGCGTTGCCTTGGCATCAGATGTTTGGTAATCGCCTCGCCGCTGGCCTGATCAGGATTCTGTATCGACTAGACATCAGTGATCTCGGTCCGTTTCGCGCGGGCCGCGCAGATGTACTACGCGCGCTCGCGCTCGAAGAAACCACTTATGGCTGGGCGGTTGAAATGATTCTCAAGGGTACGCTTGCGGGGTTCCGCGTCGTTGAGGTGCCGGTCAGCTACCATCCGCGCATTGGGAAATCCAAGATTAGTGGTACGCTGCGAGGCACAGTCGGAGCCGCGTGGTTCATCCTCTCGCTGATAATGCGCTATTATTTTCGGTATCGAAGAGCCAAAAATCCGCGGCCAGCGTAAATATTGGCTCCGCGCTCCCGATGGAATCCTCCCGCGAAAATGCCGCACGTTCGTCAAACGGGGGGCGAACACTGGTCGTCATGGCAAAAGCGCCCAAGCCGGGGACGGTCAAGACTCGCTTATCTCCGAGCCTTCCTGTTGAGGCGGTCACTGAACTGTATCGCTGCCTTTTGAACGACACCATCGCGCTGGCGCACTCGTTGGAAATGGTGGACGTCGCCATTATGTGCCCGGCCTCCGATGTCGAAGAACTGACGAAGCTGGCGCCGAGTGTGTCGGGCGTATTGGGCCAGAAAGGACAAGGCCTTGCGGCAGGCCTCAACTCGGCATTTGCGCACTTTGCAGCGATTGGCCGCCAACGCGTCGTTGCCTTCAACAGCGACAGTCCGCATCTGCCGGCGTCGATTCTTGAAAACGCGTTCGAGGCGCTCACCGACCATGACGTGGTTGTGGGACCGACGCACGATGGCGGTTATTACCTCGTAGGGGCGAAGGCTTCTCACCCTGGGCTTTTCGACGGCGACAGCATGGGAACCAAGAGCGCGCTTGAGGCTTTACTGGCGCGCGCTCGCGCACTCCAGCTCTCCGTCGGCCTCACCGATCCCTTCTACGACATCGACGTGGCTGTCGACTTGACCCGGCTCGCCGCAGAACTGGAACTCGCTCCCGCTCGGGCGCCACGAACGGCGGTCTGGTTAAAGCTGTGGGCGCCGGCAGTGGCACAGTTGGGGACAGGCACGGTAGGCCTGTGAAGCTCACGCCATCCCGCAGATTGTACGGGCTCGGCGCCATCTTACTTGTGGCGCTTACGATCTGCTCACGCAACTTCAGCAGAGTGGGTGGACCGTCCTTCATCGTTCCGCTGGGCGTTGCCGGCATTGCGTATCTCCTTGCCATTCGCGAGCTCTTCGCGACTCCAAGATTTCCGCGCCGGGTTATCGTGATCGGACTCGTGTTGGCTGCTGTGTGGCATCTTGCATTTCTCGTGATGCCCCCCGGTCCCGATGATGACATCCATCGCTACCTATGGGATGGCCGCGTGCAGCGTCTCGGCTATAACCCTTATATTGTGGTTCCCGACGACCCTGCCCTGGCGGGCTTGCACACACCCGAGACCCGCACGTTGAACAACCCGTATTTGCCGAGCCCGTATCCAGCGGGCGCTGAGCTTTTTTTCCGGGCGGTAACTGCGATACATGAATCTGTCTTTACTCTGAAAGTGGCATTTGTACTTTGCGATGTCGCGATCGTTCTCGTCTTGCTCGATATCCTGCGTAGCAGCGGGCAAGGAGCGCACTGGGTTCTGGCTTATGCCTGGAACCCACTGTTGGCAATAGAGGTGGCGGGCAGCGGTCACATCGACATTGTCGGCGTGCTGCTGCTGGTGGTGTCTGCCGCCGCGGTGGGGCGACGCTGGCGTTCGCTTGCAGCCCTGGCATTTGGGCTCGCTGTTGCAGTGAAATTCCTTCCCGTTGTTCTTCTGCCGCTCTACTGGAAACGTGTTCGGATACGCGACGGCGCGCTGGCAGCAGTTGTGGTCGGACTTCTATACGTACCATTTCTCAACCACGGGCAGATTCCGTTTGGCTCGCTCGGCACTTACGTGCACAGTTTTTGGTTTAACGATCCGGTGTTTGCAACGCTTGAGCGATTTGCCGCTCCGGAGTTTGTGGCAGTCCTGGCAGTGCTCTTGGGCTTTGTTACCGCAATCTGGCTGAGAAGCGAGGCTGCGGCATTGTCTCCGGATGCATTTGCCTGGCCCATGGCGGCATCGCTTCTATGTGCGCCAGTCGTATATCCGTGGTACCTGCTCTGGCTGTTGCCGTTCATGCGGTCGGCCTCGACCGTGCCCATCATCGTCTGGACAGTGAGCATCATCCCGATCTACTACGTCTGGCATCTGCGCGCGCTGGGCCGTCCGTGGCTGGTTCCTGGCTGGGCTATGCTGCTGGAATATGGATGCGTGGCAATTGCTGGCGGAATTATCGGGTTTCGCCGCTTCAGACGACCGGCGGTCCCCCCATGCTCAAAGGACTAATTGCTCCCCGCCGACGTGCTTTCGTGTAACCGGAAGCTTTTGACTGTCATCCAACACCGCATCCGTTTAATCCACCGAGGAGCGAACATATGAGAAGTGTCCACCGCTTAACGATGGTCGGTCTTTTGCTTTGCGGAGTGCCAGGCCTTGCTGCAACCTCCTGGGCGCAGACGCGCTCGCCAATTCTGGATCAAGTCGCCAAAACCTTCGGTGTCGACTCGTGGGATAAAGTTGAGGCGGTCCGCTATACCTGGAATGGAGAAATTACAGGGCTCTTTAAATCCGCTCACAAGTGGGAGTGGGAGCCTAAAACCGCCAAGGTTACATTTGAAGGCGTGGACAAAGACGGCAAGCCGGTCAAGGTTTCCTATGTGCACACCGATCTCAGTAGCCAAACCGACGAGGTTAAGAACCAGGTCGACCCGAGTTTCGTCAACGATAATTATTGGGCTCTGTTCCCCTTCCACGCTTACTGGGACAAGAGCGCCAGCGCTATCGATCAGGGCAAGTTTAATTTGCCAGTTGGCCCCGGCATGGCTGAGCTGATCCCGGTGAAGTATCCCACAGATGGCGGTTACACGCCCGGCGACGTTTGGGATCTCTACGTCGGGAAGGATAACCGCGTCGTGTACTTTGTCTACCACCGTGGCGGGGCCAAGCCGCCGAGCCGCGTTTTCGCAACGTGGGCAGGCTACAAAAAAGCAGGTCCCATTCTGTTCTCAACCGAGCATCGCGGCACCGCCGACGGCAAGCCTCTGCACATCTTCCTTTCTGATGTGGCAGTGAAGGTGAAAGGCTCCGACAAATGGATTGACGCACAATAAGAGTCTCTATCGGGCGATTACTACGGTTGTGCAGGAACTGCTCAGCTTAGGCAGGTCGCGGGTGGCGGCCATACGAATCTCCAGCTTCGGACGTTCCCCGCGAATGATCGGACAGTAATAGTCAGGGTCTAAGATCGCGCCCTGGAGGCGTCGACGTCCGGCACAGCCGCCATGGCATGCGTCACGGAACTCGCAAGGCTGGCACGCGTTGGGAAGCGTGCGGGCCTGACTGAAGGGCGCGGAGTCTAGAATCTCGACGCCCGCCGAAATCAAATTCGCCAGCGGCTCGCCCGATCCCGGCCAGTACACGCAGGGCTGTGTCGTAGCGCGCGGAGTGACCCTCACGGTGCTAACGCCACATCCTCCCCTGAGCGGTGGCGAGCCCGCCAGCGCGCGCACCAGCGGCTCACCAATGGCGATCACATCGGTCTCGGCAAAGAGGCGCCGGAACCCCTCCCAGTATTCTTCGTAGGAGAGCGCATAGATGTCGGATCGCACCGCCTGATACACATTCACTCGCAAAGGCGCGTCGAAGCGTTTGGCCACTCGAGCCACGTCCGTCAGATGTAAATAGTTCGCTTTCATCATGACCGCGATGATGGTGACCGGCACGCCGAGCCTCACGCAGCGTTCTGCTTGATGGTGGATCAGCTCCCAATTGCCGTTTCCGCGTTGAGCATCTTGTTCGCCTTGGGTCGGGTAATCGAGAGAAAACTCAATGTCGTGAAAAGCGAGCAGCTCTTTGTCCTCCAAAACTGCGACGCTGTGGCCGTTGGAAGTGATGGTCAGTTTGATGGGTTGCGTTCGCAGGTAACCCAATATCGCTTTGAACTCTGGATGCATGCCGTTCTCGCCGGTGCCGAGATTCACCGAACGGATCGGCAGTCGTTCCATGACCGATTTCACTTGATCCAGAGAGAGTCGATCGGTGCGGGCTGGATCCCGGTAACAAAAGGCGCACGAAAGGTTGCACTCGTTGGTGAGCCCAAGCCCGAGCGAAACACCGGCGTCAGGCGTCTTCGCGCCGGTTGTGGAGAATGAAGATTCCGCTCGCACGTCGTTCACTCGCGCTCCTCCTCCACCTGATCCGGTCGGCGAGCCAAGCATTGCCTATAGCGCGCGACTGCGGCAAACTCTGGCCGCATACCCAGCTTACGTTCCAGTTCGAGAATGCGCTGATACTCGGCGTCGCGAGATACCGACGGCGGCAAATAATCCGCAACCACGCGCACACCCTGCTCTACAATTAATGTCAGCGATGCCGCTTTCAGCATACGTAGCATGTAGTCGTTACTGAAGAGTCGCACTCTCCCTCCGTAGAGAGATTCTTCTCCCCACTCAGCCATAAGATCATTTTCCGCCTGATCCAAATCGCCCTCTCGGATTGCGGCTTTTAATACCTCGCCTGCCTGGGTTCGCACGAGCACTGAGACTATCGCGGATGAACCTCGCAAGGCGCGAGCCGCATCACGCAACACAGCTCCCGGGTCATCGACATATTCCAGAATGTTATGGCAGAGAATTACATCGAACGAACGTGCGGGAAACAAGCTGGCAAGCTGTGCTGCTTCGCCGTGCTTCACCACGATCTTCTCCGCGACCCCGCCTTCGTGGGCGGCGCGCTGCGCGATATCCAGCATCGCGGGAGAACAATCCAGCACCGTAACATGCATGCCAAGTCGCGCTAGTCGAACCGCCGCCGCCCCCGTGCCACCTCCGAGATCTAATGCACACAACGGCTCTTTGGCCTGGAGTGGTAGAAAATCGTGCAGGTTCGCAAAGGCCAAGTCAGAGCGCAACCGCCCCTCGGGCGTTTCGAGGTAGGCAGCATACTTGTTCGCGCCGCTCTGGAAGCGTTCGCTATCGGCACTGGCAGACATATTCATGCGATTCCCAAGCCCAAATCGTTCAAAAATCGATTCAACGCTTCGCCACGCCCTCTACGCTAATCATGAAATTGACCGAAGCGCTTCCGGAATCGTTGGCAGCGGCCAGTTTTGGGACAGCTTCGATTTTCAATAGATTTTAACCCTGATTCGGATTCGTCAGAGTTCTACGACAAAACTATCTCAGATCACCTCGACCGTTGGCTCAGCAACACGCGAAAGCGTCTGCCGCACTAGCGGCTTAGTTCGAGTCGGCTTATAGGAAGTGATCGCGATCGCTCCCGGTTGACGAGCAAACCGGAAGTTGAGAAGTTCAGACTCCGGGGCTGGGGACCAAACTTCCGAGTGGCCGACAATCCACGCACTGACCTAGTTTGTGATCACAAGGGCGTTTAGCCGCCGTGATCTAGCGTGCAATCGGTATTGTCTCTCGACAGTGATGAACACCGCTGGGAAATTCGAGGACGCTGGGAATTTTGCGGAGCTCGCAAAAACAAAAAACGCAACCGGCAAGTCACATCCTGCTCGTCCTCGCGTGGATTCTAGTTCAAACTCATACGGCGAAGAAGGTTTTGAAAACGTGGATCAGTACGCAAGGTATCAAGCAGCAAGTCAGATTTTAGCGATAAAATTTGCAAAGACTTCTCCGAGCGAGCTTTTTCCAGGGACTCAAACGCTTTGTCGTTTTCGCCGAGCCCGGCGTAAATCGTGGCCACAGTGTAGGGAGAAGCAGTCGCTTTGGAGTTGCTCTCCAAATCACGAAGGATCTTCTCCGCTTCGGCTTTTTTGCCTACGGCTGCATAGGCGTGTGCCAGCGCCACGGTGGGGTCCTGAGAACCGCCCGACGTCTCAATTGCCTTCTGGTACTCCGCGATCGCTTCCTGAGGCTTGCCCGTGCCTTCGTAACCGACGCCGAGAGTGTAGTGCTGAAACCAATCCTTGGGGTCAAAAAGCAGCGCTCTCCGGCTTGAATCAATCAGGCTAGGGTAGTCCCGCAGCTCATAGTAGGTCACTGATTCGGTATGTGCCGCACTGAAACCATAGTCGAGCTGGTCGATCTTTGCGATCTCGGCGAGGGCTTCGGCCCGTCGGCCAACCAAGGCGAGAAAGATGGCGCGATCTTCATGCGCGCAACTATAGCTCGGTGCCAGAGCGATGGCACGATTGAACTCGCGATCGGCAGTCTCCCAATCCCAGTCAAAAAAGGAACTCAGCGCGCCGAGGGTGTCGTGGGCTTCGCCGATGCTGTCGTCCAGTTGCAGTGCTTTGGATAGTGCATTCTTGGCCGACCGGTAGGCCAGATCTTTTTGCAAAGCTCCTGCATACGCCAAGAAGACGTAAGTGTCTGCGAGTCCCGCGTAAGCAAGAGCGAAGTTTGGATCTTTCTGGATCGCACCTTCGAAGTAGCGTTGGGCCTTCCAAAGTGAATCAGGTTTGGTGAATTCGTTAGTAAAGTAAAGGCGTCCCCGGAGATAGTCATCGTACGCCGCCGGGTTGACCACGTGGGCTAAGCGAAGCTGAGACTGCTGGTTTGGAGTGAGTTGTGCGCGGACTTGCTGCGCTATGGCGTCCGCCACCTCACCTTGTAGCTTCAGGATATCGTCCAGATCGCGGTCATACGTCTCGGCCCACAGGTGCTGGTCGGTTCTTGCCCGAATGAGTTGGGCGGTAACGCGCACTCGTGGACCCGAACGGACGACTGATCCTTCAACGATTGCGTCGACGTTCAATTCGCGTGCAATTGCAGGCAGGGCCTTCTTTGCGCCCTTGTACTGCATGACCGAAGTACGCGAGATGACGCGCAGCGAGCCGACTTTAGCGAGGTCGGTAATCAACTGATCCGTCATGCCATCCGCGAAGAACTCCTCTGACGGATCGCCGGACAAATTATCGAGGGGCAGGACAGCAAGGGAGTGTATTGGTGGAACGGCCGCTCTCGCGTGGAGATCGTGCCACGTCGTTGTCCAGGCCACGAGTCCCAGCGTGAAAAGAGCACCCAGAACGAGGACGAGATTTGTCTTCGGCTTTGGGCGTGTAACGAGGGTCACCGGTTGACTCCTATGGTCGCCGGTTTCTGTGCCCAATCGCAGTGTTTGGGAATCTTCCACGCCACCGATGTACCGGTATCCCAGGCGAGGCAGCGTTTCGATGTAGCGAGGTTTCTCAACCGAATCGCCCAGTACTTCGCGAATGCGGGCAACCGCGTTGTGAATGCTATGATCGAAATCGACGAAGGTATCGGCAGACCAGATTTGACTCTGAAGTTCTTCGCGAGTCACGACATCCCCGGCACGCTCCACCAGTATCGCGAGGACTTGAAGTGGTTGGCCTCGCAGTCGTAGCTTTACGCCGCGCTTACGCAACTCACCGGCACGAACATTCAGTTCAAAAACGTCGAACCGAAGCGTTCGGGTAATCGGCGCCGTGGCGGCCATGGGAGACCTTCAATAAACACAGGCAAGCCTATCACAGTTCCTGGCTTCTGGCGCCCCGTCCGCAGGGGCCGCTAAGACTCTTTCCCCTTAATACTTTAACAATGGAGAAAACTTTGGGGATTGATAGGGACGTCAAGGATTGACTCCTTCGAGCTTTCCAGCGAGAGTCTGCTACGGAATCTGACGCTCGAATACGAGCCGGGCGACCAGCCAGCGAGCGGGTCAGCCGTGCCGTGACGAGTGCGCAATCCTGAATAGTCGAAATAGGAGATCACAATGAGAACCGCTACAGCGAAGTCCTGTCTAGTCGTCGGCGGCTTGATCGCCGTCGCAATGCTCGCGCTTGCACAAGCAAAGCCAGAGGACGACCGTCGATCACATGGAGATTCACCGCGTGTCGCACAGGTCGTTGCCTTGGACGAATGCGATCCGACCACTTTTAACGCCGCGCTGGGGCCTGACTTCTGCAAGAACATCGCCCTTGGATATTCCACCACGTTGTCCGACTTGTTTGCAGAAGCAGCGGCTGGAACTCCGAACCCCAACTGGGACTTCGAACCGGACACACTCAAGATCAAGGAAGGAACCATTGTCAGCGTAGTCGACCAGGGCGGCGAGCCGCACACCTTCACTGAGGTAGCGAACTTCGGCGGGGGCTTCATAGCGCCGCTCAACGACGGACAAGCAACGGTGCCCGAATGTGCCGGCGGTTTTTCGAGGGTCGCAGTGGCCAAGACTCGGATTCTTCAAGGCAGCTCAGTCCAGATCACGGGTCTGTCGAAAGGCACACATCATTTCGAATGCTGCATCCATCCCTGGATGCGCATGGACGTCGAAGTGAAATGATCTACGGGCTTAATGGGCCAGACAGCGAAAACGGAAAATAGCTCATCTTTGCTGACAGCAATACATAAACGTGAGCGAGATCGCGGAAGAATGGTCGGCGGTCCGGAAGTGATCGAAACGAGACTCCACGGAATCAGTACCGATATCGGCTTGTAGGAAGTGATCTCCGCGCTTGGCATCGACTCTGGACGGTTGACGGGCAAACCGGAATGTATGGTCCGCCGCTTTCTGGCAAGCGAATGAAGTTGACAGGTTGGTCTGCGCAAATGTATTCGGCCTTCGTTGGAGCACAAGGCTCCTGGCCATGATGGAATGCGCTGCGCTCTCGTCCTCTTCAGATCAATTCAGACGGTTTCAGACGGGCTCCATGGACGTTTCCGGGAATCGGAGGCATGATCGCATTCAATTACGGGATTCCCCAGTTGAGAACAAGGAGGCCCGCTCATGGCTACGAATGCGATTTCCACCCCTGAATTGAGGGTCAATACGGAGAAAACGGCAATTGAAAACTGCCCGACCCTCACGCTGAAACAGCGGGTTTTAAAGCTGCTGCGCGAGGTGTTCGAAGGACACGAAGAATATCTTGGGGTGACGCCGGATCAGTGAGTCTGTCTCCGTTCCGGAACTTGTCAGGCGCTCTTTGACGGTCAGAGTTGACGCTCCGGCAGACACGCCTGCTACGTTTGCGCAAGGGCGAAAGCGAAGTCAAAGAGGACGGCACGGCGTCAGGTCGCAGGAACGGGCAAACCCTGCGATTTCAAGTCCTCTGGAGTCCAGCCATCCGGGCGGTTCAAAAGGCTGCGTGCGGCGACCTCGATTTTGGCGGACTTTCGCCCCCTGTTTCGCCTCGGCGGGAGTGGTCAGCCGGGTATACCTTTTGACCAGCGTCGCGGCGTGATCGAAAAGGGACGGAACCGCCTAACTGAACACGCCTTACCTTTCAGCGTCATCGCCAAAAGCGCCGGGGTCCCTCATTCTGATCGCTTCGGTCCTAGAGGCTGCAAGACCCTCCAAATCAAACTTCCGCGGGACTTCGATGTACGTGAATGTGACATCGAGGCGCAACGCGTGATCTGGCACAACTTGAGCGCAACGAAACGACCAGAAGTCGTAATTCATTGCGCAACCCCTCTTTCCTCGACGGTTCACCTGCGCTTCCTTTTTGCGCAGGAGCAGCGTTTCAGAGAGAGCGCAGGAACTCCAGGAGGGCTTCTCTTTCACTGGGCTTCAGCTTTTCAAATTTTTCGGTGACGTGAGCAGCCTCGCCGCGGTGGCGGGTGATGGCGTCCAGAAGTGTCAGCGACGCACCGTCGTGCATCAGTCGCGGTCGCAAGCGGACTCCCCACAAAGGAGCGGTGCGTATTTGGTTGCGAGTGCTCTCGAAATCCTGTTTCGAGAGATAGTCGGACATTTGCTGGAAGACTTGGTGACCGTAGTGCTCGGGAGTGGCCTGCAGGATTCCGTCGCCAGTGCCGACGTTGTGCATGAGGAAGTCGCCCCACGGATGAAAGGTGATGGAGCCGAGCGCGGATGGAATGCTGAAAGTGCCTCCATTGATCTTGGTTCCCGCGGGAGCGGTGGTCAGGTTTGCGACGTGGCAGGACACGCAACCGATCTTCTCAAAAAGAGCGAGACCTTTCTGCGCGGCTGTGCTGCTGGCGAGCTGAGAATCGCGGGCGGGCGCTTTCGTCGCGCGAATGAAGCGGGCGAAATGATCGATATGCTCCAGGCCGTCAGGGCCCGGTTTGTTGTCGTTAGGCTCAGCAACGGTATTGCAAAGATTGGTCACCTCATCGGGCTGAAGGCGGTTTGTGATGCCCATCTCGTTGAGATACGCGTCGCTACTGAACGATAGCAGGCTGGCGTGCTGGTCCTTCCAACCGAAGCGCCCCACGCCCATCTGTCCAGGCGCTTCCACGATAGGCACGTGGAGAATCTGACCGCAGATTTTTCCATGTGACGATTTGCACTGTTGTTTGGAGAGATCAATCAGGGTTTGGTCGGCAACGGACTCGACGAAGCCGTCGCCCAACAAGTTCAGGGAGAGGCGAAACGTGCGGATTGTTTCGGTTTCGGGTACGCGTTCCTGAATTTCTTTGTCAGGAAAAGCGGCGTTGGGGCAAACAGCGCGATCGTTTACCAGCGAGCGGCCTCTGATCACTTCAGTTCCGTGAGCGATCGGGATGTCGGGCGTGCGGAAGCGTCCGTCCGGCCCATTATGACCGACGCGCAATTCCGTAACCTGGGTGGCCGCGCCGGAAACCGGGTTCTGGTGGCATTCGCGGCAGGACTGCCCATTATAGAGAGGACCGAGGCCCTCGGGAATTTGCAGAACTGCCTCGAAATCTGCCTGATCGACCAGATGCGTTGCGTCGTCCACCAGTCCGTTGGTCTTGTTGTCGAAACCCGTGGGAGCTTCGGGGAGTTCAGAGGCTAGAGAGAAAATGGTAAGAAGCAGCAAGAGCATGCCGAGGGGGAGCTTCATGAGAACCTCTGATGGGCAGAGCGAACTCTACCTTAGGGCATGAAAAAAGCAAAGCAAAAATTGGGCGGTGGGTCAGTGGTTGTCGAAGAGATAGGCCGAGGTGATCGCAGGAATTCATTGTGCTGACGACGACACCGGAGAGTATGGCTACGCCTGGGCTGTCTTCCCAATCTGTAAGCAACGCAAAGACAGCTGGAATTGGTGGTTATGATTAGAGCCTGTCCCTCAGTTCCTGTTTTCGTCTGCTCGCCATTACAGCGTCACTGGGAAGTCAAGTCGGGTTCGCATAGCATTCGGTTTCTGATCGCTAAGGATTCGCCCAAACCGGTTCGCAAAGTCGGACCGCTCGTCGTATCGTAGAGAAAAGTGCGGGCAAATGCCTTGTCGTCTCCCAGCCGCCCATTTTCTCCGTTCGACCTTTCAGAGAAACTATCGCGAAATGGCGGCATTTCTTCGAATTTTTCGGGAATACGGAGGAATTTCTCTCGAGCCGAAACTGAATGGTAGCGCTACCGGGAATCGAACCCGGGTTTGAAGATTGAGAATCTTCCGTCCTAACCCCTAGACGATAGCGCCATCCGAAGAGCTTCGATTATAACAAAGCGGACCCCGCCGATTTTTCTTCGACCAAACAGGTTTCCACAGCCCGTGAAGGTTTATACTGAGGTTATTCAAACAAACTTCCTCGTCCTCCTACGTCGCAGGGCAGGTGTATGTGGGTCACTCAACAACTCAACACATTCCTAAATTTAGGTGAATGCAAGGAGTATTCAATTATGGCAAGGTCGAAGTCTATCCCAGGCGGCAAGACCAGTCGCGCCAGCAATATTAATATCAATAAAGAGCAAATCGGCGCCGGCAATCCGGCCAGCCTTCCCGAGGTGCAGGCAGTCGTCGAAACGGCGCCTCACGCTCCCTCGCCGGAAGTAAAAACGGCGCGCGAAACTCCCGTTGTGCGGGAAGCGAAAACTGCATCCGAAGCGAAAGTTTCGCCGCCAGCGAAAGTTACTCCGGAACCCAGCCCCGCGGCAGAAGCGAAAGGTGCATCAGAGGGACGGAAGTTCGAATTGATGAAGACGGAATCCCGCAAGAACGTGGTGCCGATTAATCTGGAAGACGAGATTCGGCGACGCGCCTACGAACTCTACCAGCAGCGCGGTTCTGGCTCCGGAAGTGAAGCCGAGGATTGGCTCAACGCAGAACGCGAAGTCCGGCAGCGCTACCGTCAGCAGAGCGCCTAAGGCTCACCCGGATCGAAAAAGCGGTGTGAACTTCGCCTGTGGCTGTTTCGCCGAACCTCGCTTCGATGGGGTCTCCGCACCGCTTCGATGGGTCTCCGCAGTTGCCTGGTGGGTGCATTTCTGAAAAAATAGGGGCGGGTTCCCCCACATGGCGGAAATAGGTAGTTTTGCGCTGCTGCTCGCTTTGGCCCTGAGCGTTTATTCGTTCCTGGCCGGACTGATCGCGTTGATCTTTCAGAGTCGCCCTGCGCTCGCCTTACAGGCCGGAAGTCCCGTCACTCGTGGCTCTGGTGCCCTTGTCCCTACCGGATCCGCTTCTGCCGAAGCGAATTCGCTGGTTGCGATGCTCCGCCAAGGTTCGGAGCGCATCGGCGAAACTGCTCGGCGCGCCGGAATTGCCACCTTCGCCGCGGTTCTTCTCGCGTCGGTAGTCCTCGTTATCTGCGCCTTCCACGACGATTTTTCTATCGCTTACATCTTTCACCATAGCAACCGCGATCTGCCCGGTCCTTATAAGTTCGCCGTGTTGTGGTCTGGGCAGGAAGGCTCGCTGCTGTTCTGGTCGCTGTTGCTCGCTGCCTACGGATTCGTGTTGCGCCTGCGCTACAAAACGGATCCACGTCTCTTCGCCTACGCCTCGGTAGTCCTCGCCGGCGTGCAGATCTTTTTTCTTTTGCTGCTCAATTTTGCCGCGCATCCCTTCGCCATCATGCAGGGCACAATTCCCGCCGATGGCAACGGCCTGAACCCATTACTGCAGTATCCCGAAATGGTGATTCACCCGCCCATGCTTTATCTGGGCTACGTCGGATTCACCGTGCCTTTCGCCTTCGCGCTAGGCGCCCTGATCATGAAGTATCCCGGCGAAAAATGGATCCACATTACCCGCCGCTGGACCATGGTCACCTGGGCTTTCCTTACCTGCGGAGTTTTTCTCGGAGCGCACTGGGCATACTCCGTGCTGGGCTGGGGCGGCTACTGGGGATGGGACCCTGTCGAAAATGCTTCTCTGATGCCCTGGCTTGCCGGCACCGCTTTCCTGCACTCGGTGATGATGCAGGAAAAACGCGGCATGTTGAAGATGTGGAACATGTGGCTGGTCTTTGCCACATTCTGGCTGGCGATCCTCGGAACTTTTCTCACCCGCAGCGGAATCATCAGCTCCGTGCATGCCTTCGCGCAGTCTTCCATCGGCGACTGGTTCGCATGGTTCCTCGCCATCACCCTGATCACGTTCCTCGTCTTTTTCTTCAAGAACAAGTCTCATCTGCGCAGCGAGCACAAGCTCGAATCGCTGGTGTCGCGCGAATCCAGCTTCCTGTTCAACAATTTGCTTTTCGTCCTGCTCACTTTCACCGTGCTTTGGGGCACCTGGTTCCCGAAAATTTCAGAACTCGTGCAAGGCAACAAAGTCACGGTGGGCGCCCCGTTTTACAATCGCGTCGCCATTCCCGTGGCTTTACTGCTTTTGATCCTCACCGCGGTTGGGCCACTGCTGGCCTGGCGCAAGACTTCGCTCGAAAGCCTTAGGCGCAATTTCATGTGGCCGACCATCGGCGCTATCGCGGTCGCGATCTTCCTGATGATCGCGCCGCCAAGCTGGGGCTCGCCTTTCGGCTTAAGGCCTTGGAAAGACGTTTCATATTTCTATTCTCTGATGGCCATCGCGCTTTCGGTTCTGGTGACCCTCACCGTGGCCAGCGAGTTCTATCGCGGAGGCCGGGTCATCTCCAAGCACACCGGTCAAGGCATGTTCGCTTCGATGGTGCAGCTAACCCATCGCAACACGCGCCGCTACGGCGGATATATCGTCCACTTCGGCGTGGTGGTGGTCATCATCGGCTTCGCAGGAGCAGCGTTCAATCTGGACAAAGAGCAGGAAATGGGATACGGCGACAAGATGAATATCGGCCCTTACACCCTCATCTGCCGCTCTTACACCGATGATGACAGCCCTAACTACGCAAGCGAGTGGGCGCTGCTCGACGTTTATAAAGGCGGCAAGCAGATCGGCACCATGACCCCGGTGCGGCGCTTTTACAAGGCAAGCCAGCAGACCTCGACCATGCCCGACATTCGCTCCACGCTCAACGAGGATCTCTATCTAGTCTTCGAAGGATTGAATCCGGATAACGGTCATCCCATCCTCAAAGCACATCTGAATGCGTTAGTGATGTGGATTTGGATGGGTGTGTGGATCATGCTCGGCGGCACGGTTCTTGCCCTGGTTCCAAATGCGCCAGCGCCAGTTCGTGTTCCCGCGCCCGCGCGGCTGGAGCACGCGCGGCCAGCTCCCGTGGTCACAGGAGACTGAAATATGTCTTTTCTTGACCTTATTGTCGACGCGAACTTCAGAAGCGAAAATGCCGGCCGTGTAGTCGTCTTTTCTGGCGTCAGTAGAAATAGAGGCTATCTGGTGAAGTCTCCCGCTGACGAACTAAGAATCAAATCTTTTCTGAAAATGTTTTACTTCGCCCACTTCGCAATGCTCTGGTTGGGTATTCTGCTGTCGGTAGCTTGGTCGACTAGCCTTAATCATATCTTGGGCAAGCCCGAAGATCATCTCGCCAGAACTATGGTCATTTTTATCGGGATCTATTGTCTTGTCGCGGGACTTCCGTATTGGTTGCTTTGGAGATCCTTCAAGAAGTCGATCTTCACTTTTGTGTCCGCCCAGGATGAGGTTGTGGTGTCGGGCACGAGCCCCAGCCAACGACGTTGGCGTTTGGTCGCTATTTGTATCACGGCCTTTGCTGCCGTCCTGATGGCGCTTGGAGGTCTTGTATTAATTCGGGCGAAATAGAAACAGGAAGTAGTAGTCGAGGGGAAGTTCCAAGGGAGTCAATGACAGAGTCGAACCTGCAAACGAAGCCAGCCAACGCCGGCCGCAAGGCCGCACAGACAATCTTGCTCTGCGCTTCCCTCTTCGCCCTTCTTGGCGCCGGTGATCCCGCCACCCGCTTCAACGAAATCGGCCACCAGATGATGTGCATCTGCGGTTGCAACCAGATTCTTCTGGAATGCAATCACGTCGGCTGCCCTTCCTCCGATGGCATGCGCAACGAACTCATGGCTTCACTCACTCGCGGAGACAGCGACAGCCTGGTCGAGCAATCGTTCGTGCAGAAATACGGACCTACCGTACTGGCCGCGCCCACAAATAAAGGTTTCAACCGCGTGGCCTACATAATCCCATTCGCCGCTCTCATTCTCGGATTTGGCTTGATTGGCCTGGTCATCCGCTCCTGGAAGAACCGCCCGGCGCCCGCCATCGCCGATGGCCTCCGTCCCGTGCGCGGCGCCGAACTCGAACAGTTTCGTGACCAGGCCCAAAAGGAGACCGATCTATGAATTGGCTCATCTGCTGCATGATGCTGGCTGGATCTCTGTTTTACGTTTTCTACCTGCCGGGAAAACTTTTTCTCGGTCCGGAGAAAACCCGCGCCGGATATTTGCGCGAACGCAAGGATGCCGTCTACGAAAACCTGCGCGACCTCAACTTCGAGTACAAAGCCGGCAAAGTGCCCGACACCGATTTTGCCTCGCTGAAATCCTCCTTGCAGGACGAAGCCGCCACTATCATGGCCGAAATAGCCCGGTTGGAGGCAAGGGCAGTGCGATCAGGGCAGGAGGCTAGGTCGGAGCGCGGGTGATTCCTCGCTTAGATTTATTCAAGACGCAACTTCGAGGCATTGTGGATCCCCCACGCAAGCATGGCGTCACAAGTACAGAGTTAGCCCCGAAGGGGATTCTGAAAATGGCCCGGCGCTTCAGTGCCGGGTAAAGCGAAAAACGAAGCGCGTCCTGTAGGGACGCCTGAAATGCGAGAATAATTTTGAAACTTCGACTCACACTCTGGACGATCACCATTCTATTCAGCTCCCTTGCCGCCGCTCAGACTCTCACCGGCACCGTGAAGAATTCGACCACTGGCAAGCCCGCTGCCGGGGACGACGTCGTCCTGCTCAAGCTGGCCCAGGGCATGGAAGAAGCCGGTCGCACCAAGACTGACGCCAAAGGCCAGTTCAGTTTCAAGCTCGACGACGCACAATCCCCGCACCTGGTCCGCGCCATCCATCAAGATGTCACCTACCACCGCATGGCGCCTCCAGGAACTACTTCCGTTGAACTCGAAGTGTATGACGTGGGGAAAAAGATCGACGGCATTGTCGTCGTCGCCGACATCATGCGCATCCAGGTCGAGCAGGGACAGCTCGAAGTGATCCGTGAATTCGGCGTGCAAAATACTTCCAAGCCGCCCCGCACCCAGATGAATGAGCGCAACCTGGAGTTTTACGTTCCGAGCGGAGCCCAGATCATTTCCGATTCAGCCACCGCCACCACCGAAAATGGCAATCCCGTAAAATCCGCTCCCGTGCCCGAGGGCGAGAAGAATCGCTATTCATTTATCTTCCCGCTGCGGCCTGGCCTCACTCGCTTCGAAGTCGCTTACCAGATTCCTTACTCCGGAAGCGCCAATCTTGATCCCAAGTCGGTATATCCCTTGGAACACTTCGTGGTGATGACTCCCAAAGCGATGCAGTTCACAGCCGCGGCTGCCTCGACTGGATTCAAGCTGATCAACTATCCCAACGAGCCCGACGCCAGCGTGCAAGTGGCTTCGAACACCACAGTAGGACAGAATCTTGCATTCAAGGTTTCCGGTGCAGGCACTCTCGAACCTCCGCAGGAAGCGGGCGCGCAAGGTTCGAACGAAGGCGGCCAATCGGCCGGGGGCGCGTCCAGCAGTGGCGCTCAGGCCAATAACCGGCCCGGCGGCGGACTCGGGCCACCGATCGATGCTCCCGATCCTTTGCAGAAATATCGCTGGTGGATTCTGGGGGGCTTCGCCGCTCTGTTGGTAATCGGCGGAGTTTACGTCGCTTCGAAGCAACAGTCCGCGGCCCACTCTCTGGCGCGGCGGCGCACTGGATCTTCGACGTCTTCCGCCATGCAGGAAGAAGACGACTACGAGCCCGCTGCGGTTCTCTCAACTCATCCCGCTCGAACTGCGGCACGCCCTGGCTCGATGCTGATGGAAGGAATCAAAGAAGAACTCTTCCAACTCGAAGTCGAGCGCAAGCAAGGGCTTATCTCGCAAGCGGAATACGAGAAGGCAAAGTCCGCTCTCGATCAGACTCTCGAGCGCGCGCTCAAGCGCGAAGCACAGCGAGCCTGAGCGCTCGGCCCCAGATAGTGGGTGCCGATAAAGACTCTTCCAGTAGGCCAGGCTTTGCCTAGTTGGACTCGGCACAATTTGCCCGCCGGACGTTTATTTGAACGAAGAACTCGCCGGGCCCATCGATTAAGTCTTGTCGATTGTGTCGATCTGAGTCTCGGCCTCGCAGTCTTCGATTGGCCCGCCACCTGCCCTCATACTTGAGGCACCGTCGACTAGAGTTCGGCGAGAAAAATGCCGATGAGTGTCAAATAAATCCTGGGAGCGGGCAGCTCTCTCTAAAGGAGATAAATTCATGTCAGTTTCGGGCATTTCCAGCAGCGGCCTTTACAATAGCGAAACCGTTCAGAATAATTTTCAGAAAGCGCAGCAAGAGTTCCAGCAACTCGGCCAGGACCTGCAGTCTGGAAATCTATCAGCGGCACAATCAGACTTTGCTACGCTGCAACAGCTGGCGCCACAGTCCAATTCGACTTCGACTTCCGAGAGCAACAGTCCCATCGCGCAGGCATTCAGCCAGTTGGCAAAGGATCTGCAATCGGGCAACCTCTCCGCCGCCCAGCAGGACTTCGCGACCATACAACAGGATTTCCAAAATCAAGCGTCGCAGTCGCAGAGTCAGGCCGGGCAGGGGCACCATCATCATCACGGCAGCGGCGCATCGAGCGCGATCAGTGAGTTGCTTGACCAATTGGGAACGGCGCTGCAATCCGGCAACCTGTCGTCCGCGCAAACCGCATACAGCTCATTAGTGCAACAGTTCCAGCAAACCGGTGAAAATGGCGCACCCGCGTCACCGTCGACCTCAACTGGCGTCTCGGTGACCGCCTAAGCGCCGCACATTAGCCGGACGTTCCGCAGGAGCCCGACGTTCCGCAGGCCTCACGCTTTGTAGCCGCGAGCGTGGGGTCTCCCTGTCGTGCCACTCCAAACTCATGAAATGCGGTTTAATGTGGTATGACCTTTACCTGGTTTATCCTCCTGCTCACGATTGTCGGAATGGCTGTGCTGCTGGTGTTGTTCCACCCCAGGTTCTTGGGGCACGTTCTTCGCGAGCGCATTCCTGACCGGCCGCGGCGCCGGCTGTTTGTGGCATCGCTGAGTTTTTTTCTGACCTTCGCCGGAGTGCGCGGCGTGGTTTACTGCATTACGCACCAGATTCCGCCATTTCATTTCATCGAGGTGGGCGGGCGGCACATTCATCATCTGGTGATCGGAATCGTCCTTCTTCTTCTGGTCGGCTACGGATGGCTCGCCGAGATTGGCACAGGCGCGGACGATTCGTCGATTTTTGTTAGCCGGCTGATGTCGATCCTTTATGGCGCAGGCGCGGCGCTCACGCTGGATGAATTCGCTCTGTGGCTGAACCTTCGTGACGTTTATTGGTCGCGCGAGGGACGAGCCAGCATCGACGCCATCATTCTCTTCGGAGCGCTGCTGGCCGTCGGCGCCTGGGGAGCTCCGCTGTTTCAGGCACGCGGCAGGAAAAAAAGTTAAGGCTAGGGTGGGACTGCCGCCGACTTATCGATCAAATCCAGATCAAAAAAAATTACAGATCGAATCGCTAAATTATTCTGGCTCAACAACTTGCAGAGCTGGGCTCAGTTGAAATCCGGCTAAAATCTTCTATCGAAATAACTTATCGGCAAAATATTAGCGCGTAAGGACTTAGTGATCCGATTCGCTTGCTATTCAATTGTCAAAGAAGGCGCGACTATTTGGGAGAATGATGGAACGAATTGGATGTGAGGCGCAAGGTTGGATGTCACAGCGGGGCTGTGATTTTGTGGTGTGGGCGCAGTGGGAGGAGGCCGAAACAAGAAAATCTCGAGTCGTTGGCAGTCGAGGATGCGCACCCTAGCATGGCTCTCCATCGCGGGCTAGAGTGTAAAGGCTGATAGTGACAATTTGACAACACAGACTTGGCCAAGTTGGTCGTTCTTTATCGGCGGTTGCTTGCGTCTTTCTGCAAGCGCCTGAGACCCTTCAATTCGATGAGCATCACGTTACTGCCCGTTGCATCTTGCTCGTTTGCGAGTGCAGTCTGCAGGGCAGGTATCGCGAAAGGGTCTGCAAGACGGCCCAGGGTAGTGGCGGCTGTTATCCGTACTCCTAAATCGGCGTCATTTAGAGCGTTCACCGTCAGGTCCATAACTGCCTGGTTCTCTCGACCAGTAAAATGGTGGACAAAGATCGGGGCGAGGTTTAAGGCATCCACCTTGGCGAGCGTGTCTTGCGGATCGCTGTCCGAGCGTAGAATTTCGAGAACTGCATCCACGCACGAATCGTCGTGAAGGTCAAACATGAATCTTGCCGCCAGCACCCTAGTGCTCCCCCACTCGCTGCTATTGTGACACTCGGCTAGCAGCATTTCACGGCCGGCTGTGTCTCCAAGTCGGGCGAGGTCGTTTGCCAGACTGACGCGGATCAACCCATCCTCTTCTCGCAGCATAGCTTCCTGAATGGGTACAGCCGCATCCGTTGGCCAGTGATTTGATAGGAAATGTGATGCCGCTTTGCGTACTGCGGCATGGTTATTCCATAGTGCGGCAATGACATCCTGCTTCGTAATGGAGATGTTGTGCTCGCGCAGAAACTGCTCCGTGTTATCTCGGATAGGCTGTTCCGCAAGGGCCGACACGCCAAGACAGACGAGAACAAGGATTCCGCGCAAACAGTTAGCAGATTTGGCGCAGGCTGCGAACATGTAAGTAATTGTACTCGTGGCATGCCCGGCTCAGTTGACGTAACATCGCCATTTCACTCATTGACCAGCCGTCAAAACGTGTAATCGCCTTCCATGAGAAGGCCGGTCGGAGTCAAGTGGGTTCGTTTGTTTTTTCGTTGGGCAAGCGTTTTTTCTCCCCGCCGAGTTGCCACTGTCGCCACCCTTCCATCCGCACTCTTTGATGAGCGATTTTCGCTCGGTGCAAGTTGGGTGTTCTCGTTTCAGCCGGTGCTGCCACCTGTTAGTCGACCTTGATTTCCATCATCCCGATGGAAGTCGGGCCAGGCGATTAACGCAGTCACCGGAACTCGGCGCTTAGGCTTTGTTTCTCCATCCATGAACCCGAACTATGCCGCTGCCGGCAGCGCGACCGGGCTGTTGCGGAGCGGTTCGTAGACTTCTCCGCTCACCCACAGACGATGCAGCAAGACAGCCAGCTTTCGCGCCGTGGCAATAATGGCTCGTTTCTTTCCATTCCTCCCTCCACGCTCGGCCAGCTTCAAGCCCCAGCGCCGCAGGTCGCAGTCGACGCCGAAGGGTCCCAGAATATGCTGCGCTCCTTGCACCAGCAGTGTGCGCAGATAGGGATCACCTTCCTTGCTGATGTGCATCTGCGGCTCGCTCTGTCCAGAGTTCCTTCGTCCTGGCTGCAGCCCCAAGTAGCAGCCCACGTCCCGGCTTTTACGAAAACGATGTGGATCTTCCAGCGTCAGCATGAAAGTCAGTGCGATCAGCGTGCCCACCCCTTTGATTTGCTTCAGCAGTGTCACCTGCGGATAGCTTTCCTGAGCCAGGTGTTCGATCCGTTCGTTGCACTCGCGGATGCGCCCACTTAGCGACTCGATCGCCGCCAGCAACGCCCCCAACCCTCGCTGCAGTTCCGGGCTCAGCCCCTCCGCTTTCTCCGGATTCATATTGCGCACATTGCACCCGCGCAGCCGTTCCCCATAGCTCTTGGCCAGTCCGCGGGCCGTGTTCACCAGCGCCGTCCGGGCTCGCACCAGTCCGGCTCGTGCGCGGATCACGGTCAGATCCGCCTGCGCTTTCGCACTGCGATGTTTCACCGGGCACAGCAACTGCGGATCGATTCGCGCCAACCGCGCCAGTGTCCGCGCATCCAGCCGGTCGTCCTTCTTCCGACTCTCTCCAATCAAGCGCACATTACGCGCATGCGCCACGATCACTTCGTGTCCCAACTCGCTCAACAACCGGCTCACCCACGGCGAATGCATCCCCGTTTCCAACGCAATGCGGCAACGCGGCATGCTTCCCAGCACCTCTCGCATCGCCTTCGGAGTCGTCCCCAGTTTCTGTTCCAGCCGCACTTCCCCCACTTCGTCTAGCAGGCAGTACCAACTCGATCGATCACCCAGGTCCAGACCGATCGTCAGCTTTGGTTGAGAAAAATTCTTCGTCGCCTTTACCGCAGCAGTGCTAACCTTCTTCATTGCCGGTCTCCTTTATCTCTTGCGCTGCAAGCGCGTCGATAACTTGGGAGCGTACAGCATCCCGCCGGAGACCGGCCTTCTCATCCCATCTGTTCTCGACAGTTATGCCCTAAAATGCCCCTCAGGTAGTGGATGCTACCCGAGGGGAAAATGAAATCGTTAAGGCGCTTGCTGGGATTGTGGTGGATCAGTTGGTTCGGGGTCATCGGTGGCTTCCTTATGGTCGGCGTGGGTGAGTACAAGCACGAGTCCCCTGCCGCGTCTCATTTCTCGATCACCCTCATGATCGTTACGATTCTTTCGTGGATTGTCTTTTTCATCGCGGATGACAGGGCGAGAAAGAGAACCGATGGTGAACGGAGCACGGCAGTAGTCGTGGACTTGCTCACATTGACGGGAACATTTCTGGCAGTTTTTACGCTACTGGGAATTGGCTTCTTCGTCGTTATCGCGCCACGCCTCCCGTGAACAGTGCCAAAGCGTCCAATGGGTGACGAAATATCGCTCATTGACCAGCAATCAAAACGCGTAATCGTCTGATAACGCCAGTTATCCTCAACACAGGCTTGACCTGGAAAGTTGGGAGTGCTAAGATCTCGCGCAATCTTACCCCTGGTTCGGATTCCACTTCCCAAGGTTGTCCATGGAGCGGTCGTCTTTGCGTGCGCAGCTTACAGCTCGCCTGTTGCGAGGCACCCGTGCGCGGCTCCACGCGTCCCAGCCAGACTTCCAAACGTTATCATGTCGAACTTGCGACCGTCGCTGCCTAGGCCGGCTCGCAGGCAACCTCGGAATCATTGCTGTAAGTGAGGAAAGAGGAGACCGTCTATGCAACCAATTCTGTTGAGCCGAACGCGAATCGTCTGCTGCGCGGTGGTGTTCGCCGCAATCTGCCAGACTGCCGTGGCCGGGACACTTTGTGTCAATCCGGCTGGTACCCATGACTGCTTCACGAGCATCCAAACCGCCGTCAATCATGCCTCTGCCAACGATCTCATCCAGGTTGAGGCAGGCACCTATAAGGAAGAAGTGATCATTGGCATTCCACTCGCCATCATCGGTGCGGGTGCCAGCGCCTCGATTATTGATGCCACTGGTCTTGCGCATGGCATCTTCGTGGATGGTTTCAGCCATCCCGGCCTAAAGCAAGTGACCATTAAAGGACTCACGGTAGAGAACGCAAACTTTGAAGGCGTTTTGGTGGTGAGCGCTTCGGATGTCACGATCCAAGACAACAGCGTCATTAACAACGACGCCACACCGGGCTTGAGTTTCACCGGCGCGGCGACCGGCTGCCCAGATCAGCCCGGTAATGGCGTTTATGAGGATGATGAAACGGGGGACTGCGGGGGCGCCCTTCACCTGATCGGCACAGCCAATTCAATTGTTTCCGGCAACCTCATCACTGGCAATGCGGATGGCGTTCTGATCAGTGACGAGACCGCCGAAAGCCATGACAACCTGCTCATCCACAATACAATCACGAACAACCCATTGGAGTGCGGCATTGTGCTCGCTTCGCATCCGCCGTCGGGCAAGACCTCGCCACCTTACGCTCCGCACCATGGAGTGGACCACAACACGGTGGCGGAGAACCTCTCGGCCGGCAACGGCGTGAAAATTGGGGGCGCGGGAGTGGGCTTGTTTTCCGATGGCATGGGCCGCGGCCGCGTATCAGACAACGTGATCATCGGGAACACGCTCATGCATAATGGACTGGGAGGCGTCGCCCTGCACACACACGTGGGACCCGCGTTTGAGCTTGCGGCAGATGACATGAGTGGGAACAAAATCATCCTTAATACGATTGCCGGTAATCTCGCAGATCAGGCCGACACCGCCACCCCGGGCCGTGTGGGAATCAACATCAATAGCGGCGATGGCGGTTCGCCGGTTCGTGGCACAGTCATTTCCCAGAACGTGATCAGCGACGAGGATATCGATATAGCGGTCAATACTCCGACCGAGGTCGACATCCACCTGAACTCTTTGCTAGGAGGCGGCATCGGGGTGGGGGATGTTTGTGCTCTCGACGGTTCGTCGGTGTGCACCGGCACCATCGATGCAACCGAGAATTATTGGGGATGTCCCGCGGGTCCGGGTGAGCACGGATGCACGACCATCATTGCCGCGAGGATTCTATGGATCCCTTGGCTCCAGAAGCCTGTTGGTAGCCACTAAGGCTGTCGGCCCGCGCGGCACGATACGAGTGGGGGAGCCTTAGTTGGGCGCTAATATCGGAAAGCCCTGTCACAGAGCTTTAATTCGCGGCTATGACGGGTGAACAAGGAGTTGAGGCCCGTGGTGCCCACTCGCCGAAAACCGCGGAGCGTGTGGGCCACACGCCTTTGCAAAAGACGCACAAGGATGGGCCAGCCGCCGCCGCCGCGGCAAAGATCCTCCGCAGCGCGTCGTAGTTAAAACGGGAGAGCCTCTACCATCGAGGCTCTCCTGTGCATCGAACGATCCGCTAGCCTTAGCCAACATTTCATCGGACTTCGCTGCACGGGGCAGCCTCAGTTGGGATAGGGTGTCGGCCACCCGCCTCAAACGAGAAGAGCGGGAGAAGAAAAGGCGGGAGCAAAAAAGGCGACCGAAGCGTTGATGGAATTTATTTAGGATCGATCTTGTCGCCGGGAATGGAGTCGTTCGTGCTCGGTATCCAGCAGGTCGTTCAACTCTCGCACAAGTTCATCGAATATTTTTGGGTCTTTTTCCTCGGCGATACGCTGGCACAGCCAATTCATCCGTTCGCGTTCGTCTGGGGTCATGGCACGCCTCTAGCGTCAGAGCGGAAGCTATTTCGCCAGCACAGTGCAAAGCTCACTGATGCGCTCGCGGCGCTTTTCGTAGGCCGCCCAATCTTCCTGGGACAGTGGAATGTAGGCTGCTGTTTGGAGTGTTTCTGACTGTCTCTTCGACAGTTCGGAAAGTTCCCTGGCTAAATCTGCAGCCTCTTCCTCATCTTCCTCATCGATCCGATTCATTCCGCTCCTATGGAGTATAGGGAAGTCTAGCAACGAATCAGAGACGGGTCTGTGACGTACCTCACAATTCCCAAGCACATTTTGCCAAAGTATATTATTGCCGTGATTCTCTTGACAGCGCCCTAGCTCTTACCGAGGGCCAGCCCGCCCATACCATTGAACAGCGGGGCATCCAAATCACTCAGGAGCAATGACATGGTCGATCTATCGATTTCCGACGGCAATTTAACCTTGCATGTTCGCGGAGCCGACAAGCTGTGGGCGCTCAAGAGTTCGCTCGAAATCCCCTTGCGACATATTGCGGAGATCAGGGCAGACCCGGCAATAGCCCGTGGCTGGTGGCACGGACTAAGAATGCCCGGCACCAACATTCCCGGTGTGATCACCGCCGGAACTTTCTATCAGCATGGCGAAAGAGTTTTTTGGGATGTTCACAATCCTGACAACACGATCGTGATCGAACTGAAAGACGAGCAATACAAACAGCTAATTGTTGAAGTCGCCGACCCGAAAGCCGCTGTGGAGCTGGTCAAGGCTGGAATGGCGAGGTGATGGGGCTTCTAGTCCAACGCCCACAGAGCGCAGACAATTGCGGACGGCAGCTTAATCCGCTCATTCTAAAGATTTTCACTCCGCCCAATGATTCCAGTGGAGAATGCGAGGTGGGGCCTCATCCTTCGCAATTTTCCCGAAGCGGCCGGAACTGCATCTCCTGCGAGCGCGTAACATCCAATAACAAGGAAGCGAGCCAAGCGCGTAATATTGCATCGCAACAGACGCAAGGCTCGCCCAGATCCTTCGGTCGCAAAAGAAGCGACCTCAGGATGACAATTTTATGGGAAACACATTCAAGACCGCGTTTCTACTGACGGCGCTGACGCTGCTGCTGATGTTCTTTGGCCGCTACTTTGGCGGCGAGAATGGAATGCTGCTGGCGCTGGTGTTTGCCGCAGTGATGAACTTCGTCTCCTATTTCTTCTCAGACAAGATCTCGCTGGCCATGTACCGGGCGCAGCCGGTGACGCGCGAGGAATTGCCGCGGGCTTACGCGGCGGTGGAGCGGCTGGCGCCGAAGATGGGCATTCCGATGCCGAAGATTTATGTGATCCCGACGGAGTCGCCGAACGCGTTTGCCACGGGACGGAATCCGAAGCACGCGTCGGTGGCCGTGACCCATGGAATTCTGGGGCTGCTGAATGACGAGGAGCTGGAAGGCGTGCTGGCGCACGAACTGGGGCACGTGAACAATCGCGACATCCTTATTAGTTCGGTGGCCGCGACTATTGCGGGCGCGATTACCATGCTGGCCAGCATGGGGCGCTTTGCCATGATTTTTGGCGGGATGGGCGGCGACCGCGACGAGCGGCGCGGCGGCGGGCTGGCGGGATTGCTTATGCTGATTGTGGCTCCCATCGCGGCGAGCCTGATTCAGCTGGCGGTGTCGCGCTCGCGCGAGTATCAAGCCGACGCTACGGGCGCGCATTTTACGGGGAATCCTTATGCGCTGGCCAGCGCGCTGCAGAAACTGGACGCTTACTCGCGGCGCGTGCCGATGGTAGCCTCGCCTTCGACGGCACATTTATTTATTATCCAGCCGCTGCTGGGGATGAATTTTGGAAGTTTATTTTCGACGCATCCGCCGATCGCGAAACGTATCGAGCGGCTGACGGGCAGGCCGGCGGAGTTTATGCAGTAGAGCCCGGCTTCTAGCTTCTGGCTGCTAGCTTCTAGCTTGAAACCCAGCGCAAGATGCGTGCGTGCTGACGTTCTGGGTTTGTAGGGTCGCATGCGAAACCAAGGTCCCTCGCTTCGCTCGGGATGACAAGGATCGGGCTGGAAGCTAAAAGCCCTATGACATAGGTAACTCAGCCACGGGTGGGCCTGATAGTAAAATTCAAACAATGTGTCCTGAGAGTGCGATCGCAGTATCCCACAAAGCCGCCGAACTGGAAAAACAACTCCGCCGCGTGATTCGCGGGAAGGACGATGTGGTGCGACTGGCCCTCGTCAGCATTTTCGCGCGCGGGCATTTGCTGATTGAGGGGGTTCCGGGCGTGGGTAAAACTACGCTGGGACAGGCACTGGCGCGGGCCATCGATTGCACATTCCAGCGGGTGCAATTTACCAGTGACATGCTGCCGTCCGATGTTCTGGGGATTTCCATTTATTCCGCGCTGGAACAGGAATTTGAGTTCAAGCGCGGGCCAGTGTTTACCAACGTTTTGCTGGCGGATGAGATCAATCGCACCACGCCGAAGACGCAATCGGCGCTGCTGGAGGCAATGAACGAAGGTCAAGTCACGGTGGACGCGCACTCTTACGAATTGCCGCAGCCGTTCCTGGTGATCGCAACGCAGAATCCGGTGGAGCATCATGGGACTTATCCGCTGCCGGAGTCGCAGTTGGACCGGTTTTTGATGCGGGTGAGGATGGGGTACCCCGAGGCGGCGGCGGAGCGCGAGATTTTGCGCTCGGAAGCCGGGGCGGAGCGGTTGCAGGATCTGCGGCCGGTGCTTACCGGTGCAGACGTGCTCGAAATGCAGGAGGCCGTCCGGCATATACGCGTGGATGAATCGCTGGTGAGCTACGCTTTGGAAATTGTGCGGCAAACGCGGGAGTCGGACTATTTGTCGCTGGGAGTGTCGCCGCGTGGGGCGCAGGCACTTTATCGCGCGGCGCAGGCGATGGCGTTTCTTGATGGGCGCGGGTTTTGCACTCCGGAAGACTTCAAGCCGCTGGCGGTGCCGGTGTTCGCGCATCGCGTGGTGGTCAACGGAGGGTATGCTTCGACGTTGAAGAAGTCGGAGCAGGCCGATCAGGTGCTGCGCGAAATTGTGGAGAACGTGGCTGTGCCGGTGTAGGGGAGCGGTTGTCCGTTCTCGGTTTTCAGCGTGAGGATATAATTCTCCGCTATGTCCTTCCTGCGTTTTCTCATGCTGCTGTCGCTGGTGTGTTGGATCGGCGGGCTGATTTTTTTCGCTTTTGTGCTCGCGCCTACGGCGTTTTCTGTTTTGCCCACGACTCATCTTGCCGGCAACGTTGTGGGGCGCGCGCTGGGCAAGCTGCACTGGATCGCGATCGTTTCCGGCATTGTCTATCTCCTCAGTTCCCTACTCTACAGCCGATTCACTGACGGAACAGCGCACATCTTCGCTTTGAGGCACATTCTCTTGTGCCTGATGCTCGCACTCACACTGATCTCACAATTCGGGATCATTCCGCGCATGGACGTTTTGCGGGCGTCGCTTGGCGAGGTGAGTGCGGCACCCATCGACAATCCTGAGCGGGTTCAGTTCGATGCATTGCATGCGTGGTCGACACGTGTGGAGGGTGCGGTGCTGCTGATCGGACTGGTAGTTGTTTATCTCACAGCGCAGCAGGTTGGATTGCGCTAGATCGTGCGAGTCCGTGGTTGCAGCACTGGGCTTTGCCCAGGGTTGGACAGTGGAGTCGGCTGTCTCCACAGCGGTGTTGGTCACCCTTCACATTGGGCAATCTCGGCTTCTTCATTTATCCTGAAGTGTTGTCCGACTTCCGCTGAAGCACACCGTGTATGTCCACCCTGAACTCGCTTCGGCGCATCAGCTAGAAGCCAGGAGCTAGAAGCTTTCTTATGAGAACCGGCATTATTGGCCTGCCGCAGGTGGGCAAGACATCTCTGTTTCGAATTTTGACCAAGGCGCATCTGTCAGAACAGGCGCGAGCCAATCCGCGCGAGGCGCACATCGGCGTGGCGAAAGTGCCGGACGACCGGCTTGACCGGCTGGCTGCGCTCTACAACCCGAAGAAGCTCACGCACACTTCGGTGGAGTACGTGGACGTGGGCGCGATCGGCCAGGAAGCGTTGAAAGACAGCGCGTATGCCGCGCATCTGCGGAATGTGGATGCACTGGCGCATGTGGTGCGGGTGTTTGACGATCCTTCAGTGCCGCATGCCGGCGAGATCGATCCGCTGCGTGATATTAAGAATGTGGAATTCGATCTACTGGTGAGCGATCTGGGGCAGATTGAAAAGCGGCTGGAGCGGCTGGAAAAAGATCTCAAGAAGATGAAGACGCCGGAACTCGAAAAAGAATTTGAGTTGCTGAAGCGGGCGAAGGCGCAAGTGGAGTCGGATAAACCGTTGCGCGAAATGGAAATGACTCCCGAGGACAAGAAGCGCATCAAGGGCTTCATGTTTCTGAGCGAGAAGCCAATTTTTTATGTGCTCAACATCGGCGAATCGACTGAACTAGGGAAGGAATTGGAAGAGGCCGTGGCCAAATACAAGCTCACAGAAATTGCCGCGAAACCGAACGCCGCGGCTACTGCGATCTGCGGCAAGGTGGAAGCGGAACTGGCGGAGATGAGCGATGCGGATGCCGCGGAATTTCTTTCCAGCTACGGGCTCACTGAAAGCGGCCTGGTGCGATTGATTCGCACTACGTATAAATTGCTTGGACTGATTTCATTTTTTACCGCTGGCGAAGATGAATGCCGCGCGTGGCAGGTTCCAGCGCATTCGCGCGCGCAAGAAGCGGCGGGAGCGATCCATTCCGATCTGGAAAAACATTTCATCCGGGCAGAAACCATTCGCTGGGATCAGCTTCTCGAAGCCGGATCCGAAGCTAACGCACGGGCCAAAGGCACACTCAGGCTCGAAGGAAAAGATTACATCGTGCAAGATGGCGATGTAATGCATATAAGGCACTCAGGATAAATTCACCACAGAGGCACAGAGACACAGAGAAAAATCAAGAATTGGTTTTTCCTTGTGCCTCTGTGGGGAAGCCTCTCTGATATCATCCTCGCCAACTGCACATGAGCGCCATTCTAATCAGCATACTGCTGGGCCTTACCGCTGCCGCCGCCAATATTTTTGGCGGGACGATTATTGTTCAGCGCAATTGGGAGCGGAGGTATCTGCGCTATTTTGTGGCGTTGGGCGCGGGGTTCATGTTGGCCACGGCACTGATCGAGATGGTGCCGGAGAGTCTGGAGTTGCGCGGCAGGAGCGCGGCTTATCTGATTCTGCTGGGCTACCTGATCATCCATTTTTTCGAGCATACGGTTACGCCGCACTTCCACTTTGGCGAAGAGACGCATGCCAACGAGTTCATGCATTCGCATAAGGGATATTCGGTACTGCTGGGGTTGATCATCCACACATTTTTTGACGGCATCGCCATCGCTTCCGGATTTCTGGTTTCGAACGCCTTGGGCTGGCTCATTTTTTTTGCAGTGTTCCTGCACAAGATTCCCGAGGGATTCACAGTAAGTTCAGTGATGCTGGCGAGTGGACGGAGCCGCGGGGCGGCGTGGGGCGCGTCAGTGGTTTTGGGCGGGGCGACGCTGGCGGGCGTGTTAACGATGGCGCTGTTTCGTCATCATGTGAGCGCCGGTCTGCCGCTTTCGGCGGGAGTAACGATTTACGTCGCCGCTTCGGATTTGGTTCCGGAGGTAAACAAAGAGCCGGCCATGAAAATGGCGTTGCTGGTTTTTGTGGGAGCCGGGATGTTCTTCCTGCTGGAAAGATTATTTCACGTGCAGTAAGACAGCTCTCAGCTTTCAGCTCTCAGTGAAAACTACTGCAGCTGGTCATAGCAGTCAAATCACCTCTTCTTATTAATTGGGTTCTGGCGAGCGAGTTTTAATCTACCGTATGTTTCGCGGTGTAGCCGTCGCGCGAGACGACCTCGATTTTCTGTTCTTTGCCCTTCTGATCTTTCACCTTGATGGGGCCACCGTCGGGAGTGACTACCTGCACTTTCAACTTGCGGTAGGTTCCGTCGAGCTTGGTGTTGGTGGGGTGATAAGACAGCGAGTACTGGTTGCGGATGTCGTTGCCAATATCCTGAAAGTCCTCGCCATACTCTGCCTGAAACCGTGGGAAGTAGGCGCGGCCGCCAGTCATGGCGGCGAAGGTGCGCATTTCGTTGTCGGCCTGCAGGTAATCCATTTGACCGACAGGAATGCCGATGCCGTGAGGAGCGGAACGGCCTTGGGCTTCATACATTTCCCGGATGATCCATCCCACGCTGATGGGGAAGATGGTCACATCTTTCGTGTCCTTGATCTTCTTGGTGATCTTGTCCAGGGTGAGCTTGCTGAAGGTATCGACCCCGGTGGTGACCAGGATGACGTACTTCTTGCCTTCGATGCGGTCGAGACGATCCAGCGTGTCATAGAGGGCGTCGAACAGATTGGTCTCAGAGAAACCAGGGATGCGCAGTTGATTCAGCGCTCCATAAACCGCTCTTTTATCCTGAGTGAAATCGACGAGGATGTGCGGTTGCATGTCGTAGTAGGCGACCGCGATCCAGTCGTCTTTCCTGAGAGTATTGGCGAAGGCGTAGGAAGCCATCAGCGCATCCCGCATGAACCCGTAGTTGGTGGATGCGAATTCCACCAGAAGGACGGCGGTGATTGGTGCTTTCGAGACGGCGAAGCTGCTGATGGTCTGGGGGGCGCCGTCTTCAAAGAGGCGGAAATTTTCTTGTTTCAGGCCGGGAACGAACTGCCCGTTCTTGGTGGTGACCATTACATCCACGTTCACCAGCGGCACATTCACTTTGATGGAATAGTCAGGCATCCCCTCGACTTTTTTGGGAGCAACGGGCGGAGGAGGCGGCGGCGGAGCTTCGGGGTTTTTTTTCGGAATGGTATAGGGACCCACGTCGCCGCCGGGACCACCGGCATCGGTGGGAACGTCCTGTTTAGGCTTGCCGTTATTTTGATCCTGTGCCTGGTCTGGCGGTGATTGCTGCTGATCCTGGGCAGAGACTGGAGCGATAGCGGAGAGCACTAGCAGCGCGACCAAAAGCGTCGCCATCAGGGTAGTGATCTCGTGGAAGCGCGATTGCCGACTCATCACTGTTGGTTGGGAAAACATGCAAACCTCTGACATTCGAACCTCTGATGAGGAGGATGTAAAAGACTGTTTGGAGCCAAAAGTCCTTGTGCTAGTATAGACGCAGGGATTCGCGATTGGGATGTTTTGCCCGGCTCCCAGTATTCCCCTCCTGGCAATGACTTACAATCTGGCGAAGTCTAAATCCAGTATAAGGTGGGGCTGGTTGAGCCCATCCGGGCGTAGTTCATGAGAAAATTTGCTTTCGCATTCCTGGCCGCTGTCCTGTCCTTTCCCTCTTCCTCGTTTGCGCAGGCTGCTTCCGCGCAAACTGCGCAAAACCCTAAAATCATTGCCGTTAGCCAGATTCATGCGGGCATGCGCGGGGTAGCCTACACCGTGTTTCAGGGCGTGAAGCCTGAGGCCATGGAGGTGGAAGTCCTGGGGGTGCTGCGCAACGTGAATGGGCCCAAGGGCGACATTATTCTGGTGCGGCTGCACGGGGAGAAGGTGGAATACACGGGCGTGGTCGCGGGCATGAGCGGCAGTCCGGTTTACCTGGACGGGAAACTTGCGGGAGCGCTGGCTTTTCGCATCGGAGAATTCTCTAAAGAGCCGATCGCGGGAGTTACGCCGATCGCCGACATGTTGGAGATCAGCGCGCTTGACCAGTCGCCGGCGGAAGAGAGCGCCGCTGCCAAACCTGCGATAAATGTTGTAGCGGGGAGAACTGCGTCGCCCGGGGAGATTTCTGGGCTGCCAGGATCAACTCCGGACTCCAAGGATTTTGCGAATTACCTGAAACCGATCGAAACTCCGTTGGTGTTCAATGGATTTTCCCAACAGGCGATTCAGCTTTTCGGCGGACAATTTGCGAGTGCGGGTATCGTACCCGTGATGGGTGCGGGCTCAATGAGCGGTGAGAAGCAACCGGAGCCGCTCGAAGCCGGCTCCGCCATCAGTGCGATCCTGGTGCGCGGCGACATGGACATCGAAGCGACCTGCACGGTCACATATGTGGATCCGCAACGGTTGCTGGCTTGCGGACATCCGCTGTTGCAGTTCGGGTCGGTCGACTTGCCCATGAATAAGGCAGAAGTTTTGGCCACGCTGCCCTCGCCGCTCAACGCTTTCAAGATTGTGAATACCACAGAGCCGGTGGGAACGTTTGTGCAGGACCGGCACACCGGCATTCTCGGTGTGTTTAACCGGCAGCCGGAAATGATTCCAGTCACGCTGAGCATCCATAGTGGCACGGGCGTAAAGCAGTTCCATTACGAAGTCCTGAATAATCCCAAGCTGACGCCGGTGGCTCTGATGGTGACGGTGTTCAATGCGCTGCATGGGGTGAACGAGTTTGGCGAAGAGATCACTTACCGGCTGGCTGGCAGTATCGGAGTGAAGGGATTTCCTGAAGTCATGATGCGCAACATGTTCGCTCCGTCAGAGAACGCACAGCCGGCGGCCATGCAGGCGGCGATCTCGCTGGGCGAGCGTTTTGGACGCATCTATGACAATCCCTATAACGTTCCGGCTATCGCGGGCGTGAATCTGGATTTCGACCTGGTGCGGGAGCGGCGCTGGGCGCGGCTGGAGAGCGCCCGCACGGATGTTACGGAAGCCCGGCCTGGCGATGAGATCATGCTGGAGACGGTGCTCGCCCCTTATCGCGGCGAACGCATTGTGCAGCAGATTCCGGTGAAGATTCCCACCTCGGCGAGCAAAGGAACGCTGCGCATTCTGGTGAGCGACGGCGAAACGCTGGACCGCCTCGGTCACGCCAATGCGACATTTGGCCGCAAGCTCGATCTTGCGTCTACGATCGCGTTGCTTAACAAAGAACACTCCAACAACCGCGTTTATGTCTCGCTGCTCGAAGCCGATCCTGAGGCGCGTGTTGCCGATAAGGTGATGCCAACGCTGCCAATCTCGATCATGAATGTGATGGATGGCATGCGGGGCAATCAGGAGATGGTGGTGAGCGGCGAATCGAACGTGGATGAAACGGCCACGGCTCCGCTGGATTACGTGGTGTCGGGCGCGGAGTTGCTGACGGTTACGGTGAAGTGAGTACCGAGTAGCCAGTATCCGGTACCTAGTACCCAGTACCGAGAGGCTGACTCTGGCAACTGGGCGGCGAAGCGCTCAATCGCCTGGCGGCTAATTAATAGATAACCCCACGCATCTTCACTTTCGGATCTTTACTTTCGGATCTTTACTTTCGGACACCAGCGGCAGAGGGCAACTTCGCTCGCTGGGATCGAGGTGCCCAAATCCAAGGGGCGCCAGCGATGCAAACCCAGACTGCATAGCAAACTCTTGAGCCAATTCGATTCGTGCACGCGATGCGGCGCCAGCTTTGCCCACAACTCTGCAGGGACAGTCGTAGTCGCGGAATGCGGCGGGGATATTTCTTGCGGGGGCGATGGAGCCTTCGCTTTTCGGATCGCCATCCTTTGCCTACCTTTTGGCGAAGGTTATTCCTTATTCTCGCCCATTTGTTGCGTCAGGTAGCGCTCGTAGCCTAGTTCCCTCATCAAGTGCATCTGGGCTTCGAGGAAGTCGACGTGGTCTTCTTCGTCCTTGAGCAGTTTCACAAACAGATCGCGGGAGCCGTTGTCGCCTTCCCGGGTGGCGATGGCGACGGCATCGTTGTATTGCTTGACCGCGCCGACTTCCAGCGCCAAATCGCTTTCGAGCATTCCCTTCACCGTGCCGCCGACCTTTAATTCCAGCGGCATCATGGAGGGGCTGCCATCGAGAAACAGTATTCTTTCCATGAGCACTTCGGCGTGCTTCATTTCGCCGATGGATTGTTTCTTGATGAAATCGGAGAGCTTGTGGTAGCCCCAGTTTTCGCACATCTCGGCGTGCAGGAAATACTGGTTGATGGCGGTGAGCTCTTCACGAAGCGCCTTGTTCAGTTCAGCGATGACTTTAGGATTACCTTTCATAGCGAAGGAGTATAAACCAATGCTGAACAGGAATGTGGCGCGACCACCCATTCAGAACAACAGCACTCCAGCTTTGTCCATGTGACGGAAGCCGTCAGTGGCCAGGGCGGAGAGGACCATCAATGCTCCGTTGTAGCCGACGTGCGCCAGAAAACTTGCCGCCACGGACTTGGTGAGTGCTCGCACTGTTGTAAGGACTACGCCAACGAGGAAGATGATGAGGACGGCGCCCCAGGCGTAGCCGTACTGGACCATGTGGATCAGGCCGAAGGGCAGGGCGGTGAGCAGAATTCCCGTAATTACTCCCATACGCCGAGCTATTACAGGGTAGAGGAATCCCCGAAAGAAAAGTTCTTCCATGAGAGGTCCGAGAGTGACGGCAAACGCCGCCGTGAGATAGGCGTCGGATGGGTGGGCGAAGAATTGGTCGAAGGGCGTGGTCTTCGGCATGGGAAGAATACGTCCCAGCAGATCGAGGCCAAGCATGAGAACGCCCACGCCGATGAAGTTCACTCCGGCCACTCCCGGCCAATTCCAGCGAATAGCTTGCCCGAATCGCGCACGATATTTGCCCTCGACAAGCAGGATCATATACAGCGCGACGGCGACGTAGGTCAGCAACTCGGAGAGCAACGCGAGCGCCGGCTTCTGCGCTACTTCGAGCCAACTTGCGTGTGGAAATACGAAGTGGCGCGCTCCGAGTACGATGAGGAATTGTGCGAGGAAAAGCGTGAACAAGGTAAGAGCGGCGATTTGGAGCACGTCCCAGCCGTTCCAGACGGGATTCTCGCCCGACCCGGGGGATGCCGGTTGGGACGCAGGCTGATGAAATGGTTCGACGACAAAGGGAGCACGCGACGGTGGCTCGCTGGTTAGCGGCGGTGGATCAAACTTTGGATTTTCGGGCGATGACAAACATATCCTTTCCCTCAACTGAGAAACCGAGGAGCGGCGACTAGAACTTAAGTGGCGATTCTGGCGTTGCTCCTCACAATCAGAATTCTACGACAGGTATCGGTGTTCCGCTGTGCAGTCTCTTTCATTCAAGCAGCCTTCACAAAGTGAAGGCTGCGACCTCCGGGGCGGCGCGGGGTCTGGGAGGTCGCCACTTGGTTCGAGAACTGCTTGTTTAGTCGGCGCTCGAAAAATAACCGTGGATGCTTGCACTTTGCAGCACATGGTCGAACATTGCTCGATAAAGTGTCTCGGCATCCGCAGGGAAATTGGGCGGGGACGAGAGCAAGTGGAGGTCAGTGTCGAGTGCGTAGACGGTAAAAACGTAGTCGTGGACCAGCGGGGTAATGTTGTTTGGCGGACACGGTCCATCATATTCGGCGCCCAGAAAGAAGTCGTTGAATACTTGCTGGCCGAATGTGCTTCCGGCAACGCCCGCGTTTTCTGGAAGCTCGGCGGTCTTGGGAGAGATGTTGTACATGCCCCAGTGAGTAAACGACGCCGTTACGTCGTACAGAGTTACAACGAAACTTCGCGTGCCGCGCGGGGCATGCGTCCAGGATAGCTGGGGCGATTGATCTCCGCCGCCGCTAACGTAAGCGCAATTATTCGAGCCTAAGATCACGCTGAGCGGCAACTGGCCGCCATTGGTGAATGTCGTGCTGCTGAGTTGAAAGTGGTGATGCCAATCCGAGTTGCCCTGCTGATCAGGTTGGCTGCTTTGCTGAGCAAGGACAGTTGAGAGAGATGCCAGCGCGAGGGTTACGCAAACTACATACTTTTTCATATGGCTCTCCTTGTATTAAATCAGAAACGTTTCATTGGGAATGAACCTCATTCCAGTAGGTCCGGGAGCCGCTCAATTGCTGGGGGATGGGAAAACCGGTTGCGGCTTAGAGGTTCATTAAACACCACTTTGCGCCTGGCTGTGAAGTCTACGATTTTGAAGGAAAAGGTGGAGTCGTCTAATAGTTTTCGCCAGCCGCTGGCCATTAAGCGCTGCGCTTTCCGTTGCCGGAAAAATATCCGGTCAGCGCCTGGCCGGTGTATGACTTCTTCACGCGCGCGACCTGCTCCGGAGTGCCTTGGGCAACGATGCGGCCGCCTTCTTCGCCGCCTTCGGGGCCGAGATCGATAATCCAGTCGGCGTTGCGGATCACGTCCAGATTGTGTTCGATGATGATGATCGAATTTCCCAGGTCGGTCAAACGGTGCAGCACGTCGAGAAGCTTTTTTACGTCGTCGAAGTGCAGGCCGGTTGTGGGCTCGTCGAGAAGATAAAGAGTCTTGCCGGTCTGGCGCTTGCTCAACTCGCGAGCCAGCTTGATGCGCTGGGCTTCGCCGCCGGAGAGCGTGACCGCAGATTGACCGAGATGAATGTAGCCGAGGCCAACGTCAACCAGAGTCTGCAGTTTTTGTTTCACCTGCGGAATGTTTTCGAGAATGGGAAGGGCATCGGAGACCGGCATCTCGAGTAAGTCGGCAATGGAGTTGCCGTTGTATTTTACGGCCAGGGTCTCGCGGTTGTAGCGGCGTCCGCCACAGACTTCGCAGAGCACGTAGACATCGGGAAGAAAATTCATTTCGATGCGGCGCTGGCCTTCGCCCTGGCAGGCCTCACAGCGCCCGCCTGGGACGTTGAAGGAAAAACGTCCGGCCTTATAGCCGCGCTCGCGCGATTCGGGCAGCATGGCGTAGATATCGCGAATCGCGGTGAAAACGCCGGTGTAGGTTGCGGGATTCGAGCGCGGTGTGCGCCCGATCGGTGATTGATCGATGCGGATGACCTTGTCAATATTCTCCGCGCCCACGATGGCTTTGTGGTCGCCAGATTTTTCGCGCGAACGATAAAGCTGGCGCGCGAGAGCGCGGTAGAGAATGTCATTGACCAGCGTGGATTTGCCGGAGCCCGATACTCCAGTCACCACTGTCATCACGCCGAGCGGGAAAGTAACGTCCAGATTCTTGAGATTGTTTTCTTTGGCGCCGAGAATGGTGAGGGCGGCTCCGTTCGCCTGCCGGCGCTCGGCGAGCATGTCGATCTGAACTCTGCCGGAGATGTAAGCCCCGGTGAGTGAGTTGGGCTCGCGCATGATTTCGGCGGGGGTGCCGTGGGCGACCAGGCCTCCGCCGTGGCGCCCGGCGCCGGGACCGAGATCGATTACATAGTCGGCGCGGCGGATGGTTTCTTCGTCGTGTTCGACCACCAGCACGGTGTTGCCAAGGTCGCGCAGATTTTCGAGCGCGGTCAGCAGACGTCCGTTGTCGCGATGATGGAGGCCGATGGAAGGCTCGTCGAGCACGTAGAGCACGCCCCGCAGCTTCGAGCCGATCTGGGTGGCCAGACGAATGCGCTGGCCTTCGCCGCCCGACAACGTAGCTGCCGAGCGGTCGAGCGAAATGTAATTCAGTCCCACGGCATTTAGAAACTGCAGGCGCTCAACGACTTCGTGCATGACGCGGCCAGCAATCTTTTCTTCGCGGCCGGCAAGCTTGATGCTCTGCGCAACTTCCAGAGCCTTCGAAATCGGCAGTCCGGTGAAATCGGCGATCGACATGCCGTTTACTTTCACGGCGAGACTCTCCGGCCGCAGGCGCTTGCCGCCGCACGCGGGACATTCCGTCGCCGACATGTGATCCATCAGCCAGTCGCGGTAGCCTTCCGACGTTGACTCTTCCAGGTTCTGCTTGAGGTATCCGAAAATTCCGCGGAAGCCGGTTTTCCCGCGGCCGGACTCGCCGTTTAGCAGCAGATCCTGAATCTTCTCAGGGAATTTCTCGAAGGGCGTGTTCAGATCGATGCCATGCGCTGCAGCGGTCACCTGCAGTGCATGAATCAGCCCTTGAGACGCCGAACCCGGGCCCAGACCGCCATCGAGCAGCGGCTTTGACCAGTCGGTAATAACTTTCGCGGGATCGAAATCGTAGCGGCTGCCGAGGCCGTGGCACTCAGGACAGGCTCCGTACATGCTGTTGAACGAGAACGACCTGGGCTCGAGTTGGGGCACGCTGATGCCGCAATCGGGACAAGCGAGTTTCTCGGAATACAGAGTTTCTTCGCCACCCACCACCGCCACTTGCACCAGGCCTCCGGCCAACTTCATCGCGAGACCGACTGACATTTCAAGGCGATGCTCGATGCCGGGCTTCACGAGAAGGCGATCGATCACGACTTCGATGGTGTGGTTCTTGCGTTTGTCGAGATTGAGGTCGTCATCCAGGTTCACAATTTCGCCGTCGACCCGGGCGCGAGTGTAACCGTGCTTGAGCAACGTCTCCATCTCTTTTTTGAATTCGCCCTTGCGGCCGCGGACGATGGGCGCGAGAACCATGACACGGTCTTCGGGTGTGAGAGTCATCACGCGCTGCACAATTTGTTCGGCCGATTGGCGGCTGATTGGCCGCCCGCATTTGGGGCAGTGCGGAACCCCGATGGAAGCGAACAACAAGCGAAGATAATCGTAGATTTCTGTGATGGTTCCAACAGTGGAACGCGGGCTACGGCTGGTGGTCTTTTGCTCGATCGAGATGGACGGACTCAGCCCGTCGATCGAATCCACATCCGGGCGCTCCATCTGGTCCAGGAACTGCCTGGCATAGGTGGAAAGCGTCTCCACGTAACGGCGCTGACCCTCGGCGTAAATCGTGTCGAATGCTAGAGATGACTTACCTGAGCCGCTCAGTCCGGTGACCACGGTAAGAGTGTTACGCGGAATCTCGACGTCGATATTTTTGAGGTTATGCTGGCGCGCCCCGCGCACCGAAATCTTAGTAATGGCCATCTAGTTTGGCTTCGATTGCCCTTCCGTAATGTCGACAGGTCTGCAGGGATGTCTGACAGTAGGTATGCGCAACTCTACTCCGTATCTTACTATGGCGCATCTGGGTCGTCACTAGCGGCGGGCGGCAACGCAGGTAGATTGAAGAAACCGCATAGACGAAATTCAGGGTCGCGGCATCTGATTATTGCCAATTCGCAAAGGGTGGTTGATTGTGATCTCGTTATTCATGCCTTTGATTCTCTGCGTCACAGTAGCACTTTCCGTTGGAATTGGCGTGGTCGCGGCTTATGTGGCGGTGATCAGCATTTTGCAGGCTTGTGGCCGAGCGCCGCAGCCCCGGTCGGCGGAACCGCGTCCGCGGCTGGTTCTCGTGCCTACGCAGAACCACGCCAGCGGAGACTAAGAATCCGCCGCAAACCGTCTCGAAATCCCATCCGTTTATAGGTTTATAGGTCCCGGAATTGCCGGTCCCACCCTACTTCGTTTGAACCTCGATCGGGTCCGCGATATTCATCAACCGTCCTGTCGAAATGCCGACTTGGATCTTGCGCCCGTGCTTCAGGTAGGCCGCGATTACACCGGGCTCTAACCAGTCCAAGTCCCAACCGTTCTCGATGGCAAGAAGAGTGTAGGCACCGGGAACTACGCCGTGCAAACTAAAAGTTCCATCAAGATCGCTTTGGTCTCGGCGGAACAGATCATGGTCCATCTCCGGATTTTTCGGGACTAGAACTACCATGGCGCCGGCAAAACCGTGGCCAGCTTTCTTCACAGTTCCTTCCACTTCCACATTGCCGCCCACCAGCGTAAGCGAGACTGAGGCATTTGATCCCGCCGCTACGGTCAGCGTGTGACCTGAAACCTGACCACCCTCGGCCGTCATGTGCGCGATCGAATAGCGCATCGCAGAACCTTGCACCGCAACTTCGTAGGAACCGGGAGCAAGTTGCCCAAACTCTGCTTCTCCCTTTGGGTCGACAATTATCAACTCCGTACGCATTCTATTTCCAGAACGCAAACCGACCGCTAGCCTAGGAAGCGTAGCTTCACCTGGCACTTGTACCGACACTTTGACTCTACTTAGAGCTTCCGCGTTTGATGTATCGATTTGCTCGCCGTCTTTGGTGAGGTCGACTCCTTTCATTTGCTGCGGGTTTTCTCCGCTCGCAACGCGCACGTTGTAGCGGCCGGCGGGAATGCCTGTGATTTCTACCAGTCCCGGCGAAACCACGTGGGCGCCGCTGTGTTGAACCGGCGTGGAACCGTCGAAGGCTGGCTGTTGAAGCTGCGGGATAATGAATCCGTTTTTGCCGTTCTCGGCCACGCGAACCAGGATGCGCAGGGCTGGAACCGGATTCAAATGAATATCCAGCTGCAAATGCTCTCCGCCGCGGACGGGGATTGGCGTTGCACTGTCGGCATCCGTTACGTCGGCATAGAACGTGACCGGATAGGCAACATCCAAAGATCGATCAACATTATTGGCTTGCCCTTTGGGTTCAGATTCTCCGGGCTGAAGGTTAGGATGAACGGCGTACCAGGGTTTGCCATTCGCTGACAGGAAGTAAGTGCCGGGCTGGAGCGGCGTAATCTCGTAGGATCCCTGATCGTCGGTTCGAGCGCCGCGATAGGCGCGAATACGGTCCACGCCTTCGGTGTGATCGTCGTAATACAACATAACGACCGCATGGCGAACCGGCTCGCCGACTTCATCCAGGACCTTTCCGGTAATCACCGCGTTGGGCGCGAGCCGCAGTATCAGGGTTTCAGTGTCGAGACCAGCGCCAGTCACAATCGCGGTGGAAAACTGGTCATGCTCATCGTAGGAGGCGGTAATGAATCCGCGCTTCGCTCCCTGGAGCGAATATTTTCCAGGCGGCAGCCCAGTAAATTCAAATTTACCGTCCTCGGAAGTGATTACGGATTGAAGTTTTTGCTGGTCTTTCGCATCGCGTACGGTGATTCGCGCACGGCCAAGCGGATGCGCATCGGCCTTGCTCACGACGGTCCCAGCGATTCGGTATGCGCCGCCGGAGATTATTGTCGGAGGGGCGTTCGCCACCTGCGGCGCGGCCAATGCTTGTGGTCCGAATAAACCGACAGCCATCATCATCATCATTGCCGCGAGCCAGCGCATCGAATTTGAACCAATCGAATTTGAACAAGCGGTCATGTTTAGTCGCTGCCGGGAACGATCTGCAACTGGACGGTCGCTTTCTCGCCGGGAGACAGGTGAACAACCTGGCCCTTCGAGTCGTATGCCCGCATGGCCTCGGCGTCGCGAAAAGGAATATTCGGCTGCCGACTCTTGAACGCCATTACACGATAGGTGCCGGGCGCCATGCTCTGAGAACTGAATTTCCCGTCAGAAGGCGAGACGCCAAGCTGTTGAAATTGCCCTGGACTATCCGACAACGGAACGCAATATATCCAGGCTGGCGGTGTCCAAAGCCTGACAGTGGTAGTGCCATTGGCCGGCGGGGCCTCCACCGCAATCCCTGAAACTGTTCCTTCGACTTCGGCGCCATCGTCGCGCATGGTGACTTCAATCGGCGTGCTCGACCCGGCACCGACAACAAAAGGCTGATGCAACAGATCAAGGCCGCCCATACTTGCCGCCGCCACGTAGCCGCGGGAAGTATTTAGCCGCAGCCAGTAGCGCCCCGGAGGCACGTTTTCTATGACCAATGAGTCATCGTTTGGCCCCGCAGGCTCACGAGAGAATCTGCCTCTGCGGGGCTCGAAGTCGTCGTCCGCAGTTCCAAGGCTGACTTCCAGGTAAGTTCGCGGTCCATGGAAGGTGCCGCGTGCGGTGCTCCGAGAGAGGGAGGGGTTCGCATCGGCTGATGTGAACTCTTCCTTTACATTCACATTGATGGAACCGTCTCGAACCAGCGTCATGCTGGGGCCTTCCGCCACGGACCCGGCGATTGCAAGGTTCACCGCCCCGGTTGATGAGTTCTGCATGAAAGTCGAGGCTTCGACCAGATAATTTCCGTTGGGCAAACTTCCCTCGATCCTCTGCTTTTCCGGGTTGTAGCCGAGCGAATACCCAGGTCCGCGATGCCCCTGCGGCGACACCCTGATATTGACTCCGCCATTCAATTCCGCGTTGGTGACCGAAATTCTTACGGGATAGTAGGGCTGGCGGACTGGAGCAAGATCCGCCTGAAATGTTTGCCCGGCTGCAAGCTGGATGGTGCTGGCTGCGGCAAAATCGGTCGCGCTTGGGTAATAGACTGGAGGAAACCCGTAGAGCTGACCGCCGGGCGGCGTGACGACGGGATCGTTATCCATCAACTCGTTGGTCAGCAACTTGTAAGTGCCGGGCAGAAGATCGGCAAAACGGAACTCCCCGTTTGAGTCCGCCCGCGCTGAGGCTCCTTCTACCCAGCGAGCGATGCCATCGCGTACTTGCGTCGAGAAGATCTGCAAACTAATGCCAGAGGCGCCCTCGCCCGCCGCAAGCGTGACTCTACCCTTGATCAGCGCCTCAGGAAGGAGAGAAATCGTGATCTCGCTGCCCGGAGATGCCTCGACTTGCCTCTCGCTCCGATCATCGATAAAGCCCGGCCTGCGGGCGTTCAGCCAGGACGGGCCGCCAGCGCCGGCTGCAGGCCAGGCGAATTCAAAATGCCCCTCGCCATCGGTGAGGGTCGCGAAGCGATTGTCGGGGGAATAAACGAGAGCGCGACCGATGGGATCGTGGGTGACGGCGTTGATCACGGTCCCGTGAATGCTGTTGTGCCCGCTATCGGCTTCTTGAACTTGACCGGAAGCTTGCTTTGCGAAGATGCAACTCGCCGCAAGCAGAAAGACTAGAACAAAGCACTTGGGTGGAAGGATCTGCGTGACGCGGTGCACCCGGGGTTTGCGCTGCACCGCCGGATCGTGGGCATTTCGCAAGAAAATCACTGCTGCGCTATGCTCCTTGTAAAGACGACTGTCTTAAAGAATCCGTCTCGGCCAACCACCGGCATATTTGACTTCTTTTTCCTGATTCCGTCAATCGCTCACCCCAGTTGTTCCCCAGCGCGTCGGCGGCGACCTCGTGTTAGCATTTTGGAAGTTGCTCTTCTTCCGGCGGAACGCGCATGAGCGGTCCTCGTTCCATTCCGATCTGGTTGCTTCCTGGGATCCTTCTCGGCGTTTTTCTATGCCCATTTGCCCTGGCGGGTGAGCCTTCTCCATGGCTTGAGATTCACTCGACGCATTTCACGGTTATCACCGACGCGGGCGAAAAGAGAGGCAGCGAAGTCGCGCTGCGCTTTGAGCAGATGCGAGCTGTCTTCAGCACTCTGCTGATGAAGGAGCGGCTGAACGAGCCGTTGCCGCTGACTATTCTCGCCTTCAAGAGCGACAAGAGCTATTACCAGCACGCTCCGTTACGGCAGGGCGAGCCGATCGGCGTTCCTGGTTTTTTTGTTCCCGGTGAAGATCAGAACTTCATCGTCCTGAACTTGTTCGAAGTGGAACCCTGGCGCGCCGTTGCGCATGATTTCGCCCTGATGCTTCTGAATTACAACTACCCTCCGGTGCAGGGATGGTTCGACGAAGGGCTGGCGGAATATTTCGGCTCGATCCGCGTCGACGACAAGCGAGTCGAAATCGGCGGGGATCCCGAACTCAACTCCGCTTTCAGCGAAGACCTGGTGCAGAATCAACGCGACCTGCGAATTGTGCCAAAGTCGTTCACGGAGCTGCTGAGTGGCCAAGTCTGGCTCGCACTGCCCGACCTGCTCACGATGAAGCATGAGACTTCAACGTACGGCGAAGGAACGCGCCACACGCTGTTCTACGCGCAGTCGTGGATGATGGTCCATTACCTTCTGCACGCGAAAAAACTGCCGGAGACGGGAAATTATTTTGACCTGGTCGAGAACCAGCATGTGCCGGTGGAAGAAGCTATCCAGAAGGCTTATGGCGTGACGCCTGCTCAGTTTGACCAGGCGGTGAAGGATTATTTCCACTCGCTCACGCCGCTGTTCGCGGCGGTTGACAGTGCCAGGCAAGCCGGTTCCCAGAGCAGTGCGCCACAGGTTTATCAGTTCCCGGAACTGGTAGCGCCGAACGACAGTGCGATCACAACCAGGACTATGCCGGAAGGCGATGCGCGCGCCGTAGAGGCTGAGATCGAGGCGAGAATTCCCGACCGCCGCGAAGCTGGGCTGCAGCAACTGGAGGCGCTGGCCACGGCTCCCGATCCGGCCGCGGCTGCCAAAGCGTCCGCAAATAAAAGCGCAAGAAACAGGAGAGAAAATACTGATGACGCACCCCTAGTGGCTGCGACCGGCAACGAGATCGCCCGCCGCGCCTTGGCCTGGGACCACGTGCAGCGCGGCGAGTTTGACGCGGCGCTCGAAGAACTAGGGGACGCTGCCGCGCTTAACCCGCGCGATTTGTGGATCCGATACTACCTTTCGGTGTTGAAGTATCGTGCGGCGCAGGCGAAGAAAACCGATATCCAGGGCCTGCCGAACATGTTGCAGGATCTGCGCGCCGTGCTCGAATGGTATCCCCAATTTGCCTCTGCTTATGATTTGATGGCGATGGCGCGCATGGAGGGCGGTGGGCCAGCGGCCGCGCTGCAAGCGGAACGAGCCGCTATACAACTGAGCCCGCGCAACCTGCGGTACGTGTATCATCTGGCGCAAATCTACGAGTCCGACAAAAAATGGGAAGCGGCGCAGACCTTGCTGGAGCGGCTTCAGAGCAGCAGCAATGCGCAGATCGCCGCTGAGGCTCGCGAGGGTCTGGAGCAGCTCTCGACGGAGCAGAAATACGGCGTTTCGGCGGCTACTGCGGCTTCGGCCAGGAAGCTTTCGAGCCAGAGTTCTCCCTTCGACGTGCTGGAGCAGGACGCCGCCAAGCGCGCCTCTGCGGAGCAGGCAGCACAATCCTCGGGCACGGTAGACAAGCGGCCGGCGAAGTTTTTTCAAGGCCGGCTGGTGGGCGTGGATTGCTCGCAGTCGCCGGCTGCGGTTCTCACCGTGGCCTCGGGCGGAACGATTTTGAAACTGCGCACCGCTGATTACAAATCGTTACTGCTGATCGGAGCCGACACGTTCTCCTGCGCGTGGAATAATCGCTCGGTCTCTGTGAACTACAGGCCCGGCGGTCTCGCGGACGGCGACTTGGTGTCGGTGGAAGTGCGGTGAGGTTCAGTCCCTTGTGGAAACGGCGGGGTGGGCGGCGCGACTGACGTCGTGCCCTTCCCGATCAAGGTCAAAATCAAAATCGAGACACAGAGTCATGGCGGTAAGTTGCATAGGTCCTTCGTTGGGAGTCCTCGGCAAAGCCGAGGACTCCACCGCCTCAGGATGACAAGGGCTTTGGGGTGCGTTTCGGAACTCGCCTGCGCGTGCAATGAAAAACCCTCCCGATGGGGTGGGAGGGTCGAGAATGATAGAACCAGCGGGCTAGGCGCGGACGACGTTGCCCGCCTGAAAGCCTTTGGGGCCTTTGAGCAGATCAAACTCCACGGTCTCACCCTCGTTGAGCGAGCGGTAGCCGTTCTCCTGAATCGCGGAGAAGTGTACGAAAACGTCCTCTCCCGTGGAGCGCTGGATGAAACCATATCCCTTCGCCCCGTTGAACCACTTCACTGTTCCCTTCTCTCTCACAGACAAACTCCTTTCCCTTAATCATTAAGAATTAGTTCCCCGGATGCCCTGTATCGTTGCTCAGTGTGAACGGAGCGCCCCCTCAAGAAACCCGGTGAAACTCGGTTGAGTGTCTCTGCGCCAGAGAAATTGCCCCAAAGCAAAAGACTCCTGGTTCAGCGGCGCATAAAGAAAATGCGGCGCGAAACTTCGGAGCCTGACCATCGGCGCTGATTTCTACAGCCCTGCTCAAGACATCAACCTGCCTTATACTCATGTCCCGACGTTTATCGGTTCATGAGCCCCAGATAATAAGGAGTATTAAATCGTTTCGCAAGAAAAATTAGTGGGCTGAGTGCAAAAATAACCACGGGTCACATTTAAAGCTTTAACGGGGTATAAGAAACGCCATCCCCCGGCCTTAGAACCTTCGTACTTCAGGATAGTGGGGCTAAACCGCAACCCTTGATAGGATTGGATGAAGGCGCGTGTCCGATCAAGCCACAGCTACCGTTCAACAGCCCGCCGGGGGAGTTCCCACCCCTCCGACGCGGCGGCCGCGCGCCCGCTCCTCAGGCATGGCGGTTTCGACCGCGAGATACCTGTTGCGCACCGACGTACATACATTTGCGTTCTCGGTTGCGGCGAACGCGATCCTCTCGTTTTTTCCTTTTGTGGTGCTGGTGATGACGCTGGTACGGCGAGTTTTTCATTCGCGCGTAATGTATGAGGTTGTGGTTGAGTTGCTGCGTGACTATCTTCCCGCAGGCCAGGATTTCGTCATCCGCAACCTGAATGCGATGGTCGATACGCGGCACCGCGTGCAAGTGCTGTCGCTGATCATTTTGCTGGTGACGTCGTCCAGCGTATTTATGCCGCTGGAGGTGGCGCTCAACCGCATCTGGCGTTTTCCCAACAACCGGTCTTATCTGGGAAATCTTTTAATCTCGCTGGGATTGGCTTTCGGGTGCGGAGTGCTGGCATTGCTTTCCATTGCGATGACTGCGGGGAACGTGGCGCTGATGGGATTTCTGCTGCGCGGCCACGGCAGCGGATTTATTCGGCTGGTGGGATTTGCCGGGATGAAGGTGTTCGCCATCGCCGCCAGCATTGCCATCTTCTTCCTGATCTACTGGGTGCTGCCGAATGGGAAGGTTCCAGCGCGGGCTGTGCTTCCGACAGCAATCATCATCGGCCTGCTTTCGGAAGCGCTGAAGTACGGTTACATTCTAGCCTTACCGTGGCTCAATTTCGGCGAAGTGTATGGGCCGTTCGCGCTGTCGGTGAGTCTCATGTTCTGGGCCTTTCTGACCGGACTGCTGCTGCTGGCGGGCGCGAACCTCAGCGCTCAAGAGCATCTGCGGCGAGGACTGTAGCTGGATTTTGGTCCGGGGGGAATCTCAGGCTGGCGGTTCCGCGGAGGCCAGGTCTACTTATCTACGGGGATACTGCTAAACGCGATGCCACGTCTACGGTTGATACGGCAGATCAGATCTTCCAGTATCTTCGGGAGGATATTTGTACCGGGCACTGGCGTCAGCGAGTTTTTCTCCACATAGTCTTCGGCGCCAGCTTCGATCAGTTTTTGCCGGTTCTTCTCGGTGAGGCTGCTAAGCACGATCACGGGAATTGAGGCGGTGGCGGCGTCTTTCTTGAGGCGGTTCAGAACTTCTGGTCCGCTGATCTTGGGCAAGATCATATCGAGCAAAATCAGATCGGGCGTAAGGTTCCGGGCCAGCTCGAGAGCGGATTCGCCATCCTCGGCGCAAATCACTTCATAACCAGCTTTTTGAAGCACACGTGCGTTCTCGTGCAGGATGGGTTTGCTGTCATCGACTAAGAGAATTTTCACGCAGGCGTCCGTCCTTAATAGCGCTATCGGCGAAGGCCGCAAAAAGATTAGTTGTAAAAGTATTTCTGGTTAATTTGTGTCTTCTGGGATATCTGCAAAGGATGACTGCGGCGTTGATGCGCGGTTACGATTCACCAGGGTAGGATTACTCCGTCAAATCAAAGTGGGAACGGCTCGCGTAATCCACAGGCGTATTGTGACATCCGTCACCGTGTGGTTCCGGGCGGCCAGCTAGGATCGGTTCGGTTTCCCAGATTCCTCCGAGCAGACATTCGTTCCCAGGTGATGGCTATGGCCGGGAGTTATTGGCGTCTGCTCGCCGCTTTCTTGCTGATTCTCGTTGCTGCGCTGCTGCGCGGGCAGAATGCCGCCGCGGATCGCGGCGCTGTTCTGGCGCCCAACTCGGAACTGCGGCGCTACGCCCCAACAGGCGAGCAGGAATGGATTCCTCCGTCTCAGTTGGTGGAACGCGACCCGGTGAGTGGTTATCCGGTTGGTCGTTATCCGAACCCGATTATTTCTGGCCCAATTGTTTCGGGCCCAATCATTTCTGGCCCAGTCGTTTTCCCGCAAATTGTTCAGGTCGCGGGAATTATTTTCTCCGGCAGTGTCGCCTCGATCGCGCGTACTCCGTCATCCAAAGGACCTGTCTCCACTGCAGTCACCTTTAAAGTTGAACATGCTATGCGTGGCGCCTTAACCGGTCAGAAGCTGACCATCCACGAGTGGGCTGGCCTTTGGATTCGCGGCGAGCGCTACCGCGTGGGCGAGCGCGTGCTGCTGTTTCTTTACTCCCCGAGCAAGCTGGGACTCACCAGTCCAGTGGCCGGGGCCATGGGCAGATTTGCGATCGATGCCGAGGGCAAAATCGTGCTGACCCCGCAACATATTCAGATTTTGGCAAAGGATCCGATCATCGGCGGAAAAACCACGGTTCCTTATGCCGACTTCGCACTGGCCATGCGGCGCTTCAGCCGGGAGGAGTGAGCGAGACGTGTCTATACGAAGAAGTTTGGCCTGTCCCGGGCGTGCTTTCTCACGGCTGGCGATTGTTATAGCGCTCACCGTTGTCTTCGCCGCGCCCGCCCGCGCCGGCGGCCCAAAGTATGTTGCAGGATCCAGCTATTTCAACCCGTCAACCATGGGCCAACCCCTTAGATGGTCCCTGGGCCAGGTCAACTACTACACCGATCAAGGAGATCTCAGCCCCATTCTGCTCAACTCGGCTGCAAATGCCTTTGTCGCCAGTGCCTTCAGCCAATGGACTTCTGTTTCCATGGCGGCGCTCACCGCGACAAACGCCGGCCAACTGGGTGAAGACGTTAATGGGAGCAACATCGCGGCCGATTCGAGCGGGACCGTCACCGCTCCCGCTGACATTACTCCCGCCGCCACGCAAAAACCGGTTGGCATCGTTTACGACTATGACGGATCGGTAACGGATGCGTTGCTTGGAGCCGGCGCCGGCGCTCCGTCGCAATGCTTCTGGAACGCGGTTTACGGCGGCGCGGACAACTTCGGTACAGGAGCAAATTTTCTTCACGCCCTGGTAATCATCAACGGGCAGTGCGCGTTGCTTTCGTCGCAACTCACGGATGTTGAATACCGGCTGGTGCGGGTGCTCGGCAATGTGATCGGCCTGGATTGGTCGCAGTTGAATCTGAACGTGATCACCCGCCATCCGTCCCCCACGTCTGATGATTTCGCAGGCTTTCCCGTAATGCATTACGCCGACTTGTCTAGTTGCGTGCCGATAACGGTGTGTTATGCCAATCCGTACCAGCTCGCCTCCGATGACATAGCTGCGCTGTCGCGCCTGTATCCGGCCAGCACATCGGGCGCGGCCCGCATTTACGGCTCGGTTTATTTCGCGAACCATCAGGGCGGCCTCGGCCAACCCATGCAGGGGGTCAACGTGTTCGCGCGGTGGGTCAACCCTTCGACCGGGCTGGCATCGCATCAGTACGGAGCATCGTCGGTCTCCGGATTTCTCTTTACCGGCAACGCCGGCAATCCCATCACTGGTTTGGATGATCCCCTGGGCAACGCCTACAGCGAGTTTGGATCGTCCGATCAAGCTTTGGAAGGGTTCTTCGATCTCGGAGGATTGCCGATCCCGAATGGTGCAGACACCGCGCAATACGAGCTTTCAGTGGAAGCTCTGGATCCGTTGTGGTCTGCTGGCGTGTGTCCCTACGACCCTTCCCAGGTTGCAGCTTCTGGAACCTTCGAGCCCGTCGTGGTAACGGTGAGTGCGGGCGGCGAGATTGAGCAGAACATTCTGATGGCCTCCAGCGCGCAGGCTGTGCCGCCGTGGGCGGCAACCGAGACCTGGAGCGCTCCCGCGCCCGTTCCCGCGCCGGGCGATTGGGTTGGCTCGTTGAGCGGCTATGGCGACGTGGGATATTTCTTGATTCCTGCACAAGCCAATCGCACTCTGTCGGTGGCCGTCACTGCGCTCAATGAGACCGGTACGTCCAGTGAATCGAAAGCCGCTCCTGTGGTTGGCATTTGGACTCTGGGCGATCCACTGGGCACGCCTCCGCCATCTTTCACGACGGCCCCATTTAATTCGGGCACATTCGGCATGAGCCGCCTCGACACGCAGATCCTCAGTTCGAGTAGCTTCATCATTGGCATCTCCGATCTGCGCGGAGACGGACGTCCCGATTACCACTACCATGCGCACGTGCTTTACGCAGATTCAGTGAACCCGCCGCGAATCGCAGTAAGTGGTGGTGCGGTCGCGCTGCAGGGTACCGGCTTTGCCCCTGGACTTACCATATCGGTAGGTAGCGTGAATGTGCCGCTGCTGGCAACTGATGCCAGCCAGATGCTGACGAACGTTCCCGCGCAAATCGATGGCCCACAAACCATCACGGTGAGTGATCCGGTTAGCGGCGCATTTTCCATCATGACCGATGCACTCACCTTTGGAGCAGCGGCCGCCGACAAGCTTGTGTTGTTACAGGGGGCGAACCCTGCTACGCCCGTAGGAACTCAGGCCACGAATCCGGTAGTTGTGCGGGTAGTCGCTTCCGACGGAATCACTCCCGTCAACGGAGCAACCGTGGCGTGGTCCACTACGAACGGAGCAACGCTCTCAGCTTGCGGCGGCGCTGCCACTTGCTCGGCGATCAGCGATGAAAGTGGAATCGCTTCCACCGGCATTACTCCCAGTGCTACGGGAAATGCAACTATCCTGGCAATGCTTGCCCCTGCAGTCTATAACCCAGCCCAGTCGGTGAGTACAACGATGACGGCCACGTCAACGTCTTTGGATATTGGAGTCACCACTCCATACCTCTGGATCGCCCAAGGAGCATCAGTGACTGTGCCGGTTATGGCACGCGTGGTAAGCCTGGGAGTGCCGAGGAATGGCGCCACTGTAAACTTCTTCATCGACTTGGGATCCGGATCGCTCAGTTCTGCGAGTGCGGTGACAAACGGCAGTGGATATGCGACGGTTACGCTGACCCTGACCAACTTCACCGCCAACGTGCAACTTAGCGCCTGCGTAGCGCCCGCAAACAATCCTTGCCAAACCATATATGGGAATGCAGTGAGTGCCGCTATGTTGAAGTTGCAGGCGGTGACCGGCGCGGGCCAGATGATCGCGGGAACAGCTTTTCAGCCTGTGACCGTGCGCGTGACCGACTCTTCTTCGCCACCCGATCCCGTCCTGGCGGCGAGCGTATTGTTTCAATCAATGGTGCTTCGTCCTGCGGCTAACGATCTGACGCTCGCACCCGGCGGCCCCCCCGCAACGCCCGTGATTCTTGGTTCGACAGCGATCAGCGTGCCGAGCGATGGCAACGGCTTGGCCAGCTTTGTTCCCTCGGTGGGATCGTTCAGCGGAACGTTGGAGATTGAAATTCAAGTCTCAGCTGGAACCACCGCCGCATTGCAGGACGTGTTAGAGACCTTTCCGGAGAGTGCTGGTGGAGACAATTCTTCGGCCGCAAGTGGCGCGTGGCATGGAAGTGTTCCGGACTCCGCGGGGTGGGCCACCGCGTGCCCCGCCGGCCGATGACTACTAAAGAGATGATTGCTAAGAACTGATTGCTAAGAATGCCTATTGGAGCCGGTGCGGATGTTTGAGTTTACTTTTTACCCGGTGCGGACCGGCGAGGCCGCTGCTTGGCCGAAACCGACTTGATGATGAGCTTGCGGCGGGCTTCAGCCGGCATGGGAACCTTGGCGCGGTTGAGCGCTACATTGATCAGGGCGCGAACTTCGGGGTCGTCGAGCACATTGGCGTTCGGATGCCCGGGATCGTATAAGCCGGATGTTGCGGACAACCTTGCCGCTGCCCTGCAGGCGTTTCGCAGGATCGGGCAGACCCGCGCCTTGCAGAAAGCACAGAGTCACGCGGTTAGGAGGCAGCACGATCGAGAAGATCGCCTCTGAGGGGCGCTCGGTTGGACTGAAGCCGATGACCAGCCAGTTGTAGTTGTCGTAGACCATTTCGATGGCGCCGGGGACAAGCTTGCGCATTTTCGCGAGAGCGCGGCGGCCGAAGGTGGAGACTTCGGGATCGTATTTCGCAAGGAAGGATTCGAGTTGCTGTTCTGCGTCAGCCTCCGGCGCGACAGGCTGTGACTTCGGCGGTTTGCGATCAGTCGATTTCCGAGCAGGCATGATCTGGCTCCTGACATAGGGTCCCGGAGGGACCACTCGATAATAGGCCGCCAGTTCACTGGCGGGAACGCAGGATGCAGCGCACGTGCCAGAGGCCCGGACGAACAATTTTCGTCGAACAATTTTCGTCGAACGACGACTGTTTCAGCCGTCCCTACGGGACGCGGCTCTGTTTTTCGGGCCAGCGACCCGGCGTTGAAACGCCGGGGTAGTGTCAGGCGTCCCTTCGGGTCGCTCCAACCCTGACAAGCCCCTCGCAGCGCTCGGGTGGACAGCCGAGGCGGGTGTCGCCACATCGACCGAAGCCCGACTCACTTTTTCGTCCACTGATCCACCCAGTCATTCACGGTTTTGTACCAGAGTTGAGAATTCTGCGGCTTGAGGACCCAGTGGCCTTCGTCGGGAAAGTAGAGCATCTTCGACGGCACGCCTTCCATCTGCAACGTGGTGAAAAGCTGCAAGCCTTCGCTCACGTCGAGGCGGTAGTCGCGCTGCCCGTGGATGACCAGCGTCGGCGTCCTGAAATTCTTGGCGTACTGGTGCGGCGACCACTTCTCGTAGCTGGCGCGGTTGTCGTAAGGAGTGCCTTTGAACTCCCAGTCGTTGAACCAGAGTTCTTCGGTGGTGCCCCAGGCAGATTCGGCGTTGAACATGCCGTCGTGCGACACGAGGCATTTGAAACGGCCGCTGTGGCCGAGGATCCAGTTGATGGCGTATCCGCCATAGCTGGCGCCCAGCGCGCATTCGCGGGTCTTATCAATGAAAGCGTAATGCTCTTCCGCGTAGTCGAGGCCCTTCATCAGGTCTTCAAACGGAGCGCCGCCCCAGTCGCCGTTGATGGCGTCGATGAACTTCTGTCCGTAGCCGGTCGAGCCGTGGAAGTTGATCATGATGACCACGTATCCGCTGCTCGTCGATGAAGTTGGTGACGCGAAGAGTTCGGGATTCCAGCGGTAGCTCCAATCGTCTCCCCAGGCGCCCTCGGGGCCGCCGTGGATAAGGAACTTCACGGGGTATTTCTTGCTCGGGTCGAAGTTCGGGGGCTTGACGAGGAAGCCTTCGACTTTGTCGTTGTGCGCGCCGGTGAACCAAAAAGATTCTAACGGCGACATGGCGACTTGAGAGAGGACAGCGTCATTTAGGTGTGTGAGCGCTTCCGGATTGAGGTAGTAGCAATCCATCGGCTGGGGCTCACCCTTATGTCGATTGTCGCAGGAACTCCTTAAGGTCGGTGTCGACCAATAGATCTCGTTGGGCGCGATAATAGACATCTCCGTGAAAAGCATTTTTTTCCCGTCGCCGCTAATTGTGATGTCGTCTCTGAATCCGTGCAAAACTGGTGGCGTGCGCAGGTCTTCATGGGCTTCGGTGAGGGCCTGGCTCGCTCCGACATCGGCAGCCATTGGTCCGAATGGAGGATCAGTTTTCCAAACGTAGACGTGCGACTCACCGGCGTCTTCCACTGTTGAATAGATTTGCTTGGAGTCCGGCGCCCACGTGAGCGAACCCACCCAGCGATCAAAGTCTTCCGTCAGATTTTTCTTCTCTCCCGTCTTGCGGTCGTAGAGCATCAGGCGGAAGCGGTCGCTCTCGTATCCCGGACGCTGCTGGGCGCGGTAGGCGATGTAGCGGCCATCGGGGGAATAGAGCGGCGTCGAGTCGCTGGCAGGATTGTCGGCGGTGATGTTCTTTGCTTGGATAGATCCGGCCGGGCCTCCGCTGACCGGGACGATCCAGAGATCGTTGTTGGTAGAAGCCGCCGGATTCTTATCATGATTCGAGGAGTAGCAAATCTCCTGCCCGTCGGGCGAGAAAGAGTAGTTGTCCTGCCCGCCGAGCGAGAACACAGGCGCATCGTAGTCGCCGGGCGTGAGGTCGCGGGGAATTAATGCCGCGTGGTCACCCAAGCTTCCCGAGGGCGGAAGCTCAGAAGGAAGTGGAATCACGAAGATGTGGCTGCGCTTGCCTTCTCTATAGGCGTTCCAATGGCGATAAAGCAGATGCTCGAAAATCAGCGCCTTGACTTTCGACTGCTCAACTTCTTTAAGCTTCCGCGCGTTGCACGCTGCTTCCGCTTCAGGAGCACCGTCGCATTCCGGATAAACGTCCGAAGTGAAGAGGATATTCTTTCCGTCCGGCGACCAAAGCTCGCCACCAGCCTCCGTGGCGATGCTCGTCCTCTGCCACACGGCTTTCACCGTGCCTGTTTCGCTGTCGAAATCGGCAACCCAAACCTGAGACCCACCTTCTTTCGTCGAAATAAACGCAAACCGTTTCCCATCCAGGGCCCAGCGTGGGCGGTCGGCGTCCTGATCCGGGATGAGCACGCGTTCCGTGCTTCCCATGTCTCGCAAATTCGGCGAGACGTGGGGCACCCCACTTTTCTGATCCCCACTTTTTTCTTCAGTGCCTGAAAGCGGCACGATCCAGATGTGCGGCGTCCTGGTGTTGGCCTCGAGATTCACGTCGACCACGCTGAAGATCACCCACTTGCCGTCGGGCGAAACTTCCGGCTCACCGACGCGCTTGAGTTTCATCATGTCTTCAAAAGTGAAGGGATGCTTGGCCTGCGCGAACGCAGGCAACGCGAAAGGGATGAGAGCGAATATAAAAAGGACAAGACGGCGCATGACGGATTCTCCTCGGCAAACGGATGAGTGTAGCAGGGGCAGCGATCAGCTGCCAGAGCGAGGACGCGGCGGCGATGCGCGGGAGATCCTTCGCTGCGCCCGAAAAACGGCTGCGCTCAGGATGACTCCGGCGGTTCGGGGACTCAGCCCTGCCAGGGATTCAGCAGGCGTACGCCGCAGGCTTCGAAGTCGGCGGTGTTGCGCGTGGCCAGGATGGCGCGGCGAGAACGGGCGATAGCGGCGATCTGAGCGTCGAATTCCGCCATCGGGCGCCCTTGCGATCGCCGTCCCGCAGCTATTTCCGGGAAGACCCGTGCCGCTTCTTCGTCGAAGGGAAGAATGCGCCCGACAAAGTCTTCTGCGAACATGGCCTCGGCTTCGGCCAGCATTTTGTCGCGACGTTTTCCTTTGGGAAGAAGTTCTATTCCATACAGGATTTCTGCCATGGTTACGGTGCTGGTGAAGAGCTCGCCAGCCTGCTGCTGCGACCACCACTCCAGCACGCGCGGCGAGGGTGACAACTGCATTATCTCCGAGATCACGTTGGTGTCGAGGATTAGCATTCGCAAATCCGAATTCTCAGCGGATGCCGGGGTCGCGGATCGGACCCCGGGGAGGAATCTTCAAATCAACCCCGCCCAAGGCGGCAAAACGCCGGTGAATGGTCTCCCCGAGATTTTCAGGCTTACGGTCTGTTTGCGCCAAAGCGGTTTCGAGAAGTTCGCGCGCCTCTTGTTCCATGGATCGTCCGTTGCGAGCGGCGCGAAGGCGCAGCCGCCGCTTGGTATTCTCGGGAAGGCGGCGAATGGTAATGCTCGCCATGCAATCAATGCTATCATTGATTGCACTGATTGCACAAGGCTCTTTTCGTTGCTAGCTTGTGCTCAATCCCGGCATGAAACTCGCAGCGAAGAGGCCTGCGGTAAAAATGTCGACAAATTTGTACGCGCTGCAGCTCTTTACTTCCAACGGCAACCCCTGCACCGAAACGGCATCCTATATGCGGCAGAACTGCAGCGCCCTACCCTCGGCCTCACTGAGCGGAGAGGGGTCGGGGGAGGGTTGCCGCGGTCAGGTGTTTGCAGTAGAGAAAGCCCTGCCTTCGCCTTCATTTCATCTCCAGCATCGATCTCTCGCGTCGATTTCCAGTTATTCGCTAAAATAGTAGTTATGAAACGGCTGCTTCGCTCTTTGTTGTATTTTGCCGCCTTCACTGGACTCTTGTTCGGAGCTTTGTCTGCCGGCGCCCAGGAAGGTGCGCTCGAGAACAATCCGCCCACAGGCATCACTCCGGAAGAAATTATCCAGCGCTTCGCCGCAAAGGAAAAGGAATTCAAGACGGCCCGCGATCAGTACACCTACAGACAAGACATTACGGTAAAGACCTTGGACGGCAGCACCACGACAGGCGAGTATCACGAAGTTTTCGATGTGCTTTTTGACGACAAAGGCCGGCGCATGGAAAACGTGGTATTTGCGCCGCAGTCGAGTTTAGAGCAAGGCGGGCTCTCGCTCGATTCAGGCGACGTGCAGGACTTTCGCAACCGGCTACCGTTTGTGCTCACCAGCGATGAAATTACCGAGTACAACATTCTTTATGTGGGACAGCAGACCGAAGACGAACTGCACTGCTATGTTTTCGACATCGCTCCCAAGGAGATTGTTGGCAAGAAGCGCTATTTTCAGGGACGCATCTGGGTAGACGATCACGATTTCCAAATCGTAAAGACGTATGGGAAGGCCGTTCCGGAAACTCATGGGAAACGAGGCAAAGACGAACATCTCTATCCAAAGTTCACGACCTGGCGGCAGCAGATCGACGGCAAATACTGGTTTCCGGTTTACACTCGCGCCGATGACACGCTGCACTTCAACCTGAACGACATCCATATTCGAGAGATCGTGAAGTATGAAGACTACAAGCGCTTTGGATCGAGCGTGAAGATTCTGTATCAGGGGCAGGAGATTCCGAAAGGCGAGCAGAAGGATCAGAAGGCGCCGCCGGCTCAGAAGCCCGACGATAAGAAGCCGGATGCAGCGCCGACAAGTCCGCAGCCGCCACCGCAGTAGGTCTCAGCTATCGGGCGAAACCAGGATCGCTCGCTGGGCCCGGGATGACAACCTTAATTCTCGGGATGATAGCTTAACTCGGATGACAGCTTAATAGAAAAGATACTTTCGCCACTTATCATCGCTGCGGCCCATGAGCCGCATGATATGGCGGCTGGTGTGGAGGTTGAAGGCGCGGGGCTCGCGCATCAGTTTCATGCTAGCTTCGAGCGGAAACTGGTTACCCTTGCGGCGATTGCAGGCGTGGCAACAGGCGACCAGGTTTTCCCAGGTAGAAGATCCACCGCGGGAGCGGGGAATCACGTGATCGAGCGTCAACTCGCTGGATGGCAGCACGGTGGCGCAATACTGGCAGGTATTGCGGTCGCGCAGCAGGATGTTTTTTCGCGACAGGGCGCGGCTCTGGTGCGGGATGCGGCGGTATTCGAGAAGGCGGATGACTGAGGGCACGCGTATGGCGATGCGGGCCGCGTGCAGGAAGTGTCCATTCTCTTCTTCGGTCATGGCCACGCCCTTGAGCACCAGAACCAGAGCGCGACGCGCGGCACAAACGTTAATGGGTTCATAGGACGCATTCAACACGAGCACAGGAGCATGCAGTGAATTGCCGTTACTGTCACGATGCATCGCCGCCGTCGCAAACAGACCGGCGGCGTGCCTGCCTGTTGGTCCTGTCTCGGCTTCGCCTCTGAATGACATGCTGTGCTTCTCTCCTGAAATTGTCTCCTGAACCTGTCTCCTGAACCTGTGAAACCGCGTCTCCACCTTTCCGTGCTGCTCAGTTACGATTTTTAGCCAATTCTTTGGATGCCGTATTCGTCCAGAACGTCACGGTCAACCACCCGCGGCCCGAGCCATCGGAATCTCAGGCGCGGTGGATACTTCGTCGATTCCAGCTCCGGCATTATCTGGTGCAATCTGTACATGCTGAGCGGAAACCTTCAGTGTACGCGCCGCCGTCGCGACCCATACCGTGGTTGCACCGGCTCGGCGCAACACTCGCGCGCATTCCGAGACGGTCGCGCCCGTCGTGTAAACATCATCCACCACGAGTACTTCGCGGCCTTTAATGGCTTCAGGCTGAGTCACTCCGAATGCGCCTCGTAAGTTCTCGCGGCGCTGGTGGCTGGTAAGTCCAGTTTGCGATGTGGTATCGCGCTTTCTTTCAAGTACCGCCGCAGACAAGCGCAAGCGACCGCTATGCGGGCTCACCTTCATGGCGGCGCGCGCAATTAGTTCTGCCTGGTTGAAGCCGCGCTGGCGAAGCTTGACGCGATGCAGAGGCACGGGAATCAGCACGACGGAATCAGCGGGAAACGCAGGTTCGAGCGCCGCGATGGCCTCCGCCAGCATGCGCCCAAGAACGTTCGCAGCCGGACGCACTCCGCCATACTTTAGCAAATGAATCAGCTCGCGCAAGCCGCTTTCATAGCTGCCGTAAGCCATTGCTCTGGCAAAAGCAGGTTCGATGCGACGACACAATCCGCATCGCGGCTCGCCCTCGGAGCTGCCAAGCGCGTAAGGGGAGAATATCCGCTCGCCGCAAATGGCGCAGACGCCGCCCGTGATGGGACGCATGGCATTGAGGCATTCCTGACAGACAGGGAGTCGTGAAACCTTGAACAGCGGCAGGCCACAGACGCGGCAATCGGCAGGAAACAATACCGCAAAAAGACTCTGCGCAAGCTTGCCCGCTAAAGCCGCGGCCATCCAGTTTAGTTCGGTCCAGGTTGGTTCAGTGGAGGTTAGCTCACTGGAGGTTAGCTCAGTGGAGCTTGGTTCTGTGCAGCTATGGCCGATTAAGGTGCGGTCGACCGGCAAAAGAGCGCTTCGGGAAGCAATAGAAGGGCAGGCCATTGCGGCTTTGGCTTGGCTAGCCCGAATTCTGTCCTCACTACTGCTGAAGACGGCCTCCGTGTTCCCGCAGGAAATTTCTCGAGCGGGCGACCCTACGATTACTGTTGAGTAGAGTATAACGGCGGTCGGGCCCGCTAGGCAACGTTACGATTGGTTCGCGCCACGGGAGGCGGCGCCTTCTTTACCGTTTCGGGCAGCCGATCCTTCACTGGCACGAATATCAAACGATAATCACGCCGAAAGCATTCTGCGCAGCGGACCGGCTGCAACAGAAGAACCGGCAGAAGGTAACGTTCGGAAAAGCTGCGGCGCCTCGACCGGAACCCGGTACCGCCGCCGCAGTCGTCGCAACGAAATTCAAGATACTTCTGGAACCAGAGCTGGTCGGAAGAAATTCCTGTCACACTACACCTCCGGTTGAAGAACTGCGAAGGGCGCACAGAAAACTTTGAACTGATTTAACGCTTATGCCATGTATTTTACGCTCACGGAATGACCTTGCCAATATTTCAATGGGGCGAAGCCAGATCCTGCGTCCCTCTTGTAAAGCATGCGTCTCGCATGCTAACGTGCGCCGTTTAGTCTTTTGAATAAGTTAGCGAACCAACATTGCTTTCATCTCACGCTCAACGAGGATTCCACTTATGAGTAGTCCAGTCTCCGGACCAGGAACTGGTGTCAAGAAGCACGTCCCTTTTGTGCCCGAGCACATGGAGATGAAGGAATTTACTCTGCGCGCGGTGCTGCTGGGACTTCTGATGACCGTCGTTCTAGGGGCGGCAAACGCTTACCTTGGATTGCGTGCCGGCATTACGATTGCGGCAACGTACCCTGCCGCGGTGATTGCGATGGCCGCCATGCGCGCATGGAAAGGGTCGCTCCTAGAGGAAAACATTGCCCGGACCGCAGGATCGATTGGGGAGTCCGTCGCGGCCGGCGCAATCTTTACGCTTCCAGCGTTTCTGCTGGCCAAGGCTTGGCCTTCGTTTCGTTTTGCTGACGCGTACTGGAAATCGACGTCGCTCATTATGGTGGGCAGCATCCTGGGAGTGCTGTTTATTTCTTTAGTGCGTCGCGGGATGGTCGAAGATCCAGAATTGCCTTTTCCTGAATCGTTGGCGGCATCAGAAATTCACAAAGCCGGACAACGTGGGGCGCAAGCTGCGAAATATCTTTTCTGGAATATCGGCGTTGGCGGAGTGGTGTACATTCTGGGAAAATTCGGGTTGTTCGCCGCCGACACCGATCTTCATGTTGGAGTTGGCAGCCTGGGACACAGTCAGGTACGGCTTGGCTCGGCGGGAAGCACGCGCGTCTTGCCCACAGGAGGGACGACCGTATTCGCCGCCCCGAGCGTGAGCCCAGCGTATCTAGGAGTGGGCTACATCATCGGCGTCAAGTTGGCGTCGATTCAATTTGCCGGCAGCGTGCTGGCCTGGGGGCTGTTAGTTCCGTTGATGATCTTCTTTCTTGGGCCGCAGCTCAAAGCATATTTGCCGGCCGACACTCCCGACAACTGGGCAAACCTAGGGGATGCAGTGTGGAGATACATTGTGCGTCCGATTGCCGTCGGCGGGATGCTGGTCGGCGCTGCTTACACATTGTTCAAAATGCGCGCCAGCCTGACTGCGGGAATTGGCAAGGCTTTCGCGGACCTGCGCCAAACTTCCGATCAGCAAGCCCAGTTGGCACGTACGGAACGGTACATGAGTTCGAAAACCGTCTTCGGTTTGATTGCTGTGATGTTCGTGCTGATGTGTTTGCTCTACATCAAGATCTCGGGTCTGGTGTGGCCAGCCATTCTGGCAGCCGTGGTAATGATTCTGGTGGGTTTTTTCTTTGCAACCGTGTCGGGCAATCTGGTGGGATTCATTGGCTCGTCTAACAATCCGATTTCCGGCCTGACGCTGTCGACGCTGTTGATCGCTGCACTCCTGATGGTGGCGCTGGGAGTTTCCGGTACCTCGGGAGTGGCCGCGGTCCTGGGCGTGGCGGCGGTGGTCTGCGTTTCGTCGGCAGTGGCGGGCGAACTTTTACAGGATTTCAAAGTTGGTTACATTCTCGGCGGCACACCTCAGAAGATTCAGACGGCTGAGCTGATCGCCGTAGTCGTGGCAAGCCTCGTGATGTACTTCCCGCTGATGCTGCTGCACGAAGGCAACATCAAAGCCGGAGGGGTGGGTTTCGGCGGTGCAGAGCTTCCAGCGCCGCAGGCTGGTCTCATGGCAACGCTGGCGCAAGGCATCGTGGGCAAAGAGATGGCGTGGCCTCTCGTGGTGGTCGGAATCTTGTTCGGTATTGCCATGATCATGATGCAGGTCAAGAGTCCCATGCTGGTGGCAGTTGGCATGTATTTGCCCTTCGGGACTACTTTTGCGATTTTTGTAGGTGGAGTGATTCGCTCACTCGGCGACTGGGTTGCCGAGCGCCGCGGATTCAACAGCGCACAGAAGGCGCGCGTAGAAAATGCCGGAGTGCTCGTGGCCTCCGGTTTGATCGCCGGAGAAGCTTTATTGGGCCTGGTTTGGGCAGGATTGCAGTTCGTTCCGCGGTGGGGCGCTCCGAACCATCCGCCCCAGATATTCAACGATCCATCCTACCTGGTGGGAGGGATGATCGTGCTGGCGGGCTTGGCGGCTCTGATGATCTTTTTGCCGGTTTCAGCTGCAGGCGATCCGAACGAACCGGCGCCGCCAACGGCGATGATGTAGTTTTTGTTTAACCGCCAAGGGCACGAAGGTTCACGAAAGAAATTCTAGATTTCCTTCGTACAGCTTCGTGTCCTTCGTGGCTTAGGATTTCCTATGTCTGTCTCGGAAAATCTGGCCGCGGTGCGCGAAGGCATCAGCAGAGCGGCGCGCCGCGCTGGACGCAACCCCGACAACGTTGCCTTGATGGCCGTCAGCAAGACCCAGCCGCCAGAGCGCGTCCGCGAGGCCTATGCCGCAGGACAGCGCCTGTTCGGAGAGAATCGGGTCCAGGAATTTGCGGCCAAGATCGAAGCGCTTCAGGATTTGCAAGCGATGGAGTGGCACATGATCGGCCATCTGCAGACTAATAAGGCCGCGAAGACTGTGGAACTGTTTCACGCCGTGGATTCGGTCGATTCGCTGAAGCTGGCGGAGAAGCTGGACGCGGCAGCCCGCACGCTTGGCAAGACGCTCGACGTGCTCATCGAGATCAACGGTGGGGGCGAGGCCGCGAAGAGCGGCGTTTCGCCGGACTCGCCCGCACTCGAACAATTGTTGACAGCCGCACTCCGGTTCGAGGCGTTGGCCTTTCGTGGGCTCATGACTGTGCCTCCGTTCACTGACGATGCGCAAGGCGCGCGGGCATATTTTCGCAAGCTGCGCAAGTTGCGCGATGCGATCGCCGCTCGCAAGCTTCCAGGAATTCCGATGGATCAGCTTTCCATGGGAATGTCGCACGATTTTGAAGTGGCGATTGAAGAGGGGTCAACTTGCGTGCGCGTGGGTACCGCCATCTTCGGCGAGAGAGCGAAACCTTAACTAGCTGGATCACGAGGAACATTTAAACTTGAAGACCTTTGATTGGCTCTGCGCTACGACTTTATTTCTCCTGGCAATCGTGGACTGCCTACTCGTGCCGAGAACGTACACTGGCAGAATCTGGATCTTTGGGACGGGCCTCGCTTTGTTGTTTACCGCAATGTTGAATGTACTGCGCCTTCGCAACGGCAGCGGGGTACAAAGTTTGAAGCTATTTTGCATCACCGCAAATGTAACCGTGCTTACGTTCGCCATCGCGCTCATGGCAAGCATCGAAAAGTCACGCACCCTGCAGCACCCGCTGATACCACTCGAGGGCGCACTGCTGTTGGCTGAGACGGCGTTCTCTTTCTCTTTAGGAAATGCCGCTTGATCGTCATCAAGGAGTCCGCCGGCGAAGTGACGTTTGCGGCGAGAATCCATCCTCACGCGAAGAAAAACGCCATCACCGGCGAAGTTGGCGATGCGCTAAAAGTTTCTCTTACCGCTCCGCCGGTCGATGGCAAAGCAAATGCAGCCTGCATCGAATTCTTCGCCAAACTTTTGAAGGTGCCCCGCTCTTCCGTTACCATTGCGTCCGGCCGGAGCAGCCGCCAAAAAGTAATTCGCGTGATTGGACTTTCGGCAGAAGAAGTCAGGAAGTGGATTGGGACGTAGACGCGGGCAGAACTAGGCCGAGCCAGTGTAGGCCGGCAACAAACGCGCAGCGAGGGCGCCCGCGCCACAATCGTTATCAGGAGAGCCAGTCTTGAGTTTTTCCGAAAGTTTTTCCGAACGTTTGCAGGAAATTCGCACCGGGTTCGAGCGGCCCTTCTGGGTTGCCAACATCAGCGAGATTTTCGAACGCCTTTCCTACTACGGGGCCTTTGCTTCCCTTGCTCTTTATCTACAAGAGCGGCTGAATTTCTCCGCCGAGCAGACCGGGACGCTGACCGGCATCTTTGGGGGGATGGTATGGTTTCTCGCCATCTTCGGCGGAGCCGCCGCAGATCGATTGGGCTTTCGCCGTGCGCTGTCGATTGCGTATCTCGTCCTGGCGGCGGCGTATTTTCTGATCGGCTCCATCGGAGCGTCCTGGCTGGCACCGGTGCGCAACGCTGTGCCGCTCAGTTTGTTTGTCGGCTTCATCCTCATTCTTCCGGCACTCGGCATCTCGCTGGTGAAGCCTAGCGTGGTCGGCACCACGGCGCGCGCTTCCAAGGAAAACGTTCGCTCCATCGGCTATTCGATTTACTACACCATGGTCAACATTGGCGGCGCTGCCGGACCATTATTCGCATCCTGGGCTCATCGTCATCTCGGCGTTGAGAGTGTTTACCGGGTAGCCGCGCTCTTCGTCCTCGCGATGTTCTTTGTGGTTCTGTTCTTTTTTCGTGATCCGCGCAAACCCGGAGATGCGCCTCCACCTTCGATTGCGACCGTTGTGCGGAACTTTTGCGTCGTAGTTGGCAACTATCGCCTGGTTCTGCCCGTGCTGATGACCGCAGTGTTGCTTCGAATCGGCCTTTGGATCTATCCGCAATTCAACGTGCCCTGGTGGATATGGACGGGACTTCTCATACTGGTGCTTGCTGGCATCAGCCGCTTCATGTGGTTCCTCGTGCTCTTTACGGGGTACTGGATCGTGTTCTGGCAGCAATACATCAGTTTGCCCGGGTACATTCACGGCTACATCAATTCCGGGGCCGACGTTGAGAAGATCCTCGTCACCGATGGGTTGACCGTGATCTGTCTCACGCTCGCAGTAAATTTCCTGACGCGCAAGATTCCGGCGTTTCAAGCTGTGATTCTAGGTACGCTGATCACGTCCGTTTCGTGGTTGATCCTTGTCTTCCGGCCGACGATCTGGGGAGCAATTCTTTCGCTATTTGTGCTTGCCCTGGGTGAGATCATCCAGCAGCCGCGCTATTACGAATACATCGCGCTGCTTGCGCCTCCGGGTCAGCAGGGCACCTACATGGGCTTTGCGTTCTTGCCGATCGGAATCGGGTCGCTGATCGGCGGGTGGTTCGGCGGAACTCTGGTTCATCATTTCGGAGAGGTCGCGCACCAGCCTGCACGGATGTGGTGGGTTGTCACGGGAGTAGGTGTAGCAACCACCGTACTGCTGTGGATTTATGACCGGATGTTCAGAACCGCAAGCGTTCCTGCAGTGGTTAAAGTCTAGCCCACCAGACTTGACTTCGCGGTTCGCCTCTGAAATCATTCGCTCCCAGCAAATGACTTGAAGGAGGTTCTATGCCACATTACCTTCACCAAATCGCGTATTCCCGCGAGGGATGGGAGGCGCTTCTGGCGCATCCCCAGAATCGAATTGAAGCGGTTCGGCCCGCCATCGAGAAGTTGGGAGGCAAAATCGAAACCGCCTGGTTCGCATTTGGAGAGTACGATGTAATCCTCGTTGCCGAACTGCCTGACAATGTAAGCGCGGCGGCGATTGCCATGGCGTTTGCGGGGGGCGGCGCCTGCAAAGCTGTCCAGACAACCCCGCTGATGTCCCCGGAAGAAGCCATGCAAGCCTTCAAGAAAGCCGGCGAATGCGGCTATCGTCCGGCAATGGTTGCGGCTCGCGCCGCGTGAAACCGGCTTACAGTGATTGAGAACATAAGGCGGCCAGCGGGCCGCCTTTTTTGCTGGCGGACTTCACGGCAGTGATTCATGCCTCAATTGAAAACAGCCAGGGTCGTGGCTGCACAGATTCGCCGCGTGTTGAAAGACGGCGGTTCTGCCGAACATGCTGCGGGCGTGCAATGGTTCTTCAAAGAAGAAATCAAATCGCATGGATGGTATACAGCGGACCTGCGGCGTGCTGCCTTGGATTTCCGGCGGGAAGTAAGAAAAGATTACGGACTCGATTTCCTGATCGACGTTGCCGATCGTCTTTTTTCCGGTTCAGTACTGGAAGAGAAACTTGCCGCTGTGTTTTTGCTGGAGAAACTTGACGCTGAATTCAGCAACCGTGAGTTCAGGCGGTTCGAGTCATGGCTCGACCGGATCAGCAGTTGGTCGGACCATGATGCGCTGGTGCATTGTCTGATCGCTCCCCTGGTTGCGGCCGATCCCGCACGTACAAAAGCAGTTTTTCGCTGGGCAAGGTCACGAAACCGCTGGCATCGCCGTGCGGCCTGTGTAGCGCTGATACGCGGTGCGCGCGCGAAGATGTTTTTTCCGGAAATTAAGAATCTTTCGGATTCACTGCTCGCGGACGAAGATGACATGGTGCAGAAAGGGTTAGGTTGGCTGCTGCGGGAGACGGCGAAGTACGATGCTAAAAGGACGGTCCCATATTTAATGAAGATTCGCGGACGCGCTCCCCGTCTGGTGCTGCGAACAGCCTGCGAGACGCTACCCGCGCAGACACGAAAGCGGATTTTATCCGCCTCCCCTGAGAAATGATAGGCGTTCCTTAATTCGCTCAAATCCCTTCCATTGTTTACAATAGACGTTTGCTCATGGACCTGTCTGCCATTCAGTCCGCGCTGCGCGAACGCAACATCGACGCATGGCTTTTTTACGACCACCACCACCGCGATCCAATCGCCTATCGTGTGCTCGGATTGCCGCTGGGATTGATGGTGACGCGGCGCTGGTTTTACGCGATTCCGGCGCAGGGCGAACCGGTCAAGCTGGTGCATAAGATCGAAGCGGGGCACCTTGATTCCTTGCCCGGCAGCAAGCGACAGTATTCCGGATGGCAAGAGCTGTTCGACAGTCTGAAGTCGATGCTCGCGCCTTACCGTGATATCGCGATGCAGTATTCGCCCAACAACATTGTCTTCACTATCTCACTGGTCGATGGTGGGACGATTGAGTTGCTGCGGGGTTTAGGAAAAAACATCATTAGCGCGGCAGACTTGGTGGCACAGTTCGAGGCTACATGGAGCGAAGATCAAATCAAAACGCACTTCGCGGCGCGCGACTCGATTGATGCAATCACTGCGGCGGCCTTCAAGGAAATTGGACGACAGGTCCGCGACGGTGGTACGACGGAACATGAAATCCAGCAGTGGTTCATAGAAGCATTTCAGCGCGAGAACCTGCTTACGGAAGATTCACCGATCGTGGCCGTAAACGCCAATGCGGGCAATCCGCACTACGAGCCGCGGGCGGATCGTCCAGTTCCCATTCGCGCGGGTGATTTCGTGCTGCTCGACGTGTGGGGGAAAAAAAATGTTCCGGGGTCAGTGTATTACGACATTACGTGGGTTGGATTCGTGGGCAAAGCGCCGACCGGCCGCATGCACCAGGTTTTCGAGATTGTGCGCGACGCGCGCGACGCCGGGGTGAAGACGGTAATTGATGCAATTGGCGCTGGCCGCCGCATTGCCGGATGGGAAGTGGATCGCGCAACCCGCAATCACATCAAGCAAAAAGGCTACGGCGAATATTTCATTCATCGCACCGGACATTCCATCGGCACCGACGTCCATTCCAATGGGGCCAATATGGACGACCTGGAAATTCACGACGAGCGACAGATTCTTCCCAACTCCTGTTTTTCTATCGAGCCCGGCATTTACCTGCCGGAGTTCGGCGTGCGCAGCGAAGTCAACGTGCTAGTACGGCCCAAGTCGGCGGAAGTAACCGGCAACATTCAACGCGAGATCGTAATTATCTGATGGCAAATCCAATTCCAGCTAAGCCGAAACCCGCCACGGCCGTAACGGCACAGCCTGCCAGTATGATGGCCATAATCGCGCCCGCCGTGGGTTGGCTGATTCCCGGCGCGGGCCACATCATCCAAAAACGATGGATACGGGGAACGCTGCTCTTAGTTTCGATCGGAACGCTGTTCGTCCTCGGCCTGATGATGCAAGGCCATATTTACAAGGCGAACGGTGGCGACATTCTCGATATTCTGGGTTTCATCGGCGATTTGGGCGCGGGCGGGCTGTATATTGCCGCGCTCGCCATGAACTGGGGTCAGGGAGCGATCGCGTTCGCCATCGCAGATTACGGAACGAAGTTCATGATCGTCGCCGGGCTGCTGAATTTTATCGCGGTGGCGGACGCCTACCACATCGCGATCGGGAAGAAACAATGACCATTCAGCTGACTCATTTCAGTGCGGCCTTAGTCTTCGCACTCTTTGCTTCCATCGTATTTGGCATCACGCATCGCGAGACCACGCGCGATATGGTCCGCTACGGCTTGTACTGTTTCGCGATGTTCCTTGGCGGCGTTCTGGTGGCGGGCTGGGCTATGTGGCTGGTACGAAGATAGCTCTTGGCTGCTGGCTGTTAGCTTTCTCCTGCAGATATCGACCTCCATGGATCGGCCGCATAGCCTGCTTAGGGCGAGAGTTCCTAAGCTTTAATAAGGTCACGTGCAGCAGCCATGAGCTAACCGCTAAGAGTTATCTTCATCCCTGCCAGACGAAGGCATCGAACACTCGCTTGGAGTCGAATTTCAGGCGGCGGTAGAGAGCGACAGCGCCAACATTCGCCTCGGTCACGGTCAGCGACAGCATAGAGAAACCGCGCTTGCGGAGGTTCGCAGCGGTTGCGGCCAGCAACGATTCACCGATACGGCGCGAACGATATTCGGGCAATACGCACACCTGAGTCACATGGCCCACATCGCCGCGAACCCGAGAGCAGAGAATAAGTCCAATCAGATTCTTCGCTTTGCGATCCAGCGCCGCAAACGACGACTCAATGTCGAATAATCCGCATCCTGGAAAGCGAACAATGTTGTTCAGAAAGCGCAACGATCCGCTCAGCGTGTGGTACTGATCGTTGATCTGGGCATCAACATGGCCACGATACGCCGCCGTAATTACGGCGGCGGCAGGCTGATAGTCGGCTTCAGTCCAGCGGCGGATTTCGATATCCGGCTGCGCCGGCGGCGACTGGGGCACGGTGTTTCCCAGTGCCAGAGCCATGAACAACCGCGGATGGCGCTGGAATCCCTGGTCGAGAAACGGCCGGGCGACGCTTCCGGCTTCGTGCGCCAGCAACTGGGCTTCGACGCGATGAATTCCGGGAGATTGCTGCAGAGTCTCGATCACATGCGTCAGCAACTTAATTTCAACTTCGCGCGCATTGGGAAGACGGCCGCCATTGGCGACAAAAAGATCGCCAACCACTCCCTTGCTGCCTTCATAGACAAAAAAGCTATAACCGAAGATGCGTCCGCGTTCGATGGCAGCGTACCCGGGAAGAATTTTCGCATCGACATAGCGGAGGATCATCTCCGCCGATCCGTTATAGTCCCAGGAGAGCAAACTCGCCCAGGCTCGCGCCTCGTCGTCAAGTAGAGGACGCAAATCGACGGAGGAAAAATGTCTAAGGTCGAGAATCTCCACGGGGCTCCCGCAAATTCAGTCAAGAATAGACTTTGGCCTCATTTGCTATGGCAGATCTTCGAGTTTAGTGCGTTTCTAGGACGAGAGGCAAACCGGCGGAACTGAGAACGGCAACACAGAAACCGTTAATGCGCAGGACCTGCTCCCGCCGCAGCAACCCAGTAGTAATCCAGATGCTGCGCCGGATAATTTCCAAGGAAAGAAACGCGGCGGCCCGCCACCAGTTTTGCGATCTCCACCTGCGAATCCTCCGGCGCCACCAATAAGTGTTCTTCCTGAGGAACCCTGCCCCAGTCATAGTTGAAAGTTAACTGGTTACGATAAAACGTGAGACCGTATTCCAGATCGCGCCGGACATGGTAGACGGCCAGCGGCAGTGGACTGGTCTGGATAGTGGAAATTTCATGGGCCAGGGGACGCGCGGAGAGCGTATGGTCAATCGCCCCGGAGCCCAGCTTCAAGACGGCTCCAACCGCAAGCACGACCGGAATCAGAGTGATGAACCGCAGCATGCGCACGCCAGTTTTGCGCGCCAGGGTGAGCCCGATCCCGGCACAGAGCACAAATGCAACGGCCAGCGCCACTATCATTGGCTGCCCGCCGGGAAGGCGGCGCTGGGTGATCAAGTAGGCGATCAGCAAGGCGGGAACGATCGGCGCTGCGGCCAGCAAAGAATGAAACACGACGAGGACTTTCGAAAGTAGTTCGGATTCGCCCTGTTCAAGATGTTGCCGCAAATAATCGGCCAACAGCAGCCCGCCCGCTGGAATTGCGGGGAGAATGTAGCCTGGGAGTTTCGATTGCGAAAAGGAGAAGAAGATTACGGGCACGATCAGCCAGCCACCGGCAAAAAGAGTGAATTGATATTGGAGATCCATTCCGCCAACGGCAATTGTTTTATGTTTGGCCTGCCACGTCCGCAGCGCGGGGACGAGAGCTGCGATCACGAAGACCGTCCACGGAACCAATGCCAGCGCCGTTATCGGCAGGTAATACCAAAAGGGCTCGGTATGATGATAAAGGTTGTGCGAGAAGCGTCCGAGATTGTGCTCCAGGATGAATTCGCGAAAAAATCCCGGGTTGCGCATCTGCGCCGCAAAATACCAGGGCAGTGCGAGCGCACAGAAAAAGAAAATCCCCGGCATCCACAGCGTTTTCAGGACAAGGCGTAATTCGCGAACCGCAGCCGCGTAACTAACGATCACAACAAAAGCCAGGAACGGGGCCACCGGCCCTTTCGCTAGTGTTCCTAAAGCCATGAATGCGTAAAAGATCGTAAGATAAATTCTTTTTTCGCTCTCGCGCCACGCCCACCAGGCGACCATCCCCATGGTGAAAGCCGCGGCCAGAGCCATATCCATCGAAGCGGCGCGAGCGTAGCCAACGATGCCAGCCGAAGAAGCCGTGATCAATGCGCCATCCAGTTCAACGCCGGGCCGGAAGCGGCGCAGGAAAAAATAGATTGCCAGAACCAGGAGACTGGCATTAAACGCCGAAGGCAGGCGTGCAGCCCAGTCGCTCACGCCAAAGATTCGATACGCGAGCATGGCTTCCCAGTAATAGAGTGGCGGCTTTTCCAGCCAGGGCTGCCCGCCAAGCGAGGGAGTGATCCAATCGTGCCGTTCAAGCATTTCGCGCGCTACCTGGGCGTAGCGGGGCTCATCGGCACCGATGAGTCCGAACTGGCCTAGTCCGTACAAAAACAAAAATGCGCAGAAGCCCGCGAGTAACAGCGAGTCGATGCGGCTGCGATTCGTCATGGGTCAGGGTTCTGGAGGCGACGGCGTTGTTGGTAGATGGTTATTGTACGATTGGACCGCGGCGCAGCATTTCCAGGACCTGGTGGACGGCCTGGGTCAGCGGTCCATCGACCGAGCATCCGCTGGCGCATTCATGGCCGCCGCCTGCGAAACGCTCAGCCACTCTCGCCACATCGAGCTGTCCTTTGCTACGCAGGCTGACTCGAAAACGGCCGTCCGGAAGTTCGCGGAAAAAAGCCGCGACCTCAATCTCTCCGATTGAAAGCACATAGTTTACGAGGCCTTCGCAATCTTCTTCCTTCGCGTCGCAACGCTCCATTTGCTCCTGTGTCACAAACGTCCAGCCGATGTGGCCTTCGGTATTAAGGTTGCGCAGAGCCTCGCCCAGCAGCCTCATCTTGGCGACCGAATGAGCAAAATAAATACTGCGCGCGCAATGCGAAGGATCGGCGCCGGCCAGCACCAGTTCGCGCGCCAGTGCGAACGTATGCTCGTTCGTTCCCTGGAACATGAACGAACCCGTATCAGTCATCAGCGCGGTGTAAAGGCAGGTGGCAATTTCGGGCGAGAATGAGGTTCCGGCTTCGCGAGCGAGCCGGAAGACCATTTCTCCTGTGGCCACAGCATGCGGATCGATCCAGTTCACGTCCGCAAAGGGCCGACCGCTGACGTGATGATCGATGCTAATCAGGAAGCGATTTTCGAGACCCTCGAGCCGCGTGCGGTGGATGCTATCGCACTCCAGGATGATCGCCGCCTCGTAGTTGCCGGCGACGCGATTGGCCTGCAGCACTTGATCGGCGAAGGGCAGCGTGCGATAGATGCGAGGCACGCCATCGTGCAGCACAACGTCAGCTCGCTTACCCATCCCGCGCAGAACCTGGCAGCACGCCAGCGCCGATCCGATGGCATCGCCATCGGGCCGCGCGTGGGAAGTAAGCACGAAGCGGTCGCGCTGCTCGATTTGCTGGAGAACATCCTGCAACATTGCTACGCCTTTTTCTCCTTCGAATTCTTACGCGCTTTCATCCTCTTTTTCGCTCGCGCCAATAGTTCTTCGACTCGCGCTTTTTCCCGCTCTGAGCGGTCCAGCCGGAAGTACAATTCTGGCGCGCGTCTCAACCGCAGGCGTTCCACCAGTTCATGCCTGATATATTCTTTGGCGGCAAGCAATCCCTCGAGACTTCGCTCTGCCTCCTGGTCGTCGCCATCCACATCCACCAGCACTTGCGCCGAGCGGCCATCGTCGGCCACGTGGACCGCAGTCACGCCCACCGGTCCGATCCGCGGATCGGCCAGCTCTCCTTCCACCAGCGTTTCAATTTCCTCGCGCAGAGCTTCTCCCAACCGCCCGCGATGATACTTCAGCCCGCGCTTCTCCACCGCTCACCTCGAAGTAAAACGCATGAGAATATCAGAAAATGAGCTGCAGATGTTGGTTATGAAGTGCTATTGTCGCGCACATTTTTGCAGTGCGGATAAGTACAGAAGTAACAATACGATAGCAACACGGATCGTCGGAGTCGCTGGCTGTTAGTCGCTTGCTGTACGCCGGCAATATTGCGTACCGACCAACCCAACCCCTCGCACCCGACCAGAAGGCCATGAACTTCCGAAAAACGAAGTGCTCGCGTGACAGTGCCGCTCCGCTGGTAACTTGCGTCACCGGGTAACTCTCGTCTTTACTTGAACAGCAGTAAAGAATTCCCTCAACCGACGGGGAGAATCCCGCTCGTGGAGCGTGGCTTGGCCGAGGACCTTAAGTTTGAGTTGTCGATCCTGGCGACAGTCCAGGGTTTCTACCAGAAGCTGATGCGGGATGCGCTTGGCGGCGATGTGCCCATTCCAAGCGGGCTCGATGAGATTGCGCTGCGTCACTCCGAAGCCGACCTTCCGGAAACTCTCTCCCGGATGTATCGCTGGCTGCATCTGCTGGATATGGCCATTACCCCGGCAATGCTGCGGCAGGCGCTGACTCCGGATACGGATTCGGAAGTTGCCGAGGCCCTGCTTCGCTACTTCGTCCGGCGCAGGGAGCCGAGCGAAGTTAACCGCGACAAGACCGATTTGATTTCTACTTTTCTCTACCGCCATCCCCGTGTTGCCGGACAGTGGCAGCAGCATGGCTACGGACTCGACGGATCACTGCCGCTTTCTCCGTTCGAAATTGCGCTGATCGAAATCCTTGCCGACACCGATGTTCCTTCGCTCCCAGAAGAGCACGTGCAACTGCTGCGAAACTTCGATCCGCTGCGAGATGAGATTGCCCGCTATCGCGACTTCAACAGCCTCATGGATTCCGGCATTGTTTCGCGAGTGCGAGAGTTGAAGCGCTGGCTGGACTCTTCCTTTTATCATCCCGGCGTGCTGGCTACGATTTCCGCTCATAATGCCGCGTTCGGCGCGCGCTTCGACCAACTCTTCGCCAAAGCCCTGGCTGAAATCAAGCAGTTTGCCCAGGCCCTGGACGAAATGGGAGGAAGCATTCTAAGCACAGTAGATGGCGTGGAAGTCACCGTCGAGCATGTGGCCGCGATCGAACAAAAAGAAATGCTTCAGGCCGATTACGACGGTGCGCTGGAAAAATTTCGGCGCGTTTCCCGCTTGAAAAAGGAACTGGACAGGCGCCCGCCCATTCGCAAGTCGTTGCTCGCTCCCAGTGCAGGGAACGCCATACCATCCTCAGGTGGGGCGGGTGCCACGGCCAAAGGGGCACGGGTCGCCGCTGCCGCTGCAAAAGCGCCGACTGCGAATCAAACATTCCAGCCCCCCGTTATCACGGCGCAGCAAATCTCCGCCGAAGAGGGCAAACTGCGCCGCGTCGAAGAATCGATTCGGATATTTGTCCGAGTAGCCGATCCTAAGTATCGCCAGGTTGTTCCCATGCGCTTCTTTAATCTGACGCTGAGCGGGCCCGAAGCTGATGCCTATAACGCCGGCTTTCTCGAGGAAAAGAGTCTTCGCGCAGACGTTGCCCGCACATTCATCCGCCTGGTTTCCTGCGTGGCGCGAATCAACACGGAGCTTGAGGAACTAAAGCGCAGCCAAAGCATGTCCTCGCTGTGGAAACTCCACGCGGACGCGCTGGTGGTCCTGCTCGATATTGCCAGCACTGCTACCGAGGGAGCGGGAAGCGTTGCCAAGATGGCCGAGAGCGGCGATGCCGGAACGGCCAAAGCCATCCACGAAACTGTTCAGAAACTGCGCGATCGTTCCGACCTGGCCGTGAAGGCTCTGGCACACCCAGGAAGCTAATCCAGATTGTTAATCTTCATTCTTGCCCAACGAAGCTTGCCCGATGAAGGCTTGTGGCGAGTTTTACGAGCAATTGCAGGAGCGCAGGATTCGCCCGGCGTCGGCGAGGCCTAACCTACAAAGCCGACAATGGCGGTTGCTGTTACGGGAGCCGATCCATGAGCCCGGGTAGAGTCTTCATGAGGTCGTTGTAAATGACCATGACGGCGAACAATACCAGGAAAACGAATGCGGCCTGGTAGACGCGTTCCTTGATGCGCAGGCTGACGTCGCGCCGCATCAGACCTTCGATCAAGAGGAACAGGATGACGCCGCCGTCGAGAATCGGGATGGGCAGCAGGTTGAAGATGCCGAGGTTCAGACTGATCCCGGCCGTCAACTCCATCAGCGGAGTCCATCCCTTTTGCTGGGCTGCATAACCCGCGTCCTGAGCGATACCGATTGGACCGGAAACCGCGCGCACGGAAACTTTCCCCTGCACAATCTTTTTGGCCAGTTCGAGAATAAGCAAAGAGTACTTTTTGTTTTGTTGCAAGGAAAGAGCGAGGGCCTGGGAGAATGGCAAGGTGGTCACCTTGGTTTCGCTCTTGTTGAGGAACCCCAAGCGGTATCGCTGCTCTTTCGGATCTTCGGTCTTTGCGAGCACCGGCTTCAGACGGAAAGTCAAAGTCTGGGGGCCACGGATCACGGTGAGATCGACGGGAGTGTCTTTGGTTTGCTGAAGCCTCTCAATCATCGATTCGATGGAAACCAAAGGCTTGCCATCCATGGCTACGATTCTGTCGTCCTCGGTCAGGCCCGCCTGGGCGGCAGGAGTGCCTGACTCGATGCGGCCCACGATGACCGGTTCCTCGGGATACCATCCAGCCGAACCGACTTCTGAAGTCGTCACCGACTGAGGTACGATGGTTTTCTGAAAGATCTGGTCGCCGCGGCGGATGGTGATGTTCAGCGGTTGGTTGGGACTCAGCCACACGCGGGGCTGCAGTTGCTCCCAGGTCGGGTTTTCGATGCCGTCAACTTTCACAATCTGGTCACCCGGCTGCAAGCCAGCCTGGGCGGCCGCGGAATCGTGCTTTATGCCTTCGATCACTGCTGGTTTATCGAGGAAAACCGGGTACTCGTAATGCACCATGTAAACCGTTGTAAGCAGAAAGATGGCCAGCAGAATATTCATCGACGGGCCGGCAATCGCGATCAGGAAGCGGTGCCAGCGGGAATGAGACAGGAACTCGGCGGGGTCGCCGGTTCGCTCGTCCATGGGATTCTCACCGCTCATCTTGACGTAGCCGCCGAGCGGGATGGCGCTGACGCGATAGTCGGTGTCTCCCTTGCGGAAGCCGAACAAACGCTTGCCGAAGCCGATGGAGAACACCTCTACCCGGACCCCCAGCAGCTTGGCCACTGCGTAATGGCCGAACTCGTGGATCAGAATCATGAAGCCCAGTACCACAGCAACCGCAACGACGGAGATAATGAAATCAGACATAGAAGAAGTGAGGTAACAGCTCCCTTATTAGATTCAACTAGAACACAGATGTTGCACCCGGCTGAACAGTTTTCCTGGCGATTCCCAAAATCCGCTGTTCAGCATATCGGCGGGCCTTGTCATCGGCTTCAAGCACTTTCGCTATGGATTCGAGTTTGGCAGCGTTAAATGCTGAAACCGTGTCTTCGATAATCCTGGGAATTTCATCGAATCCGATGCTTCCATCCAAGAAAGCGGCTACCGCCACTTCATCGGCGGCATTCAGAGCCACCGTCTTTGCTCCCCCCGCTTCGCCCGCTTCGTATGCCAGACGCAGACAAGGGAATTTATTCATGTCTGGGGGGCAAAAGTCCAGATGACGCAAGTTACGCACCGGGAAGCGCATATCAGACTGAATCCGCTCCGGATATGTTAGCGCATACAGAATCGGCAGCCTCATGTCAGTCACCGAAACCTGAGCAAGTATGCTGCCATCGATAAACTCCACCAGAGAATGAATTGTCGACTGCGGGTGAACAATCACTTCCACCTTTGAGGGCGGCAGGTGAAATAATCTGCATGCCTCAATCACCTCGAAGCCTTTATTCATCAACGTGGCTGAGTCGATGGTGATGCGCTTTCCCATCTTCCACGTGGGATGATTGAGTGCCTGCTCCACGCTGATGCCGCTGAACTCGGAGCGTGGCGTATTCAGAAATGGCCCGCCGGAGGCGGTTAGCCAGATTCGTTCTACCTCTTCCGCCCGGCCGCCGCGCAGGCATTGGTGTATGGCATTGTGTTCGCTATCGATCGGCAGCAGCGGTTTGCCGTGGCGCCGAGCCTCGGCGGTAATCAACTCGCCCGCCGCAACCAGGCATTCCTTATTGGCAACGCCAACAGTCTTCCCTGCTTTCACCGCCTCGTAGGTGGCCTCAAGCCCGGCGACGCCCACGATGGCGCTCACCACGAAGTCGGCGTCGGCGTGCGTTGCGATCCGCACCGTGCCTGCCGCCCCGGAGACCACTTCGATATCGCTGAGGCCCGCCTGCTTCAGACGTGCACTCAAGACATCGGCGTCTTCCGCTGCGGCCATCGAAACCAATCCTGGCTGCCAGCGGCAGGCCTGGTCGAAAGCCACCTCCAGGTTGGCTCCCGCGGCCAGCGCAACAATCTGAAAACGTTCTGGATAGGACTCGGCCACACTCAGCGTGCTGCGGCCGATCGAACCAGTAGAACCGAGAATGGCAATGCGTTTCATGGTGCTAGGAAAAGGTGACAGATTCCTTCATTTTGTTTCCGTCAACGCTACGGCATAATGGTCGACCCAATCTCGTTGCTCCCCCGTTTCTGGAACCGATACCCCACGCGCCGCTGAAACCGACTCTACGGCCGCCCCTGGGCTCATTCCCTTTTTCACGAGCAGACAAGCCGCCACTAACCCGCTTCGCCCAATTCCTGCCGGCAACGTACGAGCACATTCTTGCCGGCCGACAAATCGCGAGCAACTGTTTCCAGAACTTCAGCAAACTTCGCCTCTGAGCTTGGAATCTGGCGATCTGGAATCGGAAACGAAATGAATTCCATTCCTTGCGGTCGGGCCTCGCCCGCTTCGTCGCTCAGATCGAAGTCAGTTTCCTCGACCGGCGTGAGCAGTGAGAGCACCGTATCTATGCCAGACCGCTTCCAACCGGCAATATCATCCTTCAGCCAGTCTGCGCCACGCGGACGAGGGGCCACGGCCAGTTTTCCGCGCCACGTTCCATCGAGCCAGTAGAGTTCTTTCCGCATCTCTAGTAATCTTGATCCTTCACGACGACGTCTCTCGGAAGACCATCAACGTCCACGCCTCGCTTCTGCAGGATGTGAATTCGATGATGTCCATCTAGTATAGTTCCATCCGGCCGGGTTTTCAGACAACCTTCCACTCCCGGCAGGAGCGAGGCTCGCAAGGTTTCCGTCGAAAGCCGGTCCATCTGCGCCAGCTTGGCTGCATTCAGTGAGCTATCTGGGTTGTCGAGGTGCTAGCGGAGGGGGTTTTGGCGAGTCCGCCATTTATTCACATCACTACTGCATCACGCGCCAAGCGGCATAGTACCACAGCACAGGAGCGGCAAAAAGCAGGGCGTCGATACGGTCAAGCATACCGCCGTGACCCGGAAGTATCGCACCCGAGTCTTTAACGCCGGCCCCGCGCTTGATCAAGGACTCCACCAGATCGCCGAGCTGGGCCGCGAGATTTAGAGCAACCGTCAGCAGCATGATGGGCCACAACTCGGGCTTCTCCAGCCCAAACAGCCCGTCCCGCCGCTCAATCAATCCCAGGCGCAGGAGAAACGAACTGATCTGTAAGGCGTTGCTGAAGAGCAGGCTTCCGACTAACAGACTCGCCGCCAGTGACGCCGCCGCGCCTTCCCAGGTTTTTTTTGGGCTGATGCGCGGCGCCATCAGGTGCCGTCCCAGGGAGCGGCCCACGAAGTAGGCGAAAATGTCTCCCGCCCAAACCACCAGAAGCAGGTAGAGCAGCCAGAACGCTCCGGCCCATTGTTGGCGAAGTTGCGCCAACATGGCCATGGGCAGGGCCACGTAGGTGAAAGCGAACGCCGAGGCCGCCGCCGCTGGATATGCATCACTCATCTGCATCCTCCGCATCGCAATCGTCAAGAAAAGAAATGGAGCGATGGCTGAGACGAATGCCAGTCCGACGACGAATTTCAGCGCGGAAAGTTGCGGAGTTTCCCCGGCCGCACTCGCCGCCAGGAGCAGAAATAACAATCCCACAAAGATATAAGTCGGCAAGCGCAGCGGCTTTACGCCATAGGATTCCGTGAGCTTCAGAAATTCCTGCACCGTGATCAAAGCCACGGCGGCGGCGACCACAGCGACCACGGGCACGGGGGCTCGCAGTATCAGCAGCAACACAATCGGAATGAGCACAACCGCGGTCGCGATGCGCTTCAGCAAGAAAGTTCGTCCGCCTTTGAGCTGTCGGATGTACTGGAAAAGGCGCAGCCGAGAGCCGCGCCCCTACGATCCTACACAATTCCTGTCATTTCAAACCGCCTTCAGCCGGAAGGAACCTGCTGTCGCACTGTCCGCACAACAGGATCAATGGTCTACTTGCGAGCCTTCCGTGGTTCCGCGTGAGTCTGCGAATTGCCGTGATTCAGCGCGGTATGGTTCAGCCCGCCGTAGCGCCGTTCACGCTTCTGGTATTCGGCGACAGCCTCCAGAAGATGCGCGCCGCGGAAATCAGGCCACAATGTTGATGTCACATAAATCTCGGCATAGGCCAACTGCCACAGCAGAAAATTGCTCAGCCGCATTTCGCCCGAAGTGCGCACCACTAAATCCGGATCAGGCAAGTCCCGCGTGTAAAGATGCTCGCCGATGGTATCTTCGTCAATCCGCAAATGCTCCAACCCGCCGTTCTGCGAAGCTCGTTTGACCATGGAGCGGAACGCGTCCACCAATTCGCTGCGGGCACTGTAGTTCAGCGCCAGCGTCAGCACTGTGCCGGTATTGTGTGCGGTGCTCTGGCGAGCCCACTCCATTCGCTCTTGCACGTCGTCTGGCAGTTCGTGCTGCCGCCCGATGTATTCCAGCCGGACATTGTTCTCGTTCAGTGTGGGCACTTCCGCCTTCAGGTAGCGGCTGAGTAAGCGCATCAGGAAGTCGACTTCACCTTTCGGCCGCTTTTTCCAGTTTTCTTCTGAGAAGGCGTAAAGCGTGAGCGCATGGACGCCGATGCGCGCTGCCGTTTCAACTGTCGAACGCACAGCCGCAACCCCGGCTCGGTGTCCGGCCACGCGCGGCATATGGCGCCGTTTTGCCCAGCGTCCGTTGCCGTCCATAATGATCGCGATGTGTCTTGGGAGCCGTTCTGGATCAAGCTGCCGGTAGATTTCGGTTTCCTTGCGATCCAGCCCGGCGGGAACTCTTGCCTGCAAGGCCTATCCCCTTCCGAATGATGAAGCTAACACAGCGGGAAGGCAGTTGCAATCCGGGGTGTTCGCGAGCCGGGGCGCCCGAGGGGCCCCGGCGCCACATTAGCTATCTCGCTTCTTCAGCTATCTTGCTTCTTCCGGCACGATTTTCAACTCCAGTTTCTCAGTCCACCGCAGAATTGTCAGAGAGCAGCTTACGCCGACGCGAACGTCGGTCAGCACGCGGTGCAGATCATCGACTCCAGCCACGGGATGGCCTTCCAGGGCGACGATCACGTCGCCTTCACGAACGCCCGCAAGCTTCGCCGGACTCTTTTCTTCCAGCGACAATACGACCACACCCGTCTCTTTCGGCAGATCATAAAAGCGGACGACTCGGCGGTGCACCGGCACCGTCTGCGCTGAAACGCCAATGTAGCTTCGGCGGATGCGTCCGTCGCGCAGCAGGCGGCTGGCTACGAATTTCGCCGTGTTGATGCCGATGGCGAAACATATGCCCTGCGCGGGCAAAATCGTTGCCGTGTTCACTCCCACCACCCGTCCCGCGGAGTCTACCAGCGGCCCGCCAGAATTGCCTGGATTCAGCGCGGCGTCAGTCTGGATCACGTCATCGATCAATCGCCCGGAATAGGAACGCAGCGAACGGCCCAGCGCGCTCACCACTCCCGCGGTCACTGTGGACTGAAATCCATATGGATTGCCGATGGCAACCACCAGTTGTCCCACCCGAAGTTGCTGCGAGTCGCCGAGAGCTGCGGTGGCGAAACCGGGCTCATCCACGCGTGCGTCGTTTATGCGAATCACGGCGAGATCGCTCGCAGGGTCGTCCCCGATTGCGCTAGCGGGCATGCGGCATCCGTCCGCCAGCGTCACCTCGATGCGGCGCGCATCATGCACGACGTGGCTGTTGGTGAGAATCAATCCATCGGGCGTGAACACAAATCCCGAGCCTCCGCCACGCCGTTCGCGTGGTTCGCCTGAGCGATTACGGCCCGCAGCCTGATGAACTTCAATGTTCACCACCGAGGGACTGACGCGCCCCACCGCGCCGGTGACGGCGCGTGAGTATGCGTCGAGCAACGAATCATCCAACGAGTTATCGGTCGAGCGAGAACTCGCGATCGGCGCGAGTTCGCGTTGCGGCTTGTCTTTCCACCCGTTCGCGTCAGGTTGATTCAGAGACGCAGGATAGGGAGACAAAGGAGAAAGGCTTCCAGCTTCTTCCAGGCTCATGCTGCATAGATGTCGGTCGATCTACTTGGGATTCATCGAGCCTAAGCGGAAGAAAAAAGCCGGGACCAAGGATGGCCCCGGCGTGAGTTGGCTGGTCGCCCGGATAAACTTTTCGCGCACCTCTGCTTATGCTATCGGCACGGTCCGCACTGGTCTTTAGCTTGTGAGCTTATGAGCTTATGCGGTGCGTCGCGGTCGCACCGTCAAGTCCCGCACCTGCGTCAGGATGCTCGACATCTGCATCCCGTTCAGTTGCGAAACGAATGGCAGGATCTCCGCGATAAACTGATCTTTCATCAGCTCGCTGATCTCGTCCTGGCGGTTCTTTTCACCGCCACTCAGCAATTCCGGCACGGTCACCTCCAGTGCTCGCGCCAGCCGCTCCAGGGAAGACAGCGTAGGCGTGGCTTTCTCGTTTTCGATTTTCGAAACGTAGGTCCGCGGCACGGACATGCGTCCCGCCAATTGCCGCTGACTCAGCCCGCTGCGCAAGCGCAGCGAGCGGATCGACGTGGCCAGGTTCAAGTGGCCGCGCCCGGTGCCGGGCATGGGCATCATTACCGGCGGCGTCATCACCACCGGCTCGGGTTCGGGTTCCTCGTCCAGGGACGAGTGGCAGCGCCGGCAATTGTTGTTCACCGTACGGAATTGAACCAGCAGGCAGTGATCGCAACGAACGACTTCCCTAGAATCTACTGGGGCAAGAGTCGTGGCCATCGGGTTGTGGGAGTGCCAGAGCGGGCTACTCCTTGGAACCTTGGAACATGGGGGAGAGGTTCCGACCGCAGGGACAATCTGAGGTACAACGCCTGTGGATGTCAAGTTTAAAATACACGGAGCCGCAATTCTTGCCGGCAAAAATTGAAACGAGAGGCCGAAATCCCGCACAAGACAAAGGACAAACATGATTGATCGCGAGGCCGCGTGGTGTTTACTAACTGAGTTCACTCAGTCGGAAAGTTTGCGCAAGCATGCGTTGGCGGTGGAGGCCTGCATGCGAGCTTGCGCCCATAAGTTTGCCAGTGGTTCTGTAAATTCTGGAGTGGAACTCGGGATGTCCGAAGAAGACCTCTGGGGTATCGTCGGTCTGGTTCACGACTTCGACTATGAAAAATATCCCAGCCTCGAAGATCATCCTTACAAGGGCAACGACATTTTGAAAGAGCGTGGATGGCCGGAGTTGATCAACCGGGCGATCATGTCGCACGCCGAATATACCGGCGTGACGCGAGACACGCCGATGGAGAAAGCTCTTTTCGCCTGCGACGAACTCGCCGGCTTCATCACTGCGGTAGCCCTGATCAAGCCCGGAAAATCTCTGGCCGAGGTCGACGCGAAGTCGGTGCGAAAGCGGATGAAAGACAAAGCTTTTGCCCGCAAAGTGAACCGCGACGACATCGTCAACGGCGCCGCCGCGCTGGGCGTCGACCTGGACGAGCACATCGCTTTCTGCATCGTGGCATTGCAGGGGATCGCGGGCAAGTTGGGACTGGATGGGAGTGCAGCGAAGACCGCTTGATCCGTAGAGAGAATTTCTCCCGTGTTGCCGTGACTCGAGAGAATTCCGGAAAGGGCTGTCTGAGCCTCGTGGAGGTCGCTCCTGGTATGCCGACTTCCCAGTACCGATCTGGGGTCACGGAGCTACGTCGCCCGCCTTCTCCGCGATCGGCCGGGCGTAGCGTACCAGCGATAGGAGGAACTTTCCCCGCTCCTCGGTCATCGGCATGTGCCCGGAATGCTCGAACCAGACGAGCTGTTTCTCCGGTGCTTTCACCGTATCTAACCAGGCGGCGGCGACCTCGGAATTCACGGTACGGTCGTGACGGCCCTCAAAGAGAATCAGTGGAACTGAGAGTTTGTTGGTCGTAGTGAGATCGAGCGCGACCACCTCGGGCAGAAGATAAGGGGTTGCGAACTTATTGCCATCCCAGATGTGCTCGATCTCCTGGTCGGTGTAATCCGGGGAGAGTTGGGCGAGGGCGCTATCGTCGGAATTGTCGCGCCGATAGGCCATCACGCCGCCGTAATAACTGACCCATTTACGCTCGACGTAAATGTCCTTGATCGGGATGGTCCGGCCGGGGGCACCGTAGGGGGCGATCGCTTCGAGTTGGCTCACCGCCTCGGCGTTTCCTGCGCGGTGCGCGGCGTCGACGGCGAAGCGCCAGCCCCGGCGCTCGCTCTCGGGTCCGTCGATCAACTGACAGACGCCGATATAAGCGTACAGCCATTCGGGGTGACGCTGCGCGAGCTGCAAGCCGAGAAAGCTTCCGTAGCTGTGGCCAAGGACGAAAATCTTGTCCTTACCAAACTCCTTGCGAGCCCATGCGGCCATTTCCTCTGCGTCGGCAATCATGCGCTCATTGGTGAGCGTCGGCGCGATCGTGGCAGGATCGCTAAGAAGAAAAGTCTTGCCGGCAGCGCGCTGGTCCCACTGGACAACCGTGAAATATTCTTCCAAGCCGCGAGAAAACCACCAGCTCATGGGAATCGATACGTATCCGGGACCCCCGTGGATGTATAGCAGGACTGGATTCCTGCGATCGGCGCCGCGAATCGAGACCCATTGATCGATGCCGCCGATCCTTACTCTCTCCAACCGCTCCACCCCATTGGGCGTCAGGATCTTGCGTGCATTGGCGATGATCGCGGTCGCTTCTGCGCGGCTGGCGGGCCTGGCTGGTTCCTGCGCCCGAACAGGCATAGTGGCGAGCGGCGCGAGTGTGAGCAAGATCAAGATCAGCCTCCTGAGGGCCTTGATCGCAGAGTTGCTCCTGGATATTGGAGGCCGAAATGTCCAAACCTCATCTACGATTCTCATCATGGCTGGTTCGTTGTCCTATTCTGCCGGCGGGGTGCTCGGGCTAACTTGAGATGCAGTCTGAGTGTGAAGGGCTGCGCCTTGGTCCAGGCGGCCGACTTTAATTCCTTGCCCGCGCTGAACTACACCTTTCATTCGAGTGAAAGCACAAAAGTTGGCGGAGGAAGAAAGCTTCCTGAAGGGACGGGCAACCTAACGCGCTACTTCCGCCAGCTTGCCGCTGGCGATCAACTCCGAAAGCCGCGCGAAGTCTTTGTACATGACGCGATCTTTGTCGACCGTGGAACACACTGACCGGATCGCCGCATGCGCGGCCTGCCCCCGCTTGGAGGTCTTTAGCGGAGCCAGGAAGTCGATCGCCTGGGCGACGGCCATGGCTTCGATAGCTAGCACGTTGCGTGTATTTTCGACGATGCGCTTTAGCTTGTTCGCCGCCGTCATTCCCATGGAGACGTAGTCTTCTTTGTTGCCCGAGGTCGTGATCGAATCTACCGATGCGGGATGCGCGAGCACTTTGTTCTCGCTGACCAGCGCCGCCGCCGTGACCTGCGCCATCATGAAACCTGAATTCAATCCTGCGCCTTGCGCGAGAAACGGCGGCAAGCCCTCGCTGAGAGCGGGATTGACGAGGCGCTCGATTCTGCGCTCGCTGATGCCGGCCAGCGAACTCAGCGCGATTCCCAGAAAATCCAAAGCAAAGGCCAGAGGCTCGCCGTGAAAGTTCCCTCCGGAAACCACGTCTCCTTCGGAATTTTTGGCGTTGGTGATAAATACGAGAGGATTATCTACCGCGGAGTTGGCTTCGATTTCAAAAACCTGTCGACAGTGCGCCAGCGTGTCGCGAACCGCGCCGTGCACCTGCGGGATGCAACGCAGGGAATAAGCGTCCTGTACGCGGCCACAGTCGCGGTGCGATTCGCGAATCTGGCTGCCTTCGAGCATCTTGCGGAGATTCGCCGCCGTCTTTATCTGGCCGCTGTGCGGGCGCGCATTGTGGATGCGTTCATCGAAGGCGGTGTCGGTGCCTTTCAGTGCGTCGCAGCAGAGCCCGCCCAACACATCGGCGGAATCCACTAGCGTCTCAGCGGCCAGCAGGGCCAGCGTCCCCACCGCTAGCATGCCTTGCGTCCCGTTGATCAGCGAAATAGATTCTTTCGCCCCCAGCACTAGGGGCCTGATCTGCGCCCGCTTTAGCGCCTCGCCACTGGTAATGCGCCCGCCCGTTTCGTTGAAACATTCGCCCTCGCCGATCAGCGCCAGCGCGAGATGCGCGAGCGGAGCGAGATCGCCGCTGGCGCCGACGCTTCCCTGCGAAGGTACAAAAGGGGTTACGCCGCGATTCAACATTTCGCACAGCGTGTCGATAACGACCGCCCGCACTCCCGAATAGCCCTTCGCCAGAGAGTTAGCCCGCAAAAGCATCATGGCGCGCGTCTCCGCAATGGAGAGCGGTTCGCCCATGCCGACGGCGTGCGAGCGTACAAGGTTAACCTGAAGTTCGCGAATCTGGTCGCCGGCGATGCGCACATCGCTGAGCTTGCCCACGCCAGTGGTGATCGCATAGGCCAGTTTATTGCCAGCGACGATCTCGTCTACGATGGCGCGCGCTCGATCGACAACCTCACGAGCGTCTGCGAACAACAGCACGGGCCGCCGCTCGGACGCGACTTCGCGCACCGCTTCCAGGGTGAGGTCGTTACCGCTGATGTGAAGTGCGTTCAAGAAAGTTTCCCATCCCGTTTTCCCACTGCAGCGCGAAATATATTTATATATTTCTCTGGCAACGTGGCAATTTTCATGTTGGCATCGGTGACGATATGAGTAGTCTCGCCTTCGGCAATCACCGTGCCGTCTTCCACTCGCCGCAATTGGTAACCAAAGTGAATGACGGACTCGCGAACGTTCAACAGTTGCGTGCGCACAACAATTTCGTCGTCGTAATGCGCCGGAGCCCGATAGCGGCATTTGGCCTCGGCGACAGCAATGAAGCGCCCGTCCTTGCTCTCCATGTCGCGATAGGAAAAGCCCAACTGCCGCAACAACTCGACGCGCCCCACTTCAAACCAAATGAAATGGTTGGAATGGTAAACCACGCCCATTTGATCGGTTTCCGCGTAACGCACGCGCAGGCGGGTTTCGTTCACCGCTGGCAGGAGACTCGAATTCATTTTCCGCTCCACACCGGCTTGCGCTTCTCCAGGAATGATGTGACTCCTTCGCGGAAGTCCGCGGTTGTGCGCACCGCTGCATTCTCGCGCACCGCGGCTTCAATCTGTGCGTCCAGTTCGGCACGGGCATGCTCGTTGAGCAGTTTCTTGGTCGCGCGCAACGAAGCTGGACTGTTCTCCATCAGCAGTGCCGCCAATTCCCGGGCGCGCGCCATCAGATTTTCCGGCGCGACAATTTCGTTGACCAACCCCATGCGGGCCGCTTCCTCCGCGCCGATAATCCTTCCGGTCAGCAAAAGATCACGCGCGTGCTTCTCTCCTGTCTGTCGCAGCAGAAAAGTCGAAACAATGGCGGGCACAAAGCCGATGCGCACCTCGGTGTAGCCGAATTTGGCTTCCGGCACAGCCAAAGTGAAATCGCACAGCAAAGCCAGGCCGGTGCCGCCCGCGATGGCCGCCCCGTTAACGGCGGCAATGGTGACCTTGGGGAATTCGTAAAGCGTACGGAACAGACGGACCATCGTCTCCGAATCTTTCAGATTCTGTTCCTCGGATCTGCCAATCAACGCGTTCAGATTCTCCAGGTCCATGCCTGAGGAGAAAGCCTTGCCCGCACCAGTTAAGATGAGCACAAGCGCGTCGGATGTCTCCACTTCCTTCAGAGCGCGCAGCAGATCGTCAATCAATTCGAAGCTGATTGCGTTACGCTTGTCCGGGCGGTTCAGCGTGATCGTCGCTACGCCAACGTTGTAAGTGAGTTGAACAGTTTTGTAGTTCATATTGAAAACTAATCGTCGTCGATCGAATTCGTATACCTCGCTCCAATTTCAGCCGTTGCGCGTAGCAACGCGTCCAACGGCTTCAGAGGCTGCAACTCAGCCCCACGCTGTTTTAGCGCCGCAATCACGTTCTCGGTCGCGATGTTGCCGACCAGTGCGTCTTGTGCGAATGGACACCCGCCGAGACCTCCGATGGCGGAATCGAAGCGGCGGCAACCGGCATCGTAAGCCGCGAGAATTTTTGCCTCGGCCTGCTCGGGACGGCTGTGCAAATGTACGCCGATCTCCAGGTAATCGTACTTCCCCATCACGGCACCGACCAGTTCAGTGATCTGTTCCGGGGTAGCCATCCCGACTGTATCGGCCAGGGAAATCATCCGCAGGTTGTCGACTTCCATCAGAGAAATGGCTTCAATCACTTCGTCCACGTTCCACAAATCGCCATACGGATTGCCAAACGCCATTGAGATATAGACCACCACGTCGAGTGCGGCGTCGTCCGCTTTTTTCTGGATTTTTTCCAGTTCTTCGAGCGCGTCTTCGGCGGACTGATTCTGGTTCTTGCGCAAAAAAGTCTCCGAAATCGAATAGGGAAATCCGAGAGTGTGAACGGCGTGCGTGTCGACAGCCCGCTGCGCTCCTTTTTCGTTGACCACGATGCCAATAATCTCCACGTCGTCGGTCGGGTCGAGTTCTTTCAACACTTCTTCCGAGTCCGCCATCTGCGGCACAGCTTTGGGCGAGACGAACGAGACTGCATCGATGTGCTTGAATCCCGCGCTTATCAAGGCCTGCAGGTAGGCCCGCTTGATGTCAGGCGGAATCTGTCCCTTCAGCCCTTGCCAGGCATCACGCGGACATTCGACAAGCTTGACTCTCTCGGACATACCAAAACCGCCGCGGATCACACAGATTTTCACGGATCACTTCTTTAGCGAAAAAACAGATTTGGCGTTTTGATGTCGATCCGCGCTGATCTGTGCAAATCTGATCTGTGCAAATCCGTGACTAAGAATTTGCCTATGTTTGCAGCACCCCTACCTTGAACTCCGCCACATCAGGATTTAGCGCCGCGGCTTCCAGGGCCTGCATGATTGCGTCGCGCGTCTCGATGGGATCGATGATCTTGTCGATCCACAACCGGGCTGCTCCGTAACGTGGGTCGGTCTGCTCGTCATAGGTGCGCTTCACCGATTCGAACAGCTCCTTCTTTTCCTCCTCACCTAGCTTCGTGCCGCCGCGCTCCAGTTGCTTCACCTTGATCTCAACCAGAGTTCCCGCCGCCGACTCGCCGCTCATCACAGCGTAACGCGCCGTTGGCCAGGCAAAAACAAACCGCGGATCGAACGCCTTGCCGCACATCGCATAGTGTCCCGCGCCGAAAGATCCCCCGACAATCACGGTGATCTTCGGCACCACGGAATTCGACACTGCATTCACCATCTTGGCGCCCGCTTTGATGATGCCGCTCCACTCCGCGTCGCGCCCCACCATGAAGCCGTTCACATCGTGAAAGAACACCAGCGGAATCAAATTCTGATTGCAGTCCATGATGAAGCGAGCTGCCTTCTCGGCCGATTCAGTGTAGATGACGCCGCCGAATTCGATCCGCTTATGGCCTTCGTGATCTATCTGTTGAGCGTGCATTTTTTGATTGGCCACGATACCCACCGCGAAGCCGCCGATGCGTCCGTAGCCGCAGATCAGCGTCTTTCCATATTCTGGCTTGTACTCATCGAAGCGGCTGCCATCGAGCACACGCGCCAGGATTTCTTTCACGTCGTAAGGACGAGCCGGAGAGGAATCGTAGACGCCGTAAATCTCTTCCGCGGCCAGCGCGGGTTCAACCGGCTTCTTGCGGTCCCACGGCGACTGGCGGCGGTAACCCCACTTTTCGACAATAGAGCGGATGCGTTTCAGGCAAGCTTGGTCATCTGGTTCACGAAAATCCACCGTGCCGCTGATAGCCGAGTGCATAGCTGCCCCGCCCAGCTCCTCGGCCGAAACTTTTTGTCCGATCGCCGCCTGCACCAGCGCCGGTCCGGCCAGAAACAATCCGCTGCCGTCGGTCATCAGAACGTGATCGCACATCACCGGCAAATAGCCGCCACCAGCCACGCACATGCCCATGATGGCGGCTATCTGCGGAATGCCTAGAGCTGACATGACAGCATTATTGCGAAAGACGCGGCCGAAATCGTCGGTGTCGGGAAAAACGTCTTCCTGCAGCGGCAGAAAGACGCCCGCGGAATCCACCAAGTAGATTGTGGGGATGCGGTTCTCGATGGCGATGTTCTGAGCCCGGATGACCTTCTTCGAAGTCATGGGGAAGAATGCGCCCGCCTTCACCGTCGCGTCATTCGCGATGATCATCACCATCCGCGTATGAATACGCCCCAGACCTGTAATCACTCCCGCCGCTGGCGCTCCGCCCCACTCTTCATACATACCGTGAGCCGCGTAAACTCCCAATTCGAAAAATGTTTTTGGGTCAACCAGCAACTCGATGCGTTCGCGCGCGGTGAGGCGTCCTTTGGAATGTTGGTTCTCGGTGGCCTTGGCGCCGCCGCCTTCGCAAATCTTTTCGCCTTCATTGCGCACCTGCGACATGAGATCGGCCAGAAAACGCATGTTGGCTTCGTATCGCGCCGATGTGGGGTCGATCTTCGTCGTCAAGACGTTGGACGTCTTGGACGGCCGGTCTGGAAGAGTTTCGCTTCGATCGGGCATGGGGTGAAGAGATCGGACTGTTTACGGTATACCACTCGCGCGGGGACGCGCAACGAACGCCAGACGAGGACTGCAGCTTTGAGCCAACTGTAGTCATTTTGCAGCGCGATCAAGCATCAAGATTGAGCCTCCGTAAAACTTCCGCCACGGGATCGGTCACCACCGCCTCGACCAGGCCGATCTCCAAGGCACGGAGTGCGTTGACCTTCTCCGCCGCCGCAAACATTTCGAGCGCAATACCTTTGCCGACCAGACGCGGCAGGCGCTGCGTGCCGCCCCATCCAGTGAGAAGTCCCAAGGCTGCTCCGCGATGACCAAACACAGCATTCGGAGCGGCAAGGCGGTGATGACAGGCGAGCGCGAGATCCAGGCCGCCGCCCATGCAATATCCTGAAATGGCGGCATAGACCGGCGCTGGAAACTGTTCAACAGCTATCATGAGAGCTTGCCCTAATTTGGAGAACTCATAGGCGGACGGTCCATCGAGCGCGGCAATCTCGATAAGATCCGCCCCAGCTGAGAAGAAGTTCTTATTTCCTGTAATGACTAAAGGCCTTCCCTCTGCACTTATTTCCTGCAGGCTCGCTTGGAGGGCAACCACACATTCACGCGTCAGCCGGTTTGTCCCGTCGTGAGACTGAAGACGTAGCAGGAAGACGTTCGCTTCGTTTTGCAGAGAAAAAAAAGTGGTCAATGATCTTCCCGACTTTCGTGCGACTGGAGCCCCGGGCAGAACTTTTCCACCGAACAATCCCAAGTTAGAATTTCTTGTCAATCCACTCCGCCAGACGACAGCCGTCTTCTTCCAGCAGGAAAGTTCCCTCGCCAAAGCACTCGCCGAAGATGCGATGCGATTCCTTATCGCGACCCGCGCGCGTTATCCATTGCTTACCTACCTCGTACTGCGCGGCGGTGAACCATCTTTGGGGCAGAACCTCGACTAGTCCCGCCTGTAAATACAGAACAAAGATGGCAAATGCGGGAGCGTCATCCGATAGCGCTTTATAACTGGTGGGCATGATCAATTCGTCGACCGATGCCAAGTCTAGCGGCACATCGATTTTGTGCATGCCGGGCTCGAGGGTGAGCGGCACCTCGAAATCCGCGAGGGGCGCGGTGGCCGAATAAATACGATCAGAAGACAGTTTGAACCATCCCGCAATTTCAGAGAGATCGAAGGCTTTGAGCTGGTCTACGTCGAAACATACTAAACGAATGCTGCGTCCTTCCGGAAACCAGACGCCGAGACGCCGTGGCGACACAATAAACGGACGGCAATACGTGTTCAATGCCAGACGGGGCTTGCCCGGTTCCTGTTCCAGCCCAAGAGTGACGAGATACGCAACCGGCCCTTGCTCGCCATGATGCGTCCAAACGAACGGTTGCCCGGCCAGCGACTGGCACTCCGGGAAGCTTTTCCAATACCACGGCGCAGGACCAACGGTACGACCAAGTTGTTGCCGGATATTGGTTAAATTAGGAGTGGGCATTCCAGGGAATCGGAGAGCCGGAATAGTTTTGTAGGATCCTTGCTGTTAAATCACAAAATTTTTCAGCGCTCACTTAAAGGGCGGCTGGCACGTCCGCTCCCTTCACATTTGCACGAATGAACTTCACAATGTCATCCATCGCGGTGCCAGGCTGGAAAACTGCTGCGACTCCTTGTTTGGTTAGAGCCTCAATATCCTGGTCTGGAATGATTCCGCCGACTAACACGAGCACGTCATCGACCTTGTTCCGCTTCAGCAGATCCATCACGCGGGGCACAATTGCGTTGTGTGCGCCCGACAGAATCGAAAGTCCGATTACCTGCACGTCTTCTTGCAGCGCCGCGCTGACAATCATCTCCGGGGTCTGTCGCAGCCCGGTGTAAATCACCTCCATGCCCGCATCTCGCAATGCACGCGCTATAACCTTGGCACCCCGATCGTGTCCATCGAGTCCGGGTTTCGCTACAAGCACGCGGATCTTGAGATCTGCCATCGCCATTCATTTAACCACAGGGTCATTGTAGCGGACAGAGCGGACCGTTTTCGGCTTCTCTGCTGCCTAAAGCGTTTTAGTATCCAGACTCCTCCACAAATACCAACATGCCACGCTGCGATAAGGCTCCCAGCACTTGGCGATCTTTTCCATTTCTTCCGGACTCGGCAGCTTGATCTGGCGCTTACGGCTCTTCTTTCCTGTCGTGGACTTTTTTGCAACTTTGGCCCGCTGCATATCGAGATAATGTCTGTACATCGCCATGCGCACACCGAAATCGCCGGTGGGAAGAATATTTTCGCGCTTCAAGGAAAACATCAGAAACATTTGTGCGGTCCACACGCCGATGCCTTTCACCTGCGTCAGATGCCCAATTACCTCTTCGTCGGGCAATTTAGGGAGCAGCGCGAAATCCAGAACTCCGGAAGCCGTCTTGGTAGCAAGATCGTTCAAGTAAGCCGACTTTTGCTTCGACAGACCGGCTCCGCGCATCTGTTCGTCGCCCAGCTTCAGAATGCCTTCGGGTGTGAGCGGCTCACCTGCCAGGGCGGCAAAACGTTTAAAGATTGTCTCCGCAGCCTTGCCGTTCAGTTGCTGGTAGACGATTGCCTCCGCCAGACTGTGAAACTCTGGCGGCCCGAACTGCATGCGGAACGGCCCGATTCGCTCTATGATCTCCCGCATAACCGGGTCGGATTTTTTGAGATGGTTGAGGGCTTTTCGCATCGAAGTATATTTCTATCACGACAACCCATCTCGCTAGAGTTTCGATCCAGGATTAGGTTTGGAGGGCCGCCTGGTCGAGAAACTGCGTACATCGAAGTTGATCGCGCCTCGGTTGACGAACCGCACGGGCAACAAGCGCAGCCTCCACTCAGCGGGCTTCGCTTCATCTGCTCCTGCGCCAGCTTGATGTGGAAGTTACAGCCCCAGTCATGCCTTGGCTTTGCTCGCGGGCAGCTGGAATCCGATGCGGACCAGTTCTTCGGGCGTCATAAGCTCTTTGATAGCTTCAATCAGATCTTGAATCGTGGAATCATGGGTGTCCAAACGATTCTCCAACTCATCGATCTTTCCGGCGAGCCGTCGATTGGTGGCGAGCATTTCGCGCAAGCGCACCAAGGGGCGCACACCACAAAAACGCTCATTTGGACAGCGCGCTCGGAATTAAGCACGGTTGCGGCCATGATCGCACCGTGCTCAGTGAAAGCATATGGAGTATAGCGCCGCCCACCACGGCTTTTCTTTGAGGTCGCAATTTGCGACCTCAAAGCATCGTGCTCCTTGCGGGTAAGTCGGAACGTGAAATCAGAAGGGAACCGTTGCCGGTTGCGTTTCACTTGTTCGTTGAGCCTCTTCACTGGCACGCCATAAAGCTCAGCAATATCGGGGTCGAGGATGACCCTCTGATGGCGAAGGAAAAGGATGCGCGACTCCACGACGAGAGCTGAGGTCCCGCGGCGTTTCGGCATCCTCAGCAGCGTTGCGTTGTTTCGTGTTTTCACTTTAGGTCACAACTTGTCTCCTCAATCATAATCCGACAAGTTGTAATTTCATCGACGGTGCGTTAATACTCCTGCTCGGTGGCCTCATTTGGGTAGATAGGCAACGCAGCTCCTATTACGTGATGCTCACTTCCGTATAGGTCCCATACACATCTCGGAGGGCTTCGCAAATGTCGCCCACCGTCGCGTAGGCCCGCACGGCATCCACGATGTAGGGCATGGTGTTAGCGGTAGAGACGTTGCCGTTGATGCCTGCCTGGGGCTCCTGGCTCGCAGCTTTCTTTAGGGCGTCGAGACTTCGCCGCACTTCGTCATTCGATCTTCGCGCCCGCAACGCCTTCAGCTTGGCCGTCTGCTGCTGGGCGACGCTTTCGTCGATGTAAAGAATATGGGGTGGCTCTTCCTCGATCGCGAACTCGTTCACGCCCACCACGATCTTTTCTTTTGCCTCGGCAGCGCGCTGGTACTGATAGGAAGCCTCCGCAATTTCTTTTTGAGGATAGCCGCGTTCGATGGCGTTCACCATTCCGCCCATGGCGTCGAGCTTGCCGAAGTAATCGAACGCGCCCTTTTCCATTTGCAGAGTCAAGGCCTCCAGGAAATATGACCCACCCAGCGGATCGACTGTCTGCGTCACTCCCGATTCGTAAGCAATAATCTGTTGCGTGCGCAGCGCAATGCGGGCCGCTTCCTCCGTAGGCAGGGCCAGCGCCTCGTCATATGAGTCGCAGTGCAACGACTGGGTCCCGCCAAGCACCGCGGCTAAAGCCTGCAGGGCAACGCGTGCAATATTGTTCATGGGTTGCTGCGCGGGCAGCGATACTCCGGCGGTCTGAGTATGAAAACGCATCAGTCCCGTACTTTGGTTCTTCGCCGCGAAGCGCTCTTTCATCACCTTGCCCCAAATCTTGCGCGCGGCGCGGTACTTGGCGATTTCCTCAAAGAAATCGTTGTGTGCGTTGAAGAAAAAGCTGAGGCGCTGACCGAAATCGTCGACATCGAGCCCGCGACGCCGCGCCCACTCCACGTATTCGATCCCGTCATACAGAGTGAACGCCAGCTCCTGCAGCGCGGTCGACCCTGCCTCCCGAATATGGTAGCCGCTGATCGAGATGGTATTGAAGCGCGGCGTGAATTTCGATCCAAACTCGAACGTGTCGATCACCAGCCTCATCGATGGCGCCGGCGGATAAATATATTCCTTCTGCGCGATGTATTCCTTGAGAATATCGTTCTGAATGGTGCCGGAAATCTTTTTCCAATCCGCGCCTTGCTTCTCCGCCGCTACCAGATACATGGCCCACAGCACCGACGCTGGCGAATTGATGGTCATCGACACGGTTGTTTTTTCGAGGTCGATGCCGCCGAAGAGAATTTCCATGTCTTCGAGTGAGTCGATCGCCACACCGCACTTGCCAACCTCGCCTTCGCTCGCAGGATGGTCGGAGTCGTAGCCCATTAGAGTGGGCAAATCGAAAGCGACAGAAAGACCACCACCGCCATGCTCGAGCAAATACTTGTAGCGCTGGTTCGTCTCTTCCGGCGATGCGAATCCGGAGAACTGCCGCATGGTGTAAAGCTTGCCGCGATATCCGGTGGCGTGTATGCCGCGAGTGTACGGAGGCGCGCCGGGATATCCAAGATATTCCTCCTCGCTCCAATCTTCCGGAAGATCGGCCTGAGTGTAGAGGCGGCGAATGGGAACGCCGGAAATGGTTGTAAATTGCGCATGGCCGTGCTCGTCAATGTTCACGCCGGTGGCGGCGCCTATCGGACGCTCGGTTGCTTTTTCAAGCGTGGGAGCAAGTGTCTGCTCCGCCCACTTCTTCTCAGCAGCAGAAGGACGACGTTTGGCAAAAACGTCGGCGATAGGACTTTCGGCAACTCGCGGCTTGGATGGCTTCTTCTCCGGCATAGGAACCCCAGTGTTCTCTTCCGATCATAGGGAACCGCGCGCCCGCGTGGCAAGAACGTGCATGTAATCAAACGATCCGGGCCGGTCAGTTGGTGGAATTAGTGCTGCAGCCTGCGCGAAAGCTCCCAGGCCTTAGCATATTTCCAGGAGACGTACCCAGCGTGATAGAGGTGCAACAGCAGGCCTTCGCGGCCGTCGAGAAATCCCAGGCGAAAAAAGTAGTTGTAGACGAACGTTGCGAGCGGTCGCAGGACAATGGCGTTAATGCTGAAAGTTTGCGGCTTCGCGCCTTCTACCTCGTTCCATACCGTCGAGTAGCGGTTCATGTGTTCGAGGTAGTAATACAACGTTGGATAAGTGTAATGAATCATTGGGTTGCGGAAGCTGCCAATGCGATTCTTGGGAACACCTTTCAGTTCGACGCGATCATGCGGATCGCGTCCCGTCACGAACCCCATCCCTCGCCGGAAGAGCCGCAGTTTGGGATCCGGGTAGAAACCTCCATGTCGAAGCCCGCGTCCCAGAAAAAGATTCAGCCGCGGCATCCGGTAGCCGTCGAGCGCATTGGGGTCGGAGAGCGCATTGCGCATCTCCTGCGCGAGACCGGGGCTTATCTCCTCGTCGGAATCCAGCGATAGCACCCACGCCTGCGTGCAGTGCGAAATCGCAAAGTTCTTTTGCGCCGCGTAACCCCGCCACGGCTCAACTACAACTTTGGCGCCGTATTGGCGGGCTATCTCGCAAGTCCGATCCGTCGATCCCGAATCTACTACAACAATTTCGTCCGCCCACTTGACACTCTCGAGTGTGCGGCCGAGGTTCGCCTCTTCGTTCAGACTGACGATGGCTACGGAAAGAGTCATTGAAATATTCTGAGAATCAACGATGCCTCAATTTTTTCAGCCCGCTGGGCTCTTGATTTTATCCGAGCTTGAAATCCCGGGCGTCTGCGCAACAATCGGCGACTTCTTGTGGCTGCCAACTTCTGAAAGCAAAAACACGGCAAGAATAAACAATTCAGGCTCAATAGGATGACGATACCGTGCATGCGGAAAGACGAAGTAATAAACCGTCGGGTAGGTCGCAACCAGTCCGGCGAAAAGCCCTGCCCCTGGCCGCTTTTGGAAGACCGCGCGTCCCAGCCCCCAGATCGCCAAAATTGACGACGTCAGGAACAGAGAACTGCGGAAGTCCCATGGGGCGACACTGTCGGTTGGCCGGGGCACGCCATTCCAGTAATAAAAAAAACGCTTCATACTGATCACCGCAAAGCGTGCCGGGTGCTCGCGGATCCAATCCAAAGCCAGCCGCCTGCACTCGGCCTCATAGCCGAGTTCTCCCATCTGCTGAAACTTCTCGAACTCCAGTTTATTGAGGTTGGGCTGCAAGGTTGCGAATAACATACCGTCGGAGAGCTTGTTGTTGCCGAGACGAAACTGCAAACCGAAATCATCGCGTATAAAAACAAAGCGCCCAAAGACCTCATAGTTCCGTACCAGCCACGGCGAAAGAACTAAAAAGAAAACAAATGAGGCAACTATAACGCCGCCAATCGACGGCAAACCGCACCGGTATCTTCGCCACCATATCCACAGGCCACAAAATGGCAGAAACGACAGCATCGCAGGATTGGCCAGCGCTCCCACGCCCCACAACGCGCCAAAGAGCAACCATCCTCGCCAACTCGGCCACCGCTCCATCTCGAGTGAGACTAAGAAAATCAGCGCCAGCATCAGCGGAGTGAAAGTCGTGTCCCAAATCCAATGAATCGACCAATACCATACGTAGGGATTAAGCGCCCAGGCCCGCGCCGACCAGACTGAAACGCGTGCGCCAAAGGTACGGTGGGCAATTAGAAAAACCGGAATCGTGGTGAGCGCGGTGAAGAGGCTGTTGATTGACAACAGAACCCACGCCGAGGCGTAAGTGTAAATCCCAAAAATTTTGAAGACTCCGCCAATCAGATAGGGATAGAGCGGCGGCTCCCATGCGCTCGGGCCGGTTTTCCCTCCATAGGGATTGCTGAAGCCCTCGCCGAGGGCGATAGATCGGCCTACCCGGCCCATCTCGAAGCCGAATCCGAAGTGGTCTTCTTGAGTACGCGTGTGATACTGGCGGAAAACTCCAATCGCCGCCACTTGAAGGACAAAAGACAGCAACACCATCCACCAAACAGATCGAGGAATGGCAGGAAGGTTCGGACGTTGCATCAAGGCCGAGTTTATCAGGTCGCAGCCGGAAACTGCGGCAGCACGGGCTGGCTGGATTCTTCTAAACCTGAGGAGAGATATTCAGCGCAGACATTCAAGCATCATCGTTTTTTTAGAAGCTTCCCGCTTCCGCATCCGCGAGCAAGGCCCACGCCAGCTTGGCGTCTCGGTTGTGCACCCACAGAATCATGTCGGCCGGAGGCTCAGGAAGAGGCACGGAACTTAGCTCGCTTGCCATCCCGTTGGAGCGAAGCAATACTTCTCCACGCGGCCATGTCTCGCCCGAGTACCATTCTCCCCTCGCCGTCCGAGGCTAAGGCTGGGCTGCCGGCGGCTGCTGTTGCGCAGGCGTTACTGCCGGGACAACATCCTGCCGCGGAGCGACGTCCGGTATTTTCGGAAGATGAGTGACTTGGCCACGGGTAGCGTCGGCGACATCAATGCCGGAATGATCGAGTAGCAATCCGGTCGCGCGATCCAGTTCAATGAGCGATTTCTCATAGGCTGCCTTGGCTGAAACCAGATTCGACTCGGAGGTGGTCAGCGTCGAGGCATCCTGCAGGATTGCGGTGGTAGTAGTAAGTCCAACTTTCAATTTTTGCTGGTCGGCATCAAGCGTCTGCCGCGAAAAGTCGACTGCATACTGGGCGGCTTGCACAGCGACGCGGTTCTGTTTCACGTCAAATTGCGCGTTGCGCACTTCGATCCGCACCTGATTCTCGAGCTGGTGCAGCCGCACTTGAGCTTGGCGGTATTCCAATTCCGCGCGCACCTGGTTGGCCTGCGCTTCGCGATTGCGTAACGGAATATTCAAGGTTAAGCCAACCCCTTTGTCGGGCGAGGTCGAATTCACGAGTTGGTTCAGCGTTCCGCCGTAGCCCACCGTGGTCGCAGTCTGAAACGGCGGCGGGCTTAGGCTTGGCGTATAGCAAAACTTACTCGAAGTGGCGGAGCACGCGGCCACGAGGGGATTGATATTTCCTCCAACACCCGACCCGCCGTAGTAGGCGAAAGCATCGAGCGTGGGCAGCAGGGCGTTGCGAACGGCCTTGCTGCTAAGGTCCCGGGAATTGAGATCGATGCGCGACTCAACCAGTTCGGCGCGGTGATCGAGAGCCTGATTGATCAGGTCCTGCGTTGGAACGACCGCTTCTTCCTGCGGAATCAGCATCGTGGATGTGGGAATCACGTCGGCCTCGGCGAGCACTGGATCTTCGATGGTGCGGCTGAGCGCGTTTTTCATCAGCAGTTCCTGTAGTTGCAGATTGTTCTGCGCAACAATCAGGTTCTGCTGATCGGTGGCGACTGCACTCTGCGAACTTACCACCTGAATCGGCGGCGCCGTCCCCACCTTCGCCTGGCGCTTGGAATCGTCGAGCGCTTTCTGCGCATAGGTAAGGGCTTCATGCTGCACCCGCACGTTTTCGTAAGCATAAACCAGGTCCCAATACATGTTTTCGATTTGATCGACAGTAGTGATGATTTGCAGCCGGAAGGCCACATCTGAAATTTCGCGATTGTTCTTGGCGATGCGGATGAATCGCGTGTTGGGAAGAGCACCGAAGCCTTGCAAAAGGTTCTGCGTAATCCTGAACTGAAAATTTGAGCTCAACTCCGGCGTCAGCAAGTTGGTAGGGTTGTTAGTTGTGACGTGGGTGTTGTTGAATCCAGCGCTCAAACTCGTACCCCATGCGAAGCCTTGGGTGTACCCCAGGTTCGCCGTGTAAGTGTTTTGGGCGACGATGGGGACTGGGCTGAATACACTTACCGATTCCGTATCGTTCTTGTCCAGTTGCAGCGTGCCGGTAAGAACCGGGTCGAAGCTGGTGATGGGTGAGCCAATGCCGAGCGTGGAACTCACCAAGCCGTTGGTCCCGGTGCCGATGCCGCTGGCGGCGACGGTAGTGCCGCCAGCGCCGGAACCGACAGTTCCTCCGAGGCCGCCGACGCCGCCGCCGGGTGTGTTCTGTACGATGCCCGCGTTTATGCCAAGAACGCTGGCGCCGGACTTGGCGCGCAGATAATCGGTGTCTGCGATGTTCAGATTGTAGCGGGCGATATCGAGGTCAAGGTTATCCTCAAGAGTAAGCGCGACGGCATCGTCGATCGAAAGATAAATCTTGCCGTCATGCATAAGCGAGTCGATGCGTGGCGAGTTACCCAAGTTCGGCTGAGGCAACTCTTGCGGCCGGTAGGGATGCAGGATGTTGGGAAAAGCCGAGGGCGGCTTGGAATAGTCCTGCAAATGAATCAGCTGTGGCTGTGCCGGAACTGGCGCTGACTGCGGCGTCGGGGCTGCGGGCACATCCTGCGCGCGCATAAGAGGTTGCGACAATGTGGAACTGAGAACAGCAACCGCCGTCAACCAGAGGGCGGCCCGCTGGGTAGCCGCGGTGGTTCGGGGCGAGGGCAAAGACATGGTTCGTCTCCTTGAATCAGAGCAATGGTGAGTCGAATTGAAAGTGCAAGACAAATCTGGGAAGCTGGATTCTGAAAACATAAGGGCGTCATTCCATCTTAGCGGGAGCAAGCGGTGGGCGCGGTTGGAGATTGTAAAGAATTGTTAGAAAACAGGCGCGGTTTTCGCCGCGCCTGTTTCTGTCGAACTGCTACTGAGGCGATTGCGGGACGGCTGTCTGCGGCATTGGCTGGGCCACCGATGGTAGATCCTTGCGGGGCGCAATATAGGGGACGCTCGGCATGCGCGTGACCTGGCCTTTGACGGCATCGTCGATGCTGATGCCGTTGTGATCAAGCAAAGTTCCGGTGGCACGGTCTAACTCGATACGCGATTTTTCGTATGCCACGGTGGCATTTACCAGAGTGGATTCGGCGGTCGCCAACTGACTCTGATATTGCAGGACGAGGGTCGTAGTAGATGTGCCGAACTGGTATTTCTTCTGCTCGGCATCGAGCGACTGGCGGGCGAGATCCAGGGCAGCTTTCGCGGACTCCACGCTGGCGCGGTTCTGCTGCACAGCATATTGCGCGTTACGGACCTCGATCCCCACCTGGTTTTCAATCTGTTGCTGACGCATCTGCGCTTGGCGATATTCCAGCTCGGAGCGGATCTGGAGCGATTGCGCCGCGCGGTTGCGCAGCGGAATATTGAGCTGCAAGCCAACACCTTTGTCCGGACTCGTCGAATTGATCAGCTGGTTCAGCGTGCCTCCGATACTGGTCGTCGGAGCAACCAGGTCCGGGTCGCCGGGGATGGTGTTGCTTGCGCAGCCGAATAGCTGCTGGTCCGGCGTCAGTGGGGTCGAGCAAAGGTTAGCCGGATTCTGGGCGCCACCAAGGCCAGCGCCTCCGTAGTATGCGAATAAATCGACGGTGGGCAGGAGGGAGCTGCGCACGGCTTTGTTGCTCAAGTCCCGGCTATTCAGATCGATGCGGGATTCAACCAGCTCCGCGCGATGCCGCAGTGCATCGTTGATCAGATCCTCTGTAGGAACCACCTGCTCTTGCTCCGGAACATCCATTGTGGAAGTAGGGATAACCTCGGCAGTGGCCAGGGTCGGATCTTTGAGGGTACGGGTGAGCGCATTCTTCATCAGCAGTTGTTCCAACTGGAGATTGGTTTGCGCCGCCGTTACCAGTTGCTGATCCTGAGCGACCGTGCTTTGCGCGCGGACCGTTTCGATAGGAGCCAGGCTGCCGATCTCGACCTGCTTCTTGGTATCGGAAAGTGTCTTCTGGGCGAAGGCGAGCGATTCCTGCTGCACGCGGGCGTTTTCGTAGGCGAAAACCAGATCCCAATAGATATTTTCGATCTGATCGACCGAATCGATGATCTGCAAGCGGAAGGCTACGTCAGAAAGCTCGCGGTTATTTCTCGCGATATGAATAAAGCGTGTATTCGCGGCTAGACCAAAGCCCTGCAAAAGGTGCTGAGTGAGCCGGAACTGAAAATTGGAATTAAGCTGCGGGCTCAAACTGGCAAAGAAGCTATTGGTGGTCACCCTGGTGTTATTGAATCCCACCGACAAGTTGGTCCCCCAGCTAAAGGCCTGGTTGTAAGCGAAGTTCACCGTGCTTGTGTTCTGAGCCAGGCTGGTGCCCGGGGTTACTCCTTGAAAGATGTTGGCGGCGGTTTGACTAAGGTGATCGTCCTGTAGCGTTCCGGTAACGATCGGATCGAAGCTGGCAATTGGCGGCCCTTGGCCCAGCGTGGAACTTACCAAGCCGTTGGTGCCGGCACCGATGCCGCCGGCGCCGAGACTGGTGCCACCTGTAGAAACGCCGGCAGTCGCTCCGATCCCACCAATGCCGCCTCCGGGAGTGTTCTGCACTACACCGGCATTGACGCCAAGAATGGAAGCCCCCGCCTTGGAGCGCAGCACGTCGGTATCGGCGATGTTGAGGTTGTAACGCGCGATGGCGATATCGAGATTGTTCTCGAGGGCGAGAGCTATAGCGTCATTGAGCGAGAGATAGAGTTTGCCCTCGCGCATGAACTGGTCAATGCGCGCTGTATTGCTCAAACGTGGAGGCGCCAGATGCCGCGGGGTGTAGGGCCCAACCGGGTTGGGAAAATGCGACGCCGGCTTGGAATAATCGAGAATAGGAAGCGGCTGAGTTTCAGGAGTGTTCTGCGGGACAGGCGCAGCGGGCGAATCCTGGGCCCAGCAGACCAGCGTCAGAATGGAAAATAGAACGTTGGCGATGGTCAGCCGCGCGACTAAGCCTAAACGTGGGAATGGCATCTACTCATCTCCGTTCAATTAAGCCTTGCAGCAAATGGACTTGGTTACATACTGCAACAGTGTGGAGGTATCCAAAAATGAAACTCTTTACTCAGATGTTAGTACGTAACGAGCGGCTTCCGGGTTCCTTAAAAAACGGAACTCCGGATAAGTGCGCGAGAATCCCACCGCGATCGATTTAGCCCCGTCGCTCCCCGGCTCGCTGACATCGGTCCGAACGGGAAATTCCGTTCGGGAGGAATGTTTAAACGGACTAGTATATCCGAGGCGACGTGCTTCTCTTCCGAGCGCTCGATCAAATTGAAACTGATACAGTACCGGCGACGGTCGGGCGCAGGATGGGTGAGGAATCCCAAGACAGCACGGAAACACGCGCCCCATGAAAGAACTCGGATGGACCGCAGTGATTCTGGGATTCGAAGATCGTATGCGTAATCTCAAACTGATTCTCTCCTACGACGGATCGGAGTTCTCCGGTTGGCAGACGCAGCCGGATGCGGTGACTGTACAGGGAACACTTGCTTCAGCCATTGGACGAATTACCGGCGAAAAGGTACTGCCGCAGGGCTCGGGTAGAACCGACGCGGGAGTGCACGCGCTGGCTCAAGTGGCTACCTTCGCTACAGAAGCTTCGGTGCCGACAGCGAATTTCGTGAAGGCTCTGAACGATGTCTTGCCGGCATCGGTGCGGGTCTTGGAAATAGGAGAGGTTGATGCTGATTTTCATGCTCGCAAGTCGGCTCACGCGAAGACTTACCGGTACCGGATTTATCGGGAAGCAATCTGTCCGCCATTTCTGGCCAGGTATGTGTGGCATTATCCTTTTCCTTTGGACGAGAAGGCGATGGTGCGGGCCGCCGCAATTGTGGAAGGTGAGCACGATTTTACTTCGTTTGCCGCGGTGGATCCGGAGCGGGGACACGACGGCACTCCGGCTTCGAACCTGCGCCGCATTTTTTCTTCGCGCTGGGAGCGGCAGGAAGACGAGTTTGTATATACCGTAAGGGGATCAGGTTTCTTGCACCATATGGTAAGAAATCTTGTAGGGACATTTATTCTCGTAGGCAAAGGAACGTGGCAGGCCAATGATTTTACCCGAATTCTGGAGGCGCGGAAGCGATCGACGGCGGGAGCGACAGTGCCTGCGAGTGGTCTGTATCTGGTGAATGTCGAGTACTGAGCCAGGTCCGCAGCGAAAATTTCTGTAACATAAAATCTCCCGCAGCATTATGGAAGCGGGTGGTCAAGACGCGGCAAGCTACATCTCTTCTTCTTTGGTTTTATAGGTTTTATAAAAAATGAGTGCGAACGTTCAAATCTTGGTGCCCAAAGTCGTCTCGGTTAATCCGGCGACCGGCGAAGTTCTGCGCGAATTGGAGTGCGCGGGCGAAACTGAAGTTCGTGCGGCAGTGGCGAAGGCACGTGCGGGACAAAATGGCTGGGCTGAACTCGGCGTGCGCGGGCGGATTGCGGTGCTCCGCGAATTTCAGCGTACACTTCTCGACAAGAAGTTAGAACTCGCCGAAATTATTACACGAGAAGCGGGCAAGCCCGTAGCCGAAGCTCTCACCACCGAAGTGCTGGTGGTACTCGACACGGCGCGGTTCCTGATCGACAACGCCTATCGCCTGCTGCGCGATGAGGTGCTTCCACACGGAAATCTTGCGGCAAAGCTTAAGAGCGGGCGACTGTTGCGCGAGCCTTACGGCGTGCTCGGGATCATCTCACCGTGGAATTATCCTTTTTCGATTCCGGCCACCGAGGCTCTGGCGGCGCTGGTGGCGGGCAATGCCGTCGTACTGAAGCCCTCGGAATCTACTTCTCTGGTTGCGCTGGAACTTGAATCGCTATTGCACCGAGCCGGTGTGCCTTCGAGTGTTTTTCAGGTGGTGTTGGGCAACGGCGCCACAGGCGTGGCGCTGATTCATTCGCCAATCGACAAGCTAGTCTTTACCGGCAGTGTGGCCACGGGTAAGCGCATTGCTGCGGCCGCGGCAGAAAGGCTGCTTCCAGTGGTACTGGAGTTGGGCGGAAAAGATCCCATGCTTGTGCTCGACGATGCGGATGTAGACGTGGCCTCGAGCGCGGCAGTGTGGGGTGCGTTCCTGAATGCCGGGCAGACTTGTCTTTCGGTGGAGCGCTGCTATGTACATCGCGGTCTGTATGCAGAATTTCTTCGCGAGTGCGCTGAGAAAACAAAGAAGCTGCGTATCGGGCCCGGAGTCGACAGCAATACCGATATGGGTCCGATGATTCACGAGCGGCAATTGCGGATTGTTGAGACGCACGTCAAAGATGCGGTGGCGCGCGGAGCTCGCGTTCTGACCGGAGGATGCCGGCTTCCAGCTCTGGGAAACAATTTTTATGCGCCAACAGTGCTCGCCGATGTGACGCATGCGATGAGCATCATGCGTGAGGAAACATTCGGTCCGGTGCTTCCAGTCATGGCTTTTGATAGCGATGACGAAGCCGTGCGACTGGCCAACGACTCGGAATTTGGGCTGGCAGCAAGTGTTTGGACCCGCGACCGCGACCGCGGGGAACGACTGGCGCGGCGCATTGAGGCGGGCACTGTCATGGTGAATGATGTAGTTTCCTGCTTCGGCATCAGCGAGGCGCCGCATGGCGGCGTTAAGTCGAGTGGGATGGGCCGCACTCACGGACGCTTCGGCCTCGAGGAAATGGTCCGGCTGAAGTATCTGGATTCAGACCGCACGCCCTCAATGAAGAAAGTCTGGTGGTACGGGTATGGCGCGAGCTTCGCGCGGCACATGGAAGGGTTTATCGATTTCCAGTTTGCTGGGGGTTTAGGGAGACGTCTACATGGAGCGCTGAAGGCCTGTGGTGTGGTGCGAAGCAAAAAGCTATGAACCTCAAGCTGCAACAATTCGAACTGGGGAACGCGAACTGAAAACGTAAAACCGAAAGGCATTGCATGAGCGATTCTTCCAATTCCGATCCGAAGCGCGAATTGTTGCGGCACGCCCTCGCCACGATCGCGTATCGCGGAGGCAAGGCGATCCGCAACGCGCCCGATGGTTTTTCCCTGTTTCAGGCCGGCCACGGCGTGCGCCCACCGGTTCAGATTCTGGCGCACATTGCCGACCTGATGGATTGGGGGCTGTCCATTGCCATTGGACAGCGCAAATGGCACGATTCCAAACCCCTGCCGTGGCCAAGAGAAGTTGATCGCTTTTTTGGAGCTCTCAAAAAGTTCGACGATTTTTTTGCTTCGAGCGAGCCATTGCAGAGTTCGCCGGAAAAACTCTTGCAGGGACCAATTGCTGACACGCTGACACACGTCGGACAGATTGCGATTCTGCGGCGCATGGCGGAACAACCGTTGAAGGGCGAGAGTTACTATGAGGCAGAAATAACATTGGGACGCGTGGGAGCGGAGCAGGCTAAGCCGAAGAGGGAGTTTTAGTTCGAAGCAGCGAAACTTTGGCCTGGCCTACGCTTCCAGTACAATGACGCTCGTAAGGCCAAATCCAGCAGGCAAGACCGCGAGAACGAGGGTAAGTCTTTGGCGACTGGCGAAATTGCAACTTCAGGCACGAAAACTCCTCCGCAACTTCCTCATCACAAGGTGAAGGTCAAGAAGAACGGGCAACGCGCCTGCAACGAGAAAAATGAAAAGGGCAAATTTTGCGGCGGACACTTAAAGCGCTGGTTCTATACCACCGATGTCACCGAAAAGGCGTGCGGGGACGTCGAAAAGGCCTGGGGGCCGAATGCTGAGGTCTACCGCTGTGAACACTGCCAGACGCTTTATTTGCCGAATCCCGCGGAGACCAAAGTTAACGTGGCCGGGCAGGGCATGATTTCAGTTTTTGGGCTAACGCTGCCGCCGAAGGAGAAATAGTTCCGAGTACCGAGCACCTAGTACCGAGCAAGAAAAAGCACCTGGTACCTAGTACCCGGTATCGAGCCACTGAAGAGGGCGGTTTTACTAGGTACTCGGTACTCGCAACTGCTTTCCATGAACACCTCCGAACTCATTTACGACTGGAACAAGAATCATCCGCCGGGGTTGAAGCCGCCGGGACCGGTGTTGCTCAATGATGAGAGTTTGCGCGATGGCTTGCAGTCGCCGTCGGTTCACGATCCCTCGATTCCAGAGAAAATTGAAATCCTGCACCTGATGGAGGCTCTGGGAATCGATTCGCTCGACCTTGGATTGCCGGGCGCGGGCGGGCGCGCAGTCGCGCATGTGACCGCGCTGGCGCAAGAAATCGTCGCGCACAAAATGAAGATTCGCGCCAACTGTGCGGCGCGCACCCATGAGAATGATATTCGCCCCATCGCCGAGATTGTGCAAAAGACGGGGCTGCCGATCGAGGCCGCGACCTTCATCGGCTCCAGTCCTATCCGTCGCTTTACTGAAGGTTGGTCCGACGATTTTCTTTTGCAGACTACAGAGAAGGCCGTGAAGTATGCAGTTTCGCTCGGCCTCGACGTGATGTACGTCACAGAGGACACGAGCCGCTGCGATCCTGAAACCGTGAAGCGTCTCTATTCGACAGCGATCAATTGCGGGGCGCGGGCTATCGTAATCTGCGATACCGCCGGCCACGCGACGCCCATGGGCGCGCTGGCGCTGGTGCGCTTTGTGATCGCGGAAGTGGTGAAACCTTCCGGCGAAAACATTCGCGTGGACTGGCACGGCCACAGCGACCGCGGGCTGGCCATCGCCAACTCGATGGCGGCGGTGATCGCGGGCGCGAACTGCGTGCACGGCTGCGCCATTGGCCTGGGCGAGCGGGTGGGAAATACGCAAATCGACCAGATGCTGGTGAATCTAAAACTGATGGAGATTGCGCCCTGGGCCGAGCAGGATCTCACCAAGCTGAAGCATTATTGCCAGGCGGTTTCGCGGGCGACGGGCGTGCCGATTCCGGCGAACTATCCGGTGGTGGGCGACGACGCTTTTCGCACCGCGACGGGCGTGCACGCCGCAGCGATCATTAAGGCCTATCACAAGAACGATACTGTGCTCGCCAACACAGTTTATTCGGGCGTCCCTTCGCATGTGTTCGGGCTGGAGCAGATCATCGACATCGGTCCCATGAGCGGAAAGTCGAATGTGTTGTTCTGGCTGGAACGCCGCGGCATTCCGGCGACGGACGATCTGGTCGACCGCATCTATCAACGGGCTAAAGCCAGCGATCACACGCTGAGTGACGCCGAAGTTGTAGAGTGCCTTCCCGCAACCGTGAAGCAAAACTGAAGTGACGCGAATCTAAGTTTTATGCCTGATACAACTTCTCTTCCACTGCGGCACGCAATTCTCGGAGCCGGCGGCGTCGGGGGCCTGATGGGCGCTTGCCTGGCACAGTCGGGTGCTTCGGTCACACTCGTGGTCCGGCGCGAGGCGCTCGCGCAATATCCGAAGCAACTTCGTTTGGAGAGCCCTTTCGGTAATTTCCAGGTGAATGTCGCCGTCGCCGCCGAAGTTCCCCCTGTCGACGTGCTGTGGATTACAGTGAAGGCCACGCAGCTCGAGGCGTCACTCGGCGCTATCAAGAATCCTGACGCGGTGCGGGCCATCGTCCCGCTGCTCAACGGCATTGACCACGTTGCTCTGCTCCGCGCGAAGTATGGTTCAGACCGCGTGATCCCGGCGACGATCGCAGTCGAGGCCGAGCGCGTCACTCCCGGACACATCGTCCAGCGCTCCCCTTTTGTTCGCCTTAACGTGTTGTCTGCAGGGCGCGGTCTGCTCGGGCCCGCTGTCGATAGCCTTCAGCAAATTGGCTTTGAGTGCCGGTTCATCGATGATGAGCCAACTCTGATGTGGGGCAAGCTGGTTTTCCTCGCGCCGTTTGCTCTGACCACTACCGCTGCCGATAAACCCGTCGGCGAAATCCTCTCCGACCCCGAATGGCGAAGTCTGGGCGAGGCTTGTATTCGAGAAGCCTGCGCCGTGGCAGTGGCTGAGGGCGCGAAAATTAATGCCGAGAAGGTGCTCTCGGGCGTAGCGGGAATGCCGGGAAACATGCGCAGCTCCATGCAGAAAGACGTCGCGCAACACAAGACTCCCGAACTGGATGCCATCGCGGGCCCGATCCTTCGCGGGGCACAACGCCATGGGATTGAGGTTCCTGTGACCAAGAAACTGGTGGCTGCGGTGAAACAGCGGGCGGGATAGGAGCGGTAGGTGCTTATATGTTTACCTCGCGGCCGATTGGATTTGTGAGCAGTCCGTATAAGAACGCGAGTGAGATTCCCAAGGGTCTTGGCGCTAAACACGAGGCCGATGGCGTGCTCAATATCCTGCCCGAGTTCGAGCCGGGGCTCACCGGCATCGAGGGCTTCTCGCATCTCGTCGTCATCTGGGAGTTCGATCGCTCCAATGGGTTCGAATTGCTCGGAACACCGCCCTCTGACAATCAGCCGCATGGGGTGTTTGCGACTCGATCTCCTCGGCGTCCGAACCCGATCGGCCTGACCACTGTCGAGCTGCAGCGGCGCAACGGCATCGAGTTGCACGTTCGGGGCGTCGACATGCTAGACGGGACGCCTATTCTCGATATCAAACCCTTGCTGTCCAGCATTCCGCCCGAAAAACTGCGCCGAGGCTGGCTGGCGGAAGCTGAGGCGCGGCAGAGGCGATGATGTTGCAGTGCGCGGTTGCCCTTTCGCCACCCATTTTTTCCGTCGCGTTGTAAACTGACGCAAGACTTCCATGAGCCCGATTCCCCCGCGTACGGATATGCCGGACGTTGCGCCTACGGTTCAACAGGATGTGGCGCGTCTGGCGGCGTCGCCGGAGGTGAGGTCGGCATTTAACTGGCTGCGCACGCAGGAGCCGCAACTGGCGCAGTGGCAAATGGAGATGGCGCGGATTCCGGCGCCTCCATTTGGCGAATCGGCGCGCGGGGCGTGGCTGGCGGAGCGCTTTCGCGAAGTCGGCCTCGATGACGTTCGCATCGATGACGTGGGCAATGTCTTTGGCGTTCACCCCGGATTTGGGCAACGCTATGTCGCGCTCAGCGCGCACATCGATACGGTGTTTCCCGCGAACACGCCGCTGAATATCCGGCAGCAGAGTAGCCGGCTTTATGGGCCGGGAGTTTCCGACAATGGAGCCGGCGTGACAGCGATGCTGGCCATCGCTTCCCTTCTACGTTCGGTGCGCCTGCGGCACGCGTTGCCGTTCGTCTTCATCGGCAACGTAGGCGAAGAGGGCGAGGGCGATCTGCGTGGCATGCGGCACATTTTTTCCACGCCGCGCTGGAAGGATTCAATCGCTTACAGCGTGGTGCTCGATGGCGCGGGCGCCGATACGATTGTCGCCGAAGCCTTGGGCAGCCGCCGCTTCGAAGTGATCGTACGCGGTCCCGGCGGACATTCGTGGAGCGATTTTGGCGCGCCCAATCCAATTGTGATTCTGTCGCGGGCCATCGATACGTTTACCGCGACGCCTGTGCCTGCAACACCGAAAACGACTTTTAACATCGGCGTGATTCGGGGGGGCACTTCGGTAAATTCAATTCCGGAGTCGGCCAGCATGAAGGTGGATATCCGTTCCACTTCGATGGCCGAGATGGAACGCCTGGAGCAAACCCTGCGCCTGGCGCTGAATCGCGCCGTGGAGGATGAAACGCTCGCAGCCGAGATGCGGTCGCCAGTGCAGAAACGGCCTGCGGGGGTAAATTGCGAAGTGGTGGCGATAGGAAACCGCCCGGCGGGCGAGCTCGCGACCAGCGCCCGGCTTCTGCATGTGATTCGCGCGGTGGATGCTCAGCTCAACAACGCCGCACAGGTACAGCGGGCGTCGACCGACGCCAACATACCGCTGTCGCTTGGGCTAGAGGCCATTGCTATCGGCGGAGGCGGTTCGGGCGGCGGCGCTCATACTTTACAGGAATGGTTCGACAGCAACGGACGCGAGTTGGGGCTCAAGCGGATTTTGCTCACCATGCTGGCGCTCGCCGGAGCGGGGGAAAATGGGGATATTCGTGAGCGCAAGATCTGACCTTTTTTTCCAGGACAAAATTTTATCCGCCGCAGCAATCACGAAGTTCAGGCACGCCAGTGCTCTCATCTGCATGAGTGCGTCCCTGTGCTCGGCGCAGGCGCAGAATCCGGCATTTTCTGGCACTAACTCCGGCACGTCAGGACCCATGGCCGACGCAATCTATATTCGCGCCAATGTTTACACCGGCGTCCCCGGGGTTGTAGCCGTCCTCTTCGCGCCCAGCCGATCCTGCACCCATCGCATGTCTGTTGCCGCCGCGCGTCCTGCACCCTAACGACTTTCTAATGAATCTGTAGCTCGATTTAAGTCCTTTCCTTCCCATAAAACGAAAACCGCGCTGTGTGCGTCTAACTATATGTGCGTCTAACTAAATTGTTAGGTACGTAAATATGCTTTCATCGGCTCCGGGCTGATGCGGCGCAAGGGTCTCCCAGGCGCGTATAATAAGAAGCTTGTAAGTATTTGGAGGAAGTTAGCATATGGATTCGCGGGCAATAGGGGTGCGTTCGAAGACCCGTCGATGGGTTTACTCGCTCAGCATTGTCACGACGCTGGCGCTGGGCATCTTGATCGGGACGGTCGTTTCTTTTGGAGTAAAGGGCAAAGAAGGCCAGAAGTCTTCCGACGCAACTCCGCTGTCGGTTCCGGCGCCGCAGCAGCTTTCGAATGCGTTTTCGCAGATCGCAAAGCAGTTGGGACCGAGCGTGGTCAATATCAACACCGAATCGACGATCAAAGGCCCGCACCGCCGGCGTGGCGGCGAGAGCCCCGACGATGACGACAGCGGCGGTGGCAATGGAGGGATGGACGACTTCTTCAACCGCTTCTTTGGCGGGCCGGGGGGCCAGGGCGGCCAAGGTAATCCGTTTGGCGGAGGCGACAGCGGCTCGATCCGGGAACGCTCGTTGGGCTCGGGCGTAATCGTTGATGCGAAGGGCTACATCGTAACCAACCGTCACGTGATTGAGAAGGCAGACCGCATCCGCGTGCGCCTGCAGGACGATCCGCCCGGGGTGCAGCATGAGGCCAAGGTCATTGGACAAGATCAGGAAACCGATCTGGCGGTCATTAAGATTAACCTCGACCGTCCGGTGCCGGTAGCCAAGTTAGGGAACTCGGACAGCATGGAGGTCGGGGATTGGGTGCTGGCGATCGGCAGTCCCTTTGGCCAGGTAGGCACAGTGACCGCAGGAATCGTTTCCGCCAAAGGCCGGGATATTGTGCCCGGCCGGCAATTCCAATCTTTTATTCAGACCGATGCCGCTATTAACCCGGGTAATTCGGGGGGGCCTCTGGTAAACATGAACGGTGAGGTCATCGGCATTAACACTGCGATTTTGAGTGAGACCAATGCCTACGCGGGCGTGGGTTTCTCACTTCCCTCGAACACTGTCGTGCAGGTTTATAACCAGCTCATCGGACCTGAACACCGGGTGTCGCGTGGCTCCATCGGCATCACGTTTGACTCCGTGGAAAATCCGGCGATCGCGCGGGTTTATGGCAACGGCTCAGGCATCACTGTCTCGAGCGTGGTGCCAGGAAGCCCGGCCGACCAGGCTGGTCTGAAAGTGGGCGATACCATTACCTCCGTCAATGGCAAGAAAGTGAGTAAGGGAGCCGAATTGGTGTCGGAGATCGCGAATACCAAGCCGGGAGCGAAAGTGACGCTGAGCTTTATCCGAAACGGTAAAACTCAGGAAGCAGCGGTGACGGTTGCCGACCGAGCCAAGCTGTTTGCCGCCCGCTTGAATGAAGACGATAACGGCAACGACGAGAGCACGCCTAAGCAGAGCAAGTTCGGCGTCACGGTGCGCAAACTGACTCCGGAGATGGCTGAGCGGTTGGACATGCCAGCTGGAAAGGGCGTGATCGTTCAGGATGTAAAGCCCGGCTCGTTTGCCGAGGACGTAAATCTGAATCGCGGAGACGTAATCCTTGAGGTCAACAAACAGCCCGTCAACAATGAAGAAGATTTTGCCAAGGTCGAATCAAGCCTGAAAAGCGGACAGGACGTAGTATTTTTAGTACGCCCGCGCGGTGCGTCGCGTCAGGACGGAACGGTCTTCCTGCCTGGGACACTTCCGTAACCAGACAGCCCCAACAGGAACTGGCATTCCCTCCATTGATGGAGGATGATTGCAATGCCGGTTCCGGCTGGGTTTTGTTTTCCTGCGCAATTGGCCGTAAACGAAGTCAGGCGGCACCGCTTCTAAAGTCTGAGGGTTTTAATTTTGAGACTAAGGTCCTGGGCAAAAATCCGGAGCGAGTGGTTTTTGGCAGGTTGTGTTTTGGCCTTCATCTGTACTGTCACGTCTCCGAGCGTGATAGTCGCACAAGACGCTGATTCCAGTTCCAATGCCGTCGGAAATAAGCAAGCTCAGACCGAAACCAAAACTGCAAACCCCAAAAATCCGACGACAGCTGCGGCGAAGAGCACGGGCACGAGCGCTTCATCCCAGGCTAAAACCCATCCCAAGTCGACTACTTCGGCCGCGCCACACAAAGGCAAGTCGAAGCAGGCAAGTTCGCGAAGGACCGGCAAACGAAGGACGGTTGCGCGCGGCCAGCAGAAGATTGACCCGCAGCGGGCACAGGCCATCCAGCAGGCTTTGATCCGCGAGCACTACCTTAGCGGTGTGGCTGCCGGAACCTGGAATCAAGCCAGCGAAGATGCCATGCGGCGGTATCAGGCCGACCATGGCTGGCAATCGAAGACGGTCCCCGATTCGCGCGCATTGATCAGCCTCGGACTTGGCCCGAGCCACGACCATTTGCTCAATCCCGAAAGCGCGATGACCACCGGGCCGGAGTCACCGCGGTCGGCGACTCTAACTCCGGCCTCGCATAGCGCCGAACCGGGAGCCCGCATCAGCACGACACCGGCTACAACTTCCGTTCAGGATGGATCAGGCCCGCAGTGAGCATTTCGAAGGCAGACTAAAACAGGGCTTATTCCCCAGCGAAGCAGGGGATACTGATGTCTGCTCGCAGCTCCAAAACAATGGTGGCGCAGGCAGGAACCAAGGTCCCTCGCTTTGCTCGGGATGACAAGGCTTAGAGGAAGTCCTCTAGCCACCGTGCGTCTTGCGGTAGCCCCCAATGACAGGCCGAGGAAAATATGGCAGAGGCTGCGACTGTATGATGGCTCGCGGATTACGCTCGACTAAGGCATCCCCAACATCTTTGCCACAAAGTTCTACCGCGGCATCACGAGCGGTAGAAAGCACGGGAATGCGCTTCTCGGTATCGTGCGCGTCTGTAGCCAAAACATGGACCGCGTCGTGCTCCAGCAGCCAGTGTGCGGCGCGACGCACGCGCTCTCCCCAGAATCCGGTGAGCGCTGATCCGGTCATCTGAATCACGCAACCCTGCTCGGCCCACTCCACCACTCGCTGCAGGTTCTCGCGCAGAATCGGATTGCGTTCAGGATGAGTGATGACTGCCGTGATGCCGCGGTCGCCCAGTTGCGTGAAGCAATCCGTAATCTGCTGCGGGACGCTGTAATTGCTCAACTCGACCAGCATGTAGCGGGTGCCTTCAATGGCGTAGCGCGCGGGATTGGCCAGCACATCCTGGAGATTGTCGTACGAGAGATGGAAGTCGCAGCCGAGACTGATCTTGATCGCGTCGCCGACGAGTTGCTGCAGGTGCGCGACCAGTCCCTGAAGATAAGTGCGGTCGTAGTGGTAGCGGTCGTTGGCATGAGGAGTGGCGACCTGATGCGTGATGCCGTCGGCGGCCGCCATGAGGCACATGGCGACAGAGGTTTCCCACGACTTCGATCCGTCGTCTACTTCCGGAAGAATGTGTGAGTGAATGTCGACCACGATTTGTTAGGAACCCGAGTGCTGCGCCTGTGTTGCGTCTGGTTCGATTTAAGCAGATTTGTGGGGAAAGAGAAAGGTCGGAGGACCGCGACATTCACCAGATTGTTGGCACTGCTTTCGACTGGCGGATCGCTTGGTCGGCGGTTACAAGCTTCAGTCCTTCTATGACCGCAGTAGCACCAATTACGCGGTCAGCGGGATCTTTCGGATAGTTTGCGGGAAACTCGAACGCCTGCACGCAAATTCGTCCTGTGATCGGCAGAACAGCAAATCGAAGCTCAACATCTCGGAGGAAGGCCTCCAAGTTTGGCGTTAGCTCAATACGTTTTTGGCTCGCAAGCCGGGCGAGTTCGAGGAGCGTCATGCTGGAAACGGCCAAGCCCTGGCCTCCTTCGCGTGTATCGGTAATCGCATCGTGGGCCCGTGAAGAAATGCGCTCTTGATCCAGTGCAAGCCAGATCACCACATGCGTATCCAGCAGAATCAATACAAGTCTCCCCATTCCTCTGGAGAAAAGGCTGGTGAAACGATATTGCCGTTGATTTTAATCTTGCCTTTGTAGAAGCCGAAGATATCGTCCTTTTCTTTTTCGACGGGGACAAGCTTGGCCACGGGCTTGCCGCGTTTGGTGATCAGGACAGATTCGCGTTTGGATTGGACTTCGTCCATGACTTTCAGGCAATGGACTTTGAATTCGCCTGCGGCCATTTTTTTCATGGGAAACGCCCTTTCGATCATGGTCATTATACCATGGTCATAGGCAAGAAGTAATTTTCTAGCGTAAGGACTAAGGATGTCTAGTTTACTGACCGTCGGCCCTTGTCATATCGTGATGCCGCAGCCGTCGCCAAAGGCTATAACCAAGAAATGCCACCACTCCGTAGCAGATTGTTCCGCTCAGCAGCATCAATGGCCAAGCGAAGTCATGGGCTCCAAGATTTGCGAGCCCCGGCAGAATCCAGAAGGGCAGAGTGAACCAGCCAAACAGATTGGGAGCCCAGCTGGCGAGGTCACCAACCGCGAGCGAAAACGCAAGTCCTAGCGCCGCGAAAAAAATGTGCGATAAGGTTCTCATGTTCCGTCTCCGTGCCGTTCGCGAATGAAATCCGCAATCCCAGCATAGGCCTTAGCCAGGGTCCTTTCATCCGGCAGGAACACGATGCGGAAGTGCTGCGTGCCTGGTTTCTGGCCGAAGCCGGAGCCATGGACTACTATGACGTGTTTCTGGCGGATTAGTTCTTTGACGAAGACTTCGTCGCTCTCGGGGATGTCGATGCGCGGGAAGGCGTAGAAGGCGCCGCGCGGGGCGACGCAGCTTATGCGCGGCGTGGACTCGCACCATTTCTGCGTGAGGTCGCGGCGGGAGCGCAGTTTGCGTTGCACTTCGATGAGGTGATCCTGCGGGCCTTCGAGCGCGGGCTTGATGGCGTATTGCTCGGGATGGTTGGCGCACAGGCGCGCGCGCAGCAGGCGGTGAATGCCTTCGGTGTAAGGCTTGATGGCCGCCGCGTCGCCGGAGACGATGCCCCATCCGATGCGCCATCCGGGGACGAGATAATTTTTCGACATGCCTCCGAAGGTGATGCAGGGGACGTCGCGGGCGACGGCGGCGAAGGCGATGTGCGGCGTGTCGTTTCCCTGAGAATCGCAATCGAGAATCAGCTTGTCGTAGATTTCGTCGGAAAAGACGACCAGGTTGTGGCGGCGCGCTAATTCGGCGATTTGCTCGAGCGTCTGGCGCGAGCAGAGCGAGCCGGTGGGATTGTTAGGATTGATCAGCACGATGGCGCGAGTGCGCGGCGTGAGCTTGCGTTCGATATCGGCGAGTTCGGGCTGCCAGGCGTCGTCTTCATTCAGATCGTAAGCGTTGATAGCGATGCCGAGCTTGCACAGGACTGCCGAGTAGAGCGGGTAGTCGGGCTTGGGAGTTAGGATGTCTTCGCCGGGATTGACCAGCGCCGAGATGCAGAGGTCGACGGTTTCGCTCACGCCGGAGGTGACGAAGACGTCCCGCACGGTGGTGATGCCCTTGCGCGCAGCCTCGCCGCGAATCGCCTCCAGCGCTTCGGGAATGCCGGGCGATGGCGCGTATCCGTTCTTGCCGTCGCGCATGGCTTTGTAGGCGGCTTCGATGATGTGGGGCGGAGTCTGGAAATCGAAGCTGAGCGGGTCGCCGACGTTGAGGGGGAGAACTTTGTGGCCTTGCTTTGTGACTTCGTCGGCGACGCAGGCCAGGTCGCGGATGGCGTAGCGGACGTTGTCGAGGCGGCTGGCAGCGTTGACTTCGCGGGATTGGGTGGTGGGCATGGTTTGCTCCGGCAAAGGCCAACAAAAGCTTAACCGCAAAGTTCGCTAAGAACCACCGCAAAGGCCGCTAAGAGAATATTTTCTTTGTGGTCTTTGCGGCAGTTCTTTGCGTCCTTCGCGGTTAAAGCTCTTACTCCGCCCGGTCGATCTGGGCCTTCTGCAGCGTATCCGAATAGTCGACATAAACCGACTTCCACTCGGTGTAGAAATCAATCGCCCCGATGCCGCCTTCGCGGTGGCCGTTGCCGGTGGCTTTGGTGCCGCCGAAGGGTAGGTGCACTTCGGCGCCGATGGTTGGCGCGTTGATGTAGGTGATGCCGGTTTCGAGATCGCGAATGGCGGCGAAGGCTTTGTTCACGTCTTTCGTATACAAAGCAGACGAGAGTCCGTATTCAATCCCGTTGGAGATCTGAATGGCATCTTCCAGATCGTCGCAGGGGATGATCGAGACGACGGGGCCGAAGATTTCTTCCTGTGCGATGCGCATCTTGGGATCGACGTCGGTGAAGACGGTTGGCTCCATGAACCATCCGTATTGGTAGTCGCCTTTATCCAGGCGATTGCCGCCGCACATCAGCTTCGCGCCTTCGTTCTGGCCGATCTCGACGTAGCTGAGGTCGGTCTGAAGTTGTTTTTCGTTAATGGCTGGACCCATCTCGACGGTTTCATCGAGGCCGTTGCCGACTTTCAGTTTTCTGGCGCGGGCGACGTAGCGCTCGACAAACTCGCGATAGACGCCTTTCTGCACGATGATGCGGCTGGTCGCGGTGCAGCGCTGGCCGGTGGTGCCGAATCCGCCCCAGAGGCCGCCTTCGATGGCAAGCTCGAGGTTTGCATCGTCAAGCACGATCATAGGATTCTTCCCGCCAAGTTCGAGGGAACAATGCTTGAAGGTTTTGGCGGCGATGCCGCCGATAATGCGGCCAACGGCGGAGGATCCCGTGAGCGAAATGGCGCGAACGTCGGCGTGCTCGGCGAGCGGCGTTCCAACCTCTGCGCCGAAGCCAGTGACGATGTTGACCACGCCTTTCGGAATGCCGGCGTCAGTGAAGGCGCGCACAAGATTAAACGTCGAGAGCGGTGTATCCTGCGCGGGCTTGATGACGCACGTGTTGCCGCAGACTATGGCGGGCAGCAGCTTCCAGGAAGAGATGGCCATGGGAAAGTTCCAGGGCGTGATCATGCCGCAGACGCCGATGGGCTGGCGCACGGCCATGGCAAATTTGTTGGGCAGTTCCGACGGCACGGTAGGGCCGAACATGCGGCGACCTTCGCCGGCATTGTAATAGGCGGCGTCGATGGCTTCCTGCACGTCACCGCGAGTTTCCTTGAGCACCTTGCCCATTTCGCGGGTCATTTCGCGGGCGCACTCTTCTTTGCGTTCGATGAGAATTTCAGCGGCCCGAAAAATCATTTCGGCGCGCCGCGGTGCAGGCACGAGTCGCCACTTGGCGAAGGCGCGTTTGGCCGCCTCGACGGCAGCGTCAACATCGGCCTTAGCCGATTTCTGGAAGATGCAGACCACGTCGCGCGTGTCGGCGGGATTGCGATCTTCGAAAGTCTCCCCGGTGGAGGAGTCGACCCACTCGCCGTCGATGAAGTTCTTGAACACTTTGGTTTGCGTGTGGCTGAGGGTGGCCGGGGAGGCGAGGGTGTCGGTTGCCATGATTGCTCCTTATGAATGCCTAGATGTTGATGCTACAGCGGGGGAGAGAGATGCGGCAAGGGAGCCTAAACTACCGCAGGGTGTCACTCGGGGAGTTCGCCTTAAGCCAGGACCATGACCATGATTTCTTGTTCAATAGTTCCGGCATGGGAGAAATTGTCGAGCTTGATCACCAGGGCGTGAGTGACTTCCTGCCCCTTGGCAACCACTAACATTCCCGCTCGAGTTCTGATTTCCTGTTGCAGGATCATGCCGGGCGAGAGCTTGGAAGTCGGAATCTTGCGCAACTCCATTGCGGTAGTTGCGGTTTTGATGCCGAGCAACGCATCGACCAGTTCCGGGGTGAACTCATTGTGCCGATGGCGCAGGCTGGCAATCGAATTCTCGTCCGAGACGCCCTTCATCCGGAGATCGTCAAAAGCCACCGCAAGTTTGAGAGCGTTGGCTCCGAACACGATGTCCGCGGCCGTCACGTCAACAGCTTTGCACACGACTTCTTTAACTAATCCTCACCCGCGTATGCCGCCTGTAGGATATCGGGGGCAAGGGTAAAGTTGAGCGGGGGGACCGGCGTCGCCAGCGCTGCCCAATCTGCCGGCAACACCGGCCGGCTTTCCCAGAGCTCTGCTTAAGAATTTGCTGTCCGGCTGGCTTCTTATTTTCGGAGGATGCGTCTAATTCTTAAACCCAGCAGAGTGTCCTATATTAGGGCACTGGTAACCCGGCGTGCTGATGAAGCCAAGAGCTAGGGTCGAGGGCAGCGGACAGGAGTGCCCGCTCCACGCGAGCGGAATATTATTCCGAGGCGGATTCGAGTCAGTCGGCGGCTGTGGGTCGTGAGGCGGAGCGTCGAATGGGGAAAGTTGCGACGACCGCGGTGCCGGCGTCGCCGGAACGGATTTCGATTTGTCCGCCCAGTTGTCTCACGCGTTCGCGCGTGCCTTGAATTCCGACTCCGGGTTTAGCTGGTCCGGAGGTGCGAACTATTCCGCCGGGAATGCCTTTCCCCTGGTCGCGCACCTCGACCAGAATGGCGTGCGCCTGCGCTTCGCGGCTGATTCGAATATTGGCTGAGGAGCTGCCGGAGTGCCGATGGACGTTGGTGAGGCACTCCTGAGCCAGCCGGAAGATCGCGGTTTCCATCTCTAGTGGCAATCTGCCCAGGGCGTGATCGTAGTCAACATCGACTTTGATCTTGCTGCGTTCGGCGAAACCGTCAACGTACCAGGTAATCTTCTCGGGCGGATTTCTCCATTCGCGACCTTCTGAAGGCTGGACTTCACGATCTCCACTTCGTCGGGCAGCGAAGACCACCAGGGTTCCCAGAACTTGTATGGACGCGAAAATCAGCGGTATCCGTCAGCGTTTTTCGGCGGATGCGTCGAATTCCTCCGCCATCCAGTGTTGGAGCGCCACCATGTTTTGTGGGCGGCCGAGGAAGTTCCTGACCAAATCATTGGCCGACATCGACCCGCCAGGTTCAAGAACTATACGGCGGTAACGCATGGGAGCGTCGCCTGCCAGCAGGTTCTGAGTATCGAACTGCAGGAAGAAATCTTCGGCGATTACTTTGTCCCACAAGTAGGTGTAGTAAGCGGAGGAATAGCCGCCGAGATGTCCGAAGGATGCCCAGAAGTGAGTTTCGGGCAGCGGAGTGAAAAGCGTGTATTGGCGCGAGTCTTCGAGGGTGACGGCGTCGAGATTCACGTCTTCAGGCTTGGTTTTGTAGATGTCGTAGGAGATGGCGCTGAAAGAGTTCTGGCGGTCGACCCACATGCCGCGTCCGAAGGCAGAGGCGTGGTTCATTCGGGTGACCAGCTCGGCCGGAATGGGTTCGCCAGTTTTGTAGTTGCGGGCGAACTTGGCCAAGACTTGAGGGCTGCGAATCCACTCTTCGAGCATTTGCGAAGGAGCTTCGACAAAATCGGATTCCATGCTGATGCCGCTGATCCCGGCCCATTGTTGCTGGCCGCCGAGGATGTGGTGCATCAGGTGTCCGAATTCGTGGAAGAAAGTTTGGACGTCACCGTAGTCCATGAGGCCGGGATCCGTAGCGGTGGGCACGGGGAAATTGCAGACGAGGATGGCTTCGGGCAGTTGCTTGCCGCGGATGCCATCGAGAATCGGAGCCATTTCGGCGTGACTGTACTTGCCAGGTCGCGGATGCATGTCGAGATAGAAGCGCCCGATGGGTTTGCCGCTATCGATGACGATCCAGGTTTCAACTGAGGGATCCCAGGATGGCACGTTCTGTTCCTGCTGAAAGCTGACGTGGAAAAGATCAGCTGCGGCGTCGAGGACTCCCTGCTTGACCTGCATGAAGGGGAAATAAGGGCGAACCGATTGAGAGTCGAAATCGAACTTGGTGCGGCGAACTAATTCGGAGAGATAAGAGCGCTCATAGTCCCAGATTTCTTTCGCGCCCGGCGAGGTCTTCTGTTTTTCGGCGAGCAGCATTTCAAATTCGCGCTTGGCTAGCGGGCGGGAAGCGCTGTTGACTTGCTGGATGAAGTCGGCAATGTTGTGGCCCTTGGACATCATCTTGTCGGCGGCATTGTAGTCGGCCCAGGAGGGATAGCCGAGAAGAGTGGCGATCTCGTAGCGAGTCTTCATCAGGCTGATGAGGACTTCCTGATTCTTGGGATAGGCGCGCGTGTTGAAAGCCAACGTGACCCGGCGGCGCAGGTCATCGCTCTTCGCGAAGTTGAAGATGGGCAGCGCGTCAGGATATTCGGTGGTGATTTGAATCTTGCCATTGGCACCGGGTTTGTGACGATCGATGTAATCCTGCGGCAGGCCGTCGAGTTCGGAGGGATCGGCCTCGACAACTTTCTTGCCGTCGGAGATATTGCGATCGAACATGGACTGCTCTTCGGTGGCCTGGTCGTTCAATTTCTTGAGGCGAGCGCGGGTGGCGTCGTCTTTGTCGACGCCGGCGAGACGGAATTCAAGAAGTTGGCGTTCAACGTAGTAGCGAGTGGCGGCGTCAGTTTTTGAAAGATCGAGCGCCGCCAAAGCATTGTAGACATCGTGATTGAGGGCGATTGCGGTCTGAGCGGCGCTGGCTTTGGTGAGCATGGCCGTAGCGTGGTCGCGGAAGGTGGCGTCGGGGTGGACCTGCTCCATGAGTTCGGCAAAGTAGCCTGCCGAGTTGTTTTGATGGACGGCCTCGTCATAGGGGCGGAGGGTGTTTTCGATAGTGCGTGGGCCTTTGACGGCGAGCAAAGTATCGATCGCTTGCTGGCCCGCGGCGAGGCGGTCGTTTTCGATTTTCTCGAAGGCGGCGACGTCCGGCTTAGTAGCCCAGACGGTGGGCTGGGAGACAGTGATGTTCTGGGCGGAGAGAATAGTAGCGAGAAAAAGTGGAAGACCGAAGATGATAGCCAGGCGTGCAGCGAGCAACATTAATAAACCTCTTGGAGAATTTGCTGGAACGAGTGTAACGATTTGGAACCGATGTTAGATTACTTGACCCGCGGATGAATTGTTGATGACGATGTCTTGCGCTGTCAAGCGCGGCGCAGGAATTAGCGCCGCAACAAGACGGAAGCGGGGTGTTCTGTGAGCGATCCGAAGCTAGTTGAGTTCAGGCTTCCAGTTTTTCCGAAATGCAGCGCCTAAAGGCGTGTTCGTAACGCGGCATTACTGGTATGCCTGAAGGCATCCCCCGATACGAACCTCACTTGTAAACGTTATCCTGACGAGAATCTCATTCGTAGAGCTATGAATGTCATTTTTACGGGAAAGACGGTTTGCTAGCGCCAGCGTTTGAGTTGCGGCCAGAGTTGTGCGAGGGTGCCGAATTTTGCGCCGTGGCAGATGAAGACGTCGATCTGTTTTTCCAGAGCGTAAGGATTGTCGGCGGATGTGCCGACATACTCGACGTGGTTCCAGAGTTGCTCCAGTTTTTCTCGACGGTCGTCGAGAACGATCATGCAGTTTCCGGAGTAGCCGCGGGGTCCCCAGAGGAACCAGGTCTGATGGCCGCTGAGAGCTGAATGCAGTCCGTAGCGGGGACCGAGGAAGTCGATAGCTCCGGCCTGGCCGTAGTCCTGGGCGAAGATGCCGCAGTCTTCCCGGTCTTCGACGGGAATGAGATTCCACGCTTGCGCCGTTTCGGCAACGATCTCGTTCCAGCCAAATTGATCGGCGTACCACTGCGGCAGCGCGGCTCGGGCGTGGCTGTGCTCCATGACCGGCAACTTCATGGGAAGGTGCTTCGCGTAGTCAACGAACTTATCAGGAGAAAGGATTGGCACCACAATAGGGGCCAGGTGGGCTCCGCTGGCAAGCAGAACGATTACGATAGCGGGCTTCAGCCAGCCGCGGCGGGACGGAGTTTTATCCTGGGCATTACTTTTTGTTCCTTCGATGGCGGACTCGATCACGACCGCGCCCGCAGCAAGCAGCATGGGATAGATGGGAGCAAGATAGTAATTTTTCCCATGAAGAACAAAGAAGATGGTGAAGCAGGCCAGGTAGCACCAGCCAAGGAAGCGGTAGGGCTTGAGTCGTCCCGAGAAAAGCAAGGCAAACAATCCCGTGAGCCAGATGGGCGCGGTGATGGGATCAACTAAGAACGTCTGCTGAAAAAAATATTGTGGCAGCGGAAGGATGACGTCGCGGCCTTCGGCGCGGATGTTATGCATGAGCTGCAAAAACGGCCAGTCATAGTGAATATTCCAGAGCAGGTTGGGCAGGAAAATCAGAAAGGCCGCAAGGCCTCCGAACCAGATCCAGGGATTGAGGAAGGCGCGACGCTGCGGAGTCAGGAAAAGTCCGACGACTATGCCGAGGCCGAAGACGGCAATGGAATATTTTTCCTGCAGGCCGAGGCCGGCGACGATGCCGAACCCGAGCCAGTAGCGGGGATTGTCTCGCTTAATGGCGAGGATGGCGAAGTAGGCGCAGCCCATCCAAAGGTTGGGTTCGAGGCAGTTGGTGCCGAGCAGGCTTCCGTTGGAAAGATATTGCGGCGCAATGAGGATGGTAACGGCACTGAGGAGCAGGGCAAAGCGGCGTCCGCCAAACTCGCGGGCGAGGACGGCCGTTTGCACGACAAGAAGAGAAGAAGCCAGAGCAGGGATGAAGCGTATGGCGCGGAGCGAGTCGCCAAGAACAGCGCGGCTGATGTGGATGAGGAATGGAATCATCGGCGGTTGATCGACGTATCCCCAGGCAAGGTGATCGCCGCAAGACATGTAATCGAACTCGTCGCGAAAATAGCCGTAGCGGTTGTCGAAGTAAATATGGAATACGAGTTTGGCGAGTGCAATGGCCCAGATGATTGCCATGCCACCAGCCAGGAAAGATTGATGGTCACGAGCCGGGGAAGAAAGACTTGAAGAAGTGCTGGCCATTTTGTGGGAAAAGGATAGCGGAAGGCGAAAGATCTGTCATGGGGCACGTTTGACCTCTTAAAGACTTAAACACAGGAACGCAGGAACACCAGGTCACACAGAGGAAACTTCTGGGCAGAGCAAGCGGCCGTGCGGAGGAATGGCGGAAACGAAGGTAACGTCCCTAGTTGATTACCTGTTATTGGCGTGGAAGGGCTTGTGATAACGTTGGAAGTACCGCATCTTCAATAATCTTGGATAAAGGTTTTTGGTCCACGTGTCTTCGCAGACTCGCAAACCGGGGTACCACATTGCGTGGAAAACGATTACATACCGCAGTGTGGCACTGCTGATCCTGGCGGGCGCGGTGGTATTTCTAATCGCGGTCCGGCTGACCTTCCCCCAATTTACCGAGAGCAGCATCAAGGCGGCTGGGGGTGTGGCCGACAAAGCTCTGGAACGCGTGGCGGGCATGGCGCCGAAGGCGGGCGGTGGAGTATCGACGGCGCAGCAGGCGCACTTTACGGCTCTCGACGGCACAGTACGGGTGAAGAAAGGAAACGACAATAGCTGGGTAGCAGCGGATTACAACATTCCGCTTGAAAAGGGCGACGTGGTGCAGACCGGGTCGGAAGGCATGGCGAAGGTTGTATTCAACGACGGCACCAGTTACACCGTGAAACAGGATTCGCTGATTGTGATTGAAGAGAACTCTGCCAACGATCAGCAGCAAACGAATGTGGCCGTCGCGGTCAGTACCGGAACGGTGGATCTTTCGACAGCAACGTATTCTCAGGGATCGAAATCGCAGGTAATCGTGGCGGGCGCGACGGCGTCCTTGGCTCCGGAATCGGCGGCGCAGGTGCATAACGATCCCAAGGCGGATCAGCACGAGATTTTGATGAAGAAAGGCACCGGCGAAGTTACGCGCAACGGGCAAACTGTGCAGTTGGCCAACTGGGAGAAAGTGAGCTTCCAGGGCACACAGACCCATATGGAGAAAGAGAAAGGCACGGGACCGCCAACGCCGATTTCACCGGCGAATATGGCCCCGATCTTCACCTCCGGGGAGACGACCAAGGATGTGGAGTTTTCCTGGACGCCGATGGCGAATGCGGTGGCCTACAGGCTGCGGATCTCGAGGAACCCATATTTTTCCTCCACGCTGGTTGACAAGAGAGTAAACACTGCCGATGTTTCCGTCACAAGCCTGGGCGAAGGAGCGTACTACTGGGTGGTACAGTCGTACGAAGCGTCGGGGAAAGAGTCGGTGGAGAGCGAGAAGAACCGTTTCACCATCATTCCCAAAGGAAAGCAGACGGAAGCCATTGACCTGGAACTTGATCCCTTCATTCAGCATGGACATGTCATTGAGGTTGCGGGAAAGACTCAGGTAGGGGCGCGGGTGATGGTGAATGGGCGGGAGGTGCCGATGGTCTCGACCGACGGCTCGTTCCATTACTTCACGCCGCCGCTGGCGACGGGTGAGGCCGTGATTACAGTTACGGCGCAGACGGCCCAGGGCGGGGTGAACACGCAGCAGAAGAAGATCATTATTCAAGAGTAAGCAAGTCAGTTAAGTGGTGCAGCTTGATGCGGCTCGCCCAGATCCTTCGGCGGGCAAAAGGCGTCCGCCTCAGGATGACAACGAAAACAGACGTCGGCGAGTAGAAGTAGGGTTCCGGCCAAGAGGACGAGAACCTTCGGTCCCGGCAGGGCAGCGGATACTCTCTTAGACTAGAGGGAGGATACGGCCGAGCCGGATGGCAAAATCGGGTTCGCCCGCAAACAATGCGATCAATGTGGATCGCGAGACGAGTTCGTTATGTCAAGCAACGGATTTCATTCTTCACGTTCTCACAACCTCAGGTCATTGTTCAGCTTGTTCTCAAGCGACCTGGCCATCGATCTGGGCACGGCCAATACTCTGGTCTACGCGCGCGGCAAGGGCATTGTGGTCAACGAGCCCTCGATTGTCGCCATCAACAAGAACACGGGCGAAGTGGAAGCCGTGGGCAAAGAGGCGAAAGAAATGCTGGGCCGGACGCCCGGCAACATCGTCGCTATTAAACCCATGAAAGACGGCGTGATCGCCGACTTCAAAGTCACCGAGAAGATGCTGAACTACTTCATCCAGAAGGCGCACAACCGGAAGATGCTGGTGCATCCACGAATTGTGATCGGAGTGCCTTCCGAGATCACGCAGGTGGAAAAGCGAGCGGTCATGGATTCGGCCTATCGCGCCAAAGCCAGTGAAGTGCATCTGGTGGAGCAGGCCATGGTGGCCGCGATTGGAGCGGGGCTGCCAATTACGGAACCTAGCGGGAACATGGTGGTCGACATTGGCGGGGGTACGACGGATATTGCAGTGATTTCGTTGAGCGGCATCGTTTACTCCCGGTCGGTCCGAATGGCTGGGAACCAGATGGACGAAGCCATCATGAATTATCTGAAGCGGAAATATAACCTCCTGATCGGTGAACGCACCGCCGAGCAGATTAAGATGGAGATCGGTTCCGCGCATCAGCTTGACAAGCCGATGACGATGGAGATTAAGGGCCGCAACCTGATTGAAGGCGTGCCGAAGACGATCACGGTGGATGATGGTGAGGTGCGTGAGTCGTTGAGTGAATGCGTTTCGACAATCATGAATGCGATCCGCGTGGCACTGGAGCGCACGCCGCCGGAGCTTTCGGCCGACATCAGTGATCGCGGCATCGTGCTGACCGGGGGCGGGGCACTGCTGAAGAATCTGGATAAGCGCATCCGGGAAGAAACCGGGCTGCCGGTCTCGATTGCCGACGATCCCCTGTGCAGCGTGGTTCTCGGCACAGGCAAGATGCTTAGCGACTTCAAGCTGCTGCGGAAAATCTCGATCGAGTAGAAACAGTACCTGGTAACCAGTACCTAGTACCGAGAAAAACAAAACCGCACGCTCTTGCTGGGTACTGGGTACTCGGTACTACCAACTGTTTTTATGGAATCTGTACTTGGCCGTTACCGCAATTTAACCATTCTGGTGGGAGTGTTGTTTCTGCAGGTGCTGGGGTTGGCGGTGCAGGTGAAACGCAGCCCTGACTCGGAGCACACACGGTTGATCCGCATCTGGGCGGTGGACGCGATTACTCCGTTTGAGCGCGGCTTGGTGTGGATGCAGAAAGGCAGCGAAAATCTCTGGCACAACTATTTTTTTCTGCGCGGCGTGCGTGCGGAGAACCGTCAACTCAAAGAACAGATCGAACAGATGCGGTTGGAGCAGGTACGGCTGAGCGAAGATGCCGCTCAGGCTCACCGGTTGCAATCGCTGCTGGCGTTTAAAGAGCAGGTCATCGCGAAAACTGTGCCGGCGCAGGTAATCGGATCGAGTGGAAGCGACCTTTCAAGGTCCATCTATATCGACAAAGGCTCCAACGACGGCATTGCGCAAGACATGGCGGTAATAACGGCCGGCGGCATCGTGGGCAAGGTGCTGCGCGTGTATCCTTCGACATCTCTGGTGTTAATGATCAACGATCAGAGCAGCGGGGTGGGCGCGCTTCTGGAGAAGTCAAGGTTACAGGGCGTGCTGCGCGGATCGCCAAATGGCGAGCTGATTCTGGAACGAGTGATGAGTGACGAGCAAGTAACGCCGGGAGAAACGGTGTTGAGCAGCGGCGGCGACCAAATCTTTCCCAAGGGCATGCCGGTGGGCACCGTAAGCAAGGTTAGTCCGGGAAAAGAGCTTTTCTTAAGCATCCACGTGAAGCCGGCGGCCGATTTGAGCCGACTGGAGGAAGTGCTGGTGGTGACCGACAAGCAGGAGCATCCGCCGGCGACGGAGAGCGGCGTCCGGGTGCGTGCCGCGGATATTTTGGCGCAGCGACTGCCTTCGGTTCCGGACAAACCGGCAGTCGTGGCGGGTGCGACCCCGGCGGTCGGCGGCGTGACGGGCGCGGACCCCAGTGTGAAGCCGCCGACAAACAGCGCACTCAAGCCGGTGATTGGAATGAAGCCCGCGGGCAGCGCTCCAGCCAGGCCGGTTAGCAACGCGGCGATCTCAGGCGGTGTACACAGCGTGAACGTTGCCGGGCAACCGGTGACCATCGAGGTTCTGAAAAAAGCCGCGCAGAAGGCGGCGCCCAGCGATTCCGGAACGGACAGCGCGGCGGGTGGCGGGGCCGATTCTAATCCTGAAAACTCTGCGGCGAAACCAGGCGCGGCGCCGGCAAAGCCCTCAAGCACGCAATCCACTCCACAACCTCCTGCAAGCGAAGACAATCCCCACTAGCGTGCCCATCACTTACACATCGGGCGAGCAGATTGAGGTCTACCGGTTCAGCATTCCGGTGACCGTGGGGGTGCCGCTGCTTGCTTTGTTTCTGCAGGCTTTCATTCCCCGGCGGTTACCTTTTTTTTCCATCTTCGACTTGCCCTTGCTGGTCACGATTTTTTTTGCTATGGCGCGGCGCAATCCGATCTCGGGATTGCTGACCGGCGCGGCGATCGGCCTGGTGCAGGACATGCTGGGCGCGTATCCGATAGGAATTTACGGAATCGCCAAGACCGTAGTGGGCTACGGAGCGTCGTCACTGGGAGCAAAGCTGGATGTGGAAAATGCCGGGGCGAGGTTTCTGGTTACGCTGGGATTCTACCTGGTCCATCAGGCGGTTTATTTCACGGTTGCCCGCGGGATGGTCAATCTGACGCTCAACTGGAGTTGGAGCCACGAAGTGCTTGGAGGATTGGCGAACGGGGTGCTGGGAATGTTTCTCTATTTTGCGCTGGATAAGTTTAAACAGAGGACGTGAAACTAACTCAGTGCCCAGTTCTCAGCGAAAGCTACTAGTGACCTACGTTACTACTCCGCATCAGTGTCCTTGGAGCTAGAATTAAATACATCCTTCCTTGAGACTTGATAAGCCTGCGACCCGCACGACGAGTCGCGTGACAAACTGAGAACCGGGAATTGAGAACTGATGTTCGGTCGCGACGATAAAGTTTCGGAAATCCGCTTGACGGTGGCGCAGTACATAATCCTGGCCATCTTTCTCGTGCTGGCTTATGGGTTGTGGCGGCTGCAGGTGATGGAGAGCGGTTACTATGCCTCCGCCGCCGAGAAGAACCGCATACGCAATGTGCCGATTCTCGCGCCCCGCGGGAAGATTCTGGACCGGGAAGGGCGACCCATTGTCGAGAACTATCCCTCCTTCTCTGCCTTGCTGCTGCGCGATTCTTCGCGGGATCTTAATGCCGACGCGGACCTGATTGCGCAGGGGCTGCATCTTGATTCGAATGAAGTGCGTGCGAGGATTCGCCATTTCGCTTCCATGCCGCAGTACCAGCCGATTTTTCTGAAAGAAGACATCACGCAGGATGAACTGGCCTTCATCGATGCGCATCGCAACGAGTTGCCCGAGTTGGACACGATTGTGGCGCATCGGCGCCTTTATCCACGCAATGGGTTCATGGCGCACCTGATCGGCTACGTCGGTGAAGTAACGGAAGACATGCTGAATCAGCCGCAGTTCGAGCTTTATAGCCCGGGCGATGTGGTAGGAGTTTCCGGAGTGGAGCGGCAGTATAACAATGCTTTGATGGGTACGAATGGAGCCCGGCGAGCGCTGGTGAACAGCCATGGACGCGAAGTGGGGCTGTTGGGAGAAACGGATGCGATCCCCGGAAAACAGCTCAAGCTCACCATCGACATTGATTTGCAGATCGCGGCCGAGGAAGCGCTGGAGGGCAAGAATGGCGCCATTGTGGCCATGAACCCGCGGAACGGGGAAATCCTGGCGATGGTGAGCCGGCCCACTTTCGATCCCAACGATTTTGCGGTGCGGGTTTCGCGCGACGAGTGGAACAAATTGGTGACGGACCCTGACAAGCCGCTGCTGAACAAAGCGATTCAGGCGCAACTTGCGCCCGGCTCGACCTTCAAGATCATCATGGCGACGGCGGGATGGCAGGAAGGAATTGCGCAGGACTTGCATGTGAACTGCACCGGCGGCGCTGAATTTTTCGGGCGCCGCTTCGGCTGCTGGGTAAAGACTGGACATGGCCCGGTCGATCTGGAAAAAGCGATTTATCAATCCTGCGACGTGTTCTTCTACACCTTGGCAGAAAAGTTAGGCATCGACCGCATTGCCAAGTACGCTACGGCGTTTGGCCTGGGGCAGAAAACCGGCATCGACCTGCCCAATGAAGTGGCCGGAGTGATGCCCTCGGAAGAATGGAAGATTCGCAATTTCAAACAAAAGTGGTTCGCCGGGGAAACCATTTCGGTTGGCATCGGGCAGGGGGCGGTTGCGCTCACGCCGGTGCAATTGATGCGCGCCATTGCCGCGATCTCGATGGGCGGCCGCATGGTTGTGCCGCACGTCGTGGACCCGCAAGAGCTTCCCAACGGATATGTCGAAACCAGTCACGTTTCGGAAACGAAAAATATTCCAATCGATCCAAACGGCTGGTCGTTTATTACCGATGCCATGTCGCGGGTTCTGCTGCCGGAAGGCACTGCTCCTTCGGCACATATTCCGGGAATTGATATCGCGGGCAAAACTGGATCGGCTCAGATCGTTTCATTGGCCACACGGGCGAAGTTCAAGAACAGCGAAGCGCTTGCTCAAAATGGATGGTTCGTGGGATTCACGCCGAGGCGTAATCCTGACGTCATTGTGTGCGTGCTGTTTGAGGGTGGCGAGCATGGAAAGTTGGCGGCCCGGCTGGCGACGCAGGTGCTCAAGGCCTATGTGGACAAGCAGAGGCGCCTGCCCAACAAGATGGTGGAGAAGTCGAAAGGCGACGGCAATGTTGACATTGGCGCTCTCTGGACGGCGCCCGGCGGCGACAAACTTGAAGGCGGACGCTTATCAGTCAACTTGCCGAAAAGGCCGCTGGCCCTGGCAACAGCCGCGCCGGGGCTCATCAGTACCGAGTACTTAGTACCCAGTGCCGGGAAACTGCAATGAATACGTCAGACCAAAAAATCGTGGCGAGGAGGGCAGTTGCTCAGTACTCGGTACTGGGTACTCGGTACGCATGAGCCGCTACGTTTCATTTCGTGATTTCGATTGGTTGCTGCTGGTCTTTGTGCTCATGATCTGCGGGCTGGGCGTGATGGAGATCCGTAGCGCGACCATGCATACCAAATTTGCCGGCTCGCACATCAAGCAGATTTACTGGGTAGTGGCTGGCGTGGGGATGATGTTCTTGATCAGCCTGGTCAACTACCAGGCGCTCTTGGATCAAATTCACTGGTTTTACATTGCGGCGGTTGCATCGCTGGTGGCCGTGACGATCTTCGGACAAAAGTATCTGGGCGCGAAGCGTTGGATCAAGATGCCAGGCGGCAATCACTTTCAGCCCTCCGAGTGGGTGAAACTGATCCTGATATTGGCGATGGCGAAGTTTTTCACCGATTTGCGGCATCGCGAACTTTCCTGGCCGGATTTCATGAAAGCCGGGGCCATCGTCGTTGTCCCCATGCTACTGGTATTGAAGCAACCCGACTTGGGGACCGCTCTCACGTATATTCCCATCGCAGTTATGGGAGTCTTCCTAGGCGGGATGCAGTGGAAGCAGGGGTTGCTGGTCGCTGTGCTGGCGGGCGTGGGCGTAAGCGCAGTATTTCTGGTTCCCCGGGTTCACGTTCTAAAAACCTACCAAAAGCAGCGGCTGACCAGCTTCATGGATCCCGAAAACGATCCCCAGGGCTCGGGGTACCAAGTTGAGCAATCCAAGATTGCCGTGGGTTCCGGCGGGCTGTGGGGCGGAAAAGGCTCGCAAACACACGGGGCTTTCCTTCCGGTTCCACAAACGGACTTTATTTTCGCGGCATTTGCCGAGGAGCACGGATTCGTGGGTGCGCTTGCGGTTCTGCTGCTATACTTCATAGTGCTGATGCGTTTGACCCAGAACGCGCAAACAGCGCCCGACCGCGCTGGCACGTTTGTAGTGATGGGTGTGGTGGCTGTGCTTAGCTTCCACATTCTGGTCAATGTCGGCATGGTGGTTGGCTTTATGCCGGTCACCGGAATACCTCTGCCGCTAATGAGTTACGGCGGGTCTTCCGTGTTGTTCATGTTCCTGGCGCTGGGGATGGTAATGAACGTTCGAATGCGCCGCTTTGTGAATTAGCCGGTTGAGCCGGTGAATTCCACAGGATTAAAAGCAGAGGATTAAAAGCTAGGTTCAGAAGTCTGAACTGTAGTCTGAACCAGGAAGATTGGCGAAGAGCAGTTACTGCGCCTGCGGGCGCAGCCCAAAAATATCGATCGCCCTCGCGTAAAGGGGGCATTTCACCGGCTAGTCGAGCAATAGAAGGCCGGGCAGGATTGAAGCTATAACGCCGCTGGCAGGGAAACGGCCCCCCGACCGGAAACGGTCTGAGAGTGCGGTCACAAACCCGGCGGACGAAAGCGATAGTGCAAAAGATACCCAAGCTTGTGCAGCGGACTCGGCCTTGGAGAAACCTCCTAAGCCCTAGCCGTCCCCGGTATGGGGCCAGCATCGCGACGCTCGATCCTCCCATTTCCTTCTTCGCTTCGCCCCGGTGAAACCTCGCCCGACTTTCTTAAACGAGTCGGAGCGGGACCGGAGTGTCCATGAACAAAGAGTTATTTGTCTCTTCCACGCCCCACGAAACCAAGGTGGGTCTGGTGGAAGATGATCTGCTCGCGGAGGTCTACCTCGAGCGCGAGAATGAATACACCCTGGCGGGGTCCATCTACAAGGGCCGCGTGACCCGCGTGCTGCCTGGAATGCAATCGGCCTTCGTTGACATCGGCCTGGAGCGCGACGCATTCCTCTATGTCTCTGACTTTATGGAGTTGGAAGAGCATGACGAGGATCTAACCGACGTCGTGCCGGCCAACCGTGGGGTACAGGACATGCGGGCTCAGCCGGCGCGGTTGGAAGCTGCGCCTAGCGAAGAGCAATCGCGTGCCGAAAGTCACGGCTCAGAATCTGAGACGGGGTTTGAGAACAGTTCCCGGCGCAGTTTTGGTGAAATCCAAGCACCGCCGGAGATTCAATCTTCAGAAGCAATCGCGACTGGGCCGGAGGGTTCCAGCGGCGGGGGTTCGCCCGACCGCGAGCGGGGCGGATATCGGGGACGCCGCCGACGGCGCGGCGGACGTCGTGACGGACATGGCGATGGGCGTGATCGAGGATCGGAGCCACGAATGGCGCGGCCTGCGACCGAAACGGCGGCTCCCATTCCAGTTGCCCCGCATCCGCAGGAATCGGGCAGATCGCAGCAATTTGGACCGCCGGCGGGTTACCAGCCGATTCTGCTCCCGGGGGAATCGATTTCCAAGTACCGGGGCTTAGCCCCTACACCTGTGATTCAGGAGCATCGTTCTCCGGCGGGCGCCGCTGAAATGGCGTCTACTTCTGCGCCGGAGCCCGAGGCGGCAGTGTCCGACACTTTTCCGGACGATGAACCTATCTTCTCCCGGCCTGCCTCCGCCAGCCCAACTCCAGTAACCAGGGCGCCGCGTGAGCCGGAAGACCGGTCACGGCTCTCTCAACAAGATCGCTCAATAGCGGCACCAGCCGCTGCATCAACTTCGGCGGAATGGAACCGCGAATTTCGTCGGCCACCGCAGGTGAGCGCTGCCATCTCTATCGGGGAGCCGGCGAAGGCCGAACAGGACTTTGTCGAAGAAGAAGAGGAACTTGTAGTTCCTCAATCCGAGCATTCGCCTCAGACGCTGCCCCCGGCTCGGGAGGCGGAGATCCCCGCTTTCGCGGCGCCAGGGACGCTAGAAGAAGAGACCATCGACGAAGAGGAGGCGGACACCGTTCGCTATGAAGAGTCTTCCGACGATGGCTATGACGAATTTGAAGAAGAGACTCGCGCTGCGAGTCAGCAAGGTTCCGACGCCGGTCAGCAAAGCGAGCTTTCCGACGTCCGCGAGACCGTTGCCGAGATCCACATGTCGTCTTTTGCGGAGGCAGGTGCTGCGCCGGCTGCCGAGGGCGCCGCGCCTGAGGCTGATGAAGATACCGAGGAATTGGAACTGGAAGAGGCGCAGGCGGAAGCGGAAGCTTTGCTCGACGCCGAAGCCGGCGGGACGGGCGCCGTCGATGCGCGGGCAGAAGTTCGCGCTCCGGCCGGGACGGCTGGGTATACGCAGCGAGCGCCGCGTCCGCGACCTGGTTATGATCGCCAGCGCGGTGGACGCCGTGGAGGCGGTCGCCGCTTTCCACGACGCGAATCGCATGAGGTTCCTAAGATCAGCGATTTGCTGAAGGAAGGCCAGGAAATTCTGGTGCAGATTGCCAAGGAACCCATCGGCAAGAAGGGCGCGCGCATCACCAGCCACATCGCCCTGCCCGGGCGGTTTCTGGTCTACATGCCGACGGTGAACCATACAGGAGTTTCGCGCAAGATTGCATCGGATGAGGAGCGGCAGCGGCTGAAGCGCATCGTGATGAGCGAGCGCGAAAACGGGCATGGAGGATTCATCGTCCGCACTGCTGCGCAGAACGCTAGTGAGGATGAACTGCGCGCCGACATTCGCTTCCTGAAAGGCTTGTGGAATGACATCAAGACACGAGCGGAAGCTTCCAAGCCTCCGGCGCTGATTTATCACGATCTCAACGTCGTCGAGCGCGTTTTGCGCGATCAGGTCACCTCCGACTTCTCCGTGATTTGGGTCGATACTGAGCCGGAATACGAGCGCATTCTCCGCTTCTTCAATCGTTTTCAGCCGGGGCTGGTGAAGCGGGTCAAGCTTTACACGAAAGAGACTCCGCTGTTCGAGCAGTTTGGGCTGGCCGAGGAGATGAACAAGGCGCTCAAGTCGAAGGTATGGCTGAAGAGCGGCGGATACATTGTGATCAACCAAACCGAGGCGCTGGTCGCGATCGACATCAATACCGGCAAATACGTCGGTAAGACTTCGCGCCTAGAAGATACCATCGTCAAAACCAATGTGGACGCGATCAAGGAGATTGTGCGGCAGATTCGCCTGCGCGATCTGGGCGGGATCATCATCATCGACTTCATCGATATGGATGAGCGCCGCAACCGGCAGCGGGTGATGCAGGCGCTCGAAGAGGAACTTCGCCATGACCGTGCGCCATCGAAGGTGCTCCAGTTCAACGATTTCGGCCTCGTGGCGATCACTCGCAAACGGGTAAAACAATCGCTGGAACGCACAATTGGCGCGCCTTGTCCCTACTGCCAGTCCACCGGCTATGTAAAGTCTCTGACTACCGTCGTGAACGAGATTTATGTGGAGATGCGCAAGATCGCGAAACATCTGGAGCACGAAGATGTGATGTTGCGCGTGAATCCGGATGTGGCCAAGGAGTTGAAGGGCAACAATGGGCGCCTGCTGAACGAGATGGAGGAACTGACCAAGCGGACGATTATTGTGAAGAGCGATCCGGCGCTGCACCAGGAGCAGTTCGATATTAACTAGCTGTCAGCCATCAGGCGTCAGCTGTCAGTCCGGACTCGGTGCTGCGGTGCCTCAGCGGCCACCGCCTTGAGTCCGCACCGCGTACCACGTGTTAAACTATTAGTTCCGATGGCTACAATTCCACGCAGAAAAACGGTTACGACTGTTGTCGGAGGGGTGCCGGTCGGCTCGGATGCACCGATTGTGGTGCAATCCATGACCAATACCGATACCGCCGACATCCCATCCACGGTTCAACAGTGCGCCGCGCTGGCCCGCGCTGGGTCTGAACTGGTGCGCGTCACGGTCAATAACGAAGAGGCCGCTGCCGCCATTCCCCGCATCGTCGAGGAACTCGACAAGCAGGGCGTGCGCGTGCCCATTATCGGCGACTTCCACTACAACGGGCACGTGCTGCTCACGAAGTATCCCGAGTGCGCCCGCGATCTTGCCAAATACCGCATCAACCCCGGAAATGCCAGTATCGGACGCACCGGCGACTCAAATTTCCGCACCATGATCGAAGTGGCAGTGAAGTATCAGAAACCTGTGCGCATCGGCGTGAACTGGGGTTCGCTTGACCAGGCCCTGCTCACCCGAATGATGGATGAGAATTCCCGTCTAGCCGATCCCAAAGACGCGCGCGAAGTAACCATGGAAGCGATGGTGGTAAGTGCGTTGAACTCCGCCGACCTGGCGCAGAAGTTTGGACTGCGTGCCGATCAAATCATCCTGAGCGCGAAAGTTAGCGGCGTGCAGGATCTGATCGATGTGTACCGCGCGCTGGCTGCGCGTTGCAACTATCCGCTGCACCTCGGCCTGACCGAAGCGGGCATGGGAGCGAAAGGCGTAGTCGCGTCGGCCGCTGCCTTGGGAGTGGTGCTGCAGGAAGGCATTGGGGACACGATCCGCGTCTCGCTCACGCCGGCGCCCGCAGGCGATCGAACAGAGGAAGTTCGTGTAGCGCAGCAGATTCTACAATCGATGGGCATTCGCAGTTTTACGCCACAGGTTACGGCATGCCCCGGCTGCGGACGCACTACCAGCACCTTCTTCCAGGAAATGGCGGAGCAGATTCAGACCTACCTGCGAGAGCAGATGCCCGCCTGGAAGGTTCGGTACGTGGGCGTGGAGGAAATGAAGCTCGCCGTGATGGGATGCGTGGTCAATGGCCCCGGCGAATCGAAACACGCTAACATCGGAATCTCCCTGCCGGGAACCTTCGAGGAACCGAAGGCTCCGGTCTACGTGGATGGACGCCTGTTCACCACGCTCAAGGGCGATCGCATAGTCGCTGAATTCATTGGGATCCTCGATGAATATGTCGACTCTCACTACGCGGCCCGCGATACTCAGAAGCGCGATACTCAGAAAGAAGAAGTGGCCGCCCGAAGCTAGATCCCCTCCAAGTTGCTCATCCCATCGCTGGCTGTCATTTCCTTTTTTGCGAACTGTCATCCCCAAGCAAAGCGAGGGAGCGTGGTCTTTGCCTACGGCGGCAAAAGCGGCGGCGCATGCAAAAAACCAAGGTCCCTCGCCTGGCTCGGGATGACAAATCTAGAAATCTGGCGGGCGTGATCTCGCTCGCTATTGCCCAACCAGCAAGAAGATGGGATTTTGATTTGGCGGTTCGCCGTTCGGTTGGATCGCGCCCGCGCTGAAGGCTGCGGGAAGATCAGTGATCACCGTATCTGCAGGGATGGAACCGCTATTTGCGTTGTTGGCATTGTTGTCTGTGGTATTGACAACCGCGATCGCGCCAGCATCGCACATGCTGACATAGACGCGGCTGCTGTCGACAGCTGCCGCGGCAAAGACCCGGAACCGCGTGGTGGTCGGGGAATACAACGCAGCCGAGGCACAGGCAGCGACTGGTGGCACGGCATATTGATATTGGTTGGTGCTCAGGTTCGATGAGAATGGAGGATTGGTCAGCAAAGTAAGCGTTGTTTTCAACGTGAAATTGTTGGCATCAAACACAGCCAGGCCGGGGATCACGCAGGCAGACGACGCCCCGACAAAGGCGTCCGGGCAAGAGGCTGCGACCTGATAGCTGGCGACGTAAAACCGGCTGCCATCGGCCAGAGCCGTCACTGAAGTGGGCAAGCATGCTGAGGGGCAAGGGGTAGACCCTGAAGTGAACGGAATCGCAACCAGTTGAAGAGGTGTGTCATTGGCGCCGCCGGAAACGGAGAAGACATAGACCATGCTGGTCGTGGGATTTGTAACATAAAGACGGTTCAAATTTGGATCATAGAAAATGAAGTTAGCCCCAGCCCCCACCGGAAGACTGCTAGTAACCGTATCGGTGGCAGTATCAATCGTTACCAACTGCCCGTCGCCTTGCGTAAGCACGTAAACTTTCTGACTGTCACTACGAGCTACTAACCAGACTGGAGTAATTCCGGTGAAACCGGTCACAACATTCGGGGTCAGATCCTGGGTATTCAAGCTGCTGACGGAATTGCTCGCCTGGTTGGCCACGTAGAGCTTGAGTCCGTTCGGAATCTCCGCAAGCGCAACCGGATTGGTGCCGACAGGAGCTGTGTCGGCGACGACATTGGAAGTCGCATCTATTGCGCTCACCGAATTCGTGCCGAAGTTCGCGACATAGACGAATGTCGACCCGGATGTGTTCACAAATACCGGTAACGACCCCGGCGGCAATGGGGTGGTACTCACCGGGCCCAACCCCGTCGCCGTGCTGGACTGGAATGCCGGAGAAAAGGACGAAACTACATCGACGCCGCCCGGCAGTAAGCTCCCGGCACTCGCGACAAATACTCTGCTGTCGTTGGAAAGGATAGCGGCGTGAGTCGGATTGTTTCCAAGGTTGGGCGCACTCTTGTCGGAGCTGGGTGTCTCACCAATGATGCTGTCTCCGCCGACGTCGATCTGCATTGCGCCGCCGGGGTAATTGGGCACGTTGAGACTGATGCCAAAGACGGCGTGAAAATTGGCCGGAGCCGGAGGTGCTTCAACCGGGCATCCTGGAAGTCCGCCCTCCGAGCAAGGAAGAACTACCGGACGATAGACCTCTCCACAAGCCATCCACAGCACAATTGGAAGCACCATAGCCGCCAATCGGCCCACGCGTCGAAAACTCATCGGCACCCCAAACAAAGATTTTTGGCCTGCGAGGAATTTAACATTCTAACGGCTGGGAGCGAACTCCGCTAGTGTGCCAGACCCGGCATACTGATCCGGCCGTCGATTCCCCAGTTGTGAGGTTTGAGCACAACGATAAATGTGGGATGCATATCTTCGGAGTCGAGTTGGACGGGAAGCCGCGACTTGAAGTGGCCGTAGCCGCGATCTCGTCGGAGAGTGTTCGCGGCGCCTTCTTCGCAGCCACAAAGAATTAGGAGTTATGTCTTTACAATCCGCCTAAAATGCTCAACTACCTGCTGCGGCGGGATCTGCCTCCGGCGGCCGCAGCCGGCGCTTCCGCCTTGGCCGTCGCCGCAGGTTTCTTCTTGCCTTCCATTTGCGCCAGACTCTGCTTCAGAGCGGCCATTAAATCCACCACCGGAGCTAGCTTCTTGGGCTTCTCTACGGCTGCGACTTCCCCGCCCTCGAGTTTGGCTTCGATCAGCTTTTTTAAATTTTCCTGGAAGGTATCTTTATATTTTTCAGGGTTCCATTCATCCGCCAGCGCTTCAATAAGCTGGTGCGCCACTTTGATCTCAGCCTCTTTCAACTCCACATCAGGCGCGCCGAATCCCTCCACCTTGCGAACCTCTTCCTCGTAATACATGGTGTGCAGCATCAATCCGCCTTCGTGCGGCCGCAAGAAAACTGTGTACTCGCGGTTGTGCATGGTGATCTTGGCGATGGCAACGTACTCGCTTTCTTCCAGAGCCTTGGTCAGCAGCGCGTAGGGGCGCCGTCCAGCCTCCTCGGGCATCATGTAATACGACGACTCGAAGTACACCGGGTCCACGTCGCCCGCTTTTACGAATTCCAGAATCTCCATCGTCTTGGCAGTCTGGGGCTCGATCTTTTTGATCTCTTCCGGTTCGATGACGATGTATTCATCTTTGCGGAATTCGTAGCCCTTCACAATCTCGCTGCGGTCAACGACTACATTTTCGAGCGGACAAACATACTGCTGCTTCACCCGCTGCTTGTCAGGACGGTGCAGCATGTTGAAAGAGATTCCGCTACTGCGCGCGCCGGAAAATAATCGAACCGGCATGGAGATGAGCCCGAAAGTTAAGTGTCCAGACCAGACCGACGATGCCATAGTTCCTCTCGCTCGCTAAGGATGCAACATCCGCGTTCGCAACGTCACTTCAAAATGGCCTAAGCTGCCCAGAATTGGGAGTTTAGCCTACCAAATGACCGTTGGATGCAGAAATTCTGGCCTGGGAATCGAAATTCCAAGCCCGAGGCCGTGTGGCGAGTGGCGCATACACGCTATGGGTTGTAGTTAACTCGGCGGGTTCCGGCATTCGGACTCTGATGCCTGCTCTTGCGGCGCGACGTACCTTCCTAATTCGCGCCGCAGAGAGCGGAATGCCTTTCGCCTTTATTGAACCGTCCCGCTGTGCTGCGTCATCCTGAAGAAATATCTCGACCAGGAGATAAAAATGAGCGACCTGCGCTATCCCATCGGCAAATTCCACTTCGACGGACCACTAACCGAAGAGCAGAAACATAAATTCGTTGACGACATCACCAAAGCTCCCGCCAACCTTCGCGCAGCCGTGAAGGGTCTTTCCGAGAAGCAACTGGACACTCCATACCGTCCCGAAGGCTGGACCGTGCGCCAGCTCGCCCACCACGTCCCGGACAGCCACCTCAACGCCTACATACGCTTCAAGCTAGCTCTGACCGAAGAAGAGCCGACGATCAAGCCTTATGCCGAAGACCGCTGGGCCCAACTGGCCGATACACAAGCCACTCCCGTCGAAGTCTCGTTGACAATGCTCGATTCGTTGCATGATCGCTGGGTTCGCCTTCTGCGATCGCTTGGGCCCGAAGACTGGAATAGAACCTTCCGCCATCCCGAACTTGGCTTAGTGAGTCTGGAGAAGAACCTGGCCCTCTACGCCTGGCACGGACGCCACCATGTGGCTCATATCACGGCACTTCGGGAGCGCAGCGGCTGGTAACACGAGGGTCAAGACGGTCGCCAAACTTTGGTCATCTTTTCCCGGTTGAGGAGGTCGAATACGATTTTGCGTGTCCATTTTTCGGTCAGTCTTCGTTGCTCTTAAGCGGGGCTTTACACAAGGCGCTTTCCTGGCGCTTTTCCTGTCGGCTTGTCTGGCGCAGAAGCCAGCTCCAGTAGCCCCTCCGGCGCCGGAACCGACAGCTTCCGGTACGGAGCAACCCCTCGGAACAGTCGTTCAAAACTCCAAGAAGCAAAATACCGCGCGAGCCAAGAAAATCATCACCGAAGACGACATGACTGCCCTGGGGAATATACTCCCCAGAATTAAGATGGAAGGCGCCGAAAATGCCGACGAAATCATTGCGGCAATCAATGACTACAGGAAAGGTCACACGCCCGAGGAGACAGAAGCGGTAGTGCAGGCCTGGTACGAAAGATACGATGAAGATCTGGCCGCCGCTATTCAGCAAAACCACACCGTGAGTACCCTGCGGGAAGAAAACATGAGCAATGGATACGAAATTTGCCGCGAGGGTGGCGACTACATGAGCTGCGAGAATCGCCGCCGGGCCGAATACATCGGGGTGCGACACGATCAGGCCACACTCATGCGGAACACCGCACTCGAGGTGCGCATTCAGCATGTATTTATGAAGGTCCGGGGCGGAATTATGCGCTACAACCTCCGTTATGAATGGTTCAAGATCCGTACCACCAACGGCATTGATACTTTCTGACCGCTCTCTCCCGCGAATCTGATTATTCAAAAGTAAATATTCAAAGTGAATATTCAAAAAAGAAGAACGGTTCGTCCCGTTCTTCTTCAGCCATGTTTGGTGGATGCTACACTCTTCCTTCACCCATCCTTGGCGCTTGCCGGAGTTCTTTCCCCAATGTCCCAGCCCTACACGCCTACACCGCGGACCCGTCTGGTCCGCGAAGCCGAACGCGCTGTTTATGATCGCGAAGCGGCGTATCGCATCCTCGACGAAGGCTTCCTTTGCCATGTCGGCTTCGTCATCGACGGCCAGCCCTTTGTGATTCCTACTTCGTATGGCCGTAAAGGTGACAGCTTGTCGATTCACGGTTCCGCAGCCAGCCGCATGCTGCGCCAGATGAAGGAAAGCTTGCCGGTCTGCATCACGGTCACATTGCTCGACGGACTGGTTCTCGCCCGCTCCATCTTCAATCATTCGATGAACTACCGCTCAGTGGTTGTCCTGGGAAAAGCGACGCTGGTAAATGATCCGGCCGAAAAACTTGAGGCCTTGCGATTGCTTTCCGAGCATATCCTGCCCGGCCGCTGGGCCGACTCGCGGCAGCCCAACGAACGCGAGCTCAAAGCAACGTCCGTTCTGCGCGTGCCGATCGAAGAGTTCTCGGCCAAGGTACGTACTGGGCCGCCCATTGACGATGAGGAAGATTATTCTTTCCTCACCTGGGCTGGAGTTGTCCCGCTGGAGATGAAGGCGGGGGCGCCGATTGACGATCCGCGTTTGTTAACCGGGCAAATGGTGCCGGGATACGCACGCAGTTACAATCGAAGGCGGTGACGGGGCGTTGCCCTGCCTTCACGGAGTGAGCAGCAGTTTTCCCGTCGTCTTCCGCCCTTCCAGATCACGATGCGCGCGCTGCGCTTCGGTCAGCGGATAAGTATGCTCGATGCGCAACTTGAGTTTTCCCGACGCCAACATGCCGAATACCGCGCCCGACCGTGCGACCAACTCCTCACGCGTAGCGATGTAGTTCGCCAGCGAAGGCCGGGTGACATAGAGCGATCCCTTTTGCGACAATGCAACCAGGTCAAACGGCGGCACCGCGCCGCTCGATCCGCCGAAAAGCACCATCATACCGCGCGGCCGCAGTACGTTGAGTCCCTTTTCGAATGTTGTTTTGCCAACCGAGTCGTAGACGACATCCACGCCTTTGCCGCCAGTCAGGCGTTTGGTTTCAGCTTCAAAATCGGATTTTGTGTAGAGGATGACTTCGTCCGCACCCGCATCTCGCGCGAGTTTCGCCTTTTCCTCGGTAGAAACCGTGCCAATCACGCGCGCACCGATGTTATGCGCCATCTGCACCAGCAACAGACCCACGCCGCCGGCTGCAGCATGAACCAGTGCCGTCTCGCCTTTCTTCAGCGGAAAAGTATCGTGCGACAGGTAGTGTGCCGTCATGCCTTGCAGCATGACTGCCGCAGCCTGCTGCTCGCTGACTCCCTGCGGAATCGGCACTAACCGGTCAGCCGGCACCGCAGCATATTCCGCATAGGATCCCTGCACGCTGGTCCAGGCCACGCGATCTCCCACTTTCACCGACTTCGCCTCAGCACCGACTGCGGTCACCGTCCCTGCGCCCTCCTGGCCGAGAACGAACGGCAGCGTGGCCTTGTAACGTCCTTCGCGGAAATACACATCGATAAAGTTCACGCCAGAGGCAGCCAGCTTCACCACCGCCTCATTCGCCTTTGGCTGCGGAACCGGCAATTCCACCAGCTCCATTGCTTCTGGTCCACCGACTTGCTTGACTTGAATGGCTTTCATGCTTGCTTTGGATTCGCGCACCCCGGGGCAAGGTTCCGGCGGTCTGGCTAATCAGGACTTGCCGGACACTTTCGGGGACGCTTTAGGATCATCCGGATCCACGCCGGCGGCTGCCATGATTGCGCGTCCCAATTCTTCGGCGGAAACCATGAATCCTTCGGCGCTTGCAGAATTCGCGGCGCTTGGCCCTTCCTCCACGATTGTCGCCGCAACGAAGCGATAGCCCCTCCCGACTACCGTCTGCAAATACTGCGGCTGCGCTGAATTGTCTTCCAGTACCATGCGTATCTTGCGGATCGCGGTATTGATTCCTTGTTCGACGTCAACGAAAACATCTTTCCCCCACAGCGCGTCCGCAATCTGTTCGCGGGTAACGAGCTGCCCTCGACTTTCGATCAGGAACATCAGCAATTGCAGGGGAAGACCTTCCAGCCGCACCGGAGTTCCACCGCGGCACAGCTGAAAGCGCCCAAAATCCAACTCGAATTCGGCGAAACGGACTCTTTTATCCGGCATGCCCCAAACGCCTTTCGGAGCTGCCCACAATTCTTGTATGCCGCTCGGGCTCTGTCAAGCCATCTTCCGTTCTTCAGATCAATTGATACCGCTTCAGACTGTCTCCATGGACCTTTTTTCGATACGGGTGCAAGATCGCAATCAAGTTCAGCTACAGCAAAACAACTTTCGGAGGTGATTTATGAAACGCGCAAAATTGATGTCCACCATGATGTTAGTGCTGCTGTCGGGCGTGGCCGTTGCTCAATTAACCAGCGAGCAGAAGCTCGTAACCCACGTCCCATTTGAGTTCATAGCGGCCAACAAGATCGTGCCTGCCGGCGACTGTATCGTTCAGTCGGCCTCGCCGAACGCAATGACACTCATGATTCGTAACGTCGCAGCCCACGTGGGCCTGTTTGCCCAAGCCTCGCCGAGCGAAAGTAAAAAACCCGCTCGCGGCTATGCGCTGGTCTTCAACCATTACGGAAATCAATACTTCCTTTCGGGGATCAAACTCGAGGGGACCAAAACTATGTATAACTTGCCGGAGAGCAAGGCGGAGGCCGAGTTGCGCGCGCAGAACGTGCCCCATGCCGAAGAGGTATTGCTAGCCTCTTTGAAATAGCTGCGAAACAGCTGCGCGGCAAGCGATGCAACGGTTTCGGGAGTTGGGGGATTCCCGAACCGTTGCATTCTTTAGGCCCGGGTTCACTGTCATCAAAATCGATCCAAGCCTGCACTCCCTTCTCTGCTACACTGGCACGTCTCTCGCAGACCAAGGTCACCCATGGCCGAAAAGAAGCCGCAGACATTGGCGAACCACTCGCGTCTTGATCCACCGTTTCACTTTTTCGTACTCCCAGTCTTCGGTCTTTCAGCAATTGCTGCGGCGGTCCATTTCTTCTGGCATCCCCATTGGCATTCAGCCGCATTCTTAGTGGTAGCGGCAGCTGCAGCTACCGCAGTCGTGAGATTTCGGCAGTACTCACTCAAGGTCCAAGACCGCGTAATTCGCCTCGAGGAGCGGCTGAGGCTGGCTGCACTTCTGCCTGAGCCATTGCGCTCGCGTATTCCGGAGTTAACCGAACGGCAGTTAATCGCGCTGCGTTTCGCCTCTAATGTGGAAATACCAAGACTGACGGAACGAACTCTGTCCGAGAAGTTATCACCTGTGGATATTAAGAAAGCGATTCAAGTTTGGCGTCCTGACTATTGGCGCGTCTGAAATTGCCCCGCCTGGCGCTGGAAAGATGCGGCTGGCCGATGGATCTCGTCAAACCTTTAGCGCTCTCTCCGGCGTCTCAGTGTATGGGGTAATCAGCCGACGGGTGCCGAAAGTAACCGGAACTGATCCTTTTCGACGTTGACCCAAAGCGGGCTGCAAGGTACGATTTTTGATAGAATTCGCCGGGCTTTAATCGCAGGAGTGAATCCGTATCTCATAGATAATTATGCGAGTTGCAAAACTCCAAGCGCGGATCGCGATGCTGGCCGTGGCTGCCCTAGCCGGTTCCTCCTGCCAGACAGCGAAAAAGCCAGTTCCTTTGTTGCCCTCTAGAACTGCACCGCCCATAACCGCGAGTGCAACGGCATCGGCCCCTGCGCCGGCGGCAAAACAGACTGAACCCGCTGCTCCCCAAGCAAATGCCACGGACAAGGTCCAGTCGCCTGCTCCTAAACCAACAACAGAGGCCCAGACCGCTCCGCCATCCACACCCCCAGCTTCTGACACAGTCGCTGATCTAATCGCCCGTGTGGAAAAAGACTATCAGGCGGGATTGGACGCCTTTCACTCCGGCCAGACAGATGCAGCCAAACAAAATTTCGACAATGCCTTCAATACTTTGCTGGGGAGCAATCTCGATATCCGCTCCGATGATCGTCTGGAAAAGGAATTCGACCGTATTGTGGAGGGCGTCGATCATCTGGATCTCGGGGATTTAGCTTCCGACTCCGAAGCACAAAAGTCAGAGCCCGCACCCATCGATGAGACAAATGGCATCGTTCCTTCCGCCGACCCCAACGTGCGTGCGAAGGCCCAGGCTGAGATCAAGTCGACCCACTCCGACCTGCCGCTGATGATGACTGACCAGGTTGCCGGCTACATCAGCTACTTTTCCAATCGCGGACGCGGCACCTTTGAGCGTGCTTTCGCCCGCTCTGGACGCTATCACGACATGATGGTTTCAATTCTTAGGGAAGAGGGTGTTCCGCAGGATTTGATCTATCTGGCCCAGGCTGAGTCGGGCTTTCATCCTTTGGCTGTTTCTCGAGTCGGGGCCCGCGGCATCTGGCAGTTCATGGGCAGCCGCGCCCGGGGGTACGGCCTGCAGCACAGCATGTGGGTCGACGATCGCCAGGATCCTGAAAAATCTACCCGAGCAGCCGCCCGCCACTTGAGAGATCTCTACGCTCAGTTCGGTGACTGGTATCTTGCCATGGCTGCCTATAATTCTGGCCCAGGCACGGTGCAAGCTGCAGTCAAGCGAACCGGCTATGCCGATTTCTGGGAGCTCTACCGGCGCAACGTTCTACCGAAAGAAACGCGCAACTACGTGCCTATCATCCTGGCCGTGACCATCATGACCAAGAATCTGTCGCAATATGGTTTTGATGACGTCTCCATGGATGAGCCAGCGGCTTATGACAGAGTTACCATCAGCTATCCGGTTGATCTGCGCCTGGTGGCGGAATGCGTGGATGCGACTCCCGCACTACTTCAGGAACTGAATCCCAGCCTGTTGCGGATGACTACACCGAGGGAAGGCAAGTTTGAGCTTCATCTGCCCGCCGGCACGAAAGAGAAATATCAGACCGCCATCGCCGCCGTCCCAACTGACATGCGGCTTTGGTGGCGCTATCACAAAGTTCAGCCAGGCGATACAGTAGCCTCCCTGGCCCGTACCTATCGCGTGACCGCCAAGTCGATTGCCATGACCAACCACTTCGAGGGCGCAGAACTCGAAGCGGATGCGAAAGTGATTATTCCAATCGCACCCGGTAAACACCCGCTCAGTGACTCCGCCACCTACGCGCGCCGTATCACGCGCTACAGAGTCCGCAAGGGAGACACAGTCGAGACTGTAGCCGAGAACTTCGGCGTATCGGCGCAAATGGTCCGTCGCTGGAACGGTCTGCACGGCGGCGACAGCCTCCGTGGCAGAAAGGTCCTGGCCCTCCACCTTCCCATCACACCCGATAGCGAAGTTGCAACGGCGGCATCACGCAAATCGGCCGTACACACACAGAAAACTGCACAGACGGCTACTGCTAAAGTTCCCTCTGTCAACTCCGCTAAATCCGGAGCCGAGGACACCTCCGAGCAGGCGAGCCTGCTGCGTCACAAGGTGAAATCCGGCGAAACTCTCTACTCGATCGCCACCACCTATAAGACTACCGTTGCGGCCCTTAAGCGCAGCAATGGCAACGTCGCTACGCTGCGGCCAGGAATGATTCTGGTCGTGCAGCCCAGCCAGTGAAACACCTTAGTTCCCCTGTTTTCACACTGCTTTAATCCTGTTTTCATATTGCTTTAATCCTGCTGTCACCTTGCATTGATCCTCCTCTGCTAGTTGTTGAAGGCTTTCTCAATCCCTTGGAGGAACTCCATGAATTTGTCTCGCAGACTTCGCATAAGCCTGCCGCTAGCGGCTGTTTTGCTCGCAGCCTCAGTGGCATTGTCCCAAACTCCCAGCGGTAGCAAAATCCAGCATGTGCTTCTGATCAGCGTGGATGGAATGCACGCAGTCGATTTCTTGAATTGCGCCAATGGCATCAGCACCGCCAACAACGGCCAGCCGTTTTGCCCGGCAATTGCTGCCCTGGGAAGTACTGGGATCAACTATGTCTCAGCCAGCACGTCAAAACCCTCCGATTCCTTCCCCGGTCTGATCGCCATCGTGACGGGCGGAAGCCCGGCCCTAACCGGCATCTATTACGACGTTGCTTATTCCAGGGATTTGGACGCCCCGGCGCAAACCACCGGAAACGGCCTTGGGGCTGGCCCCTGCACCCCCTATGGGCCGCCAACGGGTACAACCACTGAATATGAAGAAGGCATCGACATCGACCAGACAAAGGTGAACGGCGGCGCACCCGGCGCGGCGCTGACTGACGGCGGCATCGCTTCCATCGATACCAAGAGGCTGGTTCGCGACCCCAGTAAAGGCTGCGCGCCCGTTCTCCCGTGGGAGTTCGTCCGCGCCAATACCATTTTCAGCGTGATTCACGCCGCTGGTGGCTACGCGGCATGGTCCGATAAACACCCTGCGTACTCCGCCGTCGCTGCCGGCCTCGGACCGAGTGTGCTTGACGACTTCTACGGCCCTGAAATCAATTCCACTGTCATCGGTCTTCCCGGAGTCAAGACCCCCACAGGTATTTCCTGCGCCTCAATCCGCGATAAAGGCTCCGATCTGACGGCCTGGACCAACAGCTTCGAGAACATTCAGTGCTACGACACTTTGAAGGTCGACGCAATCCTCAATGAGATCAACGGAAAGAACCACCTCGGCACCAAGACGACCAAAGTTCCCACCGTCTTCGGTATGAACTTCCAGGCGCTCAGCGTGGGCCAGAAGCTCATTGAAAAAAGCAACGGCATAACTGGCGGATATCTGGATGCTGCCGGCACGCCGAGCGCGGCGTTGATCAACGAATTCCAGTTCGTCGACGCATCGATTGGGGCATTCGTCAGCGAGCTGAAGAAACAAGGGCTCTTTGATTCGACCATGATCGTGATTACTGCCAAGCACGGCCAGTCACCCATCGACCCCAGCCGCTACGTCGGTCAGACCATTAATGGCACTTCGCCTGTCACGCTTCTCTCCAACGCGGGCTTCATTCCATTTTCGGAATCCACCAACAACCCCACCGGAATTGGACCGACCGAAGATGACGTTTCGCTGGTTTGGCTGAAGAGCTCCTTCGATACGAACGACGCCGTCTCAATCCTCGAAGCGAACCCTTCCACTACTACCGGAATCGGGCTGGGGCAGATCTACTATGGTCCTTCGCTCTTCCTCAACTTCAACGACCCAACCGTAGACCCCCGCACGCCGGATATCATCGTGACTCCGAATGTCGGCGTTACTTATTCCGGCAGCCACGCGAAACAAGCCGAACACGGCGGGTTCGCCCATGACGACACGAATGTCGTCCTTCTGCTGTCCAACCCCAGCTTCCAACCCAGGACAGTGAGCACCGTAGTGGGGACTGCTCAAGTGGCGCCTACCATTCTTCACGCTTTGGGTATCAATCCCAGCGCCCTGGATGCGGTGCTGGCGGAGGGAACTCCCGTCCTGCCGGCGGTTCAATTCTAACCAGTCCGTAGGGCTCGGGTTAAGTTAAGCGGACGCTCCTTCGGGGGCGTCCGCAAGTTCTGTTGTCGGTGCAAAAGGAAGGCCAGAGGTGCTGCCAAAGTTTTTCTAGAAACGTCGGGACCTGCCCTTGCCGCAGGGACGAGACGGTCATCGGCAGTCAACCGTCAAGGAAGAGCGCGGCTTCAAGTCTGCGCTCTTCTTTCGGTCCGTTTTCCGAGTGAAGGTTTTCGCAGCGTAGAAGGTTACCAATCTGAAGGTGATTTCACCGAGAATTAGCGCCCGTGTAACACCTGGTAAGCCCTGGCGCCTAATACTCGTACTCTTGAGGAGGTTCACATGAAGGCAAAAAGTTTGTTACTAGCTGGATTCGCAGGGCTGATCGCCCTGGCTGCGTCCATGCATTCAGTTGGGCCGGAAAAAAACACTGTCGGTTCGGGGAAAATCAAACATGTGCTGCTGTTGAGCATCGACGGCATGCACGCGGTGGATTTCTACAACTGCGCCAATGGGGTCGCAGGCGTGAACGGTGGGTATCCGTACTGTCCGAATATGGCATTGCTCAGCCAGACTGGGATCAATTATGTGAACACCGAGTCCTCAAAGCCTTCGGACTCTTTCCCCGGAATGGCCGCGCTGGCGTCTGGCGGCACACCGAAGACGACTGGCCTCTATTACGACGTCGCGTACGATCGTTCGCTCGATGCGCCTGCGAAGACCACCGGTACTGGCTTAGCTGCCGGGCCGTGCGCGCCTTATCAGCTACCGACCGGAACAACCACCGATAACGACCAGGGCGTCGACCTTGACGATACCAAGCTGAACGGCGGCGCGCCCCGCGCAGCATTAACCGAAGGCGGTATCGCATCGCTCGATCCGCTGAAGCTATCACGGGATCCGCAGGCCGGTTGCGCTCCTGTGTATCCATGGAATTTCATCCGCACCAACACGATCTTCGGCGTGATCCATTCGGCCGGCGGATACACGGCCTGGATCGACAAGCACCCCTCCTACTCGTTCGTGGGTGGGCCTGGCGGTCACGGCCTGGATGACTATTATTCGCCAGAGGTCAACTCCACTGTGGTGCCACTGCCCGGTGTAAAGACTTTGGACGGCGTGCCCTGCGATCCCATCCGCGATACGGTCAGTACGAGCGGCTGGAACAGTAGCTTCGCCAATATTCAATGTTATGACGCGATCAAGGTCTATGCGTTGCTGAACCAGATCGCGGGCAAAACCCACTCGGGTGCTCCGGCATCCATTCCAGCGGTCTTCGGCATGAACTTCCAGTCCGTGTACGTCGGAGAATCAGTAAACGAGGCAGGTGTGGCTGCCGGGGGTTACAAGAACGCGGCGGCTGTGCCCAGCGCCCAATTGCAGAACGAGATCGAGTACGTAGACACGTGCATCGGCGAAATCGTCAACGGGCTTCAGCGGGCTGGAATCTATAACGACACGCTTGTGATCGTCACCGCGAAGCATGGGGATTCGCCGATCGACCCGACACGTTATGTGGCAGATGGCACGAACACTCCGGCGACAATGCTGGGGGATCTCATCCCCTTCTCGGAATCGCCCCTCAACACCACAGGCATCGGCGCGACCGAAGACGACGTTTCGGTGCTGTGGCTGAAAAAGGGCGTGAACGTGCAAACTGCGGTGGATATACTGCAGAACAATGCAACAGCGATCGGGCTAGGGGAAATTTACTACGGGCCGACACTGGCGATCAACTACAACGTGGGCGGCCTTGATCCGGGACAAGATCCGCGTTCGCCCGACATTATCGTCACGCCGAACGTGGGTGTGACTTATTCGGGCAGTACGTCCATGATCGGAGATCACGGCGGCTTCGCCCATGACGATACCAACGTGATGCTGCTGGTGGCGAATCCGAGCTTTAAACCGGCGACGGTTTCGGCGACAGTCACAACCAGGCAGGTCGCTCCGACAATTCTTCAGGCATTGGGGCTGGATCCGACGGCGCTGGACGCGGTACAAGCGGAAGGCACGCCGGTGCTGCCCGAGGTGATTGGGCAGACGGCAAAGTAGTCAGTCTCAAGGTAACGCAGCACCCCACTCTTCAGCTGCGCTCAGGGCAGGCCTTATCGCGCGGTTCGCGCCAGGCTTCCCCTTCAGCATGGCCGAAGGGTGGGGATTTTCATTGCCACCTGATTACGTTTTCCCTTCCCTTTTCCCATGCCGCTGTGATAACAGATGAATGGATCAACGGTATCTGCAGCCCTTGCAGCCTATACGGAACGGCGTGCTATAATCGCGCGCCGTTCGAGCACAAGTTTCTGGCGGTCTTTTAATTTCTCGTACCCGGCAGCCTTGCGTGGTGGTTCTTGCGCCAGGGGGCCAAACAAAGATCAGGAGGAGCAATGACGTTCTACGATCCAACTCTCTACGCACGGGATGAAGAAGAGGATTTCGGCGACAGCGGCGCCTATAGCGAGTCGCTCGAAGAAGACTTCGAAGAGGAAGAGGAGGAGGAAGAAGAAGCCGGCGTGCCCGAACCGGATATGGGCGAGCCGGTAGCACCCGCTCCGCCCCCTCCCGCGCCCAAGCCCCCTGCTCCAGCCGGTGGCGGTGGCCCAAAGAAACCGCCTGCCGCGAAGAAGAAGGCGCCAGCGAAAAAGCCAGCTGCAAAAAAGAAAGCTCCAGCCAGGAAATCGGCAAAGAAGAAAGCCGCGAAGAAACCCGCAAAAAAGAAAGCGGCAAAAAGGCCGGCGAAAAAGGCTAAGAAAAAAGCAGAGAAAAAAGCAAAGAAAGGCCGCCGATAAAGCTGGCCTAAAAATTTCCCTAAGGAATTAAGAACCGCGGTCTATGAGCCGCGGTTCTTTTTTCGGAACTGAGGTTTTCGGAACACTGTACCGGGTTACTTCTTTCCCTCCACCGCTGCCCGACACTTTCCATACAATTCAAGCAACTGCGCAGCATACTCGTCAGGCTTCGAAGCGGAGCCCGTGCCTTGAAAGCCCACTCCCGAGGACGTGGTTCGGCCGTAGCCCGTGGTCATTGCAACAAACTTCATCAGATCGAGCGCGATATCCTCATTGCGGCGCGCTCCCGCGTGCAAAGCTGGACCTTCTTCCATGATTCCTTCTCCTGAACCGGAAATATAAGGAATTTGCTCGTCGTCTTCGTCCATACCGCTCACTGCCACTCGCTAAAAGATGATAGCAGGGTCGGCAGTGTCCGGTTAGCGCGCTACTTCACTCATGAGCGCCAGAAGATTCCTTTCGGAGTCGCGGAAGAATGTCATCCACAAGTCATGGGTTGGCATTCTTGCGATCATGTGCGGTTCGTCCTCGAAATGCACACCGCTTTGTTTCAGCTTGCCGAATGCCGCCTGAATATCGGGAACGGCAAAATACAGAACCGAGCTGGGATGATCGAACTCCGGCTTCTCTGCCCGGTCCAGCATCAGCCGCACGCCGCCGCAATCGAAAAACGCCAGCCCCGGAGGCGCCTTGAAGAGCAGCTTCAGGCCCAGCATGTCCTGGTAGAATGCTGCCGCACGTTCCACATCTTTTGCGTTAATGGCGATCTGTCCCACGTGTGTAATTCCAATGTCGGTGGTAGTTGCGTTCATATCTTGACCTCCTGAACTAAATTAGTTAGCATAGCTAACTATATTCCATGAACAATGTCAAGCTACAAAACATCGCTCCCCGAGAAGAAACTCTGGCAGCGGCCGACCGCGTCCATTCCGCCGCCCTCCACTTGCTGCGCCGCGTACGCAGGCAAGACTCGGCTACCGGTGAAGGTCCGGCTCGCCTCTCCGCCCTTTCGGTGCTGGTCTTTGGCGGCCCCAGGACCCTCGGGGAACTAGCCGATGCCGAGCAGGTGAAACCACCGACCATGAGCCGCATTGTCACCGGGCTCAAGCGCAGCCACCTGGTTGAAATTACTCGCGATTCCACTGACTCTCGCCGCGTGCGGATCCGCGCCACCGCCAAGGGCACGCGCCTTCTCCAGCAGGGGCGCCAACGCCGCATCGAGTATCTCGCCGCTCATCTGGATTCCCTGACCAGCACTGAAATTTCACAGCTTAATGCCGCCGCCGAAATCCTGGAGAACCTCCTGCGAGCCTGGCGCTGACTTGCGCACCGGGCCGGGGCTTGTTCGCTTTTCGTAACAAGAAGCAGTTTTCTGTTGCAATTCCTCATCGTCGTTCTAGTATTCGTCGCACCAGCCTTCCCCCTCCAAATTTCTTGGTTCTTAATCGTTTAGAATCAGGGATCTTCGAGATCCCTGGCGATCACCCTTTCGCCTTAAAAAAAGGAAAAACTCATGGCCATCAGAAAGCTCGAGCCTCGTCCACGGGCATTCTGGGCGGCCTGCTGCGACGAAGCAGAAAGGAGGTAAAACAATCACGCCCGCCCAACGGCTTCAACCTGCTACAGCTACAGGAGCACTTGTCTGACTTGAAGTGAAGCGGCGCGGCTGCCTCGTGTCTCTCAGAGCTCGCTCTCAGGTGACGCCGATTTTCCAGAGCAAATAGCTGCAGGCTTCGCGCAACACTGCATAGATGCGCTGAAAAATGCTGTGCGATCGCGAATCGGGCCGCGGAGCCACGTACACTGGGCCAATACCCTGGTGCTCGAGCAGCCTCTTGATGCGAAACACATGATATGCGTCGCTGACGGCCACGCAACTGTGCAATCCGTTAGCCCGCATGATTACAGCGACACGCACAGCCGATTGAGCTGTATCCGAACTCTGAGTTTCGGCGATCAGGTTGCGCTCCGGAATTCCGCGGCGCTGAAGATAGTCGCGGCCCACGCCGCCTTCACTGAAGCTGGGATCGGACGCCGCTCCGCCAGTGGTGATAACGACGGGCGCGACACCTTTTTGAAAAAGATCAAATGCATGATCGAGCCGCGCCCGCAAAACTGGGGAGGGATGGCCGGAATACTCCGCGGCACCGAACACAACGATGGCATCCGCCGGACCTAACTCCTGCAGCGACGCCTCATGCGCGATACGAAAGCCGGTAAATGTCAGGAACGCCAGCAGCGCAGCCAGCAATAGCCCATCGATCCAGAGCAGCCATTGGCGCCGCGGATGCCGGTGAACAGAGTCGTCGCTCATCCTTTGGCGAAGAAAGTAGAAATTTCGTCGGCCGGGATCGCGCCTTCGCGAATGATGCGCCAGCGCGTTCCTTCATCCGTCAAATCAATAATGGTGGAAGCCACATCCCGTGGAGAAGTTCCCCCGTCAACGATAATGCTGATGCGCCCTTGCAGTTGATCGCGCACTTGCTCGGCATTGGTACACTCTGAAGCCCCGCTTAAATTGGCCGATGTGGCCGTGATTGGAATGGCCGCAGCCGCCACCACGGCCCGGGGAATCTTGGCGTTCGGAACGCGTAGAGCAACATTGCCGGTATTGGCGGTCACCTTCAGGGGTAAACGCGATCCCGCTTTGACGATGATGGTCAGCGGCCCGGGCCAATATTTCCGCGCCAGAGCATAAAACTCCTCGGACAGCGCTTTCGCGAGTTCTTCCGCCTGATCCACGCTTTCAATGAGCAGCGAAAGTGGCTTGTGGCGCGAACGGGTCTTGATGTCGTACACGCGGTCTACGGCGCGCAGGTTGAAGGGATCGGCCGCCAGCCCGTAAAACGTGTCTGTCGGCATGCCCAGCACTTCGCCGGCACGAATCTGATCGGCGGCGTACTTTATCAGTGAACTCTCAGGGCTATCACTGCTGATTTTTACGATTTCGGCGCGCACGGCGCTCCCTTCGCGATTCTTCGGCTTGAAGTATTTTGTCCGTGGAACCTACCATAATACGGCAAAGGACGGCAAGCCGGGTGGGCAGCGTATCATCAGTCAATATCCTGAATGAAAAAGCCGCAAGAAACCATCGTCAGCGCGCAAAACCGGCTTCGCCGCATTGAGGGACGTCACAATCCTTTGGTCAAGCAACTGCGCCAGGCCTTCTCGCGCGCGGAACTCACCGAAGGCGGAGACTGCGCCATCGAAGGCTTGCGCATTCTCGAAGAAGCAATCCGCAGCGGCCTGCGCTTCAGCGCGGTCTTCTTTCGCGAGTCTGCGCAGGATCGGGCGGAGCGCCTGCTGCCGCAAATTGGCGCTCAGGTAGAAACTTTGCTCCTTCCCGACAAATTGTTCGACAGCCTCGTGCCCAGTGAATCTCCGCAAGGCGTGGCGGCGCTGGTGCGCCTCAAGGAATTTTCGCTTGACGATGTGATGGAGCGACTGCAGGTCGGCCCCATCGTTGTCCTCGCCGGACTGCAAGACCCTGGCAACCTGGGCACGATTCTGCGCTCCTCTGAAGCGTTTGGAAGTGCCGGAGTGGTGCTGGGCGAAGGTACAGTCAGCCCCTTCAACTCGAAAGTTATTCGCGCCTCGGCCGGATCGGTTTTCCGCATGCCCGTAATTCACGGGCATGGGAAATCGGCAGCAGCAAAGCTGGAGGAAGTTTCAGAGAAGTTGCGGGCACAAGGCGTTCGCCTGATTGCGACCTCCTCCCACAAAGGAATACCGCTCGATGAAGCAGATCTGAAAGACGCGGCAGCAATCTTCTTTGGCAACGAAGGCGCAGGCCTGCCGCGAGAAGTGATGGCCAAAATGGATGAACTTATTTCAATTCCACACACGACGCAGGTGGAATCTCTCAACGCTGGCGTCTCCGCCAGCATCGTACTGTATGAAGCCGCGAGGCAAAGACAGAAGCGCTTTTAGCGATTGGCTCTTGGCCTTTAGCTAAGGCCAAAGGGCTAAGAGCTGGTTTTATGGGACTTTTCCAGCCCACTCCGAACGTTGATGACGCCACCGATCGCACTCGGCCGCTGGCGGACCGCATGCGTCCGCGAACGCTTGAGGAGTACGCGGGCCAGGAGCACCTGATCGGTCCCGGCAAGCCCTTGCACACGCAGATTGAGCGTGACGATACGGGTTCGCTGATCTTTTGGGGACCGCCCGGGACCGGAAAGACTACGCTGGCAAAGATAATTGCCCGCATGACCAAGGCCGAATTCATTGAGTTCTCGGCCGTCCTCGCCGGGATAAAGGAAATCAAGCAGGTCATGGCCGACGCGGAGCGCGCTCGCCAATACGGCACCCGCACTATCGTGTTCATCGATGAAATTCACCGCTTCAACAAAGCCCAGCAGGATGCCTTTCTGCCGCATGTGGAAAAAGGCAACATTCGCCTGATCGGCGCCACTACTGAGAACCCTTCATTCGAGATCAACTCCGCGTTGCTCTCGCGCTGCCGCGTCTACGTCTTGAATCCACTGACCGAAGATCAGATCGTGCAACTGCTCAAGCGGGCCATGGCGGATGAGGACCGAGGCCTGGGCGCAATGAAGTTGCGGGCATCCGACGAAGTCCTCAAAAGAATTGCCAGCTACACAAGCGGGGATGCGCGCAGCGCCTACAACGTGCTTGAGGTTGCGGCAGGACTGGCAATGCAAGCCGGAGACCGGAAGGGGGAAATCAGCGACGACGTCGTTCGCGACGCGCTGCAGAGGCGCACCCTGCTATACGACAAGGCCGGTGAGGAACATTACAACCTGATTTCGGCGCTGCATAAGTCAGTGCGCAACAGCGATCCCGACGCCGCCCTCTACTGGCTGGGCCGCATGATTGAAGCGGGAGAAGATCCGCTCTACATCGCGCGCCGCGTCGTGCGCATGGCGGTGGAAGATATCGGCCTGGCTGAGCCCGGCGCTCTTTCACTGTGCATGGCCGCTCGCGATGCGGTGGATTTCATTGGCATGCCGGAGGGAAATCTCGCACTTGCGCAAGCCGTCGTCTATCTCTCCGTCGCACCCAAATCGAATGCGCTCTACACCGCCTACGGCAGTGTCCAGCAGGATATCGAACAGACTGCCGCCGAACCCGTTCCCCTGCACCTCCGCAACGCGCCTACGGGCCTGATGAAAGGCCTGGGTTACGGCAAAGACTATCAGTCTGCACATGACCTCGAAGGCAAAGTCGCCAATATGCAATGCCTGCCCGACAATTTGCGCGACAGAACCTACTACCGGCCCACTAACGAGGGCGTTGAAAAACGCATTCGCGAGCGCATGGAAGAGATCAAGAATCTGCGTTCACCATCTGCCGGAACTAAATCCCCGCGCCTCAAGAAAGAATCCTAGCGGCAGCGCGAGTCATCTTATAAAGATCGCCAGTGGGTAGTTTGTGCCCGCCGCAAGTGAGCGAGGGCTTAGTCAAATGGTTACTTCCAGAGCCGTTCCTGCCGATGTCGTCATTCCGCTTCGTCCCTTGCGCCCCGACCAGGTAGAAGAGTTGCAAAAGGTGCAGAAAGCGGCGCAGAAGATCACCTCGATCCTCGACCTGGATCAACTCATCGACAACATCGTGAATGACGTAGCGCGCTCCTTTGGCTGCGTGGAGGCCAGCGTCTATCTGCACGACGAAGAACGGGGAGAAATGGTGCTCGCCGGCGTGCACGGATGCAGCGTAAACCATAAAGGCTACCGTTTGAAGATTGGCAAGGAGGGTATGGTCGGCTATGTGGCCTCGACTGGCCAGATGCGTTACGCGCCCGATGTCCGTAAGGATGACTACTACATTGGATGCGAACAATCTACCCTCTCCGAAGTGGCGATCCCGCTGTATGTCGGCGAACGCCTCGTGGGCGTCTTCACTGCGTCGCACCATGAGTTGGATGCGTTCCCTCGTCAGCAATTGAGAATTCTCCAGGGGTTATGCGATTACGTGGCCGTCGCGGTGCAAAATGCCCGCCGTTTCCAATCGGAACGGGCGGAGCGGGAAACGATGAACCGCGATGCTCAGGAAGCCCGTCTCATGCAGCAGGCGTTATTGCCCAAGAGTTCACCCTATATTCCCGGCTATGTGATTTCGGGCCTCAGCATTCCCGTCGGCGCCGTTGGCGGTGACTGGTACGATTTCATTCCCTTCCCCGACGGCCGCCTGGGTCTAGTGCTGGCGGATGTTTCGGGAAAAGGTATGGCTGCCGCACTTCTCATGTCGGCAACTCGTGGCATGCTGCGCTCGCTTGCCGAAGCCTGCTGCACGCCTGGCGAAGTGCTGACAAAGCTCAACAGCCTGCTGGTGGAAGACTTTCCTGCGGGAAAGTTCGTCACCTTGGTCTACGCCGTCCTCGATCCGGCAACCCACGTTGTGACCTTCGCCAATGCCGGACATCTGCATCCGCTTTTTATCGACGATAACGGCGCGCAGTTTCTGGACACCGAACGAGGAATGCCTCTCGGCATTGGTTGCGGAGATTATTCCGAAACATCCATAAGTTTGTCCCGAGGTTCGCGGCTGGTTTTTTACAGCGACGGGATCACCGAGTCGGTGAACGCGGATGAACAGGAGTACGGACTGGAACGCCTCGCGTCGCACGCGGTTAGTGTTGGAGCATCTGCCGTAAGCATCGTCGACGATGTCCGCGCCTTCGCCAACGGTGCTGGCGTGCGCGACGATGCTAGCGTAGTCTTCGTGGGAGTTGCGCGCTAGGAACCAGGCGTCATCGGAATCGAGCCCGGTGTTCTTTCAGGATGCATCGGTCCATCACCACGAACGCTCCCGCCCGGCGCGCTTTCTCAGCCGCCTTCTCGTGAATCACGTCCTCTTGCATCCAGATTGCGGGAACTTTCAGTTGAATGGCCTGATCCACAACTTGTTCCACAAATTCCGGCCGCCGGAAAATATTCACGATATCGATCTTCTCCGGCACGTCGATCAGCGATGCATAGGCTCTCTCGCCCAGACAGGATTCGATCTGCGGATTCACCGGAATAATGCGATACCCCTGGCTCTGCATGTAAGCCGACACGCCGTGGCTTGGGCGCAGCGGATCGTTGGAAAGTCCGACGACGGCGATCGTTTTGGCATGTCGGAGCAGTTCGGTGACGGGATCGATTTGCGGGGAAGAAGCCATGGCTTCCTTTCCTATTTCTTGTTCGTCGCTTCCAGCTTCTGCTTGTACATCTTCAGCGCCAGTTTACGCACGGTTTCTGAGACTTCCTTGTTGGCAGAGATGTTTTTCAAGTCCTGCGTGAGCAGATGCTTCATTAACCCTAACCCTAGATCGAGCGGAGTGCGCGGGTTCGACACCAGATTACGAACCACGATGTAATTCTTCATAAAACGACGCTTTAGTGGAATCTGCCGCAGCACGGCTTCCAAAACATTTTTCTGCAGAGCAAACCTTTCCACTTCTCCATCGGAAACCTTGGGCGCATCCAGCACCGCCAACGCCACCACCTTCGTACCATCGCGAATCAGAATCGAACGCTCTTCCTTATTGCCTTTCATTGCCAGTTGAATGCGGCCCTTCACATCAAGGCGGTTGATCTTTTGAACTGCGTTATCCCGTTGAGCGGGCTGCCCTGCCGCCGCCTTGGGGCGCGCCGTCGCTGCAGGACTGGCGGTCGCGGCAGCCTTTTCCGCAGTAACGGCGCTCGCGGTCATCTCTTTATTTTCGGAGACCGGGAAATAATCTGCTCCCAGCAAATCCACAATGCCGCCGACTGGTTGAAACGGCTTATCCTGCTCATTGGCGATTTCCGTGGCATGTTCGGCGAGATAAGCAGAAACAACTTCGTCAGGAACATCTGCAGGTTCGTCGCCCGGAGTGGCTTCGTCGATAGTGGCGACCGCGGCCACGTGGGGTTCGCTACCTGCGACAGCGGCACGCGGCGGCGGCTCGCCCGGGCTTAGCAGTTTAGCGACTGCGGCCGCTTCGTCAGTTTTCAAATATGGATTTGATCTCAGAGAATCAAGAACTCCCGCCGAAGCCTGCACTCGCGGACTCTGCAACATGGCCTCAATCGACTCTCGCGATGCTGAGATCGCGAACTTGGCCAACTCACTCTCGGCGACTGACGGGTTCTCCAGCAACGCAGGCAGCAACTTGGGACGAAGATTCTCGGGTGCGATCAAGTAGTCGAGAACTTCGCACGCCGTGTTTGGATCGGAGGCCGCAGCCAGCGAAGCCCTCTCGTCCCATCCCGCCAAAGTTATGCGGGCCAGATCGCCGAAAATTTTATTGTGCCTGGCAAGATAAACCAGGATCTCGATGTTTTCGTCAGGCGGCACGGAGAGCGCGCCCTTCGCCGCAAACTGCATCATGTTCGATGGCAGCTTCGAGGCTCGAATTAGATCGATCGTGCGCGACATGAGTTCACCTCCCGGAACTGTCACGAGCAGGACCGAGCTTCGCCCGCGCTTCGAGCTCTCGGACCACGAGTTCCAATTCTCCAACCAACCGGTTCGGCTTGCGAAGAAATTCGTCCAGCAAAGACCGATAGTACCAAAGGGTTCCATCGCGGCCGCCATTGAAACGCACCCAGATTGCCTCTCGCGTTTCCCGGTAATCAGAGAGAATCGAGCGCGCGTTGTTCAGTTTGTCCGCAGCCGAAACCAGCCTGGTTTCCGCGTCCGCAGCCTTCAGATGGCGGATGTAAGTCTCTTTGCGTTCACGCCACGGTGGCTTTGGATCGGTATTGGAATCGGTGCAGCCATCCACAATTTTCGCCACACGAGCGCCGAACCTGCGTCTGACTTCTTTCAGCATAGGCGCGCCACCGCAGTCTTCCACGACATCGTGCAGCAGCGCAGCGATCGCCATATCCTCGTCTCCGCCGAACTCCAGCACCAGCGACGCGACTCCCATCAAGTGCGCAATGTATGGAATCGACGACGCCTTTCGGGTCTGGCTGGCGTGCTTCTCGGCCGCAAACAAAAATGCCCGCTTGAATCGAGGTCCAAGTTTCACGACTACTTTTCGTTTCGCGGCCGGCTCTTTGGCCGGTGTTCGCCTCACGATTGCTTCTCCGCGCGACGAGCCAGCAGATATGCGCGAATGAACGGCTGCAAGTCGCCGTCGAGCACCCGATCGACGTCGCCGACTTCAGCTTTGGTGCGATGATCCTTAATCATGCGATAAGGTTGCAATACATAGGAGCGAATCTGCGAGCCAAAATCGCTGTCCAGCTTGGAGTCCTCAATCTTTTTTGTGGCTGCGCGCTTTTTCTCCATCTCAAATTCGTAAAGTTTGGAGCGCAGCATGCTCATGGCCCGCTCGCGATTTTTATGCTGCGACCGTTCGTTCTGGCAACTTGCCACCAGGCCGGTGGCAAGGTGCGTGATGCGCACGGCCGAATCCGTCGTGTTCACGTGCTGCCCCCCCTTACCGCTCGAACGGTAAGTGTCCGTGCGAATGTCCTCCGGCTTGATCACCACGTCGATGCTGTCGTCAATCTCCGGCGAAACAAAAACGCTGGCGAACGAAGTATGCCGACGCTTGGCCTGATCGAATGGTGAGATTCGCACTAAACGGTGCACGCCGATTTCGCTGCTCAACAACCCGAAGGCATACTCGCCATTCACCGCGAACGTGGCCGATTTCAGACCCGCTTCTTCGCCCGGCTGGTAATCGTAGAGAACGGTTTCGAATCCCTGACGTTCGGCCCAGCGAAGATACATCCGCAGAAGCATGTCGGCCCAATCCTGAGACTCCGTTCCACCTGCGCCTGGATGAATCGTCACGATCGCATTAAGTGGATCGTTCTGGCCCGAGAGCAGCGTTTCAGTCTCAAGTTTATCGACCAGATCGCGCAGCGAGTCGATCTCGCGGCGCAATTCGCCATCGACACTTTCACCTTCTTTCGCCAGTTCAAAGTAAGCGGCAATATCTTCGCCGCGGCGCTTGAGATCGGCGTCGGTAGCCAGCAGGTGCTCCAGGCGCTTTTTCTCGCGCATCACCTGCTGTGAGCGTTGCGGATTTGACCAAAGGTTGGGCTCGGCGGCTTGCTTTTCGATTTCCGCTAGTTGCGGACGGAGTTTGTCCGCGTCAAAGATACTCCCGGAGTTCACTCATCTTCTTGCCCAGTGATCCGTATTCTTGCTCGAGCTCTTGATTCATGAGGATGCTTCTGCTTTCTTGCCCGGTTTGCTGAACTGTGCGAAGCGCGTCACCAGCGCCCCTGCTGAAATTATCGCACACAGCCAGGCGAACCAATCGCCGTGCCGTGTGTAGAACGTGGTTACCGAAGTGAGGGCATAGGGAGCGACTAAAGCTGCGCGCACTTTGCGCGGCAGCCGCGCCACCGTCCGTCCATAGGGGTCGATGGAGGCCGTGACTCCCGTGTTCGTCGCGCTCAAAATCCAACGGTCGTTCTCGATAGCTCGCATGCGCGTCTGATTCAGATGCTGGGCGTAGGCGCCGGTATCGCCATACCATCCATCATTCGATAGATTGACCAGCACTTGCGCACCGTGATCCGCGAACTGCCTCACCTCGCCGGGAAACACCGACTCGTAGCAGACAAAAACTCCGAGCCGTGTGGCTCCCGCGTTTAACGGCTCTCGCAAGGTCCCAGCGCTGAACTCTCCGACTTCCTTGGTAAGGCCTCCGGCGAAGGCAAACAGCCGCGGGAACGGCAGATATTCCCCGAAAGGAACCAGATGCACTTTGTCATAACGAGCAGTCCAATCGCCCGCGGGACTGATCAGCGCCGCCGAGTTGAAAACCTGTGAAGCCGACGTGATGTGCACGGCAGGCGTACTCCCAATGGCGCCCGTCACCAGCCAACTGTGGGATTCGCGAGCTACCGCGCTGACTGCATCGCGAAACAGCGGATCGCTCGTGTAAAAAGGCGCGGGCGATTCCGGCCACACGATCAAATCGACATGGGCCGGCTTCGAATCAGGCCCAGCGGGCGAATTATAGACCGCAGATTTTACGCTGAGATCGGCCAGTTCGCGTAGAGTGCGCTCAAAGGTGTCGCGCGTCCATGTTGCGTCGACAGGAAGGTTCTCCTGGACCAGCAGCGCGGCGTGATCCGTCAGCAGTGGGGGCGCGCCGACCAGCCTGCCGGCCTGAAGCACCGCCGCCGCCGCTAACGATGCAACCAGCAGGGTGCCGCGTTTTCGCTTGGGTACCAGGAATGCCGCCGCGACCGCCACGTTCACCAGCATGATCTCGAACGAGACTCCGTAAACGCCGGTCCACGTAGTGATGCGACTCAGGGAGATGTTGTCCACCTGCGCCGTGCCCAGCAAGTTCCATGGGAAGCCGGTGATGAGGGTTCGTGCCAGTTCAACCCCGACCCACAGAAAAGGCGCAGCCGCCAGGGCCAGTCGATTGTCGCGGCCCGGTCCGGCCGTCAAACTGAATAACAAACCGAACAAGCCATGGTAGAGACCCAGATACAGACAGAACAGAAAGAGCGCTAATAATGCGAGCGGAGCGCTCAAGCCACCGTACTGATGCATCGTGTCATAAATCCAGTAACACGTGCCCGCATACCAGAGGATGCCGGAAACGTAGGCCAGGAGAAACGCCTGGCCGGGCTTCGCCGCCTGTAGATTGAGAGAGCCATCGACTTCCAGCGCTCCAACCGGTCCCGCCCGCAACAGCGCCAAGATCAACGGAGCCAGAGCCACCCACGAGAGAATGTACATCCCGGGCAGCGGAAAGATGAGCACCTGCAGAACCGATGAGAGCAGTACTAACAACCAAGCGCTGGAATGGATTTGCCGCACCGAGAAGGATAACAAAAGAAGTTCTCAGTTCTCAGCGACACTGTTGCCAAGACGGCCCCGCACGAACTCGACAATCTCCGGCGTCAAATAAATCGGCGGTCTGATCCGAAACACCGGGCGCTCAGCCACCGGCTTCAAGGAAACGCTTTGCCAAACCGTGCCCGCGGGTTTTGAGCCTTCGTGAAGAATGACCGCACTAGCGCGGTCCAAAAATTCCCGCGCCGATGTTTTGAAGTCTTTCGTATCCGGATCGAGCACTGTCAGATATAAATCGGGACGCAGAAACTTCAACACGCTATTGGATTCGACTATTATGTTCTTCGCTTGTTCGAGCCGGTGCCGCAAGGCGGGCATGGCCTCGGCCAGTCTGCCTTGCTCTGTGCGCACCCACAACGCTCGCGCTGCGCCTGCCAGCAGAAAGCGCGATGTGTCTGACTCTCCGCTGCGATTTTTTTCCTCTGAAATCGCCCAGCTATGATCGTCCGTCGCGCAGTCGCATGGCGCTCCATCAGCGGAACAAACTCCGTGTCCATATTGTGTAATCTTCACGGCCGTCCAACCATACTCGCGCAATTCGGAGATCAACCCCGCAACAACGCTGGTCTTCCCTACGCTTCGCGAGTGCCCGCCAATCACGACGATTGCCACGTCTACCTCTTTTTGCCCAGTCGCGCCAGAGCCGCCAATTGCTTCAAGTACTCCCGCACGGGCTGCGCCGGGGTCCCCCAGAACGCCACGCCTTTGCCGCGCAGAACTTTATTGGGCAGCACGCCGCCCTGCCCACCCAGCATCACTCCTTCTTCAATGCGCGCATGCTCCCCAATCCCCACCTGCCCGCCAAGAACTACGTCATTCTCGATCACAATGCTGCCGGAAAGTCCGGTCTGCGCCGCAATTACTACGTTCTGTCCTATGCGGCAGTTATGGCCGACGTGCACCAGATTGTCGACCTTTGTTCCCTGTCCGATGCGTGTTTCATCCAGTGCCCCGCGATCGATGGTTGTGTTGGCGCCGATCTCGACATCGTCCTCGATGATCAGCCTGCCGGCCTGGGGAAACTTCTCGTAGCGTCCACTTTTTGGGTCGCGGACATATCCAAAGCCATCGCTTCCCAGAACCGCCCCCGCATGCACAATGACGCGATCGCCCAACGTTGTGCCCGCATAAATCGTCACGTTCGGATAAATTTCGCACTCTCGCCCAATTTTCACTCCTCGCCCAATGGCACAACCGGCGCCGATTCGAGTACTATCGCCGACTTCCGCACCGGCTGCGATAACTACATGCTCCTCGATTTCCACGCCCGCAGCCACCTGGGCAGAACCATGCACCACCGCGCTTGCGTGTGTGCCAATTTTACTTTGGTCGCGATTCCCGTCCTGCAGAAAACGGGCGGCCCGTGCGAACGCGAGCTTGGGATGCCTGCTAATCAGTAGTGGTTTGTTGGATAAAGCCGCCGTCGCGAACTCCCCCGCAATCACTGCACCCGCGACAGATTGCAGGGCCCGAAGAAGGTATTTTTCTTCCTCGACAAACACCAGATCATCCGCCGAAGCCGATCCGATGCTGGCCACGCCGCTGATCTCAGCACGTCCGCTCCCTTGCAGACGGGCTTCAACAGCCTTGGCGATCTGTTCCACCGAGCGCTTCATGGCTCTCACTCTATAGCAGAGCGCGGGCATGACGAAAGTGCTTGGCCGAGAGCGCTGGTGCCCTCCAGCATTGCCTGGCTTACAATCAATCCATGGAACGGAAAATCTTCTGGATGGTTTTCACCGTACTCGGCCTGCTCGCGGATTTTCTGCTACCGATCTGGTGGGGATTGGCCGCGACCATTCCTATCCTTTTCGTCTCATGGTGGGTCGCTTACCGCAGCGAATGGTTCTGAAAAACACGGCCGTTTTCAAGAGCTCTGAGTCATTGTGAAAGTGCCGCCACCACTGCACCCTGTGCCGGTCACTTGCCAGGTACCCGTAATCGAACCGCCGGTCAGAGAAACGCCACTTTCCGTTCCCGTCACCACTCCGGTGAGCGTAAGGGTATTGCTCGAAGCCTGCACCGTGTACGTAAAGGGTCCAGTCACGGTTTCCGTGGCCGCATTGATCGTCAAGATCATCGACCCGGTCTGCGTTCCACCATCCACTGGAAAACAAGAGCCCTGCGTAAGAAATTGAAAATATGTAATGCTTAAGCTGCCGTCGCTATTCACCGTAAACTGCGTGGTAAAGCTGAAGCCCGACACATCGCCGCTACCCCCGAATACCTCCGCGCTCCAGACCCCACCGGCCGCACTCTGAGCAACCTGCGTGACGCTCGGTGTGCTACAACTGCTGGACATGAGTGCAACGAGCAACAGGATTGCAACCACCTTCATGAATTATCCTTGAGCCTGGAATCTGATCCAAGATTCTTTGATGCAGAATTTCTGTAGCAAGATTACAGAGATGCAGGCTGCCGGGTCAATGGATGCAAGGCCGGTGATTATTCCTGCGGGACGATTGAAAAGCGCTTTATCGCTGTCATTCTGAATAGATCTGCCAGGTCGCGAAGCGACGCGGCTAGAGAGTCTCGGGTCGAGGTCATAATTCGACCGCGTCTACGCTCCTCGCCTTCCCTTCAATTCCGCCAGCAACTGCTCAATGCGATCCTCTTTCTCGAGCGCAGCCAGGCGATCTTCCATGTTGTCTCCGGCAATTTCCGCCTTAGCTTGGCCTACTGCCTCCGAGTGCGCCACTTTGCGTTTTATGCGATCGAAAGCGGCGGCTTTCGAGCCGTCGCCCATGGCCAGACGTGCGTCGCTGGCTTTACCCACGGCGCGGGCACGGCGATGTTGCGCGATCAGCAGATCAGCTTTAGCCTGCGCCTCGGCTAGCTTTTGCTCCAGTTGCCGCAACGCGGACTTCAGATTCTCCACCTGCGCTTTCTGATCGGCCACCTGCTGCGTGAAGCTCTCGCTCATCTCGCGATAGCTCTCCACCCGCTGCAGCGAGGCGCGCGCCAGGTCGTCCTGCTTCTTATCGACTGACAACTCGGCCTTGCGCATCCACTCGGCCACTTTGTCTTCGTTCTCTTTCTGCTTCTTCTCGAGCAGATGCTGGTCGGCGATGGCGATCGCCACCTGCGTCTTCACCTGCAGCAACTGGTTCTGCATGTCAAGAATCACCTGCTTGATCATCTTTTCCGGTTCCTCGGCCTTGTCAATCAGGTCGTTGAGGTTGGCCCGAACCAGTGTGGAAACACGCTCTAGTAATGCCATGGTGGACTCCTTTTTCCCGGAGCTTCTAGCTCCTGGCTCCTTTTGCAATTTCCGACTGTCATCTCACTTCATGCTGCCGATGGACAACTGCGCACTCGGGACATGCTTTTTCCGTGCGGCGGAACGACGCTCCGAGCGCCATTCCAATCACAATCCCGACACCCAGCCAGATCGCGACGTGGCCGGCCATAACTCCTGCAACCGCGCCCAGCGCCACTCCCAGCGCAATGCCTAACCCTGTATGTTTCGATTTGCTGGTCATCTCCTTACTCCTGCTGCCAAGAAGAAAAGCGGGGGGATGAGCTGCAACCCATCCCTCCGCTGACTATTTCGCCACTTCCACCACCGGCGGCTTCGGCGTATGGTCGCCAATCTGCCGCACTTTTCCCAGCAACTCCGCGAGCGGCATGCCAGAGAGTGTCTCGAACAACGCAGGCACCTGCGCCGCCATTTTGGCGATGTCGCCCGTGATCTTGTTCATCCCGGACGCGTCTCCGTTCCCGGTTGAAACGATGGTGATCTTGTCGACATTCGCCAGCGGACTGGCCAACGCCCTCACTACTTCCGGCATACTGGTGAAAAGCCGGTCGATCACCGCGGCTTGGTTGTATTCCTGATAGGCCTCAGCTTTCACGTTCATCGCTTTGGCTTCGGATTCGCCTTTCTTGAAAATGATTTCGGCTTCCGCTTCGCCCTGGGCACGTATCGACGAGGCATGTCCTTCGGCTTCCGCGATCAGGCGCTGCTTTTCAGCCGCCGCCAGCGTTTCAATCCGCTGACGCTCGATCTCGGCTCCCTTCAGCACGGTTGCAATCAGTTCCTTCTCGCGGCGGTTGATTTCCGCCTCCTGCACTTTGACTTGCTGTTCCTTTTCGACCTGTTGCACCTTTACTTGTTCGGCCACAACCTGCTGCTGCATGATGTTGGTCTGAATGTCATACGCCTTGTCGGCTTGAGCCTGCTGGCGCTTTGTGACTTCCAGAAATTGAGCCCTTTTCACTTCGAGGTCGCGCTGCGATTCCGCTTGCTTGGCGAGAGACAGCGTTTCCGCCAGCACCCGCTCCTGGTCGGCTTGCGCTTTGGCTACCGCCGCTTCCCGCTGCGCTAATGCGCGTTTGATCGCCGTATCACGGTCGGCCTCCGCCGTGGCAACATCGGCGTCGCGCTTGATGCGCGCCACGTCAGGCTTCCCCATGTTGGTGATGTATTCGTTCTTATCGCGAACCTCCTTGATGGTGAACGAAATCACTTCCAGACCCATTTTGTTCATGTCTTCGGCGCAGGTGCCGCGCATGCGGTCGGAAACCATCTCCGGCTGCTTGACGATCTCTTCCACCGTGAGCTGGCCGATGATGCCGCGCAAGTGGCCTTCCATTACCAGCCGGATTAAGCCTTCGCGTTCCTGGTCACTCTTGGTGAGAAACTGCTCCGCAGCCGTGAGGACAGATTCGCGGTCTGACTTTACTTTGATCTGCGCCACAGCCTCCACCGTGACCGCGACGCCTTGCTTGGTATATAGATCCTGCTGCGGCGCCACGTCGAACGACATCAACTCCAGCGAAAGATCCCGGCAAATCTGCACCATGGGAAGCACCAGCGTGCCATGTCCCTGCACCACACGCGTTCCGCCCAGGCCGTACACGATGAGTGCTTCGTGCGGCCCCGCTTTGCGATATAGCCTGGCCATTCCGCTCATCAAGAACAGAAGGACCATCACTCCAAGCCCCGCGAAAATCCAAATCTCAACCATGCGTGACATCTCGAACATAACGCCTCCTTCTACGAATGCGGCTTCAGAGACTTTCTATAATTCCGTTTCGAGAATTCGTTCTTCACCTGCCAGGAATCCGCGCTTTAGCCCGGCGCTGCTCGCATCCAGATCACGAAGAACAATCGATTCTGCGAAGGGCTTGCTGGGCGGCTGAAGGCTTCTGTCGACGATCCACCTATTTACGTAGTAAACCAACCCCAGCACGATATAAAACACCACAACCATCCCCCATCGGGACAAACTCGAAGTCGGCGCGCGGCTCACCGCATAGCTGGCGGCAGTAAAGACGGCAAGCAAGAAAACTGTAGTACCCAGAGCCAGCATGCGAGCCCCTTCCCGCGTGGTCCAGCCGTTCGGTTGCCAATTCGCGTCGAAGTGAACCGCAATGCGCATGGGCAAACGATCCCAGGCTCTCCAATAGTTGAGCGCTGTGAAGGGAAGCACAAACCACGCCAGCGCGACTGCCGTTGGAAATAGTCTTCGTTCCATAAAGCCTCTCACTCGGCCCTTCAACAGCGAGCCGCAAGAACTACTCTGACTGTTCCTGTTCGCCCGACAATTCGCTCCACAGCCGGACGTAAGCAATTCCCTTTTCGTAGCGCGTAACTACGACTTCGGTTCCTTTGGCGATGGAGCCGCCGTCATCGCTCCGCGCGCCGCATACACGGCGGGTTCCCATTTGCGTGTAAACGAGTTCGCCCGTCCCGCCTTCCCGGACGGAACTTGAAACTCGCCCTAGAACTCCAACCATCTCGTAGTCAGCCGGGTCCATGTTCTCGTCGTCGGAGATCAGTACTTTGCTCAGAAACAGGAAAACAATGCCTCCACCAACCAGGCCGCTCGTGACTGAAGCCAGCAATCCAAAGCCGATCCACAAGCCGGAGTAGCGCGTAAGCAGGTATCCAGTACCACCGAACCAGGCGAGAAATGCCGTCAAAGTAACGAAGTTGAAAGGAGAGACTCCGCCAGATTGATGGGCTTCCATGCTACGTGTCGTGGCGCGCGCACCGCTTGCGGCCGCTGTTGGACCTGGCGTGGCCAACCCATGCGCGCTTCCACTCGCCGCGGGTATATGTGCGCCGCCGACGTGACCATGAGCATGCGGCAGATGCAGCCGGCCGGCACGCGCGCCTCCGAAAACAAACGAAAAGAAACTGAAGCAGAATCCGATCGCGAAACAGATCAGGTAAAAATCCGCCCAGCTCATGGAATAGGTCATCGGATTCTCCTCCCTTCCGCATTCGCGGCCTCACCATGCTTCTCGCGGCGATGATTTCCGTTCGCCGCGATCTCTGGCCGCAAGGCTTCTAGCAGGCGCGCGGCCAGCCCGGGCGTGTCGAGAATGGCGCCTAACAACAAAAGGGCGCGCCTCGTATCCTTTTCGCGCGCAGCCTTGATGAGCACATCGCTCACCTCGGGGTCACCGACAAATCGTTCAGAACCCTGCAGCAGCCACACGTCAAGCTGACCTTCAGTGGTGCGCAAGTCCGAAGTCAGTTCCGTGTGGTAACCCTCGGGGTCATCCACAAGAAAACCGGGGTGCACCTTGAAAAACCTGGCCAGCAGCGCACGCGATGACTGCGTCATATGCGGGCGCGCGCCACTTTCGATCTGCGACAAGTACGACTGGCTGAGGCTCTTGCGCAACTCCCGCCGAATGGACTGCACCATCTCCTGTTGCGTGAGAGGACGGCCCAAACCGCGCAAGGAGCCTTCCACCTCGCGCAGGTAACGGATTTTCTCCCCCAAGGTCATATTTCACATCGCGATATTTATATTGCAATATGCGATCTATGTCAAGAATTGAATACGGTGTGTTTTGAGCGGGTTACAGGGAGCTACAAACCTGCTTCGATACGGGAGCGTGGGTCCAAATAGTCGCGTAACGCGTCGCCAATAAAGTTAAACGAAAGAACGGCCAGCATCACGGCGAGCGCTGGAAACAGGACCAGGTGTGGAGCGTCGAACAAGTGCGCGCGGCCGTCGTTGAGCATCGTGCCCCAGCTTGCGGTAGGCGGAGGCACGCCGAGTCCGAGGAAACTCATGGTGGCTTCGGCGAGAATGGCTCCGGCCATGCCGATCGCCGCCTGCACGATGACAGGCTGAATGATGTTGGGCAGAATGTGGCGGACGATAATGCGCAGATCAGTGGCGCCAAGGGCGCGGGCGGCCTCAACGAATTCTCGCTCCCGCGCGGCGAGGACCTGACCACGGACCAGCCGGGCATAGCCGACCCATCCTCCGAGTGAGAGCGCGAGAACAAGATTAAAGATGCCAGGGCCACGGAAGGCCACGAAAGCAATGGCCAGCAGAATTCCTGGAAATGAGAGAAAGGAGTTCATCAGGACAATGTTCACGAAACGATCGACAGCCCCTCCATAGTAGCCGGCTATAGAGCCGATGATGAGGCCGAGACCGAGCGAAGCGAGGACTACGCAACTTCCGACCAGCATCGAGATGCGCGCGCCGAAGATGATGCGAGAGAGAATGTCGCGCCCGAGTTCGTCGGTGCCGAACCAGTGAGCGTGCGATGGAGGGTCCAGGCGCACAGGCAGATTGATTGAGGCTGGATCTTGCGGCGAAATCCACGGCGCGAACAGCGCGAAGATAACGAAGACAAGGACCAACACCACGCCCGTTGCTGCCAGAGGATTGTGGCGAGCATTTCCCGCAACCCGGCGGCGGAACGTGATGGCGGAGGTGGACATGAACGGAATATTAAAATTGCTTCGCGGTCTTGAGGCCGCTGCCAAATTGTGTTCTCATTATAAGGATAAAGAACGTTGTTTACGCGGCCAGCCTGCACGCGAGCCGTAACCCTCACCTCTAGCCTGAATCCTGAGGAGAAAAAATCATGAGCAAAGTCTCGTATATTCCCAAAGACTATAACTCCGTCACACCATACCTGGTAGTCAAGGGTGCTGCCCAAGCCATTGAATACTACAAGAAAGTTTTCGGAGCCACTGAAACCGTTCGCATGAATGGCCCGGACGGCAAGATCGGCCATGCGGAATTGAAGATCGGCAATTCGCACATCATGCTGGCCGACGAAAATCCCAGCATGGGAGAGGGACATACCAGCGCAACGACCGTCGGTGGGAGCCCGGTGAGCCTCTACGTATACCTTCCTGATGTCGACAGCGTCGTTAAGCGCGCGGCGGCCGAAGGCGCGAAGATCCTGAAGCCGGTGCAGGACCAGTTCTATGGAGACCGCAATGGCTTTATTCGAGATCCATTCGGGCATCTGTGGGGCATTGCCACTCACGTGGAAGATGTCTCGCCCAAAGACATGGAAGAACGGATGAAGAAACTTATGCCGGCCGCGTAGTTTGATTTGGAAACAGAGGCGGGGCAGCCATGCTCCGCCTCGCCAGGCTTGGGCGCTCTTGGTTGGTATGGATGGCGCTCGTACCACTCCTCGCTCAAGTCCTTCCAGGAAGGATTTATTGTTGGTGACGCCCGTGTACAAAGTCCTCAAGCGTCGTCACGATGTAGACAAAATACATAGGTCCTTCGCGTTGTGGCTTCCGGCCGCGCTGGAGCACGCGGGGCTCAGGATGACAAGTGTGTGGATCTGCTGTCTGTGATCAATGAACATTGCTGCGGTGCAAACCGGGCCTGCTTTCACGTCTTGTCATCCTGAGCGCGGTTTTTGCGCGAAGGACCTATGCAGTTTGGCAGTGCCACTACTGCCTGATCCTCGGGTTCGCCACCGAATACAGCACGTCTGTCAGGAAATTCACCGCGATGTAGGTCAATCCAATCGCCAGGATGCAGCCTTGCACCAGATAGTAATCGCGATTCGAGATGGCTTGAATCGTGAGGCGGCCGATGCCGGGCCAGGAGAAGATGGTCTCGGTGACGATTGCGCCAGCCAGCAGTGCGCCGAACTGCAGGCCCAGCACGGTGATGATGGGGATCATTGCGTTGCGCAGGGCGTGTCGATAGACTACCGTGCGCTCAGGCAGGCCTTTGGCTCGGGCGGTGCGGATGTAGTCCTGGCTGAGCTCTTCGAGCATGGAGGTGCGCACCATGCGGGTGAGTATAGCGGCGAGCGCCCCTCCCATGGTGATCGCGGGCAGGATCAGGTTGGCGAAGGAGCCGGCGCCGGAGACAGGGAGCCATCCCAGCTTGATGGCGAAGAGAAGGATCAGGATCGGGCCAAGTGCGAAGTTAGGAAACGACAATCCGAAGAGGCTGACGACCGAGAGCAGGCGGTCATCCCAACGGTTGCGACGCTGGGCGGAGCGCACGCCGGCGGGGATGGAGAGAACGATGGCCACAAACAGCGATGCCAGCGTGAGTTGCAGCGTGTAGGGATAACGCTGCGTGAGCAGGCGTGTCACGCTTTGGTTGTAGCGGAACGAGGGCCCGAGGTCGCCGTGGAGCACACCTTCCCAGTAGTGGATGTATTGTTCGCCGAGCGGGGCGTCGAGGCCATAGGCGTGGCGCGTGGCGGCAATGTCGGCCGGCGGTGCGCCTTCGCCGAGCATCTGCTGGATGGGGTCTCCGGGGACAAGGTGGATTAGAAGGAAGACCAGGCTTACAACCAGCCAGATTACTGGCAGGGTGTAGAGGACGCGTTGAAGGAGCGCTCGGGGCATGGGTCGTTAGTCGTTAGTCGTTAGCCACATGATTTGCAGTCTTGATGTGGGCTAGGTGATGATTCATATGTGCGAGGTAGTCCTCGAACACAAAGCACTCAGCCCCTCAAAAATGAGTTCAATCTCCGGCCTGCTTGGCGCTCTCCGCTTTGCTCTCCATATTCTCGACCTTTTCGATCTTCACTCTTGCGATGCGGTGGCCCTCCATTTCTTCTACTGTGTAGCGATGGCCTTCGTATTCGAAGGATTCGCCGAGGTACGGAATTCGCTGCAGGCGGGCCAGCACGAATCCGGCGAGTGTTTCGAATCCGGCATCACGCGGCAGGAGCAGGCCGTGCTGAGTTTCGAGGTCGCGGATGTTTACGGCGCCTTCGAGGGACATGACAGATTCGTCGGCCAGTGCTGGCTCCGGCTGCGAGACGTCGAACTCATCTTCGATGTCGCCGACAAGTTGCTCCAAGATGTCTTCGACCGTGATCACACCCGCAGTCGAACCGAACTCGTCGACCACAACGGCGAGGTGACGGCGGCGCTGCTTAAATTCGTCCAGCAGTTCGGCCAGGACTTTAGTTTCCGGAACCACCAGAACATCGTGCATGATCTGACCAATCTGCGTTCGCGCAATACGCGAGGCCACAGGCTGGCCAACATTTACGAGCTTGAGGCGCACCCAGCGAACGAGCTCCTTGTAATAGAGAACGCCCACGATGTGTTCGGGTCCGCGCAGCGGATCGTACACAGGAATACGCGAGTGCTGGCCTTCGACCACGCGGTTCAGGGCGTCGTCGAGCGTGAGATCCGAGGGCAAGGAAAAAATATCGGGGCGGGCGACCATTACTTCGCGAACGGTAATGCTGTCGAGTTCGATGGCGTTGTGGATCATCTCTTCCTGAGAGGCGGGGATCTGGCCGAACTGGCGGCTGGCGGTGACGATCAGCTTGAGTTCGTCGGGGGAGTGGACGGGTCCGCCGCGGCGGGTATCGCGAGCCCCAAAAAGCCGCAGGACCAGGCCTCCAGACCGACGCATGAAAAAAAGCACGGGACGAGTGAGGGTAAGGAAAGCTTCCATGGGCGCAGACACGGCGAGGGCGATCTGTTCGGCGCGCTGCAGAGCGAGAGTCTTTGGCACAAGTTCGCCGAGCAGGACGTGCAGGTACGTAATCAGGGTGAAAGCCACCACGATGGCGATGCCGTGGGCATAAACTGCCGCATGCGGAACTTCGTGCACGAAGCGAAGAGATTCCACCAGGCGGGCGACCATGGGTTCGCCGATCCAGCCCAAGGTGAGGCTCACCATCGTGATGCCGAGTTGAACGCCGTTGACGACTTCGTCGAGATGCTGGTGGAGACGCTGGACGATGCGGGCGCCGGTGCGGCCCGACGCGATGAGTTGCTGAATGCGGGTATCGCGTACGCTGACCAGGGCGAATTCCGCAGCTGCGAAAAACGCGTTCGCTGCCACCAGGAGAAGGATCAGCAGCACCCGGAGCAGCACAAAGGCGATCATGGATGGCTAATTCTAGCATTCTAAACGCGCCGGAAAGACCGTTTGCTGCATTTGAAGTAGCGTCTTAAATGCTTCAACACATGGGATACAGAGGGAACACAGGGTAAAAACTTTTGCCTTGTGAGGCTAACCTTTTTTCTATCACGGCGGTCTAACTGAAAGGTGGCTGGTCGTTTACGCCGCTCAAGTCGTTCTGCTCCGGCTCAAAATCTCGGGAACTAACACAACTGAGGTTGCGTACAACATAGTGAGAGCGCAGGACGGCTCAAATTTCAGTAAGCAATCCCAGCAAATATTCAGGAGGCCGTTGTGAACGGAAACGGAAATAATAAGAAGAAACGGCGCAAACTTATTATTTGGGTCGTCGTTGTGGTGGTGCTCGTCCTGCTGATTGCAGGTGGCGTGTTCGCTGCCACGCGCGGCGGTACCAAGATTGATCCCTCGAAGCTGGCGAAGGTGGAAAAGGGCGACCTCGCCAAGAGCGTGGTGGCCACCGGCAAAGTGACGCCGATTACCAAGGTGGAAGTGAAGTCGAAGGCCAGCGGAATCGTAAAGAAGCTGCTGGTAGATTACGGCGATCGCGTTAAGAAAGGGCAACTGCTGGCGCAGCTCGATAAGGTGGAGATCGAGGCGCAAGTGGCGCAGTCGCGCGCAGCCCTGGACGCGGCTGAAGCGAACCTGAGCAGCTCGCAGGCCGACTTCGAGCGCGCCAAAGTTGACGCGGAAGGGCCCGACGTGCCGCTGCTCAAGCGCGCGTATGACCGGGCCGTGGGTATGGCGAAAGATGGAGTAGTTTCGGCGTCGGCGCTCGATGATGCCGAGAAGAACTATGAAATGTCGCTGAACAAACAGAACGTCGCCAAGGCGCAAGTGACGGTGTTGAAGGCGAAGATTGCGCAATCCAAGGCGCAAGTTGCGCAGGATCAGGCCAACCTCCTGCAACTGGAGGAACAGCTCAGCTACACGGATATTATCTCGCCGATTGATGGCATTGTGCTTTCGCGCGATGTGGAGATGGGCGACGCGGTCAGCTCGATTCTTGTGTTGGGTTCCTCCGCTACGCTGGTGATGACCCTCGGCGATACCAGCGAAGTCTATGTCAAAGGCAAGGTGGATGAGAGCGACATCGGCAAGGTTTATCTTGGCCAGCCGGCGCGGATCAAGGTGGAATCCTTCAAGGACAAGACCTTCACCGGAAAAGTCACTAAGATTTCGCCGATGGGAGTGGAGAAGGACAATGTCACCACATTTGAAGTGCGGGTGTCGATTCAGAATCCGGGCGGCGAATTGAAAGCCGAGATGACTGCCAATGCGGAGATCATTCTGGAAGAGCACAAGAATGTGCTGCAGATTCCCGAGGGCGCGATCATCTACGACAAAGACAAGAAGGCTTCCGTCGAGATCCCCTATCCAAAAGGGAAAGACGGCAAGGAAAAGGTTGCGGTCAATATCGGAATCTCCAATGGCGCTAAGACCGAACTGCTCAGCGGGTTGAAAGAAGGCGATCAGGTTGTGCTGCAGTGAAAACGCGGCAACGGCTTCCGGTCTTGGCTTGCAGCATAGGAAACATATAATCCCGTTCGGCGGACGCGACGCGGAAATCGCACCTGTGGAGTTACTACAATGAACGAAGGACGCTTCTCCAAAATTTCAATTCCAGCGCGATCCCCTTTTCTGGCGGCTGCGCTGTTAGTGCTGCTTGCATCCACCTTTGCGATCGCTTCAACGCCGCAGGGAACATTTGAGAAGACCTTCCAGGTGAGCGGACCGGTGGATCTGGAGGTACAAACCCACTCTGGCGACATTATTGTTCGTAGCGGCGCGGAAGGATCGGTCGTGGTGCGAGGCAAAATCTACGTCAGCGAGCATTGGATGATCTTGCCTGGGGTTGGATTCGGCGGCCGAAAGGAAGGCGTTAGCGAGATCGAACAGAATCCTCCACTGCGGCAGGATGGTAACAAAATCCACATTGATTATGTAAACGCTCGGGACATTTCGGTGAACTACGAAATTACTGTGCCCGTCGACACAACCATCAGGACACACAGCGGTTCGGGAGACCAGACCGTTGAGGGAACTCACGGCAATGCAGATCTGCAGAGTGGATCGGGCGACATGAGGCTGACGCAGATTAGTGGCGAAGTTCGGGTTCAGACTGGATCGGGCAACGTTCGGGCGCGCCAGATCGCAGGTCCGGTGCGTGGAGGCGCGGGCAGCGGAGACATTGAGGTGGAAGAGACTGCAGCCGGTGATATCGATCTGCACACTGGCTCGGGAAACATCACGGCTCGCGGCATTCAGGGCGGATTTCGCGCGGACGCCGGCAGCGGAGATGTCACCGCCGAGGGCACGATGGCCAGTGCCTGGGAGATCCGCACAGGATCGGGAAATGTCCACATCCGCTTGCCGGCGGATGCCGCTTTCGATGCCAATCTTTCCACCAGCTCAGGCACCTTGGACGTGGATGCGCCCATCACGATGACGGTGCAGGGCCGGGTCAACGAGACTCACAAGTCGATCATGGGGAAAGTGCGCGGCGGAGGGCCCATGCTCACTCTGCGTACAGGATCGGGCGATATTCATATTGAATAAAAGTACAAATCCATCCTTTAGTCGCGGAAACAAGGATGATTTTGTTTGGTCTTCCCGGTAACTCCGCGGTGGATGCGGAGTCCATTACCTCCGTGTCTTGACGCCGTGGCGCCTAACAATTACTTTCGTGTTTTTGGGGATTTGTGTCTCCCGTCGGTGAGGTAAACTTGGCGCAGCGTCCGATCATTACTCTGACTACTGACTTCGGCAACAACGACCACTTTGTGGGCACGATGAAGGGCGTCATCCTGGATATCGTGCCGGAGGCGCAGATTATCGATATCAGCCACTCCGTGCAGGCTTTCGACGTGCTGGATGGCGCGCTCACCATTTCGCAAGCCTATTCGTACTTTCCTACCCGGACGGTGCACGTGGTTGTGGTGGACCCGGGGGTAGGCACGGCGCGGCGGCCGATTTTGGCATCCTGCGACAAGTATCACTTCGTGGCGCCCGATAACGGTGTACTGTCGCTGGTCTACGCGCGGGAAGAGCGCATGCATGTGCGGCATATCACTTCCGAGCATTATTTTCTGCAGCCGGTGAGCAACACTTTCCACGCGCGCGATATTTTTGCTCCCGTGGCGGCGTGGCTGGCCAAAGAGGTTGACTCGCAAAAGTTTGGCGACGAGGTTGAAGAGTATGTCCGCTTTAACGCACCGAAGCCGAAGGCCGTCGACGGAAACCGCCTGCGCGGGGTTGTACTGAAGGTCGACCGGTTCGGAAACCTTATCACCAACATCACTCCTCAAGACGCGCCCATGCTTTTCGGGGCCGAGGCCAACGGGTTCAAGATCATCGTGGGCAGCCGCGAGATCACCGAAATGCACAGTGCCTATGCCGAGGGCGCGCCAGGGGAAGTATTTGGAGTTCTTGGCAGCATGGGTTTCCTCGAGATTGCCTCAAACCGCGCAGCTGCGGCGCAGTTGACCGGTGCGGGCAAGGGCAACGAAGTAATCATCATTCTCGGCGAGGCCGCCGCTGCGGGCAAAGGCGCGTAAAAAGATTCCTAAGGGTTCTTTGGCTTAGGGTGGGCATAGCGTTCCATCTCGCCTGTCCACTTTAGAAAACGCCACAAGCTTATGCGTTCCCGCCACAGAAATTCCCAGAATTCAAGAAACCCGACCTGCGTCATTTTGACGCCGCAGTAGGTTTCGATGCGCCACAAAAGATAGGGGCTGCGCCACGGAGCCAGGCGATGACCTTTGGTGGCGTTCCAAAGAAAGCGGAGCGAATGGCGCATGCAAGCATGATAACCACTGGGGACGTTTTCGACTACGCTTTCCTTGAGGCGAACAGCGCCTGAAGATCTTCAGCCACTAAAACCGCAAAGTTACGCGAGGAAGATAGTCCACTGGGTCCATGTTAGAATCCTGTCTCCGCTAGAGATTTCCTCTCATGTCCGACGAGAACATCCGCCAACAAGCCGAAACCCACTACTATGCCGCGCTCGATCTCATGGCGGATGGAAAGATCGAGGAAGCTGTTGCAGCTTACAAGGAATCGCTGGCTGTGGATCCTGCGTTTACTGAGGCCATGCATGGACTAGCTCGTGCTCTGCAGGATCTGCAGCGTTACGACGAAGCGATCGTCGTGGCCCAAAAAATTACGGAACTGGATCCGGATGATGTGCTGGCCCACACCAGCTTGTCGGTGCTGTATCAGAAAAAGGGAATGATCCCGGAGGCTGAGGCCGAGGGAGCGAAGGCACGAGTCCTGGGGTGGAAGCAGCAGTTGAAGAAAAGCTAGCTTTCAGTGCTCGCCCTACAGAAGGATGCCGCCTTTTCGCTCCGAATCAAGCTGAGAAGTGATGGCTGAAAGCTAAGAACTACAGCTCATACTTCTTCATCAAATGCCGGAACGAACGGTAGGAGATACCAAGCAGGTCGGCGGCTTTGGTTTGAACGCCGTTTGAGCGGTCCAGAGCATTCTGCAAAAGCGTGCGCTCAATGTTTGCGACGTAGCCTTCCATACCTATACCTTCGGGAAGCACCGCGCCGGACGCTACCTCAGATGTACCGCCGGAAGCTCCCGCACTTGCGGCTGCGGCGCGGACTTTCGAACGTTCTGCTGGCAATTCGACGTGCAATTCGTCGGTCATCTCCAGCGCAACGGCTCGCTCGACCGTATTCTCCAGCTGGCGGACATTGCCCGGCCACTCATAATCGCAGAGCGCATCGAGCGAATTTTTATTGACGCGCAAGATGCTTCGATTGGCGGCTGCCGCATATTTTTTCAGAAAGTGATTGGCCAGCAGCGAAATGTCTTCGCGGCGTTCACGCAAGTTCGGGACGCGAATTGGAATCACATTGAGCCGGTAATAAAGATCTTCTCTAAACAGATTTTCGGCAACGGCTTTATCGAGGTCGCGATTGGTGGCCGCGATTACTCGCACATCGATAGAAATTTCGCTGGTACCGCCGACGGGGCGCACGGTACGCTCCTGCAAGACACGGAGCAGTTTTACCTGCATGGCCAGCGTCATCTCGCTGATTTCGTCGAGAAAGATGGTGCCTCCGCCGGCAACTTCAAAAAGTCCGCGCTTGTTCTGCGTGGCTCCGGTAAAAGCACCTTTCAGATAACCGAAGAGTTCGCTCTCCAAGAGAGTTTCGGGGAAGGCTCCGCAATTCACGGAAACAAATGGCTCGGTGGCGCGCGGCGAACAAATATGGACAGCGCGCGCTACCAGTTCCTTACCGGTACCACTCTCGCCGTGAATCAGGACAGTACTGGCGGTGGAAGCAACGGTGCGGACTGTTTGTTTTAGCTTCTCCATCGCCGCACTGGAGCCGATGATGTTGTCGAGCGAATTGTGCGAGGCATTATCCCGGCGAAGGGCAAAATTTTGTTTGCTCAGGGCCAGTTTTTCGAGCACCCGATTGATGGCCAGCTTGATTTCATCGACCAGTCCGGGGCTTTTGCGAATGTAATCCGAGGCTCCTCCCGCTTTCACAGCTTCCACCGCGGCTTCATAATCGTCGACGGCTGTGATGAGAATGACCGCGGAGTCTGGCGAAACACGATGAGCATGACGCAGCACTTCGATGCCGTCAATGTTGGGCATCTTGATATCGGTGATGATCAGATCGTAAAGCGCACCGTCGATTTTGTTCTTAGCAGCCTGGCCCGACTGCACGGTTTCGACGCGGTGTCCGTCGCGGCGCAGGGCGATGTCTAGCATTTCGCAGATGGAGCGCTCATCGTCGCATACCAGGACGTTAGCCACGCAGCCTCCCTTCTGCCGCTGCCGCTGCAAGTTGCACGGGCGCAGGCGCGGTTGTTGGCCCTGCGGCGGCAACCTGTTTTTCGGCGGAGCGAGCGCTGGCCGCTCTTTCTGCATCCAGACGACGCAGCCTCAAAACGAAGGTGGTTCCCTGCCCTGGCTTTGAGCGTGCCCAAACTTTGCCTTCGTGCGCTTGCACGATCTGGTAAACCACGGCTAGGCCAAGGCCTGTGCCGCCTTCAAAGTTCGATTGGAAGGGCTCGAAAATTTTTTCCTTTTGCTGCGGAGTCATTCCGGTCCCGGTGTCAGCAAAACTGATTTGCCAGTCTTCCCCCAGACGTTCAATCGTTATTCTGAGAGTGCCGCCCTGCTTCATGGCGCGGACCGCATTCTCGGCCAGGTTCCAAAATACTTGTTTGATTCTGTCCCCGTCAGCGACTACCCAGGCCTCAGGGCTGGCAAAGCGGCTCTCGATCGTGATGCCGGTATTTTCCGCAGTCATGCGGTGGCGCATCAGAGTCAACGTATCCTCTAGCAATCGCACCAGGTCAGCCTTGTCGAAGCGGTACTGTTTACCGCGGGAGTAAGCCAGGAAATCAGTGATAATCCCATTCAGGCGGTGCGATTCCCGGGTGACGATATCAAGCAGATGCCGGTGTTCCTCACTCATTTCGGGTATGCCGGAAAGCATACTGACCGAACCGGCGATGGATGTAAGCGGGTTGCGAATCTCGTGGGCAATGGCCGCCGCCAGCCGCCCAACCGCTGCCAGGCGGTCCTGCATTCGGACTTCGCGCTCCAGTCGCCGGATCTCGGTGAGATCATCCATGGCATACACATAGCCTAGTAGACCGCGCTCCGGAACATCCAAGGCAGCTATTCTTACTCGAACCGTCTTACGGAAACTACCGGGAGTATCGAAGCGGACCTCTGCGTGAGTAAGAGACTCGCCATTGGGCAACGGGTCGAGAAATAATCTAGCCACTGGTTTTCCCAGCAACTGTGGAGGCGTGCGTTCGAGAAGTTTTTGCGCCGCGCTGTTGACCAGGGTGACGTGCCCATCCAAACCGGTCGTGATTAATCCACTGCTGATCGACTGAATAATATTCTCGTGCAGAATCTGGAGATCCTCGAGCGCTCCGCTGGTGTCTTTCAGTTGCACTCGTGCCTGGCGTAATTTAGCGACCAACAGACCAGTGAGATAGGCAACGGCAAGGAAGGCAAACAGGTTCACGAAAATATCTACGTACAGCGCCTTCAGTTCTGGATGAGTCGTGCAATAGGAGCGGACCAGGCCGTAATAGTTAAGCTCGAGGACGCTGCCATAAAGAATGAACGCAAGGGCCGCAACCAGGTGGGCCCACACTCGCGGGAGCAGGATGCCCGCAACAATGATGACCAGTGGGTAGAGAAAGTTTAGAGAAGTGTCCCAGCCTCCCGTCTCATGTACTACAAGGCTCACCATTACGAGATCAGTAAGCACTTGCAAAGCAGCCTGCAGGCGATGCTCTTTCCAGAAGGACAACAGAACGACATAGAAAAGCGAGAGGGTATACCACAGAAGCATGGTGCTAAGGAAAAGGCGCAGGGGCAAACGCGTGGGCGTCAGCTGTACGATGGCCAACTGGATTCCCAGCAGAAAAGTCAGAATCAGAATCCGTACTTTCACCAGCCAAGCCAGCCAATTCCGCTCGTCAAATGTCGATTGCATTGAAGTCCCGCTAAACCCGAAAAAAACAACCGCCGCAGGCTGTGCTCTCGCTCCGAATCGGCCCCCGCCATCATAAGCAGACAGTGAGGCTGGCAGGGCATCCCAGTTATGCGCCTGCCAACCGAATCGTTGGTTATCCAGCCAGCTTGGCGATCATGGCGAACAGGGGCATGTAGAGCGAAATGACGATGCCGCCAATCGTTACGCCGAGCACGCCAATGATGACCGGTTCGAGCATGGCCAGCATATCTCTGGTAGCTGCGTCCACTTCTTCTTCGTAGAAGTCGGCGATCTTCTGCAGCATGTTGTCCATGGCGCCGGTGGCCTCGCCAACGCCGATCATCTGGGTCACCATGTTGGGGAAGACTCCGCACTCTTTAAGAGGATCGACGATAGTGCGGCCTTCTTCGATAGCTTTCCGCACCTTCATCAGAGCTTCTTCGAGCACGGCGTTGCCGGAGGTCTTGGCAGTGATGGCCAAACCTTCCAGAATGGGCACGCCTGAAGTGATCAAAGTGCCCAGAGTGCGCGTGAAGCGGCCGACTGCGATTTTGCGCAGCAGGGAGCCGACAACAGGCAACATGAGCAAGCTTTTGTCGAAATAATAGCGGCCTCGCGGATGCTTGCGAATTTGTTTAAGTCCGAAAACCAGGCCACCTCCAGCCACCAGGAACACCCACCAGAAACTTTGCACGAACGCGCTCAATCCCATCACAATGCGAGTGGGAAGAGGCAAGGCAACGCCCAACCCCGCAAAAAGGTTAGAGAAGATCGGTACCACCCACTTCAGCAGAGCGCCCACAATCAGGCCAGCAATGCCGACGACGGCGACGGGGTAGATCAATGCCGACCGCACGGCAGACTTCAGCCGGACGGCCTTTTCCACATAAGTGGCCAACCGCTGCAGGATGATGTCCAGAATACCGCCGGTTTCACCCGCTTCAATCATGTTCGTGGTGAGATCGTCGAACACGGTGGGGTACTGACGCATGGCATTGGCCAGGGTCGAACCGCCTTCTACCGTGGTCCGAACACCGGTCAGCGTTTTTTGGAAAGCCTGGCTTTCCTGATTGGCGGCCAGGATTTCAAGGCACTGCACCAGCGGTAGACCAGCATCGATCATGACCGAGAACTGGCGGAAGAAAATCGCAATGTCCTTGACCTTGACCTTGGTGGTCCCGAACGTGGGCATGACAAATTCCTTGCCCTTTTCGCGAATAGCCCCGGGTGTAATGCGCTCGCGCCGCAATTGCTGCCCAAGCGCCTGCTTGTTCGGCGCTACGCGTTCACCGGAAATCTTCTGTCCGGAAGCATCCTTGCCGGAAAATGTGAAAACTGGCATGGTCTTAGCCTCTCCTCAGTTCGTCTGATTGCGCAAATTCGGCGGCGCAATCGAATCCTTATTTCTTTCACATCGCGAGCCGCCGCTCGCGATGCCGCTCTGTGTCGGTCACCGCTTCGAGGGTGTCGCCCCCTTCGCGAGTACAGACCCCGCCGCGGTCGGCCTGCTTAGCAAGCTGGCGCCGCGGTTAATCATTTCCTGCAACTCGTCCTGATTGCTGGAGCGGGCTAGGGCAACTTCCAGGGAAATTTGTTTCTGGAAATACGCCGTAGCCAAAGCTTGGTTGAAGGTTTGCATTCCGAACTTGTCTTGTCCGGATTGCATTGCCGAATACACTTGGTGAATTTTGTCTTCGCGTATCAGATTGCGCACGGCTGGATTCGGAATAAGAATTTCCATAATCATGGAACGTCCCTTGCCGCTCACCGTTTGCACCAGGCTTTGGCACATGATGCCTTCGAGCACCAGAGAAAGCTGGGCGCGAATCTGAGGCTGCTGGTGCGCGGGGAAAACGTCGATGATGCGGTTGATGGTGGAAGTGGCCGAATTGGTGTGCAAAGTGCCGAAGGTCAAGTGGCCGGTTTCGGCGATGCGCAATGCGGACTCGATGGTTTCGAGGTCGCGCATTTCACCAATCAGCACTACGTCCGGATCTTCACGAAGAGCAGCGCGCAGTGCATCGGAAAAACTCTTGGTGTCGGCGTGCAGTTCGCGCTGGTTGACCACGCAATTCTTATTCATGTGGACGAACTCGATCGGATCCTCAATGGTGAGGATGTGATCGTGCCGCTCGCTATTGATCTTGTCGATCATGGCCGCCAGGGTTGTGGACTTGCCGGAGCCGGTTGGCCCAGTTACCAGCACCAGGCCGCGCGGCTTGTCGCAGAGTTTGCTCACCACGGCCGGCAAGCCAAGCTGGTTGAAGGACTTGATTTCGAAGGGAATCAGACGGAACACAGCCGCCGTGGCGCCACGCTGGTTGAACACGTTGGCACGGAAGCGGGCCAGTCCTTTCAATCCGAAGGAGAAGTCCAGCTCCAGGCTTTCCTCGAACCGGTGCTTCTGGGAATCCGTCATGACACTGTAGGCCAATTGCTTGGTCTCCGCCGGCGTCATCTGCGGAAGGTCCAGCGGCACCAGATGCCCGTGAACACGGATCTGCGGAGGCGAATTCGTGGTGATGTGGAGATCGCTGCCATTCATCTCCAGCATTCTTTTTAATAAATCACTTAACGACAGACCCATGGTTGCGATCCCTTCTTTATTTCCTTGGTCTTTAAAAACATTAGTGAATGGTCTCGCGGGCAACTTCTTCCAAAGTGGTGATGCCCGCTGCCACTTTGATCAAACCGCTGCGCCGCAGCGTGATCATGCCGCGCTCGATGGCTTTCTTTTTCAATTCGACTGCTGAAGCGCCCACCAGCACGAGTTCTCTGATTTCGTCGTCCACTTCCATAACCTCATACAAACCGCACCGGCCCTTGTATCCGGTGTTGTTGCAAACGCCACATCCCTTGCCTTTTTGGATCTTGATGGTCTTGGCTTCCTCCGGCGAAAATCCTTCTTCGATCAAAGTCTGAACCGGAACCTCGACTGTCTCGGAGCATTCCTTGCAAATTCTTCGAATCAGGCGCTGGGCGCAGATCAAATGAACTGACGTGGCTACCAGGAACGGTTCAATACCCATGTTCATCAGTCGCGTGATGGTCTCGGGAGCGCCGTTGGTGTGGAGCGTAGAAAGGACGAGGTGGCCGGTGAGAGCCGCTTTGATGGCGATTTCGGCCGTTTCAAAGTCGCGAATTTCACCGACCAGAATGATGTTCGGATCCTGACGCAAGAAAGAACGCAGGGCCGCGGCAAAGTTCAACCCAATCTGTTCCTTCATCTGCACTTGATTGACGCCGCCCAACTGAAATTCGACGGGATCTTCAGCCGTCATGATGTTGGTATCGGGTTGGTTGAGCCGCGAAATGGACGAATAAAGAGTGTTGGTTTTTCCTGACCCGGTCGGACCGGTGACCAGCACCATGCCGTAGGGCTTGAGAATCGCCTTCTCGAACTTGACCAAAGACTCGGGTTCGAAGCCCAGCTTGGTCATGTCGAGGCGCAGATTTTCTTTGTCCAGCAAACGAAGCACGATTTTTTCGCCCCACAGCGTGGGTAAAGTGCTCACACGAAAGTCGAGTTGTTTCTTGCGCCCGCCGATATTCATCTTCAGCATGATGCGGCCATCTTGCGGCAGACGCTTTTCGCTGATGTCGAGCTTGGCCATGATTTTCAGGCGGGAGGTGATCGCATCTTTTAGCTTCATCGGCGGCGACATGATCGACTGCAACACGCCGTCAATACGGAAACGCACGCGGAACTCTTTTTCGTAGGGCTCGATATGAATGTCGCTGGCTCCACGCTTCACCGCATCGGTTAGAACCAGGTTCACCAGTTTGACGACCGGAGCTTCGTCCGCAGCTTTCTCCAGCTGTGAGAGCTCCATCTCCTGCTCTTCGGCCTGCACTTCGATGTCGCTTTCGCTCAACTCCGACATCGACTGCATTACGGTCTCGAGGTCTTCTTCCTTCGTTCCCGCCCCGTAGGATTTATCGATGCCCGCAAGAATTGAGCTTTCCGAAGCAACCACCGGCTCAATGTTGAAGCCGGTCATGAACTTGATATCGTCCATCGCAAAGACGTTGGTCGGATCGACCATTGCGATGGTCAGCGATGCGCCCACGCGGCTGAGCGGAAGAATTTGGTAGCGCTTGGCGGTTTCGAACGGAATCAGCTTGACCACCGCGGGATCAATTTCAAAATAAGAAAGGTTGATGGCCGGGACGCCATACTGCCGGGAGAGAAAATTTGTGACGTCCTCATCCGTGAGGAAGCCAAGCTTCACCAAGGCGGAACCCAGACGGCAGTTCTGCTCCTTCTGGGCCTTGGTCGCTTGTTCCAACTGCTCTGGGGTAATGATCTTCTCTTTGACAAGAAGGTCGCCCAGCCGTTGAGACATACTTCGATCTCCTATCCACGTAGTGGAACGATGCCGGGCCGCCTCACCAGCATTCACACGAAGCGCTGATTCCTGCTGTGGGAGAAAAACAGCGTCTTTGCGTTGACAGAAATTGTCACAGTAAGTCGATTACGGTACCAGTTACCGTAGTACTTGGACTTGCCGCCAAGCCACAGAGATTGCGGCATGTACTCTGAAACCCGCGCCAGATGAGGGTTGGGCGTGCGCGCGAAGCAAATTTTAGGCTGAGGTACATGCACTTCGGTAAGAGCGGGCGCCGTCAGCTAAGGTCAACAAGACTCTACCGGCAGGCGGCGTACACTCAACCATGAGGTCTGTTTAACTTTGCGCGTGAACCACAGAAAACATCAAATTCGAACCTATTACAACGCGCTATTTCACGCGTGGGGAGCGCAGCATTGGTGGCCGGCGCAATCGCAATTTGAAGTGATCGTGGGTGCGTATTTAACCCAGAACACCGCCTGGACGAATGTCGAAAAAGCTTTGACAAATCTTCGCGCAGCCGGCCTGCTGAGCATGAGAGGGATAAGACGGGCATCCGTGGCTGAAATCGAACGACTGATTCGTCCCGCCGGATATTTTCGTCAGAAGGCCAAGCGGCTAAAACTATTCGTCGCTTTTGTGGATCGGCGGTACAGAGGCTCTCTGGCAAGAATGCTGGCGAGACCCACGGAAAAGCTTCGAGAAGAATTGCTCAATTTGAATGGCATCGGTCCCGAGACTGCCGATTCCATTCTGCTTTATGCGGGCAACCATCCCGTGTTCGTGGTCGATGCCTATACGCGGCGAATTCTCGCTCGCCACCAGATTCTGCCCGAAAAAACTTCTTACGAGGAGACTCGGAAGCTGTTTGAAGAGGCGCTGTCTCCTGTTGCACAATCCGCTGAATGCTTTTCTGAAGATGCGCAATTGGCAGCCGGCTTTCCTGGCGCCGCGCATCCCCCATCGGCGATGAGCATGGCAAAGCGGACCGCGTTGGTGCAGGTCTACAACGAGATGCACGGCCTTATCGTGGGCGTTGGAAAGATATATTGCAGAAAATCACAGGCTCGGTGTGATGAGTGCCCTTTACAGAAGTTTCTGCCGTAGTTTAAGCAAGAAAGATAGCACCTTCGAAAGGCTCTCCGATTAAACATTCTTGGTGGTCCGCAATTCTCTCCTCACTTCTCGCTGTAGGGATGGTTTCTGTCTGCTGCGCACAATCGCTGCGCGATGCGGCCGAGAATGCGGGCGTGCTGATCGGCGCGGCAGTTCGTCCTTCACTACTTTCCGAGACCGCCTACGCTTCGACTCTGGCCCGCGAGTTCAACATGGTTGAGGCGGAGGACGCAATGAAGTGGCGGACTCTGCGGCCAGACGCAAACACTTTCGACTTTCGACAAGGCGATGAGATTGTTCGCTTTGCGCAAGCCCATCAAATGAAAGTTCGCGGCCATTGCCTGGCGTGGGACCACGACAACCCGGATTGGCTGAAGCAAGGCCACTTTTCCACGCACCATTTGTCGCGGCTTCTACACCAGCACATCGCGCGCGTGATGAAACACTACGCAGGCCAGGTCTTCGCGTGGGATGTGATCAACGAGGCTCTCGACGAAAATGGTGACGTGCGCGATTCCGTCTGGTTCAACCAGCCGGGCATCGGCTTGTCGGGAAGAGGAAACGCCTACATCGAGCAGGTGTTCCGCTGGGCGCATAAGGCCGATCCGCACGCGTTGCTGTTTTACAACGAAGCGGAGGGCGAAGGATTGAATCGCAAGTCCGACGCCATTTACGCAACGGTAAAGGATTTCAGGCGAAGAGGAGTGCCCATCGATGGCGTGGGGCTACAAATGCACGTTCCCGCCATCGACGTAGATATTGCGGCGATTGCCGCCAACCTCTCGGCGAATATTGCACGGCTTACAGCCCTCGGCGTGCAGGTTCATATTACTGAACTTGACGTCTCTCTGCCTTTGAATACTGACGGGCAGCCTCGGCCTGCCGACTTAAACCGGCAAGCGGATATCTATCGCAGCATCGTGCGAGCATGCTTGGACAATTCGGGTTGCACCGCGATCCAGAGCTGGGGATTCACCGACAAATACTCTTGGATCGGATCCCACTCACGCCACACCAGGGGTCAGCCGCTGCTCTTTGATCGCTCGTACCAGCCGAAATCCGCCTATGGCGCGGTTTTGGAAGAACTCTCGGCGGGACGATTTCCCCCGCATTGACTTGAGCGATGCTGGAAGCGATGGAGTTCTACAGCTGCTATCTGCATCTATAATGACTTGAAGTCCACGACTGCAACGAGCCGATTGAATTGCAGAGCTGGACTGCTAAATTCGCGTGGTGCAGACCTTTTCAATTCGATCGTCGAATACTTCCAAGCGCAAGCGGGTGATCATCCTGTTGGCAATGGCAGTTTTCTTGCTGTTGGCGATCCTGGTTTCCCAGACGGCATTTGATCTCACTTTTTTGCGCCCGGGAAATAATCAGCAGATCGTGGTGTTTGCCGCGCTTTCGGCGCTGATCTTTCTGCTGTTTGTAGCGCTGACCTTCGTCCTGTTCCGCAATCTCCTGAAATTATTTGCCGAGCGCCGCCTGGGAGTCTTAGGCTCGAAGTTTCGCACACGCATGGTAGCGGGCGCGCTGCTTCTTTCCTTCGTCCCCGTCATGGTGATGTACTGGTTCTCTTATGGACTGATGAACCGCTCTATTGACAAGTGGTTCTCGACGCCGGTGGAGGAGGTCCGCTCCGATACCCACGCTATGGCATCGCTGCTGGGTGAATACGCGGCGCGCAATGCTCGTGCTGAAGCGTCAGCCATTGCCGCCTCTGCCGAGACCCAGCGTGGTTTCTCAGGACATGGATTCTCGCCGGTGGTAAGTGAATTTCAGAGTCACGAGATTACTCTACAAGGCGGATTCGCCGTCGCTGTGCAGGATGGCAATGCAGAGGCAAGTTTCAATGCCCCTGCTCCGTGGCCGCAGCTGAAGCCGCGACTGCCGCTGGCAGAGGCGGCTGCAGGCCAGCCCGCAAGTTTCACTTGGGAACAGACGGAATATACCCTGGGCAGTGCGCCGGTCGGAAACGATGGCATGATTCTGGTGGCGATCCCGTTGCCGACGGCGTTCTCCCAGACCGTAAGCCAGGTCGAGCGCAGCCAACAACGCTATTTCGAACTGGCCCATGAACGCAGGCTGGTACGGCGAACCTACCTGGGCTTGCTTTTGTTGTTGACCATGATGGTGCTCTTCGTAACCACATGGCTCGCGCTGTTTCTCTCAAAATTGGTCACTCGACCTCTGGCAGCGCTGGCGGAGGCAACGCACGAGATTTCTCGAGGACGTCTGGACCATCGCATCGACGTCAGTGCGGCCGACGAGATTGGCGACCTGGTGCGCTCGTTTAACCGGATGGCAGAGGAACTTGAGACGAGCCGCGGGCAGATCGAAGCCTCCAGCCGCAATGCGAATGCTGCCAACACTGAACTTGACCAACGCCGCCGCCAGATGGAAACGATCCTCGAGAGCATCCCGACAGGAGTTTTGTCGCTCGATGCTGCCCGTTACGTCACCCACGCCAACCAGGCGTTGCTGCGAATGTTTCACCCCGAAGGCTACGCAGAAGGAGAGCACATGCTGCGCGGCGCGCGCCTGGCAGATGTCTTTCCCGCCGATGTACTGCAGGATCTGGAACCGCTGCTGCGCCGCGCCGACCGCATGGGTATGACCACCAGCCAGATGGAAATGCCGCTTCAGCGCACCTCTCTGAATGTCGCGGTCACGGTGGCGACTCTGCGCCATCAGGAGGAGCGGTCGGGTTACGTAATCGTATTCGAAGACCTCTCCGATCTTCTGAAGGCACAGAAGCAAGCCGCATGGCGCGAGGTGGCGCGTCGCGTGGCGCATGAAATCAAGAACCCGCTCACGCCGATCGCACTCTCTGCGGAACGTATTCAGCGTCACCTGGAGCGCGCCACGCCTACTGACAAAGTGTCACTGGACATTGTTCGCTCCTGTGCCGAAACCATTGCCGGCGCTGTCGAGACGGTTCGTCGGCTGGTGGACGAGTTTTCCACGCTGGCTCGTTTTCCCGCATCAAATCCCGGCCCGGCTGATATTAACGAGGTCATCGAGGATGCACTCTCGATGTTCAACGGGAGATTGGACGGCATCGGTCTGCACAAATCGCTCGCTCCGGATCTGCCCAAAGTCATGGCCGATACGGAGGCAATGAAGCGGGCCCTCGCCAACCTCGTGGACAATGCCGCTGAGGCGATGCAAGATGCGCTGGTGCGTGAAATTCAGATTTCAACTTCGCTGGTGGCCAGTCGCGACGCCGTTGAAATCACTGTCGCAGATACGGGTCATGGCGTAACCCGCGAACTCAAAGAAAAGCTCTTTCTGCCATATTTTTCCACGCGAAAGCGCGGAACCGGACTCGGCTTGGCGATTGTAAGCCGGGTTATCGAGGAGCATCACGGATCTATTCGCGTTGAGGAAAACCAGCCGGTCGGCGCGCGATTCATCGTGGAATTACCGGTCGTTCCCGAACCGACGCTGGCTCCGGCCACGCATCAGCATGCCTAAAGTTCTCATTGTTGACGACGAAAGCGGCATTCGCGAATCGCTCGAGGGAGTTCTCGCCGACGACGGCTACGAAACTGCTTCGATCGAAAGCGGTGAGGAATGCCTCAAACTGCTACGCCGGCAGCACACATTCGACCTGGTGCTGCTCGATATCTGGCTGCCCGGCATGGATGGCTTGGAGACACTCGAAAGAATCCGCGAACTGGATAATCCGCCCGAAGTAATTATGATCTCTGGGCACGGCACCATCGAAACCGCCGTGCGCGCCACCAAACTCGGAGCCTACGACTTTTTGGAAAAACCCCTCTCAATCGACAAGACGCTGATTCTTGTCAAGAACGCGATCGAATCTAAAAAACTGCGGCACGAGAACTTTGATTTAAAAAAGCAGCTTCTCGCCAAGAGCGTAATCGTGGGTGACAGCATTCCCATGAAGGCGCTGCGGCAGCAGATTGGGCTCATGGCGCCCACCAACGGCCGGGTTCTCATCTACGGCGAGTCGGGCACAGGAAAGGAACTGGTTGCTCACGCGATCCATGCGCAGAGTCTTCGCAAGGACGAGACTTTCGTTGAGGTCAACTGTGCGGCGATTCCCGAGGACCTTATCGAGAGCGAGCTCTTCGGCCACTACAAAGGATCGTTTCCGGGAGCATCGGTTAACAAGGAAGGTAAGTTTCAAAAGGCAAGCGGAGGGACCCTGTTTCTCGATGAAGTGGGCGATATGAGTTTGAAGACGCAATCGAAAGTGCTGCGCACCCTAGAGGAACAGCGGGTCGCACCCCTCGGCAGCGATGAAACGATCATGGTGGATGCGCGCATCATCGCTTCCACCAATAAAGATCTTGAAGAGGAAATTTCAAAGGGAAATTTTCGCGAAGACCTGTTCTATCGGCTGAATGTGATTCCCTTTTTTGTGCCTCCGTTGCGCGACCGCAAGGAAGATATCCCGTTGTTTGCGAGGCACTTTTTAAAAGACCTGGCGGCGACCTACGGGCGGCGGCCCCGGGAGATTACCGATGACGCTATAGAATCGCTGATGCGCTATTCGTGGCCGGGCAACGTGCGCGAATTGCGCAATGTGATTGAGCGGATTGTGATCATGAACCCCATGACGACGCGATTTGAGCGCAAGCATCTGCCTCCGCTGGTCCACCGCGACGGCCATCGGCGTGCGGCGCGAACCGAGTTCTCAACCTTGCACCAGGCGCGGGACGCCTACGAACGGGATTTTATTCTCAAAAAGCTTGACGAGAACCACGGGAACGTAACCCGGGCCGCGGAAGTATTGGGGTTGGAGCGCAGCCACCTTTACCGCAAAATGAAAACATTGGGCATCGCGGCGAAAGAATAAAGGCTAACGCTTCACCATGTGGATTTCCGTGCCGTTTTTTCTGAACTCCACCTTGTCCATGAGTTGGTTGATCAGAAAAATTCCGCGCCCGTGATTGGAATAGACGTTTTCTCCGACCGTGCAGCCGGGGATGGATTCTGGACTGAAACCCGTACCGGGATCGCGCACCACGATCAATATGCCTCGCTCCTCGTCGCTGCTGACCAGGCATTCCACCGTTTTGCTGGGATCCTCTTTAGCGCCGTGAATTACCGCGTTGGCGAGTGCCTCCTGCAGCGCTAATTCGATGGCATCTTCCTTGCCGTCGATGCCTTTCATCTGACGGACGACAGCCATCACTTCTTGTACAACCGGATCCACTGCGTTGCGATCGGCGGAGAGCGTAACTCGCAAAATCAAATGCAACTTATCGGGATCAAAATCTTTTTCTGGAAGAGATTGCTCCGAAGAATCCGCCGATGACATGGTTTGGGCCCGCGATTTACAATTTGGCGCTGTTGCCAGTTGATTCTAAATGCCCCACCCTCAATACGACAAACTTCGGGCATCTAATTGACCGCTTTACTCCCTGGCACTCTTTTCCTTTGGGCGCCTTGCGCCGGCCAGTTCCGTCGGCCGTTCGGCGAAGGTCAGATGCTCCAATTGTTTTCTCCAGTCAAGTTCTTCCACAAAGCCACGCGATTCTCGCCAGTTGGGTTGGACCTTGACATAGAGCTCGAGAAAAACCTTCGTTCCCATCATGCGCTCGATCTGCAATCGCGCCGAAGTGCCAATCCGTTTCAGCATTTGTCCCTTCTTGCCGATCAGGATGCCCTTCTGGCCTTCACGTTCACAATAGATAGTGGCCAAGATGCGCGTCAGCCTAAGGCCTTCCTCGAAATTGTCAACAATTACGGTGGTCGCGTAAGGGAGCTCTTCTTCGGTCTCGACCAGCACACGTTCGCGAATAATTTCAGCGGCCATGAAGCGTGCAGGTTGATCAGTGACCTGGTCTGGCGGGAAATAAGGAGGGCCAGCTGGCAATGCCGCCGTCACTTGCTTCAGCAAGATGTCGAGCCCGTCTCGTTTCAGCGCGGAAATCGGAATGATGTCGTGGAATTGATGCAGCTTCTTGTACTCGTCGATCAGCGGGAGCAACTTACTCTTGCCGCCTCGCAGCAAGTCGACTTTATTAAGGACAAGGCAAACCTTCGTCGGCGAATGCTTCAGCATTTGTATGGCGAACTCGTCCCGCTGATCGAGCTTGCGAGTTGCGTCCATGATGAGCAGTACCACGTCGCATCCATGTAGAGCCTCGCGCACCTCCACCATCATCTTCCTCCCCAGTGAACTGTCGGGCTTGTGAACGCCCGGAGTATCGATCAAGATGATCTGGGCGCCGCTCTGACTTTTGGTCTTGGGTAGATTGACAATGCCCTGGATCCGGTTGCGTGTAGTCTGCGGTTTGGGCGAGATGATCGCGAGTTTTTCGCCCACGAGCGCATTGAGCAAGGTCGACTTGCCTGCGTTAGGGCGGCCAAGAATGCAAACGAAACCGGAGCGGAAGGGCATAGGAGGCTTCTAGCTGCTAGCTACTAGCTCCCGGCTTCTAACATGCAAGTTCATCGCACTTCCAGTATCCCATGAATCAGCGGGCAGAGCGGATGTATGAGGAAGGCTAGAAGCCAGGAGCTAGCAGCTAGAAGCTGCCTTCAAATCAGCTTCAACTGCTGCGGCTGCACGGCGCTGATTCTCACCCGTTCCACCTTGCGGTCTGTTGATTCGAGAACTTCAAAGCGCAGGCCATCGTCGTCCACGATTTCGCCCTTCCTCGGGATATGCCCGGCTAGTTCACTTACCAAACCCGCTACGGTCGCCGATTCCCTTCCCTCGGGTTTTGTCCCGAACAGTTCGGCAAGCCGGTCGACGTCCATCCCGCCCGAGACCAAGTAGGACTGGTCATTCTCTCTGACAATTTCCGGTTTCTCGTGCTCGTCCCGAATTTCGCCCACGATCTCTTCCACCAGATCTTCGATCGTCACCAGTCCGGCTACGCCGCCGTACTCATCGACAACAATCGCCATCCGTATGTTATTTTTCTGCATTTCGCGCAGCAGATCGCTGCCGAGCTTACTCTCAGGCACGAAATAGACGTCGCGCCGCATCAGCGTCTCCAGAGTGCGCGTGGAAGCCTCACTGTCAGGCACCTGCAATACGTCCTGGGCATAGACGATGCCTTGAATGTTATGAATGCTTTCCGCGTATACCGGAACGCGCGAGTAGTGCTTGGTGCGCAGCATTTCGATAAACCGCTCGACCGTGGTTTGCACCGGTACGGCAAACATTTCCGGCCGCGGCTTCATGGCTTCGCGCACCGTCTTGCCGCCGAATTCCACCGCGGACTGAATTAAGTCGCGGTCCCCTTCCTGGATAATGCCCTCTTCCTGTCCAGCTTCAATCAACGCATCTACGGCTTCGGCCGCGCTTTCCGGCTGCTCCCGCGTGTTTTGGCGAGTAAGCGATGCCACCGACTGCAGGAAACCAAGAACGATCGTTACGGGCAGGACCATATAGATGAGAATTCTCACCAGCCAAGTCCAGCGGACAAGCCACGTTCCGTCGGTGCGGGAGAACAATACAAATGGCAAAAATTGGTTGAACAGAATAATAATCAAGATCAGGCTGATGGCCGCTTGCAGAATCTCATAGATGCTCCAAAGCTGGTCACCGAAGACCGCAAAACCCACCAACAACGCGATCGTGGCTGTGGTCAACTGTTTAAGCACTGACATCGAGAGTGACGCCCGGGCTCGGCCCACATTCAGGAGGGGCTCAACTTTTTGTTCAAAGACGTCTATATTGTCCTGAAATTCCCGCGACAAAAATTTACCGATCTCCTGGTAGACGCGATCCACGTACGAGGCCAATGCCAGTAGCGCCAGCAACGGGAGTAGCGCCAGTGCTATAGACCAGTTCATGCAGTTCTCCGCCTGCTTCTGGACGGGCTGCTTCTGGACGAACTGGTTCCGGACGGGCGACCTCCGCGTTTTTTGCGCGTGGAAACCTCGGGAGCACGCGGTTGCACCCTTTCGATCAGTCCCGCCTCCAGTCTGAGTTGCCGCCGCAGCTGGCTTTCTTTGCGAGCCATCTCGCCGTGATCATGCTCGTGATCGAGACCCGCCAGGTGAAGAATCCCATGCAATACCAGGATTTTCACCTCATTTGCCACTGAGTGCCCGAGACGCTTGGCATTATCCCGGGCTATGTCGGCGGAAATGGCCACATCCGCGGCAATGCGCTTGATTTCACCGCGACCCACAGCAGGCGCAGGAAACGACAATACGTCAGTCGGCTTGTCGGTTCCACGGAACCGTCGATTTAGCAAGCGTAACTCCGCACTGGTTGTGACCAGTACATTCACTGTTTCGCGCAATCGGACCATGCGCCGCGCTCGCAACAGAAAACGTTCTAGCGTTGACGCGCTCAAGCCCGTGATTCTTTTTCGCAATATAACCAAATTTCTTCCCGGCGTTTACTAAGTTTCGATTCGATACGCCAGCCACTCCGCGTACTACAAACTTCTGATAAAAAAAGGGGGCTCGACTTCAGCCCTCCTGCGCACCCAGAATTTATTCTCCCGCGGCCGTTGATCTGTCGTCCGCGTTGCTCGCCTCCGCGTTCTTTCCATTGGAGCTCTTCACCCCAGCGCTCGCGGCCTCGGCGCCCTTCCCGCCAGCCAGCAACAGCATCTGTTGCTCGGCGACGTGAGTCTTGTGCTCGTCATACGCTCGAATGATGCGTTGCACCAGATGATGACGCACCACATCGGCTTCATCGAAGTGAACAAAGGTCAAGCCTTCGACCCTTTTCAGGATGTCGATGGCTTCGAGCAATCCGCTGCGCCGCGCGTTGGGCAAGTCGATCTGCGTGATGTCTCCCGTAATCACCGCTTTGGAGTTGAATCCCAGGCGCGTGACGAACATCTTCATCTGCTCCGAAGTCGTGTTCTGCGCTTCGTCGAGAATCACGAACGAATCGTTCAAGGTGCGGCCGCGCATGAAGGCGATAGGTGCGATCTCGATGACATTTTTCTCCAGATAGCGATCGACTTTTTCCGGATCGAGCATGTCATAAAGCGCGTCGTATAGCGGACGCAGGTAAGGGTCGATCTTGTCCTGCAAAGTTCCCGGCAAGAATCCCAGCCGCTCTCCCGCTTCCACTGCGGGACGTGCCAGAATGATTCGGTTCACGCGCTTGGCCAGCAGCGCGGAAATCGCCATGGCAACGGCGAGATACGTTTTACCGGTCCCCGCCGGACCGATGCCGAAGACCATGTCGTGCTTCTCGATCGCTTCAACGTAACGGCGCTGATTCACGCTCTTCGGCTGCACCATGCGGCGCCCCAGCGAGCGCTGGCGGCCGGCATCGGCCAGTCCCCGTAACGTCGCAGTCGAATCCGCCGTCAGAACGCGCAGCATGCTGTTAAGGTCGCCGTTGTTGAAGCTGTATCCGGAGCGCTGCAGGCTTTCGTAATCGGCAAACACCTGCTCGGCGCGAGCCACGTCGCGCGCCGCGCCCTCCAGTTCAATGGCGTTCGATCGCAGGTCAATGGTGATGTTCAGGCCATCTTCCAACAGGCGCACATTCTCGTCGCGCGTGCCAAACAAAGTTTCGATGTTGGGACTAATTCCGATACTTTTCTTCATTCAATCTCTTTGAGGAATTGATGTGGGGACAGCCTCGTTCAGGAAATACTCACCCCTGAGCCACTTCACACACAAAACAGGATTATGCTTCGAGACGGGAACAGCCGGAATGCTCATGCCCAGAAGGCAAGTCACTACCATTGGTTAAAGCGTACCCCGCGGCGGGAGGGGAGTCAATGGTGGCGTTACTTCCCGGTTTTGCCCGACTTCGATGCCGGGACCGCTCGCGTCCTGGCCCACTCGCGTAGCTGGTCAATCTCTTCTGCGCGGGTAACTGACAGGGGCACGGTTTGCGCCAGAGCGTCTAATAACAGTTGGGTGGTCAACTGCTTTTTCTCCGAAAAGGCGGCATAGAGAGCCGTCTGTACCGCGGCGTCGATTTCCGCGCCTGAGTAGCCATTCGCTGCAGCATCAATTCTTTCAAGGTCAAACTCTGCGGGATTGCGTTTTCGCCTGGCGAGTTGAATTGAAAAGATCTGTTTGCGCTCGGCTTGGCCGGGCAGATCGACGAAAAACAGTTCATCGAAGCGGCCTTTGCGGATCAGTTCTGGCGGCAAGGCGGTGACGTTGTTGCAGGTAGCCGCCACGAATACCGGCGCTTTGCGGTCCTGCATCCAGGAGAGGAATGACGCCAGCAGCCGCGACGAAACTCCAGCATCCACCGACGCCGAGTCCGGCCCGCTGCCGGCAAATATTTTCTCCAGCTCATCGATCCAGAGAACGCATGGCGCAAGCCCTTCAGCTACCTCGAATACCTTGCGAATTCTTTTTCCGTTTCGCCAATGTATTTGTCGTAAATGGCCGCGGTATCAAATTTCACCAGCGGCAGATTCCACTCTCCCGCGACAGCCCGCGCGCAGAGCGACTTCCCGCACCCCTGCACTCCCAGGATGATGACGCCGTGCGGGGGCTCCAGCCCGAACTCGCGCGCAGATTCTTCCCATGTCCCCCGCCTTTGAGCCAGCCAGAGCTTCAGATTATCCATCCCCCCGATGTTTGAAAAAGCTTCGTCCGCTTCCACAAACTCCAGCATCTCGGAGCGCCGGAGCAGAGACTTCTTGGTTTCGAGCACATCAGTGGCAATTTCGGTGCACAACGAAAACCGAGTCACTAAAGCCTGAGAAAGCGTGCGCTCTGATTCTTCCTCGGTGAGCCCTCGAAGGCTTTCAACGACAGCGTCGTACCCCTTCGGATCGAGCTTCCGTTGCAAGATGTGGTCCCTGGAGATTCTGACAACGACTTCGTCAATAATCTGGCGCAATCTCCGCCGGTCGGGTAAAGGCAACTCGAGAAATTCGACCAGTCCCCGCAGTTCCGCTGGAATCTCGATTTTCGGTGAAGTCAGAATGATGGTCCGGCGGTTCTCAGAAAATTTCTGTCCCACATCGCGCAAGCGTCGAACCACCACTGGCTCATCCATGTGGCGATGCAGGTCTTTCAGGATGAAAGCCGCGCCAATGGAAATTCCCTCAAGATTGGCGAGCATCTGCGCCGGTTCCTGGCTGTTATAGATGGCTTTCGAGTTGGCCAGCGCCTGCTGAACCGCTGTGCCGTAAGCCGAGGCCGTGCTCCGGACTTCAGGCACGACTTCGCCGACATCGCTTCCGCAGCGCTCGAGGCCGCTGGCAATCGTCCACTCAAATGTAGCCAGGTTCAACGCCGCGCAGGCGGCACGAACTAGACGAACCGCCCGGACTTCTTCGACGCTCTCAATCGCTACAATTGGAGTCGATGAATCCAGCAGGACTTTCAACCGCGCCAGTGGATCTGGAATCAGAGGCCATGCCATGTGTTTGACCGGTCAAGACTTGCTCCCATATAATAGTCAATTCGGTACTCCCCGAATATCTCGCTATTCACACGAAGGTAACGAACCAGACATGGCTAATCATCATTCGGCGCTCAAACGCGCCCGTCAAACCGAGAAGCGCACGGCCACCAATCGTGCTAATAGTTCCCGCCTCCGCACCGCCTTGCGCACCCTGCGCGAAACCATCCAAAAGGGCGACAAACAAGCCGCCGAGCAGACCTATCGCCAGACAGTATCGGCGCTCGACAAGGCGATCCAGAAGGGCACGCTGCACAAGAATACAGCCGCGCGCTATAAGTCTCGGCTGGGTGTGCGTGTCAATGCAATGAAGTAGCTCAGCAGCGGGCTATAGAGACGCAGCTTGCTACGTCTTCCCACGACGTCATGCAGCTCAGCACATCAGACGCTTCACTCAATCCGGTCGCGCTTACCCAGATTGTGCCTCATACAGAGGATCTGTACATTCTTGGCGTCCTTGGAAGATCCCCCCTGCGAATAGGGAATAATGTGATCAAAGTGTAGGTTCTCTTTGCTTCCGCATTTGACACAGCTGCCCTTATCCCGCTTCCACACCTCGATCTTAACCGCCGCTGGTATTACCCTATCGTGATCGATTCCGCTGATCGCAGGAGCTGAAAGTTCCCCAAGTTCATCGACGACTTCGAGTTTGAACTTGAATACTTGACGTCGAGCTGATGTTTCTTGCCAAACGTCGACTAACTTGAAGAGACCGTTGTAGACCCATATGCCAGAGCGGATTTTTTCGAACACCTTTACTCTTTCGGCTTCAGCCCTACCGGACTTAAAACGTCTGACGGCGTCGGCGAACTGACCATTCTGGGTAAGCCGACCACTGGGTAGGAATTCGGGCTGGTCGACGGTTTTTGGATCGGGGCCGCCCTTGGCCAGCGGAAGGTCGTGTCCCTCGTAGATGATCACCCTCCCGCCGTCTTCGACACTATCGGCGTAGGGAGCGCCCGGCCGCAGGCTCATCAAAATTAGGCTTTCCCTGGGCGTCAGTCGGAAGTTCATCCCCCTTTGAAGATTGACGCCGAAGTCGGCGCACATTTCCAGGTAGGAGACAACGTCGCCTGCATTCATCATGGGTTAGGACGAAAACTGTTCAGTGTAGTCTGACGCCCTTACACCGGCAACTGGCTGGCCCGGGACGTCTTACACTGACCCTCACATGCTCCGCCGAAAATGGGGGAAGAGGAATCCAGTGTGCCGGCAGTGCTCCTGAAAGTCCGCGCCGAACTGCGCGCTAAGCATGGCTTCTTCTCTTTTCGCTTTAATCCAATAACCCAGGACAATTAAGCAGACCCCTGGCACGCATCGCCATCGGTCAATCGCCAGAGCCGAGCCGATCGCGGCCAGGTCGAGTCCGGAATAGATCGGATGCCGCAACCGCGCATAAGGTCCGGTGCGGATCAGTTTGTGATCTTCTTTGATCGTGATGCGGGCGCTCCAATACTGTCCCAGATGCCAGCGCGCCCACAGTGCCAGCGCGATCCCGGTCCAGGTGAGCGCGACGCCCGTCATGCCAAGAGCAACACTGCGCGGAAGGACTTCACGGCCGAGGACGCCGAACTCAGTCTCGCTCATGAAGACCAGAGCAAAACCAACGATCTCAAGAAATAGGATGCCGTAGCGCGAGATGAATGACTCCGTGCGCTCCGTACGCCGAGTCTTGAGCGCGCCCACCGCCCAATAGGCAACGAAGACGATCCAGGGGCCCTCGATCAGATATTTCCAGGTCATTTTTCAGCCATGCTTTCGGTAGATTTCAACGAGCGCACAATGTTTATTCGTCACATCTTTGGCGCCACCGCGCAAGCTAAACTGTTTGGAAACACTTCCTCGGGCCCAGGCCTGCGGAGTTCTGGTAGTGGCTCAATTTGAAAATCTTCAACGTGCGCCTTCGGCGTCATCCCGAGGTCCCGCGTTTTCACCAGCAGGACGAGGGATCTCCCGTGCGTACACAGCCGCCCCTTTTCAAAGTGAGCCACTACCAGAGTTCGTCATCTTTGAAAATCTAGTCTGACGATTTCTTAGCTCCTCGGGCAAAACCTTGCCGCTCAATATTTTAGCTGGTATCGGATCCGATGCCTGCTGATTCCAAAGGATTTACTCCTCCCATTGGATTCGCTGCCCAAGCTAAGGTATTTAGATCCAATATTTTACGAGCAAGTCGTTTGGATACAATACTTTAGCCAGGATGGCGCCTGACTAAAATACGTAACTCCTTAGGCCACTTGAATTTAGCGGGATCGATCTTGAAAAAATTTGATCTGGATATCCGGCATCTAGACGGGCAGTTGTTCCTGCATCCATCCCGTCGCTTCCAGCTTGGGTTCGGTGGTTAGATCGATCACCAGACGCTCCAGCACCATGCGTTTGCTTACAGGATTGGATCGCAGGGCTAGATCCGCTTTGGCGACCAGCCGAATCGCGCGGGTCAGGTCGCGGCGCGACTTGTAGCGGCGGGCTTGCTTGATGATGTCGTCGGCCGCGAATGGAGGTACGCGGAATCCCTGCCACAGCGCGGCCCAGAGCATGCGCTGGTCGCGAACGTTACGTTCGAGAATCACCAGCATCTGGCGAAAGGTTTTGGCCAGCATGTAGATGTGTCCGATGGCCGCTTCCTCGCCATCGCCAGACGACAGAATCGCATCCAGCACTTCGAGAGCGCGCACTCGATCCTTCGCCGATATGGCATCGGTCAACTCATACAGCGAACGCTGCTTGGCGGCGAGGACCATGGTTTCTACGTCACCCAGCGTAACGCGGTTACGCGCGCCGACATAGAGCATGAGCTTTTCCAGTTCGTTCGAGATCATCATCATGTCGCCGCCGAGCGCATCGACCAGTTCGCGGGCTCCATCCGCGTCCATCTTTACCGGCACCTCGCGGCTGGCGCAGTAGTCGGAAATCCAGCGCACCGCTTCGCCCTCCTCCACCCGCGCCAGTTCGACAATGCCGCAGTACTGGCCCATGGTCTCGCGAATGCGCTGGTAACGCTCCTTGTCCTGCATTTCCATCCGGCGGACGTCGGCGGGAATGCTGATATGGTCGGCGACGAAAACAAGGAGCGCGTCGGGATTCGGATTCTTGCAATATTCTTCGATGGCCGAGAGTTTCTCTTCGTTCGAGCCGCGGCCAAAAAGGCTCTTCACTCCGCGCACGAAAAATACCTGGAATGGGGACATCAAAGAGGGCGTGCGTGCCCGGTCAAGGACTTCCGCAAGATCGTTTTCCGCAAGATCGAATTCGAAGACGCTGAAATCGCGCAAATCAGGCGGAACCAGATGCTCGAGGATGGCATCGCGGAAGCGCTTGCGGAAAAACGCTTCATCTCCCACGAACACGTATGCCGGACGCAGCTTGCGCGACTCAAGTTCGCTGACAAATCGATCCGCCTGGGCAAACGCCCGCATCAGATGCGCTCCGCACTGCGTCGTTGGTCGTTAGTCATTCGTCGTTGGCTAGCGGCCAACGGCCATCGACTCACGACCTTTTGAAACTCTAGCATCTAGAAGCCCTCCAGAACGTTGGAGACCAGGGTACGGGCAAAATCCTGGGAGAGCCGGCGGAAGGCGGGAGAATCTTCCTGGAAAAAGCTGGTCAGGTCCTGCGAGACTTCGTACTGCTCGCGAAATAGATAGGAAGGGTTCTGATAAAGCACCTTACCTTGGCGGTCGATTAGCGATACCTTCATGCTGACCACGACCAGAACGCTGGCCGCCTGTCCGGTTGCCGAGTTGTAAGTGAGGGGCGTGGAAGAGGCCGAGAGCACTGTACCGCGCAGGGTGGCATCGGCGGTATCGCTCGGATCGTTCAGAATGTGGTAATGCGTGCGCGTGGTGAACTCGCGCACCACTGAAGAAGTAAGCTGCTGTTCGATGCGGTAAGTTCGAGTCTCGTTTCCGAAAGCCGGAACGGCGATGGTCTTGACGTTCTCTGGAAGTTGCACGGAATGCCCGGCCGTGTGATAGCCGCAACCCGCGCAGGCAAGGGCCAGTGCCAGCCACGCGGCGCGCCATGTTTTCATTGGATTTTTCCCAGCGGACGGGTTGCGATCATGCTCTCGGCGCATTCCACCGCGGTGATGGCCGCGATGCGCAGATTGTCAGCGGACGCCCATAGCCAAATTCCATTGGGCCGCGTCGGATCGCTTTTCAGCGAAGCTAGAATATTAGGCTGACCCGCGGTGTTCACATTGCTCGGCTGCGAATCGTCTTCCGCTCCTGCCAGGGTCACGTGGTCTCCGCTAATGGCCTTCGACAATTTTTCCTTATCGACCGGTTGCTCCATCTCAAGGAAGATGGCCAGCGCGTGGCCGTGAAAAACTGGCGATTGAATCACCATTATCGCGGGTTGTGGCGCCTGCACTCCGGCAAGCTTCTGGTAGTGACGCCGCACGCGCGCCTCCAGCGAATCGAGCGACAGTTGCGATTTCTGACCGTACCGCGCCACCATGTTGAAAGCTACCTGCACATCGAACACATCCTTGGGCAGGGACTGGAACGACAACAAGTTGACCGTCTGCTGATGCAATTCGTCCATGCCCTTTTGTCCCTGCTCAGAAGCAGGCTCGAAAACGGTCGCCACCGCGCTTCGGATGGCGCCGGCTTTGCGCGCGCGAAGCAGCAGCAAGGCCAGAGTTATGGCGGCGGGATGGGCCACAACCGCCGGAGCCGGCTGCAGGTCGGGATGCCAAATCTCTCCTCGCTCGCGCTCCAACCACAGAGAGCGAACCTGCGCGCCCGCTTCATCCTCTAGAGCGCCAGACAGATCAATGATGGCGCTGCCTGCATCGCGGGCTCGCTTCCAATTATTGCGCGTGCATTCCGCGTCGGCGGCGAAGAAGGTGAAGTCCACGTGGGTAAACTGCTCCGCGCGAACGCTCTGTATGAAGTTGATTTCGTCGCCCGTGGCTTCCAGCTGGCCGATCGATTCGTCATCGTCGAGCAGGCGCACATCCACGGCTGGAAAGTTGCGCTCGTTGAGCATCTCGGCGACTTCTTTGCCTTTGAGCGATGCGGCGCCTACGATCGCCACCCGATAGAGCTGACCCCGGGCAACAGAGGAAGCGGGCAATCCCGCAATTTTGGGCGGCGCACTCATAAAGTCTGCGAAGCCTCCTTATAAGAGGGTGGCGGAGGCTGATTTCGACGACGGAAGATCCACTGCAAGCGCCAGAAGACTCCGGAGAAAGTGTAAAGTAAGGCGACAACGAAGAGCGTGGGACGCGAGAACTGCCATACCATAGCGATTAAGAACGCGAGAAAAATAATGAGGCGGAACGGATGCCGGGAGCTGAAATCAATATCTTTGAAGCTGTAGAAGCGCCACGTGCTCACCATGAGGTAGCCGACAGCGGCCACCATGGCGAGCCAGGTGATCGCCGTGTACCACGAGCCGAGTGGAACCCCTGATTGAAAATGAACCACGGCCGCTATCACTCCGGCGCCCGCCGGAATTGGCATCCCGACGAAATATTTCTTGCCTGGCCGTCCTGGATTGGATGGTTGCGGGTTCGAGGTGATGTTGAAACGCGCCAGCCGGCTGGCCCCGGCCATTAAGAACAAGAAACTGGCAATCGCTCCCAACTGGGTGAGTTTGATGTTCCAATCAGTCAGCGCGACCGGCGGCATGAGGTGAAATCCCCACGTCCAAGCCAGCATGGCAGGAGCAACCCCAAACGTGATCACGTCCGCCAGAGAATCCAGCTCTTTGCCGAAGTCGCTGCTGGTGCCGGTCATCCGAGCTACGCGGCCATCGAGACCATCGAACAAAACGGCGAACCCGATTGCCTTGGCCGCGTTGTCCAGGTGCCACGGACTCACTGCGCTGGCATGGACAACCTCCAGAATGGCGTAGAAACCCGCCGCCATATTTCCGCTCGTAAATAGCGAAGGAAGGATGTACATCCCTTTGCTCATGCGCCGCGGGCGGCGTGCATCATGGCCCGGACTTGAGGTAGAACTATCCACCGACCCGCCCTTCTGTGGTGCAACGTCCAGCGCCCGTCAGCTCGCCCTTCGGCTGCAAGTAAGCCAGGACGCTCGAGCCGCCGCGAACCCGGTTGCCGACTTTCACTTGCACGGCGGCAGCAGGATCGAATAGCACATCCACACGAGAACCGAACTTAATCAATCCCACACGCTGGCCGCGCCGCAGACGATCACCCACCTTGGGATAGAAAACAATTCTTCGCGCCAGCAACCCGGCAATCTGTTTAAAAACCACTGCCTGTCCGTCGCCCTCGACCCGAACAATATTCTGTTCGTTCTGCTCCGCCGAAGTTACATTCATGGCGTTGAGGAACTTTCCCCGAAGGTAGCGAACGTCGCGAACGATTCCCTCGATCGGGGAGCGATTCACGTGCACGTCGAAGACGCTGAGGAAAATGCTAATACGAGCCTGCTTTTCACCGTTCACTGTGACCAGTGAAACATCGGTGACTTTCCCATCTCCCGGCGATACCAGGGCGCCGGGAACATCCGGAATAACACGCTCGGGGTCGCGGAAAAACCAGAGGAAGAACAGAGCAAATAATATTGGAACCAAAGCCCAGGCAGGGCGGGCGAACCAGCCCACCAGAACTGCGACCGCAATCAGAGCCAGCGCATAATAATAGCCGTCACGCACCATGGGATTAAACCCAATTATAGAGCAGAGTTGAACGGCGCCGGCCCACCCTCAGTGAGAAAAGTGCGTAAGTTCAAACAAAGAAAGGCGCTGAAAAGCGCCGGTGAGCGGATAGAAAATCCCTGTAGCGGCCACAGCCGCTATGCAAATGGCCAGAAAAATTATGCTACGTGAGTTCCGTACTGCTGCCGATATTGCCGTTCGATCGATTGCATCTGATCTTTAAGACGCAGCTTTAGTTTTTTCAGACGAACTTCTTCCAGCTTCTCGTCTTCGCTTAGATAACGTTTTTGGGTGAGGGAATCAAGACGAGTGGAATACTGCAGGTGCTCCTGAGCCAGCTTGCGGAATTCATCGTGATTGGTCAGGAGAGTGTCATTCGAAGTCAGCATCCAGCAGACCTCCAACCGGGATTTATAGGCTCAACTTACCATAGCCTCAAAAATGGTTCAATGCCGAATTCTGGTGCAATCTCGTTATGAGAAAGCTGAAAAAAGGGGACTCTTAGACAATGTTAAGACGATAAAGGATTGCATTTTCGGCAGGGTCGGCGTAGTAGTTTTTGCGAAGACCAGCCTTCTCGAATCCGAATTTCTGGTACAAGGCCCGCGCGCTCCGATTCGACTCGCGGACTTCCAGAAATATTGAAGCACCACGATCTGCACTCACGTGGGCGATGAACTCGCGCAGCAGCAGCGTACCCAGACCCTGGCGGCGAGCGGTTTCGGCAACGACGATGTTTTCCAACTCCCACTCCGCGACGATATCAACATCAAGGCGGTTCGCTACCAGAAATGCAAGAAGCTGAGGTTTCTTGCCTGAAACGTCCCCTGGCTCCGGTTTGCAGTCATCATCAACGACCCAGGCGAAGCGATTGGACTCTGGCTGATTGCTTGTAGTTACAAAAAGCCCCTCATACTGCTGCCGGGACCAATGGGCAGCGGACTGGCTCTCACACCCCAGATCCACCATGGCCGGAACATCCGCGACATTTGCTCGTCGAACGCGCAGGCTAGGATCTACTTTTCTCGAGAATCTCGGCATCGGTGCGGCGGATGTAGTTCGCTTCCAACAGCTCGGGCGTTACCGTCTCTTCGGATTGAATTTTTCGCCAGCCCAAACGGGCAACCGCATCGGCAGAGATCGGCGCCAGCGTTGAGACTGAAAGTCCGGCGGCTCCGGCGGCCTCGGCTAAAGCCGAATCCGGAGTCACTATGATCCATCCTTTCGCGTAGGAAAGGAATTCGCTCCTGCTCAGCAGGTGTTCTCTCGGAATCTGGCCGGCTCTTTTCGGTATTTCGTATTCCCCAACGTAGACATCACCGCGTCCCGCATCCAGCACGGCCATGATCTTGTCTTTCGCGCCGCTGGTAAAAGCGCATGCTTCCAGCAGCGACACGGCCGCGATCGGCTTATCCAGGACCTCAGCCAGCGCCTTAACCGCTGCCAGCCCGATCCTCAGCCCGGTGAATGATCCGGGGCCGGAAACAACCGCGAAAGCATCCACATCGTGCTTCGTGAATCCATGCTCAGAGAGCAACTGGGAAATCTGCGGAATCAGTTGGGCAGAAAAAGTTCCGCCGGCAAGCGGCGCAGTCTCGATCAATTCGAAATCATTGCCCTCGACAGAGCGTTCTCCCGCCCGCGCCAGCGCGATGCTGCCTTGCTTGCCGGAAGTATCGATAGCGAGAATAAGCATGAAAAAAGGGCTCATGCCCTATCCGTGGGGATCGGTGAGAATCCGTCGTTGGTTGCCGTTGAGTTACCCCTGCACCAACTCAAGCAACACGCCGCCAGTACTCGAAGGATGCACAAACACGTATTTGTGCCCGCCCGCACCAACCTTGATTTCTTCCGAGACCAGCCGCACTCCATCTTTTTTCAGCCTTTCGACCGCCGCTGGCAAATCCGGGACACGTAAGCACACGTGATGCAAACCTTCGCCACGCTTGGCGATGAACTTCGCGATCGTCGAATTCTCCGACGTTGCTTCCAGCAGCTCGAATCGGCTTTCGCCCACCGGAACCATGACCAGCCGCACCTGCTCCTGTTCCACAGTTTCTTCCGGCGAGACGCTTAGGCCCAGTTTTTCGTAGATTGACTTTGCCGCCGCCAGCGACTTAACAGCGATGCCGAGATGATCGATTTGCGCCATTAGCTTTTCCCCACGTTGGCGGCGATCTCCTCTACCAAGGTATAAGGATCGCGTTTGTGTTCGGCTACCTCGAGAGCATAGCGCGCCACATTGCCGTCGGTCATCAATCCGCGAGCTTTTTCAAGCAGCGCGTCGCGCAACATCTCAACCAGCCGCTCTTGCCAATTCTCGACACTCTTGTTCAGAGCCAGGTTTTTCTCTTGCAGATACTCCTCGTAGTTCGACACGGCAGCAGCCAATTCTTCGATTCCAAGTCCCTGGCTGGCGACTGTCTTGACGATCGGCGGCGTCCAGCCATCGCTGCGGGTCGCCAGCGATTGCAGTGAGCGGATTTCGCGCTCTACGTGCTCCGCACCCTCGCGGTCGCTTTTGTTGATGACAAAAATGTCGGCAATCTCCATGATGCCGGCCTTGATGGTCTGCACATCATCACCCATGCCCGGGACAAGGATCAAAATGGTGACGTCGGCCAGGCGCACAACGTCCACTTCATCCTGGCCCACGCCCACGGTTTCGATCATGATGAGGTCACGTCCGGAAGCGTCCAACACAGTTGTGACATCGGCCGTGGTGCGGGCGAGTCCGCCCAGCGAGCCCCGTGTCGCCATGCTGCGAATATAAATCCCCGGATCGGAAAAATGTTCCTGCATGCGAATGCGGTCGCCCAAAATCGCCCCGCCGGTGTAAGGACTGGTCGGATCCACCGCGATAATGCCCACGGTGCGCTTATCTTTACGGTAGAAGCGAGCAAGCTGGTCGACCAGCGTGCTCTTCCCCGCTCCCGGCGGCCCAGTCAGCCCCAATAAGCTCGCCTTCCCGCTGTGCGGGAATAACGCCTTCAGCAGCTCAGACCATCCGGGCGCGCGGTTCTCCACAGTGGAGATGGCGCGGGCGAGGGTGCGCACGTCGCCGGAGCGGAGTTGCTCGATCCATGTCTCGATGTCGAGGTTCAAACGATCAGTGTAAAGCAGAGAGCGGGGAAGAAGAAATCAGCGATAACGGCTTCAGTCTTTCAGCAACTGGCGCGCAATCACCAACCGCTGAATCTCACTGGTCCCCTCGCCAATCGTGCACAGCTTCACGTCGCGGTAATACTTCTCGGCGGGATATTCTTTGATGAACCCGTACCCGCCGTGAATTTGCACGCCTTCGTTGGCGCACCGCACGGCAACTTCGCTGGCGTAGAGTTTCGCCATCGACGACTCGAGCGTAGTCTTCATGCCGGCGTCTTTCATCGACGCGGCGCGCATGGTGAGCAGGCGGGCCGCGTCAATCTCCGTAGCCATGTCGGCCAGCTTCCATTGAATCGCCTGAAACTCGCCGATCGCCTTGCCGAATTGCTTGCGCTCCTTGGAATAATTCAGCGCGGCCTCGTACGCGCCCTGCGCCATGCCCAGTGACAGCGCCGCAATCGAGATGCGGCCGCCATCGAGCACGCGCATCGCGTCGATGAAGCCGTCCCCTTCTTTCCCCAAAAGATTGTCAGCGGGGATGACACAGTCTTCGAAAATCATCTCGGCTGTGTCGCTGGCGCGCAGGCCAAGTTTGTTCTCCTTTTTGCCGGGACGAAACCCCTTGGTATCTTTGTCAACGATGAAGGCGGAAAGGCCGTGAGTATTGGCGGCGCGATCGGTTACGGCGATTACGACGATGGCGTCGGCATAGTGGCCGTTGGTGCAGAAAGTCTTCGTGCCATTGAGAACCCAGTTGTTTCCGCGGCGCTTCGCGGTCATGCGGGCGCTGCCCGCGTCCGACCCGGAAGAAGGCTCAGTCAATCCCCACGCGCCGATGAATTCGCCCGTTGCCAGTTTGCTGACGTACTTCTTCTTCTGCACTTCGGTGCCTGCGAGAAAGATGTGATTGGAACACAGCGACGTATGCGCGGCGACAATGATGCCTACCGATCCATCCACGCGCGACAGCTCTTCGATGGCGATGACATATTCGACATACCCCATACCCGCACCCGAGTATTCAGGAGGGAATACGGTTCCCAACAATCCAAGCTTGCCCAGTTCTTTCACGGTGGAAAGAGGAAACTCCCCTGCCTCGTCCCATTTCATAACGTTGGGCAGGATCTCGCGCTCCGCGAATTCGCGGACACTTTTCTTCAGCTGCTGCTGCTCGTCGTTCAGTTGAAAATCCAAGAATCCTCCACCGGCTAGCGGCGATTTCGATTAGAACATAGCAGCGGAGGCCAGAAAAGTTACCTCGGGCAGGCGTCTGCGAAGGTGCGGAAAACCGCGCCATCACTGGGGATCGCGAGGGCGCGAGCTCTGAGCCCGACCGACCGTATGGTTTGGTTGTAACCGAATTTCGCCGACTTTCTCGCGCGAATAGAGGCGTCAGGGCGCCACGCCATCGGCCACAATGAATCTCTCGAACACTTCGTTGGAAAGCAAGCGTCCGCGCGGCGTCAAGCAGACTGAGCCTTCCCTTTGTTCCATAAGTCCGGCTTCGGTCAACTCCGCAACCATAAGGCGGGCGTGCTCGATCGTCTCGTCGCCGAATTTTGCGGTCAATTCCTGCAGGCTAACACCCCGATTCAGCCGCAGACCAAGAAAAAAGCTTTCCTCCAAAGCTGCTTGGCGAGAAATCGCAGTACGCTGAAGAGATATCCGGCTCATATACTTTTCCAGCGAGTCAGCGGGCGCGAATCGCACAGCTTCGCGATCTGAAGTAGCGGAGGGCAGCATTGAATGTGCGTCCACACCAAAGCCGAAATACGGTTGCCGGGTCCAATACTTCAAATTGTGGCGTGATTCGAATGTTTGACCCGCGAAGTTAGAGATCTCATATTGGGCAATGCCCGCCGACTGGAGCCGGTGGCAGGCTGTGACATAAAAATCCGCCATGGCTTCGTCATCGGGGACAAAGTGCGCATGATAACGCGTGCCGCCTGCCAGAACCTCGCGTCCGAGCCGCGAATCTTCGTCCACCTCGAGCATGTAAACGCTCACATGAGGATTACCGGTCGCGATGGTTTCCGCCAGAGAGAATTCCCAACTTTCAGCAGTCTGGTGTGGCAACCCAGCAATAAGATCAATATTGATGTTTGTAATTCCCGCACTTCGCAGCAGAGCGATGTCCGCGAGTACGCTTGAGCGCTTGTGCAGGCGACCAACAGCCGCCGCCTCCTGATCTACAAACGATTGCACTCCGAGACTTACACGGTTCACGCCGCAACCCAGCAGACTCTGTAGCATGGCGGACGTCAACGTCCCGGGAGCGCACTCGACCGTGATCTCCGCTTTGGGACTCACGTCAAACTGAGATCGCACGGTCGCGAAGATGCGCTCCAGTTGCGTGGATTCGAGCACGGTCGGCGTGCCCCCGCCCAAATAGATGGAATCGACCTCGCGCTCCATCTGCCCGCCCATTTGTGTTGCGACTTGTTGAGCGTTTTCGATATCGGCACAAACGCGATCCACATAGCGCTCGAAAACGGCCCGCGAAAACACGTCGGAAGCGAAGTTGCAATAACTGCACTTCGTGCGGCAAAAAGGAACCGAGATGTAAATGCCGAGTGGCACCACGTCATTATCCCATCTTCTCGAAGAAAGGCTGCAGCAGCAAACCTTTCCACCATCCGAAGTCATCAATATTGAGTTACCCTGTTAGCAGCGCCAATGGCGCTCGTCCACCGCACGATCGCCAGGAAACCGATGTCTCAAGAAGAAGAAATATTAGGTAAGGCTTATGACAGCCGCCTGATGGCGCGACTGCTCAAGTATCTGCGTCCCTACCGCTGGCAGGTTGCGATCGCATTGCTCTCGATTTTCCTCAAGTCGTTCGCCGACGTGCTTGGGCCGTATCTCACCAAAGTAGCGATTGACCGTTACCTGGCTCCCATAAAGGGGGCGTCTTCCGGCATGTGGAGTTGGCTCAGCCCGCGCGCCACCACCGGTATCGCGCAGATTGCGGCAATCTATGTCGGATTACTGCTGTCGGCCTTCCTACTCGAGTTCCTGCAAACCTACTTCATGCAGTGGACCGGCCAGAAGGTAATGTTCGATCTTCGCCGTCAGATCTTCCGCCATCTACAGCGCCTGCACGTTGCCTTTTTCGACAAGAACCCGGTGGGTCGTCTGGTGACGCGTGTCACCACGGACGTGGACGCTTTGAACGAGATGTTCACCTCAGGCGTGGTCTCGATCTTTGAAGATCTCTTCGTGCTCTTCGGCATCCTGGGTGTCATGCTCTGCATGAACTGGAAGCTGGCACTCATCACTTTTGCCGTGCTGCCCTTTATCGTGGTGGCGACCAAGGTATTCCGCGATCGGGTTCGTGATTCCTACCGTCGCATTCGCGTGGCCATCGCACGTATCAACTCGTACCTGCAGGAGCACGTCAGCGGAATGGTCGTACTGCAACTCTTCAATCGCGAGCGCAAGGCTTACGATCGCTTCTCGGAAATTAACCGCAACCACATGGACGCGTATAAAGACGCGATCATGGCCTACTCGGTTTACTACCCCGTAGTGGAGATTCTCTCTGCGATTGCGATTGCCTGCGTCATCTGGTTCGGCGGCAACGACGTGATGCGAAATACTCGCGTGACCAGTGTTGCCCTGAGTTTCAACTCGAAGACTCTGATCGCGTTCCGCCTGGTGCCAACCGTGACGTCGCTGGGGGTGCTTGTCGCCTTCATCCAATATGCTCTTAGATTTTTCAGGCCGATCATGGATTTCAGCGAAAAATACAACATCCTGCAATCGGCCATGGCCGCCAGTGAACGCATCTTCAAATTGCTGGATACGCCGGTGCAGGTGGTTTCCCCCGTTGTGAGCAAAACTCCTGAAGGATCAGGCCGGATCGAATTCGATCACGTCTGGTTTGCTTATCGCGACTCCGAGCCCGGCAATGCTCGTGTGGGGACGGGCGCCCCGCCCGTTCTTGTCGATGTCGAGCAAAGCTCGGCAGGCTCTTCTCCGTCCAACAGCAGTGCAGCGATCAGCGATCCGGCTCCAGACTGGGTTCTCCGCGACGTAACCTTCTCCATCGAACCCGGTGAAACCGTGGCGATTGTCGGACATACAGGAGCGGGCAAGACTACGCTTATCTCGCTCTTGCTGCGGTTTTACGATGTCCAGAAGGGCGCAGTTCGAATCGATGGCGTAGATGTAAGAGACATGGATCTCGCCGACTTGCGCGGCCGCTTCGGCGTGGTTCTGCAGGATCCATTCTTGTTCAGCGGCACCATCGGCGGAAATATTCGACTCGGCACAAAGCGCATCCAGGACGAAGATGTCGAGCAGGCCGCCGAAGATGTAAATCTCGCCGATTTCATCCGCGCCCTGCCCAAGGGTTTCAACGAAGAAGTCCGCGAGCGCGGCTCCACTCTTTCGACGGGTCAAAAACAACTCATCTCGTTCGCTCGCGCCCTGGCTCACGAACCGAAGATCCTGATTCTCGACGAAGCCACTTCAAGCGTGGATACCGAAACCGAATTCCGCGTGCGCGACGCGCTCAACCGCATGGTCGAGGGACGCACATCGCTGATCATTGCTCACCGGCTCTCCACCGTGCAGCGCGCCGATAAGATCATCGTGATGCACAAAGGCCAGCTCCGCGAAATGGGCACGCACCAGCAACTCCTGGCCCAGCGCGGCATTTACTTCAAGCTTTATCAGCTGCAATACAAAGATCAGGAGATCAATCTGGCGCGTGCGCCGGTTCGGCCGGTATCAGTGCAGGACTCGCCCGCCAGTTCGGAAGTGACCGCTGGCGCAGATGACTAGTAGAGCGGTCGAACGGATACCTCGGTGAAAGCCTAGGAGGGAAGCGCATCCGCGAGTATTTTGGTTTGCAGGAATGCCGCAGCGGAAGCGTGGGTGCTCACCCTTTTCGACATGGTCGCGCTGCTCTTCGAGATAGATATCACTTCGCGGTGAAAGATGGAAAGAAAACGAGACAATCTGGAGCTGCGGCCCGCGATACCGGGATCGGTAGCCCGCAATTTCTGGGAAAGTAGTCTCGCCCCTTTTCTGGAAAAGTATTTCGTGGCCTTGTGCGTATGCCTGATCGCGATCGCATGCACCCGCGTGATCTTCACCTATGGTGCGCTGAGCCTCACCAACGACGAACCATTTCATTTGGCCTGCGGCCTAGAGTTTCTGGCAAAACATTCATACCAACTCGAAACCCAACATCCACCTCTGGCCCGCATGATGGTGGCGCTGGGGCCTTACCTGGCTGGCGCAAGACCTTTAGGCCTGTCTGATGCGGGTATCGAGGGAGTGGGAATAATCGCCCGTTCAGGTAGCGTCGATAGAACCATATTTCTAATGCGTCTGGGTAACCTGCCGTTCTTCATATTGGCATGTCTTGTAGTCGGTGCGTGGTCCTGGCATGGGTTCGGCAAACCGACCGCGGTCCTGGCCACAGGCTTGTTCACTCTGCTTCCCACCATACTCGCCGACGCTGGACTGGCAACGACCGACATGGCGCTGGCCGCAAACCTGGGGGCAGCTTTCCTTTGTATGATCCTGTGGGCCGAGAGCCCTACCGTAGCGCGCTCTATGTTGTTTGGTTTGTTTACCGCGCTCGCATGCCTGTCGAAATTCACCGCGTTAGGATTCCTGCTTATTGCCGCAATTGTGGCACTGGTATTTTATTTCGCTGTCAGCTGGCCGGGGCGGCGCGGGATTTGGGAACTGGCGAGGCCGCGTTTTGTTCTGCTCCCCGTTGTTGCAGTAACAGTGATAGTGATGGTCTGGGCGGGTTACAGGTTTTCCGTGGGCTCTTTCTATACCGCAGCTCTGAAGCTACCCTGGAAGCATTTCACGCTACCCGCCCCGGAGTTTTTTGACGGCATCAGGAGTGCTGTGCGTCATGACCAAAGGGGACACCCTGCTTTTTTGCTTGGTGAATTTAGTTCCGGAGGCTGGTGGTATTACTTCCCAGTCGCGCTTGCGGTCAAGACTCCCATTGCCTTCCTGTTGCTCGTTGCTTTGGGCGTCTCAGTGTGCGTTAGAAAACGTGTTTGCGCTGAATACCTGATGCCGCTTGCTTTTGTCCTTGGAATCCTGCTGCCCGCCATGGTGAGCCGGATCGACATAGGCATCCGCCATATCGAACCCATCTACCTGGGTTTATCCATCGTGGCAGCACTGGGGCTCAGGTACTTGATCCAGCGGGCTCGTAGTGGTGTTGCTGCCGCCATGACAGCCGGAGTTCTGGTGGCGTGGATGGTGATATCAGTAGCTGTCCACCACCCTGATTACCTTGCGTACTTCAACGGGTTCGCGGGCAAAAGACCGGAAGAAGTCCTGGTTGACTCAAACTATGACTGGGGCCAGGATCTAAGGCTCCTCGCCACCCGGTTGCAGCAACTGGGCGTGAAAGAGTTCTCGCTGGCCGAACGGGATGGCGTGGCCCCGCGCTTTCCTCAGCGCAATGCCTGTCTCGAGGCCTGGTACGGTTTGCCCACGATAAGAGACGGCCCGGCAAGTATGCCACAGCCGGGTTGGAACGTTGTGAGTTCGACGGTTGCCAAATCCCTGAGCCGGTTCCCTGAGAGTGCTTTGTACCAAGGACCGAGCACGGGCAAACGCTGGTATGAGCAAATTGCTCCCAGTGAACGTGTCGGTCCACTGCTGCTGTACAACATTCCCGATCCCGGCAACCTCTTGAATTCCGCCCCAGTTTCTTCTGGCGGAACCGTGCCCCAGGCCGAATGCGTGGCGCCATTCGTTACCGCGCATTGACTATACCAACGACAGGCGCCAACTAAACGACTGACACTTCTGGGATTCAGCGCCGATCGTAAAGTTTGAGCGCGGCCTTACAATGCTCTCTTGCGCATCCTGATCTCAGCCGGCGAAGCGTCCGGGGAAATGTACGGGGCACAGCTCATCCAGGCCTTGCGCCGCCGCGACCCGCAACTTGAATTCTTCGGTGCCGGCGGGGAGCGCATGCGCGCAGCTGGCTGCGATACGATCGTCGACGCAAAAGATCTCTCCGTTGTCGGTATCACGGAAATCCTCAGCCGGCTGCCAGGGATTTACGGCCTATACCGGCATCTGATCAGAGAAGCGGACCGGCGCAAGCCCGATCTTGCCATCGTGATCGACTCGCCGGCGTTCAACTGGCGCGTGGCGCGGCAGATGAAGAGGAGCGGCATTCCTGTGGTCTATTACGTTGCCCCGCAATTCTGGGCCTGGCGCCAGGGACGCGTGCGCCTGCTGCGAGACTACGTCGACAAGGCGCTGGTGATTTTTCCCTTCGAAGAAAAATTCTACCGCGATCGGGGAGTGGATGCGACTTTCGTCGGCCATCCGCTAGCCGATCTGCCGCAGCCGGCAATCGAACGCAAAGACTACGCCGCGCAATTTCGGCTTGATGCCGCTAAGCCGTGGATCACGCTCATGCCCGGCAGCCGCATTAAAGAAGTGCGCATGAATCTTCCGACCATGCTGGAAGCTGCCTCCCAGCTCGGCTCCGATTACGAATTTCTACTCCCCGTCGCTCCCACACTCGATCGCGGCTTCCTGCAAAGTCAGCTCAACCAGATGAAAACCCAAGTGCCCAACATCACACTGGTCGCCGAATCTCTGCCCGCACTCTGGCACTCGCGCGCCGGCATCATCGCCAGCGGTACGGCGACGGTTGAGGCCGCAATGATGCGCACACCGTTCGTGATGGTTTACCGCGTTTCGTCTCTCACCTATTTTTTGGGGAAGCCGCGAGTAAAAGTTCCGCATTTTGCCATGGTGAACCTGATCGCAGGGGAGCAGGTCGTCCCGGAACTGGTGCAAGACGACTTTACCGCCTCGAAAGTAGTCTCCGGGATTGAAGAGTTGCTGCACGATGGACCCGTCCGCGAACGCACGATTGATGGCCTGGCCCAGGTGAAGACCGCATTACGTGCGCCGGGCGGTGTCACGGCGCAACCTCCCGCCGACCGCGCATCCGCAATTATTTTGTCGATCGTTAATGAAAAGGTCACCAACAGGTAGCGTAGCTCCGATTTCGCGCATCCAACCTAAAACGTAAGAAAACAAAATTTGCACAGAAGACAAACCACTTGATAATTCCCCAAAGTGCAGGATTTCGCTTCGCCCAAATTCAGAATACGGGCTCCGACTTGCACCGCACCTCAAGAGGCAAAGAGTAACGGGGAAAGATCACATTTGCGGGGTTCGCCAAGAATTTTGCGTATAAGCGGCGTGGTAAAAAAACTGCCCTATCTGCCTCGGCATGTAGCGTTGCTATTCAGTTTGTGGATATCGTTCATCTTCATATCCAGCAGCTTTGCGCCGTTAGCTCAATCGCAGCAACCTGCCGGGCTGGGCACTCCGCAAATGTCGCCATCAGGCCCGCAAACGGCACCTGTCCAGGCAAAACTCGGAAGCATCAGCGGTACGGTGGTTGATCAAGATGGGGCGCTTATCGCCAATGTGATAGTACGCCTGACACAGGAAGGTGCGAAAAGAGAAGCGCTTTCGGATAGCGACGGACGCTTTGTTTTTGCAGCGGTGACACCGGGGTCGTTTCAACTATCTTTTGCAGCCCCTGGCTTTGCGAATCTGGAAAAGTCTGGTGTCCTGCAGGCCGGCCAAGACTATGTTATTGCCCAGATCGCTCTAGTGGTTGCTCGCGCCAACGTGGATGTGGAGGTGACGCTGTCACCGGATCAAGTAGCTGAAGATGAGGTCAAGGTTGAAGAAAAACAGCGAGTGCTCGGCGTCATTCCGAACTTTTATGTCAGTTACGTTCCCAATGCCGCTCCGCTTACGACAAAGCTGAAGTTCCAGCTAGCCTGGAAGTCAATTATCGATCCGGTCCCGTTCGGAATCACGGGCGCGATTGCTGGAATTGAACAGGCAGACAATGCCTTCAGCGGGTATGGACAAGGCGCGCAAGGCTACGCGAAGCGTTACGGTGCCGCCTATGCCGATCTGGTGACAGGAGATTTTATCGGCGGCGCGATTCTGCCGTCGTTGTTCAAGCAAGATCCACGTTATTTCTATAAGGGAAGTGGCAGTCGAAAATCGAGGGTTCTGTATGCTATTGCAATGTCAGTCGTTTGTAAGGGGGACAATGGACGCTGGCAGCCGAATTACTCTAGTATCATTGGAGGACTGGCCGCGGGCGGTATCTCCGATCTTTACTATCCCGCCCAAAATCGCAACGGGGCGACGCTAGCCTTCGAGAATGCCCTGATTGGGATTGGCGGTGGTGCGGCCGCCAACATTGTTCAGGAATTTATCATTCGCAGGCTCACTCCTCATCTCCCCTCTCGGGGCCCGGGCCAACCTTAGAGCCCGTCGCGGACGCTTAAAGCAGGCATTAAATGTGGGCCAGGAATTGGCGGCATTTCCCTAAACCTTGTGCTCCCAGCATCTTTTAGGTGAGAATCTTCATCATAGGAAATGGTCAGGCTCATTTCCCGGAGACTCTCCTTAATGCAGATTTGCCCCCGGCGCGCCCAGAGCGTTTTCTCCAGTTTCTTCGCCCTTCTGCTGCTGGTCTTCATTGCGAACCCCTCGTGGGGTGCAGAGAAGGCGCGTCTGCGGGTCGACGATTATCAGATCGAGGCTGAGCTCACGCCACATCTCCATCAGATTTCGGCACGAGCCAAGGTCAAATTCACAGCCCTTCAGGATCTGAACACCGCCATTTTCGAATTGCACAACGGCTTGCGCGTCACCAGGGTCCTTGACGCCAACGACCAGCCTCTATCGGCCGAGAGAATCATGCAGGATTCGACCGTGCGCGTCCCGCTCCCGGCAGGCCTTGCTAAAGACGCTTCTACTACGCTCACCTTCGAATACGAGGGCACCCTGGAGACAGCCGACGACAGCCCGGTTCCCGGCCTGATGCTGGCTCAGATTGGCGACGACACCAGTTATCTACTTTATGCGGGGCGATGGTTTCCGGTGAGCGGCTACGGCCTCAACCGCTTCACAGCGACCATTAGCGTTACCGTACCGGCTCACATGCTCGTGATTGGGAGCGGGAAGTCCACAGTCACCGACAATCCACCTTCAAAGAAGCCCAACACTAACGGCCTTCCTACGAAGACTTTTACGTTCGTATATTCGAAGCCAAGCTTTCCCGGCACTATCGTCGCTGGCATCTTCCAGGAATATAAAAGTGACGAAGCTGGAATGGATCTGCACGTCTTTTTCAAACCTACCCATCAGGCGCTGGCTCCCGCATATACAACCACCGCTGTGCAGGAGTTCACCTACTACATCACGCTCTACGGCACGCCTCTATCGCAGAGGCTCAATGTCGTGGAACTGCCGGGCGACACCGTCCCTTATGCATGGGCTCCGGAGATTGTCGGGCTAGCTGGCCCCTCGATCACCGAGAAGACAAACTACCGCCTGCTGGCCAATGCTATTGCCCATCAATGGTGGGGTGTTTCGGTAAGCCCTGCGACAAAGGATGATTGGTGGCTGGTCGACGGATTTTCGCGCTATTCCGAAGCCATGTACGTGGAGAACGCTGCCGGTCCGGCTGGCCTTGAAGAAGCCGTTAAGGATATGTCGGTTGGAGCTTTGGCGTATGACACCGTTCCACTCTCCAGCGCCAGCAAGCTTGATCCTTTCTCCACCGAGTTTCAATCTCTAGTGACCGACAAGGGCGCGATGATCCTGCATATGTTGCGCTGGGTGCTGGGCGAGGACAAATATCTAAAGACCATGCGTGAATTCGCCGAGACTTATGCCGGCAAATCGGCCACCATGGACGATTTCCGCGCCATCGCCGAAAAAAACTACGGCGACCAGCTTACCTGGTTCTTCTCCCAGTGGCTCGATTCCACGGGCGCGCCCGAATTCAAGGTTAAATACACCACCTACCGCCTCGGCAACAATAAAGGCTTCCGCGTCAGCGGCGAGATTGGCCAGGATCTCGACCTATTCCGCATGCCTGTGGACCTGCGCATCGATACAGACGGCAAAACGGAAGACAAGAAGATCGAAGTGGTGGGCACGAACTCAGCCTTTAATGTTGAAACCTTCGGACGTCCGCGGCGCATCTCGGTCGATCCCGACCATCATGTGCTCACTAATTCCTCCGACGTGAAGCTGCGTTCTTCGATTCTCCGGGGCCAGGCCATGCAGCAACAGGGTGATTTGTCAGGAGCCCTGGCTGAGTTCAACAAGGCACTCGACCTCAACAAAAACAGTTCGCTCGCTCACTACCGCATCGCCGAGATATTCTTCTTGCAGAGAAACTACCAGTCGTCCGCCAATTCCTACCGTTCATCCATTAATGGCGACGGAGAGCCGCGCTGGACGGAGGTTTGGAGCCACGTTCAACTGGGTAAAATCTTCGATATCACCGGCCAGCGCGAGCGGGCGATCAACGAATACCGGCAAGCCATCCAGACGAACGACGATACCTTTGGCGCTCTCGAAGAAGCGCGCAAGTATTTGCAGAAAGCCTTCGAGCGGCCAAAAAATAAAGAGTAGCGGTAGTGCTCGCAGGTCGTGGAGAAAACTCGAAGGGTTTCATTGCCGCCCTTTTGCCGCCATCCTGACATTGCGGCGCAAGAAATACTCTGCGGCGCTCTTCAGCGATTCCCGTTTCCCAGCGCTGGCGCCTTTCTCGGTCCCTCCGGACTGAATTGCAAGACTTCACATTGCAGAGGTTCGCGCCGTTGAGCGTCACGGGCTGTAGAAGATCGCGCCACATCGACAACCCGGCGGCGCATGTAAGGGATGAACGAGGCTGCCTCCGCCGGGACTGGAGCCTCGAACTGCACTTTCTGCAACGCGTCCTTTCGATCTTGTTCCGGTCGATTCCCTGCGGGCTTCGTTTCGCAATTGAATCGCTTGATGCGTACTACCGCTTTATCGACCACGCGTGTAAATTCAGCCCCGTCTTGGCTTTCACGGCCCTCGCGTAGGCGCCTCCTCGCATCCTTAACAGAAAACCAAGTGCGATTTCGATTGGACTCCTTCGGTTTGCCGAGACGTAATACCTCGCAGAGATGCGCATTGACGGCAAGGCCTCCGGCAGATCTCTCGACTGACTTCCGCGCATCGACCCGCCTGCGGCAAATATAGCGGGCGAACGAAGTTTCTTCGATGCGTCCATGGACACCCGCCTCTTCCACCGCTTCAAGCGCCGCCGCCTGGGCATGGGTCAGTCCCGGTTCGGCGCTGCCCTTGGGAAAGGTCCAGCGGCCGCTGCCTCGGGTACGCACCAGAAGGATCTCGATTTCGCTGCCGCGCACACGGTAACAAATCGCCGCCACCTGTTCACATTCGCGCAGCTTGTGCAGATGTGACAATTGCACAAACCGGCTTGATTCCTGACTGGACCGAGCTGTTGAGCGAGGCGTGGTCAATCGCGATCCCGTAACATTTCTTACATTCGCACTCATCGCAATAGAGTGCACGATGCCCTCTGCCCTGCCTAGAGCACAGATTGGTTCTCGAAGGGCGAAAACCCCCTCGGCCTCCGAGCGAGACTTCGACGGAATCCTTCTACATACTTGCGCCTCGCAACTCCGCGAAGACACTATTCATATTTATAGGTCGCAAGCCGCCGCTGGGAGAGATCCTTGGAGAACATACATTGCCTCCGCTGTAATCGCGAAATCGAACCTGGACACAAGTCTGTTGCCCTGTACATGTTCGCGCAAACTGTTGGGATCAAGCCGCGGCAGAAGTCGACTGCGCACCGCATTTCCTTCTGCCCCCAATGCTCTGTCTCTTTGGCGATGGGCCCACCTCCCGAAGGCGCCCTCAATGTTGCCGCGTGGGACATGATCCGGGACCTGGTTGCTTCAGACCCAGCACTGAACCGCGCGGCTTGGGAAAGTATGAATGGAGTACTGGGCTTGCTGCCTGCTACCGGCACCGATGGCGCTCCTCGTTCTGCACCAGCTGGAGCCTATTTCGAGTTCTGACATTCTGAATGATTCTCTTTCCGTGGGCCGCTCGTGAATCATATAGTTCGTAATTCTCCCGCCATTGGGTAACCTTTTTGCTCTCGCTTGGTCTAAATAAGCAAGACAGTCGGGAACTTCGCATAACCCGGCTGCGTATTACAGATCAGATGCTTTGAAGAGAAACGGTTGGGCGGGATTGAGACCCCTCGCCTGACCGTTACCCGGGCCCCCACGCACTTTCCCGAGGGCGTGGGGGCACATTTATGCGAATGCTCCTCGATATCATCAGGCAGTCGCTGTCCACTCTGTTGGCGCACAAGCTGCGCTCGTTCCTGACCATGTTCGGCATCGCCTGGGGTGTAGGCTCCCTGCTGCTGCTGGTTGGGCTGGGAGAGGGGTTCCGCAGCGGTCAGGACAAGAACCTGGCAGAGTTGGGTCAGGATATTATGTTCGTCTTCCCCGGCCGCATTCCCGCCGTTGCCGGCAGTTATCAGTCCGGACAACCTTACTACCTGACCTATGGCGACTACTTTGCCATCCGCGATCACTCGCGATTTCTGCGTGCGGTTTCGCCGGTGCTGGAGCGGGAAGACATTCGCGCCGTAAGCGACTACGGGTCCACCAGCGGCCAGGTTTTCGGCGTCGCTCCAGAGTACAACCAGATCCGCAATACTCCCATCGAGCCGGGGCGATGGTTCAATGACGAAGACAACTCTCAGCATCGCCGCGTTGCCGTCGTGGGTTGGGAGCTGCTCAAGAACATGTTTCCTGGACAGCCCGCGGTGGGCAGCACCATCTTGCTCAACGACATGGATTTCAAAGTAATCGGCGTCATTCCGAAGATCGGCAAAGAAGCGCAGAATGGCACCAACCATCGCATCTTTGTTCCTTTCGATACCATGCGCAACCTTTTCCCGCTGAAGGCCCAGAACTCGGAGAATGCGATTTCGTTCATCAACTATCGTCCCATAAAAAAAGAACTCCACGTCGAAGCCAAGAATGAAGTTCACGCCATCATTGCGCGACGCCACGGATTCGATGCCGCCGTCGACGACGCATTCATGGATTGGGATACCATCGACGGCGCCATCCGCGTAGCAAAAATCTTTGACGCGATGGACTGGTTCCTTGGCGTGGTTGGAGTTGTCACCCTCGGCCTGGGCGCGATCGGCGTCATCAATATCATGCTGGTTTCGGTGACTGAGCGAACCCGGGAGATCGGCCTGCGCAAGGCTCTCGGCGCCACTCACCGTAACATCATGACGCAGTTTTTTGTAGAAGGCGCGTTTCTCACCGCCTTCAGTGGCGGCATCGGCCTGGCGATCTGTACGGCGTTCGTGACTTTGCTGGCACAGTTGCCTTCTCCGGAAGGATTCGACACGCCGCGCGTCGTCCCCACTTCCGCCATCGTAGCTATTCTTTCTCTTTCGCTGGCGGGCATCGCAGCCGGCCTTTATCCCGCTCGCAAAGCAGCGCTGCTTCCACCTGTGGAAGCGCTGCGGCAGGAGTAATTATGTTTGGCGATTTAGGCAGACAAGCCTTCAGCGCTCTAAAACACAACCGCCGCCGTTCGATTCTCACCATGCTTGGAATGGCCTGGGGCATCGCCACAGTGGTGTTGCTGTTGGCGTACGGCTCCGGCTTTCAGAACGCTCTGATGATCGCTTTCCGCACCTTTGGCGGAAACCTGGTCGGGATTTTTCCGGGGCACACTTCCCTGCAAGCGGGAGGTACAAAGGCAGGAACCCAGGTTCGCCTGACCCGCGAAGATCTCGACTACCTGCGCGCCGAATGCCCCACGCTCACCCGCATCTCTCCCGAGGTTGATAAACAAAGCCTGGTGTCATTCGGCACGCGCAGCGGGAGCTATGGCATTCACGGCGTGTATTCCACCTACCAGAAAATTCGTGCCTTGGATGTGGGCGAAGGCTCATTCTTCGGCGAGCAGGAAGATTTCACTCACACCCGCGTCGCCGTGATCGGATCCACGGTAAAGAAAAAACTATTCTCGGGTCAGAATGCGCTCGGAGAAAGCGTCCGCATCGACGGCATCTCCTACAAAGTAATCGCTGTGTTGCAGCACACTATATCGAACGGCGACGAAGATATGAACTCTCTGGTTTATGTCCCTTACAGCGCCATGAGCGATCTGAAGAATTCTTATTACCTTGATGGCATCTTTATGGATTACGAAGGGGACCACAGCAAGATGGTGGAGGCCGTGCGTCAATCCATGTCTTTTCATCATAGCTTCAATCCGAAAGACGACCGCGCCATCTTTGTTTTCGACGCCGTGAAAGATCTCGCCGACCTCACCATAATTACGGTCGGTATCAAGCTGCTGCTGGCATTCATCGGTCTGCTCACTCTCGGCATTGGCGGCGTCGGGCTCATGAACATCATGCTGGTTTCAGTGACTCAGCGCACCCGGGAAATTGGCGTCGAGAAAGCTTTGGGCGCGCACCGCTGGCATATTCTTTTTCAGTTTCTAGCGGAAGCTCTTGTGATTACCGCTCTGGGCGGGCTGTTAGGCGTTGTGCTGGCCTATTTCGTTTCGTGGTCCGTCGGCTCTCTCACCCTATGGAGCGCCTTTATCGAAGACGCCAGCGAAGGTGACATCCATTTGTATATTGATACCGCCACGCTCATCTGGTCGACCGCGATTCTCAGCTTCGTGGGCATTATCAGCGGCATGTTGCCGGCAATCAAAGCGGCCAGGCTGAATCCGATTGAAGCGCTTCGTTACGAGTAGATTTCTATCGCCACTTGTCGTCTTGAGCCTGGTCGAAGGCCCCTTCAATTCGATACGGCTTGCGCTTTCGTTAAGAATTTCTTCCGCCACCCGGCTTGCCTTTTGCCCAAATGTTTCGGTTACCTGCTTTACAATCCCTCTGTGCCTGAAACTGCCGCTACGCGCCTCGACCGCGTCCTCGCGCAACTTAACTTGTACGAGCATCCGCTGCTGAACTTCTCTGCCCGTTCAAAGGGCGACGGAGTTGAAATCATCATTCAGTTCAAAGATGCGTCCATCCCCGTCCACACCTATTACTTCGAATTGCATCCTCGCGACCTTGACCACCCGCAGTTCGAATGGAGCTTCCAGCGCCAACTCTATGACGCGTTGCACGACTATTTCGTCGAAATGTTCATTCGCACCCCGCAGGACCGCGCCGAACGCCGCCGGAAGGACCTGTGAAACTGCTGCGCCAGAAGATCGAGCAGGAAATCCGCGAGCATGGCCCCATTCCCTTTTCTCGCTACATGGAACTCTGCCTGTACCATCCCGAGCTAGGATATTACTCGCGAAATGCGGAGCAGTTCGGCAAGGCTGGCGATTTCTATACTTCGAGCGATGTCCATGCCGTCTTCGGCCGCCTTCTATCCCGCCAGTTCGACGAAATGTGGCGTGCGCTCGGCTCCCCCGACCATATCGAACTGGTTGAACTCGGTTCAGGGCGTGGCTTATTCGCGCAGGATGTACTCGACTGGTCAGAGAAAAAGTTCCCGGATTTCTTCCGCGCGATGCGCTACGTCCTCGTCGAGAACTCAAAGGCTTTGCGTCAGCGTATCAAACAGACTCTGGCGCAACACCTCGAATCCGGTAAAGCTGTATGCACTGAAGTCGAGACCTTAGACGCAGAGAAAATCGGCAAAGGCACGACCATCGTCTTTACCAACGAGTTTTTCGACGCCCTTCCGGTCGAAATTCTCAGCCCGAAAGGTTCTTTGCGCATCGGCGCGAAAGAGGGCCATTTCACTGAGACCTGGGCACTCGCTTCGCCCGAAGAACTGGAATTCCTCGACCGCTTCTCCATCCATCCCGAACCAGAGGAGCGCGTCGAAGCGTCCCTCATCGCGCAACAATTCATGCAGCGGATCGCGGCCAGCATCTCGCGCGGATTTTTCGTTGGCATCGACTACGGCTATTGCCGCGAAGAGCAACTCGCTGGACGACACCGCGGAACTCTGAAGGCAATTCGCCAGCATTCAATCAGCGCAAATCCCTATGAGGCCCCCGGCGAACAAGACCTCAGCGCCGATGTGAACTTCACCGCGCTTACCGCCGCCGCCGAAAACAATGGCATGCAGGTACACAAACTCGTCACTCAATCTCAATTCCTGATGGGAATCGGCGAAGCCAATCAATTTGCCGACGCCTTCGAAGAATGCCGCCTGCCGCAAGAGCGAGCGAAAGTTGCCCTGCAACTCAAGCATCTGGTCACGCCCGCAGGCATGGGCGAAAGCTTTCACGTGCTGATTGCCAGCAAGGGAGTTGAACAGGAAAGACTCGAATCTCTATCTGGATTGAGTTTTGGCCGCCGCCGTTAGCGCGACTCACGCAGAGACAGCCGTCGCGGCTTTCCCGCCTGGGCGAAGCCCGGCGGCCGGTCGCAAGGCCGGAACGATTTTAGTGTGCGACCGTGGCGGCCTCATCCTTTTTTGCCGCGACCTCGGGATACTCATACACCCCGCGCCCCGACTTCCGTCCCAGCCGTCCTGCCTTCACATACTGCACCAGCAGCGGCGCTGGACGATATTTCTCTCCCAGCGATTTATGCAGATACTCGAGAATATTCAGCCGTGTGTCGAGTCCCACCAGATCGACCAGTTCGAACGGTCCCATGGGATGGTTGAGCCCAAGTTTCAAAGCCTTGTCGATATCCGCCGCCGAAGCAATGCCTTCCTGCAGCATGTAGAACGCCTCGTTGCCGATCATGGCATTGATGCGACTGGTGATGAAGCCCGGCGCTTCCTTAATCACCACCACCTCTTTCCGCATGCGCTTGCCTACTTCAACCGCTGTCGAGAGTGTGTCTTCGTCAGTCTCCAGAGCCCGCACCACTTCGAGCAGTTTCATCTTATGTACAGGATTGAAGAAGTGCATCCCCACACACTTTTTCGCGCGGTAGGTTACGCTGGCAATTTCCGTAATACTCAGAGAAGAAGTGTTCGACGCAAGAATTGTATCCGGGCGGCAGATTTTATCGAGCAGGGTGAAAATCTCAATCTTCGATTCCATCTCTTCGGGCACGGCTTCAATCACCAACTCGGCCTCGCGAGCAGCCTCTTCCACCGAACCCGCATACTCCAGGCGACCGAAAGCCTCATCGGCGTCTGGAGCAGTAACCTTCCCCAGTTCGACCGCCTTGTCAAGATTGGCGCGGATCTCGCTTTCGGCGCGACGCAGCGCCGCCGGTAGCAGGTCTTCCAGAATCGTGCGATAGCCGCCCACCGCCGCCGCATGCGCAATCCCTCGGCCCATAATGCCTGCGCCGATCACTGCGACGGTTTTCACCTGAGTCACTGCGGGCCCGCCTTTTCCAGATCGGCAACCGCGGCATTGATCGCGCCGCCTGCGGTGCGCAGAGACTCTGCCAGACGCTTGCGCTCTTCGGTGTTCATGGCTGGAATCGAAATACAGATGCGGCGCAACGTCGTCGTGATGTCTTCCACATAATTCATCGAACGGATCAGTTCACCAGATGCTGGCATGAGGGCTCCTGTAGTATTTTGTCGTGTTGTCGCTGATTTTGAAGACTGCTGGCCCGCTTCCCTATCTAACCAACCTCGCGAGCCGACCTTCTATTTTGGACGTGTCGTCGAATTTAGTAAAGGCTGGGGCCCTTAAGTAGACCGCTCCTCCGTTAACAGTGCTTTAACTCTGAACCGCATATAATCTCTATTGATTCTTTTAATGGGCCTTCTCGACCGGCTGCGAATCTAAAGATCACATGGCAGATAAGCCTTTAAAGCGCTACATCTTCGCGAGCGATTTCGATCAAACGCTCACCTTCAACGATTCCGGCTACGTGCTGGCGGAATTGGTCGGCATTCCTACAGCGGAATTCGAACGCAAAGCAAAGGGCATGGCAAAGATCAACCTGGTGCAGCAGGGAGCGGAGCTCGCTTACCTTCTGCTGCACGATCCGGAATTCAAAGCTAAAGTGCGGAAGGAACATCTCCACGAGGTCGGCAAGCGCATCCGGCTCAAGGGAGATATCAAATTGCTTTACCAGATTCTGGCCAACGGCGTGGATGGCCACTTCTTCGACTTCTATGTTCTATCGGCCGCGCCCGTCGAAGTGATCTACTCCGCCTTGGAGGGGATCGTTCCGCAAGACCACGTTTTCGGAACCGAATTTCGCTACAAGGCTTCCGGCGAGATCGATTCAATCATCCGCGCAACTGCGGGCTACGGCAAAGTTGCCGTACTCAACCAGTTGCTGGCACAGCATGTCACTGGCCCCGATCACGTCATTTATTCAGGAGACGGCAGCTCCGATATTCACGTGATGTTGCAACTCAATGCGCGAGACGGTCTTACGATCGCCGTCTCGGAGTCGCCGAATGTTTCGCAAATTGCCAAGCGTACCGTGCTCAGCACCAGCGCCCTCGCCGTGTTGGCGCCCAATCCTCGAAGAAATTGCCGGCTGGGAACGTTCCCGCATTCGCAGCTTCTTCGAGGCCAACGGCATGCTGATTCAGGAGTGGGAGCGTGTTCGCACCGACTGGCTGACGGTGCGCCCCGCCATCACTGAGCCTTCGGAACCTGTAGGCGTGGTCTGATCACATTTGTGCGCACGCGATCGGGTGCAATATGTTGCGCGATAAAAGTCTGATCCCGCTCTCTCACCAGCATCAGCGCGCGTTGGCTCTATGTGTGCGCATTGATCGCGCCCAGCCTATTCCGAGTTCAGACCTCCAAGCTTGGCAAACAGAGATCGAGCAGCATTTCGAACACGAAATCAAAATCCATTTCTCCGCAGAAGAGCAAGTATTATTCCCGGCCGCTCGCCAGTTTCCGGAGTTGATTCCGCTGGTGGAAGAATTAGTCGCCGATCATGCAGGTCTTCGCAAATCGATTTCCGAGGCACATGCCCGCCGCATGCCCGGCGAAATCTTGGCCGCCCTTGCGCAACAGCTTTCAAGCCACATCCGTAAAGAAGAGCGCCAACTTTTCGAGCGCCTGCAGCAGTTATTGCCTGCAAAAGAACTTGCAACTCTCGGCACACGGCTAGAAACCGCCCTCAGAGAGGCACCACAATCTTGCGCCGTGACAAACGATGCCACACGATTGAGATCAAAGAAATAACCTCGGTTCCTCGATCGCTCTTACGTCTCCAGCCGGAAGCGCGTTTCCGCCAGCGCATAAAGTTTGCGCCAGACCAGTCGGTTGATCGTCACCACGGTCGCAGCCATCATCATCGTCGCGGCCAGCAACAGGTGGAAATCTCCGCTGTCAGTGGCTCGGCTGATGGTGGCGCCCAACCCGGTAGTAGTGTAGATGTGCCCTTTGAAATGAAAATACTCAGCGACAATGCTCGCATTCCAGGCTCCGCCAGAAGCCGTCACCAGCCCGGTCACGAGATAGGGAAAAATTCCCGGCAGGATCAGCTTCTTCCAGCGCTCAACGCCTCCGATGTGGAAAACGGAGCAGCATTCCTTCAAATCTGTCGGAATTGCCATGGCCCCGGCGATCACGTTGAACAACACATACCACTGTGTGCCCAGCAGTAATACCACGATCGAAGCCAGACCCAGTCCCCCTCCCATGCGAATCAGCAGAAGCAGTATTACCGGCAGCAGCGCCGTCGCCGGCACCGAAGCCGCAATCTGCGCCAGCGGCTGCGCGATGCGCGCCAGTCGAGGATTGAAGCCGATCGCGACGCCCGCTGGAATCGTCCACAGCGCGCCGATCAGTAAGGCAACATTCACTCGCAAAAATGTGGCGCCCAATCCCAGTGCTGCCTCATGCAGCTCAGTTCTCTGCAGACCGCTAAGAATGATCGCGACGCGAACCACGCCGTATCCAATGCCTATTAGCGACAGCACCAGAACCGCGCGCAGTAACCATTCTCGCCAGGCAGACTCGGGCAAATCCGCTCCCTCTTCTGTGTGCTTCCGCGCAAAATACAGGATCAGACGTTCCCCGATCGGTCGCAAAGTCTTCTGGCGAATCCTCGCGAGGCCACTGGAATGCTGCACCAGGCTCAACACCCATGATCGAGGAGCGTCGGTGCTTTCCACCTGCTCAACTTTGAACTTCTCAGCCCACGCGATTACCGGCCGCCACACCAACTGATCCAGCAGCACAATCACCAGGATCATCGTAGCGATGCCCCACAAGATCGAAGCCGTGTCGCCGGCGCTGGCTGCCGTTTGCAGATAGGAGCCCAGGCCCGGCAAACGAAAATCGCGCGGCCCCAGCACAAACATTTCACACACCATCAGCGCAAACCATCCCCCGGCCACCGACATCATCGAGTTCCACACCAATCCAATCGCCGAAAAAGGCAGCTCCATTTGTGTGAAGCGCTGCCACCAGCTGAAGCGATAGATCGACGCAGCTTCCCGCATCTCTTTCGGAATGCTTTTCAGCGACGCGTAAAAGCTGAAGGCCATGTTCCATACCTGGCCGGTGAATATCAGAAGGATTGCTCCCAGTTCGACTCCCAATTGCCGCCCCGGAAAAAGCGCTACCATCGCTAACATTACGCCCGGCAGAAAACTGAGCACGGGGATCGATTGCAGCACATCCAGAAGCGGAATCATAAAGCGCTCGGCGCGCTGGTTGTACGCCGCAACATAGCCGTACGTCAGGGTGAATGCCAGACTCAGCACATAGGCGATGGTAATGCGCAACAGCGAGTAACCCGCATAGGCCGGCAGCGCCCATAAGCTTCGCGAAATCTCAACCGAAGGTGTAAAAGGACCGAGCCAGGAACGGCCCACCACAGCCACTCCATAAAAAAGAGCAATCCCCGCCCCGAACATAATGACATCCGGCAGGTGCGAGACTTCGATGCTCGGCACTTGCGACCATAACCGGTACGCCGAGAATCCCCGCCAGCTGAGGCTTTTTTTCATGCGCTGGTTTTGCCCTTCAGTGGATCAAGACCTAGGAGTGGAAGTAGAATCGTGCTTCTCAATGGTATCTGCTGTCGTCGCTAACTCGTTGTGAACTACTTCGATCTGAGATGTTTCGTTCGGCGCATCGGTCTGAACGAGCTTGCCACTTTCACGGTCGTAATCGAAAATCTCCGCGTAACGTCCCCAGTTCATTGCGGTATCAAACTGCCGTTGCACTTCGTCTTCGGAGAAGTGTTCGTCGAGAACGTCATGAAAGAATTCGTCGTTAATCGAATGGTCAGATTTGCGTTTCAGAATGCTATCAATCTGTTTGAGAATGGTGACATGGTCCAAAACAGCCCGCCGAAACAGAACCTTGCGCTTCTGAATATCGGCGTCGGCAAACTCCGCTCCCTGCTTCGAGAGCTGCACATCGCCCTCCTTCAGCCAGGCGAAACCCAGCAACTGGCAGGCTTCCAGGATGGGCAACAGATCCTCCACATCCATCACCAACTCTTCGCTCAGACGAAACAGGTCCTCGCGTCCTCCCCGATCATGCAACAATTCGACCAGGCCGGCCACTCCGCCCACACGAGCATGCGGCAAAATCTGATACTTGCTCGTCCGCAGCGGCGCTTGCCCGCGCCTGAGACCGCCGGGCGGCACGACGATTTCTCCCGTGCTCTCCGGATCGGGCAAAGCATGTTCGACGTCCGGTTCGGTCATGACTTTGTAGATGTAATCCACGAGCTCGACAAACCGTCCAGACTTGCGGTCGCGCGGTTGCGACAGACGCACATTGAAGTCCGATCGAATGCGCGCCGGATTCCGGCCCAAAACGACAATGCGATCCGCCAGTATCACCGCTTCCTCGATGTTGTGCGTAACAATGAAGATGGCGCTAGTCGTCATCTTCTTGTTAAGCCACAACTCCAGCAGTTCACCCCGAAGATTCTCCGCCGTCAACACGTCGAGCGCGGAGAATGGTTCGTCCATGAAGAGAACTTCCGGTTCCACCACCAGCGCTCTGGCGAACCCCACCCTCTGCTTCATGCCCCCAGAGAGTTCCTTCGGATACGCTGTCTCGAAACCATCGAGCCCCACAGTATCCAGCGTGCGCAGCGCCCGCTTGCGGCGCTCTACCGCCGCCACTCCACGCGCTTCCAGCGGAGCCTCAACATTCTCCAGCACCGTGAGCCAGGGAAACAGCGCAAAACTCTGGAAGACGATCGCCACATTGGGCGACTGGTCGCCCAGTGGTTTTCCATGCCAGAACAGCGCTCCCGATGAAGGCTGCGCCAGACCGCTCAGAATGCGTAGCAGTGTCGATTTGCCGCATCCCGAAGCTCCCAGCAGCGCAATAATTTTCCCCGGCTCGATGGAAAAATCCGTCAGTCCTACCACCTGGATGCGCGTCCCATCCGGCTGTGGGTAGGACTTCTCAATCGCACGCGCTTCGATGATAGGTTCGCCCGCCAAGAAAAGTCTCCGTAAGTTCTATACACGATTCGAGGCGAGGCGCAAAGCATGCGCCCTTCTTTAACACTCTTTTCACAATTACCAGGAACCGCTCAGGCGGCGAAATTCTCATCAGCCAGGACGGGAACTGGGCCGCGGCAGTCGGTCCGTCATTTCGGCGAGCTGCGCAAGTTTGGCGGCCAATTCAGCCGCAAATTGCCGAGGAGCAAACCGCCACTTCCAATTTCCGCCGTGCAAGCTGGGTGTATTCATGCGGGCCTCGCTTCCCAGACCCAGCACATCCTGTAGGGGGATGAGACAGAGATCGGCCACCGAACTCTGAGCTGCGCGAATGAATGCCCAGTGAACCCCGTCATCGCAGCAGCCGAGGTAGCACTCCGCATTGCGGCGTTCGTGCTCGGCGGCGCCAGAGCGGAACCAGCCCACCGTGGTGTCATTGTCGTGAGTTCCGGTATAGATAACCTTCCCGGCGGCGCGATGCGGCAAATACATGTGGGCGCCCTGATCGCTGAAACCAAATTGCAGCACTGCCATTCCCGGGATCTGCAGCCGCTCGCGCAGCGCATGCACTTCCGGAGTGATGTAGCCAAGATCTTCCGCGAAGAATGGCAAACCTCCAAGAGCCTCCCGCAGCTTGTGAAATAGTTCGTCCCGCGGACCGTCCACCCAACGCCCGTTGATCGCGGTTGGATCATCCGCCGGAATCTCCCAGAACTGGTCGAAGCCACGAAAATGATCAAGCCGTATGTAATCGCAATTCCGCGTGGCCCAACGCAACCGTTGGATCCACCACTCATATCCGCGCTCCTTCATTACATCCCAGCGGTAAAGAGGATTTCCCCACCGCTGTCCCGTCTTACTGAAGAAGTCAGGTGGAACTCCCGAGACTACATCGGGTTCCAGGTTCTCCTGCAGCCGAAACAGTTCACGGTGCATCCAGACGTCGGCACTATCGTAGTTCACAAAGATCGCTACGTCGCCGACAATGCGAATTGAGCGCTGCGAACAGTATCGCCGCAAAGCTTGCCATTGTTCGTAAAAGGCAAACTGCAACGCGCTGCGGATCTTCAGATCGACCGTCAACTCCTTGCGCGCTTTATCCAACGCGGCCGGTTCCCGACGTGCCAATGCCATCGGCCATTCATTCCAGCCCGCCAACTTCTGTTGCGCACGCAAGGCGTCGAAGAGAACAAAATCGTTGAGCCACCAGGCGTTCTCAGCACAGAAATGCTCGAAGCGCTGACGTCCCCCACCAGATGCCGAAGAAACAAATCCCCGCCCCGCCTCAAAAAGCAGCGGCATCTTTGTGGCAAAGACCTGATCGTATTCGACTGCGCTGGAGTCGGAATCAGAGGGAAGCTTGCTTTGATCGATCCAGCCGCGGCTCGCCAGGCGTTCCAAACTAATGAGTAACGGATTGCCGGCAAACGCCGAGATCGAGGAATATGGCGAATTACCATAACCCAGCGGACCGAGCGGAAGAACCTGCCAAAGTCCCTGACGTGCTGAACACAGAGAATCCGCGAACGCATAAGCAGCCGGTCCAAAATCACCGATGCCGCCGCGCGAAGGCAACGACGTTGGGTGTAGCAGAATGCCTGCAGAGCGCGGAAATGGCATGCAACTCGAAAAGCACCTTCAGTGCTTGGTTGGTAAACGTCCGTCCGGAAAATCTTGTTTTTAAAATCCTGGTTCGCAAGAGCTGACGCTTGCTAGATTCCCGGCTCGCTTTCCGAACGGGTCAGCGTCTTTAACTCTTCCTGGTTGACTTTGATTTTGCCCGCCTTCTCCATTTGATCGCGGAGGCTGGTCATAAACAATCCAAATAGTTCTTGTTCCTTGGCCTGCAATAGCGTATCCCGGATCTGATCGCGCTTTGCGGCGAAATCGGCATCCGTCGGAGCCTGCACCTCAAGCATGGAAATCACCACACCATTGGCTCCGCTGTTAATAGGCCCGCTGATGTCTCCGGGCTTCATGCCGAATGCTACCGAAGCTTGCCCGGTCATCGATCCAATGTCGGGAACCTGTCCATCGGGCAAAACGAAGTCGCTCGTTTTCACTGTAGCGCCCAGTTCTTTCGCAGCCTTCTTCAAATCGTGTCCCGCCTTGGCGCGATCGGAAAGTTCCTGCGTTTTCTGGGTCAGCAGAACACTGGAGCGTTCGTTCTTGAATTCCTCTTCCACTCGACTCCGAATTTCCTCGAATGTCGGCGTTGACTGCGGCTTTACTGCCAACAGCTGGAACACCGCAAAGCCTTGCGAGGTCGAAGCCATCTCCGGCGCCGATTTTTCCGCCGCCATAAAGACTGCGTCCATGAACTGCGGCGCCGGTCCCAATCCCGGAACTAGATCCTTACGGCTAAAGAAGTCAGAGGTCATCAGAGCTATGCCCTTGGCGGCTGCGGCAGCATCCAACCCCTGAGTTTTCGATTGCACCAGCAAATCGTCCGCTTGCTTCTGTGCGATCTGCTGCGCTTTCTGCTGCTTCAGGATCGGCTCAATCTCGCTCTTAACTTCGTCAAGCGTCTTCATGTGCGCGTCCTGTCGATCATCCACACGAATAATGTGGAAGCCGTAACTGCTTTTCACCAGATCGCTGATTTGCCCCTTGGGCAGCGAGAATGCGGCCTTCTCAAATTCTGGAACCGTGCGACCCTTCCCGATCCATCCTAGCGATCCACCTTCCTTGGCGCTGCCCGGATCTTCGGAATACTTCTTCGCCAAGTCTTCAAAATTCGCTCCCGCCTTCAACTGCTTGAGCAAGTCGTCCGCGCGACGCTGGGCCTCGGCTACGCCCTTCTCATCCACCTTGCCGTCGGGCCCGGGAAGCGGCGTCTTGATCAAAATGTGGCTGACCTTTGCCTGTTCCGGCACGCGATATTGATCGCGATGCTGGTTGTAATAAGCCTGCAACTCATCCTTCGTCACCTGTACCCCGTTCTCAATCTTCCCGGTATCGATCACCGCATCCTTCACCTTGCGCTTTTCGGGAATGGAGTTCGCATAGTTCTTCTGGTGACTGTCGTAAAAAGCCTTGAGTTCCTCGGTGGTCGGATGCAGGCCTTTCTTGATGTCGTCCTGCTTCAGTACCGCATACTCAAACTTCACTTTCGTATTCTGCTTGTTGAACTCCTGTCGGATGGACGCATCGCTTACTGATGCGCTCCCGGTGATCAGCGCCTGCAGTTTGCTGATCATAATTTCCTTGCCAACATTGTCTTCAAAAGTCGAGGGCGTCAGGTTGGCCCGCTGCAACATGCCCTCATATTCGGCCTGGCCAACAAAATTCCCGTTGGGGAAAAAGTACGCGGCGTAGCGCCCATGCTGCAGTTCATCCCTTACTTCCTGTGGCGTGGCCTTGAACCCCAGATGTTGCGCTTCGACCAGCAAAGCCTCCCGGTCAATCAACTGGTCGGCAGCACGCTGTGCGAAAAAAGGCAGCAACACCGAGGCGTTCGGACCTAACTGCGCGCCCTGCTGTTGCAGCATCTGGCGCGCTGTATCGCGAACCTGCTCCACCGTCACATCCTGGCCGCTCACTCTGGCGACAATCCCCTTGCCCGGAGTTCCGGTAATGTTATCTCCCAGACCACCGGGAACGAACGCAATCACCATAGCGGCGCAAATGAGCAGCAGTAGCCCGCTGAGTACGATCTTCTTGACCGGTCCTTCAGTTTGCAGAAATCGAATCATCTTCTAGTCACTCCAGAAATGTCTTGCGGGATCAATCATTATAAACCAATGACGCGGCGCCCTGAGCGGCGGCTCCCGCCCACAGAGTCGAGTTCAAACCCGCGGCCGAAACAATCAGCTATTGAAACGTATTAATAGACGTGTTATCCATCTTATGCTCGGACGAAGTTAGTGGAATCACATCGTCGTCGTGAGTTCCACCGCTCGGCAGTTCAGGGAGGATAATGAGTTCCAAGACACGGCTATTTTTCCGCGCCGCCCGCCTGTTCGCGCAGTTGTTCCTGCTCTCACTTCTCGCTTCGCACTTTGCTCTCGCGGACACCAGTTCTAAACGCACTGTCCCACCGACCGGCCCAGAGAAACTAGCACTGCGCGACTCTTGGAGCCTGCAGTCATCCGCCAAAGTCCGAGCTAAAGGCGCGACTATCTCGACCGCAAGCTTTATTCCGAAGGGATGGCACAACGCCACAGTTCCCACAACGGTGGTTGCAGCCCTGGTAAAGGACAAAACCTTGCCCGATCCGTTCTTTGCCATGGACCTGCGCAAGTTTGCTGGCGAGACTTATCCGATCGGCGGAAATTTCTCCAATGTCGCGATGCAGCCCGACAGTCCTTACGCGGTTTCGTGGTGGTATCGCAAACAGTTCACCGTGCCTGCTTCCTATTGGGGAAAAACCGCCTGGCTGAATTTCGAAGGCATCAATTATCGCGCCAACGTATGGCTCAACGGAAAACAGGTCGCCGACTCCAACGAAATCGCCGGGGCCTGGCGCACATATGAACTTAATGTTACTCGCGCCCTCAAGCCTGGTGCCGAAAATGTTCTCGCAGTGCAGGTCTTCGCTCCCACCGAGAACGATCTCGCGATCACCTTCGTCGATTGGAATCCCGCGCCTCCCGACAAGAACATGGGCCTTTGGCGCGAAGTCTATCTGACTACCAGCGGCCCCGTAGCCCTGCGTTATCCCACTGTCGTCTCCAAGTTGAGCCTGCCCACTGGCGAATCCGCCCAACTCACCGTTACCGCTCAACTGAAAAACGGCACCAGTCATGCCGTAAAGGGGAAACTGAAAGGCCAGATCGAAAGCATCACCTTCGAGCAACCAGTCGAACTGGCTGGAAACGAATCCAAGGACCTTACCTTCACGGCGGATAAGTATTCGCAACTTGTGTTTGCGAATCCGAAGTTATGGTGGCCCGCGCAGATGGGCAAGCCTAATCTCTATCCGCTAACTATGACTTTCGAAGTTAACGGCGCAGTCAGTTTTCGTTCACAAACTGAGTTCGGGATTCGCCAAATTACTTCGGAAGTCAATGCCACAGGCGGTCGCGCTTTCCACGTCAACGGCAAGAACATTCTTATCCGCGGCGGCGGCTGGACTCCCGACATGATGCTGCGTGAAGACTCGCAGCGCTTGCACGATGAATTTCGTTATGTTCTCGACATGGGCCTAAACACGGTGCGCCTCGAAGGCAAGCTCGAAACCCGGGAGTTCTTCGATCTCGCCGACCAGCAGGGGATTCTGGTGATGGCCGGCTGGTGTTGTTGCGATTTCTGGGAACGATGGTCACGCTGGACGCAACAGGATTATGAAATTGCAAAGCAATCTTTGCGCGATCAGATCTACCGTTTGCGCAGCCATCCCAGTCTGGTGATGTGGCTAAACGGCAGCGATAATCCGCCTCCACCCGATGTAGAGCAAATGTATCTCGACATTGAAAAACGACTTCTTTGGCCAAATCCAGTCGTCTCTTCGGCCACCGGGAAGGCCACCACGGTCAGCGGCGATAGCGGCGTCAAAATGACCGGGCCATACGAGTATGTAGCTCCCGGCTATTGGGAACAAGACTCGCTCGAAGGCCAGCCCAATCGCAAGCAGTGCAATCCCGGCGGTTGCGGCGGCGGCTACGGCTTCAATACCGAAACCAGCATGGGACCGGCCGTCCCACCGCTCGAGAGCATTCGCGCAATGGTCGGAAAAGACCATTTGTGGCCCATCGACGATGTCTGGAACTACCACGCCGGCGGCGGCGAATTTAAAACCATCAAAGTTTTTAGCGATGCATTGGCCAACCGCTACGGAAAATCAGACAGCGCCGAAGACTTCGCTTCTAAGTCGCAGATGCAGACTTACGAAGGTGTACGCGCCATGTACGAAGCATACAGCCGCAACAAATACGAATCGACCGGAGTGATTCAATGGATGCTGAACAATGCCTGGCCATCCATGATCTGGCACCTCTACGACTATTACTTGCGTCCTGGCGGCGGCTACTTCGGCGCCAAACGCGCCATGGAAGCACTGCACGCCGTCTATGGATACGACGATCGTTCCATCTGGCTGGTCAGCAGCCAATACGAAGATGCGAAAAGCTTGAAACTCACTACAAAGATTTACAATCTCGACATGACCGAGAAGTTCTCCCGTGAAGACTCGGTCGAAATGCCCGCCGATAGCAGCGCGAAAATTTTCGCGTTGCCCGAGGTGCAAGGCCTGACTTCGGTCTACTTCATCGCATTGCGCCTGACCGACTCCGGTGGAAAACTGGTCGGCTCAAATTTCTACTGGCTCTCCACCAAACCCGAAACCATCGATTGGGCAAAATCGACGTGGTGGATGACCCCAACCGATTCCTTCGCCGACTACACTGCGCTCGCACAGCTTCCCAAGGTGAAGCTCAAACTTAAAATCAGCACCAAACGCAAAGGCGAGGAGTCTATAAGCCACGTGACGGTAGAGAATCCGAGCAGGAATCTTGCTTTCTTCGTGAGACTAAAAGTGAACAAAGGCATCCACGGCCAAGAAATTCTTCCAGTCGTGTGGGAGGACAACTACATCTCTCTATTACCCGGCGAGAAACGTAAGCTAACAGCCACCTACCGCGCAAGTGAACTGGAAGCCGCGAAAGCGGTGGTGGAAGTCAGCGGTTGGAATCTGCAGTAGGTAAAACGAGGTCAATGTGGCGCAGGCACTCTTGCCTGCGCACTGCGGCCGATCACCCGGAAGCCTACTCCTCCGGCGGCAGTTCGAAATCCACCAGGTTGCCGCGGAAACCTTTGGTCTTCCACGCGCCTACGGCAATTCCCACTGCCATCCACATCGCACCGAAGACCAGAGCTTTGGGGCTCAGACTGATCCAGAGAAAGAAACAGATGATGAAGCCCAGAACGGGCGGAGCCAGATTGCCGAGCTTCTTTTCCTCTTCGTGCAAGTAATAACGCACAAAGGCCGCGGCATTCACTCCCATGAACGCGATCAGCGCGCCGAAGTTGAGCAGGTTAGCTCCAAGATCGTAGCCCGTCGTGGCTCCCGCCAGCGCGGGAAGCAGAAAAGCTCCCGCCAGCGCGAGGACGCCGACGAAAAGAACATTGTTACGTGGAACTCGCCGCTTGGCATCGACCGCTCCGAAAAAGGATTTCGGCAAAGCGTTGCTGCGACCCATGCCATAGAGCAACCGCGCCGCGCCCAGTTGCGCGCCCATCCCCGAACCAAAATTGGCCACAACCAGCGTGAACCCGACAATCGCGAACAATGGTGCCCATGCTCGGCCAGCCACGAAGGTAAAAGCGGTGTCCGTGTTCGGATATGGTTCAGAGGCTGGCCAGATCAGCTGCGCGGCATACACCTGGAAGGCCGACAAGATTCCAATCACCACACAGACAAGCACCGTTGCCAGAAGAATATTTCGTCGCGGATTCTCGGCCTCTTCCGACAGTGTCGAGATGCCATCAAAACCTATGTAGGTCAGCACGGCAACCGACGTTCCACCCAGCACCGCTTTCGTGTTCCAACTCGCCGGATCGTAAAACGGCCGGGTAAAGAAGGCCGCGCCGTCGTGAGGATGGCCAAAAATATAGCGCGCCGCGGCGACGAAAAAGATCGCAATCACCACGCCCATTCCCGCCGCCAGAGCTGTGTTCACTCGAGCGGAAGTTTTCACACCTTGAACGTTCAAGGCCGTAAACACCAGCGCGAAGAAAACTGCCCATGCCCCGTAAGAAACGCCTGGGGCAAAAACGTGCGCCTGCTGGCTGATCCAAATAATGCAGATCATGGGATTCAGCAGATAATCCATCACCATGCTCCATCCCGTGACATAGCCGAGCGCCGGATTGATCTCCTGGCCCACATAAGTAAACGCCGAGCCCGCGCTGGGATACGCCCGCGCCATTTTGCCGTAACTGATCGCCGTAAACAGCATGGCCACCATGGCAATGAGAATGGTCGTTACCACGTGCCCATGGCCGCGATTGCTCAACACGCCGAACACCGACATGGGGGCAACCGGCTGAATCACGATCACGCCATAAAGAATCAGGTCCCAAAGCGTAAGCGTGCGGCGCAAGCGCGGAGCGGAGGGAGCGGCAACCGAAGTAGTTTCCATGAGTCCGCCTATTGGATTATGCGCGGGCCAAAAATGTCAATGCTAAAACGATTCCATAAACGTCGTCGTTGGACTCATTTGGGACCGTAATCGAACCAATACCCGCGCTGCTCATTTCCTGACATATGCCGCGTGTTGTATTCGAGGAGATAGTTCAGGTGAGCATCGTCGAGTGGAAACGACTTGCCCGCCGGATACGGATAGTCACCCATCCTCAGGAATGGCAGCGGCGCTACGAAATTACCTTCTGCCGCGTAGAAGTCCATGTCTTTCTCGTAACCGTTGGCCGCAAAGAAATAATCGCGCACCCACCCCTGCCGCAAAGCTGGTAATTTCGATGGCTCGAAGTCGAGACGAACCTCATCGCCCGATCCGAATACCACCAACTGATCGTCCAGAGCTGTCAGCAGGGGCAACACATCGCCGTAGCGCGTGTAGGTTCCAGCCGGACGCGTGTACGGCCCGGTCTCGCTGGTCTTCTCATAAACATATTGCACGTTGCCCGGCGGGGTACCCTCAATCTTCAGCGGGAAACCGTGGAAACCGAGATCGGCGTGGACCAGTGGAACTGCGGTCAAGCGCACATTTTCGTCATCCCGCCCCCCCCCGCTTTCACCGGCGGGGCCAGGGATCTCGCGTGCAGCGGACTGGTCCGTGCGATCAATCAAAACGCTGTCCCAATAAATCTGTAGATTGGTAGTGATACGAATCTTCCGCGTGCCCCTCGGCAGCTTACCGCTCAGATCGGCGGTCATGGTGCGCGGGCCACCGGCAGGAAATCCCATGTCGTCCATCACGCGCGCCCACTTGCCGTTTGCGCCAAGCGCTTCGACATAAGGGGAGATCGCCTGCACGCCCGCTTGCGACGCGGCATACATGCTGTTCGCCGAAAAGTATTCGACTTCCCCATGCATCAGCAGCCACAGCGGGCCGCCGCGGTACGCCTCGCCGAGATCGAGCACCAGGCTGTGCGGCTTGGCAAAACCCTGAAACTGCGTCAACGCAAAATCGCCGAAGTAGCGATGCGCCTGCAGATCAGGCAAAACGTTGTGCCCGTGCTCATCCCACGCCCCCGCGGGCGCGCGCGCATCTTTGCTCTTGCTCACCACCACCTTGAATTCCGGATACGGCGGGTTCGACGCGAAATACTCGTTGGGATAAACCTCGACATTCACCGGATGATCGACGGCCAAGACGCGCACCTGATCGAGGTAGACAGCTTCCTCCAGCGGTTCCATAAAGCGAAAGCTCAGCTTTCCGTTCTTCTCACGAATCATATTGCGATCAATCTTGATGTACTCAACAGGCCGCGGAATATCGCGCTGCCCGGGCCCAACCCAGTGTCCAACCACGCCCGCGCCCAGCATGTCGGCGACGAATTCGTAGCGCTCGCCATTCCACACAAACAGCGTGGGGCAGGAACTGCCGCGGCGATCAATCTCGAGAAAGTTCTTCTGTTTGTCACCCGCGACGTTAATTTCATCTTGCAACACGCCGGTGGGCCACAGCATGCGAATAACATCGGCCTCTTTTGAATCGCCAAGACCGACCACGATGTCGGTAGAATTTTGCCCCAGGTATCCGGACGAACCGGCGATTTCAAACTTCTGCCGGTTACCGCCGGCAAACACTTCCACCTTGGTGCCGATGGCGCTCTTGTTGTCGTTCAGTCCTTTGAGCGAAAGTCGCAGCCAGTGATTCTGATTCCCGCCTTCATTGCGCAGCAGCACGGCTGGACCATGATTCTGGGTAATCAGCAGATCGGTCGCGCCGTCGCCATCGTAATCCCCGGTGATGATGGCGCGCGGCTCTTTGAGTTGAATTTTGTCGAGACCAACATCAGCGGTGACGTCTTTGAAACCATCCGCCCCCAGATTGCGGAATAGGCGAACTTCGCCCTTGCCCTCTTTGGTTTCGCCCACTGCGACTAGGTCGACCCAGCCGTCGTTGTCGTAGTCGATGGCGGCAATTCCCCAACCTTTGAGCCATTCAACTTTCGGAAAACCAACCCGGTCGAACTTCTTGCCTTTGTCATTCCTCCATAGCGTTATGCCTTGCCCATTCGTCCACCCATCGTGCGTGAAGGCCATATCCATCCAGCCGTCGTGGTCGAAGTCAAGAATTGCAGCAGCACGTACCGGCGCCGGCATGGAATCGGACCATGGCCGTTTTGCCTGAAACTTTCCTTCTCTAGGATTCTCCAGGATGGCCGGCCCGAGCGCGGGAACCAAAATGTCCACCGCTCGATCATTGTTGTAATCCGTTCCAATCGCGCCCTCCCCGCCGGAGGATCCCATCTCCCAAAAACCTAACTGCTCGCTCACATCGGTAAAAGTTCCGTCACCGTTATTTCGGAACATATCTCCCCACTCGGCTTTGTCCCCGCTGCGGGTGACGAGCAGATCGAGATCGCCATCGTGATCGTAGTCGATGAACGTGAGGCCGAGGTCCAAGTCGTTTGCGCCAATGTTAGCGTCGCCGCTCGCGACCACTTCCTTGAACGTGCCGTTCTTCTCGTTATGAAATAACAGGACGTCATCCTTCCTGCTTACCGCGATGTCGACCGCGCCGTCATTGTCATAATCACCCGCCGTACAGCCCAGCCCGTGCCAACTCGGATCGATACCCGCCTTCTTGGTAACGTCCTCAAACTTGCCGTTGCCGAGATTGTGATAGAGCGACATACCGCCCTGCGCCCCGTTGTCGGGCAGGAAAATGTCAATCTTCCCGTCATTGTCGTAATCAAGGAAACAGGCACCTGGGCCCAGCCAAGCATTAATCCCATTCGATTTACCCGTGTCCGGTTTCGTCACCAGCCCAGCTTGCGCCGTCACATCCACAAACCGCACCTTGATCTGCGCAGGTGCCTTCAACACCGCTGACGGCGATTCGACTGCGCGTGAGTACTTTCCCTGCTCGCCGTAGGCCAAGCTCATGGGCGCGCCGATTTTATTTTGCGTGATGTACTGGAATTTTTTTAGGTGCTCGCGGGCGTGGTCGATGTCGGCAGACTGCTGATAGGCGCGCGAAAGTCCAAACTCGGCAGAGGCGTGCAGAGGGTTGAGTTGCAGAGCGTGCTGGAAGGCCTCGATTGCCTGCGGGAACTGTTTTGCTTGCACGTAGGAAGCACCGAGAAAATACCAGGTATCGGCATCATTCGGGTCGATCTCAGTTACATGCCTGAAGGCATCGATAGCCGCTTGAGCATCGCCCGTATTTTTCGCGAACAGGCCGAGGTTGTACCACGCGTTCGCGTTCTTCGGATCCTCTTTCAGCGCATCTTCGAGCGCCGCTTTAGCATCCTCGATCTTCTGCAGATTCAGGAGGGCGATGCCTTCATTGAGGCGCGCGATCGTCAGCTTGGGATCGAGCTCGGCTGCCTGCTGGAACGATTTCAAAGCTTTTTCGAAAAGCTGCTGGTTCATGTAAGCGGCGCCGAGATTGTTCATGCGCGCGGCCTCAACCGGGTTCGCGGCTTTCGGTTGCGTTTGCTGAGCAGACGCAAACCAGCCAAACGCGGCCAAGAGTGTGCCGGCCAGAGCTGCTGAAATTCGGGGAGTCATTCGATTAACGATTTAACCACAAAGGACGCAATCGGCCCCTTGATTTGTTCTTGGGTTACCTTCGTGATACTTCGCGTCCTTTGTGGTTTTTATTGTTTCGTGGCATTACGGTAAGCCCGTTTAGCAATCACGCCCTTGTCTTCTTGTATCGTTACGGTTTGTCCCGCTGCGACGTTAGAAAATTTATCCACCTGGCCGCTGGGCCATTGAATCTCAACTACGTCGGCTTTGGCTTGCGCGCCCAGGCCGAAGGTAAGCACGAGTTCGCTCTGTGAAAGATAGCTAGAGCCGGAGCGCAGCATCTTCCACTGCGTGTCTTTGTTCTCGCCAGAGGTCACGCGCACGACCGCCCCGATGCCATCGCGATTTGACTTTGTACCGACTAACTTCACCCGCAGGCTGTGATTCGTTCCGCCCTCGTTGTGGAATAAAAATGCCGGGCCAGCGTTCGTGGTGACAAGAACATCGAGAAAGCCGTCGTTTTCAATGTCGGCGTAGGCCGCGCCCCGCGCCACCCTTGGCGCGGCAAACGCCTGGCCCATTTGCGCCGTCACTTCCTGAAACTTGCCTCCGCCCAGGTTGCGGAAAAGATGCGAAGGCTCCGCATAGCTCACGCGCTTCTGCACCCGCTCAATCTGATCTTCGATGTGGCCGTCAGCGACAAAAATGTCAGGCCAGCCGTCATTGTCGTAATCAAAAAAGAAGCAGCCGAATCCCAGCGTAACCAGCGTGGCACGCCCCACTTCCGATTGCGGAGCTTCGTCTACAAACAGGCCGTTGCCTTCGTTGTGGTAGAGAGAAACCATCTGGTTGGCAAAGTTGCTGATGATAACGCTGGGATGCCCGCTACGATCATAGTCAGCAGCATCGACGCCCATGCCTGCCCGGGCGACCCCATCCTCGCTGAACGCTATACCGGCGGGAACGCCGTGTTCCTCGAAGGTGCCGTCTTTCTTATTCAGGTAGAGCTTGTTGGGCTGCGTGTCATTGGCGATCAAGATGTCGGGCCAACCATCGCCGTTGTAATCGAGGATTGCAATCCCCAAACTTTTCGAAGTGGGATCGCCAAGGCCGGACTTTTGCGTGGCATCTTCAAACTTGCCGCCGCCGAGGTTGCGCCACAACCGCACCGACGTCCCCTTGTACGACTCCGGAGTGCAGTAAGATTTGTGCGCGCCGTCGAGAGTGCAGTAGAGATCGGTTTGCTCACTCCAGCGCACGTAATTCGCGACGACGAGGTCGAGTTTGCCATCGCGATCATAGTCCACCCACGCAGCGCTGGTGGAAAACTCGTTGGGACCCCACATGCCGGCAGACTTTGTAACTTCCGTGAATGTGCCATTACCGTTGTTGTGAAAAAGATGGCTTTGTCCAAGCGCCGTGATGAAGACATCATCGAAGCCGTCGTTGTCGTAATCGCCGACTGCCACTCCGAGTCCAAACATAGGCACAGCCAGTCCAGCTTTGCGGGTTACATCGGTGAAGGTTCCGTCGTGGTTGTTGTGGTATAGCTTTGGGGTCGTCGCTCCGGCATGAACGTGCCCGGGCCAGTCGTCGCCGTTCACCAGCAGAATATCTGGATAGCCATCGTTATCGTAATCAATGAAGGCACAGCCCGGGCCCATGGTTTCGGGGAGCCACTTTTTTCCAAACGCCCCATTGTTATGCGTGAAATGAATGCCCGCTTGCGCAGTGACGTCACGAAAATGAACCTGCTGGGCTTGGGCGGTAATCCCCAGAAAGACGATCCACCACAGAGGCACAGAGAAGCAGAGAAAACGCGGACAAACAGGCTTCGTCTTTTCTCTGTGACTCTGTGACTCTCTGGTGAAATGCACTTTTGTGGTCTTCACTACCTTGAGCCCCCGGCAGAGGTATTGATGCCGGCCTCGCTGCTGCGTTTCGGATGCAGCGCCACGAGCGGCACCGACACATGCTCATGAATCGCCTGTCTCTCGTTGTTGTCTTCTGGATGTAACTGGCGATACGGCCCGGTGATCGCCTGCGACGATTCATCCGCTTTGAACCTCAAGTAGCGCTCCTCGTGTTCGTTCGCGAGCTTTTCGTTGCCAAGACCGCTGTAGCACAGCATGAGGTTGTAATGCGCCTGCAGATCTTCAGGATCGATGGCGAGAACAGATTGCAGCATCTTTACCGCGTCATTATATTTGCGCTGAAGAAAAAGAATTCGTCCGAGATCGTTGAGTGCTACACGGTCACGCGGATATTGGCCGAGAACAATCCGCAAACGGGCGGCAGCGCCCTCATAGTTACCGTCTGCGCGAAGCACGCGCGCGTAGAAATAGTTAGCTCGCGCCAGATTCGAAGACAAAGCCAGCGCTCGCTCGAGCACTGTGCGGGCGCGCTCCATGTCGCCTTCCTGCACGGCGCAGCGGCCGATGTTGACCCAGCCATCGGGATTGTTTGGATCGGCCTCGGTCACTTTCTGAAACGCCGCGGCCGCGCCTTTCAAATCGCCTTGTAGAAACAGGCCGATTCCGTAATCGTTCCAGCGCTGCCATTCGTCCTTGCGTGTAACTGTCTTCGGTTGGGCGGCGGGAACATTGCGCGCAACGACCGGGAGAGTCACTTCATCTTCTGCGACCGTGACGATCGGAACGTCAGGGATCTTTTCTTGTTTGGCTGAAACTCCCACGATCGACTTCGTGAACAGAAACGGACGATCGTCATACCCAGGCGTCACTTCGTGGCCTGACTTTTCGTCGGGCTCTCCCACGAAGGAAAATTGCGTTCCCCACCACGAGAACTTGCGATAGCACAGACGCGCGTGCAGCGTAATTTTACTGCCGGCATTTTCAGGAATCGACATGCGGTAGTGCACCGTATCGGCGGCACCTGGCGGGATCAGCCGCACATACACCACCGCTCTCGTTGCCCAGGCGTTGCGCTTGTTGATCGCATTTCCGTGCGCATCGACCTGCAGCGAGCGATAGAAATGTGCGCCCTTTTCCACCGGACCTTTGCCCCCGTCCTCAACCATACCGCTCCAGAAGATGGTCTGACCCTTATCATCGATCGCCTTCAGTTCGAGCCAGGTGTCGTATGCATCGACCGTGCCCCCGGGGAAAAAGTGCCCAACCTTCTTGGTGCGGACAACGACATCCACGCGTACTGTATCGCCGCGGCGCAGGGCCGGCTGCACTCGATTCAATGGGGCGGTGACCGGCGCAACTTCGCCTTCCGCACCGGGAGTAATTTTTGTCTCTGCTTCTTCGCCCACTGCAAACGTTGTGGCCAATTCTGATTGAGTACCAGCCCCGGATTTAAGCGGCGCCTGCGCCGGTGACAAGGCAAAAATATCGACAGTGAGAGCGCCACTCTTTAGAAATCCCTCGGTGAGTTTCAATTGCGCGGCATCTTCATTCGCCGTGGGCACGGCAGTATTCGCGCCAGGAAAGCGATGAGAATGCACGAATCCGTTGATGTTGCCCGCGTCCTGTGACGCTTCCGCCGGCATGTGGCAATCGGCGCACTGTTGCGGCTTCGGCGGATAGTAGAACGATCGAGCACCTTGCCCAGAGACTCCGCTAGCCTGCCAATTGTCATATTCGTTGAAACCGCGGAACCAGCGGTAGTGATTCACTGGCACGTCCAGATGCACTTTATGGCAGGTGGAACAGAACTCTGCGGTCTGAGTGCGCATGAACGGCTTGAGAAACACACGCCGGTGGGGCTCTGGATTCAGACGGATCAGGAAATCGTGGAGCGCGCGCGCAACCGGATTCTGCGTTGCGGCCAACTCGTGCAACTTGGGATATTCCAGATAGAAATCGCCCTGGCCCATCGTACTTTTCACGTTGGCGATGGAATGGCACATCATGCATCCGAGTCCCGCCTGCGATTCGGGACGGTGCACGATCTGTTTGATCGGCGTATCCATCAATCCGCTGTAGAGCAGGGCGGGATCGTGGCATCCGCCGCACCATTTCGAGGGCTTGGTCCCGATCGTATCCTGCATGTACTCGATCGACTTGCGATACCACTGATTGTTGAACGAAGAAAAATGATGGGCCGAGCTGAACCACTGGTTGTAGATATCCTCGTGACACCGTTTGCACGAGTCAGACTCCATAAAAAACTTGCTGGGAATTTTCTGCTTGCCGTAGACTTGCGCGGAGCTTGGAAAGAAGGAGCCTTCGGGCCCGTCGCCCTCGCCATTCATGTTGTCGGGCGGCATCGCGGGATTCTGGATGCGGCCACGCGTCTGCCAACTTTCACGAACGTAGCGCGCGCCATACCCAACTCCGGCAAGCAGGATCAGGCAGATTGCTGTACGACAAAAGGAGGCTGGGATGTTCGAAGAGAAGCCTCTATGCCTTCCCAACTTTTCGGCGATCAGAAAGCCGACGCCGATGAGCGAGATCACGATGTGAAAATATAGCCATTTCCATTCCGAGCGCGCAGTACCGGTTTTGATGAGGACGATTCCGAGAATGGCGCCAGCGGAAATGAGCAGCCAGCCCGCACGCGCAAGAAAGCGTCCCTCGCGCAACAGACGAAACAGTGTGGGAACGAGCAGAATTGTTGCAATCACGCCTGCTAGTGCGTGCAGCAGCACAATGCCCGCATAAAAAATTGTTGGCTGCGGGAACGTATAAAGATACGCGGCCGAAACTACCAGGAATGGGAGCAGCCAGAACAGGGCTCGGCTACCTAAACCTTCGGAGCGTGAGTTCTCTCGCATTCGTGAGACTTTTTTCAGCGGTGGATCTCAGTCCCACAGTGACTGAAATCTTGTGCGAACCCAAGTTACTTACCTTACGGCGCCTCGGGGAATAATATAAAAGTACTAGCGATGCGATCAAGATGCGTTCACGCGAACGGAGGAACCTTCCAGGCGCCGCATTGCTGTTCCACTTTAGCGGCAACGCACAGAACCTGTTCTTCTGCCCACGGCCGTCCGACAATTTGCACGCCGATGGGCAAGCCTTCTGGCGAGCGGCTCACTGGCACCACTGCAGCGGGATTGCCCAAAAGGTTAAAAAACTCCGCAAAGCTCCACGCGTCGAGATAGTGGACTGTCTTGCCTTCAACCCGCCAGCTGCGCTCTCCGTGCCGAAACGCGGGAATCGCTGCCGGCGGACACAACAGAATCGGATAGTCCTCCATTTGCGGGAAGAATTGTGCGCGGAGCGTGTCGCGTTCGAGCCAAGCCTTAAGCAGTGCTTCGGCAGTGAGCGGTGGCTCGGCGGCGGACCATTCCAGAAACTGCTTCAAGAGCGGACTGAGATCAGACTCGCGCCCGTCAAACATTGGCCGCAGGAGCATTCCGCCCGCGACCACGAAATATTTAAGCCAGAGTTGGCGGGCTTCCTCGAGGTGTTGCGGTTGGAACTGTTCGACTTGAAATCCCGCATGACGCAAAGCGTCTGCAGCGGTTCGCACCGCCGCGCGGATATCCGGCGTGACCGGCGTGCGGCCATCGTCTTCAAAATAACCGATTCTCAGTTTCCTGACTTCATCTTCGCCGGGCCAGCGCAGCGGAACCGGCGCTGCGGATGTGTCGCCAACGTCCGGCCCCCGCACCGCCTCGAACAGTACTTTCAAATCGGCAACGGTACGTGCCATCGGTCCGACGGCCCCGATTAAAGCAAACGGGCCCGCTGATACTGGAAAGTGTCCGGTCGCGGGAATTCGTCCCGGTGTCGGCTTGAGGCCGCAGATACCGCTGAAGTGTGCCGGGACGCGAATCGAACCACCGCCATCGCTCCCTATTCCACCCGCGGACATTCCCGCAGCAATCGCCGCCGCTTCGCCGCCGCTCGAACCACCAGGTGTGCGCGAGAGATCCCAGGGGCTATTGGTGCGGCCATAGAGCAGGTTGTCGGTTTCCCACGCCATCAAAAGCTCGGGCGTATTGGTCGTGCCCAAAATAATGGCCCCCGCATTCTTCAGCCGCGCTACCAATGGCGCATCTTCGTGCGATACAATTCCCCGGCGAAGCTGGGTTCCGGACTCGCAACGCATTCCCGCTACGCTGATCGAACTTTTTATGCTGATCGGAACCCCGTGCAAAGGGCCGATTTGTTCTCCGCGCAAGACAGAGGCTTCAGCAGCTCCAGCGGCGCGTCGCGCCCGTTCTGCGTCGACTTGTACAAAGGCGTTTAGTGTTGGATTCAGTTTCTCGATCCGCGCCAAGTGCGCATCAACAAGTTCGACCGCGGATATTTTCTTCCTCCGGATCTGCTCCGCCATCGCAACCGCAGAAAGGAAAGTTAAGTCGGTCATAGACTCTTCTCTCGCATAGCGCGGTCGAGCATTCGCTTCTCATTAGTTGTAAGGGCACGGTGTTTGCCCTTCGCCAAATCGCCCAACTGCAGCGGTCCGATAGCCACGCGCACCAAGCGCAACACCTCGATCCCGAGAGCTTCAATCATGCGGCGGATATGGCGGTTCTTGCCCTCATCGAGAATAATCTCGAGCCAACAGTTTTTTTCTCCGGAGCGCAAGAGACGAGCCTGTTTCACTCGCAGCATTTGTCCGTCCTTCACGTTCACGCCGCGAAGCAAGGTCTCGATCCGCGCCTCGTCCGCGACTATATCAATCTGGACATGATAGGTCTTATCCAAATGCGTTTGCGGCGCAGCGATGCGTGCCGCCCACTGGGAATCGTTGGTCAGCAGCAGCAAACCCTCGCTTGCTTTGTCTAGGCGGCCAACGGGAGCCAGCCACGGCTGGGTTTGTTTCAGCCAGCCGCTCCTATCACCGTCAGGCTCGTTCAGCAATGCATACACGGTCTCCCGGCCCTTTTCGTCCGATGCCGTTGTCACGACACCGCGAGGTTTGTTGAGCATGCGATAGATTTTTTCCTGGGCCCGAACGGCCTTGCCATCGACCGAGATTTCGGCTAGTTCCATAGAAGCCGGCGTCTCCGGATCGCGGCGGATCTTTCCGTTCAGACTCACCCGCCCGGCACGAATCAACTCTGCCGCGTGCGACCGGGAACAGAAGCCAACCTTCGATAAGACGCGCGCCAAGCCGATTCGACGAGAAGTCTCGTTCTCTCTCACACGTTTATGCTAGCTGAGACAACGAAGGATACGAAGTTAAACAAGGACGATCGCTCACCTTTGCTCTGTCTAACTCCCACAGCACTTGATAGGATGTTATCGCCCTAATGAATGCAAAAGGAGATTCAATGGCTCAGCAACATCCCCCGCGCTTTCTGAAGATTGTGGACGACGCTAAAACGCGCGTGCGAGAAACCAACGTCGAGGAAGTGAAAACGAGAATAGATCGCGGCGAGAAGTTTATCCTGGTGGACGTGCGCGAAGAAAGTGAATACGCCAAAGACCATCTGCCGGCGGCGATTCACCTCGGCAAAGGCATCATCGAGCGCGACATCGAGGCGCGCGTGCCCGATCTCAATACGGAAATTGTGCTCTACTGCGGCGGCGGATTTCGCTCCGCTCTGGCAGCGGACAATCTACAGAAGATGGGTTATAAGAACGTGATTTCGATGGACGGCGGCATTCGCGGCTGGCGGGAAAAAGGATATCCGCTGACGCAGGGTTGAATCAGTTCTCAGGTCTTCGCCTGTTTTTAATGGCCTCACGATTTGCATGCGCATAGCACCAGTTCTTGGCAAGTTGCGTTTTACCTACTCATGAATGGTCGCATCTTCTTCTGGTCACTTACGTCAGCGCTCGCCGGCTTTCTTTTCGGTTTCGACACAGTCGTAATTTCCGGCGCCGAAAAAACAATTCAGTCACTTTGGGGGCTGAGCCCCGGATTGCACGGCATTGCCATGGCCTCGGCCCTCTACGGCACCGTCGTTGGTGCCCTGCTCGGGGGATGGCCCGCAGATCGATTCGGACGCAAAGCCACGCTGCTTTGGATCGGCATTCTTTACTTTGTTGGCGCCGTGGGCTCAGGCTTGGCGCCAAACGTTGCCGTCTTTATCGCGGCGCGCGTCATTGGCGGATTAGGCATTGGCATCTCGACTGTGGTCGCTCCCATGTATATCTCCGAGATCGCACCGCCCAAGCATCGCGGGCTCCTTGCCGGCATGTTCCAATTCAATATTGTTTTTGGCATCCTGATCGCCTACGTATCGAATGCTCTGTTGGCCGGCATCGGCGACAACGCGTGGCGCTGGATGCTGGGCGTGGCGGCGTTTCCATCGCTGCTCTACGCGGCATTGTGTTTTGGCCTGCCCGAAAGCCCCCGCTGGCTGCTTAGCCGAAAGGGCGACCGCGAGTCTGCTCTCAAAGTACTGCAACGCATCGAGCCCGAGGCCCCGAAGGCAGAGATCGCGGCCGAGGCCGACGAGATTATGGCTGCTGCAGTATCGGAACAAAAATCGTCCTCTGGACATTTCTGGACGATGCGTCTTCGTAAACCGATCCTGCTCGCCATCCTGATTGCCTTCTTTAATCAGATGTCCGGTATTAATGCGATCTTGTATTTCGCGCCACGCATCTTTGAACTTACCGGCCTGGCTGCGAAAGCCGCGCTGCTGCAATCGATCGGCATCGGCATCACCAATCTGATTTTCACTTTTGTCGGACTCTGGCTCATTGACCGGCTCGGCCGCCGCACTCTTCTTTATATCGGCTCGTTCGGCTACATCACTTCGCTCGGCCTGGTCGCGTGGGCTTTCTTTACCGGTCACTTCTTGATCGTGCCGGCTTGCATCTTCGCCTTTATCGCCGCACACGCGATCGGCCAGGGAGCGGTGATCTGGGTTTTCATCTCCGAAATATTTCCCAATCGCCATCGCGCGGAGGGGCAGAGCCTCGGTTGCGGCACGCATTGGATCTTCGCCGCCCTACTCACCACTTTCTTCCCGAAGATGGTCTCCGCCTTCCCGATCGGCTACGTTTTCTCGTTTTTCGCGGGCATGATGGTGCTCCAGCTTCTCTGGGTAAAAACCATGGTTCCGGAGACGAAAGGCGCGTCGCTTGAACAAATCCAGAGACAACTGGGGATCGAATGAGAAAGCCACTTCTCGCAAAGTAGTCGGGAAATGCGCACAGGAGTTTGGGCTTGCCGCGAGGACTAGGAAACCGCGATCCAGATCAAAAAAAAAACAGATCGATCTCGCTAAAATATCTGGAATCAGCAAGTTACGGCTTCCGGCCTAGCCTGAATCCGGCTAAAATATTGAAAGTAAAAAACTTACTCGCAAAATATTCCATTCAAAGGAATTAGATGACTTTGCCAATTTGCCTTTGCTAAATGCCTTACAATCAGCGCCCGCCTCGCAAAATATTGCATTCACGGGTTCTCTCCATTTGTTATTCGGATGTCAAGGAACTTAGACGCTAGAATCCGTGGAAAAAAAGGACTTTGGAGCACGACTGCGTGGCTTTGTGCCAGCCGCCGCGCCATCGATCATGATCGCGCAAGCGATGGGCTGAGGACAAGGTTAGATGTCACAAAGACTTGTCGAAATTCTCTGATAGCAGGGTTGTTCCATGACTGCGGTCCCACCCCGTCGGCTCCGCTCAGGGTAGGCTTTTTCGCAAGAACGCGAAAGGAGGGGCACCCGCGAACATCTTTCTAGTCGAGTTTCTAGTCGACGGGTTCTCGCTGGACCTATCCAGGAGGGGGAGACATGCAGTTTTTGAAATCCGCGACACCGAAGGTCGCTTGATCGAAATCTGCAAAGAACCTAGAAGGCCGCCGGACAGGTCAAGGAGTGTAATCACCTGTTTTCGACAGTTATCGCTCTGCCGCTTCGGGCGCTGTGCGAACATGGGCCCTGCCGAAGCGTCTAATCCCTGGGGTGATCGAAGCCGTAGCCGGAATTGCTGTTGTGGTTTTTACCGTTGCTCGATTCACAACGAATACCGGAGTGCTTCCCTTCGTGGGCTCGATCGTCGTGCTTCTCGCTTGCCTCGGTCTATTGAGGCTCATGGCGGGCGATGATGAGAACACTGGCTCTTGGCCCCGTGACCCGAAGCAGCAATGCGCCCGGGGCGAACCGATGACCAACGATCATGGCGGGCATGCCGAGTCAACGGCACGAGTGCAGACAACCGCCCATTCTGCTATTTGTTCTTTTCCTGACCGTAAGTCTCATAACGACCTCAAGAAATCCAGCAATTGCTGTTGTTGTTGTGTACTCAGATCATTGAACTTGTTTATTACTTGATTTGCTTCTGATCCTTGACTGGCATGTTGTTGTATAGCCCGCACTAAATCACTTGTTCTTCCATCGTGTAGGAAGAATAACCTTTGTCCTATTCCCCACAATGGCGCTGTCCTAAACTCATCCCCTGACGCAACTCCCTGATTAATCCCGTCTGCTAGACCTTGTCCCATATGATGCAAAGCAAAATCTGACAATGGGTGGAATGTAACATTACTCATTCCAGTAAAAATAGACTTACGTGTCGTTAATGTTTCTGAATGACACAGATTACAACCTGCTCGCTCAAAATTGCCTTGTCCGGCAATCGTATCTGTTGTAGGTGGTACCGGTGTAGGCGGAGCGGACAATCTCATTACATCGGTGAAAGTATCAATGTCTGATTCGGTTGCCCCTGTAATCACAGTCGGCGATCCCCCTGCTGTGGATAAGTGTGCATCCTCAGGCAAAGGATTAACGATACAACCTGGATACTCATTCCGCTTCATCGGAAAATTATCGTTTGTAATACCCATCTCTACATTGTAAGCCTCACCCGCAAATACATCCAATGAGGGGTTTTGTGCTTTCCACCCAAACCTAGTAATGGTTGCAGTGTTACCACTCAGATTAAATCTTCCTCCTATACCCAACTGTGCTCTACGTGATGCGGTAGAAGCAAGATTGGCTCGTAATGTTGTGTCTGAAGTATTTTCAACCAATCCATCTCCAAACAATGCAATCGGAATTCTAAAGATCACATTGTTAGCGGCTAGCTGACTAGCAAAGTTTGGTTGGGGCAGATTACAACCTGCCGCATCTGTTCTTCCTGCGATAGAAAATAAGTTATGCACCGAACCGTCGAGCGTACCATCTGAGTATCTGACAAATCTAGCTTCCCGTACTGGTCCATTAGGCGTAATGAAGGATGGAATAACATTCGTAGCTCCAGTAGATAACCCAGCTACTATCTCTGGATTAGTCTGCGGTACTTGCGGACTGTTTGGGCTTGGGCTTGATCCTAATATGGCTGGCTGAGAATGACATGAACCACAACTATTGGAATTAAATCCTGGACCAAGTCCCCCATTCCCTAACGTACCAGCGGGGCTTTGTGGCACACCTTCGACTTCCACGAACTGCGTGAAGCCAGCGAGGAATAGAGCTTGCTCGGCTGCATTCAATGTTGGAAAGTAACCTTCATTACCATCGGTCGTACCGGCCCCTGCTGCCCCCGGTCTAGGTCCCGGATCTATAGCCTGATTCTGACGCCCGTCCCCATGCTGATGGTGGTTGTAATCACCAAATTGGTGTTGGTTATTCTGACCCCACCCACCAATCATCAGAGTAGATACTAATAGTGTTATCAATGTTACCACGGCCGACGTGGATGTTTTCATAACTGACTCCATCTGTCTGAATGACGCAGTGGACTTAGTCGGCGAAAGTGGGCGCTATCACATCAGCTCACTTGCCTGGGAGTGGCTTCAACAGGCAGGAGCTGACTCAGCGTTCAAGTGTCAAATCGAGCTATAGGACGTGGCCGGAATCCCAGTTAACAATCTCTGATCCGCAGGCTGGAAGAAAATTGGTAGACGAAGCTTAGATCGTGCTTTCAGTGCTGTCAAGAACCGGAGGTGCATGCGTACCGTGTCGGAAGGCCATACCGACATTGCACAAGGGGTCATGAGGAGAATTCGCGGAAGGACAGTAGCTTTTCACGATGAACGCTTAGATTAGCAGGCTGCGGAAAAACTCCGCCCGAACGGGTCTGCTTCGGATGTACGAAAAGCTAGCGCAAGAACGGGGGGTCTTGCAATCTCCAGACGAGTCCGCAAACACGAGCGAGTGCTCACCTGAGTCAGTTGGCGTTAAATCCCCATTACACTCGTTGACCATTTCCGGCGACAGCGGCAGGCCCACGCCAACACGGCTAGAGGGACGTCACACCGAGATAATGCTGCTGCAACTCGAAAGGATTTCAGCGCTGCGGCAGAGGCGGCAGAGCCACTTTCTGCTGAATCCCGCCGCCCTCGACTACGGTGTAAATGAAATCCGCCGGAACGTCCCGCAGAACTTCCGTTTCACCATTCGGCCAGCGAATGCTTACCTCGCTCATCTTTTCGTTTTCAGCTAAACCGAAGTGCAACCGCAAATCGTTCTGCGATAGGTAACTGGCACCTCCGCGCACTTCGCTGAATTGCACGAGTGCGCCAGCTTTCACGGTTACTCGCGCGCCAATCGCGGCCTTATTGCTCTTCGTTCCCACCAGCTTGAAGAGCACGCGGTGATTCGCATTGTCGTTGTGATTCAGCAGTAACGAGGGAGGCTCACCCACGTTCAGCACAACGATGTCGACATTTCCATCGTTGTTGATATCGCCAAAGGCCGCACCCCGCCGCGATTGTGGAGGCATGCTAGCCAGTGCCTGCGAAACGTCATCAAAAGTTCCATCGCGATGATTGCGGAACAACAGCATGGGCTGGCGGTAAGGAGTGCCTCCGGGAATCGTATCCACCTGCGGATAGACGTGACCGTTGGCGATGAACAAGTCGAGCCAGCCATCGTTATCCATGTCGAAGAACGATGTGCCCCAACTCACGAATGGAAACGTGGGCTTCATCAATTTAGCGCGCACGCTGACGTCAGCGAAGTTCTCCGCGTCAAGGTTATGGTACAGAGTCGAGCCCTGCTCAACAAAATTCGTGACAATCATGGACAAGCGGCCTTCGTGGAGATAATCGCCCCAATCCACGCCCATCGAGCCTTGCTCCATGCCATCGCCGCTGAGCGCGACTCCGGACAGCAAGCCGACGTCTTCAAAAGTTCCGTCATGCTTATTGTGATATAGAAAATTCGGCCCGGCATCGTTGGCCACGTAAAGATCAGGCCAGCCGTCGTTGTCGTAATCTCCCCAGGTGGCGCCCAATCCGTAATAGTGATGAGGGTCGTCGACGCCAGCTTTTTTCGAAACTTCCTGGAAGGTACCGTCGCCCTTGTTATGAAAAAGCAAATCTGATTCGCCGGGTAAGCCCCACGGGCCGCACTGCACCAGCACTCCCTTGAAGCGGCAGAACCGCGGATCGTTGCCGAACTCGGGAAGCTTGTCGATATCGACATGGACATAGCGCGAAACAAAAAGATCTACCTTGCCGTCGCGATCATAGTCGGCCCAGGCCGCGCCCGTGCTGAATCCGCCCGCGCCTACGCCAGCTTTCTCGGTCACGTCTTCAAACTTGCAGTTTCCCAGATTGTGATAGAGCACATTGCTGCCATAGCCAGTGACGTAAATATCCTGCAGGCCGTCGTTATCGTAATCGGCCACAGCCACGCCCATACCCCAGCCTTTACGGGTGAGGCCTGCGGACTTGGTGATGTCGGTAAACTTCAGGTTTTCCCTGGCGTCGCTGTTGTTGAGATCTGTCTCTTGGTGATAGAGCGTGATCATCAGGTCGCCGCCCTGACGGTACTGTTGCACAGTTGAACCGTTGACGGTGATGATGTCGAGTTTGCCGTCATTGTCGCAGTCGATCAAACCGACACCACCGCTCATAGACTCGACGATGTATTTCTTATCGGTAGACGAAATATGCGCTACCGTGAGTCCAGACTTCTGAGCGACGTCCTCAAATCGGGGGACAGGAGCTTGTGTGCTGGATTCTCGCGTCACTTTTTCAGATGGCGAACTCACCGGAGGTTTGGCAGGAGCAGACTGCGCGAGCAACAGCGCGGAGGACAGCAAACCCAGTGACAGTGAAAGCATCCCTACGAAAAGCACGGCTCGCATAGGCAGGAAAGTGATTATACAGGGCGTGCTTCAGGCTGGACGTGTTGGCTGGTGAAGAGACCTGAGCGCACAAAACAAAACGCCCCAGACTCGATTTGAGTCGTGGGACGTCTGTTGATCAGCCCTCCCCCAAGTGCTGCTCGAAAACAAGATTATCCCGGGAGGACCGGAACGTATATAGCCCTAGCGTGCTATAGCGTGGCACGAAAGACTAGGATTGCGTGCGTCGGCTAAATGCCGCATCACCAATGAGTTGCGCGCCGCTACGCGACCACTGGAGTATCACTGACACCAGCTACGCCGAATACGCGGCGATAGCGTTCGATTTCTTCTGGCGGGCCCAGCGCTTTCGCAAAATTGTCGGAGAGTTTCACCGCCGGGCGGCCTTCCACCCTGGACACTTTGCTGATCAGACTGATGGGGTCAAAACCGCTTTCGCCACTGGGATCGCATCCACGAAAATCGTTGGTCAAAAGAGTGCCCCAACCTGCGCTGAAGCGAATGCGAGGACCAGGAGTCCAGTTTCGGCGATCATCGAAGTCGCTTGCGCTGCGAAAATCATGAGGGGTAACTCCCCGGGCGAGGGTTCCACCAAAATAGGCGTGCAAACCGATTATGTCGTCGACGTCGAGCGCGTCAGAGGCGATGATCAGTTTCTCCCGCGGATCCCGTCCCCGGACCTTCAACCATTCGATATATTCATCTCCGGCTATATAAGGATCCTTGCTGTCGATGCGCTGGCCGGTCCAATCGGCAGCCCAGTCGGGCGCACCCTCGAGGAACTGAGTGGTGCCGAAAGTATCGGGCAGCATGATCCGCAGCGCGCCTTCGTAAGTGCTCTGCCACATCTCGAGAACGCGGTACTGAGAAGCTTTCAGAGACTCATCATCGGGAGCGAGCGCGGCCAGCACCATCGGGATCTCATGCGCGTTGGTTCCGATTGCTTCCAGATCGTGTTTGTGGGCGAGGAAGGCATTCGAAGTTCCGATGAAACCGCTGCCAAGGTTCGCCGCCATGGCGTCGACAACATATTCCTGCCAAAGAAAGCTGTGGCGGCGCCGGGTTCCGAAGTCTGCAACGCTCAGATGAGGAACGCCGCGCAGTCGTTCGATTTTGTTCCATAGCTTGGTCTTGGCCTTGGCGTAGAGGATGTCGAGACCGAACTCGCTCAACCGTTTCAGATTCGCCCGGGTTCTGAGCTCGTTGATGATGGAGAGTGAATAAAGCTCCCACATCGTGGTATCGGTCCAGAGACCATCGAACGATAAATGAAAGCGGCCGTCTTTGACCGATAGCTCGTATTCCGACAAACGGAAATCGCGTTCCAACCATTCCAGGAAAGCTGGCTCGAAGATTCCGCGGCGGCCGTAGAACGTGTTGCCTGCGAGCCAGACCAGTTCGGACTTTCGGAAGCTCACACTGCGGGCGTGATCCAGCTGAGCGATCAGCTCTTCGCTCGCGAACGTATCCACGGGTCCGCCGGAACGATTGAAGAGCGAGAACGACACGCGCGTTCTCGGAAAATGCTTCCAGATAAACTGCAGCATCAGCAGTTTGTAGAAATCGGTATCGAGCAGAGATCGCGTGACCGGGTCGAGTTCCCAGTTGTGATTATGTGCCCGCTCCGCGAAGTTCACGATCATTCACTCATATCCTCGTATGGCAACAAGACAAAAGCAACTATGGAACGGGTTCTGAAACAATTCAGGCGAGTTTCAGCTCCAGACTGCAGCCGAAAAAACCCGCCAAGCGCTCGGCTTCGTGCTCAACTCCAGCACGCGCTGCCTTGGAGAGCTTGGCAAACGGCTTGATTTCGACATGCAGTCGTTTGTTATGAAGTTTGTGAGACCACACTCCTGCGACCTCGCCATCGATCAGCACCACGGGTGAGATCCAACCCTGGTTGCGGTATACAAGTTTGTAGTGTTTCGCACTCAGCAGGTGGTTTTTTTCGCGATGAGCCAGAAGATAGGAATCGAAGCTAGGCAGCAGGCGAATGCAGGATTTCGTCCCGCGAGTGCCGTTCAGAATCGCAACATCCTCGCGAAGCAGAAGTAAATTTTTTTTGTCACCGGGAATCTCTGCTAACTCGTTTTCAAGAAGAAGCCGAAGCGGCTTTACTTCCTGCATGGAGATGCCCGACCAGTGCGAGAAATCAGTGAGCGTTGCCGGACCGTAAGCGCGCAAATATTTTCGCAGAAGTGCACACTGTGCTTCTGTTGCCGAGATCGACGCCGGTTTCAGTTGCGGCAGCCAGCTGTCCACACGGATAAAGGCGACTTCGTTGCTCTCACCAGAGCCGTAGCAAATCAGCCCCTCCGCCACCGGTACCCGAATCATGCTCCAGGAGTTCTCCATCCACGTGCGCACCCGCTTGCTGACTTTGGGGCGAATAGCGGCAGCGATGGAAGGCCTGCTTAATGCTCCGGAAGACAGAGCTTCCATGATCAACGGTGTGAGAGCTTCGCCTTCATCGCGGTCGATACCGAACCTGGCCATGAGACGCAGCGCACCAGCCACGCGACTTGGTCGTAGCGCCGCAATATAGAGCGGAAATTCATCGGCAGGGATGAGATGCAGCGTCTGGCGCATCAGAGAAGTCTTCACCAAACTGCGTGACTTCCACAGCGCACTTTCAATCTCCACTCGCGTGATCGCATGATTTCGTGTCCACAGCTGAAGGTATGCTGCCGACATGACTTGCGCTTGCACCCCGCACACGTCGCGGCAGATTGTGACTGCATCCGCAGGCTGACCTCCTGCCAGATGGTGGCGCCGCAACCTGAACCTTGCGATCCCGGCGATTGGAATTGATGGCGCAGTGTGCTTCATGTGCACGGTTATTAAAGCGGAAGAAAGCGGCCCTGGCGTCATTTATTGTGCACCGTCGGAGCCATTAAAAAAGCAATAAATAATGCCGAGCGCGGAAGGAATCGAATCCACACCTGAACGTTCTTTCAACAACTTAAAGAGCAAACAGACGGCGCTCTAAACGATATTAGTACATGGAAAGCAGTTCTAGGTGCGGCAAGAGCAGCAGTCAGAAGAAGCGAACTGAGATATCGGTATCCGGAGTGCACGTCATTCCCCTTCGGCGCAAGATTCGCATACGCAGAATCCCGCCATCATCACTGTCTGCTTTTGGCAATCCCAAAGTCTGGTCAATAGTGCTCTTGAGCGCTTATAAGGAGAATCCAGCAACCGTTTTCAGCATGTCCCAAGTGGGTTTCACAGCGGCCAGAGGAGGATAATGGTTGCTACAAGGAGTTCTGAAATGAGCAGCCTAGCCCTTTTGCAATCTCTGAAGGAAAGCATTCTCAGCCAAGCGAGCGTGAAAGCTATCTACGGCGATCCCGTCGCGGCCCACGGGAAAACGGTTATCCCGGTGGCAAAAATAATGTATGGCTACGGAGCGGGGGCGGGTACTGGTGGGGTTGGCACCAGTAGTGCTCGCGGCGAAGGTGGGGGTGGCGGCGGAGGGGCACGAACTATTCCCGTGGGCGTCATAGAAATCAGTGACCAGCCAACTCGTTTTGTTCCGATTACCGACCGCAAAAGGTTGGCTGGAGCGGTTCTGGTGGGCGTTGGCCTCGGTATGTTCCTAGGGTGGCGAAGCCGACGTTGAAATCGCGCCGGCATCCCGCGATCTATCGAACGCGCGAACCTTATGGCTTTTCTATCCAATGAACTGGTTCAGTGACTCCGGGCAATCGCTCAGCGTTGAGATTCGACCTCGGAGGCTAACCTGTTCGTGAAAATTCCCTGCTCGTAACTCGTGTGCATGTGCTAAACGCACTTTCACGTCTGAGTGGGCACAATTTTGGTCACAGCACCGAAAGCGTGATCCCGAAGAGTCTGCGGATTTTCTGCCAACGCCTCTAACCGTGAAGGCTAGATGGGTGGGTGCAGCGGAGAGTGCTGCGAGGTCAGCTGACGGGAAGGATGGTGCCCGGCGGAATAGGTTCTGCAGATCTTGTGTTCTGCCCTTGGGCGGGTTGATAGGCCTGTTTTGAATCTTGCCCTGTCCCGGCATGCAGGTGCATTGGCAGCATGCACAACGCCAGGCCAAGTATTCCCAGATTGTTTTTCATGTTATTCCTCCTAGGAACGGCTAAAGAGCGCCCGGTTCTTTCGCACCAGCATTACCTCGGTGACTCCATTTCGCTCTCTGGCTCGTTGTGCAGAACCGACAAGAACCATTTTTATTCCACGGGAGTTTATGTGGGCGTCAAGACCACACGCGTTTCTCACGCATCGCTGACAACGCCGGCGATACCGGAATCGCTCACAGGGACCGCGACGCTAGTGAAGGGGATGCTGGGGATGCAAGAGCAGTTCGTTAGTGGGAGATCCTAAGGTCAGGCTCTCCCACCGGGACCATGCAGGAGACTAACCACCGTACAAACTGACAGTGTCAACGTACATTGTCTCTTTTTCACCCTTCACCGGCCTGCATTTCATCTTAGCTTTCTTACCAGCGAGCCCCTTCACCTTGTCCTGGTTCGCGATCTTGAAAACCCGGCCCTGATCGTCGACCAGGACAACATCTCCGCTTTTGTCTGCACAGTTCTGATCACAGGCTGCATGTCCCGCGGTCTGCGCAACACACTTGTTGTTACAGAGCCACCCAGTCATTTCGGTCGCTTTGCCCATGTCCTCGGCAAACAGCGAGATTCCCAGCCCCAAAACAGCCACTAGCGACCAAGCGATCTTTTTCATTGTTCCTCCTCAATGAGAACTCCATCCGGCCCAGGTCTGAGAACCCGGAGAACCTACTCCGGTGATTGCTCTCGGATCCGGACTCGCTAAGTACAACCCGCAACACACGGTTTTATTCCAAGGAATTTTTGTGACTGCGGGAATAAAACGCTTCCCCGCTGGTTTACCCTTGTCTGCATGTCGGAGAGAACCTGCCATCGGAGTCGTTCGAGCAGTTACTGAGGGGAATCGGCTGATGAAGGATTTCCCGGGTGCAAAGGTGAAGCGAAGTGAAGATTGCACCTGCGATGGGAACTAAACAAGGGTGGGCTGGTTTGATGAGTCATCTGCCGCAGGGTGATGACATGACCATAGTCAGGAAGCTCTGGGATGTATTTGCGAACGTCATCGTCTAGCGAAAGATAGCCCCGCTCTGCTGCAAGGACTACCGACGCGGCTGTGAATTGCTTCGACACTGAAGCCATGTAGAAGACGGACTGCGACGAAAGCGGAACTCCCAGTTCCAGACTCGCCAGACCGTAGGCTTTCCGGTAAACGAATTCACCGTCGCGAATCACTCCTAGTGAGCAGCCCGGCGATCCCGGTTTGTCGTAAACGGAAAAGATTTGATCCACTTTCTGAGTCAGAATGTCGGACGCTGCGGCTGGGAACCAAAGCAACATTCCGAGGGTGATTACGGTAACAACAGCGAATCGCATCAGAGATTACCTTCCAGACTACTGCGCGACCACAGCAGAGGCTTTCTCGACTGATTGCTTCGCCGGAGCCAGTGCGACCAGCACAACACCGACGATTGCGAACACAACCACTCCCGCGAGTTCTCTGCGCTCGATCACATTCCGGTATTCCTGCGCAGCCATCACCCCAGCATGCGCAAGATTTGCCCATCCGCCGAAGGCAATCAGGCTGCGGTTCGCCGCTGGGTCACGCACCGCCAGCAGCAAGAAAATTCCGAGTGTGACGTAGATGCTCATTATCATTGGCACCGCAGGCTCTCGCGAGAAAAACATTGTCAGCGGAAAAACCCCCGCCGTAAACAGCAATCCCACCACCACCAACACAGTCTTCAACGCCCGTTCTCGACGCATGGTGACGTCCTTTCTGACGGAATCATGACCTCAGTTGAGAGAGCCGCGCTTTGACAAGCTTCTTTATCAGAGAAGCAGACGGCGGCTCGTCAATGGGAAACTGAATGGTGCCTTTGGATATTCGATAGCCTTTTAGCTCATTTCTAAACTGTTCGATAACGGACGCGGTTGGAAACAGACTCCAATGCTCTGTGAATCCCGCATACCACATGACGACTTTTGTGCTCTTAAACGCGGGAATTCCATAGCTGATGACCTCGGTCGTTTCCGCAGGCACGACGGAACGGATGATCGTGCGAACTCTGGCCAACGTGTTCCGAGCGGGTTCGGGAATGCGCGAAAGATATTCTTCGACGGTTTTCGGTGCAGCCGAGCTTGGCTTCCTTCTTTGAGAGACTGATTTCTTCATAGTCAACCTTGCAGACTGCGCCTAGACGAGGCATCACAGCTAGACGGTCTGCCCAGAAGATCGTCGCACGTCAAGGGTAGAAAGCCAAATCACGCGACCATTTGTTGCAACTTCGCGCATTCGCCTTTCGCTTGCTTCAGGATGAGGATGTCACTGTCGCCGTTTGTTTACAGAGTGGGTTCGAACTTTGCCCTTCGACACGAGTACGTCAGAAAGCTCGTATGCTTCCCGAAGCCAGTCAGTAATCGGTACCTCGACTTGATCGCGGTGCTTGATGTGAATGATGTGATACACCTTGGACTTCGATGCGGGGTCGCTTCGTCGCACTTGGGGAGCCTTCAGCGTGCGACCGAGGAAAACGCAGAGTTCGAGAAAATTCCGCTTGGGACGCACGAAGAAGTAGCAGGACCTGCGCGAGAACATGATCGCCTTGTGCGAAGCGTAAATCCGTTGATCGCCGAAGGAGACGGCTGTCTCGCGCAGCCGTTCCCAAGCGTCCCGCAGATCGTCGGAGAGTTCCCTCGTAAGAGCCGCTTCAGTGGTCGTCCAACAGTCGTGCTCTTCTCCGTCCTCGATCCATTGTTTGCAGTGGTAGCACTCTCGACCGGGCATACGGCAAATTGTAATGGCGATGACTGAAGAAGTGGCACGGCTCATACACTCCGGGCTGCGAAGTCAACACCGGACACAGCTTCGCGCACAGCGCTGGAAATTCTCTCGTTCGAGCCGTAGAATCAACCCACCTATCCTCGATCAGTTGAAGCGATTATGGTTCAAACATCCGACACATCCGATGCTTTGATGCGCGAGGTTCGACTTTTTGTTTTTCGTCAGGCTGCCGATACAGCGCGGGTTCCGCAACCGCGCGACATCGCCGCTGCTCTCGGACGACCGCAGTCCGAAGTTGAAGAGGCACTGCCTTCACGATCCCGTGGGCGCGGGAAGCTGTATGGGTTGCCGAACTAGCTAAGTTGTTGAAGAGTGGTGAGCGCGGAAGGAATCGAACCTTCAACCTACTGATTAAGAGTAGGCGAGTCTGAAACCGTCACACACCGACTTCTATGTTGAAGAATCAATGACTTGCCGATAGCCAAGCCCGCACGGAAGCGCTTTGCACTGGTATTGAAAAGACGCGAGTTAGCGCATATGGGATCGAACGGTACGGCACACTTACGGCACACCTGTTTGGGGTGAACCTCTCGTCTGGGGGGCGCCTCGAAGGCGGTCGCCGCATCGAGGTCGCGGCGATCAAAGCGCGACCAGCGCGCTTGCGGTTTCGAGGCTCGCCGTCGGCTTCACGGGATTGCGATCAATAGGCCGCCGCTTATTCCAAGCGATTGCTCATGCCCCCGCCCAAAGTTGTACTCGTAGCCCGGTTCGAGGTACCAACCGAATCTATGCTTCGCGGAGGGCCAGTACATGAAATCCAGCACGGCTTCACCGCTGACGGAGTTCGTTGTCAGGCTGTATTTTGTCGCGTGAACCCACCCTGGGCCAACGCCCACCATGAACTCCACCTTTTTCGAGAGCGTCCAAGGCTTCTTGAACAGAAGGTCGGTGTCCCATTCTGTCGAGTGACGGGCGAAAAGCGGTGTAACTCCCGCCTCGAGTTCCAGCCAGTTCTCTATCGGCGTAACCTCAACCGCGACGGTGGGGCCGAAGCTCGATCCGCCGCCTTTGACATTCCAGCCAGCAGCTCCCCCAAGCTCCACCACTGCGGCAGGCTCCTTCTCGATCGACTGCGCGAAGGCGTGTCCAGCGCAGAGAAACAAAGATGCTATCAAGACGGTTTTTGCCGCGTTCACTGGATGTCGCCCCACGTCGCAACGATGTTTACCACTTAAGCGGAAAACGTTAACATGCCTTCTGCGTCAGTTGCCGTGTGAGCAAGGGGAACTGAGTCAGGGAATTGTGCGAGATGCCGACACTTGTGATCCAATGCTCCCTGCGCGATAGTTCGTTGCCTTTCTAAAGCAGATCTCGATGCTGCTCCAAAACGATGCGCACCAATTGACTGCGCGTCCGGACGCCAGTCTTGTAAAAGAGCTGCTGAAGAGTGGACTTGACGGAGCCCTCGGAGACTCCGATCCGCTCGGCAATTTCTTTGTTCGCAAGACCCTCGAACACAAATGAGAGCACCTGTTGTTCTCGCTCAGTGAACCGTCTAGTTACGGTGAACTGCGGCGTTGTTAACTCGGTTTTCAACGCCGTTTGTAGTTGCTCCTGGTCCAGCCAAATCTTGCCCGCCATTACGTCGCGGATTCCTTGTGCCAGCAACGCCGCAGAGTCGTGTTTGCGAAAGACCCCGGAAATACCAGAGCGGATCAATTCCGATACTGCTTCAGCATCCACTCCTGCCGTGACGACGAGAATCTTTCCATGGAATCCCTGTTCCTTAGCCAATCGGAGAAATTCTCGGCCGTCACGCTCACCCAGATCGAAGTCGAGAAGAACAAGGTCAATTGACTTTCGCCGAAGAACTTGGAGAGCCTCTTCAATCGTCCCACAGTGGGCAACAACTTCGAACCCAGGCTCTGCCCCTAAGAGTCGACTTACACTCTCCCGAAATAAAGCGTGGTCGTCTAACAACAGAATGTGAAGCGTCTGTTCCACAGCTTTAGGCATTTACTGCCTCCTCTGCTACGACGTGCAAAGGCAAGACCACAGCGAAACAGCACCCCTGCGATATCGGTTCATAGGCAAGTTCGCCGCCAAAACTCCGCATGATCGCCCGGGACACGTAGAGACCGAGACCACTGGACTTAGCCCCTCTCTGAAATGGCCGGAAGAGGTTTTCGGGCGAGGCGACTCCAATGCCGGTGTCTTCGAACCGAATTACGACTTTCCCATTCTCCTCGCGTGCAACTATGTGAAGGCGTCTTGTTTCGCTGGACATCATGGCCCGCTGGCTGTTCTTGGCCAGGTTCAAGAAAACCTGAACCAGCCCGTACCGGTCGGCCCAAACCAAGGGCAACCGTCCCTGAATATCCCACTGCACCTTGATCTCCGACTCGTGATAGGTGGTTTCGATCAGGATCCGCAACTCATCAAGCACTGAAGTGAGTTCAACCACCTCCCCGTTCTGCGCGGGCGTGGAGCCAAGTTCCAGTGCCGACATTCTCTCCAGGCTCTGGATCAGACCGCCGAGAGCTCTAAAATCTTCGTTTGTCTCAAGCTCCTTAATGCGCGACAAGTTCTTGTGGACCACAAGAACTGCTCCACTCAAGTTTCGGATTTCGTGGGCGACGGTGCTCATCAGGATTCTCGTGTTCTTCAACAAATGATCGAGGCTTAGCTCCTCACGATTACGCAAGTCTTCTGAGAGGTCCACGATAATTGCCGCCAATCGAGGGCCGGATATAGTGCTGTAGGTGGAAAACCAGACCCCGGCCAGAAACACTTCGCCATCACTCCGTTGTCCCGTGCATTGCAGAGTCGTGCGAAAAGCGCGTGAAGGCTGACTCTTGAGCACGGTTTGCAGCGCCGGGAGATACGATCTAACTGGCTGTCCTTGCAAAGGTGCCGCTCCCGAAGCGAGCAACTGCTGCGCCGCTTCATTTGCAAGCAACACTTTCCCGTCCGAATCAATTGTGACAATCGCTGCGGGGCTGCTTTCGACGAGCGAACGCAATTGTTGTTCAGCGTCCTGGCGCAGCCTGACTTGGTCTTCGAGCTCCTCAGAATGCTTGAGGACAATGCGTCGGTTGCGGACCATCTCTGAAATAAAGAGCCCCGTGGCGACAAATCCAGCCGAGCTGAATAGCAAGCGGATCACGGCTTCATTTTCGGGCAGATTGCTGAAGGCCTCCTGAAGAACTGCGCAAAGCAGAGCAACCCCCACAATCCAAGTGCGGGGTAGAAATCCGCCCACGATGATGATCGGAAACAGATACAAGAACCCTAACGAGATGTAGTGGGGGACCCACCAGTCGACCGCCGCGATCGTCGCGACAAGAAGGGAAGCAATGACCAGCATTCTCGTGCGATTGGCCGGGGCATAGATGGATAGTGGATCTTTCATGTCCTTTCCTAAATCTTGCTCCACTCTCGGCTTCCCTGGGAACTGATTTCTTCACGAGTGGCCAAAAGATAGGCGTAAAAGCTCCAAAAGATACGCTAGCGATCTGAAAGATACGGTGTGCATTCCCGCGCGACGACTTACACTCAAGCCAAATTGTTGAACTGCTGAGAGCCAGCGGCAAGAAATCGTGGTGGCTGAAAGATTCAGACACGGTTGCCGGTAGAGCCACTGCAGACTGGCACGTTACTGCCGGCACTTTGCCAGAAGACACGCAAAGTGTGGAAGTGTCGCTTCTGGCAACAAGACTTCTGGGCCACTGACGCTGTTCAGTTCGTCACCGGAGCATTTAGGTGAACTATGAAGCGTGGAATCGATACGTTTTGATGGCCATCGGCCTGTTCGCCGTGGTCCTGTATATCGGTTTGATCTACGCCGGTTTTGTTGAGTTCATGTCGCGTATATCAAAAAGCAGTAAGGACAAGAAACATTCCCGGAATCGGGTCACCCCTGGTAGATTGCGCAACCCCAAAACTTGGGGACACTAAGCTCTCAGACTTAAAGAGTCCAAAGATGAAAGATTTTGAACACGTCAACAAGAAAATAGTGGCGGCAGTTGTGACAGCCGCGATCGTCATCGCGGCAGGCGCTTTCCTATCTGGGTGCGGTCACTCTGCGAGCGCGAACACGCCACGTGAGAACAGTCCAGCAACGAACTCGCCGCAGTCCGCCCCGACGGTCGACCTATTGTCCAGCCAACTGAACTCGATCAAGATTGAACCCGTGGGAAGCTATGCGTTTCCCGTCGAGAAGGAAGCAGTGGGCAATATTGACTACGACGAAGACCTGTCGGTTCAAGTCTTCCCGGCGTATCAGGGAACAATCATCAAAACATTGGTGGAACTTGGGGCTGAGGTTCAGAAGGACCAGCCCCTCTACACCATTAAAAGCCCGGATCTCATCCAGGCAGAATCGAACCTGATCGGTGCCGCGGCGACCTACGAACTAACCACGAAAGAACTGGCACGCGCCAAGGATCTTTACACGACTAGCGTCGGTGTCCCCCAGCGGGAGTTGGAGCAGGCTATCTCCGATCAACAAACTGCGGAAGGTGCCCTCAAAGCCGCGCGGGATGCGGTACTCGTCTTTGGCAAGACGGATGCAGAAATCGACCAAATGATCGCATCGCGAAAGATCGATCCTGCACTGGTCGTGCGTAGTCCAATCCGCGGCAAGATCACGTCCAAAGATGCGCAGCCGGGATTTTTCGTGCAGCCGGGAAATCTACCGGCGCCGTACTCGGTCGCGGACGTGACCCTGAAATGGATGCTAGCGAATGTACCCGAAAGTGAGAGCGGATTTTTTCATCTCGGCCAGCCAGTGGCAGTAAAAACATTGGCGTACGACGGCCGCATCTTCAACGGCAAGATCTCGAAAATCTACGAGACCGTTGATCCCAATACCCATCGAGTGACCATCCGTTCCGAAATTACGGATCCCACAAATGCCCTGCGTCCCGGCATGCTGGCTAACTTTGTTATTCGCGTCGACGGTCCGGTCCAAGCGACCGCAATCGCGGCGAACGGTGTGGTCCGCGAGCCCGACGGCACAATGGGGGCCTGGGTCACGACGGATCGCCGCCGGTTTACCGAGCGCATCATCAAGACCGGTCTGCGAAAAGACGGCCGCGTCCAAATTCTCGATGGTTTACAGCGCGGAGAACTGGTGGTGAGTGACGGGGCGGTATTTCTCAGCAACCTGCTCGAAGCCCCCCCGAGCGATTAGATCTGATGCTGCTTTCCGTTTAGTAAAGAAGACGATAACAAATGTTCAGAGCTCTCATCTCGTTTTGCCTGAGTCGGCGCCCGATCGTGCTGATGGGGTTAGTGTTGTTTGCCTGTGCCGGATTCGTTGCTTTCAAGCTGCTTAACATCGAGGCGTATCCGAATCCCACGCCCGTCATCCTCGAAATTACGGCACAGGCGCCGGGCCTCTCTGCCGAAGAGATGGAGCGCTACTACACGCGCCCCATGGAAATTGGCCTTTATACGACGCCGGGGATTGAGGTCATCCGCTCGACCTCGTTCTACGGGCTATCTTTCGTTCGCGTCAGCTTCAAATACGGAGTTGACTATTTCTTCGCCTACAGCCAAGCAGCGGTGGCGCTGGCCCAGAACGTAAACCTGCCTGGCAATCAGGTTCCGAGCATTCAGGCCAACAGCTCGACTGGCGAAATCTATCGTTATCAAGTCGTCGGTCCTCCGCATTTTGGAATCACCAATCTGCGTACGGTTCAGGACTGGATCGTCGCGCGCCGATTACTGACGATCCCCGGCATTGCAGCTATCAACAGTTGGGGGGGGCCCACCAAAACGTTTCAGGTCGAGGTTGATCCACACAAACTCGAAGCATATAGCGTCACTGTGCCGCAAATTCTGAATGCGCTGGGCAATGCCAACATCAATGTGGGCGGCCGCGAGATCACCGTTGGCCAGCAGTCAATTAATATTCGCGGCGTCGGGTTGATCGACGACGGCGGCGCCGATGACTTGAGGGAGGGCTACAAGGTCGAGGACATCGAAAACGTAGTTCTGAGCCAGGAGAACGGCGTTCCGGTGCTGGTAAAGGATGTTGGAAAGGTTTCGGTTGGATACAGGCCGAGGCTCGGTATCTTAGGCCGAGATACGCACGACGACGTTGTCGGGGCAATCGTAGTACAGAGGCGCACTGAACAAACCGCCGACATGATTCCGAAGGTTCAGAAGGCGATTGAAACGATCAATCAAGACGGAAGCCTGCCGCCGGGGGTTAAGGTCGTTCCTTTCTACGATCGTTCGTCGCTGATCGCACTGACCACGAGCACGGTTCTGCACAACCTGATTTTCGGGTGCCTGCTGGTTTTCCTAATCCAGTGGATTTTTCTAGGGAATCTTCGCAGCGCCGTTATTGTCGGAATCAACATCCCGTTCGCCTTGTTCTTCGCTACTATTCTGCTCGTGATTATGGGGGAAAGCGCCAACCTCCTTTCCGTGGGCGCCGTTGATTTCGGGATTATCGTCGATTCGGCGGTGATCCTAGTAGAGAACGTTTTCAAGAACTTTCAACGAACGCCTGAAGAAAGACAAGGCCTACTCCAGCGTTTGACGGATGGGTTCTGGGGACCCGATCCAACGAAAACTTCAGACCCGACTGCGCCATCGAACTGGACGGATCGTCTGCGGATGATTCTGATCAGTGCGATGCAGGTGGACAAAGCGGTTTTGTTCTCTGCACTGATCACCGTCGCGGGTTTCGTGCCGCTGTTCACAATGCAGGGAGTCGAGGGGCAGATTTTCGGCCCCATGGCCCGTACCTACGGCTATGCATTAGCCGGCGCCCTGATTGCAACCTTCACGATTACGCCTGTGATCGCCTCCTTCCTCCTCCCTGAGCACCTGAAGGAAGCCGAAACGCTCGTTGTCCGTACGCTGCACCGCCTCTACAATCCCGCGTTACGCTTCGCGCTCACTCACCGCGCTCTCGTCGTCGGAATCGAATTGGCTATATCTCTGGGAACGTTTTTACTGATCGCGCCGCGGTTGGGCAGTGAGTTTCTTCCTCATCTGGAAGAAGGCAACTTCTGGATTCGTGCCTCCATGCCAACCACGCTGTCGCTTGAAGACGGGGAAGCGGCCTCGCGAAAGATGCGCGAGATTCTCCTGCGGCATCCAGAAGTCATCACGGTGGTTTCGCAGCACGGACGCCCGGACGACGGGAGCGACGCCTCGCCATTTTCTAACGTCGAACTATTCGCGCCGTTGAAGCCTTTCGACAAATGGCCCCGGGGCTTGACCAAAGAGAAATTAACCAACCAGATTCAAACCGAATTCACCAACGAACTGCCAGGGGTTGTGTTCAATTTTTCGCAATACATCGAGGACAACATCGAAGAGGGGATCTCCGGCGTCAAAGGAGTGAATTCGGTTAAGATCGTCGGTCCCAATCTTGAAGTTCTAACGAATCTAGCCGATCAGGTGCGCGACCAGATGAACCAGGTGCGTGGCGTGACCGACCTCGGCATCTTTCCAGTTCTCGGCCAGCCCAACCTCAACATCAAAGTCGACCGCGAAAAGACAGCACGCTACGGTCTCAACTCCGGTGATGTGAATACGGTAATTCAAGCAGCCATGGGAGGAGCGGTCGCGAGTGAGGTTTTGGAAGGCGACCGGCAATTCGATCTAGTGGTTCGGTACACGCCGGATTACCGTGACGGCATCGACAAAATTCGCAACATCAAAGTGGCCTACACGACGGCCAGTGGGGCGAACGCCTACATTCCCCTGAGCGAACTGGCCACGATTACGCTCAATACCGGGGCGTCGTGGGTTTATCACGAGAGCGTGCAGCGCTTCATCCCCGTGAAGTTCAGTGTCCGTGGCCGCGATCTCGGCGGAACGGTGGAAGAGGCACAGCAGCGAATCGCAAAGAACGTCCAGCTTCCTCCGGGATACTATTTGCTCTGGGCGGGCGAGTTCGGCGACCTTCAGGAAGCAAAGAAGCGACTGGAGATCATTGTGCCGATCAGTTTCGTGCTGATTGCAGGCCTGCTCTATAGCCTATTCAACAACTTCAAAGATTGCGTACTGGCACTCGCCGGCATTCCAGACGCGATCGTCGGCGGAATTCTAGCCCTCTACCTCACCGGTCTTAACTTCAGCATCTCCGCCGCCATTGGCTTCGTTTCGCTGTTTGGCGTTTCGGTAATGGATGGCATCCTGATGATCACTTTCTACAATCAGGAACTACTTCACGGCTTCAAGCCCGTGGACGCAATGTACCGCGCTGCCTCGACTCGTATGCGTCCGCTGCTCATGACGGCGCTTTCGGCTTGTATTGGTCTGCTTCCCGCCGCGATCTCTACGGGCATCGGCAGCCAGGTGCAACGTCCGCTGGCAACCGTAATAGTTGGTGGCATGCTCGTAGGCCCCGTCATGCTGCTTCTCGCAGTGCCAGCGCTGCGATTGATTTTTCTAGGCGGCGAGCACCACCTGAGCCTGCATTTGCATCACCCGCCGACAGGCGACTCCAAACCAGAGGAACCTAAATGAGCAAGGCTAGGGTTCTTTTGCCGATGATTTTCTGGGTCGTCCTGGTCGGTGGCGCAACTTTCGCAAGCCCGTCCGGTCAGGCACGGGAACAAACAGCCGCAACAAGCGGCGAAAAATCGGCCAACAGCAGTTCGCCCGACGGCAGCAAAGACACTCAGGCTCGTGGCCAAAAGGATCTGATGGGCGAATATCCGGATCGAAACGGGAAGAGCTTCGCAACCGCAAAGATAGGCACACGCAAACATCGCCCAGCTGTGAGCCACGCGAAACCACCTCAGAACCGGCAGCTACGTTCAGCTAAGACGCCGGCTGCGAAGGATCTTCAAACGGAAGCGCTCCAGAATGTTCCGGGTTCTCATCAGATTAGCCCGAGTTTGTCGTCTAAGGGTCCAGGCAAAACTATCGGGCATTCCAGTCTGGCGGTACATCCGTCAACCGTAGCTCTAAACGGACAGCAGTTTAAGAATTCCCGCGACCCAGGAGCGCACATGGCAACCAGCGGAGGACCAGCCAACTCGACGCGGGGCACGGCAGGAATCAAAGGAAGTGACATGAAGCGCAAGCCTTAAATTGCCATGACTCTCACTCGCAGAACTCGCGTCATTCCCGTCATCTCGGGCCTTATCACGATGTCAGCCTTGCTGATTACCGCCGGGTGCGTGGTGGGTCCGAACTACAAAAAGCCAGCAGCGCCGAATGTTCCTGGCTATACGCCCTCCTTGCCCACGACCACGGGCAGCAGTCCGAACGTCACAGGTGGAGAAGCGCAGACCTTCGCTCAAGGGCGTGACATTCCGGGAGACTGGTGGGCTTTATTTCACTCGAAGCCGCTCAACGACCTGATTGAGCGCTCGCTCAAGAACAATCCTGACCTCAAAGCGGCACAAGCGGCGCTGTTAGTGGCCCGAGAGAATGTGTTGGCGCAGCGCGGCGCTTATTATCCCAGCGTTTCGGGAAGTTTCTCGGCGACGCGTGCGAAGACTTCCAACGAGCTTTCGCCCGTACCGAACGCCAGCGTTTTTCAGTACAGCCTCTTCACCCCGGAAGTCAGCGTTTCGTTCGTGCCCGACGTATTCGGCCTGAACCGCCGGACGGTGGAGTCCTTGAAGGCCCAACAGGAACAGGCGCGTTTCGCTCTGGCCGCTACACATATCACTTTAAGCTCCAACGTCGCCGCCGCCGCCATCCAAGAAGCAGCGTTGCGGGGCCAGATTGACGCGACCAATCAGCTCATCGAAATCAACACCAACATGCTCCAGATATTGCGCAAGCAGTTCGAAAAGGGATATGTCGGTCGGCTCGACGTTGCTGCACAGGAAGCACAGCTCGCTCAAATCGCCGCGACCTTGCCGCCGCTGCTGAAGCAGTTGGCTCAACAGCGTGACCTGCTGGCTGCGCTGTCGGGCGGATTTCCTAGCCAGGATCTGGCAGAACAGTTTGAACTTTCGAGTTTGCAGCTTCCCCAGGAACTCCCGTTGAGTCTTCCTTCAAAACTGGTGGAACAACGCCCAGACGTGCGTCAGGCGGAAGAGAATCTGCATTCCGCTAACGCCCTGATTGGAGTGGCGCGCGCGAACCGCCTGCCGAGCTTTAACCTGACGGGTGACATCGGCAGCATGGCGCTCGCCTTTGGCAACATATTCTCCGCCGGTAACGGCTTCCGCGACATAGGCGCCAGCGTCACGCAGCCCATCTTCGATGGCGGAACTTTGAAGCATCGCGAGCGTGCGGCCCGAGCGGCGTATTTTCAGGCCGACGAACAATATCGCAGCACGGTGTTGACTGCATTTCAGAATGTCGCCGACACGCTGCACGCACTCGAACAGGATGCCGACGGTCTCAAGGCAGCGGTAGCCGCAAGAGATGCCGCCAAGGTGACACTAGATCTGACTACGCAGCAAATGAAGGTTGGCTATGTGAGCTACCTCGCCCTATTAAACGCGGAACAGGCCTACCAGCAAGCCGTGATTAACCTCGTGCAGGCTCAGTCAAATCGTTATGCCGATACCGCCGCTTTGTTTCAGGCGCTTGGCGGCGGCTGGTGGAATCGCCCGGACGTGCCTAAGAGCTGATCCAGAAATCCCAGCCTGGTCCCGACGTCTCAGTCGCTTAAACGGGAACTAGACCGGGAGCTACCCTGCACCGATATCGGTGATGATGGCAGCTAGCCTCGGGACTCTGCCATCCCTAGAACCGGACAACCACACCCTCGCCAGAAAGGACTGCCCGTTGTCTCGATAGCCGCGGCACTGGATCGACGTCCGGAATTGTGGACCGTCTTCCCGCCGCAAAGCATGATGCAATGGTGGCAGAAATCCAGCTACCGGACATCCAATCAGATGCAGATTCCGCGGTGCTAGCAGTTCGACCGCTGCGGGATTGGCCAGTTCGATGATGCCACGGTCATCGACCGAAACGATCGCAACGGGGCCGCCTTCGATTAGGACATGCATTCGTTCCTCGACCTGGGGCTTCAATCTCGTGCGCCGGAGAATCACTGCAGCGAGCAGACCCCAGCCACAGAACACCACCGCTTCAACTACCAGCTGGACGTGGGCATTGAAGATACGACAATCGCGCACTGAAAGATATCTTTGAAAAACTAAAGATAGAATTCCCTTCCCGCACCGTGGCTTGCACAATACCCACTGCCGCATCCATTACTTCCCTAAAGACCTAACTATGACCGCAGGACCAGTGGCACCCTTAAACAGCGGTGCTCTAATGGCAGCAAACCTTTTGGTGAGTACCGTCGCTATGGCACTCGGAACGTTTGTTGCGGCTTTCCCCCATCAGGCGGCTGAGATTTGGGGATCGCAACGACTTGCCAAGCTGTCCCCTGAACGCAGAGCTTTATTCATAGGCTGGTACCGTGCGTTCGGAGTTGTTCTTTGTTTGGCCGGCGTGCTCCTCGCAGTTGATAGCACTGTATTCTGACGCTTGCAAACTAGACCTTCCATCTCCCGTCGACGCAAGAGAACACAAACGCGTCAACCCACCCGAAAGATAGTCAAGGAGGCCATCAGCACAGCTCCTCTCGCTGGATCGTTCGAAAATCGAAGGCATGTTCGAGGAAATTCAGGCGATCCGTTCCAAGGTACCATCCAAGGAATAGGTAATTTGACCTACCGTTCATAATAATGTACATTACAGCTGTTAGTGGCCATTATTCTGGACGGTAAATATGAGGACCAGCCGATCATCCGTCGTAATGCCCCTCCCGGTAAGGCATGCCCTGCGCAAGCTCGGTCGCGACATCCGTGACGCCCGGCGGCGGCGGCGCATCCCCGCGGCCATCGCGGCGCAGCGCGCCTCGATCAGCCGCACGACCCTCGTCAAGATTGAAAAGGGCGATCCCGGCGTCGCGATCGGGATATACGCCACTGTCCTTTTTGTGCTGGGCATGGCGGACCGGTTGGGCGATCTCGCCGCGCCGAAGAACGATCCCGTGGGCCTGCAGCTCGACGAAGAAAACCTGCCGCAGCGCATTCGCGTGGCGCGTAGCCCGAAACGCACGAAAGACAAGTGATGGACAGAGAGGCTCTCGTATACGTGGATCTCGACGGCGTCCCGCACCTGATGGGGCATCTGTGGGCCCGTACGCGCAAGAACAAGGAAAGCGCCAGCTTCGAATACGACAAGACATGGCTGGAAAATCCCGCACGATTCTCTCTGGAGCCAGCCTTGCAGGTTGGTCCCGGCCCGTTTCATACGCCGGCAGACACGCCCATGTTCGGCGCAATCGGCGACTCCGCGCCCGACCGTTGGGGGCGGGCGCTCATGCGCCGCATGGAACGCAGGCGCGCGGAGCGCGAGGGCGGGGCGCCGCGCACGCTCCAGGAAATCGACTTCCTGCTGCTGGTGGACGACGAGGCCCGTCAAGGCGCGCTGCGCTTTGCGGAAAAAGAAGGCGGACCCTTCCTGCGCGAGGAGGGTGTCAAGCGCATCCCCCCGCTGATCGAGCTTCCGAAACTGCTCTCTGCGGCCGAACATGTGATGGAAGAGAAAGACACCGAGGAGGAACTGCGCCTGCTGTTCGCGCCCGGCTCCTCTCTTGGGGGCGCGAGGCCCAAGGCTTCCGTCAGGGAAAAGGACGGCCATCTCGCCATCGCGAAATTCCCACGCAAGGACGATGAAATCAATGCGGTGGTTTGGGAGGCGGTCGCACTGTCCCTCGCGCAGAAATCTGGCATCCCCGTTCCCAAATCCCGTGTCGAAAACATCGCGGGCAAGCCTGTGCTCCTCCTGCGACGCTTCGACCGCGATGGCGAACGGCGTATCCCGTTCCTCTCCGCGATGAGCATGCTTGGATCGAAAGACAGAGAAACCCGAAGCTATCTGGAAATTGTTGACGCGCTGCGCCAGCACGGCGCCGCGCCGCGAGCCGACATGGAAGCGCTGTGGCGGCGGCTGGTTTTCAACATACTGATCTCCAACACCGACGACCACCTGCGCAATCACGGCTTTCTGTACGAAGGCCAGGCGGGCTGGCGCCTATCGCCCGCTTACGACCTCAACCCGGTGCCGACCGACATCAAGCCGCGCATTCTCAGCACCGCGATCAACGAAGACGACAACACGGCCTCCCTCGCTCTTGCTAAGGAGGTGGCGGGATATTTCGAACTGGACGACGGCAAGGCCCGCGAAATAGCCGCACACGTCGCTAAGGCCGTCTTTAAGTGGCGCGATGAAGCCGCACGGCATGGTCTCGCCAAAGGCGAAATCGACCGCATGGCGTCGGCATTTGAGCATGATGATCTGAAAGCGGCTCTCGCAGCGGCGTAAGTAGAAAGAGCAGCACGATGCACGGCATGCTGTTTGCCTTTATAAGGTAATTTTCTTTTCCCGCTCGGGGCTAAACGCCTACCTCGACTGGCAGACCCGCTTCATCAAAATCCTTGCATTCAAAACCGCCAAGGTTGCCGGGATATCCGAGTTGATTTGAAATGATCCGGGTCTGGCCGATCGTCTGATCGTCGCATTCATGTGTATGGCCATACACCCAGAGGGCCGGCTGGTGGGTCCCAATGATCTCCACCATGTCCAGGGAGTTGAACGCCGGCGCGAGAGGGCCGCCCTTGTATTTGGAGTTGGGATTGATGACCGGTGCATTATGGCTGATAACCACGCGTGGACCACTTAGATTTTTGCCAAACCAGTTCAGCAATTTCGATGCGAAGTTTTTATGTAGCGCAATCGAATCTGCTGGCGTGAAAGGCGTTTCGTCGGGGTTATAGATGAGGCGGTAATCATTCATTTGAGAGCGAGCGGTCTCCATAGCGCGCAAATCACCGTCGTTGAAATCCGTCCACATCGTGCCGCCGAAGAAATTAACACCCCCGATGCTGACCTCTTCATCGAGCAGCAGTTTCACATGCGGATGTTTGGCTTTGAGCCACGCCTTGAATCTATTGTCCTCTTCGTTCATTGGCCGCCGCGTGTAATATTCGTGGTTTCCCGTCACGTAGACGACTGGTTTCTTCCATTTCTGCAGAATCTTGTCGAGCGGCTCATAGTCCCTGAGCGTGACGATATCTCCTGCCAGGATCATGACATCTCCGTGCACCGCCGGGGGCAACATCCAGCCCGAGCCAAATTCAAGATGCAGGTCGCTGTAAGTAATCATTCTCATGTTCGTAAGAGAACGCTTGTTTGAATACGTCTTTCTCAAGTGCTAGATCTCCTCCGACAGGACAGCGGTTTTGCACTGTCTCGATGTGTAAGAGGACAATTCCCATCAACAGCGGTTCGACTCGGGGCGGAGCCCGGTTCGTGGAACTAGAAATCTGACATCCCCCGGATAGCTGAATAATAAGCCGAGGCGCAAAGGCCAGTGTCAAGGCTCTTCGACCGCGAACGCGGCGCGCGAAGCGCGGCCTTGACACTGGCCGGGCCTCGGCTATGCTCTGGCTATCCGGGGCATGTCATTCGTGAATCCCGAATCACAGACCTAGACCGAAACCCTGACTGATCTGATTCGTGTGCGTGGTTTGTGGTTCTATCTTGTGCGCTACTGGCTCTTGCTGAGTCGCGTGCGAATGGGACACATCGCGACTGAGTTCCTGCCCGAGCGTCTGTGCATTATTCGTATAAATCTGCGCGTCATAGCGTCCACGCGAGACAGAAACGTAGGCCATGCGGCTGTTGAGCAGATCCTTAGCGCCCAACTCGGTGTCCACGTGAATCAGTACCCGGTCGGCAGTCTGTCCCTGGCTGGAGTGGCTGGTCATTGCATAGCCATGATCGAGATGCGGATGCTTGCGCGGATCGAGTTCGACCGCGCTGCCACCGTCCATCTTCAGACTTAGCGGTCCGTCCCGCCCGATGCTCTCGATGGTCCCCAAAGCGCGGTTCGCAACTTTCAGCTCGTTGGCCGGTGCGGTGAATTGAATGCGGTCGCCCACTGAAAAACTGCGCATCTCCTCCCGGAAGACCGAGACTCCCTGCTGTCGGCGTGGATCGTAGGTGCGCTGCGTGCGATCCTGCAGTTCGACTGTGAGCTGGTTTCTCGGCGCGTCGATGCTCTTCACCTGCGCGTACGCGCCTTTCCCGATGCCAGTCTCCTTCGATGCGCGCGAATAGCGCAGCACGTCCCCCACCTGATAGCGCTCGGCCCATGCGCGGTCCGCGCCGGTGAGGTCTTGGCGCGGCACCAGCGTCCGGATGCAGTGCTCCTCGATGCTGACGAGGCCACTCCGCTGCAATTCCGCATGAACGCGCTCGTTGATCTCCATGCGAGAGCGATTATCGGGAGAAATCACCAGCGTGTTCTCCGGCGATCTTGCGTACTCCTTCGCGATGGCCGCGATGCGCTCGTCGTGGCCATGAATTTCATGGACTCGGGCCTGCCGGTCAAGATTCTGGATTGCTTCGCGCACTTCACCCCGCGCAAGCTGTTCGACCACCTGTTTCAGTTCTGGGTCTTTCTGGCGCACGATCTCTTCGAGCTTCACGGTTTTCATGCCCGCGTCCTGGAGCTGCGCGAAGGGTCGCCCGGCTTCAACGGCCTCGTGTTGCCGCCGGTCGCCGACGAGTAGCACACGATCATTCGGATAGAGCCGGTTCACAAACTCATGCACCTGGTGGGTCGATGCCAGAGAGGATTCGTCGAGTACATAGAGCCGTTTCTCCCCGCTATCCGGCTGCTGTCCACGTACTAGATGCTTCTGTAGTGTGGATGTCTCCATGCCTGCTTCGCCGAGCTTCTGCGCCGCGCGGGACGTTGGGGCGAAACCTTCCACCCTGTAGCCCTCAGCCTCTGCGCCTTCGCGGATGACGGACAGCGTTGTCGTCTTGCCCGCGCCTGCTATGCCATCTAAACCGACAACCTTCTCCCGCGAAAGAAAGATTTCCTCTACTGCTCGGCGCTGCGACGCATTCAACTCCGGGTGGCGGTCTTCCGTGGCGATGCGGATCTGCGGCGAGACCAGCATCGGGTCGCTGTAGTCGCGCCGATTGCCTTGCTGCATCCGGCCAACGATCTCACGCTCCATGCATACCATCGCCGCGGTCGTGTATTGTTGGCCAGGGCCCATGTGCGAGACTTCATGGAACTCCCCGGCCTCGATCCGGCGCTCGAACTCCTGCCGGACCTGGGCATACGTTGTTTCTCCCATGCCGCGCACCAGCGCTGTTTCAAGGATCGCGCGGCGGTCCTGCACAGCCGATCTCTCGAAGACATGATCGCGCGCCCATGTCACGGCCTGATTCGCCTGAACCTCTGGCTCCGGCATCTGGTATTGCCCATATTGGTGCGCCAGTGCGACGACGCGGTCCGCCTGATGCCCGTACTGTGCGGCCAACTCGCGGTGCCGCTGTAAGACTTCTTCCGGCGACAGTAGTTCCTTGCGGTCGCGCGTATGGTGTGCTGCGATTTGTGCCGCTGCCGCGCCGTCGATTCCTTGCTCCCGCAGATGATCTTTGATCTGTTCACGTCGCGGACTGGAAGCCTCCAGATACTCTTCCGAGTAGCCACGGATTTCCGGCTGTCCATGCTTCCCGCGCTCCAGTTCGTAGCCCAGCTTTTCCAGATGCAGTGCCAATTCAGATCGGTAGACTGCCGTCGCGTAGCGCTGTGAGACGAACATCTCGTGCGGCTGCAAAGCTCGCGTCTGCTTTCCGTTTGTTGGGCCGTCCTCACGCTCCGTCATATTGAAGATCACGGCATGAGTATGAAGCTGCGGTGCAGCATAGCCATCGACGGGCCGCGCGGTATCGTGCTCGAAAGTGGCGGCAATGAATCTCCCTGTCGTCTCTGGGGCATGGACATTGCCGATCCGCGCCTGCGTGTAGCGCTCAAGTTCCTGGAGCGCGACGCGAACGCTTTCCCTGTGGGCTTCACGCACCCGATCATCGCCGCCCACAAGCGCAGTGAGCGATACCGACTTCGGCGCGGAAAACGTGGCGTCCCAACCGGCGCGATGCTCGGAGCTGGTTACATCTCTGCCGAATTTGCCTTCGTAAGTCCTCGAAACCTGATGCCGGACAAGCTGCTCTTCGGTGTGCGGATGCTGGCCTTCACTCAGCCGCGCGAAGTGTTCGGAACCAACGCCACCTTGCAACCCCCACTGCTCGGCGAGTCTGCCTTGCCATTCGCTATGGCCTTGCTGATCGCGGCTCCAGTAGTTCTGTTCCTGCGAGGCAAACTCCCGCACATGGTAGGTCTGCGCCTGGCTGGCTGACAGCGGTTTCGAGATCGTGAGCATACCGAGGGTTCCTCAAGCGTCAAGTAGCGTTCTTGGCAATTTCTCTCTCATTCGATTCCCCTCGTTTTCTCCCAGGCGAATGCCTCTTTGGGTTTGGTCTCCGGTGCACCGATGGTCGAACCATTGACGGTCGAACCAAAGAGCGCGAGCATCGGCTGCGTGGGCTTCTTCAGCGGATCGGCGCGAGCATTTGCGGGCATTGATGGCGCTGGTTTCGGCGCGATCTCTGGCATCTGCCGCTGCGACAATCTCGGCAGTCTGAATCGGATTCTGCCCATCTTTATCCTCCATCTCTGGATCAAACTTGGCCGAGGTCGGCCCCATTCGATCGTCTCCCTATCCCGCCCTTTACGTGAGGACCGGTTCTGCAACACACTCCGCACAGCCAGTAGCAAAAGGAACATCGCGGCTACCCAAAGCAACGGCGTCAAGAGCGAAAAGCTTCCGGGAAAAGGCATGGCACTCATGGCATACGAGCTCTTTCCTTGCCCTCGCGGGCGAAGAAGTCATCAAGCAGTTTGCGCGCCTGCTGAAGCTTTCGTGCGTCTGCCTGGTCGCGAATTGTGAGGACGGAATCAGGCGACAATTGTCTGCCTTCCGATGCGGCCTCGGCGGCTGCATGGAAGAGATTCAAGAGCGCGTAACGCACCGCCCAGACTTCGGCCAATACCAGTTCGGCGGGATCAGCGGGCCGCTGTCGCGCAGCGCACAGAGCGGTCCCGCGCAGCCACTCGGAGAGAGCCTGTCCCGCGCTTTCGGCGGCAGCTTCTATCTCTCCTAGTTCTTCGGGAGTCAGTCTCGTGGCCGCGGTCTTGGTGCGGAAGCCGGGCTTCGCCTCTTCGCCGAACGGCAAACTGGACTGGGGATTAGCCTGAACGCGAGCGACTACTCATTGGACGAACCGCCTTGTTGCACTACTGCGCTTGATTCCGCCGCGATTAAGCTGCGTAATTGTTAGTTCACAGCAAGGTCTTGCGCTTCAACGCGTTTACGTGATCGACGATGGCAGCCGCGTTCTGTCGCAAACAAACATCATCGTTCGATATTGCGTCACTCAGCCAGAGCACGAATTTTGTTGATGCAGCGAAAGTTAACCTGCGTAAACATCGAAGCGCTGTCTTCGGCGCTCCGCAGTTCCCAACTTGGGGGTGACGTGTCCACCCTTCTTCCGGTGCGAAGCACCGCGTTTTTACAGCTCGCCATATTCCAGCATCTGAGCCTCCCACGTATGGATCACTTCGGGGGCCTGCCAGGCGCGGCGAAACAGATTCCGAATCGACTGCCAGTGCTCCATCGGGAATCGGAAGGCGATTCCGTTCTCCCGCGCAAAGAAAAACACACCCCTCTGCTCGTTTTCCACGATCGCCGTGTGCGCGTAGAAGTAGTAGCCTTGCCATTGGCAAAGGTCCCGCTCCAAATCGAGCTCCTCCAGCAGCCTTCGGAACTCCGCAATCCTCGGGTATCCAACCACCGGATACCGCGGGGTAAGGGTTCCGGGAAACTGCAAACGAGGGGAGAATTCATTCCCCTCTTCCCGCACCAGATCAAGGCGGTATTCGCCCTCTTCCAACGAGGGCAATGCTGGCTGAACTGCAAGCTCAAAATCCTCGTCATCCGTCTCCGAAGGCACCTTCTCACGCAGGGGTTTTCGGTGGAGAGAATAATGGCCGCGCGCACACACCCGCCACAGGGCCGGCCAGTGCGGCCAAAGCGCCTCGTTCAGCTTCTCGACATTCGCGAACTTCTCCTCGTCGAGAAGTGTGTAGAGATTCCGGACGGAGAGAATCGGCTTTCGCCGCTTTTGAGCCGGGTTCTTCAGCATCTGAATGGTCCGCATAACTACCCGGCGAACATCATCACTGCCAATGTCCTCAATCTCTTTGGCATCGACCTGTTTGTCAGCAGGAAGAGTCCGCAAGTATAGGGAATCCAGTGGGGACTTCTTCGGTCTCCGTGCGATGGTGTAAGCGGCGAGAAATGCCTCCAGGATTTCAGCCAGGGACTCGTAGGAAATCTGGCCTTGTGCGGTATTCATAAATGACTCTGCTCCCGCCGCACAGTAATGGGCCACCAGGGTCCATTCCGCCAGCGAAAGCGGGAGTCCTGAGTCTGCCTTCCGGCGAATGCTCAGCAGGGAATTTGTCGGCTCAGTGAGCAGATCTACCAATTCAAGACGGTCGTCTCGGGCAGACTCAAGAAGCTGCTTTGCGGCTTCCGATGTCGAGACATTTTGGCCGCTCTTGAGGGATATGATTTTCCTTAAGGTCTCAAGCCTTAAGCGCAGAGCATCGGAGATGCGAATGGAGATCACTGGTTGCTGTGGTATCGCTTCCTTCTCTGCCATGAAGTCCTTTCTTGGATGACTACAATCAATAAAAATGTAACGTTACGACTTGACTATATGTACACTTCTAGGGTATTGTCAAGCGCGCTGCTTGGTACAGCCGGATGTGAGCAGCAGGCAGCGTGGTTGATTGGGGAAAGCTTCTCCGAAGCAGTTTCTCCAGTGAGGAGTGAATCGATGCAACCGCAAACCGATCCGCCAACTCTCGAAATCAGGTCAACGAACAGGAAGCAAGCGGGGCGAGCCCAAGGCGAATCCAATTTTGAGTCATTGTTGGATGTGGCGGAGGCAGCCAAGCTTTTGAGAATTCACCCTAAGACGCTGCGTAACAAAGCACGCCGAGGGATCATTCCCGGCGTTCAGGTAGGCAGACTTTGGCGATTCCGGGCCTCAGCACTCAACGAATGGCTGGATGAGATCGCAAGTTGAGGAGCGAACGTGCTGGCAAATGTTTCTCGACCGTTCTACAGTCCTGGATTATTCTGGACTAGGCTGTCAGTGCCGTTTAAACAAAGGAGGCATTTTGTTTAGACGGACACGCTACCAACAAGGAAGTCTGAGGCTCGAAGAGCGGAAGAGAGGTTCCGCAGTATGGGTGTACCGCTGGTGGGAGAACGACATCACGGGAAAGCCAATACGTCGCAAAGTGCAGCTGGGATCTTTGGAACGATATCCAAACGAATCAGCGGCATGTGCGGCAGCCGACGCTCTTCGGTTAACCATCAACAATCAATCCAAGCGAAAGAACCTGCAGAAAACAACCGTCAAGACTCTTTGGGAGCACTACTGTCGAGAGGAGATGCCTCTCAAAGAGATATCCACGCAAGATGCGTATCTGGTGTATGGGAAAAATTGGATTCTCCCACGATGGGGAAGCCTCCTTTTAGAGGACGTCAAAACCATCGAGGTAGAACGCTGGCTACGAGCAGCAGAAGTTGCAGACGGGACCAAAGCCAAGATCAAATGCGTTATGTCGGCTGTGTTCTCGCATGCCGTTCGCTGGGAGTTTTGTGGCCACAATCCAATTTCATCGGGAATACCAGTTGGAACGGGTGGGCAAAGAGGGCCAAGCACGGGGGTGCGCGTCAGTGCGAAGCGTCAGAAATCTCCCCTCGTCCTTTCACCGGAAGAGGTCATACTCGGTCTGGCACAACTGGAATTTCGCGATCAGATTCTCGTGTTTCTGGACGGTGCCTTAGGAATTCGGCAAGGGGAACTCGGGGCACTGCATTGGCTGGACTGCGATTTCAACAATATGAACTTCAGTGTGCAGCATTCCTACTACTGGCGTCGGGGAGGGCACCTGAAGAGCACAAAGACGGAAGCTGGCCTTGCTGGAGTG
>CAWJFA010000020.1:0-12054 GCA_963842075.1 uncultured Acidobacteriota bacterium | reverse complement strand
GGCATATGAATATCATATGAAACTTCCGAGCAGAGACAAACAAGCGTGCCTTGCACTTGTTCTCTTGTCGGGTGTCTTTCTTGGCACGCCATCACAAGCTGAATCCAAGTTCTCGATTGCCGATGGTAAGACGACGACAAAGTTGCCTTTTGAGTTGATCGACAACCGGATCTTTGTCGAGGTCCAACTCAATGGTCGAGGACCATTTCACTTTATTCTGGACACGGGTGCGGGTGATTTCTCGATCGTCGATGAGGTCGCCCAAAGACTAGGCTTGCAAGTCGAAGACGCTGGCCAGGAGAGCGGTGTGGGAGAAAAGAAGGTGCGTACCGGCCGGACGCAGATCGCTAAAGTCCAACTCGGCGATCTTCGGTTCGAGGATCTTGAAGTCACCGTATTTCCTGATGCTGATTCAGGCAACGTCTTTGGCAAGAAGCCCATTGATGGCATCGTCGGGTTGGACCTTTTTCAGCAAGTCGTTGTAAGGCACGATTACATCCACCGGGTCTTGACATTCACTCGACCCGACAAATTCAAGTACCAAGGACTCGGCGTGATTGTGCACTTCGATCGCCCCCGGCAGATTCCAGTTGTTGATGCTGAGCTCGATGGAGTGCGGGGCAACTTTGGCATTGATACTGGTGCTCGATCTTCGCTACTCGCCTATGGACCTTTTGTCGATCAAAATAAACTTAAAGAAAAATATGACGCAAAGTTAGAGGGCGTTACCGGCTGGGGCATCGGTGGCCCAGTCCGCTCCCTGCTGGCGAGGGCCAAGGAACTGAGAATCGGTGACGTTGTAGTGCGTGATCTCGTCATCCGGCTCTCGACACAGAGGAAAGGTGTGACCACATCCTCAGCGATGGCAGGGCTAATCGGCCCGGACGTCCTGTCACAATTCGATCTGACGGCAGATTATTCGCGGAATCGACTTATTTTCGAAAAGAACAAGCACTACGGTCGACGGGACAGTTATGATCGCGCCGGAATGTGGATGGGAGAGGATGGAGGGCACTTCACGGTCGTGGATGTCATCGCTAGTGGCCCCGCTGACGCGGCGGGCATTAAGCAAGGTGAATCCGTCCTGGCGATTGACGGAGTTTCCACAGACAAACTGGTCTTGCCTGAGGTCCGTGATAAGATCCGGCGCGACCCTGTAGGAAAGCGAATTACACTCTTGCTAGAGTCCAACGGAAAGCGGCGAACCGCAGTAGTTACTTTGCGCGATCTCGTCTAGGCCGCTCGTGCCGGTTTGTTGCATCCCCGACCATTGCAACGGCACCCTGTATCGCCCGAACAAAAAAGAGGCGCGCGTTGTGGCGATCCGCTTCAACGACATCCCCATAACTCCCGATACTTAGCCCAACGCAGTCAGCGATTGGGGGTCAGATCCCCGGTCGGTCAAGTCTGCCCCTTTTTCTCTTGGCTATTGGAGTTGGGATTTCGGAGGCTGTCCCTACAGGTTCTTGTAGAAAAGGCCGGAATTCGCGATAAAAACGCGGCCGAGCAGCAGCAGCGAAAAAGGGGCAGCGGCCCTAGCTGTTGCACCATTGGTGACGGAAACAAGATTACTTGTCCCAGGCCAAGTGCTTCATCCGTAAAGTGGCATCTCGGATGTTGCTCACCCATCGGCTGTTTCTTGACGGCTCGTAACTCATGTTCCAACCGCTCGCGTTCTCGATGTCAAAAGGAATCCGTGTCCATCCAGGTTAGGAGGAAACGATGTATACACATAGCGTGAAATTGGCCCTGTTTCTCCTAGTGGTGGTTTGTGTGGGTAGCGCTCTGCCCGCTTGGGCACAATCAACATCATCCGGAACAGTTGCCGGGTTGGTCACTGACCCGTCGGGTGCGGTGGTGTCAGGCGCCACGGTTACGCTGACCGATTCTGCTACCAACGTTGCGCGAACAGGTACTACCAACGCGACAGGCCGCTACTTTTTTGCAGATGTTACGCCTGCGGTCTACAGCATCTCCGTCTCCAAGGCCGGATTCTCGACCACCAAGACCGACCACCAGGAGGTGCAAGTCGGAGTTGCTCTGACTGTCAATCTGGCTTTGCAAATTGGCGGCGCGAGTGTGGTAGTCGAGGTCTCAGCCGTCGGTACTGAGCTGCAGACCATGAACGCCACCGTGGGCAACACGGTTACGGCGATAGCCATCGACAACTTGCCCAGCATCGGCCGCGATGTCAACACCTTCATCGAGTTGCAACCCGGCGTAAGCGCCGGTGGCGACGTTGCGGGTGCGGTGAACGACCAAAGCTATTTCTCGCTGGATGGCGGCAACAACACCAACGATATGGATGGCAGCGGCGGCGTGTACACCGGTACGCAGCAAGGTCTGGTTATTGGCGACCCAACCGGTGGCATGTCGACCCAGAGTTTTACTTATTCCGCTCCATCGGGCGTAATGCCTACTCCAGCTGACAGCGTCGAGGAGTTCAAGGTGAACACTGCTGGGCAGACCGCCGATTTCAACAGTTCCGCTGGCGCCGAAATCAAAGTTGTTACGAAACGCGGTACCAGCAGTTTCCACGGCACCGCCTATGAGTATTACAAAGACAATAATTGGTCATCGAATTCCTGGGCGAATAACGAATTCAACTTTGAACCGGGTAGCCCGCGGTGCTACCGGACACATCGGGCTTCCGGCCTACCATTACAGCCGGTTTGGCGGCGCCATCGGAGGACCAATCACTTCGAAACAGATCGCTGGCGGCAAGACCTTCTTCTTCTTCAACTATGAGGGCTTCCGGTATCCAAGCTCCGAGACCATCACCAGAAACGTCCCTTCGCCAGCACTCCGGTTGGGGCTGTTAACAGACTCCTCCACCGGCGCGATCGCTTACAACCTGAACAACGCTCCGGTGGCGTTCAAGGGCATCACTTACCCGGCGAATTTCGGCTGCTCCAAAGCTCCCGGCGGGAAATGTGACCCGCTTGGCCTGGGTCTCAACCCTTTGGTTTCGCAGATATGGAACAAGTACGAGCCCCAGTCGAACGCCAATTGCAGCCAGAGCCTGTGCGACGGAGCTAATATCTTGGGATTTGCGGGCAATCTGACTTTGCCCGTCACCAGCAACTTCGCTGTGGGGCGTATCGACCACGATTTCGGTTCCAAGAACCATTTCATGGCCAGCTATCGTTATTACAAAATCAACCTTGCTTCCGATTCCGAGGTTGATATTGGCGGCTTCTTCCCCGGAGATACGCTGGGCACGCCGGGGTCTCAATCGAGCGATCCGGTTCAAGACTGGTACTTTGTGGCGGGCTTGACCACTAACATCACCACCAACACCACCAACGACATTCATTACAGCTTTTTGCGGAACTGGTGGGCATGGACGCGCGCCGGAGCTCCGCCACAGATCGCCGGGCTCGGCGGCGCACTCGAGTTGGAAAGCGGCCAGCAGACCTGCGGCCCATTCTGTCAGGAACTCGACCCTTTCAACGTGGACAATCAGCAAATCCGCCGCCGTTTCTGGGATGGACATGACAACATGTTTCGCGACGACCTCTCCATGCTGAAAGGCAACCATCTATTCCAGTTTGGGGGTGCCTATCAGCGGAACTGGGATTACCATCAGCGCAACGACAGCGGCGGCACCATCAACGCCTTTCCCGTATATTCTGAAGGCAACAACACCCTTGGATCAGGGCTGAGCGCCTCCAGCGATTATCCATGCTCCACGACCGCTACTCTTTCTACGAAATTTGGGAACTGTGATTCCATTGTCGCGGCGGCCCTGGGGGTTACCTCAATCGCGTCGCAAATGTTCGCCCGTGCCGGCACGAGTCTGACTTTGCAGCCTCCGCTTACCAATGCCTTCGACCAGAGCACGATTCCCTATTACAACGTCTACTTTAGCGACACCTGGCACATGAAGCCGACTTTCACCTTCACTTATGGTTTGGGCTGGGCGCTGGAGATGCCGCCGGTCGAGGCAAATGGAAAGCAGGCGGTTGTGGTCGACGCGGCAAATGTGCCGATTACGACTGAGGGCTACCTGGCCAATGTCAAGAAAGCTGCGCTGGCAGGCCAGGTATACAATCCCGAACTCGGGTTTGCCCTGGTCGGCAATACCGCAAACGGGTTGAAGTATCCTTATAATCCGTACTACGGCGAGTTCAGCCCGCGCGCAGCTGTCGCGTGGAATCCGCATTTCGACAGCGATACCCTGGGTGGCAAGATTTTCGGGCACGATAGCACGGTCGTTCGCGGCGGTTATGGCCGGCAATACGGCCGCACCAACGGCGTCGTGCAGGTGCTGGTGCCGCTGCTGGGACTCGGCCTTGAACAGCCCGTAGCGTGCAACTCGAACCTCGCCAAGGTCGGCGCCCCAGGGAATTGGGCCTGCGGAGGCTCGGGTGCGGCCACTTACTCCAACGCATTTCGCGTGGGGTCAGCGTTGTCGGCTACGGGTGGCCCGACGGTTCCTCTAGTCTCGAATGTGAGTGCGACGCTGCCCCAGCCGGTCTATCCTGGGTTCAACAACACCTTCTCCTCGGACCCCGAGGGTTTGGATCCGAACTTCCGGGCTAACGCGATTGACTCGTTCGATGTCACAGTCCAGCGCCAGTTAAGCCGCAGGATCACTTTGGAACTCGGCTATATCGGGCGCAGAATCACGCATGAGTACCAGCCCATCGAACTTAACCCAGTTCCCTACATGATGACCCTGGGCGGGCAGCAGTTTAAGCAAGCCTACGCTAATGTGCTGCTGGAGTACTGTGGCGGTCTTAGTGGAATGGCCGGCGGCGGTTGCGGAGGCAAGGCCGGACCAAACCCAGGTGCCGTCACCCCGCAGCCTTTCTTTGAAACGGCACTCAAGGGCACTGGCTATTGCGCCGGCTTCTCGAGTTGCACAGCGGCTGTAGTAAAGAATGAAGGCGCCACCGGTACCGGCAACCTTCCCAACGTTCAGGTTTGGGGAATCTGGAGTGATCTCGACAGCGGTGCTGTCGGCTGCCCGGCAGGCGGATGTGAGGTAGTCGATGGCAATGTGGGTGCATTCAACTTCCCGCGCAGCCTGCAGAGCACGCCAATTCCCGCCACTTGTAACGCGACAAGCACAATCGGCTGCTCCGGCTCATACACCGATGGGGCCTATCTGGGCGCCAGCATTGGCCACGGCAACTACAACGCCGGCTTCGTTTCCCTCAAGATGGCCGATTGGAAGGGATTGACGATGCAGAACAACTTCACCTGGTCGAAGGCTCTGGGTTTGGGAGCGCAGGCGCAATCTTCGAGCATACTCACTGCTCTCGATCCCTTCAATCTCGACGAACAATATGGGAGACAGGCCTGGGACCGCAAATTTATCTACAACGTGTTCCTCGTCTATCAGCCTCCTTTCTACAAGGGACAGTCTGGATTCATGGGACGAGTGTTGGGCGGCTGGACGTTCGCAACAATATTCGCTGCCGGGTCCGGCGTTCCGACGCAGGTCGGTACGACCTTTTCTAACTACCAGTCCTTCGGTGCCTGCGATGGCGTCGGCTGCAACGACTACGACATGGAGAATGCTGTGCCCATTGGCCACGTTCCCGACCGTCATGCCTACTACTGCCCCGGCAACGCCTACAACGGTTACTGCTCAACTCAAACCAACGGGTTCCCCGTGAATTATTTTCCGGACGGGGTGAATCAAGCCCAGAACTGGCGCAACCCAATTCTGGGGATCGATACCCGGGATGGCGGCGCTGGAATTCTCGGTGGACTGTCGTACTGGAATATGGACTTCAGCATCAAGAAGAGCATCCGCGTGGTGGAGAGCGTCAGCCTGGAATTCCAAGGCGTCTTCGCTAACGTTTTGAATCACAATCAGTTCACCGATAACTACCTTAGTCTGTCCAACGACGCGGGCTTTGGTGCTCTCGGATTCAATGCAGGACCACCAGGAGTCAATGGCGAGGCGGAGCCGCGAAACATCGAACTGGGCCTTCGCCTTCGCTTCTAGCTCTACACTCAGATTGTAAAGTTTTCACTTTAGGCCGCACCGCTTCGGTGCGGCCTTCTTGTTCTCTGTGAGCACTGGTCGGGGTCGACCACGCACCTCCAGATAACACTGTTCCCGTTCAGAATGATTAGTGACACTCGAATAGAGTGTCGCCATGCAAATTCGAGATGGAGAACTTCCCCGTGCGCGCCAGCTGGCGCGCACGGGGAAAGAGCTGAGCCGAGAGGGTCGCGTCCGCTTGGAGTGGATGGATTATTATCGCCGCTGTCAGAACGGGCCTGGAATATGGACATGAGCGTGGCGAAGAATATCAGTGTGGCAGAGAACGTCAGCCTGACACTCCAAGGCGTCTTCCAGAACGTTTTCAACCATAATCAGTTCCTCGATCCGATTTTTTCGGGACTCGACAGTCCTACCAATTTCGGCGCTTTGTACAACTTCACGCCCGTTGACACATTCAACACGCCGCGCAATATCCAACTGGGTCTTCGCGTTGGTTTCTAACTCGGGTCGTTTCGAGGCGCCACGGTGTGGCGCCTCGCTGCTCGACCGAGTCGGAGTATCACCGAGGAACCGTGTAGACGCCCTGGGCTAATTCCGGATTTAAGTGAAGACGGTAATCTTCGTGCATTATGACTCGGCTGTCCCTGTTGATGGATAGTCAAAGCTGTTGTGTCCTCCTATTCCCGTGTGAAGAGGGATACTCACCCGAGCAACCGCCCCACCCTCCGGCAAGGTCAGCAGCTCCACACTCTGGTGCTGGCCATATATCGTCTCAAGTCGCTCACGTGTGATTCTCAGTCCGACGCCGTTAGACGGGAAGGGGGCCACCTCGCGAACTCCGGGCCCGTTATCTCGCACCTCCAGATGGAGATCAGCATCGTCTGCCGTAGCTGAGATGCGAATTTCGCCTCCAGCCACCAGCCTTGAAATTCCGTGCTTAATCGCATTGTCCACTAAAGGCTGCAACAGCAAGTGCGGAACACTTGCGTCGAGAGTCTCCGGAGCAACGTCGATACTCACCTTGAGCCTTTCTTCGAACCGAACCTTCTCAATCTCGACATAACAATTTACGAACTCAAGTTCGCGGCTCAATGTTGTCATTTGGGTCCCGGCGGTTTCAAGACTAATTCTGAGCAGGTCGCCAAGGCGTGTGACCATTCGATCGGCAGCTTCGACGTCCGTTAACATCAGCGCGGAAATTGAGTTCAGCGTGTTAAAGAGAAAATGTGGTTGTAACTGGCTCTTTAACGCTTGCAAGCGTGCTTTCACTAGTTGTGCCTGTAGTTGCGAGGTGCGCAACTCCCGCTCCCGGAACCGCTGGTAGTAAGATACGACGTGTGCGATCAATACTATCGGCAAGTAGGTGGTGACCACGTCGTCGACGACGCTTGAGAGAAACAGCGTTCGATAAACATACCAATGGATTCGGAATGTATGGGCTTGAGAATCCCAAACGGCCGAGACCCAGTCCTTGACTCGAGGATCCCAAAACGCATATGGGGTCAGACCCCTGAGGGCCACCTGCGCCACGGTAAAGACCAACCCGCCCGCAAGCAGCACTAGCGATCGCTCTGCCCAGTTGCTGCGTTGCACTTGGTAACGATTCGCGAACGCGAAAACGAAGGGCGTAAGTGGGATGTAAGTGAGGACCTGGCTGGATTGCAGGCCTAGAACGCTTAGAAAGCTCATGGACCCACCGGTCGAACGATATAATTGGTAGATCGTAATGGCGTAGGCCAGAGCAACAAACGTCCACAAGCCAAAGCTGAAAGCCCATACTATGGCAGGGCGCAAGGTCCCGGGGACCCCGGCATTTGTTTTCTCCTCCGCCTTCACCGGCGCAGACCGCCGCGGACGGCGAACTAACTCTCCTCCACAGTGCGAGCAAATGTACTGCATGTTCGAGGAACAAATCGGACAGAAGGTACATTCGTAAGAGCACACATATGCCATGCCGTCAACCGGCAGATCTCGCCCGCACTCTTCACAACCGTCCTTCATTTCCGGAGCACCTTCGACGACTACATTTTGCCATTATCGGAAACCGACTCGCCAACTTTATTGGTCCGCGTAATGCCTAACATCGCTCACATCATGAACTGATTTGTGCAGCTAGAAACAATCTTAGATCGCAGCGGCTGACTGCAGAAGTCTCATGTTCCGAAAAAACATGCAACTCGTCCAATTCTGAGCGATCGGGATCAGCTTTCCAACCAAGCCGGCCTAGAATGGGACCAGAGCACTCAATATGGGGACAAGACGATGTGCTACATAGGGCCACATGCTGTAGCTTAGGGATAAATAGCGAGTCCAGTGTTCATGTCCTAGACAACCATTTTCAGGCTGTTCCGTCTATCCAACTGTTAGACCCCGTGTGAGGCGGGCCAATGATCACGGATTTTGTTGGTTTGCCAGCGCAAGAACAATCGGTGGTGCGGACCGTGGTTGCCGACGACGAGCGGCTGGCGCGCCAGAAGCTGCTGATCCTGCTGAAGTCGGAACCGCAGGTACAAGTGGTCGCTGAGTGCCAGGATGGCAAGCAAACCGTGTCCGCAATCCGCAATTTCCGGCCAGACCTGCTGCTGCTAGACATTCAAATGCCGGAGTTGGATGGTTTCGAGGTATTGGACAGAATCCCTCCGGAGGAAATGCCGGTGGTCGTCTTTACATCGGCGTACGATCAGTATGCGATTCGCGCCTTTGAGGCAAATGCTCTTGACTACCTTCTAAAACCGTTCGACCAGGAACGGCTGCACCATGCGGTTGAAAGGGCCCGATCAGAATTATGCATGTCGCGCGACAGTCAGATCACGCACCGCGTTCTGAGTCTGTTATCGCAGGTCAGGTCGGTGGCGCTTCCCACATCGGAGCGAGACAACCGTTTGGTGATTAAGGTCAACGGACGGGTCGTGTTCCTGGACTTGGACAGTATTGATTGGGTGGAAGCTGCAGCCAACTATGTGCGCTTAAACGTCGGGAAGGAGTCTTACCTTCTGCGTGAAACGATCGGCGGGATTTGCGAACGCCTGGACGCGAAGCACTTCGTCCGCATCCATCGTTCGATGATCGTAAACGTCCGCAAGATCAAGGAGTTGATACCTGTTAACAGCGGAGAGTATGTAGTGGTCCTGAAGAACGGGAAAGAGCTGTCCTGTAGCCGAGGCTACCGGGCAGGACTGCGAAGGATTGTTGAGCAGAGTTGTTGATGTTTGTAAGTACCTGGTTCTAGCCGGAATTGTTGCCTCGGTCCGGCTTGTGACGGGGACGTCAGTTTCAGAGCAGCAGTTTGCGAGGACGTGGGTCTCGGGTCCTAACCTTTTTGCCGAGATTCCGTCACACTAGCTGCTGGGCAAATCCAATGTCTGCCTTCACACTGAGCGTAAACGGGAAGCGTCATTTGGTGGACGCCGATTCCGATATGCCCCTGCTCTGGGCCTTGCGCGACTTCCTCCGTCTCACCGGCACTAAATATGGTTGCGGAATGGGGGTGTGCGGCGCCTGCACTGTTCATGAAGATGGTGAGCCCGTGCGCTCCTGCCAGATTCCGCTCTCTGCCACGGCGGGGAAGGAGTACGTGACAATCGAAGGACTGTCTGTTCAGGGCGATCATCCTTGCCAGACGGCCTGGCTCGTGGAAGACGTCTCGCAATGTGGTTATTGCCAGGCCGGCATGATTATGCAAGCGGCAGCGCTGATACTCCGCAAACCAAATCCCACTGACGCAGATATTGATGCCGATCTGTCTGATCATATTTGCCGCTGCGGCACCTATCAGCGTATGCGGAGAGCGATCCATCGTGCCGCCAGCACGGTGAGGAAAACATGAGAGCGACGAGGCGGTCTTTCCTTAAGACGACCGCGTTCGCGGGTACTGGTTTGCTTCTCTGCTTTGAACTTCCCCGATCGATGGCGGACGAGCCTGGGGTGTTCGAGCCAAACGCCTATATCAGCATCACGCGGGATAACGTCATTCGTCTCTGGATCACTCGCTCGGAGATGGGGCAGGGCGTTCACACTACTCTTGCCATGATGCTGGCTGAAGAGTTGGAAGTCGATTGGTCGCAAATCCAATACGAGCAGGCCATGCCCGGCGGGCGCTTCAAAGGCATTCGTCTGCGCACCAGCGGAAGCGGCAGCACGGTCGGCACCTATAATGCGTTGCGCAAGGCGGGCGCCACTGCCAGAGAGATGCTCATTGCCGCTGCCGCGGAAAAATGGAATGTCGATGCTGGCTCATGCCGAGCACAGCAAGGAACGGTGGTTCACCTGGCCACGGGTCGCAAGTTGACCTTTGGAGAACTCGTTGCTGGTGCCGCGCGACAGAAGGTACCGGACAATCCGACCTTGAAAACTCCAAAGGATTTCCGCGTCATCGGCAAGCCCCTGGAAAGAATCGATGGCCGCGGTATCGTGACTGGTCAAGCTGTCTACGGAATTGATGTTCACGCTCCCGGCATGCTGTATGCCGTCATGGCGAGGTGTCCCTTCATCGGCGGGAAGGTTGCGCGCTTCGATGCGACCAAAGCGCTGGCGGTCCCCGGAGTTCGTCACATCTTGCCGGTCAACAGCGGCCTCGCCACCGGAGTAGCGGTTGTTGCCGATTACACCTGGGCTGCTTTGAAGGGTCGGGACACCCTCAAAGTTCAGTGGACCCCTGGTCCCAACGCTGGCTTTGACTCAGACCACTTCCTGAGCCAGATGGGAGACCAACTTGCGCAGCGACAGGACGGATACTTCGTTCGCGACGATGGAGACGCGAGAACCGCGTTAGACACTGCTGCAAAGAAACTCGAGGCAACCTATGAGTTCCCTTTCCAGGCGCACGCTCCGGTCGAGACCATGAATTGCGTCGCCGATGTCCGCAAGGGCTCCTGCGAGATCTGGGCGCCGACGCAGTGTCCTGAGGTTGTTCAATCGGAAACGGCCAAGATGCTTGGCCTGCCGGAGGATTCGGTCAAGGTTCACATCACATTGGTGGGAGGCGGTTTCGGTCGCCGACTTTTTGCCGACTACGTTCCCGAAGCCGTGGAAGTGTCGCGTGCCATCGGCAAGCCGGTGCAGATGCTTTGGACGCGCAGTGACGATATGCGCTGCGGATTTTTCCACCCATCCGATGTCGAGCACATCGTGGGCGGATTAGGCACGGACGGGCGGCCCATTGCCTGGGTACAGAGATCCGTCGGTTCTAACCTTTCCATGTTCGGCTTCCCCACCGAGAAGCAGCAGAAGAATCTGCGGCTTTACTTCAACGATGGCAGCCCCTGGGGTTCGTTTGACAATCCCTACAATTTCCCCAATTTAAAAGCTGACTTCATTCCACTCAACTCACCTGTGCCGACCGGGCCATGGCGCGCGGTGGAATATCCGCCCACGGTGTTTGCTCGGGAATCGTTCTTGGATGAACTGGCGCACGCCGCCGGGAAGGATCCGCTCGAGTTCCGCCTGCATCTGCTCGAACCGGGAGATGTGCTCAAAGTTGGGGATGCAAAGATTGACCGCAGCCGGTTGATTCGCGTTTTACAAGTGGCAGCGGAGAAGTCGGCGTGGAAACACCCGCTCGCGCACACTGAGGACCGTCTGTGGGGACGAGGGGTCGCTTGCAATGTCTACGATGAGGACTGTTTCATCGCTCAGGTTGCCGAGGTTTCGGTGGGCCGGCAATCCCACGTCATCCGCGTTCATCGCATCGTATGCGTGTCGGATTGCGGGATCGTGGTCAACCCGTTGGGCCTCGAAGCCCAGGCGGAGAGCGGTATAACGTGGGGTCTCTCGGCAACGCTGCACGGAAAGATCGATTTCAAGAATGGGGCCGCCGTGCAGGAGAATTTTCAGGATTTCGAGGTACTCCGAATGGACGAGACCCCCGCGGTCGAGACTCACATTGTCGTAACCGACCATCCACCTGGTGGGTTTGGAGAAACCGCAGTGCCTCCCGTAGCCCCATCTGTGGCCAACGCCATCTTCGCTGCGACAGGGAAGCGGATCAGAAGCCTCCCCATTACTCCGGGAAAGCTTAAAGAGATCGGTTAGCAGGTCACTGGCCAGAACTGTCTGCGGTTGTGTATGGCGTTTGAGCTTTCTGAGTTCTG
>CAWJFA010000019.1:0-44136 GCA_963842075.1 uncultured Acidobacteriota bacterium | reverse complement strand
CGATGTCCTAGGCCAGGCTAGACGACGGGGACGGCTCTGAGGTGGGTTGCTTGCAGCAACAGTTGATCGTAACAACCCTTCGCAGCCCTGTCAAAATACGGGAGAATCTAGTGGTGGCTCGAATGAGTTATTACCGACACTTCTTATGCTGCGTTTCCGCTGGCGGACTACAAAAAATCGTTACCTCCTTCGTGAGCGCCTCGCGCCTTGCTGTGAACACGCCGGCGATGGGCCGACAAATTTGGCAGGAACAGCCTGCAGATTAATTCGGCAGAGAACGTTCGTTCTCATTTCAACTACTTCGAATACCATTTAGAATTACAAGAGCCGCGTTTGTGAGTCACGGCGCCGATTGCTATCGGGGCAGGCATGTCTGATCCACTCTATCTCAGTCTTTGGTTTCGAGATTTCTCCGGTCCGGAGATGCTGCCGGATACGTTCGCCGTATTGCAGCAGTTCCCTTTCTCCGCACAGCGTCCAGGAATCACTTACCTCGCACTACATCCAGTTTCATGGAACGAGGCTACGGTTTTGGAGCGCCGGTTTCCCGCTGGAATCGATCCCGGACAGGCCACGCTGATCGCCGCCGAACAGGCCCATGATGACTACGCTTACGTCTTCGAAGCGCACTGGGACTTGTGGACGCCGGATGCGTCCAAAGAAAACTGGCTTCTGGAGCCTGCGACAGTGAAATTCATAGCGCAAGGTGAAGAGTTCGACGAAGGAAGTTACCAGCACACCGGGCATATCCAAGTGGACTTCGGCTTGGATTCGTACTTTCTTCAGCCTGAGACTTCGCTCAACGACCAAACTCGCGCCAAGATTCGCGACAACCTTGCGAAATTGGTGGAGTTCTCAGTGAACGTGGAGAAGAATAGCGGAACGAGTGCGCGGCTGCTCTGGTCCGAATCCGAAGAAAGCTTGGCGCAGAAACTGATCGCGCGCTTGCAAAGAGTGCAATAGTCACCGCAAATCTCGTGGCGGCGGAAACCATACTTCTGGACCGCTGCTTACGCTACCGAAGGAGCCGGCATGTTCATTTCAGTTACGCGCCTGCGTGTTCGCTCCTTTAGGAGTCTTCCCGCTTTTCTGTGGATGACTTTCCTGGCTCAGCGTCAAACCGTGCGCGCCGCCAGCTTCTTGGGCGGGCGGTTGCTTGTCGACAATCTCCATACTTACTGGACTTTGACTGCCTGGGAAAATGAAAAAGCGATGAAGCCATTTCGCGGCTCCGGTCCGCACGCCCGGGTTATGCCAAAACTCGTCGAGTGGTGTGACGAGGCCTCGTACGCACACTGGACGAGTACAGACGATCGCCTCCCAGAGTGGCTGGAAGCTTATGAAGTGCTTCTACGGGAGGGTCGACTATCGCGCGTGGCGCGCCCCCTCTCAGGATCATTTAGCCCGGCGTTTTCCAAAACCTCGACTCCATCCTTTGATCGGACAGAATCTCAAGACGGCCGCAGTTACCGGGGAATCTAAAGCGTGAAGTGAACTTTCTTGGCATCTGCAAGAAAAATCCCCGCCTGCCGCCGACGGGGATGGTGCTTCATTTGGTGCATGCAACGCAATTCTATTTCGTTCTTCCACCCTCAACTTTCAACTTCTCCGCCGCGGCAGCTTGCGCGCCGGCCAGACGCGCGGTCAGAACGCGGAATGGCGAGCAAGAGACGTAATCCATTCCCACCTGATGACAGAATTCCACTGATGACGGATCGCCTCCGTGTTCGCCACATATTCCAACCTCCAGCTTAGGGCGCGTCTTGCGGCCGCGTTCGATTCCGATCCGCACCAGTTCGCCTACGCCATCGCGGTCGATGGCGGCAAATGGATCCTGCTTCAAAATACCTTCCGCGAGATAGGTCGGCAGAATCTTGTTCACGTCGTCGCGAGAGAAACCAAACGCAGTCTGGGTGAGATCGTTGGTGCCGAACGAAAAGAATTCTGCTTCCTTTGCGATCTCATCCGCGACCAGGCAGGCGCGGGGTAGTTCGATCATGGTGCCCACGAGGTAATGCACATGCTTTCCCTTTTCCTTGAATACTTCTTCGGCGACTCGCCGGACGATTGCCCCCTGGTTCGCCATTTCTTTTACCGTCGCGATCAGCGGGATCATCACCTCGGCGTGGGTCTTGATGCCTTCTTTCTCCACGGCTACGGCCGCTTCAAAAATCGCACGCGCCTGCATCTCAGTAATCTCCGGATAGGTGATCCCCAAGCGGCATCCGCGATGGCCCAGCATGGGATTGAATTCATGCAACTCCTCGACTCGCGCCAGCAAGCTGGAAAGAACTCTCTTCAGATCGCCGGCGCCTTTCGCGCCGTACTCGCGGTATTCCTCGACCAGAGCTTTCTTCTCCTTCGTTTTGGCGCTGGGAAGGCTCGCGATATCGACCATGAGCTTCTCGCGTTTAGGCAGAAACTCGTGCAGAGGGGGATCGAGCAGCCGGATCGTCACCGGCAATCCGTCCATCGCTTTCAGCAGGCCGATAAAGTCGCTGCGCTGCATGGGCAGTAGTTTCTTCAAGGCCGTGCGGCGGTCCTTCTCGTTGTCGGCAAGAATCATGGAGCGCATGTGGGAAATGCGATCGGGGGCAAAAAACATGTGCTCGGTACGGCAGAGGCCGATGCCTTCGGCGCCAAAGGCCTTCGCCTGGATTGCATCTCGGGGAATGTCGGCATTCGCGCGCACTCCAATTTTGCGGAATGGTTCCGCCCAGCCCAGGAATTCTGTCAGCTCCGGATCGTCCGGGCTGCCATCGAGGGTGTTCAATTTCCCTTTGATGACTCGTCCACTAGTTCCGTCGAGCGAAATCCAGTCTCCCTCCTTGAATACCAGGCCCTTGACCCGCATCTCGCCGGCTCGTTCATCGACTTGAATGTCGCCTGCACCCGCCACACAGCATTTCCCCATGCCGCGGGTGACCACGGCCGCGTGGCTGGTCATGCCGCCGCGCGAAGTCAAAATGCCGGCGGCGACTTCCATCCCTTGAATATCCTCCGGAGTAGTTTCCGCGCGGACTAAAATCACGGGATTCCTCTTCGCTCCATGTCCTGCCTTCTTCACCGCTTCTTCCGCGGTGAAAACGATTTGCCCGACGGCTGCGCCGGGAGAAGCCGGAAGACCAGTTGCCAGAACCAGATCCTTCATCTTATTTTCGTCAAAATCCAAGCGCGGAACCAGGAAGTCGTAGAGTTGGTTAGGTTCGACTCGGAAGATGGCTTCTTCCTTGGTAATCAGACCTTCGTCCACCATCTGAATCGCCACTCGCACCGCGGCAAGCCCCGTGCGCTTGCCGTTGCGCGTTTGCAGCATGTAGAGCTTGCCATCCTGGATGGTGAACTCGAAATCCTGCAGGTCTTTGTAATGTTTTTCCAGACGCGTGGTGATGTCGCGCAACTGGTTGTAGACATCGGGCATGATCTTCTGCAGTTCGAGGATCGGCACCGGCGTGCGCACGCCTGAGACCACATCTTCACCCTGCGCGTTCATCAGAAATTCGCCGTAAAATTCTTTCGCGCCAGTTGCGGGATTTCGCGTGAAGCCCACACCGGTGCCGCTGGTGTCTCCGAGGTTGCCATAGACCATGGCCTGCACGTTCACCGCAGTGCCGAGCATGTCGTCAATATTGTTGATGCGGCGGTAGTGCTTGGCGCGATCGTTCTGCCAAGAGCGAAACACGGCATCCCGCGCCATGACCAGCTGCTCGTGCGGATCCTGCGGAAAGTCGCGATGGGCGTGCTTCTTGACGACCTTCTTGTATTCTTCAATCACTTCCTTCAGTGCCTTGGCATCGAGTTCGGTGTCGAGCTTGGCCTTCTTCTGCTTCTTTTTCGCGTCGAAGACATCGTCGAACGCTGACTTGGGAATCTCGAGCACGACGTTGCCAAACATCTGGATCAGCCGGCGGTAAGAATCGGCCGCGAAGCGCGGGTTGTTGCTGCGCTTGGCCAGTGACTCCACGCTCTTGTCGTTCAACCCGAGGTTGAGGATGGTGTCCATCATCCCGGGCATAGAAAATTTGGCGCCTGAGCGCACGCTCACCAGCAACGGGTTCTCGCCCGTTCCCAGCTTTTGCCCCTGGAGCGCTTCCAGCTTAGCGAGGGCCTCGTCCATTTGCCGGTCGACATCTTTCGACGCGGCGCCCTGACGCATGTACTCTCGGCAGGCCTCGGTCTGAATGGTGAATCCCGGCGGCACCGGGAGGCCGGCATTGGTCATCTCGGCTAAACCCGCGCCCTTACCGCCGAGATCATCTTTCATCTTGCCGTTGCCATCGGCCTTGCCGCCGCCGAAGAAGTAAACGTACTTGGTTGTGCTTTTCTTGTTTTCTTGCGAGCCAGCTTCAGGAAGAGTAATTGTCGCCATGATGAGTCCTTTATCTTGGGATTTTGAGTGGCGCAGCCTTGTAGCGCGCCTGATTAGAACTATTTCTTATTTCATCGCAGCGGGCTTAGCCGCTACGTGGGTTAATGCGAGTCATTCAGTTACGATTTCTGAAAAATCGGCGATCGTCGAAAACTCCTTTAGCAAGTCTCTCAGCAGCGCCAGCCGGTTGGCCCGCACTTTTTCATCTTCGACCATCACCATCACTTTGTCGAAGAACGCATCCACGCGCTGGCGCGCAGTCGAAAGCAGCGTAAGTGCGTCGCCATATTCTTTCCTCTTGCGATGCGCCTCGATCTTCTGACCGTAAGTCTCGATAAACGAGGCCAGACTTTTTTCTTCAGGTGCGGCATCTGACAGGTATTCAAAATGCGGAGCGGGCTTGATTCCCTTCTCTTCGGCTTGCCGTAAGATGTTTCGCATGCGTTTGCAGGCGGCGCCTATGGCAAGAAACTCGGGCATATGCAACACCTGTTTTACCGCCTCGGCTCGAGCCAGCACATCGACGACATCGTCTGCGTCCGGGACCAAAACTGCTTTTACGACGTCGTACGAATAGCCGCGAACATCCTTCAAATAAAACTCGAGTCGCTCGCGGAAAAATGTTTTCACAGAACCGTCGAACTTCAGCTGGTCAACGAATTTCCGTTCTGCTTCCGAGCCCTGGTAGCCGGCACGCGCATCGCTCATCAAGTCGCTCAAGCGGAACGGAAAATTCTTCTCCGCGATCACCTTCACGATCGCGTTGGCTTGCCGGCGAAGGGCAAAGGGATCTTTCGATCCGCTTGGAACCAGCCCCAGAGCAAACATGCCGGCAATGGTGTCCGCCTTGTCGCCTATCGAAAGCACGGCGCCCTCAGTCGAACGGGGCACATTATCTTCGGTCGACTCAGGTTTGTAATGATCATAGATCGCATCAGCAATGGCCAGGCGCGTGGCTTCGGGCAACGTGGCGTCAAGCTCCTGCACACGCGCATAAAGACCGCCGACAATGCCTTGCAGTTCGGTGAACTCCTTTACCAGCTCAGTAGTCAGGTCAGTTTTCGTCAGGCACGCCGCCTTGTGAATTACTCCCGGACGCACCGCCATCCCGCTCTGTTTGACGATCTCGCTCAGCCAACTGCACAAACGCTGGACGCGGCGAGTCTTTTCGTAATAGCTTCCCAGATCTTTTTGAAAGGTAACATTCCGCAACAGGTCAAGCCGCTCCAGCAGAGAACGCTTCTGATCTGTCTCCCAAAAAAATCGCGCGTCGTTGAAGCGGGCCCGCAGAACACGCTCGTTGCCGTGCCGGATCAATCCCTGCGGATCGCCATCGGTATTCAGCACTGCCAGAAAATGCGGTAACAGCTTGCCGCCCTCGTCTTCCACCGCAAAATATTTCTGGTGGTCACGCATCACCGTGACCAGCACCTCTTCAGGCAGGGCAAGAAACTGCGGATCAAAACCGCCGAGAATCGCGGAGGGAAATTCCGTCAGATTGACCACGGTATCAAGCAGAGACTTGTCTTCGCGCCAGCGCGCTCCGGGGATGGTACGAGTAGCGGCGTCAAAAGCCTTGCGAATTTGCTGCTCGCGTTCCGCACGCCCCAGAACCTTGGCCGCGCGCAGCGCGTCGACATAGGGAAATCCGGGACCCGGAATCATCACGTCGCCGCCGGAAAGCATTCGATGCCCGCGCGATGTGTTGCCCGCCCAGATCCCATCGAACTCCAGCGGGATCGTCTCACCGTCGAGCATCGCCACCAGCCAGCGCACGGGGCGCACAAACCGTTCGTTCGGCTTTCGCCAGCACATATTCTTTGGCCAGTAAATCGAGGAGAGTTCCTTGGGCAGATTGTCGGCGAGAATTTCCGATGCGCTTCGGCCTTTCTTAGTAACTTTCGCCGCGAGGTACTCACCCTTGGGCGTGGCAATCTTCTCGAGTTGGGAGACGTCCACTCCAGCCTTCTTGGCGAAAGCATGCGCCGCGGGCGCCGGCTGCCCATCTTTGTATGCGACGTTCACTGAGGGCCCGGTGATTTGTTCGGTCACGTCGGGTTGCGCGGCAGGGACTCCGGAAGCTGCCACCGCCAATCGGCGCGGCGTATCGAAAAGGGTAATCTCTTTGGCCGTCAGACGTTCCCGGCCCAGCATCGCGCCGATGCGCTCGCGCAATTCCTGCGACGCCGCATCAATCATCCGCGCCGGAATCTCTTCGCATCCGATCTCTAGTAGAAAATCTGGCATGGCGCTCTTCGTGTAGCTTAATTTTGCTTCGTGGTTAGTCCTACGATCCTACTGGCGACAGTTTCTCCTTCTTCGCTTTCTCGCGAGGTTCTTCTTCCAACTTATCGTCCACGTCAGACTCGCTCTTCTGCTGATCGACCCAGGCCTTCGCGATGCCCACCGCCAGCGCCCGCACGCGCGCGATCACGCCGACCCGTTCGGTGACTGAAATCGCCCCACGCGCATCGAGAATGTTGAACAGATGGGAACACTTCAGACAGAGATCGTAAGCCGCGAGCAACGGAAAACGCTCGATCTCCACTGAACATTCCGGTCCCGCTTTCTGTTCCGCGCCGTTACCCCGAATGAGTTTCAGGTCCTTTTTCAAAACACCATAGCGTTCAATCAGAGCCGCGCATTCTGTCTCGTACAGGCGGAAATGCTCCCAGGCTTTTTCCACATCCGCCATCTCGAAGTTGTAAACAGAAAACTGCAGCTCATCGGCCAGCCGTACGTCGCCGTACTTAACTTCCTTGGCCGTCTCCGGGTCGCGGGCCCATACAATGTCGTAAATCGAATCTACATCCTGAAGAAATGCCGCAATGCGCTCTAGCCCATAAGTCAGTTCGACCGAAATAGGAAATAAATCCACGCCGCCGCACTGCTGAAAATAAGTAAACTGCGTGATCTCTAATCCATCGAGCATCACCTGCCAGCCCACGCCCCAGGCGCTCAGCGTCGGAGCTTCCCAGTTGTCTTCTTCGAATTTGATATCGTGCTGCCGCAAGTCGATCCCGATCGCCCCGAGCGATTCCAGGTACAACTCCTGCACATTTTCCGGCGGAGGCTTCAAGATGACCTGCAACTGCATGTGCTTGAACAGCCGGTTGGGATTCTCCCCGTAACGCCCGTCCGCGGGACGGCGCGAAGGCTGCACATACGCCACCTTGTAAGGCTTCGGGCCCAGCACGCGGAGAAACGTCTCCGGCGCCATGGTCCCGGCGCCCACTTCCACGTCATAAGGCTGCTGCAGTACACATCCGCGCTCCGCCCAAAACGCCTGCAGCCGCAGGATGAGTTCCTGAAACGTCAGCGGACTTGATCTAGGTTGAATCACAGGATTTTTCCGGGAGCGAGCGCTAATCTTTGATTGTAATTGAAGCAGCGGCAAGTAGTCAGCTAACGGCTAGAATCCGCCCTTCTCCAGCATCCCTGCGGTCACCAGCTTCTTCTCAATGTGCCGCTGCAAAATTTGGATCAGAAATTTTCGCAGGTCGGCTCCCTGCTCTTTCGGCCAATAATCCAGGGCAAACTGATCTACGGGAGCACGAAACATTTGCGCGGCCAGTATTCGCGATTGACTCGAAATCTCGGACGATGCAAGCCGCTTATCTTCGGGGCACATCAATCCATCGGCCAGCGCGTGAAAATAGGCGCGGCTCCCGTTCAGACTTCGGCCGCAGACGATGCACTCGGTGAGTTCGGGCAGGAAGCCGACGAGCCGCGTGAGCCATAATTCGAAATAGGTGACCGGCATCCAAACATCCGGTCCTTGCAGGGAATGAAGCACGGATAGGGTCAGACGAAAAATTGCGTCATTGGCTTCCCGATCCGGAAGCAACTCATCCAATAGCTCAGCCACGTGCGCCAGAGCCACAGCCCGCGCATAGCTGACTTCGGTAGCCAGCGGAGACTCCAACACTTCGCACGCGTCGAGGCGCGCCAATTCCTGCCGTTCGCGGACGTCATAAAACGCCCGCACATGAGTCAATGGCTCGAGCGCACCGCCGAAGCGGCGTCTCGATTTCTTTGCCGCACGCGCCACTCCACGGACTTTGCCCTCCGCGCGCGTGAACAGCGTAACCAGCAAATCGGCCTCACGCAGCGGGTAGGTGCGCAGCACGATTGCTTCAGTCTCCGTCAATGCCATGGGAGGCCAGCAGATCTTAAGTCCAGCAAATCAAGGTTCAGCAAATCAAAGTTCAGCAAATCTAAGTATGGAGGAATTGTAACGGAGTGTCTGGAGAATTCGGGGAAAAGCGGAGAGGCTAAAACAAAATGAGAGACGATCGTGAGGGTCCGAACGTTGCGGCCTAATACCGCGAACACTAACCCATGATCGTCTCGGAACGTTCCTTGAACTTACTTTTTTACGATAGTTGATTCGTTCAGGGCGCACCATACAGTGAACTCCGTAGGGCGCGAATTGCCTGGCTTAAAGGAGAGAGGTCATACAGCACTTTAGCGGCAACTATTGAGCGGATTTCGGGTTCCGTATTACTTGGGATTTTCCGACTCAAGGGAGGGAATGTGCATAGACCAATTAGAATCACGGCGCTTCTATTGCTTGGACTAATAATGGCCGCGTGTGGCAGCGGCTCGACTTCTGGGAATATTAACGGAACCTGGAAGGCGAGCCTAACCAATGCAGACGGGACGCCCGAGTACGCGTTCACCACATCCTTTACGCAGAACGGAAATGGCACACTGACCGTTTCCAATTTCACTTTTACGTCGGCGGGTCCATGCTTCGCCTCGCAATCGACAACCCAGACCGGCAGCTTCGCGCTGAGCGGTAACTTCAGCGGCAACGTAACAGGCACCTTTGGAATGACCGCTACGACCCGCTTTCCCGGCGCCGCGACCCAAAATGTACTGACGCTTCAAGGAACTGTTAGCGGCAGTACGATTACAGGCACATGGAACCTCACGGGCGTATCGGGTTGCAGCGGAAACGGAAATTTCACAATCACAAGAACGTAAGAGGAAGGATGTTGGCGGCGGTCTTTAAGATGAAAAAGGGCGAAGATGAAAAAGGGCGCATTCCCGGCGGGGATGCGCCCTTTTAATTTGTACGAGTTCTAGTAGCTTTTTTTACCGGCCGAAGTACGCCGCATTTTTCGCTGTGAATTCGTTCCATTTTTCCGGAAGATCGTCGAGCGCAAAGATTGCCGACACCGGACAGACCGGCACGCACGCGCCGCAATCGATACACTCCACCGGATCGATATAAAGCAACGCCTCGGTCGCGTATTTAGGATCGTCTTTCTTGGGATGAATGCAATCCACCGGACACGCATCCACGCATGCGGTGTCTTTCGTGTTGATGCAAGGCTCGGCAATCACGTAGGTCATAAGGGTGTGGGTCTCCTGATATCTATGCAGATATTTTACTACTACCGCGACGTCTCCGCGAACCGCACATTCTAGCAAGAAAATATGTCCCACGGTACAGGTTTATTGTTCGAGCGGGGTCGTCGGCAGTTTCAAATCTTCATGCTGCGGGGCTATCAGCAGGCTGCCGCGGAACAAAAAGAAACGGCTGGCAGCGTCCGCTGCCAACCGTCAATCTTTTGTCCGTCGTCGCCCACCACGATTACCGGTGACCGCCGCCACCGCCGTGTCCGCCACCGCCACCGTGGAACCCGCCACCGCCGCCGTGGAATCCACCACCGCCGCCGTGGAACCCACTAGCACCATGGAAGCTGCCTACGGAGCCGCCACGGAATCCACCGGCCGAACCACGGGCTAATCCGTGTGCACCTGCACCGTAGAAACCGCGTCCGCCGTAGCCAGCCCGCCCGTAGAAGCCATGACCGTAACCCCAGCCGCCGCGGCCCCAGCCGCCCCAGCCACGTCCCCAGCCATACCACGGACCGGCGCCAATGAAGACGCCGCCCACAAACCAGTCAGGTCCGTAATACCCGTAAGGCGCGCACGCATAGGGATAATAATTGTAGTAACCGTAGTCGCAGGCCGGTGGCCCGCCAACATAGCCCGGCCCCACTGCCACGCCGACCCCTATTTGAGCCTGCGAATAGGCCAGCGGCATCATCAGAATTCCTACCAACGCCAAATACTTCAAGTAACGCATATGAACCCCCCTTGTCCCGACCCGCCGTCTCTAAACCCAAGATCTGAGATCGGAGGAACTTGAAGATCTTAATTTCGATCCGAAGGTCCTATCTATTTGAACGCGAAACCCGCCGAAAAGTTGCTAGCCCAGCAGTGGCTGATTTCGGCCATCTTAGCTGAATTCAACCACTTGCGGGAAGGAGGGCAGAATACCGCGGTCAAGGCGATTTCGCGCGAAATTGCCTAGTGGGCACGCGTCAATGACAGCCGGCGGCGCTGTAACTCGGAGGCGAGAAAGTCTGGAAGAGAAGACGAAGCTGATCTATCTCCCGACGAGTTCCTCGCTCGGCTCGTACTCGACAATGTACCCTGCTACCGCACTGGCCGCCACCGTAAGAGGCGATGCAAGATACATCTGTCCAGGACCGCTGCGGCCGGGAAAGTTGCGGTTTTGCGCGCTAATCACTACCTGATCGGGACGGGTCGAAACTCCCGGCCCGGCGTTGATGCAGGCGCCGCAACTTGGCTCGATCACGTGCGCGCCGGCCTTCTGAAACACATCAAGATAGCCCTTGCTCAGGCAATATTCGCGGGTTTCCTGCGATCCAAACTGAATGTAAAACTTCACCGAATCGGCGACACGCTTTCCCTGCTTCAGCGCATCCGCCAGTACCGCAGCGTACATATCCATGTCTTCATTCTTGCCCGCGGTGCAGGTACCGCCGTAGGCGATTTCGACCGGCACCGGCGTGTTCAGCTCGCGGATATACTTTCCATTGCCCGGATCGCCCGGAGTCGCAACCATCGGTGTAATCTCCGCCGCATCGAGTTCGATGACGTGCGCGTACTGCGCATCGGGGTCGCTGTATAAACCTTCAATCATTTTCTCGGCTTTCTTGCGATCCATGCCGCGCCGCTCCACCAGGAAGTCGACCGCTTTTTTATCCGGCGCGACGATGCCGGTGAATCCGCCAATCTCGGCCGCCATGTTCGTCATGGTGGCACGCTCATCCACGCTGAGTTCTTCAATGGCCTCGCCCGCATACTCCATGACTTTCGCGAGCGCCTTGCCGCTGCGCACATAATCCAGGCTTAGAATCTTCAGGATGAAATCCTTCGCGGTGACATTCTCATGCTTTTGGCCACGGATCACGATCTTCACCGACTCCGGCACTTTCACCCGAACGTCCTTCGTGATCCAGCTATTGAACACGTCGGTCGTGCCGATACCGAACGCGACGCAGCCAATCGCCCCCACGTGCGGCGTATGTGAGTCGGAGCCGATGTTCAGTTGCCCGGGCAATGCATAGCTTTCCAGCACGATGGAATGGCAGATGCCTTCAGAACCCTTGCGGTCTTTCAATTCGCCATGCAGCTTAATTCCCTGCTTGGCTGCGAAGTCCTGTTGCTTGAGCTTGAGTTGCGTCGCCAGATCGAGCAGGCCGAGTTTCTTTTTCTCCTCCGAAATCACTTCATCGAGAAACGTCAGGTGGTCGCGAAAGAAGATGATGCTTGACGCATCGTTCACCTTCGCATCCTTGCCGACGTAGCGCTCGAAAAAGATGGCCGCCATTGGAGTGACATATTCATGACTGAAGCGCAGGTCGGCCTGTGCAAACCCGGTATCGCCTGGCTTCACAACAGGTACGCCGACGCCACCTTTTTCGTTCAGCATGTGCCGGGCAAATATTTTCTCTGCCAGCGTCATTGCTCTTATGGACCGGGCACTCTTGCCAGCTTCCTCGATCGGCGGCAGAAACACTTTCTTCTGCATGCGCGCCACATTAAACGGAAACAGCCCGCCGTACTCAATCACCTGGCGCGTGATTTCATCTTCCCCGGCGGTAAACTCTGAAAGCGGAATCTGCTGCCCACCGCGAATCCGGTCGATCAGCGAAAAGTCGGTCGAAGTCAGCACCCCCAGGTTCTGGCAATTCTGTTTGTAGATGCGCTCAATATTTTCCGCGATCACTACCTGAATGCCGGCGCACATCTCGGCGTAAGGCGACTGCTCGCGGCTCGATCCCTTGCCGCGGCGCTTCCCGCTCACCGCGCACACAAATCCGCCGCGCTTCACCTGGCCTCGCCCAATCGGCGTCACGCTGCCGCATTTCAGCCCAAGATAGGGAATCTCGCCCAACGTCTCGTCGAAGTAAAAGCAATAATGCGCCGGAGTGATTTCGTCCGTCGAAATGTCGTCGCGCAGCTTTGGATTGTTCGCGGGATTTTTAGTATCCCATGGCAAGTCTTCGCCCGCCAGTTGCCGCTTGATCAGTTCAGGATCTTCGGTGAGGAAAAGAATTCGTCCGTGCAGCCGAACCTTGTCGGGCCGCTTTTCAATTTTTCGTTCCAGAAGCGAGTTGATCACGTTGAACCTGTAAGAGTTGAAGAGTCAAGGGACCGTGAGCGGGGCAGCCAGTCCCTACTTACTTTATTGTAGCGCGGCGGCCGCGGCGTCATGCTTGTTAATGATGCGCGTGCGCAGCTTTGTCAAACTTTTCTCCAGCCGGAATCGCGGCCGCCAGCCGGTTCTCTTTCGGAGCCAGTGGGCAGGTGGCATACGGAGTCACCGCACAGGGAGGGTTGTAGGCGCGGTTGAAGTCAAGAACTACGGCGCCGTTTGTCACCGCATCAGTATCGAGAAAGCGCCCGCCGGGATAGGTGTCGGTTCTGGCAGTCAGATCGTTGAACACGAACGACAGTCCCTTTGACGGATCGCCGCCGAGAGCAGTCAGCCTCTGCTCCTGGCCGTTGATCTTGAACACGACCGTCCCAGCCACCGGAACAGGAGTCACGTCGCCCAAAACATTTGGCACGTCGATTGTTTTCTTGCCATCCGAAGGCTCCCATGTGGCGGTCACTCGATAGTTCAGATCGAGTGGATAAAACATTAATCCCTTGAAGTTCGCAACCGCCGCGCTTTCCAAATCTTTCACGCGAATACCCACGCGGTCCCCGCGCTCGATCACATGGAAGCGCAGGCTAGCCATCTCGATCACGGTGCGGTGCCCGGAGACGTCGGAATCCAGTTTGGCCGTTGTCAATGCCTTTCCCTCGATCGTCGCGTGCGCCTCCGGAAGAGTCTTGACGTTTACCACTTTGCCTGCAAGATCGAACTCTCCTGCATGGGCCGGGCCTTTGGGAAAGACCAGGGCATTATCCGCCGCCGTGCCGAAAGTGTTCGCTCCAGGCTTGAGCCAGAACAGACCCGCCAGCGGGAGCCAGTTCTGCTTCAGGTCGTCAACTATCTCCGCCTTCCATTTCTCAAACGCCTGCACATAGGCGGCATCGGGAGCCGCGACAACCGATGGTGGCGCGCCCTGCGATGAAAGTGAAACAAGTAACACAAAGATAAAGATAGTGACGAGCGCGGTGCGATTTTTCGAATTCACGGTTCTAAAACCTCAGTGAATCTTATGCCTTATACCTACGCGGGTCCGGCAGCATTTCCAGGCCCCGTCCTGCAAAGATCTCAGTAAACTCTTTCAGCAGTTCGACGTGGATCAATCCGTTTGAAGCAACTGTCTCGCGGCTATTCAGTTCAAAGGGAGACCCATCGAAACGCGTTACGCTGCCGCCTGCCTCTTCCACAATTAGCACGCCCGCCGCCGTGTCCCACGGATTAAGATTAAACTCCCAGAAGCCATCGAAGCGTCCCGCGGCCACATTGCACAAATCGAGCGCGGCTGACCCCGCGCGCCGCACCCCGTGCGAGTGCAGCGTGATCTGATGATAGAAATAAATATTCGGATTCTTGTGCCGCTTGTGGCTGGGGAAACCCGTTGCCAGCAGGCATTCCTTCAGTGCGGTGGTTTTTGACACACGGATCGTCACGCCATTGAGTTGCGCACCTCGTCCCGGCTCGGCGGAAAATAACTCATCGCGTGTGGGATCGTAAATAACTGCAGCAATGCGGCGCGCAGGCTCGGCCGGCAAACGGCGCTCAAGAGCCATGGAGACGCAAAAGACTGGGTATCCATGGGCAAAGTTGGTGGTGCCATCGAGCGGATCCACGTACCACCGATAATCGCTACCCTGATCGTTGAGTCCTTGTTCTTCCCCGAGAACATCGTGACCAGGCCATTTTTGTGTGATGCGCTCACGGATTAGTTTCTCCGCCGCACGGTCAGCGGCCGTAACCAGGTCGGCGTCACCTTTATATTCGATTTTCAGATGCTGGCTGAAGTAATGGATGAGCAAAGCGCCTGCTTCGCGTGCAATAGCTGACATGGCAGGGAGAAAACTGTCGGGATTGGACGAGTCTGGGGACATTGAATTGGTTGACCGCTGCCTGCGTTTGGGTTTCCGGCCCCCGGCTTCCGAACTTTCTTGTGTGGTCTGAATCGAAGTCGAGAACTAAGCCGGAGCAGGGTGCTATGCCTGCAGAAGCGGGACTACTGCAGCCGCTATTTTTTTCTGCCGCCATCTTCGGCGATGTACATGATCTCGTGCTTGAAGATGAACAGGTTGGGAGCGCCCTCCCGCGTAAGGCGCACCATGTGTTTGTCGTAATATTCGATCCAGCCGCTCACCATTTGGCCATCCATCAGCTTCACGCTGACCAGCTTCTGTTTCTCGCCCAAAGCTTTAAGGAAGCCAGCTTCTTCGAAGGTTTCTTCAGGAGGCGGGGTCCGGCCGCGCTTGGCGGCGTTGGGATTTCCCTGCGCGCGGAAAGGCATGCGGACATTGTACACGCAGCGGCTGCCGGCTCGTCTGGCTTCATCCATCAAAAACCGGAGTCCGCAACGAAGCCGGGGTCCATCCTGTTACACGACGCTAGAAACTGATGCGCAGTCCGAACTCGAATTGCCGCGGAGTTCCGAGCCCGAAAGTTCCCGACTGGAAATTCGCCCGGAACGGAGTAAGGCTCGATCCTGGTATCACGCCGCCAACCGCATTCGGCGCCAGCAACCCGTTCTGACCCGGTATTAGAGAGGCGCTCGCTAGATTGCCTGGTAGGAATGCGTTCCAGAAATTGAAGACGTTAAAAACGCTGGCGCTAGGTTCGATGGTTACGCGATCCTTGATCTTGAATGGCCACGACGCTTTGAAATCCATAGACTTCAGCCAGGGGATTCCTATCGCATTGGGGCCAACAGAAGCGATTGTAGGCATAACCCAGCCGAGGGCGGACATGTCTCCGGCAGTCATCACTTCCGAACCTGATATTAATCCCGGGCACGAAAAAGGGTTACTCGTCACGGTATTGGCCACCAGGCATTCGCCGGCGGGAGTAAGAGCTCCCGCATAGGTGTGGTTGTATTGATTGATCACGCTGGGCAAGCTGTAAATGTTAGTTCCACGCTGGAATTGGCCAACCTGAGTTCCCGGTAAAATCTCGGGGGCGCCAGCCGCGCTCAAGCCAGCTCCCAGCCAATCCGTGGCAAAGATCTCGCCTCCGTTGGTCAGCTCTGGAAGTTGGAGGTTTTCAGCAATCGGGCTGTAGAAATGCCCGATGATACTGATCTTCGTATAGAACGGCAGATCGAAGGTTCCAGCAAACGATAGCTGATGTTTCCGGTCCAAAGCATTCGGCCCCGTAAACCGGGTCGGGTCGTCATTGTCGGTCGCCATGCTGACGAAGTCCTGATCCTGCACTTGACTGATGAATTTGGAATATGAGTAGGAGATTCGGAAGTTCGCGGCCTTCACGCCTCGCAGCGGCGTATTGATTCGTTGCACCAGTTTCGCCTGGAAACCGCTGTAGAGTGACCGGCCGACAGGAAACTGCATGTCTACTCCGCCCACCGCTCCGGTATTTCCCGTAACCGGGTTCGTGCCGGGAAACGCGCAGTAGGAGCAAGGCCCGCCACCGGCCGTCTGCAGATTGGAATCGAGTCCCGCCGCAGAATATGCAGCTTGAGCCCCAGCTTGGCCCAGGGCCGTGATCATGCACGTGACTTGCCCTAGACCGGCAGGGCAACCATGGGCTGTCTGCGCGGCGTCCCGCGCGGCCACGGCATTGGCCTCGTTGAAGCTCCGCGCTGCTCCACTGTGGTTAATATCTTGAGCGATTAAGAAGTGTTCACCGATGTTGCGGATGTAATCTACGCTGAACACGGTGCCCGGGCCAATCTCCTTTTGAAATCCAAAATTCATCTGCCACGACCGCGGCGTGCGGTAGCCGGGATAGAAAAGGTTATAGCCGGTGCTGTTCAACGCCGATAATGCGGTGCCGACGAAATTGCTATTGGTTTGCGGAGCCGCGGCGGTCGCAGCTTGGTAAGCGCTGCTGAGGGCTAAAATTTGAGGAGCGACAGCAGAAATCGTCCCGCCGCAAAAAGCGGGCAGAGCTTGCAGGCCGGTGGAAGTGTTAACAACCGTGGCAGCACCCGCGGCAATAGAGGTCATCCCCGCCAGACTGGTAGGCCAGCGGAAAGGAGCAGCGACTCCACCGGAACAAACTTCCGGCGTAGCTAGAAAACTTCCCTGGCTGTGGCGAGCAGGACTGTCATCAAGAAGGTCGTTCCAAAGGGAATTGCCGAAGAACAAGCCTGCCCCGCCACGAACGACGGTCTTACCAGCCCCTCCAACATTCCATGCGAAACCGGCTTGAGGCGCGAAGTTAAGGTTTGGATTGCGAACTTGATTACCATATCCCCCGCCCCACTGATTCAACGCCGGCAACGGACCCAGGCTGCTGTCTGTGACGCCGGAGTCCCGCAAATAATGCACGCCGTAGGTCACCGTCAATCTCGGCTTGGCCTTCCACGCGTCACCAACATACATCTCCAGACGGTTGTCCGGACCTAGCCCTCCTGCGGGAAATCCAAACCCCGATTGGGGAGTAGAAAACCCAACTCCATTCCCCAGGTTCACATACTCCGCGGGATAGGAGGTTGGATCGGACAACGCAAGATTCCCCAGCGACGTAGTGCCTACCTGGGGAAACATCGAAAAGGCAGCCAGGCGTGCGCCCTCGATGCGGTCGAATGTCACCCCATAACGGATGATGTGGTTCTGTATTAACCGGCTGCCATCGTACCTGGCCAGCTTGTCGGATTGAATTTCCCGCTGCGGTGATAGCGAGCTTGGGCCGCCGCAAAAGCTGCCACCGTTGCTGAGAATGCAATTACCCCAACTGGACGCGCCGATATTAATGCCCAGCCCAGGGATTGGATTATCGACCCCACTCAGCCCGCTCGTCGCATCCTTCACCGAACTCCGTAGCTTCAAATATTCAAAGCGCAAACTGTGAGCGTAAGCGCCAGTATTGAAATCGACGCCCAGGGCGTTCGTCGCGGTGTTGTTGTCGCTGCTGAGATCCTGCGTAGAACTGGCCGAGCCATAAGGGCGGACATCGCTGTTCTGAAAGAAATTGAACCGATAGAACGCCCGCGTGCTGCCCCGCATGTTCCAATCCAGGCGTTCATCTGTGTCGAATTCCCGGTAGGGCTCGACCAGAGTTGCCTTCAGTCCATCAAAGGGATAAGTAAAAGGCACGGCCGCAGTCAGATCCTGCTTCGAACGCTCGGCGTCAGCGAACCAGAACACTTTATCCTTAATGAGCGCTCCCCCAGCACTTCCGCCAAATAGCTCACGCTGAAACGAAGACGTGGTGGAACCAGGCAGGGCCGCGGCACCTTGATCGCCACGGAACACTCCAAAAGCCTCCCCGTGTATTTGGTTGCTGCCCGTGCGCGTAATCACGTTCAGCGCTCCGGCGGTTGTCAGACCTGTTGAGAGATCGAGCAACGACTGGGGAAGCTGGAACTCCTGGATCGCACTCGCGGGGAGGTTCTGCGTGGCGGACCCTACGATTTCATCACCTACATCGACGCCGTCAACCTCAATCCTCTGTGCGCGGCCGAACTGCCCGAGAAATGAAATTGACGAAAGACCGTTCTTGGTCGGGCCGAAGATGCCGGCGTCCTGGATCTGCACTCCGGGCGCAAGCTGGGCGAGGTCGAGAAAATTGCGGCCATTTATCGGCAGATTCTCAACCTGCTCTCCGGTTAGTACACTTTGCACGGTGGCCTGTTCGATGTTAACGGCCGTACTTCCGCGCACCGCGATTGCCGGGCTCTCAGGCCCGAGTTGCATTTTCACATCGCCACTTGCGGTATTGCCCACATGCACTGCCAGCGCCAGTTCCGCGGTCGTGAAGGTCTTGGCTGCGACGCGCACGACATAGTCACCGGGCTGAATAGGGCCCGAAGAATACGAGCCCTCAGACGAGCTGGTGACATGGATCACCGCAGCCGTGGCCTTATCTCTGATCTCCACGTTAGCCCCAGCTACCACTGCTCCGTGTGGATCGGTAACGATACCCACAATGCTGCCTGTGCCGACGGTCTGGGCCAGTAATAATTGCAACCCAAGCCCAAATATCACAGCTCCCAATACCGTGAACCGCCCGCCTGAACGCCAGGAGGAAATGAAATTCAGGATCGCGAGCCTCGAAGTCGGAATATTCACAGAACCTTTCTCAATCCACTAAGACAAAAGTGGAATCGCCAATCGGTCTTTCGACGGAATCCCCGAGCATACCAAACCTGCTCATCAATTTTCTCGATTCCTTACCGCGTGACCTTCAAAAGTCCGACTTCATGGTGTAATAACCCGCCCGATGCCGGACGCGGTATGCCGATGTCTCGGCCGGCCCCGTAACTTCGACCTGAATGCGGCGAAACTGTGAGTTCGACATTCGTTGTGACGGATAGTAGGCCAGCAAGTACTGGGTGCGCAGCTCGTCGCTGATCTGCCGGAAAGCGTCGTCAAGTTGCGACATCGAAGTCGCGTAGTAGTATTTTCCTCCGGTGTCCTCTGAGAGCTGGATGAGGGCGTGTTCGCCTCCGGTTTCGCGCCCGGCGCTGTTTTCGATCGGCACCACAATGATGCTGTAAACGATGGCTTCCGCTTCCTCGGCGGCCCGCACTGCCTCTTTGTAATCGACCTTACTGATTGTGTCTCCGCCATCCGTGATCAACACCATTACTTTGCGGCCTTGACGCCGATCAAGCGAACGTGAGGCGAGGTAAACGGCATCAAAGAGCGCGGTGGCTGCGCCTAACCGTATGTGGTCGATGCCCTCCTCGATACGCTTGAGCTCGGATGTATAGGTAGTCGATTGCAGCACCGTTTCACTGAAACCAAACACCGACAATGCATCGACCGGGCGCAAGATTGCCCGGGCAAAACGCTTCGCCGAAGCCTGTTCCAGCGGCAGGTCATGACGGGTGCTCAGGCTGGTATCAATGGCGAGGGCGATGGAGAGCGGGAGCGCGGATTCTTTGTCGAATACCGAGATCGTCTGCTCGCGGCCGTCCTCCAGCACCCTGAAATTCTCTTTCTTGAGTCCCGCAACCGGCGATCCATGAATGTCAGTCACGGTGACGTAGACATTTACCAGTTTGACGTCGACTTTGAGCGTGGTTTCCGGTTTGCTTTGGGTCGAAGGCTGTTGCGCCACCGCCGCAGCGCAGGCCAGCACCACCAGAATTACCGTAGCGGGTTTTCTCATTCCGTGAAAGAAGTATACCTTCGCAACGAAAGATACTGTGGCGCGGGCTGATCCGATAAGCTCAAGGCAGGCTCTGCCCGCGAAAGGCTTGCAGCAATATTGGCGCAAGCCTTTTCATTAGCGCTTAGTTTCTTTCTAACTGGGAACTTAGCCGGAGCCGCGCAGAATTCACATCGTACTCTCGGCTCGCTCACTTAGATGCGCGCTCTCTGCTGGGGCTGCCTGAGCCGTGTTGAATTTCCTCCGGAAACGGCTCGCCGTCGGCCCACACAGCGCCGTCCTCAAAACATTCTTTCTTCCAGATTGGGACGGTGCGCTTGAGCGTATCAATCAGCCAGCGGCAAGCATCGAAAGCAGCCCCACGGTGAGCCGAAGCCACTACGATCAGAACGCTGGTTTCGCCGATCTCCAGTCGTCCCAGCCTGTGAACCAGGGCAACCTCGCGGACTTGGAATTGTTTCAGCGCCTGTTCCGCGAGATTTTCCATCTGTTGCTGTGCCATCTCCTCATAAGCTTCATAATCCAGATACAGCGTCCTGCGTCCGCGCGTCTGATTGCGGACAACTCCCTCGAACGCGACAACAGCGCCGTCCTCGCCACGCCTGATACCCTCGGTAACGCCCTGAGTATTAATCGGATCCCGAATGATCGACACGCGATTGGTTGAGGCTTGATCGCTCGAGGCAGGAACGCCTGCGGCGCGGAACTGGCTGTCTGATCCGCCACTCACTGGCGGCAGTAAGGCAACTTCGTCGTCGAATTTCAGCTTGGTCTCCGCTCCCACATACTGCTGATTCACTGCCACAGCCAATGAAGGCATCGAGTCCCTCAGCCGCGGTGCCTGTGATGCGTAGTGCTCCAGCAGTTGGCGCACCGAGGCGCCTTCAGGCAGATCCAGAGAGTCGCTCGACTTACCCGCCAGATCTTTCAACATGCCGAAAAAGAGGACGCGCACGCGCATAGGGACCACTCGTCAGTTTAGCGCGACCGCCATAATTCCGCTGCTGCTCGACGGCTCTCATGCCGTACCCGTGACGTTGAAGGGCGGTCCGGCACACGAAGTTTTCTTGAGAAAACACATGGGCGAAAGTCCGGACGAATTCCGCGCCCAATGGCGCAAGGCCGTGTTCACGGGACAGGGCGCCATGCCCAAGACTTTCGATTCGGAATCGGCGCTGATCGACTACGTAGCCGCCACGCTAGGGGCGCTCGGCTACGCGAGCCGGGTTTTGCAGACGGACAAGGTGAAGTCCCTTGTCCTGCGGAAGTAGCGCGCCCCCTCGCAACTAACTTTAAGCTTCCGCTGTTACGACCCGGTCGTGGGCCGCTGTAGGCTCTTGGACGGGTTGTATGGGTGCGTGTTCGGGCGTGTTTTCCTTGGGCGGCGACACAATGCTTTTCGCAGCCAGTGACTCCGCCACCGCCGGCAGTGAGACACGTAATGCCTCGCCAATCGTCTTGACATAGTAAATGGTGAGGTTTTCTAGTTGCTCGGGCGTAAGATCCTCTTCCACATTCATTTTGTTTTCTGCAGGCAGAATCACCGTCGTGACTCCAGCGCGCTTGGCGGCGAGCACTTTTTCTTTTATGCCTCCGACCGGAAGCACGTTGCCGCTTAGCGTGATCTCACCAGTCATCGCCGTGAGCGGCCGGATATGGTGGCCCGACAGCAACGACACCAGCGTGGTCGCCATCGTCACTCCTGCCGAGGGACCATCCTTGGGAATCGCCCCCGCCGGCACGTGCATGTGAATGTCGTGATCGGCGAAAAAGTCCTCCGCGATGCCGAGATGAGCGGCGTTCGACCGCACCCAGGTCAGCGCGGCCTGCATCGATTCCTGCATCACCTGGCCAATCTGTCCGGTCATGGTGAATCCGCCTTTGCCTTTCATGGCATTGGCTTCGACAAAGAGCACATCGCCGCCCGAAGGCGTCCAGGCAAGGCCCACGGCCACTCCGGGACGCGCGGTGCGTTCTTCAATTTCACCTTCGGTACGGATCTTGATTCCTCCAAGAAATTCCTGAATTATTTCCTGCGTGACCACAAGCTTCTCGGTCTTGCCCTCGGCCAGCCGCCGGGCCTGCTTGCGGCAGATGGTTCCAATGGTCCGCTCCAGGCTTCGCACCCCAGCCTCGCGAGTGTAGTGCCGAATCACGTAACGCAAAGCATCCTCAGGAAACTCGATCTGTTCGGCAGTGATTCCGTTTTCGTCCACCTGCCGCGGAACCAGATAACGAACTGCGATGTGCAGCTTTTCTTCCTCGCTATAGCCTTGCAGTTCAATAATTTCCATGCGATCGCGCAGAGGCTCGGCAATTGGATCGAGCATGTTCGCGGTCGTGATGAAGAGAACTTTCGACAAATCGAATGTGACATCTAAATAGTTATCGCGGAAGCTTGAGTTCTGCTCAGGATCGAGCGCTTCGAGCAGCGCCGAAGCGGGATCGCCACGGAAGTCGCGGCCGACTTTATCGATCTCGTCGAGCATGAAAACTGGATCCTTGGTTTCGGCCCGGCGAATGCCCTGAATAATCTGTCCTGGCAATGCGCCAATATAAGTACGTCGATGGCCGCGGATCTCAGCTTCATCGTGCACGCCGCCGAGGGAGAGCCGGACGAATTTGCGCCCCAACGCACGCGCGATGGACTTGCCGAGCGATGTCTTGCCGACGCCCGGAGGACCCACAAAGCACAAGATCGGACCCTTCATGTTCGGCTTCAACCGCCGGACAGAAAGATAATCGAGAATGCGATCCTTCACTTTTTCCAGATCGTAGTGATCCGTATCCAAAATTTCTTTGGCTTTGGGAATCTCAATCTCCTGCCCGGACGTCTTGGCCCAGGGCAGCACAGCCAGCCACTCGACGTAGTTGCGCGTCAGAGAGTAGTCGGCGGCCATCGGCGACATACGCGCGAGACGACCCAATTCCTTGAGCGCTTCTTTTTTCACTTCGTCGGGCATGCCCGCGTCATCGATTTTCTTTTTCAGATCTTCGACGTCACGCTGCCCTTCATCCTGTTCGCCCAGCTCTTTCTGGATGGCCTTCATCTGCTCGCGGAGGTAATACTCGCGCTGAGTTTGCTGTACCCGGTCCTGCACTTCGCTCTGAATCTTGTTGCGTAGTTGCTGGACTTCGAGTTCCTTGGCGAGGTGCTGGTTGATCTTCTCCAGGCGCACCCGGATATCGAGAGTCTCGAGCGTGTCTTGCTTGTCGGGCGTTGAAAGAGACGGCAAAGATGACGCGATGAAATCCACCAGGCGGCCCGGCTCGTCAATGTTCATGGCCACGGTGGAAAGCTCGTCTGAAAGCGTGGGCGATCCGGCCACGATCTGCTGGAACAACGTCAGCACGTTGCGCTGCAGCGCTTCGATCTCCGAACTATCTGGCGGAACCGCTTCTGGGATGGGTGATACGCGGGCACGCATGAACGGCGCCAACTGGGTAAACTCGCCCAGCCGTACCCGCTCCAGGCCTTCGGCAAACACAAACAGGCTCTGGTTGGGCATCTTGACAACTTTGTGAACGATTGCAGATGTACCGACGGTATAAAGATCGCTGGGTTGAGGACTGTCGACGCGCGCTTCGCGCTGCGCCACTACCACGATGGTCTTGTCTTCGCCGAGCGAATTAATTAGCTGGACCGAACTTTCCCGGCCTACCGTCAGAGGCAGGACGGCGTGCGGAAAAAGCACCGTATCTCGCACAGGAAGTACGGGCAGAGCCCGTACGTCATTTGTTTCCCGAAGCTTAGGCGCTTGCTCGGAAAGCGGCTGTTGGCTCATTGGCTCTCCTTGAGTGTAACTCACTCAAGCTTAGATGATATTCCGCCGGAAAGGTTTCACCCCTTCCGATTGCGGCCCTGAACTCGTATTCTATCGGCATCTTTCACCGCTCCACATCATGCCCAAGGTATCGGGGCTAATGCGGCTCGGCCGGGCGCAGCATCCTCAGGTCGCCGCCCGGTAAATCCCTAACACCTTAACGAATTCGGCGACTTCGCGCAGGTGGTGAAGGGCATTGCGCGCAGGTTCGTCATCGCCCCGGAGAAAGTCTAGGTAGAAGACGTATTCCCAGGGGCGTCCGCGCATGGGGCGCGACTCGATCTTGCTCAAGCTGATGTCGCGCAACGCGAAGACACTTAGCGACTTGAACAGAGCTCCGGGAACATTCTTGACTTTGAACGCAATCGAAGTCTTGTTAGCGCCGCGGGGAATGAGCCTCTGGTAGCGGCTCGCCGAAGCGCCGCTTCCCTTCTTCTGCGAGCCCATTGAGTTCTCCCTGCCAGCCAACTTGTGAATCAGAAAGAAGCGAGTGAAATTGCGTTTGTCGTCCTCGATGCCGGCCTGAAGAATCTTCCCGGAATACTCGCGAGACGCACGACGTCCCGCGATGCCGGCACTGTCAAGCAGGCATTGCGATACGACGTGTTTTACACTTCCGGCCGTGTCGTAGAACGGGACCGGTTCGATCAAAGGATGCCGGCGAAAGAAGTCGCGACACTGATCGAGCGCCACGGGATGCGAGAAGGCTCGGCGCACTTCACTCCACTTCACTCCGGGTGCGGCAATCACGTTGTGGACGATGCGCAGCCGGAATTCGCGCTGAATGAATACGTCACGCGCGACCAGCAGATCGGCATGCTCAGCGACCGTCCCCGCCAGCGAGTTCTCGATCGGGATCACAGCGGCGGTAACCGATCCGCGCTGCACGCGATCAAACACTTCCGCAGATCGCGCGCAAGGAACAACCACGCAGCCCGGCAACATACGCTCCGCGGCTTCGTGGCTAAATGAGCCTAGTTCGCCCTGAATCGCAACTTTCCCGGTAGCAGCTTTCATTACAAGGGAAGGTAGCTGGAGAATGTGTGCAAGCGCAAATCATTTCTGCGCCACTGCGCCTATCCCGGTCGCGAGATCTTTCTGCAGCACCAGCGCATCCACTCCATTTGAATAATAACGAGGAGACGTTCCCACTACGCTGTAGCCGTGCCGCTTATAAAACGCCAACGCGGAAATGTTATCCACAGCGGTTTCCAACTCGACCAACCGGCAGCCAACATCGCGTAAACGCTCTTCGGCGCGCCGCAGCAATAACGAACCCACCCCGGAGCGCCTGGCTGCGGCGATAACATCAATTGTAATAATGTGGCCAGCACCGCGCTGGCCTTCGGCCACGATGAAACCACCGATAGCGCTGTCGGTCCGCGGGTGGGTTGACGAATTTTTTCGGACCTTTCCCAAATCGGGACGAGCCATACCTTCCACGGAAATACTCACTGCAACCAGGGTGAAAGATCCCCGTCGTCGCATGTAGGCCTTGAGTTCTGTCCGGGTATAGGAGATACCGGCAGGAAAACAATCCTGGTCAATGCTCCACAGGAATTCGAAGTCGGGGGGCTGGAAATCCCGGATTTGAAAGTCTCGAATGGCCACATGCACGCCGCCATTGTAGCGGGAAGCGGGCCGTCCGCGACGCAGGTTGGAAAATTCCTTCAGACGCCCATCTTATTATCAGGAGGATAGCGTGGGAGTCTACGGCAAATGTCCCGGAGTTTGCCGACTTGATCCTCAGTCAACTCCTGAAACTCGAAGCCGTAAACTTTTCCGACGTTATGCATGACTTGCGCCTTAACGGCCCCCGCCGCAACTGGACGCAGTTCCACGATGCCTCCGACTCGCGTTGGAGAAGCAAGAACAGCCGAGAGACCTCCTGCGCTTATTTCGAGAGTCATCGCCGGGATGGTTTTACCGTCGCTGTCACGAACGGAAATTGGAACATATAATCGGAAGCGCTTATGATGTCTTCTATCGGGAGAACCTTTCACAGAGATCGTTGACTCCGTTGGCGTGGCACTCATAGTGAGTTTCTTTAGAACTACACTTTAGATGATCGGCAGAAAGGCCGATCTACTTCAGCGATAGTGAACTTTCATGGCTGCCACTGCTTCGCGGGTCCAAGGCCATGGGTTTGGGATCAACTGGGTGAGATCGCGGAACCTTAGCGGCTAAAGCTATTGCGGACCTAGTTTTCCACAGGCCAGGTCGATGAAACCCCCTGCAGCCATGAATTGGCGGATTGTCCCTTGCATCAGCCGCAACCTCGGACGTACCATGAGCATCTGAAGCATCTGAGGAAGCGTTGTGGGGCGCCTTCTGCTGATAGACGTGGCGGGTTCGGTTGCCATTTTGGGACTGTGGTACTTCGTGTTCTCCACCTACAATCGAAAAAAAGGAGCGGTGGCCTTGCGTTGGGTACAGACCGCATGCGCCGGCAAGGGACGCATATTGGACTCCCACTGGTTGGGAAGCTCCCGAGTGCAGGCGCGGCTTCATTTTCCTTCGCATTGGTTCGAAAATGCACGAGTGACCGTCAGGTTCCGCCCCCGAGCGCTTCCCGTGCAGTGGCTGGTGAGTTGCTGGCACCGGCAAAAAGAAACTCTCACTTTCGAAGCCGACCTGGGCGGTTCACCCAGCTTTTATCTTGAAGTGGTGCGGCACCGTTGGAGCGCCCATAATCGTGGACTCTCAGCCCGCAAACAGGATGGGCGGGAATGGGAACTTTACGAACCTGGCCCTATCATTCTGACCACGCGGACCCACTGGAAACAGGATCCCACCGCGGAATTGAACGCCTTAATGTCGGCGCGGCGCCAGGATATCTTGCAGGTCCGGTTCCGTCCAGAATCGCCTCAGTTCTCAGCTACGGTTCATTTGGAATCTCTGGCTGATCCAAACACCGCCGCCAGTTTTGTCAGTGCGTTGCGCGAGATCGCCGCCGGGGCCTCGGCTCATCAACAGTAGGAAGCTCTTCGGCTCCGCCTGTGGTGCTCGACGTTTAGCGCGCGTGATTACGGTTTCAGCCACGCCTACCGATGATCTTGCTGCAGCGCCCGCTCATCGCGGTCAGGGAAACTTTTCAAGACGAGGTGAGGCCGGATGGCTCGATTCTTTCGCTTATTTTTCCTCCTGCTTCTGCCAGTCATTGCTGTCTCCGGACAAAACACTCCCCCGCCGCAACTTAAACCCCGCCCGGCCGCCCCGGAAGTTACCCCACACCCGGTTCCCAGCCGTGCGCAAATCTCACTCAATGTGCAGGTGACGGATAAATCGGGTGCAGCGATTCGCGGTTTGCAAAAGCAGGACTTCACCCTGCTCGACGATGAGCAGCCGCTGAATATTCTCTCTTTTGATGCCGTGGATGGCGCCGCGCCCGCTGCTGCCGACGTTGAAATCGTTCTGGTTGTCGACGCCGTCAACGCCACCTTTCAGGCCGTCACTTACGAACGAAATGAAATCCGGAAGTTTTTGCTGCAGAATGGCGGCAAGCTCGCGCATCCAGTGTCGCTGATTATCTTTTCTGATGCCGGAACGAAAGTCCAGGACAGTTCTTCACGCGATGGAAACGCTCTGGCGGCACTCTACGATCAGTACCAGACCGGCCTCCGCTCTATTAACCGCTCTCAGGGTTTCTACGGCGCGACAGAGCGCTTCGACATGTCGCTCAAGGCGATCACCTCACTCGCCGCCTACGAAGGAACGCGTCCTGGCAGAAAACTGATGATTTGGATCAGTCCCGGATGGCCCCTGCTCTCCGGACCAAACATTGAACTCACCAACAAAGAAGCGCAGCAGCTCTTCAGCTCAATCGTGGCGGCCTCCGACACGCTCAGGAAGGCCGACCTCACCGTGTATAGCGTGGACCCGCTCGGACTGGCGGACTTTGGCACTCGGACTTCGTTCTATCAGGAATTCGTGAAAGGCGTAGCCTCTTCGAAGCGGGCAGTGTACGGAGACCTGGGATTGCAGGTGCTTGCGGTTCAGAGTGGCGGGCGTGTGCTAAACACCACCAACGACCTCATGACCGCTATCGCAAATTGCGCCGGCGATGCCGATGCTTTTTATGTTCTCTCATTCGAGCCTCCTCCTGCGGACCATGCGGATGAATACCACTCGCTTCGGGTCACGGTGGATAAGCCCGGGGCCACGGCTCGCACGCGTACCGGCTACTATGCCCAGCCCTGAGCTCGCCGTTTTTTACTTTCCAGATCTTTCGCTCGTTTTATCGGCCAGGTCCCATTCAACATTCCGATTTCCTCCCTTCCTTACCCCCGAACTCTGTGCTATCGTTCCCCGCCATGAGTAACAGTTTCAGCAACCCCACGCCGCAATTCGGCACGGCCGAATATGTTGGAGCGCCGGAAAGCGACCACTGCCAGTTCTGCCACCAGCCCATCGCTGGAAATTACTACCGCGTGAATGGGGCGATCGCATGTCCTGCTTGCGCTGAAATGTCGCGCGGTGAGTTGGCGAAAGACACGCACGCCGCTTACACGCGTGGCCTTTTGTACGGCATCGGCGCGGCAGTCGCAGGATTGATCCTTTATGCCACCTTTGAAATTGTGACTGGCATCATCATTGGCTACGTTTCGCTGGCGGTTGGTTGGATGGTCGGCAAAGCCATGATGAAAGGATCGAACGGCGTGGGCGGCAGACGCTACCAGATTGCTGCAGTTCTGCTGACTTACGCAGCAGTCTCTCTGGCAGCGGTGCCTGTGCTCATTCATTATGCACGTGCCCATCAGCAACAAACTCAGACTCGACAGCAGAAACTTCAAGCCGAGCAGCGTCAGCTGGAATCCGAGTCTGGACTTGATCCTAGGCCGCAATTGCAACCGCCAAGAATGAGACTGAGTTCAGTAATCGGGCGTTTGGCTCTGTTTGGGCTAGCTTCTCCGTTCCTTGAACTGGCGGGGAATCCGTTCGGCGGACTGATTGGTCTGGTCATCCTCTTTGTGGGCATCAGGATCGCTGCGCGACTCACCGCGGGCCAGCCCGCTGAAGTTTTTGGACCTTTTGACAGCAGCGTGCGGCCTTCGCATTGAAGCTCGGTTGGGCGACGAATAGAATCCGATTAGAGGCAAAGAGGTTCTACCGTAGCCGTGTCCACCATCACTCCCGAACTCATTCGCAATTGCAAGCGCTGCTCGCATGAACTTCCGCCTGGGGCCCTGGTGTGTGACCAATGTCACGCGCTCGTGCACTCTGAAAAACTAGACCAACTGGCCAGCGAAGCGAAAGGGCTTGAGGCGAAAGGTGATCTCCGGCAGGCACGGGAACGCTGGCTCATGGGCCTGCCATTGCTGCCCCCCAATTCGCGCCAGGCGAGCTGGATTCAGCAGCACGTGCGTTCTTTGGACTCTGCGGCCGATCGCCTTCAGCCCGCTCCCGCCAGCGACAATAAGTGGGCCCGCAAGCTGGGCCCCGTTGGTCCGGTTGCAGTTTTGCTGGCCAAGAGCAAAGTGCTTCTCACCGCCCTTTTCAAGCTGAAATTTCTTCTCAGTTTTGTGGCCTTCGTTGGCATCTATTGGGCCGCGTTTGGAATGAAGTTCGGCATCGGCTTCGCCGTGCTGATTCTGCTTCACGAGATGGGCCACTTCATCGATATCAAACGTCGCGGCTTGCCGGCGGAGATGCCTGTATTTCTGCCGGGTCTCGGAGCCTATGTGCGTTGGCAGGCCTTGGGCGTGCCTATTGAGACGAGGGCCGCGATCAGTCTGGCCGGGCCGCTGGCCGGATTCTTCGTTGCACTGGCGTGCGCCGTGCTCTGGTGGCAGACGGGCAATCCGCTCTGGGCGGCTCTGGCACGCGCTGGCGCAGTCCTGAATCTGTTGAATCTGATTCCCGTCTGGGTGCTGGATGGCGGCCAAGCCGTGCTGGCCCTAAGCAAGACGGAACGCATCTTGCTGCTCACCGCCTGTCTCGCCCTGTGGCTCGTGCTGGGAGAGAACATGTTCTTTCTGGTGGCGCTGGGTGCGGCATACCAGGTTTTCCTTCCGGCAGGCCTGCCGGCACGTCCCAGCCGCGCCACAACCATCTACTATGTTGCGGTGCTCGCCGCACTGGGAATCATCATTCGAATGATGCCTGGCACAGGGTTAGGCGTGAATTGACTTGAATCTCTGGTGGTGTAGGATATCTCGCGTCTGAGCCGCGGAGTCACCCGATGTGTATTCGCCTTGGTTGGTTTCGTCTCTTCCTTCCGTTTGCCATCCTGGCTGTCACTCTTTCCTCCGTCGCTGCGCTTTTCGCAGGCGAACCTCAATGGGTGGAAGTGCGTTCGCCAAATTTTTCCGTTGTCACCGATGCGGGCGAGAAACGCGGCCGCGAAGTCGCCATGCGTTTCGAACAGATGCGAGCTGTTTTTGGCGCATTGATGACTAAGGCCAACGTAAATCTACCCACTCCGCTGCAGATTGTAGCCTTCCGCAACACAAAGGAGATGCGGCAGGTTGCCCCGCTGTTCAACGGCAAGCCTACTCCGGTCGCAGGGCTTTTTCAGGGAGGCAGCGACCGCAGTTTCATCATGCTCGACATGTCGGTCGAGAATCCGTGGGTAGTTGTATTCCACGAGTACGCCCACCAGTTAATGAATGGGAATTTAAAGGGAGAAGTTGACCCGTGGTTTCAAGAGGGGTTCGCGGAATATTTTTCCAGTATTGAAGTCGACAGCAAGGAAGCCCGAGTCGGCAAAGTTCCCAACGACGAATATTTAATCCTTCAGCAAGTTGGGATGATGAAGATTGCCGACCTCTTCCGGGTGCAGCAGAACACTCAGACCTATAACGAGAACGGCGATCATCGCAACACTTTTTATGCTGAGTCGGGAATGCTGATGCATTACATCTACGACAACCAACTGCTGCCCAAAGTCGCGGCTTATTTTGACCTCGAAGAGAACCAGCACATGCGGGTTGAAGACGCCATCCAGCAAGCCTTCGGGATAAGCGCTCAGCAATTCGACAAGGCATTGCGCAGCTACGTCAGCAGCGGTCGCTACAAGTATTATCCGATTCCTACCCCCGCCAGCATTTCTTCAAATAGCTACACCGCCAATCCTCTCAGCACCGCCGCCGAAAATGCCGTTCTGGCGGATATCCACCTGCATTCGCGCGATTACCAGGAGCGAGCCCTCGCCGAGTTTCAGGACATTTTAAAGTCCGATTCCAAGAACGCAGCCGCTTGCCGCGGCCTTGGCTATGCGTATTTGCAAAAGCAGGATTTTACTCAGGCTGCGGAATACTTTAATCGCGCATCGCAATTGGACTCCAAAGACCCCCGGGTTCACTATTACAGCGCGCTGTTGATGGCGCGGGAAAGCGGCTTTGGCCGCGACGCCGACCTGCCTGCCATGACCAGGGAACTGGAATTGTCCATCGGCCTCGATCCAAATTTTGCCGACTCTTACGCGCTTCTGGCGTTTGCCCAGTCCACTTCGGGTGATGCGGGCCAGGCGTTGGTTACGATGCGGAAGGCACTGGCCATCAGTCCGCGCAATGAGAATTATCTGTTTAATGTTGCCGGCATGTATCTGGCAAACCGGCAGCCTGATCAAGCGATCGCTGTACTTCAGTCGCTTCGAGTCACTGATAATCCCGAGCTTGCTTCGCGTGTGGCTGGCATGCTGGCGCAAGCGCGGCAGTTTCGCCAGTTAAGCCAGGAGAGTGCGGGGACTGGTCCAGGAATGGTTTTGCTACGCAAGGGGAATCCTGAACCCTCGGGCGACCCGACGAATACTGAACCATCCGCTCCGGTGCCGGTATCCGCGGAAACAAAACTCGGCGCCTCGAGATTCGTCCGTGGCTTACTCGCTAACGTCGACTGCTCGACGGACCCCTCCGCCGTCCTGACAGTGGTCGCAGGCTCCCGGATCTTGAAGATGAAAGTGGGAGACAAAAGTCATGTGATTCTCATTGGAGCGGACCGGTTTTCCTGCTCATGGGTGAAGCAGAAAGTGGCGGTCAACTACCGCGAGAATGAAACCGGGGGAATCAGTGTAATTTCTTTGGAAATCCAGTAGAAGCCCGCTCCAGCTGAGTTTCTGCCGTCGAATAAATCTCTTTTATGCCACGCATCATCTTTTTCGATTGGCGGCCACCCCGCGGTCGCGTTATTCTCCTTGGTTGACACCCAGCCAGTTCAACTGCTTGTGTCCGCGTAGCGCCCGAAATCATCTTGCTGAATTGAATAGGAGACAGAAGGATATCCATGCCCAACGAACTGCGTAATTTCCTGGCACTCACTTACGACGAACTCGAAGACTTGAATCTGGAGGCAAAGGAGCAGCGCAGGAACCGCGTTCCCATCGGCAAGGTCCAGGAAAAACGGCTCAAGTATTTGACCGACGAAAAGCGGATCAAGGCCGTGACCGTGCTCTTCAGCGATCTCGAAGGCCGCCTGCACATGCTGGATTACGACAAAAAGTTTCTCATCAAGAGCTGGGACAATCTCACCTTCGACGGTTCTTCGATTCGCGGCTTTACGGCGCAGCGCGAGAGCGACCTGCGGCTTGGAATCGACTGGGCCGCGTTCTACTGGGGACCCGCGGACGTGTTCGGATCCGGCAAAGTTCTTGTATTCGGAGAAGTCATCGACAAAGGCGGCACATCGTATTCCGCCGACATTCGTGGCGTCTTAAAGAACTATGCCGACGACCTGCACAAGAAGAAAGGTTACACGCTCAACGCGGCCAACGAAATTGAAGGTTTTCTCTTCAAAGGTTCGGATGCCGAACGGAACTATCACGAAAACGGCAAGTTCGAGTACGTAAATACCGGCGGATATTACCACTCGCTCCCGGGCGATCCGCTGCGCACGTTTATCGACACCACTGCCGAAGTGCAGCGCGCGATGGGATTCCAGAATGAAAAAGATCATCCAGAAGTTGCACCTTCGCAGTTCGAAATCAACTACGGTTACGGCGAAGTTGTAGCCGCCGCTGACCAGATCCAGCTCTACAAACTGATCTGCCGCCAAGTCGCCACCAACATGGGATTCACCGCATCATTTCTGCCCAAACCGGTTGTCGGCGTTAACGGCAGCGGCATGCACACTAACGTTTCCATCAGCGGTGACGGCAAGAATCTATTCTGGGATGCCAAGGGAGAAGAGAAGCTCAGCAAGATGGGATGGGCGTTCTTGGATCGCATCCTTACCCATGGCAACGACATTTGTCTTCTCCTGAATGCCAGCGTGAACGCCTATCGCCGTCTCGATCCGCACTTCGAGGCCCCCAACCAGATCAAGGCGTCGCCGGTGGATCGCGGGTCGATGATCCGCATCCCGATCGGCAACGAGAAAAGCATGCGCGTAGAAGTGCGCTCGGTGGCTCCCGATGCGAATCCTTACCTCGTAATGCTGGCGATCTTCAAGACTGGTATCGATGGTGAAACCGCGAAGATCAAGAACCTCCGCCAGGCCGAACGCTACTTGCCCGATAACATCTATGACGCGCTGGCAAACTTCCGCAAAGCTGAGTGGACCACAAAGCTTCTGGGCGAAGACGTGAAAGGCCGCTATGCGGATTTGAAGCAAGCCGCGGCAGACCGCTGCCCACGCCTGCTGGGAACTTTCGTGAAGGCGCCCGAAGTACAGTATCACCACGACGTCTACAACCAGTTCCTTTGGAATCTGTTCTAGAAACCGCAGTTCCGCCACGCCAACGCCCTGGCCACCGGTCGGGGCGTTTTCGCTTTAAGAGAAATGGCATGGTTTTATTGGCTCGGTGCTCGAGGTCTGGGGCAAGTTCGGCGGTTTGTAGTCTGGATCGACCTTGAGTTTCTCTCTCACGGTCTCGTGCAAGACGGAGCCTTCGGGGATCCCTCGTCTCGCTCCTAACGGAATACGCCAGTTTGGCTTCTTTGCGACAGGATCGTAATAAGAGTGAGGCAAGAATTCCAATATCCACCAGAACCCAGTCAGCGAGTTGTGGATCTTCTGAGCCGCATCAGGACGAACTGGCGGCGGAGGCGGAACTCTTCCAAGGACATGATCAGCTTTTACGGGATCAACCAAAAGCCCCAGCGTAACCGCTTCACACAGCATCCATTCCAAGGCGATTTGCGATAGTCCACTTTCCATAGGAGCGTAAGAGCCGCCAACGTCTGAGTGCACTCCGGCAAACCAAACCTGCTTCAGACTCTGGCCGGGAAGCTGGTTTCCCCACAGGTTGTTTCGAAAATAACAGCGCCGCTCGTCGATCGAGACCGCGTGGCGGCCATTGGCCATGTCGGGATTCTGCGCCGTATATGGAAGTTTCAGAGGATCCCATACCCAACCAACTGAGCTGACCGTGTCCCAGACTCCGACAAAATGCAGTGGACAATTGCGGCAGAAGGTGGACTTGAATCCTTCCGCCACTTGGAAGGTGTGAGTCATTCCGGCGGCGTCACGCGTCCGCTTCGCGTAAAGCCGGATAACGTAGGGGATCAACCCATCATTGCCCGGGCACAACAATCCGAACATGTGCAGCACTCCGGCAAGCGCCCGCGCCGTGTATGCACCTCGGCTGAAGCCAAACAAATAGACGTTGTCTCCATCTTCATAAACATTCATCAGATATCGGTAAGCGTCGCCGACGTTGGCCAGAAGTCCCGCTCCAAAGGCTAGCCCCATCACCACCGACCAGGCTTTGCTGACCTTGTTATGCGCGGTCGGATCGCCCATCGTGCCCACCCCCGGATGGTAGTAGCCGACTTGCTTCGTGCCATCGATCACTAACGCGCTGTAAAGCTTCACGACATTGGAGTTATGGTCGCCGAATTCGTTTCCTGTCCCGTCGCAGCAGATAACTATATTCTTAGCCAAGCGAACCTCCAGACGACCTTTAGAAAAAGACCGTTTCTGACGTTAGCGTTGCCTCGAGCTGGTGGAAGGGAGACGAAGTCTAGCACACGCACTGGAAAATTGGCGGGATGCCTTTGTTCTGTTCTGGTTTTGTAAAAAGTCTTTCACGCAGCCTGCACCCAGCGAGGGTCTTGCCTCGACCAGCGCCGCGTATTCCCAGGTGTGCTAGATTCAGAAGTTTCATGGTTCTCGCTTCAGCCATCTCAACTCTGCGACTCAGCCGCCGTTTCGGCGACCTCGTAGCCGTTGACAACGTCGACCTGCGCGTAGCGCCCGGACAATTCTTCGGATTTCTCGGTCCCAACGGAGCCGGCAAATCCACCACGATCAAGATGCTCACGGGGCTGCTTGCGCCGAGTTCGGGACGTATTGAAATCCTCGGGCTCGACCTCATCGCGCATCCGGTTCAAGTGAAGCGGCAAATCGGCGTCGTCCCCGAAGGCATGGCGCTCTTTGGACGGCTGACTGGATCTGAGTTTCTAAACTTTTCGGGCCGCATGTACGGACTTGATCGAGAAACCGCAGCCAAGCGCACGGTCGAGTTGCTCGACTTCATGCAACTCGCCGATCAACCGAAAAAGCTGGTCACCGACTACTCGCACGGCATGCAGAAAAAACTGGCGATGGCGGCGGCTGTAATTCATGGACCGAAAGTATTGTTCCTCGATGAACCGTTCGAAGGAGTGGATGCTATCGCCGCGGGAACGCTGAAGACGATGTTGCAAGGGATGATCGCCCGCGGAGCTACGATCTTCCTGACTTCGCATGTTCTGGAAATTGTGGAGCGGCTATGCAGCCACGTCGCCATAATTCACCAGGGACGCCTCGTGGCTCAGGGATCGCTCGAGGAACTGCGCGCCGGGGTGGATGCACAGACGCCTGCAGGAGCAGGCGATGGATCGGGCACCGATTCAACGCCGTCACGTGAGAAGATGACCCTGGAGCAGATCTTCTTGCGCACAGTAGGGAGTGTGCACCGCAGCGATCAGGAGCTTTCCTGGCTCGGATAACAGGAGCAAGCTCGGGACATCCCTTTGTGCGGAGCATTGGCTGGTAAGGGGGAACCCTAGGTATGCCTTGCTCGCAAATGGCGAAGGGCAGGAAGCAACCTTCGCGGCCGCACAATCGACATTTCTTGAAGTGAATAATCGAAATGCGTTCCGCAATCACAGCAGACTTTATAGCTTCGACCCTCAATGGTAAATACACGGCTCAGATGGCCGTGGTGACAGCCAAATGCAAAATCCAGTACCTTTGCCACCGGCTTTATAAATCTGTCCCACCGGGGAACTTCCTCGGTCGCCCTCATTTCGGTTCACCTACCTTCGAATCATTCTTATTCTCTACTGAGAACCGTCGGTGAGCGGTGAGTAGACTCACCCGCAATTGTGATCGAAGTCACACTTTAATTCGTTGAGCAGGTAGGAAGCGCAATGTCATTCAATCCCTGTGAAAGAATAGGGCGCACACGATGATGAGCTCCTCTAAAAACGATTCCGGCCAGGTGGCTGCCATCGTATGGCTGCGCTGGCGCCTGTTTGTGAACGCGCTTCGGTCCACGCGCGGCAGGGTGGAATTGACCTCGCGGATCCTGGTGTCGTTAGCCTTCGCCATTGGCGGAATCGGCGGAGCTTTCGGCATGTGCATCGCTGCCTATTTCTTTATCTCGTCAGGCAAACCCCAGATGCTCGCATTGCTGCTGTGGGCGATCTTCGTCTTCTGGCAATTCTTCCCCCTCATGGCGACGGCTTTTACCGACAACCCGGATTCCTCCGATCTTCTACGCTTCCCCGTGAGCTATCGCGCGTACTTTCTGGTGCGCCTGGCGTACGGTGGGTTCGACCCGGCAACCGCTGTCGGCAGCCTCTGGTCCTTCGGAATTTTGGTCGGCGTGGGATTTGCGAAAGCGACCTTGTTGCCCTGGGCTCTGCTCGTATTGCTGGTTTTCGCGGCTTTCAATCTTCTCTTCATGCAGATGGTTTTCGCCTGGGTGGAGCGCTGGCTGGCCCAGCGCCGCACGCGCGAGATTATGGGCGTGTTGTTTGCTCTGCTGGTGCTGAGCTTTCAGCTGATCGGCCCACTCGTGTCACATTTCGGCAAACGAGCCCGGCCGGGCGCCCAGCGATTTGTCGAAGTGGTTGCTCCGGTGCAGGCCCTCCTCCCCCCTGGCCTCGCCTCCGATGCCATCACCCAGGGCATATATCCGAATTGGCCGGTAGCGCTCAGTTCTTTGGCGCTGCTCAGCGCTTTTGTGCTGCTCGCAGGCTACAGCCTTCATCTGCGGCTCCTGGCAGAATATCGGGGTGAAAATTTGAGCGAGGTAGCGGCGGCGTCCGCCCTGCCGAAAGATCGGACTCTGCGCCTAGGCTGGAATCTGCCCGGATTCTCCACGCCGGCGGCTGCGGTCTTCGAAAAAGAAATCCGTTATCTTCTGCGCAGCGCGCCCATGTTGCTCACCCTGATCATGCCCATCTTTGTGCTGATCATCTTCCGCCTCGGACCAATGAACTCTGCCCGCCACCCCGGAGTCTTCTTGACGCACACGCCCGACATGGCATTTCCCGCCGCTGCGGCGTACACGCTCCTTATGCTCACCAATTTGGTCTACAACAACTTTGGCGGCGACGCCGGCGGCATTCAATTCTTCTACGCTTCTCCAGTAAGTTTTCGGGAAATTGTGCTGGCCAAGAATCTTACCCATGCAAGCATTCTGGCCGTGGAGGTTGTTGTGGCCTGGATCGCGGTTAGCGTTCTCTACCAACCTCCACCTCTCGACGTCACCGTTGCGACTCTGGCAGGCTTGCTCTTCGCTGCTTTGCTGAATTTCTCCATCGGCAACTTGCTCTCGCTCTACTCGCCAAAGAAATTGGATTACTCAAAGTTCGGCAGGCAGCGCGCTTCGCAGATGACCGTTCTTATCAGCCTGGGAGTGCAACTTGTCATCGTAGGCGTAGGCGTCGCAGCATTCTGGATGGCACGCTCCTACGGCAGCTTTTGGATCACGACGATCGTTTTGCTGGTGCTAGCGGGAATTTCGTTTTCTATCTATGGAATGATTCTCAAACGTGTAGATCGTCTGGCCCTCGAGCGACGGGAAACGCTGGTTGCCGAACTGTGTCGGGCGTAGCTTGCCTGCGGGCCTCACTTTTTTTCGGGATTCGCCAAAAACCGGTATCCCACCCCGCGCACTGTCAACAAGTGCTTCGGCTGCGCTGGATCGTCTTCGATATAGCGCCGGAGCCGCACCATGAAATTATCGATGGCGCGCGTGTCGGTATCTTCATGCAAGCCCCAAACCTCTTCGAGAATCTGCTTGCGGGAAACTACCCGCCCGTCGTTGCGCACCAAATGTCGCAGAAGTTCCGACTCCATCAATGTCAGGTGGATGACATTATCAGCCGTACGCAGTTCGAGAGTGCCGAAGTCTATAGTCTTGCCGTTGAATGAAAATGTTCCGAAGTCGCCGACGCTGCTCGGGTCGGACGCGGTGCGAGCGGAATCGACACCAGGGTTCGGGTTCTCTGCGGCATGGCCAGTTCGCATCCACTGGCTACGCCGCAACAGTCCCTGCAACCGGGCCAACAAAATCGATAGGTCAAAAGGCTTGGGCAGATAATCGTCCGCTCCCGCGGCAAAGCCCTTCAACACATCTTCCGGCCGGCTGCGGGCAGTCAGCATGAGTACTGGCACATAATTTCGCGCCGCCCGCAACTCTGAAACAACGCTAAAACCATCCTTCCCCGGCAACATAATGTCGAGCACAATGGCGTCGAAGTTTTCTTTTTTTTCCAGCAGGCGATCCGTGGCCGCCTCTCCATCCCCGACAACCTCGGCGGAATAGCCCTCCGCCTGCAGGTTAAAACAGAGTCCCTGCGCCAGATGAGCCTCATCTTCCACCACCAGCACACGGCTCATACGTTTGACCTCGGCAGTTCGATGGTGATGGTGGTGCCGCGGCCCTCACCTGCGCTTTCAGCGAAGACTCTGCCGCCGTGCTTTTGTGCAATTGACTTCACAATGAACAGGCCCAGACCAGTTCCCTTCACATGCGCCAGCGAGCGGTGGTTGACGCGATAGAACCGCTTGAAAATGCTTTTCATTTCGTCTGCCGGTATGCCGACACCCTGGTCCTGCACGCTGAGCGCGATGTTTTTTTCATCCGGCGTATCCACGCGCACCCGCACGTTCACGTGGTTGCCGGAATACTTGATCGCATTATCGAGGACATTCAATACCGCGGTGCGAAGATCCTCGCCGCTGCCCAACACCCGCGTCCCACTGCCATTGCTGGACGCCTCCTCGTAGTGCAGAGCTTCCGCGGGCAGATGATGGCGGGCTCGCGCCGCCTCCATGCACTCCCGCACAAGCTGCCGGAAGTCGACTGCCGATTTCTCCCGTCCCGCTTTCTTGTCCCCGGCCCGGCCGGCTCGCAACACCTGTTCCACCGTCTCTGTCAGGCGATCGGTATCGCTGAGCATCAACCGGTAAAACTCCTGCTTCTGCGCTTCCGGCAAGTCGCGGCGCTGCAAGGTTTCCAGATGCAGCCGGATGGAGGCAACCGGCGTTTTGAGCTCGTGTGTGACGGCGTTGATGAAGCTGTCATGCTGCTCGCTGTGGCGAAGCTCGCGGACCAGAAAGCTGGTGTTCACGATCATCCCCGCGATGATCAGCGCAAAAAAGATGATGCCAAAGAACAGCAGCACGCCTTGGCGCCAGTTGAGGATGGTCCAGCCGGTGCCAAGTGCGATCGCCATCGCCACCAGGCCAATGCCCAGGCAAAGGAAGAAAACGATGGTTCCGCGGCGGCTCGTGATGCGCATGGCGTCACGGTGATTTTACCGCGTTCACCAGCAATGTTTAATGTTTAAGGAGTCTCACGCGACATTACGCAAATATCTGCTATGTGCACGCCTCCTGCCGAGATTTCGGCCTATAATCCCTGCGAACATCTTCATTACCATTTATGGGCGATCATCAAAAACGGGATCAATGGCTTCACGATGTTGAAGCGAAGCAGCGCAATATAGTGTTTCCCGATACTGTAGAGAATGAGGTGCGCTTCTGGCGTAATTTAGGGAAAGTCCCTCCAGCACCATCACCAGGGCAGGTTTGGTTGTTTTGGCGATTTTTGTTCTTGGGTTTGCCGCAATCTTGTTGATTGCGACATACGAGGGTAGCGTCCTTTGGGAATTCGTTTTGGGGATGATCCTCTTTTGTGGGTCCAGCTTCGCCGTCATCGCTTGGGCTACTCGTCGCAGCCTCCGGAATATTCAGAAGTCTCGACGCGGCCCAAGCCCTCGGCAAAATTGATGCGCAAGCAAAAACCCCGACCAGAGATGATCGGGGTTTAATTCTGAGGGGGGTGAGACAGTCTAGTCGCCCGCCGCCACACTCTCGGGCAGGGCCACTGTAACCAACCGCCCATTCGGGGTAGGGGCCAGACCTTTTTCCAAATCCGCCAGTTTCACCCGCTTGATGTCCCAAGCCAACCCAAGCGTCTTCAGCGCCCAGATACCGTACCAATTCATATCGATTTCGTACCAGGTAAAGCCGTGCTGTGCCGCTGTGGGATGCGCGTGGTGATTGTTGTGCCAGCCTTCCCCGAAGGTCAGCAATGCCACCCACCAGCTATTGGTGGAAAGATCGCGAGTGGTAAAACGGCGCGTGCCCCAGGAGTGCGTCGCCGAATTCACCAGCCAGGTGGCGTGCAGGCCAACCACCGTCCGCATGAAGATACCCCACATCAGAAACGGAAGTCCGCCGATAGCCAGCAAGATGACGCCCAGAACAATCATCGGCACATAGTGATATTTCGTAATCCAGACATGAAACTTGTCTTTGGCGAGGTCAGGAACATAGCGGGCCAGCGTGGTGGTGTCATGATGCATCGACTTGCCCATGAGAATCCAGCCCATGTGCGCCCACCATTTCCCGTCGATTGGCGAATGCGGGTCGCCATCCTGGTCTGAATATTGGTGATGAATGCGGTGCGTGGCCACCCAGAAAATTGGTCCGCCCTCAAGCGCAAGCGTGGCGCAGACCGTCAGGAAATACTCCACCCACTTCGGTGTCTTGTAGCCGCGATGCGTGAGCAGCCGATGATAGGCCATGCCGATACCCAGGCTGCCCGAAACCCACCACAGGAACATGGCAACAAAAAGCGCTTTCCACGTGAAGAAGAAAAGCGCCGCTATCGCGCCCACGTGAAACATTCCCATGAATATTGCCGTCACCCAGTTGATTTCGCCGTTTGCAGCTTGCCGTTTTTCCAAGCTTTCCAATTGTATTTCCAAGATGGGTCCCCGTTTAGCTGGTTTTGAACTCGCTACCGCTTTAACTAACGTATCAAGGGACAGGGAAATTCACTGTAATACTTGTGTAATAGCGGGATCTGGCGCATTACGGAGGTATTAAGACAACAAGTACTAGAAGGGCTGAAACCGGGACGCGACCTGGCGGCCGCGTCCCAAACACCTGCAAAATCCTCTCGCTTCCGCTTCCCGCTCAGGCGCTCTTCGGCAGCTGCTTCATAAATTCGTTCTGCGCCTCCTCGATTTCTTCCGGCGACATATCGCGCTTGTGCGTTGCAATCGACCACTTGTGGCCGAAAGGATCCACCAGCTTGCCATAGCGGTCTCCCCAGAACATGTCGCTGATCGGCATCTCTACCGTTGCTCCCGCCTTTACCGCACGGTCAAACGCGGAGTCCGCATCCTCGACATAAATATGAAGCCCCGTCCCGGACCCGCCGGACTGGGGTGACAAAGATCCAAACTGGGGAAATTCGTCGGCCAGCATCACGACGGAATCGCCGATGCGCAGTTCCGCGTGCATGACTTTCCCGTCCGGTCCTTTCATGACGCCTTTCTCCACCGCGCCAAACGCCTGCTTGTAAAACTCAATCGCGCGAGCCGCGTCGCGCACGGTCATATATGGAGTTACCGTGTGGTAACCCTCGGGTATGGCTTTTACGCTCATGTTCGCCTCCTACAGCGGAAATTCGTGGCACCGAAGTTTACACCCAAAATCGGGGAACATTTGTCAAAGCACGGTTACGACGGGATATTTCCTAACCGGCGGTCGCAGAACATGGGTGGCAGAAACTGAACTAGCGGAACCTAAAAGAATCGCGTGACGCCTTCTTCCAGCACGACTACACGGTCTTCAATCCCGGCCGATCGAGCTTCCCGATCCAGCAGTTGCAGTGGTTCGTCGACCGGTTCGTGCGACAGCCGGAAGGTTCCGTAGTGCATTGGCACCATCCAGCGCGCGTTCAAGTCGAGGAAGGCGCGGGTAGCGTCCGCTGGATTGGTGTGCACATTGCGGAAAGTCGGAGGATTATAAGCGCCGATGGGAAGCAGCGCTAATTCGGGCGAGAGCCGACGTCCGATCTCGCGGAAACCCGCAAAATAAGCTGTGTCACCCGCGTGATACACGGAGTGCTTGCCTGCCCGCAACACGTAGCCGCCATAGCCGCGATGCGAATCCTTCAGAATCCGCGCTCCCCAATGCCGCGAAGGAACGTGCGTTACCGACAAACTGCCGTGACGCGAAGTCTTCCACCAGTCAAGTTCAATGATTTCGGAGAATCCGAGGTCTGAAACCAGATCCGTCACATGGCTGGGAACGATAATCGCCGGAGCCTTTCCGCGCGTGCGTAGATTGTTCTGCACGATGGCGCGCAACGAAGGCCGGTGCAGATGATCGAAATGCGCATGCGTCACCAGTACCACATCGATCGCCGGCAAATCGCGCACTCGAAGTCCAGGGCGCCGCAGACGCTTCAGCACGAACAGCCATCGCGCGAAGTTGGGATCGATCATGACGCTCAGTCCGCCTATCTGCACAAAAAAACTGGAATGCCCAATGAATGTCACCCCCAACTCGCCCTTGGAGGCAAGACGGGGCTTATGCGTCTCTCCGCATAATGGAGTGATTGCGGAGTGGCGCACCAGTCGCCCGAATTGCGAGGCGCGCTTGCGCAAGGCCCGATTCTGAAGCGTTGCCTTAATTCCTGATGCCGTCATCCTGACCTGATCACCCGGGGTTTACTCATTCTAAGCTTTCCCATGAATGGTGCTTGCCCACTGGCTATATTTTAGTTCAGTCCTGCCAACTGGATGCTAATTATCACGGTTCCCTGCCAAACACTCTTTTACGCCTATTCCTTATCTTCCACGCGGTGCATGATCGATTGATTTAAGGTCACTCTGCTTGACCTCTATCCGCTCGCTCATATCTAATCCAAAAAGTCCCTTCATCGGAGGAGAAGCTCTACATGCGGGTCGCATTCTTAGGTTTGGGAATTATGGGGCATGCCATGGCCACAAACCTGGTCAAGGCGGGCCATGAAGTGACGGTCTGGAACCGCACGCCCGGCAAGCTGGTGGAAGGCGCGAGTCTCGCTCCTACCCCCGGTGCAGCAGCGCAGGGCGCAGAAGTTGTCTGGCTCTGCGTTTCCGACACAGCCGCCGTCGAGAAAATATTGTTTGGTTCAGAAGGCGTCGAGCCAGCGCTGGCGGAAGGCTCAATCATCGCCGATTCCAGCACCATTTCGCCCTCCGCTACCGTAAAGTTCGCCCAACGTCTTCGCGGCAAACAGGTAGCTTATGTCGACGCTCCCATGACCGGATCGAAAATCGGCGCCGCCAATGGGACCCTGATTTTCATGGTCGGCGGTGAGCCAGAAACCATTGAGCGACTGAACCCGTTGTTCGCGGCCATGGGTAAAAAGATTTTTCGCATAGGAGAAACCGGCAAGGGACAAGCAACCAAACTGGCGATGAACCTGCAGATTGCCTTGATCTTCGAGGGTTTTGCCGAGGCGCTTACTCTGGCTACCAAACTCGGCGTGGACTCCCGGCAACTGGTCTCTCTGATCGACGCCACCATGGTGCGCTCTGGTGTCGTCGAGTACAAGGCGCCATTTGTTTTGCAGCGTGACTTCACTCCCAATTTTCCCTTGCGCCTCATGCACAAGGATATCCGCCTAACGCTCGAAGCCGCAAAAGAAGCGCGCGTGAAATTGCCTGCTCTTGAGACCGTGGAAGAGATCTATGAACTCGCCACCGAAGAAGGCCATCAGGATCTCGACTATGCCGCCACATTGACTCTGCTAGAAAAGTGGGCGGGCGTTCAAGTGAAGGGCGAAGCCGCGTAATCGCTTCGTGCAAGCACGGTCAGTACGCCAACAAAATTCTCAGATCGCGCAAGTTGTTTCCTGTGGGCCCAGTTTCGACAGCATCGCCTAGCGCGCTGAAAAATGGATACGCATCGAACTTCTCGAGTTTATACCTGCATCCAGCCCGCGTGTCCGCGCTCGCATCACCGTAGTTCCATCCGCCACCGCGCCTGCCGCGGGACTGTTCCCATCCACTCCGTCCGTTCCAGCGCTCAGCACGGTAATATTCTCTCCCGAAATCTGCAGGGCGCAGGCCAGCGCGAATTGCAGGTTACGTCCGCCAATGCCCCCGTCGGTAACTTTAACGGTCACTTCCCCGCCGGAAATCACGCACGCACGCGGACACTCTTTTCTTAAC
>CAWJFA010000018.1:0-33992 GCA_963842075.1 uncultured Acidobacteriota bacterium | reverse complement strand
AGACAGGTACTACATACGAACCCCGCAACAATAGGATCGATAATGCTGATCATCTTGCCACTCTTTCCTCATCCACAACCAAGGAGTCGGGGAGCGTTATTCAGTCCTTTGCGATAGATCCTCGGTCTTAATGCGCTTTGCCGAATTTCGGCCATCTGTTGTCAAGATTCGCCAAAGTCGATGATCACATCCTGCATTCGCAAGCTTCTGGTCTTTAAGATCACGTATAGACCACCGAATCCCAGCCAGATTGCGCCGATAAGAAGAGTCGAACCCTGCAAGCCCAGGAAAATCACCAGGCAGAAGAGAAATCCCAAGCTCGGGATGATTATGTCCAGTAATATGTTCCGTTTGCCAGTCTGCTCTGGAGTGAAACCAAAGTGCCGCACCGCAGCCAAGTTGACAGCCATGAAAGCCAACAAGGCTCCGAAATTAAGAATTTCTACGGCTCTCTCCCACTGCATGGTAAGTGTGCCGAGATATGCCAGGATGCCGGCAATCACTACATTATAAGAAGGGCTACCCCGCTTCGCGTTCAGATGGCCAAAGATCCTTCGAGGTAGAAGGTTGTCACGTCCCATACCGTAAAGTAAGCGTACCGCACCCAAGAGCCCGGCTAGTCCGCAGGCTAAGCTTGATACCAGCAAGACAACTCCAAATGCGGCAAAGAGACCATAACCGCCTACGACTCGCGCCACATCCATGAAAGCCGTTTCCGGATTGGCGAGCGTACGATAATCGGGCCATACACGCTGCGCCAAATAAACCTGAAATGCCGCGAAAAGCCCGGTGAAAACACAGACGAGAACGGACGCGAGAAGAACGTTTCGCCGAGGGTTTTCGACCTCTTCGGCGAGGAGGCTGACGCCATCGAATCCAATGTAGGTGGTTGCCGCAAGAGCCGTGCCCGCCGCAATGGCACGAACGCTAAACGTTCGAGCATCGTAGACCGGCTGCATTGAAACGAGCCCCGTCCAGTGATGATGAGCAACAATGTACCAGAGCGCCTCTCCAACAAAAGCCAACATGACTACGGACATGAAAGCAAGAAGAATTTGGTTGGCTCGTGCAGTCGTGCGAATTCCAAACCAGCACAGACATGTCATAAAACCAACCGCGACGGCCGATAATAATGCGAAGGGAATATGCGGCAGTAGTCTCTGGATTGTCAGTGCCGCATAGAGGCTGTTTTGCAGCGGCTGAAAGAGAAACTCCAAAAACATTGCCCAACCAACCACAAACCCGATGCGAGAATTAAATCCTCGGCTCACATAGGTGTAGACGGATCCGGCAGACGGATACACCGTAGCCATCCGGCCAAAACTTACAGCCGTTGCGGTCATCGCGAACATTGCGGAGAGAAGAGTGACGACCGCATGACCTCGGGAAAGGACCTGAGCCTCACCAAACATCGGTACGACCGCAATCGGAGAGGTCAATATGATTCCGTAATAGATCAAGTCCCACAGACCAAGAACTCTTTTCAGTTGCGGCCTTGCAGTCGTCGCCCCATCGCTAGTGGATCGCACTTTGGATTCTCCTTACTCCATACGCCCACTTATCGATGGGAGGCTGCCCGATGCCGCACCTGCCGGTCACTTGCTGCCGCTGCAATTCTCGTTCTCAATTGCTATCCGCCCTTCAAGGCTCTAGAACGTTCGCTGTTTTTTCTTCGCCCGGACATACTTCGCCCGGGCCGTGCGTACAGATTCGCTCTGTGACACCTCTGCAATTGGCACATCCCACCATGACTCGTAGCCCTGCACTCGCTGGTCGTACGCTGTCTCGATGACAATCACCGAGGTTTGCTGGTATTGGCGGGCCGCGATCAACGCCTTACGGAGCTCTTCCCGGGTTTTAACTCCAACCGCGTGTGCCCCCAAACTCTTCGCGTTGGCAACAAAGTCCACGGGGATCTGCTCTCCTTCGAGCAGACCATCTTTGCGGTAACGGTATTCAGTGCCCATCCCTCGATTACCGCAGGCCCGGCTCAGAGCGCCGATGCTTGAGAATCCGTGGTTGTCGAGCAAAACAATATTGAGCTTGTAGCCTTCCTGTAGAGACGTCACGATCTCTTGTGCCATCATCAGGTACGACCCGTCTCCCACTAGGATATAAACCTCTCGATCGGGAGTAGCCATCTTCACGCCCAAGCCGCCGGCGATTTCATACCCCATGCAGGAATAGCCATATTCGACGTGATATCCCTTTGCATCGCGAGTCCGCCAAAGCTTGTGGAGGTCGCCTGGAAGACTGCCGGCCGCGCACACGACCACATCGCGAGCCCCAGAAGCTTCATTTACAACTCCGATCACTTCTCCCTGGCTGATTGGAGGATCCAGACTGAGGTTGTAAATTCGGTCCACTTCCTTCTCCCAATCGGCGCGAAGGGATCTAAGTCGAGTGCTGTAGGATTCTTCGACGTGAAATCCTCCAAGGGATTCCCCCAGTTCTTCAATTGTGATTCGGGCATCGCTGACGAGCGCAAGAGCCATCTGCTTGCCAGCGTCGAATGCGCTCACATTGACATTTACGAATCGTACCGAGGGATTTTGGAATGCAGTTTGCGAAGCAGTGGTGAAGTCTGTGTAGCGAGTACCAATTCCAATAATCAAATCGGCTTCCCGAGCGAGAATGTTAGCGCCCGGTGTGCCCGTCACGCCGATTGCGCCCAGCGCCTGAGGATGATCGAATGGCAGCGATCCTTTTCCGGCTTGAGTCTCCGCAACAGGCATTCCTGTTTGTATGGCGAAATGATCGAGGGCCCGGCTGGCATCGGAATAGATCACCCCTCCGCCAGCTACAATCAGGGGCTTTAGAGAGGAACGGATCCATTCTGCGGCGCTAGCGAGGAGCTGACGGTCGCACCTGGGGCGAGGGATTGTCCAGACTTGTTTTTCAAAGAACTGCTCCGGGTAATCGAAGGCTTCAGCCTGCACGTCTTGAGGCAATGAGAGTACGACCGCGCCGGCTTCTGAGGGCGAAGTCATTACTCGTAGGGCTGCCGGGAGAGCCGTCAGGATCTGTTCGGGCCGGTTAATGCGATCCCAGTACCGGGATACGGGCTTGAAACAGTCGTTGACCGAGATGTCTTGACTCGTCGAAGCCTCCAACTGCTGAAGCACTGGCGCCACATTGCGGCGCGCGAAGATGTCGCCGGGTAGAAGTAGCACAGGTAGGCGGTTGATAGTCGCTAACGCGGCTCCCGTCACCATGTTGGTAGCTCCAGGTCCGATCGAGGTAGTACAGATCAGTGATCGCAGACGGTTACTCGTTCTAGCAAACGCGGCGGCTGTATGGACCATCGCCTGCTCGTTGCGAAAGAGGTAATACCGCAAGCCCGCGTCTTGCTCCAGAGCCTGTCCGATGCCTGCAACGTTTCCGTGTCCGAAAATGCCCAGGCATCCCTCAAAGAATCGATATTCCTTGCCGTCTCGCTCGCTGTATTGACACCCAAGAAATGAAATGAGAGCTTGCGCCATTGTCAGGCGTATGGTCATGAAGCTACCCTCTTTGCGGATACTGGCTTGCTAGCTATTCTCTGCAGCGATCTCCAGTTGAGATTAAAGGGCATTGAGGGAAGCCTGACTCAAACGGGCGTCTAAGCGAATAGAACCGATTCTCACTGTAAAGCACCGTCCACACAAATACGACGACCCCACCTTCTACCACAGGCTGGTGCCCCCTGTTCTCACCCGTGCTCCGAGAACGGAAATCCAGTCAGCCTTTTACAAGAGGCAAACGGGGATCGGATTCTTTCCACGTAGAACGAATCCAGACGCGCTCGGGATCTTCTGTTACTGCCATCGTACGGGATGATCCTGCTAAAAAGTTCAGATAGTAAACGTCATATCCCGGCCCGGCTACTACTGGATGATAGCCATTGCGAACAAGCACTGCGTCCCCGTCCCGAGTTCTCAAGATGCGTTCGCTCGAATCCTCGCGCGAGTACAGATGCTGGAACGCGAACCCATCTTGTGGGTTTATGCGATAGTAATAGATTTCGTCCAAATCAACTTCCGTGGGCGGAGCATGGACGTCATGCTTATGAGGAGGATAACTAGACCAGTTGCCACCCGGAGTGTAGACCTCTACTACCATCAGTTTATCCATCGGAAAGGCAGGAGTGCTGACTTCGACAATCTGGCGGGACGCATTTCCCCCGCCACGCAGACTGCTGACAACATCTTGGGGCGTGATCAACCCTGGCTCGAGATGCGCTTCCGAAGGAACTCTGCATTCCGCAATTTCGCACACCGTTTCTGCCGTGAACGCAACGTCCCTCCCTGATGGCAAATAAAGAGCATATGGAAATCCGTCAAAAACATTCTTTCGCTTTCCGATCCGTTGCGTACCTTGTCCCCAGTCCACCAGACAGGTGCCACCCAGCAAGACGAAGACAGCCTCCTCCCGCTCTGTGCAGGTTCGGTAGACATTACCGGGATGCAACCGCCGCACGAAAAAACTCATCCATTCCCACTTGGCATATTCGCGCGTCAGGTGAAGAAGTTCTCCGGCTTGTTCCGGAGGCAAATTCCTTGAGTGGACAATATTATTACTTTCGCTCATGTCGTTTCTTACCACGAAGTGTCTCCTGGCGCGTGTTACTTACTTTATAGTATGAGCTTGGATTGGTAACAGGCAAATGCTCGTTCCACATCGAAGCAACTTACAAACGTCGTAGATCGACTGATAAACTCCAGCCAGAGACAGCCCTGCGACTTGAATCTTCATCCCGACTCTATGCATTCGCAGCTAAACTGAACCTAGCCATTACATTACTTCAGAGAACACCGTTAGGGTTGTAGATATGATCATGTCCATCGATTCTCTTTATAACTTACCACTTCAGGCATAGTTAGACAGTTCGAAGCGAGACTGTATCCAGTCTAAGGTCGCCTCCCGCATGAATTCGCTGGACTGCTTTCAGGTCGCTTGAGAAGATTTTCCATCGTACATTAGTACCATTGATCGGCCACTCGTCACTCATCCCCGCTTCACGCCCAGTATATTCATACCAATGTCAGTCGTAATATGCAGGATCGCCGTCAACAGGGCACAGTTTAGCAAGAATCCTGATATCTTTTAAAAACTCCACCTCAAACTGAACTGAACCTCACGCTGGTTGTCGGGAAGGGTCGAAGTAATGGACGCCCCTCCGGGGGAATCGGGGTTGCTGTTAGGTAACTGAAACTGAGGATGATTGAATGCATTGAAGAGCTCCGCACGAAAATCGAGGTTGTGGCGCTCTGTGAGATGGAATTGCTTCATGATACCAAAATCAAAGTTAACTTGACCCGGGCCGCGCAAGTCTCCTTGGCCGGAAATACCGAACAGGTGTGCATTCACTTGGCCCGGCGCGAGCGCTGGAATGGCGAATGCGGCGGGATTGTACCAGCACTGCAAAGACTGGTGTCCAGGAGTGGGACAGCCTAGCGCTGCTTGCTCTGCAAGGCCAGTTGAAAAATCGTAGGGATTGCCAATCTGATCGGGTCGATAGCCTAGGCTGCCAGTGTTGCTTAGGTCGCCTGCCCCCACGTATGCGGTTTCCGCCTCGCCGGTGCGAATAGTGACAATGCTACTCAATTGCCAGCCTCCGATCACTCGGTCGGGCATGCTTCCCCAGCTGTTGCCAAAGTGTCTTCCTTTGCCAAATGGAAGCTCGTAAAGTCCGCTGAGAGTAAATCGATGGCGGAAGTCAGGCTCTTCCAATCCCCGCTCGGCAGGAATGTCATAAGTATTCTGGATAGCACAGCCGGGATCTCCGCAGCTATTGCCGATATCCTTGCTCCATGTGTAACTCGCTTGTAGATTTAGCCCGCTAGAAAAGCGTTTGACGAGTTTAACTTGCAGGGCATTGTAGAAGATATCGAAATGCGGATAATCGATAGGGTAGACCACGGAGAGATTCGGATCCTGACTATAGTAAGGAGTGCCGAAGTTAGTGCCGTTTTGGAAATTAGAATCGAGTGGGGTATGCGCCTGGTCGAAGTTACTAGATTCATTGTCCCACAGGTGCACGCCGCGAGTGCCCACATACCCAACATCAAGAACCCAATTTGCTGCGAGCTGCTGCTGAATCCCGAAGTTCCATTCCATGAAATAGGGAATCTTGCGCTCCGTCCCCGTTGTCTTTACCTGGTTACCAGACGGCTGAAGAGGATTCGACGGTTGCTGCTGTACGGGAAATCCTGCTGAGAAAAGAGTTGCCGCGGTTGGAATATCTAGTGGATTTGAGCGCTGGGCGTAAGACTCCAGCACGGGAGGATTTTCTCCGAGATCGTTAAAGACGTTTCCTTCGGGCCCGTAGAAGATACCAAAAGCACTGTGCACCACGGTTCGTGACAATGGCGACCATGCAAACCCGACGCGTGGCCCAAAGTTGTGCAGATCATAAGCTACCCCTGCATTCGGCACCGCACTGGGTCCGAAGTTATCAATTACCTTTCCAGTGTTTAGATCAAAGTTGCCGACATGACCACCCACCGGGGAGAAAATCTCGTACCTCATTCCCAAATTCAACGTGAGGTTATGTGCCACACGCCAATCATCCTGAAAAAACGCATCAATCTCCTTCTGGTTGGTGTGATCCTTGGTCGATAAGCTATCCTGCGAACGAGACAGGGGTAAGCCAAGCAGGATATCCGCAATAGCATTCCCCCCCGAACTGGTCTGGAGGTTTTCGGTGAATTGTCCAGTGACGTTAAACAATCCGAAGGGCGCCTGCGCCTGGAAGAAGCTCCGGGTCAGATATCGGAAGTCGCCCCCGAACTTAAGTGCATGATTCCCATGGACCCAGCTAACGGTATCTGCAAATTGACGAGTGTTATCGACGGCGAGTTCTGGAACATACTGTGAGTCACCGAACGAGCCATGGTAGCCATAGCCGTTCACAAAAAAGAGCGACAGGCCACCGGAGAAACCGTCATTGCGGTTGGCATTCGGAATACCTAAGCTATCGGAAATGTCCTGAGTGGCATTGACATGGTTTGTATTGATACGCCAGCGTATGAAAGCTATCCGTGCATCGTTCAGCAAATTGGTGCCGTGAGCGTGCGTCCATCCAAGCGCATAGCTCTGTTCTCGCCCATTGATATTGCTGCCCAGGCCCGAACAGCATCCACCGGCGCTGCCTAGAGGAGCAGATTTTAAGAAATCGACGTTCTGCAGCGACCCATGAGCGAAAAGCTGATCGTGAGTCGATAACTGATGATCAACGCGTGCATCAAACTGATTGCCATTGGTGACATTCTTGGGGTTCGAAAGGTAATTGTTCACTAACCCCGATAAGTTTGGCAGAGGAAGGAGATTTACAATCTTTTGTCCGACAGGATCGATGCGGCCGGCCGGAATAACCGACGGAGTTGCCGGGTTAGGATTGATCGGTTGCCGGGCGCCAGAAGTCAGATTCGTTGTATAGGGATCATAGATCGTTGCGCCCGTCTCAGAAAAATCGCCAGACCGCTCGCTCGATGTCGGGAGGGTACTCAAGTATGTTTCACCGACGTTAATTCGAGTCCCTTCATAATCGGCGAAAAAGAAGGTCCGACCTTTCTTAATCGGACCGCCAAGAAAAAACCCGAATTGGTTTCTCTGGAAGGGCGGCTTAAACGGCGTGGATTGTCCGGGCAGAGGCTGATCAAAATAGTTGTCCGCGTCAAGCGCCGAATTGCGCAGATACTCATAGGCTCCACCGTGAAATTGGTTCGTGCCGGACTTGAGCACGATGTTGATCGAAGCGCCCCCACGCCCAAACTCCGCTTTCATCGAGTTTTGCTCCACCCGGAATTCCTGAATAGCGTCGGGAGGAGGCTGGATTACGATTGTTCCTTGGCCGTACTCATTATTGTCGACCCCGTCCAGCAGGAAGTTGTTGTCGAAGCTGGTTAAGCCATCCACCGCTACCTGAATACCCGGCCGGTTATTATCTGTGGTGCCGCGCAATGCGCCGTTATTCTGCGCTCCTTCGTCCGCTCCGGGGCCGAGATATGCTAGCTGGATAAAGTTCCTTCCGTTCAGAGGCAGTTCTTCGATTCGCCGTTCGGTTTCCAAAGTGCCCACAGAAGACGTCTCGCCGTCAACTAACGGCGCGGCCGTCGTAACGTCGACTTGTTCAGTTACCGACCCCACCTGCAAAACTGAATTCACAGTTACAACTTGATTCACGTGCACTTCTACACCATCGTTTACTGATCTCTTGAACCCATCCTTTTCAACCTTCACGGAATACATTCCACCGACAAGCCCACCCGCAATATAGTTTCCTTGGTTATCCGTCAGAACCTGAACCGCTTGGTCGGTCCCTACATTTCGGATCGTTACCTTCGCGCCCGGCAATGCGCTGCCTGTGGTATCGGTGATCGTTCCCGCAACGCCTCCGCGATCAACCTGCGCACTGCTTCGCTGAGAACAGATGGTCAGCAAACCTATACACAACCCGGCCAACACCATTCGGGTCAACAGCGACCTGCGCGCGATGTTCGTCGTAACGGTTTTCAGATTCATATTCCTTTCTCCTCTCATCACTCGTCGTCAGTAAGAACAGCGTTTCTTGCATCGCCGCGATCCGACATCCAATGCCTGCATTGGTTCTAGCCCGGTCAAGATGCTCGACGTCCTTTTGAACAAGTAAAGCAAAAGGCATTCCGTATTCAAAAGCCCTTGTACACCGGCCGGGCGTGCACCCATCGGTGCTCAATGCGCGTTTTGGACTTCTAGCCAGTTTCCCGATCCGTGCGGGGGGAGCGCACATATCAAAGCGCTTATCTGCAAGGTCTAATATCACGTCTTTCCAAAGCCCGTCAAGCACAAAAAAATATCGAGATTCCTATTTTTGTCTTAGCGGTTTGGATGAATCTCCTTGCATGCCGCAAACCTGGCGTTCTCCATCCGGGCTTTCATTTCTCAGAAACGGCCTCCGTACTGAACCTCTTCATTTGAACATCCAAACCCGAATCCACTTAATCCGGAGAGAGAGGCACAGATCTGTAGGGCGCTTCTTCGGAACATGCTACGGGGGTTGGCCCCCCACCGCATCTATATGAAAACAAGATAGACAATGATTGCGTGTGGTGCCACTCGAATCACGTTCCCGTCTGCTCGCCTAATGTTAGAAGTTGGCCTGCGACCGACTTTTCTGGACCGACTCAGCGGAGAAGTTCCAGGCATATGTGGCAGTCCTCTGACTTTCATCGATGGAAGCGGATCATTCTGAAGAGGGAAAAGGCAATGCAAAAGTAGTTTTTATGTTGACGGCATGCTTGAACTTATGATACTTCAAAGGCATCTTAAATAAGCGCTTTGATGCGCTCGGTGTGCAGAAACATGAGGTCAGCATAGCAAAGACATCGAACACAAGTTCGTGGGCACCAGGTTGATCTCTGGCTCTAAAGCAGTTCCGAGCATAATTTATTGATTCGAGATGTACTGACGAAATATATGGACCGCCTCATCATCACCGTGACATGCGATTCCTCAATGTCGTTCCCGAGCAATCCCTATAACCCTACGCGTCATGGCAGAGATGCAGTCGCAGCAGAGTATGTGCAAAGCGTGAACGCAGGGGCAGCTATCTGTCACCTTCACGGCCCATACACTGTTGACGAAAAGGTACAGGCTGATGGCACCAAGTTATCAGACCTGGACCTTCCTGGTTGGGCTTCATTGCGCGCTGCTATCGCAGCGAAGTGCGCTCCCATTATTCAATACGGAATTGCAAACGGGCGTTTTGCGCAGCGCATGGAACTGATGCGGACACAGAAGCCTGACATGATCTCGGTATGTTTTAACGCACATGACGAATGCTTCGACTACGAACCAGGCCAACTGCCGGTGGAGCTTTATGGAATTCATGATCGCGATGAACTGGCGGCTTATTGCTCTCGTAGCCGGGAGTCCGGCGTACAAATGGAGGTTGAGGCCTTCCATTTTGGCGCTGTATGGAACGCGATGCGAATGATTGAAAGAAAGCTCTTGCCACGTCCTGCTTGGATTACTTTCTTTCTTGGCTGGAAAGGCGGCTGCTGGACGCCGCCCACTACCAAGGCGCTGCAGTACATGGTGGATCATCTGCCGGAAGGCTTTGTCTTCAACACAAGCGTAATGGATCCGCGGCAAGCTTGGACGGTACTAACCATGGCTATTCTGCTAGGTGGTCACGTGAGAGTTGGAATGGAAGACAACCCGTTCCTAGCACCTGGACAATATGCACGAAGCAATGCGGAGCTGGTCGACAAGATCGTGAGAATAGCCAGAGAGCTAGGGCGCGATATTGCTTCGCCTGCGGAAGCTCGCCGGATCATGGCAGACAGCCCAAACAGCGTCGGATCGCAGATCTAGAGAACGATTCGTGAAAGGCTAAACGTATGGACGGGGTGTCACGGCGGGCACTGAGTCGAGGACTGCTCACAGTTGCTTTGGGCTTCCTTGCAGGCGGATGTGCTTCTACCAAGACAACTGGTCCGCGGAATCTTGTCGAACTTCGCGTATTCGACCGCATCACTACAGTCAGGGGCGCTGAGTATAGTCAATGGCTGGTTGCATCATTCAACGAGCGAAATAAGGGAAAGATTCATGTCACCTGGTCAGGAACCGAAGATGAAATGTTTAAACCTAAGATCAACGTCGTTCTGAGAAATTCGGCCGCACCTGATGTCTTCTTCACCTGGGAAGGTGGCTGGGCAAAGTACATGGTTGATTCTGGCTACGCCGCTCCTCTCGACCGATATTACGAGAAATATGGTTGGGATAAAGAATTGAACCGGGCGGGCACATCTCTTGCGCGGCTGGAGACACACCGTTATTTCGTCCCTACCAGGATGGCAGCTTCAGTCGTCTGGTACCGGCCAGATATCTTTGAGCGCTACGGCCTGTCAGTGCCTCAGTCTTGGTCTGAAATGCTGGTTACTGCAAGACAACTTCAAAGCCGGGGAATTATTCCGTTTTTGTTAGCCAATCAAAAGCGCTGGCCCGCCCAGTTTATGTGGAGCGCACTCTTTGTCAATAAGTATGGTCTCGATACTTACGACCGGTTGATTGCCCGGACAATACCATGGACCGATGCGAGAGTCGTAGATATTTTCGTGCTCATGAAAAGCTTAAGTGATGAAGGATTATTCGAAGAAGGAGCCAACGCTCTGGACGTTACGCCGGCAGTTACATTGTTCGCCTCTGGTCAGGCCGGGATGTGGTACCAAGGTTCTTTTCTCCTGACGCGATTCCTAAGTGACGAAGGCCGTCCGCTGTTTCCCTTCGGCTTTTTTAGCTTTCCGCCAGCGGGGGATGTGCCTTCTACAGTAAGTGTTTTCGTTGAGGACGGATTGATGATTAATAAGCACAGTCCTCACCCGGATGAAGCCGCGGCTTTCCTGGATTGGGCACTTTCTCAGGAAGCTCAGGAAAGGCAATTGGCACTTGGTATGGCCTATCCGGCCAATATCAATGTCGATCTGAAAGACCTACCTGCCGTACCGCAGAAATTGGGACAACTCATAGCTTCCCACTCCACAAGGACATTCATGCATCTTGATCATGCACTCAGCCCAGCGGTGTCCAATCCTTGTCTAGACTTCTTGCAGGCCGTGCTGGTTGGAGCCATGAGCCCGCAAGTGGCTGCGGCACAGACTGAAAAGGCAGCAGAAGAGGTTGACAACACACACTAGGCATTTTCACAAGTAATGCCTCGGCGAAATGGGGTGTGGGTTTTCGGTCATTACAGAAGTTATTGGTTATTGCTGAATGAAGAAGGCCTCGGGCGTGTACTGAGGCCCTCAGACCGCGCCAAATCTGCGGAAGAGTGGAGGACTAGCTTTGCGTTTCTCGGACATGTTTCGGAGACACACTCTCATTTCCCTTCTCGGCCTGGTCGTTCCGCTGAGTGTTTTTGTGATTTTTGCGGGATACCCTATTCTCTACAACCTGTTGCTTAGTTTTACCCAATGGAACGGGCTGTCTCCGGAAATTAAGTTGATCGGACTTAACAATTTCATCGAGCTAGGTAGAGACCCCATTTTTCTTTTGTCGTTCGTAAACACTTTGAAGTGGACCTTTCTATCCTTGATCCTTTCCCTGGGGCTGGGATTGTCTCTGTCAGTCATTCTGTTTTTAGGAAAGGTTTATTGGCGAGGCCTCTTCCGATCAGTGATCTTTGTACCCGTAACCATCTCTCTGGTAGCCACCGGCATTATGTTCTCGCTAATCCTGAGCCCGGACTTCGGCTTATTGGACCAGACTCTCCGTGCTCTGCAGTTGAGCAGCTTGATTCGTCCATGGTTAGGGGATTACCACATGGCGCTCTATGTTCTGATCGCGATCGGAACATGGGGATACGTGGGCATTCCATTGATGCTGTTTCACGCGGGACTGAGCGAACTTGATCCGGAATTGCTGGACGCGGCAAGGCTGGATGGGGCAAGCGACTTTGAGATCGCCCGTCACATCATTCTGCCTTCTCTGAAGCCAGCTTTCGTCATCGTCGCTGTTCTTTCGGTACTACAATCCCTAAGGACGTTTGATCTCGTTGCCATTATGACTCAAGGAGGGCCGGCTGGTGCCACGAAGGTTCTGGGATACTTCATGTATAGCGAAACCTTCTGGAATAACCGCTTCGGCTACGGTGCCACCATCAGTGTTGTCATCCTGATTCTTAGCAGTGGTTTTGCCTGGACTTACTTACACCGAGTTGCAAACAATGCAATCCATTCATCAAAACAGTAAAGCGCGGGTTCGTCGACACCAGATCGTCTGGACGGGTGGCATGATCATCTTCACCCTATTGTGGAGCCTTCCGTTATTGATGATGGTTTTCGCGTCATTCAAGACCGACCAGGAGGCCCTGACAAACCCGTTTGCATGGCCGCGCGTGTGGTCAATAGATGCCTACCGTTACGCCTGGAAAGCCCTGGACTACAGCGGCCTGCTTTGGAACAGCGTCCTTTATTCTTTCGCAAGTACTGCACTGGCGATTTTGCTGGCACTGGTTCCTGCCTTCGCTCTCAGTCGCTTTGACATCAGAGGCCGAGTTGTGATTTTTGTGCTTCTACTTACGCCAATCATGCTGCCGCAGCAGACCGTGATTATCCCTCTCTTCAACCTATTCCGCTCTCTCGACCTACTCGATTCACGGCTCGGATTGATCCTAATTCATGCAGCTTTCGGCATGCCGCTCGAAATGTTAATCCTGACAGGGTTCATCAGCAGTATTCCAAAGGAACTGGAGCACGCGGCTCGTATTGATGGGTGCACGGACGCGGGTGTGCTATGGCATATTGTAATTCCCCTTAGTGTGCCGGCAATGGCCGTTGGATTCACCCTGAACGTGATCGACATCTGGAAGGAGTATTTTTTTTCCCTCATTTTTCTTTCGACTGAAAAACTCATGCCCGTGACCTTGGGCATTATCAGGGTTACAAATGATCGTTATTTCCGCACGGTGAACCTTCCTGCGGCTGCGGTGATCATCGCACAGCTTCCTATAATTCTTCTGTTCGTGTTTACGTATCGCTGGATCACGCAAGGCATTTACATGGGATCGGTCAAGAGCTAACACACCTGTGCCTTGCGCCATCGAGAAAGGTACACGCCAGATTCTGTAGACGTTATGCGTAGCGCACGCACAAATACTACGTGCGTGTTTCGTTTAAGGCCAGGGAATATTTGTGGAAGTTACGTCGTGTAATGCGCCGCTAAAGCTGTGACGGGGTAGCCTATTTTAATAAGTTCCGATAGCGAGGAGCATCGCACTCATGCCTATAAACCAGTTTGTTCCCGTCGGGTTTGACAAGAACAAACTTATCGCCCTAATGAAACAACGAGGAATTCGAGCGCTCGTACTGACATCCCCAGAGGATGTGTTCTATACCACCGGATATACATCCCTGCCCAGTAGCGGGAACCCTATTCTTTACACGTTGAGAAACCGGCTTCCATCGTTTTCTGTGATCGATTCCGATCGCGGAGTCACGCTGCTCTGCTGGGGCTTCTCCGCGCAAGGGGTTGACTTCGGAGCGGACCAAGTCTTGGGATTCAATCATTTTGGTGAGGCACTGGAGGCGCTCAAGTTCGTACTAACCAGCAAGGATGCCGGTGGAGGTCTGATTGGCATTACTTCGTCGTGTCCATATTTCGCATTGCATGCCATTGAGGAGTGTGGTTTTCGCGACAAGCTAGTCGTGGTTGACGACCTCATGGAGGAACTTCGCCTGATCAAGTCCAAGGAGGAGATTTTGCTTCTGTGCCAGAGCACGCAGATCACGGAGGCGGCCTACCGTGAAGTATTCGGCCTCCTGCGCGTGGGATTGGGACGAAGCGAACTGGCCAGAGAAGCGAAGGTTAGGCTCATCAAAAATGGCGCTACAGGCATCAGTCACATAACTTTATCTTTCACGCAGGCTAATCCAGAGATTGACATTGATGAACGTCTAGAAGCAAACAAATTAGTAACCATTGACATCGGCGGTATTTACCACGGCTACTGCTCCGATACTCGGCGGTACGCATACACAGGATCCGTTCCGGAGGCCATTCGGGAACGGTACGAACACATGGTTGAGATTGTCGACACGGTTGGAGGAGCTCTGATGCCGGGTAGAAGCTTCGAGCATCTTTTTAAACTGGCGCAGGATCAGTACGCCAAACATGGCATCAAGGCACTGGCTCGATTTAACCACATTGGTCACAACATCGGTTTGGAGACCGAAGAACGTTGGCTGGATGAGTCCTCTACTGCCACGGTTAGGAGTGGAATGGTGATCAATATTGAACTGTACTCGGTCACCGGCACTGGTGAACAGATCGGCAACGAAGACACCTACGTCATAAGTGAATCAGGGCCCGTCAGGATTTCCCAGCTTCCCCGGGAAATCCGAGAAATTGGTTAGACAAAAGCGTCGTATGTATTAGGCAGTCGTGCATTTTTCGGAGGAAGTGGACAACCATAAGTGGGGGATCTAATGAATGCGCGGAAAATAGGCGTCGGGCTTGTGGGGCTTGGATCAATCAGCCGAGCCCACATCAGGGGATATGTGGAGGCAGAACAAGACGCTAGGATAGTCGCGGTCTGCGATAGTAACGCATCGATTTGCTCTGCGGCTGCCACGAGTTTGGGTGCGAAACAATATACGCAGTACAGCGAACTGTTGCGTGATCCTGAGGTCCAGCTGGTAGACATCACGCTTCCGCACAACCTTCATTATAAGGTCGCGAAGGAGGCGCTTAGAGTGGGCAAGCATGTCATCGTTGAAAAACCGATGACAGCAAAGGCGAGCGAAAGCCTTGAGCTTATTCAGCTCTCAGACGCCGCCGGCGTCAAACTTACTGTCGCCGAGAACACCCCCTTCGTCGCAGCTTATCGTGAGATTGAGCAACTCATTGGGAAAAATGTAATTGGCAAACCCAGGTTGATTCGCACTTTAATCTACGGCAGCGAGGTTAATCGCCTTCGGGATGTCTCAAGTTGGAAAGGGCGCATAGCCGGTTCATGTGGCGGCGTGATCATTGACGCTGGCGCGCACTCGTTCTTTTTATTGAAATGGCTATTTGGAGAGATTGCTACGGTCCAAGCCACAAGCGCCAAGCTTATCGAAGAGAGCGAAGTCGAGGACCATGCCATCGTCACAGGAAGAATGAAAAGCGGAGCGATATTCTCTACTGAATATACTTTCACCGCAGAGATCCCATGGGGAGAGCGACTTGAGATATACGGAAGCACGGGTTCCCTAATTGTCGATCAGATCTGCAACCCTCCAGTCGTATATTTCAAAGACAAAAACGATATTGCAGGGACGGCGATTAAGACGGTGCATTTTGACCCCATGGGGTGGAAGGCTACCTCTATTGCCCACGGCGTTCGTGACTTTATAGAAGCTCTTCGGGATAGTCGTCCGACCAGAGTGGACGCCTCGGATGGCTACTATGCCCTGCTGGTTGCAGAAAAGGCATATGAATCCATAGCCGAGTTCGGAAAAGCGGTAGCGGTTTAAGTAGGACAGAGCGCGGAGGAGGATTGATGACGGGCGATCAAAGTGTCTGGAATTCCTTTGCCTCATGTTCAGAGAATCAAAGTAAGAGGAATTTGCCTGGTAAGAAACGACCCTACGAGAGAGTTTCATGGCAACGGTGAGTATTCGGAGCGTCAGCAAGTCGTTCGGTTCAGTAGAAACGGTTCACGGAGTAAGCATAGAGGTGGCCGACCGGGCGTTCGTTGTGCTCGTGGGCCCGTCTGGCTGTGGCAAGTCGACCTTGTTGCGGATGATCGCTGGTGTTGAAGATATCACGGACGGAACGATCGCTATCGACGGAGACGCAGTGAATGATGTCCCAGCCAAAGACCGGGATATCGCGATGGTGTTCCAGAACTATGCCCTCTATCCCCATATGACGGTTTACGAAAATATGGCTTTCCAAATGAAAATCAGGGGACGTCCGCGAAAGGAAATAGAGCAAAAGGTTCGAGAGATTGCTGAAACGCTTGGACTATCCCCATTCTTGCAACGCTATCCGAAACACCTCTCTGGCGGGCAGCGCCAAAGAGTGGCTATGGGACGTGCTCTTGTCCGTCAGCCGAAAGTGTTTTTGTTCGATGAACCGTTGTCGAATATCGATGCCAATCTGCGCGCGCAGCTTCGCGCCGAAATTCGCTCGTTGCAACTTCGTCTTCGTATCACAACTATTTACGTCACCCACGACCAGTTGGAAGCGATGACGATGGGAGATCTGATCGTTGTTATGCGCGACGGTGTTGTAGAACAGATTGGCACGCCATTTGACGTTTTCGATCGGCCTGCAAACGTCTTTGTTGCGGGGTTCGTGGGCTCTCCCACCATGAATCTTTTGAAAGGAACGGTTTGTCGCGCAGGTGATCGAGCGTGGGTCGAAAGCGCCGCCGGCCCGTTGCCGTTATCTTCGAACTCGATGGCCCCAACCGGAGCGAAAGTGACTTACGGCATAAGACCAGCGGCCATGATGCTGAGCGGCGCCCCTACGGCAATCCGGGCGCGAATCGATGCGGTTGAGCCAACAGGCGAATCGACTCAACTTCACGTCATCGCTGGCACGGAAAAGATAATTGTAGTTTTTCAAGAACGCCGGCCTTTCGAGCGAGGATCAGAAATCATGCTCCTTCCCGTTAGATCATCGGTTCACCTGTTTGATGCGGACTCCGGAAAGCGTTTTCCTTGCACAAGCTGAAGAGACGCATAAGGCCACATTCGCGTAAGACTTGAAGGCAAAAACTGCTACTCGAAAGGAGACTGACATGAGCGAGCCGGGCTCAAAAGTTGCCATCGTCACGGGAGCTGCTCGGGGAATCGGCTATGCGACGTCCGTGAGACTTTATAAGGACGGATACCACGTCGTCTCGGTTGACATTCTGGAGGAACAAGACTCCGCGGTTCAACCCACAGGCGCGAACAGTTACGAATTCATTCGATGTGACGTGGCGGACGAGTTGGCGGTAAAACAATTAGTGGATCACGTTGTTGCGAAATACGGCCAGATCGATGTGCTCGCGAATATTGCAGGTATTGTAGTAGTGAAGCCTCTTATTGAGACGGACTGGAGTGAATTCCAGCGGCTCGTGAACGTCAACCTGGGTGGAATCTTCCTCCTGCTTAAATACGTATTGCCGGTCATGCAGAAACAGAGACAGGGCAGCATCATTAATATGGGTTCTGTGTCAGGCCACGTCGGCCAAGTTAACCACGGTCTCTATGGCGCGACTAAGGCGGCAGTGATCGGACTTTGCCGTGGACTCGCCTGGGAAATGGCTCCCTATAAGGTCCGCATCAATTCGGTTAGTCCAGGTTCAGTCGAAACTCCGATGCTTTGCGGAGATATCGAGATTGAGTCTAAACAGACCGGGAATTCGTTTGCCGAAACGAGGAAAATTCGCGAGGCCGAACAGGCGTTGGGGCGTTGGGCACAACCCCGGGAAGTTGCCGCCGCAATCTCTTTCCTGGCCAGTGATGAAGCTTCCTTTATCACTGGCGCAGACCTTCTCGTTGATGGTGGATGGGTGGCGAGGTAGCCTGCTACCCGATTTACCGAAAGTTAGGAGCCTCTTTCGGAATCTAGGCTTACTAGCAGACTCAATAATAATAAATAGGAGGTTCCTATCACGGAAATGCGTAACGCACTGATCTCTCTAAAAGTGATGTTATTAGGAACTTGGCTGTTCGGGTTAGGTTCTGCCTTCGCGTGGTCCCAGCAGGTAGCCACTCCACGCACACCTATCGAGCATGTAGTAGTAATCTTTCAGGAAAATCAGTCGTTTGATCACTATTTTGCGACCTATCCGAACGCGATAAATCTCTCGGGGGAGCCACCTTTTCATGCCGCCTCAGGAACTCCAACCGTGAATGGACTATCCGAAACTCTACGATCCCACAATCCAAACTCAGAGCAACCTTGGCGGATTAGCCGCAGCCATGCGATTTCGGTCATTTCGGCCTGCGACAACGATCATAGCTATACGGCCGAACAGAGTGCTTACGACAGAGGGCTGCTAGACAAGTTTGTTGAGTTCACGGGATCGCGAGACAAGGGTTGTCCAAAAACTTTCGTCATGGGTTACGTGGACGGTAACACCGTCACTGCGGTGTGGAACTATGCTCAGTACTTCGTTCTCAACGACAACTTCTTTGGCACTACGTTCGGACCTTCAATGCTGGGCGCAATTAATTTGGTTTCGGGCCAAACGGGAGGAGCTGTTCCCGAGAACGTGCCGGGGACCGAGGGAAGCCCGTACATTGAGAACGGCACGATGGTTGGCAATCCGCCCGCCGAGTTTGATGACTGTGCGGAAGCTCAAGGCGGCAAAGTCCATATGACCGGCAAAAACATCGGCGACCTACTCAACGCGAGCGAAATCACATGGGGATGGTTCGCCGCCGGATTCGCACCCACCCGTATGACGGCCTCCGGGACGGCGATTTGTGGCGGGGATCATGTGGCATCCAACGGGAAGATGGTCCCTGTCTATGACGATCCAGATCCGTTTGAATACTACAAAACGACCGCGAACCCACACCACCTGCCACCCAGTGCTCTCGCCATGGTGGGTAAAACCGACCAAGCGAACCATCACTATGACCTTGACATTTTCTGGGATGCCGCAAAGGCAGGCCATCTGCCGGCCGTCAGTTTTTTGCGCGGCCCCGAATATTCCGACGGACATCCGGGATACTCTGACCCGCTAACTGAGCAGCGCTTCTTGGTTACGATGATCAATCGTTTACAGACCTTGCCCGAGTGGCGCAGCATGGTGATCTTCCTTACTTGGGATGATTCGGATGGCTGGTACGATCACGTGATGCCGCCCATTCTTAATCACTCGCAAGATGCCAAACTCGATACTCTGATGGGGCCGAAAGAACTATGCGGATCCGGAACTCCAATCGGCGGAAATCAAGGTCGGTGCGCCTACGGGCCCCGTATTCCGTTGCTGATAATATCTCCCTTTTCGCGGGTCAATTTCGTGGATCACAGTCTTACCGATCAAACATCCTTGATAAGATTCATTGAGGACAACTGGGACCTGGGCCGGATCGGGGCCGGGTCATTCGATACACTTGCCGGGTCAGTGCTCCTCAGCTTTGATTTTGAGCATCCGCACCCGGCGCCGCTGGAGCTGGATCCCGAGACCGGTGAACCCAGCCCGCAACCCGCCGCTACTCACATCAAGTGACGGGGTTGTCTCCGCTCGGTCCGACAGAGTCGCATGCAGGTAGAACCGGTGGACTTCAGAACTTGCGAGAATGTTCCACTCCCCAGCGCTCAACTACAACTTTTTTTTCGGTATAGAACTCGACAGCATCGCGTCCCTGTGCATGTAGCACTCCGAAAAAACTATCCTTCCAACCGCTGAATGGAAAATATGCCATGGGAGCAGCCACTCCAATGTTGATTCCAATATTCCCGGCAGGCGCCTCATGACGAAACCGTCGTGATGCTGCGCCGCTTGAAGTGAATAATGAAGCTTGGTTGCCATAAGTGCTGCACTCAAGAGATGCGAGCGCTTCATTCATGTCTTTCGCGTGGACAAGACTCAGGACTGGACCGAAAATCTCTGTACCGGTCAGTTCGCTGGCAGCCGGGACATTATCGAGAATCGTCGGCTTCATGAAGTTGCCACGCTCATATCCAGAGATTGTTGTATTGCGGCCGTCGAGCAGGACCGTAGCACCCTGCTTTTCGCCGAAAGTAATCAGCGATTCAACCCTTGCCTTGCTCTGCGAGGTGATCACCGGGCCCATCTGCATACCTTCGTCAAGGCCGTCGCCTACGCGGAGGGAAGCCGCGGTTGCAAAGATGGAATTACGAAAGGTCTTTTGCGCTTCGCCCACGGTGACAGCCACTGAGACTGCCAGGCAGCGTTGTCCGGCACAACCGAAGGCGCTATCACTGACGATTTGCGTCGCCATCTTCATGTCTGCATCGGGCAGAATGATAACGTGGTTCTTTGCCCCTCCCTGACATTGCGCTCTCTTGCCATTGGCCCCGGCGCGGGCATAGACATACCGGGCAACTGGCGTTGACCCAACAAAGCTAATCGCACGGACCCTAGGTTGATCCAGCAGAGCGTCCACGACCGCTTTGCCGCCATGGACCAGATTGACCACCCCCTTCGGCAATCCAACCTCATCCAGCAACTCGAATACTCGCTTCATGGTGAGCGGAACTCGCTCGGAAGGCTTAAGGATGAACGTGTTCCCAGTCGCTATTGCGTAGGGCAGGAACCAGAACGGAATCATCCCAGGAAAGTTGAATGGCGTAATGGCGGCAACGACCCCAAGTGGCTGACGGATCATGCACTCGTCAATTCCACGCGCGACGTCCTCGAGGTTGTAGCCCTGCATCATCATGGGAATTCCACAAGCCACCTCCACGTTTTCGATGGCACGGCGCAATTCGCCCTTGCTTTCGGAGAAGGTCTTGCCATTTTCCTGCGTGATGATCCGACTCAGTTCGTCAATATATCTTTCTAGAAGCTGTTTCAACTTGAATAGAGGCTGAATGCGATCTTCCGGTGGCGTTCGGCGCCACTCCGGATAAGCTGCGGCTGCGGCCTCCACTGCAATACCGACCTCAGCGGCGAGAGAGAGAGGTGTTTGTGCGATCGCCTTGCCAGTAGCTGGGTTGAAGACATCGAGCCATTCTGGGGTATTGGATTCGCGCCACTGGCCATCGATAAAGTTAGGAACCCTAGTTAGGGTAGTCGTATCTGCAGCCATAGTTGTTATTGAAGGCGGAGGTATGGACACACTTCTCGAGCTTGAAACCGACTTTGGGGAATCATTCGTTGATTATTTTATTTGTGGTATCCCTTGGAGCGCAGAAACTTCATGAGATCTTCTGGGCGATTCGTCTGAATACCATCTGCCCCTCGATCAATAGCGTTTTGGTAGCCCGACGGGGCGTCCGCATCCTCGAAACGATCAACATAGATGGCCGCTCCGGCTTGCTTTGTGATAGCGATAAGGTCATCGTGAAAATCTGCAGCTTCAAACGCAATGACCTTAGGATGCAGGTCCGCGATCGCAGCTTCGAGAGTTTTGCGATCGACCGCTTCTGGCATCACCTTAAGATTCGGGCGAAGCACATGGATGCGGCGGTGGTAAGTCTGGTCTTCGCAGAAGATGACGACCTTATCGAGCATATCTTCACGCTCGAGAATATCCACTAAGGCTTCCGGAGTCACCGACTTCACGTGTACATAGATGCCAATTTTTCCGTGTGCCATGCGGAGTACTTCTTCGAACGTGGGTACCTTCGTGCCTACGAACTGAGGCCCAAACTTAACCCCCGCATCCAGCTTGCGGATTTGATCGAGCGTCATCTTCGCAATTTCGCCCTTGCTGTTGGTCATACGATTGACCGTCGGATCATGCATTAATACGAGCTGGCCGTCTGCGGTGGTTCGCACGTCGAGCTCAGCATAATCCATTCCCAGGTCAATTGCGGCCTGCAAGGCTGGAAGCGTGTTTTCGGGATGATGAAGATGCTCACCGCGGTGCGCAATTGCGACTATCTGACGAGTCTGGGCTCTAGTGAAACCCGACGAAGCCACTAACAACGCGCATACGCTCAACGTAAGTAAAGTGATCCGGTTGTACTTGTATCCCATGTCTCCTCCAGGGTTCTACTTGATGCAGCTATCATAGGGCGTTTGCCCAAAGATCCATGGACAGTCAGTGATCCGCATTCGGCGATAGAGCGGCACTAAGTTGGCTCACGACTTCCATCAGGTATTTGAGGCTTGCAGCAACGCTTTCGGCCGGTGGCACTGCTGTCGCGCCAAATGTCACGTCCTGTTCCACGACCATCCAGCCGGAGTAGTTGTTTTTGGCCAGGGTTCTGAAGAATTGTTGAAAGTCGATCGATCCCTGCCCGACAATAGTAAAGACTTTGGCTTCGATCGCCTCCTCGAAGTTCAATTTCTTTCGACGAGCTTCAGCAAGGACTTTGTTGTCAATATCCTTGATATGGACAAACCTCAGGACGCTTCGGTACTTTTCTGCCTCCACACTTGCATTCCCTCCCCCGTAGACGCAATGGCCGGTGTCGAGGCACAGGCCGATCTCGGTTGAAGATGTTGCGTCAAAAAACCGTTCGACCTCCTTCGGGGTCTCTACATAAGTGGCGACATGTGGATGAAATACGAGGTCGAGACCATATTCGGCAGCAACGTTTGCAGCATCTGCTACAACCCTGGCGACCTGCCTCCATTGTTGTGGATTAAGGCCGGCACTCTCGTCGCCCGGCACACGGCCCGAGATTCGATTGCGCTCAGGGGACTGCGCGTCCGCGAGTACAAGAAATGGCGCCCTCAACGCGGCCAGAAGAGCTCCCACCTTTCGGATTTGCTCAACCACTGCTTTTGTGGCCGTGGGATCACTTAGGGTCACCGGAACGAACGACCCTAAAAGGTTCATCCGCCTCTTTTGCAGCTCGTTCTGTAAGATGCCGGCATCAGTCGGAAAAAAGCCATAGGGACCGAGTTCGGTGCCGGCGTAACCCGCTGCCACCATCTCGTCCAGCATCTTCTCGTACGACTGTTCCCAAGAAGGCCCTGGATAGTCGAGTACGCCCCAACTGTCCGGAGCCGATGCAAACTGAAACCGGGACGTTATTTGCGTCACCTGTGAGCCTCGCTGAAATTAAGTAAGTCGTTGGTACAATCGCCGGCAACTCCAGGGTCTATGCCCAGGGCTCGATCACAACTTTCATCGAGTCTGGATTGATCGACTGTTTCATCGCCGCCTCCACGTCGCACAATCGAAACCGGTGGGTCACGAAGTCTCCCAGCGGATAGTGCCTCATGTAACGAGCCATCTGCCGCATGCTCGGGCCATATGCCGCCGGCTCCTCCCCACCGACACCGAGAATTCGGACACTCTTTGCACACAGATGCCGGTGTGGACTAATAGCGATCTCGCCTAAGTCGGAGAAATTACCGGCTTCGACCAGCAGGCCTCCAAGCCTTAACATTTCCAAAGCTTCGGGGACCGCCTGCGGCACTCCGGCGCATTCGACTACCACGTCTGCGCCGCGCCCGTGCGTAAGATCACGCACAAATGCGAGCCTCTCTGCCGCGGTAGTTTTCACGACATTGAGCACTTTGTCCGCTCCCATCCGCTTGGCGAAATCGAGACGGTAGTCGGACAGATCCGCAGCCACAATAGTCCCTGCCCCCAGCATTCGCGCTTTCATCAGGAAGCACATGCCCAGCGGACCAACACCAAGCACCACTACAGTGTCGTCAAACCGGAAAGACTCATTGGGAAACGCTGAAATCTGTTTGGCCCGGTCGAGCCCGACCGTCACAGCCATGATCTCTGTGAGAACAGCAACCTCGGAGGGCAGATCGTCAGGTACTCGCACCAGGAAACTGCCCGGCACTACGTACATGTATTGCGCCCAACCACCGAATAGGTGCGGCGGATCTTTTGCGCTCAAATTATTTCCGTAGTCGGTCGTGCTCTCGCAGAAGTAATACGGAAAGTCGTGCCGGCAGTAGTAGCATTTCCCGCATGCCACATTAGGTCCCACGACAACGCGGTCACCGACCTTCAGGGGGATCCCCTCGAAATCAGAGTAGTCCCCGTTCCCGCCAATAGCCGCTACCGTCCCCACATTCTCGTGCCCTTGGATGATGGGGAACGGAATCTCCTTCGGTCTGTCTGCGCCGGCATACTGCGTTGTGTAGCCTTGATAGGTGTGTTTGTCGGTGCCGCAGATTCCAGAAACTTCTATCTTCACTACTGCACAGCCAGGTTCTGGACAAGGAAGCGGATATTCACACAATTCGTATCTTCCAGGTTCTGGAAGCACCGCGGCTAAAACCCTATTTGCAGCCATAGCCTCGCTTGGTCCGTCGGCAGCGCAACCAATCGCTAGTCACATGCGCAGCGACGTTTTAGTATCTAAGCGCTTATACTACGCACGATTTTCCATGTCAAGTATTCGCAGCATAAAGCCGCTAGGCTTCTCTATTGAATGTGGATCAATTTATGAGCAACTGAGCGTTGCGGAATCCATATTTGCGATTGCCGAAACACGCCATCTCGCAACCTTCCGATTCGGACCCGAGTAACGCGATTGCTTGAAGAAAGGGATCCACATTGGTTGAGAGGTACCAGGAACCGCCCACCGACCGCCGATAATCTTACGGAAGCAATCGCGCCGCCATATCTCACTCTTGCTGAACGTCGCGCACGGGTATCCATTTCAAGGAAGGAACCAGCATGGATGTCATCGGAAAAACGTTGGATGGCCAAGTAGGCCAAGAATCGGATTTGCGGAAAGGGCGTCCGCCCTCCCGGACGTGTCCATGCTCCTCCAACGAGGTCATCGCGCCGCGCTCGATTCCAAGGTCAGTCCAGCGCCTTGTCTGGAGCGCAGCATAAAGCCGCAAGATTCCCGAACACGCAATTGAGGCAGCAGGTTTACAGTTTGAGCTGGGCCACGCTTGCCTTGAATGCGGTCGAGAAGCAATCTTACAGCGGTTTCGCCAAGTTCGTATTTCGGTAATTCGATGGTGGTCACGCGTGGCCGAAAGCAACCCAACCAGGGGTAATCGTCAAAGCTGACCAGCGCGAAGTCTTGTGGACACCTCATGCCGATTTCATCGGCTGCGCTCATAAATCCGACCATCATGAGATAGTTAGTCACCAATACAGCATCTGGCCGGTGGGGCAAGAGCGCCAATCCAGCCCGGTGGCCAGATTCGATCCGGTAGTCACCTTCGAAGGTCAGAGCGGGATTGTACTCAAGGCCCCAAGCTTCCAGAGCCTTGCAATACCCTTGCTGGCGAGCTCGCGCATTGCTGACATTTAGCGGGCCGCTGACGAATGCGAGCTTTGTATGGCCAATCCGCGCAAGATGGGAGATGGCGTCGATTGCACCCTGCCGGTCATCCGTCTGCACGACATCAGTCTTCAGTCCGAGGCACGTCCTCATTAATAAAACAATCGGAACTCTCGCTTCATCTAACATCCTGCGCAAGGAGACCGGAAACGCGCCGGGAGTTTTGTTGAGAATTATTCCATCGACCCGCCTCGAAAGCAGAAGTTCCAGATACACCGCCTCCTTATCCTGCTTATCGTCGCTGTTGCACAGCAAAACGCTGTATCCAGCCTTCTGGGCCGCATCTTCGGCAGCTCGCACGATGGCGGGGAAGAAGGGATTGGCGATGTCTGTCACTACCATGCCTAGCGTATGGGTTTGCTGTTTAGCAAGGCTGCGCGCCAGCAAGTTGGGGCGGTAATTTAGTTTTTGGATCGCGGCTTCGACGCGACGGCCCAATGTCGCGCTCACTCGTCCGGTCTTGTTGACCACTGCGGACACAGTGAATATGGAGACTTTCGCTTCGCGGGCAACATCGTAAATACTTGGTGTCTTCGGTGCTCGACCTGTCGCACGAGTTAATCTCTTCGCCATATTCGGAATCTTCGGTATAGGTTTTTAAATCGTCGCTTTCGTCCGAGGACATAGCAGGCATCGGTAGCAAGTCTGTCCACGAAGGCTGGTCTGCGTAATTTCACCATAATGTGCCTTCGCAGTAAAGCTAATGGTTCGGTTCGGCTTTTACAAACTTTCGGCTTTTACAACTTTAGGACTTCCCCAACCAGAGCTCTACAGCGTAAGACTCAGACACAGTGCGCAAATCATTGTCAATCCGCTTATGGCTTGCGGCCGCAGACCGCCGCGGCCTCATTGTCGGCCAATTGTTAACTGAGATTATAACCCCTTATGCTGGACGGCTTAAAGCGCGGCGATATATATCGAAGACCCCTCCGGGGGATATGTTTTGCATAGCTAAGCGCTTTGTTAATTTCTCCAAAATCAGTAGTATTTGGCAAGGAATTGCAGTATGCTTCCAGACGCCGAGGAGAACGTCTCACCAACAAGGCTTGAGTCGGCCCTTCGCTGCGAACTACGGTTCTCCCGTCACGGGTATCGCTTTGTCTTTTGCGACGATTAGTAGCTGTGATGCCAAGGAGTTGCTAGAAAACATGCCGAAAATTAAGCACGTAGGATATGCAGTGGTGGGCCTCGGGAGTATTTCTCAAGTGGCCGTGTTACCGGCATTTGCTCACAGCGATAATGCCCGACTGGTCGCAGTCGTGAGCGGCGACAAAGAGAAGTCTAACAATCTAGCCCACAAATTCGGCGCGAGCGGGTCTTATATCTACAGCGAAATTGAGGCCTGCTTAAACAGTCCAGAGGTTGAAGCAGTCTATATCGCCACTCCTCCGGGCGAGCGTGAAAAGTATACCGTCCTGGCCGCGCAGGCGAAAAAGCACGTGATCTGTGAGAAGCCTCTGGCGGCGACGGTCAAGCAAGGCCGCAACATGGTTGAAACTTGCAGACGTAACAAAGTCCATCTCATGACTGCCTACCGAAAGTACTACGAACCTAGCAGTCGAATGCTCAAAGAAATTATTTCCCGGGGCGAGCTCGGGCGGATTGACGTGATCCACACTCTATTCGTCGAGTTCCGCCCCCCCGGCGACGCTTCTCCGTCTTGGCTTTTTTCGCGCAAGCTATGCGGCGGTGGTCCTCTCATGGACTTAGGAGTCTACTGCGTGAACACCTGCCGCTGGCTCGCGGGAGAAGACCCGGTTGAAGCTAGCGCCGAGAGTTGGGTTCGTAACAAAAAAAGATTTAAGGAAGTGGAGGAAGGCGTTGCCTTTCGTCTGAATTTCCCTAGCGGCTTGGTGCTGCAAGGTACGTCTAGTTATGGCGGAACGCTTTCCTCTTTCGTACACATCCACGGGGAAAAGGGCTGGGTCGCCTGGTCACCGGCGTTTGCCTTTGAGGATGAGCGGCGCTTGAGCGGTGCAATTTCCGGACGCTGGTTCGAAAAGAAGTTCAAAGTCATCGACGAATTCGCCCTGGAACTCGATGCCTTTGCCACCTGTATACGGGAAAACCGCAAGCCAGAACCCGACGGAGAGCAAGGACTGCGCGACTTGTCCATCATAGAAACTATCTATCGTTCGGCAAAGACCGGCCGTTCAGAGATGATTAAGTACGGCTGATCTGCGATCGCGTTCGATTCTTGTGAGTTCTACTGCCCTTTTTTTGGCGAATACACAAACCGCTTGTTGGGGCTGCCCGCGACATTCGTCTGGGAAATACTCTGGGGAGGATTGCTATGGTCAAGCTAGGGATGGGAGTTATTGGGGTAGGAGCGATGGGCAGGCAGCATGCCTTGAATATTCGGCATTTGATTCCGCAGGCCAAACTGGTCGCTGTTGCCGACGCTGACCTGAAGCGCGCCGGACAGGTCGCAGCCGAACTTGAGATCGAGAATTTCTATGATCGCGCCGAAGCACTCATCGAACGCAAGGATATACAAGCTGTTGTTATTGTGACTCCCGCCAAGTTCCACGGCGCGGTAATGAAAATGTGCGCTGGCGCAGGAAAAGAAATCTTTTGCGAGAAGCCCTTTACACTTACAGTCGAGGAAGCGGACGAAGTGTTGGAGGCCACGAACAAGGCTGGGGTTCGGGTACAACCAGGACATGTGCGTCGTTATGATCCTCCAAATGCACGAGCTAAACAACGAATTGAGGCAGGGGAAATTGGTGATCCGGTAATTTTCAAGTCCTTAGCTCGCGACCCAGTGCCTCCACCGGTGAGCTATATGGCCAGTGGCCTAAACGGGATGTTTTTTCAGGACTCGATGGTTCATGAGTTCGATCTCGGCCGGTGGATCATGGATGACGAAATCGCTGAGGTTCACGCCTACGGCGCTGTTCTTGCGTTTCCTGAAATCGCCCAGTTCAATGACATCGACACAGCCCTAGTGAACATCAAGTTCTCGAAGGGAACCCTGGGTGCCGTAGAGAACTATATGCAGGCCTGCTATGGATACGACGTCCGGACCGAAATCGTGGGAACGAAGGGTACGATCATGACGGGTTATCTGCAACAGACTGCCGAGGTAGTCTTGACAACGGAGGGCTGGAAGACAGATGTAGTTGACCATTTCTTGGTGCGCTTCGCGGAAGGGTACCTCAATGAGATGCGGGACTTTGTGCAGACTGTTCAGACCGACCGCGAGCCGAAGGTAACAGGGTTCGACGGACGGCAGTCCGTGGCGGCAGCCGCGGCGGCAGAGCGTTCCTACCGGAAGGGACGGCCGGTTGCAGTTGAGAATGCAAAACTGTCATCCCCTTTATTGTAGATATCGGCGTCTACGGTCTCCGAAGAAGCCATAAGCGTTTAGTCGTTTAAGGTACTTTGCCTCTAAGGGGCTTACTATGGCGGAACCAGTATTTTTCTTTCAACCAGAGGTTTTTGTTTCGCACCATGCTTGCTTCCTGCCGCGTTTTATTTGGTATAATCGCGACGACAATTTACAGCGCCGGTTAAAGAAGGAATTCTTCTTTTGGGCATTAGAGTTCTAGTCTAAGCGCTAAGATTGGATCGAACGTCAGATGCGAAAGCTTGGGATTGGCGTGCTCGGCGTCGGGGAGATGGGCCAACGTCATGCGGAGAATATTCGCCGCTTTGTTCCAGAGGCCCGCCTTGTGGCCGTGGCCGATGCCGCTGGCGACCGAGCCAGCAAAGTTGCCTCTCTACTCGAAATCAAGCACTCTTACAGCAGCCTGGACGACATGTTAGAGGCGAAGGAAATCGATTGCATTCTGATCGCCACTCCCGATAAGTTTCATGCCTCGGCAATCCGAGCAGCAGCCACGGCCGGCAAAGACATTCTTTGCGAGAAACCTCTGGCCACCAGTCTTGCAGATGCCAGTGCCGCCTTGCAGGCTATAACCAAGGCCGGAGTCCGCTTACAAATCGGTTTCATGCGTCGCTACGACCCCGCCTATGCAGCAGCGATGAGGCGGGTCGAGGCTGGCGACATTGGGGAGCCCGTCATCTTTAAGTCGATTGGGCGCGACAAGGATGCCCCATCCCTCTCCTCTTATGAGTCGAATGTGAACGGCATGACTTTCTATAACAATACAATTCACGATTTCGATTTAGCACGATGGCTGATGAGAGACGAGGTTGTCGAGGTTCATGCCTACGCGACGGTTGCGATACGTCCGGAAGTCGCGCAATACGGTGATGTCGTTGCGAGCGTGGTCAACCTGAAGTATCGTCGCGGTGCGATTGGCAATGTCGAATCGTACGTGCAAGCGATTTATGGTTACGACGTCCGCACCGAGATTGTGGGATCCAAAGGCACGATACGGGTGGGAAGCCTCCGCCAAATGCCCACAACTTTTCTATCCAGCACCGGTGGTACGCAAACTCTTGCCGATCATTTCTTGACGAGATTTGCAGACGCCTATGTGGCTGAGGTCAGAGATTTTGTGCAAAGCGTATTGAACGATCGGACGCCGCGCGTTTCTGGCATAGATGGTTTGAGGGCGCTCGAAATTGCGGTGGCCGCTGAGAAGTCATACCTGCAATCGAAACCGCGCAAGGTAATATCGCACGATTCTGACCATCAGAGTGGTGCCGAAACTGCGGGTTCATGATGTTGAGATGAATTTGATGTGATCCGATCTCAGTTTGTAGAGGTCGGCCGTTTCCAAGAGTTGAACCGGAGATACTTATGACTCGCGCGACCACAGATTATAGAAGTCCACTGTACGAAATGACACAGGCGACGCCGACCTGCCTATGGAATGACTCTGCCTCCACTCAGGAATTAACTCACTCAATCGAATTCGGGGCGGTAGGCGCCACCTGTAATCCCGTCATCGTACTCGGCGTTCTCAAGAAGGAAATGATCTTTTGGCAAGATCGCATTCTCGCCTTGATTGAAGAATGGCCCACCGCCACCGAAGATCAAATCGCATGGCAGCTGGTTAAGGAGATTTCCGTAAAAGGCGCCGCGGTGCTGAAACCTATCTTCGATGTGCACCGAGGTAGGAACGGAAGGCTCTCGGTACAGACTGACCCACGTTTGTTCCGCGATTGGCAGGCTATCTTGAGACAGGCTGAGGAATTCAATCGGCTCGCGCCAAACATGATCGTTAAAATTCCGGTTACGCGCGCAGGTATTCCAGCAATCGAAGAGGCCACGTATCTGGGGATCAGCATCAACGCGACCGTTTGCTTCACTTTACCGCAGTGCCTAGCCGTGGCTGAGGCGGTAGAGCGTGGCCTTAGGCGACGCGAGAGCGAAGGAAAAGAAATCGCAACGATGGGACCTGTGTGCACCATCATGGTGGGCCGCTTGGACGACTGGTTGAAGGTTGTCATGGAGAAGGAAAATATCGCTATTGATCCAGGATACTTGGAGTGGGCAGGGGTTGCGGTTTTCAAGAAAACGTATCAGATTTTCCGCGAACGAGGCTATCGAATTCGTCTACTCTCTGCGGCTTTTCGCAACCACATGCACTGGAGTGAATTTATCGGTGGGGATGTCGTCATTTCGCCCCCTTACTCTTGGCAGCTCCGCTTCAACGCTAGTGATATTGAGGTTTGCAGTCGCATCGACAACCCAGTCGAGAAAACAATTGTGGAGGAGTTGTCAAAGAAGTTTACGGATTTTCGGCGGGCGTATATGGAAGATGGCCTCTCCATCGAAGAGTTCGATAGGTTCGGCCCGAGCCGCCGAACTCTCCGTCAATTCATTACTGCTTGTCATGAGTTGGATGGTCTCGTTCGCGACTTTCTGCTGCCAAACCCAGACGTCATGTGAACTGATAAACCAATGCAACCTAAGTCCGAAAGATCCCTAAGAATTCTTCTGGTGTCGCAGACGTCAAGCGGTCATATTTCCAAAGATGCTGCTGAAGAGCCCGGTATAGTGACTGGCGTGACGGGTGTTTGGGGTGTTCGCGGCCACAACATCCAAAAAGAGTTTGTGAAAGAAGTAATTGAAAGAGGTACGGGAGCCATGTGGCAATTGTTCTCGCTATTGTCTGTTATGGCCATAATTGCGGGGACATCGGCAAGCCAAGGGGTGGAGAACGTGACCACTACGGTGGAGGCAGCCACTCCCGTCAAACACATCGTAGTAATCTTCCAGGAGAACGTTTCCTTTGATCACTATTTTGGCTCCTATCCGAACGCATTGAATCCGAAGGGCGAACCCTCGTTCCACGCGATGCCCGATACTCCGACCATCTACGGTCTTAACACTGCGTTATTGAATCACAATCCCAACCTGAATCCGGCGAATGGCACGGGGGCGTCTAATCCCTTCCGACTCGACCGCTCGCAGGCTTTAACATCCGATATGGAGCATGATTACACTCCTGAACAGCAGGCGTTTCACGGCGGATTGATGGATTTGTTTCCTTCCCATACTGGAATTGCAGGACCTCCTCCGAATGCTGCGACGCACGCCGCGAATACGAGCGGTCTGGTGATGGGCTATTTCGATGGCAATACGGTCACGGCGCTCTGGAATTACGCGCAACATTACGCAATGAGTGACAACTCGTTTGGAACGACGTTTGGTCCTTCCACAGTGGGGGCGATCAATCTGGTGTCGGGCCAGACGAATGGTGTGTTGAAGCATATCAACGGCACCGGTGATCTGGTTGAAGGTGGAAACGGTTCATTTACTTTGATCGGCGATCCCGATCCTTTGGGTGATGTCTGCTCCGCTCCCGGAGGCGCTCAAGTACAGATGGGAGGCAAAAACATTGGCGACCTGCTCAATCAATCCGGTGTAACCTGGGGTTGGTTCGAGGGTGGCTTCAACCTCAATGTGGTGAATCCAGACGGAAGCAGTGGATGCCACCGTCGATCGAAGTCCGGGATCTCAGGCGCTACGGACGACTACGTCCCGCATCACCAACCGTTCCAGTATTACGCCTCAACAGCTAATCCGACACACGCCCGTCCGAACTCGCTTAACGCTATTGGAAAGTCGGGCGATGCTGCCAACCATCAGTACGACCTTGAAGACTTCTTTGCCGCCGTCGAAGCGGGTAATTTTCCTGCTGTCAGCTTCCTAAAGCCAATCGCTATCCAAGATGGCCATGCTGGCTATTCCGACCCGCTTGATGAGCAGACGTTCCTCGTCCATGTGATCAACTTCCTGCAACAGCAGGAGGAGTGGCGGAACACGGCAATCGTCATTCTTTATGACGACTCCGATGGCTGGTACGATCACCAAATGGCCCCAATCGTGAACTCGTCAAAGAGTCCGGCGGATGCCCTCACCGGGCCGGGTACCTGCGGCACCGGCATTAGCGCTCTGTCTGGCATTGATTCCATCAACAAGCATGCAAAAGGTCGGTGTGGTTATGGCCCGCGCCTACCGATGGTGGTCATCTCTCCCTGGTCCAAACATAACTTCGTGGATCATACCGTCACCGATCAGACTTCAATTGTTCGTTTTATCGAGGATAACTGGCTGAGAGGCCAGCGAATCGGCCAAGGGTCATTCGACGGCGTTGCAAACTCGATTAACCAAATGTTCGACTTCAAACAGACTCCGTCGAATGATCGGTTCATCTTGGACCAGACGACCGGTGAAACCGTTTTCAGCTCTTCCCCAGTCTAATGGTCGCTTGGGATCTTCGCGAGTAGCCAATTTTATCTCAGTGTGAAGGCGCAAAGCATCCACTCGTCTCGCCCGCTCTTTGACCTTATTCTCTTTGCAGATGGACTCAGTATCTTTGCTGAGCATCAGTCAAAGACTTAGCGTCCGCGAGCTCGACGCGAGATGCAAGCGGCTATGCCGCGTTGTGGGCATTGATAATTCCTAGTTATCCAAACCAGTCGCCTAATAATAATGTGCCAACTGGCAGTGCAGGCAAAACTGCGCACATCTGGCACGCAAAAGCTGCGCAACAGCCAACAAAGTGCAAACACTCTTGCTGTCCGACATGTAAGTCTTTCGTCAAGGAGAAACGTAGTGCTGTCCTCAGGCGCGCTCCTGAGAGCGCGCATTAACGGCATTAGATCCGCAGCTCGCACGTGTGCCTCTCGGCCGTTGTTCCTGCCTTCGCAGAACCGGACATCCATTCGCTGTCTCGGGCCTATGCCAAAATATCTGGCGAGCTGATCGAATTCTCCTATCCCACTCTTCCCAGCGTGCAATTTGACCTCTATCAGTATCGTGATCGAAGTGACATTGTCCCCGAAGAGATGCACAAGGAGATCCGGTTCCCCATAGCCTGGGAAATAGCCCCAGAAGCGAACTTGCACTTCAGAGAACTTCGCGGCGTCAATACCGACACTTGAGAGAATCTGAGCGAGTGTACGACTCGGCTCTTCTACTGTACGGGCACGGCCGAGGAGTGCGGACCAAAATCCAGGAGGTTGCACAAGCCGGAGATGGCCAAAAACCGCAGAAGTCAGTAGGTCTTCTTGATCCTCGATGTCTCGATAAGACTTCCCGTGAATTTCTGCCAGCAGTCGTACTGCACCGTCGTCCCTTCTCGCTTCCTGATTGAAATTCGGAACATGATGCGGCTGATGAATTCATTTAAGGCACGAGTTGATATCGGACTTTATATTGCTCTAAAAAACGCCCAAGCAGCCAGGATTTTGTCTCCCGCTTAGCC
>CAWJFA010000017.1:0-77021 GCA_963842075.1 uncultured Acidobacteriota bacterium | reverse complement strand
CCGCCAGTAGCTTCTCGTTGGGAATCACAATCGTCGTGTCGACAGACTCCATCAACTCCGCTATCCCCTTTTCGGCCTGTGTCATGCGCCGCTTCCCTTCAAACGAAAACGGCTTGGTAACCACAGCCACGGTGAGCGCTCCCATCTCACTGGCCAGCGACGCAATAATCGGAGCCGCCCGTGCCCGTCCCGCCGCCCAGGCCGGTGGTCACGAACACCATGTCAGCACCCTCGAGCGCCTCGATGATTTTGTCCGAATCCTCAAGCGCCGCCTTGCGCCCTACTTCCGGATTCGCGCCCGCCCCCAGCCCATTCGTGAGCTTCACGCCCAGCTGCAATTTCACCGGCGCACGCGACAAGCGCAAAGCCTGCAAGTCCGTATTGGCAACGATGAACTCGATGCCCTCCACTCCGGCATCGATCATGCGGTTCACCGCGTTGCCGCCGCCGCCGCCCACGCCAATCACCTTGATCTTGGCATCGTTGAGAAGCTCTTCGTTGAAGCTGATGCGAATCTTCAAATCGTTTTTCGCTGAATCATTTTTCATTGTGCCCACCCTTGACTGATTGAATTTTCTTGCGCCGATCCCGTTAAAAACTGTCTCCCTTAAAACCTTTGTCATTCCGAGCCGACTCAAGTCGGCGAGGAACCTGCTTTACCTGCGTCCTCGGTTACATCCTTCGCGGCCCTACCCCGTTCACAGCCCAGCTCTTTACCCCACCAGCAGCGCCTTCAATCGCGATCCCCACCGGTCCCCCTGAAACCCGCGCGCCACGCGCGCCCGGTGCCCGTCGTGCACCATGCCGAGCACCGTGGCGAATTCCGGCTCTGCCAATGACGCCGGCATTTTCGCCAGCGGCGTCGGCCAGGACAGCCGTACCGGACGCCGCAGCACCGACTCCGCCACATCGAAAATTCCCGGCGGCCGCGACCCTCCCCCGCTCAGCACAATGCCCGCCAGGCAGGCGTCGAACATGCCGCTCTGGCGCAAAGTTTCCCGCATCATTTCAAACAACTCGCGCGCCGCAGTTCCAGAATCTCCGCCACCAGCCGCTGCGGCAGCAACCGCGAAGCCGGTCACCCGCCGATGGCACCTCCACTTCGTTCCCCTTCCGAATCAGCGTGACAATCACGTTGCCGTATGCCTTCTTGATTTTTTCTGCTTCCGCCAGCGGCGTGCACATGCCCACCGACAAATCGCTGGTGAAGTGGTCGCCTCCCAACGAATCACTCCCGTGAAAGCGACCGCGCCCTGCAGAAACGCGATCAGCTCCGTCGATCCCGCACCCACTTCCGCCAGGCAAACTCCTAACTCGCGCTCGTCGGCTCGCAGCACGGAATCGGCCGCGGCCAGTGGCTCAAATACAGTGTCATCCACGTGAACGCCCGCCCGATTAACCGCCGTTATCACGTTCTGCGCCGCGCTCGCCGCCGCCGTCACCAGGTGGACGCGCACCTCCCAGCCGCGCCGCCATCATTCCCAGCGGATCATGCGCCCAGACTGACCGTCCAGAATGAACTCCTGCGGCAGCAGGTGTAGTACCTCGCGATCCGCCGGAAGCGGAATCGCCCGCGCCCGCTCCACCGCCTGCTTGATTTCGTCGCGCCCAATCTCCCGCGGACGCGTCCCCAGGCTGATCCCGCCATGGCTGTTCACCCCCCACGTGCACCCCGCCAATGCCGACAATCGCCCCATCTCCCACGGCCACACCCACCACATTCTCCGCCCGCTTCCACAGCCTTCTGAATCGCTGCGATCGACTTGTCCAGATCAACGATCACTCCCTTGCGAGAGCCGCGCGACTCGGCCACGCCCGTGTCCTCGATAACGTAATCCGTTGTCGCCCACCTCCACCATAAGCGCGCACGTCTTGGCGCTGCCCACGTCGATCGCGGTCAGAAAATTTCCCTGTTGGTTCGCCATTCTCGATCAGTTCCCCAATAAATTCCCCGTGCCGCAATGAATACGAACTCTCACTGCGTCGGAGCCTCGCTCGTCTGGCTCCTGGCAATCGCTGCACTCGGCTTCTGCCCGCCGCTCGCACCTGAAGATTTCTTCCGCGCAGAAGATGCTTTATCTTTTCCCGCCGCAGCCTTCGCAGCACCCGCAGTTGTCTTTACCGCCTTCGCTGTAGTCTTTTTCTTTTTCGCCCTCACCGCAGCCTTCTTGGTCCCAGCCACCGGAGTTTTTGGGTCGAGCTTTTTCTGGCTCAATTCGAACGCAGGCTTGGGCACAGGACGATCATGCGGCCCCAATCGCGTCAACAAGGCCGCCGGCTTCACTCCCGCCGCTGCCGCCGTTTTCGCCGCCGCCGGGCTCAACGCCACCGTCTTCGCCGACCGCTCCATATCCGGATTCACGATGATCTGGTTGTCATAACGCAGATCCACCGACTCCAGTTTCTGAAATTGCTGCCGCCACGCCTGCGCATGCGTTACATAAATCTTGTAGCGCCGCAGATAATCCGACGACCCCAGATGCACCAGCACATCTCCCGCCGGATCGTTTACCCGCACCTTCACGTCCTCGAGATCGGAAAGGTCCACTTCACTCAGATCCTGCGAATAGCGCGCTCCGCCCGCATCCAACTCCCGCACCATTTCGCCGTAAGCCCTCATCCTGGGCGCCCGCGTCGAAAGCGGCTCCCCAGGATTCATTCCCAGAATCACCGGGAAGGAGAATTTGTGTTTGGGAGTCAACTCCATGAGCGTTCCGCCCGCGTCAATCAGAAACATCCGCGGCCCCACCCTGGCAAAAGCCACCGGAGTGCGTTCATGAATCACAACCTGCAGGCGGTTGGGGACAAATCGCATCACGCTGGCCGATTCCACCCATGGAATCTGCTCTAGTTGCGCCTTTTGCTGGGCCAGCGGAATGAAAAAAATATTGCGCCCAATGTCGGCGCCCAGCACTTCCATGATTTGCGCCCTGGTCACGTTTTGCATGCCGCCGATTTCTATGTTGTCGCTCGATTCCACTCGGAAGCGCCACGAGCGCTCGCCATAGTGATAGAGCCAGGCCGCCCCTATTCCCGACGCGCACACAGCGGCAGCAGCCACAAAAGCCCACAGCAAGCGATTTGCAGTTTTTTGGGGAAGAGAACTTCGGCGGGCGGATACGCGCTTTTGCGCGCGCAAAAATGGCGATTCCTCGTCCACATCCAGGTCGACCAGGCGAGCGTCCATGTCCGAGTCATGGATCTCCCCGCGCGCGGCTTCAGCCCCGAATGGGTACAACTCCTCCTGCAAGATGGTGGAACCCGACTTCCGCGCCATCAGTTCAGGTCAGTTGTCGCTAGGAATCGCTGAGCCTTCAAACTATAACTTTATTTTGAAATTAGAGATAGAAAAAATGTTGAAGTTTTGCACAGCCGGAATCGCATTGGGCATCATCGCGGAAAGTTTGGGGAGACGCGGGACATGGCCCAAGAGACAGCCGCCGCGGCTGTCCGGCCTCGGGCGAAGCCCGGGTCGCATGCGGTCCACGTCATCCGCCCCCAAAACGAAAGCGGACGCGGTTTCATTTCCCCGCGTCCGCCACTTTCAGAAGTTAAGAAATTAAGCCGGCCCACCACCCAGCATATCCACCTGCACCACCGGAGCCGGAACCTTCACCACAGGAATCCGCGGAACAATCACCCGAGGAATCTCAACCCGCACCCGCGGACAAAAAACCGGAACCTTTACTACACTAAACGCAGCCGGCACAAAGCGCGCGCGCTCAATTTGCGCCTCCATCCGCGCCCGGTTGGCTTCCACTCGCGCCAGCGCTGCCTCTTCTCGGGCCGACATCGCCTCGAAAGAGGCTAATCCCATTTCCGTACGCGCAACCCTGCTCTCGGCCTGCGCCACAGCCGTCCTCAACCGGCACGAAGAAGCCTCATCCCGCGCGACCACCATCCCGGTTTTCGCCATGAACAAGTCAGCGCGCCCAACCACGAGCGCGAGCACAGGTCCTGTCTGCGCTGCGATTTCGTCAACAATCCGGCCTACCGTCCGCTGCGCCCAAGCTCCGCCACCGTCGTGGTAAACCCCATTTAATCCCAGCGCCAGCACCCCAGCTGCTAGCCATCCCCAACCCTGTGTAGTTTTCATCGCCATATCTCCATCTGTCAGTTTGGACGAGCCTCCTTCCAATCTGTTAGCAAAATTAAGATACGGATATGAAAGCGAATTAGTTCCCACCACTTCCTTTAATAGAGGCTCACAAGCATTCACTTTTTTCCGGTTTTCGTAACAGAGATGCCTTCTCCGTTGATCGAGTCCTCCACGGGGCTAAACTGCGCCGGTTGTCAACGCATCTTCCGAATAGGGGCCCAGCAGTTTTCTTCCTCCGATTTGACGAGTAGCCAGCGGTATCCCAACAAGGAGGCTCACCCATGCCCACGCGGAACCTGATTCTCATCTGCCTTTTGATCTGCAGCGCCGTAACCACCGCACAGAGCACGTTCCCGGACCACTGCCCCGATGGACGCGCTCTCCCATTTTCCGTCATCCAGCAGGAACATCCCATCGATCAAAGTTGCGGAATACAAGGAAAAACCACCTCACCGCAGAACAGCAAGATTCAGAATGCTGTGAAGAACAACTTCTGCGCTTCTGGCACGCCCGAGACTTTTACCCCACAGATGTTGATCGACCTTCAGAAAAACACAACCGTTCCCTCCGGACAAGGCAAAGAACCCAGCAGTCGTGCCGCCCTCGATAAGCTGGGCGAAGGCAAACTCGTGCGCATGAAGGCCTACCTGCTCGAAGCTCATCACGCCGACCTCGGCAGCGGACCCGATTCCGGTGAAAGCGTGAACTGCAACAACGGCACTCCCCCTTACAACGACATCCACATCGCACTGGGTCCCGCAGCCTCAACCCAGGAGTGTGCCAGCGTCACCGCCGAGATCAGTCCCCACTATCGCCCTGCCTCGTGGGATCAGATCGGAAATTTCGAAGTCTACAGCGGAGGAACATACACGGTCAGCCCAGGGATGGCATCGCGCCTTCAGGCTCACCCTTACCGCATCACGGGCCAACTCTTCTTTGACGCTTCCCACGCACCGTGCCCCTGCGGCACCACCCAGTGCGAACCGCTGCGATCCTCCGTGTGGGAGATACATCCGGTCTACCAGGTTGAGGTCTGCAAGGCTGGAGCTTCCTGCGACGAAACCAACGACGCTGATTGGATCGATTTCGATACCTGGTGGAAGAGTCTCACACCGCTGCAGCCCGTCAAACCGCCGCATACGCACGCGCACGATAAGGAATAAGGCTTTCAGCTAGACTCGACGCCATAAAGCCCGGAGTGGGGTGCCCCATTTCTCGCATCCTTTGCGAGAAGTGGGCTCATCAGTCGCCGCCGCCGTTTCGACGCCACCCGGTTCTCATTCCAGCCGCCTTCGCGACAGCAGCGCGGCCGTCTCCCACTGCGCTTCGAGCCGTGTGATCCGGCGGTCGTGGTCGCGCAACTCCACGGCCACATCCTTAAGTTCCTGTGACGTTCGGCGCAATTCGTCTGAGAGTTTCAGGGCAGATTGCACGGCAGCAACCGCCTCACTGAACACGCTCATGCGCTATCCCCCGCTGAATCTGCTTTGCGGCGTGCTCGCAAGTCGCTAAGAATCGCCCGTGTTTCGTCCAGGTTACGCCGCACCACGGCTCGCGTCGCAGTCACTTCTTTGCGGAGAAGCGCGGTCAACTGCGCCAACGCCGCCTCCTCGTCGCCCACCCGCTGCTCACAGCGGGTGCGGACTAGTTCCCCTACGCTGATTCCGGCCTTGCTCGCCTCTTTGCGCAGCCAATCCCGGAAGGCGGGGGTTGTCAGAACTTGCAATCTGGCTGATTTCATTACCATCACCTTGTATGTACATGAGCATACACATGCTCATATACCATTTTACACTCTCACCCGGCCGCCGTTCCACTGGATTCGAAAAATCGCAAATTTCAGGACTGGAAATCATGCGTCGCCGTCGAAAGAGTCATCTCCCCGCCCCGACGGCTATCTCTCGAAGCTTCTCCAAAATAATCGGCCCCAGCTGCGAGACGCTGCCCGCGCCCAGCGTCAGAATCATATCGCCATCCTCCGCGGCAGCCGCAACCAAACTCACTGCTTCGGCGAACGAAGACGCATACTGCGCACTCCGCACACCCTTCCCGCGAATAATCCCCGCCAGCGCTTCTCCGCTGATCCCTTCGATCGGCTTCTCGCTCGCCGCATAAATGTCGAGCACCAACAGCGAATCCGCGTCGCCAAAAGCGGTGGTGAACTCCCCCATCAAATCGCGTGTCCTCGTGTAGCGGTGCGGCTGGAACACAACATGAACCTTGAGGAACCCGCATTGCCGCGCTGCCGCCAGCGTCGCCCGAATCTCCGTTGGATGGTGCCCGTAATCGTCAATCACGCTGACGCCCGCAGCCCTCCCGCGCAATTGAAACCGACGGTCCACTCCGCGAAATTGATCAAGCCCCGCGCGAATCGCTTCAATCTCAACATCCAGACCCACGCCTACCGCGATCGCCGCCGTCGCATTGAGTATGTTGTGTACTCCCGGCACATGCAGCGTGAACTCGCCCAGGTCTTTCTTGCGATAACTCACCCGGAAGCGGCTCAAGGGCTGGCCCTCAACTTTCACACACGCCGGCGCAGCCCCATCCCCCAGCTTGATCCAAAAATCTGACCCCCGTTTCGTTCCGTAGGTGACGATGCGGCGCTGCACTTCCGGCAGCAACCGTCTCAGCATCGGATCGTCGTTGCATGCCACCACCATCCCATAAAACGGCACCCGGTCCATGAATTCCAGAAACGTCTTCTTCACGTCCCGCATATTGCGGTAACAATCCATGTGCTCACGGTCAATGTTCGTTACTACCGAAAGAATCGGCGACAGTTTCAGAAACGAGCGGTCGCTTTCATCCGCCTCAGCCACCAGATACTGCGACTTCCCCAGCCGCGCATTCGATCCCATCGCATCCACGCGCCCGCCCACCACCACGGTCGGATCAAGCCCGCCCCCGGCCAGTACCGCCGCCACCATCGAAGTCGTAGTCGTCTTGCCGTGCATCCCAGCGACAGCGATGCCATACTTCAACCGCATCAACTCCGCCAGCATTTCAGCCCGCTGAATCACCGGCACATGCAACTGGTGCGCCTCAACCACCTCGGGATTTCCCCCCGCGATCGCCGAACTCGTCACCACCACTTCGGCCCCGCGGATATTCTCCGCGCGATGTCCTTCAAACACCGTCGCACCCAAACCAGCCAGCCGCTGCGTGACCGCGGAACTCTTCAGATCCGACCCCGAAACCTTGTACCCAAGATTCAGCAGCACCTCGGCAATCCCGCTCATGCCGATCCCGCCAATCCCCACGAAATGAATCTGTTGAATCTTGGCAAACATGCTTTGTCATCCTGGGCGAAGTAAGTGCTTCGCGAACGCGAAGCGCTTACGCAGTCGAAGGATCTCTTTCACTAGAACGCCACCAGGGACTTGTGGAGGAGTTCTCCAAGCAATCTCACTTATCTTTATCTGTATCTGCCCGAACGTTTCCTCATCGATGATCGATTCCCTGACATGTTTACTGCCATTGCGATTTGTGCCGTTCCAGCCACCAGCAAGCCGGATTCCCCTTCTGGGGAAAAAGCGAACGGCTGCACTTCTGGGCAACCGTTCCTACGTAGTCATACTCAGTCTTGTTGCCCTTCAGCGCTGAAGAAAGGAACTGATCCACATTCACCGAGCCATACGCCGTCCCGCGTGCAATTCGAACGCTCAACACCAGCCAATCGCCCGCATAAACAATTCCCAGCAGGACAAGTGACACCACCAGAACCTGGCTCACTCGCTCGGCCCAGTTCCCTCTCACGCCAATCCCCGCGGAACTGGGCAAGCCTCAATCATGTATCCAAATTCCATCACTCGGCCTCGTCGATCCCCGCCACCCGCGCCGCCATCGCCGCAATATCCCGCGCCGCATTCGGATGCGCCAACTCCCGCGCCGCCTCACTCATTCGCGCCAGCCGTGAAGCATCCCCCAGCAACGCCGCAATCGTCTCCGCCAGCCACACCCCTTCCAGTTTCGACTCTTCCACTACCACCGCCGCCCCCTCGCGCGCCAGCGCTTCCGCATTCACTCGCTGGTGATCGTCCGCCGCCCGCGGAAACGGCACAAAAATTGCCGGCTTCCCCGCCGCAGTTATCTCCGCCACCGTGCTCGCGCCCGACCGGCACACCACCAGGTCGGCCCTCGCAAACGCCGCCGGCATGTCTTCAATAAACTTGGAAACCTCTGCCGACTCTCGCTCCGCACTCGTAAAAGACCCATAAGCCGCCAGCGCGTCATTATAGTCACGCTCGCCCGTCTGATGAATAATGCGGATCCCCGGCGCCTGCCGCTGCAACTCCGGCAAGCAGCGAATCATCGCCTCATTGATCGCGTGCGCCCCCTGGCTTCCGCCAAATACCAGCAGCGTCGGAGTCCCGCCCCGCTTCGCCGGAATCTCAAAGAATGCCTGCCGCACCGGCACGCCCGTCACTTCCGCGCGCCGAAAATATTTCGCCGTCTCTTCAAAATGCACCGCCGCGCCCGACACAAACCGTGCCACCGCTCGATTAGCAAATCCCGGCACCACATTCGGCTCAAACGCCAGCGTCGGAATATGCTTCACCACCGCTGCCAGCATCGCCGGCCCTGAAGCATATCCGCCCACGCCAATCACCACGTCCGGCGCAAATTCGTTCAGCATCCGCCCCGCGCTCCAGACCGCCCTCGGCAAATCGAACGCCGTCTTCACCCGCGTCATCAGGCTTACATTCTTCAGCGCTCCCACCCGCACCAGTTGCAGCGGATACCCCGCCGCCGGCACCAGGCGGTTTTCAATGCCGCGCGCCGTCCCGATGAACAGCACCTCGGCCCCATAGTTTTTCTTGAGTTCGTTGGCGATAGCAAGCGCAGGAATAACATGCCCACCCGTCCCGCCGCCCGCCAGAATGGCCCGCATGCAGTGACTATAAATGAACTGTCATCCTGAGCGAGCAAGCGCTTCGCGAATGCGAAGCGGTTGCGAAGTCGAAGGATCCCTATCGCTTCGATGGTGCCGAAGTTCGCTGACGGTTCTTCCAAGTCTCGTCGACCTGCGGAATCGTCGGGCTACTCCGCCTGTTTCGTAATATTCAGCAGCACCCCCACGCACGCCAGCGTCACAAACAGTGACGACCCTCCATACGACACCAGCGGCAGCGGAATCCCTTTCGTCGGCATCATCCCCAGCACCACGCTGATGTTGATGAACGCCTGCAGGACCACCATGCTTGTAATTCCAACCGCCAAATATCGCCCGAAGATGTCCTCTGTCCGCCACGAAGCCCGCATTCCGCGCCACAGAAAAATCGCAAACAGCGTCACCACAAACATCGCGCCCAACAGTCCTAGCTCTTCAGCCGTCACGGCAAAAATAAAATCGGTATGCGGCTCCGGCAGATAAAACAACTTCTGCTTGCCTTCCATCAGGCCCGTGCCGGTTACTCCCCCAGTTCCTACCGCAATCAGCGACTGAATAATGTGGAAGCCGGTCTTCTGCCGGTCGGCATACGGATTCATAAAAGCCAGAATCCGGTCGCGCCGCCAGCTCACATGAAAAATCAGAAAATAAAGTGGCAGCAGCGACGCTCCAAACGCGTAGCCAAAATACCGCAGCCGCATTCCCGCCACATAAAGGATGCAAGCCGCGATCCCGCCGCAAGCAATGGCCGTGCCCAGATCCGGCTGCAGCACAATCAGCCCCAGCAGCAGCACCACCGGTGCAGCCGCTGGCAGCAGCGTGTTGCGCCAGTCATCCATCGAATTCGACATCGTTCTCGCGCGGCCTTCCAGAAAATACGCGAGAAAAAGAATCAGCACTGGCTTGGCCAGTTCCGAAGGTTGAAACGAAAACCCGCCCGCGTGAATCCAGCGATGCGTGTTGTGCGACCGGTCGAGAAAAAACACGGAGATCAGCAGCAGCGTAGTCAACCCCAACAGCGAGAACACCAGCCCCGGATGCTTGTAGCGCCGGTAATCCACCCGCATCGCCACTACCATCGCCACCATTCCCGCCGCCGCCCAAACCAATTGCTTCACCAAAAATGCATAGGGAGACCCAAACCGTTCCCGCGCCATCACCGCCGACGCCGAAAACACCATCACCAGCCCCACAAACACCAGCAGCATGGTCACCGTAAACAGCCAGCGATCGACACTTACCCGCTTCGCCATGGGAAGTTCATTTCACCACGGAGTCGCAAAGACACAGAGAAGGATTTATCGATTGTTGATTCCGGACTGTTGCTTTTCTTGGTTCAGGGGAGGCGCCCAATCTCAGTCCTGTCATCCTGAGCGCAGCCCGTGCTTCGCAAACGCGAAGCACGGGCGAAGTCGAAGGATCCCTAGCAAGCCTCCACTGTTTAAAGCATGGGAGGGAGTTTCTGGCGAGGGTGCCGCGTGGCACTGGCACGGTTCATATCCACGTTGCTGTCAACGTTTGTTTGTCGAGACAGTCTCGAACAGCCGCGAATCCGCTGCCTTCGACACTCTGCGCCAACTCATCCGATGGCATGGCTTTCAGGTCCTTACTCTCTCCGCCGCCAGCCCCCGCACAATCTCCTTGAACATCTGCCCGCGGTGCTCATAACTCCTGAACTGATCGAAGCTCGCGCACGCCGGCGCCAGCAAAACAACATCCCCCGCCTGCGCCACCGCACTCGCCTTGCGCAAAGCATTTTCCAAAGTCTCGGCGTGGACTATTTCAGCACCTTTTATTTGCGACTCAATCTTCGCCGCCGCCGCCCCAATCGTGTACACGCGCTTCACCCTCTGCCGCAGCAGTTCGTTGAGCACGCTGTAATCGCTGCCCTTATCCTTGCCGCCAAGAATGAGGTGAATGTTCGCCGGAAACGACTCCAGCGCCTTGATGGTCGCATCAACGTTCGTGGCTTTCGAGTCGTTGTAATAATCCACCCCGCGAATCGTCGCCACAAACTCCAGCCGGTGCTCAACCGCCTTGAAGTCGCGCACCGCCTGCCGAATCTTTTCCGGAGCGCATCCCATCAGCGCCCCCGCGCACACCGCCGCCAGCACGTTTTCCAGATTGTGCGTCCCCTTCAGCGGAATCTCGGAAGCCTGCATGATTTCGCGCTGCCGCGTCCCGTCGCGGAAAACAATGTTCCCCTCGCGCACCCAAGCCCCCTGCTTCACTTCCTTCTGCCGGCTGAAGCAGAAAACCTGCGCCCGCGTCCGCTCCGCCATCGCCACGCAAGTCGGATCATCGGCATTGAGCACCGCGTAATCGCTGTTCTGCTGATTCTCAAACATCCGAGCCTTCGCATCCACATAGATTTCAAACGTTCGGTGCCGGTCCAGATGATCCGGCGTTACGTTCAACACAACAGCAACCTTCGGATGGAAAGTCTGAATGGTCTCCAACTGAAAGCTGGAAACCTCAAGCACAATTACAGTCTCCAGCTTGGCCCGTTCCGCCAGAGAAATCGCCGGAGTTCCAATGTTGCCGCCGACCAGCGTCGGCAGTCCGCCCGCAGCCAAAATTTCTCCCGTCAGCGTCGTCGTCGTCGTTTTCCCGTTCGACCCAGTAATGGCCACGATCGGTCCCGGCAGAAATCGCGCCGCCAGTTCAATCTCACCGATCACCGCTTCGCCCACGGCCCGCGCCTGCGCCAGCAACGGCGCATCCACTGGAACCCCCGGGCTCACCACAATCAAATCCTGCCCGCGAAACGTGCGCTCCCCGTGCCCGCCCGTCTCAACCGTAATTCCGTGATCGAGCAACACCGGAATTTCGTTCCGCAGTTCGTCTCCGCTCTTGGTGTCGGACACCGTAACCCGCGCCCCGTGCGCCTTCAAAAAAAGCGCCGACGCCACCCCGGATTTGCCGAGTCCGACCACCAGCACGCGTTTGTTTTTGAGTTCCATCAAGCCCATCTCACCACAGAGACACAGAGACACCAAAATCACGTGCTGCATTCCAAAGATCGGACAATGCTAACTGGTCGTCCTGGGAGTCCTAATTGTTTTTGCTCTTCTCTGTGTCTCTGTGACTCTGTGGTAAATCGATTTCCTACCTCAGCTTCAAAGTCGTCAGTGCGAACAGCGCAAACACCAGCGATGCAATCCAGAACCGCACGATAATTTTAGACTCCGACCACCCCATCAACTCGAAATGATGATGGATCGGCGCCATCTTGAAAATTCGCTTCTTTCGCAGCTTGTACGATCCCACCTGCAGAATCACCGACACCGCCTCGATCACAAACACTCCGCCAATAAATGGCAGCAATAGTTCCTGCTTGATGATCACCGCGACCGTCCCAATCGCGCCGCCCAGCGCCAGCGATCCCACATCGCCCATAAAAACTTCCGCCGGATGCGCGTTGTACCACAAAAATCCAATCGACGATCCCACCATCGCCCCGCAAAAAATCGTCAATTCGCCCACCTGCGGCATCTTCGGAATCTCCAGATAAGTCGCAAACGTCGCGTGCCCGCTCACGTACGTGAGCACGGTCAGCGCGCCCGCCGCAATCACCGTGCAGCCAATCGCCAGCCCGTCCAGCCCATCGGTAAGATTCACCGCGTTGCTCGAACCCACAATCACCAGCGCAACGAAACCGATGAACGGCAAAAACGCGAACGGCCACAAATGCGGAAACCGCTCCAGGTTCTGCACCACTAGGTCCGGATGAAACTGCTTCAGAAAAGGCACAATCAGCTTGGTCGAATACATTCCATACGTCTGCATCGCGATCAGCATCACCGCAATCACAATGCTGGTCGCAATCTGCAGCCCCAGCTTCGCTCGCCCAGTCAGGCCAAGATTTCTCCTGTGCACAACTTTGGTGTAGTCGTCGGTGAACCCGATCGCCGCGAACGCGCAAGTGGCAAAAACCGCAATCCACACGAAGCGGTTGCTCAAATCGGCCCACAACAGCGTCGGCACCACGATCGCAATCGCGATCAGCAGCCCGCCCATGGTCGGCGTCCCCGCTTTTTTCTGATGGGCCTTCGGGCCTTCTTCTCGAATGTACTGGCCAATCTGGAACTCGCGCAGCCGCCCGATCACCAGCGGACCTACAATCAGCGAAGTAAACAGTGCGGTAAGACTGGCGAACGCAGTGCGGAACGTCAGGTAGCGGAAGATGCGGAACGGCGGAAAATAATGTTGCAGCTTCACGAACAACAGCCAGTAGAACAATCAGCCTCCGTTCCGCGATAGTCTCAATTATTGCTGTTGAGTCGTGCCTTCCAGATTTCCAGCGCCTTTTCCAGCTTCACACCGCGTGAAGCCTTCAACAGCACCACGTCGCCGTCGCGAGTTTCGTCCGCCAGCCATTCGCCGGCTTCCTCGGGCGTAGTCACGAATTCCGCTCGCATGCCCGCCTGTTGTGCGGCTTCCGCCATGGCCTGCGCCGGACCCCGCACCCCCAGCAGCACGTCGATTTTCTTCCGCGCGATGTACTGACCCGCCTGCCGGTGCAGTTGCTCCTCAGTCGGACCAAGCTCGAGCATTGCCCCCACCACGGCAATGCGGCGCCGCGCCTCCATCGAGGCCAGCGCATCCACCATCGCATCGAGCGCCTTTGGATTCGAATTGTAGCAATCGTTGATCACCGTGATGTTACCCAACTGAAGAACCTGCCCTCGCTTATCGGAAGGCCTCAGCGTCGCCAGCGCCGCAACCGCTTCGGAAGGACTCAATCCCCGCTCCACTCCCACGGCCACTGCAGCCAATGCATTCAGAATATTGTGCCCGCCAACCAACACCAGTCTGGCGCGCTCGCGTGCGCCGCCAATCACCATCTCGAATTCCGACCCCTCCGATCCCTTCGACCGGATATTTTCCGCGCGCACACTCGCGCCTGCACTGGCTCCGTACATCACTACCCGGCCTTTAAAGTCGCGCCCAAATTGCGAAACATATTCATCGTCGGCGTTCAACACAGCCGTCCCGCTACTCGGCAACGATTCGATCAACTCATACTTCGCCCGCGCAATCCCCGCCAACGACTCAAAAAACTCCAAATGTACCGGCGCCACGTTGGTCACCACGCCAATCTGCGGCTGCGCGATTTTCGCCAGCGCTCGAATCTCGCCCGCGTGCGACATGCCCATTTCGATTACCGCCAAGTCATGCTCCGGTTCAAGCTTCAAAAGCATCAGGGGCAGGCCAAAATGGTTGTTGAAATTTCCTTCCGATTTCAGCACGCGAAACCGCGCGCTCAGCACGCGCGCAATCGCATCCTTAGTTGTCGTCTTGCCTGCCGATCCCGTCACCCCGATCAGCGCTTTGCCCCAAACCTTCCGCACCGCCGTAGCCAGGGTCTGTAGCGCCACCAGAGTGTCTTCCACTGCCAGCAACCGTGCCCGCTCCGGATAACGTCCCAACTGATCCTGACGCACCACCGCCGCGGCCGCCCCTTTTCCGAGCGCCTGCTCAACAAAATCATGCCCATCCAGCCGCTCGCCCTTCACCGCAAAAAAAAGCTGGCCCGCGCCCACCGTTCGCGAGTCGATCGAATACCCCTGCACCACTTCTTCGGAAGTGAATTCGCCGCGAGCCGAAACAAACTCCCCTATTTTCGAAAGTGTGAGTTTCATTCGCGAGCAAACCTACTTTCTGTCATCCTGAGCGAGTAATTTGCTTTGCGAGCACCCAAGCAAATCGGCAGTCGAACGATCTCTTGCACTTCCGCATCACCCGTGGCCCTGCAAGGAATTTTTGTCACAACTCCTTAATCTTTGCGGCATAACCGCTCGCTAATCCGTGGGCTCACTTCCCGGCCTGTGCCGCCTGACACTCAAATCCCGCAGCCCGCAGCGCTTCCCGCGCCACTTCCAGGTCATCAAATGGAGCCGAACCCTGCCGCGTCACCTGCACCTTCTCGTGCCCCTTACCCGCCAGCAAAACAATGTCTCCCGGCCTGGCCTCGCCAATGGCCAGCGCAATTGCCTTGCGTCGGTCGGCCTCCACGATGTATTTCACGCCCGTCTTCTGCAGCCCCACCACAGCGTCATTAATAATCGCCAGCGGATCCTCGCTGCGCGGATTGTCCGACGTCAGCACCACAAAATCGCTTCCTCGCCCCGCCGCCTCGCCCATCAACGGACGCTTCTTCCGGTCCCGATCCCCACCGCATCCAAACACCGTCAACACTCGACCCTTCGCGCCAGAAACCAACTCCCGCGCCAGCGCCGTCAGATTGCGCAACGCGTCATCCGTGTGCGCATAGTCCACCACCACCGTAAATGGCTGGCTGCAATCCACGCGCTCAAACCTTCCCGGGACGCACGCCACCTTGTCGATCCCCGCGGCAATCGCCTGCCCCGCACAGCCGCGCGCGTAAGCCGCCCCCGCCGCCGCCAGAATGTTGTATACGTTCACGCGCCCGATCAGCGCCGAAAATACGGCGATTTTTTCTTCTGGCGTCACCAGATCAAACCGCGTCCCACGCGTTGTGATCTCCACTTTCGCCGCATGCAGATCGCCGCGTTCCCATCCATATTTCAGCACCACGGAACTGCGCTTCCGGCTGAACTCCGCTATCTTGGCGCCCGCCTCATCATCCACATTGGTCACAACCGCTCGCGGCGCATCCGTGCCGCATCCCTCAAACAGCACCCGCTTGGCCGCAAAGTACTCTTCCATCGTTTTGTGATAGTCGAGATGGTCGCGCGTCAGATTTGTGAGCACCGCCACATCAAATGGCACGCCAAACACGCGCTCCTGCGCCAGCGCGTGCGAGGAAACCTCCATCACCGCCTCGGTCGCTCCCTGCCCCAGCGCATCGCTGAAAATACGGTTCAGATCCAGCGCCTCCGGCGTGGTATGCGGAGCCGGCAAAACTCTTCCCGCCACGTGATATTCAATCGTCCCAATCAGCGCGCTTTTTCTCCCCGCCGCCTTCAAAATCGCTTCCACCAAAAACGCCGTCGTACTCTTCCCATTCGTTCCCGTAATTCCCGTAACCGCAATCCGCTCCGCCGGCTTTTTATAAAAGTTCGCACTCACTCGCGCCAGCGCCCGCCGCCCGTCCATTACGACCGCCCATCCCACATTCGGACGCGCCTTCTCCGCCGCAGAATCCGTCACCACCGCTATCGCTCCTGCATGAATCGCCTGATCGATGAACCGGTTTCCGTCGCTGGATTCACCCCGCATGGCAATGAAGACGCACCCCGGCTTCACCCGCCGCGAGTCGTATTCCACACTACTCACTCCCGGATCCCCGCTTAGCGAGAGGACTTCCGCTCCATCCAGCACCTGTTGGAAGGTCATTACGTGGAATTATATGGTACGGGGAAACGGCCCTGCTCCAGGCGCAGCCCGGCAGAGGTCTTACTGGTTACTAACGATACGTTTGCTGTGGCGCCGCTCAGCGCTACATTATTGCTATGTCCACCGGAACCGGCCACGCCCAATACCATTGCGGCCAATGCGAAAAGCCCGAAGACCAGTGCGAGTGCGATAAGTTCTGCTGCCTTTGTCAAACCCAACTCGATATCCGCCTCTGCCAGGACGGCCTCATGTACTGCGAACCTTGCCGCAACGCCTGCGATTACAAAACTTCAGATTAACCGGGGCTGCCACAAATTCAAATTACCACCGCTTCCTTATATTCCCCGAACACGCGCCGCATCGCGTCTGAAATTTCACCCACCGTCGCGTAAGCATCCACTGCGGCCACAATCCTCGGCATCACATTCTGGCCTGATCGCGCCGCCTCCTCCACCGCCGCAACCGCGCTCTTCCACGGACCGGCATCGCGCCTCGCCCGCAGCGCCCGCACCCGCTCGATCTGCTTCGGTTCCAGCGTCGGATCGATTTTCTGAATCGGAATTGGCTTCTCCGCTTCCACCTCAAACTGGTTTACTCCAACCACAATCGCCTCTTGCCGATCCACCGCCTGTTGATATTCATACGCTGCGTTCTGAATTTCCTGCTGCACGAATCCGCGCTCGATCGCCTTCAGCATCCCGCCCATCACTTCAATCTTGCCCAGATATTCCGCCGCGCGCTTCTCGATCTCATTAGTCAGCGCCTCAACATAATAGGATCCCGCCAGCGGATCGACCGTCAGCGGTGCGCCCGACTCATATGCGATTACTTGCTGCGTGCGCAAAGCAATTCGCGCCGCCTGCTCCGTCGGCAGCGCCAGCGCCTCGTCATGCGAATTCGTGTGCAGCGATTGCGTCCCGCCCATTACCGCTGCCAGCGCCTGAATCGCGGTACGCACAATATTGTTTTCCGGCTGCTGCGCCGTCAGCGTCGAACCCGCCGTCTGCGTATGAAACCGCAACATCCACGATCGCGGATTTTTCGCCTTGAAATGCTCCCGCATGATCCGTGCCCACATCCTTCGCGCGGCACGAAACTTCGCGACTTCCTCGAGAAAATTGCTGTGCGCATTAAAGAAAAACGAAAGCTGCGGCGCGAACTCATCCACATCCAGCCCAGCTTTAATCGCCGCTTCCACATACGCCATGCCATTGCCCAGCGTGAACGCCACTTCCTGCACTGCCGTCGATCCCGCCTCCCGCATGTGATAGCCCGAGATCGAAATCGTGTTCCAGTCCGGTACGTTCTCCTTCGCCCACGCAAACATATCCGTAATCACCCGCATCGCCTGCCGCGGCGGATAGATATACGTCCCCCGCGCAATGTACTCCTTGAGCACATCGTTCTGCACCGTCCCCGAAAGTTTCCGGATATCCGCGCCCTGCCGCCGCGCTACCGCCACATACAGCGCCAGCAGGATCGATCCCGTCGCATTGATCGTCATCGATGTAGAAATCTTGGTCAGCTCGATGCCATCGAATAACCGCTGCATATCCTCGATCGAGTCGATCGCCACGCCCACTTTGCCCACTTCGCCAGCCGCCAGCGCGTGGTCGGAATCCATTCCGATCTGTGTCGGCAAATCGAACGCCACCGAAAGCCCCGTCGTCCCGTTCGCCAATAAATATTTGTAGCGCTTGTTCGATTCCTCGGCGTCGCCCATCCCCGCATACTGCCGCATGGTCCACAACCGCCCCCGGTACATCGTTGCCTGCACTCCGCGCGTAAATGGATACTCGCCCGGGTACCCAACCTCGCCTTCGTAGTCGGAGCCCTTCAGATCGGCGGGAGTGTAAAGCGCCTTCACCGCGATATGCGATGACGTCTCAAACTCCGCCACCAGAGTTGGACTCGCAGCTTTCACTTCTTCGGCCATGACCAACACTCTTTTCCGAACCCCGAAACCTTTGTCATTCAAAAGCGCGCAGCGCTCCTGTCACTCCGAAAGCTCCTGTCATTCCGAGGCGCGCAGCGCTCCTGTCATTCCGAAGCGCGCAAAGCTCTTGTCATTCCGAAGCGCGCAGCGCAGAGGAACCTGCTGTCCCGTGCAGCGCCACGACCCCAAACCACGATCACCGCGCCGCGCCCTTCCCTTTTTGTCTAATCCTCCAAAACGAACTCACCCCAAACCACGCGAACGTCACTGTGAAACAAATTGCAACTGCCACGTGCCCAAATCCAGCCTTCCCAGCCTGATATTTCGCATATTCGTGCACCGCCGCAGCCCCGCCGCTGGCCGCCATCACCAGGAAAACCAGCCCCATAACCTCCAGCCACAGCTGGTGCAGCACTTTCCCGAAAGCTCGGGCCGTCGTTGTCACGGCGCCCGTCATTGCACGCACGGTTCGGCTGCGCTTAGCCTGCTGGGTCGCGACGCGTGCCACTACCCCGAGCTTTTGTGCCGTAGAAACCTTACTCACCGCTCGATTTTAACAGTCTCTGGGTCTACAATGGCGCAAACCTGCGCCCGGATCGAAACCGTTTAGCCGCCGCAGGCATCTAAGTGGCCAGTGTTATGTTTTTGAGCCGGAGCAAAAACGGCGATCGGGGGGCTCGTGGACCAGCAACTCAAACAACTCATGAAGGAACTCGGCGAAGCTATCAACGAGTCTTTGTCTGACTCCGAACAGATCGCCGAAGTCGTCTCCCGCATTAAAGAGGGCGGCTACGACATCTTCCTGGTCCTCGAAGCCACCATCGGCGTAAGCAAGCAGGGTGAAAAAACCTCCGACAAAACTTCCCTCGTCACTACTCTCTCCACCAATCCCGAATTCAAGATCAACGATCAGGATTTAAAATTCCTGAAATCTCTCCGCATCAAGATCGAAGAAGAAAAGTCGTAAGACATAGACGATTTTTTAGAGTTTGTGTCGTAGTGTCTCAAGCAGCCTCCAGTAGATGCGACACCACGGAGACCTCGCCCGTGAACATTGCAGCGGACCGAATCGCGAATCTCACCCTCTGGGTTCTGCAAATCTTCTTCGCAATCCTGTTCCTGTATTCCGGAGTCGATAAGTGCAGGCCGAATGCAGTTTTCTGGATCGAAATGTTTGGCAAAATTGTTCGACAAAATCCAAATTGGACATGGTTCCGCTATTTCACCGGCAGTCTCGAGATCGTCTCCGCGATTCTCCTGCTGATTCCCAAAACGTCCGCGCTAGCCGCGGCACTGTTGGCCTTCACCATGGCGGGTGCCGTTCTAGCTCACCTGCTCATTCTGCGTGACGGTTATGCCAGTTTGTTCCCGGCTTTCCCTCTGTTGCTTCTAATCCTCATCGCGTGGAAGCGACGTCCCAATCGTTCCCGTGCAACGAAAATGGCGCCCGTCCACAGAATCGATTAAAGGCTGCATCAAATCTGCCGCCACTTTCACCCTAAGATAATACTTGTCCTGCCCTCACACACACGGCAACTTCCTTCCTGTGCTAACATCTACTGTTTTTCAAAGTTGCTTCCATGAAAGACACTCTCGGAGTCCTTCTCGCTGGCGGCGCTGGCGAGCGCCTCTATCCTCTTACTCGCGACCGCGCCAAGCCTGCCGTCACCTTCGGCGGCATGTATCGCATCATCGACATCACTCTATCCAACTGCCTCAACTCTGACCTGCGGCGCGTCTACATCCTCACCCAATACAAAGCGCTCTCGCTGAACCGTCACATCCGCGAAGGTTGGAACATTCTGGGTCGCGAAGTCGGCGAGTTCGTCGAAGTCCTTCCCCCCATGAAGCGCGTCAGCGACCAGTGGTACCAAGGCACCGCCGATGCCGTTTATCAGAACATTTATTCCATCGGCTCCGAGCAGCCCAAACACGTCCTCATCCTTTCCGGCGACCACATCTACAAAATGGATTACGGCAAGATGATGAAGCAGCACAGCGATTCCGCTGCCGACATCACCCTGGCCACTATCCAGATCGATCTCGAAGAGACTTCACGCTTCGGCGTGGTCGACGTCGACAAAGACGGCCGCATCAACGGCTTCGAAGAAAAGCCCACGCAGACCAAACTGCGCTCTCCCTGGAACCCCGAGAAAGTAGCCGGCTCGATGGGCGTCTACCTCTTCAACGCCGATGTCCTCATCCCCGTCCTGCTCAAGGACGCCGAAGACGCCAACTCCAGCCACGATTTCGGCAAAGACATTCTGCCCAAGATGGTCGACGACTATCGCGTCTTCGCCTATGACTTCATCGACGAAAACAAAAAAGAGGCGCTCTACTGGCGCGATGTAGGCACGCTCGAAGCCTACTACGAAGCCAACATGGACATCGTTTCGGTTTCGCCCATCTTCAATCTCTATGACCACGACTGGCCCATCCGCACTCACCAGCGCCAGTATCCGCCCGCGAAATTTGTCTTCGCCGAAAAAGATCGCATGGGTACTGCTCTCGATTCCATCGTCTCCAACGGCTGCATCGTCTCCGGCGGCATCGTAAAAAACTCCATCCTCTCGCCCGACGTTCGCGTGAACTCCTATTCCGAAGTCGACTCTTCCATCCTGTTCTCACACGTCGCCGTCGGCCGCCATTGCCGCATCCGCCGCTGCATCATCGACCGCAATGTCCATCTCCCGGAAGGCACCACCATCGGCTATGACACCGAAGCCGACCGCTCCCGCTACTTCGTCACCGATAGCGGCATCACCGTTGTCACCCGCGACTACTCTCTCTTCGAAAATCCCGTAACTGTGGATTACTTCACCAGCGAGTAAACGAGTAAAGACAACGAGCAAAGAAAAAAACCCGCGGATCGCGTGTGCGCACTCCTGCGCGGTTGGGAAGACTACACTGACAAACGACTCGCAGGGAACTCCAGCCCCCACGCCCCATTCCTGGGCTAGAATCGAGCCATACGCAGATCTGGCAGATCTTCACCTGTAATCGATCTGCCCTGAGATGACTTCATGCGCTTGAAACCTTTTCTCCTCGACGCCTGGATGGATACTTACGAACACGGCATCGAATTCAATCTTGCCGCGAGCACCGGCCCCAGTTGGACTGCCAACGAACTACTCGATCTGGGCGGCGAAGAGTCTCGCCAGCGTTACCTGAATCACAAAGTAGGGTTCGGCCGTCCCGCCGGCGCCGGCACTTTGCGCGAGGCCATTGCCCGGATGCAGGGCGTCAGCGCCGACTACGTGCTGGTGCTCACCGGCGCCTCCGAAGCCCTCCTCGTGCTCATGTGGCTTGCCGCCGAGCCCGGAGCCAACGTCATCGTCCCGCTGCCCAGCCTGGCGAACTTCTCGGCGCTTCCCGAGTCGCTCGGCCTCGAGCTGCGCTACTACCGCCTGCGTCAGGAGAACAGCTTCCGCATTGATGTGGACGAGATCAAGCGTCTCGCCGATTCGAAGACCAAGCTGATCCTGGTAAACAGCCCGCATAACCCGACCGGCGCCACCATCAGCGACTCCGAGCTGGAGGCTCTGCACGAGTTCACCTCCCAGCACGGCATCCAACTGGTTAGCGACGAAGTCTTCCACCCGATCTATCACGGGCACGAAATGAAGTCCGCCGCGCGCCTCCCCCATGCCACCGTGATCAACGATCTATCAAAAGCTTTCCCGCTCGCCGGAACCCGCATTGGTTGGATCATCGAGCGCGACTCCAGGCGGCGCGAGCAATACTTGACCGCTCGCTCCTATTTCACCGCCTGCAATAGCTCTCCCGGAGAAATCCTCGCCGAGATCGCGGTCCGCAACCACTCCACCGTTCTCGGCAAGACGCAGGAAACTGCCAGCCAGAATCTGCAGCAACTGGATCGCTTCATGGCTTCGCACCGCGGCCTTCTCGGCTGGGTCCGCCCGCAAGGCGGAATGACGGCCTTCCCTTGGTTTTTAAACGGCGAGGACACGCGCCCCTTCTGCCAGGCCGCAACCGAGCGCGGAATTCTCTTGGCGCCGGGAGATTGTTTCGACATGCCCTCGCATTTCCGCCTGGGCTTTGCCGCCTCAGCTGACAACTTTGCCCAAGCACTCGACCGCATGGATGAGTTCGTGAAGAGTTGGTCTGCAAAGATGGTCACCGCGTAGGGAATCTTCCAGAAATTCCAGATGGACAGGGTTCGACCAATAGGCGGGCTGGCGCACCCGCTGCTAAACTCTTCTTCCCAGCGCCACCACGAAACAGGCTGCCCCACTCGTCGCGCTTTTCGACGAGTGGGCACCACGGTCCCCGACCTCTGATTCGTTCCTCGAGCCCAGGGTCACCGACTCATTTTCCCCCGCTGCTACAATTCCCTGTTTCGCGCAACTTGTCGATCAACCCTTGCCGCCTCGAACTTACAGGACCACATCCGCGTACTGTCTTGTGAGCCGGTTCGGCAATTCCTAGCTTTTTCCAGGGGAGCTCAGGTTTGGAAGATGTCCAGGTAGTCGCGATGCTGGTCCGCCGCTGCGTTGCCGGTGACGCCTCTGCCTGGGAAGAAATCGTTCAAACCTACAACCGCCGTATCTATAACATTTGCTACCGCTTTGCCGGCTCAACCAACGATGCCGAAGACCTCACCCAGGAAGTCTTCATCAAGATGTACCGCACGCTGTCAACCTACGATCACACCAAAGGCGCCTTCGTCACCTGGGTCACCACCATTACCCGCAACCTGCTGGTCGATCATTTCCGCAAAACCAAGCAGGACCGCATCACCGACTCGCTCGATGCCCCGCCATCCGCTCACGAAGATGCCCAACCTCTTAGCGAGCAAATTCAGGACCAATCCGCTCCCCCGGACCAGCGCGTACGCAGCCGCGAGGTCTCGGAAACCATTCATGCCGCCCTCGCCAAACTCTCCCCAGAGCTTCGCGAGGCAGTGATTCTAAGGGATTTACAGGATCTTGACTATCGTGAAATCGCAACCGTTTTGAAGGTTCCGGAGGGTACTGTGAAAAGTCGAATAAATCGTGGGCGCGCGGAACTAGCACGCCTTCTACAACGTACCTATAGGCAGGTGATGTGATGCCAGACCCAACCAGTAACGGAATGCAGTGTCACGAGTTCGATGGCCTGCTCTCGGACGCCCTTGATGGCGTCCTGACCGGCCTGCAACTCGACCGCTTCCAGGCTCACGCGCGGACTTGTTCCGCCTGCGGGCCGCTGTTCGCCGAAGTTCAGGCGGGCCGCAACTGGCTGAAGGATCTCACGGAGGTGGAGCCTCCAGTCAGCCTGGTCACCAATATCCTGGCATCCACAACGGGCGTTGACACCCAACGCTTGCGGGTCAATGTGTCGGCGGCGCAGCCTCAAATTGGTTGGCTGGAGCACGCGCAAGCCTGGCTCTCAGGGGCCATGCAGCCCATCTGGGGCACGGTCCGGCAGCCGCGATTTGCCATGTCGTTCGGCATGGCTTTCTTCGCCCTGTCGGTGGCTTTGAGCATCATCGGCGTAAAACCCGCCGACCTGCGCGAGGTCAGCTTGCGTCCATCCGCCGTCCGCCACACTTACTACAACGCCCAAGCCCGCGTCGTCCGCTACTATGACAACATTCGGCTCGTCTACGAAGTGCAGGCGGCGGTGCGCGGAATCAAGCGTAACCTCGCGCCCGCCGAACCGCCTTCCGGCGAAGCCGCTCCGGAAAAGAAAGAGCATAAGAACGACACAACACAACAGCCCGAGCAGAAACAGGAGCGCAACTACAGCCAGACCGAGAACCATCTCGTTCTAGCCAGCGCTCCCCTGGGTCCATCTGTCTTTGATCCTTTAAATCCGGATCTGCCTGTAGTGTCGGTGACCACGTACAGGAGGTTCGTATGAACTGCGCCACGCACCCCGATATTGCCGCAGCCGCGTTTTGCCGCACTTGCGGCAAGCCGCTTTGCGCCAACTGCATCCGCGACGTCCGCGGTGTCGTCTACTGCGAGCCCTGCCTTGCAGCCCGTCTCGACGCCACCATGCCGCCTGCGCCCGGATTCTCTCAGCCCTCGGCAGGCTTTGTCCCGCCCGCTCAGGCTGGATACGTGCCAGTCGGTCAGGCGCCCGGCACGCCGCCAGTAGCGCCTTTCAAATCGCACAGCTCCGGTCCCAATCCCACGGTCGCCGGCATCCTCGCTGGATTCTTTCCCTTCGGCGTCGGCGCCGTCTACTGCTCGCAGTATGCCAAGGGACTTGCCCACTTACTCATTTTCGGATTGCTCATCTTCGCTTCCGATCACGCCGGCAGTTGGGATGCCCTGTTCGGCATCTCCATCGCCTTCTTCTACGTCTACCAGATCATCGATGCCGTGCGCACTGCCCGCGCGCTGCAGGAGGGACAACCCGCTCCTGATCCTTTCGGTCTGGGACAAGCCTTCAGCATGGGAGAGAAGAGTGAGACGAGGAATATTCCCTTCGTCGCCATCCTCTTGATTGCGCTCGGCGTGCTCTTCCTGCTGCACACCATGAACATTTTCGAGTTCGGCATCGACCGTTTCTGGCCGCTCATTCTGATTTTCCTCGGAGCCTGGATGTTCGCCAGGCAGTGGGGCATCATCGGAGTTCATCCCGCGGACTGCACTTGCGAACGCTGCCGCTTGCGCAGGTACGTCGGGATGACCTGCACCTGCGATCGCTGCCGCATGCGCAGAATCACCGGTCCCGCCGTCCTGATGACCATCGGCATTCTCTTTCTGCTTCAGAGCCTCTACGTCGCCAACTTCGAGCGCACCTGGCCCGCCATCCTTCTCGTCATTGGCGTGGTCAAGCTGCTGCAGAGCAACGCTTCGTCAGCCGGCCACGTCAGCCGGCAGTTGCAGGCTCAACCCCCAGTCGCGCCTCCACCTCCACCCGCGCCTCCTCCTAACTCGGGCACAGCCCCTTCTTCCGGTGAGGTGCGCAATGTCTAGCCCAGTCTCCTATCCGCCTCAACCGCCCGTTCCGCTTCCGCCCCTTCGTCCCCGCCGCTCTTTTGCCGGGCCGCTGGTGCTGATTATCCTGGGCATCGTTTTCCTCCTGGGCAACCTGCGTATGATTTCCTGGACGCGCCTCGGAATTATCTTCGCTCACTATTGGCCCGCGTTGCTCATCTTCTGGGGCATAGTCAAACTGATCGAATATCAGCAAGCTCAGCGCGACGGCATACCCGTTCGCGGCATCGGCGGTGGCGGAATTTTTCTCGTCATCGTCATTGTCTTCTTCGGACTGATCGCCACCCATGTCGCCCGCTTCCACTGGGATCAGATCCGCGACAACATGAACATCGACGACAGCGATCTGAATAACATTTTCGGCGAAACCTTCAACTTCGATGACCGCCTCGAACAGGCCATCCCGCCCTCCGTCACCAGTCTGCGCGTCAACAACGAGCATGGCGCCGTCCGCGTCAGCGACGCCGATGACAACAAGATCACCGTCATCGTGCGCAAGCGCGTCGGCGCAGAAAACCAGAGCGACGCCGACAAATACAACAAGCAAACCTCACCCGCCATTACCCTCGCCGGCAACGTCATGATCCTCGACGCCAGAACTCAAGCTGCCGGCGATCACCCCGTCCAAACCGATCTCGACATCTCTATCCCGCGCAAGATGGAATTGCATTCCACTTCCCGCCGCGGCGATGTCTCCGTCACCGGCCGCGACGGTGAAGTCGAAATCAACAACCAGCACGGCGACGTTTCCGTGGAAGACGTGAACGGAAACGCCCGGCTGAATCTCGAAAAGAGTTCCGCCAAGATCGAGCAGATCACCGGCGACGTCCACATCGATGGCCGCCTGAACGAAGTCTCGGTCATCGATGTCAAGGGCGCGGTGCAGCTCGACGGCGAATTCGGCGAAAGCGTGAAGCTCGCCCGCATCAGCAAGAACGTGATTTTCAAATCCTCCCGCACCGATCTGGAACTTTCTCGCCTCGATGGCGAACTCGATCTCGATTCCGATGACCTCCATGCCGAGCAAATCACTGGTCCCGTGCATCTGACCACCCGCTCGAAACAAATCCATCTGGAAGATGTCTCCGGCGATCTCCGGGTTCAGGACGCAAACGGCGGCATCGAAATCTCCATGCGCTCCCTCGGCAACGTGCAGATCGACGACCGCAATGGCGACATCCACTTGAGCGTGCCCGACAAGGCCGGATTCCACCTCGATGCCCGCACCCGCGACGGCGAAATTCAGTCGGACTTTCCCGAGTTGAAAATCGATAGCAACGACCATGAGGCGAAAGCCGCCGGCACCATCGGTAACGGCGCTTCCCACATCGTCATCAACAACGAGCACGACGGCATCGAAATTCGCCGCTCCACAAAATCGTCCGCCGCCGTGCCCTCCGTGCCCGCAGTTCCACCAACCCCGCCCAAACCCGGCAGATCACTCCCGCCCCCCAAAGCAAAAGTCGAACCCACAGAAAACTAACTCTTTCCCTGACTTTGTCATCCTGAGCGCAGCAAGTGTTTCGCGAATGCGAAGCACTTGCGGAGTCGAAGGATCCCTTTCACGTCCCAGTCACCAACAGCTCCGCAAGGCATTTCCATCACCCGCGGCCAAACGCGTCCGCCAGGACACATGCGAATGCCGGTCCAGAAGCCTCCATCCCCTCCGTGCCTCCCCGACCTTTGCCTTCCCCCGCTCCCATCTGCGAAACTGGCCCTGTCCCCAACAACCACCGAGAACTGAGAACTGCCTCATGGGCCGGATCCACGTACTCTCCGAGCAAGTCGCCAACAAAATCGCCGCCGGCGAGGTCGTCGAACGTCCCGCCTCGGTCGTGAAAGAACTGCTCGAAAACGCACTCGATGCCGGCGCCACCCGAATCAAAATCACCATCGAGGCCGGCGGCAAGAAACTCATCCAGATCACTGACAACGGATGCGGCATGGTTCGCGACGACGCCATGCTCGCCTTCGAGCGCCATGCCACCTCCAAACTAAAAAATGCCGAAGACTTGCTGAGCGTGACTACTCTCGGATTTCGCGGCGAAGCGCTGCCCTCCATCGCCTCCGTCTCCCGTCTGCACCTCGAAACCCGCGCTCAAGAATCGGCAGCCGGAACCATCGTCGAAATCAATGGTGGCAAGATGGCCCGTGTCGAAGAAGCCGGCCTTCCCGAAGGCACGTCCATCACCGTGCGCGATCTTTTCTTCAATACGCCGGCCCGGAAAAAGTTTTTGAAAGCCGAGTCCACCGAACTCTCGCACATCGCGTCCCTGGTCACTCATTACGCCCTGGCCCACCCGGAAAAGCATTTTGAATTGCACACCACCACCAACTCCATGCTGGTCGCGCCCCCGGTCGCGGGATACAGCGAACGCGTCTATCAGGTCTTCGGCAAAGAAACTCTCGACCAACTGATCGCCGTGGCCGCCGTCCAACCCCTCGCCCACATCGGCCTGCCTCAACCTCCGCCCTGGCGCCGCAAAGAATCTGACAATGAAGATGACGCAAACCCCACCGATCCCGGCGAGATGCGCCTCCACGGCTTCATCTCCAAACCCGAAATCCAGAAGCTGAATCGCAATTCCATCTTTATCTTCGTCAACGGCCGCCTGATTCGCGACCGCCTCATCCAGCACGGGCTCACCGAGGCCTACCGCAACATCATTCCGCCCACTGTCTATCCCGTCGTGCTGCTCTTCCTCGAAATGCCGGCAGGCGAAGTCGACGTCAACGTTCATCCCTCGAAAACCGAAGTCCGTTTCCGCCAATCCTCGGTGATGCACGACTTCGTGCGCGACACCGTACGTGCTGCCCTGATGAAAGCCCGCCCCGCGCCGCAGTTCACCACAGAAATTCATGCCCACGCCACCGCCAGTTCCGGCCTCACGCCCGGAGCCCGCGACTGGGAACCACCCTCCGATCTCACCGCCGCCTCAGGTGCGCCACTGCACACGTCGTATGAAGCGCCCGGCCGATTCGCTCTGCAACCGCCGCAGCCGCCGCCGGTTTCCGCCCGCTTCCAGTTCGAAGGCGGAATCGCCGTCGAAGCCAACGCCGCCATCCCCGTTGCCCGCGGACTTCAACAGAACGCCCTCGAACAAAATTGGCCCGATGCCATTCCAGATAACGGCTGCGCCCCCGCGCTCGACGTACAGGACGAAGAACCCACCCTCGCCGCACTCTCTACCCTCCGTCCCCTTGGACAAATCCGCAATTCATTCATCCTCGCCGTCAACCAGGACGGCTTATGGATCGTCGATCAGCACGTCGCCCACGAGCGCGTGCTCTTCGAACGCATCCTCAAGCAGCGCGCCGAACGGAAAGTCGAAAGCCAGCGCCTGCTCATGCCGATCGTCATCGAACTCTCTCCCGCGCAGCAAGCCGTATTCACCGAGATCGCCGACGAACTCCAGCACAATGGCTTCGAAGCCGAGCCCTTCGGCGCCCGCAGCGTCGCTGTAAAACTCGCGCCCGCCGGAGTGGACGCGGCCGCGGTCGAGCGCATGCTCCACGAACTACTCGACCAGATCTCCCGCGAAGAGCAATCGCTGAACCTGGAAAAAATCCGCAGCCGCATCGCCGCTTCCATCGCCTGCCATGCCGCCATCAAAGTCAACATGCCCCTCGAGCAAAACAAAATGGACTGGCTCCTCGCCGAACTCGCAAAAACCGACCACCCCATGTCCTGCCCCCACGGCAGACCGGTCGTCCTGCGGTATTCTGTAAAGGACATCCAGAAAGCATTTAAGAGAATCTAGCTGTCAGCTTTCAGCTCTCAACAGAACACGAGTCAGCGTTATTTAGCTGATGGCTGAAACCTGATAGCAGATAGCGGAACACGGCGTCATCCCGAAGTCCCGCGCTTTCACCAGCGGGACGAGGGATCTCCCGCTCATCTCCGCTGGTACGTGATGCATCTCGATGGAAAGCCGAAAGCCGAAAGCCGAAAGCTGATAGCCGATAGCTGACAACCCCCTATGACCGAATCCGACCTCCAGCAACTCCGCCGCGAGAAATGGCGCCTCGATGGCAAGCCCATCCGGACAATCGAGGAAGCTCGCGCCTTTGTCGAGGCCGTCGGCCTTTGCCTGATGTACCCCGTCCGTCCCACCATGCCGGTGCCCACGTTCATCGGCGCTTTCGTAGGTTCGGACAATCGTCTTCCCACCTGGCAGCATGCCTATTCTGATCCCCGCGCGCTGGCCGCAACCGAACTCATGGTCCGCCTGCTTCGCGAGCGCTCCGCCTATGAGGCAAACGTTTTCGACGAGAACAATGCATTCCTCGTCGCCGCCTCGGTCTTCCCTTATTTCTATGCCCTGGTCGGCGAGCGCAATCCCAGGCTCGCGCCCAAGCAGGGCCCTCGTTCTCCGTATTCCCCGCTGGCCTGCGATGCCTTTGCCCTGATTGAACGTGACGGTCCCATCTCCAAACAAAAGTTGCAGGAAGCCCTCGGCGGTGCCGTCTCGCTGCCCGCGCTCGACAAAGCTCTCGGCGAATTGCTCGCCAAGCTTCGCATCACCCGCGTCGACTACAAACCCACCGAAGGCTCGTTCTGGGATGTCCTCTACCGCTGGTCGCCTGATGCCGTCCGCGAAGGCGTGGGAGTCTCCGTGCAGCAAGCCGTCTCCGCACTGCTCTCGAAATATTTGGACTGCGTAATCGCCGCCGAGCCCGCCGAACTCGAAGTCTTCTTCGGAAATTTCGTCGCGCGCTCCCGCGTGAAAGAAGCCGTAAATGCCCTGCTCGCAGCCCGCGAGCTTAGCTTCATCCACGTCAGCGGAAGATCCATGCTTCAGATCACTCCCGCGAAAGAACCCGCGATTTCCTCCGCCAGGCCGCAACGCACGACAGAACGCCAATGACTCTAGAAATCGTAGCCAAAAAGCGCGAGGCGAAAGCCTTGAAACGCTTTCGCCCCGTCCTCTAACTTTCTCTTGCCCTCACATCGCTACAACGACCGCAGAAAGTTCAACAGATCCTGCTTATCCCGCTCGGAAAGATTTTTGTAGCTGTTAATCACGGCATTCGCTTCAGAAGCCGGATAATGCCCATTCCCGGCGCCCGCGTGCAAACCAATCGTCTTCCCTAGGTCCGAAGTCCTGCCATCGTGAAGAAAATAAATCCGCTGCCCCAGCCCCCACAACGGCGCCGTTCGGAACTCGTCACCGCCCGCCGCTCCCTGGCCAACATTGTCAGCCAATCCGGCCCCCATGCGATGAATCAGGAGATCGGAAAACAGGTTCGCCTGAACATTGCTGAGCGCGGCCACGCTCGACGCACCCGTTTTGAACGAAGGCGTATGGCACAAAGCGCAACCGATCTTGGCGAACACTTGCTGTCCATGAACGGTCGAGCTCGTGGCCGGCGCGGGCTGTGGCTGGTCCAGAAGCCGCATGAAGCTGGTGAAGCGCACAACGTCGCTCGGAAGCGCGGTCCCGTCCAGACCAAAGTTCGTGCTGTCCTCCGGAGTCCCGTTAAATTGGCAGCCCGCAGTTCCATCACGTTCGTTCGGAAAGATTTCGTTGGTGACCCCGATCTCCACGTTGTAGGCCTCACCCGAAAACATCTCGAGCGACTTGTTTTGCGCCTTCCACCCGAATCGCGTGACGGTCCCATCATTAGCGCTGGTATTGGCGCGCCCCCCAATTCCCATGGCGCTCTTGGCAGCCCGGTTGGAATTAATATTGCTAAGGATAGTAGCGTCGGGAATCGATTCGATCAGCCCACCACCAAATACCGGCGTCGGTATGCGGAAGATCAGATTCCCGCTCTCCGCCGCCTGTTGAAAGTTTGGCTGAGCCAGATTGCAGCCCTGCGCATCGCCGCGGCCCGTGATCGTGAACAGATTATGAACACCCCCGTCCGGCTGTTTCAGGTCGGCAGTATACGGAAAGCGTGCTTCGCGCACCGGACCATTGGAGCTGATAAAAAAAGGTATCTGATTCGTAGCCCCCTGGTCCGTGGCTGCCGCAACTTGCGGGTTCACCGTCGGACTCGATCCGCCGGTCGTGGGCGCTGCATGGCACTGCCCGCAAGATTCAGCATTGAATCTGGGACCAAGGCCGTTACCCGTATTCGGTACTGAGCCCGTCACCGAATCAAGTTGCAGGAAGTTCATCAGGCCGGCGATGTAGAAAGACTGTTGCGCAGGCGTCAGTCCGCCAATGGCCGATCCCGCCCCCGCCGGTCCGCCACGCACCCCAGGATCGCTGGCTGTTTGCCCAGCGCCCTGCATTGTCGTCAACAGGAACAGCGCCGCGAATCCGAACAGTAGTGGTGTGGCCGACATCTTGCATCGGCTGGCAGGGTGAGTCTTCACGGAAAGAAGTCTTTCCAATTTCCAGCACATGGAGTTCTCCTTGAGACGGTGGCGAGTCTGGGAAAGAACAAATCGCTGAAACTCGAAGTCGCGCGGCGGGGTCATTCTCCTTCGCCCCCTCGAACCGCGGCAGATGCCTAAAGGGACAGTGGGGCTCTCACAGGGCTTAGTCCCACCCGTGCCCACATGGACAGTCCTACGCCCCTGGTTACCGCCATTACCCTCAACGAGAAAAGAAGGAAAGAAGGACGGAAAAAGAAGGTCGGAAAAAGAAAGCTGGAATAAAGAAAGGCGGAAAAAGAAAACTGGAAAAAGAAAGCTGGAAAAAAGAAGTAATAATCCTGTCATCCCGAGCGAAGCGAGGGACTTGGTGTTTGCTTGCACCCAGTCCAGATGGCGCAACCGCTCAAGCTTGAAAAACCACACCCGCAATTGATGTTTCCGCAGCGCCTCTCAACTAGCGCTCTTCAGCTTGTAGCGATCGCAGATTCTGTTCGCCGCTTCCCAAACCCGCTCGAACTCGCCCCAACGGTAGGCGATGACCCGCCGCGCTATCTCATAAATAATTTCTTCGGACGCCCTTTCGATTTGCGCGATTGCAGACACGACTCCCACCCCATCCCCGCCAACGTTCACACCGCAATCTCGCGTTCAAAGTTCCGGTTCACCAGCAGCTGATATTCATTTTCCGGCCAGTCCGAGGCCACAAGCGTGTGATAAAAAATCACCCACATCGCCGCTGACTTCGATTCATCGGCCCACACTTCCACAATCCGCAAGCTTCTCCTCGCAGGTGGCCGCGGATTGCGCCACACGATCTCCAACATGCCAACCCTCCTTCACCGTCCGGGCTTGCAACCGGACCGCCGCATTACAGGGGGCAGGTTCGCCCCTCTGTGCTCTGCGTCACCGCCTTTGTTTCCAGGCATTGCAAAGCGGCTACAACTCTTATGAATCGCCTTCCTATGTATGCCCTATTTGACGCAACACTCGGCCAGAAGGAATGCTTGCACCTGTCACATGTTTGTTAAAGGATTGTCTGCCCCGCTTGACAATTCAACCCGCCCCCGCAAGCCCTCGCCCTCTCTCCGTGTACAATCGTCTACTTGCTCAATCGCCTACTGGATAAATGACGGATCACAATCCCATCCTCCACTCCCCGCGCAAACTGATCATCGCGATCGACGGCCCCGCCGGTGCCGGCAAGAGCACCATCGCCTCCCGCCTCGCCCGCAAACTCGGCTACGTCAACCTGGAGAGCGGCGCAATGTACCGCGCCCTGGCCCTGAAAGCCATCGACAAGGACAAATCGTTCGACGACGAAGCCGCCCTTCTGAAACTGGCGCAGGAATCCCGCATCCGCCTCGAACCCACTCTCGGCGGTAATCGCACTCTCCTCGATGGCCAGGACGTTTCCTCGCGCATCCGCGAGCGCGACGTCACCGAAGCCGCCTCGCGCGTATCCGTGCATCCTGCAGTTCGTGCTTGGATGGTCGCCCGTCAGCGCGAGATGGGCGCCGGTGGCGGCATAGTCATGGAAGGCCGCGACATCGGCACCAAAGTTTTCCCCGACGCCGACCTCAAAATCTTCCTCGACGCCGACCCCGTCGTCCGCGAGCAGCGCCGCATGGAGCAGCAAAAAATCAAAGGCGAAGTCGCCGCCAACCTCGCCGCCGACCTCCGCGACCGCGACCACCGCGACCGCACCCGCGCCACCTCCCCCCTGCAAGCCGCCAAAGACGCGGTAATCATCGATTCGACCAAGATGGCCGAAGACGAAGTCCTCGCGCAAGTAGAAGACCTGGCCTGCCAGAAGCTGGAAGCAAATTAAAGTGGATACCGACAAGGCGAGTGCCAACTAATACCGGGTGCCCCACTTCTCGCTTCCTTTGCGAGAAGTGGGAATAATGCCCTGTCATCCTGAGCGAGGAATTTGCTTTGCGATAGCAAAGCAAATCCGCAGTCGAAGGATCCCTATCCCTCTTCGCCGCCGCTGGAAAGTAGTTTTGAAAGACCGCGGCCCTTAGCCCCTGAGGCACTCGCACGGTAGAAGTAGGAGCGTCGTCCGTATAATCGGCCCTGTCATCCTGAGCGAGGAATTTGCTTTGCGATAGCAAAGCAAATTCGCAGTCGAAGGATCCCTCTGACCTCAACCGCCCCCCGGAACCCGTCAAAGCGTTCTCTTCCCTGCAGCCAAAAGCGCGATTCACCCTCGCAAACAGCGCCGCTTCACCCTACATCTCTGTCATCCTGAGCGAGGAATTTGCTTTGCGACAGCAAAGCAAATCCGCAGTCGAAGGATCCCTATCCCTCTTCGCCGCGGCTGGGGAGTAGTTTTGAAAGGGCGCGGCTTCAGCCGCGCCGCTACCTGGTCACCAAGACCGCGAGCCCTAGCCCCAGAGGTATCTCGGCGGCTAAAACCTTAATTTCGCTGATCCGCACGATCCTTATCGACAAGCAGAACCAGATACCCCGCCGGACTCTCCAACAATTTCCCGTGCGGTAGTTCCGCCAAATCCTTCGCTTGGATCTGAACATTTCGACAAGCCGGAGACCCCTGCGCCTCAGGTCCCCCACTCACCACCAACACGTAGTCGTCGCGACGCAAGATACAAAAAGTGTGATTCCAAGGATCAACCCGATCTTGCACGGGCACAAAATCAGCCTCAGCGCTGCTTCCAACCCAATTTCCCCGCCGTGTATTACTCAGAACCGCCGCTCCTAGCTTCGCAGATGCCACCCAGGCATCGAATAGCTTCGCATTTTTCGCGACTCCGTTCGGGTCTCGCTGAGGGTTCGGGAATCTCACCTCATCGGATACAGCTGCCGCATCGCGCCTGACCACAAAAACATTGCTCAACATCGACTTGAAGCTGGTAGCAACAGTTTCCAAATCGGTTTCTGAAAAGTGAAAATCGAACCGCATCGAGCGAATCGCAAAGACAGTCCACAACCCCAATCCCACAAAAGCAAGCAAAGTAACTCCGAGCGCATATGCAATGACTCGGGCAAGCTTGCTTGGCGGCCTCATCACTCCCTCGCCTTCCTCACTGCAATCCCCAACTCCCTCAACTGCCCCTCCCCCACCGGCGTCGGAGCATCCACCATCAAATCCACCGCCCGCGCCGTCTTCGGGAACGGAATCACTTCCCGCAGGCTCTCTGCTCCCGCCAGAATCATCACAATGCGGTCCAACCCCAGCGCAATCCCGCCATGCGGAGGCGTTCCATACTCCAGCGCTTCCAAAAAGAATCCAAACCGCGCCCGCGCTTCTTCCTCGGTCATCCCAAGCGCCCGGAAAATTCTGCTCTGCACATCCTGCCGGTGAATACGGATCGACCCCGACCCCAACTCCGTCCCATTCAGCACCACGTCATAAGCCAGCGCCCGTACCGCGCTCAACGGCGACAGCGGATCATTCAACGCCTCCACTCCCGACTCCAGCTTCGCCATATCCTCTTCATGCGGCGACGTAAACGGATGGTGCGCCGCGTTCCACCGCTTCTCCCCCTCATCCCACTCGAACATCGGAAAATTCGTAACCCACAAAAACCGGAAATCCTTCGCCGCGTCCCCACTCTTCTTGAAAATCCCGTGCCGCTCGGCATACTTCTGCGCCAGCGCCAGCCGCAACAATCCCGCCGATGCATAAATCGCCAACTCCTGCGGCGTCACCTTACGATGCTCGGAAACCCCCGTCCGTGGCTCACCTTGCCCCGGTGCAACCTGAGATGCCCCCGCCACCAGCACAATCAGATCGCCCTCTTCCATTCCCGTCTTCTTCGCAATCGCCGCTGCCTCCTCAGGAAACCGGTTCCCGATTCGCTTGAAATCCTCAAACAGCCGCGCCCCGCCCTTCGCGTGGAACATCGGCTTGATGTCATCCCGCTCTTTGCGCGAAAGCTCTCCAACCTTCGGCGTGCGAATCGCAACCACCGGCAGCTTCGCATCGATGGCCAGCTCCTGCAATTTCTCCGGCGAAAAACATTCCCGCACATCGGTAAACTCCGGCAGCCGCAAATCCGGCTTGTCAATCCCATACCGCCGGATCGTTTCGTCATAATCCATCCGCGGAAACGGAGTCTTGATCTCATATCCCGCTGCCGCAAACGCCGCCGTCAAAAATCCCTCCACCACTTCCCAAACCCGCTCCGGCTGCGGATACGTCATCTCCAAATCGATCTGTGTAAACTCCGGCTGCCGGTCCGCCCGCAAATCTTCATCCCGGAAACAGCGCACGATCTGAAAATATTTATCGAACCCCGAAATCATCAGGATCTGCTTGAACAGCTGCGGCGACTGCGGCAGCGCATAAAACGTCCCCGGCTGCACCCGGCTCGGCACCAGATAATCCCGCGCTCCCTCCGGCGTCGAACGCGTCATAAAAGGCGTTTCAATCTCAAAAAATCCCTGCCCTGACAAATAATCCCGAATCGCCTTCGCTACCTTGTGCCGCAGTTCGATGTTGAACTGCATCACCTCCCGCCGCAAATCGATGTAGCGATATTTCAGCCGCGTCTCTTCGTTGGTCAGCGCCGTGTCCGATGGCAAAAACGGCGGCAGTTTCGACTCGTTCAGAATCCGCAATTCCTCCGCGACCAGTTCCACTTCGCCCGTCGGCATATTCGGATTCACCGTGTTCTGGTCGCGCAGCTTCACCGTGCCAGTCACCGCAATGACATACTCGTTTCTCAGCGCCGCCGCTTTTTCATGCAGAGCCGCGTCGCGCTCCGCATTGATAACCACCTGCGTCACTCCCGACCGGTCCCGCAGATCGACGAACAGCAGATTCCCGTGATCGCGCCGCCGGTTCACCCACCCCATGAGCACAGCCTTCTTGCCTGCGTCAGCCGCCCGCAGCGCCCCGCACATATGCGTCCGTCGTAGATCCCCTAAGAAATCGAGCAAGTTGTATCCTTACAGTAAGAATGCGGCAGACCGCCGAATCAGAGATTATAACTGGAAGGAGAAACCCGCCGGTCCGAGATGATTGTCATTCCGAGCAAAGCGAGGAACCTGGTTTCCCCGCATGCTTTCATTCATGTGTCATCCTGAGCGAGGATTTTGCTTCGCGAAGCGAAGCAAAACCGCAGTCGAAGGATCCCTACCACCTAGCACTCCCCTAAGCAGAGCAAGGCATTTCCATCACTCCCCCCAAGAAATTCTTCCCCGGCACGCCGCCCCAAGAGACCGATCGTTACTTCTTCATCGCCTTCCCATCCATCACCGTCGACCACTTCGTTCCATCCTCCGACATATCAAACACAAAGTTGTACGAAGTCGCCGAAGTCATCTTCATGATGAATCGCCCCTTCATGGTCATGCCGCCCATCTTTTCGTCGCTCGTCCACGTCCACGTGTCGCCGTCCAGCGTACCTCTGGAGTCGTCGAACTCGCCAAAGCTATTGAACTCGCGGTACGTGTACGCTTTATCGTCAACTGAATATCCCATCACCGACAATCCCACCCCGTTCCCCATCGAACTCTTGAACTCCGAGTGGCACACCAGGAAAAAATCGCCCTCCATCCACTCGCACTTTTCAGTCTCCGTCATCGATCCCCCCGGACCCATCATCCCCGGCTTCATGTTCCCTTCCAGTGTCCAGCTACCTACGAATACATCCAGTTTCTTCAATTCCGGCGCCGGCTTAGGAGGCGCCGTCTGCGCCATCCCCACCCCAGCCAAACCCAGCGCCCCCGCCAGAATCATTCCTAGTCGCCCCATAAGATGCCTCCTCGATGTGTTTTCCCGCCCACTAATCCAACCAACAAAACCATCGCTAAGACTCAAAACCCGCAAACCTACCAGTCTCCCCAATGCACAGCCGTGGCCTGATGAAACTTCAGCTTCCACGCATCTCCCCGCTTCACCCACACCGAACTGAAATGCTGATAGCGTGGTGGAGGCCCCTGATCTTCCTCCGGCGCCTTTCGCACAATCGCGTCGTAAGTAACAATCGCCACGCCCTCGCCCGCCGTCACCACCTTGATGTCATAAGGCGTCAACTCCACCAGCCCGGAATCCCCCAGCTCATCCGCCGCCTCCTGCCGCTCCAACAACTTTCCGTCCACGCCCACCAGCGCAAAATCCTCGCTGACCGTCCGCTTGAAAAACGCCGCATCATCTTTCTTCTTCGCCTCGATCAAATTCTTCTCGCTCCCAATCAAACTCTGCTCCAGCGGCCCAAGAGTCCTGGACGGCGTGGAATCTTGCGCCACAGCCGGCACGAGACTCACCAGGAAAAAGCCCGCCGCCACCGCAATGACCCACCTCAGCTTCATGAATATTCCTCCCGACAAAAAAGCGCTTGTCATCCTGAGCGAAGCGAAGGACTATGCAACCTGCCGCCATCACCTCCGCTGGCCTTCTCATCGCAGCAGCATCCTGCACGCACCCGCATCCTACTCGCACACCCCCGGCAACCCATCAATACTCCGCCGGTTCTTCTCCGCCCGATACTGTTTCAACCCATCCGCCCCGCGCTTCCGCGCCCACGCCTGCAACTGTGTCCGCTCTCCTTCATACTTGAAAAGAGGAACGCCGTATCCACAGGAATCGACCACGCGCGTAACTTCAACCACAATAATGGACCGCACGCTATCGAACGCCGGGAACGATTCCGCCAGAGAGCCGAACTCAGCCTCGTGCGCCTCAACCACGCGCCCCTGCCCATACACGCGAAAAATATCCGGCGGCCCCTGGAACGCGCAAAACATCAGCACAATTCGCCCATTCTCTTTCAGATGAGCAATGGTCTCCACCCCGCTGCCGTTGAAATCCAGATAAGCCACGCTCGTCGGCCCCAAAATTCGAAACGTATCGAGCCCCTTCGGCGACACATTCACATGCCCGCCCGCATCGAGCGGCGCCGACGCGACAAAAAACACATGCTGCGCCTCAATAAACTTCCGTGCCGCCTCGTCAATCTTAGTTCGAACTGTTCCCATACGCCCCTGCCCCAAAAGCCCTGTCATCCTGAGCGAGGAATTTGCTTTGCGACAGCAAAGCAAATCCGCAGTCGAAGGATCTCTCGCGCCACCACTCCCCTGGGCGCCCCACTTCTCGCTTCTTTTGCGAGAAGTGGGATTATCGAGAAGTGGGAATACCGAGAAGTGCGATTGTCGATAAACCGGAACATCGATAAATCGCAACACCCCATCCCCACCCCTAAGTCCCCCGCACCCTCCCAGCCAACTCCCCCCTCGCCACCGAAACCTGTTCCCCCGTTGCCAGATTCTTCAGCGCGAAAGCATCCGCTTTCACCTCATTCTCCCCGACAATCAAAATATATTTCGCCCCCGCCTTGGTGGCAGCCTCAAACGATTTCTTCAACCGAAAACTTTCATCTCCCAAAGCCACCACCAGGCCGCCACGCCGCAACTCCCGCGCCACCCGCGCCGCTTCCCCATTCATCCCCGCCCCCAGCGCAGCCACATACACATCCGGCTTCTTCAAAACGCTCTCAGCCGAAGCCCCCAGCGACATCACCAGCCGGTCTTCCCCAATCGCAAACCCAATCCCCGGGGCCGCCGGCCCGCCCAGCGCCTCCGACAATCCGTCATACCGCCCGCCGCCCAGAATCGCATTCTGCGCCCCCAGTGCCCCATGCGTAAACTCAAATGCCGTCCGCGTGTAGTAATCGAGCCCTCTTACTAGACGATCATTCAATAAAAATGGAACCCCAACCTTAATAAGAATTTCCTGCACCTCTTCAAAATGTTTCCTACACCCTTCATCCAGAAACTGGCTGATCCGCGGCAGCTTCTCGATGATCGGCTGATCCTCCGCCACCTTGCAATCGAACACGCGCAGCGGATTCGTCACCGCCCGCCGCTGGCAATCCACGCACATCTTTCCCACCACCGGCTCCAAAGCCTTGCGCAGCGCCTCATTGAACGCCGCCCGATCCTTCGGACACCCCACCGAATTCAGCTCCAGATTCCATCCCGCAATCCCCAGCCGGTCCAGCAACGTCGCCAGCATCTCCAAAACTTCCGCATCCCGCGCCGGAGACTCGCTCCCCGCCGACGCCGGACCAATCACCTCCGCCCCAATCTGATAAAACTGCCGGTACCGCCCCTTCTGCGGCCGCTCCCGCCGAAACTGCGGCCCTATGTAATAAAGCTTCTGCAGCCCTCGATCCCACATCTTGTGCTCGATGTAAGCCCGCACCACCCCCGCCGTATTCTCCGGCCGCAACGTCAGCGACTGTCCCCGATCGCTCTCCGCCCGCCCCCGGTCCTCCCACGTGTACATCTCCTTCGCCACAATGTCCGTCTCTTCTCCCACCCCGCGCGCAAACAACTCCGTCGACTCGAAAATCGGCGTGCGAATCTCCTGGAAGTTGTAAGCGCGAAACACCTCCCGCACCTTCTCCTCCACAAAATTCCACAGCCCCGTCTCCGGCGGCAGCAAATCCCTCGTCCCTCTTACCGCTTTAATCATTCCGTTCCCTTTTCTAGTATTGTCATCCTGAGCGAGGAATTTGCTTCGCGACAGCGAAGCAAATCCGCAGTCGAAGGATCCCTATTAGCTCAACTGCCCCGCTGGATTCTCAAGGAATTCTCACCCGATGCGCCGGGTACTATCCACTGACAACTGGGCACTGGCCACCGGCGCTCCCCTCACCCCTCCCTCAAATACTCCTCCACATACCCCAAATAATTCCTCGCATACCTCATAATCGATTCCTGATCCTTCTCCTCCAGCTTCCGCCGAAACTTCCCCGGAGATCCCATCCACAACGATCCCGCCTCCACCACCGTCCCCTCCGGAATCAGCGTCCCTGCCGCAATAATCGACCCCGCCCCAACCTTCGCGCCATTCAAAATCACCGCCCCCATCCCAATCAAACACCGGTCTTCCACCACACACCCATGCAAAGTCACCGAATGCCCCACCGTCACATACTCGCCCAGCGTCACCCCATACAGATTCTTCATTCCATGCAGCACGCAACAATCCTGCACATTCGAATGCGCGCCAATCCGAATCGCATACACATCCCCGCGTATCACCGCATTCATCCACACCGACGCATGTTCCCCCAGCACCACATCCCCAATAATCTGCGCCGACTCATCCACATAACACGTCGCCGGTATCACCGGCCTCATCCCCTTAAACGATCGAATCATAATTTTCTTCTCGCTCCGGAACTGCCTGCCACTACTCCCGCCCTGTCATCCTGAGGAGGCCGCCTTTTGGCCGACGAAGGACCTATGCAACTCCCCGCCACCACCCCCGCCCCCTGAGGAGGCCGCCTTTTGGCCGACGAAGGGGACCCATGCAACTCCCCGCCACACTACGCAGCCGCGCGAAACACTGAACATAGCACGCCCCCACGTCCCGCCGTAAACCCCCCATTCCCACTCCGGCACTCGTCCCCAAAAAGAACTCCGCCATCACCGTCGATTCCATCCCCCGCATGTTACAAACAATTTGGTTTCCCACTCCGCTCGCTTCCGGTCCGCGCGGAATTCAACCCTCCGAGCACTCTCGACCACAGGCGGGAAACCCATGCCACGCGCTCTCCTTGTCACCTGCATTCTTCTTTCAACCCTCGCCCTCGCCCAGGACGCCGCCACCGGCGCCCTTCACGGCGCCGTTCTCGATCCCAGCGGCAGCCGCATCCCACAGGCTTCCATCGTCGCCGTCAACTCCGCCACCGGCGCCCGTTACTCCGCCACCTCCGACGCTGAAGGCCGATTCTCCCTCGATATCCTCCCTCCCGGCGACTACTCCGCCCGCGCCGTCGCGCAAGGCATGTCGCCGCAAGTCAGTCCAACGCTTCACATCGAAGTCGGCGCCGCAACCGAAATCGAATTCCATCTCTCCATCGCCGGCGCTCAGGAAAAAGTCACCGTCTCCGGCGCGCCGCAACTCGTCAACACCGAATCCACCGCCATCTCCACTCTCCTCGACGAACGCGCCATCTCCGATCTTCCCCTCAACGGCCGCCGCTTCTCCGATCTCATGCTGCTTTCTCCCGGCGTCACGCAAGATCCCCGCAGCCTCACCTCCTCCACCAACGGCGATCTCTCCTTCGGCGGCCTTCGCGGATTTCAGAACAGCTTCCTCGTCGACGGCGGCGACTTCAACAATGCCTTCTTCGCCCAGGCCCGCGGCCTCTATCGCATGCCCTACCAATTCTCCAACGAAGTCGTGCAGGAGTTTCGCGTCTCCTCTAACGCCTACGGCGCCGAACTTGGCCGCGCCGGCGGAGCCGTCGTTAATGTCGTCACCAAATCCGGCTCCAATCACTGGCACGGCACCGGCCTCTATTACATTCGCGATAGCGGATTCGGCGCCGCCGACGCCTTCATGACCTTCAAGCCTCACAGCCGCCAGCAGCAAGGCGGAGCCACCATCGGCGGCCCTATCAAGAAAAATAAAGTCTTTTTCTTCGCCGGATTCGATCAGCACTACTTCCACGTCCCTGACGTCGTCGAATTCCTCGACGGCACCATGCAGGTCGTCCCCCAAGCCGGCACCGGACCCTACACTCCCGGCGACTACGAAGCCACCGACCAGGCCCTCGTCTTCGCCGCCGCCTCCAAACTCACCTCTCTTGCCGGTTCCTATCCCGCCGCGCAAATCGGCAACGCCACCTACGCAAAGCTCGATATCAATGTCACCCCGCGCAACCAACTCGCCCTGCGCTACAACTCCTCGCGCTACTGGGGGTCGAATAACGTCTTCCTCGATCCCTCCAGCCCCGTCACCTACGATTCCATCTCCGACAACGGCGAAGAAACCGTCTCTACAGACACCGCCTCTGCCTCCCTCACGTCAGGCCTTACTCCGCGCCTCATCAGCCATCTTCGTGCCCAGTTCTCCCGCGATCTCCGCCAGTCCTATAGCAACACCAGCGACACACTCATCAAAATTCCCGACATCATCGACGGTATCGGACGCTCCGACCAGCTCCCCCGCGCCACCCGCGAACACCGCGCCCAGCTTGCCGAAACTCTCAGTCTTGATACCAGCCGCCACTCCTTCAAGTTCGGCGGCGACGCCCTCATCACCTGGATCTACGATTTCTTTCCCAGCCAGCAGAGCGGTGAATACCTCTTCGACATCATCAAGGTGAATCCCTTTACCTTCGAACCGCAAGAAGCCGGACTCCCGCTCACCCCGCTCCGCGCCTACGCCCATGGAGTCCCGCACTACTATCTGCAGAACTTCGGCCCCGCCGCCTCCAATCCCAACAGCAACGACTACGCCGCCTTCGCCCAGGACACCATTCGCGTCACCAACCATCTCGCCCTGAATCTCGGCGTACGCTGGGATCTCCAGACTTTCACCACCGCCGGCCTCGTCTCGAACCCACTCTTCCCACCTTCTGGCAAAGTTCCGTTTAATCCTCACAACTTCGGCCCCCGCGCCGGACTCGCCTACTCCATCGGCAAAGATCACCCGCTTGTCATCCGCGCTGGCTATGGATTGTTCTACGTCCGCATCCCTCAGATCTATAACTCCGCCATCGCCACCGAAAATGGCATCACCGACTCTCAGATATTTCTCAACAACACCAACTACTACGACCACCAGGTCTTTCCCACATATCCCAATCCGCTCGTCTCCTGCTCTCTGACTTCGGCCTCCTGCAACCTGCCCGCGGGATTCACTGAAGGCGTCACTAACAACGTCTCCGCCTTCGCCTCAAACTTCGTCACCCCGCGCGTGCAGCAAGCCAGCCTCACGCTCGAGCGCGAAGTCGCCAGCCACACCACCGTCGCCATCTCCTATCTCTACGTCCACGGCGAACATCTTATCCGCGCTCTCGACGTCAACCTTCCGCCGCCGGTTGCCCTCACCTATCCTCTCTTCGATTCCACCGGCTCCATTTTTCAGAACGGCTACTACACCGTCGATTCCTTCGCCACCTGGCAATACACTCAGTCGCTGACCTGCCCATTCCCCCCTTGCATCAATCCTCTCGGACGCCCCATCGCCCAACTCGGCTCCATCGATGAATTTCAAAGCGCCGCATCCAGCGTTTACAACGGCGCCACTCTCTCCCTCAACCGCCGCATGGCCCGCGGAACTTATCTCCGCCTCTCCTACACCTACGCCCACGCCATCGACGACGGCCAGGACGCCCTGGTCGCCGGCTCTCCCGCCACCGTCCAGAATTCCTACAATCCCAACGGCGAGCGCGGACCCAGCGTCACCGACCAGCGCAACCGCCTCGTCGCCGCCCTCTCCGTCGAACCTCGCCCCTTCCATCGCGGACACGAATTTCTCGGCCACCTCCTCAACGAATGGAAAATTTCCAGCATTGTCACCGCCGGCAGCGGACGCCCCGTCAACGCCACCGTCACCGGCGATCCCAATCAGGACGGCAACTACGACAATGACCGCCTCCCCGGATACAGCCGCAACGCCTTCACCGGACCCGACTACACCTCCGCCGATCTCCGCCTGGTCCGCAAAATCCACGTCGCCCACGGCTATCGCCTCGACTTCACCGCCGACTCCTTCAACCTCTTCAACCACGACAACCAGCGCGTCACCATCACCACCGACGGCCTCACCGCCGAAGCCACCACCTTCACCCCATATACCACCTACGTCAACGGAGTTCCCTACCCCGCCTACTACCAGCAGCCCCAAAATTTCCTGAAGCCCAACGCCGCCTTCGCCCCCCGCCAAATCCAGCTAGGCCTGAAATTCACCTTCTAGTTCTTTCCATGTAAACACCGCCACGAAAAGGGTGCCCCACGTTTCGCCTCCTTTGCGAAACGTGGGATTCCACTGTCGCGTCCCCCATGGATTCCCTGCGCAGTAACGTGGAAGAGCGGCGCTTTAACGCCGCGTAAAGCATATAAAACTGACCTGGGCTTTAGCCCAGTCTTCCCGCGCTGCTCCAAGAAAAGACAAACATGAAAAAACTACTCGGCCTCTTCGCCCTCTGTTCCGTATTTTCCCTCGGCGTCGCACCCACGACATCGGCTTCTGCAACGACTGGCTCTGGGACAGCGACGACATCGTCATCTACGACGATCCCGACCACGAGGGCTGGTACCTCGCCTACAATGTCCGTCTGGGCACCTACGTCCACGTCCAATACCTCGGCGCCTAGACTGCAATAAAAAAGTGCCCCCACTCTGTCATGCTGAGCGACACAGGATCGTCCAAAGGACGATCCTGTGCATTCGAACCATCCCTACCACCGCCCCATGCCTCACGCTCCCTGCGCTCTGCTCCCCTCGAACACTTCCCGTGGTGGCGCTTGATTGATCAGCATCCAAAACATTCCGATCTGCCGAATGGCCTCGCCAAACTGCTCGAAGTCCACCGGCTTCTGAACGAAAGCGTTCACTCCTAACTTGTAACCCCTGATCACATCTTCTTGCTGCTTGGAAGAAGTCAGAATCACAACCGGGATCGACTTCGTCCTCTCATCCGCCCTGATAGCCTGCAGCACTCCCAGGCCATCGACCTTGGGAAGCTTCAAATCGAGCAGAACCAGTTTCGGAGGATTGGAAAACGTCCGATCCCCGTGCGCACCGCGGCAGAAAAGAAAGTCCAGAGCTTCCGCTCCATCCTCCGCAACTTGAATGTCGTTAACAATTTTGTTGCGGCGCAATGCGCGCGTAGTCAGTTCCACATCCTCCGGGCTGTCGTCCACCAGCAAAATCTCAACTTCGCTAGACATGCATCACCTCATCCTTCATCGCAGCTTCTATTTCTTGCCTCTCGTTCTTCCCCGGCGATCCCAGCGTGAAAAAAAACGTCGCTCCCTGATTAAGCTCCGCTTCCGCCCAAATCCGCCCTCCATGTTTTCGAACGATGCGCTGCACAATCGCTAGCCCCACTCCTGTGCCTTCGAAATCACCCGCCTTGTGCAACCGCTGAAAAACTCCGAAGAGCTTGCCCGCATACTGCATCTCGAATCCCACTCCGTTGTCCCGCACAAACACAACCCGCTCGTCGTTCTGCATCGTCTGTCCCACCTCAATCACCGCATGTTCCCGCTTTCCCGTGTACTTCACGGCATTCGACAGCAGATTCACGAACACCTGCTTCATCAATCCCGGATCGCATTCCGCGCTGGACAACTCGCCGATTCGCCACTCGATCTCCCGCCCTGAACCCTCCACCCCAAGCTCCTCCACCACCTGCCGCAGCAGCGCATCCAGCGGCGTAACCTGCAACGAGAGTTCCTGCCGCCCCGTCCTTGATAGACTAAGCAGGTCATCCACAAGACGTCCCATTCTTTGCGACCCCTCCACCAGCTTCTCCAGCCAGCGCCGCCCCTCCCCATCGAACTGCGGCCCGTAATCCTCTGACAGCATATTGGAATATCCGGCAATGTGCCGCAGCGGCGCGCGTAGATCATGGGCTACGGAATAGGCAAAGCTCTCCAGTTCCACATTCGTCTCCCACAGTTCCGCCGACTGGCGTTCCAGCCTTTCGTTCACATGCTTCAGCTCCCCCTCAGCCAAGCCTCTCTTTTCCGTCTCCCCCTGAATCACGACCCCCGCGATCAACAGAATTAAAATAGCCAGGACGTCTCCACAAACGATTACCCGCTTCGTCCTCCGCGTGCTGGCCGCCGCATTGTCCAGCCGCTTCACTAATAACTGTCCTTCCGCCCGGCGCATCTCGTCGACCAGCGCCCCAATCTTTGCCATCCACTTTCCGCCAGTATTCCCGAATGCCACCGCTTCCACTCCCGCCAGCAGCCCGCTTTTGTTCCGCACTTCAATCCCGTCGCTCAGCTCCGTCAGCCTGGCCGCAATCATCCCCTGCAGCCGCCCCACCGATTCCTGCTGCCTCGGGTTATCCCTGGTCAGGTACTGCACATCTTCCATATCTTGCCGCAACTGATTCAGTCCAGCCTGGTACGGCTCCAGGTATTTGTCCCGCCCCGTAAGCAGGTAACCCCACTGCCCCGCTTCAGCTTGGCTGATGTCGATTTGCACGGCTTGCAACTTCTCGACGACAACATACGTGTGCGTCACCCATCCCCTGTTTTCTTCGCCCCGCTCTTCGCTCCAGAAAGCAAACGACCCGATGTACGCCACAATAATCAGCGCAAACGCAGCAATCGCTTTAATGGACGAAGTCATCGCGGGCCCGCAAACCGAGCGCCTCCCGTTCTTCATCGGCCAGCGGCACAAAGTTCTTCAGTGTGAGAGCAGACTTATCTCGTGAGAGCAGACTTATCTCGGGCGGAGTCCGGACTCTTGCCCGCTTACCTTCGACGTGGATTTTGAATTTAGCTTCTTGATACCAGATTCCTGCGCCCGCCCGTCCCACTGTTGTGCGTTTCGCGCAACAACACACCCTGGGACCAGACTGAAGGGCTGGAATTTCAGGCCTCTCTCTGAGTTGATCACCCGGAAAGGCCAATCGAGGACTTCAAGAGTGAGATTTCTACTGATCCTCCCTAAGGAGCGAGCATTTCCCTGACTTCTTCGTTTCCCGCCAGCGTCACGCCACTGTTAAGGATCGCGGTCACCACTGTTCCAGTTCCATTGGATTGTATTTCCAACTTGCCGCCCAGTTGCCTCAGCCGTTCTCGAATACCGCCGAATCCAACCCCGCCGCGGTTTGATTCGATCAGTTCCCGCTGTTTTTCTGGGGGAATGCCCCTCCCGTTATCCTGAACTCGAACCACCAGACGGTCGCCTTCCTGCTCGATACTGATCGCCGCAATAGAGCTCCCCGAATGACGATGAATGTTGGTCAGGCATTCCTGAACGATTCTGAAGATTGCCAGTTCCGTATCGTTTGGCAGCCGGTCAAGATTGGCGGGAACCTCGAGATCTACTTTGATCTTGCTGCGTTCCGAGAAGCCGTCCACATACCAGCGCAGCGCCGAGACCAGGCCCGCTATCTCCAGTAGTGGAGGATGCAGAAGATGCGACAGAGTACGAATTTCGGTCGAGGCCTGTTGCACCAGCAGCTGATTTTCCGAAACCGCTCTGGCTCCCACCGAGTCGAGTTTATGGGCCTGCGCCTGCACTATGCTCACGTTCATGCTAAGCGCCGCAAGTATCTGGCCCACGCTGTCATGCAGCTCCCGAGCCAATCGCTTGCGTTCTTCATCCTGCACTTTCAGCAGGCGGGCCGAAAGGTCGCGCAAACTTTCATTCGCATCTTTGAGTTCTGCAGTTCTTTCCTCAACTCGCTTTTCCAGATGACCGCGTGCTTCGCTGAGCGAACCCAGCAATTGGCGCTGCTCATCTATGTTCGTGTTGGTGCCGAACCAGCGTGTGACTTTCCCTGCTTGATCGCGAAACGGACTGACCCGGGTCAAAAACCATCGAAATATGCCATCCGCCCCGCGCAATGGAAATTCCATCTCGAAAGGCGTTCCGGTCCGAATTGACTCATTCCATTTTTCCAAAACGCTGGGGAGCACATTAGGGTCATGCACCGTTTTCCAGCCCCATCCCTCCATCTGCTCCAGCGTGGTACCGGTGTATTCGAACCAGCCCCGGTTATACCAAAAAATGTGCCCATCCGGATTTGCCATCCATGCCAGCTGCGGAATCGAATTTGCCAATGCGCGCAATTCTTCCTCGCTGTGCCTCAACTTCTCATCGGCTTCTTTTCGGGCGGTTACATCCCGCGTGACTGCTAGTTGCACCGTCTGTCCCGTCGAAGGATCGCGCATCGGCACGGCGTGCGTTTCCATCCACCGCCGCTTGCCCTTCAGCCCCACGATTTCAAAATCGATCTCGCCCTTGTTGCCCTTGCACACACTCTCGTTGAATTCGATGAACCGCTGCCGGAATTCCGGCGCAATCAGATCGTAAACGCTCTGTCCACGTATGTCACCCTCGGCCTCTGCTTCCACCATTCCGCAACCCGCCGAATTCATTGCCAGTAACGTACCGTCCGGCCCCACCACTTTCACGCATTCGGGCGTGGCCTGCACGATGGCGCGGAATCGTTCTTCACTCTCGCGCAATGCATCCGCGGCATGCCTTTGCGCCGTGACGTCACGCGCCACCTTTGACGCTCCAATGATCCGTCCCGAGGAATCTCTCACCGGAGAAATGGTCAGAGACACATCAAGTCTGCTGCCATCTTTACGCCTCCGAACCGTCTGGAAATGGTCAACCCGTTCGCCCCGTTTCAGTCGCCCAAGAATATCCGCCTCTTCCTCCAGACGCTCGTCCGGAATGATCAGAGTGATGTGTTGGCCAACCGCTTCTTCGGCGGTGTACCCGAATATCCGTTCCGCCCCCTTGTTCCAGCTGGTAATAATGCCATCGAGATTCTTGCTGACAATCGCGTCGTCGGAAGAATCCACAATGGCGGCCAACAGTCCCGTTGCCCGCTCCGCTCGCCTGCGCTCCGAGATGTCGACAAAATATACGGAAAGCCCCTCCCGTCCCGGATAGGCGCGGATCTCAAACCAACTGTTCAGCGGCGGATAAAAGAACTCCAGTTCAACTTTCACCTGCTCCGCCACGGCCCGTCGAAAGTTCTTCTCCACCGCCGTGCCCACTAACTCCGGAAACTCCTTCCAGTAGATCGTCCCTACCAGGTTTGCACGCGTCTTGTTCAGCGGCCGCAGAATCTCTTCCGCCTGATGGTTTACGTGCGTGAATCGCCATTCCTTGTCCAACACCACGAAGGCGTCGGTGATGCTTTCGAGAATGTTGCTGATGCGCTCGTTCGATTCCCGCAGTTCGCGCTCTGCTCGCTCCCGCGCCAGCAAAACCGCCTGGGCATTTTGCAGCGCCACCGAACGCAGCAGTTTTTCTTCGTTATCGTCGAGTTTCATCGGCCATTCCTGAGCGCTTCTTCAGCCAGCTGTGTGCCCTTCACCCGAGCGCGAATTTTCGCAAACGCGGTTTCGCGCGTCGTCGAAGTGTCATCGCTGAACGGAGCAAAGCCGCAATCGTCGGTGGTCCCAAGTTGTTCCAGCGGAATATATTCCGCCGCCTCCAGCACCCGGTCCCGAACTTCCTCCGCCGTATCCACATGCGGATCGATGGGCGAAACCACCCCTACAAACACTCGCTGGTCCGGCTTCAAATACTGGCGAATAATCTTCAGCACCACCACCCGGTCTTTTTCTCCCGCCAGCGCAACGTAAAAATTCCCTGCGCGCAATTCGAACAGGCTGGGCAATAAATCCGCGTAGTCCACGTCCGCGCTGTGCGTCGAGTCGCGATCGCCCCCCGGGCAGGTGTGCACACCAATCCGTTGTCGCTCCTCCGGCGTGAATCGCGACAGTGCCAGATTATTCAGCCCGACGAAACTGTTCAGCAAATCCCCCGACGGATCCAGTTTTACCGCCAGCCTTCCTTCCGTGAAATCGATCTGAACTTTCTGCGCCCCCTTCTCAAAACACCGCCGAATCTCCTTCTCGTGCTCGCGCAACAGGTCGTCGATAAATTCCTGCCGCGAGTAGCCCGGAATGTCTTCCGCCGGGTACATTAAGCTGAGCGCCGAAGGCGAAATCACCGCCTGCTTCATCGGCCTGTGCGCGTACGGCTTGGCCACATCAAGATATCGATCCGCATAAACTTTGTAACGAAATGGCCCGGCGGTAAGCCGTGGCATCCGCCTCACATGCCCGGCCGAAAACGGAATCTTGAAACCATCCGGTGCCGTGTTGTGCAATCCATGCACAGCGTACGTCCAGAAGTTGTGATACTTCCGCTGCTCCCCATCCGTTATGACCGGAGAACCCGTCGCCTCAAACTCTCGAATGGTGTCCCGGATCGCATCGTCGTAAAGCGCGTCCAACTTCGGATCAGCATGGTCCCCGGCTTCCGCAATCGCTTCTATCAACTGCACAGGTCGCGGAATGCTTCCGATAGGCTCTGTCGGTATTTTCATAATAACGGGTGCCTAACCTCCCTCTCGACTAACCCTCGGTCTCGAAAAAAGTTAAGCTGGCAGGCGGCTCGCACGGCTCCACCCGCCGAGTACGATCAAAATTCCTTCATCTACGGTTACCTTGCCATACAGTATTCGCTGTATGGCGCCCACCATCCCATTGCAGCTTCTGCAAAACCCTGTTCGGCACCTCCTTATGGACCCTCCCTCTCAAACATTTTCCCACTCCCCTCTTGACTTCCCGCCAATTCCTTGTAATAACTATCCGGTCCTACTGGGACGGTCTGGGGGTGTGTCTGTCTGGCGGAAATTCGACTTCAAGAGGGTGAATCCCTCGAGAACGCCCTGCGCCGTTTCAAACGCAAAGTGCAACAGGAAGACATTATTAAGGAGGTCAAGCGTCACTCCTTTTACCTCAAACCCGGTGAGAAGAAACGCGTGAAAGCCGCGCTGGCCCGCAAGCGTGCCCGTAAAAAAGTTCGTAAAGAACAGGATTAAGCACTCCAAGGAGTAAAGAATAAGGCAGTAAAGGGTCGCCCCGTCCCGGGGCGGCCCTGCTCTGTTGGCCCCCACCGCGCAGAGTTGCACCAGGGATTATTTCATTACTCATCATTCAATCGGCGTTTTCGTAAGAATATCCGTACCCACGCCCGTTCTAGGCGCGTGGGGGGCCGAGTCCAGGGGTAGTTTGAGGGGGGATGTACACAACCTGTGTTGCTCTTCGCCAGCGCTTCCCCGCGCTTGCCTGCGCAACGACGGGCATAAGGGAGCCATCCTCAATGGAATTTCAGGACAAAGTACTCACCTGCATCGACTGCGGTGCTAACTTTACGTTCACCGCTGGGGAACAACTGTTTTTTTACGACAAGCAATTCAAGAACGAGCCCAAGCGCTGTAAATCCTGCAAGTCCAAGCGCGTGGCCGTTCTCACCGCCGCCCCGCCTCCGCGCGACGGCCATCATTTCTCTCGCGTCGAAACTCGCGCCACCTGTTCCCAATGCGGCAAGGAGACCACCGTCCCCTTCCGTCCCACCCAGGGGCGGCCCATTTTCTGCCGCGAGTGCTTCACGCAGAAGAAGACGGCCATCACCGCCTGATTGCTGGGGCCATCACGGCCTGATTGCTGGCAGTTCGAGATTGGGCACGGTCGGCGCCAATGCGCTACGATAGTTCCCGTGCCCACCTACCACGTCGAAAACTTCGGATGCCGCGCCACCCAAGCCGACGGCGCCGCCCTCGAACGCCAGCTCGAACTCCACGGCCTCGACCGCGCCTCCGCCTCCCAGGCCGACTTCGTAGTTCTGAACACCTGCACCGTCACCAGTTCCGCCGATCAGGACGCCCGCGCCGCCATCCGCCGCGTCCAGCGCCAGAATCCAGCCGCAAAAATCATCGTCACCGGATGCTACGCTCAGCGCGCTCCTCAGGAAATCGCCGCTCTTCCTGGCGTCTCCTGCGTAATCGGCAACTCCCACAAACACCAACTCGCCGAAATCGTGCTCGATGAAGTTACGACCACTCCTGAGACTTTCGTCCCGCTCGCCCGCCTCGCATCATCCTTCGGACGACCAACGACTAGCGACCAACGGCCGCTCTTCGTCTCCGACATCTTCGCCCACACCGAACTCCTCGCCGCACCGGTCTTCGAATCTGCCCACGAAAACAGCCGCACCCGCCCCAACCTCAAAGTACAGGATGGATGCGACAACCGCTGCTCCTTCTGCGTCATCCCCAGCGTCCGCGGCCACAGCCGCTCGCTGCCGTTACCAGAGATCATTCGCGAAGTAAATACTCTGGTCGCCGCAGGCTACCGCGAGCTGGTAATCAGCGGCATCAATCTCGGCCGCTGGGGACGTGACCTCGTCTCTGAAACTCGCACCCCGAATTTCGAATCCCTTCTTCGCTCCATCCTCGCCCAAACCCAGCTCGAAAAACTTCGCATTTCCTCCGTCGAACCCATGGACTGGACCGACGACCTCATCTCCCTGGTCGCTTCTTCCCCGCGCATCGCCAAACATGCGCACGTCCCGCTGCAATCCGGCAGCGACACCGTCCTTCGCCGCATGCACCGCAAATATCGCCCCTGGCACTATCGCGAGAAAATCGAAAAGATTCACGCCGCCATGCCCACCGCCGCCATTGGCGCCGATGTCATGACCGGATTCCCCGGCGAAACCCGCGCCGAATTCGAATCCACCATCCGCCTCATCGAAGACCTGCCCTTCACCTACCTGCACGTCTTCACCTACTCCGCGCGCCCCGGCACGCCAGCCGCTGCCATGCCCAATCAAGTCCCGGTGCACATCGCCCGCGAGCGCAACAAAATCCTTCGCGACCTCGCCGCCGAAAAAAAACTCGCCTTCATGCGCAGCTTCGTCGGAAAAAAGATCGAAGCCATCACGCTCCACTCGCGTAGCGCAGGCACTCCCGCCCCCGAAGCCTTTACCGAATGTCTCACCGACAACTATCAAAGGCTCTTCCTTAAGGGACGCCACGCCCCCAATCATTGGATCTCCGTCCACGTCGAAGACGCAGCCGAGGGCGCATTAGTCGGATCCCTCACCGAACCCCGCCAGTATTCTCCTCTGCCCCTCCCTGCTCTCTGTGGTTAACTCCTCTCTCCTCTCTATAAACTTTCACTCCGGCAAAGCACCTACGCCTCTACAGTGAAGACCCGAGCAAACAGTTGACTCGCTCCTGCTAGTCTCTTCCCGGTTTTATGACTGATATCTCGAACTCACCTGGATAACCACCGCTCCGATCCGTCCACACAACCCGCAACAATTCCAGCAGCACCGGGTTTACGAAAGACGATTGGGCAACGAGAGGACTCTATGCGCATGACTCGCTCGATTCGTACAATGTTGTTCGCGTTCGCAGTGCTCGTAATGTCAGTTGCGGCCTCCGCGCAGGTCCGCATCAGCGTGGCCTTCGGTCCGCCCGCCATTCCGGTTTATGAACAGCCGGTCTGTCCCGGCGACGGCTATCTCTGGACTCCCGGCTACTGGGCCTGGGACTCCGACGACGACGATTATTACTGGGTTCCCGGCACCTGGGTGGAAGCGCCCGAAGTCGGCTTCCTTTGGACTCCGCCATGGTGGGGCTGGGAGGGCGGCGTTTTCTTATTCCATGAAGGTTGGTGGGGTCCGCACATCGGTTTTTACGGCGGCATCAACTACGGCTTTGGCTACTTCGGAGAAGGATTTGTCGGCGGCCGCTGGCAGGATGGCCATTTCTTCTATAACCGCGACGTGCTCAACGTCAACGTCGTCAATATTCACAACGTCTACAACGAGCACGTCACCATCGTGAACAACACTCACGTCAGCTACAACGGAGGCGAGGGTGGCATCAACGCGCGTCCCAGGCCGGAAGAGGAAGCGGCCGAGCACGATCGCCACATCGGCCCCGTCGCCGCGCAGAATCAGCACATCCAACAGGCTCGCAGCAATCCTCAGTTGCGCGCCTCGGCAAACCAGGGACGCCCGCCGATCGCGGCCACCGCTCGCCCTGGCGACTTCCACACCGCCGTCCCCGCGCGCGAAGCCGGAGCTCCCTATCACCCTCCAGCAAATCGCGCTGCTGCGAATCGAGGCGCGGAAGCGCATCCTGAAAACGCATCCGGCGGAGCCCGGCCCGCGGTTCATCCCAACGAACTTCCGCCTGCCGAACGTCCCGCGGCTCCCAACACCGGCAATGCAAAACTCGATCAGAAGTACCAGAAACAGCAGCAGAAGCTAATGGATAAACAAAACCAGGAGCGCCAGAAAGTGCAGGCGCAGCAGGATAAGGAACACGCCCAACTGGCGCAACGCAATGCCAGCGAGGCCGAGAAGCAGCAAGTAGAACAGAAGCACGCTCAGCAAACGCAGCAATTGCAACAGCGCCACACAACCCAACGCCAGAACCTGCAAACGCACCAGGCCCCTCACCCGAAAAAATAGGGCCGAAGAAGTAGCACAGCGGGGCACCCATAAAAGTGGGTGCCCCATTTTCGCGTCCTTTTTTCGCGCCCTTTGCGAGAAGTTCAATCTTTGGAAAATCGAATAGTGGCCCTGCCGCTATGAACGAGACCTCGCTCTTGCCTCGTTCCTTTCTCGCGCGACTGAAGGGTCCTGCCGACTTTTCTTTCTCCAACTCCGAAGCAGATACCAGGCCTCTATGTAGCGCTCGTACTTGGCTCGTCGATCCCAAGGCGCGAGCGAGATTGCTCCCTTTCTTTTTTTCACGATTCCGGCTGGGATGATGTACCAAAGGTCGAGTGGGATCAGGTACGCGGCCACGAAATCAATCTCTTGCAGGATCCGGGTCAGCCTCTTCCCGCTTGGCATCCTGCAGCTATAAGCCTTCGCGCTTACACGGCAGGTCGTTGATTTCACTTGCACCCGGTGGGCGACGCCGTCGCGTTCGACCATCAGATCATAGGGCGACATATTTCCCCACGGCTTGGAGACGCGAAAGCGCTGTTCTGCTGCCCGCGCCACAAACCTGATCTCCGCCCACTCGCCACGCTCCGCATTGTTCATGAACCACTTACCCGGTAGTCCCATGCCAGTACCCGCCTTCAGAAATACAAAAGGCGCAACCCGTGGGCTGCGCCTTTGTGTGATTTATTTCTACTTACTATTATATCATAAAGAATATAGCGATTGGGACATGTTTGCCAAAATATTTACGTCGCGTTTGCTATGAGATAAGCCCCATCGTGCAAGTTTTGCCTATTGACAACTTTTTCCACAACTTAAACCAGGTAATTCAACCGCTCGCTACAGCTGTCATCCTGAGGCGCGTTCTTTGCGCCGAAGGACCTATGCAACTTGCCACCGAAACCGCGAGACGCTCCAGGGTGAGTTGAGCAAGCGCAAGCCGGAGAGGTTTCGTGCGGGCAACGGGGGCGGCCCTCAAGCCGAGGGAGCGGCGTGGCCCTTCAGATCTGCTCCGGCTGCTCTGGATCAGGTTCCCGCACCGGCGCGTCCGGATTCTCCATCGGGCTCGGGGGCTCCTTAATCGGCGGCGGCATCGGCTCCGCCGGCGTGCGGACACGGTACCGGGTGGGCAGGCACGTTTCAAATCGCATTGAGGCTGAAGTCGCCATGGCACTCTGATGCGAAAAACTTCCCGATGGTAGCCAGCAGCCCCGCCCCAAATTGGCATCTAAATCGGCGAACAGATAGACGCGGGTTAGCCTTGGACCATCGAAGACGAACAGTGTCAGAGAATCGGCGGAGGATATGAGGCGACGAAGTTCAGATTTTTACTGTTTCTCTGAATGGAGCTAGATATTGATCTACGCCGGTTCAGGTCCAATGCCTGAAAGGCTCAAAACGTGAACGGCAGCAATGTAAAAAGCGACGACGCAGTGGCCGGCGGCAAAGCGGACAAAATCAAAGACAACGGCAGGCCCCAGGCCGGCAACGGCGAGAACCAGAAAGCTCAAAACGGCACCCCCCAATTTAATTGGATTACCGAGCGCTCTTCCTGCTCCCTGCCAAAAATATTCAGCGCCCTCCGCTCACAGATTGAACAGGACGTGAACACTCGCAACTCGCTGCGTCCTCAGAATTCGCCCTACGAATTTTCGCTGGCCGAGGATACCGTCGAAATAACCGTTCGCCTGGATGCCAAAGAATTGCACCGGGCGGTAATCTTCAGCCTCGCCGAGCACGGAATTTCAGTGCGTGACGATCAAGGCAATCGCATGTTCGACATCACGCTGACCTTCGACGACAGCGGCAAGTGCCGTCTGAACGTGAACGGCGAAGAGCGCGACTTCTGGCAGGTCCGCCGCATGGCCCTCGAAGACCTAATGTTCCGCGGCCTCTAAAGAATCGTCATCCTGCCGAGGAATTGTCATCCTTCGACTGCCAAGCCCTCAGCCCGCAACGGCTGCATCGAAGCGGCAACTATCCCCAATCCCCCATGCTATAATTTTGTATTCCCAGTCGCTCAAAGCGCGGAGGACCCTATCGATAAACGTTTTATCCGAACCAATGATCGCATTCGAGCCCGCGAAATTCGCGTGATCGGTGATGAGGGTGAACAGATTGGCGTGATGCCTCCCTACGAGGCGCTCAAACTGGCCCGCAGCAAGAACCTGGACTTGGTCGAGATTTCACCTACCGCCCAGCCTCCCGTATGCCGCATCATGGATTACGGGAAATATCTCTACCAACAGGAAAAGAAAGAGCGCGAAGCCAAGAAGCATCAGAAGACCATCACAGTGAAAGAGGTCAAGTTCCGCATCAATGTGGACGACCACGATTACGAGACCAAAAAAAATCACGTCCTGCGCTTCCTCGATGGCGGCGACAAAGTAAAAGCCACCATCTTTTTCCGCGGACGTGAAATGACCCGCACCGGTTTAGGCCGGCAGATCCTGGAGCGCCTGATTAAAGACGTAGAACCCCACAGCATCGTCGAATTCCGCCCCCGCCAAGAAGGAAACACTTTGCATGCGATATTGGCGCCGAAGAAGACGGCGGCGGAGCGGGAGAAGGAAAGAGAAAAAGAGGCAAAGCAGAAAGCGAAACAGGAAAAGAAGCTGGCGCAGGAAAAGGACAAGGTTGCGCCGGAAAAGGACAAGCAGCCCGCGCCGGCGGCAGCGGCAGAGGTTGAGGCTCCGAATCCGGCTTCGCACGCCTAGTTGCCGCGAGTCGCGGAGATTCCAGAACATTTCAGAGCTGATGGCGGGAAGCCTGCAGCTGATTACGAGGGATTATGCCGAAATTGAAAACGCATAAAGGCGCATCCAAGCGCTTCAAGAAAACCGGGACCGGGAAAGTGAAGCGGGGACATTCGCACCTGCGCCACATCCTGACCTCGAAAGACAAGAAACGCAAACGAAAACTGGGCAAGAGCACGCTGGTGAGTCCCGGCGACCTTCGCAAAGTGAAGCGGATGATTCCTTACCAGTAGAAATTTTCCTTTGTGTACGGGAGTGGCTTTTGTAGTGGAAAAGGTTTTCACCACGAAGGACGCGGAGTATCACGAAGGAAGTGCGGGCTGAGATTGAGCCTGCGGGGCGCGTGAAGAGGCCAGAGATCGCCGCAACGGCGAATCGTCCTTGCCTCCAGCCGCCGACACAGAGAAAGCAAAAAGGAGAAAACCAATGCCTCGTGTAAAACGCGGAACCAAACGCCGCGCCAAGCGCAAAAAGATATTAGACCGCGCGAGCGGATACTTCCTCACTAAATCGAAACTCTACCGCTCGGCGAAAGAGGCAGTGGAGCGCGGGCTGAAGTTCGCTTATTCGGGACGCAAGCAGCGCAAGCGGCAGTACCGCTCACTGTGGATCGTCCGGATTGGCGCGGCCGCCAAGCTGAACGGGATGAGCTACAACCAGTTCATTCATGGATTGAAACTCGCCGGGGTGGAGCTCGACCGTAAAATTCTTGCCGACCTGGCGGTGAAGGATGCGGCGGCGTTCAAGAATCTGGTCGAGCAGGCCAAGGGCGCGATCGCGTAGCCGTCAAGCCGCGAGCCTCGCGAAACCGGGAAATGGCACGGCATTCAGCCGTGCCGAATTAAAGACCTTAACTTTATAACTTGTCATCCCGAGCTAAGCGAGGAATCTGCATTCGGAGGCATTGGTGTAAGTTCCCTGCCACGCCGAGGATGTGACTTAACCGATAGGGATCCTTCGACTCCGTAAACCGATTCGCGAAGCGAATCGGTTTGCTCCGCTCAGGATGACAATCCTTTAGAGAGTTTGGCGCACGAGAATGGCGTATACCGTTTCCAAATTGACGGATTATTCGGCGGCGGCGCTGGAGCAGGCCGCGGCGGGTTGCGTGCGCGCGTGCACGGACGAGGCGGCGGCAGTTCGCAATGAAGGTGAACTCAAGACGTTTCGCGACCGGTGGGTGGGACGTAAGAACGGAATCCTCACACAGATCAATGAGTTGTGGCTGAAGGGCGCTCCCAAGGATGCGAAGCGCGAGGCAGGGATTCGCGTTAATGAATTGAAGACGCGCATTCAGGAGGTTGTGGACGGTGCGCAGATCACGCGAGTCGACAGTGGGGCGTCGGCTGCGGGGCGCGTGGATATTTCTCTTCCTGGAATTCGGCGTCCCATTGGGGCGGAACATCCGGTGATGCGGACTTCGCGGGAGATGGTGGGGGTGTTTCAGAGACTTGGCTACTCGGTGGCTGAGGGGCCTGTGGTGGAGACTGACTACTACAATTTTGAGTCGCTGAATTTTCCTCCCAATCATCCGGCGCGGGATACGCAGGATACTTTGTTCATCGCGGGGCAGCAGTCGAAGGCGCAGCGCGAACGGCTGCTGCTGCGCACGCATACTTCTCCGGTGCAGATTCGCACCATGGAAAAGATGCGGCCGCCGCTGCGCATTGTGATTCCCGGGACAGTGCATCGCAACGATCCTCCGGACGCGAGCCACTCGCCGATGTTTCATCAGATCGAAGGGCTGGCGGTCGATACCAATATTACGTTTGGCGATTTGAAGGGGACGCTCGATCATGCGATGAAGGAATTTTTTGGGTCGAGCGTGAAGACCAGCTTTCGTCCGTCGTTTTTTCCGTTCACCGAGCCGAGCGCGGAGATGTTTGTTTCGTGCTTTATTTGCGGTGGGAGCGGGAGGCGCGGCAGTGAACCCTGCCGTCCGTGCAAGCAGACGGGGTGGATTGAGATTCTGGGGTGTGGGATGGTCGATCCGAATGTGTTTGGGTTTGTAAAAGAGAACGGATATGACCCGAAGAAAGTTTCGGGATTTGCCTTTGGGATGGGCGCGGACCGGATCGCTTTGTTGAAGTATGGCGTGGATGATATTCAGTTGTTCTTTCAGGGGGATGTGAGGTTTTTGAGGCAGTGGGGGTAAGGTAGCTTCTAGCTGCTAGCCCCTAGCTTTTCGAGATGATCAATTTGTGACGCTAGAGGAACTTGAAAATGCGCTGCCCAATAGTTTGCATGATTCCGAGGTGCTGCGTATTTCCGTCGATCTCTGGGTGGACGAGTGGAATGCGTTTATCCATATAACGGCCCGGGATGCTGAGATTGCGTGGATAAACGATGTTGCGGTCACATACCGCCAGCGAGGGAAGGTCTAGTGGGCGAGAGCATCGGGAAAATTCCTCGATGCGACCGTTTTCAGAGCTTAGTTGCAGAGGTCCTTCGGCGCGAAAAACGCGCCTCAGGATGACAGAGCATTCTAGAACGTCATGAAAATTTCTCCAGAGTGGGTGCGGGAGTTTGTTGAGCTCTCCGTCGATGACGGGCGGCTGGCTGAGGATTTGACTGCTTGCGGCATTGCGGTCGAGGGGATCAGCGGGTCGGGTGCGGACACTGTGTTTGAGATGGAGATTGGGACGAATCGTCCGGATGCGATGAATCATTATGGAGTGGCGCGGGAGGCGGCGGCGATTTATGACTTGCCGTTGAAGGAGCTGTCAGCTTTCAGCCGTAAGCCGTCAGCCGGAAGGCGTACCTCAGCGGCTAAAGCCGCATTTTCCCCGAGCTCTAACGGCACGACTGAAGTCGTGCCCTTCCCGGCGGTGCTGTCCCCAGGCATTTCGAAAGATGCGTCCTTCCCGATTACCGTGGAGGAGCCGGAACTTTGTCCGCGATTTTCGGCGCGGGTGATTCGTGGAACTACGGTTGGGGCTTCGCCGGAAAAGATTTCGCGGCGTTTGCGGTTGCTCGACCAGCGGCCGATCAGCAGCGCGGTTGATGCCACGAATTATGTTCTATGGGAGATGGGCAAACCGACGCATGTTTTTGACATGGATTTACTGGAGGGCGGGAAACTGATTATTCGCCGCGCGAAAGACGGCGAAAAGCTCAAGACGCTGGACGGAGTGGAGCGCACGCTTACATCTGACGATCTGGTGGTGGCGGATGCGAAAAGACCTGTCGGGCTGGCGGGGGTGATGGGCGGGTTCGACACTATGATCACGGCGAAGACGAAAAATATCCTGATCGAATCGGCGTGGTGGGATCCGGTGACGGTGCGGAAAACTTCGCGGCGACATGGGATTCACACGGACGCGTCGCACCGATTTGAGCGCGGAGCGGATTTCGAGTCGACGGTATTGTCGTGCGATCTGGTGGCGGAGCTGATTCTCGCGTCGGGTGGCGGAGAACTGGTGGGCGACGCGATCGATGTGGTGTCGAAAAAGATGGACCAGGCGCCGGTGATGTTGCGGCTCTCCGAGGTGCAGCGCATCCTGGGCGGGAATTTGAGCGTGGGAGAAATTTTCCGCATCCTGAAGAAGCTGGGCTTCGGCGTAATCCCGGAAGGCCAGGAGGAGGCGGAGTTTCGGGTGCAGATTCCGAGTTGGCGCCTGGATGTGGAGCGCGAGATTGACGTCATCGAAGAGATCGCGCGGTTGCACGGCTACGACAAGTTCGAGAACACTTTGCCGGCTTACAGCGGCGCGGTGGTGGAACTGCCGCACGCCGCCATGGACGCGACTTTGCGCGGGCGGGCTCTGGCGCTGGGTTACAACGAAGCAGTTTCGCTGACATTTATTTCCCATGCCGATGCGGAGAGATTTTCGTCTTCAAGCGGGTCGACCGTGCTGGAGCTGGAGAATCCGCTGAGCGAAGAAGCGAGTGTGATGCGGACGTCGATGGCTCCGGGCATGCTCGACATGCTGGCGTGGAATTTGAATCGCGATTCCGAGAATGTGCGCTTATTCGAAATGGGCCAGGTGTATGAAATCCGAGATGGCGAGCGGGTTGAACCGGCGCGCGCGTGTTTGGGGGCGACGCTGGCCGCGGTAAAAGCAACCCTTCCGGCGGGCGGGATGCTGGATGTGAGCAAAGGAGAACATGCGGCGGCAGTGGAGGCGTTTCGTTCGTTCAAGGGCGATGTGGAAAATTTGCTGGCGGCGTTTGCCTGCGGCGAACTGAGGTTCGACCGGGAGACGGCGGAATACTTTCATCCCGGACGCTCGGCGCGGGCGGTGATGGATGGGGCGGTGGTGGCGCAGTTCGGGCAGATTGCCGAAGAGGTGAAAACGGAGCGCAAGTTGCGGCAGGATGTTTTTCTGGCGGAGCTTGATCTGGAGCGGCTGCATGCGCGCGGGCTGCGGCAGGTAAGGTTCGCACCGCTGGGAAAATATCCTGCAGTGGAGCGCGATTTCTCGTTTGTATTTGGCGATGAAGTGGAGTTCGAACAGATGCGACAGGTGGTGATGAAGCTGCGCTTGCCGGAGCTGCGGGAATTCGAGCCGGTGGAAATTTTTCGCGGCGGGTCGATTGAAGCGGGGAAGTATTCGATTCTGCTGCGGGCAAAGATGCAATCGGATGAAGGGACGCTGCGGGATGATCAGATTGCGGCGTGGGCAGGGCAGATTGTGAAGGCGCTGCAGGGGCTGGGAGGAACGCAGCGGGCGTAGCGCTGCGAGTAGAACTGCTTGCGGGTTCGCGGTTGTAGGTAGGGATCCTTCGACTGCGCAATTGCTTTCGCTTCGCGATAGCAATTGCTCCGCTCAGGATGACAGTGACCTAATTTTTGTCACTCTTGTTTTCGTCACTCGTGGTCAGGTGGATTTGATATGAAATATTGCCGCTTTCAACTGAATGGACAGGCTTATTACGGGTTAGTGGAGTCTGTGGCGGGGCGAGATGCGATTGTGCGAATTCTGCTGACGCCGCCGGAAGATTCGGATGGGGATGTGGAAGGGTTGCGCTCGCGCAGGATCGAACCGATTGTGCTGGAGGAGGCGGAGTTGCTGCCCCCGGTGCGTCCGACAAAGATTGTGTGCGTGGGGCGGAACTATCGGGAACATGCAGCCGAGCTTGGGAATGAGATCCCTACGGAGCCGCTGCTATTTTTCAAACCTAGTTCGTCATTGCTGGCGCCGGGAGGAGTGGTGCGAAGGCCGAAGCTTTCGCAACGCGTGGATTATGAAGGCGAGCTGTGCGTGGTGATAGGGAAGACTTGCTATAAGTTGAGGACGGACGAAGATGTGCGGCCATACATTCTCGGGTATACATGCCTGAACGATGTTACGGCGCGCGATTTGCAGAAGAAAGATGGGCAGTGGGCGCGCGCGAAGGGCTTTGATACGTTCTGTCCAGTGGGGCCGGTGGTGGCGGATGGGCTTGATCCGTGGGCGGGGGTGGGAGTGGAAACGCGGGTCAACGGAACGGTGCGGCAGAATGGAAATACGCGGGATTTTATTTTCATGGTGGACGTTGTCATGCGTTACATCGCGGAGGCGATGACGCTTTATCCGGGCGATCTGATTGCGACGGGGACGCCGCAGGGAGTGGGGCCGGTGGTGGCGGGAGAGGTGATGGAAGTCAGCGTGGAGGGAGTGGGGTCGCTGAGGAATTCTGTGGTGGATGAGTAGGAACGGTGGGCGGCAGCTGTCAGCGATCGGCGGTCGTGATCAGCGATCTGGGGTCGTGATCAGTGATCGGCGATTTTTATTGCAGGCGGAAGCGTTCTCGCATCAGGCGCTGCAGGCGCGGCTTGTAAAGGAGATCGTAGGCGAGTTCCTTGTCGGGGAACATGGCGAGGGCGGCACGTTTGGCGCCGGCTGCGAGTTCTGAGGCTTCTTCCACGGTGAGGCTGGGGTCCTGGCTGATCACGGAAGTGACCATGCTCATCATGATCTGGAGGCGACGGATTCTGCGGGCTTCGTCGTCGGATTCGGTTGCGGACTCGGTTACGCGCTGGCTTGCGGGATGTGAATTCTTCTCATGGTTCGCCGGTTCCCCAATATTCATTCTGGCCCCTTTTTCGCCTTACAACTTGCGTAACTATTAGCCCACAGTTTTTGGATGTAGCGGCGCAGCGCGCTGTTGCGCCCATTTTCACCATTTTGCGCCGATTGGGAGAAAAAACAAACGGCCCGAAAGTGCTGGGTCTGCGGCGCAGGTGGAGTCACAACCTTGAGGCAGGAAAGCTCATCCACTTGAATGTTACGAAATAGTCAGAAGGGTTAGAATCGGGGAGCGGAGTCTGAGCTGTCTTCGCTGGCCGATTTCGAGAAGAGGAGACCTATGGCAAAGCAACCTGATGCGACCACGGAAGAACGACGGCGGCCCGATCCCAATGAAAAACTGGTGAAGGTTTTCGACAGCGAAGAGGAGTCGGAGGCATTGGTGGTGAAGGGTCTGCTCGATTCTGCGAATATTGAGAGCGACCTTGCGTCCGCGAGTCTTTTGCAGGATGCGTTTCCGGGGATGGGGGGAATGATCATTCTGGTGCGGGAAGAAGATGCGGAGAAAGCGCGCCGGTTGATTGCGGAGTCGCGGCAGAGTTCGTTGGCGGCGGAGTCTGCGAATGAAGCGGATGATGATGAGACCAAGGGTTGAGTCGTTGTGGAAGACGCTGCTTAGTAGTCTGTTCTAGCTTCTCTGACATCCCTTCGGGGCTCGGTTTCGATCCGCTTTTCTGTATTCTGACGCCGCCCCGCGGCTATAAGCCCGCGTGAAACCAAATTACTGAAAAGCTGGCAGCCAAGGGGTGACGGTGTGGCCGTCGAGGTAGAAGGTTACTGCGCCGTTCATATCGGTGCGGTAGACGGTGACACCGGCGGATTGCAGACGCTGCAGAACGCTTTGTTTGGGCAGGCCGAAGGATGTTCTGAAGCCAACCGAGATCACGGCGAAGCGAGGGTTCACCGTCTGCAGAATTTCCGGGGTGGTGGATGTGGCGCTGCCGTGATGCCCGACCTTTAAGAGGTCGGCGTGAGGATGATGCAGGCTGGCGATGCGGCGCTCGACCGCTTTTTCGGCGTCGCCCTCGAGTAATACGGAGGTTGCGCCATAGCTGACGTGGAGAACCATGGAATCGTTGTTTTTTGGCTCGAGGCCGACGGGCCAGTCCTGCGGAGGAAAAAGCACATCGACCGTGGCGCCTCCCAAGTAAAATTTGTCTCCCTCCCAATGGCGCACAACTTTAATTCCAAGGGTGCGGGCCTCTGCGATGAGGTTTTCGAGCGCGTGACTGGGCGGCAGCAGGCCGATCCACAGCTCTTTCGGGCGGAAATCTTTCAGCACGGCGGGCATGCCGCCGATGTGATCGGAATGTCCATGTGAAATGGCGACGGCATCGAGGCGGGAGATGCCGCGCGTCCACAGGTAAGGCGCAACTACATCTTCGCCAAAGTCGAGTTGCGAACCAGCGCCGAAGATGGGCCCGCCGGCATCGATGAGCAAGGTGCGCCCTTGCGGAGTGACCAACAGGATGGCGTCTCCCTCGCCCACGTCGATGGAAGTTACTTCGAGCACTCCGGCCCGCGTTTGAGGTTTTGGAGGGACGAATGCGAGCGCCAGGGATGCCAGCAGGAGCGCGAGCAGTCCCGAGACCGCGAGCAGCATACGCCTGCGCGCGAATACCATGGCGAGGACCAGCGCGACGGAAGATGCCGCGATGATCACGAGAGATGGGGTAGCAACACGCAGATCGGCCAACCGCAAACCTCCTAAGCTATGCACTGTGCCGGTGATCGCCTGAAGCGCGAAGGCGGTGAGAAGCGCTGGAAGTTTCGCGAGCACGGGAGAAATGTAAGCCAGCCCGACAGTGAGTATGGCGGCGGGCATGAGAAGCTGGGTGAGGAGAACGACGGCAACGTTGGCGGGTAGGCCGATGGTAGTAGCGCGGTGAAAGTAATACGCCATGGGCAGCGCTAATCCGGCCTGCATCACGGCCGATACCAGCAATAATTCAAAGCTCGCGAGGCAAACTATGACGAGGGCGCGCACTAGCCGCAACGACGCTGGTGTCCCGAGAAAACGCGCGAGCCGGCCTGCAATCAAGCGCAGATCGAGACGAAACTGTGCGATCCGCGGAGGCAGCGATGGACCATAATCGTCCGCGTCCCAGTGTGCCGGCGCGTGGCGGTAGAGGCGCGAGGTGCGCTCTGCGAGGGGCACACCGATTGCGGCAACGATGAGGACGCAGACAAATGTCATCTGGAAACTGGCGGTAAAGAGCTGTCGCGGATCGAATACCAGCAAGCCAAGAGCGGCTGTCCCGAGCGCATTGACCATGCAACGGTCGCGGTAGAGCAGGCGCGTACCAAGATAGATGGCGCACATCAGCGTGGCTCGCCAAACCGGTGCGCCGACTTCGGTTAAAAAGGCATAGGCAACGCAGAAGAGAATGGTAAGCAGGGTTGCAGGAATGTCCGAGAGGCGAATGCGGCGCAGCGTCCAGAAAACGACGAATGCGAGGATGGTGACGTTCATCCCGGAGACGACGAGAATGTGATAGGTGCCGGAGCGCTGGAAATCGACGCGCGTGTCGCGATCGATGAAGGCTTCTTCGCCGATGACCATGGCGTCAATCAGAGCGGCCTGCGGGGGCGACCAAAGCGAGTGCACTTTGGCGATGATGCTGGAATGAATTTGGGTGCGCCAGAGTTCTACGCGGCGGCCTGCGAAGCCGGGCAGCATTTGCACGTCTTCGGCCTTGGCAGAGCCCAGCGCTGCGATGCCATTTGCCGCAAGATAACCCTGATAGTCGAAGGCCCCGGGGTTGCGGAAATTGCGCGGAAGCTTCAGCCTGAGGGGAAGGCGGATGCGTTCACCGTAGCGGAAAATGCGCATGGGGGTTGTGGGTTCGCTGATTTGCTGAGCCGACTGGGGACCGGTGGGGCGGATTCCATAAATTCCGAGACGAACGCCAGAATGCAGCGGAATGATTTTGCCATTCCCGGCGATGATTTCTTCGGTTTCTACGTCGAGAGACTGCCGGATTTCGTTGCCGACTCCTTCGCGTAACTTACCCTCTCGCGTGACGTGCGCCGTCATCTCCAGTTGCTGGCCGTCGGCGAAGCTGTTGAGGCTGGGATCGGGAACACTGGCTGTTCCGCGCAGTTCGATGTGAAGCGCTCCGGCAAGGAAGAGCGTGCCCAGAGCGAGGGCTGCCGCGAGCCATTGGCGTCTGCGAAGGAAATACAGGCCCGCAGCGAAAAATGCGACTCCCGCCGCCAGCCACCATGACACGGGACGCGAAAGGTAAGTGCCGGCAATTATGCCGGAAGCGTAGGCCAGCGCGGCCCAGAACATGGGCTGGCGCGTTGGCTTGAAATGGAATTGAAATGGAGGGGGCTGCGATGCGGGCTTTTTGACTTTAGGCGGCTTTTTGACTTTAGGCAACAGCGGCATTCAGTGGCCTGGCGTGGGTTGCAACCTATCGCAGCGATGGACGCGTTGCGCCGTTCGAAATCGGAGTCCACGCGAAGAATCAGTTTTCCTCAGCGCATTGTCAGCGCAGTCTTTGGGTCAGCGCAATCTCAGAGTCAGCGCACTAAATGTACGACGGTCTCGAGGTGGTAGGTCTGAGGAAACAAGTCGATTAAATGTGCCGCCTCGACGCAATAGCCGGCCGCTTGCAGCGGCACGAGATCGCGGGCCAAGGTCGCGGGATCGCACGACACATAGGTGACGCGTGGCGCATCCGCACTCGCAAGCGCACGCGTCACGCGATCTCCCAGACCGCCTCGGGGCGGGTCTATGACAATGAGGTCGGGCTTATGAAGGCCCTTCTGGGGGAGTACGCCCGTCCCGACCCGCGCCCTTTCCGTTTCGCTGCGCGACTGCGTGGGCCAATCGCCCGCGCCCGCACGAGCCGAACCTGCATGAACTGAACCAGCATCAGCGGCGTGCAAGTATTGCTCGGTCGCGGAGCGAACCGCCTGTCCGTTAGTGGGGAGATTGTATTTAAGATCTTCGGCGGCTGTCTGTGACGACTCGACAGCAATTACGTGACGGAAGTTACAGGCCAGGGCTGTGGAAAACAGTCCCACACCAGCGTAGAGATCGAGCGCCAGTTCGCCGGAGCGCCCGGCGGTGACGATGTTAATTAGCTCGTCGGTGAGAAATCGATTGGTCTGGAAAAACGATCCGGCGCTCACGCGGAAGGCCGCAGTGCGGGTGTGATAGGTCAACTCCGAGGCGCCCACAGCGACGAGCGGTTCCAGCACGCCTTTCTGAGGCTCGCGGAAGGCAACCACTCCTGCAATCTCAGGCATAGCGGCGCAGAAATCTTCAGCCCAGGCTCGCACGGCGGCGCGTCGAGCTTCAGGAGCGCAGAGGACTTCGATCAGCAGGCGAGTTTCATTTTTGTCGGCATCGGCGGCTGCGAAGAACTCAACTTCGCGAACGCCTTCGACAATGTTGCCTGCCCGTCCCGCTAGCCACAGGGCCGCGATACCGCGGTTGATGAGCGGCGAGCTGATGGGACATTCTTCGACGGGCAGAAGTTCGTGGGATGCGAACTTGAAGTATCCGGCGGCGAAGTTGGGCTGAGTCCGCACCTGCAAGCGCGAGCGGTTGCGGTAATTCCACGGAGGCGAAGGATGCAGCTGGATTTCGCACTGCAGTTCGAGTTTGGCGATGCGGCGCAGGTTCTCGCGCAGGATTTCTTTTTTGATCTCGAGTTGGTGGTCGTAGGTGGCGTGCTGGTAGTGGCATCCGCCGCAGCGGCCGAAGTGCGGGCACGGCGGCGGGACGCGGTACGGCGAAGGCTCTACTATTGTGTCGGCCCTCGCGCGGGCGAAGCCGGGCTTTTCTTCGGTGAGAGTGGCCTCGATTTTTTCTCCGGCAAGAACGAAGGGGACGAAGACGGCTTTGCCGCGTCCGCGGTCTTTATTGTCGGGCGAGCCGGCATTGCCGGGCGAGCCGGCGGGAAGGCGAGCGAGTCCGTCGCCGCCGTAGATGAGCTTTTCGATGTTTAGGAGCAAGAGTTAATTCTACGGCATGGTCAGAGCGCTCGTCCGGCGGCAGCACCGGAGGCCCAGGCCCACTGGAAGTTGAAACCGCCGAGATGGCCGGTCACGTCTACGACTTCGCCGATGAAGAACAGGCCGGGGACTTTGCGGCTCTCCATTGTTTTGGCGGAAAGTTCGCTGGTGTCGACGCCGCCGGCGGTGACTTCGGCTTTGTCGAAGCCTTCTGTGCTGGCGGGGGAGATGGGCCAGGCATGAAATTGTTTTTCGAAGTCAGCGAGGGCGTGGTTCGTCCACGAAGTTGGAGCGTGAAAATCGAGCCAGCGATCGGAGAGGCGATGAGGGAGGAATTTTCGCAACTCGGCGCGCAGGGCAGGCAAATTTCCGGGCGTTGCGGGATCACGAAAGGCGGCAGTGACTTCGCGTTCGGGAGCGAGATCGATCAGGATGGGCTGCGGCTTTTTCCAGTAGGAGGAAATCTGCAGGATCGCCGGGCCGCTGAGGCCGCGATGCGTGATCAGCATCCTCTCGCGGAATTGTTCGCCGCCACAGGATGCAATTATCTCGGCGGCGACTCCGGCAAGATCGCAATAGCGCGAACAATCCTCTGGGCTGAGCAGCAGCGGAACGAGGCCAGGCCAGGGGTCGCGGATGGCGAGGCCGAATTGCCGGGCGAGATCGTAGCCGAATGAGGTCGCGCCGATTTTCGGGATGGAAAGGCCTCCGGTGGCAACGACCAGGGCTGCGGCGCGAAACTCTGCATTGGAGGCGCGCACAATGAACTCAGTTTTGTGCTCGACCGTTTGGATCTTCGTGTTGAGGAAGATGGACACTCCGGCGTTGCGGGATTCGGCTTCGAGCATATTCAGGATGTCGCGCGCGGAACGGTCGCAGAAAAGCTGGCCCAGAGTTTTTTCGTGATAGGGGATGCCGTGCTTTTCGACGAGGGCGATGAAATCCGCTGGCGTATAACGAGCCAATGCTGACTTGGCAAAGTGGGGATTGGAGGAGAGAAAGTTTTCCGGCTGGCAATGAAGGTTGGTGAAATTGCAGCGTCCGCCGCCGGAGATGAGAATTTTCTTGCCGAGACGGTCGGCGAGTTCGAGGAGGGCGACGCGGCGGCCGCGCTTGCCGGCTTCGATGGCGCACATCAGTCCTGCCGCGCCGCCGCCGAGGATGAGTGCATCGAAAGATTGGGTCATGAATCGATAACCGATGCGCTACATGTAAAACAGGCTCAGCCGCGGCAGGCCGTATTTTTCGAGAAGGCGTTTATGGACGTATTGTTTTTGCAATTGCTCGATTTGCGGGGCTGACATTTTGCGGCGGTAAGGCGACAGTTCATTGTCGGCCTGGGCGCGGACCGCTACAATTTCTTCGTCGGGAGTGGCGGCGAGTAGTGCGGCAAAAAGTTTTTCTTCGAGAACGGTGAGGCGGCGCTCCAGGTTTTCCAGTTTTGAGAATACTTTCTGGCTCTCGATTTCCAGCGCCAGATTCCGCAGGGTGGCGGCTGAATCTTTGGCAACGGCATGAACGGAAATTCCGGCACTCGTTGGGAGCTTTGCCGCGTCGAGGAGATGGGCATTGCGGCGCAGGAAGGTGGCGATCGTCTCTGGCTCAAACCCCTGTCCTGCGGCCGATTTGGTCGACGGCGCCGACGCGGAGGCGGTACCCACGGCGGCTTCTTTCATGTCTTCGGCCGCGGAAAGAACCTCCTGTGAACAATAGGCGAGGCTGTTTACCTTTTTGGTTTTCGAGGGACGCTGATGGTAGCGGTCAAAGGCAGCGTCGATTCCGCGCAACGCGGCTTCGAGGGGAATGCCCGCGTCCTTCCAGGTCTCGATCAGAGCCCAGTCGAGTGTGGTGAGCAGCAGGCCGCCGCCGCGCCGGCGCAAGAATTGCTCCTCAATTTCGGTGAAGTAGTTGAAGTAATTGAGTTGATCGTGATTGGGTTGGGCGTGATTGGGTTGATCGGGCACGTAGGTTCAGCGGGGAGAACGCGGGGCAGAAGGAGCACGCTGGCCGCCGTTTTTCGCTTTGGTGGAAGTTTGCGCGGGGTTAGTGATGAGTCCCGGCCGCGCCAATAGATTTCGCTCCCAGATGATGCGCAAGCCCTCGAGGGTTAGAAAATCGTCCACATTCTTAATGTACTTCGATCCGGTACCGATCATCGGCCCGAGGCCGCCGGTAGCGACCACCTTGGTCTCTTTTCCCAGTTCGCCGAGTAAGAGTTCGAGAATGCCATCGACCAGGCCGAGATATCCGTAGTAAAGGCCGGATTGCAGGCTGCCGACCGTGTTGGTACCGATGACGCGGGCGGGCTTGCGGATCTCGACTCGCGGCAGGCGCGCGGTGCGCTGAAACAACGCGTCGGCAGAGATTCCGATGCCGGGACAAATCACGCCGCCAAGATATTCACCTTTCGCGGAAACGCAGTCGAAGGTGGTGGCGGTGCCGAAGTCCACAATGACACATGGGCCGCCGTATTTTTCGAACGCAGCCACGGCGTTCACAATGCGGTCGGCGCCCACTTCGGCGGGATTGTCATAATGCACTGGCATTCCGGTTTTCACGCCGGGCTCGATCAACAGCGGTTTGGTATTGAAGTAGCGCTCGCAAACCTGCCGCAGCACGGGATCGAGCGGAGGCACGACGGATGAAATCACAATGCCGTGAATTCCCGACGCCTGCAGACTAGCCATCGAAAATAAATTGCGGAACAGGACGCCGTACTCATCAACCGTGCTGCCCTGCCGAGTCGCAACACGCCAGTTGGCGACCAGGCGTTCATAGCGCGGGGCGGCGTCTCCGTCTCCGGGGGAAGCATTCGCCGCGGCGTCGAAGACTCCGAGAACGGTGTTGGTGTTGCCGACATCGAGAACGAGGAGCATGGTTGTGGGTGAAGCTAACTGTTAGCAATTAGCAATTAGCAGTTGGCAGTTTGCCATTCACATTCAGCATTCGGCCCTGCGGAGTGTTGATTGCTGGTTGCTAGTTGCTAACTGCTTCTTTCATCTCTCTCACGGTGCCACTCAAGATTGTCTGCAATCCTTGAGAGGTCCGCACTCGCAGGAAGCCGCGATCATCTAATCCTTCGGTCGTTCCTTCGATGGCGGAGCCGTAGTCTTGTACGCGGACCTGTTTTCCTCGCGTCCAGGACGACTGCTCGGTGAAGCGGCGGAGAATCGACTGGCGCGCGTCCGGCTGTTCGAGCAATCGACGATATTCCCGGTCCAGCGATTTTAGCAAAGCCGCGGTCAGTTCTACTCGTGACCATACACTGCCGGAGGCCAGGCGTAGCGACGTCGCCTCCAATTCTTCGGGAAAGTTCGTCTGGTTCACATTGACGCCGATTCCCACGACGATATAGCGCACCCGCGTGGCTTCAGCGTTCATCTCGGCAAGAATGCCGCAGACCTTTTTGCCTTCGATGAGCACATCGTTGGGCCATTTCAGATCGAGTTGCAAGTGGGGGTCAATTTGCTCAATCACGGCACGCACTGCGAGGCCAGCTGCCAGAGCCAGAACTAACACCTCAGACGGAGCGAGCGCCGGGCGCAAGATCACCGAGCAGTAGATGCCCGCCGAGCGAGCGGACTCCCAGGAATGGGCGCCGCGGCCACGGCCCGCTGTTTGTTCTTCAGCAAGAAAAACGCTGCCCTCGGGGGCGCCGGCGGCTGCAGCCGCCATGGCCGCCGTGTTGGTTGAATCTATTTTGTAGAAGTGATGGATTCGAGTGTCGAAGACTGTGCCGCGCAACAGCGGAGCCAAAATCTCGGGGAGCAAAAGATCGGGGACCGACCTGAGCCGGTATCCGGTTGCTGGGTGGCCCGCCACATCGACGCCGAGACCGCGCAATTGCTGGATCAATCGCCAGACTTCGGAACGATTGGAAGAAATCTCCTGCGCGATCTTGGTTCCGCTTACTACTACGGTGGCGTGCTCCATCAGCAGGCGGACGATGCGGCCCAGACCGAGGTCAGTCGGCTGGGTTGCAGATTGGCGAGCCTTCGCGGACGAGCGGGCCGGCGCCACACGAGTTGTTTTCGTTTTCTTGATGCCGGAATTATGCGGGATGCGAGGGGAAAGCACAAACTGAGAGCATTTAAGACGAAGGGCACTCAGTTCACTAAGAAACTTTCTGATTTACGCCGGGACCACTCTCAGGCTCATGTCCGCGGCTTGAGGGGAGTGGGTAAGAAGGCCGATGGAAATGAAATCGACACCGGTATCGGCGTAGGCGCGAACATTTTCGAGGCGGATTCCGCCGGAGCATTCGAGAGGAATGTGGGGGTCAAGCTGGGCGCAGCGCTCGACGGCACGGCGCACATCTTCGGGAGACATGTTATCCATCAGAATCGCTTCCGCGCCATGAGCAATCGCGGTTTCGAATTCCTCGAAGGTGCGCACTTCAACCTCAATGATTTGCGCGCCGCGGCGGTTGTGTACGGCGCGTTCGAGGGCAGGCACGATTCCGCCGGCGAGGGCGATGTGATTGTTCTTGATCAGCACCCCGTCGGAAAGATCGAGGCGATGATTTTGGCCGCCGCCGCAGCGGACTGCGTACTTGTCGATGACGCGCAGGCCGGGAGCGGTTTTGCGGGTGTCGAGGATGCGGGTTTTGGTGCCGGAGACGGCATCCACGAACTTGCGAGTCAGGGTGGCGATGCCGCTCATGCGCTGCAGAAAGTTCAGGATCACGCGCTCACACGATAAAATCACGCGAGCATTGTGCCGGATAACTGCAACCGATTGTCCTTTATGCAAGCGCACGCCATCGAAAATTTCGGGATGCGTGGTGACTTCGTAGTGCGAAGTGACGGCGCCGTCGAGCGCGGCGTAAACATCGAGGATGCGGCCCACGCAGCCGATGCCAGCCAGAATGCAATCCTGCTTGGCGAGAATGGTGGCGGATGCGCGCTGGTTGGGATCAATGCAGGCATAGCTGGTGGCGTCGCGCGTGGCCCGGTCTTCGAGCAGCGCGTTCTCGATGATTGCGGTAATGCGTCGTGAATTCCAGTCCATAAGAGCAGGCGTCAGCTGTCAGTTTTGGAACAATGGAGCTCATCCTGCTGACTTTTAATTTTCGCGATCAGCCCGACCAATTCTTGAGCTCGCTTACGCAAACCTTCCACTACCTTCTCTGGTGCTTTCGCCAGGAACTGCCCGTTGCTCAACTGCCGTTGATTGTTTGCGAATTCTTTTTCAAGTTTCTCAAGATCTTTCTTCAGACGCTCGCACTCGGCAGCCACGTCGACCTTTCTCTCGTAGCTTACGTGAACATCGAAACGGGCGGTGCTGCGCACTCCGGCACGCTTGGCGAGAGAGTCACCGACAAACGTGATCTTCTCCACGTTCGCGAGCCGCTCTACGGCCCCGCGATTCTGGTCAATCATGATTTTAATTCCAGGTTCGTGCGCGAAGACTTCGACAGGAACCTTTACTTTCGGCTCGACCTTCAATTCTGCCCGGACATTCCTGACGTTTACGATCAAATCCTGGAGGATTGCCATTTCGGTTTCGGCGGTTAGATCGAATTGCTTCTCGTCGGCTTGCGGATATGCGGACAGGGCAATCGATTTCAGTGGCGGCTTCGACTCATACAACGCTTGCCAGATTTCTTCGGTGATGAAGGGCATCACTGGATGCAGCAGGCGCAGGGACGCGTCGAACAGGTTGACCAGATTCCTGCATGCGATGTGGGCCTGCGACTTATCTGAAGCTTCGTCGACGTTCAAGCGAGGCTTGATCAACTCGATATACCAGTCGCAGAACTCTCCCCAAAAGAAATCATAGATGCGGTTGGCAGCTTCGTGGAAGCGGTAGGTGGTGAGGGCATCGTTTACCTCTTTTGTCACGCGATTGAAGCGGGAGAGGATCCAGCGGTCCTCGAGAGTGCTGAGGGAGAAATCCGCGATGCCAGACGGAGCAATGAGGGGACTTTCTACGGGATGGAGAGCGCTTTCGGCTTCGCTGAGGAGAGCCGAGGGCGGCTGTTTCCAGGTGAATCCGAGGCGGTCTACATTCATGAACATGAATCTAGCGGCGTTCCAGATTTTGTTGGCGAAGGCGCGGTAACCTTCGGTGCGGCTCTCGTTGAAGGCGATGTCGGTGCCGGGAGCAGCCATGGCGGCGAGGGTGAAGCGCGTGGCATCGGTACCGAAGCGCTCGATGATCTCGAGCGGATCGATCACGTTGCCTTTTGTCTTTGACATCTTTTGCCGTTCAGCATCGCGCACCAGCGCATGGATGTAAACCTGGCGGAAGGGCACGCTGTCGTCTCTCTTGTCGCCATCTTTTCCGCCCAGCCAGCCGCTGGCTTTCTTGATCGCGGGATCTTGATGGTGACCCTCCATGAAATGGCAGCCGAACATGATCATGCGGGCGACCCAGAAGAAAAGGATTTCGTAGGCGGTGATGAGCAACGTGGTCGGATAGAAGACTGCCTGGTCGCGCGTTTTCTCGGGCCAGCCGAGGGTTGTGAATGGCAGCAGCCCGGACGAGAACCAGGTATCGAGTACATCGGAAACTTGCAGCAGGTTCGCGCTGCTACATTTCGAGCAGGTCAGCGGAGCTTCGCGGGCGACGATGACATGTTTGCAATGGTCGCAGGTCCACGCGGGAATGCGATGTCCCCACCACAACTGGCGGGAGATGCACCAGTCATAAATGTTGTTCATCCAGTTGAGATAGATCTGTTTGTAATTATCCGGGACAATCGTGATCTCGCCGCTCTCGACAGCCTCGATGGCCTTCTGCGCCAGGGGTTTTATTTTGATGAACCATTGCTCTGACAATCGGGGCTCGACCACGGTGCCACAGCGGTCGCACTTGCCGAGGGCGAGAGTGTAATCTTTCTCGCCGACTAAGAAGCCTTGTTCCTGCAGATCGGCGAGGACACGCTTGCGCGCTTCGTAGCGGTCGAGACCGGCGTAGGGGCCGGCGTTCTGATTCATGTGCGCGTGTTCGTCCATCACGTCGATCTGCGGAAGATTGTGGCGCTTGCCGGCCTGGAAATCGTTGGGATCGTGCGCGGGTGTGACTTTTACAGCGCCGGTGCCGAACTCGGGTTGCGCGAGTTCGTCGATGATGATGGGAATCTCGCGATTCATCAGGGGCAGCAAAACTTTTTTGCCGTGCAGATGGTTGTAGCGCTGGTCTTTCGCATTCACCGCGATCGCGGTATCGCCGAGCATTGTCTCGGGGCGGGTGGTGGCGACGGTGATGAACTCAGTCGTGCCTACGACGGGATAACGAATCTCCCACAACTTTCCGGCGACCTCTTCGTGCTTCACTTCGAGATCGGAGATGGCGGTTTCGCAGCGCGGACACCAGTTCACGATGTACTTGCCGCGGTAGATCAGGCCTTCTTCATAGAGGCGGACGAAGACCTCGCGCACGGCGCGGGAAAGATTTTCGTCCATGGTGAAATATTCGCGGTCCCAGTCGACGGAGGCGCCGAGGCGCTTCATTTGGTCGAGGATGGCGCCGCCGTAGAGCTTTTTCCATTCCCAGACGCGCTCGATGAATTTCTCGCGGCCGAGGTCGCGGCGTTTCTTGCCTTCTTTGGCGAGGTCGCGCTCGACCATCATTTGGGTTGCGATGCCGGCGTGATCGGTGCCGGGAAGCCAGAGCGTGATGAAACCGCGCATGCGATGCCAGCGGACGATGATATCCATCTGCGTCTGGTTGAGCATGTGGCCCATGTGCAGGCGGCCGGTGACGTTGGGCGGCGGGAGCAGCAGCGTGAACACGGGACGGGCCGGTCCTCCGGGACGGGCGGGCGGGGGAGTGGGGACGGAAAAAAGTTTTTCTTTGACCCAGTATTCAGCCCAGCGTGTTTCAATCGCGGCGGGTTCGTAGGATTTGGGCAGGTCGTGCGGCATGGGGTGATTTGCGGTCAGCAGTGGATAAAAGCTTAAACACAGGGAGCGCAGAGGATCACGGTAGATCGTGTTTCTGGCGGGCCTTCTGTGGTCAGGACCTTTGTCCAGATGCCGATGAAGTTTGATCTTACAGGCGCGAGAAAAGAAGGGTCAAACGGGGGAAGGGGAGAGCTATTGGGCGCGTGAAAATTCCTACACCCCCACCCCCTCCCCAGAACTGGTTTTGACCCTGGCCGGGGTCCGCTCGCCCGCGGTGACTTTTTCAACACCCACGCCTGTTTACATCAACCGTTGATGTTTTCAGAACAGCTCGGTGAAGATGCGCAGTTTTGGATTCGTGCCAGAAAGTAGCGGGCTTGCCTCTATGAAGTTCATTTTCAACTGACATCGTTCCCAATGCTTAGCCTCAAAGCCTCCGAACTCTGTTTCCATCCAATCGTCTGCATAACCTCCTCCGAAGATTTTGTCCGAGGTGCCTGAGTAATTGACCTTTCCGCCGTTACAACTTAAAGTCCATGCGTATCTCAGACGTGTCTCGTTGCAGTCCTTAACGCCGTACGCGTCGTTAATGCCCAACAAGCATTGCATTTCCCGATGGGGGAATTTTCTCTCTGCCACAATCTCCAGCCGGTAAAAGCCGCCATAGTTCACCCAAAAGCTTTGCGTGACGGTCGTTCCCGGAGCAAGGGAGATGCTGCGATAAACGGCGACATTGTTGAGAAGGAAGTACCACACTAGTAGACCTAACAGAACGCAAAGCAGCAATGCGTAGAGGATGACCGAGGTCGCCCTTTTAACGGCTGGGAGCAATAGTTTTTCTGTTTTCTGGACGGTTACCATATCGAAAGGCCGCGTCGATGATACAGCAAATGTAAGAGTTCCCCAAGGAGGCGCGTCATAGTGCGTTTCCTGCAACGCATGATTGGCGAAAAATCGCCATTTCACTCATTGACCGGGCGGGGAGCGGCGCCAATTCTCAATGAGTGTAATCGCCTGTGGGTGTTGAAAAAGTCACCTTTCCTCCCAAACAGCCAAAATTGGGGGATACAAAATGCCTAGAAAATTTAAGAAAGGTGTTTATAGGCATCCTGGCGCAATTTTTTTTCGACCACTTTAACTGTTGATAAATCGCGATAGCA
>CAWJFA010000016.1:7500-49189 GCA_963842075.1 uncultured Acidobacteriota bacterium | reverse complement strand
GGCTGCCTGATGGCCGCGTAGCGCGGCGTTCTTAAAAAACTTCACTATAGGAGGAAGCTGGACGGGCATCCCCGTAGTCGGATCGGTGCCCTGACCTTGATCGTATTGCAGTCCCGGATTAGTTAGGCTTGGCCAACTCATAGAGGGTGCCACCTTTCAGCTAAATCAGTTTTCGCTGCATACTTGCTGCCCGTCGTTTCTATCCAGCGCGAAGCGCTCAGTTTCTTGCTGCCAGCCCTGAAGCTCCTTCACCGGACCCAGTATCGGGAAGCAGACCAGTTCGTCTGTCTCTTCTGTCCAGTCCCCTGATAATCGGCGCAGGTACAGCCGCACATCCCAGCCTTTAATCTCGGTTCTGATCGGAAACGGTAGGTCAACCAGTTGCCGCTCCCAGGCTTCTTGAAAACATCGGAGGAGAGAAGCCAGTGCGACACACCAGAGAAAAGGCTCTCTCCACTTCGCATCGCGTGGCGGAGGCTCAATGCCGCGTCGTTCGAACAATTCCTCGAAAAAACTGATGGGGTTCCTGTGGGACTTGGGCGCGGACTCTCTCTCAGCTAGTTCGCAGCCACGCTGATACGCAACGCTTCTCTGAACGTCGCTGAAGCTTGGGTCTAAGTCACTTCCGCGCAACAAGTACCGGGCGAAGCGATAGATCATGAGCGCATCCGCCTCGTACTGGGACAGTTGTGGCTTGGCGCGACTAACATGGTCCAGCAAAACCCGAGCAACAGACCGTGATTCCAGTGAGCCGAGAGGATGATCTGCGGGGGATACTCCCGTAGCGACTTGCGCGATACGGATTCTATTAAGATTCAAGGGTTTATCCTGCATTTCCGCCTCCTTGACTGGCTGTTGGCGTAGCGCCCACAGCCGAGGTGAACCACGTCGGCAATTCTCCCCTGATGGCATAACGCCGCATCTCGTCTTCGGTCATTCGAGCGAACAAATCGTTCAGGTCTATGGTTTCGCGACGATCGATCCATTGGCCTTGCGCGTTGAGCTTCGAGTAAGTGGCCACAGCCGAGACAATCGCAGCGGCGTTAACCTTGACATCGCCAGCACGTTCAATCATCCGTTCCAGTGCGCATCTGACGTTACGACGCCGGGGTTCGATTAGATCCATGGCGCGGGCATGCCGATAGATTGAGTCGCGGGAGAGTTTGAAAGCTTTGCCGATCTTGTCCGGGCTTTTCCAGCTTAAAAATTCCTCCTCAATTTCTTCGCGCTGTGGGTGCTTGCAGACAGAGCACTGCGCTTCGTGGCGTCCCTGATTCACCGGCGCCGGAGACGCAGAGTTGTTCGTTTCGTTCCTCATGCCATCCTTCCGTGTCTGACTACGATTCGTTCCACGATTCCCAGCGCCGATTCCGCTTCTGTCGGCTCTACTAAGAGCGCGGCATCTTCCGCCCTTATGCTTGGCTCATCAATGGCGACTCGCAGGAGGGATGCGAGGTTAAGATTCCCTGCGGCTAGTTCGTCGAGGATCTCCCCGCAAATTCTGTCATCGAGAGATTGGAGAGGTTGATTCATTTGGGACTACCCTCCGAGGGCTTGTTTTTGTTGCGCGGGGGTTGCGGATTTTGCAGAAGTTTGCCGGAATCTGCCGAGTTACCTTGTTGAAGTCCTTTAGAGTCAGCCGCGGTTTGGCGACTCATAATCCGTAGGTCCGTGGTTCGAGTCCACGCGCCGCCACCAAAATCCTTCGGTCCAACCCGGAGACATGGGTTACAGAATGTACCGGTCACATGGGTAACACTTTTGGGCCGAATGGATTTTCGAGCGGTTCCAGAACTCTGGTCTCCAAGTCAAAGTAGCCCAAATCATACTCCAGAAAACTGACCAGCCAGATATCGTCGTGAACCTCTTTGATGCCGACGGCCTGTCCGGCAAAGACCTGGCTGAAATTGATTTTCTTGTTGCCCAGGCAGATGCGGCCGCAGCGAGTGACCACGATGGTTTTGTCGTGGAAGGGATAGTCGATGTCTGGCAACCCGGTGTAGGGACGCGGCGAAGGTTGGTAGACCTCGGCCGGACATCGCATGTCCAAAGCTTCATGCGGACGCTGGCGGTTGAAGACGTCCATGAATTTGTCGAAGCGGGCCTGTTGCTGCAGGAAGTTGGAGGCCGCCGGCTTGGTGGCTTCTTTCTTCAGGGTAAGATGCATGCGTTCATGGCGGCCATTCTGTTGCGGATGGCCAGGCTTGATCCGCTCGATGCCAATGCCGAGGCGAAGCCACCAGACGGCGAGTTTGCTTAGGTTGAACAAAGCGTGCGCGGAAGCAAAGGGCACGCCGTTGTCACTGCGGATGTTGGCGGGTAGGCCGCGCTCCTGGAAAAGCCGCTCAAACACCGTGAAAGCGAAGTTTTCTCGGGTCGAAGAAAGCGCTTCACAAGTGAGGAGAAAACGGCTGGCGTGATCGGTGACGGTGAGCGGATAACAGTATTGGTGATTGCCCAGCAAGAACTCGCCCTTGTAATCGGTACACCAGAGCTCATTGGGTCGCTGGCCCAAGGATAAGGGCGTGCCTTGCGCACGACGACGCCGGCGACCGCGCTGCTCGACCAGTCCGTGGCGATCCAGCACGGCATGGATGGTGCTTTTGGCGGGAAGGGGAATATCGGAGAATCTACGGAGCAAGCATTCGCGAATTTTGCGAGCACCCCAGCTGGGGTGCTCGTGCTTGACGTTCAGAATGTAGTTCTCGACTTGAAAGGGAAGTTGGTTGGCGTAGCGATAGGGACGCCGGCTTCGGTCGGTGAGCCCGTGAATGCCGCATTCTTGGTAGCGATCGAAGATCTTGTAGCCGGTCTTGCGGGAGATCCCGAACTCCCGGCAAAGTTCCGCCATTGGCTCGCCGGCTAGCCGGCGAGCCACGAATTTAAGTCTCTCGTCCATCACCGAACACTCCTTCCACGGCATCCACTTTCCTCCTCAAGAAAAAGGGGAAAGTGTAACCTATGTGTCCGGTACGATCTGTTACCTATGTCTCGGGTCGCTCATTCGCGCCTCGCTGTCTCAGCGGTTCCTTTGAACGTGTTACAATGAGCGGCCTTAGGAGCTTCTGCTTCGCAAGGAAACCAGGCATTTTCCCACACTGAAGAACTGAAAACGAGACCCCAGGAAACTCGTGGCCAAAAACCCCACGCCCGCCGCTCCCTCCGTCACCTACGCCGACGCTGGTGTGGACATTGACCGCGCCAACCGCACTAAGCAGCGCATCAAGTATCTGGCGCACAAAACCTTTACTCGCGGTGTGCTCAGTGAAATTGGCGGCTTTGGCGGGCTCTTCGCGGTGGACAAGACTAAATACGTCGATCCGGTGCTGGTCTCGAGCGTCGACGGAGTTGGGACCAAGCTCAAAATTGCCTTCGAGATGGGCCTGCATTCCACCGTTGGAGCGGACCTGGTGAACCACTGTGTCAACGACATTGCCGTGCAGGGCGCCGCGCCTCTGTTCTTCATGGATTATCTGGCGACGGGTAAGCTCGAGCCTTCGATTGCCGAGAAAGTGGTGGAGGGCCTCGCCGACGCCTGCAAGCACAATGGGTGCGCGCTAATCGGAGGTGAGACGGCAGAAATGCCCGGCTTTTATCCCGACGGCGAATACGATCTGGCGGGATTTATTGTGGGCGTGGTAGAACGCGATCGAATCATTACCGGCAAGGACGTACAGATCGGCGACGTTATCCTCGGCATGCCTTCCAACGGTCTGCACACCAACGGATATTCGCTGGCCCGCAAGCTGCTGTTCGAAGTGGCGCACTACTCGCCTGACGATTACGTCAACCAGATCAAGAACAAAGTGGGCAATGAATTGATGCGTACCCACAAGAGCTATTGGCCGGCGCTGAAAAAACTGATCGACGGCCAGTGTGTTTCCGCGCTGGCGCACATTACTGGCGGCGGTATTACCGAGAATCTTCCGCGCGTGCTGCCCCGCGGTACTGCAGCCGCGATTGATCTTGGTTCCTGGCCCGTACCACCACTATTTGAGCATCTGCGGGAACTGGGAAATGTTCCGCAGGATGAGATGTTGCGAACCTTTAACATGGGCCTGGGAATGCTGCTGGTAGTTCCTCTGGCGAAATTCAAAAAGACCCAGGGCGTGCTCGAACGCGTGGGCGAGAAGGCTTTTACCGTGGGGCGCATCGTCAAGGGCGAACGCAAAGTAATTTACAACTGAGAACTTAACTCACCACAGAGACACAGAGAAACCCCTTTAAGGTTTGTCGCGCGTAGGTGTGACTGCGGTCGGCTCCGATTTATTGAATGTGCATTTTTCAGAATTCCTCTCTATGTCTCTGTGGTGAATTATGATGGCCCTGCTAAGACTCCCATGAAATCCCTGGGCATTCTTCTCTCCGGCCGCGGGTCGAACTTCGTCGCCATCGCCGACAGCATCGACGCAGGCCGCATCGGCGACGCGCGTATTTCCGTGGTCATATCGAACAAGGAATACGCACCCGGTGTGGTGACGGCGCGGCAGCGCGGTTTGAATACGCTGGTGATTCCGTCGCAGGGCAAGCCGCGCGAAGAGCATGACCGCGCTGTCGTCGCCGCTCTCAAGCAGAACAATGTGGACCTCGTCTGCCTGGCCGGATACATGCGCCTGCTCTCGCCGTGGTTCGTGCAGCAGTTTCCGCGGCGAATTCTGAACATCCATCCCTCGCTGCTGCCGGCATTTCCAGGGCTCGAAGCCCAAGAGCAGGCTTTCGCCTATGGAGTGAAAGTCACGGGCTGCACAGTGCATTTCGTAGATGAAGAACTTGATCACGGCGCGATCATTGTTCAGAAGACGGTATCCGTCCTCGACGGCGATGACGAAGGCAGGTTAGCCGCTCGTATTCTCGAACAGGAACACATTGCGTATACGGAGGCCATTAACATTGTTCTGAAGGGGAGTTTCGAGATCGTTGGCCGCAGGTTGAAGCAGAGCAAACTCAAGAAGAAATAGCGCGGGAAACTCACTGGGCTTGGCATTTCTTCATGTCATAGGAGTACAAGAAAGTTGCAGGAAAAAGCGCTATGGACTTCGTCAACTGCTACCAGGATGTCAGCCGTGCCAGCGCGTACGCCAAGCTTGAGTTTGCCAACACCTACTATCTCGCATACCGCGACCTACCCGCCATTCTGGCTGAGCATGTAGCCGGAACCAGAGCGCTTGATTTCGGTTGTGGCACCGGCAGGTCAACAAGGTTCCTGCAGAAACTCGGGTTCAATGTGATCGGGGTCGATATCTCAGAGGACATGTTGCAGATTGCGCGCACTACGGATCCCTCCGGGGATTACCGCCTTGTGGCAGGCGACAATTTTGACACCCTAGATACTGGGATCTTTGACCTCGTGCTCTCCGCTTTCACTTTTGACAACATTCCGGGAGCGACGAAGGTCAGAATCTTTCGTGACCTGGGAAAGCTGTTGACGTCGAACGGAACCATGGTCAGCATTGTTTCGTCTCCCGAGATTTACAGCCACGAATGGGCCTCATTTACCACCAAGGATTTCCCGGAGAATGCCGCCGCTTGCAGCGGAGATGTCGTGCGCATCGTGGTTAGCGACCACCAGGACCGGAGGCCAGTCCAAGACATCCTCTGGACAGACGAGGCATATCGAGCGGTGTATAGAGAAGCGGGTTTGCAAGCGACCCAGGTTTTCAAGCCGTTGGCCAGGGGGGACGAGCCATACTCGTGGGTGAATGAAGTCCAGATTCCTCCCTGGGTGATTTAGGTGTTAAGACGAGCGATATAGCTAGGCCGTCAAAAACTGTTCTTGAATTCCTTCGCCATCTTCAATATCGGCAGGGTCTCTCCGTTGTCGAGTGGAACTTCCTGATTCTCCACGGCGCTGTACCCTTTTGCTTTGTAGAAGGCAACGCCGCTCAACGTTGCACCCATTTCAAGGCGGGTGAAGCCGGCTGCGCTTGCGGCGTCTTCACACGCCTTGAGGATCGAGCTCCCGACACCGCGCCGCGCCCAGTTTGGATGCACGAAAAACGCTCGAATCTTTGCCGCATCCCGCGCGGGGTCGAGCAAGGAGTCTTCGCGTGCTGCGTATTGATCGCCGCCATATAAGGTTTTGCGCTTGCTCCATCCGCCGCAGGCGACGATCTCGGGTTGGCTCTGCAATTCCGGGCTCTGCGAGTTAAAGACCTCCGCCACCAGGTAAGTTCCGTCGGCGATGAGTTGGCTATCCACGCCATAGACCGACTGCAGCGCGCCTTCAATCTGCGCGGACGAGTAGTCCTCAGCCTGCAGGACGCGCACCGAGGCCTCGATTAGTTCCCGCAGCCTGGGAACATCTGCCGCAACTGCTTTTCGCAGGTGAATGCTTTCCGTCACCACAAGCCGCCCCGCTTCCCGAGAATTGTAACTTCTGACTTCTGCCTGATGCATTCCTTATAATGTCTTTTCCAATGCCAACCTTCGCACCGGTCGAGGAACAACTCACGTATCTCAAGAAAGGCTCCGCGGAAATTATCCGCGAGGCCGAACTGCGCTCCAAACTCGAGAAGTCGCGCGCCATGGGCAAACCGCTGCGAGTGAAGCTTGGCATGGATCCCACCGCTCCCGACCTGCACCTGGGGCACACCGTGGTTCTGCGCAAGCTCAAGCACTTTCAAGATCTCGGCCACACGGCAATCTTTCTGATTGGCGACTTCACCGGCATGATCGGCGATCCGACCGGCCGCTCAGTGACGCGCCCGCCGCTCACGCGCGAGCAGATCGAAGAAAACGCGGAGACTTACAAAGCGCAAGTTTTCAAAGTCCTCGATCCGCAGAAAACGGTGATCGATTTCAACCGGCGCTGGATGGGCCAGTTCACTGCCGACGATTTCGTCCGCCTGATGGCGAAGTACACCGTCTCACAACTGCTGGAGCGCGAGGACTTTCACAAGCGATTCCGGGACGAGAAGCCGATTTCTGTTCACGAGCTACTCTATCCGCTGGTCCAGGGGTACGACTCGGTCGCGCTTGAAGCGGATGTGGAACTCGGCGGCACGGACCAGAAATTTAATTTGCTGGTGGGACGGGAATTGCAGCGCGCTTACCGCCAGGAATCTCAGGTAGTGCTGACGACGCCGATTCTGGAGGGGCTCGACGGTGTGCAGAAAATGTCAAAGTCGTTCGGCAATGCGATCGGTATTCACGAACCGCCGCTGGAAATGTACGGCAAACTCATGAGCATCTCCGACCAGATGATGTGGAGGTATTACGAGTTGCTGACGGATCTGCAGCTCGCCGACATCCAGAAAATGAAGCGGGAGACCCATCCCATGCAGGCGAAGAAGGAGTTGGCGCGGCGGATTGTGGCGGATTTCCACTCTGGCGAGGCCGCGGCCAATGCGGGCGACGATTGGGCGAGGCAGTTTCAGAAGAGTGAGGCGCCTGAGTCAATAGAAACGGTGGATGTTTCAATCGGAAGCGTTGGAGAAGTCAACCCGCTGCCGGGATCGTCGATCAAGGTGGACAAGCTTCTCTTCAAAGCGGGGTTTGTTTCTTCCGTTACTGAGGGAGGCAACAAAAGAAAAGCCGGCTCAGTGAAATTCAATGGTGAGTTAGTAAGGGATCCTGTTTTTCTAGCCGGACTTCCACCCGTGACGATCGACGTTCGCTTGGGACACCGGATAAAGCGCGTGCAGATCCTACCCTGACATTGTTCATGGCAGCAGGCCGAACACTGCTACGCCATTCGGCGTTCCGACGAACACTTTGCCGTTCACGATCGTTGGCGTGATGAACTTGTTGCCTGCGCCGAACTGATCTCGGCCGCCGGTGGCCTGGTTGCTATTGTAGAGTTCGCTCAGATTCGTGGCGCTGTAAGCGTGCAATACTGCCGGGCTGCTGTTCTCGACGGCCCATACGATGCCGTTGCTGGCGCCATTTGCCGAGATGCTGGGCGTTGCCCCGGGATACCCAAAGCTGTTGGCGGTTTGTGCCGTTGCGCTGGTCGATAGTTTCGCGTTGGTGAACGTGAACGCCTGGATGGGGCTTCCCACTGACCCGTAGTAGACCGTGGTGTTGAAATACGCGGGCATCGCCCAGACGCCGCCCGGCAAGGCTCCATCGAGTTCCTGATAGATGGTGCTGTTATTGGAGCTGAACTTTCCCATGGAGTCGCGATTCACGAGGTATAGATTGCTGTCTTTACCCGCGCCCACCGCGAGATGCAAAGTGTGGCCCGAGCCGTCGCTCATATCTGGCAGCACTATAGTTCCGCCGGAGCCCAGGTCGGTGTCGCTGTCGCTCTCTCCGACGCCGTTGTCCATCTCGAAGTAATCGGCCACGGCAAGTTGGTTGCCGGAGGTCGAAAGCTTCATGAAGGCATTGCCATAGTCGCCGTCGGTGGGGAAACCGCTCGCGTTCAAAGTCGTATCGAAATCGCCGTTGGCATCGAGAAAATAAATGTTGCCTGAACTATCGGCGGCAAGGCCGGCTCCGGCCATCCAGATGGAGCCTTCGTTGCCGTTGGGCGTCACGTTCAGTACGCTGGTCTGCGCCAGGGTGGATTCGCTGTAACCCATGATCCAGCCTGTGTAAGGCCGAATGTCGCAGTGCGAAGTCCAACCTGTGTAGATGACACCATTCAGCAACAGCAACGCGGACCGTTCCGCGTACTGTCCCGGATCGAAAACCACACTGCTGCCATTGCTGTTGTCTCCTGTTCCAGGATAGGTCGCCTGAATATCGACTGGACCACTGAACAATTCTGTACCGAGCGCGAGATCCAGAGCATGCAGGCGCTGGTGATAGTTGCCTGACCCATCTTTCGACATAGCGGTCACATAGACAGTGCCATTGGGACCCTGAGTGCGGTCGATGACGGGGGTAGAAGTCACACCGATTTCGGGAGTAATCTGGCTGCACCCTCGATCGTCCGAAGTTGTCTCGCCGGCCTTAAGCATCGTGACCTGCCAGAGTGTCGCGCCGGAATCAGCGTCGAGAGCGTAGACGGAAGCGTGCTCGGTCGCAATGATCAGCACATTGTGTGTGCCATTGTTCGGAACCGCAAGGGCAGAAGCATAAAGCGGCTGCGCATCAACCAGACCGTCAACCGGGTAGAAGCCAAGCTTTCCAAATGTTGCCGACACGACATTGCTCGTAGTCAGGATGCTTTCCGACAGATTCTGCCCTGTGCGCGCGATGTCATTGTGATACGTCAGCACGTTCGGCGTTACCGTTCCAACGGCATTCACCGTGAGAGTAGCTGCGCTGCTGGTGGCGCTTCCGATCGCATTGCTCACAACCACGCTGAACTGGGCACCGCTGTCGGCGATGGTGGTCGCAGCTGTGGTGTAACTGCCTGAAGTTGCGCCCGTGATCGCGGTCGTGCCTTTTCGCCACTGGTAACTCAAGGGAGTTGTTCCGATCGCTGTGACCGAGAATGTTGCAGTCTGCCCTGCGATAACGGTCTGATTTGCGGGCTGGGCGGTAATTGAGGGCGCGGCCGCACTCACGATGGTCGGGCCGGGCTGGGAGCCGCTTGCGCCGCAACCCGCGAGGACGAGGCTAACTACTAGACAACACCCGATATTTGTTACCCGTTGCAGCCTCATAGTCGATCCAAGAAACGAGTGTCTGGATCCATCATGCCAGCCACTCTTCGTCTTGGGGAGGGGTTGGAGGGTTACGATAGTCGGACGCCCAGTGTCCGGTAGGTACCCGAGAATTCATCGCTCGGACAGGGCCCTTTGAGATCCGTCGATCCCGCCAAGCGGTTCGACTCTGTTACTCTCAACCGCGCACATGCGCGCCGCCACCATTCTCGGTCTGGGGTGTTCTGCGAAACACCTCAAGCCCTTTCAAACTGACGGGAGCATAGCCTGGCGGATCGGGATGCCTGCCGCTGCGGATCAGGCCGACGTCATTCTGCTTTTCGGCGGCGATGGAACAATCCACCGTCACCTGCCTCAACTGGTGAAGCTCGGATTGCCGGTGCTCATTATTCCGGCGGGCAGCGGGAATGACTTTGCGCGTGCGCTTGGATTGCGCCGCGTACGCGACTCACAGGAAGCCTGGAGGACTTTCTGCTCCGGGCGAAATAATGTGCGCGCGATCGATCTTGGAGTGGTTACTCCGGTGGGAGTTGCGGACGAGACCTCGGCGGCACACGAGTTTGCTTGCAACCCGGCAATCGGCCCAGGACACTATTTCTGCAGCGTGGCCGGCCTGGGGCTCGACAGCGAAGTGGCTCGCCGCGCTAACGCCCTGCCGCGCTGGCTGCGCGGGCACGGAGGCTACGCGTTAACTCTGGCTTCAACAGTATTTCGTTTTGCTCCTTTTCCCGTGAACATTCTCAGCCAGAACGAAACTGGTGACTGGAAAAGGATCAGCAATCAGCCGACCATTCTTGCGGCTTTCGCTAACAGCTCGACCTATGGCGGCGGCATGAAGATTGCGCCTCGTGCGCAATTGGACGACGGACAACTCGATGTCTGTGTGATCGGCGGCGTCGATCCCTTCAAACTCGCGTGCATATTTCCGACAGTTTACTTCGGCCGGCACCTGCACATTCGCGAAGTGGCGTATGTCCATGCCACGCGTCTGCGCATAGAAACCGAGATGCCGCTCGACGTGTACGCCGACGGCGAATACGTCTGTCGAACTCCCGTCGAAGTCGGGGTTCAGCGTGGGTCCTTGAAGGTGCTTACACGCTAGCCAGCAGGTGCTAGACTTTCGGTATGGCTGAACGACGTTCCCGCGCGCTGCTCTGGATTCTGATTGGAGGAGGAGCATTCTTCCTTTTTGTGCTGGCCACGTTTTCTCTGGTTTACCTGACGCTCCGTGCAGGGGGCAACGAAGCGGGGTTCGGCGGATTTGGCGACCGCATCGGAGTGGTTGATCTTGAAGGAGTAATTCTGTCGCCACAACCGGTAGTCGGCGAACTTAAAAAGTTTGGAGATGACTCTTCCATCAAAGCCATCATTCTTCACGTGAATTCGCCCGGCGGCGGCGTAGCCGCTTCGGAGGAAATTTATCGCGAGGTCAAACGCGTCCGCGAGGAGAAGAAGAAGACTGTTGTCGTTTCCATCGAGACCGTGGGTGCCAGCGGAGCTTACTACATTGCGTCTGCAGCGAACAAGATTTATGCCGACCAGGGCAGTATCGTGGGATCGATCGGCGTGATTGCGCAGTGGGTGAACTATGGCGATCTGCTCAAGTGGGCCAAGCTGAAGGATGTCGTAATTAAAACCGGCGAGTTTAAGGATACGGGGAACCCGGCCCGCGACCTGACTCCGGCGGAGCAAGCCTATATGCAATCGCTGATCGATAACATGTTTGGACAATTCGTTCATGCGGTGGCCGACGGGCGCGGGATGAAGTTCGATGACGTGAAGGCGATCGCCAATGGCAAGGTGTGGACTGGCGAGCAAGCCTCGTCGATGAAGCTGATCGATAACGTTGGCGACTTTGAGGCCGCGGTGAAAGACACCGCGAAATCGGTGGGAATTTCAGGCGAGCCGACGCTGGTCCATCCTGAGAAAGATCGTAGAACGCTGCTGGATCTGCTGTTGGGCGATATCTCGAAGTATCTTCCGGATCGCGAGAAAATGCTCGAACAGCAGGTTGGATTTTATTACCTGTGGAAGTAGCGGAAGTGGTAGTTTGTGGAGCACGGCCTGTTCTCGCCCCGTGACTTGCGTACAAGCCCTGAAATTTGAGAAGGTTATGGAGGTTGCGGCGGTGCAGCCTGGATTGCGGCCGTTAGGTGTCGACTCTCAGGTGCAATCCGGCGGGAGCAAAGAGGAACTATGACGAAAGCGGATTTGATCGATGAAGTGTCGCGGTTAGCGGAACTTACACGCAAAGACAGCGAAGTAATCGTGGAGACAATTTTTGACAGCGTGGTGCGGTCGTTGCGCGCGGGCGACAAAATCGAGATACGCGGCTTTGGCAGCTTCCGGACTCGCCAGCGCAAGCCGCGCATGGGACGCAATCCAAAGACGGGAGAAAAGGTGGAAGTGCCCGCCAAGAAAATTCCGTTTTTCAAGCCCAGCAAAGAGTTGAAGGATCTGGTGAATGAGGGGGCCAGCGAGCCGACAACGCCGGCACCGGCCATTGCGCCGCCCACGGCGTAGGAGCCAATTACTTCATCTCACGCCGGATTCCAACCGCACTTAGCATTCGCCCCGTCTTGCCCTTCTCAGCGCGATAGGAAAATAACAGGTCTGTGCGGCAATTCGTGCATAGGGGCGAGGCTTCGATGTTTTTCTCCGGCACGCCCACAGCCAGGAGTTGCTGGCGATTGGCTTCTACCAGATCGAGGAATATTTTCTTCGGCAAAATACCGTGGCCTGGCGGGCGCGCCGTAAGGAACAGCATAGGATATTTTTCCCGAACCGGATTCAACTCCTCGACCATTCGGAACAGCTTTGCCGCATAGGAGAATTGCGATTCGAACTGCTCCCGCACTTCCAACCCGACTTCATAACAGCAGCCATGAATGCCAGGGCCGATGGCCGCGGTGAGATCGCGAGGACGGCTGTCGAAGCAACGGCGCATCTCACCGACTCCTTTCTCCACGATGCGTTTGACCGTCCCTCGCCAGCCCGCATGAAACACTCCCACTGCGCGGCGTTTGGGATCCACAAGAATTATGGGAAGGCAGTCCGCGGTCTGAATACCGAGTAGCAAGCCAGGAGTCGCCGTGATAAGGCCATCGCCGACAAGTTGCGATTCCGGAGGAGACTCGACGAATCGAATCGTGTCGGAGTGAACCTGGCGCAGCGTGATCAGAAGCTGCAGGGAGTTCGCATGCTGGACCGTTTTATGCGAAGCTTTGGCGCGACTGCGACTGTCAGCGCCGAGTTCCCGCAGAAAAGCAGCGCGGTTGCGCTCGACCGAGGCTTTTGAATCATCTTTGGTGAAGCCGAGGTTCAGCGCGTCGCCCCCATAGGGGCGCGAAGATCCCCCAACACGTGTGGAAAAACCGTGGACGAGCCAAGAAAATCTGCTTAGGTGGTTGGCGCGAAGAGTGGTGAGTTGGCCTGGCTTGCGAACCCGATTCAGCACTACACCATGTTAACCGAAACCACGTTGGCCCAGACAATGTTGACCGAAACAGCTATCGCACGGCGGCGTCAGTTGCGGCCGGCCCAACGCTGCCGCACGCCCCTCAAGAACTTCTCTTTGTCATCGCGCATCTGCCGCACCAGCGCTTGATTGCCCGTGTCTTCGTGCGCGGACGCCCAGAGCACCATCTCGGTAAGAACCGGCGCCAGATCGATGCCTTTCCTGGTCAGCCGGTAAGTCAGCTTGCGTCCGTCCGATGCGTCGGCTTCTGTCGTCACGATCCCGTAAGCCACCATTTTTCGCAGACGATCTGCCAGGATATTTGTCGCAATGCCTTCATAGCACTCCATGAATTGCGTGTAGGTGCAGGCTCCCCGCAGCATCATGTCGCGAATAATCAGGAGCGACCAGCGGTCGCCTAGCATTTCCACCGAAGCATTCAGCGGACACTCCGACCTCCGCTCTGGACCTGCCTTCTTTCGCACCATCTTTATCCATTGTGAAATACTTACTTGCAATTCGCAAGTTAAATGTGAATACTGTCCAACGGCGCTGTTCGGCATGGACGAATGGCAGAGATGACCACTACTTCCTGAGAACGAAGGAAAACGAACACGAAGCTGACAAGAATGCTGGCAGCGCTCCGGTTCTGCGTTATGAGGCCGGCTACTTCGCTAAGTTTAGGCAGCCAGGTTTTCGCATATCGACTATGATCGGGTACAATCAGGAAATTTTATCGAGAAGCTTATCACCGCGGGGACCCTTGGTTTTGGTTCGTTCTGCTTGACTATCAATTAGCCTGAAAGAAAAAACAGACACCACGGGGGAGGCAATGAGCAAGGTACGGGTATTGGTGGGTACACGCAAGGGAGCGTTCGTCCTGACGGCAGACGGAAAGCGCGAGAAATGGGACGTGAGCGGACCGCATTTTGCGGGCTGGGAGATGTATCACGTCAAGGGATCGCCAGTGGATCCGAATCGGCTGTATGCATCGCAGACCAGTGGCTGGTTTGGACAATTGATTCAGCGCTCAGACGACGGTGGAAAAACTTGGCACCAGCCGGGAACACCGCCCGGCCAGCCTGCCCAGCCGGGCCCGCCTAAAAGCGTGAGTAACAAATTCGCTTACGACACATCGGACGAAAGCGGCAAAGCGCTCACTACTCATCAGTGGTATGACGGAACGCAGCATCCGTGGGAGTTCAAGCGCGTTTGGCATCTGGAGCCATCGCTTAAAGATGCCGATACGGTTTACGCCGGGGTGGAAGACGCTGCTATTTTCCGGTCGACCGATGGAGGAGAGAACTGGAAGGAGCTCTCCGGATTGCGCGGCCATGGCACTGGACCGATGTGGCAACCGGGCGCAGGTGGCATGTGCCTGCACACGATCATCCTCGACCCCAGCAATCCTGACCGAATCTTCATCGCGATTTCCGCGGCGGGAGCGTTCCGCACTGATGACGGCGGCAAGACATGGAAGCCAATCAACCGAGGACTCTATTCCAAATACATTCCGAATCCGACGGCGGAGATCGGCCACTGCGTTCACCACGTCGCAATGCACCCGTCGCGTCCGGGAGTGTTATTCATGCAGAAGCATTGGGATGTGATGCGCAGCAACGACGCTGGCGATTCCTGGCAAAAGATCAGCGGCAACCTGCCCACCGATTTTGGATTCGTGATCGACGTGCACGCGCACGAACCCGAGACCATCTATGTCGTGCCGATCAAGAGCGACTCGGAGCACTACGTGCACGAGGGTAAGCTGCGCGTCTACCGCAGCCGCACTGGCGGAAATGAATGGGAGGCTCTCACCAAAGGCTTGCCGCAAAACAACTGCTACGTGAACGTGTTGCGAGACGCCATGGCGATCGACCGCCTCGATAAGTGCGGCGTGTATTTCGGAACCACGGGCGGGCAGGTGTACGCGTCAGCCGACGCCGGGGATAGCTGGAATCCGATTGTGCGCGATCTTCCGGCCGTGCTTTCGGTTGAGGTACAGACGCTTCAGTAGTCGCTGGCCAAGTGTTTAGAAAATGCCGTTCATGTTGGTCGCGACGCGGTCAGGCTGCTTTCCGTGGGCTGGAACGCCTTGCCCTCCAGCCGCGGATGACTCCGCCTTGCGCGGCTTCCGGGGGAGCGGCACGGTAGAGAGCAGGGTTGTGCCGGCGCTACTGGAGCAAATAGTGAACTCGCCGCCAAGCTCTTTTACGCGCTCACGAATTCCGGCTAGGCCCACGCCCGAGCCGGTTCCGGTACGCTGGAACCGCTCCATTACGGCTTGCGGAAGTCCACAGCCGAAATCCTGGATTGCGAGCGATGCGAGATCGGGCTGCCGCTCAAATTTCACTTCCACGTTCTGGCTGGCGGAATGGCGGTGCGCGTTGATGAGTCCCTCCTGCAGCGCGCGAAACAAGGCCAGCTCGACAACCTCGGGCATGCGGTCAATTTTCGATGTTTCCGCAGGTTGATTGTCAGGATGAGAAAAATTTGTCCTGATCTCCATCTCGGTGCGCTGCGCAAAACCGTCGATGAACCAATGAGCAGCGGCTTCGAATCCAGCCTCATCGAGCAACGGCGGATGCAAAAGGTAAGACATGGTACGGATGCTGGAGACGGCGCTGTCGACGAGCTTCCTCGTTTCCTGCAGTATTGGAGAGGGCTTTCCTACATTGTGAAGCAAGGCTATATCGAGGTTGATCTGAGCCGCGGCCAGCAACTGGCCCAGGCCATCGTGAAGTTCGCGGGCAATACGTCGGCGTTCTTCGTCCTGCACTCGCATTAGTTTGGCGGAAAGCTTGCGCAACGCCAGGGTTCGTTTTTCAACCAGTGATTCCAGTTCATCGTGCGCGCGCTGTAACTCGCCCTGGGCTCGCTCGCGCTCTTCGAGATGGTCGCGAATTTCGTACTGCCGCAGCCGCGAGCGGATGGCAGTGCGAACGCTGCTGACCAGCGTTGCCGGGCGCAGAGGCCGCTCAATCAAATTGATGTTGCCCATCGGGGTGCGCGAGCGGACCATCATCTCTGTGTATGGAGTGGTAGCGCCGCCGCCAGTGAGAACGATGATGGGAAAGTCCGACCATGCCGGCTGGGCGGCCACACTGTGGCCCAACAATTCGATTGCTTCCTCGTCAAGTGCCTCTTCGGCCACGATGGCAGCGCCGGCTCCGCCGGCGACACAGCGGGCAATTGCACGCACCGCGTCGACCACCCCGACCGGAATTCCCGAGCGCTCCAGCACTTCGCGCACCAGCACAGCATCCTTGCCGAACGGGGCCAGTACCAATACTCGGTAATCGGTATCGAGAAAAGTGGCCATCGCCGGTGCTCAACTCTCCTTTGTTCCGCCGAGAAATGTAGGCGTCCCGGTGAGCACACCCTGAAAATCGTGCAGAGGACGTCCGATGTGAATCCGGTCCGGTCCCAGCCGGAGTTCACGGATCGTGTGCTCGTGACTTCCACTGCGCCTCTTAATGGTGGAAATAGCCTGGCGAACTTCCCCTTTTGCCTCGAAATAACGCAGTAGGAGGATATTGTCCGCGAGATAGCTGACGTCGACGGCACTCGCCAGCAGGGAGCCAATCGTACCAGCTTGAGCGAGAACCATCAGTGTGAGCACGCCGCGATTGCTAAGGTAAGCTAGAAGCTCGTGCAGATGCACCGCCAGAAACTGCTCTCCGGGCATGGACTGCAAATATCCGTTGAGGCTGTCGAGCACGACGATGCGGACATCCTCATTTTCGACGTGCTCCTGAACGTTGGCGACGAGTTCTCCGGGAGACATTTCGGCGGGATCGACGCGCTGAATCGCGATTTTTCCGCTTGCCAAATGCGGACGAATATCGATGCCCAGCCCGGCGGCGCGCGTCATCAGAGTGCGCGGTGCTTCTTCGAAACTAAACATCGCGCAAGCCTCGCCGCGCTTGGCAGCGGTTGCCGCCCACTGGATTGCAAGGCTCGTCTTACCACATCCGGCGGGGCCAATCAAAAGAGTGCTGGTGCCACGATCAAGCCCGCCGCCGGTCAGGGCATCGAGCTCAGCGATGCCGCTGGAAACCACTTCCGCGGGCTGTTCGGAACGGGAGTCAGCGGCGACGAGGCGGGGAAACACCGTGATGCCCCCGGTTACGATCGCATAGTCGTGAAATCCCTCGCGATATGCGGTCCCCCGCAGTTTCACAATTTCAATTTGCCGGCGCGTCTTTCCATATTCGCGAGGCACTTTGTCCATGCTGATGACGCCGTGCACGACGCTGTTCAGTTGCAAGTCGGGTTCACGGGAACTGCGGTCATCGAGCAGCAAGACGGTACAGTTCTGATCCGCCATGTAGTCTTTCAGCGATAAAATCTGGCGGCGGTAGCGCAGGGGATCCTTCGCCAGCATGCGAAGTTCGCTGAGCGCGTCGATCACCAGCCGATCGGGCCGCACCCGCTGAAATTCCTTGACGATGCGCTGCATGCGATCGTTGAGTTCAACTTCCGCAGGGTGAAATACGGTGTACTGCTGCTCGGGAAGCAGATCGTCTTCATCGGGCAGTAACTCGACAATCTCAATCCCGTCCAGCGAGAGTCCGTGGGACCGAGCGGCGTGGTTGAGATCTGCATGCGATTCTGAGAGTGTGATGTACAGGGCGCGCTCGCCTCGGCTTATGCCGTCTCGAACGTATTGCAGAGCCAGTGTCGTCTTTCCAGCGCCCGGGTCTCCTTCGACCAAATAAATGTGGCCCTTGGGAAAACCACCATTCAGAATGTTGTCCAAACCGGCGCATCCGGTGCTCACACGAGGATCGGACTGCAGTGTCGGGTTCGAGTTAATTGCGTTCTTGGCCGTTGCCAAGTTCCCTCCGGAGAATTAGCGCGTTGCCAGCTTGGATCCGTTTGCAGCCGGGCAAGCAGCAAAACAAAATAGGAATCCCCCGCACATCAACTTGCTGGTTTTACTTCAGACTTGCGAACAGCCAAAAGGGTTGCCACGGATTAAAATGGAGGAGTTGCCCGCGAGCCTGTATCGGGGCCATTGCTGATAGCGGTAGGGACTTTACTGTAGGAGCGATACTGACGCGATATGTCGAAGATCAGTTCCAGCATGGTTCGAGTGATTCTTCCGCAACACCTGAGAACCCTGGCGCACGTTGGCGCCGAGGTGCACATTGAAGTCGAGGGCGCGGTCACGCAGCGCTCCGTTCTCGACGCGCTCGAAGCCTGCTATCCGATGCTGCGCGGCACAATACGAGATCACGACACGCAGCAGCGGCGGCCATTTCTGCGGTTTTTTGCCTGCGAGGAGGATCTATCCCATCAACCGCCCGACATTCCACTGCCCGATACGGTCGCATCAGGCAAGGAGCCATTTCTGATCATAGGCGCGATTGCCGGCGGGTAACCATTTGCTCGTGCTGTCTGCGTCCGTTATAGTTTTCTTTGCCATGTTTGAGGATTTCACAGTCACCGACCGCTGGTCTAAGAAGCCAGTTCACTGCGTCTATCAGGCGCTGATCGTAGCCATTGCCACGCGGCACGCGGATGCCGTCGATATCAAGTTTCTGGTCGATGGAAAAACAGTCTGGGTCGCACTGCCGCACCCGGCATGGGTGGACTACAAGAAACGCACCGGCAGGATGATTACTGATTCTTTAACTGTCGAAATTGCCGGCCACTATCTGAAATCCGCGCTGGAAGCTGGCGAAGGCCTGGGCCGCGAGATGTATTCTCTTACGGTCGCGGAAACACTCGACCATCTGGAAGCTGCAGTGACGGCGATGCAGGCGCCAGCCCTGGCGTAGAATCGCGGCGTTGCTGTTAACCCGATTTTCACTCGGCATCACCTCGTGCCGGCGCTGAACTCATACACGGTCACGCTGTGAAACTTCTCCCCCGGCTTCAGCTCGGTTGAGGGAAAGCTTGGGTGGTTGGGCGAGTCCGGGAAATGCTGCGTCTCCAGGCAAAAAGCAAATCTCCGGTTGTAAACGCGCCCTTCTTTTCCTTTGATCGAGCCGTCTAGAAAGTTTCCCGTATAGAGCTGCACTCCGGGTTGATCGGTGAGCACTCGCAGGATTCTACCCGTGGTCGGCTCATACACTTCGGCTGCTTCAGCCAACTGACCCGGCACATGATCCAGTACAAAGTTGTGGTCATAGCCATGCCCAAGGCGTAACTGGGCATCGTCGGCATCGATGCGTTCTCCAATGGCATGCGGCGTTCGAAAATCGAACGGTGTTCCTTTGACGGGCTCTAGTTCTCCCGTAGGAATCAGGTTCGCATCCACCGGCGTGATGCGGGAAGCATCAATCTTCAGCACATGCCGTAAAACGTCGCCTTTCCCTTGTCCGGCCAGATTGAAATAGGAGTGATTAGTCGGGTTGAGAACTGTATCTTTATCGGTGGTCGCCGAATATTCGATTCGCAAAGCGCCGCCGTTCAGCGTGTAGCGCACGGTGGTAGTTAGAGTGCCGGGAAAACCCTGATCCCCGTCCTTGCTTACATAAGCTAGCTCCACTCCGTCCGGAATCTGTTTCGCCGTCCAAACTACCTTGTCGAAGCCTCGAATTCCGCCATGAAGGGCGTTGTCGCCGTCATTCTTCGGAATGGAATACGTGTGCCCATCGAGCTGAAAGGCGCCGTGCGCAATGCGATTCGCGTAGCGGCCAATAATGCCACCGAAGTGGGCAGTCTGCGCTATGTAGGCCTCGACCGAATCGCAACCCAGCACGACGTCCTCGAGCTTTCCGTTACGATCCGGCGTGCGAAGGGAAACAACGATCCCTCCATAGGTAATAATGCGCGCTTCGATTTTGCCATCGCTCAGCGAATACAAATCCACTTGTGTCCCCTCCGGCGTGTGTCCAAACCCCTGTTTCGTAACGCGCGTTTTCGCTGACATGGTTCCTGCGAGCACAACTACAGCCAGAAACATTCCGAACCCACGGTAGACCTTGTTTGAAAACATAGTTCCTTTCTTCCTCGCGCGGAGACGACAAGAAAGTGCGACGCGTTGGTGTGCTGCTGATCGCATTCCAGCGTATCAGGCCTCGCGGCATGCAACAACACTGCCGGACTAAACCTGCAACGGCATAGTCCGTTCCTATTCCACAGCATGTTACCCTCGTCGAACGTGTCTGCCACTCCCCAATTCGCCACCGCCGCTTATGGCATGACCGCAGTCGTGGCCTGGGGCACGAGCGACTTCCTCGGCGGCTACGCCACCCGCCGAACCAATGCATTCGTCTTCACCACCATCGTAAATCTCGGCGGCCTGCTTCTGGTTGCAACCCTGGCCTCGGCGACTCATGCTACTTTCCTCTCAGGACGCAGCGCGGCCTGGGCCCTGGCAGCCGGAGTTTCTGGAGGAGCTTCTCTCGCCGTCTTTTATCGTGCGCTGTCTTCGGGAAGAATGGGATTAACCGCGCCGGTCGCCGCGGTTCTGAGTGCCGCGATTCCCACGATTTTTTCCATTTTCACCGAAGGTCTTCCCGGCAGAATTACAATCCTCGGGTTTGTCTTAGCGGTCATCGGGCTTTGGCTTATCACGCGCGCTGAAGATGGCAGCACCCCTGAAGGCATCGGGCTCGCCGTGCTCGCGGGGATCGGTTTTGCCGGCTTCTATCTTTGCGTCCGTAAAGCAGGCGGCGGCTCGGTCTTGTGGATGGCGTCCCTTACCCGCGCTGGCGGCTTAATTATTACCGGATTGATTGTCATGCTGCAGCGGAACTTTCGTGAGATCACGCCCTCGGGTTTGCGCTGGGGTGTGCTCACGGGCGGCATTGACTCCCTGGGCACTATACTTTTCGTTCTCGCCAGCCAGACCGGACGGCTCGACGAGGCGGTCGTAATCTCCTCGCTCTATCCCGCGGTCACGGTACTGCTCGCGCGCATTGTGTTGAAAGAACATCTCACTCGCTGGAGGTTCGTCGGCTTGCTGGCTGCGCTGGCCGCTGTGCCAATGATCGCGGCGCAATAGATCGAAATTTTACTTTGCAGAGTTTGGGATAAAAGCAACATGGCTCTCGTTGAAATTCGCGATTTGATCAAGATTTATCCCCAGGGTGACGTGGTGCTAGGGGGGAAGCTCAGCGGCAAAAACGTACGTGCGGTCGATGACGTTTCGCTCGACATTCATGCCGGCGAAACCCTCGGCCTGGTCGGCGAATCAGGCTCGGGCAAGAGCACGCTCGGGCGATTGATCCTGCGGCTTATCGAACCGACTTCGGGCAGCATCCAGTTCGAGGGCCGGGATTTACTGGCCGCCGGCCGTGCCGACTTGCGCCGGCTGCGCCGGGATATGCAGGTCATCTTCCAGGACCCATTCGCCTCGCTCGATCCTCGCTATCGCGTCGCGGACATCATCACCGAGCCGCTCATCATTCATTCTGCGGAAGGTGGAAACAAAGCCGCACGTCGCGCCCGCGTCATCGAACTCATCCGTGCCGTCGGCCTTGACGAATCGATACTGACGCGCTTCCCCCATGAGTTCAGTGGCGGACAGCGCCAGCGCATCGGCATCGCCCGCGCTCTGGCACTGCGTCCCAGGTTCATCGTGGCCGACGAACCGGTTTCCGCTCTCGACGTCAGCGTGGGCGCGCAAATCGTCAACCTGCTGGCGCGACTGCAGCGCGATTTCGGATTGACTTATCTTTTCATCTCGCACTCGATGCCGGTCGTCCGCTATCTCTCGACCCGCATCGCCGTGATGTATCGGGGCAAGATCGTGGAAGTCGGCCCGACCGAGCAGATCACCGAGCGCCCCGCACACGCCTACACACGCAGCCTGCTTGAGGCCACTCCGGAAGTGCAAGTCTAACTTCACTTCAGGCTCGCTTGATTTCCATGCCATACTTTCCCTGATGTCCCGCGTTCCTCCCAGCCGCTCGCGCGATTTGATCGAATTGATTCTTGGTTACGGCGCGATAGTCGGCGTCATTTGGTCGCCCGAGCACTTGCAGCGCTTCCTCTCGCCAATTGCTCTCGTCCTGACGTTGCTGACAGTGCTGGCGCACCGCCAAAGCCGCGACGAACTTGGCCTCGGTTGGCGGGGCCTCATTCCGTCGCTGTGGATCTTGCCCGCCGCCCTCTTACTCGCCGGTGTGAGCATCTTCATCGCCGCGAGAATCGGCACGCTGCATCCGTTCTACAAAGCCGATTTCGGCCATGTCTCCGGCTACGTGCTCTGGACCATCTACCAGCAGTTTCTTCTGCAAGACTATTTTCTGGCCCGTTTGATGCGCTTGCTCTCGAGCGAAGCCGCCGCCGTAAGGCTCGCCGCCGTACTGTTCGCTGCGGCCCATCTGCCCAATTTCACGCTCACGGCCGCAACGCTGGTGTGGGGAGCAGTCTCATGCACGCTCTTCCTGCGCTATCGCAATCTCTGGATGCTCGGCCTGGCACAGGGGCTCCTCGGCCTCTGCTTCGCCATCTGCGTGCCGGATGCTCTTCACCATCACCTCCGCGTCGGCCTGGGATATTTGCGTTACCGCGGGTCGCAGCCGATTCCGTGACAAAACTTGGCGCTATCCATGAATTGGCCGGGTGCGATTTGTTTCAAAGATAGGAATGTCATTAACGGTTGCGCCGGCTTCCCTCAGAACCACAATCCCCAAATCCAATCTACGCTGGCGTGCGTAATCGTCGAGGCCGGTACGCGCCTTCGCTCGCGCCACGCCCGCCCGTAGAAAATCCCCGCGATAGTCGCCAGCAGCACATATCGCCAATTGAAATGTGCGGACCGTTTGTTGAAGTGCGACAACCCGAACAGCACTGACGCGATCACCAAGGCGGCTCGCCGCCCGACGTGCCGCTCTAGTAAGTTCTGCACCCACCCGCGAAAATAAAGTTCTTCCGGCACTGCAGTAAAGAAAAATATCCCCACCCAACGCAGGAGCGCGCTGCCGAATCCTGGCAGGTTGGCGTGCGGATGGATGAAGCCCAACGCCATCCCCAGCACGATGACGACAGGCGCAAAGAAAACGAGTTCCCGCAGGCCGGTTTTCCAGTCGCTCCATTTCAGATGGAAGTCGAACCCTGTCCCGCTCAAGTGCCGGATCGCCAGAAATCCATACAAGCCCGCATCCACCAGAAACAATTCGTTCAAAGCCCGCAGCCCGCTCGGCCACGCGCTATCAAACCAGCGCAAGTCAACAGCCAGGCCCAGCAGCAGCAGAATGAACCAGTCTCTCCAGTCGCCGCGCTGCTCAGGATCGGTCGCGGCGGCCCTCAGCAGCAGCCATGCAATTGCCACAGGCAAGCCCGCATATAGCGCAAACCACTCCCATCGAAACACGTGCTGCGAAATCGAGACGAGTAGGTAAGGCACGACCAACAGAGCCGGCAGGCTCACACGCACTGCCGTAGACCAGCGATCGACAGCGCGCGCAACTCTCTCTGTCACACAGCCGAACAAAACCGCCGGAGCCAGTTCCAACCCGAGTGCGACAATCGCGACTGGCGTCACATTCTGCATGCGAACATCTTAAACGCGCATCTGACACGGTCTTGCTTGTTTCGGCGCGGCATCCCGGCTAGAATTCCATCGCGTTCCGCAGGAGGCCTGCACATGGCGACTGCTCCGGCCCCTCGTCCAGCGCACGCCCTTAGGTGTATCCCGCTCGATTTAAGGAGAATCGAATGAAACGCATTCTTGTCACAGTTCTGTTCGCGTCCGTGTGCGTTTGCGCCGCTTCCGGCCAGGCGCAGACTATGAGCCCGCCTTCCTCTGGAGCCTCGGCAGCTCCGCAAACTTCCGGACCGGTGAAGGATCCGGTGACTACTGCCCTTCGAGCGCGGCTGCCGGGCGCGCGCACTAATACACTCGGCGCGATTAGCGCCATGCCGGCGGATAAATTCAATTACAAGCCGACCCCTGAGCAGATGACTTTTGCGCACCTGGTAGTTCACATCACTGGCGCCAACAACGCACTGTGCGCCAAGGCCGCAGACGTTCCCGAACCCAAGGTGGAGGAAGTCAAGGAAACCGACACCAAAGACAAACTGCTCGCCGCCACTACCGCTTCATTCGACTTCTGCGGCGAAGCGTTGGGCAAGATGGACGACTCCAAGCTGGGTGACACCGTCGAACTTTTCGGGGGACACAAAGGCCCGCGCGCGTCGGCGGTGCTGTCTTTGGCTGGCGGATGGGCCGATCACTACGCTGCCGCCGCCATGTATTTGCGACTGAATGGAATTCTGCCGCCGACGGCTCAGCCGAAGAAATAGCATTCAGCATCCAGTCGTATTCCAACTGGAAGCTGCTCGAGCAATTGGCTTAGCAACTTGCACTTCGCCAACTGCCAATTGCTAATTGCGGGTTGACGCGATCTGCACTAGCTCGTTCGCTAGCGTCGCTGCTGGAGTTGCCGGAGCAGGATGCTGCGGGGCTCGCCAACCGTCGAAGATTGACACCTGGTGCACGCACGAAACCGTGCAATGCGGCGCGCAGCCTTTTTCGGTGAGATATTCGCGACGCATATCGTCGCGCGTGTAGGTTGCCAGCGGGACTCCCGGGTACCCCCGCTGCTGGGAGCAGTAGTGTACTAATCCGTCTTCGCAGATGTAGAGATAGCGCGCGCCAGCGCGGCAGCGCCAATCGTTCGCCAGTCCCTGCGCAATGTTGTCCTGGAAAGCATTGATGCGGGTGAAGCTGCGTTTCTCCATCGACTTCATTTCGTGATAGATGCGGCGCTCTTCCCCGTCCAGCGGCTGCAACTGACCGCTGCCATCGTGGATAATTCCGATGGTCGAGCTGAAACCCAGTTCGATGGCGCGCCTGCCGATGGTGAGCGCGTCCTGCGGATTCGAAATGCCGCCGCCCACCACCGAATTGATGTTCACATGAAACTCCGCGTCTTCAGCTAGCAACTGCAGCTTCTTGTCGAGAACTTTCAGACTCTTCTTCGAAACTTCGTCGGGATTGACGTTGTCGATCGAGATCTGGAGCCACTCCAAGCCGGCTCGGTTCAGGCGCTTAATTCGCTCCGGCACCAGAAAATATCCGTTGGTGATCAAACCGGCGATCATGCCATTCGAGCGGATGCGGCGAATGACGTCGTCAAGTTCGGGATGCAACAACGGCTCGCCGCCGGAAATCGTGACCACTGCCGTTCCCAGCGCGCCCAGTTTGTCGATGCGGCGGAACATTTCCTCCGTCGGCACCGGCTTCGAGAAGTCGTCGAACTCGTTGCAGTAGGTGCAGCTGAGATTGCAGCGGCGTACGGGAATAATGTGCGCCAGCAACGGATGATCGGTAGAGGAAAGAGCGCGCGCGGCCATGGCCGCTCCCCGCAGGTTGCGGTGAAGAGCTTTGGCGCGGCGGCGCAGATTTGTCAGGGTTGATGGCATGGGCTGAACACTCTTATTACAGCATGGATGCAGGATAAATACAGGCTTGGTGACAGTGTTCGGCGAAATTGGCGGGGTGAAGGGCGCAAATTGGCCGTTGTGCGCATGGTTTGCAATCAGCTTGCAAAACCCACTCGCTGCGAGCATAATTTGCCGCCGAGGAGGTATTAAGCATGTTGAAAGCTTGGGGTATCTCTCTCGTCCTGGCATTGCTCGCCATGAGCAACACTGACACGTCGCAGCCCGATTGGGCGCTTAACGCGACCACCATCGAAGCCTGCAGTTGCCCGATGTTCTGTCAGTGCTACTTCAACCCAAAACCTGCCGCCCATCACGAACAAGGCGCGTCAGCTCACTATTGCAAATTTAATAATGCCTACAAGGTGAATCGCGGACACTACGGGTCGGTCAACCTGGACGGCGCGAAGTTCTGGATCACCGGCGATCTGGGAGCCGATTTTTCGCAAGGAAAAACCGACTGGGCGCTAGTTACATTTGACAAGGCGATGACCAAGGAACAACAGGCCGCCCTCGGGGCGATCCTGCCGCATGTCTTCCCGGTGAAATGGAACTCGTTCCAGACTGCCGAGGGGAACATCGACACTTGGGAATTCAGCAAGGATGGAGCGCACGCCATGATCGATGGCGGAAAAACGGCAGAAGTAAAGCTACACCGTTTTCCCGGAAATACCGACGATCCTGTCGTGATCCACAATCTGAAATATTGGGGAACACCACGAAACGACGGTTTTGTCATGATGCCCAGTGACTTCGAGGGCTACAAGACCGGGCCAAAAACATTCGAGTATAAGGGCACCAACGGGTTCATGCTTACGCTCGATATCGCCTCAACCGACGTGAAACAATAACCTCACCGACGTTTGAGAAAACCAGGCCGGAGATTCTCGGGAATCTTCGGCCTTCGACGTCTTTAGGCATCTCGCGCAGAAAGCACTTTCCCGCCGTTTCATTCGCTAGCCAATTCATGCCCTGCTTTGCGCAACAGATCGACCGCTTGGTCTGTCTGCTCCTGCGGGATGAGAACGTAATCCGTGTCGTAGGTCGAAATAGCGAAGATGGGGATGCCGTTCTTCGAAAGCGGCTCGATGAGCGAAAGAAGCACTCCAGTTTGCGTGAAGGGAAACGGGCCTTCGAGTTTGACGCAAATCCAGAATTGATCGGGAGCGATTTCTTTCGGGATGTTATTCGCTGAGCAGACAATCGACAGTTCATCGGCGGTTCGCGTGACCGCGGTAAAGTCCCCTCTGGTGGCCCAGTCGGGGATGGGCGCTTTCGGTGCCAGGCGCACGACGGCGTACGTGCCTCTGAGCAAAAAGAATTTCAGCACGGATTCAGCGAGTCTGATACATGTCTTCCTGGATAGGTTCGGAGCAAGAGTGTTTCTCATTTCTAGATCTTTTCAAAAAAGTGCGCGACTTTCTTGCCGGCATCCTCCGTGGAGTAAACCACGACTTTTGTGCCCTTCTCCGTGCCCGCCGCCACCCCCTTGCCGCCATCCGCGGCTGCGTGGCCGGTAAGGGTAAAGGTGTGCTTGGCGCCGTCGGCGGATTCGATGACCAGCTTCTTTCCACCGCGATCGATTTCCTTGATCGTTCCTTCGGTTTTCGTCAGACCGGCATTTCCGACTTTGTCGATTTCAACCGCCGTATCTTCCGTTCCCCGCTTCGTGGTGTGCGCCACCACTTCCGATCCCTCTTTCAGGCCGTGCCACGAATCCTTGGCAGCCACCTCGGAGGCTTCCACCCCATGAACGGTAGTGTCCTTGGCCCAGTGGAATACGTGCTCGGTCCCGTCGGCAGTCTTGATGGCAATGGTCTTAGCTGCATTATCGATCTTCGTGATTGTGCCATGGGTCGCGGTGACGACGTCCTGCGCGGCATAGGCCACCGAGGCAAGCGACATTGCGAGAACTGCGATCGCGATAGTTTTCATTTGCGCCTTTCTCCTGCGTAAAGTTGGACTAAAGAATACACGACTTGAACCGTACGGTTCATCAACCTTCTTCGCGCGTTATTACTGCCCGGGTTTAGCCTCAATTCCACGATTTACAAATGTTTACACACAAAAGTCGCGCTCCATTTGTCAGTACGCATAATCCCCGGAAAGATGCGAAAATAAAGGCAGGATGTCGGCGTCCGTTCGCTGGGATTATCTCGTTGTGGCCGGATGCAACGTAGCGAAGGAGATCTCTGTCTAACGGACAAATCTAGTTCATGCCCATCACGCAAATTCCATTCCAGGATCCCGTGGCTCCTCCCGAGAAGCCTCAGCCGGAACAACTCGGCCTGTATGACACCCAGGGATGGGAAACTGCTTACCGCGATCTGAATGACGATGCCCGCGTCCCGCACTTGCTCGTGCAATTGCAGGACGATCTGGCGCGCTCGCGCCGCCGCGAAGCTGCCTGGATTTCCATTATCACCCACCTGGTCCTCATCATTCTGATCGTCAACTTGGACAAGCTGGAAAAATATTTTCCCTGGATGCATTCCGTAGTCGCGGTTCGGCAAACCAGCGGCAAAGACGTAACATTCCTCGAGCTTCCTCCCGACTTGCAGAAGCTGCAACGCAAGTCGAGCAGCAACATTCTTTCCGATAAAGACCGCGTCGCCACAACCCGGCACCCCGAACTTGATCCCAAAGAATTGCGGAAAGCTCTGGCTACACCGCCCCCCGGAAGGCCCGGACTGAGTGGCCCGCAGACGCCGCAACCCGCACCCGCTCCCCCGGCGGTTGCGCAGAACCAGCCACCAGCGCCCAATCCGCAGATCGCGCAACTGCAATCGCCTCCCGTCAAGCCGAATGTCGCGGATGAGTTCAACAAGTACAGCCGCTCCATGTCCGCGGGAGACCAGATTCAGGAGGCAGCCCGGGCGGCGGGTAAGCCGGGCGGGCAGCAGGGTAGTGGCGGCGATTTCGGGTTAGGCAGCGGGGCCCACGGCCGCCAGGTGGGCAACCTTGAAATCCTCAGCGACACCATGGGCGTAGACTTCGGGCCCTACCTCCAGCGCGTGCTTCATGACGTGCGCCAGAACTGGTACAACGCGATTCCAGAATCCGCATGGGCGAAACACGGAAACCTGAGCATCGAATTCGCCATTACGAAAGATGGAAAAGTCGCGGGCATGAAACTGGTAGCTAGCTCTGGAGACGTTCCGCTCGATCGCGCCGCCTGGGCCGGCATTGTCGGCTCGAATCCCTTTCCTCCGCTGCCCAGCGAATTCGGCGGAGAATACCTCGCCCTTCGCTTCCGCTTCTACTACAACCCTCTCAAAGGGGAACTAGAGTAGCAATCGTCCAGCGCCCTCGCCCTTTTGGCCGCCGGCATGTTTCCCTACCACACTCGGCAGCGGTTCTGGTTCACCATCGGCGATCCCGCCTTGCAGTGAAAGGCTTCCTGGAATTCCGGCATATTCGAAACCACGCCGTTGGTCCGGTACTTCTCAGGAGAATGCGGGTCCACGGTGGCGCGCAGCCGCTTGGTTTCGTCTCGCGTTTCGCCGCACCAGCTTTGTCCATAACCCACAAAAAATCTTTGCTCGGGAGTAAGCCCGTCGAGCGGCTGCAGCTTCTTTCCCCGGGTGTCGTCCTTCCACGCCATATAAGCCAGAATCAGCCCGCCCAGGTCGGCTACATCCTCGCCCAAAGTCAGCTTCCCGTTGATTTTTATGTCATCGATGATGGTGTAAGTCGAATACTGATCTGAAACGCAACTGGCCCGTTTCACAAACTCTTTGCCATCCTCTTCGGTCCACCAGTCGCGCAAGTTACCCTGTGCGTCGAACTGGCGCCCTTCGTCGTCGAAGCCGTGCGTGAGTTCGTGCCCGATCGTCCCTCCAGTGTCTCCGTAATTCGGAGCGGCATCCGACTCCGGATCGAACGCCGGTGGCTGCAACACTCCCGCCGGAAAATTAATGTCATTCATCTGCGGATTGTAATAAGCGTTCACCGTTGGCGGCGTCATGTCCCACTCGCCCCGGTCCACCGGCTTGCCGATTTTCGCCAACTGCCGGTCAAATTCAAACTTCCGCGCCCGCTCCACATTGCCCAGTTCATCTCCGCGAACGATCTCCAGCTTGCTGTAGTCGCGCCACTTGTCGGGATACGCAATCTTGTTAGCCATCCCGTGCAGCTTCACCAGCGCCTGCCGCTTGGTGTCGGCGGACATCCACGGCAATGAGTTGATGTCCTGTTCCATCGCGGCCTCGATTTCCTTCACCATCTTCACGGCTTCTTGTTTGGCCTGAGGACTGAAATATTTTTCCACGTATACCTGTCCCAGCGCTTCTCCCAAATCGTTATCCACGCCTTCCGTACAGCGCTTCCAGCGCGGCTGCAGTTCCTGTTGCCCGCGCAGGGTCTTGCCATAGAACGCGAAATTTTCGTTCAGAAACACCGCCGAAAGAAACGGAGCGTCCGCGTGCACCAGATGCCAGCGCAAATAAATCTTCCAGTCGGCCAGGTTTTCTTTTTCCAGCTCTTCATTCAAAGCTTTGAAAAAGTTCGGGGACGCCACATTCAGCGAGGCCAGCGACGGCTGCCCTACCTTGGTGAAATAGGCTTGCCACGAGAAATCGGGAGTGATCTTCTCCAGTTCTCCGCTGGTCATTTTGTGGTCCAGATTTTTCGGTTCGCGGCGCTCGACCCGCGTCATCGATCCCTTGGCCAGAGCGGTTTCGATGCGCATCACCGTCTGCGCCTCCTCGGCCGCCGCCCCTGATGGATCGCCCAGCAGGTTAAACATCTTCTCCACGTGCGCCACGTAGGCCTTTCGCAGCTCCACCGATTTTGCATCGTCTTTCACGTAATAGTCGCGATCGGGAAGCCCCAACCCTCCCTGGTCCGCTTCCGCGATTACCTTTGTCGCATCTCGGAAATCCTGCGTCGACTCGAAACGAAATAGAACGTTGTCGTGAACCATAGCCGCAGCCACGTCGGCGATCTCCGCCTTCGAATTAAGCTTTGCAATTTGATCCAGCTCCGCCTTGAGCGGTTCCGTGCCCTTCGCCTCAATCGCCTTCTCGTCCATGCAGGAAGCATAATAGTCGCCAATTTTCTGCGCCGCCGCGCCGCGCTGGGCGTCGGGCGCCGCAGCCGCCTCCAGAATCCCGCGCAACCTTCCCAGATTCTCATCTTGCATTTTCGAGTACGTGTCCCACGACGACTGATCCGGAGGAATAGGATTGTTCTTGATCCATCCCCCGCAGGAATACTTGAAGAAGTCCATGCAAGGATCCACGCCTCGATCCATCGAGCTTACGTCCAGCGCCGGCTCATGCTTCGGTGCCGCGGTCGGCTGTTGCGCTATGGCCAGACAGTTGGCCAGAAAAAGAAAAGACGCGACCGCAAGGACGCCGTAAGCCATACAGCGTGGAACTGTCATAAGAACCCTCCGTCCGTCGCGCATGTAGCGCGGAGAAACAAACAATCAAGCTGTCAAAAGACTACATTGAGAAGAACGTTTTCAATCTATCTCTGGAACAATATGAAATCTGTGTCCACGCCCGGTACGATAAATGGAAAAATCGCGTCGATCTAATGTAAAGATGGTTTCGATTCGTTCGCGTCCTGCCAGATGAACCAATGCAGCGTCCGCTAACTGCGGACGCATGCTTGCGTACAGCTTCATCAGCGCCGCAATAGCTTTCGCCTCAGCTCCCTCCAGCGGTAACAACTCGAGAAAACCGGTATCCGTACTTCGCAACAACCGCTGAACTGCACTGGGAAAATGCCGCAACAGCCAGGCTGCCTCAGTGATCACTGGCCAGCAGGAATAAAGCGGTCCAGTCATCTCGCGCAGCGCATCGACGCACACGCTGTGGTGCGAATCTTCGCGGCTGAAAATCGCAACCAGCGGACCTGTGTCCACTAGGATCCGCGGCGCCGGCATCAGACTCATTTCCCCGTTCCAAAGCCTTCGAAGTGGCGAGCGTTCGTGCTCAAGTCCTTTGGTGCCCGCCGAACGCAGCCAATCAGTCCTGCCGCCTTCGCCAAATCATAAGCCGAACCGGCGCTGCTTCGCGCGCCCAAGTAATTCTCTAGGGCAATGCGGACCAGTTCCGAAGGGGTCTGCCCCTGTAATCGAACGCGGTCGCGAATGCGAGCCCGCAAAGCCGCAGGAACCCGAACGGTAAGACGCTGAGTAGCCATGTCAGACATTGTACAACAATTGTCTGACAACCAGTAAATCCCGACAACGTGCGGGGGCTCGGACGGCGAAGCCCGAAAGCCGGTCGCCGCCTCTAGCTCTTTCTCAGCCGGATCGATCCATCCCCGGTATGAATCAATAACAAATTGCCGCCCCCGTTCAGCTTGCCGCGAATTTCATTCTGGCGAATCTTGCCCTCTGTCGTAACCGGCATATCCAGATCGATGTGGCCATCGCCCGTGTGCAGATCCACGTCTGCGGCAAAGTTTTCCGGAACCTCGAGCGTCACCGTACCATCGCCGCTCTCCAGCCTCCAGCCCGTGGCCAGAGCCGATCCCGCATTCGCCCGCGCGTCCACCCGCCCGTCGCCCGTCTTAAGATCGAGCTCGTCGAAACGACCATCGGCGCGGATATGTCCATCCCCCGTCGTTGCCCGGAGTTTGCCGTCCACGCCGTTAATTTCCTGCGAGCCATCTCCGCTTCGCAACTGCATCTCGCCCTTAAAATTTCCCAGGCCGATCTCGCCATCACCGGTGTGCAGGTCGATCCGTCCCTCGCGCGGCATATGAATATCGACGTCGACGCGGTGACTGTCGTGACCGCCCCAATTAATCGTAATGCCATGCGAGTTCGGGAAGCGCACGTCGATCTCCACCGCGTCGCCCGTCTGGCGCTCTTCAATCCGGATGCCACCGTCGCCAATCTTGTAGCGGGTAGTGGTCACCTTAGCTTCAATCGTATTCTGCTCCCACGTGGAGACATGAATGTTGGCATCGGATGTATCCACCCGAAGATCGGGCTTGCCAGTTAAGCTGTAGGTCTTCGACCATTCGTCAGCCCGCGCCGGCAGCGCCGCCCACGAGCAAAACGCGGCTCCAAGAATCAGAAGCAGCAACCAGCGTTCGACACTGATGCGTTTCATAGAAAACCTCCGTAGTGCACACACTTCCACCCAGCCTTTAGACGTGTTTACGAACCATAGGTGAGATTGGTTCCAAGGTTTTGTCCGCAATGATCCCTAAACCCCAATCGCTTTCTGGATCTCCCCCGCAATATTCGCCGCCAGCGCCTTCATCCTGTCCTCCGACTCCGCCTCCACCATTACCCGCGCCAGCGCCTCCGTGCCTGAATACCGCACCACAATCCGCCCGTTCCCATTCAGTTCGCTCTCCGCAGCATCGATGGCCCGCTGCACCTCAGGCACTTGCGCAAACGGAACCTTTTCCCGCACCCGCACGTTCTGAATTTTCTGCGGAAATACCTTCAAATCGCTCACCAACTCTGCCAGCGACCGCCCGCTCCGCACAATCACGTCCATCACTCGCAATGCGGTCAGCAAGCCATCGCCGGTAGTCGCATCGCCATCGCGAAAAATAATGTGCCCTGACTGCTCCCCGCCCAGAGTCGCGCCCGTCTTGAGCATTTCTTCCAGAACGTATTTGTCTCCCACATTCGCGCGCAACATGCGAATGCCCGCATTTTTCAATGCGACCTCGACCCCCATGTTCGACATGGTCGTCGCCACCACAGTCGATTCACTCAACTTCCCTCGCGCCTGCAGATCACGCGCCGTCAGCAGCAGTACGCCATCTCCGTTCACCACGCGCCCCTCGCCGTCGCAAAACAAAGCCCGGTCCGCATCGCCGTCAAAGGTCACACCCAGGTCAAACTCCCCCCCGGATTCAGCCACCGCTCCGCCCAATGTTTCCGGATGCAGCGCCCCGCAGCCTTCATTAATATTTCTTCCGTCCGGCGTTACATGCATGAACGTCGCCTGTATCCGCAGGCTGCGAAATAATTCCGGAGCCTCCGCCGTGGCCGCTCCATTGGCGCAGTCCACCAGCACGCGCAAACTGCTCAAGTCAGATGACACGCTGCCGGCCAGCGCCTGAATGTATGCCTTGCGCAGTCCGGTTTCTCCCGGCAGGCAAGGCGCTGCCGTTTTCAAAGGTGGTTCCTCGGCCGCCGCGGGATTTTGCAACAGCGCGAAGATTTCTTTTTCAATCGCCAATTCCCGCGCATCCGTCAGCTTGAATCCATCCCCGGAAAAAACTTTGATCCCGTTATCGGTCCACGGATTATGTGACGCCGAAATCACCACGCCCGCCGCCAATCCTCGCGACCGCGCCAGATACGCAATCCCAGGCGTCGTAATCACGCCCGCGCTATGCACCTCCACGCCCACCGACGCCAGCCCGGCCGCAACCCGGTCCGCAATCCACCTGCTCGATTCGCGCGTGTCCTGTCCAATTACCGCCTGCGCCGTCCGCGTCGTGCGCACCAGATCATGGCCCAGCGCCCGCCCAATCAGGTAGGTACTCTCCGTGGTCAGCGGAAATTCTCCCGCCACCCCGCGTATTCCGTCAGTCCCAAATAATTGTCTGTTCTGATTGCTCATAGATTCTGCTGGTTCATAAGAAGAGTCGAACGCGGAGTCTGAAATGTAATCTGCGGAATCGTGCCCCTCAATGCCCGCTCGCGGCCGGAACTTTTTCCATGATCACGGTCACTCGTACAGGCGTCGGTTGCACGACCTGCACCAGTGCATCCGGAACGTACACGTTGGTTACAAAAGTTGCCTGCGTTATGGTTCCCGAAGCGTCCACCGGATCCGTCGTCGCCGCATCCACCATTTGCACGTGATGTTGCGGTCCTGTGATCGTGATTCTTTCGGGATCCACTATCACTTTGCCAATCTGTTCCCCTTTTACGAAGTTCCCCGTTACTCGCGGACGAATCTCCACATCCCTCGTCAGCCGCATGTCAAAGGTGAGATGCACTTGCCCCGGCACCACCTGCACCACATGCAACTCCCGGTCGCGGCGAATCTGCTGTGCGGTCAAATCAAACGTGCGCTCGCCCGGCTTGGCATCCCCCAATTCAAGCTCTGCGTGAATGTCCGTCGAGCGCAGGCCCCGGATCAATCGCTCCGGCCCGCGCACCCGGATTTGCGCCTCCGGTATGGTTATCGAACTGATCTCCAAATGCGTCGGCACATGTTGAAACTCAATCGGCACCCGCACCTCCACTTCCGCTAGTTCCTGCTCAGGCGAAATCGCCAGCCACAGCCCCGTCGCGATCAGCAGCGACAAAACTTTCAGCCAGAAGTTGTGCAGCACCCACCGCCGCAAGAATTCCGTCATAGCGGACGCTCCACCTCCGAATCGGCGTCCCCATCAGCACTCATCTGCGCCCGCACCCGCAGCCGCGATTCCTCCCCCGCCTCCGCTTCGCTCTCCGCCACCGCCGTCGGCAACGTCACCGGCGACATATACCGCCGCAGTTCACTGCTCAACCGCGCGCGCAATTGCTCGGCCGTTAGATCCCGTTCAATCTTGCCGCCCACCGCCATGCTGATCGCGCCCGACTCTTCCGAGACAATCACCGCGATCGCGTCTGTCTCCTCCGTGATCCCTATGCCGGCGCGGTGGCGCGTTCCCATCTGTGTCGACAGCACCGGGTTCATCGATAGCGGCAAAAAACACGCCGCCGCCGCCAGTCGGTCTTTCTGTACGATCGCCGCTCCGTCATGCAGCGGTGCGCTCGGCCGGAAAATCGTGGCCAGCAGGTCGTACGACAGCTTCGCGTCCATGGCCACGCCGCTTTCGATATACGTCCGCAATCCAATCTCACGCTCAATCACAATCAACGCGCCGGTCTGATGCTGCGAAAAAAGTTTTGCCGCCAGCACGATGTCATCATACGCATCGCCTCCCGCCGCCGTTCCTCGCAGAAAACTGATCCGCCGTCCCACATCCGACAAAACGTGCCTGATTTCCGATTGAAAAACTACAATCAGCGCGAATACCACGTAAGGCAGCAGATGGCTCACCAGCCAGTTCAACGTAACCAACTCCCCGATCCGCGCCAGGTAAAACGCCAGCGCCACCGCGGCCAGGCCGGCGAGCATCGGCGCAGCCCGCGTCCCCCGGATCATCGCCAGCACTTCGTAAATGATCAACGCCACCAGCAGAATGTCGAGCACCGTGAACGACACTCTCAACCATGGCGCCATCACTTGCATCACCCGCTCCTCAACCTAGAAGTTTTCCACGCCCAGAACCCTACATTCTAATGCACTATCGACGAAGGAAAGATAATTAGGAGGGAAGACAGAAGATTAAAGATAAAAGATAGAAGAGAAACTAAATCAACGGTAAAGGATGATTCCTCAGGTCAGAGGTCGAACCACTCTACCGTTCTCCTAAAAGCGCGTCGCGGTTGGCGAACCCAGCATCTGCACTTTCTCCCGACTGCCGGAACACTCTCGCAAGCATTCGGACTGTGGCTTAAAATCGCGCACTTTCATTCCCGCCTTTTCTCCCGGACATCGACGTCTCCGGCCGTAGTTGTCTTCTCGACAGTAGCCCGAATCTGCCCCCGCGCCACGCGCGCCGAAATTTCTTCCCCCACCTTCACCTGCGCCGCATTCTTCACAAGCTGCCCCGCGCCATCAAACACCAGCGCGTATCCCCGCTCCAGAATCGCCAGTGGCGATAGCATTTCCAAAGCTCTTCCCATACGCTCCGCGCGCACTTTATATTGCAAAAGCAAATTTCGCATCGCCGAGGCCATCGCGGCGGTCCCAGCTTCCAGCTCTCCCCGGATTCCCGCCAGCACCCTTCGCAAATCGTAGTGCCGCACCGCGGCCGAAACCGTTTCCAGCCGCCGCCGAATCTGTTCCAGTCCTTGCCGCTCGCTCCGCTCCAGCCGGAAAGTTAAGTCGTCCAGTTTCTGCTGCCGCTGCCGGATCAAGTCCATCATGCGCGCGAACGCCCCGTCCTGCGCCCGTTCCATCAGCGCATGGCGCGCTTCCAGCAGCTGCCGCTGCATCGCCCGCAGCAGCCGCTCCCGTAACGCATCCGCTTGTGTCTCCACTTCCACCCGCGAACGGATCACCAACTCCGCAGCCGCCGAAGGTGTCGGAGCACGCAGGTCCGCAACAAAATCCACAATCGTGAAGTCCGTCTCGTGCCCCACCGCGGAAATCACTGGAATCTCCGACGCTGCTACCGTCCGCGCCAACCCTTCATCGTTGAACGCCGCCAAATCTTCCGCCGACCCTCCGCCGCGCCCCACAATAATCACTTCCACTCTGCGGCTGTCGTCCTTTCGACAATCATTGAAATACCGCACTCCGCTCGCAACTTCGGCCGCCGCCGCATCGCCCTGCACTTGCGCCGGATAAATCACCGCGTTCACCGTATGATGCCGCCTCTGCAAAATGTTGAGGATATCGCGCAGCGCCGCCGCCTGCGGCGAAGTTACAATCCCAATTCGCCCCGGCAATGTCGGGATCGCCTTTTTCCGTTCCGCCGCAAACAATCCCTCCGCTTCCAGCTTCGCCTTCAGTTGCTCGAACGCAACCTGCAATCCTCCCACGCCTTTGGGTTCGACATACTCCGCCGCAATCTGCAACTCGCCGCGATCTTCATAAATCGTCACACGCCCCCGCACCACCACCTGCATCCCATCCGCTGGACGAAAGCGCAGCAACCGCGCCTTCGAACTGAACATCACCACCCGAATCTGCGCGTTTCCATCCTTCAACGTGAAATAAAGATGTCCGGAATCCGGCGCGCGAAAATTCGAAATTTCTCCCTCCACCCACGCGTCGGAATATTCCCGCTCCACATGAGTCCGCACCGCCGCTACCAGGGCGCGTACGGTCCACACCCGCCGCTCCGGCGGCGTGAACCTGAATCCGAGCTGATCAGTTAGAGACATATATTGAGTGCAGTCTAGCCTCCGCATTGTCTCTTTCAAAACGCAAGATAAGTTTCCGCAATCCCCCAACCTTGTCATCCTGCGCGAAGCGAAGGACCTCTGCAACTCGCATGCGCTACCGGCCCGCAAGACATTTCTACCACTGCCCGCGTTTCTGCGGCCTCCCCACAGATCACTCGGGGGTGATGCTCTTGATCTCGGATTACGCTCGCAGATGAGGAGCGGGCCTCCGCGGCGCGCCGTGAGGAACCTGCGGCGAAGCTGATCGGATCAATCGTCCATTTCTCGCGATTACGTAGTAAGGCTACCCTACTTCCGCCACCGGCTCACCACATACAGCAAAATCGAAAGCACCACACTCACTAGCAATGACGTCGCCAGCGGAAAATAGACCGTCGTGTTCTTCCCGCGGTATAAAAAGTCCCCCGGCAGCCGCCCCAGAGGAAGATGCATCCGCCACAGCACCATCACCACGATCCCTGCCACAACTAAAACAATCCCGAGAAAGACCAGCAATTTACCTAATTCCATTGACGCAACCAATCCATGACGCAACCCAATCTATGACTCCAAACAATCTATCCCTGTCTCAGCATATCAATCCGATCGCCCCGCAAGCTGTCAAATTCATGTCAACCCCAGTGCTACAATTCCCCGCATGAAACGCCAAGCGCTCCTTCTTTGTCTCGTGGCCACCCTGCTGGCAGCCCAAGCCACTGCCCCCGAGGTCGAAATCACCGCCGAGCCTCATCATCACCTCACCCTCGAAAACAAATCCGTCCGCGTCTTTAACGTCGAGGTTGACCCCAATACTGAAACCCAGACGCACTGGCACCGCCACGACTACATCGCCATCAATCTCGGCCCCGCAGAAATCGAAAACCATGTGAAGGGCAAGCCGCCCACCACCAACAAGCTCCCCGACGGCGACACCCGTTTCGCTTCCGCTACCTTCGCCCACTTCGTCCGCGACGTCGGCGATCAGCCCTTCCGCAACGTCACCATCGAAATCCTGGACGACTCCAACCTCCGCAACTCCACCGCCAAATGGGACCCAGCCAAGAATGAAGACCGCGGCCTCACCGTTCTCACCAACGGCACCCAGCAAATTCTCTTCGTCAAAGACGGCATCCGCGCCTCCGAATTCGAACTCCAGCCCGGCGCCGTCGTTCCCATGCACCATCACGCGGGTCCACATCTGCTCGTTGCCGTCTCCGACCTCGATATCCGCAGCGACGTCAAAAGCGACTCCCCCGACGGCCCCCAAGGCCCCATGCCCGGCCACTTCAAATCCGGCGACTCCAAATGGCTCCCCGGCGGCTACTCCCACACCATTACAAACACCGGCACCAAGCCTGCGAAATTCGTAACCCTGGAATTCCCGTAAAGCAGTTTGTCATTCCGGGCGCCCCATCTGGTTCTGTCATTCCGAGCGGTTCATGTAGCTTTGTCATTCCGAGCGGCTTCATCTAGTTTTGTCATTCCGAGCGGCTTCATCGCGAGGAATCTGCTTTAGTTTTGTCATTCCGAGCGGCCTCATCGCGAGGAATCTGCTTTAGTTTTGTCATTCCGAGCGGCCTCATCGCGAGGAATCTGCTTTAGTTTTGTCATTCCGAGCGGCCTCATCGCGAGGAATCTGCTTCTTGCCTGAAATCAGGAGAACTCCAATTCCCCCAATTTCTTGTCAATAGGCAAACGCCCTCCAATTAAGCCCATCTCTATGATTCGATGGCCAATATATTTTTGCAAAAATGTCCCAAGCCCCCATTGCTTTATGATATAATAGAAGTATAAATCAAATTAATGAAACGCGACTCACTCCGGGTCGCGTTTTTTATTGCCCGCACCGATCCGTATTCAGAGTCGCGCTTCTGTCGCCCGCACCGATTCGCATCAGGAAACGATCCGCATCAGGAAACGATCCGCATCAGGATCGTGTTTTCGTCCCCCGCACGATTCGCATCAGGATCGCGTTTCTTGTATTGCCCGCAACGATTCGTATCAGGATCGTGTTTTTTTTCGCCCGCACCGATCCGTATCAGGATATGCCTTCAGGCATATCGCAACCATGCCAGCAACTGGCGCCTTCAGGCGCTGCAGGATCACCATGCCAAATCGCTCCAAATACATCCCGCACCCCAAACTCCGCGGAGAATGGGCCGAACTCCGTTTCATGCAACGCGCCACCGAACGCGGATTCCGCGTCGCCAAGCCCTGGGGCGAAACCGCCCCCTACGACGTCGCCACCGACCACCACGGCCACTTCCTCCGTGTGCAAGTGAAATGCACCATCTACAAGCGCGACAACTCCTACGTCTGCACCATCTGCTCCAGCCACGTCCTCTACCGCCCCGACCAGCTCGACTTCTTCGCCGCCTATGTCATCCCCACCGACACCTGGTACATCCTCCCCATCCTCGCCACCAACCACCAACCCACCATCGTCCTCTCCCCCCACCTGAAAAATTCCAAATACGCCCCCTACCAAGAAGCCTGGCATTTGCTGACGCGCTGATCTGGATTGTGTAGAGCTCGCGACAACCGACCCTATGACTTCCCCCTAGCCGCCACCCACAACCAACCCGACATCACCCTCTCCGCCCACCGCCAAAATTCCAGACGACTGCCGGTACAAAGAGGCCTGGCATCTGCTAATGCCGGAACTGTGGAGCCAGCCAGGAACGACGGCGCTTGCGAAAAGCACGACCTAACCAGTCGGAACAAAGTCATAAGCGAACATAGAATCTTGCCTGCCGGACACGACGGTCCGTCTGATAAACTCGTCGGCAATGAGCAGGCTGTGAGGCGTATTCATGCTTACTGAACTGTCAATAAAAAACTTCAAAGCTTGGCGGGACACAGGAAAGATTCGCCTCGCTCCGCTCACGGTGTTCTTTGGAAGCAACAGCGCGGGCAAAACCAGCCTGCTGCAGTTTCTCCTAATGCTTCGCCAGACTGCCGAATCCCCGGACCGACATAGAGTCTTCCATCCCGGGGACGACAACACACCGGTTGAACTCGGGACCTTTCGGGACCTAGTCTTCGAGCACGACCTTTCGAACCAAATAGAGTTTGCGCTAGCTTGGACGCTCCCGGAACAGATGGTTGTGCGGGATCCTCTCACGCTCGACCGAATTGTCGGGAACCGGATCAGGTTCGAAGCCGCGATCGCCTTCGATCAGAAAGGCGCGTCGCAGCAGATCCGGAAATTCCAGTATGTGTTAGCTAACGGTGGAGCTTCGCTGAAAGTAACGATGACACCACTAGAATCCAATCCGTCGAAGTACGAAGTTTCGGCGGAGAACTACAAACTCGTACGCAACACTGGCAGAGTCTGGAAACTCCCCGCTCCGATTCGTTTTTACGCATTTCCCGACGAAGTCGGAGCCTATTACCAGAACGCCGGGTTCACGAGCGACCTCGCACTAGAACTGGAAAAGCAAGTAAAGCGTCTCCAGTATCTCGGCCCGCTGCGGATCTACCCGAAGCGTTCCTATGTTTGGTCGGGCGAGGTTCCGGAGCACGTGGGCTGGCGAGGTGAGAGAGCTGTGGAAGCGATGCTTGCTGCGGCTTCAAGAAACATCGGGCCGGGTTACCGGAAGAAAACGCAAGCCTTCCAGGCAGTAGTCGCCAGATGGCTGCAAGAACTGGGCCTGTTGCGCTCATTTGAGGTCAAGCAGATCGCCGCTCACAGAAAGGAATACGAGGTGGTCGTCCAGGCCGCTGGAACAAAGGACAATGTCAATCTGACCGATGTCGGATTTGGCGTATCCCAAGTCTTACCCGTCGTTGTGCAATGTTTCTACGCCAGTCCTCACACGACCATTATCTTAGAGCAACCAGAGATCCACTTACACCCCCGCGTGCAAACAGCCCTCGCTGACCTTTTCATCGAAGCAATCCAGTCAAGGGAAGACAGCGCGGACCGGTCGGTGCAACTCATCGTCGAGAGTCATTCCGAGCATTTTCTGAGGAGGCTGCAAACGCGGGTTGCGGAGCAGGTGGTGAGTCCCGACGACGTGGCGCTTTACTTCTGCCGCGGCAGCGAAAGCGGTGCTGTCCTAGAGCCGCTCGAAGTCAACATCTTCGGTGAAATCAAGAATTGGCCAGCGGACTTCTTCGGAGACGAGATGGGAGAACTCGCTGCGCGCATGGAGGCCGCCGCGAACCGCGAGACCGAGAAAAAGTGAGACGTAGCGGGCGGCGCTGCCAAGTCGTTGATACCAACGTCCTCGTGGTTGCGAATCATCGCGACGGGGGGTCATATGTCTGCGCGAGAAACTGTGCGCGGGCTTTGCTGGCCATTAAGAACCTCGGCGTTATCGTCGTGGACGATGGCGGATCTATCCTGTCAGAGTACAGGCGCTATTGCTGCGTCGCTGGTCAGCCGGGACTCGGGGACTCCTTTATGAAGTGGGTGCACGACAACCTTGGGCGAGGGGATTTAGTGCA
>CAWJFA010000016.1:0-2500 GCA_963842075.1 uncultured Acidobacteriota bacterium | reverse complement strand
AAAGGCTAATCAAATTCCGTGATTGCTCGTTCTCTCCGAAATAGCTTTAGGGCTAGCCTCGTATGATTTGTCGTGGTGGTAGAGAACTGAATGGACTAGGGGGCTTTCCAGCTTACTGAATCCAATCAAACTTCGAATGCCATAGAACAACCAATACGGGAGTCAGACTGCGGGGGCTAAGCTTCGTAGTCGAGAGGAAAACAGTCCAGACCGCCTGCTAAGGTCCCAAAATATCAGCTAAGTGGGAAAGGAAGTCGGAACGCCCAGACAGCCAGGAGGTTGGCTTAGAAGCAGCCATCCTTTAAAGAAAGCGTAATAGCTCACTGGTCAAGCGGTCCGGTGCCGACAATTTAACGGGGCTTAAGCTGATTACCGAAGCAACGGATGCATCGATTAAGTTCGATGCGTGGTAGGAGAGCATTCTCAACAGTTTGAAGCTAGACCGAGAGGACTAGTGGACGGTTGAGAAGAGACCCTGCCGGCATAAGTAGCGATAACGGAGGTGGGAACCCTCCGCGCCGAAAGTCTAAGGTTTCCTGAGAAAGGTTAATCCGCTCAGGGTCAGGCGGTCCCTAAGGCGAGGCCGAAAGGCGTAGCCGATGGACATCCGGTTAATATTCCGGACCTCCCTTGTTTTCGTTATTACGATGGGGTGACGCAGGAGGATAAGCAGGCCGTTCTATGGCTATAACGGTCGATGCGCGAAAGGTGTTTCTCGTAGGCAAATCCGCGAGGAAGTTATCACTGAGGCGCAAAGCAGTAACCCGTATGGGTGAAAGCTGCCGATTCCACGCTGCCAAGAAAAACCTCTAAGGAGAAAGTAAGGGAACCGTACCTCAAACCGACACAGGTAGACGAGGAGAATATCCAAAGGCGCTCGTGAGAACAGTTGGTAAGGAACTCGGCAATATAACCCCGTAACTTCGGGAGAAGGGGTGCCCCGGTAGAGTTCATAGCTCGAGGGGGCCGCAGCGAAATGCGCACTGCGACTGTTTAACAAAAACACAGGTCTCTGCAAAGTCGAAAACGACGTATAGGGGCTGACGCCTGCCCGGTGCTGGAAGGTTAAAGGGAGAGGTCAGCCGCAAGGCGAAGCTTCGAACTGAAGCCCCAGTGAACGGCGGCCGTAACTATAACGGTCCTAAGGTAGCGAAATTCCTTGTCGGGTAAGTTCCGACCTGCACGAATGGCGTAACGAAAGTGCGACTGTCTTGCCGACTGACACGGCGAACTTGTAGTGCCGGTGAAGATGCCGGTTGCCCGCAACTAGACGGAAAGACCCCGTGCACCTTTACTATACCTTTAGTATGAACTATGGCCCTTGCTGCGCAGGATAGGTGGGAGGCTTTGATTCCAGGCTCTCGGGCTTGGAGGAGCCAACGGTGAGATACCACCCTGCGAGATCTGTGGTTCTAACTTAGTCCCGTTACCCGGGACAAGGACATACTAAGGCGGGTAGTTTGACTGGGGCGGTCGCCTCCTAAACGGTAACGGAGGCGCGCGAAGCTACGCTCAGGCTGTTTGGAAATCAGCCGTTGAATGCAAAAGTATAAGCGTGGTTGACTGCGAGACCAACAAGTCGAGCAGGTACGAAAGTAGGCTTTAGTGATCCGGTGGTTCTGCATGGAAGGGCCATCGCTCAACGGATAAAAGGTACGCCGGGGATAACAGGCTGATCGGAGCCAAGAGTTCATATCGACGCTCCGGTTTGGCACCTCGATGTCGGCTCATCGCATCCTGGAGCTGTAGAAGGTTCCAAGGGTTAGGCTGTTCGCCTATTAAAGCGGTACGTGAGCTGGGTTCAGAACGTCGCGAGACAGTTCGGTCCCTATCTGTTGTGGGCGTAGGAGATTTGAGAGGACCTGTCCTTAGTACGAGAGGACCGGGATGGACGAACCTCTTGTGTTCGAGCTGTCATGCCAATGGCACCGCTCGGTAGCGAAGTTCGGTAGTGATAACCGCTGAATGCATATAAGCGGGAAGCACTCCTCAAGATGAGATCTCCCAACCCGTAAGGGATAAGAAGGGCCCAGGAAGACTACCTGGTTGATAGGCTGGAGGTGGAAGAGTGGCAACACTCGTAGCTTACCAGTACTAATCGCCCGTTCGGCTTGACCATAAAATTTACTCGGTGCAGAAACAGTTGCCAGCTCTCAGCTTTCAGCCTCGGCTAAAAACTGAGCTGAGGGGAAGGCAGCGTTTTTTCTCGACCGCCAGAATCTGGGTGGAAAAGATGAAACACGCTGACAACTGTGCGCCGACGCTTTTGAAATTCCAAGACGAAGCTGCTTCAGCTTCGAGGACGAAGACCAAAGCAAAGCCGAAGTACGGTGGCTGAAATTGGAAATAAACCAAGAAGAAAGTAAGCCACACCCAATCTATTCAGTTGTGAGGCATTGTCCTCACGATCTTTGAGAAATCAGCTTCTAGCTGCTGGCTACTAGCTTCTAGCTAATCCCAACATGGGGAGGGCGAAGAGCTAGAGGGCTGGAGCTGGAGG
>CAWJFA010000015.1:0-30213 GCA_963842075.1 uncultured Acidobacteriota bacterium | reverse complement strand
TGTCGTATGGAGGGTCGTCACTGTTTGTGACGCTGGCGTGCGTGGGGGTGCTGCTGAATATTACGAAACAGGCGGAGTAGTCCGACGATTCCGCAGGTCGACGAGACTTGGAAGAACCGTCAGCGAGCTTCGGCACCATCGAAGCGATAGGGATCCTTCGACTTCGCAACCGCTTCGCATTCGCGAAGCGCTTGCTCGCTCAGGATGACAGTTCATTTATAGTCACTGCATGCGGGCCATTCTGGCGGGCGGCGGGACGGGTGGGCATGTTATTCCTGCGCTTGCTATCGCCAACGAACTCAAGAAAAACTATGGGGCCGAGGTGCTGTTCATCGGGACGGCGCGCGGCATTGAAAACCGCCTGGTGCCGGCGGCGGGGTATCCGCTGCAACTGGTGCGGGTGGGAGCGCTGAAGAATGTAAGCCTGATGACGCGGGTGAAGACGGCGTTCGATTTGCCGAGGGCGGTCTGGAGCGCGGGGCGGATGCTGAACGAATTTGCGCCGGACGTGGTGATTGGCGTGGGCGGATATGCTTCGGGGCCGGCGATGCTGGCAGCGGTGGTGAAGCATATTCCGACGCTGGCGTTTGAGCCGAATGTGGTGCCGGGATTTGCTAATCGAGCGGTGGCACGGTTTGTGTCGGGCGCGGCGGTGCATTTTGAAGAGACGGCGAAATATTTTCGGCGCGCGGAAGTGACGGGCGTGCCGGTGCGGCAGGCATTCTTTGAGATTCCGGCGAAGCGGGGCGGGACTCCGACGCTGCTGGTATTTGGCGGAAGCCAGGGGGCGCACGCGATCAATGAGGCGATGATTCGCTGCTTGCCGGAGTTGCAGCGGCAGGCGCCGGGGATCCGCATTATTCATCAGACGGGCGAGCGTGACTATAATGACGCGCTGGCGGCTTATGGGTCTTTTACGAGTGCGGAGCGAGAGTCGGCAGAGGTTTCCAAGTTTATTGAAGACATGCCGGCGGCGTTTGCGAGGGCCGACCTGGTGGTGTGCCGGTCCGGGGCGAGCACGGTGGCGGAGATAACGGCGGCGGGGAAGCCGGCAATTTTTGTGCCGTTTCCGCGGGCGGCGGACGATCATCAGCGAGTGAATGCGGAAGCGCTGGCGCGCGAGGGGGCGGCGGTGGTAGTGGAAGAGTCGAAACTGGAAGGGGTGTGGCTGGCGGAGACGATTGCGGCGTTGCTGGTGGATGCTTCACGGCTGGCGCGAATGAGTGAGGCGGCGCGGGAGTTGGCGCATCCGAATGCGGCGCGGGATATTGCGGCGATGGCGGCGCGGGTGGCGGGGATCGACGAGGCCGAGTGATGGAATTCGAATACATAATTGGGGCTCGCCCAGTTGCGCGGGGCTTGGCGTGAGGGGGAACTGGGCCGAACGAGTGTGCCAGGTTCTGGTGGTGTCACTTGTCCTGCTGGGAATTGTTTATGCGGGCGATTGGCTGGTGTTGAGCGTTCGAATTGCGCGCGGGACGGCGTATGGCTCGGTGAATGTAGATCAGTTTCTTTCCTCAGCGCTGAAGGGCAACAAGACTGAGTATGACTACGTAGGAACGGTTGCCCAGAAGTGCAGCCGGTCGCTTTTTCCCCAGAAGGGGAATCCGGCTTGCTGGTGGCTGGAACGGCACAAATCGCAATGGCAGTAAACACGTCAGGGAATCGATCATCGATGAGGAAACGTTCGGGCAGATACAGATAAAGATAAGTGAGATTGCTTGGAGAACTCCTCCACAAGTCCCTGGTGGCGTTCTAGTGAAAGAGATCCTTCGACTGCGTAAGCGCTTCGCGTTCGCGAAGCACTTACTTCGCTCAGGATGACAAAGCATGTTTGCCAAGATTCAACAGATTCATTTCGTGGGGATTGGCGGGATCGGCATGAGCGGGATTGCCGAGGTGCTGCTGAATCTTGGGTACAAGGTTTCGGGGTCGGATCTGAAGAGTTCCGCGGTCACGCAGCGGCTGGCTGGTTTGGGTGCGACGGTGTTTGAAGGACATCGCGCGGAGAATATCCGCGGGGCCGAAGTGGTGGTGACGAGTTCGGCGATCGCGGGGGGAAATCCCGAGGTGGTTGAGGCGCACCAGTTGCATGTGCCGGTGATTCAGCGGGCTGAAATGCTGGCGGAGTTGATGCGGTTGAAGTATGGCATCGCTGTCGCTGGGATGCACGGCAAGACGACTACGACTTCGATGGTGGCGGCGGTACTGGCCGGGGGCGGGCTTGATCCGACCGTGGTGGTGGGCGGGCGCGTGGATGCGATGGGATCGAATGCGCGGCTGGGGAAGTCGCAGTATCTGGTGGCTGAGGCGGATGAAAGCGACCGCTCGTTTCTGAAACTGTCGCCGATTCTTTCGGTGGTAACGAACATTGACCGTGAGCACATGGATTGTTACCGCAATATGCGGGACGTGAAGAAGACGTTTCTGGAATTCATGGACCGGGTGCCGTTTTATGGGATGGTGGTGGCATGCAACGACGATCCGATGCTGAGACGGTTGCTGCCGGAAGTGCAGCGCCGCATCGTCACCTACGGAACGAAACGGGGGTCAGATTTTTGGATCAAGCTGGGGGATGGGGCTGCGCCGGCGTGTGTGAAAGTTGAGGGCCAGCCCTTGAGCCGCTTCCGGGTGAGTTATCGCAAGAAAGACCTGGGCGAGTTCACGCTGCATGTGCCGGGAGTACACAACATACTCAATGCGACGGCGGCGATCGCGGTAGGCGTGGGTCTGGATGTTGAGATTGAAGCGATTCGCGCGGGGCTTGATCAATTTCGCGGAGTGGACCGTCGGTTTCAATTGCGCGGGAGGGCTGCGGGCGTCAGCGTGATTGACGATTACGGGCACCATCCAACGGAGATTCGGGCGACGCTGGCGGCAGCGCGGCAATGCGGGTTCCTCAAGGTTCATGTTGTGTTCCAGCCGCACCGCTACACGAGGACACGCGATTTGATGGGGGAGTTCACCACCGCTTTTGGCGACGCGGATTCGCTGTTGGTGCTCGACATTTATGCGGCGAGCGAGAAGCCGATCGAAGGGATCAGCGGAGAAGCGCTGGCGGGGATTATTCGCGGGAAGGGTGTGCGGAGTGCGCAGTATGCGTCTTCGTTCGCCGAAGCAGTGAGTTTGGTTGCGGCTGCCGCGGAGGATGGCGATATGATTCTGACGCTGGGCGCGGGCAGCGTCTCGCAGCTGGGGCCGATTATTTTGGAGAAGCTTCGAGAGATAGCCGTCGGGGCGGGGAGATGACTCTTTCGACGGCGACGCATGATTTCCAGTCCTGAAATTTGCGATTTTTCGAATCCAGTGGAACGGCGGCCGGGTGAGAGTGTAAAATGGTATATGAGCATGTGTATGCTCATGTACATACAAGGTGATGGTAATGAAATCAGCCAGATTGCAAGTTCTGACAACCCCCGCCTTCCGGGATTGGCTGCGCAAAGAGGCGAGCAAGGCCGGAATCAGCGTAGGGGAACTAGTCCGCACCCGCTGTGAGCAGCGGGTGGGCGACGAGGAGGCGGCGTTGGCGCAGTTGACCGCGCTTCTCCGCAAAGAAGTGACTGCGACGCGAGCCGTGGTGCGGCGTAACCTGGACGAAACACGGGCGATTCTTAGCGACTTGCGAGCACGCCGCAAAGCAGATTCAGCGGGGGATAGCGCATGAGCGTGTTCAGTGAGGCGGTTGCTGCCGTGCAATCTGCCCTGAAACTCTCAGACGAATTGCGCCGAACGTCACAGGAACTTAAGGATGTGGCCGTGGAGTTGCGCGACCACGACCGCCGGATCACACGGCTCGAAGCGCAGTGGGAGACGGCCGCGCTGCTGTCGCGAAGGCGGCTGGAATGAGAACCGGGTGGCGTCGAAACGGCGGCGGCGACTGATGAGCCCACTTCTCGCAAAGGATGCGAGAAATGGGGCACCCCACTCCGGGCTTTATGGCGTCGAGTCTAGCTGAAAGCCTTATTCCTTATCGTGCGCGTGCGTATGCGGCGGTTTGACGGGCTGCAGCGGTGTGAGACTCTTCCACCAGGTATCGAAATCGATCCAATCAGCGTCGTTGGTTTCGTCGCAGGAAGCTCCAGCCTTGCAGACCTCAACCTGGTAGACCGGATGTATCTCCCACACGGAGGATCGCAGCGGTTCGCACTGGGTGGTGCCGCAGGGGCACGGTGCGTGGGAAGCGTCAAAGAAGAGTTGGCCCGTGATGCGGTAAGGGTGAGCCTGAAGGCGCGATGCCATCCCTGGGCTGACCGTGTATGTTCCTCCGCTGTAGACTTCGAAATTTCCGATCTGATCCCACGAGGCAGGGCGATAGTGGGGACTGATCTCGGCGGTGACGCTGGCACACTCCTGGGTTGAGGCTGCGGGACCCAGTGCGATGTGGATGTCGTTGTAAGGGGGAGTGCCGTTGTTGCAGTTCACGCTTTCACCGGAATCGGGTCCGCTGCCGAGGTCGGCGTGATGAGCTTCGAGCAGGTAGGCCTTCATGCGCACGAGTTTGCCTTCGCCCAGCTTATCGAGGGCGGCACGACTGCTGGGTTCTTTGCCTTGTCCGGAGGGAACGGTTGTGTTTTTCTGAAGGTCGATCAACATCTGTGGGGTAAAAGTCTCGGGCGTGCCAGAAGCGCAGAAGTTGTTCTTCACAGCATTCTGAATCTTGCTGTTCTGCGGTGAGGTGGTTTTTCCTTGTATTCCGCAACTTTGATCGATGGGATGTTCCTGCTGGATGACGGAAAATGGGAGAGCGCGTCCATCGGGGCAGTGGTCCGGGAACGTGCTCTGTGCGGTGGTTACGGCGCTGCAGATCAAAAGGCAGATGAGAATCAGGTTCCGCGTGGGCATGGGTGAGCCTCCTTGTTGGGATACCGCTGGCTACTCGTCAAATCGGAGGAAGAAAACTGCTGGGCCCCTATTCGGAAGATGCGTTGACAACCGGCGCAGTTTAGCCCCGTGGAGGACTCGATCAACGGAGAAGGCATCTCTGTTACGAAAACCGGAAAAAAGTGAATGCTTGTGAGCCTCTATTAAAGGAAGTGGTGGGAACTAATTCGCTTTCATATCCGTATCTTAATTTTGCTAACAGATTGGAAGGAGGCTCGTCCAAACTGACAGATGGAGATATGGCGATGAAAACTACACAGGGTTGGGGATGGCTAGCAGCTGGGGTGCTGGCGCTGGGATTAAATGGGGTTTACCACGACGGTGGCGGAGCTTGGGCGCAGCGGACGGTAGGCCGGATTGTTGACGAAATCGCAGCGCAGACAGGACCTGTGCTCGCGCTCGTGGTTGGGCGCGCTGACTTGTTCATGGCGAAAACCGGGATGGTGGTCGCGCGGGATGAGGCTTCTTCGTGCCGGTTGAGGACGGCTGTGGCGCAGGCCGAGAGCAGGGTTGCGCGTACGGAAATGGGATTAGCCTCTTTCGAGGCGATGTCGGCCCGAGAAGAGGCAGCGCTGGCGCGAGTGGAAGCCAACCGGGCGCGGATGGAGGCGCAAATTGAGCGCGCGCGCTTTGTGCCGGCTGCGTTTAGTGTAGTAAAGGTTCCGGTTTTTTGTCCGCGGGTGCGGGTTGAGATTCCTCGGGTGATTGTTCCGCGGATTCCTGTGGTGAAGGTTCCGGCTCCGGTGGTGCAGGTGGATATGCTGGGTGGTGGGCCGGCTTAATTTCTTAACTTCTGAAAGTGGCGGACGCGGGGAAATGAAACCGCGTCCGCTTTCGTTTTGGGGGCGGATGACGTGGACCGCATGCGACCCGGGCTTCGCCCGAGGCCGGACAGCCGCGGCGGCTGTCTCTTGGGCCATGTCCCGCGTCTCCCCAAACTTTCCGCGATGATGCCCAATGCGATTCCGGCTGTGCAAAACTTCAACATTTTTTCTATCTCTAATTTCAAAATAAAGTTATAGTTTGAAGGCTCAGCGATTCCTAGCGACAACTGACCTGAACTGATGGCGCGGAAGTCGGGTTCCACCATCTTGCAGGAGGAGTTGTACCCATTCGGGGCTGAAGCCGCGCGCGGGGAGATCCATGACTCGGACATGGACGCTCGCCTGGTCGACCTGGATGTGGACGAGGAATCGCCATTTTTGCGCGCGCAAAAGCGCGTATCCGCCCGCCGAAGTTCTCTTCCCCAAAAAACTGCAAATCGCTTGCTGTGGGCTTTTGTGGCTGCTGCCGCTGTGTGCGCGTCGGGAATAGGGGCGGCCTGGCTCTATCACTATGGCGAGCGCTCGTGGCGCTTCCGAGTGGAATCGAGCGACAACATAGAAATCGGCGGCATGCAAAACGTGACCAGGGCGCAAATCATGGAAGTGCTGGGCGCCGACATTGGGCGCAATATTTTTTTCATTCCGCTGGCCCAGCAAAAGGCGCAACTAGAGCAGATTCCATGGGTGGAATCGGCCAGCGTGATGCGATTTGTCCCCAACCGCCTGCAGGTTGTGATTCATGAACGCACTCCGGTGGCTTTTGCCAGGGTGGGGCCGCGGATGTTTCTGATTGACGCGGGCGGAACGCTCATGGAGTTGACTCCCAAACACAAATTCTCCTTCCCGGTGATTCTGGGAATGAATCCTGGGGAGCCGCTTTCGACGCGGGCGCCCAGGATGAGGGCTTACGGCGAAATGGTGCGGGAGTTGGATGCGGGCGGAGCGCGCTATTCGCAGGATCTGAGTGAAGTGGACCTTTCCGATCTCGAGGACGTGAAGGTGCGGGTAAACGATCCGGCGGGAGATGTGCTGGTGCATCTGGGGTCGTCGGATTATCTGCGGCGCTACAAGATTTATGTAACGCATGCGCAGGCGTGGCGGCAGCAATTTCAGAAACTGGAGTCGGTGGATCTGCGTTATGACAACCAGATCATCGTGAATCCGGATATGGAGCGGTCGGCGAAGACGGTGGCGTTGAGCCCGGCGGCGGCGAAAACGGCGGCAGCGGCGGGAGTGAAGCCGGCGGCCTTGTTGACGCGATTGGGGCCGCATGATCGTCCTGTGCCCAAGCCTGCGTTCGAATTGAGCCAGAAAAAGCTCGACCCAAAAACTCCGGTGGCTGGGACCAAGAAGGCTGCGGTGAGGGCGAAAAAGAAAAAGACTACAGCGAAGGCGGTAAAGACAACTGCGGGTGCTGCGAAGGCTGCGGCGGGAAAAGATAAAGCATCTTCTGCGCGGAAGAAATCTTCAGGCGCGAGCGGCGGGCAGAAGCCGAGTGCAGCGATTGCCAGGAGCCAGACGAGCGAGGCTCCGACGCAGTGAGAGTTCGTATTCATTGCGGCACGGGAAATTTATTGGGGAACTGATCGAGAATGGCGAACCAACAGGGAAATTTTCTGACCGCGATCGACGTGGGCAGCGCCAAGACGTGCGCGCTTATGGTGGAGGTGGGCGACAACGGATTACGTTATCGAGGACACGGTGTGGCCGAGTCGCGCGGCTCTCGCAAGGGAGTGATCGTTGATCTGGACAAGTCGATCGCAGCGATTCAGAAGGCTGTGGAAGCGGCGGAGAATGTGGCGGGTGTGGCCGTGGAACATGCGATTGTCGGCATTGGCGGGGCGCACGTGCGGGGGGTGAACAGCCATGGCGGGATCAGCCTGGGGACGCGTCCGCGGGAGATTGGGCGCGACGAAATCAAGCAGGCGGTGGAGCGGGCGCGGGCGATTCCGCTTCCGGCGGATCGCGAGGTACTACACCTGCTGCCGCAGGAGTTCATTCTGGACGGTCAGTCTGGGGTGCATGATCCGCTGGGAATGATGGCGGCGCGGCTGGAGGTGCGCGTCCACCTGGTGACGGCGGCGGCGAGCGCGGCGCAGAACGTGATAACGGCGGTTAATCGGGCGGGCGTTCACGTGGATGACACTGTATTTGAGCCACTGGCCGCGGCCGATTCCGTGCTGCGAGCCGACGAGCGCGAGTTAGGAGTTTGCCTGGCGGAAGTGGGTGCGGGATCGACGGAGCTGATTGTGTTTCTGCAGGGCGCGGTCGCTTTCACGGGAGTGATTCCGTTGGGAGGCGACCACTTCACCAGCGATTTGTCGGTGGGCATGTGCACGCCGCTGGCGGAAGCAGAAAAAATCAAGAAGGCATACGGCAACGCGATTGTCACGCTGATTCCGGAAGGGAACGAAGTGGAGGTGCCATCGGTGGGTGACCGGCCTTCGCGGTTGCTGCCGCAGCGGCTGGTGGCGGAGATTCTGGAACCGCGGGCGCGCGAGTTGTTTGAAATGATGCGGGAAACTTTGCGCCAGAGCGGCATGTTCGATGCCTGCCTGGCGGGCATTGTGCTGAGCGGGGGAGGGTCGCGGCTGCCGGGAATTTTCGATGTGGCGGAGTCGGTGCTGCGGCGTCCGGTACGGCTGTCCTGGCCGACGCCGCTGGCGAAAATGCCGGTGTCATTGGCAGAGCCGGAATTTGCCACGGTGCTCGGCATGGTGCACTACGGGCACCGGGCGCGCGTGGCGCGCGGGTTTCAGGGGGACCGGTGGGGATCGCGATTGAAGGCGCTGCTGGTGGGGTAAAGAGCTGGGCTGTGAACGGGGTAGGGCCGCGAAGGATGTAACCGAGGACGCAGGTAAAGCAGGTTCCTCGCCGACTTGAGTCGGCTCGGAATGACAAAGGTTTTAAGGGAGACAGTTTTTAACGGGATCGGCGCAAGAAAATTCAATCAGTCAAGGGTGGGCACAATGAAAAATGATTCAGCGAAAAACGATTCGAAGATTCGCATCAGCTTCAACGAAGAGCTTCTCAACGATGCCAAGATCAAGGTGATTGGCGTGGGCGGCGGCGGCGGCAACGCGGTGAACCGCATGATCGATGCCGGAGTGGAGGGCATCGAGTTCATCGTTGCCAATACGGACTTGCAGGCTTTGCGCTTGTCGCGTGCGCCGGTGAAATTGCAGCTGGGCGTGAAGCTCACGAATGGGCTGGGGGCGGGCGCGAATCCGGAAGTAGGGCGCAAGGCGGCGCTTGAGGATTCGGACAAAATCATCGAGGCGCTCGAGGGTGCTGACATGGTGTTCGTGACCACCGGCCTGGGCGGCGGGACGGGCACGGGCGCGGCTCCGATTATTGCGTCGCTGGCCAGTGAGATGGGAGCGCTCACCGTGGCTGTGGTTACCAAGCCGTTTTCGTTTGAAGGGAAGCGGCGCATGACACAGGCCGAAAAGGGGATAGCGGAGTTGATGGAGTCTGTCGACACGACGATTGTGATTCCCAACGAGAAGCTACTGGCGGTCGCCGAGAATGCGGGATTCTTTGAGTCGTTCCGTGTCGCCGACGACATTTTGCGGCAGGGCGTGCAGGGAATCTCCGACATCATCACGATTCCCGGGATCATCAACCGCGATTTCGCCGACGTGAAAACGATCATGGCGCGCATGGGTTATGCGGTGATGGGCACGGCGACGGCGAGCGGGCAAAATCGCACGGCGGAAGCGGCGCAGCGCGCGATTGCGTCTCCGCTGCTGGAGGCGGGAGCGATCGACGGAGCGCGCGGAATCCTGATCAACATTACGGGATCGGCTTCGCTGAAGCTGGCGGAAGTGCAGCAGGCCTGCACCATCATTCAGACGGCGGCGCATGAGGATGCCAACATTATTTTCGGGGCGGTGATGGACGAAAAGATGAAGGATGCGGTGAAGATCACGGTGATCGCTACCGGCTTTGGCGAAGCCAGCCGGACGCGGCAGCGGCAGGCGGAGGTGCGCAGCTCGTTTGCGGCATCGCACGACGACGCTATGGATTTTCCAGAACCGGTCGGTCCGGTTCAACATATGGCGTCGCCATTTCAGCAGCCCATGTCAGAAGTTCGAATGGAGGAGCCAAGGATGGAGGAGACAGCTGCAGGCGCGATTAACCATGCGGCGGGCGAAGTGATCTCGCTCGACGCCATGCGAAGCGCGATGGTGGCGAACTTTGAGCAGGCGGACCTGGACGTTCCGGCGTTTCTACGTAAGCGCGGCGAAGTGATGTAGGGACTCGAGTGCTGAGGATAAGTGCAAGCCTTGGGCGAAGAAGTGCAATGTTTTGGCCAGGAATAAGGTGGGTCGAGGGAAAAGCTTTGCCTAGTTGGCAGTATCTTTTCAGTAACTAGGTAACGTGTTACCGAGGCAGCGGAGCGGAAGTAACTCCCGTTTAAGTACTTGTTCCATAATGGTTTAGATCGAAAATGGTATTGGCGTCGATAAAAAGTTTGTTATTGCCTGAAACGAGCTAACTCTCGTACTATCGCGGAGTTGGGTTCAGTTACCAGGATGGCGAGCGGGCTGGCAGGCGCCGTGCAGCATTTAGGCGTTGTGCGGTGTTCATACGTATAGCGGAAAATCCGGGCAGGGGAATGAACTGAAGATGTTCAAGCGCACTTTTCGTCTAGTGGTTATGGTGGGGGCAGTTTGTTTCGTGCCGGCAATATGGGCGGCGCACGTAAACCCGCACGCGCTGAATACCAGCAAACCGAAATCGACGAAAGTAAGTGAGAGTCAGCGTACGCGCCGGCGGATGCGCCATCTTGCCCGCGGTCGCAGCGTGGCTGCGCGCAACACGGTCGCCCGCAGTGCGGTTGCTCGCAGAACGGTCGCCCGCAGTACGGTTGCCCGCAATACGGTCCGGCACAGCGCAGGCGCGAGCCCCAGAACGCTGACACGGGTTTCCGTGAGCAACCGCCGGCACTCCTATCACGAGCGGTTTTTTATGAGTTCGTTTGCCGAGGGCATTTCTGCCGGCGATCTGACGGATGGCGAAGACCCGGTGGTCCGGCAGGCGGCGATTGACGCCTTGGGCAATATGAATGGAACGGTGGTGGCGATTGAGCCGACCAGCGGGCGTGTTCTGGCGATGGTGAATCAGAAGTTGGCGCTGTCGAGTGGGGCGCAGCCGTGTTCGACCATCAAACTTTCGGTTGCGCTGGCCGCATTGAGCGAAGGCCTAGTCTCGAGAGATACCGAAATCGCGCTCGGAGGCCGCAGCCGGATGAATCTTACCGAGGCTCTGGCGCACTCCAACAACGCCTATTTCGAGGCGCTGGGACGCAGGCTGGGATTCGAAAAGGTCGCTTACTATGCTCACCAGTATGGTCTGGGCGAGCTGGCGGGTTACGACATTCCGGGCGAGCAATTGGGTTCCTATCCCGACGAAGTGATTCCCGAGAAGCTGGGCGGCGTGGGCAAGATGTGTTCGTTCGGCGAAGGGATTTCGATGACGCCGTTGCAACTGGGCGCCATGGTTTCGGCGATCGCGAATGGCGGCACGCTTTATTACCTGCAGCATCCTACGACGCCGGAAGAAATCACGAGTTTCCAGCCCCGAGTTAAGCGGCAGTTGGATATCGCACCTCTCATTCCTGACATCTCCGTGGGGATGGCTGGAGCTGTGCAATACGGCACGGCCCGCAGACTGGGCCTGAACTTTAGCGAGGAAGAGATTCTCGGCAAAACCGGCACTTGCTCGCACGCCGGCACCCGCTTCGGCTGGTTTGCGTCGTATGCGAATACCGGCAGAGGGCGGGTCGTGGTGGTTGTTTTCCTGCAAGGAGGGCGACCAACCTTTGGTCCTAAAGCGGCCGAGATTGCCGGACTGATGTATCGCAATCTCTACGATCACAACTTCTTCATCGCTGGCGCGCCAGTTCAGACGAACACTGCGGTGACCAGACCGTAAACGGATTCTAACTTTAAACAATTCCCTGTCACATGTAAGAGCCTCTCGGCAGAGAGGCTTTTCGCTTTTGCGCACCTGGCGCGAGCAACTTGCAGCTTAAGAGGTCTCTCCAATCTGCCCGATGGTCCAAAACTTAAGGTCTTCTGCTCTTCTGCTTAAGTTCTTCTCAGATGGAGATGGTGAATCCTGCCGATATGCAGAAAGGGACTGGGGATGAGTCCGCCTGAAAACCAACGCGGTGTTTCTCGCACGCGGAGGCAAATTTCCGCGCGGCGGGTCGTGGACAAGAGATGAATTCTATCGCAGTAATCAACGGCAGCTACGACTATTGGCTGGTAGCGCTTTCAGTCGCGCTTTCCATATTTGCCTCGTATGCGGCGCTTGATCTCGCGGGTCGCGTCACTTCGGCGCGGGGGTGGGCGCGGATCGTCTGGCTCAGTGCCGGGTCCGCTGCGATGGGCCTGGGGATTTGGGCCATGCACTATGTCGGCATGCTCGCCCTAACCATGCCGGTGCCAGTTTCTTATCATCTTCCGACGGTGGCGTTTTCGCTCCTGGCGGCGATCTCTGCCTCTGGGGTGGCGCTATTCGTCGTCAGCCGGACGAAGATGAGTGTCTGGCAGGGAATCGCAGGCAGCGTGGTGATGGGGAGCGGCATTGCCGCCATGCACTATATCGGCATGGCGGCGATGCGCTGTGGGGCCGCCATTGTTTATGACTCCAGAATTGTTGTTCTGTCGATTGTGCTGGCGATTGCAATTTCCTTTGTAGCCCTGAAACTTGCTTTCCGAGTGCGGGATGAGATCCGGACGACCCGGCGGAAACTTATCAGCGCGCTACTCATGGGATGTGCAATTCCATTGATGCACTATACGGGAATGTGGGCCGCCACTTTCCGTCCTTCTGCGATTGCGCCTGATCTGACGCATGCGATCGGCATTTCGACGATCGGCATCGTGTCGATTAGCGCCATCAGTCTTTTTTTTCTGGGAGGCGCCATCGCTTCGTCGTTTGTCGACAGGTTGATAGTTCTGCAGAAAGGGAATCTCGATACCGCTCAGCAAGGTGAGCTGTATTTTCGAACGATGGCAGAAGCTGTGCCCGAGATTATATGGACCGCCGGCCCCGACGGGCAGGACGACTACTTCAACCAGAGATGCTTCGATTACACGGGAAAGACATTGGATCAGCTGCGAGGCTCGGCGTGGAAAGAGACTGTTCATCCTGAAGATGTGGAAGGCTGCTCCGCAAAGTGGCAGAACGCGCTGCTCACCGGAGAAGCCTACGATGTGGAGTACCGGTTGCGGGGGAAAGACGAAAACTATCGATGGTTCGTCGGCCGGGCCAAGCCCATCCGAAACGGGGATGGGAAGATCATCAAATGGTTCGGCACCTGTACGGACATCGAGAATCAAAAACACAACCAGGAGGTGCTGGAAGGGCAGGTTCAGGAACGTACCGAGCAACTGGCCGACATGAACACCCGTTTGCAGCGTGAGCTGTATTTTCAGACGATGGCGGAGGCGATCCCGGAGGTCGTGTGGACCGCCGGTCCGGATGGTGCGATCGACTTCACCAACCGGCAATGGCTCGAGTACAGTGGACTCACGAGTGAGCAAAGCCACGGGAGGGGATGGGCGGCTGCGATACATCCCGATGACCTGAACCTCTGCGTGGCGACCTGGGAAAGCGCCGTACGCACGGGAGACCCTTACGAGGCAGAGTATCGCATTCGGGCGAAGAATGGAGTCTTCCGGTGGTTCCTGGTGCGGGCCAACACCATACGAAATCCCGGGGGCGAGGTCATGAAATGGTTCGGAACATGTACGGACATCGAAAGTCAGAAGCAAAACCAGCAGATTCTGGAAGAGCAGATTCATGAACGAACCGAGCAATTGGCGGATGCGAACAGCCGGTTGCAGGACGAAATGCTAGAGAAGGACCGCGCCCGCCGGGCACTCGATGAGCAGCATGACAGAATGATGCAGGACCTTAAGAAACGCTCGGAGCGAGCCACCTTCCTGGCGAAAATGGGAGAACTTCTGCATAGCTGCATCAATCGAGAGGAAGTGATCGCAGCCGCGATGGGTTTTGCGCCCAAAATATTTCCGGCGACGCCGGGAGCAATCGCGCTGCTGGATGCGTCGCGGACTTTGGCGGAAGTAATTGGGGCATGGAGCAGTTGCCAACTCCCGGCGCCGGTGTTCGAGCCAACCGGTTGCTGGGCCATACGTACGGGACATCCCCATCTGGTGATCGCTGGCGATTTGACTGCGCCCTGCAATCATGCGGCGGGTGTGAAGAATACCTATGTGTGTATTCCCATCACTGGGCAGGGTGAGACGTTGGGCATTCTGCACCTGCAGGCTACTGATGAAGCACCACACCTGGATGCTGCAGAACTGTCGTTCAAGACGACCTTTGCGGGACAGGTTGGGCTGTCCATTGCCAACATAAGACTGCGGGAAGCTCTGCGAACCCAGTCGGTGAGGGACGGTCTGACAGGTCTCTATAGCCGCCGGCACTTGGAAGAGATATTGGAGCGCGAGGTTCGGCGGTCGGCGAGAGGCGAGCAAACTCTAGGAATTCTGATGATCGATTTGGACCGTTTCAAGAGCTTCAATGATACTTATGGCCATGACGCCGGAGATGCAGTGTTGCGCGAGATCGCAGCAGCTCTGACCAGTGGGGTTCGGGCAGAGGACTTCGTATGCCGGTATGGAGGGGAGGAATTTGTTGTGATCCTGCCGACGGCGGACGCAGATGCTTCGCGGGCGCGAGCCGAGCGCTTGCGATCAAGAATGAAGGAACTGACCATCGTGTACCAAGGCAGGTCGATGGGAATGATCACAATTTCTGTGGGAGTGGCAGCTTTTCCGCAGCATGGTACATCGCCGAAAGAATTGATGGCGGCGGCCGACGCTGCTCTCTATGAAGCCAAGAGCGGTGGACGCGATCAGGTAGTGGTGGCATCGTCGGAGGCGATTGAAGAGGCGGCGATTCCTGCCGCAGGAAAATCGGCCGCCAATCGAGGTTAGATCGCAGGCCAGTTTCCGAGTAAGCGTTTTTCCCCGCCCGGCGGCCGCCGCAAACTTGTAAATCCCGCGAAGCGAGGGACGACAGGTGCTGTTGTTATTTCTTTCGCTCGTCGCGCTCTACAACCCCGTCCTTGATATTGATTACTCGGTGAGCGTATTCGGCGATGTCATGCTCGTGGGTGACCAGCACGATGGTGTTTCCCTCACCGTGCAAACGGTCGAACAAGGCCATGATTTCGTTACCGGTCTGGGAGTCGAGGTTGCCTGTGGGTTCGTCGGCAAGAATGATCGAAGGCCGATTGACTAGAGCGCGGGCGACGGCGACGCGCTGACGCTGCCCGCCAGAAAGCTCGTTCGGCTTGTGGGTCATGCGCGATTCCATACCTACGGCCGTCAATGCGGCTTTGGCGCGTTCGATGCGCTCTCCAGTCGGAACGCCCGCGTAGATCAATGGCAGCTCTACGTTATGCAGAGCCGTGGCGCGAGCCAGCAGATTGAAAGTCTGGAACACGAAGCCGATTTCCTTGTTGCGAATTCGCGCCAGTTCATCGTCGTCGAGTTCGCTGACTAACTGGCTGTTGAGCCAGTATTCGCCTTTGGTGGGTGTGTCGAGGCAACCGATAAGATTCATCAGAGTGGACTTGCCGGAACCGGAGGGGCCCATGATGGCAACATATTCTCCGCGCTCAATCCGGAGATTGACGCCGCGGAGAGCGTGGACTTGCTGCTCCGACCCCATGTCATAGGTTTTCCAAAGGTCTTCTGCAGCGATCATGCAGGACTGCGGCGGGGGTACTGCAACAGAATTGTTCGGCATGCTGATGACTTCTGCGGTTGCCATTTTTTTCTCCTGCTCCGGTGCCACTGGGTTCTCCGAGAATAGATTCGATTCCGAGGGCTCCGCTTGCTGTTCGAAACCTTGCTGCTCTTTAACTTTGCTGCTCTTACCCTTGCCGTTTTGACCCAGACTGGCTTCTCGGTTCGACGGATGAAGCCGATAAAGGTTATGTTTCGTCGTCCTTCTTGGGGACGGAGTTATCGATTTTGACCCCGCTCCCGGAACGAATGGTGCGCAAAATTTTGTAACTGCCGGTGACGATCTCATCCCCTTCATTCAAACCGTTGACCACCTCAATATCGCTGGTTCCGGCGATGCCGGTAGTTACGGGCACGAACTCAGCCTTCTTGTTGCGAATTACGAAGACACCCTGCACTTCTTTGTCTCTGTCTTTCGATAACACTTCCTTCGGAGCCGGGCCGGCAGCATGGACAGAGCCAGGAGTAGCTTTCTCCTGCTCCAGTTGGGCCTTGCTGCGGACCGACAGTGCCTGGATCGGAACGGAGAGCACGCTGGTGCGAGAGGCCGTTGTGATCTTGGCGGTGGTAGAAAGTCCTGGCCGCAGATCTTGAGGAGGATCGCTGACCGTGACGACCACTTTGAAATCTTTGGCTTCCTCGCTGGCGCTGGTCTGTTGGGAGGTGGCCACGCCGGTGGAGCGCACGATGGCGTTGTCTCCGATTTCGGAAACCGTGCCATGGAAAGTCTTGTTGGGAATGGCGTCGATGGTCACGTCGGCGGGTTGTCCGAGATGGACGTTCACGATGTCAGTCTCGTCTACCTTGACTTCAGCGGTGATCACCGACATAGCGGCGAGCGTCATCAGCGTGCTGCCCGGTGAATTCTGTATGCCGATCACCACGGTCTCACCTTCGCGTACCGGCAGGTTGGTAATGACGCCATCAAAGGGTGCGGCGTAAGTGGCCTTCTGCAATACGTCGGCGTAGCGAGTGAGGGTGGCGCGGCCCTGGGATATATGTTTATCGGCGGAATCCTTTTGCGCCTTCGCCTGGGTGACGCGAGCTTGGGCCTGAACCAGTCCCGCGTCGGCGGTAGCCCAGGCATTTTTGCGGCTGTCGAAATCGGACTTGGAAATCAGGCCATCTTTAAAAAGGCTCTGTGCGCGCTCCCAATCCAGCTTGTTGCGGTCGTAGTCAGCTTGAGCGCGCAACAGATCGGCCTGCGAGGTCTTCAGAGCGGCATCGGCCGCCAGGGCATCGGTTTCGGCGGCTTGCAGAGAAGCCTGATTGGCGGTCACGTCCGCCGAAGACTGCACGTTTTCGAGTTGAGCCAGCAATTGACCCTTTCTGACGTGCTCGCCTTCTTTAACAAACAGATGCGTAATCTTGCCGAAGGCATTGGCGCCGATGTTCACGTAAGTCTTAGGCTTGATTTCACCCGATGCGCTCACCACCGCAGACAGGTCCTGGCGCTGCACCTTCCCGGTTTGCACGGTAACGATATTTTTGGTGCTCTGGTGAACTGCGATGCCCGCGATGATGGCCAACAAAGCCGCCGTGCCGGAGCCGATCGCGATTTTTTTCCAGAGTTTCATTGTTCCCGTCACCAGGTTCGGTCAGCAGCGAAGGCCTGTCGTTATCCGACCTGTTGTTACCCTGCCTTTCGTTTCCGACCTGCTTCCTTCGGCTTGGATTACAGCTATTTACTGTCTGGATTCTCGCCTACGAATCCATCGACCGTTCCGGCAGAGTGACGGGCGCACATCCTGAGATACGATCCTGCAGACAGGAAAGTTCCAGCGGAATGTAATGCCAAAACCCTGGGAATACGGAGAGTAGCGGGCCTTGCCAGTCAGTTCGCCAGCCAGCTCGCCAGCCAGATTATAGCAACCCAAAATTATAGCTTGTGCCGGTCGTTGCCCTACAAGATTGCCCTACAAAATTGCCCTACAAAATTCCAATGGCCGGGTGGGCAACTCGGGGGGAACGTCGCCGCGTCCAACGAAACGGTCAGTATCGCCCGTTAATCCGTGTCTAGAGTGTGACTTAACCTTGCTTTCGCCCAACTGAGGGCCTAGAATAGCGGTCAAAGCTTAATCGGTGGCAGGAGTCCCTCTCATGTTCCGGGTCGGTTCACGGTACTTCTTATTTCTCGCGTGTGTGGCGATCATTCCGAGCTTCATGAGCAGGGCTCAAGCTCAGACTGACGACAAGGCTGCTGCCGCGAGCGATGCAAAATCCAGCGCGACGGTGACCACTCCCGCAGCGCAAGGGCAACCCTCGGATGACATCGATCCTCTCAAGCGGGCGCCCACCCCAAAACAGAAGAAACAGCAGAAAAGAAACCTGAACGTCGAGTTGAGCAAGACGTATAAAAAGTGGCTGAACGAGGACGTGGTGTGGATCATCACCGACCAGGAGCGGGCCGCTTTCAAGCAACTTTCGAACGACGAAGAGCGCGATAACTTCATCGAGGCCTTCTGGCAGCGCCGCGATCCCACGCCCGACACGGAAGAGAACGAATACAAGGAAGAGCACTATCGCCGGATCGCCTACGCCAATGAACATTTTGCCGCCGGCATTCCAGGATGGAAAAGCGACCGCGGCCGCATTTACATCATGTACGGTCCCGCAGACGAAATCGACTCGCATCCCTCGGGCGGCACTTACGAACGACCCATGGAAGAGGGAGGCGGCGAGACTTCAACCTTCCCCTTTGAAGATTGGCGCTACCGCTACCTGGAAGGCATTGGGCAGGAAGTCATCATCGAATTCGTCGATACTTGCATGTGCGGCGATTACCACATGACGCTGGACCGGTCGGAGAAAGATGCCCTGAAATACACGCCGAATGCCGGATTGACGCTTTATGAGCAGATGGGCATGGCCAATAAGGCGGACCGCTTCAGTACGGGGGGTTTGGAGCAACTGGGCACGGGTCCGATGGGTTCGGATTTGCAGACGAAGGAGTTTGACCGGTTAGAGCAGTTCGCCAAGCTGCAGGCGCCGCCGCCCGTCAAGTTCAAAGATCTGGAAGAAATCGTGAACACGAAGATCATCACCAATCTTATGCCCTTCGACGTGCGCTCCGATTTTGTGAAGGTCACCGGGGACACGGTGCTGGTGCCGATCACGATCCAGATGAAGTATCGCGATATCACCTTCGCAAATAAAGAGGGGGTGCAGCGCGGCACGGTAAATATCTTTGGCCGGGTATCTACATTGACCGGGAAAGTGGTGCAGACTTTTGAAGACACCGCCCAGATCGATGTGCCGGCGGAGTTGTTGCCGCGTACGGCGGAAAATTCTTCGGTCTATTGGAAGGCACTACCGCTTCGGCCGGGACGGTATAAGATTGAGATTGCGGTAAAGGACGTGAACGGCGACCGCAAGGGCCTGTGGAGCCGTGGCATCGTCGTGCCGGAATACTCGGACGACAAGTTGTCGACCTCTTCGCTGATCGTGGCCGACCTGATGGAACCGGTGCCAACCAAAGATGTAAGTACGGGAAATTTCGTGATTGGCCTGAATAAAGTTCGACCCCGTGTGGCTCCGGCCGACGGCAAGCCTGCGCTATTTAAGAGGAATAAGGACCAGAAGGTAAATTTCTGGATGCAGGTTTATAATCTCGGGGTGGACGAGAAAACGCACAAGCCTTCGGCCACGTTTGAGTTTGACATCGTCAATATTGCGACCAACAAAGCGGTGGTCCAGAAAACGGAATCCACCGAGCAAATGGGTAACGTCGGCGAGCAGGTCACGCTGCAGAAATCGATTGCATCGGCCAACCTGCAGCCGGGCGTGTATAAGATCGAAATCAAAGTGAACGACAACATCTCCAAACAGACCATAGATCCTTCGGCGACGTTCGCTGTGGAATAATGGCTGTTTGATTTCCCCGGGGGTTGGAGTGAAGATTCGCCAGCTCGGATATTGGGCGGTGATTGTTGCGTTGTCGCTTCCCGCGTGGGCCGCAGAGCGGCCTGCCGCAATCTCGGGATACGTGCGCGATGCCTCCGGCACGCCCCAGATGGGCGCAGTGGTGCAGATTGTTGGCGCGGCAGCGCGCACTCTGACATTGTTCACCGATGACGCCGGTTTCTTTTCCGCGAAAGACCTGCTGCCAGGGCTTTATTCGGTGAAGGTCTTAGCTCCGTTCTTCCTTCCTTCCGTACGCGAAGAAGTCGGTTTGCGTCCCGGTACCAGCATTCGCCTGAACATTACGCTGAACACGCTGCTGAACGTGATGCGCGTAGGGCCTTTGCGCGGGACCGCTGATGATGACGACTGGAAGTGGACGCTGCGCAGCGTGACCAATCGCCCCGTACTGAGGGTGTTCGACGATCCCGCGAACCCCGAACAGCAGAGCCACGATTTGAAGGCGAGCCTCTCGTTCCTGGCGGGCTCCGCGGCCAGCGGTTACGGCAGCGGATCGGATATGAGCACGGGTTTCTCGGTGGAGCGCTCCATCTTCTCGGCTGACCGCATTGGGCTGAGAGGGAATGTGGGCTATGGAGACGGCCTTCCCGCGGCCGTTCTGCGGGCGATGTACTCGCACCGCCTGCCCGACGGTTCGGGGCCATCGATGTCTCTCACCGTCCATCGCTTCGCCCCGTCTGACCCGAATCTGCACAACGCCGCGCTGCAGGCAGTAGCGCTCAACGCGGGTGAAGATGTAGAGATGGGCGATGCGCTCGAATTAAGTGTGGGCAGCGAAGTACAGACTATTCAATTTCTGGGAAGGGTCACCGCGTTCCGTCCTTATGGCTCGCTCCATTTGCACGCTTCGCCCAATACCCTGCTGGAATACGACTATGCGACCTCGTTGCCGAATACCCGGGACGAGAAGGGTTTCGATACGGCGCCAGCGGACCTGAGCGAATCCGACCCTCGCGTCAGCATGGTTAACTTTAATACGAGGCTGGAGAGCTCCCACCACCAGGAGCTGAATGTTTCCCGGCGCATGGGCAAAAACCACATGCAGGTTGCGGTATTCAGCGATCGCGTGAACAACACTGCCCTGGTTGGTGCGGGCGAGGTTACAGCTGCGGGCGGCTTCCTGCTGCCCGACGTTTATTCGGGAACTTTCACCTACGCCGGCGACACTCTGGACACGCGTGGATTGCGATTCGTACTCGAACGGAAGTTTTGTTCCGACCTCACTGCCACTCTGGATTATGCCTACGGGGGCGTGCTGGATCTCACCAAACCTGACGTGCAAATTGAGGACGCCAGGCAGTGGATCAGCACTGAGCGCCGTCACGCATTGGCAGTAAAACTCAGCGGCACCCTGCCCGGTACCCGTACCCATTGGATTGCGTCCTATCGCTGGTTGAACGGCCCGGCGCTGACTCCAGTGGATATGTTCAACTCCTCGCCAGGACAAAGCGATCCTTTCCTGAATATTTTCATCCGCCAGCCGATTCCGACCCTCGGTTTCTTGCCCGCCCACATGGAGGCGCTGATTGATCTCCGAAACCTGCTCGCCCAGGGATACGTGCCAGTCATGGGGCAGGACGGGCAGACGGTTTATCTGGTTCAAGCCGCACGTTCAGCGCGCGGCGGCGTGACAATTACCTTCTAGCCTAAGAATTATTCGCTGGCTTGTTTTCGCAAGTCTTTGTGCCTCCGCTCTGCCAGCCTAAAGATCAGTTCAGGCAGCGGCTGCTGTTCGCTCGAACGTTATTCGCAAAATCTATCCCGGCTATCGGAAACTCAATGGTTGACTGTTGAGATAGGGTTTCGATAATGTTCTCAGGGCGGTCAGGGCGCTGCATCTCATTAATAAGTAAAGAATTGCAGATATCCCAGGAATTGGGCTGAAAGCCCCCCTGCCCCGCCAGACAGTCACTTCCTTAAATTGGATCAGCTTCGAGGAGATTCTATGAAAGCGCGTATCGTGCTCGTGTTCGTGCTTCTGGCCGCAGTCGGGCTTTCGGCGCAGACTTTCCGCGGCACGATTCTCGGCACTGTTACCGATCCCTCGGGCGCAGTGGTCGCAGGAGCCAAAGTGACGGTCAAGAACCTGGGCACGGGATTAGAGCGCACCACCGAGACCAGCGCCGACGGCAGCTACGCGTTGCCCGAACTGCCCATCGGCACCTACACGGTGACAGTGACCCTCGCCGGCTTCCAGACCTCGGTCACGAACGGAGTGACGGTGGATGTGGCCAGCGAACGGCGCGTGGATGCAGCCATGAGGACAGGCGCAGTCTCGACCAAGGTGGAAGTTGAGGGAGATCTATTGCCTCAGGTAGAGACTACGACTAACGACCTCGGAGGCGTGATCACCCAGGAAACGGTCAAAGATCTTCCCGTGAATGGCCGCGACTACACCAAACTGATTTACCTGAATCCGGGCGTGGCTGGATCTCCTGACGAGATCTCGGATTCTCCCGGGTCGTTCGGCGAGTTCTCCATGAACGGTGCGCGAGGCCGGTCGAATAACTATTTGCTCGACGGCACCGACATGAATGACGGCTTCCGTAACGACCCCGCCATAAACGAGGCAGGCGTGTTCGGAACCCCGGCCACGATTTTGCCCCTCGATGCAGTGGCCGAAGTCCATGTGATCTCCAACTTTCAACCGGAGTATGGGCGCAACGCGGGCGGCGTGGTGAATATTGTGACCAAGAGCGGAACCAATCAGCTGCACGGAAGCGCCGCCGAATACTTCCGCAATGACGCCCTGGATGCGCGCAATTATTTCAATATTGCCGGCCAGCCCAAGGCTCCCTTCCATAACAATCAATACGGCGCCTCTCTGGGCGGTCCGATCGTCAAGGACAGAACATTTTTTTTCTTTGACTACGAAGGGCAGCGAGAACCCGTGGGCGTAGTCACGATCGCAAGCGTTCCGGATACTGGAAGCGGGCCGAATGGCCAACTGGCTCCCGCCGATTCGACCAATCCGGTTATACAAAAGTTACTGGCTCGTGATCCCTGGCCGGCGCCGAACTTGCCGAACGCACCGGGGGAGGCGTCCATTGTCTCGCCTTCATATAACGATCTGACGAGCCTGATCGCAAAGATCGACCATAGCTTCGACCCCAACAATTTGCTTACCGGGCGCTATTTCTTCGGAGACAGCATCCAGTCTTTTCCTCTGGCTCTGACTGCCAGTGGCGGCCAGCTTCCGGGTTTCAATACTTACACGCCGACGCGAGTTCAGCTCGTTTCCTTGTCGTACGTCCACACCATTGGCTCGAACAAGGTGAATGAAATTCGTTACGGCTGGAACCGGTTCGCAGAAGGTTTCTTCCCGGCGGATCAGAGCTTCCATCCCAGTTCTATCGGTCTCTGCGCCGCCAGTTCTACGGCGGGATGCCCCGGCTCAGGCAATTCCGATTCAGGTCTTCCCATTATTCTCGTGAGCGGGGTTGCCCAACTGGGTGCGAGTTCGAGCGATCCGCGTCACCGCGTCGACAGCAATAATCAGTTTGTCGACAACTTTTCATGGAAGTTCAACAAGCACGACGTGAAGTTGGGTTTCGATTTCCATCGCACCAGCGTAAATCAGGGGATTGACGGCCACTGGTTTAGAGGCAGATTGAAATTCACCGGCGACGCTACCGGGACGGCAATTGGCGACTTCCTGGCGGGTGATGTCGATAGCGGTCTGCAATACTCGGGTAACTCGGCCCGCGATACTTATGAAAACAACTATGGACTTTATGTTCAAGATAGTTTCCGCATGAGCCCCAGAGTGACCTTCAATTACGGCCTGCGCTGGGATTATGCCGGCGTCGTAGGAGCAAAGAACAATCTGTTGAGCAATATCACCAGCCTCTCGCCTGCGACCGGAACCGGAACGTTCACTCTCACGCAGGTTGGACAGCCCGGCTTGAGCGGCTTGTACAATCCGCAGTACAAGAATTTCGCACCGCGCGCCAGCGTCGCATGGGATGTCTCGGGAAAAGGGAAGACGGTGGTTCGCGCGGGCTACGGCATCTTCTTCGATGCGTTTTCGCAGGATATGGTCATGGGGCACCTGCCTGTATCCGCCTTTCTTCGATCCGGGACCAGCCTATAACCCCGTCGGGCCCAGCCAGGACCAGATCATTTCGGCCACTGCCGGACCAACGATTGTAAGCGGAGTTCCGGTTTACGGGGCGCCAAGCTGCGCCAGCCTGGAGTGCGATACGTTCGCTTTTGACAGGAACATCAAAACTCCGTACATGGAAAATTACAACCTGAATATCCAGCAGCAGATGGGCAGCAAAATGATGCTGCAACTGAGCTATGTGGGCTCACAAGGGCATCACTTGTGGCGGTTCTTCGACATCAACCAGCCAAGCGCCGCGACGATCAATCAGGTGGACGAGACAGTTGGTTTTCAGGACTTTGGAAGTGCGGCCCGACCGTACGGAGGATACTGCACGGGGAATCCGTACTGCTCGTACTACGTAATGATGGAGAACTCCACCGGTAAGTCAAACTACAACTCGTTTCAAGGCAGTTTTCGCATTACCGGGTGGCACGGCGTTACGTCGATCCTGAACTATGTATGGTCGAAATCGCTGGACAACTCCAGCGACGGAGAAGATTTCGAGCCTAACGCGGCGCAACCGCAGGACAGCACTAATCCGCAGGCCGAATACGGTCCGTCAAACTTTGACTTGCCCCGGCGGCTCTCGTGGATATTTGCTTATGACATTCCGAAGATGGGCGGGGGAATGCAAAAGTTAAAGAACGGCTGGGGAATCAACAGCACACTCACGGTTCAGACAGGGCAGCCGTTCCAATTCAATTACAACTGCGAGGATGACTACAGCGGGGGCGGCGATTGTTACGACCGGCCTGATGTTGTAGCGCCAGTCGTCCAAAACAACGGCAATCCATACCAGTTCATGCCGTTAAGCTCGTTCGCGATTCCCTGCACAGTGACGGCAGCAACGGGAACAGCATCCGACTGCGTCATTGGGACGCGTCACTACGGCAGCGAACGGCGAGACGAATTCCGGGGGCCGAATTTCCGCCAGTTTGACTTTGCCATTTACAAAAATACTCCTCTCAACGAGCGGGTGACTTTGCAGCTTCGCGCTGATATGTTCAACATTCCCAACCATCCCAATTTTGCCAATCCATTTTTACCGGCGTTCATAGCTGATCCGGCTTTCAACGGTTTGACCCTTGGCTCAAGTGGGACTCGCGAGGTCGGCCAGGGATTTTATCCAATTACCGCGACCGGCGACGTGGGCATCGGCAATCCGTTCCTCGGCGGAGGCGGACCGCGCGGCATTCAGCTCGCGGCGAAATTCACCTTCTAGCGCCCTTGGTCTAATCACCCCTGTCGCCTGCGGCAGGGGCTTTTATTTCCTTATCTTTAATCTGTGCCATCATCTTTTGCCATCCGTCGTATGACTTCCGTCACTAGGTAACTGGTTTCGGCCGATGCTACCCTTCATCTGAGTCACTCCCTCAAAGCGTCTGTTGCGGAGACCCTTGATGCGTCGCACGATTTTCGCCGTCCTTATTATCTCTATCTTCGCTGTGTGCCTGGCTGTGCCGCTTTATGCCCATCATCTCAAGCAGGCCACCACCACGTCGCTGCCGGTAACAACCTCGTCGGCGCGAGCGCGCGAGCTGTACGCGAAGGGTATGCAGGACTACGAGAATCTTTATCTGGAGCGCTGCAACGACGACTGGCGCGCAGCTGTGAAGGCTGATCCCAATCTTGCCCTGGCTTGGGCCTGGATCGCTTTTAACAGCAGCGATCCCAAGGAAGTCAGCGCCGCCCGCGAAAAAGCCAAGGCCATCGCACCCAAGCTGACTCCCGGAGAGCAGTTGATGATCGAGTGGATCGTCAAGGTTCAGGAAGGCGACTTCATCGGCGGCATCTCCGCCATGAATGACATGCTGGAGATGTATCCCAAAGACAAGCATTTGCTCTACCTCTCCGGCAACTGGCTGATGGGAGAAAACGGCGACGAGCAAGCGCTGAGAATGATGGAGAAAGCGCTGGCCATCGATAAGAACTTTCCGGCTGCGCTGAACGATCTGGCTTATCTTTACGCCCGCAACCGGCAATTTGACAAGGCATTTGCTGACATGGATCGTTACGTTGCGCTGCTGCCGAAGGAACCGAATCCGCAGGATTCCTACGGGGAACTGCTGCGCATGGCAGGAAGTTTTGAGGGCTCGCTGCAGCACTACCGGGCCGCGTTGAAGATCGATCCTGATTTTGTTACTTCTCAAGTGGGCCTGGCAGATACTTATGCTCTGATGGGCAATCAGGAGCAGGCGAGGGTTGAGTATGACAAAGCCATTCGCTATGCCCATAACGAAGCTGATCGACTTACCTACGGGATGCAGAAAGGAATGACGTGGGTGCGCGACGGAAATTTCGCTGAGGCGGATAAGTCATTCCAGGAGATAGCGCAGACCGCTCACGCCAAAGAACAAGACCTGCAGGAAGCGCAGGCTTACCGTCACCTCGCCGAGTATCAGGCAGATGACAACGCTGCACTGGCCTATCTGCAGCAGGCGCAAGAATCTCTGGAGCATAGCGGTGCGATTTCGAAAGGCGATAAAGACGAAGAACTCTCCCGCATTCTACGCAACCGTGCCGTGCGTGCCGCGCATGCTGGAAATGCGGCATTGGCTGACAAATCTGTGAAGCAACTGGAAGAGATGGCCACCGGAAGCCGTAACCGCGTCATCCAAAGTTCCTACAATGGCGCCGCCGGAACCATGCTCGTGGACCAGAAGAAATACGACGAAGCTATTACCTATCTTGAAGAAGACCAGGAAAATCCATTCACGCTGGAACTTCTGGTGCAGGCTTATTACCAGACCAATCAGTCCGAGAAGTTACATCAGGCTGAGGCCAGGCTGCGAGGCACCAACGTTCCCACGATGGAGCAGGCTCTCGTGGTACCTGCCGCGCGGCGTCGTCCGCAAATCTAGCAAGCGGTCGGCATGCTCTTCATGGTCGTTGAAATCCGCTTTCATGAACTCTGCTTATTTGAACCTCGCCTATTTGAACCACACCTATTTGAACCACACCTATTTAAACCAGTGATAAGCAATGCTGAGTTGCACGCCGTTAAATTCAGGATTGTCTACGCCAAGATTTGCGTTTGAGATGTGCGACCAACGGAGACCCACGTCGAAAGATTGACGTTCTCGCGTCCTCACATAAATTCCACCACCGCCTTTGGGGGTGAAGTTGAAACTCGAAGTATTTCCCGGGGGCATGTTTGAGCTGGTTATCAATCCGCCCCCTGCCAACTCGATATAGGGAGAAACTCGGGCCGTGTGAAGAGCGGAGTTCCACCGGAGTATTACGGGATCGAAGCCATAGCCGTGGATATGTTGATTTCCTGATGTCTCGAAAACAGGCACCAGATCGGCGGCATACTCGAGGTTGCCGCGCCGCCAACTCTTCCCGTGTTGGCCGGTGATCGTTCGGCCAAGGAAGAAGCCAGCAGACCAGATTTGCGATTCCGCAAATGAGTTGGTGATTTCTTCGCCGGTTTCTCCGGCCACCCAAATGCTCAGATCCCATTTTGCGCTCTGCAGCACTGGCGCCGGATTTTGGCCGCACGCGGAACGAGACGCGAGCAGAAGTACCAGCCCCAGCATCCCGCCGATATTCAGTCTCCGCATTCTTGATTTTCCATTGAACAGAACAAAGGCACCACGTAGTCCCTTCAGCTATGCTCCGTACAGATGATCTCTGATGAGTAATACTAAAATCGGGTTCGGCGAAGGAGCTAACGCTGCACGGAAGAGTTCCAGTCGCCGGTGTCGCGAGCGCGGAACCAGGGCCGGTTGCCATGCATAATATTGGCGCCAGCACGGATTGGATTGAACGTGCAGCGAACGGTATCGATCAGCAGGCGGTTGCGAGTCGCGCCCTCGACGCGGCGCGCGATGTTTTTATCCATCCACTCTTCCCCCACCAGCCAGCCCAGGCCGCCAAGTGGCGTCATCACAATGTCGATTTGTCCAACGCCGGTGTAGCAATGTTTCGTGGTGCAGGGCCATGACCCGTTCTGATTCCAGGGCGGCCGATCTTTCGTGCCGTATTTTTCGACTGTGACTTCGCTGATCGGTCCCAGATTCCATTGCGTGCTGTAGACCGCATTCCACAAAGTTGCTTTGAGCCGGCTTCGCCAGTAGGCCTTGGTGTTGGAAAACTCCAGTCTCTCGCTTTTTGGATCGTTCTGGATCTCGATGTAGCTGGTGAAAGCTCCCTGGATGGGATGGCCGACATAGCCGAACATGTTAGGGTCGCCGTCGCTCCATCCGGAATGTGTCCATGCTGAGAGCGACTGCATATAATCACGCCAATAGTGGTTGAAAGGAATGCCGTTCTCCGACACAACCCAGCGAAAGTCAGTGTGAACAACGTATGCCTGTTCGATGGCGAGCAAAGTGAACGACTCCTCCAAAGCCCGCTTCCAGTGAAAGCCCTCGCCGGTTCGTTCCGAAGAAGCTCCGCCGCTTGCAGAGCCGGAAGCCGCCGCATTAAAACTCTCGACGCTTGGAGCGTCGAGATCAAGGGGATGTTCGGCTGAGGCACTGCCTTGGGAGAGCGCGATCATCGATTTCGTATCGCTCCCGGCCGGGACGCAATGTTCAGCAGTGTCGTCCCCCAGATCGCATCGAGGCGGTCGCGACTGACCGAAGGCGCCCACGGCTAATAGTAGAACGATCGTAGCTAACAACAGGCAGCAGCGCATGACCGTTACAGAATCATATCAGGCGCACTTGCGAAATCTGTTGGCTACCTCCGGAAAAACAGCAGCGGGAATGCTACAGTTCCAACATATGAATTGCGGTGCTTCGAAGGCCAATGCAATGGGCGTCTACAGCCGAAGGCGCTTGTGCACGCGAACCGCAAACAGAATTATCAAGATTGCCGCTGTCTTGTTAGGGCTCATGGGCGCCGCATCTGCGCAGAATCTGTCTTCGAGCAATGTTTTTGCGGGATATTCTTTTATTGGCGCCAACCTTTCTTCTGGTCAGCACGCGAACCTGAATGGATGGAAGGTGTCGGCCGAAAAAAAGTATCTTCCGTTCTTTGGCATCGTTGCCGATTTCAGTGGTCACTACGGCTCAAAGGAGCTTCCATTGAATAGCTGTACGGGCAGCTCGCAAGCGCAGTGCCTCGTCAGCAGCAGCGTAAGTGAGCACTATTTTCAAGCCGGCGTACGGGGATCGTACGCGACCGAGAGGATCAGGCCGTTCTTTGAACTTCTTTTCGGCGCGGTTCACATTAGCGAGAGCGGGCCCGGTTTATCGAATTCAAACAATTCATTTGTCGAAACTCTAGCCGCCGGGCTCGATGGTCGCATAACTCATCGGTTGGGTTGGCGCGCTGACGCGGGGCTGGTTAAAACCGGTTCTTTTTTTTTCCAGCAGAATAGCGTGCGAGCTTCCACAGGACTGGTCTTCTATTTCTAACCACCGGTATTTCTGACCACCGGCTTTGCAGCCGTCGAGATGCGAGCCCCCGATTCGTGGTCTATACTGGCGGGCACCCGTCATCAGGCGAAGAAAGCCTCGGCGCGGAGCACGGATTTATGATCTCGAAACCTGGCACATCGAAAGCTGAACAGTCGAAATCAGAGCGCCGATCGCGCCAGAGGTTGGTGGCACGGCTGCCCGTCGGAGTGCGTAACCATGGCGGTTCCGCGGAGGTGACGGCTCACACCCGTGATGTGAGCACGAATGGCGTCTTCCTCTATACCGAGTCTCGCATGGCCGAGGGTTCGGACGTGGAATTGATTCTCATCCTTCCTCCCGAACTGACCTCGGGGGAAAAGTGCTGGGTTTGCTGTCATGCCCGCATTTTGCGAGTGGAACAAGGCCCCGGGAAGGACTTTGGGGTCGCGGCCGAAATCCGGCGGATGGATATTTTGCCGGAGATTCCCGCCTGATCTTCTCAGGCTGCACCGCCTGTTGTGCAAGCAACTATTCTGAGTTGGCATCACTCCTGCGGAAGCCCAGAAAAGTGTCAAAGGCCGACATCCTCAAGCGAGAACTGTCGGGATCGCAGTGTAACTTTGAGATTTCTTAGAAAGTCCTTCCCCTTTCGCAGACCTTAGTGCAATAATTGCGGCCCAAGAAGTGCTCTGGCCAAACTCGGTACTCCAGGCGGGCCTAACTATGTGGATTGAGAAACTCTCTGACGGAGTGGTCCAGGTGCAGACGCCTATCGGACCCCGTTATCTAATGCCGTCTTTTCTTCAACGTTTTTACTTTCTTTGGATGTTTCGCCATTTTCCGATTCTTCCTCACGCCGTCCTCAGTAACGGGCAAAAGCGGATGATCGATCGCTTGTGTTCCGAGCAGAGATTTGTCTCCATGGCTTATGCGGATGGAATGGAAGACGCACCGGTTATCGGTACGGTGGAGAAGCGTCCGAAGATGGGCGTGGATTTTTTGCCGCCGCGTCGTCCGGCGGTCAGCGAAACTCCCGCTGGACTGGCTGCGGAGATTCGTCAGCGTTCCTAGGACAGGTTGGTCCATTTAGGTGAGCGCCGCTGAGCGCTTATCTAATCTCCTTTGTTGCGGAACCGTGTTTGCTCCGCGCAGACGAGCCCGTCTGCGCATTCGTTTTTTTCGGCGCGCAACGAAAATCCGAAGTGGAGTAATGTCTCCTCGAAATGCCCAACTGTGTTATAGAAATCGCTACTTCGCACTCTTGCCAGGCAGCAACCCATGACCCGGATTACAGGAAATGCTACAATCAAAAATTGTCCCGCCGGAAAAATTTCCCA
>CAWJFA010000014.1:0-22615 GCA_963842075.1 uncultured Acidobacteriota bacterium | reverse complement strand
GATTTTTTGCGGGAGGCAGCCCGGGGGTGACCCGGCCGCTCCGACAGGGTCGCCCGCGAGGCCGGTGATGGCGGAGGTCCTTCGCTTCGCTCAGGATGACAAGTCTGAGGCGGAGTGGGTTCAGGGTTTCGCTGTGGCCTGAGCATCATCGAGAATCTTTGCCAACTGCTCGGGGCTGACCGGAGAATTTTGTTTGAGACGCGCAACAGGCGCCGACGACTTGCATTTGATTCCGATATAGACCGCGTTATATGGTTCGTCGCCGAGGTTCTCGACTCTGTGCTTGAAGGGCGGAAACCATCGCGCTTCGCCGTCTTTGGAATACACTTCGGTGACCTTGCCATTCTGGTCGGTGAACCTGAGGTGCCCTCCGGTGATAACCACGACTACGCCGCCGGGGTGGTCATGCAGTTGCGACTTCTCGTGGGGGCCGTAGTGGACGCTGACAACTTGTACGCGGTCGTTCTCAAATTGCAGCCGGTAATGTTTGGGTTCAACTTTGGTGGGATCTTGCGCCCCGGCAAGATTTGTTGCCAGGCACAAAATCGCCGCTGCGCAGAGAAATCTGCACAACATGGCGGCGCCTCCTGAATTGAGAATCGAGATTCTTACCGCAAACTGAAGGAACGCTACTCTCGCGCACAGAGGCCTGTCAACGATTCGAAAGGGGCCGCCCCAAAGTGGTTAATCGAGGGCAGGCCGCGTTAGGCAGCCTGCCCTGAGGTTTGCGGTATTTTGCCGCTCAAATAATCGTTGGCGGACGAAACTCTAATTATTCTTGTCGGGACTGTCAGGCTTCTTTTCCTGAGTGTCCGGCTTTTTGGGATTGTCTGGCTTTTTCTCGGGAGTGTCCGGCGTCTTGTCCTTGCTTTTTTCCTGGATGGAGAGCAGCTCGACTTCAAAGATGAGAGTAGAGTCAGGGCCGATATCGGGGCCGGCGCCGCGATCGCCATAGGCAAGATCAGCGGGGACGAAAAGTTGCCACTTCGATCCAACCGGCATGAGCTGAAGCGCCTCGGTCCATCCTTTAATAACGCCGCTTACGGGAAATGTTGCGGGCTGGCCGCGTTTATAGGAGCTGTCGAATTCCTTACCATCGATCAGCGTGCCGCGGTAATTGCAGACTACAGTATCGGTGGCAGCCGGCTTCGCTCCTGTACCGGCTGTGACAATTTTGTATTGCAGACCGCTGGGCAGTGTGACGACGCCGTCTTTTGCTTTGTTGGCGGCAAGAAAAGTTTCGCCTTCTTTCTTGTTGGCGGCTCCGGTTTCCTGCATTTTTTCCTGCTGTTTCTTGCGGACATCGTTTTGCATTTCGGTGAGTGCGGCCTGACCTTCCTCTTCGGTGAGCAAGGTCTTGCCGCCGGCCAGGGCATCTTTCAATCCGCGCGCCAGGATGGCGGGGTCAACGGGAACATCCTGCTTCTTGAGACTCGCTCCCATTCTCATGCCGAGGGCATAGCTGAACTTTTCTTTTTCCGTCTTGAGAGTGAGCGGAGCCGCGCTTTTGGCGCCAGTGGCGGGGCGCTTGGCCGGAGAAGTTTGAGATTTGCCAGACGTAGTGGAGGATGGCGAAGCTGATTGAGTTGTGGATGCGGGAGTTTGCTGCGCCAGCGCGTTCGCCAGCAACAATATTCCTACCGCAAATATAGTAACCGCCAGGGAGAAGGATTTGTGCATGTAGGTATTGTCACATTGGCCGCAGATCTCCGCAAACCCTGGGGGTGATGGAGATCACCGCCGAAGGACTTATGTTGAGATTGTTTAGAGCTGCCGTGATCTGGGCATAACCCCCAGGCGCCCCCGGGTGTGGCTTTGAACTGTGTGAGCTTATTTGTGATATGCTTCCGCGAAAAATCGGCGGCCTCAGGGTTACTTGTCGTTACTTGTTTGCTGCCGAGCCTGACGTGTGGAGAACGGAGTGCCCAAATGCGAATACGGTCGTTAGGAATCCTGCTTTTGGCTTTGGCTTTGGCTTATCCAGCGACCAGCATGTTCGCGCAGACGCCGGCGCTGAAAATGAACGTCGTTTACGAATGCCAGCCTCCCTACAGTTTTAAATTTTTCTCGTGCACCGGCACCAGCGCTAACGACTGGTGCGATGTGCAATCGTTCAATGCAGGACGGCCGTTTCAGAGGGGCAAATCGACCTATCAGCAAGTGATGAACCTGCTTCCGAAGTGCCATTTTCAAACAGCGGCGGAGGCTCAGGCTGCGGCGCGCAGCGCAGCGGCTCCGGCCGCGAATCAAGCTGCGAATCAAACTACGAATCAAACCGCGATGCAATCCGCGAATCAAGGTGGGCCCGGACCGGGCGGATTCAAAGTCGGCGACACGGTGCGGGTTTTGATCGACGGCTGGCAGGAAGCGAGGGTCATTCAGGTCCACGGGCGTTCGTACGTGATCCATCTGCCGAATGGGATTGACGTTTCAAAAATGTGGCCGATGGAAGTGCGCCGGGTCGGGAAACTCACGGCCGAGGATCACGCCGCCGGGCAATACGATCTCCACGATCGGGTGCAGGTGCTGGTGAACGGCCGGTGGATGGAGGGTGAGGTTCGTGGGCAAAATCTCAACATGTACGACATAAGAGTGCCGGGAGTAGATACGGGGTTCGGGTCTGACATTGTGAATACGACGCCGGAGAATATCCGCATGTCGACGACGCCGGCGCCTGCGGCTCCCGCGCAGCGGGCGGCGGGGCAAGCTCCCAAGGCTGGACTGGTGAGCTGCGCGGGTAAATATGAAGGCCGGTGGGAGCACGTTTCTGGCATGGGCGGTATGCGGGTGGTTTTCCGTTCGGGGAAGGCAACGATTACCGAGGGGTTGGGCGGTGAGATGCCGTTCGATTGCTTCACGGGCGACGGCAAAGTCGTTTTTTACAAGGCGGGATCGTTCACGCCGTTTTCCTACGATTTTGACATTAATAACGATGGAACTTTGCAGACGCCACTCGGAGCAATCAAGAAGATGGGCAATTGAAAAAGCTGCGGCAGGCCATCTGCTGCGGGACGCGCTGCGGGGGTGAGTGACTGAACATTGGTGGGCCCGCAAGGATTTGAACCTTGGACCAATGGATTATGAGTCCACTGCTCTAACCGCTGAGCTACGGGCCCCGAAGCCATAATAAACCATCAGAAACAGGCGGTCGGTGGGCCTTCCCAAAACGACGAGGGCGGCCAGAGAGCCCTCTCGGACTTTTCCGAGTGCAGCAACACGTCCTGCGGTTCAAGATCGTGGAGCAGGAGCAGGAGTAGGTCGTTACGCCTTCGTGCTTCCGCTGCCCTATGAAGTCACTTCGGGCGCAGCCTCTTGCTCAAGCGACCGTTGGATGAGGCGAAGAAACGTTCCGGTTAAGTAGAGCACGAACTCAACCTCAGCTGGTGTGTACTGATCCTCTTTGTGCTTCACGGCCTCGTTCTGGTACCCCGTGAAGCGTCCGAACAACAGATCGTGATACATACCTCCGATGTGGGCGTGCACGCCGTGAGTCTTTAGCCAGCGCAGGAACTCGTGCTTTTGATTCTCCAAACTCTTTTGGTTGTTCAGGACGGTCCGCACCATCTGCTCGACCGCGAACCTGAGGTTATCGAGCACTCCGCGGTACTGCCTAGGGTCTTTCGCCGTGTAAAGCTCAAGAGCCTCCTCGAAGGGCTTCAGCACGGAGGGGAAGCGCGACAGCCAGCTGAGGTTACTGTCCACCACAGCGTCAAGCAGCCCCGCACCGCTGGGGTAGAGGGTCGCGGTCGTTCCGTGACGCACCAGTCGAATCATGATGGTGGGGCTGATCTCGATCGCCGCTTGCAGCTGGCGGCAGCAGTCATCGAAGCCATATATACCCTCTAGGGTCCACAACAAGCACTGCACGGCGTGAGCGACCTCGAACATAGTCTTGGCTTCGGTAAGCAAAACCCAAAGCGCACTCTGCTGAAAGTGTGGGTGGTTTTCAGTGGGAGTGCCTGAGATAACTGCGAACTTCTCACGGCGGTCCCGATAATGGTTAGCTTCGAGGTGTTCGTGCCACATCTTCTGCGCAACCTCGAACATGCGGATCCGAAATCGCTTGAACTCCTGAGTATCGTTAGGTTCGTGCTGCCACTGTGACCAGAATTCCTTTATTCTCGCGCCGTCAACCATGGACACATTTTACCTGTTGAGGGTAGAGGTCCCACGGCACCGTGCCGGGCCCGGGCCGTTGCTTCCGAAACGTGGGGTCTGCGACAGTTTCGCTGAGTGTGATCGCGATGTTACGCCAGCAGCTATGTTCGACGAAGGGTTTTCGTGCGTTTATACGCATGATTTTGCGGAGTAGAATCGATGCCGATGAAGCATCTACCTGATATTTTGACCTCGGCGACCTTTTGGGCGTCGATTGCGACTATATGGGCCGCATCGGCAGCTTGGTTCACGTACGTCGCCGCCGTTGTGTCTTCGAGGCAGCAGACCTACGAGGGGATTTCTAGCCTAATAGATGGCCTCGAGGCCGAGTTCACGTTGGTCAGTCAGTGGGCTGCCGGCGATGAAGGGAACCGAGGCTACCTCGTGAAGACTAGGGCCCAGCTAGGCGCAGAACATCCCGATTGGTTCAACCCGAGCAGGTCGGTCTTCAAGTTCGACACGCCTGTTATCAACAACCTGACGAACTCACCTTATGCTAGCTTCATCGGTCCCATCATCCAACCTCTAGTCGAATTGAACCACTCTATCCGAAGGCTTTTCGACACCATCGGACGCTATCAAGAATTTGTTCTCGAAAGCCCGGAGCTATACCAGAGCGTACTCCCGAAGCTCGCAGTTAACCCGGCGAACATCGGCGCATCTACCATGCCAACAAGCATAGTTTCCCCCCATCCTGCTGACGCAGGGTTGACAGAGGAGGAGCAAGTCTACGTCAACCACATCTACATGATGAACGAGGTAATACACCAAAGCCTTATCGGTGGCGCCGACACGGCGGATGAATTTTGCCTCTACAAGACGTTTCGCGCAGCGCGAAAGGCGTTGCAGGAGTTCAAACAAAAGTTAAAGCGAAAGCCGCTGCCGCGCTGGTTCTGGCTCTTGCACATTGTGGCTGGCGCGCTGGCCTGGGTTGGTTTTTGGCAACTAATGAGGTGGTTTGAAATATGGTGAGGGCCCAGGCCTCTGCGTCGGGTTACTGTTTGCTAACCCGAAACCGTGGGCCCGTAAGGATTTGAACCTTGGACCAATGGATTATGAGTCCACTGCTCTAACCGCTGAGCTACGGGCCCTCAGGGGCAACGCGAATATTCTACAGGAGTCGTTTGGGGAAGAGCGGCCAGGAGCGGCCGAGAGCTACAATTGTGGGCGAAGGAGTGCTTATGCGTCTGCCTAAATTTTATTTATTTGCGCTGGGGGTAACGCTTGCGGGAGCGACGACGGCCGGGGTTCTGAATGTACAGATTCAGGAATACGAGGTGCCGACGGCGAAGTCGCGTCCGCATGATCCGGCGGTTGCGCCGGATGGGTCGCTTTGGTACACGGGGCAGGGCGCCAACAAGTTAGGACGGCTCGATCCGAAGACCGGAGAGTTTAAGGAATACGCGTTGAAGACTGCGAACTCCGGACCGCATGGGTTGGTTGCAGACAAGGACGGCGATATTTGGTTCACTGCGATTTCGGCGGGTTACGTGGGCAAGCTGAATCCGAAGAGCGGGGAGATTGCGGAGTATCGACCGGAAGATGGCACGAAGATCGATCCGCACACGCCGGTGTTCGACCATGATGGAATTCTTTGGTTCACCAATGAAGAGACAAACTATGTGGGGCGGCTTGATCCGAAGAGCGGGAAAATTACTCTGGCGAAAGTGCCGACTGCGCACGCGGTGCCTTACGGCATTGTGATTTTGCCGAACAATATGCCGTTATTTTGCGAGTTTGGCTCGAACAAGTTGGCCAGTGTTGAGCCGGGCACAATGAAAATTCGCGAGTACACTTTGCCGGCGGCGGGTGCGCGGCCGCGGCGGATTGCTTTAGCGCCCGACGGCACGATTTACTACAGCGATTACGCGCGCGGGTATCTGGGACACTTCGATCCGTCGAACGGAACGCTGCTGAAAGAATGGGCTTCGCCGGGCGGGGAAGGGTCGGAGCCTTATGGAATTGCAGTCACGAAAGATGGCGAGGTTTGGTATAGCGAGTCGGGAGTGAAGCCGAATACGTTGGTGCGGTTCGATCCTAAGTCTGAGAGCTTTAGCACGAAAGCGATTCCATCCGGAGGTGGGACGGTGCGCAATATGGTAGCGGTACCGGACGGGCGGCTTTATCTGGCGTGCAGCGGGGTGAATAAGGTTGCTGTGGTGGATCCGGACAAGTAGGAAAGTGCTTACTTTCGCGACTTGCGGAACGGTGAACTCGCTTATGCTCCCCGGGGTCATGAGGCTCGGTTCAGTTGCTGAGGGCGACCTCCGCTGTATTGACCTGGCAACTTTGCTTTACGAAGCGGGGCTCCGGTCGCCGTGGGCGGCTTTGAGGTTCTTAGTGACCACTCACCCAGCCGTGCCGATTTCGCGCCCATTATCTCCCAGGAACATGGCCGGAGCGCGAAGCGACGTGAGATTGGAACGTCAGCATTCCGGAATTCGACAAGGATGCAGCCCTGGAAAAGTAGCCATAGAAGTGTCGCTATCGCCAGAGATGGAAAAATTGCGGGCATGAAGCTGATATCTGCCTCCGAGAACGTTCCGCTTGTCGCGCGACTTGGAACGGCATCAGGATTCGGATCCATTGCCTCGTCTTTCCGAGCGAATTTGACGGTTCGCGATGATGATCTCGCGTTCCGCTCATTCGACTTCGCGCTACGACCCTGACTAGGCCAGCCTGAAATAATTCGGTGGTGCGAGACGTAGGCGGACACACTTCGTTCGTGCAATCTCCGATGCAGAATAATGCAACGGCCATGCCGCAAGCTGGGTTCATTCCTGATTTTCTTTACGGCACCGCGTGGAAGGAAGAGCGGACGGCTGCTCTGGTGGAACTGGCGCTGAGAGCGGGGTTTCGAGGAATCGATACTGCTAACCAGCGGCGGCATTATTTTGAGGCAGGAGTGGGGCAGGGATTGGCGGCTGCTTATCGGGCTGGAGTGGTGACACGCCAAGATATTTTTCTGCAGACGAAATTTACTTACCGGCCTGGCCAGGATCACCGGCTGCCTTACGACGCGGCGGCCAGGCTTTCGGTGCAAGTCGCGCAGTCGATGGCTAGTTCGCTCGAACATCTGGGAACGGATCACGTGGATAGTTATGTGCTGCACGGGCCGGCCTCGGGATATGAATGGACGGAGGCAGATGCCGAGGTTTGGGAGGCGATGCGGAAGGAGCGCGATGCGGGACGCGCGCGTCTGTTGGGAGTGAGCAATGTTTCGCTGGGACATCTTGAGCAGATGACGGCGGCGCAGGATGAAGGGCCGGCATTTGTGCAGAACCGGTGCTATGCCCGTCTGGGGTGGGATCGCGAGGTGCGGGAGTTTTGTCGCGAGCGCAAAATTATTTATCAGGGATTTTCGCTGCTCACGGCTAATGTGGAAGTGTTGCGACACTCTTTGGTTACACGAGTCGCGACGCGAGCGAAGGTTACAGCGGCGCAGGTTGTGTTTGCGTTCGCGCGCGCGGTTGGGATGCTGCCGTTGACAGGGACCACTGATCCGGAGCATATGAGGGAGGATTTGGCGAGTGCAGGCGTGACGTTATCGGCGGAAGAAGTTCGGGCGATTGAAAGGCTGGGCAGTTAGAAAGCACACCTCAGCGGCTAAAGCCGAGAACAATTTGGTTCAGGGGTGGCACGGCTGAAGCCGTGCCCTTCCCGGACTGGTGCTCCCGGACTTTTCGCTCGCAGACTTTTCGCTCCCGGACTTTTGCGATCTAGGACTTCTGTGATCCGGGTTTGTTGCGATCCCGGTTTGTTTTGTCCCCCGGCTTACTGCTGGAGGCGTTCGGTTTGACATTTGTTCGGTTGGACATTAGGCGGTGCCGTTGGCGTGATTGGAATATAATTGCGCGCACTGATGGCTCTGACTTCCGGCACGAAACTTGGTCCTTACGAAATCCAATCTCCGCTGGGCGCGGGCGGGATGGGGGAAGTTTATCGTGCGCGCGATACGCGGCTGGACCGCACGGTCGCGATTAAAGTTCTGGCTTCCCACCTTTCTTCTTCCGCGGAATTGAAGCAGCGCATGGAGCGCGAGGGGAGAGCTATTTCTTCACTGAACCATCCACATATCTGCCAGTTGTATGACATCGGGTCGCAGGATGGGACTGATTACCTGGTGATGGAGTTTCTGGAAGGAGAAACTCTGGCGGAAAGGTTGCGCAAGGGTCCGCTGCCGCTGGCGGAGGCGTTGAAGATTGGTATTGATGTGGCGGAGGCGCTGGCGGTGGCGCACCGGCAGGGTATCGTGCACCGCGATCTGAAGCCGGGGAACATCATGCTGACCCAGAGCGGGGCGAAGCTAATGGATTTTGGGCTGGCGAAGCCGCTGGGGATGCAGAATGCCGCGACGGGATCGGGAGCGGCGCCTTCGTTTACGGCGGCGGCGACGATGAGCGGGCCGAGTCCGTTGAGCCCGCTGACCACGGCGGGCAGCATTATTGGGACGATTCAGTACATGGCTCCGGAGCAGATCGAGGGGAAAGACGCGGACGCGCGGTCGGACATTTTTGCGTTTGGGGCGGTGCTTTACGAGATGGTGGCGGGAAAGCGGCCGTTTGCCGGAAAGAGCCAGATTTCGCTGGCTTCGTCGATTCTGGAGAGCGATCCGGAACCGATCAGTGTGATCAAGCCGCAGACTTCGGCTGCTTTTGAGCATGTGGTGAAAACGTGTTTGCAGAAAAATCCGGAAGATCGGTTTCAGGCTGCGCATGACATCAGGCTGGAGCTGCAGTGGATTGCGGCGGAACGGCCGCTGGCTGCGGCAGCACCGGCAGGGTTGCCCGCGCCATCGCGACGGCGTGGGAATCTGGCGTGGGCGGCGGCGGTATTGGTGGCATTTGTGATGGGTGCAGTGGGAATGTTTGTGTACCATCCAGGCCGGCCTGAGCGGGCATTTCGCACAGTAATCAATCCTCCGGAGAAGACAACGCTGAATCTGACCGGGGACGCGGGCGGGCCGCCGGTGCTTTCGCCCGACGGGGAGTCAATCGCGTTTGCGGCGACGGGAGCGGACGGGAAGAGGATGCTGTGGGTTCGGCCGATGAACTCGGTGGAGGCCCATGTGCTGGCTGATACCGAAGATGCGACTTTTCCGTTCTGGTCGCGCGACAGCCGGTCGTTGGGATTCTTTGCCGAGAGCAAGTTGAAGACCGTGGATTTGAACGGCGGATCGGTGCAGGCGATTTGCGACGCGGCGCTGGGGCGCGGGGGCGCGTGGGGGGCGGATGGGTTGATCGTATTCTCTCCGCAGCCGTCGGCGGCCATCTTGCGTGTCAGCGCGAGCGGAGGAACTCCGGTACCGGTTACGAAGGTCGACCCAAACCAGTTCACTTCGCATCGCTGGCCGTTCTTCCTGCCCGATGGTAAGCATTTTCTCTATGTGGCGATTCATCACGATCCTTCGAAGGCGGCGAACAATACGCTTTATTTTGCGTCGGTGGACGGGGTGGAGGATCGCCCGCTGTTCCGTTCGCAGTCGAATGCGATTTATGCAGATGGATATCTTTTATTCGCTCGCGGCAACCAGCTGATGGCGCAACCTTTCGATCCCGCCAAGGGGAAGTTGAGCGGCGAGGCGCAGAGTGTGGCCAAAGGAGTGGTGAACGACGCCAACACCTGGCACATGGATGCTTCGGCTTCGGAGGATGGATTGCTGGTGTTCGGCAGCGGAGGGAGCGCCGATTTGCAATTGGTCTGGCTGGATCGCGACGGGAAGCAGACGAGCACGATAGCCGACAAGTTCACCAATCTGCAGCAGGCAGTGCTCTCGCCGCAGGGGGATCGGGTGGCTCTGCAGATTGACTCGGGCGAGAACGATATCTGGGTGCTCGACCTGGCGCGTGGAGTGCGCACGAGGCTGACGTTTGGACCGATTGCGAACATCGGACCAATCTGGTCGCCTGATGGCAAGTGGATCGCATATGCGTCGGCCCGACCCAATGGATTCAACCTTTACCGCAAACCGGCAGACGGCAGTGGGGGCGAAGAGCTTCTGGTGACGGGCGATATGCAGCAAACTACAGCCACCGACTGGTCGCGCGACGGCAAATACCTGTTCTATTCTCACGGCATCGTGGGAGGACCCATGACGGAGATCTGGGTGGTGCCGATGGAAGGAGAGCGCAAACCGCGACTGGTGGGGCCGCGCGGCGGGATGGGACGGATTTCACCGGACGGCCATTGGCTCGCCTACATGTCGGGCGAATCCGGTGCAATGCAGGTGTATGTGGTGTCTTTTGGCGGTGGGCAGGGCAAATGGCAGGTCTCGTCTAATGGAGGACAGGCGCCACGGTGGAGCAAGGACGGCAAAGAACTTTACTACCTAGACCCGGCTTACACTCTTTTTGCTGTGCCGGTGAAAAACACCGGCGGCGCTTTACAATTCGGCGCGCCGCAGACGCTGGTCAGCAACTGGTCGGCGCCGCAGGTTTTTTACGATGTATCGCCCGACGGCAAGAAAATTCTGCTGGACAGAGTTTCGCAGCAGGTGAGCCAGGCGGTTACAGTGGTTACGAATTTTGCGGCCGGGTTGAAGAAATAAGTAACGGCTTGACGGCCGGAGAATCTACTTCAATCCAGTGACTACGTAGGCTTCGGAGAGTATCTGCACGTAGACATAGGCGTAAGCTGATCCGTCGCTTGAAAAAAGAGGCGCACCAATGCCGGCAATTCCTGCGCCCGCTTCGGCGCCGAAAGTTTTCCAAAGATCCATTTTTCCGGTTACTGGATTCACCTTGTAGACCCTCGCGGTCCTTTGATCAGCCCGGCTGGAAACGGCGTAGAGAGAGGAACCGTCTGGCGACCAACCGGTGATGTAGTAGGTGGAGTCAAGGCCGGGGATGGGACGAACACCGGCGCCGTCGCCATTGAGCGGCCAGATTCCCCATTTTCCGTCGGAAGTATGGACGGCTGTAGTGTTGCCGTCGGGAGAGAGATGCACTCCGGCGACGCCCTCGGGAGTGATGGGCTTGGAATCGCCATTGCTCAAATCGATGGTGTAGTTACGCGCCGCGTGTCCGGCTTCGATGCCGGAGGCCAACAGATGCTTGCCGTCCGGGAGCCAGCAAACGCCACTGTAGCTGATGGCATCGTGGGTAAGCTGCCGGGCTTCACCGGCTCCGGTGGGTACAAGGCTGAGTTGAGCACCCTTTGCCGGCCTGGTGATCACCCATTTTGAATCGGGCGAGATGGCACCGGGAACTCCCTCGCCAATGCGGGTTGGAGGGGAGCCATCGGTGTCGCGGAGAAAGACGGTGTAATTTGGTCCACCGCCATTGCCTTCCTCTTCGAAGACAATTTTGTGACCGTCGCGGCTGATGTCGCGCACGATCGACCAACCGAACCAGCCCAGTTCGCGCTCCTCTTGATTTTTACCTCCGGGAGGCATCCCGCGAATTCCGATGCGCTCCCGGTGAGTCACGACGAGAGCGTTTCCATCGCGCAAGTCCTCGAGCCAAACGCCTCCGGGTACGTTGGTGATCGTGCGCAGCTTGCCGGAGGGAGTGACGGCGTGCGGGTTCTCGGCGCTTCCATTGTTGCTGGAGGTGAACCAGATTTCATCGCCGGCCGGGGACCAGAAAATTCCTTCCAACGACTCCCAACCGGAGGAAAGTTTCTTATCCTGATTGTTGTCCTCGCCGTCGGAACTGATGATGGCGACTGAGCCCTCGTCGTCGCCTCCCGGATTTTCGTGGTCGGCGAAGGCCACCCACTTGCCGTCGGGCGAAATCTTGGGGTGGCTGATCCAGTTGATGCTATCGAACAGGACCTTGCCGATGGGATATTCAAGACGCCAGTGAGTGTTTTCGGGAACGTAACGAACCACGGCCATGGATGCGCCGTCGGCGGCCCAGTCAGCGTCCTGGACATTCTCGAGCATCTCGCGCGGAGTTCCGCCGCTGAGGGGAACGCGAGCCAAGGTGCCGGCGCGGGCGTAGCCGCCAAGGAACAGCGTATTGATTCGGATGGCGAGCTCTCCGTTTTTGGAGATGGAGAGGAGTTCGGCGTTCTTCAGACCTAATTCGCGCGCGCCCGGGTCATCCGTACGAGCCAGATATAGCTGATCATCGCCACCGTCCCAGGATGCGCTGTAAACAATGCTGCCATCGGGCGTGAAACGGGCGTTTCCGACGGAGCCGGTACGAAAGGTGATTTGCTTGTATTCGGCCAGGGGAGCGCGGCCTGAACCGCGACCAAGCCACCAGCCGAGGCCGAGGATGATCAGGGCGAGCGCGAGAGCAGCGGCTAAACCCGCTAGCAGCTTGGTTTTCGGCGGCGCCGCCGAAACCGGGGCCAGCTTCGCGCTGGCGCTGGAAGCTCCAGAAAGATGTTCGAGATCGAAGGCGATGTCGCTGGCGGAATGGAAACGCTGCTCGGGATTTTTTTCCAGGCAGTGCTGGACGATGCGATCGAGCGCGGGGGAGATGTTGCGATTGGTTTCGCTGAGGTCCGCCGGTTCTTCCTTGAGGATGGCGCTCATGGTGTCGGCGGCCGTTTCTCCGTGGAAGGCGCGCTTGCCGGAAATCATCTCGTAGAGAATTGCGCCGAAGCTAAAAATGTCGGAGCGGGCGTCGACAGCAGTGCCACGTACCTGCTCGGGCGACATGTAACCCGCGGTGCCGAGCACCACGCCAGCTTCGGTGGCGTGGGTCATGGTTGGCAGCGAAGTATGGGCGGCGGAATCAGGCTGGGTGAGTTTGGCGAGACCGAAATCCAGAATCTTGACGCGACCGTCTTTGGTCAGAAATATATTTTCCGGCTTGAGGTCGCGATGGATGATGCCTTTTTCGTGGGCGGCGGCGAGGCCATGGGCGATCTGGAGGGCATAGTCCAGAGTTTTTCGCAACGCGATGGGGCCGCTGCGCAGACGCTCGCGGAGGGTTTCGCCCTCGAGCAATTCGGAGACAACGTAGGGTGAGTCCTGGTTGGTGCCGATATCGAATACGGCGAGAATGTTGGGATGGTTGAGGGCAGCGGTGGCGAGGGCCTCCTGCTCAAAGCGGCGCAGGCGATCGGCGTCGAGCGATAGAGCTTTGGGCAAGACTTTGATCGCAACCTCGCGCTTGAGGCGAGAGTCGCGGGCGCGGTAGACCTCTCCCATGCCTCCGGCGCCGAGCAGGTTCACGATTTCGTAGGGGCCCAGCTTTGTGCCAGAGGTCAGGTTCATGCGTGGGGATTATAACTCAGGGAACAGTTCGGAGGACGATCGGTGGTGCGGGTTAGAGGTGCTAGAGAGGAGAAATGCACAACTTTGCGGCGCTTCTTGTACCCTGGCGGGCAGACAGGAGCACTCGCGATTGTTATGCTGCCACGGTAGCTATGTGTAATCCGACGTGCCGTTGGGTATCGTTCAAATTCCTATTGTCAACTGATTCCCGCAATGGCGACCGAGCCGATTCCGAGATCTCTACCTCAAACCTGCTGGATGTGTGGCGGATCCATTCGATTGGAAGAATGCAAGATTGATGAGCATGGACTGGCTGACCACGAAAAATGCTACGTGGCGAAAGTTGGGCCGCAAAACGGTAAGCAGCCCCGTCGACGACGCAATAGCCAAGACCGGTCTGATCATTACCGCGGTAACTTTTGATGTTGTTACTCTTCTCCTACCATTTCTAATGGTATGGAACTCAACTCACTGCTGGTGTGCTCGGATGAGCGAGCGCTTCGCGTCCTGCGCAGCGTGCTCAGCGAATTGGAGATCCATGTCGACCACTGCGCGGACAACGCGAGTGCGGCAAAAAAACTGACCCAGAAGAGCTTTGAGGCGGTCATTATCGACTGCAAAGACGAACGCAGCTTCGGGCTGCTGAGAAGCGTGCGATCCGCACAACAAAATAGTAAGTCGGTGGCCATCGCGATCATCGACGCGCGCACCAATCTGCAGACGGCGTTTAAATTGGGCGCGAATTTCGTAGTGTACGAACCGATTTCAGCGGAGAAGGCGAAATCGAGTTTTCGAGCTGCCCGGGCTCTGATGAAGCGAGAGCGGCGGCGATCGATGAGGCTGGAAGTAAATATACCGGCATATTTCCGATTCCAGAATGGCGATGGGGAGAACGCATCCATCTCAGGAGTGAGCGAGGGTGGGATCTCGGTGCGATTCTCTGCGTCGGTTGGGAAGAAAAGCGGGGTGGTGGGTTTCTGTTTTGCGCTGCCGGACAGCACGACAGTGATCGAAGCGACGGGAACGATTGCGTGGCAGGATTCGCGGCGACGTGCCGGCATACAGTTTGCGACGCTGTCCGAGGGATCCAAGCAAAGCCTAAAAGAATGGCTGCTGCTGAAGTGCGAAGAGAAACATGATCCGCCAATCCGGTGCTCGCTGAAGGCGATCAGCTCTGGTGGATGCTTCCTGGGTACGCAATCTCCGTTTCCTGCGCATACGCGGGTGGTGGTGCTGCTGCAAGTCGCCGACTGTTCGGTGAAGACAGAGGGAAAAGTACGGCTCATGGATCCCGACCTTGGTATGGGAATTGAGTTCATGACGGCGAACGGCCAGCAGAATCGACTGGAAGAATTAATCGAGCGAATGACTGCGCATCCAGCGTCGGTTAGCGAGGTGCTGGTTGAGCCGGAAGGAATCGATTGGGACGATGACTCCGCCGGTTGGTCGAAAGGGAGCACAGGTTCGCCGGAAAATGGGACAGAATACGATGGCCTGCTAGAGCTATTTCGCAATGGGGCCGCACTTCCCCGAGAACAATTCCTTATAGAACTGGCGAAGCACGAGTTGGCGGCGGCTGCGCAACGAGCGGCGGAAGGCGACCCGAGCGAACTGCCTGTTAATCATCGCCGGGAGCCAAGGTTAGCGGTGTCGCTGCCGGTTGAGATGTGGGGGCACGATCATCAGCAAACTTCTACCGGTTCTTTGGTGGACGTGAGTCATCGCGGGGCACGGATAGATGGCGTCGCGTTTAATCCGAAGGTAGGGGAAGTGGTTCATCTGGTTTCAAACGGCTGCGACTCGCGGTTTCTCGTGATCTGGGTCGGAGAGCCGGGCACTCCCCGGGAAGGACAAATCGGGTTGCAGGGCTTAGGGTAGAGCAACTGAGAGTTGTTTCCGGCTGGACTATTTCAAGGCGTGAGTAAGGCGAGCGCTTGGTCGGTAGTGATAAATCTGGCGCCGAGAGCCTGCAATTCCGCGATAGTTCGTTCTCCATCTTCGGCTTTCAAAGTTTCGATCGCATCTCGAACCACGCTGACACGGCGGCCACGGTCGAGCAATCCCTTAGCGGCGAAACGAACGCAGTATTCCGTTACGACCCCGAAAACAACAAATTGGGCGTTCTTGCTTAAGCGTTTCAAAAGCTCCTCAGCGTGCAGGCTCTCGAAGATGTCGAGCGTTTGTTTCTCGAGAAGAATCTGCTGATATTGGGAAAGATCGCGCGGCAGGGCCGCGGAGGGCTGATTCGGGACGGTGAAAACTTTCTCCGTCAGGGCTTCGGGAACGTACGCGGAGCCTGCGGTGCCTTTGACGCAGTGCGGCGGAAATGTTTTGAACTCGGGATCGTCCTGAGTGTGGTAGCAGCCATGCGAGACGAGAAAGACGCGGTCGTGGCGGGCTGCGTCAGTAAGTTTGCGGATGTTGGGAAGCAGCCGCTCGGCGCCGGGCACGTAGAGCTTTCCGCCCGGCAGCATGAAGTCGGCCTGAGCATCGACCTCCCAGAAAATGACGTTGCGAGATAGCATGCGGGGACGGCGAATAGTGTCGCAGTAGTCAGCTTATAACATTCTTCGTGGGCACGACGCAGGGACGATTGGGTGACTCAGGGGGTGGGAGCCTGAACAAATGACCGCAGGGTGGTTTCCAGAGCAGTCTTGCTGGCTTCGGGCAATTCGATGAAGCGGAAGGGCTGGAGCCAACCCTGAGTGGCCCACATGGGAAACATGATGTGGGCTTTTTGGCGGACGGTGGTGCCGCCCAGGTGGAAAATCAATTCGACTTCGAGTTTTTCATCGAGCGGTTTTTCCAGGTGCAGGAGGCCGCCGCTGATGGAAAGCTGATGGAGGTTGCCTCGGATCTGCCGCTGGTTCGGAAGTCGAATCAGGGTAAGGACAGATCCGCGCAATTTTACGCGAAAGGGGCGGCTCTGGAGGGCTTCGAATCCCGCCGAAGATGGTTTGATCTTGGCCGATTTTGCCGACTGCGACATCGTGGCGGCAGTATGACACTCCGCCAAAAGAAGTACGAGGTTACGAAAGAACGGGAAGGAACTTGGCAATCAGCACGCGCGAGATGCCTTGTTTACAGCAATTTTGTGGATTGACTTGCGGGCGGCTATTTTCGGCCGCGCTGGGCTTCGGTGTGACCTGAGAATACGTTGTAGGGCCAAACATCTTTGCGGTTAGTTGCGGCGGCGGCGGAGGCGGCGGAGGCGGCGGAGGCGGCGGGGGCGTCGGAGGCGGGAGGAAGGCAATTCCAATCCTCTGGCGGATTGGCAATTCCCCAGATATTGCCGGGATTGTACAGCGACAGTCCGATGAGGTAGTGCTTCCCGTCGCTGCCCAGCGGAAGACAACTGGCGACGCGGGCAGAAGCGCTGGCGACGCCCGGCAGATTGCTGAGCATGACTGGAGTCTCGAGTGGCAACGCTTGTGTCGTCCGTAAGCCACAGCCCTGCGGGCTCACCACCAGAGCAACGCACTCGGCGGCGAAGGGGTGCCTGCGATCCATGCTGGTGACGGTGACGGGAATCTGCACACGTAAACGCGTGCTGCGGCGCAGCGACTTGGGTGTGAGTATTTCCATTCCGTCTGACATTGTTGATATGCCTGCGGGTGCTACCAGGCTTTGCACCGTACTCATTAGTTTGACAGAAACGGGGCTGAAGGCGGGTATTAGAAGAGGCAAGACTGGGTGACGAAAGTAACTTCCGGTTGATCGGAAGTCAGACCCTTACCAGCGCGGTTTACTGCAAGGGTCTTAATGTGGCCTGATAGGATGGCTCGACAGCGGCGAGATTAAACGGTGAATCGAGAAATCCCCCCATTTGTGGAGCACCGAGGGCCGACGACTTCGTCGGAGTGGAAAATTCTGCTGTCGGCCAGCACTGCTGATCCAAACGAGAGCGATCTCTTGCGCGTCCGGGCGGTGCTGGAAACGCGAGGGGTGGAGAAGCCGGTGGATTGGGAGGCCGTGCTTCGCCTGGCGGAGCGTCACGGGACATCTGCGCTGATGCGTAAAAATCTCACACATGTGGGCGACACGGTTCCATCGGCTGTGTTGGAATCTCTTCGGAAAAGTTATGAGAGGAACGTACACAGGTCGCTTCTGCTGGCTGGCGAGCTGATTCGCATTTTGGATTGCCTGGATGGGAGCGGCATCGAAGCGATTCCTTATAAGGGGGTCGTGCTGGCGGAGGTTTATTACGGTGACTTGGGAGTGCGGCAATCGGGTGACATGGATTTGTTTGTGAGGAGACAGGACGTGGGGCGGGTTAAGAGTGCGGTTCGCGACCTCGGATATATTTTGCACGTGCCGGTTCCTGAGGCTGCTGAGGAAGATTACATTGCGTCGGGATACGAGTGTGCGTTTGACAGCCCCGCGGGGAAGAATCTGCTGGAGATGCAGTGGGCTTTGCAGCCGCGCTTCTATGCGGTTGACTTCGACATGGATGGATTGTTTCAGCGGGCGGTGAGCGTGACGGTTGCGGGGCGAGAGGTGAAAACGCCTTCCCCTGAAGATCTGGTGCTGGTGCTGGCTCTGCATGCCGCGAAACATGTTTGGGGACGGCTGATCTGGCTTTGCGATATCGCTCAGATTCTGAAGCGGGAGAAATTGAATTGGGATCAGGTGCATTGCCGGGCGCGGGAATTCGGCATCGAGCGGATTCTGCATATAACCTTGCTGCTGGCGAACCGGTTTCTTTTGATGGCTATTCCCGCGCCGATGGAACAGGCAGTTCGAGCGGACGGGGCAGCGCAGACTTTTGCCGAAGAGATTGCCGCGGACGTGACTGCGGGAGTTTCATACGAAGAACAGCAGGTGTCCTACTACGGGCTCATGATGCGGCTTCGTGAACGGCGAGTAGATCGCTGGCGATTTCTGACGCGGCTGGCTTTTACTCCCGGGCCGGGGGAGTGGGAGGCGATACGGCTGCCCAAACCTCTGTTCCCTTTGTATCGACTGGTGAGGATGGCGCGGCTGGGGGCTAGATTCGCGCGGGGATAAGAGACGCCGCAGAGATGAAGCCTTCGCTGCGTTCGGGGGACAGCCGAGGGTGGGCTCTCCCCACACAATTCATCCGCCAGGCGTCAGCTAGCGACTGGCAAGACCGCCGGCGGTTTCGCCGCCGTCTATGGTGTAAACATGGCCAGTGGCGTAGGCTGCGTCGTCGGATGCCAGAAAGGCGAAGAGAGCGGCGATCTCTTCAGGCTTGGCGTGGCGGCGGAGAGGAATTTTTTTATTTACCTCGTCGAGCATGGTGTCCGTGTACTCGGCGCGCTGCATAGGAGTGAGAACATAACCTGGAGCCACGGCGCATACGCGAATTTTGGGCGCGAGTTCGAGTGCCATGGAACGGGTCAACTCGATGACTCCAGCTTTGGTGGCGTTGTAGCCGGCGTAGTAGGGATAGCCCATGATGCCGTTGGTAGAGGCAGTTTGCAGAATCACTCCGCTGCCGCGCTCAGCCGAGTAATTTTCCATCATGTGGCGCGCGGCGGTTTGCGCTACGTAGAAGACGCCGGTGAGATTTACGGCGATCACTTGGTCCCACTCTTCGGGAGTGATATCGAGAAATTTGTGGCGGATGCTGATGCCGGCGTTGTTGATGAGAACGTCCACTCCGTCCATGACGCGGACGGCATCGGCGAGAGCCGCTTCCACCTGCATGAGGTCGGTAACGTCGGCGATGATGGCCTCGGAGATCGCGGGAAGCTGATGACGAATGGCTTCGCAGGCTTTGGGGTCGCGATCGAGGATGCAGACGCGCGAGCCTTCTTCCAAAAAGCGCGCGGCGGTGGCTGCGCCGATTCCGCTGGCGCCTCCGGTGATTAGGATTCGTTTGTCTTTCAGGCCTTTCATGCGGTTCTCAGTGTCAGCCGGTTGCTACGGGCCTAGATTGATTCGTCAAGTCTACGGCAGATGTCAACATTGGTGGCCATTTCCCGTCCGAGTAGAAACTACTTGCCGAGCTGGTGATGCTGCGGGTAGGGATCCTTCGACTTCGCAAACCGATTCGAAAGGCGAATCGGTTTGCTGCGCTCAGGATGACAGGGACTGGCGGCACGACTGAAGTCGTGCCCTTCCCGTCTTTCTCCACACGGGAGCAGCGGCGGCGCAGGCAAACAGCAGACTCCTCGTCGCTTCGCTCCTCGGAATGACAAGGATCTCTCAGATGGGTTTGCCGCGGAAGAAATAGATGAGTTCGATGATCAGGATGACGACTACCAATAATTCGAGGACGAAGGCGCGGCTTTGGTTGAATTCGTCGACCATGAAGCGGTAGAGCTCTTCGGCGGTTCGCAGCTTTTGCTGGACGAGATCTTTGTAATCGGGCACTCCGACTTTCAGCGCGGCGAGTTTGTAGAGGCGGGCGGAGAACATGTCGCTGAGGAACTTGATGGCGTTGTCGGCGCGCTCGGTGAGTTCTCCGACGTCGAGCAGGACGGTGTGGAGTTTCGAGGCGGCGCTGGCGGTTCGCCAGCGCGACCAGAGGCCGCGGCCTCCGCGATCGAGGAAGTCGTAGACCTTTTCCAGTTCGGTGGTGAGCAGGTCGTCGTAGTGGCGGAACTCGAGCAACTGCGAGTTGGCGTATTGCAGCAGCTGGATGGCAGTTTCGGCGCCGACAGGGGTGTCGTAGATAAAGGCTGCGTTCCATCCGATCACGGCGAGATCGTGGGGATAGTAGGAGATGCGGGATTGCAGAATTTCCTGGCGTTCGCCATCGGAGAGCGGCTGAGTTTCGCCGCGCACAACCTGCGAGATGAAATCGCCTTGTGAGGCGAGGAGATCGGCAGCAGAAGGCGCGCCGGCAATCTCGCGCAAATGGAAGATGAAGTAGTCTTCCTTTAACCATTCCGTAGTGTAGGGCTTGACCAGCGCGGGAGCCGCGCGCTGGAGTTTTTCCTTGACGATGCGGGCGGCGAGGCTTTCGAAGTTGGTGTCCCAAACCCAGCGGCTGGAAAGTTGGACGAGCTTGTTCCAGTCGCCGGAGAAGGGCAACTCGAAGACCACGCTGACGACGCCGTAATCGAAATACTTGATGTCGCCCTGGAGGCGCTCGCCGCTTTCGAGAACCAAAGGTTCGAGGGCCTCTTCGACGGGAGGACGCTGATAGCGGACATATCCAGGAGCGAGGTGTTTGAAGCTGGCATCGGCGGTGCGCGCGCCGAGAATGCGGCGAAGCTCGTCGAGGCGAATCTCTTCGCAAACGTCGAACTGGATCAGGACCAGGACCGAACCGCAGAGTGGGGCATCGTGAGGTTTGGCGGCGACGAGGGCCGGCAGGGCCTCGGCGGGTACTTTGCCGACGGTGGGGGCGGTGATTGTGAGTTCATGATCCATCGGGTTCACTTTCTTCCCTGACGTAAGACTCAGGACGTCCGTGGACGACTGGCGAGACTTCTATTGTCCCAGAAGAAGAGCGATCTGGCGAGAGGAAGAGAATTCGCAGGAGGCCATGAGAGGTATAAAGTACTCAGAATCAGCGACTTCTGGAGAATTCCCATAACAGTGCAGCGCCCGCTGCCACGGCGGCTAATCCAAGTCCAGCCCGCTTCATTGATTGGAATACTTCGGCGTCGCGTTCGCGGGCCTGAGCAGACTCTGGATAGGGACCAGAGGCCGAATGGGGAGCTTCGTCTGGATGCCTGAGTGCCATTTGCAGGACTTCTGCCAGGTGAAGCGCGTGGCGCGAAGAGGCTTGGGCGATCTGTTCGCGGCAACTGAAGCCATCGGCGATGATGAGCCAGTCGGCGGGGGCGCGGCGGACGGCGGGCAGGAGTTCGAGTTCGCCGATGGCCATCGAGATGTCGTATTTATCACGCTCGAAGCCGAAGGAACCGGCCATGCCGCAGCAACCGGGAGCCGGAGACTGGAAGTCAACACCGAGGCGGCGCAGGACGGCCTCTTCAGCAGTCATCTTCATTAAGGACTTGTGGTGGCAGTGACCATGGAGGAGCGCCTGGCGATCGAGACGAGGCAAGGGAAAATCCTTTGCGTGGGCCTCGATAAATTCACTCAGAAGAAAGGTCTGGCGGGACAGGGCCTGAGCGCGTTCGTCATGGGGAAAGAGGTTGATGAGTTCGTCGCGAAAAACGGCGACGCAACTGGGTTCGAGACCGACGAGGGGAGTTCCGGCTTCGATTTCGGGCGAGAGTACGTCGAGGATTTGAAGTAAAAGAGCCTGAGCGCGATCCAGCATGCCGTGATCGTAGAGCGGGCGGCCGCAGCAGAGGTTGGCTTTGGGGACGATGACGCGGAAGCCGGCGGCTTCGAGAACATGGACGGCGGCTTTCGCGGTGGCAGGAAGAAAATAATTGTTGAAAGTGTCAGGCCAGAGGAGAACCGTCGGAGCGGCCTCAGGGGCTAAAGCCCCGCCAGCAGCGGGAGTTCCGATCGCAGCGCTGGAAGCGCTGCGCCACCCAAAAGCATTTGGTTCGCGGCGCCACCCAAAAGCATTTCGTTGGCTGCGCCGCCCAGAAACATTTCGTGCGCCGCGCCACCCAGAACCGTTCTTTCCGGCGCCTCGCGCGTCGGGTGTCCGCCTGCGGTGCAACCAGCTTTTGAAAGTTTCCGGGGCGAAGGCGGGGATCGAACGCTCTGTCGGCATTCCAGCAAGGAGCTTGGAAATATCGCGCAGAAACGGAAGTTGCGTGGTGAGATTGACGAGGCCGGGCGCATGGGAAGCGAGGCGGGCCCACCGGTCGATGTTGCCGAAAGCATAGGCGCTACGCGGGCGCAGGCGGCCCTCGTAATAGTGAGAGAGGAATTCGGACTTGTAGGTGGCGAGATCGACGCCGACCGGACAATCGCTTTTGCATCCTTTGCAGGCGAGGCAGAGATCGAGCGATTCTTTCACTTCTTCGCTGCGCCAGCCGTCGCGGATGATCCCATCTTTTCTACCTTCGCCCTGAGTCATCTCCCAGAGCAGGTGGGCGCGGCCTCGAGTGGAATGTTCCTCTTCGCGCGTGGCGCGATAGCTGGGGCACATCACGCCGCCTTCTTCGCGGCGGCACTTGCCCACGCCAACGCAGCGCAGAGTAGCCTGGGAGAGGCTGCCATGGTCGGCTGTGAACTGGAAATTGGTTTTCGGTTCCCAGGGAGAATAGTCTGCGCCGAGACGAAGATTTTCGTCGAGCTTGTAGGGTTCGATGAGTTTGCCGGGATTCATCTTCCAGGCTGGATCCCAGGCGGACTTGAACTCGCGGAAGGCCTGCACGAGCTCAGGGCCAAACATTTTAGGGAGCAACTCGCCCCGGGACTGGCCGTCGCCGTGTTCGCCGG
>CAWJFA010000013.1:0-9048 GCA_963842075.1 uncultured Acidobacteriota bacterium | reverse complement strand
AAGTAGGGATATGCTCATGTCGGGATGGCCGCCCTCGGCCGTCCACCCGAGCGCAGCGAGGCGTCTGTACATGCTCGTGTGGAGCGGGCACTCCTGCCCGCTGCCTTGACGTTGTTCTTCAACCGCTACAAATCTTTACCTAATTCCTCTGGCACCAGACCCATTTCTACGAATCTAACTCTTTAGCAGCGATGACAAAATCCCCTGCCTCGCTTCTTCGAGGAGGAACGCCATGACTTTCCCTTTGGAGTATCATAAATCGGTGCAGCGCTCGATTTCAGCTTCGCCAGCGCTTCTCGGGATGCTCCTGCTCCCACTCCTTTTTCTCTCCAGCATCAGCCTCGCCCAACTCACCAGTTCCGCTTCTTCAGGTTCGTCTCACGGCAGTTCGGCCCCGGCCAGTGCGGCGTCATTCGCTCATAACGGCTATGCACCGCCGTCCCAGGCCGTCACCCATTTTGCCGGAGAACCACATAGCACTGGCAGTCCGCATAACACCAGCGAACATCACCACCATCCTCGCAATTCCGCGGACGGCACTCCCTACTTCTACCCGTATTTCTACGCTGTTCCCGTGCCCTACACGGCTGACGCCACCGATACTGACACTGATAATGACGCCGCCACTTCCGGCGACGATGACGCCGAATACCAAGGTGGTCCCACCGTCTTTGACCGTCGCGGATCAGGCCCAGCCTCCTACGTCCCCCCGGACTACCAGGGCCCAGCCCATGCGAGCGGAACCACGGGCCAATACCAGCAGTCCGCGACCGAATCCGCTCCCGAACCACCGCCAATCCCCACCACGCTGGTCTTCAAAGATGGTCATCAACTCACCGTGGAAAACTACGCGATCGTGGGTCAAACGCTCTATGATCTGACCTCCGGCCACCCCCGCAAGATCGCTGTCGCGGATCTTGATCTCCCGGCCACCGAAAAACAAAACGGCGACCATGGCGTCGACTTCCACCCGCCGGCCTCCGGCCAAGGAAATTAACTATGCGCTCTCTCTGCCGCAGGCTCGCTCTGTCTCTCTTGGGAATATTCCTGACTCTCGCGCCCTGGGCCGCAGCTCAGAGGGCCGCATCCGCCTCATCCGCGCACGCAGCCGCTCCCGCCCGCTCTGCCGCCCCGGCCCACTCTGCCGCCCCGCGCTTCGCCTCTTCCGGCTCTTTTGGTTTCGGCCGGGGTGCGCGCACCTCTTCCAGGTTCCACCGCTCTTCCCCGTACACGCCCTACTTTTCTCTGCCTTTCCCGTTCTTCGGCGATTCTTTCGATCCTGATGACATCTATTCAACCGGTTACCCGGTCGCATCCGACCCGCCGCCATTCCTGCTGCAGTCCGCGCGCGCCCTTGCCGGTTCACCCGGTGATTTCACGGGATCGAACCTCATTGCTCGCAACCCCCGCGACCCTCAGTCATTCCAGCCGCTGATGATCGAACTCCAGGGTGGCCGCTACGTCCGCGTCACGAATACCCCAATCGATGGCCAAGCCCTGCCTCTCACCTACGCGTCCAGCCCCGCCAATTCAACCGCTAGCCAATCCGCCGCCGCTCCCGTCACCGTCGCCCCTCCAGCTCAAGCCTTGCCGCCCGCCGTTCTCGTCTTCCGTGATGGACACAGCGAAGAAGTCCGCGACTACGCCATCGCCGACGGCATCCTCTACGCCCGCGGCGATTTCTACACCGACGGATACTGGAACAAGAAAATCGAGCTCTCCTCCCTCAACATCCCTCAAACTCTCGAAACCAACTCCACCCGCAACGTAAAGTTTGTTCTCCCCAACTCTCCCAATGAAGTAATCACCCGCCCGTAAAATCCCGCCTGTTCATGCCGCCTGAGCGTAAGCTTTCTTCGGCGCTTCTCTTTTCTGCCGCATCCGCAGCATGGGCTGCTCCACCAGATAGTAAGAAAGGCTCGCCACCCCCACCGCCACCAACAGCCACCACCAGTTCTTATGCTCCGGCCCGTAGGCAAACAACTGCTGCCACAAATAAAGGCTGTAGCTGATCTTTCCCAACCAGGCGACCGGCTTCACATTCAATATCCAATAAGGACTCTGCACCGCATGCAGCACCAACCCCGCAATCGAAAGGTGCAGCACCGGCCAAAGCACCAGCAGCAGTAGCGCCGTCGTACGAAAATGCATCTCAGCCACATACACCGGAACCAGCGCCACCGGCACGACCATCCCCGCCGCCCACAGCCGCCTGATCCGCGGTAGCCGCCCCGCAAAAATCGCCAGCAGACACCCCATCGCCAGCACGTCCGCCACCGCCGGAAACGTCTCGTCCGCCCGCCCATGCAATTTCAGCAAGTGGCACGCCACGCGATAAATCGGAGCAAACACCACCACTCCTGCCAGAATCGCAACCCGGTGCCGGTGCCACTTCTTCAGCACTCCCGGCCACAAAAAATAAAATTGCTCCTCCACACTCAGGGACCACAAATGCCCCAAAAACCACGGATGCCACGGGTCAAAGTTAGTCACATAAAACGCCGCCGCCGCCATGTGATACCAGCGCAGCTGCCCCCAATAAATCACAAACACCGGCAGCATAAATGCAATCGCCGCCGGCAGGATCCGGTACGCCCGCCGCACATAAAACTCGCGCAGCCCAATCGTCGAACTCCGCTTCCACTCTTTCAGCAGCAGCGTTGTGATCAGGTACCCGGAGATGATAAAAAAAATCCTCACCCCCAGATTCGCAAACGCCCCTCCCACTTCCCACCGGTAGTGCAGCTCCGTCCAATGCCCAACCACCACCATCGCAATCGAGACAGCCCGTAGTCCGTCAAGCGATGGAATGCGCCTCACCCGCGCAGCATAACTCCCGTCGCCATCCCCTCAATGTGATCCCCAACCCCAGACTCAAACAATTTCCCCGCCCTCGTCCCAACTCGGAACCAAAACGACGCCTGCGAAACCGGGGTGCCCCATGTCTCGCGTCTTTTGCGAGACGTGGGATTCCACGGCCCCATCCCTCCGAGGATTTGGAAAGCTCCACGACCGGGAAGGGCACGACTTCAATCCTTGAGCCTGCCCTGAGCAAGCGAAGCGCGCCGAAGGGCGCCGCAAAGGGGAAGCCGACGCCGCGACACGTCAGCCCCGGAGGGGCGGCCGATAAACGACCGCGATACTTTCATCCCCAGCCCCGCCGCCATCATCATGAAATAAAGCTCCGCCCACTCTCCCCGCTCCTTGCACCCCTTCAACTTCCCCCCGCTTCCATCTCCGGACAAAAAACACGACGCGGGTGCCCCATGTCTCGCGTCTTTTGGGAGACGTGGGATTCCACGGACGATTCGTTCTTCTCCGAGCGGAATTAAAAGGAATCGATCTGCTCACTCTGATGGTTGGGAAAAAGGATTGTCATTCCGAGCGGAGCGAGGAATCTCCGTCCACCTCATCCGCACAAGCCAGAATCGTCAGCCCCGTCTCCCTCAGCAAGTCCCACGCCTCCCGATACTTTCCATACTTCTGCCGTTTACTTTTCGGCGTAAAATGCAGCGAGCAATTCGTAATCCCCACAACTTCAAACGGGATGATGTACCAGTCATCAATCGGGACCAGCAGAATCGCAAAATAATCCACCGTCCCCGGCACATACTTCGTTCGCTGCGGCCCCATCACATTCAAGCTGTACCCCTCCCCGCGCCGCTTGAAGATCGTGGACTTCACCTGCACCCTCAATACCCGCGCCTGGTTTCCCGCTCGCGGACTCTCCACCCCCACGTCATACCTCCCCGCCTGCCCAAACGGCCGCGACACTTTCATCCCCAGCCCCGCCGCGAGCATCATGAAATAAAGCTCGGCCCACTCTCCGCGTTCCTTGCACCCCTTCAACTTCCCCCCCGCTAACCGACTCGCCTTCCTCCTCATACTCCTCCGCCTCCCAAAAAAATACGAGGCTCTCCCGAGCCCCGCGCGTTCCTGTCATTATCACTGTGTGACCATCATCAACCGCTGTCATCCTGAAGCGACGTCTTTTTTGTCGCTGAAGGACCTGAGCGAGCCGCGCGAATCGCCCGCGTTCTTTGCGGGCGAATAAATCGCGCGTTTGGCTCGCTTCCCTATCGTTTCCCCGTCGCACCCCAACCGAATTCACCCCAACGACTTCACCGCCGCAGCCCGTCTGGAAACGCGCGCCGCAAGTTCTCAGCCGCAGACCACAAACCGTCCCCACTACTTCAATCCTAAGCACGCCCGCAAGGTAATCCGTCACATCCGCCCATTCCCTCTGTGGAAATGCCCAAATCCGAAATAGATTTTGGCTGGCGCATCAGAACGCAACAAGAAGGGTGGAGCAGGCCTTCCAGGCCTGCGTTAAGATTCGCATCACCGTAGGACTTTAGTCCCGCCGCAAGCGGAGTAGGAAATGAACCAAGTCCCGCACGGACTCCGTCGACTCAAACCGCAAACAACCTGAGCCCCAGCACTCGCCTGTACCGTTCAAAGTCCCGATCAGTCGTAAAAATGTGCCACTCCCGCCGCCGAGCCACCGCGCAGATCAGGAAGTCAATCGCCGACCCCGCAATCCCCCGAGCCCGGCACAAGTTGTGCATGCGCGCCGCTTCCTCATAATCCTGAACCTCAATCCCTGGTTCGTCGAACGCCCGCAAGTAGCCGCGCAACTTCTCGAACCGTTCCGCCTCGCGAATGCCGGAGAGCAATTCCTGCCGGATTACCCCTATGATCTGGACTCGCCCCTCACGGATTAACTCTGCCAAGCTCGCAGACAGCGCCCGCTCCCGAGCGTTCAGATCAACCGGCTTGCGCCTCAGCGCCAGAGACCAAATCGAGGTGTCCACCAGCACCATCATGAACGGGCTTTGCCTTTGCCTCTGCGCCGCTCAGCCTTGTAGTCATACGCCGGGTCAAATTCAAAAGTCCCAAACGCGTCCAGGATGCGCAACTGCTTCCGCCGTTTCACATACTCGGCGAGCGCCGCCGTGACCGCCTCTTTTTTGGTCTTGTGCTTTCCTGCCCGCCGCGCCTCTTCGATCAGAGCATCGTCCAAAGCCAGATTGGTCGCCATGTGTAAAGTCTCACACACAATGATGTGTAAATCAAGCACGTGGATTTGGGCAACAATAATCTTGTCATTCCGAATCGGGCTGAAAGCCCGGTGAGGAACCTGCTGTCAGCCAGCACTACCACGAACCGAGGGTGCCCCATCCTTCGCGTACTTTGCGAAGGGTGGGATTCCACAGCCCCGTCCCTCTGAGGATTTGGAAGCGCCATGACCGGGAAGGGCACGACTTCCGCCGCGCCGCCAGTCGGAGATTTTGGGTGGCGCAGCGCTTCCAGCGCTGCGTTCGATGCCGCTGAAATTCGTATCAGGGCACGACTTTAGTCGTCCTGCTGTCAGCCAGCACTACCACCATCGCGGGTGCCCCATGTCTCGCGCTTTTTGCGAGACGTGGGATTCCACTGCCCCACCCCTCTGAGGACTTGGAAGCGCCACGACCGGGAAGGGCACGACTTCCGCCGCGCCGCCAGTCGGAGATTTTGGGTGGCGCAGCGCTTCCAGCGCTGCGGTCGATGCCACTGAGATTCGTATCAGGGCACGACTTTAGTCGTGCCGCAAGCCCCAACCAATGGAACCGAGTCCCGCAAGGGACGGCACGAACCGGTGCCTCACAGCCTCCCCTGAACCGAATCGAAGGGTCTCGCGTCCCTTTGCGAGCCACTGGATTCGACACCCCATCCCTCTGAGGATTTGGGAAGCGCAACGACCGCGAAGGCCACGATTTCAGTTCTTGAGCCTGCCCTGAGCAAGCGAAGCGTGCCGAAGGGTACCGTAAGCCGCCAACAATAATCTTGTCATTCCGAATCGGGCGAAAAGCCCGGTGAGGAACCTGCTGTCCGCCAACACTACCACGAACCGAGGGTGCCCCATGCTTCGCGTCCTTTGCGAGAGCCTGCGCTGAGCAACGTCGAAGGGTGGGATTCCACTGCCCCATCCCTCTAAGGACTTCGGAATCAGCACCACGGGAAGGGCACGACTTCACCCGCGCCGCCAGCCGGAGATTTTGGGTGGCGCAGCGCTTCCAGCGCTGCGATCAACGGAAGCCAGTCCCGCAGGGACGCCCCGAAAATAGCCCGGCGTTTCAACGCCGGGTCCGCCCAAAACAAAATCGACCCTCGTCCCGTAGGGACGACTGAACCAAGAAATGCGAAGAGGGACGGGTTCCTTGAATCCCACTTTCGCAGAGGACGCGAAAGATGGGCACCCGGCAAAGGCTAGTCATCCTCCGATCCCGAGAGGAGCTTCCCAAGGGGCCAGCTTAGGGCGCGGATGCGCTCTCGACCAAGTAAAAACCAGCTAAGTCCAACCGCACACGGGACCGGGAACGCAAGCATCTCCCATGCGTTCTTTAGTTTTTGGAAGGTGTTATCTCCGTCGCCAAGCTGTGTGACGGCATATCCGAGCGCAAATTCGGCGGCAAGCCATAGCCCCCCCACAATCAAGAGGCGCAGGATGGCCGATGACCTCAAATCTCTGGTTCGTATCTCGGATCGAGCCAACACGAGTTCGGAACTCGTCTCCGAAAGCTGACTTGCCAGCTCTCCTTTTTCCCTCGAGAGCCGACTGGCTGTCTCTTCCTTTTCCAAAGCGAGCTGCAGCGTTGTCGCCTCCAAACGCTCCAATTCGCCCTTGTATTTCCTGCCTGGGTCACGCAGAAATTTGCTAAATTCGCGGCTCATCTTTTCCCTATCTCCAGGGTCGGAGGGATTTAGATGTGGCAGGAGGGTCTTAACGCAACGTATGCAGCCCTCGATATCTTCTGCCGGCAGAGCCTTTGTGTCCCATTCCCATTCAGCAAAGGCGAGGAAGTCGCCCAACTCGAAGAAGCTTTCCTGTGGAAGCAAATTGTACTTCAAGGCCTCGGAAAAAATGGCGGCAGCACGGTCTTGGCCGTCATCAGCCTGCAAAGCAATCGGAGAGAGCCACTGGAGGAGGCTGTCGAGACGGATCGCTAAAGGAATTTCGCCCTGTTTCGAAGGAGAAACAAAAGCGGGCAGCGAATGGTCTAACGTCACGATCCAAGCGTTCGTCTCCACCGTCTCACGCTCTCGTCTAACCCATCGCAGCAGGAGCGCGTCGTGGTCGGCTGCATTCTTGCTCTTGTGGCGCCCGGGCCGGTTCTCATACCGTTTCTTGATCTCTTCAGAGAGTTGCTGTATCTCGACCGCATCAAGGTTGTCGATAAACCATCGATCATCGACGATTCTCACGTCGTAGAATGTTTTCAGCATGGTTGACGGTTCAGAGAAGTACTCGAATATGTCGTCTATTTTGGTCGGGTGTCCGGCCTGTATCTCCTGATAATAGACGGGAAACAGCACGCCCTTCACCTTTGGCGCTGTTGAGTCGGGGATCCTGTCGATCACCTTCAAGAGGGCCTCGCGCTCGAAAGATACTACTTTCCTCAGCTCGTCTATTGATATCTGGCATGTATGCAGCCTGATATTAAGATCGGCGCAGGCCTTCGCAAGCACCTGAAAGCTGGGATGGTGCGTAGCTCGAGGCTCAATTGCCTCAATTATGACATTGGTATCGAGATAGATGTCCGCGTCGCCGAAGACCTCCCTCGACAGGAGACGGCCACCCGGGTCCAGGCCAAGGCACTTTGCGACAAAGTAGTTTTGACCAAGGTTCCACTTGAGAGAAGAAAAGTCCGGATGCTCCTCCCGAAAGAATGTAAACACTGCCGCCTGAAAATGTTTCTCGTCGATGAATGGGTACAGCGCCTTGATTTTCTTGAACGCCCAAGACACGTGGGGCTGATTCAGTAGTTCGTCGGCAGAAATTTCATGATTAATCTGCCGGACATAGGCTTCCCCCAGTCTCGAAAATATCAAACACAGGCAATCCATAAACGGTTTGGTGTAAATAGCCGCACCCTTTGAAGCACCCTTGAACAGGCGGCTCACGACGGAAGCTAATCGCTGCTCGCACACGCCCTGGAGCGCCCAAATTTCAGCCCGTACCTTATCGCTGACTCTGTACTTGCACGGTTCGCTGCCGTCAGCAATCACGCGGCCACCCTCCACGAGCCGCTTAATTCCCCGTTGAATCTCATCTCGGTGGAGAACGGCGGTACCGTCGGGCAGGGCGACGATCCGGCGTTCCTGAATCTCCCTCACTGACAGGCCAACCTCGTCATCGCATAACGCGAGATTCTGCTCGATAATGCGATCAACCGCCTGCTCGCGAATCGACTGCGTCTCCGGGGAAAAGCGCATTCTGGCCGAGAACAGTAGCTGCCTGCGCCTTCCCACGTCGAGGTGATCGTCGCATCGAGAGCCAGGTGTCAGCTCCCCAACTAAGGCCGGTTTTGCATCCGAGTCTGCCCTCACGCTACCTCCTACAAAATCGCTGTCGGAACTCACACTGCAAAAGACACAAGACACAAAGGGACACGGCGCGCCGTGTCCCTTTCACAGTACGTCTACTTATTACCTTCAATTCGATCGCAGCGGTTAAAGCCGCCGAGATAGGTTCGGCCCTGGCATGGCTGAAGCCATGCCCTTTCAAAACAGTTCAACAGCAGACTCCTCGGTCGCGCGAGGAACGCGCTCTCGGTCGGAATGACAAACTTTTTTAAACTTACGAGCACCCGCTCGTGCTCCCGCAACTCCCGCACCGATAGCAACTCCCATTCCGCGTCATGATGCTGCCGCAGAAGCTGCAGGTGGGGGCGTCGCCCAGGTCGATGATGCCGGCCAGCGCGTCGGCGGCGTGAACCGAGCCGGTCGTTGGCCGTTGGTCGTTCGTCGTTAGCCGAGAGCCCATCGATCCATTCATCTCTCCGCCTTCGGGCGGCTGAGAACTGCCGCCCACAGGCCGCAGCCGCAGGTTTTCAAACAGCATGCCCTGCTGCCCGGTGAGAAAGCGCAACTGGAGCCAGCGGAAGATGTAGTCCATGATCGACTTGGCGTAACCGATATCAGGATTGCCACTCCAGCCGCTCGGCTCAAAGCGCGTGTGCGCGAACTTTTCGCAGAACAGTTTCAACGGCACGCCGTGTTGCAGCG
>CAWJFA010000012.1:0-17643 GCA_963842075.1 uncultured Acidobacteriota bacterium | reverse complement strand
GCGTTCACCTTCGGCGGTTTGACGATCGGGCTGGTCAGAATGACTGGCAATCGGAGCTATCTGCTATGGGGCGGTCTGTTGTTCTTCGGCGCGATTATGAGTTTTCTCATGACGGGGGTCCAACGTCATCAGATGAGCAGTGAACGACCGGAGCAGTATCTGCAGCACTGGCATAAGCAGGCGGAGATCCGGAGTTCGAATCCACTCTTGTATCTTGGGCGGCACACGGAGTTTATGATCCGGCGCTGTTTTCTGCCCTACCTCATTTTTATGTTTGCTGTTTTCGGGATCATGAACTGGTTCCTGGTTGGCGCGTCGATGGGTGCGAATATCGTTTGGATGGTGGCTCTTTATTCTTATCTTACTTTCACTCCAACTCGGACGACACCGCTGCAAAGCTCCACATCTCTGGGTTAGCGCGAGCCCGCATACGTTGTCCGCCGGTCGTATAACGGTTGCACTGTAGATATGGAAATGCCCGATATCGTAACCGGTAACTTTGCGCCACCACGGCGGATCGTTTCGGCTCTGAAGTCCCTCCGAATTGTGGATTGGAACATTGACAGAGGCCAGCAGTTGCAAGGTGTCATAGACTTTCTCGTTGGCGTCAATGCTGACATTATGATTCTGCAGGAGGTGGATATCAATGCGCGGCGCACACACCGACTGAATATTGCCGAAACGATCGCTCGCAAGCTAAACATGAACTATGTATTCGGCCGCGAGTTTCAGGAGTTAGTCCAGGGATCCAAAGATTCTCCCGCGTACCACGGCCAGGTGACCCTCTCGAAGTGGCCTATTTTGAAGCCTCGATTGATCCGCTTCTCCCGCCAGTCACACTTCTGGCAGCCTCACTGGTTTCTGCCGAAGATCGAGCCCTTTCAGGAGAGGCTCGGTGGAAGAATCGCATTGGTAGCGCAGATCAACGTTGCTGGCCGAAAATTCGTGACCTACAACCTTCATCTGGAGAGCAGAGGAAGTGATGCGCTGCGCAGTTCGCAGTTGGGGGAAATTTTGTCCGATGCGACAGACTGTGACTCTGACTCTCCTATGCTTGTCGGGGGCGACTTCAATCTAGATGCTTCGAAAGCGCCAGTCGCGCTACAGCTTGCGAGAGCTGGGTTTCAATCTGCAGCGGCCTCCCCGCGCATCCCTACCACTCCAGAACACGGCCTGTTTGAAGCCGGTCGCTGGATTGATTGGGCATTTGTTCGCGGGCCGCTGCGGGCGAGTTCCGGCCATGTGCACAGCAACGTTAAGGCGTCGGACCACTACCCGATCTCCTTCACCCTGACTGGATAGATCCTGTCGGAGGGCTGCTGCCGGCTGCAGCGGGCAATTAGGAGGGAGGTTCCGGCCGGGCCTTGGGCGCTCGGACCCGCGCGGTGGGGAGTTGAAGAAGTCACGCCGGAACCGGTGAGTTATCCACGGCGAGTCCCATGGCGGCAAAGCAAATGTCATCGCGAATCGTGATTGACCGTTGGATTATGCCGCGCCAGAGACTGCGTCACGATTTACGACTTAGCTCATAAGGTACCGAGTGCACCCGGTCCGCGGGAACTGCGATAGAAAACACGCAACTCATCAGGGTGCTCTACAGCCAAGGTTCTCACGATCGAGAATGGCGTACGATTGATCGGGTTTGGATTGCGCCAAACAATTTGCATGACAGCCTACCTTGCCTCAAAGACCCGAGCTGCGAAACTCCTTCTTCCAAGTGTCAATGCCGTGACACGTTGCCAGCCGGTCACTTAGTGATCTCTATGACGTTGACCTGGGCTTGAGCTAAGGTCACGCATCAACACGCGTGTCCTCTGCACTCGAACTTCCATTCGATCTCTTGCCGTGAGATGAAGCGTTCGTTCCGCGCAAAGCATTTTGGCAACTCGGTTGCTCTTACGTTTGAATCCGAAGCGAGGGGCCGCAGTCCGATGCAGTGGGCGGACTTGCCTAAAAGCTCCTGCGCCCCGCTTAAGGTTCTGTGCATTCGGCGGTGAAGCACCGCCACAACAGGGAGGTACATTATGGCTTCGTTTGCAGTAGTTAACACCAACCCGAGCTTGATCTCCTCGATCCGTAACCTGGTTTGCCCGCTCTGTGGAGCGAGCATGATGGGATTTCGTTGTCTCGGATCCTGTGGCAACGACTGGCGTCAGGAGTGGCAGCGGGCGATCGGCCTGGGCTCGAAGAGCGGCAGACCGCGTTCTGGAAGGTCGTGCGCAAGGCATGGACTGTAGACAAAGCGGCTTGCGCCGACGGGACTTTCAATGAACGAGGCGGGAGGCGGAGGGGTAATCACGGACCGTACTGACTGGACGTTCTGGCCGAAAACCGTCTTGCTTTTCACCCCCGAAGCGCGCGAGATCTCACACGTTGCTCGCTTTGCGTGGACTGCTTTGTATTGGAACGTTGCGGTCGTCCTGTGGGCCGCTTATGTAAGGGCGACGGGTTCAGGTGCTGGCTGTGGCAATAGGTGGCCCCTTTGCGATGGCGATGTAGTCGGGGCAAGCGCTAAAACGCAAACCATCGTCGAATTCACGCACCGAATAACCAGTGTCATCTCGTTGCTCATAGTGGCCGGTCTCGTGGTCTGGTGCTGGCGAGTAACAAAGAAAGGCTACTGGGCCCGCTATTCCGCTGTACTCGCCGCTGCATTTCTGGCTAATGAAGCACTATTGGGAGCTGCTCTTGTCTTGTTCAAGCACGTGGCCAACGACCAATCTGCCAGCCGGATTTTCTTGATCTGTTTGCACTCTGGCAGTACCTTTCTCCTTCTCGCAATGCTGTCGCTCACTGTCGTCTGGTTGTCGAACGGGAACAGAAGTTTTCGTTTCAGTCGCAAACGCCGAGAAGTCAGCTTTATTGGAGTGAACCTTCTCGCCACGAGGCTCGCTGGAATTACGGGCGCGGTGGCGGCTCTGGCCGATACCCTCTTTCCATCAACATCGCTGCGCGCGTCACTAACGCAAGATTTCGATTCCGTCACACTTGCCCTCTTGCAGTTTCGGCTCTTCCATTCCGCAGCAGCCCTGGTCACTGCATGTTGCGTTCTGTGGATTGTTTCGAGAAGCTCCACCAGCCGAAAACGACTCTACGATCGGCAACCGCTCTAGTCATTCTTCTCTTCGTGCAAGTCGGTGTGGGCATCGCGAATGTATTGTTTCTCGCTCCGGTTTGGCTCCAGATCGCCCATCTATTCGTAGCCGATTCGCTTTGGATACTGCTTGTGCTTGCCTCAGCTGAACTCGTGCTTGAACCTGCAAACTTTAGCCCCAGCCTGCGCTCGGGTTTGCGTTGCCAAAGAAGGTCCTACAAGATGAACCGCAGTGCGCGCATCGCCATCTGTTGTGCGTTTGTCGCAACAGCAATCGTCGGTGGATTCTCTGCTGGCTCTCCGCAAACTTATGAGCTCCCGTCGAACGAACAAGTCGTTGGGTACCTCCTGCAATCGGTGAACTGGTACCGCCATGCCAATGCCGAACAGCAGGTTGCAAACGGGCCTGCGGGCCTAATCTTTCTGGATGACAATCGAGGTATTGAACTGCAGATTGTCAAGCTGTCGTTCGAGTTTGCCAAGGCGGATGCGACCTTAGAAACCACCGCTCCTTCTCCGCACGATGGGCCCACACTGTCAGATCCCCCGACTTCCGACCTTGCGCACTTTGTAGAGTTAAAGAATCGAAATGACCAAGTAAGGCGGGAAGCAATTCAAGAGGTTGAGACCCTGAACAAGAAAATTGCCAGAGCCAAGAATTCCGAGCGCCAGGAATTGAAAGCCGCTCTGGAGGACGCCGAAGGTCGATTGCAGCTCCTTGAAGCCTTCGCCCAAACCATTGATGATCTCATCGGCTTTGTAGAGAGCTCCCGTGCGGGGCAAGCTCATGCTGGAACTCTCGATTCCACCATCGACCGCCTCGCACAATCGATACCAGAAATGAACGGCCCGGCAGTTCTCTCGACGACATCGCCCGTGCCGGCGGCCGATTCCAGGCCGGTCAGCGGAGATACCGGTATCCTGGGACTGGCGTCCGACGTCTCAGCGGTGAACCGTAAGCTTCACGTGGTTGACGAAAAAATACTTCTCACTAACGACTTGACGTTATCCGCGGAGAATCTGCGGAATCCAATGGCCGCTTTCGTCACTCGGAGCATTCAGAGTGTTGCAACAATCGACTTACAGACCAGCGACCTTCCATCTTTGCGCGAACAGAAGTCGCACCTCGACGCGGTCGCCCTCGAACTCAAGGGGCTATCTCCGGCCATCGTAGCGCTCGATAAACAAAAGGTCTTGCTTGCCGAGTACAAATCAAACGTGCTGAGCTTGCGAACGGAGATAGCTGGCCAGTACAGGCAGGCGTGGAAAAAGCTGGTGATCCGCCTTTTCAGTCGTTGCGTTGATCATAGGTTTGCTACTTGCAATCGGCTACGTTTCGCGCCGGCTGGCACTGCGCCGTGTTCAAGATCCAAATCGGCAACGGCTCATCGGTATGATCCAGCACTTTCTTACTCTATTCGCGATTGCTGTCGTCATATTGTTCGTCCTTGCCTCTGATTTGAAGTCAGTCGCAACCTACTTTTGGCTCCTCAGCGCCGGGATCCTGCTCGCACTCCAAAACGTCATTCCCGCCAGTCTCGGCTCCCTCCTCCTGGTTGGAAAGCGCGGAATCAGAATTGGTGACCGAGTACAGGTCTCCGGTATCACAGGAGATGTCATGAATATGGGCCTGTTGCAATTTCAGTTGAGAGAATTCGATGTACAGAAGCAGCGCTTTACAGGCCACGTAGCGACCTTTTCGAATTCCTTGGTTTTCGTGTCTCCCGCCACTGGTCTGCTGAAGTTAAGTTCAGCTCCTGAAGAGGCTGCCGCATCTGCCGCGAACGACAATGGCACAGAACCGAATGCGAGAAGCGCGAGTCGGTTCCCGCACGCCAGAGGCAAAGACGAGGCCTCAATGCCAGAAAGTTAGCCTGCAATTGGCTTGGTGCGTCATTCTGTTAACTTCGGCTTACTGTCGCAGTCATGACACGGGGTGACACAGGTGACTTCTTCCCAAGAGTTGATTGTTCAGGTCTGGTTCGAAACCCTTGCAGCATAAAGTGAAAGCTGAATTAGGACTTTTTGCTGCGGGACAAGGCAGGACTCTGATTACTTGTTCCGTTGTATTTGCCTACAGATGATGTGCGCTTCCTTGAAATCGTTGACCCTCGCAATGTGAATGCATAGACGTTGGCCCGCGACTTGGCCAGTTGCGTGCATAGGTACGCCGAGAGGTGCCCAAATGAAACCTGTCTGGGCTTGTGCAATTGCTTTTTCACGGGCTGCCGACGTATTGGTTCAGCAATAAGGTCATCCATTATCCTCCATTTGCTGGGATGCAAACTTTGGCCACGTTATCGGATAGGGGCAGGAAGCGCAGAAATTGTAGTCGGCTCGCCCTGGCCTCGGGCGTCGCCCTTGGGATTTGCTGTGCGCTTCCTCTCCCGGTCAATGCTCAGTCCGCCACTCCGCTATCGATGGCCGAGGCTATTCACATGGCGCTGGCGCACAACCGATCGATCCAAACTCGCCAGTCTTATGGGCGTGATTGTCAGCCATATTATTGTGCTTTTCGAATCCATCGAAGAGCACCGCGAACAGGGCGAAGAACTAATTCAGGCTCTTGTCAACGCCGCCGTCCTCAGACTTCGTCCGGTGCTCATCACCGTGGGTGCCACGGCCTTCGCTCTCGTTCCTTTGGCACTCCATGGCGGGCCGCTCTGGGAGCCGCTGTGTTACGCGCAGATCGGAGGGCTGCTCCTCTCTGCAATTGTCACGCTGCTGCTCGTTCCTACGATCTACGCATTTGTCGTGCTTGACCTGAGATGGATTACATGGAACGTCCAGTCATCAGCAACCTTCCAACTGGCTGCGCTCTCAAGTCCGTCAGGAAGCTTCGCATTGGCAATCCGATCTCCTGAGAAAGAAGGAGCCCATTGATGATGATACGGCGATCTGTCGTTTGGCAGGTTACGTGCTTTTCCTCTCATGTAGAGAAACAAAATGCCGGAAGCAGCAGTGCGCACAGAGAATGATGAGTACCCTGAGTTGGTCGACCACCAAGCCGCAGCTCGGAAAATGCAGGACATTCTGTCACTCCGCCTACCGTCTTTTTATCGTTGTGCCTTCCGAGTTTTGGGGAATGCGGCCGACGCAGAAGATGCGGTGCAGGAAGCCCTGCTGGTTGCCTATAAACATATAAACCAGTTTAGAGGGCAATCGCAGATCTCCACTTGGTTGACGACGATTGTCCGCAACTCCGCTCTGATGCAATTGCGCAAACGACCAGGGCAGATTCATTTGCCGTTGGACGAGCAGTTCGGAGAGGAACAACCGCGCCCTCTACGGGAAGGACTCGCGGACGAGCGGCCCAGCCCGGAAGATGAGTTTCGAAATTCTGAACTTATGGCGCGACTGCGAAAATGCACCGCTCTGCTGTCGCCTACCTTGCGAAGAACATTTAAGCTGCGTGTCCTGGATGGTCACTCAATTTTTGAGACAGCTCGAATCCTGGGAGTGCCACCCGGAACGGTCAAGGCGCAGCTGGCCCGCGCGCGAGCAAAACTTTCGCGGCACCTGCGGCCACTGCTTGCGCCAGGTCGTCGCAGAAGCCAGCTGCTGCACAAGTAATTTGACTCCTTGAGAGGCGACTCGTTGAACAGCACCCCGCATCAGCTAACCACCCTGGATGAATTGAAAAAAAACCTGTGTGCGGCGATGAAAGGCGTGGCTGGAATATGCAATCGGAACAATTTCACGAAGAATATGGCGCTTGTGGGGGCGCTATTGATGTTCTTGCTGCTGCCGCATCCGTGGCCGATGAGTCTGGGGATCGGGGAGCGTCGATGAAGTTGCAGCCTTGGCGATCTACGTGGTCATCGCGCTTTCTTCAGCAACAAACGGAGCAGCCTTGCGAGTGGATGGCGGCGTTGTGAGGGCGATTCTATGAGTAGCAACCAAAGGCGGATCGGCGAATTCGAGGCGATACCGATTACGACCGTAACGAACGCCATCATCGGCCAGCGCTGCTCGTAAGGATTGACTACAGAAGGGGAAACACGTGTTCTGATCACTCCCAGCTTCGGTTCAGCCTGTCAGCGGGAGGCCGTAACCCGGAGAGCCGTCCCACCTGTTTTCCGTAGGTCTGGGCGATCTGACCGACAAGCTTGGCCCAGCCCATCAGGTGCCGGCCTCATGAGAGTGTCCGAGGCCGGCGGCGAGGTCTACGCGGCCATGGATACCGCGGAATACCTGAGTCTTAGGGAGGCAAAAAGCGTAGCCAGTACTAAGGTCAGGAGAAGTACGGCGAAAAGCTTTCATAATGCTCCTTTCAAAACACGGTAAAACGCGAATAATGACTGCCGAGGGGCGGTGAGCGAAGCCTCGGTCTTGAAAATGCGAAGTGCTTGTTCGGTTCCTCATCGCGACGTTTTTCCCAGGCTTCCGAGATCCGGTCCAGATTCGATTGAACAAAGGTCACAGTCTCCAACTAAGACGTGAGAGCAGTCGGTCTTGCCGGCCCCGGGCGCAGCATCGAGTTCGGCCGCGAGTTGAGACTTTAGGCCACGCGCCGCATTCTCGAGCTCAGCTTTAACCCGCGCCACGTGAGCCAGCATCCTGTGCAGCTGCATTGGGCCTAGCACCAAGAGCCCGAGGAAAAGCACAAACAGGATTTCCATGCCAAATCCCACAATTCACCCCTTGGTTGCGTTTTGCTCGTTAGCGACAGTCGTTGTTATGCTGGCCGGCTTCTCTTCGTCGGCTTTCATGGCTGACTTGAAGCCACGGATGCCCTCTCCGATTCCTTTGCCCAGCTCGGGAAGTTTCTTCGGTCCGAACACCAGCAAAGCAATTCCGAAAATGATCAGCAGATGCATCGGTTGAAACAGACCTTCTAACATATATGTGCTCCTCAATTTCTCGTCGAAAGACGTGCAAACAATGCGTGGTTGGTGAAAGGCAGGCGCCGTGACCCGTGTATCAGGTGCGGCGCCCCCATTTAAACAACAAGCCATCCGCATAAGGCGGACAGTTAGGGTTCAGGTACTACGCTAAGCGCACCGCGCCATCGGCCTCGACAGCCAGCGCCTGCACTGTTTTGAAGAACTGCTGGCTTTGGCCGATGAAGAGCCCATCTTCGGTGAAGCTTTTGATTGTCGCCACGGCGCCGCCAAATTTGTCGGTCAGCGGACGAATAATCGAGACAGGGGGAAGGTGTGGCTTGAATTCGGTAGGGACCGGAAAGATCAAGCTGGGCTGAATCAACGGATTGAGTGGGTTGAAGAAATTGGGAAATGTCAACTTGGATATGGCGTCTTTAAACGGCGCCACTGGAGCTTGTACCGCGTTGCCCGAAAAATCCACCCATTCCAGAAAGTGCGCGACCTCATCTCCGCCGATGCCAAACATGATCTTAACCACTTCCAGATCCGTCGCTTTTTGAATCAAGGACCCGTAAAGACTCGAACCACCTTGCTCGATGTATCCGAAGTGAAAGGCCGCTACATTCGCGATCGCCTGAATGTGTGCGTTACCGGGAACGTTGAAACTGGGGTCGGTAGTGCCGAAATCGTCATCGGTTCTGGGAATGGCGGTAACTCCTTTTAGGGTGATCGCCTGAGGAAAGGTGGCGCCGAGATCCGGGTTGGTATCACTGCGATAGCGAACGTACCAACTGGTGTCGACGGTGAGATTCATGAGGTTCGTGAGGCGCCCAATGCCCGTTGATCCTTGAGCTGTGCTTCCCGGCAAAGTTTCGAACTCGTCGAAGTTGACCGGTTCGGCTCCTCTGGACTCGAGATAGGCATTGAGAAAAGTGGCGTGCGTGATCTCGTCTTTCCAGTTGCTGGTTATGTATTGCGGGCCGTCGGAATCGAGATTCGACAAGGCTACCTGATAGTTGTTCAACGTTTGGGTCGGGTCGACCTCAATGGGCGGATTTATGCCGATGCCGCCGAGTTCCGCATACTGAGTCCAAAGGTCTGCTTCGATCAGTTCCGCTGCTGCTAGAAAACGGAGGATGGCGATATCGCCCTTATTGAGTGAACCGCTTGTTTGAGTCTGGGCTTGTGCACGGGCCAGAGGTCCAGTTGCTAACAAACCGGCGCCCACTGCAGCGCCTCCTGCCAGAAGACCACCTTTCAGAAAAGAACGGCGGTCAACTGGACGACTAATGCTGTATGGGTGAAGCTTTTTCTTCATGTTTATGCTCCAATTCCTTTGCTCATGATTTTGTTGCAGCAGTACTGTGCGTTAGACGCGACGATCATTGACGAGATACATCGAGGATGTCATTTGATTGTCAACTCTTTGGAAGAACTGTTGACAATCTCGCCGCGAGAGTTGAAGCAGCGGCGCCGGATGAGTGGCCCGGAATGCATTCATCTCCACTTCATCCTGGCTTGCGATTTGATCTTGCTATCTACGAAACTCGGCGAGGCGTCCTTTTATTCCCGACTCAGTGAAATATTCGTAACCAGGAGTACCACACGCTCCGGGGCCTGGGGGTTGAGTTCGGGAGATGCCAAGAAGAAGAGTGGCACAGCAGACTAGAAAGCGTCGGCGGCGCGCCTGCGGCCGGAATTCACCAGCCAAGCCACTCCGATACTGAGGGCGTAAAGGGCTATCATGGGGGCCGCGAAAAGACACATGTTCAAGATGTCGGCAGTGGGTGTGATGATTGCCGCGACTACGAAAATAGCGAGGATGGAATATCGGAGATTCCGCAACATCCAGCGCGCGGTGATCACTCGCATTAGGGCCAAGAAGAACACGAGAACTGGCGTTTCGAAAATCAGTCCGAGACCGACGATTATCGTCACAAACAGCTTCGTATATTCTCCGATCGTTATCATTGGTTGGAAGCGTTGTCCGTAACCGATTAAGAAATCCAGGGAAGCCGGGTAGACCATCTTGTAACCAAAAAGACCTCCAGCTATGAACAAACCAACCGTACTGAGTAAGAACGGCATAACAAACCGCTTCTCTTTGCGATACAGTCCGGGAGCGATGAACAGCCACAACTGATAGAACACAAATGGAGAAGCTACAAATAGTCCACCTACAAGCGCCACCTCAAGATAGAGATTGAAGGGCTCAGTTGGGTTTAGGTATACCAACCCGCCGCCGATGCCGTGGTGACGCAGCGCCCCAATAATAGGTTGCTGCATAAAACCGAAAATGCGATCTGCAAAAGACCAGCATGAGATAAATCCGCCAAGTACCCCAAGGACTGAGAAGATGATTCGTTTTCTCAACTCCTCCAGATGAGCCAGCAGCGGCATGGACCTCGTGTGTAATGACAGTACGGAAGCAGCCGCGTCAGCCATGGAAGGCCTCTAGTGTCCCGCGATCGTTTCGAAAACTATCGCTGTAGATTGCGCCGTGGCCTGTCTCGACCAACGTAGAATCATTCACATGTGCGTTGTTGATTAGATCGTACGAGGACTTCTCGCGGGTCCGTGGGAGTTCATCACCGTAGGCAAAACAGAACGCTATAACCAGCATTGCGGTCAACCCTGTAAGTCCGTAAGACGCTAGTTCCACCACTCTTGCCTCGCGTGCGCTTCTTGGCGATTCTTGGCCGTTAACTCGAACCAACATGGCTCAAAAGGAACGTCCTGGGCAAGGACGCACCGAGGTGCGCCTTTGCCCAAGTTGTCGTGTTAGTTGATGGTGACCGTTACGGCGGCGGAATGGCTCACTGAGCCGGATGTGCCCGTCACCATGACAGTGGCTTGTTGAGATGCGGCCGTTGTTGGTTTGTTTGAATTGTTGCTGCTACCGCTGCATCCCAGAGCGAACAGTGAGATCACAAGCGTCAAGCCCAGAAGACTCATCCAGCGCATGCTCTTGCGTGTAAGCAGTTTCCGTTTGCGACTCGTCAGCAGCGTTCCGAACAGGCCCAGACCAGGCATGAGGACAGACATACCGGCCGCGCTGTAACCCGTAGGAGGCGGCGTCGAAACAGCAGAGATGGTCAGAGTGGAGGACGCAGCGCTCGACCCGGGAGAGATGGTTGAAGGACTGAAAGAACAAGTCAACCCGGCGGGCGCGGAGCAGGTTAGCGTAATCTGACTATTGAATCCTCCAACCGCGGCTGCGCTGATCATGAGGTTAGCCGAGCCGCCTGGCGCAACGGTTGCGCTTGTGGCCGAGAGATTCAGTGAAAAGCCGCTGCCGGCTGCGGCCACAGGAACAAGGCTGGCGAACACAGCCGTTGCACTGCCTCCAGTGGCCGGGAAATTCGGCTGGCCGGCGCTGCCTCCAGCGGTGATGTAAAGAGTGCCAGCAACGCCTGGATCATTATTGGCGCCGCCGCCTCCGCCAAACACCATGTCCCACAAGCCTGGATTCACCAGCACGCTACCTGAAGAATTAGTGAGCTGGCCGAGAAACTTGCCAGTCGTGTCGAACGCACTAATCGTGCCGTCGCCGAAATTTCCTACGAGAATATCGTTGGCGAAGGTTCCGAAGCTGGCCGGAGCTTGCACCACGCCCCAAGGCGCGTCCAGGTTATTCTTGGCGCCGGCAGCGACGAAAGTGCTCACGAAGTTGCCGGTTGTATCGAAGATATCCACCTGCCCAGCGCCAGCGCCGGGGACGGCATCGTGCTTCGGAGTATCCTGCATCGCGTAGGCGACATAGATCTGGTTACCGATAACGTGGATGCCGTGGGGAGCGAAACCCGCAGGAAGATTTGGATCGGTGAAGGTGCCGCCCAACGAAGTGAGGGCGTAGTTCGAATCGTAGACGTCTACCTTGCCGCTGTTGAAGTTGGCCGCCAACAGGTTGGTGCCCAGCAGGGCGAGACCTTTGTAAACCGCGCCACTAGCCGAATTGTCCTTACCGATAATCGCGGTATTGCTGGAACCGTTCCAGTAGACGACGAGGCCGTCCTCGGTGTCGAAAATGAACGAGCCGCCGCTGAAGTAGGAACCGCTGGCGTTGGCCACGGTTCCAGTCGGGCAACCAGGACTGCAGTTGCCGTTTGGATTGCTGCTGGCGCCGGGTATAGTTACGATTAGCCCCGTATCCTTGTTGCCATTCTGGTCGTAGAGCGTGGAGACGCCGCTATTGTTATCGGCGATCCAAAAATCTTGGCCGGGGAGAACGGAAATCCCCCAGGGGTTCAACAGTTGAGGGTCTGTGGTGGTGGCTACGCCGTTAACATTGGAGACCAGGTTGGACTGGGAATACCCTGCCTGCTGCGCCCATAACCCTGACGGAATTGTCAACGCCGTGAGCAACCCGAATAACAAGAGTGCTTTTTTCATGTTGTCCTCCTTAACTTTCCTTTATGATTTGTACGACGTTGCTGAATACCGTTGTTTCCTTTTCCACCGTGAAGCTGTTGTTGCTGGATGAAGGGGAACTTCAGGTTCGACCAATGCACTTCTTATCCCGAAAGTCCCCCCACAGCCGTATGAATGCTGATCTGGTCTTCGATTTAGTTGGTGCCACCTGTGGACATAGTGCCTTGATCCTTCACCTGCGCTAGCGCGACCATCGCCCGAGGTAGCGCGAAGGTATAGATGCCTCCCGGTGTGACAGCCTCGCTCAGAAAGTACTTGCCCCCTACATGCTCGAAGCTAAGCTTTGGCTGGTCAGCCGGAGTTCCATCGACCATTATGGGGAGAGCAAACACTCCGTTGCCGCGGCCGCTAATTTCTATGGTTGAATATGCGTCAACAGAGAGACGGCCAACGGTGTACGTGCCCGCGGGCAGGGTCTTGCCTCCAGCAACGAACTCAAACGGAACGTTCACACGAACTCCCTCGGTGTCCTGAGCGCGGGCGCTTATGCCCACCCCAAGCATGCAAGTTAGAGTAAGTACTGCTGTCAAATACGTTTTCTTCATGATTTCTCCTTAGTTGAAGTGTTTTGAATTGTTCATCATTGATAACTGTGCTCGTGAGACTTTATTCCACAAGTCTGTCTGAGCCCCACTTATCAGCAGTTTTCACAATGCATGGTAGTTAGACGCGGCAATTGAGGTCGAGATACGGACGGGATGTCATTTGATTGTCAACTCTTTGTAGAGATCTCGTAAACACTTGGAGGGAACATCACTGGGGAGTGCGCAACGGAGAGTGCTGCGAAGTGCTGCCTGGCATATCATCGTGAGTCAAACATTCTTAAGGTAACGGTCGATGTTCCCAGTGGCGGCCGTAGTGGTCACCGGATGCATGTCGGACTCGGCGACATTGATCGAGGGTGATCGAGATATTGAGTTGCGCAAGCCCTGACGGGAATGACTGCGCTCTCTCAGGGTGTGGGCGCTTGCTGAAGTACTTGTTCAGGCCTTCGCGAAGCTGCAGCCGGGCTCGCCATAGTCGCGCCTTCACTGCGCTATGACTCACGTCCAGCACTTCTGCTGTCTGATCTATGGTGAGTCCTTCAATATCCAGCAACACAAAGACCGTCCGCAAGATTGGGCTTAGCTCTTCCAGGCACTTGGTCAGGATGTCTCGTAATTCAGACGCCCAGTAGAGCTGTTCCGGATTAGGGGCCCAGTCAGTGACCTCCATTGGAAGCACGTCACCATCGGCCTAAAAATCCTCATCCAGGGACGCCTCTCTTGTGGCGCGTTGCTTGCGCAGCTTCATCAGCGACTGGTTCACGGTGATGCGAAACAGCCAGGTTGAGAATTTGGATTCCTCGCGGAATGCGGACAGGTTTTGGTAGGCCTTCAAGAATGCTTCCTGAACTGCATCTTGCGAATCTTCCCTGTTGTGCGTGACGCTTTGAGCGATTCGGAGAAGTTTGCGATCGTATCGCTTTACGAGTTCCTCGAAAGCAGCTACGTCTCCGTCCTTACTGGCGTGGACGAGATCCAGGTCATCGCTTGCTGCCATCGATCTTTCGAATTGAACCGAGTGTGCCACCATATTCGTCAAGTCCTTTCGCCAACTTCCGCTCGATCAACCACGAATGTCGCGAATTGGAAACTCATTCTGATGCAACGCCATCCTTCCGTTTCAGTGCACTACCACCTGGCCGGTCATCTTCGGGTGGATCGTGCAGTAGTAGGCATACGTCCCCGGTTTGGTGAACGTGTAGGAGAACTTTTCGTCCGTATCCAGCACCTTGGACTTGAACACTCCGTCCGTACTGACTGCCGTATGCGGGATGTCATCGCTATTTGTCCACGTGACGGTCGCGCCAACCGGCACGCTGATCGTCTGCGGCCCGAAAACAAAATTATCGATTTTCACCGCCGCCGATGCGGTGGTGGGTTCTGCATTCGCCGGCGCGCTGGATGCTCCTGCCAACAACATCATCCCAATCAGCACCGGTACTGCCACGCCTGCAATCCAAACATTTTTCTTTTTCATGGTTTTGTTCCTCTTTGATTTGATCTGCTAAGAAATTGATCTTGCTTTGCAATTAAGCCCTCGGGTGCCTAAGCTCCAAGGGCTTTTAAGTAACGAGTGGCGAATCGACGACTGCGAGGCTGCGACCGCTCACCAAATAATTCACATCGGTGATTCCCAACACCTTCTGCAACTGGTCGGCTGGCACCTTCATCGGTCCGGCTGACGGAGCTGTTCCCGGCGCCGGTTGGGGGAAAGCGGTAGACATCGCGGTGTGGAATGAGACTTTGCCTTCCACCTTCTGCATGATCTGGTGGATATGGCCGTTGAACACCGTCACCGAACCGAAACGCTTGACGTAAGACAAGGCTTGTTCGCTGTCGTCGGTCCCCCAGCCCCAATCCGGATAGACCGTCCACAGCGGAATGTGGGCGAAGAGCACGATGGGAGTGCTGGCAGACGGCCGTCGAGATCGTCCTCGAGCCACTCCAGTTGTTCGTGACCGAGCGATCCCATGCCTCCAGCTTTCAAGTTGGCGACATTCACCAGTCCAACGAAGTGGACACCCTTGTGATCGAAGCTGTACCAGCCATGCCCTTTGTGCCCTTGCCGTAGCGCTCGAGATATTGCTTGCCGTCGTCGACGAGCATGTCATGCTCGCCGGGCACATAGAAAACCTGTTTCGCGGACGCTCCTTTCAGTACCTGGTCCAGCGTGTCGAACTCGCTCGGCTTCGAGAGCTGACTCAGATCGCCGGTGTGAATGATGAAATCCGGCTTCTGGGGCATCGCGTTGATCTTGTCGATCGCCGTCTGCAGAGTAGCGGTGACATCGGGATTGGCCGGCTTGTTAAAGCCGATGTGGCTGTCGCTGATCTGTACAAAGGTGAAATCCGCGCCTTTGCCGGCATCTTTGCCATAGCCTTTGGCGAAGGCCCGAGACACTGGAATACCGCCGCTCATGGTCCAGACCAGGCCTGTACCTGCCCATGCCATGCACTTCAGAAATCCGCGACGGTCGACGCCGTCGTTGTTGAGGTCTTGTAACTTCTGATCGATAAGATCTTGGTTCTTGTCTGGCATTTGGCCTCCGTGGTTTGTAGCGTTCAGAGTTGATAACCGCTGTGCGTCATTGTTATTCCCTGATTTATATTTCATTTTTTGAGCTATCTCGCCGGCTGGATTTCCTTGCACGGTGAGCAAAGCTTCTGTGGAGGCATGAAAGCGAGGTCAGGGCGGCCGAGGCTACCGATTTCGAGGGTGCATTCAGTGAGCACTATCTAGAACCGGCAGGAACTCGAGCGGTTCTTTTAGGCGCACCGGATCTAGCCAGGTGCATTTACATTACACCGCTCAGGAAGCCACCAAACGAAGGCCCGGTAACCGCGACGACGCCTACAGCCGAAACTCGATCATGCCAGGAGATAACCGGCAGAGAGCTACTGCCCGCCGTCGCGCGGAATATGCACCCACCACACCAGCCAGATCATCAGCGTCGAGACCCCGCCAGAACGAGGTGCAAGCAGCAGGATGCCCTTCAACTTCTGTCCCTCGAGTTGGAGGCCGCCACGCAAGAGCCCAGTAACGAGAACCGGAGCAGTCGAAATAGCCGCCCCGAGTAGGTTGTAATACGTGCGTCGGCCAGACCACGGCGCTTGTCGACTGCGCGATGAAATCGAAGGCCACAGCCGCAACAAACAACGCGATCGGAAAGTGAATGGGCACGACGTGCTGTGAGTGCTTGGCCAGAACTGCCGCCTCTCAGATCGAAGGGATTTACCATCGCCGTACCCCTTCTAGATTTGCCGCGAGTGTTCGTGCGAGCGGTGGAAAAAGCCCTCACCCTCGCGCAAAAAGAGAGAGAAATCGCGGGGGTGAGGCTCGCACACGCTACGATAAGTAGTAGCGGAACGAAGTAAAGATCATTCCATCTAGCCCGTGTGGCTCTCCGCCCCTCCGACCAGGCCCACACAGGAAAACTACGGTCGGATTACCGTAATGTTCTGCTCTTCATTGTGTATTTTCCGAAGTCTAGGCATCGGCGGCTTGTTGCGCCTGCGAAGCCGAGCTTTGCACCTATTCATTTGGCGCTGCAGTTTTGGATCTGACTGTCGCGGCTTTGTACTTGTTCCACCAATACGTTGAATCTGCTGCCTCGGAACTTGACTTCTTGCTCTCGGTGCTGCCCGGTGCGCATTCCCCTGCCCGGCGGCGAAAGTGCTTGCCAGCAAGCACACGGCCAATGCCACTCCTCAGTGCTCCATGTGTATCTCGCCCAAATTTGAATTGCGTGAGTTTGGGTGGAGTTAACAGACCTTCCGATCTTTTGTTCCATGCCGGCCTAAGGAAAGTTCGCCAGTCGGGGTTCTATGGGCTCGAGGAGTGAATCGCGGGTAGCGGCGCAGCGGCTGGACGGAACCAACTCCGCCGCACCCCCGAACTCGTTATTGCCCTGTTCCTCGCGAAGGAGTCGTGCGAGCCAGTGCCTCCTCGGGCCCGCTGCCAACCGACGCGCAAGAGCATCGCGCTGCCCTTGTCGACTTTCACCGCCTTCCGGTTGGAGGCCGACGTGAGTTCACCAATCGGCTCGGTGCGTCCGGACTGGAGGATTGAAGGTCGCCGAATCCGTATGCGCCGCGGGCATTCACGGAGAAGAGCCAAAATGCTTGCGGACGCGCATCGCTATCAATCGTGACACTGCATGCAGTCCCCAGATTCTGATCTACGTTGGCCAGCACGCCGTGACTGGTATATTTCCCCACCACCTGCGATCCCGCGAGACTGGCGCACCCTCAGCGTAGGAAATCTGGTCGCCTCCGATTGCAACTTCATACTCGGTAGCCTCGCGGAGCTTGGCTGAGGAAGGCCTCCAGCACCTGCACTAGGCGACGCCACCGCGCGCAGATTGGTAGTAATTGGGAGGGTGTGGTTGCCAAGTCGCACTTGATCAAACTGGAATGAGATCCTCGCCTCGTCCGATCCCTTTCCCGAAGTAATGGTGTCGACCACATGGCCCGTCACCTTGGATCCTCTACGTAGCATTTCTCCCCTGCCCAGCGGCACATCCTGCATCACCGTCGCGGTGACGGCGGCTCCGCTTCCGGTCTTGTCCGAGCGCAAGGCAGAATTCAAGCTGACGGGAATAACGGTGCCCGCCGGAATAGGTTCTGCAGATTTCGTGTTCCTTCGTTGGGCGGGTTGATAGGTCGGTTTCAGATCCTGCCCGGTTCCGGCATGCAGGCACATCGGCAGCATGCACAGCGCCAAACCAAGCATTCTCAGATTGTTTTTC
>CAWJFA010000011.1:0-22475 GCA_963842075.1 uncultured Acidobacteriota bacterium | reverse complement strand
GTCACCAGTTGCAGAAATTAGGCGGCAAGGTTCCCCCCAGTTCGGATTCCGGATCCTTGCCGGACGAGCAGTCCGCGGCGCCTGGCGCCGGTGCGGCGCCTGGCGCCGGTGAAGATTTGTACCCGTCGATTCGACGACTGCCGATTTTGGGGGTTGAATGGGCCGACCTTTACCGTCGAACGAAGGTGGAAGAAACGGTCTTTGAGGTCTTAACCAAACAGTATGAACTGGCAAAGGTGGAAGAGGCCCGAGAAACTCCCAGCGTAAAGGTCCTCGATCCAGCTGACGTGCCTGAACACAAGTCCTACCCGCCACGACTTTTGTTTATGTTTGTCGGTACAGTTTTGGCGGTCGTGTTTGCTTGCGTCTGGGTATTGGCGTACGCGCAATGGGAGCAGGTCGATCCGAGAGATCCAGGGAAGATTTTGGGGCAGGAGATTTTTCACACCATTCGGGCAACTGTGAGCGGCATTATCAGCAGGATGTCGCACCGGCTCGGTCGTGGCAGAGAAGGAAGTTCTAATCACCGGTAAGAGGAAAGGATACGGCCGAGATTTCTGAAGAAGCGGCAGGCGTTCTTCCTAGGAAGTTTTCGCCCGGGAATCTCAAGCGCTTTCGAGATTAGATGCGGAAGAAATTGGTTCTTATTGCCACTTTTTTTGCGGGTCAAGGTGCAACACAGATACTCAGTTTGATTTTTGGACTGGTGGTCGTGCGACTGCTGACAGTGGAGTCCTATGCTCAGTTCAGCCTCGCACTGGGATTCCAGATCACGCTGGGGAGCCTCATGGATCTGGGTTACGCGGGCACGATCGTTCCGTTGGTGGGCGACCGTTTCGCCGATCCGTCCATCGTGGGGGCGTATGTGGCGGCGGCCAAGCACCACCGAGATCGTGTCTTCTTTCTTCTTTCTCCGTTCGCCGCGATTTGTTTTTGGCTGCTTGGGCGTAAACACCACTGGGATTTGCACATACAGCTTTTGTTGTTGCTTTCACTGCTGATTCAGCTTTATTTCAGCGGGCGGGCCTCTTATTATGCCGCCCCCCTTATGCTGCAGAGAAACATGCGCGAGCTGTATGGTCCGCAGGTCTTCAGCGCCCTGGTACGATGTGCAGCCCCCCTGCCCATGCGGGCTCTGGGTGTTCTAAATGGGTGGACCGCGGCGCTGCTGAACGCTATCGCGCAGGTTTATAACAGCTTCAGGCTGCGACGCGCGAGTCTGCCATACATACGCGAACCTCGGCAAAGCGATCCCGCGGTAAATCGAGAGATGCTGCACTATGTGATACCGGCAATGCCCGCGGTAATCTTCTGGGCATTTCAAAGCCAGATATCGCTCTATTTGGTAACTCTCTTCGGAAAAACCATGAACATGGCGCAGGTCGCAGCGCTCGGCAGGGTTGGGCAGCTCTTTGCCATATTGGTTGCCTTCAATATAGTCGTGGTTGAGCCTTACTTCGCACGCTTATCTCGGATAAAACTGCCCCGGCGCTATCTTCAAGTGGTCGGTCTGGCCGCACTTTTTTGCGCCGCCGCGGTTGTCCTTTCTTTTCTTTTTCCTCATCCTCTGCTTTGGCTGCTGGGATCTCGGTATAGAGATCTAGCGTCGGAAATTGGGTGGATCGTATTATCCGGCGGCATCTTTTATGTTGCCGGCGTGATCTGGATCATCAACCGTTCCCGGAGGTGGCTCTTCTGGAGCGGAACAGCTATGGAAATCGGACTGACCGTTGTCAGCGAGCTTGTATTCGTTTTGACTCGTGGGGTGTCTACAACTCACAACGCCATTCTTATTTCCGTTGTTGCCGCGATATCCGTGCTAATCGCGCATGGTTTCGTGAGCGTGGTTGGATTTACGCATGGACCGCGTAAAGTGGAGCCGCCGATATACGCGATAACAGAACCGGTTTTGAACGAACATTGACAAGGAGTAGCGTGAGCTCTTCACCTACGTATCTCGATCCGATAATTGTTCCTCTTATCGTGGGAGAAACCGTACTGGACGTCGGTTGCGGCTACGGCCGTTGGTGTCATCTTATTCAAAGCAATTTCTGGGAAGCGAACCTCCCTAAGCCTCCTCTTGTCGACGGTCTCGATGCATTTGAAGCCAACGTGGACTATTGCAGAGGCCACAATTGCTATCGCCGTGTCTGGCAACAGTCAATGCCGTCTCCCTTACAAGATCGGTGGGACACCGTTCTAGCCTGCGAAGTGATTGAGCACATCGAACAAGAGGCCGTCGAGAGTGCAATCGGCATTCTGGAGAATGCCGCTAAGCGAAGAATTATCTTCACTACTCCCAATTGGCCCTACTTTCGTCCAGGAGCGGATACGATTGTTGGCTACAATGACCATGAAGCTCATCTGAGTTATCTTCCTCGCGGTTTTTTCCGCAAACGCGGATACACGCTACTGGGTGGCGGATTTGGAAACCCCTGCAATTTCCCTTCGCGAGCGCTAAGAAGACTTTTTTCCGGGTGGGCTCCAATGTTGGACTCGCTCCCAAGAATCGTGCCAAGCTGGGGGCAATCTCTCGTTGCTTACAAGGACGTCAATTGAATACGTCGGGTAGAGCTGTGACAGGTTCAAGTGCGTTCGGCGCACATGCCTGTTCCCCCTGGGTGCTTCCGCTATGAATCGTCTTCCTGAGATATTCTTCGTTTGCCCCGGCGTGGGCCATATTTATCGAGGATACGAGACCTTCACTCGGCAGTGCTTCGATGAACTAAGAAACGAAAAGTCATTTCACCTGCGGCTGTTCAAAGGAGCTGGAGCAGAAAGTGATAAGGAAACGCGGATTCCTATTTTAAGAAGGACAAGTCCTATGGCTCGACCGGCGGCGTGGGTAATTCGTGGAAACACCTACGACGCTGAACAGCTAAGTTTCGCGTTAGGACTGATACCATATCTGCTGCAAGTGAGGCCAGAGGTCGTATTCTTCAGTGACCAGCAACTGGGCGGGATTCTTTGGCGATGGCGTAAGCTGTCTCATCAAAAATTTAGGCTTTTGTTTTCCAATGGCGGGCCGGTTCAGCCACCCTTTCCTCGCTGGGATCACATTCACCAGGTATCGCCGGAGCACTACGACGAAGCATTGCGCAGCGGCGTTTCCCCCGAAAAACAGACTCTAATTCCATATGGCCACAGTATTCCGCGGCAACCGCGAGTCTTAAGTTCGGAGGAGAGAATTGCTCTTCGCCGGCAATTGGAGTTGCCGACAGAAAGAACGATCGTTATATCCGTCGGTATGCTAAGCGCTACGCACAAGCGTATGGACTATGTCATCCGGGAGATCGGCAACTTGCCCGAACCCCGTCCTTATCTGCTCATGCTCGGCCAATCCGTCGGATCTGAGACCGAGGATATCGGGGCGATGGCCGAGAAACTGCTAGGTCCCGGCCAATATCGTATGGCGAGCGTTGCTCCCGATCAGGTCCAACAATACTACCGGAGTGCCGACGTGTTTGCGCTGGCATCGCTCACGGAGGGTTTGCCTCGCGTGCTCGTGGAGGCCCTTGCGGCTGGCCTGCCGTGCATCGCTCATGATTATGCAACTACGAGATATGTTGTCGGCTCAAGCGGATACCTAGCCGACTTGAGGAACCCCGGTGTTTTGGCCAAAATGATTGCTACGGCGATGAAAGAAAATGATCCAGACGTGCGCGTTGCGCGACAGCGCGATGCATATGAGCGCTTCAGTTGGGACCGTCTGGCTCCGGTGTACGCTTCCATGCTTCGTCGGGTGGCACTAAGTTCCGCGGCGTCCACGTACCAGGAAGCAAAGTCAACGCCCGGTGGGACCTTAGAAGGCCATGATCCAGAGAGCGGCGAACCCTCGTACCGAACTATTGTTGAACCAGCCGAGACAGGGGCGGCGAATGCCTAATACAGAGCTTCCCAGTTCGCTGACCGTGATAATCCCGACATACAACCGCCGGGATGTGCTTGCCAGGGCGCTGGAAGGGTATCTGGCGCAATCCTCGCCGCGGCTCATCCATGAGTTGTTGGTGGTCGACGATGGCTCCACGGATGGAACCGAGGGTATGGTAAGAGCGATCACCAGTCGATCACCATTCCCGATACGCTATTTGCAGCAGTCGAACAAGGGACCGGCGGCGGCGCGCAATCACGGAATTCGAGAGGCGGGATCGAGCGTTATCTTGTTTACGGACAGCGATATTGTCCCGGGGCGGGACCTGGTTGAACAGCACCTGGAGTGGCACAAGAGGAATCCCCAGACCGGTGCGGCAGTTTTGGGTTACGTAACCTGGCCGCCGGAAATCAAAGCGACTCCCTTCATGCGGTGGTATGGCAAAGGGAAATTGTTCGCGTTCGACCGATTGCGAAACGGAAAGGAGGCTAGTTTTCATTTCTTCTACACTTGTAATCTGAGCCTGAAGACTGAATTTCTTCGAACCTGCGGGCAGTTCGACGAGGATTTCAAGCGCGCTGCCTTTGAGGACATCGAGCTTGGATACCGTCTGAGCAATCGGGGCCTGCACCTGCTCTACAACTCGGCGGCGGTCGGGTATCACTACCAGTTCTTTTCCTTCGATGATGCTTGCCGGAAGGCACGCGCGAATAGTTCTGCCATCCAGGTGTTTCTACGGAAAGAGGCAGGACAGCAGGCTGCGCAGGGAAGTCGAAAGAAACAGTTTCGCGCCGTACGCGCAGTTGCGAAGGGAATTGCTATCGGAGTTGCAAGAGCGCTTTCCCCTGCCCGGCGGGTGCTCGATTCCTCGTTTCCTTTGCCAGGCGTAGTTTACGATTTGCTCTTTTGGCATGATGCCACACGTCTAGTGATGCCACCCGAGGTTGACAGGGGGACCGGTCGGTAATCAACCCCTTATGCGGTGCCATGAATCCGAAGCTGGGGCCGTGTAGGAATGATCGGAGACGGTACTCTCCAGTGCGACGGTGACGATGGTGAAAAAGGATATTATGAGAACTGGCCGGTTGAAAGATCTGCTCCGCCATTGGAGTTATCTTAGGCTGGTCGGACCGCGTTACCCAATATTCTTGCTCAGAAAAAGCGGGCGGGGTGCTGAAGCCAATCGTATAGCTCTTTCAAAGTTTGGTGGCTCTGGCCTTGAGATTGGCGGTCCTAGTCAATTTTTCCAACGCAGCAAAGAGTTTCCAATTTACTCTGTGGCGCGGAATATAGACAACACCAACTACAGCAGCAAGACTTTCTGGGAGGGGACGCTAACGGAAGGTCCAAATTTTGAGTACGACGCGAACAAAGCCTCAGGTCATCAATTTATCTGCGAAGCGAGCAATCTGTGCGCGATCCCGGCTTGCACCTATGACTTTGTTGCTTCGAGTCATACTCTCGAGCATTGCGCCAATCCAATTAAGGCGCTCCACGAGTGGCGCCGGGTGATGAAGAGCGACGGATGGCTCGCCCTGGTGTTACCTCACCAGGCAGGAACTTTTGATCACAGAAGAATGGTCACCGGGTTCGAGCACCTGCTCAAAGACTATGAAAATGATGTAGGTGAAGACGATAAGACTCATTTTGCAGAGATATTGGAGAAGCATGATTTGGACCGTGATCCGGCGCAAGAGTCAAGAGTGAGCTTCGAGAAGTGGATTAACGAAAATGCGATCAATCGGGGCGCCCACCATCATGTATTTGACCCAGCGCTGGCTATTACGATCGTCGATTACTGTGGTTTCGAGGTGGTTTTCGCAGAAGTGGTGATGCCGTTCCATATCCTCGTCATTGCGCAAAAGTCAGCCAAGTCCATCGCTGAAAAAGAAAAAGCCCGGCGTCAAATCCTGGAGGAATGCTGCAGCGCAAGCCCGTTCAAGTCTGACCGGCAGAAGTGTGAGTTCCAGCCGTTCCCACAGCCCGTCAGCGCGATTCGCCTCAAAGGTGAGGGAGGGGAATAGTGCGGCCGGAATTGGAGCGAGGACCTGAGAGCGAGGGCAAGGAGTTCTCCATTGCAAGTGTAACGGTCGCATATAATGGCGCCCGGCTTCTGCCTCGGCACCTGGACGCGCTCAAGCTGCAAACCAGAAAACTGGACGAAATTATCGTAGTGAATAACGCCTCCAGCGATGACACACTGAATCTGCTGGCGGCCCAGTACCCCGAGATCAAGGTTTTGAACATGCCTGAGAACGGCGGAGTTGGGGGCGGATACGCCGCCGGACTTGAGTATGCCGCCGTCACCAAGAAATATGATTGGGTTTGGCTGTTTGATCAGGACAGTGTTCCGGGCAGAAACGGACTTGAACGTCTGCTGAGCGGGCTCCAGTTGGTTTGTAGCGATGCGGAGAGCGTGGCGATTCTGGCACCGGTGTGCATAGATCCAGAGACCAAATTGACCACTCCTGGGCTATCGTGGCGCGGTGGGCGTCTTTGCGCGACGCCGGAAGATCCGAGCCAGCGCATAACTCTAGTTGACTCAGTGATTTCCTCGGGAAGTTTAATGCGAAGAGAAGCCGTTGAAGCAGCGGGGCTGCCGCGCGCCGATTTCTTCATGGATTTTGTCGACCACGAGCATTGTTTTCGCTTGAGGCGTCATGGTTTCAGAATTGCTGTGGTTCGCGACAGCGTCCTCGATCATGTGCTGGGTGACCCGTCCAAGGTCAAATTTCTTGGCTGGACCAAGGGTTTCACCGATCACCCTCCTTGGCGCGAATATTACATGACCCGGAACGAGGTCTTTACCATTTGGCGGTACTATCCAAAATGGAAAATTAAGGGCTTTGTTCTATATCGTCAGGCCCGGCATGCGCTCGACGTGCTCCTGTTTGGCAAGCGAAAGGCGAATTGCCTGACGATGATGTACCGCGGTTTTCTGGACGGACTAGCAGGCAGGCTTGGTATTCGATTCTTACCGGATGGCCTGAACGGTCATTATTCAGCGACCGACGCGGACCAATCTTTCGCCAGTAGAACGATGTGAAGGTAAGGGATCTGTGAGTCTTTGTGCAATACAATCGAGATAGTGAACACGAGATTTGTCTGGAGGGTTAGGCGTTGGGTCTTAGTGTTTCCGTCGCAATGTGCACTTTTAATGGAGGGCGATTTCTGGGTGCCCAACTTGACAGCATCGCTGCGCAAGACAGGATGCCAGACGAACTGGTTGTCTGTGATGACGGTTCATCAGATGGTTGCGAAGAGACTGTACGGCAGTTCTCACGGCGTGTGGCATTTCCGACTCGCCTGGTAATTAATGAAAAGAATCTGGGGACGATCGCGAACTTTGAGAAGGCAATTTCGCTTTGTCAGGGGGAGATTGTCGCGCTGGCAGATCAGGACGACGTATGGTACCGGCACAAGCTCGCGCGGATCGAGAAGTCATTCTTAGGTTCGTCAGCAACTGTTGCCGTTTTCAGCGACGCCGATCTGATTGATGCCGATTCGAGACTGTTGCGGGTACGGCTTTGGGATTCCTACCAATTCACTCCTGGAGACCAAAAGAGGTTTGCGAACGGTCACGCGTTGGCGATTCTGACGAGAAATCATATCGTGACGGGTGCCACGATGGCCTTCCGGAAGAAGTTTTTTGATGTTTTCGCTCCCTTTCAGGATTTTCATGACCGGTGGCTAGCCTTTTTGCTGGCAGCCAATGGCCCGTTTGAGCCCATCTCAGAACCCCTGATGCAGTACCGTCGGCACCAAGGACAACAATTCGGTCCCGGGGCTTTGACTTTGCGTGAAAGGGTTGCGCAGATCACCAGCATGGACGCAAGCGTTTACCTTGGAGAGATCGAACGATTTCATAAGCTGCTCGAATGGCTAGAAAAGCATAAAGGGGATTTCAGGTATGCCGAACTGGCGCAAAAAGAGATTAAGCGAAAAATCTTGCACCTCGAATGCCGCGTCCGGTTGCCGCGCCAAAGTATTGCGCGGATTCCGGAAATTCTTCGAGAAATGTTCAATGGTGACTACTGGCGTTATTCGGCGGGGTGGAAAAGCGTGGCAAAGGATCTGGTATTTCGACCGCACAGATCGTGATGCAACAATAGAATATTAAAGGGAGATTTGGCAGATCTTTCTAAGCGCTGCTACGCTTGCAGAAGCGCACCGCAGCGACAGGGAAAAGACACTTAATGAGATTAACAAAAGCAATTCCGAAACCGGTGCTGCGCTTCTTGCGTGCCGGATTTTCCCAGCTTAGCGCGCCGATAATGAACGCCCGGGGATATGTAGGCGCACGTGATCTGAGCTCGGAAGCGCCTCCTGGCGAGGGTGGGGAAGTTTCGAATCCGCTGCGCGATTACTTTGAGTCCCATACGCATGGTCAAGGCATTTGGAAGTGGCGCCATTACTTCGAGATCTACCACCGTCACTTCCAGAAGTTCGTCGGCCGCCCGGTAAATGTGCTGGAAGTCGGTATTTTCAGCGGTGGCAGCCTGGCGATGTGGCACTCCTATTTCGGTAGTCAGTGCCACATCTATGGCGTGGACATTGAGCCCGCATGTCTGGTTTACAACAGTGAGTCAGTAACAATCGTAATTGGAGACCAAGGAGACCGCACTTTTTGGCGCACATTTAAGCAGAAGATTCCGCGTCTGGATGTAATTATTGACGATGGCAGCCATCGACCCTCCGACCAAATCGTTACTCTGGAAGAGCTTCTGCCCCATCTTAACTCGGGTGGCGTGTATGTCTGCGAGGATGTGCACACCTCGGCGAATAGATTTGCCCAGTATGTTAATGGGTTCGCAGCGAACTTGAACGCCAGTGATTTGGATTGGCAGGACCACGAAATTTCCTCGCCGGTGAGTCCCTTTCAGGCTGCGATCCACTCCGTACATTTGTACCCCTATGTGATTGTGATCGAGAAAACTGAATCCAAATTGCAACGCTTTGTCGGGCCCAGGCACGGAACAGAATGGCAGCCGTTCATCTCAGCAAATGGGACAGCGGCCAAGTCGGACGGGGGACAGCCGTAGCCTGCAACTATGAAGACCGCTGCCTGTACGATCATTTCGAGGAATTACTTGCCATACGCAAGAGTTCTGGCAGAATCCTTGCGGAAGTACCATCCTGAATGTGAGTTTTACGTGCTGATGGTGGATGGTCTGGATGCACGAGATAGGGCTGAGCCATTTGAGGTAATTAATGTCAGGCAACTCAAAATCCAGAATCTTCAACATTTGGCTTTCCGCTACAATATTATGGAACTCAATACAAATGTTAAGCCGACATTTTTGGCGCATTTGTTTGCTGGTGGGGATGTCGAGGCGCTCTTCTATCTCGATCCAGACATCCTGATCTGTGGTTCCCTCAACCCGCTATTCGATCTGCTCGCTCGTTATTGCATTCTGTTGACGCCTCACAGCACGTCACCCATCGAATCCGACGGATGCCGTCCTTCAGAAGTCGATTTCCTGCAAACGGGCGTTTTCAATCTGGGGTTCATTGGACTTCGACGTTCGGCACAAACGGGGCAATTTCTGTGCTGGTGGGAGAAACGCTGTTTGGAACTAGGGTACGGAGAGTTGCGTTCCGGGCTGTTCGTGGACCAGAAATGGGCCAACCTTGTACCCTGCTACTTCGACTCCGTACACGTCGTCAGAGATCTGGGATGCAATGTAGCCTACTGGAATCTGCATGAAAGAACGATCACGCAACGGGACGGGCATTACCTGGTAAATCGAGAATACCCGCTGCGTTTTTTTCATTTCAGCGGGATCGATCCGGAGGACAAGTCTCAGCTTTCCAGGCATTGTAACCGGTACCAACTCGGCGAACGTCCAGACCTGGCAACTTTGTTTCGCGATTATCGGGAGCGAGTGTTTGGCATGGGTTATTCAAATCTTAAGGACTGTCCTTATGGCTTTGCGACGTTTTCTGATGGCAGGCCAGTGACCCAGATCGCGAGGTCTGCGTTTGCGATTTCGGAGCGTCATTTTAGCGAACAAGATCCGTTCTTGACGACCGGCGATTTTTACCGGTGGGCGCGCTCGCGGGGTCTGCTGGGCAGCGCTGATACCAGCGCACAATACAATTACGCAACCTACGAGAAGGCAGCGTGGCAAGGCCGCGTGTTGAACAAACTACTGTATGCTCTACTCAGAGTAGTGGGACCGAATCGATATACAATTCTTATGAAGTATTTATCGTTCATTTCGGTATTGCGAAACCAGCCCGGCGTACTCTCGCCCGAGTAACTCGTGGGCAGTCGATCTTCGGAGGTGCATAATCGAACTCAGCAGCCAATCGTCGGCAGCAGGCACGAGGAGATCCCGCTTTTCACTGCCTTTCAAGAAGAGACGGCTGGCGCCGCACTCAGCTATTTTTTTGGCGCTGAACGTGGTGTATTTTATACCTCTCGGAGCGCTTCTGATTATCGAATATTCGACTGGGGGGACTTCAGCGACAGCTGCACTGGACTCCGACACGGCTGCGAAAATCGCATGGATCTATTTGGCGGGAGTGTTCAGCTTTCTGTGCGGTTCCGGTCTGAAACCATTTCATAGTGAACCGGCTTCTCAAGCGCCCCAGCTTCTTTTATTCAAATTGAACGGGACCTTTCGCATGGCGTGCTATCTCACCGTGGCCGTTTTATTGTTGTCGAAAGTACTTTTAATTCCTCAAGGAGTTTATGGGGATTACGCTTTCGATACCGAGAAAATGACCGGGGGGTTATGGTCGTTCTCCATATTCTGGTCGGAAACCTTGTTATTGCTCTCCATTGCTGCGCTTTTCTCCCGCGACCGCCGCAACGTGCAATGGTTTTTAGTTCTTTCCGCCATCAATGCCACCAATCTGCTGCATGGAACGCGTATCTTTTTCATGGTGGCGGCCTTTGCCTTGTGTCTTTATATCTACTTGCGGGGCGGTCTTACTTTTCGTCGCGCCAGCATCGCAGTGGTTTTTCTACTGGCCACGGGATATTTCGTGCATTTGTTGCGCTCCCATGCGGAGGTCGACAGCGGTACATTCTCGTTCGCAGGGGTCATCAGCCCGGTGATGTACGAGAGCGTTTTTTCGCAGCTTTCACTTATCGGAGTTGTCCGGGATGCGCATCTGTGGCAATGGTTCGGTTCTCCACAGAAATTCCTTACGGACATCCTCTACTTCTCAGCACCAAGGTTTCTATTTCCCGGAAAAGACAAACTGATATTTGTAGCTAAGTACACCGATTTGAGTCCGCTCGGCGCGTTCTCAGGGTACGCTGCGGGGCTGCTCTATTTCGGGTTTTTATTTCCGTGCTTATATTTCTTGCTCGGAAGTTTTTCCAGTTGGATGCTTAATCGAGCAAGGTACAGCGAATTGTGGTCAATCATTTACGTCTACTTTACCTGCGACTGTTTACTGCGAATCATGCGTGATGGGTACATAATTCCGGCCAAGATATTTCTGAACGCGCTGCTTATCCTCGGGATCATCGTGCTATTCGCGCCTGTGGAAAAATTACGCTCCAAGACCCCTTAGTTGTTTTTATCCGCGCGAATGTGCGGCTAACCATTGAATGCCTCTACCTTCCTGGCGACAAAAAAGATGTTGGTCGAGAGTTTATTCAGCGGCCAGAGCCGCTCGAGAGAAGCGTTCCACGAGAACAGAGATTCAACAAGACGATTCGAAAAAGGATTATCAAATACTCCTCCTGAAGGGCTCGAGAGGCTGGGCACCATCTGATGATAGCCGAAAGTCATCGGTAAAAAGCCATGATGCATGAGCATGTGCCGGGCCTGCGCCAAAGAATAGAGCCGTAGGTGATGCGGGTTTCCAAGTTTCCGGTTAGCCACTCAGTATAGGAGTATTTATTGGGCAGATGAGTGATGATGAGATGCCCTTGAGGGCGAATGATTCTGTACAGCTCTTTCAAGGACTCGGAATCGATCGGGACGTGTTCCAGCACGCCGCTTCCAATCACGGCATCAAAGGAGCTATCGTCATAAGGTAGTCGATAAGGGTGAGTCAATTGAGAGTATTTCAAGCCGCTGAAGTCGAAAAATGCACGATACTCGAGAGGTTCCACGTCGCACCCGTGGATTTCAACCTCCGCTCCTCGGAGCATGCGAACCATGCACGCATCCGCAGCTTGCCGACACCCCCAATCGAGCACAATGTGGGCATCCCGGAGGACATTCTGGCAACGTTCGAAAATGTTGGCCTGGCGACGGATGACGGCGGAATTTCGCGAGTGAGAGTGAAGATAGCGGTCGTCGCCAATCTCAGCTTGCAGGCGATAAAGCTTGGAAAGTTCGGCGACGTAATCGGGCATTAGCCCACCTAAATCGATGATTGCCAATTCAGAATCCAACAAAGCCTTACAGCGTGTCAAGACGGCGGCGAACAGCGATAAAATCACTTCACGATAGGTGCCACGCGTTTCCCATTCGCGTCCGGACGCATACGCATTTGTTACCATGCGTGAGGCGGCTGTTTCGCAGTACGAGCCGCGGCCGGAGCGCCATTTAACCGAGTCCTGGAGTCAGGTATGGCACTGTTGAAAGTGTGGAGGACGATTCGGCAACAAGGCCTTGGAGCTGCCTCGAAGAGGATCATGAAGGTTGCGCCGACCTACTTGAGTGGAGTGAGGGAGTGGCGGTTAGGCCGGTGCCAATGTTGTACACGCCCGACGATCTTCATCGCACAATATAATGGTTCTGCTGAGTCCCGCTCGTGTTTGTTCTGCTCGGCGAATGAGCGTTACGAAATGCTTGCGGCAGAAATTCGAAGCAGATACGGAAGTAGATTGGCGGAATTGGATGTACTGGAACTGGATCCGCACTCGCCTTTAAGAAGCATACTGTCGGCCGGGCGAACATACACGCGGTCTTTTTATGAAGAAGGCTGTTTGCAGAATCAAAGGGACGAGGCGTTTTGCGAGGATATAACCGCGCTTAGCTTTGGCGACAATTCCTTCGACCTGATTGTTTCTTCGGAAGTACTGGAGCACGTGCCATGTATGGAGAAAGCGTTTGGCGAGACCGCGAGAGTGTTGAGGCCGGGAGGGGCACACCTGTTTACGGTTCCACCGCGAGTCAAGACCAAGAAGCGCGCGGAGATCGTGGAGGGACAGATAAGACATATTGAGCCACCGGAATATCATCTGGATCCGTTGTCTCCCGAAGGAATACTAGCTTTTTGGGATGTTGGGCCGGATCTTTCGGATGTGATTCCGTGCGCCGGACTGAAGGTTAGAATCGTGCGGGGGCCAGTCGGCGATGCGGGTCGTGTGGTGTGGATGGCGGAGCGTTCCGCATAGAATAGAGATTGGAAGGAGTATCAAATTTGTCTGAGATTCTTTATGACGCGCGGTGGATTGGCAATCATGGAATTGGCCGATTCGCTAGCGAACTCCAGAAGTTGCTGCCTGGATTGATTCCGTTTGAGTCGCGGCGTCCGCCGTTTCACGCACTGGATCCTATTCTGTTGGGAGCTGCGTTGTGGCGGCTGAAACCGAAATTGTTCTTCAGTCCCGGCTACAACCCTCCCGTGGGCTGGCCCGGCGCTTTTGTTTTCACCCTGCACGACCTCAATCACCTTCGCGTGCCGGAAAATTCGAGTGCGTTGAAGCGCGCGTATTACCAGTACATCATCAAACCAGCTTGTCACCGGGCGGAGTGCGTTCTTACTGTTTCGGAATATTCGAAGCAGGAGATTGCCGCATGGGCCGAAGTTGAACAGGACAAGATCATTAATGTAGGAAATGGAGTGGGCGCGGCCTTTTCGCCGGCCGGACCAAAATACGAGCCGGGCTATCCGTATTTGCTTTATGTGGGCAGCAGAAAGACGCATAAAAATCTTTTGCGTCTGTTGAATGCGTACGCGATATCAGGAGTACGAAAAGACGTTCGCCTGATACTTTCCGGGCAGCCGGACCAACAACTGGTTGGGGAAATAGATCGACTGGGGTTGAAGGGGGACGTGGTTTTCAAGGACTTGTCCGCTGATGGTCCGTTATCTGAAGCGTATCGGGGCGCGGTGGCTTTTGTATTCCCGTCGCTCTATGAAGGTTTTGGTTTGCCACCGTTGGAAGCAATGGCTTGCGGAGTGCCTGTTCTCACCTCCGACGCGTGCTCGCTTCCTGAAGTTACGGGCGATGCGGCGATTCTGGTTGACCCGGTCAACGTCCAAGAGATCGCCGACGGAATTAAACGGCTGGTGCAGGATCGGTCTCTGCGGGCAGGATTGCGGGAGAAGGGTTTAGTGCGGGCGAGAATATTTTCCTGGGAGGAAACTGCTCGCAAAACCTGGCGGGCTCTGCAGTTCTCCACCGTGTCAAATCATGCTTTGAGTGGGCCTGCGCAGGCTGATGCGGATTGAAGTTCCCGGCAATGAGGTTTGGTGAGATCTAGGACGAGCCGAGGGATAAAGAGAGCGAACGCAGGGTTTAGCGATTCTTCGCTTTTACGCTAACTTTCGGAAGATGTGCGTCAATCGTTGTCGGGAGCGGTGGGAGGCCTATTGTCATTCAGAAAGTGTGCGGCATCGAGGGGAGCGGCAATCGTGTGAAAGACAATGGGAGTCTGTTTGTAGTTAAAGCAGTCTGAAAGATTATCCGCTGGGGCATCGGCATATCCCAACGAACCTAATCCAAAAGTATCTTCAATGAACTTGAGTATGCTTCCGAAGTCGTGCGGCGCGTGGGAAATGTAGGCCGGCCTGGCGTAAGGCGAGACGACGATCAGAGGCACGCGAAAGCCATACACGTAGCCGCAACCCCACTGCGTACAATTGGCCAGCACCTGCGGTGGAGGTACGTGGTCATACCAGCCGCCCCAGTCGTCCCAAGTAATCAAAATGGCAGTATTGGCCCAATAGGGACTATTACCGATGGCATTTACGACTTGTGCGACCCACGACGGGCCAGAGCCGTCGTTGAGTCCGGCATGGTCGGATGCCTGACCGCTAGGAATGACCCAGCTCACATTAGCCAAGGTTTGACCGGCGATGTCGTTTAAGACCTGGGTTTGGTTGAGTACGACGTTATTGGCCCACGCACTCGAAGTGCACTTCAGCTTCCCATCCTGAGTTTGTGGCTGACAGAGGTGATTGATGGCATTGGGAGCGGTCCAGATGGAACCAGGGCCGGGGCTATAGTAGCGCCAACTCAGTCCCATGGCATCCAGCAAGTCAGTTAAAGTTTGATGCTCGAAGCAGGGATATATTTTCGACGACTCGAGGCCGGAAGGGCCTACAACCTTTACGGTTTGACCAGGGGGAGCGGTACAGCCGGTATCCTGAGTGGCGAGGGGATTTTCCGCTGCAAAAAGATTACTGCCAGCACTGGGGGCGGAGGTTCCTGAGATGATGAATTGATGAGCCGGGAAGCTGGGGCCCTGGTTGGTTTGGAACATGCGGTCAGCGAAGGTAAATTGCTCTGCCAGCGAGAAATAGGGCTGCACCTCGGAAGGGTTCACAAAGGCGAACTGCGGGTTGGGCGGCGGGCAATTCGTAGGCACATAACAACCGACTGGAATTAGGTCGGCTCCGTCCATTTTTCCGCCGTCATACATAGAATTGAAAGCATCATGCGTGTGGCTTAAATCGTAGTTATTGGCAAGAGAAAGCGGAGCCAAGGGAGTGGTTTGGCCGTGAGAATTCAGACCGCTGCTGGCGATGTCGGCGCCGCGGGAAATCAGAACAGGATCCTGAAACAGGTTATCGGGAGTGCGATTCTCCTGAACGATCACAACGACATGAGAAATGGGGGTTAAGGGACCGTTGCTGCCGCAGGCATTGAAGCTCAGAAGAAATGCGCCGAGGGCGGCGAGCGCCAAACATAGGAAGAACGGCATGCGAAACAAGAGTTGCTCCTCGCGGCGTAAAACAATCCGAAGCTTAAGATGCGAGAAGGCGCAGGGGGATGCCTTAGCAAACTAAAATCCTACGTCGAGGGTGAACGGAAGTCCCGCGATGGAATCCGCGATTCGATTTAACTGAAGCCTACAGCCATTGGATTTCCGATAGCTCGAATCTCAGAACTGCCAAGTCACCCCGGGATACAGACTTGGCACCCGATAGCACCGATAAGCATAAAACGGAATGGGAATCTGAAGTTTCCAAATCACCTGCGGAGAGGACGATTGTGTCACCTCTCGTACCTCGGAGGCTTCGGTTGGAATGGGCGGTGGGGTGAGGGCGTTCCCATCGAATTCGATGTTCCCGTTTTGCAATTGATTAATGCTACCACCCCAGAGACCGTACTCGTTCGGTAAATCGAACCATGCCAGATTGGCTACCATAGAGCTTTCATCAATCTGAAACACGGTTGCCCGTGAGTAGCATGGGATAAACGTGGGCGAGATCCCACACAGTGTGCCACTTGTGTCCAAGACTCGATTGTCTCCGTTGTCCCATATCGCCATTGTGGTCTGGGGTAGATTCTGGCTTATGAGCGAAGGAAAATGCTGGGCTGAGAACCAGTTGCTTGGGTCGTCCGTCGGAACGCCACCGGCGGTCAGAGCGAAGTCGCCCTGATAACCCAGGTGCCACACTACATTCCCGGTGCCAGCGCCATTGTTGTAGTCGATTTTAAGTATCAACGATTGATTGCGCATTGAAAACACGATGTCGCCGTCGGCAGGCGAGTACATAAGGCCATTACCATGAGTCCAGTCGGGCAAGCCAAAAGGATGGCGATTCACATCGAGGTAGTCAAAGCTGTTCCACGCCCAAACGGGATTCCAATTCTGATCGAGATCGATCAAACCGTCTCCAATAACCTGGGTCGTGCCGGGATATCCGGGAAGGTCGGTAAAGGGCTTAACGAAGTTGGTGAGAACGATCACATGCCCATTGTCGAGGGGAAAGAGATCATGGTGATAGGTGTTGGGAGCGAAATCGAATCCTGCGGCCACCATTTTTTGCGCCAAAGCGTTGGTGTCCATTTCGCGTATGGTATTTCCTGCCAGGTCGATCTCCCGAAGAATGGTTGGAACATTTGGGCGCGTGATACTGAGGAGGACGTGGCCGTTGGGGAGCTGCTTCATGGTGAATGGGTAACCTCCAGCACCCACGTCGTAGTACCAGATGGGGTTACCGTCGCGGTCGAGAAACACGGCCTGAATTAAGTCGGTGGTTGGGGGGATTGTTATGTCAATTGCGTCGAACAGCTCGATTCCCGGATTCTCCAATGAGCTTAGGGAGGGGTTCGGTCGCGTCACTGTGAAAGTAGGAAAACTGACCGAGGGCAAGGCGCCCGTGGTGAAAGTCAAATCCTGGCTGGCGGTCGTGTTTCCGATGCATTGGGTTTGAGCGCGCATGTGGTACGTCGTAGACGCTTTCATTCCTGCAACGAGTATCGGGCTTGGCTGATAGCCGCCGGAGACGGGATACCACGAGGTGCTTCTTCCGTAGGAGGTGTCGGGACCAAACTCGACCATGGCTTGTCCCGCACATCCCGCTACCACCGTGACTTGTGCCACCAAAGGATTCTGTGTGCTCGACACCGATACGATGGGCGCTGGGGGGACATCGGATCCTGCTCCACACGCGACCATGAATGCGCAAGCGTTTGCGACCGCTATCACAAGGAGAGTCTTCGACACGCGAACTACGTTCATTTGTTCCTCACTGGGATTGAGGTTCCGAACGACCAACCGAAACTAACCTTTTCTGATTGCCGACCGCACTTTCGCAACGGAAATTCAGGACTGGGAACTGCTCACTCATGGGCTGGAAGAACGCCTGCAAAGTTGTCTAGGGGCAGTCATTCGTTGGTCGAAATGGTACCTGAAACGGACAAGAAGGATCAATTAGAAAATTTTGGTAGTGCCTCAGTTTGAAACTGAGGCACTGCCAAAATTGGCTACCTTAGGAGAGCGGTGGAGGCCCGTGGTACGATCGCAAAAAATCAAAGAGCCTGCGGAGCATCGGTACGTGTGCGCGAGTTTACTAATCTGCCCGATTGAGCCTCTAGCGCTTTTCTGTGAATGGTCCACCGCTTTCAAGTGCGGCGACTGGCCGAAGGCGGAAGTCAAGGACAGCCGGAATTTGGCCCGCGGAATTCATTGTTTTCAAACAATCGCACAGTCAGCGAAAATTCATCGAATCGGAATTCGACATTTGCTAGACTCTTGACTCGCAGAAGGGCGCCAGCATGAATATTCTCAGGGACGGGATTCCAACGGCGAGGACGATTTTAGTTGTCTTGGGAACAACGCTTATTCTGACCAGTTGTTCGCAGTCGAGGTCGCTTCCCAAGGGAGCGATTGCCAACGGTGGGCATTATAACTATTCGCCCTCCGTGATTGAGACCGGAGATACACGACAAATCTGGTGGTGCAGTTACGGAGCGAACCCGAGTGATGAGTCTCAGAATTCGGATGCGATCTATTACACGTCGATTGATGTGTCGACACTTGACTCCTCCGATCCGCTGTTGGTGCTCGCTGAAACGCCGGGGGCATGGGATTCCGCTTACATTTGCAATCCCAAGGTGATTGGCGGGGTTTTCGTGAACCCTCTCGGTGATGGACAGACCTATACCTATGCGATGTACTACGTGGGCATGGGCGGGAGTAGTGCGGTCAATAGTATCGGCGCAGCCTTTTCCAACGATGGCATTCACTGGAACAAGTATCTGCGACCGGTCATTCTGTCAACCTCACAAACCGGATACGGCGTGGGCCAGCCAGCTGTTTACAATGCCGATCATAAGGCCGCGATCACGATGTTTTATGAAGATAACAATCCAACTCTACATCACGTAGCGGCGGTCTCAACCGACGGAGTGCACTTCACGGTGCAAGGAACGCTGACGTCCAATGGTTTAGATCCGGACGATCCGCAAGCGACTTGGGGGGACATGTCGTATGATTCAAAGGCGGGTGAGTGGTACGCTGTTTTCAATCGCCCGGTTCGACCGCCGTCGAGTACCGCAGGGGTGATTGAGCGCGGGCAGTACGGGGTTGAACTCTACAAGATTCCGCAGAACGCGCTGTTCACAGGAGCCACGCCTTGGCAACAGCTCGTCACCACGGACACGAACATGACCGGCTTCGAATCGAACTTCATAGCCGGTTTCGTGCGCGACCTTTACGGCACTGTCAATGTGGCATCCTATCCCGCAATCCAGATGTACACGTCCCTCTCGTATCCACAGCCTGACTGGGAAGCAACTCCGGCGGAGGCAGCGAACTCGGCGGGGATTGCAACCTGGATCCTGATGCCGATGCAGTGGGTGCCGGAGGACGGCGCAGCCATTCCATTCAATCGGTATTTAAATAAAGATGTACACGAAGTCACTACAGGCTGGATTAGCCCGATTGGTGGTTTTCATTTGCAAGAGGTTCTTGGCCATCTTTATCCGAATCCGCTCCACGGTGCGGCAGTGCCGTTCTATAGCTGCAAGAGAGGACAAAGAGACTATTTTGTATCACTTGATATTGGTTGCGAAGGTCAGCGCATCCTCGGCAAGGATGGTTATGGATACTCGCAACCGGTTTCCGGATTAAACTTAGTGGCGCTGTACCGCTGCTCGACTGGGTACGATCATTTCGTTAGCAAAGACCCGAAATGCGAAGGTCAGACGACGGACGAGCTTCTAGGTTATGTTCTGCCCTGAAGGATGATGAGGTGAAATGCGAAGCCTCCCGCGCCCAGCCGTGGCGCGACCTTGCGCCTTTGATCAGGGTCAACGAATTTGCGGGCATGATCAAAGCATTCTCAGTATGCGTTATGACTGCCGGAAGATCCAAGAAACTGTTGCCGAGCAGAATTCCCGAAAGTTGCCATCCAACAGGTTAGGGGAGGATAATGGCGACGTGCTGATCGAGCTCCCAGCATCGCGTTCAGCACTCTGAGCTTTGCTGCTGACGGTCCCCCAAAGTAGGTTCTGTGAGTGCGAAAAGCGTTGCGCCGCTACTGCAGCTCTTGCTCGTGCTGCTGACTGTAGGGGCCTTTAACGGTTGCGGTTCGTCGTCCTCCCAACCGCCCCCGCAGTCTGCAATCACGTTAAGCGTCACCTCGAGTTTGACCAGCGTATCTGCCGGTCAGACCACAACTCTCACCGCCACGACCAACGATCCCAAGGGCGTGACCTGGACGCTGACCCCTACCACCGGCGCGGGTTCTCTATCTGACCCAACGGCAACCACCGTGAAGTACAACGCGCCGGCTACCATTTCGAGCGCCTTTAGTGCGACAGTCACGGCGACCTCGGTGAGCGATCCGGCGAAGTCGCAGTCGATGAAAATCTCGGTGAAGGGCCCGGCATTAAGCCCGCTAGCTATTTCGACGAATCTTCCGGCGGCGGTTTTTACAGTGCCATACAGCGGAACCGTAACCGCGTCTGGCGGCGTGCCTCCGTACACGATCGCTATGACCGGAACATTGCCCGCAGGTTTGAGCTACAGCAACGGCGTAGTCTCGGGCACTCCAACCTATCCTGGGAACGGTGGAGGCCCATTTTCGTTTACCGCGGCCGATTCCGCCGCGCCCCCGAATACCGCGCAGACCGGCAATCTTTCTATTCAAGTGAACTTGCCAACCTCGTTGACGGTGCTCACCAGTTCACTTCCCAACACCGACGTGGGTAGCAGCTACAACCAGGCGCTGTTTGTCACGGGCGGAATTCCTCCTTACACGTACAGCATTTCTAGTGGCAGTCTTCCTCCCGGCATTACACTGAACAACTCGCCCGCGATTGCGGGTACGCCGACTACCGCCGGCGTTTACAACTTCACTTTCAAGGTTGCCGATTTTGCTATCCCTCCCAACGTCGCAACGGCAAGTCTGAGCGTCACAGTGAACCCCGCCCTTCGCATTACGACCACCATTTTGCCCGGTGGGGCCGTCTCTGCGCCTTATTCAGCGCCGCCGTTGCAGGCGACCGGCGGCGCGCCCCCTTACACTTTTTCTGTCTACGCTCCCACAGAATTGCCGCTGGGATTATCTGTGGGTCCGACGAACGGGCAGATCGGCGGGCTCCCACAAACGGCGGGTACCGATGCGGTTGAGTTCGCGGTGGTCGATTCCCTTGGTGGCATTGCCACGGCGAACCTGAGCATCACCATCGCGGCGGCAAATTGTGCGGACAACGGCCACCTGAGCGGGAACTATGCCTTTATGTTCAACGGCGCTGACACAGGAAACGGGAGCAGGGGGCTAAATTTTGGACAGGCAGTGGGCAGCTTTATCGCCGACGGCAACGGTAATATCTCGCAAGGCTACGAAGACACTGACTCGCTGGACGAAAGCGTAACCTACACGGGCATGACCGGCACTTATTGCATCGGCCCGGATAACGTTGGCTCATTAACCTTCACGACCGCGTCCATTCCAGACTTGCTGATCACGGTCGATTCGACTGGCAACGCCAATGCGGTGGTCTACGCACCAATCTACTTTCCTTCCGGTGAGTCTTTTTCATTCGGACCAATTGTGAAGCAGGATACGAGCGCCTTCAGCGCCGCTTCAATCGTGGGTAACTACTCTTTCGGGTTGTCGGGCGAATTTTTTGATGTTGGCAACGACGGCTTCATAACAGGCTTGGGCAATGAAAACCAGGCGGGCACGTTCTATAGCGATGGAACGGGTAACCTGACGGGCGGCGAACTCGATATGAATTCGTCGGCGGGTGCCACACTCAGCAATGTAACGTTCAGCGCGACCGATTTGGCCGTGGCTCCCTTTGGCCGCGGCACGGTTACATTGAACGAATCGGGAGGGGGAACGGCCACGATAATCTTTTACATCGTAAACGCTCAGCAGCTATTCGCGCTGGCCGTGTCTCCCAACACCGTGCCCGATCGGTTCATTTTGAGCGGGCCGATTATCCGGAATGTCGGAGCTCCATACTCCAACGGCTCACTTAATGGGATAAGCGTGCTTGGATTGCAAGGGGGTTCCGGGGGCGCGGCCATTGCGCAGGCTGGGCTGATCACGTGGAATGGTTCGGGAGGTTTTAGTCTGAGCAGCGACGAAAACAATAATGGCAGCCTAAGCTCGCCTGGTTATTCAGGAACCTACAGCGTGGCTGCGAACGGCCGTGTCACTTTGACTGCGACTGGCCAGTCGATGCCCATCATTTACCTGACAGGCCCGAATCAGGGATTTGTGATCGGCACGGATGCGAACGTCACGGACGGTCAGATCCTGCCGCAAACCGGCAGCCCTTTCAGCGATGCCTCGTTCTCAGGAAATTACCTGGGAGAGATGCTCCCAACGTACATATACGGCCCACCTTGCTGCAGTTCCAACACAACCATCGATCTTGAGTTGGATGACTTCACTGCCGACGGATCTGGTACCCTGGCAGGCACCACATACCTTGAGGACCTCGTGAACGGTCCATCCATAAACGCGGTTTCTGGGACCTACAGCATGTCGTCGTCCGGAAGAGGAACGGTGACGCAAAATAGCAGTACGGCCAACATCTTCTACGTCGTGTCGCCGACGCAAGTGTTGATGATTCCGGCGGCAGGAAGCTATCCAAAAGTGATGAGCTTGTCGCATCCGTGACACAGGTGCCGGAACTCGGTAAAGAGATCGAAGTCACTTCCGTCATACTATTTGAGTGAGCAGGTGCGCCGGCTAGCGTTTATATACGCTG
>CAWJFA010000010.1:0-19000 GCA_963842075.1 uncultured Acidobacteriota bacterium | reverse complement strand
GCCTGCTGAGCAGGGGTTGCTGCTTATACCTACGCAAGCCTGATCGCCTTACAGCTGGTTTTCGAGTTAGGCTTCTCGCAGATTGTGATGCAACTGGCCAGCCACGAACGTGCGCACCTCTCCATCGAAGAAGATGGTTCAGTAGAGGAAACCAAGTCGCTCACGCCAGGTTGGCGTCAATCCTGCAAATATCGGTACGCTGGTACGGAGTTGGCGCGCTGCTCTTTGCCATTGTCCTGATCCCTCCGGTTTTTACTTTTTCTCATCGCATCAGCCCCTAGGCGACGTCGTATCCTGGCGAGCGCCCTGGATCGCGGTGGCGACCGCGGCCGTCGTCGCGTTTCCAACTAGACCCGCTATACGCATTCTTCGAAGGCTGTGGATTTGTCTCAACATCGCCCACATGCGCTGGATGCAGGCCATCGTCGAAGCCTGCTGGCCTGGATATTGCTTATTGCCCACCACGGACTTGCTGCCCCTGCGACAGTTATTGCAGGACAGGTGCTGGTGGAACGATATGGCTCTACCGGACGCGGTCTGCTCCTTGACCTACTGAAATACAAAACCGAAGGCCAGCACGTGTCGTGGCAAAAGAGATCGGGCCGTTCCAGTGGAGAATCGCGATCAGCTGGCTTTCCGGTTACTTCGTCTACCAGACGTTCAATCCATTTCTGTTCGCCTACAAAGGACCGGTGGCGGCTGGCCAGATGGGCATGTCGCTCAGCTTCGCGAATTCCTCATGGTGATAGCGAGGGCGTGGGTGTCAACGAAAACTGCGCCCTTTGGAATACTGATCGCACAAAAGCGATACCCGCAGTTGGATACGATTTTCTTCAAGGCTTTACGGCAGTCGACTCCTGCGGCTGGAGTAGGCGTCACAGTCATCTGGTCGGCAACGACCTATCTCTATTCCACACAAGGCCGATACGCACACAAGGTGCTGAGTCCACTACCGCTCGCGCTTCTGCTCATCGCCGCCGTCCTCAACCACGTCTTTGCGTCCATGGCAACCTATTTGAGGGCGCACAAGCAGGAAAAGCTCTTCCAGATTTCTTTATCGATAGCTGTGGCCGTTCTTCTCTCCAATTACTTCTTTGCCAGAACCTCGGGCGCCTTAGGAATGATCGCGGCATATTTTGCGATTATGGCTTTGTTGGGCGTCAGATCAGGAACGCTGATATTTAACAAATACCGTAGATTGTGGCATTCTAGCGAGCAGAACGCTTGAAGAAACTGGAAGTTCCAAAGTCACAACGAGAACATAGATGAGCTTCAATGATTCGCGATTTGTGAGGCTGCTGAGGCTCTTCCCGTCGCAGGGGTATCCGCTATGGCATGAACACGATTGCTGCGACCCTTGCCCGAAAGTATTCGAGGGTTCCGCTGAATGTTTTCCGGCTCTTGAAATGGTGTTGAATGAGGAGCATCCCGCTCGCCTATCAGCTCCCCAATCAGGCCCGCTCCGCATCAACTGGATTCTGCCAAGCATTGTGGCAGCGCACAGCAGCTTATTAAATACATTTCGAACGGTTCAACAATTGGAAGCCTGGGTCATGAAAATCGTGTCTACGTTTTGGGCAGGCTGCGGGAGGCTCCAACTTAGCCAAGGAGCTTATATGCCAAGAGGTACTTTCCGATCAAGGCCGAGGTCGACGTGCTGTCGCGCAACATCAAAGATTCCGATGCTCTCATTGCCACTTCATGGCCCACGGCATACGCAGCACGAAGCATCGGAAACACTGCGCAGAAGTTCTATTTCGTTCAGGACATTGAATACATGTTCCATCCTCCGGGCAGCCTGTATGAGTTGGCTCGGCAAAGCTATCGGTTGGGTTTTCGGGGAATAACCTTGGGAATCTGGATTGCTGATGTCCTGAGACGGGACTTCGAAATGGAATGCTCGGCTTTTGGATTTTCTTATGACCGCGATGCTTACGCCGACACCGGGAGCCGTCTGTTGCCGATGGGAAAGAAACGCGTCCTCTTCTACGCCCGTCCAGAGACTGAGCGGAGAGGTTTCGAACTGGGGGTTCTCGCTTTGTCGCTGGTGGCTCAGAAAATGCCGGATATCATCGTCGTTCCACCGTCAATCTCTGGACCTTCCTTTTCCTGCGATTTTTCCTGGAGTTCTTCCTGCCTCTGAGTTGGGCGGCCTTTATCGCAGCTGCGACGTAGCCTTCTAGACTCTCCACACCAACCTATCGATGTTGCCTTTGGAGTTGATGGCATGTGGGTGCGCTGTGGTATCGATCAAGCCGATCGTGCGGCTCTTGACCGATCAGACTGTGCAATTGGCGAAGCCGGATCCTGAATCTCTGGCGGCGGCGGTGATCGAACTTCTCAAGAGCGACAAACTGCGGCTGCGAAAGATCGAGGCCGGCCTTGCGTTCGCGCAGTCCACAGACTGGACAAAGAAATCCGGACCATAGAATCTGCACTTCTTGCCAAAAGAGAAGATCCATACAGATACCGCCGCATGTCTAGCGCATCCACAGCCAGGTGTAAAATGTGGCAATTGGCACCCGGCCCTAGAACCCCCATTTGCACTATCGGTTTGAATACGGCCTTGTTATCTTCAAGCGGTTGCCCTCACTGATCCCAATGTTTAGAGATGGAGGTTGAGCGTATTGTTGGGAAGGGACAGCTTGAATCGAGTGCGCTACCACTGGAATTCTTTAAGGTCGCTCGGGCCGAGTTACCCTTTATGGTTGCTGAGAAAAGCTGCATTCGCCAGCCGACGCAATTACCGAATTCTGTTTAACTTTTGCGGGATTGGGCTTGAGATTGGCGGCCCGAGCCAATTGTTTCAACGTGGCAGGGAGTTTCCAATTTACTCTGTGGCCCAGAATATAGACAACACCAATTACAGCAGCAAAACCTTCTGGGAGGGAACGCTAAGGGAAGGCCAACATTTTGACTACGACGCGAACAAAACTCCTGGCCATCAATTCATCTGCGAAGCCAGCAATCTGTGCGCGATTCCGGCTTGCACCTACGATTTTGTTGCTTCGAGTCATACTCTGGAGCACTGCGCCAATCCAATCAAGGCCCTGCACGAGTGGCGCCGCGTGATGAAGAGTGACGGCTGGCTCGCCCTGGTGTTACCCGACAAGGCAGGAACTTTTGATCACAGAAGAATGGTGACCGGGTTCGAGCACTTGCTGAAAGACTATGAAAACGATGTAAGTGAAGACGATAAGACCCATTTTGCAGAGATATTGGAGAAGCATGATTTGAAACGTGATCCGGCGCAAGAATCAAGAGTGAGCTTCGAGAAGTGGATTAACGAAAATGCGATCAATCGGGGCGCCCACCATCATGTATTCGACCCAGCGCTGGCTATTACGACCGTGGATTATGTTGGTTTCGAGGTGGTTTTCGCAGAAGTGATGATGCCGTTCCATATCCTCGTCATTGCGCAAAAGTCGGCCAAATCCAGCGCTGAAAAAGAAAAAGCCCGGCGTCAAATCCTGGAGGAATGCTGCAGCGCGAGCCCGTTCAAGTCTGACCGGCAGAGGTGTGAGTTCCAGTCGTCCCGCGGCCCGTCAGCGCGACTCGCCTGAAAGGTGAGGGAGGGAAATAGTGCGACCGGAATTGGACGGAGGACCCGAGAGTGAGGGCAAGGAGTTCTCCATTGCAAGTGTAACGGTCGCATATAATGGCGCCCGGCTTCTGCCTCGGCACCTGGACGCACTCAAGTTGCAAACCAGAAAACTAGACGAGATTATCGTAGTGAATAACGCATCCAGCGATGACACGCTGAATCTACTGGCGACCCAGTATCCCGAGATCAAGGTTTTGAACATGCCTGAGAATGGCGGAGTTGGGGGCGGATACGCCGCCGAACTGGAGTATGCCGCCGTCACCAAGAAATATGATTGGGTTTGGCTGTTTGATCAGGACAGCGTTCCGGGCAGAGACGGGCTTGAACGTCTGTGAGCGGTCTCCAGTTGGTTGATGGCGATGCGGAGAGCGTGGCGATTCTGGCGCCGGTGTGCATAGATCCAAAGACCAAATTGACCACTCCTGGGCTATCGTGGCGCGGTGGGCGTCTTTGCGCGACGCCGGAAGATCCGAGCCAGGGCATAATTGGTTGACTCAGTGATTTCCTCGGGAAGTTTATTGCGAAGAGAAGCCCGTTGAAGCAGCGGGGCTGCCACGGCCGATTTCTTTATGGATTTTGTGGACCACGAACATTGTTTTCGCTTGAGGCGTCACGGTTTCAGAATTGCGGTGGTTCGCGACAGTGTCCTCGATCATGTGCTGGGTGAGCCAACCAAGGTCAAATTTCTTGGCTTGACCAAGGGTTTCACCGATCATCCTGCTTGGCGCGAATATTACATGACCCGGAACGAGGTCTTTACTATTTGGCGGTACTATCCAAAATGGAAAATTAAGGGCTTTGTTCTATATCGTCAAGCCCGGCATGCGCTCGACGTGCTCCTGTTTGGCAAGCGAAAGGCAAATTGCCTGGCGATGATGTACCGCGGTTTGCTGGACGGACTAGCGGGCAGGCTCGGTATTCGATTCTTACCGGATGGCCTGAACGATCATTTTTCAGAGACTCACGCGGACCAATCTCTCGCCAGGAGAACCACGTAAAGGTAAGGGATCTGTCGAGTCTTTGTGCAATACAATTGAGACACGTGAACACGAGACAGTGAACACGAGATTTGTCTGGAGGGTGAGGCGTTCGGTCTTAGCATTTCCGTCGCAATGTGCACCTTTAATGGAGGGCGGTTTCTCGGCGCCCAACTTGACAGCATCGCTGCTCAGGACAGGGTGCCAGATGAACTGGTTGTCTGTGATGACGGTTCATCCGATGGTTGCGAAGAGATTGTACGGCAGTTCTCACGGCGTGTGGCATTTCCGATTCGCCTTGTAATTAATGAGAAGAATCTGGGGACGATCGCGAACTTTGAAAAGGCAATTTCGCTTTGTCAGGGGGAGATTGTCGCGCTGGCGGATCAGGACGACGTATGGTACCGGCACAAGCTCGCGCGAATCGAGAAGTCATTCTTACGTTCGGAAGCCACGGTTGCCGTTTTCAGCGACGCCGATCTGATTGATGCTGATTCAAGACTTTTGCGGGTACGACTTTGGGATTCCTACCAATTCACTCCTGGACAACAAAAGAGGTTTGCGAACGGTCACGCGTTGGCGATTCTTACGAGAAATCATATCGTGACGGGTGCCACGATGGCCTTCCGGAAGAAGTTCTTTGATGTTTTCGCTCCCTTTCAGGATTTTCATGACCGGTGGCTAGCCTTTTTGCTGGCAGCCAATGGCCCGTTTGAGCCCATCTCAGAACCCCTGATGCAGTACCGTCGGCACCAAGGACAGCAATTCGGCCCCGGGGCTTTGACTTTGCGTGAAAGGGTTGCGCAGATCACCAGTATGGACGCAAGCGTTTACCTGGGAGAGATCGAACGATTTCATAAGCTGCTGGAATGGCTGGAAAAGCATAAAGAGGATTTCAGGTATGCCGAACTGGCGCAGAAAGAGATTAAGCGAAAGATCTTGCACCTCGAATGCCGCGTCCGGTTGCCGCGCCAGAGTGTTGCGCGGATTCCGGAAATTCTTCGAGAAGTGTTCAATGGTGACTACTGGCGTTATTCAGCAGGGTGGAAGAGCGTGGCAAAGGATCTGGTATTTCGACCGCACAGATCGTGATGCAACAATAGAATATTAAAGGGAGATTTGGCAGATCTTTCCGAGCACTGCTACGCTTGCAGAAGGGCACCGCCGCAATAGGGAAAAGACACTTAATGAGATTAACGAAAGCGATTCCGAAACCGGTGCTGCGCTTCTTGCGTGCCGGTTTTTCCCAGCTTAGCGCGCCGATAATGAATGCCCGGGGGTATATGGGCGCACGTGATCTGAGCTCGGAAGCGCCTGGCGGCGAGGTTGAGGAAGTCTCGAATCCGCTGCGCGATTACTTTGAGTCCCATACGCGTGGTCAGGGCATCTGGAAGTGGCGCCATTACTTCGAGATCTACCACCGTCACTTCCAAAAGTTTGTCGGCCGCCCGGTAAATGTGCTGGAAGTCGGTATTTTCAGCGGTGGCAGCCTGGCGATGTGGCACTCCTATTTCGGTAGTCAGTGCCATATCTATGGCGTGGATATTGAGCCCGCATGTCTGGTTTACAACAGTGAGTCAGTGACAATCGTGATTGGAGACCAGGGAGACCGCACTTTTTGGCGGACATTTAAGCAGAAGATTCCGCGTCTGGACGTGATTATTGACGACGGCAGCCATCGACCCTCCGACCAAATTGTTACTCTGGAAGAGCTTCTGCCCCATCTTAACCCGGGTGGCGTGTATGTGTGCGAGGATGTGCACACCTCGGCGAATCGATTTGCCCAGTATGTGAATGGGTTCGCAGCGAACTTGAACGCCAGTGATTTGGATTGGCAGGACCACGAAATTTCCTCGCCGGTGAGTCCGTTTCAGGCTGCGATCCACTCCGTACATTTGTACCCGTATGTGATTGTGATCGAGAAAACTGAAACCAAATTGCAACGCTTTTTAGGGCCCAGGCACGGAACAGAATGGCAGCCGTTCATCTCAGCAAATGGGAAAGCGGCCAAGTCGGACGGGGGATAGCCGTAGCCTGCAACTATGAAGACCGCTGCCTGTACGATCATCTCGAGGAATTACTTGCCATACGCAAGAGTTCTGGCAGAATCCTTGCGGAAGTACCATCCTGAATGTGAGTTTTATGTGCTGATGGTGGATGGTCTGGATGCACGAGACAAGGCTGAGCCATTTGAGGTGATTAATGTCAGGCAACTCGAAATCCAGAATCTTCAACATTTGGCTTTCCGCTACAACATTATGGAACTCAATACAAATGTTAAGCCGACATTTTTGGCGCATTTGTTTGCTGGCAGGGATGTCGAGGCGCTGTTCTATCTCGATCCAGACATCCTGATCTGTGGTTCGCTCGACCCGCTATTCGATCTGCTCGCCCGTTATTGCATTCTGTTGACGCCTCACAGCACCTCACCCATCGAATCGGACGGATGTCGTCCTTCAGAGGTAGATTTCCTGCAAACGGGCGTGTTCAATCTGGGATTCATTGGACTTCGACGTTCGGCGCAAACGGGACAATTTCTGTGCTGGTGGGAGAAACGCTGTTTGGAGCTGGGGTACGGTGAGTTGCGTTCCGGGCTGTTCGTAGACCAGAAATGGGCCAACCTGGTGCCCTGCTATTTCGACTCCGTACACGTCGTCAGGGATCTGGGATGCAATGTAGCCTACTGGAATCTGCATGAAAGAACGATCACGCAAGGGGACGGGCATTACCTGGTAAATGGAGAATACCCACTGCGTTTTTTTCATTTCAGCGGGATCGATCCGGAGGACAAGTCTCAGCTTTCGAGGCATTGTAGCAACCACCAGCTCAGCGAGCGTCCAGACCTGGCAACTTTGTTTCGCGATTATCGGGAGCAAGTGTTCGGCATGGGTTATTCAAATCTTAAGGACTGCCCCTATGGCTTTGGGACGTTTTCTATGGCAGGCCAGTGACGCAGATTGCGAGGTCAGCGTTTGCGATTTCGGAACGTCATTTTAGCGAACAAGATCCATTCTTGACGACCGGTGATTTTTATCCGTGGGCGCGCTCGCGGGGTCTGCTGGGCAGCGCTGATACCAGCGCACAATACAACTACGCAACCTACAAGAAGGCAGCGTGGCAAGTTCGAGTACTAAATAAACTACTGTATGCTCTACTCAGAGTAGTGGGACCGAATCGATATACAATTCTATGAAGAGATCTGTCCTTCGTTTCTATACTGAGGAATGCAGCCGGGCATACTTTCACCGAACTGAGTTTAGGGTGCGCCGACGCGAAACACAGTCAGCGTGAAAAGGTGGTTGTGAGAATGTCCATCTCGGAAACGGTCACGACACAACGGGAGTGGGAAGATCTCGCCCACCTGGATCCGCTTTGGGCGATTCTCAGCGACAGCGAGAAACGATTCGGCGGATGGGATTGGGAGGAGTTCTTTACTCCGGGTCAACGGAAAATCGATGCTCTAATGGGTTCGTCCGGATTCGCACCGGATGTCAATGGAAAATTGCTTGATTTTGGCTGTGGCGTGGGAAGACTTTCCAGAGCGCTGCGGTCCTATTTTGGAGAGGTTTATGGAGTGGACATTTCTGATGAAATGATCAGGTTGGCCAGAGAACACACGCAGTCTTGCACATTCCTTCTCAATCAAAAAGATGACTTGAGCTTATTTCAGGATGACTTTTTGAATTCTCTTACTCCAATATGGTGCTACCAGCATCAGGCAACCAAAGAGATTGCCAGATCCTTTACATTCGAGAGTTTGTGAGAGTCCTGAAGCCTAAAGGAACGATGGTGTTCCAGATGCCGTATAAGCTGACGCCGCGCGATGGGCTACAACCGAGGCGAAGACTTTATTCACTGCTTAAGATGTTTGGATTCTCGGCGGGGTTTCTTTATTCGAAGTTGCACTTGAGTCCCATGCACCATATTTTATCTGCATCCCGAAGACGTGGAACCCGATCTCAAGTGCGGGTGGACAGTTTTGCGATCGCACTCAGATCACGCACATCATAAAAGCAGAGGCTGTATAGTAGCAAAAGATGCGAGCGGCTCCAAGTCAAGAAGTTGAAAATAGGGTTGGCGCGGCATGGCGCGGCCACAAGATGCTGTCAGGGCCGTCGAGATTCTGGCACGGGCGCGGCTTTGCTAAGTCCGGGCGGACAGGCGGAATACGCAGCCAGCGCGGTTTCCTGACGAATGTGTTGAGAGAATCATGATTTCGTTCTCATTTGCAGTATGCGTGCTCCCTTGTCTCCCTGGTTGCTACATTACTGGTGGCGTGCTTGTTTTATCGCAGGTGAAGACGCGAAGGCAGTTACTTTAAGCGTCTCACTCCGACCTTCATCATTGGTTTGCCCGGGTATTACGTGCTACCGCTGTTTTTCACTCATGCCTCGGTGCTGAGGAAAGCCTATGCCCATACTTATGTCTACGCCACGCTGGCGGTAGAGAACATTTTTTGCCTATGCTATACGCGAACCAATAGAGCGCCCATCCGGCTTCCGTTTTCCTACGCTTATAACAATTTCGATCTGCTCTCGTTTGTGCTCTTGGGCTAGGCGTTCTGATGTACGCGCCCGTATTATTGCAGTTCCCGGAAGATCACGTTTTGGATGCCAGACAAATATATGCGCACACGCGAACTGGTTTTGGCATTAACTTTTTTATATCAAGCCCTTTCGCGTACTTAGCAGTCATTTTGATTCAGTTCAGTGGACGGTCTCGACTGACCAAAGTATCCGTCGTCCTCTGATGGCGGCAGTGTTGCTTTCTCTTTCATGGCAGCAAGAAGTCCCGGTGGGTTCTTCTCGTTCTCTTGCTTGCTCTCTTCCAAGTGTATGTCAATGGGGGAAGCTCAGGTTGTTGCCGTCGCTGCTTGCAGGTATAGGACTGGGATTCCTACTGGTGCTGTTGTTTGCGGCCACTATGGCATTAGGTGAAGGCCCGGTCGAAGCATTAGAGGCGGTCAGCCAGTATTCCGACTATACCCGAAACGCGATGTTAGTGATTGATTCGCATTTCCCTCTGCAATACGGGCGCCTCACGGTGGAATCGCAGACGTTCAGCCGGATCCCACGTTTCCTGATGCCAAGCAAACCTAAGAACTTTGGGGCGTTTTACTTGGTGGATCAGTTTTTTCCCACAAGCGATGGATGCGGATGAGGGAGCACCTGATTTTGCAATCGAGTGCAGTACGCCGACTTTGGAGCTTTGGCGATTGTGTACCTAGCCATATTCGCGACGTTAAGAGGATGGCTGACACGGGTTTTCGTCGGCCGGTTGAAGCGGTCCCGTCACCCCGCGGATTTCGTCCTGGTCGCCTTTCTAGCTGGGATTTCCCTTTTTCCGGTCGGTGCGGCTGGCTGGTTGCTGCCGGAGGCACTGGCGGTGGCAGCCTTCTTCTGCTTCGCTTCGCGCCTCGGAGCTGACAAGGTGTATCGCGAACGCATCGTGTTCGCCCCTCGCTTTGCTCCACCATCGCTCGGGTCAACAAACCCGACCGGGACCGGCTAATCTTGGAAGATTCTTTGCGACGCAGGCGGATTAGCAATAACGGGATTGGGCGGCGCGCTGGGGGCTCAGACGAGAGCGAGCACGCGGGAGCTGGATTCTTGTCAGAAACCCCTCACGGAAGGAACGATTTCTGGAGCGAGAAATGGCTTTAACGAAAATAGGGCGGACGATCCGACAGCAGGGTATACGTTCTGCTTTTCAAAAAGTGCTGGCGCGAATCCCCAGCTACCTGGGTGGAATCAGTTCGTGGAGACTAGGGCGATGCCAGTGCTGTGAGCGATTCACTATCTTTCTCGCACATGAGAACGGCTTAGTTGAGTTTCGGACCTGCTTATTCTGCTCGGCTAACGAGCGTTATGAATTGTTGGCGGTAGAGATCAGGCAGAGATATGGAGGGAGGCTGCGAGAGATGGATGTTTTGGAGTTGGATCCTCGATCTCCGCTGAAGCCCTTGTTGTCTCGAGGACGAAGCTACACGAGATCCTTCTACGAAGAGGGTGGTTCGCTGGAGAAGAAGGATGGCGCCGTTTGTCAGGATATTACGGCGCTGGCAATTGGGGATGACTCGCTTGATCTCATCATCTCGTCGGATGTTCTTGAGCATGTGCCACGTTTAGACAAAGCTTTGATCGAAACCGCACGGGTTCTGAGGCCCGGCGGCGCTCACCTGTTCACCGTGCCTCCTCGCGCGACAACCAGGAGGCGAGCGGAAATTATAGACGGGAAAGTGAACCACCTTGAGCCTCCGGAGCACCATTTGGATCCGCTGTCTCCGGAAGGAATATTGGCCTTCTGGGATGTTGGGCCGGATCTTGGAAAGGCTTTCCCAACTAAAGGACTGGATATAAAGATTGCGCGTGGTCCGGTCGGCGATTCCGGTCGAGTGGTATGGATCGCTCAACGGGTTGCGGCGTAGGCCGAAACTCATCGTCAAAAACCTGATTTTGCAGCGGGAAATGTCTAACATGGCTCAGATTCTTTATGACGCGCGGTGGATCGGCAATCATGGAATTGGCCGATTCGCCAGCGAACTCCAGAAGTTGCTGCCGGGACTGATTCCGTTTGAGTCACGGCGGCCGCCCTTTCATGCACTGGATCCTATTCTGCTGGGAGCGGCGTTGTGGCGGCTGAAACCGAAATTGTTCTTCAGTCCCGGCTACAACCCTCCCGTGGGCTGGCCCGGCGCTTTTGTTTTCACCCTGCACGACCTCAATCACCTTCGCGTGCCGGAGAATTCGAGTGCGCTGAAGCGCGCGTATTACCAGTACATCATCAAACCAGCTTGTCACCGGGCGGAGTGCGTTCTTACTGTTTCGGAATATTCGAAGCAGGAGATTGCCGCATGGGCCAAGGTTGAACGGGACAAGATTATTAATGTAGGAAATGGAGTGGGCGCGGCCTTTTCGCCGGCTGGACCAAAATACGAGCCGGGCTATCCGTATTTGCTTTATGTGGGCAGCAGAAAGACGCATAAAAATCTTTTGCGTCTGTTGAATGCGTACGCGATATCAGGAGTACGAAAAGACGTTCGCCTGATACTTTCCGGGCAGCCGGACCAACAACTGGTTGGGGAAATAGATCGACTGGGGTTGAAGGGGGACGTGGTTTTCAAGGACTTGTCCGCTGATGGTCCGTTATCTGAAGCGTATCGGGGCGCGGTGGCTTTTGTATTCCCGTCGCTCTATGAAGGGTTTGGTTTGCCACCGTTGGAAGCAATGGCTTGCGGAGTGCCGGTTCTCACCTCCGACGTGTGCTCGCTTCCTGAAGTTACGGGCGATGCGGCGATTCTGGTTGACCCGGTTAACGTCGAAGAGATCGCCGACGGAATTAGACGGCTGGTGCAGGATCGGTCTCTGCGGGCAGGATTGCGGGAGAAGGGTTTAGTGCGAGCGAGAGTATTTTCCTGGGAGGAAACTGCCCGCAAAACCTGGCGGGCTCTGCAATTCTCCACTGTGTTAAATCATGCCTTGAGTGGTCCTGCGCAGGCTGATGCGGATTGAAGTTCCCGGCACGAGGCTTGGGGAGAATCGCAGATGAGCCGAGGGATAAATAGAGCGAAGGAAGGATTGGCGATTCTTCGCATTTACGCTAACGTTCGGAAGATGTGCGTCAATCGTTGTCGGGAGGGGTGGGAGGCTTATTGTCATTCAGAAAGTGTGCGGCATCGAGGGGAGCGGCAATCGCGTGAAAGGCAATGGGAGTCTGTTTGTAGTTGAAGCAGTCTGAAAGATTATCCGCGGGGGCATCGGCATATCCCAACGAACCTAACGCAAAAGTATCTTCAACGAACTTGAGTATGCTTCCGAAGTCGTGCGGCGCGTGGGAAATGTAGGCCGGCCTGGCGTAAGGCGAGACGACGATCAGAGGCACGCGAAAGCCATACACGTAGCCACAACCCCACTGCGTACAATTGGCGAGTACCTGCGGTGGAGGCACGTGGTCATACCAGCCGCCCCAATCATCCCAAGTAATCAAAATGGCAGTATTGGCCCAGTAGGGACTATTACCGATGGCATTTACGACTTGTGCGACCCACGACGGGCCAGAGCCGTCGTTGAGTGCGGCATGGTCGGATGCCTGACCGCTAGGAATGACCCAGGTCACACTAGCCAAGTTTTGACCGGCGATGTCGTTTAAGACCTGGGTTTGGTTGAGTACGACGTTATTGGCCCACGCACTCGAAGTGCACTTCGGCTTCCCATCCTGAGTTTGTGGCTGACAGAGGTGATTGATGGCATTGGGGAGCGGTCCAGATGGAACCAGGGCCGGGGCTATAGTAGCGCCAAGTCAGTCCCTTGGCATCCAGCAAGTCAGTCAAGGTTGGGTGCTCGAAGCAGGGATATATTTTCGACGACTCGAGGCCCGGAAGGGCCTACAACGTTTACGGTTTGACCAGGAGGAGCGGTACATCCGGTATCCTGAGGGGCGAGGGGATTTTCCGCTGCAAAAAGATTACTGCCAGCATTGGGCGCGGAGGTTCCTGAAATGATGAATTGGTGAGCAGGGAAGCTGGGGCCCTGGTTGGTTTGGAACATGCGGTCAGCGAAGGTAAATTGCTCTGCCAGCGAGAAATAGGGCTGCACCTCGGAAGGGTTCACAAAGGCGAACTGCGGGTTGGGCGGCGGGCAATTGGTGGCCGCACAACCGACTGGAATCAGGTCGGCCCCATCCATTTTTCCGCCATCGTACATAGAATTGAAGGCATCATGGGTGTGACTTAGATCGTAGTTATTGGCAAGAGGAAGCGGAGCCAGGGGAATGGTTTGGCTGTGGGAGTTCAGACCGCTGCTGGCGATGTCGGCGCCCCGGGAAATCAGCACAGGATCGTGAAACAGGTTATCGGGAGTGCGATTCTCCTGAAAGATTACAACTATGTGAGAAATGGGGGTGGGAGGGCCGTTGCTGCCGCAGGCATTGAAGCTCAGAAGAAATGTGCCGAGGGCGGCGAGCGCCAAACCGAAGAAGACCGGCGTGCGAAACAAGGTGTGCTCCTCGCAGCGTAAAGCGACGCGAAGCATAGGATGCGAAGATTCGTAAAGAGATGCATCAATAGTTCTTTGATCTTCACCTTACCGAATAACCAAGATCACAGTGTGATTGTCAATACTGCCAGGTAACTCCGTTATAAAGACTGGGGACTCTGTAGGCTCGATAGGCATTCGAGGGCGTAGGGACATCCATCTGCCAGATTACCTGCGGGGTGGCAGTCTGGGTCACCTCCTGCACCTGTGAGGCTACATTCGGGCTGGGCGGAAGGGCAGGGGCGTTGAGGTCAAACTCCATGTTGCCGTTGGATAGTTGATTGACACTCCCCCCCCAGATTCCAAAGTATGGCAGGGGGTCAGACCAGAGGAGATTGGCGACCATCGCGCTTTCGTCGATCTGAAAAATTGTGGGACGAGAATAACACAGCGGGAAGGGCGTGCCTGGATAAAATTGGCAGATCTCGCCATTGGTATTGAGAACTCGATTGTCTCCGTTGTCCCAAATGGCCAGCGTGGTTTGAGGGCCACTTTGCGTTATGAGTGAAGGAAAATGCTGGAAAGAAAACCAGGCACTGGGGTCGTCGGTCGGGACACCAGATTGAGTCAAAGCAAAGTCGCCTTGATAACCCAGGTGCCACAAAATGTTTCCCGTGCCGGCTCCGTTGTTGTAGTCGATCTTGAGAATCCAAGATTGATGACGCATCGACAAGAGCAGGTTGCCGTCGTCGGGAGAGTAGACCAGCGCGTTGCTATGGGTCCAGTCAGGCAACCCGTTGAGATGGCGGTTCACGTCGAGATAGTCGAAGCTGTTCCAGGACCAAACCGGATTCCAATCCTGGTCCAAATCGATCAACGCATCTCCCTGGACTTCTGTTGTTCCGGGATATCCGGGAAGGTCGGTAAAATTCTTGAAACAATCCACAATGACGACGAGATGACCATTCTGGAGCGGGACGAGTCGTGGTGAAAGCCCGCCGGAATAAAATCGAATCCTCCGGCGTTCTGCATTTTTTGCTGCAGGGTATAAATATCCATCTGCCGAATCGTGTTTCCTGCCAGGTCGACTTCGCGCAGAGTCGAATCAGTCGGGCTCACAATATCCAGGATTATGTTACCGTCTGGAAGCAACTTAAACATAAAGGGATAGTTCCCCTTCCCCACATCGTAATACCAAATGGTATTGGCGTCGCGGTCGGTGAAAAAAGCCGGATTGTTGGCCTCAGTGATTGTCATCATTTCAATCCCCGGATTCTCCGCGGAACTCAGAGAAGGATTCGGGCGGGTCACGGTTAGCGCGGGAAACGCAATGGACGGCAGCGGACCGGTGCTGAAGGTCAGATCCTGGCTGGTTGTCGTGTTGCCGACACATTGGGTTTGAGCACGCATGTGGTAAGTCGTAGACGCTCTCATCCCCGCAACGAGTATCGGGCTGGGCTGATAGTGACCTGAGACCGGATACCACGAGGTGCTCCTTCCGTAGGAAGTGTTGGGACCAAACTCGACCATCGCTTGGCCCGGACATGCCGCTACCACTGTGACTTGTGCCACCAAGGGATTCTGTGTACTCGACACCGATACGATGGGCGCTGGAGGGACATCGGATCCTGCTCCACACGCGACTATGAGAGCGCAAGCGCTTGACACCAACATCAAGAGGATTGCCTTGGACAGGGAAACTAGCTTCATTTGTTCCTCACTGGGATTGAGGTTCCGAACGACACGCCAAAAAGTATTCTTCAGGACGACACCAAAAAGTATTCTTCAGATTGCGGACCGCACTTCTCTGCACAAAAATAAAATAAAGAGATTCAAAACTGGGAATTGGTTACTTCCTCGGCTCGGGAATGGTACCCGAAACGCGTACGAAGGATCAATTAGAAAAATTGGCCGTCTTTACGGAAAAGGCTCCCTGTCGAGTCAGCGTAAAAATCATCGAGTCGTAATTCGACATTTGCTAGACTCTTGAGTCGGAGAAGGCAGCATGAATATTTTGAGGAACGAGGTTCTAACGGCGCGGACGATTTTGGTTGTCCTGGGAGCGACGCTTGTCACGACCAGTTGTTCGCAGTCGCCGTCGCTTCCCAAGGGGGCGACTGCCAACGGCGGGCATTATAACTATTCGCCCTCCGTGATCGAAACTGGAAACACACGACAAATCTGGTGGTGCAGTTACGGGATGAACCCGAGTGATGAGTCTCAGAATTCGGATGCGATCTATTACGCGTCGGTTAATGTGTCGACCCTTGACTACACCAGTCCGGTATTGGTGCTTGCCGAGACTCCGGGCAAGTGGGATTCCGCTTACACTTGCAATCCAAAGGTGATTGGCGGGGCTTTCGACTATCCTCTCGGCGACGGACAAAACTACAGCTATGCGCTGTACTACGTGGGCACGGCAGCAATTAACGCGCCCAATAGCATCGGTGTAGCCTTTTCCAACGATGGAATTCACTGGAACAAGTATCCGCAACCAGTCATTCTGTCAACCTCACAAACCGGATACGGCGTGGGCCAGCCAGCGGTCTACAATGCCGATCATAAAGCCGCGATCACGATGTTTTATGAAGATAGCAATCCAACTCTACATCACGTGGCGGCGGTCTCAACCGACGGGGTGCACTTCACGGTGCAGGGAGCGCTGACGTCCAACGGTTTGGATCCAGATGATCCGTACGCGAGTTGGGGGGACATGTCCTATGATTCAAAGACAGGTGAGTGGTACGCTGTTTTCAATCGCCCGCTTCGGCCACCGTCGAGTACGGCAGGGGTGATTGAGCGCGGGCAGTACGGGGTTGAACTCTACAGATTCCGCAGAACGCGCTGTTGACAGGAACCACGCCTTGGCAACAGCTCGTCACCACGGACACGAACATGACCGGCTTCGAATCGAACTTCATAGCCGGTCTTCGTGCGCGACCCTTACGGTACTATCAATGTGGCATCCTATCCCACAATCCAGATGTACACGTCCCTCTCGTATCCACAGCCTGACTGGGAAGCCACTCCGGCGGAGGCAGCGAACTCGGCGGGGATTGCAACCTGGATTCTGATGCCGACGCAGTGGGTGCCTGAGGACGGCGCAGCCATTCCATTCAATCGATATTTCAATAAAGATGTGCATGAAGTAACTACAGGCTGGATTAGCCCGATTGGTGGTTTTCATTTGCAAGAGGTTGTAGGCCATCTTTATCCGAATCCGCTCCACGGTGCGGCGGTGCCGTTCTATAGCTGCAAGGGAGGACAAAAAGACTACTTTGTATCGCTTGATATTGGTTGCGAAGGTCAGCGGATACTAGGCAAAAATGGTTACGGATACTCACAACCGGTTTCCGGAGTGAATTTAGTTGCGCTTTACCGCTGCTCCACTGGATACGATCATTTCGTCAGCAAAGACCCGAAATGCGAAGGTCACACGACGGACGAGCTTCTGGGTTATGTTCTTCCCTGAACGTTTCGATCCAAAATTGGATACTTGAGACCGTCCGTTATCGTTTTCGCCCCCATCGAGGCAGCCTGAAACTGCTGTCGAGGCCGACGATGGTGGGCTGCGTCGACGTTGGTTTTGGGAATCCCCGCCCAGATGGCAAACTTTAGGTTCATATGATTTATGTCCTAGGGGCGACATGTATCGGAAGATAGGAATCATCCTGCTGCGGTGCGCTCCTATCCTTAATCAGATTACGGACGCGGCGGAACTCAAGTCTGCGCCGGATGTGAATAACATCTGCGTCGTGGACGGACTCAAGTATGGGACGATTCAGTCCGCGATTACAGGGTGTGGCGGAATCGGAGTTGTCGCGATCCCTCCGACATACGTTGGAACTGAATCGTATGAGAATCCTAACGACACTCCGGTATGGGATTTTCGACGATCCTGAACGCGTCAAAGGACTCACTGCGGTTACTGATTTTGGCGCGCGGGGCGATGCTGTAACGGAAACTGATGGTTCGAGCGCAAAGCGGGTCTGCGACCTTCACTTCGCCATCGGCTTCCTTCGTCCGCAGGCGGTGACGAAGGCAAAGCCATCGTAATTACTGGAGCCGGGGCCGAGAACGGGTCGCTGACGACAACCATCCGTGCCGTAGAACAGCTCGACCGCGGTTACCCTAGAAGCGGCTGCGGACTGCACGGCGACCGGCTCGAACTATTGGTATGGGACGGAGAACACGCCTGCCTTCCAGGCCGCGTATAACTCGAGGAAGCCATTGTTTTTGCCCGCTGGGAAGTACTCGACGACGGGAACGGTGAAGGGCTCCGTTCCCCTATTTCTGGCGGGTGCGGGAGAGCGATCTATCATCATCGACGATACTACCGTCCGAGATTTGCGTGGGCCGCGGGAAGACTTCCTCGACAACTTCCGGATGCAGGCGGCCACGAGACTGACCGCGACGCGCCCTGGTTCGTTTCCGACTCCCCACAGAGGCACGCCCGTTGCGGTTGACCGCATCGGCGCTGGAATTGGATATCAACCTGAATTGCAGGATGGGGATATCTGGGCCAAGGTATCGAAGGCACAGCGGGCGCAACAACTGGGACCAACAATAACCATTTCCTCCGACGGCACTCACATCTACCGGATTACGGGCGATCTGGTTTCGATCCTGCTCTTCGATGTGCAGTTCTCTGAAGTCGCCCTGTGCGATTTTCGCGCCGGTAAAAACTTCGCTGGCGGCATCGTGCTCTGGCACACGCCGAATGATGGCCGAGTGAACAGACAAGACAAAATCCACGATAACCACGTCCAATATGCCAGCTACAGTGGGATCGTTTGGACCGCGTCCGAAAGAGTCTTCGTCAGTCACAACAGAACAGAATATAACGGGGAGAGCGGGCTGAAGAACTACGCCAGCCAAGGCGATGGAACCTACAACACCGCTGCGGAGGTGGTTGGGAACTATAGTCAACACAGCCATTTCGACGGAATGGATTTGTCGCAGGATTATCCACACACCAATAAGCAGCGAGCGTCATCCATTGTTTCTGGAAACACCAGCTCCTTCAATGACCGAACGGGAGCGTATGTGGACGGGCTGGGATGGACGCTGACTGACAACGTTTTCGAAAGCAACGGCCTCAGCGGGATGTCGCTCGACGTGTCCGACAGCGCCATCTCCGGCAACACGCTGAGGGACGGTAATACTCTTCACGAGGCGAACTCTCACCAGATGCTGGTGGGACCCGGCACGGCGGCCAAGAACAACGTGATTGAACACAACCGAATTGTAGGGATTGCTGCTGCTGGGGCTGCTATCAAATGGTCTACAGCATCAACCGGCAACAAGATCAGGGATAATGCAGCTTCTGGACAGCCCCGGCCGCATCGTATGGCAACTCGGACACCCATGGACCCTACCCAGACAAATGACACGAGCCGATCTCCGATTTCAAGTTAAGACTCATTTTCCTTTTTGCTCGCTGCCGA
>CAWJFA010000009.1:0-10963 GCA_963842075.1 uncultured Acidobacteriota bacterium | reverse complement strand
TTCACGCTGGGCGTGGTGCCTTCGCTAGCAAGCGCACGGGCTGAGCCGGGGTAGGAGAATTGAAGGAGGAAGTTATGAAAAAAGATCTGACACCACACATTACTGCGCTGACCTTACTGGCTGCGCTCGCTGTCCCGGTTCAACTCGCTGCGCAGGATAATCAAAGCCACAAACATCACCATTACAAGCTTATCGACATCGGGACGTTTCCCGGCCTCTCCATTTACAACAGGCGAGTTACAAGCAATGGAAGCGCCGTTACTGAATTCCAGCAGATTCTGAACAACCAAGGAATGCTTGTCGGCGGAGCCGATACCCCTTTGGTTAATCCCGGATGCTTCAATCCTTTTAACCAGTCAAACCTATGTTATGTCCAACACGCATTTGTATGGCAGAACGGAAAACTGACGGACCTGGGTACCCTTTCGGGAGGCAGCGCCAGCTTTGCTTACTTCCTGAGTGACAATGGTCTGATCACGGGAGGGTCTGAGAACGGAGCCTTTGACCCGAACATAGGAACGCCGGAGTTTCGCGCTGTACTCTGGCGCAACGGCACGATCAACGATCTGGGAACGCTAGGCGGAACCTCCAGCTTGGGAGCCGGGGTCAACGATGCCGGCCAGGTGATCGGAGGCGCGCAAAACACGATTCCTGATCAGTATTCATTTTTCGGACTCGGCACACAGACGCGTGCATTTCTTTGGCAAGACGGTGCGATGACCGATCTGGGCACACTCGGTGGGCCCGACGCCTTTGCGACGTATATAAACAACAACGGACAAGTTACGGGACCCTCGGATACTAGTGACATCCCGAACTCCATTACTGGGACCCCGCCCCAGGATCCTTTTCTCTGGCAAAAGGGCACAAACGGCAACAAGATGAAGGATCTCGGCAATTTCGGAGGCGCGCAGGTTGCGGTTAACGGTTTCAACAGCCGGGGAGAGGTGACTGGCTGGATGACGCTGGCGGGTGAACAGATGCATCACGCATTTCTTTGGAATGGAGTGAAGCTTATCGATCTGACCACCTTTATTGGGGCCTTAGGCGGGGACTACGCTTCGGCTAACTCGCTCAACGATGAAGGCGCAGTTGTGGGGCAGGCAACATTTCCCGGGGATCAGACCGAGCATGCCGTCCTGTGGCAAAACGGCGTGACGACTGACCTTGGCACTTTGAAGGGTGACCCGTGTAGTGAGGCGGACAGCATCAACTCACATGGGCAGATCGTAGGCGCCTCGCAATCGGCGGCAGGCGGATGCAACTTCTATACCAGCGCCTTCCTCTGGGAGAACGGCGGGCCCAGCGTCGATCTCAATGACTTGGTTTCGCCCCATTCTTCGTTGCTACTTACGGGTGCGTCCTGGATTAATGATGAGGGCGAGATCACGGGTGGAGGCGCACCGAGCGGTTGTGGCGACACAGATATCTGTGGGCACGCGTTCCTGCTGATCCCGTGCGACGAGAATCACCCAGGCATCGAGGGTTGCGACTACAGCTTGGTGGACGCAACCCCCACGGCGCCAAGTGCCGCGCCTCGCTATGTTCCCAGCGGAACACGGCGCATGCCTCAATCGTGGCGACCGAATCATTTTCATTTTCCAGGTCTAACGAGCGGTCCCGCGCACTAGAAGAGCCGGAACTATGGTTCCTCACCGCTCCGCTCCACCGAGCGGACAGTCGGTACGGCCCGGTTGGGTCGCAGCACGTCGGCACATGCATAGTTTCGGAAACGACTTGACTCGTTTCCGGAGCGAGTTCCACAGGTGCGGATGATAACACCCGCCCTGAATAGAAAAGTGACTCTGCGGCATTCGGGCTAGGAGGCAGGAAGTGAACTCGAACCCGCCGATAACGATAAACAATGAAGGAGGCGTCCTGAGAAAAGGATTTGGCAAGGAATATGGCCAGAGGACAAGACATCTCATGAATGGCAAGACAAGCGTTTTGGGCAGGTCTGCAACCATAATGATGTGCGTCGCGGCTGTCACGTTCGCCGCGCTGACGGTCTCTATTCCGGTGTCTGCACAAGACGGGGATGCGAAACATCATCACTACAAATTGATCGATCTGGGCACCTTTGGCGGCCCGAATAGCGGCGCTTCTGGCGGCGTACCGCAGGAGCGGCTGCTCAGCCAGAGGGGCACAGTCGTGGGTACAGCGGACACTCGCAATCCCGATCCCTTTTCCCCGAACTGCTTCTTTGACTGCTTCGTAGCTCACGCCTTCCTGTGGAACAACGACACTCTTACTGACTTGGGCGCACTGCCCGGAAGCGGAAATGGCAGCTTCGCGTACGCGTCGAATGATCGGCGACAGGAGGTTGGCGTTTCGGAGAATGGTGTCATTGATCCGCTCACCGACCTCCCTGAGGTTCACGCCGTCTTGTGGTCAGATTCCGGCATCATTGATCTTGGAACACTGGGAGGAGGCGCCAGCACGGCGGAAAACATCAACAACAAAACTCAGGTGGTTGGAGCGGCGGTCAATTCAATACCTGACTCCTTCGCGACTGGTCTTTTCCCTTACATACTAAGCAATGGGGCTTTCCCTGCCGTAACTCAGGTGCATGCATTCCTTTGGGAGAACGGTGCGATGCGTGACTTGGGAACGTTGGGCGGTGCTGACAGCACTGCGCAATTCATAAATGCACACGGGCAGGTCGCCGGAGAATCGTTCCTGGACTCAAACCCAAACCCTCCCATCGGCGCGCCCGCGTGCTCCGGCGGTGGCGTTCCAACGCAGCATCCATTTCTGTGGCAAGAAGGCTTTGTCGATCTTGGCAGCCTGGGCGGTACATGCGGCTACCCGAATTGGCTCAACGATCGCGGTGAGGTGGTTGGCACGATGACTTTGGCAGGGGACTTGATAAACCACGCGTTTCTCTGGAAGAGCGGATCGCTGGTGGACCTGGGCACATTGGGAGGGAACAACTCAGAGGCGTGGTTTGCCAATGACGCTGGCGATGTCGTCGGCAGGGCCGATTTTTCGCCAACCAGTACCGATCACCATGCCTTTCTCTGGAGACATGGCGTGATGGAAGATCTCGGGACAGTGGCGGGCCAAACGAGCAGCACGGCGTTTTCTATCAATGCAAAGAGTCAAGTGGTCGGCGATGCGAACGACAACGCATGGTTGTGGGAGAACGGCTCCATTGTTGACCTGAACAGTCTTGTGCCTCACGGTACTGACCTGCACGTGGCCGTTGCCGCTGCCATCAACAATCGCGGAGAAATCGTTGCTACAGGCTTGCTCCAGAACGGGGATGAGCATGCCATCGTGCTGATCCCGTGCGACGAGAATCACGTAGGTGTTGACGACTGCGACTACAACCTCGTGGACTCGGTCGGCGAATCTGCCCGCCCGTCGCATGACGCGCCAAATCCAGCACTCAGGAGCGCGAGCCGCTCAATTCGAATTCGGAATCAATTTCTAAGGCAGCTGCCGTAGAGAAAGTGGAGAAGTAAAGGCACCGAAGCATGCAGAGGAGGAGCGCAGATGAAACCCAGAAAACTGACTTACGGAATCGCAATTTCATTCGCCCTCTTGGCGATGTCACTTCAACTGGCCGCCCAAGATGAGCACGCGAAGCACCACCACTACAAGCTAATCGACTTGGGGACTCTAGGCGGGCCCGACAGCATCGTTTTCGGGCAAACCGGTCCGCTTAACAATCGGGGTATGGTTTCCAGCTGTGCGACCACATCCGTCCTGGATCCCGACTACCCGAACATTAATCCCTATTTCTCAGCGCCGGGAGCTTCCTTCATTCAACATACTTTCCTGTGGCAAGACGGAGTGCTGTCGGATTTGGGCGCACTTCCCGGTGGCACGAGCAGCTGCGAGCAATGGATTAGCGACACAGGACTGATCGTCGGAGGATCCACCAACGGACTAATCGATCCCCAGGCGGGAGTGCCAGAGGTACATGCGACGCTGTGGCTCGGTCGCAAGCCACTCGATCTGGGAACGCTGGGAGGACCCGAAAGTATTGCGTTTGCCGTGAACAACATCGGTGAAATTGCGGGAGGGGCGTCCAACCAGATCGCGGATTCCAATGCCAGCTTTTTTGTCCCGGGAACAGGCACCCAAATGCATGCGGCTGTTTGGAGGAATGGCTTCATACAAGATCTCCACACGTTGGGCGAGGGAACAGACAGCATGGCTTTCAACGTGAACGACCTGGGACAGGTGGCTGGGATGTCGTTCACCAACAACACGACCAATGCTGCGACCGGCTTGCCGACCGTGGATATTTTTCTGTGGGAGAACGGCAAGATGATTGACTTGGGCACCCTTGGGGGCGCTTTTAGCTCTTTGAATGAACTCAACAACAGCGGCCAGGTTGCAGGATTCTCTGACCTGGTTGGGGACCTGACGTCTCATCCCATCATTGGGGACCGCAGGGGAATGAAGGATCTGGGGACATTCGGTGGAGATAACGGGAACGCGGCCTGGCTCAACGATGCGGGTCAGGTTGTCGGCACCGCTGATTTCCCGGGAAACACGATACATCACGCGTTTATCTGGCAGAACGGCGTGAAGACGGATCTCGGCACTGTGGATGGCGACGGGTGTACGAATGGAGTCGGTATCAACTCGCTCGGGCAGGCGGTGGGAACCTCAACGGATTGTCAGGGCAACGTTCTGCACCTGTTTTTGTGGGAGGACGGTTCTATGCTCAACCTGAGTGGCCTGATTCTCCCCGGTTCCGACGTTGTGTTTAACGACCCGGAGTTCATCAATGATCGGGGAGAGATTGTCGGCAATGGAATCCTCCCCAGCGGCAACCAGCACGCGATTCTGCTAGTCCCCTGCGATGGGAATCACCCAGGCATCGACGGCTGCGACTACAGCCTTGTGGACGCAACCACCGCAGCTCAAGCTCGTGGGCAGCAAGCCCCACAGTCTTCAAGTGTGGCAAACGAAAACCGCGAGAGGCCCATGGGCTCACGGGACCGACTGGATGGCCGACTGACCCATGGGCGCCGCTTTCCTGGTATGCGCCCACCGAACAACTAGAGGTGTTGAGAAGGGATGAATCCAAGGACGGGCGGAGGCAACTGCGTGGCTCCGCGTCTGTTTCCTAATTGACGATGGACGAAGTAAGCTGATCGATCCCCACCGAGCCTCCATTTAATAAGGCCTATGCTTCAGATCTCACGAGAATGCGTGGGCCGTTCGGGGAGGAGAGCATCTATCGATCATTGTTTGGCGATATAAGCTCCTTCACTTGTGATCCCTCGGCCGCCCCGCCAACAGGAGGTGCGGGTTCTGAATATAGAGGAAGCAGCGGATTTCCCTTTACCACCTCGGGAGGAATTGCTTCGTACAAGTGGACCTGGGCCGCAGCAGTCAACTCCTCTCTCCCTCCGGGACTCAGCCGTGTCGGCAATTTGCAATCTTAGCCACATAGGCAAGCCCATACCGAACTCCTAGCCTGTTTGCAGGCCGGACAACATCAACTAGCTCTTCGTATGTTCAACGGGACGAGCGCAAATTTCGTGCCCAAGATCCTGATTGGACACGCGTATATTTTTCACATGCTGGTTAGGGAAATATTGGCAGCTGTCACAATCGTTTTGATTCTCACTGTGCTCGTTCGCGTCGTGAGGAAAAAATGAAAAAGAGCTGCGACAAGCCTGCCCCACCACCATTCACCAGTTCCTTTTTGGGAGCTGATTCGATGCCGATTGCAAACGGGCGGGACATCACCGATACACAATGGGGAATCTTGGACAAGCTTATTCCTAAACCGACATCTCGCAGAGATGGACGAGGACGACCGTGGAAGGATCGGCGCAACGTCTTAGAAGGGATCCTTTGGGTCCTGCGGACAGGCGCTCCGTGGGCCCACGTTCCGGATCGTTATCCGTCTTACCAAACCTGCCATCGTCGCTTCCAGCAATGGGTTCGCTCTGGAGTGATGAAAGGAATTCTCGAAGCTCTTGCCCTCGAACTGAAGGTCCGAGGTGTTCTGGACGTAGAGGAAGCGTTCATCGACGGTAGCTTTGCTCCGGCGAAAAAGGGGATCGAAGATTGGAAAAACGAAGCGTGGCAAAGGAACGAAAATCATGGCCGTGGCAGATCGTCATGGTCTTCCCGTTTCTATCTGTGTCGACAGCGCCACCCCTCACGAAGTGAAGTTGGCCGTTCCCACCCTGGTCCAGATGGTGATTCCAGAAGCCCCCCGGAATCTGATCGGCGACAAGGTTAGTTTGACCGATTTGCTACAGTACATGGTCAATAATCCTATTGACAGCAAGCAGATATTCGATTGCTTGTGTCCTACTTTCAACAATACCGAATACAGCCATAAGGTCGCAGAAATAGAAGCCATCAATGCTGCTCCGAAGCCCGCTGACAAGACCAAGGCTCAGTGGGAGGGAGAGAAAAATTCTGCCAAGGGACATTTATTTGAACAACTGATGAGCATCGTGCTCAATGCAGTAGAGCCCTTCTCAACGTGGAATAATGTTCAAACAACCACCAGCGAAATAGACATTCCCGTCGAGATCGGACCGAGCGGCACTTGGATTCCAGCCCTGCGGGAATGGGGAACGCATTTCTTGTGCGAGTGCAAGTTCAGCCATGACCACGTCTCGATTCAGTGGGTTACGAACCTGAACACAGTGATGCAAACACACAATGCGACGGTCGGAGTGCTTTTTGCGACCAAGGGAGTGACGGGCAGAGGGAACGGAGCGAGGGCCAAGCGTTTAATCGAAGACTTGTCCATTATGACGCCGGGGCGCTTCATTCTGTGCGTGGATTCGACGGACCTTAAGACGGTCTCACAGGGCCATAATTTCCTTTGGCTCATTTCGCACAGATACATGGAAGTGAAAGCAAACACGGGAAAACTGCGCCTACTACAGAGTTAGCTCTTGGCGAGTCAAAGCTGGTAAAATACAGAGAACACGCTTAGGTACGAAGGCAAGAGACTGCCGCAGCCTTTCGTTATCAGAGTCCCTGCTGCGGCAAGTAACAGCCAACTTACAGACCCAGATGCCGTAGCGCGATGCAGCTATTCAAAAGCTGCAGCCAATCGAATACACAAAAGCCCTGCGAAACCTACGAATAGATCCCAGGCGCCTCATGTCCAAGCTTCTGCACGTACTCAACGTAAGACCCAGGATAAACAGTGGGATGGCGGTCCGTGCCGCTTTCGCCCCCCAGTTCCAGCACACGTGAGCCGAGACCGCGAAGGAACATGCGGTCATGCGATACGAAGATCATGGTGCCTTCAAAATCCTTCAGGGCGTCCACCAGCATTTCCTTGGTCGCAAGATCCAGGTGATTCGTCGGTTCGTCGAGCACCAGGAAGTTCGGCGGGTTGTAGAGCATGCGCGCTATTGCCAGCCGCGATTTTTCGCCGCCGGAAAGTGCGCGGATCTTCTTATCTACGTCTTCGCCGGAGAACTGGAATGCCCCCGCCAGGTTCCGCAACGACCCGAGACCGTCTTGGGGAAAATCTTGTTGCAACTGTTCGATGACGGTGAGATCGGAATTGAGCACGTCCAGGGATTGTTGCGCGAAGTAGCCCATATACAGGCTGGCGCCGAGCCGCACGCTTCCCGCATCAGGAGCACTGGCGCCGGCAATCATCTTGAGCAGAGTAGTCTTGCCCGCGCCGTTTCTCCCCATGACGGCCCATCGTTCTCCGCGGCGGATGGTGAGATTGAACCCTTCGTAAATCACACGCGGGCCGTAACTCTTGTGCAGATTCTCAAGGATGGCCACCTGTTCGCCCGATCGCGGAGGGACACGAAAATCAAACTTCACCACCACGCGTTTCTTTGGCAGTTCGATCTTCTCGATCTTATCCAGCGCCTTGATCCGGCTCTGCACCTGGGCCGCTTTCGCGGCGTGCGTCCTGAAACGGTCAATGAAGCGCTGTTCTTTGGCAAGCATGGACTGCTGCCGGGCAAACGCTGCCTGCTGATTGCTCTCTCGCACCGCCCTTTCGCGCTCGTAGAAGTCATAGTTGCCGGAGTAGGTGATGATTTCGCCGCCATCGATCTCCGCGATCTTTGAGACCAGACGATTCATGAACTCGCGGTCGTGCGAGGTCATGAGCAGCGCGCCAGGAAATGACTTGAGAAACTGTTCCAGCCAGATGATGGATTCTATGTCGAGGTGGTTCGTCGGTTCGTCCATCAGCAACACATCCGGCATCCCGAGCAGGACCCGTGCCAGCGCAACCCGCATTTTCCATCCGCCGGAGAGAGCCCCAACGTCGCCATCAATCTGATCGTCTTTGAATCCCAGACCCCGGAATCCCAGACCGTGGAGCACTTCACGGGCTTGCGATTCGAGCGCGTAACCGCCTAAATGCTCGTACTCCTCCTGAACGTGACCGAAGCGCTCAAGGATGCGGTCCATGTCATCAGCCTTGTCGGGGTCGGACATTTCCCACTGCAAGGCTTCGAGTTCGTGGTGCAGATCGCCGACGCGTCCGCTCCCTGCGATCGCTTCATCCAGAACCGAACGGCCCTGCATTTCCTCGACGTCCTGGCGAAAGTAGCCGATCGTCAACTTCTTGGGGACTGAGACCGCGCCCTCGTCGGGAGTTTCCTCGCCGACCACCATCCGGAATAGCGTTGTCTTGCCCGACCCATTGGGACCGACCAGCCCGACTTTTTCGCCGGGATTCAACTGAAACGAAGCATCCACGAAGAGCAACTGCTTGCCATACTGCTTATTGATGTTTGAGAAAGAGATCATTTTGAAGGAGCAACTCGCGGCACGCTGCCTGTTCCAGTGTAGCCCGGCCAGAAAATTGCCGGCCAATGCTGGCATGCTGGATTATTGAAGGTTTGTCCGTTAATCAGGACTTGTGCGCACTCCAAGAGAGTTCGCGGAAAGCCACCGAGAGATATAATTCCCGCGTGCAACAACCTATGCGGCATGTAATGGCGCTTCGCGTTTCCAATGCGGTTCTAGTTTTTGCAATCGCACTTTTCTACACGATTCTGGTCCTAAACAACATCACGGATTACGGCTCCAACTATGAGTTTGTCCGCCACGTCCTGATGATGGACTCAACCTTTCCGGGCAACCACCTCATGTGGCGCGCCGTCAATTCGCCGCTGGTACATACGGCCTTCTACATCGGCATCATCGCCTGGGAATCAGTCACGATGCTTCTATGCTGGTGGGCTGGTGTTCGGTTGCTGCAATCGTATCGTGCGGAGAGGGCGCAATTCGCCGCTGCGCAGAACGTCGCCGTGATTGCGCTGACCACTGTCGGTGTGGTGTTTTTGGTGGTAGTCCAACGCGAGCCAACTCCCGATTAGTCGGCAATCCTTCTTTTGGGAAGTTCTTCCAGTTTCAACCTTCCGCCTTAGCCAATCCCAGCCTCAGAGTTACATCGCTATCCGGACATTTGGTTTCCGGCAATCCACAGGCGCGCTCAATTTCGTTGATAGCATCCCAATTCACTACCTGCCCCTGAACGCGAAGGGCGTCCTGAATATGAGGAAGCGTAAATAAATTCACCAAGGGCGGGAATGTCTCACGCATAAAAGCGAAGTCAGGCATTTGGGTTACGAACTCCTTTCTTATGTTTCCATGCCCGGATTCTAGCACCGGAGTAGAATGGGCCACGCGATGGCAGCCGCTCACAACCCGCTTGCCGAAAAGGTAAAGAACACCGCTGCCAAACTAGACCGCCGTAGGCAAGTCGCCAACGAAACGTCCAAGCAGATTGTCGCCCGACGCGAGGCTTTTTTCGACAGGCTTGCACTTATGAATGTCGCCGCATTGACGTTCAGCGTAACGCTAGCCGGGCGCTTGGGAAGCAACGTGCATTTTCCAAAGACCCTGTTCTGTGCGTGGGGTTTTCTGTTGCTCGCTGCGGGCGCTTGCTTGTTGCGTAATCTGTCACATCAGCATTATCAGATAGCAGACGTGATGACCGACATGGCGGAATCCGAGGTCGCCTTCATCGATGTGGGGCATGAAGTTATTTCTACGGGAAACGTTATGTACAGCGATTCGTCAGAACCATACGACCAGAATCGTGAAGCAACGCTGAATAGGTCGAACCGTGAGATTTGGAAGAAGGCACTCGAAAAGCATCAACGGATAGAAATACGTAGCTGGAAAATCGTCACTGGCTCAGAATGGGTTGCGGGAATTGCGATGCTCTTAGGGTTTGGTTTTCTTATCGTTTTCGCACTGCGCAATCTGTAAGCAAGGCGAGCTGGCCCAGCGTTTTAAACTCGTTTCGTTAGCAACAAAGCGTGCGCCCCGCCGTTCGCGGTTTTTGTGAAGGGCCTGCCCTGAGCGGATCCGAAACGAGGGAACCACGAACGCTTGCTGCAGAAATCCCGAGCCAATCGCGGCAGCGCAAGGTGAGCGTTTAGGATAACCGCGATGCTAGAATCCTAGGCCATCATGAAAAGAACTGCGCATCTCCTCGCGTTGCTGGTACTGTTCTCCGCGGCGTCGGCTCAGTACGTAGAGCCATGGGGCGCTACCAGAGCGCTCCGAATCAAAGAGGCAGCGAAGCTGCACGACAAGTTATCCGCGATGGACAAGCAAGTTCCCTACTTGTCTCCGGCAGAGCAAAAGTGGCTCGACGGCGAACTCAATTCGGGAAATGGCAAGATTACGGAGAGGTACATTAGGGCGACGGACTCGCAGGAGTACGCCGTCTCTACAGCAAAGTCGGGCTTCGCGCTGGTCCTTATTCCCCTCAATAATCTGAGCTCACTCAAAATGGCGTGCAAGGACGAAGTGCTGATGTGGGCCGAGGTAGCCAGCAGGTTGCCGGACACTCAGCTTTGGCAAGCCGTTGACCACCTCGTCGAACGCAAAATAGTCTCCAAGAAGTCGGCGGAGGATTTTGGGAACTCGTTCCTCGCGGCCAATGCCACGTTACGCTCTCAAGCTATCTTGAATGCAGTGGTGATTCCGTACTTGAGAGGCGACCTGAACTGCCAGTGAGCCATGGTGG
>CAWJFA010000008.1:0-346115 GCA_963842075.1 uncultured Acidobacteriota bacterium | reverse complement strand
TGGGATCAAAAATGCCAAGATGCAATGCGCGCTCGGCCGCAACCAACACGATGGTGACGGCGACGACTGGAGTTCCAAGAAGCTGAATGATGCTGGTTGCGTAGTGAGCCCAGATGAACAGCGGCAGGCGAGACCAGGTCATACCCGGGGCGCGCATGCGGTGAATGGTGACGACGAAGTTCAGGCCGGTGAGGATGGAGGAAAATCCGGCGACGAAGATGGCGAGTCCGGCTTCGACGATTTTCGTGTTGGTGAAGTTGGTACTGAAGGGGGCATAAAACGTCCATCCGGTATCGACGCCGCCGGTCAGCATGCAGTGCAGCATCATGATGCCGCCGATGATGTAGAGATACCAGCTCAGCAGATTGATGCGTGGGAAAGCGAGATCCTTGGCCCCAATCATCATGGGAACGAGGAAGTTTCCAAGCGTGGCGGGAATGGAAGGAATGAGGAAGAAGAACACCATGACCATTCCGTGCATGGTGAAGAGCTTGTTGTAAGTATCGGCCTGGACGAGATCGCCCGCGGGCGTGAGCAGTTCGAGGCGGATGAGCAGCGCGAAGAAGCCGCCGATGAAGAAGAAGAAAGTAATGGAAACGAGATAGAGGAGTGCGATGCGCTTGTGGTCGGTGGTGAGCAGCCACGACCACACTCCGTACTCTTTGTTCAAATAGTTTTCGCGTTCAACGGTTTGAGGGATCGCAATCTCCATACTCATTGCACCTGACTTCTATTGGGTTGATCGGCATGGGGTTGAGCTTTATCTGGAACTTGTGGAACAGCAGCGCTGGCGCTGATTTTGGCACCATCTGCCGGCTTGATTGCAGAAATCGCCTTGATGTAGGCAACTAAAGCGTTGACCTGCTCTTCGGTGACCAGGCCCTGAAATGTAGGCATGATGGGCTGGAATCCCTTGACCCGCTTCGCGCCCGGATCGAGGATGCATTCGCGAAGATAATTTTCGTCGGCGGTGACGGTGCGTCCATCTTCGAGTTGAACCGGCTTACCGAAAACTCCCTGAAGATTGGGGCCGCGACCCTGCATATCGGTGCGGTGGCAGGTGGAGCAGCCGAGTTCGGAGAAAATCTTCTCGCCGGTGGCCGAGAGCGGGCCGCCGGAACTCCCATTGATCCACGCTTCATACTGAGCGGGCTCCTGGACCACGATGGAACCGACCATGCCGGAATGCTGGGTGCCGCAATATTCCGCACAGAAAAGGTGGTAGACGCCGGGCTTGGTGGCGCGGAACCATTCGACGGTGTAACGGCCGGGGAGCACGTCTTGCTTGATGCGGAACGCGGGAACGAAGAAACTGTGGATCACGTCCTGCGAGGTCATGATCAGTTTGACGTCGCGTCCGACGGGGACGTGGAGTTCATTAATTTCACGCTGGCCTTCGGCGTGCTCAACTTTCCACATCCACTGTTTTGCGACCACGTAAACCTCGGTCGCGTCGGTGGGTGGAGTGCGTTCTTTAAAGTAGACTACCGCGCCCCAGACAAAAATGACCATAAAGATAAGGAAGGGGATGGCGCTCCAGGTGATTTCAAGGGCCGTGGAACCTTCGATCTGCTCGGCGCGCACTCCGGGGCGGTAGCGGAAGCGGGCGGCGAAATAGACCAAGAAGGCGAAGACCAGCAGGGTCATCATTCCGGTGACGATGAGCAGGAAAATGTAGAGAGCATCCACGCGATGAGCCATGGTGGAGGCTTGCTCCGGCCATAATGGAAAATTATTGAGCATACCGTGTCTTGGTTTCCGTCTTCTGGGTTGCCGTCTTTCTGGCTACCGAGCGATCGAGCCGCCACAGAATAAAAATTAAACTGCCGAGCAGGAGAATGGTGGCCGCGGCCGCGAGGCGCAGAATGTTGGCTACCATCGCTCCATATTTTCCGGTCTCAGGATCATAGTGATAGCAATAAAGCAAAACTGCATCGACGGCGTTGCCGATCTTGTTTTGCGACGCCTCGACGAGTCCCATCCGCAAATCTTTGGGGGGGAAATCCACGCCGTAGAAATAGCGCGAGATACGCCCTTGCGGCGTAAGGACGATGATGGCGGTGGCATGGGCGTATTGATTGGTCTTGGCGTCGTACTGATACTGGAATCCAACGGCCTTGGTGAGCGCGTTGATGGAGTCGGGCGGGCCGGTGAGAAAATGCCACCCGGCGGCGGCATTAGCGCGGCCGTAGCGGCCGACGTAATCTTTCTTCTTCGCTGCGGCCATCTCGGGAGTCTCGCGCGGATCGAAGCTGACGGTGATCACGTCGAACTGGTTGCCGACATCAAACTTTACGAGGCGCATGGCGCTGGCGAGCCCGGCCAGAGCTTCGCCGCACAGCATGGTGCAGTTGTAATAAACCAGATTCAGGATGAGAGGCTTGCGGCTGAAGTAGTCACCGAGCCTTACGGTCTTTCCGGTTTCGTCGCGGAAGGTGAGATCGGGAGGCAGTTGCGCGTCGAGATGCTGCTCGATACCGACGTTTTGAAGGCGCGGAGGCCGCGTATTCGCGGGCGGGGACATTATGCCGCTATTGATCTGCGCCGAAGCGGAGCTCGCGAGCAGCGCGATTGCGAGTGCAACAAACAGGGCGGGGATCGGATATTTATTTTTGCGGCTCACTTCTTTACACCCTTCGTGCCGGCTGCGGTCTTGTTCGTTTCTTTCCGGTTCGAGTCTTTTTTGCGTGCTGCCGCAGAAACATCCTTGCTTGCTGCCGCAGAAACATCGTTCGCTGTTTGCGGGCGGACCGGAAGCCCTCGCTGAACGATTAGATCCATGGCGCGATCGATGGGGATCCGCACTGTACCGGCCTTTTCGTCGACCCAGCCGTAGGTGTAGAGCGTGCTCTGTTCGTTCGTGAGAATGCCGTTGAGTTGTCCGCGCTCATCTTCCTCCAACTTCGGGCTGGGGAAAGCGGTCTGGGGATATCCGGGGGCAACATGTCGCGTATCCGTGGGAACGTTGGTGACCAGAGCATTCACTTCCGGCTGCGATGCTTTCTCGCGGCGATCGAGGTAGGCATAGAGACCTTTAAGAGCAAAAAGGCAAACCACCGTAATCAACACCAGGCTCAGCAGGAAATAGAGAATGCCAGAGGGCTGCAGATCCTGGTGCTCGTAGCTCCCGTGTGAGGGAACGTTGTCGGGTTTGGTCTGGTTACTCATCTTTGGTCATCGCTATCGTCATCACTTTCTTTTTGAGGACTCCGTATCTTTTTTGCACTCCGTATCCTCTATTTGTAGCTCTACTCATGTGCCGGTTGCAGAACCTCGTGGGCGTCCTGGTCATAGGCCGGCAGAAGCGGCAACGACGCCAGGTTGCGGAAAAAATACCAAAGCCAGATTCCTCCGATGGCGATGGGCACAACGATATCGGCGATGGTCACCACGAAAGTTTTGGAAAAATTTGGCTCGATAATCCAAAACAGATCGAGGTAGCGCATCAGCATCAGCCAGACTGCGAGCCAAACCAGTTTTCGAATATCGCGCTTGAAGGGGCGCGAAAGCAGCGTCGCAAACGGAGCGGCGAAGCCGAAGATAACGAGAATCAGCGCGACTGATCCCCAGCCCCCACTCAGCCGCTTGAGGTAAAAAGTGATTTCCGAAGGCAGGTTGCCGGCCCAGATGATGAGCCACTGCGAGAACGAAAAATAGGCCCAGACCATGGTGAAAGTCAGCATCCACTTGCCGTGGTCATGGACGAAATCAGGCCTCAACATTTCCGACATCGGTTTGTAATTGAAAAGTATGCGCTCGACGACGACGGCAAAGCACATTGCGGAAAGCATTTCGCCGATGAGGATAATCAAGCCAAAGATAGTGGAGATCCAACTGGGGTCGAGCGACATAACCCAATCGATGGCGGCGAAGGAAATCGTAAAAGCGTAGAGGATGAGGCCGGGGCCGCTGACGGCCTTGAAACGCTGGCTATTGTCAGGAGCGTTGGGGCGGTCTGTCTGTTTCGACCATTTGGATAGCAGGAACGAGAGCAGGTTCCAGATCGCGAAATAAAATACGGCGCGAACAATGAAGCCGTTAATGGTGAGATAGGTCTGGGTGATCTGTTCGAGATGCTCACGGAGATGCTTATCTTCAATGTTGCTGAGCGGTTGAGCCCAGATGTAGAGGTGGCGTATGCCGAGAATCACGGGAATGAAAAGAATCGCCAGCAGGGGCAGAGTGCGCATCGCCGCACCCAGGATGCGGCGGATGACTGTCCCCCACCCGCCGCCGGTGAGATGGCGGATCATGACAATCGCCATGGAGCCGAGCGAAACGCCCAGCCAGCACATGAAGCCGAGCAGATACGCGCGATAGAATTCGCCGGGGCGAATGAACGCGAGAATCAGAGCGATAGCGGAGAAGACGAGGCCGATGACGAGCGAACGCTGGGAGATTTTCTTTACAACCTCAGGCGCCGTCAAGTCGAGATTTCGATTGGTCGCGGCGCTCATTTGTGTTCCTCTGACGGCGAAGGTGCCGCGGAGTCGATGACGGGAGCAGTCGCTCCCGAACCCAGGCTGAACTTTGGCGGTTCAGAGGGGAACGCCTGTCCGGCGGGAACGTCCGCCCGGGTTGCGTTTTGACTGAGCTGCAGCGCGCGGATGTAGGCCACGATGTTCCAGCGATCTTGCGGCGCAATCTGCGAGGCGTAGTCGGGCATGATGCCGAAGCCGTTGGTGATCACATCGTAGAAGTACCCGAGAGGAGCTTTCTGCAGGCGCTGGATGTGATAGGACGGCGGCTTACGCGAGAAACCGCGCGAGGGGATGAAGCCGTTGCCGTCGCCGACCAGCGAGTGACAAGGCGAGCAATAAATGTTGTAGCGCTCGCGTCCGCGTTCGAGAACTTCTTTGGATACGGGGAAAGGCATGTAGTCGCCCGGACTGCTGCCGGCCTTGCCGGTGTAGAAGTAAGTATCTTCGTGCAATTGGCCTCGGGCCACGGTGCCTTCGACCGGCGGACGCTCGGAGCGCTGGTCGGCAAAGAAATCGCTGCGGGAAAACGGATTCTGCTTGGGCTGGATCTGCATGTCGAGGCGGCAGGCCGAGAATAGCGATATCGCGACCAGCAAGGTCACAACGCTCCCGAGCCGTGCGCGCGCACACTCCCACTTCTCGCAAATGAAGCGAGAAGCGGGGCACCCTACTTTTGCCGAGCGAGCCGATATTTGGCGGAGACACGGCATCTTAGCTGGGCACCTCCGAAATGGAGCGCGGCTGCAGGCTTTCGAGGAAAGCCCGAGTGCCGGCCGGGTCGTACTTTTTGTCAGAGGAAAACACAATCAGGAAAAAGCGATCTTTCGAGGCTAAGGCAAAGCGCGGCACATTGAATACGGGGTGATAGGGCATGGGCAAGCCATTGAGGGCGAGCATGCCGAACAGAGCGGAGATGCCGCCAAACAGAACCGTCATTTCAAAAGTGATGGGTATAAAAGCCGGCCAGGAGTGGTATGGCCTGCCGCCAACGTTGATGGGATAAGCAACGGCGGAGCACCACCACTGCAAGAGGTAGCCGGAGAAACCGCCGATGATGCCGCCAATCAGCACCACGAGGGGAACTTCATCGTGGTGGAAGCCGATTTCTTCGGCCAAACCTTCGATGGGGAACGGGCTATAAGCGTCCATCTTTGTATAGCCTGCCTGATGGGTGCGGCGCGCGGCCTCGATGAGAGCCGTGGGCGTATCGAACTCCGCCATCATGCCGTAGATGGGATCGCGTTTCATTTACTCTGCCGCCTCCGATGCTTTCCCTTCTGCCTGTGGCAGGAGCGTCCGTATTTCGAAAATGGAAATCATGGGCAGCAAGCGGCAGAACAGGAACATGCAGGCAAGGAAAAATCCGATGGTGCCGATGAAGGTCATGAAATCCCATCGTGTCGGGTAGTACATGCCCCAGGAAGAATTCAGGAAGTCGCGGGAGAGGCTGACGACGACGATAATGAAACGCTCAAGCCACATGCCGACCAGAATCACACCGGAAATCAGGAATAGCGCTACCGGGCTGGTGCGCAGCCTGCGAATCCACAGAACCTGCGGGATGAAGATGTTGCAGGCAAGCAGCGCGTAATACCAGGGTGCATAAGGGCCATGCAGGCGATTCCACAGGGTGAAAGCGTCATAGCGATCGCCGCTGTACCAACCCATGAAGGCTTCGATGGCGTAGCCGTAGGCAACGATCAATCCGGTCGCAAGCATAACTTTTGCGGAGTTCTGCAAATGGCGCTCGGTAATAAAATCTTCCAGGCCGTATATCTTCCGAATGGGGATGGAGAGCATCAGCACCATGGCAAAGCCCGAGTAGATGGCGCCGGCCACGAAGTAGGGAGGGAAAATGGTGGTATGCCAGCCGGGGACGATGCCGACGGCGAAGTCGAAGCTTACGACAGTGTGGACCGAAAGCACGAGCGGCGTAGCTAACCCGGCGAGAAGCAGATAGGCGGTTTCGTACCGGTGCCAGTGGCGAGCCGATCCACGCCAGCCCATGGCGAGCATGCCGTAAATCATGCGAACCCAGGGTTTGGTAGAGCGGTCACGCAGCGTGCCGAAATCGGGGATCAGACCCATGAACCAGAACAGGGCGGAGATTGTCGCATAGGTGGAGACGGCAAATACGTCCCACATAAGTGGGCTGCGAAACTGCGGCCAAACTCCCATGGTGCTGGGGTAGGGAAACAGCCAGTAGGCCAGCCAGGGGCGGCCAACGTGAAGCAGCGGGAAAAGACCGGCACAGGCCACGGCGAAAAGCGTCATGGCTTCGGCGAAGCGATTGATGGAATTGCGCCACGACTGGCGCAACAGCAAGAGGATGGCGGAGATGAGCGTTCCGGCGTGGCCGATGCCGATCCACCACACGAAGTTGACGATGGCGAAGCCCCAGCCGATGGGAATGGTCACGCCCCAGATGCCGATGCCCTTGAGGAAAAGATATCCGATGGCATAGAGCATCATCATGGTGAGCATGAAGCAGACACCGAAGCCGATGAACCAGCCGTTCGAAGCGGGGCGCGTCAGCACGATCGCGCTGATCTTGTCGGTTACGGTGCCGAAGGTGTAGCCGGGCTCGATGACCGGGGCCTCTTGCGTGTTCACCGTCGTTTTGTATTGCTCGTCCATGAATTCCGTCAGGGCTAAAGCCTGCTCTCTCAGATCTACCGTTCGGCGCGCCTAAAGCCGCGCCCTTTCAAATTCTCGTTTATGCCTTCAACTCCGGATTCGGGTTTCTAACTTCCGCCAGATAGGTAGTGCGTGGTCGCGTCCCTAATTCGCCCAGCAGGCTGTAGTTGCGCGCCTGCGCTTTCAATTGCGAAACCTGGCTGTTGGGATCGTTGATATTGCCGAAGATGATCGCACCGGCCGGGCAGGATTGCTGACACGCGGTCTGGAGCTCGCCATCCTTGATTTTGACTTCTTTGCCTTCCCGCACCGAGGCGGTTTCGGCATCGATGCGGCGCTCGGTGATGCGCTGCACACAGTAGGTGCACTTCTCCATCACACCGCGGCTGCGCACGCTGACGTCGGGATTGCGCATCATCTTGTACTGCGGGGTTTCCCAGTCCTGGAACAACAGAAAGTTGAACCGCCGCACTTTATAGGGACAGTTGTTCGAGCAGTAGCGCGTGCCCACGCAGCGGTTGTAGATCATATCGTTCAAGCCTTCGCTGGAGTGGTTGGTGGCTCCCACGGGGCAGACCAGTTCGCAGGGCGCGTCTTCACACTGCATGCAGGGCACAGGCTGGAAAAACGCTTTGGGATTGTCGCGGTCGCCCTGGTAGTAAGCGTCGATGCGAATCCAGTGCATATGGCGGCCGATCTCCGTCTGCTCTTTGCCGACGACCGCGATGTTGTTCTCCGACTGGCAGGCGATCACGCAATTGTTGCAGCCGACGCAGGCGTTCAGATCGATCGCCATACCCCACGCGTAAGCTTCCTCGTTGTAGGGATATGGCTTGTAAAGCGTGAGGCCGGGGGGCGCATCTTCGTTCTGTTCTTTCGCGAAGTTCGGATCCTTGCGGTATTCATCGAGCGTCGTTTCTCGCACCAGGGGGCGATGCGCGCCGTCGGGCGTGTCCATGCTCTGCATACCTTGGGTTGAGGCCAGCTTGTAGGTGTCTCCAGTCTTTCGCAGTTGCACGCCGGTCGTGAACCAAGGCGCTGCGGTGGTTCGCAGTTGGTAGGCATCGAAGCCTTGCGCTGTTCCAACGCGGCCGGCGCGTTTGCGGCCGTAGCCGAGGAATATGGTGACGGAATTGTCGGGATGGCCAGCTTGAATCCAAGCCGCTCCTGTGACTTTTTTCCCGTTCAACTCAAGTTCGACAACGTCTTTGGATGCGATCTGCAGCCGCTCAGCCATCTTGGGACCGATGAGCACAGCATTGTCCCAGGTGAGCTTGGTCATCGGCTTGGGCAGCTCTTGCAGCCAGCCGTTGTTGGAGAATTGTCCGTCGTAGATGGTGGGATCGCGGCGGATGTTGAGCTCGATAGCGTTGGCGGGGAATGGGACTGACCCAACTGGCGCGCTTGCAGCCTTTAACGGCTTTGGAGTAAACGCAGTATTCTCGATCCAACCATCATGCAGCGACTTGCGCCAGAATTGCTCGAAATCGGAGCTGGCGTGCTGCTTCTGCCAGTATGCTCGCGTCAAATCGTATCCGGTAGAGTCGGCTTGTCCCGAGAGCAGAGCTACAAATTCCAACGAACTCTTGCCGTTGTAGAGGGGCGCGATCAGCGGTTGAATGATGCTGACCGTACCGTCGTAAGCACGCGCATCGCCCCAGGCTTCGAGTTCATGCGTGGCGTTGACATGCCACTGACAGAGCTCTGCGGTTTCATTCTGATAGAGCCCATGATGCACGCGCAGCGGAATCTTGTCATTCTTCAAAGCGTCAGCGAAGTTCAGATCGGCAGGGGCATCGTAGGCTGGATTGCCGCCCAGGACGATCAGCAGATCGACTTTGCCACCGCGCATGTCCGCGACGAGATCTTTCAGCGACTCGGCCTGGTTGACGGGGTTCGCGTCGACCGGATCGGAATAGAAAATGGTTTTGCCGACATTGCCGAGATTCGCATTGATCGCGTGAGCGAACGCATGGACAGCCGGAGGTTGGTGGTCACCAGCCAAAACCACACTCGATCCGGCTCTTGCATTCAAGTCGTTAGATATGAACCAACCCCACTCCCCGCCCACAACCTCCGCCATCTCTTTTAGTGCAGTAGGAGCGCGACTGGATAGAGCCGCGGCACATAGTTCGATCTCGTGTGCCCGGACCGGCCACCGATGATCCGCCTTCGCTCCCGTCGTCGTCGGCGTGCTCTCGATCACGTACAGCCGGTTCATGTTGCCATCGGGATTGCGGCGCTTGGCGAAGTCGCGGATGTAGCGGACATTGCCCGGAAAACCCGCATACAGGAAGTCGGCGTCGAGCGAGACGATTACATCGGCTTTTTCAAAATCGTAGCGCGTCTCGACCGGCTGGCCGAAGGCCAGCTTCGCGCCTTCGAGCACGTTGTCGCGATTGACCGGCTCATACACATGCCACTTGGCCTGCGGATAAATCTTCAGGAAGTTGCGCAGCTGGTCGGCGAGCGTGGGCGAAGAAATGGTAGGCGTGAGAATGCGAATGCCCGCGCCTTGCAGAGCTTTCTGCGCGCTGAGCGGGCCGCGAATCGCGGTCAGGAACGACTGCCAGGATCGCTGGTCGCCCAGTGAGGTCACGCTCTGCGAGCGGTCGGGATCGTACATGCCAAGAATCGAAGCTTGCGCGAAAATGTCGTTGCCGCCAAGAGAGGCAGGATGCTGGTCGTTGCCTTCAATTTTTGTTGGACGGCCGAGATGGCTCTCGACCAGCAGCGGGCTGGCGTAGCCGCCGAGCGTCATCGCCGTGGCGTAGAACATGGGGCGGCCGGGAATTACGTCTTCAGGCTGGCGGACATAGGGAACGATGGGCTCGATGGGCAGACGCACGCATCCTGTCATGCCGGCCAGCGCCATGGACGCGCCCATTACTTTCAGGAAGCCGCGGCGCGAAACGGAATCGACCCATTCGGAGGCTCCTTTGGGGAATTCACGGTGCAGCGCTTCCTGGAAAGCGGGACTCCCGGCGAGCTCTTCGAGGCTGCGCCAGTATTCCGGGCCAGATTTCTCGTTTTCCTCGTTGATCTGCGAGCGGAGGGATTCGAGATCGAGCTTGCCTTTTTTACTCGGGCAGACGTCTTCGCGCTTTTTTTCGTGCGAGCCGGGTTTGTTTTGATCGTCCATTATTTTTTTAAATGCCGCCGTCTATGTAATAAGAGCCGACCTCAGCGGCTAAAGCCGCACTCTTCTTGCACTCTTATCGGCACGGCTGAAGCCGTGCCCTTCCCGAGCCGGGCCCTCAAAGCGTGCCTCGTCCGAAGTGTTGCTTCATAAAAAAACACTCTCAATCGCAGGCCTCAAGGCCTGCGCCACCCAAAAAGCGAACAAAAAAGCAGATCGCGATCAAATCGCTAAAAATCTACAACCCCTTTCACCGGTGGCACGTGTTGCAACTGGTGATGTCTCGCACATTGCGAACGTTGTACTTTTTTACTAAAGCGGAGCCCAGGTCAATCTGGTCTGTGTAGTTTTGGCCGTCGATGACCACGGGCCTGGCGCTGCTCGGTTGCTGGTAACGCATGTTGAATACCTGATCGCGCGGACGCAAGTTTTTCTCCGGCGCGCGGTGGCAATCCAGGCACCACTCCATCTGCAGCGACTCCTGCTGATACATGAGGGGCATCTGGTCGACGGGGCCGTGGCAGGTGTTGCAGCCGACTCCTTTATTGATATGAATGCTGTGATTGAAGAAAACGAAGTCGGGAAGCTGGTTCACCCGCGTCCACCGCAGTGACTCGCCGGATCGGTAGCTGGCGCGGACTGGCTCCAGCAACTGGGCGTTGGTCCAGATCTGAGAGTGGCAGTTCATGCAAGTCTTGGTGGGGGGAATGCCGGCAAAGCTCGAATTCTCGACTGACGTGTGGCAATAGCGGCAATCAATGCCGAGTCCGGCAACGTGGTGCTGATGGCTGAAGGGCACGGGCTGCGGCTTGCGCACGCCGGCATAAGTGATGTACGGCGAACGTTGGATCTCCATCGCCACCCAACTTAACGCAGCAACGACGAAGACCGCGCCAAAAATCGTGGCCCGGGAAAGGGTATTAGTGCTGCGATGAAAAATCTGCGACATGCTTGCGTACGTGCTTTAAGAAGTGCGAATAAGACGCAGCAGATCTCCGGTTTGTTGCCGCTTAATTGTTACGACGCAAAGAAAACACCCACAGATTCTTTCGCGTCAGCTGAGAGAACAACAGATTATAAATATTTCGTGCGCGGTTGTCGCGTACTTTTGAAGGAGATGCAACAAATATCCCGCATCGGATAGTGCCTAAATAGTGCTGAAGCAAAGTACGGAAGTAGTGCTGAAGCAAAGTACGGAAGTAGTGCTGAAGCAAAGTACGGAAGTAGTGCTGAAGGATAATGTCTAAATAGTGCTGAAGAGTTAGGTTACTTGGCGAAACAATTTGCGGAACTGCACGGCTAACGTAGATTCATGACCAGGAGTTTGGGCTCGGTCATTTCTTCGATCGCGTAGCGCAGTCCTTCGCGGCCAAGGCCGGAGTCTTTCACGCCGCCGTAGGGCATCTGATCGATGCGGAACGAGGGGATGTCGCCGGCTATCAGGGCGCCGACTTCGAGTTCATCATAGGCCTGGAAAAGCAATTTCACGTCGCGAGTGAACAATCCCGCCTGCAAGCCGTAGTTGGAATTGTTGACGCGGCGGAGGGCTTCGTCAAAATTTTGGTAGGGCTCGACGGTTACAACCGGGCCGAAAATTTCCTGGCAGTTCACCTTCATTTCGGGTTTGGTGCCCGTAAGCACGGTGGGATCGACGATTGAACCTGTTCGACCGCCGCCGCAGAGCAACCGAGCGCCGGCGCGAACCGCTTCTTCCACCCACTGCGTGACGCGGATGGCATCGCTTTCGCGGATCAGGGGGCCGAGGTCGGTGGATTCCTGCATGGGATCTCCGGTCTTCAATTTCTTGACGCCTTCCACGAAAAGATCGGTGAACTTGCCATAGATCGACTGCTCGACCAGAATTCGCTGGACGGAAATACAAGTTTGGCCGGCGTAACCGAAGCCTCCTGCGACGCAGCGCTCGGCAGCGTAGTTGAGGTCGGCGTCGCTGTGGACGATGGCACCGGCGTTGCCGCCGAGTTCGAGCGCAACCTTCTTTTTCCCGGCGCGGCGTTTGATGTCCCACCCGACCGACGCGCTGCCGGTGAAGCTGATCAGTTTGATACGCGGGTCGGTGACCAGAAGGCTGGCATCGTCATTCGAGAGCGGCAGCACGTTGAGCCCGCCATCGGGCCAGCCCGCCTGTTGCACGCATTCCGCCAGAAGCAGCGAGCAGAGCGGCGTCTGCGGCGCGGGTTTCAACACCATCGAGCACCCCGCCGCAATTGCGGGAGCTACTTTGTGCGCCACCAGGTTGAGCGGGAAATTAAATGGGGTGATGCCGGCGATGGGGCCGAGCGGAAAGCGTTTCACCATACCCCACCGTCCCGCCGTAGATTCCTGCCAGTCGAGGGGAAGATATTCGCCGTAGATGCGAGTCGCTTCTTCGGCGGCGACATTGAAGATGAAAATGGCGCGGTCGACTTCGATGCGCGCCAGCTTGATAGGCTTGCCGGCTTCCTGGGCGAGGGTGCGGGAGAATTCGTCGCGACGTTCGGAGATCGATTGCGCTACCCGCCGCAACACACGCTGGCGCTCGAAGGCCGGCAACCGGCGGGTGGTTCCGAAGGCTTTGACGGCGGCGGCGATCGCGGCTTCGGCATGTTCGCGCCGGGCCTGGATCACCCGCGCAATTACGCTGCCGTCGAAGGGAGCGCGGATTTCAACGAGGTCGCCGTCTTCGATCCATCGGCCGTCGACAAAAAAACCGTGGGTTGCGACTGGGGCGATCGTCATTTCCGCCATGATTAGCCTCCGGATAAAAACCGCATTTTTGATTATAGGCCTGGGCTGGTGGTTGCTTTTTTGTGGGGAAGCAAAATCATTAACCACCCTTCGACTTCGCGTAGCGCAAGCTCCGGGCACGAAGGTACAGAAGGTCAGTTCCGATCGGGGATTCCTTCGTGATACTCATGTCCTTTGTGATCCGTCGAGACTCCAGCGGTTGTTTAATACAATGAAGTGCGTTGCGACGATGCCTACTTTGGAAACTATTGTTGAGCTTGCACCTCGATTGCGGCGGAAAGAGGTTTCTCCGCTCGAACTGACCCGCGATTGTCTGGATCGCATCGAGAAGCTTGACCCCACGCTGAACGCTTTTATTACGGTGATGGCTGAGTCGGCATTGGCGGAGGCGCGGGCCGCTGAAATTGCAATTTCGCGCGGGGAGTGGCGCGGGCCGCTGCACGGCGTTCCTGTGGCTCTGAAGGATCTGATCGATACTGCAGGCACGCGGACAACGGCTGCCAGTGCCCTTTTCCAGAACCGTGTCCCCAGCGAAGATGCGGAAGTTGTACGGCGGCTGCGGCGGGCGGGCGCGGTGATTGTTGGCAAGAACAATCTGCATGAGTTCGCCTATGGCGGAAGTTCGCTGGTAAGTTTTTTTGGCGATGTTCACAATCCGTGGAATGCAGGGCATATTGCCGGCGGGTCGTCGGGCGGTTCTGCGGCCGCGGTCGCTGCGGGGCTTTGCTATGCGGCGACTGGGACGGATACGGCTGGGTCGATTCGTGAACCGGCTGCCTTGTGCGGGTGTGTGGGAATCAAGCCAACTTATGGGCGCGTATCGGCGCGCGGAGTGATTCCGCTTTCGTGGTCGCTCGATCATGTTGGGCCGCTGGCGGCGACGGTTGGCGATGCGGCCATTGTGCTGCAAGCCATCGCGGGATACGATGCGCTCGATTTGTGCAGTGCGGATGTTCCCGTGTCCGATTACGTTTCTACTGTCGTTTCGGGTCGGAGCGAGGGAACGAAGAGTCTGCGAGTTGGGATCCCGCGGGCTTATTTTTATGATGAGCTTGATGATGAAGTCCGAGCGGCGGTGGAGAAGGCTTTGGCGGTGATCGGAACGCTCGTGGCCCATGTTCGGGACGTGCAAGTTGAAGTGTCTTCGGACCGAACGGTGCAGGCAGCGGAGTCTTTTGCTTATCATGCCGAGAATGTGGCGCGAACGTCTGAGTTGTATGGGCCGGAGACACTGCGGCGCATCCGGTCCGGCGAAAGGATTTCGGCGGCTGAATATATTCAGCGGCGGCGCGAGCTGGATCAGGAGCGGCGGCAGGCTCGAGATATTTTTGCCGACGTGGATTTGCTGGTCACGCCTACGATGCCTATCCCGGCGCCGGCGATCGCCGATTTGAAAAAAGATCCTGCCGCGCTGCGTCCGGTGGAGCTTGCGTTGCTGCGCAACACGCGTCCGTTCAATGTGTGGGGATTGCCTGCGATCTCAGTGCCTTGCGGTTTTACGAAAAGCGGGCTGCCTATCGGGCTGCAGATCGCGGGGCCGCATTGGCGGGAGGATCTAGTGCTAAGAGTGGCTAGTGCTTACGAGCAGGCTGTGAATTTCTCAGCGAAATAATTCTTGATGGGCTGCCGGAGCCGGGGTCGTCAAAGGGGTCCGCTGGGGTAAACCGGGGGTACTCCCCCCTCCCCCTGGCTTATTGGAATCGTCACGGTAGCAAGAAATTCCCCTCAAAATCCGCTTGTCAAAGATGTCAAAATCCGTAAAACAAAGGACTTCGAGGCGCGACGGTGTAGGCTGGCCCGATCGTCACGGCCTCGACCATGATTACGCAATTTAAATTGCGGGGCAAGGTCGGATGTCACAAGGTCGTTGTGGAAGTAAGGAAGGCGGGCGCCAACTCGCTGGGGCTCGTTTGTGCTAGTCCACTCTCCGACATGAAATCCGACCTCGAACCGACGGTCGGGTTTCATGCCGGCGCATATCGCTGATCAGATGAGGGTTCAAGCTTTCGTGTGCTAGTCCACTCTCCGACATGAAATCCGACCTCTCGAACCGACGGTCGGGTTTCATGCCGGCGCATATCGCTTGATCGAGATGAGGGTTCAAGCTTTCGCTGCGTGGGCTGAAATACTTCACTCCGGCCGTGCTCGCCTAATCCGCAGGATCAAAGCACGAAGGTACGGGTGCGGCGGGTCGAGGGGGATGTTCCTCAGGGGCTGAAGCCCGCATATTTATTGGGTCTGGGCGGCACGGCTAAAGCCGTGCCCTTCCCAAGACAATTTATGAGACCATTTCCAGGGTAGACGGCAGTTCATCCCTCAGTCCACCGTTCTGACATCATCGGGGAGCATGAGGACGAAGGTGCAGTTTCCCGTCGCAGTGGAGCAGGAGAGGATTCCGCGGCGGAGGATTTTGACGGGGGTGTCGTCGGGGAAGGTGAGATGGTATTCGGCGGTGCGGAGGGCGTCGGTGAAGATTTTTAGCTTCTCGTCACCGCTGACAAATTTTACGGCTTCGGCCCTGGTTGGGGCGGTGGCGCCTCCGCTCAGGAGCACCCAGAATTCGGCGTTGCCTGTTTCTTTTGCCTTGCCCGGCGCCTTGCCTAGATCGATGGTGCGCAGGGATTGGAGATCCTGCTTGCCATTTTTGGCGGTGCCGTTCAGTTTGGCGTCGCTCTTGACGAGCGCATCAATTCTGTCGCGGGTTTCCGGGATGGGGCGCAGCCCGGTGCTGGCCAGTTCATAGGTGCGCAGGGCGCGGTCTTTTTTTCCTTCCTTCTCGTAGATCTGGCCGAGATGGTCGCCGACTTCGCCGTGCTGGCCGAGTCCCCAGGCGGCGGCGACGTACTTTTCGGCTTTGTCGAGATTGCCCTCGCTGAAATAGACCCAGCCCAGCGTGTCCCAGTAGGCGATGAGCGAGGGAACGAGAGGCAACTCCTGCGGCGAGAGGCGGTCGAGTGAGACATTGCGCAACGCCGCGGTGGTGGCTGAGACTGCCGATTCGGCGTATTGCTGGGCGCGGTCGAGATGAGACTTCTTCAGCGAAAGCTGGTAGGCGATGTTGTTCCAGACCAGCGGGGTAGCGGAGATTTCAACTGCGTGGTCGAAGATCGCCAGAGCTTTGTCGTCCTGGCCGAGATTTAGATAGGCGTCGCCCAGGCTTACCTGCAATTCTGGATTGTCAGGGGTGAGAGAAGCGGCCTTTTCCAACTCGGGCGCGGCCAAGTCATATTTGTGCCACTCGGAATACATTGAACCGAGTCCGGCGTGGGCGAATTTGTCGAGAGGATTGATCTCGATCTGCTTGTTGAAGGCCGTGACGGCGTCTTCATACTTGCGCTCTTGCCAGTAGGCGCGGCCGAGGGCGTTGTAGGCGTATTCGTCGTAGGGATTGAGTTGGATCTGCTGGTTCAGGGCGGCGATGGCCTCATCCTCCTGACGCGTGCCGAGATAGGCGGCGGCAAGGGCATTCCAGACATATTTGTTTTTGGGATCAACTTCTGTGGCACGCTTGAAAACCTGAATTGCCATGGCGAGGTTGCCGCTGGCCATGGCGGCTCGGCCGCTTTCGATGAGATCGTCAGCTTTCATGTCGGCGGGGGCGGTGGGCGTGCCCGAGACTGTGTTTTCGACGGAGAGGACCTGGCCCAGGTCGGAGCCAACGGCGTGGCGAAAGGCTTGATAGTCGCTGGCGCGTTGGGCGGGAAGTTCGTCTTGGCGCATGATTAGCGTTCTGGCGGCAGTGAAGGTGGTTCCCTCGAGCTTGTAAGTCGCCTGGTAGTCGGCGTAGTCGCGCTTGAGAGAAAAAGGAAGAGGAGCACGGGCGGTATAGTTCGCGGGCAGTTCGAGTTTGATCTTGTAAACATATTCAGCTTTGGGGCCGAGCTTGACGGGGTCGGAATCGGCGTCGGAGTCGGAGTCATCATTGCTGTCGCCGATGCCAGTGTCGGGAAGATTGAACTGGCAAAGAGGCAGGGTGAGGTCGGATTTTTTCTTGGACCAGTCCAGGAAATTGGGCTTGGCGACATCGTAGGACATGGTGAAGGGTTCGCGGGTGGCGGCGGGATCGCTGATTTTCAGATGCGTGATTTCGCCACCCATGCCGGCGTTGACGTTTTCCACCACGCGTTGCCACTGCGCTTCGGGAACGCGGCGGAAGACGGAACGGAGCATCAGTTCTTCATCGCCACGGAAGGTGTAGTGGACGTGGGCTTCGAGCTTGCCAATCTGGTTCACTTTTCCTTCGACTTCAGAAACCTCGCTGTCGGGCATGGGCGTGTCGGCTGGAGTTTCTTCGAGATGCGGCGTGCCGGCGGCGGGTATAACCAGCGCCAGTTTATTGCGCAAAGAGTAGGCAAGCAGGCGGAAGGGAGCGACTTCGCTGGTGGTGTCCATCCAGACTTCGTTCTGGCCCATGGGCAGCATGGTGATGACGTGATCGAACTGAGAGGGCGATGGGAGGTCGGGATCGAGCCTTCGGCTGGAATTGATGAGGACAGATGAGGGATGCAGGCCTTCGGCTTCGAGCAGAGAGGCCAGCAGCGTGTGTTTATCTTTGCAATCGCCGTATTGATTGTGGAGAACATCGCCGGCGGCGTGAGGCTGATAACGGCCGAGGCCCAGCGAGAGACTGACGTAGCGGAAATTTTTCGCAACAAAATCGTAGAGAGCCTCGATCTTGTCCATCTGTTTATCGAGGCCTTTGGTGAGTTCTTCGGCTTTGGCGCGGACTTCGGGCGTGGGTTCGCGACGGTCTTTGTCGAGCGAGGCATACCAGAGGCCGACCTGCTCCCAGCTTACGAAGGTGGTTAGCTGAACGTCGGGGCGTTCCTCGTCGGATTTCTTCTTTTTCTTCTTTTTGTCTTTGTCGCTGTCTTTCGTGTCGTCTTCGCGCTCGAGGTGAGAGCTAGTCCAGTGGTAGGTGCGGCGGCCATTGGCTTCGGCGACTTTCGGATCCATGCCCGCCTTGTTCTTCAGCTTTAGCTGACGGTCGGCGGGGACATCGACGTCGAGTTCCTCATCGAGCATGATGCTGCTCTTGTCGAAATCGTAGTCGGCCCAGAATTGGTTGGCGGCGAGCGGGGTGTGAATGACGGTGACGATGTCGTATTCGAGCACCTCGCCGGGACGCAGGCCGGGCACGGTGATGTGTTTCTGGCGATAGTCGGTATAGACGGGAGCCTCGCGCTCGACGGGGGCGGTGAGGTCTTGCACGGAATCTTGGCCGGCTTTGACGATGCTGCCGTCGGCCTTGACGACGCGGACGTAGGCGATTTCGACGCGTTCGTTGGCGGAGTTATAGCCAATCTGAATCTGTCCCCACTGCTGGACTCCGGCTTCGCTTTGTACGCGAATGCGAGCGAGGGTTTCGCGGCGGCCGGTGCCATCGCTTTCAAAGCGGAAGTTGGAGCGGTACTGCTCGACGACAAAAGCTTCCTGGGAATAGTCGCGCTTGGGAGCTTCCGGTTTGGGGATGTTGGCGATATCCGGAGGTTTTGACTGGGAGGCTTTGGCTCCGTTATTTGTTTGTGTTTGTGTTTCTGTTTCTGCTTCTGCTTTTGCGGGAACAGCTGAACTGGAACGAGGCTGATTGGTCTGTGCCGGTGTGGCGTATGGCGCGGCCAAGCTGCAGGCAAGAAGAAGTGGCAAAAAGAGACTACGCATAACGTAATAGTAAGGCCTGGGGGCCTCCATCCCAAGATGAAGGTTTTGAAAAAACGCTGGTTGCAGGAGGGAATGGTGAGGCCGGAGTGCTGCGCTGCGTTCCTGAAAGGTTGCCGTGGAGGGAGAAATAGTTTGCACATCAATTTGTGAGCTGGGTCACATTTTTTCGCTTTATGGCCGCATATCCGTAGTAAAATCCCGGCTCAGATAGTCTTGCCTGGCCGCGATGCCGGGCAGGCGTGACGCATAACGTTCTTGCGCCACGATCTTTCCGTTGGAGGGGTTTTTGCATGGAAGATCGGGCCCTGGGTATTTCCTCTTCAGATTCAGATTCTGATTCCGAGCAATCTATTTCTCAGTCTTCCTCTCAGCGATCGGCAAGCAGACGTTTTGCCGGCCGTGGCGCGTGGGTTCTCACGGCATACGGTATTTCAGGACTGGCTCTTTTCGGAGTGCTTGCCTACTTCTTCTCGGACTTCATCGCCCGGTAGAAGCGTCCCGGCGGTGAAGAAGTGTGGAGTCTGGCGCCTTGGTTTGGACCGAGGCGTCGAGGGTGGGGTTTTTCTCGGGATTCCTCTCTTGGCTCTTAGCATTCCAGGGATCGCAGGTAAGCAAACGCAGTTCGGCTTCACAATCCACAAAAAGTTTATTCGCATATGGCGGGGATGGTTGCTTTTGCCTGCTCATAGATATACAATTACTTTGTATATCTTTGTTGATTAGAGAGGTTGCTCAGAGGGAATGATATGCAGGTTTCGAAGTGGGGAAACAGTCTGGCAATTCGCTTGCCTGCCGCGGTCGTCGAGGCGCTTGAACTGAAAGAAGGCGACGATATCGAGATTCGGGTCGCAGACAAGCGCACCTTCGACGTAAGCCGTGACACGGCCCGCCAACAAGCGCTCGCCCGCCTGCGCAAGTTAAGCCGTCCTTTGCCCCCCGGCTTCGTCTTCGACCGCGAGGAAGCACATGAGCGAGGCAGCGGGAGCGATGAGCGCTAAGTCGTTTTTCGACTCCAACGTGCTGATCTACGCGATGGTTAGCGGAGATTCGCGAAGGGAGCGGGCTCAGCAGTTAGTAGCGCAAGGCGGAGTAATCAGCGTTCAAGTTTTGAATGAATTCGTCGCGGTCGCGCGACGTAAGATGCGCATGCCTTGGGAGGACGTGATCGACGCGTTGGATGCGGTTCGAATCTTATTCCCTTCGCCGATGGCAATCACGGTTGATACACACGAGGCAGCGTTGAAGATCGCGCAGCAGTACGGGTTCGGCATCTACGACGCGCTGGTCGTTGCGGCTGCGATTGAGGCGAAGTGCTCCACACTTTATTCGGAAGATTTGCAGGATGGGCAAGTCATTGAGGAACGATTAACCATTCGAAACCCGTTCCAGTGATTTGGCCGTGTGTCGCGACCTAGTTTAGTTTACCCAATCCAAGAACTTGTACCACAATCCCGCAAAGGGCAAGAACCACGGCTTGCCGTTGTACAGGCCGAGCGGCGCGCCGGGGAATGGGATGGCAACGAAGGGGTTCTCCGATTTGTCTCCAGCAATCAGTTCCGCCACCTTCTGGCCTTGGTAGGTAGCCATCGCGACTCCATGTCCGGCATAGCCGAGGGCGTAATACATGCCATCGATTTGACCAGCGTGGGGCATGATGTCGAAGGCGAAGTCGAGCGTGCCGCCCCAGACGTATTCAAGTTTGGCGTCGCGCAGTTGAGGGTAGACGTCGATCATGCCGCGACGGAGGATTTCAGCGCTGCGGCGGATGGTGCGATCATTCTCGGGGAAGAATGCGGCGCGGCCGCCGAATAACATGCGGCGATCGGGCGTCAGGCGGTAGTAGTAAAGATAATTTTTGGAGTCGTAGATCATGCGATTGCGTGGGCTGAGTTCGTGCGCCAGGGATTCTGGCAGGACTTCCGTGGTAATGATGAACGAACCAATCGGAATGATTTTTTTCTGCAGACTGGGAGTTGCACGGCCGGTATAGCCGCTGGTGGCGATGAAGACTTCGTGCGCCCATAGCGTGCCGCGCGAGGTGGAGATTTTCCAACTCAAATCGCCGCCGTTTGATTCGCGCTGCAGGTCTTCGACGCGCGTGTATTCGAAGATCTCAGCGCCGGCTTTCATTGCGGCCCGGCTTAATCCAGCGACGTAGCGCGCGGGATTCAATCCGGCGCTGACTTCGTCGACCATGCCGCCATGGTAAATATTCGAGCCGATCTCGGCACTCAGCTGGTGTCTTGGCACGACGCGCAGGGTGTGATTGAACTCGCGGGCAATCACCTCCGCCTGGCGGGCGTAATCGTCGAAATGCTTTTGCTTGCAGGCGACTTCGAGGTGGCCACAACGGGAGAAGTCGCAGTCGATGGCTTCTTCGCGGATAATCTGTTCCACGCAGTCAATAGTCTCGAGCGACGCGGCGTACATGCGGCGGGTGAGCTCGCGTCCATACATGGAAATGAGCTGATTCACTCCCAGCTTCATGCCGGTCAGCACCATGCCGCCGTTGCGGGAACTGGCTCCCCATCCGATGGTTTCGCTTTCGAGCACGGCAACTTTGGCACCACGTTTAGCCAGGGTGCGGGCGGCCGAGAGTCCGGTAAAACCGGAGCCGACTACGACGACGTCCACGCGGGCGGGGAGTGGGCGGGTTTCTGTTTTGGGGAAGTCTGCGGTGGTAAGCCAGTAGTTGTGTTCCTGCAGTGCCATGGTTTCCCTGGTAGTGAGTTGGTTCTTGCAAGCTCGGGCGCAGTGTTAGGTTAACCTCAGGGGCTAAAGCCCCGCTAATTTTAAGGTGGCTTGGGACGCAGGCCTGGAAGGCCTGCTCCACCCGCACGCTTCTCCCCGAGATTCAGTTCTCTCACGTGCAGCTTTGTGGAGCGGCTGAAGCCGCGCCCTTTCAAAACAATTTTGGGTGCAACGGTCAACTCAAGTGTCACAGGACGGCGGTTTCGTGAATCATTCGGCCTTCGGCGAAGCGTGAGAGATTCAGCAATGATGAATCAATCAGCTCCGTTTTGCCGGTGAGAATAAGATCGCTGAGAATCTTTCCCGTGGCCGGGGCATGCATCACTCCGTGGCCGCTGAAGCCGTTGGCCAGGAAAAATCCGGGCAGCCCTGGCGTATCTCCGAGGACGGGATGATGGTCCGGCGTCATCTCATAGAGGCCGGCCCAGGCGCGTTTGGGATTCACCGGCAGATTGGCGAAGCAAGGAACCCGGCTCGCGGCACGGATCAGGATTTTTTCGACAAAAGCCGGGTCGAAGTCGGTGTTGAAGCCGCGCGTTTCCTCGGGATCATTCCAGGCCAGGAGAAAGCCGCGGGCTTCAGGACGAAAATGAAAACCATTCGACATGTCAACGATCATGGGCGCGTTGTGAGGGAAATCGTCGAAGGGCTCACTCGGGACCAGCATGCGGCGCAACGGTTCGACGGGTAAATCCAGGCCGGCGAGTTTGGCGACGGCGGCGGCCCAAGGCCCGGCACAGTTTACTACCTTGCGAGTGGCCACACGGCCTCGCGTGGTCTCGACCGAAGCGATTCCAGCCGAATCACGGGTTAAACCGGTGACGATGGTGTTCTTCCACAGGCTGGCCCCGTGGCCGGCTGCCCAGGCCATGAATCCGTTCATGGCACTGTAGGGATCGACGAAGCCGTCGCTGGAGCAGAAACTTCCGCCGATGATGTCGTCGGCGCGCAACTGGGGAAAATTGCCGCCGATTTCATCGCTTTGCATCAGCCGGACGTCCTTGAGGCCCATCTTCACTTGCTGCGTGTAGTTTGTCCGCAGATAGGCCATCTGATTGTCGTTGGTGGCGCAAAAGAGATATCCCTGCGGGCGGTAGTCACAGGGGTAACCGAGACGCTCCTCGAAGCTGGCGTAGAAAGGAATCGAGTACAGCGACATCTGAATGCTGACGGGCGTAGAAAATTGAGCGCGGACTCCGCCCATACTCTTGCCCGTGGATCCTTTACCCTGGGCGGACTCGCGCTCGATGAGCAGAATGTTGCGGCATCCCTGAGCAGCAAGGTGATAGGCAATGCTGGAGCCGACGATTCCGCCACCGATGATGACTACATCCGCAGACTGCATAAGTTCGCTGACCGGGAATGAGGAAGCATTCTAGCGCAAGGGCTTGGCGAGGCCTGTTCGGCCAACAGGATATAGCCAACGCAAATGAAAAGGCGTGGCGTTTCTCGGGTACATGTACTGCAGAATTACCAGACATTTCTGGCTGAATCGCGGGTAGGCCTCGTCCGGTATTACCAACCCTCCACCTCGGTAACTTGCCGCGGTTACTGAGGCTGCCTAGTCTGGAATAGTATGGCCTTGCGCTGCCTTGTATTTTCGTCCAATGAGGAGATGGTCCAGCCGGTCCGGCAGGTGCTCGCCGATCTCGGGATCGAGGCGGAGTACTGCAAGAGCGGTGTGGATGCCGTCGAGCGGGTTACGACGCAAGGGTTCCAGATAGTGATCACCGACTGGCAGGATCAGCCGGAAGCCGCGTTTCTGCTAAAAACGGCCCGGGATTTGAAGGCTGCGCTGCGACCTTTGACATTGGCGATGGTAAGCGAGGATGCCCGGCCGCAGGCGTTGCAGGCGGGAGCCAATTCAGTTCTGTTGAAGCCCATTCGCGCCGAGCAGGTGCGGGAGACGATGAGCACGGCGTGTGAACTGCTTCGGTCAAAGTTTAAGCAGGCTGCGCCAGTTGCTCCGCGGACGATGCCGGAAACAGCCGCGATGGCTGCTGCGGCTTCGAGCGCTTCAAGTGCTCCAGTTGCTCCAATTTCTTCCAGTGCTCCAAGTGTTCCCATTTCCGCGCCCGCTTCTGTGACCCAAGCGCCGGAGAAGATCCGCGCGGGAGAACTTCTGCAATCGGCAGGACCGGCACCGGGAGCGCAATTCGACACTGAAAGTGAAGCGCGGGAATCAATGGAACAGGCCTCTGGCGCAGAGGTTGATGCGCTCACCGAGTTGGAGCCGATGGCTGCTGCGGTGGAAGCTGTACCGGAACAGAAACCCGAACCGTCGGAGCCTTTAACAGGGTGGGCGTCGTTGCAAGCGCGGCTGACGACATCGGCGCCAATAGCCGCGGAGGGTCGTGCGCCGAAAAACGAGCTTTTGTCCTATGGGGACCCGTCCTACGGGGCGGTAGCAGCGGCACCGGCGATGGAGGAAAAAAAGGCTCCTGCCGGCAACGCGACGCAATCTGAAAACAACGAGACGCAGCAGGAAGGCGAAACGGAAGCTCTTTTCGCCTATATGGCGGGCGAGCCAAAGGAGAGTCCGAAACCGGCAGTCGCGGCGGGGCCGAAACGCGGCAAGGTCTTCGTAGTGAGCGCATTGGCATTGGCGAGCGTGGTGCTGGTGGCGGTGCCTCGAACGCGGCAGACTTTGGCCATTTTCTCCCTGAACGGATTGCACGCGGGGCGGCGTTGGCTGAATCCTCCGCCTGCCGCTTTACCGCAGGCTGTGGCGCAGCACGATAGCTTTGGGCAGTCGGGGGATGAGTACAAGCTGCCGGTGCCGCCAAATATCCCGGATGCGACAACGGATCCTACCCAGATTCAGGTGGTTCCCGTGGTCGACCCTACGGTGAAACCTGGCAAAGGTTCTCAGGCGAGCGGAGGCCAGGCACAGGCGATTACAAGCGGGGATGCTCCCACGGATCAAAACCAGGCCGTATCAGACCAGAGCCCACAGGCGGAACCGGCCGCAGGCCAGAGTAAGGATCCGGCAATCGCAGGCTCGGCGACTGCCCTGGCGAATCCGGCTGCAGTTGCGTCCGCTACGGCTGTCGTGGCAACGCCGACAGCACCGCCTTCGTGGCAACCCACGGCGCCACCTCCGGCCACAACGACTGTGCATTCTCCGCCGACGCATGCGCCTTCAGCGGGAGAGAATGCTGGGATACCGTCAAGTCTGAAATCGCAGATAGCGTCCTCGACTCCGGAATCAAGCGGGAACAAACCGGAAGAGGCGGCGATGTCATCCATTGAGCCGGTGAAATTGCCGGAGGCTGCCCTGCGCGAACTGCTGGCGGAACAGCCGGTTGATCCTGAATATCCAACAGCCGCTAAGAATGGACAGCGGGGCAATGTGGTTCTGCAGGTGCTCGTCGGGCGGGATGGCACGGTACAGGATGCAAAGTTCCTGCAGGGATCGTTAGTTTTTGCCCGGGGCGCCATCGATGCGGTGAAGCATTGGCATTTCAAGCCTTATTCCATGAATGGGCGTGCTGTGTCAGTGGAAAGCGTTATTACGCTGAACTTCAAACCAGCCTCGTAATGGGCGGGTGACAAAGACGAGGCTGGATCGTCTTAACTGTGGGTCATCTTAACTCTGGGTCGTCTTATATTCTCGGGGATGGTACGAATTCCCTTGAAGTTACCGGTCAGGCGCGAACAAGAGCAGCCGGGCGACAAAAACCAGCATCTACAAGATATAATGAGAGGAAGTTTCTCAGGAAGTAAGTCCCTTTCCAAAAGAAGAATTTGATGTCCATGAAAACTAAAGCTGCGATTCTGGTTTCGTCTTTTGCCCTGCTGTTATTTGTTGTGGTCGGATCGCTGGGGGGCGTTCACGCTTCCTCGAACGACGGCTCGTACCGGCAGATGCAGGTTTATAGCGAAGTATTGTCACGCGTACAAAATGAGTACGTGGAAGACCCAAACATTCCCAAAGTCACTGACGGCGCACTGCATGGTCTGGTGGAGTCGCTGGATGCGAACTCCAGCTACCTGACGGCGGATGCTTACAAGGTTTACAAGGCGCACAAGTCTGAAGCCAAGGGGGAGATCGGGGCGACGATCTCGAAGCGTTTCGGATACGCCGACGTGGTGTCAGTTTTGCCGGGATCGCCCGCGGAAAAGGCAGGGATTGAGGCGACGGACATTTTCGAATCGATCGAAGGGCAGAGCACGCGAGACATGTCGCTGCCGGAGATTCGCAACGCGCTGGCGGGGACGCCGGGTTCGACTGTGAACGTTTCGGTGGTGCGCGCGCGCAGAGCGGAGCCGCAGAAAATGACGATCACGCGGGATGTAGTGAGCATTCCGCCGGTATCGGACAAGATGCTCGAAGATAGCATCGGCTACGTGAAGGTAGACGCTCTGACGAAGGGCAAAGCGCAGGAGATTGCCGGGAAGATCAAATCGCTGGAAAAATCAGGAGCCAAGAAACTTGTTCTGGATTTGCGGAATACCTCTGACGGAGAAGAGAGTGAAGGCGTTGCCACGGCTAATCTTTTCCTGAATCACGGCACGATCACATACCTGCAAGGACAGAAATTTCCGCGCCAGGCTTTTAACGCAGATCCGGCGAAGGCAGTGACTTCGCTTCCGGTAGCGGTGCTGGTGAATAAGGGAACCGCCGGCGCGGCCGAGATTGTCGCGGCTGCTCTCCTTGAGAACGCGCGAGGCGACGTTGTGGGCGACAAAACCTTCGGCGACGGGTCAGTGCAGAAAACGATTGACCTGCCGGACGGGGGGGCACTGATTCTTTCGGTGGCGAAGTACTACTCGCCCAGCGGAAAGGCAATTCAGGAAGTTGCTGTAACTCCAAACGTGGTGGTGGCCGACGAAACGGACAACGTAATCTCCGATGACGAAGGAGAGACGCCGGCTCCGGAAGAACCTGAGGCCAAGCCCAAGAACACGCCGGACGATCAGTTGCATAAAGCCATCGAGGTGCTGAAGAGCCGCACCAGCTAGTCGTGAGCTTTTCCACCTATCGGGACCTTCATCGCGCGCCGCAGGGCGCGCGATTTTGTTTTTGGGTACAGTGTGCCGGCGAGCACTTGTGGCCCCTGCTATTCTGAAGCCATCTCGCCATGACGTGGCCCTACGAAGATCTTCCGCCGGTGGACATTACTGGGGGCAAGTTTGTAGGCCGGGTATTGATTGGCCTGCTGCTGCTGGTGTCTGCTCTGGTGGGCGCTACTGCCGGCCTTCTACTGGTCTACACCACGGATTTACCTCAAGTCGAAGCGCTAGAGGCATATCGCCCGAGCTCGATTACAGAGTTGTACGACGATCACGGACGCGTGATCGGCTCGTTCGCGCTGCAGCGGCGAGTGGTGGCTAGTTACGACGATTTCGGTCCCGTGCTGCGCGACGCGCTGCTCTCGATTGAAGACAAGGATTTCTACCGCCATTCGGGAATTAACTTCTGGCGGATCGCGGGAGCGGCCTACCGCGACATTCAATCAGGCGGGAAGGTTCAGGGGGCGTCGACGCTGACCATGCAATTGGCGCGCAACCTTTTTCTTTCGCCGGACCGCTCGTTCTCTCGCAAGGTGCAAGAGGTGATGCTGGCGGTTCAGATCGAGCGGCGCTTCACCAAACAGCAAATCTTGACGCTTTACGCCAATCAGATTTTTCTGGGGCATGGAGTATACGGTTTTGAGGCTGCGTCGGAATTCTACTTCAGCAAGCCGGCGCGCAAGCTAACGCTCGCGGAAGCCACACTGCTGGCTGGTCTGGCGAAGGGGCCGGTGGTCTATTCGCCAATCAATCATCCCGACCGGGCGACGAAGCGCCGGAATCTGGTGATCAATGCCATGCTGGAGGACGGAAAGATTACCACGGCCCAGGCGGAGGACGCCCGCTCCAGCCCCATTGCGCTGCATCTGCTGCACGATCCCAATTCACTGGCTCCCTACTTCGTGGAAGAGATACGCCGGTATTTGGAAACTAAGTATGGAGCCGATCAGGTTCACGAAGGCGGATTGAAAGTTTTTACGTCGCTCGATGTCGATCTGCAAAAGGCGGCGAACCAAGCGGTGCTCGACGGGCTGGCGGCTTACGAGCGCCGCCATGGATGGAAGGGGCATCTTGAAAATGTGCTGGCGGAAGGAAATACGATCGACAAATACCAGCATCCGGATTGGGAGGACGAACCGGAGGTAAATGGATACGTGCACGCGGTCGTCACTTCGTCGGGAATTGGAATTGCGACTCTAAAGTTCGGCCGCTATGCCGCGGCTCTGGGGCAAGCGGACGTGGCTTGGACGCAGGGCAAGGTACAAAATCTGTTGCGGGCGGGAGACATTTGTTACGTAAAGATTTTATCGTTGAACGCCAATGGGGCAGCGCGCGTAAGTCTGGAGCAGGACTCGGGAGCGCAGGGAGCCCTGCTTGCGATCGACAACGCGACGGGCGGGATCAAGGCGATGGTCGGAGGGCGGGATTTCAGCGAATCGAAATTCGACCGGGCGACGCAATCGTTGCGGCAAGTGGGATCATCGTTCAAACCCTATGTCTACACTGCGGTCATAGACCGCGGGGGAAGCCCGGACGACACGATTGTGGATGAGCCGGTAACTTTCGAGAGTGCCTCCGGACCCTACTCGCCGCATAACTATGACGAAAAATTTGAGGGAACGATTACGTTGCGGCGCGCCCTCGCGCAATCGCGCAACATTCCGGCGCTGAAGCTGGCCAGCAAGATTGGGATCAAGACGGTAATCGACTATGCCGAGCGCTTTGGAATCACAGCCAGATTGCCTCCGTATTTGCCGGTGGCGCTGGGCTCGGCGGAGATCACGCTGATGGAACAAACTTCCGCATACAGCGTTTTTCCGAACGACGGAGTACGCGTGACGCCTCGCTACATTACTCGAGTAACAGACTACGAAGGGCGGGTCCTGGAAGAGGATTATCCGGAGGTGAAAGATGTGATCAGCGCGCGTACGGCGCGAATCATGACCGCAATGCTGCGCGAGGTGGTGCTGCATGGGACCGGAGTGGCGGCTGCGAAGCTTCCGTTTGCGGTCGCGGGAAAGACGGGCACGACCAATGATTTTACGGACGCGTGGTTTGTGGGATTCTCGCCGACGATCACCTGCGGGGTTTGGATGGGATTCGACGAGAAGAAAACATTGGGCGCGAAGGAAACGGGAGCGCACGCAGCACTGCCGATCTGGATGAATTTTATGAATATTGCCATGGCGGGGAAAGATCCGGGGCAATTCCAGCCGGTGCCAGATGTTCCCGGAAGTTTTGTGCAAAGAGTGGATACGCCGGATACGTCAGCGGGCGCAGACGAGACGCGGTAAGGCTGCACGCCGAGCAAAACGCCTGATCGGAATCTTACTCGCAACGGCTGGCTCGCGATTGGTCGCAGTATAGTTTTGAATAACTATGAAACCTTTGTTCCGTTTTGCGATGGTGGCGTTGGTGATGGTAGTTGTGGCATTGGTGTCGGCGCTGACGGCGATGCGATTTGCCATTCATGGGCAAGAAGTTCAGGTGCCGGCGATCGTTGGCATGACCCCTGCGGAGGCGGAACGCACAGTTGCCGGAATGGGCTTGCAGATCGACGTGGAACGACAGTATTACAGTCCGCAAATTCCGGAGGGGCGGATCATGACGCAGTTGCCGCAGCCGGGAACCAAGGTGCGGCGGGGATGGCAAGTACGAGTAGCGCAAAGTATGGGGCCGCAGCGTGTGTCGATTCCGGATGTAACCGGGCAGAGCGAGCGTGCCGCGGAATTAAACATCCGGCGACGCGGGCTGGAATTATCATCGACGGCGGAAATGCAGATGCCGGGTGCCCCGGCCGACCAGGTGCTGGCGCAAAGCCCGCCGGCAAATGCTAACCAGGTGGCAGCTCCGAAAACCAGCTTGCTGCTCACGGTGGCAGCCGATCCGCGGGCGTTTGTGATGCCGAGCTTTATAGGGCAACCACTGGGCAGCGCGACTCGAACCCTGCAAGATGCAGGCTTCAAATTAGGGAACGTGAGCCTGGCGCCACCACCGCCGGCGAACGCGGAACCCGCAGGTACCGTGCCGCAGACGACTCCGCCGTCAGTCTCTATCGCGCTACTTCAACCATCACCGGCAAGCCTGATCGTCACGCAAACGCCGCCGGCGGGGCAGAAAGTTCTGGCAGGCGCGGTGGTGAACTTCGAAGTACGTTAAGTTGCGCGCGGAACGTCAGGAATCACGCTGGCGTCGTTCAGATTTTTTCTAAGATCGCGGCGAAGAATCCATCGCATGGATGCAGGCCGGGGAGCGTCCGCAGGAATGGGCCACGAGTGAGCGAAGAAACGTCAGGCCAGATGAGTTCGCCTTCCCGTTGCAGCCGCTCAAGTTCAACGCGGCAGTCGAGAACACGAAACGATGAATTCTCCGCCAGTGCTCGTGTGGTGACGTCCTCGTTTTCTTCTTTCTCCAGAGAACAGGTGGAGTAGATCAGGCGGCCTGCTGCAGCGACGTGGCGCATGGCCGAGCTAAGGATGGCAAGCTGTCGCGCCTGCAGATCGGCGAGGTCGGCGGGCACCAGCCGCCATTTTATTTCGGGATTGCGAGAAAGAGTTCCGGAGCCCGAGCATGGAACATCGGCAAGAACGCTGTCGAATTTGGTGGCGAAGGGCAGATTCCGTGCATCGCTCGCGATAACGTGAATACGGGATCCCCCAGCGGCTGAATCGTGCGCGCTCAGTAATTTTTGCAGCAGACGTGCGCGGTGAGGATGCAGTTCGACCGCAGCAATCTCTGCGTTGAGATTTCGATCTGCGATAGCTTGAGTTTTTCCTCCGGGAGCCGCACAGCAATCGAGAACGCGTGCACCGTCACCAACGAGGGCGGCGACGAGCTGCGATGCTTCGTCCTGAATGACAAAAAGGCCTTTTCGGAAGGCACGAGTGCCGCTGAGGTCGCCGTGCTGAACTTTTCTTGCCGACGAGAGAAGAACTCCGGGAGCGAGTGTGATGCCCTCAGCGCGAAGCTGATCTTCTGCCTCGGGACTGCGAAGGCGGATTGCGGTCCTGGGAATCGATTGGTTGTAGTGACAAATTTTCCCGGTAACTTCCAGTCCGTAGGCCTCGGTCCAGCGTTCGACAAGCCAGAGCGGATGGGCGGTCGAGGCCGCGATGGTCCCGGCTGAGAGCTGAGCATTTGTAATTTGAGCAATGCCTTGGTCCGGCGATGCGTCCGATGTGAGCTTGCGCAAAACCGCGTTGACAAAAGGAACGGCAGACCGTTTTCGGGCGCGTTTGACCAGCTCAACACTCTCATTGATTGCGGCGCTCGCGGGAATGCGGTCAAGATAGCGGAGTTGATAAGTGGCCAGACGCAGCGCGGTGAGAACCTCAAGGTCGAGTTTGGAAAGTGGCTGCGCCGAGCTCTTCGCTATCCGCGAATCAAGCAACGATCGCCAGCGCAGAACGCCCATGACCAATTCCGTGGTGAGAGAGTGATCGACTGCCGTCAACCGGTCGTAGCTCGGGGAATGAAGCAGTTCGGATGCATAGGAAGACTCGCGCTCGACGCGTAGCAGAATATCGAACGCAGCGGCGCGGGCAGGAGAAACTGGAGGCCGCGAGTTTCGAGGTTTAGATTTCACCGTTGCAAGTATGACGGAAGCTGGCGGTATCGAGAAAGCTTCGAGCGGCGAAGAATCACGAGCCCAATTTTTCACCGGTCACCGGCCGATAGCCGCGAATGAATTCAGAGGCTGGGGTCCGCTTTTTGCCTTCCAGTTGTAATTCGAGGATCTCGATTGCGGTGCTTTGACCGCAGCCGACCAGAAGGCGGTTTCCTTCTACGCTTATTTCAGCCGATGACAGCGTACGATCGAGCGCCGCCGCTTTCCATACTTGCAGATTCTTGGCGCGAAACCTTGAATAAGCTCCGGGCCAAGGCTGGAAGCCGCGGAGGCGATTCAGAATTTCCCGAGCCGGAAGAGCAAAATTAATTAATCCGTCTTCTTTTTTAAGGATCGGCGCGAGCGTGGATTGGGAGTCATCTTGCGGGCGTGGATGAACCGTGCCAGCCTGCAAGGCGCGCAGGGTTTCGACGGTAAGGTCCGCGCCCATCGCGGCCAGCCTGGGGCCCAGAGTCTGCGCCGTGTCGTCGGGGGCAATCGGAATTTCCCGTTGCAAAAGTATGTCGCCGGTGTCGAGACCAGCGTCAATTTTCATAGTGGTGACGCCAGTGATCGTTTCGCCGCGAGCAATCGCCCACTGAATGGGCGCGGCGCCACGATACTTTGGCAGCAGCGAGGCGTGCAGATTGATGTTGCCGAAAATGGGAAGATCGAGCATCCACTGTGGAATGATGCGGCCGTAACCGACCACGATGATTGCGTCGGGCTTGAGGCCGGCGAGTTGAGCGCGGAAGTCCTCGTTGCTCTTGATGCGTTCGGGCTGGGAGATGGGCAATGACAACTGTAGTGCGCGCTGCTTGATCGGAGAAGGAACAAGCTCAAGGCCGCGTCCCTTGGGCCGATCCGGTTGCGTGACCACGAGCCCAATGTTGAATCCAGCCTCGACTAGCTTGTCGAGAGTGGGGACGGCAAAAGGGGGCGTGCCACAGAAGACGAGATTGAGGGATTGAGGCATTGACACATTGAATCATTGAGCCATAACTCAACGAGTCAATCGGCTACCATTCTCCGGCTTTGACCAGCTTGCGGATTTTGCGCTTGATCAAGTCGCGCTTGAGGGCACTGATGTGGCTGATGTAGAGCTTGCCGTTGAGATGGTCTGTTTCGTGCTGAAAGGCACGGGCCAGTATATCGTCGCCCATCCTCTCGAAAACCTTCCCGGTTAAATCCTGGGCGCGGACAGTTACGAGTTGCGCGCGAGATACGTTCTCGCGAAAGTCGGGAATGCTGAGACAGCCTTCACTCTGCGAATGGCGGCCCTCCTTGCGAATGATTTCCGGGTTGATCAACACGAGTTTGGCATTTGGATCTTCTTTGAAAGTGACATCGACGACGGCAATGCGGCGAGAAATGCCGATCTGTGGAGCTGCCAGGCCCACGCCGCGAGCCGCATACATGGATTCGAACATATCCTCGACGAGCTTTTTGAGTTCTTCGTCGAAGACGGTAACTTTCTCCGCCGGCTTCTCGAGTATGGGATTTCCGAATTTTACGATAGGGTAGATCATCAGTAATTTTTCAGTTGCCTGCAATAACCCTCGAAATTGCGCAACGTTTCTCCCATGGAATCACCTCCAAATTTTTCGAGAGCGCAGCGAGCCAGGGTGAGCGCCACCATAGCCTCGGCTGCGACGCCAGCAGCCGGGACCACACAAACGTCGGAACGCTCGTAGGCCGCGCTCACCGGCTGGCGGGTTGCGAAATCGACCGATTGCAGTGGCCGGCGCAAAGTGGAGATCGGCTTCAGATAACCGCGCACGCGAATCTCCTGGCCGTTGGAAACTCCGCCTTCGATTCCGCCGGCGTTGTTGCGGGTGCGAGTGAACGCAGTAAAGTTCGTGGATTCTCCGTAACCAATTTCGTCATGCACGGCGGAACCAGGAGAGGCGGCAGCGGCAATGCCAGAACCTATTTCCACCGCCTTTACGGCTTGCAGTGACATCACGGCGGCGGCGAGTTGAGCGTCCAACCGCTCATCCCACTGCGCGTAAGTACCGAGACCCGGCGGAGCACCGTGAGCGACCACTTCGAAGACTCCGCCGACCGAATCGCCCGTTTTGAGAACCTTATCAACTTCGCCTTTCATGCGCTGCTCGGTTTCAGTGTCGGCGCAGTTCAGTAAGACTTCGTCCTGACCGTAAAGATTCTGAATCTGTTCCCACGCGACTTCATTTTGCATCGCCACTGCGCCAACGGCTACAACATGGCTGAGCACTTCGACGCCGAGATCGCGCAGGAAAGACTTAGCAATGGCGCCTACGGCGACGCGCGCGGCCGACTCGCGGGCTGAGGCGCGCTCCAAAACATAGCGAGCTTCCGGAAAATTGTATTTCAAAGCGCCCGCCAGATCGGCGTGCCCGGGCCGCGGAGAGGCTACACGCTTATGGCGGCCAGGATCGCCTGCGCCGACAGGGAGAGCCTCCTGCCAGTTTTTCCAATCTTTGTTTTCCAGCTGCAAGGAAATGGGCGAACCAATCGTCGAGCCCTGTCGAACTCCAGAGAGGATGTGAGCCGTGTCACGCTCAATCTTCATTCGTCCGCCGCGGCCGTAACCCTGCTGCCGACGCCAAAGTTCCCGATCGATAAAAGCCTGGTCCACTTTCAGCCCGGCGGGCATGCCGGAGAGGAACGCGACCAGAGCTTCGCCGTGGGATTCTCCGGCTGTGAAATAGCGCAGCATAAGTGCTCGATTCTACCTGATGCGGCTGGGCTCTGGATTTTCAGCTGGTCAAAGATTTTCGCGGCGGCGAAAAACTCACAAGAAATTCTCCATCGAATGCATTTTGGCGTGCGCAGAGACGCGAATGATTGCTACAATGATCAGGCACTTGTAAGCCTTTAAGGCTGAGTTCCGCCGCGCGTCATTTCACACACTTTCTGGCCAAAAGGAGTAGCTGCGTGTCCCTACGCACGAATCCAGAAGAATTCACATTTCCCAGCGCAAAGATTCGTTGCGCGCTGGCGCACGACCACGTTCTGTTGCGGCAAGGCCTACGGCGTTTGCTGGAAGATGAACCCGATATCGACGTGGTCAGCGAGGCCGGCAATGCGGCGGAGTGCCTGCGCAAAGTATATGAGTTCCGGCCGGATGTGGTGGTGGCAGATGCCGGGACGTTCGGGCTGCCGATTTCCGAAGCGGAGCTTTGTGTAACGCGGGAATCTCCCGGGACCAAAATTGTGTTCCTGAGCATACAGGAAGAATTTAGTTCTCCGTTTGCTGGCTGGCAGGCCGCGACCGCGGGCTGCGCAATGCGGCAAACGTCTGCCGAAGAACTGGTGGAGATGATACGGAACTCATGCGGCGGCAATGGACCGAGGGCGCAAGAAGCTTCCTCCGGGTGCGATTCGCGCCGCCCGCCAGAAAAGCAAATGCCAGCAGAGCGCTCCCTTACCGGCCGCGAGCGAGAAGTGTTGAAACTGCTGGCTGAGGGAAAGACGGTGCGGACCGCGGCCACAGTTCTGGGGTTAAGCAGCAAGACGGTTGACTCGCATAAGTTCAATCTGATGCGGAAGCTTGGCATCCACAATAAAGCGGAGCTGGTGATGTGGGCGATTCAAAGAAAAGTTGTGAAAGTTCCCGTCAATTTCTAAATGCTCACGGTTGAAGGCAAGCAGCGGCCAGCTCGGCGACACTGGAAACCTGCAAGTCCGGATGGGCTTGCGCTGACTTGACCGCCCCCACTCCGGATCGCGCTGATGGACGGTTGACCCAAACCGTGGCCAGGCCGAGCGACTGCGCCGGAATTACATCATGGTAAACGCTCTGGCCTACGTGCAGAATACGATCGGCCGACAAGCCGATGCGGTTCAAGGCGAGCTCAAATATCTTCAATGACGGCTTGTACGCTTTGGCCTGTTGGGCCGTGACAACCTGATCAAACTTCACTTCAAGTTGAGGCTGCGTAGCGGCGAAGAGATCATCGTCCACATTGGAAATGATGGCTAATCGAAGTCGCTTGTGAAGTTGGCGGAGAGCGTTCACAGTATCAGGCCAGGGCTTCCAATTTGGAAGTGATTCAGGCAGCGAACGGACTTCGTGGTCTGTGGGAGCGAATCCAAACTTTTCTCCGAAGTTCCGCACAACAGACTGCAGAACCTCGCGGTAGCGGCGGTATTCACCCTGCTCAGCGCCGGCTTCGAATTCGCCGTAGAACTGGAGGATCGTGGCGTCGTCTAGATCCTTGCCGTGATTTGAAAGAATTCGGTGCAAGCAGCTTAGAATTCCCTGCTCCCAATTGATAAGGGTGCCGTAGCAATCGAAGGTGAGAATTTCAAATCGGCTGAAGTCGAGCGCTGAAGCGGGTAATGTCATCGGATTAGCTTCTCCATCTCCTTCTCGTCGATCACTTTGACCCCCAGATCTTTCGCCTTGTCGAGTTTCGACCCTGCATCCGTTCCGGCGACCACGTAATCTGTTTTCTTACTGACCGAGCCGGCGACCTTGCCGCCGGCATCTTCAATCATCTTCTTGGCTTCGTCGCGCGTGAAGTGCGCCAGCGTGCCAGTCAGCACAAATGTCTTGCCGGCAAGCTTGGTGCCACGCTGTTTCTTGTGACCGCTTAAAGTAAGACCAGCTTCGCGCAGCCGCTCTATCAGCCTGCGATTGGCGGCGATGCTGAAAAACTCCACGATACTCTCGGCGATGCGCGGCCCGATTTCGTTGACTTCCTGCAGTTCTTCCTGGCTGGCATGTTCAAGCGCTTCCATCGATGCAAAATGTTCGGCCAGGAACTGCGCCGTGCGCTCACCGACAAATCGAATGCCCAAGCCATAGATCACACGCTCCAGCGGCAGTTTCCTCGACCGGTCGATTTCGTCGAGAATATTTTGCGCCGACTTGTCGGCAAAGCGGTCCAGACTCAGCAGATCTTTTTTCGTGAGCTTGTAGATGTCGGCAACGTCCTTGACCAGACCGCGTTCCATCAGTTGGTTCACAAGGGACTCGCCCATGCCGTCGATATTCATCACGCCGCGCGAAGCGAAATGCAGAATTGTCTCCCGCAGCTTCGCCGGACAATTCGCATTGACGCAGCGGTAATCGACCTCGCCTTCCGTACGCACGACTTTTGTGCCACAGACGGGACAGTTTTCCGGCATCCGAAAACTTTTGTTTCCGCGAGGATGATCTTTGTCTTCTATCACCTTCGCGACTTTCGGAATCACGTCGCCACCGCGCTCTACCTGCACCCAATCGCCAATCTTCACTCCTAACCGCTCAATCTCATCCATGTTGTGCAACGTCGCGTTTCTCACGGTTGTGCCGCCAATTAAGACCGGAGCCAGCATGGCAACCGGAGTGAGCTTGCCGGTGCGGCCGACCTGCACGCGGATGTCTTCGAGTTTCGTGATTCCGGCCCGCGCGGCGTATTTATACGCGATTGCCCAGCGCGGGGCTTTGCCGGTGAATCCGAGTTCGTCCTGCAGCGCGGTACGATCGACCTTGAGCACGATGCCGTCAATTTCATAGGGCAGAGACTCGCGCTTAGCTTCCCACTGCCGGATGAACCGCCAGGCTTCGTCGATGTTGCGCACCACCTTGCGATTCGGGTTGACCTTGAATCCGGCGGCGTCGAGAGCATCGAGAGTTTTCCAGTGTCGATCAAAATATGTACGCCCGTTCTCGAGCAAGATGTAAGGGAAGAAGTCCATGCGGCGTTCCGCTGTAACATTTGCGTCTAACTGCCGCACTGTACCCGCAGTAAAATTGCGGGGGTTGGCAAATGTCGCGAGCCCCTTGCGTTCTCGTTCTTCATTCACCTTCTTGAAGGCAGCAGTCGGCATCAGAAGCTCGCCGCGCACTTCAAAATCCTCAGGGATGCCGGCTTTCTTCAGTTTCTCTTTTTGAATGGAAAGCGGCACCGAGCGCACGGTGCGGACGTTAAGCGTGACATCTTCCCCTATGCTGCCATCGCCGCGCGTGATACCGCGCACCAGTTTACCGTCTTCGTAGATGAGCGCCAACGACATGCCGTCGAGTTTCAGTTCGCAAACGTAATCGACATCTTTTTTGCCGCTCAGTTCGTGCACGCGATGATCCCAGGCGCGGAGTTCTTCTTCGCTGTAAGTGTTGTCGAGCGACAACATTGGCGAAGAGTGAGGCACTTTGACGAACCCTTCGCGGGGCTTGCCTCCGACGCGCTGCGTGGGAGAATCCGGCGTGACGAGCCCGGGATGTTCGGCCTCCAGATCCTTCAGTTGCTGCATCAGCTTGTCGAACTCGGCGTCGCTGATTTCAGGATGGTCGAGGACGTAATACAAGTATTCGTGGTGGCGAATCTTCTCGCGAAGAGATTCTGTCTTTTTTTCGAGGTCTTTGGCAGCGGCAGGCATCGCAAAGATTATAGGCGGGAACGAATCGCGCAGGGACAGCCGAGGCGGCTGTCCCTACGCGAACATTGTCACACCAAATCGTCCAGCTTTAAAGCCTGAGCGCCGCCTTTCCACGATGCTTCGAACTGTTTTTCTACGAATCCCGCGTCGTACGCCCGTTTTTGTTGCAGCAGGGTCTGATGCAGTCCCCACAGCGACCTCGGGTTTCGCAGGTTCCGCTCGAGGTCCTCGCGAAACACTTTCTCCGCGCCGTCGGTGTCCCCATTCATGAGCAGCGTGGCCCCCAGCGATTCGCGTACGGGAAAGAACCAATCAGGTGGTTCGCCGTACTTGAGCGTGTCCTGAATGGCAACGGCCTCGCGCAACATGACGATGGCGCCGCTATTGTCTTTCTTCGCCACCGCGATTTTCGCGCCGAGAACATCCTTCGCGATCTTCATGATGTCCTTGGCCTTGTTGTTGATTGGCATTTGGAAAACAACATCCGGCGGTGTGGCCGCTTCCGCGTCAGAAACTATCTTGTACTCGGCCTCAGCATCCTTCACTTTTCCCGTTCCCGCCAGGGCCATTCCGCGGGCGAAATGCCAGAACACAGTGGCGGTTTTCATCGAGGCCTCGGGCTGAGGCATCTTCAGGATTTCGTTCCAGTGATGGAATCGAATCTCCACTGCCACGGGAATCGTCATGAAGCCTTCGAGCGGGGGCATGTCTTTGACGTGCGGGCCGACATTCTCGACCAGTAAGTCCGCGTTCTTTTTCGATTCCGCATAGTTGCCGTTCATCGCCGCACACATGGCGATGAAATGGAGGTTGTGGCTGTAGTACATCATCGGATAGATGCCCTGGGCTCCGGTGGCCTTCATGTAGGCACGATCCACGGCGGCTGCCTGCTCGTTGGTTTTCACGGCAGCTTCGTAGTCGCCAGTACGGATGTAAATGTGGGCGGGCATGTGAACGATGTGCCCCGCGCCAGGCGCAAGGGCCGCGAGTTTGTTCGCTCCGGCCAGCGCGCGCTCGGGAGTGGGCGAAGCCTCGACAGCATGTATGTAATAGTGAATCGCACCCAGATGATTTGGATCGCGCTTCATCACGGACTCCAGCGTGGACACAATTTCATCCGTACCGGCCTCCGGCGTGCCATCGACATGCCACAGTCCCCAAGGATGTAAATTCATGCCAGCCTCGGCAAAAAGCGTGGCCGCATCCAGGTCGTCGGGGAATTCCCCGACAACCTGCCGCATCGCATCACGATAGTCCGCGGCGGCCTTCTTGAGATCGGAGCTGGGATCGGCGGGAAAGCGCTTGGCAAGGGCCCGGATGTAGGCCTGATCGCTGGGCGAAGCGTCAGCCGACAAATCAATGGCCCTTTGCACCGCGTCGTGCGCGCGCTTGTAGCGGTCGGGATCCGCAGGGTCGTTATAGTTCGGTCCAACGGCTTCGGCGACCCCCCAGTAGGCCATGGCCAGCTTGGCATCAAGCTCTGCAGCATGCTGAAACGAGCGTGCAGCTTCGTCGTGATTGAAAGCGTAGATAAATCGCAGACCCTGGTCGAAAAATTGCTGGGCCTGCGGATTTTTCGTGGAAACAGGGTGATGTAGATCCCCGAGCCCAGTCACCATCACAACAGGATGCGCCTGCGCATGCGCGGCATGGTCCTGGGTTGCAGCGGCCAGGCACAGAAGCACTCCACAGAGAACGTGCGCCAGAGTTTTCATCTGGTCGATCCTCCTGAACTTGAAATTGTCGATGGGCGGTCAAAGGGAGTCACAGGGAGACGCGCCCCATACCGAGCCGTCACAGATTATTCCAAACGTGGCCTCTTGCCAAGTGTGGCGGGACGACTCAGGTACAATCCACAGTCGGTCAGCGTATGAAAAAGGCAGCTTTGTTTTATAACCCTGATTCAGGCGGCAGCCGTGGCCGCCGGCAAACGGAGGTGCAATCCGCAGTAGAGTTGCTTCGCGGCGAAAACATCCAGGCTGAACTGGTGCTCACGCATTCTCCTGCTGACGCGACGGAGCAAGTGCGGCGGGCGGTGCAAGCGGGTTGTGACACGGTCTTCGCCTGCGGTGGAGATGGCACCATCCACACCATTATCCAGGTGCTGGCGAACACTCGCACCGCTCTTGCGATTCTGCCGATGGGTACGGCCAACGCGCTGGCGCACGACCTTGGACTGCCGATGAATGCTGTTAAGGCAGCGCGCGCCGCGCTGCACGCCGTGCCCCGCCGAGTCGCACTGGGACAAATTCAGTATGTCGATCGTTTGGGTAAACCTGGCACGCGGTTTTTTGTGGTCGCCGCCGGGGCCGGAGTGGATGCACACCTTTTCTACAAACTGCATGCTGGAACCAAGCAGCGCATGGGCATGGCAGCTTATTATGCGAAGGCCTGGCATCTCTGGTTTACCTATCCTATGACGCGTTTTCGGGTGGAATTTGCCGATTCCGGATCAAACGAATTACGGGATGCCGAAATCACCGAGTTGATGGCGGTGCGCATTAGAAATTTTGGTGGAGTTCTGCAGGAACTGGCTCCAGGAGCTTCTCTGGACAGGAACGATATGCGGTTGGTTTTCTGCCGCACCGCGAGCCGTCTTTCGTATCTCCTCTACGTGACGCGCGGATTGCTGCGCCGCAACTGGAAAGTTCAGGGCATTGATCTGGGATACAGCGGTCGAGTTTCGTGCCAGTACCTGAGCAACTCGAGTTCCGTTGGCCAAAAGCCGCAGCCCAAGGTTTACGTAGAAACAGATGGCGAGCTGGTGGGCACCCTGCCGGCTGAAATCACAATGGTGCCTGACGCTCTTACATTGCTCGCACCCGCTCGATGAATCGCCGCAGCCGAATTAATTAACAACTTTGCAAAAGTTCTAGCGCGCTTCGATCTTTCTCGGCATTTCGATCCGCAGAGTGGCAATTGCAGACACATCCACATACAATCTTCAGACCACTTGGAACCTATTACTCACTTTCTGACCGGCGCATGCATGGGTCGCGCGGGACTGAACCGCAGGACTGCGCTGGCTACGGTCACATTAACGCTTGCGGCGGAGGCTCCAGACCTGGATGTTCTCAGTCGATTCGGGGGCCCCGCGTTCGGCTTCGCTCATCATCGCGGATTCACGCATTCGTTTCTTGGAGTTCCGATTGACGCGGCTGTAGTGCTGGGTTTTGTCTATCTGATTTGGCGTTTGCGAGGTTGCAAAGTAAAAGATCCAAAGCTTCCGCCGCGCTGGGGATTGCTGTTCTTCTACGCTTGCCTCGCCGGCCTCAGCCACATCCTGCTCGACTTCACCAATAACTACGGCGTGCGTCCGTTCTGGCCTTTTTCCGAGAAGTGGTATTCCTGGGATATTGTCTTCATTTTCGAGCCGATCATGTTCAGCCTGTTGCTTCTCGGATTAATTGTGCCGTCGTTGTTCTCGCTCATAGACGGTGAGATTGGCGCCCGTAGCCGTGGACCACGAGGCCGGGTGGCGGCCACGCTGGCACTGGCGGGAGTGGTTTTGATGTGGGGGTTGCGTGACTTCGAGCATCGCCGCGCGGTCAACGCCCTCGCTGCCCGCACCTATCAGGACGCGGAACCGCTTCGCGTTTCTGCTTACCCTGCATTGGCGGATCCATTCCAGTGGTACGGGGTGGTAGAAACGCCTGCGTTCTTTGTGCTTGCTCCGGTCAGCTCTTTGGGGCCAGAAGTCGATCCCGAGGACCATCTGAAAATCCGCTACAAACCGGAAGAAACTCCGGTCACGTTGGCCGCGAAGAAATCTTATCTGGGGCGCGTATACCTCGACTGGGCGCGGTATCCCATTACGGAGACCGAAACGCTCGATAGTGGATACATAGTGAACTTTCAGGATTTGCGCTTCGCGCAGTTACCCAGCTTGTTCAACCGGCGGGGTGAAACGCGACGCGCGCTTGGCGCTGGCGTTCAACTCGACAAAAGCCTGCGCGTTGTCGGCGACGTTTATGGTTCGGGCAAAAAGCAAATACTTGTTCCCGAGCCGGACTGAGAAAAACAGAATTCCACTGCCCTCTGAAATTTGAAACTCGACACGGCTCAGCCCTTGACGTAGCCGCCTTCCCGCGCCCAGAATAATGTTTCAGTCCCGAGGTGCTCATGCTGGCTTATCTATTCGTCCTCTTGGCAATTGCTGTTCGTTTCCTGCCGTTCGCGGGCCCGCTCAATGTTTTGCCGCATGCCTGGCACTTTACGCCGGTAGGGGCATCGCTGCTGTTTTTCGGGGCGCGGGGCGCGCGGCGCCAGATGTGGGTGCCCTGGGTACTGCTGGCGGCGACGGACGTGGTCCTCACCAAGTTCATTTATTCGTACACTTTTTCCTGGGACCATCTGGTGACGTGGGCATGGTATGCGGCGATTTTGTGGCTGGGGACGAATCTGCGTGAGAAGTCGGGGCCAGTTCGCGTGGTGGGCGCCGCGCTGGCCAGTTCAGTTTCGTTCTTCTTGATCAGTAATTTTGCGGTGTGGGCCGCTTGGGAAATGTATCCCAAGACATTCAACGGCTTGATGATGTCTTACGCCGCGGGCCTGCCATTTTTCCGCGGAACGGTTGAGAGCGATCTATTTTTCTCGATCGCGATGTTCGGAACTCCCGTTTTCTTGATGGCACTTTCCCGTTGGATGCACAAGACGTCCAGCGACCATGTCGCCGCTGCTTGAACTCAGGGTTGCTTCATCACGCATGTTCAGCCGCCTTACGAGACTCTTGAAGCGGTGGCGGGACAATTATTACCTGAGCACGTTGCTCGCAAATTCTACAAAGCCGCTGTACTCCGTTTCACGTCATATTGCAGAGCAGGTTCAGCGCAAGGTCCGCAAGAACGGTGTCACGATTCGGCTTCCGAACGGCAGGAACATGAGGATCGGGAGGGAGGCCGGAATCGGAATGGCTTCTCTTCTTTTTTGGCATGGGCTCGATGGGCACGAGCCAGCCACCTCGCGCACTCTACGGGTTTTATTTGAGCGCGCCGAGACTTTTGTCGACGTCGGGGCAAACTGTGGTCTGTACTCCATTCTGGGCCCACTTTGGAATCCAAACCTTAAAGTCATCGCGTTTGAACCAGTGGCTGCGATATTTGAAGGACTCCAGAGGAATGTGAGGCTAAATCGGCTGGAGAGTTGTGTTCATTGCGAGAACGTTGCTCTATCGGACCAGTCAGGGCGCGCCACCCTCTTCCTCCCGATACAAGAAAACCAGGATTTGGAGAGCACAGGAACGTTAGTGTCTGAAAGCTGGCAGGCCCGACAAAACTCTCCCCGATTTGACGTTGAAACCGTGCAATTTGACGAGTACGAACGGTTTCATCCGATGCATGTGGATCTGGTGAAAATCGACGTTGAAGACTTCGAGGCCAATGTTCTTGAGGGCATGCGAGCTACGATCATGCGCGATCGGCCGTTCATAGTCTGCGAAGTTCTGCCACGCTCGCATCGTAACCGGCGAACCCAGGACATCGTTGCGGCTCTCGACTATCAACCCTATTGGATTACGCCGACGGGCTACATCCGTGTTCCAGATTTCGATTTCCAGCGCGGCCAGCTTACTGATTTCTTGCTGTCGCCGGTGTCGGCCCCCGGTATTGTTGTTGGCGATCTCAGTGTTCTGGTGGAATTGAAACAAGAGGCAACTCGAGCCAGAAACAGGTTCGCATAGAGAGTGAATGTGCTCGCTTCTATATCTGTGAAGAACGCGGGCTAGCCTCCTGACCGCTGAGCGCCGCGGATTCAACGCGCCGTGCCTTAACTCTGGTTACTCGCCCGTCGTCTTCGGCTCCGCCACATCAACAGCCACACCAGGACTCCACCTGCGATTGCTCCAAGCAACCAGGAAAAATGCTGACGGACGATGGTCCCTATCAGCCCCACAATCTGCGGACCAAACCACAGCGTGAGCAAAGAAAGCAGGAGAAAGCGCACAAATCTTCCAGCAAAAACGGCCGCCAGAAAGTCGCGGAATCGCATTTCGAACACCGCCGCCGCGAGAACGAAGATTTTGAAGGGCATGGGCGGCGGCAGCATTCCGGGAAACATCAGCGCCCAGAATTCGTGTTGTTCAAACGAGCGGTGAATGCGCAAGAAGCGCTCTTCTGAAATGCGCTTGCGCAACACTTTTTCGCCGCCAACGTACCCGATGATGTAAAGCGGAATGCTGCCCAGCGCCGAACCGAGCGAGGCCATGACCACGTAGAAGAGCAGCCGCTTGCGATCCTGGTAGACATAGGTCGCCACGATCGCATCGATCGGCATGCCGAGCAGCGCCGAATCGGCAAAGGCGATGACAAACACACCCCAGATTCCGAGGTGCTGCAGCAGCATCCAAATCCACGCTGTATACCTCGCCAAAATGTGTCCGATGGTTTTCAAAAGGAAATTCAGTCTACGTGAAAAGGCGGTGCGTATTCACATGGTTGAAACATTTCGGGGGCTCACCTGAGGGCTTCGCTACCTGCAGTTACTCCTCAAGTTACTATTGCACCAATTTTGATGCAGTTTTAATCACCCCGTAACATTTGCTTGTTAGAACAGGATTATGGATCTGCATAGCTACAACACGCTGATCCTTTCCGACCTGCACCTCGGGGCAGAGACCAGTCACGCCCGCGAAGCCACGCGCGTGCTGAAGGAAAACCGCTTTCAGCGGCTGATCCTGTTGGGAGACATCTTTGCCGACCTCAACTTCGCCCGCCTGACCAAGGAACACTGGAAGTTTCTGGGCTACATTCGCAAGCTCTCAAATCCCAAGCGCAACATTGAGATCGTGTGGGTGGAAGGCAATCACGATCACGGGCTCACCAACATTATGTCGCACCTGGTTGGCTTCCGTGTCTACCAGCACTATGCCTGGAAACACGCGGGACGGCGGCACATCGCGATTCACGGCCATCAGTTCGACGGCTTTCAGGTGAACAACGTGCGGCTCAGCAGGCTGGGGACTTCGCTCTACCTTAAATTGCAAAAGCTGGATTTTAAGAGCAAGCCCATCGTGCGCCTGATTGACCGGCTGAACACACGCTGGCTCCGCATGTCATCGAAGGTATCGGCTGGAGCCTTGCAATATGCGCGCCAGTACGATGCGGATCGCATTTTCTGCGGCCACACTCATCAGGCCGTTCACGTGAAACAGGACGGAATTGACTATTACAACGCGGGCGGCTGGGTGGATTCACGTCTGACCTATCTGACCGTTGACGAACAGGAGGTTCGCATCCATGAATTCAACGAGCATGAATTCAACGAGCACGAATTCAATGAACATGAATACCACACGCGAGCTGACGATCGTGATTCCAGCCAAGAACGAGGCGAAACTGATTCCTCGTCTGCTGACTTCGCTGACGATACAGGACTACTCGAAGATGTCGAGTACGAAAGTATTGGTGGCTGATGCCAGCTCAACCGATGGAACTCCGGAGATTGTCCTTGGCTATCGCGACCGGCTGAATGTTGGTGTGATCCGCGGTGGAATGCCATCCGTGGGCCGCAACCTGGGAGCAGCGCAGGCTGAGAGTGATTACGTTCTCTTTCTCGATGCCGATATTGAACTGGCACACCCTTCGGTGATTCGACGGGCCGTGGAAGCCGCGCAGCGCAAGCAGCTTCATTGTGTGACCACTAACATCCTTTGCCGAGAGGGCAATTGGATCGACAAATTGCTCTACGCGGGCAACGATTTATTTCAGTACCTTTCGCGCCTGCATCACCCGTTCGCTACGGGAATGTTCATGCTTTTCGACCTGAAGAAGTTTCGCGAACTCGGCGGCTTTCACGAACAGGTTCTGTTTGCCGAAGATTATCTGCTCACTCAGCAGGTGGAGCGGAAGCGCTTTGGAATTGTGCGAGGCGGGGTCTACACAACCAACCGCCGTTTCCAGAAGATGGGACACCTGCGGGTGGGCTGGCTTTTCCTGAAAACGGCGATGAATTACTGGAACCAAAACTACTTCTTGCGTGATCACAAATATTGGCAGACCTAGCGGAGTTCCCGTCGGGTGATAGTCGTCTTCCAGGAGCAGAAAACAGGGCCACAGCCAGTCAATCTGGATCTTGTTGTGGCATCACTACTCTCTTTTTCAAAATCGCAGAACGATGCCCGTCGACAACCGTATGTTGTTCTGCGTGGTACCGAAGAAACGTGTCTCTACATAGTCTCCCTGAAACCGCCATGCGACGGGCCGAATGATTTTGTAGTCGAGGCCGCCGCCGATCGCTGTGGCAAAGGAAGTATCGGAGCCGACGCCGTTGTTGACGTTGACATGTGCGCCTCCGAACAGGGCTTCCGCAAAAGGACGAAATTTCCCGACAGAGACCGACACTCTGGGACCAAACAGAAAATTGTGCTCGGTAATGTCCGCGTTGAACGAACCACAGCCCACGCACAGTAATGGAAAGTTCTGAGAGCCGTAGTGAGAGTCAAAATCAGCCACAATCCCAAGAAACGGAATGATCTTGCCTTCTACGGAAGCCTCCCAACCATTGGTGTTGGCGCGATCAATCGAAGAAAGATCAGTGTTGTAATAGGAGTAGCCGAAAAAAACATTCCCGCTGGTGGGAATCTGGGCGCTCGCGAAACCTGCGAATAAAAGCAGAGAAAAAAAGATAAATACTACTTTCGACATGGCGATCTCTACCTACCTTTCTAAAACCTGACCGAAACTGGATGCGGTAAATGTTAGATGCCAGACAGGGAGAATCGGTGGCCGAGTTAGGGTCGGCGTCGCGGAACAATATTCTGCCGTGGCCGGATCAAATACAGAAAAAAGTCCGCACGAAAAAACTGCCCGATTCTCGGAGCGCGCAATCGTGGCTCAGAAGCGCCATACCAGGCCCGTCGATGCCCGGAAATCGTTCTGATTCGCGTTGAGCAAGTGGCTGTGGACGACGTCGGCCTGCACCCGCCAGGAAAAACTTTTGAAAGGAATTCTGTGATCGGCCCCACCACCGACGTCTACGAGCACCGGATGGAAGATCTCCCCGCCGGTATTAGTTTGCTGGATCCCGCCAGTGGCGTGCACGAACAGGCGCCACTTATGGTAGTTTCTGGAAATTCTCGGACCGAGTACGAGGTTGTATTGCTGGACGCCCGTCCGGTAAATGCCGCTGCCATCGAGAACGACTCCAATGGACGGATAGCGGAGAAAGGGCTTTAACTCGACGGAACCATCCCATCCGCGAAAGGTAAGACGGTTCACCACATCCACCGAATCGGCGTAGGCCACTCCGGCATAAATGTTTCCACTCTGGATCAGTTGGGCTTTCGATGCGGTTGGAAACAGCATCAAGCTCAGCAATACCAGAACCACAGCGGCGGTTTTCGACACGAAAATGAGTCCTCCCGGGCAATTATGCCAGCAGCAAATTCTACCTGAATGCGCGAAGTTCGTTAGATGCAGTGTAACGGAGGCACAGGATGCCCCGTCGGCCCAAAATTGTGCCAGTGCAAGACTGGCACTTCTCACTAAAAATTCATGTTTTTTTCACGATTCCAAAAGCCATCCTAGAACGTCTATCCATTAGCATGAAATCCACAGACGCGTATTGGCAAAGATGGCTGCAGCCGCATGGTTGGGCTGCTTTTGGAGTATCCCATAAGGAGTCGAAGTTGAAACTCAGTTTGCAAACTCGGAATTGCGGCAATGTCATAATTGTTCACTGCCAGGGCCGCATTGTCTATCGCGACGAGGCCGCAGCCCTTTCGCAACTGGTAGGGGAGCGCCTCGAACATGGCGGCAAAGTCCTGCTCGATCTCAGCGGAGTCAGTTCTATCGACAGTGCCGGCATCGGTGAACTCGTTTTTCTGCACACCCGGGCGCAGTCCCAGAATGCAGATATGAAATGTGCCAGCCCCAGTCCGATCGTACGCGAGTTGCTGGACCTTACTAACCTGGATTCGGTGCTCGAGATTCATCCCAGCGTTTGCGATGCATTGGCGGCATTCCAGCCTGCGGAAGCCTGCGCTGACTGTTGATTCGCCTGGTGCGGGAGAGTCACAGCGACCTTTTGAGCACACTTGGGCGAGGGACTACGCTTCAGATTCCGACCTCTAACTTTCACGTTGAAAGCGATAGCGCCCCGCCCGCTCCCGCGCAACCGTTTCGGCCACTTTCAGAAATGCCCGCGCCGCATGGGACAGGCCGGCCTCTTTGCGGTAAATCAAACGCAACTTGCGGTGCACGCGCAATTCCCGCACCGGAATCTGCACCAGTTCTCCCCGCGCAACTTCCGTCTCCACGCTGATCTCCGGCATCAAGGCTACGCCGCTACCTAAGGCGACAAACTGTTTGATGGCTTGCAGCGTTGGCAGCTCAAGATCCATGTTCAGCGGCGTTTTATGCCGCTGAAAAGTTTGCAAAACTTTTTCGCGATAGGGCGACGAAACGATATGCGCCACAAAAGATTCCGCGCCCAGTTGCCGAATGCTCACCTCCCGCGCCGAGGCTAACGGATGCTTTGGCGGGACCACCAGCACTAATTCATCCAAGTAAGCCACCACGGAGTGCAAACGTGGTTCTTCCGGCTTATAGGAGAGCACACCCAACTCCGCGCTGTGCCGCAACACATCGTCGGGAATGCGGCTGCCCAAAGCCCGCTGCACCGTAATCTTGATCATGGGGTGCAATCGCCGGAACTCCGCCAACAGTGGCAGCAAATAAAGCGCAGTAAATTCGTTGGCCGCGATCACTAGCTTGCCCTTTTGCAGTTCGCGTAACTCGGCCAGCGATTCGTGGGCGTCGTGGCGCAGGTTCAAGAGCTTTTCGGCGTATTCGTAGAGTACGTGCCCGGCATCGGTGAGAACGCCTTCCCGCGACGAACGATCAAACAGGGACTCGCCAAGTTCCTGCTCCAGCTTGCGGATGGTCTGGCTCACGGCAGACTGGGTACGGTAAAGTTTCTCCGCGGCGCGGGAGAACCGGTGCTCGCGCGCCACCGCTAAGAAAACCTCCAGTTGCGAAAGTTCCATCTTTGTATATCCTTATGTAACTTTATGATCCATTAGCAGAGCTTATTATAGAAGATTATCTAATGATTAGTTAAGAATTATAAGTTTTGCTTCGAGAGTTATGCCCCGTACGATAGAAGGCAGCGCAATTCATAGCGATCGAATCACTTTTATGGAAAAAAGGAAGACCCCCATGGCTAGTGAACAGGTCCGCATTACGGTTTTCGACACTACCTTGCGCGACGGAGAACAGTCGCCGGGTTGCAGCATGAACCACCAGGAGAAGTTACGCCTGGCGCACCAACTCGACCGCCTCGGGGCCGACGTGATCGAGGCCGGATTTCCCATCGCCTCGGAGGGTGATTTTGAAGCAGTTCAGGCGATCGCGGCGGTCATTCGCCGCCCCATTATTGCGGGATTGGCGCGGGCTTGCCGGCCTGACATCGAACGCGCCTGGGAAGCCTTGAAAGGTGCCGCTCGTCCGCGCATTCACGTATTCCTCGCCACTTCCGACATTCATCTGACGCACAAACTGCGCATGACGCGCGAGGAATGCCTCGCCCAAGCCCGCGAGTCCGTAGACTTCGCTAAATCGCTTTGTGATGACGTTGAATTTTCTCCCGAAGACGCTACGCGCACTGACCCGGAATTCCTGTGTCGGGTGCTGGAGGCGGTGGTCGAGGCAGGCGCGACCACATTGAATATCCCTGACACTGTCGGCTACACCATACCGTCGGAGTTCGGCCAATTGATCTCAACGATCCGGCGCCGTGTGAAGGGAATCGAGAATGTAACCATCTCCGCCCATTGCCACAACGACCTGGGGATGGCTGTAGCCAACACTATGGCTGCCATCGCCGCGGGAGCGCGCCAGGTCGAATGCACGATCAACGGTATCGGCGAACGTGCCGGCAATGCTGCGCTGGAAGAAATTGTGATGGCGATGCGGGTTCGTCGCGATCAATACCCCTACGAAACCGCGATCGCGGGCGAGCATCTATTTGCCGCCAGCCAAATGCTGAGCGAAATCACTGGCGTACCCGTACAGCCTAATAAGGCCATCACCGGACGCAATGCCTTCGCCCACGAGGCTGGCATTCACCAGGACGGCGTACTCAAGAATCCATTGACCTACGAGATCATGACGCCGCAATCCGTGGGCGTGCCCGACTCGAAACTGGTGCTGGGCAAGCATTCTGGCCGTCACGCGCTGGCCATTCGCTGCGAACAGCTGGGCTACCAGTTCGACCGGCGGGCGCTCGATGATATTTATCGTCGCTTTGTCCGGCTCGCCGACAAGATTAAACACGTGGAAGATCATCACCTCCTGGAGTTGATCCGGGATACCCACAAGCCCGCGTCCTCGGCGACACCGTTGTTCGAGCCACTTTCAGCCGCCGTGGCAGCGGCAGCCTCGGGCGCGTCAAGCCACGAATCGCCCAAGCCGTTTCCTATGGCGCCGCAAACCAACGCCTTCGGCGTTCCGCTGCCGATCCCGATCGATCACTATCACGATCAGGAAGATTATCTGTGGGGCGTGTAGCAACAGCGAAGAACGGTTTCCGTTAGACTAGTTCCCGCATGCTCCTGAACCTAACCATCCTCCCCGGGGACGGAATCGGCCCGGAAGTTACCGAGCAAGCGGTTCTCGTTCTGCAAGCAGTGGCCGATGCCTTCGGACATCAGCTTCAGCTCCACCGCAAAAATATCGGCGGCGCGGCGCTGGTTGCGGTGAATGATCCCCTGCCCGCCGACACAATTCAGGCCTGCCTTTCATCGTCCGCAGTCCTGCTCGGCGCCGTAGGAAGTCCCGCGTTTGATCAAAATCCGAATCATCTTCGCCCTGAAGCAGGACTCCTGCGCCTGCGGCGCGAGCTCGGGGCCTACGCCAACTTGCGCCCAGCCATCTGTTTTCCTGCGCTGGAAAATTGTTCACCGGTACGCCCAGATCTGGTTCGCGGCACCGACATAATGATCGTGCGTGAGCTGCTGGGAGGGCTTTATTTCGGAGAACCGCGATCAATCGCGGGCGCGGCCGGTAACCGCGTCGCCATTAACACGATGACATATAGCGAGCCCGCCATCAAGCGCATTGCCCGCGTCGCATTCGATCTAGCCACGAAGCGGCAGCAGAAGATTCTCTCCGTCGACAAAGCCAATGTTCTCGAGTGTTCACGGTTGTGGCGCGAGGTCGTCACCCGGTGCGGGAAAGATTATCCCGGCGTGCAACTTTCGCACATGTACGTGGATTCGGCAGCGATGTCGCTGGTGCAGCGTCCCAAGGATTTCGACGTAGTGCTCACTGAAAACATGTTCGGCGACATTCTCTCTGATCAGGCAGGAGGGGTAGTGGGCTCGCTCGGTCTGCTGGCCTCGGCCAGTATTGGAGGTCCGGTCGGCCTGTACGAACCGGTCCACGGCTCGGCACCCGATATTGCCGGAAGAGGAATTGCAAATCCTCTGGGCGCGATTCTTTCGGCGGGGTTGCTGCTCCGTCACTCATTCCAACTGGAACGTGAAGCGGCCTGCATTGAAAGCGCGGTCAGCGCAGTATTGAACCGTGGCTCTCGCACTGCCGACCTGGTCAGAGGAACGCAGAAACCGATGGCAACGTCCGAAATGGGAAATCAGGTGGTTGAAGCGGTGAAGGAATTGGCTGCGGCCGAAAAACGGAAGTCAGCCTGATTCAGTTGGTAAGGGATGGATTCTCAAACCCGTGGAGCTGGTCTTTCAGGAAGGCTCTTAACCGGCTGCGCGACTACTCCGGATGCGCCATTATACTTTCCGGTGAGATCGTACCAGCGAATCCGCAACATCTCCTGAAACATGCGCGCCCCGTCGACCAGGGGATTGATTCGTGTGCCGCCGACGTGTCCCCAGCGCACTGGGACTTCATCTACGCGGAATCCGAACTTGCGCGCCAGGAATAGAATTTCAGGATCGAAGCCCCAGCGCTCGATGTGCTGCAGCGGAAGGACCGTTTGAGCGGCCCGGCGCGTGAAGGCTTTGAAGCCACACTGCGTGTCCTTAAATCGCAGCCCCAGGATAATCTGGTTCAAACCATTGAATATCCGGCCAAATAATTGGCGATGAAGCGACTGGCGCGTAGACTGCAACTCTGCCCGCAGCCAGCGCGAACCGATAGCAATGTCGGCTCCCGCCTCGACTGCCTGCAACAACTTCGGCATCTCTTCGATGGGCGAAGATAGATCAGCGTCGCTGAACACGATGACCTCGCCCCGCGCCTTCAACATGCCATGGCGCACGCTGTAGCCTTTGCCGCGGTTGCCGGGATTTTCCACGAGATGAAGCATCGGGTTCTTTTCGGCAAAGGAACGGACGATCTCTGCGGTATTGTCGCGCGACCCATCGTTCACCACGATCACTTCCGCATCCCAGCCCTGCTGGCGCACATAGGCCAGCACCTGCTCCAGAGTCGGCGCCAGGCGCGCGCCTTCGTTGTAGGCGGGGATTACGATGCTGTAGGTCATATTTGCAATCTTCCGCGCGGCAAGCATGACCGCTGCGGAGGAAATGCTTAAGATGTCACTGGCCCCAGGACCGTTGCCTACGAAGACCCAGGCCCCAGAAAACGCCCCCCTAATTGTACGTCGCGGTAGGGCAAGGTAAGACTCATCAACGGCCCTCACGCCGCGCTACGATGTGCGATAAGCATGCCGAAGAATTCATTGACCAACTCGGCGTCCCATAAGCCCCGACGAGCTTCCTCGCGCATGGTTTGCGCGGCCTGGTCGTGCGAAAGCGCAGGCTTGTAAGGCCGTGCGGTGCGCAGCGCATCATAGACATCCACGACCTGCAAAACCCGCGGCAGAAGCGGTATCTCGCCCGCCCTTAATCCGTCGGGATAACCTGACCCATCGGCATGCTCATGATGATGGCGGATGATCGGCAGCACCAGACGCAAAGACTTCAGCGGTTTGCAAATGTTCTCGCCGGTCACCGGATGCAGCTTCATGACTTCCCATTCTCTGATGGTCAGGTCACTGCCCTTTTTCAGGATTCCATCCGGCACGGCAATCTTGCCCAGGTCGTGCAAATATCCGCCGCGTCTGAGCGCCACAATCGAATCCTCATCCAGTCCCAGATGCCGGCCCAACTCCGCGGCGCGCGATGCCAGCCGCTCGCAGTGCCCCTCGGTGTAAGGGTCGCGGCCTTCCACGATCAGACCCAAAGTGCACAGAACGGAATCGGCAGTTTCCAGTTCGTCAGTGAATTCCTTAACCCGCAGCAGCGACTTCACCCGCGCCTTCAATTCTTCCGCCAGAACCGGCTTGTTCAGAAAGTCGTCCGCCCCCGCTTCAATTCCGCGCACTTTGTCGGAACTGTCGGTCAATCCCGTAATGAGTACGAAAGGAATGAGGCGAGTTGCCGGATCACTCTTGAGATCGCGGCAAAATTCGTACCCTGACTTCCCCGGCATTCGTACATCGGAAAGAATCAGGTCGGGCGGCTGGTGCCGCACCTCGGCCTCGGCTTGCTGCGCATCGGCGGCTGTTACCACGTCGTAGCCGCTCATGGTCAGCAACTGGCTCATCAATCCCGCAATCGTAGGCTGATCATCCACTACCAGAATCCGCGGAGGACGTCGGACTGGCCACAGACTTCCCATACTCTTTTCTGAACCCACTTCTGGTTGGGAAGTTGCCTGTGCCTCGGGACTCAAGCTCGGACGGGAATCGTGCGGAAAACTCATCACACTCTTTTATGATTTTACTGCAATCTCAACCCATGTGCCGATGCCAGATGCGATTCCTTCCCGGTCAAAATGCCGCGCTGATTCCGTTTCCCAATCCGGAACTCAGTTCGATTGACAGCATGTGCCATTTGTGACGTCTAACCTTGCTCGCGAGCCTACTTCCTGCTTAACTTCGGCCCATGGTAAGCATCGCTCAACCTGGCATGCGGAAAACGTTACAGCTGCTGGTCGTTATTGTTATAGCTCACATTGTTCTAATTCACGCGAATGCAACTGCCAACGCCTCCAAACCTCACAGCATCACTTTCGGAAAATGGACGACGGTTCAGTCGCGCGACTCCGGCCTCGGCGCCGACGATAAGCCACTCACCATGAAAATTCGACCACTCCTCGTCGATGCCCGCGTCAAAGGAATTCACTCTTGGCCCTGTTCACGACGTTACCGATCGCCTGTTCGTCGTCCGGCGCGCTTTCCGCGTCAACGACAGCCTGCCTCAGGAATCGGCTTCCCCGCCGCACTGGCAGTGGCAACGCGGCGGATGGCTGCTGGTCGACCGCGTGACTGGCCGCATCTCCCCCATCAATCTGCCTGAGTTCGACGTCGTCTACTCCGACGTCAGTTGGTATCGCGATTACGCCGCATATTGTGGCGTCACCGATGACAGCAAGCAGATCTATGCCATGGTCACCCAGATCAATCGACGAAAGCCCATCGTGAAGTGGCTGATAGGAGAGACGAAATTCGCGATCAAAACTCAGCAATGGCAGGCTCCAGATACCCCCTGCAGACTGCCGGACTGGCAGCGATCTCCGGCCCGTGTAACCTTCGAAGCAAATCCAACGACGAAGCGGACCTACGTGATCCGCGGCCATTCCGTGGATTTGTCTACCGCCGAAGAGGAGGATGAAGAAGCCGCGAAATAGTTGGAGACCACGCTGGGCTTAATTGTGGCTAAAGGCCACAGCGTTCAAAACCCCGTGGGTCGACCAGTGAAATTCCTGTTCCCCGGCAGGCCGAAAATGGCGGCATCCTCGCTAACGGGGAACGGCAGCTTTCTGTTCAAGCTGAACCAATCACTTCCGAGCCACTACCCCGCCGCTTCCACGGCCGGCAGTTGTTGAGTGACAGTTTTCTCTTTTACCTTCGCGCTCGTAACCAGAATCACCGAAAGCACGACGATCACACTCCCCATCAGGATGAAGCGATCGACGCGTTCATGCAGAAACAGCCAGCCCAGAAACACCGCAACTACCGGATTCACATACGCATAGGTCGACACTTTCGACGTGGGCACGTGCTCCAGGAGCCAGATGTAGGCGGTGTATCCGATCCACGATCCGCAGACCACCAGATAAAGCACGGCACCGACGCCGCGCGTTGTCCATGTAACCCGCGAGAAATCTCCTAGAGCCAAAGCAAAAAGAAAGTTTGCCAGGCCAGCGGCGGTGACCTGCCAAGCGGTCGCGCTGAAAACGTCCATGCCAGACTGCCATCGTTTCGACAACACCGATCCGAGCGCCCAGGAAAATGATCCGCCAATCAAACTAACCGAGGACAGCAGCTCGCGCCGCCCCAGCGCCGAAGTTGAGTGCAACTCCGGCCAGAACAAAACAAGCAGTCCTGCCATCCCCAGCGCCAGGCCGCACTTGCCTCGCCACGAAATGTGATGGTGGCCCAGCAACAACGAATCGAGAACTAGAAACCACAACGGCGTGATGGCAACAATCAGGGCGGCCAGCCCCGATGGCACGGAAAGCTCGGCCCACGACAGCGTGAGGTTGCCGCCCATCAGCAGCAGAATCCCGACAATCGCAGACAGCGCGATCTGCTGTGCCGAATAACGGATCCTGCGTCCGGTAGCCGCGCAGACACCCAGCATCACCACGCCTGCAGTCGAGAACCGTACTGCACACATTAAGGCCGGAGGAATACTCTGCACCGCAATATCGATGGCCAGATAAGTCGAGCCCCAAAACAGATACACCAGCCCGAAGGCAAGAATCACCGCAAACCGGCTTGGGCGTTGGATTGAAGGCATTGCAGGTGAAGAAACCCCGAAGAAACCTAAAGATATCAGACGAGTTTGGTGAGCAATGGATTCTAAAGTTGCGAGGGTTTACGGGTAACCGCGCCAGGCACCGGTCCGCTTGAAAGCTTTACTTCACTTTCTCGTATTCTGCCTTAGCTTCCTTCAAGATGGGCACGTCGGGATCTGCGTTCTTCCACAACGCAAAGAAATCCTGATAAGCAGCCCTAGCCTTCGCAGCCTCTCCGGTCAGCGTATATGCCCTTCCCAGCCCGAGCTTGGCCAGTGAATGCTCCGGACCCGTAGGAGCGATGCCGCGATGATCGACGATCTTCTGAAATTCCGCTGCCGCCTCCGGCCCACGCTTCGCCTGCAGGTACGCCAGACCTCGAACGAAGACAGGAAACAGCCCTTGGGTTGAGCCCATTTCATACGGCACCGCCGCCTGCAACACCGTGATCGCATGTTCCGGATTCTTGCGATTCAATGCCACCAGGGCTCCTACGCAGGGGGCCCATACATCGTGGAGAAGCGCGTCAGCGGGGAAGCGGCGGCTCAAGTCTTCCGTGATCGTCTGGGCGCGGCCAACATCTCCGCTCATTGCCAACGCCACCGCCACCGATTCCAGGTTGTTCCGGCCGTGCGCCAATGCTGAACTTGATGCAGCCAGGTCCCGCGCCATCGCCGCGTTCCCCACTTCAGCCAGCGTCACTGCCCACCCTGCCTGGGTGTCCGCCGTAGTTTCCTTGAAACCAAGGCGGTCGGTCACCTGGATCGAGCGCCTTATCAAATCCTCGCCTTGCCGCATTTGACCGTGCGCAGCATCGACATTGGCGGCCTCGGTCAGCAGCAGGTATTCGCTGGGTTTTCCCTCCGCCCACTTCATTTGCCGTTGCATCCCATCGCCATCGTCGCTCAGAAAGGCTAGGTTGTAGAGCACGCGATGAACAAACAGGTTGTCCGCCTTTGCATCCACCGCTCGTTGTATGACGGACCCCGCTTCCTCAATGCGGTTCAGGGCCATGTATCCGCTTGCCGCATGGGTGTAGCCAAACGGAGCATTCGATTCCAGCTGCGTGAATTGGTTCGCCAGCGCAATCGCTTTGTCGTACTGCCCGTAATAAAGACCGTACAGTAAAGACAGGTTGGCATAGGCGCTGGAATCGTTCGGGTACGTCCGGATCGCCAACTCCAGCGCTTCCCTGTCTTTGTCGATCTCGCCGGTGGCTGTATAGAAGTGATCATCAATGTAGAACCGTTCGCGTTCGCTCACCCGTTCCCGCAGTTCGAAGGCCTTGCGTGCAGCCTCCACCGATCGATCCTCTTCTCCCAAGTTGTTGTAAATGGCTGCCATTCGCGCGTACGCCATCGCAAAATTGGGGTCCAGTTCAACTGCCCGCTGGAACAGAGGAAGGGATTCGGCCTCGCCGCCGCTATTGCGCATCTGATCGGCCGCGGCGTATGCCTTCAACGCTTCGAGCGACGACGTAGTCGCCTCCGTCACGGGCGTGTCGAACTTCTGAACGGATGCGAGCGATTCACCCAGCTTGCCCCGCAGGCTCGATGCCGCTTTGCCGACCGCGGGCAGCACCGCTTCTTTCGTATCTGCTGTTACTTGCTCGCGGGCGAGCGAATCGCCGGTCGCGCAGTTGGTGGCGTCAAGCGCCATCACGTACTGGCTGCCCAGAGTCGCAATCGATCCGCTTAACATGGCCTTGATGTGCTCGCGCTCGCAGATCTCCCGCGCAACATTGCCGGTGACCCGCTCATCACGGCTCCGACCCATGAACTGCAGCGCCTTGCGCACGGTCTGATCGGGCACGATGTTCAGATAAGGGGACTGCTCCAGTTGTACCGCCAGAGCCTGCTTCAGCGTTCCGTCAAAAACCGGATCGCCGGTGGTGTTCACGAAGTCAGCCAACAGCACGCCGTCTTTCTCCGTCAGCTTCGCAGAGCCTCTGGAATGCAGGTAATAGCCCCCGGCGCCCAGGACTATCAACGCGACGACTGTCAGCGCGATAGGAACCAGTGCTTTCGAAGCTTTCTTCCCTGTGACACCGCTAGTCTGAGTGACTGCCACGCCGCTCGACGATACAGCCGGAACGCTCGCTGCAGCCGAGACCGGCCTGTGAGACCCAGACACCGCTGCGCTCGAGCGCCACTCAGGACCTTCGGCAGCCGAAACTGCGGGATTCGAATCGGCGACGCCGCTACCGCACGTCCGCTTTCTGTGTCGCGCTTCAGCCGTTGCAGGTCGGCTCGAATATCGGCCGCGTGTTGGTAGCGCAGGTTGCGGTCTTTCTCGATCGCCTTGTTGATCGCGTCTTCCAGCTTCGCCGGTAGATCGGGGTTCAGTCTGATCGGCGAAACCGGAGCGCGATCCAGAATCGCCTGGAAAATAAGCGCTGACGTTTCTCCGCGAAATGGCAACGTGCCAGTGCACATCTCATAGAGCACCACCCCGAATGAAAAAAGATCGGTGCGGGAATCCAGTTCTTTCCCCTTCGCCTGCTCGGGAGACATATACGCCACCGTGCCCAGAGTCGAACCGGGGCTGGTCAGGTGGTCCTCAATCGCAACCGCGGTCGGGGCTGTAACGTCGAGCGTCGGCGTTGGCGAGACCGGATTCGCTTTAACTTTAGCCAATCCGAAGTCCAGAATCTTGGCGTGCCCGCGTTTGGTCACAAAAATATTCGCCGGCTTGATGTCCCGATGCACGATGCCTTCGCTGTGGGCTGCGTCGAGCGCGTCCGCAATCTCGATCCCCAAAGCGAGAATCGTCTCCACTTCCATCGGACGGCCAGCGATGATGTGCTTCAGCGTGGCTCCGTCAAGAAACTCCATCACGAGATAAGTTCGCCCGTCTTGCTCGCCGATGTCGTAGATCGTGCAAATATTGGGATGATTGAGCGCCGAAGCCGCCTTTGCTTCACGCCGAAATCGCTCCAGGGCCTGGCGATCTTGCGCCAGATCTTCAGGGAGAAACTTGAGGGCGACGAAACGGCCGAGGCGTGTATCCTCGGCCTTGTACACTACGCCCATGCCCCCGCCGCCGAGCTTCTCGATAATTCGGTAATGTGAGATGGTCTGGTCGAGCAAGTGATGGCCCCGCCCTGAGGTGCAGCCATGCTACGGCGCAGCCTTACGGAAGTCAAAACTTGCATTCCCCACAATTAAGTTTCACTTTCCTCGATCCAATCTGGAGTTTACTTATGTCGGCGGTTTCGGGGCACTACCGCGGGCAGCGAACCGCCGGCCATGACCGTTAGGGGGTTACGCCACGCCACGTCCCAAGCTATAATGCCTTAGTGATGTCGATTGTTCCCGATGCTGCGCAACAAACCCAATTCGCATCTGCCCGAGTGCTGGCTGCACTGCCTGGTGTGTCCGCGGCGCTATCGCGCCAATCTCCCGTCCCGCCTCCGTCCCAGCCTCTTCGGTAGCGACTAGTTTCGAATCCTCCTGAGTTTCAAACGCTTTTACTGGCTTCGCCTTGCAAGTATGCGAGTTGAGCCGACGACTGGACCATTAACGACCATTCCCCGGAGGATTCCATGACCACGAAGACCATGACTGCTACTGCCGGTCCTAAGATTAAGACCGCCCTGCCCGGACCTAACGCCAAGCGCGTGCTCGCAGGCGATCAGCAATATATTTCGCCGTCTTATACGCGCTCCTATCCGCTGGTGGCCAAGAGCGGCCGCGGCATCGTGGTTACAGACGTGGACGGAAACGAGTTTTATGACTTCTCGGCCGGCATTGCAGTGGTCTCGACCGGACACTGCCATCCTCACGTGGTCGCCGCGATGCAGAAGCAGGCCGGCGAGCTGATCCACATGTCAGGAACCGATTTTTATTATGAGAGCATGGTCCAACTGGCCGAGCGTTTATCGAAGATCGCACCCATGCCAGGCCCGCACAAAGTTTACTACGGCAACTCGGGAGCCGAGGCGATTGAGTGCGCGCTCAAGCTAGCCCGCTATCACACCAAGCGGCAAAACATCATCGCCTTCTTCGGCGCGTTTCATGGACGAACCATGGGCGCGCTATCGCTGACAGCCTCCAAACCACAGCAGCGGCGCCGCTTTGCGCCGCTCATGCCGGGCGTGACTCATGTGCCATACCCCGACCTTTATCGCGGACGCAAAGATGCCACGCAGGATCCCGACGCGTTCGCTTTAGGTTGCGCGCGCTTCATCGAAGAAAAATTGTTCAAGACAACGCTGCCTCCCGAGGAAGTAGCCGCGATCTTCGTCGAGCCGGTGCAAGGGGAGGGCGGATACGTAGTGGCGCCCACGATCTTCATGCAGGAACTGCGCCGCATATGCGATCGCCACGGCATCCTGTTGGTGGTCGACGAAGTGCAGAGTGGAGTCGGCCGCACGGGCAAATGGTGGGCCGTCCAGCACACCGGAGTCGAGCCAGACATGGTTTGCATGGCGAAGGGCATTGCCTCTGGCATGCCGCTGGGCATTACGATGACTCGCTCGGAAATTATGGACTGGGTACCTGGTTCACATGCGTCAACTTTTGGTGGCAATCCCGTATGCATCGCGGCCGCAATGGCTACGCTTGATGTAATCGAGAAAGAGCATCTGCTGGAACACTCCGCCGAAGTGGGCGCGCACATGATGAAGCGCATGGCGACCTGGCCGGCGAAGCTGAAGCTGGTGGGCGATGTGCGTGGTCGCGGCTTGATGATCGGAGTCGACATTGTGAAAGACAAAGCGACCAAAGAGTATGCCGCTGCAGAGCGAGACCTGATTGTCGAGAAGGCGTTCGAAATGGGCGTGCTGTTCCTGGGCTGCGGGCCGAGTTCGATCCGCCTCTGCCCGCCGCTGGTGGTCACCAGAGAAGAGGCGGACGTTGCCCTGAACGTGCTCGAAGAGTGCATCCAGTTGGTGGGCAGTTAGCCACTTCAGCGCCACCTTTTGCTCCGGGTGGGCGAGCCGCCATCTGCCTTCCATGCCTCTGGAGTTCGACTATCCCACCCGTCTTAGTCTTCTATTTTCTCCGCGGGTGGGCAGCCGGGCTTAGTCATGTAAAATGCGATCCATCCCCTCTTACTTCGGTTATCCCGCCTGGTCGGTTTTTCGCAGTTCCATGCCAACCACTTCAAGGATAATGAAACATTCCCGATGGATAGAGTGACTATCAAGACCAGACGAAGCCGTCTCCGCAAGGACGCCGGACAATCCGCCAAGCCTGCCGCTATAGACCGCTGGTTGCTTGGTTTCGCGTTGCTGCTTGCTGCGATTTGCTATTGGCCGACACTGAAATATGGTTTCGTGTTTGACGATATTCAGCAAATAGTCGAAAATCCCGCGCTGAGGTCATGGAACAACCTGCCGCAGTATTTTACCGCCCACGTTTGGGCGGGCGTGTTTCCCGGAACCAATGGCAACTACTACCGCCCGCTGTTCCTTCTATGGTTGAGACTCAACTATGTGCTGTTTAAGCTCGCGCCCTGGGGCTGGCATCTCACCAGTCTGCTGGCGCATTTGAGCGCCATCTGGATATTCTTTCTTCTCGTGCGCCGCTGGACCAAGGATGGTGTAGTTGCAGGATGGGCATCTCTTCTATTCGCGGTTCATCCGATACATATTGAGGCCGTCGCGTGGGTGTCCGCTGTGCCGGAAATCCTGTTGACGGCGGGCGGTCTGGGAACGATCTTTTGCTATCTTCGCTTCCGTCAGGAACAACGCCCGGCGTTTTTGCGAGTCGCGGTGGCGCTGTACGGAATCGCATTGCTCGCGAAGGAAACGGCAGTCGTGATCTGGCCGATGATAGTTATTTGCGACTGGTGGCTGGGCCAGAACTCTCGCCCGGAACTTAGGACGGCCAACCGGCTCGCCATCGTGAAAAGACAGGCTCCATTTGCGATGGTGACTGCAGCGTACATCGGGTTGAGGATTTACGCTCTACGAGGGTTCGCAGGAACGGCTACGCACACCGCTGGAGAGGTGTTGCAGGCAGCACCTTCGCTAGCATGGTTTTATCTGCAAAAACTCGCAGTCCCTTCTGGATTGTCTGCCATCTACTTCGATCCAGAGAGATGGTCCTTCACCTGGCAACAGTTCTGCCTCCCGTTGCTGGAAGTGTGCGCCGTGGGCGCCGGGCTTCTTCTCTGGGGCTGGAAGTCGAGGGCGGCGGCGTTGCCCGTATTGTTGCTCGCATTTTGTCTTGTACCCCCGCTTCTCGGAGTATCAGTCTTTCCGGCACATGATCTCGCGCACAATCGCTACTTATATCTGCCCTCCGCCGGAGCGTGCATGCTATTTGCACTGGCGGTGCGGGCAGGTACGCGCGGCGGAAAGCAGCTAGCCGAAAGGAAGATGCGCTGTCTCGGCACCATAATTGTGGTAGCCGCTGCGATCGGTCTCGTATTTGCCGTCCGCGTTCAAGAGCAGCCGTATCATGATAATCTCGCGCTCTTTACGCGCGCCGTGCAGATTTCGCCAGAGAGCCCGATGGCGTGGGGTTTTCTGGGCGAAGAGTGCATGACCGTCGGACGCTACTCTGAAGGAATCGCCGCTTTTCAGCGCGCTGAGGCGTTGGAGCCCGATTCGTTGGTAAACAACTACCGCCTCGGTGCGGCCTACTATCTGGTACAAGATATGGCGTCGGCGGAGGTTTTCTTTCAGCGTACTGTGAACAGCTATCGGGAGCATGAAGCGGTGACCTACGATTACGCTCTTTACCGGCTCGGTTTGTCGCAGTACGCGCAGGGCAAGATGGCACAAGCGGAAGCCACCCTTCGGCAGGCGGCCGAGCTACAGCCAAACGGGTTCGGCTATCACCGCGCGCTCGGTGCGGCCCTGAAGCACGAAGGCAACTTGATTGAGGCCAGGAAGCAACTGGAGTTGGAGTTGCATCTTGGAGCGGACCCGGAAGCGTCCGAACTTCTCGGCGAAGTGGATGCGGAGCTCAACGGGAAAACTCCACGTTGACTCTGTATCCTTTCGGAAACTTGATTGTCCTTGTGACCTCTCGAACGCCACGATCGATCGAATAGGTCAGAAATCTCAGCCAGATCAAGCTGCGTTTGTTTCAGTGCGGAGCTCGGTCAGCTTCTGAATGGCCCAGGCGGCGCTCTCGCGCACAACCTCGTCTTCGTCCGAGGCCAGGCGGCGCAGCAGCGGAAGAAATTTCCTGTCGCCGCTATTTCCCATAGCGATAACAGCATTGCGGCGCAAGCCGGTGCGTTTCGTGCGGCGCACTGGCGAACCGCGAAAGGTACGGCGAAATTCTTCCTCACTCATTTCCGCCAACCCCTCGAGAGCCGGATTCACGAACTCCTCGCGCGGCTGAAAGTCCGATGCATTCGTTGCTGGCGCCTTTCGGTTCCACGGACAGACATCCTGGCAGATGTCACAGCCGAAGATATGCCGACCCATGCCAGCGCGAAGTTGTTCAGAAATCGCGCCGCGCTTTTCGATCGTGAGATACGAGATGCATTTGTTGGAATCAAGTTGATAAGGCGCAATCAGAGCATCGGTTGGGCAAGCCTCAATGCAGCGCGTGCAAGTGCCGCAGCGATCGGGCGCGGGCACGCCGGGCTCAAGATCGAGGGACGTAAGGATTACACCCAGAAAAAGCCACGAGCCTAGTTTTTGATTGATGATGCACGTATTCTTCCCGATCCAGCCAACGCCGGCGTATTTCGCTACCACGCGTTCGACGATTGGACCGGTGTCGACGTAACAGTGAGTGATGAGATCGCGATTGCCAGAAAAGGTTCTTAGCGCCGTTTCAACTTCCCGCAGGCGCCGCATCACTGATTCGTGATAGTCCTGCTGACCCCAGGCGTAGCGCGAGATCCAGCCGCACGCCTGTACGCCCTCACCTTGTATCCGTTCACAAAGGTCCGGCGATTGCGTGGAATACGGTTGCGCCGTGTTGTAATTAATGGCGCAGACCACAACACTTCGAGCCCATGGAACGGTATGTGCCAGGGACGCGCGCTTCAGGCGTCCCTGTCCGTCACGCGCCTCCATGTACTTCATCTCGCCAGCGCGGCCCTCGGAAATCCAGCGGTGAAAATATTCGAGCTCAGGAGCGTCATCCACAGGAGCGACGCCAACGAGGTCAAAACCTGCGTCTGTAGCGGCTCTTGTGATAGTGTCCGAAATGCCGGAGGATAGAAACATACAGAAAAAAACCTGATTAAAAATTAGTCGCGCAACCGCGAACAGGAAACAACAGTTCCAAATTGGAAATCGACTTCACTTTTTAGGTGCGAAAACATTCTCCCTCGCTTGACCAGCGTATAAGCTTTTTCTCACAGAGTCACGCAACTCATGCTGCGCGTTCTCCAAATTTCTGTCTCAGGAGAGAAGCTATATGCCGCAACTCAGCCATGCCAAAACTTCCACCACCCACATTTCTGTAATCAACGAGAGCACCGTGCTGGCCGACACGGATGTCGAGCCAGTCGTGGCCGCACTACAGAAACAAGTGACCAACGACTTCGGCCCCGTGTGGGGGACCGAAGCCGAACTCAGCATTGTCCCCAAGGGAACCCCACCGCCGAGCGGGACGTGGTGGCTTGTACTACTCGATGACTCCGACCAGGCGAACGCACTGGGTTATCACGACCTCACAACCGAGGGACTTCCCATCGGCAAGGTTTTTGCGGCCAGCGATTTGAAAGCGGGCACATCGTGGACTGTAACCGCCAGCCACGAACTGTTGGAGATGCTGGGCGACCCAAACATCAACCTCACCGTCTTCGTGCAAAACAACAACACCGCTGGAATACTCTATGCCTACGAAGTCTGCGACGCGTGCGAAGACGACAGCCTAGGCTATCAGATCGACAACGTGCTGCTTTCCGACTTTGTCTATCCCGCCTGGTTCGAAAGTTTTCGAACTGAAGGCTCCACGCAGTTCGATCGTGTGAACAAGATTCAGACTCCGCTGCAGTTACTGGCGGGCGGCTACATTGGGATCTTCAATGTGACGTCCGGCAGTGGTTGGCAGCAACAAACCGCGGAGAAGCGTCCCACCAACGTCCTGTACAGAGGGGCGGTCGGCACTCGCCGGGAACGCCGCAACATTCCCCACGAACTGTGGATTAACAGCCTGCCACAGCGCAAGATCGCGGGCAATGCGCAGAAGTACCGCCAACAATTGGAAACGATCCAGCAGCGTCGGAAAGCAGCCTGAAGCCTTTCCAAGGATTTTCTCACCCTGACGCCCCGCGCGAGTTTGCGCGGGGCATTGTTTTTGAAATGCTGCAGGTAGCTCGCTCGGTCGAAGTCAGGTCAACCGGCATCCGCGGCAGCGCTGTCTACATCTCCGGTCATTCTGGGTCGTGAGAGAATCTATGACAAATTCGGCCGTTTTCGGAGATCGCAATCGACGTTACTACTCTGCTTGTTCTATCCATTGTCTTTATCGCTACGCTGATTCGATCGGCATTTGGTTTCGGCGAGGCGCTCGTCGCCGTTCCGCTGCTGGCCTTTTGCATCCCACTCGGCGTTGCCGCTCCACTGGCCGTGCTTGTGTCGATCACCGTCGCCGGGATCGTCGTCGTGCAGGACTGGAAAAAGATCCACTTGTTCAGTGCGGGATGGCTGGTGCTGGCCACCCTATTCGGAATTCCTCTCGGTCTTCTGCTGCTGACGAGCAGTCACCAAAGGATGGTCAAAGCCACACTGGGAGTGATTATTGTGATCTTCTCCACCTATTCGTTGATCGGCCGTGCACCGCTGGAGCTCGAGCGCGACAATCGGGGATGGCTCTTGGTCTGTGGATTCTGCGCCGGCGTGCTGGGCGGAGCTTACGGAATGAATGGCCCGCCCCTGGTTATATACGGAGCGATGCGACGCTGGTCAGCGCAACACTTCCGAGCGACTCTACAAGGTTATTTTCTGCCTGCCAGCATTATTGGCATGGCCGGTTATTGGGCGGCGGGACTTTGGACTGCCGCCGTAACCCATTATTATCTGCTCTCGCTGCCAGTTACCTTGCTGGGCGTGTTCCTGGGCAGAGTGATTAACCATCGAATGCACGGAGAGACCTTTCTGAAATACATTTATCTTGGTTTAGCAGGCATTGGAGCGCTCCTGATAGTTCAGGCAATCACGGGCAGGTTGTGATGGCACAGTTCAAGAATCAGATACCCAGCTTCTTCACTTCCTCGTTGTAATACTTGCGGTAGAGGATGTCCCACTCCTGCGAGCCCTCTAGAATGGTGCGCTTCTGGCTTTCGATTTTCAGCCGGGCGGCCTGGTCAATCCTCTCTTCATGGTTGAGAAGGTCTTCAAGTATCTTGCGGGTTTCCTGGCGGATGGTGTTGGGATCTTCGATGAAATCGACCTCGTCCATCTGCTTGAGCGCATCGGCGACCGCTCGCGCCAGCACGTTCACTTTGTCGCGGCTCAGCCTCACAGCACCGCCTTGTACTTACGCACCAGTTCGCTTTTTACTTTGCGAAACATCTCCTGGTAATTCGCTCCGGTCTTGTTCATTTCATCGGAGTAGGCTTCGAGGATGACACGCACCTCATCGTTGATGCGGTCTTCGAGAGTCAGTTCGTCGAGCAGAGCGGCATGGACGCGCTCCGTGACCTTGGGCACGGCCGAGGTCTCGATGGCCTTGCCGGCAATCAATTTCTTGGTAACTTCGCGGGCCAGGTAGCCCACATATTCCTTGGAAAGAAGCATGTGCGGATAAATTGTCCTGTGTCAGGGGGCGCTTGTCTGCGAATTATAAAGTGTAACACAGCGGCAAATGGATACGGGCGGCGGCGCACCCTGCGAGCCGATGCTTGCATCGATATAGATGCGCGGCCCGTCGGGTTCGCGCGTAAGGAGAACTCATGCCCCTCGTCCGAATCGATCTTCTGGAAGGCAAGACGCCGGAATATCGCGCACAGGTTGGTCAGATTGTCTATCAGGCTTTGATGGACTGCTTCACTGTCCCAAAAGACGATCGCTTCCAGGTGATCACGGAACATCCCAAGGCTGAATTGCTGTTCGACCGGAATTATCTCGGCATTCATCGATCGGACGACTGCATCTTCGTGCAGATTACGCTGAGCTCTGGCCGTACGGTTGAGATGAAGCAGCGCTTCTACAAAGCCGTTGCCGATGGTTTGCATGAAAGCCTGAAGGTGCGGCGGGAGGATGTGTTCATCAATCTGGTTGAGGTATCGAAGGAAAACTGGTCGTTCGGCAATGGCGAAGCGCAGTACGTGACGTCCGCACGCTAGGCTAGCTGCCGGGTTTGCCCGTTCGATCTATATCGTTCTACGATATAATGTGAAGATCGTGCCAAAGATCGCGGCACGATACAATCGGCGGCATGAAAAAGCTCACCCTGTCGGACTACCAGGCGCTGGCGGAGTTCCGTTACCAGATTCGCCGTTTCCTTCATTTTAGCGAGCAAGTAGTAAAAAAAGCTGGCCTTGAGCGAGGACAGTATCAACTCATGCTGGCCATCAAGGGCATGCCGGCCGCAGTGAGGCCTCGCATTCGCGAATTGGCGACCCGGATGCAAATCCGCCACCACAGCACCGTGGAACTGGTGAACCGGCTGGAAGCCGGAGGCTTTGTGCATCGCACCCGCGCTCAGGACGACCGCCGCGAAGTTCTGCTTGCACTCACTCCAAAGGGAGAAAAGATGCTTGCGGAACTGGCGCTCCATCATCACGACGAGCTGCGTTCTGCCGGACCTGAACTGGTGGCAGCCCTTCGGCGCATCATGCGGGATGGTACCGATTTCGCGTCCACGCATTCTGTAAGTCCTCCCGCCCAAAAGGAAAGATGAAAAAGGAAAGATGAAAAATGAAAGATAAAAGATAAATGAGCAATGCCGGCGACGGAACTCCACAACACAAGCTTCCCGCGGAAAACGCAAGCGCCGCTACTCACTCGCCGGATAGAAAGCGCACGATTGTTGGCTCTCCGCCCCCAGCGCCCTTCCGCATGCTGCTGGTTTCATTGCTGGCCGCGGCGATCGGCCTGGTGGCTGGAGTCATAGCCTTCGCCCTGTACAAGCTCATTGGCCTGTTCACAAACCTCTTCTTCTTTCATCGTTGGTCAGCAGACTTCACCAGCGCGCAGCATAACCATCTCGGCTGGATGGTGATCGTCGTACCGGTTCTCGGTGGCCTCATCGTAGGCGTCATGGCCAAGTATGGGACTTCGAAAATTAAAGGCCACGGCATTCCGGAAGCAATGGAAGCGGTGTTGTTCAACCGTAGCCGCATAGCCCCACGGGTGGCGATTCTAAAGCCCATCTCAGCAGCCATAGCGATTGGTACTGGCGGTCCGTTCGGCGCGGAAGGCCCCATCATCCAGACGGGCGGAGCGATCGGCTCGCTCGTTGGTCAAGCCTTCCACACCACAGCGGTCGAGCGTAAAGTGTTGCTCGCTTGTGGCGCCGCCGCTGGTATGTCGGCCACGTTTAACACTCCGATTGCCGGCGTGATTCTGGCCATCGAACTGTTGTTGTTTGAATTCAAATCGCGCTCGTTCATCCCGCTCGTGATTGCAAGCACTCTGGCGACTGCTGTACACATGCAACTTCTCGGTATGGGACCGATGTTTCAGGTCAACCCAATGGACTTCGCGATTCCCCGCGGGCTGCCTTTTTATCTGGTATTGGGACTCATCTGCGGCCTCGCGGCGGTTGGCTTCAGCAAACTTCTCTACTGGGTTGAAGATCAATTCGATAAACTTCCGGTTGATGAACTTTGGTGGCCTGCAATCGGGGCTCTCGGTCTCGGTATCATCGGATTCTTCGTGCCACGCGTGCTTGGCGTTGGCTACGATACGATCGGAGACATCCTCAACGGCCAGCTGGCATGGAAACTTCTGGTAGTGGTCATGCTGGCCAAGGCGGCAGCGCTGGCGATATCGCTCGGTTCCGGCACTTCTGGTGGACTGCTGGCTCCGTGCTTCATGTGGAGCGCGGCCATGGGCGGCATTTTCGCCATGGTATCGAATCATTTTCTGCCCGGCGCCCAGCTTTCTCCGGGAGCTTTTGCGTTAGTCGCCATGGGCGCAGTTTTTGCGGCGGCCTCCCGGGCCACCTTCACATTCATCATCTTTGCCTTCGAGATCACTCGCGACTACAACTCGGTTTTGCCTCTGATGCTGGTCAGCGTGATCGCCGACGGCATTGCCATGCTCTTGATGCCGAACAGTTCGATCATGACGGAAAAACTCGCGCGTCGCGGCCTGCACGTCCATCAGGACTACGAAGCGGACGTTCTTTCCCAATCCCGAGTAGTGGACACAATGGAGCGGGAATTGCCCGCTATCTCCGCGGGCACAAAAGTTGGCGCTCTAGCCGAACGCATTGCGCGCCATGATCCCGCAGTCGCTCGTCATGAAGCCTTGCTGATTCTGGACGACGCCGGAAACCTTTCCGGTATCATCACGCGCGGCGATCTGCTTCGCGCTCTCGCTGAAGATTCTTCCGGAGCACTCACGGTTCAGGAGGCGGGCAGCATCCAACTTGTGGTAACGCACCCCGACGAACTCATCTCAGAAGCTGCCGCGAAGATGTTGCGTTATGACATTGGACGATTGCCAGTGGTAGATCGTGCCGATCACCGCAAAGCCGTCGGCTACCTCGGCCGCAGCAGCGTGATGGCCGCCCGCCTCCGGGGCTTCCGCGACGAACACGTGCGCGAGCCGGGATGGTTCCCCCGAATACCCCGTGTTCATTCCGATAATTGAAGAACCGTGTAGTTGAGCGGTCTGGGGCGCCACTGCGAAAGGAGGATGACCGAGGCCAAATCCGCGCGGTATTGGCCAACCGCGCCTTGCCCGCATCAGTATTTGTATTGCCAACGGCCATCACCTTTCAGTATTCTTCCGCAATCCTTAGATTCCAGAGTGCTACACCTGAACGTGTATTCCATGCCTGATCTCGAGCTATTATTTTTCTACCGGCTGAATCCGCAGCCGCGTGTGACGGCGCAAGGCCGGCTGCACGCTGTCTTCTGTTGTCGATCTGCTTGTCTACCTGTTACACACCTGACTCAGCAATAACCAGAAAACATTCTCGAATTCACGGAGAGACAATGCTGAAACTACACGGTAGGTTGATTTGGATTCTTTTTCTGGCTACTGCATTCGTTGCCCGGGGCTTGGCCCAGGGTGGTGCCACCGGCGCCATTACAGGGACTGTGCAGGACAATAGCGGCGCCGCCATCGCCAACGCTCAAGTACGAATCACCAACCAGGGCACCAAAATTCTGGATCGCACCGTCCAGACTGGCCCTGACGGCTCGTTTACGGCGCCCCTGCTTCCGGTGGGAACCTATTCGCTGGCCATCACGAGTGCCGGCTTTGCCCAGCGCGACTTCCTCGATATCGTAGTGCGGGTTACGGAAACCACCCGCATTATCGCCAAGCTAAGCCCGCAGGCCGTGCAGCAGAACATCGAGGTTCAGGCTCAGGTGCAGGAAGTCGATACCAGCGATGCCACCACGGGTCAGGCCATCGACACCGGAACCATCCGCGCCTTGCCTCTTGCCACGCAGAACTTTCAGCAACTGCTCACACTTTCTACCGGGGCGGAAAGCGATTTGAATGCCGCCTCACAGTTGGGGCGCGGCACTGTGCGCATCTTTGTGAACGGCCAGCGCGAAGATAATAACAATTACCTGATCGAGGGTATCAGTGCCACCGACTACAACGTCGCCGAACTGACCACAACGCCGCTGCCGAACCCAGACGTTGTTCAGGAGTTCAAGGTCCAGACGTCGCTCTACGATGCCAGCCAGGGCCGCAACGGCGGCGGCAACATTAATGCCATTCTGAAATCTGGTACAAACACCTTTCACGGGGACGCCTACGAGTTCTTTCGCAACACAGTCCTCGATGCCAATGAGTTTTTCCTTAACTACAGCGGATCGCCCCGGCCCGTTATCAAGCAGAACATCTTCGGTGGAAGCTTGGGTGGACCGATCGTTCCGGGAGGCAAGCTAGGGTTTTTCTTCGTGAATTATCAGGGCACGCGCCAGCGCAGCGGCGATTCCCCGGGGACTCTTATCAGCACTTTCGTTCCTTATATTCCGGCCGCCGATCGAGGCACCACGCCGGGGGCTGAGGCTGCGTTGGCTACAGATCTGGGCTTGGCCAGCGTTGATCCCGTTGCGGCTTCGCTGCTGGCCTTTCCCAGCAATCAATTTGGCGCGCCCGCCAATGGTTATCTGTTTCCGCTTCCCAACAATGTTCCAGCAGGCACCCGCGTCGGTGGTCTGGTTCCGTTCACGGTAAGCAAGCCGGGCACGTTCGTTGACGATCAGTTCACCGCTAACTGGGACCGTGACTTTCGCAATTCTAAAGATAAAATCTCGGCGCGTTTCTTCTTTTCCAACGCCGAGCAGGACATTCCGTTCGGCGCAGGCGGCCTGCAAGCCTCGTTGGGAGCCCCGGCCAGTGCAACCGATCTTAACTTCCCCTACGACATCCCGATCTATGATCGATTCTTCAGCATCGCCGAGACCCATCTTTTTTCCTCAACCCTGGTCAATGACTTTCGGTTTGGACTGGTTCACATCAACAACAGTGGCATTAACGTCAATCCCGTGACTGCCGCCGATGTCGGCATTGATCGCCCAACCAGCAACCTCACCAGCAGCATTTACAAATTTACGTTTGCAACTTCCGGCTTCCAGTTCGGGCCGACTCCCCCCGCGAACCAATACCAGACACAGGACAACTACAACTTCGTCGAAAATCTGGGTTGGGTTCACGGCGCACACACCTTCACCTTCGGAGGTCAGTTTGTCCGCGTGAATCTAAACAAACAGTTTCCGCAAGTTTTCAATGGACAGCTTTTCTTCACGAATACCGCGGCGTCAGCGACATCCCCCGCGTTAACCGATTTTCAGAACTTCGTCGAGGGCACTCCAGAGTTCAGCTTCGGTGGAGGTGGCGTCTACAACCACGCCTATCGCCAGAACGATTCCGCGGTTTTTGCTCAGGACGACTGGAAAGCTACACACGATCTCACGTTGAACCTGGGTTTGCGAACTGAATTTCTAGGCGCGTGGACCGACGGCGACTGTCATATCGGCAACATTGAGTCGGATCTCACTAACTCCGGGACCTACCCGTTCATTTATCCCAGTTGCGTGAACAAGCTGGGCGTGCCCGGCTTGACTGGAAACGCGGCCGGGTCCACGTTCCGGAATAGCGTGTCCACAGGCTGGGGACCGCGTGTCGGATTCGCCTACGATGTTTTCGGCCATCACAACACGACCATCCGTGGAGGCTACGGCATTTACTATGTTCGCGAAGATGTGGGGGCCGTCGACCAGCTCAGCTTCCAGTCGCCGTTCATTCCCATCGTGTTCTTCGGGACGACGCCCGGCTTTACCATGTCTGATTTCTTCACTGGTACGCCAGCCACCAATTCCAACGCCGTGCCTGCCGCCGGACAGTTGTCAGGGGCCTGGTTGCCGTGCCTGGCGCGACTTGTCAGCTTCGCCCCCAGCAACAATCCTTTGGTAGGAGATGGTAACTACGCCTGCACCGGAGGACCAGGCGTGAACTCCACCCAGAATCTTTTTGTGCTGGAAGTTCCGCGGCACTTCGTGGTTCCCAACACGCAGCAATGGAACCTCACGGTGCAACGCGATCTGGGGAGATTGTGGATGCTGGAAGTTGGTTATGTTGGAACCAGAGGAATTCATCTGCGGGAGACGCGCGACGCAATCCAGTCGGTCAATGCCAGCCCCGCTCATCCATTCACGGTCACCGACACCAGCGGCACCAGCTATCAGATCACCGACAACACCTTCTCCAACGCGATCGCGCGCACGCCTACGCCGGGATTGAATGGCTACAGCGGGTATCAGTTATTCGCCAATGACGCCTACTCGATCTACCATGCCCTGCAAACCACGCTGTCGCGGCGTTGGGGACGAAACTATCTTCAGGCGGCATATACGTTCTCGAAGAACATCGACGCGACATCTACGGGGAATACCGCGTTCAACACGGCTTACAACGACCAGAGCAACATCAACGCTTCTCGCGGCATCTCCGATTTCAACCGTCCCCAGCGCCTTTCCGTCAGCTACGTTTATGAACTCCCGTTCTTCGAGCACGCTACCGGGGCGGTTCACGCTGCTTTGGGGGGATGGGCCGTCAGCGGAGTAACCATCTTCCAATCGGGATCTCCCTTTTCGATTTTCGATTCCAGCGCCGGAACAGCCTTCCTCGGCCAGGGCAGCACTCCGCTCTTGGGAGCCAGCCTGGCTCCGGGAGCGACCGTTGGCAGCGGTCTGACAAACGGCGACATTCATACGCGCATCAACGGCTATTTAAATCCCGTGGCGTTTTCGCCGGCTCCTTTGCTCTACCCAACCCAATGCTCTACCGATCCAGATTTTTGCACCACCGGCTTTGGCGATCTGGGCCGCAACCTTTACCACGGGCCATTCCAGCAAAACTGGGACGCTTCGCTGATCAAGTATTTCAAGCTGACCGAACGTCAGGAACTCCGCTTTACCGCGGATTTCTTTAATCTGTGGAACCACACAAATTTTGGCACGCCTTCCGTCACGGATATCGAACAGTACCTGGCCGATCCCACGAATAGTCCTTTCGGAAAGATCATCAGCACGACTGGAACCCCGCGCCTCATCCAGTTCTCTCTGCGTTGGGCGTTCTGAGGTGGACAAAATGAGTCAGTACCACATTGCTCAAGTCAACATTGGTCGAATCAAGGGTTTGCTGGACGGCCCGGTTATGGCCGGATTTATGAGCCGCCTGGACGAGATCAATGCACTTGCCGATCGCACGCCGGGTTTCGTTTGGCGGCTGCAAACGTCGGAAGGAAATGCAACGTACTTTCGTCCTTACGACGACGATCGAGTTCTTTTGAATATGTCTGTCTGGGAGACGATCGAGGCGCTTAGAGATTACGTTTACCGCACGGCGCATGCGGAGCTGCTGCGGCAACGTCAGGAATGGTTCGAGAAGTTTTCCGGCACCTATGCCGCGTTGTGGTGGGTGCCGGTCGGCCACATCCCCGGCATTGACGAAGCCAAGAAACGTCTCGCCTATTTGGATAAGCACGGTCCATCCCAGTTCGCATTTAACTTCAAGACGGTTTTTTCGCCAGATGAGACCTTCCAGCAAACGATTGACTGGTCATCATTCCAGCCGTGCCCGGCGGGTTAGCAGGCGGGAGATGCTCGCGAAACTAATTCTAACTAACACGCTCTACGGCTTCTTCTCCACCGCTTCAACCAGCGGCCGTAGCGCCTCCACTGAAATGCCGAGCGTGCCGCCGGAAAATCCGTCGATGTAGGCGGAGTTTACTCCGATCACTTCTGCATTCGAGTTGAAGACCGGACCGCCACTTCCGCCGTGGGCTGTGGGCGCATCGTAGATCAGTTTGTCGCCCACCACATCGCCCAGATGTCCGCAGGTGGTCGAAGGACGAATCAGCGATAACGCCGCTAGTTCGCTCGCTGCGGTGATGTCAGTGTGGCGGTACGCCAAGCGTTGATAGATTCCACTCGGCGACTTGGCTACCATTCCGGCAATCCCCATCGGATAACCGATCACAGTCACCAGCTCTCCGGGTAGCGCGATACCTTTTGCCAGGGGGAGCACACTGAGTCCGCGCACCGCCGCCTTATCCTCGATTCTAAGTACGGCAAGATCACCCACCGGAGAAACCGCGCCCGGCGTCAAGCTCACCGGCGTTGGCGAGCCGGGAAAGAAGATCACCAAACTCTCCAGCATCGCCGTAGCACCGCGATGGATCAGGGCTTCGGCCTCGCTGTCTCCATACCAGGGCTCGGCCACGTGCCGGTTTGTCGCCAGTAATCCATCGCCCACTAGAAATCCAGTACCTGATACGCGCGCGCGAATAGCCGCCGGTTGGTTAGCGAAGCCAACCTGATAGACGCCGTAGATATAGCCAATGGAATTCCGGTACCGGTTCAGCACCAGTGCAGGCATTGCTTGCTGCTGCTCGAGTTCCGCCACCTGCTGCGTAAGCTGCCGCACCTGCTTATGCAGTTCATCGGGCTGCGAAGTCTGCGCGGACGGCGGCGCATAATAGTGAAACATTGCTATTGCGCCGAGTAGTAACACTACTCCCAGGACAGCCTGTACCGCTTGCTGCCAGCTGTCGCTAACCTCGTTCGATTCCCGCGGAATCTCCGGTTCGGACATGGATGTGGAACACCGCCAGTTCTTGCCAGCGTTTTCGCGGGGGAAAGTACACCAGCGCTGGAAGCCGGCGAGTGGTCATCTTCCCTTGCCCGGCAAGGCTTTTCTACGGTACGGAAGATGATGTACAGGAGGTATCGGAAGCACCTGGAGAATGGCAACTGGGCACTCGCGGTACAGAATCGCTGCTAAATTCCAGACTAGGGCTTCGCAACTCCTAGCCGTTTAGCCATCTCGTCGTAGAGAAATCCTTTTCCCGGCACGTACGGCTGTACCCATTCTCCATTAATCACGAATTGGGGGATCGCGCGCTTACCGGTATTCTTGACCACCTCTTCCGCGGCGCCCGGAGTGTTTTCTATGTCAACATCTTTAAAGGGAATGTTTTGCTTGGCGAGAAAGCGCTTGGCCTCGCGACAGTCAGGGCACCAGGATGCAGAGTAAACGATGAGTTCCATGGACTCCTAGATTACCCGATGTAGAGAGCGAAGATGCCAAACACTTGCCGCATCTTTCACACGCGTTCGAGTTCAGCGAGCGTGCGCTCATTAACAACATTGCCCGTATTTAACGTAGAAGCCGGCTCAAACAGAAGGATCCAGCATTCTTCTTCCGCCACGGGACGATGCTCCACCCCCCGCGGCACCACGATGAACTCGCCGTTTTCAATCCACTCATGCCGATCGCGGAACTCCATGCGAAAGCGTCCCTTGACCACTAGAAACATTTCATCCTCGTGCTCGTGGTGATGAAACACAAATTCGCCTTTGAGCTTGTCGAGTTTTACATACTGCCCGTTCAGCTCAGCGGCAATGTAAGGCTTCCAGTATTCGGAGACCTTAGCGAACTTATCAGCAATGTTGACCTTATCCATATTGCGCCCTCAAGTTAAGAGTGTCGCATCTCAAGATTCTTCGAAAGCAGGTTGGTCGCAAAAAATCCACTGCGGCAAGGAGCGTCTTGAGACAAAAAAAGCCGCCAGCTTTCCTGGCGGCTAATTGAACCGAACTGGAACAGAACAAGCTAGAAACCGGACGTTTCGGGGTTCACGTGCCCGCCGTGCAACGTCATGTGCACACCGCGCTGGTTGTTTACCCGAGTGGTTGAGGTCCAATCCACATCTTCCGTACTCACTACGCCGCCGCCGCCACCGGCCAACGTATAGGTGATGCGGCCGTCCTGGTATTGATAGTTGCCCACAGCCAAAACCGCTCCTGTTTTCAGGATGAATACCGGTCCACCCGACGACGGAACTGAGGGCCCGGCACTTACAATCCGCGAAACCAGGCTGGCGTAGGAGGCCTGTGGAACGTCCACGGACGCCGAAACATTCGCCCTAGCCGTAGCCACACTGCCGCGTATGGAGAGCGTAGGCCGGTTATCGGATTCGCGGTATGACTCATTCTGCACGCCACTGAAGAAATGCCAACCTGGCCCAAAGGTCTTGGGCGACCTGCGGCACCTGCACATCGTCCATCAGACGCAGGCTCAGCACCGTCTCCCCTTTGAGTTTGGGACGAGGCCCCCGAGCCGGCAGCATGATGACCTTCCATGGCCAAAGCGGCGGCAGCATCCATTCGACGACGTCGCGCTTGGCGTGACCCTTTCCGTCGATCTTGCCCTCTTTATCCACTTTGTAACCGCGAGTCGAGATGACCTTCGCTTCCAGGGGCAGATCACCGGTGGGCAATCCGATGCGATCAAACTGGATCTTTAGGTAGCCCTTTCCGAAGAAATGTCCTGGATCTTTCGCGGCTTCGAGATGTCCTACCAGGTAGCTGCCACGGGGAAAAGCCTGCTGTCCGAATTCCGTGACCCCACGCAGGTGGCAGAGCACCGGATCCCCTACCTCGACCGTTGACGAGGAGAAGTTAGGTTCATTCATCGTGCATTGCAAGAGAGTGCCTGCGGGCAGGACTACCTCCCGAGCGCTGGCCCCAGCGGTTAGACCTAGGACGGTTAAGGCAAGAGTAGCGTGTACCAAACTCCACTTCATACATCCTCCTCGGTTCGCAACGTGCCTTTCAATAGCGGGTTGTAACCCTAAACCCGCAACAGTGTTGCGCATCTAATCACATTTTTTTCAGGGGGTCAATCAGGTTCGCGCCGAGAATTTCCGCCTATACAGGAAGCCTTGGGATATGCAATTTTCGGACCAAAGAAAAAGCCGTCAGCGTTAAGCTGACGGCTGAAAACTGATAGCTGAGCTCTAGCTATTTTCGTACAACAAAACGCCCTCCGCACTCTTTTCCGCGTCCACCGGGCGGTAGAACAGCTTGTTGTCTTCGAGGAAGACCTCGATAAATGCCGGACGCGTGGTGATCGTACCCTGGATCAGCGCCTCCGATAGCGGGTCTTCGATGTATTTCTGCAATGCCCTGCGCAGCGGCCGGGCACCATAGGAGCGGTCGGTAAGCGTTTGGTTAAGGATCCATTTCTTGGCCTCATCCGCCACCGTCACCGTGATCGACTTCTGTGCCAGGTTCTGATTGAGCTGCGTCACCATAAGCTCCAGAATCTGGATCAGGTCTGCCTCGCTCAACGCTAGGAACAGGATGATTTCATCCAACCGGTTCAGGAATTCGGGATTGAAGGTGCGCTTTACTTCGCCCTTCACCAATTCCTCGACCTTGCCGGAAACCATTTCATCTTTGGTCGACTGAAAGCCGAAGCCCTCGCGCTTTTGCAGATGCCGCGCCCCGATGTTCGAAGTCATGATCAGGATCGTATTCTTAAAGTCGACCGTGTTTCCGAGTCCATCGGTAAGTTGGCCGTCTTCAAAGACCTGCAGCAGGATGTTGAACACATCCGGATGCGCCTTCTCGATTTCGTCGAGCAGGACGACAGAATACGGCGCCCGCTTCACGCGTTCGGTAAGCTGACCACCCTCTTCATAGCCCACGTATCCCGGAGGCGAACCAATCAGCTTCGAGACCGAGTGCTTCTCCATGAACTCCGACATGTCAAACCGGACCAAAGCTTTCTCCGTTCCGAACATGAACTGAGCCAGGGTTCGCGCAACCTCAGTTTTACCCACGCCGGTCGGTCCCAGGAACAGGAACGAGCCGATCGGCCGGTTCGGACTCTTCAATCCTGCGCGAGATCGCCGGATCGCCCGGGCCAGCGCGCTGATCGATTTATCCTGCGAGATGATCCGTTTGTGCAGCTCTTCCTCGATCCGCAGCAGTTTTTGCGTCTCTTCTTCCTTGATCGAGGTGATGGGAACGCCGGTCCAGCGCGAAACTACATCTTCAATGTCCTCCCGCCCAACGACTCCGGTCGAAGATTCATCGAGATGATATTTCTCGCGAAGGGCACGCAGATTCTCGCGCTCCTTGCGCTCTTCATCCGAGTAGAAGCGCGCCTTTTCGAACTCGTGGTTCGCGATGGCATTTTCCATGCGGTGCACGATGAACTTGATCCGCTTCTGCACTTCGCTGATTTCTTCCGGCTGCGAAGTCTGGCGCAGTTTCACGCGAGCCCCGGCCTCATCAACGAGATCGATGGCCTTATCCGGAAGGAACCGGTCTGGAATGTAGCGATTTGAATGCGAAACCGCAAAGTTGATGGCATCGTCAGTGTAAGTGACCGCGTGGAACTTCTCGTAGCGATCTTTGATGCCGAACAGAACCTTGATTGCATCAGCCTCGTTCGGTGGCGGAACTTTCACCGCCTGGAAGCGCCGCTCCAGCGACCGGTCTTTTTCAATCGACTTGCGGTATTCGCCAGGAGTAGTTGCGCCGATGCATTGAATTTCGCCGCGCGATAATGCCGGCTTCAGAATATTTGCCGCATCAAGAGAACCTTCAGCTGAGCCCGCGCCCACCAGGGTATGCAGTTCGTCGATAAAAATGATGGAATTCTGCGATTCCATCAGCTCTTTCATGATGGTCTTCAGCCGCTCTTCGAACTGTCCGCGGTATTTCGTCCCCGCAACGATTAACGAAAGATCGAGCGCCAGAATTCTTTTATCGGCCAGGAACGACGGCACTTCGCCATCGGCAATCCGCTGCGCCAAACCTTCTACGATCGCGGTCTTACCCACGCCCGGCTCCCCGATCAACACTGGATTGTTCTTCGTGCGGCGGCACAGAATCTGCACCACGCGCTCGAGTTCCCCGTCCCGGCCCACCAGCGGATCGAGTTGGCTGTCCATCGCCGCCTGCGTAAGATCGCGCGAAAACTCACTGAGCAATGACGATTCCCGCTGCCGCTGCGGCTGTGCCTTCTCCTGAGTGGTGCGCGCCAATTCTTCACGAATGGTCGAAAGCCGCAATCCGCGCTCGTGCAGAATCTCCGCGGCAAAGCACTTTTCTTCCCTCAGCAATCCCAGCAGCAGATGTTCGGTTCCAATGTGCCGGTGTGAAAGGCGCTCCGCTTCTTCCGCGGCATACGCCAGAACGCGCTTGCATTCGTTGCTCAGGGGCAGGTCCACCGAGGTCGAGACTTTCTCCCGGATCGTGGTATGACCTTCAATCTGCTTGCGGATGGACTCAACCGAGGCGTGCGAGCGCAGGAATCGATTGGTCAGGGCCTTGTCTTCGCGCAGGAGCCCCAGCAGCAGGTGCTCGGTCTCTATATAGGGAGACCCGAACTGGCTTGCTTCGTAGCGCGCAAAGAAAATTACGCGCCTGGCTTTCTCCGTGTAACGTTCAAACATATGCCCTTCCCCCTGAAGCTTCCGGCCGAGAAGGTGTTAGTCCCGCTCGACCCTACTGAAACCCTAGCCCATTAAGATTCGTCACTTGCATCCGGCTCACCGATACCTATTATGCAAGCAAACAGCCACCGAACCCAAGTACTCAAACGTTTTTGTAATGTTACCGAAGGAACCTGTTTAAAACCCTCCGCTTGCGGATGATTCCCGGATTCCTTGCACTTTGTCTTATTAATTCTCACCCACCTAATTTCTAACTCAGCATGGCCTATGCTGGCAACGACTGGGGCGTGATTTCTTCCACGCGCCCGCGCTCCAATCGCAGCACCCGGTGGCAGCGCCGCGCGAACGACAAGTTGTGCGTTGCAATGAGGGAGGTGAGTTGGTGCTCGCGATGTAATCGCGCAATCAATTCGAAAACCGCTTCCGCCGTCTGACCGTCAAGGTCTCCGGTAGGCTCATCCGCCAGCAACAATTTCGGTCCGGTAATGAGCGCTCGTGCCAGAGCCACCCGCTGCTGTTCCCCGCCCGAAAGCTCGCCCGAGCGATGATGCCCGCGTTGCTCTAACCCGACTTCGCCCAGCCAGCGTGAAGCCTCCGGCGCCACCTCTGCCCAACTTCGACCGCGCTGCAGCAGAGGCATCGCCACATTTTCCGCCGCCGTAAATTCGGGCAGCAGATAGTGGAACTGCCAGACGAATCCCGCGTCGCGATTGCGAAACTTTGCCGCTTCGTCCGCCGATAGCGAATTCAGCTTCAATTCCGCGCAGTATACGTCACCCGCTGAAGCATGATCAAGAGCGCTAAGGATGTGCAACAAGGTACTCTTCCCCGCTCCAGACTCACCCACAATCGCGAGCATCTCACCTCGCTTCACCTCAAACGATAAATTCTCAAAGAGCAGCAGGTCCGATTCGCCGGACCGGAAAACCTTCTTTAACCCCACAACCCGCAGCAGCGCTTCGTTTTTCGCCACCTGTTCCTTTAGATGCACGCTGCCTCCGACAGGGTCCATCCGGTCCCGCCCCTAGTCGCTCCAGGCCGAAACAGTAGACTGGCCATCTTCTCACACTAGCATCAAGGCCCATATAGCCCAGTCGGACCATATGGACACATCGCCCCTAATTCGAAAGACTGATACTTGAAAAAATCCGCATACCAAAAACTGTACGCCAGACTTTCATCTGCCGGCGGTGACCCCTGTCACACTTGGATGCACAATTCCCGCATGGGAAGGTTTCCCTGGAGTTGCGAGAGCACGAATGGACGACCCAACAATGACTAGACCTCGACCTTAGCCGCTGCTACGGCTAAATTGCGGAGGGAATCGTCGTAGGGCGCACGGGCAATCCCTCGCTCGGTAATTATTGCGGTCACATACTTTGCTGGAGTTACATCGAAAGCTGGATTTTCGATGGAGACGCCGTCGGGCACCACTTGTTTTCCCGCGATGTGAGTGATTTCCCTCGCGTTGCGCTGCTCGATGGGAATCTTGCTTCCGTCAGGGCAGGCCAGGTCGACAGTCGAGACAGGCGCAGCTACGTAAAATGGGATGTTATTTTCTTTGGCGAGAACGGCCACAGTATAGGTACCGATCTTGTTGGCAACGTCCCCATTCGCCGCGATGCGATCAGCGCCCACCACGATCGCCCCAATCTTGCCCTGCTTCATCATGGCCCCAGCCATGTTGTCGGAGATGACCGTTGTCGGGATGCCGTCTTTCATGAGCTCCCACGCCGTGAGCCGCGAGCCTTGCAGAAAAGGCCGGGTCTCGTCGGCATAGACGTGAATTTTCTTGCCTTGCTCAACCGCCGCACGAATCACGCCGAGCGCAGTGCCATAACCGGCGGTGGCGAGGGCGCCGGCGTTGCAGTGGGTGAGCACTCCGCCTTCGCTTGGCATCAGCGTCGCGCCGTGGCGTCCCATGGCTTGGTTGGCGGCAATGTCTTCAGCGTGCATGCGCTGCGCTTCTTCAACCAGTTCCTGCTTGATCTGCGCGATGGGACGAATGCGCAACCGCTCAAACTTCTCCTGCATCCGGCGGATCGCCCAGAACAAATTCACGGCCGTGGGCCGAGTCTGGCGAATGATTTCGCAGATCTGGTCGAGTTCAAGCTTGAGCTCGCCTACGGTCTCCGCTTTGGAATTCTTCGCCCCGAGCGCAATCCCCATAGCCGCAGCTACGCCGATCGCAGGGGCTCCGCGCACCACCATGTTCCGGATAGCATCAGCGACCTGCTGGTACGTTTTGCAGGTGACGTAGGATTCTTCCGTGGGCAGCTTCGTCTGGTCGATGAAGCGCACGCCTTGATCAGTCCATTCGAGAGTTTGAATCATGAAATAGTTTTCAACCGCTCAGTCAATTCCGGTGCGCTGCGCACCGGTTCCTCGGAACATTCGTGACGGACGGCCGCCCGCAGATCTCGCAACTGGCTGCAACCGCAAATATAACGGGCGCTGTGTCATCCATGTGAGAAACATGTTCGGCGCGGACGTCGCTGGCCATGAAAATCGAGACAAACGGTGCCGGAGCAGCAGCTTTCTCCACACTCGGACGCCCCTTCGCCTCTTGGCGCTCCACCAGGCACATGGCCCCCACCACCTCGAATCCGAACTCCCGTGCCGCCTCGATCGCCTGCACAGTAGATGCCCCGGTGGTGCAGACATCGTCGACGATCACCACGCGTGCGCCCTTTTCCCGAAAGCCCTCGATCCGTTGTCCCGTCCCATGCTGCTTTTCAGCTTTGCGAACCAGAAAGCCGTGTAGTTCGCCGGTCACCACCGAGACCGCCACTACGATGGGGTCGGCTCCCATGGTCAGGCCGCCAATCGCTTGCGGCTTCCATCCGCGCTGCCGAATCTCATCGGCAAAAACTTCCCCGGTCAGACGCGAACCCTTGGCATCAAGAGTTGTGACTCGGCAATCGATGTAGTAATCGCTGGTACCGCCAGAAGAAAGCTTGAACTGGCCTAGCCGGAAAGACTTATGGGCCAGTAGTCGCAATAGATCCTGCCGCGAGGAATGCATGAAATCTTACGATATCACGGAGAATCAGCCCTAGCTGGCTTCAAGCTCTGGTTCTTGCCGCGGGCTGCGTTTCTGCTCAAGTCGGTGAGCGTGGTAACCTGAACTTAACCCCACAACGATACTTAGAGGTATGAAATTGCAGAGTTCGCGAAACCTTTCCCTATTTCTTTTTGCTGGCTTCTTTCTTGCAAACTTGAGCGGTTCTGGCTTGATACCGGCGGCGTCTGCCGAGGGCACGCGCACCTGGGAACAATCAAAATTTGACGAACTCACGAAGGGGACTGCCACAGGAGTTGCGATTCGTAGCATAGGCGGCCTCGAGCTCGCCCCAACATTCAAGAGCCTCTACGCCACTCCTTCCACCTACATTTGGGCCATTGCAGCTGATGATGCCGGCAACGTGTACGTTGCAGCAGGTGCACCAGCCCGTGTGTACCGCATCACGCCCGACGGCAAAGCAACGATCATCTTCGAACCTAAAGAACTTCAGGTACAAGCGCTGCAGACCGGCCCCGGAGGCTCTATCTATGCCGCTACCGCACCAGACGGCAAGGTCTATAAGCTGGAACACGATGGAGGCCGCAAAGCGCAGCCGGTTAAACCGGATTCCACTCAGCCAACGTCCTCCGACAAGGACAGGGACAAGGACCACGAAAAAGATGCCGCGACTCCTGGTGCAGACCCCTCCTGGAGTTCGTCAATATATTTCGAACCCGGTACAAAATACATCTGGGACCTGGCATTGGACAAACGCGGCAACCTTTACGTGGCCACCGGTGACCACGGCGAAATTTATCGCGTAACTCCCAAGGGTGAGCACTCGGTCTTCTTTAAGAGCGATGAAACCCACATTCGCGTGTTGGCTTTCGATGCTCAGGAGAACCTGATTGCGGGCTCCGATGGTAGCGGTCTGATCTATCGCATTTCTGCCGCTGGCGAGGGCTTCGTGCTGTATAGCGCTCCCAAGAAAGAGATCACGGCACTGGCGCTCGATCGAGCAGGCAATATCTACGCCGCCGCCGTGGGCGAGAAACGCAGCGTCGGCGGCTCGAGCTCATCGGGTACGGCGGCGGCGCTGATGACGGTGTCATCCAGTTCGCCCTCCACCGGCAACGCACCGCCAGTTCCGGGTATGACGATTGCCAATACACCCAGTGCTCCCCCCGCGGCCGGCCCGTTTCCATTTCCCGGCGGCGGTGCGGGAAGCGGCTCTGACGTCTATCGCATTGCGCCCGACGGTTCCCCGGCGAGAGTGTGGTCTTCTCACGAAGACATCGTCTATGCGTTGGCTTTCGATTCGCAAGGGCGCCTTTTGGCGGGCACCGGCAATCGCGGCCACATTTTTGCCATCACGGGCCTGGATGATTTTTCCGATCTTTTGAAAGCTCCGGCTTCGCAGGTGACCGCGTTTGCCAAAGCTCCCGGCGGTGGACTCTATGCCTCGACCAGCAATCTGGGAAAAGTGTTTGTGTTGGGTCCCGGTCCCCAGGCCGAGGGCACGTACGAAAGCGATGTATTTGACGCCAAGATTTTCTCGCGGTGGGGGCGGGCAGAGTTTCGCGGCTCAGGCAACGTGGATCTGTATGCGCGCAGCGGCAACGTAGACAATCCAGACCGCAACTGGAGCCCATGGAACAAGATTGATCTGGCAACGACTGACCCCGCAAAGAATGCCGAAACCGGAATCCCGGCGGCGCGCTATACGCAATGGAAGGCAGTTCTGCATTCTGGAGCCTCATTGCCCCGCGTGGACAGCGTAGCCCTCGACTACCTGCCCAAGAACACCGCGCCTGAGATCGACGATGTCACCGTGCAGGTCGGAGTCAAGTACCAGTCCCTGCCGAAAACGACAGGCGGCGCGGCTTCGGACACGAGCGCGTCTTCCCACTTCGATATGCCCATGCCCAGTTCGCACGACCGCGATTCCATCGGGGTGAAGTGGAGCGCACACGACGAGAATGACGACCAGCTCATCTATTCTTTGTACTACCGCGGCGACGGCGAAACCCGCTGGCTGCTCCTCAAAGACAATCTGACCGACAAGGCTTATTCCTTCGATGCCAGCCTCCTGCCCGATGGAGGTTATATCGTGAAAGTGGTTGCCTCGGACGCGCCTTCGCATTCGCCTGGAGAAGCGCTGACTGCGTCAAGACAGAGCCGTCGCTTCGAGGTGGATACGACTCCGCCGCGCATCGAAAACCTCGCAGCCTCCGTCGACAGCGGACTGATTCACATTACTTTTCGTGCCGCCGATGTTTTTTCTCCCATCAAGCGCGCGGAATACTCCGTGGACGCTGGCGAGTGGCAGTACGTCGAACCGGTCGGCCAACTCTCCGACGCTAAGACTGAAAACTACGATTTCAAAGTCACGCCGCAAGAGGAAAAGGACGGCGCTGCCACCTCGGAGCACGTAGTTGTGGTGCGGGTCTACGACCGGTATGAGAACATGGGCGCAGCCAAGACTCTGATTCGAGCAAAGTAATTCCTCGGCTCTCGTTCGGTCGCGCGCTTCACGACGCTCTCTCGGCGCCCTCTGCAGTATCCTCTGAGATACTCTTCATGGCGCTGAGCTCTCCTGCGCGACGCAACTCGGGAAATTTCCAGGCCCATAACACGATCACGACCAGCGTGCCTATCCCTCCCAACAAAACCGCCGGGACCGTGCCAAACCATTGCGCCGTCAATCCCGATTCAAACTGACCGAGTTCGTTGGATGTTCCGATGAAAACCATGTCCACCGCCATTACTCGCCCGCGCATTTCATCGGGCGTGCGCAACTGTACAAGGGTTGCGCGAATAATCACGCTGACCATATCAGCCGCGCCCAGGAAAATCAGCGAGATCAGCGAAAACACCAGGCTGGTCGACACGCCAAAAACGATGGTGCAGATTCCGAAGCCCGCCACCGACCATAGTAGCGTCGGCCCCGCACGCCCGCGCAGCGGACGATGCGCCAGTGCAACCGCCATCACGGCCGCGCCCACTCCCGGAGCGGTCCGCAACAATCCCAGTCCCCACGGCCCAGTATGAAGAATCTCTCGCGCGTAAACCGGAAGGAGTGCAACTGCTCCGCCAAGGAGCACCGCGAACAGATCCAACGAAATCGCGCCTAGAATCAATTTCTCACGCCAGATAAAGTGCAATCCCGCGAGCACTGTCTTCAGAGTCGTCGGTTCGCGCCGGCGCGCCTGGGGACGGGTTTTGATGCGAAACATAGATAGCAGCGCGCCCACGGCCGTAACCATGGCGGCGGCATAAACCGCAGACGGTCCACGGAACGCCGCATAGAGAATCCCGCCGAGTGACGGTCCAAGAATCGTGGCAGCCTGAAACGTCGTCGCGTTCCACGCCACAGCGTTGGCGAAATGTTCCTCCGGAACCAGTTGCGGCAGAATCGAGCGGCTAGCCGTTCCGTTGAACGAGCGCACGACGCCGAGCAAGATCAGCACAACATAGATCGGCCTCGCCGAATGTGCTCCACGCTGCGCAATAAACAACAGAAGCCCCGAGCATACCGCGTATCCCGCATAGCAGGCGCTCAACACCTTGCGCCGCTCGAACCGGTCAGACGTATGCCCGGAAACCAGAAATAGAAAAATGCCAGGGAGAAACTGCGCCAGTCCCACTAAGCCGAGATCGAGAGCTCGCTTCGTTATGTCGTAAACCTGCCAGCCCACAGCCACTGCCTGCATTTCCACTGCGGCCACGATCAGGAAGCGCGCAACCTGAAATAGAACGAAGTCGGGGTGCGTGAACGCGATGCGTCCAGCTTTGGAATCGGCAGGCGGCGGCATTGGAGCTTCTAATGTGCCATAGAATGTGCCATAGAATCGGCCGATCCGACAGCCCATCCGGCAGACTAGAATCGAACTATGCTGCTGTTGCGGACCACCGCTTGGATCGCCTCCGTCATCTATTCGACGATTCCAGCTTTCTGGCTCCTCGTCCATCCGCGCGCGGAATATTGGCGATCGCGCCGCAGCTCACCTTTCAAAATACTTCTTCCTGTTTGGATCGCAATGTGGGCGGCGATTGCAGCAATCACCGCACGGTGGCGCGGCATGGCATTCTATGAAAGCAAATGGATGTGGATTCCCGCTGCAGCTTTATTCTGCGCCGGTCTGGTTCTCTACAGACTGTCTCACAGCCATTTCAGCCTGGCGCAACTCGGCGGGTTGCCCGAGGTCCTCCGGGACCACAGCCAGCAGCGCCTGGTAACGACAGGCATTCGCACCCGCCTGCGGCATCCCGCCTATCTGGCCCATCTCTGCGAGATGCTCGCCTGGAGCGTCGGCACAGGGCTGATAGTTTGCTGGGCGCTGACTGCGTTGGCAATCGTGACCGGTGCAATGATGATTAAGATGGAAGACAAAGAGTTGGAGAAAAGGTTTGGGAGAGAATACCGTAACTATCGATTGGCCGTGCCCGCCCTAGTGCCAAAGGTAAAGCTATAATCCCAACTTGGTCGAACGCCGACGGCTGAAAGCCGGAAGCTGGAAGCCGGACCATGCGCTTCGAACTTTTCATCGCAACCCGCTATCTCCGCGCCAAGCGACGCCAGGCTTTTATTGGCATCATCACCGGCATCTCGATTGTTGGAGTCGCTGCCGGCGTTGCCTCGCTCATCGTTGCTCTCGCTATCAACAACGGCTTTCGCCAGGACTTGCAGGAGCGGCTAATCGGTTCCACGTCACATGTCAGCTTGTTGCGCATCGCTGATGACGGCATCAAGGACTGGCCGCCACTGCTCGATCGCCTTTCTAAACAGCCTCATGTCGTAGCCGCCGCTCCCGCAATTTTTGAGCAGGTGCTGATCTCCCGTGGCCCTCGTGCCCGCGGCGCCGTGCTCAAGGGCATGATTCCAGCGGATGAAAGAAGAGTTGGCGACCTGCTGAGCACCATAAAAGAGGGATCCGCAACTCCCCTCGAAGAATCATCGCTGCCTGGTCAGGACTCTTCAAGTTCCGACTCACGGAAAAATCCTGCAACCGACAGCGCCACATCCGAGTCTCCCGATTCGCTAGCCGGGGTCCATGCACGCGTCGCCGCCATGCCGCCCATAATTCTCGGCAGAGATATGGCCGACAATCTCGGCGCGACCGTCGGCTCAGTCGTCCTGGTAACCAGCCCACAGGGCGAATTAACGCCCTTCGGGATGGTCCCAAAATATAACCGCTTTCGCGTCGTTGGAATTTTCAACTCCGGCTTTTACGATTACGACTCCTCGTGGGCATTCACACGGCTTTCCGATGCGCAGCGCCTCTTCGGCCTCGGCGATTTGATCTCTGTAATTGAATTCAAAGTCGATGACATTTACAAGGCCGACCAGGTCTCCCGCGAACTCGAGGATGCAGCCGGCAAAGGCTTTATGGCCACCAACTGGATGGAGCAAAATAAAGCTCTCTTCCACGCCTTGCGCCTGGAACGCTTGGTCACCTTCATTACCATCGGTCTGATAGTCTTCGTGGCCGCTTTAAACATTCTGATTTCTCTGATCATGATGGTCATGGAAAAAACCAAAGACATCGCCGTGCTCATGTCGATGGGTACGCGCCGCGCACAAGTGCGAAATATCTTCATTGCGCAGGGAGTCTTGATTGGCGTAATCGGCACCGCTATCGGCCTGCTGCTCGGCTATGCCATCTCTTACGCCGGCGGCCACTATCACATGATTTCTCTCTCGCCCGAGGTCTACTCCATCGACTACGTCCCTTTCGCCCCGCGCCTGATGGATGGCGTACTCGTCGCTCTGGTAGCGATCGGAGTTTCCTTCATCGCCACGCTCTATCCATCCTGGTCCGCCGGGCGCACCCTACCGGCTGAAGCCCTCCGCTACGAATAACTTGCCAGGCTTGTCATCCTGAGCGAGGATTGTGCTTCGCGAACGCGAAGCACAACCGCAGTCGAAGGATCCCTTTTCCGTTGCCCACAATTGGCACCGCAAGGCATTTTCAGTCATGCCCCCTAGGTTTTTACCCTTCTTCCAATACTCACCCCCTCGAACGGAACTTTTTCCCGCAGCCTTCGTATAAATACTTAGTGAGAAAAAAATAAGGAGGTCTCCCTTGCTCACTTTCCTCCTGTGGTGCATGCTCTTCGTATTCTGCTGGCCGCTAGCGATCCTGGCGCTCATCGCCTACCCATTCGTGTGGCTGTTGCTGCTCCCATTCCGCATCGTCGGTGTCGCAGTCCACGGCGTTCTGGAGATCATTTTCCTCGCCATCACTTTACCGTTCCGCCTGCTAGCCGCCCCATTCCGCATCTAGATGTCGATGCGGACTAAGATTTTGGGTGGCGCAGCGCTTCCAGCGCTGCGATACTGCGAAGCCGAAGGGAATCTGCTTTTTGATTCCCCGATCGCGGACTTCTTTGAATATTTCGGGCAGTACCGTGGAAGAGCGGCGCTTCAGCGCCGCGCAACATTCGCGACTGTCATCCTGAGCGAGGAATTTGCTTCGCGGAGCGAAGCAAATCCGCAGTCGAAGGATCCCTACCTTGCCTGCGGATCCGAGACCTCGCAAGGCATTCTCCACGATATCCCAGGAAGGAACCTCCGCAAATGATCGGGAAGGGCACGAGTTTCACTCGTGCCGTACATCGGCAAAAATAAATCCGCGGCTTCAGCGCCAGCGGTACGCCTTCCGCGGCTGCCCTCGGACACGCCGCCTCTTGTCGGTTATGCCGCCCAGAAAATACCACCACCAAGTTCCCGCAACCACATAAAACACCAGCGCCAAAAGTTGGTGATGCCATCCAATAAACAGAGCGACGATTGACACCGGAAAGTCAATGACGTTTAAAATCTCAAATCCAATTGCGACATACTGCAATCGGGGCACAACGAATCCTACACAAAGCACCGCGAATGCGAACACGTGCAAAACGGGCAAGAGATAAGCCAATCGAACTGGATGCGCATTCACCATCAAACCCGTTAGCGGCGTCCCTAGCCCCCCATTACCTTCAACCCCGCCCACACCACCAGCTTCGCTTCCGTCGCCCGCTGCACATCCTCCGCCGTCAGCCCTGGAGCCACTTCCTCCAGCACCAACCCCCGCGGCGTCACCCGGATATAAGCCATCTCCGTCACAATCGTATCCACCACCCCCACCCCGGTCAGCGGCAGCGTGCACTTTTTCAAAATCTTCGGAGCCCCCTCCCGCGTCGTATGCTCCATCGCCACCACCACCCGCCGCGCCCCGGCCACCAGGTCCATAGCCCCGCCCATCCCCTTCACCATTTTCCCCGGGATCATCCAGTTCGCCAGATTTCCTTTCTCATCCACTTCCATCGCCCCCAGCACGCTCAAATCCACGTGCGCCCCGCGAATCATGGCAAACGAATCCGCGCTGGAGAAATATGATGTCCCCGCCATCTCGCTCACCGTCTCCTTTCCTGCATTGATCAGGTCGCAGTCCTCCTCACCCTCCTCCGGATACGGACCGATCCCCAGCATCCCGTTCTCGGATTGAAGAACCACTTCCATCCCCGGCGGAACATGATTCGCAATCAGCGTCGGCATTCCGATGCCCAGGTTCACATAAAACCCGTCGCGCAATTCGCGTGCAATCCGCCCCACAATCCGCTCCCGTTTTTCCACGTCTTTTCCCGGCTTATTCATAATGTGTTTCCCTACCCTGTCATCCTGAGCGAGGATTGCGCTTCGCGAAAGCGAAGCACAACCGCAGTCGAAGGATCCCTATTAGCTCGAACCGGCCCCAGCTCGTCAAGGAATTCTTCCTGGATTGCCCCTTGTCATTCCGAGCAAGGCGAGGAACCTGCTTTCCCTTCCGCAATCCCAGGATTCCTTCAACGCCCAACGACTAACGGCCAACGACCACTTTCCTCACCGTCCGCTTCTCAATCCTCCGCTCATACGTCTCCCCCTGAAAAATCCTCTTCACATAAACCGACGGCGTATGCACCAAATCCCCATCCAACTCTCCCGGTTCGACAAGTTCCTCAACTTCAGCAATCGTCACCTTCGCAGCTGTCGCCATGATCGGATTAAAATTCCGCGCCGTCTTCCGGTAAATCAGATTTCCCATCCGGTCGCCCTTCCACGCCTTCACGAAAGCGAAGTCCGCCTTCAATGCGCGCTCCATCACATAAGTGCGTCCATCAAATTCGCGCGTCTCTTTCCCCTCAGCAACAATCGTGCCAACTCCCGTGGGAGTGAAAAAAGCAGGAATACCTGCGCCCCCCGCCCTCATCCTCTCGGCGAACGTTCCCTGCGGCACCAGATCGAGCTCAACCTTCCCGGTCAACACCATCGATTCCAGCAGCTTGTTCTCCCCCACATACGTGCCTATATGCCGACGCAGCTGACCCGCCGCCAGCAGCAGACCAACTCCAAATCCGTCTACTCCCGCGTTGTTGCTTATAGTAGTAAGATTCTTTGAACCCTTCCGCACCAGCGCGCGAATCAGATTTTCCGGAATGCCGCACAGCCCGAAACCTCCCAGCATGATGACCGAGCCATCAACCACATCGCGAATCGCCTCATCCGCATTGGCTACAACTTTATTCATAGCGTCCGCATTCTAAATGAAAATTCTCACCGATACACAACAGCACCATTGAGTTCCGCCATCGTGAACAAAGTATTTGCATTCGCTGCAAATCATTTTTTCTTCCCCGGAGTCTTCTTCAACCCATGGGCCTGCTCAAACTCCTCCGCCAATGCTCGCGTCGACAGATTCTCCCTGATGCGCGCCAGTCGCTGCTCGACCTTGAACAGCACTTCTTCGATATTTTTCTTATTGCTGATCGCAATATCCCGCCACATCGAATACGGACTCGCCGAGATGCGCGTCATCTCACGCAGTGCCCGTCCACCCGCGGGAAGCAGCGGCGCTTCCTCTCCGAACTCCTCCACCAGCGCCGCCGCCAGCGCCGTAGAAATCATCTGGGGCGCGTGGCTAATCCATGCACACAGCCGGTCGTGATCTTCCGGCGGCATCATCGCAATTCGCGCTCCAATCTGATCGATCCATCCCGTAAATTCTGCAAACAGTCCCGCATGTAAATTCTGTCCCGGCAGCGGTGTCAAAAACCAGATCGCGTTCTGGAACAGATCGGCATCCGCGTAATCCACACCGCCGTGCTCTTTTCCTGCCATTGGATGCCCGGCCAGAAATCGCCTGCCGGCATTTTTCCCGAAGACGCTCTGTGCCTGCTCCGCAACCGCGGCCTTCGTGCTGCCAACGTCTGTCAGCAACGTCGTCGCAGGAAGTCCCGGTCCCAACCGCCCAATCAAATCCACGATAGCCAGAACGGGAGTCGCCAACACAACCAATTGACTGCCTCGTACGGCGTCCGCAGGCTCGGCAAATCCTCTATCGATCACCCCCAACATCTTCGCCTTCTGCAACGCCGACTCCCGGTCGCATCCTACGATCCGCCCCGCAAACCTCCGCTTCCGCAGCGCCAACGCCAACGATCCACCAATCAGTCCCGTCCCAATAATCGTGATTTGCCGAATCGGCATAAAAACATCTCACCACAGAGTCACCGTGATGCCGAGAGAACAACATCTTAGGGTGTCAAATTTCGACTGGAACGCGGAAACATCAAAACGTGAGGCTAGGTCCAGCGATCGCTTTGGCTCTGTGACTCTGTGGTGAAAAGGGCGTTAGGCGATCTTCCTTCCCACCGCAGGCGCAATCATTCGCAACTCATCCATCAACTTGGCGAACTGCTCTGGAAAAAGCGACTGTGCGCCGTCCGACCACGCGTTATTCGGATCGCAATGAACTTCAATCAGTAGAGCATCTGCTCCCGCCGCCACCGACGCGCGCGCCATCGGTGCGACCTTGTCGCGCCGCCCGGTTCCATGCGATGGATCGGCGGTCATGGGCAAGTGCGAGAGCTTATGGATAATCGGAATCGCAGAAATGTCCATCGTGTTCCGCGTGTAAGTCTCAAACGTCCGGATGCCACGTTCGCACAAGATAACCTCGTAGTTCCCACCCGCCATAATGTATTCCGCCGACAGCAGCAACTCCTCCAGCGTAGCCGCAATCCCGCGCTTCACCAGGACCGGCTTGCGCGCTTTTCCAAGTTCGCGCAGCAAATTAAAATTCTGCATGTTGCGCGCTCCCACCTGCAGAATGTCCACATAGGGCAGCATCATTGGGATTTGCGAGATCTCCATTACCTCGCTGATCACCAGCAGCTTGAACTTTTCTCCCGCTTCGCGCAGTAGTTTCAAAGCGTCTTCTCCATGACCCTGAAAGGAATATGGAGAACTTCGCGGCTTGAATGCTCCCCCCCTAAGCACTTTAGCGCCTGCCCTGGATACGGCTTCTGCCGTCGCAAAAAGCTGCTCGCGCGATTCCACCGAACAAGGCCCCGCCATAACTACCACTTCGTTCCCGCCCACGCCAATTCCATTCGCCAGCTTGACGATCGTCCCTTCGGGACGAAAACCTTTCCCCGCCAATTTGTATGGCGAGCTGATGCGATGAACTTCCTGAACTCCCGGCAGCAACTCCAGATTACGGATATCGAAATCAATCCCTGCTCCCACCGCGCCCAGCACGGTTTGCCGCGCCCCGGTCGACCGGTGCACCTCAAACCCCATCTTCACCAGGTGCTCAATCACCTGCTGAATCTGCCCCTCATCCGCTACTTCCTGCATCGCGACGATCATAAAAACATCTCTGCTTCCGGCTTCTAGCTCTTACCTTCTACGCTGTTAGCCTGTCATCCCAAAAAACCACCACCCAGCGCAGACTAACGACCAGCGATCCCTCAATCATTCACATCCGAATCCAACTCCGTCTCCGCGTTCGCGCCATCCGCCTTGCCGCCAATCGCTTCCTTCTGCACATTCCGCATAACGTCCATAATTCGCTCAAAAATCCTTACCACATCCCGCCCAGGCAAAGGCCCCCGATTCATCTGCTGCACATTCTCAAAAACAATCCGTTCACGCTCCGGCTCATAAATTGGCAGATTCGTGTTCCGCTTCAGCCGCCCAATCTCCACGGCAGCCCGAGCCCGCTCGCTCAGCAATTTCACCAACTGCCGATCAAGCTCATCAATTTTCTTTCGCCAATCTGCGATATCCATGAAGGCTTTGCCGCGTTATTTGCTACGAAAAGGGGATTTTATCAGCCGACGAATGACCGCTGACCCGCTGTGAGACCGCTTACAAATTCCCCCACCGCCGCCGCTTCCCGTCCTCGACTCCGCTCAATCGTTTCCACGATTGCACTGCCGACCACCACGGCATCGGCAAACTTGCCTACTTCCTCAAACTGCTCTGCTGTCGAAATTCCAAAACCGACCGCCACCGGCAACCGCGTCACGCATCGCAACCGCCGCACCAATTTCCTCGCATCATCCGCCAATTTCTCCTGGGCGCCGGTTACTCCGGTCCGCGAAACCGCATACACGAATCCCCGCGACGCTTCTGCAATCCGCTTCAACCGCTGATCTGGACTGGTCGGCGCCGCCAGAAACACCGGCGCCAAGTCATTCGCCTTCATCGCTCTCAAATATTCGTCTGCCTCCTCGATCGGCAAATCCGTCAGCAGCACGCCGTCGACTCCTGCATGCCGCGCCACCACGCAAAACTTCTCTATCCCCATTCGCAAGATCGGATTCAGGTAGGAAAACACCACGAGTCCTGTAGACTGCGCTTGATTCCTTACCTCCGCCGCCAGCGTCAATACCTGTACCAGCGAGGTTCCATGCTTCAGCGCACGCTCGCTCGCCCGCTGTATCACCGGGCCATCTGCCACGGGATCGCTGAACGGCACGCCTAACTCAATTACATCCGCGCCCGCCTCAATCGCCGCCAGCACCACCGCCCTGGTAGTCGCGAGATCCGGGTCACCGCAAGTCACGTACACAACCAGGCCAGGCCGTTTGTAAAAAGATAAAGGCATAGTCGCACTCGCTTCCCGCGTTTACCCTGTGAGCCCCTGTGTAAGGCGCCTGCCCTCAGCGGAGCCAAAGGGAGGGTAAAGAATCGAATTTCATTCCAACGAAAGGGACTCCCGCATAATCCCAATATCCTTATCCCCGCGCCCGGAGATATTCACAATCACGACATCCGCCTTCTTCATCTTCGGCGCGCGCTTCACCGCTTCCGCCACAGCATGCGCCGACTCCAGCGCCGGAATAATTCCCTCGGTCCGCGCCAGCAAAGTCGTCGCCTCCAGCGCCTCCGCATCGGACGCCGGCACATACTCCGCCCGCCCCGCATCCCTCAACGCCGCATGCTCCGGTCCGATCGACGGATAATCCAGTCCCGCCGAAACCGAGTGCGTATTCGCAATCTGACCCGCTGAATCCTGTAAAACGTAAGAATATGTTCCCTGCAAAACTCCTGGCGACCCTCCGCGAAAGCGCGCCGCATGTTCGCCCAACGCTTCGCTGCGTCCGCCCGCCTCCACCCCAATCAAGCGAACCTTCTTGTCCTTTAAAAACTCATAAAAAATTCCGATCGCATTCGATCCCCCGCCCACGCAAGCAATCACCGCCGCCGGCAGCTTACCCTCGGCCTTCAAAATCTGGGCTCGCGCTTCCCGCCCAATCACGCGATGAAAATCCCTTACCATCGTCGGATATGGATGCGCCCCCAGCACACTTCCTAGCAAATAATGTGTAGTCCGAACATTCGTGACCCAGTCGCGCATCGCCTCGTTGATCGCATCTTTCAACGTCCGCGATCCCGATTCCACCCCGCGCACCTCCGCTCCCAGCAAGCGCATACGGAACACATTCAACTCCTGCCGCCGCATGTCCTCCGTGCCCATGTAAACCACGCACTCGAATCCCAGCAGCGCGCAGACGGTCGCGGTAGCCACCCCGTGCTGCCCCGCTCCAGTCTCGGCAATTACGCGACGCTTGCCCATCCGCTCGACCAGCAGCGCCTGCCCCAGACAGTTATTAATCTTGTGCGCCCCAGTATGCAGCAAATCTTCCCGCTTCAAGTAAATCTTCGCCCCACCCAATTTCTCCGTAAGCCGCCGCGCAAGCGTCAGCGCCGTAGGCCGTCCCGCATACGTCCGCAGTAACTCATCAAGTCTCTTTTGAAATTTAGGATCGCGCTTTGCCTTCACATACTCGCGCTCCAGTTCTTCGAGCGCCGCCATTAAAGTTTCGGGCACATACCGGCCACCATAAACCCCAAACCGCCCCGGTTCATTGACAGGAAGAAGAACACGAGGGTGCCGCATTCTAGACTCGCCCCTCTTTGGCGAGGCTAAAGTGGGGATTTTGACTTTCATCGTTCTCGAAACTGTCGCCATACCTAACTTGTCTTCCTGTCGATCTCCCGCACCGCCCTGACAAAAGCTCGCACCTTCTCCGGATCCTTCTTTCCTGCCTTAGCCTCCACACCAGAAGCCACATCTACTCCCCACGGCTTCACGATCTCGATGGCATCCCCGACATTCGCGGGTGTTAAACCGCCGGCCAATACCAATTGCCCAAATCGCCTGATCTCATTCAATGTCCGGACCGAGGCTCTCCAGTCAAACACTTCACCGGTCCCCCCAAGGATTGACGAGGTACCAGAGTCCACTAAGAACGCTTGAACGACATCCGGATCCCATATGCTTGCCCGGCCCGCCGGACTTGCACTGTGTATCGAAATCGCTGCAAAGACCTTCAGACGCGGTCGCTGCTCGACTAGAATATCCGCCACGTGCGGATCATCGTTGTGGCCATGCATCTGAACTGCTGTAAGCCCGGCCTCGTCCACGGCGTCACAGATCGAATTTTCATACTCATTCACAAACACTCCCACCTTCTCCACACTCTCCGGCAGCTTCTCCACAATCTCCCGCACCGCCTCGACTCCAATCTTCCGCGGACTCTTCTCATAAAAGACGAACCCCACCGCATCCGCCCCTGCGTCAACAGCGATGAGCGCATCTTCCAAATTCGTCATTCCACAAATCTTCACCCAGGTCATAAACGCAGTCGTCCGCTACAGGTGAAAAGAATTGCGAACTGCCCAGCTCACCTCGTACTCGGCAATCGCATTTCGTTACTGGCCACTAAAGCACGCAGCATTTCTCCCGGCCGCTCCGCTCGCATCAAAGACTCTCCAATCAAAAATGCCTGATATCCCACGGCCAGAAGCCGCGCAATATCTTCTTCTGACCGAATCCCGCTCTCCGCCACGCTCACAACACTCTTCGGCAGCTTCTCCGCCAGCCGGAACGCCGTTCCCGCATCCACCTGGAACGTTCGAAGATCGCGTGTGTTCACTCCAATCAGATCGCATCTCGCGTCCAAAGCCCGCTGCAATTCTTCTTCATCATGCACTTCGCACAACACATCCAACCCGCGTGAGCGCGCGTGCCCCACCAGCGCCGTCAACTCATCCTCCGTCAAGGCGGCCACAATCAGCAACACAGCATCCGCTGAATTCGCCCGCGCCTCCAGCAACTGAAATTCATCCACAATAAAATCCTTGCGCAAGCACGGCACCTTCACTGCCGCTGACGCCATCCGCAAATTCCCCAGAGATCCCAGAAAGAATTCTTCGTCCGTCAACACCGAGAGCGCCGCTGCTCCTGCCGCCTCCAGTTCCCGCGCCAAGTCCTCAACAGGAAACTCCGCCCGAATCAGTCCTTTCGACGGCGACGCCTTTTTCAGCTCCGCAATCACCGCGACACCGTTTCTGGTTCTCTCCTCGAGTACTCGCCGAAACCCACGCGGTGCATGCAGTTCCGCCTTCCGCTCCAGTTCGGGCAAATCCGCAGCGCGCTTCGCCGCCATAACTTTCTCGCGAGTGGACGAAACAATTTGATCGAGGGAAACAGGCATAACGAGTGCCTGAATTATACGGGAAGGACCGATTCGCAAATGGGGATGAGTATCCTTTTTACAATGTCATCGTGGGCGAACGTGTTTGGCGAAGCGTGAAGCTTAACCACAATCGAAAACCTGCCCTGAGCGAAGCCCGAGGGATCCCTTGCTCGGCTTTCTACGGAAATCTTCAGCGCCATCTTGTGCTGGCGCGGCAAGGGGAGCCAAACTCTACTGGCACACCGCCTCTATCTCCTTATACGGCTTCTCCGCGTGTTCCGGATACTTGATCTGCTTTACCTGCATCCACTGATCCAGCAGCGTACCTGCGTCATGCAGCCCCACATCTGGATCGCCTTCATAGGCAGCGTCTTTCTCGGCCTCCTCCAGCGTCACCAGCTTGAATCCTTTTTTCTTCAACAGGTCCAGCGCTTCGGGCAGAATCGTACTGCTGAATGCCCCGAGATGCATCAGCAGCACATAACTGATCTCGCGCCCATAGATCAGCCTCGCCTGCTCGCGGCCCAGATCAAGAAATTCAGAAGCCGTATTCAAGTAGCTCGATCGAAGCCATTCGATCGATTTTGTATCGTTCTTGGCCACGCACCGTGCGTAAGCCGTGTTCCACAAGTAGTCTTCCCAATCCAGCGTTACCTGCGCGATCCTATACCCGCGGGCCTTCAGATAGGCCCGCACCGCGCGCCGCTTTTCGACTGTGTCTCCCTCATGCAGATACGGATAACGGAGCCAGTGCCAGCTGTCCTTTGCGTCGAGCAATTCAAGCGCGGGTTCGTCCTCTTCGATCTCGCGCTCGAACGCCTCGGCGCTGTTCTGCTCGAGATCCATGTGCGAATAAGTATGATTTCCCACGGGCTCGGCAGCCGCCCACAACTTCAGCGCCTCTGCGCCATCGGGATTCCCTTCCAGTTTTTTGGCGTTGACGAATCCGTACACTGCAGGCACGTGTCGCTTTCTAAGAATTGCCAGCACATTTCTGGTTGTCTCCGCCCGAGTTACTCCTGGCGGCAGCGCTCCATTCAGCGGTAGATCATCCATCGTGATGGCCAGCTTTTGCCCAGCACACAACCCCGTTAACCCTAGGGAAAACGCGCATAGCAGGACACTTCTCCGGCGAATCAATTGCAGCAGATTTTCCATGCCGAAGAGTTTACTTCACTGCTGGATCAAAAGAAGAAATGCCAGGGATATTCTTTGGTGCCATCGAAGGGACTCGAACCCCCACACCGTTGCCGGTACATGGACCTGAACCATGCGCGTCTGCCAATTCCGCCACGATGGCAATCTTGAACTGCAATGCAGCGGCGGCCGCGAGGCCGCCGTGTCAGGAGGACCAACCGCTCTATTTTACAGCGCCGTCAAACCCTGTCAAACCACAGACGCACTCCCGGAAGCTGAGAACCGGAAGTCTGAGGCGACCTACCCTAACTTCGCCGTCATCGAAATCTTCGCATTCAACACTTTAGACACCGGGCATCCCTTCTCGGCCGCCTCCGCATATTTCTGAAATGCCGCCGCATCCGCCCCGGGAACCTTGCCCACCACATCGATGTGGCTCGATGTAATCGTCCACCCCGAATCCAGTTTCTCCATCGTCAAAGTCACGTTCGTGCTGATGCTCTCCGGCGTCAAGTTCGCCCCGCCCAGTTGTGCCGACAGTGCCATCGAAAAACACGCCGCGTGCGCTGCCGCAATCAACTCCTCGGGATTTGTCCCCGGCCCGTTTTCAAACCGCGAAGTAAACGAATACTGTGTGTCCTTCAGAACTCCGCCAGGCGCCGAAATCGTTCCCTTCCCATCCTTCAGCCCGCCCTTCCAAACTGCGCTTGCCTTGCGTTGCATCGCTTTCTCCTCATTATGAATAAGTATTGAAGTGCATTTACTCATTGTAGACGGACATCACTCGGCCTGTCAGAAAGGCCCGCCGTCAGCGTGACTTTGCCTTTTTTTTCAGCGGCTCATTTCTCGCCGATTCCGGCCGTGCCGGAGTCCGGTTTCTGTGGGAGCAACGTCCGCAAACGTCCAACGGTGCCCCAGCAACCACCTTAACTTTGGTCGATACATCTTATGTCGGCCCGTCTTCGCCACTGCGTGGAATGCCCGGAATGTTGCACGCGATATTTGATCGGTTTTAGTCCCTACGGGAATGGTTCGTGCCTTCTGCCCGTTACGTCTGGCTCTTCGCAGGAATACAAGTTGATCTGCGCGTGCTGCCGGCCACCCATCTGCACTCGGTGGAACTGGAGCAAGTTGAAGACGTATGGCGTATCGTACCGAGCTTACGCCCGTGGCTACGGTTCGCCTGAAGAAGTATGCCTCTTCATGCCCTACCAGCATCAGGAAGCGAACTTACTGGATATAAATTCTGCCGACGAGCCACGGAGAAAGAGTAGATGAGCGTCAGAGCCCTCAAGTCAAAATTAAGCACCCTGTGTATCCTCGTCTTTTTTGCTTGCCCACCAGGATTGTCGCGCAACTCCGCATCTGCGAACGAGCCGCCAAAGGCTTTGCCTTGTATCGCTCTCGAATACAGGCAGTTTGATTTCTGGGTGGGCGATTGGGATGCGTTTGAGCTCGGCACCGCGACGCCCGCTGCACGGGTTCAAGTAGATCCCTTGCTCGACGGTTGCGTCTTACGGGAAAAATACGCGGGAGCCGATGGTCACGAAGGGGAAAGCTTGAGCATGTACGACATTTCGAGAAAAGTGTGGCATCAAAGTTGGGTCACGAATCGAGGCGAGCTGCTCGTAATCGAAGGCACGTTTCAAGCTGAAGGAATGGTTCTAACCGGTGCGAGTCATACTGTGGATGGGCAGGAGAAGTGGGTTCGCGGAATCTGGAAGCCCGAATCCGGCGGCGTTCGCGAAACCGCTGCTACATCAACCGATGGTGGCAAGAGCTGGAAGCCGTGGTTTGATCTCGTATTCCGCCGACACCACTGAATTTGCGCTGCCGGTTCTCCAAAGACCGTAGGCCGGCTAGAGCTTGATCTCCATGCCTTCGGCGGCCGCGCGCACTTTGGGATAGTAGTTGCGGGCTTCGCGCACAACCTTGTCGATCACGGCGTCAGTATGCTCGGGGTCGTGATGGAACAAGACCAGCTCTTTCGCTCCGCTCTCCATCACCACATTGACAGCTTCACGCCAGTGGCTGTGTCCCCAGCCGCGGCGGCGCGCTTCGTATTCCTCAGGAAGGTATTGCGCGTCGTAGATGAGCACATCCGCGCCTTCAGCCAGCTTGCGCACGGCCTTGTCGAAGGCCGCGTCACCGGGCTCGTTGTCGGTGGCATAGACGAGCACACCATCTTTGGTTTCGAGGCGGAAGCCCATGCATCCCTGCGGATGGTTCAGCCATGCCGTCTGCAGTTGAGCCCCGTCCTCTAGGGTCACCCGTCCAGTCTCGATGTCATGGAAATCGCGCTTGGCCTTCATCTCATCGATTCTCACTGGAAAGTAAGGTGCGGCCATCTGATCAGCCAGGACTTGTTTGAGGCTGCGGGTGCGGCTGGAACACTGGAAGAGGAACCGGTTCTCAGGATTCGCATACAGAGGACGAAAAAACGGCATACCTTGAATGTGGTCCCAATGAAAGTGTGAAACGAAGACGTGGGCGGAGAACGGCCGGTCGCCGAATTCATTCTGCAGTTGCTGTCCGAGCACGCGGAATCCGGTGCCGCAATCGAAGATGTAGATGCGGTTGCCGAATCGAACTTCGACGCAAGAGGTGTTCCCTCCATAGCGCATGTTCTCGGGTTGTGGGGTCGGCGTGGAACCGCGCACGCCCCAGAACTTAATCCGCATAGGCTCGTGACCGCACCCGGGCCCAGTTGCTTGGCATCTTCCCTGATATCTTCGGACTAAGAACTGCGTCCGTCAATTCCCCCGGTGGTTCATGCCCTCTGTTTTCGCAGGCCAGAGTAGTAGCGCCTGCGCCTTGACGCCACCCTGCGCCACCGCCGAGAAACGCCTCACCTTATAATGAAGCCCGAGCTGCCGCAAGTCCGGCAACCCTTACTTCTACATGCTATATCCCGAGTTCAAAAAATTCTTGCATCTGTCACGTTCGGCGACGCTCGTGCCGGTGGTGAAGTCGGTAAGCGCCGATCTGCTCACGCCTGTCTCTGCCTTTTTGGCCATTGCCGCAAAGGAACCGCATGCGTTTCTACTGGAGTCGAACGAGCGCGGCGAGCAAATCGGCCGTTACACTTTTCTGGGAGCGCGCCCTTACATGCGGCTGCGGGCGAGGGGTTCAGCCATCGAGATCGAGCGCGGACGGAAGCGCGAACAATACGATGGCAAAGTCTTTCACTTCGTGAAGCAGTTGTTAACCGAGCATCAGCCAGCCTCGCTGGCTGGGCTGCCGCCCTTCACGGCCGGCGCCGTCGGCTATTTTTCATACGACGTGGTTCGGCAACTTGAGAAGATTGGCGAGCATGCTGAGGACGATCTCTCTCTTCCGGATTGCGAATTGATGTTCTTCGACCGGCTGCTGGCCTTCGATCACCTGCGCCACCAGATTCACATCGTGGCGTCGGCAGACGTTTCGCGCGAAAGTCCCCGGAGTGCCTATGAACGGGCAGTCCGCGATATAGCCGCGCTCGAGAAAAAACTGACGGCGGGATTGCGCCCGGCGATGTGGCGCAAGCCCACCAAGGCGAAGGCGGGCAAGCTCAAGATTCATGCGGGAACCACCCGTGCGAAATTCCTGAGTGGCGTTGAGCGATGCAAGCAATACATTGCTGCAGGCGACATTTTTCAGGTGGTGCTTTCGCAGCGGCTCGATTTCATCCCCGGAGTTGAGTCCTTCGATCTTTATCGCGCCCTGCGCCAGGTGAACCCTTCGCCGTATCTTTATTTTCTGCGGCTGGGCGAGACGCAGGTCCTTGGCTCTTCTCCCGAAATGCTGGTGCGCGTGACCGGGCGCAAACTGGAATACCGCCCCATCGCGGGGACTCATCCGCGCGGACGTGACGACGCCGAAGATTTGCGCCTGGAGCAGCAGATGCGGACCGACGAAAAAGAGCGCGCCGAGCACGTGATGCTGGTTGACCTTGGCCGCAACGATCTAGGCCGCGTCAGCGAATACGGCTCGGTCAAAGTGAAGGATTTGATGTACGTAGAGCGCTACTCTCACGTAATGCACCTGGTCTCGGCGCTGGAAGGCACGCTGCGCAAAGATCTTGGGGCGCTTGACGCTTTCGCTGCCTGTTTTCCCGCGGGCACGTTGAGCGGGGCACCGAAGGTCCGCGCCATGCAGATCATCGAAGAACTGGAACCAGTACGCCGTGGCATCTATGGCGGGTCGGTGCTCTATGCCGATTTCGCCGGTAATCTCGATTCCTGCATCGGCATTCGAACCATGCTCATGCAGGGCAAACACGCCTACCTGCAGGCCGGAGCCGGAATCGTGGCCGACTCGGATCCGGTGAGCGAATTTCAGGAAAGCATGAACAAGGCTCAGGCGCTCCTGCGGGCGGTGGATAGGGCTAGAAACGACGGCTATTGACTGGTACTAACTAGTACTAATAGTAAAGAAATTTTCTATTAGTTTTTTCCCCGCATCCGTCAACACGCTCTCGGGATGAAACTGCACGCCCTCGATGGCAAACGTTTTGTGGCGCAGGCCCATGATGGTGCGGGTTCCGTCTTTTTCCACGGTCCAGGCGCTGACTTCAAGCTCCACGGGTAACTCGTTTTCTTCCACGATGAGCGAGTGATAGCGAGTAGCCGTCATGGGCATGGGGAGGCCGCGGAAAATGCTCTTGTTATCGTGCGTCACTGCACTGGTCTTGCCGTGCATGAGGTGCGGAGCGCGCACTACGCGCCCGCCAAATGCTGCGCCAATGGCCTGGTGGCCCAGGCAAACGCCGAGAATCGGTACTTTCCCGGCGAAGTGCCTCACCAGAGCTATGCTGATGCCTGCGTCTTGTGGCGTGCACGGCCCAGGCGAGATCACGATGCGCTCCGGTCCTAAGCTTTCGACGTCAGCAACGGTGAATTGGTCGTTACGGCGAACCTCAACCTCCGCGCCGAGTTCTCCGAAATACTGAACTAAGTTGTAGGTAAAAGAATCGTAGTTGTCGAGAATAAAGACCATCGCGAGCGCTCTGTTCTAAGCTTACCATCGCTTAGACGAAGCCTTTTAAACCCGCGTTTTGCTCGCCAGAATGGGCCATTCACCTCCCCAAGGGTGGTATTGACGGGAGAGCCCCCCAAAGTCATTCTTAAGCATAGTTTTGCGCCATTTCATTAGCTTGGAGTAACGCATGTCAGAAGCCCAGCAAGAAAAAAGGGCTGCGCGACGCTTCGCGCTTCGAATTCCAGTGATCGTCAAACGCGGTACGGACACGAACCACAGTGAATCCGCTCAAATCCGTGATGTTAGCGCGCGCGGCATTTGCTTTTACCTCGACTCGCCCATCGAGCAGGGGTCGCCCATCGGCTTCACGCTGACTCTTCCGCCAGAGATAACACTCACGGAGAGCATCCGAGTGCAGTGCCAAGGCCGCGTGGTGCGGATCGAGAATGGCGACCTTGAGGGCAAAATGACAGTAGCGGCGGTGATTGAAGAATACGAGTTCCTTCCCGAGAGCTAAGCTCGACCCGCAACAGGTTCGCGGTTGTTTCCATTGCCCCTGCACTTTCAGTACTTCTTTTACCCGCCCGACAAGTGATAAGGTTGTTAGAAGGTCAGCCATTCCCAGAGGTTTTCTTTGTCGCGACCGGGCCTCCAATTTGTTCAGGTAGTGCTGCTGCTCGCTCTGACGCCCGCGCAGGGCCTTTCGCAAAATCAAGGCAGTGACGGAAGGGCCGCTCCCGTCCGGCCGGAGCCAGCGGTCGTTACCGGCGTACGAGTGGTGCACGATCGAGGGGTTCCGACAGTTGAGGTTGTCTCCACTCATTCCATCGTGCCCACAATCCAGTCGCTGGACTCGCCTCCCAGGCTAGTGATCGACCTACCCAATGCCCGCTCGGGGCTGGAGCGCAAGCGAATTTCTGTATTACAGGAAAACATTCTGACCATTCGCACCGAGCAATATCAGAGAAATCCTCCGGTCATGAGGATCGTTCTCGACCTGTTGGTTCCATACGGTTACAGCTGGGACGCCGTGGAAAACCGGCTGCTGGTGCGCTTGAAGCCCCCTGAAGGTACAAATGTCACCGACAAAACGCTTCCCGCCCAGCCGCCCAAGGTGCTTTCGTTGGCGCCCGTGGCCTCAGTGGCTGCAATACCTGTGACCAGCGGCGTTGGTGAAGTTGTGTTAGCGGGTAGCCGGTTTGCCGCGGGATCCTCGCTGACGGCCGGGAGTGAAACTGCCGTATTGCAGTTGTCACGAGGAGGCGAGGTTCGCATTTGTCCCGGAACAACGCTTTCGGTGACGCCATCAAGGAATGCGACAGACCTGATGCTCGGCCTGAGCACCGGTGCGCTCGAAACAAATTACGCCCTCAACGCAGGCGCTGATACTGTCCTGACCCCGGATTTTCGGATCCTTTTCGCCGGACCGGGAGAATTTCACTACGCCGTCAGCACAGACTCGCATGGCAACACTTGTGTGCGAAGCCTTAGAGGTAACGTTTCCCCAGCGACCGTCTCCGAGCTCATAGGAGACCGCGTTTATCAGGTGAAACCAACCGAGCAGGCGATGTTCCACTCCGGGCAGATCGATAAAGTCGATGCCGATGTGCCGCTCGATTGTGGCTGTCCACCGCCAGTTCCCGTGATCCGAACCGAGAATACTCCCGCAAAGATTATCCCGGATTCCGAATCACCCGCAAATATGAGTCTTGCCCAAAATTCCTCACGGCAGAGCTCTGCGAAGCTAGCGGATGATGCCCTAGGCGGCGGGCAACAAATCGAAGGACGGCAGACGCTTTCCAGCGGACCTGAAATTCAACCCCTGCCGGAGGCGCAGGCGAATCAGTTCCACGTTCAGGTGGATGCACCCCTAGTGTTCCATGCCAAGAAGAGCTCCGCTACGGCGGCGGCCGACGAGGCAGCTTCCCTTCCCGTGATGGAATCCTCCGCCAGAATCTCCCCACTCGAGCCCCAGGCACAACCGCCCGCTGCTCCTGCGGAATCGACGCCTCAGCAGCATGGCGTGTTCCGACGCATAAAAGGATTTTTCGCAGCGATCTTCCGCTAGCGGCTGGAACTAAACTCTTCTGTCTCAGGAGTCTGAATTACGCAATAATCCCCTACCCCCGGCTAATAACCTTCCTGAGCGGCTCGACTCTCTCGCGAAGATCATCTGCCAGGTCGGCGCCGCGCTCGGCTACGTCCCGCACGCGTTCCTTGGCGTCGCGGACGCGATCCTTGGCCTCCTCGGTCCAATCCTGCAGCGTGTCCCTGGCATCGTTGTAGCCGCGCTTCAAGTCCTTACGGAATTGTTTGCCACTTTTTGGAGCGAGCGCGAGCGCTGTCATCGCTCCAGCCCCGAGTCCAATCAGGAAAAAAGTAACGGCCGTGCCCACGTGTATCCCCTCAGAAGATTCATAACTTCCAGAACGCATAATTTGACCTCATTTCTGTATGGTGTGAAATATAAGCAATGTCGCCACTGGCTGATATTTCGCCAGCCGCAATCTTAGTCTTCCGCAAGGGCCGACGCGAATCTACCCGAGGGCAACGAATGTGGTCTATCTACGATGAGTGCAGCTTTGGGAAGGTTTCCTTTACCGCGACGTGAGTGTAAAATAACTCGTTAACCCTTGTGCGGCGGAAAATGTGGCCTGCCCGCCTTCCGTCGGCTTAACAAACCGCTCTTATTCGAAGGAGATTGTTCCGAGCAAATGTCGATCCCTGCCACCCAACTGCGTCCCGGCATGATCATCAAGCACAACAATGATCTGCACTCCGTATTTGCCGTCGAACACCGCACCCCCGGCAACCTGCGCGCCTTCATCCAGGCCAAGCTGCGCAACCTGCGCACTGGCGCCATGTTCGAACATCGCTTCCGCTCACCCGACCCCATCGAAAAGGTCAACGTGGATGAGGTCGATATGCAGTTCCTGTACGCCGACGGCGACAACTACTACTTCATGGACACGTCGAACTACGAGCAGACCCATCTGACCAAAGACGTTCTCGGCGACGCCGTGGACTACTTGATTGCCAACCTGGAGATTAAGGTTGAGTTCTTCGACGGCAAAGCGGTTGGCATCGAGCTTCCGCAGACCGTCGAGCTTACCGTAATCGAGACAGAACCAGGGCTGAAGAGTGCGACCGCATCCAGCGTTACCAAAGCCGCAAAGACTGAGACTGGGCTGGTGGTGCAGGTGCCGCCTTTCATCAATGAAGGCGAGAAGATCAAAGTGGACACTGCCGAGGGCGTATATTTGTCGCGAGCATAGATTTCAAGTCAAATGCAAAGGTCAGAATGCAGAAGTTAGAACCTGAGGATATGTTCTTTTTACTTCCGCATTCTCACTTGCTTCTGCATTTTTGTTTCATAGCATGACTTCTACTGAAAAGGCGACCGAGGCTCGCCGCTTTGTGGTCCGCGGACGCGTGCAGGGAGTTGGGTTCCGCTGGTTTGTCGAGCGCGAGGCGCACATTCTCGACCTCTCCGGCTGGGTGCGCAATAACACCGATGGCAGCGTGGAAGTTCTCGCTCAGGGCACCCGCGATCAACTCTCCGGCCTGCGATCGCGGCTGCGCGAAGGGCCGCGCGCCGCTCGCGTGGACGCGGTAGAAGAGTCCGACGCCCGGCCAGCCACCGGAATAACCTCATTTCGCATTGAAGGAGCGTGGTAGATTGCCCTCCAACTCAGGTCTAAAGGCCGACCAACTCAAGCGCTTGATTCGCGAGGTGCCGGACTTCCCCAAGAAGGGGATCCTTTTTTACGACATCACGACACTCCTCAAAGACAAAATAGGATTCGCCACATTAGTCGATAGACTGTCCGAGCACTACCTTAAGCAAAAAATCGATCTGGTCTTAGGCATGGAAGCCCGCGGTTTCATCTTCGCGCCGGCCCTTGCTTACCGCCTGAATGCCGGATTCGTCCCCGTCCGGAAGGCTGGAAAACTTCCCGCCGAAACCGTGAAGTTCGATTATGCGCTCGAATACGGCACGAACTCCCTCGAAATGCACAAAGACGCCATTCAGAAAGGCCAGCGCGTACTGATCGTAGACGACCTGCTGGCCACAGGTGGCACGGCCGAAGCCACAGCCAGATTAGCGTCTTTACTCGGAGCCGAAATTGCCGGACTCGGCTTTGTCGTAGAACTGGATTTCCTGAAAGGGCGGGAGAAGCTCAAAGGCTACAACGTGATGTCTCTCTTGCACTATGACAAGTAGCTTGGAAAATAGCCAACCTGGGAATCGATAGCCGCGAGTCACTTTACCTCCAGAGGTGCGCTACCATTACCCCTGCTGCGATCCAAAAGCTCGCGCTTGCGACTACGGCCAATCCAAACCCGACCAGGGTATTCCAGTTCGATCGATTTGTGTCGTGGACGGACTCGAAGTCTGAATCGTGGACCAGCCGGGAGCGGAAAACTTTTGCGTCCTCCCAGTTCGTAGGTAGAGTGTCCCACAGCTCACTTAAAGGAACATGCGTTTCCCCTGACTAGGGCCGGTTATCGGGAAAAGCTGCAATTGGTAATCCATGCGCCGCACCTCACGCAGTCGCCGCAAAATCACTTGCCACTTTCGCAGAATCCCTTAATAGCCGAAATACAGTACTTATAGTAGCAACGGATGTTTTGCAGGGGGTTCCTGGCCTACGAACATGCCAGACTGGAACGGCCGATTACATCTCTTCTAGTAATAATTTCGAGCCTGGCGGAAGGTAATTCTTTCGTCGGAACCAATCCTCCATGGCCTCGCGGAGCTGCTCCAAGGGAACATTCGTGCCGATCTCCAGGAGCCCATCTGAAACTGGCACAGTATCGTCAAACACGCTGGCATTCGTAAAGTTACGCATGGAGAAGCTGTCGAGCCATTTCGAAGGACACCGAACCCTAAGGCCATTTTCCTCATACTCCACACGAATCTTCCGCGCGAACATGACTTGATTTAACCACAGACGACCGCCGCTTCTCCTAACCTTGACGGCCTCAGCTATGGCTGTTAGATTCCGGTCCTGCAGGTGAATGTCGGGGGGATGCTCTGAGTCGGGCAGCGAAGAAGTATCAGCCGGTCGAGTGTGATCTTGTGAACCCGAGCCGGCGCGACTTTCTCGCGAGTTGCTGCCAGGGAGCTTCTGCCGCGATGCTTCCGGCCTTCCTGCGCGGTTTCGCGTTCTCGCCTCCCTACGATTTGAGTTCTGGCCAGTTCTCTTCCGATAACGATCTCCGCCTGCACCCTCACTATCGGGCTCAAAGGCCGCTCGATGCCACGCTGCTCAAGGCGCAAGCTGGCCTGGACAATTTCATCACCGAAAAATACCAGGACCAGATCGCTGAGGTTCTGGCGGAATGGCGTTCGAGCTTGCTTCAGTCTCCTCAAGAAACGCATGCGTTGGAAAAAATCCTTGCCGCTGATTTCTTGGGGTCAAGTTTGCTACCAGCTAGCTCGTCGCTCGTGCGTTCTGACGCGGCACTCAAGGTTCGTCAGAACAAATTCACTGCCGAGGTCGAACTTCGCCCAGATGCTTTTCTTCAGGAATTGCGCGCCACCTTTAGCGTTTTTTCGCGAATCCTGACCGCGGAGTTCCAGGTCACCAGCATCGACGCCAACTCAGCGTCAACATCTTCTCTTCAGCTGCCTGACCGCCTGAAAACTCGCGTGCGTTACGAGTTCGTGGGTGCGGGCAGTGGCTTCTACCGCGAACAGCGCGTTGGGTATTGGGACCTCGAGTGGAAACCCTCTTCGTCCGGCGAGTTTCGGGTTCGGCGTTGGCAGCCGCTCGAGGAAACCCGAAGCCGCTCAACCGCCCCGGTTTTTATAGATATCACTGCGTCCGCCCTGGATGCCAATCCTTCTTACTTCGCTCAAATGCTCCGAGGCGTTGATTATTGGCGGACAGTTCTCGACGGGGCATGCGGTATCGACATTTATGGACACAATGGAGTTTCAGTCGCCGACGTCGACGATGACGGCTTCGACGATCTCTACATTTGCCAGCCTGCCGGACTGCCCAACCGGCTTTATCGTAACCGCGGCGATGGAACGTTCGAAGACATCACGGAGGCCTCCGGCCTCGGAATCCTCGAAAATACCGCATGCGCGCTATTTGCTGACTTCGACAATGATGGGCGCCAGGATGTAGTCGTAGCGCGCGCAAACGGCCCGCTTTTGTTCTTGAACCAAGGCGGTGGAAAGTTTCGGCAGAAGCCCAGCGCATTTCAATTTGTAAACCCTCCGCAAGGAACGTTTACCGGGGCCGCGATTGCCGACTACGACCGCGATGGGTGGCTCGACATCTATTTTTGTCTCTATGTTTATTACCAGGGAACAGATCAATACAAGTATCCCGTTCCCTATCATGATGCCGAGAATGGCCCTCCCAACTTCATGTTCCGAAACCATCGCGACGGAACCTTCCGCGACGTCACTGCTGAGTCGGGCCTCAATCAGAACAACACTCGTTACAGCTTTTGCTGCGGGTGGGGCGACTACAACCAGGATGGCTGGCCCGACCTTTACGTAGTCAACGATTTTGGGCGAAAGAATTTATACCGCAATAACGGAGACGGAACTTTCGTCGATGTTGCTGGACAAGCTGGGGTTGAGGATATCGGTGCGGGCATGAGCGTCTCCTGGTTGGATTATGACGATGATGGCGCCGAGGACCTTTACGTTGCAGACATGTGGACCGCTGCCGGCGAGCGCATTTCAACGCAAGAAATATTCAAAAAAGATGCGCACGCAGATGTGCGCGCGCTCTATCAGAAGCACGCCATGGGCAATTCGCTATTGCAAAACAACGGCAGTGCATTTCGAGATAGAACTAGGTCGTCAGGAGTTGGAATGGGCCGGTGGTCATGGTCGAGCGACGCGTTTGATTTCGATCACGACGGGTTTCCCGATCTCTACATCGCCAATGGCATGATCTCCGGCGTTTCACGGCAGGATTTAAACAGTTTCTTCTGGCGGCAAGTTGTCGCCAATTCGCCTGACCAGGCGAAACTTTCACGCGATTACGAGCAAGGATGGAGCGCGATCAACGAACTGATTCGCGCCGACGGCACCTGGAGCGGCTTCGAGCGTAATGTGTTCTATGCCAATAATCGCGATGGAACATTTTCCGATGTTTCCGGATCCCTGGGGATGGACTTCATTGAGGACGGCCGGGCTTTTGCCCTTGCCGATTTCAACCACGACGGCCGGCAGGAATTGTTCCTGAAAAATCGCAATGGCCCGCAGCTACGTGTGTTGAAGAACGTGATCGAGAATCTTCCGCGGTCGATTATCTTTCATCTGCGCGGTACAAAGAGTAACCGTGACGCGATCGGCGCCGCGATTACAGTGCAAACTGAACTGGGCCACCAGACTCGCATGCTGCAAGCGGGCTCAGGATTTCTCTCCCAGCACAGCAAGGAATTATTCTTCGGCCTCGGACAATCCAAAGGCCACGTGCTGGCATCGATTCGCTGGCCGAGCGGACTGGTGCAGGAATTGCATGATCTACCCCCCGACCACCGGATCTGGGTAACAGAGGGCTCGGAGCCTTTTCGGACCGAACCATTCAAGAAGCAACTGTCACCCCGCGGCCAATTTGCCGTTCCGGCGCAAACATCCGAACCACTGCCCACGGCGGTTGAGAGCTGGCTGCTGGCACCCGTAGCCGCTCCGGATTTTTCTCTTCCAGATATAGCAGGGAAATTGTGGAGTTTATCAGCGCTGCGCGGAAATCCCGTTTTGCTGAACCTCTGGGTCACACAGTCGGCAGATTGCCAGCAGAGTCTGAAAATGTTCAGCCGCCTCCGCGCGGGGTGGGCTGCCCGGGGTCTTCAATTGCTCACGGTGAATGTTGAGAGCCCTGCCGATGCAAAAAAGTTGGCGGCGTTCGCTCGCGCGCAACGCTTTACATTTCCCATTCTTCGTGGCTCGGATGACTTTGCTGGCATTTACAACATTGTCTATCGCTATCTGTTTGACCGGCATCGTGACCTCGGCCTTCCAACATCATTCCTGATCGATGAGCAGGGAAAGATCGTCAAGGTCTATCAGGGTCCGGTGAACCCGGACCATTTTGCGCGAGACGTCCGACACCTTCCTCAAACTGCCGCCGAGCGGCTAACACGGGCGTTGCCTTTTCGAGGAACTGAGGAAACGTTTGAATTTGGCCGCAACTACTTATCTTACGGCTCGATGTTTTTCCAGCGCGGTTACTTCGATCAGGCGGCTTCCTCGTTTGAGCAGGCGCTTCGTGACGATCCATCCAGTGCCGAAGCTCTTTACGGCTTGGGAAGCTCCTATCTAAGCTTGCAGAGAATGGCCACGGCGCGGGAGTGCTTTGAGCGCGCCACCAAACTTCAAGCTAGCTATCCCGATACTTTGGCGAACGCCTGGAATAATCTCGGCCTTCTCGCCACTCGGGAAGGCCACACGGATGAAGCGATACGCTCATTTCAGCAAGCGTTGCAGCTGAGCCCAGATCATCTGGTTGCGCTCAACAACCTCGGGAACGCGTATCGCCAGCAGAAACGCTGGGAAGAGGCGCGCAAGGTTTTTGAGCGCTCTCTTGAGGTTAGCCCCAGCGATCCAGAGGCAAACTACGGTATCGGGATGATATATGCGCAGGCCGATGACACGGACCAGGCATACGCACACTTACAGCAAGCTTTAAAGTCTCGCCCCGCCTATCCGGAAGCATTGAACAACCTCGGGATACTTTACTTGCGAACGCACCGGCGAGATGAGGCGGTCGCGAGTTTCGAAGAGTGCATCCGCGTCGCTCCCGAATTCGATCAGGCTTATCTAAATCTCGCCAGAGTCTACGCCATAGAAGACGCGCCGGACCGGGCGCGGGCCGTCCTGCTCGAACTGCTCAAGCGGCATCCAGATCACGCGCAAGCACAGACCATGCTGGCGCAGCTTCCCCGATAATACGAAGATTAATCCAGCTTGCTAATCTTCGCCGGCGTTTGTTCGCTCAGAAGGTCGACAAACATCTTGTAAAACTTATCAAGATCGAGATCATCTTGCACTTCGACTGGCCGCACTTCGACCTTAGGCTTGTTCTGTTCCGTCCAACTAAGTGTGTTGCCGTAACCAGCGCCGCGATCCAAATCGATATCCATGAAAAGGGTTTCTTTTTTTGTGATCAATGTCGGATCGAGCCATGCAGCCGCTGCCAGTTCATCCCACAAATAATTGTAGTTGCCACGCAGCCGCGCATACTTGCCGATATAGCGTGCTGCGGGCGAGTCCGCAGCTTTAATGCGGTTGATTAAATCAGCAGTGAGTCTCGTCTTCACCGAAATATCCACCGGCGTGCAAACAATTTTTTCCCAGGGTGCGAGAAATACAATATGGGCCGCCTCTGGATCGAACCAAAGATTGAATTCGTGAGTGGGATTATTAACGAACTCGGGATCGTCCGTCCGCGGGTTCAGGCTGGCGCCCATGAATACCAATTCTTTGGCTAGTCCCGCGAATTCTGGATCGATCGAAATAGCGAGCGCCAGATTGGTCATGGGTCCGCCTTCGTAAATCGTGATCTGGTTCGGGAACTTATGCACCATGCGCAAAAGGAAATGTGCGGCGTCTTCATCGGCAGGCTTAGTAGTGGGCGTGCCTTCCGGCATTTTGCCCAACTCGTCCGGCGGATGATAAAACTTGGGAGTCCATGCACCGAGCCACGGCACAGAGCCGAACTGTTGCTCCCACAGTTCTGTATCCGGTTGTCGGCGGACCAGCGGGTACTCCGCTCCGGGCACGACCGGAATATCCGTTCGTCCAATGATTTCAAGCATGCGCAAGGTATGCGCCACTTCTTCATGCAGCCACTGATCGCCAGTCACCACTGTGATACCCAACACTTCTGTCTGCGGCGACTGAATCAAAAGCAGCATCGATTGCTGATCCGTTCCTGCAGGTCCGGCTGCGTCCTGATCGATGATGATCTTTCGTTTTTCCTGGCCCCAACACGTAAAGCATGACAACAGCAAAACCACAACTCCGAAGCGCCAATCACGCCGCAATCTCATCGGTAGCCTTTGAGTTTCGAGAGTAAGAATTTTTATGCGAGTTCGAGATGCCTCATGACCTTAGCGGTATCATCGGTAAAGTTTCAAGTCCATTGACAACCGGAACCGCATGTCCCAATCTTGTCGAGGCTACCATGTCGTCAAAGTCTGAGATAAAGGGAATCTTGAGGTGGCCCAGATGTTTCGTGGCGCTGGCCGCACTCTTTGTTCCGTTGGCGACTCAATGGCAACAGATTCAGGCACAAAAAACTGAAATACCCTCCAAACCCCCGGGAGCAGCACTGCTACATGGGGCCGTGCGAGATTCGAACCAACGCCCGGTTGCCGGTGCCACCGTTTCCTTGCAAACGACAGACATGCAAGTTCAGACCGTCGTTACCGACTCGGCAGGAGCCTATCGCTTTTCGGCCCTTCGCTCAGGCATTTATAACCTCCACGCTGCCATGGCTGGATACCGGGATGCAACTGTGAGTAACTTTTTTCTGCAACAAAAAGAATCCAAAGCATTGGATCTCATCCTCGATGCTGCAAAATCATCAGAGGCGCAAAAATCATTGCCGGCGGAACCTGCATATTTTGACGAGCCTCACTTCACAGTAGCGGGCGTAACCGATACCACAAATCTCGGCGGCCATGGCTCCGACACAATTGTGCGCAACCGCGAAGCGCTCGCCAGGGCGACTGTTTCTCTGCGCAACCCTCCCGCCGACAATCAGCCCGATTCCATCGCCGAACAGCATCACTGGCTCGCTGACACTGACGAGAAACTGGGTAAGCCTCTCGAAGCTGTTCGAGAGTATCAGCGCGCTGCGGAACTGAACCCCAGTGAGTCAAATATCTTCGACTGGGGAACTGAACTGCTGCTGCATCGCGCAAATGAGCCCGCCATCGAGGTTTTCACCAAGGGCAATCGTCTCTTTCCTCAATCCGTCAGAATGCTGACTGGCCTTGGGGTGGCATTGTACGCACAGGGATTCTACGATCAGGCGGTGCAGCGACTCTGCGAGGCATCAGACGTCAATCCCCGCGATTCTGAGCCTTACCTTTCCATGGGAAAAATACAAGCCGTCGAGTCCACTTGGTCTGATGCGTTTGCGCAACGACTCGAGCGCTTTGTCAAATTTCAACCGGACAATGCCTTGGCTAACTACTATTACGCGGTCAGCCTTTGGAAGCAGTGGCGGCAGGGGCAGGATTCTAAACAGTTGGCGCGGGTCAAATCTTTGCTGGAAAGAGCGGTCCACCTCGATCCGAAGCTCGGCCTGGCTTATCTGCAACTGGGGATTCTCGAGTCTGAGGAAAAGGATCTTGCCAACGCAATTTCGGCATATCGACAGGCGATCGGAGCCACTCCGCAGTTGGAACAAGCGCACTACCGCCTGGCGCAAGCCTACCGGCAGGCAGGGAAGACTGCGGAGGCGCAGGCAGAACTGCGTCTCTACGAACAAATATCAAAAGAGAATGCAGATGAGATTGAGCGCCACCAGCATGAAGTGCAGCAGTTTGTATATGAATTGCGCGACCAACCATCGGCCGCACAACAAAAATAGAATCTCTTGGGGTCAATGAGCAGCAGGAGTGGATGCGCTCATCAAACTGATGAACATCCCATAAAACCTCTCCAAGTCTAAGTCCACCTGAACCTCCACGGGTTGCGCCGCCAATGGAGGCTTGTCTTTTTCGGCCCAGGTCAAGGTGTTTCCATATCCAGCGCCACGGTCGAGATCAACATCCATGTAACGAGTTTCGCGCTTGGTGATCAGCGTAGGATCGATCCACGCTGCGGCGGCAAGCTCGTCCCACATAATGTCGGCCCCTGGAGAATACATCGCAAACCGCGACACATAGCGGGCAAGCGCAGTTCCGCTCGCCTCTATTTGCTTCATCATGGCTGGAGTGACGTGAGTCTTGATGGAAATATCGGTCGGCGTGCAAACAATCTTCCTCCAGCGCGCCCGCAGCACGACCTGCGCCGCTTCCGGGTCGAACCAGAAATTGAACTCGTGACGCGGATTACTGGCGAACTCGGGATTGTCTGTCGACGGATTGAAGCTTCCTCCCATGAATACCAATTCCTGCGCCAGTTCGGAAAACTCCGGATCAATCGAAATCGCGACCGCCAGATTGGTCATCGGGCCGCCTTCGTAGATCGTCACCTCATGTGGATACTTGTGCACCATCCTGATCAGAAAATGGGCGGCGTCTTCGCCGCTGGGTTTGGTCGTCGGCTGGCCTTCCGGGAGCGTCGGCACCACGAAGGGCTCGTGCCACCAGCGATCGTCCCAGGCACCCGCATAGGCCACTCTCCCGTAGCGTTGCTGCCAACGTTGCGCGTCTTCCCTCCGGCGCACCAGAGGAAAAACGGCTCCCGGCACTACGGGAATGTCCGTGCGTCCGATGATCTCAAGCAGGCGCAGAGTGTGCGCTACTTCTTCATCCCGCCACTGATCTCCGCTCACCACGGTGATCCCAAGCACTTCCACTTGCGGCGACTGGATCATCACCAGCAGCGTTTGCATGTTGCTGCCGCCAGGCCCAGAGCAATCTTCATTGATAATTACCCTGCGCCGCGGCTGGGCAGACGCGGAATAACCTCCCAGGAGACCGATCAACAGACATAGCAGCGCTAGTCTCCCTTTACAATGTCGCATTGTTCCCCCCTGCGTAGTTTGTGATTGCAAACTTAAGGGCAGGCTGTTGACCCAGCCTGCCCAAACTAATCCGGCTCGTACTGCCTATTCGTATCGCCTAGAAATTAAGTCTCAAGGCAAACTGGACTAACCTCGCGTTGTTTACTGTGTTATTGACTACCCCGAAACTGGAGGGCGTGTTTATGTCCTGCTCTCCTGTGCCCGCGAAGCCCTGAAGGAAGAACTGTGGGTGGTTGAACAGGTTGAAAAACTCGGCCCGGAATTGCAGATTCATGCCCTCGCGGAAGGACAATGGGAAGTCTTTGATCACCGAGAAATCCGTATTTACAAAACGCGGGCCGTAAACCGGGGCGCGCGGCGCTGTGCCCAGTTCGCCCACAGTCGTTCCGTTGGTAAGAGTAAACGTAGGAGCCTTGGCAAAAGCGCAGGGATTGAACCAATTCTGAAGCGTATGCACGCTGGCGGGCGCGGCACAAGTCGGATTGGCCGCCACCGGCCCTCCTTTATTGGGGTCGCCCACTTCATTCGGACGCTGAAGCGTATTTCCATTATACGAAAAGAAAACCCCCGACTCATCGGCGCTATCTACCACGAACAGCGGGAAACCGGAGGTCGCTCTTTCAATTACGGTTAGCTGCCAATTTCCGAGGATGGCGTTGGTGGCTCCGTTCCAGTCGCTTCCGTAACGCTTACCCTTACCAAACGGCAGATTGTAGAGGACGCTAGCAGTAAAACTATCGTTAAGGTTCAGTTGGGACAGCCCCCAGTCCAATTTCGCAGTTCCCGGCAATGGGTAATAGAGGGCGCCCGGATTGGTACCCAAGCCGTCGGTCAGACCAGAATCGAAATTGCGGGAATAGGTGTAGCCGAACAGGGCATAGAGACCGTGCCGCGTGCTCTTGGTCTCAGCCTTAACCTGGAGCGAATCATAACGGGCGGCGCCGATGCTGTTGTTGGTGTCGACCGACTGAAAGGGCGCTGCGTATGGGAACGACGGGAAGCCACAGCCCACGGTGTAGCCCGAAACCACTCCGCATGCTGAGGGAGATGACAGGTTTTCGTTCAGTTGGCTTACCAGAATGTGTGCGCTACGCGATCCGCCGTAGCCTACGGTCAGCACTACATTTCCCGGCAACTGGCGTTCAACATTCAGATTGAATTGCTGAATGATCCCCTGCTTGAAATCGCGGTTCTGGGATTGAATCGTGCCCGTATAAGCTTGGGGATTTACCGGCGAGCTATAAACGGCGCCGCCGGCGACTGGCGTAGTAGAGGGACTTCCAGCCGCGAGCAGAAAACCATTCGACAAGGATCCCACCGTGCTGCCAAAGGCGAAACAAAAGGTGCAGGGATCTTCTTCCGCATAATACGGCGGGTTCTGCCACAGTCCCTGGCCGCCCTGGTTCCACGCGGAATCGTGGATGATGCCATACCCTCCGCGAACGACGGTTTTGTCACTACCCATCGGTTTCCACGCGAATCCAATGCGAGGTTCGAGCGCTTTCTTGTCAAATTGAATACCCACTCGTGCATCGGTCGGGACGCAAACCGTGCAACCGCTTATCCCAGGGCTGCCTTTCGGGACGTACCACGTCAGGTTTTGCACATCGAAGTTCGCCTGCCGGTTCTCGACCTCGGTCTCCGGCGTTGCCAAAGCCCAGGCAAATCCCAGGTTGAGCGTTAAATCGTTGGTCACGCGCCAATCGTCTTGGACGAAGGGGCGAAACAGTTTCCAGCGCCGCCCCGTCGTGGCTCCTAGAAATGTTTGATCGTGCGCGGCAAAAACGCCGAGACCCCCAATGAGCGTACCCGCAATGTCGTCATTGGTTCCAGAGCCATTCTGTACGATAAAACCATCCTGAAATGCGTTGTTTCTTACGTTTATTTCTTCGGCGCGAAATACGGCACCGAACCGGATGTTGTGCTTGCCGCGAATCAGATCCAGCGTATCGGAAACCGAGTAGACATTTGTTCCGCCCTGGTAAGGCGCATATCCGCGATCACCAATGGAGAAGTAGGCGGTCATGTCGAACGAAGTCAGGCCACAACTCTCGCACTCCTGCGGCGCTTGGTTCAGACTCGCGGGATAGCCGGTTATGCTATCGCACGAGCTGGCCAGATCTGCGCCGGGAATGCCGAGGAGCGCCGCTTCGCATGTGCCGGTGCCGAAGGAGAGGATGTGGTTGAAGATACGGCTGTAGCCGGCGTTGAGCTGATTAATCATGTTCGCGGAAAATACGTGCGTTTCCGATAGAGCCAAATTACGCCCATGGTTTTCGATGTGCTGATTGCTGCCAAAGGCATTTTGTTCCGACCACGTCGGCGACCCGCCCGGAACGAAGTTGGTGGCCTGATCGTAGCTGAAGCGAGCGAACGCCGAGTCCTTACTGGAAAAATTGTGATCCAGCCGGACGTCCCAAGTCCCTTCGTTTAGTTTCCTTACCGGTTCGTTGAGGTAGTTGTACGCACCCGAAGCGGGACTCGCATTGGGCGTAGGATAAAGCCGAACCACACTTGCGGCGATCGGATTGATCATGGCCGCCGGAATTACGTTACAAGGAGTACCGCCCGTTTGTGAGCCGTTCGCATTCGGCACAATGCCGTTGCCCGCACCGTCACATTCGAATGGTGCCTCTGAAAACGGATTGTTGAGGTTGGGGAAACCGTCAGCGTTGGCGGTGGGTGCTCCAGCGGCAAAGCCAGGCCGCGCCACTCCGAGAGGATCGAGGTTAAAGTTGTAGTCCCCATTGGCGTCGGGCGTGGTCATCGCGGTGCTGGGAACGAAACCCGTGAAAGGTATTCCGTGACGCTGCATCTTGGCTTGATAGTCAAGGAAGAAGAAAGTCTTGTCCTTCTTAATCGGGCCGCCGAGCGAGCCGCCAAACTGGTTCAAATTAAATTTCTCCACCGAGGTAGCAAAGTAGCTGCGGGCATCGAGGTCAGTATTGCGGAAGAACTCAAACAGCGAACCGTGCCACTGGTTCGATCCCGATTTCGTGGTCACCAATACCGTAGGACCTGCACGCTCTCCGTATTCGGCCGAGTAGTTGTAGGTCAACACCTTGAATTCCTGTATGTCGTCGATCGAGGAGAAAATCGCAATCCCACCCTCATCGAGCTGGTTGTTATCGTTGCCATCGAGCAGCCAGTCGGTTTCCTGTTCGCGCGAACCGCCGGAGGAGAGCGAGAACGACCCGCGCGTGGCAGCCTCGCTGCTGGCAGCGCTGGTGAAGAAGCTGACGGGGCTGGTGGATGATGTCGTTCCCGGCGTCAGTGTCGCTAGTTGCACGAAGTTCCGGCCATTTAATGGGAGATCCGCCACCTGCTCGGCTGTGATGACCTGGCCGAGAGTCGGGTTCGCAGTCTCCACAGCTACTTCGGTTGCGCTGACCTCGACGCTCGCAGTTACCGAGGCCGGGGCAAGAGAGAAATCCACTTCGCGGTGCTCGTCAACCTGCAGCCGGATGTCTTTTTGTTCTGTGGTTTGAAACCCTTGGGACTCGACCCGAATCGTGTAGTGTGCAACGGGCAACAGGGGAATTAGATAATGGCCGGAGTCGTCCGTCTTCGCATCACGAACGAGACCCGTTTCTTGGGCGGTTGCCCTCACGGTCGCACCCGCTATCACTGCGCCCGCTTTGTCGGAAACCGTGCCTGAAAAACCGCCATTGGCTTGGCCGTAAAGAACTGGGCAGACGAAAACGGCAAGCAAAAAACAAATTCCAACAAACAGCGCCTTCTTGTTCAGCATAAAACCTCTTTTCGGCGGCCCCGCACCGAATGACGAGTGAACTCCGTACCGCAGGAAAGTCTGGGAGGTCTTCTTTGACCGTAGAAGGGCCTTATAAATGGCCGCTACTTCCGAAGTCAAGACTTTTCGGTAGCAGGTAAGTATTAGCGGTAATCGAGCTCGGCACTTAGGCGAAGGGACCCGGTCTAGATTCTGTCTCGAAGAGACAACTCGGCGTCAAAACACGCGCGATCACAAAATGATTTCTGCGTTCCGACGCCCGTTGTCGAAAGCGCAGCATAGAGATTAGCGCGACGCACCGCCTCCTGCTCCACTATTCCTTCTGCCAGGAATACGGCGAAACTCCCGATGAAGGCATCGCCCGCGCCAGAACTGTCGACACTTTTAACCGTAAATGGAGACACGTGCGTGGTTACGTCGCGACTCGCGAGAAGAGACCCGTTGGCTCCTAAAGTGATGATGACGCCACGAATACCGCCGGTTCGCAGTTTTTCCGCGCACTTCTTCGCGCCTTCGACATTCCGCACCTGAATGCCCGTAATAGTTTCGGCCTCGCTCTCATTCGGAATGAAATAATCGAGATCCGTGAGGGCGCGCATTTCAACGGGTTGACCTGGCGCCGGGTTGAGGATGCAGCGGATGTTATGTTTCCGCGCAAACGCGACCGCGTAGTAAACCGTCTCCAGCGGAATCTCAAACTGGAGAACGATGCAATCGGCGGTTTTCAACATCTCAGCAGCGGCGTCAACATCCGCGGGCTTCAGCGCGTCGTTCGCCCCCTTCACCACCAGAATGCGGTTCTGCCCGTTGGGCTCGACGAAGATCGGAGCTACCCCGCTGGATAGTCCATCAACTTGTTTCACATGAGTCGTGTCGATACCGAGTTTCTTAAAGTTCTCAATTGTGGCCGGGCCAAACAGGTCGCTGCCAACTCGCGCCACCATGAAAACGTCCCCGCCACAAAGACGAGCGGCCACTGCCTGATTCGCTCCCTTGCCCCCGAATCCGAGATCGAATTTTTGCCCGAAGATTGTCTCCCCTGGCTTAGGGAATTGATCGGTGAACGTAGTCAGATCGATGTTGGCACTTCCAACCACGGCAATGCGCGGACGCCTGGCCATAATTTCGTCAGCAAACCCGGGAACGCCGAGTCTATTTGGCGCCTGAGATTGTGTCAACGCGAACACTCACAAGTGCAAGTAAATGACGTCTTCTCAAGAATGACGACAGCGGTGCTGCGATTATGCAGCGGAAGTTTTCTGCTATAGTTGCGTTCCTCGGAGGTCGCATCCTATGCCTCGAAATGTGCGCTGTGCCCTGATTCAAGCCAGCAATGCGTTGAGCACTCAGCGCCCCCTCGCCCAGATCAGAAAGGCAATGATCGACAAGCACTTGAAGCTGATCGAGCAGGCTGCGCGAAAAAAAACTCAGATCCTGTGTCTGCAAGAGCTCTTCTACGGTCCTTATTTTTGCGCCGAGCAGAATGCGCGCTGGTATGAGTTGACTGAGCATGTGCCGGATGGTCCGACCGTGCGCATGATGCAGAAGATCGCTGCCAAACACCATATGGTAATCGTGGTTCCGGTTTACGAAGAGCAGATGCCGGGAGTGTATTTCAATACCGCCGCGGTGATCGACGCCGACGGCCGCTATGTGGGCAAATACCGCAAGCACCACATCCCGCACTGCCATCCCGGGTTCTGGGAGAAGTTCTACTTCACTCCAGGCGATGGCGGATACCCGGTCTTCGAGACAAAATATGCGCGGGTAGGAGTTTACATTTGCTACGACCGCCATTTCCCCGAAGGCGCGCGCATTCTGGGATTAAACGGGGCCGAGATCGTTTTCAATCCTTCAGCAACTGTTGCCGGTCTTTCGGAATATCTCTGGGAACTGGAGCAGCCAGCTCACGCCGTTGCCAATGGCTACTTTGTTGGCGCGATCAACCGGGTCGGAATCGAAAAACCGTGGAGTATCGGCGAGTTCTACGGCAAAAGTTATTTCTGCAACCCGCGCGGCAAAATTATCGCCCAGGCCAGCCGCGACAAAGACGAAGTCGTAGTGGCGGATCTTGATTTGGATATGATTGCCGACGTTCGCAAAGTGTGGCAGTTTTTTCGCGATCGCCGCCCGGAAAGCTACGGCCCGCTTACCGCGCAGACTGGCGAAGCCGCGGCAGCAGACTGAAGCTCGACGGTGGAAAATAATAATCATGCTTCGAGTCCCTCCTCAGCGAAGCTAGTTTTTTTGAACGTAGACTCATGACGAGGCCGGAACTTTCCAATCTCCGATCCAGAATCGAATCCAGTCCGCTCTACAATCCTGATCTCGCGCCTGCCCAAGCCGACCGCCGACACTGGGGCACGTATAACTTCGCGGCGCTATGGATTTCGATGTCGGTCAACATTCTCACCTACATGCTAGCCGCCAGTTTGATTCAGGGCGGAATGAACTGGAAACAGGCGATAACTACAATTTTTATTGGCAACGTCATCGTGCTGGTTCCAATGCTGCTCAACTCGCATCCCGGAGCCAAATACGGTGTTCCGTTTCCGGTATTGGCTCGTGCTTCATTCGGAGTGCTCGGCGCGAATGTGGCCGCTGTCCTCCGGGCGTTGGTGGCGTGCGGATGGTTCGGCATTCAAACCTGGATCGGTGGAGAAGCCATCAGCACACTATTGGCTACGCTCGCACCGGGATGGAAAAACTTTCCCTACGCCACGGCGGTTTGCTTTCTTCTGTTTTGGTTGATTAATCTCGCCGTCATCCTTATGGGGATCGAATACATCCGTATTCTGCAGGGCATCAGCGCACCGGTGTTGTTGGGGGTTGGATTGCTATTGTTGGCATGGGCCTACCATCGCGCAGGCGGCTTCGGTCCGATGCTCGCCGCACCCTCGCGCTTCACTAACTTTCCTGATTTCCTGAAGTTTCTAATCCCGGCTCTGAACGGCACCGTGGGCTTTTGGGCGACCGTCTCGCTGAACATTCCTGACTTCACGCGCTTCGCGCGTAACCAGCGGGAGCAAGCCATCGGCCAGGCGATTGCCTTGCCGACGACCATGACACTTTACGCCTTTATCGGCATCGCTGTGACCTCGGCTACAGTCGTAATTTACGGCACTGCAATTTCGGATCCGGTGCAACTGCTCAGCCGTTTTCACTCCCCTGTCGCGGTGGTGATTTCGCTGGTTGCGATTGTGCTGGCAACATTAAATGTCAACATCGGGGCGAATGTAGTTTCGCCAGCAAACGACTTCTCAAATCTCTGGCCTCGGCGGATCAGCTTTCGGACTGGAGGCGTGATTACGTGCTTCATGGGGATCGCGCTGATGCCGTGGAAGCTTCTCGCAGATTACAAGACTTTCATTCTCGGCTGGCTTGGCGGTTACGCCGCTTTTCTGGGACCAGTTGCTGGCATCATGATCTGTGACTACTTCGTGGTGCGAAAGTGTGTTCTACAAGTAGACGATCTGTATCTTCGCGGCGGGATCTACGAATACTCCTCCGGATTCAACTGGCGCGCGGTGATTGCACTTGCATTGGGAGCCGGAACTGCACTGATCGGTCTTACAGTTCCGTCTGTGCGTGTTCTTTATGACTACTCCTGGTTCGTGGGTTTTGCTGTTTCCTTTGCGGTCTATTACGCGATGATGAAGTTGCAGCGACCGGAACGGCTTTCTCCGATCAGCGTTTCTTCTTCACATCTTTCTTAAACGCGGGTAGAACCTCGTGCCGATAAATCTCTAGTGACGCTTCCTCGTCCCCGGACATCAGATATAGATTGAACTGCGTAACCCCGACGCTCGCCAACTTACGCAGCTTCTCGTGATGCGCTTCCACCGGCCCGACTACGCAGAAACGATCGACCACTTCATCAGAAACAAAATTCGCGTTGTCGCTTTTCACCACGCAGTGGTGCAAGTAGTCGTAATTGCCGCGGTCCTGCACATACGAAGTCAGCGCCGGGGGAAGATCTTCCGGCTTGTATTGCCGGATCAGGTCCATCACGTGATTTGAAACCAGCGCGGGGAACCAGCGCACGCGCTCCCGCGCGACACTCAAATCGTCAGAAACCCAAACCGGAGCGGCTGACATCACCTCAATCTCGTTCGGATCCCGCCCCGCGGCACGAGCACCCTCTTTCACAAAGCCCAGGCACCAGGAAATCAAATCAGGATCGGCGAACTGAAGAATGATTCCGTCGGCAACACGGCCTGCCATGTGCAGCACCTTGGGTCCATAACCCGCAATCCAAACTCGCGGAGAAACTTTGGCCCACGTGAGTCGAGTCGGCTGACCTTCGTATTCGATCTCGCGGCTGGCAGTGAGGTCGCGGAAGATCTTTACCGCAGTCTCCAGCTGTGACCAACTCACCGGCTTCTTGCCGAGCACGCGTCTTGAGCTGTCTCCGCGCCCGATACCCAATTCCATTCTGCCCCCGGAAATCAGATTTAGCGTGGCGAACAGGCTTGAAGTAACCGTGAGATCGCGCACGGCCGGATTCGTAACCAATGTGCCCAGCCGCATCTCACGCGTGTTCGCGGCCATGAGCGTAAGCAAAGGGTAGGGATCCATCCACAAAACGTGGGAGTCGAAGAGCCATCCGTACTGAAATCCGCCAGCCTCCGCCCGCCGAGTTAAATCGACGATGCGCTCAACCGAAATGTCTGGCTTTAACGTTATGCCAAACTGCATGGCGGACTCCTTTCATTGCACAACCAATATCAGGAACTGAAGTGCGGCAGTTTAGCATAGAATTTCTTTTTTCATCCTGGACACGCGGGAGGCATCGATGGGATTTGACACGATCATCGCCAGTGGATCTGTCGTGACTGCGACGGATACTTACGTGGCAGACGTTGCGATATCGGATGGCAAGGTCGCGGCCATCGGAAAAGATCTTCCTCGACAAAACGCTACCAAGGTATTGGACGCTTCCGGACGGTATGTTTTTCCAGGCGGCATCGATGTTCACACGCATCTTGATATGCCATTCGGCGGCACCACCAGCGCCGACGATTTTGAAACCGGTACGCGTGCCGCCGCGTTCGGCGGAACGACAACGTTGATCGACTTCGCTATCCAGTACAAAGGCCAGCCGCTACGGAAAGCTTTAGACACCTGGATGGAAAAGGCCTCGAAGAAAGCCGTCTGCGACTACGCCTTTCATTGCATCGTCACCGATATCAGCAACGGTCAACTCGCGGAGATGAACGCTTTGGTCGCTGAAGGCGTCACCAGCTTCAAACTTTTCATGGCCTATCCCGGCATCTTCATGCTCGACGACGCGAGCATCTTCCGGGCTTTGCAGACCACTGCGAAGAACGGTGGGCTCATTTGCATGCACGCGGAAAATGGAAGCGCAATCGACGTCATCGTGCAGCAGGCGCTGGCCGAAGGGAAGAAGGCACCTAAATATCACGCGCTCACCCGCCCCACCACTGCCGAAGCTGAAGCCGTTTCCCGCGCAATCGCTTTAGCGGAGATGGCGGGTGCCCCGATCTACATCGTGCATTTGAGCTGCAATGAGGCTCTGGAGAAAGTTCGCGAGGCGCGTGACCGGGGCCTTCCCGTATACGCCGAAACTTGTCCGCAGTACTTATATCTCTCAATCGAAAACTTTGATGTTCCCGATTTCGAAGGCGCGAAATATGTTTTTACCCCGCCGCTTCGTGAAAAGTGGCACCAGGAAAAACTCTGGACGGGCCTCAAACGCGATCATCTGCAGGTGGTCTCTACCGATCATTGTCCATTTTGTTTCAAGGAGCAGAAAGAACTCGGGCGCGGCGACTTCACGAAAATACCGAACGGCGGTCCGGGCGTTGAACATCGCATGAGCTTGATCTTCTCGGGCGGCGTTGCCCAGGGCCGTTTCAATGTGAATCGATTCGTCGAACTGGTTTCAACGACTCCTGCGAAGCTCTTTGGTTTGTATCCACGCAAGGGAACGATCGCCGTCGGCAGCGATGCCGATCTTGTGATCTTCGATTACAAGCGTAAACACACGATTAGCGCCAAGACTCACCACATGCGAGTGGATTACTCCATGTTCGAGGGAATTGAAGTAACGGGCATGCCTGACGTAGTTCTCTCACGCGGCCGTGTAGTGATACAGGACAACAATTTTCTGGGCCGTGCCGGTCAAGGAGAATTTCTGCGAAGATCAACTTATTCGCAGGTGAACGGATGAGGCATCGAGGTTGAGACCGCGCTAGCGAAGAGCCGAAAAGAGCCCGCCCTTCCAGCGTTTCGTGTCGATTCTCCAGCACACTTGAGTCTTGCGTTTCGCCTGCATGGCGTGTTTCCAAACGGTTCGGTTGCGTTCATCCTCCGCCACGTTCAGACGATCCACCACGGTCATGCCTCGCGTAAGTTCACTCTGCGTTTCTACCTCCACATAGTGCTCGCTCCATTCCGTTCCGACCGTTGGATCAAGAGCAATACACATCGCAACCGGATCGGGCAGTGCGATTCCATCTTCCCCGGTCTGTATTTTGTATGCCTCACGAGCGCGACCGTTGCATTCGATAGCGAACCGAGCGAGCGGATTATTCAATTCTTGAATGCGCCTGATGTCATTCTCGTGTAAAACGGCCTCTCCGCGCGAAAGTTGCCACCCGATAAGCTCGATGGAAAGGCCACTGAGCATAACGACGCGGGCAGCCTCCGGATCGACCCAAATATTGTATTCCGCAGCCGCGGTCACGTTTCCCTCGCAACAGGGCGCACCCCCCATAACAATGCAGCGGCTAACCTTTGCGGCGATTGCTGGACTCTTCGCCAGCGCAAGCGCGAGATTCGTGAGTGGACCCAGAGTAACAATCACGAGGCCGCGATTTGCTTCGACCGTGTCGATGATTGCATCGACAGCGTGTAATCTTTCGGGAGACTGACGCGGCAGCGGATAATTGTGATCTCCGAGTCCATCGCGGCCATGGAACCAGGTCGCATTGGTATACCGGCGTAGCAGCGGCTTGTCCGCCCCGGAATAGACCGGCACATCCGCTCCGCATAGTTCAGCCGTGTACAGTGCGTTACGCGTGGCCTGTTGCACCTCGACATTTCCCGCAACCGTCGTAATTGCCGCTACAGAGACGTCAGGCGCGCGCAGCGCCATGATGAGGGCAACGGCATCGTCGGAAGCTGTATCCGTATCAATCAGAAATGTGCGCGCCACCGGCGTAGCATAGCAGACCGTTCGAAGCACGGTGCCCGCGGATCACATCATTCCGTTTTGCGCGTGCATACTTGTGGCACAAACAAAACAAGAGTACAGTTACTCACTTTCCAGCCGACACAGAACCCAAAGGAGAACTGATTGTTCACGCCATCGAGCCTAGGTATCGCACTTCTGATGATGATTACAAGCGCTGTTTGCTGGGGTTCGTGGGCAAATACGTATAAAGGCGTCAAGGGATATCGTTTCGAGCTTTTCTACTGGGACTACGCCGTCGGCATCTTCTTGATCTCACTTGTACTTGCCTTCACGATGGGGAGCACGGGCCACGATTCTTCCAGCTTTCTGAACAATGTCCGCACAGCAGATACTTCCAACATCGTGAATGCACTCATCGGTGGGGCGCTGTTCAACCTCGCGAATCTCTTGCTGGTGGCCGCGATCGATATGGCCGGACTCGCCGTCGCGTTTCCTATTTCAATTGGAATCGCTCTCGTGGTCGGCACTGTTTTGAGCTATGCGCTCCAGCCGCGAGGAAACGCCCTTTCCCTGGCTCTCGGGGTCGCCTGCGCGTTTATTGCGGTGCTTTTGGACGGCAAAGCTTATGGGAGCCTGGCAGCCGCAGGTCGTCCAGTCTCAAAGAAGAGTTTGATCACCTGCGTGGTGTCAGGAATTCTGATGGGCCTCTGGGCGCCTTTCATGACCCACGCCATGACTCGCGGCAACACATTAGGACCTTACAGTGCAGCCGTGTTTCTGACAATGGGGGCGTTGCTCTCCTGTTTTATCTGGAATATTTATTTCATGAAACATCCCCTTGTCGGTGAGCCAGTAAACTTCAGCGGGTTTCTTAGCGGGCCTGTCTCAGGACATTTGTTGGGCCTCTTCGGCGGTTGCATCTGGGGCATCGGAACGGTGTTTAATCTCGTCGCCGCCAGTTTTACCGGCGTTGCGATTTCGTACGCCATCGGCCAATCTGCTCCAATGGTTGCGGCATTATGGGGAATTCTCGCATGGAAAGAATTCGAGAATTCAGGACCTCGCGCGAAAGCCTACTTGTGCCTTATGTTCGTCTTCTACGGGTTGGCAATCTTCCTGGTGGCACGAGCGAATGGTTGAGCCGGCTTATTTTCCTCTGACCCGGCTCACAAACAACTGCAGAAATCGGTCAGCATCGGAAGCGAGACAAACTCGCGCATTCGGTTTTAGCTCGACGACGCCTTCAATCTCGTAGTGATCGCCATGCAACACATTGTTCTCGTTGGAGCCCATGCGGTTTGCTACAGTTTCTCCGCGAGTAAATTCTCCTTTGGTTTCCACGTCGACATGCATTTCTTTGAGCGTGCCCAGCGTCGGGTCCAGAGCAATACCCACGGCCAGCGGGTCATACATCGCCGCACCACTGTATCCGCTTTTCTCGCTACGGGCCAAATAGAAGTCGGCAATTTTCGCGATAAAGTCACTCTGCGGTCCATGGGACGACTGAAGTTCAGCGAGGTACTTTCGCGTGATCAGCGTTCGCTCCCCCACATCGGATCCGACCATCGTCACTATCCAGCCCGCATTGAACACGATCTGAGCCGCTTCAGGGTCATTGTAAATGTTCGCTTCCGCCGCCCCGTTGACGTTTCCACCCGTAATTGAGCCACCCATAATTACGATATTCTTGACCAGTCCCGAAATCGAGGGATCTTTCGAAACCGCGAGCGCGATATTGGTGAGAGGGCCCACGGGAATCAGCGTGATCTCATGCGGATACCTGTGAATTAGTTCGATGATCAGATCCGGACCAAACCGTGGATCGGCCTTGCATTTCGATGGCGGCAACTCGACGTCGGCCAAGCCATTCTTTCCATGCCAAAATTGGGCGGTGATCAGCTTCTGATTCAGCGGATGCTGTGCTCCTCCCGCGATCGTGACGTCGCACCGTCCCGCCAGCGAAACGATCTTGAGCGCATTTTCCAGTCCCTGCCGCCCATCCACGTTGCCGGGCACAACCGTCAGCGCTTCCACTTTAAGTTCCGGAGAATTCAACGCGAGGATGATGGCCATGGCATCGTCGGTGCCTGGATCAGTGTCGATGATTACCCGCTTGGGCGTATTTTGTGCGGACACATTCGTCAAAACAGCAAAAAGAAAAAATAAAAGTGCAGCCAACGCAAATCTGGAGAGTTTCATAAATTTCCTTTCGATCACTGTAACGGTGACCATCGACATAAAGCTCACAATTTCTTTATCGATTGTGGAGAGGACAACGGAACGCGTCTTACAGCAGCATACCCGCGATCGATGCCGACATTAGGTTTGCCATAGTTCCCGCGAGCATGGCACGAATGCCGAGCCGCGCTAGTTCGCTCTTTTTGTTCGGCGCGAGCGCCCCAATGCCGCCAATCTGAATTCCGATAGAACTGAGATTTGCGAAGCCGCAGAGCGCAAACGTCGCAATGGTAAAAGAGCGGGGATCGAGCGCTGCCTTCATCGGACCAAGCATCGAGAAAGCCACCAGTTCGTTCAGCACCATGCGCGTTCCAAGCAGAGTTCCAATCACCCCGCAATCATGCCACGGAACGCCAATCACCCAAGCCACCGGAGCGAAGACAGCCCCGAAAATCTTTTCCAGACTTTCCGGACACCAGCTCACCCAATGGTGAATTCCACCAAGAATGCCGTCCGCCAGCGCAATCAGCGCCAGGAACGCAATCAGCATGGCAGCGATGTTCAAAGCCATATGCAGTCCGTCGGTCGTTCCTCGGGCGACAGCGCCGAGTAGATTCTCTTCTTTCTCGGCCTGCTCTTCGCCCTCAGGCATGACGACTCGTCCGGCGGTTCTCGGCTGCTCAGTCTCGGGCACAAGCATCTTTGCCATTAGCAGCGTGCCGGGCGCAGTCATAATCACTGCGCTCAACAAGTGTTTCGGTTCTATGCCAAATGCGATGTAGGCCGCCATGATTCCGCCGGAGACGTGGGCCATGCCGCTCGTCATCACCGTCATAAGTTCCGAGCGTGTCAGATCCGGCAGAAACGGCCGGATGGTTACCGGAGCTTCCGTTTGTCCCATGAAAATGCTGGCCGCGATGTTGAGCGATTCCGCGCCGCTTGCGCCCATCACCCGAGTCATTAGCCACGCCGCACCTTTAATGATCAGCTGCATGATTCCGAAGTGATAGAGCACGGCAAAAAATGCGCAGATGAAAATAATGGTCGGCAGTACCTGAAAAGCGAAATAGAAGCCCAGATGGGAACCTTGTTTCCCGAGATCACCGAAAACAAACTGCGAGCCGACATAAGAGTAGCTCAGCAGCCGACTCACTACATCGCCAGCCTTCTGAAAAACTCGTCGCCCGGCGTCGATTCTCAACACACACACAGCAAAGGCAAATTGCAGTCCCAATCCCCACGCCACGGTTTTCAGCCGGATGGCGCGGCGATCGGTCGAGAATGCGTATGCCAATACCAGCATGGTCAACAGGCCGAGGATTCCAGTAAATCGTCCCATGTCAGTTTTTCTCTCCGGTTTTTCCAATCACGCGATGGATCAGTGCCCTTTTCTCATGGACGGGCGAATCCGTAATCTGATAGCTCTCTTCAAGCAGTTGCCTGGCACGAGTCGCGCGGGTTTCTGCATTGTAGTGAATCGTCGCTAGCGGTTCTCCAGCCGATACGCTGTCTCCAACTTTCTTGTGCAGCACGATTCCAACTGCGGGATCAACCGAATCTTCTTTTCGTTCGCGGCCGCCCCCAAGAATCACACATGCGGTTCCAACCTGCTCGCACTTCAGAGATGCGACATATCCGTTTCTCGGGGTCGTAACCGTCATTGTGTGTTGAGCCTGAGGCAGTCTCCTGGGATCGTCGATGGTTCGCGGATCTCCAGCCTGCAACTCCACCATCCGCCGAAACTTATCGAAGGCTTCGCCGGAAGCAATAAGTTTCTCGCTCTGCTTCTTTCCCTCCGCGACCGTGTCAGAGGCTCCTCCCAAATGGAGCATCCAGCCCGCAAGCTCGATGCACAGTTGTCGCAAATCTTCCGGCCCTGCACCGCGCAAGACTTCCACAACTTCCACAACCTCGAGCGCGTTCCCGATCATGTTGCCCAACGGCTGATCCATGTCGGTGATGAGGGCCACGATTTTCTTTCCCATCCGCTCACCGGTTTCAACCATCAGTTCGGCGAGGAAAGCGGCGTCCTTTTCGCTCTTCATAAACGCCCCGGACCCGGTCTTTACGTCGAGCACAAGCGCATCGATGCCTTCTGCGAGTTTTTTGCTCATGATTGACGCGCAGATCAGATAAGGGCTCTCCACCGTGCCAGTCACATCGCGCAGCGCGTAGAGTTTGCGATCGGCAGGAGCAATTTCAGCAGTCTGGCCAATCATTGCGCAACCGCAAGTCTTCAGCACGCGGCGAAATCGAGCGACCGAAAGATTCACATTGAAACCAGGAATAGCCTCTAGCTTATCCAGCGTGCCTCCGGTATGTCCCAGGCCACGGCCGCTGATCATAGGTACGACCACGCCTGCGGCGGAAGCGAGGGGCGCCAGCACCAAAGAAGTCTTATCCCCTACACCGCCGGTCGAATGCTTATCGACTTTTCTTCCCGCCAATGAAGAGAGGTCGAGCACTTCGCCGGAGCGCAGCATTGCATCGGTAAGCGCAGCAGTCTCGGCCTGTGTCATGCCACGCAGCACGACCGCCATTAGCCAAGCCGCAATTTGATAGTCAGGAATATCGTCGCGCGTGTACGCGTTTACCAGATGTTCGATCTCGCTCCCAGACAACTCCCCGCCATCCCGCTTCTTGCGGATCACATCAATTGCGCGGAAAGTCTGAGTTGAAGACGCAGTTGGATTCACTGAAGCCGGAATCCTTCCGGAAGCAATTCGGTAATGTGCGCCTGTTTTGGCCCCTTGGCTCCTTGAAAGAATATCGTGGCGTCGGGCCCGAATTCGTAAATCACCTGACGGCAGGCGCCGCAAGGCGAACACGGCACTCCCTGATCGTTGACTACTGCCACGGCACGGATCTCGATCTTTGGACCAAGCTGCGCCACAGCGGAGAAAATTGCCGTACGCTCGGCGCAGTTCGTCATTCCGTATGAGGCGTTCTCCACATTGCAACCTGAAAAAATTTGCCCGTTGTTCAGAAAAATCGCCGCTCCAACTCGAAATTTCGAGTATGGCGCGTGCGCATTCTTCATAACTTTCTGCGCGGACCGCAGCAGTTTTGCCTGCACATGGGCCGGCAGTGTTTTCTTGCTCATAAGGGAAATATCTCGCGGCGTGTCGTGAAATCGACGGCAATTGTAAACCCTGGCCGAAATATACAGAGTTTTTTATCGCGTGAAGATAGTAAAGAGTAGAACGAACCGCAAATGGCGAATTCGCATTGTGAGATTTCATGCCGTACAATTACAGCGCAAGCATGCGGGTTCGTAGCTCGAGGCAAATGTGGCCAACCAGGTGAAGTCGAGTGCCGATACACAATAATCATCCCGGAACAACTCGGGAGACGAAGAGCCCAGCTGCACGACTACAGTCTCAGGATGACAGTTTCGCCACCCTTGGCAACCGTCCCCTTCTGCCAAACTCAGGGATTCCTCTCGATCTGAATTGGGTGCAGGAAGTTCGAGTGAACACAAGCGCGGTCGAACGCCGTGCTCAAACGCAGGTTGCACGCAGGACTGTGAAGAAAGATTGGCAGGCAGCATGGCTTCTACGGGCGATTACCTGCATGGATCTGACCACGCTATCCGGAGATGACACGGACGAGCGCGTACGCCGTCTCTGTGCCAAGGGGCGGCAGCCCGTCCAGCGACATTTGGCGCACCAGTTGGGAATTGAAGACCTCGAAGTGCGGGTTGCGGCCATATGTGTCTACCACGTGTTTGTCGAAACCGCGTTGCATGCGCTCGAAGGAAGTGGCGTACGCGTCGCAGCAGTATCCACCGGATTCCCGGCAGGACTCTCCCCCCTGGCAGAACGTATTGCGGAGATTCGGCGCTCTGTAGAAGTGGGCGCCCATGAGATTGACGTAGTCATCACGCGGGCTCACGTGTTCGGCGGCCGCTGGCAGGCGCTATATGACGAAATTGCCGCCTTCAAACAAGCCTGCGGCGCTGCCCACATGAAGGTCATTCTTGCGACTGGCGACTTGCTGACCTTGCGCAACGTCGCGCGCGCCAGCATCGTAGCCATGATGGCGGGCGCAGATTTTATCAAGACCTCAACTGGCAAAGAAGCCATCAACGCCACATTGCCCGTCGGCTTGGTAATGACCCGCGCCATCCGCGAGTATGCCGAGCAAACGGGGATGGCTGTGGGGTTCAAAGCGGCCGGCGGAATTCGCACCGCCAAGCAATCTACAGACTGGCTGGCGATGATGAAAGAAGAGTTGGGACAGTCCTGGATGCGGGCGGAGCTTTTTCGTTTTGGAGCAAGTGGTTTGTTGGGCGATATCGAGCGGCAGCTTGAACACCACGCGACCGGCCATTATTCAGCCGAGTATCGACATCCGATCGCTTAGTTGCCGGAGTTGGTTGCATATCGAACTGGGGCAGACAACAACAGAATCGAGCCGAATTCTAAATGAGCATTGCCGAAAAATTTGTAAGCATGGAGTATGGCCCCGCTCCCGAAGATCCGAAGGAAGCGCAAAGTTGGCTCGACCATCACGGCCGTCGTTTCGGACACTTCATCGCCGGAAGTTGGCAAGCCCCGGCACAGGGCGAATATTTCGATACTCTCGATCCTTCCAACGGAGAAAAGCTGGCCTCCGTTGCGCAAGGTTCAGCCGCGGATATTGAAGCCGCAGTCTCTGCTGCGCGCTCCGCATTTCCCAAGTGGCGCGGACTCACTCACCACGTCCGGGCGCGTTACCTGTATGCTCTGGCGAGGCTTGTGCAAAAACACTCTCGTCTTCTAGCCGTTTTGGAAACAATGGACAACGGCAAGCCGATCCGCGAGAGCCGCGACATCGACATTCCCCTGGTCGCGCGGCACTTCTACTATCACGCGGGCTGGGCGCAACTGCTCGAGCAGGAGTTCCCTGAGTACGAACCTTGCGGTGTCGTGGGGCAGATTATTCCCTGGAATTTCCCCTTGCTTATGGCCGCGTGGAAAATCGCCCCAGCCTTGGCCACCGGAAACACCGTAGTGTTGAAGCCAGCGGAATTCACCCCCCTCACTGCCCTCGCGTTCGCGGGACTCTGTAAGGAGGCAGGATTGCCCGCAGGAGTCGTCAACATCGTAACTGGAGACGGCTCGACCGGCGAGGCTCTAGTGAAACATCCCGACGTGAATAAGATTGCGTTCACAGGTTCAACCGAAGTCGGACGAGCGATTCGTAGTGCTACAGCGGCCACTCACAAACGTCTGTCGCTTGAATTGGGCGGGAAATCTCCATTCATCATCTTCGAGGACGCTGATCTGGATAGCGCCGTCGAAGGGTTGGTGGATGGAATCTGGTTTAATCAGGGACAGGTGTGCTGCGCGGGTTCGCGCCTGTTGATGCAGGAAAGTATTGCCGAACCTTTGATGGGCAAAATCCGCGAGCGCATGAGCACTCTCCGCGTCGGCCTTCCGTTAGACAAGGCCATTGATATCGGCGCGATCGTCGCGCGCGTGCAACTGGAGCGGATCCAGCGCATGGTTGGTCAAGGCATTGCCGAGGGCGCAACCTGCTGGCAGCCCCAGGTCGCGTTGCCTGCTAGCGGCTTTTACTATCCGCCAACCCTGTTGAGCAATGTGCATCCCACATCCATCGTCGCGCAGCAGGAAATTTTCGGACCCGTGCTGGCTGCAATGACGTTTCGTACTCCGAGAGAAGCTGTCGAGTTGGCTAATAATACAGTCTATGGTCTGGCCTCATGCGTTTGGAGTGAGAACATCAACGTCGCATTGCACGTTGCAGCGCAACTTAAAGCCGGAGTTGTCTGGGTAAACTGTACTAATTTGTTCGACGCTTCCTGCGGCTTCGGCGGTTATCGCGAAAGCGGATACGGCCGCGAAGGCGGCAAGGAAGGCCTGCTCGAATATTTGCAGCCCATATGGTTTGGAAAACTTCCAAAGCTTGTTCCACGGCCGACCCCCGCGCCTCCCAACACGGCCGAAGGTCAGGACACAGGCACGCCAGCCATTGATCGCACCGTGAAGCTCTATATCGGCGGCAAGCAAACACGGCCAGATTCCGGCTACAGTATGGAAGTGCGTTCCCCCGATGGACACTTGTTGGGTGAAGCTTCGCTCGGCAATCGCAAAGACATTCGCAACGCGGTTGAGGCTGCCCGTAAAGCGGAGTCCTGGGCAAAAGCGACTGCACACAATCGCGCACAGATTCTTTACTATTGCGCCGAGAATCTTTCCCAACGGCGCGACGAAATTGTTCGTCGCCTTTCTGCGGCTGTCGGCGCAAAGCAAGCTGTGTCAGAAGTGGACCTCGGGATCGAGCGTATCTTTGCCTACGCCGCATGGGCCGACAAGTTCGATGGCGCCGTGCACAATCCTCCGTTTCGCAACATTGCGATTGCCATGAATGAGCCGCTCGGAACTATGGGCATCATCTGCCCCACCGAAGCACCTCTGCTGGGTTTTCTTTCTCTCGTGATGCCGGCCCTCGCTCTTGGCAACACTGTGATTGTTGTTCCCTCTGAGGCCTACCCGCTCATCGCCGCTGATCTCTACCAACTCTTTGACGCGAGCGATGTACCGGGCGGCGCCGTGAATATTGTCACGGGTTATGCTTCCCAACTCTTGAAAACGCTTGCTGAACACGACGATGTGGACGCGATTTGGTCCTTTGGGGACGAAGCCAGCGCCGCCGCCGCGAAAGCAATGTCCGTCAGCAATCTGAAACAGGTCTGGACAAACGAGGGGCGAGCCATCGATTGGTTCAATCCGAAACTGGCCGAAGGACGCTGGTTTCTGGAGCACGCCGCCCAGATAAAAAATATCTGGGTTCCCTATGGCGAGTAACCGAGACCCGCTCGCTTGAAGAGGAAGATGCGGGAATTGCTTTTGTTCTGGCTCGGGACTAGCATACTTCCGTAATCCTTCTCCGCCCGGCATCTTGAACTTCAAACCGTGCAAGTTCTTTTGATTTCGTGCTCGATCTAAGGAGGAAGTATGGGCATCGCAGTATCACCGCAAATCCACCCACAGGTCGCGGATTTCATCGATAAGCCGCGCAAAATGTTGATCAATGGCAACTGGGTAAACTCTATTTCTGGCAAAACATTTCCCACCTACAATCCCGCCACCGGAGAAGTTTTGGCGCAGGTGGCGGAAGGCGATCGTGAAGATATTGAACAAGCGGTGAAGGCCGCCCGCAACGCCTTCGACCAGGGCCCATGGCGGCGACTGACTTCATCCGAACGCGGGCGCCTCATCTGGAAGCTCGCTGATTTGCTGGAATCGCACACAGAGGAATTCGCCTATCTGGAAAGCCTCGACAACGGCAAGCCTCTCACCATCGCGCGCGCTGCAGATGTGCCGCTGGCCGTCGACTTGTTTCGATATATGGCGGGATGGACCACGAAACTCGAAGGCAATACCATTCCAATCTCTGTTCCATACACGCCCGGAGCAAAATATCTTGCCTACACGCTGCGCGAGCCCGTTGGAGTCGCGGGACAAATCATCCCCTGGAACTTCCCGCTGCTGATGGCAGCGTGGAAGCTAGGGCCGGCGCTAGCCTCCGGGTGCACCGTGGTGTTGAAGCCGGCAGAACAAACGCCGCTCTCGGCGCTGCGTCTCGGCGAACTGATCATGGAAGCCGGCTTCCCGGAAGGCGTCGTGAACATCGTACCGGGATATGGCGAGACGGCGGGGGCCGCGTTGGCCGCTCATCCGCTCGTCGACAAAATAGCTTTCACCGGATCTACCGAAGTCGGCAAACTGATTGTTCATGCGGCAGCGGGTAACTTGAAAAAAGTCTCGCTGGAACTCGGCGGCAAATCTCCCAATGTCGTTTATAAGGATGCGGACCTCGATTCAGCGATCCCTGGCGCCGCTAGCGCGATCTTCTTTAATCATGGTCAGTGTTGCTGCGCCGGATCGCGCCTCTACATTGAGAAGCCGATCTTTGATCGTGTTGTGGAAGGCGTTGCCGACCATGCCAGAAAAATTAACGTAGGCTCCGGTCTAGATCCTGAGACGCAAATGGGACCGCTCGTCTCTCAGGAACAATTAAGCCGCGTCTGCGGATACCTGGAAGCAGGCTTGTCCGAAGGTGCCACAGCCATGGCCGGCGGCCACCAGAAGGGCGACAAAGGTTATTTCGTGGAGCCTACCGTTCTTGTGAATACCCGGGAAGACATGAAAGTTGTGCGGGAAGAAATCTTCGGGCCGGTAGTCACCGCGATGCCGTTCGATGATCCCGAAGAAATTCTTCCCCGTGCCAACGATAGCGAGTATGGCTTGGCTGCCGCCGTCTGGACTCGCGACATCAGCAAGGCCCACCGCACCGCGGAGCAACTCCGCGCCGGTACGGTCTGGATCAACTGCTATAACATTTTCGATGCCGCGCTTCCGTTCGGCGGATACAAACAATCCGGCTGGGGTCGCGAGATGGGGCACGACGCCCTCAACCTCTACACCCAAACCAAGGCTATCTGCACCAAACTTTCTTAATCGATCGCTTAAAAGGACGGCGGTTTTAGTCGCCGTCCTTTTTATTTTCCGGCAAAGCTTCGGCCGCATCACCTCTCCATGAGCAGAACCTTCTCTGCGTCGTCAATCTCCGTCAATTTGACCTCGATCACCTCGCTCATGGTGGTCTGAACATTGCGGCCCACAAAGCTAGCCTCAACCGGCAACTCCCGATGCCCACGGTCGATCAATACACACAACTGTACGCGCCGCGGTCTGCCGTGCGAAAACAGCGCATCCAACGCCGCCCGCGTCGTGCGTCCAGTGAAGAGAACGTCATCGACCAGAACGATGTTCTTGTCCTCAATCGAGAATCCAATCTCTTTGTCCTGCACCACCGGCTTCGGCCCAAGCGTCGAAAGGTCATCACGATAAAAAGTAATATCCAGCGTACCCACCGGAACTTTCGCGTTCTCGATGCGAGTAATGATCTTGCCCAAACGTTCTGCAATTGGAACGCCCCTGCGCCGAATTCCGACCAATCCCAAAGCGCCAACCCCCCCGTTTTTCTCAACAATTTCATAAGCCAGGCGGACCAAAGTTCGTTCAATTTCGGATGCTGACATCAGCTGCGCCTTCTGTCGCAGACCTGTCTTGGAAGAATTTCGTGCACTCGTCATCAATGTAACCTCAATGAATTCTAATCTGACTTTGCGCGGCCTGTTTAGCTTATTGCCAATCGAGAATCTCGGCAAGGAGGTTTCCAAAATATTCAACTCGGCGGTAGAAATCGAGCGGCCCGAAAAGCCTGGTAGTGGTCGTTTCGAGAACAGCAGCACCGAAAGCTCACATTATGATTCGACGCGTGGGATTCGTCTGGCTACAAGACCTATAAGGAAAATCACCCATCACGGCGTTCGGCAGACAGTACATCTTCAGCCAGGGGATGGGAATGACTGGAGGCCCGGTTCTCCACTCTTACAACATGCGTCAGATTACCAGTGTCATTTTGCAGCGCTTCAAGCGTAATCGCATGTGAGGCCGCAAGCACTCCATCGATCGGCAGGAGTCCTACTCCCTGATTTCGTCCTCCATCCTTTGCCCGGTAAAGCGCGTTGTCTGCGAGTTCTATGGTTTCTTCTGCACAAATAGCCTCGTAAGCACTGCGGTTCCAAGGAAAGGGAGCCCATCCTACGGAGCACGTCTTCCGCACTCGAATGCCGTGCCCGAGATCAAAAGGTTCCGACGACATGATGTCCAGAATTCGCTCGCAGAAGGCAGGTGTACCGGCCGGGTCCGCGGAGCGGGACATGATCAGAAATTCTTCTCCTCCCCAACGGACCAGCACATCGGACTTGCGCACAACTCTGGCCAAACGTTCCGCCACCCGCTGCAACAAGCGATCTCCTGCGGGATGGCCATGAACATCGTTCACTTCTTTGAAGAAGTCCATGTCTACCATGATGAAGATCAGATCGCGATGATCGAGCTGAACAACATCGCTGCCCCGCACGCGTTCATAGTTTCTTAGCACCTGCTCCGATTCGGCGGGAAGAATCTCTTCGAGATAGCGCCGATTCCACAAGCCAGTTAAAGGATCGGTGAAGGAGATTTCCTGGAGTTCAAGATTCTTGCGCTGCAGCTCAAGGCTGTGCCATCGCAAAGACTGTTCTTTATTTTCTAAGTCGTCTTTGAGTTTGCAAGTCTCGTTGAGATTCTGCCGCGACAAACGCAATAAGTGAAGCAGTTCCCGATCCATCCATTGTTGCTTCACGAACACCAGCGTACCCATGAAGAGCATCACCGCTACCGTCAACAACAGCCGGTAGGCACGCACCCGCGGTGGCGCTTTCCCAAACTCTGCCCACGCCACCATAAGCGGAGTCGAGAACACAGCCATCATCGCCAACCGCGCTGTCCATGTGCTGTGTTCTGACCGACGCGGTTCGTCAGCAGGTCGGTCAGGCAATGTTCCACGAGCCAGGAAACCGACTCCCGCAAACCAGGCCATTGCAGCCACTAACGGAATATCGAAAAAACTACCGGTGTAGTACTGATGAAAATCGATCGCCACACTAGCTAGGATGGAACCCACGCTATAGAGTAATGCCGCCTTAAGAAACTGCCCGTAGATCGTATGCCAGGACCCGTGGCTTCGCTTCCACACTAAGCCTGCCCCCACAATGAGAACAATTTGTTCGCAAGCATAAAGTAAGTCGAAGCTTCGGCCGTAGGCGATTTCATTTGGAAAAACGTATTGCCACGGAATGACGATAAACATGTACAAGTAAAGCCACCACGTGAGCAGCAAAAAAAAGTCAAGAGATACCAGCCGCAGGGAGTGATCGTTCCGTTGAATGTGTGGTTGCACCGCCAGGGCCGCCATCATCGGAACAACATGCAGGAACAGCACAACGTCTCCGACAAACGGATTCGGTACCTCCTGCCGCAAATAGACCTCGAAGTAAGTCCATAGGACCTGCGTGCAAAACCACATCCCGCAACCAAACGCCATCAGCCCCCAGAAAAGTTGTGATTTCTTGTTACTCGTTCTGATGTTCGACAGAATAGAGAATGTCCCACAAAAAAGCAGGCCGCATTGCGTCAGATCACCGAAGGCGGTAAGTCCGGTGCTGCGCGGGGCCAGTAGAGATACGAGGACGTGCGCACACACCACGGCGCACACGATTCCCGTCCACCTGCCAGGTTTCCTCAGATGAATTAAGCCCACTGTAAGAGTTTATGTGTACGCGAGGATGTCAAGCGCATTACGGAAGTAATCGCGCCAAAGGCCACGAAGTTATCCGAGTTGAGAGTCAATCGCTGCTGCGAATCTGCGGACGAACCGGAAAACATCATGATAGGAGTTGTACAACGGCACGGGTGCGACGCGGAAAGTGTCTGGCTCCCGCCAGTCACCGGAGATCCCCTCACGGGCTAGCCCTTCACACAACTGGCGCCCCTTCTGCTGAATTCGGATGGAGAGCTGTGCTCCGCGTCGATCTTTTTCGGCGGGCGTAACGATAGAGAATTTTTGTGATCCATTGCGGTTCAGTAGGAATTCCAAATAGCCGGTCAGCAACACGCTTTTGGCCCGCAAGCGCTCCATGCCCGCTTCGTGAAAGATATCCATCGATGCGCGGAGGCACGCAAGGCTCACAATCGAGGGATTGCTCAACTGCCAGCCTTCGGCTCCAGGCATCGGTTGAAAGTCTGGCCCCATCGCGAATCGAGTCTCTTCATCATGGCCCCACCAGCCGGCAAAGCGAGGCAAATCCCATGCGCGCGCATGCCGTTCGTGAACAAAACAACACGCAACGCATCCCGGGCCGCCATTCAGATATTTGTAGCTGCACCACACGGCAAAGTCCGGCCCCCACTCGTGCAGTTTCAATTGCACATTGCCAGCCGCATGCGCCAGATCGAAGCCAACCAGGCAGCCTTGGCGATGAGCCTCGCGCGTTATGCCGGCCATGTCAAACGCTTGCCCAGTCGCGTAATTCACCCCTCCCAGTAGAATCAGCGCAATGTCATGTCCCGACCGCCGAATCAGCGCCTCGATATCTTCATCCCTCAGGCAGTCCTCACCTGGGCGCGGGGACAGTTCGATCAGAGAAGTTGCAGGATCAAAGCCATGGAAACAAATCTGCGACTTCACCGCGTACTGATCGGAGGGAAAGGCTCCACGTTCCACAACTATCTTGTGCCTCGAAGCCGTCGGACGGTAAAACGAAACCATCATCAAGTGAAGGTTGACGGTGAGCGAATTCATCACTACAACCTCGAGCGGCTTGGCGCCAACCAGTTCTGCGGTCTGATCCGTAAGCAGTCGGTGATAAGGCATCCATGGGTTTGTCGCCTGAAAGTGGCCTTCCACACCAAGTTGCGCCCACTCTTTCAATTCCAGTTCGATATAGGCGCCCACCGTCCTGGGCTGCAGCCCAAGCGAATGACCGCACAAATACACAGTGCCATTGCCACCTGCTGTCTTCGGAAAAAGAAATCGCTCGCGGAATTCTTTCAGAGGATCGCCTTCATCCATTGCGATCGCAAAATCCTCGCCCTGCTGAAACTGAAAGTTAGTCACCGCCCGAACTCCAGGGGAGTGAGATCCCGCCGAATCAATTGATCCGCCTTTTCCCAGTCAATATCTTCAACGCGATTGATGTGCTCGCAAAGTTGTGCAAGCATGCGGTCCTGAACCGCACCGCGTTCCAGGGCTACAGAGTAGGGAATACGATGAAAAGTTACCATGGCATATTTCGGAACAAAAACGCCGGGATACTTCGCCTCAAGTGCGAGTTCCACTTTCTTTCGAAAAAGGAATCGCGAATCCGCAACTCGGTCCCTCATTTCCGTAAAATTCTCAATGGCCATATCTGCGATAGCGTCGGTATTGACCTGGCGCCCATTCTCGAACTCACGAAACACGCGCGGCCAGTCAGGACCATGGTCGTCCAGCAACTCCATCAGAAATGTGCAGTCTTCAAATCCGCAATTCAATCCCTGGCCGAAGAACGGAACGATGGCGTGAACTGCATCTCCGAGAAGCAGTGCTTTCCCGTTCACATGCCAGGGTGAACATTTGATGGTAACCATGGCCCCTGTAGGATTTGCGAAATAGTTTTCGGCCAACTGCGGCATCAACGGAATCGCGTCAGGGAAGCGAGATTCGAAAAACTGCAGCACCTCTGCCTGCGTAGTCAGGCTGGCAAAGCTCTCCGCGCCCTCAAATGGCAAGAACAGGATGCAGGCGAACGTACCATCGGTGTTAGGCAACGCAATCAGCATGTAGTTTCCGCGCGGCCAGATGTGCAGGGCATGGGTCTCGAGAAGGTGCTCCCCTTGTGCCCCTGCAGGAATCGTCAGTTCCTTATAACCGTAGTCAAGATATTGTTGGGAAAGGTTGAAACGGCTCAGCTTAAGCATCTCATTCCGAATCGACGATGCCGAACCATCGCACCCGATCACGACCTCAGCTTCTCGATCCGATTCCGCGGCCGTTTCCTCGTTGCGTAGTCGGATTGCTCCGGTTCTTAGGTCGTATCCCATGCAGCGCTGATTGAAATAAATTGTCGTCCCCTCTTCCTCCGCTGCGTTCATAAGGGCGATGTTCAACTCAGCGCGCGAAATCGAATTGATAACCTCCGTCTCATTCTGTCCATAGGGCTGAAAGGTAAGTTCTCCCGCAATCGAATGCATCATCCGTCCTCTCATCGGAATGATGATGCTCCGCATCCTCTCCCACAGCCCGGCCTGCCGCAAGGCGTAAATGCCGCGGGTCGACAGCGCAAGATTGATGGACCGGCCCGCACTCATACGCACCTTTCTCATGTCCGGGCGCCGCTCGTAGATCTCTACGGCGAACCCCCGCTGCCGCAATAGAATTGCCAGAAGAGGGCCGTTTAGTCCGGCGCCGATCAGTGTGATTTTTTGAGATTCGGGCTTCATCTGGAGAAATCCGATGACCAACGCTTTCGATGACTAAGCGGGAAAGACAAACTCCTCACTCGGTCAGCAGCGTCCTCGCCTCCCACAATTCAGGAAAGAATTTCTTGTCGAGTGTGAGCTTCAGATAGGACGCTCCCGTGCTTCCCCCCGTGCCCATGCGGATGCCGATGATTCGCTCGACTAGTTGAATGTGCCGCAGTCGCCAGCTCACTACCAGTTCGTCGAACTCCGTTAGCCGCTCGCACACGTCAATCCAGTCACGATGATGATGCTCATCCTTGTATAGTGCGTGGACCGCTTGTGCACGAGCTTGAAATCGCTCCCGCTCAGTAGCATCGTCGCCCGGTGGCGCTAATTTTCCTATCGCTTGTAATGCTCCAAAGAATGCGTCGCGTAACGAAGGCTCCTCCAACCGGCGCTTCAGACTGGCGTAAGCCTCAGGTGTTGGCCGGTGATAACGAAGCATCTTTTCGTCTTTTAATCCACACAGAAATTCAATCTCTCGAAACTGCTCAGACTGAAATCCGCTGGCGGGTTCTAGCAGGCCGCGAAACGCTAGAAAATGCGTGGGCAGCATCGTTTCCAGAATCGTGAACTGCTCCACCAATACCCGCATGATTTCCGTACAGCGGCGCAGCAACCGCGCCGCCTCATAAACTTCATCACGAGATTGCGGAGCTGCGCCTGCCCTTTGCAAATTTGCCACCACCGCATCCAGGTCGTGCAAAAGTTCCTTAAACCACAGCTCGTAGGTCTGATGCACCAGAATGAAGAGCAACTCATCATGGTGCGGTGGTTTGGATTGTGGTCGCTGTAACTCCAGTAGTTCCTGAACTTTCAAATACGAACTATAGGTAAGCTGCCCGGTGGCGACTGCGGAAGGCGCTGAGCCGCAAGACTGGACAGATTTTCCGCCCTCGGCATCGAGTGATTCTGCCTGGAGTCCCAGAAACTGTATCGCATTGGAGCCAAGAAGTTTAGTTTTTGTATCTTGCGGAAGATGGCTCTGCCGGATGAGAGAACCAACTCGTTCTTCGCCCAGCGGAAACGGATAGTCCGAACCGAGCATCACCCGGTCTCCTCCCATCGTTTCCACTAGAAATTTCAACGTGCGCTGCTCGAATACCGCGGAGTCCACATAGAAGCGATTGAGGTAATGGCTCGGAGGATGTTCACACTCACCCCGAGCGACCGGATGATGATGCCACGCATTTTCCAATCGTCCGAGCAAAAACGCAAAACTCCCGCCACCGTGGGCGAAACATATGCGCAGCTTGTCCGGTAGCCGGTCGAATGCCCCACTCAAAATCAACGCCACCACCGAGAGTTGCGTCTCCGCCGGCATGCCTACTGTCCACGGCATCATGTATTTTGGCATCCGTTCCCCGCCAAACATTTCCCATGGATGGACAATTACGGCTGCACCCTCATCAGCGCAGTGATGTAGAAACGTTACCACTCCCGGATCATCCAGATTCTTGTTTTCAACGTGGTTGCCAATTTGCACGCCCAGATGACCCGACTTCATGCACCGGCTGAGCTCTTTGCATGCTGCGTCAACATTCTGCAGCGGCACCTGACAAAACGACTTCAACCTTCCTTTTCCCCTTCCGCACAGCTCAAGCGCCGCATCGTTGAACAATCGTGCGCAATCGAGCGCGTGTTCCACCGGACGTTCATAGGCAAAAAGCACCGGCGTGGCTGAGATGACCTGGATGTTAGTGCCGTCGCGATCCATCTCCCGCAGCCGCACTTCCGGATCCCAACACGCCGAATAAATATGGCGGAAGAAACGATCTCCCACCTTAATGTCCGCTTTCCCCGGCTCAGTGTGCTTGATCCACGGCCAGTTCGGAGTGCCATAACGCGCAGCCAGGTCCGGCCATAACTCGGGGAAAAAGTGATTATGAATGTCGATGACTTGCATGCTTCACTTGCCCGGGTGAACTGTGCCGCAATGCTTACACTTGCGCCGGCTCTCGTTGCTGTAAAACTGTTCAAACACCGGCGGCAGATCCTTTACGATATTTTTTAGCTTTAATTCCGCACGATAAACCAACTGGTGACAATTCGGGCAATACCACTCGAACGCGTCCAGAGAGCCCTCTGGACGCGGCACTTCGATCACAACTCCCACCGTCTCAGCCGGCCGCTGCGGCGAATGGCGCATGTGTTTCGGTAAAAGAAAAATGTCGCCTTCCTTTATCGGAATTTCCAGCGGCGGCTTTCCTGCCGTCTCCATGATGCGGAGAGAAATATTGCCCTTCAGCTGATAGAAGAATTCTTCCGTTGGATCATCGTGATAGTCGCGCCGTTGGTTAGGGCCGCCGACCACCGTCACCATCATCTCGCCGTCTTCCCACACTTGTGCGTTGCCAACCGGAGGCTTCAGCTTCTCTTTATTTTGTTCGATCCACGCCTGAAAGTTGAATGCTTTCAGATTCTTGATGGATGCCATTGCGCCTCCTATTTCAGCGGTTTGTAAGCTAGCGCCTTGATTTCAATTAGCAAGTGTGGATGTGGCAACTGATGAACGGCTATCGTCGTTCTCGCAGGACCATCGTATCCGAAAAACTCGCCATAAACTTCGTTGTAACCGGCGAAGTCATTCATGCTCACCAAGAACACTGAAATCTCGACTAGATCCTGCATTTGCGCTCCAGCACTTTGCAGGATGTCTCGGATGTTCTCGATCACCGCGCGGGTTTGCACGCGGATATCGAGCCGGGTAGTTCCTAACGAATCGACTTCAGCCCCGGCAATCGTGTTGTCGGCGCGACGCGAACTTGTTCCCGACACAAACAAAAAGTCGCCGCCGCGCTTCAGGTGCGGATACTTGCCGCGTGGCGTCGCCTTCCGTTCGTTCACTTTGCTTTCCGTCCCGCTCATCGTTTTCCTATTAAGCACAAATCATCACAGCTGAATGCAAATATTGTTCAGCTCGGAATAGAAATTTAGCGAATGAATTCCGCCTTCGCGGCCGATACCAGAAAGCCCTGCCCCGCCGAACGGCGTTCGTAGATCACGCAAAAACCAGCAATTCACCCATGTGATGCCCACATTCATTTGTTGCGCAACGCGATGACCGCGATTTAAATTGCTCGTCCAGATCGAAGCCGCAAGTCCGTACTCGGTATCATTGGCCATGGCGACAGCTTCGTCTTCCGAATCGAACGGCGTGATGTGGCACACCGGGCCAAAGATTTCTTCTTTCACGCATCGCGCCGATTCCTGAAGCCCAGTGTAAATAGTTGGTTGCACGTAGAAACCGTGATCGCGCTTGTCGTCAAACTTCGGAATCCCACCGCCGGTTACAAGCGTTGCCCCTTCTTTCTGCGCCAGTTGAAAATACGAGAGGACCTTCTCTCGATGTTGCGCTGAAATCAGCGGCCCCAAATTAGTCTTCTCATCAGTCGGCCAGCCGGAACTGAGCTTCTCCGCTTTCAGCTTCAGCGCATCCACAAACGCCGCAAAGATTTTGCGTTCCACGTACACACGCTCCGCGCACAAACAGACTTGCCCGGTATTCAGAAAGACGGCATCGGATAATCCGTTCACTGCTTTTTCAAAACTACAATCCGCGAACACGATCGCCGCGTTTTTCCCTCCCAGTTCAAACGAAACCGGCTTTACTGTGGGAGCCACAGACTTCATGATCGCCGCACCGGTTTTTGATTCGCCCGTAAATGTCACGCCGTCGACATCTGGATGCGACGTTAGAAATTCTCCAGCAGAGCCGGCTCCAAAGCCGTGAACCACGTTATAGACCCCGCGGGGGATTCCTGCGTCCTGCATGGCTTCAGCGAGAAGCGTTGCTGTGGCCGGAGTTTCTTCTGAAGGTTTGACGACCACAGCGTTCCCGCAGGCTAGCGCCGGCGCAACCTTCCATGTGAGCAACAGCAGCGGAAGATTCCACGGAGTAATAACGCCGACGACGCCCAGCGGCTTGCGAACCGCATAGTTCAGAGCCTTTGCGCCATCAGGAGTTTCCGTCTGAAAAGATTCCAGCCCAGACATTTTTATCAGATCAGCAAAAACGCGGAAGTTAGCCACCGCACGCGGTACATCGAGTTTTGACGCAAGAGATATTGGCTTGCCCGTGTCCGCGACTTCTGCCTGCAAGAAGCAGTCGAACCTTTTTTCAACCGCATCTGCAACGCGATTCAATCGAGCCGCGCGCTCGCGAGCCCCAAACTGCCCCCATTCTCCGCGCAACGCGCGCCGAGCCGCGTGTACCGCTTCATCCACCTGAGGCTTGTCGGCCTCGGTGACTCGGGCAATCACTTCCCCGTCCGCCGGATTCAGATCCCCGAACTCATGCTTTCCCGGCACGAAGCGGCCATCGATATAATTTTGGATTACTTTCACGACATCCTCAGGCAGGCCTCGGCAATCGTAGCAGGGCACACGAAAGCGAAGCAATCTCCGCTCTAGCTGGCGAGCCGTCGCTGTTCCAGGTAACGCCGCAGTGCATCCTGCCAGGAGGGCATTTCAATGCCCCACGCCAGCAGACTCGCCGGCGACAAAACCGAATACGCGGGTCGCGGCGCCGGCCGCGCTATTTGTTGACTGCTTACTGGCCGCACGGTGGTGGCCAGTCCGGCGCTCCGGATAATCTCTTGCGCAAATTCAAACCAGCTGCACTCTCCCGCGTTGGTCAGGTGAACAATTCCATTCGCGTTCTTGCGGCACAGTTGAATAATCGCCTTCGCCAAGTCCACCGTATAAGTTGGGCAACCCCGCTGGTCGTTGACTACCTCAAGCGCCCGACGGCTCGCGGCCAGCTTCAAGATCGTGTCGGGAAAACACTTCCCGCCCATTCCAAATAGCCACGACGTTCTCGCGATGCAACAATCCGGCATCAATTCCAACAGCTTGATCTCTGCCTCGGCCTTACTTCGTCCGTACACACCTTGAGGATTTCGCGCGTCACCGATCTCATAAGGAGTTTTCTTTTTTCCATCGAAAACATAATCGGAACTGAGGAACAAAAGCCGCGCATTCGTCATCTTCGCGGCGTTGACCACATTCACAGCGCCATCGCGGTTCACCGCAAAAGCCCGTTCCGGATTGCTCTCGCACCCATCCACATCCGTGTACGCTGCGGTCAATACGATCCACGTCGGACGAGTTGCCTGCACTACCTGCTGCACCTGTTCCGCATTGCGAATGTCTGCATCCCCAGAGCTGAGCGCTGTCACTTCATCTGCGCTCCACTCGCGCATGAGTGCTTTGCCCAGTAAGCCGGAAGCACCAAAAATTGTGATTCGCATCGGAATTTATTCGTAACTCTCGGCATCGCGGAACGCCACGCCGCGCTGGTCTTTGGCCGAGACAATCGGCTCTTCGTCCAATTCCCAGCGAATCTTCAGATCAGGATCGTTCCAGGCAATCGTTCGTTCTTGTTCCGGCGCGTAATAGTCTGTCGCCTTGTAGAGCACATGAGCCTTCTCGGAGAGCACATGAAATCCATGCGCAAGTCCCACTGGAATCCACAGCATGCGTTTGTTCTCGCCCGACAAACGAACCGCTTCCCACCGGCCGAAGCCTGGAGAACTGCGGCGCAAGTCGACGGCAACGTCGATGATCTCTCCTTCGACGGCGCGCACAAGTTTTCCCTGCGGATGCTTTACCTGATAATGCAAGCCCCGCAGAACATTGCGGGAAGAGCAGGAATGATTATCCTGCACAAATGTCTCGCTAATTCCCGCATCCGCCATCGTCTGCTGGTTATAACTCTCGAAGAAAAACCCACGCTCATCCCCAAATACTCGAGGTTCGAGGACGAATACCCCGGGCAGCGAAGTCGAGATTTTCTTGAGCGTATTCATCGGAAAAGGAGTTGCCGAAACCGCCTTCGTCAGAATACCTTCTCTCGCAGAAGCTGCAGCAAGTAAGTGCCGTAACTATTATTCTTCATTGAGTTGGCGATGCTCTCCACCTGTGCTGCCGTGATGTAACCAGATCGGAACGCAATCTCCTCGGGGCAAGCCACCATCAACCCTTGCCTTTTTTCGATGGCTTGAATGTAGAGCGACGCCTCCATCAACGACTCATGCGTACCCGTATCCAGCCACGCCATTCCTCGTCCCATGACGACGACTTCCAGTTCTCCACGCTCCAGATATGCCTTGTTAACATCGGTGATCTCCAACTCACCCCGCGCGCTGGGCTTCAGTGACTCCGCAATTGTGACCACCTGACCATCGTAGAAATAAAGTCCGGTGACCGCGTAACGCGATTTAGGCTGCCTGGGTTTTTCCTCGATGCTGAGGGCTCGCCCGGCGCCGTCGAATTCCACAACCCCATAGCGTTCGGGATCATGGACGGGATAGGCAAAAACGCGCGCGCCTCGACTCTTCTTTGAAGCCTCGCGCAAATCCTTCGCAAGGTCGTGTCCATAGAAAATATTGTCGCCCAGCACCAGCGCGCAAGGACTGTTGCCGAGAAAAGTCTCACCCACCAGGAACGCTTGCGCAATTCCTTCCGGCTTGGGCTGAACTTTATATTGCAGGCGGATTCCAAACTGACTCCCGTCGCCGAGCAGCGCTTGAAACTTGGGCACGTCCTCGGGCGTGCTGATGAGCAGGATGTCGCGAATTCCCGCCAGCATCAGCGTGCAAAGCGGGTAATAGATCATGGGTTTGTTGTAGACGGGGAGCAAACTTTTCCCCATCGCATGAGTCACGGGATAAAGGCGCGTTCCCGACCCTCCTGCCAGAATGATTCCTTTATAACCCGCGCTGTTCGAGGCTTGCGTCATAGAATCTTTTGTGGCAGGTTTCACTCGCGCACTCAAGAGGAGTATTGCGTTTCAATCCACTGCCGGTAAGCTCCGCTGGTAACGTCTCGGACCCACTCTTCATTCTCCAGATACCATCGCACCGTCTTGCGAATCCCAGTCTCAAATGTTTCCAGCGGACGCCATCCAAGCTCCCGCTCAATCTTATTTGCGTTCATGGCATAACGCCGGTCGTGTCCCGGACGGTCTTTCACAAATGTAATCAGACCACGGCGCGAAGATCCTCGGCGTCCAGCAATCTCATCCACAATGTCGCAAATCGTTTCAACGATATCCAGGTTGCGTTTTTCGTTCCAGCCACCGATGTTATATGTCTCTCCAACTTTTCCGTGCGCCAGCACCGTTGTGATTGCCGCACAGTGATCCTCTACATACAGCCAGTCGCGGACGTTCTGTCCGTCACCATAGACGGGAAGGGTCTTGCCGTCGCGTGCGTTCAGAATCATCAAGGGAATCAATTTTTCCGGGAACTGAAATCGCCCGTAGTTATTCGAGCAATTCGTAGTAAGAGTTGGTAATCCATAAGTGTGATGGTAGGCCCGCACAAGATGGTCGGAAGCCGCCTTCGATGCGGCGTATGGACTATTGGGCGCATAGGCTGTGCTCTCAGAAAACGCGGGGTCTCCGACTCCCAGCGAGCCGTACACTTCATCAGTGGAAACATGCAGAAAGCGAAACTCCGCTCGCTCTTGTTCAGCCAGACCTGCCCAGTAGCTTCTCACCTCTTCCAGTAGTGCGAAAGTTCCATCTACATTCGTGCGGATGAAATCGTCCGGCCCTCGGATGGAGCGATCCACATGACTTTCGGCTGCAAAATGCACAATGCTCCTCGGCTTGCGCCTTTGTAGCAGGCCTTGCAGAAGTCCGCGGTCTGCGATGTCTCCATGGATAAACTCATACCGCCGTTGCTTCACGATGGCTTCTAGATTTCGCAGGTTTCCCGCGTAGGTGAGTTTGTCCAGGTTTACAACAGAAGCCGAATCTTGTTGCAGCCGCTGCAGGATGAAATTCGATCCGATAAAACCTGCCCCGCCAGTAACGAGAATCGTATTTTCCATGAATGAGAGGCGTGCTGAATTGTACGGCGAAATTCACCCGCACGGATGTTTGAAAGGTGAACTTCCAATTATAAACAAAAAGGACGGAATTCACTCCGTCCTCTTGTCACCGTATTCGGCTTTTGTATGCTCTCTGAGATTGGTTCAAGCTAGATCCTGGCTAGTTTACCCCCTGCCTCTTTGCACCGCCGGGGTCGGCTTTAGCACCCTCGCACTCGGTTTTCTAGGCGGGATTGCGTTCAACTCCCAGCCCATCATTTCGAAATACACTCGTTCTATCTCCGCGGCAATGACAGGCCACTGGTAATGTTCGTCGATGCGGCGTTTCGCAGCCTGACCCGCCGCCTCACGCACCGCCGGATTCGCAATCAGAAATCGCAGGCGATCCGCCAAATCCTCAACATCGCCACGCCGGAAAGTGAATCCAGCTTCGTCAATAGCTTCCCGATTCTCCGCAATGTCGCTGCCGAGCACGCAAAGCCCCGCTCCCATCGCGTCCAGCAGCGCCAGAGATAAACCCTCCAGATCAGATGGCAGTACGAAAATCATGGCATTGGTAAGCAGCTCGTCGAGATCATCTCCCGAGACCCAATCCAGAATCGTGATTCGCTCCCCCGCATGACTGCGAAGCTCGCGCGAATAATCGTCGCAATAACTGGTCGCTCCAGCCATTACTAGCTTTACGTTACTGTTCAGCATCTCAAACGCCCTGACCAGCAGGTGGCAGCCTTTTTCTGGCGAAAATCGCCCCAGATACAAAATGTATTTTCCCGTCTCGAGTCCCCACTCCAGAATTTTGTGGGGCGCTCGGCAATCGCGCAGTACACCTCCATTTGGAACGTAAGATGTTTCCGCTGCATAGCCTGCCCGGTAGTGCTTATGCAACGCCTGAGAGACCACCATCGTATGGTTTGGCAAGCTCACTGCCGCACGCTCCCCCAGCTGCAGGACTGACGAGGCCACACGTCCCCATTTCTTGCGTTGCCAGTCCAGACCTTGGACCGTGACCACCGTCTTCTTTTTTGCGAGACGCGGAATAAACGAAAATAGTGCCGGCCCCAGCGCATGATAGTGAACCACGTCGCATGGACTCACGAGAACGTGGACCGTGCTCAGAAACGTATGCACCAAGGTTTCCAAATGCTTGGACCGGATCGTCGGCAGCCGCACCATTTGCACGCCATTGTGTTCTTTTCCCGGAGGAGTGAAATAAGTTCGGCAGTACGCGGTGACCTGATGTCCCATGCCTGCCAGCCTCTTTCCGACCTCTTCATAATAAGTCTCGATCCCGCTGTATTTTGATACGACCCCTCGCCCACCAATGAATGCCACCCGCAGACGTTTCTGGAAAATCGGCGGGGCGTCGCTGGAATCCCCCAAGACCGGAGCTAGGCCGAAACGCTCCAATGGAACAAAGCTATCCCCCGTAAGCGACGGGATTTTCACTAGTGCCGTGTTCGGCGGGGTTGGAATCCTCTGAGCTGTCCCGTGCCTGCCCGGCGATACGCTTTTCCTACCACTTAGGCGCTCATACAAATCAATCAATACTTCGTAGTGCGCCTCCGGCGTATACTTCTGCCGCGCCAGTTCCTGGCCGGCTCGTCCCATTTTGTCGGCCAGTCCGGGTTGTGAGCTCAGAAACTGAATAGCCGAAACCAGTTCGTCCACATCTCCGGTCTTATACAACAGTCCCGTCTTACCCGCGTGTACCAGTTCCCGCCGGGATCCCAGGTCGGTAGCCACTACGGCTCGCGCTCTCGCAAAAGATTCCAGAATCGTCTTGCCCAAGGTTTCATATGCATGTGACGGCAGCACCGTGAAGCGTGAGTTGGCAATTGCGCGATCTAGTTCCGCTCCCTCTACGTATCCCGCAAACTCCACATTCGACAATGACAACTTGACGGCCAATTGCTCTAACCTTCCCCGCTCCGGCCCCTGCCCCGCAACGATCAAGCGAAGACTCGGCAACCGCTGCATGGCACGCAATAAGTCAGGAAGGCCCTTTTCCGCCGACAACCGGCCGAAATAGAGCAGCGGGGCCTTGTCTGCATTTCGTTCGATGGCCGTCTGGACTGGCTGGAAGTGGGGAAGGACTTCGAACTTGGAAGGAGACCAGCCATGTTCGACAAACTTGTCCTGCACAAACTGGCTCGGCGCCAGAAAGCAGTCAACACAGTTTCGGTATGTGCCTAGCCATTTGTGGATGTAGGCCTCGGCGACCAGCGTCATCCGCGCCCCCCATCCCGGATAGCATTTCTTTTTTAGCGCGTGCCAGAATTCGCCGCCCTTGCAGGCCTCGCAGGCTTCTCCGCGCAACACCAGATTGTAGCTGGCACACAGGACTTTAAAGTCGTTGAGGTGATAGACAACTGGAACCTTCTGAGCCTTCAACTCCCACAAGATCGATGGGGATAAATGATGATAGATGTTTCGGACATGGGCCACGTCCGGACGGAATTCCCCGATCATCGCACGAATCCGTCGTCGCGCCTCGAGTGAATAAATTGCCCGTCCTGCCAGCCTGACCTTGTGAAACCATCCACTCTCTTTCTTGAAATCGATGTTTGGCACGAAATGGCGGTCGTAGGGGGTGGGCTTGCCTCGTGCGTCGGTCATAGAAAACAACGCCACTTCATGTCCCTTGGAACGCATCAATTCCATGGCTTCGAACAAGTAGACCTCGGTCCCGCTGAATGGGTAGTTATATTTATTACAAAACAAAATTCTCATAGAGATGGTCCATCCTGTGCCACGACATATGGGTTGCGAATCCGTTGGCTTTGGAATTAAGGACTTCAGCCGGCCGCAATGAGTTGCAGAAATCGGTCGCCAAAGTGAGTCAGATTTTTGCTGCGACTAAAGTTGTGAACGATTTGTGCTCGTGCAGCATGACGGATCCAATCCAGCCGACTCACGGCACAGCGCTCCTCTTTCCGCATTAATTCCTGAAGGAACAGAATTTTCTTAACGAAATCCTCTACCGCTCGGGGCACGTACAAGAAACCTGTTTTTCCAGGGATCACGATCTCCGGGATTCCTGTGATGTCGGGCGCCAGCACAATCCTGCTCCGCGCCATCGCTTCCATGAGCACCAGCGGAATTCCTTCGCTACGGCTGGTAAGTACAACCACATCAGCCCGGCGGTAATGTGAATCCAACTGCGCTGGCGAAACGTGGCCTAGCAGCGTAACCCGCTCCTGCATCCGCCGTTCCTGGATCATCAATTCAAGACGTTGCCTCTCCGGCCCGTCGCCTGCAATCACACACTCAAAGTCAAGTCCACACTCGCGAAGTCGGGCGCAGGCGCGAACCAGAAATGCATGATCCTTCACCGGATGCAGGCGCCCCACAGCCAGCAAAGTGAGAGGACTGCCAGTTCGACGAACTGCCTTCCGAGGAGAATCTGAGCGTTCCGGTAAATCAACTCCCAGCCGCGAGACCGTGAGTCTGCGCAGTCCGATAACCGGAAAATGCTTCAAAGCATAGCGACGGTTGTATTCGGAAATGGTTGCGCAGAAGCGGCAATGCTTTAGTTTTGTGTCAAGATAAACGCCGTCGATTAGCAGATCGGATCCGTGCAGGGTTAGGCTGTAAGTCACGTCTAATAGCCGCGCCGCAACCATACCTATCCAGGATGCGAAATAGCCGTGATGCACATGAATGTGATCCACCCCCCGCTCTCGCAATTGCACGGCATAGCAGGCCCCCAACCACGTATGCAGCAGAGCTTTCAGTCTCCGTTTGGGTGATTCTTTTCCGCGAAAAAGCACCCGAGTTATTAAGCAGGCGATCCGTTCACTCCGCCGTACCGCCAGCATGAAAGCTTGTAGAAGAGTTAGCAGTCGAACTGGTTGCAGGGACAGAATTTCATTCTCGCAGCTCGCGTTGTCCAACCCGCGAGCTTCTACCAACGGCCTTCGCACGCTGCCCGCAATCACCTGAACTCCCCGCCGCCGCAACTCCTGGATCTCCTCGCTCACGTAGGGCTCCACAGCTGCAGGAAATTGATTCGCGAGGTAGGCGACCGTAAGCACGGATTACGTAACTGAGGAGTCCGAAAAGATAATCTATGCCGCCGAGCCTGGAAATAATCCGACTAACGGGCTCGTTTCGCATCTGGATTCCATCGCAGCTCGCCGCTGCTGCGCCGCCAGCATTCCAGCAATGGTGAACAAAAGTCCGTTCACAAACTGATAGTTCATCACGACGAGAGCCGCATTCACCCAATAGATGCCGAGCAACACCGGCCACATGCTATGAAATGGCTGGCTCAGAAAGCCGTTTCTTTCACTTCTCGGAACCGGACCGCGTCCGAGTCGCAGAATCTCCCACATCAGCCACACATAAAGTGCTAAACCGAGGATGCCGTGCTCCACGAGAAGTTCCAGGTAGGTATTGTGCGGATACAGTTCCTTTTCTCTGTAGCCACTCACATGGCGGGCTAATTCCTCCGGCATCTGGTTCACGCCCCACCCAATAAGTGGTTTTTCCAGAAACATTTCCCAAGCGCCAGCGTAGACCGCCTGGCGGAAATCGACCGGCCCAGACTCTTCGAATCGGTCAACGAGTGCCCGGCGCTGATCGTCGGAACTCAAGGTGGCGAGTACGCCCAAAGCTGCCATGATCGCTACGGCGACGCAGATTCGCCGCGGCGCGCGGTTGTGCGATCGGAGAATCAAAACTCCAACACTGGCCACAAATGAGAGCCACACGGCGCGGGTCATCGTTGCCAGGATTGCGACGGGTAGCGAAGCCAGGAGCGCGGCGGCTACTAATCCGCGTATTCTGCCGCGTAGAGCGGCGTGCAGCGCCAGTACGCCAAGCAGGTTCAAAGAAACGCCATTTGCCACCGCCTGCAGCAGCGGTCCTCGCGCTCGGTCGGCATGGTGACCGAGGCTCGGATCCAGAATGAACCGCGGAAAGATCAGTGACTTCGCACCTGCCAGGAACGCAATCGACGTCAAGCAGAGATAGCCGAGCACGACCAGAGCGAAAAGCTCGAACTGCCGGAGTTGCCTTTCCTCCCGAAAAACCAGCCCCGCCAGGTGAAACAGCGTGAAAGGCACAATAAATTTTGCTCCGAGCAGAGACCAGGTATGGTCATCGAACGGCTGGCCTACCACGCTCGTCAACGCCAGCAACGTCAGCCCGATCATCGGCCATGTCGCCCGCTCCACTATCAGCAACCGCCGCCGCGTGACCACCGCTCGGCCCGCAACTCCGACGACCAGTAAAACAAATGTCACGCGATCGATTTCATAGAAGGCTACGTCCGGATGACGCAGAAGCATCGCCGTCAGAGCCGCAAGAAACAGCGCCGCTGGAGCTATCACAGTCGCCTGCAATGGGCGCAGACCGATCCGGACGCCTTGCCATACCACCTCGCCAGCCCACGAAGCCGGTGACGTCGTCCTCGCCGCAGCCCCCAGCATTACTGTCCGCTCCCCCGAAGCACCACACCAGCCGTCTTCAGCAGAATTCTCAGATCCATTCCTAAGCTCCAACGGTGGATGTACTCGATATCCAGGCTCATTCCGGTTTGAAACGATGGATCCCGCCGCGATGTCACTTGCCACAAACCCGTCATACCGGGCGTCACGTCCAACCGTGACAAGTCCTCGATCGAATAACCGGAAAAATCGTCCATCGGATGCGGACGTGGCCCAACCAGGCTCATTTCACCCTGCAGGACGTTCCACAGCTGTGGAAGTTCGTCCAGGCTGTATTGACGCAAGTATCGTCCGACCCGTGTGATCCGCGGGTCGTCCCTGATTTTGAAAAACGGGCCCTCCCTCTGATTTCGCTCCCGCAACCCATCCTTCAAAGCATCAGCATTCCTGACCATGGTCCGGAACTTGTAACAGTGAAACGATCTTCCCTTGCGTCCCGCGCGGGGCGCCGCATAAAGTACAGGCCCCGCCGAGTCCAGGCGCACCATGATCGCGATCAGAGCCAGCACTGGCGCCAGTAGGATCAGCGCTGCCCCTGCACCCAGCACGTCCAGCGCGCGCTTTATCAGCAATCTCCTAACCGGCAACCGCTCTTCATGCAGGGAAATAAGTGGAATGCCTCCAACCATTTCCGTTTTCGCTCTCGGCTCGCAGCCAAATAGATCCGACGCCATCTTCACGTCCAGCCGAAGCTGTTGAGCAGCGCGGAGCACGCGCAATGTCAGGTCCCGGTCGTGTGGCGCGGCCAGAATCACTTCGTCCACAAATATGGTGCGGGCCAACTGGGCCAGGTCGCTCGTGCGTCCAACGATGCTATTTCCCAGCGGCTTTCGGTCGTCCAGAAAACCACAAACCGCCCGGCCCAGATCTGGATTCGCTTCTAAGTGTTTCGCTATTTGCCGCCCAAGTCCGCCCGCGCCAACGATCAGAACATTTCGTACGTCGCGACAGGAGCGTATATCACGCTGCCCGCCCGCCCGTTTGACTGATTGCGACGCCCAGAAGGCTCTAAAGGGAGAAATGCGGCTGATCCAATCCAGCGCTAAACGTACCCAGTTCTTGCCCTCCCGACTCTTGCTGAAGCCAGATTTCGTCCAGGAAGCAAGGTTTAGTCCGCCCCTCGAACCCGTGTGAGTGAATACGGTTGATTTACCCCATCGCGAGGAATCAGCCTGCACCACACCCGCCGATCGCGAGCTTTTCCTTACCCAGGTTGGAACCGCACCCGGGATTAAGCGCGCGGCCCACTCGGTTCCATTAGCTTTTTGTCTCGGATGTAAAGAAGGGGAGAACACTTCAGACTAAGTCCAACTCGTAGCCCTGGACCTCAATCGCCAGCGAATGCTGGATTGATTCAATGGAGATCAACAGCTTTCCTTTTTCATGTTGCAACAGCACTCCTTCTAATCCATGCAGGCACCCGCCCCGGATCCTCACACGCTGTCCGGTATGCACGAATGGATGTAGGGAAAAAAGCCCCTTTTGTTGCAGCAGCAATTGGAGATCTTCAATTTGTTTTGGCGGTACCGGCACGACAATTCCACCGAATCTGACGAAGCCGATCAGGCCAGTAGTTTGCAGGATAGAGTGCCGCGCGTCGCAGGATTGGTCGATATGTACGAACGCGTATCCGGGGAACAAGGGAATCGTGACCACCTTCTCCCGGTCACTCCATTTGTGATGTTCGGTCAGCAATGGCAGGTAGACTTCGCAGCTCTTATGGTTAAGCTGGGCGACCACTCGCTTTTCGAAACGATATCGTGTCTGTACGGCAAACCATTGCAGCAGGCCGGCTTCCAACAGCGGCTGATTCTGAGCTCGAATTCCACCGGCAACGCTCGCCGGGGCGAACGCATAGCTACCGCTCACTGAGCCCCAATCGCCACTCTGGTTTTATTTGCACAGCGTTTCAGGTTCTTGCAGCACACGTGTAATTGACGATCTACAATCGCCGATAAATCCGCTCCGGGATGGGAAATGTTCTTTCGCTCAGCACTGTTCCCAGGATGCGTGATCGCGAGGCTTCCAACCTCTCCTTGATATTGCGAGCGATCGCTCTCCGGGTGCTGTTCGCCCCCACCACCAAAATGATCCCGTCCGCCAACTCTCCCAGCAACGCGGCCTCACTCGATATCCCGGCTGCCGGCCCGTGAATTATGGAGTACTCGAACTCACTTCGCAGCTCCGCGAGCCAGGACAGCCAGTAGCGGCCCGTTTTTAATCCCTGTCCGCATTCGCGCACCCCGAACGCAGGCACACGCCACAGGTTGGCCGCCGTCTGCATGGATTGAGCCTTGATCGCGGCACTTCCCCCATAGCGACGAACACGCGTCCCTTCCTTCTCTCCGGATTCGCAGTCTACGATGGCGATATCGGCGGACGTTTCTAGAGACAGCGCCTGTCCCACCTGATCGCAGATGTCGGCGACATGCGGATTCCGCCCTGCTGAGCTGAAAATAACCTGTTTTACTGATAGCGCTTCGTTGTTAAAAAACACCCGCCGGACCAGCCCCCGGATTTGTTCGCGGGCGAAGGCCTCTGGGTTCCAACCCTTTGTCTGAGAAACCACCTCGACCTGCAACAGCGCTTTATCCTGGGCAGTAGACCCTATAAGATCGGATCGTCCCAGCACGTCCGCGTTCGCACTCATTTCATCTCCTTCAAGCGGATAGCCGCCTGCCTGTTATTTCCGGGAGCGAGGCTAATACCGGGATTTCCAAGCACGCAAAAACTTCTTCTGGCGTGCGCAGCGCGGGGTCAAGGTAGTCCGCTACGAACGCCGCCCCGGTTCCCGCGCTTAGTGCCCCCACAAATCCCACGAGCACGACCACTCCCGCCGGCCACACCGGCAATGCGGGCACGATCGGCTCCTCAGCGATCGCTACATTGACAATGCCATCTTCATCCAATGCATCCCCCATTCGTGCTTCCTCACGTTTCTTCACGTAGAGAAGATAGTTTTCCTGGGCGGCCCTCTCGCTGCTCGTCAAATCATCCTGGACAATCGCTTCCTCGCCAAGCTGCCGGGCGAGGATTCGATATTCTGCCAACTGTGTCGTGGCCGTTGCCGCTTTGCCTTCCAATCCTTTCTTCTCTACCTGGGCCTTCTGCAGTTCAGCCTTGGCCCATTCATAGTTCACATCCTGGTCTGTGGTTTCGTCGCGAAGCGGACTCAACTTCTCGGTCGCGATTGCCGCCTTGGCCTGTAAGATCTGCTGCTCGACTTCTTGCACCAAACGGTGGTTCGCATCAAACTTCGTCAATAGTTGAGTTTTCTTCAGCTCGAGATCCAGCAGGCTTCCCTTTAACGCCCGCAACAGCTCTGGATTATCCGCAGCGCGAACTTGTGTAAGCGTCCGCTCCGGCAACTTCGCCAACTGGACGTCAAGTTCGTGAACTCGGCGGTCCGTCTCCGAAATCTCCAACTGGCTCTGCCGGTAACTCGCCTCAACGTCATTGAGTCGCTGTAAGACCAGGTCGCGTTGCTGTGCGGCCATCACCACACCATGCCTGCTCGTGAATTCCGACAGCCTTCTCTCGGCATCTTCCAACTGCCGCCGCGACTCGCCGGTCTGCAGCTCGAAGAAATGCAGTTGCCCTCCCGGCCGATGGACTTCCTTATGTTTTTCCAGGTAGATGCCGGCCAGCGACTGCAGCACATGCGCCGCCACCTCCGGATCAGCACTGTCATAACTCACCGCGATCAGGTTGGTTTTCTTAATCGGCGCTACCTCCAGCCGATTGGAAAGTTTCTTTGCTGCCCGCTCCACGCGGGCTGCCTGCTCTTCGTCGGGCCGCAACCATCGCAGCCAGTCATGGGCAGCCAAATCATTAACCCGCACCACCCGGCGCAGAACATCGTCATCCTTCAGCAGCTCTACTTCTGAATTCAGATCTTCTTCGGTCACGTCCGCCCGGGAGAAATCGAGGGGGGCGTTCGGCTGCGCGGTCACCGGAGGGTCGGACCGTCCCCGGCGCACCAGCACACGAAGATCGGCGCGATAGTTCGAACCCACACACGCACAGATCACTGCCGAAATGAAGACCAGGCTCGACACACCGACAAACAGCTTCCGTTGCCGGAACAGAACCATCGCCAGTTCCCTCATCGTCGGAGACACCGGCCCTTCTGTTCTGCGCACTAGCTCTTGATCATGCATCCGGATTGACCTTTATTGTTCGAGAAAAGTTCGCTAAAACTGTGTGGGACTCATGTACATGCTTAAAGAAGGTTTGGTGAGAAACCGGTCGATCTTGGAGATGGAATTTTGGGGAACAAAGATTAAGTCGCCCGGGCGCAATTTCGAGGCCTCGCCCAGATTTTTTTCTCTTAACATTTTCTTCAAATCGAATACATGTGCCTCTGTCAGATCGTCATTCACCCGGCGGAACAAAACCACCTGCGAATGTTTTGCCTCGTGTGTAAAGCCGCCCGCGATCTCTACAGCCTCAATGACGGTTGTATCTGCGCGCAACTCGTATTTGCCGGGCCGTCCCACTTCCCCGCCCGCAACAAAATAGGGATGCTCGAATTCCTTCAGCGCCACGCCCACTTGCGGATCGTGCAAATAGCCGGCATAGGCTCGCCCCACCGCCACCCGTAACTCTTCCAGCGTGAGCCCCTGGGCCAGCACCGCTGCCGCATCCTTCAAAGAGATGTATCCGTCGGGTTGTATCGTGAGGATCTGGTCGAATTCTGGAGAGAGCGTGAAACTCAACGCCACCACGTCGCTGCGGTTCAGCCGGTACAGCGGACGGCGTTCTCCTCCGAGCCGAGGGTTTCCAACGCCGTCCGCCTGTCCGGATTTTGCAGCCGTCATTCTCGCGCTTCCCTCCCCGGTCCCGGTTTGACCGGTTTGAGAAGGCTGTATGTTGGTTCCCGGGTCCTGCTCCCTCTTTTCCTCCCGGGCGAATGCGGCCACGCAAAGCTGCAACACCAATAAGCCCGTCATCGCAACTCTTGTCCAAACACTAAAGGTGTTCATCGTCGCGAGGGCTTCTATTTTCCTGGATTCCGAGAGCGGCTCAGCTTGCGCCGCTCTCTTTGTGCAAGGTATCTCGATGAAGATTTCGCAGCAAGACATGGGAAGTAGTGTCTACTAACGTGGCTATGCACGATTTAGCTGCGGAATTGCTCCGAACCCAGAATGTCGCGGCCTGCAACGCCCCTGTATCTCGTCGATAGGCCGCAATACCCGTCTACTGGCGGCCTACCTACCAAAGTAGACTTGCATGTTTCTTCAATCACAGTCGCTCGTGGAGCGAACAACGCTGCGTGCGTGGACAATCTAACGAATACGACATCTTTTCTCGGACCTGCTCCACGCTCCGGGATCTTCCCGACCCGCTTCACCGGTTTTGCACAGCGTCGCAACCCGGTTTCCCGATTTGAAAGCTCATCCCGAATTATGTGACATGTTTCCTTGAGTATCGGCGGGCGCGCCCCTAAGATCGAATTTCATATGCCGTTCCATTCGGAGTCACGTTTCATCAGTTCCCCTCTGGCCATCACCCCATCTGCCGTCGCCGTTCTTATCGCAGACTCCAACCTGATGCAGTCTCAGTTGCTGACCAGCGCTTTGCGGCGGCGCTCCCAGTTCTGCATCTCGACCTGCGCTGTCGACATAGCCTCGATTCTTCAGGCGGTCGCCTTCGCTCCTGCTAACGTGGTCGTGCTTTCCCTGAACCATTCCATCAGCATCGCCGTCCAGATGGCGGCGTTGCGCCGCGTTCATGTGTCGCATCCCACTGTCGCGAAAGTTCTTTTGGTCGAGTCCTACGACCGCGAACTCGTGGTCAGCGCGTTCCGTTCCGGCGCCCGTGGCATTTTCTGTAACGCGGATACGCATTTTCGCCTGCTCTGCAGGTGTATCCAGCGAATCGCCGACGGCCAGATCTGGGCCAATACTGAACAACTGAATTTTCTGGTTGACTTGGTCTCTGAGGTACCTTCCCTGCGTGTGGTCAATTCTCGCGGGCACCAGATCCTTACTCCGCGCGAGGAGCAGGTCGTCGCTCTCGTTGCCGAAGGACTGAGCAATCGCGACACTGCCCACGAACTTGACCTCAGCGAGCACACCATTAAGAAATACTTGTTTCGAATCTTCGACAAGCTGGGTATTTCATCGCGTGTGGAACTCGTCCTTTACGCCGTCAATCACGGCGATCCGCTCCAGGCTGAGTGGCTTGCTGGCGTAAGCCGTCCCCCACCAGCCTGACCACCGCTTCCTATAGCACATTTGGAAAAGCTCCCCGGCGCCTGTATAAATCTGGTGACGGGACTTTGTGCCAGACAACTTCTCCAATCCCAGCCCCAATCCTCGCCCTCGCAACGCGACCTTGGTCGCCGCCGCCTTGCTGCTCGGTGCACTTGCGCTGGTTGTCCTCTATACGAGCCGCCGAGCTTTCCTTAGCCCGCTTGCAATGGTCGTCATCGCGGCAATAGGCGTAGCCGCATTGCTCTTACAAATTCGCCTGCGTCCCGATCTTTCCTCTTCAATGCGAGCGCCTCGCGCTCCGCTTTGGCTCAATGCCCTTGGCGTTCTCTTCGCCTTAGGAGCCGTATTCGCCGATCTCCTTCATCTTGACTCGACGTTCATGTTAATCACCGCCTTAGCCGCCGTGGTCTGTTTTGCCGTAAGCGGCATTGTTGTCCTCAGCGCCCTGCGCAAACACCGTGTGTGAAACGGCGCCCGGCTCCCGCCAACGTCGAAGCGACTTAAAAGGAGGAAATTTCGGATGTTTCAAAAGCGGCAGGGCGAAAGCACAAGCCGAAAACCGGCAACCCATCACGGTTTGAACTCTACTGCCACCGTTGTCTCCACCACTACCGGCTGACCGTCGACGCGATATGGTTCGAACCGCCACCAGCGCAGGGCATCCATCGCGGCTTGAGCTAAAATCTCGGGACCATTCTGGGCATGCATCTCTACCACGGAACCGTCACGTCCTACCACTACGTCAAGCACAATCACTCCCTGCAGTTTTTCCCGGCGCGCCGCGGCCGGATAATCCGGATCCACACGGTGAATCACCAACTTCTCCATGACGTCGGCTGGAACCTTGGTCTGAGGCGGCGGCGTGGGAATGGTCGTTACGTTTTTCTGCAGGCTGGACTCTAATTCTTCCCACCCGCTATTCCAGCGCCACCACAAAGCTGCCAGCAGGATCGCCGCCACGGCCAGAAAAATCCATCCCCGGCCACGCCCTTTGCGAATCGGCGGTGGCGCACCGCCAGACCCTCCAACCCTCGTCCCTTTCCCGGGCTCGACAACGATCTTCGCGTGTTCTTCTAGTTCCGGTTCTGCCTTTGCTTCTCCCACCCAATCCCGAATCGCCGCTTGCTGCGCCGCAGATAGCCCAACAAACTCCATTCCGGAACGGAGCTTGTCGTGGTGCCGCACCAGCGCCCGCATGCGCAACGGGGTTGTCGCGGGCCGCATGAGGATCTCCACACCCACCGCCTCGCCTGGCAAAAGCTCTCCTGCCAGCACCGCTGCCACTCCTCCCTCGCCCAGGTTCACCGACCGCCCCGGTAAAGTGTCCGGAATCCCCGACCGCAACACGGTCACATCAAGCGGCGCCTGTACGCGGTAACGTAATCGTTGCCGTCGTGACCGTCCTTCCCTGTCCTCTACTTGTGCTCCTGCCGCCATCTCTGCCTCTTGACTTACTTGCTGCGTGCTCGCAGCTCCGCAATCTCGCTCCCGTTCGCCACCAGCACAACGCTCGCCATATCGATGAACAGGCCGTGTTCCACTACTCCCGGCATATCGTTGAGCTGCCGGGCGAGGCCATTGGCATCCGGAATCTGTCCGAAATGGCAATCCAGGATGTAATTGTTCTCGTCCGTCAAATAGGGCTTCCCGTCCGCTTTCCGCCGCAACGAAACCTTCGCGCCCAGGGCCTCGATTTTTTTCCCCACCAGCACTTGCGCGAACTTGATCACTTCCACGGGCAATGGAAACCTCCCGAGCACCGCAACCCGCTTCGTTGCATCGGCAACGATCACCAGCTCCTTGGTCGCCGAGGCCACTATCTTTTCCCGCAGTAGCGCCCCTCCGCCACCTTTAATTAAGCGTAACTCCGGATCAACTTCATCCGCGCCGTCCACGGTCACGTCGATCTGCTGGCACTCATCCAGCGTGGTCAGCGGAATCCCCAGCCTCTCCGCCTGTTCTCCCGAACGCTCCGAAGATGGAATGCCCCGAATCCGCAGCCCCTTCCTGACCTCCTCACCGAGCAGTTGAATGAAATACGCCGCCGTCGATCCTGTTCCCAAGCCGACCACCTGGCCATCCTTGACGAACCGCAGGCTCGCCCTCGCCGCCGCCTCTTTTTCCTGATCGTTCGCCATAACGTGCGCTGCCGCGCCCAGTCCCAAAGACGCCAGCATTATTCCACAGCCTTCGCCACCAGCGCGCCCACCCCTGCAATATTCTTCACCAAATCTTGCGGCACCATGTGCCGCTCCTGCAAATATTCCGGACTATTATAGGAAACCCAAACCTTGCCATTTTCGTCCTGCCACACCAACACCTTCAGCGGCAGATCGATCGCCAGCGTAGGCGCGGCCACCATCAAAGGAGTCCCCGCCTTCGGGCTGCCGAAGATCACCAGCTTGGTTGGACGCATCTTCAGTCCAACCTTCTCTGCCTCACCGCTATGGTCCACGAACCCAAACACCTGCAGCCCCTTCTGAGCCAAAATCGACTGAAGGAGCTTAACCGTTTCGTCCACCGAATGCGGACTCGAAACTTGTACCAGGCCTTTTGCCTGCATATTTCTCTCCTCTGTCATCCTGAGCGAGGATTGTGCTTCGCGAATGCGAAGCGCAACCGCAGTCGAAGGATCCCTACCCCGTTAATGCACTGTCGCCTTCGCAGCGCACTTGTATCAGGACGCTTCCAGATTCCTAGGCACAATCTCGTCCCATTACTGCTCCAAAATCATCTTCCCCAAAATCTCTTTCACAATCTTCGCCGCCACTATAGCCGTCATTCCGGAAATATCCTGCGCCGGGTTGTATTCCACGATATCCGCGCCCACCAAACTTCCCTCAATCGCATGGAGATGCGCAATCGCCTCTCGCACCGTCATCCCGCCCGGCTCGCGGTGTGAAATCCCCGGCGCAAATGCTGGATCAAGCACGTCCATATCGAACGAAACATAAACCGGCCCGCCAATCTTGACCCGGTCAAACGCCGGAAGCGCCGGCATCGGCACGATCTCTACCCCGAACTTCTCCGCCTGCTCCCGCTGGTGCCGGTTCAGTGTGCGAATTCCGATCTGCACCAGCCGTTTCGCCAGTCGTTCTTCCATGATGCGCGCAACGGACACGCGTGCGATACCCGGCTGCCCTCGAACTCGTCATACAAATCCGGATGCGCATCAAAATGAATAATCGTCAGCCCCGGATGATGCCGCGCAAAAGCCTTGAGGATCGGGTACGTTACCGAATGGTCGCCGCCCAGCGATAGCGGACGCTTGCCCTTCGCCAACAACTCGCTCACCGCACGCTGGATCTCGATAAAATCATTGTCATTCTTTTCCCGCGAATTGCTCAACCGCAAATCGCCCGCATCCGCAAACGCGCCCGCCGCGCCCACATCCACTCCCAGTTCTGACCACTTGTTCGAAGCATCGCTGCGCAACCCCTCCCGGATCTTCGGCGGCGCTTCCGCCGGCCCGCGCAGGTAAGAAGAGTTCACATCCAGCGGTACTCCAAGAAGACTTGGCACGGACTGTTTTTTCTTGATTGGCAAAGGTTTCTGCAGTCTACATCGCTTTCCGCCAGCCCCTACAGGAATTACCGTAGGGGTTTGGCCACCCAGACCGCGATTTTCCGGCGCGCGCCTATAGCCTGTGGATTTCTTTTCATCGGGAATTCATATTCGCTTCACTGTCCTGTAATCGCGCGCCAACTACCTTGTTGTCTGCATTCTTTTCAATCCTCAGGAGGAAATTCATGTCGTCGCAAAGTTTCATGGCAAAAGCCAGACAACACTGCGTTGTCGGCACAAGCTTGTTCGCTCTGCTTGTCAATTTCGCAGCGCCCGTCACTTCCGCCGCTCAAGAACCCGCAAAAGAACCCAGCCCCGTCTCGCCCGTTAAGCATGTCATTGTGATCATTGGAGAAAACCGCACCTTCGATCACATCTTTGCCACATATAAACCCAAGAAGGGACAAACCGTTGACAATCTGCTTTCCAAGCACATCATCAACGAAGATGGAACCCCCGGTCCCAACTTTTCGCTCGGGCTACAGTATTCCGCCGTTGACAACCACGGCGATGGTTATCAAATCAGCCCCATGGACAAATCTCTTTACTCTGCTCTTCCAGCCCCGTTGACGGATTCAGTCACACCGAACCCCTGCACCGTGGACCCCGGCGGAGTCAGCCCCGGCATTTGCACCCTCGCCCAGGCGAAGAGTTCAGAAAACGGATTGGCCCCTGATTACTACAAATTCCTGCTGACCGGTGGCACGGGACAGCTTTCCGATGTTCCCGATGCCCGCATCGCGAACGTGGCGAATCTCCCGCCAGGCCCTTTTCAAATCACTTCCAGCACCATGCCTTACGACGCTTACGTCACCAGCCCGGTGCACCGTTTCTACCAGATGTGGCAGCAGACGGACTGCAACACCCTGTACGCCACCATCTGGAATCCCAGCGGCTGCCGATCCGACCTCTTCCCCTGGGTTGAAACCACGATCGGTGCCGGAAGCAACGGCAAGCCGCCGGCTCCAAACTTCAGTACCGAGTATTCTCCGACCGCCAAAACCACTGGCGAAGGCTCAACCGCGATGGGCTTCTACAACATGCTGCAGGGTGACGCCCCTTATCTCAAATATCTCGCCGACAATTTCGCGATGAGCGACAACTACCATCAGGCCGTCATGGGAGGAACTGGCGCCAATCACATCATGATGGGCACCGGTGACGCAATGTGGTTCAGCGATGGCAACGGTCATCCGGCAATACCACCCCACAACCAAACCGTCTACGGAGGCACTCCCGACGCCGGTGTAGTCGATGAGATCGCAAATCCGAACGCACGTGCGGGCACCAATAACTGGTACACAGAAGATGGCTACGGCGGAGGTGGTTTCGGTAGCCCGGTTTACGGCGGCGGTTCGTACACCAACTGCTCCGACTCCGATGCCCCCGGCGCCTTCGCAATTCTCGATTACCTCAGCAATCTGCCCACTCTCATTGACCCCCGCTGCGAACCAGGACACTACTACCTTTTGAACAACTACAATCCGGGCTACTTCGGTGACGGTTCCAACGCCTACACCGACCACTACGTATACAACACGCCGTTCACCATTCCACCCTCAAGCGTTCGCAACATCGGCGATGCGCTGCTCGAAAAAAATGTCTCGTGGAAGTATTACGGCGACCAGTTCAATACCTATCTCGCAGACAAATATCAGCTCAACTATGGTGTGGTGGGCACCGCGAGCGACCAGTACTGCAACATTTGTAACTTCTTCCAATACTCAACCTCGATCATGACAAATGCTGCAGTTCGCACCGCCCATTTGAAAGACACAATCGACCTCTATCAGGACATCAAGAACGGGACTCTGCCGGCAGTTTCTTTCGTCAAGCCCAGCGGATGGACTGATGGCCACCCCGCATCGTCAAAGCTCGACCTCTTTGAAGGTTTCGTAAAGAAGATCGTCGACGGCGTTCAGGCTAATCCAGAACTCTGGAAGAGCACCGCGATCTTCATCACCTTTGATGAAGGCGGCGGCTACTATGACTCCGGCTACATTCAGCCACTCGACTATTTTGGCGATGGCACACGCATTCCCTTGCTAGTGGTTTCGCCTTTCACCAAAGCCGGTAACATTTCTCACGACTACACCGATCACGTCTCGATCATTAAGTTCATCGAACGGAACTGGGGAGTCGCCCCGTTGAGCAATCGCAGCCGTGATAACTTCCCGGATCCCAAATACGACAAGAAGGTCAGCTTGTACGCGCCGGTCAACAGTCCTGCCATCGGCGACCTGTTCGACTTGCTGAATTTCTAACCCAAACAGGCCGCACACTGCACCGCGCGCCAAGGCCAGGGCATTCCGCCCTGGCCTTTTCTTTCTACCGCCGCACTCGCGAATCCGCGCGCACTCTGTTCGCATCCGTTATTCTAGTAGCGATCTATATGCCTACTCCGAAATCCAAACCTTCCAGCGGCGGCTCGGCTGTAATCGAGCCCGCCGCAAACAACGGCTCCAACCTCGAACGCGAAGGCGTCTTTAACGCGTTCCGGCAGTGGGGATATCTCGAAGGCGATCTCGATCCCCTCGGCTTCCTCCGCCCCCGCCCCACTCCTGAACTGCAACTGGAAGGCGAGTATGCTCGCGAAGCCCGCGCCATCTATTCCTCGACCATCGGCGTCGAGATCAACCATATCTACGCTCCCGAGCGCCGCCGCTGGATCTACGAGCGTATGGAATCGCCGTCTCAGGGTTCCGAGGTTACCGAGTCCGAGGTTCCTGGAAAAGACCAGCAGCGCATCCTTGACCTCCTCATCCGCGCCGACATCTTCGAGCAAGTCATGCAGCAGCGTTATCTCGGCAGCAAGCGCTTCTCGCTCGAAGGCGTGACCGCACTGATTCCACTAGTGGATGAACTTCTCGAAACCGGCTCCCGCCTCGGCGCCATCGAACTCGTCATGGGCATGAGCCATCGCGGTCGCCTCAACGTAATGGCCCACGTCGCCAAACGATCTCCCGAAGAGATCTTTGCCGGATTTGAAGACGTCGACCCGCGCAGCGTCCTCGGCTCCGGCGACGTCAAGTACCATATGGGCGCGACCGGCGAATACATCACCCGCAGCGGCAACAAAGTTCACATCCATCTGGTCTCGAACCCCAGCCACCTCGAAGCCGTCGACCCCGTCACCGTCGGCCGCACTCGCGCCAAGCAGGACCGCACCGGCGAAGGCGGACGCGAAAAATATCTTCCTCTGCTGGTCCACGGCGACGCCGCTTTCGCCGGACAAGGCATCCTCGCCGAAACCATGAACTACGCCGACCTTCCCGGCTACACCGTCGGCGGCACCATTCATGTCGTCGTCAACAATCTTCTCGGTTTCACCACCAGCTATCTCGAAGAACATTCCACTCGCTTTGCTGCCTGCATCGCGCGCCGCCAGTCGATCCCCATCTTCCACGTCAATGGCGAAGATGTGGACGCCGTCGTCCGCGTCGCCCGCCTCGCCACTGGATATCGCTACCAGTTCGGTACCGACGTCGTCATCGATCTCATCGGCTACCGCCGTCACGGTCACAGCGAAGTCGACGACCCCACCGTCACTCAGCCTCTGCTCTACAAAAAGATCAAAGAGCATCCCCCACTCTGGGAAATCTACGCTGACGACATCGGCGCAACCGACGCCGCAGCCCAGGCCGCTGCCATCAAAGCCGAGTTTGAGACCGCCCAGAAAGATGCGGGCAAAGTAACCAAAAAGCCCTTAATGAGAGACTTGCCCAAGTATTGGGATCAATACTACGGCGGCCTTCACAAGCCAGAATTCGAAGTGGAAACTGGCCTTTCGACAGAAGAGTTAGCAGAACTTACGGCTCACCTCACCACCTACCCCGAGAGCTTTCACATTCACCCCAAGGTGAAAAAGCTCCTCGAACAACGCGCAGAGATGGGCGCAGGCAAGCGCCCAGTGGATTACGGCATGGCCGAAGCTCTCGCCTTCGCCAGCCTGGTGAAAGCCGGTATTCCCGTTCGCCTCTCCGGCCAGGATTCTCGCCGCGGCACCTTCAACCAGCGCCACTCCGTCCTCATCGACATCGAAAACGAGAACGAATACGTTCCGCTGGAAAATATCGCGCCCGGCCAGGCTCGCTGCGGAATCCACAATTCAACTCTGTCGGAACCGGGCGTGCTGGGCTACGAATATGGCTACAGTCGCGACTATCCCGAAGCCCTCGTTCTCTGGGAAGCCCAGTTCGGCGACTTTGTGAACGTCGCCCAAGCCATCATCGATCAATTCATCTCCGCCGGCGAAGCCAAATGGAATTTGCTCTCCGGCCTGGTCCTGCTCCTCCCTCACGGCTACGAAGGCCAGGGACCGGAACACTCCAGCGCTCGCATCGAGCGCTTCATCCAGCTCGCCGCCAAACACAACATCCAGATCGCCCAGCCCTCGAACGCCGCGCAATATTTTCACCTGCTCCGCCGCCAGGCCCTGCGCCACTGGCGCAAACCGCTGGTTGTCTTTACGCCCAAAAGCATGTTGCGTCATCCCGACGCCTCATCGCCCATCGCGGACTTCGCTCGGAAAAATTTCCAGAACGTACTCTCCGACACCGAAATCGGAGAAGCCGACCGCATCCTCGTCTGCACCGGCAAAATCGGCCACGAACTCTACGCCGAGCGCACGAAGAGAAAAGACACGAGCACCGCCATCGTGTTTCTGGAACAGCTCTACCCCTTCCCCGAACAAGAACTCGCCGCCGAGTTCGCCCGTCACGGCGAATCCGGCGACATCGTCTGGGTGCAAGAAGAGCCTGCCAACATGGGAGCTCTTTTCAACATGCTCCCGCGCCTCGAGCGCATCGCCGGCGCCCGCCACGTGATGTCAGTAAAGCGCAGCTCCAGCGCCAGCCCCGCCACCGGCAGCGCAAAGGCGCATGAGGTAGAACAAAAGACCCTGCTAACCCTGGCCTTCACCACCAAGGGGTAAGCCATAAACCATCTTGCCCCAAGCCCCGGAGGGGCGACAGATAATAGCCCAGGACGTAAGTCCTGGGTACGATGAGAAAAGAAGAACTAAGTCCCGGAGGGACGGCACGAGAGGCCGAATCATCTTGCACTCTCCGCGTCATCCTTCTGCAATAACGCCGCCAGCCGCTTCCCGCTGTCCTCCGCATACCGCCTCATAAATTCCAAGCGCACTTCCCGCTTCGGCAGCGGAGGCGCACCCACATCGATCCCCAGCATATTGCGGAACCACAAATCTTCGCTCACGCACTGATGCACCATCTGCTCAAGCACGCTTCGCCCCCGCGGATCACCCTCCCGCGGCCGCACCCCAAGGTCCTCATCCCGGAACTCACTCCACACGCTGACCACCTTCACCCGCTCGGTAGCATAAGTCTCAACCAGAAATGCGTATCTCGTACTCATAGCCGCAAATGTTACCCTAATTTTCCGATTTAAACTTCGCTGTGGGGTGCCCCACGTCTCGCTTCTTTTGCGAGACGTGGGCTTTCGTGAAGATGCTACCCTAGTTCGCCGCACCTAATACATGCCTCGCCGCCCCCAACCACTCCGCGTCGCCATCGACACCGGCGGCACCTTCACCGACTGCGTCTGGATCGATTCCACCAACCGCCTGCGTATGTTGAAAGTCTTCTCCACTCCCGCCGACCCCTCCCAGGCCATCGTCGAAGTCCTCCAAGAAATAAATCACCAGGGCGAACTCATCATCCTGCACGGCACCACCGTCGGAACCAACACCCTGCTCGAACGCAAAGGCGCACGCACCGCCCTGGTCACCACCGGCGGGTTCGAGGACGCCATCGAGATCGGCCGCCAGGCCCGCCCCAAGCTCTACGACTTTTTCTTCGACCGCGTCGAACCGCTAGTCCCCGCCGATCTCCGCTTCGGCATCGAAGAACGCACCGCCAGCGACGGAAAAATCCTCACCTCGCCTTCATCCGCAGATCTGAAATCGCTGGTTGCTCAAATCACCGCGAAACATCCCGACTCCATCGCCATATCGCTCCTCTTCTCGTTCGCAAATCCAAAAAATGAACTGGCAATCGCGCAAGCACTCGAACCCCTTGGCCTTCCACTCTCGATTTCCCACGAAATCCTGCCGGAATTCCGCGAATACGAGCGCACCTCAACGGTAGTCATCAATGCCTATCTCCAGCCAGTAATGCAGCGCTATCTGGAAAATCTAGAGCAGCGCGCGCGACGACTCTCAGCTTCAGAACATCGGCTAAGCGTAGAAGGCAAGACCTCGCGGGTGACGCGGCGCTCCTTAAGGGTGGAGCAGCGCTTCAGCGCTGCGTTAAGACAATCCAAATCGATCGGGGCTTCAGCCCCTGAGGTATCGAAGTGCACCCGCATCTTCGTCATGCAATCCAGCGGCGGCATCACCGCCCTGGCTTCCGCGGCCCGCGAACCCGTCCGCACCGTTCTCTCCGGCCCCGCCGGAGGCGTAGTCGGCGCCGCCGCCAGCGCCCGCCTCAGCAACTTCCCCCGCATCATTGCCTTCGACATGGGCGGCACTTCCACCGACGTCTCTCTGGTCGAAGGTGCACCCACCACCGCCAACGATGCTCAAGTCGCCGGCCTCCCAATTAGTGTCCCCATGCTCGATATCCACACCGTCGGCGCCGGCGGAGGCTCGCTAGCCCGCTTCGACGCTGGCAGCGTTCTCCGAGTCGGCCCCGAATCTGCCGGAGCCGATCCCGGCCCCATCTGCTACGGCCGCGGCACCCAGCCCACGGTCACCGATGCCAACCTCTTGCTCGGTCGCCTGCAGCCCGCGCACTTTCTGGGCGGCGATTTCACGCTCGACCTGGAACGCGCCCGCCGCGTCACCCGCGAATGGCTGAAAAAGCAGGGAAGTCCACTCACTCTCGAGCGCTTCGCCGACGGCGTCGTCCGCGTGGTGAATTCCACCATGGAGAAAGCTATCCGCGTCGTCTCCATCGAGCGCGGCCGCGACCCTCGCGATTTCGCCCTGGTCGCCTTCGGCGGCGCCGGAGGCCTCCACGCCTGCGCCCTCGCCGAAGCCCTCAGCATCCCGCGCGTAATCGTGCCCGCGCTTCCCGGCGCGCTCTCCGCCCTCGGTATTCTAGTCAGCGACGTCGTCAAGGATTACTCTCGCACCGTTCTGTTAACCGTCGCAGACAAACTCCCGCCGGCCCCTCTAGCCCGGGAATTCGCCGCATTGGAAAAACAAGCCGCGAAAGATTTCCACCAGGAAGCTTGGCCGGGAAAGGTGCATTATCAGCCAAGCGTCGATGTCCGCTACCGCGGCCAGGGATACGAACTCAACCTGCCATTCACCAAAAATTTATTAGCCGATTTCCACCAAGAGCACCACCGCCGCTACGGCTACACTCATCCCACCCGCCAACTGGAGCTTGTAACCCTCCGCCTCCGCGCTACAGTGAAGTCCGCAACGGATCGTGTGGGGACGGGCACCCCTGCCCGTCCAGGCCGAGCAAAGCTCGGCGCGCCTTCACCGCCCAAAGCCCCAGTCCTATTCGATGACAAAAAACTCAACACTGCAATCTACTCGCGCGACACCCTGAAGCCCGGCAAGAAATACTGCGGCCCCGCCATCATCACCGAATACAGCGCCACCACGGTTATTCCTCCCGGCAAAGCCTTTCACCTCGATCCCTCCACCAATCTGATTGTTAAAATCCGATGAAAACCCGCCTCATACCCGCAATCTCGGCACTCGGTACTAGGTACTCGCAACTCCCTTCGCTACAATAATCCCGTGAAACCGAATATTTTCGTCGTCGAAGATGATCCCGATATTTCCCGTCTGGTCCGCCACCACCTGGAGAACGATGGTTTTACCGTACGCATCTATGCCAATGGCTCGAGTGTAATTGCCGACGCCGAACGTCAACGGCCCGCACTTTTCGTCCTTGACATCATGGTTCCTGGCAAAGACGGGCTCGAACTTTGCCGCACCATCCGCCAGGCTCCCAGCCTCGCTTCTGTGCCGGTAATTTTCCTGACCGCCAAAAGCAGTGAGGCCGATCGCGTCCTCGGCCTCGAACTCGGAGCCGATGACTACATTGCCAAGCCTTTCAGCCCACGCGAACTCGTAGCCCGCGTCAAAGCAGTGCTCCGCCGCTTCGAGCGCCCCCTTCCCGCCAGCCCCTTCACGGTTGGCGACATCGCCATCGACCCCGCCGCCATGATCCTCACCGTGCGCGGCGAGACCGTCCCCACCACCGCTACCGAATTCCGCCTGCTTGATTATTTCGCGCGTCACCTCGGCCGCGTTTTTTCCCGCGATCACCTCCTTGATTCCGTTTGGCGTGACACTTCCTACGTGACTCCGCGCTCGGTTGACGTCTACGTCCGCCGCATCCGCGAAAAAATCGAACCGGATCCGGAAAATCCGCGCTACCTTAAGACCGTGCGCGGCGCCGGCTACCGTTTCGAAGCTCCCAAGTAAGCGCGCCTCAGAAGTGAGCGCCTAAAATGAGAAACCCGTGAGAAATCGGATTTTCTTCAAACTGATGGCGGCCTTTCTCGTCGTCATCCTGGCCTCCGCCGTCATCTTCGACCTTATGATCGGTGGCGCCTGGCAGGCCTCTCTTCGCGCCGAAATCGAACGCAACCTCATTCAGAAGACTCAACTCCTCGCCCACCGTGTCGAAACCGACCGCACTCACTCGCTCAGCAACATTGCGTCCCAGGAGGGACAATCCGCCGGCGCGCGCGTCACCATCATCGATCCCACTGGCAAAGTGCTGGCCGATTCCGAGGCAAATCCCGCCGGCATGGAAAACCATGCCACGCGTCCCGAGTTCGTCGCCGCTCTCGCCGGAAAAATCGGCAGCCAGGAGCGCCGCAGCTCCACCATCGGCATTCCATTTCTCTATATCGCCGTGCCGGTTTCCGGCGGCGCCGTCCGCCTTGCCTACCCGCTCTCCGATGTCGAAGCCGTTTCCGCGCAGGTTCGCCGCAGGCTGGAAATGGCTTCCCTCCTTGCCCTCCTCTTCGCGCTTCTCGTCGCCGCCGTTGCCGCACACTGGAGCGCTCGCCGCCTCGAACGCATCGTCGACGTTGCCGCCCGCATCGCCGAAGGCGATCTTCAGGCCCGCATCAAGGAAGCCTCCCAGGACGAAATCGGCCGCGTTGCCAGCGCCATCGATAAGACCGCCAGGCAGGTTGAACAGAGTTTCGCCGCCGTCCGCTCCAGCCAGCGCCAGCTCGAAACCCTCCTCAACAGCATGCAGGACGCCGTTATCGCCGTCAGCGCCGATGGCCTCGTGCAGTGGGCCAATCAGCCCATGAACCGCCTGGTTCCGCAGGGCGCCCGCCTGCACCAACCCGTCGTCGAAACTATTCGCGACCCCGACTTCCTCGCCACTGTAAAAAAAGCCACTGCCACGCGCGAGGTTAAAACTGCCCGCGCCACTTCCATCGTTCCCGGCCGCGCTTTCGACGTGACCGCCGCGCCCCTACCCGATGGAGGCGCTGTCGCCGTACTTCGCGACCTCACCGAAACCGAGCGCGTCGAGAAAACCCGCCGCGACTTCATCGCCAACGTTTCCCACGAACTGCGAACCCCTCTCACTTCGATCCAGGGTTATGCTGAGACCTTGCTCGACAGCGCTTCCGACAACGCCGCCTCCACGCGTGAGTTTCTGGAAATCATCCGCAAGAATTCGTTCCGCATGTCCCGCCTCACCGAAGATCTGCTCACACTCGCCCGCGTCGAATCCGGCGAAACTCGTTTCGACGTCGAATCCGTTCCCCCCGCTGAACTTCTCCACGACGCCGAAGAAAGTTTCCGCGAGATCGCCCGCACCCACGGTATTGATCTGCAGATTAAGGATCTGCAGATCAACGATCCGAAAATTAACGATCAGAAGATTAACGATCCGAAGATTCCTGATCTTTCCGTGCAGGCCCCCGCTCCCGATCTCCGAAATCCAGATTCCCAGATCCAGAATCTTCCCCCGGTCCTCGCCGACCGCGAAGCCATTCACCAGGTCTTTGCCAATCTGATCGACAATGCACTCAAATACGGATCCAACGGAGCTTCCGGCGGACGAGTCGTCCTCGGCGCTCGCGCCGTTCCCCATGCCGTCGAATTCTTCGTCCAGGATTTCGGCGCCGGCATCGCCTCCGAGCACCTCCCGCGCTTGTTCGAACGCTTCTATCGCGTCGACAAAGCACGCTCCCGCGAATCCGGAGGCACCGGCCTCGGCCTCGCTATCGCCAAGCACATCATGCTCGCCCACGGTGGCTCCATCCGCGCCGAAAGCGAACTCGCCCACGGCTCCACATTCCTCTTCACCCTCCCCACCGCTTAGAATCTCCCTCGCTCATGTGGAGACGGCCGCCTCAGCCGTCCAAGCCTGAGCCTGCTTCAGTGCGAGTTTCGTATCAGGGCGTGCCTTCAGGCATACCGTAAATGCCGCATAAACAATCGCGCCTTCAGGCGCCCCTACGGCTCCCGTGCTGACGTCCGCCCCCCGAGACGTTACCATCGGAACTTCTTCGATGCTGGTATCCCCCGCCTTCGGTGTAAGATCAATGCAGATCCCCTTTCGGAGATTTTCATGAAACGAATTGCAGCTTTCATCCTGCTGCTCTCCTCAACCGTTGCCTGGACAATCCCAGCAACCGCCCAACGCGAAAACCGCAGCATCGGAGAAAACGGCCAGGAGGCCCGCAGAGCCGCCAAACAGCAGCGAAAACTCGTAAAGAGGAATGCCAAGAAACAGCGCAAAGCAATGAAGAAATATCAAAAAGCGCAGCGCAAATCAGCCAAGCAGCAACGTCGCCGCACGTAGTTCGCGCGGCTTTCCGCTGCAATCGGCCACTCTTTCAGCTTCCCGCAGTCTCGTCGTTGAAAAAATAATCAAAATTCACAGCCCCTTAACCCACGCCTGTCGCAGAAAACCTATCCTTCCCCCATTGACCATTCAGTTATGACTACGGCAAAATCAGAGTTAACAGATCTCAGCACTCCCAGTCCGCGCCACGGGGAGACCATCATGAGTACCGCCCGCGAAACTCTTGCTCCCGAACCCGCCCACCAATTCATTGTCCGTCGCACCATCGAAGCCTGCCGTCTGGCCAAAGAAGCTGCAGCTGCTGCCGCCGAAGGCATCGCCACTGGCTCCAGTCCTCTGCTCAACTCTCTGCGCCAGCGCGAGCGCGAACTCGACACGCTCGACATGGAAATCGACAGCTCCGTCACCGCCGCCATCACCGAAGTCGCGCCCGCCCAGGCCCGTGAACTCCTCGCCTGCATGAAGTTCATGATCAGCCTCGAGCGCATCGGCGACCTGCTTCTTAGCTTTGCCAACAGCGCCCAAGCCGCAGCCGGACGCATCGATTCCGAAGACACCCGCGACCTAACCCGCATGGCCACTGTCCTCGAAAAAATGCTTACCGATGTCGGAGACGCATTCTCCAGGCGGGATGTCGGCAAAGCCATCGACGTTCTGCGCGCCGACTCCGAAGTCGACCGCTTGCGCAATCTCATCTTTCTCCGCCACATCGAGAATCCCGAGAACATCGCCCACCAGGCCAGCCTGCAAATCATTTTTATGACCCAGGCTCTCGAGCGCGCCGGCGATCACGCCAAGAATCTCGCCGAAGAAGTCTGCCACTTCGTTAGCGGACACACCGTCCGCCACGTCCTCAAGACCTACGACAAACCCGTCGAACAGATGTTCATCGACTACCTCCGCCGCAGGGAACAGCACTGATCCCCCCGAGAGCTTGTCATTCCGAGCGAAGCGAGGAACCTGCTGTTTGCTTGCGCCACCCCGTACCGTGTGGGGCGGACACTCCTGTCCGCCTCTATCCGCAAGCAATTTCGTTTGCGCTCTGCTCATCTGCAAGCCGGAATCGGCCGCTACCTCTTCGCCAGATACTTTCCGACTATGTCGGCGCACCCTTCCACAAATTCCTTTTCCCGTTCGGTGAACGTACTTAAGAAATAGCTCTCGACATCGAGCTCGGCCGCGAGCGTGCCCTTAACGAAGATGGGGACAACGATTTCACACTTCACCAGCGGCGAGCCCGCAAGGTAACGCGAATCCTTCGCGACGTCATGCACCACCACGGTCTGCCCGGTGCTGGCTGCCGCCCCACACAGCCCGGAATTGAGCGGAATGCGGGCATTCGGCGTGAAGCTGCCGGAGTACGGTCCAACCACCAACACCCCGGAATCCGCCGGGTCGACCAGATAAAATCCCACCCAGTTGTAGCGCGTCATCTTTTCGTGCAGACGCTGCGAGATAAACTCCATCACGGATTTGTCCGTCAGCGCCGTTCGAGCAAAGTCCTGAAAATCTCTCAGAAGTTCTTCGTGCACAGGCATCATCCGTTTGACCCCCGTGGGTGTAATCAGGAAGCTCTGCTGGCATACGAATTTCGCCCCCGGTCCCATCTCAGTCTACCCTTCGTTGAAGATTTGTTCTGATCTGCCGATATACCCCCTGTCCGTCTCACCGTAAATCTTTTTAAGTTCGAGACCATTTGCAGGGATCGTTCCGCAGTCTTGTCTAGAAAGGACACCGTGGGTCACATCAAGTTTTTATCGGCGATTGCGGCTCTGGCGGTGCTCGGCGCTTGCGGCGGTAGTATTAGTGGCAGCCCCGTTCCTGCCGATTTCCCCACCGCGCTGCCCACCGACACAGTTTCCGGCACGGTCACGTTTAAGGGAAATCCTTTGCCCGGCGCCACCGTCACCGCTTGGGCGACCAATACCAATACTGTCTACCAGACAGCGACAACCGATTCCAGCGGCAACTACAAATTTTCCGGTATCGAGACCTCGGGCGATGTGCCTGAGGAACTCCAATCTTGGGTGAACAAGGCTGGCTATGGCTTCTATCCTTCCGTCGGCATCGGCGCCAAGGTCAGCAGAGTCAATCACACCGGACAGTTCGCAGGCAATGGCGTCGAGTATTATTGGACCTCCACCACCAACGCTTCCGACACAACCGAAGCCTGGACGGTTTTCAGTTGCGATTTCGGCGTCTACAACACTCCCAAATCCAACACGGGATACACTCTCGCGGTCCGCTGAACGCTCGTAACAAATATGCTCGTGTGGGGCGGACACTCCTGTCCGCCCTCTATCCATGAGCAATCCGTGGATGTTTTCACCAGCCTAATGTCGATTCAAGGTTTGTCAACCGGCCGGAGCACGACGGCGAGCCGCGGTCGCGCGCAATCGAAGGATCCCTAACTCTCTGCAAACCCTCTCCCCCGAGGAATCCCCGCCGCGCGATCTCAGCCCCGAAGGGGCGACATATTCCAGCCCCGTACGTGAGTCCTGGGTAAGGCTCCCTTTCGCAGCGTACTCAAAGCCAGTCTCGCCGGAACTAATTTCCGCTCCCCGCCCGCCGGTATTCGCTAGCATCTACGAACCGCATTTTCGCTACAATGTGGACCATCCAATCGGAGGTCCCCCTTTGACCATTCGTCTTCTCACTCTCTTGCTGCTCGTAGGTTCGTCCCTCGCGCAAAACGTCGTCCACTACACCGCGACCAACGCCAGCGTAAAGTATCTCTTCGCGACCGCCGAACCAGTCGCCCACCTGAAGTCCGGCGACATTCTCGACACCAACACGCTTGACTGCTTCGGCAATGCGATCAAAAAACCCGGCGACACGCTCAGCATGGTAAAAGGCGACAACCCGCTCACCGGCCCCTTTTTCGTCGAAGGCGCGGAACCCGGCGACACTCTCGCCGTCAAAATTCTGGATCTGCAAGTCGATGGCGATAGCGGCGTCGGCGCATTCGCTCCCGGTTTTGGAGCGCTCAACGAAACCAACTACACACCCATGCTGCATGCGCCATTGCCCGAGAAAATCTGGTTCTATCGCATCGATCACGCCGCCAATACAGGCACGTTCAAAGCGCTCGATTCCGATTTCTCCGTAAAGATTCCTCTGCACCCGTTCTTTGGTTGCATCGGAGTCGCGCCCGCCGAAGGTGAAGCGCGCAGCTCGGTCGTCCCCGCTGAATTCGGCGGCAACATGGATTCACCCGAAGCCAGCGTCGGCAACACGGTTTATTTTCCGGTGAACGCAAAAGGTGGCCTGCTCTACATCGGCGACGGCCACGCCGCCATGGGCGACGGTGAAATTGCCGGCACCGCCATCGAAGTTCCTCTGAAAGCGCGCGTTCAGCTGACCGTGATCAAGGGCCGCACCATCGCCTGGCCGCAATTCGAAAACGACGATGCCATCATGACCGTCGGCGCCTACCGCCCGCTCGACGACGCGCTGCGCATCGCCTTCACCGAACTCGTCCACTGGATCCACAAAGACTACGGCCTCTCCGAGTTCGATGCCTACGAACTACTCTCCCAGGTCGGAAAGATTCACCTCAACGAAATGGTCGACCCGAATTACGTCATCGTCGCCTCGATCGACAAAAAGTATTTGCCGCCCAAGAAGAAGTGAGACCGCCGCAAAGGCCTCTCTGAAATCAGCCGCGGCTTTAGCTGCTGACCCTTCGGCAAACAGTGATAACATCTCCTGATTCGCCGCGGAGGTCCCCATGGCCGCGCATGCCTATAACATGAATCCGAATCCCTGGCCCGAACTGCCACTCGATGCCTGGCAGGATACCTACGCGACCCTCCACATGTGGACTCAGATCGTCGGCAAGGTGCGCTTGGCCCTCAGCCCGCGCGTGAATCATTGGTGGGAAGTTGCACTCTATGTCAATGCGCGTGGCCTCACCACGTCCGCGATTCCTTACGGTGACGCAAATTTCGAAATTCAATTTGATTTTATCGCCCACCAGTTGCAGATTCGCACCAGCTGGGATTCCTCGAAAACTCTGCCGCTGAAGCCGCAATCAGTCGCCGATTTCTATGCCGTATTCATGTCCGCTCTGCGGTCGCTCGGCATTAAAGTGAAAATCTGGCCCATGCCAGTCGAGATTCCCCATCCAATTCGATTCGAGAACGATACCCAGCACCATTCCTACGATCCCGAATATGCTCGCCGGTTCTGGGAGATATTAATTTTGTGCGATTCCATATTTAAGCAGTTTCGCGCTGGGTTCATCGGCAAGAACAGTCCTGTGCATTTTTTCTGGGGAAGCTTCGACCTGTGTGTCACGCGCTTCTCCGGCCGCCGCGCTCCCGAACGCCCCGGCGCCGATTTCATTACACGGGAAGCCTACTCGCATGAGGTGATCAGCGCCGGCTTCTGGCCCGGCGGAGGCGAGATTAAAGCTCCGGCATTTTATACCTATGCAGCCCCCGAGCCTCCCGGTTTAGCCGCGCAAACGATTAACCCTGCCGAAGCCTTCTACCACCCGCAGCTAAAAGAGTTTCTGTTGATGTACGACGACGTTCGCCGCGCCGCTTCACCTCGCCAATCCCTGCTCAGCTTCTTGCAAAGCACATACGACTCTGGGGCGAATCTCGCGCATTGGGAGCGCAAAGAACTGGAAAAAAGTTGATTTCCGCGCCAAAAATCGCAGGAGGCGAAAATGGCAAAGGCGAAGAAGTGCAAGCATTTAGATCAAATCAAGATCACCACCACTGACACCCACGTCTGCGAAGAGTGCGTCAAGATCGGCGATACATGGGTTCACCTGCGCATGTGTCTTTCCTGCGGGAAAGTGGGTTGCTGCGATTCGTCCAAGAACAAGCACGCTACCAAACATTTCCACCAGGCCAGTCATCCTGTGATGCGCTCCATCGAACCCGGAGAAGATTGGATCTGGTGCTATATCGACGAAATAATTGCGGGCGAGATCGCCGCGTAACTAATGGCCATTCCGCCCCATTGACTGGCTGATTTAGAGTGCGCACAACATGCCTTGGTCTCGCATCGCGTTAGCGGCAATGGCTAGCGGGTTCGCGTCATCTCTGACGGACTGGCTATTCATGGGGGACTGGCTTTACAAACGCTTTGATCGGCATCCCGAAATCTGGCGCTACCAGGGCGGCCAGGGAGAAAACAAGGCGATCCTCTGGTCCAGCCTGCTGCCGTTCCTCAGTTGCTCGGTTTTCGTGCTCGTCTGCGACCGGTTTCATCTTTACTCTTACCGCGGAACCTTTAAATTAGCGCTGGCGATTTGGCTGATTGGACCTTTGCCGTTAACCATCGTGAACGCCCTCTGGTTGAAACTGGCTCCTGCCATTGCTGCGTCCTATGCACTGGGATGGCTTGTCAAACTCACCCTCGCCGCACTCGCCGTAGCGATACTTCTGGCCTGAATCGCAGAAATGAGTTTCACTTCAACCGGTTAGAGGAAAATAAACAAGGAAAATAAACGAGGAAATGTGCGTCGGCAGATTCGGCTCATCGTGAGATAAAACAGGCGGGGAAAAATTGAAAGGGCCGTGACATTGGTTATGCTCTAGCTGCCGACTCCTGCGAGGGAGCCAACCGCGTGGACGCATGTACCGTCACAGCCCCTTGATGCGATCACTGCTTTCACAGTCCCAAACCCCAACTGCACCTCGCAGCGCCGTCGGTTTTTTCAGGTTTGGCTGCCCAACAAGTTGCCTCGCCGGGCTGATCACTCAGTCTACTTCGGGTCAGCAAGGTTTATTTCGCTGTCCCTTTCAACCGTCGACGGAAGCAACCTTAACAGAGGGTTCGAAAAAGTCAACGCAAACTATTGGTGCAATGAACAAGACTCATCCTGTGGATAACGATTAACGCAACGCATTGTAATTGTGCATCTTATGAATATCGATTCCCATTTCGGACCGGTTCTTCACAGAGAGTTGCACAGCCCCTCCTGTGGAACAAAATGTTCAGCGAACCAAAGAATCGTCTTGACGCAGGAAAATTCTCAGCGCATCTTGCTAACAGCGGAAAAAGAAGCAGTGATGTCTGGACTCGTGGCTTATGTTGACGGTGGCTCTCTCGGCAATCCGGGCCCGTCCGGTATTGGAGTAGTGATTGACGGCTGCGATACCGGCCCCATCCGCATCGCCAAATGGATTGGCCACCAGGACAACAACGTCGCCGAGTATATGGCCCTGCTCGAGGCTCTCCAGTGTGCGTTATCCCTGAAGGCAAAAGCTCTGCACGTTTACTCTGACTCCCAGGTTGTCGTGCGCCAGATGCGCGGCGAATATTCCTGCCGCAGTTCACGCCTCTACTCTTTGCACTGGACCTGCCGCAAGCTGGCTCGCGCTCTCAGTTTCTCCATTTCTCACGTTCCCCGCGAAAACAATGCTGAGGCGAACCAGTTGGCCAATACGGCGGTTCGTCAGCGCGGCCCCATACCAATTCCCAGACAGCCTCTTCTGCCCCATGGGCCTACAACTTTCGCGTCCCGAACTTCTTGACACCGTGCTCGCTCCGAGCGAGACTCCAATTACCGCTTCGTTAAATTGAGAATGAGCCCCCGCGCGAGCCAAATCGCCCGCCCGCCGTGGCTCTCGAACTGCCTGTTTGCCAGGCACTGGTTTGCCGGGCACTGGTTTATCAGGCAACGGTTTATCAAGCAATGGACCATCCGTCGATCGTCGACCGCACTTCTCCTCCGTCCCCGGTGACCCCAGACCAATCCCGCACGAACTCAGTCCGCCCCACAACTCCGAGCGTTTCTGCCGGAATCGCCGCCGCCAATGCACGCCTCCGTTCTTCGGAGAAAGGCGCACGCTTCCCCGGAGAAGACCGCCGCCAGTCCCTTGCCGAAATGGCCTGCAGTGATTTGGATGCCGCCATGCAATTGCTCGCCGAGCGCGCCCAGTACATCACCGGAGCCAGTGGCGCCGCCATCGCCCTGCGTCGCGGCGAACATAAAGACATGCTTTGCCGGGCCAGCGCCGGCTCCAATGCACCCGAGTTGGGCGCACTCCTATCCATGGAATTTGGACTCTCCGGAGAAAGCATACGCACCCGTCAGGCTATGCGTTGCGACGACGCCGAGCGCGATCTCCGCGTAAACCGCGAAGGTTGCCGGCGCATGGGCATCTCATCCGTAGTCGTAATGCCAATCGTGAGCGATGAACAGGCGCTTGGCGTCTTCGAGCTTTTTTCCGGCAAACCAAATGCCTTTGACGAACGTGACCTTTCTGCGTTGCGGCGCTTGAGCGAAATGGTGGCCATGTCCGTGAAGTTCGCCGCAGCCGCGCATGCTGCCACTGCGATCGAGCACTCGCCTGCTGCCGAGTTGCAGACCGCCGCTGCCGCTATCGCCGTCGAAGCCATTCCCGCTGTGCCGGTCGCGACTGAATCCATTGCCAATACTATTTCCCCCGCTCCCGCGCCACGGGTTAACGACGTTCCACCGCTTAATGATCTTCCACCACAAAAACGAGAAGAGACTCCGTCGCAAAACTCTGCGTCGCAAAATTCTGCGTCGCAATGTCAGGGCGAAAAACCTGCTCCAGAAAATACTGTTCTGGAAAAAACCGCCGTCGAGGCCCCAAAGAAGCCGCTCTTCTGGTCCGCCGCCACGCAAACGCACAGCAGTGCCCCAGCCGACGCAACAGCTGCGTCAATCGCTGTACCAGCGATGTTGAGAAATCTCCAGAAGTGCCAGGCCTGCGGTTTTCCCATATCCCAGGGACGCACCTTATGTGTGGAGTGCGAGGAGAAACAGTGGCGTGGCGCCCGCCTTTCGACCCCCGCAGCCAAAGTAGCCCCGCAAGCGCCCTCGGAACCGAAAGCCGTCCCGCCAACCGCGCCCATGCCAAAAAGTTCTGCCATGAACGATTCTCCTTCAACCTCTTCCGCGTCCCACCCCAAACCATCAACCGCCGCACGCCTCGCGGTCCCCCCAGTTGCTGTAACCGTAACCCCGCAGAGTTCGACCCCTGCTGCCATCGAGCCCGCGCCCATCCCCGGCCTCACTTCAACTGGTTCAACTCGCACAATTCCATCTGCCTTGCCGCAGAATCTCTCCACCAGTGTCTTGCCAGATGTGCCCGCATCCGACAATCTAACTCCATTCTTGAGCTCGGCTCTACAGTCCGAGTCCTGGTTCGCCGCGAACAAGTACGTCCTCGGGTCGTTGCTCGTTGTGGTTATCGTTATCGGCGTAATTGCCTGGCTGCATTAAATTCCCGGCTACGTCAAATTCTCGCAACTCTCCATCCTCCTCTTTTCCGTGAACCTTCCACCGCAACGGATTACAATCTCTTTCCTGACTTCCAGCATGATTCCCGGAGGGCCAATCTTGCCACCAACCGTCCGTGTCGGGCTGCGCCGCTGCTTGCTCGTTCTATTGCTGACCGCGTTCGCCTCCGCTCAGAGTTTCGAGCAGCGCACCGCCCGCTATCTCGACTCAATTCGCAAGCAGCCGCAATTATTGCTGCCTTTTGTGCACGACCTGCCCAAGGGCGGGGACTTACATAATCATCTGGATGGCGCCATCTACGCCGAGGATCTCATCGACTTCGCGGCTGACGGCGGCTTGTGCGTCGACCGAACGTCTTCCCGCCTTCTGCCCGGTCCTTGCGATTCTTGCGAGAACTACACGGCCAAGCCCGCCGCGCGCTGCTCCTACGGCGATCACGTACTTTACGGCCAGATGGTTGACGCCTGGTCGATGCGCAACTGGCGGCCCGGAGACGAATCTGGTCACGATCATTTCTTCGCCTCATTCGACAAATTCGGCCTCGCTTCTCACACCCACGTTGCCGAGGCCATCGCCGCAGCCACCAACCGTGCCGGCATGGATCATCTCCAATACGTCGAGTTCATGCACACCGCCGATGGCGGCGCGGCCGCCAAACTGGCGGAGAAAGTTGAGTGGAATTCCGATTTTTCCAAAATGCGCGACGCCCTGCTCGCCGCCGGTATCAAAGACGTGGCAGCCGAAACCAGTAAGAAACTCGCCGCCGACTCTGCTCGTGCCAAAGAAATTCTCAAGTGCGGAGCTGCCGATGCCGCACCCGGCTGCGGCGTCACCGTCCGCTATCTTTATCAGGTCCTGCGTGGCTTACCCCACGAAATCGTCTTCGCTCAAATTCTTCTGGGCTTCGAGTTGGCATCGTCCGATCCCCAATTCGTCGGCCTGAATCTGGTTATGCCCGAGGACTGGTACGTCCCCCTCCACGATTTCAACGAACACATGGCGATGCTCGATTATCTGCACGGCGTTTATCCCAAAGTGCACATCGCGCTGCACGCTGGCGAACTCGCCATGGGACTCGTGCCGCCCGAAGACCTCACCTTCCACGTTCGCGCCTCTGTCGAGCGTGGCCATGCCGAGCGCATCGGCCACGGCGTTTCCGTAATGAACGAAAATGATCCGATCGGCCTCATGCACGAAATGGCAGAGAGAAACGTCCTGGTCGAAATCGCTCTGACCTCCAATGACATGATCCTCGGCGTCAGCGGAGACGACCATCCCCTGCCGGTTTACATGAAGTATGGAGTCCCCGTTGCGCTCGCGACCGACGACGAGGGTGTATCGCGCTCCGATATGACGCACGAATATCTACGCGCCGTCGAAACCTATCGCTTGTCCTACGTGGACTTGAAGCGCATGGTCCGCCAAAGCCTGGAGCACAGCTTTCTCCCCGGCCAAAGCCTTTGGACCGATACAAAACTCATATTTCGCATCACCCCAGCCTGTGCCGGAAGTATGCCGGCACCGGAGAAGCCCTCCACCGCATGCGAAGAATTCCTCGCCGCCAACGAGCGCGCGCGCGCGCAGTGGACCCTCGAAACCGACTTCGCGAAATTTGAGAAGAAGTACTAGACAGGATGCAGTCTATCCTGATCTTGGATGGCGTCGATCTTGATTTTGGGTGGCGTCGATCTTGATTTTGGGTGGCGTCGATCTTGATTTTGGGTGGCGTCGATCTTGATTTTGGGTGGCGCAGCGCTTTCAGCGCTGCGATAGAAGAGTCAGCAATGACCGCGGGCTTTAGCCCCCGAGGTATCTGAGAGCACTCTCATGACCGATCAATTCACTCTCGCCGAAACCGCCGCCCAATCCATTCTGAAGCGAACCCCACTTCGCCCCCGCGTCGGCCTGGTCCTCGGCTCCGGCCTCGGCTCTTTCGCCGATTCTCTAACCGAATCATCAAGAATTCCTTTCCACGAGATTCCCGCCTTCCCACGCTCCACCGCCATCGGCCATGCCGGACAAATGGTCATCGGTAAAGCCGGCACCGTCCCAGTCGCCGTCATGCAGGGCCGCGTCCATCTCTATGAAGGATATTCGCCCCAGGAAGTCGCTTTTCCCACCCGCGTCTTCGGACGCATGGGAATTCGCGCCCTCATCCTCACCAACGCGGCAGGAGGAATCAATCTGAATTATCAGCAGGGCGCGCTCGTCCTCATCCGCGACCACATCAACCTGCAGGGAAATAATCCCCTCGCTGGACCCAATGATGACCGCTTCGGCGTCCGCTTTCCCGACATGACCCACGCCTACGAGAAAAAATATCGAGCAATCGCCCAGGAAGAAGCCGCCACTCTCGGCATGACGCTCCACCAAGGCGTTTACGCCGCCCTCCTCGGCCCCAGCTACGAAACGCCCGCCGAAATTAAATATCTTCGCACCATCGGCGCAGACCTGGTCGGAATGTCAACCGTCTTCGAAGTCATCGCCGCCCGCCACATGGGAATCAATGTGCTCGCAATCTCCTGCGTCACCAACATGGCCGCCGGAATTCTCGACCAGCCGCTCTCCCACCAGGAAGTCATGGAAACCGGCGAGCGCGTCAAGACCACCTTCGAAGCCCTCCTCCGCGCCGTCCTCCCGCGCATTGCTCAGGAGCAATAATCTGCTGTTGCTCCGTGAATCTTCTGCTCAGGTTTTGTCATTCCGAGCGCCTTCTTTTTGGCGCGAGGAATCTGCTCTCCGGCATTCACTTCCCAGCCCGCGGAATAAACAATTCTACCGGCGGCCTCACCCCATACATCGCCGCAAAATTATTCTGGTTCACCGCCAGCCCAAGCCGTCCCCGCGAGTCGATATACAGCAACGGCTGGTTCAGCGCCACGTCGCTGAAAGTCCGCACGAATTTGATCTTCATTTCTTTCTGCCCGACCCGCACTGGAACTTCCTGCCCGCGCTGGTATCCCAGCTTCAGAAAATCCTCCCCATCAACATTCGTCACCAGATTCCCAAACGGACCATCCGTCGCAATCACTTCCGCCGCGATTCCGCGTTCGTCCACCCGCGCCGCCTTCAACTCCAAATGCACCAGCGACGCCACCGGCATCTCCGGACCAACCTTTGTCCAATCATCCCCCCGCGCCACATGCGCTCCCACCGGAGAAAAAATGTCCCGCCCGTGGAACGTAGACGACATCTTGGTCCCAATCATCCAATCCGGATTCGTAATCTCGTGCACGCCCTCGATTCCGTCGCGTTGCTCCACCAGCGTGATCACCCCGTTATCAGGCAGCACAAAATATTGCCCCCGCTTCGATTTCGCCACAATCGCTTTGCGCGTGCTGCCCACAGTCGGGTCAACCACAACCACAAACACCGTCCCCGCAGGGTAGTAAGGCGTCGCGCCATAAAGAAAACGAGCCCCATCTAGAATTGAAAACGGCGTCACTTCGTGAGTGAGATCAACGATCCGCACCTCCGGCATAATCGAATACATCACGCCCCGGCAAATCGCCACCGAATCATCCACCACGCCAAAATCCGTCATGAACACAATCGTCTGCGGATACTTCCCACTCTGCGCTCTAGCCACGGCAGGAAGTAGAAGCAGGACGCTTAGCAGAAGCACGAACAATGCGCGCGGTATCAGATGGCGCGCCTTCGACCCCCACGCGTTTGGGTGGCATGCTTTTGGGTGGCGCAGCGCTTCCAGCGCTGCGATCAGCGGCCAACTAAAAAGAGCGGCTTTAGCCGCTGGGGTTGAGCCTCCAGCGCTCGCACACAACGCTTGCACAACCGTGGAAGAGCGGCGCTTCAGCTCCGCGCAAGCCGCCAAAAAATCCTCGGGCTTTAGCCCCTGCGAAACTTCCCAACGCTCGACCTCACTCGATCCTACACACATTCCCCACGCTCCTCTCATTTCGTGCTCAAAAGAATACCGCAAACCGAATCCCACCCCTGCGATCTATAATGTGCTGTCATCTTCGCTTGACCGCAAGGAGGGTCTATGCCCGAAGTCATCCCCGAAAAATACCGCGATCTTTTTCAGAAACGCGCCTTCGCCAACCTGGCCACGCTCATGCCCAACGGCAGTCCGCAAGTCACCCCGGTGTGGTGCGACTTCGACGGCGAACACGTCATCTTCAACTCCGCCAAGGGACGCCAGAAGGACCGCAACGTTCGCCGCGACCCCCGAGTAGCCATGAGTCTAATGGACCCCGACAATCCCTACCGCTATCTCGAAATTCGCGGCCGCGTCGTCGAAATCACGGAAGAAGGCGCCAGCGCCCACATTGACAAAATGGCCAAGAAATATCTCGGCGTCGACAAATATCCCTACGGCCAGCCCGGCGAAGTCCGCGTGATGTACAAAATCAGGCCCGAACATACCACCGTCATGGGCTAGCAGCGCCGGCGGCCCGCCGCCAAAGACGTTTCGGAAGGGCGACGTTTTGAAAAGGGCGCGGCTTCAGCCGCGCCGCAACGTTCCCCAAAGAACTAACCCGGGCTTTAGCCCCATAAGCGCTAACTTAAGCCGTAATTGGTTTAGGGTTGCCCCTCATCCGGGCATCTCGACTGCGTGGGTTTAGTTCCCAATCTTCTAGCACGACAGCAGGACCGAGTATTGCGGATAGTACCAATTCAAAAACGGTATGTTCCGCTGAAACTGGACGAGGCCACTTCCCTTCTATGAGTAGCCGACGCAAGGACTGGCCGACAGCTTGACATTCCTCAAGGTCGAGCCTGTAATGGTGGTCTCCAGACCATCCACATTCAACCCACAATTCACCCGACCCGCCGCTGCGTTTGAAATCAAACGAAAAGGAGGAAACCATCATGGACAGAATGCTGGTAGTGGTTTTTGATAACGAGAGCAAAGCCTACGAAGGGTCACGGAGTCTTCAGCAACTGGATGGAGACGGCAGCATCGCTGTGTATGCGGCGAGAGTCGTTGTCAAGAACCCCAATGGTACGGCATCGGTGAAAGAAGGCGCTGACTCCGGTCCGTTGGGAGCTCTGACCGGCACTGCGGTCGGCAGTCTCGTCGGGCTATTGGGCGGTCCTGTCGGTGTAGCAGTAGGTGCCGCCGGTGGCTCTCTCATCGGAGCAATTGCAGACCTTGACAACGTGCGCGTTGGAAGCGACTTTCTCTCGGACGTCGCGGAGACCCTTACGCCCGGCAAGGTCGCTGTAGTCGCCGAGGTGGACGAGGAGTGGACCACTCCGGTGGACACACGCATGGAAGCACTGGGTGGTATTGTCTTGCGTCGCAGCCTTTGGGAAGTGGAAGACACTCAGGATGAACGGGACATCGCATCGATCAAGGCGGACATCGCTCAACTGAAAACTGAACACGCCGAGGCCAAGGCGGACCGCAAAGCGAAGCTGCAAGCCCGGATTGACGCACTCAACGCAAAGCTGCAAAAGAAATTGGCCAACGCCAAAGCTAAACTCGAAGCTATCCGGCACGAGGCAGATGCCAAACTAGAGGCGCTGAAGGAAAGGGCGGCCCAATCGAAGCAGGACATCAAGGTCAAGCAAGAACAGCGTATGGCCACCGTGAAAAAACACTATAGCGAGTGGCTCGATCGGCAGGAGAGACGCGCAAGTTAAACTCTGTCACGTCAAGTCCCGATCTTCCTGTCTTAGCTCCAATGACGAAGGTCGGGACTTGCACCCATCTCCATCAACTTGCGGAAACGAGGAGAAACGATGACTGTAAATGGCACGCAGAGGCATTCGCGGCCACGACACCCAACTACGCCGCCGCTCGGTGGCCTTCTTGTGTTTCCTTAGGATAGACTCCGTGCGTAAGATACTGCGGCAGGCTTCGACATTGTCCATTTTGTGGGGCGTTGCTGCTTAAGTGTGGCAAACGTCTGACGGCATATTGGGTCGGCGAGGCGAGGGGATTGCACGCTTCGGGGTAGCCACGCCTGCTGAAACCCGGCATCGACCGAAACGGAGGACGACAAAATGGGAGGCATGGTTCCGCTAGGCGATGGGTCGCGACGCCCCGCGCGCGTGCCCGTCGTCACCGCCGGCATCATCGTCGTGAATGTCGTTGTTTTTGTGCTGGAGCTGATGCGTGGCGACGCATTTGTGACTCAGTGGGCAGCGGTCCCAGCGCAGATCGTTTCCGGCCATCACTGGATCACGATCCTAACGGCGATGTTCATGCATGGCAGCTGGTCGCACATCATTGGCAACATGATCTTCTTATGGGCCTTTGCTCCCGAGATTGAAGATGCGATGGGCCGCGGCCGGTATCTTGTTTTCTACTTGGTCGGTGGGCTGGTCGCCATGCTGGCCCAGGTTGCAGCCAGCCCCCATTCCACAGTCCCGAATCTGGGCGCGAGCGGGGCAATCGCCGCGGTGATGGGCGCGTTTATTGTCACCTATCCTCGTGATCAAATTCGCACGCTTCTGTTTATATTCGTGTTCGCGCGCATCAGATTCATTCCAGCGGCCCTCTTAATCGGTCTTTGGTTTATCAGTCAGCTCTTCCACGCAGGTGCTGTGGCGCAAGTGCAGACCGGCGGGGTGGCATACTTGGCGCATGTCGGTGGCTTCATCTTTGGAGCCGCCACTGCGCGCTTGTTCGAGGGTCAGCGTCGAATCGCGTGAGTCGCTGGCGGTTACTTGAGAGGAATCGCAGAAGCTTAACGGCAACCATACTTACGCCCTAAGGTGGGTTTGAATCCGACTCTCCAACGCCGATCAAGACAGGGTTTGACTATTTGACTTCCGTGTTGTCGGATAACGGAAGGTATCATGCTTAAGTTTAGCGCTTATGGGCTTTAGCCCCCGCGCGAGGAAATCCGCATTCATACCTACAACCTCTGCTTCCTTGGCTTCGGAAACGTCAACCGCACACTCGTCCAACTCCTCCTCGACCGCGAACAAGAACTCCGCGCCCACCACAAAATTTCCTTCCGCATCACCGGAATCGCCTCCCGCCGCCTCGGATGGATCGCCGCTCCCACCGGCCTGGATCTGGCCCATGTGGGTCGGACACTCCTGTCCGACAAAAGCCAGGAATCCGATACAAAGCTCCTAAGCGCGCAAGCCTGGCTGAAAGCCGCCCAAGCCGACATCCTCTTCGAAGCCACCTCCCTCAACGTCGAAACCGGTCAGCCCGCCATCGATCACATCCGCGCCGCCCTCACTCACGGAGCCCACGCCATCACCGCCAACAAAGGCCCCATCGTCCACGCCTATCGCGAACTCCGCGACCTGGCCGCCGCCCACAACAAACGCTTCCTCTTCGAATCCACCGTCATGGACGGCGTCCCCATCTTTTCTTTTTTCGATCAACTGCCCGCAATTCACCTGCAAGGATTTCACGGCATCCTGAATTCCACGACAAACGTGATCCTCACTGAAATGGAGAACGGCCTCACCTTCGACGAGTCCCTAAAAAAAGCCCAATCCCTCGGCATCGCCGAAACCGACGCCACCCACGACATCGACGGCTGGGACTCCGCCGTAAAAACCGCCGCGCTAATAACGGTCCTGATGGACATTCCGATCCGTCTGGAAGAAATCTATCGCGAAGGCATTCGCGAGCTGACCACCAATGCCGTCCGCAACGGACGCCGCGATGGCTGGCCCTTCAAGCTGGTTTGCCGCGCCCAGCGCGTCGGCAGCGGAGTGAAAGCCAGCGTCGCACCCGAGAAAGTGCTAAGCAGCAGCCCCATGGGCAAAATCGCCGGCGCCTCCTCCTACATCTATTTCGAAACCGATATCTTCCCCGGCCTGGCCCTCACCGAAGAAAATCCCGGCCTCTACGCCACCGCCTACGGCATGCTCGCGGATTTCGTCCGCGCCGCAACCCCGTCATCCCCCCTAAAATTGTCACCCTGAACGCAGCCGTTCTTCAGGCGGAGTGAAGGATCCCCGCGCTTCTTAGGTGCCCCGCGTTCTGCAGGACGCCCGAAAATAGCCCGGCGGTTCACCGCCGGGTAACCCCACGCAAAATTGGAACCGCATCCCGTAGGGATGCCTGAACTTGTTCAATCAACGATTCGCCAAGCGAGGCGTACTCTGAAACTTCAGATGTCCTTAGGCTGGCTTACAGACAAGTTCCGATCTTGCGAACGGAAATGCTGTCCAGATTATCGAAAGGCGATGAATCAATCTGGCCTTTCAGGCTAATAAACTCCATTTCGATGTAAACATACCACTTCTCACAAAAGATGCTGTCGCTTGGCTCTTCGCCAATCTTCACGTCGAAGTTCTGACTTATTTCGCTGTACGGGATTTTCTGAGCGTGAAGATAGCTCGCAACCTCTGACCGCGGCATGCCTAATCGAAGCCCTTGCTGAAAGTGTTGCAGTTGTCTTTGATACGTCACCTCTCGCCGTGCCTTCGCACGATCCGCTTCAATCCTCGAGTGGGTGAACCACACTGACAGGAGGACAACTAGAATACCGGTCGCGATCGCAAAACGTTTTTTCATCATTTGCTGGGAAGAGCACCCAGGCATCCTCCATAATATGATGAATGTTCACCATGCCATTCACCGAAACCGCCTCCGCCACTTCCCTCGACATCCCCCACATCCGCGCCCAATTCCCCGCACTCTCCCAACTCGTCAACGGCCATCCCGCCGCCTTCCTCGACGGCCCCGGCGGAACGCAAGTTCCGCAGCGCGTCATCGACGCCATCTCCAACTACCTGCGCCGCGACAACGCCAACACCGGCGGAGCCTACGCCTCCAGCCGCCGCACCGACGCCATGCTCGCCGAAGCCCGCGCCGCCATGGCCGACTTCCTCAACTGCGCCGCCGACGAAATCGTCTTCGGCCCCAACATGACCACGCTCACCTACGCCATGTCCCGCGCAATCGCCCGCGACCTCGGCCCCGGCGACGAAATCCTCGTTACCCGCCTCGATCACGACGCCAACGTTTCCCCCTGGCTCGCCCTCGAAGAAAAAGGTGTCACCATCCGCTGGGCTGAAATTCACGAAGAAAACTGCACCCTCGATCTTGCCGACCTCGCCAGCAAAATCAACGACCGCACCAGACTCGTCGCCGTCGGCTACGCGTCAAACGCCGTCGGCACCATCAATCCCGTGAAAGCAATCATCCGCCTCGCCCACGCCGCCGGTGCCCTCGCCTACATCGACGCGGTCCATTATGGCCCGCACGGCCTCATCGACGTTGCCGCCCTCGATTGCGACTTCCTCGTCTGCTCCACCTACAAATTTTTCGGCCCGCACATGGGCGTTCTCTTCGGCAAGCGCGAGCACCTCGCCCGCCTCCGCCCCTACAAAGTCCGCCCTCTCACCGACGCCATCCCCAACCGCTGGGAATGGGGAACGCTCAATCACGAGTCCATCGCCGGAATCACCGCCTGCGTCGACTACATCGCCGACCTCGGCCGCCACTCGTTGGCAAGTGTGAACACAAGAAATGTTGGGACAGTGGGGGTGCCCCATGTCTCGCCGAATTTGCGAGACGTGGGATCCCGCCGCGCCGCAATCGTCGCCGCCTTCGAAGCCATCCATCAATACGAACATGGATTAATGAACCGCCTGATCACCGGCCTCGCAAAAATCGCCAACATAAAAATCTACGGCATCACCAGTCCCGCCCGCTTCGCCGAGCGCTGCCCCACCATCGCCCTGCGCGTCATCAATCAAACCCGAGATCAAACTCCGCTCGCACTCGCCACCAAATTAGGCGACCTTGGCTTCTTTACCTGGGATGGAAACTACTATGCCCTGAACCTGACCGAGCGCCTGAATGTCGAAACTTCCGGCGGCTTCCTTCGCATCGGCCTCGTACACTACAACACCGCCGACGAAGTAGACCGCCTGCTATCCGCTCTCGGACAGATCGTGATCGCCTAGAATAGATTTTTGCGCGCGTCTTGAAAGGGCGCGGCTTCAGCCGCCGACAGGAAGTTATCAACACTGCAGAAACACGACAGCCCAGGATTTATTCCCAGGCTGGTAGGGAGCGCGAACAAGCGCCTATGGAAATGATCTAGAAAAAGCCCGCGGCCACGTCTACGGCCAGCGCTTGGCATCCTCCCACCCTGCGGCGCGCACCGGCTGCGCTGCGGGCACCACTGGCGGCGCCGGGATGCGGATCGGTTGCTGCGGCCCGTTCACCGCGGTCGGCATCGTCGCTTTCGCCATCTCGGAGTTCATTTCCTTTTCTTCCGATAGCAGCGGAGCCACCAACCGCAAAGCTTCCACTTCTTTTTCGAGTCGGGTCAGCTCCATCTCTTTCTGTCGCAAAACTTCATAGACATTCTTCATAAACAGGGCACCTGTGGAATCGATTGTTAAGAACATTGTTAAAGAACAAGGTTCAGCAGCATTTCTCGAACTTTAGCAGACTTACACCTGTTGTCAAGGGATTACAACCTAACTGCCAAGATTCAGGGGCAATCGTCGCAGGTACGCCTGGCAGTGACCCTTTAGCTCGATCCCTTGCCGGGCACGGCTTTTGCCCGATATCCACACTAGGATCGCCGCCTTCGAATCCGCTGGGATTGTATCGATCCCCAGCCGGAATCGCTAAAACCCGCTTCCCGCCTGCCTTTCGCGCGACTCTGCATTACTTGTTGCACAAAATTCGGTCACTCCCTTGTGGAGGCCTTGCACTCGCCTGAAAACAAACGAGATATAAGCGCATACTTTTCGTTGACTTAAATCCTGGAAGGAGTAAAACAAGATCGTTCTTTGACAGTTTCTTAAGTTTTTCCGGTTGGTGCGGCGTCCGGGGCTCAAGCTGAGTCACACTCACATTGCAAAATGATGAGCGAAGGCCAGTAAGGGTCTATAGCAAAGCTCTGGTCGAGGAGAACGGGAAACCCAGTCGAAGGCAGGATAGAGTTCCGAGGCGTTGGGTAGGTTTTTCCGGTTGGCGGTAAGCCCGGAGCCCGAGCGAAGATCGCATGCAGCGCGCCCGCAAGGGATGCAGCATAGCAGGTCAAGCAAGGGTCTAACGCGAGCTACTGGCCGAGACGAATGGACCCAACATCACCTCGGAACTCTTTAATTTTTTCAAGCCAGTTCCAGTTCTTCTGCCACGAACCTGGACTCAAGCCTTGCCATCCCGAATCGCGCGAACTGCACCTAAGTCTTGTCATTCCGAATCGGGCGAAAGCCCGATGAGGAACCTGCTGTTTGCCGCCAGCGGCTAGCACTCTCCAATTTCTTGCCTCCCCTCTGCCTCCCCGCAAATTCTTCGATCATCAAGGTAAACGAAATATATTGCGCACTCGAAAGCAATCTTCCGCCGAAACCAGCTTTAGCTGAGTACTGAGTACTGACAGCCGACAGCTGAACTACCTACCCCTCCTTCCGCGAAACAATCACCCACACCGTCCCCCGCCCCTCGCAGAAACGGCAACTATCCTGTCCCAGCGATTTTCCCGTCCCATGACATTCCAGGCAGTTGGCGACGATATGCAGCTCCTGCAGTGAACTCTCCGGCAGTTTCGCCGGGTCCTTAAATGTTTCGGCGTGATGGTGGTCCCGCAGCCAGAAGACCAGTTTGCCTTCCAGGTCTTCGCGCTCTTTGGTAGTGATTTGCCCCTCGCACTGCGGCCACCACTCCCGAATGCACTTATAACAAATCAGTTCGCCGGCATCGAAGAGAGCGCCAGGATCGGACCGCCGAAAATACTTCTTGCACCACGCGCAGGGATTGACCCCAAGCAGGCCCAAAGCATCCTTCAGCCTGTCTAGATCGAGCTGCTGGCGGCCCAGGACTTCTTCTGCCGTTGAACCGGATTTTTCAGCCATAAATCGGCTTCCCCCAGAAAAGCGGTGAGGCGTTCAGGATACACAACCCATCTCTGACGCGCGCGACTAATCCACATGCTCGCCTTCTTCAAAATTACCCTCCGCCATGGGTAGGACGTCCCGCTCACCAGCGACCCACACATACAGCGTCGGCAGAAGAAAAATACTCATCACCAGATCCGCAATTAATCCACCCACAATCACTATCGCGAACGGTCGCTGAGAATCGGAACCAATAGCGTGCGAAAGCGCAGCCGGCAGCAAGCCTAAAGTCGCCACCAGCATCGTCATCATGATCGGCCGCAGCCTCAAAACGGCCCCCTCCACCGCAGCGTCCTCAATCGAGTACCGCCGTGCGCGAAGCTGGTTGATGTATTCCAGCATGATGACTCCGGTTTGCACCGACACGCCAAATAGCGCCAGGAAGCCAACGCCGGAGGAGACGCTGAAATTGGTCCCAGTGATCAGAAGGGCCAGCAACCCGCCAAAGCGGGCCATCGCTACGTTGCCCAGGATCAGCAACGCCCATTTGAAAGACTTGAACATCGTGTAAAGAATGACGAAGATCACGAGGATGGTGATTGGGAGCACAATGAGCAGCCGCTCGTCCGCGCGCTTCTGGCTCTCGTATTCTCCGGCCCAATCGATGTGATATCCGGGCGGCAGTTTTACCTGTTCGTTGACTTTCTTCATCGCCTCTTCTACTGCGCCGCCCAAGTCGCGGCCCCGGACGCTGTATTTGATGGCAACATAGCGCTGATTGCCTTCGCGATAAATTTCGGATCCGCCCTCAGCTTCGCTAATCTTGCAGAGCTGCGCCAGCGACACGCGCTCTCCGGAGGGCGATAACAGACGAATGTTCTTGATCGCTTCTTGCGTATTCCGGTATTGCGGTAAATAGCGCAGGGTCAAGTCGTACCTGGCCTCGTCCTTCAGTACCTGGGTGAGCGCGTTCCCTCCTACAGCGGTCTGCACCGCATCCTGCACATCGGAGACGTTGATCTGATATCGGGCGCACGCCGCGCGATCCACCGTCACATTCAAATTAGGCTGGCCCAGCACATGAAAGACTCCCAGATCTTCGACGCCCTTCACCGTTCCCATAATGCTGGCGATCTGGGCGCTCTTGTCTTCCAGAGCTTTCAAGTTGTCGCCGTAGACCTTGATGGCCAGCTCGCCCTTTACTCCACTGACCGCTTCTTCCATGTTGTCTTCAATGGGTTGAGAAAACCCCCAGACCACACCGGGGATTTTGTTGAGTTCGCGATTCATGGCGGCGATCAGTTCGTCTTTGTCCTCGTGAAAAACAGGCCGCCATTCTTCTTTCGGTTTGAGATCGACGAAGTATTCGGTATTGAAAAAGCTGGTTGTATCCGTGCCATCATCTGGCCGTCCGGTTTGACTGGTGCATCGCGGGACCTCGGGGAACGAGCAAAGAATGATCCGCGCCTGATTCGACACCCGGATGCCTTCGTCCGGACCGGCGCTGGGCGCGAGCGTGCCCCGCACCCAGAGCGCGCCTTCATCTAGGTGGGGCAGGAATTCGGAACCGATGACGCCGCCGAAGGCGAGGTAAAGGGTAAAGAAAAACCCGACCACGCCCACACACAATACAAGCACGCGCCGGCGAATTGCCCACCGGACCGCGCGGCGGTAGTGCTTCACGGAGAACTCCATGGCGGGATTGCGCCATTCCTTCGCTCCCTTCGCAAAGGCAAAACTTGCCAGCACGGGCGCGATCACAATCGAGAACAGCAATGCCCCCAGCAGCGCGAACGCGACCGTCCACGCCATGGGATGAAAAAGCCGTCCCTCCACCCGCTGCAGCGTAAAGATCGGCAAGTAAGCGGTAATAATGATGGCAATCGCATAAAACACAGGCCGCTGCACCTCATGCGATGCTTCGCTGATTTTCTCGTTGGGCGTCTTGACCCCATTTTTCGAGCCCAAATGGCGCACGATGTTCTCGATCATCACCACCGCGCCATCCACTACCATGCCAAAATCCAACGCACCCAGAGACAGCAGATTCGCGGGAATCTGTCTCAAGTCCAAACAAATAGACGCGAACAACAGCGAAAACGGAATGGTCGCCGCCACGATAAGCGCGCCCCGAACATTCCCCAGAAATAAAAACAGAATGATCGAGACCAGAATCATGCCTTCCGTCAGATTGTGCAGCACTGTGTGGCTGGTGAAGTGAACCAGATCGCTGCGATCGATGAAGGGAACGACTTTCACGCCCGGCGGCAGAATGTGATCGTTCAGCTCCTCCACTTTTGCGTGGATGCCCTGCAGAGCCGTGTCCGCCGCTGCGCCTTTGCGCAACAACACGATGCCCGAAACTACGTCGTCGTTGTCGACGATCTTTCCGTCCTCCCGGTGAATTGCCTTCGCAAACTGTCCCAGCCGAATCTTTGGACCTTGCGAAACCACAGCAATATCCCTCACCCGAAGCGGCGTGCCGTTCTTGGTCAAGATCACTGTCTGCGCAATGTCTTGAGCGCGGTCGACCATCCCAACGGACCGCACATTGATCTGCTGCAGTCCTTCTTGTATGAAGCTGCCGCCCGCATTCGCGTTGTTGTTCGTGAGTTGCTGCTCGACCTGTGCCAGGCTCAGCCCGTAAGCAACCAGTTTGTTCGGATCAACCCGAACCTGATATTCGCGAGTAGGACCGCCGAAGCTGGCAACGTCAACAATGTCGGGGACTGCCTTAAAATTCTTTTCGATTACCCAGTCTTCAATCGACTTCAGTTCCATCGCGTCGTACGCCGGATTCGTGCTGCGCAGCGTAAAAAAATAAATCTGCCCGACCGGGCTCCAGTCCGTCCCCATTTGCGGCACAACATTCGGCGGCAGCGTAACCTGGCTCAATCGCTCCAAAACCCGCTCGCGATTCCAGTCGTTATCCGATTCGTCGTCGAAAATCAGCTTCAGGTCAGAGAGTCCGAACAGCGAGAACGACCGCAGGTGCACCACATGCGGAATGCCGTTCATCACGATTTCAAGCGGAATCGTAACCTGCTGTTCAATCTGTTCCGCCGAAATCCCCGGCCATTGCGTAATAACTTCGACGTAGTTGTCCGCCACGTCCGGATAAGCCTCTATGGGCAGCCGCTTGAACGAAACGATTCCCCCGGCAAAAAGGATCAACGCCAGCGCCAACACCAGCAGCCGGTTGTTCAGAGCGAAATCGACGACGCGGCGAATCAAATCTATTGCTCCACTGTGTTCTGCAACGCCAAAGCATTCGAGACCACTTGATCTCCCGGCTTGAGACCGGAAATAATCTCCTGCATATTGCCGGGAAGCATGCGCCCCGCAACCACTTCAGCACGCCTGAAGTGGCCCGCCCCTATCGGCGCGTAAACCCACTCACGGTCGTGCAAGTGCAAAATGGCAGTCGCTGGGATCGCAGCCCGGGTTTCCGCCTGTTTCCCGAAGAACGTCGCAGTCACAAACATTCCTACGCGCATCAATCCGGGATTGGCCATTTCGAGCCGAACTTTCGCCGTACGGATGCTCGGATCGAGCACCGGCAGGATGTTATCGATCCGCCCTTTGAAAGTTTTGCTAGGGTAGGCGTTCAGATGGATATCCGCATACTCGCCCACATGCACCGCGTCGAGATCGTTTTCGTAAACGTCGCAGATGACCCAGACATAAGAAAGATCAGAAATGGTGAATGGATTCGGCGAGCCCAACCCCTGCACACCCGCTGCACTCGTAACCTGTTGGTCGGTGATTATCCCCGATATCGGCGCAAAAATATCGACGATCCCCGACGGATGGTCCTTGTTCACTCCCAGAATCTTTAATTGCTCGGTTGCAGCATCCAGATCGGCCTGCGCATCTTTGGCAACGTCCTCGGCCTGTTCGAGAGCGCTCTTGGCCACAGCGCCTTTGTCGTAAAGTATCTGCTGCCTCTGAAGTTGCACCCGCGCCAGAAGTTCGTCGTTCACCGCCTTGCGATAGGCCTGGTACGCTCCAGAAACATCGTTGCTCTGCACTCGCAGCAAGAGCTGCCCTTTCTTCACCTCGTCGCCCAGCCGCGCCTTAATTTCCACCACTCGTCCCGCGGCCAGAGAAATTACCGGCACCGCCCGCGCTATATCCGGCTGCACCACCCCAGTCACATTCAGTGCAGGCGCTGCCTTATACTCGACCGCCGTTGCCAACGGAAATTGTTCTGGATGATCGACCTTGAAATTGTTGGCGTCCAGATCGGGCTGCACGCTCGCCTGCGGCGGAGCCTCAGCCTTCGGATCCGCCTTTCCCGCATTGCAGCCTGCCATCACCAAAGCCAGCCCCACGCACAATCCGACTCCGGCGTATCCAGCGGACTGCGGAAAAACTCGGCCTGCGGCACGGTTTTGAAAGGGCGCGGCTTCGAGCCGCGCCGTAAATACCACAAAATCAACAGCGGCTTTAGCCGCCGAGGCAATGCAGGTCATCAAGAAAGACTCTTTCCACAGCCTGTCGAACCTTCCGTTTCTCATTGCAAAACCTCTTTGCCCACGGCCTGGTTCAATTGCGCCGCCGCAGTCAAATACGAACCCACCAGGTTCACGTAGTTCAACTCCACGCTGCGGTAATCGCTCTCCGCATTCAAAAAATCAAGTAGCGAAGCCCCCCCGTGCTGGTACGAAAACAGAATCGTGTCGCGCACCCGCACCGCCTGCGCCAGATACTTCTGTTTGTAGGGCCGCAGCAGGATCAAATTGCTGTTCAGCGTGGCATAGGCCGAATCCACATCGCTGAACACCTGCGCCTGTGATGCATCTCGCAACTTTTCGCTGCGCGTGATGTCGATCTTCGTATGCAGCTTGTTTCCCTGATTGCGGTCAAAAATACGCAGCGGAATACTTACGTCTACCCCAAAATAGAAATCGATCGGCGGGTTCCGGCCCACGTCGAAGCTGACCGTCGGGTCGGTCGAGCCATTCGCCACCGCCAGCTTGTAATCCGTATTCGCCTTGTCCACGGCCTGAGCCGCCGCTCGCAGATCTGGGCGGTTATCCAGCGCAATTTGCCGGTAAGCATCCAGCGCCTCGATCTGATCGTTAAAATCGAAGACACCGGCAAGATCAAACTGCTCGATCGGTGTTCGATCGTTCAGCAGCATCAGCATCTGGATCTTCGCCGTACGCAAATTCACTTCTGCGGTCTGCACGTCCGATTCGTATTGCACCCGCTGCAACTCCAGGCGATCAAGATCGATCTGCGCGATGTCGCCCGCTTGAAAGCGATCGCGGCTGATCTTCAACACGTGGTCGTAGTACTCGAGATTGTCCTTTGAAACCTGCAAAACCGCCTTCGCCTGCAGCGTCTGCACGAATGCGCTGCGCAGGCTGAACAAAAGGCCACGTTCCAGATCGTCCTGCTGAGAAATTCCAATTGCGGTCGCCTTCTTCGCGCTTTCTGTCCGCAACTCTCGCTTGTGCGCCCGCTCGTGCAAATAGCTCACCGTCGCCGAAGGCAGCCAATACGCAAATGGCCCGTGCGGCTGCCCTGCGGAAAACGGATCAATCTGATCCGACAACAGCGTCAAATTCGGATTCGGCCGCAGATGCGCCGTAATTTCGTCGGCTTGCAATTCATTGATATTCAATTTCCCCGCCAGCAGCGTGGGATTATTCAGTTCCAGCCGGTCTTTCACTTGCTCCCAGGTCCACACCGTAGCCGGAGGGTGCGTCGGAGTCTGCGCGCCCTGTGGTGACGCCTGCGCAGACGCAAAAATCGCCGCGCCCAGCACACCCCAACCCAGCCATAATCCTCTTCCCATCAATAACTCCATCCTGCTCCCCGGTTGTTCCCGGAGTCGGTGACACATACGATTCGTAAGGGTTTCCCGAAAGCCGAGTCATTCTCGCTGCGGAGACTTCTCACACTCCGTCAGCGACCCCGAACATGACTCGCCAAAGACTTGGAGAACTACCCGAGGAAAGAAATAGGAGGCGCTCGGCCGATATGGAAAACACTCGGCCTTGCCAGTGGGGATAAAGAAACAACGGAAATCTCAAGCAGCCTGAGTTGCTGAATACCTAGCCACGCCGCACTAGCTGCCATCGCCGGAGGCCCCTGCAAGCGGTTGATCCACGCCGACCCTTTATCGCTTGCCGCCTGGCGCACCGTACGCTTGCTGCTGGCCGACTCTTCCATCTCGGCCCGCATCGCATGCAGATCGTCGGAAGCGGAGATCACCGGAAACAGCAGTACCAGCACACATCCCAGGACCAGGAAACACTGCAGCGAACTCACCGCGCACGCTGATCGCGTACTCGCACCTCGCCGCCACAGCCAATACGCCGGCACTGCCAGCAATACCCACGCGAGATTGAGCAATAGTTCCATGCTTCGCGATCGAGACCGGCCGAAGAAAGCCGTGCAAGCTAGTTTTTCAGAAACCTCAATTTCAAGTCAACGTGACCACAGTACCAAAAACAATCGGATGCCGGACGCCGAAGGCCGGATGCCCGTCCCCTACGGCGCCGTCGCCACCTGCAGCGGTGCAGGCGTCTGCAACTGCTCCCGGTAGATCGCGTTCCGTTTTGCCACTTCGCCCACCACATTGGCGTACACCACGTAGCCTCCATCCGGCAATGTTTCGCCAAACGGCAACACCATTCCCAACGTTCCCCGCTTCAGGGGAAAGTGCTGGTATCCAATCTCCGTCGCCCGCCCATTCTCCGCGACCGCCTTCACATCAAAGGTCAAATCTACGTCGTCCACGGTCGTGTTCGACACCTCCACGCTCCCCTCAATGCGATTCGCGTTCACGTGCGCTGGAACCTTCCACGCCACCGTGATCGCCTGCACCACTTTGATCACAAATCCCTTGTGTACCGCCAGCTGCGGTTTGCCCCCATCTTTCACCGCCACCACAAACTGAAACTCCCCCTCTTTCTGCGCTTCTCCGTGCAGCAATCCGTTATCGTCCAGCATGATGCCTGCCGGCAACCTTCCTCTCTCCACTCTCCAGTGCAACACCGGCACGTAGTTGCCACGCGCATGAAACTTCACCTGATAAGGACCGTGCGGATAAGTCGGCGGCAACTCCGTCGGCTCAATCACCAATCCATTATCACTGCTGGCCGTCGCGCTCTCCTGCGGCGCGGCATCGCCCGCAGTTTTGTCGGATACATTTTTCTGAACCCCGCCAGCGTCCGGATTTTTCTGCCCAGCTCCCGCCTGCCCGCTCGCAGCCAGGCACAGCGCCACTGAACACAGCACTGCGCTCAGGTATTTCACCCTCCGCACTTTCACTTCCCACTTCATCTGCATCCAACCTATCACTTACTCATAACTGGAATGTAAAGATATGTATACCCTGCGTCATCCCTGAATTTTTTTCTTGTGCTTCACGCTACTTATTTTCTTGCTCCGGGTTTAAGGCAGTGAATTCCTATGCTAACCTCGGAGTTAACGGTGACCCGCTCTAGAGTTGATTTTTCCAGGGGGAAAGTTATGTCCGTACGCAACAGTATTGCTCTGTTTCTCGCGCTTCTTGCGCTCACCTTCTTGGTCGCCTGCAGTGGCAGCAGTTCGCCCGCTCCCGTGGCGCCTCCCAGCGGCGGCTTCAGCGCCAGCAACCTCAACGGCACCTACGTGTTTTCCTCAACCGGAGCAGACAGCTCTGGAAATTTCATCACTATGGTCGGCAGTTTGTCGGCTAACGGCAGCGGCAGCATCAGTGGCGGCACAGTCGACATATGGGGCTTAGACGCGGAAGCGTCCGCCCAACCGATCACGAGTGGTTCCTATAAAATCACCGCCGACGGCCGCGGGCAAATTCTTTTTAATACCAACGTCACCACCATTAACTCAAGCGGCTCTCCAGTCACTACAGGCATTCCCTTCACCCTCGATTTCGTCCTGACCTCGAACTCGCACGGTTTCGTCACCGAATTTGACAGCAACGGCACCGGCAGCGGCACCATCGACCTGCAGAGTACGGTTTCGCAAGCCCAGCTCGCCGGCTCCTACGCCTTCGGTCTTTCCGGCGTTGGCAACTCCAGTACGCCTACACCCATCGCCACGGCAGGCGCCCTCACTTTGGATTCCACTGGAGCCGTGACCGCCGGAGAGGAAGACATTAACAACGACGGCCTCTACTCAGGAGCCCCAAGTGCGATCGCGACAACCTCCACCGTCACGCTCGGCACCGCACCGGCCACAGCTTCGCTCGTCATCACCGGAGTCGACACCTATACCTTCCATGTCTACCCGATTGATAACACGCACTTGAAATTGATCGAAGCCGACGGCTTGCTCCTTACTTCAGGCGATGCCTACACCCAGGGAACCTCCATTTCGACCGGGCAACTTGTCTTTACCACTGCGGGAGTGGATACCAGCGGTGCTCCCATCGATACCGGTGGTTGGCTGACCAACAGCAGCGGCACGATCTCCGCCGGAGTTGAGGACTTTAACGATGGTGGCAATGTGAACACTGCCAACACCGTCACCGGTAGCATCTCGCCCGTCACCAACGGACGCTCAGAGTTCAGCCTCAGCGGCTTCGTCAACGGCGCCGCCAGCGACGTTCCCGGCACCTATACCTTTGCGGCCTATCCTTTCACTTTCAACGGCGGCAGTGGCATTCAGTTGCTCGAAATTGACGACGCCGGCATCACCTCCGGAGTGGCCTACCCACAAAGCGCCACCACTCTCGCTGCTTCCCAGGGCTACGGGTTGAACCTCTCCGGCGACAACTCTGCCGGGGAAGAGGATGACATCGCCGAATTCACCACCACCGCCAGCGGTTTCAGCGGGCTCGTTGACCTCAATGATGAAACTGGCAGTGGCACTTCGCTCAGCTTTGACAAGGCCCTCACTGGCAACCTCATCGCCCCAGACAGCAACGGCCGTGGCGGAGCCAGCACCAATTATTTCAGCTTCAACTTTTACGTCATAAACAGCACAACCCTCGTCCTGCTTGAAACCGACTCCAGCCAGGTAGGACAGGGAGTGTTCGAACAGCAAACCGGCTCCGGAGCCACTGCCGCGGCCCAACTCGGCGCCGCCTCCCTGCTTCGCCCGGTCGTGCACGCGCACTCCGCTCGCACCAAACAGAAATAAAAATCACTCTCGCCACATTGTCGGGGCGCGGCCTTCCAGCCGCGCCTTTTTTTCCTGACTTCACGCGATGCACTCTTTAAGTTTGTGACCTTGGTTACCTTTGAGGAATGACCATTCTTCCCGCACAATGGCTCTCAAGGATTTCTGCAGCCTGCGGAGATTAATAGTGCTCTACCAACGCTTTCTGCGTGCATTCATATTCGTGATCCTCGGCGCATCCCTCGCGTCCGCGCGGGACCTCGCCTTGGTTTCCAACAAATCCAACGCTATCGGCGCAATCACCGTCCCTGAGCTGGTCAAGCTTTGCAAAGCCCAGAACAATCGCTGGCCCGATGGCAAGCCCGTCACCTTTGTTATGCGCTCGCCCTCTGCGCCCGAAACCAGGTTGGTTCTCGAAAAGGTTTATGGCATGTCCGAGAGGGAGGTCAACGGTCTCATCGTGGCCGCCAATCACGGACGCCCAAATCATCCCGCCATCCTGGTCGCCGCCTCCGACGAAGATCTCGTCAACAAAGTGGCGTCCCTCCCCGGTGCGGTCGGCGTGGTAGATGTCTATTCCATTAACAGCAGTGTCGCGGTAGTCAAAATCGCAGGTAAACTCCCCCTCGAACCCGGCTACCTCTTACACGGCAATTAATTGGGACGCGCACGGCTTTAACCGTGCCGCAAAGTTTCGGCAGTGGTGCAGTTTGAAAAAGATAACGATCTGATCCTTGGCGTCATCCCGAAGTCCCGCGTTTTCACCAGCGGGACGAGGGATCTCCCTCACGCACACAGCCGTCAGGGTCAAATTGCACCGCTACCCAAGTTTCGTGTCAGAGCACGGCTTCAGCCGCAGCCAAAGTATCGGGGCATGGCAAAGATTCGTATCAGGCATGGCTTCAGCCATGCCGTCTCGGATCCAAAAGCATGCGGGCTTTAGCCCCTGACGTTACGAAAAATCATGGTAACTCCGGGCAAAAAACTCGAGCCTGTTAAGCCTCCCAAGGCAAACCATGCTCGCCGTTACCCGCGCTTTGCTATTGACGCCCGTCTCCGCGTGCGTATGTTCCAGGACGGAGAATTTCGCAGCTGCTGGGGACACTCCACAGAACTCGGTCAGGATGGCATCGGCGCCACCCTCACCGGCAAGCTCGAAGCCGGAGAAATCGTCTCCCTCGAAATTCCTCTGCCCCTCAGCCCTTACCCTTTGAAGGTGCGCGCCATCGTTCGTTACAGCGACGGCCTTCGTTACGGCTTCGAATTCCTCACCCTCACCGGCAGCCAGCGCGATGTCCTCCGCCGCGTCTGCGAAATGCTCGCCACCAAATCCTGAACAATCCAGCAACATTCGTATCAGCGCATGGCCCTAGCCCCAGGCAAAGTTTCGTATCAGGCCACGGCCGCAGCCCCAGGCAAAGATTCGTATCAGCGCACGGTTCTAGCCGCAGCCAAAGATTCGTATCAGCGCACGGCTTCAGCCGTGCCGTCCCGAATCCAAAACCACGCGGGCTTTAGCCCCTGTGGATCGGGAAGGGCACGGCTTTAGCCGTGCCGTTACGAGCGCAAAAAAGCTGGGCTTTAGCCCCTGAGGGCCCCGACTCCGTACGTGACGGAGCACTTCGCTACACCTTCGAATTCCTCACCCATCACATACGCGAAACGCTCGCGACCAACATCGACCCGTTAATCCTCCTCAATTACGTCAGTAACTTTCGTGTTACCCCCTCGCGTTCTAACATGCCCTTGGCAAGCTTCAGAGGGGGAGCTTCGAGATGGGTGAACGTGTCACCCGATCAACGCAGTCGCGGGAACTCGCGCGCGCCAAGGGTTTGCGCAAGGCCTTGGAGCAGGGAGTTCCACCCGCCTTCGTTCCCTCCGACGTTCCAAACTCTGTCGTCCCGCCTGTGTCTCTTTCCTGGCGCCTGCCGGAATCAGAAACAAATACCGCAATAGAAAATTCCGCATCGGATCTCGATATCCGTCGCCAGTATCTCGAGCAGATCTTTCAGAATTCGCCCGACCCTCTCATCGTCGTCGACACGTCTTTCCGCACCCAGTGCGCTAACCCCGAGTTTCAGCGCATGTTCGGATTCTCCTCAGCCGAAATTTTGGGTCAGCCCATCGACGAACTCGTCTTTCCCCCGGATCGCGCCGCCGAAGCCCAATGGATTGCTCAATGCCTGCAGCGCGGCGAGCGTCTTACTCTTGAAACTCAACGCCGCTGTAAAGATGGCTCCCTGCTCGATGTTTCCGTCTCCTCGGCGCCTCTCATCCTCAACGGCCGTACCACCGCCTTCTACGCTCTCTATCGCGACATCTCCGAGCGCAAGCGCGCCGAAGCTCTTAGCTCCGCTCTGTATCGCATTGCGGAAAAAGCCAGTGCTGCGCAGGATCTGCAGCAGTTCTTCGCCGCCATTCATGGCATCGTCGACGAACTCATGTGCGCCCGTAATTTCTCCATCGCCATTCACGATCCCGAATCTGAGTTGCTCAGTTTTCCCTACTTCGTCGACGAGCAGGAGCCCACTCCGCTTCCCCGTAAACTTTCCTCCGGCCTCATCGAATATGTCATCCGTACCGGCGAATCTTTGCTCTGCACCCCCGAACTCGCCCAACAGTTGCAACAGCGTGGCGAAATCGAAATCACCGCGCCAACTCCACTCCAATGGCTCGGCGTTCCTCTCAAGGTCAACCAGCACATCCTTGGCGCGCTGGTCGTAAGAAGTTATTCTAGAAATCACCGCTTCCGCGAACGCGACAAGGATGTCCTCACCCTGATCTCCCAGCAGCTGGCCGCCGCCATCGACCGCAAACAAAACGAGCAGGCCCTGCGCCGCTCCGAAGTGCGCTATCGATCCCTGGTGCAAAGCGCGGTTTACGGAATCTATCGCTCCAGCCTCGAAGGCCGCTTTCTCGACGTCAACCCGGCTCTCATCGGCATGCTCGGCTACAATTCGGCTCTCGATATCCTGGCCCTCGATCCCAAAAAAGATGTCTTCGCCGATCCTGCCGAATACACACGCCTCATCGACGAATTCCGCCGCACCGGATGCATGGATGGAGTTGAAGTCCGCTGGAAGCGCAAGGACGGCGCCTTCATCACCGTACGCATCAGCGGCCGCGCGGTCGCTGGCGGCGATGAGCCCGCCGATGTCCTCGAAGCTATCGCCGAAGACATCACCGAGCGCCGCGTCCTCGAAGACCAGTTCCGTCAGGCTCAGAAAATGGAAGCCGTCGGCCGCCTTGCCGGCGGCATCGCTCACGATTTCAACAATCTGCTCATGGTCATCGGTGGCTACACCGAGGTCCTGCTCAACCAGCTCACTCTCGGCCACCCGCTCCATGCCAAGGCTGAAGCCATCCAGCAGGCCTCCGATCGCGCCACCACGCTCACTCGCCAGCTTCTCGCCTTCAGCCGCAAACAGCTTCTCGAACTCAAGGTCGTCGACGTCAATGCCATCGTCACCGACATGGAGCGCCTCCTGCGCCCGCTCATCGGCGAAGATATCGAACTCACCACCCAGCTCGCTTCCTCTATCGGCTGCACTCGCGCCGATGCCGGCCAGCTCGAGCAAGTAATCATGAATCTCGTTGTCAACGCCAAGGACGCCCTCCCCAACGGCGGCAAAATCTGCATTCGCACCGCCACCGTCACCCTCGACGATTCCTACCGTCCCGAAAACACCTACATCAAGAACGGTCCTTACGTCATGATTTCCGTCAGCGACAACGGTCAGGGCATGGACCGCGAAACTCAGGCTCGCATCTTCGAGCCTTTCTTCACTACCAAGGAAAAAGGCAAAGGCACCGGCCTCGGTCTTTCCACCGTTTACGGAATCATCAAACAAAGCGGCGGATACGTCTTCGTCCAGAGCGAGATCGGCCGCGGCACCGTCTTCACCATTTATTTCCCCCGCGTCGATGAACCCTGCGACGCCCTCGGCGCCGCCGCCGTATCCTCAGCCGCCGCCGGCGGCTCCGAAACCGTCCTGCTCGTCGAGGACGAAGAATCCGTCCGCCAGCTCGTCCGCGAAACCCTCGAAGCCCGCGGCTATCGCGTCCTCGAAGCCGCCAACGGCAACGCCGCTCTCGCTCTCGCCGCCGCCCATTCAGACCCCATTCACCTCGTCATTACTGACGTTGTCATGCCCGGCCTCAGCGGCCACGAACTCGCCCAGAAACTCCTCGCCGCCCGCCCCGGCCTCAAAGTCCTCTACCTCTCTGGCTACGCCCAGGACGCCTTCCCCGCCACCGAATCCCACAAAGCCTTTCTCCAAAAGCCCTTCACCCTCCAAAGCCTCTCCCGCAAAGTCCGCGAAGTCCTCGGCCCCCCCACCAACTAACGTCGAAGAGCCGCGCTTCAGCCCCGCGTCAAGCCTTCACAACAACAGGCTTTTGCGCGAGATTTCTTAAAAAATCTCCTCGCAACCGCAACCCCCTTCCCCGACACCAAACAAAACGACGCTCTTTCGCCTGAATCCGCACTTCCGCTCTCGTCATCAGTACAATAAGAACTCTGGAGGAAAAATCATGGCTCATGAACTACCGCCCCTGCCCTACGACTACGCGGCGCTCGAACCTGTCATCGACAAGCAGACGATGACCCTGCACCACGACATGCACCACGGTGCCTACGTCAAAAATCTCAACGCAGCTCTCGAAAAGCATCCCGAATTATCCAGGAAGTCCGCCGACGATCTCATCCGCGACCTCAACTCCATCCCCGAAGACATTCGCGCCGCAGTCCGCAACAACGGCGGCGGCCACGTCAATCACTCCATGTTCTGGAAAATCATGAAGCCCAAAGGCGGAGGCGATCCCTCCGGCCCCATTGCCCAGGTCATCACCAAAGCCTTCGGCAACTTCAAAGATTTCCAAACCAAATTCAACGAGGCCGGTGTCAAACAATTCGGCTCCGGATGGGCCTGGCTCGCCGGCAAGCAAGGCGGCGACGTCCAAATCATTACGACGCCTAACCAGGACAATCCCATCTCCCAAGGCCTCTTCCCAATCCTCGGCAACGACGTCTGGGAGCACGCCTACTACCTCAAATACAACAACCGCCGTCCCGAATATCTCGCCGCATGGTGGAACGTAATCAACTGGGAAGAAGTCAACCACCGTTACGAAGCTTTCAAAAGCGGCAAGTCAGTCCAGGAACCAGCACTCGCGCACCACTAGCTCGTGTGGGGCGGACACTCTTGTCCGCCGCCTTTGACGTGGTTGTTGATCTTGCTCTTGCTGTTGATCTTGACCGTTGATCTTGATCTTGCCCTTGACTTCGATTCTCGAAGCCCATCGGCAAGACTCATATAAACACAGCCGCCTCGGCTGCCCCGCAAAGCGCAACCGAGGCCAACCGCAACCGAGGCAATCGTAAACAAAAAGGCCCTGCGCCGCCGGCGCAGGGCCCTCTTTCACAATCAACCGCAGCACTATGCCGCCGCAGTCTCTACGAACTCATCTGGATCAGCCTCAAATTCCTTTTGGCAATTTTCCGAGCAGAACGAATACCTCTTCCCCGCAAACTGCGTGTTGAATTCTGAATTTTTCTCGTCCACTTTCATTCCACAAACCGGATCAGTTGTCATGATTCCTCCCGCTATAGAATTTTCGTCCCACCTGCCTTTCCCAATGACTGCAATGACCCGGCCATTCTCCGCATGTCTCCAAATCCTTGACCCCATGCGCCCTTTAGCTTCCCTCCACAAAAAACCCTAGGAAAATTCTTCTACCCCCAAGCACGTTATACGCACCCGCCGCAAACCACGCACCACCCCAAGCCGCTGGAACACCCCAAACCAGTGGAGACAGCCGCCTCGCTGTCCCGCGAAGCGAAGCCAGCGGCGCCCGTAAAGACGCATGTCCTCGTTTCCACGCCCACCCCTTTCTACATTTCCTGTGCAAACTCTGTGCACAATCCGCTCCCCCTTGCCCTGCCGACTCTTCCTCCGTTGTCCTCTCCCAACTCGAATCCCGCGCCACCACTGACTGCAGCGCGAATCTTCAACAACGTCCTTGATCCCGGCCGATCCGCCAAATCCGTAACCAACATTTTCCTCAGTTGCACCAAAAATACTGAATTGACCTCGCGCCCTTTCGCCCGTACATTCTGTTTCGCTCTTTACAAAAATTTAACTTGAACTCGGACGATGACAGCAAACGGCCGAGATGCAATCTGAACCACGACAATCGGGGAAAATATGGCGTCTTGGTTGTCATCGCGACCGAGCGCTTTTTGCGCAGCCTGCAAGCACTCATTTGGCTCCGCTTCCTTAACCATTACCATCGACAACCAGGCGATCGGCACTTATGAAAGCAGCAAATCCATGGATCACCTATCGCACCCGCTTTCTGGTCAACGCCAAACAACTCACCACCAGCCTCACCTTCACCGACGCTCTAGGACGTCAACACTCCGGCCGCAAGGGCGACTACCTCGTCGAATCCTCCGACGGACTTCTCAGCATCGCCTCCCGTCAGATCTTCGAGGATGTCTACGTACCTTTACTGGCCGACGAATCTCCACGCCACGTCGAAACCCAGGAACAGGCCACAACTCCGCCCCAGCGGCAATCCCTGCAGCAGAACCGCATTTTTCAGCCCGACTCATTTCCCAGGCAACTTACGAAGCGCCAGCGGTCCGGACTTTCGCACCTTCTCCCGCTTACGCCTCCGCTCACTCGCAAAGCTCCTCAGCCCTACAGCGACTGCCGCAACTCCAGCCCCGGCTTTCGCTCCCTCTAAGACTCGCATTAGGGCCTCGCTTCCGCGATGCCGCGAACCGGGCCAAATCAACCGCGCCGCCACCCTCCGCCGCCCGCGATTGGGACGGCCAACCCCAAAAATCCCTCTCCCCCACTTTTGTGAACACACTATGAATGCCGGTTGTGGAAAAATTATCCGCCCTCCCCGCATCAAGCCCGTCATTGCTGAGGATACAACCTATGGTGTTTCCCTCTTGACAGGCACTATAAGCGGGAGTAACTTTGCAATCCCATAGCCCTTTTTCACCACCCGCGGGAACGGGATGGTGTCGGGCAGGAGTGAAGAAAGTAGAAGAAAATCCGGCGGGATGGCTCCAGGCCAGAGGTGACCGGGCGCCACTCCTGTAAACACAAGAAAACACTAACCAAGGCTTCCAGTCACCTGAACTCAGAAGTCCGGAAACCGGAAGCCGATTTCCAAAACCGCGGTGTCCATTCTCCCGATCCTCCCCCGGGCGAATGACCCCGGGAAATGACTGAAGTAGCCAGCTCGGTTTCGTATCAGGGCATGGCTTTAGCCATGCCGCCCGAGTCCGCGAGCACTCAGGGCTTTTGCCCCTGCCGTACAGAAGTAAAGGAGCCCAGGATGGAAGCTTTAACCCGTCTCGTCACCGATTCCCTTGCCCGGCACGGCCTCGATCGTCCCGTCGATCCTCGCCGCTTGCAGTGGTCGCGCTGGTTCCGTTGCGATTCCCCACGCAGTCTCCTGATCGTCCCCAGCAAACCCGGCATCTTCGCCCTCGCCGAAGAGGTTTTGGGTGGCGCAGCGCTTCAGCGCTGCGATATGCAGCCCCTCATGGACGCGGCTTTAGCCGCTGAGGCGACGCCCGCCAAGCGCATGCTCGCCGTCCTCCAGTTCTCCGAAGACGACGACATGGCCTTCGTCCTCGACCGCATGTTCACCCGCATCAATCCCATGCGCGCCCGTCTCGCCTCGGGAAGCTGCTTCCTGCGCTTCGTCGTCATCACCGACCAGGACCAGCGCCGCAGCATCTGCTCCGCCCTCAACCAGTGGCTCCTCACCTCCGCCGAGAAAGCTACCGGCATCGGCGCCGATTTTTCCTCCTCCCTCGAACTAACCTCGGACCGTGTGGGGCGGACACTCCTGTCCGCCACTGCCGACACAATTCCAACTTCCGCAGGATCATCTCAACCTGGCCGGGAAACGAATATCCGGACGATGCCCCGAAACTTAGATTCCGGAGCCAACAAGAACCTCCACTGTCCAAACCCATTCCCCTCCGGCTTCTAACCCGCGAGGGTGCTGGCGAGGGCTTTTGGGTGGCGCAGCGCTTCCAGCGCTGCTATTAGAAGGTTGTATTTTGAATTTGGGCTTTAGCCCCTGCAAGATTCGTATCAGGGCACGGCTTCAGCCGTTGCCGTTTAGGGTCGCTGTAGATTTGGGCTTTAGCCCCAACGGGCCGCGATAACGCTCTTTAAAAACCCCCGAATGAACACTCATCACGCCGAATCGGGATATGTTGATTAGAATCTAATTACTAATGGAGAGATCAATGCCGGAGCTCAAAATCACTACCGAAACTACATCCCCCTCCCTGTCCACCCCGGCGAAGAAGACCGCCTCCGGCCTTTCCTTCCGCCGCTTCTTCACCAAGCCCGGCGTTTCCCCCTACGACGAGCTCGAATGGGATCTCCGCCTTGCTCAGATCACCGATGCCCAGGGCAACGTGATCTTCGAACAAAAAGACGTCGAGGTCCCCAAGGACTGGTCCATGACCGCCACCAACATCGTGGCCAGCAAATATCTGCACGGCAAGGTCGGCACTCCCGAGCGCGAGACCGGTGTCCGCCAGCTCGTCACCCGCGTCGCCGAAACCATTAGCAATTGGGGATTGGCCCAGGGCTATTTCAAAACTCCCGAGGACGGCGCCACCTTCCACGACGAGCTCGTCCATATCCTCGTCCGCCAGTACGCCGCCTTCAATTCGCCCGTCTGGTTCAACGTCGGCTGCGACCGCATCGAGCCCAACTCCGATGCCCGCAACTGGCACTGGAATCCACAAACTCAGCAAGTCGAATTCGGCATCACCGGATACAAAACTCCGCAATGCTCCGCCTGCTTCATCAACTCGGTCAAAGATTCACTAGACTCGATCCTCACTCTCGCAAAAACCGAAGGCATGCTTTTCAAATGGGGCAGCGGCACCGGAACAAATCTCTCTCCACTTCGTTCTCAAACTGAAGGCCTCAGCGGCGGAGGCACCGCCAGCGGTCCCCTCAGCTTCATGAAAGGTTTTGACGCCTTCGCCGGCGTCATCAAGTCCGGAGGCAAAACTCGCCGCGCCGCCAAGATGGTCATCCTCAACGTCGACCATCCCGACATCGTCGAGTTCATCGAGTGCAAGCAGAAAGAAGAGGCCAAAGCCCATGCTCTTGTCGCGATGGGCTACGACGGCTCGCATCCCGATTCCGACGCCTACTCTTCCATCTTTTTCCAGAACGCCAACAACTCCGTCCGCGTCACCGACGATTTCATGTACGCCGTTGTCCGCGACACCGATTTCTCCACCAAGTCCGTCCGTGATGGCGCAGTCGTGAAAACTTACAAAGCCAAAGACCTTCTCAAGAAAATTTCCGAGGCCACCTGGCACTGCGGCGATCCCGGCATGCAATACGACACCACCACCAATCGCTGGCACACTTCAAGAAACACGGCGCGGATTAATGCCTCGAATCCCTGCAGCGAGTACATGTTCCTCGATGACTCCGCCTGCAACCTCGCCAGTCTGAATCTTCTGAAGTTCGCGCCCAACGGCACGTTTGACGTCGAGGCCTACCGCCACGCCGTCGACATCCTGATCACCGCGCAAGAAATTCTGGTAGACAACGCGGGATATCCCACTGAAATGATCATGCGCAACTCGCATGACTACCGCCCGCTCGGCCTGGGTTACGCAAATCTCGGCGCTCTCTTGATGGCTGCCGGCCTTCCCTACGACTCCGACGGCGGCCGCGACTACGCCGCCTGCGTCACCGCCATCATGTGCGGCGAAGCCTATCTGCAATCAAGCCGCATCGCCGAACAATGCCCGCCACTAACCCCCGCCACCGAAACAGTCGCAACTCGCCTCGGCATCACCGAAGCCGCAAAGATGCCCGGTGCCGCCTGCCCCGGCTGGTACATCAACCGCGAACCATTCCTCGACGTAATCCGCATGCACCGCGCCAGCGTAAACAACATAAACAAAAATAACGTCCCCACTCCACTCTACGAATCCAGCAAGCAATGCTGGGACGAAGCCCTGGCCCACGGCGAAAAACACGGCTACCGAAACAGCCAGGTAACAGTCCTAGCCCCCACCGGAACCATCGGCTTCATGATGGACTGCGATACAACCGGGGTGGAGCCGGATTTGGCGTTGGTGAAGTACAAGAAGCTCGTCGGCGGAGGCATGATTAAAATCGTCAATCAGACCGTGCCGACGGCGTTGTTTAAGCTGGGGTACGATCACGATCAGGCGAATGCGATTGTCAGTTACATCGATGCGACCGGGACTATCGAAGGGGCGCCGCATGTTAAGGACGAACATCTGGCGGTCTTCGATTGCTCGTTCAAGCCGGCTAAGGGAACGCGCTCGATTGCTTACATGGGGCATCTGCGGATGATGGCGGCGGCGCAACCGTTTATTTCCGGAGCTATATCGAAGACGGTCAATCTTCCCGAGAACGCTTCGGTCGAAGACATTATGGAAGCTTACCTGCAGGCCTGGAAGCTCGGCCTGAAAGCCGTCGCGGTTTATCGCGACGGGTGCAAGAAGTCGCAGCCGCTTTCGGCGGCGGGGACCAAGACTGCGAACTCCAGTAAAGATGATCCGCGGCCGGGCGCGACCGCGCCGCGCGAAGAAGAAAATCTCAATGCGCCTCCGCGTGCGGTTCGCCACAAGCTGCAGGAAGAGCGGGCGTCGATCACGCACAAGTTCAACATTGGAGGCCACGAGGGTTACATCACGGTCGGGCTTTATCCCAACGGAGATCCCGGCGAACTGTTCATCACCATGGCCAAAGAAGGCTCGACGGTCAGCGGGCTGATGGATAGCTTTGCGCTGGCGGTCTCAATCGCGCTGCAACACGGCGTGCCGCTGAAACTATTCTGCGAGAAGTTCGCGCACACGCGCTTTGAGCCGAGCGGCTGGAGCGGCAATCCTGATATCGGTTATGCCAAGTCGATCATGGACTACATCTTCCGCTGGCTGCAGTTGCGATTTCTCACCGGGCAGCAGGGGATGCTGTTTGAAAACCTGCGGCTGCGGCCGGTGGGCGGCAGTTCTCAGCCGCCAGAAAGCGGAGAGATGAACGGATCGATGGGCTCTCGGCTAACGACTAACGACCAACGGCCAACGACCGGCTCGGTTCACGCCGCCGACGCGCTGGCCGGCATCATCGACCTGGGCGACGCCCCAACCTGCAGCTTCTGCGGCAGCATCATGACGCGGAATGGGTCGTGTTATCGGTGTGGGAGTTGCGGGAGCACGAGCGGGTGCAGCTAATTTAAGGTTTGTCATTCCGACCGAGCGCGTCTTTTTGCGCGACCGAGGAATCTGCTGTTGAGCTGCTTTGAAGGGGCACGGCTTCAGCCGTGCCGAACCGGAACCAAACGTCGGCGGCTTCAGCCGCTGAAGTGGAATTTAAAATTTCGTGCAAACGTACTGTGAGGGGGACACGGCGCGCCGTGTCCCCTTTTTCTGCACCGAGGTGGTTCAAATGGAGACCGGATTGACTTCGAGAAGTTCAAAAACAAGGCCAAGCTGAAAGATCGATACGCGAAACAACTCAAGCGACTTCAGGACGATGGTCGCGCCACAGACTCCATCGAACTAGCGGTCAGGCCTCCGCGACGGCAAACTTAGCAAGGCCGAGCCCTCATCGCTCGTGATTTACGGCGAACCCCAGAGCGGCAAGACAGAGATGATGATCTGCCTGACCGCTAAGCTCTTGGATGAGGGGCACTCGACGATCGTCCACCTCATGAACGACAGCGTCGACCTGCTGACGCAGAACCTGAAAAGATTCAAGGCGTCGGGCCTGGCACCCGGCCCCAGAGGCCTCTCCGAACTTCTCCAGTCATCGGAAAATCAGCATCCTCAAGAATTGGTAGTGTTCTCTAAGAAGAACTCGCGTGACCTCGAAAACCTGATCGAACGTCTGAAGGACCGCAACAAGATCGTCGTCATTGACGACGAGGCCGACTATGCGACCCCGAATGCGAAGATCAATCAAGGCGCAAAGACGAAGATAAACCAACTGGTCGGCCAGCTAATCGGTGACGACGGCCACTACATAGGCTGTTACCGCGACGCCGCCCGCCTAAACCTAAACAATACCCTCGAAAACGACACTGCAAAATGGGTCCGATTTAAGTCCCATGCGCAATACACCGGCCAGGACGTTTTCTTTCCGCTCGATAAGAAAGTCTCGTACAGGCGCAAGTTGCTCCCGCAGGGTGCCACTCCCGAGGAGGCACGAGCCGCGCTGGTCCGGTTCCTGGTCACCGTTGCGTACCTCAACTGTCACGTCAACGGCAAAGAGCAAAACTACACCATGCTGGTTCACACGAGCGGCAAGAGGGAAGATCATGAAAATGATCGGGTGATGATCGAGCAATCCGTTCAGGCACTGCTAGACACTGAAGGCGACGATTTCGACGCGCTCGTCACACAGGTTCACAACTCGGCGAAGGAACTTTATCCCGATGCAGACTCAGATCTCTTAACCGAATACGTCGTCTCGAATGCCTCTCGCACGGCGCTCATCGTACTGAACAGTGAGCGGGATCGCAAGGCCCTTGGTGACAACGCAACCGAACCGTCCTCTCCTTTCACGATCATTATCGGCGGCAACATCGTTTCGCGAGGCGTTACGTTCCCCCGCCTTCTTTCCATGTTCTTCACCCGAAACGTCAAGAACAAACTGCAGCAAGATACCTATATCCAGCGGGCTAGGATGTTTGGAGCCAGGGGCGAGTACCTGAAGCACTTCGAACTTACGATTCCGGCTCAGCTTTATGCGGACTGGCATCGGTGTTTCATATTTCATAAGCTGGCACTGAACACCATCGACAACGACCTAGGATCCCCCGTGTGGATAGGCGACAGTCGTGTGTCGGTAGCCTCGGAATCCAGCATCAACAAGGCGACCGTTGCGCTCGACAAAGGAGAAATGTCCTTCGGAATGTTCGACTACGCCGCCGAACTTGATGATATTGTGCTGGCGACCCAAACGCCATCGAGACCTTGAAGAAGCTGAGGAACACCATCGGTAAAGAAGCCCTGCCGATGTTCCTTATAGACTACATAGAGGCAACCTCACCCGACGGGAACGATTCGCTGGCTATTCACACAGCTTCCCCGATTAAGAATTATGGCGAAAGCGCCAATCAAGAGGCGATTACTCGAACAAAGGGCTTTATCGGAAATCCACAGCTCGAACTCAAGAAGTTCCCCAATGCGGTCCATCACATCAAGGTGCTTTACAACGCGAAAGGCAAAGCTAGGCTGTTCTACAAGTTCAAAGGCAGCCTGCAATTCATTCAGAATCTCAGCGAGAAAGCGGCGAACGACTGAGCCGGTTGTGCGCCGGAGGACTCACAAATGGTAGGGCTCCACAAAAAGACGATCTACGAAGCCCTGGGCCGTGACTCGGTCCACCCGTTCCCTGCGCGCATGGCCCCTGGAATTGCTCTGGCAGTTATTGCGAAGGCGAAAAAGCCGCTTCGCGTGCTAGACCCAATGGTGGGTTCGGGGACCGTTGTGGCTCTTGCACGTCTGAAAAAACATAAGGCGATCGGCATCGACATCGACCCTCCTGCGGTGCTCATCTCAAAAGTTTGGACGACGGCGGTCGAGGCCGAGGATGCCAAGAACAAGGCACGCGAAGTTCTTATGCGCGCCAGGGCGATCTTTGAGGGGATGCCACAGAGCCGAGCATATCCTGCAGGGGCGGATCGAGAAACCCGTCGATTTGTCGCCTACTGGTTTGACGGGTACGCCCGACGACAGCTCGCTTCGCTATCAATCGCGATAGCGAGAGTCCGGAACGGGGTGACGCGGAATATCCTTCTCTGTGCTCTTTCGCGGCTGATCATCACGAAAAGCTCGGGCGCTTCTCTGGCAATGGATTTATCCCACAGTCGTCCGCACAAGAAGTTTCTGCGGGCGCCGGTAGAGCCATTCCGCAAATTTCTTCAGGCGGTCGACTATGTGGTGGAAAACTGCGTTAAGAAAAACGCTGGCCGCGGCCCGGCGTCGCGGGTGTATCTTGGCGACGCTCGCAAGCTGCTGGTTCGTGATGCTTCGATCGATTTAGTTGTGACGTCGCCGCCGTACCTGAACGCAATCGATTACATTCGCTGTAGCAAGTTCTCGCTTGTCTGGATGGGCCACCGTATTCCGGACTTGAGGGATGTGCGCTCCGATAGCGTGGGGGCCGAGTCGGTAGGTGCGGGCTCGGAGGGAGACGCTGAAATCCGGTACGTTATCAGCCGTCTGGGACTGAAGCCGGGGTTGCGCGAGCACGATGAGGGCCTGCTGACCCGTTACGTCCATGACATGCGGCGCGCTATGCAAGAGGTCGCACGGGTGCTCGTTCCCGGTGGTAAGGCTGTGTATGTGGTCGGCGAAAATACGATCCGCGGAACGTACGTCCGCAATTCCCGGATTATTGCTGAGATCGCGCAACTCTGCGGGTTGAGGATTAAGGCGCGGCGTGTGCGGAATTTGCCCGCGAATCGGCGGTACTTACCGCCTCCCTCGGCGGTTCGCAATTCGGCACCGATGGATACACGAATGCGCAGAGAGGTGGTGTTGGCCTTCGCAAAGCCGTGGGCTCGGCGGTCGCGTAAATCGCACTCCGTTTCGTGAGCCGGCGGTGTGGAGTGCCGTCCCCGGGGGACTGGGCTCCATTCCTCGGGACTTGGGGCACGACTGAAGTCATGCCCTTCCCGGTCGTGGCGCTGCCAAATTCCTAGAGGGATGGGTTAGTGGAATCCCATGTCTCGCGAAGGACGCGAGACATAGGCACCCGCGGTCGTTTGTCGGGCGGCACGAACTAGTCGCTAGCGAAGGCGAGGCGAGTTGCCGGGTTTAGTGCGTCGAGCGCAGTCTCAATCTCTTCATTGATTTCTGATTCTTCGACTCGGCTCTCCAGAATGATCGGGGCGTCTGCGGGCAGTAGGTGGGACACCCTCTGAAACGCGAGAATCGACTCTAGGCTTAAGGGATCGTGCTTGCTTTGGGTGTTTACTTCGCTGACGTGGAGCTGCTTGATCTTGTCGCGAAATCGCTGCAGAATTGCCCAGGCTTCGCTCATCGTGGGATCGATCTGGCGGGCATGGCCAATATCGAAGCACAGGGACGCATTCGGCAGTATGTCGAAGAACCTGGCGAGGTCGGTTGCCGTTTGTCCGATGGGCTTGCGCTTGTCCATGTTTTCGATATACAGACAATCTCCGAGACAGGCCCAGTCAGAGGGATTGTGCATGGCATCGGGATGCACGATGATTGGCCAGTTGCGGGCGGCAACTTGCTTGAGAAGATCGAGAGCAATCGGCTCGTAGGTTTGTTCCATCGCGCTTGGCGCATGAAACGAAATGTATTGAAAGCGGCTCAGGTCCAGTTGGCTCAGCTGCTCCACCAGCGGGGCCAGTTCGTCCTGGCGAAGAGCAGACAGCTCGACCGCGTTAACTTTCTTGCCGGACAACATTTGGAGGGCTCGGCGGAAATCGCCTCTCGCCAGCGCGCCGGTGGAGAATCCAATGCGTTTCATTAAAAGACCCCGTACTTCCTAGTGAGCGGTGCTATTTGTGAACTCTTAAAAAAGATGTGGTCGAGAGCGTGTTCAAAGGACTGGCTGATTTCTCTAACACGTTTGAAAGTTGGATCCGTTCGCGAGTCTTCTGATCGAAGGTTCTCGAGCTTCTTGCGTGCATCTTTATCGTCAAGCAGATTGAGGAACCTCGCGTAAGACTCAAACAATTCCTTGCTTATCGACTTCGGGATGCGATAAGGCGCCATCGATTTTGCAAGAACCTCCAAAGGCGACAGCTTCACTTGATCCCTGATGTATTGAAGCAAGTGGAGCTTTATACCATTTTTATCGGTGGAAATCTTGCCTTGCAGGTCTAAATCGAGGTGCGCGCCAAAACAAACCAGAAGGCCGGAGGCAAAGATTAGCTTTCTCGACATGCGGAGCGAGACCCTTCGATTCGGCTCGGGGCGGCTGTGGGGCACCGGTTCGTGCCGTCCCTTGCGGGACTCGGTTCCATTGGTTGGCGCTTACCCAGGACTTACGTCCTGGGCTATTATCTGCCGCCCCTCCGGGGCTGACGTGTCGCGGCCTCGGCTTCCCCTCCTTGAGTGCTAATCGCGGCGCTGAAGCGATACGCTACGCAAATCCACGTGCTTGATTTACACATCATTGTGTGTGAGACTTTACACATGGCGACTAATCTGGCTTTGGACGATGCTTTAATCGAAGAGGCGCGGCGGGCAGGAAAGCACAAGACCAAAAAAGAGGCGGTCACGGCGGCTCTCGCCGAGTATGTCAAGCGGCGGAAGCAGGTTCGCATCCTGGACGCGTTTGGGACTTTTGAATTTGACCCGGCGTATGACTACAAGGCCGAGCGGCGCAGGGTTAAAGGCAAAGTCCGCTCATGATGGTGCTGGTGGACACCTCGATTTGGTCTCTGGCGCTGAGGCGCAAGCCGGTTAATCTGAACGCTCGGGAGCGGGTGCTGTCTGCGAGCTTGGCAGAGTTGATCCGTGAGGGGCGAGTCCAGATCATAGGGGTAATCCGGCAGGAATTGCTCTCCGGCATTCGCGAGGCGGAACGGTTCGAGAAGTTGCGCGGCTACTTGCGGGCGTTCGACGAACCAGGGATTGAGGTTCAGGATTATGAGGAAGCAGCGCGCATGCACAACTTGTGCCGGGGTCGGGGGATTACAGGGTCGGCGATTGACTTCCTAATCTGCGCGGTGGCTCGGCGGCGGGAGTGGCACATTTTTACGACTGACCGCGACTTTGAACGGTACAGGCGAGTGCTGGGGCTCAGGTTGTTTGCTGTTCGAGTCGACGGAGTCCGTGCGGGACTTGGTTCATTTCCTACTCCGCTTGCGGCGGGACTAAAGTCCTACGGTGATGCGAATCTTAACGCAGGCCTGGAAGGCCTGCTCCACCCTTCTTGTTGCGTTCTGATGCGCCAGCCAAAATCTATTTCGGATTTGGGCATTTCCACAGAGGGAATGGGCGGATGTGACGGATTACCTTGCGGGCGTGCTTAGGATTGAAGTAGTGGGGACGGTTTGTGGTCTGCGGCTGAGAACTTGCGGCGCGCGTTTCCAGACGGGCTGCGGCGGTGAAGTCGTTGGGGTGAATTCGGTTGGGGTGCGACGGGGAAACGATAGGGAAGCGAGCCAAACGCGCGATTTATTCGCCCGCAAAGAACGCGGGCGATTCGCGCGGCTCGCTCAGGTCCTTCAGCGACAAAAAAGACGTCGCTTCAGGATGACAGCGGTTGATGATGGTCACACAGTGATAATGACAGGAACGCGCGGGGCTCGGGAGAGCCTCGTATTTTTTTGGGAGGCGGAGGAGTATGAGGAGGAAGGCGAGTCGGTTAGCGGGGGGGAAGTTGAAGGGGTGCAAGGAACGCGGAGAGTGGGCCGAGCTTTATTTCATGATGCTCGCGGCGGGGCTGGGGATGAAAGTGTCGCGGCCGTTTGGGCAGGCGGGGAGGTATGACGTGGGGGTGGAGAGTCCGCGAGCGGGAAACCAGGCGCGGGTATTGAGGGTGCAGGTGAAGTCCACGATCTTCAAGCGGCGCGGGGAGGGGTACAGCTTGAATGTGATGGGGCCGCAGCGAACGAAGTATGTGCCGGGGACGGTGGATTATTTTGCGATTCTGCTGGTCCCGATTGATGACTGGTACATCATCCCGTTTGAAGTTGTGGGGATTACGAATTGCTCGCTGCATTTTACGCCGAAAAGTAAACGGCAGAAGTATGGAAAGTATCGGGAGGCGTGGGACTTGCTGAGGGAGACGGGGCTAACGATTCTGGCTTGTGCGGATGAGGTGGACGGAGATTCCTCGCTCCGCTCGGAATGACAATCCTTTTTCCCAACCATCAGAGTGAGCAGATCGATTCCTTTTAATTCCGCTCGGAGAAGAACGAATCGTCCGTGGAATCCCACGTCTCCCAAAAGACGCGAGACATGGGGCACCCGCGCGTCGTGTTTTTTGTCCGGAGATGGAAGCGGGGGGGAAGTTGAAGGGGTGCAAGGAGCGGGGAGAGTGGGCGGAGCTTTATTTCATGATGATGGCGGCGGGGCTGGGGATGAAAGTATCGCGGTCGTTTATCGGCCGCCCCTCCGGGGCTGACGTGTCGCGGCGTCGGCTTCCCCTTGCGGCGCCCTTCGGTGCGCTTCGCTTGCTCAGGGCAGGCTCAAGCGACTGAAGTCGTGCCCTTCCCGGTCGTGGAGCTTTCCAAATCCTCGGAGGGATGGGGCCGTGGAATCCCACGTCTCGCAAAAGACGCGAGACATGGGGCACCCCGGTTTCGCAGGCGTCGTTTTGGTTCCGAGTTGGGACGAGGGCGGGGAAATTGTTTGAGTCTGGGGTTGGGGATCACATTGAGGGGATGGCGACGGGAGTTATGCTGCGCGGGTGAGGCGCATTCCATCGCTCGACGGACTACGGGCTGTCTCGATTGCGATGGTGGTGGTTGGGCATTGGACGGAGCTGCACTACCGGTGGGAAGTGGGAGGGGCGTTTGCGAATCTGGGGGTGAGGATTTTTTTTATCATCTCCGGGTACCTGATCACAACGCTGCTGCTGAAAGAGTGGGAGCGGAGTTCGACGATTGGGCTGCGCGAGTTTTATGTGCGCCGGGCGTACCGGATCCTGCCGGCGGCGATTGCATTTATGCTGCCGGTGTTTGTGATTTATTGGGGGCAGTTGCGCTGGTATCACATGGCGGCGGCGGCGTTTTATGTGACTAACTTTGATCCGTGGCATCCGTGGTTTTTGGGGCATTTGTGGTCGCTGAGTGTGGAGGAGCAATTTTATTTTTTGTGGCCGGGAGTGCTGAAGAAGTGGCACCGGCACCGGGTTGCGATTCTGGCGGGGGTGGTGGTGTTTGCTCCGATTTATCGCGTGGCGTGCCACTTGCTGAAATTGCATGGGCGGGCGGACGAGACGTTTCCGGCGGTGGCGGACGTGCTGGCGATGGGGTGTCTGCTGGCGATTTTTGCGGGGCGGCTGCCGCGGATCAGGCGGCTGTGGGCGGTGGGGATGGTGGTGCCGGTGGCGCTGGTTCCGGTGTATGTGGCTGAGATGCATTTTCGAACGACAGCGCTACTGCTGCTGGTGCTTTGGCCGGTGCTGCACCTTTCGATTGCGGGGTTGGTGCTGCATGCGGTGCAGAGTCCTTATTGGATATTGAACGTGAAGCCGGTCGCCTGGTTGGGAAAGATCAGCTACAGCCTTTATTTGTGGCAGCAGTTGTTTGCCTACGGCCCGGAGCATAAGAACTGGTGGTGGCTGTTGGTGGCGGTGGGGGTGGCGAGCCTTTCTTACTATCTGGTGGAGCAACCCATGCTGCGGATGCGGCAGAAAAGAGAAGTGCCGAAGAAAGCTTACGCTCAGGCGGCATGAACAGGCGGGGATTTTACGGGCGGGTGATTACTTCATTGGGAGAGTTGGGGAGAACAAACTTTACGTTGCGGGTGGAGTTGGTTTCGAGAGTTTGAGGGATGTTGAGGGAGGAGAGCTCGATTTTCTTGTTCCAGTATCCGTCGGTGTAGAAATCGCCGCGGGCGTAGAGGATGCCGTCGGCGATGGCGTAGTCGCGGACTTCTTCGCTGTGTCCATCACGGAAGACGAGAACGGCGGGCGGCAAGGCTTGAGCTGGAGGGGCGACGGTGACGGGAGCGGCGGCGGATTGGCTAGCGGTTGAATTGGCGGGGCTGGACGCGTAGGTGAGAGGCAGGGCTTGGCCATCGATTGGGGTATTCGTGACGCGGACGTAGCGGCCACCCTGGAGTTCGATCATCAGCGGCTGGAATGACTGAGGGTCGCGGGGGTTGCGAGCAATGAGGTTCGATCCCGTGAAATCACCGGGTGAACCGGCAAGGGCGCGCGCGGACTGCAGCAGGAATGGCGGCGGGTCGGATGCGACCGGGTAACCGGTTGAATAGATGTCATCAGGATCGAAAGAATCGCCGAAGAACGGGAAAGGCAGAGAAAAGTAGGGCGTGTACGGGGAAGAGCGGTGGAACCTGGAAGAGGTGCGCGCACCCCGGCCGAAACCAAAAGAGCCGGAAGAGGCGAAGCGCGGGGCGGCAGAGTGGGCCGGGGCGGCAGAGCGGGCGGGAGCGGCTGCGTGCGCGGATGAGGCGGATGCGGCCCTCTGAGCTGCGGCCCAGGGCGCGAGAGTCAGGAATATTCCCAAGAGAGACAGAGCGAGCCTGCGGCAGAGAGAGCGCATAGTTAATTTCCTTGGCCGGAGGCCGGCGGGTGGAAGTCGACGCCATGGTCGCCGTTTTGTTTTTCGGTGGCCGGGAGATCAAGATCCGCGACAGCGATCTTGCGGGGGTGGCCGGAGGTCAGATCATAGAGCGTTTGACCCACGATCGCGTAGTTTTCCACGGTGAGTTGATGACCATCTTTGAAGACCAGCGTGGTGGGGATTGGCGGTGGTTCGGGAGCGGATTCGGTCGCGGACTGCTGGTATTGGCCCGTGGTTCCGCTCGCATGGGCTGGGCCCTGGTAGTCCGGGGGGACGTAGGAGGCTGGGCCTGATCCGCGACGGTCAAAGACGGTGGGACCACCTTGGTATTCGGCGTCATCGTCGCCGGAAGTGGCGGCGTCATTATCAGTGTCAGTATCGGTGGCGTCAGCCGTGTAGGGCACGGGAACAGCGTAGAAATACGGGTAGAAGTAGGGAGTGCCGTCCGCGGAATTGCGAGGATGGTGGTGATGTTCGCTGGTGTTATGCGGACTGCCAGTGCTATGTGGTTCTCCGGCAAAATGGGTGACGGCCTGGGACGGCGGTGCATAGCCGTTATGAGCGAATGACGCCGCACTGGCCGGGGCCGAACTGCCGTGAGACGAACCTGAAGAAGCGGAACTGGTGAGTTGGGCGAGGCTGATGCTGGAGAGAAAAAGGAGTGGGAGCAGGAGCATCCCGAGAAGCGCTGGCGAAGCTGAAATCGAGCGCTGCACCGATTTATGATACTCCAAAGGGAAAGTCATGGCGTTCCTCCTCGAAGAAGCGAGGCAGGGGATTTTGTCATCGCTGCTAAAGAGTTAGATTCGTAGAAATGGGTCTGGTGCCAGAGGAATTAGGTAAAGATTTGTAGCGGTTGAAGAACAACGTCAAAGGCAGCGGGCAGGAGTGCCCGCTCCACACGAGCATGTACAGACGCCTCGCTGCGCTCGGGTGGACGGCCGAGGGCGGCCATCCCGACATGAGCATATCCCTACTTGAGCACATCTTTACTTGAGCGCATCCCTGTATGAGCGTGTCACCACATGAGCACTCGGGTCATCCGTGGGGGACTTGGGCGAGGGCGAGGATGCTCCAGAGGATGTAGGCGCCGAGCAGGCCGCCGACGCAGGCGGTGATCAGGAGACGGAAGCGAGTTTCCATGAGGTCGGCGATGACGCCGGAGACGAAGATTAGAAGGAAGGGGATCGAGGCTAGCAGGAATCCGGCTCCGGCGACGTGAGGATGAGCCATCCCGAGCAGGATGAAGAGTAGAGCGACTAATCCGGGAGCGGTGTTGCCGAAGTAGCGAGTGCGCGGCCATAAATAATAGGTGACGATCGCGACGGGCAGCAGCAGAGCGAGAGCTGGACAGGCGCGCAAAGTCTGTATTGCGACCTGGCGGTAGACACCGAGGACGGTGAAGCTGCGCCAGGTCGCTCCCCAAAATGAAGCGTGTTGCATACCCTGAAAAAACGCGCGGGGGTGGAAAAAGTATGCGGCGAAGAGTAAGGCGAGGCCGACGAGGCACGCGGACAGCCAGATGATGAGGGCAGCGGCACGGCGGATGGGAGCGAGATAGAGCAGGAACGCGAGAGCCAGGGGCAATACGATAATCATGGAGAATTGGGATCCGACGGCGATGGCGAGGGAGATACCGAGCAGGATGATGCGACGCCAATTCCAGAGAACGACTTCGCGCGGGGCGTAGAGGGTATGAGCGACAGCGATGGCGGTGAAGATGGCACCGAAGGATCCCCAGGCGGCGAGGATTTCAGGCTCGGCGTGCCAGACGGCGCTGGCCTGGATCATTGATGGAGAAAAGCAGTAGAGGGTGAGGGCCAGGAATCCTCCGGTGTTTCCGCAGAGGCGGCGGGCGACGTACCATAACGAAGCGCCGAGAAAAGCACCGAAGGCGAGAAAGGGTAAGCGCGGGAGCCAGCGCCAGTGCGGGGATGATTCGGGATCGAGCAGCGCCTGAGGCTGGGCCAGCAGGGGCGCGGCGGTTACGAGGGAGAGTAGCGGGGAATGCTCGGTGTCGAAGTTGTCGGCGTCCTGGGAAACTTCCAGGGGAAGCGCGCCGGGAGGATCTGGGTATGGTGCGCCGGCGATCTCGCCATTGTGGAGCTGCCGCGAGCCGGCGGTGATTCGGGCTTGCTCGGAGGCAGCGGGATCGGCGGCTGCGTGGAGGTCTGGGGGTCGCAGCTCGGAATGGACTAGCCAGATAGCTTGCGCCAGGAAGGCGAACAGCAGGGCTCCGGCGAGAAATTGCGGACGGCCGAAGCGTTCGCGCGTGAAAAATGGAGTCATAAGGATGAGCCGGAGTGTTTTACCATGAGCGAGCCTGTTTGAGGAAACCTTCTGCAGGATGGTAAGTGAGATGCAGTTTTCAAGTGAGGAACGAGAGCGTGAGATTCCGGAGCCAATTCAGGAGTCACCGGCTCGGGCGCCGGATTTTTCGGTGCAGCCGTCTTACGCGCGGACAGTGTTTCTTGGTCCAGACGGTCTGAGGGCGGGATGGGGATTTGCGTTTTATGTGGCGATGTACTATCCGCTGCAGTTTTTGGTGACCCGCTGGGCGGGGTCGCTGGAGCTGGATCCGAGCGGACTTTGGACGACCATGGCCGCAGAGTTTGGGCTTTTGGTGGCGGCGGTGCTTCCGGCGCTGGTGTTGATGAAAGTTGAGAAACGGCCGTGGGGAAGCTACGGGCTGCCGGGGCGGCAGGCGTTTGGGAAGTTATTTTGGGTGGGCGCGGTGTGGGGGTTCGCCAGCATTACGTTGCTGCTTGGGGCAATGTATGGGTTGCGAGTGTTTGATCTTGGACATCTGGCGATGCATGGCGCGCGCATTGTGAAGTTTGCGGCGTTCTGGGCGGTGTTCTTTTTGGTGGTGGGGTTCTTCGAGGAATTTTTGCTGCGCGGGTATTCGCAGTTTACTTTGACACGGGCGATTGGGTTCTGGCCGGCGGCGGTGCTGTTGTCGTGCATGTTTGGTTTGATTCACGTGCAGAATGCGGGCGAGCAGTGGACGGGACTGCTGGCGGCGGCGGCGATTGGCTTCTTCTTTTGTTTGACGTTGCGGCGGACGGGGACGTTGTGGTTTGCGGTGGGATTTCATGCGGCGTGGGATTGGGGAGAGACGTTTTTTTATTCGGTGCCGGACAGCGGGACGATTTCTCCGGGGCACCTGCTGAAGTCGTCGTTTCACGGGCCGCAATGGATTACGGGAGGGATGGTTGGGCCGGAGGGCAGCGTGCTGTGCTTTGTGGTGATTGCAGTGGTATGGGCGGCGTTTGGGAGGATGTATCGGGAAGTGAAGTATGGCGTGGAGCGATCGCGGGCATGAGAGTGCGGATCTAAAAATTAATTCCGGGGAATAGGAATGATCAAGAAATCCCTTTTCGCGATTTGGCTGTTGTTGGTGGCGACGTCAGCGGTTTTCGGCCAGACGGAGACGCGGCCGAGAGTTCGGGACTTGGGAGTGAAAGTCGGAGTGTTGCCACCGGGGCCGCTGAATGCCATCACAGATGTTGCGGGAGTAAAGGTGGGACAGACCACTCTGATTCGCGGGGACAACATTCGCACCGGGGTTACGGCGATTCTGCCGCATGGAGGAAATCTTTATAAGGAGAGGGTTCCGGGGGCAGTTTTTCTGGGCAATGCGTACGGAAAACTGGCGGGGTCAACGCAGGTAAACGAAATGGGGGAGATCGAGACACCGATAGTTCTGACGTCGACGGACTCGGTGCCCAGAGTCGCGGATGCGGTGATCGGCTACGTCTTCGGGGTCAAGGGGAACGAGAATGTATTGTCGGTGAACCCAGTGGTGGGGGAGACCAATGATGGGTATTTGAGCGATATACGTTCGCGGCCGATCGCTGCCGAGGATGTCTTCGGGGCAATAAATAATGCGGCAGACGGGCCGGTGGAAGAAGGTGCAGTGGGCGCGGGTACGGGTACGGTTGCTTTTGGATGGAAGGGAGGAATTGGAACGTCGTCGCGGCGCCTTCCAGTTTCACTCGGGGGCTACACGGTGGGAGTGCTGGTGCAAACGAATTTTGGCGGGAATCTGATTATTGCGGGTGTACCTGTGGGCAACGAACTGGGAGAGTTTTATCCGAAGATTTCCGCAGGTGAATACAAGGGTCCCGGGAATGGGGCGTGGGCAGCGGCGGTCGATGGCTCCTGCATGATTGTGGTGGCAACCGATGCTCCGCTTGAACACCGCAATCTGAGCCGCCTGGCGGGGCGAGCGATGATGGGCCTGGCGCGGACGGGATCAAGCGAAAGCAATGGCAGCGGAGATTACGTGATTGCGTTTTCAAGCTCTCCGGACGTACGAATTGAAGCGAGTGAACCGCTATATCGGCCAAAGGAATTGTTGAGCAATGACAGCATGTCTCCGCTATTTGAGGCGGTGATCGAGGCGACGGAAGAGGCAATTTATAACTCGATGTTCCGAGCGCACGATATGACTGGAAACGGGCACACGGTGAAGGCGTTGCCTCTCGAGGAGACGATCGATCTATTGAAGAAACATAATGCGATTGCTGGGAAATAAGGAAGCGAGCCAAACGCGCGACAATCCAATTGTAGATTTTTGGTGGTGGAGCACTTTGGCTGGCGCGCTGGGCCGGTTGAGCGGGAGATCCCTTCGGCTTTGCTCAGGGCAGGCTCTTCGCTCCGCCTGAAAAACGGCTGCGCTCAGGATGACAGTCGTTGTGTAGTAGTCAAACTGCACCACTCCCAGATTTTTCTTCTCCTTGCATTCGCCCCCGTATACTCTGGAATCTCACGATGGAAACCGATCTGCTGACGCCGCTGAAGAGGTATTGGGGATACAGCACGTTCCGTCCATTGCAGGAGCGGATTGTGAGGAGCCTGCTGGCGGGGAATGACACGTGCGTGGTGATGCCGACGGGCGGAGGCAAGTCGCTGTGCTACCAGTTGCCGGCGGTGGCGTCGGAGGGGACGGCGGTGGTGATTTCTCCGCTGATCGCGCTGATGCAGGATCAGGCGACGCAACTGGCGCAGATGGGGATACCGGCGGCGGTGCTGAACAGCACGCTGAGTGAAGGCGAGCAATTGAAGGTGATGAGCCGGGCAGGGGAGGGCGCTTACCGGTTGCTATATGTTTCGCCGGAGCGGGTGGCGCGGGGCGACACGATGGGATGGTTGCAGAATGTGCCGATCGCATTTTTTGCGATTGACGAGGCGCATTGCATCTCAGAGTGGGGGCACGAATTTCGTCCGGAATACCGGCAGTTGAGCCGGTTGCGAAGCAAGTTTCCGGATCGTCCGATTGCAGCTTTTACGGCGAGCGCGACGCGGCATGTGCGGCACGACATTCTGGCGCAATTGCAGCTGCGCGATCCCGATAAATATATTGCCAGCTTCTACCGGCCGAATTTGCGCTACCTGGTGCGCGAGTGCCAAGGGCTCGAGCAAATGGAGTTGCTGGTCGATGCCTTGCGGAGTTATGCAGGCAGCAATGTGATTGTTTACTCTCCGACGATTAACCGAGTGGAGGAGACGGTGGATTTTCTGGAAGATCACGATATTGCCGCGGTGGGATATCACGGCAAGATGGGATCGGAAGAGCGGAGGCGGAATCAGGAACGGTGGATGTCGGACGAAGTGCGGGTGCTGGTGGGAACGATTGCTTTTGGGTTGGGCATCAACAAGGCGGCGGTGCGGGCGGTGATTCACCTGTCTCTGCCGAAATCGATCGAGCAGTACTACCAGGAGGCGGGACGAGCGGGGCGCGATGGCGCGAGCGCGGATTGCGTTTTGCTCTGGCAGAAAAAAGATGCGGGGCTGCTGGGCTTTTTCGCCAATCAGATCATAGATACCGCGGAGCGCGAGCGGGCGTGGGAAAGGTACCGGATCATTCGGGAGTTTGTAGAATCGCGGCGCTGCCGGCATCGGCAGATTTGCGGGCATTTTGGGGAGGCTCCGAAGTGGGAGAAGTGTGACGCCTGCGATGTGTGCGGGAGCGCGGCGGAGTGGATGGTGAAGGGTCCTGCTGCGGCGACGGGCAAGGCGGCTGGAAGAAAGCGGTTGCCGGTGCAGCCTGTAGCGGCTCCGGCTGCGGGTTCCGAGGCGGAGGAATTAAGAGAGTATCTGCGGGCATGGCGGCGAGCCATGGCCAAAGAGCAAGGCGTCCCAGCATACATTGTGTTGCACGATTCTTCTCTGGAGGAAATTTGCCGGCGGCAGCCTAAATTCTTCGCAGAGCTAATGGAAATTCAGGGAATTGGGGAGCGCAAGGCGGAAGTGTATGGTCAGCTTATTTTGGATGCGCTGGAGAAATTTCGGCAGGGGGAGCGGGCGGACGGCGCTGAACGGAAGACAAAGCCAGCGGATGAGACTCTGCGATTGTTGGGCGAAGGCAGGACGCTGGAGGAGATCGCGCAGGTTCGAGGACGGCAGCTTTCCACGGTGGTGAATGCGGTTGCGAATCTGCTGGAGACGGGGCAAGTTGAGTTTCAATGCGCGTGGGTGAGTGCAGAAAAGCAATCGGTAATTGGCGCGGCGTGCGCCCGGGTGGGGATGGAGCGACTGAAGCCGGTGAAGGATATTTTGCCGCCGGAAATTACTTATGATGAGATCCGGCTGGTGGTGGGGCGGTTGCGGCGGGAAGAAAGTTTGAAGTAGAGGGATGTTCCGGCATGAGGCTTGGGGCGCGGCGGCCTCAGCGGCTAAAGCCGCATTTCTTTTGGCGATTTTATCGCAGCGCTGAAGCGCTGCGCCACCCAAAATCATACTGGCGACGTAGGACTTTAGAGCTATGACTTGTAGAGCCAGACTCTGCTGCGCGGCATTCTGGCCGGAGCGGATGCAATCGGGGACGCCGATGCCGCAGTAGGCGTTGCCGGCGAGAGCGAATTTCGGCAGCTGCTGGCGGAGGCGCTCGATGCGGTCGAGACGGTCGAGATGGCCGACGCCGTACTGGGCCATGGCGGACTTCCATTTATAGACGCGGGCGAAGAGCGGAGCGGCGCGGAGACCGAGGATCTGCTGCAACTCTTGGCGGACGATGGCGATGATGGCATCGTCGGAAGATTGCCAGATGTTTTCGGCGCTCGATCCGGCGAAGAAGCAGCGCAGCAGGGCGCGATCGTCAGGAGCGCGATGAGGAAATTTGTTATGTACGAACGTTGCGGCCAACAGGCGCTTGCCTTCGCTGCGCGGAACGAGAAATCCGAAGCCGGGAGGAAGTGACTGGCGGACATTGCGATCATAGCCGAGGCCAATGGTGATGGAAGAGCTGTAGCCGATGGCGGCGAGTTCGGCGGACAGCTCGCGATTGGTGGTGGAGAGAATTTGCGCGGCGGCGAGCGCGGGAACGGCGAGGATGACGGCATCGAAGTGTTCGGAACCCGACCCTGCAATTACTTTCCAACCTTCGGCTTCGGGCTCAAGGGATTGCACAGGGGTGTTAGTGAGTAAAGATTCCTGATTGAGCTTGGGAACGAGCGTTTCGACAAGCTGTTGCATGCCGTTTTTTAATGAGGTGAAAAGTGGAGACGTGGTCTTGTTTGCCGGGCGCGGCATTTTTTTTCGCGCGGCGAGCATGGCGCGGCCGAGACTGCCGTGGTTGCGTTCCATCTCAGCGAAGCGTGGGAGGATGGCGCGAACGCTGAGGCTGGCGGCTTCGCCGCCGTAGACGCCCGACAGGAGCGGGTCGGCAAGGCGGTCGACCATTTCGGAGCCGTAGTGGCGTTCGACGAGCGAGGCAACGCTTTCATCGCCATCGGCTGCGCGCGGCGGATGGAAAAGTTCCTGGGCCATGCGGATTTTCGTACTCCAGGAGAAAAGCGGCGAGAAAGCGGTGGGCAGGATTTTGGTCGGGACCATGAACATCAGGCCGTCGGGGATGGGGATGAGTCGGCCGCGCACGAGAATGTAGGTTATGCGATCGGCGTCGTTCGATCCGATGAGTTGGTCGCCGAGGCCGAGAGCGCGGCAGAGGTCTGCGGCCCAGGGTTTTTCGGAAATGAAGGAATCGGGTCCAGCTTCGACGATGCATCCCTGGACGAGCTCGGTGCGGAGGACGCCGCCGAGAGAGGGCGACGATTCATAGAGGGTGTATTCGACAGCGCGGGCACGGCGATGCTGTTCGAGGGCGAAAGCGGCGGCGAGTCCGGAGATGCCTCCGCCGATGATCGCGATGCGGGTCATGAATGCCTCGAGCGCGGCTCCTCAGCGGCTAAAGCCGATTGGAAACATTGGCGCGATTTGCGGTATGCCTGAAGGCATACCCCGATACGAATCTAAGATACGCATCTAAGATACGAATCTAAAAAACCAGCAAAACTTTCTCAAGGCCGCTTCTGCGCAGTCGAGCGTTGCTGCAACGTGTATTCCTGCACCGGGTATTCCTGAACCGAGTATTCCTGAATCAGGCGGGCCAGATTTTTCACGTTTTCGACTGGAGTTTCGGGCAGGATGCCGTGGCCGAGATTGAAGATGTGGCCGGGGCGTCCGGCGGCGAGTCGAAGAATTTGTTCCGCGCGAGACTTCAATTCTTTCCAACCGGCGAAAAGCAGAACGGGATCGAGATTGCCTTGCACGGCGCAACGATGCTGGAGGTCGCTCCATCCTTTGTCGAGCGGAATGCGCCAGTCGAGACCGATGACATCGGCTCCGGTTTCATTCATCGCAGAAAGCAGCGTGGCGCTATCGGTGCCAAAATAAATTACCGGCGCACCAGTTTTTTGCAGGCGCTTGACGAGGATGGTGACGTGCGGCAGGACGTAGCGGCGATAATCTTCCACGCTGAGGCAGCCGACCCAACTATCGAAAATCTGAATCACGTCGGCGCCGGCGCGCACTTGCGCGGTTGAGTAATCCGCAGTTACATCGACCAGCTTGCTCATTAACTGGTTCCATTGGGCGGGAGAGTTGTACATCATTTTCTTGGCGTGAAGGTAATGGCGGGAGCCGCCGCCTTCGATCATGTAGCTGGCAAGGGTGAAGGGGGCTCCGCAAAAACCGATGACGGGGATTTTTCCGGAAAAATGTTTCGCAACTAAACTCACCGCCTCGGAAACATAATCCAGATCAGCGGCACGGTCAGTGCGGAGTTGAGCGACGTCTTCCGCGGTGCGGACCGGCTTCTCGATGACGGGGCCTTCTCCCGCGGAGAAATGAAAAGGAAGCCCCATGACTTCGAGAGGCAGCAGGAGGTCGGCGAAGACGATAGCGGCATCGACGCCGAGGATTTCAGCGGCGGTGATGGTGACTTCGGCGGCGAGTTCGGGCTTTTTGCAGATTTCGAGTAGAGAATGTTGCTTGCGAACGGCGCGGTACTCGGGCATGTAGCGCCCAGCCTGGCGCATGAACCAGACCGGAGTGCGGGCGGCAGGCTGGGACTTGCAGGCGCGAACGAAGATAGAATCGGGTGCAGACATGAACCGAATACTCTAGCATCTTTAGGCGAACTATGCGGTGACGCCACGCGGGTTTATGCGGAACGAATTAAACTGAAAGTGGGGAAAGCCATGAGTAACGCAGAGATTCAGAAAGAGAAAGTAGAACTGGCGGTGGCGGATGGAACACGGATGGCGGCTTACGTGGCCCGTCCACGGCAAGGAGGGCCGCATCCGGGACTGCTTTTATTTCAGGAAGCATTCGGGGTCAACCATCACATTCGTAACGTGGCTGAGCGGTTTGCGGCGGAGGGATATGTGGTGATTGCGCCGGAACTGTTTCACCGTACTGCGCCACCGGGATTTGAGGGAAGTTATACAGACTTTCCCGCGGTGATGCCGCACTTGCAGGCGGTAAAAAATGAGACTGCGGAGATGGATGTACGGTCGGCGCATGAGTGGTTGAAATCGAATGCGCAAGTGAAGGGGAGCGAGATTTCGAGTGTGGGATTCTGTATGGGCGGCCGGACTTCGTTTCTTGCGAACAGCGTGGTTGCGCTGCGCGCGGCCGTTTCGTTTTACGGAGGGGGAATCGCACCGGGATTGCTGGATCGGGCAGCGAAGTTGCAGGCTCCATCGTTATTGATATGGGGTGGATTGGACAAGCACATCACGCCGGAACACCGGCGAGCAGTGACTGACGCTTTAAGTGAGCAGAAAAAGATTTATGTGAACGTCGAATTCTCGCGTGCCGATCACGGATTCTTCTGCGACGAACGGGCAGCGTATGAGCCGCACTCGGCCAGGCAGGCTTGGGCTTTGACGTTGGAGTTCTTACGTTCGTGAAGAAGCTGGGGGCGGTTCGGGGGACGGCGATCTTTCTTTTGACGGACTTTCTCGGGACGGGCTTTTTTTGGACAGTCTTTCTCGGGACGGGCTTTCTTTTAACGGTCTCTTCTTTGACGATTGGATCAGCGGGGCAGGTGGTTATCGCTGGCACGCAGCGTGAGGAGAAAGCTTCACAGGCAATTTCGGCGCCTACCTTTTATAAGGACGTGGCTCCGATACTTCAGAATAAGTGCCAGAGTTGCCACCGGAGCGGAGAAGCGGCGCCGATGGCGCTGGTGACTTACGAGCAGACGCGGCCCTGGGCGCGGAAGATAGCGGCTGCGGTTGAGATGAAGATGATGCCGCCGTGGTTTGCGGATCCGCGCTACGGGCACTTCGCCAATGATCCGTCGTTGAGTGCGGAGCAGATCGCGACAATTGCAGGGTGGGTGGAGGGTGGGGCTCCGGCGGGAGATGTGCGGGATGCCCCGGCGCCGCGGCAGTGGAGTGAAGGATGGAATATTCCGCAGCCGGATGTAGTGGTGAAGATGCCGAAGCCGGTGCCGATTCCAGCGCGAGGGGAAGTGGAATATACATACGAGATTGCACCTACGCATTTTCCGGAGGACAAATGGGTGCAGATGGTGGAAGTGCGGCCTTCGAGCGCGGCGCATGTACATCATGCGGTGGTGTACATCCGGCCTCCAGATTCGGCGTGGCTGCGGCATGCGCCGGTGGGCGAGCCATTCACGGCATCGATGTTGAGTGATCCGGAGGAGCGGAGGCAGGCACACGAGACCACGAGCGATCTGCTGCTGGTTTACGCGCCGGGGAGCGCGCCGGATCAATGGGCGGAAGGGATGGCGAAATTTGTGCCGGCGGGATCGGACCTGGTATTTCAGATGCACTACACGACGAACGGTGACGCGGCGAGCGATGAGACGAGCGTCGGGCTGGTGTTTGCGAAGAGTCCGCCGAAGCAGCGGGTGATCACGCTGCAATTGAACAATCATGCATTGCTGATTCCGCCGGGGGCGGAAAATTTTCGCGTGGAAGTGCAGGGGACGCTGCCGAATGACGCAACTTTGCTCAGTCTGTTTCCCCACATGCACCTGCGAGGCAAGCGTTTTGAATACGATATTGTGCATGACGACGGAAGCGTAGAGACTTTGTTGCGGGTGAACTATCATTTTCACTGGCAGTTGAGTTATAAGCTGGCAGAGCCGCGCGAGTTAAAGGCGGGCACAAAGTTGCGGGCCGTGGCGTGGTATGACAATTCGCGAAATAATCCGCATAATCCTGATCCGGAGAAGACGGTGAAGTGGGGCGACCAGACGTCGGATGAAATGATGGTGGGCTTCTTTGATGTGGCAGTACCGGCCGGGATGGACAAGTGGAAATATTTTGTCAGGCAGGACGGAGACAAGAAGCAATGAGCCTTCTAATTGCTGACTGGCGCAGTATTTGTAAGACTACATCGGGCTCACCCACTTGAGCGTAGATCCGGTTTCCCTCATTGCAAGAGAAGAGCGGCGGGCGCGCGGCTCCAGAGCTTCGTACTGGGCGCTGGCCGCGGTGTTTCTGGTGGTTTACGTTGGGTCCATGTTCACACCGGGGCTGCTGGATGATGCCGACAGCACGCACGCGGAGGCGGCGCGTGAGATGGTTGAGACGGGTGATTACGTCACGCTGCATATTAATGGCGTGCGGTACCTGGAGAAGCCACCGCTTCCCTACTGGCTGGTGGCATTCAGCTACAAAGTTTTTGGGGTGAACGAATTCAGCACGCGGCTGCCGATGGTGCTGTCGGTCATGCTGTTGGGAGTGTTGGCTTTTTTCTGGGGGCGGCGGGGGTTCGGGGAACGGACAGGAATTTACGCGGGATTGTTCGTCTACACGTGTGCGGGGGTTTACCTGTTCACGCGCGTTCTGATTCCAGATGTGCTGCTGAGCCTGCTGATTGCAGCGGCGATGTATTTTTTTCTAACCGGGCTGGAGGCGGGAGCCAGCGCCTGGAGATGGTACGCGGGATATGCACTGATGGCGCTGGGTGTGCTGACGAAGGGGCTGATCGCGTTGGTTTTTCCCGGGGGAACCGCGATTTTCTTTCTGCTGATCACTGGAGAGTGGCGGCGGTGGCGGGAGTTTCGCCTAATTTCTGGATTGGCATTATTTCTGGCAATAGCAGCACCGTGGCACATCCTGGCGGGCTTGCGGAATCCGGGCACGGCGGAGCACCACGGCTTCTTCTGGTTTTATTTTGTCAATGAACATTTTTTGCGGTTTCTGGGTAAGCGGTATCCGCGGGATTACAACAAGCTTCCTGCCGGGCTGTATTGGAGCCTTCATTTAGTGTGGCTGTTTCCGTGGAGTCTGTATCTGCCGACGGCAATCAGGACGGCCAAGCAAGAGTGGCGAAACCAACGGGACGGCGCTGCAGGCCAGAGTGCGTGGAAAAGCGATTTTTCAGAGCGGACCCGGTTGCTGTGCTGGATTCTGGCGGGCGTCGTGCTGATTTTTTTCGCGGTTTCGACCAATCAGGAGTACTACACATTCCCGGCATATTTGCCTCTTCTGCTGTTGCTGGCGGACGGAGTCGCACAGTGCGAGCGGACAGAATGTGAAAAAGGAGTGCGAGCGGGTTGGCTGACGACTTCCGCGGGCGTGTTGAGTGCGATTGGGATTGGGGCAAGCGTGATGCTGGCGGTGGGATTGTGGCAATCGCGAAATCTGCCCTTCGAAGCAGACATCGGAAATGTGTTGAGCAAGCAGGATATAAACGCGTACACGCTTTCGACATCTCACATACTGGACTTGAGTTATGCGTCGTTCGCGGCGCTGCGGCTGCCGGCGGCGCTGGCGGCGGTAGTGCTGCTGGCGGGTCCGTTGCTGTCATTCATTCTGCGTGTATACCGCCGGCATTATGCCGCCACCTGGACGCTGGCGGCGGGAATGGCGGTGTTTCTCGTGGCGGCGCACATTGCGCTGGGGCGATTTGGACCGTATCTTTCCTCGAAAGAGTTAGCGCAGGAGATTGCGGAGCGAGCCCGGCCTGAGGACAAGGTGATGATTTATGGAGACCAGGCATTCGGATCGTCGCTATTGTTTTATCTGCGGCGGCCGATCGATCTGGTAGAAGGACGGACAACGTCGATGTGGTTCGGTTCGACGTTTGCGGACGCGCCCAAAATTTATTTAAGCGATGCGGATTTGCAGCGGGACTGGGCTGGGAGCGGGAGGGTATTTTTGTTTGTGCCTCCGCATCAAAAGGCGCGGGTAGATGGGCTTTTGCCGGCGAAGTTCGTAGTCGCCGAACTTTCGGGGAAATTTGTTTACAGCAACCAGCCGTAACGTTTTGTTGAGGATATAAGGTTCCGTAATTTCCTGTTGAGGCGAAAAATCGATGAAGGGCAAACGCACAATCGTTGCTGCTGTCGGGATAATCGCATTTCTAATCATAAGTGGATTGGTGCTGGGGACAGCAAAGGGCCAGTCTGGCGGAACTCAGGGTGGGACGGCTGCGAACGGGCCGAAGAAGGCGGAAGAACAGTACAAGAATATTCAGGTGCTCAAGGGAATTCCGGCTGATCAATTGATTCCCGGCATGCAATTCATTACGGCGTCCCTGGGCGTGGAATGCCAGTTTTGCCACGTGGAGGGCGCGTTCGAAAAAGACGACAAGAAGACGAAGCAGACCGCGCGGAAGATGATGGAGATGATGTTCGCCATCAATAAGGATAACTTCGAGGGTCATCGGGAAGTGACTTGCTATTCATGCCACCGCGGGAACAGCGATCCGGTGGGAACACCTCCGGTGATGTCCGAGGATTTGAAACCGGGCGTGAGCGACGCGAAGAAAGGCGAGGAGGCGAAGAGCGAAGGCACGGAAACAGAGGCGAAGGAGGCCGGCGGGCCAAGCGGCGATCAGTTGCTGGACCACTATCTGCAGGCTGTGGGCGGAGCTGCGGCGATCGATAAAGTGAACAGCCGGGTGATGAAGGGAACGATCAGTTTCGGCGACAGGAATATTCCGATCGACATTTTCTCGAAAGATCCGGACAAGCGGGTATCATTTGCGCACACGCCAGATGGAGATAGCGTGACTGCTTTCGATGGCCATGAAGGGTGGTTGGGCGTTCCGAAGCGAGCGGTGCACGAGATGCACGGGCCAGACATCGATGCCGCAGCCATGGATGCGGATCTTCATTTTCCGGCGCATTTGAAGGGAATGTTCAGCGAAGTGCAGGTGCGAGGCAAGGAAGAGATCGGCGATCACGAGGCTTATTTCGTGATCGGCCAACGCGAAGCGAAGACGCCACTGCGACTTTATTTTGATGTGCAATCGGGGCTGCTGGTACGGCTGGTTCGCTACGGGGAGACTCCTCTGGGGCGGTTGCCAACGCAGATCGATTATGCGGACTACCGCGACGTGGGCGGAGTGAAGATCCCGTTTCGCTGGACGCTGGCGCGGCCGAGTGGGCGGTTCACGATTCAGGTGAGCGATGTGAAGCAGAACGTTCCGGTGGACGACGCGAAGTTTGCCAAGCCACCCGCGCCGCCGGCAGAGGAGAAGGGTCCGGGGAAGTGAGCGCCTGGGGATTGCTGTTTTTGCATAACAAATCCTGATAGGAACGATAAATAGTTTCGATTTCCGTGAAGCCGCCGCAGAAGATAGAGTGAGTCGCGTGCTTTAGTGTGTTCGACTTCGTTTACGGGAGCAAACTTACTCTACATGGGGAAACGGCTGATTCCCAGGTTACGCCTTTTGTTTTTGCTTTTCCTTTGGGCGCAGCCTCTGCTGCCGCAAACCTCCCCGCCGCCGACCTCCCCTGCTACGGCGCCTGCAAATTCCATTGACACGAACGCGCGCCTGGCCAAGCTGGAACAGCAAGTGGCTGACGCGAAGGGTTCCGCCGACAACGGATGGATGCTGACGAGCTCAGCCCTGGTGCTGATGATGACCGGGCCGGGGTTGGCGTTGTTCTATGGCGGATTAGTGCGCAAGAAGAATGTGCTGGGCACCATGATGCAGAGTTTCGCATTGATGGCGGTGGTAACGATCCTGTGGGGGCTGTTCAGCTTCAGCCTGGCGTTCGGGCCGGGGAATAGTTTTCTGGGAGGCTTGCATCATTTGTTTCTGCGGGGCGTGGGAGCGGCGCCTGATGCGGACTACGCGGGCACGATCCCGCTGCAGACATTCATGATTTACCAGTTGATGTTTGCCATTATCACTCCGGGGCTGATTGCGGGGGCGTTCGCGGAGCGCATGAAATTCAGCGCCATGATGGTGTTCATGATTCTGTGGTCGATCGTGGTCTACGATCCCATGGCGCACATGGTGTGGGGCAAGGGAGGGCTGCTGAACGCGGCGCTGGGCGGGCGATTCCCGACGCTCGATTTCGCCGGGGGCACGGTGGTCCATATTACTTCGGGAGTGTCGGCTCTGGTCTGCGCGCTTTATTTAGGGAAGCGGCTGGGCTATCCGAAAGAGCCGATGCCGCCGCACAGTGTGGTGTTGAGTTTTATTGGAGCTTGCCTGTTGTGGGTGGGCTGGTTCGGATTTAATGCCGGCAGCGCCTTGAGCGCGGGGAGCCTGGCTACGAGCGCATTTGTGGCAACGCATTTTGCGGCCGCCGCTGCCGCAGCGGGATGGGCCGGCGCAGAATGGCTGCGTAACGGGAAGCCGAGTACGTTAGGGGCGATCTCGGGCTCAGTGGCGGGATTGGTGGCCATCACTCCGGCCTCGGGATTCGTGAAGCCGATGCCGGCGCTGGCAATCGGCCTGGTCGCGGGAGTTTTCTGCTACTGGATGGTTGCCAAGGTAAAAGCGGTTTTCGGTTACGACGATTCGCTCGATGCATTCGGCGTGCATGGGGCTGGTGGAACGCTGGGGGCGCTGCTGACGGGGGTTTTCGCGTCGAGCGCGGTGAATCCGATATTCAAGGATGGGCAAGGAAATACTTTGCCTTCGGGCCTGATTGAAGGAAATGGTCACCAACTGGTGAATCAACTGGTGGGCGTGGCGATCTCGTGGGTGCTGGCTATTGTGGGGACGCTGGTGATTTTGAAAGTCGTGGACATGACGATTGGGTTACGAGTGACGGAGGAAGAAGAGATCCAAGGATTGGACTTGTCACAACACGGCGAGGAAGGATATTACTGGGAGGCATCGGCGTAGAATTTTGAATGCGCAGTATCTTTGCCGGAATTAGAGTTTGAAAACGACACTATGACTAAGGTCGAGGCAGTCATCCAAAACTCCAAGCTGGAGGCGGTAAAGAGCGCGCTGCAGGAGATTGGCGTCGAGGGCATGACGGTGATCGAGGTGCGAGGTCACGGGCGGCAGAAGGGTCATACCGAGGTCTACCGCGGACGAGAGTACAGCGTGGATCTTATTCCTAAGACAAAGTTGGAGGTGGTGCTGCCTGACGCGATGGTGGAAAAGGCAGTGCAGGCCATACTGACGTCAGCGCGAACCGGCAAGATAGGCGACGGAAAGATTTTCCTGACGCGGGTGGATGAAGCGATTCGCATTCGCAACGAAGAGCGCGGAGAGGGAGCACTATAGACCGCAATTGCAGGGTGTGAAGCACAGCAAGATTGCGAAAGCAAGAATCATGAAACATTCTACCGGGATGCGAGCGGATAGCATCTTGATAACGGCGTGTCACCAGCCCTCCCCTGATTACGCTGGATTATTTGTTCATCGACATCAACCATTGACCCATCATCATGACGGCGGCGTCTTCACTCATCAGTGAACTGCGAGGCTCTCTCGCCGAAGAATCGGCGAGAATTGCGCGCGACTTCGGGGTGACGGGAGATGGGCGAGCCGCTGTCGCTCAACGAACACGACTGATCGAAGACATACTGAAACGGCTGTGGCGCGACTTAGTGTCCGCTGACGAACTCGGACCACGGAACATTGCGCTGGTGGCGACGGGAGGCTTTGGGCGAGGCTGGCTTTTTCCTTACTCCGATATTGATCTGCTGTTTCTGTATGCCGACCGTGGCGGCCAGGAAATTCACAAAGAAGCGATCCGGCGATTCTCACAGGAGCTTTGGGATCTGAAGCTCAAGCTAAGTCCGGCATCGCGGACACTGGCGGAATGCGACCGCTTCGATCCGAACAATACGGAATTCACCATCTCTCTTCTCGATTGCCGATATCTGGTGGGCGACCGGGAGTTGTTTGCGCGACTTCACGACAAAGTGATTCCAAAGCTGGTGACGAGAGAGTCGAAATCATTGTTGCAGGGGTTAGCCGAGGTGACTCGTGAGCGGCACGGAAAGTTTGGGCAAACAGTATTCCATCTGGAACCGAATCTGAAAGAGACTCCGGGCGGGTTGCGCGATTACAACGTGGCTTGCTGGCTGGCGCTGATCTCAGCCATGAGCAAGCTGGGCGAGTGGCCGCACGCCAGCTCACTGCGCGCGCCAGTACGAAAACAATTAGAGGCGGCGTTGGAATTTCTGATGGGGGCGCGGTGCTTTCTGCATTTCCGTCATGGGCGCGACGACAACGCGCTGAGCTGGGAGGCGCAGGACGAAGTGGCTGCGCGGAAGATTGAAGCGCCCGACGCAGAGGACCTGACGGCCGCGGACTGGATGCGGATTTACTTTGGGCATGCGCGCGCGGTGCAACGCACCGTGATGCAGTTGCTCGAGGAGATTCCGGAGACCTGGTCTTCTCTGCGGCGGCAATTTCAGGGGTGGCGGACGCGAGCGTCGAGTCCCGATTTTTCCGTGGTGGATGGATTGATTTTTCTGCAGCAGTCTTCGTCATTGCAGGACCCCGAGATGCTGCTGCGACTGTTTCACTTTATGGCGCATCACGGACTGAGATTGAGTGCGACCACGGAACACAGAATCGAACAGGCGCTGCCGGAACTGGCGGTGACTCCTCCACGAGGAGCGGAGTTGTGGCTGTATCTGCAGGAGACGCTGCTGCAGCCGCATGCAGCCGAGGCGTTGCGGGCCATGCACTCGCTGCGCTTGCTGACGCTGCTCCTGCCGGAACTGAAGCCAATTGATTCACTGGTGGTGCGCGATTTCTATCATCGATTTACGGTGGATGAGCACTCGATTCTTGCCATTGAGAGTCTTCACCGCCTGAGCGAATCGAAATCGGAATGGGACCAGCGTTATGCGGAGCTGCTGGGAGAGCTGGAAGATCCGGAGTTGCTCTACCTGGCGCTGCTATTGCACGACACCGGAAAAGGAGTACCGGGCGGAAATCACGTGGAGGCAAGTCTGGAGATTTCTGGGCGCTGCCTGGACCGGCTGGATGTTGACCCGGGAGAACGGGCGATGGTGCTGTTTCTGGTGGGGAACCATTTGGAAATGTCGGCACAATTGCGGCGGGACATTTTCAATCCGGAGACGGTGGCGGCTTTCGCGGAGAAAGTAGGCACGCCGGAGCGGCTGAAGATGCTGTGCCTGATGACCTACGCCGACATCAAGGCAGTGAACCCGGAGGCGCTGACGCCGTGGAAGGCGGAAAACGTGTGGCAGCTCTATATTGGCGCCGCAAATTACCTGAACCGCAGTGCGGACCATCGCGTGCATGGCGATGTGAACGATGAAAAACTGGCGCGGCTGCGAAGCCTAGCCCCGGTAACGGGAGCGCGGTTCAAGGATTTTGTGGAGGGATTTCCGCAGAGATATCTGCTCGTGCACTCCGCTGAAGAAGTGATGCGGCACATGGCGATGGCGGAGGAGTTCGGTCGCGATGCGGTGCAGGTGGACTTGAGGCGAGGGCGCCATTGGTATGAGCTGACGCTGGTGACTAAGGATCGGCCGTCGCTGTTCGCGACTTTGACAGGAGTGCTGGCGGCCTGGGGAATGAACATCGTGAAGGCCAATGCTTTTTCGAATCAGGCTGGAACGGTGGTGGACACGCTTTATTTTACCGACCGCTTTCGCACGCTGGAGTTGAATCTCTCAGAGTGGCAACGATTCAAGGAGAACATCACGGCGGTGTTGGCGGGTGCGGCGGATCTCGACAAGATGCTGCGTGATCGCCAGCGGGGCGAGAAGAGCAGCAGCATTAAAGTGATGGTGGAGACGCGGATTGATTTTGACGATGAGTGTTCGTCGACGAGTACGCTGCTGCAGGTGATTGCGCAGGACCGGCCGCGGCTGTTGCACCGGATCAGTTCGTGTCTCTCATCGCAGAAGTGCAATATTGAGATAGCTTTGATCGATACGGAAGGGCAGATGGCGATCGATGCATTCTATTTGACCGCGGGGGGAAAGAAGCTGACGGCCGAGCACCAGAAGAAAGTGGAGAAAGCGCTGCTGCATGAGTTGAAGAGTCTGGAGGTGGGATGATGCGTGGCCGCTTATCTGGCAAGGGGTGCGGAGTCTGTGTCGTAGCTTCTCTTTCGCCCCTTCGGGGCTTGTTTTCGTTCCACACTCTACCCGCGGCTTTCGCCGTGGGCTGTAATCTGGCGCCGCTCCGCGGCTAAATCTGGCGTCGAAGTTTAGTTCCCATGCGATGCTCTGGAAGCGGTGCGCCACCCGAAAACCGTGTGGCCTTCGCAAATCTTAAAGTGGTACTATTCCGTGCTGACAACATGAGCAAGCTACGGTTATTCCTCTCAGCTGCATTCTTATTAGTGCTGTCTCTATGCGGGCTTTCTGCCGCGCAAACTTCATCACAGACGACAACGCCGCATGCGATTGTGCTGCACGCGGCTCGTTTGCTCGAGGTTAAGAGCGGGCGCGTGGTGAAACCGGGGGAAGTGCTGGTGCAGGGGGACCGAATCGTGGAGGTGGGCGCATCGGTAAAGCATCCGGCTGGGGCGGAGGTGATCGATCTTGGGGATCGCACCTTGTTGCCCGGGCTGATCGACGCGCACGTGCATTTGTTTCTGCATCCGGGCGCGGAGGATTTGCAGACGGTACAGGAATCGGTGCCGCAGCGCACGATCATTGCGACGCTCGCGGCACGGGACGACTTGATGGCGGGCTTCACCGCGGAACGCGACATGGGAACCGAAGGCGCGGGGTCTGCCGATACGGCGGTTCGCAATGCGATTGATGAGGGGCTGATTCCCGGGCCTCGGCTGCGCATCAGCGGAAATGCCATCGATATTCTGGGCGGACATGAAGATGCGATCCACTACAATCCGGCGCAACATGTGCTGTCAAACGCGACTTACGCTAACAATAAGGATGAATTGGTTGCCGCGATGCGGCAGGAACTTAAGGAGGGCGCGGATTTCATCAAGATTTATGAGACTGGGCCTGACGGGGTACGGGACGGGAAGCTTTCTACGATCTACCAATACACCGAGGCTGAATTGAGCGCGGCGGTGCAGGAGGCGGCGCGATCGGGCAAGCGCGTGGCGGTACACGCCACCGGCGAGCCGGGCACGCTGTTTGCGGCACAAGCGGGAGTTGCGTCGATTGACCATGCCAACCGGCTGGGCGACGAAACCATAAAGCTAATGCGAGAAAAACAGATCTTCGCGGTGCCGACTTTTACTATCTTTGATTATTTTGCCGATCATGCGGCGACTCCGGCGCAGGGCGCGCGGGAGCACGAGATGCTCGATTTGAAAGCGCAGGACTTCCGGAGGCAGGTGGCGGCGGGTGTTCCGATGGCAGTGGGATCGGACGTGGGTCCATTTCCTCATGGGACGCAGGCGCGGGAATTTGTGTTGATGGTGAAGTATGGCATGACGCCGCTGGCGGTGATGCAGGCGGATTTACTGAATGGGGCGAAGTTGCTGGGTTGGGGTGGCCAGATCGGAGAGCTGGAGCCGGGCTATCTCGCCGATATCGTCGCGGTTCCAGGCGATCCGTTGCAGGACGTCGGGGTGCTGCAGAATGTGACGTTTGTGATGAAGGGCGGGGTTATTTACAGGAAGTGAGAGTAATCGGGGTTGGGTGCAATTTGATGAGGAACGCTGGTTCGGAATAACAATGTGGTTCCGAGTGTCCTACCAATCCTTACCGTTTGCGTCTGAAGCGCGGGGCTGCCAGTTGTTTCCGGAGTCGCCGGAAACGTCGCGAGTTTTATTGCGCTTGCGATAGCAGACGAAGAGCAAGCCGATACTCATGAATGTTGGCGGAGCGATCAGAATGAGGATCCCGCTCTTCAGGGCTTGAATCATGTGCGAGCCTGAGGACGCAGCCTGCGTGTAACAGAGGGCGCAGCTTTGGGCAATAGCCGAGGCTGGGGCGAGCAGGATGATCAATCCCGCCATTGCAATTCCGAAGATCCGATTAGATCGGGAAAGTTTCATTCTTTTCTTCTCGCGGGCCTTCTTGCGGGCTAACTTCTTTTTTCAGCCGCGCCGCTGTGAGTTACTTCGCTTTCAGGCTGCTTCTCCCTTCAGACTACTTCGCCCAGGGGACGCCGTCAATCAGCCGGAAGCTGTCGGTCCATCCGTATTGCAGCCCGAGGATTACGGCCACGGTGAAAATCAAGACAAACCAGCGAAGACCGCGATTATCGGCCAGATGCATAAAAAACAAAAGCGCGAGCCCGGCTTCAATGACGGCTACGGCCAGCATGCGTTCAAACATCTGTTTCGTGCTAATGTCCTGATAGGCGATGAGGAACTGTATTCCTGCCAGGGCCAGCAGACAAATGTAGATAATCAAGTCTTTTGTCATTCCACCACTGGCGCGGGTGTCGGAGGTAGTCATAGTCGGTTGCTCCTGTTTCTTCCAGTCGCTGTTCTCTTCCAATCCTGTTTCTTCTAATCCTGTTTCTTTTGAAAATCAGTGAGAGAGATTCAACAGATAGACAAAGGGCACCACGAACATCCAAACCAAATCGACGAAGTGCCAGTAAAGTCCGGTGACTTCGATGTCATCGGCGTTGTAGCGACCGCCCTTATAGCGGATTGCAACCGCGATCAGGGCGATGACGCCGCCGGTTACGTGCAGAAGGTGGAGGCCGGTGATGCTGAAAAACAAGGAGCTGAAAAGTGGGGTGCCCCACGGATTGTGGAACAGAGTTGCGCCTTCGCCGATCATCCCCATCCATTCCCGAAGGTGGAGGGTTGCGAACAGGATTCCAGCGACAGCGGTGATGATCATCCAGAGAAATGCTTTGGCCTTGTCGCCCAACTCAGCAGCCCGCACGGCAATGAGCATGGTCAAACTGCTGGTGAGCAGAATGAACGTCATCAGCGCCACGTTGGTGATGCTGTGGAAGGGTCTGGGCCAGTTGGGGGTGGCGTTGCGTACGAAGCCGTAGGCAACGAGACAACCAGCAAAGGTAGCGCTGTCTGCGATGATGAACAGCCACATCGCCATTTTCTTGGCGGGGACCGAGAATGCCGGCTCGGTCATTACCTCTGTCGCGCCTGTTCGCGACACCTGCCCGTGAATTGAAAGATCGGCTTGACTCACGTTGCCTCCTACCATGAACTGGGTCACAGCTTCATCCAAAGCAGAAAAAGCAGATACAGCCACAGGACACCCATGAAATGCCAGTAGAGCGAAGTGGCGTCCAGGGTACTGCGTTTCAACACCGAGTTGTGCAACTTCCCGATCACGCGGACCAGGCCGCCCAGGCCGCCGAGCAAATGCAGCGCATGGGCGACGGTCAGTACATAGAAAAAGGAATAACTGATGTTGGTGGCGAGTTTGAATCCCTGCGATCTGAGCTGCAACCAGGCAAAAGTCTGCCCGGTGACAAACAGCAGTCCCAGGAAAAGGGTCAGGTACAGCCAACGAGCTGGATTTTCGGCACGATCTTTCAAGCCGCCCATAAAGGCGGCCACCCGGCGGCGCGATATTTCCAGAGTGACGCTGCTGGCGATAATCACGAGAGTGTTGAGGTAAAGAACGGGGGGCAAGGTGAAATGCCGCCAGTCTGGCGCCGCTCCCTGACGAACGATGAGAGCACTGGTGAAGGCGGCAAAGGTCATCGTAATGCCCGCGATGCCTACCCAAATGCCGGTACTGGCGGGGGGTGGAGAGTAGTCCTTAACCTTTCGCAAGTCTCCATCGGCGGGAACCAGATTGCGCCAACCCCCATTGCCGGAGCCTTGGCTGGGCAAACGGTCGAGCTCGATTTTCGGCGGTTCGTGGACTGTGGTCGCCATACTGCTACCTCTCCCTTGGTAAAAACTCGGCGGCTTGCTCGAGAATTATTTTTCTTCGTGCGCGTTTTTCAGTTGCTCCGGCGAGGTCTGCATCACGAAGTCGGTGCTTGCACCCTCGACGCTGTACTGGTAAGGATCGTGATAGACGACGGGCATCTTGTCGCCAAAGTTATTGTGGGGCGGAGGCGTGGCGGTGCTCCACTCCAGTGAAGTTCCTTCCCAGGGATTATCTGTCGCCGGAGCGCCCTTGAAGCGGCTGTAAATCAGGTTGCAAACAAAAATGAGCTGGGCCAAACCAGTGAAGAGCGCCGCGACGGTGATGAACTTATGTACTGGGATCAGCGGGATCAGGTAATCGTCAGTGAAGGCCTGGTAGCGGCGGACGTTGCCGGCGATCCCAAGGTAGTGAAAGGGCATGAAAATGCAGTAGGCGCCCACGAAGCTCATCCAGAAGTGCACCTTGCCCCAAGTCTCGTTCATCATTCGTCCGGTCATCTTAGGGAACCAGAAGTAAGTTCCAGCGAAGATGCCAAACATGGCTGCGACTCCCATTACGAGGTGGAAGTGGCCGACGACGAAATAGGTGGCGTGCAGCATAATGTCGATGGAAGGCTGCGCCAGGAAGAAGCCGCTCACGCCTCCGCTGATGAACATCGAAATGAAGCCCAGGGCGAAGAGCGACGCAGAATTTATTCGCAGCTTCGAGCCGTACAGACTGCCCAGCCAGATCAAAACCACGATGGTGGAAGGAATTGTGATTACCAGGGTGGGGAATGAAAAGGCCAGCGCCGATACGGGGTTCATGCCACTGACAAACATGTGGTGTCCATACACCATGTAGCTCAAGATGGCCAAGGCGGCCATCGAGTAGATGAGCACGCGATGGCTCAACATCGGCTTGCGCATGTTGGTGATGAGAACGTGGGAAACGATACCCAGCCCGGGCACGATTGCGATGTAGACCTCGGGATGCCCGAAGAACCAGAACAAGTGCTGCCACAGCAGAGTCGATCCGCCGGAATGCGGCAGAAGCTGATCGTTGATCACCAGGTTTGAGGGCACGAAGAAACTGGTGCCGGCGACATGATCGAGGATGAGCAGGATGCAGGCGGGCATGAGCACGGCAAACGCGGTCAATCCCATGACGGAGGTGATAAACCATGCCCAGGCGCTGAGCGGCAGGCGCATGAGCGACATGCCCCTGCAGCGCATGTCGAGGGTGGTGGTGATGAAATTCAACGAGCCGAGCAACTGGCCTATGCAGAAAATGCCAATCGAAGTTGCCCAGAGAACGACGCCCAGGCCTTCACCGGGACCGCCAACGGAACCGATCGCGCTTAATGGAGCGTATTGCGTCCAGCCGCCGAGAGTGGGGCCGTCTCCCGCGAAAAAAGAAGCGATCAGAACGCAGAAGCCGACGAAGGTGACCCAGAACGACATCATGTTGAAGTGGGGAAAGGGCATGTCTTCGGCACCGGTCTGGATGGGCAAGAAGAAGTTGCCAAATGCGGCGAAGGGGGCGGTGGTAAGGACAAAGAAGACCATGATGGTGCCATGCATGGTCATCAACTGCAGATAGTATTCCGGAGTAAGGACATTACCCGGAGCGCCGGTGTTGGATAGCAGGTGCAGACCTGGGATGGCAAAGTTTGTCCAGCCCAGATGGATGCGCATGATCCAGGAAAGTGCCATGCCGATCAAGGCGGCGAGCAATGCCAACGCGTAGTACTGCTTGCCGATGACTTTGTGGTCAAGGCTGAAGACATGCTTCCGAATAAAGCTCGTCGGAGCTCCATGTTGCACCGGATGCGCTGACATATCGTGCATTGTAGGTACCTCACCTCAAAAGAGATGTTTGCTCTATTCCGATCACGCTCACAAAAAGCTACTGCAGAGCTGCCTGCTGCTTGATCCAGGCATCGTAGTCTTCCTGGGACTTCACTTCGAGATACGCCTTCATGTTGTAGTGGCCGAGACCGCAAAGCTGGGTGCAGACAATTTCGTAGCGGCCGATTTTGTTGGCGGTAAAGTGCACCGAGAGGTCCAAACCGGGGACGAAATCCTGCTGGATGCGCAATTCGGGGACAAAGAAAGAATGCCCCACGTCCTTGGAATGCATGAGCAAGTGAATTTCGCGATTCACAGGGATGGCAAGCTCGGCGGTAACGATGTCATCTTTCGAATCCTGGTCGTGAGTGGTGTCGAGACCGAAAAAATTTGCATTGGCCTCGCTGATCTGGTCAGGATGAATTGGGCCGAACGTTCCATCGGGGCCGGGGTAGCGGAAATAAAATGCAAACTGTCCCGCCTGGACCTGGACCGGCATGGCGCTGGCTGAGGGAGGCGTGAGATAGACGCTGGCCCACGCCTTTGCACCGAACACACCGAGAGCCAAGACTTCGGTGCCGACCAACAAGAAGGCAGCGACCACGAGTCCGGTGGCGCCGCCCGGGAAATATTTGACCTTCTCGCCGGGCCTGCGGATGGAGAACTTCCAAATGAAGAAGGCGAGGAGGAACTGAGAAGCCAGGAAGGATACGCCAGCTTCAAGCATCGTGTCCGCGTACTGTTCGTCGATCAGCGGGCCATGACTGGAGATATCCTGGGCCATGGGCCACATGTGCATCACGATGGGAACAGCCGAGGCAATCGCGATCAGGATGATCGTCACCGCAAAGAGCTTCGCCATATAGACCCGCCTTTGGCCAGGATTAGCGTGGCCGTTTCATCGAAAATCGCCGCAGTCGGATGGCTGCGGCGAATTTGTAATTCACTCTACGAAACCGCGTTGAGCCTTACTTACTTCGCCTTAAAAGTAAAATTGGCAGTTCCTGCCGCACCCGCGGCAACCGTCACCTTTTGGGTTTGCTTGCCGTAATCTTCCTGCCAAGCGGTTACCGTGAAGTTTCCGGGCGGCACGTTGTTGATGGTGTATGAGCCACTGCCGTCGGTGGTCGCGTACGGTCCTTTTACCACTACATGCCAGCCGTGCATCCAGGGATGGATATTGCACTGCACCGGAATTACTTCCTCGGCTTTCCAACTCTTCTCGACCGGCGGAGCTCCCGGCGGCTGAGACTGATTCCACGGGATGTTGCCCGTCATGGGATTGGGAAGCGGATGAATATTGTGGGTGGTCTGGTCACTGGTCACGACCTTGAATTTCTGGTTGGTGTCGACCGGCATGACGTGGGGAGTATACATGCAGTTTTTCTGATTGAATTCTGGTTCCGTGCTCGGGACCTCAGCCAGGACATTGGCGGGCAAGCCCTCGCTGATGTATAGAACGACATTTTCCAATCCGCCGCCCTGGCCAACCACGACGTTTTCCATGTGTGCAGGATTGGCGGAATTGGCTTTTACACAGTAGGGGTCTTTGGACATGTCGATGCCCCTCATGTGGGGAGGGGTGCCGTCGAGCTTAACGGTGCCGCTAATCTTTCCTTCTCCAGCGGCATTGACTTTCTGCCCCACGATCAACGCCGCACAAACTACCAGAACTACTGCCGATAGTACAGCGGTAAAATTGTATCGATTCTTCATACAAGTTTCTCCTTAGGAACTGCGAAGCGGAAGCTCCGGTTGCGATGCCAATTGTAGTATCTACTGTTGCCCCGCGGGCGCATTTGGATCAACCGGCTTCAGGCCAAGGTGTTTTGCCATGACCTTTTCTTTGCTGTGCTGGTGCATGAAGGTTCGGAGATAGAACACCAAATCCCAAGCCTCATCGGGCTTGATGTTGTCGGCAAAGGAAGGCATGGGCGTGCCGTCCAGGCCGGTCATGAAAATCCGGTAGATGTCCTGATCCGTATCACCGCACTTCGGACGAGAGCCGTCGGTGAAGTTGAAAGCAGCGATCGGCCGGCCCAGATCGTCGGTGAGGGTGGCGGCGGAAGGCCCATTGGCCATGCCTTGAACGCCGTGGCACTTCCAGCATTGCACGCGTGCGAATACATCACGGCCTGCCTTGATGCGTTCCGGGGTGACTTCCGGCTCGGGAGGAATCGTGATTGGCGTGCCTGGTTTTTCGTTGGTCCAGCGGGGAGAGAAGTGTTTAACCCAGGCCACCAGGTCGGCGCGCTCCTGCTTAGTAAAGGTGTTCCACTGCGGCATGTTGGAGCGGTCAAAGCCGCGAGTGATGGCGTCGAAAAGATCCTGGTCGGTAGGCAAGGTTCCGGTCGGAGTGGAACGGCACTTAAACACGCCCAACTGGAAATCGCGAGGCTGCTGGTACATGGGGGGTGGCATCCATACAGCGTTTTCGCCGTTGCCATCGCCCAGCGGGCCATGGCAGCCGACGCAGTAGCGACGATAGTCGGGCGCGGCGTCCTTAGCGTGGCCGGTAATATTGCCAATGTGGCTTTCCATGCCCAGGCGCGGCTCCAGGTCGTAGTCGGTGAGCTGCGCCCATGAAGTAAGCGGAAGTGCCAAAAGCGCAGTTGCGCCGAGTAAAAGCGTCCACGTCTGCAATCTTGTCCGCATGTCTACCCTCTCTCTTCCGAAATCAATTGTTCTAGAAATCAAAGTCAAATCCCAGCAGCAATTCGCTGGTGTTGATGTTTGTGCCATCGGGAGCAGTCCCGTCCTGATGCAGCCAGTTGTACTCGTTGTGCCAGGCGAAGCCGGCCCGGCTGGTCATAAATGGGTTGTAGCGGTAGCCGATGGTGTAGGTGGAAATGTTGCCCAAGTTGGAAGGAACGCCGGGAAGAGCATTGGCTTGCTGCGACATCCGGATGGTCTCATAGCGTCCGATGAAAATGAGTTGCGGGCTATAGACGTAGTGAGGCTCAAAGAGAACACCGTTCCAGGTTGGGGCGCGCGCGAAGGCTGGCAGAGTAGTCCCGGGGATGTTGTTGTTGACGGCGACTCCATCGGGCAGATCGCCGTAGCCCTGTCCGAACCAGGCGTTGTCTTCGCCATGCTGAGTTACAACCTGAAGATCGACGTGCGGGCCGAAGTAGAACTGGCCGACGAAGCCTTCGCGGCTGAATCCCTTATTGCCGATTCCAGAGCCGCCGAGCGGGGTAGTGACGCCAGCGGTTGTGGTTGTGAGCCACTGGGTCGGAGCTAATCCCACCATGGCGTAAGCCCCGATGCGTTGCACGCCGGCCCTGCCGGCATCGAAGGCCTGACTGGCGGTGAAGAAGCCGGAATAAGCATTGGCGCCGTAGGGCAACTGAGTGGTGCCATCGTTCGAGCTTAGCAAAGAGGCGGAGTAGCGAGTGCGATCATTCAACGAGTGCCCCATCACCTCAAGACCGAGCTGGTTGTCTCCCATCTGGCCAAAAATGTTGCCATCGCCAACCGGGATGAAGTGATAGAGCTGGTAGATGCCGCCATTACCGGTGAGCGTGAGGATGCGCTTTTCAGAGAGCAAGTTGTCGAGTTCGAACTTGCCGAACTTAAGATTCAGCCAGGGGCTCCCGAACAGGTTGTCCAGCCTGGCGAACACGCTTTCAAAGTGGAACGCGCCCGTTGAGTCCGAAGACGGCAGCACGTAGAAGGAGAAGTTTTTCTCCAGGGTACCGCCGGTGTGAAAGTCGAGGCCGCTCAGATCAAAGCCGGAGCTAGTGACGCGCTGAATCGCGGTACCGGAGGGGGTGGTGGCCCCCGGAGCGTAAGTATCAACGAGGACTTTGCCGGTGCTGACGCGGTGCCAGATGGGGGTGATACGAAACGTCACCGGCCAATATCCGGGGTTCTGCCAGATCGGAGCATCGCGATCGTTCATGAGCTGGTAGCCGTTGTCCTTGAATTTTTGGCCGAAGTAGTTGAGCATCGGCCAGGACTCGTGGCAAGCCGAGCAGCGCAAGCCGTACTTTCTGGCAAAGGCTGGCAAGGCGTGCGCCGGCTGGCTGCAAGTAAGAAGCACGGGTACAAGAAGCAAAGCCAGAGAAAGCAAGGACAGCGCAGAGTGAACTACCTTGCGAAGATTGGAACGACTCAAAACGTGCATGGCCGGACTCCTCGGCAAGATCTAATCAAGATCGGTTTTTGAAAATGATTACCACCCCAGAGGGATGTGCTGTTAAACGCGGAAAATGCGAACCCCTCGCATCTCCGGCGTCATGGTACAAAGGTTGAGAAAGGTACTACCACCGTACCGCGGCAAATCCTACTACGCCCGAAACGGGAAGTTCAAGGGGTTTTGACATTTTTTTTACAAGGTAAATCTTTGTAAAGTTTGAGTATTGAGTCTCGAGGTCACTCGTGTGAACAAAGTTGACAGGCTTGGGCCGGGAGTATGAGACTTTCTGGAACGGAGAACTTTAGGTGCATTGGCCGATGAACGTTCGAGGTAGAGGTGTGTAATTGAGGCCGAAGACCGGGATGATTGCAAAGGTGAACAGTACGGAAAAATGCCGGTCTGCCGCTGGATTGGCTGCTCGGTACAGGAATTTAGTTGTGATGCTGGTATTGATCTGCGCAGGGCTACTTGCGCTGCCAGCCCGCGGCAAAGATAAATTGGCTTATGGGGAAGGGCTGACGGTCAACATTCCGATGCCGGAGAGCGAAGTCGAGCAGGTAGTGGCGGACGTTGCGCAGAATGGAGTGATCCGGGGAACCAAAGAGTACAACAAAGACGAGTTTGTGGGGGGCGCGAAGGCTGCGAGTTCCTCGCACGTGTTTCCGGAGTGGGACCAGGGCGGAAAGGTCTTTTACAAAGTTCGGGAGCAGGCGATCGACCCGCGCAACTTCAAAGACAGCGGCGATGTGGGGACGCTGGTGGTGCGCTATGTGGTGCAGCCGCAGGGAGAAAAGAATACGATTCTGCGAATCGACGCGCTTTTCCAGGAAGACTTCCGGCACACGATTCATCAATCGAACGGATCGGTCGAGAGCAGCGAATACAAGGACATTCAAGAACATCTCGAAGCTATCGAGGTGATGAAACAACAGAATGTCGAAGCCGAAAGAGAACGCCAGGAGCAACTGGCGAAAAAGCGAAATTTTTCCATACAGGCTCAGGCTCGTGCAGCAACTCCGCCACAGCCCGCAGCGGAAAGGTCTTCTCAGGGAGCTGAGGATCGCCCGGTCGCGGCCCCGCAAATGGAGGCGACGCAATCACCTGCGCAAACACAACCTGAACAGGCGATCCCCGGGCAAGGCGCTCCTGAGCAGGGCGTTTCTGCGCAAGCTGCTGCTTCGCAAGATGAACCACGACAAGATGAACCACGGCAAACTGCTCTGCAAACTGCTCCTGGGCAAGCTGCTCCAGGGCAAACATTGGAAGAGCATGTTCTGGAGCTACGCAAGCAGGTAGAGCGGTTGGTGAAGGCGCCGGGCGCGCCGCTGAAGTCTGCACCTTTCCATACGGCCAGCACGCTCCAATCTCTAACGGCGGGCACGGAAGTCCTGATTCTGATTTCCACGCCTTACTGGTATGGAGTGGAGACACATGAGGGGCAACACGGATGGATTATGCGGGACCAGCTGGAGCAGCGATGAAGCGTCGCCGGGCAGGATTTCGTCGAGCTTTTTCGGTCGCGCTCTGGGCGATTGTTCTGACGTTTTATTGCGCGGAGAGTGCCTACGCGCAGGGTGCTGGATTGGAGCGCACGTTTCCCCAGTCCAAGGCAACCGTGGAACAGATTCTGAAGGGAATGCAAACCGCGACAGCGGGGCGCCTGCCGGTGCTTGATGGTTTCGCGACTTCGGCTGATCATCCGTTGGACCGCTTCCAGCGAGGCTACTACCAGTCTAAGTTCCAGGTCAGCGCCACGGCTTCGGGGGCATCTCTGGTACGAGTGAGCGTGCAGGTTACGGCCTGGTATGCCGACCCGGTTGCCGCTCGATCCGGATATCAACTGTTGACGTCGAATGGTCGGCTGGAAGCGGACCTGCTCGATCAGTTGGCGGAGCAGCTTGCAGGCAAAGCGCCTGGAGCGGGGCCGAACTCGAAGGCTTCCGCAAGTGCTGCAGCGGCGCCATCTGTGAAGACGCCAGAGCGGGCCGAGCCTGAAATCTCTGCACCGGTGCCCAGAATGCCGGAAACCGGAGGCGGTTTTTCGTCGTCGCTGGCACAGAATCTGGCCGAGGAGGAAAAGAAGGCATCCGAGCCTGGCACGAAAAAACTAGCCGACCGGGATAGCACTTTGCAGGCGGAAGCGGCGAGCCTGGAGGAAGTGGTTAAGAGCCAGGCGCATCCGAATAACCTGGTCGCAGTCAAGAAATCTGGTACTCCGGTGGTGGCATCGGCGAGTTTGACTGCCAAGACGTTATTTCTGGCCAGCGCTCACGATGAGTTTGAAATGCTGGATTTTAATCGGGACTGGGTGCACGTTCGCATTTCGGGCCTTTCGCGGGGATGGATCTGGCGTAACAATCTCGAAATGCCGGCAAGCATTCCGGACAGCGACTTGCCACCGAGCGCGGCTGCAGGGCCTGTGGCGGCAGAATTGTTTCACGTCACTCGGGAAGAAAAGGCGATATTCCCGGGGGATTGGAGCCCGCTGCGGGGAAAAACTGTAAAAATTGTGTCGGTAGAAAAGATCAACGAATCGGAGAAAGATGCTGGACCTCAACTCCGATTAGAGTTTGCGAAATCTGTGCTGGATAAGGATTACGCGGAACTTGCGCAGAAGACGCAAGACCTGGGTGGGATCGTGTTAATCTTCGATTCAGCTGACGGAGGAATGATTGCGGCCACGTTTTCGGTGCTGCGGCGATGGAAGGCAGGTACATTGTCAGACGCCGGTCTGTGGCACCAGTGTTTTTTTGATCCGCCAGAGAGTTTCAATGCGAGCGGTTCGCCGGCAGCGAGCCAGTAGTGGCGGGCAGAATTTCGAGGGGAGTTCGGGGCTGGTCCCGGTCAAGTTCCGAGTTTAGACTTGACTTTGGAAAGCCATGAGAGTACGTATGCAATCCTTGGAGTATTTTTGGCGGCTTGGTGGGAGCTGCCGTCTTCGCCCGACTCGGAAGCGGTATGAGCGTGTGAGAAAAGCGGTACGACAACCACACCACTAACTTTCCCATGAGCACGATGACCCAACCATTGTTTCTACTGCGCAAGCAGGCGACTGGTTTGCTGCGCGACTACGCCGAACTGATGAAGCTGCGGGTAACCACTCTGATCGTAATGACCGCGTGGTGCGGCTACTATTTCGGGGCGCAGAAGGCGGGTGTTTCTTCGCTCTCCTGGGGGCTTTTGCACGCCTTGCTGGGAATCGGGCTGGTCTCGAGTGGAACGGCAGCGCTGAATGAAGTGATGGAGTATAAGGTGGACGCGCGCATGCGCCGGACCGCACAGCGTCCGCTGCCAGCGGGCCGCATGAGTCTCGGTCACGCCACCGCTGCGGGGCTGTTGGCTACGGTAGGCGGTTCCATCTATCTGGCGATTTTTACTAATTCGCTGACCGGGTTGCTGACCTTGCTGACGTCGGTTGTGTATTTGGCCGCCTACACGCCGCTGAAGCGCGTCTCACCGATCTGCACTTTTGTGGGGGCTTTTCCAGGAGCTATGCCGGGAGTTTTGGGTTGGACCGCGGCGCGGGGGCATCTGGAGTGGGGGACATTGATCCTGTTTGGCATTCTGTTCATTTGGCAGTTCCCGCATTTCTTCTCGATCGCGTGGCTGTACCGCGAGGATTATGCGAGCGGTGGAATTCGCATGCTGCCGGTGGTGGAGGAAGATGGTCGCTCGACGGTGCGGCGTATCGTGGCCTACTCGCTGATTTTGATACCGGTCAGCGTTTTGCCCAGCGTTTTTGGGATGGCGGGCAAAATCTATCTGGTTGGAGCATTGGTGTTGGGCGTGGCACTTTTTTACTTTGGGGCCCGGCTGGCATTTCTTAAAATGCCGCCCAGTAGTGCGCGATCAAAAATGCTGGCTCGCCATGTGCTGCAGGCCACAGTTATTTATCTTCCGTTGTTGTTTGCGCTGATGATGGGAAATGCGACGCGGCCGTAGCTGAAGATGGACAGAGCGGGCTATTGAATTGTGCTGCCGACTTGCGAGAACACATTTCCTGCGTTCGAACCGATCAACCGGACAGTGCCTACCGCGATAACAAGAATGACTGCGAGCATCACGGAATACTCAGCGACGTCTTGTCCTTCTTCATTTGACCAGAGTATTTTCAATTTTAAGTAGTCCATGATTTCTCCCTTGCTCAGGCTGCTCCAACCGTTGCCGGCACTGCTCTGACCGGCTGTGGGCTGGAGTTGAAAAGACTTGTTCCCCAAGCTTCCTGCACCTGCGATAAAGACTGGAGACCAACCTGATACTCATGTCTGCCCTCGAGCAGCCTGATCCAAACGACCGTGCATTCCATTCGGCGCTGGCGATAAAGAACAATCAGCCTGTCGAGCACTTTCAGTTCGTGACGAATGGAGCCCAGGCGCACCCCATCTGGCGTTAGGTCGAGGGTATGCGCCAGTTCTTCAAAGGAAGCACCGGCAGCATCTGTTCCCCGAACTCGTACCGGAAGTACGGCCTGCATACGATCGTGCCGGCGGCGGTTTGTTTTAACACTGATAGCTTGCATTGGAATCCTGAGATAGTGTGCAACAAAGCGGGCCGCATCGGAATGGCTCCGACGAGTGAGGCACAAAGGTAACCCGCCAAACTTTCCCGAATCGGTCGTGGGAAAAAAGCAGACTGAGATATGGCCAGAAGTACCTTGGTTGCAATCCTAATCGCAGCCTTAATCGAAATCCTGGAGCGGGAAGAGAGATCGCGATGCAGGCACATAGCAGTTCCGTTGCCTAGTATCTCGGATAGACTGAGAGAGTTGGTTCTGCATCTAAGAACACCATGCGAGAAATTCGAATCGAGTGCATTGCGGGCGTTTTGTTGGTGTTGGGTTCTAGCGTGGCTGCCAGCTGCCAGCAATTTTCCCCTAGCGGCGATTCGGGAACCTCGCATTCTGTGCAAAAGCCACCTTTGTCGGCTGAGCAGGTGGCCAGGAATCTTCAAGAACGAAATGCGCAGCGAGCCGCGGCGCTGAACGAATTCAGCAGCCGGCGGGTGTACCACATGCAGTATCGCGGTTTCCCAAGCGATCGCGATGCCGAGATGGTAGTCGACGTAACTTACCGCGCCCCCAATACCAAAGAGTTTCGTGTGGTCTCGCAAAGCGGCTCCAAGTTCGTCCTCGACCATGTTTTCAAAAGATTGCTGGAGAGCGAGCAAGAAGCCGCGAACGAAGAAAACCGCCAACACACTGCGCTGAACACCGATAACTACGATTTTACGTTCGCCGGTTATGAAGCAACAGCCCAGGGTGGCGCGCTATATGTGCTTAACCTTTTACCCAAGAGCAAAAACAAATTCCTTTATCGAGGAAAAATCTGGGTGGACGGGAAGGACTTCGCCGTGGTCCGGATCGAAGGAGAGCCGGCCAAGAATCCATCGATATGGATCAAGAATACGGAGATCGAACACCGATACGTTAAAGTGAGCGACTTCTGGCTTCCAGCCGAGAACCATACAGAAAGCGTGATACGCCTGGGCGGCCGAGCTATTCTTTCCATCGAGTACAAAGACTACAGAATTACCAGGGCAGCGCCCTTGTCTGCGATGCAGAATGGCAACTCATCTCCGAAATAGCCGGGCCGACGCCCGCTCATCCTCAGAACATCCTCAGAACGACGCGAGAAATGTATAGTGTGAATTGCTATTCTGGCAATGAGAACAGCGGGCTGGGATAACATTTTTGCAAGAACATTTCATTCTCCGAGCCCCATTCTCCGAGGCTCGCGGACAAGACACATTGATCGGGTTGATTTTATATTTCGCTTTGGGCGTGGCGGTGGTTGGCACGCTATCGTCGGCCGTATTCCTTGGCCTGGCGATTATTGGCGTAATCCGGTTTCGCTCGGATGCGCGCGAGCAAGTCGGTTCTGCCCCGGAAGATTCGCAATTGCCTCCGGTCTCCATTCTTAAGCCGGTGCATGGTTTGGAAGCCCAGCTTAAAGAGAATATCGAGAGCTTCTTCCGGCAGGACTATCCCGACTACGAGATTTTGTTTGCTGCCGATGAAGCGGAAGACACGGCATTGGACGTGGTGCGGGAGGTATGTTCGCGGTATCCGCACATCCGAAGCCGGATTCTGGTAACGGGTACGCCGTGGCCGAATCCGCCAGTGTATTCGTTTCATTGCATGGCAGAGGCTGCGGCGCACGACATTCTGGTTACTACGGACAGCGATGTAGAAGTGGGCCCGCAGTATTTGCGAGAAATCGTCCCGCCCTTGCTGGATCCGAAAGTTGGCATGGTGACGTGCGTGTATCGCGGGAAGAATGCGGGGGGATTTTTTTCGGGACTCACGGCAATCGGTATGTCGGTGGAAATGACGGCGGGAGTGCTGGTAGCGAATCTGCTGGAAGGAATGAAATTCGGGCTGGGGCCGACGACGGTGGTACGAAAAGATTCGCTGGCGAGCATCGGCGGCTACACCGCTCTTCGAGATTACATAGCGTATGACTTTGCGATCGGCAACATGATTGCGAAGGCGGGCTACCGTGTGGTGCTCTCGGGGCACGTCATCGATCACGTGGTAAATCAGAAATCGTTTGGGCGGATGTGGCAAAACCAGTTGCGATGGGCGCAAACCACGCGCTACTCGCGGCCGAAAGGCCATTTCGGCACCGGGCTGATCTTTGCAATGCCATACGGTCTGCTGGGATTCATCGCGTCGGGATTTTTAGGACACTGGCGTATTGGAGCACTTCTGTTGGGCGTTGCCGTGCTGAACCGGCTGGCAGAAGCATGGGTTGTGGGCTGGATGGTGGTTCGAGATCGGGAGGTTCGGCGCGCACCGTGGCTTTATCCGCTGCGCGATTTGCTAGGTTTTGCGGTCTGGTTCGCGAGCTATTTGAAGCTGCGTTATGTTTGGCGCGACAGCCGCTTTGAGTTGAAGGGAACGCGAATCGCGCTGCGGCAGACTTCCTCGGATAACCGGTAATGCAAATACGAAAAGGCGGAGGTTCTTTTTGCGCGTTTTGGTCACGGGTGCGGCCGGCTTTATCGGCAGCCATATGGTCGATCGCCTGCTCGCTAAAAGCCACAGCGTGGCCGGGTTCGACAACATGTCGACTGGACAGCGACGCTTTTTGGAAAGTGCCATGAGCCACTCGCAGTTCACCTTCCATCAGGCGGACTTGCTTGACCGAAAAAGCCTGGAGCAGGCGATGGAAGGTGCGGAACTTGTGGTTCATTTCGCAGCCAATGCTGATGTGCGTTTCGGAACTGAACATCCACGCAAAGATCTGGATCAGAACACCATTGCGACCTGGAATGTTCTGGAAGCGATGCGCGAGCGAGGCTGCAAACGGATTGTCTTTTCTTCGACGGGATCGGTTTACGGAGAGCCAGAGATTTTTCCCACGCCCGAGACGTGCCCTTTCCCCATCCAGACTTCATTTTACGGAGCCTCGAAACTGGCGGCGGAAGGCCTGATACAAGCCTACTGCGAAGGGTTCGGAATGCAGGGCTACATTTTTCGGTTTGTGTCGATACTGGGCGAGCGTTACTCGCACGGGCACGTTTTCGATTTCTGGCGGCAGCTTTCCGAGCACCCTGATCATCTTCATGTTTTGGGTAACGGCCACCAGCGAAAATCTTATTTGTACGTGCAAGATTGTATCGACGCTATTCTCACGGCTCTGGAGCACGCCGACAGCAAAGTGAATATTTTCAATCTCGGCACTGACGAGTACTGCGAGGTGAACGATTCCATCGGCTGGATTTGTGAGCATCTCGGGCTGCATCCGAAGATTACGTATTCTGGAGGGGAACGGGGCTGGGTAGGGGACAGCCCGTTCATTCTGCTCGATTGCTCCCGGATTCGTGCTCTGGGTTGGCGGCCGCGATTGACTATTCAACAAGCAGTTTTGGCGACGATTAAATACGTGAGCGCGGATACTCTCCAATTGAGGGCGAAGATCTAGGCCGATCGAGGCGGGATCAGCTATCCCACTTGGGTTCACTTTCTAACGAAATCTATTTAGAAACGCGGAGCAGAATCACACCGTGGGTTGGCACTTCGGCGTTGTAGGAGTCCTTGATCGATCCTAAATTCTTATGGTCGAAGAGATCACGTAACTCTGACGAAGCGCGGGCGCCGATCAGCTTGGGATCGAACTGGATTTTGAACGGCGCTTCGGTGCGGTTGAAGAGACCAACTGCCCGGCTTCCATCAGCAAGCGGTTTTACCCAGATTTCCAGCAAGCCCTCTTCCCACACGCGATGGCCTTGCGCGCCGGCGGGATCCTGATCGACGGCAATTACCTCGGGATTGGTTAAGAGTTCTTTGGTCTCGGCAGTCATGGTGCGCAGATCATTTCCCGCGAGCAAGGGCGCGGCGAGGAGCGCCCAAATTGCCATGTGCGTACGATATTCGTCGCGGCTCATGCCGCCGTTGCCGACTTCCAGCATGTCCGGATCATTCCAGTGTCCGGGGCCGGCGAATTTCTCCAGGCCGTTTTGCGAAAATCCGATTACAGACATGCGGTCATAGTTATCGCTGATGTCGCCGGTGGTGCGCCAGAGATTTCCGGTATGAGGGCCCCAACGCCAGGGCGCCTTCACACCCCAGTTGCAAATGCTGAATACGATTTGACGGCCCGACTGGGCCAGGGCGTCGCGAAACTTTCCATATTGAATTTCCGGATCCAGTCCCTCGGCGAAACACCAATCGACCTTGACGTAATCCACACCCCAGGAAGCATACGTTCTGGCATCCTGAAATTCGTGGTCGAAACTGCCCGGACGTTTCTGGCAGGTCATGCGGCCTGCATCCGTGTAGATGCCGAGCTTCAATCCTTTATTGTGGACATAGTCGGCGAGACTCTTGATGCCGTTGGGAAAACGCTGGTAATCGGCAACAATGGTTCCGTCGGGCTGGCGGCTGACTTGCCAGCAATCGTCAATGTTGACGTACTGGTAGCCGGCGGCCTGCATTCCGCTGCTGGCCATAGCATCGGCAATCTCGCGGATGAGTTTTTCACTCACGTCACAGCCAAACTTGTTCCAGCTATTCCAACCCATCACAGGAGTTGGTGCGAGCGTTGTGCGCGGCGAAGAGTCAGATCTTTGCGCGGCGGATATCGCGAAAGCGAGAACCAACGTGGACGATATCGGGATCAGAAAGCGGATATAGCTACGGGTTGTCAACGGGCGCTCCTTTTCATGCGCATTGTACAACCCAGCTGCGGTTGCTGGTCCAGCATGGGTGAGTTCGATTTGTTAGAGTGAGTACGCGATGCGTCAAAAGGATCTGGCAACCGGAAATCAGGCTGACGGACTGGGACAAAGATTTGTGCAGCGCTACGGAGCGTCGCCGTGCATTTTTCAGGCACCGGGGAGAGTGAATCTGATCGGCGAGCACACTGACTACAGTGACGGTTTTGTCATGCCTGCGGCGATCGGGTTTTGCACCCGGACAGCGATTGCACGACGCGGTGACCGTAAGCTGGTGGTTCGTTCCGAGAATTTTTGCGAAGAGGTTGAGTTCAACCTTGACCAGCTTCCCGACAAAGGCTCCGGACATTGGAGCGACTATGTGATTGGAGTCGCGAAGATCCTGGCACAATCAGGCAGGAGGGTGCCTGGCGCCAACTTGCTGATCGAGGGCGATGTGCCACAGGGGGCCGGGTTAAGCTCATCTGCTTCGCTTGAAGTGGCGGTTGGCTACGCGCTGCTCGAACTGGCAGGCGAGGAGATCGACCTGACGACGCTGGCCTTGCTTTGCCAAAAAGCTGAGAACGAGTTTGCAGGCGCGCGATGCGGCGTCATGGACCAGTTTGTTTCCTGCCACGGAAAAGCGGGCCACGCGCTGCTTCTAGACTGCCGCTCGCTCGAATACCGGTTGCTGGCTCTTGGCGACGACGCAAGCCTTGTGATCTGCAACACGATGGTTCGGCACAGCATCGCGGGCGGAGAATACAACCGGCGACGAGCTGAGTGTGAAGCTGGCGTGCGTTTTTTAGCGGCGTATCTGCCGGGCATCCGAGCCTTGAGGGATGTGACCGCCAGCGACCTTGCTACCTACGGTAAAGATTTACCGGACGCGATCATGCGCCGTTGCCGCCATGTAGTCAGCGAGAACTCTCGCGTGCTCCGGGCCGCAGCTGCATTAGAGCGGGGCGACCTTACGACTTTCGGAACCCTGATGCGAGAATCGCATGTAAGCTTGCGCGAGGATTTTGAGGTGAGCTGTTCGGAGCTCGATTTGCTGGTGGAACTGGCTGAGGAAGCATCCGGTGTTTACGGGGCCCGAATGACGGGCGGCGGTTTCGGAGGCTGCACCATCAACCTGGTTCGTACAGATTCTGTCGCCGCGTTCAAAGCACGCGTGAGTGACGGGTATGAACGCTCAACCGGGCGCGTGCCTGAGATTTACGTTGGTTCGGCTGCGGGCGGAGTGAAGCGCGTAGCCTGATGGATGCCTTCGATGAAAGAGCGTCAACCGATGAGTGCATCCGACCTGCAAAGCGAGCCACACCGGCGGTTCAATCCGCTGAAGCGGCAATGGGTGCTGGTTTCACCGCATCGGGCGCAGAGGCCCTGGCAAGGCCAAGTGGAAAGCGTTCCACCCGAAGCGCAGGTGGCTTTCGACCCTAATTGCTACCTTTGCCCTGGTAATTTGCGAGCCAGCGGGGTGAGAAATCCCTCCTATACGGGGACTTTTGTTTTTGACAATGATTTTGCGGCACTGAAAGCAGAAACGCCTGCCGGAGAAGTCGACGAAAGAGGGCTCCTGATTGCCCGCAGTGAAGCGGGGCGATGCCGTGTGGTGTGTTATTCGCCGCGACACGACCTCACGATGGCGCGGATGAGCCTTGCTGAATTGCGGCGGGTGGTCGATACCTGGGCCGAAGAGTTCTGCGATCTTGCGGCGCAGCCGCACATGCGATCGGTGCAAATCTTCGAAAATCGCGGCGCGATGATGGGGTGCAGTAATCCTCATCCGCACGGTCAGATCTGGGCCAATCAAACTCTGCCCAATGAATTAACCGAAGAACTGGTTGCGCTTGGGGACTACTACCGGTCGCATGCCTCGACTCTGTTAGGCGACTATCTGGCGCTCGAACTGGAAAAGGCAGCGCGGCTGGTTTGTGCCAACGATCACTTCGTTGTCGTGGTGCCGTACTGGGCGGTGTGGCCGTTTGAGACCCTGCTTGTCAGCCGGAGAAGTGTGCCAGCATTGCATGAGCTGAATGACGAAGAGCGTAACGGCCTCGCCGACATTCTCCGGCAGGTTACGGTTCGATACGACAACCTGTTTCGGACTTCGTTTCCGTACACCATGGGTTTTCATCAGCGGCCGACCGATGGCGGAGCTCATCCGGAATTCCATTTGCATGCCCATTTCTATCCGCCGTTGCTACGCTCGGCGACGGTGAGAAAATTCATGGTGGGATACGAGATGCTGGCCATGCCGCAGCGGGACATCACCGCAGAGGCCGCGGCACAATGGCTGCGGGACGTGCCTTCCAAGCACTACCTCGAAGGATAACTGCGCCCGCCCGGCCGGCATCCAAGCTAAGAACCAGCTATACTCCATCCGCCATGATTTGACGGGACATGATTGGACGGGACATGATTTCAGGGACATGATTTCAGGGACGAACCCACGCTTTCACTATCCGGCGCTGTTTTGCGCTGTCGCATCTTTACTCATCTGTGCTTCTATTTTTGCGCAAGACAAAAGCTCTACATCTTCCCGCGTTGCTGGTGTGCTTGATTCCCTGCCGCACGCCAAGAAGATCAGTCAGATTGCACTCTCTCCGGACGGAACGCAAGTGGCGTATATCGTGAACGGAGAACTTTCCGTAATCCCTATTGGCGGCGAGGCTTCTTACGCTATTTCGGTGGAAGGCAACCTACGTCTTCGAGATGTGGATTGGTCGGCGGACAGTAAACGCGTGGCATTCATCGCCGAGTTGCCGGGCGAGGCTCCCGCTGCGCAACTCTGGGTTGCGGCGGCCGACGGCAGCGCTGCCAAAAAGCATGCGGAATTGAGGGGCTACGTCCAGTCTCCGCGCTTCTCTCCCGACGGATCGAAGATCTCCGTCCTTTTTATCGAGGGCATGCCCCGCATCGCTGGCCCGCTGCAGCCGATGACGCCGTTGTCAGGAGTGGTCGATGAAAAAATTTACGAGCAACGGATTGCGACGGTCGATTTGGACACGGACCATCTGACGCCGGTCACACCCGCGGACGTCTACGTTTACGAATACGACTGGACCCCTGATGGACAAGCCTGGGTGGCCAGCGCAGCGCATGGCAATGGCGATGCAAACTGGTGGATTGCGCGGCTTTATCTTACGAACGCCCAGAGCGGCGAAATGCGCGAGATATATAAACCGAAGCTGCAAATCGCGGACCCGCGCGTTTCTCCGGACGGAAAGAATGTGGCATTCATCGAAGGTTTGATGAGTGACGAAGGTTCAACGGGCGGGGACATCCATGTGTTACCGATCGCGGGCGGCGCGGCGCGAAATCTGACTCTTAATCTGAAAGCATCTCCATCCGCGCTCGCATGGACGGCTCCTGACCAAGTTACTTTTGCTGAAAACGTGGACGGAAATTCCGGCTTTGGACGCGTTAGCATCGCGGGAGGCGCGGTCCAGACACTCTGGACGGGCGAAGAATCGGCTGCTCCAGACGGCCCCGCCTGGGCTGGGGCTAATTCCGCGGCTCGCGAGAAAATTACTGCTGTCGTGCGCCAGTCGGCGAGCGCACCACCGGAGGTCTGGGCAGGTGCGATTGGCAAATGGGCAAAGCTCACCAGCTTGAACGCAGACGTGCAGCCTGCGTGGGGCGAGATGCGCAATGTTCATTGGATGAATGGAAGTACGCGGGTGCAAGGCTGGTTGATGCTGCCTAAAGATTTTGCCTCCGGTAAAACCTATCCGCTCATCGTGGATGTGCATGGGGGCCCTTCGGCTGCATGCATGTCGCGATGGGCAGACCGCAGCATGGGACCGGAATCGGCGATGGGTTACTTTGCGCTGTGCCCGAACCCACGCGGCAGCTACGGACAAGGCGAAGCATTTACGCAAGGCAACGTGAAGGATTTTGGCGGCGGCGACTTTCGCGACATCATGGCTGGAGTGGAAGCGATTTCCAAGCAGTACCCGATCGACACCAAGCGCGTTGGCATTCGCGGCCATAGCTACGGCGGTTATATGACGATGTGGGCGGAGACGCAAACACGGCGCTTCGCGGCCGCAGTGGCGGGGGCCGGACTATCCGATTGGGTGAGTTACTACGGTCTCAACGACATCGACGAATGGATGATTCCGTTCTTCGGCGCCTCCGTGTATGACGATCCGGCGGTCTATGCCAAAAGCGATCCCATGCATTTCGTTAAAGCGGTGAAGACACCAACGCTGATCCTGGTGGGTGATCGGGATGGCGAAGTCCCGATGGAACAATCCGTTGAGTGGTGGCATGCGCTTTCAACTCTGCACGTGCCCACAAAGCTGGTGGTCTATTCCAACGAAGGACATGCGATCATGAAGCCCGCCGACGCGCGTGATTACACGCTTCGCACGCTGGAATGGTTCGAAGAATGGTTTGCGAAGGTGCCTTAATACTTTTAACTTCCTCGAACACGGCGACAATACCGGCGCTAGCAACACATCCCCTGGCAATACATCCTGTAGAGATTTGATTTCACACAAGTCAGGAAAACACCTCAGTTCGAGGTGTCCGTTACGGGCGAAGCGGGCATCTAAGCGGCGTGAGATGGACCGGGGTCAAACACGCGCTTACCAATGCGATCGAGGATGTGCAGAATCATCATACGTTGCAGGTGGCTGCCGCTCTCTCGTACTACTTTTTCCTGGCTCTATTTCCCGGACTGATCGTTCTTTCCGTATTGCTGAGCTCGATTCCCTTGCCTGATCTGTTTGGATGGGTATTGGTGACGATGGCGCGGCTGCTGCCGCCGGAGACAATGCGGCTGGTGTATTCAGTTCTGGCTGATGTGCTGTCCGCGCATCGCGGGGCCTGGCTTTCGGTTGGAATGCTGGGCATGATCTGGGTAGCGTCGGCCGCGTTCGACTCTCTGATCGAAGCGTTGAACATCGCTTGCGACATCAAGGACGACCGTCCCTTCTGGAAGACACGTTTACTGGCTTTGGGCCTGGCAGGGATTTGCGGCGGACTGTTTCTTGGAGGGCTGGCTGTGATCATGGTGGGGCCGCGGTTTGGCGGCTGGCTGGCGGCGAGGATGGATGTTCCGCAAGCATTCGCGGCACTGTGGCCGATCGCTCATTGGACGATCGCGATCACCTTTACGGTACTCGCGGTGGAGTTGCTGTATTTCCTGGCGCCGCGAATCAGGCCGAGATTTGTGGACACGCTGCCGGGAGCGATTCTGACCGTGGGTGCCTGGTTGGTGCTGTCGTCTTTGCTGGGAGTGTATTTCAGACACTTTGCGAACTACAGCAGAACCTACGGGACACTGGGAGGATTCATTGCCTTCATGACCTGGTTTCAGTGGACGTCGTTTGCGATGCTGGTGGGAGCTGAGATTAATACCGAACTAGCGAAGCTACGCAGGGTCAGGAACCAGGCGAGAGATTTACGGGCGAAAGAAATGCATGCGCTCGAGGTTCCGAACCGGGCAGCGTGAGCTGCAACTCATGTTTAGCGGGATTGACGAATCAGAACCGGGTGTGGAGTCGGCCGCTCACTGAAACTCCGCCAACCTGGTCGCGAGTTACGCTCATCGACCAGCGTTTATCAAGCTGATAATCTCCCTGGACCACCTCGCTGCCGGGTTGCGACACATCGGTCGAGAAGGTGAAGAGGAAATTTTTGGTCACGCGCTGCTGAATGGCGATGCGAGTGGATGGATTCTGGTTGTTGCCGCCGATCAGGGGATCGATCTCCAGGCTGGAAATTCCTGCCAGTTTCTGCAAGCTGCCGCTGAACTGGCTGGCGGCCTGGGATGCAATCATCGAGTCGGTGCTCTGGCTCGAGGAGGCCGACTCCTGCGTAGTCTGGCCGCGCGCGATGAGGTTGATGATATCGGCCGTGGCGAGCGGCGGGTCGGAGACGTAGGACGTGGTGAGCTTATCGAAGGGGCCGCGCAAGTTAAGCGTGAGATTGTATTGCTCGACCACGGTGGTCACAGAAACATTCAACACGGGGCTGGTCTGGTTAGGATCGTCGAAAGTAATAATACCGCGCTGCAATTGATAGCGGACATTGCGATAGAAAAGCTCACCCGCGGTGAGGTCGGTGCGACCGGTGATGACTGGATTGGCGGCGGTGCCGCCGACTCGTACGTTCACGCTTCCTTCGACGCTAATTTGCGTGCTGTTGGCGCTCAGGTTTTCCTTGGATTGAACTCCGATCGAAAGATTGATGGTGTCGGCAAAACCGGGCTGGGCGGGGATGGCTGTGTCGCCGCTGAATTGATTGGCGAAACTTGCGAGATCGAAGTCGGGAGTAAACGAAAGTGAATCGATGAGTACGCGTCCGCTCAAGGTGGAAGATTCTTTGTTGCCGCTGAACGTCAGGTTGCTATCGAGCAAAGTTCGAAGACCATCCGGGTAGAGCAGGCGGACGGACTTGCTCTGCAGGGCCAGATTGAACTGGAGGCCCGGGCGATAGACGATCGAGCCTCCGGCAGAAATATCTCCGCCTCCGACTTTCCCCATGAGTTTTGAGATCTGAATGCTCTCCTTGCCGATGTCGAGAGTGCCGTTCAGCTTCTCCACGCCGAGCGGGGCATCGGAGTAAAGCATGGCAACATCCTGCAGACGAACCTGACCATTCACGCTCGGATCCTGGGCGGTTCCCGAGGCGTGAACGTCAAAGGAGACGGTGCCGGAGCTTTGGGTGTCGGGTGAAAAGATTTTCAGTATACGAAGGTCGACTGAGCCTTGTGCAGTCAGGCTGGGCGAGGTGTTTCCGGCGAATGGAATGCTGCCTTGCACGCGAAGCGAAGTGCCAGTGCCCTGAATTTCAGCAGATTGCATGGTCAGGACGGAGTGTGAGAAGTTCGCAAGAACGGGCGATGCAATACCGATTTGCAGCGACTGATACGCGGCATTGAGTGTGGGAATTTTGATGTGGCCTTCCAGTTGTGTCTTATCTTTTAGGGGACCTTTCAAGGTTGCGTGCACTTCCGTCTGACCCTTGAAACCTTCAGGCACGCTGGGAAGGTAAGCGGCCAGCAGCATGTCGAGCGGGACGGCCGTAGTTTCGATCGAGGCGTCGGTGTAGTAGTCGCCAGTCAAATTCATGTGGGCTCGAGCCTGCACGGAGGCATCGAGGACTTTGGAGGTCAGCGTGAGATCCGCCATCTGGTTCGTGACCTGGAGGTCAGCTTTGATGTTTGAAATGGACTTATCACGCAACGCAAGTTGCGGCAACTGCAGGACCGCGCTGAGTTGCGGATTGTCAAGAGTGCCATGTCCGCTGGCCGAGGCGCTGAGAGTTCCGGACAATGCCAGATTCTTCGCTTGTAGGCTGTGAAGCTTTTGCAGAACCAGCGAAGGTGCGCCGAGGCGAACGGTGTAGGCCTTTGTCTTCGGAGCGTAGGAAAGGTCGACGTCGGCGGCTCCCGCGGGCAACACGACGTGAAGGGATGACACGATAGATCCGCGATCGGTGTGGAATTGTGCGGCGAAGGTCTGGACCGGCTCGTCGTAGGCGCGAGCGTTCGCGATCTGGATCTTGCCAGAGCCCTGTGGGGCCGACTGAGATCCGGCCAGAGAAATATCGGCGGTCAAGTCTCCGCTGACAGGATATTGAACATTCGCGATATGCTCCAGCGCAAAGATGGACATCTGCTGCACGGAAATATTTCCCTTGAAGGAATTGTCGGGTAAGTAGCGCCAATCGTTAAGAGCGACCGTGGCGGCGAAAGAGACGCGACCGCGTTGTGCGCTGACGAGAGTACCGTTGGTAATAGCGATCCGCGATGGACCCGCTTGCACACTCGCCTGGGCGCTGCGCCATTCGCTGCCTTGCACATGTAGATTTTGCGCAGAAAAGTTTGCGGCGATCTGGGGTTTCGCCAACGAGCCGCTTATGGTTGCGTTTAGTGTGGCAGAACTCGAAACCGGAGGCAGAGAGGAATTGCTGGCGCTGAAGGCTGAAGCGAGGGATTCCAGTTGATGTAGATCTGTGGCGGTGGCCTGCACGCGCAAGCTGGAGCGATTGCTGAGTTGGCCATCGGCGCTCAGGGTCGCGGAAGGAATGTTGAGAGTCGATTGACGAAGCGTGAGGACGCTTCTTGCTCCGTCGTAGGTGGCGTGGATGACGCCGTCGACGGGAATTTCGCTGGCTGGTGCGCCACTCGACGAACTAGATGCACTTTTCGCTGCGGCTCTCACGGTGAAATCAGAACGGACGAGAACGTTGCGGACGCTTCCCGCCCATGATGCGTCGGCGGTGCCGTTCAGATTTCCGGAGACGCGGACCTGCTTTACCGCCTCACCGGACGCGCGCTGCATCGCTTGCAATGAAATGTTGTACAGAGAAGCTCGCAAGCGGCCGGATGGAGTCGTATCGACATTTTGGACGCTGAGAGCGGCTTTGACGCGCCCCTCGAGAGAATCGAACTCGATATTGTTTGCTTGCAGGGCGCCGTTTGCGAGCTGATAGCTTCCGCGCAACCTGGCGACCGAAATCCTGTTGCCCGGAACCGTCGCGGAAAGCGCTTTGCTCGAAATCTGGCCATCGAGGGCCACGCTGCGCAGTGTGGACTGGTTGGGAATATTCCGGTAGCGAACTTGTCCGACAAGCAAGAGGTCGCCCGAGGTTTTATAAGCCGGGGCCAGAGCAGCAAGATCGTGCGCGTCTATGTGGATGTTGTAATCGCCAGAGATGGTGGGATCGGCGTAGTTGCTCAGGTTCGCACGCACGGAAGCGACGGAATCTCCTATTTTCATGACAGCGGACTGTATGGCAAGCAACGCGGGTGTGGCGCTGAACTTCGCCTGGAAACTGTGCGGCAGCGGCGCGTACTCCCCGTAACGGAAGTGGCCGGTTTCATAAGAAATTGAACCGTCGTAACGAGTAGCGAGCCGGTCAAAATGAATTTGAGCGTCAAGATTATAAATATCGCCATCAAGTGAATTGCTGCGGTCGTTGTAGGTAACTTCGCCGTGGATCAACTGTGCATGCCGCACGGCGAGGTCAAACACGCTGGTTTGCGAACCAGGCTGGCTGGACGGCGCGGCGGGCAAATTGCTTTTGCCGGCGTTGTCGACCTGGAGGTGTGCCACTGGATGTTCGATGATGAGCTCACTCAAATTTATTTTGCGATGAATCACTGACTGAATCTTGAGGCCGACGGTCAGCTTGTCGATATGCAAGAGTGGCGCTTGGCTAGAAGTTTCCGTTCCACGCACTGTGATGTTGTAGAGATGAGCAGTGAGGGTGGCAAGATTGAAGTCGAGAGCGCGGATCGTGGTCGGGGCGCCAGTGGCTTGCCGGGTTGCCTCTGCGATTTTTCGCAAAGCGAATTGATTGAAGGCGCTGCTTCTCAGGAAAAAGTATCCGCCGACCGCGACAATTATTAAAAATGCTGCCACAACGGCGAATACCCATCTCGCAATGTGCCACAACTTCATGACTGCTCCTAAAAAGCCTGCCCCAGGGTGATGAAGTACTGGGTGGGATTGATGCCGGGGACGGGATTGAGGTTGTGGCCAAGATCGATCCGGATCGGGCCGATCGGGGTCGAATAGCGGAGACCAATTCCCACGGTATTAGTGTAGTTGTTGAAGAAGGTGGGCAGGTTGATGGCGCTGTAGACATTTCCGCCGTCATAGAAAATGACACCGCCGAGCGCTTTCATGATCTTCAGCGGAAAACGCACTTCTGAATTCAGGATGAAAAGCTCGCGGCCGCCGACCGGCACCGTAACGTTGACGCATCCCGTCTGATTTTGGAGACCGGCGCAGAAGGGAACGATGCGTTGCGGACCCGCCTCGTCAATGGGAAATCCTCGGAGAGAAGTGCCACCGCCGGAAAAATAGAGTTGGCTTGTCGGAATAAAACTTCCATCGAAAGATTTGGCGAGGCCGAGGCGAACGCTGTTAGCGAAAACAATCGAACGAACCGGTTTGTAATAAGCGAATTGCCCGAAAAGCCGGGCGAAGTTTGCGCTCGATCCCATCGCGGTTGGTGTGATGCCAAGGCTGAGGGTGCTGAAGGTGCCGCGATGCGCGTCCAGGGGTTTATCGCGGGTATCGCGGATCAGAGTGCCGGAGACGGTCGAAAGGCGCACATTGCGGTCCTGTTGCAGGACAAGTTCGGGGACAAGCAGGTGCGACAGTATGGTCTTGTTGAAGTCGTAGCGAATCTGGAGGCGCGTGTTGCTCTTGCGGCTGATCAGGCGCTCTACCTGGAAGGAGAGATCACCGAGTCCAGCTGCGAATAATGGATTCTCGGTAGTGCGTTCGATCGAAAAGCTGCTGAGAGATGACCATTGCGAGCCGATAAAATGCGGCTGCGAGTAGGTGGTAAGAAACCGTTCGTCGAGGCGCGAGAGCAACACCGTAGCGCTCGCGGTTTCCCCGAGCCCGCGCATGTTACGGCGATTAATCTCGATGGAGCCGAGAGGACTGGCAAAAGTCGCCTGGCTGGGAGCGATCTGATTGCCGTTCAGATTTATTGTCGGCAAGCCTGGCACCGCGACGGTGCCGGAAGGAACGTTGCCGCCGCGATGTGAGACTTCGAACCCGAAGCCGTAAATGATTTCATTGCGGTTCGCTTCATGTACTTTGACCAGCGCGGTCTCTTCGGTCTGATCGGTGATGGGCCGCCGCGGTCCCACGCTTGACCAGTCAAAGATGTTTAAGTCGTAAAGTCGAGTCTCCGCTCCGAGCATTTGCACCTTTCTCATCGGGGCCTCGACTGGCAATGGCGCAGTTTTTTGCAGGAGCGAAAGCCGGGTTCGCTGTTGACCGAGGTAAACGACTTCGGCAACGCGAACGAGTTGATGCTCGACAATGGCGTAAGTAATGTCGACGCGGTGGGGATCGTCAGCATGGCGAGTGATGCTGGCTTTCACTCCGACGTTGGGATATCCACGGTCCAGATAAGTGGCTGAAATCCGGTTGCGATCTTCCGCCAAGCGCCGCGGTGAGTAAGGCATGCCGGCCCGCAGTTCGAAGCCCTTCGGAGCGGTCAGCTGATCGCGGGAAATATGGTCGTTTCCCGTGATGTTGACGTTTTCGACTACAGTCTGAGGACCTTCCGCAATTTCGAATTCGACGTCTATTTTGGGTTCGTGCTCGGTGACGCGAGAGGTTACCTTTACGTTTTCATATCCTTTATCGTGGTAGATGGCTTCCAGGTTCGAAACACTTTGCTTCAACAGTTTCTGGCTGACGCTGCCGTGGTTCCAGATGTGCGCCTTCTTGACGACTACGTGGGAGAGCAGGTCCGCGGCCGATATGTCGTGGTTTCCATGGAAGAGGATGCGGTCGACTTTCTGTTTCTTGCCGCGTTCGATTTCGTAGACGAGCGCAACCTGATCCGGCTGGCGCGTGAGATTGATCTTTATTGCAACGTGGAAATATCCTTTCTTCTGGAAGTAGTCGATCAGGTTCTGCTGCCCTTCTTGCACGAGATCGTTGTCGATGCTTCGTTCGGAGTAAATCGGAATCAATTTTTTCATCTCCCGACCAGAGAGAAACGGCAATGCGGAGAGCTTCGCACCGGTGACGCGGACGGTGACCACCGGGCCCAGGTTCACCTTGAATGAAACGTCGACGCGATTATTTTCGGAGTGATATTGCGGGGAATTCTGTTGCACGCTGCTAGCCAGGCGATGTTGCTGTGAAAGAGCCCGTTTGATCAGGGTTTCAGCGGCCTTCAGGCGCTCCGCGGTGTAGGGTTTGCCGGATTTGAGCAGGCCGCCGGTCAGCCGCGCGCGAAGCGAGTGCGTGGATTTGAGCAGACGGGAGGCTTCGCTGGAATCAGGCCCCTGAATTTCGACACTCGCTATTCTGGCCCGCGGGCCCAGTTTGACTGAGAAGGTAACGTTAACCAGCTGGTGAGCGTCATCAATGTGGACGCCGGATTGAATGGTTGACTGAAAATAGCCGTTGCGCTGAAGGAAATCCTGCAAAGCTTGTTGACCAACCGAGACTCGAGCCGGGTCATAAGCATCTTCGTCAGACAGATTGGCGACTTGCAGGAGCCGAGTATATGAAAAGGCCTGGGCGGCGCCGGGAAAGCCGACAATGCCGATGAAGTAGGCGGGCTCGAGCAAGAAAATGACTCGCACTCCGGCGAGATCCGGGACGACGTTTACCGTGACTTGGGGGAAGTGTCCAGCCTTTTGCAAGGCTTGAATGCTGGCTTGAACCTTGGCCTGGGAATAGGGCTCGCCGGCTTTCTGAACCGCGACGGCGCGAAGAGGTTCGAGATCGCGATGAGGATTGCCGATGAGAGCGACCGAACTCACCTGCTGGCCTTCATAGACGGGCGATGGCCCTTGAACCTGAACCTGGCCCCGCATGAACGCCGCCAAAAACAGAACAAGCAGAGCTAACAAACGCATATGGGCGAGAGATGCTGGTCGAGGGAGAATCGATCCGCGAGCCTTTCACAGTGCGCAAGATGACACAGCTTCGAAACCTCAATCAATTGTGGATCTTAGATGCTGGGGAGAGCCGAGGTGTTGGTTTGCGAGAATCCCCGAACAAAGTGTAGAGCTGCGGAAACGTGGGTGAGAAGTGTCTGTGCTCAGACCGACCCAAGCCGCATTAGATTGATCTAAGCGGAGAACAGCTTGCAGACACCCATGGACATCGGAAAATTCCAGCCAGAGTTTCGTATTTCCCATTTTGGGGGACCATAATGGAGTGCGAGTTTCTAAACTGGACCTCATATTGAGCCTGGGCCGAAGGTAGAGCGTTTGGCCTTCAATCAAGAACGCAACCGCTAAGAGTACGTGTTTGCACACCGATGTGGGATGTGCCAGCCGTGCTTCGCATCTGCGTGAGCCTATCGGTTATCCGCGTGCAAGAGCATGTGTGTTCGCGTGGTGCGAGGCGGTTGCCGGGTCTGAGGGCGGCACCCTTCGGTTAAGTTACCTGCAAACAAAAATTGTGGAAAAGCCACTGCTAAGTGGCAGAGGCGAAGCCTTGCACGAAATGCTGGAAACGCAATTTGCAGCGGTCCTGAAGTGTGGGGCGCCAGAGTCGCCGCGGAACTGGTATGCGGTATACATGCGTCCTTCACATGAGAGGCGAGCCGCAAAGAGCTTCGAATTTCATAGATTGGAAAACTTCATGCCCTGCTATCGCGTGGTGCGGCGCTGGAAGAATCGCTGCACGAAGACGCTGGAGATTCCGTTGTTCCCGGGATATTTGTTCGTAAAAATTGCTGCCGCGGAGCGCGTCCGCGTGCTCGAGGTACCGGGCGTGGTTTCGATCATTGGCAAAGGACGCGAGCCCATGCCGTTGCCAGCTTTTGAGATCGAATCGCTGCGGGCCGGCCTGCATCTGCGCCAAGCCGAGCCTCACCCTTACCTGGTGGTCGGCCAGCGCGCGCGTATTCGCAATGGCGCTCTGGCTGGCATGGAAGGCGTCATGGTGCGCAAGAAGAACGGCCTGCGTGTGGTTCTAACCCTAGACTTGATTATGCAGAGCGTTGCAGTCGAAGTGGATGGAGAAGATCTGGAACCGGCAGCGCGGAGTCTGGTTTCTGCGGGCCGCGTCTGAGACCAAATCGGATCAACGGTCAGCCGCCGACTGCCTCACCAGTATCCACAAAAACTGCCAGGCGTCGCTGCGTTTCTGCCAATAGAACCTCCATGTTGAGGGTTGTCCGACAGCGGACCGCGATTACTTTGATTTTTCTGGTTTCTCTCGAAATGTCACTTTGCTGGTCTCAGTCCGAAAAAGGTGGGGATACGAAATCTTTCCCTGGTAAATCTTCCCCCGGCAGTCCGCCGGAGGCAATGGAGGACGCTTCCGCGGAGCCGGTCGATGCAGCGCCAGCCATCCTACCCGGGCGGCCGCCTTCTGCATCTTCTGACGCCGTAAGCCTGGGGAAAAATCTTTGGTCGGATCAGAACAGGATTTGGTCCAGCCCGCTGCGCCTGAGAACTCAGGATGCCGGTTGGCTGGCGCCCTTGGGATTGGTGACTGCCGGGTTGATCGCAAGCGACCACGCTGTGATGCAGAACCTGCCCGAGTCCTCTCAACGAATAACCTTGAGCCGCGATTTCAGCAACGCCGGAGCTGCCGCAACGGTGGGCACCGCGGCCGGTTTCTATCTCTGGGGTGCGATGGCCAAGAGCGACTCCAGCCGCGAGACTGGAACGCTCTCGGGAGAAGCATTGGTCAATGCGACGGTGGTCGCTGAAGCGCTGAAACTGGTCACCGAACGTCCGCGTCCGGATCAGGATAACGGGCATGGCCAGTTTTGGCATGGCGGCGCATCGTTTCCTTCCGAGCATGCAATGGCAGCATGGTCGGTAGCCAGCGTGATTGTGCACCAGTATCCCGGCCCGCTGACCAGGCTGCTGGCTTACGGTGCCGCGTCGGCAATCGACATTTCGCGGATTACAGGACGCGAACATTTTCCCTCCGACGTATTCATCGGGACCGCCCTCGGCTGGTATCTGGGCAGGCAGACTTTTCGCTGGCATCACGAACCGGACCTGGGAGGGCCGGGGCCATCATCCGGGGAGACTCGGGAGAGTCAAGTCAGTGCAGACCGGAGCAGCCAGACTCCAGTCAGTCAGGCTCCAGTCAGTCAGAGACCGATCAGCCAGAGCCCAGTCGGTCAGAGTACGAATCCACCCGAGCTCATGGGCTCGCCCTATGTTCCGCTGGACAGTTGGGTGTATCCAGCCTTCGAGCGTTTGGCGGCGCTCGGTTACGGGCAAACCGCGTTTCTGGATTTACGTCCGTGGACCCGGATGGAGTGTGCGCGGCTGCTCCGGGAGACGATGGAGCAATTACAGGTCGATGCATTAGAGGACGGGCAACTACAGGACGGGCAATTACAGGAGGACGATCGATTGCGCTCGAGCGACGGGCGGGGCGCGAACGGAGCTGGTCTCTATGCCGCCTTGGCCGAAGAGTTCGCGGATGAAACTGCGCGACTCGATGGCGCCCGGAATCAGGGTGTGAGTCTGGATTCGGTATACGCCCGGACAACGGAAATCTCCGGCACTCCGCTGCGCGATGGATTCCATTTCGGACAGACGATCGTGAATGATTTCGGCCGGCCCTATTGGACGGGCTTCAATGCGGTGTCCGGCCTGAGTGCGCATGCTGTGGCCGGTCCATTCGCTTTCCAGGTGCGCGAAGAATACCAGCACGCCCCGGCGGTGCCTTCCGAGTCCCCTGCAACCATCGATATCACGGCCGCCGCCGATGGTGTACCGGCCCTTGCCAACCGGATTGCCCAGAATGACCGTTCGCGCGTTCTTGAGGCCACGGTTGCAATCAAGCTGGGACTTGTCCAGCTTTCCTTTGGCGAGCAGAGCCTGTGGCTCGGTCCGAGCGAAGCTGGGCCGTTGTTATTTACGGATAATGCTGAACCAATGCCGATGTTGAAAATCGATGCGACGACGCCTTATCGGATCCCGCTGCTCTCGCGCCTGCTGGGTCCGGTCCGGTTCGAGTTTTTCATGGGCCGGCTTGCGGGGCAGACATGGGAATTCTCCCCGACTCTTTTTGGACCTGGTCTTCGCTCCCAACCTTTCGTGCATGGCACCAAGCTCAGCTTTAAACCAACTCCCAATCTTGAGATTGGAGCCGGTTTCACCGCGCAATTCGGCGGTCCGGGAAATCCCGTTACCTGGAGTAATTTCGCCCGAACCTTTTATTCCCATCGCACCAGCACGGGCGACGGTCCGGCGAAGCGTCTTTCCGAGATCAGCGTCAGCTATCGAATCCCGCCGATACGGGACTGGCTGCTGGTGTACACCGATTCCATGGTGATCGACGAATATTCTCCGCTGGTGTCGAACCGCCCGGCGCTCAATCCCGGGATTTATCTTCCTCATCTTCCGAACATGCCAAAAGTAGAGTTGCGCCTGGAAGGGGTGACGACCGATCTGAATGTTCCGGCACACTTCGGTCCGGGAGCCTTTTACTGGGATTCGCGGTACCGTTCCGGTTATACCAATGATGGAAATCTGCTGGGCAACTGGGTGGGAAGAAGAGGTCGCGGCGAACAGGCCTGGATCACGTACTCGTTCTCGCCAAGAAGCACCCTCCAGTTTGGCTACCGGCACAACGATGTGGACAAGGGCTTCGCCCAAGGCGGTCACTTGCGGGATCTAAGCCTTGGCACTAATCTGCGGCTGCGTCATGACCTGGAGATCTCGATCGTGGCGCAACAGGAAGACTGGACATTTCCCGCTTTATCTGCCGCAGCGAAGTCAGACGTCACGGCCTCTCTACAGCTCACCTGGTGGCCCCGGACATGGAAGAAGTAAGCGGCTTTTTTCCTTTGACTGATGATTCGAAATTGGAAGCGATTCGAAATTAGAAACGGTTCGAAGTTAGCAGCGATTGCCAATTTAGAAATGATCGAAATTAGAATGGATCGAAACAATAAATGGTCCAGGTTCTTGTTGCTAGTCTGGGCGTTCTCAAATCCTGGATTATGCAATCTGGGATTCGCCCAAACTACCTTGCAGCTGCCAAACCCGGAGGAACAGCAGTCATGTGGGGGGGGGAAATGCCAGGACCAGGCGCCGGGAACCGGGCAGCGTTCGCAGCCCGGGGCGCCATCGAGTCCGGGTACCGGAACGGTATCCTCCGTGGACACGGAGCGGGAACTGTATCCGGACCGGCGCCTGACGACTTTCGCCCGGACGGGCGTTCCGGAACCGCCCCCGCCGCCCAGCGAGTTTCAGTTTTTTGTGGCGAACTCGGTGGGACGCAAATTACCAATTTTCGGTTCCAGCCTGTTCGATCATGTGCCCTCAACCTTCGCCCCGCTTGACCGGGTTCCGGTAACCGCCGACTACATCATTGGTCCGGGAGACCAGCTTCTGGTTCGGGCATGGGGACAGATCGACCTCGACGCCAAGGTGATAGTGGACCGAGACGGCGAAGTGTATCTGCCCAAGGTAGGCGCTCTGCTGGTGGCTGGATTGCGGTATGAGCAGTTGCAAGGCTTTTGCAGAACGGCCGTCAGCCGGGTGTTCCGCAACTTCGACCTGACCGTGAGCCTGGGCCAATTGAGGTCGATCCAGGTATTCGTGGTGGGACAAGCCAAGCGTCCGGGAAGCTACACCGTCAGTTCGCTGAGCACGCTGGTCAACACTCTATTCGCCTCCGGTGGCCCGTCGGCCAGCGGCTCCATGCGGCGCATCGAGCTGAGGCGAAACGACCGGGTGATCTCGGAGTTCGACTTTTACGACCTGCTGCTGAAAGGCGACAAATCGAAAGATACCAGACTTGTTCCAGGGGACGTGATTTATATACCCGCAGTGGGGTCTCTGATCGCACTCGCGGGCAGCGTGAATGTTCCGGCGATATACGAATTGAGGGAAGGAACCAACCTGGGGGATGCCATCGGCATGGCAGGGGGATTGACCACGACGGCAGATGGACAAAAGGCGGTGATCGAGCGCATTGAAAAACGTACAACCCGCCAGGTGGAAGAGTTTTCGCTGGATCAAGAAGGTCTCGAACGCGAACTAAAGGATGGCGACGTGGTTCGCATCCTCTCGCTGTCGCCGCGCTTCGAGAATGCAGTGACCCTGCGGGGATGCGTGGCGCGGCCTGGCCGCTACGCGTGGAGGGTTGGGATGCGGGTAAAGGATCTGATCCCGAACCCGGACGGGCTGCTGACGCGCAACTATTGGCTCGAGGTCAACGCGATAGCAACCCGCAGCGAAGTCCGCGACCGGGAGCAGGATCGCAGAGCACTACTTGGCGGAGCACTTCGTCGCGGAACACAAGATCGCGGAGCCCAGGGAAGCGGAGCCGAGGAGCGCGCGTCGCAGCAGCAGAATGGCGAAGCGCAGCAGGATTCCGGAGGACGGGAGTCGTTGCGCGACGCGCTGCCGGCGGCGCAAGCGCTCCAGCCTGACTCTTTCGACGGCCGCGATGATTTCGCGCCGGGCAGCCCGGCGAAGAACGGGACCGAGGCGGTGACCGAGGCGACCACCTCGGAATTCCGCGAGGACATCATCCGCAATATGCCGGAGATCGACTGGGATTACGCGGTGATTCAGCGGATCAATCCGCGGGACCTGACCATGCATCTGGTCCCATTCAATCTGGGCAGGCTCCTGCTGCAGGGAGATGAGAGCAACAACCTGGCGCTGGAGCCGGGCGACATCTTGACCATTTTTTCGCAAGCCGATCTGACCGTTCCGCTCGAAAGGCGGACCAAGTTTGTCCGCCTGGAGGGGGAGTTTCAGGCCTCCGGGGTTTACCAGGCCGAACCGGGGGAAACCTTGCGGGGACTGGTGGCGCGGGTTGGGGGTTCCACGCCGGGCGCTTACTTCTACGGTGCCGAGTTCACTCGCGAGACCGTGCGCATGCGGCAGCAGAAAGGTCTCGATGAGCTCGCGGACAGCCTCGAACGCGACATTGCCAGAAACGCCGCACTGTCAACCGGTTTGACTCCGGACGACGCCACGGAAAAGAAGATGGAACTGGAAGCGCAGCGCCAGATGGCGGACAAGCTGGGGCAGGTCAAGGCGAGCGGCCGGGTGGTACTGGAGTTGAACCCGGGAGCTGCCGGGGTGGATGCGCTGCCCAACATGACTCTGGAAGATGGCGACCGCCTGGTGCTGCCGCACCGTCCCTCGACCGTGGACGTGCTGGGCGCGGTCTACAACAACAACTCATTTTTCTACCGGCCCGGCAAACGTCTGGGCGACTATCTGAAACAGGCAGGTGGTGCGACCCGGGAAGCGGACAAAGCGCACATCTTCGTGATCCGTGCCAACGGCTCCGTACTGAGCAAGCAGTCGGTGAGCGGACTCTGGAGTGGCGGATTCGATGCCCTGCGGCTGCTGCCCGGCGACGCGATTGTGGTGCCTCCACGCCTCGTCGCCGGCACAAAGCTCCGGGCCTTGCGGGACTGGACCCAGGTATTCGCGCAATTCGCGCTGGGCGTGGCTGCGGTCAGAACGCTCAACTAGCCCGCTCCACTCACCCTCCTCAACCTGCCAGAAAACGGTATGGAAACACAGATCGCAGAAACACAGATCATAGAAACAAAGATCGTAGAAACTAAAGATCATAGAATCACCGATGACCGAAACACAGACCATGGAGACACGGAGCATAGAGACAGAGAGACAAATCGCTGCTCCCGGAGCGGCGCAGGAAAAAACGGCCGACGAGCAGTGGCTGCCGCCGGGGAACTCGCACACCCTTGCCCTAAGCGTGGCACGTCCCGAAATCAACGCCTTCGATATGGTGGTCGCGGTGGCCAAACACGGCAAGCCGATTCTCTGCGCCAGCCTGGCGGCCGGCCTGCTGGTTCTGCCGGTGGCGCTGCTGCTGCCAAACATGTACACCGCCACCACCCGGATTCTGCCGCCGCAGCAGACCCCATCGCTATCCTCCGCCATGTTGGGGCAACTCGGTCCGCTGGCCGGTCTGGCGGGGCACGACCTGGGGCTGAAAAATCCCAACGATATTTACGTGGCCATGCTGCAAAGCCGCATCGCCGGCGACGCTCTGATCCGGCGCTTTGACCTTATGCAGCGTTACCACTCGCGGTCCATGGGCAAGGCTCGCAACGAACTGGCGGAACGTACGGCAGTGCTTAGCGGAAAAGAAGGAATTATTAGCGTCTTCTATGAGGATGAAGATCCCCGGCGCGCGGCCGACATCAGCAACGCTTACGTGGAAGAGTTGGCCACCATCAGCCGGACCCTGGCGGTCAGCGAAGCTTCCGAACGGCGGGTGTTCTACGAAAACCAGTTGCGCCTGGCCCGGAACGAATTGAGCGACGCCGAAACTGCACTGCGAACGACTCAGGAGTCGACCGGGCTGATCGAGCCGGGGGCGCAGTCGCGTGCCATTATCGATTCGGTCGCGGCGGTGCGCGCGCAGATCGCGGTAAAGGAGGTGCAACTGGGCACCATGAGCACGTTTGCCACCGACGAAAATCCCGATTATGTGCGTACTCTGCGAGAAATTGCTGCTCTGCGCACGCAGTTATTGCAGCTGGAGCGGGACCGGGGCAGGAAAGGCAGGGGCGATCTCGAGGTCGCCACCGAGAACGTTCCGGGAGCCGGCATGGAGTACATCCGCAGGTATCGCGAAGTGAAATACCGCGAGACCATTTTTGAACTGATCGCCAAACAGTACGAACTGGCGAAAATGGACGAAGGCCGGGACGTTGCCCTCATTCAGGTCCTCGATCCGGCCATCGCTCCGGAGAAAAAGTCGAGACCCGCGCGAGTAGGGATGGTTCTTATGGGCGCTTTGGCGGCGGCCTTCGTCGCCATGCTGATTGCGATTATTTGCGAGCTTCCCCTACTCAGCCCGGACCAGCATGCCAAGCTGCGGCTGGCCAGGCGCTACGTGGCCGGGACCTGATCGTGAATGCACAAGACAAGACGTCGCACCCCAAGCTGCGGGTTATCCCACGCCTGGATATCAAAGGACCGAACCTGGTGAAAGGAGTCCACCTCGAAGGCTTGCGGGTGCTGGGAGTGCCGGCGCACTTTGCCCGCCATTATTACCAGCAGGGCGCCGACGAGCTGCTCTACGTCGACATCGTGGCCAGTTTATATGGACGCAACAGCCTGCTCGACATCGTGGAACAGACGGCGCAAGAAATCTTTATCCCGCTCACGGTTGCGGGGGGGTTGCGCTCCCTCGACGACATCCGGAAAACGCTGTGCGCGGGCGCAGACAAAATTGCCATCAACACGGCGGCGGTGCGGCGGCCCGAATTTATCCGCGAAGCCGCGAGCAAGTTCGGATCCTCAACCATCGTGCTGTCGATCGAGGCGTTGAAGCGTCCCGACGGCACCTACGAGGCGTATACCGACAATGGCCGCGAGCGCACCGGGCTCGATGCCTTCGAGTGGGCGGGACGCGGAGTTGAACTGGGCGCGGGAGAAGTGCTGGTCACCTCTGTCGACCGGGAAGGCACTGGTCTCGGATTCGATCTGGAGTTGGCGCGGCGCATCGCCGAGTCGGTTCCGGTGCCGGTGATGGCCAGCGGGGGCGCTGCCACCGTCGAGCATGTGCGGCAGGCAGCAGTCCGCGGCAAGGTGCAGGCGGTGGCTCTGGCATCCATGCTGCACTACCATTTTCTCCGGCACAACTCCGTCGATCAGACTCAGACTGACCTGAACCAAAGCCCCTTCGGCGAACTAGAGAGCCGCTTCCTGCGCACGGCGACCATATCTCGCAATTTTCAGGATATTGGACTGGCGGCCCTCAAGCGCGAATTGGCCGCGAGCGGCGTCCGTTGCCGCCCCGCGGAGGCAGCGACATCAGAGGCGGTGCCAGCAACGCAGACAACAACGTAGATCGCAACGTATGGTCGCAACGAAGACAGCAACAAAGAAAGGCACGGAAGACCAGGGTGGAAGGGGCATGGCAATAATGCGTGAAATGACGTCCATGAAACGACGGGCATGAGGGCCGGACAAGTTGCAATCGTCGATTACGGATCAGGCAATCTGCACAATGTGCGGCGAGCCTGCCAGGCAGTGGATTTGGCGGCGGAAATCACCTCGTTGCCGGAAGAAGTCCGGGGCGCTCCAGCGGCGATTCTGCCTGGGGTCGGCGCTTTCGGCGATGCCATGGCTTCGCTGCGCACGACAGGCGTGGAGGAGGCACTGCGCGAATTGGTGGGTGCGGGCAAACCGCTTTTTGGAATCTGCCTGGGATTTCAGTTGCTGATGAGCGAGAGCTTCGAGTTCGGACATCATCGGGGCCTGAACTTGATCCCAGGCTCGGTCAGGCGATTCAACGATCCCGAAGATGGCGAGGGCCCGCTCAAAGTGCCGCACGCGGGATGGAATCGCGTATGGAAGGCAAACCCGGATCGGAGTACCGGCTGCGGTTCAGAAACGTTGCGGGACGCAGTGGCCGACGGCGCGTACATGTACTTTGTCCATTCGTTCACGGTGGTGCCTGCGGCGGCGGAGGCGATCGCGTCGACAACTCACTACGGGAATGTCGAGTTCTGTTCCAGTGCCGGACGTGGGAATGTGTTTGGCTGCCAGTACCACCCGGAGCGCAGCGGGACCGCGGGTTTAAATCTGTTGGCGGCTTGGGCTCGAGGACTGCGAGAATCATCGACTTCGAGAATCATCGAAGGCTGAGGACGCACCGTTTCGGTCGACGGTCCGGGGCCGACCTTAGGCCGATAGTAAGCACCAGTTAGCGCACTCGCCTTTGCCGCACGTGGTCCAAGTATCCCAAATGTTCAAGCCGCCAAACCTCATCGAAAAATATAATCTGCCGGCCGAGGTGGTGTTCTGCCGGAACTGCGTGGTTTCGAATCAGCGGCCGCGCATTGTTTTTGATGAGCATGGAGTGTGCAGCGCTTGCCGCTATTCCGAATACAAGCGCAGCCAGATTGACTGGAAGGAACGGGAGCGCGAACTCCAGAATCTTTGCGCCCGGTTCCGTAAATCCGACGGATCCTATGACGTGGTGGTGCCCTGCAGCGGGGGAAAAGATGGAGGCTTTGTCGCCCACCAGCTCAAGTATCACTACCGGATGAACCCGCTCTGTGTGACCTGGGCTCCGCTGCTGGCGACCGCCATCGGGCGCACCAACCTGGATAACTTCATCGCCGCCGGTTTTGACCACGTGCTGGGCACTCCCAACCCGAAGATCGCCCGGCTGCTGGCCCAGCTTTCCTTTACCCACTTGGGCGATCCTTTCCAGCCCTTCATCTACGGACAAACCAATTACCCCATGAAAATGGCGGTGCACCATCAGGTGCCGCTGATCATGTACGGGGAGAATGGAGAAGTGGAATACGGCGGCGACATGAAGAATGCGTTCGTGGCGACCCGCCAGATCGCCGATCATGACTCGCACTATTTCTCCGGCTTGCCGCCGGAGTTCTGGGTCGAGCATGGAGTTTCCCTGGCAGACCTGGCCGCCTTCCGCGCGCCGGAATGCGAACGCATTGCCGCCAACCGCACGGAGATCCACTTCTTCGGGTATTACCGGTTCTGGGATCCGCAGGAAAACTTCTATTACTGTCAAGAGCACAACAAGTTCATGGTGAATCCCGAACGCTGCGAAGGAACGTATTCGAAATACGCCAGTCTGGATGACAAAATTGACGGATTCCATTATTACCTGGGATTCATAAAGTTCGGCATCGGACGCGCCACCTCCGATGCCGCACATGAGATTCGCGATGGCAAGATCACCCGCGAAGAAGGCTCGGCGCTGGTAAAGCGGTATGACGGAGAATTCCCCAGAAAATATTTCTCTGACTTTCTCGACTACACCGGCGTCTCGGAGGAAACTTTCCGGAAGGTGATCGATGGCTGGCGCTCGGAGCATATCTGGAAGCAGGAAAACCACGCATGGAAGCTGCGTCACACAGTGTACTGATTCAGAAGTGAATCCTTCAACCGGCTTGGACTACGAACAGCTTGGACTGCCAGGAATGAACTGCCAGCAACAATGAATCCCACACCGCGCATACTGGGCTGGATTCCAGCCCGGGCGAATTCCCAGGGCGTTCCGGGCAAGAACAAGCGAATCCTGGGAGACCGGCCGCTGATCGTGCACGCCATCGCGGGCGCGCAGCAGGCGGCATGCCTCGACCATATTATGGTAAGCACGGATGATTCCGAGATCGCGCGCCTGGCCCGGTCGGCCGGGGCGGATGTGCCCTGGATGCGTCCGGAAAATCTGGCGACCGATGAGTCGCCGGTGATTGAAAGTGTGTTGTACGACCTGCGTCGGCTGGAGGACGAGCGCGATTATCGTCCCGACGCCCTGATGCTGCTGCAAGCAACCTCACCGTTTCGCGCCCCGAAAACCATTCGCGCGGCGGCGGAGATGTTCGCCCAGTCCGGGGGAGAAAGCGTGGTCACGGTAAGCCCGGCCCAGGCGCATCCCTACTGGTGTAGGCGCGTTGCGGAAGATGGCACCCTCGAACCCTTTCTTGCGGACGTAAAGCCTCCGCCACGGCGTCAGGAACTGCCTTCTGCCTATCGCCTTGACGGAGTGGTCTACGTGGCGTCAATCAAAACCATTTCTTCCCAGCACGCGTTTTACAGCGCTCGAACCCGAGCGCTGGTGATATCGAGCGAACAGGAGGCACTCGATATCGATACCCCGTTCGACTGGCTGGTGGCGGAAGCGCTGTGGCACTTTTCAAATCGAGGAGAGGCTCTTTGAGGTTCGCGTTGAGGTCCCCGCGCGTATTCGTGATTGCCGAAGCCGGGGTGAACCACAACGGCGATCTCGGAATCGCCAAGCGCCTGATATCCGCCGCGGTCGAAGCGGGCGCCGATGCAGTCAAGTTCCAGAGCTTTCGCGCCGACGAGATTGCTTCTCCCGCGGCGCCTGCGGCCGAATACCAGATCCGCACTCACGGCGGCGCTTCCCCTTCTTCGCAGCGCGACCTGCTGCTCGGCCTGGAAATCGATCGCCAGGCTCATTTCGAACTGGCAGACTGCGCCCGGCAGAATGGAATCATTTTTCTTTCCAGTCCGTTCGATCCCGAGAGCGTGGATCTGCTCGAGGAAGTTGGCGTGCCCCTGTTCAAACTTGGCTCCGGCGAGATCACCAACCTGCCTTTGCTGCGGCATGTGGCCCGGAAACGGAAACCGGTAATTCTTTCGACTGGCATGTCAACCCTGGACGAAGTTGGCCGGGCGCTGCGCGTCATGCAAGCCGAAGGCAACGAGGAGCTCGTTTTGATGCACTGCGTGAGCCAGTATCCCGCGCCCGCCTCCGAGATCAACTTACGCGCGATCGCTACGATGACTGCCGCTTTCGGGCGGCCCGTGGGCTATTCCGACCATAGCGCCGGCAACCAGATTGCTCTCGCCGCCACTGCCCTGGGCGCATGTTGCATCGAGAAACACTTGACTCTCAGCCGCGCCATGGAAGGTCCGGACCACCCGGCTTCGGCAGAACCGGGCGAACTGAGAGCCTTGGTCGAGGACATTCGCATCATTGAACAGGCTCTGGGAGACGGAATCAAGCGCCCGGCACCCGGCGAAATGGCGATCCGCAGGCTGGTGCGGCGAAGCGTTTTTGCGGCAGCGGAAATTCCGGCAGGCACAGTTCTGACTGCGTCCCTACTGGCCTGCCAGCGCCCAGCGTCCGGCATCGGCAGCGAGCACTTCGACAACCTGATGGGATGCACGACCGAGCGCAGGTTCGCCGCCGGCGAGATGCTCGACTGGGACGGACTGAGCCGCGCCCGAGTGAGCAGCGACAAACCGAGCGGCGATGACCCGAGCAGTGATGAACCGAGCAGTGACGCTCCGGATTCACCGCGGCCGGTTGCACAGAGGCCAGTTGAAGACTGGCCAGTTAAAGAGAGGCCGGTTGAAGAGAGGCTGACGACTGAGTCCGTCAGCGGAAATGCGAGCCGGCGCAGCCATGCGTAGAATTTGCGTCGTAACCGGCACCCGGGCGGAGTACGGCCTGCTGCGGCCCATCCTGAACGCGATTCAACGCTCCGAGCAGTGCGAATTGCTCCTCATCGTGGCTGGCATGCACCTTTCCCACGAATTCGGCGATACCTACCGCGAGATCGAGCAGGACGGTTTCCGAGCCGATGCCCGGGTCGATATGACCTTCGGCGGCGACTCCCATGCCGCCATGGCGAAGGCGATCGGAATCGGAATCTATGGCATGGCGCAGGCTCTCGAAAGCCTGAATCCCGAGGCCGTCCTGGTCCTGGGGGACCGGACAGAAGCGTTTGCCGGAGCGGTCAGCGGAGCCGCAATGAATAAGGTTGTGGCCCACATCCATGGGGGAGAAGTTACGCGCGGCGGGCTGGACGAATCTTTGCGGCATGCGATCACAAAACTGGCGCACCTCCACTTCGTGGCCACCGAAGCCTGCCGGCAGCGGGTTTTGCGCCTGGGCGAGCCTGCGGAAAATGTGTTCCTCACCGGGGCTCCGGGCCTGGATTCCATCATGAACCAGAAGTTCTATGATTGCGATGAAGTGTCGCGGCGGCTGGGGTTCGAGCTGCGCCGGCCGCGCTTGCTTCTGCTGCAGCATTCGGTCTCCTGCCGGGCAGATACAGCCGCAGCGGAAATGGCCGAGAGCCTAGCCGCACTGGCCGCGCTGGGTCACCAGACCATCGCAATCTATCCCAACTGCGATGCCGGCGGCCGGAGCATGCTTGATGAACTGGCCGGATTTTCTGCCGCGCCCTGGCTGCACGTGTTCGACAATCTGGAACACACCCTGTACTTGAGCTTGCTGGCGGGAGTCGATGTGCTGGTTGGAAACAGCAGCAGCGGCATGATTGAGGCGCCCGCCCTGCATGTGCCCGTGGTCAATGTCGGGTCGCGGCAGCAGGGCCGCGAACGCAGTGCCGGAGTATTGGACGTTGCCTGCCAGCGCAAGGCGATCGGGCAGGCGATCGAGCACGCTCTCAAGGATACGCACTTCCGAGCGCGGGTGCGCGAAAGCTCGAGCGTCTACGGCGATGGACAAGCCAGCCGCCGCATTATGGAAATTCTCGGGTCGATGCCGGCCTCTGCAAATCTGCGGCAGAAGCAACTCGCCTACTAAAGCTGACCAGAAAAATGAAAGTGTTCTGTTACGGAGCCAGCGGGCACGGCAAGGTGGTGGCCGACATTCTTGCCCTGCGCGGCATGGAATTGCTGACATTTGTCGACGATAACGCTGCCAAGGCCGGCACCTGCCTGGCGGGGATTCCCGTCAGCGGACCTGACGCGGCTCTGCGGGATCTGCTGGCCGAAGAGGTTGCGGCAATCGTCAGCATCGGATGGAACCAGGCCCGCAGCGCCAAGGCAGCGGAACTGGACAAGTTGGGTTTCAAGTTCGCCACCGCAGTTCATCCTGCAGCGGCGGTCGCCAGGGACGCAATGGTGGGCGCGGGCACGGTGATTATGGCGGGCGCCGTGGTCAATTCCGGCAGCCGCATTGGAGCTCACGCCATCATCAATACGGGCTCGATCGTCGACCATGATTGCACGCTGGCGGAGGGCGTGCACATCTCCCCCGGCGCGAGCCTGGCGGGCGGAGTGGTCGTCGGAGCTAACGCCCACATTGGAATCCGGGCGTCTGTCATCCCATCCATTCAGATCGGTGCGGATGCCATCATCGGCGCCGGCGCCGTCGTCATCCGTGACGTTCCCGCGGGGGTCACGGTGGTGGGAAGTCCGGCGCGAATTCTGAACCCGGCGAACGGCATGACCCCGAACAAAAGCCAGGTGTTCGTCGGGCCGGAGCAGTCCATCCTGGAAACTGTGCAGGTAATCGACAAATCCGGACTGGCCATCGCCCTGGTGGTCGACCGGCAACGCCATTTGCTGGGCACGGTCACTGACGGGGACGTGCGCCGCGCCATTCTCCACGGAACGGCTGTGGACGCGCCCGTATCGAGCATCATGAATCGCTCGCCTACTACGGTCACGCCGGCGCAGGACCTTGAGCAGATTCGCAGCCTGCTGCTGGCCTCGACCTTGAAGCATGTGCCCGTGGTGGACCAGGAAAACCGGGTGCTGGACCTGATTACTGTGGCCGAGTTGCTGTCGGTGCCGATGTCGGTTCCCGACATCGCAGACCGCGAAATCGAAGACGTGCTGGGAATTTTGCGGGCGCGGAGCCACCGGGCGGGAAGCAAAGGCGTCGACTTCGAACAGAAAGTCGCCGCCTACGCCAATTGCCGTTACGCCGTTGCCGTGAGCAGCGGAGGCGCCGGACTTCACCTGCTGGTGCGTGCGCTCGGGTTCGGACCGGGAGACGAAGTCATCACTACTCCCTTCAGCTACAGCTCCGCCACCAATTGCCTGCTGCGCGAAAATGTGCTGCCCCGCTTCGTCGACATCGATCCCCGGACCTGCAATCTCTCGGCGGAGAGACTCGAAGCCGCCATCACCCCGCGAACCAAAGCGATCCTGGCAGTCGATATCTTTGGACAGCCGGCGGATTACGATCGTATTCAGGAAATCGCGGCGCGGCGCGGTTTGTGCTTCCTCATCGATGGGTGCCAGTCGATCGGAGCGGAGTACCGGCGCCGGCGTGCCAGCTCCCACGGTGTGGCTGCGGTCTTTGGATTTCAGGAAGACGCTCAGATCACGACCGGAGAAGGCGGAGCCATCGTCACCAGCGACTCGAGCATTGCAGACCGGTGCCGCCACCTGCGCGATCAAGGCTGTAACCACGCCGTAGAGGAAGAAGCCGGTCCCGACCTCCCGGGCTACGACTACCGCTTGGGGGATCTGAACAGCGCCGTCGGACTTGCCCAGCTTGACCGGATCGATGAGATCCTCGAACAACGCCGGCAGCTGGCTGAACTTTATGACGGCCTTCTGGAAGGTTTGGCCGAGGTCCACCGTCCTTATGTGGCGCCAGAAACCACGCGCATGAGCTGGTTCGCCTACGTGGTCCGTCTGTCGGAGAAATTCGGCTGTTCTGAGCGCGACCAGGTGATCGCCAGGTTGCGGGACGACGGTATTGGAGTCGGTCGCCACGGTATTGCAATCCACTTGCAGCCGCTCTATCGCCAGCGCTTCGGATTTCATCCGGGCAGCTTTCCGATTGCGGAAGCGGTCGCGGACCGTACTTTAGCGCTTCCCTTCCACCATCATCTTCTGCCCGGTGACGTGGCCTGGGTGGTGCAACAGTTGTCGCGTGTGCTCGCCAGCATCGCTCCGCGCCCCAAGACCGCGTCTGCGGCAAGCGGTGTTCTGCCGTCGGTTCAAGGCATGTGAACCAGTCCAGATGAACCAGTCCGGATAAAACCAGTCCGGATAAACCGTCCAGATAAATTGTGGCCACTCAACTCTCAGTCTGGTTCTTCATCTCCGTGCTTGTTCTGGCGTGGATGCGAAACTACAAAACTTTCCCGGTACTTGCGCGCCAGTATCTCTGCGTGGCGCCGTTTCTGCCCATGGTTTCACTGCTGAACCACAATCTGGACCACGAAATCTGGGGCACGGCGACGCGCGTCCTGCCCATGTACGCCGCGCTGCTTTTGCTGGGCCTGAGCTTTCTGATCTGGCGGGCCAGGGGCGCGGCTCTGCGCTGGGGCGTGGAAGAAATCTTCGTGCTGCTGTACATCGCGTTTTGCGTGGCGCAGTTCCCCGGCTCGCACGATCCGGTGTGGTCGCTGGGTGCGTGGTCGTGGAGCGCTCCGGGCTATTTGCTGTTCCTGATGGCGGGCCGGGCTAGCTCCCGGGAAGAATTTTTCGGAGACAAGCTTCCTGCATTCGCCTTTCTGGGCTTCACCGGCATCTCGCTCGGTCTGATTGTGACCGGCCTGCTCACCGGACGCGCGGTTGACTTGTTCACTACCCGGAACTTCGGCAGCATTTACGCCTCGACCGCCATGCTTCTGTTCCTGGTGCTGTTCATCAGTCTGATCTGGCCGGTGGTTCGGGGCTCGCTAGGCTGGAGCTTCACGATTCTACTGCTGAGCACGGTGTGCCTGATCGCCTCGCTCTCGCGCAGCGCGATCGCGGTCGTGCCCGTGTATCTGGTAGTGGCTTTCCCGAGCGCTCGAGCCCATTGGAAGCGGACCACCGTGGCCCTTACCCTGACGCTCGCGGCCCTGGCAGGCGGACTGTTTTTCGCAGCCGAGCGCTTCGACTTGAACCTTGAACTATTTGATGTCTGGTCGTCGCGCTGGCACGATGGCGATTACGCCGGAGCCTATCGCGGGGCGCGCGAATTGCGCGACACCAAGTTCTCCTATTTCCACGACGAAATCTGGCGTGACGCTCCCTGGCACGGGCAGGGATATGGCAGCTTCCGGCATTTTTCCGATTACACCGACGCCCACGACCTGCTGGTAACCGAAGCTTTCGAGAATAGCCTGCTGGCCGCCATGTTCCTGGTGCTCGCCTTCTCCATTCCCCGGGTCGTCCGGGCGCTGTTTCTGCCCGATCTCCGTCCCATTGCGGTTTCCGTCCTGGGCTTTCTTTTCCTCGGACAGGTAACGGGAGGAATGCTGGCGTTCCGCGCCCAAGGTCACTACTACACCGCCTATACCGGCTGGACCTTGTTCTACCTGGTTGGCTTTCTCTGCGGCCAATTGCAGCTTCGTGCGCGGAGCATGGCCGCGCTCGGCGCGCCACGACTGGCCGCCGCAATTTCGCCACTATGCGATCCCGCGCTGCTTCCAGAATGAGCCCCCAAACTTCTTATCCTTCTCCCCCTCCCGTTTCCCCTCGAACGGGACTCGAAGCTTCGACGATTTTGGCGCGAGCCGATTCGAAAGAAGGCGAATCGAGAGAAGGCGATTCAAAGTTAGCCAGCTCGATTTCGAAGGCGCAGCCGCAGTCGGCGCCGGGCGAGACGGCCAAGTATGGCGCGGGCTACGTTGTATTCGCCGCCAGCCGGGTGCTGCGCGATCTGGCGGTGGCGCGAATCCTGGGACCTTCCCGGTTCGGCATATGGGGCGCTCTGTTGGTTTACCGTCAATATTCGAATTATTCCGATCTTGGCTTCACCAATGGCCTGGGCCGCGTGCTGCCTCAGCTGTTGCAACCAGGCAAGGAAAAAGAAGCGCAGGCGCGACAGGCAATGGGCACGGCCTGGGTGGTGGCCATGGCCGGAACCCTGGTGTTTGCTCTAGCCGTCGCCCTGAAATTTTTACCCGCATTCTCTTCCTCCAGCGCGGTCACTTTGTGGGGCGTCACCACGGTGGTCGGGTTGATGTTCGTGGACAAACATTACATGTACTGTTCAGTGGTATTCCGCTCGACGCAGCGGGTGGGAGAATCCGGCTTGTGGATGGGAGCGCTGGGCGCCGTGGAGTTTGCGCTGGCAATGGCGCTGACCCGCCGCTTCGGCCTCTATGGGCTGTACGTTTCCGTAGTGCTGGCAGGGCTGACGGTGGTCGGGTGCATGTCGCTACGGCAGCCGCTGCGGGGAGTTTTCCGCCCTGATCTGGCATCGGTCAAAGTGCTCTTGATTCCGTCGCTGATTCTGATGGGATTGGGCCTGGGCAATATCGCCATGCACAGCGTGGACAGAGTAGTCATCCTATGGGCGCGAGGTCCGGGAGCGGAACTCGGCGAATATCAGGTGGCTGCCAGCATCAGTCTGGTGGTAAGCCAGTTGCCGTACATACTTCTAACCGTTCTGGTGCCGAAGCTGTTTCGCTTCGGCCGCGAGAATGGGGCCCAGCTGCGGCCGTATTTTCTGCTGCCGACGGCGGTAATCGCCATGCTCAGCAGCGTAGTGGGATCGATGGGTTATATCGTTTTGCCGGCGCTGCTTCATTGGCTCTTGCCGCAATATGTTCTGGCATCTTCGCTGGCCGGCATTTTGATGCTGGGCGAGGTCTGCTTCGCGATTGCCATGGTTCCAGAAAGCCTGATCGTGGCGTTGGACCGGGGTTCGCAGACTCTGCTGGTACGCGGCTGCAGCGTGGCCGGAGCAATGTCCGCCAGCTGGTGGGCTCTCAGTCACGGCCATGGCTTGCACGCCGTGGCCGGCTGTATGTGCGGCGCGCAGGCCGCGGCCGCGCTGATGGCCGGCGGACTTGCCGCCCATGCCCTGCGGATCTCTCCTTTGCGCTATCTGGCAGCCGCATTGGTTCCGCTGCTTTACGTTGTGATGGTGATGCTGCTGGTGGGAGTGTTCACCCCAGCGCCGGCCGCTGAACGTGGGTCCGCAGCCGTCTTCATGAAGCTCGCACTGTGCGGTATCGCGCTCGCGCCGATGGCTGTGGTTCCATTGTGGTTTTTGGGCGCCCGGTGGTCCGGACTGCGGCGCATTCTTGGTTACCTGTACTGGAGCGAGGGCGTTTAGTGGCGGAGTGGGCAGTGCTAAAGCTGAGTTATTCGGCGTGGTGGCGCGAAATCTTTGGGGGCTTGCCTCGTCTTCTCATGGAGGCCGATCCGGTAGTGCAGCGGCAGATTATTTTGCAGGCGGAGCTGGCGGTTTATGGCCCAGACGGACTGGAGGCTTACGAAGCGGCGGAGCATTCGGCTCTGCCATCTCTGGCGCGGCGGTCTCTTGCCCAGCACTTCTGTCAGCGGGCATTAAGGGGCGGCGCGGGAATCAACTGGCTTCGGCGCCTGATTTTTGGCTTAGCCTTTCTGCCGCTTTTGGCTCTGTTTTTACTGGCTAGCCTGATTACGCGACTCCCCCAAGGCGGCAACTCTCCCGACCTCGTGGTATTTTTCTGGGCGGAACGGCTCTACAAGTTCGTAGGAGAGCACGAGTTTTCCGGCCTGACCTATGTCCTCTACCGGGACCGGCATGTCGGTTTCCGCAGCCGGGAAATCGGCTTCTTTCTGCGAACCATCGCCGCGTGCCCGCGCATGCTCTGGTATCCGGAGCTGTTGTGCAACCTGGTGCGATGGCTGGGATATTACGGATATGTGATTCGCCACTACCAGCCCAAACAAGCTGTGGTGCACTTCTTTGAGAACACTGCCTCGTCCTCGTTGATGACCGCCTATCTGCACGAGAAGGGCTTGCGCCATATCGATTTGCAGCACGGCGAGGTTATGTACACGGCCATGACTGCGTTTTGCCGCTTTGACGAGATTCGCCTGTGGGGCGAACACTTCCGGGAGATTTTTCTGTCGGGTCACAGCCCGGCGGCGGAGCTCGAGGTGGTGGGCACGAACTACCACCGCAACTTGTTCCGCGTGACCCGCGCCCTGCATCAGCCACGACCCAGGCGCCTTCTGATTATCGATCCCTTTTTGTACCAGAACCAGCCGACGCACTATGCCACGATCAAGCGCGTGGTGGGCCGGCTCAGCCCCGAATGGGAAGTGCGGGTGCGCCGCCATCCCGCAGAGCTCCGCAAGAATCTGCGCTGGATGGATTGCCTCAATGCCGAACTGGAAACATTGCAAGCTGGCATTCATCTGCATCTGCATCTGCACCTGCACCTGCACCTGCACCTGGAAGAGGAGCGGCCTACGGTGCCGATCGATGAAGCCTTGGGCAAATCGCGACTGGTGCTGGGAGTAGCCAGCACGGCCTTGCTCGAAGCCTGGATTGCCGGCTGCAAGATCATCCACATCGCCGGCGGGCCGGGCCGCAGCGTGGTGATGGATCGCTATCAGGGCTCGGAAAACGTCTTTTATTGTGACCAGAACGCGGACGATGGGGCGCTGGACAGGTTTCTCAGCCAACCCGTTTCGCTCAACCGGCAAGAGCAGGAACGGGTAAATTATCTGACGGCGTTTGGGGCGCCGGGGGCATGAGGGTCGCAGTGCTGGGCACCGGACGCATGGGCCTGCGGCACATGCGGGTGGTTTGCCAGCTAGGGTGGGAAGTCGTAGGCATCCTCGACAGCAGTCCGGAGACCCTGGCTGTGGCCGGAAACCAGTTCGGGATCCCAACCTCGCGGCAATACCACGACCCCGAGCGTCTGTTCGATGAAGCCAAGCCCGAGTGCGTGATTGTCTCGACCACCGCTCCCGGACATGCTCAGCTCACCTGCCGCGCCGCGGCTGGCGGCGCTAAATTCGTTTTATGCGAAAAACCGATGGCTACTTCTCTTGCGGAATGCGACCGGATGATCCAGGCCTGCAAACTGCACGGGGCTCGTCTGGCCATCAACCACCAGATGCGATTCATGCCGCAATATCTGGCGGCCCGGCACATCCTCGAGTCCGACGAGTTCGGGCCCTGGACCAGCATTACAGTTATCGCCGGCAACATGGGCATGGCCACCAACGGAACCCATTATTTCGAACTGATGCGCTGGCTCAGCGACGAAACCGCGGCCACGGTTGCGGCCTGGCTCTCGGCCGATAGCAGCCCCAATCCGCGGGGCGCTCAATGGCAAGACATGGCTGGCTCGGTTCGGGTCTCGACCCCGAGCGGCAAGCGCCTGTACATGGATATTGGCGCTGACCAGGGACATGGGATTCGCGTCGTTTATGCCGGACGCACCGGCCTTCTGGTCGCCGACGAGATAAGTGGTCAGATGCAGTTGTCGGTTCGCGGCGCCGAGCATCGGCGGTTGTCAACGGCCCGATACGCCACAGAGTCGTGTGACTCCAGTCCGCAATCATCGCCCACCGACGTGATGGCGCCAACTCGTTCGGTGATCGAGGCACTGATCGCGAACCGTGACTACCCGAGCGGCGAGCAGGGCAGAGCAGCGATCGCTACGCTGGTCGCTGCGCATGTTTCGGACCGGGACGGCCACCGCCCGGTAAATATCGATGCAGCGCTGCCGCGCGGGATGTCGTTTCCGTACCCGTGACTGCTTTTAGCGATCATTTTTTAGCAATCATTTTCTAGCGATCATTTTCCCTGACCGTGATTCTTTGTATCTCTGATTCCTTGTATCTCTGATTCCTTGCATCTATGTTTCCCTCCGATGATTCCGCTGCCGTAGCGCCGCCCGCTTCATGCCGGGTCGCGGTAATCGGCGCGGGCAACGCCGCACGCGAGCACATCCGCGCCCTGCGCGATGTGCCAGGCGTGCAGGTAGCGGCCATTCACAGCCGCACTCGCGCGAAAGCGGAGGCGCTGGCCCGCGAATTCGGCATTCCCGCCGTCTGCGATTCCGTGCCTGAACTATACGAGCGCAGCCGGGCTGCTTTGGTGGTGGCAGCTGTTTCGCCGCTGTCGATGAACCCAGTGGCTCGGGCCACGTTTGATTTTCCCTGGACCATCCTGCTCGAAAAGCCGCCCGGATACAACCTGGAGGATGCTCTCGACATTCAACGTGCCGCCAGAGATAGAGAGGAAGATAGAGAGCTAGGGAAAGAGCGAGGGAAAGACAAAGATAAAGATAAAGATAAAGATAAAGATAAAGACAAAAACAAAAACGGCCGCATAGCGGTAGCGCTGAATCGCAGGTTTCTGGCCGCAACGCAAGGTGCCCGGGCCGAGTTGGCCAGGGCGCCGGGGACGCGCTTTATTAAGGTACAAGACCAGCAGAGCCAGTGCCGAGCCCTGGGTTGCGGCGAGCCCGAAGAAGTGGTGCGGAACTACATGTACGCCAACTCGATCCATGTCGTCGATTACCTGCGGGTTCTGGGGCGTGGAACGGTCACTGCGGTGGATCAGATTCTCCGCTGGAATCCGGAACAACCCGGGATGGTAGTGAGCCGCATCGCTTTTGCCAGCGGAGACACCGGGCTGTACGAAGGGGTTTGGCATGCGCCCGGCCCCTGGGCGGTCACGGTGACGGTCCAGGAGAAACGCTGGGAAATGAGGCCACTCGAAAGGCTCACCACGCAAACCCTGGGCAACCCGCCAAAGATTTTCGATTCTGACCCTTGGGACTTGAACTTCAAACCGGGTTTTCGCAGCCAGGCTGCCGCCGCGGCCAGTGCGGCCTGCGGCATGTCGAGCCCAGCCGTGTCCCTCGACGACGCCATTGAAACCATGCGCCTGATTGCGCGGATCTTCGCCTAGCGGGTCTTGGCCTAGCAGGTCTTCTCCGAGTACGTCTTGCCAATTACTATGACGATCAACTTGCGGCGCGCATTCGCGCTCGCGCTTTATTACGGCGTTACTACCCATCTCCGTTCGTCGGATAATCCGGGGACCCTGGGAGCGCGCCTGAACCGGCTGCTGGTGAAGCACATCTTCCGCCAATGCGGTCAGGCGGTCAACATCCGCCCTGGAGTTTATTTCGGCTCAGGCAAAAACATTTCGATGGGCGATGATTCCATGCTGGGCCAGGATTCGATCATCGGCTCAACCGCCGATGTGGTTATTGGAAAGGATGTGATGATGGGGCCGCAGGTCTTGATCTACACCAGCAACCACGGTATGGAAGCGGAAACTCCAATGCGACTGCAGCCGCTTGCGTCCGCCCCGGTGCGCATCGGCGATGATGTGTGGATCGGCGCCCGCTGCATCATTTTGGCAGGAATCACCATCGGGGATGGCGCCGTCCTGGCGGCGGGCGCTGTTGTCGCCGCCGATGTTCCCGCCCAAGCCATCGTGGGCGGTGTGCCGGCGAAGGTTCTTAAGTACCGGCGCCAGGCAAGGGCCCGGGCGGCAGCGGCGGGAAGCGAAGCGGAAACGGAGTCGGGCGGCGAAGTCACACTTCCGGAATCAGCATTCCAAGCTTCAACGCCGCAGCCGGGGAGAAGATAATGCACTCCCCAACCGAGGCTTCAACCAGCCCGGCGAAGCTGGCCGTGTCCATCATTATTCCTATGCGTAATGAGGCGGAGTACATCGGCCGCTGCCTGGACAGTGTGCTGGCGAACCGGTTTCCCGAAGACCAGTACGAGATTCTGGTGGCCGACGGAGAATCGGAGGATGCGTCCCGCGAAATCGCACTCGCCCGGGCGGCGGAGCATGGCTCGATTCGCCTGCTGCATAATCCGGGGCGTGCCGTGGCTTCGGGCATGAACCTCGGCATTCGCCAGGCCCGGGGACGCTACATTATCCGCATGGACGCGCACGCGGAATATCCTCCTGACTACATAGAAAACTGCATTTCCGAATTGCAGCGAACCGGCGCTGGCAACGCGGGCGGGCGTTGTATCACGCGTCCCGGTAGCGACACCACGATGGGAAAGGCCATTGCCCGCTTTACCCAGACCCGCGCGGGCGTAGGCAATGCCGCCTACCGGCTGGGGGCGGGCGACTGCTACGTGGACACCGTGCCTTTCGGCGCTTTTCCGCGCGAGGTGTTTGACCATGTCGGGCTGTACCGCGAAGACTTGGTGCGGAACCAGGATTTCGAACTCAACGCCCGGCTGCGCCGTGCCGGCTACCGGATTTATCTTTCGAGTAAGATCTCGACGGTCTATTACAACTCGGGAACCTTCGGCAAGTTCATGCGCCAGGGCTGGATGAATGGAATCTGGGCGGCGCGCATGTGGCTGCGCTATCCCGGCAGCTTCTGCTGGCGCCACGCCGCACCGCTGAGTTTCGCGGTAAGCCTTTTATCGAGCATGCTCCTCGGCCTCTGGTGCCGCCCCGCGTTGTGGGCGGGATGCGCCGCACTCTCCATTTATCTGGCAGTGGCCCTGGTCACGGCGGTTGCGATTGGAGCCGGGCATGGCTGGAAGTGCTCGCCTTACGTCCTGCTGGTCATGCCTTGCTATCACCTTCTTTATGGATTCGGCACGTTAGTCGGTCTGTGCTCTACGAATCCCATGCCACCCGCGATCTTGACCTCGAATCCTGACTTGCGATCTTAACTTGCAATCTTGCTTTGCAATCTTGACCAGCGATCTTAACCTGCGATGAAGCGTCTTTTTGATTTCGTCACGGCCGCCCTGGCTTTGATTTTGCTGTTGCCGCTGCTGGTGATCATTGCCGTATTTGTGAAAGCCACTTCTCCCGGCCCGGTTTTCTACTCCGGCAAAAGAGTAGGGTGCCGGGGAATAATTTTCTCCATGCACAAGTTCCGCACCATGGTGGTGGACGCGGAAAATCTGGGAGGATCGTGCACCGGCGCGGCCGATCCGCGCATTACGCGAACCGGCGGTTGCCTGCGCCGCTACAAGCTGGATGAACTGCCGCAGCTCTTCAATGTTCTTCTCGGGGAGATGAGTCTGGTGGGGCCGCGTCCCGAGGTCGAGGAATACGTGCGTCTGTTCACGCCAGAGGAGCGCGCGATTCTCGGAGTGCGTCCGGGTATTACGGATTGGGCCTCGATCTGGGACTGGGACGAAGCTCAGACGCTGGCCGGGAGTGCCGATCCAGAGCGGACTTACCTCGAGAGCATCCGCCCGCAGAAAATTCGATTGCAACTCGACTATGTCCGCCGCCAGTCTTTTCTGACCGACCTTGGGATTCTGTTGGAAACCCTGCGCGTGCTGCTGCTGCGCCCCGCAGTGAACCGGCCCGAGCAAACCATGGGCCCGACCGAGCCCTGACTCGAAAATCTATCGCCCAACTGGCGACCTGAAACCGGGCTGCCGCAAACCCAGGGCGGCCGGAAACCGGGCTGCCGCAAACCAAGTCGCAGAATCCACGAGGCTAATCTCCGTCATGACTGCACCGAACCTCTCGAAGAATTCCCCGGCATTCGAAACCCGGTCATCGGCTGCCGCGGCGCCGAATTCAGCTGCCTCCTGGCCCTGCTTTGCCGAGGATGAAATTCAGGCCGTGGTCGAGGTGTTGCGTTCCGGAAAAGTGAATTATTGGACGGGAGAACAAGGGCGGCATTTTGAAAACGAGTTTGCCGAATTTACCGGCTGTGCACACGCGGTGGCGCTGGCCAACGGTACGGTCGCGCTCGAAGCTGCGCTGCAGGCGCTCGGCGTCGAGCCGGGAGACGAGGTCATCACCGCAGCCAGAACCTTCATCGCATCCGCCAGCTGCGCCGTCGCCCTGGGGGCGCGCCCGGTTATCGCCGATGTCGATCGCGACAGCCAGAACCTTACTTCTCAAACCATTGGCGCAGTTCTCAGCGAGAAAACCAAAGCCATCATCGCGGTACACCTGGCGGGATGGCCGTGCGAGATGGACAGCATCCTCGACTTGGCGCGGCAGCATGGATTGAAAGTGGTGGAGGATTGCGCCCAGGCTCTGGGAGCGAAGTATAAAGGGCGTCCGGTGGGATCGCTCGGAGATGTTGCGGCATTCTCATTCTGCCAGGACAAGATCATGACCACCGGCGGCGAGGGTGGCATGCTCACGACCAATACCGAAGCCCTGTGGCGGCGGGCCTGGAGTTACAAGGATCATGGCAAGAGCTACGAAGCGGTGTATGGCCAAAAACATCCGGCGGGATTCCGCTGGCTCCATGAATCTTTTGGCACCAATTGGCGGATGACCGAAATGCAATCCGCCCTGGGACGTGTAGCCTTGAGAAAGGTCCCGCAGTGGGTGGAGCGGCGCCGCCGGCTGGCCTCCGCATTGGATGAAAACCTGTCCGGGATTCACGGAATCCGCCTCTGCCGTCCGCCCCCGGAAATCAGCCATGCCTACTACAAGTATTATGCATTCGTTTGCCCCGAGCTATTGCGTGCGGGCTGGGACCGCAACCGGATTATGCAGGCCATTCGTGCCGAAGGCATTCAATGTTCGGTTGGAAGTTGCAGCGAGATTTACCTGGAGCAGGCGTTTGCCCCTGGGCTTCGGCCCATGGAGCGCCTGCCTGTCGCCAAAGAGTTGGGGGAAACCAGTCTCATGTTTCTGGTTGATCCGACTGTGTCCGATGAATACATTCGCGACACCGGTCGCGCGGTGCAGAACGTGATACGCAAGGCCAGCCAGCCGAACGCGATTGTCCGAGCGGCTGCAGCCTCGGGTGCTTCCGCATCGGCGGCTGGCTCACGATCCTGATGACGGTCTTGAGAGGACGATCTTGATAGGACGATCTTGATAGGACAATCTGGCTAGCAAGATCTTGATGAACACCTTGATGAACACCTTGATGAACAGCGTTGGCACCCGGCCTGTCGCAAGATTCTGACATTCCATCCTTGCTTCTCTGTCCGATGAGGCTCGGTGTACCCGCGTCCGCGCCAGGTTCATTCCGTCGCCTTAGCCAATCGTTATAGCGCTTTCGAATTTTTCTCTGAGGAAAACTGATGCTCCTGAAACCAAGAACCTGGACGCTGGTCCTGCTGCAGGGCCTTCTCGTCCTCTGCTCGCTCCTGCTGGCGTGGACTTTGCGCTTTGAATTTTCTTTTCCCAATCGAGCTGTGCTCTTTTCCGCGGTTCCTGTCCTGTTAGTCTTCCGCTGGGCCGCGATGGCGCGCTTCGGCTTGTTCCACGGATACTGGCGCTACACCGGCTTGCGGGACGCAGAAGACATCTTCAAGGCGGTGGGACTGGGCACGATCGCCTCTGTTTTCGCCATCCGCTACGTTCTGGGCTGGACCAGGTTTCCCGTATCCGTCTACATCCTCGAAGCTCTGCTGACGGGCTTGTTGCTCGGTAGCGTACGGGTGCTAGCCAGGATTTTTCTGCAGCGCGCGGAGCGAGTTCAGCGCAGGCGGCGGGACGATCCCCCGGGACGCGCGCTCGTTGTGGGGGCGGGAGCCGCGGCGGAGATGCTGATCCGCGAACTTTCCCGGCATGGTTACATGCCTGTGGGTTGCGTGGATGACGATCCGGCGAAACACGGAGTCCGCGTCCACGGTGTGCCAGTGCTCGGCGGCATCGACCAGGTTCCCGGCATCGTCTCAATCCATCGCATCGATGAGATCATGATCGCCCTGCCTTCGGTGGCGGGCGCGCGCATGCGCCGCATCGTCGAGATCTGCCAGAGTAGCCACAGAAAGTTCAAGATCATTCCCGGCCTGCAGAATTTGATTCAGGGCAAGATCACGGTAGAGCAGTTGCGTGAGGTCCAACTCGAAGACCTGCTTGGCCGCGAGCCGGTCCAGCTCGACCTGGCTTCCGTGCGGCAGGAAGTGGAAGGCAAAGTGGTGATGGTCACAGGCGCGGCAGGGTCGATCGGATCGGAGTTGTGTCGTCAGATCCTGCGTTATGGTCCCAAACGGCTTTTGTGTCTCGACCGGGCCGAGACTCCGCTCTTTTATCTGGGAAACACTCTGGCCCGCGATCCCGCCGGATCATCGGCAACCCACTGCGTCGCCGACATCAGCGACTCCAGTCATATGCGCCGGCTGTTGCGTCATCATGGTGTCCAGATTATCTTCCATGCCGCCGCTTACAAGCATGTGCCCTTGATGGAAACCAATTTGCAGGAGGCTCTGAAGAATAACGTCTTTGCCTTGCAGTCACTGCTGGAAGCGGCGCAGGACGCGGGTTGCGACGGGTTTGTGTTGATTTCCTCCGACAAGGCGGTGCACCCCACCAGCTTTATGGGCTGTACCAAGCGCCTAGGAGAGTTGATGATCGCGGCCCGGCCGGCTTCCGCCATGCGCTGTGTTTCGGTGCGTTTCGGCAACGTCCTCGGATCGCAAGGCAGCGTCGTCCCGGTCTTTCAGGAACAGATTCGAACCACTCAGCGCATTACCATCACGCACCCGGGCATTACCCGCTACTTCATGACGATCCCCGAGGCAGTGTCACTGGTTCTCGAGGCCTACACCGTGGGGAGGCATGGAGATGTTCTGGTCCTCGATATGGGCGAACCGATTTCTATCGTCGGTCTGGCGAAGACTCTGATCCGGCTTTCCGGAAAAGCTGAAGAGGACGTCGAGATCATATTCACGGGATTGCGGGCCGGCGAAAAGCTCTATGAGGAATTGTTCTATTCCGGAGAAGAACAGCTGCCGACCTCCAGTCAAAAGGTCAAACGGGCAAATTCCGTGCGAATGAACTGGCCGACCCTGCGTGAATATCTCGACGAGCTGTCTTCTCTGGTCGCGAGCGGTACCGAGATATCCATTCGCGAGAAGGTAAAACAAATCATTCCCGAGTATCAGTATGAGTCCAAATTCCCCGCGTCTTTGGAGACTCGTGCGCATCCGCCGGCCACTCCCGCACCCGCGGCACACACCGCGGACCTGGCGGCCGGCGCCGCTGCCAGCCTCTGACGGATTTTCCCTCGACCTGTAGCAGGGGAAAAGCGCGCGCCCGTCCGATACATTGCCGGATAACAGGTTTACAAACAACTTACGATCTAAGACTGCGACGCGCAATCGGACGGGGTGCACACGGTCGGGAACTGCGGGTGATGAGATGTTTCCGAGAGCTCCTTGTTATTTTTTTAATTTTATTTCTTGAAGCTTGGGCTTTGATTGCCGGGATGCATTCGCTCCGGTGAATGAAGTCAACGGTGCATTCAGCCCCGATTTTGACAGGTCAGTCAATGTTGATTCGTCAACCGGTGACAAAGTTTTAGGAGCGCTGGCACCTCAAGGCGTTCCGCAGACTGCAGGTTCAGGCCAGAAGCAGGGCGATGAGGGCGGTTATGAGGGAATGTTGGCTTCGGGAGATCAAGACAAAGCTAACGCAATGTCAGGAGCAGGCGGTGCGGCTCTGCTTACCCTGCTTGGTGCAAATTATGGCCCTGGCGCAGTCGAAGCGGTAAAGACTGCGGCGGCTTCTCACCCTCTTGTAGCAAAACTCATCGCGCATTCATTAGCAGTCGCCGGAGAGATGAAGTTGGCAAAATACCTGCACGTATTTGATGGAAAATAGGCCCTCCTGTTAATCAACAGGAAACCAGCCCAGTCCAAACAACTGATGCCAAAGGGGTTACCACAAGGTATCTTGACTTAAGCCTCAGCATCTAATACAGTCAGAGGGCAGGCTAAGAACATGACTACGCTCATCACAATTCTCGCTGCGGCGGCAATCGTTCCCACTGTATTTCGCTTGGCCGACTTCCTTGGAAATAAAAAAGGCGTTACGTCTTGGCTCAAGCGAATTCACATGTTGTGATCATCCGGGCCCTTCCCTCGTTTTGACGATTGCTCATGTCAGCAGAAGATGCTCATCGGGACGCATTTTGGGTAATCACTGTTGTCGGGGGAATGTCTCTCACCAAGGCGTTAGAAGAAGCGGTACCGGCAATTAAGTACCACTCTTCCGGTAGCAACACCATAATCATTTTTCGACTGCTCCTATTCGCTCTGACGGCAGTTCGTTTTTTTATTGGAGCAAGTGCATTCTTTCAGGAAGTGCACATTCAGTCGGACCATGAACAGAAATTCCCCCATCGCAACTACGTGGTTGATTTTTCCGGAGCGATAGCCCACTTTAGTCTGTTGTACTTGATGGCCGTAAATATTAAAGAAGTACCAACAGAGTCACGCCTGTCACAGCAAGCCTTTTTTCTTGCTTATCTCTCCGTGTTGCTTTTTGATTGGCTTTGGTTGTTGTGGTCTCTCTCATACAGCACGGCGTCCAAGATACTCAAGTGGGCGCTCTCGAACAGTCTGACCGCTTTACTTTGCGGTCTTCTGTTCCTGTTGTTCCGATTTGATTGGATAGATCGGACTGGATTTGAAGTCTTACTTTTCGTCGTGACCGTCGTTTTCAGTTTCCCAGATATAATGAGAATGGCCCGCGCCGAACTACCTTAAAGGCACTAGGCTGCTTTCTTCGCTCGAACCTTTGCCCATCGTTTACGCTGCGCGGCTGCAATCTTTGCTCTAGCCTTCGCGGACAGCTTACGGCGTTTGCGTGTTGGTTTGGCTCCGTTGTAGACACCAACGAAGGCCGATAGAGCCGCATTCAATCCTGACAATTGCCTCTCTACTCGATCCCGTTCCTTCTTCAACTGCTTCACAATGTCGGACAGGTTTGCCATTTGGTTTTCCCCTTCGGCTTGACATCATAGCAAGCGTCGTCGCCGGGGCACGCTTATTTGTTGTGCTCAGGCTCGAATACAAGGAACTCACCAGGGCCACTTAACTCAATCTATTGCCTCGACAGGCAATGTTTCCTTTACAAAAAAGGGTTGCTTGTTTCTCTTGTAACGGCCCTCGATGTCAATTGTTGACGTGACCGGTTTAGGTCCGAATAGGTAAAACACTGAGTTAGGTCCGGGTATCTCGAAACTCTGCCATCCGGTAGTGTTTGGCTTATGTGGGTCGTATTTAACTAAGGGGGTACTTTGCACCGGATGAAGTTCGGCGAGCCTCACGAGTGCAAACACAACTTGAACGGTATCGCGCGAGGATAGCTTCGAACACTGCAAGCGGAATCCGGCCTCATAGGCCACGGTGATAAAAACATCCCCTACGTCATCGTGGCAATCTGTATCGCCGCCCGTGTCTGTGGCGGTAACCTTTCTCGCCCCGCCCTTGCCTGCCAAGGAAGCGCAGATGCCATCTCCATGTAAGGGCTTAAGCTCGCAGTCCTTTGGTCCTGTCGTTATTTGCGCCCTATAGACCAGATTGTCTGGGCGCATATCAATATCTAGGTCTGTATAGTCATCTTCACTTTTATCCGTAAATGCTATGCGTAGCTCTGTGAGGTGACGATCCCACACAATTCCAGCAATCGAAGTCCCGTCCGCATAATCGCCCTTCCTGGGAGAGTATGTTTCTTTCATGAGAGGAGCTTCCGGCTTGATGAGTGCAATCGTTAGCAAGTCAAAAAGGGCAAAACATACCCCTAGCACCGCGATCTGAACTGCTAGCCTTCGTCTTACGAGTGCTGGATCAATACATATTTCCCAGAGGAGCAACATGAACCCGATAACCACTAATGCGTAACCCCACCAAAAATGAGTGTCCATTAGCGACACCCCGGCAATAATGAGGCCAATTCCAATGACCCTTCGCACAAACTGAACAATCGCCGGAATCTCAGGCTCCAATTTAGGCACCTCTTCGGCTAGTGGTGGTCGTTTTGCGCCCCGGTGCGTACTCCAATATCTAGGTGTGTGGCCCTCCGGATTCTTAACCATCTCGCACTCCTCCGCCGATTCAAGTCCTGTGTTCCTTTGCTTCCTGCAACTTCGCTTCTAGCCATTCCTTAAAATCGGTAATGTCCTGAATCCTTCTACCATCAAGAAGGGTCTGCGGACCATAGCAAGACTCAATTAACTCTTCCAGGACTGCGATGCGAAGATTGTTTTTATGTTCGTCAAGGAGTTTGCGGAACGTTTTTACAACCTCTGATTCATCTTTGCGTAATGGGTTAAACTTTTCATCAACCATTGTTTGCCGTGTCCTTATCACGGTGACTTCGGTTAAGAGCCTGTTGGGTGTGCAAGCACCCTTCAGGCTCGTTTATTTGTTACCTGCCTTTGCTTCCAACAGTCTCATCCCCTTCAATACCTCTTCCGGCATCTCCTTCTCGTAATGCCCTTCCGTGACGCGGGTTGTCGTGTGGCCTAACATATCCCTGCCCGCATTGCTGTTACCTGTCAGCGTCCGAAGCTCCGTTCCCAGGCCACGCCTGCCCGCATGAAACCCTTTCCATTCAATTCCTGCTTTCTTCAACGTGGGCTTGATGACCCTGTTTGCAAAATCCGCCATGTCCCAAGCGTTGCCTTCAGTGTTGGCGAATACCCAAACCCCATTACCAGCTTTGGCACGCCACAGCCCCAGGAACACCCGCACAGGGGTAATGATGGGGAGGGAGCGTATAGATTTCTTGCTTTTTGGGGTGCCGGGAACCCCGCGACTGAAAGCGCGGCGAACGTGAATGTACTCGCCGTCAATATCCCCCCATTGCAAGCCTTGAATCTCGCCCTTCCGCATACCTGCAAAGAACGAAAGAGCCATCACTAGCTGCGCATCAACACGGTCAACCAACGCGGAGATGACGTTCTCCATTTCCTCAAGTGTGTACGATTTAGTGTTACCGGGGCCCAAAGTCTTCGAGAGCACCTTTGAGTCGCGAGCCGGGTTAGTTTCGCAATGGCCGGTAGCGACCGCATGAGCGAAGATCGCAGAGGCCAGCCATTTGATACTGTTCAAAGTGCGCGGCCTGAGAGTCTTTGCGAGGCCGGTGAGGAAGATTGACATCATGTGCGTCCGATACTCGGCAAGCTGCAGGGTGCCAAAGTGCAACTTCAGATGGTGATTCCACACCTGTTTGTAACCGTGAACAGTTGCGGGCTTGAGAGTCGATTCGATGAAGGGCAGGTAAACCTTATCCCAGAAATCAACCACCCCCATCGGGCCTGTGTTCGCGACTCCGATGTTTACCTGGGTTCGCAGGAATTCGTTGCGGAGTTGTTTGGCTTGGGATTTGGTTTGCGTATCGTCGCAGAGACGATGCGACTTCAGTTTGCGCTGCCCGTTCTCGGTGATATAGTACGAGAGATGCCAAGCGCCAAATCGTTTTCGCAAGTATCCTTCTTGGACGCGCCCCATGTGGTTGCTCCTTTACTCGACAGTGGGAGTTTATCAAATGTGGGATGGCATGGGATAGGTAACGAAGGTAACTTGTTGTAAACAAAAGCGGAGAGGTGGCAGAGTGGCCGAATGCGGCGGTTTGCTAAACCGTTGTACGGGCTAACACCTGTACCGAGGGTTCGAATCCCTCCCTCTCCGCCATTACTTTTGTTTTGTTTAACTTGACTCGCTATGATACTATGCTGATACTAAAAGCGAGGCTGGTTAATGAACAAAACGGTCAATCTGACTAAGCGGGTCAAGACGCCGAGCGGCCCCCGCTACTGCACGGTCGCTCGCTCAGCTAACGGTCGCATCAAGGCAAACTACGTCGAGATCGCTGGCCGCGAGGAGCATCATCCCGAAGGTTCCTATTACATCGAGTGGTGGAACGGCGCTAAGCGGGTGCGCCGGTCAGTTGGCAAGAACTCCCTGGCGGCTGAGGCAAAACGCCATCAGCAGGAGCAAACGCTGACGGCAAAAGTCGCGGGACTCAAGGCGGGTCTCAAGTTCGCCGAAGACGGTGATAAGGTTCCGCTCGCGAATGCGGTCTCCGCATATCTCGCCGACACTCAGCTCACGAAAAAAAAGAAAACGCTGGCAGCGTACACCACGGCACTCGATTATTTTCTTGAGTCCTGTAAAAAGCATTATGTCGCCGATGTGAACCGCCACGACTTGCTGCAATACAGCGCGTTCCTCCGGGAGGAAAAAGAGTTGGAACCGCGTACCGTCTATAACAAATTCGAGAGCCTGATGACCTTCCTCAAGGCGCAGGGGATTCGCGGCCTGGCTGGCAAGAACGACTGGCCGCGCTACACGGAAGAAGAACCAGAGATCTACGAACCGGAAGAACTCGATACACTGTTCGCTGCGTGCGCCCCGGAAGAACGGCTCTGGTATGAATTTTTCCTGATGACGGGCGAACGCGAGCAGGAAGTCATGTACATGTATTGGTCGGATGTTAACTTCGCTGCCAGGACCGTTCGCGTCAGCCACAAACCCGACCGGGGATGGACGCCGAAGGCGTACAAAGAGCGCGAGATTCCCATCCCGGCAAAGCTGGTGAAGAGTCTGAAAGGGTGGAAGGTGAAAGCGGACAGGACTTGTAATCTCCTCTTTCCGACTTCTGGGTGCAAGCCTAAGTTCGATTTCTTAGATTGCCTCAAGGCCGTGGCAGAACGCGCCGAACTCGATCCAGAACAATTCCGGCTGCACAAGTTCCGCGCGACGTTCGCAACGCGGTGTCTCTGGGCTGGGGTTGATCTTCGCACGGTGCAGCAGTGGCTCGGACACGAAGATATGGAATCGACGATGCGCTATTTGAAGCCATCCCGGAGTCAGCAGACGCACGAGAAGGTGAATGAGATTTTTGCGTAAAGGATTATGACGCGCCCTGGAATAAGCGTCAACAGGACATCTTCGACGGGAAAATCAGGGCTGTCCAGCAGACGATGGAGGGGGCGAATGCATAAGTCGCGCAGTGGGTGCAGGGCAGGCAGGATGTTCTCAACAAATCCGTGATCGCATCGTGGGCGGAGCAGCCTGCGACGTAAACGTGGACGGCCTTGCGTTAGCTTGGCGCTGTGGTAGATCTCCCAGCGGTGGTATTTGATATAATTTCTTTAGCGTTAGAAGATTGGCGGCGTCCATTGTTGCTGTTCTTCCGCGCGGGGTGAGAGCCTAGGGCCAGTCCCCGGAAAGCCATGTCTTTTCATTCCTCGCAAAACGCTTGTTGTTTGCCCATTCCCATTTTCGCGCGTGCGTGTATTTCACGCCAGAAATATGGAAAGGGCCGTATGAGATTCAGCTCATCCGACCCTTAAACGCAGCCGGAATCCAGCGCGTTAGTCGTGCAACAGGCTTTGTATAACCGCTGGGGTCCTCCTGTCAACCGCAACGAACCATCAACGATATAACAGGAAGGAAAAAACATGAGCACATCGAAACGTGAAGCATCGCAAGCCGGTAAGGACTTGCGCAATCCCAGCACGCCAAAGCGGGACCGTGGCCCCATTGCGTCTGCCCTGGCGCAAACGCCACGCAAAAAGAAGTAAGCCCACCAACCGGCACGGGGCAGGAATTCTGTACCTGCCCTTAGCCACCGGGCTCAAATTATGCGAAGAGGAATTACGCAACAGGACGCTAGCCTACAGGTTTGCTCGTTTCATTAGGCGGCAAGGCAGGCTGTGTTGCGGCTGATTCGCCAACATGGCCGCGCCGGTAATCGTGTCACCCTGCACGTTGCCGGAGAAGTGCATTTCGTAATCACCCGGAATACCCAATACACTCTTAACTGCGGGATCGAAATTGTGGACGTGAACTCGGGCCTTAATTAGTTTGTCATCGCCCGCATAGGTGCCCACCCAAGTGAAGCCATTGTCTCCGCCAAAAATCTTGCCATTCGTGAGAATGCAAACACCGCCCGACGTGAACTGCGGGGTTTCTATCTGCAGAATCCAGAAGCCTTCGACCATAACTTACCCCCTCTGCACCCCCGCATTGTAGTAGTATCGGGGCATTAAATCCTCTATGTTCCTCGGAATCACGCAGGAAGGATGGCTGACGATAATCGCCATTATTGTTGGCCCGCTACTTGCCTTCGAAGTTCAACGGCGGCGCGACAACCGGCGCGAAAAACGAAATCGAAAATTAGAGATTTTCCGCCGATTGTTGTTAACGCTTAAGGTGCCAATGGCCCCAAGCCACGTGGATGCAATTAATAGCATTCCGATGGAGTTTCATTCTCATCCCGAAACTATGAAAGCTTGGCGCTTGTACACGTCGCATTTAAACAACGCCGAGATGCTTAAAGCAGAGCCACAACGCTGGGGTGAAAAGAAATTCGATTTGCTCGTTGACCTTGTGGGCAAAATTGGCGGCCACCTTGGATATGACCATATTGACGAAGCAACCCTTCGAGACAATATGTACGTGCCGAAAGGTTACGCGGATGTGGAAGAAGAATGGCGGCAGATTCGCACTGCTTGGTTGCAAGTCCTCAATGGGCAATGCCCAATTGCCATGACCGTGCTTGGCCCTGTGCAAGTTGAAACGCCAATGCAGCTCGTGCAGGAGTTGCCGTTGCCCGCGCAACCGGCGCAGCCTGCGTTGCCTGCGCCAAAGCCGGATGACAGATAAGAGCGTAACAATGTCACTTGGTAAGTGGAAAATGTTTGGCTCGTATTTCCGAGTGTACTCAAGCGAAGCGTATGAGGACACTGTGCGCTCGGTTGAAAACCTTGCAAGCTCTAGTTTGGCTTTGCTTGATGAGAAGTCAGAAGAAGAAAAACGCGCCATTTTTTCCAAGGCGGAAAGCCTCACGGAAAAGGTGCTTGATGCCGCGGAAACTGAAATGCCGCTGGTGGTCGCCTTGGCGTTAATGACAGCCCTACGTGCCCACGAACGACTGATTCAGGAACAAGCAAAGCAGAATAAGCAACGGAAAAATGAATAGCGTTTAATGCTCTCGCTGGTTTCTTTATTGTCTGCCTTGCGGCATGTCCTCAACCCCCACCTTTGTGAGGTGCTCGGATTGCACCCAAAAGCATGTGAGTTGAATGAACTTCTTCATATCCTGAAGGTCTTTGCCTTCCCATTTCCGAATGTAGTGGGTTTCATCATTGCCAAGCCATGTTGCACGTTCCGCTGTTGCCCGCATACGCGCATCAGTCACATAGTTCTTGATGCAGGGCATAAGAGCTAATTCCGCCACTTCTGTTCTCGCCTCGACCGTGGACTGCAATGATGTCAAGTAATCTTTGACCAAAAACTCTAACGCCTTGCGGTAGCCAGGACCACTGACTAGATCCAATCCGAGTTGTTCGGCCTTCTGCGCTTGGTTATAAATCTCACAAAAGTCTTTTGAAATTTGCTGGAGTTCGGGAGGCGGAGAATAATTTTGTGGCTCCGTGGGAGCGGTCTGCTTCAGAAAGAAATATCCACTATTGCTATTCTTGTGGTAACGACCGATGAAGAGACGCTGGCACGAGCGCAAGGGACAAATGAAAACTCGTTCAATGACTATCGGCGATGTATCCGAATGGGAATTCCAGTTAGGATCAATGGGCTTTATGCCACGGTGACAAATAGGGCAGGAATCTGGAATCGTGTCTAGCTGACAGTTATTGACGGTCCCCGCCGCGTCTTTGATCGAAAGGGTGTACATCATTCAATTGTCGCATAGGGGATTAGCTTTTCCTCCACGTAGCCGTGACAAGCGAGTCTAGCCGGTCCTGCCGTCCCTTACTGTGCCAAACAGCGCCGGGAAAACCCAAATGATGAAGGGTGCGCGTCTCCGCACACCCTTAGCCCCCTCAAGATATTCAAGACAACTCAGCGAGGCAGCCATTGTTGGGGGAGGGCACGTCCTTGCAAAAGTCGGAAATCCTGAGGTTGGTAATTCTCATACTAATCCTCTTGCGCCGGGTACAAAACTCTAATATTAGCCAACACCTTGACAAACGTTTACGAACAGCCTTACATTCGGGCTTCGGATAAGCTCGACTCAATGAAGGTCATTGGGTTTTGGGGGAGATCCGATGACCTTCATTTTTGCGTCAAGTCTCGTCGAATCGACTAGCCTTGCGCTTCTTTGGTTAAGTTGTTCAATCCCCGCCAATCTGTGCGGGAAAGTCTAGATCGCGCCAGCTCGATGCGAGCGTTCGACATCGCCACTCTCGACGAGATGATGGCCCTCCTCGCCGTGGCTGATGGCCGGTACGCATACGCACGAGCTGCCTGATTCCCAGATTCAGCAGAGGTCATCGCTCGGAGTCAGCTTGAACTGGCAATTCGGCGACGGTAAAATTCTCACGTGCTCTGTGAGCGAAGGCTGCTCCCCTACGCGCCCCGCGTCGTTCGGATGGCTCCGTGCGGCGCGGGTCTTTTTTCTGGCACTCTAGTCGGAATCTTTTGATTCACTCGAATCTGCTCCGCCGTAAAGTCGTCCTGTACCTCCGCACAGCGGACAATCCTTGCGTACCCACGTCCTTGTATCGCAGAGATCGGTGCCGTTCTCTCGCGTCCCTTCGACTGGGACGTATCCCTTACCATCGCAATACGGACACACCCTTTCCTCTCCGCCATGCATGAATCAATTTCCTCTGGATGGGGGAGGGGCTGAACCGGAAATGTTAGCACCGGGAAGTGGTCAGGAAACGGTAGGCACGGTTTTGTTACGGATTCGGAACAGGAGACCAAAATCTCCCCTGCTCGGCAGTTCCGACGAGCGGCAGCACCCACGCGGGTAGCGTGTCACAACCCCCGCAGCAGAATTGACATCGTGGTGTCGAGGCCGCGCGCTATGACCTGCAGCGTGATGATGCCCACTTCGCGCTTACCAAGTTCGAGATCCGACAGATGCCCTCGGTTCATGTCCAGATGTACCGCTAGATCGGTCTGCGTGTAGCCCTGTTTCTTGCGCGCCGTTTGGCTGGAAATCGACTCCGGCCTAAGGGAAACTGTCGTCATACCCGCGCGAACGCTGAGATTTCAGCCGGGCCGCGTCTCTAACGAGAGCTAGTCAAAAACTTGTACGCCAATCCCGCGAGTGAAATTGCAATGAGCACATAAGGCCACAACGCGACCATTCGCCTCCATAACGACACACCTAAAATCCTAGCCGACCGCCCGGCGTTTCCCGCCGCCAAAAATGAGTCATCGGTTACTTCCGTCAGCTCGGGGCAAACCTGGTTGGCACTCTTTGTCATCTGTACGGAATGTCCTGTATCGAACAAATGCTTGAGATGTGGGAGTCTCACAAAAAGACTTGGCTCTCCCCATGCTTAGGCGGCTGGAAGATAGAATTCGCGAGCTGTGCGGCCAGGCGCTGACGGCCTCGGACGCCGAACTGGCCGCAATCTTTCCAGACCTGAAATCGGCTCTCCACGAACATACCGAACGCGTCAGACAACTGGTTGCTGCGAGGCTTGCCAGCGCTAAGGACGCGCATCGGCAAGAGCGGCGGTCCCCGTAGCGGATGCGCGGTCAGGTGCGAGGATCAGGCTTGTTCTCTGGCTGGTTGCCGTCCAGCAGAGCGTTCAGTTCTTCGACCAGGGCGGTAAACTCTTTCCAGTCTTGCTCGGTCTCGATTTTCGCAATCAATTCCCGTATTCGTTGGTTTGATTCGCTGGCGGTTTGCACAACTCCTCCTCGGCGTATCAGAGCGTGCCTTCCCCCCGCCTGGCGATTTCCTGCCTCGCCCAGATACGCATCGCTTGCGCGTGTTCACGCAAAGCAGACTCTTTTCTCGCCATCTTCACGCAAGACCTGTTCGATAAATTCCGTTCGGCTGTCGAACTACGCTCCGCGTTCCGCGATTCATTCGCGCTCGAATTCGGCGAGCGGGCCTCGTTTCAGGGGCAACTTCCCGACTTCGACAGTCGCCACTTTCGCGTTTATACTCCTGCCTACTATGGCGAACTCTCTGTCCATCGCTGGGTCAAACTCCAAGTACAAAAAGCCGAGAGCGAAGCCTGCCGGATTTTGGAGCGGCCTCTGGCACGGGATCATCGCGCCGATCACATTCATCATCAGCTTATTCGCGAGTGGCGTAAGCATCTACGAAACGAACAATAATGGTCGCTGGTATGAATTCGGATTCATGCTGGGAATTGGTGCTTACGCAGGGAACGGAGAAGTGCGTCACGCTGCAGGAGTCTAGGGCGTAAAAACTCCCCTGTCCGATCTAAAGCCCTCGCAACAGGCTCGACATCGTGGTGTCGAGTCCGCGAGCGATGACCTGCAACGTGATGATTCTAACCTCGCGCTTGCCCCGCTCGATGTCCGACAGGTGCCCTCTATTCATGTCCAGGTGTACCGCCAGATCGGTCTGCGTGTAGCCCTTTTTCTTGCGGAGTCGCTCGATCCGCTCGCCCAACTGTATCAGCAGGGCATGTTTGCCTCTTGACATCCTTTCATGATGGGCATATCGTCCGAAATGCGTGTCTGGCATACCAGACATTCGTCTACGGCCCAGCCCAGAGCAAGTGACGTGCGGGCATAGCGGGGAATGCACCTTGGACCAGCTAGAGCGCCAGATTCGCCGCAACGTTTTGCTCGGGTTGATTGGGGAGCTGTACGAGAAGAATCCCAGCGACGTGATCGCCGTGAAGGAATGGCTGGAAACGAAGCTCGGCGAGCCAGGGGCAGGCGAACCGCGATTCACGAACCATTACCTGTGCCCAAAGGACACCACACGCTGGGACGCCAGGTGGTCTTGCATGTGCAACGACCGCTGCCCGACATGCGACGCAGTGACCGAGCCCTATGCGACGACGCGCAACGCGGACCAAAGTGCAACGATTCACAACCAAGAGGTCTACAACAAGGCGAACGTGGTACGAAGAGAGTCGAAATGAGCGGCGGGAACAGCAACGGACCAGGCTGCGTTCAATTCCACAAACCGCGCCCAGCGCGGGAAGTATGCGACCAACCTGTGTAAGTTAGAATACTAACGTAAGTCATGTAACATATACTTACATGCCGAAGTACTCTAACTTATAGAATGCGGATAACAGTCATTTTACGAAATCCGAACAAGGTTACTTTTGTTCTTGACAACGATAAGGTTCAGATGTAATTAAACGACCATCAGCGTGCAGAACTTTCCCCGAGTTTCCGCTGATAGGTTGTTGGGCGTCGCAGTTAGTGGAGAAACGGCGCGAGGTATAAGGACTGGTAGGATTGCGCCAGCGAATTTCTGGCGGGCTGCATCAGCGCGGACAAAGTAGTCGCATGAGCAATCCGGCGTAGAGCCGGGAAGGACAAACTGTTCATTTCGTCAGGAGGGTTGTATGTCGCGCTTCGCTCAGATCTTTGCCTACATTAGCGCTTTGTACTGTTTGCTCTGTGCCCCGTCCGTTGCCCAACAGCTTAATCCTGGCACCGGCACACTACCTTTTTCGACGCAACTATTGGGCGTAGACCTAGCCAGCAGCATCGTGCATGTTTCCATACCGATTCGCAATAAGACCGGCAAAGTACCATTCTTAGCATCCCTGCAGGCCAATTCTTCCATGAGAGAAGCAGCTTCGCTCACGGTGGCAAACGAGCTACAGTGGTACCCGCCTGCAACACAACCGTTTCCAGCGCTCCAATTTGCTATGAGCGGAGGCGCGTCGGCAACCGGGATGCGCGTACAGGGCACGGGCACCCAAGCAGACTGTCAGAACCTCGGTGCCAAGGACGGTAGAGAGATCGTAGACGGAAACGGGCAGACTCACGTTCTTCCAGGAGTGCTCATCCCGTGTGGAGCGTGGGATTTCCCCGGAACGACCACGCAAGATGGTTCTGGTTACTCTGCCGTCGCGACTGGCAGCACCACTTGCACTGGAGGCGTGTGTACATCAACTGAGTCACTTCTCATTTACGACAAGGCGGGAAATGCGGTGAACGCTACCGCTGAATCGGCAAATAGTGGCAACAGCGCTACGCCTTGGTCGATTACCGATCCGGACGGCGCGGCAATTACTGCTACCCCGATTTCTGGCTATCCGGTTCAATACACGGATTCTCTTGGGCAACTAGCGCTGACCAACGCAGATCCGGGTTGGGTCTTAGGCGAACCCATGGTCTATGATTTTACTTATGCCTATACCGACGTGAACGGAAATAACCAACAATTTACGACTACGCCTGGAACTTACACTTTCGCGACGAACTTCGGTTGCACAGGAGTGCAAGAGGGAACGTCGGAGGCAATTAACTGGCTTCCCGCGAGCATCAGTACGCCCACGGGCGTATATAGTTTTGCCTACGAACAAACTCCTGGCTACGGGAGTGGGTATATAACCGGACGACTGGCTAAGATAACCTATCCGAGCGGAGCGTCGATTTCTTACGCTTACTCAGGCGGCAACAACGGCATCAACTGCAAAACACTCGTGGTTCCTGTGCTGACCGTTACCGTGAACGACGGACTCGGCAACCTGCAAACTTGGGTCATTACCAACAGCGGCGGGGGAACGGGCGATTACACGGTCACTGTCGAAGACCCAGGGCAGAACTATACGGTTTACAGTTTTTCTTATGAGTATCAGACCCAGCAACAGGCCTATCAGGGGGCGGTTGCGTCCGCAAATCTCCTGCTCACTCAGACCACGTGCTACAACACGAATTTTACGAACTGCGCCGCGCCAAGTCTTGCGCCATCGCTGCCCATTTTACAGACGGACGTGTACACTTCCTACAACGGCGGCCCCAGCAATTTGGTCGAGACCAAGTTCGACACCCATGGCAACACGATCGAAGTGAAGCAGTACGATTTCGGGGCGGCGATGCCTCCGAGTGGCAATCCGGTTTTCGACACACTCACCTATTATGGGCAATCGTGGAACGGGACATCATGCACTGCGTATCCCTCCAGCATATACATCTTCAACACGCCCTGCTACAGCTACACCAAGAATTCGGCGGGAGCAACCGTCGCCCAGACGCAGATCACGTACAGCAACACCGGCCATCCGACCTCGACCGTGAAATTGACAAGCGGCTCTTCATCGTTGACAAGTACAGCGACATATAACACCAACGGCACCGTGGCGACTGCTGCAGACGTGAATGGCACCCTTTACACATACGCCTACAATGGCACAGACGGTTGTGACGGTTTGCTTCCTACTTCTGTTACCGCAGGCGGTCTAACTACCTCGATGCAATGGAATTGCAACGGGGGAGTAGTAATGCAGACAACCGACGCCAATTCCCAGCCGACCAAGTATGTTTACAGCGACCCGCTCTGGCGTCCCACGTCAATGACGGACCCGCTGGGAAATGCGACGAGTAACAGCTACACACCGACCACGTTCGAAAGCGCAATGAACTTCAACAGCTCAACCACGGACGAGCTATTGACAGCAGATGGGCTGGGTCGCCTGATTAAGTCACAAAGGAGAACCGCACCAGGCGCTACCACTTTCGACAACGCAATCGTGTATGGTTACGGTTGGAACTCGACTGGCGCGTTCACCACACAAACACTTCCGGGTGGGACCGCCGTAACTAAAACCCAGAACGACGCTTTGGGTCGCCCGCTTACCATCACAGACGGAGGCGGAGGCACGGTCTCGTACACCAACGCGCAAAACGATGTCTTGTCTGTCCTCAGCCCAGCGCCTTCGGGGGAGAACAACAAACAGACTCAGAAGCAATTCGACGGACTGGGCAGGATCACTAGCTCGTGTGCCATCGGCAACGGGTCTACAACAGCCTGCGGCCAGAGCACAGGCAGCGCAAATGGCGTTACCACATCAACCACGTACACTTCAGCCGCTGGCAGTCAGACTGTCTCATCTACTCGCGGAGCACAGACCAGAAGCCAAACCGTTGACGGACTGGGCCGCGTGACTTCTACGACCACGCCCGAAGGCGGGACCACAACTTACATATATGATTACGTTCCTCCCCCAGGTACCTGCGGCGGGTGGACTAGCCAGCCGGGAGACCTGATGGTAAAGATCAACGGCGACGGCAGCCAAGTATGCTATGTGCATGATGCGTTGCACCGATTGATAACTACCGGAACTTCTAACCTGCCTAACACCTGCAAAAGGTTCCTGTATGACAGCGTATCAAACGCTCTTCAGCCGCAGCCTTCTGGTTCCACTCTCAACAATCTGTCTGGTCGGCTGATGGAGGCGGAAACTGATAACTGCACGGTATATCCTCCAACCTCAACTACGATGATTACAGATGAGTGGTTTAGTTATGACAAAGACGGCCACGTAACAGATATGTGGGAAAAGACTCCGCATTCTGGCACCTATTACCACTCTTTCGCGACTTTCGCAGGAAATGGAGTGCCGCTTACCGTACAGCTAGTCAACCCAAGTCTCTATACTATGACCTACGGTTTGGATGGAGAGGGTCGGCCCAGCACGCTCAAAGGGAACAGTACAACCGTGGTTTCTGGCACGACGTTTAACGCTTCTAGCCAGCCTACATACATTGACCTCGGAACTGGCACCGACCAGAGCGATTATGTCTACGATCCCAATACGGGAAGGATGACTAAATGGACGTTCCAAGTGGGTAGCACCAGCTCGGAGACTGGCGCGCTCACGTGGAACACAAACGGAACGCTAAAAACCTTGGCGATCAATGACGGGTTCAACGTTGGCGGAACGCAAACCTGCAACTTCAATCCGAGCCTCGCGACCGGTACAGGGTATGACGATACCGGCAGACTCGTTGGGATAGACTGCGGCTCTGGAGGCTGGGGACAGACTTTCTCCTACGATGAATACGACAATTTGACGAAGGCAGTTATTTCGGGCCGGACCGGGATCACATGGAATCCCGGATACAACCCGGCGAATAATCACTACTCGTCGGGAGCCAGCTACGACAATAGCGGGAATTTAACGTATGACACTATTCATCTGTACACGTGGGACGCTTACGACAAGCTTTCCACGATTGATTCCAGCGCGTGCGGGACGAACGGGGAGTGCGTAACCTACGACGCAATGGGCCAAGCTGTGGAAACGAGCTACAACAGTGCATACACTGAGATTTGGTACACTCAATTAGGCAAGGTTTACATGACGGGCGGCACTACTCCTTACTACGCTTATTGGCCGACTCCCGGCAATGGCACGGTCGAAGTGAATGGCAACGCCCTCACGTTCTACTATATGCACAAGGACTGGCTGGGAAGTGCCCGCATCTCCTCGGTCATTGTCAATCCCGCAGTGGTCTCGGATCAAGCTTATGCTCCCTATGGGGAAGTCTATGACAAGGAAGCTACCGGGGCCGCTGTTCCGGCACAGATGTTCACCGGAGATACACAAGATATTATCAGTGGCATCTTCGACACACCCAACAGAGAGCTAAACGCAAGCCAAGGCCGCTGGCTCTCGCCTGACCCGGCTAACTCCGGGTGGAATCAGTACGCCTATCCGGCAAACCCGAACAGTGACGTGGACCCGAGCGGGCTTTGCAGTCCATCCCGTCCCTGCCGATTGGACTACAGGAACCCATACGGTGACCAGTTTGATAACTCGTTCGATTACGGCTTCAATTTCTACAACGGCCCCGATTGGGACGAGTTCGACCTGATGACCATTCCGGTCTACAATGGCACCTATGGCTGGATTCCGATCACGCCGAGCACCCAAGACTTCCAAGGAGTACAGTCTCAATATGGGAATGTTACTGACCTAGCATACTGGGGAGAGATCCCGGTAGGCACGGGCCTTGACTTGTTTGGCAATGGCAGCCTAGCCGCAAACAACGGTTGGTCCTTGTTTGGCTGGAATGCAGGTGCATGGAAAGCCTTTGGCGGCAGCCTTTTCTCGTGGAAGAACTTTTCGGCTGGCTTCATGGAGGGCGGGTGCTTCCAGCAATTCGCCGAGGAAGCATTTGATCCGGCGGGCGACATCGCTGGACAGGACGCGGCTATTAAAGCGACCGCGCAATCGGGAGCTTATGGTGCTGCAACAGCTTACGCAGCGAACCAAGGTTTGATCGTTCCCATGAGATCAAGCATCGTGCGAGGAATTCTGGACGTTGGAGAAGTGGCTGGAGAGGCTATTGCGCTCGGAGCCACAATTTATAGTGAGGGGGCGGCACTCGTAAATGAAGTCAAGAGTTTTCAGAGCGGACAGTGCCAATAGCGCAGCTCGATGGTTATGGTATGCCCTGATTGGCGTCTGTCTAGTGATTGCCCTTGTCGTGTGGGCGTCCTCTTCCCCTGGCAAGTACGACCACAGGTACGACAGGTGGGCGCAATTCGCGATTCTTACGGCTATCGTATTCGGGTACTTGTTGAAGTGGGGCTGGCACTACAAGGCACGGGCGAAGTTCTGCGGTAGCTACTTGATCGCGTTCCTTGTCCATTGTGCCGTGTTTGTAAGCGTGTTCGCATACGGGAGCTGGCACATTTTGTTGTTAGCCATTGTGGGATCGGTCGAAATCGTGGCGCTTGCAACATTGATCGCCTTAGCGATGGGTGAGAAGCTCTAGTCGCCGCAAACAACGGGCCTAGCAATGTGTCGTGCAACTCGACTACAGGGATTTGTGTTCCTTCGACGATGATGAAGCCGCGCCCAGCGGGTTGCGGCGCAGCTATCGCGCAGGGTGCAATCTCCCTTGGGCTTGACGTTGTTGGGGCTATTCCAGCGTTTGGAAACGTGGTTTCGGCGACTGCCGCTGGTGCTAGGGCAGTTAACGGCATCGTGGCATATGGTGGTGCTGCCTATGGGATAGCAACGGGACTTCCCGATGAATCTCCCTTCGGAGCAGCTTCTGCAGGTGCAGGGCTTGGCCTTACACTCGCGGATGCGGCGTTAGAGGGCGGCAAAGTTATACCCGTTATCGGCAATGCACTCTCGGTAGTCACAGGAGCATACGACACTTATCAATTGGTCAAGACGATCCAAGGATGCAGGTCGGGAGGTTAGTACGACTGATAGTTGGGAAAGTGCACATGTTTGATTACGAATCACCCCAAGGCGAAAGAACCTGACTACACGGGCCTCAAAATTGGGCTTATGTGTTTGCCAGTATTTATTCTCGTTACCCTGTTGAGTAACGCAGATGCGGGTCTGGCTGCATCCATTGTGTCAGTTGCCATACTCTTTGCCATCAAAATCCGCTGGAACTTGAGGAAACACATCTGGTTCTGGGTGATCATTGCTGTTATCTTGGCGCTCCACGTCCCATTGGTTTTCATGGTTCGATGGCCCAAAAATGCGCCTACGCTTTTTTATACGATGCCACTCGGAATCGCGGACTTCCTGATCATCTCGGGAGCTTTGAAGCTGGCAGAAAAGCTCTTCTCGAACAGTTCTTCTTCCAATGACGAAACGAATGATTAGCCGGTCCGGCCCGCCTCCGGAGAAAATGTCACAGGCGAGCTATCAGAATTGCAAGGCAGCCTTTGGTCAATAGACACGAGAAGCGGAAAGGGATCGGGTTATACACCTACGAACAGGCGAAAAACACCACGGCATTTGATTACTTCGCGCAGGTCGTTGTCGGTACAATTGTTGCTGCCTTGGGAGGATTCATCCTCGGTCATGAGATAGCTGTGCGCAGTGAGCAGATTCGAAAATATGGGTCTGCTGAGACCAATGTGTGGGGATGGATAACCGGCTTGGCCATGGTCGTCATTGGGTTGTTCATGGCTCACGCTGGCGTGATTTTCTGGACGCGACGGATGCTGAAAAGGCTCAGTTCTGTTATGGAGTCGCACAAATTGACCAGGCGAAGGTATCGTGATGGTCGCCCCTGACCTCAGCGGTGTCGCGCCGGAGAAGCTAGGGCGTGTAGCTGCTTTCGGGCTACACACTCTCGCAGTGTATCTCTGTGCTGTGCATTTTGCTCCGTGGCTAATAAGCCGATGGTTTGCGTGGATCGCGCCGGTATTGCAGGTTCCGACTACAACGTCACCTGGAAATTGGTACCTGCAGCACCTGGAACTAGCCAGCATTGTTCCCGCCGTGTTCGCCGGGTACATTGTTGCTCGTCGCCCCGACTCGGTTGCTACGTTGGCGTGGGGAGTTCCCGTGCTAGTGCTGGCCTACAAGATGCTACGGTACCAAGCGCCGTCTTCGGTGCTCATTGGGTCGTCAATGTCGGCCTTTGGATATTTCTTCGATATCCAGACCTCCATGCCCACATTGGCGAATCCCACCGCAAGCGATCCTGTTCGCGCGTTGACTCAGATCATCATTACGGCACCGTTTTACGCAGGAGTAGCATACAGCTTGGGCGCGCTGGCGGCGAAACGCAAGTTGCTTAACAGCCTGTTTGGCTCAAGAGGCTCTTCGGAATAGTTCTGTGCGCTGTTGCCTAGCGATCCGTCCTCACGCAAGGTGGTCGAGGGGGTTGGACCACCCCTGGTCTCTGCCAGTTTTCCGTAAAGTAGTGTCCTGCCGTCCTGCCTTTCCTGCGCTGCCCTTCGCGCGCAATTCCGCTGCTAATCCACTCCTAATCGCGCATTCCCTTCGCGCTGTTGCTCGCCGCGTTTGTTTGCTCCCGCTAAGGGGCGAACCGTTTCGTTGCCGTGCAATCTGCAGTCGTTTCGCGCCCGATTGGCGCGGCATTCGCGCGGCATTTCGCAAGCGCTCGCATCTCTTTATGCGGTCAAATTTCCAACCGAAAATCAGAAAACGTGTCAAGAGTTTTTTTCTAGCTGCGTTCTCATGTGCTTAGCTATTGCAATGCATGAGCGTTTGCGGATTCCCGTGCTATGTTCGCTCGTGTTCGCACATGCTCTGCCAACGCAATGCATGCACAAATCGCAACCAAGGAGAACCAGCCATGACACGGAAAGACTTCAACCTGATCGCAGAAACAATTCGCCTTCTCCCGTCTTTCGAGACATTCCAGGAAGACGGCAAGCTCTATCCCACGGATGTAGTGAACTTTTCGGCAGTTTGCCGTCGCTTCGCCGAAGCCTTACACGTCACTAATCCCAGATTCAACGCGGACAGGTTCATCAATGCCTGCAACGGCAAGACCACGGGGAGACGCCAATGACAACCCATACAACAATCCGACTCTACGGCGAGGTACAAGGCACCATCTGGATGCCCGCTGCCGAGTGTACGAAAGACTTTGACGTAACGCTGGTGCGCATCCCGCGCGACAGCCAGACGCGCACGGCCTACTCGCACGGCTGGCCAATGGAAATCACTTGCTTGCGCGATGCCTTGTTGCACATCACGAACGACGGGGATTTCCAGTCGTGCAGTATCACGTATGCCGTCCTGGAAGTGACTCACACTCGCGGCAATCGTCGCGTGTCGCGTATCTGGGAGATGCGGGGACGCGGCGAGAATGCCGATTGCTTTGTTGCGGAGGTACGCCAATGACAGCACAGGCTATGTTTGCGTTTCCACAACCACTGGCCGAGAAGTACCGACCACAGCGAGTCCAAGACTTCGTTGGGCTGGATAAGGCGAAGCGAATCATCTCAAAGCTTGCGGCCAACCCGTATCCGAGCGCTTGGCTGTTCGTCGGATCTTCCGGCACGGGCAAGACCACGATGGGACTCGCGCTTGCAGCCGAGATGCCCGCAGAGCTACACCACGTCCCGGCGAAGGAGTGCACGCTGGAGACGGTGCAGGACGTTTGCCGACAGTGTCACTATGCCCCACGCCAGCCTGACACGTGGCAGCCGGTGCGTTTTCATCTCGTTCTGATCGATGAAGCGGACCAGATGTCGAATGCGGCACAGCTCGCGTTACTGTCTAGGCTTGACGCGACGGCCTTCCCGCCGAATACGATCTTCGTCTTCACCTGCAATGGGACAGATAACCTGGAAAAGCGCTTTCTGAGCCGTTGCCGAACGATTGAGTTCAGCTCGTATGGCATGGCCACAGAGATTACTGGTTTGCTGTCTTCCATCTGGGAGCGCGAGACCTGCAGCGCAAGCGAGCGACCAAACTTTCAGCGGATCGTAAAAGATTCTTGCAACAATGTTCGCGATTGTTTGTCTACGCTCGAAGTGGAGATTCTTGCAGCCTAGTTGCCGCGTGATGCGTCCGGCTCTGTCTTGGCGCATTGCGAGTCAACTAGAAATTGGACATTGCGGTTTGTGCTAAGCGATGGTAATGTATTACGGCTATGGTCATAGTCAAACAATGCGAGATTCATCCGGATGCCGAGATGCGAGTCATCGTGTATTGTCCCGCTTGCCGTGGTCAAATTGGCGGCACTAGGGCTGCTAAGACCATGACGGCGGAAGCGAAGACCAGGCGCGCGAAGAAAGCAGCGCGAGCCCGATGGAGGAAGGCCAACAAGAAAACGTAAGAGAATGGGTCTACTATTACATTTCCCGCGCTCTGCAGACGCTAAGCCGTTGAAAGTGGGTGCGGGCGTCGCTGTCAGTTTTGAATGTTCTATTACATTATTGCCCAGTTCTGGGCTAAGGAATGGGAGGATTATGGCGAAACGAGCAAGGATGACGTTCCTGACAACCGATGAGATTCTGGCAGTGTTGCGCAAAGCTAAGGCGAGGTCCGCACGCGACCATGCGGCAATCTTGATGACGTACCGGCACGGGATGCGCGCGAGTGAGGTCTGCGGCCTCAAGCTCACGCACCTGGACATGAAGAACGGGCAGGTGGAGATCAACCGCGTCAAGGGATCGCTGCGCACCGTCCAGCCGCTTCCCGAGCACAAGGGAAACAATCGTGCGCTCTTCGATGAGGTCCGCGTCCTCAAGGCGTACCTGGCCGAGCGCATCGAAGATGGATCGGGTTACTTGTTTCTCAGTCAGAAGGGATCAGCTCTGACCACGACGCAGTTCTACCGCATCTTCCGCGATATCGCCCTGGCCGCAGGCATCGCACGCGAGAAGGCGCACCCGCATTCGTTGAAGCACAGCCGATGCACGAACCTGATTGCGAATGGCGTCAACCTCATGGAAGTGCGCCAGCTAGTGGGGCACAAGTCAATCGGCTCCACGATCCAGTACATTTCCGTGAGTGACCAGCAGGCAGCGCAGGCAGCGCGCCGGGCTGATGCGCAAATGTTCTGATCCAAACCATCCCCGCCAAAGAAAGAGCCGCACGTGAGCCTGTGCTCGGGTGCGGCTTTTGTATTTTCGGTTGCGGTCTGTTAACCGCGCGGGTTCTTGCGTGGCAAGCGCGGCGAGACCTGGCGATGCGCATTTGCGATCACGGCCTTCGCCATAGCGTCGATTCTGCTGTCCCTCACTCGCGGGAATGCTCGGCGGACTATCGCCGCCACTGTCTCGGAGCTAAGATCGTTGATAGCCGCGTGCAATTTTCTGCGGGCTGCCTTCGTCACTGAGTTCGTCGCCTCGCGTTGCCTTGCGTCATTATCTGCGAGGCACTTCATTGCGATCAGGTATCGGTTGACCGAGTCCATCGGCTTCCGCGAGAAGGGCAGTGTATTCACGCTCGCTGTCGCCACACTGCCCGCCGTCACGATCCTCAATTGCGAAGTCAGATGGCTTGGCCGCTCCCGGATTTATCTGCATTGGAGTTTGTTCGATGAGTTGATCTTGCTCTTGATTGGTTTTGCTGTTCGACATCGTGGAAAAATTCCTTTCGTTTCTTCTGTTTTTGGCGCGCGATTGAGTTTTGCGAGCGCCGTCGCCAGTGCGTCGTGTAAACCCGCAAGCGCTCTATTACTGGTTAAGGTGCTTCTGTCCGCATTACGAAGTGACTCACAGGGGATCGTGGCACCGCTCGTTCTCGCTGCGTTTAATCTCGCTCTTGAGACGAAGCAATGTGCATTCTCTATCCAGTAGCATGTATATCCACAGAAAAGACTACGAGTCTAGATGGTGTCTTTCATTCCTGATAACACTGTCACGTCTCTCTAGGGTTTGGTCGTCTGGTTCAATGCCCCTGGTTACGGCAAGGGCGCTGAGAGTTAGTACCCATCGGAGTAGCCCTTGCGGTACTCAGTTAGTACCGCGTTCTGGGCGTCAACTCCAGCTCCTCTAAAATCTCCCACACCTGTAATGCGGCCCATGCTTCTGGGCTCTTATCACCGTGAGTATGCGCGGCCTGCCAGAGAGCCTCGCGCGCTCCAGACCAACAGCTACAACGCGGTGGCCGGTGATTCTTGCAGCGGGCAATCGACGCAGCGTTAGAGCGCAACAGATTAGCGAACCATCCGCGCTCGATATAGCCGTGCGGCGTCTCCGTCAGATTCAACACGTCATGTATGAAGTTTGCGCCCGGCGCTTCGCGTCTGCCGTTGACCTGGCGCGCTCTCTGCGCCACAGCAATCGACAAGTCACATCCAAGCTGGTTCCGCTCGCCGTCCGTAAGGATCAGATCCTTCGCATGAGTAATCGCGTATTCCAATTCCTCCGGCGATGCTCCACGGGAATGTTGGATTATCTCATCCACGTCGGCCCTGGTCAGCGTGATCGGTTTCGCTTCTGTCACGCGCGCAGGTTGAGGCTGCGGCGCTTTGGGCTGGGCCAGTTCCCTGTAAATCTTTTCCGTTGCTGAAATGTACTGAGACACTAGGCAGTAAAGTGGGAGTTAGTAGAGTACTTGTAGGTTAGATCCAGCTCTGCAGTCCGTCAGCCACGTAGCCATCCGGCTTCGGTGCCACTCTGGCAACCGGCATGTTCTGCAGTTCTCCGGTTAGCTCAAACCAGCGCTGCACAGCCAAGGGCAAACTCGGCCGTCTCGCGCTGGGCTCTGCTAGGAGTAAAGCTTCGTGGCCGCACGTCAGCTTGTCAAATTCGGCGGGGTCCTTGGCCTTGAGCTGTTCGCCTAGCGCGCGAAACACTTCGCGGTATTGATCGGCTTCCTGGTAAATGTCATAACTCAGCGTCGTACTCCACACGGCCTGCAGCCGAAATAACCGCTCGCGAATGGCAGTAAGGCGCGCGACGAGACTAGGAACTGAATCATCCGCAGGAGTTGGAGCGGGTGCTGTCTCTGGCTCTTTGGGCGGCGCTGGATTCTCTTCCATGGCGACGGCGATTGCCAATGGCAAGTCGCTCAATCCATCGTCAGCCGGTGCAGTGCGTGCGACTTTCCTGGAAATCCTTGCGGCTTTGCGTTTCGCTGCGTCTTCTTCGTCACGCTTTTTTTTTGCCCGGAATTGAGTGAGTAAGGACATTTAGATCCCCAACGCGTTAGCTGAGTGTTCTGCGGTCTTCCGCTTGTGAGGGCGATGTTTCCTAAGTTGCAGCTCACGCGCGTAGGCTAACGCGGCGACCGCCTTGAGACGAGCTGGAACCGGGACGGTGCGTTTGGCACTTTCAACCAACAAGCGACGAAGCATCGAAAGCGGTGGATCGTCCAACTGACGTAGCGCTCGTACTCGCGATCCGACTGGCGCGCCGTCATCTTCCACGAGCCTGGCAAGGGCTGTGGTCGCCAACATGAACTTAGGCACTCTGTTTCTCCAGTTCCCTTGGGAGGACGGAAGCGCTTGGCTTCTTCGGTGGCAGACTCGGCCATGCCTTGCCTGTAATGACCCGGCGCACTGTCGAACTATCGATGCCGTACTTGTCAGCTAACTGCCTCGTCGTAATTCCGCCTTGTGCATAGCGCACGCGTATCTGCTCTACGATGATCTCGTTAAGCTTTGCAGATCGCATGTTCCGACGAGATTCTTCCTTCGTCACCCACCGCACGTTGCCAGGCTGGTAGTGGCCGTTTACGTCGATCCTGTCGAGTTCGTGACGTGGAGAGGGCTTGTCACCTATGCAACGATAGAACTCCACGAACGAGGTAAACAAGAACTTGATCCCACGCCCACCGTAGTATTTCCAGTCATGTTTATTGGGATGTGTGCATCGCCTTTTCGCGTTATGGTAGGCCCTGTACTCAGGGGTCGTTCTGTCATGCCGCGCCTGTCCGTGAACCCTCGCTCTTGTTAGTTTTTCCCGGTGCAAACATCCGCAGCTTTTTGTGTTACCTGTCCGCAGTGCCCCACTGGGCAGAACAACTTTACTGCCGCATCTACAGCGACATTCCCAAAGTGAGTGTTTATGCTTGTTGCGTCCAGCATACCGCTGGACAGTGAGCCGTCCATATCGTCGTCCAGCGAGATCGATAAAACTAGGCATATTCCTCCATGAAGGTTTGCGCGGGAGGTCCAAGTCATGGCTCGAACCTCCAGCGACTACCCAGGTTTGCAACGCCTGGGAAACGTTGATTTACTGTGCTTTCTTGCGCGTGGTTACGCGCTGGTCGAAATTGCGAAGTGCCTCGTCGGTGCGGGCCTGCTCTTCTCGGCTGAGCTTGCCGCGCTTTTTGTCCCTGCGGAAATTCACAAGTCGCGGGAAGATCGCGTCTTCAAGGATGAATTGTTCTGCTGGCGTCGCGTTGGCGTGAAGAGCGATAAGATCGGCGAGGCTAAAGACTGCTCCGCGCTAACTCGCTCTGTGTTTGCCTCCGCAGTTTCATAAGTCTCGCCGGGCGCGATTGGTCGATCATGCTGTGGAGTCGAATCAAAGCTTTCCGCTTTTGATCGTCACTGCGCCGTTGCCACGCGCCGCTCTGGATGAGCCTAGATACGCGCCGATACAACTCGGCACCTTCATCTTGCGCGAAGCGCTGCCGCTCTGCGTCCGTTAGCTCCGTCCTCTTGCCTTTCCATTGAATTTGCGTTGGAGGCATCGGAGTGGAAATTCCCAACCGACTGAGTTCATCCACGACAGGATCATGCTTCGCGGTCGAAAATGGAAACGGATTTCCGCCTCCAAATGCGCTCGGATCACGCTGCACCAACCGACCGGCAATGTCCACGATTGGCGGCGCTGCTTGCGTCAAGCCAGGAATGCGAGACTCAATTGCCTGCAGCGCTGTTTGCGGACGACGCACCGTGCGATCCGTGCTCTCTGCAATGTTGGCCACTCCAGCCGGAACAAGACTTCCAGCCTCCCGGTTAATAAACGACTGAGCACGGCCTCCGACCGGGTCGTGGACGGCCTGTAACAGATTCGCCAAGGTGCCCATGAAAGGGAGATCATCTAGGTTCCGCATGATGTGCTTGACCGCACTGTCAGCCTTGCTCTGCGCGACTACTTCACTGTCGCCAGTTTTCATTCCATGCACAGCGTCGGCGATCAATCCGGCAGCGAGGCCGACAGGCTCGAATCTTCTGTAGGAGACGTAGCGATTACCAATTTTCACAGAGTACGGTTGCCAGCCCGTGGCGCGAAGCGTTTCTTCTTTTTTGAAATCAATAGGGCCTCCGCCAGTAATACGCCCGGTCAACGCCAGATACGCGAGCGCCGCAGAGATTGAGGAGCCTAAGACGCCGCGCGCAGTTGCATCCGTATCAGCGCCCTTGGAGGCGATTGAATTCAAGAGTTCGATAGGCGTGGCATGAGTCAGAGTCGCTCTAACCAGGTTGACTGGCGTGCGATAAAACGGGAAAAGCCAGCGACCAGGCGCGACGCTCTTTAAGCTCTCAGGCAACCATGCAACGTTTGGCTTAGCCCCAATCGCCTGCCCGATCTTCTGGGCGAATCCGGTCAGTTCGTTTTGAAAGGTGTTGGTTGTTGCTAGTTTATGCGCGGCCTCTGACATCTCCTCGGTAGGGTGATGCGCGAGGTACTCTTGCCTCGCATGGAACGCATCGCCTCCGAGACCTTCGCTCAATGCCTGCCTTGCCGCCAGCGAGTTAATTTCACCGAAGTAGTTCCCGGCATAGAGCAGGTTCGTCATCCTACTCATAGCTTCTGACGGTGCTCGAACCACGCTTCCGATAGAGCCTTTGATGGCCCGAGTGCCGACCTTTTCAAAGCCGGGCGACCCTTCTAACTGGAACTCGCCGGTCAGAATAGGTTTGGCGTGCTCAGCGAGAGCTTGCGCCATCCCCTTGCTGTAGTAGTAAGCCTCGGACGAGAAGCGGTCAGGGGAGTCCTTGAACTTGGCGACGCCTCCAGTAATGGCTTTCTTTATTGCCTCCATTGCCGCCATCGACGCCTCGCTTGCAGTTTTAACGATCAGCGTGTGGGGACTGCTCAAGAGCGAATTTCGGTAATATTCGTGCAGCTTCTCTAGCGTCGTGCGTGGCGTGACTTGCTCGACTAGCTGATTGAGCTTCCGTACGGTTGCGGGATCGGTCGGATCAAGGCGCGAGATGAGCCGAGCTGCCTCTGCTTGTGCTTTCTGTGGCAACTTTGCCAGGATGTCTGTGATTTTCGTTTGCGGTAGATCCTGCTCGCCGATGCGGAAACTGCCGAGAGCGCGACCGGCCTCCGCACGCACACCAGCAATCGTCTCCTCAATCGCCTTATGCTGAGATAACGCCGTGGTGAAAGCGTTTAAGGAATCGGCGTCTCCACTTGCGGCGGCTGCTTTCGCATGACTGATGACGCTATCGTTTGACGCCTTCAAGAGAGCGCGTGCAGCAACCAATTCTTCTGCATTGAAGGCTTGGCCTTGTCTGCGTGACAGCAGCTCTTCCGTGGTCATGCCTAGGTCGGCAGCAAGTTGCTTCTGGCCTTCGAGGGTGATGACCGCAGAAGCGCGAGGATCAAGGTTGCTGGCGATGTGGTCAGACGCGACCTGTAATGCCGACTGGATGTCTCCGCGCGTCTGGATGGTAGATGGATCGACGCCGACGCGCCGGAGTTCGCCTGAGTTATTGACGATGTTCTGGACGGCCTGCGCCAGAATCTCATCGTTGCTCACTACCGGCACATGCCCATCGTTGACCACGCGGGCCGTGGGATTGCGGAAGGCGGCAACGCCACTCGGCGCTGTGACCCGCGCCTCAGTCCCCTCCGGCTCGGCAGGCTTGACCGGGTACTTCTGCGCGAGTTCTTCCGCACGACCACGCATCTGCGCTTCTAGCGGCGCTAAGGTGGGGTCGTTGACCTCGTAACCTTTAAGGCTGGTAATGGGACGGAGAACGGTGTCCTTTTCCAGCAGATCATGCGCAGCAGCCGAGCTATCGACGAAACGGACAGTGCGGGGCACTTCATTCAGCACTTCGCTGACTGGCGTTGCGGATTCCGTGAGGATTTCCTGTGCTCGGCGCAGCAGTGCGCGCGGATCGGCTTTTTGCCCAAGCTCTTCCTTAGCCAGCTCGAATGCCTGGTTATGAGCGATTACGCCCTCTGGCGTGCTGGAGTTCGCGACGCGGGACCGTGGCTCTGTCTCAGCCTCAGCTTGCCCGCGCGGTGTCTCGACTTCGGTTGGCGTTGTTCTGCCGGTGATCGCGCTTTCGCCTGTGACCGCGTGTTGACCAGCCAGCGCGCCCATCCCGAGATTCAAAACGGTATGAGTGAGCAGCCGTTCAACTTCGCTTACATCGCCACGATTCCAAGCGTCGCGGATCGCGGGCACATTCTTGATGCCGCTGTAAATTGCTTGAGCACCGAAGCCCGCTGACATCAAGCGAGGCAACATGGCGGCAGCGCCCGGAAGTTCTCCGAGCCCGCCAGTGCCAGCGAGAAGCGCAACAGATTCCGGAGACGTGAATCCGCCAGCGGCCTCGCCGATACCGGTGGCGATTGGGTGTGCTCGCTGCTCGGACGGCGTGAGGGCTTCTTCCGGCGAGACGAGCTGCATCTGACCGTACTTAGGGTTGTAGACAGTGCGCGACGAGTAGCGCGGGACGCCAGCCGTGACGACGTTGCGGATTCTGGCCCACAGCGTCGGCTGGTAGGCGCGGATCTCGGCCTGGCCGCTGGGGAAGAGGCGCGCGTTGGGATCGTGAGCCGGTTGCTGCGAGAAGAAATCGGCTGGTAGCGTGGCCGGAGCCGCCTGCTTACTGAAAAAGTCCGCAGGGAGAGTAGCCGGTGCTGCCTGTGCCTTAGCTTGACGCGAGAAATAGTTGGCCGGGAGCGTGTCGGGAGCATCTGCCCCGCCAGAAACAAAAAAGTCTGCGGGCAGAGTGTCTGGTGCCGATGACTGTTGTGGTGTGGCCATAATTATTGGGCGGGCGCGGGCTGTCCTTTAATCCATTGACTTCCATTGAACGTGTAATTAAAACCAGCGTGGATTTGAGTCTCGCCCTTCTTCGGCGCGGATGCTGGAGCCGCACGTCCAGGTTGGCCTGCGGGCCGAGCCGCTGGCGCTATTGAGCCGCCAAGCGCGGTTACTTCGTCGTTGTACGTTTTCTGTGCCGCCGCTTTCGCTTTCGCCAGTTCGTCAGCGTCAAGATCGCCCTTCTGATAAGCAGTCTCAGCCTTAGCTAACGCTGCAGCCTTCTTAGCTTCCACTTGAGCGAACTGCGCGGGTGTGCCGCGTTTCGTGGCTTGGCTCGCAGCCTTGCCAGCAGCCGCTAGGCGTTGCTTAGTCTGGGCTTGTTCGTTGAGGTTCTTGAGGTTCTGCGTGTACAGTCCCGTTACCGCGTTGATCGGAACATTGAATGTGTTGTCCTCTTGCTCCTGCGGTATTAACTGGTAGCCAGCGATGGTGTTAAGCTCTTTCCCGGTCTTCTGCACCGGCTTCCCGAACTGGTTCTCTGGAACGTCGATCGCCCGCACGGTCGTACTCTTGGACATATCAACTGGATCGCCCGCTTCATTCACCCAGCCTTTTCCAGCAACGTATTCGAGGTCACTAGCATCGTGTACATCGACAAAATGGCGCACCATTCCAGGCGGAGCCTGCAAGATCGAATTGTTTTTCATGTATGCAGCGGCGATATCGGGCGCGGAGTATTCACCGTTTGCCGGAACCTTGCCGTTAATAGCAATCGGAGCATTCCGACCGCCAGCATCGCGTAGCGCTTGGGTGTACTGCTGAGCTGCCTTATTTTTCTTGTCTACCGCTTCCTGATCTTGAAACTCTTGCTGGTGATGGAAGGCGGTCGTCTCCGCCGTTAGGTGCGCGACGGTAGCTTCATGGAGCGTATGCTCATCCTCCGCACGTCGTTCCTCCAGCGTCATTTGTTGACGTTTCATCGCCTGTTCCTGGGCCTGCTGCTGACGCTGATAGTTTTGCTGCTCGACTCCCGATGCGCCCCGGCCCATACCGCCGAGGAAACCGCCCACGGAACCACCGCGAGCATTGCCTTCCGATCCGAGGGATGCTCCGTACATAGCGCCTAAAAGCAGACTGCCCAGCACGGTCCCAGGTTTTTGTTTTATAACTTCGCCCGTCTCAGGATCACGCTGTTGCCCGAAGAGAAAAGACGCGGCAGCGCCGATGGCCTGATGCTTCGCCGCAACTGCCTGCTGCGGAGTTGGCGGCGGGGGAGCTTGCTGTTGAGCGGGCGGCTGCGCTGGCAGAGACGGAGGCCCTGGCCGCGATGCGAGTGGCATGTTCCCGGCGTTAGGCGGCGGAGTCTGATCGGCCAACACTGCTCCGGGAGTTTGAGTCTGAATAGGATCGTCGGGCATGGAAAGTGAAGACCTCGTGGATGCAGCGTGGCGCTGCGAGAGCTTTTGAAAGTGCGGAGAGAAAATCGGGCGGCGAAGGAATACCTTCACACCGCCCCACCGCGACCCGAGTTCGTCCAGCGGGCCGCTATTTCGGGCTGCCTGTTAGCCCGAATCCCGAACCACATGCGCGTCGCTGGTTCGGAAACTTAAACTAACTAGAGATTAATCTGATACCATCACGTCCCATGTTCGGTATCGAATTAGTCATCGCGTACTGGGCGTTCATAATCGCTGCGATAGCAATATTTGTCTCGGCGGTGGTGGGCATCAGCCGTTCGTTGGAGCGAATCAGCCACGCCCTCGCAGACATTGCGGATACGCTACGCCGCAGAAATCCGTAGCAGGCGTCGGTTTGGTTTTGGTTTGCGTCGCCGTTTGTGCCTGTGGCGCTTGATTGGTCGCCACGTCAAGTTGCCAGGTTCTACATCCTTGTCGTGATCGATCCTCGTAAGCCAATAATCGGGACCCGGTTTTCGACCTGCGACCGCAAGAAATTGTTCAAAGCTGGAGAACAAAAATTGAATACCTCGGTCGTGATACCAACGAGCATTCTTTGAGCGAGGATTCCGGCAGGCATTCCGCTGCATGTAGTAAGCGCGATATTCCGCCGTCTCTCCGATGGTTCGGCAATGCCCATGTTTCAACGGCGTGATCGGTCGCAGTTCTCTGGCCAGGCATCCACAGGACCGAACTGAGCCGTTTTGAAGGATGTCGTTTCGGATCTGCTTCACTTTGCCGCAGGAACAACGACATTCCCAATACGCGTTCTTGGCCTTGCGCGATCCACGACGAAGCACGATCAAACGTCCGAAGGTCTTGTTAGCAAGATTCTTGAGCTTAGACACGTTGGTGGAGTTTTCGTCCGCTGCCGTAGAGCGTCGGCGAACATCTGCGGGGTCAGTAATGCCACTGGACGGCAAGTGGGTAATATCCGTTCTCGGTCTGAGCATTGATCGTCCCCAAAGTCGAAGGCATCACTCCGCCGCTCCGCGCGTTCGTAGCTGTTCCAACAGTTACGCTGACAGCATTCGCGAGCTTGACCATGGTGCTGACGCCGGGAGGGACACCATCTGGTTCTTCCAATAAGATGTAAGGGCCGTCCAAGCTTCCACCGTCAGGGGCGTCGGATGTCTGTGTAAAATAGTAGACCCCCGCTGGCAACGTTATCTCACCGAATGAGTTCGTGACGTGCACATCGAATGTATTGTCGAACGGAAATTCGCCAGAATCGATTAACAGATTCCCGTTGGCACCGTAAATGCCAAAGCTGTAGGAATAGCCCCCGCCTGCCTGTTGAAACATCACCGATGTGACTTTTGACAATGTCATGCTAATGGGCAAGGTAAATTGCCACACATATATTGTGTTCGGCGCACCGGGAGCCAAATTCAGTTGTTCTGTGAAGCTGACACCGTTCAAACTCAACAAACCCGGCCCATAAAACACACTGCCGTTCCCTGCAGCCCCCGTTACTGCAGCGAATTCAATCTCACCGCTACCCTCATCGGTAATGGTTATATTGCTGCCTGCTGTTAGATTCAGAACCGACTGTGACTGGTTATTGACTCCATCGGTTTGCAGCAAAATGGAACCAACGGGCGCGCCTCCGCTTGGAGGGTTGTTTGGTACCCACGCGCCTACGTTGAACGGAGACGGGCTTGTCGTTACAGTCTGAAACTGCGGCGAAAGCCAGGCTTGCGTTCCATCACGCCGGTAGGCATTAACGACGTAGTAGGAGTTGGCTGGGTTTAGTTGGTCATTCGGCCATACAAGTACAGTGCCCGCAATGTTTCCAAACGGATCGAGCGGGACGCGCAGAGAAAGGCCGCCAACTACCTGGCCGGGATCGACCGACTCTCCCTCGTCATGCGATAGCTGCATGGTGAGGTAACCGTTCGCCAGCACGTTCCCCTCGAAATCCTGAAATGCTCCACCGGTAATTTGATTCTTGCCTGCCATAAAGTTAGAGAGCCTTGCTTTTTTATTGATTGAGCCGCGACGAAGCACGGTTGTCCGAAGATTCGGTTAGTAAAGGTCCTTGAGTCTGGACATCAGAGAGAAAAGGAAGACCGCTGGGGATAGGAAATGAGCCTGCGGCGGCACGGTCTTCGCGTAGCACCCGCCCGTACTAATCCGCCAGGTTCGGCGGAAGGTTGTGTTCCTTACGGAACGTTTTCGGTTCGCAGTCCAGAGAGATGAAGAATCGGAGGGTTAGTTCTGTCCGGAATGCGGACAGGGATCGGAAGCTACAAAACTAGCTGCGGGGTCAGGAATCAATTTACGTAACGCTAGGCCGTTGATTCTAAAGAAGCCGCCACGCCGTTTTTTGCTGTTGGCATCGGCTTCGAAAGCGCCCCAAACCAAGTCCTTCGCTTTCCGCGATGCGACGCCCGACCGTACTTTGATATCGCGAGGCATTGCGCCGCACATTCTTCACTATGGCACCATACGGTTCGTCTGCGCGTTCGCTGAAACCGATTTTCCGGTCGGTCCTCGATTCTGATTGACATGCCTGGCCCGCTGACGGCCCTTGAGGGCAAGCCACAATTTTCACAAGGGCATTGCTCAGCTTGAGCGGCACAATCACGCGGCTGCCACTTAGCCGCCTTCGCCTGCACCGCCTGAATGATCCGGGCTGTCTCCGGGTCGTTCTCAAGTGCCCACGGAAGAAGGGTGTCAGTCCAAGGCAAACTAACCTCTTGGTGTTCCATGTAATTTAGGCCAACACTCCAGGCGCGCGACGGAATGAATCCGCGAACGCTCTCAAACTTTGATGGTACAAGTTTTCGATTGAGCTATCGTCCAGCGCGTCAAGCTCTTTTGCGCTCGGCAGCGCCGTCTCCTGTGGCCTCTGGAATTGATCGAGAATCTCTTGGCGCGCGTAGCTCGCTTCCCGCTGTTTCAAGGTCTGCCAAGCCTGCGTGAGTAAGTTGAAGGTTAGAGGTCGGCCTGCCGCGTATCTCAACAGGAAGCTGCGCCTCTCTTCGCTCGGCGTGTAATCAAGGGTCGCAACTTCAAAAACGAACATTACTGCCGTATCCAGTGCGCCGCGATAAGATGGATCGTTAAGCACTTCGATAGAAGGTGAATCATCGTCGAGCGCATATTTCAGGTACTCATCGATGGCTTTCTCCGTGTAGCCGCTCTGCGCGAGCCTCATCACGTGCAAGCGTTCGCTCTCGGTCAAGTTCCTAGCCTGGCCCGCCTCGACTTCAAGCAGCCCCTCGCGTGAAAGAGCCCGATATGTGGTTTCGAGATTCGGCACCGTCCATACGCCCGCAGAAATCAAATCCTGGGTCTGCTCTTCGATGGTGCCATTCTGCTGAGCGGCGCTGAGAGCGTTGAAGGCAAGTGTCGTGACGATGGTTTCGTAATTATGCTGAGTAGGCATGTATGAAGGGTTGGCGCGTTTGAAGGCGGCTGCCACTGTCTCGCCGCGCCGGTCTCGGACTTCGCGCAGGTAGTCGAGATTGCCCGTCTCGCTACCCACGCGCTCCAGCGCCTCAACGTCAGGATCGGCAACGAACTTTCGCAGCGCGCTAGCGGAAGCTGACAACGCAGTATCGCGCCAGTCGCGAGCAAAGCGATCATCGTGCGTGTCTGCCGGTGGCGGCGGCTGTAAATTGGGGAACTGCGAGAGGTCGAGCGGTGCGAACTGATCTTCTAGCCACGCTGACTCTTTCGCGACGATAGCTTGCTGTTGTTCCGGTGAAATCATTATGACTCTCTTCCTCTGAGGATTGAGTTACTGTATGGTTGGTACTTGCGGGGCGGCGCTAATCACAGCGTTTTTAATGAATGGATGGTGATTGTGAGCCGCACATTCAGCTAGTAAGCGCGCATCTGCGGCGGCGCAGTTTTCGAGATATGTGGCGGCATCACGCAGCACAGATGGTCTGTCATTGAAATGGCCCAGGCCCTTGTTACACCGCGCGCACAGCCACCTACGGATATACCCGCTGACATGATCGTGATCTAGGCAGGCACCACATCCACTCTTCCTGTCGAGGTCAATATGGCAAGAGCAAATGGCGCATCTACCATTCTGACTCTTCCACATCTGTAGTACTTGATCTCTATACAGAACAACTGGTGCGACTTTCAGCTTAGCTCGTCTGCTATTGCCTAGTCCAGCGACCCAACACACCCAACTGGTCTCGCCAGTCTTTCTTATTACCACCAAGCCGCAGATCGAACATGAGGCGGTGCGGCACACCGGATCGATATCAGTAAGGCTATGATGCCCGTTGCTAACATGGAACCGTTTGATCGATGCACGATGCTCCGGTGAACACTTGCGTCCAGTGTGTGCTGCCGCGATCTTCGCAACGACTTCTGGAGGACGCGGGCGGCCTTTTAGAGCCACTGACATCTTGGCACGCGTTTCAGCGGAGTGCTTGCGGCCAGTGATAGTGGCTATTCTCTTCGCGCGGGTTTCGGGAGTATTTATTCTGGCCTTAAACGCTGCTATCCATTCTGGAGAAGAGAACCGCGCGCGGGTCTTCGTCGAGTGCTTGTATCCTTTGTGTGCGGCTGACATTTTCGCGCGCGCTTCCGGCGAGTGCTTCCGGCCCCTGAGTGCGGCGGACATCTTCGCGATGGCTTCGGGTGTGAACTTGTGGCCCTTGAGTGTGGCGGATATCTTTGCGCGAGTCTCTGGCAAGTGCGCGTGGCCCTTACCTAGGTGTGCGGCTGACATCTTGGCACGGGTCTCGGGTGAAATTATGCGGCTGTTAACCGGGGAAGGTATCTGTACGTCGAGCGGACTGTCTGGCATGGGACGGTATCTGGTGGAGGGGAAGTGAAATGCAGCGAGTGTGGTGTAAGAAAAGCTAGACGGCGCGACTCGTTAATTCAATCGCAGCGAAGAGATGCCGGATTGGACAGCAGGGATCATGTAAGGCTCGATGCGTGGGAGCGCGTTTGTCTTGGGTAATGGCTGCGCTTGGTAAATCTTCCCTGCGTAGGCAAATCGGCCATTCAGGACGATAACGGGATAGAGGTTGAAGAAACCGCCAGCCGTGTAGAGTTCCACTATGGAAAATCCATTAAGCCACGCGGTCGGACGGTTCCGAAGATAATCTGGGTTCGTTGCGCCCAGAATTCCATTTATCCACGCACAGTGTTTTTTCTTCTGTTCGACAGGGCTGATCTTCGTGAAACTCTGCGGCGAGTGCGTATGACCGGCGAGAACGTTGCTGCCGTACAATTCTACGGCCTTGCGACTAGGGAACGCGCCACCCTGGTTCCCAATCCCGGTCAAAATTTCGCCGTGGATGACGTTTAGCTGGCCCAGCCTCTTCGCATGTCCAAGCGGAATGATTTCCCAGCCGCGTTGTTCAAGGTGGAGAGCCTGTGGACGCTCCATCCATCCCTCGAACTCCGGATGTTCCTCGATGAACTGTCTCTCCCAATCACAGTGGTTACCTATGATCCATACCTTCTCGCGCTTGCCCATCACGGATTCAAGCGGACGCAGGATCTCGGCATCGAAGCGGTCTGTGTTCCGCTTATAGGCACCACGCTCCTTGTAGAGCGCCTTGCCTTTATTGTGGTGGGAGATTTCGGCGTTATCGAACTGGTCGCCGCCGAAGATAAACCCGTGAGGCCGAATGTCGTGCATCAGCGCGAGCATGGCAAGGAAGGTCGGTCGGTCGTACTTCGGAAAGTGCAAATCATGGCCTACGACCCAGCGTTGTACTTGGCCCGTGCTCATTTATGCGGCTACGCCTTTCTTCCACAGGATCACTTGACATGCTCAAGCAGGATATTAAGCGGGGTTCGTGGCGGGATCGTCCGCCACATCCTCAGAAAGGAGTCCTCTCACATGAGTAAACCTCCAGACCAGCGGCGAATGCCAGTTCGCCGCCTGGACGCGCTCAGGATTTTGAGCATTTTGCTTCGGATCATTCAGACAGCAGCAGTTCTTCTGAAAACTCTGGGGCTGTAGTAAACAACACCCCGATCCGCTCCCCACCCAAGGAGCGGCTCGGGGACAAAGCCGGTCCCCAAAAGTAGGGAAATTTTACCCCTCTCTAGTACAGGAATTTTTGTCCCGAGACCGTAAATCTATCCGCCAAGTGAAGCGGAAAACGTGCGCTCGTATCCTGCGAGCCGGGCGGGGCTGGAAATAAATTACCCCTCTACTTTTACCGGAGCGTTTGTCCCTAGACCCTCATTTTGTCCGCTTGCCGGACACGGGATGGCAAGCTGTTCTGCCTCGGCGGCAACCACCGCAGCGTTCCGAATCTCAGCCAACCGATGCTCCACCGTTGAAGCGCTGCATCCAAGTTCTCGCGCGATCTGCGCGACGGTCATCCCGGCCTTTACCCCATTCACGATGCCAATCAGCTCGCGACGGTGCCAGCTATCCTGTTCCCGTTCAAGTTTGATTGCGAGGCCAATTTCAAGCTCGCGGACGCGCGCCTGCTTGCGGATCGTAAAATCCAAACCTTCCTGGCGGTGTCTACGGTATCGGCTGGTTGCTCGCCGCTCCTCTGATGTCTTCAACGATGGCGGGCTCGCAATTGTCGCAGCGGCCAGCGGTCTCATATTGACCTGCCACGCATCGAACGTTTCACGCCTGCGCCGGTCAATCATCTCGCGCCGTGTCTGTTCCGCTAGGACGCCTAGGATGAGCTGTATATTGTCCACGCCATACTTCTCGACGATGCGGCGCAGTTCGATCCCCGCTAGGAATGGCTCTAGATGCTCGGGTACCGCCAGCGGAGGCAGAGCTGGCTTGCGATAAGTCGGCAGGTCCTCGGCGGTCTTCGGTCGTTTTCTAGGCATTGGCACTCACTGGTATTTCTCCATGAGATGGCGCAGGTTCTCACTCGCAGATCCGGTTATGGCCGGGGCCTTCTGCTTAGGCTTTGGGTTGGGCCTGGCGGTGTTGGTCAGGTGCCGACGAAAAACACTCTGCCAATTCACCCTGCGGTTGCCGATGGAGCGGTGCATATCCACGAAGTAGTCCCGCTCGTATTCCAGGTCGAGATCTTTTTTCTTGGCGTACTCACGATTGCTATCATCTGGCTGAAAGTCGTCCGGCAATTCTCTTGGGAGGATGGGGTTGGGTTTAACCGGCGAAGCCGAATGGTGAGTCCGTCGCTCTGCGGCGGGCACATCGTATTGAGAGTCGATTAAAGACAAGATCTTGTCGGAAGTCTCAGTGCAACGCTCAGCGCAAGCCTCCGTTATTGGGTCATTACAAGCACTTGCATTTTCATGGCGTTCGCCATCTTTCCTCAGCGAAAGCTTCCGCGCAAGCTCCTCAACGTCGAACGATTTGCCAGCTTTAGCTTCACCGCATTCAAAACCCCCGCATTCCTCAGCGCAAGCTTCGGTCGCATGATCCTTGGAAGCGCTTGAATTTACTGGGTGTTTGCCGTGTTTCTTCCGCGCAAGCCTCGGCGCAACCAGCGGTTTGTTATTGAGGATATGGATTTTCCCGGCTTCATCGACCCATTTGTAGTTATGAAGTGTTACTTGATAATCCTGATGGCTGCCGGTGATGGTGTGGCGGGTGATCCAGCCCATGTCCTCAAGCCGTTTCATGGCTAACTGGAATGTGCGAACGCTGAATGCGCGTGCCGTAGCCGTGCGGAGACCACCTGCGGAGGCGTGCGCTACCTGCCCGGTCTTCCAGTCTGCCCACTTGTGCAGGTACATCATAGCTAGGAGCATGGACACGGTCATCTCGCCGCGACCCATCTGGTCCAGCAGAAGCTGCGGGAAGCGCACGTCGAAATGAAAACTACTTGCGGCGGTAGTCATACTCTGGCGCTTTCGCCTCCGGGTTGTATTTCTTGCTGGTCGTAGTCTTCGATTGCATGATTGCGCCCTTCACGAACGACAACTCAATCGCACCGTAGAAGTCGGGCGGAAGGCTCGCGAGCAGCGCCTCACAAATTTGTTTATTGGTCGTCATTCTTATCCTCCGGAAACTGCACCCAGACTTCATCAAACGTGCACCCGGCACGGACTAGGCTCGCTAGTTGGCGAAGGCCAACTACCAAGTCCTTCGGCGTATCGCCCTTGCAACGAACACTCACGCGCGTGCCTTCGATGACCAGGCGGTCGCAGCAGAGGATTCTGCCGGAAGGTGCACGCACGCTCGTGTAAGTAACATCGGTGATGCTCGTTCTCATAATCGGTTGACTCCGTATTAAGTGGTTAGTCGGCGTTGTAGGCTGACAAACGGAGCGCAGTCGAACCAGGAGACCGACTACGCCCCGTTCCGGCTGAAAGCTACGCCAGCGCGGGCACCAGTTCGCCCGTGTCGTGGCTGTGGTCGGCAGGCGGCGGGGCAACGGGGTTAGTCAACGCTGCTGCCTGTTGAGTAAGTTCAGCAATTGTTTCTTTGACTAAGCCCCAGGACGGATTTTGCGTGTAGGGCCTCGTAAGTCCGAGAGCCTTGCACATGTCCGCACTGGCTGTATTCTTGTCCGAGTTGCCGTTCTGCCTGTCTGAGACGAGCTTCAATCCGCCAGGCCCGAGCAACGCTTTTCGCAGGGTTTCGTTTGCAACATCTTGTTGGAACTTCTGCTGCTCGTACCTTTGCTGGGCTTCCTCGATTGCCTCGCGATCCAGTTCGCTTGCGCAACAAATAAATTGAGGTATGTCTGCAGTGTTTGGGACATAGTAAACGTGCAGAACGTCGCATCCGCGCTTACGCGAGGCGGTGGTCATTTCTCCAGTGGCGGCATCGAACACCGCGCCTTCAATCCCGCGTCCACAGTTCGTAAACTTCACCTGCGATCCATTGGTCAATTCGACGTACATGTTTCGTTGCCTCCGTTGAGTTGTGCCCGCTTGCCATGCGCCGGGCCTTACGCGTGCCTGCTTCGATAAACCTTTCGCGCTCCTCTGCGGTCATTCCTCGCGCCGCCTGCTCCATAAACTCTTTGTGCTCCTCCGGCGTCATCTTCTGCAGTAACCTCGACGCTGCGTATGAGGTCACGATTACGTTTCCTGGTACATACCCTTTCGATGGGTCAATTACTTCCAAGACTGCTTGATTCCATTTCGGCATAAATACCGTTCTCCGTGTGTGTTGACTTACCGTGCCTTCTTTCACGCTGCCAATTGCTTCGTCGCGTCTAGCTGCTCCCAGTTGTCCCGATAGGTTGCGTACCGATCCCATGCCTTGTCCGGCGCGACCGTGACTGCTCTATGCCCTAGCACGTCAGCCGGTATCAGATACCACGCTTCTTTGCTCGGTATGTGAATCGCAAAGAAGTGGACAGCGCCCGGAGAATAGGCACGCTCGCCAGAGCCGCCATGTCTGATATCGACCGAGTACGATCCATCGCGCTTGGGTTCGCTCTCGCTCGTCTTCACCTGGATCTTGTGCAGCACCTTTCCGCTGTCGTCGATGAGATCGTAAGGAGCGCAAAAATCCGTTGGCAATGACACGATATGGCCGCGACCCATCAGAATCGGCAGTAGCTTGAATTCCGCCATTTTGCGATGGTTATAATTGGCCATGTTTACGCCGCCTCCGTCTCAGCTTCGTCGCGCACGCTGTCCTGGTCGTCCTCGCCATCCTCGCTGGCATCGTGCTCATCACCCTTGCCGTCGTCCCCGGCATCCTCGCCGGTCGCATTGCTCGCGTCGTTTTCTACCGGCACCGGCTCTGGCTTCGGAGCTAGCGGCGGCAAGTGGGGCGTAGCTTTCAGGATCTCTTTTACGGGAGTGACCCAATACTCGGCGGCAAGGCGGATCGTGCGCGACACTCCGCCGAAATCACATTCAACGATGTAGCCGCCGCTCTCGCTCGCGCGGATGGCGCGCAGTTCACCGACGCCGAAGACTCGATGTGTGACCGAGCGCGGCTTTAGCTTCTCAGGTATCGGTTTGGGAAGCGCGCGTTTGCGGGGTCGGATGACTTTGAATGCCGTGCCATTCATGCGGACACCAAGCCCTGCATCCATTTCGAGATCGTGCGCGGATCAAAGCGAATGGAGCCGCCGATGCGGAAGGATGGTATGGCATGTTGATGGGCGAGGCGGTAGATGGTGCCGGGCGTGACGCGCAAAACCGTTGCCACTTCTGGCACAGTTAGGGCATGGTCGCCACACTCAATTGCTTGGATCGTGCCGCTCCGGATAGAGCTGGCGAGAGTAGTTTCGAGATTGTCGCTCAACGAATATCTCCCCAGACATGAAGCGCTCTATTGCGCTCCGAGTCATTTGGTTCTTTTTGTGAGGAGATTGAACGCCGGGTCAGACATCGCACTGCCGGTTGGTCCCTGCGCGCTTGGCCTGCTGTGGGAGGCGGCGCACTCAATCCCGTGGTGGCCCAGATGAGTCTTGGGCAAAAGCCTGACTGCGCTCCTTACCTCTTGCCTGCTCGGCCCACGGGGTCCGAGTACACAGTCAAACTTGAGACGGCGTTGAAGCCGTCCGTGTGAGTATTCTACTGAAAGGCGTGCAAACGTTGCAAAATCACTAGGACATAACTTCGGTAAGGTTAAGGTTGTACATTCTTATCGGAAGATGTTGGGCTGTCCGACCGGTTTTGCAGGTTAACAGGGTGTGATACTACTGATACTATTTTACGGAAAATTAAAGCAAAAGAACGATACAGTTGCGGTCAATTCACGGAATGCTTACCTTCATATGACCCGCATAAACACTGCGAAATATTCATTCTCCGGGCCAATTACGCAAAAACTGGCAAGTGGCAAAAAGCGAATCC
>CAWJFA010000007.1:0-5330 GCA_963842075.1 uncultured Acidobacteriota bacterium | reverse complement strand
GCAGCGCGTCCCGCAGCAGATGGCCTGCCGCAGCTTTTTCAATTGCCCATCTTCTTGATTGCTCCGAGTGGCGTCTGCAAAGTTCCATCGTTATTAATGTCAAAATCGTAGGAAAACGGCGTGAACGATCCCGCCTTGTAAAAAACGACTTTGCCGTCGCCCGTGAAGCAATCGAACGGCATCTCACCGCCCAACCCCTCGGTAATCGTTGCCTTCCCCGAACGGAAAACCACCCGCATACCGCCCATGCCAGAAACGTGCTCCCACCGGCCTTCATATTTACCCGCGCAGCTCACCAGTCCAGCCTTGGGAGCTTGCCCCGCCGCCCGCTGCGCGGGAGCCGCAGGCGCCGGCGTCGTCGACATGCGGATATTCTCCGGCGTCGTATTCACAATGTCAGACCCGAACCCCGTATCTACTCCCGGCACTCTTATGTCGTACATGTTGAGATTTTGCCCGCGAACCTCACCCTCCATCCACCGGCCGTTCACCAGCACCTGCACCCGATCGTGGAGATCGTATTGCCCGGCGGCGTGATCCTCGGCCGTGAGTTGCCCGACCCGGCGCACTTCCATCGGCCACATTTTTGAAACGTCAATCCCATTCGGCAGATGGACCACGTACGAACGCCCGTGGACCTGAATGACCCTCGCTTCCTGCCAGCCGTCGATCAAAACCCGCACCGTGTCGCCGACTTTGAATCCCCCCGGTCCGGGCCCACCTTGATTCGCGGATTGCATCGCGGTTTGATTCGTAGTTTGATTCGCAGCTTGATTCGCGGCCGGAGCCGCTGCGCTGCGCGCCGCAGCCTGAGCCTCCGCCGCTGTCTGAAAATGGCACTTCGGAAGCAGGTTCATCACCTGCTGATAGGTCGATTTGCCCCTCTGAAACGGCCGTCCTGCATTGAACGATTGCACATCGCACCAGTCGTTAGCGCTGGTGCCGGTGCACGAGAAAAATTTAAAACTGTAGGGAGGCTGGCATTCGTAAACGACGTTCATTTTCAGCGCCGGCGTCTGCGCGAACATGCTGGTCGCTGGATAAGCCAAAGCCAAAGCCAAAAGCAGGATTCCTAACGACCGTATTCGCATTTGGGCACTCCGTTCTCCACACGTCAGGCTCGGCAGCAAACAAGTAACGGCAAGTAACCCTGAGGCCGCCGATTTTTCGCGGAAGCATATCACAAATAAGCTCACACAGTTCAAAGCCACACCCCGGGGGCGCCTGGGGGTTATGCCCAGATCACGGCAGCTCTAAACAATCTCAACATAAGTCCTTCGGCGGTGATCTCCATCACCCCCAGGGTTTGCGGAGATCTGCGGCCAATGTGACAATACCTACATGCACAAATCCTTCTCCCTGGCGGTTACTATATTTGCGGTAGGAATATTGTTGCTGGCGAACGCGCTGGCGCAGCAAACTCCCGCATCCACAACTCAATCAGCTTCGCCATCCTCCACTACGTCTGGCAAATCTCAAACTTCTCCGGCCAAGCGCCCCGCCACTGGCGCCAAAAGCGCGGCTCCGCTCACTCTCAAGACGGAAAAAGAAAAGTTCAGCTATGCCCTCGGCATGAGAATGGGAGCGAGTCTCAAGAAGCAGGATGTTCCCGTTGACCCCGCCATCCTGGCGCGCGGATTGAAAGATGCCCTGGCCGGCGGCAAGACCTTGCTCACCGAAGAGGAAGGTCAGGCCGCACTCACCGAAATGCAAAACGATGTCCGCAAGAAACAGCAGGAAAAAATGCAGGAAACCGGAGCCGCCAACAAGAAAGAAGGCGAAACTTTTCTTGCCGCCAACAAAGCAAAAGACGGCGTCGTCACACTGCCCAGCGGTCTGCAATACAAAATTGTCACAGCCGGTACAGGAGCGAAGCCGGCTGCCACCGATACTGTAGTCTGCAATTACCGCGGCACGCTGATCGATGGTAAGGAATTCGACAGCTCCTATAAACGCGGCCAGCCCGCAACATTTCCCGTAAGCGGCGTTATTAAAGGATGGACCGAGGCGCTTCAGCTCATGCCGGTTGGATCGAAGTGGCAACTTTTCGTCCCCGCTGATCTTGCCTATGGCGATCGCGGCGCCGGCCCCGATATCGGCCCTGACTCTACTCTCATCTTTGAAGTCGAGCTGCTCTCCATCCAGGAAAAAAGCAAGGACAAGACGCCGGACACTCCCGAGAAAAAGCCAGACAATCCCGAAACCAGCCTGACAATCCCAAAAAGCCGGACACTCAGGAAAAGAAGCCTGACAGTCCCGACAAGAATAATTAGAGTTTCGTCCGCCAACGATTATTTGAGCGGCAAAATACCGCAAACCTCAGGGCAGGCTGCCTAACGCGGCCTGCCCTCGATTAACCACTTTGGGGCGGCCCCTTTCGAATCGTTGACAGGCCTCTGTGCGCGAGAGTAGCGTTCCTTCAGTTTGCGGTAAGAATCTCGATTCTCAATTCAGGAGGCGCCGCCATGTTGTGCAGATTTCTCTGCGCAGCGGCGATTTTGTGCCTGGCAACAAATCTTGCCGGGGCGCAAGATCCCACCAAAGTTGAACCCAAACATTACCGGCTGCAATTTGAGAACGACCGCGTACAAGTTGTCAGCGTCCACTACGGCCCCCACGAGAAGTCGCAACTGCATGACCACCCCGGCGGCGTAGTCGTGGTTATCACCGGAGGGCACCTCAGGTTCACCGACCAGAATGGCAAGGTCACCGAAGTGTATTCCAAAGACGGCGAAGCGCGATGGTTTCCGCCCTTCAAGCACAGAGTCGAGAACCTCGGCGACGAACCATATAACGCGGTCTATATCGGAATCAAATGCAAGTCGTCGGCGCCTGTTGCGCGTCTCAAACAAAATTCTCCGGTCAGCCCCGAGCAGTTGGCAAAGATTCTCGATGATGCTCAGGCCACAGCGAAACCCTGAACCCACTCCGCCTCAGACTTGTCATCCTGAGCGAAGCGAAGGACCTCCGCCATCACCCGCCTCGCGGGCGACCCTGTCGGAGCGGCCGGCTCACACCCGGGCTGCCTCCCGCAAAAAATCAAACCCCTACTCCGCCTCATTGCCCAGTTCCGCAGCCCCTGCCGCATGTAGTAGTCTTTAATGTTAAGAAATTCACCGTCAGGGAAGTGTATGGCTCACACCGTTTTTTGCGTGAAATTGAAAAGGGAGTTGCCCGGATTGGACGAACCTCCCTTTGACAACGATCTCGGCCGCAAGGTCTACGACAGCGTATCCCAGGAAGCCTGGCGCATGTGGACCGAGCACTGCAAGATGTTGCTCAACGAATATCGCCTGAACCCCGCCCGCCGCGAAGATCAGGAAGTCATCGTCAAGCAGCTTGACCAATTCTTCTTCGGAGAAGGTTCCGCAGTGCCCAAGGAATACGTGCCCCCGGCTCAGAAATAGAAACCAAGCATCTGGGCCAAAACAGACTTGTCATCCTGAGCGAAGCGAAGGACCTCCGCCATCACTGACCGGTGGCCCATTCAAGCCGTCTTTTGGCTTGAGGGGGGCACTTCGACGGCTGGGGAGAGTCTTCCCGCCGCTCGTTCGCGTTTTCGCGCTATCCATTCCGACTCGATCTCGACCCGTCCCTCACAGCCGGTTGCGTGGTGGCGAAAACTGCTCCACTCCCAGTCCTCCGGACGTTCGCACAACCCAGCTTTCACCGGATTTCGATGGATGTAGCGCACCTTCTCCACAAACTGCGGGTAATTTCGAATATTGAAATCGTAGTACCGCTTTTGCCAGAAATGATCCGCGTCGCCAATCAAACGTCGCGACACTCCTTGCTTCAACGACTTCAGCGCATCCGCCAACGTATGCACCGGTGGCCCATTCAAGCCGTCTTTTGGCTTGAGTGGGGCACTTCTATCGAACGTACGCACCGGTGGCCCATTCAAGCCGTCCTTTGGCTTGAGTGGGGCACTTCTATCGCTGGAGGAATCCTGTCGTGGTTCGCTGAGCAGCAGATGAACATGCTCCGGCATCACCACATACCCATAAACCCGAAGCCCGAAACTTCGCCGCACGCGCTCTAAGGCTGACTCGAGATTCGTCTGCTGGCGTCCGTGGTAAATAGCCGGCGGCGATGATAGCAGCAGAAAGTGACGAAATGACTCTGCCCGCTGTGCTGAAAACGTGTCAGTCCCCATGGCATGAGGACAATCTAGTTTTCTTCGCCGGACTAAGTCTGTGACACATGAACATCCCCACTCAAGCCAAACCCGGGCTTGAATGAGCCACCCGCCAATCAAACGTCGCGACCTCCTTGCTTCAACGACTTCAACGTATCGGCCAACGTATGCACCGGTGGCCCATTCAAGCCGTCCTTTGGCTTGAGTGGGGTACTTCTATCGCTGGAAGAATCCTGTCGTGCTTCGCTGAGCAGCAGATGAACATGCTCCGGCATGACCACATACCCATAAACCTGAAGCCCGAAACTGCGCCGCACGCGCTCCAAGGCTGACTCGAAGATTCGTCTGCTAGCATCCGTGGTAAGTACCCGGCGGCGATGGTAGCAGCAGAAAGTGACGAAATGACTCTGCCCGCTGTGCTGAAAACGTGTCAGTCCCCATGGCATGAGGACAATCTAGTTTTGTTCGCCGGACTTGGTCTGTGACACATGAACATCCCCACTCAAGCCAAACCCGGGCTTGAGCGGGCCACCGGCCGTTGTTTGCGGCTGTTATCGGCTGGAGTGGCGGATCGCCGAATCATCTTTTGCTCGTTCGTACACGGCTGCCAGGATATCTCCTTCCTTGGTTAGTCGGGAATCGATTGCCTTTGATGCTGCTTGCTGTGCGGTCTGCCGCAGCTTCTCACAGGTGAGCACGCCCTTCCCGCCGCTACTCAGGAACGTCACACGCTTGGGCTCGACGAGGAGGCAGTAAGGATTTCCCCACCCATCGACGCGATCCCTAGGGGGCACATTACCTAAGGACTCACTGCTCAGAATTACTCCTTCAGATGGCGGACTGTTGTCTATAGCCTTGAACATTTCGCTCGCGTGAGTCCATGTCATCACAAGGAGATAACGTTTGTGATTCAGTGTCGGATCTTTCCTATACTGTTCGAGGAGTGGGCCGGAATCGTTCGCGTCGCTCCCATCAACGCCAGGAGCCAATACTTGAGTCGATAGCGAACCTGTCAACACTTCTGCGGCTGCGTCGATTCGTAACGTCCTCGAGCCTTTGCCTAGCTCGTAGTTTTCCCACCAAACAATTCCGGCAGTAGCAGCGATGCCAAGCAAAATCCAAGAGATTAAACGTGTACTTCTTTTCATATCATTTCAGCCCCCATTCGAATTTCCGCAGCCTGCAAAGAATC
>CAWJFA010000006.1:0-107391 GCA_963842075.1 uncultured Acidobacteriota bacterium | reverse complement strand
CCTGCGCCAGTTTAAAAAGATGCTCGGCTCTCACCGGTACTAGAGCTCCTCCAACCGTGTCGACAATCTCAACCATGTGTTCGTACCGTTCCCGAATGGCCTCCGGAACGGATCCTGTGTATGCGTACCGCCGAGTATCGGAGCAGTAGCCGTGGTAAATACCGCCGATGTCAATGGTTACTAATTTGTTTGCTTCTAGACGTTCATCAATGTCAATCTCTGGATTAGCCTGCGTGAAAGATAAAGTTATGTGACTGATGCCTGTAGCGCCATTTTTGATGAGCCTAACCTTCGCTTCTCTGGCCAGTTCGCTTCGTCCCAATCCCACGCGCAGGAGGCCGAATACTTCACGGTAGGCCGCCTCCGTGATCTGCGTGCTCTGGCACAGAAGCAAAATCTCCTCCTTGGACTTGATCAGGCGAAGTTCCTCCACTAGGTGTTGTCAACCACGACTAGCTTGTCGCGAAAACCACACTCCTCAATGGCATGCAATGCGAAATATGGACACGACGAAGTAATGCCAATCAGACCTCCACCGGCATCCTTGCTGGTTAGTACGAACTTGAGCGCCTCCAGTGCCTCACCAAAATGATTGAATCCCAAGACTTGGTCCGCTCGAAGTCAACCCCTTGCGCGGAGAAGCCCCAGCAGAGCAGCGTGACTCCGCGATCGGAATCGATCACAGAAAACGATGGAAGCCGGTTTCTCAACGTGTAAAGAATAGGGTTCCCGCTACTGGGCAGGGATGTATATCCGGTGGTATAGAACACATCCTCTGGGGATGTCAGTACGAGCGCTCGAATTCCTCGTTGTTTCATTAGGGCGATAAGTTTGTTCTTGTCAAACCCGACGGGAACAAACTGGTTTATAGGCATGAGTGCGATGCTCCTCGCTATCGGAACTTATTAAAATAGGCTACCCGTCTGCACAGCTTTAGCGGCGCATTACACGACGTAACTTCCACAAATATTCCCTGGCCTTAAACGAAACACGCACGTAGTATTTGTGCGTGCGCTACGCATAACGTCTACAGAATCTGGCGTGTACCTTTCTTGATGGCGCAAGGCACAGGTGTGTTAGCTCTTGACCGATCCCATGTAAATGCCTTGCGTGATCCAGCGATACGTAAACACGAACAGAAGAATTATAGGAAGCTGTGCGATGATCACCGCAGCCGCAGGAAGGTTCACCGTGCGGAAATAACGATCATTTGTAACCCTGATAATGCCCAAGGTCACGGGCATGAGTTTTTCAGTCGAAAGAAAAATGAGGGAAAAAAATACTCCTTCCAGATGTCGATCACGTTCAGGGTGAATCCAACGGCCATTGCCGGCACACTAAGGGGAATTACAATATGCCATAGCACACCCGCGTCCGTGCACCCATCAATACGAGCCGCGTGCTCCAGTTCCTTTGGAATACTGCTGATGAACCCTGTCAGGATTAACATTTCGAGCGGCATGCCGAAAGCTGCATGAATTAGGATCAATCCGAGCCGTGAATCGAGTAGGTCGAGAGAACGGAATAGGTTGAAGAGAGGGATAATCACGGTCTGCTGCGGCAGCATGATCGGCGTAAGTAGAAGCACAAAAATCACAACTCGGCCTCTGATGTCAAAGCGACTGAGAGCGAAGGCAGGAACCAGTGCCAGCAAAATCGCCAGTGCAGTACTTGCGAAAGAATAAGATGCCTGTTCCAAAGCAGGCCGCTGTAGTCCAGGGCTTTCCAGGCGTAACGGTAGGCATCTATTGACCACACGCGCGGCCATGCAAACGGGTTTGTCAGGGCCTCCTGGTCGGTCTTGAATGACGCGAAAACCATCATCAATAACGGAAGGCTCCACAATAGGGTGAAGATGATCATGCCACCCGTCCAGACGATCTGGTGTCGACGAACCCGCGCTTTACTGTTTTGATGAATGGATTGCATTGTTTGCAACTCGGTGTAAGTAAGTCCAGGCAAAACCACTGCTAAGAATCAGTATGACAACACTGATGGTGGCACCGTAGCCGAAGCGGTTATTCCAGAAGGTTTCGCTATACATGAAGTATCCCAGAACCTTCGTGGCACCAGCCGGCCCTCCTTGAGTCATAATGGCAACGAGATCAAACGTCCTTAGGGATTGTAGTACCGAAAGAACAGCGACGATGACGAAAGCTGGCTTCAGAGAAGGCAGAATGATGTGACGGGCGATCTCAAAGTCGCTTGCCCATCGCAGCCTTGCCGCGTCCAGCAATTCCGGATCAAGTTCGCTCAGTCCCGCGTGAAACAGCATCAATGGAATGCCCACGTATCCCCATGTTCCGATCGCGATCAGAACATAGAGCGCCATGTGGTAATCCCCTAACCATGGACGAATCAAGCTGCTCAACTGCAGAGCACGGAGAGTCTGGTCCAATAAGCCGAAGTCCGGGCTCAGGATTAGCGAGAACATAATGCCGGTGGCTACCAGAGAGATGGTTACGGGTACAAAGATCACTGATCGGAAGAGGCCTCGCCAATAAACCTTTCCTAAAAACAGAATGACTGACAGAGACAATCCCAGCCCCAGGGAAAGGATCAAGGATAGAAAGGTCCACTTCAAAGTGTTTACGAACGACAAAAGAAAAATGGGGTCTCTACCTAGCTCGATGAAATTGTTAAGTCCGATCAACTTAATTTCCGGAGACAGCCCGTTCCATTGGGTAAAACTAAGCAACAGGTTGTAGAGAATAGGGTATCCCGCAAAAATCACAAAAACACTAGTGGAACGACCAGGCTGAGAAGGGAAATGAGAGTGTGTCTCCGAAACATGTCCGAGAAAACGCAAAGCTAGTCCTCCACTCTTCCGCAGATTTGGCGCGGTCTGAGGGCCTCAGTACACGCCCGAGGCCTTCTTCATTCAGCAATAACCAATAACTTCTGTAATGACCGAAAACCCACACCCCATTTCGCCGAGGCATTACTTGTGAAAATGCCTAGTGTGTGTTGTCAACCTCTTCTGCTGCCTTTTCAGTCTGTGCCGCAGCCACTTGCGGGCTCATGGCTCCAACCAGCACGGCCTGCAAGAAGTCTAGACAAGGATTGGACACCGCTGGGCTGAGTGCATGATCAAGATGCATGAATGTCCTTGTGGAGTGGGAAGCTATGAGTTGTCCCAATTTCTGCGGTACGGCAGGTAGGTCTTTCAGATCGACATTGATATTGGCCGGATAGGCCATACCAAGTGCCAATTGCCTTTCCTGAGCTTCCTGAGAAAATGCCCAATCCAGGAAAGCCGCGGCTTCATCCGGGTGAGGACTGTGCTTATTAATCATCAATCCGTCCTCAACGAAAACACTTACTGTAGAAGGCACATCCCCCGCTGGCGGAAAGCTAAAAAAGCCGAAGGGAAACAGCGGACGGCCTTCGTCACTTAGGAATCGCGTCAGGAGAAAAGAACCTTGGTACCACATCCCGGCCTAACTAGAGGCGAACAATGTAACTGCCGGCGTAACGTCCAGAGCGTTGGCTCCTTCTTCGAATAATCCTTCATCACTTAAGCTTTTCATGAGCACGAAAATATCTGCAACGACTCTCGCATCGGTCCATGGTATTGTCCGGGCAATCAACCGGTCGTAAGTATCGAGACCATACTTATTGACAAAGAGTGCGCTCCACATAAACTGGGCGGGCCAGCGCTTTTGATTGGCTAACAAAAACGGAATAATTCCCCGGCTTTGAAGTTGTCTTGCAGTAACCAGCATTTCAGACCAAGACTGAGGCACTGACAGGCCGTAGCGCTCAAAGATATCTGGCCGGTACCAGACGACTGAAGCTGCCATCCTGGTAGGGACGAAATAACGGTGTGTCTCCAGCCGCGCAAGAGATGTGCCCGCCCGGTTCAATTTCTTTATCCCAACCATATTTCTCGTAATATCGGTCGAGAGGAGCGGCGTAGCCAGAATCAACCATGTACTTTGCCCAGCCACCTTCCCAGGTGAAGAAGACATCAGGTGCGGCCGAATTTCTCAGAACGACGTTGATCTTAGGTTTAAACATTTCATCTTCGGTTCCTGACCAGGTGACATGAATCTTTCCCTTATTTCGCTCGTTGAATGATGCAACCAGCCATTGACTATACTCAGCGCCCCTGACTGTAGTGATGCGGTCGAATACGCGAAGTTCGACAAGATTCCGCGGACCAGTTGTCTTGGTAGAAGCACATCCGCCTGCAAGGAAGCCCAAAGCAACTGTGAGCAGTCCTCTCGTCACAGTGCCCGCCGTGACACCCCGTCCATACGTTTAGCCTTTCACGAATCGTTCTCTAGATCTATCTGACGCTGTTTGGGCTGTCTGCCATGATCCGGCGAGCTTCCGCAGGCGAAGCAATATCGCGCCCTAGCTCTCTGGCTATTCTCACGATCTCAGCCACAGCCGCATCGCTTTGTGCATATTGTCCAGGTGCTAGGAACGGGTTGTCTTCCATTCCAACTCTCACGTGACCACCTAGCAGAATAGCCATGGTTAGTACCGTCCAAGCTTGCCGCGGATCCATTACGCTTGTGTTGAAGACAAAGCCTTCCGGCAGATGATCCACCATGTACTGCAGCGCCTTGGTAGTGGGCGGCGTCCAGCAGCCGCCTTTCCAGCCAAGAAAGAAAGTAATCCAAGCAGGACGTGGCAAGAGCTTTCTTTCAATCATTCGCATCGCGTTCCATACAGCGCCAGAATGGAAGGCCTCAACCTCCATTTGTACGCCGGACTCCCGGCGACCAGAGCAATAAGCCGCCAGTTCATCGCGATCATGAATTCCATAAAGCTCCACCGGCAGTTGGCCTGGTTCGTAGTCGAAGCATTCGTCATGTGCGTTAAAACATACCGAGATCATGTCAGGCTTCTGTGTCCGCATCAGTTCCATGCGCTGCGCAAAACGCCCGTTTGCAATTCCGTATTGAATAATGGGAGCGCACTTCGCTGCGATAGCAGCGCGCAATGAAGCCCAACCAGGTAGGTCCAGGTCTGATAACTTGGTGCCATCAGCCTGTACCTTTTCGTCAACAGTGTATGGGCCGTGAAGGTGAACAGAGCTGCCCCTGCGTTCACGCTTTGCACATACTCTGCTGCGACTGCATCTCTGCCATGACGCGTAGGGTTATAGGGATTGCTCGGGAACGACATTGAGGAATCGCATGTCACGGTGATGATGAGGCGGTCCATATATTTCGTCAGTACATCTTGAATCAATAAATTATGCTCGGAACTGCTTTAGAGCCAGAGATCAACCTGGTGCCCACGAACTTGTGTTCGATGTCTTTGCTATGCTGACCTCATGTTTCTGCACACCGAGCGCATCAAAGCGCTTATTTAAGATGCCTTTGAAGTATCATAAGTTCAAGCATGCCGTCAACATAAAAACTCACTTTTGCATTGCCTTTTCCCTCTTCAGAATGATCCGCTTCCATCGATGAAAGTCAGAGGACTGCCACATATGCCTGGAACTTCTCCGCTGAGTCGGTCCAGAAAAGTCGGTCGCAGGCCAACTTCTAACATTAGGCGAGCAGACGGGAACGTGATTCGAGTGGCACCACACGCAATCATTGTCTATCTTGTTTTCATATAGATGCGGTGGGGGGCCAACCCCCGTAGCATGTTCCGAAGAAGCGCCCTACAGATCTGTGCCTCTCTCTCCGGATTAAGTGGATTCGGGTTTGGATGTTCAAATGAAGAGGTTCAGTACGGAGGCCGTTTCTGAGAAATGAAAGCCCGGATGGAGAACGCCAGGTTTGCGGCATGCAAGGAGATTCATCCAAACCGCTAAGACAAAATAGGAATCTCGATATTTTTTTGTGCTTGACGGGCTTTGGAAAGACGTGATATTAGACCTTGCAGATAAGCGCTTTGATATGTGCGCTCCCCCCGCACGGATCGGGAAACTGGCTAGAAGTCCAAAACGCGCATTGAGCACCGATGGGTGCACGCCCGGCCGGTGTACAAGGGCTTTTGAATACGGAATGCCTTTTGCTTTACTTGTTCAAAAGGACGTCGAGCATCTTGACCGGGCTAGAACCAATGCAGGCATTGGATGTCGGATCGCGGCGATGCAAGAAACGCTGTTCTTACTGACGACGAGTGATGAGAGGAGAAAGGATATGAATCTGAAAACCGTTACGACGAACATCGCGCGCAGGTCGCTGTTGACCCGAATGGTGTTGGCCGGGTTGTGTATAGGTTTGCTGACCATCTGTTCTCAGCGAAGCAGTGCGCAGGTTGATCGCGGAGGCGTTGCGGGAACGATCACCGATACCACAGGCAGCGCATTGCCGGGCGCGAAGGTAACGATCCGAAATGTAGGGGGACCACCAAGCGGTTCAGGTTCTGACGGATAACCAAGGAAACTATATTGCGGGTGGGCTTGTCGGTGGAATGTATTCCGTGAAGGTTGAAAAGGATGGGTTCAAGAGATCAGTAAACGATGGTGTAGAAGTGCACGTGAATCAAGTTGTAACTGTGAATTCAGTTTTGCAGGTGGGGTCGGTAACTGAACAAGTCGACGTTACGACGGCCGCGCCGTTAGTTGACGGCGAGACGTCTTCTGTGGGCACTTTGGAAACCGAACGGCGAATCGAAGAACTGCCTCTGAACGGAAGGAACTTTATCCAGCTAGCATATCTCGGCCCCGGAGCGGACGAAGGAGCGCAGAATAACGGCGCATTGCGCGGCACCACAGATAATAACCGGCCGGGTATTCAGGTAGCGGTGGATGGCTTAACCAGCTTCGACAACAACTTCCTGCTGGACGGGGTCGACAATAATGAGTACGGCCAAGGAACAATCGTAATCCAGCCTCCTCCCGACGCTATTCAGGAATTCCGGGTGGAGCAAAACTCGATGAAAGCGGAGTTTGGGCGTGGGGGCGCTTCGATCAACATCGTGCTCAAGTCCGGCACGAACCAATTTCACGGTGGAGCCTATGAGTATCTGCGCAATTCGGCGCTTGACGCGGACAACTATTTTGATCAGCCTCTGCCCGGACAATCCACGCCGTTTAAGCCGCCCTTCCAGAGAAACCAATTCGGGTTTTTTCTTGGCGGTCCGATTAAGAAAGGTCGGACCTTCTTTTTCGCCGATTATGAAGGGACTCGAATTAACGTCGGTGAAACATACTTGAGTACCCTCCCGACATCGAGCGAGCGGTCTGGCGATTTTTCTGAGACGGGCGCAACGATCTATGATCCCTATACAACGAATCTGACTTCTGGCGCCCGGCAACCGATCAATCCTAACCCGGCAACTCCGTCGGTTATTCCGGCCGGCCGCATCGATCCTGTCGGACAAAAGATTGTAAATCTCCTTCCTCTGCCAAACTTATCGGGGTTAGTGAACAATTACCTTTCGAACCCCAAGAATGTCACCAATGGCAATCAGTTTGATGCACGCGTTGATCATCAGTTATCGACTCACGATCAGCTTTTCGCTCATGGGTCGCTGCAGAACGTCGATTTCTTAAAATCTGCTCCTCTAGGCAGCGCCGGTGGATGCTGTTCGGGCCTGGGCAGCAATATCAATGGGCGAGAACAGAGCTATGCGCTTGGATGGACGCACGCTCACGGCACCAATTTGCTGAACGATGCACGGATAGCTTTCATACGCTGGCGTATCAATACAAACCATGTCAATGCCACTCAGGACATTTCCGATAGCTTAGGTATTCCGAATGCCAACCGCAATGACGGTTTCTCCGGTGGCCTGTCGCTCTTTTTTGTGAACGGCTATGGCTACCATGGCTCGTTCGGTGACTCACAGTATGTTCCAGAACTCGCCGTCGATAACACTCGTCAATTTGCAGATACCGTTAGCTGGGTCCATGGGAATCATGCACTTAAGTTCGGGGGCGACTTCCGATATCTGACCCGGAGCTTCTTCCAGGCGCAGGCGCCCTTCGGATTGTTTAACGTCACTGGACAATTCACCGAAAACCTCCAGACCAGTTCGGGGGGGAATGCTATTGCGGATATCCTGCTTGGCTTACCCCTGTCTCGTTCGCAGGATAGCTTATCGACCAAGGATCACACCAACCAGAAGGAGATTGATGCGTTTTTTCAGGATGATTGGCGTGTGGCACATAACCTCACGTTGAATTTGGGAATGAGGTACGAGATTTTCTCCCCGGTGGGTGGTCATGTCGGCAACTTTGATCTAAACACTGGAAAGGTAATTGATAACTTCGGACCCAGTGCGGTGCCGAATGCAGGGGTAGCTTATGATCTGCACAACTTTGGGCCACGCGTCGGGTTTGCATGGTCGCCATTGTCACGAACCGTGGTGCACAGTGCTTTTGGTATCTTCTACGGGCCCGAAGGAAACGTCTTTAACGATCTCGGAGAAAATCCTCCCGTGCTGGAGTCTTACGCCCAGCGCTCAAATCCACTAGATATTCCAACCGCGGCAACTCTTTTCTCAGCAGGATTTCCCGTACAGCAGCAACCGTCGAATCCTCTTCAGCCGTCTGGTAACCAGGTAAAGACAACGGGGACGGAGCGCAAGATTCCCTATTTCATGGAATGGAACTTCGGGATTCAGCAGCAGCTCGCAGCAAATTGGGTTCTTGATGTTGGGTATGTGGGCACTCGCGGCGTGCACCTGTGGGACAATGAATCTAGTAACTTCGACCAGGCGCATACCCCACTCGATTCTAATTTCCAAAACGGCACTAACTTCGGCACTCCTTACTATAGTCAGGATCCGAATCTCTCCGTGGTCTACCCTATCGATTATCCGCATTTCGATATCTTCTACAATGCCCTGCAAGTTAAACTCGTCAAACGCTTTTCTAGCGGGCTAAATCTACAAGCGAGTTACACATGGAGCAAGGATATCGGCAATAGCTGCGGAGATCCCGGCTGTGCTATCCAGAATACTTATGACATTCCTGCCGAGCGGGGATTGGAAGAGCCTGACTTCCGCCATCGATTTACTCTCAGCGGACTTTACGAGCTTCCATTTGGCAAAGGAAGACACTTTGGCAACAGCTGGGGAAGCATGCCCGACCGAGTGATCGGAGGCTGGCAATTGAGTAGCATTGTCACTATTCGCACCGGCGAGGCGGAAACCGCATACGTGGGGGCAGGCGACCTAAGCAACACTGGCAGCCTAGGCTATCGACCCGATCAGATTGGCAATCCCTACGATTTTTCAACTGGCCTTGCAGAGCAAGCAGCGCTAGGCTGTCCCACTCCTGGACACCAGTCTTTGCAGTGCTGGTACAATCCCGCCGCATTCGCCATTCCAGCGCTCGCGCCGGGCCAAGTGAATGCACACCTGTTCGGTATTTCCGGCCAAGGAGACTTGCGCGGCCCGGGTCAAGTTAACTTTGATTTTGGTATCATGAAGCAATTCCATCTCACAGAGCGCCACAACCTCGATTTTCGTGCGGAGCTCTTCAATGCATTCAATCATCCTCAGTTTCAGTTACCTAACAGCAACCCCGATTCCCCCGGAGGGGCGTCCATTACTTCGACCCTTCCCGACAACCAGCGTGAGGTTCAGTTCAGTTTGAGGTGGAGTTTTTAAAAGATATCAGGATTCTTGCTAAACTGTGCCCTGTTGACGGCGATCCTGCATATTACGACTGACATTGGTATGAATATACTGGGCGTGAAGCGGGGATGAGTGACGAGTGGCCGATCAATGGTACTAATGTACGATGGAAAATCTTCTCAAGCGACCTGAAAGCAGTCCAGCGAATTCATGCGGGAGGCGACCTTAGACTGGATACAGTCTCGCTTCGAACTGTCTAACTATGCCTGAAGTGGTAAGTTATAAAGAGAATCGATGGACATGATCATATCTACAACCCTAACGGTGTTCTCTGAAGTAATGTAATGGCTAGGTTCAGTTTAGCTGCGAATGCATAGAGTCGGGATGAAGATTCAAGTCGCAGGGCTGTCTCTGGCTGGAGTTTATCAGTCGATCTACGACGTTTGTAAGTTGCTTCGATGTGGAACGAGCATTTGCCTGTTACCAATCCAAGCTCATACTATAAAGTAAGTAACACGCGCCAGGAGACACTTCGTGGTAAGAAACGACATGAGCGAAAGTAATAATATTGTCCACTCAAGGAATTTGCCTCCGGAACAAGCCGGAGAACTTCTTCACCTGACGCGCGAATATGCCAAGTGGGAATGGATGAGTTTTTTCGTGCGGCGGTTGCATCCCGGTAATGTCTACCGAACCTGCACAGAGCGGGAGGAGGCTGTCTTCGTCTTGCTGGGTGGCACCTGTCTGGTGGACTGGGGACAAGGTACGCAACGGATCGGAAAGCGAAAGAATGTTTTTGACGGATTTCCATATGCTCTTTATTTGCCATCAGGGAGGGACGTTGCGTTCACGGCAGAAACGGTGTGCGAAATTGCGGAATGCAGAGTTCCTTCGGAAGCGCATCTCGAGCCAGGGTTGATCACGCCCCAAGATGTTGTCAGCAGTCTGCGTGGCGGGGGAAATGCGTCCCGCCAGATTGTCGAAGTCAGCACTCCTGCCTTTCCGATGGATAAACTGATGGTAGTAGAGGTCTACACTCCGGGTGGCAACTGGTCTAGTTATCCTCCTCATAAGCATGACGTCCATGCTCCGCCCACGGAAGTTGATTTGGACGAAATCTATTACTATCGCATAAACCCACAAGATGGGTTCGCGTTCCAGCATCTGTACTCGCGCGAGGATTCGAGCGAACGCATCTTGAGAACTCGGGACGGGGACGCAGTGCTTGTTCGCAATGGCTATCATCCAGTAGTAGCCGGGCCGGGATATGACGTTTACTATCTGAACTTTTTAGCAGGATCATCCCGTACGATGGCAGTAACAGAAGATCCCGAGCGCGTCTGGATTCGTTCTACGTGGAAAGAATCCGATCCCCGTTTGCCTCTTGTAAAAGGCTGACTGGATTTCCGTTCTCGGAGCACGGGTGAGAACAGGGGGCACCAGCCTGTGGTAGAAGGTGGGGTCGTCGTATTTGTGTGGACGGTGCTTTACAGTGAGAATCGGTTCTATTCGCTTAGACGCCCGTTTGAGTCAGGCTTCCCTCAATGCCCTTTAATCTCAACTGGAGATCGCTGCAGAGAATAGCTAGCAAGCCAGTATCCGCAAAGAGGGTAGCTTCATGACCATACGCCTGACAATGGCGCAAGCTCTCATTTCATTTCTTGGGTGTCAATACAGCGAGCGAGACGGCAAGGAATATCGATTCTTTGAGGGATGCCTGGGCATTTTCGGACACGGAAACGTTGCAGGCATCGGACAGGCTCTGGAGCAAGACGCGGGCTTGCGGTATTACCTCTTTCGCAACGAGCAGGCGATGGTCCATACAGCCGCCGCGTTTGCTAGAACGAGTAACCGTCTGCGATCACTGATCTGTACTACCTCGATCGGACCTGGAGCTACCAACATGGTGACGGGAGCCGCGTTAGCGACTATCAACCGCCTACCTGTGCTACTTCTACCCGGCGACATCTTCGCGCGCCGCAATGTGGCGCCAGTGCTTCAGCAGTTGGAGGCTTCGACGAGTCAAGACATCTCGGTCAACGACTGTTTCAAGCCCGTATCCCGGTACTGGGATCGCATTAACCGGCCCGAACAGATCCTGACGGCTCTCCCGGCAGCCCTACGAGTAATGACTTCGCCCTCAGAAGCCGGCGCGGTCGTACTCTCATTGCCTCAAGACGTGCAGGCTGAAGCCTTCGATTACCCGGAGCAGTTCTTTGAAAAACAAGTCTGGACAATCCCTCGCCCCAGGTGCGACCGTCAGCTCCTCGCTAGCGCCGCAGAATGGATCCGTTCCTCTCTAAAGCCCCTGATTGTAGCTGGCGGAGGGGTGATCTATTCCGATGCCAGCCGGGCCCTCGATCATTTCGCCATACAAACAGGAATGCCTGTTGCGGAGACTCAAGCCGGAAAAGGATCGCTGCCATTCGATCATCCTCAGGCGCTGGGCGCAATCGGCGTGACGGGCACACCGGGCGCTAACATTCTCGCTCGGGAAGCCGATTTGATTATTGGAATTGGTACTCGCTACACAGACTTCACCACTGCTTCGCAAACTGCATTCCAAAATCCCTCGGTACGATTCGTAAATGTCAATGTGAGCGCATTCGACGCTGGCAAGCAGATGGCTCTTGCGCTCGTCAGCGATGCCCGAATCACAATTGAAGAACTGGGGGAATCCCTTGGAGGATTTCACGTCGAAGAATCCTACAGCACTCGACTTAGATCCCTTCGCGCCGATTGGGAGAAGGAAGTGGACCGAATTTACAACCTCAGTCTGGATCCTCCAATCAGCCAGGGAGAAGTGATCGGAGTTGTAAATGAAGCTTCTGGGGCTCGCGATGTGGTCGTGTGCGCGGCCGGCAGTCTTCCAGGCGACCTCCACAAGCTTTGGCGGACTCGCGATGCAAAGGGATATCACGTCGAATATGGCTATTCCTGCATGGGGTATGAAATCGCCGGCGGCTTGGGCGTGAAGATGGCTACTCCCGATCGAGAGGTTTATATCCTAGTGGGAGACGGGTCGTACCTGATGATGGCACAAGAGATCGTGACGTCTCTACAGGAAGGCTACAAGCTCAATATTGTTTTGCTCGACAACCACGGATTCTCAAGCATCGGCGCTCTGAGCCGGGCCTGCGGTAATCGAGGGATGGGCACTGAATACCGTTACCGCAAAGATGGTCTGCTCGAAGGAGAGCAGATCCCCGTGGACTTTGTTGCCAACGCGAAGAGTTTGGGGGCACACGCGGTTGGAGTTAAAACCCGGGAAGAGCTCCGTAAGGCGTTGATCGCGGCCCGCCAATACCAGCAAACCTCGGTGATTGTCATCGAGACAGCGTACGACCAGCGAGTGCAGGGCTACGAGTCATGGTGGGATGTGCCAATTGCAGAGGTGTCACAGAGCGAATCTGTACGCACGGCCCGGGCGAAGTATGTCCGGGCGAAGAAAAAACAGCGAACGTTCTAGAGCCTTGAAGGGCGGATAGCAATTGAGAACGAGAATTGCAGCGGCAGCAAGTGACCGGCAGGTGCGGCATCGGGCAGCCTCCCATCGATAAGTGGGCGTATGGAGTAAGGAGAATCCAAAGTGCGATCCACTAGCGATGGGGCGACGACTGCAAGGCCGCAACTGAAAAGAGTTCTTGGTCTGTGGGACTTGATCTATTACGGAATCATATTGACCTCTCCGATTGCGGTCGTACCGATGTTTGGTGAGGCTCAGGTCCTTTCCCGAGGTCATGCGGTCGTCACTCTTCTCTCCGCAATGTTCGCGATGACCGCAACGGCTGTAAGTTTTGGCCGGATGGCTACGGTGTATCCGTCTGCCGGATCCGTCTACACCTATGTGAGCCGAGGATTTAATTCTCGCATCGGGTTTGTGGTTGGTTGGGCAATGTTTTTGGAGTTTCTCTTTCAGCCGCTGCAAAACAGCCTCTATGCGGCACTGACAATCCAGAGACTACTGCCGCATATTCCCTTCGCATTATTATCGGCCGTCGCGGTTGGTTTTATGACATGTCTGTGCTGGTTTGGAATTCGCACGACTGCACGAGCCAACCAAATTCTTCTTGCTTTCATGTCCGTAGTCATGTTGGCTTTTGTTGGAGAGGCGCTCTGGTACATTGTTGCTCATCATCACTGGACGGGGCTCGTTTCAATGCAGCCGGTCTACGATGCTCGAACGTTTAGCGTTCGTGCCATTGCGGCGGGCACGGCTCTTGCGGCAACCACCTACATTGGATTCGATGGCGTCAGCCTCCTCGCCGAAGAGGTCGAAAACCCTCGGCGAAACGTTCTTCTCGCGTCCGTTCTCGTCTGTGTTTTCACCGGGCTTTTCGCGGCATTTCAGGTTTATTTGGCGCAGCGTGTATGGCCCGATTATCGTACGCTCGCCAATCCGGAAACGGCTTTCATGGATGTGGCGCGAGTCGTAGGCGGTTATGGTCTCTTTGCCGCATTTGGAGTTGTCTTGCTGGTATCAAGCTTAGCCTGCGGACTAGCCGGGCTCTTGGGTGCGGTACGCTTACTTTACGGTATGGGACGTGACAACCTTCTACCTCGAAGGATCTTTGGCCATCTGAACGCGAAGCGGGGTAGCCCTTCTTATAATGTAGTGATTGCCGGCATCCTGGCATATCTCGGCACACTTACCATGCAGTGGGAGAGAGCCGTAGAAATTCTTAATTTCGGAGCCTTGTTGGCTTTCATGGCTGTCAACTTGGCTGCGGTGCGGCACTTTGGTTTCACTCCAGAGCAGACTGGCAAACGAAACATATTACTGGACATAATCATCCCGAGCTTGGGATTTCTCTTCTGCCTGGTGATTTTCCTGGGCTTGCAGGGTTCGACTCTTCTTATCGGCGCAATCTGGCTGGGATTCGGTGGTCTATACGTGATCTTAAAGACCAGAAGCTTGCGAATGCAGGATGTGATCATCGACTTTGGCGAATCTTGACAACAGACGGCCGATTCTCGGCAAAGCGCATTAAGACCGAGGATCTATCGCAAAGGACTGAATAACGTTCCCCGACTCCTTGGTTGTGGATGAGGAAAGAGTGGCAAGATGATCAGCATTATCGATCCTATTGTTGCGGGGTTCGTATGTAGTACCTGTCTCAAGTCTACCCAGAGTTCTAAAAGATATTCCGCGCCCGATCGTGACATTGCCGCTGCAAGGCTGGGACAAAGTGTCAGAAAAAGCGCTGCAATTTGCCTACACGCTCTCGCGAGAGCTGATCGTCGTACACATTACCCCAAGGACCAGGGTGGAACACCTTTTACTGATGAGTTGACACGTGTGTGGGAGGACTTCATCGAAAAACCCGCGCGGGAAGCTGGTTTCAAGCCGCCCGAATTGGTGATCCTGCACTCTCCGTATCGGTTGGTCACAGCCCCGATTTTTCGATACGTACTGGAGATGGAGCGCATGCACCGTGACCGCCCGATCTCCGTGCTTGTTCCGGAGCTCGTGGAGTGGCGCTGGTACTACTATTTTCTTCACAATCAGCGTGCGACTGCTCTGAGAGTGCTTCTGTATGCAAAAGGCACGGGGCGCATAAATTGTCATCAGCGTTCCGTCGTATATGCGGTCGTGATCCAAGCAGTCCTTCCGAACCAGCGGCGGCGTGGTTCGTCGGGCCATGTTTTATTCGTCTATTTTGAGTTGATAGAGTTTGGCTTCAGAGCCTCTCTATGGCGGAAAAACGCAACCGATCCCGAGCCACAGCATCACAGAACGATATAACGATGCATAGGAACTCAAACCGCAGTTGCAGTCCTGCCTCCAACAAACGAATCGTTTCCACTGCGAAGGCGGTTTGGGTTCTGATGCACGAGTCGCCATGACCTTTATGATTTGGGTCGACGGTTGAAACAGGATGGCATTGCGTCCAGGAGGAACTCTCGTAGGGTAAGCGCAGAATCGAATCCATACCGTCCATACCGTAATCAGGCTAATTGGGGTTAATCAACGTTTCTTGTGTGACGCATGTTCCAGATGTGATAAAAGGTAAGTAACGGTAAAGACGTCGGTTTTCGGCATCTTATTGAACGCAAAGAGTCTGTCCGAAAGAGCCTTTTAGAATCCCACTCTCTCCGCCATTATTTTTGTTATCTAGCACTTAGACGTGGTGATACCTAGACTGATACCACAATCAGGAAAGGCTTACCATGAACCGCGACGTCAACGTCACCAAGCGCGTCAAAACTTCCCAAGGTCTCCGCTACTGCCCAGTCGTGCTTTCCGCCAATGGTCGCATTCGACAGGGCAGGGGCGCGAGGTACGGCTGATTGCCGGCGCAGTGCGTGAAGCCGTATGTAAAGACCAACAAAAGCGACTACATTGACGCTGAGGCGATTGCGGAGGCAGTCAGCAGGGCCCGACTTTTCCCAAGCCGACTTCGCGACAACGTCGTCGGAGTCCGCTTTGGTTCGACTACTACAGTTGGAATCAGCCAATTCTAAAGGACTCACCTCCCTGGGGCACAAGTGAATTGGAAGCCGGGAAATAGTATTGCAGGTCATTTGGTGGATGGTCGGCAAACCTTACCTTACCGGATTTAGGGAAGAGTAGCCGGGTAACTCAGGAGTCGAATGGCATCTGCGCCTCCAGGTGCTCCCGTTTGGGACCGAATGGGGGATGCTCCATCGTCCCATGGCGAACGGCTCTCCGCAGGAATTGCTCTAGAACGTCTCCTTGTACTAACGTTGTACTTCCTGTTTGCTTCAAATGATTCCGGAGGCGGGTGGGATGGATTTTCGCGATCTGGCAGTTGCAGCTCGTGTATTGCGCAAGAGCCCGGTCTTCGCCTTGACGGCGGCGCTGACCATTGCTTTGGGAGTCGGTGCCAGCACTGCCATTTTCAGCGTGACCAACGCTGTGCTGCTACGGCCACTGCCTTACCACCATCCCGACCGCCTGGTGGTTGCGTGCACAGATATGCGCAAGCGCAATGTCCGCGATTTCCCGTTTTCGAACGCCAACTTCATCGATCTGCGCGAAGGCACCAAGTCCGTTTTCGACGACATTGCCGGGGTCTTCACTTTGCCGCTCACGTTGCAGCGCGAGGACGGCACGGCTGAGCAGGCCAATGCTTCGATCGTGACGATCAACACATTCCGATTACTCGGCGGCGGCATCGCCTACGGCCGAGATTTTAATGATGACGATGCGGTCCCGAATCCTGCCGCTCCGCCGCCTGGCGCGCAGCAGGGACCTCCTCCACCACGGCTGCCAGTGGACGCGATCCTGAGTTATGAGTACTTTAAGCGCCGGTATGGCGGAGATCCCTCGGTGCTTGGACGCTCGATGCAGATTGCCGGCCCGCAGGCACCGACGCCGATCATCGTCGGCGTTCTCCAGCCGCACTTCCACTTGTACTTTCCGCCGGACGCTCAGGTAATTTCCACGCCCGACGTCTGGATTGCGAACCGACTCGGATATGACGCCGCGAACCGGATGGGCGTATCCATACGCGCTATAGGCAGGCTTCGTCCGGGAGTTACGCCCGAGCAGGCGCAGGCCGAATCGGAAAAGGTGGCCGCTTCGGAGCGCGCCCAGTTTTCTATACTGGGAACGGCCGACTATCACATCCGGGTTGAGCCGATGCGCCAGCACATGAGCGCCGCGGCCCGTCCCGCAATCCTCGCGCTCATGGGTTCAGTCATCTTTCTCCTGCTGGTTGCGTGTGCAAACGTTGCCAATCTTTTGCTGGTCCGTGCTTCGCTGCGCAATCGCGAGCTGGCGGTCCGCGCTGCGCTGGGAGCTAGTCGCTGGAGATTGATGTCTCCGATCATCGCCGAAGCCGTCTGGCTTGCCGCCTTGGGAACGCTGGGCGGACTCGCGCTCGCCTGGGCCGGAATCAGGGAGCTGCGCTCGCTTGCGCCCGCCGATCTGCCGCGCCTGGATACGATTACCATCGACAGATCGGTGCTCGCCTTCACCGCGCTGGCGGGATTCGCGGGGGCGATTCTCTTTGGCATGACACCGGCGCTGCGCGCCTCACGTCCGCGCCTTATGAACGTGTTGCGCGGTATCAGCCGCAACACCGGACTCGGCACCGGCAGCGTCATGCGCAGCGCCGTCGTCACGGCGGAGGTCGCGCTCTCGTTTGTTCTGTTGGTTGGCTCGGGGCTGATGTTCCGCAGCTTCCTCGAGCTGCAGCGTATCGATCCCGGATTTGATTCGCGCAACCTCCTCACCTTTGTCCTCAACGGCAATAACGGCGCGACTACGCCCGAGGCCAACGCAGCATTCATCCGCCAGGTGGAGGAGCGGCTAGGTTCCATTCCGGGAGTAAAGCACGTCACCGGCTCTTTTCCCTTTCCGCTGGCAGGTGGGTATAGTCCAATACGGTGGGGCAAAGAAGAGGCGGTCTCGGATGCGAGCAAGTTTCAGGCAGCCGATTTTCAGATCGTGACGCCGGGATATTTCGAGACAGTGCGCACGCCGCTGATTGCCGGACGTACCTTTACGGATGCCGATAACACGACCGATCGCCGGCTGATCATGATCGATGACTTTCTCGCAAAGAAGGCTTTTCCTGGAGAGTCTGCAGTGGGCAAGCGCATCCTCATCCGGCTTAAGACGCCTGAGCCAGAGCGGATGGAAATTATTGGTGTCGTCGGACACGTGCGGCAAACCTCACTGTCCGTACCTGGCCGCGAACAAATCTATTTCACTGACGGATACGGCGGACCCGGCGCTGTGAACTCCTGGGCGCTGCGTGTTGTCGGGAATCCCGCTGAATTCGCAAGCCAGGTGCGCGCCGCGATTAAGGACGTAAGCCCACAGCTGCTGGTCAGCGACCTGCAACCTGTGGACGAATTGGTGCTACACGCCCAGTCTCAGACCACATTCTCGCTACTCCTGATCGGCGTCTTCGCTGTCGTCGCCGGAGTGCTGGCCGGAGTCGGACTGTACGGAGTGCTTTCGACCGCGGTGCGGCAACGCACACCGGAGATCGCTGTGCGCATGGCCCTCGGCGCCGAACGGCCCAGCATCTTCCGACTCATCGTCGGTCAAGGCCTTCGTTTGAGCGCAATTGGAGTGATCATCGGCATCGTCGCTGCACTCATACTCACGCGATTGATGACCACAATGCTGGTTGGCGTGAAGCCCACTGATCCGTTGACATTTGTTTCGATGGTGCTGCTCTTTCTTGTCATCGCGACAGCATCATCCTGGATCCCCGCAAACCGCGCCGCTGCGGTTGACCCAAACCAGGCGCTGAGAGAGGAATGAGTCCCTTTGCCATGGGGCGCAAGCAGAACTCCCTCCGTGATGGCACTTCTATCCGCATGGTCGGCAATCCGCAAGTTGTCAAGAAATGGGCTTCGCGGAAACCAGCGGATGATCTCCGCGATCGCCCTTCAGCGCAGAGGATTGCTTTTTTCCCTCAACGGATTTCGCTTTCTTGTAGTACTCGCAGCGGGAAACACGTCACGGCCGCTTTGCGGTGAACCTTTCCGTCCCGGGTCGTAGATTTGGTTCGTCGATACGTACTCGCCGCGTTGCGGCTGCAAACGGCTGGTAATGACAGAACAAATAGAAGCGGCCGCCACCCAGATTGTCCGAGCAAGAAAGCCCCGCTCGCGAGAGCGGGGCCTTCGATTTGGGCTGGATCGGTGACGACTATACGGGACGCTTAGCGCTTGCCGCCGTGTCCGCCGCCACTGTGACCTCCACCGCCGCTGTGTCCACCGCTGGCATGTCCGCCGCTAGAGTGTCCGCCACCATGCGAACCGCCGGAGCCTCCATGCGAAGAGAATCCGCGCGACTCAGCACTGCGGCTGCCGCCGAAACCACCAGCTCGCGGCGCGCTTGATTGCCTTCCAGCGAAAGCTCGTTCGCCGCCGGAGAATCCCCGGTTGCCTGCGTAGGCTCGGTTACCTTGAGCGCCCCGGTTAACGGCTGCCCCGCGATTGCTGCCGGCGAAACTGTGGGACGCCCCCGCGTAGCCTCGAGATGCGCCCGCATATCCGTGACCTGCAGCTGAGCCAAACCCGCGCGCATCGCGACCCGCAAACCCGCGCGCTCCGAATGCGCCGTGCGCGGAAGAGAATCCTCGATAATTTCCGTGCACAAAGGCGGCGTGGTTATAAAACGCTCCGCCTCGGAAACCCCAAGGATGGCCACCGAAGAAAACTCCACCGTGGAAGCCCCATCCGATTCCCCATCCACGCCATCCCCAGCCGAAGCCGAAGAATGGCGAGATCGGGAAGCCAATGCCGAACGAAATGTACGGGCCGCCAACTCCCCACCACGGATAGAACCCAGGCCACAGGCCTACGGGATATCCGTACACATACGCGGGGTTGTAAGTGGGCACATATACCACATCCGGATCAGCCGGCTGGATGTCTACATTCGGTCCCTGTTCGTAGACGCGCTCTTGAGGCGTACTCCGCAGATTGCCCGCGTTGTAACCCTTGTGACGCATGTCCTGGATCGCCTGCATCACGTCATTCGGCTGGTTCTGATAAGCTTCGCCCAGCTCAGAGGTCCACGACAAATCCCTGTCCAAGTTCGCCAGCACTGTCGGAAACTCCACCAGAGACTTCACGCTCGGATCCCAATCCTGCCGGTCCACTTCCTCGGCCAGATCCTGTCCCTTCAGCCCCGGGTTTTCGCGTGCCATCCGGTCCGCCACTACAATCTGCGTTGGATATTCTGACGCAGCCAGTATCTGCGCCACGAGCGCATCGGGATACAACGCAATCGGAGCTACCAGCTTATCCAACTGCTCCGGAGGCAACGGTGTGTACTGCCGTTGATCCGGCCCGGTTGGAGGCGGAGGCGCCTGCGCCTGGCCTTGGTATGTATCTTGATCTTGCGGCGGCGGAGGTGCGACACCCTGAGGCGCGCTCTGGTCTTGCTCATTGTATTGCGGCGCGTTGTATTGCGGCGCGTTATACTGCGGCGCGGTCTGCTCCGGCGGCGGTCCCTGATCCACCTGTATGCTCACACCCGGTGAGGGCTTGTCCATCGACTGGTCCTGCGCCCCCAAGGAAGTGCCAGTCCCGAGCGCCATTGCGCTTGTCAACACCGCAGTAAGAAGCGTTTTCGATAATTTGGTTTTCATAATGTCCCCAGAATTCCTGTTACCAGATTGAACACCGGGAATGGGGAAGAGTTCCGTTCTGTTGATTGACTTACACTGGTTGATTTCGGCCAGGCAGTGGTGGATTTCGCCCAAAAACTACGATTGCAATGGGCGGAAGAAGTGATTGGCGCGGTGATTGCCGGAGAAGAAGAAGCCGCGATATTTTAGACTTCTGTGGGAAACGCACTGCTCGTAATTTAGGGGGACGACCTACGATACTCAAAATGTGGCCATCGAATACAGCCTGTCGTTACTGCGCGGCGACCGCTATACAGCTTCGGTAATTTCTGTCCGCAAGACCGATGTTGGTATGGAAAAGGCCACATTGCGCGCCTGAAACAGCCCGGGGAAATAGCGGCGCGAATAGTAAAGAGGCGGCAACCAATGGCTGCCGCCTCCGCAGATTAAGGGCTGGCTCTCATGGTATTTACCACTTCCATACAGAACTAGGGTTCGAGTTATAAGGCACGGTCGTGTTCCCCACTTCCAAAAGAAAACTCCGCTCACCCAGTTCTCTTGTTCCCAGAAGTTGGGAATTGTCGCGGGGGCAGTGTATAGCCCGGAAGTCGAGATCGTGCCCACAGTCGTGTTACCGCCAGCACTCTGCGCGGATCGCTGGCAAACCGGAAACTATCCAGAGAACGAGCTTCGAGGAAATCAATGGCGATCTCCTCGAAGCCCACTTCTGGCCCGCGTCGTTGAAAGTTGTTCGGGGGCATAACTTCTGGGTAGCCCGTCATCTGCCCAGAAACTCCAGAAATGGAACCAAAATTTAACCGCTGACACTTCAGTTCGGTTAGCTCAATCGAGTCAGCCTTGTTCGTCGCAGTCGATCATTTCTGCTTCCCAGGTTCGGAGTGGAGTGGAGCAACCAAGGGAGCGATGCTGCTGTCCGCAAAAGAACGATTCAATGCAGGGAGATCATTTTTCATAACTTTCTGGTAGTCTCCGTCCACTGCTGCCATCTCTGTTTCAAAAGTCTGAAGTAATTCCAGTTGGGTATCGGTCGGAGCAAAGTCGGCCCCTCCAGCCACGTCACCGCCTCCGGTCCCGACCTCCGCGTTGAGCCAAATCAGATTGAGATAAATCTTGTACTTCTCGACGAAGTACTTGTCATCGCTGTTGAGGAGTGCCGGCGATGCTAGATCGCATTCTATGTTGAACAGCTTCTTGTCCAGATCTTCTGTGGCTTTCAAAAGCTCGGCCTTACTCTTTGTTTGAGCTTCGTTCAACACCGGTGGCGGGGCGGGCGCCGGTTCCTCACCTTCGTCATCCTCCTCGTCGAACACGGGATTCTTCTTTTCTTTCTCTTTCTTCTTAGGCGGTCGAAGCATAGTCTCGATCACTTCAATTTGCTTGCGGAGCCATTCGATTTGGTTGACGATATCGGAAACTTGGTCAATGTCAGCGCTGATGCGGCGCAGAGTTTTAACGGAGAGCTCAATGTCCGCATCGGACCCGGGCGCGCCAGGATCCCGCAAGATGGTGAGAGGTTTTGTGTAAAACTGGTCATCCACCTTCAGACGTACGGTGTACTTCCCCGGCGCAACGATGGGACCAGCCTGGGCCGGTTTGGTCCCCCAGTGGGTGATCAGCCGCGAATCGGAATCGCGGAAGCGGGGTTCCTCCCAGATGTGTGGATTGTCCGGGGCGATCGTTCGCAGCGCAATCAATCGAGGAGATTCATAGCGCAGGTCCCACGGCAAACGATTGATGCCTGTGCGGCCTTTCGTTTCGAGCTTTCGGATCACCTTACCTTCCGAGTCCAGAATTTCAAGCTGGATCGGATTCTTCGGTGCGGTCGTGAGTGAAAAATTGAGCATGGCCTTGCCGCCGCGGGTAAAGCGGTAGGTGGGGCGCGGCTCAAACAGGACGACAGCGGCATCAGAGTGATTCTTTGCCAGCTGTTCCAACGGCGTAATGTCGTCGAAAATGTAGAGTCCCCGCCCGTAGGTGGAAATCACCAGATCGTGAAACTCTTTCTGTACCACGGCCCAGGTGACCGGTGCATGTGGCAATCCTTTCTCCAGCGCGGTCCAGTGTTTTCCGTCGTCGAGAGAGTAGTAAAGGCCATTTCCGGTACCGGCAAACAGGAGGCCTTCGCAATTGGGATCTTCGGCGATCGTGCGCACGTAGGACAAAGAATGTTTTGGCAGGTCGCCGCTGATTAGCTTCCAGGTTTTGCCCAAATCCGTGGTCTTGTATATGAAAGGATCACGATTATCGACGAGATGGAAATCAACGCTGACATAGGCGGTCGCGGGATTGAAATTCGAAGGCGCAATGCTCGTAATCGTGCCCCACGGAGGCAGTCCCGGGATATTCTTCGTGACGTTGATCCAGTGCGCGCCTTCATCTGTGTGCCACACCTGGCCATCGTTGGTTCCTGCCCAGATGAGTCCCTTCTGAATTTTGGAAGGCGCGATCGCGAAGACAACTTCGCCGTAGAATTGCCCGAGGTTATCTCCGACGATTCCTCCCGAAGGCACGATGCGAGCCGGATCTTGAGTGGAGAGATCCGGGCTGATGACCGACCAACTCTGGCCGGCATTCGTAGTCTTAAAGATCACTTGGCAGCCGTAGTACACGGTGTTGTGGTCGAAGGGATCGATGGCGAGCGGCGCCGTCCAATGGCAGCGGTACTTGACATCGTTTGGTGCTGAATCGAGAGTATGCATCCACGGACTCACGGAGCGCGCGTGCTTGGTCCGGGCGTCCCAGCGGGTGACTTTATTCCCATAACAGGTGGCCCACACGACGTTTGGATCGGCTACATCCGGAACAGTGAAGCCGGATTCGCAACCGCCCATCTCGCGATCCCAGCCGGTTTCCCTGGAATCCACGGGCAGACTCGGTCCGCGCATGTTCCCATCGTCTTGCATGTTGCTGTAAAAGTAGTAGGGAATCTGGTTGTCGATGTCGACGTGGTACATCTGGCCGATGGGCAAAGTAGCGCGATGAAAACCGCGCCCGTGTACGGTCGTAATGCTCAAGCCGCCGTCATCGGTAATCACAAAGCGATCCGCATTGGTGGGGTCGATCCAGATGTCGTGCGTGTCTCCGCCCCAGTGAACCTCCTTGAAGTTTTCACCCCCATCCAATGACTGGTGGAAAGAACTGTTAGCCACGAGAATTTCGTTGTCGCTGCCCGGCGAAACGGCCAGTCGAGTGTAGTAGCCTGCACGTCCAATCAATGCTCGCTGGAAATTGATCGCCTTCCAGTGTTGTCCCGCGTCATCGGATCTCCAAACCGAACCCTGATCCTTGGTCTGAATCAGGGCGAACACTCGACTCGAATTTGTCGGAGCAACTGCAACATCAATCTTCCCCAGCGGACCGTGTGGCAGACCGTGTTCTTCGAGGCGAACCCATTTCGTTCCGCCATCGTGGGAAACGTAGATTCCGCTTCCAGCGCCGCCGCTGAATTCGCCCCAGGTATGCATCTCCACTTGCCACATGCCCGCGAATAACGTCCGCGGATCGTGGTGATCCATCGACAGCCCCGAGCAGCCTACATTTTCGCCGCCAAAGAGCACACGCTCCCAGTGCTGACCGCCGTCGGTCGTGCGGAAGACGCCCCGCTCCGCTTGAGGTCCGGTGGCGCGCCCGAGAACGCAGGCGAAAACGATGTCGGGATTCGACGGGTGGATTACGATACGGCCGATGCGACCGCTCTCCGGCAACCCCATGTTGGTCCACGTTTTGCCCGCATCGGTCGATTTGTAGATTCCGTTTCCCATCACGTCGCTGTCGCGGATTACCCAGGCCTCACCGGTTCCCGCCCAGACGATGCTCGGATCAGAAGTCGCGACTGCCAGAGAGCCGATGGCAGCCACCGGTTGTTTGTCAAAAACCGGCATCCAGTGATTTCCGCCATCCGTCGATTTCCAGACCCCGCCAGACGCCGCTCCGGCGTAGTAAGTGCTTGCATCTCCTGGCACGCCTGCCACGGCCGCAATGCGGTTTCCCACCTTAGGGCCCACAAAGCGGAATCGAAACTGGCCTTCTTCGTCGGTGTCGGGTTGTTGCGCATGCGCTGAAACTATACTGCCCAACACTGCAATTGCAGCAAAACAGAGCGTTAGTCTTCTAATGACCATTCCTGGGAGCCTCCGGCTAAACAGCGTGCAATCTTACATGCACGGGCCAAGTCGAGTCACGGCAGAATTCCGCTGGGGGAGAACCGAAGTCGGCGGTGCACAGAAAGTTCTTTGGTGGTTGGTCGGCGACTCGGAAGTAATCTCAGTTTGTTGCGTGGCAAGAAACACTCGAATTCGTCTCGGGCGCGAGTCGCTGGATGTGACAATCGCGTACCTGAAAGGCAAGGACGCAGCAGTGCAATCTTACGGCGGGCCTTCTGGCTCGGCTGGATGTGTCTTCCGATTCGCGGGAACCTAGGGCGCCTTTGCAGAATTTTCTTGTCTGGGGAATACGCGTACCTGGCGCCGCTTGGTCAAAAACGCAATTCCCTAAGGGGAAAATTGAATGAACAAATTTGCTTTCCTTGTCTTAGCTGCCGCGGTTGGAATGTGCTTTCAGCAAAGAGCTCCTTTCGCGGGCCGATGGCAATGTTTCGTCGCGGTTCGGTCACCGCTGCCCTTTTGGTCAGGCTCGCTCTTTCTTTTCCCCGCCTCAGTTGTAGAACAAAATGCTCTGCGGAGAGATCTGTCACCTGACGCTCAGAACTCCAACCGCGCCTCGAAGGCGATCATGCGTGGACTGCTATCGCCACCCAATCCGACTCCCAGCAAGCCGGTCGGCGGAGAAGTTGTGGACGTGAGCGCTCCAAACCCACTTTGCGTGGAGAGGTTTCCTGGAATGCCGGCCTGAACAATGCTGGGAAGCGCGAAATTCGGATGGTTGAAGACATTAAAGAACTGACCTTCAAACCGGAGCTTCACATGCTCGGTCAAGGGAAACCATTTTGTCAGGTAGAAGTCACTCCAGAGGAAATCGGGACCGCGCAGGGCATTGCGGCCGAGGCTTCCGAATTGGCACGTTTGCGGGCTGTCGCCACCATAGCACTGCCCCGTACTCGGATCGACCGCCGACACGAAAGCGTTCGGATTAAGCCACTGCAGCGTTCCCGCTTGCGTTACACCCGGAATCGGATGATGCTCATACAGCGGAACGCCGGGAACGACACTGGCAAACTGCGGCCCACTGCCCTGCACAATTCCCTCTTGCTGGCCAGTGCTTGGATTGGCAGCTGAGTAAGGCGTGCTCAGCACCGAGAACGGAACTCCGCTGTGCCAAAACGCTGTTCCAGAGATCTGCCAGCCGTTGAGCGCGTAGCCCAGAGAACGGCTCCGCACTCTGATCGGCAACTGATACACATACTGCGCGTTGAGATTGTGCCGAATGTCATAGTCACAAGGCCCATAATCGCGGGCCAGGTCTCCGGGCAAAGGCGAGAGAATTCCTCCCGCGGAAAACGGAAGAAACCCTCCGTTCGAGACCGTATCCATGCAACGGCTCCAAGTGTAGTTGACCTGTCCTTGCAACCCATGGCCGAGCCGTTTCATCGCGGTCAGTTGAAGACCGTTATAGTGGCTGTTCGCGCCGGTGGAAAACTGCGTCACTGCTCCGAATCGTGCGTCGGTTGGCTGCATGTAGGGGAACGGCGCAAAACAACCTTGGCATACGGTCTGATAACCGTTCACTTGTGTTGAGTACGGCTGGTTTACGGCCCGCGTGCCTACGTACTGCGCTTGGACACTAGCTGTCGTTCCGAATTGATGTTCCATTCCCAGGCTCCATTCCATGAAGTACGGCGCATGGAGTTTGCCATCTGGAATGGCCGTGATCGCAACCGGTGGAAGACAACTTGAGGGACTTGACTGTGGAGATGCGCACGAAAGCTGTCCCTGGGGAAATCCCGAGGTAAAAATCTGATTTGCCGTCATGGTTGCATCGACTGCGCTGTTGGGCACCCCCGGCGCGATGGCTGTGCCGCCCACGCTGCCCAGCACGCCTCCCTGAAACGTCTTGTCGTAGGGAGGGTTCGTGCCGATCAGGTCGGCCACCGTGCCCGGCAAGATATCGCTGAAAATTCCAAAGCCTGTCCGAAGCACGGATTTCGGCTCGAACTGCCACGCAATCGCCGTTCTCGGTTGCAGGATCGCTGTTGGTGTGGATGAAAAAAGATTGCCGAGATGAGTCTGGATGCTCTCGTTCAGCGGTTGATTGACATCATGGGAGATGGAACTGAAGGAACCGCGAAGGCGGGCGACTTGATCATGAGGATTCAGCGGATTGGAGTTAAAGGTGTCGCGCAGACCAAACGTCCAGGTCAGTTTGCGAGTTACTTTCCAAGTGTCTTGCGCGTAGACATCGAGATTGAGGAAGTTGAAGGGCTCGTTTGCGTTCGAAGGGAACGTCTCCGACGCGGTATTTGCCACTCCATCGATAAATTGCTGCAAGTTCGCGTAGGTCACGGTGGGAACCGTTCCTTCTCCGAAGTCGTAGTCGTTCAAGCGGAAGATGCGGGTATTGGTTCCGAAGCGCAGTTCATGCGAGCCATGGCTCCAGGCGAGATTGTCGTTGATGAAAAACCGCGATGCGCGCCTGCCTTGAATCCAGGTGTTGTCAAGCCCTCCCATGGGCGTGAAGGCATTCGCGCCGCTGCCCTGCAACACGATCGGGAATGCGGAAAGCGTCTTCTGAAGGTTGGTTGGACCAAACAGGCTCTGGTACCAGGAAAATGCAGGATTGAAGTAGTTCACCAGGTGCTGCGAGAAGACGTGCGTGTATCCTGCGGCAAACGAGTAGAGAGGCTGCGGCGAAAGCGCGTCGAAGACCGGGTTGATGGGGTCCGTCCACGCGGCTTGCAGGCCGGTGTCCGCCTGAAAACGAAACCAAGTCGTGTCTTTCTCATTGATGTTGTAGTCAATGCGGGCCGTCTGCACTTGTTCGTGGTCGTCGCTGGAGTGCGAGATGCTCTGCCGGTTGGCGCAACCGTTTCCATTCGGTGGATTGCCTTGTGCCGCACTGCCGTCCGAGTTGAAAGGACACCAGAGCACCTGGGTGGCTGTGCCGCTGGTATTTCCAAAGAGCTTGAACATTTGTTGATAGAACAAACAATTCTCATTCGCCCCGTTGGACCCGCAGCCGGTTGGCTGACCCATGGAAAGCTGGTTCAAAACGTATTGTTGGAATGCGGCACTGGGAACGATCGTCGGCGTGACGATGGGCAGTGCGATCCGCACCCATTCGCTATCGAAAAAGAAAAACAGCTTGTTGCTCGCAATCGGCCCACCCACGCTGGCTCCAAAATGGTTCACAGTTGCCCCCGGCTTGTGGTTCCCAGGCGTCGCATTGGTGAAGTAGTCCGCCGAATTAAGCAGCGCTCCATTCCACAGTTCGTAAAGATTTCCGTGAAACTGATTCGACCCGGATTTGGTCACATAATTGATCTGGGACGCTCCATACCGCCCTTGATCCACGGAATAGGAAAGAGTGTTGACGGTCACTTCTGAAATCGAATTCAGTCCCAGGACGAGGTTGGTGGAAAGGCCGCTGTTGAGATTGGTGAGCGGGTCGTTCGTCTCCAGGCCATCGACGATGTAGCCATTGGAGAGGGCGGGGAGTCCGTTGAATTCCACGTTGCCATACCCGTTGCTGCCGCCGACAAAATCGTTACCGCTACCAGCCGTATTGATCAGGGCTCCAGGCGCAAACTGCAGAGGGTAGGTCAGGTCGCCTCCCGGATTCGGCAGGTCCTCCAGCGCCGGCGCACTCAAAGTGGTCGATGTGTTTGCGTTTTCCAGGTTGATCAGCGGAGACTCACTGCTGACCTCAATGGCTTCATTGGATCGGGCCACCTTAAGTGTGAAATCCACGGTTTGCTTCTGGCCCAGGCCCGAAACGACGTTGTCATTTTTCCCCGGATCGAAGCCTCGTGCTTCCACTGTAATCGAATAGGTACCCGGCTTCAGCTGCGGAAAGTTGAACCGGCCTGCGCCATCGGTCTGGGCGCTACGCTTCAGACCGGTCTCGTGATTTGTGATCGTCACGGTGGCACCCGCCACAACCGCGCTCGATGCATCCCTTACTTCGCCAACAATGGCACTGGTGGTTTCCCCTTGTGGCAACGCTTTCGCCGACAGGAGACACACCACAATCAGCAAAGAAACTCGAAAGTGATCTGCCGGTACCATATCTCCAACCCAGCCCAATCTTCTGATTAACCACGGATGATGAGTCATAGTTAACCATAGTTAATATCGATAGGCAAGTACAATAAGTTTGTATAGATTCTTAAACTGGATTGCCGCCGCTGGGCTTGGGCGGTCTCTTCGTCGGCTGGAAGTAGAACGCATGGCCTCCGTCGTATTGCCACGTATTGCCCAAATTTGTCACATAGGCTTGTGATGTGGTAGGTTCACGGAATCGTATGCGGCGGATGGTTGCCAGTCTCGTGCTTGCGGTGATGGCCTTGACCTTCATGGGTCCAGCGGCCCTGGCAGCTAGCGGACGGGATGCCCTGGCCTGTTGTCGTCGGAACGGGAAGCATCACTGCTTGTCCGGCACATCGGAAGCATCCACCGATGGACTCGCCAGTTTTGGCGCCAGATCCTCTGATTGCCGTTATCGTTCACAGATAGCGACGCCCACGGGTGTGCCAAGAGCGCAAAGTCCGACAAGCTCCGCTCTGGAACTGCCGTTCACAACTCTCTTTCTCGCAGTAAATTCTCGCCTTTCCGATTCACGCCTTGCCACTTGCCATTCGCAACGTGGACCACCGCCTTTTGGCTCTAGCCAGCTCTAGAGACGGGGTTTCCTGCCATCTAAATCCAAGGGGCGGAATGTCTCCATAAGGTCCTTGTCCGCTAGAAACCTTGGCAGAGCCTGCGCTTCAAAACTTGCTCCCAATCATATTTTTCCTGGGCGACCTGCACCTGGGCCAAGAAACTCCTAAAGAATGGAGACGTTTTATGAGGCAAGTTACTAACGTGACCGCGATTGTTTTTTTCTTGAGCGCCATCGCATTCGCCACGATTTTCGGTTCCGTCCGCGGCATCGTGCACGATCCTCAGCATCGTCCCGTTCAGGGCGCGCACGTTACGCTGAAGGCCCAAAACTCCGACTGGACGAAGTCGGTTGACTCAAACAGCAACGGAGAATTCGAATTCACTTCCGTACCGATTGGAAATTACGAGGTGACTGTCTCATCGCAGGGATTTTCACAATTGGAGCAGGGAGCGATTGTCCAGTCCGACACCAGCCCCGTGCTGCATTTCCAGCTGCTCGTTGCAGGCACCAAGGAAACCGTTTCGGTGTCGGGAACTCCCGTCGAAGCGACCACCGATACTGTCACGCCGACAACTATGGTGAACCGGGACGACATTCTCGAAACCCCCGGAGCCGACCGCACCAACGGCATGCAGATGATCACAGACTATGTGCCTGCGGCGTACGTGACGCACGATATGCTGCATATGCGGGGAGGCCATCAGGTCGAGTGGCTGATCGACGGCGTCCCAATCCCCAACACGAATATCGCAACCAATCTGGGTCCGCAGATCGATCCCAAAGACATCGACTATCTAGAAGTTCAGCGAGGCAGCTACGACGCCGACTACGGAGACCGCACCTACGGCATCTTCAACGTCGCGCCGCGCACTGGTTTTGAACGCGACCGGGAATGCGATCTGCTGATCAGCGCCGGAAATTTTTATCAAACCAACGACCAGCTCAGTTGTGGAGGACACACCCAGCGCTTCGCCTACTATGCAAGCCTGAACGGAAATCGCAGCAACTATGGACTTCAGACGCCCATCCCGCAAGTCGTTCACGACGCGGACAATGGCTATGGAGGGTTCGCTTCGTTTATTTTCAATCCCGATTCTAAAAACCAATTCCGGGTGGTCGGCTCCTTGCGGCAAGACTATTACCAGATTCCCATCGATCCCGATCCCAACTCAATCGGAAATTCGATCTATCCCAGCTCCGGCCTGCGCGACGGCGAACGCGAGCCGGATGGCTACGCCACTTTCTCGTGGGTGCATACCTTCAATCCGAACATGCTGCTCACCGTCTCTCCCTTTTACCACTACAACGGCGCCGACTATAAAAGCAGCCCGAACGATTATCCGGTCGCCTCAACCGTGACTGAGAATGCCAACTACGTCGGCGCGCAAGTCGCCTTCAACGCTACCTTCTGGAAAAACGATCTTCAGGCCGGCGCGTATGGATTCGGCCAGCACCAGTACAACTACTTCGACAATTTATTCAACGACGGCGAGACGAATTTCCCCGCTTCCTCCGTCGGCGTGAATGGAGGGCTCACTGCTCTATTCATCAACGACAAATTCAAAGTCGCGCCCTGGCTAACGTTTATTGCCGGCCTTCGCCAAACGGAATTCGATTCCTCCATTTCCGAAAGCGCCACTGATCCCCGCTTCGGCGTCGCCGTGAAAATTCCTCGCCTGAATTGGGTTTTTCGCGGATTTTACGGTTACTTCTATCAGGCCCCGCCGCTCGTCACCGCCACCGGCGCGCTGCTCGATTTGGCCAACAGCCAGAACTTTACTTTCTCTCCTCTGAAGGGCGAGCGCGATATCGAATGGCAGTTCGGCGTCACCATTCCGTTTCACGGCTGGAACCTCAGCGCCGATAATTACGAAACCCGCGCCGAGAACTGGCTCGACCACAATAACATCGGAGACTCCAATCTCTTCTGGCCCATCACGTGGCAGTACGCGCTGATTCAAGGCTGGGAACTCACCCTGCGCTCGCCCAACCTCTGGCATCGCAGCCAGTTTCACCTTGCTTATGCCAATCAAATCGCGAAAGCCACTTCGCCAATTACCGGCGGCTTGGTCTGCCCCGTTCCCGTAACCTCAGCCTGCGGACTCGACATTCCGCCCGGGCTTTCCCCCGTGGATCACGACCAGCGAAACACACTAAACGTCGGCTTCAACACAAACCTGCCCGGTCACAGCTATGCATCAACCAACATATATTACGGCTCCGGTTTCACCAACGGCTTGCCCGGCGTGCAGTATCCCGGAGACTATCTTCCGGGCCATACCACCTTCGATCTTGCTCTCGGGAAAACCTTCGCCGAAAATTACACAGTCTCGGTCGATGCACTGAACGTCGCCAACCGCCGCGTACAGCTGGATAACAGTCTGACCTTCGGCGGATTTCACTGGAACGATCCTCGGCAAATCTATGTCGAGTTTCGCTACCGGTTTCACTACTGATTACAACCCGCGGAAAGATAATTAGAGCAGAGTGAGAACATCATGAAATCGGTGTGGTTCCGGACAATTGTTCTGGCGATTGCGGCAATCATTATCGGAGTCGGCATCTACGGCGCGCGCTTGATCGAGCATGGATTGAGCGCGCGCGACCAACCCACCTCCGTGGAGGATCTGGTGGCTGGCAGGCTCCGCCGAGCAGCGATTCCCGCGAGAGCGAAGGCTCTCAAGAATCCAACGCCCGCGACAGCCGAGCTGCTTATGCAAGGCCGGAATCACTGGGCGGACCATTGTGCGACCTGCCACGCCAACAACGGCAGTGGAGAGACAGAGATGGGCAAAAACCTCTACCCGAAAGCGCCGGATATGCGTCAGTCGGAAACACAGTCTCTGAGCGACGCTGAACTGTACTACGTCATTCGCAACGGTGTCCGGCAGTCGACGAGCTGTGACGCAGATTATGGAAGCCAAATCGCCGTGGGTCATCATCTTCCAGTCTGCCTTCGTCGTCTGGCGCGATGAAAGAATGCCCTGCCTTCACTGCCCCTCTTGGGAAGCGCAGATGCCGCGTCAGTTCGGCAAAGGGTTGTTTGCTTGGGTCACAGCCCAATACCTTCTACGTTCCATGCCGTTCCTAGGGTGAGTTCGCCGGCTGCGCAGGTATAGTCGCTGACGCTGGCGCATCCGAGATGAGTGCTTTCTTCACGGCTTCAGGAATTTCATTTGCGTGCGCGAGCAGTTCGCTAACCTGCCATAGCTGGGTATCGGTTAGCTTAGTCTTGAAGGACGGCATGCCCGAAAGGCGGATTCCATTTGCTGCCTTCCAGTAAGTCTCCGATGCCGGATCATCGGTCACACCCTTGCCACGGAACAACTGTGGTGGCTTGGGAAACATCGTTGTCACGTAGTCAATGGGAGGCTGGCCTGGAAGTCCGTGACACAAGGCGCAGTGTTGTTTGTAAACACTTGCACCGGCAAGAAAATTCGCTTCGTCCGCGGGCACCGAAGATGGAGGAATGTGTTGCTTCTCGATATGCGCGTCCAGCGCCATATTTGCAAGTTTCTTCTCAAACGGCATCGGCGGATCAGCCGTTGCTGCTGGGGCCAGTCCTGCCGAAAAGTAAAAGAAAACACAACTCACTGAAATCGCAACGGCCAGAATGAAACCGATTACGATGCCCTTTAGCACTGGCGCTCTCCTGTCGTTATCATTGATCAGAAATTAAAGCGATAACCCAGAATCATCTTCGCAATCAGGTGGTCGGTCGAACCCGTAAGGCCCACCCCAAGTCCGAGATTTATTTCCCATTGCGGAGCGATATTCAAATCAATTGCGGGGAAAATCTGATGTTGCTGTTGTGAGACGGCATCGAATCCTGTCACTGGACCGACCGATCCGTAGTATTCAAGACCTCCCGCAACTTTCGGCGTGAAATCGTAACTGAATTTGAAGTTCGGCGAGAATACTATGCCCTGGTTCACGCTCTCGCCGTGGAAAGATCGGTCGAGCGTCGGGTTCAGCGACCAATACCAGCGTCCGGCCTTTTGATCCACGATGGGACGAATTTCCCAGGTCCAGGTGTCCACCGAATATTGCCGCCTCTGGTAGCCGATTTCATTCGAGAGGCTCACGCCCACGGGCCAGTGCCATTTCTTCGGCACGGCAACTCGCGGCCTGATGTGATCTCCCACCCACTGCCAGCTCTGGCCCTCGGTAATTGAAGTGAAGATGTAAAAGCCGCACTCAAACCAGTCGTTGAAGCCGTGAGTGATCTCCACCGTCTCATGTTCGGCATGATTGGTGGGATAAACCCCATCCACAATCGTCTTCGAGCCGTCGATCGTGAAATTGCTGTGGAGCTCAACCATAGTGTGGCCGGGATCGACCAGATCAGATCCGTACACTTGAATTTCGTAGTTGTCCTGAGCATGGGCGAGAGTTGCAGCCAAGCTCAAGGTGACGAGTAGGAAAGTGATCGCGAGATGTCGGCAACTCATCATTCGATCAGAGTCACAACGTCCCATGAGGAAGATTATCAGCTGCATGATGAATTCGGAGTGGCGAACAGATGACAAGTTGTTCATCTTGGCCTGTCAGAACAGGCCAGTTTGCATGGACCATAGTATCTGGGTGATGATGGCCGCAACCATTCAACACATCAGAGCTAGCCGGAAATGCCGTGGCCGCGGGTATTTCCAACCTTTACATTCGGCAGCGGATCGATCGTTTGGACGTGCGCAATAAGCCGTTTCGACACTGAGCAGAGCACTGGCGTCTCGCATCTATGCTGCCTGGAGCACGCTAACAGGCAGCGACAAGGTTATAACAGCGCCACCTCCCGCACGATCCGAGACCTGTGTCCCGCCGCCATGTGCCTGGGCAACTGCCGCGACAAAAGCCAGTCCGAGACCGTGACCCGGAGAATGTTTTCCTTTCACAAATCGTTTGAAAACCTGCGTGCCAATATCAGCGGGGAATCCCGGACCGTTGTCTTCAACCACCAGTACTGCTGATCCGTGATCAGAATATAGCCGGATCTTCACTTGGCATCCCGCTGGCAAATGAGTTAGTTCGTTTTCAAGCAAATTGCTTACTACCCGATTCAGTAGGGTCACATCAGCATCAACGACGACATGCTGTTCGAGGTCAGCGGTTACCTCATGATGGCGCTCGGCCATCGCCGGTTGATAAATGTCTACGAGTTGTCTCACCACATCCGAGAAGTCGACTGGGCCCCGATCGATGTGAAGGGCTCCAGCCTCCGCCTCCGCCAGATCCAGTGTTGTGTTCAACAACTGCAAGAGCCTGTCCAGGTGTTCGATGGCCTCCCCAACCGAATCACGCCACTTGTCGTTTCCTTCATTACATAGTGCCGATTCCAGCGTTCCTCGAATCAAGGTCACCGGGCTCTTGAGGTCGTGCGCGACACTGCCAGTAACTGTTCGGAGCTGATTTACCGACGACTGCAGACGATCCAGCATGTGATTAAAAGTCTTCGCCAATCGCGAAATTTCATCTGAATTCACAGGTTCAGGCAACCGTTCCTCTAATCCCTCTGTACCAATTCGCGCGACAGTCTCGGTGATTAGTTCGACACGATGCAGCGTACGACGCGCGCTCCAGTACGAGATGACGAAACCGAGGAGAAACATGCCGCCCCAAACCATCAGAAGGCGACGAGCTAGTGTGTGCAGCACGTGCCTGGCACCATGATCCGATAGTCCGAGATAAACAGTTCTTCCGTTTTGCGCCTTCTCAACGACGCGAAATGTTTGGCGGTATCCTTCGACTGTTATGGATTTCGGAGGCCCCAGAGAGAGCTTTGTCTGTTGAATCGCCTTAACGAAAGCATCTTTCGGGCCAGGGCCGACCCACAACGGACCCTCAGTGTTGTTGGGATTTGTTGCCAAGAAGAAAACGGAATTTAGCCTCTCGCCGCGAGCATCGCGCTCATCCGGTACTTCCTGAGTTGCGAGCTCAGCCACCTCGCGTACGATTCGCTTGTATAGGTGATCGCTCGGAGTATCCGCGGAGACTTGAGCTAGGACTTCAGCTTCGCCGCTGAGCCAAGTGTCACTTCGCTCCCTAAGACCCTGAGCGACAAGCAAATAAACTATGGAAAACGCTCCAGCGGTTCCGAGGGCGAACGCCAGAGTTGTCCAAATCGAAATTCGCCAAGCGGCGGTAGCGCGGAGATTCTCAGGCATGTTTGAGAACGTATCCAACACCGCGAATCGTATGAATCAGCGGTCGCGGGGTATCGTGATCCACTTTGCTGCGCAGGCGATAAATGTGAACGTCAACCACGTTGGTTGCGGGGTCAATCCTCATCTTCCATACATGGTCCAGAATCATGGTCCGCGTCACCACGCGACCTTCGTTGCGGCAAAGATATTCCAGCAAAGAAAACTCCTGCGGGGTCAATTGCAGCAAGTGATCGCCCCGCCGCGCCTCACGACGTACCAAGTCAAGCTGCAAGTCGGCTGACTGCAAACGCACAGATTCAGTCTGCGGAACGGCGGACCTGCGTAGGAGATTTCTCAATCTTGCCAGCAATTCTGGGAGAGCAAATGGCTTCGTGAGGTAGTCGTCTCCGCCCTGCTCCAGTCCGCGAACACGTTCGTCTACGGAGCGCCGGGCGGACAAGATCAGAACCGGCGCCGCATTCCCTTGGGCGCGGCAACGGGCAATTAAGTCCAATCCATCCAGGTCGGGAAGCCCGAGGTCGATAATGAAAGCATCGTGAATCGCTTCCAAAGCCATTGCTTCAGCAGTCTTTGCCGTGCTGGCCGTATCCACTTGATATCCGGCCTCCGTCAGCGCCCGCTTGAGGAATAGCTGGATGGAAATGTCGTCTTCTACGACCAACAGTCGCATGGGAGATCTCTGCCCCTCCAAAACTTTACACCTCCAGGTAGGATGCAGAAAACAGGGTCTTGGAAACTTCCTGAGCCAACAGGTGCCGCGTCACTGCTGATGCCATGTCAGGTCTACACGCACCGGCATTTCGTTCTTGACGGGTATCGTCAACAGCGATGGCGGGTCGATCTTAAAATCCGCCAGCGTAGCCGGAATTGTTCCCGTGAGATGAATTAGGTCTCCTTGTTTCTCCAGTTTGAAGGGAACCTGCTTGAACTGGGCGGTCTGCCCAGCGAACTGGATTTCAAGGTCGGCATTGATGCTCGACGCTGCGGCATCCGATTCAGGCAAGCGAGTACGGACCGTGACCAGCGGGAACTCGGCGCCGCGCGTCACTTGCAGCATGTGAAGATCTCGGTTACTGTCTCCAGAGTCAAACGACTTAACCGGCACCGCGATCAGGAAGTCGCATTGACCGGCATGGCAAACGCCCTTGCCCTTTGCCGCATGACTCACGCCCTCCGACTGATGGAGTGGATGCGATATGTGATATGTGAGAGTGCTTTCTTGAAGGAGCCATTGGCTGTCGACTGCTGCAACGGTGGGCAGCGCCGCGAGTAGGAAGACGATCAGTATTCTCTTATTCATAAGCTGTGTTTAGAACTTTACTGAAACCGAAAGCAGGGCAGCGCCAAACGCACCAGCGGTGACTATCGCCACCGGCCCGTGCGCGGAGGCGATCCCGTGAACTTTCTCGCCGTTGTTCTTTTGATCAAAGGCAATTGCTCCGAGGATGGGAGTCAGAATCATGCCGGGGCCGTGGATCCAAGCCATCGCCTCGTGAAATTTTATCGGACCGCGCTTTTTGGTTCCGGGAATTCTGGGGGCGCGAATGGCGTAATAAGCCGTGATCCCATATAGGTCGCCGGTGACCGCACCCAGAGCAACGTGCAAATCGCGGGAGGCGGTACCTTCACTTTTACCGCCGGCATTCAGAGACGTGACAACGGTCGCAATCAAGGGAATGGTTGTGATCAAACCCATGCGCTGATGGATCTTTAGCATGTGTGTTCGTTTATCGAGCAACGCTTGCTCACGGGCGTTTCCCTGAGTCTGTTCCGGAGAAAGGCCTAGATCTGAAAGCGAGGGAGCTGTCGTACTGCTCGACGGCGCGTTCGGTAGGTTTTCCTGTTCTGTTGGCGTTGGTTTGCCATTGACTTGCTCGCCTTTCTCCAGTTTGCCATCCAGAACTTCCGGAACGGTCGCGCTGACCGTTGCTGAAGAAATCTCAAACGTCTTGAATCCCGCGGCTTCAAATGTCAGCCGGTAGTTGCCTGCAGGCAACTCCAGTTTGTATGTACCATCAGGCCCTGCATTGGCGGTTTGTTTCTGCCCGGTATCAATGCTCGTCGCCGTCACGGAGGCATTTGCAATCGGTTTGCCAGCCTCGTCGCTCACAGTACCTCTCACAACTCCTGTCGCGGTCTGAGCGATCAGACAGGGGGCGATTTGAACAAGCAAACAAATAGCAAGCAACCGAAGGAAAGCACCAAGTGGATAGCACGACCAATTCCTCAGCATCATTCAACCTCACGCTTTCTTAAGGCGATATTTGTTCCTTATTGCTTCTCACATATTGGCTCAGACCAGCCTTCCAGTGCTCGTGGAAGATATGCCGTCGGATCAAATAGCCGATGATGCTTCCCACTGCACATCGGAGGGACAGTGTTGCAGGCTATGTTTAAGCCGAATTCCGCGTGCCTAGTGAGACACCCTAGTGAGACAGGAAGACCGACGATCAGGATACGATCGAAACATGACCGGAGCCTTTCCAGAAGATGACAATTTGTTCATCCTGAGGCTATTTCCAGCATCAGCTCGGTTTTTACGGTTACGCTTTTGTCGACGAGCTGTGCCGGGTTGCAACATTTGTCGTGTTTGCTGCTTCATAGAAGACACGGCTTCTTTCGCTTCTGCAAAAGTGTCGCCTGGCGGGCTGGTATAAATTGCGGCCTGTGCGACACCGGGGAAGGGCACTGCGCTGATTCGTGACCCGAGCGTCGAACGGCGCCGGGACGCGGAGGGCCTTGGCGTCCAGTGCCAGTATGGCCGGGAGATAGAGAATTGACGCGAACAGCAATCGGCGTGCATGCCTTTCCGGATCAAGAAGTTCACTTCTGGCTTGGTGAGCGCCCAATATTCGGATACTGAGATATGCCTCCCAACGCCTGGAGACCTCTGGCAGTCTGTGGCGGTTGCGGGCCGACTGATAGCCAAAAGGACAGGTTCGGTTTCCATGTTTTAGAGTTCCTCCGCCTCTCCATCATTTAGCGAATGCACTGCAGCGGTGGGCCACGTGGCTCGCACTGGTTTTTGCCTGGGCGTATTAGCGGGAGAGAGTATCTGCATGGCGATGACGACAGCAGGGATGAGATAGGCGAAGGTCACCCAAACCCACATCATGGCGCCGGCGAGTTCCTGGTCCCTCAGCGCTGAGTTATTGAGGAGCTGAGGGCTGGATGCGTATGTGGGATAGACAACGCGGCCGCAAAAAGTGAGAAATGCCGAGAGCGCATCGCACGGTATTGTGGCGAGGAACAAATACAAGGGAACAAACCACCGATGCCACTTCACGATACTTGGCCACGGTTGGACGACAGGCCACCAGAAAAAAAGCCCAGCAATGAGGAAGCTTGCCTGCTCGAAGCCGTGCCAAACTTCGGATTGGAGGCTTAGATCGAAAGCGCTGGGAACGTGCCATACGATCACGCAGACGGTACCGGCGAGCCAGCAAAAGACCGGATTGGCGAGAATGCGTCCAACTTCATAGATCGTTAAACAATGGATCGGTGCGCATCGTAGAAGCGAATCCTGCGCAGTGGTACCAAAGCGCTCAGGCAGGCTGTTGGCGAACATGATGGCCGGCTCTCCCAACAGGACTAATGGAGCAGCGAGTGTCATCAACACCAGATGCTGCACCATATGGGCACTGAGCCAGTGATGATCTAAACTCGCGAGAGGCGAAGCAACGGCTGCGGCTAATAACAGTTCTCCACTTAGAAAAGCCGAAGCACGCCATAGGTTTGCCTCACTCTGACGAATCTTGCTAAGGTGATACCAGCCTCGCAAGTAAATGAACGCAACAACGACGAGCGCAACAATGGTGAAGAAGGACCATAATGTCGTGCTGCCGTGCATCGCAGAAGACATTCAGAGCACCTTTCCGCGGACTCGGTCATTACTCATCGCCCCATGACTAGCGCAATGGGCCTCGCGCAGATTGCGCATGGCGTCGGCCGTCGATCCGAGGGCGCCGCTATTCGGATCCCGTTGGACATCCGCAAAGCTGTAAATACCTAGTTCCATGATCTTGTCTCCATCACAGCGCGGTGTCGCCCACTCCTACACAGAGCGCTAATTCGGTCTCCAACCCTGCAGTCGCAGCCCGCCTCCCGTGCCTGATGAGCGCCATCGCCCAAACCACGTCTTCCGTGCATTCGCACCTTCCTTGCCAGGTCGCGATGCGCCGTCGCTCTGCGAAGTACTTGAAATATAGGCAACTTTCAAATCATCCCGAACTTCAGTCGGCTGCGAATCAAAGAGAAGTGTCTGCGGATGGACGCCGCGTCCAGCGTTCGACAGGCTCTGCGTTAGCGGCGCGCACTTAGAATTGGGCTTTCGGCAATTTGATGGGCCTGATAATCCCCAGTCTTTGACATCGGGATGTTCCGCTACGGCTTATCGTCGGCGGGGATAGGAAGCTTCTCCTCAATCTTCTTGATTTCCTTTGGTGCATGCTTCCGGAAGAGACGCTTCATATCCGGCGTAAATTCGCGTTGCAGATCCCCAATCGCATCCGAGCTCAGCGCACCAATAAAGCGATTCATGGTATTCCCGAAAGTACGGTCATATCTTGGGTAGTAGGCACTCTGCAGCGCAGTGGTGGCCAGAACGCCCAGGAACTCGGACGTGTTGAAGCTACTATCGCCGTTGTCGTTCTTGGTGACCAGCACTCTGGTTGTCGAATACAAAATCCTGGCAATGAGGGTTCGCGTGCGCGACGGAAAGTACCGTGGATACTGATGCAAGATCGTCGATAGAGCAAACGTCTGGATGAATCTGCGCGATTCCGTATCCGCCAGAGTCGCGCCTAATCGCTTCGCCCACCCCTGCGTACCTCCGCCATACTGCGGCCACCCGTCCGTTGCCTGGGTCCAGGTCGCCTGAAAAGCCACCGACGCGAATGTGAAAGGCGAATGCGTTTGCTTCAGAAACAGATTGAATTTACAACGTGCGGACAAAGGCGTGTAGTGCAAGGTTCCAATCGTCGACATGGCTTCTGTGGCTTTTGCCGAAGGCTGGACAAACGTGTCTTGCACCTGGAGGCGACACGGACTGGTCGCCATCTGATCCGACGGCTCGTGGATCGATGTTAACTGGTGTCACGGGACCTATCGTTGGAGGTACTCGAAGAGGGTGAGGCCGGTTCTTGTGAGGCAACTGGCGTCTGCGCGTAGCCGAGACCATGCGTCATCGCAACTGAAATGGTTACCAGCAAGACATAAGTTACACGCGGTAGTTCTTCATGCACTCTCGGTCTGCAGGGATCCAAGAGGCCAATAGAACGCGTGAATGCGAGCAGTAAGCGCCTGCCCCTGCTAACGTTCTTCGGTCGAATCCAATTCGTTTGATTCACCCCCATGCAGGTCCAATCGGGAACCATGGGTTTCTTTCAGCTCCCAAACATGCTTCATCCTGCTGATGTGCATCCAGGTCACCAAACGACGCCTCTGCGCAAGGCACAGTGGTTCCCGCTCACGAGATTCGCAGGCAGAGGGCATCGATCGTCGCTTCGCAGCGTTAAGTTTTGCGTTCCCAGGCTCTCTTTCACTCGGTGCGCTGTTCGGGAATCAACTCAGCAGCGCATTGTGGGGCATTGCCGCGTGCTTAGTCGGTGTCCTTGCCGGAGTATTTTCGCTCACTCAGCGACGCGCGACATCAGCGCGGCAAACGACGTCCGCCGACACGAGTTGATGCCTCAACCGGACCACCCGATCCGGCGGAGGTCTTTCCAGGGACCGCCATCCGCGTAACGCTCGGGATGCAGGATCTTCGAACGGGGATCTTCCGCAGTGTCGAGCTGAAGGACCATCCACTTCGGATACGGAACGCCCGGGTCAGATGCCGTGTCAAGGAGCCGGGTGTCGTCCTCCGAGAGCTGAAGGTCGACGGCACGGATATTATCCTCCAGTTGCTCGGGCTTGCGGGCAGCGATGATCACGCTGCTAACGGCCGGTCGTCCCAGCACCCACGAGAGCGCCACACGGGCCGGGCTAGCGTCATGCCGTGCGGCCACTTCCTTCAGCACGTCCACGACGCGGTAGCCCATATCCTTTTCAAACGGCACGAACGCTCCTGCCTCCGCGAATCGTGAGCCGGGAGGAGCAGGATTGGAGCGGCTGTACTTGCCTGAAAGGAACCCTCCTGCAAGCGGGCTCCAGACCAGGATGCCGATGTTGTAATACTCGGCGAACGACTGGAACTCGTATTCGAGACTGCGACCGACGAGACTGTAGTACATTTGCGCCGTTACGTACTTCTCTAATCCCAGGCGCTCCTGCAGCATTACCGCAGTGGCCGCTTGCCATGACATGAGGTTGGACAGCCCGATATAGCGAACCTTTCCCTGGCGCACAAGATCGTCGAGCGTCCGCAGCGTCTCCTCGAGCGGTGTATTGCTGTCCCATCCATGCACCTGGTATAGATCGATGTAATCGGTCTGCAGCCGTCGGAGACTGGCTTCCACTTCGCGCATGATGTTTACGCGAGTAGCACCGCTGTGGTTGAAATTCTCGCTCATCGGGAGCCGGACTTTGGTGGCGAGGACAATCTCGTCTCTCACGCCCTTCAGGGCATTCCCCACCAGAGTCTCGCTCTCCCCGAGGCTGTATACGTCCGCCGTATCGATGAAGTTAATTCCCCTGTCCAAGGCCAGCTTCACCATGCGCGTCGTGTCTTCCTGGCCTAGGTTGCCCATGTTCATCTTTCCGCCGAACTGCATCGTGCCAAGTGCAACGCTGCTGACGATCAGTCCGGTATTTCCGAGTTTCCTGTACCTCATCACCCACACTCCTTCGACAATCCTCCTTCAATCTCGTGCTTTAGTTTGCAAGGCATTTTGATCGCCATCTGCGGGGAGCATGGGTATTCATAGCGTTTCAAGCGGTTACTCCAGACTCGCGAGCGGAGATCGTCCTCCTCATTCTTCCTCGCCACTCCACATCTTTGAGACGAATTTCACTCTGCCGAGAGCACATTTCGACAGCAAGGTCCTTATTTCGACACATCAAGTCCATCGCTAGACGGCTTAGCCGCGCATTCGCAGGTGTTTTGATCAGGATCAGCGAGCGGATCGTTGCGCAAAGGCTGCAGCTTCCGCCACGCGGCTACGCTAAAAGGCTTTGGAACAGAACATGCACTGAAATTGAACGGGGAATCAGATATGTCCACCGCAGCAAGAGACATCGCACAAGAAAACTTGATCTCAACCGGGCATTGAAGCTGAAGGTTTTAACGGTGGCCTAACATGCCATTACTCAGAATCGATGTGATCGAGGGGCGCAGCGAAGCAGAGCTGAAGGAATTGCTGGATGCGATCCACTCTGCGATGCTTGCTGCTTTCAAAGCGCCTGAACGGGACCGCTATCAGATTGTGCACGAGCATCCTGCGGCAGAAATGATCATCGAGGACACGGGACTGGGCATACCGCGCACCGAACAGGTCGTCATGGTACAAGTGACGACCCGCCCACGAAGCCGGCTTGAAAAGCAAAAGTTCTACGAATTGCTGTGCCAGGAACTACTTCAGCGCTGTGGGGTGAAGGCGTCGGACGTCGTTGTTTCAATTACGCAGAATACTGATGAAGACTGGTCTTTCGGCTACGGCCGGGCCCAGTTCATTACCGGAGAACTTTGACCCTGAAGACAGCCTTCCGATAAAGCAGAATCTGGAAGCAGCCATCGTGGGCTCCGAGAGAGATGATCCGAACACGAAGGCCGTCTTCGTGTTCAAGAGACGAATCGTCCCAAGGTAGCGTATATTATCGCGTTTTGGCCCTCCACAAGCGAAATCAAGGAGGTTTTGTGATCTCTCCAGGAGCCTCGATACGTCTTCTGTGCGCAACAGCCTTGATTTTGGGAGCGATAGTTTCAAACGCCCAAACTTCCTCAGTTTCTGTTTCAAGCACCCCGAGTCAAAATCTTCCGGCTGGAAATGGGACGAATTCATTTTCAGGCAGCGTGCCGGCAGAGCTCATTCCGGGACGCATGCCATTGTCGCTGCAAAACGCGATTGATCTCGGGTTGAAACACAACCTCGGATTGTTGCTTTCACAAGCGGACACGCGCACAGCCCGCGGGCAACGCTGGCAAGAATTGAGTGCCTTGCTGCCGCTGGTGACAGCTGGGCCTTACGCAGCAGCGTCCAAGATCAACATTGACGAACTCGGATTCTCCGGACTCGCTGCGTTGTTCCACCTCTCTCCATCGATAGGGCCCTATTCATACTTCGACGCTCGCGCCTCTTTGAGTCAAACGTTATTCGACTGGAAATCCATTAACGCCGCTCGCGCCGCTAGCCAAAATGTGAAATCGGCTGACTACACACTCCTTGACGCTCGCGATCTCGTCATTTTGACAGTGGGGTACGTTTACTTCCAGGCGGTTGCTGACGAGGCGCGCATTGCCACGGATCGGGCGCAAGTCGAGACGGCAGAGGCGCTCTTCAATCAAGCGACGGACCAGGTCAACGCGGGCACGGCCGCGGATATCGACGCATTGCGAACTAAGGTCGAACTACAGACTCGGCAACAGCAGCTGATCCAGGCGAAGAATGACTTTGCCGTTCAGAAGATCGCCGTCGCACGCGTAATCGGTTTGGCCACGAGTCAGGAATTCGATCTGACCGACAAATCGCTGTACCAACCGCTCGACAATCTAACGATCGACGACGCGCTGACGCGCGCTTATGCCGGGCGATCCGATTATCGTGGCGCTGAAAGCGCAGTTCGTGCAGCAGAGTTGTCGCGTAAGGCAGCGGTCGCCGGCTATTTCCCTTCGTTATCTTTCGGTGCAGATTATGGAACGGGTGGAGCTCATCCGTCAGACTCCACTCGCGTGTACGACGTACGCGGAACGCTGTCGATCCCGATCTTCACTGGCAACAGCGTACATGGCGAAATTCAGCAGGCCGACGCACGGCTCGAACAAAGCCGTGAGCGACTCGAAAACTTACGAGCACAGGTCGAGGCAGATGTACGCACCGCGTTCTTGACCCTGCAGTCCTCCGCAGAACAAGTGAAGGTTGCCCAGAGCAACATCGAGTTAGCCGACCAGACTCTCGCACAATCCCGCGATCGCTTCAGTGCAGGCGTCACTGACTCAGTAGAAGTCGTGCAATCGCAAGAAGCGGTGGCCAGCGCGCAGGACCAATACATTTCCAGTTTGTACAAGTATAATTTCGCGAAAATGTCACTCGTTCGGGCCATGGGCGCTGGAACTCAAGGCGTGAAGGAATACTTTGCAGGAAAATAAGATGGCAGACGAAAACGTGTCTTCTTCGGTTCCCCATGCTGATCCTGCGGCGAGCTCAGTACCTGCAGCCGAGCGGAAATATTCGTCCGAAGCGCGCCGGAAGCGCCGCCGGAACCTCATTATTGTCATCGCCGTGGTCGTGGTGATTGTCGCAGGCCTGCTCTTGTGGCGTTATTTCAGCAGCTACGAGTCGACCGATGACGCCCAAGCCGATGTTCATCTTTATCCCGTCAGTGCGCGCATTTCCGGTTACGTGATTCGAGTTAACGTAAATGACAATCAATGGGTGAACAGGGGGGATGTTCTAGTTGAAGTTGATCCCACCGATTATCAGGTCGCGCTCGCTCAGGCGCAGGCAAACCTGGCCAATGCCGAAGCCACCGCGCGATCGCTCAATATCACGGTACCTATCACCTCTGTGAACTCATCCAGTCAACTTCAGTTCACTGCCTCGGGCGTAGAGGATGCACGCGCTGCGGTCAGCGCTGCGGAAAAGCAATTGGCTGCCGCTCATGAACAAGTGGAAGCGGCCGAGGCGAACGATGTCAAAGCTCAGGATGATCTCCGCAGATATAAGCAGTTGGTCGATAAGCGAGAAGTGTCACAGCAAATCTATGATCAGGCGCTCGCGGTTGCGAGATCTAGCACCGCCAACGTCGCGGCCGCGCAGGCCAACGAATCTGCTGCTCAACAAGTTGTTCAACAGGCGCAGAGCCGTGTAACTCAAGCAACCGCCAATCAAGCCTACGCGCAGACAGGTCCGCAGCAGGTGTCATCCACGAAGGCAAGAGTGCAGGCTGCGATCGCGGACGTTCAGCAAAAGCAGGCACTGCTTCAGCAAGCGGAGTTGAACCTGCAATACACAAAGATCATTGCCCCAGTCAGCGGGGAAGTGAATAAAACGGTAGTTGAGGGACTGAATGTCGAGCCGGGACAGCAATTGCTGACCATTGTCCCCCTCGATGAAGTCTGGGTTACCGCTAATTTCAAAGAAACGCAACTCAAGCACATGCAGGTTGGACAGAAAGCCGACATTCACGTGGATTCAAGCGGCAGAACTTTGCGCGGCCACGTTGACAGTATCGCTGGTGCAACCGGGCCGCTATTCAGTTTGCTTCCGCCCGAAAATGCCACTGGAAATTACGTGAAGATTGTGCAGCGAGTTCCGGTAAAAATTGTGCTCGATCCTGGCGAAAATCGGGACCGAAGACTTCGCCCAGGCATGAATGTAGTTCCAGACGTCTACCTGAGATGACAACCGCTGCGCTCACACTCGACCAGGACATCTGGCGGCCACGTTACAACCCGTGGTTAATCGCGGTTGTTGTGGCACTCGCAGCTTTCATGGAGGTGCTCGACACGAGCATCGCCAACGTGGCACTTCCATACATGGCTGGGAATCTGGGTGCGAGCAACGACCAGAGCACGTGGGTTCTGACTTCTTATCTGGTGTCGAACGCCATCATTCTGCCCATGACCGGTTGGCTCGCGGGAGCACTTGGCCGCAAGCGCTTTTTTATGAGCTGCCTTGGCATCTTCACTGTCAGCTCTCTGCTCTGCGGAATCGCGCCGAGCCTGGGTTTTCTTCTTCTCTTCCGAGTGCTGCAAGGAGCTGGCGGCGGCGGCTTGCAACCGATGGCTCAGGCTATTTTGGCGGACACGTTTCCGCCAGAAAAACGCGGACTTGCATTTGCTCTGTATGGAATCACGGCCATCATGGCGCCGACGATTGGTCCGACTCTGGGTGGGTGGATCACATTTAACTATTCCTGGCGCTGGATTTTCTTTATCAACCTTCCCGTGGGTGTGATTACTTGGTTCTTGGTACGCAGGTTCGTGGAGGATCCTCCTTATCTTCAGAAACTGAAGAAAGCCGGTGTGAAGTTGGATTACGTGGGGATCGCGCTTTTGACCATCGGAGTGGGCGCGTTGCAGATTCTGCTCGACAAGGGCCAGGAAGACGATTGGTTTGGATCGCGCTTCATCACCACGCTCATCATCATTTCGACTGTCTGCCTGCTCTCTTTAGTGGTCTGGGAGTGGTTTGCGAAGACCCCGATCATCGATGTTCGGATGTTCAAGAGCTTCAATTTTGCCAGCGCCAGTCTCATGATGTTCATGCTTGGCATTCTTCTCTTCAGCAGCCTGGTTCTAATGCCGCAATTCCTGCAGACCCTTTTGGGATATACCTCGCAACTTGCCGGACTTGCCCTTTCGGCGGGAGGAGTGGTTTTGCTGATGGAAATGCCGATCATGGGTCAACTGACGACAAAGATTCAGGCGCGCCGTTTGATCGCCTTCGGCTGGCTAGCCTTATCGATCGCAATGTTTTATTCGACGAAGCGAATTGACCTGCAGATCAGCTTTAGTGCCGCCACGTGGCTCCGCATCACACAGGTCATCGGGTTGGGCTTCCTTTTCGTTCCGATTACGCTGGTTGCCTACGTGGGCATTGCGCCGGAGAAAAACAATTCTGTGGCTGGCATCGTGAACTTCATGCGCAATATGGGCAGCAGCGTAGGGACTTCGCTGGTTACGACGCTTATTGCTCGCCGTTCGCAACTCCATCAGCTAAGGCTGGTGGAAAAAGCGAGAGTCGATAATCCAAACTTCGCAAATTCTGCGCAAGGACTAACACAACACTTTGTTAGCGGTGGATTGGGAAAGCACGAAGCACTGGCAACCGCGTATGCCCGGATTTATCAGGCCGTGCAAGCGCAGGCTGCGTCTCTCGCTTACATTGACACGTTCATGGTTCTTTGCGTTGCCGCAGCGATCATGTTCTGCCTGAGCTTTGTTCTGGAGAAGAATGACCCTGGAGGCGGTGGTGGGCACGTAGCCGAATAACTGTTATGCAATTGAAATCCATCCTGTGTCCGATCGATTTTTCAGACTTCTCCGCTGCCGCATATCAGTATGCTTTGTCGCTGGCCGACTACTACAAAGCCAGGATTGTCGCACTGCACGTTGTTGAGCTTCGGAAGTATCCATTCGCCGATTATGCTGCCCAAGAGGCTGACTACGCTAAATTCTGCCGCGCGCTGAACGAAGGCGGCGAGGTGCAGTTGCGGCGGTTCGTGAAGGAGCGTTCAGCAGACGGGGTTCAGCCGAAACTCGTCGTTCATCAGGGAAATGCTCCCAACTGTATTCTCTCATTGGCTCAAAAAGAGAACATGGAAGTAATCGTCATGGGAACGCACGGGCGTCGCGGATTTGACCGTCTGGTGCTGGGTTCGACCACCGACCGGGTCATGCGCAAGGCGGCGTGTCCGGTGCTGGTTGTATCCAATACCTCTCACAAAGCCCTGGGCACTGGACCCGATGGGCGCCATCGTTTGAGTCGAATCCTCTACTGCACGGATTTTTCGAATAACTCGGGAGGAGCGCGTGGGTATGCGATTTCGTTAGCCGCGGAGTATGGCGCAGAGCTGACTCTGTTGCATGTTGCCGAAAAAGTCCCCGATCTGGCGAGGGCGGAGGCGTTCATTGCTGAGCGTACAGAAGAACTCGACAAACTGGTTTCAGACACGGAACGCAAGAATCTCAATGTGAGGCTCGCGGTGAGGTTCGGAAAACCTTACGAGGAGATTGTTCGACACGCAACGGAAGCACAAGCAAGCCTCATAATCATGACGGCGCGCGGAGGCGACGCTGTGGACCGAGCTGTTTTCGGCTCAACCACCTATCGAGTGATCCAGTTGGGCCCCTGCCCGGTGCTCGCGGTCCACACGTAATCGACACGCGGAAGGGGATTGCATTTCATGGTCAACATCATCACTATTGAACGCGAGTACGGATGCGGCGGCGGCGATATCGCTCAGCTTGTGGCGAACCGTCTCGGCTGGAAGCTATGGGATCAGCGATTGACTGAGGAGATCGCGAGGCTCGCTAATTGCCCAAAGGGAGTAGTAGAAGCTCGCGAAGAACGTAACGATCCGTTGTATTACCGGCTTTTCAAATCGTTCCTGCGCGGAAGTTATGAAGGCAGCATCAATGCTCCGAAACTCAATCTCGTGGATAGCGAGACGATTCTCAAGACTACGAGGCGAGTTGTTGAACACGCTGCCGAACGTGGGAACTGCGTCATTGTGGGCAGGGGCTCACAGCAATTTCTTAAAAACCGATCAGACACTCTGCGTGTGTTTCTCTATGCCCCAAGAGAGGACAAGGTCAGGCGGCTGCTGGCTCGCGGCAAAAGCGAGAAGGAAGCCGAAGAGCTCGTTGACAGCATCGATCGAGAACGCGCCGATTTTATCAAGAAGTATTTCAATGTCGAGTGGCCCGATCGGGGGATTTACCATTCGATGATGAACACCACAATCGGCGACGAGCGGGTCGTGCAAATGATTCTGGATCTTAAGGAAACTTATCAAGCGAGAGACACGGCATGACATCCCTTCAAGAATTCCGATGCGAAATCTGTCAGTGCTCATCCATGGGGGCAGCAGTACCATCTGACCACTTGGGGACGGGAATCAGAAATACAGTCAGTCGCTCCTGAGTGTCCCTAAATGCAATAACCGGGGAGCCCGCCAAGCCTGCGCCCCAAGCTTGAGGATCCGTCAGTGGAAGAAAAAACATCAGGTGGGGTCGCCAGTGCCCGTCACGGTCGTTCAAATATCCTTGCTTTGACATCATGTAGCACATCGCGCCGGATTCTGGCGTCGGCAATTCCTTCTTATCGAAAGCGACGTCGATATCCTCGAACATCCGAGTTTTGGAGTGCGCAGCCAATACCAGTTCGGTTTTCTTGATCGTGAGTGGAAGATAGGATCGCGCGGCGGGCGGGTTGAAGCAGATCGGGGCTCGCAGCTTGGGATTCCAGAAATCAGGGTCGTCGATTCCGGCGGTCCATGATCGTTGCACCACACACACGAAACCGTTCTTGCCTTTGACTGCGGTTTCGTAACCATGCCCTCCGAGGACCATGACCTCGGCATCCTGCGAGATGGATTCCGGAGCGGCGCTCCTCGCCAGCGCTACCTCGGCATTTCGCTCCATCAGGTACTGGTTCAGAGGGGCCATGCTCGGATATGGTGTTTTGGCGTCCTGTGCCTGTGTGTGCGCCTGCCACGCCGCGCCCAGCACAACGGCCAGCGCGAAGCCTCTTAATGCAATCGCCATGGCGGCCTTCCGTTTCATTTTCATGAATTTCTTCATAAATAGTGAATTCATTCTTGTGATACAAACCGGATGGCAGGTCATGCTGTTCCTCATTGGGCCACTTTGGCAAGTATTACGTGGATATCACTCCTTCACAAGAGCGTTTCTCGATACTAATCCGATGCACCTCCGATAATTTACGGCTTGCGTGTTCCGACCAAAAGGAGGGAAGAACGTGTGAAGTTCTGCCAGCGAGCTTTCTAAGGGCCTATCTCCGGACGGTAAATCGGTGGTCCAGTTTGCGAGTCGATTGGGCGAACGCGATCAGGCTCTTCCACCGTTTTATCCGAGCTTCGACTGGTGCGACGAATCAAATCTCGTCCGACCAAGTCAGCGCCCGTTGGCTCGCTACTCACTGCAGGGTCTGTTGAATTTGATCCGGAAGATATTTGAGTTTTTCCTTGCCCTTCGTTCTTGGCCTCGCTCTTTGAGAAAATTCTCGCTGTGATTAACATTCCCGTAAGCGTGATGCTCAACAGTGCGAATTGTCGCCACCCATTCAGCATTGACGCATTGCCCATCAGGGTGAGACCTGCGAAGCAAAATAGAAGATGTACGCAAAAGACTTGCAGCGACGATTGTCCCAAAAGCACCAGAGGCCTTATGGCTGCCGTTTTCGTGATCGGTTGCGAAAGGATTAGCAACGCTGCCACTGCCGCGAAATCGAGCATCCTGATCGGTCCGAGGTGCCACTTGTCGAAGAGAAACTCGAATGCGCCCAGTGCTAACCCATGCGCAAGTATTCGCCGCATGATGAAGCAAAAAACGGCGATCACGACGGCTGGAACAACCGCCCGCCTGGCCCATGCTTCAATCGGCAGGCTTTCCTGGGCCCAGCGCACGCCTAGCCACACACCCACAAACCATAGAAACTGCCAGGCCCAGAGGTCGAAGGAACCCATCTCGTTCAAAGGAATCCGCGTAGGAATGTATCGCATCATGAATGTGTGTTCAGCGCTGCGAAAACCGAACTGAGCGAGCACCCAGAAAGAGAAAGATGTCCACAAGATCGGTTTCCATCCGATATTCCTCGCGAGCGGAATTGCAATCGACGTGAACATCAGGAAAATGATGTACATCGGCAGGATATCGAGCAAAGGTGGCCGATAAATCAGCAGAGCGGCTTCCGTCACCGCTTGCTTGGCCCCGGCCACGAAGTAAAAATCCAAGAGGTTGTGAAGCCCTGGCCGATCGCCGTGGGAAGCAATAGGCACCGCGACTAAGAACGCAAAAGCCAGCAAGGCCAAATGGTAGGCATACAAACGCAGCGTGCGCGCCCACAACTTCCGCGTCATCGCCGGATAGCCGTCGCGTTCTAAGATGCGGAAGTAAATCCGTCCAGTGAACAGCGCCGAGAGAAAAATGAAACCCTCCGCCGCTCCCACGAAACCAAAAGGTTGATTTACCCACGCACTCGCAGCCGTGGGCAAATGCGTCAGAGCGATCCACACAAGCATCACCCCGCGCATCGCATCCAGTTCTAGTCGGCGTCCCGTGCTCACACCCGTTAGACGCCATCGGGCAGACAACCGTCACTCGAATTCCGCACTCGAATACAAAAAGCTCACGCGACTTTACGCAAAATTACGTGCTAAAGTCTAGCGTCGGAGGAAATTGGTGGCCGTTTTTTCAAAGGCGCTGATCACATCATTGTTCCTAAGCCTGCTGGTCCCCCTCCCGGCTCACGCAAAAAAGCATGAGACAGGGTTCATCGACCGCACCACTACCATCCAAGCGGTTGAATACAAATACCAGGTGTTCGTTCCGGAAGATTGGACGCCACATCGAAAGTGGCCAGTGATTCTTGCTCTTCATGGCGCTGGCGAGCGCGGCAACGACGGCTTGCTGCAGACCGACGTAGGCATCGGCACGGCCATCCGCACAGACCGCAGTGCGATCGAGGCAATCGTAGTCATGCCGCAGTGCGCGAAAAACCTTTGGTGGATACTGCCACCCATGGACGACCTGGCAATGACAGCGCTAGCGGAAGCGACCAAAGAATTCCATGGGGATACTCATCGCACCTATCTCACCGGCTTATCCATGGGAGGCTACGGAGCATGGCATCTTGCTCAGAAGTATCCTGGAAGATTCGCAGCTCTGGTGGTGATCTGCGGAGGAATTCGTCCGCCTATAGCGGCACAGACGCGCTACCCCGATCTTGTAAAAGTCACTCCGCCGGATTCACCGAAGACATATTTGGCCGCAGCCGAGCGAGTCGGCAAAACCCCAGTCTGGATCTTTCACGGTGCCGACGACCATATTGTTCCGGTCACCGAATCTCAACGGATGGCCGAAGCAATGAAACAGATCGGGGGGGAAGTCCACTACACCGAATATCCAGGCGTCGGACACGCCTGCTGGAACAAAGCCTACGACGAACCAGAGCTGTTTCCATGGCTCTTCTCTAAATCTCTGCCGGATTAGTGTGCATCCCGAGAACTATGCCTCCGAAACAAGAACCAGGGTCGGGTAGCATCTACGAGATTCCTCGTTCTCCTGTACACACTGCGGGGCAGATTCGAGGATGTGGGTGTGTCTGCCACATGATACGATTCCCGTGTGAGTGATTCCGCTTGCATCCCGAGTTCTGTCTCGATGGTGCCAGCCGCGACGGTTACGCCGAGACACTCTGCCCTTGTTCGCGTCACTCACTGGATTACGACCCTGTGCTTTCTTGCCCTGCTCGTCAGCGGAGTTGAAATCGTGATCTCTCATCCTCGCTTCTACTGGGGCGAAACCGGTAATGATCTGACTCCACCGCTGTTCAAAATTCCGATCCCTTCATCGCGGGCATTCGTGCCGACGGGCTACGGGTACGTGCTGCCGGACCAGAACGGCTGGAGCCGGTATCTCCATTTTCAAGCTGCCTGGGTGTTGGTGTTGACCGGCTTGCTGTACTTACTCTTCGGCTTGTTGACGAGGCACTTTCGCAATAACCTGCTGCCGCGTAAGTCCGATCTTTCGTGGCGGTCGTTCTCGGTTGCGATCGGTAAACATTTGCGCTTCGAGCGGCCGAGCGAGGTAGAAGCTTGGTCGTATAACGTGCTCCAGCGGCTCACCTACCTGTTCGTGATCTTCGTTCTGTTTCCGTTAGTAATCTGGACGGGCCTGGCGATGTCTCCGGCTTTTGTTTCGGCGGTTCCGGCGGCGGTTGATGTGCTCGGCGGCCAGCAATCGGCGCGCACGATTCACTTCTTCGTCTCTCTGGCACTTGTGCTTTTTCTACTAGTCCACATCTTGATGGTTTGGCTCGCCGGATTCAGAAGCCGCATGCGAGCAATGATCAGGGGCCGCGCGGGTAACCACCTGGAGCAGATATGAGCGATCTCTCATCCCGCAAACTGTCACGGCGCAAACTGATCACCACCGGGCTCGCGGCCACGGCGGGCGTATCGGCCCTCGGCGTGGCCGCGGGATTAGCGCGGAAGTATGGACTGGTCCCGCCCGATCACGGCGGAATCTACGGCCTCGGTGAAACGCTGACCTATGCTTCGCAGCGGCTGCTGACGAGGCATTCGTTAGCCCGTGAGTTTCCTCGGAGCCAGATTTCGAAGCGTCCCTTCCCGAATGAAATGGCGCCCCTGAGTGATGCGTACAAGCGCCTTCAGGCGGGAGGATTCGCTGACTGGCGAGTCGCCGTCGACGGCATGGTCGCGCGGCCCACTTCGTTTTCCCTTGACCAGCTGAAGAGCTACCCGTCTCGCAGTCAGATCACGATGATTCAATGTGAAGAGGGCTGGTCGTATATAGCCGAATGGAACGGAGTGCCTCTCTCCCAAGTCCTCGATGCCGTGCAAGTCCATCCGCAAGCCAGATACGTCGTCTACTTCTCGATCGAGCCCGACTGGTGGGAAAGCATCGATATGGCCGATGCGATGCATCCGCAGACTTTTCTCACCTATGGGATGAATGGCGATGATCTCCCGGTGGGCAACGGCGGACCGCTTCGCCTGCGGGTTGCCCGCCAGCTCGGGTACAAGAACGTGAAATTCATTACTCACATGACAGTCACCGACAGTCTGAAAGGTTTCGGTAAGGGTCTGGGCTCTGCAGCTCCAGAGGGAGGCTATGCCTGGTACGCCGGCATCTGACTGGTGTGTTCCGGCGAGGGCCGGATCTCTGGCGCGAATGGGGATGCTTTCAGTCGTTCCCAGGGGGCGCTTCTTGGTATTTAATCCGACGTACGAGCCGATAAGTTCCGGGTTGCCCGTGATACAGACATAATTGCAACTGGGTTGTGAGCTGACCCCGAAACGATGACAACCCCCGATGAAACTGTTGCCCGGCGTCTCCTTAAGCAGGCAAAGTGGTGCCAAAAACTGGGCTCACGCCTCTACTCAACCCTGTTGCGCCAAGCTGCAGACGATGTTCGCGCCGCAGGTGTGTGCTGGACGGTTTTGCGTGACCATCACGACGATCCACCCGGCTCAGCGCTTGCACTGCGTTTTCTTGGGGCAGTCCACCGCATCGTGCTGCAAGGCCAGGCACCGCAACTCGCTGCCTGTTATCCATCGGCGGGCGGCGATGGCGATTGTCACGACCCGTGGCCCCCGTTTCACGCAGTTGTGCAACAACAGGCAGCAGTTCTACGCAAACTACTTCATCGCCCCGTGCAGACCAATGAAGTAGGCCGTTGCGCCGCCTTGCTGGGCGGATTTGTTGAGGTCGCGCGGCGCACTGGACTCCCGCTGCGCTTGCTGGAAGTCGGAGCCGCAGCCGGGCTGATCCTGCGCTGGGATCACTACTTCTACGAAGCCGGTCATGAAGGCTGGGGCGATCCCGATTCACCGGTGCGCATTTCCAATGTATTTGGTGATGTATATCCGCGTCTCGATGTGTCGACCAGGATCGAAGAGCGCCACGGCTGCGATACTTCACCGATTGACCCCAGCACGGATGAAGGCGCCTTAACGCTGCAGTCGTATGTGTGGCCGGATCAGATGGAGCGTTTTCGCCGGCTTATGGCAGCAATCGAGATTGCGCGCCGTGTGCCCGCCCCTGTCGACCACGCCAATGCGGCCGATTGGATCGAGGCGGCGCTGGCCAGCGGCGTTTCTGGTGTGGCAACGGTGGTCTATCACTCAGTTGTGTGGCAGTACCTGTCGAATGCAGACCGGGCGCGCTTCAGGCGCGTGATGGCTGCAGCGGGGCAGGCCGCCACTCATGACAGTCCGCTTGCGTGGCTTCGCTTTGAGCCAGCCCGCAACCTCGCCGAAGTCCGCTTGCGACTTTGGCCTGGCAGCAAAGATTGGCTGCTCGCCCGCTCCGGCTTCCATGGGAGGCCCGTGCACTGGCTAGCACCTGAAAACTAGAAATTGCAACGCGACAAGTTCCGCGTTGCCCGTCACTCGGGCGGATCAAGAGAGACCTCGGGAACCCCTGGCAGGTCGCGATTGAATAACGCTATTCTTTGGGAAGATCGATCATGACGACATGCGAGTTCTCACGCAAGCGGTCGAACACGATTTGTTTCCCGTCGCTTGTGACGTCGAAGGTCCGCATGGCGGCACGGTTTTGCAGCCTGGTGAGGGCGCGCGATTTCATGGAGGCGAGATCGAGTAGCCAGAAGTCCTGTGATGCAAGCAGTCCCTGCATGTAGATCAGACTCGTGCCATCAGGCGAGAAGCGCACGCGCTCGCCCAAGCGTCGCACCGTGATCTCGGGCAATTTGACGCTGATTCCCTGCGGGCGTACGGCGAGGAGAGGAGCGAAGGTGCTCACGTTCGTACCCGCATATACGATCAGGCTTCCATCCGGCGACCAGACTGGATTGAGTGCCGGCCCGCTGACCAAGCGAACTGGCGATCCGCCCTCCAGCGGAATCTTGAAAAGCCCGGGACCGGTGGCGTCGCTGCCACCAGTGGCGATCCATCTGCCATCCGGCGACCAGCAACTCGTGCCCTGGGCGACAATTCCCTCCGCGATGGGCTGGAGTTCGGCGCCGTCTGAAGAGAGGACGTGCAGTTGGCGTTTCCCGCTCCGCCGCAGCAAAATGGCCACGCGACCTCCATCCGGCGAAACAGCGGGCGTTTCCAGCAAAGCGCCATCGGCGCCCTTCCAGACCTCAGTCGCCTGTCCGTCCCGAAGGCGCCACAGTCCGTCGCCTGTCCCGAGGGAAGATAAGTAAAACAGCGACGAGCCGCCGAACCGGGGCGCCAGCGCCCGCACGGTCGGCACTGTAAACGGTTTGACGTCGTGTTCTTCGGCGACACGATCAAGAATCGGAACCGTCCAAAGCCCCGCCACGGGATTGCTGATGGTGGCCACCAGCTTATGGCCGTCCGCACTGGCTTGCACGGACGTATATTGCTCGAGACCGACGCTCGCGCGCCGCGAATCCTTCCGTTTCAGATCAAACGCCCACAGCCACGGTCCTGCACCGTCCTCATCCCGCGCCACGTAGAACACGGTGCGGTCGCCGGACGGCGTGGGATATGCGATGTCTGTATTGCGTTGCGTGAGACGCTCTGGGTTCCGGCCGTCCGAGTCTATGCGCCATAAATCCATCTCCCTCGTCGCCGGCGTCCCATGCACGAAATAGATCCAGCGGCCGCCAGGCGACCAAGTTGGAAAATGGTTGTGAAGTCCCGGCTGGCCCCCGAATATCTTCCGCGCATTGGCGCCAGTGCGGTCCGCCACGAACATTGGGTCGCCATTACGGAAAGTATGATAGACAATGCGCTCGCCGTCCGGTGACCAAGCCAGGTTGGCGGAGTCCTCGCCGAGGAAATTACGGGGCGCACCTCCCGTCAGGGGCATCAGCCGCAGCCGCAGCCCCACATCACCACCGCCGATCCAAATTTCCGAGCCGTCGCCCGAAAAACCGACGTTTCGTAAAGGCCCAGGTAAAGGGCCCGCCTTTCCCTGGGTTAGATTAATTACCCGTCCGGTACCCACCTGGGTGAGCCATACATCGAAGGGGCCGTCATGATCGGAGACAAAAGCCACGAACCTCCCGTCCGGCGAGATCGCTGCCTCAACGCTCTCGAAGTCGGTCACGCGCGTGAAATGCGCTTTTTCGAGCGGGTTGGGCGGTGCGGCCGCCGGCCGAACCATCTCCCAGACCGCAGTTCCCATCAGCAGAGCGGCGGCTATGACCCACGGGAGCCACGCTCGCCTTGACTTCGGCTGCGGCACACTCTTCGCGGTCGAAGTTCCGGTCGGGGCTCCGGCCGATGTTCCGCTCAACGATTCAATGGCAAATGCCAGATCACTGGCCGACTGGAATCGTCGCCCGACATTCTTTTCCAGGCATCGCGCAAGTATCCGTTGTAGTTCCAGCGGACCTTGCCAGCCGGTATCGTTCAGCCCCTGTGGCTCTTCGCGCAAAATTGCAGTCATCGTTTCTGCGGACGTCTCGCGCTTGAAGGCGCGTTTGCCGGTGAGCATCTCGTACAACACTGCACCGAAACTAAAAATGTCCGATCGCTCATCGATCGGTTCGCCCCGCACCTGCTCCGGCGACATGTAGCCTACGGTACCCATCACCATACCCGGCAAGGTCGCCGGGCTCGTTAGCGTCATTGCAGTTTCGTGGTCTTCCTCCGGCCTAATCAGCTTCGCCAGCCCGAAATCCAGCACTTTAATCCGTCCGTCACGAGTGACAAACACGTTCTCCGGTTTCAGATCCCGGTGCACGATTCCTTTTTCGTGTGCCGCCGCGAGTCCCTGCGCCATGCCGAGCGCGTATTCGATCGCGCGCCGCACCGGCAGCGGCCCTGATACAAGCTTCTCCCGCAGCGTTTGTCCTTCAAGAAATTCGCTGACTAGAAACGGCGCGCCGTCGTGCGCACCAATGTCATGGATTCCCAGGATGTTCGGATGGTCCAGCGCCGCAATCGTGCGCGCTTCCTGTTCGAAACGCCGCAGTCGATCGGGATCATTAGCCAGCGCCTCTGGCAGCACTTTGATCGCGACATCACGCCCGAGCCGCGTGTCGCGTGCGCGGTACACCTCGCCCATGCCACCCGCGCCGAGAAGCGATTGGATCTCGTAAGGCCCTAGTTTTGTACCGGACCTGAGTGCCATGCGTGCGCGTGATTATAGCCCACGCAGCACGTTCCACGCGGATCCAAAGATTCTGGATGGTTGGTCGGCCATCCGGAAGTGAGTTGCCCATCTCCGGTTTGCCCGTCATCCTGGGCAAACCGCCGAGTTGTCACTCTATTCACCTGTTCGATCACGATGCCGGTTTTCCGACACAGTGGAAGTTCGCTCGCCGCCTCCACGGCAATCCTTCATGAGGCGGTGCTCTGGGCTCGACTGCGACAGAGCAGGCATTCGTTGACTAGGCGGTGCCGCGTCCGTAATATGAAGCGACCCGGAAACTATTCATCTCCCGAATGATCGGCCAGACCATCTCGCACTACCGCATTGTTGAAAAGTTAGGGGGCGGCGGCATGGGGGTGGTTTACAAAGCCGAAGACCTAAGTCTGCACCGGTTTGTCGCGCTGAAGTTTTTGCCCGATGAGGTAGCCAGAGACTCCCAGGCATTGATCCGTTTTCAGCGAGAGGCCCAGGCATCCTCGGCGTTGAACCATCCCAATATCTGCACCATTTACGAAATCGGCCAGCACGAAGAGCAGTCCTTCATTGCGATGGAGTTTCTGGATGGGAGCACGCTTAAGCACCGGATTACCCATCGTCCGCTCGAGGTGAGCCCACTGCTGGCCCTGGCCATCGAGATTGCCGACGCTCTCGAAGCGGCTCATGCACGAGGGATCATTCACCGCGATATTAAACCTGCAAACATATTCGTGACCGAGCGCAATCATGCGAAGATTCTTGATTTTGGATTAGCAAAAGTCCTGGCCGAACGTGGCAAGGTCACAGGAGCGGCTGAAGCTACCGTCGGACCTACGGTGGGAGTCAACCCCGAGCAGCTGACCTCGCCAGGTTCTGCGCTCGGCACGGTAGCCTACATGAGCCCGGAACAATCGCTCGGCGACGAGGTGGATGCGCGCACCGATGTGTTCTCGTTTGGCGTGGTGCTATATGAAATGAGCACCGGACAGCTGCCGTTTGAAGGAAATACATCAGCGGCGATTTTCAATGCAATCCTGAACAAAGCGCCAACCGCACCGCTCCTCTTAAATCCGAAAATCCCGCCCGAACTGGAGCGCATCATCAACAAGGCATTGGAAAAGGATCGCGACTTGCGTTATCAGAGCGCAGCTGAAGTGCGATCCGATCTCAAGCGCCTGCAGCGGGACTGGCATCCCTCCTCACGGCAGATGGCCGCAGCCACAGACTCCAGCGGGCCCGTAACAACCGCGAAGCCGCCGGAGGGCACCCAAGGGATTACTCCCCCTGCCGCGAAGCGTGCAAATATGCCTTTACTGGTCGGCGCAGCCGTAGTGGCGCTAGTGGCTGTTGCAATCGGCAGTTTCCTGGCGGGTCAGCGAAAGTCCACGTCACCAGTGCCGACATTTCGCGAACTGAGCTTCCGCCGCGGGTCTCTGCTGGCAGCCAGATTTGCCCCGGACACGCGATCGGCGGTGTACAGCGCCAGTTGGGAGGGCAATCCCCAATCCGTCTTTATCAGTTCGGCGAATTCGACCGAATCTCGCGATCTCGGCCTGCCGGAGACAGAGGTATTAGCGGTGTCGCCCGGGGGACAAATGGCAGTGTTGCGTCACTTTAGCGTAAGTCCCAATCATTTCACGCATCGCGGTACGCTCGCTCAGGTTTCCATCGGCGCAGATGCTCCACGCGACCTGCTGGACAGTGTTGAAGGTGCGGATTGGGCTCCCGGCGGAGAAGCGTTAGCCGCAATCCACGTCGTGAATGGCCAAAGTCGAGTCGAGTATCCTATTGGCAAAGTGTTGTATGAGACCGCGGGCTGGATCAGCCACCTGCACTTCTCCCCCAAGGGAGACCGCCTCGCATTTATTGACCATAATTTGCTGGGGGACGACGGAGGTACCATCAGCGTCGTCGACCTTAAAGGCAAGAAATCGGACTTGACCGAACGTTGGGCGAGCGCCTTCGGAGCCGCCTGGTCACCATCAGGGGACGAGATCTGGTTCACCGCGACGGCCACCGGCTTCAGCCGCTCTCTGCGCGGCGTCACGTTATCGGGCAAGGTTCGGGAACTGCTAAGCGCTCCCGGGACGCTTACTCTGCACGATGTTGGCGCCGGAGGGCGGGCTTTGATTTCACGTGACGCCATGCGGGCTGGCGCAATCGGGCTGGCGCCAGGGGAAAACAAGGAACGCGATCTGAGCTGGCAGGACTGGACTGTGCCAATCGACATCTCCGAAAACGGGAAGCTCATACTATTCATTGAGGCAGGTGAGGCGGGCGGTGGGGAATACGCAGTATTTAGCCGCGATACGAATGGTACGTCTGCAGTTCGTCTGGGCCAGGGCTCTGGGGAATCGTTATCACCCGACGGCAAGTGGGCTCTGGTTTTGCGGCAGAATATGTCCCCGCCCGATTTCGTACTTCTTCCGACTGGAGTGGGACAGCAGCAAGCGGTTTCGACCGGTAACGTAATTCCCGCTGGTGGTCAATTCTTGGCCGATTCCAACCGGCTGCTGTTTGACGGTCACGAACCGGGACATGCCATGCGAGTGTATATTGCCAGCCTTGGTGGTGGTACGCCCCGTCCGATCACCCCCGAGGGATATAACTTGGGAACACACGCCCACGCTGTTTCACCCGATGGCAAACAAGTCGCCACGCTTTCCAACAATGGCATTTCTCTGGTTTCGGTGGATGGCGGCAATCCGCGATTTGTCCCTGGATCAGTACCCAACGACACACCTCTGCGCTGGGAAAAAAACGGGAACGCGTTGTTTATCGGACAGCGCGGTGAAACAAGTTGTCCGGTCTGGCGCCTGGACCTCCAGACGGGCGCGAGAACTCCATGGAAAACGGTCCGCCCCGCTGACTTAGCGGGAGTGGTTGGCGTCGCGTGCCCGCGAATCGCGGCAGACGAAGAGCATTACGTTTTTGGATATGTGCGCAACCTGTCTGATTTATTTCTTGTGGAGCACCTGAAGTAGACGAAATGCTGGGGTCGATTCGGCTCCCGTCGCTTTACCGTGACAAAAGGGATTGCACTTACTGTTTAATTTCCGAGATCGCGATTGGAGTCAGACTTCCTTCGTGAAGCTTCTGATTTAGCGGCGGCAATTTCATTCGCTTGAACGTAGCCCACTGTGCGATACCTTCTTTGACGCGCGGGCTGGCCTCTTTGTACACCGCTATAGCCTGGGAAGGCACGGCCCGATCACCACCCTCGATGACATGCAGTGCGGAAGCCAGCTCAGTATAGCTCTCTTGTAATCCTTCGTCCTGCTGCTGGGGGTTTTCCTTACTAGAAAGAATCTTTGCGATTTCCGATTGGGCGTCTGCCAAAGTCGACTTAAGGGTTGGGTTCTGCTCTCTAAGTTTCTGCTCCAGGTCGGCCAGTTGCTTCTGAACCGAGGCGATCTCAGCGAGGGCGCGGCGTGCATCAATTGCTTCGGCAAAGATTTGCCGACTGAGTTGCAACTGTTGCCGAAGTTCGTCGCGAGTCGCAGGCGAGCGCGGATCCATAATGACCTTTAGAGTTCGACTCTGCGTCATTCCGTCAACCGTCAGGCTGACCCGGTAGATTCCCGGCACGACCTTTGGGCCGCTGGGATTGCGAAATTGGGATTCCTCGTCCTCTGCGGGTCCACCAGAGCTGTCCCAAGTAAGACTCCACAGAAAACGATGCATTCCCGGAGTTGCCTGAAGAGATTCGGGCTTGGAGAACCATCGCTCCGCAACAGGAAGAGAGGCATGCTTCTCCGCATGTTTATCTTCCGAGGAAAATTTGCGAACTAGCTGGTTTTGCCCATCGAATATTTCCAGTGTGACTCGTCTGGCTGAAGACTTGAGGAAATAGTCAATCACAGCGCCGGAGGGAGGGTTCTCGGCGGTTGGTTCCTCGGGCGGGAGCGGGGTTCCTGGAAAGGAATCGTTATCGATACGAAAAGCTGTTGCGGGATTGTAGAGGAAAAATAAATTCGCTCTTTCGGCCTCAGACGCCTGCCGTAGCGGAGTAATGTTGTCCAGAATCCAGAAAGAACGGCCGTGCGTGGCAATTATCAGATCTTCGCCATGAATCGTGAGGTCGCGCACGGATGTCACCGGCAAATTCAGTTGCAAGGGTTGCCAGTGGTCGCCATCATCGAATGAGACGTAGGCTCCTAATTCGGTGCCGGCGAAAAGCAGCGACTTACTTTCGGTATCCTGGCGAATACCACGCAGAAAAGAATCAGGCGCAATTCCGTTCGTAATCAGTGTCCAAGTAGATCCGTAGTCGCGGGTTCGATAGAGGTAGGGCGTGCGATCATCCAGGCGACTGCGATCCACCGCTGCATAGGCAACGGCAGGGTCAAAGTGCGAAGCCTCGATGAACGAGATTTTGCTCCAGTCGCTGAGGCCCGGTGGTGTTACGTCCTTCCACGATTTTCCCCCGTCGCGCGTGAGATGAATCAATCCCGTATCGGTTCCGGCCCAGATTAGATCACGGTTTAAAGCCGAGGGCGCAATGGTGAACACTACGCCATATCCTCGTTGTTTCGCATTTTCTATCGTAGGCGGTCCTTGCGATTTGCTATCTCCCATGTGCGGGGTCGCTCCGGTGAGGTCAGGGCTGATGGTCTCCCAGTGCAAACCCCCGTCGGCAGTTTTCATCACATATTGCGTCCCGAGATAGAGCGTTGTGGCATCTGCGGGTGAAAAAAGCAGGACCGGAGTCCAAGGATCCCGATATTTTCGATGATTGATCTCCGATCCAAACGTCAGCGCTGGCCATGGAGAAATATCCTGGCTGAGTCCGGTTCGCTTGTCGAAGCGGTCAATGCTGCCGTAAGTTCCACTGAGATAGACGATATTCGGGTCCCTAGGGTCGGGCGCCATATATCCGCTCTCACTTTCGCCGGAAGGGAACCAGTCGCGAGGCGTGATTTGACCGTGGTCAGTGCGGCTTATAACAGCGGCGCTTCCGCTGTCTTGTTGCGCGCCGTAGACGACATAGGGAAACTGGTTGTCGGTGATTACATGATAGAACTGAGCCGTGGGCTGGTTGTACCACGAAGTCCAAGTCTGGCCGCGGTCGAGACTGATGGTTGCGCCCTGATCCGTTCCGAGAACCATGCTGGCAGAATTCTTGGGATCGATCCAAATCTGGTGGTAATCGTCTCCGCCCGGCGCGCCGCGCACGACCGAGATTGTCTTGCCGCCGTCTTCGGAGCGATAGAGAGCTACATTTGGGACGTAGATGACATCGGGATTGTTTTGATCGATTGTGATGCCGTTGAAATACCAGGCGCGACTGGTGAGACGGCTGTCTGCATTCTCAAGAACCCATGTGTCTCCGCCGTCATCAGAACGATAGAGGCCAGACTTCTTTGCTTGTATGAGTGCGTAGACTCGCTTGCCGTCTGGCGCGATGTCAACCCCGATGCGTCCCCAATCGCCTTCAGGTAATCCGGTGCCGCTGAGGCGCGACCAGGTCTTCCCGGCATCTAGAGAGCGATAGAGGCCGCCGCCGGGTCCATCGATAGCTGCATACGTGCTCCAGGGAGGACGATGCGCATTCCATGTTCCGGCATACAAGATCTGTGAATTGCTGGAACAGATCGCTAGATCGGAAACGCCAATTTCTCGTCCCGCATCAAGAATCTTAATCCAATGCGCTCCTCCATCGACTGACTTGTAGACACCGCGTTGTTCGTTTGGACCATAAGCATGACCGAGCGCTCCGACGTAGACGACGTTCGCATCGCGCGGATCGATCACGATCCGGCTGATTTGCCGCGTGTCCTCAAGTCCGATGTGGGTCCAGGTTGAGCCTCCATCAGAGGATTTGTAGACCCCATTCCCGGAAGATAGATCGGAGCGAATGTCGGATTCGCCGGTTCCGACGTAGATGGTCTTGGGATCGGAGGGAGACACGGCGACTGCGCCGATGGAACCGACTGGCTGGCTATCGAAAATCGGAGTCCAGACAGTGCCGGCATCGGTGGTCTTCCATACCCCGCCATTCACGGCTCCAAAATAGAAGGTAGTTGAGTTGCCGGGAACTCCGGCGACTGCCACTACCCGGCCGCCGCGGAATGGCCCAATGAGTCGCCATTTGAGCCCGTTGAACAATTCCGCAGGAACAGACTGAGCGATCGCTGAAGCGGCAAGCAAAAGGAAAAGGAGCGTGATCCAACTGCGGTTCAAATACGGTCTTAGTCTGTGCAAGCGGCCATCCCTCGGTTGGATAGCCAGTCTACTTGAACAGGCTAGCGTTCTTAAAGCGGTTGTAGGTGGCCGGCATTCTTTGGCTCACTGGGGCGTGCTTGAGGGCATGATCGCAATCACTCGCAGCGGACTACCAGAGCCACCGACAATTTTCAGTGGCGCTGCAATCACAATGGCGCCAGTCGGCGGAAGCTGATCGAGATTACACAAACCAGCCAGCCCAAACTTGCCGCTACCGTGCATGAGGAAGTGATTCGGGAAAGGCGGATCAAAGGTAGCAGCCTGACCCGCATCCGTTCCTACCGTTTCCACACCGACGCCCAGGACGTCTCGCTCTTGAGCAAGCAAGGTGGAACTTTCCTTGGCCAAGCCGGGAGTGTGGGGCCCGTCCTCTTTCAGATTGATGTACTCCTTGGGATCCTTCCGCTTTGACCAATCCGTACGCAAGAGAACCCACGCGCCCGCCGGGATCCTACCGAACTTTTCTTCCCATTGGCGAATACGCTGTGGGGTCAGCAGATAATTTGAATTTTTTGCTACCTCCGCAGAAATATCGATCACGCAAGCGGACCCGACAAATTTCTTCGGCGGGATGCGGTCGACGGTGTTGTCTGGAAGGTCTTTGCCAGAAACCCAGTGCGCCGGAGCATCAAAATGCGTGCCGGTGTGCTCGCCCGTCTCGAACGCGTTCCAGTACCAGGCGGGGCCACGCTCGTCATACCGCGATAGCTCCCACATCTTGAATGCAGGTGTGTTGTTGAACTGTGGCGGCAGAGGCAGCAAAGGCGTCTGCGGACTTAAGGGCTGAGTCAAGTCCACCACTTGCAGCCGGCCCGCCTTTAGTGCGTCGAGCAGTTCAGTCAAAAGAGACATTGACACCTCCACACTTTGCATTTCCACATCGCCGCGCTGCTTGGTCGCGATCGAATAGCAGCGGCCGCGCTTCAGAGACTCTTCAGCGACTGAATATGCCGGCGAAATTGAAACCGATTCTCAACCAGGGACAGGTCCGTGACATAGGCAGCGGGCCCCTTCGCTTCGACCTTGGCGATGATGGTTGTCAGTTCGTTGCTGTGCATGGCGTCAGTCACAGAGGTTTTGAAATCCTCCGCACTGCGCACCGTTACAACCCGGGGAATACCCGAGGCACGGGCGATCCCTTCCAGGTCTGTGCCTGTGCTCGTCGCGGTCGGGAAACCGCCGACCGAAAGCAAGCTTTCGTTGTCAAAAACAATATGGACCAATTTCTTCGGGCGATAGCGCGCCATCGTGCTGAGACTGCCAAGGTTCATCAAAAGCGAGCCGTCGCCATCAATGACGATCACTCTTTGTTCCGGCAGGCACAAAGCCAGACCCAACCCCGTCGAAGAGGCCAGTCCCATAGCGTGTTGCAGGTAGAAGAAATTGGGACGGTGGCCCAGGGAATGCAATTCAGCAGCGACTGCCCCCATTATGGTGACGACCAGACAATTTTCCAGCTCTGAATAAGTTGACCGGAGACATTCAAGGCGCAGCATCAATCCTCCCACATCAGGTCGCGCATCAAGAGAAGAGCCACCGGCTGCAAACTGCTTTCAGCGAGGGTCTGCGCCTGTCGGATCCGCATTTTGGCAGTCTCTGGCTTATCGAGAAAAGAGTAAGGGATGCCCAACGCCCGGAGCAGCGGTTCGGTGACGTTGCCGCCCTGTGTTTGCCAAGGGTCGCGCTCCCCGAACGAGCCGCGGTAACTGATAAACATTAACAGCGGAATCTTGTACAAGTGTGCGAAGGAGACGATGCCGTTGATGGACGCGAGAAAGCCGTGGTTCTGCATCAGCATAGCCGACTTGGCTCCAGCAAAGTGTGCTCCGGCTGAGATCCCGACTCCTTCCTCTTCTTTTGCCAATCGCACCAGAATCATCTCAGAATCTTCGTCCGCCATCCGAATGAGATGCACCAGCCAGGTCTCCGGCAACGCTGAGAGAATGCGAATGTCGCATTCCTTTAAAGCCTCGTAAATGAGTTTGGAGTTGGTCAAAGATACAGGCATAGCTTGTTATCAGGTTGATGCTGTGCCGCAAACGACATAGTGTTGCCGCGTAATATATCTTTCTTTTTGCCGCTGCAAACGAAGCGCACATATTCTATCCTCAAAGGCGTCAGCTGCGCTCTTGACGAGTGCTGCCGCGCGCGGTATAAGTTGAGCCCTTGCTCATTCCGCACGACTCCCGTGTTTGAGTTCGCAGACCTATCCAGGAGCAATGGCTTGCAAGCCCAGTCTCAGTTTGTTCTCAACCCTAAACTCGCATCCCAATCAACTGCTGACTTCCCGGTTGAAACTGTTCGCGCCTCTTTTCCAGCCTTGAGCCGGTCCCCGGAATTCATCTTTTTCGACAATGCAGCCGGAGCGCAGGTTCCACAGATCGTGCTGGACGCGGTGAATCATCATCTTCTCGAGTGCAACGTGCAGCGCGGGGGACGCTATGCAAAAAGCCGTGAAGTGGACGCGACAATTTCGCGAGCACGCCAGAGCGTCGCCCATCTGGTGAACGCCCGCGACCCGAGTGAAATCGCATTCGGCATGAACGCCACTTCCTTCGTTCGCCTGGTAAGTTTGGCGGTTGGGCAAACACTCGGCAAGCGGAATGAGATTGTTGTAACCGATATGGACCACGAAGCTAACGTCGCCACCTGGATGGCATTGGAACGCAACGGCGCAAAAATCCGTTGGTGGAAGATGAGGAACGACGGGAATCTGCACGCCGACGATCTCATCCCGCTGGTCTCTTCGACGACGCGGCTTGTGGCATGCACGCTAACGTCGAATGCCATTGGCTCGATTGTGGATGTGGCGGCCGCCGCAAAGGTGACGCACGCAGCTGGGGCTGAGATATTTCTCGACGCCGTGCATTACGGCCCTCACGGGCTGATCGACGTGCAAGCCCTTGATTGCGACTACCTCGTATGTTCGGGTTACAAAATCTTCTCTCCTCACATGGGATTTCTCTGGGGACGCCGCGAACTGCTTGAAAAGCTACCCACCTTCCGTGAGGATTTCATCCCCGACGAACCTCCCGGCAAAATTGAAGCCGGCACTTTTGTTTACGAAAATGTGGCCGGGATGGATGCTGCAGTGCGTTACCTGGAAACCTTGGGAAGGAGCATGACCGGGAGCGATCAGGCCGAGAAAGCGGAATCAAGGCGGGCCGCTCTGCAGCGTGCGTTCGCAAAAATCCGAGACTACGAAGAATCGCTTTCGCTCGAAATGCTTACAGTGCTGAACGATTGCGGCGCCGTGGTCTACGGTATGACCGACAGGGAGCGGGTCCGTGAACGAGTGCCAACGCTATGCTTCAATTTGCCAAACATGTCCCCGGCAAAAGTCACCGAAGAGCTTGCGAAACAAAATATCGGCGTACGGGATGGGCACATGTATTCGCCACGGCTGATGAAGCGACTGGGGCTCGCCCAGGAGAGCGGCGCAGTCCGAGCATCACTCGTGCACTACAACACGGTCGGCGAGGTGCGAACATTCGGAAAGGCTCTCGCCAATTTTGCGGGTAACTGATTCGAACTGTTAAAAAAAGGATTCATGTTGACCGAAAAACAAATCCAACATATTCGTTCAGGCTTCAGCATCTTCCAACGCAAAATCTATCTCAACACTTGCTCCCAGGGAGCGTTATCGGATGCCGTTCAGGCTGGCCTTGAGGACTACGTCGCAACCTGGCACGAGCAGGGCTCGCCATGGGACACATGGATGAGCCGTTATGAGGAGGCACGAACGGCATTTGCGCAATTCATTAACGCCAGTCCGGATGAGGTTGCGATTGTGACCAGCGCCTCCGCGGGCATCAACAGCGTTGCCAGCGCGCTCAACTTCCGGGAGCGGAACAAAGTTGTAATGGGCGAGTTCGAATTTCCAACCATGGGGCACGTGTGGCTCGCGCAACGAGTTCGAGGCGCGGTGGTGCAATTTGTTAATGCAGACGGCGACCGCATTCCAGCCTTGAATTATGAAAAGATGATCGACCGCAATACGTCCATCGTGCCGCTCACGCACGTCTGTTTCAAGAACGGATTTCGGTCCGAGGTAAACGCAGTCACACAAATGGCGCATGCGTCCGGCGCTTTCGTGATGCTCGACGATTACCAGGACTGTGGCACCCGCCCGGTTGATGTGAAGGCCATGAACCTTGACTTTTTCGTAACCGGAACTCTTAAATATCTGCTCGGCCCCCCGGGCCTCGCATTCATGTACGTCCGCAAAGAAATTATTCCATCGCTGGTTCCCACCGTCACCGGATGGTTTGCCCAAACAAATCCTTTTGCATTCGATCCCCAGCACATCGATCTATCTCCCTCCGCGCGGCGTTTCGAGTCAGGCTCCCCTTCCGTGCCCAATGTGTATGCGGCAGTGCCGGGATTTGAGCTGCTGCGAGAAATCGGCATGGAAAATGTGGCGGATCACATCGAGAAACTCACGCAATCGCTTATGAGTTGTGCTCGCGATCTGGGTATTCGCGCTAAAACCCCCGCCGATAGCCCAGGGCCGCTGGTGGTATTGCAGTGCAAAGATTCAAACTTGCTGGTGCAGAAGCTCGCCGAAAGCGACATCGTCGCATCGAACCGCCACGATGGCTTGCGGATGTCGTTCCATGTGCACAACGCGATTGATGATGTGAAGGCGGTCGTGGAAGTCCTCGAGAAGAATATCGATCTGATGGTTCTTGATCCTGCCAGCGTTGGGCAGTTATGACTGATCAACAACGTGTAGCGGTTGATGCTACACCTGCCGCGGAGAAGCCTCCGGCGGCGGAAGTGGAAGGTCTCCACCGCCGCTTGGGCCAAAGACAGCTCACCATGATGGCCATTGGCGGCGCCATCGGTGTCGGGCTGTTTCTGGGAAGCAGCGTAACCATCCGCCTAGCTGGACCGGCCGTCATTCTTTCATATCTGCTGGGAGCAGGTATCGCTCTGATCATGTCCTATGCGCTGACGGAGATGGCAGTCGTCCATCCGGTCGCCGGCGCGTTCGGAGTTTACGCCGAAGAGTACCTCAACCCCTGGGCGGGCTTTTCCGTTCGGGCTACTTACGGAGTCGCACAGATCATTGCGATCGGCGCCGAGGTCACCGCCGCGGGAATCTACATTTCGTTTTGGTTTCCGAATGTTCCCCAATGGATTTGGGTGGCGTTGGTTTCGGCTGCTCTGGTGGCGCTCAATTCCATGCAGGTCAACCGCCTCGGCGAATTCGAATATTGGTTTGCAATGATAAAAGTGGCTGCCATCGTCGCTTTCATTGTTGTGGGTCTGTCGTTGATTCTTGGGATTGGTCCGAGGGGCGCGATTGGCCTGGCCAATCTCACGCAGCACGGAGGATTTTTTCCGGCGGGATGGAAAGGAGTATGGCTTTCGCTCACCATCACAGTTACCAGCTACATGGGAGTGGAGATTATCGCGGTCACCGCGGGCGAAGCCGAGCGTCCGGAAGTCACCATTCCGCATGCGATGCGGAACATTGTGTGGCGTCTCATTTTGTTCTACGTGCTGGCGATTGCGGTTATGGTCACGATGGTTCCCTGGAATCAGGCCAGTAGTTCGCCGGCGCTTTCTGGCAGCCCGTTTGTTACCGCGTTCGCCGCCGCGCATATTCCGTTCGCCGCGGCGATCATGAACTTCGTTGTCCTCACGGCGGCACTCTCCAGCGTGAATACCAATCTCTACCTTTCAACTCGAATGCTTTTCTCTCTGGGACGCGGAGGCTATGCCCCCGGATGGATGGGAAAGGTGAGCCGCAACGGAGTGCCTCATCGCGCGCTGCTGGCTTCAACCGCAGGGATTGTCGCCGCTATCCTGCTAGCCATCTTCGCTCCTAAGAATGCGTTCCTCGTGCTTTATGGGACCGCGGTCGCCGGAATGATTTTCGTATGGCTGGTGATCCTCAACACTCACCTTCGTTTTCGCGAAGCGATTTCGCGCGAGCGGCTGTTGAGTTTGCCCATGCGGTTGCGGGCCCACCCGTTGTTCACTGTGGTCGGTATTCTGCTACTGCTTGCGATCTCCGCCACAACCTTCTTCGTGGACGGATTGCAATGGTCGGTCCCAGCATTTTCTGTTTTCTTAGTTTTTATCTCGCTCTTGTATCTCCGAGGCCGGCGGAACAGAACTGGCGGAGTTGGGCCTGTTCCGCAATAACAGAGACAATCAGCGACTAAGGCCACGAAGTTTCACGAAGGAGTCTTGCTCCCTGAAATTCCTTCCTGTACCTTCGTGCACTTGTTGGTTTAAGAATTATGCAACTTCCACACAAGATGGTCGAAGAGCTTTACTCTTCGCTCCACCGGCGATTCAAGGGTGATTTACTCCGCCACGGCGAACGCGGCTACGAAGACGCGCGTGTCGTTTGGAATGGCATGGTAGCGCGCTCTCCAGGCCTGATCGCGCGCTGCGCTGATGTAGTCGATGTGCAAAACGCAATCCGGGCCGCCTCCGAAATCGGAATTCTCACCGCGGTTCGTTGTGGAGGCCACAGTCTTGCCGGGTTTAGCACGTGCGATGGCGGGTTGGTGATTGACCTCCTCCGAATGCGGCAGGTTAAGGTAGATCCCGAGACGCGCCGGGCCCGGATCGCAGGCGGCTGTCTACTGGGATCGATTGACAGCGAAACACAAAAGGCGGGACTCGTCTTTCCTTCGGGTGTCGTCTCTCACACCGGAGCCTCCGGGCTAATCCTGGGCGGAGGCACAGGATGGCTCACCCGGCGATTCGGTTTGTCATGCGATAACGTTGAGGGATTCACCCTCATAACTGCGAATGGTTCCGTGGTGCGCGCCGACGCAAATGAGAATCCGGATTTGTTCTGGGCCTTGCGTGGCGGCGGCGGCAACTTCGGCGTGGTAACCGAATTCGAATTGAAACTGCATCCGCTTACCTCTGTCGTGCTTGCTGAAGGATTGTCTCCCGAGCCGGATATTCGCTCGCTCCTTGAATGCTGGAGAGATTTCATGGCCGAGGCGCCTATCGACTTGAAGTGGAACATCGATCTGCGTCTCGCGCCGCGTGCGAAGAAAGTACCCGTCGAGCTCCAAGGCCGGCCTGTGGCCAGCAGTTCACTGGTTTGGACTGGCGATCCCGAAGCCGGACGGCCATATTTAGAGCGCGTGTTGTCTATGTGTGATCCAAATTCCGTAAGCAGCAAGATAATGTCGTTTCTAGATTTACAAACCATGGCGGATAACGACTTCCCGCATGGCCGGCGCTACTACACCAAATCGGGTTATTTCACCTATCTCGACAATCGCACTATCGATCGCTTGGTGGAGGCTGTAGTCACGATTCCATCATCGGAAATCCAGATTGAACTTGCCTATCTGGGTGGCGCGGCCGCGCGGATCACCGCGCAAGAGACCGCGTTTGGCGATCGCAGTGCTCCTGTCATCATAAATTTGCTGGCAAACTGGTCCGAAGCATCCACAGATGCCGGCAATATCTCGTGGATTCGCGGCCTGTTCCACGAGCTTCGGCCAGGGATGAAACCGGGAGTTTACATAAACTTTATGAGTGGCGACGAGCAGGATCGCGTGCCGGAGGCGTATCACGAACGCTGGGAACGCATGGTCTCGGTCAAGACGCACTATGATCCAAATAACTTTTTCCGGCTGAATCAGAATGTACCACCTCGAAAACTCGCGACAAAGAGGTAGTACTTCGCGCATGTAAGCATCAATCTCGCAACACCCGGGCGGGATCGGTACGCGCGGCGCGCCAGGCAGGCAAAAGACAAGCTGCGACTGAGGTGATGGTCATCACCGCCAATGCCGACGCGAATGCCAACGGGTCGATCGGACTGACATTGTACAGAAGCTTTCCAAATAATCGCGTCAATACAAGTCCCGCGGTCACGCCACAGAGGACGCCGCCAGCAGTTAATCGAAGGCCGCGCGAAATCACGAAACGAAATAGATTGGCTGTGTCTGCGCCAAGAGCCATGCGCAACCCAAGCTCGCGGATGCTCTGCGCTACGGTGTACGACATCACGCCATACAGGCCTACTGCAGCCAGGAGAAGCGCCAATCCTCCCAGGATCGAAACTAAGGTTACGGCCACGAGTTGCGGAGAGGTTGAGCGATTCACCTGTTCCTGAAGCGTAATCGTTTCGTACAGGGCAAGGTTCCCGTCCAGTGCGTGCACTTCGCGGAGCAGGGCGGCAGAAATGCTCTGTGGAGGTTGGGCTGAGCGGAGATACAAGACCGGTCCTCTTACGAAATCCTGCAACAGCGGAACATAGAAAAATGGCTTTGGACTCTCGCGCATGCTCTCGTACTTGGAGTCTGCGGCTACACCGATGACTCGCACCCAGCGGCCTTTAACTTGAAGGCGCCGATCGATGGGATCCTGATCGCGCCAGTATCGTGCAGCCATGGTCTGATTCACTATGGCGACCAGCGGTGCGTTTTCGTCATCGGCACGCGTGAATTCGCGACCGGAGAGCAAAGGTATACCCAGGGTGGCAAGGTAGTCAGGACTGACCTGGTTGTAGTCGACACTAGGTTGCTCTTCCGGCGGAGGTTGGTAGCCGTCAACCGCAATCGGCGTAGAAGAGTATGTTCCATAGCCCAGTGGGGTCACGCGGGCGAATGCGGCGGACTGCACGCCAGGTAGCGCCCTGACGCGAGTAATCAGTTCCTCCTGAAAAGTCTTGGCGCGCGGCACGTCGTATCCAGCTGAGATCAAAGACACCCCGGTTTGCACCACATTTGTCGTTGAGAAACCCGGGCTGGTGGTTCGAATCTTTTGCAGGCTTTGCAGTAACAGTCCCGCTCCAACCAGCAGAATAAAGCTCAGACAAACCTGGACAACGACCAGGCTCGAGCGCACCCACGCTGTTCCCCGGGCGCCGACCACACCTGAGGACTCCGTTTTCAGGGCGCCAGCAAGGTTGATGTTGCGCGTTTGAAACGCAGGGACCAATCCGACGACAAGCGTGGCGACCAGGCAAATGCCGGCGCTCAGGGACATCACACGCCAGTCGATTTCCCCAGGCAGGTACATCGCCACTCCAGAGCGCGCCGGAAGGAGCAGCGCGAGCGCGTGCCGGCACCAATACGCAACCAGAAGTCCGCCGGCCGCCCCGAGCGTCGAAAGGATCAGGCCTTCGGTGAAAAGTTGTTTCAACAAACGGCTGCGGCTGGCCCCGATGGCGAGCCGAACGGTCATTTCGCGGCGGCGAGAAAATGACCTGACCAGCAGCAGGTTGCCGACATTCGCGCAGGCGATGAGAAGAACAAACGCCACCACTGCGAGCATAATCTCGAGCGTGGGGAGAAGAGTGCCGGCGTTATTGAAAGGGGTTTGCCATAATGGCCACAGCCTGATGCCGCGTCCGCGGTTCGTGGCTGCGTAGTTCGTCTCCCATCGTGCCGCAATAGCCGAGATTTCTTCCTGTGCTTGCGCGCGAGTGACTCCGGGCTTGAGTCGTACATAAGCTTCAATCCACCGCGCACCGCGGTCCTCGAGTTTATATCCGCCGCTTTCAAAGGTTTCCTCCATCGATGCTGGAACCCAGAAATGCATCGTCCAGCCTACGAAAGTTCCATAAAACCCCTCCGGCGCGACGCCGATGATTGTGTGCGGTACGTTATTGAGCCGCTGCATCTGGCCCACGATTTGCGGGTCGCCTTTGAAGCGGTCCCGCCAAAGCTGATAGCTGATTACTGCGACAGGGTGAGCGTCGCTTCCTGCATCTTCGCCGGGCTCGAAGCCGCGACCAAGAATGGGATGAACGCCGATCGCGTCGAAATAATTTGCTGAGACGATGCTGCCTCTCGTAATTTCGGCGCGCTCACCGATATTCAGCGTGCTGCCCGTAATCTTGCTCACGAAAAATGCGTCACAAAGGGTGCAGCTACTCTGCAAATCAAGGAAATCCGGCCACGAAATTCCTGTCGGTCCGCTCTCGCCCTGCGCCGTTCCGGCTATCGCGAGCAGCCGCTCCTGGTGGGCTACCGCCGGGTATGGACGGAACAGGATCCCTTCGATCCAACTAAATACCGCAGTATTGGCGCCGATTCCCAAGGTCAGGCATAGAATTGCCAGAAAAGAAAAGCCCGGGCTGCGCCACAGTTGTCGAAGCCCATATCGCAAATCCTGACTAAAGTTTTCAATAACGCTTACGCCGCCCTCGTCTCGGCTCGGTTCCATCTGTGCCCTCCCACCTGGTGCGCGTAGTGAGCTTCCTCAGGCGACATGCCCGTTGCAAGGTCTTCCTGGATTGGTTGTTCGGGATGGCCGAGAGAGAGACGCCTCTGCCGGCCGCCTCTTTTTCGAGTTTCTTCCACCCGACCAGTCAGAGAATAACACTTGGCGCTACGGCTGTTGCAACTAGACTTCCCCGGAGAACGGCATCTTCAGAGACGTTAGCCTACTAGAAAGTGCTAGGCTATATCGTGGATGGCGCGTGCCGGAATTCCGCATTTATCGAGCCTTCGGGAGTTCCGGTATTTTGCAAATACTTCACCCCGCGCGAATCGGACCGCGGCCAGCCAGCAATGCAACTGCGCCCTACGTTCGTGGTTCCATCATCGCGCAAGCCGATGCGGTTTGGAGCACTACCTAAAAGTGAGCCACTGTTTGAGTCATACGTCTTCTCGGTTCGATGGCTTCGTCACTGGGAGGAGTGATGCCTGAACTCTTTCACTTTGTTGTGGCCGGCCATCTGTGTCTTGATTTGATGCCGTCACTGATCGACGGCTTGCCTCGGCCCGGAGGGTTGGCCGAAGCTGGTCCTTTATACATCTCTTGTGGCGGTGCGGTCGCTAACGTAGGGTCGGCACTTTGGCGTTTAGGCTGCCCGGTGAGGCTGATTGGTTTGGTGGGGGACGACCGGTTGGGTGAAATAGCCATCGACGTGCTGCAGCCTCTTGGCCATCAGCCTGGGATCCGAATTGCGCCTGGGCAGACGACAAGTTATAGCATTGTGATCGCGCCGGAGGCGTGCGATCGAGCATTCCTGCATTGCCCAGGCGCGAACGCGGTCTTCACGTCGGTGGACGTTCGAGACGAAGACTTGGAAGGCACCTCGTGGCTTCATTTCGGATACCCTCCCGTGATGCCCGCCATCGCAGCTGCCGGTGGGAGAGAATTGGCGAACTTGTTCTGTCGGGCCAAACAGCGGGGGCTGCGGACATCGTTAGATTTCTGCTCGATTGGCGGGACTGCGGCCTCGACTGATTGGCGGAGCGTCCTGAGTAAATGCGCCCGAGCGGTGACCGTGTTCGCGCCTAGCATTGAAGAACTACGGGCGGCCCTGCGAGAGCCGCCGAGACAGCCTGGAGATATCGGCGATGTTCGCTCGCTCGCATGCACTCTATTTGGTATGGGCTTTACCGTAGCGGCCATCAAGCTGGGAATGAACGGCCTGTATCTTGCAACTACAGACGTTAGTGAGTATCTCGCGGATTGGCAGTTGGGTACGGAATGGCGTGCTCGCGAACTCATGGTACCTTGCTTCCGGGCAAATGTGGTCAACACGACCGGCGCTGGCGATTGTGCGATTGCGGGATTCATCGCCTCCATCGCCGACGGCAGCGCGCCGGAGGAGGCGTTGACGATGGCCGCCGCATCAGGCGCTTGCAGCGTGGAAGGTGCGGATGCATCGAGCGGCGTGCGATCGATGGCGCAGCTACGCACGCGCATTGCGTCGGGTTGGGAGAGGATCGAGAGCATGGCCCCGGGCGACGACTGGACCTACGATCGGCGGTTGGGAATTTGGAGCCCTATGCAGTGAGAGGAGACCGAGATGAAACGAGCCGAGGTGCTGGCGGCAAAAGAGAGAGCGAGACAAATATTGGCCGGTGCGGGCATTGCCTTGACCAATGAGGAGGCGGCCAACATCGAAGTGGCCGATGTCGGACTGAATCGCCTTCCCTCGGAAGGACTGGAGTTGGTGACCTACGTGAACACCGACCGCTACTGCGCAAAGGAGTTGGTTCTATTCCCGGGACAGACGTGTCCGGAACATCGGCATCCGCCCGTCCATGGACGTGCCGGCAAACAGGAAACTTTTCGCTGCCGCCGTGGCTTGGTCTGGCTCTACGTGGAGGGATCGCCTGCTTCGCGCATTCAAGCCAAGGTCCCGGAGGCCAGCAAAAACTACTACACAGTATTTCACGAGATAGTGTTGAGCCCCGGCGAACAATACACCATTCCCCCCGATACTTTGCACTGGTTCCAAGCTGGCCCCGATGGGGCGGTGGTATCGGAGTTCTCAAGTACCAGCACCGATGAATTCGACATATTTACCGATCCGAACATTCGCCGCGCAACGGTTGTCGAGGACTAGAGACCTATGAGCCTGGAGCCCCTATTCGCGAAACTCGCGGAAATCCGCGCCAATCCTTCGGGCAGGACATTCATTCTTGCCGATGCCCGGGATGCCGACATGGCTTGGGGTATTCCGAGCTTCGGCCCATCCCGCTCGGGCCATGGTTTTCGTTCAGTCCCCGAGTTTCTCGAAGAGATACGCGCCGTGGTGCGCCAGGCATTCGTCGATGTACTGCTGGCATCGGCGTCGACCATGGACACGCTGGCTCACAAAGAACGCCTGTTCAAAGGCTCGCTAGTAGCCCCGGCGGTGCGCATCAATGATGCGACCGACATTTGGCGTCAACGCCGAGCGCGCTACCATGAATCGCCTTCGGCGCCGTTTGCCACAGCCTATATTCAAGAAGCGCAATTCGGCAGCCTGATGGCTTCTCGCGACGGCGCTCCGATCGTAAACCTCGGATTGTATTCGATGACGTTCAATAACGATCTGGAATCCGATCTAAAGAGCTTGCAGGCTTTTCGCGAATTCCGGGCCGAGGCCGAGAAATGTGGATTCCACTATTTTCTCGAAGTGTTTGCGCCCAATTCGCCAAACACCGGCCTGTCTTCCGAACAGATACCGGCTTTCGTGAACGACCAGATTGTGCGAACATTGGCCGGCGTTCCTTCCAGCGGAAGACCGCTGTTTTTGAAAATTCCTTACTTCGGCCCGGGACCTCTCGAGGAGCTGGTCGCGTACGATCCCTCCGTGGTCGTCGGCATACTAGGGGGCAGTAGCGGAACAACTTACGACGCCTTCAAACTGTTATCCGAAGCCCGGAAATATGGGGCAAGGGTCGCCCTGTTTGGAAGAAGGATTAAGGATTCCGAGCACCCACTGACTTTCATACACATGCTTCGCTTGATTGCGGACGGCGAAATAAAGCCCGAAGAGGCGGTCAGAAATTATCACAGTGAACTCGAAAAGCAGCGCATAAGACCTAAGCGTCGGCTCGAAGAAGATCTGTTATTGACTATGTCGGAGATCAGTTACGCTTCTGCTTAGTTTCCTGCCTCGGCAAGGACGCACAAAAGTGCGTCCTTGCTCGGGGCGTTTTTGTCTTAGTTGATGGTAACCGTTACGGTGCTGGAATGGCTCACCGAGCCGGATGTGCCAGTCACCATAACAGTGGCTTGTTGAGATGCGGCCGTTGTTGGTTTGTTTGAATTGTTGCTGCTACCGCTGCATCCCAGAGCGAACAGTGAGATTACAAGCGTCAAGCCCAGAAGACTTATCCAGCGCATGCTCTTGCGTGTAAGCAGTTTCCGTTTGCGACTCGTCAGCAGCGTTCCGAACAGGCCCAGACCAGGCATGAGCACAGCCATACCGGCCGCGCTGTAACCCGTAGGCGGCGGCGTCGAAACAGCAGAGATGGTCAAAGTGGAGGACGCAGCGCTCGACCCGGGAGAGATGGTTGAAGGACTGAAAGCACAGTTCAACCCGGCGGGCGCAGAACAGGTTAGTGTAATCTGACTATTGAATCCTCCAACCGCGGCGGCGCCCACCATAAGCGTAGCCGAACCTCCCGGGTTGACGGTTGCGCTCATCGCCGAGAGATTCAGAGAAAACCCGCTTCCGGCTGCAGCAGCGGGTGCAAGGCTGGCGAACACAGCGGTTGCGCTGCCTCCAGTGGCCGGGAAATTCGGCTGGCCGGCGCTGCCTCCAGCGGTGATGTAAAGAGTGCCAGCAACGCCTGGATCATTATTGGCGCCGCCGCCTCCGCCAAACACCATGTCCCACAAGCCTGGATTCACCAGCACCTTGCCCGAGGAATCAGTGAGTTGCCCGACGAATTTACCTGTCGTATCAAATGCACTAATGGTGCCGTCGCCGAAATTTCCTACAAGGATATCGCCTGCGAAGCTTCCGAAGCTTGCTGGAGCCGCCACCACTCCCCACGGCGCGTTGAGGTTATTGCTGGCGCCAGCTGCGACAAAGGTGCTCACGAAATTCCCGTTGCTGTCGAAGACATCCACCTGCCCTGCGCCAGCCCCGGGAACGGCGTCGTGCTTGGGCGTATCCTGCATCGCGTAGGCGACATAGATCTGGTTACCGATGACGTGGATACCGTGCGGAGCTAGGCCTGCGGGAAGATTTGGATCCGTGAACGAACCACTCAACGAAGTCAGGTTGTAAGTCGAATCGTAAACATCCACTTTGCCGCTATTGAAGTTGGCCGCCAAAAGATTGGCGCCTAGCAGAGCAAGGCCTTTATAAACCGCCCCGCTGGCGGAATTATCTTTACCGATAATTGCGGTGTTGCTGGAGCCGTTCCAATAGACGACGAGACCGTCCTCGGTGTCGAAAATGAACGAACCGCCGCTGAAGTAGGAGCCGCTGGCGTTGGCAACGGTTCCAGTCGGGCAACCAGGACTGCAGTTGCCGTTTGGATTGCTGCTGGCGCCGGGTATAGTTACGATTAGCCCCGTATCCTTGTTGCCATTCTGGTCGTAGAGCGTAGAGACGCCGCTATTGTTATCGGCGATCCAAAAGTCTTGTCCAGGAAGAACTGAAATCCCCCACGGGTTCAACAGCTGAGAGTCGGTGCTAGTAGCTACACCGGCAATATTGGAGACCAGGTTGGTCTGGGAATAGCCGGCCTGCTGAGCCCATAACCCTGACGGAATCGCCAGCGTCATGAGTAGGCCGAATAACAAGAGTGCTTTTTTCATGTCTTCCTCCGTAAATTGTTTTTTTCTAATTTGTACGACGCTGAACTCAAATACTTTCTTTTCCATCAGCGACTGCGCATTGGTCGCGATCTGTGCAGAGAATTAAGGGATTGATTGATGCCGATCCATTAACTTTTTCTGCACAATCGCGTAAGCATCAATCTTGACCTCCACTTAAATCTCGACTTACTTAGTGCCAGAGGAGGACACAGTGCCCTGATCCTTCACCTGCGCTAGCGCCACCATCGCTTTTGGCATACCAAAGATGTAGACACCGTCTGGCGTCCCAACTTTGGTGAGAAAGTACTGCCCCCCTATTTGCTCGAAACTAACCTTTGGCGGCGCAGCAGAAGCTGAAGCGTCATCGAATACTATTGGGACTACAAGCACACCCGTCTTGTCGTAAGCGCGGATTGCTAACTCGCGATTTACGCCAGGATTGATACGATTCACGGTGTACTCGCCAGCCGGGAGCGTCGCGCCTCCAGCCACAAACGCGAACGGAACAGTTACAGTCACTTTATCTACATCTTGGGCGCGAGCACTTATGTCCGCTCCCAGCAAAAGAGCCAGAGCGGCTACAGCAATCAAATACGAGTTCTTCATAATGTCTTTTTAGTGGAATTGTGTTAAGTCGCGAGTACTGATAACGGGTTAAGTAATCGTTAGTTCACACACACGCATTAACGTTGTGGCACGGTTATTACAACCACATATGTAGGTTAGACGCAGCGAGTAATAAAGGGATGTAGGCGGGATGTCATTTGATTGTCACTTGTTTGTCACGGGGTCGTAAACCGGCGACAAGACTACTGCGATGGGCGGACCGTGAGTACTTCGCAGCTCTGGTCTTTGCTGAGATATCAGAAGTGATTCAGAAACCCGGCAGACTGCTGCGGGTCACGTATGTATGTCTACCCGAGGGCACAGCACTAACTGTGCCAACGCAGATTCTGTTTGTTTACTCAGTATTTGTTCGGGTGATCACGAAGCTGCAGCGGGCTTGCCACAGCCGAGCTTTCTGTGTGAGTCAGCCCAAAACCACCGTCGTCTGGTATTGAAAGGCCTTCAATATCTTGCCGCATGAAAACCGCCCGCAAAGCCGGCCCTACCTCTTCCAGCGCCTGAGGGGGTATTTCGCGCAACTCAGACGCACTGTAGAGTTCTTCAGGATTAGGGTCCAATCGGCGGCCTCGCGTCAAAGCGATTCGTCGGGATATCGCTGCCAGGTCCTGTCAAACATTCCGGAAATTCAGTACGATAATGCTGCGTGAAGTATTCTCACAGCACACTGCTCCGGCTGATCGCTTTGTTCAAGCTGCTAAAGGCAGTTCTTCTTATCGCAGCCGGCATTGGCGCTTTCAGGCTGCTTCACAAAGACATCGCAAACACGCTGAATCATTGGGTCGCCACGCTTGGCTTAGATCCAGGTAACCAGTACGTCGATCGCGCACTTCGGAAAGCAAGCAACCTTAGTCCGACGAAGATAAAACATCTCGGAGTCGGCAGCCTGATCTACGCGGGACTATTCCTGACTGAGGGAATCGGTCTCTGGATGATGAAACGCTGGGCTGAGTGGTTCACCACAATCATCACGGGTTCGCTCATCCCTATCGAGGTTTATGAGATATACCGCCATCCAACTCCGATCAAGATCCTGTTGCTCGTTATCAATATCGCGGTGGTCGGATACCTTTTGTATCGAATTCGCAACGAGCGTTCCCGCTAACGCCCTACGTTGAGGCTAATGCTAACCTCTAGATGCTGTTCGGGCCAACAGCGTCGAAACAACTTAACCGCCCGGCGCGACCTCTAATCGAATTGCTAATTATGCGGAGGCCTTTTTGTCCATCCCCATTGAAGATTACGCGATGATTGGTGATTGCCATACGGCTGCTCTTGTCTCGAAGCAGGGATCGATCGATTGGCTTTGTTTGCCGGATTTCGATTCCGGGGCCTGTTTTGCTGCCCTGCTTGGAAACGCGGAGAACGGATATTGGTCCATTACGCCTGCAGAACCAGTGCGCTCTATCCGGCGATGCTATCGCGAAGGCACAGTGATCCTCGAGACCGAGTTTGATACCGAAAACGGTTCGGTAACGGTTATCGATTGCATGCTGCCCCGCGATGAAACTCCCGAACTGGCGCGCTTGGTGGTCGGCACCAAAGGCCAAGTTAAAATGAACCTCGAGCTGGTGATCCGTTTCGATTACGGTTCCATAGTGCCCTGGGTGCGGAAAACGGATCATGGAATCTCGGCGATCGCGGGGCCGGACATGGTCAGTCTGCGCACGCAGGTGCCTCTTCGTGGTGAAAACTTCAGAACACTCGCTTCGTTTACGGTGGCCGAAGGGCAGAAAATTCCGTTCGATCTCGCTTGGTATCCATCACACAAAGATGAACCCTTGCCGCTGAACGTGGAAGCAGCGATTCGGGAAACGGACAACTGGTGGCGAGAATGGTCCGGCCGCTGTTCTTATCAGGGCAAATGGCGTGATGCCGTAGTCCGTTCGTTGATCACGCTGAAAGGCCTGACATTTCTGCCGACGGGAGGTATTGTGGCAGCTCCAACAACGTCACTTCCGGAGTTGCCGGGCGGCGTAAGGAACTGGGACTACCGTTTTTGCTGGGTACGCGATGCGACGCTGACGCTGCACTCGCTGCTCAATGCCGGTTACCTGGACGAAGCGCGCGCTTGGCGCGAATGGCTTTTGCGAGCGGTCGCAGGCAGTCCTTCGGAACTCAACATTCTTTATGGCATACGCGGAGAACGCCGGCTGACGGAATTGGAATTACCGTGGCTCGCGGGATATGAAAATTCTGTCCCCGTCAGAACGGGTAATGCCGCCTACAAGCAATATCAATTGGACATTTTTGGGGAAGTGTTCAACACACTTTTTCAGGCGCGCGAAGCGGGACTCGGGCCACCCGAGCATTCACGGCACGAGATAGCTCCGGCGATGCTCGAATTTCTGGAGACAGGCTGGGAGCAGCCCGACGACGGGATTTGGGAGATGCGTGGCCCGCGCAGGCATTTCGTGCACTCCAAGATGATGGCTTGGGTCGCAGTCGACCGACTGGTAAGGTCTGCGGAGCAGGGCCGGTTCGAAATAGAAATCCCTCGATGGAAACGACTTCGCGATGCCATCCACGAACAGGTTTGCCGGGAAGGCTTCGATGCGGATATGAATTCATTTGTCCAGTACTACGGCGGTAAACATCTGGACGCTAGCCTGCTCATGATGCCCCTGGTGGGCTTTCTTCCAGCAAATGATGCGCGCGTAGCCGGCACCGTCAAGGCCATTGAGACGCACCTTGTCAAGAACGGTTTTGTCGCACGCTACACGCAGGATCCAGCGGTTGACGGCATGCCTCATGGTGAGGGAATGTTTTTGGCTTGCTCGTTTTGGTTAGCGGACAATTATATTTTGCAAAATCGTCGGCAAGATGCGGAGCGGATGTTTGAACGTCTCTTAAATATTCGCAACGATGTTGGATTGCTTTCCGAAGAGTATGATCCAGTCTCTAAGCGCCTGTTGGGCAATTTCCCGCAGGCCTTTTCTCACGTGGGTTTGGTGAACACTGCTTTCAACCTGGCCAGTCGCAGTTCTCAGCCTGCTGCCGCCCAAACGCTCAAGTAGTATTTTCCGAACTTTTATGGAAATCTTTTTGCCCTCGAGACCCGAAAAGGTACGAGTGCGCCTGACCCAAGCTGAAGTCTTCCGACCGCATATCTGGCTGAATACGAATGGCTTAACCAAGCTGGGCGCGAAGCTGCTCGACTTCGGGCTGGCTAAACCTGTGGCGGCGAGCGTCGCTGGCAGGCAAGGAAGCGGATCGGCTTCGGTGATTGCCGGCGCCCTGACGCAGACCAGTCCCACGGCAACGCCGCTTTCGACGGCGGGCGCAGTGATTGGGACCGTGCAATATATGTCGCCGGAGCAGATTCAGGGCGTCGAGGCGGACGGGCGCTCCGACATTTTTGCCTTCGGCGCGATGCTGTACGAGATGGCGACGGGCAAGCGTGCCTTTGAAGGCAAAACGCAGGCGAGCATTGTGGGGCAGATTCTGGCGGTCGATCCGCCGGCGGCAAGCACCGTGCGGCCGGAGACTTCGTCCGAGCTGGATCGACTGATTCGGCTGTGCCTGGAAAAGGATCCGGATGAGCGCATTCAGACGGCGCATGATTTGAAGCTGAACCTGCAGGCGATCGCCGACGAGAAGCCGGCGGCAGCGGCTGCTCCAATAAAACGGCGATCGAGCACGCGCGAGCGTACCGGTTGGATCGCGGCGGTGGTAGCAGCACTGGCGTTAGGCGCACTCGGCGCAATTCTGCTTTATCATCCGGCGAAACCGGCAAGCACGCGGACGTCGATCAATCCGCCGCCCAATGTAGCTTTCCATCTGGCTGACGACTGGGCGGGGCCTCCGGTGCTGTCGCCCGATGGCAAGGTCATCGCTTTCACCGATGCGCGGAATCGGGAGATCTGGGTTCGGCCCGTCAATTCGCTGGAAGCGCATCCGCTCGAGGGGCCGGCCGGCGCGACTTTTCCTTTCTGGTCGCCCGATAGCCGCTCGCTGGCATTTTTTATTGTGGGGAAGGGGCTGAAGCGGGTGGATCTGAATGGCGGTCCTCCCACCGACGTGGCCGCGGCACCACAGGGCCGGGGTGGCGCGTGGGGCTCGGCAGGAGTAATCGTGTTTTCACCCGCGCCGGACGCACCCTTGATGAAAGTCAACGCGAACGGAGGAACCCCCGCGGAGCCGCTCACCAAGATCGATCCGTCCCTGCATACATCGCATCGCTGGCCGGCTTTTCTGCCCGACGGCAAGCACATCCTGTATCTCGCCCTCAATCACGACGCTTCGAAGGCGAGCAACGACGCGATTTACTATGCGTCGCTCGATGGGGGCGAGAACCGCTTGTTGTTCCACACGCAATCCAGCCCGGTGTATGCGGTCGGCTATCTTCTGTTTGTGCGCGGCGACAAATTGCTGGCACAGAGCTTCGACCCGGACAAAGGCGAGTTGAAGGGTGATCCGCAGCCGGTGGCCAGCGGAGTGATTCTCGATGGCTCGGATTGGCACATGGACGTCTCGGCGACGGATGACGGTCTGTTGGTTTACGGCAGCGGTGCGACTGGCACCTCGCAGTTGGTATGGCTGGATCGCAGCGGAAAAGATGCTGGAGTAGCGGCTGACAATATTGCCGGGTCCCCCATTATGCGACTCTCGCCGCAAGGCGACCGGCTGGCGCTGCAAATGGAAAGCGGTACGGGCACAGCGGACATTTATGTGCTGGATCTGGCGCGCGGCGTCCGCACTCGCTTGACCTTCGGGCCGATCTCCAACGTCCTGCCCAGGTGGTCCCGTGATGGAAAGTGGATTTATTGCGCAAGCCTGCGCAACGGCCATTACAGTGTGTTTCGCAGGCTTGCTGACGAAAGCAGCGACGAAGAAAGCGTGTTCACCACCGATCATGATGTTTTGGCGACCGACGTCTCTCCCGACGGAAAAATCGTGTTGCTGAATGACGGTGACGGCAGCAAGGCAAGCGCCTGGGCCCTTCCCCTGGCAGAGCCACGCAAGCCCTGGAAGCTCGTTGACAATGGTTTGTATGCCGCATTTTCACCGGATGGGCGGTACGTGGTGTATCGATCGCAGGAATCAGGAGAGTTTCAGGTGTACGTGGTGCCGTTTGGCGATCGGAAAGGCAAGTGGCAAGTCTCATCCACAAGTAGCGCGATACCGCACTGGAGCAACGATGGCAAGGAGCTCTTTTACGTTGAGTTCAGCAACGGAACGTACTCCATTGTGGCTGTCCCGGTGAAGGAGCAGGGCGACCAATTGCAGTTCGGAAGCCCGCAAAAGCTCGTCAGCAACCTTGCCTTCCTTCCTTATTTTGATATTTCGCCCGATGGCAAGAAGATCATCATGCCGCGCCTTTCGCAGCAGGGCAACCAGTCGGTGACGCTGGTGACGAATTTTACTGAGGGATTGAAGAAGTAATCGAGATTGGATGGATCTAGATATACGCGGTCATTCTTGGGCTCGGAAACAGCATTGTGGCCTGGTTGACGCGCAAACCGGAGCTCATCGAAATACATCGTCAGTTCTGGATTGCCGACCAACCGGACAGAATTGGCGCACATCTTCTCCAACGTGCTACGCGCGCTATAATTGCGCCCGAGCATGGCACTTACCTCTGGCACAAAACTTGGTCCATACGAAATTCAATCGCCTCTGGGTGCGGGCGGCATGGGTGAAGTTTACCGCGCCCGCGACACGCGCCTGGATCGAACCGTAGCCATTAAAATCCTTGCCCCACATCTATCTTCGTCGCCGGAGCTGAAGCAGCGCCTGGAACGCGAGGCGCGCGCCATCTCGTCGCTGAACCATCCGAACATTTGCCAGTTGTACGACGTCGGTTCGCAGGGCGGCACGGACTATCTAGTCATGGAGTTTCTCGAAGGGGAGACTCTGGCGGAACGTTTGCAGCGCGGGGTGTTGCCGCTTAATGAGGCAGCGAAGATTGGTGTCGCCGTGGCGCACGGTCTGGCCGTGGCCCACCGGCAAGGGATTGTACATCGCGACCTGAAGCCTGGGAACATCATGTTGACCAAGGCCGGGGCTAAGTTGATGGATTTCGGCCTGGCGAAACCGGCGGCGGGCGGGGGGACGGCGACAGCGGCGGCACCGCTGGTTTCGGCAGCCAGAACACTGAGTGAGGCAAGTCCGCTGTCTCCGCTGACGACGGCCGGGGCGGTTGTGGGCACGATCCAGTACATGTCGCCCGAGCAGGTGGAAGGGAAAGAGGTGGATGCGCGAAGCGACATCTTTTCGTTCGGAGCCGTGCTCTACGAAATGCTGACGGGCAAGCGCGCCTTTGCCGGGAAGAGCCAGTTGACGGTGGCGAGCGCGATTCTGGAGAAAGATCCTGACCCGATCAGCACGCTGAAGCCCATGACACCGCCGGCACTGGAGCGGACGATTCGGAAGTGTCTGGCGAAAAATCCGGAGGAACGCTGGCAGAATGCGAGTGACCTGGCGACGCAACTGCAATGGGTGGCGGATGCTCGCGGCGCGAGCGTGGCGACATCAGCGAGTCCCGCGAAGCGGGTGAATCTTGCCTGGATTGTCAGCGCGGTTCTGGCGCTGCTGCTCATCGGAGCGATCCGGGTAAGTCTGCACCCGACGACGAAAGCTCAGCCCGCCATGCGGTTCAGCATCTCACTGGCGGAAGGGGAAGCGCTGGGCGGGACGTGGTACTGGCTTCCAAGCATCGCCATCTCGCCGGATGGATCGCAGGTGGCGTACGTGACGCATCACGGGGGCAAGGCGCAGATCTACTTGCGGCGTATAGGAGAGACGGCGGCGCAGCCGATTCCGGGAACGGAAGGGGCGGGACTACCGTTCTTCTCGCCCGACGGGCAGTGGCTGGGCATGAATTTCGGCCAGAAGATCAGGAAAGTTCCGCTGGCTGGCGGGCCGACGGTCACCGTCGCAGACGCAGGTTTCGGAGGCTCGTGGGCTCCCGATGGCAACATTTATTTCGCCAGTGGTGGGAGCCTGGAGAAGGTGGCGGCGTCGGGTGGGAATCCGGAGAAGATTATCGGACTCGACGCCGGCAAGGGCGAGACCGGTCTGGTGTATCCGGAGCTGCTGCCCGGAGGGAAAGAGGTGCTGTTTACGGTGCGCAACATGGAGCAACCGTCGTTTGACGAGGCGGATATTGCCGTGGTGGAACTGGCGACGGGAAACCGCAAAACGCTGATCAAGCAGGGGACGGATGCGCGCTATGTCTCCAGCGGGTACTTGGTCTTCATCCGCGCGGGAGTACTGATGGCGGTGCTGTTCGACGCCGAGAAACTGGAGGTAAAGGGAACGCCGGTGCCGGTGATCGAGAACCTGCTGGAAAATCCGCGGATCGGGGCGGGACAGTACGCGATCTCAAATGACGGCCTGCTGGTGTACATCCCGGGTGGCGTGACCTACGGCGAGCATGAAATGGTCTTCGTGGATAAAACGGGGAACACGAAGCCGCTGACCGCGGCCAAGCGGCCGTACGAAGATTTCACCATTTCGCCGGACGGAAGGAATCTGGCGATCACGATTGAAGGACCGGTGACGAACAGCTGGCTGCATGACATAGCGCGGGACACGGAGACGCGCTTCAATTTTGGGATCGAGAACCGCGATCCGGCGTGGACGCCGGACGGCAAGCACATTGCCTACAGCGGATATAAGGATGGGAAGTACGCGATCTTCTGGAAGCCGCTCGATGGGAGCAGTCCGGAAGAGCCGCTCCTGCTGGGAGATGGCCTCGTTTACGCATGGTTCTTCACGCCGGATGGCGGCACGTTGCTGTATGCGGAGAAAGGCAATGTGGGTGCCCTGCCATTGCAGGACCGCCAGCATGCGCGGATGATTTTTCCGGACAAGTATTACGTGGAATGGGCGATTCTGTCGCCGGACGGGAAGTGGATCGCATACAACGCGAGTGAGTCGGGAAGGTCGGAGGTGTATGTGGCGCCATATCCGGCGCTCGAGCCGAGACAGCGTATTTCGACCGAAGGCGGGCTGCATCCGCTGTGGTCGCCGGACGGGCGTGAGCTTTACTACCGTATGGGGACGAGCCCCGAAGAAATGAATGCACGTTTCCTGGGACAGAAGACGCGGGTGATGGCGGTTTCGATTGAAACCAAGCCGGCGTTCAAGGCCGGCCAGCCGCGCATGTTATTCGAGGGGCCATACTTCGAGAGCGGACACGATATCGCGGTGACGCCGGACGGCAAAGGCTTCATTCTGATCCGGGAAAATGACACGACCGGGCCGAAAGAAATCGAAGTGGTGGTGAATTGGCCTGAAGAATTGAAACAAAGAGTCCGGCCGGCCAATTGATCGCGTTCTCACACCCCCGAGATTGGAAAGCTACTCAATGTCCACTCGGCGCCCCCGTTTGCGATTGCAACAGGCAGGCAATTCGTCACTTGATCTCCGGGGCGGAGCGAGAGCTGAGGTTTGCCGACGGGCCACACCTGGAACCCTCGCCTTCGGCGTGCAACGTGACTGCACGGGCTATAATTACGCGCACGGATGGACCTCACTTCTGGCGCGAAACTTGGTCCCTACGAAATCCAGTCCCGGCTTAGATCTGGGCAGTGCCGCCGTCGACGAAGAGTTCGATGCCGTTGACGAAACTTGAATCGTTTGAGGCGAGGAAGAGCGCGACAGTCGCGATCTCTTCGGGGTGCCCCATTTCGCCGCGAGGGATCTGAGATTTGAAGAACTCCTTGGCGTCTGGCCCGAGCGGGTCGAGGATTGGCGTGTCAATAGTGCCGGGGCTGAGGATGTTGACTCGAATTCTGCGTTCCTTGAGCTCTACCAGCCAAGTACGAGCGAAGGAGCGCACCGCAGCCTTGCTGGCGCTGTAGACGCCGAAGCCGGGGAATCCCTTGATGCTGGCGATGGATCCGTTCAAGAAGATGGAGCCGTTGTCGTTGAACAGTGGCAGTGCCTTCTGCACAGTGAAGAGCGTGCCGCGCACGTTCAGGTCGAAGGTTTTGTCGAAGTGTTCTTCGGTTACTTCTTCGAGCTTGGCCAACTCGCCCTGTCCGGCGCTGGCGAAAAGAATATCGATCTTGCCCTTCTCGCGCTTCACCGCATCGTAGAGCCGGTCGAGGTCGGCTAGGTTACTGGCGTCGCCCTGCACACCAGTAACGTTCTTGCCGATGAGCTTGACGGCCTCATCGAGCTTATCCTTGCGGCGTCCTGTGATGAAGACGTATGCGCCCTCTTCGACGAAGAGCTTGGCGGTAGCGAGCGCCATGCCAGACGTCGCCGCGGTTATGACAGCTACTTTGCCTTCGAGCTTTCTCATTACCATTCTCCTTTCATCTGTACTTGGTGAGTGAGCGAGCCCGCTGCCATGTCGTTATCAGCGGCGGGTCGTGTGATCGTGATTTAGCGGAGGCCGCCGCCCACGCGAACCAGCTCGCCGGTAATCCACTTGGCGTCGTTGGAGGCGAGGAAGGTAGCCACGCTGGCGATGTCGTCACCCTGGCCGATGCGGCCGAGCGGAGTCTGCGCGACAGCCCCCTTCTCGAAGTCAGAACCGATGAAACCCGCGGCGTGTGAGCCTTCGGTCTCAACCATGCCGGGGTTGATGGAGTTCACGCGGATCTTCCTGGCGCCTAGTTCCTTGGCGAGGACGCGGGAGATGGCATCGACCGCGCCCTTAGTCCCGGTATAGACCGCACTGCTTGGCGGTGTCAGGCTGCTGACGACAGAGCCGATATTGATGATGCTCGCGCCCTCGCCGAGGTGGGGAACAGCGGCCTGCGTGGTGAGTAGGAGACCCAGCACGTTGATATTGAATATCTTGTGGAACTGTTCTTCGGTGAAGGACTCGATCGGTGAAAACTCGTAAACGCCGGAATTGTTGACGAGAATGTCGAGGCGGCCGAAGTTCTTGATGGCGGCATCGATGAGGCCCCGAGCCTCCTTGGCCTTGGATACGTCGCCACGGACGGCGACGGCCTTACCGCCGGCAGTAGTGATGGTACTAACGACGGCGTCAGCACCGGCCTTGCTGGAGGCGTAATTAACGATGACGGAGGCGCCCTCGGCGGCTAGCGATTTAGCGATAGCGGCTCCGATACCCTTGGATGCGCCGGTGACGATTGCGACTTTGCCTGTGAGCTTGCTCATACTTTTACCCCTCTTTCGGAACCTATTGAACTCAGAGAATCTCGGGGCTGTCGCGCTGGGCCGCCCCGCACTCGCTTCCAGTGAGTAGATGGAATTGGATCCTGAAAAGATTCAGTTGTTCTGAATAATAGAACTATTGAACCTTTTCCCCGACATGGCTACTCTTATCTCCATGAGGCCTCTGTTCCATCCATCGATTGAGGAGATCACGGTAGAAGGCATTCTCCACGCCTTGTCGGACCCGGTGCGGGTGGCCATTTACGCGGATATCGTGGGGCAGGAATGCTCGCAGAATTGCTCGACGTTTCTGAAAGTCAGCGACAAGACGATCCCGAAGTCCACACTCTCTCAACACTTTAGGGAACTGAGAGAGGCGGGGCTGATCCGTGGTGAGCGTCGCGGCGTGGAAGTCCACAACACCTCGCGTTGCACGGAACTCGAGCAACGCTTTCCGGGACTAATTCGGGCAATCGTCAATGCGCATGCCATCCAGTCGAGGGGCGAAGCGCGAGGAAAGAAACGTCCTGCGCAGAGAACGGCCAGACGTGCACTGACGAATAGGTAAAAAACCCGACTTTCGGTTCGGCACTCGCTGTGACCTTAGTCCTGTCCATGCCGGCCTTGTGCCAGAACAATCAACCGACGCCACCGGCGGCAATCGTCATGGGGACCGTCGCCGACGTCAACGGCGATGTGATCCCAGACGCGACGGTCCTCCTTAAGGAAGTTGAAGGCAACGACCCTCGTACGATCGTGGCGACCGAGAACGGGATGTTCGAGTTTAACGACGTGACACCAGGCACTACCTATCAACTCAACATCAGCGCCAAGGGTTTTGCAGACTGGATATCTTCCCGATCGTAGTGAGTCCGGGCCAGTTCAAAATTGTCACCGGTGTCCAACTTCACATTGCAACCGAGAGCACCACTGTTGATGTTCATTACGACCCCGTCGAGGTGGCAACCGCGCCACTCAAGGCCGAGGAAAAGCAACGCGTCTTCGGAATCATCCCGAATTTTTACGTCTCGTATAACACAGATCCGGCGCCGCTCACGGCGAAGATGAAATTTCAGCTCGCCCTCAAGGTCTCGATGGATCCCGTGACTACTGCGGGCGTCCTTGTTGTAGCCGGTGAACCGATGACTCGGCACTTCTGGCGTTCTCTCCGAACGCCAATGGGATCACGACGCTCAACTCCGGCCAGGAGCAGGGATTTGCCGCATCGCTCGCCAATGGCGGCATCGATCCGATCAATGTTTTCCCTCTTGGCCCAAACAATGCTGATAGCTCGGAGTCGAACAACTACAGCCCGCTGTGGGACGCCCATGTCAGCGCTTGGACGCCGAAAGCAATTAAGGAGGGCAAGGTACATCGGATTCTATCGATGGATGAGCAGAAGCAGCTTATTGCCGACGGCTACCTGACGAGTGCCACCGGGGATGATTCGTCACCGAAGAATGCCTTTGTCGGCGGACTGCATCCATCGGGACTGATTATCAATTGCCCCGTGATTGCCCATCCCGAACTGCCGGCGCGCTGATCCGCAAGAAGTATCCCCCGCAGCCGAGGCAAAAAGCGTAGGCAGTACTAAGGTCAGGAGAAGTACGGCGAAAAGCTTTCATAATGCTCCTTTCAAAACACGGTAAAACGCGAATAATGACTGCCGAGGGGCCGTGAGCGAAGCCTCGGTCTTGAAAATGCGAAGTGCTTGTTCGGTTCCTCATCGCGACGTTTTTCCCAGGTTTCCGAGATCCGGTCCAGATTCGATTGAACAAAGGTCACAGTCCCCAACTAAGACGTGAGAGCAGTCGGTCTTGCCGGCCCCGGGCGCAGCATCGAGTTCGGCCGCGAGTTGAGACTTTAGGCCACGCGCCGCATTCTCGAGCTCAGCTTTAACCCGCGCCACGTGAGCCAGCATCGTGTGCAGCTGCATTGGGCCTAGCACCAAGAGCCCGAGGAAAAGCACAAACAGGATTTCCATGCCAAATCCCACAATTCACCCCTTGGTTACGTTTTGGTCGTTAGCGACGGTCGTTGTTATACTGGCCGGCTTCTCTTCGTCGGCTTTCATGGCTGACTTGAAGCCACGGATGCCCTCTCCGATTCCTTTGCCCAGCTCGGGAAGCTTCTTAGGTCCGAACACTAATAGAGCAATTCCGAAAATGATCAGCAGATGCATCGGTTGAAACAGACCTTCTAACATATATGTGCTCCTCAATTTCTCGTCGAAAGACGTGCAAACAATGCGTGGTTGGTGAAAGGCAGGCGCCGCGACCCGTGTATCAGGTGCGGCGCCCCCATTTAAACAACAAGCCATCCGCATAAGGCGGACAGTTAGGGTTCAGGTACTACGCTAAGCGCACCGCGGCATCGGCCTCGACAGCCAGCGCCTGCACTGTTTTGAAGAACTGCTGGCTTTGGCCGATGAAGAGCCCATCTTCGGTGAAGCTTTTGATTGTCGCCACGGCGCCGCCAAATTTGTCGGTCAGCGGACGAATAATCGAGACAGGGGGAAGGTGTGGCTTGAATTCGGTAGGGACCGGAAAGATCAAGCTGGGCTGAATCAACGGATTGAGTGGGTTGAAGAAATTGGGAAATGTCAACTTGGATATGGCGTCTGTAAACGGCGCCACTGGAGCTTGTACCGCGTTGCCCGAAAAATCCACCCATTCCAGAAAGTGCGCGACCTCATCTCCGCCGATGCCAAACATAATCTTAACCACTTCCAGATCCGTCGCTTTTTGAATCAAGGACCCGTAAAGACTCGAACCACCTTGCTCGATGTATCCGAAGTGAAAGGCCGCTACATTCGCGATCGCCTGAATGTGGGCGTTACCGGGAACGTTGAAACTGGGGTCGGTAGTGCCGAAATCGTCATCGGTTCTGGGAATGGCGGTAACTCCTTTTAGGGTGATCGCCTGAGGAAAGGTGGCGCCGAGATCCGGGTTGGTATCACTGCGATAGCGAACGTACCAACTGGTGTCGACGGTGAGATTCATGAGGTTCGTGAGGCGCCCAATGCCCGTTGATCCTTGAGCTGTGCTTCCCGGCAAAGTTTCGAACTCGTCGAAGTTGACCGGTTCGGCTCCTCTGGACTCGAGATAAGCGTTGAGGAAGGTGGCGTGTGTGATCTCATCCTTCCAATTGCTGGTTATGTATTGCGGGCCATCCCCATCGAGATTCGACAAGGCAACCTGATAGTTGTTCAACGTTTGGGTCGGGTCTACCTCAATGGGTGGATTTGTGCCGATACCACCCAGCTCCGCATACTGAGTCCAAAGGTCTGCTTCGATCAGTTCCGCTGCTGCTAGAAAACGGAGGATGGCGATATCGCCCTTATTGAGTGAACCGCTTGTTTGAGTCTGGGCTTGTGCACGGGCCAGAGGTCCAGTTGCTAACAAACCGGCGCCCACTGCTGCGCCTCCTGCCAGAAGACCACCTTTCAGAAAAGAACGGCGGTCAACTGGACGACTAATGCTGTATGGCTGAAGCTTTTTCTTCATGTTTATGCTCCAATTCCTTTGCTCATGATTTTGTTCCAGCAGTACTGTGCGTTAGACGCGACGATCATTGACGAGATACATCGAGGATGTCATTTGATTGTCAACTCTTTGGAAGAACTGTTGACAATCTCGCCGCGAGAGTTGAAACAGAGGCACCGGATGAGTGGCCCGGAATGCATTCATCTCCACTTCATCCTGGCTTGCGATTTGATCTTGCTATCTACAAAACTCGGCGAGGCGTCCTTTTATTCCCGACTCAGTGAAAATATTCGTAACCAGGAGTACCACACGCTCCGGGGCCTGGGGGTTGAGTTCGGGAGATGCCAAGAAGAAGAGTGGCAAAGCAGACTAGAGGGCGCCGGCTGCCCGCCTGCGGCCGGAATTCACCAGCCAAGCCACTCCGATACTGAGGGCGTAAAGGGCTATCATGGGGGCCGCGAAAAGGCACATGTTCAAGATGTCGGCAGTGGGTGTGATGATTGCCGCGACTACGAAAATAGCGAGGATGGAATATCGGAGATTCCGCAGCATCCAGCGCGCGGTGATCACTCGCATTAGGGCCAAGAAGAACACGAGAACTGGCATTTCGAAAATCAGTCCGAGGCCGACGATTATCGTCACAAACAGCTTCGTATATTCTCCGATCGTTATCATTGGTTGGAAGCGTTGTCCGTAACCGATCAAGAAATCCAGGGACGCCGGGTAGACCATCTTGTAACCAAAAAGACCTCCAGCTATGAACAAACCAACCGTACTGAGTAAGAACGGCATAACAAACCGCTTCTCTTTGCGATACAGTCCGGGAGCGATGAACAGCCACAACTGATAGAACACAAATGGAGAAGCTACAAATAGTCCACCTACAAGCGCCACCTCAAGATAGAGATTGAAGGGCTCAGTTGGGTTTAGGTATACCAACCCGCCGCCGATGCCGTGGTGACGCAGCGCCCCAATAATAGGTTGCTGCATAAAACCGAAAATGCGATCTGCAAAAGACCAGCATGAGATAAATCCGCCAAGTACCCCAAGGACTGAGAAGATGATTCGTTTTCTCAACTCCTCCAGATGAGCCAGCAGCGGCATGGACCTCGTGTGTAATGACAGTACGGAAGCAGCCGCGTCAGCCATGGAAGGCCTCTAGTGTCCCGCGATCGTTTCGAAAACTATCGCTGTAGATTGCGCCGTGGCCTGTCTCGACCAACGTAGAATCATTCACATGTGCGTTGTTGATTAGATCGTACGAGGACTTCTCGCGGGTCCGTGGGAGTTCATCACCGTAGGCAAAACAGAACGCTATAACCAGCATTGCGGTCAACCCTGTAAGTCCGTAAGACGCTAGTTCCACCACTCTTGCCTCGCGTGCGCTTCTTGGCGATTCTTGGCCGTTAACTCGAACCAACATGGCTCAAAAGGAACGTCCTGGGCAAGGACGCACCGAGGTGCGCCTTTGCCCAAGTTGTCGTGTTAGTTGATGGTGACCGTTACGGCGGCGGAATGGCTCACTGAGCCGGATGTGCCCGTCACCATGACAGTGGCTTGTTGAGATGCGGCCGTTGTTGGTTTGTTTGAATTGTTGCTGCTACCGCTGCATCCCAGAGCGAACAGTGAGATCACAAGCGTCAAGCCCAGAAGACTTATCCAGCGCATGCTCTTGCGTGTAAGCAGTTTCCGTTTGCGACTCGTCAGCAGCGTTCCGAACAGGCCCAGACCAGGCATGAGCACAGCCATACCGGCCGCGCTGTAACCCGTAGGCGGCGGCGTCGAAACAGCAGAGATGGTCAGAGTGGAGGACGCAGCGCTCGACCCGGGAGAGATGGTTGAAGGACTGAAAGAACAAGTCAACCCGGCGGGCGCGGAGCAGGTTAGCGTAATCTGACTATTGAATCCTCCAACCGCGGCTGCGCTGATCATGAGGTTAGCCGAGCCGCCTGGCGCAACGGTTGCGCTTGTGGCCGAGAGATTCAGTGAAAAGCCGCTGCCGGCTGCGGCCACAGGAACAAGGCTGGCGAACACAGCCGTTGCACTGCCTCCAGTGGCCGGGAAATTCGGCTGGCCGGCGCTGCCTCCAGCGGTGATGTAAAGAGTGCCAGCAACGCCTGGATCATTATTGGCGCCGCCGCCTCCGCCAAACACCATGTCCCACAAGCCTGGATTCACCAGCACGCTACCTGAAGAATTAGTGAGCTGGCCGAGAAACTTGCCAGTCGTGTCGAACGCACTAATCGTGCCGTCGCCGAAATTTCCTACGAGAATATCGTTGGCGAAGGTTCCGAAGCTGGCCGGAGCTTGCACCACGCCCCAAGGCGCGTCCAGGTTATTCTTGGCGCCGGCAGCGACGAAAGTGCTCACGAAGTTGCCGGTTGTATCGAAGATATCCACCTGCCCAGCGCCAGCGCCGGGGACGGCATCGTGCTTCGGAGTATCCTGCATCGCGTAGGCGACATAGATCTGGTTACCGATAACGTGGATGCCGTGGGGAGCGAAACCCGCAGGAAGATTTGGATCGGTGAAGGTGCCGCCCAACGAAGTGAGGGCGTAGTTCGAATCGTAGACGTCTACCTTGCCGCTGTTGAAGTTGGCCGCCAACAGGTTGGTGCCCAGCAGGGCGAGACCTTTGTAAACCGCGCCACTAGCCGAATTGTCCTTACCGATAATCGCGGTATTGCTGGAACCGTTCCAGTAGACGACGAGGCCGTCCTCGGTGTCGAAAATGAACGAGCCGCCGCTGAAGTAGGAACCGCTGGCGTTGGCCACGGTTCCAGTCGGGCAACCAGGACTGCAGTTGCCGTTTGGATTGCTGCTGGCGCCGGGTATAGTTACGATTAGCCCCGTATCCTTGTTGCCATTCTGGTCGTAGAGCGTGGAGACGCCGCTATTGTTATCGGCGATCCAAAAATCTTGGCCGGGGAGAACGGAAATCCCCCAGGGGTTCAACAGTTGAGGGTCTGTGGTGGTGGCTACGCCGTTAACATTGGAGACCAGGTTGGACTGGGAATACCCTGCCTGCTGCGCCCATAACCCTGACGGAATTGTCAACGCCGTGAGCAACCCGAATAACAAGAGTGCTTTTTTCATGTTGTCCTCCTTAACTTTCCTTTATGATTTGTACGACGTTGCTGAATACCGTTGTTTCCTTTTCCACCGTGAAGCTGTTGTTGCTGGATGAAGGGGAACTTCAGGTTCGACCAATGCACTTCTTATCCCGAAAGTCCCCCCACAGCCGTATGAATGCTGATCTGGTCTTCGATTTAGTTGGTGCCACCTGTGGACATAGTGCCTTGATCCTTCACCTGCGCTAGCGCGACCATCGCCCGAGGTAGCGCGAAGGTATAGATGCCTCCCGGTGTGACAGCCTCGCTCAGAAAGTACTTGCCCCCTACATGCTCGAAGCTAAGCTTTGGCTGGTCAGCCGGAGTTCCATCGACCATTATGGGGAGAGCAAACACTCCGTTGCCGCGGCCGCTAATTTCTATGGTTGAATATGCGTCAACAGAGAGACGGCCAACGGTGTACGTGCCCGCGGGCAGGGTCTTGCCTCCAGCAACGAACTCAAACGGAACGTTCACACGAACTCCCTCGGTGTCCTGAGCGCGGGCGCTTATGCCCACCCCAAGCATGCAAGTTAGAGTAAGTACTGCTGTCAAATACGTTTTCTTCATGATTTCTCCTTAGTTGAAGTGTTTTGAATTGTTCATCATTGATAACTGTGCTCGTGAGACTTTATTCCACAAGTCTGTCTGAGCCCCACTTATCAGCAGTTTTCACAATGCATGGTAGTTAGACGCGGCAATTGAGGTCGAGATACGGACGGGATGTCATTTGATTGTCAACTCTTTGTAGAGATCTCGTAAACACTTGGAGGGAACATCACTGGGGAGTGCGCAACGGAGAGTGCTGCGAAGTGCTGCCTGGCATATCATCGTGAGTCAAACATTCTTAAGGTAACGGTCGATGTTCCCAGTGGCGGCCGTAGTGGTCACCGGATGCATGTCGGACTCGGCGACATTGATCGAGGGTGATCGAGATATTGAGTTGCGCAAGCCCTGACGGGAATGACTGCGCTCTCTCAGGGTGTGGGCGCTTGCTGAAGTACTTGTTCAGGCCTTCGCGAAGCTGCAGCCGGGCTCGCCATAGTCGCGCCTTCACTGCGCTATGACTCACGTCCAGCACTTCTGCTGTCTGATCTATGGTGAGTCCTTCAATATCCAGCAACACAAAGACCGTCCGCAAGATTGGGCTTAGCTCTTCCAGGCACTTGGTCAGGATGTCTCGTAATTCAGACGCCCAGTAGAGCTGTTCCGGATTAGGGGCCCAGTCAGTGACCTCCATTGGAAGCACGTCACCATCGGCCTAAAAATCCTCATCCAGGGACGCCTCTCTTGTGGCGCGTTGCTTGCGCAGCTTCATCAGCGACTGGTTCACGGTGATGCGAAACAGCCAGGTTGAGAATTTGGATTCCTCGCGGAATGCGGACAGGTTTTGGTAGGCCTTCAAGAATGCTTCCTGAACTGCATCTTGCGAATCTTCCCTGTTGTGCGTGACGCTTTGAGCGATTCGGAGAAGTTTGCGATCGTATCGCTTTACGAGTTCCTCGAAAGCAGCTACGTCTCTGTCCTTACTGGCGTGGACGAGATCCAGGTCATCGCTTGCTGCCATCGATCTTTCGAATTGAACCGAGTGTGCCACCATATTCGTCAAGTCCTTTCGCCAACTTCCGCTCGATCAACCACGAATGTCGCGAATTGGAAACTCATTCTGATGCAACGCCATCCTTCCGTTTCAGTGCACTACCACCTGGCCGGTCATCTTCGGGTGGATCGTGCAGTAGTAGGCATACGTCCCCGGTTTGGTGAACGTGTAGGAGAACTTTTCGTCCGTATCCAGCACCTTGGACTTGAACACTCCGTCCGTACTGACTGCCGTATGCGGGATGTCATCGCTATTTGTCCACGTGACGGTCGCGCCAACCGGCACGCTGATCGTCTGCGGCCCGAAAACAAAATTATCGATTTTCACCGCCGCCGATGCGGTGGTGGGTTCTGCATTCGCCGGCGCGCTGTATGCTCCTGCCAACAACATCATCCCAATCAGCACCGGTACTGCCACGCCTGCAATCCAAACATTTTTCTTTTTCATGGTTTTGTTCCTCTTTGATTTGATCTGCTAAGAAATTGATCTTGCTTTGCAATTAAGCCCTCGGGTGCCTAAGCTCCAAGGGCTTTTAAGTAACGAGTGGCGAATCGACGACTGCGAGGCTGCGACCGCTCACCAAATAATTCACATCGGTGATTCCCAACACTTTCTGCAACTGGTCGGCTGGCACCTTCATAGGTCCGGCTGAGGGTGCGGTTCCCGGTACTGGCTGGGGGAAAGCGGTCGACATCGCGGTGTGGAACGAGACCTTACCTTCCACCTTCTGCATGATCTGGTGAATATGACCGTTCAACACCGTCACCGAACCGAAGCGCTTGACGTAAGACAAGGCTTGTTCGCTGTCGTCGGTGCCCCATCCCCAATCCGGATAGATGGTCCACAGCGGAATGTGAGCGAAGAGCACAATTGGAGTGCTGGCAGAGCGGCCCTTGAGATCGTCCTCAAGCCACTCCAGTTGTTCGTGACCGAGCGACCCCATGCCTCCAGCTTTCAAATTGGCTACATTCACCAAGCCGACAAAATGCACACCCTTGTGATCGAAGCTGGACCACCCAGTGCCCTTCGTACCTTTCCCATAGCGCTGAAGATATTGCTCGCCATTGTCGGTCAGCATGTCGTGCTCACCCGGCACAAAGAAGATCTGTTTTGCAGATGCTCCTTTTAATACCTGGTCCAGCGTATCGAACTCGCTCGGCTTCGAGAGCTGACTCAAATCGCCGGTGTGAATGATGAAATCCGGTTTATTAGGCATGGCGTTGATCTTGTCGATTGCGGTTTGCAGGGTAGCCGTGACATCCGGATTCGCCGGCTTGTTAAAGCCGATGTGGCTGTCGCTGATCTGTACAAAAGTGAAGTCCGCGCCTTTGTCGGCGTTCTTGCCATAGCCTTTGGCGAAGGCCCGAGACACCGGAATGCCACCGCTCATGGTCCAGACCAGGCCAGTACCCGCCCATGCCATGCATTTCAGGAACCCGCGACGATCAACTCCGTCGTTGTTGAGGTCTTGCAACGTCTGATCGATAAGATCTTGCTTCTTGTCCGGCATTTGTCCTCCGTGGTTTGTAGTGTTCTGAGTTGATAACTGAGGCGGTGTATTTTTATTCCCGAAAAACTCGAAAGCGAACAAAAACTTTCTGCCATAGGCTCGGACGAGATCGTTCCCTGACGGTCGAAGGAGAAGACAGAGAAATGTCTCGATAAAAGAAACGTTTTCCGTCCCGGTTTGCCAGCAGTTTACGGACTGGAAGCTTGGGCCCCTCGGGGCATTTAACCTGGTAGGTTTACGCCGCTGAGAAAGCCACCCAAATGCCCGGTCACCGCAACAACGGCGACTGCCAGAAGTTCAACCGCCAGTCGATAATTTGGCAAATATACTGTCCGCCGCCGGGCGCGGAAATGCACCCACCACACCAGCCAGATCATCACCGTCGAAACACACGCCAGAACGAGGTGCAGTAAAAGGATGCCCTTCAGTTTCTGTCCCTCGAGTTGGAAATGCCACGCGAGTAGCCCAGTAGCGAGAACCGGAACAGTCGAAATCGCCGCCGCCAGCAGGTTGTAATAAGCTGCTTGCGCTAGGCCATGGCGCTTCGTCCATTGCGCGATAAAGTCGAATGCTACCGCCGTGATGAACAACCCGATTGGAAAATGGATCAGCACGACATGTTGTGCGTGCTTGGCCAAAAGTGCCGTCTTGAGATCAAAAGGATTTACCATCGCCATACCTCTTTAGGATCTACTGAAATGTCTCGACTCTTCATGCGTACGGGTGGTGAAAAGTCCCCACCCCCGCGCAAAAGGAGAGAGCAATCGCGAGGGTGAGTTCGCACACGCTACACTAAGTAGTAGCGGAACGAAGTGAAGGCTCTCCGCCCACCCTTGAGGAATGAATCGCGGGCTGCGGCGGACCTGACTGGACGAATTAACTCCCCAGCAACCCGTGAACTCGTTATTGTCCTGTTTGTCGCGAAGCAGTCGTGCGAGCCTGTACCGACTCGGGCCCGCTGCCATACACGCGCAAGAGCATCGCGCTGCCCTTGTCGACTCTCACCTGCCTTCCGGTTGGAGGCCAAAGTGACTTCCCCGAGCGGCTCGGTGCCTCCGGATTGCGGGATTGTCAGGTCGCGAAATCCGTATGCGCCGCGGGCATTCACTGAGAAAAGCCAAAATGCTTGCGGACGGGCATCACCATCGGTCGTGCCCCTGTTTGGGGTGCCCGAATCCTGGTCAACATTGGCCAGCACACCCTGGCTGGTGTATTTCCCCACGACCTGCTCTCCCGCCATTACTGGCCCGCCTTCGCCGTAGGAAATCTGGTCGCCTCCGATTTCAATCGTGTTGTCGGCATACTCGCTCGACGTGAGCTCGGGCGTGGCGTCAAGTACTGCAGTCCTTGACGCTATCGCGCGCAGAGTCGTGGAGATCGAGAAGGTCTGGTTGCCAAATCGGACCTGATCGAATTGAAATGAGATCATTGATTCGTCAGATCCTTTTCCCGGAGTCATGGCTTGGACCACATGGCCTGTCACCTGGGATCCTTTACGTAATGTTTCCCCCCTGCCCAGCGGCACGTCCTGCATGACCGTCGCGATTATGGCGGCTCCGTTTCCGTTCTTGTCCGAGCGCAAGTTGGAATTCAAGCTGACGGGAAGAATGGTGCCCGCCGGAATGGTTTCTGCAGATCCTGCATTCTGTTCTTGCATGGGTTCAGATGCCTGTTTCAGATCCTGTCCTGTTCCGGCATGCAGGGACATCGGCAGCATGGACCAAGCCAAGCCAACGATTCTCAGATTGTTTCTCACTTTGTTCCTCCTAATAAAATTGCTAAGAGAGCATTGTGGTTCTTCCGCACCATCATTCCCGCCGGTGACTCCAGTTCGCTCTGTGACTCGTTGTGCAGAACCGACCAGATCCGGTTTTATTCCACGAAAATCTATGTGGGCATCAAGACCACACTCTTTTCTCACGCATGCTGACAACGCCGGCGATGCCGGAATCGCTCACACTGACCGCGATAGTGGTGAAGGGGACGAGGAATGCTGGAGCTGGAGGAGCAGTTGGTGAGTGGGAGATCCTAAGGTCAGGTTCTCCCCATAAGTGCTAACTTAAGGATGGGTTTTAGTGTTCGCGGACCTATTCTCACGGTTGAAACTCTCACCGTTTACTGGCTGAGAGATTCTTGAAAGATGTCCTCAATCACTCCGGACCCCACCTCACCCGATTGGTTGTAAAGTGGCGTGCCATGTGCATCCAGCACTAAGACATGAGGAATATAGCCCTTGTAGTACTGCTTGACCAGTTGTTGCTGCTCGGGTGAGCGCTGAACGTCCAGGTCCACGACTACAAAGTGCACCTGGGAGCGATATTTGTTGTAAAGCTCTACCGTCCTCCGAGCCTGCCTCTTCGAGTTAAAGCACCCTTCGCCGTAGATGATGACGTAGTTGGGCTTACCCGCTACAAACCCAGCCTGCGCGTCGTCTCCCGAAATCAGCGGGCCGTCGAGGCTATCACTCGAATAGTCGAGTTTAGAGTTGAGTTTCAGGTTATCGATTGCGAATGATGCCGGACCAGTCAGCATCAGCAACACGGACAATTGCAGCAAAGTCTTTTTCATGACTATTTCTCCACTTCCAATTGAAATGATTCCTCGTCGATCTTGGACCTCTTCGCGTAACGGGCGAGAGCTTCATCGGCTGCTTCTTGAAAAGACGATTTGTTTTCCTCGCGTTCGGAGGGCAGGTAACCCGCGCCGAAGTATAGCTTTCCATCTGGCGTGACGAACGATGTGAGAGGCAACCCCGCAGGCAGATTGAGGATGGCTTGAGCCCGTTGCAACTGCGCCGCCAGCTTGGGCGAAGCGTCGAAGTCAACTTTCACGGCGACGAAATTCTGATTAATATAGTCCGCCGTGGCGGCATTGGTGTAGGTGTCCCGATCCATGAGGTCGCACCACGGACACCACACCGCTCCCACATCCAGAAGGATCGGACGGTTCAGACCTCTTGCGCGCCTGAAAGCCGCAGCGCCCCAAGGGTACCAATCGACGGGCTGGGAAATTGCCCGCTTGAGGTATGGTGAACTCTCGCCAGACAGGTGGTTCGCTTCCCCTCGCGCGAGGGCAGCAACCGCAAAAGCCAAGCTCAAAACAATCGCCAACGCGAAAAGCTTTCGCATGAAAGATAAGATCAGCCTGGCCGAAATAAGTTTCAAGCTGCATCGTTGCGTATTCAAGAAACGGGGCCGTCGCTTTTAATTGCACAGCCCCGACAGACTCGTCTATCATCCGTCTACGCCGGCTATGGGATTCGATCTTGTTGTTCCCGCTGGTTGCGTTTTCTCAACGCGGAGATTGTCAATCCGCCTGCGGGGTGTCGTGATGCCTTTTCTACCAGTTTTGCCGGACGAACAAGCCAGCCCAGAGGTGAGGAAGATCTACGAATACGTCACTCGCCGGTGGGGTTTCCTGCCTAACTATTTCCAGGCTTTGGGCCACGATGCCCAGCTCCTTCAAGACCAGGTGAATCTCTACACGAACGCCATGAATGAGGAACGTGGTCTGCCCAAGATTATCAAAGAGCAGATTGCCACTGTCGTCAGCGGAATCAACATGTCCAGCTATTGCCTCCCAGCGCATTTGGAGATCCTGGGCCGCATGGGCATGGACAAATCTCTCAGCCGCAGGCTATCGATCGACTACAAGTCGGCGCCGCTCGATCCAAAGGTCATGGAGTTGTTGAAGTTTTGCGAGAAGCTTACTTCCAATCCAGCCGACATGCGGCGGGCTGACATCGAGAAGTTGCGAGAGTTGGGCTGGAACGATGCTGCTATCTTCGACGCTGTTCTGGTTACGTCGCTCTATGCCTGCGCCAACCGGTTCTCATCAGGACTCGGGCTTACTCCCGATTTTGATTAGCGCATGAATCCTCGTGCTGCTTCAGTTCGGCTCGCCTTTACGGAAGCTGTGCCTAAACATTTGGTTTAGTCGTTCGCGCACGTCGTTGGGTAGAGGTGCGGGTTCCGTATGACAGAAAACCTCTACGGTTTTGCGCGTGGTATCCACTACGATGCGACAGTCTTCACAGTGCTCCAGGTGACGCTCCAGTTCCCGCACTAGTTCAGGATCAAGTTCGCCGTCGAGGTAGTCAGAGATCTTATCGATGACTTGTCGGCATCGCATTACGGGCATCCTTTCCGAAATACTTAGTCAGTTCTTCGCGCAACCTCAGTCGAGAGCGTAAGAGTCGCGTCTTTACCACGGGGATGCTTAGGCCGAGCAGTTTGGCCGTTTCTTCGATCGAGAACTTCTCCACGTCTCGCAGGGTGAAGATTGTTCGCGACTTGGGGTCGAGCTTCTGGATCACTTCCGAAAGTACCTGCTGTACGTCGCTCTTCAGACAGGCCTCTTCCGGATTCTCACCCCAGCTCTCGATTTCTAGCGGGATGTAGCTTCCATCTTCGCTTTCTCGCGGCTCGTCGAGCGACGACTCTTTCCACAAAGCGCGCTTCCTGAGTTTGCCCAATGCCACGTTCACCGCGATGCGAACCAGCCAAGTGTAGAAACGGGAGTTCCCGCGGAATTCCGCTAGGGCGGTATAGGCTTTCAGCGAGGCTTCCTGGAGCACGTCCTCGGCGTCATGGTGGTTGCCGGTAATACTCACACCAAGACGATAAATGTGCCGACTGTACTGATTCAGCAGCGTAACGAATGCGTCCGAATCGCCTGCCTGGGCCGCGGCCACGATCGACTGCTCGTTGTCTAAGTGGGTCGGCATTTTCTGGAGAATAGAAGCGCTCTCAGAGGTGGATGCTCTCGGACAGCGTTCCACCATATTACACAGATGGACCAATTCGCAAAAAGTCGCACGGCAGCGAAGAATTCTTGCGGTCTTATCGCTACCAACTAGAGGAGTTTCCGAAAGGCACGATTTGGAGGAAGGGTCCTGTAACTTTCCATGGTGCTTCACATCCCATGTATGCGCCCAGGTTCCTCGGCGTCAATTCGAACGTGAATAGGAGAAAAGTTCATGAACAAAATGATTCGCAGGTTGATGGCCATGTGTTTCCTGGCAGTATCGCTTACGGCTTTTGCACAGTCTGGCGATGCCATGAAGCAGGACAGCATGAAACAGGACGACAGCATGAAACAGGACGACAGTAAGAAACAGGGCGACAGCATGAAACAGGGCGACAGCATGAAGAAAGACGACATGAAGAAGGACAAGAAGTCCAAGAAAAAGGCGAAGAAGGACGACAGCATGAAGAAGGACGACGTGAAGAAAGACGACAGCATGAAGCACGACGACAGCATGAAGCACGACGACAGCATGAAGCAGAACTAGCACCCACCTGCGTTCTTCAAGTTCGATTTCAGGGTAGCTGGTGCAGGCAGTCCAGAATTCGTTGGATCGGCTGGAACGCGCTGCGCAGGCTATATTCCGCTTGCGCAGCGATAGTTGGCAGAGGAAGAATCTTTTCAGACGGGCGAGAAACCGATGAGCGATGTGGTCTATGTTTCCAAATCACGGATTGAACGCAAGAAGGGCCCCCTTCGTGTAGCCTATGTTGCGGGCGAACCGCAACCGGTGATTTTCAGTGTGCACGGTGCTATCGCAGAGCACTACAAAGTGGATCCTGCGACCCTGACCGAATCTCACGCTTCGACGATCGATTATGTCATTGCGTCCACTGCGGGTTGAATGCTTGGTACCTTTGGAGGTGCGCTGGAAGCGCGCCACATCGATGCCAGCAACGGGCGACTGACAGGAGAGATTACTGGTGAGGTTGAGACTGAGGATGGTGTGCTGGTAATCCGGCGCGTCCATGTGGAGATGCGCCTGATCGCGCCAGAAGAAGCAAGGCGCGTCGTAGAGCGCGTCCACGAGATCTACGCGATGCATTGTCCACTGTATAGAACCTTCTACAGAACACTGCACCTTACGTCTTCGTGTACGCTGGTCGAACCAACGTCTTGACAGCGAGCTATAGGTCACGTTCACAGGCGATAGCACTCACGACGCCTATTGGGTGGTGGCTTTTCACCCTGCAGTAAAACTAGTGACCTGTCGTTGCGGAATGCTGTCGGGGCAACCCTTCTAACAGAATCAATCTAGGTGAATAAGGTTGATCCCTCCTTCACGAGCAACCCACAATCGAAATCGGTGACAAAATCAGACACTTATCGTTGTGTGGCCCATCAAAGTGTGCTGCAATTGTCCTCCGCTCAAAAACTTCGCAAACTCTGTAACCTTTCTCGGGCGAATCGCTCTCATTCACACGCGGCGCTTGAACCATTGGGCACAGGACTGCGTGTGTTCGGTTGCTTTATTGATCAGGCGGCCTGCGACTAAAACCACTGGAGTTAACTTAATGCGTAGACTACTTTGCACGCTATTCATGGCCGGACTAGTTATTGGTCTGGCTTCGCCGGGGCTAAGCAACGCACAAACTGGAGATTCAGACAACGCAGGCGCTGTGTTTGTTATGACCAACGCCGTCGACAAGAACGAAGTGATCGCCTACCGTCGTGCTTCTAACGGCACGTTGCAGGAAGCCGGCAGATTCGCGACTGGCGGCCGAGGCAGCGGTGGTAACAACGATCCCTTGGAATCTCAAGGGTCGTTAACCCTCAGCCAGGATCACACGCTGCTGTTCGCAGTGAATGCTGCGAGCGGCAGCGTGTCTGTGTTTAGCGTTCACGGCTCACAACTATCGCTGGTGGACAAGGTGATCTCCGGCGGCAGCGAGCCCAATGCAGTGGCGCAACACGGAAATCTTGTGTACGTCAGCAACGTAGGCGGCAGCAGCAGCGTGGTTGGTTTCCGCTTGGATCATGGCAACCTTAAGCAAATCCCCAACTCCACACGCTTTCTTTCCACGAATAATTCGGGTGCCGGAGGTTTGGCATTCAGCCCAGACGGCAAGTTCCTGGTGGTGGTTGAACGTCTGACCAACGACATTGACGTGTTCAGTGTCCAAGGCGATAGCACTTTATCTCCGATCGTGGTGAACCCGAGTGCAGGCCCTGGCGCATTCTCGGTGAGTTTCGCTCCGAACGGCGCGGCTCTGGTTTCCGAGACCGGTCCTTCTGGAGTGCCCAACGGCTCGGCGATTTCATCCTACGAAATCGCCACCAACGGCACGCTTTCTCCTATCAGCACCAGTGTTCCGACGCTAGGAGCCGCGAACTGCTGGAATGTGGTCACCCCTGACGGTAGCTTCGTTTATGCCTCCAACGCCGGCTCATCCACCATCGCTGGGTTCGCCATCGCGAACACTGGGGCATTGACTGCATTGTCAGGAACGATTGTCGGAACCAACCCCGAGGGATCCACCAACCTCGATATCGCGGTCAGCTCCGATGGCAAGTTCATCTACACCTTGAACTCAGTGGCTGGTGCCATCGGCATTTTTGCGGTTCAAAAAGATGGGACGCTACTCAACGTTGGGTTCGCAAGCGGCGTCTCTCCGCTCAGCGGCTTCAACGGAATCGCGGCGTTCTAACATTTTCCTGTGAGTTGCGATTTCGCCATCGCAACTCACAGGGTTGTTTATAAATTGAAAAGCAATTTTCGAAACTGTGTTTTCTACGGATACAGACATTTGACTTCAAGGAGTGTGAAATGGGTAACGTTAAGTTGATCGTGATCTATCCTTGTCCCAAAGACATCGAATCCTTCGAGCGGGTATATAAGAACGAACATGTGCCCATGGCCGTCGAGAAGCTTGCCGGCAAGACCAAAATTGTGGCGAGCAAAATAGTCGGTTCCCCGCAAGGCACACCACCCTTTCATCGCATTGCAGAGATCCATTTCCCCTCCATGGAGGCTCTGCAAGCCTGCGCCGCATCGGAC
>CAWJFA010000005.1:0-14926 GCA_963842075.1 uncultured Acidobacteriota bacterium | reverse complement strand
TACAATGAAGGTTTAATTGACTGGTCGACAGCGGACTATACGGTGTTGTTGTCCTCTGACGATTTGCTGACTCCGGGTTCTCTGAGCCGAGCGGCACGAATTATGGACGCCGACAGGGACATCGGAATGGTTTACGGACGCGCCATTCACTTCCGGCAAGGAAATGAAATCCCAAAGATCAAGGAGCGTAAATGCGGCTATACGCGATTTTCCGGAGCAGAATGGCTGGAACGTCGATGCCATGCGGGCCACAATGTAATCACCTCCCCTGAGGTCGTAGTGCGTGGCAGCGTCCAACGCACGGTAGGCGGATATCGTCCAGGTCTCCCCCACACCGGGGACCTTGAGATGTGGCTGCGCATCGCTGCGATCTCCGACATCGCATATGTGCGCGGGGTTCCGCAGGCGCTTTACCGCGTGCATCAGGCAAGCATGGTCCGCACCAAATATCATTGCAGTTTCCTTGATTTACAAGAACGCAAAGCAGCCTTTGACAGCTTCTTCCGGGAAAACCGAGAAGTGATCATCGACGTGGGCCGGTTACAAGAGTTAACCAATCGCGCCCTGGCGCGCGAAGCGCTATGGGACGCTTGTCGCGCGTACGATCACAACCAGGTTGAGGAAGGTCGCGCGCAAGAGCTGGCAGAGTTTGCCTCCACGATTTACCGTGGGACACCGTTGTTGGCCGAACATGCTGCATTCCAGCGCCGGCGGCGATTGGGTCCCGTTATTTGCAACTGTACCCAGCTATTCATCGGCGCGGCACTTTTCCGGCGTTTGGACCACTGGCGGCGGCGGCGGCGGTGGGAAAGAACTGGGGTATGACGATTGTCGCGGACCGAAGTGCAGGATGGATGTTGAATACGCGCAACGCCTCAACCTCGATGATTGAAAAGGCCCAGATCCAGATCGGTCGCCGCTATCGCCAGGTGCGAGACCTATGGAGGGCCGAGGGCAAGGAGGGAATCACGGCCCGTATTCGGACGGCGGCTGCGGAGTGGCTCGCGCCGAAGAATGTCGTCTTGCCAGTCGAACGGTCTGACGTTCTGGCAGCCGATCTATCCCGCCCATTTCGGTTTGTGGTTCCGAATGTGAAACCGGGGCAGCGCCTGGCGCTCAATTGGGTAACGATCCCCGCGGGGCCTGGATCGGGTGGCCACACGACTCTGTTTCGGATCATGTGCTACCTTGAGACCCACGGCTACGAAAATCGCCTCTACTTCTACAATGTGTACGGAGCTGACCTTGGCTACTACGAGGCGATCGTTCGTGATTCCTACAAGTTCGAGGGCCGCGTGGCAAGTCTGGAGAAGGGAATGGAAGACGCGCACGCCGTCATGGCCACTTCTTGGCCTTCCGCCTATCCGGTCTTCAACTCCCGATGTTCTGGAAAGCGCTTCTACTTTGTTCAGGACTTTGAGCCATACTTTCATCCGGTTGGGGCCTTAAGTCTTCTGGCGGAAAACACCTACCGGATGGGTTTCCACGCCATAACCGCAGGAAGGTGGCTAGCGTCAAAGCTCAGCGACGAATTCGGGATGGCCGCCGACTCGTTCGAGTTTGGCTCCGACACGTCTCGTTATCATCGGATGGTTGGCGACCGTCGTTGTGGGGTGGTGTTCTATGCTCGTCCGGAAGCCGCACGACGCGGTTTCGAACTCGGGCTGCTAGCTCTCCAGATACTGGCGGCTCGAAGGCCGGATCTCGAGTTTCACTTATACGGAGAGAAGATGGGCAAACTGCCCTTCCGCTTCATCGATCACGGCCGGGTTACTCCCGAGGAACTCAATGATATCTACAATCGCTGCTACGCTGGGTTGAGCTTATCGCTGACGAATGTTTCGCTCGTTCCTCATGAAATGCTCGCAGCTGGATGCATTCCGGTCGTTAATGATGCACCGCACAACCGAATAGTCCTTAATAACTCTTTTGTGCGCTACGCCGCGCCCCACCCTAATGCGCTGGCTGACGAACTTGAATCGTTAGTCGCGATGCCCGATTTCGATCGACTCTCCCAGGCAGCGGCGGAAAGCGTGTGCTCGGCAACCTGGGAGGATGCAGGTGCGACCGTGGATGTAATCCTCCGACGAGCCATCAGTAAGTCGATATCCGAAGAGGCAAGCTGTCGGTAAGAACTCCGAAACACCCGAAGTCTGGCTCCGCTATTGACATAAGATTATCAATTGTGTCCTTTCCTTCTGACGTTTGTTTCCCAGTAAAACTGCAAGCGGTTCCTGGGATCAACTCCTAGAATGAAAGTGTCAGCGGATTTCCACATAGCCGAATGTATTTGATGCAGCCCCTTACGGGTCCTACCGAGAATAATGAACAACATCTATAACGGGAGACTCACATGCGCCGAGTCCTGAGTTTCATCTGCTTTGCAGCTATGACAGCGAGTGCCGCATTAGCACAGTGTTCAGCGCCCCCAAACCCAATCGTAGCTGAAAATTGCAACCCTGGTACCACGGAATGGCAAGTCTCCGGGGTGGGCGATCTCACTATCCAGGGGTTTGCCTCGGACGTCAGTGTCAACGTCGGCCAGACGATATACTTTAAGATAAGCACACCCGCAACGAGCTACCACGTTGACATATATCGGCTGGGATACTATGGCGGAGCGGGTGGACGATATATCGCCACCGTCCAACCTTCCGCGACATTACCACAGAGCCAGCCCGCTTGTCTTACAGACCCGGCCACTCTGCTATATGACTGCGGCAATTGGGGAGTTTCAGCATCTTGGACGGTTCCCACCGACGCCGTGTCAGGTATTTATATCGCTGCGCCCGTCCGTGGGGATACCGGAGGGGCCAGCCAGATTGTCTTTATTGTGCGCAACGACGCAAGTCACTCTGCGGTTCTCTTTCAGACCGCGGATGAAACTTGGCAAGCTTACAACGGATACGGTGGTAACAGTTTGTACGGTCCTACCGACTTGTTTGCCCTTACTGAACGAGCCCTGAAGGTCAGTTACAATCGACCATACGATACAAGAGTGTTTGATTATGAAGCAGTGACCTTCGTATTTGGCGCGGAGTACCCAATGGTCCGTTGGCTTGAAGCCAACGGTTATGACGTAACTTACTTCACGGGCCTTGATGCCGCGAGAAACGGCACCCTTATTCAGAACCATCACTTATATCTCAGTGTCGGTCACGACGAATATTGGTCGGGGCAGCAACGTACAAACGTTGAAGCAGCTCGCGATGCCGGCGTAAATATGGCATACTTCAGCGGCAACGAGGTTTTTTGGAAAACGCGCTGGGAAAATAGCATCGATGGCACCAACACTCCTTACCGTACGTTGGTTTGTTATAAGGAGACGCTCGGACCAAATTCGATTCCTCAGGCAACAGCTGCTGTAGATCCACTCGATCCTCCAACTTGGACCGGAACCTGGCGCGACCCCAGCAAGAGCCCTCCTGCCGATGGCGGTCGGCCCGAAAATTCACTGACCGGCACGATTTTCATGGTGAATGGGACGTCAGCCGACAACCCCGGAAACCTGTCGATCCAAGTACCGGCGGCTGACGGAAAGATGCGCTTTTGGCGAAACACTAGCGTCGCGAATCTCGCCTCGGGGCAAACCGCAACCCTTCCCGCTGGAAGTCTGGGATACGAATGGGATGAAGATCTTGATAATGGCGCTCGCCCGGCTGGGACCTTCGACCTATCGACTGCTACGTACACCTTGACTACAGATTTGCTATTGGACCAAGGGGGAATCTACGGGGCCGGTACGGCCACTCATCATATGACGATGCATCGCGCACCCAGCGGTGCTCTAGTTTTTGGGGCGGGCACGATTCAGTGGTCGTGGGGCTTGGACAGCAATCACGACAATCCGTATCCGTTTCCCAGTCCGGCGGCTGATCCCGACATGCAACAGGCAGTGGTTAACCTATTCGCAGACATGGGGGTACAACCTGCAACGTTGCAGCCCGGTTTGCAGACTGCCACACAGTCGGCAGATACGGTCCCGCCCGTATCCCAAATAACTTCTCCGGCGAGTGGATCCTCGGTGCGGGTTGGAACGCTTGTGAACATCAGCGGGACAGCCGTGGACACGGGCGGTGGCGTGGTCGGCGGAGTTGAAGTATCAGTTAACGGTGGCGCGACATGGCATCCAGCTACAGGCCGGGAGAGCTGGAGTTATCAGTGGACGCCCAGTGCTTCAGGCTATTACACCATCCAAAGCCGTGCCACAGATGATAGCGCCAATCTCGAGACACCTTCACCAGGGGTCACCGTCGCCGCCTCCACGACGGCACAGACGCTCGTTTCTTTAACTTTGAATTCCAGCACTGTTACGGGAGGGAACTCGGTACAGGGTACGGTCACACTGGGTCAGGCCGCGGCTGCCGGTGGCGTTGTCGTGACGCTTTCAAGCAACAATCCGACTGTCGCAAGTGTCCCGAGCAGCGTGACGGTCCCAGCGGGACAATTTACTGCAAACTTCACAGTCACGACTTTCACTGTGCCTCTACCCGCGGACGCAACCATCTCCGGCACGTATGTTGCCATCAGCAGCGCCTCCCTTACTGTGACGGCGACCTTGCCGCCGCCTCTGGGCAGCGTCGGTATCGATGCGTTCATTGCTCAGGACCAGGGAACGGCTGCGACCTCAGTGAATAGCGGAGTATTCTCGACCGCGCTCGCCAACGAACTAATACTCGCGTTCGTCGGCGCCGATGCTTTGAAGGCGAACACCACGGTCACGAGCATGACAGGCGCCGGGTTGACATGGACTCTGGTAATTCGCACGAATACGCAACTTGGCACCTCTGAAATCTGGCGGGCATTCGCGGTGAACCCGCTCACCAACGTCTCGGTGACGGCGAATCTTTCGGAGAATGTCGTCTCTTCCATACTGGTCATGAGTTTTGCCGGGGTTGACCCCTCCGGCACAAATGGATCGGGAGCAATTGGAGCAACTGGGAGCGGGAATGCCGCCACCGGGCCTCCCACTGCCTCCCTGACCACGACCCGAAACAACTCGGTAGTGCTCGGCGTCGGTAGTGACTGGGACAATCCCATTGCCAGAGTTGTGGGAACCAAACAGACGATGCTGCATCAGTACCTCTCGACCAGCGGCGACACCTACTGGATGCAAATGCTTAGCGTGCCTGTACCGTCGGCCGGGACTGCCGTCACAATTAATGACACCTCCCCGACCACGGATCGCTACAATTTGAGCATCGTCGAAGTTCGGCCCCCGTCCACCGCGACGTTTAGCATTTCTGGTACCGTCAGTCCGTCTGCGAGCGGAAGCGGAACGATGCTGACGCTAATCGGAACTGAGAGCAGCACAACCACAGCCGACGCCTCCGGTAACTATTCCTTCACAGGGTTGACTAATGGTTCCTATACCGTCACTCCGAGCAAGACCGGAGTGGTCTTCGCTCCGACCTCGCAAGCAGTTACTCTCAGTGGCGCCAGCATGACTGCAATCAATTTCACCGCGGCCGCACTGACCTCGATTGCTGTAACGCCGGTGAATCCCACAGTTCAGGCGGGGAACAACCAGGCGTTCACCGCGACGGGCACCTACAGTGACGGCAGCATGAGAAACATCAGTACCCAGGTTAGTTGGTCGTCGTCGAACACAAGCGTCGCTACCATCAACAGTTCGGGATTGGCGACAACGACTGCGGGAGGAAGCACAAGCATCACGGCGACTCAAGCTTCTGTGAGTGGCAACACAACATTCACCGTGCAACCGACCACGCTGGTAATTGGAGCCACGACGCTGCCGAATGGGACTCAGAACCAGGCCTATTCAGCCACCCTGGTGGCGAGTGGCGGGACAACTCCCTACAGTTGGTCGCTGGCAAATAACACAAATTTGCCTTCCGGACTCAGTCTCTCATCGGGGGGACAAATCACAGGCACACCCACAGTAGCTGGAACTACTGTCTTTACGGTGCAGGTCACGGATTCCGGTACTCCACAGCAAACGGGGACGCAACAGTTAACCATTGTGATCGCATCTGCGCCGTCTTACTACACGATCTGGAGCCCCTCCACAGTGCCCGGTACTATCGACGTAGGTGGCGGCGGGACATGCAGTTCGTGCGCTCTTGTGCAGGCAACTAATTCAGCTAGTTCCGGCGTTTCCGATCCAACTTCCTATGTCAACCCAACTACTACCGGTGATCTTCTGATTGTTTTCGGAGTTCACAGCGGGTGGACAGGATCGGGAACTACGACGATTTCCGACAGCGCCGGAAACACCTGGCATCCTTGCAACGGGACGGGAACTGGATCCTTTACAGACATCCAGGCGAATAGCACCTATGGCATGAGTTGCCACTATGCAGTCGATATCGTCGGCGCCTCGGTTGATACAGTGACCATCTCAGCCAGCGATTGCAAGAGTAGTTGCAGTTTCGTCGGCGGCACGTACCTCGAGTATTCCGGCGTCGCTTCAACTGCTGCTGCCGCTTGGGATGCGTACGGGTTCCACGCTAACGGTACCTCTACGACCGGGAGCAACAACGTAACCTGCGGTTCTGCCACGACCACACAAACGAACGACTTAGTAATCTGTGGCATGGATCAGGATAATGGCACCCTCTCTGCGGGAACGGGTCCGATTAACTTCGGTTCCCTGGACCAGCCCGGTACAATTGCGGCGGTTGAACATGTCGTGTGGCCATCTTCTGGAGCAGTCAATCCGACAATGACCGACTCGGAAAGCAGCGACGCGTACACAGGTATTACGGTTGCATTCAATTCTAACTCAACCGTGTCGGCTGCGGAGTTGGGGTTGAAGTTCAGGTCCGACGTGAACGGCACCATCACGGGCGTCCGTTTCTACAAGAGCAGCAACAATACCGGAACTCACGTTGGGAATTTGTGGAGCAGTTCCGGCACGCTACTGGCTTCAGCCACGTTTACGAATGAAACGGCCTCGGGCTGGCAGCAGGTAACCTTTTCTCCCGCAGTGACGATCACGGCCAACACGGTTTATGTGGCTTCGTATCACACTAACGTGGGGCACTATTCAGACGATCAGAATTATTTCGCAACTTCTGGCGTCGATACGCCACCGCTACATGCCTTAGAGAACGGAGTCAGCGGGCCGAATGGGGTATCAGCCAGCGGCTCAACTAGTTCGTTCCCAAGTATCGGATTCAATTCATCGAACTATTGGGTAGATGTTGTATTCGTGCCCTCCGCTGCGTTGACCTCGATCACGGTAACACCGGCAAATTCCACAATTCAGGCGGGGAACACTCAGCCATTCACCGCGACGGGGACCTACAGCGACAGCAGCACGCAGAACATCAGTTCGCAGGTAACTTGGTCATCGTCGAACACAGGTGTTGCCACCATCAATAGTTCGGGACTGGCGACAACGATTTCCGCCGGAAGCACGTCCATCACCGCGACGCAAGGTTCGGTGAGCGGCAATACTACATTGACGGTTCAGCCAGCCACACTGGTGGTCACCACCACGAGCCTGCCGAGCGGAACGCTCGGCCAGCCTTACACCGCTAGTTTGGCTGCCAGCGGTGGCACGCCGCCCTTCGGCTGGACGTTGATAAACAATACAGCACTGCCGCCCGGACTTGCACTTTCCTCAGGTGGGCAGATTACGGGGACACCAACGGTTGCCGGTACCAGTACGTTTAATGTACAAATAACGGACTCCGGCACCCCAGGACAGACTGCGGCGCAGACTCTGAGCATAACGGTTACCGCCTCGGGTTGTCCTTGCAGCATTGCGGGGACGATCACCGGGAGTGGAGGAAATGCGGCAACTTTAACTTTGACAGGAGGAACTAGCGTCACTGCGAATGCGTCCGGCAACTACATTGCGAATGGTTTGGCCAATGGGACATACGTCGTGACTCCCAGCAAAGCGGGATACGTATTCACTCCAAGCAGTCAATCTGTTGTGGTCAGCGGTACAAGTGTCACTGGCGTGAACTTCAGCTCCACAGCACAGTTGGGGATCGATCAGACTGTGTCAACCGACCGCAGCTCCAAGGCGACAACTATCGTCTCGCCTACCTTCTCAACGACGAAGCCTAACGAGTTACTGTTGGCCTTTGTTGCGACTGATGCTACTGCAGCTAACATGACGGTAACTGGTGTGACCGGAGCTAGTCTAACCTGGACGCTGGTGAAGCGAACCAACACACAGCTCGGTACTGCAGAAATCTGGCGGGCGTCTTCGTCCACCACTCTGAGCAGCGTATCGGTCACTGCTACGCTCGCGAAGAGCGTGGCTGCTTCGCTGACGGTAGTCACGTTTACCGGTGTGGATCCGTCAGGAACGGGAGGGTCGGGGGCGATTGGCAACACTGGCACCAGTAATGCCAATCCTGGCGCACCGACCGCTCAATTAACCACGACGCGGAATAATTCATGGGTGTTCGGCGTGGGCAATGATTACGATAATGCAATTTCCCGCACAGTCGGCCCTAGCCAAACGATTGTCCACCAGTATCTCGCGACGGGGGGAGATACATATTGGGTGCAGCGACAGAACAGCACTACGCCGACGTCAGGAACTGTGGTTACAATTAACGACACTGCGCCGACAACAGATCGCTATAATTTGAGCATTTGTGAAATCCTTCCCGCTCCTTAGTGAGCCAGGGGAGCACATCAGCGGGCTGGGCAGAGTGTCCCGGCCCTCAGTAGTTTTTTAGGTTGAAACAACGACGATGCTTCTTCGTCTTCTTTAGTGTCCCATCCCAAGATTGATATAAAACCGACCAGTTTTCACGATTTGCCGCTAAGATTAGGAAGCCATCAAAACACGAACTATTCAGTTCGGTTGAGATTTGGCACCAGCATTAAATTCCCTTGTCTCTTTTCTCTAACTTTTCTCTGTTTCCTGTCTTTCTGTTCTTCGTGTTCCTGGCTGTCCATTTCCCCATAAGTTGGTCGCAGTCTGTTCCGCCAAGAAGAGCCACTACCTCAACTCAGGAGGCCTGTTGGCGCGAAACCGAGGGTAGCACCGCCACTCAACCTGTGGACTTAAGAAGCAAACACGGCGTCTTAAAAGTCACCCTGAAGGTACGTAATTCCCTCGACCCTTATGGTCACATGCGTTACTGCTACGTCGATGAGCACGGAAATCAGTCTCCGACTCTTCGCCTTCAGCCGGGCGACAGGCTCATCCTGACTCTGAAAAATGAGATCTCAGTATCCGCGATGAGTTCGTCTTCCATTGGAGCATCGACTCTAATCCCAATGAACGATGTCCATCACGGTAAGGATGATCCTTGCGCCGGTGGCACAATGAGTCCAGCCTCCACAAATCTTCATTTTCACGGACTTGCGATTCCTCCTCTGTGCCACCAGGACGAGACTCTCAAAACCCTGATTGAGCCCGGCGGTCCACCTTTCGAGTACCGCATTCAAATTCCAAAGAACCAGCCGCCCGGTTTGTACTGGTATCACCCACACATTCACGGATTTAGTGAAGATCAGATCCTAGGAGGCGCTTCGGGCGCGATAATTGTTGAAGGCGTGGAGCGTGCGGTCCCCCGGGTGGCAGACCTCCCCGAGCGGGTCCTTATTATCCGCGATGAAAAGATGCCCGAGGGTTCTGCTTCAGAGAAGGCAGATCCAAACCGTCCAACGAAACAACTCTCTCTCAACTATGTTCCTGTGCCCTATCCCAAGTACCCGCCAGCCGTAATCCAGATGAAACCACTGGAACGCCAGTTCTGGCGGGTACTGAACGCCTCAGCGGATACGTATGTTGATCTGAGCGTTGAATTTGGAGGCAAACGTCAAAGCCTCGGCATCGTCGCGCTTGATGGAGTTCCTGTTCGCTACGGTGATCCCGGTGCCGAGAGCTACGCGCCCGAACAATCGCACATCTTTCTGCCTCCGGCTGCACGCGCGGAATTTACCCTTACGGGCCCCCCGGCGGGAGTCTCAGGCCGCCTCCTGACCAGTTATGTTTATCGTGGAGCGGCGGACGAAGGCAAGCCAGTTGTTCCGATAAATAGCGCTCAGCCTGCGCTTCGGGTGGGTCAGGACGATATTGACGCCGCCCGGCCTCTAGCCGTAATTTTCACGACAGAAGTTAGCGCAGCTCCTTTTGTTCTGCCTGCGTCAGTGGCTCCTGATCGTCCGGCCAGCTCTCTATCCGCCGTGCGACCGGTTCGCAAACGAACCCTCTATTTCTCGGAGAAACTAGTGGATTCTCGCAATCCACATAGCGCGACACTGTTCTTCATTACCGAGGATGGTCACACACCCTCTGTGTTCGACACAAACAGCGCGGAGCCGACCATTACAGTTCCTCAGGGGAATGTTGAGGACTGGACCATTGAAAACCGTTCTCAGGAATCCCATACGTTCCATATTCACCAGTTGCACTTCATCGTGGTCGGAGGGCGAGGTATCCCTTGGGAAGAAACTACATTACGCGACACGATTGATTTGCCGGCTTGGGATGGTTTTCGAAAATACCCTAGCGCTACGCTTCGAATGGACTTTCGGGATCCAAGCATTGTGGGTACATTTCCATTCCACTGTCACATCTCCCAACATGCGGATGGCGGAATGATGGGTACGGTTCGAGTCGAGCCGACTCGTACAGAACATGCGCATTAGGAGCCTTTCGTTACTTGGGCCATGCTGGATGAAGGTGCCCTGACTCCGGGCGGCCGCACGGAGTCTTAATCTCATAGATCCGCTCCGTTTTTGCAGTCCAAATAAAATTCTCAACCGCAATACCCACATCGTGATAACTACGAGGAGAATCAGTATTAATGAGTAAACGCAGCTATCTTAGGGCATCCCTCCTTATTTTCATGGTCAGTCTGATCGTGACCGCCAAGGCGTGGGGAGCAATCGGCGTTGACATCTCGACTTCGAAGGGACAGGGGTCCGCAGCAAGTACGGTCAGTACATCGGCTTTCTCCACTTCATCGGGGAATGAGCTGCTGCTCGCGTTTGTTTCGGCGGACAGCACTACGTCGCCAAACACAACCGTGACGCAAGTCACCGGTGGCGGTCTCACCTGGGTCCTGGTCGAAAGAACCAATGTACAAATGGGCACCGCCGAGATTTGGCGCGGATTCGCAACGTCGGCTCTGAGCAGTGTCACTGTGACTGCCACTCTGTCTCAGAAAGTGGACTCCTCCATCACAGTCATGAGCTTCACCGGCGTGAATACCTCGGGGACGAACGGTTCGGGGGCAATTGGCGCAGTCGGGAGCGGCAACGCCGACCCTGGAGCGCCCACGGCCACTCTTGTTACTACGGGTAATAGTTCGCTAGTCCTTGGGGTAGGAAACGATTGGGATAAAGCAATTGCGCGTACCCCAGGGACCGGGCAAACAGTCGTGAATCAATACCTCCCGTCCGTCGGTGATACCTACTGGGTTCAAATGCAGAGTGGCCCGACTCTGCTGAGCGGCACAAGCGTCACCATCAACGATACTGCCCCAACCGGAGACCGATACAACTTGAGTATCGTCGAAGTTCTGGCTGCGGCAGGTGGCGGAACTACGGGAAGCATTTCTGGCACGATCAGTCCGGCGACCAGCGGAGCTACGGTGACTCTGTCGCAGAACGGGAGTTCCGTCGCCACAACTACGGTGGTCTCGGGCGCCTACTCTTTTAACAGCATCGCCAACGGAACCTACACGGTAACGCCGAGCGAAACGGGTTTTACGTTTGCTCCGGCGAGTCAAAACGTTACGGTCAACAGCAACACGGCGACAGTTCCCGTTTTTACTGCCACGGCGGTGGTGTCAACCTACACTGTCTCAGGAAGCATCAGTCCGGCGGCCAACGGCAATGGTGCCACGATCACGTTGTCGCAGAACGGGACAACCGTGGCCACAACTACGGTTGCATCGGGGACCTACTCCTTCAGTAACGTCTCCAACGGAACCTATACAGTAACGCCGAGCGAGACGGGGTTTACGTTCTACCCGCCGAGTGCCACGGTTTCGGTGAGTGGGGCGAGCGTGTCTAGCGTCAACTTCAGCACGGTCGTTAGCATCTCGGGAAGCATCTCCGGGGCGGGCGGTAACGGCGCTACGGTGACGCTTAGCAGTGGAGCTACGCAGATCGCCACCTCGACTGCCAGCGCAGCAGGAGCCTACACCTTCAACAATGTGAACAACGGCAGCTACACGGTGACGCCCGCGAACGCTGGATTCAGCTTCGCCCCGTCCAGCCATAATGTGACCGTTAACAATGTCGACCTGACGGGAATTAACTTTACGTCCAGCGTGTCGACCACAGGAGTGCTCGCGACCGACGCTATTGTATTTACAGACAAATCGATCGCCGCCAAAACAATTGCCAGTCCCATTTTCTCGACAACATCAGGCAATGAGCTGTTGCTGGCTTTTATTGCGACGGATGCTTCGGGTACAGGGGCAAACACAACAGTAACAACTATAACGGGGGCGGGGTTGACTTGGGCATTGGTTGAACGGACTAACATACAGTGGGGAACTTCAGAGATCTGGCGAGCGTTCGCAGCTGCTCCCCTAACAAGCGTGTCGGTCAGCGCGACTTTGTCCAGCAGCGTTGTGGCCTCGATGACTTTGGTCACTTTTACGGGAGTGGACACGACCGGAGTGAACGGTTCCGGAGCCGTGGGCGCGACAGCGAGCGCAAACGCGGCGACCGGGGCTCCAGCGGCCAGTCTAGTGACCACGCGGAATACTTCATGGGTCTTCGGGGTAGGCAATGACTGGGACAACGCAATCGCCCGAACGCCAGGCGCAAATCAGAGCTTAGTCCACGAATTCTTGTCGCCAACGGGCGACACCTACTGGGTGCAAAAGCAGAACACGACGACCTCTGTGAGCGGGACCGCGGTGACGATCAACGATACGGCGCCCACTGGGGATCGTTATAACCTTTCTATCGTAGAGGTATTGCCGTCGCTATCTGGCGGCGGAACGGGAACACCTCCGACCGTAAGCATTACGTCTCCGGCGCAGAATTCGACCGTAGCGAACAAAACGACTGTCGCTGCCAATGTTACGAATCCAGGTTACATAATTACGGGGGTACAGTTCTTGCTGGATGGAAACAATTTGGGCGCAGAGGTCACGTCCATCCCATATTCGATCACCTGGGACACGACGACGGCAACTGCCGGGGCACATGTCTTGTCGGCCATCGCTTATAACTCAGTGGGTTTGAACGGAACATCGACTCCAGTTACTGTGACAGTAGACAATTCCGGCAATCTTGCTGTGGTGGGAAGTTGGTCCGCAGCGGTGGATATTCCGACGGTCGCTGTGAACCTCACCCTTCTGAAAAACAATACTGTGCTTTTTTACGAAGATGGATCGTCGCCCACGGTGTGGGACTATGTAAATAATGTATTCACCAGCGTTCCCGCTTCTGCCGACTTATTCTGTTCTGGGCAAACCGCTTTGGCTGATGGCCGAATCTTGATGGTCGGTGGATATGGCGAAAGTAGTAACAACATGGGTATCGCAGATGCGGAGATCTTCGATCCGACCACGAACACATGGACAACTTTGCCAAAAATGGCTTACTCGCGCTGGTATCCGACGGCGACGACCTTGTCGGACGGGCGCGTCCTGGTAACCGGCGGTTGGAAGACGACTGAGCATACCAACGCCGGCATCCCGGAAATCTATGATCCGGTCGCGAATACATGGACGAGCCTCACCAATGCCAATAATCCATTCGAAACCTATCCGTTTATTTACATGCTGTCCGACGGAAACTTGGTACACGTGAATGGCTCGGAGTATGCGACCGTTACTGACATGCTCAACTTGACTACACAGAGTTGGTCAGTAGTGGACTCGAACATCACCGACGGCGGCAGTTCCGTAATGTACTTGCAGGATAAGATCATGAAGGCGGGTAGCGCTAGCGATAGTCAGTTCACCGGGCCTTCAGCGAATACGACTTATGTGCTCGACATGACGCTGGCCTCCCCCGCTTGGAAGCAGACGTCTTCCATGGCTTATCCGCGTAGTTTCCTCAATCTCACCGAGCTCCCCGATGGCACTGTTCTGGCGACCGGCGGCGAGACTGACAAGAATGGTGGCAACATCAGTAACGCCGTGTACGCGGCGGAGCTCTGGTCGCCACAAACACAGACTTGGTCCACCATGGCCTCCATGCACACGCCGCGCGAGTATCACGGCACGGCCGTGCTATTGCCGGATGGGCGCGTAATGGAATCAGGCATGGGAGCTGATTTTGGCAACGTACCCGATGAGAAGAGCGCGGAGTTCTACTCGCCCCCTTATCTGTTTAAAGGGCCGCGACCGACTATCACTCAAGCTCCCGCCCAGATCTCGTACGGCCAAAATTTCTTCGTTGCCACGCCCGATGGCGCGACGATCACGAGCGCCGTTCTGATGCGGACAGGCTCGGCAACACATTTCTTCAATATGAACGCGCGTTTCGTGCCGGTGACATTCCAGCAGACCACGGGTGGCTTGACGGTGACAGCACCCGCCAATGGTTATCTGGCTCCGCCAGGCTACTACCTCCTGTTCATCTTGAATGCGAGCGGAGTCCCGTCCGTTGCGCCTTTTGTTCAGCTGCAGTAACGCTGGGAGGGTTTTGCCGGTCACCCGCTCGGCTGGGCACGCAGCCGTCGATGACCGCGCGCGGTCGATATTCACGACGGGAACGCCGACAACCGATCACTGCCCTGCCGTGGAGGTGGTCGCAACGCGACAATGGCAGGTTGAGCGAGTCGGTAGGGATCGGAGGTTTGTATTCGCCTTCCGACTGCGACTTTATGCCGGCATGGTTGTCCCGAAAGCACTCGGTAGCTGACGCCGCGTTGGTTCTACCCGTGCCAGTGGCTGACGATGGCCGATTATTATGCGGTCTGTACGTCCTCTCGTCTTACGCTTTCGCGCAGTGGTGAACTACAATCACAAGCGTCACTGCAAAGTAGGCTGCTTAGATTCGTGAGACGGAC
>CAWJFA010000004.1:0-25088 GCA_963842075.1 uncultured Acidobacteriota bacterium | reverse complement strand
GAACACTCTTTCCGGCTCTCACCGATCTCGATGTTTCAACGACCTGCGTTGCCGTTTGCCGGCTGGTTTCTGGAACGCCCAGCTCCGCATTGCTTTTTGCGCTCTGGCCGATGTCACTGCATATACCCCGCTACGGTCGCCTGCTTCCGCGGCGCGCTCGGCGCGAAGTCAACCCGCGTCAGTTTTGTCCAGCTATGCTCTTCGTTGCTGTCGATTGTGAAGTGGACCGGAGGCGGCGGGTTATCTGCCTTGATGTCAAACTCCATGCAGCGAATCTTCGCGGCAGGATCCGCCATCGCAATTCCGATCAACCATTCACACCATCCGGCGATCGCCCCTGCGCCGCGCAATCTCTGGGTCAACGGAAGTCCAGGATCGCTCGCCTTCGAATAGTGATGAACCACCCCGATACTGCAACCGACTTCTGCTTGAAGTTGGGAAAGCCTCTGGAGAACTCGGCGCATTTCGCTGTTATCGTTCTCGTCGGCGCCGTGCATGACGTTGAACACATCAAAAATTGCGAACTCGGCCTCAAAGGACTTCATGGCTTTGGCTAGTTCGTCCATCTGTTCCGTGTTGTCCAGCATCAGGTGGGGAGACTGCCTGCGAGAGTTGACGTAGAGATTGCTTTCGAGCAGCCACGGTGCATGAGACTCCTTACTGGCGAAGAGATGCTTGATTCTCCATGCTGTCAGCCCTGGATTGTCCTCGCGTGACACCAAAGCCACTTTCGCGGGCCGCGGGACGGCGAACCCCAGCCAGTCGCAACCGAGCGCGAGTGAGATGGCAAGATCGACAGCAGCCCAACTCTTGCCCGTCTTCGGGTTGGCAGCAAAGAAACCATTTGCGCCTCGCTCAATGACCTTGTCCACCATCCAATCGATCTGATCGGGAACCTGAGCAACGAAGACCGGGGCAGACACGAACAATGTCTGCAGTTCCTTGGGAGGGAACCACTGGGACGCTTTCTTTATTTCCTGGAGCAGTTCTTCGCCTGAGTGACCGATTGCCAAGTAATCGCTTACGTCCTCGTGCTCCTTCAACCCAGGCAGGTTGACGACTCGAATGCCGACCGCGTGATGATGAATAGATGCAGCGACTCTCTGCGCGTGCTTGCGGCCGATTTCGTCACTATCAGCAACAATCACGACCTGCTTGCCGGCGAAATATACAGAGTCTTCGTCACGCCACTTTCCCGCACCATCAAAGTTAGTAGTCGTGGCAATCTCTTTTCCTTTGAGCGCCGCAAGAACGTTGTCGCAGTCCTTCTCGCCCTCGCAGATGATGATGTACTTCGAGACCAGAAGTTCGGGCAGATGATAGAGCGGCTTGCGGACGTCTCCCAACTTGTACTCGTAACCGCCTTTCCCGTTCGGTTTGCGCTGTAGGAATCGCTTGGGTTCGTAGCGAACTTTTTCAAATATCAGTTTTCCTTGCGCATCGTGGTACTGGTAGATGGCGACCGGCTGATCGCCACTACCTGCGAAAACATTCTCGCCGAGGATTTCTGAGACGTTCCTCTTCGCTGTGTCGCGATCGCATTTGGAGAACCTCTCCTCGAAATCAAGTATTCCGCCACTGCCGCAGCCAGCATGACAGCACCAGGTACCCTTTTCGAAGTTCGCCGAGAACGATGGTGTTCGATCATCATGGAACGGGCAACGGGTCTTTTGCTCGGCGCCATGGCCGGTGAGTCGCTGTCCCGAAAGCCTATGCTCAAAATATCGTCGGCTCTGCTGTGCGGTCAGCATTAGGCTGCTCCCTCACTGAAGTTCTCGTCATTGATCCATTTTTCAAACTGCGCGGCTGCGAAACAGAATCTCCCAAGTTAGCCACTTCTTGCCTTCTGGATTATCACCGTTGTGCCACTTGCTAGATTTCAGGCGATCAACACAAAGCCTCATTACGTTCGTTGCATTCTCGAGTTGCGGCTCGCGGGCTCTCGCGACACACTCTTTTAGCCGTGCCCGCGCCATGCGTTTTCTTTTTTCGGTCAACGTGGTCAGTGGGGAGCGGCGTAGGGTAGCGATGTAGTAGTCCCAAATCTCGATAACAGCCCGGTCGAAACCCGCAGGGTTCGACGATATGATCTTTGTCGTGTCACTGTCGTGTCTTTCCTTATTGCTCAGAGTGCTTTGGCTCACTCTGACAGAGTGCTTTGGCTCACTCTGAGTGAGTGTTTTGGCTTTGTCTGCCTCTTCAGAGTGAGTCTTTTCACTTTCTCTAGACTGAGTCTTTTCGCTTTCTCTGCTCCAAAACCATTTCTTGCTGTTGGTCACGATGAACGAGCAGAGATTTCCAGCATGTCGCTTGCGGAGGATGTAGCCCTCTGCCTCCAGCTTGCGAACGTTTTCGAGAACTGTTTGCACATGGTCATCAAGGTCATGCGCGATTCGTTCGGCCTTGAATGGAATACCGCCGAGCACCAGACCGTCAAATTTCCCTTTTCCATCTGGCTGGTCCTTGGTCACCTTGTCGACAAACCATAAGTATGTCCACAGTGCCATTCCCATGCGCGGCTTATGTTCGAGCAGTCCGTTTGACACCAGGAACAGAATTGGTTCGGGTGTCATTCGGTGTAGCTCCGATCTGGCGAGAGATCGCCGAACAGTGAACCCGTAGCCTCAGGAGACGGACTATTCGGTTCTGACTCTGGTTCCTCAACCGAAGTTGTGCCTTGGGTAGTTGGTATGCCAGTTTCGAGGCGAAAGTAACCGTACACTTGGCCATCGCGCCTTTCAGTGCGGTTCACAATCCTGAAGCCCAGCTTGCGCAGTTCCTTTACCCGAGCGCCGTACTGCAGCGATATGCGCGAAAGAACAACGCTTGGGACTTCCTGCCCATGAGCAGCGAGCAGGAGATCTAGAGTTCGTTGCCGCTGATTTCGAATGCTCATAGGCTTCGCAACTCCGGAAAAAGTACGAACACCGCCCTGACTCGAATAAAGTCCGAGCGCACACCGCGCAAAGCGAGGCTGAGCAAGGCACGTTTCAATACCCGCAACGAATGTTCACGTCGACCCAATCGCCGACGAGGAAAGCGTCAGCGGCCGGAGTGGGCTAGACACTATGCACCTCCAGTTCCAACTGGCGGATGATGCGCCCGATCGGTCGGGCGGCTTCCAGTGCGAGTCTCGCTAAAGTTGAACAGTGCGCGGCGTGCCGTGGGCAGCGCAGGCTAAGGGCAGCAGATTCGAAACGAATAGCGGCCTGCCCGAAAGCGGCTCTGCCGCGGCGCAATTCGTAGATTGGATTGGGTTGATTTTTTTGGTGATAGCTTCTTGATCTATTTGGGCTGGTGGTGTACCGTCTCATACTGTATAGGCTCCGTTCTGAAAGTTTTGCACTGTCCCCGCCGTGATGGGCGGGGATTTTTATGCGAGCATTGTTGCTTGTGATTTCAAACGCCGACAGCCTGACCGGAGAGCACTCTCAGTTGGGCCGCCTTCTTTTCGGATAGCTTCAGCAATGCGTTGTGAATCGTTTCCTGTTCCTCGCTGCCCAAAACAATGTAGCCGCATTCCGACAGCGAGATGCGATTCCGGGGAAGGTTAACCAGTTGTGACAGGCCGTACTGCGACAGGCCGCACATCTCCCGCAATCGTTTCAAATGCAAACCAGTAATTCCCTCGGCGCTCATTTTCGGTATGCCCTCCGATTAGTCAGCGTTGTTGCTGCCTTGCTGCATCACTGGATACCAGATGCGAGCATGGTCGAACACTGGAATCTTCACTTTTGGTAAGTGTTTTTTCAGGGCCGCTCGGAATCCCGCACGGGACGCGGCTTGTCAGGTGATGTCATTTCGGGAGTGGTAAGTTACCGGTAAGTCGGTAAGTCGCCAGAAAGAGGGGTATGTGGTCGGTTCTAGGGAAGAAAGCCGGCGTCGCGCATGTCTTTTCGCACTTTACTGACGATAGTTTCTAGCCTAGCCCTTCGATTCGGATCGTTGTAAACAGAGACTAGCGACCTGTCGTTAGCATTCTGCAATGTTGTGGGCAACTTGACCGAGCCTTGGCTGTCGAGCGATCTACATAGCGCCAAGGTAGCAGTAGTCTTGGGAGTGCGAATAAAGGCGTCCCGGATGGCCCGCTTTAGTGGAGACTTATACTCAGGTAGCCCCCCAAGAACCTTTTTTTGATTGGCCTGGGTCTGCGGAATCATTGCCGCGGGATAGGATGGCGGCAACTCAGCAAGGGGGACGGACAGCTTCGGTTGAGGCAGAATCCGACCTCCGGTCACGGGGCGCCCCGTTGGGGCTGGTGCTGTGCTGACAAGCTTTAGCGCCCGCAAGTCCGCGGCGTGTTGCTTGGATAGTCCCTCCTGATCCAGATACGACACGATTTCCCATTCCAATTCAGCAGAAAAGGAATCCAAGAAACGATCCTCTGAGATGCCGCTCGGTAGATAACGCTCGCTCCCGATCGCAATACGGTCGAGGAAGACCTCTGGGCGGACAGATTCAGCCACGAGCGCCCGGAGAGAAGCGAGAGCCATCCGAACCGCATCTCGCGCTGGAAGCCCCTCGGCTTTCCCGCTCTTTATGAGTGACTCAAGCGTCTTCGAGATACTTTGTTTGACCGCCTCGATCCACCTGTCCTTGTGCGGCTCGAAGTAAGCCCTGTTACTAGCAGCCTGTGTGATCGATTCCTCGGAGGACCAAAATGAGTGACCACCATCTAACTCGCTCGGTGCTATTGTCTCCTTCAGCACCAGCTTCAAAGCAAACACACGATCAGCCTCACTGATCTCCTTGCGGAATGACGTTATCGCTTGCTGGACGAGATAACTCGCGCCAAGTTGCTGTGCCTGCGGGCCGACGAACGGAACCGGGGATCTTGGAACCTGTGCGGTAGTTGCTTTGGACGACATAGCCACCTTCTCAGCGCGGCTTCTCGATTATTAGGAATTACTGGAAAGGGCGGGTGAGAAGTCCCGCCCTTTGTCGCACACTGACCGTCGCCAGCACGCTATCCGGTTCTAGTGCTGATTGTAACTGCAGAGTCAAGGGACGTATCATCGCGTTGGGGGAAACAGAGAGGCCACGCCCGGCGGTGAATACGCCCTGCCTGGCTCCTGGCGTCCAGATCGGCTGTGGAGCGTAGAGGGGGTAGTAGCCCTCTGGGAAGCCTACGAACAACGGAGGGCGGAAAGAGCGGCGTAAATGATCAGAACCATTAAGTGTGTGAATATAGAGTGTGGACGCTGCATCAAAGTCGAAGGCTCAATCGAGGGATTACGCGAAACCTCCTTCAGCGCCCCCTGCCCGTACTGTGAGACTTCAAATAAAATTCAGTGGCCGATGGGAGGAGACTTTACGGTTGGCCGATGCGACGGGGACGAAATTCCAAAGTAGCCCACTACCGTAATTTGTTCTCGAACAGTGGAGAGAGCTCTAATGCCCCGCACTCCGTTAAATTCGAATTGGGCAAGTGGGCGCACAGCTGCGATCCGCCCGCAAAGTCCAACCGGGTTTGAAGACCAAGTCCGAAGACTCGGATTGGATGAGCAGACTTGCGAAACATCGCGCGACTTGAAGGATTGGTGCGAGCGCAACAAAAATCGATGCTACATCCCGGAGTGGCTTCTAAAGCGATGGGCAATGTCCGTGGATCCAGATGTCAGCGGCTGACCTGAACGAAATTATCACCTTCACAAACCCACGATTTACGAAATACGAAATCGCGTTACAGTGGTGTCCTAGACGTGCATTAATCTGGTAGCATTGGCCTGCGCTTCCCCCTCCAATCTCAGTTTGGAGGAAAAGCATGTTCGATTACCGCCACTATGTTCCAATCTTGAAGGCGAAGGCGGGTGAGTGTTGGGCTCTCACCAATCTTAAGCCGCCTTCTAAAGGTATCGTCACGCCCGTGATTGAGTTAACTCCCCACGACAAAAAGAAAACTACCTTTGAAGCTGACTTGAAAAAGAAAATTGTGAGCCTCAGGAAGGCTTGGCACCGTCCGTTCTTCTTCGATGTTCAGCATATCGCACCCAAGCACGGATTCCCGGAACCGAGCGTAATAACTGCGGCTTTCAAGCAAATTAATGGACTGACAATGGGGGGAATACCTGTAACAAAATTAGGCTATTCGCCAAAATTTCAAGAATCTATTCGAACTATAGTCTCGCAAGATGGCAGGGGTGTGATGGTGCGGCTAGGAGTAGGCGACCTCGCCATTCGGGAGAAACTAGCGACAGCCCTAATCAATCTCTGCGCCTTCTTGGGCTGCCCGGAAAGCAAAGTGGATTTGCTGATTGACTATGGATTCAAACATCCCGACGAATACGAGGATTTAATCGTCCTTCAAAAACTACACTTCACCAAGATTCCCAAGCTGAATAAATGGAGAACTCTGACGCTGGCGTCCGCCTCTTTTCCGGAGTCCATCAACGATTTGCCACACGCGGAATGGGTGCCTCTTGATCGGACGGAATGGAAATCGTGGAAGCGTCTTACTTTCGCGGAGGAAACTACCAGAAAGCCGTCCTACGGCGATTATGCGATAAGACATCCGAAGCCACCGGGCTTCGGGACGCCAAAACCAAATCTCCGTTACACATTGGAATCTAGTTATCTATGTCGTAGAGATGAGGCCAAGCACGCAGCGATGAAGGATATTTGCAGAAGCCTAGTTAAGCGAAGTGAATACATGGGGCCGCCATTTAGCGCTGGGGATGCGGCTATTTCAGCGACAGCAGCCAATCCACATTCTGGCGGTACTGGTGGCGGCCAGCAGTGGACGCAATGGTGTTCAAATCATCACGTTGAGTTCGTAGCCACTCAAATCCTGAACCTCCCCGCTTCTTGATCGCAGCGCGAACTTCGGCCGCTAGATCATCCACGGGAATAAGGCGAACGACCTCAGTCCGCAATTCATCCACGGGTTGCGTGGCTGAAAACTGCCTGAACCCGGAGCGCTGGAGACATTGGATAGTTTCGCGCTTCCAAAGCATCTCAGCCAAGGAAGATGAATCGAGGTCTGGATTTTTTTTTGGTTCTCGCATCTTCGTGATAATCACAGAATCGTCAGTTCGCATCGCAACGCTAATTCCCCACCACACAGGAACTTTACTTCGAGCGCTTTCAAGCAATCTCTTTCCTGATATCAGGGTCACATAGTCGAAGATTTTGCTGTACTCGGGAATCTGAATTTCGAGTCTCTCAAGGCTGTCACAGTCACTCTTGATCTCGAATCCATGAAGCGCCCCGTTCACCACAGCTATGTCGATTCGGGCTGCATTACACCCGAACTCTTCCAATATGAGGTCGTGGCGCTTGTCTGAGAAGCGGATTTTTAGCTCTCTGAGTAGGACAGGTCTGATATTGGAATCGCGGAGACGCTTAGGCACTTGCATGGCGCACACATCCATCGTAGGATTTGAGTGCCCCCTCAAACCCGCCTATCATCAAGATTGTTCACAGGCCCGACCTAGGAATCGGGCCTTGTGATCGTTTATATCATCTTTGTTAGAAGAGTTTCGACTGCCAGTGATACCTTTTTGAGTCTACGCCGAAGCGCTCTTTGGTTGGCGGAGTATCAGGCGCTTGCCTTCCGTTGCCCTCAGAGTGAGAATCGTGCGACTCATTGCAAAACGAGGGCGCCGTTTCCGATCACTCCGGCAATTCGACTCGATCCGGATGTGTCTTTTCCAGCTCGTGCTCTTCGGCGAGAACTTTTTCGAGCCAATGTGCTTGCTGAGCTGCGAGCCACTTATCCAGGAACGCGGGCTGATGATAGATGACGAACTCCTCGCCGCAACCGTCACACCGGACGGCACCCATTTCCTGGAACTCCACAACTTTCTCTCGGCTCTGACCCTTCTTTATTGCCACTGCCTTCATCTGCTGAACTTCCCCGACTGAAGGCCCTTCCGCTCTTTCGCCAGTCGAGTCCGCGCTTTCGCCGCAGCTTTCGAAGCCTTCTGCGCGATTTCCAGGCGGCGCGCGGGAGTTAGATTCTTGGCCCGAGTTTGACCACCCAAGCGGCCGAGAACTGCGGCTACCTGTTTTTGAGCCTTTGTCATGTGCAACGCGCGAATGTTCATACAACGAAATACTACCATAGGGGTAAGGTGACAACAAGACGAACCGGCGGTGTGTAGTTACTACCTGGCATAGGAGCCGCTACGTCATGTGTTAGTGGTAAGTAGGTGTCGCTACGTCATGTGTTAGCTAAGGTGAAGTTAGCATTAACATTGTACAATTATTCATTTTGCGCTTGACAGACCCACCAGTGGTGTCAGACAATAGCGACGCTTCACAAAATGAAGCGCCCCGCCCGAGTGCGCAAACACTCAAAGCGGGGCTGACCACAAGGAACAATGGAGGTTCCACATGGCTAAGCAAACAGTACCACCATCCCATTCCTACTCTCAAACCACAATCAACTGCGCGTACTGCGAAGATGCCACGACGATCGGCAAGCGAATCACTGCAGACAGCAAAATCTATTGCGGGAAGCTCTGCGCTGCGCTGGGCTTAATTCAAAGCACTGACGTCGAAGATGGGATCGACCCGGAAACGGGAGTTGATGCCCTGAAACAACTGGTCGAGGACTCCTTTCTTGACGGCCCGGTGCGGATTCCCAAGAAGGTGCGCGACCGGGACATAGGCGCGGCTCTAAGCTCACTACCTGATCGAGTTGTAATGGTCGTAATTGACGACGACGGTACGCCCGATTGGGTTCCAGAACCAAACTTCGCCGCAGCCCAAGAACCGAGCCAAGCCGAGATTGATCATGTCGTAGAAGCTCTGTTGGCCGATGGCGACAAACCGGGAGGTCGTCCATGAACTCCCCAAAGCGAGTTGCCCTCTACGCTCGGGTGTCTACTTCCAATGGCCAGCAGGACCCTGAAATGCAGTTGCGCGAACTGCGGGAATACGCGAAGCACCGCGAGTTAATCATCGTTGGCGAATACACCGACAAGATGACGGGCTCGAAAGATTCCCGCCCTACCCTAAACCGTCTGATGGCGGATGCCCATCAGCGAAAGTTCGATGCTGTGCTGGTTTGGAAACTGGACCGTTTTGGCCGTTCGCTCCGGCACTTGGTCAATGCTCTGGCGGAACTGGAAGCGCTAGGGCTGAGTTTTATCAGCCTGCGGGACAATCTCGATCTCAGCACCCCGTCCGGCCGGCTGATGTTTCAGATCATCGGCGCCATGGCAGAGTTTGAACGCTCACTCATTCAGGAACGGGTTAAGGCAGGTCTGCGCAACGCGCGAGCCAAGGGAAGGCGTCTCGGGCGACCGCGCGTCGTCGTAGACGAAGCTAAGGTCCAAGCCATGCGCGATTCAGGGGAGTCCTGGCGCACGATCGCGAAAAAGCTAGGGGTCGGGTTGGGTACGGTCCACAGAATCGCTCAGCTGCGTTCCAAAATCGTCTGCGGTGACTTTGTGAACAGCAACGGCAATCCGGAGGCACTCTATGTCTGAGAACCTCCCCAAGTTCGCAATCACAGGTAGTCGGGAGCGAGTGCAGTTTATCGACGAGTTGGCTGTCCAGCGGGGGTCGCGACGGGAGCATGACATGGGCACCCTCACTCTGACGCATGCGTCCCTTCGTGACGCTGCAGTCGCATGGCTGGAATCTCGCAGACCTTACATCTCAGCGAGAACTTTCATGGACTATGGGGGATACATCACAATTCTTACACGCTATTTCGGCGAGATGTGCCTCACTGAAATTGGCCCTGATGAAATCCGCGCCTATCAACGGGTGAGAATGGAGCGCGCCGGGGCGAGTTGCATCAACAAAGAGTGCTCCGTACTGCAGCAAATGCTGAAACGTGCTGGCCTGTGGTCGGAGATTGAGCGGTACTACCAACCCCTGCCGATGCCGAAGGAAAGTCCGCATCGCGCCCTCACGCCGCAAGAAGAGGAAAGGCTATATCGCGTCGGCTCATCCAACCCGAAGTGGGAGGTCGCGTACTGCACGTTCTGCATCTCGATCAACACGACCTGTGGGCCGGGAGAGATGCGGCATATCCGACTGATGGACGTGGACTTTGCCGAACGAACCATCTACATACAGCCCCAGGGCGCCAAGAATCGCGGGCGTATCCGGCGGATCGCCCTTAATTCGGTGGCCTTGCGGGCGGTCGAATATCTCTGGCAACGCGCCCATAAACTCGGTTGCTCCGAACCAACCCATTACTTGATTCCGTTTCGCCAGAAGAGAGGTACCTATGATCCCGAGCGCCCCGCGAAAGGCTGGCGCACTGCTCTGAATCAAATGCTTGGCGCAGCGGAGATTGAGAACCTGTCGGGCTATTCCTTCCGTCATCACGCCATCACCAAACTCGTAGAGAACCCAAGGTGCTCACTTGAGACCGCGCGCAGTCTTGCCGGTCACATCTCTCCGGGAATTATCAAGCGCTACTCCCACGTTCGGCTTGATGCGCAGCGGGTAGCTGTAGAAGCGCTGGAACGGATTGCACCGAGATCTTTGACCGGCACAGTTAGCCCCTTTAAAAAAGGCGTAATAAAGTTCCCACTCTTAACCAGCGCTCCCAGTTCTGCGGAGATTGTCGAGGAGGCGGACGATGACGAACGAGACAGTAAATAGTCCGCGAACCCCCGACTGGCGAGAGCAGTTTTGTTATTTACCTGATCGCAGAGCGCGGGTATTCAGAGCACACCATCAGCGCCTACCAGTCAGACCTCGGCCAATTCAGCGAGGCGCGAGCCCATGACCTTCTGGGCGCTTCAACCGACGATATCCGTAAGTTCATCTTGGGACATTTGGACGCTGGAGCATCTCCGAAGACGGCGCGCCGGAAGCTGTCCGTGATCAAGAGCTGCCGGGTTCTTTCGTAACGAGGCTCGGGCAAAGGGCCCATCAAATACTGCCCCATTGACAGTGCATTCGCCCGGTGAGAGACTGCGTCTGCTGGCCGCGAAACTGGTTCGCCCGCTCGCCCGCCAAAGCCCACCCAGTTCTGCAGCCGCAGAATCGCAGCACTCTGGGTATGAGTAACTATTCCATTACTGATCGTGAATTTCTCCAGACGCTGTTGGCGAACGCATTTGTGGTGCAGCAGAGTCAGATGGATAGTCAATCGCTCTCTGCCATTGTCGAAGCCCAACGGTTGACCACGCGGGGAGAGGTCGACGTGGACGGGGCTTAGCACCTGATCGTCGACCGCACGCGAGACGAGGCCAATGCCACTGGAGTCGCCGTCGGTCTGTTGAGTGGCGTCCAGGATTCGTTGCCCGGGCTCGAGGAAGACGATCGACGTTCCACGGCCTTCTTGTCGCGTTTGGCGAGCACGCTATCCGCGCACGGCGCCGGGGCAGCATCGGCAGACGTGGCGCTCGACCTTGTACTCAACGATATTGTCGAACAAGCGCGCCTGGCGACAAATGCGAGCGCGGCGGCAATCGCTCTGATGCGCGGAGAGGAAATGGTCTGCCGTGCCACTACGGGAAAGAGCGCTCCGGAGCTGGGTGTGCGTTTGGATGCACGTTCCGAACTGTCTGGCGACTGTACACAGACCAGCAAAGCGCTGTGTTGCGACGACACCGAAGCCGACTCTCATGTCGATGTCGTCGCGTGCCGGCGTCTTGGCATTCGCTCGTTCCTCATTTTTCCAGTGCTCAAACAGGGGGAATTAGTTGGACTTTTTGAGATTTTCTCTCAACGCCCTAAAGCCTTCGGGGACCGTGATATTCAAACTCTGCAGGCTCTTTCGCGGCAAATCTTGATCAATGTTGACTGCGCCATCGAGTTCTCAACTCCTCCGCCAAAAGAGGATTCGCGAACCGCTGCCGATAGCATGGATGCGTGCTTTGCGACATTCCGGGTCGGAGCGCCCGAAGTGAAGACTACCCAATTCCGGTTTCGTGATCCGTGGACGCCTTTGCTGGTCATTCTGGTGATTGCTCTGGCTTTGTTGCTGGGCTGGATGCTCGGCCGAGTTACGTTGCGGGGAACTGCAGACACAAAAGGACCGCCGCCACTAGTCAGCGCAAAGCCGGATGCTGTTCCCGCGCAACCCGAGGAGAATAGGCAAGCCGATCCGAGCCCTCCGCCTCCAATCCCCCCAAAGGCCAGAAGCCCCGAAGCGCCCTCCGACAGTTTGGTAGTTTATGAAAACGGAAAAGTCATCTTCCGGCTGAAACCGTTGGAAAAGGTGGGCCCCTCCAGCCCGAAATCTGGAGAGCCCATTCCGGATCCCTCTCAGGCCCCCGGCCAGCCATCCGCCCCGGATCCGGCGCTGGGTTCCCGGGGAAAAGCAAACGTGCAACTACGGGTTGAACCGGAGTATCCAGAGGCGGCGAGGCAGCAACACATTCAAGGCCCGGTCGTCTTGGAAGCCAAGGTGGGCAAGGATGGCGTAGTGCAGCAACTTACCGTGATTAGCGGCAACTCGACGCTGGCAACCGCCGCATCCGATGCGGTTCTCCAGTGGCGTTTCAACCCCCTTGTGCAAAACGGTCGAGCGGTGCAGTTTCAAACCCGAATCAAAGTCGATTTCGTGCTGCCTTGACAGTGTAGGCGTTGGCGGCACGATTGGGCCAACCCCTTGTCGCCGGGTATCTGTGAAATGACTACGTGCTCGGGTGGCTCCTTGCCGGCATCTTCAACCATCCGGCGCTCGCGGACAAGTGGGTATTCAAAGGCGGAACCTGTCTCAAGAAGTGTTATTTCGAAACGTACCGCTTCTCCGAGGATCTTGATTTCACGCTGACTGACGAATCCCATCTCAATGTCGATTTCCTAGTCGGCACGTTTCGCGAAGTTTCCGCCTGGGTCTACGAGCAAACCGGAATTGAGCTTCCACCCGACAAGTGTATTTCGAGGTCTTCCAGAAATGCCCCGGCATTTCTATCAGGCCGGTACTCGGTCCGTTGCGCAAGGATGATCCCGGAGTTCAGTCCTTCGTGAGCCAAGTCAGAGCTTCTTCGCGGGTTTTGAAAGTGGGAAATTCGCGACGAGAGAAGCTCCTTATGTCCTCAGAGAACGCCTCAGGGAAGTGTTCCGCTCCCACCCATGCGGATTTCTTGATGTAGGGCTTGTCGAAAACTGCACTTTCCTTCATGGCCCGACTAGCCTCCTGGTCAAATGATGCTCCGGTGAAATCGGAAAGTATCAGGACGGAACCGCGCGGTCGGGTGGTCACAAGTTCCGGAAGTGCTCGGATAATCTTTTGGACCTCGACGGAGGAACAGTTTGACAGGTCCACAACGAGAATCTGCTTACCTTGATGGGTGATGAATCCAATGCGGTCGGTCAACGTATCAGTACTTCCTTCTGGGGGAAGGAATTAAGACGGTAGAAGTTTGTCACTGGCAACTGCTGATGTCAACGGACCGCTAGTGCCGTCCGCAATGCTTTCGGAAAACGATTCTACTGGAGGAGCGCAAGAGTTTTACAGGTCTTGCTGATGATCTCGCGTTGGGCCGGATTCAGTTCCATAAATTCAAATCCGTAGCGATGGTCCGAGCCGCTGCGCACAACTGCGCCCACGCTGAGCGGACCGCGCGCAACTGGCACCGGAAACTTGAGAGTGACTGCCGTGCCTGCAGGCCATCCGGTCACGAATAAGCCAGCCATTCCGGCCTCGCTGATGTTCAGAGAACGCCCTCGCATGAGGCGCTCGTCACTAGTTCCGAACGTGGCAACGTCGACCTCCGTATCGATCTCATACCGAGGGAATCGGCGCGCGTCGATCGCGCTCTTTGTATCTTCGGGGCAATTCATCGGAATCCAAGTCCATTTTCCCCCACTCTCGACGGACTTGACCCATTTTTTTCTGAAACGTTACGAAAAGCGAACACACCGCGCCCAATACTAGGGCGTTCCGAAAACCCTTCGAAAGCAGCAATCGCAAGTCATTGTTTCTAGATGAGCCGCAACTGCGGTTCTTGACGTTCGAAAAGCACTTGTTTTTCGAACGCGGCGGCGCGGAGCCGCTCCCTCTCTTTTTCCACCATACGGCATTGATCTTGAAAAGCCTTTAAATAATCAAGATAATCAAGATAATCAAGACGCCAGTTACTTCTTCTCTTTCTCTGGCGGCGCGCTCGGCAGCTGCAGCGCCTTGTCAGGCCGCAGAGAGCGCACTGATCGTAACGTAATATCCGTCCGGATCTCGGAGCGAGAACTCCTTGGTTTGAGTGTTCGGATTCACGTGGGGCTCCTCTTTGAGCCGAGTGACGAGGGAGCGTGCCCTTTGAAGCGCCAGGTCGAAATCATCGACACGGAAGAACAACAAGAGCCCGTTGCCGGGTGTCCCGTGATCGGGGCTCATCAATGAGGGATGCTCGTGGGCGCCCCACTCGTGGAGGCAGAGCAAAACAGTTCCATCTGAATCGAGGATTTGCCCAAAGTAATCATGGGCAGGAAGGGTAGCCGGCTGACCGAACAGCGCCTGGTACCATTTGAAGCTGCCCGGCACATCGCCTACCCCTATGATCGTCCACGTGCGCTTCATCGGGGCCCCCCCTCTGACTTAGGCGAATCCGGCGCGTTTTGGTTCATATCCCACTAGAGACGCTATATGCGAGAGCTTCCCATTAGCCTTGAGCCTTAGCGGCCCTCGCCGCAGCCTTCCGCTGTTTTGCCTTCAGTGTTCTAGCTTTCGCGGCAGCCTTTGAAGCTCTAATCGCGCTGCGCCGCCGCTCCTCGGCGGAAAGCTTTGCTGCTCCTGTCTTGCCCCCGATTCGCCCCAGTTCCCTAGCAACAGCTAACTGCGCCGGCGTCAATTGCAATTTCGGATAGTGGTCCATCACAACGGCAGACTAGCACAGGGGGTGCGGTGAATGCACCATATTTAAGACAATGCCGAATATTCTTGACACCGCAGGGGGTCCGGTGATACTAATATAGACGCTTCGAGAGGAGTCCTGCCCAGTGAGCACCAGAGCGAAACGCCCAGCCAACCAATTGATTGGCATTCCTGTGCCTCTACCCGGCATGGAACACGTTGAGCAGGAACGCGCTACAGCCCGCGCCCAAGAACTTCAAGCGGAATTGACCGCCGAACTACTCGCACCCAAGGGCAGCATTGAAGCTGTGGCTGGGACCGTAGAGTCTCTTTCGCCTCTGTTCCGTGGCAGCGAAGCAAGCCCGCAAGCTGAGATGTTCCCACCAAACGAGGAGTAACGACTATGACCGCTAACCCAGACAAAGGAGAACAATTCACTATGCCCGACACAGACGCACCCGGCTACTCAAGAATGACCGCGACTTACTCACCCGAAGACAACAAACTCCGCCTATCATCACTTACCCGGCTAGATAAAGAGACTTACAACCGAGTCAAGGCGGCGGGGTTCAAGTGGGCACCCAGACAGGCAATTTTCGTTGCGCCGATGTGGACGCCAGACCGCGAAGATTTGCTGACTGAACTGTGCGGCGAGATTGGAGACGAAGACACAAGCCTCATGGATCGCCAGGAACAACGCGCGGAGCGGTTCGAGGAGTACAGCGACAACCGCAAGGCCGACGCCGAGGCCGCACACGCAGCCGTTAACCGCATTGCAGACGGCATCCCATTCGGACAACCGATCCTCGTAGGACATCACAGCGAGAAGCACGCACGCCGAGATGCGGAGAAGATCGAGAACGGCATGCGCAAGGCTGTCAAGATGTGGAAGACCTCGACCTATTGGACGGAACGCGCGGCTAGTGCGATTCGCCACGCGAAGTACAAGGAACTTCCCGCCGTTCGCGCCCGCCGCATCAAGGGATTGGAATCCGACATTCGCGTCTATCGCGCAAAATTCACGCCGGACCCAAAACAGCCCATGATTTTACAGCAGCGCTGGAACGATCCAGCCGACGCGCCAAAAGTCCCGCACGCATGGTGCGCCCCACGCGGAGGCCGCGGCGGTTCTTGGGTTCCTGTCTCAGCCCTGCCAGCACTGGAAAAGTATTACAGCCGATGGATTAAGCACTGCGAAAACCGGCTGGAGTATGAACGCGCCATGCTGGCCGAGCAGGGAGCCACCGACCTATTAAAGCCGAAGCCGAAGTCAGTAGCCGCGCAACTACCCCTCTGCAACTACCTCGCGCCGGCTGGCCTCGACATCGAGAACAAATGGAACCGTGGCGAGATGCTGCATTACCCGCAAGTGCAGATGACGCAGGAGGAGTATGCGAAGATTCACAACGACTATAAAGGAACTCGCGTTGTAGGCAACTCACACCGAGTCAGAACGGCGATGATCCGGCACGCGCTGGTTTGCGTGTTCTTGACGGACAGTAAAGTCCATACTCCCCCAGACGCGAAAGAGCCAGCGCCGAAAGAGATCAAAATGCGCGATTTGCATTACACGCCGCGAGCTCCGGAACCGGAAGCAGCTAAGTTCGACGATCTCAAAGACCGGCTAAAGACTGGCGTCCAAGTCGCCGTAGCTCCTCAACTGTTTCCGACTCCGCCTAACGTTGCGGCACAGATGGTTGAACTTGCGGAGATCGAAGACGGCCAAGAAGTGTTAGAACCTAGCGCTGGGACGGGCGCACTTGTGAACGCGATCCGGCTCGCAATGGCCGAAGGAAAAGCAGGACGCTGTGCGATAACGGCAGTCGAGGTCAATTCTTCGCTGGCACATCGTTTGGCGTTCCTGGATTGTCTGGGCGCAAGCCGCGTGCATCCTAAAGACTTTCTAGAGTGCAACGGCGATCTCGGCAAGTTCGAGCGCATCCTGATGAATCCCCCATTCGAGAACGCGAGCGACATCAAGCATATCCAGCACGCAATTACTTTCCTGAAGCCAGGAGGGCGGCTCGTCGCTATATGCGCCAATGGGCCGCGCCAGAATACCACCCTGCAACCACTCAGCACGGAATGGGAAGAATTGCCCGAGGGAACTTTCGCAGGTACTGGCGTGCGCGCCGTTTTAATGACGGTGGACGCTACGCGAGAAATAGCCCCTTGATCAGGTGCCATAGTAGCCAATCGGCAGGATGGCTTTCCTCTCGACATAGGTACGCTGACGGCAACGCGGGCTGCACTGCCTCTGCCAAGGGCGGGACGGGACAAAACCTATCCCGCAGCCCGCACACGCCCGAGCCTCTGATTCATCAACCGAAACCCCTCGATTTTGCCGTAATGCGTCACTCCGGGCTGGGAAATGCGTCACTACACCCCATTCCTGTTGTTTCATAGCGCTGCTTTAGCTGAGTTTGGATTGGCGGCAACGCTTCGCCGCCGGTTTCTACGCCGATTGATATACCCAGCTTGGGCCATCAACGACAATGGCAACGCCAACAGGATGAGCACCAGAATCACGTCCATAAATCTCCTTCGTGGTCTTCTCGTTTCTACTGCGAGCCCCCAGGCTGCCGCTGGCGCCCATGGACGTGCGCTAAAACCATATCGACGGCCCGGTCTACCTTGTCCGCCTGTACTATTTCTTGTGCTCTCGCATTGTCGAGTGCAGCGATAGCGGCGCTCTTCTTGTCTGGCGGCGCGTTGCTGGTCGATATCAGTTGTTTGGCTTGGTCGATTTTGTTCAGTTGCCCGAGCGACTGTTGAATGTAGGGGCGAAATTTGAGATACACCGCAGCATCTGGATCGTTGGCCAACATGCCTCTCAGCGCGGCCGGGTTTTGATGCATAATTGCGAGTTTCGCTTGATCGTACTCGCTGGCTGTCGCCATCTTCGTATGTAAGCGGTCCTCGGCATCGACGCGATAATTGTTGACGCCTAGATTTCCCCCAGCGAATCGCGCCGGGTCCCAGCTTCCGGTGCGGTCTGTTGCTTCGCCTGCACGTTCCACCTGTGGCAACAATCGAGTCACCGCATGCGTAGCAATTTTTTCGAGTCCTACGTTAGGCAGCACGCGCCCCGGAGTCGCGAAATCGCCGGGTTTGTAAATTTCCTGCGAGCTGCCAATACGCTGCCGATTGGTTCCTAGTTCAACCGCTGCCCCCAGGTCAGGGCGCAACATTCCCAAGGGGAGCGTGATGTCCGAAGTGAGTCCATGGCTCGCCTCGCCTACCGCTCGCGTGGGAGTCTTGCCTTCCACCATTGCGCGACCGAAACGAAGTGCAGGGCCACCAGCTGCGGTGCCAAGGGGTTCTCGAAGCAGATTCAAATTGAACGCCCGATTCCCCGCGTGGATCGCGGAGAAGTCGTCTTTCTCTGACTCGCGGTTGCCACCGAGGGAGTTAATTGCTCGATTCGCGGCCCACACCAAAAGCGCTGGCGGTACGCTGGTCTTGATCGGGTGCCTGACTACCCAATTTACGGACGACAGATCCCAGCCGGGGAAAAGCATGAACTTGGAAAGTTGCGCCTGCGTCTTCGTCCAGTTCGCCTTGTTGTAATTGCCTAACTGTTCATTGATGGCCTGCGCGATTTCCGAATCACGCATCTCGGGGTGCTGCGATTTAATCAGGTCCGCGATGTAAAGCCGCGCCCTTTGATCGAGAGCGCCAGGCTTAAACAGAATGTCGTGTCCAATCTTGCTCAAGGGCCGCATCCAGTTCGCCGGGTTCAGGTTGCCACCGATATATTTCTTGAATGACGATACTTCGCTGTCGCTCGCGATCGATCCGAACTTTGCTAGCCGGTCGAATGTCGGGTCTTCCACTCCGCTGATTCCCCGCGACTTTAGTTCCTGACTGAAAGCCACTTTCAGCGCTCGAACCCATCCCACGGGATTGATAGCTCCTCCCGATGCGCTCTGCGTAACTCGGCGGAGAATATTTCCCATGTGTGGCACGCCGAAGCCCAGGCCGACAGTTTGCTCTTGGAAGAAACGCTTAATTGCGCTGGGATCACTGACGCCTTGCGCGTCCTGTCCGCTGAGCGCATCAATTACGGTTCGCGGCCCAAGGTAGCGGCTCGCGGCGAATGGCAAGTTCCGCTGGTCTGTCTGTTTGGCCGGGTAGCGGTCTGGGTTATACGTGCTGTAGGTTTCGACGTTGCGCATTCCGGCTTCGCGCATGTCGTGCTCAGTGTCGGGAGAGTAATAAATCTTCCCGTTGTATTCAATCTGTCGCGGCGGTGCATCCCCAGGCTCAAGCGCAGTGGCCTTAGCAAGAAAATCTCGAGCTGTCCGGTCGCGAAGTGCCTTGATCATGGTCGCTACATACTTCGTTCCGAAAGCCGGCCCGAACTCATGCAGCCCATTCTGATAGTGGTATTCTGCTTCCGCTTCGCGCCCCAGCGCGTCGGGTCTCTGCGGTCGGATTACGCGGTCGAATCCAGTCTGGGTTTTGCCGGGGCTCTCGCGTTGCCCGATCCCAGCGGTATATTTGTCATACACGCGACGAAGATAGTCGTCATCAATGGTTTGTCCGCCCATGGCTTCGCGGGCTTCGGTCAGTTTCCGTTCTTCGGGTCGGTACTTCCCCAAAGCTGCCTGAATTGCCGAATCCCTTTGCGCCCGCTCGTACTCTGCAGGGTGGTTCAGGCGGAGATTTTCTCGGCTGTCGGCGTCCGCGGCTAAGGTGAAAAGCCGCTCCTGATCACGGCTGAGGCCGTTGGTCACGTTGCGAATGATGGCCTGCGCCTTCTGGCGGAAATATTTCGGCGCGTTGTCGAGGAGCCGCAGATTGTCGGCTAAGTCCGGGTCTGCACGCTCGACCTCCGGATGTGTGCGGCCCATCTTGAGGACATTCTGGAGAAGGGGTTCGGAGATTTTCTCGTCGTAGAATTTATTCAGCCGATCGAGCGCAATCTTTGCTAGGGAAAACGGAGTATGGGCAGCCAGTGTGCTGCCTTCGCCTGTTACTGCACCATGGGCTGACGGGAAGAGGGAGCGGTTGGCTTTTGCGACCTCTGCGTCTGTCGGTTCAGTTCCTGACGAAGCGCTTGGGGGCGCTGGTCTGGCCGGCTCTGCGTGTACACCCGCATCAGGCTGAGCAGTTTCCACCGTCGCTCTGGATTTGGCTTTTGCATATTCGGTTCCTTTCGCCGCCTCGCGCTCTAACGATTGTAAAACACCCCGTTCGTACTCGTCTGGGGCAAGCTTCGCCCCAAAGGCATGATTGAAAGCCTCGGCTGCCGTGGGGGGTTCCATGAGAGAAAGAAATCCCTGACCTTGCTGCGCTGCATTCGCATCCTGGGCGAAGCTGCGGAAGGCCGCGCGCACGTCCTTGGGCTTCTCCGCCAGCTTGCGCACGATGGCATCCACGGCGGCATTACGCTCTGGGCCAAACATTCCCGGTTGCGCTAGATGGGTTTCTACGTTCGATCCACGAGCGGCAATGTCGGCATGTTCCGCAACAGCCTCCCGTACCAGTGGCAGTAGATTGTATTCGTCGGAGCGGGGCGCGATCGACGCAATATCAGCAAGCGAGCCATCGAGTTTATTGAGCACCGACTTGGGCGCTCGTTCCATCAAGGTTGGATCGTCCACGACAGTCCCGAGCAATGCGCGTTCAGCGAATTGTTTCCCCTCCTCGCTGAGTCCGCCAGATGCGGTATCGATGAATTGAGGTCTTTCGCGATCAGTGATTGCTCCATCTCGGGTCAGCAGGGACATCACATCCCGGCCGCGCTCGCGGAGTAAATCTCGAATGCTGGAATCCGGTCCCAAGTCATCGAGCATAGATGAAATTGCCGTAAGGCTTTGCGGAGTAATCGACTTGCCGGCGCTAACAGCTCGCTCGCTAACTCCTAAAGCGCCGGTCATGTTTTTATTCAGTTCCGAACCAAGGCGCCGGGCTGCCTCAACATCAGCGGGCGCGGCAATTTCACGCACCAGAACAGGATTTTTCATCTTGTCGATGGCTTCCGGGTCAATCCCGAATTGCTGCGCGTTGTTAATTAGATAATTACGGTAATCGTCGCCCTGGCCTCGGGCATAGAGTCGCTGTGTGCTCATCGTTCGACTGTTACCGCCGAGTACCGTCCCATCCGGCGTGACGATTGGCGGACCATTCACCGCGTCAGGGTTCGTGTTCACCGTGTAACGCGGGTCATAGTTTTGGGCTTGCTGAATGACGCGATTCTGTGCCTCTTTGCTGGTCTGGTACGCGCGCTCCTGCACTCCGGGCGGATAGTTCGGATTCGGTGCAAAGGTTTCGGCATTGTGGGAGGGTTGCAAGTCTGAGGCTTCCACGAGTTTGTATTTCGCGGGAATATCACTGGTCGGCGTCTTCACTGCGGACTCTGCGCCGTACTCGCCGGGTGTTGCTTCTTGGTTGTGCAGAGCGATAGGCTGCCGCGCGGTTGAGATCGGGGTTGCGGACTGCCGAACGTTATCATTCGTTATCAATTTAGAACCTTGCTGCTGAGGTTCTTCGGCTGCCTCTGTCGTGGCACTCTGGTTAAGCAGATCGTCCCAGCCAATAGCTGCCTTCTGTTCGCGAGGGGCGTTTTCTGCGGAAATGCCGCGTTGCTCCGCCCGGACTACGGGCTGTTCCGCTGCTGCGGGCCGTTCAAGTCGTCCGAGCACGTCATCCCACGTTGTGGCCTTCGCGCTGGCATTTCCCGCATTTTGTATCGGAGTTTCTGTCGGGGTTTTGCCCGCTACCTGCGGGGCAACTCGGGCGGGTTCCGCGGGAGCGGCTTCGGTTGACGGTCTGACGCCCTCGGGGGCAGGTTCCACGCTGGTAGTTTGAACATGCTCGTCAATCGGGCTGACTGCGTGCGCCAGCGATGCGCCTGTCATTGCTGCGGAGATTCCGCCCGAAGTGATAAGTTCGGCTCGCTGCTCAGCGGTTAGCTTGTCCCAGTTCTGATAAAGGTTTTTGGCGGTTTCGATGGTGCCTTGGCCCATCTGTACGCCGAACCCACCAGAGATAAGTCGCTGCAGCAGTGGTCTCGCGCTACCGGACGCAAGGAAGGGCCAGTTTCGCGGATCGGAGATTGTTCCACCGGCCACTCCCGCCACTCCCTTGGCAGCACCGAGAGCGACAGGATGCTCGCGAGCTACGGTCTCCTCGGGCGATTCGTACTGAGGCATTGGGCCGGGATGCGGCAGGTAAGCCGCAACTCTGTCGGGATGAGCGGCAAGATTGACAGCACCCGCGAGCGACGTGACGCCTTCTTTCGCAGCCTCGGTTCCAGCCGTGGCCATCCGGTTCAGCGGGTCGTTGATATTTCTCTGGAACCATGCCATTGCTGGCATAGCGGCGTTCGGTACCAGATTGCCGATGCGGACCTCTGCCCCTACATCATTCGGATCAGCAACCAAGTGCGATCCGGTGCGCTCCTCGGGCGACAGAAAGATACTTTGCTTGACTGGCGGGACGGCTGTTTGTGCGGCATGAACTGGTGGCGCGTTTAGCACGTCGTCCCAACCCACCGTGTTGTTCGGTTTTGTCTGCTGGGGTGCTGCACTCGAAGCTGTGGTCTGCGATGCGGCGGGAGGTGCAGGGGATTTTGCCGCTCCCTGCGGAGTGGTAAGTACGTCATCCCAGCCCACGGTGCGCTTGACTGGTGGCTTAGCCGCAGGCACGGGCGCCACGGGCACCGCCACAGGCGCCGCATCCGCTTGAGGTGCTTGCGGAGGTGCTGGCGATGGTGTCAAAACATCATCCCAAGTTGTGCCCGCGTCAGCCATCCGGTTTCCCCTACACCAGCACTTTTACCTTTCGGGCACATTCGACGGCTGCAACTGACTCAATCCACCATCGACATCGCCCTCCAAAATTCTGTCGATCGCGCTTTTGGGCTTGTTGATCTGGCGCCGTGCCCGAATTGCCTTGCGAATTTCGGGTCCGAGACGGATCTGGTCGGGGTCTGTAATCTGCCCAGAGCCTTGGTCAAATAGCTGTAGCGCTTTGTCTGGATCGCCGCCAGCGGTAGTGACAATCTTGCTGGCAATCTGTTCGGCGCTTGCGGCGTCGTTCGTCTTCGCTGTCGGCGTAGCTGGACTGCCCAAGCCTAGTGGGGTGGTCCTTTTGGTATTTTTGTTGACTAGGGCTGGTCCGGCTGCTCCCATCACGGGAACGGTCTGCGATGCCTGAGCTCTTTCGAGTTGTGCAAGTTGCTGGAGGGTCATCGTCTTCCCCAGAAATTCTTGCGGCAATCCGTAAACATCGAGGTGCTGCTGGGTGAGTTTGATTCCTTGCTGCGAGCCTGGTACTAAAGCTGGCTTGCCACTGGAATCTTGCGTATCTAACAGGCCGACGCCTGGGACGGCCATAAAACGCTTATTGATTCCTGCAACAGCTTGTCGGCTCTGCGCTGCTGTGTCTGCGACATTTTCCCGACTCTCTCCTGCGGTCTGCGCCACGTTCTCCCGGCTCGTAGCCCCGATCTGTGCCGCTCCGGTTGTCGCTCCAGCTCGAATCATGGCCGGAAAGATAAGTCTTGCCATCCCTGCGGCCATAGGGCCGTATGGCGTCGGAACCATCTGAGATTGCGAACGAGTCAATGCCAGTTGCGCCTGCTGCTGCGATAACTGCTGATGCTGTTCTGCTTCTTGGAATGGGATTTCCCTCGCTTGTGTCGCGCCCGCGGCTGGATTACCAGTACCCCAGCCCGCTAGCGCTCCCCGAGCTGCCGCACCCAAGACGTGGACCAACATTCCGACTTTCGTCTCGGCTGCCGGGTTGATTGGCGCTGGCAGTCCTTGCGCGTCCGTCGTGATCCGAGAAAAGCTAGGCTTGAACATTCTCGGCATGGACGAAGTGCCGGGGTTGTCAGTCACCTGATTCGTATCTGGCTGTCCAGACTGTGGGATCTGAGGCGCACTGCCATTCGGACCAGAGATGGTTGATGTTCCCGGCTGCACTGTCGCCATCTCATCCAAGGCCGCTTGATGGCCGCGTAGCGCGGCGTTCTTGAAAAACTTCACTATAGGAGGAAGCTGAACCGGCATCCCCGTAGTCGGATCAGTGCCCTGACCTTGATCGTATTGCAGTCCCGGATTAGTTAGGCTTGGCCAACTCATAGAGGGTGCCACCTTTCAGCTAAATCAGTTTTCGCTGCATACTTGCTACCCGTCGTTTCTACCCATCTCGAAGCGCTCAATTTCTTGCTGCCATCCCTGATACTCCTTCGTCGGGCCCAGTATATGGAGGCAGACCAGTTCGTCTGTCTCTTCTGTCCATTCCCCTGATGATCGGCGCAGGTACAGCCGCGCATCCCAGCCTTTAATCTCGGTTCTGATCGGAAACGGTAGGTCAACCAGTTGCCGCTCCCAGGCTTCTTGAAAACATCGGAGGAGAAAAGCCTCTGCGGCACACCGGAGACAAAGCTCCCTCCACTTCGCATCGCGTGGCGGAGGCTCAATGCCGCATTGTTCAAACAATTCCTCGAAAACACTGATGGGGTTCCTGTGGGACTTGGGCGCGGACTCCCTCTCAGCTAGTTCGGAGCCACGCTGATACGCAACGCTTCTCTGAACGTCGCTGAAGCTTGGGTCCAAGTCACTACCGCGCAACAAGTACCGGGCGAAGCGATAGATCGTGAGCGCGTCCGCCTCGTACTGGGACAGTTGCGGCTTGGTGCGACTAACATGGTCCAGCAAAACCCGAGCAATAGACCGTGATTCCAGTGAGCCGAGAGAGGATGATCTGCGGGGATACTCCCGTAGCGACTTGCGCGATACGGATTCTATTAAGATTCAAGGGTTTATCCTGCATTTCCGCCTCCTTGACTGGCTATCGGTGTCGCACCCACAGCCGAGGTAAACCACGTCGGCAATTCTCCCCTGATGGCATAACGCCGCATCTCGTCTTCGGTCATTCGAGCGAACAAATCGTTCAGGTCTATGGTTTCGCGACGATCGATCCATTGACCTTGCGCGTTGAGCTTCGAGTAAGTGGCCACAGCCGAGACAATCGCAGCGGCGTTAACCTTGACATCGCCAGCACGTTCAATCATCCGTTCCAGTGCGCATCTGACGTTACGACGCCGGGGTTCGATTAGATCCATGGCGCGAGCATGCCGATAGATCGAGTCGCGGGAGAGTTTGAAAGCTTTGCCGATCTTGTCCGGGCTTTTCCAGCTTAAAAATTCCTCCTCAATTTCTGCGCGCTGTGGGTGTTTGCAGACAGAGCACTGCGCTTCGTGGCGTCCCTGATTCACCGGCGCTGGAGACGCAGAGTTGTTCGTTTGGTTCCTCATGCCATCCTTCCGTGTCGGACGACGATTCGTTCCACGATTCCCAGCGCCGATTCCGCTTCTGTCGGCTCTACTAAGAGCGCGGCATCTTCCGCGCTTATGCTTGGG
>CAWJFA010000003.1:0-5014 GCA_963842075.1 uncultured Acidobacteriota bacterium | reverse complement strand
GTTCAACCTTAGCGCGACTCGCGCGGGAAGCCTGCCGACCGATCTCGATCCTCATCAGCCGGTTGGAACTGGAGGCGGCGCCCAATGCCTAGCCCACTCCAGCCGCTGCACCTTTTTTCCCGTCGGCGATGTCCACGCGAGCATTCGTTGCGGGCATTGAAGCGTGCTTTGCTCCGCCTGGCGCTGCTCCGGGTGCGCTCGGACTTTAAGCGGGTCGAGGCGGTGTTCCTACTTTTTCCGGAGTTGCGAAGCCTATGAGCGATCTTAAATGTCAGCGCCAGCGAACTCTAGATGTCCTGCTCGCTGCTCATGGGCGGGAAGTCCCGAGCGTTGTTCTTTCACGCATATCGCTGCAGTACGGCGCTAGGGTGAAGGAATTGCGCAAGCTGGGCTTCAGGATTGTGAACCGCACTGAGAGGCGCGATGGCCAAGTGTACGGTTACTTTCGCCTCGAAACCGGCATGCCAACCACCCAAGGCACAACTTCGATTGAGGAACCGGAGTCAGAACCGAATAGTCCGTCTCCTGAGGCTACGGGTTCACTGTTCGGCGATCTCTCGCCAGATCGGAGCTACGCCGAATGACACCCGAACCAATTCTCTTCTTGGTGTCAAACGGGCTACTTGAGCACAAGGACCGGATGGGGCCGGCGCTGTGGACATACTTATGGTTTATAGACAAAGTGACCAAGGATGAGCCGGACGGAAAAGGAAAATTTGATGGCCTGGTGCTCGGCGGTATTCCATTCAAGGCCGAAAAAATCGCGCATGATCTTAACGACCATGTGCAAACAGTTCTCGAAAACGTTCGTAAGCTGGAAGCGGAAGGCTACATCATCCGCAAGCGGCACGCTGGAAATCTCTGCTCATTCGTCGTGACCAACAGTAAGAAATGGTTTTGGCGCAGAGTGAGCGAAACGCCTCAGTCTAGACAAAGTGAAAATCCTCACTCTGGAGAGACAGACAAAGCCAAAACACTCAGTCAGAGTGAGCCAGAGCACTCTGTCAGAGTGAGCCAAAACGCTCTGAGCAATAAGGAAAGACACGACAGTGACACGACAAAGACAAAAACACCATCGTCGAACCCTGCGGGTTTCGACCGAGCTGTTACCGAAATTTGGGACTACTACATCGCGACCCTACGCCGCCCCCGTCATACCGAGTTGACGGAAACAAGAAAAAGCATGGCACGGGCACGACTGAAAGAGTGCTTTGCGAGAGCCCGTGAGCCGAAACTCGAAAACGCCACCAACGTGCTGAAACTCTGCGTTGACCGGCTGAAAGGCAGCAGGTTTCACAACGGCGATAACCCCAGAGGCAAGAAGTACCTGGATTGGAAGATTCTGTTTCGCAGCCGCGATCAGTTCGAAACGTGGATCGACGATGAGAACTTCCGTAAGGGGGTAGCCTAATGCTAACCCAACAGCAGAGCCAAAGATATTTTGAGTATAGGCTTTCGGGACAACGATTCACTGGCCAGGGCGCTGAGCAAAAGACCCGCTGCCCGTTCCATGATGATCGAACACCTTCGTTCTCGGCGAACTTCGAAAAGGGTACTTGGTGCTGTCATGCTGGGTGCGGCGGTGGCGGAATACTTGATTTCGGGGAAAAGTTTTCCAAGTGCGATCGCGACACAGCGAAGAAGAACGTCTCCGGGATCCTCGGTGAGAACGTTTTCGCGGGCGCTGGCGACCAGCCCGTGGCCGTATATCAGTACAGTGATGCGCAAGGGAAGTTGGTATTCGAGAAACTGCGCTATGAGCCGAAGTGATTCCTACAGCGCAAACCGAACGGGAAAGGCGGTTACGAGTACAAGCTGGGCGATGTCCGCAAGCCGCTCTATCATCTGCCCGAACTTCTGGTCTCGAAGTACATCATCATCTGCGAGGGCGAGAAGGACTGCGACAACGTTCTTGCAGCGCTCAAAGGAAAAGAGATTGCCACAACGACCAACTTTGACGGTGCCGGAAAGTGGCGCAACGAAGACTCTGTTTATTTCGCTGGTAAGCAGGTAGTGATTGTTGCCGATAATGACGAAATCGGGCGCAAGCACGCGGAGAGAGTCGCTGCGTCTGTTTATCCTCACGCGGCAGGCATTCGGATCTTCAACCCGCCAGGATTGACGGAGCACGAAGACGTCAGCAATTACTTGGCAGCCGGTCACTCAGGCGAGGAACTGCTCCAGGAAATAAAGAAAGCGGCCCAGTGGTTCCCCCCCAAGGAACTGCAGAGCTTGTTCGTGTCGGCACCTGTCTTCGTTGCCCAAGTCCCGGATCAGATCGATTGGATGGTGGATAAGGTCATTGAGCGAGGCGCAAATGGTTTCGTTGCTGCCAACCCGAAAACGGGCAAGAGTTGGGCTGCGGTCGATCTTGCCATCTCACTCGCGCTCGGCTGCGACTGGCTTGGGTTCGCCGTTCCGCGGCCTGTGAAAGTGGCTCTGGTATCGCGCGAGGACAATCCGGGCCTGACGGCGTGGAGAATTAAGCATCTCTTCGTAAGCAAGGAATCTTGTGCGCCGTGGCTGCTCGAAAGCAATCTTTACGTCAACTCTCGCAGGCAGTCTCCCCAACTGATGCTGGACAACGCAGAACAAGTAGACGAACTGGCCAAAGCCATGAAGTCCTTCGAGGCCGAGTTTGCAATTTTTGATGTGTTCAACGTTATGCATGGGGCCGACGAAAACGATAACAGCGAAATGCGCCGAGTTCTTCAAAGGCTCTCCCAACTTCAAACAGAAGTCGGTTGCAGCATTGGGGTGGTTCATCACTACTCGAAGGCGAGTGATCCCGGACTTCCGTTGACCCAGAGATTGCGCGGCGCCGGGGCAATCGCCGGCTGGTGTGAGTGGCTGATCGGAATTTCGATGGCGGATGCTGCCGCGAAGATTCGTTGCATGGAGTTTGACATCAAGGCAGATAACGCGCCGACTCCGGTCCACTTCACAATCGACAGCAACGACGAGCATAGCTGGGCGAAACTGACGCGAGTGGACTACGCGCCGAGCACGCCTCGGAAGCAAGCGACCGTAGCGGGGTATATGCAGTGACAGGAAGACTGTTCCAAAAACCAGCCAGCAAACGGCAACGCAGGTCGTTGAAACATCGAGATCGGTGAGAGCCGGAAAGAGTGTTCGATAAACAGATGATTTCCGAACGGCAACAACCCGAATGGCTGGACCTGAAGACGCTTCGGCAATATGCCTGCGTCTCGGACCGTACCCTTCGGGGGTGGATTCATTTGCCGGTCGATGCACTCCCAGCCGCCCAGGTGGGAACAAAGATACTTGTTCGGCGCAGCACTTTTGATCAATGGCTGGAAAATCACAGGCTGCAGTCAGTTGACGTGGGCTGTATTGTGGACGAGATGGTTGCGGGAGTGACAGGACCAAACTGATGGGTGTGAAGATTCGAAAACGCGGAGGCAAGTGGTACGTGTTTGTGAACTATCACGGTCGCCGCAAAGCTAAATGTGTCGGTGCAAGTCGCGAACTGGCTGAGCAGGTACGCCGGCAACTCGAAGCGAAACTTGCCTTGGGCGACTTCGCAATGTTTGACGACGGCGAGAAAACTCAGACTTTCGGTTCCTACGCCGACAGATGGCTGAAGAACTATGCCCGCGTGGAGTGCAAAACCTCCACTGCCAAGGGATATGAGGGAGTGATTGAGCAGTACCTCCGCCCGCGTTTCGAGAATCGAGCCTTAGACCAGATCAAACGCGATGACGTCAAGGCGATGATCAACGAACTGATTGCCAAAGAACTCTCGCGCAACACGGTGAGGAACGCGCTGTGCGTCATTCGAGGCATTTTCAACGAAGCCATTGAAGCGGGAATCGTCGAGGTAAACCCTGCTGCGCGCCTTGGCCGTTTCACACGGACCGCAAAGACGGCAGAGGTCAAGGGAATTTCTCTGACGCCCGCTGAGGCCGAGCAGTTTCTCCAAGCGGCAAAAGAGATTTGTCCCGAATATCACCCGCTGTTCCTGATGGCATTGCGCGCTGGCCTTCGCCGCGGCGAGCTTGTTGCTGTGCAATGGGGAGACATCCAGTTCGGGAAAGACGAGGAGGATCCGAACCGCTTCATCCTCGTCGAGCACAACTATGTGCGGCGCGAGCACACTACCACGAAGAGCAAGAAAAGCCGTCGCATGGATATGTCGCGTGATTTGCGGCGGGCGCTGATCGAACTCCGGGACGCGCGTCTCCTAGACTCCTTCCTGAAGGGGAACAACGACATTTCCGGCGAGCTCGTATTCCTATCGCCAGACGGAGCGATTCTCGATCCTGATAATCTCTACCACCGTTACTTTCAGCCAGTGCTCACGAAGGCAGGGCTAAGGAAAATCAGGCTGCATGATCTGCGGCATACATTCGGCTCCCTGCTGATTCAGAAAGGTGCCTCGATTGTTTACGTGAAAGAGCAGATGGGGCACAGCTCAATTCAGGTCACGGTAGACATCTACGGGCACCTGATTCCGGGGGCAAATGTTTCTTTCGTGGATCGACTGGACGAGGTGGCGGAGCCAGATAAAAAGCGTGCTCAACCAGAAAGCGAGGGCCAGAAATCGCTACCGAGACGCACTCCTGCGGAAAACGCCGCCGAGGTCGAGCGCATCGCGGCTCAGATTATGGACAGAGCCCAGGGCGAATTGGGCGAAGCGATCAGCCTGTTTCGCGAACTCTCGGTACAAATCACGAACCCGGAACAGGATGACGCGGGACCGCAAATCCTTCAAGCGATTCACCGCCTCCACGCCGCTAGATTGTTATCAAAAGTTATCATTCGGCAGAAAATAAACGAGAAGAACGCGGAAGTCGGGGAGCCAGTGCAAACCGATCCCTTCGCGGCGATTGCCTTCCCCGTTGAGAACAAGTCTCAGGATTTCTTTTCGCAGTTCGGTGGCCAAGCGACGAACCCGGAACCGGGAAAAACAAGTCCGCAACAAAATGCAACCCAGGCGCAACTGCCAGAAAAGAGTGAAACCGGGATTTTCTCGGAAGTAGCTGATTTGATT
>CAWJFA010000002.1:0-358304 GCA_963842075.1 uncultured Acidobacteriota bacterium | reverse complement strand
GGGGGCTGGCCCGCACATTTTTTGGCCGATTTTTTCGTAAATCATTACAAAATAGGCTGCCCCACTCGTCGCGCTTTTCGACGAAGCCTGCCCTGAGCCCAGCCGAAGGGTGGGCACCACGAACCCCGACGCCATGTTTTCTCATACGCCCTCGACTTTATCCCACGGATCGCCCGGCAAAAAATAAATCAGGCCGCCCGACGTTCTTAGCTGAAAGCTGAGAGCTGAAAGCTGAAAGCTGAGAGATGAAAGCTGAAAGCTGAAAGCTAGTCCCCCGCCACCGGCTCGCCAACCTCCGCGGGGTGGCCCGCCTTTTGCATCCTTTGCAAAAGGTGGGATTCCACAAACCTCGATCCTTGGGGTTCTGATCTTTTTCGACCGAGCACTGCCCAGATCCCAGGTTCAGCAGTTCCTACGAATGTTCCGTCTTCCCATCCAACAAATTCAGCGCATGAGGAATCATCTTCACCACCGCTTCCAGAGATTCCACCGCGCCGTTCGGACTGCCTGGCAGATTCAAGATCAGGGTTTTCTCCCGCACCCCGCACACTCCCCGGCTCAGTGCGGCGAATGGAGTTTTCTTCGCGCCTTCCAGGCGCATGCGCTCCGCCACTCCGTCGATCAGACGGTCGCAAATAGCTTCGGTCGCTTCCGGCGTGACATCGCGCAATGCGATTCCCGTCCCACCCGTGGTTACGATGAGGCGCACCTCGAGCGCCAGATGAACCAGCGCATTCTGAATCTGCATGGAATCGTCCTGCACGACTCTTGTGGCCACAATGCTGAAGCCGGATTTTTTCAGGGCCTCGGCGACAGCAGGACCGGAAAGATCAGCGCGTTCGCCGCGAGCGCAGGAGTCGCTGATCGTGACCACGGCCGCAGTGAACTCCGCCGGTGCCTCACTGGGCCGCTCAGTTGTCGAGGAGGACATCTTCTTCCTCTTCCCGACGGTCGCCGCTGCTCGCAGCCGGACTGCTCGAACCGACTCCGCCGGCACTCGCGCCGCTATCTTCCGCAGGCTCCGCGCCGCTTTCGCGCTGCGATTCGTCGAGCAACCGCAAGCCCTCCATCAACAGGCCTTGCGTGTTGAGCTTGGTGGTTTCCTGATCGGTCTTGCCCTCGAAGTTGAGCTCGAAGTTGCCGCCCGTCCAGCGCAGAACTTTGAACACGGCTTCGTCGCCGGTCAGAGATCCGTAAGTCGCGTGCTTCACCTGTCCCTCGACAAAAAAGACCTCGCACTTGTCGCCATGGTTGTTCAGTTTGAGCTGACAGCTCTTGCGTCCCATTTCGAGCGACTGCATCAGGTCGATGACGTTCATCTGCGAAAGATTGCCGCGAACCACGCCGTCAGAAGGAGCGGTCTTCGCCATTTTCTCCAGCGCGATGCGGTCGACTGTGCGCTTGATGCGGCGCGTCGCTTCTTTCAGGAAGAACGGTTTGGCAATATAGTCGTCGGCCGCATCAAGCGGCGAAAGCCGCTCGTCAATATCAGTGCGGCTGGCCATCAGGATGGCGGAAAAATTCGCCGTGGCCGGCCGGCTCTTCAACTTCTCCACCAGTTGCCGCCCATCCATGCCCGGCATGCGGTAGTCGCAGACCACGAGCTCCGGAGGATCGTCGACCGCCTTCAGCAATGCGTCCGCCGCATCCCCGGCGGAGGCGACCCGCGCGAACGGCGTAAGCGCCCGCTCCAGCATCCCCAGCACCATCGGGTTGTCGTCGACTAGGAGGAGTTTTACGTCGTTTGCCATGGGTTACTCGGGTTTTTTCGAGCGGCGGTATTCGCCGCTCTTGCCGCCGGTTTTGCGCTCCAGAACAATCTCCCGAATCTCAATTCCTTTATCCACCCCCTTCAACATGTCATAAATTGTGAGGGCGGAGATGGAGGCGGCTACGAGGGCTTCCATCTCGACTCCAGTCTGGGCGGTGGTGACGACTTTGGTTGCGATCGCGACGCCATTCTCGCACAGGCGCATTTTGACATCAACGTGGGAGAGAGGGAGGGCGTGGCACATGGGGATCAGGTCGGAGGTGCGCTTGGCGGCCATGATTCCGGCGATGCGGGCGACTTCAAGCGGATCGCCTTTGGGATTTTTTGGCAAGGCCTGGAGAACGGCGGGATGCATGCGGACGAAGGCGCTGGCTTCGGCTTCGCGGCGGGTGGCGGCCTTGCCAGAGACGTCGACCATGCGAGCGCGTCCGCTGGAGTCGTAGTGAGAGAGCTTGTTCGGCATGCGGAATCTCTATCTTACATGGAGCAGGGCCGTAGACGGCGCTTCGGCGGCTAAAGCTGGTTTTGCTTTGCGGTTATCGCAGCGCCGAAGCGCGGGGCCACCCAAAATCAGCGTGCTGCGTAGACACGCGAGTCATCTTACCGCAGCATGAGTGCGACCCACTCGCCGGCGAGGATGTGCTCACGATCTGGCGGGATGACGATGTAGCAATTGGCGCGAGCGCGGGCTGCGATGTCACCTGAGCCTTGCCAGGGAACAAGTTCGGCTTGCGCGTTTTCATACTGGCCGGAGAGGATTGCGGGAAGAAAACGTTTGAGTCCTGTTTTGACGCGGATGTCCGATTTTAGTCGCGCATGCAGGAATGCAAGCGGGCGCGGCGCGGCTCCGGCGAGGGCTTCGATCATGGGGCGGGCGAAGAGTTCGAAGGTAACCATGGTGGAGACTGGATTGCCGGGGAGGCCGAAGAAATATTTGTGTGCGCTGTTGGGCGACGGCGGGACTGAAGCCCCTTCGCGGGCGGGTGCGCCCGCGCCAGATTGGACTCTGCCGAAGACTACTGGGCGGCCGGGTTGGATTTTCGCACCGGTGAAGAAGAATTCGGCTTGCAGGCCGGCTAGAACCTGCTCGACCAGATCGTAGCGGCCCATGGAGACTCCGCCGGTCATGATCAGCAGGCCGGACTGCAGCCCTTGCTCGATCAGCTGACGCAGGCGATGCGGCTCGTCGGGAGCGATGGGCAACAGCACAGGCTCGCCGCCGGCGTCCTGGATTTGGACTGCCAGCGAATAGGTGTTGGAGTTTCGAATCTGCGTGGGGCCGGGGTTTTCATCGACGTCGACGATCTCGTCGCCTGTGGTTAGAATAGCTACGAGCGGGCGAACAAAAACATCCAACTGTGATTTTCCGACTGAGGCTGCGAGCGCGATCGCGGCCTCGTTGAGACGGGTGCCGCGATCGAGCAAAAGGGTTCCACGTTTTGCCTCAGCGCCCTGAGCGACGATGTTTTCCGCGGGCGTAACGCTCCTGGTGATTTCGACGTGCTTGCCTTGCGGTGATGTGTATTCGACCATCACCACGGCGTCGGCACCCGGAGGCAAGGGTGCGCCCGTCATGATGGAGAATGTTTCGCCTGAATTCAGTGCGGATGGAAGCTGGCTGGAAGACAGACCGGCTTTAATCTCTCCGATTACTTTCAACTTGGCGGGGAGTTTTGCCAGATCGGCGGCGCGGACAGCGTAGCCGTCGCGGGTGGATCGAGGGAAGGGAGGGATGTCGCGATCGGCGGTGATTGATTGCGCCAGCACTCTGCGCGCGGCATGCAGCAGCGATACTTTTTCAGCGGCCCTCGGAGCCACTTCAGAGGTTTGCTGCTCGACGATGCGGCGTGCATCCTCAAAGCTCAAGACCAGGGATTGGATCGGCGGGGCGGCCATGTGGAGATGATAGATCAAGCTATCCAGACTGTGGGCTCGGGTTCCGCTGCTGCTCCGGGATGAAGGGTTCTGGAATCCGCGTAGTTGTCGCATATCGGCATGATGCTGTGGGAAACTTGTCTGACGGCGGTTTCGCACTGATGGAGGGAGCCTATGGGTCGCTTTCAGCCCGCATTATGCTTGACGAACAGGGCTGCCTTTGCTGCTCTTATCCTTCCTGTCGCTCTTCTGGATCTTCTTCTCGCCCGTGGCTTGCAGGCGCAAGCATCCGGTGGCATCGCCGGTAAGGTTTCTTCATCTGTATCGGACAAGGTGGTGTACGTGGATGGCAGGCACTTTTCCTTCACCGGGACGGGAGTTCAGGCGGCCATCACGGCGGCCTGCACTGGAAACGTACCGGGTAAGGTGGTTCTGCCTGCGCAGGCGATTACCGGCATCGCTTCGCGATTGCTGGTAACGTCCTCCAACTGCACGATCGAGGGGGAGGGGAAAAATGTCAGCGTCTTGCAGGCATCATCCGGTTACTCGGGCGGCGGCATGCTGGCGACCGGCGACAATCTTTCTCACTTGCGGTTTGTAGGTTTTGGCGTAGACGGGAATCGAGCGAACAATTCAAACGTGTTCGACTGCATGGATATTTCCGGTACCGACATCGTCATGGACGGAGTGCGAGCCTCCAACTGCCAAAACCAGGGACTGCTTATTTCTGGTGGGTCTGGCAACTGGAAGATTCTGAAGTCAGAATTTGATCATGACGGCAGCAATATCGCTATTGAAGGGACTGGGGGTATCAGGATCAATCCCGGAGGAGCGGTGAGTATCTCTGCAATTCAGATCGGGCCCGGAAATTCCGTTCATGACAACAATACAGGCATTGCGGTGCTGCCACCGAGCAGCCAGTCAAATCAGACGAACGATGTGAGTGTGTTTGAAAATGAGATCTATTCAAACGCGAGCGATGGAATTGTGGTTACGGCGAATCTGCCGACGGGGGGCGCTATCGTTGGATTTTCAGCGCGCGGCAATACCATCTGGTGCAATGGGTGGACAGGTGAGCCGTTTCCGGGGTGCACTCCTGGTTTTTTGCAGACTCGCAGCGCTGGTCAGAGTTCAAGCGGAGTTGGAATTGACATTATCCAGTTAGGAAGCGGATTAATGCTGCGGCCCATCATTCAACGGAACAATATTCACGACAACACGTATGAGGCAGTGGCGCTCACTAGCTACTGCTGGTCAACGGTAAGCACTTCGGGAAGGAGAGTTACGCAGACAGGGCCGTCAGGGTTTACGAAAGGAACATGCCGGTTCAACATGAGCTGGAAAGCCGGCGAGCAAGTCATCATCAATAACGCGGCGTACCTCGTCGACTCGGTTTTGAGCTCGACTAGTTTAATGCTTCAGAGCTCGGCGCCTTCGCAGGTGGGGGTAGGGTTCGCTGGAAACGCGAGCATGCATGCCATAGTCTCGGATAACCAGGCCTTCCGCGACGGTAGCGGCAATGTGGGACCGTGTTTTTTTGATAGCTGGACCAGCGATGTCAAGTTCTCGAATAATGTCGGGAAAGGGTGCAACCTGGAAGGTTACCTGGCCGGAGGAAGTGATATTAGCTTTGGCAACGATGAAGCAATCTCCAACGGAAAAAGCGGCATTGCCGGGCGCACAAGCGGATTTAATCTTCCGGGATGTTTTGCCTGCAGCCTGGTTGGAGTGACAGCAGATGACCAATCTTCCTCGCCTACCCAGACTGTAGGGGTATTGCTTAGTCCTACCAGGTCCAACACAAGGATCGTTCCGCATCGTTACATGGGTCGAAGTGTCCGTACAGCGACTCGGGAATCAATAACCGGATTAGTCTGGCTGGGTCGGAAGGCAGCGGCGGGGTTCATCAAATCAAGAAAAATGCTGATTGCCAAGGTGCGACGGAGCCATCACGGTGACAAGAGGTCCCGCAGCTTTCCCGTCGCGGCTAAGGCAGCGATGAAAGGAGAAGCTTTTAGCGCAGCGAAGTAAGCGCTGCTCCACCCGAAAACCAATGTCTGCTAAGATGTGCCGTGTCTGAAGCCGAATCGATTATTGGCCAACCCGTCTCGCACTATCGAGTTTTGAGCAAAATTGGCGGGGGCGGGATGGGTGTGGTGTATCAGGCTGAGGACATCCAGCTCAGCCGGTTCGTGGCGCTCAAGTTTCTTCCTGATGGGCTGGCCCATGATGGGCAGGCGCTGGAGCGCTTCCGGCGCGAGGCGCGGGCTTCCTCGGCGCTGAATCATCCGAACATCTGCACGATTTACGAAATCGGCGATCATCAGGGCCGCCTCTTCCTGGTGATGGAGTATCTGGAGGGCAGGACGCTCCGCGATCTGATTCTCGGGCCGCGAATCGAGTTGGAGCGGCTGCTTGATCTGGGAATCGAAATTGCCGATGCACTGGACGCGGCCCATACCAAAGGAATTGTTCATCGCGATATCAAGCCCGCGAACATTTTCGTGACGGAGCGCGGGCACGCCAAGATTCTCGATTTTGGATTGGCAAAAACTTACGCGACGACAACGCCGGACGGCGCCACCATTGCCAGTTCCAACAATCCGCACCTCACCAGTGCCGGGAGCACTCTGGGTACCGTGGCTTATATGTCTCCGGAGCAGGCACTGGGCAAGGAACTCGATGCACGCACGGATGTGTTTTCTTTTGGCGCGGTGCTGTACGAGATGGGGACCGGACAATTGCCTTTCCGCGGGGAGACAAGCGCCGCGATCTTCGATTCCATTCTGCACAAAGACCCTGCGCCTGCGCACCAGCTCAACCCCAATCTTCCGGCGGGCCTCGAACACATCATCGGCAAAGCTCTCGACAAAGATCGCGAGACGCGATATCAGAGTGCCGCCGAAATTCGCGCCGATTTGAAACGGCTGAAGCGGGAGAGCACTTCGGGCAGAGTGACTGTGGCCGCAGCCGCGCACGTCGCCGTGGCCCCAGAAGGAAAGCGTCGCTGGCTTTGGCCGCTGGCGGGGCTGGCTGGGTTGCTGGCGACGGCCGTTGCTGTCTGGGTCTTGTTCCCGGTAAGTCCGCCCAAGGTCACGGGCATCACACAGATCACGCATGACGGCTACGGCATGGGAAATATGCTGACCGATGGCGCGCGGGTCTATACCACCCAGTGGCGTCCTGACGGGGTGGTATTGGCGCAGGTTTCATCCACGGGGGGCGAAACGTCGACAATTCCGGCGCCGGTCAAGAGCATGAATATCCACGACATCTCTCCGGACCACTCCCAACTGCTGGTGGGGAGCATGGTGGCGACCGGCGACCGAGTTGTGCCTTTGTGGGCGCTGCCGTTGCCCGCGGGTTCGCCGCGGCGCTTAGGCGACATTGAGGGCAGCGACGGCGCCTGGTCGCGCGATGGAAGGTATCTCGTGTTCGTTAAACGCTCGGATTTGTACTTGGCGAACGCCGACGGTACGGGGGCGCATCTTCTCGTCTCCGCCCCGGGTCCCGCTTATGGCGCCGCGTTCTCTCCCGATGGGAGCCGGATCCGCTTTTCGGTCCATGATCAGGCCAACACGAATTCTCTGTGGGAGGTCCGCTCCGACGGATCCAATCTGCATCAACTGCTGAGGGGCTGGCACAATCCGCCGCAGGAGGACTGGGGCCGCTGGACCCCGGATGGGCGCTACTACGTTTTCGAAAGCGGCCAAGGCCAAAGCAACGATATTTTCGCTGTCGCGGACTCCGTTGGACTGTTTCGCAAAGCGTCCGCTGTTCCCACGCAATTGACGACTGGCCCGATCGTATATCACGCGGGATTGCCGAGCCTGGATGGCAAGAAGCTATTTGCGCAGGGCATGCAGCCGCACTCCGAACTGGTACGTTACGATGCCGCTGCGAAACAATTTCTTCCTTTCCTGGGTGGCATTTCGGCCACCGACGCGGCCTTCAGCCGTAATGGCAAGTGGGTGGCTTACGTTGCGATTCCCGGAAACACGCTGTGGCGCAGCCGGGTCGACGGCAGCGAGCGCCTGCAACTTACCTATCCGCCGATGCTGGCTGGGCTTCCCGTTTGGTCTCCGGACGGGAGCCAAATCGCTTACATTTCCGGCCAGGCAGGGAAGCCATGGAAAATTTTCCTGATTTCCGCGCAAGGAGGCTCGCCCGAGGAACTTCTGCCGGAAAATGTTGGCGAGATCGACGCAACTTGGTCGCCGGATGGCTCCCAACTTGCTTTCGGACGCCTTGCATACAGGAATCCCGCAACCATCGACATTCAAGTGGTGGATATGAAGACCCGCCAGGTTTCCAAATTCCCAGGTACAACTGGTTTTTTTGCTCCGCGCTGGTCTCCCGATGGCCGTTACCTTTCAGCTCAGACTGTGGGATCGAAGAAGCTGATGCTTTACGATTTCCATTCGCGGGCATGGTCGGAATGGGTTACCGAGGATGCGAACGTGGACTATCCCTACTGGTCCGCGGATAGCCGCTACGTCTACTACGACAACTTTGCTACGGAGAATCCCTACTGCCTGCGCGTCAAGGTTGGAAGCCATGATCCCGAGAAACTGTTCAGCCTGAATGGGCTGCGCCGCTTTTTCTGGACTTTTGGATCGTGGAGCGGTCAGGCGCCCGACGACTCGCGGCTTTTTGTACGGGATGCAAGCAGCATGGATATTTATGCGTTGGACGTGAATTTTCCGTGAGAATTCCTGAACTAGCTGGCGGCCGAAAGTCGGTAGGTGTCCTTCGCGCGTTCCGATTGAGCCCCAGCGGCTAAAGTTGTGTTGAGTTGGGGGTTGCGGCACGGCTGAAGCCGTGCCCTTCCCGAGTACTTGCTACCCGAGACCCCTTGGAGCTGGCGGAGAGTTAGGCGAACCCCCTGCGAGGCTTGTCGCGCTGGAGGGGATAAGGGGTCCTTCGCTCTGCTCAGGATGACAGTCTTTGCAGCGGCCTGAGGCCGGCTATCTCACGAGTTCCTGGCCTAACACGGTGGGGTTGCTGGCGAAAGAGAGGCCGGTTTCGAGATCGACTACGCGGTCGCGGACTAATTGGGCTATCTCGCCATCGAAGTGTTGCATGCCTTCTGCAGTGCCAGCCTTCATGGCATCGAGCAAGGTTTTGCCCTCGCGCTCGCCTTTCTCGATGCACTCGCGAGTGCGCGCGTTGGCTTTCAGAATTTCGGCGACGGGGACGCGGCCGCTACGGTCAGGCTTGGGTAAAAGGCGTTGGCAAATGATGTAACGGAACGATTTGGCGAAGCGCTGACGGACGCTTTGCTGCTCTTCGGGCGAGAAGAAACTGAGAACACGCTCGACAGTTTTGGCTGCGTCCATAGTGTTCAGGCTGGAGAGAACCACGTGGCCGGTCTCGGCCGCTTCGAGGACGATCTCGATGGTTTCGCGGTCGCGCATTTCACCCACCAGAATGACTTTGGGCGCCTGGCGCATGGCGGAGCGCAAAGCGTGTGCAAAGCTGGGAGTGTCGCTATGCAATTCGCGCTGATGGATGGTGGAGCATTTGTGGTTGTGCAGGAACTCGATGGGATCTTCGATGGTGATGATGTGATAATTTTTCTCACGATTAATGCAATCGAGCAAGACGGCGAGAGTGGAGGATTTGCCTGATCCGGCAGGGCCGGTAACGAGGACGATTCCATCGCGGAGTTTGGCGACTTCGGAGAGTTGGGAGGGCAAACGCAGGGCGGCGAAGTCTGGAATTGCGGTGGGAATGACGCGCATTACAACGGCGCAACTGCCGCGCTGGATGAAGATGTTGACGCGAAAGCGGGCCACGCCGGACAAGCCGTGAGAGATGTCGCAGGATCCGTGTTCGCGGAGGGTTGCGATCGCCTGTTTATTGTCGCCAATCAGATCGGCGGCGATGTGACGGGTGTCGTCGGCGGTGAGGGCTGCGAGCCCAGGCACCTGGACCGAAATGAGCTGTCCGTAAACCTGCACCTGCGGAGGTTTGCCGGGAGAAAAAATGAGATCGCTGATTTTGTCGGCGGAGCGCAGCATGGCGCCCAGCAATGCGGGAGTAACCACTTTGCCGCTGCCGGAATAATCTTCCAGGGAAACTGAAATCGCTGCAATGCCAGGTGCTGCCATTCCATCCTCTGTACTAAGTTGTTAATGACATCGTTATTTGTGACATCTGGGGGGACGCAGCGCTGCTATTTGTTAGGGAATTGCACGCACACAGAAGAGAGAGCCTTGCCAATCGAGTTAGGCTACTGTACCGCGCTGGCGGTAGAAATGTAAGGACAGGTTAGGACATAGCCCTTGGTAACGTAGGCGGTGGTGTGGACGAGAATGGAATGGCAAGAGGGCAGCCGCTGAGCTGCCGTCTCGATAGGTTATTGCGAATTCGCCAGTTATTTTTTAGCTGGCTTCTTTTTTCCGAAACCAGTTTCGACGGAAGCGCCGATGCTGGTCAGCATTTGTTTCGCAACGTCGGCGTAAGGGCCGTTGGGTTGCAGTTCAAGATATTTCTGGAAGGCCTCAGCGGTTCCCGGGGGCGCAACCATTTTGTCGCCTTGAAGGGTGGCCTTGCCGATCATGTTCACGCCCTTCTGATAATAGGCATCCGCTCTGGTGGGATCGGCGGCGATGGATTTGTCGAAGGCGGCGATGGCGTCATCGACCTTGCCCGCGTTGGTCAATACCGCGCCCATGTTGTAGTAATAGCCGGCGGCGCCCTCGGGATTTATCTGTGCGGCCTGGGCGTATGCCTTGACGGCGTCGTCTACCTTGCCAGCTTTGCTGCTGGCTTCTCCCAGGTTGTTGTAATAGGCGGCCAAACGTTTGTTATCCTCGGGATCCTTCTTGGTGCTGGCGTCCATGGCCTTTTGTTTAATGTCGACGGCCTTCTGGTAATCGGCTACGGATTCTTGTATGCGCTTGGCTTTCTCGGCGGGATCGGTCTGCTTGGTGGCAGAGACGCGATAGGCGTCGCCGAGTTGTGCCCAAAGTACGTCGCGCGTGGCATCCATCTGTGTGGCTTCGGTGAGGGTATTGATGGCGGTGTCGAAGTCGCCTGCCTTCATGGCAGTGTTCGCGGCAACGATCTTTTCGTTGAGGGCCTTAACGGTGTTATTTTCCTTCTTTATTTTCTCTTCCGCCTCTTGCCTCTGCTTAATTTGTTCCGGAGTCAGGCCCTGGCCCTTTGCCGCTTCCTCCGACTGCTTCTTCAGGTCGAAGTCAAGGGTGTTCTCGTTCAGAGCAACCTGAAATTTATTGAAGTGGAAGAGTTCCTTGTTAGCCTTGGCGTCATCGGCGTTCTTGTAGAGCGTGACGTTATAGCTGCCCGGCGCGACGCCAAGCGAAAAATACTCGCCCTTCTTGTTGGTCTTGAGAGTGTATTTTTGGCCATTGTCCTGGTTGGCCCATACGACGACGGCGTCAGCGATAGGATTGCCCTGGGGATCTTTGCACACACCCTTAACGCTTCCGGAAGCCTGCGAGAAGACCGAAGGGGCACAGAATCCCAGCATTAGGAGAATGAAAGCGAACACTGCGAAATGCTTTTTCATCGTTGCCTCCCGGCGCGAGTATAAGTTATGGATGCAGGATGGTTCGGGGAAATCAGCGAACAATCCAGCATCAAGAAATCAGCATCAAGAAATCCAGCATCAAGATTCGAGAATCTGGCTGACTGTAGCATAAGGAATCGGATCGGTGACACCCGCTTCCGAAAAGGCTCGCAAACGCAACACGCAGCTATCACAGATGCCACAGGCTTGATCCTGGTGGCTGTAGCATGACCAAGTTAAATCGAATGGCGCGCCCAGTTCAAGGCCCAGGCGCACAATTTCGAACTTGCGCAGGTGGATGAGGGGGGTGACGATTTCGATTTTGCCCTCTTTCGTTCCCGCCTTGATCACCTGGTTAAACGCTTCGTAGTAGGCCGGGCGGCAATCGGGATAACCGGAACTATCCTGTTCCACCGCGCCAATATAGATTTTTTCGGCGTCCAGCACTTCGGCCCAGCTTACCGCGACGGACAGGAAATGCGCGTTGCGAAAGGGGACGTAGGTCACCGGGACGTCGTGGCCAATCGCATTTGAGGTGGGGATGGCGATGGTCTCGTCGGTGAGGGCTGAGCCCCCTATGGCGCGCAAGGCTTCGTTGCGCACGACGAGTTTGTTCTGGATGTTCAGACGCTGACAAATTGCGACGAAGGATTGCCGCTCGCGGTCTTCGGTGCGCTGCCCGTAACTGATGTGCAGCGCGGCGGCAGCATAATCGCGGGCTGCCAGGGCGGCGCACACGCAGGAATCCATGCCTCCGCTGAGCAGGACTACCGCGCGTTTTGGCGACCGCGTCATGATTCTGGAATCGGTTTACGGCCGGGTGCCTATACGCCTTTCAGCGCCGGGTCCCATATAAACTTGTGCAATTGCAGGCCGAGGCGTGCGGGAAGGTCGTCCGCCAGCATCCACTCCGCTAATTCCTGGGGATCGAGCAAGCAATGCGAACTGTCCCGCGTCCCGGTCGCGTCCTGGCGAAAAGCGGGAGAGAACAGAACTGTATTCACCAGGGAGGCGAGATTGTGCTGCCGGGTAAAATCGCGGGCGAATTCGTAATCTGTGCGGCTGCTGAGGACAAACTTCACTTCGTCCTGTCGAGTCAAGGCCTTAAGATTTTCGAGATGAAACGAATCACCTTCGCCGGAGTGGGGGCACTTCACGTCCACGATTTTAATGACGCCCGGGGGAACACGCTGCAAGGGGCGCTCGCCGCTGGTCTCGATCAGGACTCGATAGGGGGCTTCGAGCAACTGCCGCATCAGCGGAAGAAGTTCGCGTTCCTGAAGCATGGGCTCGCCGCCGGTGATTTCGACCAGGCCGCCATGGGGACTGAGGCGTTTCACCTCGTTCCACACTTCCTGCTGAGTCATCTTGCGACCGCCCTGGAAGGTATACTCACTGTCGCACCAGGAGCAGCGCAGGTTGCATCCTGTCAGGCGCACGAAGACACACGGCAGTCCAGCGAAAGTCGATTCACCCTGCAACGATTTGTAGATTTCTGTTATTTGCATTTGCGAGTAGCTCTTGGCGTCTCGCCGGGCGAAACGCCCCAGGCACCCAGGATTCTACGACTCCGAGTATTTTGCCGTAGTAGTGTCCGTTTCAAAGACGGTTACGTCTTTCACGCGCACGCGGCCATTGGTCAGGCTTTTTAACCGCGAGTTTGATTCATCATAAAAATATTTTGCCAGATTTTCCGCAGAAGGATTGACGACGGTAAAGGGTTCAATATCGTTGATCATCTGGTGATCGAGGCGGTCGATGACGTGCCTCATCACTTCGCGGAGGTCCTTGAAATCGAGCAAGAGGCCCGCTTTATCCAGTTCGGCGCCGGCCAGAGTGACCCGGATTTTGTAGTTATGGCCGTGCGGATTTTCGCACTTGCCTTTGTAATTGCGAAGGTAGTGGCCTGCCGCAAAGGTATCGTCAACGGTTACTTCGAACATGCAATCCTCGGCGGCTCCGCATGGATACAGGCCGGGCCGCGTGTGGTCCCGAAACATCTATTGTAACGTGGATGGACGTGCTGCGGCTTGACGGCCCTTCGCTTCTAAATGTAGCTTTCCTATTCGGTTCTGACCTGAAGGACGTTCGGTTCCGACCCTGAGTAAGGAGCACGCATGCGTTGCAATTTGTCGGTTTTGGTTCTGGTCACGCTGGCATTCGCCGCCAATCTTGCGGCACAGAGCAAGCCTGAGGCGCCGGAGTATGAGGTCAAGGAACATTACACAAAATATGAGTTCAGAATTCCGATGCGCGACGGAGTGCATCTTTTTACTTCGGTATACGTGCCCAAGGACAGTTCGCACACCTATCCGTTCCTGATCAATCGAACTCCTTACAGCGTGGGGCCGTATGGAGTGGACCTTTACCGCAAGCAGCTCGGACCATCTCCTGACTTCGATAAAGCGGGATACATCTTCGTGTTTCAGGATGTTCGCGGCCGCTACATGTCGGAGGGAACGTTCGTGGAGATGCGTCCCCACATCGACAACAAGAAATCCAAGCAGGATGTGGACGACGCCAGCGATCTTTACGACACGATCGACTGGCTGCTGAAGAACGTGCCCAACAATAACGGCAATGCCGGAATCTGGGGCATTTCGTATCCTGGATTTTTTACTTCGGCAAGCATGATTGACTCACATCCGGCGCTGAAGGCGGCATCGCCACAGGCTCCCATGACTGATCTTTTTATGGGCGACGATGCCTATCATGGCGGGGCGTTTATGCTGAACGCCAACTTCGGGTTCTATAGCTCATTCAAGCCGCAGGAAAATCCGCAGCTGCCTCCGAAGACTCCTGTGCCATTCGATTACGGCACCAAGAGTGGCTACGAGTTCTATCTGAAGGCGGGGCCGATTTCGAATCTCGCAAAATATCTGGAAGGCAGGAGCGCGCTTTGGGATGATCAGGTGAAGCACGACACTTATGACGATTATTGGAAGGCGCGGAATCTGGCGCCGCACATGAAGAACATTCACTGCGCCGTGCTTACGGTTGGTGGATGGTTTGACGCCGAGGATCTGCAAGGGCCGTTCAGCACGTTTCACGCGATCGATAAAAACAACTCTGGAATTTTCAACGCGCTTGTTATTGGCCCGTGGGTGCATGGGGGTTGGGCGCGGTATGACGGCGAACACCTGGGGCGCGTCGAATTTTCGTTCAACACCGGCGAATATTACCGGAAAAATATTCTGTTTCCATTTTTCGAGCAATATCTTAAAGGCGGTGGTGACGCGAAACTTCCGAAGGCGTATGTGTTTGAAACCGGGACGAATGTATGGCGGCGCTATTCCGCGTGGCCGCCGAAAGAGGCCGAGGCGAAGACACTGTATTTCCGCGCGGGAGGCGGGCTTTCGTTCGATCCGCCGGCTGCGGACGCGCCCGCTTTCGACGAATACGTTAGTGACCCGGCCAAACCCGTGCCTTTCGTGAATTATGTGGCGACGAGCGTGCCGCAGGAGTACATGCTCTCGGACCAGCGTTTTGCGGCGAGCAGAACCGACGTGCTGGTTTATGAAACCCCGGCGCTGGAAGAAGACGTGACCATTGCCGGGCCGCTCTCGCCGCGGCTTTTTGTTTCGACCAGCGGTACGGATTCGGATTGGGACGTGAAATTGATCGACGTATATCCGGCCGATTACCCTGACAGCAAGTTCGACCAACCCAAACCCGAAGACAAAGACAAACCGCGAACCGATGTAGGTCCACCTGCGTTTACCATGGGTGGATATCAGCAACTGGTGAGGGGCGAGCCGTTTCGCGGAAAATTTCGTCACAGCTTTGAAAAGCCGGAGCCCTTCACGCCCGGAAAAGTCGAGGAGATCGACTTCACAATGCAGGACGTCAACCACACTTTCCGTCGCGGCCATCGGATCATGGTGCAGATTCAGAGTTCCTGGTTTCCGCTTACCGACCGCAATCCGCAAACATTCGTAAATATTCCTGACGCCAAGGCTTCTGACTTCGTAAAGGCGACGGAGCGCGTCTATCACGGCAAGGGAGAGGCTTCTGGGATTATCGTGGGAGTGCTGCCAAGTCCGGGAGGCTCGGAAGAGGGCAAGTAGGCGGGGGGGTTATTGAAGGGCGGAATTCTTACCGCAAGCTGGGGTACAATTACGGCCATTCGTATCGCCCGCTGTGGTTAGCCGCGCCTGCGGGATCACAGCGAGGCAGTAAGGACTGGGGTTCTTATGAATGTCCTGTTGCTTTCCATGCCGGATTCCTTCGAACACATGCCACCAGTGGCGATCCGCATGCCGAATGGAGCGCTGACGTCGCTGGCGGGGAACGTTGATCCACATCATCGGGTCGCGGTTGCCGACCTGATTCTGGCGCATCGACAGGTTCGTGAAACTGTGATCCGACTGGTGCGCGAACTCGATCCGGAAGTGGTGGGACTCTCGATTATGACGTTTCAGCGCCGGACCGCCGGGCGCATTATCGACCTAGTTCGCGAGCTGCGGCCGGGAGTGAAGATTGTGGTTGGCGGGTACGATCCGAGCCTCGCCCCTGAAGCTTACGAGGATATGGGCGTGGATTATCTAGTGCGCAGTGAGGGAGAAGTTACTTTCCGCGAGTTACTGCGGGCGATTGAGCAGGGGTCGGGAGTCGCGGGGATTTGCGGGCTGTCCTACAGGGATGGTGAGAAGTGGCGGCACAACCCGGCGCGGGCGCCGCACCGACTTGAAGACAGCGAAATCCGGCTGCCGAATCGCGATGCGCGCGCTCTGAAGGGATATACGATGCTGGGGCGGCAGGTGGATGTGATCGAGACCTCGCGCGGGTGCACCTTCGATTGCAGTTTTTGCTCGATCATCGAGATGCGTGGACGCAACTTCCATACTTATTCGTTCGAGCGCGTGTTGGCCGATATTCGCGATGCCAGGAATCACGGGGCTCGAACGATTTTTCTGGTGGATGACAATATAACGCTGAACGTTAAGCGCTTCGAGGCGCTGTGTGAGGCTATCATTGCCGCCGGGCTGCACACGCTTGATTATTTTGTGCAGGCCATGACCTCGGCGATTGCGAACCACGGCGAAACGCTTGCGCCGCTGATGCGGCGAGCGGGCTTCCGCTACGTTTTTCTGGGCATAGAAAACATTCTTGAGAGCGACCTGCAATTTCTGAAGGCGTCGGCCAAGAATACTGAGCGCACGAACGGCCAAAATACCGGAAACGCTACACTCAAAGCCATCGATTACATTCGCCGTAACCAGATGTATGTAGTGGGCGGATTGATTGTTGGGAGTCCGGGGGACACGCGGGAGTCGATTGAGGCGAACCTGGAGTTTGCGCGGCGATATGTGGACTGGCCGTACATCCAGCATCCGACGCCGTATCCGCGCACACCCATGACGAAAGACTTCCGCGACCAAGGCTTGATCATGAATGAGCGACTCGAAGAATACGACGGCACAACGGCCGTGGTACGAACTGAACATTTGCCGGCGGAAGAGGTGGAATTCCTGCGCTGGAAAGCCGAGCGCTGGATGAAAGTGCATCATATACCTGTGGCGCTCAAGCATGATCCTAAGTTTGTGCTGACGACTGGGTGGAAGATGCTGGGCCACACTTTCCGCGGGAGCTCGATCCGGTCGGCGTTGGGGCTGGAAAGCCAGAGGAAAGTGTTCGAACGGTACCGGGAGATTCGGAGAGCTGAGCGGGAGTATGTGTGAAGCAGATGGGCCAATGATAGGCTGTTGTCTGAGGCCTGTGAGCGAAGGGCGCATCCCGTTCCCGATACCGACGTTGTAATTTGCCACTCTCAGCTACCCGTACCGAAAAATTCCTCAACCACACGCATATCGGTTGTCTTCTTATAGTTCGGTAGACTCTCGATGAACACACGGCCGTATTGCTTCTTCAGGATGCGGTTATCGAGCAGGACGAGCAGGCCGCGATCATGCAGCGAGCGGATCAGGCGTCCGAAGCCTTGTTTCAGGGTGATCACCGCCGAGGGCACTTGATACTCAAAAAAGGCATTGCCACCGTCGGCATCGATGGCCTTGACCCGCGCGGCTACAACTGGATCGCTAGGCACGGCAAATGGCAGGCGGTCGATGATGACGCAACTCAATTGCTCACCCTGAACGTCGACGCCTTGCCAGAACGAGGAAGTGGCAAACAGCACGGCATTCGGAGTAAGGCGGAATTCCTCGAGCAGCGCGCTTTTCGGCGCGTCGCCCTGTTTCAGCAGGGGAAACTCGAGTTCGCCGAGCAGCCGCTGGTAGATGTCATTCATCTGTGCGTAGCTGGTGAAAAGCACGAAGGCGCGGCCACGCGTGATCTCCAGCAGTTGGCGAATACGGTCGGCTGCCTTCGCCGTAAACTGCGGGGTGCGGGCATCGGGCAAATCGGGCGGCACATAAAACAAAGCTTGATTTTCGTAGTCGAAATGAGAAGGCAGCACCGATTCGCGAGCGTGCTCCAGTCCAAGACGTTGGCGGATGTATTCGAAACCTCCGCCGACAGCGAGCGTGGCCGAGGTCAGGACGGCGCATTCGAGTTTTGACCAGAGGCATTCACGCAGGATCGGACCAACGTCGATTGGAGTGGCTTGAAGAAAGACGTTTTGCCGGCCACGAGTGTTCCCTTCACGGCTGTTTCCCCGTCCGCCGCGGCGCTCGATCCAGAAAACGGTGTTGCGGTCATCCGACTCCATGGCAAAGCGGAGTTGCGTTTGGAGTTCCTGGCAGCGACGCGCGAAGTTGAAAATTTCTTCCGGCTTCTGCGGCAAGCTCTCAAGTTCGCCGGCTAGCCGGGTTAGAGACTGATTGAGCGCGAGAAATTCGTCGCCATTTTCCTCGAGGAACTCGCGGCGGGTGTCGAAGGCAAAGCGGCCTTCTCCTGGGGGCAACAAGGAGAAGAAGAACTGCGACTTTTCACGGAGACTCCCCAGCGCGCCCGAAAGCGAGGCAGACAGCATGCGGTTATGTTGGAGCGACGTTTCCACGTCCCGCGCCAGATCTTCCAGGCGGAGGTTGCTGACGGAGATTCCGAAATAGTTGCCTGCCACATCTTCCAGTTCGTGCGCTTCGTCGAAAATCACGGCTGCGGCGTCGGGCAGAATTCCCGCGTCAGGTGCGCCTTCCAGCTGAAGCTTGATGGCGAGGTCGGCGAAGAAGAGATGATGATTGACGATAATGAGGTCACTCTCCATGGCTCGCCGTCGCATTTCAGTGACGAAACAGCGTTCCCACTCGCTGCATTTTTGTCCCAGGCAGGCTTCTGCGCGTGCATCCAACTTGTGCCAAAGTGGGCTCGCTTCAGGGAGTTCGGCGAGTTCCGCGCGGTCGCCGGTAGAGGTGGTTTTTTCCCAGGCCGCAATCGCACGATATTGTTCTATTTCCTGCAGGCCGCTCAGCACCGGTTGATCGGTTAGGTCGTAGAGTTTTTTGCGACAGAGATAATTGTTGCGGCCTTTCATGTAACAGACGGAAAGTCTGCCGGGCGAGGCGGCTGTCTCTACGCGGCCGCCAAACAGGGCTTGCTCCAGAAAAGGTACGTCTTTGTAGAAAAGTTGTTCCTGAAGATTCTTTGTGCCGGTGGAGATAATGACTCGCTTGCCGGAGCGGATGACGGGCAGCAGATAAGCCAGCGTTTTTCCTGTGCCGGTGCCGGCTTCAACGATGAGATGCCGTTTTTCTTCCAGAGCCTGCTCGACGGCCTGGGCCATCTGCAACTGACCGCGGCGAAATTCGTAGGCGGGATGCGTGTGCGAAAGCACACCGCCAGGGGCGAAGAATTGATAGAGAGAAGCCTCTTTCGCGGCGGGCGCGGATCGGGCCGGTGTTGCGGGAGGCACGGATTGGGAACCTAAAGCCACGGGAGTCTCTATAATAAACATTCCCGGCTATCAGCACTGGTTTGCCACTCATTTGACTCAACCCACCTACAACTCGACCAGCACTCTGGCAACAACTGCAGCGGGCGTTCCGACGATTGCCATCGTCGGCCGGCCGAATGTCGGCAAGTCCACGCTTTTTAACCGCATCGTTGGCTCACGCCGGGCGATTGTGGGAGACGAGCCGGGCATTACACGCGACCGATTGTACGGAGATGCGGAGTGGAGGGGGAGGCGCATCCGCATCATCGACACTGGCGGAATTCTCCCGGAAGAAAAAGATTTTATTCCTTCGGAGATTTTTCGGCAGGCGCGGGTTGCGTTCGATGAAGCGGCGGCGATCGTGATGGTGGTGGACGGGCGCGCCGAGATCGCGGGCCCTGATCTGGAGCTGGTGCGACTGCTGCGGAAGACGGGACGGCCGCTTTTGCTTGCGGTCAACAAGGCTGACAGCGAAAAACAAGCATCTATCCTTGACGAATTCCATCGGCTGGGAATCAAGGAGATGTTTGCGATTTCGGCCGAGCATGGGCGTGGGATTGACGATCTGCTGGACGCTGTTCTCGAAATCTTGCCGCCCGCACAAGACTCAAAGACAGAAGCCTTAGAGGAAACACGGGAAGAAGCTTCTGAGGCTGACGAAGATGGAGCGGCGACCGAACCTGAACGTGTTTATGAGACCAAGGTCGCGATCATTGGCCATCCCAACGTTGGCAAGTCGACGCTGCTGAATTGCCTGACGGCTTCCGATCGTGCCATTGTCTCGCCGATTCCGGGTACAACCCGCGATGCGGTCGACGAAATTGTGGAACGCAACGGACGCCGCTTTCGCTTTATCGATACTGCCGGCATCCGCCGCAAAGGCAAGACTCATTTGATGGCCGAGAAACTTTCGGTTGTGATGGCGCGCAAGCATCTTGAGGGCGCCGATATTGCGCTGCTGGTGATCGATGCGACCGAAGGCGTAAGCCAGCTCGACGCAGCCATCGCCGGTTATGCCCACGAGAGCGGACGTTCGATGATTATCGTCGTCAACAAGTGGGATTTGATCACGGGCGGGGCGCTGAAGGCGGGAAGGCCGTCGAAGGCAATGCGGATGCGAGAGAGTAAGCGTCCGGGCGACCGTGAGGCTTACGAAGAACGCCTGCGCTACGATCTCAAGTTTCTGAACTATGCTCCCATCGTTTTTGTTTCGGCGAATACGGGCAAAGGCAGGGAGAGAATCTTTCCGCTGCTGGAAAAGGTCGCTACCGAGCGGCGCAAACGGATTTCTACTTCGGCCATGAACCGCTTCATCGAAAGCGTGGATTTCGAGCGCGCATCGGTGCCTATGCGCTCGCGCGTGAAGATTCTTTACATGACACAGGCCTCGGTTGCGCCGCCGACGTTTGTGTTGTTCACTAACCGGGCGGTGAAGCTGCACTTTTCTTACCAGCGATTTTTGGAAAATCAGATTCGGGAGGCGTTTGGTTTTTTGGGAACGCCGATTTGGATAAAGAACAGGGCGCGGAATTGATTCAGCTCTACTCCATAGGCGCCTCCCGATCCATCGTCAACAGGCCCACGCGCTGGACGCCCGCGTGATGAGCCACGTCGATTACATCGGCTACGTATTGAAAATCGACATCGCCATCGCCGCGGACGAAGACTACTTTCTCGGCGCGCTTTAAATAGATTTCTGCCAGCCGCATTTCCAAGTCTTGCCAGGAGACTTCGTCCTGATTGATCTTCACGGTTGGCGGTCGATCGTTGGTGGTCCAGAGAACCTGAATGACGATGGTGCGCGACTGCGAGATGTTTTGCGCCTGCTTTTGATCCGGTTGCGGAATCTGCGCTGTCTCACCCTGCTCTTTGTCCATTGAGACGACCACCATAAAGACGATGATCAAGGTCAGCAGCACGTCGATCAGCGGCGTGACGTTGATTTGCGGACTGGACGGACCCCCGCCTGCCATCGAGAAAGACATCGAAAACTCCTCTTTAGCACGCGCGTGTCTGCAACATCAGACACCTGAGGCGGGGTGAGAGTTCCCGAGCACGCAGGCGAAGAGCGGATGTTTGCCGGACGGACGATTTTCCGGGCCGCATGGACGCGAAACCAGGCTCAAAAATCCTGAGCCGTGAACCTGACACGCTCTGTCAGATCGGCTCCGAAGCGGGCGGCAACGGCGGAGGTTCATTCGAAGGAGGCGCTGCTGACGGGATCAGAGGCGCGGCCATAGCAGGCGGAACCGGATAGAGTACGGCGCTTAGCGCAGGGTAACGAGCGGCGAAGAAGTAAATAGAATATGCGGGAAAGAACACAATCGCAGGCACGGAAATCATCGCAGTCATAAAAAGAAAAACAACGAGCAACCCGCATCCCGCCAACACTGCCAGAGTGATCGTGTACACGGTCCAGCCGAGCCCTGCCGATTTTGCGGCTATAACGGCCGCGATCGCCACTCCGGCTACTGGAATCAAAATGATCAGCGCAAGGATGAAACCAATAATGCCGAGGAGAATGGCCGCGCCAAGCGCCAGCACGATCTTCATTCCCACATAGCCGGCGTAGCCTCCCTTCTCGGCAGTCATCATTACCCAAAGCCGGTGCCATCCTTCGATGACGCCAATATCTTCCAGCGCCATTTGCGGAACGACGAAGTCTTTCGTCAGCACGTAAATCACTGCGATCGCCACCACCACAAATGCGAATGCGAAAAATACGACGATGCCGCCCAGAACCAGCCCGGCCACGTGCTGCTTGGGCTGGCTGAACCATCCCAGGATGAATGCGAACCCGGCCGGAATTCCTATCAGCACAATCAGCACGCCAAACGTCACCAGCGTGAAAAGCACCTTCCAGAGGAAATAGCGCCATCCGGGCTGCTGGCGGGCTATCCAGTACTGACGGATATGACATTCTTTCGCCAGCACGCTGTCGAACAAGATGAAGCGCATGACGCTGCTGATGTACATCAGCACAATCCCCAACGCGAACGCCGCGACCAGCAGCACTGCGATCAAAGCGGCGAGCAGCAGAGGATCGACCCCCGCCAGGCCCGGCGCAAAAAAATGGCCTGTGCCCGGATGACGAGGAATGTGGAAGTTAGTGCTGGGCGTGTTGCATCCGCCGCCGGAGCTGAGTTCCCCGGCCAGCAGTCCCACGAAGGCCAGCCGTATCCATTGGCCAAAGCGGAAGGGTTGCAGAAGCTGCCTTTTGGTGTGCTCAAACGCCGGAGAGATTGCGTTAACAGCAGAAAGCGGCACGCGTAACACCTCAGCACCCGGGGAATTGCGAGCAAGTTACTGCAATGGGAAGCTAACGTCAAATGAATTCTGGAGAAAAGACTTCAGCTTCACTCGTATCTGAGTGCCTCGACCGGGTCTAGCTTGGAGGCTCGCATGGCGGGGACCAGACCGCTGATCACACCAACCACCAGCAGCACTGCGGTGGAAAGCATTACGGTCATCATGGAGATGCGAAGATGAATGTCACCCTGGCCGGAGTCGTCTTCGAAAAGAGGTCCCATCATTGGCATAGTGCCTACGGCCCAGGCGATGAAGTAAGAGAGGGCCACGCCGATCGCGCCACCAAGCAGCATGATGAGTAGAGTCTCGGCCAGGAACTGCAGTTTGATGTGGCGCTTTCTAGCGCCGAGAGCGCGGCGCAGGCCGATTTCGCGGATGCGTTCGTCTACCGTGACCAGCATGATATTCATCACGCCGACGCCGCCGATTCCCAAGGTCAACGTTCCAATAAATGCAAGCAGGACTTGCAGTCCAATGGTGAGAGCGTCGATTATGGGGCGGAACTCGTCGCGCCCGAACATCTGAAAAGCCTTGGGATCGGTCGGTGAAAAACCCTGGCGGGTGGCGACGGCTGCCAGAACTTGCGCCATGGCCTTTTTTTCGAATTGAGGCGCGATGGGTTCAAACAGCATGACTGCGGCGTAACGCGTGTTCCACAAATCGCCGGCTGTGGAGTAGGGAATCCACGATGATTCATCGTCACTCGAGAAATAGTTGCTGAGCTGAATCTTGCGGGCCATTACCCCGATCACGGTGAAGCGCACACCGCTGACAGTGACGGTCTCGCCGATGGCGGGCCTGCCGCTGAAAAGTTGTTCTTTGAGGCGGCCGCCGAGAAAAATCACGCGCCGCCGCTCGATTTCGTCTGCGGCATCGAGCCAGCGGCCCTCGGAGGGCACTTCGTTGCGCATTTCGCCGTACTCCGGACAAACTCCGCGCACTGGAGCGGTGCCGACCATGCGGTCGCCGTAAGCGATGCCCGGTCGTCTCACGGTTTCGCGACAGACGTGCCTAACTAACGGCGCAGTGGCTTTCACCATGTCGACGTCCGCTTTTTCTATAAGAACTTTTTTGCCGGCGCGCTGGCCGCCCGGCTGCTCGCTGGTTTGTTGCGGCCAACAAATCACAACGCTTTTGCCGAAGGCATCGAAGCCATGCACCAAGATGCTGCGGAAGCTGTTGCCATAGGCAATCAAGAGCGTGACGGTGGCGATTCCCCAGACGACGCCGAGCATGGTCAGCAGACTGCGAGTGAGGTTGCGCCGCAGCGCGATCCAGGCTTCGATGATGATTTCAGTTAGCATGATCAAAATCTTGAACCGCGAAAACTTTACTGCGAAAATCCTGAACCATCCTTCGACTTGGCTCAGGGCTGGCTCCGGACAAGAAGTTCGCGAAATAAAATCTTCTTATCCTCTTTATCCTCCGGCTTCATAGCGCAAGGCTTCGATTGGGTCAATCGACGCGGCTCTGCGTGCCGGATAGAGAGCGGCTGCTACGGCAATCGTGCCCAGTAAGCCGGTCGCGATTAGGCCCGAGGTCCAGTCTGGAATGAGGCCGGCAAAAAAATCGGGCATGGGCAGGAGATTCACGAGCGCGCAAAAACCGAATGCCACGCCCAGCCCGATGCCGCCGCTGAGCAAGGCAATAATGAGGGCTTCGACAAAGAACTGCCGCAGAATCGTACCCGCTGGTGCTCCAATTGCTTTGCGCACGCCAATCTCGCGAGTGCGTTCGCGCACCGCAACAAGCATCACATTCATTACGCCCAAGCCACCCAAGAGCAGGGTCACGATTCCCACCGCGCCGAGGAAATACTTCATTCCATCGGTCATCGTCTTGAATGCCTGGGCTTCTTTTACCGTGTCCCAAATAGGGCAGGCCTCCTTGTCGTTTGGATCGTAGCGATGCATGCGCGCGAAGGCCACGCGCACTTCGTGTTTGCAGGCTTCATGCTGTTCAACGGATTTCGGAGTAACGAGTAACTGATCGAAGGTGGTGGGGGTTCCTGGAGGCTTATCGGGAAAATCGCGCCGCATGGCAGAGAAGGGAACGAAGATCTTGTTCACATCCCAGCCATCGTAGCTGGAATCCTGTTTTTTCTTTGCCATCACTCCGATCACGATGTAAGGGAAGTCATTCAGATAAACGTTATCGCCAACCGGGTTGCGGCCGGGAAATAATTGTTTGGCTGCATCCGATCCGAGGAACGCCACGCGCCTGGCCTCGCGCATGTCGTCCCAGTCATAGAAGCGTCCCTGGCCGACATCAAGGGTGCGGATATAGGCGAACGGAGGATGCGATCCGGTGACGGTGAATGCGGCGTTGTTGAAATTACTATGAGCGCGCACCGTATCCTGCTCGAGCTCAGGAATGGCGTATTGACAGTCGGGCGTTTCGGCCTGCACCACCGGCAAGTCTTCGTCTTCCCAATGAACGAGGCGGCCTGCGTGCGTTCCGCCGGCCTGCAGGCTGGTGCGGCCGTGGAAGACGATCATCACGTCCTTGCCCAGAGTTTTCGCCTGCTCTTCCTGGCCCTTGCGCAAACCCTCGCCAGCCGCCACCATCAACACAATTGAAACGATTCCCCAGGCAATGCCAAACATGGTGAGGAAGGCGCGCAGTTTGTGCGCCCACAGCGTTAGTAAGACGTCGCGGAAAAGGTCTCGCAGAGTCATAGCGCGTTTGTGATTGGTCTCATCGACAACGTTTGCGCGTATTGTTGGGCGTATCGTTTGGACGGTCCCGGAACGAGAAAGTCATCGAACAGGGGGTCTGTTTCTAAGTATTGGTACGTATTGGCGGGAGGGTTAGTTCAGCAAATGTGCCATGTGGCTGTGCGGAATTTTGCTTTATCTAGTCGGGCGCCGAGGAAGGGTTTTTTCCATTACGAGGAGAGGCGTTCCAAACAGCTCGTGGGGATCTTTGTTGCTGCGCCGGAAGCCGGATCGTTCATACAATCGGATGGCCGAACTGAGAAATGGAGTGGTGCTGAGAAACAAGCGCTGGTAGCTTTGGACAGCGGCCCAATCTTCCGCGCGCTGCAAAAGGGCAACTCCGACACCCATTCCGCGAGCCCACGGCACAACTGCCATTCCCCGGATGTAGACTGAAGCGTCTTTTATGACGGCAGCCACCGTGCCGAGCACCGCATTCTCGCTCAACGCCAGCCAAACTGGTCCTTCCTGCAGGCGTATCAGAATCTGATCGGCACCGGGAGCAGTGGCAGCGAAACCTCCGTCGGTATAAAGGGCCTTGAATTCTACGAACGACTCGTGGAGCAACTGCGAAATTACGGGCGCATCGTCCGACTGGGCGCGACGAATTTTGAGAGGAGTGGCCGCTTGCATGTTTCCACGCTAACAGGCGGTTTTGCGCCTGCCCAGATGCGATTCAAGCTGTGGCCGGGGCGCTGCGGGCTGATCGCTGTTCGATCCATTCATCAAATTGCTTTAGCGCCAACTCGCACTGCGAGAGGTGACGCTGTTTCCGGTCGCGAATCTTCTTCTCTAGGGCAGGCAACAAATCAAATGTAATATTTGCGGGTTGGAAGTTTTTCGCGTCCGCATGTGTCACATAATGTGTCAGGGAGCCAAATGCGGAAGAGCGTGGCGGCGCAGCCGGGGCTTCTCCGCGCACGAGTGATGCGGCGTGCATCCCCGCCATGAGGCCGGTGGCAATGGATTCAACGTAGCCTTCCACGCCACAAATCTGTCCGGCGAACAAAATACGCGGGTGAGCCTTCATCTGCAGGGTCTCGAGCAGTAAGGCCGGGCTGTTGATGTAGGTGTTGCGGTGAATCTGACCGTAGCGCAAGAAACGCGCGTTCTCCAAGCCCGGAATCAAGCGCAGCACGCGGGCCTGCTCGCCGAACTTCAGATGATTCTGAAATCCCACGAGATTGTAGGAATCCGCCCGCAAATTTTCCTGGCGCAGCTGCACCACCGCATAAGGCATCCGTCCAGTACGAGGATCTTTCAGGCCTACCGGCTTCATCGGGCCAAAGCGCAAAGTATCGCGTCCGCGCCGGGCGATTTCTTCAATCGGCAGGCAGCTCTCGAAGTAATTTAATTTCTCCCAATCGCGCTCTTCCACCGACTGTGCGGCGAGAAGCGCGTCGTAGAACCGAGCGTAATCTTCGGGCGACATGGGACAGTTGATGTAATCGGCAGAGCCCTTGTCATAGCGCGCCGCCATGTAGACGCGGGACATGTCGATCGAGTCCGCCTCGACAATTGGACTGATCGAATCATAGAAGTACAAGTGGGAATGGGGAGAAGCGGAACTGGAGGCCAGGCGCGCGATCGCATCACTCAGTGGCTCTGAAGTCAAAGGGCCAGTCGCGATGACAGTGACGGTTTGATCGCTTTCGTTGATTGAAGTGACTTCTTCGCGGCGGACACTAATCCGCGGCTCGCGCGAAATCGCTTGTGTTACCTTCGCGGCAAATGCTACGCGGTCGACCGCCAAAGCATGTCCGGCGGGAACCGCGCAGGCGCGGGCAATTTGCAGCAAGAGCGAGCCCGCGCGCTGCATTTCTTCTTTGAGCAGCCAGGGCGCCGTATTTTCGCTATCGGATTTCAGCGAATTGGAGCAGACCAACTCAGCAAAATCGGCAGTCTGATGTGCCGGCGTCGAGCGCACCGGGCGCATCTCAAACAGCTCCACTTCGATGCCGCGGCGGGCACACTGCCACGCCGCTTCCGACCCAGCGAGACCTGCTCCGATAATACGAACTGGCGCGCTCATTGCGCCTTCTTCGCCAATTGGCGCAGCGCGTCATCCGTCAGCATGACGGGCCGCCACTGATCGCGAAACTCGGCTCCCAAAGATTTGTAAAGGTCGATTGCCTTCTGATTCCAGTCGACCACTTCCCAATGCACTCCGTAGCAGTTTTCCAGCAAAGCAATGCGCGCGACGTGAGCCAGCAATGCCGTGCCAATTCCCCGATCGCGAAACTGCTCGCGGACGAAAAGATCCTCAAGAAACAATCCTGCTCCCGTCCACGACGAATAATAGCCAAAGAAAAGAGCATATCCTGCGGGGGCTCCATCCCACTCGGCAAGCAGCGCGCGATACTTTGGGCTGGTTCCAAAACCATCTCGGGCCAACTCCGCCTCGGAGATCACACAGAAATGCAAGGCGCGCTCGAACTCCGCCAGTTCGCGAATCAAGGTTCGAAGCAAGGGCACATCATGGATGGTTGCGGAACGAATTAAAAGCATCAGCTGGAAGAATATCACTCACGGACGTTTGATTTGAGGCGCCGATTTTGAGCGATCAGTCGTGTCAGTCGCTTCGACGGGGACGGTTCATCTATTATTGAGAAGTTTCATGAGCTATTTTGGAGGAATCGATGGCGCGTATCAGCTTGATTGGTCCGGAGTCCGCAAATGAGGAAGTGAAAGAGATTTACGAGAAAGTTCTTCGCGGCAAACCGGGGAATATACAGAAGGCTCTGGCCCACCGTCCCGAGATGCTTAAGAATTTTCTAAGCTTCTATGCCAGCGTGGGACGCTCGCTGGATCGCAAGCTGTATGAGCTTATTTATGTCCGTGTCTCGTTGATCAACCAGTGTCGCTATTGCACGCAACATCACGTAGCCTCGTCGAAGCGCGTGGGACTTACGAGCGCGGATTGGGCGGCGCTCAAGGCAGGGAACTATTCGCACTACAGTGAGAAGGAGCGGGTGGCGCTCACTTACGTGGAGAAATTGACGCGGGCGCCGCATGAAATCAAAGAAGCAGATTTCGATGAGCTCAAGAAAAACTTTTCGGAGCCCGAGATTGTGGACGTACATATGCTTGCCGGGCTGGCCAACCTCACGAACCGTGTGACCGACCCGCTGGGCCTGGAGTTGGAATTTCCGGAAGAAAAGATCTGAGTGGGGCTGAAGAAGTTAGAGTTACAGAATCTCGCGTGCGTCTCCCACACGGCGGGTAACGCGCTCACGATCCAGATATTCCAGCAACGGGATCGCATACTTGCGGGTAACTCCGGTCAACTCTTTGAACTGCGCGATGTCGATCTTCGGAGACTTCGACTTGTAAGCGGCTATCTGCCGGCGCAAAGTTTCCAGCGCGCTACGATGAAAGACCAGTTCATCGGAGATCTTTATCAAGACTTTATCGCGCAACAGCAGAGTCACAATTTTCTGCGCCCGTATTTTGTCGACCTTGAGGCCCGGAATCACTTCCTGCAATGCAGGAACTTGCAATCCCGAGGCGGCAAATGCGTCCTCGATTTTCTTTTTTGATTCGGCCTCTTCATCTTTCATCACAACGCCATGCCCGGGCAGGCGTACGAGATCGCCGGCAACTTCGATCTTTTTGTCGCGGACCAGTAAGGCGACGACGGCTTCGAAGACTTCCGTCGTCGAGTCGACCAGTGTGCGCAGTTCTTCTTTGCTGATGCCACCGACCAGAGGATTCTTCTTATGAAAAGCCGCGGCTGCGCTCTGTATGCGCGCTTTCAACCCCTCGAGAGCTGGCGAGTGCAGGAACAGTTCCCCGACTCGCACCACTGAACCCCGGGTGAGTGGTAGTGCCAGTTGCGATTCAATCAAATTCCTGGTCCAGCCGGTTTCGGCGACCAGTCGAGAAATCGAAATTCCCTGGTGATGCCGCCGTGCGATTCGCGCTTGCAGAATCGCTTCCGCATCGGCGCCGGCTAGAATGTTCAGGAAGCTTCCCAGCCCTGGCATGCGCGGGATGGGAGCCGCATCCAGAAGCACGCCGCCTCCTATGGTCAGGACAGGCGAGAATTGCCGAATGATGAAGCGGTCTCCTGGCAGGAGCATCGCGGCTTCGGGCAATTTAAGGCGCGCGAATGCCTGCTGGCCGGGCTGAAGTTGAAGAGACGCTTTCACGTTTTTCGTTAAGGCGGAATCCGAGTCGGTGCGCTCGTACAAGACAACCTCGGCGACTGTTTCCATCGTGTAGGAGTGAAAATGTACCCGCGCGCGATTCTTCAGCGGACGCGGGGCCGAAGGCAACAAGCGCAGCTTCACATCCGCCAGCCGGGTTGCTGCGAAAGTTGCGGGAGGCGCCAGCGTCATTCCCCGGGCCAAATTCTCTGTGCTCACGCCTGCCAGATTCAGTGCAGTGCGCTGACCGGCGACTGCGGCATCGGATGTTCGTCCGTGGACCTGCGCGCCCCGCACGCGTACTCGACGGCCTGTGGGAAAAACCTCCAATTCATCTTCGCGGCGTATGGTGCCGGCCACCAGAGTTCCAGTGATGACCGTGCCGAAACCTTTCATGGTGAATACGCGATCGATTGGCAGGCGGGCGATGGCATAAGGATCGCGCGGTTGCGCTTCGCCCGCGGCGGCAAGCATCGCGCGCTTTAGTTCATCCGTACCCGCGCCGGTGAGTGAGCTGACTGCGATGATCGGAGACTTGGATGTTTGCAGAAATGTACCGCGAAGAAATTCTTCGACCTCCAGGCGCACAACGTCGAGGGTCTCGGCGTCGACCGCGTCGGATTTTGTCAAGACGGTGATGCCGCGCTGGACGCCGAGCAATTGCAGGATGTCAAAATGCTCCCGGGTCTGCGGCTTGATCGCCTCATCGGCCGCAATCACCAGCAACACCAAATCAATTCCGCCCACGCCAGCCAGCATATTGCGGACGAAGCGCTCGTGGCCGGGAACATCGACAAAACCCAAACGCAACGTCTCGCCATTGGGTGCGGGCAAATCCATGTGCGCGAAGCCGAGGTCAATGGTGATGCCCCGGCGCTTCTCTTCGTCAAGCCGGTCGGCATCGATGCCGGTCAATACCTTCACCAGCGCGGTCTTGCCGTGATCGATATGGCCCGCGGTTCCTACAATGATGGATTTCATCTGGGTGAAATCTTACCGGAAACTTTTCAGGATTGTAGAGGGCGAACCGGGGCAGGCCTGGTCCGGCCTGCAGTGGTTCGGAGAATTTTGATTTGCTTCAAGTGCACGTAGCTCTTATTGTTTCAGAAATGGCTATGCCCGCCGCGCTGGGATTTCGGCTTCATACGGGTTGGGCGGCTCTGGTTGCTGTTGCGGGAGAACCGGACACGCTCAAGGTGTTGCTGCGTCGTCGCATTGAATTGCTGCCGGCGGGGGATTCGGTTCCGCGTTTTGTCTACCACGAAGCCTCGAAGCTGTCTGAGCCTGAGGCCATCCTACTAATCCATCGGGCAGAGGATGCGTCTCAAGCAGCGGCTCGGGTCGCAGTCAAAGATGTTCTCGATCATCTCCGGACGCTTGATTTCGCGGTTCAGGCGGCGGGAATTCCTTCTGGTTCGAGGGCCGCTCCGACAGACCTTTCGGCAGTGCTTCGCTTCCATCCCATGATTCACTTTGCGGAGGGCGCGTTGTTCCGGCAGGCGGTGACGTCCGCGTGCCAGATTTATGGATTGGGAGTGGTTTCTGCACGGGAGCGGGAGGTCTGGCTGAATGCGGCCGCTGCCTGGGACTTGAAGGAAACGGGATTGCGCAAGCGAATCGATGCCTTGCGTAAGTCGGCGGGCGCCCCCTGGGGTACTGATCAGAAGACGGCTGCGGCTTTCGCATTGCTCGCCTTGCGACCCGGTCAGTGATCCAACAATTTGGCCGAAATATTCCGTGAAAGATGGCGGCTAAGGCCTATCCAGCGGCCTTGCTAAATGCGACAATAGAACTTCCCCATGACCACTTTCATGACCTCTGCTTTTTCTTCGGAGACCCTCCGGCAGCACGGCCTTACATCCGACGAATACGAAAAAATTAAGCAGCTTCTGGGAGCTCGCGAGCCTACGCTAACGGAGCTTGGAATTTTCAGCGTGATGTGGAGCGAGCATTGTTCCTACAAATCGTCGCGTGTGCACTTGAAGCGCCTGCCAACGCGGAGTAAGCGGGTGCTACAGGGGCCGGGAGAGAATGCGGGCATCATCGACATCGGCGATGGATGGGCTTGCGCGTTCAAGATTGAATCGCATAATCACCCGTCATTTATCGAGCCGTTTCAAGGTGCAACGACAGGGGTGGGAGGAATCCTGCGCGATATTTTCACGATGGGGGCCAGACCGGTTGCAGTGATGGACTCGCTACGCTTCGGGCCGATCGTTTCCCCGGTGGTGGGACGAAATACGGAGGCTGAGCTTCGCTCAGCCGGGCAGCCGGGGGCGGCTGTACCCACATTGATGACTGCTACGCGTGGGGGTTCCACACAAGCTGAGATTCATAGGAATCATTCCATCCTCGAAGGCGTAGTGAGCGGCGTCGCATCCTACGGAAACTGCTTCGGGGTGCCGAACCTGGGTGGCGAAACTAAGTTCGAGCCTTGTTATTCAGGCAATCCGCTGGTGAACGCTTTCGCCATGGGACTGGTGCGCAAAGACGAAATTTTCTACGCGCGTGCGGCGGGCAAAGGCAATCCGGTGATTTACGTTGGAGCTAAGACGGGACGCGACGGCATCCACGGCGCGACGATGGCCAGCGAGGAATTCAGTGAGGGATCGGAAGCGAAGCGTCCGAATGTGCAGGTCGGCGATCCGTTTCTGGAGAAGTTGCTGCTCGAAGCGTGCCTGGAGGCCATGCAGACGGGTGCTGTTGTCGGCATTCAGGATATGGGAGCGGCGGGACTGACCTGCTCCACCTGCGAGATGGGTGCGCGGGGCGGCGTTGGCATCGAGATCGAACTGGATCTCGTGCCACAACGCGAAACTGGCATGAGTGCGTACGAAATCATGCTTAGCGAATCGCAAGAACGGATGCTACTGGTCGCGCAGAAGGGGCGTGAGCAAGAAGTGTTGCGCGTTTTTGAAAAGTGGGGGCTCGATGCCGTAGAAGTGGGCAAGGTCACGACCGATAACAAATTGGTGGTGCGACAGCACGGCGAGCTTGTGGCTGAGATTCCGAATCAAGCGCTGACGGATGATGCACCAGTTTATAAGCGTCTGCTGGCGCGATGGGAGCCTCGAGTTCCGCGGGAAATGCCGGAGCAAATTAAACTCGGAAGCGGCGGCGACCTCACGCAGAATCTGAAGCAACTTCTCGCTAGTCCGAATATTTGCGGCAAGCGCTGGGTGTGGCAGCAATACGATCACATGGTGCAGACGAACACGGTGGAAGCGCCGGGGGCAGGCGATGCGGGTGTGATTCGCATCAAAGGTTCGCAGCGCGGCTTGGCGATGGCCCTTGATGGCAACGGACGATGGTGCTATCTCGATCCGCGGCTGGGCGCGATGCATGCGGTGGCGGAGGCTGCACGCAAGGTCGCGTGTTCGGGGGCGACTCCGGTGGGGGCAACCAATTGCCTCAACTTTGGTAACCCCGAAAAGCCGCATATTATGTGGCAGTTCTCGCAGACCATCGATGGCATCACGAAAGCATGCGAGGAGCTTGAGATTCCCATTACTGGCGGCAATGTCAGCTTTTATAACGAGACGTTGGGCGAAGGCATTTATCCCACACCGGTGCTCGGAGTGGTGGGGATTATCGACGACGTACGTAAAACTGCGAAGATGCATTTTACTTCCGCCGGTCGCACGATCGTGCTATTGCGCGCCGGGGAAGCAGCCGATATCACCGATGTGGAGAGCGAGTTCGGGTCTTCGGAATATGCGAAGGAGATTCTGGGAGCGGTGTGGGGATATCCTCCGGAGCTCGATCTGGAAAAAGAAGCTGCGCTGCAGAGAGCGGTCATTGAGGTGATTCAGCAGGGTTTGGTCGAATCCGTGCATGACTGCGCGGACGGCGGCTTGGCTGTGGCGCTTGCGGAAAAATCATTTGCGAAGGGCATGGGTGCGCGGGTGAATCTGGCGTCGAACGGGCTTCCAGCAGAGTTTGTGCTGTTTGGAGAAGATGCGAGCCGAATTGTCCTCTCTTGCGACCCGGGGAACGTTGAGCGAATCCAACAGGTAGCGGAAGGTCACGGAATCGCGGTAGACGTGCTGGGAGAAACAATTCCAGAGCGGTTGGAGATTTTGTTCGACGGACAGGAAGTTGTTTCCACAAGTATTTCGGAGTTGGAGCAGGTTTACGAATCGGCATTGGAATCGATTTTGCGGACCGATCCGGAATTAGTGGGAGCCGATTGAATTCGCAGTTGGCGGAATGCTGAATATCGAATGCTAATTCCTGATAAATTTCACGACGAGTGCGGGGTGGTAGCGATCTACGCTCATCCTGAGGCGGAGAAGCTCGCTTACCTCGGGCTGCATGCCTTACAGCATCGGGGGCAGGAGTCGGCGGGAATTGTTACGTCCGATGGATTTACCTCACGCGTGCACAAGTCGATGGGGCTGGTGGCTGACATTTTTACCGAAGAAGTGCTGTCGCAGATTCGGGGCACACTGGCGATCGGGCATACGCGTTACTCAACCGCGGGCGATTCGGCGCTGCTAAATGCGCAACCGATCCTGGTGCAGTCCAATAAGGGCTCGATCGGGGTGGCGCACAACGGGAACCTGGTGAATGCGGTGGATGTTCGGAGCCGGCTGGAGCGTCAAGGCTCGATTTTTCAGACGAATAGCGATACCGAAGTTATCGTGCACCTGATCGCGCTTTCGCGGGAGCACACTCTTCCCGAGGCGATCGCCGATGCACTACGGCGTGTGGAAGGAGCGTTTTCTCTAGTGGTGATGAGTCCTGACCGGATCATTGCGGCGCGCGATCCGCGAGGATTTCGTCCGCTGGCGATGGGACGTATTCCGGCGCTGGAAGGGCAGAACCGCGACACGATTGTTTTCGCTTCGGAAACCTGCGCCTTCGACTTGATCGGCGCTACCTACGAGCGCGATGTAAAGCCGGGCGAGTTGATTGTGGTTGGGCCGGAGGGAATTACTTCGCGGTTTTATGCGGCAGCCGCGCCGCAGTCGAGTTGCATCTTTGAGCATGTTTACTTCTCGCGGCCGGACAGCGTGGTATTTGGCCGCGCCGTCCAGACCAGCCGCGAAGAGTTGGGACGGCAACTGGCGCGGGAAGCGCCTGTGGAAGCTGATCTGGTGGTACCGGTGCCGGATTCGGGGGTAACGGCTGCCGTGGGTTACGCGGCGGAGAGCGGCATTCCATTCCGATTTGGCCTGATCCGGAATCACTACATTGGTCGCACATTTATCGAGCCCAGCCAGAGTGTCCGCGATTTTGGGGTGAAGCTAAAGCTGAATCCGGTGCGGGCGCTGCTGGAAGGCAAGCGCATCGTGCTGATTGACGATTCGATCGTGCGCGGAACCACCAGCCGGAAGATTGTGCGCATGATACGCAACGCGGGAGCCAAGGAAGTGCACATGCGCATCTCGTGCCCGCCAACGATTTCGCCGTGCTACTACGGGGTTGACACGCCGTCGAAGAATCAACTGATCGGCGCCAACAAATCGGTGGATGAGATTCGCGAGTACATTCGTGCGGATTCGCTGGCTTACCTGTCACTGGAAGGACTTAAGAAGGCTTGCGGCGAAGGCGAAAAGACTTCTTATTGTTCGGCGTGCTACACGGGAAAATATCCCACGAACATTGTGGACGTCGAAGACATTCTGCCGGCGGTCCAGACATAGGCAAGGTTATTTGCGCGCTTGCACTACGCGCGGGATAGATTGCAGATCCGGCCGGATCATAATTTCGCTCCAATCCTGCAGCATTCGCTTCACCTCTTCTGAAATTGTTCCACTGATTTCCATTACCAGCCAGCCGCCAGGTCTGAGCGCGGCATGGGCCTGAGGAATCAATCGCGCGATTACTTCGGTGCCGGCGGGTCCGGCGAAGACAGCATGGCGCGGTTCGAATTTGCGGACTTCGAGTTGGACCGAATCTACTTCAGATTCGCCCACGTAGGGTGGATTGGAGACGACGAAGTCGAAAGAGTTGTTTTCAAATCCGGCGAGCAGGTCGGCCTGGCGAAATTGAATGCGGGATTCGAGTTGATGGCGGGCGGCATTGGCGCGAGCAACTTCGAGCGCGGGGGCGGAGATGTCGGTGGCATGGATTTCCGCTTGGGGCAGTTCTTTGGCAAGCGCGAGTGCGATGCAACCGGAGCCTGTGCCGACGTCGCCAATTTTAGGAAGGCTGGCGGGCAAGAGTGCCCGCTCCACACGAGCCAGCTCCAGGACGGCTTCGACTACGTGCTCGGTTTCGGGGCGCGGTATGAGGACCGCGGGACTGACGATGAGGTCCATGCCCCAAAATTCCTGATGGCCGGTAATATATTGCGCGGGAACGCCGCGTGCACGCTCGGCGAGTGCGGCTTCATAGCGACTGGCTTCGTCCGCTGTAAGTTCGCGTTCGGGATGCGCGTAAAGGTAGGAGCGGTCAGAATCCAGCGTGAACATGAGTAACAATTCGGCGTTCATGCGCGGGGAGGGAACTTGTTCTTCAGTGAGGCGAGCGATCGCGGAGGTGAGGGCTTGTTTCAGACGCACAGGTCTATTTCAACACACAGGGACCCGAGGAACATGGAGGAACCGCAAAAGCAGACTTGCCAGGTGAGGGCGTTTTTAGGTCAGGGAAAAATTGCGGCGAGCGATTTCAGCATTAAGCACGGTGGCGAACGCGATCCAGGCTGCATAAGGGACGAATGCGGTGGCGGCGGCGCCGTCTACTTTGCGGGCGGAATTCATATAGGAAAAAATTATTCCCTCAAGAGCGACGGCGTCGGCAAAAGCGGCGATGGGTCGATGTTGGCCAAAGAAAAGTTTGGACCATTTGGCATTGGCGGCGAGTTGGGAAATCCAAAGGCGCAGCGCGGCGCTGCGGTGCCGCGAGGGAGCGGCGCTCCAAACCCGCCATCCCGACCAGGCGATTAGAGCGTAAAGCGAAGTCCACACGATGGGGAAGACTTTGTCGGGAGGCGTGAAGTCCGGCTTGTCGAGCTGGCGGTACCACGGGTCACGATTGCCTTTGCTATAGCGGGAGCCGTACCAGGCGGCGCCGGCGGTGACGAGACCGAAGCCAGCGAGGGCGAGGAGAGAACGGGATTTTTCTTTCGTCATGGATTGGTGGCTCGGCTTGATGAATCTTAGGTGCGGGATGGTTCCAATCGGTTGCCCCATCCGCGCTATTCACCGCCAGTTAGTGATGGAACTGGTTTGAAATTGCTATTTCAAATTCGTTCTGGTCTGCTGCCACTGATAGCTTAAGTAGATCATCTGTCCGATATGGTGCTGCATGTGGGCGGCGCATTGCACGACCATTTCGAGGCGATTCCTGGCGTCAGTGCCTGCGCCCGAGTATTCCGCCGACCAATCTTCGGGTGACTGCGCGCGGATGGTCTGGAGGACCATGGCAACAGCGTCGTCGAAACGTTTGAGAGTCTCGTCCTTCGACGGAGGGTTCGGGTCGTTGAATTCGCGTGGGCGGTCGCGAACGTAGCCTGTTTTCGCGATCTGCGCGCCGATGTAGTAGTTCAAGTTGCCGGTGAGATGCAGGACCAGGTGGCCGAAACTGTTTCCGTAGGGGAAGGGCTTCTGCCAGAAGTTGGTGTTGGCAAGGGGCGCTGCAAGCTCATGGACTCGGGCTGCATTGGCGATGTATCGCTCTTTAAGAACGGAGGCGAGGGTCGAGTGCAGGTTGTGCATATTGCTTCTCCTTGACTGGGCTGTGGGATACAGCCAGGCTTCGCCCTGCCGAGGCGGTCGTCCCTTATTCTCTGTTACACCACGCTGGTGGCTTCCTGTTTCAGTTTTTCAGCTTGATAGTGAGTGGTGAGCGCTTCGATCAAGGGCTGGAGTTTGCCGTCCATTACGGCTTCGAGTTGATGGAGGGTGAAACCGATGCGGTGGTCGGTTACGCGGTTTTGCGGGAAGTTATAGGTGCGGATCTTCTCGCTGCGGTCACCTGATCCGACCATGGCCTTGCGTTCTTTAGCCAGCGCCTGCTGCTGTTTCTCCATTTCGATTTCGTAGAGGCGGGAGCGCAGAACGCGCATGCCTTTCTCACGATTCTTGATTTGCGACTTCTCGTCCTGGCAACTGACCACGGTGTTGGTGGGAATGTGCGTGATGCGTACGGCGGAATAGGTCGTGTTCACGGACTGGCCGCCCGGACCCGAGGAGCAGAAGGTGTCGATGCGCAGATCTTTGGCTTCGATTTTGATATCCACATCTTCGGCCTCGGGCAGCACGGCGACAGTGACGGCGGAGGTGTGGACGCGTCCCTGCTGCTCGGTGGCGGGAACGCGCTGCACGCGATGGACGCCGCTTTCGTACTTGAGCTGAGAAAAAACGCGGTTGCCTTCGATGATAGCGATGACTTCTTTCAGGCCTCCGGCTGAAGACTCGGAGGAAGAGAGCACCTCGACCTTCCAGCGCTGAGTCTCGGCATAACGTGTATACATGCGAAAGATTTCGGCGGCGAAAAGAGTGGCTTCGTCTCCGCCGGTGCCGGCCCGGATTTCGAGGATGATATTTTTCTCGTCGTTGGGATCTTTGGGGAGCAGCAAGACTTTTAGTTCTTCTTCGATGGCGGCGACGCGTGGCTCCAGCTTGTTGAGTTCTTCCTGAGCGTAGGCGCGCATCTCGGGATCTTTTTCATCGGCGAGCATAGCTTTGCTCTCGGCTATACCGCGGGTGAGGTCTTTATACTCGCGATACTTTTCGACTATGGGGGCGATTTCGCTGTGGGCCTTGGCAGTCTTCTGGTATCTTGCCGAGTCGTTGACGATATCCGGCGAGGCGAGAGCGTTGGTCAGCTCTTCGTAGCGGGCTTCGATTTGGTCGAGGCGTTCAAACATTGTCGTTGGTCGTTAGCGTTTGGTCGTTGGCCATTCGCGTCAGGCAGCTTTCTCGCGCAACGCGTTTATTAGACCATTTAGGCTTCTGCCTATAGTGTCTGCCGACGCCAGCAGGCGCTCTGCTTCTTCGCGGTTCAAGTATTCTAATTCCTTTGCAATCACGCTCTCTGTTTGCGCCCTTCGAAAATAGTACTGCCCGGCTGTGAGGGGAGAACGACTAACGATGGACCGTTTCCGGGGGGGACCCCTACGCAATCACCAGTTCGCCGCCGTGATCTTTTTCCAGATTCATGGCTTGGTCGAGGGCGACGATGGCGCATTGAGCCATTTCGTCGGACGGGGGCTGGGTGGTTATGCGCTGCAGCCACAGGCCGGGAGCGGTCATGAGCGCGAAGAGCGAGCCACGATGTTTGGCGGCGAAACGGATGATTTCGTAGGATACGCCCGCGATCACGGGCAGCAGCGCGATGCGCGAAGCAAAGCGTGCCCAGAAGGTGGTGAACGGAATCAGCATGTAGAAACCGATCGAAATCAGCATGACGGTCATCAAGAAACTGGTGCCGCAGCGGGGGTGATAAGTCGAGTACTTTTGGACAGCTGCGGTCTCGAGTGGATCGCCGTTCTCGAAAGCGAAGACAGTTTTGTGTTCGGCGCCATGGTACTGATAGACGCGGCGAATGTCGGGAAACAGCGAGACTCCCCAGATGAATAGAAGGAATAAGATCAACCGCACGGCGCCGTCAACCAGATTGAAAACGATCTGGCCGCCGAGCGCGGGATTGGCCTTCTTTAGTTCTGTGGCCGCCAGCAGGGGCAGGTACTTGTACATGAAAATGAAAAAGGCGAGTGAGAGAATGACATTAACAGCGGCTAGCCATCCACTGATGGCGGCGGCTTTTTCGCGAGATTGAGATTTGGCGGATTGTCCGGAAGAAGTTGCAGAGACAGGTTCCGCCTCGCTTCGCTTTGGCCGGGCAGCCGAGTCGGCTGTCTCTACTTGAGTTGTGGCTGCCTCGTGCTGCATTACGTCTTCGATCGCCACATTGGCGGAGAAGCGCAGGGCACGGTAGCCAAGGCTCATGGCGTAGCCCAGAGTCATGACTCCGCGGACGATTGGCCAGGCCATCCATTTATGCTTTTCCGACGGACGCTCGAGCGGCTCGCTCATGGTGACCACCTCGCCGGTGGGCTTGCGGCAGGCAATTGCCCATGCGTGCGGAGAACGCATCATCACACCCTCAAGGACGGCTTGGCCGCCGACAAGGGTTTCTTCGCCACTTTCAAGAGCGGGCAAAAGCTGCACGGCCACCAGAAAACGCACGAGATTTCGCAGAGAACGCACAGTTTTTAGATGCTCCGGGGCGCGGAACGCACCAAATAGTAGGTTACCACAGGGGATGGTTGCTACGCGGGGTCTCCGTGGGTGGGTAGGGGCGGGAATCCGACAGGCTCGGCTATTCTCGGAAAGTTATTTAAAACAAAGTATTAAACACAACGTATTAAACCAACATGCGAAAGCTTGCCGAGAGCTGCGAGGCGATTGCCGCCACCACCAAGAAGTTACTGAAGACGGGGATTGTGGCGGAATACTTAAGGTCGCGGACGCCGGAGGAGGCGGCGGTGTCGGCGGTATTTCTCTCCGGAAGAGCATTTGCCGCGTGGGAAGAGGCGACACTGCAGGTCGGCGGGGCACTGTTGTGGCGGGTGGTGGCAGAACTTTCCGGGAAAGATGAGGCCGCGCTCACGGCTGCTTACCGGAAGCATGGCGACTTGGGGGCCGTGGCTGAGGAAGTTCTGGCGGAGGGGAGCGGACAAGGGCTGGGCGTCCTGGAAGTAAACAAGATTTTCCGCGAGATCGCTGCGGCGCGCGGACCCGCGGCGAAGACAGCGCTCGTTCGCGATTTGCTGTCGCGGGCAACGCCGCTCGAAGCCAAGTACATCGTGAAGATCATGACCGGCGATTTGCGGATCGGGCTGAAAGAGAGCCTGGTCGAAGACGCGATTGCCAGAGCATACGGCGGCACGCTCGCGGAAGTGCAGCGGGCGAACATGCTGTTGGGGGATATTGGGGAGACACTGCTGTTGGCGGTCAGGGGCACACTGGCTGAGGCTAAGATGCGGATGTTTCATCCGCTGGGGTTTATGCTGGCGAGCCCTGTGGAGTCGGCTGAGGAAGGATTGAGTTATTTCGCTGAGGCTGCGGTGGAAGACAAGTATGACGGAATTCGGGCGCAGGCGCATGTTTCGGGCGGCGAGGTCAGATTTTTTTCCCGCACGCGAGACGAAATTACCGAATCATTTCCGGAGTTGCCGGAAGCGCTGGCAGGATTGCCGCAGGATGCGATTCTGGATGGGGAGATTGTGGCGTGGGAGTATCCGGTTGACGCGGCTCAGGCGCGGGAGGTTGTGGATGAAAAGTTTTCCGAGGCTGGTGAGAAGAAAGCGGGCGGGTTAGGCCGCGCGCGGCCGTTCTCCGTGCTGCAGCAGCGGCTGGGGCGGAAGAAAGTGAGTGAGAAAATGTTGCGGGAAGTTCCTGTGGCGTACGTGGCGTTCGATGTTCTGTATGCGGGCGGGGAGTTGCTGATTGATCGTCCACTGCGGGAACGGGCGAGGATTTTGGATGAGCTGATGGTAGAAAAAAGAAAAATCACTCACCACAGAGGCACAGAGACACAGAGAAAAACGAAGGACGTGCAAGGCAAGTTGGGCTTCGGGTTAGAGGAAGCAACAGCCATCGTCGATATCATTCGCGCGCCGGTGTTTCGCGCGAGTTCGTCCGAAGAATTGGAAGAACTATTTGCGGCGGCGCAGGAGCGGGGCAATGAAGGATTGATGATCAAAGATCTTGCTTCGCCATACTCGCCGGGTAAGCGTGGGAAGTCGTGGCTGAAGATGAAGCGCGAACTCGCCACGCTTGACGTTGTGGTAACCGCAGTTGAATACGGCCACGGGAAGCGCGTCGGCGTTCTCAGCGATTACACGTTTGGGGTTTGGGATGCGAACAAAGAACGGCTGGTGAATATCGGCAAGGCATACTCGGGACTGACTGACGTTGAGATCACGGAAATGACGAAGTGGTTTCTCGAGCACACGATTGAAGATCAAGGGTTCCGGCGAACGGTTGAGCCGAAGATTGTGCTGGAAGTGGCGTTCAATAACATGATGGAGTCGGACCGGCACGAGAGCGGATATGCGTTGCGCTTTCCGCGGATTGTGAGGCTAAGGCCAGATAAGACGGCGGAAGAGGCGGACACGATTGAGAGGGCGCGGCAGATATTTGAGCAGCAAAAGCAGTGAATCAGTGGCTGTGGTGGTGATGCTCTTCGCCCTCGGCGACCGGAATGATGCATCCATGAGCCACTTCGCAGTCCACGTGCTCGAACTGGATCGTGGTGTGGTCGATGCGGAAGTGGCGATGGAGGCAGTCTTTCACGTCGCGAAGGATGCGCTCGCTGACCGACGGCGGAATGTCGGCAATGGAGATGTGACAAGAGAGCGCGCGGGTTTCAGAGCCGATGCTCCAGCAGTGAAGATCGTGTACGTCGTTGACCCCGTCGATGGAACGGATGGCGGTTTCGACGAGTTCGAGCTTCACCCCGCGCGGAGTGCCTTCGAGCAAGATATTCAATGTCTCCCGCACGATGCCGAATCCTGACCAGAGGATCAGGACGCCGATTCCGAAGGAGAGAGCGGAGTCGATCCAGGCATCTCCGGTGACGAGAATGGCCCAACCTCCTGCGATGACGGCGGCGGTCGAAAGAGTGTCGCCGACCTCATGCAGCAGCGCGCTGCGGATGTTGACATCGCCACCGGAGCTTCCAGCCGAGCGATAGAGCAGCAGTGCGATAACCCCGTTCATCACTACCCCGGCGGCCGCAACCCACATCATTACCGAGGCTTGGACGTGCTGGGGATGCTGCAGACGACGGAACGCCTCGTAGAAGATGAAGAACGAAACCGCAACCAGCGATACTGCATTGACCAGTGCGGCCAGCACTCCAGCGCGGTGATAGCCATAGGTCTTGGTGGAACTGGCGGGCCGCGAGTGCAGATAGACCGCAACCAGGGATAGCAATAGAGCTAAAAAGTCGGAGAGATTGTGTCCAGCTTCGGAGAGCAGGGCCAGCGAATGGGCACGGATTCCCGCAATCACCAGCAGCACGATGTAAAGCAGGGTGACGGCAAGCGAAATCTTGAGCACGCGCTTGGGGCCGCTCCCGCCATGAACGTGGAGATGCATCTCTAATAAGTGTACGGGCGTCAGAGGCGGGCTTCAAGGCCGGGCCGGTGGGGATTAACCAGGGGGCGTCGAGCTTCGCTCGACCAGACAGCCGGAGGCGGTTCGACACCCTATGTATCCCGGCAACTTAGCGCTTGAAAAGGTTTTGCAGGTAGCGATCGTTATAAAGCGTGGTCGTGCTCTGGATGAACTCCAGAACCTTGTACATCTTTTCCCGGGACTCGCGGCTCATCTCCTTGAATTGAACGGCCACTCCGGAGCCGGGATGAATTCTGGCGACCGTGCCTTCGGTGCTTAAGGTGCCATCATCGATCGAGAAAACCAGCTTGACATTGGATCCGGGCGACAGGATCGCGCTGGTTTCCACATAGCAGCCGCCCAGGCTGATGTCGATAAGATTGCCGAAGATGGGACCACCACCAGCCTGAGGATGCAATTCGATCGTAAGACGGCATTTCATGCGGGTATGAAGCCGCTGATCTTTCTGGGTAGGCTGTTTCTGCTTCTCCACATACATGCGGCGGTCGGCCTGAGTGAGAAGTTGCTCGGCGTCATTGCCGTCGTCAGGAGATACGGCTACTCCCACGCTTAAGGAGAGAATTTCTTCTCCGCAAACATCGAAACCGGCTTGCCGGGCAAGGGGACGAATCAGGTCGACCTTCTTGGCGGCAGCGTCGGCTTGCAGGCCGGGAGCGATGATGACAAATTCGTCTCCGCCCATGCGGGCTACGTAGTCGTATTCGCGGCAAGTGTCTTTCAAGGCCTGGGCGAACAGGCGCAACACGCGATTTCCCTCGAGGTGGCCGAAGCGGTCGTTAATTTTCTTGAAACCGTTCATGTCGCAGACCATGAGGGTCAGCGGGGCTTTGTCGCGCTTGCAGCGGGCTAATTCGCGGTCGAGTTGCAAAAACAGGGAGCGCGCGTTGGGCAGACCGGTGAGATAGTCTGTGGTGGCGGAGTTTTCCGCCTGCTGATATTTGAGGGCATTTTCGATGGCCAGAGCCATTTTGCCGCTGACGGCCAGGAGCAGGCGTAAATGATCGGAGGTAAACGCGTCGCGCTCTGAACGATAGAGGGCGAGAACGCCGATTACGCCGTTTACTCCTTCCAGAGGCACGGCCAGGGCTGAGCGCAAGGTGCTGAATTTGTCAGGGTCGTTCAGATAGCCGGGCTCGACCGAGGGATTGCCGTTCACAATCGCCTTCTTGTTCTGTGCGACCCAGCCGGAAAGCCCGTCGCCCAGCGGAATCCGGAGAGAAGAAAACAAGCGGTAGTTGTCGCCATTAACATATTCCGGCATCAACACGTCGTCGCGCAGGATGTAGATGGCGATGGCGTCGTAGGGAACCATGGGCTTGAGTTTTACGGAAAAAACCGAGAGGGTTTCCCCAAGGCTTAGCGAGGCGCCCAGATCTTGGCTCAACTCAAACAGAGACTGCGCTTCCTGGCGCGCCGCCGCGATCGAAGAGAGAAAAGTTGCCTCGCGCCCGGGCGCATCGGCGACGGTAGCATTCTCGTATCCGGCCGCGGGCTCTTGTCCACGAGTCATCTTGAGTTCGGAAGGCACACCGAGATTGCCGTCTTGCGCCGATTGCGCCAGGGCCAGATTCTCCAGGGTTCGATAACGGCGCTTCAGGACATCCACCACTTTCGGATCGAAGGATTTGCCTGACTCTGCTACGAGGCGTTGCATGACTTCATCGAGCGGCATGGCCCGGCGGTATTGCCGGTCGGAGGCCAGTGCATCCAGATAATCGACTGCGGAAAGAATGCGCGCTCCTATCGGAATCTCGGCGCCTTTTAGACCGAAAGGATATCCGGACCCGTCCCACTTTTCGTGGTGAGCACGCACGATCGGGACCACGGGATAGGGGAAGCGAACTCGTTCCAGAATTTCTGCCCCTACCACCGTGTGAATTTTCATCTTCTCGAATTCTTCCGGGGTCAGCCGGCCGGGTTTGGCGATGATATGTTCAGGCACAGCCAGTTTGCCAATATCGTGCAGCAGCGCGGCGGCATGCAGGGCTTCCAAATCGGTTCCCGTCATGCCCAATTCTTTGGCTACTTCAATGGCGTATATGCGAACGCGCTGTAAATGATCGTGGGTGGTCTGGTCTTTGGCTTCGATGGCCAGAGCCAGCGCTTCAATAGTTCGGAGGTGCAGGTTGGCAATCTCTTCTACGTGACGCTTTTCGTCCTCCAGTTTTCCCAGATACAAGCGGTAGGAACGGTAGATGATGTACATCGCAGGAACGAACAACAGAGAGGTTTCCCAGTTGAACTCGTGATTGAACCAGCCAATGGCGCCCGCGATTCCGGCGCCGACCAGGTAGTAGGGGAAAGACCAGAGATAGCAGTCCACCAGAATCGCGCGGAGTGGTTTCCCTTCGCTAAACGAGATCACGGCGGCAATGCATCCCGCGTTGGCGATGAAGTATGTTGAAGCAGCAATGCACAACAGCAGTGGGCGGCTGGCGATTAACTGATTGGCCAGAGGATTGTGAAAGACAAGATACGCCAGAGCAGTGGAAAGGGATCCGGCACAGACATTGAATGTTAATTGGATCGCGCTGGGCCGGTTAGGGTAAAGAGTCTGGGCCAGCATGGAAATAGCCCCCAGCGTGAGCGCCTCGGAATAGCTGAGCTCTGCAATCGCGACCAGGATGAACAGGAAGTTCACCGAAAGCGTGCCCGTGATTCCAGGTAGAGTGACGCGCAGGCGTGATGCCAGAATAGCTACGCCCAGGTAGCAGATGAACTCGGCAATATTTTTGCTGCTCTGATGGATCGCAGCTTCGAGAAGCGCAGTCAAGCCCGCCGCGATCACCAGGGTGATAAAACCCTGGGCACCGATGGGCAAGCCTTGCCACGAGTTTTTTTGCGTGGACATGGTCAGCGACTTAAGGCGCACCGCGGCCTTGCGGCTACAGGCCGGGCCGAGTACTCCAAGCAAGGATAACCAGCTAACAGCTTTAGTAACAATGATTTGTAAGCGGTGAGATACACTTCGGTAATGCTTATAAGTTCCTCATAAAAGACCCCTTTTCAATACAATGACTTGCGAGAATTACGGGCGCGCGGGAGTAACTGGACGATCTTTCGATCGAACGAGATGGAGTCGAGGGCAGGCTTCTTCGCGGGCGACCTTTGGCAACAACAGTTCCCTGGCTGCCAGAGCCGATTCAGCCCTAGGGGTAGAATATCTTTAGCTTATGCGCATGGTTTTCGACATTTTCGCGCAAATCTTCCGCACGCTCTGGGCGCACAAGCTGCGCTCGTTCCTTACGATGTTCGGTATTGCGTGGGGAGTGGGATCGCTGCTGTTGCTGGTGGGATTAGGCGAAGGCTTCCGCTCGGGCAACAAGCGCGAGTTAGCGCAGTACGGCAAGGACATCATGTTTATCTTCCCGGGGAGAGCGCCAGTGGTTGAGGGCAGCATGAATTCCGCGCGCAAATACTTGCTCACGTATCAGGATTATGCCGACGTTATGAGGGAAGCACCCCATGTCCGCAACGCTTCCCCGGTGCTTACTCGCAACGACGTGCGCGCGGTGAGCGAGTTCGCCAGCGCCAACGGAGAGATCGCCGGCGTGGAGCCGCAGTTCGGCGAAATCCGTTATCTTCCGCTGAAGCAGGGGCGCTGGCTAAACGGGGAGGACGAAGCCCAACGGCGCAACGTAATTGTTCTGGGGGATGAACTGGTCAAGAACCTGTTTCCGGGTCGGCCGGCGGTAGGCGCATCGATTATTCTGAACGACATCAGCTTCGAAGTGATTGGGGCGGTAGAGCGTGTGGGCCGCGGCGACGATAACTCAACGAACATGCGCGGCTACATTCCATACCACGTAATGGCGACCTTATTTCCACTGAAGGGCGAGAACCATGAAAATTCCATCTCGTTCATCAACTACCAGCCGCGCGTTACGGACGAACACTTGCTTGCGCAGGACGAAGTTCGGAAGATCGTCGCCCGCAATCACGGTTTTGATTTTCATGACAAGGATGCCTTCGAAGGTTGGGATACGATTCAGAACTCTAAAGCTGTGGGAACCATTTTCGACGCGATGAACTTGTTCCTGGGAGCGGTGGGATTGGTCACGCTCGCTTTGGGCGCCATCGGCGTTATCAACATTATGCTGGTAACGGTTACTGAGCGTACGCGTGAGATCGGATTACGTATGGCCCTGGGCGCCACGCGGCGCAGTATTTTGGCCCACTTTTTTCTGGAAGGGATCATTCTTACCTTGTTCAGCGGCCTGATCGGGATGGGACTGTCTGCCGCTCTGATGGCGATTCTGGGCACGCAGCAAGGGCCGGGAGGCTTTGATCCTCCGAAGCTGGTGGCGTCGACTGCGATTTTGGCGATTGGTAGTCTCACGCTGGCGGGCGTGATCGCAGGACTTTATCCCGCGCGTAAAGCCGCCAGCCTGCAACCGGTGGAAGCGCTTCGGCAAGAGTAAGGAAAGGCATCGGCAAGAAAAAAGAGAAAAGAGAAATATGTTTCGTGATTTACTTCAGGAGGCCTACGGCGCGATGCGGCACAATCGCCGCCGCACAGCTCTTACCATGCTGGGCATGGCGTGGGGCATCGCCACGGTGGTGATGCTGCTGGCCTATGGCAATGGTTTTGGACGGGCTTGCGAGGCCATCTTCGCCAACTTTGGCACCAAGCTGATGATTTTGGTGCCGGGCCGCACGTCGATGCAGGCCGGCGGCCAGAAAGCGGGCGTGCAGATTCGCTTCACCATGGAGGATGTGGATACGTTGACCACGAATCTTCCACAGATTACCCACATCACTCCAGAAGTTGACAAGCAGGCCAACATACAGTTCGATACGCGAGCCTTTACTTTCGACGTTACGGGAGACTATCCCAATGTCGATTCCATTCGTGCCCTGAAACTGGGGACCGGGCGCTTTTTCAATATGCAGGACGAGATGCAGCGCGCACGAGTTGCGGTCATTGGCGCAGAAGCTAAAGAAAAGCTGTTCTCCGGCCGAAACGCGGTTGGCGAACGCATCCGCATTGATGGCCTCAGCTTCGAGGTGGTGGGTATCCTGAACGCCAAAATGCAGGAAGGCGACGATGACATTAACCGCACGATTTACGTTCCCTTCACTGCCATGAGCGACTTGAAAGACACTCACTATCTGGATTCAATCTGGTTCAACTACGAAACCCCCGACTACCAGAGGCTGGAGCAGTCTGCGCGCGCAATCATGGCCTCGGAGCACAAGTTCAGTCCAACCGACCGGAGAGCCGTGCGCGTGTTCAACCTGATGGAGCAGGTTCACCAATTCGAAGTGATCACCATCGGCCTGAAAATTCTGCTGGGATTTATCGGCACGCTCACGCTCGGCATCGGAGGCGTTGGGCTGATGAATATCATGCTGGTCTCCGTGACTCAGCGCACTCGTGAGATTGGCGTGGAGAAGGCGTTGGGAGCGCGTCGCGGACATATTCTGCTTCAGTTTCTCGCAGAAGCCCTCACTATTACTTTCATAGGCGGAGCATTAGGAATCATTCTGGCATATGCGGTGTCGCTCTCGGTGGGAAGGCTCACTCTGTACAGCGCGATGGCGAAGAATGCAGAAGCCGGCGACATTCGTCTGATCATCGCGCCGGGCACGGTGATCGTAGCCACACTGATCCTGACGATGGTTGGACTGATTAGCGGAATGGTTCCGGCGGTCCGAGCCTCGCGCCTGGATCCGATCGAAGCTCTGAGGTACGAATAGTCCTGGCAGAAGCGATTTTCTTGGCACAGCAAGTCGCACATACCGGTCGCACATATCTGATGACATCGAAGAAAACGCATGGACGATGTTCCGGCTGCAACTGCCGTCGCATAGGCTCTCCGACTGCCCGCCGGGTTCATTGTGCATAAATTGTCAGCTGCTCTCCTGATACTGATTCCATTGTTCAGCTTGACGAGTTTCGCGCAGGAAACCGTTTTCGACGTTCCCAGCCCTGACATTTTGGATAAGGGGAAGGTCTACGGGGAACTTGACGGAACGGTGCGACCGGTGGATCCGGCTTCTACTTTCGAGCCTCGCGTAGTCATGGGCTTCGGCCACCGCATCGAGGCGGGATTAAATTTTATTGGCGCAGGCGCGCCTTTCTCGGGGCAGATCATCGTCGCTCCGACGATAAAGTGGCGGATCTGGGATGGCGGGAGCTCGGGGTGGTCATTCTTCACCGGGGACGACGTATTTTTCCCCGTGCGAAAGAGAAGTTACAGCGCCGGCAATTATTTCTATGCTGAGTTCGCGAAGATATTTCGCGGCAAGACGCGAATTGGCTTTGGCGGATATGACTTCAGCAAGAACGTGGTGTCGCCGGTGCAGCGAGCCGGCGGACAGTTCACGATCGAGCAGCCAGTGAATCAGCGCGTGACTTTAGCCGCTGAGTGGACCACGGGCAACAATGACGCGGGCTATGCTAGTCCCGGCGTGATCGTGAAGGCTACTTCCAAGCTCACGCTCTATGGCTGCTACCAGATTGGCAATGCGGGAGTGACGCGGGGAAACCATCAGTTTCTTTGGGAACTGGGTTACAACTTCAACTGACGAATACCGGCTGAACCTTTCGCAGAACCGGCATCTGTGGTGGACCTACCTGGAGAACTCGACGGCAACCTACCAGAAACGGCTCTCATCTTAGACAGGCAATAGGGCAGGCACTAGCACGCACTGGCATAAGGAGTCCTTTTTTATTGAACGATTTGGTTCGGAGGAGAGGAATTATGAAGAAAACTTTTTTCATCCCACTGCTGGGGGCCGCGCTTTCGGCCGCAATGTTCGCGCAGGATAATTCCGCGGCGCCAATGTATCCGACCTCTCCTCATCCAGCGCAGCCGCCGGCTACGGGCCAGGACGCCGCGCCCCAGCAAATGAATCAGAATACCGGGCAGAACGATCAGATGCCGGTGTTTCGAGTGAATGTCTACGCACGCACGACGAAGGCTGTGAATTACCGCCATCGCGGAGGTTCCACGACAGTGGATTTTCGCGGCACTGAACTGATGCCTGATGTGGCGGGCCGTGCGAAGGTTGATGGCAAGGCTGGGCGCCTGGCCATCAGCGCAGAACTCACTCACCTTAAACCCGCTAACAGTTTTGGGGGACAGTATCTGACATACGTGTTGTGGGCAATCACGCCGGAAGGCCGAGCGGTCAACTTAGGTGAAGTTTTGCCTGGAGACAACGGCAAGGACAAGATTGATGTCACCACCGATCTGCAGGCATTTGGCATGATCGTGACTGCAGAGCCTTACTACGCGGTCACGCACCCGAGCAATAAAGTTGTGGCGGAAAACATTCTTCGCCAGGAAACCAAGGGATTCGAAGAACCGATTGACGCGAAGTTCGATGTGTTGGAAGGCGCGCAGTACACGATCGATGTGCCTGCGGAACAGCTTCCATCTTCCCAGGCGGATGCTCGCGTGCCGTTGGACTTGCTCGAAGCGCGCAACGCCGTCGCCATCGCAAAGGCGGCCGGAGCCAAGCAGTACGCGCCCGATAGTCTGACAAAAGCCGAAGATATGCTGCAACGCGCTGAGGATTATTACCAGCGCAAGCAAGGCCGGACTCCGATTGGTACGGCGGCGCGGGGCGCGACCCAAATGGCGGAAGACGCGCGCGTGCTGACCCTGCGGCGCAAAGAGCAGGAGCGGTTAGACGCAGAAAGACGCGCCACCCAAGAAGCACAAGCGAAAGCCGAAGCCGACGCCAAAGCGGCGCAGGAGCAAGCCGCGCAGGCTCAAGCTCAATCCGATGAAGATGCACGCCGCCGCGCCGCCGCTGAACAGGCGCAAGCCGAGGCCGAGCGCCAGCAGGCCGCCGCTCTGGCCCAGCAGCAGCAGGCACAGGCCGAGTCGGAGGCCGCACGCCAGGCTGCGGAAAATGCGGAACGTCAAAGGCAAGAAGCGGACCGTCAACGCCAGGAAGCGATTCAGCAAAAAGAAGCAATGCGCGCCCGTCTGTTGGCGCAATTGAATCAGGTATTACAAACCAGAGATACGGTCCGGGGCCTGATCGTCAGCATGCCAGACGTACTGTTTGACTTCAATAAATACACACTGAAACCGGAAGCGCGTGAGAGGCTGGCAAGGATTTCTGGAATTGTGCTCGCGTATCCTGATTTGAAACTACAAATTGAAGGTTACACCGACTCTATCGGCAGTGACCAATACAATCAGACTCTTTCGGAGAAGCGCGCCGAGGTGGTGCGTGATTATCTCGTGAGCTCTGGAGTTGGGATGAACAACGTGGCCGCAGTCGGAATGGGTAAGGCTGATCCAGTCGCTGATAACACCACGGCGGCAGGCCGCAAGTTGAACCGCCGGGTCGAGATGATCGTCTCCGGTGACGTTATTGGCACATCGTTAACTCCCGGAGCGCCGGCGGATAACGGCCAAGCGCCGCCGCCCACCAACCCGCAATAAAGAGGACACTCGGCGATGGACGATGCCGGCGGGATCACAAGCAGAAGTGGCCTGGCAAGGACTAGGCGGCAAGTACGCCTGTCAGCGCTCCTTCGAGTTCCAACAGCTTGCGCTTCACATCGAGGCCGCCGCCATAACCGCATAGCGTGCCATTGGAGGCAATGACGCGATGGCAGGGGACGACAATCGCGATCGGGTTGCGATTGTTGGCCATGCCCACGGCACGAAAAGCGTTCGGCTTACCGACGGCACGGGCGATATCGGCGTAGGTGCGAGTTTCGCCATAGGGAATCGCCAGCAACGCGCGCCAGCAGGCTCGCTGGAAATCTGTGCCGCGGAGATCGAGCGGGAAGGTGAACTGACGCCGCTTCCCGGCAAAATATTCTTCGAGCTCATTCACGTATGGTTGCAGCAGGCGCGGGGCTTCTTCGAAGCTCCTGCTCTTGTTTTCTTTGCGAAGATGGCGCGGGTTGGGACGGATGGATTGTTGTCCTGGCAATCTGGCGTCGAATTCCAGAGCGACCAATCCTTCGCTCGAAGCTGCCAGGAACAACGGGCCAATCGCTGAGTTCACGTTTGTGGTGTGAAGGGTTTCCATCGCAACAACGATAGCACGACTAAAACGTCGTGCCCTTCCCGAGCGTGATGGTGGACCACAGTCTGACATTCACTACACTGCTTGGCCAGCCGCTGGCAGTTGACAGAAAGCGGTTTTTGCCCCAAAGTTGTCCGGCGTGCTTATGGCTTCACCTCTATCCCCATTTAGGAAAGGCCTGTTTATCGTCATTGCTGTGGTGCTGGCGCCGGTGCTGCTGGTAGGACTTGTCGCGATCGCGGCAGGGGACTGGCGGCAGATCGGGGCTACTCCCGCGGGCGATCAGGTTCTGGTCAGTTCGGTCACGGCGCAAAAGAACGGGCTGCGCACGGCCTGGATTCGCGTGGAATATAAAGAGCCCACCAAACTCCCGCAGGGAGGACCGTTCGTGGAATTGCGGGCTCGGGTTCGCTTCAACTGTTCGAGCGGTAGTGCAGTGCCGAATTCGGAGTGGTTCTACTCGCGCGACCGCGGGGGAAAGCTTGTGGTCAGCAAGAAGACGCACCGCGACGATCAGTTCGGGCAGACCTCAGAAGGTGACTTCGGCGGGCTGGCACGGGATTTTGTTTGTAAGCAGAAATAAAGGAAATCAGGAAGCGAGCCAAACGCGCCAGTAATGTGCCGCAAAAAACGGCAAAGGTCGCGCAACTTGTCCATATTCCTCGCTGCGTAAAGTAAACTTGCTTGGAATGACAACCTAACTGTCTAACTCTTCTACGGTTCGGATTTCCACAGGCTTGCACCTCGGTAACTTTTCACCCACTTCCGTACAGGGCGCTTCCGTCATATGCTGATAAAGAAGCGCAATGGCGGCGGTGGCTGCCACTCCCTGGTTATGAATTCAATTGGTCTTTATTCCCTGGTTGCGGCGGGTAGCGCAGTTGTTCTCGGCACCTACGCAGTTTTTCGGCGGAAGCCCAAAAGCCCGGCCGAGTTAGAACGCGAACGCCGCACCTGGCTTGATCGTATCGGACGCATCACCGACGGCACGGTCATCGATGTGCAGGAAATGGCGGCCAACGGCGGGCATCACGCCGCAGTATTGCTCATTTACAAGTATGACGTCGCCGGCGTGTCGTATGAGTGCTCGCAAGATGTTACCTACCTGCGGCAGTGGATCAACTTGCACTCTTGCCGGCTGGGGCTGCCAACGTCGGTGAAATACGATCCGCATAATCCCGGCAATTCGCTAGTAGTTTCGGAGAATTGGATGGGGTTGAGGCAGTAGCCGTTACCCTCCTCTCTCTTGAGCTGTCATCCCGAAGTGTAACCAGGATTTTGGGGTCGGCTTTTAGACGACGCAGGCAAAACCAAGGTCCCTCGCTTCGCTCGGGATGACAAAGGCATTTGGTAGTCCGCTTTCCAGCTATTCAGATCTGAAAGTCCAAATAGTCGTCCTGGAAGAGCTCTTGGGGAGAGATGTTTGGGACGGACGTTCCCTCGTCGATTGTTAGGTCGGGTTCGGCGCCCAGCGCTTCGTGCGAGTGCTGCTGAAACTTCGCGCGCAACTCGTGCACTTCGTTAGCCAGCTTGATGATTACATCGGACAGAGGGTCGCGAATGTCTTTGGGATCGGTAATCACCACGCGTTTGCCGTCGCGCAGAACAATGTGCCCGGGCACGCCGACGATAGTGGAATTGGCGGGCACACTTCGCAACACGACTGAACCTGCGCCCACGCGGCAGTTGTCGCCGATGGTGATGTTGCCGAGGAGTTTGGCGCCGGAGCCGATGGAAATGTTATTGCCGAGGGTGGGATGGCGTTTGCCCTTTTCTTTGCCGGTTCCGCCTAGGGTGACGCCCTGGTAGAGCGTGACATCGTTGCCGACGATGGCGGTCTCGCCGATTACGGTGCCCATGCCGTGATCAATGAAGAGACGCCGTCCAATCTCAGCGCCAGGATGAATCTCGATGCCGGTGAGCAGGCGCGCAAGTTGCGAAGTGAATCTTGCAAGGAATCGCATGCCATGGCGCCACAGCCAGTGGCTCAAGTGATGCGCCCAGACTGCATGCAGGCCGGGATAGCAAACGAGCACCTCGAGATAGGAGCGAGCCGCGGGGTCTGACTCGAAGACAGCGGCAATGTCTTCACGCACAGAGTGGTAAAAGCTGATCATTGGGCAGTTCTCAGTTCTCAGTTATCGGTTCTCGACAATGCCGGCGCTCGCGCGCCCCCGCTAAGAAACCGGGACTGAAAACTTTCTTGTTTCTTTCCCATGAACGTAGCCCAGCGAAGGAAAGAGCGCAAGGGGTATTGGCCGGTGGGGGCGGGAAAAGTCGCTAATGCCTAGGGTCGCGAAGACGCAAAGAGAGATGCGCCTGTGACATCTGACAGTGGGGTCAAGAAAGCAGTGCCCTAGCCGCCGGTCTGGAAACCGCCGCTGTGGGCGACTGTCATGCGCAGGTACTTGTAGGGATTGACCGGGGTGTCGTTGATGCGAACTTCATAGTGGAGGTGAGGGCCGGTGGAGCGTCCGCTGGTGCCGACGTAGCCGATCGTGTCGCCGCGATGGACCTGCTGTCCCGGAGTAACGGCGAAGCCGGAAAGGTGGCCGTAGCGGGTGGAAATGCCATGGCCGTGATCCACCATAATAGCCTTGCCGTAACCGCCCATGAAGTCGGCGAAAGTGACCACGCCGTCGGCGGGCGCGATGATCGCGTGGCCATACGTGCTGCCAATATCAACGCCGCTGTGAAACGCGCCTTCTCCGTTGAATGGATCGATGCGCTCACCGAAGCTGGCGGTGACCTGGCCATCAACTGGCCACAAGTTTGGTGCGGAGTTAGCGCGATACCAGTCAGCGGTAGTGGCATTGCGAGTCATGCCGAGGCTAATGCCAACCGAGGCAGCCCCCGTGAGGGCGGAATTGCGCAAGGCGCCAAGCTGGTCCAGCGAAGAGGAGACGTCAGCGTCCTGGATCTCCTGCTCCGAGGCCGTGACGAGAGTAGGCTGCGACTTCAATCCGTAAAGAGCCGATACTTCACTGGCAATCGAACCCAGGGAAGCGACCTGAACATCGCGCTCTTTCGCGACCTCCTCCAGACGGGAATAGCGATCTTTCAGCTGCTCTTTTTCAGTTCGGAGCTGATTGTAGTGCGAAACCTTGAGCAACATGCGGGTATAAGAGCTGGCAATTCCGGTGAGGCTGAGGAATCCGATGGCGGCGCCTACTACGAATACATACAAGTAATGGACGGGAATGGAGATCTTGCGCAGTTGCCCGTCGTCCCCGCGGGCCACAAATAGGATGTAGAAGCGCTTTCGCAAATTAATTCCCTTTGCCCTCTCGAATGACCTTCCGCTATTAAGATCAGGGCCGGAACTCCAGGCAAAGTCTGAGGTTGCAGAAAGCCTGTTCGGACAACCTGACCCTTCGGGCTACGCTTCCCATCTTGGGAATGGAAACCTTTTACGCGCCCTTCCTACCAGAACCAAGAGCAAGCTCAAAAAACACCTTGTCTGCAATCAATACGGAATGCAGAACTTAGCTTGCAAAAAAGATGTCGAACTTCACTCGGCCAAAGGTTTTATGACTAGCAGCTAAACCGTATCAAACTGGGTTCCCCCCTGTCAACGACCGGACGGGGAGTTAGCGGTTACTTAAGACGGGTAACCCGAATTGGTGACGTGAAGGTTACCGGTGCGGATGGGCACTTGGGCATAGTGGCCAAGAGGGCTATACGAGGTTCTAGTGGCCTCGACGGAGAAATCCCGGCTGCGACGGATCTGCATTGTAGGGAAAAGGAGATCTGGCGTCTCGGAAACGAACTCATCTCACCGTCAGGAAGTGGGCCTCGATTATATTGGTTGCCGTGACGATCGCAGAAAAAGCGTTGATTGCGCAGATTCGCCACATGGCGAAGCGTGGGAAGAAGTCTGCCATTCGGACTGGAATTGGAGACGACTGTGCGGTGCTGCGACTTTCTGAAGACAGGGACGCGTTGGTCACGACAGATTTTTCTCTGGAGGGAATGCACTTCCTCCGGAACTGGCATCCCCCAGAGTCGATCGGGCACCGGTGTCTGACGAGAGGATTAAGCGACATCGCAGCAATGGGCGGAGACCCAGTTGCGGCATTTCTTTCCCTGGCTCTGCCCCGAGATTTGCCGCAGAGTTGGATTCGCGCCTTTGCGCGCGGCCTGATCAGCCTGGCGGAGAAATATGGCGTAACCTTGGCCGGCGGAGACACGGCGGAGTCTCCGAATGGAATTCTGGCCGATATTGTAGTTGTGGGAAGTGTTCCGAAAGCAAAGGCTGTCTTGCGCTCGGGGGCGCGGCCTGGTGACCTGGTTTATGTCAGTGGAGAACTGGGGGGCGCGGCGGCTGCAGTCCCGGAAATGCGAAGGAGGCGCAAGGTGAATCCGCGAGAGTATGCGCGGCATTTTTTCCCTGACCCGCGAGTCAGGCTGGGGCGCATTCTACGCCAGGAAAATCTGGTTTCCGCGATGATCGATACCAGCGACGGACTTTCTACCGATCTGGCGCACATCTGCGAAGAAAGTGGCGTTGGAGCGCAAATCGAGGAAGAAGTTATCCCTCGGGCGAAGGTGGGCAAGCCCTTGCGGGAAGTGGATTTGCAGTTGGCATTGCACGGCGGAGAAGACTACGAACTATTATTCACCGCTCCCCGTAGTAAGCGTATTCCGTCGCGCATTGCGGGAGTTCGCATCGCACGGATCGGACGCATTACGCGCGGACCAAGGATTTTGCTGCTGAACCGGAGCGGGGTGGGTCGCGAACTTAAGCCGCGAGGATGGGAACACTTCGGTAAATAGCAGGTACCTTAGTCACCGGGCATCACCTATGTCTATACCCTTTGAAGAAAAAACGGGATTAAAGTAAGGTCATGCCGTTCCCTCGAATTGCCCGCTTCAATTTTGTGACTGGCTTGCAACTGGTCTTCGTTTTCGTTTTCGTTTTTGCCGCATCAGCGGTGCTTGCCGCCGACAAAAAGCAAACTCCTCCGCCGCCGGCGCACGCCAAGGCCCCTGTGCCTGCGGTGACTGATGAGTATGTGCACAAAGAGTTTGGTGACAACTGTTCACTGCTGCCCGGGCCTCCGCAGTATGTCGGCGATCTGGATGGCGACGGAATCGACGACCTCGTCGTAGCCGCCCGTTGCAAGAACCCGATGGCCGATCAGGCGGAATACGGTTTCCGCGTGACTGATCCGTATGACACCTCCCTGGGCTTCGGCGATGTCAAAATCACCTCCACATTCGCCTCGGATGTACCCGACCGCAAAGGTGTGTGCCTCTTGATCGTGCACGGGGTTGGGTCGGAAGCCTGGCGTTCGGACAAAGAGAAACCGAAATTCCTGCTGATCAACTTACCCTTCAAAACACTCACCGTGAAGCGGTTGGCAATGAAGAAAAAAACCGTCCTCGGAATCTACATGGAAGAACAGGGCGAAGGCGAACAAATGTCTTCGGTTCTCTTTTGGGATGGGAAGAAATACCGCTACCAGTTGCTGGGCTCGACGATGGAGTAGGAATCCAGCCGACTGCCAGGAAGAATCCAAATCGCAATCTTGCGCTGAGTTAATTCCCCGGGTCGGAGTGAATATTCCCACACATGTCCCACCCGCTATAATCCTTGCGCCATGAATCTTGAAGAGAAAATCGCTGAACTCAAGAAGCGCAATCATCTCGCCGAAGAGGGTGGCGGCGAAAAGCGCCGGGAGCGCCAACACAAGGAAGGGAAAATGTCGGCGAGGGAGCGCATCGAGTTCCTGCTCGACGACGGTACTTTCGAAGAGACCGACAAGTTGGTTACTCACCGCTGCAGCGACTTCGGCATGAGTGAGCAAAAGCCGTACGGGGACGGGTTCGTAACTGGCTACGGACGGATCGAGGGCCGGCTGGTGTATGTCTTCGCGCAGGACTTTACTGTTTTCGGCGGCTCGCTATCGGAAACGAATGCGGGAAAGATCGTCAAGATCATGGACCTGGCCGCGAAGATGGGCGCGCCCGTGATTGGGTTGAATGATTCCGGCGGCGCGCGCATTCAGGAGGGCGTGGCATCGCTCGCCGGATACGCCGACATTTTTCTGCGCAACACGCTGTACAGCGGGGTGGTGCCGCAGATTTCAGCGATTATGGGCCCGTGCGCGGGCGGTGCAGTGTATTCTCCCGCAATCACCGACTTCGTCCTGATGGTCGATAAGACTTCCTACATGTTCATCACCGGGCCGGATGTGATCAAGACGGTGACCCATGAAGAGGTGACCAAAGAGCAACTCGGCGGCGCCATGACCCACAACGAAACCTCGGGCGTGGCGCATTTTCTGGCGCACGACGATGCCGAGTGTTTGTCGATGGTGCGCGAACTTCTGAGCTTCGTGCCTTCGAACAACCTGGAAGACCCGCCACGCAGACCCTGCACCGATTCGATCGACCGCGCCGATGCCGCGCTCGACAGCATCGTGCCTGCGCAATCGAATTTGCCCTATGACATGAAGGATGTGATTCACGCCGTGGTCGACGACTCGTATTTCTTCGAGGTGCAGGAGCATTACGCGAAAAATATTGTGATCGGATTCGCGCGTCTGGACGGCCGCTCCGTCGGTATCGTGGCTAACCAGCCGGCCATGCTGGCGGGCACGCTTGACATCAATGCGTCGATCAAGGGAGCGCGCTTCGTCCGCTTCTGCGACTGCTTCAATATTCCCCTGGTCACGTTTGAAGATGTACCGGGATTTCTGCCGGGCACCGCGCAGGAGTATGGCGGCATCATCAAGCACGGCGCGAAGCTGCTCTACGCCTTCGCCGAGGCCACGGTACCGAAAGTCACGGTTATCACGCGCAAAGCCTACGGCGGCGCCTACTGCGTAATGGCGTCAAAACATATTCGCACCGATGTGAATTATGCCTGGCCGACGGCGGAGATCGCAGTGATGGGGCCGGAAGGCGCGGTAGACATTGTCTACAAGCGTGAGTTGGATGGCGCGGCGAATCCGCAGGAGCGCCAGGAATTACGCCAAAGCAAGATCGAAGAATTTCGCGACCGTTTCGCTAGTCCCTACGTCGCCGCTGATCGTGGCTTTGTCGACGCTATTATCCAGCCGCGAGAGACGCGCAAGAAGCTGATTCAGGCGCTCGCGATGCTGGAAAACAAGCGCGACAAGAATCCGCCGAAGAAGCATGGAAATATACCGCTGTAAGCAATCGCTCTCTTGATCGGTCGCCGCCAAATCGACCGCAGGAAAGAAGGACGGAATGGCAGTCAAGGATCCGCACGACAAACAACTTCGCGAGCACGTGATCTACCTGCTCAACGGCGGCGGCGCACACGCCAAATTCGACGACGTCGTGAAAGACATGCCGGAGAATTTACGCGGCGTGAAGCCGAATGGGCTCCCGCACTCCGCATGGATGCTGCTTGAGCATCTTCGCATAGCACAATGGGACATCCTTGAATTCAGCCGCGACTCCAAACATGAATCGCCGAAATGGCCGGAAGGCTACTGGCCCAAGACGGAAGCGCCGTCCAGAGCGGCCGCGTGGAACAAAAGCATTCAGCAGTTCCGCAAAGATGTGAAGGCCATGGTGGATCTAATTGCGAATCCAAAGACGGATCTATATGCGCGTATCCCATGGGGCGACGGTCAAACCATCCTTCGCGAGGTTTTGCTGGTTGCTGACCACAATGCTTACCATCTGGGCCAGTTGCTCGACGTGCGCCGTCTACTAGGAGCTTGGGAGCAATCGTAAATCTAGTGGCGGGAAGAAACCAGATTCAGCTGGCTTCACGGTTGGGTAATTCGGATCCACGTCTCGCGCTCCGCTCCGCCCGCTTCCGGAACACGACTTTTACTCCCTCGCGCCAACGCTCGTCAATCCCCACAAACTCCCATTCGATCTCCGGAGAGAGATAGCGCAGGAGTGTATCTGTAGACGGATGCACGTGCAGCGCTGGCGCCACGAGAAACAAGAGCGGTTTTTCCGAAGACAACTCGCGGCCTTCGAAATATCCAAAGCGGGGAAATTCGCCGCGAGCTTGATGCCATTCCACGCGCGCCCAGTAGTCCAGCCCCTGCAGCGGCAGGTGGATGTCTTCATCGGCCTTTAATTCCACAAGCGCCAAACGTCCCGCATGTGTGGTTGTGAGCACATCGATCATGGCGCGGTCCGACGCAGAGAATGCCGGAACTTGCGAATAACGGCGTGACGGCTCCAGGCGGTCATCGACCACACTCACATCACCCACCACCAGCGACTCCAGCCATCGCTCCGGACGCAGCCGCCACAACGGGTGCTGCCGCGGCCCGTAAGGGTGGCGAGTATCGCGCAGGCAGTGCGCCAGTTCCCCAAATTCGGTTTCATTATGTCTCTCCAGAATCCGCTCTTCAGAGCCCACGCCGAAGACGATCTCCTCCGTGCTGCAAAAAGATCCTGGAATACTTCCCAGACGCGCTCGGGCGAACTCCAAGCCGCGCCAGCGGAAAACAATCTCCGCCGCCGAGAGTACAGTGACTTCGCAATTCGGCAGAATCTCCTGCACTCTCCCAATCGATTCCCGGAACCGCTCGCGCGCGACATTTTCGTCCGTGGCACGTACCAGCCGCGTCGCCACGTTGCCGCGATCTGCGCAGTCGATCTCCACCAGCGCATCGCAACGCGTGTCCAGTTCAAACAAGGACCACTTGGCGGCATCCCTGTTCAGATTGGCCATTCGCTCGCGAACCAGCGCCGAGCGTCCCTTGGGAACGAACAGCTTCAGCCCTTCCACAAGCGCATTCACGGGCTGCGCCTGCCGGCAAAGATCGAGCCACAGAATGCCGAAGGTCAGCGCCGCATCGATCGAGGACTGCGTCTCCTGCGCGTTCACTCCCAACACGGCAAATACCGTGCGTCCCTGCCGCATCAACCCCCGCGTGTATACCGGTCCGAAGGATTTCTCCAGATCCACCGCGCCCGTCAGCTTCGTGATTTTGAATTGGGGAAAGTGCCGCTCCAGAGTTCCCTTTAGCTTTTGCTCGTAAGCGGCGCGCGCGGCGCGACGAGCCGTTGGAGACCGGCGATCGCGTTCGCGGCAAATCTCAAGCTTCGACGGTCGTGCTTGTCCGAGCCTCTGCACCGCAAGCCGCAGGGTTCCGTTTTTTACTTCCGCATCAAGCACCCGCCGTACCGCATTTCGCTCCGCCGACCACAGATGAAGCAGGCACCGGTTGTATTCGCCTGAGATGGAATACTTGGATTGCGCCAGGTCAAAGGCAAGCGCACCGTTCTCCATCACGACCGCGCCCGCTGCCTCGCTGAGGAAGTCTTGCACCGTCCGAGTCAGGGCTTGGGGCGTAACCATCGGCATATGGCATCCTCGCTCCAGATTGTCCGGCCCGCACTGGTCCGCCGTCTGTGACATGTGACCATCGTCACAGCATTGCTGTGGATGTTTTCGCCGGTCCGCTTGCGGTCCATGTGGGATAATTAAGACATCCGCTCAACTTGAGTCTGCCTCCAGCCCGGCGGCATCTATATTGTTTGTGGGTGATCAGCTTGGATAAAACATCTCTCGTGGATAAAGATAAACAGCGCTTTTTTTTCGACAACTACGGTGTCACCGAAAACGACCTTGAGCATTATCTGTCAGCGGCTCTTTCCGCCGGCGGCGACTACGCGGACCTTTACTTCGAATATCTTTCGTCGACCTCGCTGATGGTAGATGAGTCGATGGTGAAATCCGCATCGCAGGGCATTTCCGCCGGTTGCGGCGTGCGCGTAGTTTCTGGTGAGCGCACCGGATATGCCTATACCGACGATCTCTCAGCCAGCCGTATTCTGCATGCCGCTCGCACCGCGGCGCTGATTGCCAGTGCTCCGGCAAAAACGCCCGTGGCTGGGTTTCAGAAAACCGCTGCTCGCAGCCTGTATCCCGTGACTCTGCCCTCAGTCGATGCCGAGATCACCGCCAAAGTTGAGCTGGTGATGCGGGCTGACAAGGCCGCGCGCGCCTACGATCCGCGCATTCAGGAAGTTCGAGCCAGCTACTCCGACGAGTTGCGAAATATTCTTGTTGTCGGTTCCGATGGAACCTTCGCTGAAGATTCCCAACCGCTTGCCCGCATGAATGTTTCCTGCATCGCAAAAACCGAAAACAACTCAGCTCGCGGCGGTTCCGGCGGCGGCGGACGCGTGGCCCTCGACTTCTTCTTCGGGGATAAGAATCCCGAGTTCTTCGCCAAAGAAGCAGCGCGGCAAGCGATCCTTCAGCTTGATGCAAGGGAAGCTCCGGCTGGAGAGATGGAAGTCGTTCTCGGTCCCGGATGGCCCGGAGTTCTGCTGCACGAGGCAGTCGGACACGGACTCGAAGCCGATTTCAATCGCAAGAAAACTTCTGCTTTCGCCGGGCTGATCGGCAAACGCGTAGCCAGCGAAGGCTGTACCGTCATCGACAACGGCACCATGCCGTGGCGCCGCGGCTCGCTGAATGTAGATGATGAAGGCGAGCCCACGCAAGAAACTGTGCTGATTGAAAAAGGAATTCTGAAGGGCTACCTGAGCGACAAGCTTTCCGCGCGCCTGATGGGCATCGCCGACACCGGTAACGGACGCCGCGAGAGCTACGAACACATCCCCATGCCACGCATGACAAATACTTACATGCTCGCGGGCCAGGACAACCCCGAAGACATTATCCGCTCGGTGAAGCGCGGCATCTACGCCGTAAACTTCGGCGGTGGCCAGGTCGACATCACCAACGGCAAATTCGTCTTCGGAGCCTCGGAAGCCTACATGATCGAAGACGGCCAGATCACCGCGCCCATCAAGGGCGCAACCCTGATCGGCAACGGCCCCGACGTTCTGACCCGAGTCTCGATGGTAGGCAACGATTTGAAACTCGACGAAGGCGTTGGCACCTGCGGTAAAGATGGCCAAGCCGTCCCGGTGGGCGTGGGCATCCCCACCATCAAGATCGATCGCCTGACCGTCGGCGGCACCGCCAAGAAAGATCCCGGCGGATTTATGCAGTAAGGGTGGATGTGTCGCAAGGAGGCGGGCGACCGATGTCCAGCTTGCTGAGCAACAGAAATTTTGCCAGGTCAATTAGCTTGATGGTCGGCACGCTAGGTTGGCTTGGGCTGTTTTATGGAGCGGTGGTGCTGGTCTTCTACGGTCAGCCAGGTCAGTCGCTAGGGCTGTATGGGCTTGTCCCAACTTTGGTGAGCTTCGCGCTGCTTGCCGCTGGTGGGCGGCTTTGGAGCCGATTTGGAGGCCAGGCCCCGCTGGGTATCTATGTAGGTGGCGCTTTTGTAGCAGCGGCGGCGCTGATCTCACTCATTTGGATCGCTTCGATTTTGCTGTTCCGCTCTCGGCACTGAGCCTCCAAAACTTGCAATCGACCTTCGCGATCCTGCTTAGGAAGTCGTTCGCCCCCGGCACCGAGTACCGGCCTTACAAAGCCCGCGTCGATACTCCAGCCGAGGAGAGCGTCGCAACAGCCTTCTTATCGAACGAAACAAACATCTCCGCGCCCAGCCATCTGCCCTCATAGGCAATCACGCCGTCGGCAAAATCCCCGCCCGCGTCGAGTATTGCTAGGCCAGCATCAATTGCCGGTCGGTTCGCTTCCACATTTTCGGCAGCAAGCAAAGCACGAATTGCTTTGGCTATGTCCGATGCCTGAAAACGATAAACGCTACGCAGAACCCAAACAAACTCGCACAGGCTGGAGACCGCGACTGCAACGAGACTTGCGTTGCGCAATACTCCGGCGGCCACTTCCGCCTGCATCTTGTCGTCGCGAACAACGGCGCGCACCAAAACGTTCGTATCGACCGCAATTTTCACTTCTTACCCTTTTTGACCCCGCCCATTTTTATCCGGCCGGCCCAGCCATCCGCCGCCGCCTCGTTAATCTCTTCGATGGTCGCCACCTTTTTCGTTTTTCCCGCAAGAAACCCAATGAAGTCATCGATAGTTCCCCCCGGACGTGCTGCCTGGATCACGCCCCGGCCATCGGGAAGCAAATCCAAAGCAATCTTTTCCCCAGGCTTAATCCCGAGGTGCTGTAACACCTTTTTCCGGAATGTAACCTGTCCTCGCGCCGTGACGGTCAAGGTGGTCATGGGAATATCCCTCAATCCATTCAATTGTAATGCATAAGTACATTACAGGCAATGAGAGCCTTGTGTGCTCGAATGGAAAAGCCAAAACCTAGTGGTGGGAAAAACGAGGCATTCATTTGGGATAAGATAAATGAAGACTTATGCCTTTAACCGAATTAGGCGCCGCCGCGCCCGCACTGCAAGTTGACCTCCGCTCCCTAGCCCAGGACATCGTCCGCCGCGCTATGAAAGGCGGCGCAACCGCTGCCGAATGCGTGGTCCGCGAAGGCGACGAATTCTCCACGCTGGTTCGCCTTGGCCAGGTCGAAACCCTCAAAGAATCCGGATCGCGATCCATCGGCGTCCGCGTCTTCTCTGGCCAGCGCGCGGCCTGTACCTACTCCAGCGATTTTTCCCGCGAAAGTCTTGACCGCATGGTGAAATCCGCCCTCGAGCTTTCAAAGATCACCTCGGAAGACCCGTTCGGCGGAATCCCTGAAGCTTCCCAACTCGGCTCGCTCACCGGCGATCTCGACCTCTATCACGAAGACGTTTATTCCCTCCCGGGCCCCGACCGTATCGATTACGCCCGCCGCGCCGAAAAGGCCGCTCTCGATTTCGACCCGCGCATCAAGAATTCAGAAGGCGGATCGTTTGACGCCGCCACCGGCCATAAGGTTCTGGCTAACTCGCATGGCTTCGTCGGAGAATTCCGACGGTCGTATTGCTCGGTAGCTGCTATCCCCATTGCGCAAACTGACGATGGCGCGATGCAGCGCGACTACTGGTTCTCGGTCGCGCGAACGCTCTCGAAACTGGAATCGCCTGAGCAAGTAGGCAAAGTTGCGGCCCAGCGCACGCTGCGCCGTTTGGGTGCTCGTAAGGCAAAAACCGCGCAGGTTCCGATCATTTTCGATCCCATGGTCGCAACGTCAATCCTGGAGCATATTTTTGAGGGGATCAACGGCGATTCGGTTTACCGCGGAGCTTCGTTTCTCGCAGGCAAGCTGGGACAGAAAGTCGCCGGAGACAACGTCTCCATCATCGACGACGGAACCATCCCCGGCGGCTTTGGCACCAGCCCGTTCGATGGCGAAGGCGTGCCCACGCGGCGAACCGTTGTCATTGAGAGGGGCGTTCTCAGCTCGTATCTGTTGAATACATACACGGCGAAAAAGTTGGGGCTCGCGACCACAGGCAATGCTTCCCGCGGACTTGCAGGCACTCCTGGCATCGGTCCGGGCAATTACTTCCTGCAGCCAGGAACAAGAACGCCGAAGCAACTGATTTCCGAAATCAAAGAAGGCCTCTATGTGACCGAGTTCCTCGGCCACGGCGCGAACCTGGTAACCGGCGATTATTCCCGCGGCGCTTCCGGCTTGTGGATCTCTGGCGGGGAGTTCGCTTACCCGGTCGAAGAAATCACCGTGGCAGGAAACCTGAAAGAGATTTTCTTCAACATCTCCGAGATCGCGAACGATCTCGAGTTCCGCGGCTCCGTGGCTTCGCCAACCCTGCGCATCGAGGGACTCACCGTTGGTGGCGAATAACCGTACTTCCATGAGATTCGCCAAGATCGTTTTTTGGATTGCCGGTATTTGGGGCGCCCTGGTGCTTGCGCCTCTTTACTTCATGTTCGATTTGATCGGTCGCCAGGACCCGCCACCGATTACGCATCCCGCGTTTTACTACGGCTTCGTCAGTGTGGGGCTGGCCTTCCAGATTGTATTCATCGTGATTGCGCGGGATCCGGTGCGACTCCGCCCGATGATGATTCCTTCGGTGATTGAGAAATTTGGTGGCGGCACTACCTTCGTCGTGCTCTATTTACAGCACCGCTTAACCCCGGGAGATCTTGTTCTGGGATGCGTTGACCTGCTGTTCGGAGTGTTATTCCTGGCGGCATTCTTCAAAACCAGCAACTAACATCCAGACGACACATCCAGAGTACAATCGACGTTCATGGGCGGCCTGATTCAGCCAACTCCGGTAGCCGAAGAACCAGATTCCAGCCGGCGCACCATCGCTATTGCCGTAGCGGTGGTCATCGTGATCGCTATTGTGGCGGCGCTCCTGCTTCGCAGCCAGCCAAAGACCGCATCCGGACCGCCTCCTTACGCCGCGAGCCTCAAGCTATCTGATTTCAAGATGAGCGCGGCGCAAAATTTTGTCGGAGCTACCGTCAGTTATGTCGACGGCGTGGTCACTAACTCCGGCGACAAAACTGTCATTCACGTGATTGTCGAAGTCAGATTCAAAGATGATATGGGACAACTCGCCCAACGAGAAGAAATCCCATTGCAGGTTCTGAAAACCAGCGGCCCGTATCCGGAAGCGGTGGACTTCAGCGTCTCGCCGCTCGGTCCCGGGCAGAGCACAACTTTTCGTCTGACGTTTGAGGGTATTTCTGCGCAATGGAACCGGCAGTTTCCCGAAATCCAGGTCACCGATGTCGCGGTGAAGTAGAGCGCACCTGATCTGCATTCCTTCCACTTTCTTCGGTAGTCGACTCGCAACTCGGTACTCGCAACTCGGTACAATGACCTCATGTCCGAAGTAAAGCCATTCCGTCTCACAGAGTCGGTAAAAGCTGCGGGTTGAGCGTCCAAGCTGAGTCCGGCGGCGCTGGACACGGTGCTTGGGAAATTAGCCCGGCAACACGACCCTAATGTCCTAGTCGGCTTCGACCACGCCGACGACGCCGGAGTGTATCAAATCGCGCCCGACCAGGCGCTCGTCCAAACGGTCGACTTTTTCACGCCAGTTGTCGACGACCCTTACGTCTTCGGCCAGATCGCCGCGACCAATGCCTTGAGCGACGTTTACGCGATGGGAGGAAAGCCGCTTACTTCGCTCGCTCTCGTTTGCTTCCCGGAGAAAGCGGATCTGGAGATTCTCGAGCGCATCCTCGCCGGCGGCCTCTCGAAAATGATGGAGGCCGGATGCACGGTGATCGGCGGCCACAGCATTCGCGATGAAGAGACCAAGTTCGGATACGCCGTCACCGGGCTCGTCCATCCGAAAAAAGTTCTCACCAACGCCGGCGCCAAGCCAGGCGATGCTCTCATCTTCACCAAGGCGCTAGGTACGGGCGTGATTTCCACGGCAATCAAGAAAGGCAAGGCTGAGCCGCGTTGGATCGATGCTGCGGTCCAATCGATGACCACGCTGAACAAGCAGGCTGCGGAGCTGATCGTCAAAAACCAATACCGTGTCCATGCCATGACGGATATAACCGGTTTTGGCTTAATCGGCCACGCCCGCGAAATGGCACTGGCCTCCGATGTATCTCTTCGGCTGTATGCCAAGCGCGTTCCAGTTCTCGCTGGAGCTCTCGAATGTGTCCGCGCCGGGTACATTCCCGGTGGCCTGAAGAACAACCGCGACTTCGCTGAATGTGTGGTCGATTACAACAAAGGAGTTCCTGAAGACTTGAGAGCGCTTCTCTTCGATCCGCAGACCGCGGGCGGCCTGCTGATCGCAGTCGCACACGAAGACTCTGCTCAGCTCAAGCAAGCCCTAAGCGGGGCAGGAGTATCCGCGGTAGAAATTGGCGAAATCCTCAACCGCACCAAGCCCCTGATCACCGTTGAACTCTGATCGCCGCCCGCCATACTAACTGGTGGCGTTGACCAGCTCCCAGATTCGCGCCAGATGGTGATCGTCGTGTTCGGCGACAAAATACAAATGGTCAACCAGCCGCATCGGCGTCTTCAGGCGCGGGTGGGGAATGGCCCGGGCAAATAGTGACGCATCCAGTTCATCCACTCGTTTCAGCAGTCTCTCTCTTGCAGCGCGGAACTCAGCCAGAATCTGCTCCAGCGGGTGCGCGTTGTGGTGCGCTTCGTCGGTTTTTCGATTCTGCAAATCTGTCACGGTGAGCTGGTCGCTCGCCGCCACGTAATCGCCCACCCGCGCCAGCCACAGGGGTTCGAGGTCAACCAGATGGCCGGCGTGTTCCTGAGCCGACCACTTTTCTTCCGCTTTTCTGGTCAGGAGTTTCTGAGAACGGCCCCGCAGCGCCTCTTCCAGTCTTGCCGGAGTGCCGCGCAGACGTGCGCACAGATTCGGATGCAGCTCCACCGGAAACGAAAACTCAAACTTGCGTTCAAACCAAATTGGTACCTGACTCATGAATTCCGCCGATCGGAGGGAAAATTCCAGCAAAGAACAAAGATGCGGGGCCGCGCCAAACGACTCACGAATTCCCACATCTAAGGATAGAGTTGACGCATCTCTTAAAAGGTACGCGGCAATATCCGTTAATTTTGTTCCTGGAAAGGAGCCATTATGCAATTTCGCGAACTTGGACGCAGTGGTCTTAAAGTCTCAGCCCTCGGCCTCGGCTGTATGGGTATGTCAGAGTTTTACAGCGGACGCGATGACAGCGAATCCATCGCCACCATTCATCGAGCACTCGAACTGGGAATTAATTTCCTCGACACCGCGGATGTGTACGGCCCTTATAAGAATGAAGAACTGGTTGGCCGTGCGATCAAAGGCAAGCGTGACAAAGTCGTGTTGGCCACGAAATTCGGAATCGTTCGCGATCCCACGAACCCGGCGGCGCGCGGCGTCAACGGCAAGCCCGACTACGTCCGCCGCTCCTGCGAAGGCAGCCTGCGGCGCCTCGGCGTTGCAACCATCGACCTCTACTACCAGCACCGGGTTGATCCGGCTACGCCCATCGAAGAAACCGTGGGCGCGATGGCGCAGCTTGTCCAAGAAGGAAAAATTCGTCACATCGGACTCTCCGAGGCTTCACCCCAAACCCTGCGCCGGGCCGTAAAAATTCATCCCATCACGGCGCTACAAACGGAGTACTCGCTGTGGAGCCGCGAGCCCGAAGACGAAATCCTTCCGACTTGCCGCGAACTTGGCGTAGGTTTCGTTGCGTACAGCCCGCTCGGGCGCGGTTTTCTCACCGGCCAGTTCACCCGATTCGAAGATTTTCCGGAAGACGACTATCGCAGATATTCTCCGCGCTTTCAGACCGAGAACTTTCAGAAAAATCTGAATCTCGTTCGCGGGGTCGAGGAAATCGCGAAACAGAAAGGCTGCACCCCCGCTCAGTTGGCTCTGGCCTGGGTGCTCGCTCAGGACAAAAACATCGTGCCGATCCCAGGCACGAAGCGTCGCAAGTATTTGGAGGACAACGTGGCTGCGATCGGGGTGAAGCTCACAGCAGAGGATCTGCGGCGCATCGACGAAATTTTCCCCACCGGGGCTGCCGCAGGGCTTCGCTATCCTGAGCACATGATGAGCATAGTGAACGGATAGTTCTCGCAGACGGTTCTCGCAAAACCAAGGGCGGCCGTCAGGCCGCCCTTATTCATGCAAATTGTAAAACCAATTCTAAGCTCGCGCTGGACTCTCTCCGCCCTTCGCGATTCCGGGCCGTCCGGGCTCCGGCTTCAATACTTGCTGCACGCCGTCGTCGGGTTTGGAAGGTGACTTCATCGGAGGCAGTTCCTTGCCCTCGACAAGCGTCATCACTTCGGAAGCATCCAGCACTTCCCGCTCCAGCAGGGCCGCAGCAATTTTCTGCAGCGTGTCGCGGTTCCCCTCCAGAATGTTCTTCGCGGTTTCATATCCGTGATTGACCAGCTTGCGGACCTCGCCATCAATCTTAATGGCAGTGTCTTCGCTGTAATCGCGATGCTGGCTGATCTCGCGGCCCAGGAAAATCTGCTCTTCTTTTTTGCCAAAAGTGAGCGGGCCAAGATCGCTCATGCCCCACTCGCAGACCATCTTGCGCGCCATCTCTGTAGCCCGCTCAATGTCGTTTCCCGCTCCTGTGCTCATCTGGTTGAGAAATAATTCCTCCGCCAGACGGCCGCCCATCAAGATCGCCAGGTCGGTCTTCAAATATTCGCGAGTGTAGTTGTGCCGGTCATCGATCGGCAACTGCATGGTCACGCCCAAAGCCATGCCGCGCGGAATAATCGTGACCTTGTGCACCGGATCGGAGCCCGGAAGTTTCGCCGCCACCAACGCATGCCCAGCTTCGTGATACGCCGTGACCTTCTTCTCCTCGTCGGAAAGAATCAGGGATTTGCGTTCCACGCCCATCAGGACTTTGTCCTTGGCGACTTCGAAATCGAACATCAGCACAGCCTTGCGGTTCTGCCGCGCCGCAGCCAGCGCCGCTTCGTTCACCATGTTGGCCAGGTCAGCTCCGGAAAAACCGGGTGTGCCGCGGGCCAGCACGGAAAGATCGACATCCTCGGCAAGAGGAATTTTGCGGGTATGCACGCGCAGGATTTCTTCGCGCCCCCGCACATCGGGGCGGCTCACCACGACGCGCCGGTCGAAACGGCCGGGCCGCAGCAATGCCGGATCAAGCACGTCAGGCCGGTTCGTCGCCGCCATCAGAATGACGCCTTCGTTCGATTCGAAACCGTCCATCTCCACCAGTAACTGGTTCAGCGTCTGCTCGCGCTCGTCGTGACCGCCGCCCAGTCCCGCGCCGCGATGCCGGCCCACAGCATCAATCTCGTCGATGAAAATGATGCAGGGCGCATTTTTCTTGCCCTGTTCGAACAGATCGCGCACGCGGCTCGCGCCGACGCCCACAAACATCTCTACAAAATCCGAACCGGAAATTGAGAAGAAAGGAACATTGGCTTCGCCCGCGACCGCCCGAGCCAGTAGAGTCTTGCCGGTTCCCGGAGGGCCAACCAGGAGCACTCCCTTGGGAATCCTGCCGCCAAGTTTTTGGAACTTCTGCGCCTCGCGCAAGAACTCAATAATCTCGCGCAACTCTTCCTTAGCCTCTTCCACGCCGGCCACGTCTTTGAACGTGACTTTTTTCTGCTGCATCGAAAGCAGCCGCGCCCGGCTCTTGCCAAACGAAAGCGCTTTATTCCCGCCGGTTTGCATCTGCCGGATCATGAAGAACCACAAGGCGCCAAGCAGTATCAGCGGAGCCCAAGTCCCCAAAAGTTGCAGCGGCCAACTCCCGCCGTTAACGTCCTTGATCGTCAATACGACGCCCTTGTCAGCGAGCGTCTTGTACATATCGGGATATACGGGCGGAGCCACGGTGTGGAAGGCTGAGCCGTCACGGTATTTTCCCTTTACTTGCTGGCCGTCCAAGGTGACTTCGTGCACGTTCCCCTGCGAGACGTCACTCATGAACTGGGAAAAATTGACTTCCTTGTCTTTTTGCCCGCCACGTCCCTGTTGAATCACGGTCCACAGAAGCAGTGCGGACAACCCAATGACTACCCAAAACACCACGGTTTTTACTGTTGAATTCACCAATGAGGCTCCTGAAAAGAATCGGAGGCTATCAGAATGAGGAAACCTCCGAGGCTCCTAACCTAGATTAGATGCCATTCGGCCATTTTCGATAGGAAAATTCCTTAATAGGTTTTATTCTACCTTTTTCTTGAAAAAAAGGCGCGTCGTTCCTACCGTGACTTAAGTCATCCCCGGCCTTGGACTTGCAGCCACATATGGAATATTCCGGTTGGTTTGCTCCACCGCACCCAGGCCATAGCCCACGAGGAAACCTTCATCCACCAGAAAACCGAAATAATCAGGCTGCAGGGCCACGCGCCGGGCAGACTGGCGGTCCAGAAGAGTCACTAGCTTCACCGAAGATGCCCCCCGTGCCCGCAGGTCGCTCATCAAGAATTCGCTGGTCACTCCTGAGTGCACCAGGCCCTCAACCAGCAGAATATGCTGGCCGCGAATGTCCGGCTCATGGCTGAAGAAGATTTCCACCACCTCTCCTCCGCTATTGCCCTGCTTGCTGTACTTCGGCTTGATGAACTGGCATACCACTGGCACATCCAACGCCCGCACCAGATCGGCCATGAACATGAACGCATTTTCCAGAACAGCCAGCGCCTGAATGGTTTGCCCCTGGTAATCATCGGAGATTTGACGGCCCAGTTCCTTCACTCTCTTCTGGATCTGGTCGGCTGCAATGACCTGGCGAAGTGGCTCGACTCTGGATGCATTCATGAAATAGCGTGCCTCGGGTACTTCACAATGCCGGTTAGACCAGCCGGTTGGAGCGGATTGTTAAATCGCGTCCTGGTCACTCCATGGCGTTTCTCGGATCAATACTGCTTCCTCCTCCCGTTTCCGGCGGAATTTTGCGGGAACCGGAAAGCCGCGCATCCACACAATCTCGTCTCCACTCATTACCACCGGCCAAAGCCTGCGCCCTTGTTGCCCGAACTGATGTGCCACATGCCGCTCCTGTAGCAGTTCCTTGATCTTTTTCGGCGACTTCGTGTGTGCCGGCCAATACCGATCCCCCGCGTGCCAGTTTCGGACAGTCAACCGCCCCGGCAACAGACCCGCGCGGAGAAGTTGTTGCGGATTATACTCCGCGAGCCCTGACTCGGGAGCCACGCGCAACGCCTCGATTACTACTCCTAACTCTGGCACAGGCACACCGCCGGGCACCGGTAGCGAGTATTCGTAATCCGGGATCCGCTCCTGGCGCCGCAAGTCAGGCGTAAGGAAGATTATAACTTCCGGCTCGCGGACGATCTTCCAGCCCAGCGGCAGCGACAATTCCTTCCCAGATGGACCGTTTTCGCCCACGAACCTCAGGATTTCCTCGACATGCCTGAACTCGAGCGGAATTCCCACCCGCTCGCCAATTGCTTTCAGCACGCGTCTCTGCACGGCCTTGGGCTCGGTCAACAGCCACGGCCGGCTCACGGACGCATTCATCAGTGCCGGACCGGACTCCTCTATTCGCGCAAGCAATTCAGCATTCGCCAAATCAGCATGAGGCGACTGACCTCGCGACGGCTGGATTTGGACCAGCGCAGCCTTCTCATCAAAACCCGGAATCCCGCGTGTCCATTCCGGCTGCGACCATTGCACCACCGTCCCCAGCCAGCCTGAGATTTCGGTGTCCCAATAATCCTCCTCGTCGCGGGCGATTTCCGCCAGTTCCGAAAGGTTTTTGCTCACGGTGGGATTAAACTCCCGCTCGAGCAACGGGAGCACAAGGCTGCGCACGCGGTTGCGAGTGAACTTGGATTCGGCATTGGTCGAGTCTTCTCGCCACGGCTGTTTAATATCCACAAGATATTGTTCCAATTCGCCTCGCCGAATTCCCAACAGCGGGCGAACAATTTCGCCGTAGCCCTCATCATCTTCGTGCTCCACGATAATGCGCGGGAAAATTCCCCCAAGCCCTCGCGGTCCCGTACCGCGAATCACCCGCATCAGCACGGTTTCCGCCTGGTCGTCGAGCGTGTGGCCGGTCACGACCTTGTTCAATAAAATTGCGGGAGCTTCGCTTTGGGGTGGCGCAGCGCTTTCAGCCCTGCGATTAAATGGTTCGAAGTGTTGGGCTTTAGCCCCTGCGGTGCCTGAACCTTCCGACCCGCCTGCACCCAGCAGCTCTTGAAAGAATCCATATCGCAACTCGCGAGCAGCCGATTCCACCCCAGAGCCTTCCTCGGCGGCAAGCTGAGCCACATCGCCGCTGGCAGTATGAAATTCCAACCCATGCTCGCGAGCCAGCCCCGCCACAAACTCCTGATCCGCATCCGACTCGGCCCCGCGCAGCTTGTGGTTGAAATGAACGACGGAAAGGACAATGCCAAGCTCCCGATGCAATTCAATCAGCAGGCGCAGTAGCGCCACCGAATCGATCCCACCCGAAACCGCGACCCCAACCCGCTCCCCAGCCCGCAGCAATTCCTCCCGCCGGATGTGGCCCAGCACGCGCTGCGCTAGTGAGTGCACGCAAACATGGTACAACCCCGCAGCCCAAAAACACGTATGGGGACAGTCGGACGCCACTGTCCCCATAACAAAAGCCCAAAAAGGTTTTCTCTGTGACTCTGTGGTGAAAAGGTTTGAAAGCTACAGCCCCGCACTCTTCTCAGCAATCAGCTTCCCTATTTTCTCCACGAACTCGCCCGCCGCCATATCCTCAGTCTTCTCTTTCCCGCGAGTGCGCACGTTTACCTTGCCAGCCTCAGCCTCTTTATCTCCCACCACGAGCAGGAAAGGAACTTTTTGCATGGCATGCTCGCGAATCTTGGCATTCATCTTTTCATTGCGCGCATCCACTTCCACGCGCACGCCGATAGCCTTGAGCTGATCGGCAACTTTATTCGCGTACTCCGCATGCCGCTCGCTGATCGGGATCATGGCGACCTGCACCGGCGAGAGCCACACCGGGAACGCGCCCGCGTAGTGCTCAATCAGCACGCCGAAGAAGCGCTCGATCGATCCAAACAGCGCGCGATGCACCATCACCGGCTGTTTGCGCGAACCATCCTCGGCCACATACTCCAGACCAAAGCGCTGCGGCAGGTTGAAATCAACCTGCACCGTCGAGAGCTGCCACAGCCGTCCGATAGCATCCACCAGTTTGATGTCGATCTTCGGCCCGTAAAATGCCGCCTCGCCAGGAATGGTCTTGAATTCAACCTTCCGGCGTTCCAGCACTTTCTTTAGCGATTCGGTGGCGTTGACCCATTGCTCTTCGCTCCCGACAAAATTCTTGCGGTCGTTAGGATCCCACGTTGAAAGCTCAGTCTGGAATTGGTCGAAACCAAAATCCTTCAGCACATCCAGGGCAAAGTCGAGACAGCCGGTAATCTCGCCTTCAACCTGCTCCGGCGTGCAGAAGATGTGCGAGTCATCTTGCGTAAACCCCCGCACGCGCAACAATCCGTGCATCACTCCCGAACGCTCGTAGCGATAAACCGTTCCCAGTTCGCCCAGCCGCACCGGCAGATCGCGATACGATTTCAGCGAATCTTTGTAAATCAGAATGTGCCCCGGACAGTTCATTGGCTTCAGGCGATATTCGGCGTCGTCGAGTTCCATGGCGTCGAACATGTTCTGTGCGTAATAACCCTCGTGCCCCGAGGTGAAAAACAACTGCCGCCGCGCCACGTGCGGCGTGTAAACCAGCGAGTAGCCGCGCTTCAGGTACTCCTCGCGCATCCAGTCTTCCATCTGCTTGCGGATGATGCCACCCTTGGGATGCCAGAAAATCAGCCCCGGCCCGGCCAGTTCCTGGATGGAAAACAGATCAAGCTGCTTGCCGAGGACTCGATGGTCGCGCTTCTTCGCCTCCTCCAGCTGCTTCAGGTGAGCTTCGAGATCTTTCTTCGAGAAAAACGAGGTTCCGTAAATGCGCTGTAGCTGCGGATTCTTCTCGTCGCCCAGCCAGTACGCGCCCGCGATATTAAACAGCTTGAACGCCTTGATCTTTCCGGTCGACGGAATGTGTGGCCCGCGGCAAAAATCGACGAACTTCCCCGTGCGGTAAATGGAAATCTTTTCATCGGGCTTGGTGAATTGCTCGATGAAATGGCACTTCATGAAGTCGCCTTCTTTTTTGAACTCCGCCAGCCCCTGTTCGCGAGGCAGAAATTCCCGCGCGTAAGGAATGTCCTGCTGCACCAATTCCTGCATCTTCTTCTCGATTTTTTCCAGATCTTCCGGAGTGAAGGCGGTAGGCCGGTAAAAGTCGTAGAAAAAACCGCTCTCGGTAGGCGGTCCGTGGCCTAGCTTGGTCTCAGGAAAAAGCTCCAGCACTGCCGCCGCCAGCAGATGCGCCGACGAATGCCGGTAAACTTCCAGCGCCTCGGGATCTTTATCAGTCAGCAGGCGGAGATCGGTGTCCTTTTCCAGCGGCTTGGTGAGATCGATAAGATCGCCATTGGAGCTGGGTTCGGACGGCGCAAAAGGCCGCGCCTTGGCAACCACGGCCGCATCCGCCAGCCGCGGGCTAATTGACTTCGCAATGTCGAACGCAGTCGTCCCCTTGGGAACATCCTTGACACTTCCGTCAGGAAGCTTCACATGAATACTGTCAGCCATAAAGTTGAAACCTGCAGGTGGACTGAATCTTTCAGTTTATGGGAGACAGTTGGGAGGGTCAAACCAGCGAGCCGAACAAAATACAAAAACGCCCGAGGCGGCGCTATCGCTCACCAACCCATAAGAGGTGCGTCCAAGCCGTAGTCCGGCAGGGAGAACCCATGTCTCTGATGGAAGATGTTCGCTACGCGCTGCGACAGTTCGCCAATGCCCCCGGCTTCACGACAACCGCGGTGCTAACGCTGGCTTTAGGCATAGGAGCGACCACGGCAATCTTCACTTTAGTGCACGCGGTACTGTTGAAGTCCTTGCCCGTGGCTAAGCCAGGCGATCTCTATCGGATTGGCGACGTCGAGTTTTGCTGCGTGAATAACGGCCTGCAAGACGACTGGTCCCTGTTCTCTTATGAGAAGTACAAAATGTTTCGGGATGGAACGCCGGGCTTTGTCGAACTCGCTGCTTTCCAGTCGGGCGGCGATCTGGTCGGAGCGCGCCGCATGGGGAGCAACCAGCCCGCGGAGCCGCAACGCAGCGAATTTGTCTCCGGAAATTACTTCGCAATGTTCGGGGTCGGGGCTTACGCTGGCCGGGTCCTGTCCATGCAGGACGATCATAAGGGAGCGGATCCGGTCGCGGTGATGAGCTACCGCACCTGGCAACAGAAATATGGCCAGGATCCGTCAGTGGTCGGCGCCAGCTTCACCTTGAATGGACAGCCCTTTACGGTGGTAGGAATCACTCCTCCAGGCTTCTTTGGAGACCGCCTTCAGTCCACCCCGGCATTTTGGATTCCGCTGTCGGATGAGCCGATGATCGAGAGCACAAAAGATCTTATGGATCTCCCAATGGCGGACTGGCTGGACGTAATCGGCCGAGTTACGCCGGCTGCCAATGTGAAAAGCATTGAAGCCCGCATGCAGGTCGAACTGCAACAGTGGCTTCTGGGCCCAGTGAACAAGCTGCAGCCCGGCGAACGGGATCTGGTGCCGAAGCAAACCCTGCACCTTTCGCCTGGAGGCGCTGGGGTGCAGATGCTGCGTGATGAATACCAGTCCGGGCTGCACCTCTTGATGTGGATTTCCGGCGTGGTCTTGATGATCGCGTGTGCGAATGTGGCCAATCTGATGCTCGTGCGAGCGGCTACCCGCAGGCAGCAAACCTCCATCCGCGCCGCTCTGGGCGCATCGCGATCGCGCCAGATCGGGCTGGTATTGACTGAAAGCACCGTCCTCGCTTTGGTGGGTGGCATCGCAGGAGTTGCTTTTGCGTTTGCTGGCACCCGGCTCATCCTGCATCTGGCATTTCAAAAGGACTACGTCGCGATCAAGGCCACGCCTTCGCTGCCCGTGCTCGGTTTCACCTTTGCTATGGCATTGCTGACAGGAATCTTGTTTGGGGTCGTCCCGGCATGGATGACAGCAGCCGCTGACCCTGTCGATGCCATGCGCGGCGCCAGTCGCTCAACCGGCGAAAGGCGCGGCTGGACGCAGAAATCGCTGGTCGTTGTGCAGGCGGCGTTATCGCTGGTGCTGTTGGCCGCTGCGGCATTGCTCACTGAGAGCTTGAAAAACATGCAGCACCAGCACTTTGGGTTCGAGACATCCAACCGATACATTCTGCACACTGATGCGGCCATGGCCGGTTATAAACCGGCCCAGCTCGATGCTTTCTACCGCCAGCTTCACGATGACTTGGCTGCGATCCCCGGCGTGAGCCAGGTCAGCTTCTCGATCTATAGCCCTATGGACGGAAATAACTGGGGTGAAACCACCTACATCGAGGGCCAGGCTCCTCCACCGCCAGGCAGCGACCAGAACAATGCGTCGTGGGCGCGAGTGAGCAGCGGTTATTTCGACACCATCGGCACCAGGATCATTCAGGGCATGGCAATCACGGAGCAGGATACCGCGACCTCACAACACGTGGCCGTAGTGAATCAGACCTTCGCCAAGACGTTCTTCAAGAACGACACTGCTGTCGGAAAACATTTCGGCGACCTCGACCCAAAGTACGCCGGAGCATTCGAAATTGTTGGCGTCACCGAGGACACGGATTATTGGAAACCTACCACCAAGATTCGCCCAATGTTTTTTCTGCCCGCTACACAACAAATGGTCTATGAAGATCAGCGTTTTGCCATATTTGAGGATTCGTCCCATTATCTGAATACCATCGAGCTAAGAACCCAGGGAAACGTTGCAGGTCTGGAAGCGCAGGTACGACGTGTTCTCGCGCAGGTGAACCCTGACCTGGCGGTAATTGATTTTCTGCCTTTTGCGGTGCAGGTAAAGAGCAACTTTGCCCAGGCAGAGATGATCGTGACGCTGACCTCGCTATTCGGCTTCCTGGCTCTGGTGCTAGCGTCCGTCGGGCTTTACGGTGTGACCGCGTATTCGGTTGAGCGCCGAACGAGCGAGATCGGGATTCGCATGGCGCTTGGAGCGGATCGCGTAAATGTCCTCGAACTGGTGCTGCGTGGGGCGTTTCTGCAGGTTGCCCTCGGGTTAGCCATCGGCATCCCGGGGGCAATTCTGGGTGGGCGCGCGATGGCGGCTCAATTATTTGGTGTGAAACCCTACGACCTCAATGTCCTGCTGCTGACCGCCGCCGCGCTCAGCTTGGCAGCCTTCATCGCCACCGCCGTGCCGGCTCGCAAGGCAGCTTCCCCGGAGCCAATGCGCGCGCTGCGGACGGAATAAGCAGCCTCGCGCGAAACCCACGCAGGAGGCCCGAACCCAGACGGCTGAATTTTTCCCAGGCTCCATCCATTAATTTCAGTTCTCGAACCCCGAAATAGATTCCGTTTGGAGCGCCCGGACGCTTACATCGCCACGTCCTTAACATGCGTCGCAATGTACCATGTATTGCCGAACGGATCTGTAACTCCCGAAGTTCGGTCGCCATAGGGCTGGTCTGCAGGCTCCTGAATCGATTTCGCGCCAGCCGCCAGCGCCCGTTGATAAACCATGTCGCAATCCGGCACATACACATAGAACATCGATTGCATCGGCTGATAAGGGCCATGAGCCTCGCCCATTTCAAGCACCGAATCGCCCACGCGAATCTCGGCATGGTGGACGATGCCGTCCGGCGAAGCGTACTTCGCGAGTTCCTGCGCGCCGAAAGCCCGCTTCAGGAAGCCAATCACCGGCTCCGCCCGCAGCGGATGCATGTATACATTCACATTATTCAGCCCCTTGGGGATGTAGCTCTCGCCCTGGTGCGTGGCGATATACCAGAGATTGCCGAAGGGATCTTTCACGCTCGCGCCCCGCTCTCCATATTCGTGATCCTGCGGCTCGCCGATCGAGGTTGCTCCCGCCTGCAAAGCCTTCTTGTAGGCGGCGTCAGTGTCCTCGACATAGATGTGCAACGCCGTCGTGTTCGCCTTGGCGTTGAACGGCTTGCCCGGAATCCCTCCGCCCATCATCAGCATGGTGTCGCCGATGCGCGTCTCGCCGTGAATTCCTCCGGCTCCGCCAATCGCGCGGAAAGTCTCTTCCGCGCCGAACGCGTTCTTGGCAAATGCCAGCATCGCGTCTCCATCGGGTGCGATCATGTAAGGCGTCACCGTGTGGAAGCCACGCGGCACCGGATTCACCGCCGGCTTCTTCGCCTCCGACTGCATGGCGTTGAACCGGCGGTACACTTCCTCCGCCGACATTACTTCTTTAATGGTCAGGATGTTCCAGCTGTAACCAAAGGGATCGACGAAGATACCCTCTCGAGCTCCGTAGAATTCATCCCTGATCGGCCTTGAAACCGTCATCCCCGCCGCCACAGCCCGGGCTGCGAAAGAATCAACATCGTCGACCTGGATGAGCAACTCCACCGCCGAGTGGCTCAGAGTCTCGGGGCTGAATCTGCCTCCCTCCGGCCACTCTTGGGCCATCCTGATGGGCGAGTCCCCAATCTTGATCTCGGCATGCTGAATTTTGCCCTCGACCAGGAACCGGAACACCTCTTTCGCCGCGAGGGCCTTCTGGTAAAACTCGATGGCCTTGGCCACATCTTTGAAAAACAATCTTGGAGTCGCAACCGGATGAACGGCCGCAATGGGTTCAGCAACGCTAGCCATAGTCTGTCTCCCTTCCAGTTCAGCTTTCAGTCGTGCCTTGAAATTTTCTCGCGGCAAACCGCGCAGATCGGCGGCGATTCGCACCAGCGGTTCGACGCTCGCATCCACCTGAGGAGGCTTGCCATCGGCCCGTCCGAGCATTACGTCCACCGCCCGGTTCAGCTGCTCGATCCTTTTGGCGTCGTTGTCTCGCGGATTGAGAGAGCGCTTAGGCATCGGCACCCTCCATGCGCGCCCGCAGACTGCTGAGCGCGCGGAATTGCAACTGCTTCACCGCGCCCTCGGTCTTGCGGATCTCCCTCGCCACTTCCTTAATGCTTTTCTGCTCCACAAACCGCAACACCACCACCCGCCGCTGCTCGGCCGGCAAAGTATCCACCAGGCGAAACAGGGTTGCTTTGCGCTCCACTTCTTCGAATTCCGCGCCCTTCGCCGCTGCGGATTCGATCTGTTCCGGTTCGTCCGAGATCTGCTCATAGCTCTTGCGCTGCCATCGGTCCGAAATCAAATTCGCCGCGATCCGAAACAGCCACGCCGCAAATGGAATCCCACGCCACTCAAATCGCTGCAGGTTGGCCAGCGCATGATGAAATACCTCGGAGGTCAGATCCTCAGTTTCTGCTCGATCCCCCACTCGCCGCACCACGTACGCATACACCCGCTCGAAATTGTTTTCGTAAAGCTCCGCAAAGCGTGCAGAATCCTTCTGCGCCGCCTCAATGAGAAGCCGCTCGTCCGCTTCTTTCCTCAGAGCCTTCAACGGGTTCTCCGCGCGGAGTAGTCTTACACAGGGATAACGGCTGGGAAGAAGAAAAGTTACGGTCAGGATTCGGCGTTTGGGTGGCGCAGCGCCTTCAGCGCTGCGACTCAAGCACTTATACAATCAACAGGTCGCAGCTTCTAGAGGCTCGGGATGAGTTTTTCGGCAACGGCAGCAGATGAGCGAGTGCTGGACGTCGCATTCAACGACGACGCGCTCAGCGTTTCCCCTGCGCGACGGCCGCGTGATCTCCGTGCCGCTCGTCTGGTATCCGCGCCCGCTTAATGCTACGCCCGCCCAGCGCAAGAGCTGGAAGATTGCAGGCGGAGGCTACGGCATCCACTGGCCCGATTTCGACGAAGACTTGAGCACCGAGGGCCTACTGCGCGGTGCGCCTGCCCAGAAGGCTTAAAGGATTCGGGTTTCCGAATCCGCTGCATGGGAACCCCGGGGCTGGGTCGCGCGCGAGCTCGGTCCTGTGCGATCAAAAAGCGCAACCAGCACTGTTCGCGGCCCGCCAGTCCAATATTTCCCACGAGTACCGAAGTTACCTCCCACACATGGCTACTCGAGCAAAGGTGTAGAAAACAAATAAAATCGTCTTGGGAAAGATGAAAGCACCCTCGGCGAAAATGACTAGCGGCTTTGGACTCGCCGGCCTCGTGTCTGGCAGCCTAGCGCTTCTCTGCATGCCGGTGCTAGGGATGATAGCCCCGGGCCCAACCTTCGGGCTGACGATCGCTGTATTCCTTTGCTTATTCGCTCATGAGCGGTCCGTAGCGAAGGCACTGGTTCTTTGTATTACGTCTACTGCCTCGTATGTCGGGGCACTTTATTCGACAATCTACGCCGATGGGGCAGTACCGCATAGTATTTCCCAAGCTTCTTATAGTCCTCCCGCCTACGTCATGCTCGTTGGTGGTGTTGTCGGCGGATTTTGCGTCTGCACTGTCGCTCTGTTCTTGTATTCGCCCGTGAGGAAGCGCATCGTGGTGCGGGCCTTGTGGTGCTCGCTGGCAGGGGGCGCGCTCGCCGTCGCAGGCTACGCACTCGGGTCTCTGTTTGAGGGGCCGGTCTCGACCCAAGGTTCTAGCTTCTCGTCGGAAATCGTCACACTTTTTCTGATCTGGCCGGCAGGCATGGGTGCAGTGTTGGGCATCACGCTACAACTGGAACCTTTCTCAAGCGACGAAGGCTACTGGCCCGGCAGTTATTCCTTTGAGGCTGAACCCGTTGTCCTGCATCCGGCCCGAGACTCGCAACCTTGGTATGTCCCTTTCTTAGGCTGGACTTTCACCGGCCTTCTTTGTGCCTTTTTTCTAATCTTTTTTGGGGGACGCTTGTGGAGCAGCCACGACTTTGAGCGGCAAAAGCAGCTTGATGCCGAATACCGCGCCGCCCGGCCATCGGTAGATCAGATCCCTCCTTTGCAACCCATGGATCAGCAGGAGGTTTTTATCGTGAGCCCTATCGCCGGCACGACACCCATCCCAATTGGCAGAAGCCTGTCAAAGGCCCGCGCGGAACGGCCCGAGTTCGCCGACTTTCGCATATGCTATATGAGCCTGCCGACACAGAGGTGCGGCGGAAGCCCGCCCGCGATCGATGTCGAAGTTGTGCAATATGCCATCCCCGCTTGGGCTGACTACGCCCTGCGCGGTAAAGCCTACGGTCCAGGTCCTGGTTACTATCAACGGCCGAAAGACCTGGTCAGAATCGGCCGTCATATCCTTGCACTGGAGAATCCGCATGAGCGCGGCCACGGAGAGTTCTACTGGACTGCCGGAAGTATCCTTGTTACGGTACGTAGCAATATCTCCGACCCTACTCCGTTTGTCGACGCCTATCTGGAGAAATTCCCGAGCGGGAATTGATCTGGGGGCTGCCCAGCTTTGGTTTTTCTGACTACCCGACCATAGACGAGGCTTTCCCTTTCGAAGCGTGGTGAAACGGAACAACGCGAAATCCACAGCCACCTTGTGACATCCCACCTTGTTCACAACAAAAAATTCGTTGATCATCGTCCCAAATAGCTGCATTGCTCTTTGACAACCGAAAATAAGGTGCTAACCGCTCTAAGTGGAATCGATCCAGGATTTTGCGGGCAAGTTCCTTGGATTGAAGATTTTAGCCGGACTTCTTCAGATCGGCCGCTGGCAAGTCATTTCTTATGATAGATTTAGCGGTCTGATCTTGATTTTTTTCGATCTGGATTTCAGCCGCAACTTCGCCGACGACAAGCCGGCAATCCAAAAAAATTTTAGCGCCCGCGCGTCCGCAAAGCGCAAGGGGCTAAAGAGTTGGCAGGCGAATGTGGGGCTAGCGGGACGTCACTTACGCTAACTGCGAAGCTGGTGCGTAATACAACTCCTCCATCGCCTTCTTTACCTTGGCCGACACCGTTTCCAAATCCCGCATGGTGAGCCCCGTAGTTGAAATCGGCTGGCCCACGCGCATCTCCAGCGGGCGGCATTTGATATGGTAGGTATTCATCGGCAGCAGTTCGAAGGTGCCGATTAAAGCCACCGGCACGATATCCACCTGCGCCTTGATAGCGAGAAAAAAGGCTCCCGGCAAGAACGGTTTGATCTCGCCATCTGGCGTGCGCCCGCCCTCGGGATAAATGACCAGCGGCATGCCGCCTTTCAGACTCTTCACCGCCGAACGGATAGCCGCGATCGAATTGGTCGGCTTCTGCTGGTCAATGCAGACCTGCCCTGACCGCTTCAACTGCCAGCCCACGATCGGATACGACAACAATTCCTTCTTGAAAACGATGCGGAATTGAAATGGCAGGTAAACGTAGAGAACGGGAATATCCATTGCGGAAGCGTGATTTACAGCGTAGACGTGCGGCTTTGATGTATCAATCTTCTCCAAGCCAGTGACCTTGACCGGCGAGAGAATAGTTTTCATGATCAACCATGACCAGGCCCGCGAAAACCAGTGCAGCCGCCGTCCGCTCTCATCGAACAATCCGCCGGGGAGCGCGAGCAATCCCAGAATCAGCGTGTAAAGCCAGATCAACGGGTCGAGAATCAAGCAAGATCGCAGGCGGCTTAACCAGCCGTGCTTCTTCCCGGGAATCGCGTGCGGACTTCCTCGCGGTGCAATTACTGGCGCTGCTTCCGCGCCGCTTTCCACTTCCGCCGATGAATTCAATTCCTGCACACTTCCATTCTAGGGGAAAACCTCTCGCGAGCGTTGGCTTCAGACTGCGGTCGCTATGTTGCGCATCACTTCCCCTACCAGGTAAATCGAGCCAGTGATCACAATTACCTTTCCACCTTCGGCGAGCGCTCGGGCGCGCTCTACGGCCTGCTGCACGTCTTCTACACACTCAATTTCGACGCCAGTTCGCGCTGCCGCTTGTCGAATTTCTTCCGGTGACGCTGCCCGCGGATTCTCCGGCCGTGTCGCGATTACTCGATCGGCCAGCGGAAAAAGAATCTCCGTCATTTCCGAGATTGCCTTATCCCGCATCGCGCCAAAAATAAAAATCAGCGGACGGTCTTCATACCGCTCCGAAAGGGCCGAACGAAGAGCCCACGCGCCCGCTGGATTATGCGCCACATCGATAACTATCTCGGGCCATCCCGGCCGGCCAGGGATCACCTGAAACCGCGCGGGCCAGCGCGTCTGACGAATGCCGCGCTCGATGCTCATCGGCGTGATGCCGCCGAAACCCTGCTGATTCAACTCCACCGCGGCCGCAACGGCCAAAGCCACATTGCGCAACTGGTGCCGCCCCAACAGAGGAGTCTCCACCAGAATCTCTTCTCCCAGTACCGCAAGAGGATATCGATAGACAAACCCGGAGCTGTTTTGCTCGGTACCAGGTACCGGGTACGGCGTACTACCGGGCGAAACCGGCGGCACATAAGGAACCGCATTCACCGCCCGCGCACCCACATCCAGGATCGTGTTGCCGATCACGTCATTCGCCTCAGGCTGCTGCGGGAGCGCTACCACCACTCCACCTGGACGAATAATTCCAACTTTCTCCCGCGCAATCTCGCCCACCGTATTTCCAAGAAATTTTTGATGATCAAGTGAAATATCAGTAATCACGCTGACCAGCGGCTCTACCACGTTGGTAGCATCCAATCGCCCGCCCATGCCCACTTCGAGCACTGCCAGGTCAACCTTCTCGCGCGCGAAGTGCTCGAACGCAATCGCGGTCATCATCTCGAAAAAACTTGGATGCCAGGGCAACTGTTCCCGCTGCATCAACACCTCCGCAACCTGGTCCACCGTGCTCTGCAGAGACGCAAACTCGTCGTCCGTGATGTCCTCTCCGTTTACCTGAATGCGCTCGTTGATTCGCATCAGATGAGGAGACGTGTAAAGACCGGTCTTTAATCCCGATGCTCGCAAAATCGACGCCAGAGTCGCCGCCGTCGACCCCTTGCCGTTCGTACCCGCGATCAGCACGCTCGGGAAGCGCCGTTCTGGATGATCCAACGCAGCCAAGAGCACCCGCACATGCGCCAGATCAAACTTGTACGCAGGCGACTGCGCCAGCTCGTGCCCGAGCGCGAACATACGGGCCACCGCGGATTGGTAGGACATAAAGACGCTCTCGGCCGTCAGCTTGTGTGTAGATTATAAAGTTGGAAGACTAGATTCAAAGCTGGAGCGGATCCTGGCAATCGACAAGTTAGTTTTCGCTGACGGCTGAAAGCTGACCGCCGTTTTCACGCCGCCATAAAATCCAGCGCCCGAGCAATGTAAGGCTTCAGTTCCTTGCGAGGCACCACCGCATCCAGCATCCCATGTTCCAGTAGAAATTCGCTGCGCTGGAATCCCGCTGGCAGTTTTTGGCGGATCGTCTGCTCGATTACACGCGGGCCAGCAAAGCCAATCAGGGCCCCCGGTTCTGCAATATTCAAATCACCGAGCATGGCAAACGACGCGGTCACGCCCCCCGTGGTCGGATCGGTCAATACCGAGATATATGGAACCTTCTCTTTATCTAATCGAGCCAGAGCCGCTGAAATTTTGGCCAATTGCATCAGGCTGACCACACCCTCCATCATCCGCGCCCCGCCCGAAGCGGACACAATAATCAGTGGGGTTTTCGAATCGAGCGCGCGCTCCACCGCTCGGGTGATCATCTCGCCCACCACCGCTCCCATGCTGCCGCCTATGAACGCATATTCCATAACGCTGGCCACCACCGGCCTTCCCAGCAATTTGCCTTTTGCGTTGATCACTGCATCTTTCAATCCCGTGTCGTGCTGCGCCTGCCGCAGCCGCGATGAGTAATGCTTCAGGTCCACGAACTTTAAGGGATCGGTCGAGGATAGCTTTCCGTCGAACGTTTCGTATTGATTCTCATCCAGGAGCAGCGCCAGTCTTTTGCGGGCATCGATGCGAAAATGCTTGTCGCACTTCGGACACACGTTCAAATTCTCTTCCAGATCCTTTTTCCAGATGATCTGCCGGCATTCCTCACACTTCACCCACAAGCCTTCGGTGCGAACCGTCTTCTGGCCCGAAGTATTGAGTTCCCCGGATTCACGCTTAAACCAAGCCATATTAGTTACCAGTACCAAGTACCCAGTACCTAGAAAAACAACCTAGTTCTTGACTAGGCACTGGGTACTAGGTACTCAGTACTCAATCCCCCTCTGGGCCATCACGCCTTTATCGTAGGCGTGTTTCACCTGTCGCATCTCTGTCACCGTGTCCGCAGCCTCGATAATTGTGGGGTGTGCGTTCCGGCCCGTCAATATGATATGCACCATTTCGGGCTTTTTCTTCAGGCTCTCCACGACTTTCGCCGGGTCCAGCATGCCATAACTGATGGCGTAGTTAATCTCATCCAGCACAACCAGATCCCATTCGCCTGACTGGATGGCTTTCTCGCCCTCCGCCCAAGCCTCCTCCACCATCTTCACATCTTCCGGATCCGGCTTCTCCGCGCCCACCTTCACAAATCCCCGCCCCATCTGCTTCATCACGAACTTATCCCCGAATGCTTTCACGGCATCGAGTTCTCCATAGTGCCATGAGCCTTTCAGGAACTGCAGCATCAGCACTCGCATCCCCTGGCCGACCGCACGCAAAGCCGTTCCCATAGCCGCAGTCGTCTTCCCTTTTCCCGGCCCAGTGTTCACGATGATGAGACCGCGGCGTACGTCAGTCATGATGGCAGAACGATTGATTCTACTAGAAAGCAGTCCAGACGGCAGGCGACCCGGCATAGACTCGGCGCCGAGCTCTGATGAATCTAGAAAGTAAATATTTGAGGAAGCCGACAAAACACTGCTTTATTTATGTCTATATACGATGCGTCTCGGTCACGGGTGACTCCGTTGTCATTTCGAGCTATGATGCGTCTGCAAAAGTACCGACTTTCCACGGAACTCGTGCATCCAATCTTGCGTATCCGGCTGCAAGCAGATCTCTGTCCCTTGGCAGACTGCGGAGGTCTCGTTGTGATCAACAATTGTGCCGTGTTATTGTTCTGCGTGCTCGCGGCCCTACCTGCATTTTGCGCTCAGCACGTCGCCCTTCACCCCAGACCCGGCTTCAGTTCCGCCGACCAGGAAACGATTCGCGAGATCGTTGACATGGAACGTCAGTCTAAGGAAGCCAGCTTGCGCCGTGACGCGGAGTTCCCCCTCCGGACTCTTGCCGATGACTACGTCGCCATAACGCCGCTGGGCCAGGTTACGACTAAACAGGAAGCCATTTCCGCCCGCCGCAGCGGGCAACTCCGCTATGAATCGATGAACATTACTGATATGGTCGTTCGCCTGTACGGCGACACCGCCGTAGTTACCGCCCGTGCTGATGTGAAAGGCCACCAGTTAGGCGAAGATTTCAGCGGACCCTATCGCTACACGCGCGTCTGGGTTCGCCGCAACGGACGTTGGCAGACTGTAAGCTATCAAGCTACGGTCACGCAGTACTGAGTAGTCATAAAAGCTGCAGTGGGCAGAAGGGAGCCGGATGGTTGCAAAGTCTAGCCTTCGTTATTACCCATGGTCGAGACCCTGGCCGAGCCGATTGGTGCGACAGCGGAAACGACTGTAAAACTGGTATTGCGAATCATTCCACCTGCCTTGGCCCTTTGGCGGCGGAATGCGTGGTTGCGGAAGTGATTTGATCCTCGTCGCCGAGCAACGGCACCGCAATACGCAGAGCCTCGACTTGCCGCTTTACTTTCACCAGTTCTTGTTCTTTTGCCCGCAATAATTCCATCACATCTCTCATGACTTTACTCTCCAATGATTGCGTTACTCATACGGTGCAAATCGATTTGTGCTTTCACAACTGTAGGTCCCGGCACCGGCCAAAACAACGCACAGAAGGGCATTTCGCGAAGTCCGGAGCCCCCCACCTCCAGCGTCTTAGGTCCCGATTGATCATTGATCACTGATCACTGATCATTGATCAGTGTCCCGTATGATACGGATGACCTTTCAGAATGGTGAATGCCCGGTATACTTGTTCGAGCAAAACCACGCGAGCCAGTTCGTGAGCCAGCGTCATCTTGCCGAGCGAAATCATGTGCTGAGCTGCGGCTCGCACCGCGTCAGTGAATCCATCAGCTGGCCCCACGGCGAAGACCAACGGTAGCGGATTGCGCTCCTGATAGCCTCCTAGAAAACGAGCGAACTCTTCGGACGAGAACTGTTTTCCCCGCGAATCCATCAGCACCAGCGTAGACTTCCCGGCGCTGGCAGTTTTGCTTGTCCCCGCCGAAGATGCCCGGCCGCATAGCTGCAGAAGCGCGGCTTCGTCCCGCAGCGTTACCCCCTCCACCTGCGCATGATGCGAGAGTCGCTCCAGATATTCGCCCGTCAGCGATTGTATCGCCGGTTCCTTCGTTTTTCCGATCCATGCAATCTTGATTTTCACGTCCGAGTCAGGTATCCAGGTCAATCCGAACCGACAGCAGTTGCGTACCAAAAAGCCGGACGGCTGCCGCATTGCCGGAACTACCGGGCACCTTCTCCGCAAGCCAGCGCTGACGCTCGCGCGGATCGTCGTTAGCCACGAGATGTGCCGTGCCGTTGTACCATCGCATGCGCAACCCGTCGCGCAGTTTCAGGCGCACCCGGGGATTGCTCTCAACGTTGCGAACATATCCGGCATTCCTGCCGTGCTCGGCCACGATCCAGAACTCGTTGCCAACGCGGGCATTGCCCACAGGAGTGCGGCGGGGCTTCCCGCTCTTGCGGCCGATTGTTTCCAGCAGCGCATATCCAGGCGGAACCAGCCCCATCGCGAAGAGCACCTTAATCGGCGGGTTCATGAAGTACTTCTGCAAGACGTGAATAAGGCGATGTTTCATGTTTCACTTCTCGCCCGCGACCAGCACCACTGAAGCTCCGAACTCGATGTTCTGTCCTCGAAAATATTTCCCCACCGCTGCATGCACCTCCGCATGAATCTGCGGCCACAGGTCCGAAGGTACGCGATCCAGCATCGGGCGGAACGGAACCGCCACCGCACGCGCCTGTTCCCATACCTCTTCGGGAGTTCCGGGCCAGGTCCAGGGCACCGTTTTTCTTTCTTCTTGCACTCCGCGGAACCCGGCGCGTTGCAGGACCTCCGAAAGACTTCCCGGGACAGCAAAGCGAAACGGATCAGCACCTCCGTCCGGCACCAACGGTCCACCCACGTGCCGGTGCACTACAGCCATCATGGTCTGCCAATAAGGCTGGTCGAATGGTCCCCAAGCCAGAAAACATGCGCGAGCTCGCGGGCGTAAAACTCGACGCAGTTCCCGTAAGGCAAGGCCGGCATCGCGAAAGAACATCACTCCGAAGCGCGAGGTGGCTAGATCAAACTCGTTATCGGCGAAGGGCAGCGCATGTGCGTCGGCTTGCTGCGTGACCAAATTATCGAGTCCATGCTCCCGCGCTCTTCCCTTCGCGACCTCAAGAAGATCGGCACTCAGATCAAGCGCTGTGACCTGCCCTTGCGCTCCCACGCGCGTAGCCAGACTGATGGCGGGCTCACCCGTACCGCTGGCCAGATCCAATACTCGCATGTCCAACTGTGGCGCTGCATATTCCACCAGCGCTTCTGTCACTGCCTTGCCCATCGCCGCCGACTTCGCCTTCCACTTATCGGAGGCGATCAGGCGATAGGAGTTGCCCCAGTTGGGCTCGGCTTTGAGCGCGACGTCTTTGGAAGGAGTTGTCATATAGTGCTCAAGCCTGGCAGAAAGCGTCGTGACAGACCTTTCTCCCGCCGCGTTGGCTATGCTCTCTTGCGGTGGAGAGCGGCGGCGGTTCGCTTGCCGGGCGTCGCTTTTTTCCTGGCCGCAGCCTTCGACCTTGTCGCACTCAATTCCGACGGCTCTAGCCGTTTTGCCGTCTTCCACAAGCGCTCCAGGTCATAGAACTTGCGCGCCTTCTCAGAGAAAACATGCACGACGAAGTCCACGTAGTCGACCAGAATCCACTCGCCTTGCTTGTAACCCTCGACGTGGGCCGGGCGCACACTCGCTGCTTTCAAACGCAGTTCCACCTCATCGGCAATGGCTTGAACCTGCCGCGGATTTGTGCCGCTGCATAGTACGAAGTAATCGGTGAATGCTCCCGACCCCTTTTCCATTTCAAGGATTGAAAGTTCTTCCGCTTTTTTGTCTAGGCAGGCCTGGATGGCCGCCGCTACCTGTTGCTTCAGTTCGCTTTTTTTCATGCAAAGAATCAGTCGGTGGTCGTTCGGCGTTCGTTGTTCGTTGTTGTTGTTGGTGGTTGTCCCGAGTACGGGGTGAGTTTTCATTGTAAACGACAGTTGCTTTGCTCGTTTTCCACTGCAGCGCACAGCGACAGCAAACAGGTTTGAGGACCGGCGACGGACTAACGACTCTTATACAGGCCCATCTTCTTGATGTAGTCCGCAACAATGGGGTCCACGAAGCGCGCCAGCGGCTTGCCGGCGCCTACAGCCTCGCGAATCGCGGTGGAGGAAATAGGTTGATAGACCTCCTCCAAGAGGTGGATGGCGACACCGTTCAGAACCAGATCGCCAGTGGCTGCCTGCTTGTGAAAGGGTCGCGTCACTTCGGTGCGTGGGCGCAGGCTCGCGGGCAGAGCGTTGGCGACGTCCGCCAGCGAAAAACCGGGCCTACTGGCAACCAGAAACTCGCATTCCCGAAACAGTGCCTCAGCCTCATGCCATTTCGCGATCTCGGCGAAGGCATCGATGCCAATCAGCAAGAAAAGCCGGTCTGCTTTTCTGAACGACTGCTTGAGGCGCTTGACGGTGTCGATGGTGTAGTTTGGTTTCGGTTGGCGGGTTGTCACGCCGCCTGAGGCAAAGTCTTCCGGCGCTTCCAGCAATGACGGCAGGAAATCTTTTTCTTGTGCTGTGGCCAGAGTAATCATGGCATAGCGGTGTGCAAACGGCGACAAAGGCTGGCGCTGCTTGTGCGGGGGTACGTTCGCCGGGACGAAGAGAATGCGGGAAAGACTGCAACGTTCCCACGCGGCGCGCGCCAGCGCCATGTGCCCGCGATGGATTGGGTCAAAAGTACCGCCGAAGAGGCCAATATTCATGCACGCCTAGTGTCTTTGCTTTCGGGCCTGATTGGCAAGTTCGACCCAGGAGTTAGAACCGAGATAAACGTGGTGTTGTCCCGGCTGACTCGTCCACTTCATGGGCGAAACGCGCCACTTATGCGGCTACTTTAACCCGAACAGGCCGAGCACTACGGTCACAACGATCACCAGCAAGACGATAAACGTGACCGCCACGAACTTACGATCTCGATCAACGGCGAACGCATACATTGACACAATAACACGCACTACGGGCGTCAGAATCAGCAGCACTGTCGCGATCAGCATCATTACCGTCGGATCGAACGACCGGATCCCCTGAACAATAACTCGCCAGTGGTAGTGCTGCTTTATCCAGTCTGTCGTTAGGGGAACGAACTGCGGCTGGAGGAGCGACCGCACAATCGCGATGACGAACAAGCCCGTGCTGAGTAGCATCCCGCCTAGCAGCACCTTGTAAACATCTGCATAGACGTTAAGCTCCTTGGTAGCTGCCTTCGATTCGTTACCGGAGTGATTTTTCATCCGCAGTCATCCCCAACTAGGTAAGTGGAGGTGGAAACCCAGGTCCAGTCCTTTCGCCAACATTTCATAGGCCAGATATAACATCAATAATGTGAACAGCCATTTCAGCCACGCGCTATGCAGCCGGTTCATGATCATTGTCCCGGCGGTCGCACCGGCCGTTGTTCCCACCGCAATTGGCCCGACTACAGTGAAGTGAATTAAGCCGGCCAAGAAAAAGAGAATCGAGCTTACCGCCGCAGTTACTCCAATCATCAATTTGCTGGTTCCGACCGCCGCTTTCATGGGCACGTTCATGTAGCGGTTCATGGCAGAAACCTTTAGCACCCCGCCGCCCACGCCCAGCAGACCCGAAGCTATACCCGCCAGGTAAGCGATGGAAGCGCCTATCGGCACGCCGTTGACCACATACTCGACCTCCCGCTTGGCCGCTTCATCGTAGTATTCTCCGCGGAGGTTAAGCCAAGCCGCGAATCGGTCTGGACGCGCCCGGGCAAACTCACCCGCAGTGATGCGCTGGTCATCAAGATTTCGGGTCGAAAAAGCGGTGTACGCCATGTAGGCCAACATGGCCGAGAAGATGAGTTGCATCGTCCAATCCTGCAGATACAGCGCCAAAATGCTGCCGGAGAGCGCGCCCACGGTGGTGAAGATCTCCAGAAACATTCCCAGCCGCAGGTTGGTGATCCGCTGGTCGACATACGAGGAGCCGCCTGCGTTCGAGGTTGCGATCACAGATACCACGCTGGCTGCGACTGCAATTTTCATGGGGAGATGGAACAGGAGCACCATTGCAGGGACGAGAAAGATCCCGCCGCCCACTCCAAGCAGCGCCCCAAACAGTCCCGCAACACAAGACGCGCAAAACAACAGCAGCACGAACCTGTAGGAATACTGCATTCGATCAGTTGGTTGACTATGCCAGCGAGAAAGTGAACCGCATCCAATCAATATTCAGCTCACCCATAATGGCAAATGAAGCTTGTCCGGTCAAAGGCGGTATTCGGGTTCTGATGGAATGCTTCCTCTCGCGATGTAAATCGAGAACCCGGGGCATTGGCCGGACGGGCATTGACGCGATGTCTGTTTGGCCGTTAGTAAGCTGGCGAAAAACTGAGTCGGTATAAGAATCTGGAATGAACTCTTGTAATCTCGCGCAGTTGTAAATCCGACATTAGCATCGCCTCATGCGGGTAACCTTCCCCCTACTTCGCATTCAACCTACTCGTGCGCCCATTCTGCGCTACGGCGTAGCCGTTCTCAGCACCACTCTGGCGCTGATTCCGGCCCTGCTGCTTCCCAACATTGCCGAAAGCCGTCTGGCCGTATTCGCGGTCGCTGTCATGGTGAGCGCGTGGTATGGCGGATGGAAACCAGGACTGGTGGCCACATCGTTCGCGCTGACCGTAAGCGCCTACTTCTCATTTTCCGGAGAACAAACACCCGCCCAATTTCGTTCGACGATGATCCGGCTGGCACTTTTTGTTGTATTGGCGATGCTGATCTGCTGGATGAATGCAGCCTTGCGGGCGGCCCAGGAGGGATTGCGGCGCTCCGAAATGAATTTCCGGTCGCTAGTGACCCACGCACCTTACGGGATTTGCCGCTGCGATTCAACCGGCAAACTTCTCGATCTCAACCCGGCACTCCTCTCCATGCTGGGATACTCCTCGGCGACGGAACTGCTGGGAACACACTTGGGAGAACTCTACGCCGACACTCAGCACTGGTTCGAACTGGCGGATCATTTGCGTGCGGCGGAGCCATTCAACGGCCTGATTGTCGATTGGAAGCGGAAAGACGGGACTGGCACCGTGGTTCGCGTTTCCGGCCGTACGGTTTTTGATGGCGGCGAGGGAAAAACCTTCGAGCTGTTTGCCGAAGATGTAACCGAGCGGCGCGCCCTGGAACAGCAACTCCAACAATCCCAGAAAATGGAGGCAGTTGGAAGACTGGCAGGCGGCGTTGCGCACGATTTCAACAACCTGCTGATGGTGATTTCTGGGTACTCGGAATTTTTGCTGGATCGCCTGGGTCCGGATCCGACGATGCGCGCTCCTGCGCAGGAGATTGCCAGTGCGGCGGGTCGAGCGTCGTCGCTCACCCGACAACTCCTCGCCTTCAGCCGCAAGCAAATGCTGGCCCCGAAGATCCTTGATCTGAATGACGTAGTCACCGAGAACCTCAAAATGCTAACGCGCATGATCGGGGAGGACATCGAACTCGTGATGACTCCTGCAACCGGCCTGGGCGCGGTGCGAGCCGACGCAGGACAGATTGAGCAAGTCATCATGAACCTTGCTGTCAACGCGCGAGATGCGATGCCTTCCGGAGGGAAATTGACCATCGAGACCTCCAACATCTCCCTCGATGAAGAGTATGCGCGCTTTCACGCGCCGCTCAAGCCGGGAAACTACGTGATGCTTGCCATCAGTGATACCGGAGCTGGCATGGATTCGGAGACTCAGTCTCACATCTTCGAGCCGTTCTTTACTACGAAAGGACCAAAGGGAACCGGACTTGGACTATCCACGGTTTATGGAATCGTAAAGCAAAGCGGCGGTTACATCTGGGCATACAGCGAGTTGGGCAAAGGCACAACGTTCAAAATCTATTTGCCGCGCGTGGCGGAAATCGCTGAAAGCCCCGCGCAAGTTGCCGCTGCTCAAGAATCCGTGCCTATCGAACCGGGAACGGAGACCATCCTCGTGGTCGAGGATGAAGCCAACCTGCGCTACCTGGCTCGGCAATTCCTCGAGAAACAGGGCTATCGCGTGATCGAGGCGGCGGATGGTGCAGTGGCCATGCAGATCGCCGTCGCCCACGAGGGAGTGATTCATCTGCTGCTGACTGATGTAATCATGCCCGGCATGAATGGCCGCGAACTGGCGCAGCGGATTTCAGAAATTCGCCCGAATACGAAAGTGCTCTACATGTCCGGTTACACCGAAAATGTGATCGGGCGCAATGGCACGCTGGATGCCGGCATTCGCCTGCTCCAGAAACCCTTCACCCTTCGCGACCTGCAACGTAGAGTTCGCGAGGTGCTCGATTCAACTCCATTCCCCCGGGAGGTTACTATGCCAGTTCGAACCGCTCACGCTGCGGCGGCGCCGTCACTACCGCTGTCGCGCGCGCAACGTTTTCAACTTCAGTTGCCTTTGAAGTACCGTCGTCTGGATGAAGAAAAGTGGCATGACGGAAAAACCAGAAACATCAGCCGCTCCGGTTTGCTCTTTCAGGCCGAAGATCCATTGCAGCCGAATGTCGTGCTGGAGATCAATTTGGTGCTGCCTGCGGAAATTGCCGGACTTTCGCCGACGGAAGTGGTTTGCAAGGGCGAAGTCGTGCGCACCGTTACCGCAGAGGGGGAAGAAATGCCGCCAGCCCTCGCCGCCAAGATTCTTCAATATCGCTTCCAACACGGATCGCAGTTGCCGCGCGCGTAGGTTTACGACAAGGGTTCGATTAGGCGCTTTGGCTGTCCACGGCTTCTGCTTGCAGGCGAGCTGCCTCGCGTAAAATTTCCACTTCCCTGGCAATGGCGTACTTCAGTTCATCGATGCCCTTGCCGGTCACCGCTGAAATCTCGTATAGCTTCAATTTGCGCTTCTTGCAGTAACGCTTAAGGGCCGCGACTTTCTCTTTGTTAGCCACGTCCATCTTCGACGCGACCATGATCATCGGCCTTTCTTCAAGATGAGCGCCGAAGCTGGCCAGTTCGCCCAGAATTACTTCTACATCCTTCACGACGTCAGGGCGGCCGCTGGAATCGGACACATCGACCAGGTGAACCAGCAGGCGCGTGCGCTCAATGTGCCGTAGAAACTGAGTGCCTAACCCCGAACCGGCGTGCGCGCCCTCGATCAACCCTGGAATGTCAGCTACCACGAAGCTGATTTCATTGTTGGCATCGCCCACCGCAACCACGCCGAGGTTCGGTTCCAAAGTGGTGAAAGGATAGTCGGCGATTTTTGGCCGTGCCGCCGAGATGCGCGAGATCAGCGTGGACTTCCCAACGTTCGGATAGCCCACCAGACCAACATCAGCCAGTAGCTTCAGTTCCAGCTTGTAGTTATGCTCTTCCCCAGGACGACCGGGCTCGTGTTCTCGCGGAGCCTGATGCACTGACGTAGCGAAGCGGGCATTTCCGCGGCCCCCGCGGCCGCCACGCGCGATCACTACCCTCTGATCAGGTGTTGAGAAGTCAAAAACTTTCTCGCCCGTTTCTTCGTCATAAACAATGGTTCCCACCGGAACTTTCAGAATTACGTCGCTACCTTCTCGTCCAGTCTTGTTGGAGCCTTCACCGTGGCGTCCGCGTTCGGCCTTGTATTCGGGATTGAAACGGAAGTGCACCAGTGTGTTGTGGCGCTCGCTGGATTCCATAATCACGTCTCCGCCCTTGCCTCCGTCCCCGCCCGAAGGACCGCCGCGAGGAACGTACTTCTCCCGGCGGAAAGCCATGCAGCCGTTTCCGCCGTCGCCCGCTTTCACCCGAATTCTCGCCTCATCAATGAACATTGGTTTACGCCACCAGCATAAAAACTTCGCTTTGCTGAATTCTCGAGTATATCGGGTATCGCGGTCCTGAACGCCGGCCGAAGCCAACTCTCCGCATCGCCTTGGCGACCTGAATAAATCTCAATTCATGCGGGTCCTGTCTCTGGCCGATAAGTCTCAAGAGAATGACATCCAGAGATTGCAAATGAGCGTTCAGCCGCCCACAAACGATGCTAGCGCCCTTCCGGCACAAATCCATTGGCCTGCCATTCTGCGCGAAACGGCGATCGAAGTTTCTCTACCATGGTAGGAGTTACGGTGGTTATCCCGGAAGGCGCCGACTTGCCGGTTCTGGCTGAGGTGACGGGCATGGTCGGAATCGCCGGCTCCCTCAGTGCCATCTTCAGCCTTCGCTGCAGCTCGAACTCCGCTACGATGATCGCTTCACAGATGCTGGGAGTTCCGCTGGATCAGGCCGCCCCGCAACGGTGCGACGCCGTCGGCGAAATCTGCAATATCGTGGCAGGTTATTTCAAAGCAAAGGTTGGTCTGGGCGACCGCTGCGTTCTATCAATGCCTACCGTAATCACGGGAACGAATTACCAGCTTCGTTCGCGGATCCAGGATGTACGAATACAGCTGCCCTTACTTTATGAGGACGAGCCAATTTGGATCGCGCTTGAAATTCACCCGTAACGGTGCGGCTAATCGATACGGCGACGAAACGGAGTAAAACTATTCCGCGATTTCCATCGGCTCGACCATCACGAACTTGCCCATCGAGCCCTTGTTCAGGAACTTGATGCGTCCGGTAATCTTGGCAAATAGAGTATCGTCCTTACCCCGCCCAACGTTAAGCCCGGGTTTTACTCGGGTGCCGCGCTGACGAACGATGATGGTGCCGCCGGGAACAATCTGCCCGCCGAATGCCTTGAATCCCAGCCGCTGCGCGTTCGAATCGCGGCCGTTTCGTGAAGTACCTTGTCCTTTTTTATGTGCCATCGATCAACTCTCAGTTCTCGGATTTCAGATTTCGTTCACTTCTTTTTCTTAGTGGAGGATTTCTTAGCAGCCTTCTTGGGCGCAGCCTTCTTCTTCGCATGCGACTTCTTGGCGTGACCCTTGGCGGACTTTGCTTCGGACTCGTGCGCTTCCGACCCGTGCTCATCCGCTGCCGCAGCCTTCTTCGGCTTAGCTTGTTTTTTCGGCAACTCCGGGGCCTTGAAACTCTGGCCGTCAAACGCGATTTCAGTAATGCGCACCGCGGTAAACGACTGCCGATGTCCGCGCAGCTTCTTGTACTGCTTCTTGCGCTTGTAATGGAAGACCAGGATCTTGGGGCTGCGTCCCTCTTCCACCACTTCGCCAAGCACGTGTGCCTCCGACTGAGGCTTGCCGATTTGCCCCTCGCCGCCTGACACCGCCAAAATCTCCGGGAAGTCCACCTGGCCGTCGGTGCCAGTGGCAAATTTTTCCACTCGAATCACATCCCCGGGCGCCACCCGGTATTGCTTTCCACCGGCGCGGATAACCGCGTACATACGTCTGCCTCCGTCAATTTTCTTGAAAAAATCAGCTCACCAAAAACCAACCACGCGCACACGGGCGCAATCCTGGGGACCGATAAACTTCCCGCTGAACTTCCTTTGCTTGCTGTGTTCTCCGCCACGGCGTTCACAGCCAGGGCGGGCGTCCCCAGAACGGGTCGGCTTGTACAGGCAAACTCAACTATTCTAGCGTGCGCTGTTGAAATCGGTCAATGTGAGCTTGGCCGATCGTCGCTCAGTGTGCGAGAATTCCGCCGGATCTCGGAGGACCTAACAATGAAGCGCCTTTCCACGGTTCTTATTTGTCTGCTCGCTCTCACCTTGTTCGGAATCGCTCAGCGGTCCAAGCCGGCCGCGAAGAAATCCGTGTCCCCGGCGGCTCCCGATAAAGCCTACTTGCAAAAGATCTGGGATGGCTGGTCAACTCTTGATACCAACAATGTGGCCAAGTACTATGCCAGCGGTCCGCATACTTTTTTCGATATCGCACGTTTGAAATACGGCAGCTGGGAAGAATACGAAAAGGGTGTGAAAGGCGTGCTCTCTGGATACAAAAGCGCGAAATTCACCGTGAATGATGACGCCGCCATCCATCCCCACGGAGATTTGGTTTGGGCCACTGCGACGGTGAAAGAAGAAATGACGACAAAAGCCGGCAAGCTTGAGATGGGGAATTTTCGCTGGACTGTGATTTTCGAAAATCAGGACGGCAGATGGATGATCGTTCACGAGCACGTCTCTGCGCCGTTGCAGTAACGGAAGATTAAGCGCCAACCTCACTTCGCTGCAGCACAGATCGAAGCCAATTGCCTTTGCTCCAGTCATTAGCCCGGCGACGGGGCCGTTACCTCTGTAATCAGCAGTAACCTGAGTCTTCTTGCAGAAACAACTCGCTTGCGACAGTGTTAATACAACTGAACGTGGGGAGACTTACCATGCGCGATCGAATCGTAGCCTTGATTACGCTTTTCCTGTTTGCCAGCGTGTCATGGGGCCAGCAGCCACCCGCGGGCGGCGCCGCTTCGACCAGCAACCAGCAGAGCATGCCCGGTATGGACATGTCGGGCCACGACATGCCCAGCATGAAAGACATGCCCATGGGGGCGGATAAAGACACGGACAAGGACGGCGATGCCAGCGCCCACGCCATGCACTCCATGGAGGGGCACATGGATATGGGCCCGCACATGAAGATGACGGCGCTGCGCCCGGCGAAGCCGGGCGACGCCGCGCGTGCCCAGGAGGTAGCCGCAGCCGCGCGCAAAGCGTCAGAAAAATACGTCGACTATCACACCGCCCTAGCCGACGGCTATAAGATTTTCCATCCTGAGCTTCCGCAGAAGATGTATCACTTCACCAACTACGGATACGCGATGGAAGCGGCCTTCCGTTTTAATCCCGAGCATCCAACGTCGCTGCTCTATGAAAAACATGGCGATGACTACAAACTGATTGGCGTAATGTACACGGCACCCAAGCGGCTTAATGAAGAACAACTGGACCAGCGCGTTCCGCTCAGCGTCGCGCAGTGGCACGAGCACGTGAACTTCTGCGCTCCGCAGCTGGATCGCAGGCAGGAGAGTCGAGCGCAGCATCCCCAGTTCGGTTTGAGGGGATCGATCACCACTCAGGAAGCCTGCGACGCGGCCGGCGGAACCTTTCATCCTGTAATCTTCAACTGGATGGTTCACGTCTACCCGTTCGAAAAAGATCAGGCCAGCATCTGGTCAGTGAGCCGGCAGCATGGTGACGGGGATTGAACTTCTGCATCCACGATTAATCCGCAATAGGTTCTCAATTCAACTCGCATTCCGGCGCACGCTAACGGTCCGCGCCAAGGCGCATCCACACTTACCCCTCACTGATTGCTCCCTTTCATTCCAAGTCTGAATCCTTCCCATAATTAGTTAGTCGTAAGGTGCGTCTTATCGGAGTATTCGGTTTCTTCCGTTCGACCAACAAGACACATGCGAACTGTAGCGAACATGATGTGCCAACATTCTTGCTAACCGAGACGCGCGCACTTCGTCAAAACAAGCAAGATGAAGTTGCGGGGAACGTGGAACTTTCTGAGGCTCATCTGCGTAGTGTATTGAGTAAGCGGCCGGCGGAATGAAGTTCTGAACCGGTCGCGTGTCACCAAAAATTCAACGGGGTTTAGGGGATTCTCTCACTTTCGGTTTGGCGGCCCAGGTGAGAAAACCCCCGTTGCACGGCGAAGGCAAACCTTGCGGCCTGTCTGCCGAACCCCGACGGCTGCATTGTAGGCGATTCGCGGCAAAACACAAAGTTTTCTCCGCAAGTCGTGAACCGGGCCGCCCTAACCGATCCCCAACGAGATTTGGGGAAGAATAAGGAGCAGTCATGAAGTTCGCGACAGTTTCGAAAAGTTTGCTGATGGGTCTGGCGTTGCTATTAGCTTCGAGCGCCTTTGCCGCAACCAAAGGCAGCCTGCAGCTCAACAATCCCGTGACGATTAACGGAACAACCCTGCAACCGGGAGACTACAAAGTGCAGTGGGAAGGCAGCGGTCCCACGGTGGAGTTGAGCATTATGCACGGCAAGAACGTGGCCGTAAAAACACAGGCACGGGTGGTTGAACTGGAGATGCCAGCTCCCAACGATGCCGCCGTCACCTTGAAGAATAGCAGTGGGCCGAATTCCCTGACCGGTCTCCGCTTCCAGGGCAAGAAAGTTGCTTTGGATTTGGCTTCAACCAGCGAAGCGATGGAGGGCGGCTCGAGCAAGTAGACAAAAATGGCTGAACGGAAAATTAAAGGGAGCACCTAAATCGTGCTCCCTTTTCTATGTAAGGATCCCGAATTCCAAGCAGAATAATAATTCAGTACTTCGGCACCTTCGGATCCACGCGCTCGGCCCAGGCATTGATCCCGCCTGTGAGGTTGTGAACTTTCTTAAACCCGGCCTGCTGCAGAAACGCGACGGCCTTGGCGCTGCGCCCACCCATTTTGCAATGGACTACGATTTCGCGGCTGGAATCCAGTTCGTTGACGCGCTTCGGCAGATCGTTCAGCGGAATCAAATGTCCACCGATGTTGCAGATCTGATATTCGTGCGGTTCCCGCACATCGAGAACGTAGAGGTCCTCTTTCGCATCCAGCCGCCGCTTCAGCTCTTCCACTTGAATTTCCGGAACTCCATCTGCCACCGGTTTTTCCTCCCCGCGAATGCCGCAAAATTGGTTGTAGTCTATCAGCTTCGTCACCGTGGGATGGGTGCCGCAAACCGGGCAATCGGGATTCTTGCGCAGCTTCAGTTCGCGGAACTTCATGCTCAGAGCGTCAATCAGCAGCAGCCGTCCAATGAGCGGTTCACCCGCTCCTAGAATTAACTTGATTACCTCGGTCGCCTGCATCACCCCTACCAGGCCGGGCAAAATTCCAAGCACACCGCCCTCCGCGCAAGAAGGCACCAGCCCGGGCGGCGGCGGCTCCGGATACAAGCAGCGATAGCACGGTCCATCTTCCGTAGCGAACACGCTGGCCTGGCCTTCGAAGCGGAAAATCGATCCGTAGACGTTAGGCTTTCCGGTGAGCACGCACGCATCATTCACCAGGTAGCGCGTGGGGAAATTATCGGTGCCGTCGGCAATGATGTCGAAGTCCCGGAAAATTTCAAGGGCGTTCTCGCTGCTCAACCGCACGTCGAACTTGCGAACGTTCAAGAAAGGATTAATCGCGGTCAGCTTTTCCGCCGCGGAATCCAGTTTCTTCCGGCCCACGTCGGCGGTTGAGTGAATAATCTGCCGCTGCAGGTTGGTGTAATCCACCACATCGAAATCCACCAGGCCGAGCGTACCCACGCCCGCGGCCGCGAGATATAAAGCCAACGGCGATCCCAGCCCGCCTGTGCCGATACAGAGCACGCGCGCAGCCTTTAGCTTCTGCTGACCCTCCATGCCGACCTCGGGCATGATCAGGTGGCGCGAATAACGCAGGATTTCATCTTTGCTTAAGGTTGCTGGAATTTCTGCAATGCTGGCCATAAAGTCCTCGGTTGCAATCTTACAATTGCGGTGCTTCGGATCATTAGAATTTGGGGACGCTAACAACAGGCAGGATACATACAACAACGATGTGGAGCGGTGGGTTTCAACTGCTGATCCATAAATGTAGTCTCTGAATTGCCGACACAATCCCCACTCAGTACGCGCCTCCGGCAATGGAAGGCACAATCGAAATGTTATCACCTTCCTTAACCGCGGTCTCCTCTTTCTGCAGATAGCGAATGTCTTCGTCGTTTACATATACGTTGACGAAGGTGCGCAACTTGCCATCGGCGGTGTAGAGATGGCGCCGCAGTTCAGGATGCTGCGTCAGCAATGCCGTCATGGCTTCCGCCACCGTGGTGGCCTTCACTTCCACCGTAGCTTGCTTGCCCACGTACTGCCGCAGGGGCGTTGGAATATGAATCTTACTCATAAGGTATTAGGATCTCATATGTCCTAAGCCTAAAGATGCGTCAAAGAATGAGGAGGATTCAGTAGATACCCGGTCGAAAGCCCGACAACTAAAGTACGTCGCGGAGGCTGCTAACATGACACCGTGGCTCCGTTACTCGAACTCCGCCATTTGAATATTGATTTCCCCGCTGCCGCACTGCGAGGCAATGGAGCGGCGGCAGCGGCGGCAGATCCTCTCCTTGTCCTTGCGCGAGCGCTCCCCGCTGTACGTGATCTCAGTTTTTCCATCGATCCCGGTGAAGTCCTGGGCCTGGTCGGCGAATCGGGTTCGGGCAAGTCGATTACTTCTCTGGCCATCATGCGCCTGCTGCCGCCGCAGGCGCAGGTTTCCGGCGAGATCGTACTCTCCGAGAACGGTGCGGCCCGCAATCTGGCAACGCTTCCTGACGACTCCATGCGCCAGTTGCGCGGCTCGCAAATTGCCATGATCTTTCAGGAGCCAATGACCGCTCTCAATCCCGTGATGCGCGTTGGTGACCAGATTGCCGAGGCGGTCCTTGTTCACGGGGATCGTTCGAAGCGTACGGCCGCAAGCCGTGCTGTTCAAGCCATGAATGACGTCGCCATTCCCGAGCCCGACCGCCGGGCGCGCGACTATCCTCATCAGCTCTCCGGCGGCATGCGCCAGCGGATCATGATCGCGATGGCCATCGTCAACCGCCCTCGGTTGCTTATCGCCGATGAACCCACCACGGCGCTCGATGTCACTATTCAGGCGCAGATCCTCGATCTGCTCGCGCAATTACGCGCCAAGTTCGGGTTGGCCATGCTCTTCATCTCGCACGATCTCGCCGTAGTTTCACAGGTTGCCGACCGGGTAGCCGTGATGTACGCCGGAAGCCTGGCGGAACTTGGCTCCAAGCGTGAAATCTTTCAGGCCCCGGCCCATCCTTATACTCGCGGTCTTCTCCAGGCCGTGCCCAACTTGAGGACGGAACGCGGACTTCCGCTCGGTACAATTGAAGGCACAGTGCCGCCACTGCGCGCCATGCCACCGGGCTGCGCATTCGAGCCGCGCTGCGGATTCCGCGTGCCCCAGTGCTCGCAGGCTCTACCGCCTCTGATCGAAGTTGCGCACGGACATTGGGCGCGCTGCCCGGTGGTCAATGGGAGATAGCGATGCCGAAATAAACTTTGCCTTGTATCGTCCCCCTTCTCTCTCGTTCTATAATCGCCATCCGTCTGGTGTTCATTGCGCATACTGCTGCTCAGCGACATTCACGCCAACCTCGAAGCGCTGGAGGCTTCCCTCGCGGCGGCCCCATCTTTCGATTTTGTGGCGAACCTCGGCGACGTGGTGGGCTATGGAGCTTCCCCCAATGAAGTGGTCGATCGCTCTCGCAGTCTGGGAAAGATTTTCGTCCGCGGCAATCATGACAAGGCTGCGACCGGCCTGCTCGAGCTTGACGACTTCAACCCTATGGCCGCCGCCGCCGCTATCTGGACGCGCGACCAGTTGACTCCTGAACATTACCGATGGCTGCACGCTCTGCCGCAAGGCCCGCTTTCGCTTGAGAACTTCTCTCAAGTTCAGCTCGTTCACGGCTCGCCGGCCGATGAAGACGCCTATGTTGTATCCCTCGGAGACGCCCTGGTCCCGCTCATTGCAACCACTACCCCCCTCACGTTCTTCGGCCATACCCACCTGCAGGGCGGGTTCTTCGCCAACGGCAACAGTGCCGATGGCTTCCGCCCCGAATACCGCACCATTGGACAAGCCGAGTCGGTCGCCTTGCAACTGAAACCGGGCACTCGATATCTGATCAATCCCGGGTCGGTGGGCCAGCCGCGCGACGGCGATTGGCGCGCGGCCTTCGCACTGTTCGACACTGATGCTCAGGTCGTCCACTTTCATCGCACGCCCTACAACCTGAAGGCCGCGCAAGACCGAATCTTCGCCGCCAATCTTCCTTCTCGGCTAGCCACGCGTCTCGCCGCTGGCAGGTGAAGCAAGCAACAAGCAGTTTCAAGTATTTGAGCACTTCCCAAAAGCCATTTTCATCGCGAGCAACGCGAGGGACCCGGTTCTTGCTAGCAGCCGTTGTTGCTGGTCTGGCAAAACACCAAGGTCCCTGCTTGGCTCGGGATGAAGCTCTGCAGCTGAATGCGACCACTGCGAAATCGATTAGCTGAGCCCATCGCCGTTGTAAACTCGACTGCATGCCTTATCCCCGCCGGAGTGCAAGTAAGTCTCTCTTTGTGCGCGACGACTCCTCGCGCGAGAATCCCCCCGAGCAATACCTCGTCGCACACAGCGACGGCGGCGCCCGCGGCAATCCCGGCCCCGCTGGCTACGGCGTAGTGATACAGGATCAATCGGGACGGAAAGTGGCCCATCTCAGCGAATACCTCGGCCACCAGACCAATAATTTCGCCGAATATCAAGGCCTGATTGCGGCTCTCGAATATGCCCTCCAGTATGGTCCGAAGGCGCTTAAGCTCATCAGCGATTCAGAATTGCTGGTTCGCCAGATCAAAGGCATCTACAAGGTGAAGAACGCAATGCTGCAGGACCTCCACGGCCGCGCCAAAGAATTAATCGCGCAACTCGATTGGTTTTCGATCGGCCACGCTCTTCGTGAACAGAATCAAGATGCCGACCGCTTAGCAAACGAAGCCATGGACAAAGGTATGGGTCGCGATCGTGCGTCCTGGTCGCCCTCGCCCGCGAGCGCTGGTGAAGGCAAGGAACGTGTGGGCGCCGGCGGCCCGACCGTCCATCCGTTGACCAATCCGAATCTTGCCCAACACGAGTTCGAAGGTGTCGTCCGCAATGGAGTTGTGGAGTTGGTGAAGGGCACGTTGCCCGAGGGCACGCGAGTACAAGTCCGCACGAAAAGAGGACCGTAATCTACGGCCGGTTCACTCGCTGAAGATGTGTGTCCTTGAAAAACGTTGGATACTTAAGGCCGTATCCGAGAGCGCGATCAAATCCGATGTGGGCTAGCCAAATAAGCGCAAATGCCAAAAGACCCGCTTTGTGCTGATTTAAAGATATGGCCGCCAGTGCCAACGGCAAAATATATGCATGAACAAGGTTGTACAGCATAGAACCAAGTCGCGTCGAAACCAGGTATCCCGCCATCGACAGGTCGGGCCATAGGAACAGTAAGAAAAAGATTCCCCAACTGGCTCCGGCGGATCGGTAGAGGAACACGCTGAGAGCGAGAGCAAAAGCGCCCTCTATGCGTAATAGAATCCCTGGTTTGGAGAACATAAACGTTTCTTTCTTGTGTTGGTTCGAGTTCAGGGCCAAAGTGATGGAAAACGGGAAGGGCAGTAGACGAGCTTCACTCGGCCGCGGAAGTGTGATCGTGCACAATTTTCCATCCATCGGGAAACTTGCGAAATACCAGCGTGAAGAGACCATGTGGCCTCTTGCCGTCAGACATGCTCAACTGCCACGAACCGCGCACAAAGGCCGCTTCCTGACCTAGCACTTCGATGCGCAAGCCGGAGAATTCCAGTTTCCCCATCTCGTGCCCGGGACTCGCGTACATGGCGAGATAACGGTCAATCGTGGCCTGCCATCCATCCTGCTCTTTCGCGCCGGAGAAAAAAGTCAGCTCTGGAGAATTCCAGTAGCCGGCCATGAAGCCTTCAAGATCGTGCTTGTTCCATGCTTCCTGCTGCTTGCGCAGCACGTGCTCAATGGCTTTCCCTTCAATACCATAAATGCCCGACGCTTCCTGGGCCCGGGCCTGATCGCTGGTTGGGAGGAACATCATCGGCAAACAGCAAGAATAAAGCAAGAAGTTGAGAACAAACCGATTGCGCATGCAAACCTCCTAACGTTTGCTAAGGAGCGCACCAAGTTTCGCATGAGAGAGGGGAACTGAATAAAAAGATTCGAAGGAATCTCTGCGATTCTTAAGAGCTAAGCCCGGCCTTTTTTCGCGGCGACAGCCTTGGCTGCGACCGTCTTGCCGGCAACTTCCCACGGCCGCTTCGGCCGATTGACCGGGGCTTTGTCGCGGTTCTCAATGCGGTCGTATTGGTAGGACTCACTCACTGTCCCAAGGGATTCGTTATAAAGGCTCGGCAGGCCAAGCCCTTCTTTCAGCTCTTCGGTAAACGACTGCAGGGCTTTCAGGTGGTCGGCGGTCGCCGGGATTTCCGTTTTCGAGTTTTTCAAGAATTGCTGGTAGCCGCGGTTCACCAGTTTCGAGATCTCGCTGCCAATCAGGTACCCGGGGTACGCGAAAATCTTCACACCATCTTCGGGCGTCTTCTGAAGAGCAGCTGACACATTGTATTTTCTGAGAAAGACCCGCCCGTTCGTGCCCGGCGCTTCCGTTACATCGAAACCGTGATCGCGCAACCAGGCCAGCGCTTCCTCGTAAGTCCGTGCTTCAATGGCTTTCGACATTTTTGTGTACTTCCAACCTGTCTTAGATGCTGGCTCGGTGCAAATTGGGCGTTGCTTATTTTCGAATCCATCGACTTGCAATCTGCATCATCTAGAGACACCATACTACATAGCCTGTTTCGCGCTTCTTTGCATATTACGATAGTCACGAGAGAACTCTTAGGCATGGGTCAGACTTCAAGCAGGTCGGGAGCAACATTCCCGGCGGATCGTCCGCCCGAAGCCGCCGTCCCGCGCCCGGGGCAGACTTTGCTCGATCGAATCGGCAACACTCCGCTGCTGCGCTTCGATCGGCTCACCGCACATCTTCCCCGTGTGGCACTTTTGGGCAAGGCCGAATGGCACAATCCCGGCGGTTCCGTGAAAGATCGCGCCGCTGCCAACATTGTCGCTGAGGGCCGCCGTAGCGGACGATTCGGTTCCGGCAAGATCCTGCTCGACGCCACCAGCGGCAACACCGGCATCGCTTATGCCATGCTCGGCGCGGCTGAGCAATTCCCCGTCACTCTATGCATGCCGTCGAACGTCTCCGTCGAGCGCAAAAAGATTCTGAGCGCCTACGGAGCTAACATTATTTATACCGATCCCGGCGAAGGTTCCGACGGCGCCATCCGCTTGGCCCGTGAACTTGCCCTCAAGCATCCAGATTTATATTTCTACGCCGACCAATATTCCAACGACTCCAACTGGCTCGCCCACTATCACGGCACCGCCAACGAAATATGGCAACAGACCGAGGGACAGATCACTCACTTCATCGCTATGCTTGGCACCAGCGGAACTTTCATGGGCACGACGCGGCGTTTGAAGGAACTCAATCCCGCCATCCGCTGCATCTCGCTCCAGCCCGATTCTGCATTTCACGGCATCGAAGGCGCCAAGCACATGGCTAGTGCCATCGTCCCCAAGATTTACGACCCCACACTGGCGAATGACAATCTGGAGATCGCCACTGAAGACGCATATGCCATGGCCCGCCGCATTGCTCGCGACTGCGGCCTGCTGCTGGGAATTTCAGGAGCAGCGGGCATTGTCGGCAGCCTGAGAGTCGCCGAGCAGCTTGATTTGGGGAAAGAATGGACGATTGTCACTATCCTCTGCGACTCGGGCGACAAATACCTGAGCGAGAGATTCTGGACAGAGTAATGAACCTCTGCGCTTAATAAGTGCGTGTGCAAGGAGGAGCCTTGAAGCAGCACCACTACGAAGTTAAAGTTGCATGGACCGGGAATCAGGGCCAAGGCACGAAAACCTACAGAGGCTACAAGCGCGACCATGCCATCACGGGTCCGGGAAAACCACCTCTACTGGCTTCGTCTGATCCGGCGTTTCGCGGAGACCCCACTCGATACAATCCGGAAGAACTGTTGGTAGCGAGTCTCTCGGCTTGTCACATGCTGTCGTATCTCCACCTTTGTGCCGTCAATGGCATCGTGGTCACTGAATATCAAGATGACGCCAAGGGCGTGATGAACGAGAATCCAGATGGATCAGCAAGGTTCGTCGAAGTGACTCTCCATCCCGAAGTGACGATCGAGGCGGATTCTGACGAGACCAAGGCCCTGTCACTTCATGAACAGGCCCACCACAACTGCTTCATCGCCAACTCTGTCAACTTTCCCGTGAAAAATGTTGCGAGGATAACCCGCGCAGTGGTTTCTTGATTGGCGGATGCAGGCTCGAATCAAGCTCCATCATTAAATAGCGACTGCTAGACAAGTATTTTCATTCAATGTTGAAGATCGCGCCCAAAGACTACGCTGACCTTCGCCGCCACGGTGAAGAAACCTATCCGCACGAGTGCTGCGGAATACTGCTCGGCCGCATGGATGACGATGGCACCCGCGTCGTGACCTCGACCGCTCGCTGCGGCAACACTCGCACTGACTCCCCGGAGAACCGCTACAACATCGATCCTCGTGAACTGGTGCGCATCCAGCGCGAAGGGCGGGAGCGCGGTGAGGACATCGTCGGCTTCTACCACTCCCACCCGGACCATCCGGCCCGCTGGTCGCAGACCGATCTGGCCGAAGCCCACTGGATCGGCTGCTCTTACGTCATCACTAGCGTGGAAAAAGGTAAAGCCGCCATTACGAATTCGTTTGAACTCACCGGGCCTGATGAAGCTGACAAGCAGCTCGTCGACGAAAAAATCGAAATCATCTGAAGTAAGGACCAGGGAGGCGCGTGGAACTTCCGTGCCTGGCACTGCTTCTGCTTGATTTTCACAATGTCAAAGAAATAAACGAAAGGCCTAGGTTTCATTTCTTGGCAAGCTCGCACTGCGAAATGGCGCGTCCAGCGCGCTTTCTGCGAGAATCCAATTCGCCTATTGCACCAATTCCGGTCAGCCGCCTGTGGACGGCGTGCACTCGGCTGAAAATACGCGAGTTATAAAACCGAATTTTTCATTGACTCTGAGAACAGAAGGAGTAGAAACATAATCGTTCTTTGACAGCTTCTAAAGTTTTTCCGGTTGGTGCGGCGTCCGGGACTCAAGCGAAGTCACCCTCTTCATGAAAATGAACAGGGAGGGCAAGCAAGGGTCTATAGCAAAGCGCTGGTCGAGGAGAACAAGAAGAAACGTCGAAGGCAGGATAGAGTTCCGAGGCGTTGGGTAGGTTTTTCCGGTTGGCGGTAAGCCCGGAGCCCGAGCGAAGATCGCGTGCGGCATCCCGCAAGGGACGCTGCAACAGCAGGTCAAGCAAGGGTCTACAAGCGAGCTACTGGCCGAGACGAATGGACCCAACATCACCTCGGAACTCTTATTTTTTGCCCGCCTTAAGCTGTGATCTGAACCAGCGAACTTCCGTGAGATACCTTGCGGAGATCGTCCGCAATTTCGCAAATGTGGTCTTCTGGCCGCGCCATCCTAGTTCCCCAAGTCGCAGTCATGGCTCCATTTTTGACGGAAGAACTGGCGGGCTTTGCTGCGAGTCGCCGCTTCGCTGTATCTGTGAGGCAGGATCGTCCTCTCGCTTCTCACCTCGTAAAACGCGGCCAATGCCGCGTACGATGCGGCGCATGGGGAAAATATTTTTGTCGTCGGCAAGGAATATTTCACCGGTGCGGCTGCCGCGGTAGTACCAGCGCCTTAGCAGGGCAAGGTGCTCCATGGTTTCGAGAGCTGGACGTGCTTTTTCAGGTGCAAACGAATCGAGAAGCGCGAGCACCCGTGATTCCATGAATTGCGATTTGGTGTGCTCGGCAGGCTGGATTGAAAATATTGCCGGCCCTGAGATTACGCCTCGGTCGACACGGAAGAAGGAGACTGAATCCGGCTGCCGGCAGGGCTGAACGATCAGCGCAGCAAGACGGTCGATGCGCCGCACTATCTCCGAAAACTGGCTGACGACTGGCTTCAATTTTTCCAGGCGAAGGTGAATGGCGGCGGCGTCTTCAAATGCCAGGCTGGCCGATGCGGCATCGCGCTGCACTGAAAATTCGCGGGCTAAAGATTCGCCCGCGGAATCGAAATAAGCCTGCACGCGATTTACTTCTGCGGAATATTCTGCGTCGGTGCATCCCTTGAAACAGGGGGCGAGGCACATCTTCATCTCGGAATAAATGCAGCCGGGAAACTGCGGGTCGGGATGCAGATCGTCCACGCAGCGGCGCATCTTGAAGAAATCGAGCGAATCATTCATGAACTTCTCGGCGGCGGTGCGCGATTGAAATGGCCCATAGTAAAGCGCGCGAGTGTTCAATCGGCCCAGTCGCGTGGTGATGGAGGCGCGCGGGTATTGGTTTTCGAGATGCAGCTTAACCAGCGGCGCGAAACGAAAGCGCATGCGCTGGGAGTAAGTTTTGGGAAAAGTGGCGCGCAGCACGCGATACAGCAGAAATCCGGATTCGAAGTCGGAGCCGGCGGACGTGTACTCGATTGAGCGGACGCGATCGCGGAGATTGAGCTTCCTGGTTCGCTCTTCGACCGGGCCTAGCAGGCGTTGCAGGCGGCGGCGAAGGTTTGCAGTCTTGCTCACGTAGGGCTCGGCCTTCGCATCGTCGCCGCGCAGCATGAATACGGCCGGGGCTGCGGGAACGGCGGAGAAGAGTTCAGCATCGCTTTCCGGGACGAATTCCAGGCGCTCAGTCAGCACGAATTCATTCTAGTGCGGAGAACTGGGAATCCACCACAGAGGCACAGAGACACGGAGAAGCCACAGCCAATGGTTATTGTTCGCGTGCTCCGAAGCACGCGGGCGTTTCCCAACACCTCCCGTGTTTAGTTCGGGAGAAGGCGGGCTCACAACCCTCCGTGGAGCCTTCCGAAATAGTGGGCAAGATTCAGCGACATGATCAGTATCCCCGCGCCGAGAGCCAGCACATGCGCGGTTTTGCGCAGATCGAAGTTGCCGACACGGCAGACCAGCAGGTAGCCGACGACTAGGTTGAAGAGGCCCCATACTACATTGACCATCGAGGAGGACAAGCCTACACCGGGTGGCGATGCGAAAGGACTCTGGAAGGCGTGCCCCGAGATTCCATTGCCGAGGTGGGGCAGGGCATTAGCGAGAAATACTCCCCCGAAGAAGTACGCAACGTAGTGGTACCAACGCATTGTGGGCCAGCCTCCCGCCTTTCTATAGTCTGAAAAATATCAAGCACCCTCGACCGGAACTTCGGGCTGTCACTTTAACGGCGGCAGTTGGAAAACATAGACCGATTCGTCGTACAAAATGGCCAGCTTCGAGCCGTCCGGCGACAGCGCAAGCTGGGCCACCGATTTGCCGGAGAACGATCTGATTTTTTTCCCCTTCACTTCTAGCAAGTAGGACCGCTCACGAAATGGCGCGTCGTACACCGAAATGGCAGTGAGTTCTCCGTGGGCCCCGATGTCAAGAGCGGCAACTCCTCCCTTCGATTTGAAAAAGGGAACAATAAAACGCTGTTCGCCAGCGGACGAAACGGGCGCGCCCCCTCTAAACGGCGCGTCCTCGGACAAGATTACCTTACCGTCCGATTGCAAGAGCTTCCACGGAGTACTAGGGGTACCAGAGAGAAAAAGCGTGTCATCATTCACAAACTTGGGAAACGGAGCCCAGCCGGATTTCTCCATCGGCGCAATAACCTTCCAGTCCGTTGCGACGCCCCTTACTTTGAGATTAAGCTCGCAGTGATACTCTGGGAACGCACATGCAGTCATAGCTATTGTACTGTCTGATATCCCTACTGGCCCAGTTTGTTCCACTTTCCACGAGCGAACAACCTTAAGGTCGTCTGCGCTGACCAAAATCCAAGACTTCGGCGATATCGTTCTCCAGTCGCTGTCTTCGAAGAGAATGCTTTTGCCCGTCGGAGACGGCCGCGCATTCCAACCATTGAGATTTTGTGGCGGAGGGGGCAAGCTAAGCGTGTTCAGTTCCTTACCATCGGAAGAGCGGAGACTCAACGTAGTCCCGCTTTGCGTGACGAACTTCCCTTCGTTCGCCGCCACGATCCGAGCCAACCGAGATTCGCTTGGCCATGCCTGCGTCGACCTGATTTTTCCCGTGTCTGCATCAAGAAAGATTGCCCTCAGACGCAAAGGCTCGTTGGGATCAGACCCGCTCCGGCCAGAGACGACGGGGCGACTCTCTTCCCGCGTGACGTATGTTGCAATGACTGTGCCGTCGTCCAAGAACCATAGCGAAGTCGTCGGCTTGCCCTGCCTTTCACCTTTGAGGCCAAATACTTGCCCCAGCGGTTCGCCCCCTATTGCGGGGCGCAGGTCTGATGTCCATCTCACCGCAATTGTTTGATTGGCAGCATTGTCTGCGGTTGAACCGGCCGGGCTACGGATTAAATGCGCCAACAAAAAAAGTACCGCCGATGAGATCAACAAAGCCGTGCTCCCAAAGGTTGCCGGTGAGAAGTGCGCCAAATGTGAAGGGGCCTATCCATAGGCTGACGGTGTCGTCGTGAATCCACAAAGGAGAATCCGGATCATTTGGGCAGTTTGTTACCCCTTCTGATTGAAGATCGTCTCACAGCAGGTTCGTGGTAAAGATTTATCGAAAACTGGCGCTGCGGTACTTCTGACGGAAATCCTCGCCTTCCATCTTGATGACGCGGCACATTTCGTGCAAGCGGGAGCGCATGCGTTCTCCGATACGGTCGCCGAGGGTCTCGGAGCGCGATGCGGCTCGTACCACTGAAACGGAGCCATTTGCACCGGCTGCTGGCTGATCTTCGAAATTTGTCGTAATGATCGTGGTGCGATTGTCATTGTAGCGTGTGTTAAGAATTAGGCTGACGGTGTCCCAAACCCATTCCGTCGGCTTTACCGCGCCCAATTCGTCGAGAACCAGAACCTCGGTTTCAAAGACGGGACGAAGAACGTCCAGTTCGGTGGTTTGCACGGCGGCGTTATACGAGTTCTGGATTTCCTTCAGCAATTCGCGATAGTCGTAGAACAGACAGGAAATACCCTTGGTGAGGATGAGTTCCTTGGTGATGCCGACCGCCAGATGCGTTTTGCCGGTGCCGATCTTGCCGATGATGAGCAAACCCATGCCATCGCGCGGATCGTACTCTTGCGCAAATTTCGAGGCGGATAAATGTGCGAGCGCCAATGAGGCGTTAGCCCCAGGAAAGTCGGTGGTGTAACTGGCGAGCTCACAATGCTCGTAACGGCGAGGTATGTTCGCCGCCGCCAGCAAAGTTTGGTTTCGAGCTCGTAATTGGCAATCGCAGCGCGTGACTCGCCGGTCTTTCGGCGCGCTGGAGGGCGCTGGAAGCGTCTTCCATCCTGTGCCTTCGCAGAGCGGACAAACTTCTATTCGTGTCTTAATCAGCATTTATCTTTTTTTAAATCCTTAGTCGGACTGTATTCTCTGACTTTGCGCCCGCGCGCCAGCTTCCTGCAAGAGCGAAACAGCAGGAACCCTGTGTACAACCTGTGCAGGGGGGAGCCGGCCTGTGGAGGGCGGAGGAAAACCGCTCCTCGCCTAGGTTTTGCTGGCGCTAAGTGATTGCGGATTGCTTTTTGAAGGATCGTCTCTTGTGAGAACCCGCCCCCTTGGCCCCAATCCGGGAGTGGGGGGTGCGAAACAGGCTTCCGGCGCGGATTTTCACAGTTGACATTCTGCCCAGAGAGAGGAAAATACCAGCCGTCAGGTTTCCCACTCAGCCAAGAGATTCTAGTTCCCGTTTGTGCTGGGTATGAAAGAGACCTGCGAGGAGAAACTATGAATAAGGCCGATCTGGTTGATAAGATCGCTGGCGCCTGCGAAATCAGCAAGGCGCAGGCCACAACCGCGATTGATACCGCCGTGAGTAGCATTACTGGTGCGCTGCGAAAAGGAGATCGAGTGGCGTTGATTGGTTTCGGTACTTTCTCGGTATCACAGAGAAAGGCACGGAACGGACGCAATCCGCAAACCGGAGCCACAATAAAGATCGCTGCCCGCAAGGTCGCGAAGTTCACCCCTGGGGCCGAATTAAAGAAGACAGTCAACAAGAAGTAGTGAAAACAGAGTGCGGAATTAGCAAGACGGCAGGGGGTCGGCCCTGCCGTTTTTTCTTCTCTAGCAAAGCTGATCGCGACCGGCAGCCTGCGGCTACAATGACTTCAGCATGATTGCCCATCTGCGCGGAAAACTGCTGGCCAAACATCCCAATCAAGTTGTGATAGAGACGGGCGGCGTCGGCTATGAGGTAAACATCAGTATTCCGACCTTTTCCGACTTGCCTGCCACCGGTTCTGAGGTGGCACTGCACATCCACACGCACGTGCGCGAAGACGTGATCGCGCTTTACGGTTTCTTGCGTTCCGCCGAGAAGCAGTTGTTCGAGAAATTGATGACCGTGAGCGGCATCGGCGCGAAGCTGGCAATCACGATTCTGAGCGGGATGGCGGCCGACGAGTTGGCGGGGGCCATCCGTGGTAACGACGTGGCGCGCTTGACCAGGATCCCGGGAATCGGCAAGAAAACCGCCGAGCGCATGGTTTTGGAGCTGCGAGACAAAATGCCTGAAGCAGGCATCTCCACGCCTGCCGCGTCCAGCATGAGTGTGCTCGAAGAAGATGTCCTATCCGCGCTGGTGAACCTGGGCTACCAGCGACCTATAGCCGAGAGAGTGCTGGCAACTCTGGTGAAGAACGGGAAGATGGGAACATTCGACTCCATGTTTCGGGAAGCTTTAGCAAGGCTCTCCAAGTAGTCGAACTCGCTCTCGAAGCGATGTGCAACTCGCTCGATTTCTTCCGCTGTTGCCGAGAAAGCAGAGCGTTCCGCTCAAACCAGCCTCTCTACAGAAAAACATATTTTTATTCAACAAACGGGAACGCTGGCCGCGCAATTCCACGTAACTGCAAGAAACATAACAGTAGGTAACATGTTGCTGTTTGGACCAACAGTTGCAAGTTGTAAAGGTCGTTCTTCTGTCGAGTCTCATTAAATTTTCAAAGTTTTGTACGGACTTAGGCCTGATAGCTGTTCGAAAAAGCACGCCGATTAGCGGTGCCGGGGGCTTGGCAGTCTTGCAGCTTCCTGCGAACAGCGAGGGTGGATTCGGTTTTTGCTCTGAGTTGGCTCGGGAACTCCCGTTAGCTTCAATCTCTTGGTTCAGGAGGAAGGTAATGTACACGCGCAACATGAAATTGGCCCTGTGTCTACTGGTTGTGGTTTGTTTGGGTAGCGCTCTACCCGCTTGGGGACAATCGGCGTCGTCAGGAACGGTTGCCGGCGTGGTCACTGACCCGTCGGGTGCGGTGGTGTCAGGCGCTACAGTTACGCTCACCGACGTCGGCACCAATGTTGCGCGAACCGCTACCACCAATGCGACGGGCCGCTACTTCTTCGCCGACGTACCGCCGGCCATCTACAACCTCTCTGTTTCCAAGGCCGGATTTTCGACTACGAAGACTGAGCATCAGGAGGTGCAAGTCGGAAGTTCCCTAACGGTCAATCTGGCTTTGCAGATTGGCGGAGCGAATGTGGTTGTAGAAGTATCAGCGGTCGGCAATGAGTTGCAAACCATGAACGCCACCGTCGGCAATACGATCAATAGTATGGCGATCGATTCGCTGCCCAGCCTGGGCCGTGATGTCAGCACGTTTGTCGAGTTGCAACCGGGCGTGGGACCGGATGGCGCCGTTGCCGGAGCGGTTCTCGACCAAAGCTACTTCTCGCTCGATGGCGGCAATAACAGCAATGATATGGACGGCAGTATGAACGTCTATACCACCAGCCTCGCCGGCGATCCGACCGGTGGCGTTGCCGCTCAAAATCAGCTGGGCGTTGGAAATATCGCTGGTCCGACAGGCGTGATACCCACTCCGCAGGATAGCGTCGAAGAATTCAAGGTAAACACCGCCGGCCAGACGGCCGACTTCAATAGCTCTGCTGGCGCCGAAGTCAAGATTGTCACCAAACGCGGAACCAATGCCTGGCACGGCACGGGATACGAATATTATAAAGACAACAACTGGTCGTCCAATAGCTGGCAAAACAACTTCAACGGCGTCCCGATTCCCAGCTTCCACTACAACCGTTACGGCGGGGCAGTTGGTGGACCGATCATCCCAAAAGAGATTCTTGGAGGTAAGACCTACTTCTTTGTCAATTACGAGGCTTTCAACTTTCCGAATTCCGAGACCATCTACAGGAACGTTCCATCGCCGAACTTGCGGCTGGGGCTAGTAACAGACCCCGTCACTGGGACTGTTTACAATCTGAAAACTGTCGATCCGCTTGGGATTGGCATCAACCCCACGGTCCAGAGTATATGGAACAAATATGAACCGCAGTCGAATGCTGCCTGCACGCAGAGCCTCTGCGATGGCGTCAACGTTCTAGGATTCTCGGGCAACGTCGGCGTTCCAACCACCAGCAAGTTCTTAGCGACGCGTCTGGATCACGATTTTTCGTCCAAGTGGCATTTCATGTCCACTTTCCATTTCTTCAAACTGAAATCAGCCACGACTGACCAGATCGATATTGGTGGCTTCTTTGCCGGCGACAAACTCGGCACGCCCACTTCGCTATCCAGTGATCCGCAGCAGGCATTTATGTGGGTTGGTGCTCTAACCACCAACATCAGCACGAACACCACCAATGACTTTCACTATAGCTTCCTCCGTAACTGGTGGCAGTGGGGCCGGCAAGGAGATACCCCGCAGTTGCCTGGTCTGGGTGGGGCACTCGAATTCTTTAGCGGCCAGAACGCTACCCAGGATCTTGGTCCTTATAACGTGAACACACAGCAGACTCGTACCCGTTTCTGGGATGGTCACGACCAGATGCTTCGGGATGATGTTTCGACGCTGAAAGGCAACCATTTGTTCCAGCTCGGAGCTACTTACCAGCATAACTGGAACTACCATCAACGCACCGATAACGGAGGCGGAATTAACTACCAGCCGGTTTATGAAATGGGCGAAGGAGCTAATGGATCCGGACTTTCGTCAGATTTATCGATCTGCGGCTTGACCCATGTAGCAAATGGGGTTTCGTCTCCTGACATCAGCAACTGCGGCTCGCTTACGGCAGCGGCACTGGGCATTGTTTCAGTCTCTCAAATTGCCTATACGCGGAGCGGGACAAACCTGGCTTTGAATCCTCCGTTGACGCCGGCTTACGACCAGAGCACCATCCCTTACTACAACGTCTACTTCAGTGACACCTGGCACATGAAGCCGACGTTTACCTTGACTTACGGCTTGGGCTGGACGCTTGAAATGCCGCCGGTTGAGGCGAATGGCAAGCAGGTCGAACTAGTGGATCAGTCAGACCAGCCGGTTTCTGCTGAGTCCTATATCACCACTCGCAAGCGCGAAGCGTTGCTGGGCCAAGTGTACAATCCCGAAGTCGGTTTTGCCCTGGTGGGCAATACTGAGAATGGACTGAAATATCCCTATAACCCGTACTATGGCGAACTGAGTCCCCGGCTCGCCGCAGCCTGGAGTCCGCATTTTGAAAGTGATTCCCTGGCGGGCAAGATTTTCGGCCACGAAGATACTGTCATTCGCGGCGGTTATGGCCGGCAGTTCGGCCGCCTGAACGGTGTGGATTTGGTGTTGGTGCCGCTACTGGGTACTGGCCTGATCCAACCCGTGCAGTGCTTCAATAACCTCGCGGCTGGGGCCGCCGGGGTGTGCGGTGCAGCAGCAGGTACGCCATCTACTGCATTTCGTATTGGTGTTAATGGTCTGACTGCCCCCATCCCGACGCCGAGTGCGACGTTGCCGCAGCCCGACTTTCCGGGGTTCAATGCCATTTCGGCTGGCGCCGGTGAAGCTTTGGATCCGAATTTCCGGCCCAACCAGGTTGACGCGTTCGACCTCACCATCCAACGCCAGTTGACGCGCAAGACCACATTGGAATTCGGATACATTGGACGCAGAATCACCCACGAATACCAGCCTATCAACCTTAACGCAGTGCCTTACATGATGACGGCGGGCGGGCAGCAGTTCGCCCAGGCCTACAAGAATGTGGTACTGCAATACTGCGGCGGCCTTGCGGGATTGGGAGGCGGCGGATGCGCAGCGAATGCAGGCGCGGTCACTCCTCAACCCTTCTTTGAGACAGCTCTGAAGGGCACGGGTTACTGCAATGGCTTCGCGAGTTGCACCGCTGCCGTATTGGCGAACGAGGGCGCTCCTGCCACCGGGTGTGGCCCAACCACTACTCCCTGCGCCACTGGCTTCCTCACCAATGCCAGCGTGTGGAGCCTGTGGAGCGATCTGGATGGCGGCGCGGCGCCGGTAAGTTGCCCCGCTGGCGGTTGCATTGCGGGCGGCGACGCCTTCAACTTCGGCGCGCACACCATGATGAATACCGGCGGAGGACCTCTCGGGGTCCAGAATACGTCGGGTGTAGCGGTTAATGCCAGCGTAGGCCACGGGAACTACAACGGAGCCTTCGCGTCGGTCAAAATGGCCGACTGGAAGGGATTCACAGCGCAAACGAACTTCACTTGGTCCAAAGCGCTGGGGACTGGAGCGGTGGTTCAGGCCAGCAGCGAATACACTCCGGACGATCCCTTTAATTTGAATGAGATGTATGGCAGACAGGCCTTTGACCGCAGATACGTTTTCAACACCTTCGTCGTGTACCAGCCACCCTTCTTTAAGGGACAGCAAGGCTTGATAGGACGTGTGCTCGGAGGATGGAGTATCGCGTCCGTATTCACGGCGGGCAGCGGGTCGCCGATCGAAGTTTATACCTCGACCGGGGATGGCCAGGAGTTCGGCGCTGGCGACAACGTCAACTTCTTTAACAACGACAGCGCTATACCGATTGGACCCATTGGCGGCAGCGGTCACGCGTACTACAACCAGCCCTCAAACGGTCTGCCGGTCAATATCTTCAAGAACGGTCCGGCCGAGGTTAGCAACTGGCGCAACCCGATTCTGGGGCTGGACACCCGGGACGGCGGCTATGGCATTCTCAATGGCCTGCCCTACTGGAATATGGACCTTAGCGTCAAGAAGGCTATCAGGGTAGCGGAGAGCTTTAGCCTCGAAGTGCAAGGCGTCTTCGCTAACGTTTTCAATCATAACCAGTGGCTGGATCCAGTGGGCGCGGCCGCCATGGGACTCTTTAATCCCGGCGGTTTCGGTGCTCTGAATAACGGTTCAGCGCAGGAGCAATCGGGTGGCGACCGGCAGATCGAGGTCGGCATTCGCGTTCGCTTCTAACTAATATTGACGTTCACTTTCAGGCCGCAACCTCAGGTTGCGGCCTTTTATTTTTTTCTGAAAAGTTTTGAGCTAGAGCTTACTTTCCGATGCAGAACGTGCTGAAGATGAGGTTGAGGATGTCGTCGGTGGTGGTGGCGCCGGTAACCCCGTCGAGTGGCCGCAGGGCGCTATACAGATCGAGCAGGAGCATTTCGTGGGGCACTTTGGCGTCTATGGCTCCGGTAGAGGCGTCAAGGGCGGCGAGTGAATCGCGCACCAGGCCCTGATGGCGGACGTTGGTAAGAAATCCGGCCTCGGCTTGCGCTCCACTCTCGCCGCCGATGTGGCGCAGAATTTCGGCGCGCAGTTCGGCGATGCCCTCGCCTGTCAGAGCGGAGGCGCGGACTCGTACCGAATGGCCACTGGACGCCGCACCCTGGCCGCTGGAAGCCAAGTCGCACTTGTTTTCAACTACGATTGTCCGGCGTTCCTGCGCGAGTTGCAGCAATTCACTGTCTTCCACTGCAGCCGGCTGCGACGCGTCCAACACAACCAGCACCAGATCGGCGTCCGCCAGCGCTTCCATCGATTTGCGGATGCCGATGGACTCCGCCTCATCCAGAGCTTGCCGAATGCCGGCGGTGTCGACAAGCTGGATCGGAATACCGCCGATAGCGACCGTTTCGCTGACTAAGTCTCGCGTGGTCCCGGGAGTCGCCGTAACGATGGCCCGCTCGCGCTCGACCAGACGGTTGAATAAACTTGATTTGCCAACGTTTGGCCGGCCGACGATCGCCAGTGTGAGTCCTTCATGCACGATCTTGCCGTAGGCAAAGGTGGCGGCAAGCTGTTCAAGCGGCTCGCGAACGGCAGCGATGCGTTCGAGAACAACGGGGTTAGGCAGGACGGAGACGTCGTCTTCCGCGAAATCGATGCCCGCCTCGAGAACAGCGATGAGCTCGACCAGCTGTCGTTTGACGGGCTGCAGTCGTTTCGATAGCGCGCCCTCGAGTTGTTGGGCGGCAATCTTCGCCTGGTAGAGCGTCTGCGAATCGATCAGGTCCCGGACGGCTTCGGCCTGGGTGAGATCGATCCGTCCGTTCAGGAAGGCGCGCATGGTGAACTCGCCGGGCTCGGCGAGACGGGCTCCGGCCGCGATGCAGAGTTCGACTATGTGCCGCAGTACGACCGGAGATCCGTGGGCGGAGATTTCAATGATGTCGTCGGCGGTGTAAGAATGAGGTTTTGCAAAATAGGTGACTACCACTTCGTCGATGCGCTGCAAGTTTCCGGTTTCTGGTTTCCAGTTTCCAGTATCCGCGGAGCTGGAAACCGGCAACTGGAAACTAGAAACTCCCGGCTCGATGAGTTCCCCAAAAACCGCGCGGCCGGGCTCCAGTTCGTGTTTGAGGCGCAACATGGGCTCAGCGATCTGATGGGCCTGGGATCCCGCCAGACGCACCACACCGATGCCGCCGTGGCCGGGCGGCGTTGCGATGGCAACTATGGTGTCGTCGAGGTTCACCGGGCGATTGTAGCGGTTAAACTGGGAGGACAACCAGCGGCCGCCTCTGCGGCTCGCACAAACCTAAGGACGAGGGTAAGAATTGTCAGTCGCCGACGAACTACTGCAAGCCAACAAAGAATTCGTAAAAGACTTCAACCTGGGAGAACTTGCGGTTCGGCCGCGACGGCGGTTGGCCGTTCTGGCCTGTATGGACTCCCGCATCCTGTTTGAACGGTGTCTCGGACTGCACCCCGGTGATGCGCACATGATCCGCAATGCAGGCGGAATTGCAACTGAAGACGCAATGCGTTCGTTGATCGTTTCGCATCACTTGCTGGACACGCAGGAATTCATCATCATCAATCATACTGATTGCGGGCTGCTACGAGTGCGCGAAGATGAGCTCAAGCAGAGGCTGGCCGAGAAGATGGGAACACCAGCCGGCGCGCCGGCTCACTTCCATGCTTTTGATGATCTGGAGGAGAATGTCCGGCAGCAGGTGCGGCGGGTGAAATCCCATCCCTGGATTCCGAAGCACATTCCGGTGCGGGGATTTGTTTACGACGTAAAAACGGGAGAGTTGAAGGAGGTTGGAGCCTGAGCGTCTCGCGGGCGCCGTCACCCGCGGGCAAACCCTATCGCCCACGCCGCCGAAAGTCTACTGCACCACCTTCTCAATCTCCGCCTTCAGTTGTTCGTACGGCAGAGCTCCAGGATGATACATCGCAATTTTTCCTGCACGGTCGAGCAGTACCAGTGTGGGAGTAGTCGAGGCGCCGTACACGTCGAAATTATATTTGCTGATGGGCACCGGCATGTCGAGCAGACCGGCGTAGAAGCGGTGGCGCACCGCGTCGATGTAGGCGAGTTCATCGCTGGGCGCGGCGTTCTCGACCTGCGCGGTATAACCGTAAAGTCTGGTGGGGCCAATGACGGCTAATCCCTTGGGCGCAAACTCTGCGCGAAGCTGCGTGATGATAGGTGCTTCAGCTTTGCAGTCGGCACACCAGTGCGCCCAGAAAAAAAGCAGCACGGGCGAGCCTTTAAGCTGGGAGAGCACCGGCGGCTTCGACCCAAGAAATTGCCCTGCTCGCAGCTGCGGCGCCGTATGGCCCTCGAACGAGAGCAGGTTCAGGTTCTTCTGCAAGCGGGCGCGGATCGAAGTGTTGCCGTAGGTGCGCAACGCAGTTTGCAAAACCGCAATGGCTTTGGTGCGCTCGCCCTGAGTAGCAAACGTCTGCGATTCAACTTCGATAGCGGCACCGAGGGCAATGGGCAGGTGCGGCTCGGCATCGAGCGCGCGAAGCCTGAGTTGCGCGACAGCCAGATTTTCAGTCTGTTTGGCATAGGCCGCGGCCTGATCGTACTGGTGAGCTTCGAATGAAGCGCGCGCCATCCAGGAATAAGCCTCCAGGTATTCGCCGGACACACCGTTGGCTGCCCGGTAAGACCGAAGTTCCGCTTCGGCTGTGGAGTAGCTATTCTGCGCCAAGGCCACGCGGACGTTTTCCACGATTCCCGCCGAAGCGGGAGTCACCAGAACGATTAGAATTAAAATCTTCAGGAAGCGCATGTCTTTGAACCATGATGTATCTTTTGTCATCCAGCTGGCAAATCGCAGGCAAGCGGCCCAAGAGCCGCCACTCATGTAAGCGCTTGATAGCAAGGTACTTACAGGAAAGACCGCCAAATTTATGTAGCTTTTTCAGGGCACTTCACTTACAATTTGGCTGCGTTTGACTTTAGAGTTCTTTCGCAGTACCCAGTTTCTCCGCCAACCAGCGCGTGACCTGCCTGCAGAAGAAGCCTTCCAAAGTTTCAGCGCTACATCAACAAAAAAGGAACAAAGCAACACCATGGAAACAGGAACAGTGAAGTGGTTTAACGACGCCAAGGGCTACGGTTTCATCAGCCGCCAGAACGGCGAGGATGTATTTGTGCATTTCTCGGCCATTCAGGCAAGCGGCTTCCGCAGCCTGCAGGAAGGTCAGCAAGTGCAGTTTGACGTGGTCAAAGGCCCGAAGGGCTGGCAGGCCGAGAACGTGAAGGGTGCATAAACCACTTCGCAGCTAACAATTCGCAAGAAAACAAGAGGGCGGCCAGCGATGGCCGCCTTTTTAATTTCCTCGATACCTGCAGTCTGCCAGATTTGCGAATTGTCCAACTGTTCATTACTGTGCGTCACGAATCAAAACCACGTCCGCATCGGTGTGGCCACGAACGATTGCCAGCTGTTTTCCGTCAGGCGACCAGTGGAAGTCATGGAAGCGTTCCGACTTGAAATCCGTAATCAGCTTACCTTTGGATCCATCGAGCGGCTGAAGCCAGAGGTTATCCACACCATTTTCGCGGGCAGGGTAGACCACGGACTTGCCGTCCCGCGCGAACCGCAGTAGGCCAAATGGCTTATGCTCAAACTCCATCAGTTTGACCTGACCGGAGTCAACGGCCACCAGGGCTAATTTCTCCTTGTGCTCGCCAGAGTGTTCGAGTGAAGCGAATGCGGCAAATTTGTCATCTGGCGAGAGATCGAAGGCGGATTCGGAAATTGGCAGCTCCGAGATGGGCTGCGGCGCTCCGCCCTCAATTGGGACGCGCGCCAGATTTCCTTCATCTCCCTCGCGGATGTAGTAAACCCAGCGGTTATCGGGTGAGCATACGGGGTGATGGTCGTGTTTGCCATCCGTAAGTTGCTTTAAATTACCGCCGGATGAATCGATGCGCCAGACGTTGTCGTTGCTGGTGCCGGCGTGAAACCCAAGCTCAAACACGATATAGCTGCCGCCGGCGCACGCATTAGGATTGCCATTCGGTTTTCCTTCCTCTGTTGTGATCACGGTTCGATTGCCGGTCGCAGGGTCCATGCGATTCAGTGTAAGTCCCTGATCTCCGATAAGCTGGCCGTCCCGTGTCCACGTGAGACTGGTCTGCGCATCCGCTGGTGTAAGCGGACGACCCTGTGCGCTGGCGCCGGAAGCTGGCATCAGGAAGAGGCTCCAGCGGTCCTCACTCAGTATCGTTGCCAGTAGATGTCCGTTTGCCGCGACGCTGAGATCCGAGTAGGTGTTCGTATCGCGCGTGATTGGGGAGAGTTTCCCATCCGGAAAGGTTACGAACGCGATCTGGTATCGAGTGAAATCAGAGCGCTGGCCGCGCACCAGTCCGAGCAGCCCGCTGCCATCCGGCAACCATGTCGGAGAGAAGAATGGCTGTTCGTTGCTGCCTGAGAACAACGTTTGCCGCCCGCTCGCAACATCCACAGCTACCAGGCTCTCCAAGGCATTTCCCGCGTGCTCTTTGACGCAGACAATCGTTTTTCCATCAGGAGACCAGGCTGGAGAGAAAAGAACTTGGCTGTTCGAGCCGCTCGCCAGCGCGGTTTCGGCTCCCTCTCCACCTTCTGCCGGGTGGATAATGAGCCGGTATTTCCCCGGCTCCGGATTGTCGTAGCGCATGAAAGCAAATCTTTTTCCGTCAGGAGAAAAAGTGATGTTCGAATCGACATCGGCTGCGAGTTTTTGTGGCGTGCCCCCAAGTAGCGGAGCCCGGTACAAAAATTTGAGTTCTGGATTCCCCGGATCGCTGCGTACAAAATAAAAATAGTTCCCGTCGGGAGAAAAGCGCAAGCCGTTGTAGTAGACATCAGCCGGAGGCTGCACCTGGGTATTGCTATTGGTGGGCACATTCCTCAGCCAGAGGCTCGCCAGCCCGTTTTCTCTGGTCAAATTCAGGATGTACTTGCCATCTGGCGAGAGAGCTGCGGCTACCGCGTTGCCCGTATCAGTAACCTTTGTGACAGTAATATCTTGGAATGGGGCGGGTCCGCTGCGGCTGAAAAAAGCGTGAACACCATAGGCCCCTGCTGCCACCAGCACCAACACGACTGCCGCCAACAGGCCGGTACCAAGTTTGTTTTCCCGCACAGCCGAGACTACTGCGGAACTGCCCGAGCTGCGCTGGGCGGATGAGGCTCCAGTGGCAGCCGCCGGGGAGGACGGAGCAATCGGAATTGTTGCGGCGCTCGCTGACGCCGCTTGTGCAGGCTTGCGTCCGGATTCAGTGTCACGCTTCAGCCGCCTCAGGTCACCGCGCAAGTCGGCGGCGGATTGATAGCGCAGGTCACGGTCCTTTTCCAAAGCTTTTCCAATAATCTCGTCGAGCTTAAGTGGAAGCGCGGGATTCAGTTGTTGCGCCGGAACCGGATCGAGTTCAAGAATGGCGTGAAAAATCACTGCAGAGGTAGGACCGGAAAATGGCAAGCGTCCGGTAGCCATTTGGTAGATGACAACGCCGAGAGAAAACAAATCCGTTCGTGCGTCGAGCTTTTCGCCACGTGCCTGCTCCGGCGACATGTAAGCAATGGTGCCGACGGTCGCCCCTGGGCTGGTCAGGTGCATTGCTTCCGGCGAATCCCGCGTCGCTCCAATGGTTTCCATTGCCATCTCAGGACGCGTCAGTTTGGCTAAGCCGAAGTCGAGCACCTTCACTTGCCCGCGTTGGGTGATAAAAATATTCGCCGGCTTGATATCTCGGTGAATGATTCCCTTGGCGTGTGCCGCGTCGAGCGCATCCGCCAGTTGAATGCTCCAGTCCAGCACGCGATCCAGATCTGCCCCTCGTGCACCGACGCGACGGTCTAATGTCTCGCCTTCCAGCAATTCCATTGCGATGAAGGACTGTTCCTGCCCGTTTTTCATCTGAACTTTTTCGACCGCGTAAATCGTGCAGATGTTGGGATGGTTCAGCGCCGAAGCGGTGCGCGCCTCAAGCAGAAAGCGGTCCAGCGCATTTTGCTCGTGCGAGAACTGCGGCGGCAGGAACTTCAATGCGACACGGCGTCCCAGATCGAGGTCTTGCGCCTCGTAGACAATCCCCATGCCACCGCTGCCAAGCTGGCCGGTAATGCGGTAATGCGAAATGGTCTCACCGATCATGGAAGGTTGGAAACTCATCTTAGGGGGGATAAGAAATGCAGTCAAACTCTGAATTCAGTATCGATGTCGGTTGACTCATGGTCGCGTGCTCTAAATGGTTGCGGCCTGTTCGCGGCGTCTAGCCTGGATTTCAATATAGACGTTGACCAGGGACACCGCCGCCGGGGTAACCCCGGGAATGCGTGAAGCCTGGGCCAGCGTGCGTGGCTGTACATGGGCCAGCTTTTCCTGCATCTCGCGCGAGAGCCCGCTGACCGTTCGATACTCGAACCACTCTGGAATGGCCCGCTGCTCCGACTTTTTCATTCGCTCGATGGCACGCTGCTGTTGCAGCAGGTAGCCCTCATACTTGATTTCAGTTTCCACAGATTTGAGTTCATTGCGGACTTCCGAAGAAAGGTCAGCTACGGATTTACACGGATTCACATGGATTTCTTCTCTTGCAAAAAATGCGGGATCAAGCTCCCGGAGAATCGGCGCTAGTTGTTCAATTGAGATTTCCGGCCGCTTAAGGAGTTGTGCACAGGTTTGACCGAGGACCGAGGTCCACTCGGAAGCCGCTGCACTGCCACCCACAACAGGTTCCTCGTCGCTTCGTTCTTCGGAATGACAAGAGACAACGTTTTCTAGCATCGTGGCCGTCAGTTTTGTGCGTTCCAATGTCGCCTTCAGCTTCCGTAGTCGTTCCTGTTTGTTTTGAAAATCATCCCAGGCCTCATGCGAAATCAGTCCCACGCGGCGGCCATGTGGCGTGAGCCGGCGATCGGCATTGTCGATGCGCAGGTGCAAGCGGAATTCTGCCCGCGAGGTGAACATCCTGTAGGGTTCGTTCGTGCCTTTGGAGATGAGGTCGTCGATCAGAATCGCCGTGTAAGCCTCAGTGCGGTCGAGGACGAGCGGCGCTTGAGACTTCACTTGCAATGCCGCGTTGATGCCTGCCATCAAGCCCTGGCAAGCGGCTTCTTCATAGCCGGAGGTCCCGTTGATCTGGCCGCCCAGAAAAAGGCCTGCGATCTTTTTCGTTTCCAAAGTGCGCTGCAGTTCGGTGGGATCAATCGAGTCATACTCGATGGCGTAACCAGGACGCAGCATCTCCGCGCCCTCAAGGCCCGGAATCGATTTCAGGATTGCAAGCTGGACTTCCACCGGCAGCGATGTGCTCATGCCATTGACGTAGATTTCGTGCGTATTCAGGCCCTCGGGCTCGAGGTAGAGCTGGTGCATTTCCTTGTCGGGAAATTTGACGATCTTGTCCTCGATCGACGGGCAATAGCGCGGTCCGATCGACTGGATCTGCCCGCTGTACATCGGAGAACGGTGAACGTTCTCGCGGATGATGCGGTGTGTTTCCGGAGTAGTCCACGCAATGTAACAGGGAACTTGAGAGTCGTGGTGAGCCACGCGTTTAGTGCGAAAGCTGAAGGGGGTGGGGTCGGCATCTCCAGGCTGTTCGGCGAACCGCGACCAATCGATCGTGCGTCCGTCCAGGCGCGGCGGGGTTCCGGTCTTAAGGCGGCAACCGCGCAGTCCGAGCTTCTTCAAGGCTTCTCCGAGCAAGACTGCGTTGGCTTCTCCTGAACGTCCCGCAGGATACTGCTGCTCGCCACAATGAATAAGCCCGTTGAGGAAAGTTCCGGTAGTAATGATTACCGCCTGCGCGCCCACAGTGCGGCCATCGCGGAGTTTGACACCGCGCACGGTGCGGAAGTCGTTAGTTATTGGTCGATGGTCGTTAGCAAGACCGTCCGCGTCTTCGTTTTCGGCTAATGATGAACCACTAACGACCAACGACTCTTCAATAATCAGCTCCGCCACTTCCGCCTGCTTGATCTTCAAATTCGGCTGCGACTCCAACACTTCGCGCATCTTGAGGCGGTAGGCTTGTTTGTCGCATTGTGCGCGCGGCGACCAAACCGCAGGCCCCCGCGACGTGTTCAACAGGCGAAACTGTATGCCGACCGCGTCCGTAATTTCGCCCATGATGCCGCCAAGCGCGTCCACTTCGCGAACCAGGTGTCCCTTGGCGATGCCGCCGATCGCTGGGTTGCACGACATCTGAGCAATCAAGTCGACGTTGAGCGTATAGAGCGCGGTCTTCATGCCCATGCGCGCCGCAGCCATGGCCGCCTCGCATCCCGCATGACCGGCGCCGACAACAACTATCTCGAATTGTTCAGTGAACTGCATGTTGAATGATTGAAAGGATGAAACGATTGGCACCCAACCCTTAAGTTCTCCCATGATCTCCGCAGCGAAAATCTAAGCGCAACGGGCTATTTCCATTCTAACAAGTTGCCAAGGGACGGTGATCCCGATCACTCGCCGGCTCGAAGCCTTCGGGTATAGTGGTGAGCATACCGGAACCAGGAGGCAATCATGAATAGCACTCAGTTCTTCGAGCAACTGGATGCATCAATCGCCAGATACGACCTGCTCTGTCATCCCTTCTACCGGGCGTGGGCGGCCGGCGAACTCTCTCGCAATGATCTACGCGAGTATGCCCGCCACTACTATCATCACGTGGAAGCGTTTCCTCGTTACTTGGCAGAGCTCGCCCTTCGCCTTGAGGAAAGTGAATTGCGGCGTGCGGTGCTGGCCAACATGTGTGACGAGAGGGGCACCTCGGGAGGGTCGGGAAAGAATTCAGTACCCCACTCTGAGCTCTGGCTCGATTTTGCCGAAGGTATGGGCGCCAGACGAGACCTGAGCTGGCACATGCCGGTCGCGGAGATCCGGGAGTTGATCAGGCACTTCCATCGCGTGGCCAGCGACGCCACGCCAGAAGAGGCGCTGGCTGCCTTTTATGTTTACGAATCTCAAGTGCCGCGCATCGCTCAGGAAAAGGAGCGCGGGCTGCGCGAGATGTATGGCGCCGACGTCAAAACCTGCAGCTACTTCTCCTTGCATGCCACCGCCGATATCTATCACTCGAATGTCTGGCGCAAGCAACTGGAGAAGCGCCTGACAGCGAATCCGGAAACGGCGCAAGGGGCGCTGGATGCGGCCGAGGAGACAGCCAGGATATTGTGGCACGCACTGGATGGAATCGAAGCGGCGCGAATGGCCTGCGTAGCTTGAATGGACTGCGTCGCACATAAATAGAGCCAATGATCCTATGGACGTTCCCGCGAGATCATTGGCTCGTTCCTTGTGAGGAGCCAACGGAGGGAAGGAATGGCGCGGGAGATTCCCATGGGTGCGCGCGGTGAGGCGCACGAAATTGTCGAGTTCAAACACACGCTGACATCCCATCATCCGGAGCTGCCGCCAGTGTATTCCACGCCGGATATGATCCGCCTGATGGAGACCGCGGCATTTCACGCCCTGCAGCCCTACTGCGAGGGCGACGAGATTACGGTGGGAACTGCCATCAACATCGAGCATCGTGCGGCCAGCGGGATTGGCGCGCGTATAACAGCCGAGGCCGTGCTTGAATCTCTTGACCGGCGTTTCTATGTTCTGCGCGTAACGGCGCGCGATGACGTACAGGAAATCGGCCGCGGCACGGTCAACCGGGCCATCGTGAGCATCGGCAAGTTTGTTCAAAAGATGAAGGAGAAGTGATGCCGGAGGAAGTCAGAGTTCCGAAATCTAAGCTGAGGAGAACATTTGTTTCGGAACGGTCGGCGGTCCGGTTTGCGAACTTGACCACGCGATGAGAATATAGCAATTACCGCCCGACGACCGGAGGTCACGCTTGATCAACGGTGCGCATGTTGTTATTCACTCCAAGGATTCGGAAGCCGACCGGGCTTTCTTTCGCGATGTGCTTAGGTTTCCTTCCGTCGATGCAGGTCACGGCTGGTTGATTTTCGCCATGCCGCCATTCGAAGCGGCCTTCCACGATTCCGAACGGAATGACCACCACGAGCTTTACTTCATGTGCGATGACATCGCGCTGACACTGAAAGATCTAAAATCAAAAAGGGTGAAGGTTTCGGATGTAAGCGAACAGCGCTGGGGAAAACTGGCCAGCCTCACCCTTCCCGGCGGGGGCAAAATTGGCATATACGAGCCAAAACATCCTAGTCCCTTGCAGGACAAGAGTCGCAAGGCCTGAAAACTGGGGTATTCCATCGTAATCGGCGTCATCTCCGACACGCACGGTCTGTTGCGGCCTCAGGCAATCGAAGCTCTCCGGGGTTCGGAACACATTATCCATGCCGGAGATGTCGGCTCACGTGAGATTCTCACAGAACTCGCCGCAATTGCGCCTTTGACCGCGATACGCGGCAATATCGATAAAGGCGCATGGGCCCGCAAATTGCCAGAAACCCAGTTCCTTGAGCTGGGTGGTGTTGCCATCTATGTTCTGCACGATCTCACAAAGTTAGACCTTAAACCGAAAGCGGCGGGATTTACGGTGGTGGTCAGCGGCCACAGCCACGTTCCCAAACAAGAGACGAGCGACGGAGTGCTCTATTTCAATCCCGGCAGCGCGGGGCCGCGACGATTCAAACTTCCCATCAGTCTGGGCAAGGTGATCATAAAAGATGGCGGGGTGCAGACTGAAATTCTGCGATTGGCACTAACGGAATCCTGACCGTTGCTCCGCTTGCATTGCTAGAATCGCAAGGCAAAGACAAAAGACCAAAATGTCCATTGAGTTCCATGTCGATGCGAAAGCGGGCGCGGCGCGATCGGGCCGACTGGTCACTCCTCACGGTGAGATCGAAACTCCGGTCTTTATGCCGGTCGGCACAGCTGCGACGGTGAAAGCCGTCCCACAGGATGTTCTCGAAGAACTGGAAGTCCAGATTCTTCTCGGCAACACCTATCACCTCTACCTGCGTCCAGGAGTGGAAACCGTGCGCCAATTGGGCGGTCTGCATGGTTTCATGGCATGGTGCCGCGCGATCTTAACTGATTCCGGGGGCTTCCAGGTTTTCAGCTTGAACGAACTGCGCAAAGTTAGTGAGGAGGGAGTAACCTTCCGCTCGCATCTCGATGGCTCATCCCATTTTTTCACCCCGGAGAGCGCAATACAGGCCCAGATCGGTCTCGGCGCCGATATCATTATGGCGTTCGATGAGTGCACGGAGTATCCCGCGGATCGCGCCCGCACGAAAGCTTCGATGGAATTAACCCTGCGCTGGGCCGAGCGCAGCAAGAAGTATTTCGAGGAGCATAAGCATGAAGTGCCGTGGGGCAGTGGTCAGCTATCAGCGATCAGCCGTCAGCAAACCAAGATTCCTCGCTTCGCTCGGAATGACGAGGCGGGACAGGATTGGAATAACAAAGGCGATGGGGATCGTAATGACAAATTTAATGAAGAATCGACCCAATCTCTCTTCGGCATCGTGCAAGGCGGAATGGATCTGGATCTGCGAAAGGAATCCGCGGAGCGAACGATCGAGATCGGGTTCCCCGGTTACGCCATCGGAGGACTAAGCGTTGGCGAACCTCGAGAGCGCACCCGCGAAGTGGTCGAAGCCACGCTCGAACACCTTCCCCGCGACAAGCCTCGTTATCTGATGGGGGTCGGCACTCCCGAAGAGATCGTCGAGTACGCTAGCTTGGGCGTTGACATGATGGATTGTGTTCTGCCGACGCGTGCGGCGCGCCACGGTTTGCTGTTTACTTCGGAGGGTAAGGTCTCAATCAAGCAAGCGCGGTATACTACAGATGAAAGTCCGCTCGATCCCAATTGCGGCTGTCGGGTGTGCCAGCGATATTCGCGAGCCTACCTGCGACATCTTTATGCTTCGAATGAAGTGTTAGCTCAGGTGTTAAATACCCTGCATAACCTGAGTTTCTATCTTGACACTATGCGACGGGTGCGTCATTCTATTCGACTTGGGGAAGAGTCCCATTTTCTTTCTGGCGTATGGTCTCGCCCGAAGGCGTGACTTGGCTGCGACGACTTTTCCCGGATTCACGCCTGAGTGGTAGTTGATCCGGCCGGAACCAATTACTCCCGTCGTGAAATGACAGGCCCGCGGCGCTTGCAGGCGTGGGCGCTTGTGCGCGGATTGAGCCGGCCATGCCTCTGGTGAGTATAAGTTAATGACTATGCAATTCTGGTTGGCGTTGCAAACCGGCGGTGGCGGGATGGGATGGTTAAGTGTCGCGCCGCTCATCTTTATCTTTGCCATCTTTTATTTTTTACTGATCCTTCCCCAGCAGCGCCGCCAGAAAAAATGGACGGCTATGCTGGAATCGTTGAAAACTGGCGACAAAGTTGTTACCAGTGGAGGCCTGCGGGGAACGATCGTGGCTCTAAAGGATGACTCCGTGCACCTGCGCGTGCCTCCGGACAACTTGCGGGTTGAAGTGACGAAAGCATCCGTCACTCAGGTCACAACCGCGGAGGAAGAAGCCAAGAGTAAGTAATCGCGTTTTATTTTGATTTTTGGACCCTGTTTCATCATGAATAAGAATCTTCTCTGGAAATTGGTAATTATCGTCGGAATTCTGCTTGTTTTCCTGTTCGGGATCTTCGGTATTCCGCAGAGCTTTTCGGGCCAAGGCCTGCTCGCGGCCATGACCAATCGCATCCACCTCGGCTTGGACTTGCGGGGCGGAACTCACTTGATCCTGCAGGTGCAGGTCAATGACGCGGTCAACATTGATTCCGATAATGCCGTTGAAATCCTCAAAGAACAGCTCAACAAGCGCAAGATCGCCTTCGCGGATATCTCGAAGCCCGATCCGCAGAATAGTCCCGACAAGGTGGTGCTGAAGGGCGTGCCACCGGATGGACGTAAGGACTTGTTGGATATTGTTTCGGAGCGCCTCCCTGAGTACAACCTAAGTTCGGGAGCAGAGAATACCTGGACTCTGACCATGAAGCCGCAAATGCTCGCCGACCTGAAGAACAAGGCGGTCGCCCAGGCAATCGAGACCATTCGCAATCGCATTGACGCGCTGGGAGTAAGCGAGCCGACCATCCAGGAACACGGCCTCGGCCAATATCAAATTTTAGTGCAACTGCCCGGCGTGGATGATCCCGGCCGCGTGAAAGATATTATGCAATCCACCGCCATGCTTGAGATCAAGCAGGTGCTGGGTGGGCCTTATCCAAGTGAACAAGCCGCCTTGCAGGATAAGGGTGGAGTGTTGCCGGCGGATGCGATTTTGCTGCCGGGGCATGCGGCTCCGGGGGCTGCTGCAGGCGACCAGGCCTGGTATTTGGTTTCGCGCGTTTCCGCGGTAAGAGGTAAAGACTTGCGGGACGCGCAGCCCAGCACCGACCAGAATGGCCAGCCCAACGTGCGCTTCCAGTTGACGGGTGAGGGTGGACAGCGCTTTTACAACTTCACGTCCAACCACGTGGGAGAGAGTCTCGGCGTGGTTCTCGACAACAAAGTGCAGGAAGTGGCCAATATCAAAGAGGCCATTCGCGATACTGGCGAAATCAGCGGCGGCAGCATGAACCAGCAGCAGGCCAAGGATCTGTCGATGATTCTGCGCTCTGGTGCGCTGCCTGCCGGCATCAAGTATCTCGAAGAGCGCACGGTTGGACCCTCGCTCGGCTCCGACTCGATTCGCCACGGCATAAATGCAGCCATCATCGGAATGGCGGCCGTTTTGATCTTCATGCTTATCTATTACCGAGCGGCGGGCATTAACGCCGATATCGCGCTGCTTCTGAATCTCATCATCCTGTTGGGATTCATGGGCTATTTTGAGGCGGTCCTGACCCTGCCTGGAATCGCCGGCGTAATTCTTACGGTTGGTATGGGCGTGGACTCCAATGTGCTGATCTTTGAACGCATTCGCGAAGAGTTGCGCAACGGTAAGACGCCGCCGTCCGCGGTGGATCAGGGTTTCAGTCATGCCTGGATCACAATCGTCGATACGCACGTCACAACCATTGTCTCCGCGGCGATCCTATTTATCTTCGGCACTGGGCCAGTGAAGGGATTTGCAGTCACGCTTACCTTCGGTTTGCTGGCCAACCTTTTTACTGCGGTTTTCGTTTCGCGCGTAATTTTCGACTGGGTACTAAGCCGCAAGCAGCGTGGTGAAGCGCTGAGCATTTAAGAATTGAATCGTTGAGAGATCGGGTCATTGAGCGATTGAAAACTGTCTGCTCGCTGAGTCACTCAAGCGCCGATCACTCAAACACACGATAAGGGGTAAGCAAGGTGGAGTTTTTTCGCAATACTAATATCGATTTCCTGGGGAAGAAGTGGTACTTCCTCGCCTTTTCACTGATTTTCAGTGTGGCGGGCATACTTTCGATGTTGTTCTGGCACGGCATCCCGTACGGTGTGGACTTCCGCGGCGGAACACTGGTGTATGTGAAGTTTTCGCACACGCCGAACGACAATGCCCTGCGTGCCGCTATGGACCGGGCAGGCCTGCACAACGCGAAGATTCAAACCTACGACGTGCCCTCGAACAACGAAGTCCTGATTGACCTCGACGTGCAGGAAACCAGCGAGCAGGCGCTTGATCGGGGCAAGACTCAGATTATCAATACGCTTGAGACCAACGCTCCGGCTGGGAAGCAGGATCTGAACAACTCCAGCTCTCTTGCCATCAAGAATTACCTGATGGACAAAGACCCACTCCACTTAGGCTCGGATGCCGACCAGAAATATACTCAGCAGGCCCAGGCAATCGTCGATACGCGGGACAAAGTGATGGGCGGCGTGCTGAGTTCATTCGATCAATTGAAGGGTCGGGTGGATCCCGCGGTCGTGGCATCTCTGGCCGACGGTTTTTTCCTGTCGGATTTCGGCGTGCGCAACGTCGAAATCGTCGGCCCGCAAGTGGGTGCGCAGTTACGCAAACAGGCGCTGCTGGCGACCGCTTATTCGCTGGCGGGAATGCTGATTTACCTCGGCTTCCGGTTTGAATGGATTTACGGCGTCGCGGCAGTAGTCACGGTCTTCCACGACACGCTCATCACCGTTGGCGCATTCTCGCTCCTTAACAAAGACATTTCCCTCACCGTAATTGCCGCCATCCTCACGCTGATTGGTTACTCCAATAACGACACGATCGTGGTATTTGACCGCATCCGGGAGAACATTAAGCTGATGCGGCGCGAGAAGTTGTCTGAAATCGTCAACCGCAGCATCAACCAGACGTTAAGTCGAACCATCTTGACAGCCGGGCTAACCTTCCTTACCGTACTCGCACTCTATTTGTTTGGGGGCGAGGTGCTTCGTGGCTTTAGCCTCGCGCTCGTAATCGGCATCTTAATTGGGACGTATTCATCGATCGCCATCGCGGCGCCGATTCTTGTTGCCTATCAGGATTGGCGTATCAACAAGAGCAAGCAGGGCGGCCGCAATGCCCGTCCCGGCCAGGTAATGGCCCGATAGCGGTTCAGACGATTTTGTGATAGGCCTTTGTTCGTAGGGATTTGCAACGTTTCTGTGGGCTTGGCTAGGTTCTATGGCGCAGCCGAGTTCAGGTGGTTGAATTTGGGAGCAAAGGGGACGCGGTCGGTGTCTAAGTTTACGTAAGCTCTGAAGTAGGAGAAACAATCATGTTTGAAGATAGCCTTCTGGAGTCCGGCGGCAGGCTGAAGACCAAGCGGGGAAGAACCACGACCTTCGCTATCATTCTCGAAATAGCGTTGATCGGCGTCATGGTTCTGATGCCCCTGATCTTCACCGAAGCCCTGCCAAAGCAACAACTTATGACGTTCCTGGTGGCTCCGCCGCCACCCCCGCCACCGCCACCCCCCGCCGCCGCTCCGGTGAAAATCGTCAAACAGATTCAGACAGATATCGTAAATGGGGCCCTCCGCACCCCGACCAAGATTCCCCAAAAAATTCAGATGATCAAGGAAGACGAAGCTCCGCCGGCGATGGCATCCGCTGGCGTGGTCGGTGGCGTTCCGGGAGGTATTCCAGGAGGCCAGATGGGCGGCGTGATCGGTGGAATTATCAGTTCAACGCCCGTCGCTGTGCCCAAGGTTGCTACTCCGCAGCGCGTACGCGTCTCTCAGGGCGTATCCGCCGGACTTCTGGTTAGGAGGGTTAACCCCACCTACCCACCATTGGCGCGGCAGGCCCGCATTCAGGGCCAAGTCGTGTTGCATGCTGTGATCAGCAAAGATGGTTCTATCGCAAACCTCACACTGGTAAGCGGGCATCCAATGCTGGCTCCGGCAGCCATCGACGCCGTCAAACAGTGGAAGTACAAGCCTTATCTGCTGAACGGCGAACCGGTCGAGGTGGATACGGAAGTACAAGTCAACTTCACCCTGTCTGGAGGTTAATCTCTGGCAGGTTATGCAGCAGCGGACGGTGGCTGCTGGCGGAATGGCCCTCCCTTTTCCCACCAGGAACTGGTGGCGGGAGAGTCCTTGTTGGGGCGGTTGCCGTACCTTCATCTCAGGTACGCGAAGTTGCCGAACTCACAAGCAACTTTCTGCCGTCAATCTTTTTGCAGGGCGTTCAGATCTCGCATCAAAGTCTAAGAGTTTCGAGGAGGGAAGCAACTCATGTTCGCAGCTAACTTCGCAGGAGCAATTCTCAGTCATGTTCCTAGGGTAGCCGCCTGGATTGTGCAGGAGGGTGGCGCAGTGGGGTGGGATCCGATTTCGCTATGGAAGCAGATGGGTATCATCGCGAAGATCGTCGTCGTCATCCTGTTCATTATGTCAGGCTGGTCGATCGGTGTCATGATCGATCGCGCCATGGCATACAACGCAGCCCGCAAGCAGTCTCGCGCCTTCGCTCCCGCCGTTGCTGGAGCCTTGCGCGATGGCCGCATTGACGAGGCCATCAAGGTCGCCGAGCGCAACAAGAAGAGCCATCTGGCCAAGGTTGTTACGGCAGGCCTGATGGAATTCAAGGCTCACCAGGATAGCCCTGGCGCAATCCCCGGCGAGACGATTGAAGCCTCCAAGCGCGCACTGGAGCGGACCGAAGCCATTGTCCACGCAGAACTGAAGCGTGGCTTGGGTGGTCTTGCAACCATCGGTTCGACAGCGCCGTTCGTCGGCCTGTTCGGCACCGTGATGGGCATTCTGAACGCCTTCAAGGGTATTTCGGAGCAGAAGGCTACCGGTCTGGGCGCGGTCGCGGGCGGCATTTCCGAGGCTCTGGTTACCACGGCTTTCGGGCTGCTGGTGGCCATTCCCGCCGTCATGATGTTCAACTACCTCACCGGCCGCGTAGAAGCGTTCGATGTGGAAATGGACAACTCGTCGAGCGAACTGATCGACTACTTCCTGAAGCGGCGGGACGTTCGCCGGTCCTAGAAGCGAGCAGTCTGGACCGGAGGTCCGCAATGAGTTGCTGTCCGGCGCTGGGATGAGTCCCGGCGCCGGCCTTCCCAACTTACCCGGAACCGCTGGGCTCCGATCCGGCTCGTTATGGAAATGGAAGTACTGGAGAACAAGCCATGGCATTAGCAAGTCGAAACGAAGGCGCAAAGGTCAACTCTGACATCAATGTCACTCCAATGGTGGACGTGATGTTGGTGCTGCTGATCATCTTCATGGTGATCACGCCCATGTTGCAGAAGGGCATCAGTGTGGACATGGCCAAAGTAAACAATCCCACGCCGATGCAAGACGCGGATAAGGAAGACGCCCTGCTGGTTTCCGTGATGCGCGATGGAACCGTCTATTTCGGTGCGGACAAGATTTCGCCAGATGCCCTGACGGGCAAGGTGAAGGACCGCCTGGCCAATCGCACGAATAAGGAAGTCTACGTCAAGGCGGATGCTCGCTCGCACTACGGCAACGTAGTGCAGGTGGTGGACGCAGTCCGCGCCGCCGGTGTTGACGATCTGGGCTTGCTCACTGAACAGAGGAAAAGCACTCCAAACGCTCCGCCTCCCGCGTCCACCGCGGGCGGGCAATAGAGGAGAATCGACCATGAGTATGGCAATGGGAAGTGGTGGAGGACAAAGCGCCAACATTAACGTCACTCCGCTGATTGACGTGCTGCTGGTGCTGCTCATCATCTTCATGGTGATCACGCCTCTAACGCCGAAAGGTTTGGACGCGCTGGTTCCCCAGCCGCCTCCGCCTAACGCGCCCAAGAACAACACGCCCGACCGTACTATCGTCGTGCAGTTAATTGACCGCGGCGCGGGCCAGGATCCTGGCCTCAAGATCAATCAGGAAGATGCTACGTGGGACAACCTGCAGGGCCGTCTGGCCGACATTTATAAAACCCGCGCTGAGAAAGTCATGTTCGTAAAGGGCGATGACGCTATCCCCTTTGCCGATGTGGCCAATGTGATTGACATTGCTCATGCTGCGGGAGTAGATAAGGTCGGTCTGATTACCGCAAAGATCGAGGCGGGCGGCTAAAAAACGCCTAAGACTTCGGAGTTGAGAAGCGCGCTCGGAAGGGGTGCATCCGCATCCAGTTCGGCACGGAAGCCATGGTTCCGTGCCGCGTCTGCGAAGGAATGTTTGGTCGGCGCTTGTCAATTTGCTGTCTCTGGGCCTAGGATGCTGTGGCAAGGGAGACTTATACGGCAATGAATACATACATTCGTCCGCTCACGCTGGCGGTCGTTGCGCTGGCGCTCTTATCTTCGGTGGGCTGCAGCAAGCTGCGCGCTCGCGACCAACTCAACAAGGGCGTCACCGCCTACAAGAATGCCAAGTATGAAGAGGCGATCGACCATTTCCAGCAGGCCGTCGCCCTGGATCCCTCTTTAATTAACGCCAAAATGTATCTGGCCACCGCCTTCGCTCAGCAATACATTCCCGGCGCCGACACCCCCGATAACAACAAAATGGCGGAACAGGCCATTGAGCAATACCAGCACGTTCTCGAAATGAATCCGGCTCGCGATCAAAAGGTAAACGCCGCCAAGGGAATCGCGTACCTGTATTTGAACATGAAGAAGTTCGACGACGCCAAGAAGTATTACCGCATGGCCGCCGATATCGATCCTAACGATCCTGAACCCTACTACTCGGTAGGAGTCATCGACTGGACGGCCGCTTATCAGCCCCGCATGGAAGAGCGCGCCAAGCTGGGCATGAAACCCGATGAGAACCTGAATCCCAAGAACAAAGATCAGAAAAAAGTGTGCGCGGAATTGAAGACAAAGAACGCGCCTTTGATCCAGGAGGGCATTGACAGCCTCAACAAGGCAATCCAACTCCGCCCCGACTACGACGATGCAATGGCCTATCTGAACCTGATGTACCGCGAGAAGGCCGACGTTGAATGCGATGACCTCGCTGCGCGCCAGGAAGATCTGAAAACAGCCGACCACTGGGTTGACCAGACTCTCCTTACCAAGAAGGCTAAGGCTGAGAAGCAACCGGGCCAGCAGGGAATCACGATGGATCAGCCGAAGTAAATGCCCGATCTGCGCTTCGTTTCGAAAGGCGCGACTTCCAGTCGCGCCGTAAAGCCCATTTAAATTGTTAACAGCGGCTTCTTGCCGCCTCCGCTCGACGCAACGCCGGTCATGGTTTGCTGTAGAGCCGAACTTCCATTTGCGGAAATTGTACCTGCTCTTTTCGCGGGAAGGATTCCCCGAGAATTTGGCTCAGAATCGAAGTAGTAGGGTCAGGGTGTCCGGGGGTTCCGTTGCTCATCAGCACCACCCAAATCCGAGCGTATTTGCCTGGTAGAGAGCGCAAGAATTCGCTCGTCGGATTGCCCGTGACATCGCGGTAGTCGAGTCGATCGCCATGGCGAGGAAAGATTATCTCCGGTCTCGCCGCAGATGCGCTTCCCGATTCCTTTTCACGAAGCGACACAAAAAACTCGTACGGAATCCGCGCTTCCGCAATGTGAAACAGGATCGCGTCGCCGGGTTGCACGTGATTGTAAATGTAATCCGCGGCCGCTTCCGAGCCATCGCGTTCGAGATCGAAATCGTGCTCGTAATAAGAAAGCGTTCCCTGCAGCGAAAGCAATAGCATAACCGCCAGGCAAATCGCCATCATCCATGTTTTCCGCAGACTCGCGAGCCCTGCGGCGGCCAGAATGAGCAACGCGGGCAGGCAGAAGATGAAGTAGCGTCCGAGAAATACGGGACGCACAAGCGAAACGACTGTTGTCAGAGCCACCGGAAACAACAGCCAGATCAGCAGGAACTGACGGGCCCAGCAATCCCAGGCGCCTCCCAGCAGGAATAGCCGTTTCCGCAGCGGCAGAATCGCAACCAGGCATGCCACCGCGTAAAGCAGGAGCAGCGGCAGTCCAGCATTGCCCGCAAGGTGCTCCCCGTATTCCAGCAGATCGCGAAAGCCAGGCTGCGGGATCCAGCGAATTGGTCCGGCGCCGGTCTTGGCCACAAATGCCAGCAATGGCAAGGCTCCGAGAGCAATCAGAATCCAGGCCTTGCGTATGCTGGGAGAAGCGCTTACACGCGGCGTGGATTCTCGCCTTCCCCCTAGTCCAAGTACAGAGAATCCGGGCAGGGACAACCACTGTGCCGCTACCAACAACAAGGCGTAGAGGTGAGCATAGACCGCAAGGACGCTCGCCAGAACGTAACCCCAGCGATTTCGCCGCGACGGCTCCCGTAAGTAGGCGACGAAGAACCCGCTCGATAGTGTGGCCAATAATGCAAACAGCGAATAGCTGCGCACTTCCTGCGCGTAGCGAACAGAGTATGCATTGCAGCTTATCAATGCGACTGCAATCACGGCCACGCGCCGGTCAAACAGATTGCTGGCGAGCCAGAAGATTGCGGGCAATATGGCCAGCGAAAACAACACCGAGAGACTGCGGATGAAGAATGGGCTGAAGCCTGGATTTAAGTACAAGTGCAGCCATCCGCGCAGCAGCAGGTAATACAGCGACATATTGGCTTCCCGCCACCACATTAGCCGGACCAAGTCGTGCCAGCTCAGCCGAGCGACCTCCACGCTGAAGCACTCATCAAACCAGAAGGGTTTCCGCGCGAGAAACAGAAAGCGTAATGACGTGGCGGCAGCCGTCACTAAACTTAGAGTACATACTGAAGCGAGCGTCCAGTTCGGACGAGGCGGAAAAAATTGTTTTGTATCGCCCGGGTTCGGGTTCACCGTTGTTGAAGGAACCATGTTGAATATGGAAGTTAACCGGCGGATTCCCAGATGATACTATGCTAAAAAGGCAAAGAAGAAAGAACTCCAGCCCGCAATCAGCGGGATTTTCTGCATGACCATGGGTGTGGCTTTGAAGGCATCGCCGCTTGTGAGCGCCGCCGCCGAAGGTGAGCGGTGGGCGGGATGCGTGTCGGTAATTGTGCCCGTCTACAACGAAGTTGCGCACGTGGACGAACTTCTCCAGGCCATCCATGCCTCGCCAGTCAAGAAGGAAATCATCATTGTCGACGACGGTTCCACTGACGGCACGCGCGAAAAACTCCGGGCTATGCCGCTCCCGAACGACGTTACCGTTGTCTTTCACGAAAAAAATTGCGGCAAAGGCGCCGCCATTCGCACCGCGCTGGGGTACGCTCGCGGCGAATATGTACTGATTCAGGATTCAGATCTCGAATATGACCCGCAGGATTATCCCGCGCTGCTGCGTCCGCTGGAACTGCGGCAGGCGAACGTAGTCTACGGCGTACGCCCAGACCGGCCCGAGCGCGGCCTTAGATTTTTTCTAGGCGCAAAGCTATTGACCTATCTTACCAATCTTCTCTACGGCGCGGGCATTCACGACGAAGCCACCTGCTACAAAGTTTTCCGCAGCTCGCTGCTCGCGCAAATCAATCTGGAATGCCAGCGCTTTGAATTCTGTCCCGAGGTCACCGCGAAACTCAGCCGCATGGGTGAGAAGATCGCTGAAGTGCCGATTGTCTACAAGCCGCGTTCAGCCGGAGAAGGGAAAAAAATCCGTCACGCTGATGGCTGGCTCGCCATCTGGACCCTGTTTCGCTGCCGCTTCAGCCGACGTGCCGGCTGGGCTAACCCCGCTCCCGGCGACTCCAAGAAGCGCGCCCCTTTTGCGGTGAGTTTTTTTCGCCCGCCGCTGGACTAAGAAAATCAGCAATCATGCTTTGTGACAACGAACGCAGCACCTTCTTGTGTAATCGTGTAGTCTGAACAGCGCATTCCCAAGAGTCGCCGAGAGTTGGCTAGCCGGTTGCCGGCAAATGTATGTTCAAGAAAATTCTCATAGCTAATCGCGGCGAGATTGCGGTACGCGTGGTCCGCGCGTGCCACGAAATGGGAATTGCCGCGGTAGTTGTCTACTCCGACGTGGACCGTGCCGCGCTGCACGTGCGCAAAGCCGACGAAGCCTATCCTATCGGCGCGGCGGCGGCCAGCGAGTCTTATCTCAACATTCCGAAGATTCTCGACGTCGCCTCGCGGTCTGGCGCCGATGCCATTCATCCCGGGTACGGTTTTCTCTCCGAGAACGCAAAGTTCGCCCAGGCCTGCGCCGACGCGGGGGTGAAGTTCATCGGCCCGACCGCTGCCGCCATGGAAGCCATGGGATCGAAGACCCGCGCCCGGCAAGCCATGGAGAAGGCCGGCATACCTTTTGTTCCGGGCACATCGCGCGGAGTGGAATCATTCGAGGAGGCAGAGCAGGTAGCTGCGAGAATCGGTTATCCGGTGATGTTGAAGGCAGCTGCGGGTGGCGGCGGCAAAGGCATGAGGCTGGTGCACGCTCCCGAGCAATTGAAATCCTCTCTGGAAGCGGCGCGCAGCGAGGCGGAACGGTCTTTCGCCGACAGCGAAGTTTACATCGAGAAGGCTATCGTAAATCCGCGCCACATCGAGATGCAAGTTCTGGCCGACGAGCACGGCCACACGGTCTATCTCGGCGAACGCGAGTGCTCACTGCAGCGCCGCCATCAGAAAGTGCTCGAAGAAGCGCCTTCGCCCATCGTCGATTCCGATATGAGGCGCCGGATGGGCGAAGTTGCGGTCCGGGTCGCGCAGGCCGCGGCTTATACCAACGCCGGCACGGTGGAATTCCTGGTCGATCAGCAGAAGAATTTTTATTTCCTCGAGATGAACACCCGGCTGCAAGTGGAGCATCCAGTGACGGAACTGGTCACCGGACTCGACCTGGTCCATTTGCAGATTCACATTGCGGCGGGTGAGGAGCTTCCGTTCCAACAAGACGAGGTGCGCATCCGCGGCCACGCCATCGAATGCCGCATTTACGCGGAAGATCCCGATAACAATTACTTCCCCAGCCCGGGAAAGATTACCTTGCTGTTGACGCCTTCGGGTCCAGGCATCCGCCGCGACAGCGGCATGTATGAGGGATGGACTGTGCCCATTGATTACGATCCGCTGCTGGGCAAGTTGATCGGCTATGGAACGGATCGCGATCAGGCTATTGCGCGGCTGACGCGAGCCCTCAGCGAATACTTTGTGGGCGGGATCAAAACAAATATTTCATTGTTTCGCCGCATCCTGCGCGATGCCGATTTTCGCGCCGCCAAGCTCGATACCGGATTCCTCGATCGCATGTTGAAGCGACCTGAGGACAAACCGACTGACTCGAGGACGGCAGAAGTGGCCGCGATAGCCGCAGGGATGTTCTCCGCGCTCGGTTCAACCGCAGCTGCAGCAGGCGAGCGCACGGACGATAGCGGTTCGCGGGCAGCGGACAAGGCCGAGTCTACCTGGAAAAATGCCAGTCGTCGCGAGGCTCTGCGTTAAAAATGTGATCGTGAATCGAATAAGCGGTCACTGGTCACCGATCATTAGCAACTGGCCGCGGCTTTTTTATGCTCTACGACGTAACCATCGACGGCAAGAACTACCGGCTGGATCTCAATCGCGCCGGCGGAGGCTGGTCCTGTCGCCTTGATGGACGCGAAGTGCGGGTTGACGCCATCCTTGCGCGCGCGGATGTGCTTTCGCTTCGCATCGGGAACCTGGCCTACGAGATCAAGTTGGAGCGGGTCGCAAGCGATTGGCATTTGTGGGTGGGCAGCAGGCGATTCGCCGTGGAAGTCCGCGATCCCCGCTCTCTGCGGGGCCGCACCCGTGCCGCGGACGATCACGGTCCGAAGAAAATTGTCGCCCCCATGCCCGGCAAGGTTGTGCGACTGCTGGTCCGCGAAGGAGACGAAGTGGAACCGGGCGCCGGTGTTGCCGTAGTTGAGGCGATGAAGATGCAGAATGAAATTAAATCGCCAAAGAAGGGAACCGTCCAGAAAATTCTAGTCGGTGAGGGCGCCGCGGTAAACGCCGGCGACGTCCTGGCGATCGTCGAGTGATCCAGTCTTACTTCGTCAGCCCGTTACTATCCAGAACTTTCTTGGCGTAGTAGTTCTCAACCTTGGCGGAGTCGCGCAGTACTTCGTAGTAAGCGGCCTTGAGCAACTGCTCGCGACGGTCGTGCAGTTGCGATCGAATAGCCTGCTGTACCCGAGGGTCGGACAAATCGCGCTGGCCCGCGGGCTCCTTCGCCACCAGCTTCACAATGCGGAAGCCGACGGCCTGTTTGGTCGCGGGATTTACAACTGTGATGATCGGGCTATACTGTCCCGGTTTTAGCTTAAGCACTAAGTCCCGCGTGCCCGGATCGGTGTTCCTCAGCGACGACTCGGGAACTGTTCCCAAGTCTCCTCCATTACCGGAAGTCTCGGGGTCTTCCGAATAATTCATCGCCAGGGTTGCGAAATCGTCGCCGCTGTCCAGCCGATTCGAAATCATCTGAATCTTCTTGCGGGCGTCGGCTTCGTTCTGCGCCTTGTTATTCTGGTTGTGCACTTGCGGATTCGGCGCCGGAGTCACGAAAATCTGCGCCAAGTGGTATTGCGGCTCGATGAGATTGAATTCAGATTTGTGTGCGGCGAAATAGTCGTCGATATCCTTTTGCGTTACATCAATCTTTGACGCCACTTCCTTGTTCATCACCTTGTCGACCGTGATGGAGCGGCGAATGTCGCGCTTGAAGTCGTCGAGGGTGATCTTTTTTTCCTTCAACCGCTGATCGAATTCCTCTTGAGTATAGGGAGACTTGATCTCGTTGAGCTTCCGGTCGACTTCCTCCTCGGTGGCTAAAAGGCCGAGCTTTTCCGCGCGGCGCATTACCATTTCGTCGTCAATCATTTGCCGCAGAATGTTCAGGCGTAGAATTGTAGCTTGTTCCCCAACGGGAGCCTGCTGAGCGCTGGCCACCTGATTTTCGTAGTATTTGTCGACGTCGGAGCGAAAAATTTTTCGTCCATCTACGCTTGCCATCACGTCGCCGCTTACTTGTGACTTACAGCCCAGCAGCAGCGCAAACAGGGCAGCAGCAGCCAGTAGGACTGCAAGCCGGCCAAAGTCCGCATTTCTTTTCAAAGAGTTTTCCCCCACGCTGACTATACGCAGCCGCACTCAGAAACGTGCAGCGCCCCTCACCAAACATGTCACGCAATTCGCCAAATCATTTTGAGACCGGAGCCGCGGCCGCAGCGGCATGTTCAGGCACCGGCAAATTAGCATCCTTCAAAGAGCGATCCAGCGCTGCGCGCAACTCGCCGATCGGCACGGCGCCGTCGATCTTTTGTCCATCGATAAATAACGTCGGCGTAGCCTCTACGCCGATACCTTCAGCCTCTTTCATCGATGCCTTCACCGCGCTGTCATCTTGCGCTTTAACACACGCTTGCAACTTTACGAGATCAAGATTGTGTTTCTGGCCCTGCAGCATCGTAAGCCGATCCAGAGCTTCCAGTCGAGCGACCGGCGTTTTTTCGTTGTTCACCTCGCGTTGGTTGGCGTGAATGTAATCCGCGAAATCCCAGTAAGCGTCGCCGTTCTGAGCCGCCAGGCAATTGGCGTCAACGGCGGCGTGCGTGGCCCAGGGATGAATTTCCACCAGTGGGTAATCCTTGTAAATAAAGGTGACCCGGTCGCCGTACTCCTTAAGAATCTCGGGAAATAGCGTCTGGTGCATGCGCGAGCAGAACGGGCACTCCAAATCATCGTAGTTCACTACTACAATCTTGGACGCCTTTGCCCCGCGCGTCGGTCGCCCGTTGACATCGATCTTGCTCATCGTCTCTGCGAATGGATCCTTGCTCAGGTCAAACTTGGTCACGCGCATCATCGACGAGCGATCTTTGGACACCAGAAACGTGAGATCCTGCTTCTTTGCCTCGGTTTGAATGGTCACTACGACAGAATCATAGTTGGGAAGCTCGGCGCTCGGAGACGGGGCGCCCACGGTCACGCGCACCTCTGGAGGAAGGTTATAAAACGAGCGCACCTGGCGCTCGATCTTCTTATTCAAATCAGGGGAACCAGTTTGGGCAACACAGCCCAGGCAAATTAACAGAAGAAGAAGGAAAGAACGTCGAATTAGAGTCACCAAAAACCGCCTAAGCATTACGAGATGAAGGTTGATTATCTCATAGCAACGGGCGGCTCGTGGGAGCGGATCGTAGGAAACTACGTCGGAAACGGAGTTCGGCGTGCGCTTGCCTTTTTTAGCCCGTCCGCCGGAATAATTGTTCCGCGGGCAGCAACGCGTTCATCGATCCGGACCGGAAGCCTTCCAAGTCGAGCGTTACAAATTTGAAGCCCAGTGCCTTGAATATCCTGGTGAACTCCGCAGTCATGGCAACATCGAGTGCCAGTTGTAGTTCTTCGCGAGCAATCTCGATGCGAACAATCTCCCCGTGATGGCGTACCCGGAACTGCCGGAACCCTAACCCACGCAGGGCGTCTTCGCCCGCTTCCACAACCTGCAGCGCCTCACGCGTAACCGGCCGACCATACTCGATTCGGGACGATAAGCAGGCCGCTGCCGGCTTGTCCCAAACCCGCAAGCCAGCACTTCGCGCCAGTGTTCGAATTTCCTCTTTGGTCAGCCCGGCTTTGAGTAAAGGAGCAGCGACATGGTGCCCGTTGGCCGCCTGTTGTCCGGGCCGCCAGTCGCCCTGGTCATCGAGGTTCACTCCATACGCGATGGCGTCGAAGCCTCGTGTCAGCCGCAGCTCTTCCATCAGAGTGAACAATTCATCTTTGCAGAAGAAGCAGCGCTGCGCGTCGTTGCGTACATACTCTGGACGATCAAGTTCGGAAGTGGCGATCACTTCCAGAGGGATCGCTTGCTCCTTGGCAAAGGCAATGGCATCGGCCAGTTGACGGCGCGCCAGGCTGGGAGAGTCGGCGATGATCGCCAGCATATTCTTCCCCAATACCTGATGCGCAACCCATCCGAGATAGGCGGAATCCACACCGCCGGAATAGGCGACCAGAACGCGCCCCAGTTCTCGCAATTGAAGTTGCAGAGACGATGCTTTGGCTTCAAGGTCCATTCTTAAGGTCGTCATGCAACTATGTTAGCAAGGCTAAGACGCTACGCGCTCAAATTCGGGATTTAAGGCTCTAATACAACCGCTGCTGCTGGCGCAGGCTACCGAAACTGCCAATGTTTGCCAGAGTGAAGGTGAAGCCAAACCAGTTTTCGTTGCGCACATTGGCGACGGTATAGCTGCGATATTCGAGTGTCATGCCACAGCAATCCCAGTTGTAAGTTGTTTGCGCGCTGACGAACTGCAATTGTTTGCTTTCAGCATCAAAACCAAAACTGCTGGCTCCACTGAAACCGCGCTTGTTGGGCCGCCCATATCCCAGGGCCACGCGAAATTGGTTGAAAGTCTCGGACTCGGCGGGTGTTGAAGACGTCGATCCTGAAGACGAAGTTGTGGTCTGAACGGGTATTTGCAAAAATGCGTCGCCACCGCCGATCGTCACCTGACCGATGTGATAGTTGGCCAGCAAAGTACTGGCATTGGTAGTATTGCTTTGAAAGTCATAATCCAGGTCCCATTCCGCATCGGTACGCGAACTGGTTTCCACGCGCAATCTCGAGACCAGAGGAGAAAGATGCCGCGGCTCGGTGACAAACGCGATCCCGGTGAGGTCAGCGGTGGTGGTGAATACGTTGCGTTGGCCAGGAATTAGCGCGCCGCCGAATGTCGGATCGAGAAAGTATTTTTGCGCCAGCTCCCAGGTCACGATTTCGTGTGCGGACGGTCCAGGCTCGCATGGCGCGTTTGCCAGAGGATTGACATGCTGCCAGGGGATGGCTGATTCCGGCATGGCACCGCCTACGGTCAGCGCCCTCATTATTGTGTCGCAATCCTCCGGTTTTCCGGAGGTGCGCTTCGCATACAGGCGAGTCACGAAACCATACTCCACTTCATTCGTATCGGTGAGAATGTCCCGCTCGTCAAACTTCAGAATATTCTGGAAATTGTTAACGCCCGTCACATAGCGGTACGTCACTCTAGGCTCAATGACGTGCTTCCACTTCCGCCCCATGAATTCTTTGTCGAAGATGCGCTCCAGTGCGGGCGGCCGCAGCTCGACAGCCGTTTCCAGCGCCTTGCGATTCACGGCATCGCTTACCGCAGTCCCGGGATTTTCTCCGCTTTCTCCAATCAGCCTTTGTGTGTAATAGGTTTCGTGTAAGGTCAACTCGGGACGAAAAGACCATCCTCTCAACAGCAGCGGCAAAGAAATTTGCGGGTTCAGGTCGAATCGCCCGAGCAGGTTCGCGGTGCGGAAAGGCAGCGTGCAAGTCTGAACGGTGCCCACAGTCGAACACTGCTGAGGCTCGCTGCGGGAAAGGCCCGCGGCGGAAGCGTCGAACGACCAGTAAAACGGCGTGCGCCCCAGTAACCGGTCCACACTGGAAGAATCGAAGCTCGGAGTATGCAAGATAGTGATCACCTGCCCCGGCGTTGTACTCAGGAAATTCTGGTAGCGCTCTACCAACCCATTGAGGCTGAAACCGTCTTCCGACTTCGAAACAAAACCCTGCGACTTCACCTCCGAATAAACCGCCTGGCTGAAAACTTCGTTGAACGCCAGACGAAACAGAAAGGAGCTCAAGTAGTCGATATTGGTGACGGCGCGGAAACCATCAATGTTTCCGGCCGAGTTTAGCCGAACATTCTCACCGCCCTCTTTCACCGGAGGCGAGCCGATGCCCCGGTCAATTACTCCAAAATAGTTCAGATCAACGTAAGAGGATTCACTGGGACGGATTCGGAACTCGCCACGCTGCGACCAGCCGCGCAGAGAAAGATACTCGGCGCCAACCGTGGCATCCATCATGCGGTTAATGGCCCAGTAGTAGGCGTCGCCCACCGTGTAGCCGAAAGTTGAGGAGTGCCCTACCGAGGGCATCAGAAACCCGGATTGCCGGGATTCCTTCTCCACCGGATGCGTAGCGAACGGAAAATAGAGGATGGGGAGCCCGTGCAGTTCAAATGTGCTGCGGTAGATTTTGGCGTTGCCTCCCACGTCCACAATCACTCTCCGCGCGTCGAATTGCCAGTTGGGATGCGGCAACTCGCAGGTAGTAATGGTGCCGTCGTAGACAAGGTAGTGATCCTGGCTCGTTTTCTCGACACGTTTTCCGGTGAAGGCGAAGGGAGCGGTCGAAGTCAGAATCACGCGGTTAGCGCGATAGCGCAGCCCGGTCGTCCCCGTCACGTCGTAAAAGTGTCCCGTTTCGAGCTCGAGATTATAGGTGCCATGCGACGCGCGAATGTGGTCGTCATTGGGCCCGCCGTCGAGCGCGAAATGTCCCTTCGCCGTCGCTTCTTTCGTATCTGCGTTGTAGGTTGCTTCGTCGGCTCGCAACACGTAGCTTCCGTAGTAGATTTCGACTGCACCATTCAATTTGTAGATCGAGCCTTGCTCTTCCTGCTGAATGGCGCAGATGGTTTCCACATCTCCTTTTTCTTTCTGAGCCGCGGCCGCGCGAGCGCAAGGCGTTTGTTGAACTGCCGGCTTCTGTGCCGGAGCTTTACTTCCTGTGGTTTTAACGGCAGTGTTTGCAGGTGGCAACTGGCTGGTAACTAATGGAAGCACCAGAAGCAGGTGACAAAGCACCGCCGCCGTGATAAGGAATCTGTTGCGAAGAGTCATCGGAACAAGATCATCAGAGCCAGATCATCGAAACCGGATCGGAGTGCGTCTACGGGAGCAGTCGTCGTGAACTTAGCACGCTTGCGCCTCAAGAGGCAAAGCAATCTACAAGGTTTTGGATTCCGGCGGCGTGTTTGTGGTTATCCGGTGGAGTGATCCGTCAGGCTCTGAGGTTTGGTATTCCGGTCTAGATAGTGATTCATGCCTTGTCTGCTCTGTGGTGACATCTGTCGATGCTCTTCTGCTGCGCCCAGCGACGCGCAACCTGTCCTTTCGCCCCGTTGGCGGCCCGACGAGGCGCCACTCGCGGCCGCTGCGAAACTGTCTCTAGGAATAGACGCGCCCAGCGCGGAATTCCCGGGGCTGCCCGCCGCCGCGGAACCATCTGGCACCACCGAGAGCCAGGAGTCTGCTGCTGAGAAATCAACCGCCTGGCGCAAAGAGGTCGCAGCTCGCCTCAACCGTTATCAGTCCCGTCGCAAACCGCGTCCGCCGCGGTATCCCTCACTGCGTCTGCGGTTCGAGGATGAGTTCGATCACGCCGATGCTGGCATCTCCCCAGCTTCCGCAGCTTTTCAGCAGACTTCGCGTCACGCTCTGGCGCTCGATGAATTCGTCGACAAAGCCGATTATGCTCGCGATGCTCCAGCAGCCGGACAGCAGGTGGCAACGGAGGTGCTCTCCTCGCGCGAGGCTACGGGACTTCCACAGAACTTTGAAGTGCCTCAGCATGTAACGCTAGCTCCGGCGGACCCAACGGCAAAGATCATCGAGTTCCCGCGTTCCTGGACTCCTCCTCCGCCTCCGCTCGACGAATTGGCAGAGCCCGTAATGGGCCGTCCTCGCATTCTGGAAGCTCCAGAAGTGGTTCCACCGCCACCGGCCCTCGGCGGAATCACGATTGAGCCTGTGCAACAGTCCGAAATGGAGAAACGTCCGGGAATCGATATCCCGCTGCAAAGCGCTCCCCTTTCACGGCGCATTCTCTCCGCGGCGATCGACGACGTCATCATCGCATCGGCCTGCCTTATCTTCGCTGTCATTTTCTGGAGAATGACTGCTCTCCACCCACCGCAACTTCAACTGGTTGAGCTTGGCGCAGGTCTGGCGACCCTGTTCTGGGCGGCGTATCAGTATCTTCTGATGGTCTATGCTGGCACAACGCCCGGGCTTTATCTGGCCCGTCTCGAACTGGCGCGCTTCGATGGAAGTCCTGCCAGCCGCCGGCTGCGCCGCTGGCGCGTTCTCGCCTCTTTTCTCTCGGCCGGTTCACTCGCCATGGGATATGCCTGGGTCTTCCTTGACGAAGACACCCTCTGCTGGCACGACCGCATCACCCGTACCTACTTGGCACCCAAGAACTTAAGATAGGCTTGGCGTGAACGGCGGGCCCCCAGCTCTAAGACCCGGGCAGGTCCAAACCTGAGCCAGCCGTGCCCCCGGCGCGCCTTCCCCTGTGCTATCTTCAAAGTTTGTTCGAATCCTTCGCATTCATTTGAATAATGGCTACATCGGTTGAAGGTTCAAAACCGGCAATAAGAGTCTTCGTCGCCACCACGGTGATGTTGACCTTCATCTCTTTCTGGCGGGCTTCCGCCATAGTCCTCTCCGACCTGGCATCCTCCGCTTATTATGCCGGCGGCGACGCCGAGAAAGTCATCGGCAAGAGCGCTCCCTGGTTCATCCTTGCTGTAATGCTGTTCAGCTATGCGGTGCGGGCACTCTACATCGAGTCCAGCAGCATGTTCGTCCGTGGCGGTGTCTACCGGGTGGTTAAGGAAGCCATGGGCGGTACCCTGGCCAAGTTTTCCGTCTCAGCCCTGCTTTTCGACTATGTTCTGACCGGTCCTATCAGTGCCGTTTCCGCGGGGCAATATCTGGCGGGGTTCATAAAAGACATGGGCGTGTACTTACACCGCCCGCTGAATTTCTCCGATGACCACTTCGCCGCCGGGCTGGCCGTCATCGTGGTGCTCTATTTCTGGTGGAAGAACACGCAGGGCATGCACGAGTCCAGCCAGAAAGCGTTGCAGATCATGGCGATCACAACGGTGATGGTCGTGATTCTGCTGATCTGGTGCACGATCACGGTTTTGCGAGCGCCGATCCAGTTGCCTCCCAATCCGCTTCATCCGGGCGTAATCCCGCTGAATAAAGAATCTCTGGGTTGGCTCAACGGAACCTGGTTCTCCCACATTACGTGGATCATCCTTTTCGTCGGCTTCGGACACTCCGTGCTGGCCATGAGCGGGGAAGAGACGCTGGCGCAGGTGAACCGCGAAATCGAGCATCCCAAGCTAAAGAACCTCGAGAAGACCGGACTGGTAATTTTCGTCTATAGCTTGTTGTTTACGTCGTTGGTTTCGTTCTTCGCGGTAATGATTATCCCCGATAAAGTCAGACCAGACTATTTCGCTAACCTTATCGGTGGCATCGCGATGTATCTCGCTGGGCCAGAAAGTTTGAAACTGCTCTTTCACGGATTCGTCGTCCTGGTGGGGGTGCTTATTCTGGCAGGCGCGCAGAATACTTCCATCGTGGGCGCGAATGGTGTTCTGAATCGCGTGGCCGAAGACGGGGTGCTCACCAGTTGGTTCCAGAAGCCGCACGACCGTTTCGGTACCAGCTATCGCATCATCAATCTGATCGTTGGCATGCAGCTGCTCACGATTGTCATCAGCTTGGGCAACGTTTACGTCCTGGCAGCGCTGTACGCGTTCGGCGTGATTTGGAGCTTCGCCATGAAGTCGATCGCCGTGCTCGTGCTGCGCTTCACCGAGCCGGGAAACCGCGCATGGAAGGTGCCCGGCAACCTGCATATCGGGAAGACCGAGATCCCGGTGGGGTTGATTCTCATCTCCGGCGTGCTGTTGACTACAGCTGTGGTTAATTTGTTTACGAAGTATCAGGCGACCATCGCTGGGGTAATCTTCAGTGCCGCGTTTTTCACGATCTTCACGCTGTCGGAGCGCCATGTCACCAAGGAGCGTCATGGCAAACCCGAACAGCTCGATCAGTTCCGGGTCTATGGCAACCAGGAATTGGGCAGCGGAGCCATGGGGGTGCGGCCGGGTAACGTTCTGGTGGCAGTGCGTGATCCGCGCAATCTCTATTACCTGCGCCACATTCTGGGCCATACAGACACGACCAGGCAGGATGTGGTGGTGATGAGCGCGCGCCTTTACCACCGCGAGCACAGCTTCAGCGGCAGCGCGGTCATGGAAGCCAGCCAGGTTTTCGACCACTACGAGCAGGAGCTCTTCACCGCCGCTGTAGCCGTCGCCGAAAAGGAGGGGAAGCCCATTTCTCTGCTGGTGGTACCGGCGACAGATGTGTTCGAGGCCATCATGGTGACCGCCCAAAGACTAGATTCTGTCCGTGTGATCTGCGGCCTTTCGAACAAGCTCACCGCCGACGAACAGGCAAAACTAACGGGGGATGCCTGGGAACGCATGCCGGAGCCTCGTCCACGGGTTACGCTGGAGGTGTGCGCACCCGACGGAACCGTGCGCGAGTACGCTATTGGCCCGCACAACCCACGTCTGCGCCCGCAGGATGTCGAACTCATGCACAAGCTCTGGCTCGACATCACCACCGACACCAAATTCGCTGGAGCGCATCACTACCACATTGTCGCTCTTGCGCTCGAAGAACTACGGCGAGAGTTAAGCACCGAGCAGCGGGCCGAACTTCTACAAAAATTACAGGAAGAAATGAGGCGGTCGTGTGATTCGCAGGCTCCGCCGAACTGAGTAGCTGTGATCCCGGGTTGCCACTCTTTTAACGGCTTAGCAGCGCTTCCAGCGATGCCCTCAGCTCGCGAAAACGAAACGGATAGCCGCTCGAGATAAGCTTTCCCGGTTCCACCTTCTGGCTGGCTAAGAGCAGTTCTTCGCCCATCTCGCCAAAAACTGCTTTGACCGCGAACGCCGGCATTGGCAAAATCGCCGGGCGCGACAGGACGCTTGCCAAAGTTCTGGTAAACTCTGCGTTCGTCACGGGTTTGGGCGCGACCATGTTCACCGGGCCTTGCAAGAGGTCGTTCTTTAGAATGTGATGGATCGCGCCGACCATATCCTGCACGTTGATCCAGCTCATCCACTGGCGGCCGTCTCCGACGCGACCGCCCAGACCCATCTTGAAGGGCAGCAACATAGTTCCCAGCGCGCCGCCCTTTGGGCTAAGCACGATTCCTGTCCGCAGATGAGCGGTGCGGATATCCGCCTGCACCGCAGGCATGGTCGCTTCCTCCCATTCCTGGCAAACTTGGGCAAGGAATCCCGCGCCCGGCCCACTCTCATCGCGCAGCAGTTCATCGCCGCGATTGCCGTAGTATCCGATTGCCGACCCGCAGACAAAGACCCCGGGTTTTTCTTCCGCCCGGGCCAGGGCTTGCGCCAGATTGAACGTCCCGGCGACGCGGCTATTGAGAATCTTTGCCTTCTTGGCGTCGGTCCAGCGTCCAAAAATGCCTTCGCCGGCAAGGTGGATTACGGCGTCGAACCCCGAGACTGCAGTGGGCGCAATCTGTAACGCAGGGTTCCATGAGATCTGCCCTTCGCCGGTGACGGGGCCGCGTACCAACCGCACCACCGACCATCCACTGGCGCGAAGGGAGGGAAGAAGAGCGGCGCCGATCGGACCAGAAACTCCGCTGACAAGGATTCTAGAATTCATGACTTGGCGATTGTCACTCTACCAGTTCGCGGACCGGCTAACCAAACCGGGGACGGATTTGAAATCTTCGAAGCAAATGAAATACGAAAAAGAAGCACACGCGTGTCAGCAAGTTCGAACAGATCCTTTAGAAAAACTGCCGATAGGGGCTGGCTGACAAGAGTCAAAACTGAAGGGACGGTGGACCTGAACGGATGCCGCCTGTTCGATTACCTTACCTTGGGATCTTCGCGGCTGTCGGACTTTCCTGCTGGTCTTGGCGTGAAATAGCGGACCGTGACGTCGTTTCCGATATGTGAGACCCGAGTCGCCTTAACCCCGCTATATAAGGCTCCATGGTTGTACATGAAATGGCGCACTGTGACATCGTCTCCGATGTATTCGACTTCACTTTGCCCCAGCCGCACTCGCCGCACTCGTGTCCCGGAAGGACTCGCGTGTTTTCCTGTACCTGACAGGTGCTGAAGTTTGGAGATTCCGGGCATTCCATCCGCTGGCATTGCCTTCGCGGATTCGAGGCTCTCCTGCTGCTCGATGGCGGTAGATCCCGGGTAGCTTGAGGATCCCAAGGGTGAAGCGGGGCCTCGGCCATAGGCGACCCAGAAAGTTAACCCGAATCCGGCTGCACCTGCTGCCAAGGCCAAGTTACGACGGCGCTTGTTCCAGTTAACCTCTTGCGCGCGCTGCACCAACGCTTTAGCCAGCGATGCTGGCCGCCTCAGCATGGGAGACTCCCTAAACGCTGCCATGGCGGCGCCGCAACACTGGTAAATGGCATCCATGCGGGAAGAGGACATGGCGTAATAGTCTTTAAGAAACTCTCCGCTCTGGGACGTAATCTCCTCCGCTGGGTGCGGGAATACCAGAGCTTCGGCCAGGATCTCCTTTTCTTTCTGCTCAACCTGGGCAGCCTGCTGCATGGCTGCTTCAATGAGTCCGGCCATCAATCGATAGGAGCGCACCTCGCGATCCTGGAAGGTGTGAGCTTCACCAAACAAGATCTCCAACACTCCCGCCAAGGCTCGGTCATGATAAATCGGCAGGATTAAAAGGGATTTGGCTGCAAACTGCCGGCAAATCGCCGCTTCAATGCGTGTGTCAGTCCCAGCATCCTCGACACGGAGAATCTCGCGGGCCGACTTGGTATTGGCTGAGACGGTCAGTGAAGCCTTAACGCGGCTTCCTATATAGGTCGCGGAACATCCGCTTCCGGCTCTGTAGATTAATTGATTTCCCTCCAACAGCCCTATGGCGGCTCCCGCGGCATTGGCCACGTCTCGCGCAGAATCAACGATCAGATGCATCGCACCGTCTACACCGAGCTCTCCTTTCGTGATTAAGCGCTCCATTTCCATGATGCCGGAGAGCAGTTGACTGTCTATCTGGCTTTCCTGCACGGCAAAGGCACTGGCCAGAAGTTTCTGGAAGGATTCACGATCGACGCTGTTATCGGTATCCATACGAGGCTGGGGTCAAGCCAGGCCACCTTTGCAGTCGGAGCTGCAGTTTACTGCCGCCCTGAAATCCTGCTTCATGGCATTCGCAAAACGGCTTGGCTCTTGGATTCGGAAGGTGGCGAGTAGGTTTTCTGTTATTTTCCGCGATTTCCACAGGTTACGGCAAGCGATTCGAAGCGACCCTCCCACCTGTTGCCGCAAATGCCGTGGCCATTCCAACGGGCTATAATCCTACATGGCGAGCTTGCGCCAACAGATCGCGACCACCGCCCTCACGCTTACCAAGTTCCGTGAGCTGATGAAGCGGATCCAGGAAAACCGTCCACAGGACGACCTGTCCATCGTTAAGAAAGCCTACGACTACTCCCTGAAGCACCACGAAGGTCAGACCCGCGCTTCGGGCGAGCCTTATCTGGTACACCCCCTCGAAGTGGCCCTGGTGCTAGCCGAGATGAAAATGGACCCGGTCGCCATTGCCGCCGGGTTGCTCCACGATTCGGTCGAAGATACGTCCGTCACCATCGTAGACATCCGCAAGGAATTTGGCGAGCAGGTCGCCCACATCGTCGAGGGCGTGACCAAGATCAGCAAAATCGACTTTGCCACCCGCGAAGAGGCACAGGCCGAAAACCTCCGCAAGATGATGCTCGCCATGGTCGACGACATCCGCGTCGTGCTCATTAAGCTCGCCGACCGACTGCACAACATGCGCACGCTCGAACATCTGCAACCCGACCGCCAGCGCAAAATTGCCGAGGAGACGCTGGAGATCTATGCCCCGATTGCCCACCGGTTGGGCATGGGAAAGATTCGCGGCGAACTGGAAGATCTGGGCTTTCGCTTCCTGGATCCAGCGAGCTACGAACAGGTGGAGAAAGCCGTCAACGCGCGTCGCAAGCAGGGCGAAGCTTTTCTAACGAAAATGCAGGTGATTATTACCGACAAACTGAAAGAGGCGGGTATTCAGGCGAAGGTCGACAGCCGCATCAAGCGCCTCTTCAGTATTCATAAGAAGCTGCAGCGCCAGCGCATCTCTGTGGATCAAGTCTACGATCTTTTTGCCATGCGCATTATCACGCGCTCGTTGCAGGATTGCTACGCGGTGTTAGGCATCATTCACAACATCTGGCGGCCGGTGCCGGGACGCATCAAGGATTTCATCGCCATGCCCCGGCCGAACTTTTATCAATCGCTCCATACTTCGGTGATTACGGAAGATGGGACACCTTTCGAAATCCAAATTCGCACCGAAGAAATGCACAAGATGGCTGAGGAGGGAATTGCTGCGCATTGGAAATACAAAGACGGCCCGGTCTCGGCACAGGATGAGCAGCGGCTTGCCTGGCTGCGGCAGGTGGTGGAGTGGCAGCGGGACGTCAGCGATCCAAATGAATTTTTGACCGCGCTGAAAGTCGATCTTTATCCCGAGGAGGTTTATACCTTCACGCCCAAGGGCAAGGTGGTGGTGCTTCCGCGCGATGCCACGCCAATCGATTTTGCTTATACCATTCACACCGAAGTGGGCCACACCTGCGTCGGCGCCAAGGTGAACGGACGCATGGTGCCGCTGCGGCACAAGCTGCACTCTGGAGACATTGTCGAAATCATCACGCAGGCCGGCCACAAGCCCAGCCGCGACTGGCTGGGGCTGGTCAAGTCATCGCGTTCGCGAAACAAAATTAAGCACTGGCTCAATGTGCACCAGAGGGAGCGGTCCATCGAAATTGGGCGCAAGCTGATCGAAAAAGAAGCGCGCAAGTATCGCATCGCCCTGAAAGAGATCAAAGATGACGACCTGCTAAAAGTTGCGGGCGGCTACGGCCTGGGGAAGGTCGACGACCTCATGTCCGGCATCGGTTATGGAAAGTATTCCGCGCGGCAGGTTCTGGCGAGGCTGTTGCCGGCCGGCGCCACGCCTTCGATGGCAGGCGATATTGAAGCGGAGGGACTTTCCAACAAGCCGGGCGCCATCGCCAGCGTCGTGCGCCGCGTGTTTGGCGATCACAACGCCATCATGGTTAAAGGCCAGGGCGATATGCTGGTCTACCGCGCGCGATGTTGCAATCCCATCCGCGGCGAAAGCATTGTTGGCTACATCACACGCGGCAAGGGAGTGGCGGTGCACGCGGTGAACTGTCCCAATGTCACGAACTTGATGTTCGAGCCGGAACGCCGCATCGATGTGGAGTGGGCCCGCGACGAGAGCACGCCCACGGCTTACCCGGTCAAGCTTACCGTTTACTGTGATGACCGCTTCGGGATGCTGAAAAATATCACCAGCGTTATCGGCGACGCACAAAGTAACATCCGCAACATCGGTGCGCACACTTCGAACAGCCAGGCCAGCGTGGAAATCGTCCTCGATATTTCCGACCTCAAACACCTGGAGCAAATCATGGCCGGGCTGCGGAAAATTCCCGGCGTGCACGAGGTGCAAAGGCTGCAGAAAATCTAGATGCGGTTCGCAATTGCCTCTCCGTGAAGGTATTCTTCCAACCGATCAGCGAGCCAGGAAACCAGTTGCTCCTTCACTTGAGCCGGAACTTGAACGAACTCCATTCCCGCCGATCCCGCAGGATTATGCCAGCACACTTCTGCGATTATTTTGGCGTCGGCCTGAGTATGGGGCAGCGTCAGGCGCAAGCCAACTCGATCTCCGACCTGCAATCCAGGTGAGTTGGTGAGAGCTATGCCGACCTCGCTGATGTTGGCGGAGATCGCCATAAACTCCGGTTGCGATCCGATGGAGACATAAACTGGGATTTGCACGGGACACCGAAAGGAGCGCCTTCTTTCATGCACCATGAGAGGATAGGAAACTCTCAGGGTACGCATCAGCACGGATGGAGACAGCGGCTTAACCAGTACGAAGCTGGCGCCGGCGCGGAACGCGCTTGGCATTTCGTCGTTGCTATTCAAGAGCGCTAACACTACGGCTTTCTTGTGAGACGTCATTTGACGTGACTTCTTTAGTAGCTCCAATGCTTCTTCTCTCTGCTTGAAATCCACCACCAGAGCTTCGAACTTGGAATGGCAGAGTTTCCCGGTAGCAGAAGCGAGATCGGAGCACACCTGGACGTGCATCGCCATTTTTCCCATAGACTCGCACAATGTGTCGATGGTCTGAATATCACTGCTTACAAGAAGGACGCGAACGCCTATGGTCGCCGGCGATCTCTCTTTGCGAGATCCGGCGTCGGGGGCGCTGATCAGGGATTCGGTCATATCACCAGGGCCTCTGGGATTTCCATTTCCCCATGTTCGAAGGCATCGACAAACGCCTCCACTACTGCGGGATCGAAGTTTGTCCCTGCACTCGATACGACGATTTGCCTAGCTTCAAACGGGGTGACAGCTCTGCGATACGGCCGATCGCTGGTCAACGTGTCATAGGCATCCGCTACCGCTAATATTCTGGCCCCAATCGGAATCTCGTTTCCTTTGGAAGGACTGTACCCGGATCCATCGTACTTATCGTGATGAGCAAGAATGATGGGAAGTACTCTGCGCAACGATCCCCCCACGGGTTCGAGCATCGCAACTCCCTTTTGGACATGCTTTCGCATTTCCACCATTTCTTCCGGAGTCAAGCTGGCAGCCTTGTGCAGAAGTTCGCGGCTTGTTTCGAGCTTGCCTATGTCATGCAGCAATGCGGCAGCGCGGATATCGTCAATATGCTCCTGATCAAAACCCATGCGACCGGCCAGCGCTGAGGCGTACAACGCCACCCGGTATGAATGATTTTGAGTGTATTTATCGTTCGAGATAAACTGCTGCAGAATGGTCAACAGACCAAAATAAGTTTGCCGGAGTTCCGCCAGGTGCAACTCGTTACGGTCGTACAGGGATCCCATTGCGAATGCCGTGACCAGGAGCAGGCACGCCCATGTCAGCAGTTCGGACCATTCGTCGAAAGTCAATGCAAACGGAGCGGAACCCGAAAAAAGACCGGCATTCTTCCAGATAAGGATGAGCACCATGAATATGCTGGCGTTCGCGGTGAGCACCGCATGCCTTCTCCCATAAACATAAGCCGAGAACATTGTGGGTAGGGTGTATAAGCCGAGAATCATACGGTGAGAAGCTACCAGCCAATTGAAAAGCGCTGCGATTACGAAAAGAGACAGTACTAGCCATAATTCCTGATTGATCCTGGCCACTGCGAGCTTGAACTTCGATTCCACCTCACCAGAGCTGCCGGCGACGCTGGATGATCTTCCCAGAACGCGCTCGTTGATTAATGTTGATTTCATCTTTTCTCCCGGCGGAGCGAGTATTCCCCAATCTCTCTATCGGCCGTTTCTGGACCCACCTTTAACCTTTACTTGAGTCGAAGGAGCATCGAGCAAAAGAAAAACACGATTTTTCACGCTTGAGACTTCGCATCAACCGCCAAAATCCGGTTTGACTTCATCCACCTGTATCTGCGTTAATCAGAGAAATATCCCATGCGCAAAGTCATTTCCACCAAAGACGCCCCCCAAGCGATCGGCCCCTATTCTCAAGCCATCAAGGCGAATGGATTCGTATTTACCTCCGGCCAAATTGGCATTGACCCATCGACGCAACAAGTCGTTGCCGGGGACGTGGGAATACAAACCGAACGCGTGCTGCGCAACCTCTCAGAAATCCTGGAAGCCGCCGGCAGCGGTCTCGGCAAAGTTGTCCGTTCCAGCGTGTTCCTAAAAAACATGAATGATTTCGCCGCCATGAACCAGGTATATGCCAAGTATTTCAGCTCGACTCCACCGGCTCGTTCCACTGTCGAGGTGGCGCGCCTGCCCAAGGACGTGCTGGTGGAGATAGATGTCATCGCGCTGGAATAAGAAATCTTTAGCGCAAAGGATCACAGGCGTAGTCCAGGCAACCTTCATGTGCGTTTGTGCCTTTTGTTTTAAGATGTGATTGAAAAGGAGACAGGGATGACGAAATACGTAGCGGCAGTTGCAATCATCCTGGCGCTAACGGCTGTGTTTGTACTCGCGCAAAACGCAAGCAAAAAGTCGACCACGACCAACACGAACGCTCCCACCAAAGTTACCGGCGACGGGGTGAGATCTCCCTCTGGACTGGTTTATTGGGATATCCGCGTCGGCACGGGCGAGGTGGCGAAAGAGGGCAGCCACGTCCGCGTGCACTATACCGGCTGGCTTACCAACGGCAAGAAATTTGACAGCTCAGTCGATGCGGGCAAGCCGTTCGATTTCACAATTGGTAACGGCGAAGTCATCAAGGGCTGGGAAGAGGGAGTCGCGGGAATGCGAGTCGGCGGCAAACGCCAGTTGCGTATTCCGCCCGCATTAGGCTATGGCGCCGAGGGAACTCCGGGCGGCCCTATCCCGCCCAATGCGAATCTGATTTTTGACGTGCAGTTGCTGCAAGTGCAGTAAGAGATTTACCGCAGAGCACGCGATAGCGCCAGGGGCTTAAGCTGGAAATAAGGGAGCCTTCTCGGCGGGCGCGGCGATCTCGGCGGTGAATCCTGCTCTTAGGCCTTCGTTACTTTACCGCTGCGGATGCAGGACGTGCATACACGCATGCGCTTAGTGGTTGCACCCACGCGGGCGTGCACCGCGCGCAGATTCACGTTCCAGCGCCGCTTGGTCACGTTATGAGCGTGGCTGATGCGGTTTCCTGATTGTGGCTTTTTACCGCAGATATCACACTGTTGTGCCATGACTGCTATAAGTCCTTTCACTACCTTAACTAACGGAAACTACCATTCTACCGGATTTTGGGCCCGGCGACAATTCGTCACGGCGACGGCTCCCCAGCTAGAATAGTGCCGAGGTGAATTAGAGAGGTGCATTAGCTCCTGTTTTTGCAAGGAATTCTTTGTCCGAAACTAGGGAAGGGGAACTCTATGTCTAGTAGAAAAGCCACGTTGGTGGAAAGCGCGCTGGTCCTTGCGCTGATGGGGATTCTGGCAGGAGCCATCGGCGGCCTTGTCGTCGGAGTGGTTACTGGCCCTAAGTCTGCGTCGAGCTCTGCTTCTCACTAGCGCGGGTTGCGAACCGCACTGGTTCTCTGTGCGATACTGAACCTATGCAGTCCCCGCTTCAGTCGCCCACCGCAACTACGGACCCGAAGTCGGTAAAAGTGAACATTACCGCCGGCACCGGTGTGGACATAGAGTGGCGCGACGGGCACGTTTCGCACTATACATTTGCCTTTCTCCGGAACGCCTGCCCCTGCGCCATGTGCAACGAGGAGCGCGAGAAAGCCAAACGCCCGCCGGGCGCGCCACCGAAACCCGTTCCAGGCGCGCTGCCGATGTTCAAGCCTGCCGCCAAGCCCGTATCCGCCGAAGGTATGGGCAAATACGCCATCCGGTTCAAATGGAACGATGACCACGACCTCGGTCTTTATTCCTGGAAATATCTCCGCGAAGTCTGCCCTTGCTCCGAGTGCAGGATAGGGCCAGTGGGAGCCGCGGAGTAGTCCGAAATCAACGTCCCCGATTTCTGGAGGGGGTTCCGACGGAAGAAACGCAAGGCCTTATAATCCCCAATATATGTCGACGTCAGCAGACATTTCTGTCGCGGCTCAGACAGGTTACGAGCCCGTCATCGGACTTGAAGTGCATATTCAACTTCTGACCGCGACGAAAATTTTTTGCTCCTGCTCTACGCGTTTTGGTGCTTCACCGAACGCGAATGTTTGTCCGGTTTGTTTGGGGATGCCCGGAGCTTTGCCGGTGCTGAATCGCAGAGCGGTCGAGTTCGCCACACTGGCCGCGATGGCGCTGAATTGCCGCATTAATGAAACATCGATCTTCGCCCGCAAGAACTATTTTTATCCTGACCTCCCGAAAGGTTACCAGATTTCACAATATGACAAGCCCCTGGCGGAGCATGGATTCATTGAAGTCGGGGTTGACAAAAATGTAGGCCACAGAAAAAAGATCGGCATTACGCGTGTGCATCTTGAAGAAGACGCAGGCAAGAGCCTGCACGAGGGCTTTCCTGACGCTGCCGAAAAGACTGCCATCGATCTTAACCGCACAGGGGTGCCGCTGATCGAGATCGTGAGTGAGCCCGATATCGCCACGCCTGACGAAGCCTACGACTATCTGACGCAGTTGAAGGAGATAATCCTCTACACCGGAGTGAGCGACTGCAATATGGAGGAGGGCTCGCTGCGCTGCGATGCCAATATCAGCGTGCGCCCGCGCGGCCAAAAAAAATTGGGCACGAAAGCCGAAATCAAGAACGTTAACTCGTTCCGCTTCATCCGCGAGGCGCTGCTCTACGAGATTGCCCGCCAGATCGCGGTGCTTGAATCCGGCGGCGCGGTCACGCAGGAAACCAGGCTTTACAATGCGCAAGAAGGTAAGACATACAGCATGCGCTCGAAGGAGCAGGCACACGATTACCGCTATTTTCCTGAGCCCGACCTGCTGCCGCTGACTGTCGACGAAAAATGGAAGTCCGAGATCGCGAGCGCATTGCCCGAGTTGCCGGAAGCGCGCCGCATGCGTCTGGTGAAGGAATATGGCATCACAGAATACGATGCGCAGGTGCTGACGGTGTCGAAGTCGCTTGCCGATCAGTTCGAGGCCGCGGCGAAAGCGGCGAAGAATCCCAAGCGGGTGGCGAACCTGGTGCAGGGAGAACTGATGGGGCGCCTGAAGGCCACAGGCGCGGAGATCGAGCAATCCCCGATTTCGATGAAAGGCGTGGCGGCATCCGCGGATTTAGTTGAGAGCGGCGCAATCTCGGGTAAGATGCTAAAGGATCTTTACGATCTCTCTTTCGCGCGCAACAAAGATTTTCCCGAAGTTTACGAAGAAGAAGGGCGTCCGCAGCAGTCGTCGGATACATTGGCTCTGGAAAAAATCATCGAGGAAGTGCTTGCAGCAAATCCTAAGCAGCTCGAGCAGTATCGTGCTGGTAAGAAAACCATGATTGGATTCCTCGTCGGTCAGGTGATGAAGGCCTCCAAAGGGCAGGCCAATCCGCAATTGGTAAACGAACTGCTGACCAAGAAGCTAGGGTGACAAGCTATTTTTCGACACGGTCATGTGACCGAAGTACCATCTTCTTTTTGTGACTTCCGCACTCTAATTCCTTGCCACTGTTGCAGCTACGATGATGCCGAGCCTGTGTGTCCGGGCTGACCGTCTCAAGAGACTTCATGAAAATTAAACTCGATCGCATCATCAGCATTGCGACGCTCGCGGCGTCAGTCGTAGCGATTGTTCTTGTGTTAAAGAAGCCAACTCCCGTGGCCCAGCCGCAGACTCCCGCAGCGATCGCGGCTAATGCGCAATCGTTTGAAGAAAAGATGGACCACCTCGAACAGGCCGCGCAGCAAGTTTTGCCAGCGCCAGCATCAGCGTCCTCGCCCGCATCCGGCGAAAATTATCAAAACACAACGGCCGCGCGTCAGCCAAGCGTCTCTTCAAGCGCTCAGCAGAAAGCGGAGGTTCGCATCAATTCCAACGAGATTGGCGCTGCTCTGGCTCAGGCCATGGGAGCGACCGGCGGCGGGGAGCTGGCGCCGGACTCAAATATCGGCAGTGGAGCGCCCACCATAAAAGATCAGCAGGTCAGCTTCGAAGGCGATGTTGTGCACGGACAATTTCTTACCGAAATCGCAGGGAAAGATGTTTGGGTGACCGTGTCGGGGCATCTTGGCTCGAAAGATGGATATGCGAACTTCGAGCCCACCGAATTTAAAGTGGGCGATCTCAACGTGCCGGTTTCGCTGGTCAATCCGGCGCTCCAGAAGAAACTTGCGGAGCAGCGCGACCGCCTGAAACTCCCCGGATACGTGGGCGACGTGAAAGTGCAGAACGGCGAATTAGTGATGCAGCAGAAATAACCCTTAGCGGGCGGCCTTCGGTCCCTCACTGCATAGGCCAGCGATGCCATCAATTGTGTTTGATAAATTTCCCGGTCTTCTGTCCGGTTAGAGAGTTGTACAACGTCTCCAGAAAAGCGTCTTGATTGACGAAGTCTCCAGCGTACTTTTTCCAGGGGTCGAGCAACTTCAGCTGTTTCATCTGGTCGAGTGACTTGCCCTCTTGCAACGCTTTCTGCACCGCGTCGCGCGTTTCTTCCAACATGGTCAGGTACGCTCTCACATCGTCGAGAGTGGAGACCGGTCCATGCCCAGGAATCACCTTCACATCAGGCGGGAGCTGCGAGATGACCTGCGCGACGGCGTCAATCATGCCGTTGATGCTGCCTCCACTTTCCACGTCAATGAAGGGAAAGCCGTAGGTGACAAAGTCGTCGCCCATGTGGACGACGTTGGACTGAGGGAAAAAGATGATGGAATCGCCGTCAGTATGTCCGGCGGGAAAATAAAGGGCGCGGATGTCCTCGCCGTTCAGGTGCACTGTGACGTCATGATCGAAGGTGACGATGGGCAAAGCGTCGTGGGGCGCGGGTTTGACGTCCATGTGGATTGAGCCACCGTTTCCGGCGCCGCCCCCGCTCTCCAAACGTTTGCGAACGTTATCCTGGGCAATGATAGGGGCTTGTTTCTGGAAGTAGGCGTTTCCGCCGGTGTGGTCGCCGTGGTAGTGCGTGTTGATAATGAATCGCACCGGCTTGTCGGTGATGCCTTTCAACGCGGCTTGAATCTTCTCGGCTAAGGGAGCGTATTGATCGTCCACGATCACAATGCCATCGTCACCCACGGAGGCGCCAATGTTTCCGCCCGCCCCTTGCAGCATGTAGACGTTGCCGGCGACCTTGCTGACCTTCATCTGAACTTTGCTGAAGTCTTGATCTTGGCCAGCCGCGACAGTGGTAGCGAAGGCGCAAGAGGCTAGAAGAATCCAGATTCTGGGCATGATCGTCCTCGATTTTACTTTGACTACGGGCAGACATTCTAAACCGGAACGGGACAGCGCGCACTTTAGTGCCAGGTCACGCTTTGTATGACCGGCTTCGGCATCGTGACTGCACAGGGAACCGGGTAGCAGGCCAGGCTGCACAGGCCGCGGAACGTCGGTAAGGAGCAGATCATGCACGTGCGTGCGAATCAAATCAATCCAAACGCCCAGCTGGATGCTATGTATGCTGGACAAAAAGCGGCAGCCAAACGGGAGACGGAGCGAACACGAAAGAAACTGCTGGAGTTTGCCTCAGAAGTGGCGGGCGAGGCGGAAGGCGAGGATTGCGCAGTAAAACTGGGAGCGCGTGAAGACTCGCAGGAGGAGGCGAAGCACCAGCTACAGGATCCGCCTAACCGAAAGAAAGAAGACCCGGGTTCAGAGAAAACTGTCTCTATTTCTGACTGGGCGTAACTGCAGACTCGCCAACGTGGCGCAACCGAAAAAGGGAGTCCTCGGCGTTTCGCTGCTGTGATCGCGAGTAGCAGCCAATCGATCACAGAAGCTTACCAGTGGAGTTTCATGGCGAACTGGAACTGCCGCGGATCGTAGGCGGCCGTGGCCTGCCCCGCGTTGGTGAACAGAGGGCTGACGGCGGCTACGTTGTACCGGTTCGCGATGTTGAACATGTCGGCGATCAATTCCATATTGAAGCGCTCGCCGAAGTAGACGCGTTTGGCCACGCGCAGGTCGTTGAAAATCGTCCACGGTTGCACGCCAGCATTGCGGCCTAAATTTCCGTCGAGGGAAAGTAGCGTGCCATTGAAGTCTGCAATACAGGGCTCCTGAAACACTCCTGTCGGCGAATACTTCGAGGCCACTGCCGGATATCCAAGTGCAGTACAGGCGGGGTTCACGAAGGTGTTAGGACGGCCGGTGAGAGAGGAGAGCTGGAGGTTGTCGCCGACGCCGGTGAGGATGTTGAAGGGCCGGCCAGAACCGAACTCGACGAGCGGAGCAAAGGTCCAGTCGCTGAAAAACTTGCTGCCAAAACCGCTACCGCCAAGCTTGCCCGTCTGGTAGACGCCGCTGAAAACGAAGCGGTGACGCTGATCGAACAGTGAGGTCGAGCGGTCCACAGCCGGGTAATAGCTGTCTTGTGGGGTGAGTGTGGCTTGCAGGTCGGTCGAGTCATCAATCGCGTGCGACCACGTGTAGGAAGCGAGGAATTCATAGTGCCGGTTGAAGCGCTTGCGCAAGTTGGCGCTGAGGCCGTGATAGACGGAGCTGCCGTTTGAGTAGTTGGCATCCATGTCGCCGAATGGAATGCAGTTGGCCAGCGTCGCCGGATCGCAGGCTGCATTGAATCCCTGACTGGCTAAGCCTTGCAGAATGGTTTGTGCGAGAGTGACGCAAGCGCCGCCTCCACTGGCCAGGTAAGCGCCCGCTATTGACGGATTCAATCCGGAAGGCCGGAAGAAATTCATCAGAGAAGAGTCGACATACGGCGTTCCTGTCGGACTGACACCGCACCCGGAAACCGTGAAAGGGCTGGCTGGAGGAGTTTTGCCCGCCGCCACTGCAGCCGCAGATGCCGCTTCATAGTTTGAGACCATCAAATCGCCGCGAATGGTGTTGGCATTGATTGGCCGGTTCAGATGGCGCCCGCCGTTGAAGTTGTAAGCCACGTTCAAGGCAAAACCGCCGCCTAAATCGCGCTCCACGCTAAGATTTGCCTGCTGCGAATATGCGTAAACGAAATTCTTGGACTGCGGATATCCAAAGGGCTGGAAGCCCAGCGGCATGAAAGTCGAAGGGTTCAAGTAGTTCTGGTTTAGAAAAATTGAATTGGGCTGAAATGCGTTGAACTGTTGCTGGTTCGGTTCATATCCCAGTGCAGCGAGCGTTGCCGGGTTACCTGACACCGAGCACGGAGAGCCGGCAACGTTAATCGGCAGTCCCTGAAAGATGGGGATCGCATTCAGATTGCCCGGCTGCCCTGGCCCGCTACAACCCCCTGTGCCTGCGAACGCCAGCTGCCCGCTGGTGGAACCGTCCGAAGCGTCACCCAGGAAGTAAAGTCCGAGCAGGGGATGGTCATAGAACATTCCGTACGACGCCCGGACAACGGTCTTGCCGTCGCCTTTTGGATCCCAGGCTAATCCCACGCGGGGCTGGACGTTATTGGTATCCGTCTGAATGCCCTTTTGCAATCCAAGGTAGTTATAGCCGGCCAGTGCCAGCGGGGTCGGTGATCTGAATTGCGGTGGAAACTCTATGTCGTAGCGCACACCATAGTTCAAAGTGAAGTTGGGACGAATGCGCCATGAATCCTGCCAGAAAACCCCGAGCGGCTTGTTGGGAAAGGAGTCATGTGGGTTGCCGATTCCTTGAATGAAGTCCCCGGGCAGACCTGCACCATAAGCTTGCACCGCTGAAAGATTTGGAAAAGGATCGTTCGGCACGGGCGAGACGAAACCGAGACTGGCCGAGCTGAAAGTACCGAAGTCATAGACGCCGCCGTAGTTCACAGTAAACGTGGCAGTGGTCGGAATGTAATCGAAGTCCACGCCAAACTTCGTACTGTGAGTGCCGATCGTCCAGGAGAAATTGTCGGTGAACTGGTAGCGCTGTTCAGTACGTTGAATGTAAGAGTAGGGTTCACGACCGAAATAGGCGAAGCCGGGAATGTTTACGGCCGGGTCAGAGCCGCCCGGAATTTGTGTGTTGTAGAAGTAAGAAAGGCCGCGGCGTGCGTACTGGAAGCGCAACTCGTTTACCTTATTGTTGCCGATGGCCCAAGTCTCCTGCGCTACGCCGGCGACATCACGGTAGGTCTGTTCGGAAGTGCGCGAATATGCGTTCTGCCCGAAAGGCTGGTCCTGGCCGCTAACCTCGATTCCCGTGATCGTGCTCGGGCTTACATTGGCGCGCAGCATCAGGCGATGGTTCGAGCTGATATTGTGATCGATGCGCAGTGAATAAAGGCTGGTGCCTTCAAATACGGGGAAATTGCCAACCTGCGATGCCAGCGTTTGGTACGAGGCTGGGACTGGGGCACAAGGTCCCGGCGGAGCGCAGCTTGTAGGGAATCCGGCCCAGCTTGATAACAGTCCACCGGTAACTCCCTGCACGAGCCCGGTCGGCCAAGCTCCTTGCACTGCCTGCCCGGAAGAAGCTCCTGTGAGGATGGCGTATTGCTCCACTCCGGCCAAAAACGCAGGATTGGCTTCCGCAGCCAGCGTCGCCGGATTTGTAAAAAAGCCAACCTGGGCGGGAGTGAGCTGCAAAGTGCCGAAGGGCAGGCCGACCTGAGCAGTATTAAAAGGGACAAGCCCGAAGTTGTTCGCGCCGATATCGGAGAATCCCGTCTCGTGCCGCCGAGTAACTTCGTAAGAAAAATAAAAATAGGTTTTGTCCTTCTTGATCGGTCCGCCAAAAGCCGTGCCCGCTTGCACTCTCGTGTAAGCGGGATTCGGAACCGTGCTAAAAGGGTTCACCGCCTGAAAATTGCGGTTGCGCAGGAAACCGAAGACGTCGCCGTGAAAGTCGTTCGATCCTGAACGCGTGATGATATTTACCACCCCTCCCGACGCGCGGCCATACTCGGGGGCATAGTTGTTGGTGATAATCTGAAACTCCTGCACTGCCTCCTGAGACACAGTCGAGCGAACGCCGTTCACACCGTTATCGGTGGCGTCGGCGCCGTCCACATTCACCAGGTTGGAGCGAGCACGCTGGCCGCTGATGTTAAGCCCCGAGGTGGGGGCGGCTCCGGTGTTGGGCGCGTTATCGCGTTCGACCTGGGAATCTGTCAATGTGAAATTAATGTAATTGCGGCCGTTGATCGGCAGATTGTCGATGCGCCGCTGTCCGATCGTATCCGTGGTCGAGGTGCGCGAAGTCTCTATCAAATCCGCCTGGGAAGTGACCTCCACCACCTCCTTTCCAGTAGCGAGCGCCAGAGAGACAGGAAGTTCCACCACTCCGCCGACCGTGATGCTCACGTCAGTGACTTCTGACTTGCCAAACCCCGGAGCTTCCACCGTGACTCGGTACGTTCCCGGTGGTAATTGCCGGACCGTATAACCCCCTTGTCCATCGCCAGTGGCGGCGCGCTGCAAACCCTTGGCAACGTCGCCAACCGTAACCGTTGCATTGGCAACAAGACTACCCTTGGGGTCTTTTACTGTAATATGCAAATCCCCCGTCGCGGCTCCGCCTTGACCGAAGGCGAGCGACGTGAGCAAAACAACGAGCAGTGAGACGGAGAAGGTTTTCAGCTTGCGGATCGTCGCGCTGAACATCATAGAGTCTCCCTTAGGTCCGCTCACTCGAAAGTGGCGGCAGAAACAACTCCAAACTCTGTCGGCTGAAACACGCACAAAATTTCGGGGGTGCAGGTTCCCGCTGGTTTTTACACTAGAATCGGTGACGAAAACAAGGAGGAATGAACAGAGGTAGTGCACCAGTTAACCCAGAGGCTCGACCGGCGCACGGAAATGCAGAGAGGATATTGGCACAAATATCGTCCTCCTGTCTGTGAGTGCGCGTCAAGCCCCTACCGTAGCGCGGACAGGCGCACCGGAACAGCCGGATTCTGCAGTCGCCCCAGCAGCATGGCCGCTCCGCTCAGTTGTTCGTAACGGTCAACTACCCGCACCGCCGCGAAGCCTGAGTTGGGCCAGGCCAAGGCTATGTAGATCCGCGCCAGGGCTACTGTGGTGTTGCGCCGCAGCAGGAGGGCATCATTTACCAGTTGCTGCGCTGTTTCGGCAACGCGCGCATCGCCGCTAGCGAGAGCGGCTTCGCCCACGCGTATCAGCACAGTCGCGTTGCTCGCCGCTACGTGGACATAGGCGGCCATAGCATGTAAGCGCTTGCGCCGGACCTCGCGGAACTGACTCGCCGGCAGGCGGCGCCGGAGATAGTCGTCCTCATCCGGATCGATCAAATTGCGGAATGCTTGGATGTCGAGGGGACAGATCGAAGCGGCCAAGTTGTTGTTCCCCTTGGCCTGCAGGCTTTGCTTTACGGCGAGGCGCAGAATTACGCTCAGCGCTATTACCGCGGCGATGACGAGAGTGATGGCCAGATTCATTGCTGTAGTAAACGCTCCAGTTCCCGGTTCCAGATTGCCAGATTACTCTCAGGCAATGAAACCGCAGACGTCGTGGCACTCTTTTGCGGGACGAGGAGATAATAAAACCAAATCAGAACGCATACGTGGTAGGTGGCCATGTTGAGGAAGTCGACAATGTGGCGACTGTCGGCCGACGCCCAGCTCGCCATGACGGCCCACGCGCCCATGTGCTCGCAAAACAAGACGCCAAAGCCTAAGGCAATTCCGAAGGCCCTATGGTTCCAGGACAATTTGAAATGTGCGGCGAATAGAAACAGGAATAGCGCCAGGCCACACTCGACAATGTATAGACTCTGCAAGAGAATCTGCGCGCGGTAAATCAAGATGTACCGCGTGGGGTTCATCGGTGCATAAGCGGCTGCCGCAGTGGCTAGCAAAACGAGGATTGCGCCGGCGCAACTAATCAGCCGACTCCCAACCTTGGCGAGCGCAGGGCCCGCGCGTAGTAGATGGGAAAACAGCTCGCCAATAACTCCGCACTTCAGAATTCCCTCAATGATCAAGCCGAGGCAGAAGGCCCGCCAAAACGCATCTCCGCTGACCGAGGGAACGACGTCCATCGCGTAGAGTGTGAATTCCTCAATTGCTTCGAATACTAAGTAAGCTAGGAAAAAAGGAAAGACCTTATGCAATCCCCGGCGCCAGATTAGTATGGCGAGGGCCACCTGAAGAACGTGAGGAGCCAGCCAGAGATAGTGCCACAGAAATGAGTGCGCCTGCAGCATGGTCGTAGCCATGGACTATACTGCGATCCGCCGCAGGCGACAAGAAGAATGCCAAGCTGTTCGGTTTTCGTAACGCTGCTCAGAGGCTACGGTTTACAGGCATTTGAGCACGTGGAGCCGCCAACTCCGTCCGCATGGGCGACCGTTGGAACTACCAAAGTGTTGAGGAACATGAGGGCAACGGCTACGACCATTAGCATACGTTTCACGGTTGTTTTCTCCTTGTTTAGAAAATCGAGCCGTGATATTTTCATGTCCTTAGGTCGGCGGAAAGGTAACGTTAGACCGTTACCCTGTTCGGAATTCGTAACAAGAAATGACGCTGAAATCCGCTTTACAAGATCTTCGAGAAACCACGCTGGCGGCTGTTTCCGGCCTGCTCGCGAAATTGGCTTATCTTGCATCTCTACGCCGCCGGGAGGGCGGGTATATGCACTGGGGCTTGTCACTAGTGCACGGAGAGGAGTCGTCAGAACGCGCCCTTAAGGCGGCTCAAACTGAGGTATTGTCGAAGGTGCTTCGCACGCCGATTTCGGAACTTGTGAAGGATTTAAGGGAGTCGAGCCAGAACAGCAACAAAACTGCCGAAGGTTACGTGGAAGGCATGCGCGAACAATTCAGCGAACTCGTGCCTTCAGCGGAAGACACTGCCTCAGCGGCGCACCTTAATTCAGTGCTGATTGCGCTTTCGAGCCTGGAGAAGAGCCAAAAGCGTGCCAGTCCGTCAATTTCATAGCGACTCCCACCACCTGGCCGATGATTTCGGCTTCTTGAGGATGTCGCAGAACTCGCACCGGAACGGGCGACAACGGGTGCGGTTGTAAAACTACGTCGTCGCGACGCATGCTGCACCAGCAGCAAGTATGTCCGTCGCGGGTTTCCACGAAGTAGATAGGGCGTTCGTACTCGGAGCGCCACAGACCCTCCATGACTTTATTCTTGGCTTCATCAACTTGGATGAAGCTTCCGGGCGGCAAAATTGGGTACATCGTGAAATCGTTGTTGCCTATGTAGCCGTACGTGAAATCGCTGTGGGCGAATTGCGCTAGGTAGGACAGGGGCACCAGGCCCCACTGCTCTACCATGCGGCCAAGATTCGTGGTGCGCTGCTGATCAAATCCAGGATCCATGCGGACCGGCATTTGTACCGAAGATATTCCGGCAAGCGCTTCGGAGACATGCGACCGCGGCGGAGAAATAAGTCCGAGATCGGCAGCCACGTTGTTCATGTCGACGCCATACCACGCCATTAGTTCCCGCAGATCGCGGCGATAAATCACTGCCAGAGTATAAAGACGGAAGATGCTAGGCAAAACACCCTTCGTCTCGATATCCGACAAGCGGCTGGGAGGAATCGAAAATTCTTCGTTGCGATATTTCTCGGCCATGCGCGCGCTGGAAACCTCAATATCGCGCATGGTCAGCCCGAGTTTCTCGCGCAGGGTACGAAGACTCTTGCCTGCTGGGAGCATGAAGCCCTCCGTGGAAGTGTCCGCCATCATAGCAGGACGCGCCGTCTGCTGTCATGATTGGGCAACTTTTTTTTCAAAAGCTACGCTTGTTACGAATTCCGAACATGCGTTGCCCCACGACTGGCCTGCCCAAACCATAATTCCGCATTTATAAGCGTTCCTCAGGCCGACAGAGCAACATTCTAGCCGTCAGTTGGGTTTGTTCGGATTTCGTAACAAGCCAGACCGGAAATTGCAAAAACGTCCTTTCCGGACCTTATGGTTCAATCCTGAAATTTCCTTGTTCTGCTCCGGAGTTTTCTTGTTTGACCGTTTTCCACGCCCAGGCCATGCGCGGAGTGTTGTACGCGATGCCGAACTGTCCCTGCCCGTTCAGCACAATAATGCCGCCATGCCCGTTCAGTCGCTGCTCCAGGTAATTTATGGCTTCCTGCGCTGCCCACTCCGGCAGATTGCCGGCCGATACACGGTCCGCCGTCCACTTGGCCAGCACCAGCTTCATAATCGGTTCGCCCCAGCCCGTGGTGGAAACCGCCGCGCTCAAGTTATCCGCATAACAGCCGCACCCGATGAGGGATGAATCGCCCAACCGTCCGGGAGCCTTGTTCAGCGTGCCGCCCGTGGAAGTCGCGGCAGCGATGTTGCCCTGACGATCGAGGGCAATCGCACCAACCGTATCGTGCGAAATTGTGGGCGCGAACATATCGTTTCCATCTTTTGAGGATACGCGCCCCCCCGCCTCTCGCTGGTACTCCCGCAAACGTTCTACCTCGCGAGGTATCACAAGTTCATCATTGCTGCACAACTTTAGGCCATGCGCCGCTGCAAATCGTTCAGCGCCTTCGCCCACGAAATACACATGAGGACTCTCGCTTAGAATCTTCCGCGCCGCGCGCACCGGATTACGCAAACGTTCCACGCATCCCACGCCTCCAGCCCGCAGCGTTGCGCCGTCCATGATGAGAGCATCCAGTTGCACCTTCCCGTCGCGGTTCAGGAAACTGCCCTGTCCTGCATCGAAGGTCTCATCATCTTCCATAATGACGACGGCTTCCTCGACCGCATCCAACGCCGCGCCGCCGCGCTCCAGCCCGCGCCAGCCCGCCGCCACAGCGTTCCGCACGCCGAGCAGGTGAGCCTCAACCATCTCGTCGGGCATGGCCCAAGCGCCGCCATGTACCACTAAAACGGGATCAATCGGCAAGAAGAGTCCCCAGGAGAAGTGAGATAACGGAATAGTCTAGCATCGTACGCGGCGGGAAATTTGCAGGATTACGCTGCCTGCCCCGCCTTGGCCGCGCCGGGCGGCGCGTCTTGCGTGCGGGTCCAGGTGTAGCGCATACGGTGAATCACCGTCAGAGTCGACAGCACTGCGATTACCCAGAGCACAGGCGCCATCCGGTTGAAGAGTGCGCCGATAATCACCAGCACCAGCCGCTCCGGACGCTCCATGAAACCCACGCGGCATGATCCAATCAGCGACTCGGCGCGGGCACGGGTATAGCTCACCATGATCGCGCTGATCATGACAAAAGCAGTGAGCACGACGTAGAAAAAACGATCGCCACGGGCGTAGAAGACCAGTAGACCGAGAAACTGTGAGGCGTCGCTGTAGCGATCGACCACTGAATCGAAGAACGCACCGAAGCGCGTGACCCGGTTAGTGGCGCGGGCCACCTGCCCATCCACGAGATCAAAAAATCCTGAGAAGATGATTACCAGCCCAGCGTAAAAAAACATGCGACGCTGGGTGAGGGCAGTGGCGGAGCCGAAAAGAATTGCGGCCCACGTGTTCACCACCAGTCCCATAAACGTCAGCACATTGGGATTGATGCGCGAGAGCGCCAGCCAGCGGACGATGGTATCGAGCAGCACGCCGCAGGCACGTCCGAACGCGCTGGTCCAACTTCGGTTGTGGGAGTCCACCACTAAGCGCCCGCCTTTTCGGGGTCGGGCTCGTCGTGAATAGTCGTCAGCGCGAGAATTTCAAGTTCGCGCTTGCCGTTGGGCGTGATCACGGTAGCTTCGTCGCCAACTTTCTTGTTCAGCAGCGCGCGGCCGATGGGAGATGTGGTCGAGATTTTGCCGGCGCCCACGTCCGACTCTTCGCTGGTCACGAGTTTGTATTCCATCTCTTCATTCTTGGTGCTGTCGAAAACCTTCACGGTGGAACCCAGCCCCACTTTATCCTTGGGAATGTTGTTCATGTTGGTCAGGGACAGGTCGGCCAGGCGCTTGCCGAGTTGGCGGAAGCGCGCCTTGACGAACTCCTGGCGCTGCTTGGCCATGTGGTACTCGGCATTCTCGCTGAGATCGCCGAGAGCGGCGGCCCGTTTGATTTCTTTGGGCAGCTCATGAACCAGTTCGTGTTCGAGCGCGTCCACTTCTTCTTGCAGTTTTTTTCTGAGTTGATCAGTCATTTTGAATCAGGCAATACGTTTAAGATGAAGCCCTTGAAATTATAAACCTCTTGTGGATGGAAGGAACTGATGGGCCGGGCCGGGCTTATGTCAAGTGGACAGGGCCCCGTTGGCGGGACCCCTACAAATTAGAGATTGTTCACGAGAATAGTTATGTGCCATTCTCCGGACTATGGACGCGAAGGCAGGCGAAATCCGCGGCGATGCGATGGTAATTGGAGAATTTTTAAAGAAATTGGCCGACGTTGCCACGTCCCACTCTTTCACGAAGAATGCGAACGAGTAGGGCGCTGTCTGAGCGGCGCTGCAAAGATCATTCACCCGCCGAGTGCGTAATTGGCTCGAGCGACGCACTCCTTCATTTCTTTGTGAAAACCCTAAGGATGCGTTGCGCCCGCACTTAGGCGAATGCTGGTTGTTTTATGGCTGGGATTTGGGCTTTGCCTTTCTCGCGTGGGCCGGGCCCATGGTTTTCCGGGTTCCTTCCTCTCTTAGAAGGGTGAGAGAATCCGCTGCATTGAAGGGGTATTCGCGGACGGATTCCTGCGACTTCTGGCCAACATTACTTAAAGTGATATCCACGCGCCGGTTGCTGGCGAGAATGATTTTGGTCATATTATCGAAAACCTTCTGCCGATCTTCTGCAGTCAGCTCGGGGTTCCGTTCGACCGCGTTTTTCACTTGCTTGTCGGTGAGGTTTTCTTGTTCGCCGAAGGCCTCGGTCTGGATATTACCGGCGGGGACGCCAAGCCCGGCCAGGAAACCCTTGACCCGGTCGACGCGCCGTTGGGAGAGTTGCAGGTTATATTCTACAGAACCGCGTGGATCAGCGTGGCCTTCGAGAGTGAGACGCGCATCGGGCTTGGCTTGAAGATAGACCAGAAAATCAGCGGCAAGTGTCGTGAGAGTTGTCTCCTGGCTGGCCAGCAATCCGGCCTCGGGATCCTCTAGACGGGGCTTTGCCGTCGCAAAATAAACACTGTGAAGGGCGAGCCTCTTCTCGATGGCGATGATGTCAGGCGGCGGTGGGGGCGGTGGGGGGGCTTGCAAGTTTACCGTGGTCGAGGCGGAAGCTATCAGCGGCTGAGTACGGTCATCTGCGACATTACAGGTTATGGTAATTGTCCCCGGTTGCGCTCCCAAGGTCTCCAAGGTAGTGGTCGAACCGCTTCCGGTAACATTTCCGGAGCTGGTCGTGTAGCTGTAGGTCAGGCTGCGACCATCAGGACTGCTGGCTACTGAAGTTATGATTGCGTTGCCACCCATCGCCACACTCGCCGGGTCGGCCGAGCATGAAATTACGGGCGGATGCGCCTCTTTAACGGTGAATCTTGCGATACAGGAGGCGACGCCGTCTGGGCTGCCATCATTCAAGCTGGCAGTCACCTCATAGGAGCCGGATCGCAAACCGTTCGTATCAATCTGGGTGGAAGCGCCGGTCTCGCCAGGTTTCACTCCGGAACCGCTCCAACTATACGTAACCGTGCGCTTCGGATTGAAATTTGATCCTTCCGAAGTTACGCTTACAGTCTCCCCGGCAAAGACCTCGTACGGCTGTAACGAACAAGCGGCCCGAGGTGGGGTGGCCTTATGTTCTCCGCCCCACGTAAACACTATGCCAGCCTGCGCCCTCATGCCCCGAAGATCGGTGCTTCCAGTCGTGGCGGAAGGGCCATAGCGATAACTCGACATTGCGTAATCCACTCTGGGCAAACGTAAAGCCAAATGCTTGCTTAATTGGAAATCAAGACCGCCGCCAAACATGAACCCGAGTTTGTCGATATCGTGGAAAGCATCCGGTGAAAGCCGGTGGTCGCCAACCAGGGCCTCAAGAAATGGCGCCACGTGAGTGGTCCGATAAGTAAACTTTGGACCGAAAGAAATGTTGGAGAAAGCGGTGTCGTCAATTCGCATGGGCAATCCGTTCTCGCCGCTATGCCAATGGGTGCTTCCATCGAGAGTCAAGCCGAACCAGCGTTTGAAGTCATAGGTGAGGCTGCCGCCCAAGCCTCGCGGATTCGATTCCAGTGGGCTGCTCACCGGCAGCACTCCGCCTGGAAGCATCGCGTGCACATCGGCGTTCGGATAAAGGAAGGAGTATCCGCCGAAGAGTTCCCACTTAGGGGCGGGCTGATCCTGGGCAGCCGCCAGTGTGGACGCACACAGAATCGCAATTGCTGCCGGCAGTATTGCCAGAAAACGACCAAGGTGACGCTTTGAATGAGATAACATGCGAAATGCTCCTCCGAGCCTAATGACCTGATTCCTGCTTTCAGCCAATCCGGTGGTGCGCCAGCTTGAGTTGGCGCACTACCGAGAGCCGCACAGCTCAGGGAGCTGTAACAGTGCTGTCGTCCAAAGTGACCGCGGCATTGCGCGCCAGGGCTCTGCCGGTAAGGGTGGCGCCGGTATCGAGCGTGATGGCCTGAAGCGCCATGATGGTTCCCATGAAGATGGAATTCGTACCGAGAGTGGCCGAACTGCCGACCTGCCAAAAGACATTCTTAGCCTGAGCGCCGCCGGCCAGAATAACTTGTGTACTTCCGATGGTCGTAAGTGTGGAACCTATCTGGAAAATGAAAACGGCATTCGCATTGCCCTGCGCGTCGAGCGTGACGTTACCGGCCGATAACATGACCGTACTCGAGTTCTTGTACAGGCCTGGAGTAAAGGTCAGACCACTCATATCTCCCGCTAAGACGGCGCCTCCGGGTAATCCAGCGGCGTAGTTATACGCAGTGGTCAAATCTAGTTGTGCTTGCGCGGCCGTAGGATCGGTTACATGCATCACGGCAGGCGAAGTAAGTGTCCCGGGCGGGAAGCCCGTGACCGCACTTCCCGGGCTAAGGCCCAAATCTCCACCACTAATGATGGTCGGGCCGGTGTTTGTGACCGTCGAGCCAGACAAAACTACAAAATTCGCGGCTGATGCTAGGGGGACGGCTGCTTGACAGGGCTGTGCAGCAGTGGTGAAGCTCCAAACATAATGAGCGGCTAAAGAGTTACCAGAAACATCCTGGGCGCCGGTGGTAATGGTAGCGGTATAGGTGGTGCTGGCGGCCAGATTGCTGGATGGAGTGAACGCGGCAATTTTGCCGGTCCCATCCAAGCTCACTGTGCCAGTCACGCCTGGCGCCACCGTAAAGGTCGTAATGTTGATGGTGACTGGATTCATAGCTTCGCTGAACGTCGCGGTGATCACCGTATTGAGGCATACACCTACCGCGCCGTTAGGAGGAGTCACAGAGAGTACCGTGGGTGGCGGAGGGGCCGTACACGTTGCCGCCGCAGTGGTGAAGGTCCAAACATAATTACTGGCCAGTGCATTGCCCGACGGGTCTTTCGCGCCGGTAGTGATTGTGGCTGTATAAACTTTGCTCAACGCCAGGTTGGCCGAGGGAGTAAAAGTAAAGATTTTGTCGGTTGTATCGTGGGTGACTGTTCCGGTTACGCCGGGCGCAAGCGTGAAAGTGGTTGTGTTGATGGTGGTTGGATCCATCGCTTGTGGAAAGGTGGCAGCAATTACAGTATCCGCACAAATCCCGACGGAACTGTTTGGTGGGCTCACCGAAACGGGCGAAGTCGGCGCTAGACACAATGCGGCGCCGGTGGTGAAACTCCATACGAAATTGCTTGCCAGGCTATTGCCGTACATATCCTCCGCGCCGGTGGTGATAGTCGCGGTGTATTTGGTGCTTAGCGCGAGGCTGCTCGCTGGCGTGAAAATCGCAGTGTCGCTTGAGGCGTCGTAGGTTACAACTCCCGTAACGGCTGCGGTTCCAGCGCCTGTAACCGTGAAGGTCGAACCGTCGATCGACGCGGGGTTCATCGCCTTGCTAAACATGGCGGTGACGATGGAGTTAGGACATGAACCCACCGCGCCGCTGATGGGCGCAACTGCGCTTACTGTTGGCGGAATGACAGTTAGATTGTTGCCGCTCTTGTCGTAATCGGCGCAGCCGGAGCTAATTATCAGCAGTAGAAATGATATGAAGCAGAGCTTGTGATTGGAGTATCTAGTCATGACCGTCATCTTTTGTTCCTCTCGGCTGAACTACCGCGATTGCCTGACTCTTTTCGCAAACTAATCCTTAGAAGGCGCGACGCACAAGGGTTTTGCTCACACAGATGGGCGTATCTTGCTTTTGACTGTCCCATTTTGGATTAGTAGCTCGGGGCCGTTGGATACAGCATTGAGAAGAGTGAACTGGCCGATGCTCAGTGGATAAGTAATACTTATTACGCGACTTGTTCCTGACTTTCTCGCACCATGGTCCTGAGTGTCATGGCATTAATTGGGGCGAATGCAGCCTCATCGTTATCGAAATAGACGTAGGCGGCTTTGAGATGGGCTGACCAGGTTTTGATCCGGCTTGCCCATGCGCGCAACTTTTCTTCGCTGTAGCTGCCTTGGTATTTGCCTTTGGCCGGACCGTGGAGTCGAACGTAGGCGAAATCCGCGGTGATGTGCAGAGGAGAATGGTATCCGGCTATTTCATAGATGCAAAAGGCGGCGTTGAATTTCTTCAGAATCGAGCTGACTTCAGAATTGATCCAGGAGGGCTCTCGAAATTCGAAGGCACAGCGAAGGTCCCGAGGCAGAATCTCGAGGAGATTTTCAAGGCGGGCGGGGTTGACACGCCAGTGTGGCGGAAGCTGAAAAAGAATTGGTCCGAGTTTCGGTCCGAGATGGGCGGCGCGGGGCAAAAGATTGTCGAGGGCATTCTCAGGGTCTTTGAGCTTCTTGTTGTGGGTGATGAAGCGGCTGGCCTTGACAGCGAAGATGAAGTTTGGAGGGGTGGCCTCGCGCCAGCCGTCGAAGGCACTTGCCTCCGGCAGGCGATAGAAACTGTTGTTTAGCTCGACCGTATCAAAATGATGGAAGTAAAAGTCGAGCATTTTAGCTGCGGGAATTTTCTCCGGGTAGAAGGGACCTTTCCAGTGCTTGTAGTGGAAGCCTGAGGTGCCAATGCGGATGTCGCAAATCATGCACAGGAGTGGATGACTTCGCCAAGAATACTGTTGGCCGGATGAAATAGTTTCTCCACTCGGCCGCGAGTGATCTCTTATCGAACCAAAGGATGTGAGGGGGTCAGGCCTGGAATTCCGAGGCTTCCGGGAACCGCAGCTTGCACTTGGCGAGGGCGAGGCCAAGCAGTTCCTCGATCTTGGTCTCTTCACAGTTACGGGACATAGCGAGTTCGCTGACGAGAAGGTAGCGAGCACGCTCTAGCATCTTTTTCTCGCGGAAGGAAAGCGGCTTGGCCTGGTGAAGGGCAATCAGGCTCTTGAGTACTCCAGCGACTTCGAACAGAGAGCCGGTACGCATGCGGTCGGAATTTTCCTTGAAGCGGTCCTTCCAATCGGCCGTGCTGAGGTCGTCGGTGACTGAGAGAAAGTCAAGAATCTTCTGCACTTCGCCATTCCGCACTACGCGGCGAATGCCTACACTGCCCACGTTGTTGCAGGGCACCATCACCTTGAGACTGCTGGATTTGATGTTAAGGAGATAGAACTTTTCCACAGAGGCGCCAATCGACCGGCTGCTAATCTGTTCGATAACACCTACCCCATGATTGGGATAAACGACCTTGTCGCCGATGTGGAAATTCAGGTCAGCACCACTCATAAAAAGCACCCAGGACGGCGAGAGGTCCAGTGGCAAGCGTTTTCACTACTATAAATAGATTATTCCGAAATGGGACGAAAAGCAAGGATAGCCCGGGCGGGCGCCGGGAGACAGGCCTGCCCGTAATACGGGAAGCCGCTGCTCCAGCTGTAAGTGACTCTGCTTAGACGAGTTGCAGACGGATTAGTTGTTCGAAGCAAAGTCGGGTCCGAATCCGGAAACGGCGCTTATAATCGCGCCGTGATTGAAAGTGAACACCAGCGGACAGACCAGCCAAAAGCAAGGATCTTAGGGCTGGACGTGGGATCAAGAAGAATTGGGATTGCCGTATCGGATCCTTTGGGGATCACTGCGCAGGGTTTGGAAACCCTGCAGCGCCGAAACAAGCGTCATGATTTGGCTGCGCTGGAGAAAGTGATTAAAGAGTATTCGGTGCGCGAGATCGTGGTCGGTCTGCCGCTGCGCATGAGCGGGGCAGAAGGTACACAGTCGGAAAAGATGCAGGCTTTCGCGGAAGAACTGAGAAAGAGGTTCCGCCTGCCGGTACACCTGTGGGATGAGCGGCTGACCTCGGCTGAAGCGAATCGGCTACTGCGTGGTGCGGACTTGTCGATTGAAAAGCGCGCTCGTGCCGTGGACCGGATGGCGGCAGTGTTGATTCTGCAGGGCTGGATGGAAGGCAATCGGCGCCCGTCCGGCTTCAGGCTTCCAGAATAAGGCTGAATTGCTGAATCGGAAACCGCGCCTTCGTCTATTGCCTCCGCATCGCGCGGCGGTACGCCGCTACATTGTTGTTGTGTTCTTCGATGGTGCGGGCAAAGCGGTGGTGGCCGATGGCATCGGCGACGAAGTAGTAATAGTCGCTCTGCGCCGGCTGCATCGCCGCTTCCAGCGCGCTCTTACCTGGGTTGCCGATGGGGCCGGGCGGGAGTCCCGCATGAGTGTATGTGTTGTAGGGCGAGTTAAAGTGCATGTCATCGTGATGCAACGCACCGGAATAAGTTCCAGCTAAGAGTTCTGCATAGATGACGCTGGGGTCGGCGTCCAGCGCGATTTTCTTTGCCAGCCGGTTGTAATAGACGCTCGCGACCAGCGGCCGCTCTTCCGCCACTGCGGTTTCTTTCTCGACAATCGATGCCATAATTACGATGCGCTCGAGGTCTGTGGGGGATATATCTCGAAATTTACCGTTAACCTCAACCTCGATATGAGGCGAGTCTGAAGGGGCGTTTGAACTGCGTTCGGTCGTCACGCTCCCAGGCATCGGAATCATTCCAATCTGCCGCGCAACCTGGCGGAACTGCTTGACCATTTCCGCAGCCATGTCTTGCATCGTTTGCATCCGACTGAATTGGTAAGTGTCGGGGAAAAGGTACCCTTCGAGAGAAGGTGCGCTGGGAGCGAAATCGGCGATGAGAGCCGTATCGGTTTGCGCGACCTTCAGAAAGTCTTTCGCGGGTCCAAGTCCGGCCGCTTCGATGGCGCGAGCAACATCGAACATGGTGAAACCTTCAGGCACGACTACCGTATGGAAGTAAACATCCCCACGCCTGAGGCGCTTTTGTACGTCAATCGTGTTCGCTGGCTTGTCAAAGAGATATTCTCCGGCTTTGAGCGAACGGCGGTGGCGGACGTAGCGCCAGAGAATAAAGGCTTCCTCGCTGCGAATCACGCCAGCGGACTTGAGTTCGGAGGCAATGCGGCGCGTGGAAAATCCTGGGCGCAACATCACGAACGTCTGTCCCCGAGGCTCAACGGGGGTCATCACAACCCAGGCGAACCACCCCGCGAAGCAGAGCACCACAATTAAAATGAGCCCGAAGATCTTGCGCACGATGGCGACAGTTTAGATGATGATCGGTATCGAGCGTAGCTGACTTTAGTAAGATTCTGAGTACCACTGCTCCAGGCAACGTTTCACAGGCGGACTGGGGGGACAGGTGGCATCGTTCCCTTCGTCGGACGAGCACCTGCTATTTTGCACCCTTTTGGGCGGGGTATACTCAAATGTTCTGGGAGTCATCTGATACTTCATGAGACGTAGCTCGCCCGTTTGGGCTTTGGCATTGCTGTTTGCGGTCTTGCCGACGACTGGTTGTTTGTTCCGGACGCGTCCTGTAGAGGAAACCTACTCCAAGGCTCCGCTTCGCGAATCGACGCAATCGGCGTTGATCGACATCATCAACCAGCAGGCGGAAAAGATCCAGTCACTGCAGGCAACGGTAGATATAGACACTTCCGTGGGTGGCGCGAAGAAAGGCCACGTAACCGACTACAAAGAAATCCGCGGCTATGTGCTGGCACGCAAGCCGGCCATGCTGCACATGATCGGGCTGCTGCCGATTGTTCGGACTACGGCCTTCGACATGGTAAGCGACGGAAACGAATTTAAGCTGTGGATTCCACCCAAGAACCGCTTTGTAATCGGCAAAAATGAAGTGGAGTCTTTCAATCCAGACCAGCCGATGGAAAATATTCGGCCAAAAGACATCTATGATGCGCTCCTGATCCGGCACATCGATACTGAGCGTGAGATTGCGGTTCTGGAGAATGGCTTTGAAATTCTTCACGACTCTAAAGGGCATCGCGTTCTGCAGGAAGATTATGAACTAGTGGTGATTCGCAAGGGCCAGCAGGGCTGGAAGCTCTCGCGCAAGATTGTTTTCAGCCGCACCGACCTGCAACCCCATCGCCAATATATCTACGACGAGCAGGGCAATATGGAAACTGACGCCCGCTACGCGAACTACAAAGAGTACGATGGCATTAGCTTTCCTTCGCGCATTGAAATTTTCCGGCCGCGTGAGGAGTACGACATTATCCTCAATATGTTGAAGCTGGAAATCAACAAGCCGCTCCGCGATGATCAGTTTGCGCTGGAACAGCCTCCTGGGGCGGAAGTAGTTCATCTGGACCAACAGCAATCGCGCGCCGCCGCACCGCCAGTGGATACGAGGCACCCGCGGTAGCCATCGGCACGCAATTGGCTCGCGGGCTCGATCCCGGAGGGGTAACCGGCATCGCTAAACGCTAATTGCTAGTTGCTGGCTTCTTACCATGATGAATCGAATGATCGTCGCCAACCTGGTGCACCGGCCGATCCGGTCGTTGATCAGCATTGTGGCCATTGCGCTCGAAGTGGCACTGATTCTGCTGATCGCGGGCCTGTGCTATGGCATCATGAACGACTCCAAGAATCGGACCGTAGGTATTGGCGCGGATGTAATCGTGCAGCCGCCGGGGTCTTCGTTTCTCGCCGGCATCAGCGGAGCACCGGTTCCCGTTAAGGTTGCCGATATTCTGCGCCGTTTGCCTCACGTCAAGGTGGCGAGTCCAGTGATCTGGCAACTCTCGACCGCAGGAGCGCTCGAGGTGATTGATGGAATTGATCTGCCGAGTTTTGAGGCATTGGGAGGACCGTTTCAGTACGTGCAAGGCGGGCCGTTCCAGGGGCCGAATGACATTCTCATCGACGACTACATTGCACGGCAGAAGCACGTGAAGGTGGGCGATACCATGGAGGTCTTGAACCACAACTTTCGTGTGGCGGGAATTGTGGAGAATGGCCGGGGCGCGCGCAAATTTCTGCCGCTGGCTACGCTACAGGATTTGATTGGAGCGAAGGATAAAGCCTCAGTCTTTTACCTGAAGCTTGACGACCCCGCCAACGCCGATCAGGTGGTGAATGAAGTGAAGAGCCAGCCTGGTATGGAGAAATATTCGGTGTTGTCGACGCCCGATTATCTCAGCATGATGACGCCCAGCCGGCTGCCGGGTTTCCGGCCCTTTATCGGCGTAGTGATTGGCGTCAGCCTGATTATCGGCTTTCTGGTGATCTTCCAGTCCATGTATGCGGCGGTTATGGAGCGCACGCGCGAGATCGGAATCCTGAAAGCGATGGGAGCCTCGAAGTTCTACATCGTGAATGCGATTCTGCGTGAGACTGGATTGCTCGCTGTAGCCGGCATTGTGCTGGGGATCGCTTTCAGCCTGGCGGCGAGTTGGGCCATTCGGCACCGCTTTCCGCTGGTGCAAGTTGTGGTGAGCCGGGATTGGATCGGCTGGGCCATGTTAGTCGCCGTAATGGGAGCGATTGCCGGCGCGCTGTATCCGGCATTCAAAGCAGCGGGGAAAGATCCGATTGAAGCATTGGCGTACGAGTAGCAGGTGGTGCGTTAATTTCTCATCTGTTAATCTATCATCCGATGCCGCGCTGTGGACCGACCTTATGTTCCAGAACGATTAGCGTTTTATTAACTCTGCGTTGACAACCTCTTGCAAGCTACGGTATCTTTAAGACTTTGGGAAGTCTCGCGGTTGCCCGCCTGATGGTCTGGCGTCCTCGCCGGGGAATCAACGAGCGGTCTTCTTTCGCAATCTTTATTATTCTGGGAGAGTTCAGATGTCTACCTATTTCCCCAAAGCGGGGGAAATTGTGCGCAAGTGGTACGTCGTGGATGCGGATGGGCAGACGCTGGGGCGTCTGGCCTCGCAGGTAGCGCGCATCCTTATGGGCAAAGAAAATCCGCAATACACGCCTTTTCTTGACACTGGCGATCACGTGATTGTGGTGAATGCCGAGAAGATTCGGACTACCGGGATGAAGTCGGAGCAGAAGCAATATCACCACTACACCGGCTATCCTGGCGGACTGCGCACTGAAGATTATCGCAAACGGTTGGCGCGCAAGCCGGAGCAGATTATTGAAGATGCGGTGCGGCGCATGCTGCCGAAGAACAAACTGGCGGCGCATATGCTCTCGAAGCTGAATGTTTACAAGGGCGACAAGCATCCGCACGAAGCCCAGAAGCCGCAGGATCTGAAGTTGGAAGTAAGGGCGTAGTTATTTTTGGGCGTTTAAGGTCGGAAAAGATTGAGATCCTTCGCTTCGCCTGAAAAGCGGCTGCGCTCAGGATGACAAAGTTTAGAGAGAGACATAAAGCTCGCTTCGGCGGATTCAAGCTAGAAGCTTAAGAGCTAGGAGCTAGAAGCTAAATGGCAGAATTGGTGCAGTATTACGGAACGGGGCGGCGTAAGCGGGCGATTGCGCGCGTGTATTTGCGTCCGGGTAGCGGCGATTTCAAGGTAAATGGGCGGGCGTTCGAAGAGTATTTCGTAACTCCGGCGCAGCGCTCGGCGGCGAAGGCGCCGCTGGCTTCAACGGACACGGTGGCCTCGTTCAACATCGTCGCCAACGTGCTGGGCGGCGGAGTGCGCGGTCAAGCGGATGCAGTAAAGCTGGGCATTGCGCGTGCGTTGATGCAATTCAACGCGGAGTTGCGCGGCAAGCTGAAGTCCGAGGGCCTGGTCACTCGTGACTCGCGCGGCAAGGAACGCAAGAAGTACGGTCAGAAAGGCGCGAGGAAACGGTTCCAGTTCTCGAAACGCTAGAACTTAGTTGCGGGTACCTTGTAACGAGCGATTAGTAACCAGCGAAAACCGGGGTTCCTCGCTGCGCTCGGAATGACAAAGATTTTGCTTTTAGCTCGGAGCTGACGGCTGAAAGCTAACGGCTGTTTTTAGGTGTTCAATTCTTCCTGTGCCTCGCGGCGCGGGGGCGGGAATGGCAATCGGAGAGCAGAACCCAGTTGCTAGTACCCAGTTACCAGAATGTTTTTCTGGGTCCTGGCTACTCGGTACTGAGAACTGGCTTCCTGATGCAGACTGAATAAGGAGGTTCATTGGCTACTATCACCATGAAGGAGTTGCTCGAAGCGGGTGTTCACTTCGGGCATCAGACGAAGCGCTGGAATCCTAAGATGAAGGAATACATCTTCGGAGAGCGCAACGGGATTTACATCATCGATTTGCAGAAGACGCTGAAGATGTTCAAGGAAGCGTCGAAATTTGTCCAGGAACTGGCGGCCGACGGCAAGATTGTGCTGTTCGTGGGAACCAAGCGCCAGGCGCAGGACGCCATTGCCGAAGAGGCAACGAAGTGCGGCGGTTTCTATATCAACCAGCGCTGGCTGGGCGGACTTCTTACCAACTGGGTTACGGTGCAAAAGTCGGTAAAGCGGCTGAAGGAGCTCGACGAGATGGCCACGGATGGCCGCTACGACCTCCTGCCGAAGAAAGAAGTGATCAAGCTCGAACGCGAGCGCAAACACCTGCAAGCCAACCTGGCGGGCATCAAGAATATGAGCCGGTTGCCGGACGCGGTGTTTGTCATTGATTCCAACAAAGAGCAGATCGCGGTACGTGAGGCCCGCAAGCTGGGTATTCCGGTGGTCGCGGTAGTCGATACGAATTGCGACCCCAGCGAAGTGGATTATGTGATTCCAGGTAACGACGATGCGTTGCGCGCGATCCGGCTGTTTACCTCGAAGATTTCGGAGTCGATTGCCGAGGGCGCGCAGTTGATGACGGATAAACAGGTCGCCGATATGACGGCGGCGACGGAACAGGCGCAGGCTCGAGAAGCGCAACAGGCGGAAGATGCCGCAGCGGCGCTCGAGATTCGTGCCCAGGAAGCGGCGGCTGCGTCTGATATGGCGGACATTGGCGAAAATATCAGCATGGAAGAGGTGCTGGGTCCAGGCACACATAAGAAGCCGGTCGCGAACGAAGAAGCCGATATTCCGAAAGTCGAGAGCCAGACGGTCTAGCGAGAGTTTCTCGGTTCTCAGTTGCGCAGACAAACCGGGCGTTCGAAATCAGACCCGCGCGGGTCGTCCGGCGCGGGTCAAAGTTTGTAAGAGGCACAATAGGGACGTACCAAAGACTTAAAGAGGATTTTCATTGATATGGGTACTACTACCGTGAACATTTCAGCGGCACAGGTGAAGGATCTCCGGGAGAAAACCGGAGCTCCGATGATGGATTGCAAGCAGGCTCTGACCGAAGCCAAGGGCGATATGGAGCAGGCGGTCGTGATTCTGCGCAAAAAAGGCGTTTCGGTTGCCGCCAAGAAAGCCACGCGTGTGACCAGCGAAGGGTCGGTGACCAGCTACATTCACGCGGGTGGCAAGATTGGCGTGCTGGTCGAAGTGAACTGCGAAAGCGATTTCGTGGCGCGCACCGATGACTTCAAAGAACTCGTGCACGATATTGCCATGCACATCGCGGCCAGCGACCCGAAGTTCGTGCGCAAGGAAGATGTGACCAAGGCTGACTTCGAGCGCGAGAAAGATATTTACCTGGCGCAGGCCGTCGCCTCCGGCAAGCCGAAGAACATCGCCGAGAAGATGGTGGCCGGCAAGATGGAAAAGTTCTACGAAGAGGTCTGCCTTCTCGAGCAGCCCTTCATCAAAGACCAGACCGTGTCCATTGCGCAGCTCATCGCCGCCAAGATTGGTAAGCTGGGCGAGAATATCAGCGTGCGACGCTTTGCGCGTTTTAAAGTGGGCGATGCGGGCGAGACTGTCGCTACCACCAAGCCCACCGAACCGAAAACGGAATAATTTCAGGCGCCCGGTGGGCGCCTTTTTTGGTGCTTGCCGAGGGTAAACCTCCCTCGCGACAGCCGGCGGGACGCCGGTTCTACATTATGACGACCCCTGCCTTCAAACGCGTTCTGCTCAAAATTTCCGGAGAAGCTCTGGCTGCCGATCAGGGTTTTGGAGTCGACACCAAGCGCATACATGAAGTCGCGGCGGAATTGGCCGACGTTCACAAACTGGGAGTGCAACTCGCGATCGTCGTGGGCGGCGGCAACTTCTTCCGCGGCGTCGCCGACCAGGCCAGAGATATGGACCGCGTTTCCGCCGATCACATGGGAATGCTGGCCACAGTGATCAACGCGCTGGCCTTGCAGGATGCTCTCGAAAAACAGAAAGTCTACACCCGGGTGCAAACCGCGATTGAGATGAATCAGGTCGCCGAGCCATTCATCCGTCGGCGCGCCATCCGGCATCTGGAGAAAGGGCGAGTGGTGATCTTCGCCGGAGGAACAGGCAATCCCTATTTCTCGACCGATACTGCGGCATCCTTGCGCGCCATGGAGATCAAGGCGGACGCGATTCTCAAAGCCACCAAGGTCGACGGCATTTACGACGCCGATCCCATGAAGGTGAAGGATGCTAAAAAGTTCGCGGACATCACCTACATGGACGTTCTGAAGTTGGGGCTGAAGGTTATGGATTCCACCGCCATCAGCCTGTGCAAAGACAATAACCTTCCTATCATCGTCTTCAACTTGAATCAGCATGGCAACATCCGCCGCGTGCTCAGCGGGGAAAAGATTGGGTCAAGAGTGGGCGCGTAATGAAAATCTGTCATGAGAGAGCAGCTCGGGCGTGTTTCGCCGTGGCTTTGTTGGTGTCCTCTTTTTCATGCGTCGCGGGCGCTCAAACGACTATGGACGCTCGCAAGAACTGTGCGCCACCCCGAGCCACCCATAGCCCTGAACCGTCGCCCTCCCACTATCCCCGGAAAGATTCGGCAGTCGCGGGGCTCAACATTCTAATAGACGAAAAAGGGCGCGTGCTTGACCCGAAGATCGTGGAGTGGTCCGGCAGTGATGCCTTCGACCGTGACGCTATGGTTGCAGTGCGAAAGTGGCGATTTAAGCCCTCTACATGCGATGGTAAGCCGATTTCGGTCCACATAGGTGTTCAAATCCACTCGACGGTGATGCACTAAATGTTCATGGGAAGGCTCTCACGCGAATCCGATTTTCGGTTTTTTTAGAGGTTTATAATTCAGCGTTTTGACACTTAATTTCTACGGAGCTGACTGATTATGGCCCCACCGACCATGGCCGCGATTCCCGGCCTCAAAGAAACTTACGTACAACTGAAGACGCGGATGGAGAAGGCCGTCGAAGATTTCCGCAAGGCGATGGCCGCCACGCGTACCGGACGCGCCTCGGTGCACATGCTCGACAGCGTCAGCGTCGACTATTACGGCTCGCAGATGCCGCTGAATCAGATCGCACAGGTGCACGCGCCCGAGCCGCAGATGATCACGGTGCAGCCGTTCGATCCTTCGCAAGTCGGCGCAATCGAGAAGGCCATTCGCTCCGCCGAACTGGGGCTGAATCCGATGAACGACGGCAAGCTGATCCGCGTGCCGGTGCCTGCGCTCACCCAGGAGCGCCGCCAGGAGATGGTGAAGCACCTGCATAAGGTGCTCGAGGAACATCGTACTGCCGTGCGCAACATTCGCCGCGATGGCAACGACGCCATCAAGAAAGCGATGAAGGATAAAAAGATCACCGAGGACGATGAGAAGCGTTCCCTGGATGAAATTCAGAAGCTGACCGATGACGAAATCAAGAAGATGGAAGAGATGAGCAAGGCCAAGGAAAAAGAAGTGCTGGAGCTGAAATAAATCCGTTTCTCGACTGCTGAAAAGAATTAAGACCAAAGTACATGTCCCTGCGTCGGCCCGTCCGGGCCGGCCGTTTAACTCCCTGAAATCCATTCACTTACCGGATCCCGCGGCTCCAGAGTTCATCAGGTAACCCGAACTCCGGTTACGCGACATCGTCACGGGACGCGTGTTTCCATCTCAGTGAAGCAAATCGCGGCTCCCCTAAAAGCTTCACCAACCTTTGAATAGGAGTTGCCATGAAAAGATTTCTAGGGACCACACTTTTGCTTGCCCTGGCGATGTTGGGAGTAGGCTGCAGTTCGTCGTCGAACTCGTCCCCGTCTTCATCCTCGCAATCGTCGGCCGTATTCGTTACCGCCGAAGATGCTCCGCTGGCCTCGGTGGTGGGTTTTAATGTCACCATCAATTCGATCACTTTGACTGGCAAAAATGGTTCGCCGCAGGTGTTGTCGACGGCTGCGACCGTAGACTTCGCTCGCCTTCTGGGATTACGGTCCCCGCTCGCGTTCAACACGGTGCCCGCGGATACCTACACCAGCGCTACATTTTCATTATCGAACCCGTTAATTTCCTACGTGGACATGAGCACCAATCCACCCACAATGAGCACCATCACTGGCCAGTTCAGCCCGACCACCGGCTCGGCGACGCAGACCATGGTTACGGTGAATTTTCCAACCGCGATGGTTGTCGGCAGCAATGGCTTGGCAGGGCTGAGGATGGATTTTGACATCCGTCAATCGGTCGCGGTCGACGGAAGCGGCCAGGTTACAGGCATGGTGAACCCGACGATTTATGCGAGCGCTGTAAAGACCACCGATCCTGGCGGCCAGGTGACCGATCTCATGGGCGGCCTGGTTTCGGTTAATGCAGCCGGTAATTCGTTTCTGATCCAGGGCCCTTATGGCCGGCAGTTGACGGTTGATGTCAACACCAACACGCAGTTCAACAGCGGGTGGAATATCAACAATCTGGCGACTCCTGCTTTCGTCGGTGTCCAGGGATCTTTCCAGGCCGATGGCAGCCTGATGGCGAGCAACGTAGAAGTCGTCACTACGTCGCAGGCTTTTCTCTCGGGCCGTGTTCTGGCCGTAAACCCCACGTCAGGCCCGGTGCAACAGATCACGCTGTGGGTAGGTGAAACCAGTGCCGACCTCGTCAATGATGTCGACACGATTCAGACCATCGACGTAAGCGCCGTAACTCAGTACGACATGTGCTTCTTCGACAATCTGTTCACCAGTGGGCTGTTCAACAGCTCCAGCGTGATTGTGGGCCAGCGTATTTTCATTGGCGGCAGTTACTCCAGCAATGTCTTTACGCCGCAGATGATTTCGCTGCGCTTCCAGGGGGTTTATGGCACATTGACGCAGGGCTCCGTGAACATCATCAACGGCAACCTCGGAACCTTTGAACTGCAGAACAACGCGCTGATTGGCTATTCGCTAGGCGGCGGGCCGCTGACGGTGGCTACGGGCAATGCCACGCTGTTCGTAAACACAGCGGGTTTGAGTGCGCTGCAATCAGGCGGGTCGATCCCGCTGGTGGCAGGCGGTCTATTGTTCGTAAACCCGAACACTAGTATGCCGGTCATGGCTGCTGCAGTGGTGGCCGATCCTCCGCTGACGCAATAACCCAAACTAATTCCTGCAACCCTTACACGGGCGGCTGTGAAGCCGCCCGTATTCTTTTCTCTCCCGAGTCCGGCGTTCAGCAAAAGCACCTTATAATTGAACGATGGCGAAACAGGTCGTCCATGCCGCGTGTCCGCACGATTGCCCCGACGCTTGCGGGGTTTTGATCACGGTTGAAGATGGACGTGCGACGAAAATTCAGGGTGATCCGCAGCATCCCGTGACGCGCGGATTTTTGTGCGCCAAAGTGGCGAAGTATCTGGACCGGGTCTATTCGCCGGATCGGGTTATGTATCCGATGCGCCGGATTGCGCCCAAGGGCCTGGCATCAGAGCGGCGGAGCTTCGCGTCGCATGAAGAGCCGAGGACGGCTGTCCCCACACAACCAGAGCAAGTCTGGAAGCGCATTTCCGGGGATGAAGCGCTGGATGAAATTGCCTCGCGCTTTCGCGCCATCACGAGCGAATTCGGCAGCGAGGCGATTTTGCCTTACTCCTACGGCGGCACGCTCGGAGCCCTGAATGGCGCTTCGATGGATCGCAGGTTTTTCAGCCGGTTGGGTGCTTCGCAATTAGAGCGCACAATTTGTTCCGCGGCGGGCGAAGCCGGGGTCCTGTCCGTGCTCGGAATAAAACTTGGGACCGAGCCTGAACAGTTTATCCATTCCCGCTACATTATCGCCTGGGCCTCGAATATTCACGGAAACAATGTCCACTTGTGGCCTTTCATTGAGGACGCACGACGCAACGGCGCGAAGCTCGTAGTCATCGATCCCTATCGCACGCGCACTGCGGCATGCGCCGACTGGTATCTTCCCATCAATCCTGGCACTGACGGCGCGCTGGCCCTTGCCATGATGCACGTGATTATCGGAGAAGGGTTGCACGATTCTGATTATGTTGCGAAATACGCCCTTGGCTTCGACCAACTGCGGGAAAAAGCAAAAGATTATCCGCCAGAGCGCGTGGCACAGTGGACGGGGATTACGGCCGAAGACATCCGCAAGCTAGCGCGCGAATATGCCACGATCCAGCCTTCGGTGATCCGGCTGAATTACGGCGTGCAGCGGTCTGAGGGCGGAGGAATGGCCACGCGCGCGATCGCCATGCTGCCCTGCATCATCGGATCGTGGAAAGAAATCGGCGGCGGCCTGCAGATGTCGACCAGCGGCGCGTTCGGGCTTAACAAAGACGCGTTAACGCGGCCCGATCTTAAGGCAGAAAATCTCCAGCGACCACCTCGATCTGTGAATATGGTGGAACTGGGCAAGGCGCTGAACGCGCTAAGCGATCCGCCTCTGAAGGCATTGTTCGTTTACAACTCAAATCCGGCGGCGGTTTGTCCGAATCACAATGAAGTGGTGCGCGGGCTTCGGCGCGCCGATTTGTTTACCGTGGTCCATGAGCAATTCTTTACCGACACCACCGACTATGCCGACATTGTGCTGCCGGCAACGACATTTTTCGAGCACAAAGATTTACAGACGGCCTACGGCCACTACTATCTGCAGGTGTCCGAACAGGCAATTGAACCGTTGGGTGAGTGCCGGCCAAATGTTGAGGTGTTCCGTGCGTTAGCCCATCGAATGGGATTCAACGAGTCATGTTTCAGCGAGAGTATCGACGAGATGATTGACGGCGCGCTGGATTCGAGTAACCCGTGGCTGCACGGCATCAGCCGCGAGCGTTTGCAGCGGGAGGGGCAAGTGAGGCTGAACTTTAAGGCTTCCGGCGCCCAGCCTCCGGCTTCGGACGACACCTGTGCTCCAAGCCAGCCGAATCCAAGCCAGGCGATGGCGCCATTTCTGCCTTTTGCTCAGGGCAACTTTCGCACGCCATCTGGCAAAGCTGAACTGTACAGTGAGGCGATGCGAGCACTGGGCCTGGATCCGGTCGCCGAGTTCACGCCTCCTCAGGAATCCCGATGCGGGGCGCGCTCCGCTTTTCCACTTGAGCTTCTGGCGCGCAAGGCCGACAACTTCCTGAACTCAAGTTTTTCCAACCTGCCTTCGATCCAGGCGATGGAAGAGACGGACGTCCTCGAAATGCATTCCCGCGATGCCAGGGCTCGTGGAATCGCCGACGGAGAGACGGTAAAGGTTTACAACGGGCGCGGAGAAATATTTCTGCAAGCTCGAGTGGATGGCGCGGTTCAACCCGGCGTAGTATCAGCGAAGCTGAATTGGGCCAAGCTGAGCCCGGGATCTCGCAATATTAACGTGTTGACTTCAGAAAAACTTTCCGACCTAGGCAACTCCGCAACGTTTTATTCCGTCTTGGTTGAGGTGGAGTCAGTCAAATCTCAACAATGAAGCCACCGGCAAGAGTGGCAACTTGGACGCTTTCCGTTTCTCTACGTATAATTATCGTTTTCCTACATCCCAGAGGCTGAGGTCGTAGCGATTCATCTTTGTTCTCATGCAGAAATTGCTGTGTCCCGACGCGGCCAGGGTTCTTTCGGCGCTGCTCACCGTCGATCTTCTTCATTCCTACGGGATTTCCGAAGGATGAAGACTCTCGGATGGGTGGTGGGAATCGCGCTCTTGCTCTTTTCCGCGGCAATAAGCTATGCCCAGAGCGATGTGATTTCCGAGATCGACGTGAAAGGAAATCGCCGAATTCCCACGGAGACGGTCAAGGCCCGCATTTTCACTCACCCGGGCGACATTTATGATCCTGCCGCGTTGGAGCGCGATTTCAACGCGCTGTGGAATACCGGCTACTTCGAAGACATCCGCTTCAGCCGCGAACAAACTCCCAAAGGCTGGCGCCTCATCATCGAGGTTAAGGAAAAGCCGACCATTCGCGAGATTAATTACGTCGGCCTCAGCTCGGTTTCCACCAGTGACGTTTTGGACCGCTTCAAGGAAGCGAAAGTGGGATTGTCTGTAGAGAGTCAGTACGATCCAACCAAGCTCAAGAAGGCGGAAGTCACCATCAAAGGCTTGCTGGCGGAACATGGCCGGCAGTTTTCCACCATCCGGACCGAGGTGCGTCAGATTCCGCCGGCTGCGGTCGGAATCACGTTCGTGATTAAAGAAGGACCCAAGGTGAAAGTGGGCAAGATCAAATTCGAGGGCAACAAGAACGTCCCCACACGAGTTCTCCGTTACGCCATGAAGAACTTGCGGCCCATTGGCGTCCCGCACTCGATTTTCCTGGAAAATATCTTTGCCCGAACCTACGACGCAACCAAGCTGGACGAAGATACGGAACGTGTCCGCAATGAATACCAGAACCGGGGCTACTTCAAAGTTATCGTGAACACGCCCAAGACGCAGATTCACGATACCGGTCATGCAGGCGGACACATCCCGCTCCTGCAGAGCGGGCCGGGCAAGGCGGTCGACATCACCATGCCGATCGAAGAAGGCGACCGTTACACCTTGGGCGGAATTACTTTCAAGAACAACAAGGCGGTACAGAATACGAAGGCCCTGCGATCGCTTTTCCCCATCAAAGACGGAGACATCTTCAGCAAAGAAAAAGTGGCTAAGGGACTGGAGAACCTGCGTAAGGCCTACGGCGAGTTGGGCTACATCAACTTTACTTCGATTCCCGACACTCGTTTTGACGACGAAAAGAAACAAATCTTTCTCGACATCGACGTCGACGAAGGAAAAGCATTTTTCGTGCGCCGCATCGAGTTTCAGGGCAACACCACCACCCGCGACAAGGTTATTCGTCGTGAGATCGCGCTGGAAGAGGGCAACGTTTACAACTCGCGCCTCTGGGAGTTGAGCCTTCTACGCTTGAACCAACTAGGATATTTCGACCAGCTAAAGCCTGACGATCCAAACACCACGATTCGTCAACTGGACGAGAAAGACGGGCTGGTCGATCTCACGTTGAAAGTCCATGAAAAGGGAAAGAACAGCATCGGCCTGAATGGAGGCGTGAGCGGACTGGAAGGCGCCTTCGTAGGAATCAATTACTCCACCAACAACTTCCTGGGTTTGGGCGAGACGCTTTCTGTTCAAGCCAGCGTTGGAAACCTGGCGCGCAGCATCCGCTTTGGTTTCACCCAGCCCTACATGTTTGACCGGCCATTACAGTTTGGCTTCAACGTCTACTACAACAAGGTCAGCTACGACCAGGCCCGGCAACTTTCAATCTTCAGCGGGCAGACGCTGAACCTGCCCAATGCCGTTCTGCAGAACCTGCAGAACTACACCCAATCCAGCGCCGGGTTTACCACGTCGTTAAGCTACCCGTTGCGTCGGTCGTTCAAGCGAGTTGGTATTACGTATTCGTTCGACCGATCGTCGCTTCTCGCCCTGAGTAATGCGTCCAAGAACCTGTTCGAGTTCCTGGCCTTCCGCGGTATTTCCGGGCCCAATGCGCTCGAAGGAATCATCACCAGCAAAATCTTTCCGAATTTTTCCTTCAATACCATCAATAGTCCGATCTCTCCTCATAGCGGACATCAATTCACGGTCGGGGCGGAACTGGCGGGGCTGGGAGGGACAATTCGCTCAATTCGACCGATCGTTCAGTACAAGAAATTCATTCCAGTGCAGAACCGGCGCAACGCGTTGGGCTTTAACGTTCAGGGGTCATTTATCAGCGGCTTCGGCGGTTTGGTTGCACCACCGTTCCAGCGGTCTTACATGGGTGGGGAGAACGATCTACGCGGGTTTGACATACGTTCTGTTTCGCCGGTGGCGTTTCTACCGAGTGTAGGGGCGATCACCCTGACCAATCGCGATGGAACTCCGGTGCTCAAGGATCCGCAGAATCCGCGCGCGGGAGCGGTGAGCATTCCCATACCGATCGATCAGATCGTATTCCCGGGCGGTGATTTGAGCATAGTCACCAATTTCGAATACCGCATCACCATCTACGGCCCCGTGGCTTTGGCTCCGTTTATGGACGCGGGAATCGATCCCATCGTCCGGCGATCACAGTTGCAGATTGCATCGGAACAATACCAGAGTGTGGTCGGTACGCCTCTCGGTTGTCCTGCGCTGCTGCAGACTGCTACCGCCAATACTTGCGCTCTGGGCAGTGTCCTGAACCCACCGCCATCGGCCGATCTACAGGTGCTGGGCTCGACCAACTGGCGTCCTAGAATGTCTACCGGACTTGAGCTGCAAATGTTTCTGCCGGTGATCAATGCGCCCTTCCGAATTTACTGGGCGTATAACCCGCTGCGGCTGGATAGTCCGGCGAACCCGCCAATTCCGATCACGACTTCGATGTTCCCGCAAAGCTGCAATCCGAAAACCGGTTGCCAATTGACTGCCGCGGGGGCCTATACCTATAACCTGGCGAGGAACGCCTATGCGCCAAGTTTCTTGCTGCGGGAGCCGCGCAAGACCTTCCGGTTCACGGTCGCAACCACATTTTAAGTACGGATTTCGCGGCACGGAGTTTGACGGCGCTGAGCAGGCTCTCTATAATCGTTACGATCCACGCAATTGCAGAAAGCTGAGTGGACAACACGTCCGCAACCCCGGCGTGTGACGCTGGCAATCCAGTGCGCCTCTTAGAGACGATGCCTGACGGCAGCCGTTGCAAGAAACTTTCGTGAATACGGCCCAGCGTTGCGAGAAAAAGGGTAATCTGAGTTTATTCCCAGAAGCTATTTACTGGAACCGTAGTTACCGGAACAATGTTCCAAGGAGTTTAATCGATCCGATGACAAGCAAGTTTCTGCGTTCTTTCCTGGCTATTGCCGTTATCTCAATGATTTCCGCATGGGCCCAAACCGCTGGCGCCGCTGCTCCCACGAGCCCAGCCAGTTCGCCCGCAACCACCGCGCCTTCCGCAACCATTCCCACCGGTACCGGCACGAAGATTGGGACCATTAACATTGAACAAGCTGTAGTGGGTACGAACGAGGGCCAGCGTGACTTCGAAGCGTTGCGCAAGAAGCTGGATCCGAAGCAAAACGAATTAAAGTCGCAGAATGACGAACTCGAAAGTTTGCAAAAGCAACTGCAGACCCAGGGCGACAAACTGAATGAGGACGCCCGCGCCAGCCTGGTCAAGCAGATCGAGACCAAGAAAAAATCTTTCGATCGCGCGGTTCAGGACGCGCAAGAAGACGCCCAGAATCAGCAGAAGGAAATTTTTCAGCGCATTCTGCAGAAGATGGCGCCCGTGATCGTGAAGCACGCGCAGGATGCCGGTTACGGAATGATTGTCGACACTTCCAACCCCTGGCCGCAAAGCCCCGTGCTGTGGTACGACGGCGACAAGTCAGACATCACCAGGGCCGTGGTCGAACTGTATAACACCCAGTCCGGCGTTCCTGCCCCTGCCTCTTCAGGAGCGGCCGCCAAGCCTGCGGCTCCCAAGCCGACGACCCCGAAGCCTGCCACTCCGAAGCCAACAGAGCCGCCCAAGTAGTTTCCTGACGACACCGAGTGTGCCGGGAAAGTTCCCAAAAGGCCGCGTTCCAGCGCGGCCTTTTTTTCGTCTCCTCCCAGTCCGACGAGGGAATCCTGGTGTCTTTACCAGTAAGGATTTCAACTCAGGAGGACAACATGTTTGAACGCACTCTGACTTCGTCATGGGACGAACGTTCGCGCCGCGGACTGACAACCTTGAGTTCGTTTGGCCTGCAAGCTCTTGCTCTGGGCGTACTGCTGGTCTTGCCGCTGCTGCGGCCGACTGGAATGCCGTTGTTCCGCCAACTCTCCACGCCCATCAGTCTGGGACGGCCTATCGCAGAGCCGCTCGAGGCCAGGGCACGCGCCAGTAGCAACCCTACGGCGCCCGCTAATCCTGCGGCTATCGTCTTAAGACAGCCGTCGCAAATTCCCGGTCACATTCCGGTTTCCGACGGTGACGCGGCGCCGCCAGTCGCGGGCTCTGGTCCGTACGTTACGGATGCAGGGGTAGCGGGCGGTCCCGGTGGAGTGTTCGATTCCCTGGGGACTCGTACGCGTGTGATTTTGCCGGCGGCGCTGGCTCCGGTGGTAGCCCAGGTGCGGCTTTCGCACATGAACGAAGGAGACTTGGTGCGCAAGGTTCTGCCGACGTATCCGCCATTGGCACGAAGCGCGCGCGTTCAAGGCCCGGTCGTGCTGCAGGCAATGATCAGCAAGCTGGGCACGATCGAGAATCTTCAGGTTCTTTCCGGCCATCCCTTGCTGGCGCCTGCGGCGATCGACGCTGTGCGCCAATGGCGCTACCGGCCCTACATCTTGAACAATGAGCCCGTCGAAGTGGAGACGCAGATTACGGTGAACTTTTCCCTGGCCGGGAACTAACTGTGGGACTTTTCACAATGCTGAGGCTAGAAAAATCAAGCGGGAGTAGCCCCTGCGTAACTTAAGAGCGCTCGCCGCTCCCGCTATAATCAGCCCAGTGGCGACAACTGTTGAAATTCTGAGCCGCGTGGCGACCCGCCCCACCTGGGCAGAAGTTTCCTTGTCAGCCTTGCGGCAAAACTTCCGCACCATGGTGAATCACGCGGGCGCGAGCGTGACGGTTTGCGCGGTCGTGAAGGCCGATGCCTACGGTCATGGCGCTGTAGAATGCTCACGCGCTTTGGAGTCGGAAGGCGCGAAGTGGCTGGGTGTTACGTCTCTCGATGAGGCGATCCCGCTGCGTGAGGCCGGCATCGATTCGCGAATTCTGTTGATGACTGGTTTCTGGCGCGGCGAAGAAAATGAGATCGTCCGCCTCCATCTGACCCCGACCGTGTGGGAGCCCTGGCACATCGAATCACTGGAGACTGCCGCAGCATCCGGAGCGGTCCGGCAGCCGGTGCATCTGAAGGTGGATACCGGGATGGGCAGGCTCGGTGTATCGCTGGATGAGCTTCCAGCTGTTCTAAAGTCTCTCAGTTCAGCTCCTCATGTCGTCCTCGAAGGGCTCTCCACTCACCTGGCTTCCTCTGAAATTATGGATGCGCCATCGGTGGCCGAGCAGGAGCGCCGTTTCGAAGAGGCGCAGCGCATGATGCGGGCGGCCGGCTTCAATCCAGCATTGATGCACATGGCCAATACCAGCGCCCTGATCTCGCGCCGCGAGACGTGGAATAACATGGTGCGTCCCGGCGTCGCGCTCTATGGATATTATTTGCCCTTTCAGCGTGCGGGCAGGGAAGTAAGCGGAGGCACGCTGCGCCTTCCCGTGAAGCCGGTGCTCACGTGGAAGACTCGCATCCTCTCCATGCGAGACTTCGCCGCGAACCAGGCGCTGGGCTACGGTGGAACTTATGTGACCAAGGCCCCGGCGCACGTTGCCGTGCTTCCCGTGGGATACGCCGACGGATACAATCGGCAACTTTCCAACCGAGGCCGTGTGATCGTTCGCGACCACTACGCGCCCATCATCGGCAGCATCTCGATGGATCTGACGCTAGTTGACGTGACCGGTATCCCCGGAATTGCGGTCGGCGACGAAGTGATCCTGCTCGGAACCAGCGACGGTTTGAGCGTCGATGCGCTCGAACATGCGCGCTTGGCCAACAGTTCCCCTTACGAGATTCTCTGCAACATTTCCAAGCGTGTGCCTCGACGGTATGGCACCTAAATATAGCAGCTCAGATCGCCTCAACTAGCCCGGCGCCCTCCCCCACTCAGGCAGTAAATGCCCAGTGCCAACCGCTGATTGCGACCGTTAAGTGAATCCCGGCAGAGGCGCTCGTCGCCGCTTGCTACACTAGAAGATTCACCATGCCCTCGCCCTACGCGCAATGGATGTACGACTGGGAACACCGGCTCACTTCAGTGGACAACAACCGCGTCGTGCGTCCGCTGGAATGGGGATTGGAGTTTGCGCGGGACTGGCCTTGCAGGAATGGCTGGCAGCCAGGACAAGCAGCGGAAGATCCTGCGAAATTCTTAGTGGACTTCAACCGGCGCATCGTCGCCTCGAGCGATGAGTTTTTCGCCTACACGTCACCAAAAGATTTCAGGCTGGAAAAGCGGGAAGTGCAAGTTTTTTCCACGCGCGAAGTTCCTGACCAAAAGCTCGAAGCGAAGGTGAAAGGAACATTTGCGGAGTTCTTGCGCTTCACGGCCCCGGTGAAAACGCCTTACGCGGAGAACAATCTGGTAAACGCGCGCTGGTTTCCTGCGCGAGGGCGGCGAGCCGTCGTTCTTCTGCCGCACTGGAACGCGGACGCGATCGCTTACGTCAGCCTCTGCAAAGTCCTGAATATGCTCGGCATCGCAGTGCTGCGGCTGAGCATGCCCTATCACGATATTCGCATGCCCGCTGAGATCGGCCGTGCGGACTATGCCGTCTCCGCCAACATCGGGCGCACGCTCGATGCGGTTCGGCAGGGCGTGGTGGATGTCCGCTGTTGTCTCGACTGGCTCGAGCAGCAGGGCTACAGCAAGCTTGGGATCGTGGGCACGAGCCTCGGCTCATGTTATGCATTTATCGCGGCCGCGCATGATCCGCGCATTCGAGTGGCGGCGTTCAATCATGCTTCTACTTATGTGGCCGATGTGGTGTGGCATGGCCAGTCCACGCGACACATTCGGCAGGGAATCGAATCGCAGATCACTTTGGAAACGTTGCGGAAGTCGTGGCTCGCTGTAAGTCCCATGGCGTACTTCGACCAGTTCGCCCGCTGGCCGAGAAAATCGCTCATCATCTATGCGAAGTACGATCTGACGTTTTTGCCCGAACTTTCGCGCGACGTTGTCGAAGAATTCGAGCGCCGTGGGCTGGATCACAAAGTCGTGGTTTTGCCTTGCGGTCACTACACCATGGGTGAAGCGCCGTACAGTTACATGGATGGATGGCAACTGGCTTCGTTCTTACGCACGGCATTTAGCAGTTAGCGATTGGCATTTGATGCCAGGACTTCAGATAAGTGATTAGATGCTGATTGCTAAGCGCCAACCGCTGCAAGCTCGACGGGTTAGAATGTTTGTATGCAGAATGCGCCGGGCGTTTCCGAAGAAGTGATCGAGTACCGGCGCGGTGAGTTTTTGATCAGCACCAGCCGCGACCGCCTGAATCTGGATGTGGTTCACGATTTTCTGACGAATTGTTATTGGGCCAAAGGCATTCCGCGGGAAGTTGTGGCGCGATCGATCGACCATTCGCTATGCTTCGGTGTTTACGAAGGCAAGGGCGCCCAAGTTGGCTTTGCCCGCGTGATCACCGATTTGGCTACTTTCGCCTATGTCTGCGACGTCTTTGTGCTGGAAACGCATCGCGGTCGCGGGCTGGGCAAGTGGTTGATGCAGTGCATTACGGAGCATCCCGCATTGCAGAATCTGCGGCGGTGGATTCTCACCACGCGCGATGCCCACAGTCTTTATTCTCAGGTTGGCTTTACTCCGGTGAAGGCTCCAGAGCGATTTATGGAACTTCATCGCCCGAACGTATACGCGACGCCCTAGGAAAACGACATGAAGAATTCCGCAGCCAAAATGTACCGACCGTTGTACGAAGCGGATCCGCAGATCGCGGCAGCCATCGAAAACGAAACTCGCCGTCAGCACGAAGGTCTGGAGCTCATTGCCTCGGAGAATTTTGTCAGCGAAGCTGTGCTCGAAGCCGCGGGTTCGGTGTTCACCAATAAGTATGCCGAGGGATATCCCGGCAAGCGTTATTATGGGGGCTGCGAGTTCGCGGACGTGGTTGAGAACCTGGCGCGCGACCGCGCCAAACAGTTATTCGGTGCTGAGCACGCCAACGTGCAGCCGCATGCAGGATCGCAGGCGAACATGGAGGCCTATGCCGCGGTGCTGCAACCGGGCGACACTATTCTTGGACTGAACCTGGCCCATGGCGGCCACCTCACCCACGGGCATCCTCTGAATTTTTCAGGGAAGACCTACAAAATCGTCCCGTACGGCGTGACCAAAGAGACCGAGACGATCGACTACGACTCGTTGGAAAAGCTGGCAGAGCAGGAACGGCCGAAGCTGATCATCGGCGGCGGAAGCGCTTATCCTCGCATCATTGATTTCGCCCGTATGCGGCTGATCGCGGACAAAGTGGGAGCGCTCTACCTGGTCGACATGGCGCATTTTGCCGGACTGGTCGCGGGCGGCGTTCATCCTTCACCGGTGCCCCACGCGCACATCGTCACTTCCACCACGCATAAGACATTGCGCGGGCCACGAGCGGGCCTGATTCTTTCGAAGGCCGATTTCGCGGCGGCGATCGATAAAGTAGTTTTCCCGGGGATGCAAGGCGGTCCGCTGATGCACATCATAGCGGCCAAGGCGATCTGCTTTCAGGAAGCGATGCAGCCCGAATTCCGCGACTACTCAAAGCAAGTTGTGGCCAATGCGAAAGTGCTGGCGGCCACGCTGGCTGCCGAGGGCTTCCGCATTATTTCCGGCGGAACGGACACCCACGTGATGCTGGTCGATGTTTTCTCTAAGGGCATGTTGGGCAGCGAAGCCGAGAAGGCGCTAGGCGAGGCGGGAATTACCGTCAACAAGAACGCCATCCCCTTTGACACGAATCCGCCGATGAAGCCGAGCGGCATCCGCGTCGGTTCGCCGGCACTCACTACTCGCGGTATGAAAGAGGCGGAGATGCGGCAGGTGGCGCACTGGATCGCCGATGCTCTTCTTCATCGGACTGATGCGGCAGTGCTGACAAGAATCCGAAAAGAAGTGCTTGCTTTGTGTGAAGCGTTTCCGCTCTATGCTGAGCGCAGGGCCAGAGCACAAGCCGAAGCCCGCGTCTAGCATTGGGTTCCTCTAATCCTATTGCGATTTCATGCCTGTTCTATGGTTAAATGCCTCCCGTGAAAATCGCCATCGACATTCGGCGGATGAGCGAGTTCGGCGTCGGGACCTACATCCGCAACGTCGTACGCACTCTGGGACGCCTGGACCACCAGACCACGTACTTCCTCATCGGATCTCCCACCAAAGTCATGGAGATCGGTCCCCTACCACCTAACTTCCACACGGTTCCTGTGGCCGAGCCAGAACGTTCGGTGAAGAGCTTTCGAGACTTCCGCACGATTGTGAAGCGGCTCGATTGTGATCTGGTACACATTCCGAATCTTTTTTCTATCCCGCGCGCCTTGCCTTGCCCCTACGTAATGACAGTGCATGACATGCTGGAGCATTTATCGCGTGGGCGGCGTCAGACTGGCTTTTGGGGTTCGCTGCACTTCCAATTGACGAAACAGGTTTTACGGGGCGCGTCGCGTATTTTTGCAGTTTCAAACTTCACCAAGATTGAGATGGAAAAACTTTTTGGTATCCCGGCAGCTCGTATCGAGGTGGTCTACAATGCGATCGACGAGCGGTTCCTTCACGGACACGCCACCGCGGCCGACCGCCAGTTGATTGCCCAGCGCTATCAGGTTACTTATCCCTTCCTGCTCTACGCCGGAAGAATAAGTCCGCACAAAAATGTCGTGCGCATGATTGAGGCATTTTCCGCGTTAAAAACCGAGTTGGAAAAAGAGCAGGCTTTTCCTGACCTGAAACTCATAATTATTGGAGACGATCTTTCTGGCAATCCGGACCTGCGGCGGACCGTGATCCGTAGCGGCGTGCAGAACGACGTGCGCTTTCTAGGCTTCGTGCCGGTCGAAGTGCTGCGAACCTTCTACGATCAGGCTAAGATTTTCGTTTTTCCGTCGTTGTATGAGGGCTTTGGTCTGCCGCCGCTCGAGGCGATGGCCCACGGCACGCCGGTTGTAACCTCGAATATTTCATCTCTGCCTGAGGTGGTGGGAAATGCCGCGGTGCTCGTCCACCCGGAGAATGTTTTCGAAATCATGCGCGCGCTCCACCGCGTTCTGATGGATCAGCCACTTCGCGAGAAAATGAAGGAGCGCAGCTACCGGCAGGCGGCCAAATTTTCCTGGGAAAAATCCGTACGCCGGATCATGGAGGTCTATCAAGAAGTCCTCGGCGCGAACGCCAACGGCGAACCCCCCGGCCGATCGACTCCGACAGACAAGAATACGAAGGCGGGCGTAGCCTGACTCCGCACGTTGTCCAGCCCATTACGCGTTAAGCGGGATTTACTTCAGCAAAGGCTGGCCCGGCGATGCGATGGCAAGCTTATGCAACTTGGCCGTGACCCGGTCGCGTTCGCCATCGGTCTGAGCCGAGGCGAGTCGCTTACGGAGGGTTGTAATCTTATGCTGACGTGCGCGGCGCCGGCGAATCTCCGGCCGGCGGCTGGGTGCTGACATGTGATCTGCTCCTGAGAACGAATTGAGAATGTATTGCGGCAGCCGGACCTGTAAGCCGAATTCTGTTCCGCCGGATTGCTCCGGTGGGACGGTCATTCCTCTGGGCCACGCATCACTGCGAGGCTCTAGCGACCTACCCGAAGGTTTGACGCACCGAGCCGGCACGTGCCGAAAACCTGATTCGCAAGAATCAAGTTCCGACTCCCTTCCTATTTGGTCTTGCTCCGTGTGTGGTTTGCCCTGCCCGCTGCATTACTGCCGCGGCGGTGCGCTCTTACCGCACCTTTTCACCCTTACCCCGATCCCGAAAGACGAGTCCTGCGAGATCAAGGCGGTATATTTTCTGTGGCACTTTCCGTCGAACGGGCTTGAACCCGGCCTCCCGGACGTTATCCGGCACACTACTCTGCGGAGTTCGGACTTTCCTCTCCCCGCGTCCGAAGACGCTGGAAGCGACCGTCCGGTCCAGCTGCCAACTTGATCATTATATGCGATGGCGCTGTGCGGCGTCCGGCTTCCGGATTATGCTTTCCCACGTCTGTTTGCGATATCCCTCTATGCCGCGGAGCTTGGCTGATAGACTTAGTTCCTCGGAAGAGCTGTCAGTTCCGGAGGCCGGAAGCCCGATTAGGCCGGATTTATGCACATCGCCGAAGCCATCCGAATTGCCTTTCAGTCGCTGTGGGTGAACAAGCTGCGCTCGGTCCTAACTCTGCTGGGCGTGGTGATTGGAGTGGCCGCTGTGATTGCGGTGGTCACGTTTGTCTCCGGCATCAATGATTACGTGGCGGAGAAAATTTTCAATCTGGGCGCGGATGTTTTCCTAATCTTCAAAGTTTCCCCCGCGGTCACGAATGTCGACCACTTCCTCGAAGGTGAGAAGCGCAAAGACCTGACTCTGGAGGACTATCAGGTTGTGGCCGCAGCGTGCCGGCACTGCGAGTTGATAGGAGCCTCCACCCGCAACGAAAGCGGCCATGTGAAGTATGCCGAGCAGTCTATCAGCGATACGCTGGTGCGGGGGATTACTCCGGCGATGGCTACTGTCCTCGATACCGACCTGAGCGCCGGCCGCATGCTCAACGATACAGATGTAAGCAATCGATCTCCAGTGGTTGTCGTCGGAAACGATATCGTGGAACACCTGATGCCGGGTATCGATCCTCTGGGCAAAGAGATTCGCATCGACGGCTGGATCTACCAGGTGATCGGCGTGGCGAAAAAAAAGGGGACAACACTGGGGCAGAGTGCCGACAATTTTGTGATGCTTCCCATCACCGCCTGCTTGAAGCAGTATGGATCGCATGATGCCAGTCTCCGGATTGCGGGAAAAGCCGCCAGCGGGGGTGTTCCACTCGAAGAGGCGATCGACGAGGTGCGGGCGGCTCTGCGCGCCAAACGGCATGACCAGCCCGGCAGCGACGACAGTTTCGACATTGAGACCAACGCCAGCCTGCTCGGCATCTGGACCAGCTTCAGCCAGACTTTCTTCATCGCAACCATCGGCATTGCCTGTATCTCGCTGGTGGTTGGCGGCATTGTGATCATGAACATTATGCTGGTGGCGGTGACCGAGCGAACGCGCGAGATCGGCATTCGCAAGGCGCTCGGCGCGCGGCGAGAGGATGTGTTGCTGCAGTTTCTGATCGAGTCCGTTGCTTTGTCGCTTACTGGAGGCGCTTTGGGCGTTTTGCTGGGCGTGGCCGTCGCTCTCACAGTTACATTGCTGATTGGAATGCCTTCGGCAATAAAAATCTGGGCGGTGGCAGCTGGATTAATTGTGTCCGCGAGCGTGGGAGTTTTCTTTGGCGTCTATCCCGCGCGCAAAGCGGCGAAGCTGGATCCGATTGTGGCGTTGCGGTTCGAAACGTAAAAGAATTTTACAATTGGGCAACCGGGTCGATGTGCAATTTTGAAAATCTGATCATTGGGGCAGTTTAGGTTTTCAATTGCCAAATAACTCAATCGCTCAATTACTCAGTCATTCATGATTCGCAAAGACGAATTCGGCGAGATCGTCCAGATGGCGACGGATACGATTCGCACCAACAAGATGCGCTCGTCGCTCACCGTGCTCGGAATCGTAATCGGCGTTGCCATGGTGATTGGCGTTTCCTCGATAGGGCGCGGACTTGATGACAACGTGCGCGATGTCGTGGCCAGCATCGGTTCCAATGTGATCTTCGCCTATCATATGGAGCCGTTTACCTTTGGGCGTCCCACTGAGGAAATGCGCACGCGCAAGAAGCTGACCTTCGAAGACGGGGAAGCGATCATGCAACTGCCGCACGTGAAGGCCGTATCGGCGGGGATCCGTTTTTTTCGCCCGGAACTCGGAGTCGGCACCTTCGCGGTGAAATATCAGGATCGGAAGGTCAAAAACACCATCCTCGAAGGCGACACAGCTTCTGTAAAAGATGTTTTTGATCTGGTAATGTCCTCCGGAAGGTGGTTTAGTGACGCTGACGTTGAGCGGCACGCTACCGTCATCATTCTTGGGCATGACACGGCGGAAGAATTATTTCCGGTGGAGAATCCGCTGGGCAAGGAAATCAATATTGAAGGGCGATTGTTCGAGGTAATCGGCGTTTTAGCCAAGCTCAAGTCCGTGTTCGGGGGCGGAAAAGATCCAAATGACAATCGAGTGTTTTTCCCGCTGACCACTTTCAAAACGCTGCATCCTGAATTAAAGGATCATTGGATCAGCGCCAAGGCAACATCCCACGACGACATGCCCAAGGCCATTGACGAGATTCGCGAATTGCTGCGGCGCCGGCGAAAAGTACCGTCCAATAAGCCGGATGATTTTGCGGTTTTTACCTCCGACTCAATCTCCGATGTTTGGAACAAGCTCACCGGCATGCTGTTCATAGGGGTGTTCGCAGTATCGAGCGTAGGGCTTATCGTTGGCGGCGTAGGCGTGATGAATATCATGCTGGTGAGCGTTACGGAGAGAACGCGCGAAATCGGTGTCCGCAAGGCGATCGGCGCGCGCAAGCGCGACATCCTTTTACAATTCACTTTGGAAGCGATCATTCTCACCGCGGTCGGCGGGGTGATTGGGATCGTGCTGGGTGCGGTAATCGTCTGGGTGATTCCTGCCTTGTGGCCCGCGCTGCCCGCTCACATGTCGATGTTCTGGGTGGTCTTCGGCTTCACCTCCGCCGCCGGAGTGGGACTGGTGTTTGGCATTTATCCTGCGTGGAAAGCAGCCAACCTCGATCCGATTGAGGCGCTGCGTTACGAATAGTCTGGCCTGCGCTCGCGCATGATGCATCCGATCTTCACAGTGATTCAGATCGTCGCGGTCGTCGGAATAATATCGAGCTCGCTTTATTACTTGCTCTGTCTCTGGAGTGCAGCACAATACCTGCGCGAGCGGCAAGAGGAAGCCCAGGCTGCTCAATTAGAGGCCCAGCCTGTGTTAGTGCTGCCTCCGGTTTCGATTCTGAAACCGCTTAAGGGCACCGATCCGGAGATGTATCAGAGCTTCCGCAGCCACTGTCTGCAGGACTATCCGGAATACGAAATCATTTTTGGCGTAAGCGACCCTGACGATCCTGCAATCGAAAGCGTAAAGAAATTGCAGCGTGAATTTCCAGACCGCAGAATTCATCTTGTGGTGTGTCCGAACGCCCTGGGCGCGAACGTGAAGGTCAGCAATCTGGCGCAGATGCTGACCGAAGCGCGCTATGCCCATTTAATCGTCAACGATAGCGATATCCGCGTGGAGTCCAACTACCTGAGTCGGGTGACCGGACCATTAGCCGACGCCGGAGTAGGCCTGGTCACTTGCCTTTATCGCGGAGTGGCCGCCCCAACGCTGGGATCGCGTCTTGAGGCGCTGGGTGTCAGCACGGATTTTTGTCCGAGTGTATTGGCAGCGCGTCAACTCGAAGGCGGCATTCGATTTGGCCTGGGATCCACACTTGCCTTCCGCCGCGCCGAACTGGAAAGAATCGGCGGCTTCGCATCATTCGTGGACTATCTCGCCGACGATTACGAACTGGGAAAGCGCATCGCGGGCCTGGGATTCACTGTGAAAATCTCCGAGGTTGTGGTCGAGACCTTTCTCCCACCGTATCGTCTGCGGGATTTTCTCGCCCATCAACTCCGTTGGGCGCGGGGAGTCCGAGATGCGCGTCCCGGCGGTTATTTTGGCCTGATTTTCACGTTTGGAATTTTGTGGGCGTTGCTGGCCCTGGCCGCCAGTAGAGGGAAGCCCTGGGCCCTCGGCGCGCTGGCCCTCACGTTGCTTCTGCGCTTTGCGGTTTCCGTGTCGGCCGGCCGCGGAGTTTTGCGGGACTCTCAGGTTCTGAAGTATGCCTGGCTGATTCCCGTCCGTGATTTGGTAGCAGTCGGAATCTGGATTGCAAGCCTCGTCGGCCAAACCGTGACTTGGCGCGGAGATCGGTTCACTTTGAAGGACGGCAAGCTCACTCGGATACCGCCGGGGCACTGTAAGGATCCTTAATCGCATTAGCTACTGCGGGGACAATATTGCGACTGTGATCGAGAATGGTCCGAACTTTCCTTGCCAGTTGTTTTAGCGTGAAGGGCTTCTGCAAGAAGTTGCTCTCGAGATCGACTACCTTGTGATCCATCACAGTTTGGCCGGGGTAGCCTGAAACGAACAACACCTTAGTTTCCGGACGGAGTCTTTCCAGTTCTTTCGCGAGTTCTCCCCCACTCATGTGCGGCATCACGACGTCGGTGACGGCCAGATGAATCGTCAACGCGTAATTCTTGGCGACGGATAAAGCATCCAGACCATTGCTGGCTTCGAGAACGACATATCCCCGCAGGCTGAGAAATTCTGCGGCTGCTTTGCGCAGGGGGGCTTCATCCTCGACCAGCAGCACGGTTTCCGTGCCAGAGAATATCTTCTCGGCGCAAATTTCTGGAAGCTCGATGGGCGATGTCCGATCCTGCACGCATGGCAGATAGATCTTAAAGGTGGTGCCGACCCCTGGTTCGCTGTAGACCCAGATGAATCCATGATTCTGTTTGACGATACCGTACACCGTGGCCAGGCCAAGTCCAGTGCCTTTGCCGGATGGCTTCGTAGTGTAGAAAGGCTCGAAAATATGAGACAGGTGCTCGTCGGTAATACCGCCGCCCGTGTCGGTTACGGTCAGCAACGCATAGCGCCCAACAGGAATGATGGCGCGCTTGTCCTCGACATATTCTTCGTCGAGTTGAACGTTGGATGTTTCAATTGTGCACCGTCCTCCCTGAAGCATTGCGTCCCGGGAATTTGCCCCAAGGTTCATCAGGATCTGCTCAATCTGCACCGGATCCAAACGAATTCTGCCTATTCCCTCGCCGGGGATAAAGATGAGTTCTATATCTTCGCCGATCAGACGGTGGAGGGTCTTGACGATCGTGTTGACCACGGGGTTCAGTTCAGCCACTCGCAAGGCTTGCGGTTGTTTGCGGCTGAAAGCGAGCAATTGTCTGGTTAGATCGGCAGCGCGATGGGCGGCGGATAAAATCTCCTGCAGCCGAATCTGAGTGGAGCTTCCCGGCACTACCGAGTCGAGCGCGAGTTCGGAGTAGCTCGTAATGATGGTGAGCAGATTGTTAAAGTCATGAGCAACCCCTCCGGCGAGCTGGCCAATGGCGTCCATTTTCTGTGATTGCAGCAGCTCGGCTTCGATCCGTAAACGTTCGGTGAGATCGCGGCCATTGCATACAAAATGCGTGATTTTGCCGTCCGCATTTCGTATGGGGCTTACGCTTTCGTCCGCGTAGTAAACCTCTCCGTTCTTTTTGCGATTCACCACAATATTACGGCGCACGTCTCCGGTGCGAATGGTTTCCCACAGCTCGCGGTAAAGCAGCGGCGCCTGCAGCTCTGACTTCAAAATGCTCTGGTTCTTGCCACTCAGTTCCTGCTGAGAATAGCCGGAGACCTTTTCAAAGGCAGGGTTCACGTAGTCGATTATGCCCTCGCTATTGGTAACCAGAATCGTATCGGCGGAGTGTTCCACTGCGCAGGAGAGCTTGCGCAACGATTGTTCCGCCACTTGCCGCTGTTGTTGCGTCGAATGCAAATTCAGTGCGCAATGGATCGTCCGCACCAGGTTGGCTCCGTTGAGCTGTGATCTGTCCATGCAGTCGTAGGCGCCGGCTTGGATGATCTCGGCAATCGCCTTCTCATCGGCATGCTCGGCCATCATGATGAAAGGCGTTGCTCCCCTGATATGCAGAAATTCACTCAGAAGCTTTGTAGCTGCGGCATCCCTCGTCTCATGTTCAAATAAAATCAGCCCATAGTCCGCGCGTTGGAGCATTGTCGTAGCTTCTTGCAGCGAGGTTGCGTGATCGAGCTCCGCAGGCAACACCCCACGATTTCGCTCAAGGATTTCCCTGATGAGAAAAAAATCCTCCTCCTGGCTTCCTACCAGTAGGACGCGCAAAAGGGAAGTCCCAGGTTTGGCTGTGGCTGACAAAGTGATTTGATTGCGGCTCCTGCTTTCATATCGGAAGGTTTCCCGCGTGGCGTCGTTGGAGGAGGAGCCAGACAACCATTGATCCGTTGAACGAATCCCATTACGGAGACGGGTTCGTTCCGGGATTAGATGGTTTGTGCTCGTTTCCCATTCAGGAGGGAATATAGAACGTCCTCTTGACTATTCTTATTTGTTAACCAACTCTAACCTTGAACGTCTAACTTCCAAACGCTGGGTGTCGGTGGCACGCCTGGTTTCGAAGAAAGTTGGGAACACATGCACAGGTTTCCGCGTACTAGCTAGGAGAAGTGTGTGCGTGCACACATAACATGACTGGAGGATTTATGCAGTCCCAGCAGATCGCAGCCGAGGTGAAGACCATCCCCAATGATGGTACTGGACATGTTGAAGAGGTGGTGCGGCAAGCTCACGAAGAGCTGCGTCAGCTCCTCCAAAAACGTGCCGAAGTGATGCGCCGGATTGGCACCATCAAGCAGACCATTGCCGGCCTTGCCAATCTCTTTGGTGACGATGTTTTGAGCGATGAATTGCTGGAACTGGTGGATCGTAAGACCAGCGGCCGCCAGCCGGGTTTTACTAAAGCTTGCCGTATGATTTTGATGGATGCCAATCATGCCCTCAGTGCGCGCGACGTTTGCGACCGGATTCAGCAAAAAGCTCCGCCCATGCTGGCTCGGCATAAAGATCCGATGGCCTCCGTCACCACCGTGCTCAATCGTTTGGTGGCCTATGGTGAAGCCAGAGCTGTGGTTCTCACCAACGGTCGCCGCGCCTGGCAGTGGGTTGCTGACTCGGAGTCTGAGTTGCGGCCGGGATTGGTGGCGTCAGCCCATCAATAATTGAGCCGATCTCGAACAGGGCCGCGGTTTGCGAATTGCCAGCTGACCTGCGCATAAGAAGCCGCGTGCCTCGCGTCTCCCACCCCATCTGACGAAAGTGTTCAAGAGCTTTCCATTCTCTCCAAGATTCCCCTGGCCTCGCACTTTTCGCAGTACTTTGGTAACTCGATCCTAAACTTCGCGAGCGATATTCTAGGCCTTAACCTGCCCCCGGGTTTTAGCGTCGCAGCCTCCAATTGGCGGTTGTGCGGCTTTCTTTCTGGGACGAGGTACGGAATCATGCCAACGAAAATCGGCCACTTCGAAATCCTGAGCGACCTCTCAAAGTCCGCCACCGGCGCAGTTTACAAGGCCAATGATCCACAAAGCAGCCAGACGGTTGCTTTGAAAGCGATTCAACTGTCTGCCTTTGGTGAACGCGCTGCCGAATTGGAGAAGTGCCTTCTGGAAGAGGCAGAGACCACCAAAGCCTTGAGCCACTCCAACCTCTCTCCGGTGTTTGGCGCGGGAGAAATGGACGGCCAGTTTTGCGCTGCCATGGAATACATACAGGGCAATAGCATTGCCACCATGCTGGCGCGCAAGGAAGGATTTTCTATTTGGGACCTGCTCGACATCGGAAGGCAGGTATGCAGCGGCCTCGACCACGCTCACTCCCACAATGCTTTTCACTTTAGTCTGGAGCCCGCCAAGATTATGTGCGGCTGGGACGGTACGGTCAGAATCCTGGGATATGGTGTCTCCAGCGTCGGCAAATTTGCCAGCCAAATGCAGGGCGTCCCATCGATCCTGCACTACATGTCTCCGGAGCAGGTTCGCGGCGAAAACATCGACGCGCGCTCCAATCTCTTCAGCCTCGGTGCCATATTTTATGAGATGGTGACCGACCAAAAAGCCTTCGACGGTGAAGATGCTGAATCGGTGCGTCGAAGCATCGTCGAGGATGCGCCCTCCGCTCCGGTGGCCGTTAATCCCAAAGCACATCCCCTGCTCAGCGAGCTCATTATGAAAGCGCTCGCCAAAGATCCGGCGGAACGCTACCAGAACGGACGGGAACTGCTCGACGATTTGGAGAAATGCAAGGAGTCGAAACCGCAGGCGGCTAAGCAGCCGGCAGCTCCCGCCAAGAGCGTAGCCATTCCTGACGCAGTCAAAGCCGCGAACCAGGCGAAGTTCGTGGGTGCCTCCGCGCCTCGCCCGGCAAGTGCAGTACCCGCAAAACCTCCGGCAGCACCGGTCCAAAAACCGTCAGTTCAGAACCAGCCGGTCCAGGGCAAGCCCTCCGCCGCTGGCAAAGCGGCTGCGGCTGCAGCGTCAGCGATGGGGAACCGCGCATCATCCACCACGGCCGCGCCGAAATTCCAAACTTCGCCCGTGACCCCGGGCCGCAAACAGAACACTGGTGCGCCCGCGTCCGCCTCAATGTCTTCGCCCGGCCTTGAAGACCCTGCCGCACATGCCCCTGAAGTCGAGGCGCCTCGAATTGCCGTAGATCCGATGATGGCCGAAGATGCTCCTTCGCGAGCCGGCGGCAGCGTTAGCTTCTCGGAAATGACCGAACTGCCTCCTCTCAAGGAGGTTTACACGCCGCCTCCACCGCCTCCAAGCTTTGAGCAGCAGCAGGCTTCTCAAGCGCCTAGCTCTACCACGTATCACGACGAACCAGAAAAGCCAAAAGTTCAGCCTCGCGAAGTCGCCGAAAAGGCGATGAAGGAAATCAAGAACGTTCCGCCGCAGTTAGTGGTTTATTCCATCGCCGGAGCGGCCATCGTGATCCTGATCATCGCGGTCGCTCTGGTCCTGCATGTCAACACTTTGAACAATGACGGCGATTCACCGCGACCCACCGTCGCCGAGTCAACTCAGCCTGCGGCGACTGCACCTCAGAGCCAGCCCGTCCAATCACAGCCTCCGCAACCAGAAGCGCAACCTGAGACGCAACAGCCAGTTGTGGTAGAACCGGAACCGGCGCACACCCACATGGCCGCCGCAACCCCGAGAGGGAAAAACGCCCGGAAGAAATTGGCCGCTGCGTCAACCGCCGTCATCGTGCCTGGACAGATCGCGATCGACTCCACCCCGTCGGGCGCACAAGTACAAGTCGACGGCAAAACCGATCCCTCTTGGGTCACACCATTCACCTTGTCTGGGCTGTCCGCCGGGCGGCATTCGGTCACCATTAGCAAGGCGGGCTATTCCAGCGATTCGCGTGCAGTCGACGTGGCTTCTGGCAGCAAATCTTTTGTAGTGACTCACCTCGCCCAACTTGTGGCGACACTGGCAGTCTCCAGCACTCCCGCCGGCGCTAACATCTACGTCGATGGCAAGAACATGGGCAAGCTCACTCCCGCGCAGGTCCCGGTTGACAAAGGCCAGCACGTGGTTCTGGTGCGCAAGTCGGGTTTCATTGATGAGACCACGACCGCCCAGTTTACCCTGGGCCAGACCGTCAGCTTCTCACCCACCTTGCGTTCGCTCGGCAATGTGGACGACATCAGAACCGTCGGAAAAATGAAGAAGCTGTTTGGCGGCAAAGAAACTCAGGGTATGGGGTCAGTCAGCGTCAAGACTCAACCCAAGGGCGCCCAGGTAGCCGTGAACCAGCACATGCTGGATAAAGAATCTCCCGTTGATTTCATGCTCGATCCGGGCAACTACATCGTCGACATCACCATGACCGGCTATGCACCCATTCACAAAGTGATCACCGTGGATAAAGGCGGAAAAGCCGTCATCGACGAGGTCTTGCAGCATGAGTAACCAGCCGGAGCACCCCCGCTCATCGATGTCGGTGAAAGATGGCAGTCCCCTTCAGCATTAGCCATCGATTGCGGGCCCCTACCACAAACAACCACACGACCACGGCGGTTCCAGGCGTTGCCGAGACTGCGCCGGCTTTGCGACGTTTATTCACATTCTTTTAACTGTCCCGTAACCTTCATAACGTAGCATCCTCTTCCAGCGAAATCCTGCACCGCTAATTCTGAAAGGTCAAAAACTCTATGCGTCAATTGTTGGCTATATGCCTCGTTGCCACCATCGTTACCGGGCCAGTGCTTACGCCGGTAGCAAACGCCGCCAGCCCTAAAACAGCTACGCCGATTAAGCATATTGTGATCATTTTCGGGGAGAATCGGTCCTTCGACCACTATTTCGGAACGTACCCGAATGCGCTCAACCCGAAAGGAGAACCGCAGTTCCACGCGCAATCGAATACGCCGACGGTGAACGGCTTGAGCACCGCCCTCTTGACCCATAATCCCAATCTCAACCCGCTGAATGGCAGCGGCGCAGCCAATCCTTTCCGCTTTAATCGCTCGCAGGCTAACACGCAAGACATGGGTCATGATTACACGCCCGAACAACTGGCATTCGACGGCGGCGCGATGGATCTATTCCCCGCCAACACCGGAAGCGCAGGCCCCCCGCCCAACGCTCCTCCGGAAGTCGTGCTCACGACCGGTCAAGTGATGGGATACTTTGATGGCAACACCGTGACGGCGTTATGGAACTACGCCCAGCACTATGCGATGAGCGATAACTCCTATAGCACGAACTTCGGTCCCTCCACGGTCGGCGCCGTCAATTTGATTTCCGGCCAGACCAATGGCGTGACCAAGCACATCAATGGCACCGGCGGGCTGGTGGGCGACGGCAACGGCGGGCTGACATTAATCGGCGACCCTGATCCGTTAAACGATGTTTGCTCCGGCAGCGGAACCCAGGCGCAGATGGGAGGAAGAAATATCGGTGACCTGCTCAACGCAGCCGGTATCACTTGGGGATGGTTCGGCGGAGGCTTCAACCTGGCCAAGGTGAATCCGGACGGCAGCACCGGATGCAACCGCCAGTCAACCTCGCCCATCGTTGGAACGCAGACGGATTACGTTCCACATCACACTCCGTTCCAGTACTATGCATCTACCGCGAATCCAACTCACGCACGCCCGAAGTCGGTCGCGGCTATCGGTCACTCCGGCGATCCTGCCAATCACGATTACGACGTTGACGATTTCTTTACCGCGATCCAGGCCGGGAACTTCCCGGAGGTAAGCTTCCTGAAAGCCATCGCGATCCAAGACGCCCATCCTGGGAATTCAGATCCGCTGGATGAGCAGGAATTCGTGGTGAAGGTAGCCAACTTCCTGCAAGCGCAACCGGAGTGGGCCAACACTGCTCTAATCGTGCTGTACGACGATTCCGATGGCTGGTACGATCATCAGCTCGGCCAGATCGTAAATTCGTCGAAGACCGCCGCTGATGCTCTCACCGGTCCGGGAAGCTGCGGAAGCGGCGCTACAGCGCTGGCCGGTATCAGTTCCGCCCATGCTCAGGGCCGATGCGGATATGGTCCACGGCAACCCCTCCTCGTCATTTCTCCCTGGGCGCGGCATAACTTCGTCGATAGCTCGGTCACCGATCAAACCTCGGTCATTCGCTTCATCGAGGATAATTGGCTCGGCGGCGAAAGGATCGGCCAAGGATCGTTCGATGGAATCGCAAATTCGATCAGCTCTCTGTTCGACTTCCATCAGACCGTGACTGACGATCTTTTCATTCTCGACCCAAACACAGGCGAACCCGTGAACCTTTTTTAACGTTCCCTGCGAATTGTTTAACCGAAAATATGTAGGATAAAACGGCAAGGCAGGTGCGGCGCACGAAGCGCTCACCTGCCTTGCCGTTGTTATAACCTTATCCCGAAAGGCTATGCAGTGATTACACGCCGAAAGTTTCTGCAACGCTCGAGCTTGCTGGCCACAACACTGGCCACGGCAAAAAGCGGAATTCTGAACGCAATGGCGCAAAAGGTGGCTACCATGCCCCCGGCGCTCGATGTCACCAGCTTGGCGCAGTTCGTGGATCCCCTACCGATTCCTGAAATCGCGCAGCGCCAGGGATTCCGTCCCAGTCCCTCCGATCCAAAGCAGAGCGTTCCGTTTTATCGAATCCAAGCCCAGCCCATCGCCAGCAAGGTTCACCGCGATCTGCAGCCCACCAGGTTCTGGACCTTTGGTCCAATCAACCCCCGGTCCTACATTCGAGACGCGCTCCGGCGAACCCCTGCTCGTGGAATGGATCAATGCGCTGCCCAATGAACATTTCTTGCCCCTGGACCACACAATTCACGGGGCCGAGGCTAACAAACCAGCAGTCCGTACCGTGGTGCACATGCATGGGGCGAAAACCCGACCAGAAAGCGATGGTTATCCGGAAGACTGGATCGTGCCGGGGAAGTCTTCGATCTACTACTACCCCAACCAGCAGGACGCGGCCATGCTCTGGTATCACGACCACGCGCTGGGGATTAATCGTCTGAATGTCTATGCCGGATTGTTTGGAACGTTCTTAATTCGAGACGCCGCGGAGGACGCGCTCAATTTGCCGAAGGGCAAGTACGAGTTGCCCCTTCTTCTGTACGATCGCTTGCTGACCCGAGATGGACACCAGCTTCTCTATCCAGTCTCGCCCGATCCGGATTCTCCGTGGATTCCAGAGATCTCTGGCAACGCCATTCTGGTAAATGGGAAGCTCTTTCCCTATCTTGAGGTTGAGCCAAAAAAATATCGCTTCCGCCTTCTCAACGCCTCCAATGCGCGGTTCTATCATTTATCACTGGTCGAGAAGGACCTCGCCAATGATCTGCCGTTTCATCAAATCGGAACGGACCAGGGTTTATTGCCCGCGCCGGTTCCGCTCACCAGCCTCGAAATCGCACCGGGCGAACGCGCCGATCTTGTCGTCGATTTCAGTCAGCATCGGGGCGGGCAACTGGTCCTCAAAAACGACGCGTTCATCGTGATGCAATTCCGCGTCTCCCCAGGGAAAGTGACTGACACGAGTGCGCTACCGGCCACCTTGCGACCCGTCCCCAAAATCCCAGAATCGCAAGCGGTGCAGACACGACTGTTGACGCTCAACGAGTACGTTAACAAGGCGGGCAATCCGGTCATGTTGCTCCTGAATGCTTCCCATTGGAGCATGCCCGTCACGGAAAGGCCGGTGCTGGGCTCGACCGAAATCTGGACGCTAATCAATCCCACCAACGACTCCCACCCAATTCATCTCCATCTGGTGCGTTTCCAGATCCTTGACCGCCAAACCTACGAGCCCTGGCTGTTCCAAACCAAGCGAGAGCTGCATTTCTTGGGTCCGCCTGAACCTCCCGACCCGAATGAGGCTGGCTGGAAAGATACCGTACGGGCTCATTCTCGAATGGTGACACGCATCATCGTGCCCTTCACCGGCTTCACAGGACGTTACGTCTGGCACTGCCACATCCTCGAACATGAGGACAACGAAATGATGAGGCCCTACGAAGTAATTGCTGGGCCCTGAGAAAGGCGCGGGAACTGCGCCCGCGCGGAGCGAATCATTATAAATTGAAATTTCTGGCTGGCTCGCACGATCAGTTTGCGATAGGGTCTAGCGCGGCAGTTTGAAGTTCACTGTGATCTGCGTCTGGATGTCGACTGGCTCACCGTTGAGCAAATACGGCTTATATTTCCATTGCTTCACCGCGTCCACCGCGGCGCGTGCCAGCTGTGTATCTCCGCTGAGAACTTTCACCTCGGAAATGTTGCCGTTCTTGGAGAGGTTCGCCATCAGTTGAACAGTACCTTCGATGTGCATTTGCATCGCGGCTCGCGGATAGACGGGCTGTACCTGTTTCACCAACAATCCTCGAGACACTCCCTGCGAGACCATCAGCCGTTGCAGCACGGGCGTCGCAGCATTACTCGAACCCATAAGATTTGGGAGTGCTGCCACATTGCCATCAGAAACGATGTTGGTGACGCTCAAGGCTGGCGCATCGACAGTTACCGATTTGGCGGCCGCTTTGGCATGGTCATTCTTGATCACCATTGGCTGAGAAGCTGGGTCAGTCGCTGGGGGCTTGCTTTCCGCAAGCGTGACAGTGGCCGATGGTTTGGGTGAGTCTGGGGCGGCGATGACTTTGTTCGAATGCGCGGGAGCTTTCGCAACATTCGCCGGTGTTTGAGTATCGGGAGCAGAAGATGTATCAGCCGGCACTGGGCTCTGAGTGAACTGTGGAACGGGAATTTTCGCTGGTTGTACCGCAGTGTGCACGGGGGCACTTTCAATCTCCTTCGGGCGCCCCCATTGCGTAAACGCAGCGTAGCTGCCGGCTGCAACCAGCACCACTGCAACCGTTGCGAATAGCGCCTTCTTGCTCCCCTTGCTCGCCGGCTTGTTGCCACTGGCGACTGCGCCGCCGAATGTAAACGTAGCTGCAGGGCTGGGCGTTTCGGCGATTGAAGAATCCTTTTCGTTCAGTTCAGTTCTAACAAGTCGATTAGGCTCGATGGCACTGGATTTCGCGTCTCGAGCACGCGCAGGAGCGCTCGCAGCAAATCCTGGCGAACTCTTGCGCTCGGTGGCCGCAGACGAGTGGGCGGAGGTCTCAACCTTAGGTACAGCGGACTGTGCTGACGTCGCAGACGTTTGCGATGCGATATGGTCGCCAATCTCCGAAGGAGATTGCCTGCTCTCGGCAGCGATCTCGATACGAACGGACGCGGCAGCCCTCGGCTGCTGCCCAGGTTTCTGAGCGGGAATGCTTGCCGGCACCGGCACCATTCGAGGCGCAACCGGCGCCGCGGGCCGGGTATCGGCGATGCTTGGAATTGCGGGTTGCGCCGCGAGCTTGGCTCGCTCTGGCCCGGCTGCTGTGAGGTTCATCGCAGGAATCGCCGGCGGGTTCCCGGGTTTTCCCGTTTCATTCTTCCGCAGCAGTCCACGGGCAACCCGCAAAGTGCCTTTCGCCTGTTCCACGTTAATGGGCTTGGTGAGAACAAGGTTTGCGCCGATGCGGAACGCTTTCGCTACCCCGACTTGCCCTTCCACAACCGCAACCGCCAGCGACGACTGATTGTTAACCGCGTTGCGCGCGCTCTTGAACAGCAGCGTTGCGTTCTGCTCGTTATCGCAATCAACAACCACAGCATCAAAGCGCTCACCCATCAATTTCTTGACGGCGGCGAAGGGTTCAGTGCAGGGAACGACGGTGAAGTCCAGTTCACCCAGAACTTGCGTTACAGTGCGGGCCGTCTTCTCATCGGGACAGAATAGGAGTGCTTGGTAACCCATATTAGAGTCATCGTAGGTACACCCGTAAGGAGCATCAAGTTACGGTAGTAATTCGCTATAAACGGTCTTGCCTTGCCAGAAGGGGCTTTTGGCGGCTCCGATTCAAGGTTGTACTCGCCAGATACAATGCGGAGCATGCGCATCCCGCTGTGGCTCAAAGTACTTTGGACACTGTGGATGATTGTGTGGGCAGCGGTCTATTGGCGGCAGTACGGTCTGCAGAATTTTCTATTTTTCTGCGACCTCGGCAACATCTTCATTGCAGTTGGACTTTGGCTTGAGAGTCCGCTCATCTTTTCGTGGCAAGCGAGCGGGCTATTATTTTTTCAAACTCTATTCACCATAGACTTGGTGGCCGCTCTCGTAAGCGGGCGACACTTGACCGGCGGGACCGAATACATGTTCGATCCGAATATTGCGCAATGGATTCGCTTCCTCAGCTTGTTTCATGTTGTGACACCGCCGTTGCTGCTGTGGGCGATTTGGCGTTTAGGTTACGACTGCCGAGGTTGGAGGTTGCAGACGCTGACCACGTGGATCGTGGTTCCGGTCAATTATCTATGGCGGCCGCAGTTCGATGTGAACTGGGCGCGTGGGCCATTCTTCCATGAACAGCACGCGGTGCCAGGGATCTTATATCTGTTGGGATATCTGATTATTGTTCCTGCCCTTGTGTACTATCCAACGCACCGGTTTCTTGTATGGCTGACGCTAAGATGGCACACAAAGTCCTAATCGTCTTTCGGCACGTTCTTTACGAAATCGGTGATCTGTTTTGTCGTTGTCGCGACCTCATTCTTGTCCATATCTTTATCCTTATCCTTATCTTTCTTTGACGCCGGATCGCCGCTCAAATATAGCGTCTGCGACGGCGATGCCAGATTCGTTCCGGAATTCTCTACGAAAGTCATGATCCGCAGCAGCACATCTTCGCGTACAGCGGCATATTCGTTGAAATCCTGCGTCAATACATAACAGACAAGTTCAAGATTAATCGAGCTGGAAGCCAACTCAGTGAGCCGCACGCGAACGGTCTTGGTTTCCAGTTTGGGATGGCTTTCTAGCACGCCGCGAATTTCGGCAAGCACGAAGCGAACATGATCGGCCGCAGTGTCAGAGTGCAAAGCCAGAATTGTCTTGAAAAGCATTTTATCGCGACGGCTGAGGTTCTCAACATTGATAGTCGCGACCGTTCCGTTGGGGATGGCTAACAATGTCCGCTCTTCGGTGCGCACGCGAGTAGAGCGCAGACCAATGTCTTCGACGGTTCCGGTGCGATCGCCGAAGCGGCAAACGTCGCCCACGCGAATCACTTCGTCGCCCAGAACTGAAACCCCGCCGAATAAATTCTCGATTGTCTTTTGCGCGCCGAAGCCAATGGCTAGGCCTCCAATCCCCAGTCCAGCCAGAGCGGTGCTCATGTTGAAGCCCAGGATGCCAAGAACGAAGAAAACTGCCATCACGAAGACGAGGGCTTTGATAAGGCGCTCCCCCAGCAGCATCAAGGAACCTGTGCCGGAGTGGCCACGAGCGAGAGCGCGGCTGCGCACACGATGCAGGAACCAGCGGATAACACGCCACAGAATCCAGTTCGCACCGATAACGAAAGCGACAGCCGTCAGCTGCCCATAGTAGTGCCGCTGCAGTAATGGCATACCGAGATGGCTGGCCAGAATCCTGTGAATGAGCGTCCCGGCTACAAGCCATGCCGGCCCAGAAACCGACCGCGACTGTTCCAAGTCAACGTGCCCGTGTCTTCGTGCCCACCATCGCATAGGAATTTGCAGCACTACCAACAGCAGCCATCCGGCTGCGGCTGCGATGGGAATCATCAGGAGAAGAGCGAACCATTGCCATAGCGGCATCCCGGACAACTGGTGTTTTACGACCCACGTGGGCAAGCGAGTCTCTACCTGCCGGGCTTCGACTTGATCGTTGAGTTCGGGAACTTTCGCCAGCGTGTCGGAAGAGATCAGCCAGATTTTTCCGGCATTGGGATCGGAAACTCGAACCAGTTCGAGGTCAGCCTCCACGTCACCTGAGGACATGGTGCCGAGTTTTTGCCGATCGAAGGGAACGCCTTCCTGCGGCGAGCCTTCGGGCTGTGTGCTCACGTTCCGCAGGTTGCCGGCAAACGCGCGGTCCATCACAACCTTCAGTTTCTGCGCCAGTGCTTCTCCTTCCGTCTGGCGGCGTGCCGGGCTCATCTGCAGGTATTGCGCTGCGATGCTGTAGTTGCCCGACTGCGCCGCCTCCAGAAAACCGAAGACTGTTCCATACGGCGTTTCACGGCCCAAGGGGTCAGTTGTGGTCTTCGGGGAGGTTGTCGCCGGCGCTTTTGGCTGCAGTATCTGGCTTAACACGCTCTGTGCCGACATCGGCAAGCAGACTGCAAGGCCCACGGCAATAAAAGCGATTTTGGAAAAATTGGGCATGCTTTCTTAGCGTCAGGCCTTCTGCGGGCAGCCGAATTTAGCGGTAGCGCGACTCGGTGCGAGAGTTCATTGTATCGGAAGCTAGCAGCAGAAATAAGCGAGCGTAGCGCAATCATCCCCGCTTCGGGCGAAACACATGCGTGCTTGTGCCAAAGAAAACTTCCGCGGACTCCATCACGGTTTCCGAAAGCGTCGGATGAGGATGGATGGTCATGGCGACATCGCTCGCGAGAGCGGCCATTTCGATGGCGAGTACGCCCTCCGCGATCAGTTCGCCGGCGCCGGCGCCCACGATGCCCACTCCCAGCACGCGCTCGGTCTGCGGGTCGATGAGCAGTTTGGTCATTCCTTCAGGGCGGTCTAAAGTGACGGCGCGTCCGGATGCGCCCCATGGAAACTTCGCAACTTTTATCTGACGGTTTTCTTTTTCTGCCTGAGTTTCGGTGAGCCCGCACCAGGCAACTTCTGGATCGGTGAAAACGACCGCCGGAATCGCATTGGGTTCGAAGGCAACCTTGTGTCCGGCAATGGCTTCGACCGCGACGCGGCCTTCATGCGAGGCTTTGTGCGCCAGCATGGGTTCGCCTACCACGTCCCCGATCGCGTAAATGGATGGATCGGCAGTTTGCAGTTGCTTGTTCACCTCGATAAATCCGCGCGCGCCGACATGCACCTGCGTAGTATCGAGGCCGGGAATTTCCGAGTTCGGTTTGCGCCCGACAGACACCAGCACGCGATCAAAAACCTTTTCGCGGCTATCGTCTTTCACCGCAGCGCCTTCGAAAGTTGCACGAATTCCCGCAGCCTCTTCTTTCAGAGAAGCTACCGTGGTATTCAGCAAAATTGCCTCGAACATCTTCTCTAGACGCTTGTGCAGGGGAAGGACAAGATCGCGATCCGCGCCGGGAAGCAGGCCAGGTAACATCTCGACGACGGTGACGCGCGTCCCAAGCGCGGCATACACGGAACCGAGTTCGAGGCCGATGTACCCACCTCCGACCACGAGCAGGCTGCCGGGGATGTCTTCAAGATTGAGAGCGCTGGTTGAATCCATGAGCCGCGGCGAATCCAGCTTGAACGCGGGAACAATGGAAGGGCGTGAGCCGGTGGCGAGGATGATTCGATCAAGATTGAGCAGCGCCTCGCTTCCATCTGCTTTGCCGATTCTCAATGTGGTGGAATTGTCGAACGCCGCGCGTCCTTGAATGTACTCCACATGGCGCTGCTTGGAGAGTTGGCCCAGTCCTCCGGTAAGTTTCTTGACTACATTTTCTTTCCAGGTTCGCAAGCGCGACAGATCGATGTTCGGCTGTGGAAAGTCGATGCCCCAGTTTTTGGCTTGCTGCGATTCTTCGATGAGTTTGGCGACGTGCAACAGCGCTTTCGAAGGTATGCAGCCGCGGTAGAGGCACACGCCGCCGGGGTTGGTCTCAGGATCGATGAGCGTGACTTGCATGCCGAGGTCGGCAGCCAGGAATGCGGCAGCGTAGCCACCGGGGCCGCCGCCGACAACGGCGATCTTTAACTTCTTAGTTTCCTCTGATGTGGGGTCCGGCGATTGATTCGGAGCTGGGTTCATGAGGTGGCTTTTCCTGAGGCTTCTTGCATGGAACTTTCTACTTGAGACTCTTAAATGAAGCCGCGCGCGATCATCCTTGAACAGAAAGTAAGAAGGGTTGCTCGAAGGCCTCGGCGACCCAGCGGAGAAAACGCGCCGCATCGGCTCCGTCAATCAGGCGATGATCGTAGGAAAGCGAGAGCGGTAAGATCAGGCGGGGCTCGAATTTTCCGCCGATCCACTCCGGCTCCATGCGCGAACGGGAAAGCCCGAGAATGGCGACCTCGGGATGATTCACGATCGGCGTGAAGGCTGTGCCGCCGATGCCGCCGAGGTTGGTGATGGTGAAGGTTCCGCCCTCCATATCAGCAAGGGTTATTTTCTTTTCGCGCGCTTTCTGCGACAGCTGTGACAACTCGACGGCCAGCTCCACAATATTTTTCTTGTCCACATCGCGGATCACTGGAACAAGTAATCCTCGATCCGTGTCGGCCGCAACTCCGATATTTATGTACTGCTTGTAAATGATTTCTTCTTTCTCCATATCGATGGTGGCGTTGAATTGCGGGAACACCTTCAGCGCTGCAGCGCAAACCTTGAGGGCGATGGCAGTTACGGTCATCTTGCCGCCCGCTTGTTCGGCTTTGGGAGCGAAACGGGCGCGCAGTTGCTCAAGCTCTGTGATGTCGGCGCGGTCATGCTGGGTAACGTGAGGGATCGTATTCCATGATTCTGCCAAATGCTCCGCCGTCTTGCGGCGAATTCCGCGCATGGAGACGCGTTCGATCTTTCCCCACTTGGAAAAGTCAGGCAGTTTGGGCGCCGCAAAATGTCCAGCCCGCGCCGGCGCCTGCGCTGCGGCCGCTACCCCGCTGAGCGCGGCCTTTGCGTGCGCTTTGACGTCATCTTCACTGATGCGACCGCCCGGGCCCGTGCCCTTGACTTCGTAAATGTCGACTCCGATTTCGCGGGCGAGTCGGCGAGTGTGCGGCGCCGCGGGAATGGCTTCGCGATGCTCGGTCCCCGCGACCTTGCCCAGTTGCGCAGGCATGGAAAACGCCGCCGGCCTTGGCTGCGGCTGGTCTGGAGGCAGCGCCTGTTCTTCGGTTTTGCCTTCGGCGCGAATGGCCGCCTGGAACGCGAGACGCGCGCCGTGCTGGCCGGAAACATGCTCCACAGGCCGGCTCGGCGGGCGAACTGTTTCTGCAGGCGATGCTGCCGCGCCCTGCAGAGTAAAAATCACCTGGCCAACTTTAATCTTCTCGCCTTCTTTGACTTTTACGTCTTTTACGACGCCGCTCACCGTGGAAGGAACTTCAACGACCGCCTTATCAGTCTCTAATTCCATGACCGGCTGGCCTTCCGAAACCTTTGCGCCGGGGGCGATCATTAATCGCACCAGATCGCCTTCTGAAATGTTTTCTCCGAGTTCTTGCAGGCGGAATTCGCCGGCCGGCGAAGCGTCGGTCGCTCGCGTTCGCTGCGATGCAGTACGGGATTCGGATGACGGCGGATCAGACAAAACCTGCGGTGGCGAGGGTTGGGGCTTCGCGGCAACCGCGGCTGGCGAGTCGGAGGGACTCGTGGGCTGGGATGAACTTTTCGGAGATGCTGCGGTCTTGCGTGGTGGTTCGGCAACAGCGCCCGCACCATTACTATCCGCGGTAAAGACTACCTGGCCGACCTTGATCTTATCGCCTTCTTTGACCAGAACTTCCTTGATTGTTCCGCTCACGGACGAAGGAACCTCCACCACCGCCTTGTCGGTTTCAAGTTCCATGACTGCTTGGCCCTCGGTGACAGTTGCCCCGGGCGCCACCATCAGGCGCACTAGATCGCCCTGCTCAATATTCTCGCCGAGGGCGGGGAGTTTAAATTCGATCACTGATTCCATTCCTTATTCGTTTTGAAAGTCAGAGCTAACCGGCTCGAAAATACAAACTCCAGAACGCTAACTTGTGGCCGGATTGAGTTTTTCCGGGTCGATTCCGAGATCGCGGATTGCTTGTTTTACGACGTCGAGACCCACCTTGTTTTCTCGCGCGAGGGCTCCCAGTGTGGCCAGCACAATGTGCTTTGCGTCCACTTCGAAGAAATCCCGTAACGCCGCCCGGCTCTCGCTCCGGCCAAAGCCATCCGTTCCCAGTGAGACGAACTGTCCTGGCACCCATTTCGCCAAAGATTCCGGCAGCACCTTCATATAATCTGATGCGGCGATGAACGGTCCGGGCGCATCTTTCAAGGTCTGCGTGACAAACGGCGTTTTCGGGGGTTCTCCGGGATGCAGCATGTTCCAGCGTTCACAGTCGTTGGCGTCGCGATAGAGTTCTTTGTAGCTGGTGACGCTCCACACATCGGCGGCGATACCGTATTTCTCTTCCAGAATTGTTTGCGCTTTCAACACCTCGTACATAATGGTCCCGCTGCCCAGCAATTGAACGCGGAGTTTCGCATCGTGCGCGTCGGAGACCTTGAAGCGATAAAGGCCGCGCAGAATGCCTTCACGAATATTTCCCTCCTTCGGCATTTCCGGCATAGGCAGCGGCTCGTTGGTCACCGTGAGATAGTAGAAAATCGATTCCTGGTCAACGTACATGCGCTTGATGCCCTCTTGAATAATGATGGCTATTTCATAAGCGAATGCAGGATCGTAAGCCTTCAAGTTTGGAACCGGCAGAGCCAGAACGTGGCTGTGGCCATCCTGATGTTGAAGACCTTCGCCAGCCAGGGTAGTTCGTCCGGCTGTGCCGCCGACGAGAAATCCGCGGCAGCGCATGTCGGCCGCGGCCCAGATCAGATCACCGATTCGCTGGAAGCCGAACATCGAGTAATAAATAAAGAAAGGAATCGTATTTATGCCGTGGTTGGCATAGGCCGTGCCCGCTGCGATAAATGAGCACATCGAACCGGCTTCGGTGATTCCTTCTTCCAGAATCTGTCCGTTTTTCGCTTCCTTGTAGTAAAGAAGCGTTGCCATATCAACGGGCTCGTAAAGTTGTCCCACGCTCGAGTAAATGCCGACTTGCCGAAACAGCGCCTCCATGCCAAAGGTGCGAGCTTCGTCGGGAATGATCGGTACAATCAGCTTGCCTAATTCCGGATCGCGCAGCAGCTTCGCCAGCAGCCGCACAAAAACCATGGTGGTCGAGGCTTCGCGGCCCTCGGTACCTTTGTAGAACTCTTCAAAGTGAGCTTCCGGCACTGGCTTCAGAGGTGTGGCCAGCACTTTGCGTTGCGGCATGTACCCGCCGAGTTGTTGCCGCCGCGCCTGCATGTATTTGATTTCCGCACTGTCGTCGGAGGGCCGGTAGAAGGGCGCGTTGTGCAGTTCATCGTCGGGAATCGGAATTCCAAAACGCGAACGGAAAAGCTCCAACTCATCCTCATTCAGCTTCTTTTGCTGGTGCGTAATATTTTTGCCTTCACCGGCTTCGCCGAGACCGTAACCCTTGATGGTTTTGGCGAGGATGATCGTTGGAGAGCCCGTGTGATCGACCGCGGCGCGATATGCGGCGTGCACTTTGATGGGATCGTGCCCGCCCAGCCGCATGCGTGCGAGTTGCTCATCGGAGAGGTGCTCCACCATTTTCAGAAGACGCGGGTCGGTGCCGAACAGATTCTGGCGGAAGTAGGCGCCGCTCTCGACAAAATATTTCTGATATTGGCCGTCGCTGATTTCTCCCAATCGCCTGACCAGCAGCCCGTCGCGGTCCGCGCGAATCAGGCTGTCCCAGTCCGAGCCCCAGATGACCTTGATGACATTCCAGCCTGCGCCCCGGAAGATGGCCTCGAGTTCCTGAATAATCTTTCCATTGCCGCGCACCGGGCCATCTAGGCGCTGCAGGTTGCAGTTGACGACGAAAATCAGGTTATCGAGATTCTCCCGCGAAGCTAGAGTGATCGAGCCCAGAGCTTCGGGTTCGTCCATTTCCCCGTCGCCCAGAAACGCCCACACTTTGCCGCCAGTGGATTGCTTCAGCCCGCGATTTTCCAGATAGCGGATGAAGCGCGCGTGATAGATCGCCTGAATCGGGCCCAACCCCATCGAAACCGTGGGGAACTCCCAGAAATTCGGCATCAGCCACGGGTGAGGATACGAGCTCAGGCCGCCACCGGGCTTCAATTCTCTGCGGAAATTTTCCAGCTTCTCTTTCGGAATACGGCCCTCGAGATAGGCGCGGGCATAAATTCCGGGTGCGGCATGGCCTTGAAAATAGACGAAGTCTCGGTCGCCGCTTTCTGTTTTCGTCTGAAAAAAATGATTGAAGGCAACTTCGTATAGAGTGGCCGCCGACGCGAAAGTAGAGATATGTCCGCCAATGCCCTCTTGAATTTTGTTGGCTCGCACAACCATGGCGAGTGCGTTCCAGCGAACCAGGCTCTTGATGCGGCGTTCCATCTCCTGACTTCCGGGGAACGGCGCCTGTTGCGGTGACGGAATCGTGTTCTGGTAGGGAGTGGTTGCGGAGAAGGGAAGATTCACTCCCGCCGCGCGCCGCGCGTGCAACGCCAGTTGCTGCAGAAGGCGCCCCGCGCGAACCGGGCCGCCCTTGGACAGTACATAATCCAGCGAGTCGACCCACTCCCGTGTTTCCACTACTTCTTGACCGTCAGTTTCTGTCTGAGCCACGTCTGATATCTCCGTTGGATGAAGGCGAATAATCCATGATATTCAATTACGCGGAATTTTGCTGGACGAATGTCCATGTCCAAACGTTTACAATGCTAAGGTTCTAGCGTGAAGCAAGCGTCGGCCGACCAGAGTTCACTGCGGGCGCAACCGAGAGGCTCTTGATGTTGCGAATCATGCTGCTCGTTCTTGTTGTTGCGGTCACCATATTCCTGGTTCCACGGTTGATTTCGGGCTCGCGAGCGGCTACCCCCGGTTTGGGCAGTGCCGCCCCGGAATTCGCGCTGGCTTCCCAGGAAGGCGGTTCCGTCAGCTTGAGGGATTACCGCGGCAGCTGGGTCGTCCTTTATTTTTATCCCAAGGATCAGACTCCCGGTTGCACGCGCGAAGCGCACAATTTTCAGTTAGATCAAACGAAGTATGCCGAACGCCATGCGGTCGTTCTCGGCGTAAGCGTCGATAGCGTGGATTCGCACAGGAAGTTCTGCGCGAAAGAAGGACTGAACTTTAAATTGTTAGCGGACACAGACGGCAAAGTAAGCCACGCTTACGGTTCGCTAACGAATCTTGGCGTCGTCAAATTCGCCGCGCGTCACACTTTCCTCATCGATCCCAACGGCAAAGTGGTCAAGGCTTATACCAGCGTCGATCCCGCCAGGCATAGCGAGGAAGTGCTTGCTGCTCTCGACCAACTACAGAAGCCCCCGGCGTAAACTACTCAAATGAGCACAGCAGTACGGCAACCGGAGCTGCGCGAGTCTTTTCACGAGGGAAAGAATTACCGCTTCCCGCCCGGCTTTCAACGGAATCTTCTGTGGTACGCACTGCGAAAGTTCCGGCCGGCAAATCCGATTTTTCTCTTCCAGCATCTCGCCCGGACTTACGGCGACATTGCGCATTACAAGCTCGGCCATCATCACATTGTATTTCTCAACCATCCTGATTACATCCGCGAAGTGCTGGTGGTGCAAAACGACAATTTCATCAAGGAACGCACGGTGCAACGAACCAAGATGTTGCTTGGGGAAGGCATGATCACCAGCGAGGCAGCCGCGCACCGCGCGCAGCGGCTCGCAGCGCAACCAGCCTTTCACCGGCAACGTATTGTTGAATACGCCGGCGTGATAGTAGAAGAGGCCACGCTCACGCGGGACTCGTGGAGTGCGGGCGAGCAGCGCGATATTGCGGCGGACATGATGCACCTTACGCTGAACGTGGTGGCACGAACTTTGTTTGCGACCGATTTGCGTCAGGAAGTTTACGAGCTTGCGGCCGCCATTAATCGCATCATGGGTCTTTACAATTTCTTGATCATGCTTCCGGCTGCAGAATGGCTGGTGCATCTGCGTCCTCCGGGACTGGCCGCCTTCGTGCGTGCGCGAAATCGAATCGACAAAGTGGTCTACCGCATGATCGACGCACACCGGAAGAGCGGACGCGACCGCGGAAGTTTGTTGGATCTTATGCTCGCAGCCTCGCCAGGTGATGACGTCGACTCGCGCCGATCCTTGCGGGATCAGGTCATCACCATTTTTCTGGCTGGGTATGAGACCGTGGCGAATGCGCTGTCGTGGACCTGGTACTTGCTCTCGCAGAATCCCGATTGCGAGCTCAAGTTTCATCATGAAGTGGAGAGCATTCTGAAGGGCCGATTGCCTAACATGGAAGACGCTCCCCGTTTGCGTTACAGCGAAAATGTGATGGCGGAATCGCTTCGTCTTTATCCCCCGGCGTGGGCTATGGGCCGCTACGCGCTCCGCGATTTCGCGCTGGGAGACTTTTTTCTTCCCGCGAGGACTACCGTTCTGATCAGCCAATTCATTACGCACCGCGATGAACGCTATTTCCCCGATCCGCTTCGCTTCGAACCGGACAGGTTCTCCGCGGAAGGCAAAGCGCAGCGGACGAAATTTACCTATTTCCCGTTTGGCGCGGGTCCACGGCAGTGCATCGGCGAATCGTTCGCGTGGATGGAAGGAGTGCTGATTCTTGCCACTCTGGCACAGAAATGGAAACTAAGATTGGTTCCTGGCCACCGGGTCGAACCGCAGCCGCTTATCACGCTCCGTCCCAAATATGGAATGCGGATGCAAGTTGAATTGCGTTGAGAAGACGTTGCCGTCGTACGCACTCACCTTGGAGAACCATTACTGTACTGATTACGGCACACACCGTGTCCTCCAGGGTTTCCAGGGCCACCCGCACAGGGGTCAACATTCACACATTCACATGCGCACGTGATCTCGCCAAAGGGCACATCGTTTTCTATACCCCGAACCGTGAACCACGAAGTAAAGCCGCCGTCGTAAGTCGCAGAAACTGTCCATACCTGTTGCGTGCATGTCTGGCCCTGCGGTACTCCTTTTGCGGGCGTACATGCCTGCGTGCTAGGTACGATTTTTGGGACAAAAGTGTGGTTGAAAGACGGGGTCGAATAGGGTGGTTGGGGGGTTGGAAGGTTATTTGGAGCCTGGCAATCATACTTGACGACCATAACGGCCAGAGCAGCATCGGGATCTTCACTTCGCAGACGCACGGCGTTTGGGCCAGGGGGAGGCGGACCACACGCCAGGAGCACCAATAGCGTGGCCGTACTGAAGAGTGCGGATGCTTTTGGCATCATTTGCATGTTCTCCGAATTTTATGGATGTCCCCGCCCGCTCTGCTCCGTAGCAGCAGGTCTGTCGTGTACACGGTAGACGGTAGCACTTTACATCGTAAGACGCCTAGCGAACGAGAACATCAAGTTCCTTGACTTGGACTTGTTCCGGCGACATGTAAGCGATCGTGCCCACCGCGGCTCCGGGGCTCGTTAGGTGCTCCTCCAATGTCAGAGTCGATTGTTCACCCGCCCCACCCAGCACTTATGAGATTTTCTAGGTCTGGAGCCAACCATGAAGGACCCATATCAGGTTCTGATTCAAAAGGAGAAGGAGCTTGAACTCGTTCAGGGACAGATCGACGCACTGCATCTGGTCATTCCTCTGCTCGCCGAGGATGCAGACTGGATCGAAAATGGGTTAGCTTTGCCTGTCTCAAAGCGGGCGACTGGGACTGAAAGCGCGAAAGCATGGCCCTGAATAGAGACTGCAGCGCATCAAAGCAACTACTCCGGTAATTCGATTCGGTCAGAGTGCTTCGTATCGCGCTCGTGCTCTTCCGCCAAAACTTTTTCAAGCCATTTTGCCTGCTTTTCTGCGACCCGCTTATCCACCGATTGTAGGTTTTGTCCTATCAAAAACTCCTCGCCACAACCGTCACACCTAAGGATTCCCATCTCTTGGAAGCCTGTCATTTTCTCGCGGCTGCCCTTTTTTATTGCTACCGCTCTCATTTTCTAATTCTAGATTAGTTGCCAGTGCCAAAGATGCGCATTGGCAAGAGAGTGAGAGGTACAGCATTTGCTGTAGCGCAAATTTTCTTGGTCACTCGCGGGAAACTCCCAGTGGTCCAATGGATCGACCGCCTACCAAACACAAAATACAAGGTGCGATTCATGGCATGACGCGTGCTGTACAACAACCGCCTGGCGCTGGAGAAGAATATGTTGCATATCCATACTGAAAACGTTGGGGAAATGGCGGTCATTGAGTGCGAAGGCCGAATTGTCAGGAGCGAAGACGCTTTCGACTTACGAGAGGCTGTCAACCTGCAGAGTGACGCCCGTACCATTGTGCTCGATCTCTCACAGGTCTCCGCCATCGCGGGCGGAGGACTAGGGATGCTTGTATTTCTCCAACGATGGGCTTACGACCACGATATTCGATTTAAGTTGTTCAATCCCCGCTTATCCGTGCGGGACAGGCTGGAGCACGCCAGCTCGATGCGAAAGTTCGACATCGCCTCGCTCGACGAAATGATGGCCCTTGTGACGAGCCGACGACCAGTACCGCGAGCTGCCTGATTTCTGCGTATGAGCACCGCTAAACATGAACGACAATACCGATGAACGCTGGCGGAAACTTGCGGCAGAAGCCGCGAAAGAGCAAGACCCCAAGAAGCTCCTCGCGCTCATTGAAGAGATCAATCGCCGCTTGGAAGAGAGGCGGGAGCGCCTCAAGCACAAACCTGCCCATGGCTGAAAGATACGCAGGGAGGTTCTGCTTTCACAACCGGCCTGCAAGAGCCAATATCACGACTATCAGCAGGACCAGACCTAGCCCTCCACTCGGATAGTATCCCCAACCTGCACTGTACGGCCAAGCGGGTAGTGCGCCCAGCAATAGCAAAACGAGGACAACAAGTAATATGGTTCTCATACGGTAGCCCATCCCCGATAACTGAAATGCTGAGATGCCCGAGTGACTATCGAAGGTTGCAGTCGGAGCCAATCGGCTCGTCCAGCATCCCTGGCTGGTACGTTCAATCAGATGCTGGACCGCCTGGAAGAATCCTTCGAGCGGATTTCCAGATTCTCGGCGGACATTGCGCACGACCTGCGCACGCCAGTGAATAACATTCGCGGCGAGGCGGAAGTTGCCCTGGCTCGCGCACGAAGCGCCGACGAATATCGCGATGTGATCGAATCCAGTCTGGAAGAAGCCGTGCGGCTATCGGATCTCATCGGCGACCTTCTGTTTCTCGCACGCGCAGAGAGCCCATTGACCCATTTGCGCCGCGAGCGCGTGGATGTGGGCGAATTGCTGGGCGGAGTGCGGGAATATTATGAAACCTCGGCTGCTGACGGCGGAGTCTCGCTCACCACCGCTGTCGCCGGCGAATCAGTCACCGCCGAACTGGACCGCACACTCTTGCAGAGGGCGGTGGGCAACCTGGTCTCAAATGCCTTGGCACACACGCCCCCCGGCGGAGCAGTTGTGTTGAGGACGGGTATTGATCTTTCAAGCAGGGATTTTTCGAACAAGGATCATTCGAATAAGCATTTTTCTACGATTCGCATCGAAGTCTCCGATACCGGCGTCGGCATTCCAGCGGAGGCATAAGCGCTAAGCTGTTTTGGCCTTGAAGCGGCGGTGCCAGCTTCCTACAAGCCCGTTTCTGGACAGTTTCCGGTTAGCCGACAAACCGTCCACAATCGTTCTAGAAGAGCGGCGGGTTCCGCGCGGATGCTGTGTCCAGTTCCCAGAACCCCCTTCCAGCACACGTCTGGGCACGCCGGACGCAATGAGCGGCGGGGCCGTGGCGAGTGTGAGAGTCTGAGCTTCGTTGACCAATGTTTTTCGAAAGAGTAGTCTCTGCCCAATCAGAGCTTTGCCCCAGCGAGTTCGCGCGTCGAGGAGACAGCCATGCGACATCTGGGTCGCTTCGGATTAATATTGCTCGTTCTGTTTTCAGCAGCATTGGCGCGATCTGCTGAAGATTCGTCGTTGCCGACGGTAATGGCGAACCACAACCGTACGCCTGCCGGACAGCTCAAGAACGGCATCTTGGAGTTGCGGCTAGAACTCCGCGAGGGTGTGTGGTATCCAGGGGATGAGGGCGGCGGCAATCGCGATGTCTACGCGTTTGCCGAGGCAGGTCGCGCGCCACAGAGTTCTGGACCGCTGATCCGGGTGCCGCAAGGGACAACGATCCACGCCACCGTCCGCAACACGCTGCCCCTGCGGGCCAAGATCTACGGCCTGCATCGCCATCCCGGAGACGCAAAGGATGCACTGAATCTGGCGCCTAGCGAGACGCGTGAACTGCAATTCCTCGCCGGCGAACCAGGCACCTACATCTACTGGGCCACCACGTCCGACAAGACCCTTGCCCTGCGTGGGGATGCGGAAACCATGCTTTCCGGGGCATTTGTTGTCGACATACCCGGAACGAAGCCGGACGATCTCATTTTCGTGCTCAGCATGTGGACGAAAGACCCAGCCGCAGGCCTACAAGGGACAATAGTGTCGATCAACGGTAAGAGCTGGCCCTATACGGAACACCTAACCTACAAAATCGGCGAGACTACTCACTGGCGCGTGATCAATCCGACGGAATCGGACCACGCCATGCACCTCCACGGCTTTTATTTCACCGTGGATGGAGAGGGTGACGGGGAGCGTTATGAGAGCTATTCGCAGCAACAGCGTCGCCGGGCGGTTACTCAGCACGTTGACTCCGGACATGTGTTCGAGATGACCTGGACCCCAGAACGTGCAGGGAACTGGTTATTCCACTGCCACATGCTGGTTCACATGTCACCTGCGAAGGCGCTTGCTCCCAAAGAAGGCCAAGCTGCCGCCTATTCATCTTCGCCGCTACACGATCACAGCATGGGGATGGGCGGGATGGTGCTCGGCATCACCGTGCTTCCAGGTCCGACCGCTCCACCGAGTCCGGCCGCTGCAACCACCGCGCGCAGATTGCAACTTGTGATCTCAGACAATCCAGCAAAGATTCCGCTGTACAGCCTTGATGTGAACGATCCTCTAAAACCGGACGCGCCTGACAAGAAAAAACTGCCCAGCTTGCTGGGACCGCCGATTATTCTCACGCGAGGCGAGGTTACTGAGATCGAGGTCAAGAACCAGAGCAGCAACCCGACGGTGATCCACTGGCACGGGATCGAACTGGAGAGTTACTACGACGGGGTTGCTGGCTGGACCGGCTCGGGCCAGCAGACTACCCCGCCGATCGCTCCCGGAACATCGTTCATCGCTCACATGTCTCCGCCGCGGGCGGGAACCTTCATTTATCACACGCACTGGCACGACGATGCACAGTTGCTGAATGGTTTGTACGGGCCGCTGATAGTGCTGGAGCCGGGACAGAAATATGACCCGGAGCGTGACCGGACATTCGTTTTCAGCGGGGGCGATTATGCTCCGTTTGGGTATCTGCTGCTGGTGAACGGCCATCCCCAGCCGGATCCCATCGAATTGCATCCCTCAACCCGATATCGGCTGCGCTTCATCAACATCACCGACAACGGCGCAGACTTGCGGGTGCGTCTTACGAACAAAGGCGTGCCGGTGCAGTGGAGGGTGATCGCGAAGGACGGTGCAGATCTGCCGCCAGCACAGTTGAGATCCTCTGCGGCTGATATGGGAATTACGGTCGGCGAGACCTACGATGTGGAGTATCAGGCCGAGACTCCAGGCCTCGCCGATCTGGAGATTCGCCAGCCAAGTTTTCCCACGCCCGTCACGCTGCCATTGAAGTTTGTGGAGGCCAAGTAGGCGGCACGCTCAACTGCCTCACTAGAATCTGTGCGGTCGGCCAGACATGCTTCCACCCCGCTCCGGGCGGATGACGGGCAACCCTTCCATAATCCGGTAAGGTAAGGTTTGCTGACTATTTGCGAGCTACCAGAAAAGCATCAAACCCTTCAATTCACGTCGAACTAGGAATTGCTAATCTTCACAGCAGTGAGCTAAATTTCCTGCCATAAGGTGCTACGTATGGCCAGGCTTGCACCAATCACCATACTTACCGAGCCAATTGGCAGTATCCTAAGACGCTGAACTTATCGAGAGGGGCGACTGTTCCTCATAGTAATCGGATGGAGTCAAATGGCCGCCGTGAACTTGATTGGCTCGTACAACCACGCGCTCGTGGCACTTTCAGTGTTGATTGCCATGTTTGCGTCGTACGCTGCTCTGGATCTCGCAGGTCGCGTAACGGCCGCGGGCGGTTGGACTCGCGCGGTTTGGCTGCTGGGCGGGGCCGGCGCGCTGGGAACTGGCATTTGGTCCATGCACTACATTGGGATGCTGGCGTTCGTCCTGCCGGTTCCCGTGGCCTACCATTGGCCGACCGTTCTGCTGTCATTGCTGGCGGCCATTCTCGCTTCGGTCGTTGCCCTGGGCGTGGTGAGCAGACAGAAAATGGGTGCGTTCCGAGCGCTCGCCGGAAGTGTCCTGATGGGTACGGGTATTGCGAGCATGCATTACATCGGCATGGCCGCCATGCGTTTACCGGCCATATGCCAATTTAATTCCTTTCTCCTCGTCCTGTCCGTCGTATTAGCGGTTCTGATTTCTCTCGCCGCACTTTGGATTACCTTTCACTTCCGAGACGAGAAAACGGGCATCGGCCGGGAAAAGTTAGCCGGAGCCATCGTGATGGGTGCAGCGATCCCCGTGATGCATTACACCGGCATGGCCGCCGCCAGTTTCACGCAATCGGGCACGCCGGCGGACCTATCTCACGCCGTAAGCATCTCCATACTTGGCACCACCGGAATTGCCGCCGTCACCTTTGTCGTCCTCGGGCTGGCCTTGCTGACGTCCTGGGTGGATAGGCGATTCGCTGCCCAGACCTTGGAACTTCAGGAAGAGAAGCTGCAGCGAAGCGAGGCGTATTTGGCGGAGGCGCAGAGGCTCACGCACACAGGGAGTTGGGCCTGGCGGGTAGCGGGAGGGGACGCCTTGCATCTGTCCGAGGAATGGTACCGCATTTTTGGCTTCAATCCAGAAAATGGCCCGCCGGCTTTTGAACAACTTCTGCAGCGCACTCATCCGGAGGATCGAGCCAAGTGGAAAGGGGCAATCGACCGAGCAATCTCTCGAAAGTCGGATTACGAAGTGGAATTCAGAATCCTTCTTCCGGACGCCACAACCAAATACATCCACACCGTCGGCCATCCTGTTTTGACCGCATCCGGAGATTTAGTGGAGTTTGTGGGTAGCTCTACGGACATCACCGAGCGCAAGCGGGCAGAGCAGGCGACCCGTTTGCTGGCTGCGATTGTGGAATCGTCGCATGATGCGATTGTGAGCAAAACTCTGAATGGCGTCATTACCAGTTGGAATAAAGGCGCAGAACGGCTGTTCGGCTACGCTGCGGAAGAAGCGGTTGGCCAGAACATCACAATGATTATTCCTCCTGAGCGTCGTGACGAAGAAAGAACAATTATTGAGCAGCTCATGCGAGGCGAGCGGGTCGACCACTTCGAGACCGTCCGCAGGCGAAAGGATGGCAGCTTGCTCGACGTTTCCCTGACAATTTCCCCGATGAAAGATGCCTCGGGCCGCGTGGTTGGGGCATCGAAACTGGCGCGGGACATAACCGAACGCAAGCGTGCCGAAGAAGCGCTGCGTCAGGCGCAGACGGATCTCGCGCACGTCAGCCGGCTGACCACCATGGGAGAGTTCACTGCCTCTCTGGCGCACGAAGTGAAACAACCGATCGCCGCAGCAGTCACAGACGCCAATACCTGCGTGCGATGGATTGCGCGTGATGAACCCGATCTGAAAGAGGCGCGCGAGGCTGCGTGGAGAATTGTCGAAGACGCAAAGCGTGCCGCGGAAATCATCAACCGGGTCCACCTGCTCTTCAAGAAGGGGACTCCACAACGGGAGTTGGTTGACGTAAACGAAGTTGCTCGAGAGATGATCGTCCTCCTGGGGGACGAGGCATCGCGGCACTCCATATCAATTCGAACAGAGCTGGCGGAAGATCTTCCCCATGTCATAGGAGATCGCGTGCAATTGCAGCAGGTGCTGATGAACCTCATCATGAATGGCGTCGATGCGATGCACGACGTGGATGAGCCGCGTGAGCTAATCATCAAGTCGCAGCCAGCCGAAAACAACGAACTGCTACTGTCAGTCAGCGATACCGGCGTGGGCCTCCCCCGTCACCATGCAGACCAGATCTTTAACGCCTTCTTTACCACCAAGACTCACGGCACCGGCATGGGACTTCGCATCAGCCGCTCGATTATCGAATCGCATGGCGGCCGCTTGTGGGCTGCCGACAACTCTCCGCGCGGCGCATGTTTTTGTTTCACCCTACCCACCGAGCACACAAATGCCACGCGAAGTCGCTCCTGCAGTGTTCGTCATTCATGAGGTTGCCGCTGTGCGTGAGGCCATCCAAGGGGGCAACAAGCGATGAACTCAATTATCGGACCGATTTTGTAATCCCCTGCTGATCGAAGGTGTCCGCGTGAGGGGTGACCACGCAAAAGGTTAGCCGACGACTCGCCCAGTGGCTTGGGCATCGAGTATTACGTTTAACCCAATGAAGGGGCCTGCGAACTTTGGCCATCACGGTTACCGCAAGAAAACGGCTCCGTGCGGCAAACCTGTCCCTTTCCAACTATTTGTTCAGGCTGGCAGTCCAATCCATCACTAGGGACATTGGCGTCAATGCCGATTTCAGCTGCGTGTTGATCAAGAATCGCTGACCGTCTTTGCTTACATCGTAGGCGAAGCGTTCGGAGGTGGCGACCATTTCGCGGGGATTCGCCTGGAAGAGCGCCACCGGGGTTCCCGCATCGAAGTTGGCGCCGGTCGCAACGGACACGGCCATGATCTTGCCATCAGCAGCGAGGTAGAACAACTCTTTCCCGTCGCTTCGCCATTTGGGCTGTTCCCCTCCCGCATTCGACACTTGCCACTTTCCCTGCGCTGCAGGAAAGGAAGTTACGTAAATCTCCCATCGTCCGCTTTCATTCGAAGCATAGGCGACCCATTTGCCATCCGGTGAAAAGCGGGCCACATTAGGGGCAGAGGCTGATTTCATAAAAAGAGTGGCCGTGAGTTCCGGAAAAGTCACGCACCACAAGTCGGTGCCGCGTTGATACATCACGTATTTCCCATCGCGCGACCAATCGATTGGATAGCGATCAGGACCTTCCTGGGGGATCAGTTGCTCTTCTTGCGACCCATCCGCATTTTTCACGTACAAGTTGAATTTCTGGGCGCGGTCCGAAGTAAACACCAGCCTGGTTGAATCGGGACTCCAGAGAGGCGTGGAATCGATAGCGGGATCGAAAGTCAGCCGTCTGGCGCTCTCGTTTTCGAGATCGTAGGTCCAGAGATCGGTATTAGTGGTGGCAGGATCCATGGAATCTGCGGCCACGAACTTTCCGTTCGGCGAAAGAGCGATGTTGCCGTAAATGCCCGGCTTCGTGGCAACGCCAACTTGCTGCCCCTTGCGATCGAACCATAGCAGTTGCGACGCTCCCGCATCGCCGGACGATCTTTGAGCGACCAGCACGCCGCTCTCGGAACTCGCGAACACCGCCTTCTGAATTCGCGGCAAATACAGAATGTTGGTGAGAACAGGAGTGGGTTCTCCAGCCAGTTCAAACTTCTTCGCGTCGAACCGTTGCGCAAAAAGAGTTTGATCGCGGTAAAAGAGCAAATAGCCAGGTGCGGCATAAGCGGGATTCGCTCTGGCTTGCGTTAGGAAGTGCTTCTCGTTGGAATTAAGGGCGCCCACATAAATGGAAGAGAGAACCTTTCGCCCCGAAAGATCCATAGCCAGATAAAGAAAGTGATTTCCGTCAGGCAGAAAAACGGGCCAGCGATGGCTATCTTCCGCGTGCTCCCTGTCTGGAAATGTGATTTGCGTTGGCGTACCTCCGGAAGCAGCGATTCGATATAGGCCAAATCCCAACTGTCCGCTCGGCGTAAACACGATGACTCCGTCTTTGTTCCATGCACCGCCGCGGCCGGTCGGGGCCTCGCAGAGCGTTTGTACCGTCCCGCCCGATAAATCCAGCTTCTTTAATCTTCCGTCTGCAAAAAATCCGATTGACTTACCATTGGGAGACCAGAACGGAAAATTGGCTCCCTCCGTGTTGGGAATTGGCGTCGCCTGCGGGGACCCTGGCTCGTAGATCCATAGGAGATTGTTCCGCTCGGAATCTCGCCCAACGACTGCGACAGTGTGGCCATTTGGAGAAACGGCCACGTCCCGGGCCGAGAACGGAAGCGGTGCAGAAAAAAATGCTATCTGTTTTGCAGGGCGGTTGGTGCGCCACCAGATGACGGACGCGATGAGGAGCAGCGCCAGTGTGCATGCTACTGCCGTCAGGATGCTCTCCCGCTGCGTTCGCTTTTGCTCTGAAGGCTTCGCAACGGTGGTCTTGCTTTCCGCAATCCACTTCAGTTGGAGCTTCAGGTCATGCGCGCTCTGGAACCGATCGTCAGGGTTCTTGGCGAGGCAGGTTGCCACGACTTGCTCGAACACAAGCGGCGTGAGGGGATGAGTCGCCGTAATTGGATCAGGTTCTTTTTCAAGGATTGCACTCGCAACGCTGATCTGGCTCCGCCCTGCGAAAGGCCGGTTGCCAGTAACCATTTCGTAAAGAATTGCGCCGAGCGCAAATAAATCCGACCGGGCATCGGCCTCTTTACCCTCGAGTTGTTCCGGGGCCATATATTGGATGGTCCCGATGATTGCTCCCGCCGTCGTCAGCGGAGACATCGGACTGGCCTCGGTCATCGTGCGAGCTCCGGATAACAATGGTGCGCTGGATGCCGATACACCAGTGGCCAGACCGGTGGCTTTCGCCAAACCGAAGTCCATCAACTTGGCGCCTGCACGCGTGAGCATGATGTTGCCCGGTTTAAGATCGCGGTGCACAATGCCTTGCCGATGAGCAAAGGTAAGCGCCTCCGCAATGGCGATTGCAATCTTCAGCACTTCAGGGAGCGGTAACGGCCCTTTGCGCAGTCTTTCCGCCAGCGTCTCGCCTTCGAGGAACTCCATTACCAGGTAGTCGGTTCCGTCCTGTGAGCCGATATCGTAGAGATGGCAGATGTGAGGGTGGTTCAGAGCAGAGATTGCCCTGGCTTCACGCTCCATGCGCTGTTTTAGTTCCGGCGATGAGGAAAGATGGGAAGCAAGAACTTTGACCGCTACGGTTCGATCAAGGCGGACATCGCGGGCGCGGTACACCTCGCCCATCCCGCCCTCACCTAACGGGGATTCGATTTCGTAAGGACCGAATTTCGTGCCAGCGCTGAAGGCCATCTGTGCGACCGCAATTATATTCCTACGCTTCAACACTTCAAACGCAGGATTAGAAACAGCAATTCGCGGAGTTGTTCCCGGTCAGGGAACAAGAAGTCTCCTGAGAATCGATTGCGGTCATCCCCCCGATGAAGGGCTACTCTTACCTAACCGGCTAAGGGAAGGTTTGCCGGCTTCACAGCGGTAGCCTTCGAAGGGCGGCGTTTCGGAAGGGGATTGCCCGCCACACGCTGAAAGAATCTTTATATGTTAGTTGCTATTTTGTTATCGTGCCTATCACATTGCCTGATCAGGTTGGCGATCGTGTGCTTTCGGGCAATCCATGGGAACAGATGCCTCGAAGAAAGCAACAACAACGATCGTCTCCTCGAGCAGGCGAAAAAAGACGGGATCGAGCTTGAGTTTGTTCTATACGATTTTAGGCATACCTTCGCGACGCGCGTGGCCGAAGAAGGAATCGACCTGGCGACGCTCGCGAAAATTCTCGGCCACAATTCAATCCGCATCGTAGAACGTTATGTTCATCCGACGGATGAGCACAAGAAGAGTGCCATGGTTCGCTATGAATCCGCCCAGATGATAAGGGCCGCTCCAGGGCAGTCAGAGCAGCCTAATTGAAGCGAAGAAAACCCTGTCGTAATTTTGTAGTAGTCCGGGGTCGAAATTGCATCATTTTCCGATATCTTCCGTTATCGAGAACCGAACTTGTGAAGCGAACGGAACACAGTGAAATCAAGCAACTACAAGAAAAGACTTGGAGGCGCGGGTCGGAATCGAACCGACGCATAAAGGTTTTGCAGACCTCTCCCTTACCACTTGGGTACCGCGCCCCTGCTCAATACGTTAGCTTTCCGTGCGGAAAAAGTCCATCTGCGGGAAGACCCGGTCGACAAGAAAAACACTGGAGCGGGAGACGGGGGTCGAACCCGCGACATCGACCTTGGCAAGGTCGCGCTCTACCACTGAGCTACTCCCGCTCGACGAATCCGATTATAAATGACGCAATTGGCCGGGGCAACGTTACGACATGGTGCCGCGAGATGCCAGAAACGGCAAGAGTCAATGTACTGACCATTGCGGATCTTCTTCCGGCTTCACTATATGGCCGTCGCGCATGTGGATAATTCGGTCTCCGTACTTGGCGGCCTCGGGATTGTGAGTGATCATCAGCACCGTCTGGCCCAACTCCTGGTTGGACTGCCGCAACATGTGCAAAACAATGTTCGAGTTCTCAGTGTCCAGGTTGCCGGTGGGTTCGTCGGCCAAAACCACCGCCGGCTTGTTCACCAGTGCGCGAGCCAGAGCCACCCGCTGTTGCTCGCCACCAGATAGTTCCGAGGGACGATGGTTCAGCCGTTTCGTGAGTCCCAGTAAATCGCAAATCCGGAGGAAGAATGCAGGGTCGCCGTTGCTTTTGCCCGATATTTCTTGCGCAATGGCAATGTTCGAACGCGCGTCGAGCGTGGGCAACAGGTTGAACTTCTGAAAGACGAAGCCGATCTTGCGCTTGCGCATTCTGGTGCGCTCGGCGTCGGAGAGTCTGGCGAAGTCATCCCCATCCAAAATTACTTTACCGGAATCGGCGCGCGTGAGCCCGCCCAGCAGATAGAACAGAGTAGACTTGCCGCTGCCCGACGGTCCGACAACCGTGACAAATTCTCCTTTTTCCACCGAGAAGGAGACCCCGCGAAGCGCAGGCACGTCGATCTTTCCCACCCTATAAGTCTTGTGTAAATCAATGGCTTCAATGAATGCGCCCATGCCAGTCTTGATCTTACACGATGACGATCTTCCACAATGGACGGGCCATCAAACCTTGAGTTCTCCGAAGCTGCGAGAGTGCAGAGCACAGAGGTTCTCAGTAGTTTTTTCGGTCCTCTGCGTCTCGGCGGTAAAACGTGTTAGCGCTATCCAACTCCTATGCCGCGCCCTGCCGCTGGGGAATGGGCGTTGCTCGCTCATGCATTCGCTTGGGGCCTCGTTTGCGCACCAAAAGCAGACGGATTCTTTCCAACAGGTCCATAGGCGCATACATTCCTCTGGCCAGGAATACGTCGGCCTGCGATTCATGATCGTAAATGCGGACCTTGCTCGAAATGAGTATCGCTGGAGTATGGGGAGATAGATTCTTTATGGCCGCGATCAACTGTGGACCGTCAAGCCCGGGCATCGCCATATCGGTGACCACCAGATCGATCCCGCCCTGCTTGAAGCGTTGGAGGGCTTCCTCGCCGCGGGTGTAGCTGGCCACACGGTAGCCGCGCGTTTCCAGCATGATTTTGCGATAGGAAAGAGACTGTTCGTTGTCGTCAACACAAAGGATCGTGCGCTTAGGTTTCATTCACCGCCTGTATCCGCTTTTCGCCGGCTTGCGACCGGAAGGCAACGGAAGTTTCTCTGTTCGCGAAGAATAGTTGAGCGAGTTGGATGCTATCGGCAAGGCGGCGGCGTGTAAAGTAGCGACGATGCAAATGGCAATTTCTGGCCATTGACATTTTTCAGTTGCGTGGAAGATGTGATTTTGCGATGCCCCGGCGTGCCTGATCTAGAGAAAAACTTCGCCGCGCATGATTTCAACAGAGTGGCCGCCTACGCGTACGTTAACTACCCGGTTATCGATTCGCGATGCCCGCACAAAAATCCGGCTTGGCCGTTTCATTTCGATGCCCTGTTCAATCAGAACGCGCTCATCCGGTTTTGCCACGCCGTGCTCTACCATCCACGCCGCCGTACATCCTGCGGCCGAGCCTGTGGCTGGATCCTCGCCGTTGTAAAACAGCATACGGGCGTGCAGCCGGGCCTGGCGGTCCATCGTTTCTCGGGTGACGAAATAGAAAAACTTTCCCGCAGTCTTGGCGAGGTATTCTGCTGCGCGGTTCAAATCGACCTGCAGATTCTGTGCGACAGCCAGCGATTTCAGCGGCGCCACAGTGAATGGAACTCCGGTGGAAACGGTTTGAATGGGTAGAGAATCGTCGAAGTCCTGCGGGCGCAAGCCGGTGGCCCGGGCCACCGCCTCCAGCTCATGCTGCATTACGAAGGTTGGGTCGGGCTGGGTCATCTCGCCGAATGATGATTGTCCTGCGTTGTCTTCAAAATGTACTGGCACCTTGCCCACATTCAGCTCCAGCACGATTTTTTTTGCGTCGCTGTGACCGCGCAGCGCAAACGCCGTTCCCAGCGTGGGATGCCCGGCGAACGGCAGCTCTTCCTGTACCGTGAAAATGCGTACCCGAGTGCCCTGCTCTTGTTCGGTCGAAGCATCGCGAGGCAAAATAAACGTCGTTTCCGAGAGGTTCATTTCCTTCGCGATTGCCTGCATCTCGGCGTCAGTCAAGCCCCGGCCGTCGAAGAATACGGCTAGCGAGTTGCCTTCGAGCGGCTTGGAAGAAAAAACATCCCACTGCGCCATTGCCAAACGCCGTAAGGGTTTACTCATAAAACTCCATGCAGCGAGATTTAACCGCAGAAGGTTCGCTGCAAAGAAAACAGATGCAGGCAAATCTTCTACGATGCAGAAAACTCTCGGGCTTCGCACCACGAACGGTTGACACGGTTGATGCGAAATTCTATTCTAGCTACATGTTTAGTCCCTACCATGCTGGCGCCACGTGTTGTTGCATGTGTGCGCTGTCGTGTGGGTAGGGATCGATGAAGATTTCTTTCCAACCCACCCGACGCGAAACGGGTGGGTTTCGTTTTCATCCAACACTCACCTGAATGAGAAGCGCGGCGGCTAACATTTTGGACGAACCGAATTCAGAAGGAGAAAAATATGAGTACTGCGATTGCAAACGAAATTGTTCACGGGGTGCCGCGCATCAACGATGAAGCGCCTGATTTCACGGCCGAAACCACGCAGGGCACAATCAACTTTCACGAATGGATCGGCAACGGCTGGGCGATTTTATTTTCCCATCCCAAAGACTTCACGCCGGTTTGCACCACAGAGCTTGGCTATATGGCCCGCCTGCAGCCTGAATTTGCCAAGCGAAACACAAAAATTATCGGCCTGAGCGTCGACCCGGTGAGCAGCCACGGAAAGTGGGCCGCAGACATTGAAGAGACGCAAGGCTCCAAAGTGAACTACCCGATGATCGGCGATCCGCAGCTCAAAATCGCGAAGCTATATGGCATGCTGCCGGCCGAGAGCGGGAGCACTTCCGAGGGGCGCACGGCCGCCGACAATGCCACAGTGCGCACCGTATTTGTGGTGGGCCCGGACAAGAAGATCAAACTTCAACTGAGCTATCCCATGAGCACTGGCCGCAACTTCGACGAAATACTGCGCGTCCTCGATTCCATGCAGCTCACCGCCAAGCATAAAGTTTCGACACCTGTGAACTGGAAGCCCGGCGATGATGTAATCATCAGCGGAAACGTCACGAATGAGGAAGCGCAGAAACAGTATCCCGGTGGCTGGAAGTCCCCCAAACCGTATCTGCGCATCGTGCCCCAGCCGAAGTAGCTGGAGCGCCGGCCGGATGCCCGAGCAAAGTTCTAAGCTTGCGAAACCGCTGGAGCCACGAATCGAAGGGCATGAACACGGGCGCGAGTCAGGCTGGGTTCAAGTGTGATCGGTGCGGCGCCGTGGAAGTTTGCTATGGAAGCGCATGCGGTCCGGTGATCGTCCCGGTCTTCAAAACCGGCGGGCGGCAGGTCTTCCTGTCACCGGTGGGTTCGACTCCCACTCGCTTCCGCCATTTTTTTTCAATAGTTTATGTTTAAGGTCCGCGTGTCTCAGAATGAGAAGCGAGGTTCACAATCGGGCTGCTGTGATAAAAACGTGATAAAAAATAGTTTCGCGAAAGTCAAAGGACGGGATGATAAGCGTCGAATTCAATATCAGTTAACAGTCGGAACTGTGGGCTGTTTCTTTCGAGCCACATCCAGCGCTTCGATCAAAGCTCTGGTGTTTTCGTCGAGCGGGCGCACATAAGTTGGCAAAATCTGAGTGCTGGCATGGCCGAGCAAATGAGCGACTGTCAACGCAGTGGCGTGACACATATTTGCGCGGCTTGCAAACGTCGACCGAAGATCATAAATTCTCCGATCTGCTAATCCAGCTTTTTTGGCTGCTGTCCGCCAGGCAGTTTTGTAGTCAACAAAGTGGACGTGAGGATTGCGACGGCTCGGGAACACAAACGGTGAAATCTCCGGACCAAAGAGTTCACGCCACTGCAGCAAGGCATCGCGACAGTGTGTCGTTAACCATATGGGTCGCAATCCGGCTGGACTCTTGGAACCGACTACATGAATGCACGCTGGCTCCGAGTCGAGGGATACGTCCGCCCAACGGAGCGGCAGGGCTTCTTTCTTAACCCGCAATCCCGTCTCAGCAAGAAGGGTAATCAGCATCCGTAGTAATGGCGGGGAGAACTGCTTTATCCGATCCTCTTCTTCGTAAGAGAGAGGTCGAGCTTGTCGCCTGTCGTGCCGCTCGTTAAGTTTGCCAACATCGCCGCACGGGTTGCGCGAAATGAGCCGCATTTTCTTAGCGCGAAACAAGCATGACGAGAGGGTTGCAGTGTCCCGGTTAATCGTTGCCTTCCCACCTAAGAGCTTTGCTACGACATAGTTGGATTCCGTATCCCAGAATGCCCGTAGACGATTCGCCTTCGACCCAAAATATTTCTCTGAGTAGACGTCAACTCCTGTGTGCTCCAGCACAAAGTCCGCGAACGTCCGGTTCGAAAAATCACAGACGTACCCCATCTTCATTTCCAAGTACTTCTCCAGTTTGAGTTTTTCCGAGTTTTTGAGATTTGCCATAGGATAGCAATTGTCTCCGCCTCACAGGGTAGGTTGGTACAGATACTTTCGAAATCCTGCGAATACCTTGCTAATTTCTTCAGTTTTACCGAGTTCGGCACCGTCGCTACTGTTGCCGAACTTTGTCGTGACCAGAGGTTTTAGGTCCTTCATAACCATCTAAGGGCGCTTTCTTAGCGACCTCCGTGGCACCGGTCGCCGCACCCATCGAAAGCGCTCCCATAATTGCGAGAGTTACTGGGACCATATCACTTGCAGTATCAGATGGCGTTAGAGATACGCGATCCGAAGACAGTTGAGGACCTGCCCTGTCCGGACAAGCGGGGACAAGCCGCCACTTCTTGCGGTTCTGCTTCCTCCAACGAAGTTGGCGGTTCCTAACAGTCTCGGCGCCGTGAGTGCGCAACTGTCGTCAGAATGCTAACGTAGCCGCTGCTCTGGAGAGTTTATAGAGACTTCAGGAACTCGATGAGGGCTTCCTGGTCTTCCCTCTTCAGTTTTTCAAATTGCTGACTTACATGGCTTGCCTCGCCGCGATGCCGCAGGATCGCATCGCGAAGCGTCAGGGATGCGCCATCGTGCATCAATCGCGGACGCAAGCGGACTCCCCACAAGGGCGCGGTGCGTATTTTATTCCGACTGCTCTCGAAATCCTGTTTCGAAAGATATCCCGACATCATCTGAAAGACCTTGTTCCCATAGTGCTCCCGGGTCGCCTGCAGGATTCCGTCGCCAGTACCTACGTCATGCATCAAGAAATCCCCGTACGGATGAAATGGGATTGAGCCGAGTGCAATTGGAATCGCAAACGTTCCGCCGTTGATCATCGTTCCAGCGGGAGCGGTATTCAATGTTTCGACATGGCAAGTCGCACAACCGATCTTGTCAAATAAACGGTTGCCCTTCTTTGCAACTGCGCCGCTCGCGAGCTGGGAATCACGCGCGGGCGCTTTCGTGGCTCGAATAAACCGGGCGAAGTGATCAATGTCGGAGAGGCCGTCCGGTCCCGGCTTGTCATTCGGCTCCGAAACGGAATTGCAAAGCTTGGTGACCTCGTCGGGTTGAAGACGGTTGGTAATGCCCATCTCATTGAGGTAAGCATCGCCGGCGAACGATAGTAGGCTCGCGTGCTGGTCTTTCCAACCGAACCTACCTACGCTCATCTGTCCGGGGGCTTCTACGATAGGGACCTGGAGAACCTGTCCGCAGATTTTCCGATGTGAAGATTTGCATTGTTGCTCGGCAAGATCGATGAGGGTCTGATTGGCAACAGCCTCGACGAAGCCATCTCCCAACAGATTCAAGGAGAGGCGAAACGTCCGGATCGTCTCGGTCTCTGGAACTCGCTCTTGAATCTCATCGGTAGGGAAAGCAGCGTTGGGACAAATTGCGCGATCATTTACGAGAGACCGGCCAGATATCACTTCGGCTCCGTGAGCGATCGGAATTTCCGGATTGCGGAAATGCCCGTCCGGCCCCTGATGGCCGACGCGTAATTCCGTGACCTGGGAGGCGGCACCAGAAACCGGACTCTGGTGGCATTCGCGGCAGGACTGCGCGTTATAGAGCGGTCCGAGGCCGGCGCTCAGCTGCTCGACTTCTTCAAATTTTATTTGATCGGCCTGGTGAGTTGTATCGTCGGTGATACCGTTACTTTTGTTGTCAAAACCGGTAGGTGCCTCCGTCGAGCGGGAGGCAGAAGAGGCGAGGATAAGACTGAGGATCAAACTCAGGACGGCCAAAGGGATCAAGAATCGCATGGCTACACCACCGTTCTCTAGGACGGCCTCGACAGGCACTCTTCCACTGAGGTTTTGTTTCCGCTCGTTCAACCATCAGGCAGGTCTATCTTCCCTGTTTATATGTGACCCGTACCAACCCAAAAGGACGAATTTCCATTCATGAATACCACCTTTGCCAGCTTCTGTCCAAGACGAAAAAGAGATGTCACGCTTGAAATGTGATGTCCGAGAGAGCTGGCGACGTAGCGGTGATGGCGAACCTCGGCTGATGATGCAACAACTACCTGCTGCCGCTCGTGCCAGAAGGTAACTGGCTGACCAGCCGAAAAGTAAAAAGCCCGCATTGACAGCAACGGACTTGCGGCTCTCGCGGCGAAGCCCTTTTTGACCACGAACTTCCAAGTCCGAGAAAAACAATGCGTGCGGACAGTTCTTGGCAGTTTTCCCGTGCTCATTGACCCTGCGCCTTTAACAGTCCTATGATTCCCGCTAATGGGCACATCCTTCGGACTCGCCGGTAAGACGATCTCTCATTACTGCATCCTTGAACTGTTGGGCGGCGGTGGGATGGGCGTTGTCTACAAGGCTGAGGATGTAAAGCTCGGTCGCTTTGTGGCTCTCAAGTTCCTGCCCGACGACGTAGCCAAAGACCCACACGCTTTGGAGCGGTTCCGACGCGAGGCGCGGGCTGCGTCAGCACTAAACCATCCCAATATCTGCACGATCTACGAAATTGACGACCAGCATGGCGAAGCGTTCATCGCAATGGAGTTTCTGGATGGGCTGACACTGAAGCACCGGATCGGTGGCAAACCGCTGGAGATCGAAACCCTGCTGTCGCTAGGCATTGAGATTGCCGATGCACTGGATGCTGCCCACTCTGCGGGAATTGTCCATCGTGATATCAAGCCAGCTAACATTTTTGAGACGAAACGAGGTCACGCCAAAATTCTCGATTTTGGTCTGGCGAAATTGATTCCCGTCCAGAAAAGCGCGGAGCTAGAAGTAATGGCGCAATCGACTGCAACGCTGGAAGAGCACCTGACTAGTCCCGGTTCAGCAGTCGGAACCATCGCTTACATGTCACCGGAACAAGTCCGCGCCAAGCAACTGGACGCCCGCAGTGACCTGTTCTCGTTCGGGGCAGTACTGTACGAGATGGCGACTGGGGCATTGCCGTTCCGGGGGGAAAGCACTGGAGTCCTCTTAAAAGCCATTCTGGACGCGGCACCCACGCCATCGGTGCGCTTGAATCCCGACCTGCCGCCGAACCTGGAAGAGATCATCAACAAGTGTCTGGAGAAAGACCGTAATCTCCGATACCAGCATGCTTCGGACGTTCGCACCGATCTGCAACGGCTGAAGCGCGACACGGAGTCAGCGCGGATACCCGCAGCGTCAAGGTCTGAAGCCAGCACTCACCTACGAACGCACTGGAAGGTCACGCTCTCAGTTGCATTAGCTGTGGCAGCACTCGCAGTCGGCGGTTACTTCTACCTTCACCGCCCGCCCAAACTCACCGAGAAGGACACCATCGTTCTCGCCGATTTTGCCAACAGCACGGGCGATCCAGTATTCGACGACACGCTGAAGACCGCGCTGAATGTTTCGCTGCGGCAATCGCCTTTCTTGAATGTAGTCCCCGACAGCGAAGTGGCGAAGACGTTGCAATTGATGACCCGTCTGGCCGGTACGAAACTTACGCCCGAGGTGGCCCGCGACCTTTGCCAGCGGGAGGGCAGCAAAGCATACATCGCTGGTTCGATTGCGACTCTAGGGAGCGAGTACGTGCTAGGGCTTAGGACGGTGAATTGCCAGAACGGGGACACGCTGGCGCAGGAGCAGGTGACGGCGGCGTCGAAGGAGAAGGTGCTGGACGCACTAAGTGAAGCGGCATCCAAGCTGCGCGGTGAACTGGGCGAGTCGCTGGCTACGGTGCAGAGGTTTGATGTTCCGCTCGCAGAGGCCACGACGTCTTCGCTCGACGCCCTGAAAGCATACAGTCTGGGACAAAAGGCCTACCACGGGAAAGGCTTCACAGCAGCCCTGCCTTACTACGAGCGCGCCATCGAGCTGGATCCGAATTTTGCCATGGGCTACAGTGCTGTGGGCGGCGACTACGCCAGTCTGGGCGAACTAGGGCGGGCCAGTGAGTATTACACCAAGGCGTTTCAACTGCGCGAACATGCTAGCGAGCGGGAAAGGCTTGCGATCACCGCCTCCTACTATCAGAACGTAACTGGGGAGCTGGACAAAGCGGCCCATGCTTTTCAGGAGGAGATTGAGAGCTATCCGCGGGTAACCGGCGCGTACAGCACTCTGAGCTTGGTGTACGCGGCACAGGGACAGTACGAGAAGGCCACAGAAATCACTCGTGAGGGGCTGCGCTTAACACCGGATCATGTCGGGTGGTACGGCAATCTCGCCAACTATACGCTGGCTTTGCAACGTTTCGACGAAACGCGGCAGACCATCCGAGAGGCGCAGGCGCGAAAACTGGATAATCCGATGTTCCACAATGCTCTTTATGCTCTTGCCTCCCTGGGCGAGGACTCCGCAGCGATGGAGAAACAGCAACAGTGGTTCGCCGGCACGCCGGACTATGAGAATTGGGGACTTGCGCTCGCAGCCGACGCTGAGGCATATCGCGGTCATGTGGGCAAGGCTCAGGAACTAACGAAGCGGGCTGTCGCCTCTGCCATCCGGGCGGACAGCAAGGAAGACGGGGCAGTATGGCAAGCGAATGCTGCCCTGCAACAGGCGGGTTACGGCGATTCCATAGAAGCGCGAAAGTCAGCGGCAGAGGCACTGAAGCTGGCTCCGAACAGTCAAGGTGTCGAGGGCGAAGCAGCCCTTGCGTTTGCAATGGCTGGCGATACATCACGAGCTGAGTCCATGGCAAAAGACTTAGGGAAACGCTTCCCACTGGACACCCAGATGCAGTCGTTTTGGCTGCCTGCGATTCAGGGGCAATTGGCGCTGGATAGAAAAAACCCGGCTTCTGCCCTGATTGCTCTGCAAGCTGGTTCAGCCGTCGAGTTGGGGCAAATTTTGTTCCTTAACAATCTCTCCTGCCTCTATCCCGCCTATGTACGTGGAGAGGCGTACTTGGCAGCCGGACAAGGCCGCGCTGCCACCGCCGAGTTTCAGAAGATTCTCGATCACAGCGGCATCGTGTGGAACTGCTGGACGGGAGCGTTGGCGCATCTGGGAGTGGCTCGCGCGAACGCTTTGCAGGCGAGAAATTCGCAGGGAGCGGATGCTGATGCCGCCCGCGTAAGGGCGCTCGCTGCCTATAAAGACTTCCTTGCGCTATGGAAAGACCCCGACCCCCACATCCCCATCCTGAAAGAAGCCAAAGCGGAGTACGCGAAGCTACAATAACTGCGATTCGACTGTTGTCGCTGCTTCAGCGTAGCTATTATTAACAGATGGGAGAGAAGGCCGGTCTCCGACGGGATGCTGTAGGCTCCCAAGTTATCGACGCGCTGGACTCTGGGCAAGGCATCCCGAAGAGGTCTGGGATACCAGGGGGTAGGCGTTTCTAGCGTTTCCCAAGGGTGAGAAATTCACCTATAATCCGCACCTGAGCGCCAACCATGGGTGCAACCCTTCGCCAATACGCGAACCAACCCAGAGCCGAGCAGTATTCGATAGCCATCGTCACGGTGAAAGAAACATTCTTGCCTGACATCGGCCGCTACCTTGCGCCCACTTTCAAAACCGTGGTCGCAAGCACCGAAGAGCAGATCCAAGCCGTTGTGCATGACCTCGGCGTGCATGGAATCGTGTTCGATCTCGATTGCATTGGTGACGGAGTGGCCGACGGCATTGAAGTCCTGCAGGAAATCCGCAAGTTGCGGGAAGACATGGTGCTGGTGGCGATCACGAAGTCGACCAAGAGCGAGATACCACTGAAGGCAAGCCAGGCGGGCGCGGACGAGTTCTTCCTCGATTCGATGGACTTCAGCCAGCTTCCCGGCGTGCTGGTGGCAGCGATCGAGAAGCGCGCGCTGCAGTTCGAAGGGCGTTGGCTGCTCGATCAGGTGGAAAGTAAGTCCGCCTTTTGCGGGCTGATTGGCGGCAGCGAGGCCATGCAGAAAGTGTACAGAGCGATTGAGGCCGTCGCCGACAGCAACGCGAGCGTGCTGCTGCGCGGGGAGAGTGGCGTGGGCAAGGAGCTGGTCGCCCATGCCATCGTGCAGTCCGGAAACCGCCAAGACAAGCCGTTGGTGTGCCTGAACTGCTCGGCCCTGCCCGAGAGCCTGATTGAGTCGGAACTGTTCGGCTACGAACGCGGAGCCTTCACCGGAGCGGAGGGCGCCAAGCCTGGTTTGATCGAGACGGCGCACGGCGGCACCTTGTTCTTGGACGAGATAACCACCCTGAACCATCCCCTGCAGAGCAAACTGCTGCGCATCCTGCAAGATCGAATGGTGCAGCGCCTGGGAGGCCGGTCGTCACGTAAGATCGACTTCCGCCTGATCACGGCGACCAACGACGACCTGGAAGATATGGTGAAGAAAGGCCGTTTCCGCGAGGATCTTTACTACCGCATCAACGTAGTGCCGATCCTCGTGCCACCTTTGCGCGAAAGGAATGGAGATGTGCCATTGCTGGTGGAACACTTCCTGCGCATCTATTGTGCGGCCAACAAGAAGCCCAGCAAGCAACTCCAGCCGGACGTGATCCACATCCTCGAAGACTATTCCTGGCCGGGCAATGTTCGGGAACTGGAGAACGTGGTGCAGCGCATGGTGGTGATGAACGACGTCCCGGTGATCACAGCTCAGCACCTGCCGCATCAACTTCTCCGCTCCAGCGCGGCCAGCCAGGAGGCCATCCTGATTCCGGAAGAAGGCGTGGACTTTGACGCCGAGATGGAAAAGATCCAGATTGCCTATCTCAATGCCGCCCTGCGCCGGACTGAGGGCAAGAAATCCGCCGCCGCCGCCCTGCTGAGCATCGATCAGCAACGCATGAAGTACCTCTGCCGGAAGCTGCATCTGTAATCTTTCGACGATGGCAAGGGTTAAAAATTAACCAGGTGTCGGTTAATTATTAACCGAGAGAGAATTGTTCACTGACCACTGGGGATTGCAAATTCAGGCCGGCGACGGCTAAGAAACTGTGATTGTTAGGGTTAGCGATTTTCGAGGTCAACCCTGCCGGTTTGGCATGGCTCGTGCTATAGCCTAGCCCGAGTTATGGAATTCAATCGAAAACAAATTTGGGGAGCGTCCCGTGACCATTCAAAAGAAATCCTTGATCGGTAGTCTGACGGCGGCCAAGAAGGCCATCATCGCGACGAGCGTTTCGAGCAGTCCGGTTTCGGCCAAACCACTCGCCAAAAACTTCGCCAAGCCCGTGGCCAAAAACTTCGCCAAGCCTGTGGCCAAAAACTTCGCCAAGCCTGTGGCCAAGAACTTCGCCAAGGGTAAGATATAAAGTAGTCGTCTAAAGCGATCCCGGCTAGAGCTTATGGACCGTGAGGAGGGTTCACTAATCTTCTGATCCCTCCTCCGTTTCGGTTTAGCACCAACCTTCACCAGACCTTTCGCTGGAGAACCTCGCGGACGGTTCTCCAAGCAAATCCAACAATGCTTTGCCTTCTGACCTGGATATTTGCGTCTCCCGACATTCCTGACTGCAGTATCCCGCTAGCGTTGGAAACCACAACCGTTGCCACATAATAGCTCGGGGGGGCAATCCCTTTGTATTTCTCCTCCTGCACAAGACCGGGAGCGAGCACCGAGGAAGCGGGCGCAATGGAGCCTACCTGGCCGCGAATAGGCTGAAACAAAGACTCCAGCTTTAAGGACGCTGGATCTCCCGACCGAATTCGCTGGACCTGGAGGTCGGGGATAAAGATTCGCGCCTTGAGAGTCCTGGCGTCATCCACGTTGGCTAAGATGTCTCCTTCCTGAACGAACGAACCCAAGAGATCCCGGAGTCTCGGTGTCGCCACGACGCCCAAAATTGGACTCGTGACCTGGAGGGCAGCGACCTGCTCGGAAACAGAGTGGGAACGTCCGACCTGGGACGCACGCTCGGCTCGCGCGCTGCCGAGGTTCGAGTAATTCATTTGAGCCTCGCGGGCCTTGGCTTCCGCAGTGCGGAGACTGACACTGGCGTCATCGGCCTCGGCTTCGAGATGCACATTGCGCAGAAGGAACAGAGGAGTGCCGGCTGCTACCGGCGTCCCTTCGTCCGCCAGGACTTCTGTGATCTGTCCGGGCACGGCGGCGCGTATAACTGCGCGCTCTTCTGGCTCGAGCACAAAGCGCCCACCTACGGTCTCGCGCCACACGGGCGCCAGCAGGACCAGGCCGGTCACCAGGGATGCGGCCACAGCCTTGTACTTGTACGGCGCGTTCCACCAGGTCCGAAGACTCTGTTGTTTATCCAGACAAAAAGTTTTCATAAATCTCACCGAGGAGCGCAGTCGCGCTCGAAAAATCAGAAATGCGAGCAGGAGCGCAGGCAGGAATCCCCATTGCGGGTTAGAGCGGGAGAAGACGTTATAGACAAAGCGCACAACGGCAAACAGGACGACGTAACTGTACAAACCGGAAAGCAGAGCATAACCCACGAAAAGCCAACGCCGGCGGGCGCGCAGGTAAGGGACATCCACAGGCAGCCTGAACACGTTGCGCTTCACCCAGCTCGAAAGATACTCAGTCGAATCCTCCTTGATCGTCGAGATACCGATCAGCTCCCCAAAAAGATAGTAACCGTCGAGCTTAATCAGCGGGTTCAAGTTCATGAGAACCACAGCCACACCCGTGATCAGCATGATCTTGTATGCGAAGTCGTGGATCGGGATGCCTGCCGGAGTTCCCCACCAAACGATGCTCGCCACAGAACAAAACATGAGTTCAACCCATATTCCGGCGATGATGGCGGCGACTCGCGGCCATTTACCTCCATATACGTAGAGTTCGCCGACATCGCAAAAGAAGGCGGGGGAAAGATACACTAGCATGAAGCCCATTCTGTGCACTCCGGCGCCGAAGTGCCTGCAAGTCAGGCCGTGCGCGGATTCGTGAAAGAACCCCAGTCCACAGAATAACAGCCAGAACTCAGCCAAATCGGCCGCACTTTTATCGGTGAATGTGTAATACCGCACCGTGTCGCGCCAGATCTCACTCCATCCGCTCATGAAGATGAGGGCCATGACTGCGAACACTCCCAAGGTCAAAAAGGTGAACCATTTTGTGTAGACGAAGCTCACGCGCGCATGGAGTCTCGTAAGGTAGTTGTCGGGATCCCAGGTAGAGAAAGTCATCATCGCCAGATCTATCTTTTTCCTGGCTCGACGCCGGCGCTCGTCCGCCAGTTTCTGGGTGGCGATGGTGCTTAGCTCCAAGGACGTCCTGTACCAGATCTCACCTTCATCGAGCGCGTCGGCAAATTCCAGTGCTTCTTGTTCCGTAAAAGCTATGCCTGTCTCTTCCTGGAAAAGTTCTGCGACTTCGCCGTACGAGCGTTCTCCGTTGAACAGCTGCGCCAGCTTCCATTGCTCCGGACTAAATCGCATAACATAAGTGCCGCCCGAAACCATCACGACGATGGTGGGGACTCCGTCCTCAATCTGCTCGCGTGCGATCAGCTTGGGATGGAGGCGGCGGAAACTCTTGTTGATTCTCCGGGCCGGCAGCTCGGGAAGCGCGACGTTAAGGACTTCGGAGAGATTCATTGCAGGTTCCGCAAACGGATGTTGGCGGTCATCCCTGGGCGCAGGTTGCTGGATGGTCCGTCCAACTCCGCTGTGACGTCAATCGTGTCGCTCGAGGGATCAACCACCGGACTTACTAGCACGACTCTAGCCTGGTGGACTTCGCCGGGAGTCGCGGACGTGACTACGATAAGTTCGGTGCCATTCCGCACGCGCCCGAGATAGGCCTCTGGCAGCGCGAATTTCACACGCAAGGGCGCCACGGCCGATATCCAAAATAGACGATCATTCTTTGCCACGTCCTGGCCTAGACGAAGGTAGCGCCGCGCGACGACCCCATCAAATGGAGCTGTGATTCTGGTTTTTTCCAGTTCAAGCTCCAGAGACCGAAGCGTCTCTTGCGCAACTCTCAAGTCCTCCCGTTGGCGCTCTACCTCAAATGTGGTTGCATCGTATTGGTACTTCGCCTTCTCTTCTTCGGATTTGGCGATAATGTTCGCGGCCCACAATTGCTCAGCGCGATCGCGCTGCGCTTGCGCTACTTGTGCGCCCGCCTCCCAGTTCCTGAGGTCTGCTTCCGTGCTTCGCGCCTTGGCGGCGGCAGCATCCTTGTCGGCCGTGAGCTGTCGGTCGTCAAGCTGGGCGAGAATCTGTCCCTTTCTTATGGCTGTGCCGGTCTCGACGAAAACCTCCACCACCACTCCGTCGCGCTGGGCAACCAGTTCAACCTGGTTTTCCACCACAATCGGCCCAGAAGCGATGTAGTCCGCGGGTGAGGTTTGAGCCTGAGTGGTTGTCTCAGCAGCGGGCTTTGAAGGGACGGTTGCAGCCGCCACCGCCGGCGTGGTGTTGGAACTGCACCCAGGCAGCAGAACTGTCACCCCAAACAACGCAAATAGCACCAGGCCGGAAGACTTCTGCATAACGGACTCCCCGGATCAATTTCTTACTACCAACCAAACCACGACCATAACTTGCCCCAGAGCCACATCGCAGAACCGCGGAACAACACATAGCCTGCGGGATGCCAGCCTACAGACACCTTGCCGTGCCCCTCCATGCCAGGACGCAACGCCCCGTCCTGGTTAGGGACATTGACCCGGGCAATAAAGACCCGGCGCTCGGACTCTACTTCGCTCGTTGGACTGATAACCGCTACATCGCCGCGGAAGGTGCGCAGGGGAGAGCTTTCGAGCTTTATGGAGGCATGTTCACCACTTTGGAGCAGCGCGGCTTCATCCTCAGGAACGGCAACGTCAACCGTGACATGAGAAGTTTCCATAATCTCGGCAAAGGTGTCGCCGTGCATCAGGCGACGGCCCACGGAGTTTTGTACCAGCGGTGTGGTCACGACCCCATCAAACGGAGCCCGTATGGTGGCTCGATCCAGCCGTTCACGAGCGCGGGTCAGCTCCGCTCTAAAGTAGTCGACTTTCGCCCGCTCGATCCCGGCCAGGGTTCCGTCGTTCTGCGCGAGGGCACGATTCATCGTTGCCATGGCTTCGCCGTACTTGGCCTCCGCGGCGGCCAAGTCAGCGCGGTAGTTCCAATCTTCCAGTTCGGCAAGTACAGCCCCCTGCCGTACCTGCTCGCCTTCGCGCGTGTACACATTCCTTACCACACCATCGACGCCAGCCTGCACTTGCGCTGTACGCGCCGAAGCTACGGTGGCGTCTCCAGAAACCCGCATGGGCAATGGGCAAATAATGAGGAAGAGCGCCACGGCGGCGGCCGCTGCGAGCATCAACCAGCGCCGGCGTCTTTCCATCGCCAGGAAGCGCCTTTTCCTTTGCAGAAGCGGCTCCAAAAGATTAATGAACGGGACTTCCCGGTAAAGCGAGGCATTGCGCAGGGCGACGGTGGCTTGACCGGCTAACACCTTAATAATTTCCAGGTGAGCCACAGTGAGAAAATCGGGATCGCTGCTCTCAAACGAGAGCACTCCGAGGCGACCTTGATCGTCGATGAGCGGAAGAGCATAGAATGCCCGCATTCCCGTGGCCGCGAAATAGGCGGCAAACTTGGCCTTGGTTTCGTGGCGGGGGTCGTCGATCTGGTCGCCGCGCTGAGTGACATGGGTTTCCTCGGTGGAGATCGACGCCCACTCCAGCATTTCCTTCAAACCGGAAACCGCGGGATCTGCAGGATTGATCTGCGTCATGCCCGAGATTGCTTTCATCTGCAACAAGCCCCTCTGTTCCAGAGCGATAGCAGCACGTTCAAAAGCAATGATCGCTTGAGTATGGTTCACGACCGCTTGCAGCACGCGGTCCAGGTTTAACGTGGAGGTAATCTCAGCGCTCACCTGTACCAGGGTTTGCAGGACCTCCACTTTGCGCTCGGCCAGCAACAGACCTGCATTGCGGAGGGCGATGCTTGCGGTTTCGTTCAGGCTGCCGAGTACGAAAAGGTCGTCTTCATCAAAAGACTTACCGTCGAGGTGGTTGACCGCTTCCACCACGCCGACCAGAGATTCCTTGTCGAGCAAGGGGGCGACCACGATAGACTCGACGCGCCCATCCTCTATGTTAAGGTTGCGGCGCAGCAGCCGTTCGTCCCCGGGATCTGTAATCAGCACGGGTTCACCGTCGTCGGAGACATCCCCGGCGATTCCCTCGCCTCCTTTCTGTGTCATTCCTTGCCGGGTGGTGGCATCCCGGCCCGCCTGATGCATCAGTAAAAGGCTTCCATCGCCTTGAACCATCCATACATTGACCGCCTCGCACTCGAGCGTGTCGCGCATCTTCGACCCGATGAGGGGCAGAAGTTGATCCATCTCCAGAGTGGAACTGAAAACTTTCTCAATGTCGTAGAAGTGAGTGAGGCGGGTTATGGAGGTCAACGAGTTGTTGCGCTCGACCTCATACTGCCCAGCGGCTTGCAGCGCCGGACCGGCAATCTCGACTACACCTTGCAGGATCTCTAGATGAGTTCCAGTCAACGGCTCTTCGAAGCTGAGAATCTCAATGGTGCCGATCAAGGTATCATGAGTGACGAGTGGAAGGTAGGCAAGAGAGTGCAGGGTCTTGCGGACGTTGAGATGGGCATACTGCTCGCGGATCAGGGTCTTGCCAGCAAACAGCTGGGGTCCGGGGTTGGCGGCAAGGATGCCGAGAGTTCCGGCATCGAGGGGGACCGTTTCGTCCGGCGCGGCATCCCCGACCGTGCCGCGCATGGTCCAGACCCCGCCCTCGGCGGTCTCCGAAACCATATAGACGTTAACGGCAGAAGCGGGCAGCAGGGCGGCGATTGCGTGCGCAACCGTTTGCGCCCGGGGGGCGACCTCGTGTGCCTCCAGCAGACGAACCGATATGGCAGCGATGTCGAGAGTCAGATTGGGGCTTTGAGTTGCCATGGAGCTCGCCACGGAAAGTCAGGATACTCTTATTGAGCCCAGGGGGAGGCAGAAGCCCTAACTTGCAAATTCGCTGAGCTTCCTCTAAGTTGAGCGTGCACTTTAACAGACGGTTGGAAGGCTGTCAACGCACCCCACCGCCGCAGCCCTTTCCCGATCATTTGAGGTGAAACCATTTTGGACATCGAACTTCGCAGTCTGGGCCAGGTCAAGCTGGTCAAGTTGCGCGGCAGGCTGAATCTGGGCGACGCGGTAGATCGCCTCCGGGACACCCTGGGCGATCTGATGAATAGTGGCGATACGCGCGTTGTGCTCGACCTCAGCGAAGTTCCCTGGATCGATTCCAGCGGGATCGGTTTGCTGGTCAAGATACTGACTTCCGCCAAGCAGCGGGGCGGATCGGTGAAGCTACTCAATCCTTCGAAATTTACGGTGCAGACCTTGAAGATGATCTGCCTGCTGGACTTGTTCGAGGTCTTTGACGACCAGGAACGGGTTGTAGCCTCGTTCGGTTAGTTAGGAGTAAAACCCAGTGACAACCGCTTTCGTTGAGGAGTTTCGTAGCAACTTTCCCCTTTTCATCATGCGAGATTGCTTCCCAACACCTCGTGGCAGCATTGTTGTAGTCCAGAATCAGTCAGTGCTTGTTGCAACGTGTTGGCGTCGTTTGTTCGATCTGGGCTGACCATGAACTGGAAGCCGAGGACTGTAAATCTAAAATTCTTGCCGCCATCAAAGGTGACTTGCAAACCGGCGTCTGAGAATACCTTCACCAATTGATCTGCAAAATCGAAGGCTTCAGCATTTCCGGCGATTGCAGAGACTGTCAACTGCTTGCCTTTTAATTGAGAGAGATGCTCCTGCAGTGATTTAGCTTGGTCGTGAGTAATGATGCGGGGCGAGAAACGTTCCTCTATACGTAATCCAGCGGCTCTTTCTTCCTCCACTCTGAGTTGCAGCGTTAGATTATCTCGCTCCATTTGGCAGGAACGACAGAATCAAAAACAAGAGCAGCGCAACAGAGATCAAGAAGAGCGCACCCAAATCCATCGTGAAGCTATCGGAGTTAAGGTCCAGTCGCACACGCTGTTACACGCACGACGGCGACATAGATCCTAGACAGAGAGCGGCTTTTAGGAATGCAGTCGCCGAGGAATTCATAACGCTCGTAAATAACATCTACGGAGACTTCGAACAGAACGAACTGCTGACACGCGGTTATATAGACACCGCGTTCGACGTTGCAGCTCTTGGGCTGACGGCTGCCGCCGCTGTCTCCTCTGTGGGAAATGTTCTAGGGGCTGCTGGGACACGCACACTAGGCTGGCAACACAGCGTTAGCAAGAATTTCTACAACGCGCAGACTGTTGTGGCAATTAACAGCACCATGCACGCACTGAGACTTCAACAACTCGCTCAGATTAGGCAGCGGGAAGCGCTTCCCATCGTGTGTGACACAACGACTTCCATGAACCCTCAGAACGGCTCTCAGCAGGCATGCTATACCCTTGAGCAAGCTCTCAATGACGTGCAGGATCTCTATCAAGCGGGAACCGTGCAAAGAGCACTGATTGAGATAAACAACCAGTCCGCCTCATCAGCCAACACCGCGCAGAGTAAGTTAGCTACTGCAAACAATCAGCTCGCCGCCGGTTCGACACAGCAGCCCACAGGCATCACGATTACCCCCTTAAAGCCTCAGCTTAAGGCGGGGGCCAAACAACAGTTCACGGCAGGGCGGGAACGGGCCTTTCGACTGGCAGGTGGACGGGAAAAGTCAAGGCACCGTCGAGACAGGCGCGATTGACAATGACGGCAACTACACGGCTCCCGCCAGCGTCGCTGCGACACTAACGCTGAAAATCACGGCAGTCCGCTTGGCGGACAATGCAACATCTAGTCCGGCGATCGTGACCATAATCCCTTGAAGAGCCAGCGGGATTGCAAAGATGAAAGTACTTCTAGCCGCGACCCTAGCGATTCGTATCCGGCATACCGATGTGGGCCGAGGGTATTCCATGCTGGGTCCGCTGTCATCACCCTCCCAAGATAGGGTCAGCGGGGGCGGTACCTTCAGTTTTGCGATCTTCCAGCAACCCGAAGCTGAACTGGGTCGCGAGGACCACTGGTTTATTCACTACGTACGCGGGAAAGCTACTGGGCATTCAAGGTTGGAAAGATTATCACTTGGCCGCCCAAACGAGCGATACCGTCACCCATGCTGCGGGCTCCGATGACGGGCTGTACACGATTGATCTGCAAATTCGGGAGCTCAGGGTGGGGAACGAGGTTGTCGCGTTGTCGCACGTTAGCTTCATTAGGGCTGAGGTTTTCCCTTTAGTCAGAATCGGCACGCAGCTTCCTCGAAAAGAAGGATCTGAGGTTTGCATATCAGGGGAATTGATGTGGGACGCTGACGGCTTTCTTGAAATCCACCCCAAAAGGTCCGGCCAGATCTTGCTGCATCACTGCTAGACTCAAATTTCTGAAAGACGACGAATCTTAACTGCGCGGGCTAGGAACTCTGCAAATTGTTTTGAATTCGCGTTACGGATTCAAGACAGCAGTTACAATTTCCCCGTTTTGTGGGGCGATAGGATTCGCAAGATACTCGCCCAAAGCGATGTTCCCCCATTTTACGAAATTCGAACAAGACCCCCACGAGACTTAAAACCCTGGAGAATGTTGTGCTGTGATAAAAACGTGATAGTTCCATGATCAGAAGGGGGCAAACTCGATCAGAACGTATCAGAACCGATTTCTGGTAAACGGTTGACGGATCAGATAGAGTAGAGAATTTTCATAACCGATCAGAACACACTATGTGATCTTCAAAACCGGCGGGCGGCAGGTCTTCCTGTCACCGGTGGGTTCGACCCCCACTCGCTTCCGCCATTTTTTCAATGAGCTGAAGAAGCTCTAGCCGCCTTCGGCACTCTGAATCCGCTCGATGGCTTCTTTCCGCCATTCGGGGAGATAGAGGCGCTTTGCGTAGAGTTGAGACGTAACAGCAGCAGTTGCTTCTGCGCTAATGGCATGCGACTGACAAAGGCCATTTCATGCATCCTCAGCATAGTTGGCGGCTGCCTCCTGGCGCCTCGAACTCCTGCACAGACGCTTGCCTCGGGGCAACCCATCGTAATTGCCGCGAGCGTGGTGATCGATGGCAAGGGTCACATACTTCATGACGTTCGGATCGTGATCGAGGGCTCAAAGATTGTTGCGATAGATCCTAAGGTCGAGGGGCCGGTGGACTATGACTTGCGCGGCCTGACAGTGTTGCCCGGCTGGATCGACGCGCACGTGCACATTACATGGATCTTCGGCAAGGATGGGAAAAACGCAGGCACAGAAGGCACAACCCAAGAGGATGCCTATCAAGCGGCGTCGAATGCATGGGTGACGCTGATGGCAGGTTTCACGACCGTGCAAAGTGTGGGTGCTCCCAACGACATTCCGCTGCGCGATGCTATCGCGAAAGGAATACTCCCCGGCCCGCGTATCCTGACGGCCAACGAACCGCTCGAAGGGCGAGGCGAGGCGACCGGCACGCCCGATGAAATCCGCGCTTACGTGAGGAAACAAAAGCAAGCCGGCGCGGACCTGATTAAAATCTTCGCGTCGAAGTCCATTCGCCAGGGCGGAGGAATGACTCTTTCGCAGGAGCAATTAAACGCGGCTTGTGATGAAGCAAAGAAGCAGGGACTGCGCACGCTCGTGCACGCCTACAAAGAGGCGGTCCGCGCCGCGACTCTCGCGGGCTGCACTGAGGTTGAGCACGGTACGCTGGCTCCCGACGACGATTTGAAACTGATGGCAGAGAGGGGCACCTATTTCGATCCGCAATGCGGGCTGGTCATTGAGAACTACTTGCAGAACAGAGAAAAGTATCTCGGCACACAAGGCTATACTGCCGAGGGTTTTGTTGCGATGGAGAAGATCCTGCCCATGGATCACGAGATCGTGCAACACGCGGCGAAAATTCCGGGCCTGAAAATCGTTTTTGGCACTGACGCCGTGGCCGGCGCTCACGGGCGCAATGCCGAGGAGTTCATCGATCGCGTGCGTGACTGCGGTGTGGACCCGATGGCAGCAATGGTCTCTGCCAACTCGCTGGGCGCTGAAGCGCTAGGCTTAGGCGATCAGGTCGGCTCGATCGCCCCCGGCTTTCAAGCGGACATCATTGCGCTCGATGGAGAGCCGTTGAAAGACATCACCGCCGTTCGGCGCGTTGTATTTGTAATGAAGGGCGGCGTGGTTTACAAGAACACTGCGCGCGGCGCGATCCCTCGTTATGCAGGCGTCCAGCCTTGATTCGACCTTTGGGAGTCGGTTCGGCTTGCTGACGATCGATAATTACTATCTCACTCTGCTTTAAGCCAACGCGTACAGGTACTCGATGAAGGACCGCACAGCCCCATCAATCCCCGCAACCTTTGCATTGGCGGAATCGATCAGATAGTACTCATTTGGAGCATGTGCCCCGGTCCCGTGCCCCACTCCAAAATGTCCGGCGGGAAGATTGAGAGGTTCGGAAGTGAAAATGTATCCCGGCCAGGAGCCGGCGGATCGCGGCCACAGCACGGGATCCAGACCCAGCTTGCGGTAAGTCGCGATTTGCGCCTGGATGAGCTTCGAATCCTGCGAGGTCTGTGTCGGATCGTAGCCACCACTCATATTGACCTCTATGTCGCCAAAGCCGTGTTTGGCAAGATGATCCTTCAGAAGCGCCAGTGTACCGGCAGCCGTCATGTCCGGTACCAGCCGCATGTCAATCTTCGCGACGGCGCGATGCGGCAGAATGGTCTTGCCACCGGGCCCCGTATATCCTCCCACCAAACCCTCGATGTTGATCGTGGGCTTGGATTCGAGCAGCACGAGCGAGTCAATCCAGTTTGTGTCGTGCACCCAATGCTCAACCCCTAGCTGCTGCTTAGCGGTGGCTTCACTACGGCGAGCGGCGGCCTCCTGAATCATCTTCATTTGGGCGGGAGTCAGTGGCCTGACCTTGTCAAAAAAGCCCGCCACGGCAGGCGTGTGTCCATCGGACTCGATGAGCGTATTGAGCGCTTCCACCAGGTGCCACGCGGGACTGTCTACCTGTGCCTCAAGACTGGAGTGAACATCATGTTTGGGCCCTCGTCCCCATCGCTCTCCACTGGAAACCAGTTCGAGCTCAACCACCCCCTTGGCGCCTAGTGATATCTGTATGCCTCCATCCACGTCCTGGCCCGCTTCTGGGATGAACACACCCATGCACTTCTTCAATGCGGCGGTGACCTTAGGTTGATGCACAACCTCCGGAAAGTGGGTCGAACCGATCTCTTCTTCACCTTCACAGACGAGCACGAGATTTACAGGCAGCTTTGTTCGGGCAGCCTTGAAGGCATGAAGGGCGCCGAGGAAGGCCGTTTCGGGACCTTTCTGGTTCACAGCGCCACGGCCGACGCAGATCCTGCCCAACCCTTCCTTGTCCACGATCCGGCCTTCGAGCGGTGGTGAAGACCACTCCGACGGGTCGAACTGTTTCACGTCGTACATAAAATAGATACCGACGGTGGTTGCCGCACCAGCATCGAGAGTGCCGAAGACCCCAGGCTTGCCCGATGTTGGCACAATTTCAACGTTCGCGAATCCTGCATCGCGAGCCAGTTGTGCCATATAGTCAGGCCCCTGCGGATAATTGCGGTTCTCGGCCGCGATCGAAGGCAAAGCGATCCAGTCCTGCAGCCGCTTCACATTCTCATCATGCATCTTTGGTATTTGACTCAGCACCGATTGGATGCCTGGGTCTTCTGAAGAGAAAGCAGAGATCGGCAATGCAGCGAAGGCGGCTCCTGCAAGCGCGCCGTGGATGAACTCGCGACGATTGAAAGCGTTATAGCTAGAGTCGGTCAATGCGTCCCCCATGGGCCGAATGAAGATGACTATCCTTGGTTGGCCTTAGATTCAATTCGAGAAAGAGAATCATTGCTTTTTGAAGAAGGTCATCATACCAGTTGATTCGCCACAGACCAGCAATCTTTTCTATTAGGTGCGCCGAGATACTACCACGGCCGCCGGTCGGGAGCGCGCCGCTCTCAGTCAGAGTCGGAACGGGGAAACCGGTTGTAGTAACCAGGAACGTCCCTGGTGAAGAGGCGATGAAAGTCCCGACGGGAGCGCATTGAATTGGTAAAGGCCATTCGCATCGGAAATCGATACCAAGGTGAGATTCGTATCCGTGTTCACCAGGGTGGCTTTCGCGCCGGAAATAGCGGCGCCGCGCGGGTCAGTCACAGTTCCGCGCAGGGAGCCGCGAAACTGGGCTTGCAGAATATCGGTGAACAACGTCATGCAAATTACTAGAAGGAAGAACCGGCCAGCAGGCGATCGACGCATCATGGAGTCTCCTCCGGATTATTCCCAAAGGAAGGATCAGCGAGTTGGAAGAGTCAGTTAAGTTCTCGTGCTGCTTATACTTTCTCGTGGTGCTTATACTAAGGTGAGATCAAGCGCAGTCTCTACGCGAAGCGCAGTATTTGTGAAGGCGAGAATACCTGAGGTGAAAGGGAGATGTGGAAATTGAAAAATTTTGGATGGGCTCTATGCGGTGATTATTGCTGGTTTGCGCGACCGCATCTGTTGCCATTCTCTTTCTCGGAATTCGCAATCCTTCGCCATCGTTGTTTCCATCGGTTCCTCTGGACCCTCCGTGGGTAGGGTGATAGTCTTCAACTATCGTTGAATGCGCAGTCGACCGTCGAAGCAAATCAGTTAAAATCACAGCTCGTTTTTTCATGTACTTACGGGGAGAAACATTGCTGACCGTGCTCGGTTATTTCCTTTGTTTGACGTTTTCAGGCGGATTCGACTCCCACTCGCTTCCGCCATGGAGTTGATTTCATTGACGAAATTTTGCGCGCCAAGGGGCTCATGCCGACTTAGGAAGAAGACCTAACTATGAAAATCGCAAACGATGTTACCGAATTGATCGGTCACACTCCGCTGGTGCGGCTCCACAGGGTCACGGCAGGTTGCGCGGCCGACGTTGTCGCCAAACTGGAGAGCCAGAATCCCCTGGGCAGCGTAAAGGATCGCATTGGCGTGAGTATGATCAGCGAGGCGGAGAGTGCGGGCAAGATTCAGCCCGGCAAGACAGTGCTGATCGAGCCCACGAGCGGCAACACCGGAATCGGGCTGGCCTTTGTGGCGGCCGTTAAGGGATACAGGCTGATTCTGACGATGCCGGAAACCATGAGTATGGAGAGGCGTGTGCTGCTGCTTGCCTTCGGCGCCGAGATCGTTCTGACGCCCGGGCCAAACGGAATGAAGGGCGCTATTGCCAAAGCGCAGGAACTGCTGGCAAAGACACCGAATGGTTATATGTTGCAGCAGTTCGACAATGCCGCCAATCCGAAGATTCATTTCGAAACGACCGGTCCCGAAATCTGGAATGACACCGAGGGCCGAGTGGACATCCTGATTTCGGGCGTGGGCACTGGCGGGACCATTACCGGTGTCTGCGAATACATCAAACCTCGGAAGCCATCTTTCAAGGCCATCGCTGTAGAGCCTGCCGATAGCGCGGTGCTTTCGGGTGGAAAGCCTTCGCCGCACAAGATCCAGGGAATCGGCGCTGGTTTTGTTCCCAGCATCCTGCGCCGGGAATACATCGACGAAGTGATTACGGTTACAAACGATGAAGCTATTAGCATGGCGCGACGGCTTCCCCTCGAAGAAGGCCTGTTTGTGGGGATCTCTTCCGGTGCCGCTGTGACTGCGGCTCTGAAGGTGGCGCGCCGGCCGGAAAACGCTGGCAAGCTGATCGTGGTGGTTCTGCCGTCGTTCGGCGAACGTTACTTGAGCACTATCCTTTTCGAGGAACTTCGCAGCCGCGCGCAGCAGATTCCAACTGTATCGGTTTCTCTCTGAGCGGTGGATAGGCGGCGCTGTCCGCAGACAGACGTGCCGTATACTGCTTCCTCGACTGATGCCTAACATTCTTTACGGAGTCAACGGCGAAGGCGCGGGGCACTCCACACGGGCCAAAGAAGTTCTCACCCATCTGCGCGGGCGTGGGCACGCGTTGCACGTGGCGTCGTTCGATCGGGGGCTGCGGAATCTCAGCGATCAGTTCGAAGTCACGGAAATCTTTGGCTTCCACTTTGCGTACGTGAATAATCGGGTGCGCTACAAGCGCACTCTCGCCAAAAACCTGATCACGGTGCCTCGGGCGGCGAGGAGTGTGAGCAGGCTCAAGGAACTGATCGCGGCCTGGAAGATCGACCTCGTGATTACTGACTTCGAGCCTCTGACTTGTCACGTCGGGCACGGGATGGGGCTCCCCGTTATCTCGATCGATAATCAGCATTGCCTTACGAATGTACAAGTCTCGTATCCCCGGCAGTACCGGCGTGACGCGGCGGCTGCGAAGCTGGTAACGCGGCTTATGACGCCACACGCCGATGCTTACCTCGTAATTTCCTTTTTCACAGCACCCGTGAAGAAGCGCAACACGTTTCTGTTCCCTCCCCTATTACGGCAGGAGATACTCGGAGCCACATCCACACTGGGGGAACAGGTCCTGGTGTACGTAACCTCGCCGGCCCCAGCGCTGGCCAAGGTTTTGAGTTCGGTGCACGGCCGGTTTGTCGCTTATGGTTTTGAAAGAGAAGGAGCGGAAGGAAACATTCTTTACAAAAAACCGTCGCTCGACGGATTTTTTCGCGACCTTATCAACTCCAAGGCCATCGTAGCGAACTCCGGATTCTCCCTGGTTACCGAGGCCTTGCACCTCGGCAAGCCCTATCTTGCCGTTCCTGTGGAGCGCCAGTTTGAACAGATATTTAACGCGTATTGGCTTCAGAAAACCGGGTACGGCGCGTTCTGGGAAGAGTTGAACAAAGAGCGCGTCGAATCTTTCCTTTACAACGTGCCAGTGTATCGGGAAAGACTGGCGGACTATCCGCGGCAAGGCAATGGCGCATTGCTGGCCAAACTGGACAGTCTGATAGCTCAATACACTTCGCCGTCCTGGCCGAAGGACTAAATATTCCTAGACTCCAGTTCTAACTCGGGGATGCGCGATCAATCTGCTGTCTGGTGTCTTTTGACGTTGTTCCTTCGCCGGCCCGAATATCGTACGTTCGTAATGCTTAGGCGGCGGCCTTCGAGAATAAAATCCGCTGAAGCAGTCTGTCTTCCTCTTGCGGGGTTGCCAGGAGAGGTTTTTCCGTGAATACGAGGTGCAAGCTTTTTATTGGCTTAGTCGCTGGAGTCTCGTTGTCTGCTGCGATGGCCAATGCGCAGGATTCGCGGCCCCTCGGGGACGTGGTACGCCAACAGCGCCAAAAAAAGGAACAAGTAAAGACGGTGCAGGGTAAGCCCGCCAAGGCCTCCAAGGTCATTACGAACGAAGAAATGCCGGGACGCGCGGATTCTGCGCCGGGTTCAGTGCCAACGAACACCGCTGATAGTCAAGCCTCGAACGCCACTTCCGCGGATGAAGCAAAGCAGACAAGCGAGCAGATGAGCTCGCAGATACTGACGCAAAAGGACCAGATCGCCTCGCTGCAAAACCGAATCGACGAATTGAATGAATCGATCCACTTTGCATCTCCCAATTGTGTTGCGGGTTGTGTTCAGCGGAACGAGCAGCAAAGGGAAAAACAACGGCAGGTCGAACAGATGCAGGCTCAAATGGAAGAGCAGAAGAAGCGCCTGGAGCAGATGCAAGAGTCAGCTCGCAAGCAGGGCTATGGCAGTGCGGTGTACGATCCGTAGTTCGGGATTTCTTGATCCCTGCCGGGTTTTCCTGATTCTTTTCGTCTTCCTTCAAACTCGCAGGCGTGCGAAATTAGTTGTATGTCCCTGGTGGTTCGTCCCTCAAGAATTCATTCCGTTGGTGTGTTCACTACCACACCGCTCCGCAAAGGTACGCGGATTGTCGAGTACGACGGTCCGCGCATCTCTCCGGAGGAGGCCGACCGGCTGTACGATGGCGCGCCGCGCACCTACCTCTATGGTCTGGAAGATGGCAAGACAATCATTGACGGCGAGGGGCTAGGCGCTTTCCTCAACCACTCCTGCGAACCCAATTGTGAGATTGACGAAATCAAGAAGCGAGCTTGGATCTTTGCCCTTCGCGACATCGCTGCCGGGGAAGAGTTGCTTTGGGACTACAACCTGTACGACGATGACGATCCTGCTCCCTGCCATTGCGGCTCGCCAAAATGCCGCGGCACCATGTATTCCCGTGAATGGATGGCGAAGATGCGGCGCAAGGCGCGGAAGAAGAAAAGGAATACCAGGCAAGCGAGTAAGCATGCGCCCCAAAGAAGTAAGTGAAACGAAGAACGGAATAATCTTTTCGGCCGGGTGCGAGGCCGAGTTGAAGCGGCGAAAGAGATTGCTGATGCTACAAGTGCTTGCAGCTTTTCTGCTGCTGGCCATTTGGCCACAGTTCAGCCCAGCGCAAGAAAAAGTCCTCTCACGAAGGGCGGACAAGTTGACTCGGGCCCTGGCCGCCCTGCAGAAAGCACCAGACGATCCACAGGTCCAAGAAACGTATCTGCGAGCATTTCCCGCCGACTACGAGACTTTCCTGGAATTGTTCGACTTTGGCCGGGAACTCTACGATGGCCACGACTTCGTTGTCGTCCTTCCTGCGTTGGCGAAGGATCATGAAAGAGAAGTGGGGAAGCTGCTTGTTCAGCTGAGTAAGGACGCCCACTACGAGGCGGACGCGCCCTCCAGCCTGCAACAAGCCACTGCCGCATACGGAAGCCAGCACACGAAAGCTTTTGCGAAACTTCTGAAGCTGCTCACAACTGACAGACAGCATCAGTTGATTACCTTTCTAGCCGACGTTGAGAGCCATCCAAGTTACAAGGAGTATCAGGAAATCGAGGACCATCTGCGAGCGCTCGGAGAGGGTTCCTTGGCTGACAAGTTCGAAAGGGCCCGAGCCAAGCGACGCCTGCAACCGGACGACTGACAGTGCGACCGAGCCACGCGCCTGCACGGTTAGCGATTTGCTGATGCCTTCCCGTGTTCCCGCCAGCCCTCGATAATCAGATACAGCACAGGAATGAAGAGTAGATTCAGCACGGTTGACATGATCATGCCGCCAAACACGGTTGTGCCCACGGAGTGACGCCCGTTCTCGCCCGCTCCTGTGGCGAAGACCAGAGGTACGACTCCGAGAATGAACGCCAGGGAAGTCATCAGGATCGGACGCAAGCGAATGGTTGCCGACTGGATTGCCGCCTCCATCAGAGGTATGCCGCGCTCGCGCAACTGCTCGGCGAACTCCACAATCAGAATCGCATTCTTGCTGGAAAGTCCCACCAGCATTACCAGTCCCACCTGGCAGAAGACATCGTTCTGCAATCCTCGGATCCACTGCGCTCCGAGCGCGCCCAGCAATGCCATGGGAACCGCCAGCAACACGATGAAGGGCAGCACGAAGCTTTCATATTGCGCGGAGAGGGTGAGGTATACGACCAGCGTCCCCAGACCAAAGAGGATGAGCGTAGTTCCGCCCGATTGCAGTTCTTCGAGTGATAACCCCGTCCAACTGTAAGTAAATCCCTGTGGCATCTTCTTGGCCAGAGTGTCCATGGCCGCGATAGCTTGACCGGAGCTGTATCCGGGTGCAGCCGAGCCATCGATTTCCGCCGAGCGGAACAAATTGTAGTGGCTGATCACCTGTGGCGTGGTCGTTTGAGCAATGCTGAGCAGATTGTCGAGCGGTATCATCGCGCCACTGTCAGAGCGTACGTAAAACTGCTTTATGTCCTGCGCCGTATTACGAAACTGCTTGTCGGCCTGCACGTACACGCGGTACGACCGATTGTTAAAATCGAAATCGTTCACATAGGACGAACCCATGTAAACGCCCAGCGTGTCGGTGATCTGAGATAGCGGAACATGCAGACTCTTCGCCTTCTCGCGGTCGATGGTAATCAGATATTGCGGATCGCTGGCGGTGAACGGCGTGTAGAGCCCAACCAGATCCTTGCGCGCGCCGGCTTGCCGGATGAGGTCGTGCGTCGTGGTCGAGAGTTGCTCAAGTGTGTGCGATGCCTGGTCCTGCACGACGAACTGGAAGCCGCCGAATTGGCCCAGGCCATTGATAGCAGGAGGAAGCGTAGCAAATACAATTGCTCCCGAAACCCCAAACAGCCGCGGACGAACGCGGTTCAAAATGGCCGTGGCCGTGTGCTCTTCACCCTTGCGCTGCGAATATGGCTTTAGCGGAACGAAAATGAGACCCTGATTCGAGGCGCTGCCCGAAAAACTGAAGCCGGCAACGGAAAATGTTCCCTCCGCTTCGGAGACGTCGCTCAGCATATCCGATACCTGCTTTCCAATCGCCTTCGTATATTCGAGCGAAGCCCCGGAGGGAGACTGGATGACGATGATGAAATATCCCTGATCTTCGTCCGGCACGAATCCGGTAGGCACGCGGGTGAACACAAAAAAAGTTAGTCCCAGAGCGGCGAAAAACAGCACCACCATTACCAGCTTGTATTCCAGCACGTAATGCATCAAGCCGCGATACCCGCGCGTTAGCGCGGCGACACCGTCGTCAAACTTTTGCAGCCACCACCATTTTTGCCGATGGGGGCCGCTCAGGAAAATTGCCGCCAGCGCCGGGGCGAGCGTGAGCGCGTTGAAGGCTGAAATAGCAATGGAAAATGCGATGGTGAGAGCAAACTGGCGAAACAGAATGCCGGTTGTCCCGGGAAAAAAAGCCACGGGAACAAACACGGCAACGAGCACCAGCGAGGTAGCGATGACGGCGCTGGTAATCTCGGCGGTGGCTGCTGCCGCCGCTTTGTGGGAGTCGTGTTCGCCGGCGGCGATATGGCGCTCGATGTTTTCAATCACGACGATAGCGTCGTCGACGACCAGGCCGGTGGCGAGTGTTATGCCGAACAATGTCAGCGTGTTGATCGAGAAACCGAGTAACTTCACAAAGATGAAGGTGCCGATGAGCGAAACCGGAGTGGCGATGAAGTGAATCATGGTCGTCCTCCAGTCGCCGAGAAAGATGAAGATCACCAGGATGACCAGGAAGATCGCCGAACCTACGGTGAAGACTACGTCGCGGATCGACTCGCCCACCGCATCTGTAGTATCGAACGCCACCTTGTAGTGCATGCCCGGAGGAAAACTTTTTGACAGTCGATCCAACTCGGCAATCGCCCTCTTATCTACATCGAGCGCGTTCGCTGTAGAAAGTTGGGTGACGCCAATGCCAACCGCATCCTGCCCGTTAAATTGCAGGTCTGCGCTGTAGTCTTCCGCGCCTAACTCGGCCCGGCCGACATCCCTCAAGCGGACCAGAGTCCCGTCAGCATTGGTCTTGAGAATAATATTGTCGAACTCGGAGGTTTCGCTCAAGCGTCCCACGGCTCGAACGCTGATCTGATATTGCTGCCCCACCGGGGCCGGTTGCTGTCCCACTTGTCCGGCTGCGATTTCGACGTTCTGTTCTGACAGCGCGTTCACCACGTCCGGCGCCGTCAACCCGCGTCCCGCCAGCCGCTCTGGATCCAGCCATAGCCGCATGGAATATTTGCGTTCGCCGAAGATAATCACGTCGGCCACGCCAGGAATACGCTTCAACGAATCGCGGACGTAAATGTCCAGATAGTTGCTCATGAACAGCGTGGAGTATTTGTTGCTGTCCGAAATAATGGCAGCGCCGAAAACGAAGTTCTGCGAAGTTTTGGCGGTTGTGATGCCGACCGCCTTTACCGCGGCGGGAATCCTTCCCTGGGCCGTGTTGACGCGATTCTGGATGTCCACTGTGGCCAGATCAGGATCGCGGGTCAGGTCAAAAGTGACAGTAATGCTGCTCGTTCCGTCATTTCCGCTGGTGGAGGTCATGTACTTCATGCCCTCCGCCCCGTTGATTTGCTGCTCCAGCGGGATCGTAACCGCGCTCTCCACAGTCTGGGCGCTGGCCCCCGTGTAGAAGCTGCTGACGCCCACTTGCGGTGGAGCGAGATTTGGAAACTGTGAGATTGGTAGGGAGGGAATTACGGCCGCGCCCCCCAGAACAATCAGCAGCGCGCAGACTGTTGCAAACACCGGACGCCGGATAAAGAAATCAACGAACATAAGATTTTGGCTGTGCTATTTCCTGTCAGAGCTATTAGCCGTTAGCAATTAGCGTTTAAGTCCCAGGACCATTCTTGCAGGTCATCCCATCTACACTCGCCCTCTACACTCGATCGGCCAAGTGCTAATTGCCAACTGCTGAATGCTGTTTCGCTGATCTTGGATCCGAGGCCTAGCCTTGCGGAATCACGGGCGCTCCATCCTGCAGAAATTGCGTACCGGAAACGATCACCTTGTCGCCAGGCTTTAGGCCTTCTTGTACTTCATAATCGTTTCCCACCGTTTGGCCGATCTTCAGCGGCTTTTGCCGCGCCACGTAGGCACCGCCGTTTTGTGGCTCGGCCACAAAGGCGAAGTATTGGCCCGCCAGCCGTGATACGGCTAGGATCGGAACCTCCGGGCTTTGGTGGGTTCCCCACACGATTCGGGCTCGGATGAACTGCGATTGCCGCAGAGCGTCGTTGCTATTTGGAATTCGTGCCTTTACCAGCACGGTCTGAGTAGTGTTATCCACCTGTGGCGAAATGAAGCTGACGCGGCTGTTGGCCAGCACCTTGCCCTCGCTATCGAGTACCTGCACCGGAAGATTCATCTTGAGCTGCGAGGAGTGTTCAATGGGTACATATACGTAGACCTCGAGGCCGCCAGGCTTGTCCACCGTAGTCAGTTGTGTTGCGCTCGTGACTCGATCGCCCACTCGAACTGGAACATCGCCCACAATTCCGCTCCAGGGCGCCACTACCTTGTAATAATGAAGTTGCACTTGTTGTTCGCTCACCTGTGCTTCCAGCGAGTCCACCTGCGCCTGAGCCGCGTCTAACGTGGATTTCGCCTGATCGAGATCCTGCTTGCTCACCACTCCCGCCGCATAGAGTCCCTGGGCGCGCTCGTATTGCTGCTTCGCCCAGCTTAAGTTCGCCTGCTGCGCCGCTCTGGAGCTTTCCTGGCTCTTAACCGTGGCCTGCTGCTTCAAGGGATCGATTTCCATCAGCGGGGCGCCCGCGCCCACTTGCTCGCCGGAGTGGACAAGGATCTTTGTGACCTGTCCCTCGACTTGCGGCATAATGACGGCCGAGTCGCGCGACTTGAGCGTCGCGACATACTCGCTGGCATCGTTGACCGCGGTCGCGCGGGCCTCTTGCACCTTCACCGGCATTGCCTGCGGTCCCTCGGCGTGAGCGTTTGACGCGGCATTGCCCGAGCACGCGAGGGTCGTCGCGCTGGCCAAGAGGGCTAGAAGGAGGAGACTTTGCGTCGCATAATCATTAAGGATTCTGTTGGACATAAAATTCCCGCTGAACCATGGTGATGACTTAGACGACGAAACAACCCCAAAGTTAGGCGTCCCTTAGAAGATTCCGTTGAGCCTCTTGAGGACGCAATATAATATAAGTTCGCGGTGAAGAAAAAGGGAAAGCTGGTTGCCGGGAAAGACGGCTTCCGATTTACCCGCCCTCATCCATCTTCTCATTCTGCTACATTGTTGCGCTATGGAGAAGAGTTCTGCGCAAATCACCCGCAACTTTGCCAGCGACAACAACGCCGGTGTACATCCCGAAATTCTCGAGGCAATTGCCCGCGTCAACCGGGGCCACGTGGTTGCTTACGGCGACGATCCCTACACCGATTCAGCGATCAAAAAGTTCGAGCAGCATTTTGGCCCGGATATCGCAGTCTTTTTCACTTTCAACGGAACCGGCGCCAACGTTCTGAGTCTGCAATCCCTTACCCGGTCCTTTCACTCGGTGTTGTGCAGCGCCTACGCCCACATTTACACCGACGAATGTGGCGCCCCGGAAAAGCACACCGGCTGCAAACTGATTCCACTGCCACAGCAGGATGGCAAGATCACACTGGAGTCAGTCCGTCATGCCTACCATGGCATCGGCGATGAGCATCATTCGCAACCCCGCGTCATTTCTATTACGCAGTCTACTGAAATGGGCACGGTGTATAAGCCGGAGGAGATTCAGGTGCTCGCCCGCTTCGCCCACGAGCATGAGATGTTTCTTCACGTGGACGGGGCCCGCATCGCCAACGCCGCCGCATCTCTAGGCCAAAACCTCCGCCAGGCTACTCGCGATTTAGGCGTGGACGTGCTCTCTTTCGGCGGCACCAAGAATGGAATCCTGGGCGGTGAGGCCGTCGTTTTCTTTCAGCCTGGGCTCGGTCGCGATTTCCTCTACCTGCGCAAACAGAGTATGCAACTGGCGTCAAAAATGCGCTTTATCGCCGCGCAATTCGAAGCTCTGCTCACAGACGATCTCTGGCGCCGCAGCGCCGAGCACGCCAATCGAATGGCTCGGCTGCTGGAAAGCGAAATCAGCCGCATCCCGGGAGTGAAAATTGTATGGAAGGTCGAGGCCAACGGCGTCTTCGCTCAGATTCCCTGCCACTCCATCGAAAAGATTAAGCAGCATTACTTTTTCTATACGTGGATGGAGGAGGAATCGATCGTGCGCTGGATGTGCTCTTTCGACACGACAGAAGAAGACATACGCAAGTTTGCCAGGGTTGTCGCCGAGGCGGTGAAGGGGTAATTTGCGTTTCTCCCTCCGGAGTTGGTATCCATAGCCGTCCAGCCCGGGATTGAAAAGGCCGGGCCTCGAATATCCGCGTTGCCGAGGACCTGGCTCCTGCGAATCTCTACCCCTCGTCACCTAAAAGCCGTCCCAGCGTGGGTTTGTGCTTGTCCGCTTTCTTATTCTTATGCGGAACCACCTTCTCTGCCGGAGGCGCGCCCATGCGTTCGCGTGCCAACTCTTTCACGGCCTGGACTGCGCGGAACCGTTTTACTTTCTTCTTGCTCGCCACGACTTTCATCTTGCCATAGCTTTGGCGGGGGCAAAACTGTAATAATCATTCGTTCCAGTTGGATCGAGGCCGGTGGTTGAGAAAAAACCAGCCAACGACCAACGACTGTTCTTAGCTTGCCCTGAGCTGAGCGAAGGGACCAGCGACTCCCCCATGGAAGAACGAGATTTTTTCGACGAGCGCACCGAGAAGAAGCCAGCAACACTTAACTGTCCCCATTGCCACCAGCCCGCCGAGTATGAGGTCACCTGGGTGGTGCGCACCAAGAAACGCCAGCTTGGCGGACGGGCTGACGAGCGCGACCGCGCCCGCTTTGCCAAAGCCCGCTCCTACATGTTGCGTAAAGACGACCTGATGGCCTGCAAGAACATTCGCTGCCGCAAGCGCTTCGAAATCTCCGGAGTGCAGTCCGTGGTCTTCACGGAGTGACTTGGGGGGCGTCCACCGAGCCGTTAGCAATTAGCAGTGGGCGCTTCACCTGCCGCAGATAACAGCGGCTCCTTCTTTCTTTCCCTCCCGCCTTTTCATTCGAACGCGAGCTGACTAAATGCCAAGTGCTAATTGCCAATTGCTCGTTTATACTGACAAGTTTCCTGTGGCTCGACGAAGCCACAGGGAATAGGGAGTCATGTTTTGAAAATTCTGGTTTGCATGAAGCAGGTGCCGCAGAAAGATGCACCGCTCAAGCTCAACGAAGCCGCCGCCTGGATCCGCGAAGACGTTTCCTACGAAGTAAACGAGCCTGACGCATTCGCCCTCGAAGAAGCTCTGCGGCAAAGGGAAAAACACAAGGGCGAAGTCGTGGTTATCACTTCCGGGCCAGCGCGTTCGCAGCAGGTGCTTCGTGAAGCCCTGGCCAAGGGCGCCGATCGCGCAATCCATTTGGAAGACAATGCCTTCGTTGGCCTCGACGCCTTTAACACGGCCAAGGCTTTTGCCGCCGCCATCAAAGATGAGCAGTTCGATCTGATTTTTACCGGCCTGCAATCCGACGATTACGGCTACGCTCAAACCGGCGTTATTCTGGCTGAGTTGCTGGGCTGGCCGCATGCCACGATCATCATGCAGATCGAAAAGAATGAGACCGGCATCCGGGTAAAGCGCGAGCTTGAAGCCGGATTCTTCCAGTTCGTCGACATGCCCCTGCCCGCCGTGCTCACCATTCAGTCCGGAATCAACAAGCTGCGTTATGCCACACTGATCGGCATCAAACAGGCAAAGAACAAGCCAATTCGCAAAGTGACACTGGCGGAGGTGCAAGCCGCAATCGGCGACAACCTGCAGAAAATCGAACGCCTCTATGTGCCGCAGAAAACAAAAAAAACCGAACATATAGAAGGCTCGTCGAGCGAGATCGCGAAGAAACTTGTGGACAAACTGCGCAACGAATTGCGCGTGCTGTAACGCCGGCGTCCCGCCGGCTGTCTTGTTAGTTGGAAGCCAGGAGACGGAAGCTGTCCTTATGCCCGACACCATCTTAGTAGTCGTCGAACAACGTGAAGGCAAACTCAACCGCGTCTCGTGGGAGACCATCGCAGCCGGCCAAGCCATTGCCGCGGGCACTGGCTGGACGCTCGAGGCGGCCGTTGTTGGAGGAAACGTTTCCGCCTTCGCCGCCGAAGTTGCCGCCAAAAAAGTCGCGAAGGTTTATGCGGTCCAGTCCGCCAAGCTCGAGCCCTACACACCGGACGCTTTCGCAGCCGCGCTCAAACAACTTCTCACCGCCAAGCAGCCCAAGCTCGTGCTCATGCCGCACACCTACCAGGTTCGTGACTTCGTACCCAAGCTGGCCACCGCGATGGGACGCAGCGTCGTCAGCGACTGCATCGGTTTCAAGCACGAAAACGGCAAGCTACTTTTCACCCGGCAAATGTTCCAGGGCAAGCTCGCCGCCGATGTCAGCTTTAACAGCGATGCTCCGTGGTTTGCCACTTTCCAGAACGGCGCTTTTCGTGGAGATAAGGCCGAGGCCGGCGCCAGCCCAGCTCCGGTTGAAACCGTAACGGCCGATATTGCCGACGGCGTGGTTCGAAACAAACCGCAGGAAGTATTCAAGGAAGCTAAACAAGCCGTCGATTTGACACAAGCCGAAATCATCGTCTCGGTCGGCCGCGGGATCAAGGAGCAGAAGAATATCGAACTGGTGAAGCAACTAGCGGAGGCTCTCGGAGGTGAACTTGCGGCCTCGAGGCCAATCTGCGACTCCGGTTGGCTCCCCATGGATCGCCAGATCGGCTCGTCCGGCCAGACGGTCGCGCCCAAGCTCTATCTCGCGCTTGGCATCAGCGGTGCTATTCAGCACATCGTTGGCATGAAAGGCTCGCGGACCATCATTGCAGTGAACAAAGATTCGGAGGCTCCAATCTTCGAGATCGCTGATTATGCGATCGTGGGAAATTTGTTTGATATCGTGCCGCCACTCACCGAAGAAGTAAAGAAGGCGAAGGCGGGAAGTTAGAATAAGCGGCCACCGAATTCTTACCGATTTTCACGGGTCATCCAGTCTTAATCCGTGGCGATCTGTGCAAATCCGTGGCGAGTTGTCTTATGCTGGTTTTTCGCAAACCGATCGAGGGTATCGATCGCCCGCAAATGCCGGCCGACGTGGTCATCGTTGGCGGTGGCCCGGCAGGCATGGCTTGCGCGCTGCGTCTGGCCCAGTTGATCGACGTGCACAATGCCGCGCATCCCGATTCGCAACTCAGCAAAGAAAACATTTACGTGCTGGAAAAAGCACGCGAGATTGGCCAGCATTGCCTTTCTGGCGCGCTGCTCGACCCGCGCTCGATGCGCGAGCTGCTTCCGGGATTCGAGAAAGAAGCTCCGATCGACGCTGAAGTCACGAAGGAAGCCGTCTACTTTTTCACAAAAAAAAGCAAGTTTAAGCTTCCCATCACCCCGCCGCCGCTGCGCGACCACGGCAATTACGTGATCTCGCTCAATCGTTTTGTGAAGTGGCTGGGCGGCAAGGTGGAAGAGACGGGCGTTACTATTTTTACCGGTTTCGCGGGCTCCGAGCTTCTGTTCGATGGCGACCGCGTCACCGGAGTCCGCACCGACGACAAGGGTGTCGATAGAGAAGGCAATCCGAAATCCAACTTCGAGCCGGGCTACGATCTCAATGCCAAAGTTGTCATCCTCGCTGAAGGCCCGCGTGGATCATTAACGAAACAGCTCGTCTCGAAATTCGAACTGGCAAAAAATTCCAATCCGCAAACCTACGGCGTCGGCGTTAAAGAACTCTGGGAGGTCCCCTCTGGCCGCATCGCCCCCGGCGAAGTAATTTACACACTTGGCTGGCCGCTCACTACAAAAGAATACGGCGGCGCCTGGATTTACGGGGGCAAAGACAACGTGTTATCCCTCGGCTTCGTCACCGGACTCGACTATCCCGACCCGCGCCTCGATCCGCAGCACGTGTTGCAGGATTTCAAACAACATCCTTTCGTCGCCAAGCTGCTCGAAGGAGGCAAGATGATCCGCTACGGCGCGAAGTCGATGCCCTACGGTGGCTGGTGGGCGATTCCACCCGTCGCAGGCAATGGCTGGATGATTCTCGGCGATTCCGCCGGCTTCCTAAACTCCGCGAGGCTCAAGGGTATTCATCTCGCCATTAAAAGCGGCATGCTCGCTGCGGAGACTGCTTTCGAAGCGCTCAAGAAAGACGATTCATCGGCCGCCATGCTCTGCGAATATCAGAAAAAAGTCGAATCCAGTTGGATCAAAGACGAACTTTGGAAAGTGCGCAACATGCACCAGGGATTCGAACAAGGCATGTACGCCGGAATGTTCCACACCGCTCTGCAGATGATCACCGGCGGCCGCGGCCTGCGCAACCGCTATCCCGCTCGGGCCGGACACGAACACATGCGCAAGCTCGCCGAACTGCCCGCCGATGGCGGCAATGAAGCCCACCTTCTGGGTCCCGCGAAAGGTGATGGCAAACTCACCTTCGATAAACTCACCGATCTTTATCATTCCGGTACCAAGCACGTGGAGGACCAGCCGTCACACTTGATCATTCACGATACGAACATCTGCAACCAGCGATGCGTAAAAGAATATGGCAGCCCCTGCCAGAATTTCTGTCCCGCGAATGTCTACGAAATGGTCGACGACCCCACTCAACCCAACGGCAAGCGCATCAGCCTGAACCCATCGAACTGTGTCCACTGCAAAACCTGCGACATTGCCGACCCGTACGAGATCATCACCTGGGTTCCGCCCGAAGGCGGTGGTGGACCGAATTACGACGGGATGTGATGTCCAAGAATCGAGCCAGAACTAGCACGGCATCGCGATTAGTAGTCTTGCCGCTCATATTCGCGGTCCTAATCGTATCTGCTCTGGCCCAGCAACCTGCGACTTCCACAACGCAACCGGGGCCTCAAACCGGAAATGAACGCTTGCAGAAATGGCGCGCGTCGCGCACGCAGACGCTTATGGATGATTTCGGCGAACTCGCCCGCTATCGCGATGCCAACGCTGCCCTCAAGCCGCCCGCACCCGGAGAGATCCGTGTCGTCTTCTTCGGCGATTCCATCACCGATATGTGGCATCTTGACGAATATTTTCCCGGCAAGCCTTACATCAATCGCGGCATTAGCGGGCAGACCACTCCGCAGATGCTGATCAGATTTCGCCAGGACGTAATCGATCTTCGTCCCAAAGTCGTGGTCATTCTGGCAGGCACCAATGACATTGCCGGCAATACCGGCCCCATGCGCCTCGAAGACATCGAAGCGAACTATGCGTCGATGGCCGAACTCGCGCAAGCCAATAACATTCGCGTCGTGTTCTCGTCGGTGCTGCCAGTGCACAATTATACTTCGCAGTCGCAGGATTTTTTCGCCGGACGCCCGCCGGAGAAAATTCTTGCTCTGAATCGCTGGCTGAAAGACTACGCAACCGCACGCGCCGAGTGCCTCTATCTCGACTACTTCGACCCCATGGTTGACGACAAAGGTTTGCTCAAACGTGAGCTGGCCGATGACGGCCTGCATCCCAACGCGGTCGGATACAAGATCATGGCCCCGCTTGCCGAGAAGGCGATTCGCAACGTCATGGGAACTCAAGGACCCCGAAATCTTAAACCTTGAAACCTTGAAACCTTTTCTTCTCCGCGAAGCTCTATAATATCTACGAGTTTCCGACCGCCCCGGCCTTCGGGCATACCCAGGCCGTGGCGGCAAGGGAAAGGGTTGGCGGACAAAATTGTGCGCGCAACCTTTTTCCCGAGGGTGCGAGCAGAAACGCTTGTGCCTCCCGCGCTCTGCAGAGAGCGTATTGGAAAGGAAGCGTCTGCCGGGATGTTCCCGCCTGCGTTTCTTTTCCGGAACAAGTCGTAAGTCGATGGCTGTTAGTCGTTGGCCTAAGCCAGCGATGAACCCGCCAGCGACGAACGACTAACGACTAACGACTAACGACTAACGACCGTGCCCCTCTCCGACAAATTCGGCCGCCCCATCACCGACCTGCGGATATCCATCACCGACCGCTGTAACTACAAATGTGTGTACTGCCGCACAGGGAACGAAGGCGCGCTCTACGGCGATCTGCCGTTTGGCGATTATCTGCGGATGGCTCGTGTTTTGGTCGGCATGGGAGTCACCAAGATTCGCCTCACTGGCGGGGAGCCGTTGTTGCGCAAGGGAGTCGTAGATTTCGTCCGCGACCTAGCTCGGCTGCGCACTCCCAATAACGGGCACGGGGAGCCGCTCGACATCGCTCTTACCACCAACGGCCATCTTCTCGCAGAGCTCGCGCTGCCGCTCAAGGCCGCCGGCCTTAGTCGCGTCACAGTCTCCATGGACGCCGTCGATCCCGACCGTTTTTCCCGCATCACACGCGTGCCTAATGGCTATGACCACGTGCTCGCCGGAATCCGCGCCGCCCGCCGCGCCGGACTCTGGCCGCTGAAAGTGAATTGCGTGCTGATGCGCGGCTTCAATGAAGATCAGATCATCCCGTTCGGTATGTTCGCGCGCGAAGAAGGCGTCACCGTACGCTTCATCGAATTCATGCCGCTCGAAGAAGGCCGCACCTGGGCACCGAATACCGTGGTCGCGCTCGACGAGATTCTCACGCGCATGGCCGAGTACCGCCCGCTGGTCGAAATTCCACACGCGCGCTCGGAAACCGCCCGCCGCTACCGCTTCGACGACGGAATCGGAGAAATCGGCATCATCGCTCCCGTCTCGCATCCCTTCTGCGGACACTGCAGCCGCATCCGCATCACCAGCGACGGCAAAATTCGCACCTGCCTTTTCTCGGCGTGGGACCATGACCTCCACGCCCAAATGCGCCGCGGATCGAGCGATGAAGAATTAGCCGATTTCATCCGCGGCGTGGTGCAGAAAAAGAAGAACGCCACCACATCGGCGAGCCGGATTTCGTGCCGGCGTCGAGGACAATGGTGCACATCGGGGGGTGACGACGTTCGCCAGAATCGGGAAGGACACGAGTTCAGTCCTGCCGATTGAGCTACTGGGTGACATTGGCGGATGCCTTTAGCCGCTGAGCTCCGCTCCATTTAAGATCAAACACATGAATCGGCGGCGGCTCGCGGCGGTAGCGTTGACTTTCTGTTGCGCAACTCTACAAGCGCAAACCCCCTCCTACCTCGGCTTCGACCGCAACGCCTACCCCGGCGATGCCAACCTGAAAACTCTGCATCAAACTTTCTCCTACACAGGCTACTGGCTCAACAATCCTCCGGGCGAAAAAACGAACACCTGGACCGGACACCGCGCCGCCGTCGAATCCGCAGGCTTCGGATTCATTGTGCTCTTCAACGGACGCCTGTACTCCGAACTGAAATCCGTCACCAACGCAACGAACCTTGGCACTTCCGACGCGAAAGCTGCGGCTTCGACCGCCCGCCGCGAAGGCTTTTCAGCGCACACCGTCATCTTCCTCGACCAGGAGCAAGGGGGACGCATGTTGCCTGAGCAGAAAGCCTACATCTATGCCTGGGTAGACGCCGTCACGGCCGCGGGATTCCGCGCCGGCATCTACTGCTCCGGCATCGCCGCAAAAGATGACGACAATGTGGTCACTGCAGAAGACATTCGACAAACGGCCGCGGGGCGCCAGATAGCTTACTGGGCAATCAACGACGCCTGCCCGCCCGCGCCCGGCTGCGCCTTTCCCGCCCACCCGCCGAGCCCCGCTCAGAGCGGTATCAACTTCGCCGAAGTCTGGCAGTTCGCACAATCTCCGCAGCGCAAAGATGATGATGATAAAGATGTCGCCCCCCGCTGCTACGGTTATAGTCGTGACGGCAACTGCTACGCTCCCGGCATTCCTGCCGCGCAACACCTGCATGTCGATGTGAACACGTCCACCTCGCCAGATCCCTCAAACGGCAGATCCCACTGACGATGCTCGCCTCCAACGGTCCTAACTGTCCGACGATTAATGGCTAACGGCCCGCACGCCGTATGCGCTAGAATAGAGATATTCCAATGTCTGACCGAACCTTTAATCTCGAGGAAGCTCAATCGCTCCTTCCTGTACTCGAATCGCTTCTGCGCACCGCCATCAGCGGCAAGAAACTGATGGAAGAAGTCGAAGCGGAATTGCAGGCGTTGACTCACCGCATTTTTCTCAATGGTGGCACACACGTCGATATCGTTGCCACAGCACGCCGCAAGGTCGAACGTGCCAAGGCCGAACAACGCGCCAAAGACGCTCTCGCCGAAATCGACTCCATCGGTGTTCAGGTCAAAGATCTCGACATTGGACTGCTTGATTTTCCCTGTGAAGTCGAAGGCCGTGTCGTTCTGCTCTGCTGGAAGATGGGTGAATCTTCCATCACGCATTGGCACAGCACAGAAGAAGGATTCGCCGGGCGCAAGCCGATCGACGAGCGTATCGTGCGCTCCAAGCGGACGAACTAGCCAGCCTAGTTTTCAAGGTCAACATAAATTATTTGGCATGGTGGGGCCCGCGCTTTTCCCTCACCACGGCCACTCCATCCCACACATTCCAAAAACGTTCTTTCTCGCAACATCTTCCTGCTACCCGTGTTTACAGAGATGGCCCGATTTTGTGAGGCAAACGAGGGCGCCCGAATAGGGTGCAGCTACGTTTCCAGACCAAGTCACGGGCCACGAGGGAAACGCGATGAGACTTCACCGTGCAATTCGCTTTTTAGCATTCGGACTTTTGCTGCTGATTATTCCGGCGGCACTTTCTTCTCCATCTTCCGCGCAGATCGCTGTCGGCATCTCGATCCGTATCGCTCCGCCAGCGCTGCCGATTTACGCGCAGCCTATTTGTCCGGGACCAGGTTATTTATGGACGCCTGGTTATTGGGCTTGGAGCGACGATGACGGCTACTACTGGGTGCCTGGCACCTGGGTGGTTGCCCCTATCGGTATGCTCTGGACGCCGGGTTATTGGGGATGGGGCGGCGGTTTGTACGCGTGGCACGCCGGTTACTGGGGTCCCCATATCGGTTTCTACGGAGGCATTAATTACGGCTTCGGTTACGGCGGCGTTGGCTTTGCCGGCGGAGAATGGCGCGGCGGAGCGTTCTTTTATAACACCGCCGTGATGCATGTCGACACCGTCCACATTACCAATGTCTACGTTAACCGGACGGTTATCGTGAACAACGAATCTCATGTGGCATTCAACGGAGGCGAAGGTGGCATCGTTGCGCGTCCGACGCCGGCGGAAGAAGCCGCCGGGCGCGAACCGCACCGGGCCGCTCTGGCAGAGCAGATCCAGCATGAACATGCTGCCAGCCAGAACCGAGCTTTGTTCGCTTCTGCGAACCATGGTTCACCTGCGGTTGCGGCCACGGCACGCCCGGGTGAATTTAGCGGCCGAGGCGTGGTAACGGCGAGAGCTGCGGGAGCGCCGTATCATGCGCCTGTGATGTCGCCGCGAGAAGCGCGCGCACCGGCGTCGGCGGCAAACCGCGTCAACGCTGCCAATCGCCCATTTACGCCGCCCACGCATACGCAGAACGCGTCGCGGACAGAGAATTCGCATGCGCAGAATGAGTCTCCTCCGCAGAGCGAATCCAAGGCAAAGCCGGCCGCCCCGCCCAAGCATGAGAGCGCGCCGCGTGAGGAAAAGCACGACAAGGGACGGTAACAAGGTCGAAGTGGCCAGGGGCTGGTTCCAGCCCTGGCCATTTTCTTGCCTATATTTGACAAGCATTGCAGGTGGACCGTAAGTCAGAGATAGCCAGGCTACGTTTCTGCAGAGTGGCCAATAAACTTTTACGCAAGCGCGCCGCGGCGCGGCGTTCTTCTCTGAGGCAGGCATTAGCCGGGCTGGTTCCGAACTATGCACGAAAGTGCAAGGACCGGCGCGCCGCGAAACCTTCTCTGCTACAATTTTTTACAACCGTAGCGGCGCGAAAGTCGTATGCTTATTCTGGGGATACGCATGTCATCTGTGAAAAACAAGTTCAGCCCGATCGGCGCCTTCGCTGCGCTCGCCTTGTTTGCCATCGGCGTGGGATGCACGGGATTTTTCGTGAACCCAACTGTCTCCAGCATTGCAATTGATCCCTCTGCCCCAACTGTGAGCGTGGGGCAGAATACCCAATTGAATGCGGCCGGCACCGACAGCAACGGAAATGCAATCACCTTGACGGGGGGCACCAGTTGCACCGGAACGACTGTGTGTTGGTCCAGTGGCACGCCCAGCGTGGCCACGATTACGGCTGGCGGTCTGCTGACGGGGGTTTCGGCTGGGAGTTCTACTATAACGGCGTCATCTGGCACCGCAACCGCGACGGCCACGGCAACCGTAACTTTGGGGAACGTCACGAGTGTCGTTGTCAGTCCGGACTCTATCACGCTTCCCGTGAGCTCGACGGCAACGAACTGCCTAACCGCCAAGGCAATCGCAGGAGGACAAACGCCCGACGTGACTGCGAGCGTAACCTGGACCGCCGGCTCGAGCATTGTAGCGGTTCAAAACGGTCAGGACCCGATGTGCCCACAATCGTCTACTTCGCCGGGCCAAACGACTATCGTCGCAACCTACGTCAGCGGCAATAACACCATTACCTCGAATACGGTAACCGTCACTGTAACCCAGTAAGCGTTGAACGAAAAACCTCGCCACTCGTAATTTGCCCGCGCGAACGGCAGGTGGCCTCACGCCTCGCGAGAGTTGGGGCAAGATTCTTACTGCCCTGATAAGTTAACTCCCTCGCTCTCCACCAGACCTCATTTCGTGCTAGTCGTATTACGACAGGCGCAACCGTAACCATCACCGCGCGGTGGAAAAAGCTGGTGCGCCCTACTTCTCGCGTCTCTGGCTAGAAGTGGGGCACTCCAGCCTTCTTACATCCCCAGCAACTCAACTCCACTACTCGCAGCCGCTGCCCGCAACTGCCGGTCCAGTGTAGCCAGCGCCATCTTCCTGCGCAAAGCGAGTTCCAGATAGGCCGCATAGTAAACCGTCAGGCCATGACGCTCGGCGAGACGCAAGGTTTCACCCCACGCGTGCCGGTCGGTATTGGGATCGAGGTGGATGGGAAGCAAAGCAAGCTCAGCCAGCGCTGCGTCGCGAAAAGTTGTCGAGTGCCGTCTCCGGTTCACATTCATTTGCAGGACGTTCGCCACTTCCAAACGCCACAGCGCCGGAACCCAAGCCCCATTTTCCCGCAGCGCGTCGAACGCCTTCAGGACGGCCTCAGTTGTTTCGTCCAGGTAAACCCAGGCCAGCGTCATGGACGTGTCGAGTACCAGATTCATTTCGGCAAGATGGTCGATTTCAGGGTCGGCCTTGATCGCGCAGCTTCTTAACTTCCTCCCAGTCAAAAGAGGATCTACCCGGATTCTGCTTGGCCAGGCGCTTCGCCCGCGCTCTTAAACGACGGAAAGCTTCCTGCGCCTGGTCCCGATCGAACCGCCCGGCATTGGGCACCAGGCGGGCGACCGCTTTGCCGTGCCGGGTAATCACAATCTCCTCGCCGCGCTCCACGCGATCCAGTAAGGATCCCAGGGTGTTCTTGGCTTCGAAAGCCCCAATTTCGGATGAGTTTCGATTCGACATCAAGCCAGCTTAAGCTGGCTTAAATGTGGTGTCAAGCAATTTAACCGGCTGGCGTATGTACTCAAAATCCCTATCGGACACGGCATGTGGCTGAGACGTAGAGTCGCTGGCAAAGGCACGACGAAAATTCCTAGGGCTGAAGCGGACCGCTGACTGAGCATCGCTGCCGACGGTTCCACGCCCACTCGTAAGTTGCCATCCCGTCTGACCCAAGTATGATCGTAAAGTCAGCGGCATCTCGGTTTCGCCGCTGACCGACGACTAAAGACCAACGACCAACAACGAACCTATGTCTGACATTCGCTGTATCGGCATCGGTACCGGAGGCGGAGACGCTCCTGGGCTCAACGCAGTGATTCGCGCGGCCACTAAAGCCGCCATCATCAAGTACGAATGGAAGGTGATCGGCATCCCCGATGGCTTTGACGGCCTCATCTGGCCCGAGAAAGCCTTCGAGCTTACGCTCAAGGAGGTGAGCGGAATTCTGCCGCGCGGCGGGACGATTCTCGGCACCACCAACCGGGGAGATCCTTTCCACTATAAAACTGTCGAGAATGGCAAGGAAGTCTCGCGTGACATTTCCAGCCAGATCATCGCCAACGCCGCCAAGCTGGGCATCGACGCCATCATCACCATCGGCGGCGACGGTTCGCAGAAGATCGGATACGAGCTTTTTCAGAAGGGAATGAAGATTGTCGGTGTTCCCAAGACCATCGACAATGACCTCTCCGCGACCCAGGTCACGTTCGGATTCGATACCGCGCTTCACACCGTCACCGATGCCATCGACAAAATTCACACCACCGCGGCCTCGCATCATCGCGTGATGGTGGTTGAAGTAATGGGCCGCGACTGCGGCTGGATCGCTCTCGAAGCGGGCATCGCCGGCGGCGCCCACGTCATCCTGATTCCCGAAATCCCGTTCACCATTGAACACGTCTGCCGTTACATCGCCGAGCGCGAAAAAATCGGCAAGCATTTTACTATTGTGGTGGTAGCGGAAGGCGTGAAGCTTCCGCCCGAGATGAAGGAAAACCGGCGCGCCAGTTCCATCGGCAACCTGATCGGCAATGCCATCGCTCACGGCTCGAAAAAAGAAGTGCGCATCAGCGTGCTCGGCCACATTCAACGTGGAGGGACACCGTCACCCTTCGACCGCATTTTGGCAACGCGCTTCGGCGTTGCCGCAGTCGACCTGATCGCCGCCGGAGGTTTCGGCATGATGGTTGCCCTGCACGGCGATTCCATCGTCTCGGTCGACGTGGCTCATGCCATCGGCCATCTGAAATCCGTCGATCCCAAAGGCGAATTGGTGCGCGCGGCCCGCGCTATCGGCATCGGGTTTGGCGATTAGGAACGATTTGCGATGACTGCAGACGATTTCCGGAGGATTGCTCTCAGTTTTGAAGGAGCCGAGGAAAGGTCACACATGGGTGCCCCGGACTTCCGCGTCCAGGGCAAGATTTTCGCTACGCTGGCATCACAAAAACAAGGCTATGGCAACTTGAAGCTCACACTGGAGCAGCAGGAGGATTTCGTTCGAGAGTTGCCAGGTGTTTTCCTGCCCATTCCTGGTGGATGGGGAAAGATGGGAATGACGCATATTCGCCTGGCCGAGGCTAGCGAGGACGTGTTGACTGGCGCGCTCCGCGCGGCGTGGCAACTTAGGGCAAACACGAACACCAGGACAAAAAAGAAGCGCTCGCCTCGCAGACGTGCCTGAATCTAAATTCGCTCGGGAAATTTTGCTTGATACCGGGGGCTTCTTCGAGGTACTTTCGTAATCTCCCCCAAAATGCCAGACTCGCGCTTCAATAGAAGCACGCTTCGCTTTGGAATAGAGATATGAATATTTTGGCATTGTGCCTTGTTGTCCAGTTTTGTCTCGCATTCGGAGTTGCCGGACTATTTTGGCCAGAAAAGATCATGCCATTTTTTGATGTGCTGATGTTCCCCTGGGCGGCCAGCTATCGATCAGTGCGCGCCAATAGCATCGCAGCCATTGGATTATCAGTCCTGCTTCTCGCCAGACTCCTGACCGTCATCCGCTGACCGGCAGCGACCATTCCTAAAAACATCGACCTGCCTCATGCGGCGTAGAATCGCAGCAAAATCTACGTCTGGTGATCCCCATCACAGTCAACCTGCCGTTGTTATGTCAGCCTTGTCGACAGCATCACTCCGTCAGGAGAGCGTATGGCTGGCACCATCGCCGCCTTGCCCAAACCGACTCCCTCGCGTTATGACCGCGATCAACTGCGCGCGGCAAGTTTTGCCATGCGCTTATCCCTGGTTGTTGGCGTGATGATGCTTGTGGGCAAGACCGCCGCCTATCTCATGACCGGCTCCGCGGCCATTCTTTCCGACTTCGCCGAGTCTGTTGTGCACGTGGCGGCGGTGGCGTTCGCCGTGTTCAGTTTGCGGCTCAGCACCAAACCTGCCGCTCCAAATTTTCTTTACGGTTACGAACGCATCACATTCTTCTCGGCCGGTTTCGAAGGTGCAATGATCGTCCTGGCTGCGGTTTGGATTCTTGTGGCTGCAATTCAGAAGTGGCGCACGGGATTGCCGTTGGAACATCTGGGCGCAGGCACGCTCCTTCTGCTCGGCGCGGGCGCGCTCAATGCGGGGTTGGGTTGGTACCTGCTGCGGGTCGGAAGACGCAGTCATTCAATAATTCTGGAAGCCGACGGAAAACACGTACTCACTGACAGCTTTACCAGCTTTGGCGTGGTAGCGGGCCTGGGCCTGGTAATGCTTACAGGATGGAAGCCGTTTGACCCGCTGATCGCGATCGCGGTTGCCGCGAACATTCTATGGTCCGGCGGACGCCTGGCTTGGCGCTCCGCCGTTGGTCTACTCGACTATTCTGACCCTGAAACTGGCAAGCAGATTCGTCAGAAGCTGGATGCCATTTGTTCCGAACTCGGCGTGAATTACCATGGCGTGCGCTTCCGCACCACTGGCTACCGGCAGATCATCGAAGTCCACCTGCTGTTCCCGCAAGCGACCCCGGTTGGGAAAGCGCACAGCCTCGCGACCGCACTTGAAGAGAGGCTCCCCATTGAACTGGCCAGGCCCGCCGAAGTCATCACTCACGCCGAAGTCCATTCTCAGGAACATTACACCGGACGGCCGGGTTAGCAGGGCGTGGCTGATTTCTCGAACGGGAAATCTGAGAACTGAGGCCTGAGAACTGAGGCCTGAGGCAAGAGAACTGAGAACTACTCCTTTATCATGGCGTCAATGAGCGCATAGAGTTGGTTAGGGTCTTTCATCTCTACATATGGCCTGTCAGGATGCCTGCTGCTAACCACATATACGGTTGGCGTGTGTTCGAGCTTGATCGCCTTGCCCAGGTCGCGGTCGGCATTCACCTCGGCCGCGAACTTGCCCTGAGGATCGACCACGAAGGGAAAATCTACTTTGTTCCCGGTAGCGAATTTCTCGGCATAGGCGCGCAAGTTCTGCGGATTGATCTCGAGCTGATTGGAAAAAATGTAATCGCGAAATTCGTTGCCCAAGGGTTTTGAGATGGAGTCGAAATAGCGAGCCATCACTGCCGCATCATAGGACCAGTTGTGCATGGGCAAAGGAAAGTCATGACGCACGAGCGGAATTTTATAGGTTTTCGAGGCCTGCTCGAGAATCGGTGCCACACGCCGACATTGAGGGCACTGAAGGTCCTCGAAGACCACAATGGCGACCTGCGCACCCTTGGGCGGACGCAGTACCGGATTCACCGACTCATCGACCGCGGCGCCCAAACAAACGGGAAACAGCAATGCCGCTAACCACAGAAGAAGACCGAACCGATGCAGGTATGTTTTTTTCATTAGACTCCATTTATGGTAACCGATGCGCCCCGCCATGTCAGTTTCGATGATCTGGTTCCGCGCAGAGGTGCATTCCCCGTAACCTTCGTACTGCGAAGCCTCGGCTTTAACGCGCTATAGTGGAAAGAGACCTCGCTGAATCGAATCTCGATGAAACTAATTTCTCCAAGATCGTGAAACTGCCCTCTCCATTTCTTTTTCGGCGCTATTGGAGATTGACGCTGGCCGTTATCTTTCTATTGTTGCCCTGTGCCTGCAATCGTAGGGGCCACCGCGTACTCGAGGTGAATTATGTCTCGGCGGTGCAGGCTACCTTGCGAGACCAGGTGGCGACCATCTATAACCACGTCGGTACTGTGAAAAATGGCGAGCGCGTAGAGGTCCTGGAGCGCGAGAAACGTTTTTCGCGGGTACGCACCGCCAGCGGAATCGAGGGCTGGATCGAGCAGCGGTACCTCGTGGATCAGCAAACCTTCGATGCTTTGCAGAAGCTCACCCAAGAGAATCTGTCTGATCCCGTGCAGGCGCCTGCTGTTTTGCGCAACGACACAAATTTACACGTCACGCCCGGACGCGAAACCGAGCACCTGTACCAGCTTTCGGCGGGAGCGAAGGTTTCTGCGCTGAAGCGTGCCACGGCGGAGAAACAGCCCGGAGCGGCTCCAGGGCCTGCAAAATCGGGAAGTAAAACTTCAGGTCCGGTACTGGAGGACTGGTGGCTGGTTCGCGACGCGCAGAATCGCGTGGGCTGGGTACTGGCGCGCATGCTGGATATTGACGCCCCGCTCGACATCGCACAATATGCCGAAGGCCAACGGATTGTCGCATTCTTTGCCCTCGATCAAGTGCATGACCCGGGCAAAGACGGCATGGATAAAAACGTTTCGCAATATCTGTGCGCTGTCACCGAGCCGCGTGACGGCTTGCCCTATGACTACGATCAAATCCGCGTTTTCACCTGGAACGTTAAAAAGCACCGCTACGAAACCGCCTATCGCGAGCATGGCCTGAAGGGTGTATTGCCGATAACCGTGAGCACCGCGGATTTCGATAAGGAAGGCACGCTGCCAATCTTCATCGTGCGGGTGAAAGACGACAACGGCAACGTCAGCGAGCGCAAGTACAAGCTCAACACACCGATAGTTCGCCGGGTGCTGGCTCCAGGCGAGCAAAAGGATTCTCCCAGGCTGGCGCATCGACGACGCTAGCTGGCAGCTCGCTCAGCCTTGGCCTCACCCTTGATTCTTAGTGAGGCCGCCCCCACGATTGCCCGGCTCTTTTTCTTCTGGACGAATACTGTTACCCGGAGATTGTCCGCACTCCAGTGTGAGTTGAATTTCACAAGGGGAGCAGCGGCAAAGGAGACCGCAGTTCCGCTCGCATCCGCGATTCCAATCCTGTGCAACGAACGCAGCGTGGAAACGTGCTGCAGGATATGCCCCGCATTCTCTCCCCGATTCACCGACGAATGTAGTCCATCTTCTGTAATCGCCAGCCAGACCTCGGCAACATCGCCAGAGATATTTCCTTCAAGTTTTCCCACAGACACGTTGAACCGCTGCGAGCCGTTTGCATCTGGCGTTTCTGCTGTGATCGTAACCGCCGCTTTCACGCCGCGTGCCGCCTTTTCGATTTCGACCACCGCCTGATGTGGATTGTTGCCCACGAACTGGCTCTGCCCGTCGACCACGAACTCCGGGGTATACACATCTTTCTTGGTTAAAGTCACATACGCTTGTTGGCGTTGCGTCCATTCCGGGGAAGAATAAGGGTCGACCCAGCCGTCGTGATCCCAGTAATCTACGTGCTCTTCCAAAGCAATAATCTCGGCTCCTGCCACCGGTTGTTGCGCTTCCAGCTTTTGGAGGAGCACGTCTGCCGGAGGACAAGAGGAACAGCCTTCTGAAGTGAATAGCTCAACCAATACCGGCTTACGGACTGGTTCCACGGTGGATGCCTGCCCTCTCGCCTTCAGAGCGAAAGCCGAGAAGACGACAATGAGCAAGAGATATAACTTAAATGCGGCGAATGAAAGATTTTTCATCAGCGTCCATCTCCCGATCAGAAAATTGGATGCCTGTTGTAGCTTAAAGTTACGCTAGCGCCAATCTTAAACGACAAAGCGGAAGAAACCACGCTAGCAGTAAAAGTCGGCAATGCTTTTCACCACCCAGCGCTGTTCTTCTTCCGTGAGTTCGGGAAACATCGGAAGCGCAAGCACTTCTTTGGCTGCACGCTCAGCTTCGGGGAAGTCGCCTTCGCGGTAGCCGAGGTACACGAAACAAGGTTGCAGGTGCAACGGGATGGGGTAGTAAATCTCGGTTCCAATCTTGCGCGCGGTGAGGAACTCGCGCAGTTCATCGCGTCGATAAGCGCGAACGACGTACTGGTGAAAAACATGGTGAGCTTGAGCCGAAGTTTGCGGCAATTGAATCGGCGCAGAGTCCTCAGCTTGCGCGCCGGTTGATGTCAGTCCAGCAGAGGCAAAGAGTTCGTCGTATCGTGCGGCATGCCGGCGGCGCCCTTCGTTCCATCCTTCTACATATTTCAATTTCACGCGTAGGATGGCGGCCTGCATCGCGTCGAGACGACTGTTCCATCCAAACTCTTCGTGAATGTAGCGCTGCGGGCTGCCATGATTACGCAATCGGCGCAGGTGCGCGGCCATCTCGGGATCGTTTGTCGTCACTGCACCAGCATCGCCGTAGGCGCTGAGATTTTTTGTCGGATAGAAACTGAACGCAGCTGAGATGCCCATCGATCCTGCCCGCCGCCCTTTATCCGGTTTATTCCCCCAGCGCGCTCCAATGGCCTGCGCGGCATCTTCGATCAAGTTCAAATGAAATTCCTCAGCGAGACACTTCAGTGCGTCCATTTCGGCGATTTGACCGTAAAGGTGAACCGGCAGCAGCGCTCGAAGTTTGTCACGCTGTCCGTCGCGCAGAAAAGATGCGACCTTCGCAGGATCGAGATTGAAGGTGCGCGGATCGATATCGGCAAACACTGGACGCGCTCCAGCCCGCACGATCGCGCTGGCCGAGGCAAAGAAGCTGAAAGGCGTGGTGAGAACCTGATCTCCCGGCTGCACTCCGGCGGAGGCGAGAGCCAGCCATAAAGCGTCCGTACCGGAAGCACATCCCACGGCATCGTGCGCGCCGCAGAACTCCGCAAGATCGCGCTCGAGCGCTTCCACTTCAGGGCCGAGAATATAGTACTGCGACGCACACACGCGTCCCAGTGCAGCCAGCACCTCGGCGCGCACCTGGTCGTACTGCCGCTGCAGGTCCAGCAGCGGAACAGAATCAAGCGCCTTCGCGCCCGATAAACTCGTTTGCGGCTTGGATGATGCGAGCTTCGTGGAAGATGTGATCACTGAAAGGCCGATTGTAGCAGGGACGAACCATAGGTCGCTCGCGTGTAAGCTCTGTTGGTACGGTAGCCCTACCGATTTTCGTAGCCCACTTTCTATAAACCATCGTTTATTCCTGACAAATAACAGATGTTGAGTCCATATGTTGATGATAACTAATGCTGTTATAACGAGACTGTTTTGGAACGTTAGCTGCAGTAGTGGCTGGTTCCGTTTAGCGGTTTTATTCATCAGGAAGAGCTTTGGGTACGGAGGTTTTTTATGAAGCAGCATGGGTTTAGCATTGTGGGTCTTATTTTGGTTCTGGGTCTAATTTGCGCATTAGTGGGTGCTCCCACCGCAAAAGCCGATAACCTCTACGCGAGCATTCGCGGAACCGTTGTCGACCCGTCCGGAGCTGTCGTGCCCGACGCGACACTCACCGCTACAAACGTCGCGACTGGTCTGAATTACACCACCAAGTCGACTTCCGACGGTACCTTTTCGTTCCTTCAACTACCGATCGGGGATTACTCGGTAAGGGTCGAAAGATCCGGCTTCAAGACGTATACGGCGGGCCACATCCATTTGGATCTTGACCAGATATTCAATCTGCGAGTGCCCATGGAACTGGGCACGACCAGTGAAACGATTACGGTCGAGGCCAATCCTGCCCAGGTAGAAACCACCAGCATGGAGCTGGGCACAACGGTGAGTGGACAGCAGATCGTGAATTTACCGCTCAACGGCCGCAACTGGACCCAGCTGATGCAGCTTCAGCCGGGAGTCGAGGCAGGTTCGGACCGCTTTGGTCTCAGTGGAAACCTCGGAGGATATTCCACTAACGGCTCCGAGACTCAGCAGAATTCTTTTCTCATTAATGGGACCGATTCAAATGACACTTCGCTGAATACGCCCTTGGTTATCCCGAGCCCAGATGCCATCGGCGAATTTAATCTGGTGACCAGCACCATCAATCCAGAGTACGGTCGGAATTCTGGCGCCGTTGTTAACGCCGCCATCAAGAACGGTACCAATCAGTTTCACGGTGACGTATTCGAGTTCTATCGTGACACGTTCCTGGATGCAATCCCATGGTTCGAGACGACGCGAGCGCTCTTTCACCAAAACCAGTATGGTGGCACGCTGGGTGGTCCCATCGTAAAGGACCACGCGTTCTTCTTCTTTTCTTATCAGGGCAGACACGCCGCTGTGCCGCAGCCTTCTGCATTTGCGAACAGCCTTCCCAGTTCCGCTCCGACGGTTTTCAGTGCGGCAGAACGGACCGGCGACTTCTCCGCCCTCCCCGCGTTCTATAATAATTCCGCGGGTAGTACGAACCCCGCCCCCGCAGTCTGTGTCGGAGCAAGCTACAATGGCCCATTCGGAGCCAACCCCCTCCCATTTGCGGTAGGCGGCGTCGCTGCAGGAACTCCCTGGTGCGTGGCCTTTCCCACGGGAGTGATTCCCACCACAGCTCTGAATCCACTAGCCGTCAAACTGATGAATCAATATGTTCCCCTGCCGAATGCAGCCGGGAATGCCTATGACTTCAATCCCCTCGAAACTGCAAAGGTAAACCAATATATCTACCGCATTGACGAGAAACTTACCAACAAAGACGCAATTTGGGGCTATGGATTAAATCAGACTCAGTCAGTAGACGATGCGCTGACGTTCATTGGCGCTAACCTTCCCGGTTTCCCCACATCGAGCCCGAGCAAGACTTATGAATACACCGTGGCATGGAATCACACGTTTTCACCCACCACGCTGAACGAAGCGCGGTTTGCATATTTGCGCTTTAATTACAATGCACTGGTGCCTTTGAGCACGCAGAGTCCGTCGGCATACGGATTCACAGGTCTCACCAGCAACCAGGCTCCGCAGTTCCAGGAACTCCCCACCATGAACGTCGCGGGCCTGTTCGCTATTGGTTACAGCAATGATGCGCCGCAGCCACGGGTTCAAAATACCTACCAGGTCGTGGATAACTTCAGCAAAGTGAAGGGCCGACATACCCTGAAGTTTGGTTTCAACATGGACCGCCAGGAAATCAACAATCCGTTTTATTCAGCCCTGAATGGCAGCTACAGTTACAACGGTCTGGGCGCTTTCTCGACTCAAGTTACCGGAGCAGATTTCCTACTTGGCATTCCTGATAGTTTTGACCAGGGAAGCGGGACCGTCATCCGGGCCCGCGGACGGGAGTATTATTCTTATGGCCAAGACCAATGGCAGGTTCGACCCAGTCTGACTCTGACGATGGGTCTTGCCTGGGATGTTGATACTCCATTTAAGAATCTTTACGCGAATGGCGAAGCTCTGGCCTCATTCATCCCCGGTGAGCAATCCCGAATTTTCCCCACCGCTCCGGTGGGCTACGTTTTCCCAGGCGATCCTGGAGTCGGCCCATACGGATTGGCCAAGATTCATTACACTAATCTCGCTCCGCGCTTTGGTTTTGCCTGGAGTCCAGGTAGTTCCCACGACTGGAGCGTTCGCGGCGGTATCGGGCTTTATTACAACCGCACGGAGGAAGAGCCTACGCTGCAGGCCTTGAGCGATCCACCCTTTTCGCTGACCGCGTTGGGGGTGTCAGAAGCGGCTACCGGGACGACCCCGGCTTTTACCAATCCCTATGTCTCTGTGAATCCAACTACGGTAGGAACTATTAATCCCGCCACCGCTGGCACAAGTCCATTTCCTTTTAGCGCACCCGCGGCGGGGACATCTCCTAACTTCTTGCCCTTTGAGCCACTTGGTTTCAATGTGAGTGAATATGCTGCCAACCTTAACAGTCCCCGAGTCACTAACTTTAACCTTACCGTGGAGCGTCAGATTGATAAACAGACGGTCGCCAGTCTAGGCTATGTTGGCTCCATCGGACGCCACGAGGAGGGCAGCTACAACATAAACCCAGCAGGGCAGCCCAATCCCGTAAACGGATCCTATAACCCAGTCGCACAAGCTGCGGGTTGCACGGATGGGAATCTGGCGTCGTGCGCACCCACCACATTCCAATTCAATCCGCTAGTCTACGGACAAATGGGTGTGTTCGCCAGCGCGTTTAGCAGCAACTACAACTCATTGCAGGCCACGATAAACCGGCACTTCAGTAACGGCTTGCAATTCCAGGTCGCCTATACCTGGTCTCGCAGTTTCGACTACACATCCAACTTTGAAAACAGCGGCTTCAACGGCCCTGGGTTCAACCCGTTGAATTTCGCTCAAAATTATGGCCCCTCGGCCAACGATGCGCCACAACGACTGGTCGTCAATTACACCTACACGCTGCCCTTTTATCGCCTCGCCGGGCACCGCATGAGAATGTTGACGGATGGCTGGACTCTCTCAGGAATCGGCACCTTCCAGCACGGCTTCCCGGTCAATGTCTTTGAGGTATCTGGGACCGACCTGACGACGGCCTCGGGGACCAATTTTTATTCGGCACCGGGTTTCGTCAACACGACCGGAGCGCCGCTGCAGGTCGGTCAGAACCCAAGAACCAGCAACATAGGTGGTACGCCGAATGCTTGGCTGAATCCGGCCGCTTTCGCCGTCCCACCGCTCGGCGTGATGGGCGACGCTAACCGCAATCCGTTTTATGGCCCGGGGCTAAACTTCTGGGACATGGCCTTGGAGAAAGACATCAAGTTTACCGAAACCAAGTCCTTGGAATTGCGGTTTGAGACTTTCAACACCTTTAACCACGCCAACTTTTCCAATCCCTTTGACATTGTTGGGCAGGGATTCCCGTTCGGAGAGATCCTGAGTACTCAGCAGATCACTACCAATGGCGCGGGTCGAGTCGTGCAACTCGCCGCTAAAATCTACTTCTAAGTGGACGAAGTCTAACCTGAAAAAATAAGGAGCGTCGAAAGACGCTCCTTATTTTTTTATTTGCGTCTGTTTATTCTTTGTATGCGAGCAACTTCGATACAGACAAAACACTACTTTCCGAACATTGGGTAATGACTTGCGGCTCCCATGAAGAACAGCATCACCACCGAGAGAAACGCATTCGCTCGGCTGGCCAGGAAGGCTTGGCGCGCCATAGCCTTTGCCTTATCAGGCATGGGAGTGCCATTGGTGGCGTTGTCGCGTGTCCATTGAATGAGGCGCTTCTGGATGCGCCAGATTACTCCCCAGACGTTAAGCAGCATAACCCAGCCCATGCCTCCGCCGATCCCGATTGCAAGCAGGCGGTTGCTCTCCCAGCCGTGCGTATTCCAGCTAAGGAAGAGCCAGGCAGCAACAGCGACAACCACCGCATAGACCACTCCAATAAATGCGCCCTGGTCGAAGATTCCTTTTCCAGGGATCAGGCAGGCATAGAGCAGCGCCCAGACGACCGTCCAGATTAGAAAAAAGCTGCCCATGGCGGCGCCGCTGGTGGCGTGAAAGCCTTGAATCTGGCCGTTGTGCGCGTCAGCGGCTACGATGTTTCCCCAATAAGCAAGGCCGGCCAGCACAGTCAGTGCCGCCGACATGCGAAACCACCACAGGGCGCGCGTCATGAGCGCTGGCATCACTTTACCCTTGGTTGTGGCATCGAGCTCTTTCATCAAGGGGACGTTCACCAGATTGAAGAAATACAACAGTCCGATCCACGTGATGCCGGCCACGAAATGGATCCAGCGGACCAGCATGAGGAAGTTCGTATTGAAGTCTGGCGGAAAATTGATTTGGGGTCCAAAGAAAATTGCGAGAGCGGCGCTTGCCATGATGTTTGCTCCAAACAGAAAGAATTGCCCACGCGGGGATTGTACACAACGGCTGCAAAGAGAAAGAGAATGACGCAGTCGCGTTGCCAAGCATTGGCAAGAAAGCTGATTTCCGCAAGTTCCAGGTTGAAAAGCGCAGGGGGACGCCGTATCGTACTCGAAGCTACCTGCCAGGCGGCGCAGTCTTGGGAAACCAGGGCGCGAGGGAGGCAGGTTGTCCCCCCGGATTCTTGGCGGAAAGACCGCGAGAAAACGCTGTTGTCTTGAGCTTAGCCTGAGGCTATGACCGAAGGCGCGAGTTTAGTGGGTCTGAAGTCAGAGAACGTAAGGAGATCGGCTATGGAAAGCAGCAAGCCGGCGCAGAACATCCAGGATTCCTTCCTGAACACGGCCCGCAAGGAAAGATTGAGCATTACCATTTACCTGCTCAGCGGAGTGAAGTTGACGGGCCGCATTCGTTCCTTCGATAAATATTCCGTGGTTTTGGAGGCCAACGGACAGGAGCAGTTGATCTTCAAACATGCCATATCGACCATCGTGATTGGTCGAACTGGCTCACACGGCACACACTTGACGCATCCCGAGGCAAAGGTAGCAGCCGGAGGCGCGGCTGCAGCACCGTCGCCCACGGCTGCAGCGGCGAGCGCCACGGGCACTGAAGGGTAAGGCGTTTTCGGCTTGCGCAGTTCTCATCCCAAGAAGACGCGCGTCCGAACGTCCAGAGGCGGAGTTGTGCCTCTCGGCACTGAAACTCCCCGACAAGGGGACGGGCAGGAACGCGCTTTTCTGGTCGGCATTGATGTGCGCACGCGGGGACGCGGCGCTAAAGGAGCGGTTACCGCACAGGCACAAGCGGCTCGGGATGCGGCCGCAACTGTACCCTCCGCTGGCTCAAAGTCTGTGCCATCTACTGCGGGAAAGTCGAGCACCAACAAACCCAGCATTCCTGAGTTTGACGCCGAAGAGTCGCTGGCGGAACTGCGCACACTTGCGGGCAGCGCGGGCGCCAAAGTCGTCGGAGAAATTCTGCAGCGGCGCGACCGGCCCGATCCTGCCACATTGATCGGCGCGGGCAAGCTCGAGGAAATCGCGGGCGCGGCCGCGTCGGTGAATGCCGATCTTCTTCTCTTCGATCACGATCTCACTGCCTCGCAGCAACGCAATGTTGAAAAGATCGTGAAGCGGCGCGTGATCGACCGCACTCAATTGATTCTCGACATTTTTGCGCGGCACGCGCGCACGCGAGAAGGCCAGTTGCAGGTGGAGTTGGCGCAACTGCAGTATATGCTGCCGCGCCTTGCCGGACGTGGCATCGAGATGTCGCAACTCGGAGGCGGCATTGGCACGCGCGGTCCTGGCGAAACCCAGCTTGAAACCGATCGCCGAAAAATTTACCGGCGGGTCCGGCACGTCGAGCAGCAACTGGAAAATGTACGCCGCATCCGCGCCCAGCAGCGGCAGCGACGTGAGTCCGCGCCGGTGGCCACGGTTGCGCTGGTCGGGTATACGAACGCAGGGAAATCCACGTTGTTCAACGCGCTGACTCGCGCCGCCGTGCTGGCTTCTCCGCGCATGTTCGCAACATTAGATCCTACAATTCGCGCCGTTGTCCTGCCGTCCAAGCGCAAGGTGCTGCTTTCCGACACGGTGGGATTCATTCGCAGCTTGCCGCACACTCTGGTCTCGGCCTTTCGCGCCACCCTGGAAGAAGTGCAGCGCGCGTCGTTGATCCTCCACGTCTCTGACGCCAGCAGCCGGCTTTCTGCCGAGCAAGACGCACAGGTGGAAATAGTTCTGAAAGAGCTGGACGCGGAAAAGAAGCCGCGCCTTCGCGTGATGAATAAAGTCGATCTGCTGGACGTGGAAGTGGCTGAAACCTTACGCGATGACGCAAAGACAGTTTATGTCTCAGCCATCGAAGGCAAGGGATTGGATCGGTTGCTGGCCCGCATCGACGAGATGATCGATGAAGACCGCGTCGGCCACGTGCATCTGCGCGTTCCGCAGAAGGAAGGACGGACGCTGGCCATGCTCGAAGCCAAGGCGCGGATTTATTCACGGACATACAAAGATGGGGCAGTGGAGTTGGAGGCGGAAGCTCCGGAATCGGTGGTAAGGAGGGTGCGGCAGTGGGTAATTTAGTATTTGTGGGCAATTTAAATGGGCCGGCAACCAAGAAGCGGTGACATTCCTTGGCTATCGGCCCATTCGATCCTGAATTGGATCGGAGGTGATATCTCTATGCTAATCCTCCTGAGAGGGAAGTCAAGCGTTAGTTGCAAGTTTTTGCAATGTTTTAAGGAGTGGAGTTCATAGTCGCATTCGCTCCATTTTGAGACTTTCCGCGATCTGGAATCCGGCTTGAAAATCCCGCCCTTTGCGTTGACATAACCTCCTTCGGACGTTAGACTTAACAGTTTTCATAGCCCTCATTTTCCTGTACAGCTGCAATTCATGGATCAAACGCTACGACAACTAGGGGAATTACTGCTCGGAGCAGTGCCGACCGTAATTCTGCTGGCACTGCTGTACGCCCTCTATGCGACGATTGTCCACAAGCCTTTGCAGCTCGTGCTCGCCGAGCGGCGAAGCAAGACGGAAGGCGCCATCGAAAAGTCTCGCGCCGACATAGCTGCCGCCGAAGCGCGCACTTCCGAATACGAACAACGTCTGCGCGAAGCTCGCGCCACGCTGTTCCGTGCGCAAGAACTAAAGAGGAAAGCAGCCCTCGAAGCGAGGACCGCAGTTCTGAACGAAGCTCGAAGCAAGGCGCAAAAGCAGGTAGAGGCGGCCAAGTCGGCCATCGAGAAAGATCGCGAGGCGGCGCAAGTTGGATTACAGAGCGAGGCGCAGGCGCTGGCTGCGGAAATCATACAAAGAGTGCTGCAGCCGGCCGCGGCGGCACGTTAAATACTTTCGCAACAGGCGCCAGGCACGATGTCGAATTCAAAGAAAATGAAAATGGTCTGCGTAAAACAAATCATCCGTGTGTGCATGTTGGCGTTGGTCGCCTTCAGTTTTGCCCGACCAGTTTTTCCTCTGCTAGCGCAAGAGCAGCCTGCGGCGCCTCCCAAGCAACAGCAGTCCGACGATTCATCGCGGCAGCCGGGCTTCGCGAGGCAGTTGACGCACGAGACTCGGGAAGCTGCCGGGGAAGAAAAAGACGACAAGACTCAGTTCAAAGAGTCCCCCTCCGTGCGGTTCATCGCGCGCCTCACGGGCTTGAGTACCGGAAACGCGTACTTTTTGAGCGTATTGCTGAATTTTGCCGTGATTGTGGGATTGGTTTTCTGGGTCGCCCGCAAGTATCTGCCAGCCGCATTTAGCGCCCGCACAGCGGCGATTCAAAAGGCAATGCAGGAGGCGCGAAAGGCTAGCGAGGAGGCTCGGCGCAGGCTGGCTGAAATCGAAAACCGGTTGAGGAGGCTGGACGGCGAGATTGGCATGATGCGCGATGCCGCGGAGAGAGACGCGGAGCAAGAAGAGGCACGCATCCACGCCGCCGCACAGCAAGACGCGCAAAAGATAGTGGAATCGGCGCAGCAGGAAATTGCGGCTGCCGCCAAAGCTGCGCGTCGCGAACTCACCGCGTATGCGGCTGATCTTGCCATCGCCCTGGCGCAAAAACAAATTCATGTGGATGCGGCGACCGACCGGGCGCTAGTGCGGAATTTTGCCGGCGAATTGGCCAAATCCGAAACTTCCGGGCGAAACCCCAGGAAGGACGGACACTAGAGCATGGCTTCGGTCGCCAGCACGTATGCGCGCGCTTTTGCCGATGTGGTTCTAGGCTCGCATCTCGACGCAGATAGCTCCCTTGCGGAGCTGCGCACAATCGCGACCTTATTGGCCGAGAGCTCGGACTTGCGGCGCGTGTGGGAGAATCCCGCGATTCCCGCCGAGCAGAAACGCAGGGTATTAGATGTAATCGCGCAGCGGGACGCGATTTCAAAGCAGGTGCGGAACCTTGTTGCAGTGCTGATTGATCACCGTCGCATGCATTTCCTGGGCCCTATCATCCGGCAACTGGAGAAGGAACTCGATGCCCGGTTGGGGTTCGCTGAAGCTGAAATCACCAGCGCCCGCGAATTGGGAGATGCCGAGAAGCGCGAGTTCGAGGCGCAGGTCGAGAAGCTGACCGGAAAGAAGGTCCGGGCCCGATACGAACGCGATGCTTCGCTTCTCGGAGGAGCCGTGCTCCGGCTGGGCAGCACGATTTATGACGGTTCGGTAAAAGGGCAGTTGGAGAGATTGAAAGAAGCTATTAGCTCTTAGCTTCAGGCCATGGGCTTGAAACAAAACCATTCGAGGGTGGATCTCAGGCTAATGAGCCGGAACGCGGAAGCATCGCGGAGAAGGTTGCACAGCACCGGAAAAAGCTAAGAGCTAACAGCTAAAGGCTAAAAGCAGATTCTATGGCACAGATCAAGGCAGACGAAATTACCAAACTGATCCGCGAGCAGATCGAGAACTACGAATCGAAGATCTCCGTGGACGAAACCGGCACGGTCATCACGCTGGGCGATGGTATCGCTCGCGTGTATGGGCTCGACAAAGTCATGGCCGGCGAACTTCTTTCCTTCCCGCATGACGTTGCCGGAATCGCCATGAACCTCGAAGAAGACCAGGTCGGTGTAGTGCTGCTCGGCGAATATACCGAGATTAAAGAAGGCGACGAAGTGAAGCGCACTGGCCGCATCATGAGCGTGCCCGTGGGCGATGCCATGATTGGGCGCGTTGTCGACTCGCTCGGCCGCCCCATCGATGACAAAGGTCCTGTCGCTTCCGATAAGTTCATCGCTCTCGAGCGACTGGCGCCAGGCGTCATTGACCGGCAGCCGGTGCGCGAGCCCATGGCAACCGGACTGAAAGCCATCGACAGCATGATTCCGATTGGCCGTGGACAGCGTGAGTTGATCATTGGCGACCGGCAGACCGGCAAGACCGCTGTCGCGCTCGACACCATCATCAACAGCAAGGGCAACGATCTGATCTGCATCTACAACGCGATCGGGCAGAAGCGCTCTTCAATTGCGCAAGTGGTAAAGATTCTCGAAGACGCTGGAGCAATGGAATACACGATCGTGGTGGCGGCATCGGCCTCTGAGCCCGCGCCGATGCAGTACATTTCGCCGTATGCGGCAACCGCCCTCGGCGAATACTTCCGCGATACCAAGCGGCACGCCCTGGTTATCTATGACGATCTTTCGAAACATGCCGCATCCTACCGTGAAATTTCGCTGCTGCTGCGGCGTCCGCCCGGACGCGAAGCGTATCCCGGAGATGTCTTCTACCTCCATTCACGGCTGCTCGAACGCTCCGCAAAGTTGAGCGACAAAAATGGCGGCGGATCCTTGACCGCGCTGCCCATCATCGAAACACAAGCGGGCGATGTTTCTGCATACATTCCGACCAACGTGATTTCGATTACCGACGGGCAGATTTATCTGGAAACTGATTTGTTTAACCAGGGCGTACGTCCCGCAGTGAACGTGGGTCTTTCTGTGAGCCGCGTGGGCGGCAGCGCACAGATCAAGGCCATGCGCCAGGTTGCTGGAACGCTGAAATTGGAACTCGCGCAATATCGCGAACTGGCCGCCTTTGCGCAGTTTGGCAGCGATCTAGACAAGGCCACCCAAGCGCAACTGAATCGCGGTCAGCGGCTCGTCGAACTACTCAAGCAGAATCAGTTCTCGCCGCTACCGTTCTCCAAGCAGATTCTGATTATTTTTGCCGGTACGGGAGGATTTCTCGATGACCTGCCGGTGAATCAGGTTCGCGACTTCGAGAAAGAACTTTATGAGTACGTAGACGCGACCGCCGCCGGCCTGCTGCGCGCCATCATGGAGAAGAAGATTCTCGATGACAATTTGAAAGCGCAGTTAAGCGATGTAATCAAACAAGCGAAGCAACAGTTCGTAGCGTCACGGGAAGCGGTAGCAAAGTACCGAATATCTGGTACCGAGTGAAAGCGCTTCTACCCGGGACTCGGTACATAAGTACTCGCAACTCTGACCATGGCAAACATTCTCGATATCCGGCGCCGTATTCGCAGCGTGGTGAACACGCGGCAGATTACCAAGGCAATGAAAGTAGTGTCGGCCGCAAAGCTGCGCCGGGCTCAGGATCGCACTCTGGCAGCCCGTCCTTATGCTCAGATGTTGACCAATGTGTTGAAGTCCCTGGTCGCCCGGACCGAGATTTACGATCCGGAGACTGGCCAGCCGAAGCATCCCCTGCTGGCGCAGCGCCCGGAGAAAAATATTCTGCTGATTGTGGTCACAGGAGACAAAGGTCTGGCCGGCGCCTTTAGCGCCAACATTACCAAAGCTGCCACCCGGTTTATCGAATCCAAGGCAGAGAAGAATATCGACATCGAGGCAATTGGGCGCAAGGGGCGGGATTTCTTGCGGAGGCGCTATCCCGCCGCTCCAGTGCAGACGCGCAGTCTCGCGGAAACCGAGGAATCGCTGGAGAGTCAACCTGCCGGCGAGCGCACCGCAGCGATACAAATCACGGGCGAGCATGTTGGTGTTCTCGGCAAGTTGGGATTTGATCAGGCGCGCACTTTGGCGGAAAACGTGATTGAGCGTTACCAGCGCGAAGAGATTGATTCGGTTTATGTGGTGTTCAACGAATTCAAGTCGGTGATCGCGCAACGGCTCGTCGTGGAACAGATCCTTCCCATCGAACAGATCGGAGAGCCGGCTGTCCGGCTGGCGGAAGAAATGACCGAGGAAGAGAAGAAGAAAGCTAAAGAGGCGGCAGTGAGCGCTGGAGTCGGCATGCGCCATTCTGAGCCGACAGCCGAAGCAGCGGCGGCGCAGTTCGGAACGGCGCAAGTAGATTACATCTACGAGCAGCCGCCGGAAGATTTGTTTCGGGCGTTGCTGCCGAAATATGTTGCCATTCAGATTTTTCGCGCATTGCTGGAGTCGGTGGCAGCCGAACATGCTGCCCGTATGACCGCGATGGATTCTGCGACGAGCAACGCCACCGACATGATCGACTCTCTCACGCTGGCGATGAACCGGGCACGGCAGGCAAAGATTACGAAAGAAATTATCGAGATCGTGAGCGGCGCGGCCGCAATGTAACGAGTATAAAAATTGCGCGTGACGAGTTAAGCAATCAACCTTTAGCAATTAGCAATTCACGGTACCTGCTGCGCTGAAAGGAAACACAAAGGCCTGATTGCTGAATGCCGAGTGCAGGAGAAGCTAGGAGCTAACAGCTAGAAGCTGAATATATGCCAGAAAACATCGGACATGTCGTTCAAATAGCAGGACCGGCGGTGGACGTGCAGTTTCCTGAAGGCAAGTTGCCGCCTATTTATGAGGCTGTCAGAGTTGTGAGCGACGGCTTCACCGTACCCAATCCCGTCAATGTCATTCTCGAAGTCCAACAACACCTGGGCGAGGGACGCGTGCGCTGCATCGCAATGGAAGCTACCGAAGGTATGGTCCGCGGCATGAAAGCCATTGACACGGGTGGCCCGATTTCCGTGCCTGTCGGCCGGGGCACCCTGGGCCGCGTGATGAATGTGATTGGTGAACCTGTCGATCAACTGGGTCCGATCGAGTACAAAGAGAGGATGCCAATTCACCGTCTGGCTCCGGCCTTCGACGAGCAGGCCACGACGGCGGAAATGTTCGAGACTGGTGTGAAGGTCGTCGATCTCATTCAGCCATTCCTGAAGGGCGGCAAGATCGGTTTGTTTGGCGGCGCGGGCGTGGGTAAAACCGTCGTCATTATGGAACTGATCAACAACGTAGCCAAACAGCACGGCGGTTACTCCGTCTTTGCCGGCGTCGGCGAGCGCACGCGCGAAGGCAACGATCTTTGGCTGGAGATGACAGAGTCCGGCGTGATCAAGCCGGGCGATCCCGCGCACTCGAAAGCCGCGCTCATTTACGGCCAGATGACGGAGCCTCCCGGCGCGCGCTTGCGTGTTGCGCTCACCGGACTGACTGTCGCGGAATATTTTCGCGATGCCGAGGGCGCGGACACGCTACTCTTCATTGACAATATTTTCCGCTTCACGCAGGCCGGCTCGGAAGTGTCGGCGCTGCTCGGCCGCATGCCCAGTGCAGTCGGTTACCAACCGAACCTGGCAACCGAAATGGGCGAATTGCAGGAGCGTATTACGTCGACCAAGAAAGGCTCGGTGACGTCAGTGCAGGCGATCTATGTGCCTGCCGATGATTTGACCGATCCCGCGCCGGCGACCACCTTTGCTCATCTTGACGCGACGACTGTGCTCTCGCGTGCTCTGACTGAAATTGGAATTTATCCCGCAGTCGATCCACTGGCTTCCACCTCGCGCATTCTGGACGCGCGCATCGTCGGGCAAGAGCATTATGACGTTGCGCAGTCGGTGAAAAGAACTCTGCAGACTTACAAAGATTTGCAGGACATCATCGCGATTCTCGGCATCGACGAACTGAGCGAAGATCAGAAACTTACTGTGGCGCGCGCGCGTAAGATTCAGCGCTTCCTGTCGCAGCCGTTCCATGTGGCCGAACAATTCACTGGCGCGGCCGGACGCTACGTCAAGATCGCCGACACGGTGAAGGGCTTCAAAGCAATCGTTGAAGGCAAATACGACGATATTCCCGAGCAGGCCTTTTATATGAAGGGCCCAATCGAAGAAGTGCTGGAAGCGGCAGAGAAGATGAAAACAGCAGCGTAGAAACCGACGCCAGTCGCGGTTCGTCAGTCATTAGCGAGAACATGCGTGGGTCGCGGTCGAGAGTAGCGGAGCGTGGCTTAGCTAACGACCAACGACGCGCGTTAAAACGGCCAACGACTAAATGCCCGACACATTCCAACTCGAAATCGTCACGCCGGAAAAGAAAGTCGTAGACACGGCAGCGACGGAAGTTCAGATTCCCGGCAAGAACGGTTATCTGGGCGTCCTTCCCGGCCATGCGCCGCTCATCACAGAATTAGCTGTCGGCGAAGTCACCTTCCGCTCCGGCGCGGAGGAGCAAAGGCTAGCGGTGGCCTGGGGATTCGCGGAAGTCTTGCCTGACAAAGTAACAATCCTCGCCGAAAGCGCCGAGCGTCCCTCCGAGATTGACGTAGAACGTGCGCGCAAATCCAAGGAACGCTCCGAGCAGCGCCTCGCCAGCGGCGACACCAACGTCGACGTCGAGCGCTCTCTGAACGCGCTGCACAAAGCCGAAACACGCCTGGAAGTTGCGGGTAAGGCCTGAACCAGTTTCGATTTCAGTCCGTTTCTCTTGAGGAAATTTTGCGCTTTTCTTCACTCTCTGTTGTTTATTTATTTTCGCTTTCGCTGTCGGTGTCCGGTTTTTCGGTCGCGCAGCAAAAAGCTGAACAAACCAGGCCTGCGCCAGCCGCCAGCTCTTGTCGTCTCTCCCGAGGTTCACTACGATGACGGCGTAACCTTCCGCTTTCGCGCCCCCAACGCGAAAGCGGTCAAACTCGCTCTCGAAGGCGCCGAGCCCGCAGCGATGCAGAAGGACGATCAAGGCGTCTGGAGCGTCACAACTTCTCCTCTCGCCCCCGACTACTACGGCTATTCTTTCGTCGCCGATGGCGTTCGTCTCATCGATCCGTCAAACCCTCTGCTGACGCCCAATCTATTGTCCATGGCCAGTTCCGTGCACGTTCCCGGGCCATCGTCGCTGCCTTGGGAGGTGAACGATGTGCCTCACGGCGAGATCCACCACCATTTCTACAAATCAGCGGTCGCGCAGGATGATCGCGACTATTACGTCTATACCCCGCCGAACTACGATCCCACGGGGGCCAAAGCCTATCCCGTGCTTTATTTGTTGCATGGATTTAGCGACGACGCCAGCGGATGGACAGCCGTCGGGCATGCGAACGTTATCTCGACAATCTGATCGCGCAGGGCAAAGCTAAACCGATGGTCGTCGTGATGCCCTTGGGTTATGGCACGATGGATTTCGTTCGGCTGAATTGGGGCGCATGGAGTCACGAACAGTTACGCGACACCAACTTCAAGAAGTTCACCGAAACGCTCCTCACAGAGGTAATGCCGCGAGTCGAGAGCGAATACCGTGTCATGAAAGACCGCAATTCGCGCGCGATAGCCGGATTGTCAATGGGCGGCTCGGAATCTCTTCTCACCGGTCTGAACAATCTCGGCAAGTTCTCCTGGATCGGCGCTTTCAGCTCGGGTGGCATCCCTGAAGACTTCGAGAAAGATTTTTCCTCTCTTGACGTGAAAGCGAATACGCAACTGCACCTGCTATGGATCGCGTGTGGCACCGAAGATTACTTGATCACCGTGAACCGCAATCTGCGGGAATGGCTAAAAACCAAAGGCATCGAGTACACCGACATCGAAACACCCGGCATGCACACATGGATGGTTTGGCGTAGGAATCTGGCGGAGTTCGCTTCGCTGCTGTTCCGTTAGGCCAGCGCCACGCGTTCTCCAGAACGGATTACGGCACCTTTACCGAATCCCGATTCTCCGAAGAAACCAACTTCACCGCGGCCGTCCGCTCTAACTTGTCCCATGCAAACCTCCGCCCTTCCAGAGCGCGCTTGAGCGTCTTGAACAGGACCACCGAAAACAACTGCCGGTAGGCGAAGCGCTGCAACCAGACCTGGCTGAGTAGCCACGCGTCTTCCTTATCGTCCGGGCGCCGGCGCTCCAGCGCGAATGCCAAAGCTGACGCCAGAAAATCAATCACCAGGAATGCGAAGAAGAATGCGACTAATTTGTGAAAGCTGGCAGGGTCCGTGGAATCCGGATGAAAATGCTTCTGAATAAAGTACCAGAGGGCGCCAACAGCGAACATGATGTCGATCAGCGGCGAGACCAGCGGCAGCAGAATCTGAAAGATCACGATATTCGGGAGCGCCACAAAGCCCAGCGCCCCCTTGCGCGCGAACACTCCACGGTGTTTGTAAACTGCCTGCAGAATTCCGAAAGACCAGCGAAAACGCTGGCGCATCAACCCGTTCGCGTTCGTCGGCGCCTCGGTGTAGGCCAGGGCCATGTCTTCGTATTCCACACGATAGCCAAGCCGCAACAGAGCCATAGTGAGGTCGGCGTCTTCGGCGACCGTATCAAGCTGATAGCCACCTGCCTCACGCACTGCCGAAACGCGCCATGCTCCAATCGCACCCGGCACCACACTGACCGCGCCGAGAACATCCAATGCGCGACGCTCGAAGTTCTGGCTGGTAATGTATTCGAGAGCCTGCCAGCGCGTCCAAAGATTTACGCGGTTTCCAACCTTGGCATTGCCCGCAATCGCACCCACTTTCGGATTGATGAAATGCGGCACCAGGCGTGAAATGGCGTCATCGGCAATGATTGTATCGGCATCGATGCCAACAAAAAGTTCGGCATTCTGAATGTGTTCGATGCCGTAGTTCAGCGCCGCGGCCTTCCCCGCATTCTGCTTCGTAAGGATCAGAACCTTGCCCTCGGCTTCCTCGCGGGCGAAGGCCGTGCGCGCCACTTCCAAAGTGCGGTCCCGCGAACCGTCGTCGATCACGATGACGCGCAAATTAGAATAATCGGAGTTCAGCGCAGCTCGCACCGTGCGCTCGATAACCTTCTCTTCGTTATAGGCCGGAATCAATACCGCAACTTTAGGTTTGTAGGAAGCGACTTCGGCGGGCTTGCCAAAGATCTTTTCCTGAACCCGATCGTAAACCGCAGCCGCTCCGATGAACAGTAAGCGTCCGGTCATCAGCAGATCACCGAGGAAAAAAATCCATGTAATGCTCATCACGGCTGCGTCAAAGAGCCAGAAGCTCAGCCGGTCAAGGCGTGCAGCCCACCGTTGGCCTGTAGGGAGCGGAGCCATCACGTCCGCCCGGGTCTTGCCCAGCAACTCATACACGGGCGCAATCTCATATCCGCGCGCCCGAATGCCATCGATGATCATGGGCAGAGCTCTGACGGTCTCAGCCCGATTTCCGCCCCCATCATGCAGCAGGACGATATTGCCGCAACGCAAGTCATTAGGACCGCAGGGTGGCAGGTGCGCCAGCACGTAGGCTGCAATCTGCTCCGCCGAATGTCGCGGATTGTCGCTCCAATCGTTGGGGTCGATGCGGTTGCCCACGGTGGTATAGCCCATATCCTGTGCGATTTCGAGCGGCCGCACCTGATCCGCCGTGTCGGGTTCCTCGTCAATCGCATAAGGTGGCCGCAACAGTGTGGCCCGTACTCCCATCAGGCTGGCGAAGAGTCGCTCCGTAAGGTTCAATTCCACTTTCATATACGCCGCGGAAATATTGCTTACGTCGGGATGGGTGAAAGTATGGTTGCCAATGGTGTGGCCTTCCTTGTAAATACGTTGGGCCAAACCAGAGAACTTATCCGTTTGAATTCCGATGAGGAAAAATGTTGCCGGAGCGTGCTCGCGCTTCAGCACGTCGAGGATTTTAGGAGTCCAATCTGGATCGGGACCATCGTCGAAAGTGAGCGCGACCTTGTTCGGACTGTAGCCGTAGCGGCCCACACGATAAGGCTCTGGCAGAGACTGGAAATTTTCGTCAGTGATCAGCTTCGTGTTCGGATCGATCGTAAGATCGCGCGTTCCGGGAGTTGGCCGGTCCTCGATGCGCAGGATTTCTCCCTGTCCCTCCATGTCCACATCCTGACCGGGAGGCACGCGCTGCAGTTTGCCCGTGGCTCCGATGTCACCAGGAACATCCCAGACTCGCCACAGTGATCTGTCCTCGCCCCCTAGCCGCCACAAAGCGAAAGTCTGGATGCCCAGGGTCTGCGCGGCGCGCATGTGATTCAACGCAGTAACCGCATCGAGAAACCATACGTCGTGGCGGTGACTTTGCTCATCGAGATAGCTGAAGTGTGGATTCAGCGCGTCGTCGTCGAACGTCACATCTTCATCGGAATCGCGCGCCGCCAGCCAGGCTTCCTGCACTGAGACGCTGTGATCTTTGGCATCGGGCGGCAGTTTCCCCTTTTTCGGCTTGAGCACCCAGTCATAGCCGTAATTGGCGATTGCGCAAATAAGTTTTTCCCGCGGAATTACACTTACCGCAAACTTGAGGTTGTTGACGAACCAATCCTGAGACGCGACCGGTCCCGATGCCGCGCCGGGATAATGTTCGTCGTAATTCATGATCACCACACCGTCTGCGGGAGCTGCAATGGCGGCATAGTCGAATTCCTCGTTGTGCGCCGGTACGCTGACGTATAGCTTCATCCCGCGAGCATGCAGCTCCGACGATAGTTCATTCAGCAGCGCAACATAACCTGGTTGCCCAACTTTAGGAAACGCTTCGAAATCCACCATCAAGCCGCGAAAACGGTCTGAAGAGAGATACGTCCCTACCTGTCGGCGAAACAGAGCACGAGCTGTGGGATTATTCAGAAAGTCCGTGATTCCTCCCGCCCAGTCGGTGCCGTCGAAATTGTTCACCATGGGGAAGACTTCCATGCTCTCGCCTTCCGCTTTGAGAAAAGGCATCACCCGGTCATCGACGGAGCGCACATGATTGTTTTGCACCACATCGAAGAACTTGTTAGTTTGGTCGTCCACAGCCTGCAGGCGGCCATCAGGAGTGAGCACGTGCAACCAGTCGGGATACAGCAAATCGATCTGGTGAGAAAAATCGCGAAGCGAAGAGAAACTCGCAGTGTCCCATGGAACATAAAATGCCGCTCGGATACCTTCTTCCTGGTTTAATTTGACTTCGGACGCGGCAATCTTCGATTTGCGGTGCGAGCGGCTGGCCAATTTCTTCTGACGCTCGCGAGCTTTCGACTTCTCATTTTCCTTTAATGCTTTGAAGGCGCGCTTCTGAGGCGAAAACAGAAGTTCAGGCAGGTGCTCGTCCCGCAACGTCGTGTACACAAAAAAAATGATGAGCGCCGATAAGGCCGCGACCAGCACGTCGACTAAGCGCCTGAGACGCTTCCAGCGGGCGCGACGGGGATCATAAAAAACAGGTTCGGGCATGGAGAGTAACCGCTTATCGTATGCCGCGGGCGGCAGATGGTCAATTCTCGGCGGGACCGCGCGAAAAAAAGGCTAGTAACAGGGTAGAGGCAACAGTCCTGGCTATTTAAGATGCATTTTCCTGCCCGAGGGATGACCGCAAGCGCGTATATTCTCAGCGTGCTGGAACTGGTGCGGAAGAATGCTCGGTTCTTTCTTGCTGCGAGCTTGGGCGCGCTGGCGCTGCGCCTGCTTTTTGTGCTCCACTTTCCCGCAGTCGTGGATGATTCGCGCCTCTATGCCGATATCTCCGAAAACTGGCTCCAGCACGGCGTTTACGGCATTACGAACTCAGACCAGATTGTACCCACTCTATCCCGCCTGCCGGGATATCCGGCGTTTCTCGCGGCGATTTTCGCTATCTTCGGGTGGAGCAATTTCCGCGCAGTTTTGCTGATTCAGGTATTGTTTGATCTGGCGACGTGCTTTCTCGTCGCAGATCTCGCACGCCGAGTGGTGTCTGAGCGGGCTGCCAAGACGGCATTTGTGCTGGCCGCCCTCTGCCCGTTTCTAGCCAACTACTCCGCTGCCGCTCTCACCGAGACGCTGGAAATTTTCTTTACCACGCTGGCGCTCGATTTGGCCCTGAGCGGACTCAAGAATCTTCGCCGCAACATCGACCCAGGTTCACTCGACCCAAGTCTAATCGATGCAGGATCAACAGAATCGTCGATAACATGGCTCGGATGTGGGCTTTCCATCGGGGCCTGCATCCTGTTGCGGCCGGATGGTGCCATTCTATTCGGCGCCATCGGCACTTACTTGTTGATGCTTTTTCTGCGCTGCTTTCTGATCGTGCGGCCGAGAGGGCCAGCTGCTTTCAAGCCGGCGATGCTCCCCATATTTCGCGCCGGAATGATTCTGACGCTTGGCACTCTGGCGATGCTAGTCCCGTGGACGCTGCGTAATCTCCGCACCATGCATCGCTTTCAGCCGCTCGCGCCCCGTTATGCCAACGATTCCGATGAACTGGTGATGGCGGGATTCAATCGCTGGACCAAAACCTGGATCGCGGACTACACCTCAGTGCAGGAGATTTATTGGAAGGTGCCGGGCGACGCGATCGATATCACACGCCTTCCACGTCGCGCCTTTGATTCGCCGCAGCAGCGTCAGGAAACGGAACAACTCTTCGCTGACTACAACCGGGATCATGAAGTAACTCCCGAACTCGATGCACGCTTCGCCGCACTGGCCGCGGCGCGCATTCATTCTTCACCCTTGCGCTACTACGTCTTGCTGCCGGCCCTGCGCATTGCCGATATGTGGTTGCGCCCGCGAACTGAGCTGTTGCCTTCGGATCCGCGCTGGTGGGAGTTCGATGACGAACCCGTCTGGCTTGCAGTGAGCATCATTTTCGGCCTCGTGAATTTAGGCTACGTCGCGGCTGCCGCTGCCGCACTTGTTCGCTCGCGAGGACTATTTGGCATTGGATTATTCGTTTTATTCTTGCTGCTGCGGTCGCTGTTCCTCGGAACTCTGGAGAATCCAGAGGCCCGCTACACTCTGGAATGCTATCCCGTGGTCATAGTCTTGGCCGCAGCATTCTTCATCGGTAAATCGCATCTCAGCTACCAGAAAACCGCATAAACAGGCTTCAAAATGTGGAACCCCATATGTGAAAGAGTGTATTCAAACGTTTTATGGACGCCAAACATTTGAAAATTAAGCTTGAACTTTGTGGCCTCGTAGTTGCACAATAGCGCCCCATCAGGTCTTCCAGGGTCTCTTACGTCTTGCTATTCCTGGGAAGCACAATCGGAAACGCCCATCGCGGGTGAAGGGGGTTCTATGCGCTTTAGGTTACCTCTGGTTACTCTCTTGGCTGGATTCTTCCTTGCTCTAAGCACGCTGCTCCTGGCGCAGACCGCAACCACGTCATTGCATGGAACGGTTTTCGATCCGAAAGGCGCCGTGGTAGCCGGGGCAACGGTCAGCATCACCGACCCGAGCACAGGATTTCATCGCACGACGAAGAGCGACAGTCAAGGCGGTTACCAGTTTATCGAGCTGCCGCCCGCGAAATATGACATCACCGTTGATGCCCCAGGCTTCGGCACCATGAAGCAAAGCGGCGTGGTACTCCAGGTGGCTACTCCTGCCACATTGAATGTGAATATGGAGGTCGCCGGCGGCACCATAACTGTGGAAGTCAGCGGGACCGCTCCGCTGGTCAATACTCAGGATGCCAGCATGGGCCACGCTTTCGGAGCAGAGCAAATTGCCGACCTGCCCTTCGAAGGCCGCGATCCCGCTGGCATTCTCAGCTTGCAGACAGGAGTTGTCTTCACTGGCAACAGCAATCATATTTCGAGTTCATCCGACAGCCGCTCCGGAACGGTAGATGGCGCACGCAGCGATCAGACCAACATCACCCTCGACGGCGTAGACAACAACGATCAACTCTTGGGCACGGCCTTTTCAGGAGCAATCCGCGCTCCGCTGGACTCACTGGAAGAACTCAAAGTAACCACCAGCAATTCCGATGCGGACACGGGCCGCTCCTCCGGCGGGCAGGTATCAGAGGTGATCAAGAGCGGTACCAACCGCGTCCACGGCTCGGCTTACGTGTACAACCGGCCCACCTTTACCACAGCCAATGATTGGTTCAACAAGGCGGCACAAATCAACCAGAGCGAGCCCAACCAGGCGCCCTTCTTGTTGCGCAACACGTTTGGAGCGAACGTGGGCGGGCCCATCATCAAAGACCGTCTGTTTTTCTTTGCCGCCTACGAGGGCCAGCGCAAGCGCGAAGACTTGCAGGTCACGCGCGAGGTTCCAAGTGCGGGGATGAAAGCCGGCTCGATTAGCTACCTTTGCACTCAGGATCCGACCTGCCCTGCGAGTGGCGTAATGACCCTGAACGCAGCCCAGATCGCCGGTATGGATCCGAACTGTTCTGGCAACGGGACCTGCCCGCTGGGGCCGGGGCCGAATCCGCTTCTGGCAAATATTGGCGGAGCCAATCCCGGCGCTCTCTTTCCCCAATACCCAAACTCCAACACGAATACCATTGGCGATGGCTTTGACTACGTGGGTTACACCTTCGCCTCGCCGTTGCCGGCAAGCCAAAACGCTTTTGTGGGCAGGCTGGATTACATCCTGACCAGGAACGGAAATCATCGCCTGTTTCTGCGCGGCATCATGAACAACGATCGAACGGCGGAGCGCAACATTAATACTCCGTTTTCGATCACCGGTGACGGCGGTGAGCAATTCCCGGGCCAGCCCGAGCAGCAAGTCGAGCACGACAACAACAAGGGCTTCACGGCAGGCTACACCGCCACGTTCAGCAGCACCCTGATTAATAATTTCCGTTTCGGTTATGTCAGCCAGCTGATCAACGTGGCAGGCCTGCAAACTCAGCCCTTTGTTCATTTCCGCGGAATGGACGACATCAACGGCTTCACGCCAACCATTAACACCCACGTTCCGGTAAAAAATTTGGTCGACGACCTCACGAAGGTTGTAGGCAATCACACCTTTCAATTCGGAGCCAATTACAGGGAAGTTGATAACTTGCGGGAGTCGAATGCGCAGAATTTCTTTTCTGCGGAGACTAATGTCTACTGGACCAACAATTCCGGCATCGCCAACACTAAGAGCAGTCTGGATCCCTCAGCGTTCGGTTTCCCGGCGGTCGACTCTGATTTCGCCGCTAGCTATGACTTCGCTATGGCCGCCCTGGTCGGCCTGATTCCCCAGGTCACCGCCAATTACGAACTCACCAAGAACTTGAGCTTAATCCAGCAAGGCACCCTGGTTCCCCGGCATTTTCGCGATCACGAATACGAAATGTACGCGCAGGACCAGTGGAGATTGAAACCCAACCTGACATTCACCTACGGCCTTCGCTATTCGATTTTGCAGCCTCCCTATGAAACCACGGGCACCCAGGTTGCTCCTACGATCAGCCTGCACGATTGGTTTAACCAGCGCAGCATTTCCGCATACAACGGGCAGGTCTATGATCCAACCATCGGTTTCGGCCTGGCAGGTCAGGCGAACGGCAAGCAGCCTTACTGGGGATACGACTACAAAGATATTGCCCCGCGCATTGCCCTCGCCTATTCTCCGAAGGGCGACGACGGTTTGGCCAAGCGGTTTTGGGGTGGCCCCGGAAAAACCTCGATTCGAGCCGGCTACGGTATTTATTACGATCACTTCGGCGAAGGCATCACCAACACCTTCGACCGCAATGGATCATTTGGCTTGACCACATCTGAGGTCAATCCGGCCGGAATTCAATCGGTTGATGGCTCTGCACGTTTCTCTGGCCTGTACACTATACCCACCGTAAGCCACGACGGCTGCAGCACCCCACCTTGCTCGCTTGTCGGAGCCCCGCCAACCGGTCCGTTCCCGGTTACACCACCCATCGGCGCCAACGTGCCGGGTGGATTCGCCATTACGTGGGGATTGGATGACAAGCTGAAAACTCCCTACTCGCACGTCATCGATTTTTCGATCACCCGCCAACTACCGTCGAATTTTGTCTTTGAGGCTTCGTACGTAGGGCGCTTTGCACATCGTCTGCTGCAGGAGGAAGATTTGGCCGAACCGACCAATCTCAGAGATCCAAAAAGTAACACGACCTACTTCCAGGCGACGCAAGCATTGGCCAGGCAATACTACGCAGGCACGCCCACCCAGAACATCACTCCCGCTCTCATTGGGACGAACTACTGGGAGAATCTCTTTCCGGCGGCCAAAGGCATGGCGGTCAACCAGCTTTTCGGAACCTCCACCGAGGCAGCCGGAACCACGCAACCCTGCCACGGAAGTCCGATCTCAAACCCAACCATCGTGAGCGCTACTCAGGCGATGTACGATTTGTTTTGCAATTACGCGGGGAACGAAACAACGGCGCTGGAGCTCGCCGACGCTCCGGGCGTACTTTCTTTCGAGGGGCTGACCCAATGCTTCCCGGCCTGTGCCACCATCGGCGGGCAACAGACAAATGGCTATGACTACTATTCGCCGCAGTTTTCCTCGCTCTTTGCCTGGCGCAGCAACGGCAACAGCGCCTACAACGCTGGCCAGTTCAGCCTGCGGCACCGGGCCGGTGGCTTGGAATTCGATATAAATTACACTTACTCCAAGTCTATCGACGACGGCTCCAACGCCGAACGAATCAACGAGTTTGAGGGATTCGGTTTCGGCAGCCAGATCATTAACTCCTGGTTCCCGCAGCAGAATCGCGCGGTCTCCGATTTCGATACCACGCATATCGTCAATGCGAACTGGGTCTATGAACTGCCGTTTGGCCGCGGCAAGCGATTCGGCACCGGCATGGGGAAGTTCACCAACGCAGTGTTTGGCGGATGGACGATTTCGGGACTCTGGCGCTGGTCCACGGGATACCCGTTCTCTCTGTTCAGCCCCGAATGGTCCACCAACTTCCAGCTTGAGACTCCCGCAGTGCCGGTGAGCACTGCGCGTCCGCAGACCGGAAGCTTTATCGTTAACCAAGCCAGCGGCGGCACCGGGCCGAACGTCTTCAAGGACCCCGGAATTACTGACCCCTCAAATCCAAACGCCGCTATCAACTTGTTTCGCGCCGCATATCCGGGCGAGGCGGGATTGCGGAACGGCTTGCGCGGACCGGGCACCTTCAACATTGACACGGGCGTGTCAAAAACCTGGCCCGTCACGGAGAGTCAGTTCGTAAAGTTCAATTGGTCCATGTACAACGTGACCAACTCGGCGCGCTTCGATGTCGGCACCATGTCACTGGACGCCAACAACTCGCTCTCCAGCAGCAGCAGCTTCGGAAATTTCAGTTCAACGCTCTCCAATCCACGGGTGATGGAGTTCATGTTGCGCTATGTTTTCTAAGGCTGGTCGCGTCAAGCCGCGCGGGTGAGTTTTACGCTAGCGGCGAATCGCTCATGCGGAAGCGAGTGCGGACGTGTTCGGAGATGAGTTCGATCGCGGAGCGATTCGCCACCGGATCGGTTTGGGCCAGGTACCTCATGGCCTCCACCAGCAACCGTTGTCCATCGACGTACCGGGGATCTGCTTCACGCTCTCTTTTTGTGGTACGACCTAGCTTCGGAGGGACGGATATGGTGAAAACTTTTGCCATTTGAGGAGCTCGAATGAATTCCTAGGGCAGTATAGCGCCCACCGTCCACTTTTCAGTATAGAATCTTGTGCTTTAGATTCAATCACTTACCCGCGAGGAGACACAAACTGTGTTTTCTTCGTGGTTTTTAGCTGAAATACATCATTGCCGATCTTCGCATTGATCCGAATATTAGAATATTTCGCCAGCCGGTAATCGCCTTGGGCTTGCAGGAACTGCTGCTGCACCGAGATTCCACGGCTCAGATCAATCCAGATAAAGGCCTTCGAAAAATAACCATTGCGAACTTTCTCACTCTTCGGCTCAAGTTGTAACTTTGCGGTTGCGATGTTGTCGATCGTCTCTTCGCCTTCGTAACTCACCTCGAAAGTGTTCTTCAGCTCCTGCCCGCTTCCCCCGAAACCCAGTACGAGATAGCTTTCGATCTCATTGCGGTTACCGCCCGTCGGATACTCAGTAACCTGGTCGATCTTCGGTTGGTACACCTGAAGCTTGCCGCCCTTATAGAGCACGAACTTCCGGTCGGGCTCTTTAATCTCGGCCATCATTTCGATTTCTTTTCCCGCTCGGCGATAGTAGACGGTGCCCGTCTGCGTATCGGTTTCGTCGACTACTTTTTGATACTGATTCCAGACGAAATCCGCCTGCGCGCTCTGGAAGCTGGCAGATGCCGCGTCCATTTTCTTAAGAACATCGTCCAGGGCCGCAGGATCTTTTGTCTGCGCGGCCGAAAACAATCCCAACGCCGCCAGCCAGAGGATGCCGACGGAAATCGTATAAGTTCGTCTCACTATTTTCGTTTCACCCAAACCCGATATTCCCGCACGTGACCCTTGCGGTCGGAGACACCTTCGTACTTCACGATCGACACTTCGCCGGAAATCGGTTCGATGATGTGTAACAACTGCGCCCGAACCGCTGTGTCGTCCCCTGCCGAAACCGCGGCACCCTCGATCTGATAGATCAACCCGCCTGCTTCGTCGGATGTTACCAGTACGCCCGTAGGATGCCGGTTCAGTGCTCCGGGCTTGTCGTTGAAGTTGATGACGAGCGGGGAGAAGAAGACAAAGATCAGAATCAGCGTGACCATGATGTCGTAGTGCAGCGTGCCACGCTCATGCTGCCACAGGATGTAGCTGCGAATTGTGCCCCACACGCCCTTCATCGGTACAGAAGGCGCGCCGGCAGCCGTCGTGCTGATGTCCACACTTTGCAAGTCTAGTGACCGCTGCCTTTCTTGGCAATGGTTCAAGATTCTCGTTCAGGATTGTCATTTCGAGCAAGTGCTTTTCGCGCCGCGTTCTTTGGGGAGCAACAACCGCGTGTTTGGCGAGCTTCCTCATCGTGCCGGATTGCATCTGCCGCACTACCTAGAAGCTCTTCCGCGTGATGCGATCGGTGCCAACGTAAGGCCGCAGCGCCTCAGGAATGACCACGCTTCCGTCAGCTTGCTGGTAGTTCTCGACAATCGCCACCCAAGTCCGCCCCACAGCCAATCCGCTCCCGTTCAAAGTATGCACAAACTCAGTCTTGTTCTTACCCTCGGGACGATAACGGATATTCGCACGCCGCGCCTGGTACGATTCAAAATTCGAGCACGACGAAATCTCGCGAAACAATTGTTGTCCGGGGAGCCACACCTCAATGTCGTAAGTCTTAGCGGAAGCCGCCCCCATATCTCCCGTACATAACGCCACCGTGCGATAGTGCAGCCCTAGCTTTTGCAGCACCGTCTCGGCGTTCCGCGTCAGCTTCTCGTGCTCTTCATACGAATTCTCCGGCCGCGAGAATTTCACCAGCTCAACTTTCTGAAACTGATGCTGCCGGATAATCCCTCGCACATCTTTGCCATACGATCCCGCCTCGCTGCGAAAACAGGGCGTGTAAGCGACCAGCGATACCGGCAACCGCGCCGCATCGAGAACCTCGTCGCGATACAGATTTGTTACCGGCACTTCCGCCGTCGGAATCAGCCACAGATCCTTATCTCCATGCGGGACGCGAAAAGAATCAGCGGCAAACTTCGGCAACTGGCCCGTCCCGTACATCGATTCTGAATTCACTAAATACGGCGGCAGCACTTCCGTATATCCATGCTCGCGAGTGTGCAGATCGAGCATAAAGTTCGCCAACGCCCGCTCGAGCTTTGCACCTAAGTCCCAGTACACCGCAAAGCGCGCGCCGGTCAGCTTCACCGCGCGTTCCAAATCCAGCACCCCAAGTTCCGCACCTAGATCCCAATGTGGCTTCGGAGTGAAGTCAAACGTTGGCGGCGAGCCCCACCGCCGCACTTCCAAATTCTCTTCCGCGCTGTGCCCCAGCGGCACGCTTTCATGCGGCAAGTTCGGAATTCCCGCAAGAATCTCTTGCAGTCGCGCATCAAGTTCAGCAGCAACCTTCTCCCGCGCCTGAATCTGCTCGCGCAAATCTTTTGTCTCGGCAATCGCGGCGCTGGCGTCCTGCCCGCTCTTCTTCAGTTTCGAAATATCCTCGGAAGCGCGATTGCGCTGAGCCTTCATGGTCTCGGCTTCCGTGATAGCATGGCGGCGCTGCGTGTCCACCTCGCGGAAATCCTTGAGCACGGCAACTGGATCCGCGCCGCGCTGCCGCAGCATCTCTTCCACTCGTGGCAAATTCTCGCGAACAAAATTCAATTCAAGCATGGGAACCAACTACTCTATCGGAAACCGAAGGAAACCCTCAAGGTTCAACCCTCATGTTCTTCGCGTCCTTTGTGGTTTATGTACTTGAAAAACTCAACAGCTTTCCCGCAAGCCGCGCAACTGTGTAAACTACCTTCGCGATGAGATTCCTCCCCCGCTCCATTGCTGTGCGTTGGTGCATCTCTCTTACTGTCGCAGGCGCCCTGATTCTGACCCCCGCCCCTTCCAGCTTTGCCTCGGCTTACAACGCCCATCCCAAACTTGTCGTAGTAATCACCATCGATCAATTCCGCGGCGACTATCTCGAGCGTTACCGCGACCAATTCCCCGACGGCGGATTCCGCCTGCTTCTCGACCATGGCGCCAACTTCACCGACTGTAACTACGACTACGCCAACACCCGTACTGCCCCCGGACACGCCACGCTCTTCACTGGCGCCTACAGCAACGGTCACGGTATCGCCGCCAACGAATGGTGGGATCCAAAGAAAAAGCGCATGGTCACTTCCGTAGAAGACGACGACACCAAACTCGTCGGCATCGCCCCAGACCAGAATCAAGACAAAGCGGGCGCGTCTCCTCACAACCTGCTCGCCGACACCATAGGCGACGAACTGAAACTGGCAACCCAGGGCAAATCCCGCGTCTTCGCAATTTCTCTAAAAGACCGCGCTGCTATCTTGCCCGGCGGTTTCGCGGCCGACGCCGCTTACTGGATCGACGGCAAAAGTGGCGCCTGGATCACTTCCACTTACTATCGTCCCGACCTGCCCAAGTGGGCGCAGGATTTCAACGCCGGCAACCACGCGGCAAAGTACTGGGATCGAGACTGGAAAAATTCCGCCGGAGACGTCCTTCGTTCCACCGCTCACCGCAAGGCAAGAGATGGATCCGACGCCGGTTTCTACGAAGTCATTGGCTCCACGCCCTTCGCCAATGAATACGAACTTGATTTTGCCAAAGAACTGATCGTTTACGAAAAGCTCGGTGCCGGCCCAGCCACTGACTTCCTCTCCATCAGCCTTTCGCCAAACGATATTCTCGGCCACCAGGTCGGCCCCGATTCTCCAGAAATGGCCGCCATGGCCCTGGCGCTCGATCGCGAACTGGCCGACTTCTTCGCTTTCCTCGGCCACCAGGTCGGCCTCGCCAACACCTGGATCGCTCTCTCCGCCGACCACGGCGTCTCCGCTCTGCCCGACGCCGCAAAGAAACTTCGCATTCCCGCCGCCAACACAGACGCGTCCAAACTTGAGGCCCAAATTAACGGCGAGCTCACGGCAAGATTCTCCCCCGGTCACACCGCGGCCTATATCAAGTTCGATTACCCTCTCGCCTGGCTCAATGACGACGCCTTCGCCGCCGCTCACATAAAAGAGCACGACGCCGAAACCGCCGTGGGTGAAGCCCTGAAACAGGTCGGACTCCGCGACTATTTCACCAAATCACAACTAGCTCAAGGCCAAGTCCCCGACACCGCTCTCGGCAAGAAGTTCTTGCGTAGCTACTCCCCTGAAGCCGGATGGTATGTGATGGGCATTCCGCAGCCCTACACCGTCGGTGGCGCCAAAGGCACTGACCACGCATCACCCTATACCTACGACACCCATGTGCCGCTCGCCTTCTTTGGACTTCCATTCCGTCCGGGCACCTATCGAACCCACGCAGAACCTGTCGACATGGCCGTCACGCTCGCATCGCTGCTTGGCATCAATGCCCCCACCCACGCCGTAGGGCGCGTGCTCACCGAGGCTCTGGCCCCATCGCAACGCGCGGAAAATGCCCCGGACTCTTCCGCATCTTCTGGCGAAAGGGCGCCACAGTGACGGCTCTCTCCGAGAACGCCGGCAAATCCCTGGACCTCAGTGTGGTTTTTGCTGGCATCGAACTCAAGAACCCGATCATCGCCGCCAGCGGAACCTTCGGCTATGGCGTCGAATTTGAGGACGTCGTCCACCTCGACAAGCTCGGAGGATTCGTCGTCAAAGGCCTCTCCCGCGAGCCCATGATCGGCAATCCTCCGCCGCGCCTGTGGGAAACCGCCGCCGGGATGCTTAACGCCATCGGCTTGCAAAACATCGGCGCCCCCGCGTTTCTCCAAGAGAAGCTGCCCAAACTTCGGCAGATGAAAAATATCGTGGTCATAGCCAACGTCTTCGGCTACAGCCGCGAGGACTACGAACGCACCATCGAGATTCTCAACGACGGCGAAGGCATTGCCGCCTACGAACTCAACGTCTCTTGCCCCAACACCTCCGAGGGCGGACTGCAATTCGGCACCGATCCCCGCTCCCTCGACGAAGTAGTAACTACCGCGAAGCGCGTTTCCCGTCTCCCTCTGATCGTTAAGCTCTCGCCCAACGTCACCAGCATCGCGCAGATGGCGCACATTGCGCAGGAAGCCGGTGCCGACGCGATCTCTTTGGTCAATACATTTGTCGCCATGGCCATCGACGCCGACACGCGCAAGCCGCGCATTGCCAACGTCACCGCCGGCCTCTCCGGCCCTGCCATCAAGCCCATCGCCCTTCGCATGGTCTACGACGCCGCGCACGCCGTGAACATTCCCGTGATCGGCATGGGCGGAATTTCAACCGCGGTCGATGTCGTGGAATTCATGCTCGCCGGCGCAACCGCCGTGCAGATCGGCACCGCGAGTTATTGGGACCCTTGCGCCACTGAGAAGATAGTCGACGAACTTCGCCGCTGGTGCGAGGATCGCGAAATTACGCGCCTATCCGACCTGATCGGCGGCATGATTTTGGAGTAAAAGCCTGGAAGGGGCGCGTCTTTCAGCCGCGCCACAAAGAATCACAGGAAACCAGTGGCTTTAGCCGCTAAGGACCTTGCAACGCGAGTCTTGAAGGAAAACCGTCGGCGACATACAACTAACGCCCGTAGCTATACCAGATCGATCCCGGAGACTTGTAATTCCGTCCCTCGCCCCACACAGCCTGCGTGTTGCCTGCGTTATCGATGGCAATCGAAAAATAGTCTCCGAAAGGGAATTTAAATCCGTCGGGCAAAATGTAATCGTACCCGCGCGCCGCGCTCGAAAGCTGCGTCTCGCCTGACCACGTCGCCCCGCCATTGCTGGAACTGCGAGAGAACACATTCCACAGAGAATTCTGGCGCGTGTCCATCCACGCGATCCGCACATCGCCCGCACTCCAGGCAGTGATCGCCGGAAAACAATGTTCGACCTGATCATTCGCGGATGAGACATCCGCCTTCGCCGACCAACTCGCCCCACCTGTAGTAGAGGATGAAAAGTAAATCCGCTCCGCCCCGTCACGAACAGCGCCCGCATTCCACAACGCGTAGACGGTCCCCGCCGCATCGGACGCCAGTCCGATCTGCGCGCCCAGATACGCGGCCTCGCAACCCTCGATCGCGCACTCCGGCGGCGCACTCGAAACATCCAGCAGGATCGTGTTCCAACTCGATCCCGCATCCGTTGACCGGCTCACATAAATGCTCACCGGGCGGGTATCCAACTCCTGCCTGGCGTAAGCCGTCCACGAAAAATAAACGCCGCCATTTGGATCAATCGTAGCGCCGCCTGCCAGCGACCACCCCGGCCCCGCATTCGGGTTCACCGCCACCGTTGAAAAAGTCTGCGCATAATCATGCGATGCCGCCACCACAAAACGTTGCTCGTGATTGAATCCCACATACACATCCGCACCCCGCACCGTCAGCACAGGCTTGTCCGCGTCGTCGGACGAGCGCTCCGCCACGGCAAAATACCAGGTGCGTCCGAAGTCCTGCGATCTCGCCACCATCACGTCATGCTTGTTGTTTTGCAGCCACGAGGCATACACAGTCTGCTTGTCAACGGGATCAACCACAATTTGCGGATCAAACTGTGGCGTCGAAGAAGGCAGCAGCGGATGCGCCGCCTGCCACGACAATCCATTGTCATTGCTGACCTGGAGCGCCATCGTAGGCGCGGCACATCCCGGACAATCGCTCACCGCTCCATACTGAGGAAACAAAACATAGAGATGTCCATGGCCATCCGCGGCCAGCGCGGGCTCCCATTGATCCCCGGTGCTGTAGCCGACGCGGCGCTGCGGGCTGAAATTCGCTACGGCCAGCGCAGCTTGCGCCATCGACAGTGCCACAAGCAGCCAGATGGCAAAGCTCTGCACACGTCTGGCGCGGCTGGACTTTAGAACCACAGATTTCTCCTGGGAAATTTCCTGAAACAACCTTGGCCGCACTTTATCTTGAATCCCGCCGCAAGGTCAATCGCCGGTAGGGCTGAAATGCCCATATGGCGACAGCCGCCCTCGGCTGTTGGTCGAGCGAAGCTCGACGCCTTTTTATCAAAGCCGGCAAGCGTAGCTTCCTCGCGCATGCCTGCGTGACTTTCTGGCGATTTCGTCATCTAATAGAGCGAGTCAATAAGTTTTGATGTTCTGCCGGCTCAGGGAGCGATTTCTAAGATGCAAAAAGCCACATTCGCAGCAGGATGTTTCTGGGGAGTTGAAGCCACCTTCCGTCAAATGCCGGGGGTTCTCGCCACGCGCGTCGGTTACACCGGCGGAGACACCGACAATCCCACCTACAAAGAAGTCTGCACTGACCGCACCGGCCACGCCGAAGCCGTAGAAGTGGAATTCGACCCGGCTCAGGTTCGCTATAGCGATCTGCTGAAAGTCTTCTGGGAGAATCACGACCCTACCCAGCTCAATCGCCAGGGCCCGGACTGGGGTACGCAATACCGTTCCGCCATCTTCTTCCACTCGCCCGAACAGCAGACCGAAGCGCAAGCCTCGAAAGAATCCCTCGAAAAAGCGCACCGCTATTCCAAACCGATCGTCACGCAAATCGTCCCTGCAGTGACGTTTTTCCCAGCAGAGGATTACCACCAGCAATATCTGGAAAAGCGCGGCCTGGCCAGTTGCCACATCAAGGCCTAACGAACGACTCGGTCTCGGGTTAGCGCCGCTTTTCCAACGCGGTGAGCCAATTTCCACAGTGCCGCCTGGGCCGATCGTCCAAGGCGACACTTTCCCGCGGAACTAATCTTCGAGCCCTGGGTTTAGAATAAGCATAAGAGCTCCCACCGAGTCGTAAGTCATCCAGACCGCTACCTGGAACGTAGTTGGCTCAGGTCGAGCCTTGTCAATCACTGAGAGGTGAGATGAAACCCCATAATCCCCTGTTGCGGACCTCTGCGTTTCCCAGCCTGATGCTCGATTCACCCCGCTGTTCCAATCCCGGCAACCGGGTAATGCCGCTAAAGCGCGTTATCGTCTTGGCAAGTGCCCTATTTCTGGTGCCAATCACCCAAAGCAATCTGCTCGCGCAGCAGGCACCGAACAACGGACAGTACCCGCCGGATCAGCAATCAGCCGACCAGCAGCCGAACTACCCCCAGCAACAGCCCAACGGAGAGCAGTCCTACCCTCAACCAGCGTACCCAGACCCGGATCAGTCGAGTCAGCAACCGGGCTACGAGCAAGCGCAATCGCAAAACGTGCAGCCGCTCAGTGTGCAGGATCTCGAGCAACTGGTGGCGCCGATTGCGCTTTACCCGGACGCGCTGGTTGCGCAAATCCTGACCGCCTCCACATATCCCGAGCAGGTGGCCGATGCGGACCGCTGGCGCCGGGCGCAAGGCTATGCCTCTCCCGATCAGATCGCCGAGGGCGCCGATTGGCAGTCCTGGGATCCTAGCGTGAAAGCGCTGACGGCCTTTCCGCAGGTTTTGGCGCAGATGGACCGGAACCTTTACTGGACGTCCGTACTTGGCAATGCTTACTACAACCAACCCCAGGACTTACTTGACGCCGTGCAGGCGATGCGCCAGCGAGCGCGAGCGGCAGGAACTCTGCAAAGCACTCCGCAGCAAGCCGTCGATTACGACCAGGGCAACATCGTGCTGCGTCCGGTGAATCCGCAGGTGGTCTATGTGCCGTCGTATGACCCGTGGACTGTATACGGGCAACCAGTCTCGCCCTACCCAGGTTTTTCGCTGCTTGGTGCAGTAGGGTCGTTTATTGGTTCATCTTTCGGGCCGGCGGCCGTCCGGTTCGGCATGGGAATCGCGATGACAGCCTTCACTCACACACCATTCGGTTTGCTGGCGTGGGGTTTAAACTGGCTGACTCAATCTGTCCTCTTTAACGGTTCGAATTATTTTTCCAACAGCACAACGGTGGCCGATTGGGGGTTTCCGCATGGGGGCCCGCGCGCCTTTTCACAACGGGGAGCGATGGCCGGACTCTCCAACCGAGGCTATCGAGGTTTCGGAGGATATGGACGCCCCGGCGGTGGATACCGCGGGACACATTCGCAGGCTTTTGCGCGAACCCACGACCAGGATGCTTACGCCAGGAACCGGATGGGAGAGAGCCATTACCAAAGGTCCGGACCCGGCTACGGGCGGACTTCGCGAGAAACCTATAACAGATTCCAACCAGCCGTCGCTCGATCGCAACCCTACAGATCGCAATCTTTTGGATCGCAGCGTTATGGCGGTTCGCCGGGCTATGGCAGGTCAGCAGAGACCGGAAGCAGGGTGCGCTCAAGTTACGGCGATTGGAGCCGCGCCAATCGCGCATCGAGTGAAAACTTTCGGAGGAGCGATTCCGGGAGGCATTCCTCTGGAAGCTTCCGCGGCAACGGTTTTGCGCGGGATTCCGGTAAGCACGCGCATTTGGGCAGCTCCCATTTTGGTGGCGGACACGCCCCGAAGAGTTCTGGCTTCGGAAAGAGTTTCAGCCACAGTCACTCGGCGGGAGGTGGCCACGGTCATTCGGGCGGCGGTCACTCAGGCGGAAAACACCATCACTGATGCCCATCACTGAAGCCATAGAATCGGGCTCTTCTACGCCGCCGTCAGCAGCATCGGCTCGCCTTTCGTGATCATTAGCGTGTGCTCGTAATGAGCCGACGCGCTGTGATCCGCCGTTACCACCGTCCACTTGTCGCGCGCCACAAACGCTCTGCCAGATCCCGCAGCGATAATGGGTTCGACGGTAATTACCAACCCTTCAGTGAGGATCTGATTCGCCTCCGGGTCAGCATAGTTCGGCACTCGCGGTTCTTCATGGATGGTGCGCCCGATGCCGTGCCCCCCCAGATCGCGAATCACGGCAAAGCCGCTGCGCCGAACCTCGCGCTCGATCACTCGCCCAATTTCCCATACTCGATATCCGGCTCGCGCCACCAGCATTGCCTTTGCGAAAGCTCGCTCGGCGCACGCCACCAAGCGTCGGCGCTCATCCGATACTTCGCCCACCGCGACGGTAACGGCTGCGTCCGCCATGAATCCATCTTTCTCGATGGTGACATCGAGCTTCGCCAGGTCGCCTGCCTGCAGAGCACGGCTGCCCGGAATGCCATGCACGGCTTCATCGTTGACACTGATGCAGCTCACTCCAGGAAATTTATAAACCAATGCCGGAGCAGATCGCGCACCATGCTGCATCATCACGCTCGCGCCCACCTCGTCTAATTCGGCGGTCGTGATTCCCGCGCGCACTGCGCTTTTCATGGCCTCCAGCATAAGGCGAACCACCGCTCCCGCCGCCCGCATGCCGGCTAATTCGTCCGGTCCATTGATGGACATGCAATTACCTCAAGAACATAATATTCCTACGGCGAGCGATCCAGGTTGTCGTGCTCCTAAGAACCCACCGATGTAAAACGGTAGGCTCTTCCGAAAATTGCAACCGGTAATGCCGCGAGTGATGCTATGGCTTTGCGTGCAGTCCCGGCCGCATCCGAAGAAAAACCTGGAATGACACGGGAAAACTTCCATAAGCTGCATCCAGCAGCGCCGGTTTAGAGTACACCGTCACATCCGCGCCTAGCCCAAGTTGCCACGCGCGACTCTGTACCAGGTCGCGCACCCCGCCAAACATATATGCCCCAATGCGATAAGCCGGATGCTCTGTCGCTTGAGGAAACAATTCATCCTTATCCACCAATTCCAGCCGCGTGAAGGCATAGTCGCGCCGCAAGAAATTCAGAGTCGATTCCAGCAAATAACTGTTCAGATTGATTCCGGTGTCAATCTTATGCACTCGTCCCCATACCACTGACGTCGCCCAATTGCCCGCGGCCAGCGGACGGTTGTATTCCACCGACGCCGTTTGCCGCCACTGGCTGCCCGGCTCCAGCGCCTCCGGATGTTCCAGCCGTCCAACGCTGTATTGCGCCGTCCAGTCGCGATCCGGAGCAACGCTCGCCCGTCCCGACCACGAATCCAACGGCGCAAGCTGGATACTCCACCGCTCTTCATTCGGCTCACGTCCGTTGAATGCACTACCTTCAAGCTTCACGCGTTCGATCACCATTCCCGTTGTTACTACGCCGAAACTGGTATGCGTTGAATCCTGCAAATGATGAGCAAGCGGCGCCAGCGGCAGCTCCGAAGCCGATGCCCGGTGAATGTAGGTAACGGGCCCTAGCGCCGGTTCCGCCGAAGGCCCGCCATACAGCTCCCACGAGACCTTCTCCGAAAGTGGCACGGTATATAACAACGCGAGTTCCGCAAATACATTGTGCGGATGCTGGTGATCGACCAATGCCTCTCCGTGATAAGTCTCTCCAGTCTGAAAAAGCTCGGGAAATCCTGGATGCGGCGAGGTCAGAGACTCCGCCGAAAACATCTGCCGAAACAGAATTGTTCCGTGCCAGAGCGAATGCTGCTCCATCAGCATTCCCACATTTTCCGATTCGGCTTTCCCCTCGCCGCGCGGTCCGCCCTGCTGGTTATAATCGATAGAAATCTGCCCGTGCGCCATCAGTTCCCACCCGCCGCGCATCAGCATCCACTCATGCGCCGGCACTGACGCGGGCTGCCATGCTGTCCCCGACCCATCGTGCGGCGATGGCAACTGTGACGCTGCCTGCCCTTCCATGTGCATCATGCTCATGGAATCGTCCTGCGCCTGGGCTCGGCACAATAGCGCCCCACCGATCATTGAAAGGCTGATTATTGAAAGCCTGGTTGTCGAATAAATGATCACTCGATAGACGGCGATTAAACGGAAGACGGCTTTGGACACGAATACCTCTCTGCGAACAAACAGGATAGAGACGGCTGAATCGCCGTCGAATATGCGGCCCGTAGATTGCACGCCGGGCAGAGTCCAAGAGGGATTAATGGATCAGATTCTGAGAATCATTGCGCCGGGAGGGGGACTGCTGGAACGCGCAATAACAGCAGGCAGATTGTTATCTGTAGCTGCGACGAGAAGAAGGTAGGTAGTGTCGGTCTGCAACGCTCGCAAAACCGGGCGCGGAGATACAACCACCGTTAGCAAAGCAGAAAGATGACCACTGATGCAGCAGCGGTAGCCAGCATGTCCAGGGCCAGGATGAGATGAAACTGGTGAAGGGAGTTGGGAAGGGAATTGCGGAGGGATCGCTGACGGGTGACAATAAGAATGAGACATGGTCTGATGGCTAGCAGAGGCTGGCAATAAGCACATTGCTCCTGCGCTGCCTCCAAAGATTGTGCCCAGCAGCACCACCGCAACGACTTGAAGAGCGCTCCGGCTCACAACTAAGTCCCCGTAATCTTCACGCGCAATTCTTCCGGGAGCCGTTCACGAATCTCCGGCGGCAGACGGTCATGCACCCTCCGCGCCCCTTCTCGCGCCGCATCCAGTACCGTAACCGGGGCCGGCGTTGCCACCGCCACCACCAGCCAGATTAAGGCCGACACGGCAAAGCCGGCCAACGCTGCAATTTCCAGCCAGAACGCGTGCCGCGGGCCGAAATGACGGATCACCCCGAAGGCCAGCAAGAAAACGCCGCCCGAAACCGATGCCAGCGCGATCAGGCCTACGTCAATGATGCGATGGATGCGCTGCCGGCTGCGGCAATGCTCGCAGCCCGCAAAGTGGCTTTCATAGTCCCCGCGCATCTCCGCCGCCAGGCCGGAAATGTCATACCGCCAGCCCGCCAGAATTTTTCCTACAATCGGATCAATGCACTGCTGACTCATAAGGAACTACAGAGCGCTACAGCTGGATCGGCGGCAACGCCTCGGACTGCACCGCCACCAGCACGCGGTTCTGAAACAACCCGCCCCGCTCGGCCAGCGCCTTTTCTGCCTCTCTCCGTGCTATCTCTGGGTGATTGTTCTGTTCAGAGAGATGCGCCAGTACTACAAACGCTGCATTATTATCATAGTCCCCGGTGAAGAAATCCGCGAGTTTCTCGTTCGACAGGTGCCCTACGTTGCTTGCCACCCGCTGTTTTACCTGCCACGGATACGGCCCGCCCCGCAGCATCTCCACATCGTGATTCGATTCCATGATCAGAATGTCGGACCCGCGTAAGTGATCGCGAACATTCAACGGCAGGTATCCTAAATCCGTAGCCACGCTAACTTTCGTGCCCTCAACTCGAAAAGTAAAACCCACCGGGTCGGCGGCATCGTGCGGAATGGTGAAGGGTTTTACCTCAATATCGCCCACCTGAAAGCGATGTCCCGACTCGAAGCGCTCCAGTTTCTCGAGTTGCGGCCTGTCTCCATTCACCGTGCGCATGGCCCGCGCCCAGGCCGAATGCGTCGCACCCGTCATGAAAACCGGGATGCGCAACTTCTTCGCCAGGGTCGCCAATCCGTAAACGTGATCGGAATGCTCGTGTGTAATCAAGATCGCCGACAGCGACTGCGGGTCTTCCCCGAGCGACTTCATTCGCTTGAATGTCTCGCGGCAGGAAATGCCCGCATCCAGCAAAATCCTGGTCCGCGTGCTGGCTACAAGCGCGCAATTTCCCCTGCTTCCGCTCGCCAACATCGAAACCCTTACACACATCCAGGCAGCATACACCCCTCCCCTGTGGATTGGGAGTAACTTTTTCGTTATCCGATACCTTGGGGTCCGCCAGCACTGAGAGGTGAATACTGAGAACTGAAAGCTGAAAGCTGAGTACGCCTTTACTTCCCCTCCCGCAAATTATCAATCGCCCGCCGCATTACCGCTCCACCATAAGCGCCGGCAATCCCGGGCAAAGCGGTGAGAAACGATCCATAAACTTGTCCCCGCGTAGGCCTCACGGTCATGATCAAGTAAGCGGCAAGTTCGGCGACAGGAATAAATATCACTACGGCCATGACCCACCGCCACGGCCAGCGCGGCCGTAAAAGCCCCAGCAGCATGCACGCCGCAAGCACCAGCAGTGCCGTAAAAAGCAAATCATTGACTGCGACGTCCGCTAACCCCGTTCCAATTCCCGCAACCGCAGCCAAAAAGTAGAACGGCGCATCGCCGCAACGCGCCGAGGATGTCTCCGTTGCCATGATTCTGCGGGCTTACCGCTGGGTACTAGGTACTCGGTACTATGAATCCTCAATACTTATAAAACCCCCGCCCGCTCTTCCTCCCCAACCACCCGGCATCCACCATCTTGATCAGCAGCGGACACGGCCGGTACTTCGGATCCCCCAGCCCATCCTGCAGCACGCGCATAATGTCGAGGCAAACGTCGAGCCCAATAAAGTCCGCCAAAGTCAGCGGCCCCATAGGATGCGCCATCCCCAGCTTAAACACCTCATCGACAGCCTCCGCCGTAGCCACCCCCTCCATCACCGCATACATCGCTTCATTCAGCAGCGGCATCAGTACGCGGTTCGAGACAAATCCCGGCGCGTCGTTCACCTCCACCGGCGTCTTCTCGAGCTTCACCGCCAAGTCGCGCACCGCAGCAAAAGTCTCCGGCGAAGTGGCCAGCCCGCGAATCACCTCCACCAACTTCATCACCGGCACGGGATTAAAAAAGTGCATGCCAACCACTCTGTTCGGCCGCTTGGTAAGCGCCCCCAGCTTAGTAATGGAGATCGACGAAGTGTTCGAAGCCAAAATGACTTCCGGCCGCGCCCGCCGGTCAAGCTCGCGAAAAATCTCCGCCTTGATCTCAAACTTCTCAGTAGCCGCTTCCACGATAAAATCGCAATCGGCAAGCTTCGAGCGGTCGGTCACAGGCTCGATCTTCTTCAATGCCAACGCCTTGTCTTCAGCACTGATCTTGTTCTTCGCGACTTCGCGATCTAGATTCTTAGCAATGGTGGCAATCCCGCGCTCCAGAAACCGCTGCTCAACATCGCACAACACGACCGAATACCCACCGCGCGCAAACACGTGTGCGATGCCGTTGCCCATGGTTCCCGCGCCGATGACACCTAGTCTCTGAATCTCCATGTGATTACCTCAGGAATGCACCATGAAAACGGTCGAGTCTATCATCCGAGCGGTGCCCCATCCTTAACGTCGCGTCGTTTGCGACGTTAGGGTGGGGATTTTGACTTATGGTGCTGATCCTGAGGACTCCGGTCGATCGCGCTCTCCGGGGTGCAGATCGCGATAGAGTGCCGACTTCGTCGGGTCTTGGGGCCAATAACCTGAATTGCGGCTGTCGCTGTCGCCAAGGTTGTAAATTATGACACCGCAAATCAGACCGATAATTAGTGCACCAACATTTACTAGAATTTGAGTACCTGTCCTGATTGGGCAGAATAAGAAAACCACCCCAGCCAGGCCGCAGACGAGCTTTGTAACAGCCAAAAGCACGTGCTTGCCCATGACGTGTAGACTCGCCCATTCTACCGATCACCCTCGGCCTAGGTGTAAAATAATGACGCATATCCTAACTGTCTTAGCTCCAAGGTTGAAAGGATTACCCCGATGGCAACGCTAGAAACCCCCGTCCGGCCGCGTACGTCCTCATCATCTCAATCCCATCAAGGCCCCTTCGTCAACGAGCCCTTCTACAATTTCCACCACGAAGACAACGCCCGCAAGATGCGCGCCGCCATCGAGCGCGTCCGCGGACAACTCGGCCGCGAGTATGACCTCATCATCGGCGGCCAGCGCGTCAAGACCGCCGACAAAATCAAGTCGGTGAATCCATCAAAGCCATCGCAAGTCGTCGGAATTCACCAGAAGGCTGGCAAAGAGCATGTAGGACCGGCCATATCCGCCGCACTGAAAGCCTTCACTTCCTGGAGCCGCACTCCCGTCGAAGAGCGCGCCAGCCTGCTGTTCCGCGCCGCCGACCTGCTCCGCCAGCGCAAAATGGATTACATGGCCTGGCTGGTTTTCGAAGTCAGCAAGAACTGGGGCGAGGCTGACGCCGATATTTCCGAGACCATCGACTTCTGCGAGTTCTACGCCCGCGAAGCCCTGCGCCTCGCCAAAACCGAAGCACCCGTGCATCTTCCCGGCGAGCGCGATTCGCTCACCTACATCCCGCTCGGCGTCGGCGCGGTCATTCCTCCGTGGAATTTCCCCTGCGCCATCATGGCCGGTATGACCGTCGCTTCTATCGTCAGCGGCAACACCGTAATCCTGAAGCCTTCGAGCGACTCTCCCACCATCGCCGCCAAATTTATCGAACTGCTGGAAGAAGTCGGCCTGCCCGAAGGCGTCGTGAACTTCTGCCCCGGCGCCGGTGCCAGCTTCGGCGATGCCATCGTCGCGCATCCCAAAACGCGCTACATCGCCTTCACCGGCTCCCGCGAAGTCGGCCTCCACATCAACAAAGTCGCGGCCACGCAAGCCCCCGGCCAGCTCTGGATCAAGCGCACGGTCCTCGAAATGGGCGGTAAAGATGCCATCATCGTCGACGCCGACGCCGATATCGACTCCGCCGTCGAGGGCGTCGCACAAGCGGCTTTTGGCTTCCAAGGCCAGAAGTGCTCCGCCTGCTCCCGCGCCATTGTCGACGAACGCATCTACGACAAATTCCTCGACCAGCTCAAAGCTCGCGTCGAAAAAATCACCATCGGCGATCCCGCCGAAAACACCAACATGGGCGCGGTTATCAACGAAGGCTCGATGAAGACGATTCTCGCTTACATCGAGCAGGGCAAAAAAGATGGACGCCTCATCACCGGCGGCGAGCGCGCCACCGAAGCCGGAGAAGGCTACTACATCCGCCCCACCGTCATTGCCGACATTCCCGCGAAATCAAAACTCGAGCAGGAAGAAATCTTCGGTCCCGTGCTCGCGGTGATCAAAGCGCGCGGCTTCGATAACGCCCTCGAAATCGCCAATGACACCGAGTTCGGACTTACCGGCGCCATCTACACCAAGTCGCGCGACAAAATCGACCGCGCCATCCGCGACTTCCACGTCGGCAACCTCTACATCAATCGCAAATGCACCGGAGCCATGGTCGGCGCCCACCCCTTCGGCGGATTCAACATGTCGGGCACGGATTCGAAATCCGGTGGCCCCGATTATCTGTACCTATTCACGCAGGCAAAATCGGTCGGCGAAAAAATCAGCTGATTATTTTGAAAGGGCGCGGCTTCCAGCCGCGCCGCTAAGCCCTGGAAGAGCGGCGCATCAGCGCCGCGTAAAGTTCGAAAAGTTTCATGGGCTTTAGCCGTCGAGAAGCGTTACATTCCGCCGCAGCGCTGGTTTGTCTGCTTGGATCCTCCGTCGCAACGGGCCTCGCCACAACCGGGTCATGAGTGCTATCGCCTGATTTACAACATCAGTAGAGCTCCTGTATCAGCGGTGCGCCATCCAGACGGTTTTCCCCGCTGATCTTCGCCCCTGCGACTCTTTAGCGCTGTCCTTGGGCAAAAGATAGGTCTTGGGTGCTATCGTTGCAGGGGAGGACAGAGAATGGCATTTCCTAACGATAATCCCACGGTCCAGCAGGGTGACCGTTCAATACAACTGATTGACTGGTTGGTGGGACGATTGGAAGAGTGTCTCGGTGAGGTCCTGCCGCTCCAGACGGATGATCTTTTGAAAGACTATGCGAAGGATGCTCGGAGCGGCATTGCGTCATCGATCGAGCAGCTGAGCCTTGCACGCGCTAAAAAAGAGCAGCAACTCGGGGGCCGCACCAGCTAGAGACGCGCACACTACACGGACAGTGCTTTCACTGCCAATTGCGGTTTTAAGTGTAATGGCCTGATTTCGCTATTTGAGCCGTGATGCTGGTCACTGACAGGTAAAAGGTGGTGGCGCAGGATGCTGATGGCTGAAATACGGCCTACGGAAGTGTTGGTCTTGACAGATCAAGTTCTGATGATGCTCCACGACCGAACCTCTGATGTCGTTTTTGGAACACTTTTCCTGCTTGTTGCATTGGGCGCCTGGGGCATCGCTCTGATGCGCCGCCGGAGCGGAGTGGGAGTCCTCATCTGGCTGGGAGCTTTGAGTGCGATTGAGGCCCGACCCCTGCTTCCTCCGTTGGATGACGCGGGACTTCTGCCGCACTGGCTTCACGTCACTCTTCCATATCTGGGCGATGTTCTCTCGTACTTGGTCGTGGTTGTTGCTGTGCTCGCCTTTTTGCAGCTAAGCCAGGGCAAACTGCGGCTCCTTCTGCGAGGGATGACTTTAGTGGGATTAGCGATAGCTTTAGCAGGTGTCGGCTTTTTCGTATTTACTGGCTCGTCCAACGAAGTGATGCCCTACAACCATCTCCTCGCCGCCTGTTTGCTCGCTGTCCTGGCAACCGTGGTCGCCGTGCCAAGCCTCTCTCTCAAGTCCCTAATCCTGCCCAACCGCGTTCCGGCTGTAGGCATATTTCTTTTCGCGATTGAAGGGTTGTATGGCAATTTGTCGCTCCCCCTGGGCTACCAGAGTCCGCCCAAAATCTTGGACCCACTGGGGTTTACAGTCCTCTTCTTTTCCTTTGGGTATGTCGCCGCGCAGCGATTGAAAACGAGTCTCCCTACCGCCCACGGAGTTAGTTGACGTAACATCGCGATTACACTCATTGACCCGATGATTGGGGTCTTGAACGCGGGTGATTCCTGCCCCGATCGTCATAAATAAAAAAGCCGCCCACTCGTGGCGGCCCTTTTTAATTCCAAACTCCCTACGGCATCACTCCCGCCGGAGGCTGTGGCGCTGCCCCCTGGGTTGTCGCCGCCGCTGCCTCATTCAAAATCCTGTGGTGGATCGTGAACAGCGCCAGCTCCAGCCGGTCCGACACGCCGATCTTGTCATAAACATTCCGCAGATAATTCTTGATCACCTGCTCGGTTGTTCCCAGCTGCGTGGCGATCTCTTTATTCTTATACCCCTGCACAATCAACGCCACAATGCGCAGCTCTTTCGCCGTCAGACGATCGCGCACCCGCAGTCCGACCATATCATTTTCGGTCAGCTCGCTCGGCACCGCAACGTCCTGCACCCAGGTCTCGCCGCGCGCCACTTTGCGGACGCAATCCACCAGGGCCGCACTGGTCACGTTGCGGTAGACCACGCCATGCGCCCCGTTCGCCATATGGCGCTGCGCGCTCTCGCCGGTATCGGCCAACACCACCACGCGCGTCTTTGCTTTGTTCGCCGCTTGCACAATGGCCGCGAAGTCATTATGAAAGCCTGCCGCCACCACCAGCACCGCGGCTCGAAATTTATCCAGAGCCATGAACATCTGCTCCGGCGTTTGAGCCTGCGCCACAATGCGCATCTCGTCTTCCACCGCCAGCACCTTGGCGATGCCGGCTCGGAAGATTGCCTGGTTATCCGCCAGTATCAGTTTGAGCATGTTATTGGCGCTCCAAAAATTTCTGATGTCATCCCGAGCAAGCGCCTGTTGCGCCGCCAGGGATCTGGGCGAGCCGCGCGAAGCATCGCACTCCTTGCGATGCAACAATCGCGCGTTGGGCTCGCTTCCTTATTACTTCATTACTTCACTCCGATGAATCTAACGTTCAACTAAGAGTTCCTCACGAACTCGTACGAGTCAATCACGCATGCCACGCCCTTGCCGTCCGGACTGCTCCCAGTGGGATCGCTGCGCACCACGCGCCCCTTGCACTGAATCACAACACTCTCCGGCCCTCCCGTTACGTCAGCGGGCAGTGTGATCTCAAACTCCACCGGCGACCCAATCTCCAGCGACGCATCGGCGCGAATGTAAACTCCCGCCGCGCTCAAATTTCCTGTCGTCCCCTTGGCGTCGCCGCTCGCACTCTCTTTATGAATCTTGATCGGCAATTCCAGCGGAAATCTCTTTCCGGTCCGCGCTTCGGACACAGTGCCTCCTCTTTTGTGGCCCCGTCCCTCCTGATTGAATCCTTCAGGACTCGGCCCGTCTCTCTCTCTGCAAATCGGGCCAATACCATCAAAATACGCTCCTGACGGGCGGATCGACCACAATTCTTGCTCAGGGCAGGTTATATCACGGATGCCACCGCTATAAAAGCCTGATAACCAATTAGTTAAGGGTAGAACCTAGATTCCCCCTTAGGGAGAGCCCGAATACGACAGATCGAATACGACAGATCGAATACGACAGATCGAATACGACAGATCGAATACGACAGATCGAATACGACAGATCAAGAACCCTCTCTGCTGGTTGTTTCCTTTCAACCGCGCCTACCGCGTTTTGCGACAAGTAGCCTGGTCCGCCTGGACGCGCTTCTACACCGCAACCGCCCCGCGTGGTACCGTTTGATAAGAGTGTTTTTCTTTTTTCCGAGGAGCGCGCTCATGCCTACTCCATTCTTTTCCCGAGCTTTGGTGACTCGGTGGACTCGCACCTTCATCTTCCAGGTGGCAGCTCTGCTTCTGGTCTCGACCACGTTCCTGTTGGCGCAGCAGTCTGCGTCCCGGCAGTCGGCCGAGTCAGCTGCCGCCGCCAAGCTTGCCCAACAAAAAGCTACCGCAGAAAAACAACCCACCAAGCCGGACGAATCTTCCTCCGCCTCCGCTGCTCTCGTCCAGCTCAACAACGCTCTCGAAGGTCTCGCCGCCAAAGTCTCTCCCGCGGTTGTTCAAATTCTTGTGACTGGTTACGGACCCATTCACGAAGAGAACCGAACTCAAACGGCTCTCATCGTTCGCCAGCAGGCCGTCGGCTCGGGAGTCATCGTCGATCCCAACGGTTACATCATGACTAACGCGCACGTGGTAGAAGGGGCGCAACGCATCCGCGTAGCGTTGCCCCTGCCCGGCGACAACGGCCGTCCTGTTCCGGTCGGCAAACGTCACATCCTCGAAGCACGCCTGGTCGGAACACACAAAGATACCGATCTCGCTCTCTTAAAGATCGACGAAACTGATCTTCCCACCCTGCCTCTACTCTCGCAGCAACGTCCTCGCGTCGGCCAACTCGTCTTCGCCATCGGCAGCCCCGAAGGCCTGCAGAATTCCGTGACCATGGGCGTGGTCAGCGCCGTTTCCCGCCAAGCCGATCCTGACAAACCTCTGACCTACATCCAGACCGACGCCCCCATCAACCCCGGCAATAGCGGAACGGATCAGTCGTTGGCATCAACACTTTCATTCTTTCCCAAGGCGGTGGCAGTGAAGGCCTGGGCTTCGCTATCCCCGCGCGCATCGTCGATTTCGTCTATCACAGCCTGCGCAGGTATGGGCACGTGCATCGCGTCGAGATCGGCGCCGTCGCTCAGGAGATCAATCCCACTATCGCCGAGGGCCTCCACCTCGCCATGCGCTGGGGAGTCATTATTGCCGACGTCAAGCCTGACGGCCCCGCCGCTGCCGCCGGCCTGAAGATCCAGGATATTGTTCTCACCGCCGACGATCGCCGTATTGAAACTCTCCCCCAACTTTCTTCAGCCCTCTATCTTCACCGTCTCGATCAAGTCCTGAAACTGGAAATTCTGCGCGGCGAAGAAAAGAAAATTCTTTACGTTCCAGCGATCGAGAACCGCGATCCCATGGATCAGCTCTTCGACGCCGCCGATCCCGAGCAGAGCCTTATCTCCCGCCTCGGCATTCTCGCCGTCGACCTCACCAGCGAACTGCGCAGTCAGATCTCATCCTTGCGTATTTCCTCCGGTGTCGTTGTTCTCGGTCGTGCCGCAGATCTCATCACCCCTGACACTGGCCTCCAGACCGGTGACGTCATCCATGCCCTCAACACAACGCCCATCAGTTCAATGGACGGCCTGCGAGCTGCTGTGCGCGCGCTCAAGACCGGCGATCCCGTCGTCTTGCAAGTCGAACGCACCGACGGTTTAACTTATTTAAGTTTTGAGATGGAGTAGATTCAGTCGCTGCCGGCTCGCGCCGCTGCTGCGCCAAGGTGGGCAGTCTTAGCGGCAGAATCCGTTTTACTCCTGCGCCTCACGGAGTTTTCAACAGCCTGTCCTGATCCCGATCCGATGGCCTGCAACACATTCAAATCATCCCGCGTGAAAGCATCCTGCCCAGCGCGGTAAAGCGCGAGAACGGCAACCACGCTCGACGCTCCTTCCAGCGGCACCGCCAGTGCCGACCGCAGCGTGCTGTATTTCGTAGGATCGTTGAGATAACCGGGCTCGACCGAAGGATTGCCATTCAAAATTGCCTTCGAATTCTGTGCCACCCAGCCCGACAGCCCTTCTCCAACCGGAATCCGCAACGAAGAAAATAAACGAAAATTCTCGCCGCTCACAAATTCCGGAATGAGAATCTTATTTCTCAAAACGTACACCGCCATCGAATCATGGGGCACCAGACGCTTCACCCGCACCGCCAGCAAAGAAATCGTATCCTCCAGACTAAGTAAACTACCCACCCTGCGTTCGAATTCCAAAAGCGCTTCCGCCTCTTCTCGCGCGAGTATGAGCGCACGGTGATCCTTGGTGGGCTTAGGCTTGTCGCCAGGGGTCGCAGCAACTTCCGCGAAGCCCGCGTCGGGGGCCAATCCCCGCTCTACCTTAACGTCGGTCGACAATTTTACCGGAGTCCGAAACGGCTGCTGGTTGGCCAGTTTTTCCAGTTCCACATACCGCCGCTCAAGAATCTCCACTACGCGCGGATCGAAACTAACCCCAGCTTCGGAAACTACCTTAGCCATGGCTTCGTTCAACGGCAATGCTCTCCGGTATTGCCGGTCCGACGCGAGTGCGTCCAGGCAGTCCACCGCAGAAAGAATGCGCGCGCCGATCGGGATTTCTTCGCCCTTCAACCCACTTGGATATCCACTTCCGTCCCACTTCTCATGATGCGCCCGCACGATGGGAACCACCGGATAAGGAAAATCTACTTGCTCCAGAATTTCCGCCCCCACGATGGGATGGATTTTCATCTTCTCGAATTCTTCCGGAGTAAGCTTGCCGGGCTTAGAAATAATGTGCTCCGGCACCGCCAGCTTGCCGATGTCATGCAGCACCGAAGCTGCCTGCAGGGCTTCAGTTTCGTCTTCCGTCAACCCAAGTTCCCGCGCCAGCTCCATCGCGTAAATTCTCACCCGCTGCAAATGCTCCCCGGTAGTTTGATCCTTAGCCTCGATCGCCAGAGCCAGAGCTTCAATGGTTCGCAGGTGAAGATTGGAAACTTTTTCCGCGTGCTGCTTCTCCGCCTCCAATTTGGCAAGATAAAGACGGTAAGAGCGATAAATAAGGTACATCGGCGGCAAAACCAGCAGAGAACCTTGCCATCCGAAATGCCGGTTCAACAAGCTAACTAATCCCGCAATAGCCGCCCCGACCATGTAGTAAGGGAAGGTCCAAAGGTAGATCCCGGTCCAGATGTTCGAGATGGGCTTATCTTCTGTTAAGCCGATAATGATCGACATCGCGGCCGTATTGGAGGCGAATTGCATGATCGCCGCCGCCAGAAGGCCCAATGGGATGGAGCCATGAAAAACGTGGACTGACAGTCTGTAAGCGCCGTATGACGCCGCACCGCATACTGTGACCTGCGACAAATTGAACACTAACTGCACTAGCTTTGGCCGCCGCGCCGGCCTCCAATAAAATTGAGCCAGCGTTTTCACCAGGCCGATGAGCAGCGTTTCCGGCAAACCCAGCTCCAGAATACAGAGCAACGTCAGCAGGAAATTCATCGACATCGTTCCTTCGACGCCGGGCATGCTCACTTTAAAGGACGATGCCAGCACCGCCGCCGCCATGTAGAGGACGAACTTAGCGGTATCGGTAGAATGCCAGTGATAAAACGCGGAGGCGAAGCAGCCCACAGCCGCCATCGTCATCCCCGCGATATACACACGTGTGCCGATATGTCGCGCCCGTGACATGAGAGGTTTCTTAGATTTTTGCCCATGCGCCTCCCCATGTCCCCGCAAAAGTGACTCCAGCCCGTTACCTTCGTGTTTTGGGGACAATCTGTCCCTCCTGCCGGGCAATGGGACAAGCTGTCCTATAGTCAAGAAAAATCAGCTGCTAACTCGCTGATATTAAAGCGCTAACTCGCTTCCCAATATGGGCCTCAGACTGCACTTACAACTCCGCAAGCCCGCCTGTCCGGCGGCCACGAGTCTGTTTTCTTGAGGGTGATATGAAAAGATTTATAGCCTTACTGTTAATCCTCAGCGCGTCCCTGGCCTACGCTGACAATTCAAAAATATCGCCGGAGCTCCGCAACTTGCCTTCCAGCCAGAAGGCGCAAGTCATCGTTCAATATGCGCCCGGCACCCAGATAAACTGCAGCGGCCTATTAGGCCTTGTCGACTGCCTGGTGAACGATATTGTGAAACTCGCCGGCACGATTCTCGGAGACTTACCCTTGATCAACGGCGTCGTCGCCATCCTCGACGGCAATGGCATCCAGAACCTCTCGAACCAGTCAAACGTGGTCTACATCAGCAGCGACCGCCCCTTGTCGCCAACTCTCAATAACGCCACCGGCGCTATCAATGCGGAATTTGCCTGGCAGTCGAACTACACCGGGGCTGGCGTCGGCGTAGCTCTCATCGACAGCGGTGTGAACAGTCACCCCGACCTCAACATGGGCATTCTGCCGTTCTCGCGCGTTGTCTATCAACAGTCATTCGTGCCCGGAAACTCCAGCGCGGCTGATCAATTCGGCCACGGCACTCACGTCGCGGGTCTGATTGCCGGCGACGGTCTCAGCTCCACCGGACCTTTCTTCAGCAAGACTTTCAAAGGCATCGCACCTGGAGCCAGCATCGTCAACCTGCGCGTGCTCGATCAGAACGGAGCCTCCACCGATAGCGTCGTCATCGCCGCCATCAACCAGGCCATCTCTCTGAAATCCAGATACAACATTCGCGTCATCAACCTTTCACTTGGCCGCCCCATCTACGAAAGCTACAAACAAGATCCGCTCTGCCAGGCCGTAGAACAAGCGTGGAAGAGTGGAATCGTCGTCGTCGTGGCCGCCGGCAATAACGGACGCTATCAGCCCACCGATGGCTACGCCACCGTTACTTCCCCCGGCAACGATCCCTATGTCCTCACCGTCGGCGCCATGAAGCCCATGGGCACGCCCACCCGCACTGACGATCTCATCGCCAGCTACAGCTCGAAAGGTCCGACCGTAGTTGACGCAGTCGTGAAGCCCGACCTTGTCGCGCCCGGCAACCTGCTCGTCTCGCTCGCCGCGCCCAGTTCCACTCTCTACACGCAATATCCCGGCAATCAGGTCCCGTACAGTTATTATGTGAACGGCGGCAGCACCGCCATATCGCCCACCTACTTCACTCTGAGCGGAACCAGCATGGCCACCGGCGTGGTCAGCGGAGTCGTCGCCGATCTTCTGCAAAAAAGTCCAACCCTCACACCCGATCAAGTCAAAGCCCGCCTGATGAAGACCGCGTGGAAGTCTCTTCCCACAACCAGCAGCACCACCGACCCCACCACTGGTATCACCTACACCGATCAGTATGACGTCTTCACCGTCGGCGCCGGCTACATCGACGTCGAAGCCGCCTTCCTCAACACCGACGTCGCGCGCGGCACGGCCATGTCTCCCATCGCCACCTTTAATTCCTCCACCAATCAAGTCACTTTGAAGGATGATCCCTCCGCCGTGTGGAACACATCCTCCGCCTGGTCGAACCCCACCGTCTGGGGATCCTCTCAGTTCGTCACCGGGACATCCTCAACCCTGAACGGAACCACCGGATCGAGCAGCAGCTCAACCTCGGCCAACGAAGCCCTCTGGGGCAGCGAAGCCTTGTGGGGCAGCGAAGCTCTCTGGGGTAGCGAAGCCCTGTGGGGAAGCGAGGCACTCTGGGGCAGCGAAGCCTTGTGGGGCAGCGAAGCTCTCTGGGGTAGTGAAGCACTCTGGGGCAGCAACGTCACCGGTGGAGAAAACTAAGATTCACCTCTCGTGAGGTGAAGGGGCCGGATCCTTTCGCGACCGGCCCCTTTTTAATTGGTGGAGATGCTCACGTGCGCACGAACACCCATGTGGGCACAGCCATGGAGATGCGAATGTGGGGATAGCCGCCCTCGGCTGTCCGTTCGAGCGAAGCTCGATGCCTCTCACGGCCCGCTTTTGCCGTAGAATATATCTCTTGCTGCGCCCGTAGCTCAACTGGATAGAGCATCTGCCTTCGGAGCAGAGGGTTGGGAGTTCGAGTCTCTCCGGGCGCACCATCTCCTTCACAAACACACGCCTTTTTTGGCCCGCTGAAAAGTTCCGGATTTGGGTGGCGCACGCTTCCAGCGCTGCGATCAGCGTCCACCTTGACTGAGGCTTTAGCCGCTGGGGGCATGATTGTCGACCGCGAGGTTACGCGCTAGACTGCTTCCATGGAAGCGCATAGCCGCCAACAAATAATGGCCGATGCGATCCGCTATTGGGAGCCACGTCGCATCGTCTACAACCTTGTGCTCACGGCGGTGGTCATCGGCTGGGTCGAGTTGACATGGCCCCATTTCCGCAGCGCGATGAACTTCTCCGCGCTCCTGAAAATGATCGTTCTGGCGTTACTGGCCAACCTATGCTACTGCGCCGCCTACCTCGTCGACATTCCAGTGCGGCTTTCAGCTCCCACCGGTCGCTGGCGCAGCTGGCGCCCTGGTCTGTGGTGGGCGGGAACTCTCTTTGCCACGCTTCTTGCGAACTACTGGATCGCCGATGAAATCTATCCCTTCCTGAATTAAAGGCAAGAAATTGAAGCGGGCTAAAATTTGGAAATCATCCTAACTCAGGCGCATCAATCGTCACAAACGTAACTGCCAACGCCTTCTAGAAAGCGCTCCCACCCCCGCCGCCAAACCCTCCGCCAGAAAATCCCCCACCCCCGCCGCCGAATCCTCCTCCGCCCCATCCCGATCCCGAGGAACTGGCCCTCGGCGCCGACACAAACACTTGATGCATATCTGCCGCCATCCCATGCATAGACGAAGAAAACAGAATCGGATTGAATCCCATCCCATATCCATATCCCACCGGCGCCGCGTACCACGTCGGCGGATCTTTCACGATTCCCGCAAACGCCTGCGCCCAGTGGTGCTCCACGCCAAGCGCCATCGCATAAGGAAGAAATTTCTCGAACGTATCCGGCGGCATCGTTTTCAATCGCTCGCCGTCCACTCGATTCATAAACTCCTGAAATCCCAGCACCGCAATGTGAGTCCGCGCCCCCTTCAGGGTCTTCGCCGTCATCTCGCGCGCAAACAACCACCAGATTGCGGCGGCAATCAGAACGCTCACGACCACCACCAGGACCGAACTGAAAAAATCAACCCATCCCAGAAACTGCAGCACCGCAAACAGCACTAGAATGCCCACCGCAGCCCCGATGCTGTAACCATTTGCCGATTCCGGATCGAGCGTATAAATGCCTTTCTGCTTCAGCGCCGACATAATATCAGTGCGAATTACGGGCACGGCGGTGTAGAAGCGATTCTTCAGGCTCGAGAGCCGGGTGTCGGGAGCATCTCCCACGAAAATGTTTTCCAGCATGACCCGCTCATGAGGCGCAAGTCCGCGCCAGTCCTGGCGTCTCTGCAGCAGGTGCAGGATGTAATCTTTGTGGTGGAAGATCAGGCCTTTGTCGTCAGTTTCTTCGATCTTAATGAAGCCCCGCACCGCAAGATCGACAATCGTCGATGTAATATCCCGCGGATGAATTCGATCATCCAGCAGCGTCCCGGCTTCCGCCGGAGAAACTCCCGCCGGTGGCTCATACATCGGTGCCACTGACATCCCTGGATCGGGATCGCGCCCCGCATACCACCACAGACCGAACATTACGACGAACGTGACCAGCGGTAGAAACACAGCGGGATTGCTGCCCACGAACCAGAGTAGTTTCGTGAGCCATCCCGGCTCATTGAGAATGCCCTTCGGAATGTAGACATCGATGGTCATCCCTCCGCGCATCGGCAAAGCATGATTCGTCCCAAACTCTACGTCCGCCCCATTCACCGCCGCGGACGCATCACGCTCCGTCGAGCCGTAGACTCCAGTAAATGCCTGCGCCCGCAACGATCCGCTGGCTGCGGCAGGGAAGTGCACGCTGGCTGCGGCATGATCGATCGGCACAGGCCAGTCGTTGCCCGTGACGTTCCAGTAGAACTCGTCGTAGCTGTCGAAAAAACGTGTGCCATTGCGCACGCGATAAGCAATTTTCACCGTGCGCGTGGCATCGGCTGCATTGGGAATATAAATCTTCAGGTCGCGATAATCGCCCGACGTCGAAGAGTCGTACTTCAGCTTGCCGCCATTTTCGTCGGTCACACCGGTGACATCGACAAAAAGTTGATAGTTCGTCCCGTTAGGTCCGGGATACTCAATCGGAATGGTCCGGTGAATGCCGTGCCATTCCCCGATAAAAACCAGCGTAATGGTCTCATTCACCAAAGCGCTGCCATCGGCATTAACCGTGATGTTGTCTTGAAAGTTAGAAATCAGCCAAGACTTGGCGAAAGCGGGCACTGCAGATACAAGAAGCGCAACGCACAGAATTAGAAGCGCCCGCAGGCCTTCACTCTTGTCATCCCGAGCGAAGCGAGGGACCTTGGTTCTCACTCTCTCGAAAAAAACGATTCCGGGCCTCTTTCGCGATATCGAATCTTTATATCGAATGACAAGAAAATAGGCTCATCGACAATCTGAAGCGCGTCATGGCTTCAGAACTTTACCGCGACCGGCTCGCGGTCGGCTTCGGTAGTCTCAAAGAATTGGCGGGCCTGGAAGCCGAACATGCCGGCAAGAATATTCGTCGGAAACACCTGAATCTTCGTATTAAGGTCTCGCACCACCGCGTTGTAGTAGCGTCGCGAATTCTGAATCGAGTCTTCCGTCTGGCTCAGCGACCCCTGCAGTTGTGTGAATTCTTCCGAAGCCTTCAATTCAGGATAATTCTCGGCTACGGCGAATAGGCTCTTCAGCGCGACCGTGAGCTGATTCTCGGCCGCTGCCTTGCCCTCTGGCGTGGTTGCCTGCATGGCCTGCGAGCGAAACTTGGCAATATTCTCAAACGTCCCTTTTTCGTGTGCCGCGTAGCCCTTCACGGTCTCGACCAGATTAGGGATCAGGTCATGCCGCCGCTTCAGCTGTACATCAATGTCGGACCACGCCGAGTCGCAACGCACGCGCAACTGCACCAGGCTGTTGTACATGCCGATCAGCACAACCGCAATCACCACCAGAATAACCAGAAAGATGATGCCGATCATAAGCCGCTCCTGGAAGAATTTCGAAGATCCAATCCCGAATCAATGGGACGTTAGCACAGTGAGGGCACAGGAGCAAACCAGTCAGGCAGAGTGTCTTAGCGGACAATATGTCCGGTCGAGCTTTCAGGCGCGCTCGCAACTGTGATAGTTTTCGACAGCAACCCCGATGCTCGTATCAGCCTCAAAACTCTATGGCTTCTTCCACTGCATCTCCGCCTCCTCGATTCGAAGCGCGGAAGCAGGAAAGAGGGCGCCGCCCAGGCAAGCCTATTCTGATCGCGATTGTCACCCTCGCGGTTCTCGGCGTGACCGTATTTATTTTCAGCCGGCACTGGCCCTTCGCTAAGACTCCAATTCTGCGAGATCTCCGCGAGGCCAGCGACAGTCAGGTAAAGGTGCGTGCCTTTCACGAAACTTACTTTCCTTCCCCCGGTTGTATTCTCGAAGGTGTAGTTTTTGATCGCAGCCCAAAGGAAGCCAAGCCGCTCATTACCATTGAGAAGTTGACGATTCAGGGGAGCTATCTCGACATGCTCGCGAACCGCGTCCGCCGGATTACTGCCGATGGCATGCGTGTGCTAATCCCTGCTTTCGGCGGCGGCGCAACTTTTCATACTACGCAATCAAAAATCACCAGTGGCGAGATCGTCGCCAACGGCGCGGCAGTTGAGTTTGCGTCCAAAGACCCGGAGAAGCCGCCGTTGCGCTTCGACATTCATGAAGCTTCCCTGCAAAACGTTGGATGGAGCGGACCGCTTACCTACCGGGTGCGTGTCCACAATCCGGAGCCGCCCGGAGAGGTCACTGCCACCGGAAAGTTCGGAGTTTGGAACACGAACAATCCGGGAGAGACTCCCGTCTCCGGTGAGTACAAGTTCGAGCAAGCCGACTTAAGCGTGTACGACGGCATTGCCGGCACGCTCTCTTCGGCAGGAAAGTTTGGTGGCAAGCTCAGTCATATCGACATTTCAGGCACAACCGACACGCCCGATTTCGAAGTAAAATCCGGCGGCCATCCAATGCGGTTGACCTCGCAATTCAGCGCGTACGTCGATGCCATACACGGAGATACATTCCTGAAGCGCGTGGACGCTGATTTCTGGAAGACACACATTGTCGCGCAAGGCAGTATTGCCAGGTCCGCTAACGGAAAAGGTAAGACCGCGGTGATCGATCTGCATGCGAACAACGCTCGCATTGAAGATCTTTTGCGGCTATTTGTCACCTCAAACCGTGCTCCCATGTCGGGCCCTGTCACCTTCCAGGTGCGCGCCGAGATCCCACCCGGTTCAGAAAAGTTTCTCGAAAAAGTGAAGTTGCGGGCAGCCTTTGGCATCGCAGCCGGAACTTTTTCCAATCCCTCCACTCAGGAAGGCGTAAACAAACTAAGCGCCGGTGCACAGGGACAAAAAGATCAGTCGGATCCTGAGACTGCGCTCACCGATCTCTCTGGACGAGTGGATGTTCTCGGTGGAACAGCAAGATTCGCCGATCTCTCCTTTGGTATTCCTGGTGCCGCCGCGCGCCTGCATGGAACCTACAATCTCATTAATTACAAAATCGACCTCCGAGGCCAAATGAAGGTGCAGTCGAAAATCTCGAACACCGAGACTGGACCCAAAGCTTTCTTACTGAAAATGATGGAACCGTTTTTCAAGAAGAAGAAAAGAGGGGAAATTGTCCCGGTGCGAATTTCCGGGACCTACGACCATCCTACTTTTGGGCTTGATCTGGACGACAAGAACGCACAAACCGTGGAACCTCCTCGGCATAAATCAGCAAGGGCCATGCCGCGTCCGGACCCGTCGAGTGGGCCCAACCGATAGTTCATTCGAACTATTTACTTTCTGATTACCAGCAAAGTCCTGTATAGCGGCGCTGTTTGAAAGTTGACATCATCGCACGCCTTGTCTTTCTCATACAGAGCTGGCGAACTCTTATCTCAGGGTGAGGTTGTGGAACGCTATACCCAGCGCATACTCTGCGTGGACGACGAACCCGCCGCTTTAAATGCCCGCAAGGTGCTGCTCGAAGCGGCCGGATACTCCATCCTGACCGCATCTTCAGGCGCGGAAGTGCTGGAGATTCTTGCCCAGGGAACGAAGGTAGATCTGGTACTGCTGGATTTCATGATGGGTGCAATGAACGGCGATGAGTTGGCAGAAGAGTTGCGTCAGCTTTATCCAGACTTGCGACTCATCGCAGTCTCGGCCGTCGAAGAGTTACCTCCCGCCTTCCTGAAGAAGATCGACAACCACGTCCGCAAAGGGCAAAGCCCAGAGATTCTCCTGTCCACAATCTCTGAGGTTCTTGGCCACTCCGGCCGCCATCTCGGAAATCCGCAATTGCCATCTCCGGGAACCGTTCTCTGTGTGGATGACGAGCAATTGCAGCTTCAACTCAGGACAATGCTGTTTGAATCGGCGGGTTTCCTCGTGCTCCAGGCGCGTTCTGCGAGCGCTGCCCTGGATGTTTTCCGCTCGCAGCATGTCGACGCGGTAGTAATGGATTATTGGCTGTCAGGCACAAATGGGACCACGGTGGCAGTAGAGATGAAGCGGCTTCATCCCAGGGTTCCGATTGTGATGTTGTCAGGTTTTTCCTCATTGCCAGGCGAGGGTGCGGTAGTCGATGCATGGCTTCGAAAAGCAGAGGTCGAACCGGAAGACATTGTCAATGAAGTCAGAAGGCTCATTGGTTTTCAGACTGATACGCAACATAATTCCATTTGCTGACCGCATGCAAAACGCAAGGTGGCCATCACCGACGGGCGGGGTCATTCTCTATGCCGTAGCGTTTTCCCTCATTCTTACGGCAACCGCTGCCGCCGCGGTTCCTGACGCTTCTGAAGCCGAAAATCCGTTAAAACATCTAAGCCTTTCGGAACTGGGAAATATTGAAGTAACCACTGCGTCGAAAGAACCCGAAAGGGTTATGAACACCTCCGCAGCCATCTACGTCATCACCCAGGAAGATATCGAGCGTTCCGGCGCCACCGACATCCCAGAGGCTTTGCGTCTGGCGCCGGGAGTCGAAGTTGCTCGCGTCGACGGCCACACTTGGTCGGTCGGAATTCGCGGCTTCGGAAGCAATCTCACCCGCAATGTTCTCGTGCTTATCGATGGCCGTACCGTCTACTCCACTCTGCTCGCGGGCACCTATTGGGAAGTGCAAAATGTAATGCTCGAGGATGTGGATCGCATCGAGGTGATTCGCGGGCCGGGCGGCACCATCTGGGGACCGAACGCCGTCAACGGCGTTATCAACATCATTACGAAGCGCACCAGGGATACCCACGGCGCTCTGGCCAGCGCTGAGGCTGGAAGTCATAAGTCGGGGTTGGTGGATGTGCGATATGGCGGAGGCAATTCTAAGAACTTCGACTATCGCGTCTACGCGATGGGCTTTGACCGCGGGCCGGAATACCATCCTGATGGAATCAACTTCGATGCCTGGAGGGCGGCACAAGCGGGTTTCCGCAGCGACTGGGCCAAGAGCACTCGTGACAATTTTACCTTCCAGGGCGATATCTACGACGAAGGCGCCGGCACGGGTGTAACCGTGGCCAACTATACGCAGCCCTACACGCAGAATGTCTACGGCACGGAACGTCTTTCCGGCGGGAACGTTCTTGGACGCTGGCAAAGGGTTTTCGCGGAGGGAACCGACTTCGAGCTCCAGGCCTTCTACGATCGCACCAATCGCCACCAGCCCAATTTCGTAGACCTTCGCGACACCTACGACATCGATTTTCTAGATCGCTTTCGTCTACCCGGCCGCGAACAAATCTCGTGGGGACTCGGAGCGCGCTTCAGCCGCGGAGACAATCCCGTAGTAGTTCCCGGTCTCACCTTCCTGCCTGATCCCAGAACGGATCGCCTGCTCACCGCCTTCTTGCAAGATGAAATCGCACTCATCGATAAACGCCTCACCTTGACTGTGGGCACAAAATTTCTGGAAACGAATTTTACCGGGTTGCAGCTGCAGCCCACTGGTCGCTTGCTTTGGACGCCTTCTGACAAACAAAGTTTCTGGGCTGCGTTTACCCACGCCGTTCGCACTCCATCCGACGCGGAAGAAAACTTTTCTCTCCTCGGATTCACAGGCAGCTTCGCCGCCGGATTGCCGGTCTTTGCGCGCTTCAATCCCAATCCTAATTTCCGGTCGGAAGAACTCAACGGCTATGAAGCAGGCTATCGCCTCCTGTTGCGAAAATCGCTCTACCTCGATTTAGCGGCCTTTTACAATCACTACAGCGATCTCTTCAGCGAAGACGTAACTGGAGCTCCTTTCCTGGAGACTGATCCCGGGCCGCCGCACATTCTCATTCCTGCCGATTTCGGAAACGGCCTTCTCGGCACTACCAAAGGAATTGAGTTTGCCCCTGAGTGGAGGCCGCTGCCTTTTTGGCGCTTGCGCGCGTCCTATTCCTACCTGCAAATGGATATAAAGAAATCTCCCGGGTCGCTGGATGTAGGCACCGCTTCGTTTGTCGAAGGCTCCAGCCCAAAACATCAAGTGTCGGTGCTATCCGGAACCGACTTCGCCAAAGTCCTTAGCTTTGACCTGACCTACCGGTATGTCAGCGATCTACCGGCGTTTCCGGTTCCGGCGTACTCGACCGCGGACGCTCGGTTCGATTGGCAAGTCAGCCGGCAATTCAAGTTGTCGGCGGTGGGTCGAAACCTGCTGCAGCCCCACCATCCCGAATTCGGCGGCGTAGATCCCGGACCTTTGGTTGGCATCAAGAGAGGCGCGTACGGGCAGATTACGTGGACACGGTGAGCGCGAATCGAGCTTCTGAATTTCGTCGGCGCACTATGCCGGCGACCAGGACGCAGACAAAAAGGCGCGCGCTATCTGTGCGTCCTAGCCCGTCGAAAGCGCGTCTCGTCATCTTAGCGCTGATCTTGTCTTTCACTCCCGCCCTTGCCCCAGCGCAACAGCATCCTACTGAATCTCAGGTTAAAGCCGCTTATCTCTACAACTTTGGAAAGTTTGTCACCTGGCAAGTGGATCGAATCGCCGTCAGCGATTCAATCGAAATGTGCGTGCTCGGGAAAGATCCTTTCGGCAGTATTCTCGATTCGACGGTAGCCGGGGAGAGCATCGATGGCAGGAAGATCACTGTAAAAAGAATGTCAAGAGTCCAAGATGCAGCGCAATGCCGCATCTTATTTGTCAGTTCCTCGGAGGAGAACCGGCTGCGCTCCATTCTCGCTGACGCCCAGCGTCTTGGCATGCTCACCGTCAGCGACATACCGCATTTCGCCGAGCAGGGCGGCATCATTGAATTCGTAACCCAGCAGGACAAAATTCGCTTCGAAGTGAACCGCGGTGCCGCCGAGCAATCGCATCTCGTGCTCAGTTCACAATTACTCAAAGTGGCCAGCAAAGTGATCGACAAGTCGACACCGCAGGGTCAACCATGATCTCATTGCGCACACGATCGATCTCAACCAGGCTCACCATGATGAACATGCTTGTGAGCGGTGCGGCACTACTGCTGGCGTGCGCTGGCTTCTTTATCTATGATCAGGTCACGTTCCGTCAGAGCCTGGTGCGCACCCTTTCTGCGCAAGCGCAGATCATTGGTTCGAACAGCATTTCGGCCCTTCTGTTTAATGATCCTCAGTCCGCATCCAATACGCTATCCGCTCTGAAGAACTCTCCCAATATTGCTTCCGCTGGAATTTTAACGGCAGACGGGCGTCCCTTTGCTTTGTACAACCGTTCCAGCGAAGACCAGGTTTTGAGCATTCCGTCTCTACCTGAAAATCGAAACGAAACCTACGTGTTTCGGAGCACTCACGCCACCCTGGTTCGCAAGGTTCTCTCCGATGGAAAGCTGCTAGGGTTCGTCTACATCCGGGCCGATCTGCACGAAATTGATGAACGGCTATGGCGTTACGCTCTCATCTCTGCGGCTGTGCTTCTGGTTTCGCTTTTATTTGCGTTGCTGGTTTCGTCCGGATTCCGCAGGTCGGTAGCCCAACCGATTGTGGGACTGGCTGAAACCGCCCGCAGCGTTACGCGCGACAGGGATTACTCCGTCCGCGTACCTCCTACGGGACAGCGCGACGAACTGGCCGTCTTGATCGATTCCTTCAATGAAATGTTAAGAGAGATCCAGCAGCGCGATAAAGCGCTGCAGAAGGCCCACGATCAACTGGAACAGCGCGTTTCCGATCGCACTCGCGATTTAGTTTCAGCAAATCAGGAACTTGAGGCATTTTCCTACTCCGTGTCTCACGACCTGCGCGGCCCGCTCGACGCCATCATCGGCTTCAGCTATGTGCTGTCGACGAATTATGCCAACAAACTTGATGCCAACGGCCAGGAATCTCTCAGGAGCATTCGCGCCTCAGCCAGGCGCATGTCGGAATTGATCGACGATCTACTGAATCTATCTCGCGTAACTACCACCACGATGCATCGCGAGAAAATTGACCTGAGCTTCTTTGCGCGATCCATCATGGAAGAGCTGTGCCGTACTACCCCGGAAAGACAAGTAGAATTCGTTACGCCTATGAGTGCGGAGACACATGCCGATGCGCGTCTCATACGAATCGTCATGGACAATTTGTTACGCAACGCCTGGAAATACACCTCGCATCACAACCGCGCCCGAATTGAGTTCGGCCAGGAAAATAAAAACGGCCGGAACTTATATTTCATCAAAGATGATGGCAGCGGTTTCGATCCGCGATCCGCCGAGCGCCTCTTCCAGCCTTTCCAGCGTCTTCACTCAACCGCAGAATTTCCCGGCAACGGAATAGGTCTCGCAACCGTGCGCCGCATCGTTCAGAGACACGGTGGCGAAGTCTGGGCTGAAGCCGCGGTCGAAAAAGGCGCGACATTCTACTTCACTCTGGAATCACGCCGCGGCAATCTGCAATAGCGAATCATTACCTCGTTCGCTACTGAAGTTGACCAGTTAGTCCGCTTTCCGCCAGGTTGCATCCCGATCGTATCGCGTTAAACTCTTTGCGATTTCGGGGGTCCGTCGGCCGAGGTCCTTCTCGTACACAATTCCATCCTGGTCGACGATAAAAGTCATTACTCCCGACGACCGGTACTCCGCCGGATACGCCAGAAGCGCGAATCCCCGCGTCATCTTACCGTCTACGATATAGCTGCGCGCGCCGCCGGGCGTTTTCTGCCCGGTCAGGATCCGGAAATAATAACCTTGGAACGGTTGCGGCTGCTGCTGATCCGATGAATAACCCTCCGCGGCAGCCGAGGCCACCAGCGGACCTATCGGACTCTCGCCTTCTCCAGCACTCGCTTGCCAGTAAAGCCCGTTATGCTTGCCTGGATCACTGAAAAGCTTCTGCGCATATTGGTTCGCCGAATCGCCGTCATGCGGTTGCCCGTAGTATTCTTTTTGCGCGTCCACCATCTCCCGGCATACTTGGATGACAGACAGTTCGTTCCTTCCAATCCTTCGATAAAGAATCTCCTGCTTGCCCGTTGGCGTGTCGAAATACCAGCCGCCGCCCTTGTGAACCAGAGGAATCGGCGTCGGCCAATTTTCCGCGCCGATATAGAGCGTAGTCTTTCCGTCTGGCTCGATAACTAAGCGGTGCATTTGCTGATATTTCTGAACAAACTCGTCCCGGTTATTCTTGTCTTCGACAGAATCGCCGGACGAAACGATGTCCTTCGCGTCCGGCCCGAGAATGCTCAGCAAAGCCGACTGGTCCTCCGCCTTGACTGCGGCCACCAGCGCGCTGCTCGCCGACGCAGCGGATGAAAAAGTCTTCTGCCCAGCTTGCTGCGCCGCCGCCCGAATTGGAAGAAGTGAAATTCCGGCCGTAAGAATCGTGACCGTCGCAATCTTGCCGACGACACCTGAATAGAGTTTTTCGAAATTGTGCCTATCGCAGAACATGATTCTTATCTCCTCGCACTCCTATTGAGCCGTTTAAACTGAGCCGTTGGAACACGCCAATTCACAGCGATCAGCCTCGGATTAGCGGCGGCCACCGCCCCCATGTCCTCCACCGCCGCCGTGCATTCCTCCGCCTCCGCGCGCTTCTCCACCGAAGCTCGAGCGTCCGCGCGAAGAAAAGCCTCGGGCATCGCCGCCGCGGGAGACCCCGCCAAAAGCACCGGAGCGTCCTCCCCCTCGCATGGACGGAGCGCCCGCTCGCCCTCCGCCATATCCGCGCATTCCTCGGTCACCGCGTGCGAACGCCGCGCCCCCGCGATAGTTTCCGTGGAAGTAAGCATTGCGATCGTAAAAAGCGTGACTGTGAAAGGCATAAGGCCGGCCGCCGTACAACAGCCCGCGATGGCCCCAATCAAAACCCCAACCATGCCATCCCCAGCCAAATCCAAAGAATGGACCGATACCAAATCCCACTCCAAAAGATAGGTATGGCCCGCCCACACCCCACCACGGATAGAATCCCGGCCACAGTCCTACGGGATACCCGTAAATCAATTCAGGATCGTAATCGGGCACATAAACCACATGCGGATCCGCCGGTTGAATTGCGATATTGCTCCCCTCATTGGTCACGGTTTGCTGCGGGGTACTTTTTAAATTCCCGGCCTCCTTGGCCTTCTCGCGCATGAACTGGATCGCGTTCATGACGTCTGCCTGTTGGTTGTAATTGGCATCGCCCAATTCTGACGTCCACGAAAGATCCTTATCCATATTCGCCAGCACGGAAGGGAACTGCGTCAAAGCCTTGACGCTCGGATCCCAATCCTGCTTATCGACTTCAGCGCCCAGCGCTTCGCCTTTCAGGTCCGGATGTTCCTGAAGGAAGCGCTCGGCTTCGACAATCTGCGTTGGATATGCAGACGCCGCAAGAATCTGCGCCACCAACGCATCGGGATATAGCGCAATCGGCGCGACCAGTTCTTGCAATTGCTGAGGCGTCAGTTGTGAAGGTTGCGGCTGATCCGGTGCAGGCGCGTTATTTTGAGCCACCGGGGCATCCTGCCCAGAAGGCAGAGCCCTCAACTGTACTGGACTCATCGCCATTGCAACCACGCACGAAACCATGTACGTCAAAACCCTGTTGCTGCGCATATTCAATCTCATCCCTGATCCTCCTGCTCGTGCTTGCTCGTGCCTACACCCGGTTCGATCTAACCCCAATACAATATTAGATGCTCTTCTGTGGGAATGGGTTATTCGTTGCTAAGCTCTCAAAAACACAGGCTCCCACACAGCGCTTCACGGCATATGCGAAACCAAACTTGGTGCGTGATGCGTCGCCCCTCGGTTGCCACCGGTGTTGGATTAACCTGCGGTGTCACGTTGGCTCTTGCTTTACGCGCTTGCTCTCCAGCTTGATCTATGGCGTGAGTGCCTGGGATACCGAAACATTCATCGTTCAGGTCGTGCTGGCTCTGGTCGCTCTGACGGCCACTTATATTCCAGCGCATCGCACTACATCGATTGACCCCATGCAGACTTTGCGTATGGAGTGAGACCCGCAGGCCGGCATCGAGTCCGCTGCGTATTCAATTATATTGTTTGTTAACAAAATGACTTACAGCGCACAATCGCTTCGGCATAATCGAGGATCGCGCCCGGACAGGAAGGCGGACGCTAGCCGACTTCCCGTTACCAATCCTGGCCAACTTCCACTAATCTAAGAATTGCTTCCTACCTTTCAAGAGAGAGTTCGGCGACGATTGTTACCAACAGCCCAACGCTTGCGCTGGCGTTAGCGGATCATCCGAAGGTGAGCGTGCTGATGCTCGGAGGAAATTTTCTTAAAGAGGCGCGGGTCACTGCAGGCATCGAGACTATTCGTCGAGTCGAATCCATTCGCGCTGATCTATGTTTTCTCGGAATGTGCAGTTTGCACCCGGAGGTCGGAATAACCGTCGGCGACCAAGAAGAATCGTACGTGAAGCAAGCGATGATAGGGGCTTCAACGGAAGTGGTTGGACTGATTTCACTTGGAAAAATGGGGACATCTCTGCCTCACTTGGTCGGTCCTGATTCCCGACTGACACGTTTGATCACCGATGCATCAGACGAAGATGTCCTGAATCCCTACCGCTCCCAAGGCATAGAAGTCACAAGTACGTAAACCGAAGCGGTTCGACACTTCAATAGGATG
>CAWJFA010000001.1:0-9801 GCA_963842075.1 uncultured Acidobacteriota bacterium | reverse complement strand
ACACTCATTGACGCCGCGAGAGGGTTTTGAGTGTAAAAAAGCCTGCCCAGCAGATCAAAACACGAGAATTTTTTGGGGTGTTCTAGGCTACTTCTTCGATGCTCGTCGAACAGGTCGCGTGACCGCATTCGCAGGCGATCTCCACCTCACCCGATCCGGCATCGCTGCAAGATTCACTACAGTATTTTTTGCCACTTTCCACCACACAGGTGCAGGGAATGTGGGCACAGGTGTTTTGCTCAGGTCTCTGCGCCTGTTCTCGACTCTACTCGCCATTTCATGCAAATTTGACCGAAGGATGATCTTAGAAGCGGCCAATCCAAAGCCTATAGGCCAAGCCTATCAGCGCAATTGCAAACAGAATGTAGGGCCACAACTCGGCGATAAGTTTCCAAAATGGCACCCATCGATGCTAGCCGACAGTCTCTGATTCTCCGCTCACTGAAATGAGCGGAACGGTTACGTTGGTTCAGCGAGCATTGCTTAAGCAGGGCTTTTTGACATTTTGCCTGGGCCGCGAATACCTCGTTTCCGCGGTTCCTTCGGTCGGGGTCGGTTCCAATATGCGGACTTACACCGGGCACAGGCAATAGGCACAACAAACACTACCTTGCGTGCTTCGTTTCGTGATAGCGAGGCAAACCAAATGTGACCGCACCGTTCGCAGGTACACTCCGCTACTTCCACGACATCAGTCTTAATCACAATTCCAAGAGTACACGGTCCCGGTCGCTTCTGTCAAAGCTACCGTAGTAGCACCTTGGTACCATATACACAAGCTCCCGGTAACGCTACTATGGTTGTGTTTAGGCTTTCCACACTCAAGAACTCGGGAGGGCAAGAAAATGGCGAAAAGCAAGCGTCTGGATGAGGAGCTGACGTAGCTGCTCCACAACTTCAAAAAAATCTCTGCCCTCCTGTTCTACCAGCACCCGACCGAGAAGAATGCCCAGTGAACGGACGTCGCGGCGTAAGGGGAGTTCTTTCGCGGCGTCACTGCTGTCGGCCGTCAACTCGGAAAGTCGAGCCGCTTGAGCGCTTTGCTCCCAGAGAGGTTCGTCAGCCATGGAACATTCTAGCGGAAGAATGTGGATAGGTATCCACAAGTCGGCTAAGCGGGAGACAAAATCCTGGCTGCTTGGGCGTTTTTTAGAGCAATATAAAGTCCGATATCAACTCGTGCCTTAAATGAATTCATCAGCCGCATCATGTTCCGAATTTCAATCAGGAAGCGAGAAGGGACGACGGTGCAGTACGACTGCTGGCAGAAATTCACGGGAAGTCTTATCGAGACATCGAAGATCAAGAAGACCTACTGACTTCTGCGGTTTTTGGCCATCTCCGGCTTGTGCAACCTCCTGGATTTTGGTCCGGACTCCTCGGCCGTGCCCGTACAGTAGAAGAGCCGAGTCGTACACTCGCTCAGATTCTCTCAAGTGTCGGTATTGACGCCGCGAAGTTCTCTGAAGTGCAAGTTCGCTTCTGGGGCTATTTCCCAGGCTATGGGGAACCGGATCTCCTTGTGCATCTCTTCGGGGACAATGTCACTTCGATCACGATACTGATAGAGGTCAAATTGCACGCTGGGAAGAGTGGGATAGGAGAATTCGATCAGCTCGCCAGATATTTTGGCATAGGCCCGAGACAGCGAATGGATGTCCGGTTCTGCGAAGGCAGGAACAACGGCTGAGAGGCACACGTGCGAGCTGCGGATCTAATGCCGTTAATGCGCGCTCTCAGGAGCGCGCCTGAGGACAGCACTACGTTTCTCCTTGACGAAAGACTTACATGGATGTGGGACAGCAAGAGTGTTTCACTTTGTTGGCTGTTGCGCAGCTTTTGCGTGCCAGATGTGCGCAGTTTTGCCTGCATTGCCAGTTGGCACATTATTATTAGGCGACTGGTTTGGATAACTAGGACTTATCAATGCCCACAACGCGGCATAGCCGCTTGCATCTCGCGTCGAGCTCGCGGACGCTAAGTCTTTGACTGATGCTCAGCAAAGATACTGAGTCCATCTGCAAAGAGAATAAGGTCAAAGAGCGGGCGAGACGAGTGGATGCTTTGCGCCTTCACACTGAGATAAAATTGGCTACTCGCGAAGATCCCAAGCGACCATTAGACTGGGGAAGAGCTGAAAACGGTTTCACCGGTCGTCTGGTCCAAGATGAGCCGATCATTCGACGGAGTCTGTTTGAAGTCGAACATTTGGTTAATCGAGTTTGCAACGCCGTCGAATGACCCTTGGCCGATTCGCTGGCCTCTCAGCCAGTTATCCTCGATAAAACGAACAATTGAAGTCTGATCGGTGACGGTATGATCCACGAAGTTATGTTTGGACCAGGGAGAGATGACCACCATCGGTAGGCGCGGGCCATAACCACACCGACCTTGTGCGTGCTTATTGATGGAATCAATGCCAGACAGAGCGCTAATACCGGTTCCGCAGGTACCCGGCCCGGTGAGGGCATCCGCCGGACTCTTTGACGAGTTCACGATTGGGGCCATTTGGTGATCGTACCAGCCGTCGGAGTCGTCATAAAGAATGACGATTGCCGTGTTCCGCCACTCCGCCTGTTGTTGCAGGAAGTTGATCACATGGACGAGGAACGTCTGCTCATCAAGCGGGTCGGAATAGCCAGCATGGCCATCTTGGATAGCGATTGGCTTCAGGAAGCTGACAGCAGGAAAATTACCCGCTTCGACGGCGGCAAAGAAGTCTTCAAGGTCGTACTGATGGTTGGCAGCATCGCCCGACTTTCCAATAGCGCTAAGCGAGCTCGGACGGGCGTGTGTCGGATTAGCTGTTGAGGCGTAATACTGGAACGGTTGGTGATGCGGGACGTAGTCGTCCGTAGCGCCTGAGATCCCGGACTTCGATTGACGGTGGCATCCACTGCTTCCGTCTGGATTCACCACATTGAGGTTGAAGCCACCCTCGAACCAACCCCAGGTTACACCGGATTGATTGAGCAGGTCGCCAATGTTTTTGCCTCCCATCTGTACTTGAGCGCCTCCGGGAGCGGAGCAGACATCACCCAAAGGATCGGGATCGCCGATCAAAGTAAATGAACCGTTTCCACCTTCAACCAGATCACCGGTGCCGTTGATGTGCTTCAACACACCATTCGTCTGGCCCGACACCAGATTGATCGCCCCCACTGTGGAAGGACCAAACGTCGTTCCAAACGAGTTGTCACTCATTGCGTAATGTTGCGCGTAATTCCAGAGCGCCGTGACCGTATTGCCATCGAAATAGCCCATCACCAGACCGCTCGTATTCGCGGCGTGCGTCGCAGCATTCGGAGGAGGTCCTGCAATTCCAGTATGGGAAGGAAACAAATCCATCAATCCGCCGTGAAACGCCTGCTGTTCAGGAGTGTAATCATGCTCCATATCGGATGTTAAAGCCTGCGAGCGGTCGAGTCGGAAGGGATTAGACGCCCCCGTGCCATTCGCCGGATTCAGGTTGGGATTGTGATTCAATAACGCAGTGTTAAGCCCGTAGATAGTCGGAGTATCGGGCATCGCGTGGAACGAGGGTTCGCCCTTCGGATTCAATGCGTTCGGATAGGAGCCAAAATAGTGATCAAAGGAAACGTTCTCCTGGAAGATTACTACGATGTGTTTGACGGGAGTGGCTGCCTCCACCGTAGTGGTCACGTTCTCCACCCCTTGGCTTGCCGATGCCCCCGCAATTATGGCCATAACAGACAATAGCGAGAACAATTGCCACATGGCTCCCGTACCTCTTTCAATTACTTCTTTCACAAACTCTTTTTGGATGTTGTGGCCGCGAACACCCCAAACACCCGTCACGCCAGTAACTATACCGGGCTCTTCAGCAGCATCTTTGGAAATATGACCGCTGACGTCTGCGACACCAGAAGAATTCTTAGGGATCTTTCGGACTTAGGTTGCATTGGTTTATCAGTTCACATGACGTCTGGGTTTGGCAGCAAAAAGTCGCGAACGAGACCATCCAACTCATGACAAGCAGTAATGAATTGACGGAGAGTTCGGCGGCTCGGGCCGAACCTATCGAACTCTTCGATGGAGAGGCCATCTTCCATATACGCCCGCCGAAAATCCGCAAACTTCTTTGACAACTCCTCCACAATTGTTTTCTCGACTGGGTTGTCGATGCGACTGCAAACCTCAATATCACTAGCGTTGAAGCGGAGCTGCCAAGAGTAAGGGGGCGAAATGACGACATCCCCACCGATAAATTCACTCCAGTGCATGTGGTTGCGAAAAGCCGCAGAGAGTAGACGAATTCGATAGCCTCGTTCGCGGAAAATCTGATACGTTTTCTTGAAAACCGCAACCCCTGCCCACTCCAAGTATCCTGGATCAATAGCGATATTTTCCTTCTCCATGACAACCTTCAACCAGTCGTCCAAGCGGCCCACCATGATGGTGCACACAGGTCCCATCGTTGCGATTTCTTTTCCTTCGCTCTCGCGTCGCCTAAGGCCACGCTCTACCGCCTCAGCCACGGCTAGGCACTGCGGTAAAGTGAAGCAAACGGTCGCGTTGATGCTGATCCCCAGATACGTGGCCTCTTCGATTGATGGAATACCTGCGCGTGTAACCGGAATTTTAACGATCATGTTTGGCGCGAGCCGATTGAATTGCTCAGCCTGTCTCACGATAGCCTGCGAGTCGCGGAACAAACGTGGATCAGTCTGTACCGAGAGCCTTCCGTTCCTTCCTCGGTGCACATCGAAAATAGGTTTCAGCACCGCGGCGCCTTTTACGGAAATTTCCTTAACCAGCTGCCATGCGATTTGATCTTCGGTGGCGGTGGGCCATTCTTCAATCAAGGCGAGAATGCGATCTTGCCAAAAGATCATTTCCTTCTTGAGAACGCCGAGTACGATGACGGGATTACAGGTGGCGCCCACCGCCCCGAATTCGATTGAGTGAGTTAATTCCTGAGTGGAAGCAGAGTCATTCCATAGGCAGGTCGGCGTCGCCTGTGTCATTTCGTACAATGGACTTCTATAATCTGTGGTCGCGCGAGTCATAAGTATCTCCGGTTCAACTCTTGGAAACGGCCGACCTCTACAAACTGAGATCGGATCACATCAAAGTCATCTCAACATCATGAACCCGCAGTTTCGGCACCACTCTGATGGTCAGAATCGTGCGATATTACCTTGCGCGGTTTCGATTGCAGGTATGACTTCTCAGCGGCCACCGCAATTTCGAGCGCCCTTAAACCATCTATGCCTGAAACGCGCGGCGTCCGATCGTTCAATACGCTTTGCACAAAATCTCTGACCTCAGCCACATAGGCGTCTGCAAATCTCGTCAAGAAATGATCGGCAAGAGTTTGCGTACCACCGGTGTTGGATAGAAAAGTCGTGGGCATTTGGCGGAGGCTTCCCACCCGTATCGTGCCTTTGGATCCCACAATCTCGGTGCGGACGTCGTAACCATAAATCGCTTGCACGTACGATTCGACATTGCCAATCGCACCGCGACGATACTTCAGGTTGACCACGCTCGCAACGACATCACCGTATTGCGCGACTTCCGGACGTATCGCAACCGTCGCGTAGGCATGGACCTCGATAACCTCGTCTCTCATCAGCCATCGTGCTAAATCGAAATCGTGAATTGTATTGTTATAGAAAGTCATGCCGTTCACATTCGACTCATAAGAGGAAAGGGATGGGGCATCCTTGTCGCGCCCAATCGACTTAAAGATGACGGGCTCGCCAATGTCGCCGGCCTCGACCCGCCTCATCGCTGCTGCATAGGCGGGGTCGTAGCGACGCATGAAACCGATTTGTAAGCGGACTCCGGCCTTGGTTATAGCCTGCAAGGCGGCACTGGCATCTGCAAGACTGGTGGCCAGAGGTTTCTCGCAAAGAATGTCTTTGCCGGCCGCGGCTGCTGCTCGGATTGCCGAGGCATGAAACTTATCGGGAGTGGCGATCAGAATGCAATCGATTTCCTTCGCCTCTAACATGTCGTCCAGGCTGCTGTAAGAGTGCTTGATTTCGAGTAGAGAGGCAACTTTGCTGGCTCGGTCGCCAGCGGCATCGGCCACGGCCACAAGGCGGGCCTCTGGAACAAAGCGGCGAATATTCTCCGCATGACGTTGGCCCATCTCCCCGACGCCGAGCACGCCAATCCCAAGCTTTCGCATCTGACGTCCGATCCAATCTTAGCGCTTAGACTAGAACCCTTAGTGCCCAAAAGAAGAATTCCTTCTTTAACCGGCGCTGTAAATTGTCGTCGCGATTATACCAAATAAAACGCGGCAGGAAACAAGCATGGTGCGAAACAAAAACCTCTGGTTGAAAGAAAAATACTGGTTCCGCCATAGTAAGCCCCTTAGAGCCAAGGTACCTTAAACGACTAAACGCTTATGGCTTCTTCGGAGACCGTAGACGCCGATATCTACAATAAAGGGGATGACAGTTTTGCATTCTCAACTGCAACCGGCCGTCCCTTCCGGTAGGAACGCTCTGCCGCCGCGGCTGCCGCCACGGACTGCCGTCCGTCGAACCCTGTTACCTTCGGCTCGCGGTCGGTCTGAACAGTCTGCACAAAGTCCCGCATCTCATTGAGGTACCCTTCCGCGAAGCGCACCAAGAAATGGTCAACTACATCTGTCTTCCAGCCCTCCGTTGTCAAGACTACCTCGGCAGTCTGTTGCAGATAACCCGTCATGATCGTACCCTTCGTTCCCACGATTTCGGTCCGGACGTCGTATCCATAGCAGGCCTGCATATAGTTCTCGACGGCACCCAGGGTTCCCTTCGAGAACTTGATGTTCACTAGGGCTGTGTCGATGTCATTGAACTGGGCGATTTCAGGAAACGCAAGAACAGCGCCGTAGGCGTGAACCTCAGCGATTTCGTCATCCATGATCCACCGGCCGAGATCGAACTCATGAACCATCGAGTCCTGAAAAAACATCCCGTTTAGGCCACTGGCCATATAGCTCACCGGTGGAGGCACTGGGTCGCGAGCTAAGGACTTGAAAATTACCGGATCACCAATTTCCCCTGCCTCAATTCGTTGTTTAGCTCGTGCATTTGGAGGATCATAACGACGCACATGTCCTGGTTGTACCCGAACCCCAGCCTTATTCGTGGCCTCCAACACTTCGTCCGCTTCCTCGACTGTAAGTGTAAAGGGCTTCTCGCAAAAGATTTCTTTTCCTGCGCCAGCGCACATTTTCATTACCGCGCCGTGGAACTTGGCGGGAGTCACAATAACAACAGCTTGTATATCCTTGCGTTCGATGAGTGCTTCGGCGCGATCATAGAAATTCTCGATCTCAAATTCGGCTGCGACCTGTCCGGCGCGCTTCAGGTCAGCGTCGGCAACAGCGACCAGTTTGGCCTGCGGAATCAAATGCCTCCCCGAATATTCAAGGCATGCTGCCTGCCCATCGCTCCTACCCCAATAACTCCCATCCCTAGCTTGACCATAGCAATCCTCCCCAGAGTATTTCCCAGACGAATGTCGCGGGCAGCCCCAACAAGCGGTTTGTGTATTCGCCAAAAAAAGGGCAGTAGAACTCACAAGAATCGAACGCGATCGCAGATCAGCCGTACTTAATCATCTCTGAACGGCCGGTCTTTGCCGAACGATAGATAGTTTCTATGATGGACAAGTCGCGCAGTCCTTGCTCTCCGTCGGGTTCTGGCTTGCGGTTTTCCCGTATACAGGTGGCAAAGGCATCGAGTTCCAGGGCGAATTCGTCGATGACTTTGAACTTCTTTTCGAACCAGCGTCCGGAAATTGCACCGCTGAAGCGCCGCTCATCCTCAAAGGCAAACGCCGGTGACCAGGCGACCCAGCCCTTTTCCCCGTGGATGTGTACGAAAGAGGAAAGCGTTCCGCCATAACTAGACGTACCTTGCAGCACCAAGCCGCTAGGGAAATTCAGACGAAAGGCAACGCCTTCCTCCACTTCCTTAAATCTTTTTTTGTTACGAACCCACTCTCGGCGCTAGCTTCAACCGGGTCTTCTCCCGCGAGCCAGCGGCAGGTGTTCACGCAGTAGACTCCTAGTCGATGAGAGGACCACCGCCGCATAGCTTGCGCGAAAAAAGCCAAGACGGAGAAGCGTCGCCGGGGGGCGGACTCGACGAATAGAGTGTGGATCACGTCGACCCGCCCGAGCTCGCCCCGGGAAATAATTTCTTTGAGCATTCGACTGCTAGGTTCGTAGTACTTTCGGTAGGCAGTCATGAGATGGACTTTGTTACGTCTGCAAGTTTCAACCATGTTGCGGCCTTGCTTGACCGTCGCCGCCAGAGGCTTCTCACAGATCACGTGCTTTTTCGCCTGCGCGGCCAGGACGGTATACTTTTCACGCTCGCCCGGAGGAGTGGCGATATAGACTGCTTCAACCTCTGGAATGATAGGCCTCAATTTCGCTGTAGATATAAGACCCGCTCGCGCCGAATTTGTGGGCTAGATTGTTAGACTTCTCTTTGTCGCCGCTCACGACTGCGACCAGTCGGGCATTATCGCTGTGAGCAAATGCCGGTAACACGGCGACTTGAGAAATACTCCCGAGGCCCACCACTGCATATCCTACGTGCTTAATTTTCGGCATGTTTTCTAAGCAACTCCTTGGCATCACAGCTACCTAATCGTCGCAAAAGACAAAGCGATACCCGTAAAGGGAGAACCGTAGTTCGCAGCGAAGCGCCGACTCAAGCCTTGTTGGTGAGACGTTCTCCTCGGCGTCTGGAAGCATACTGCAATTCCTTGCCAAATACTACTGATTTTGGAGAAATTAGCAAAGCGCTTAGCTATGCAAAACATATCCCCGCGAGGGGTCTTCGATATATATTCCCGCGCTTTTAGGCGTCGAGCATAAGGGGTTATAATCTCAGTTAACAATTGGCCGACAATGAGGCCGCGGCGGTCTGCGGCCGCAAGCCATAAGCGGATTGACAATGATTTGCGCACTGTGTCTGAGTCTTACGCTGTAGAGCTCTGGTTGGGGAAGTCCTAAAGTTGTAAAAGCCGAAAGTTGTAAAAGCCGAACCGAACCATTAGCTTTACTGCGAAGGCACATTATGGTGAAATTACGCAGACCAGCCTTCGTGGACAGACTTGCTACCGATGCTTGCTATGTCCTCGGACGAAAGCGACGATTTAAAAACCTATACCGAAGATTCCGAATATGGCGAAGAGACTAACTCGTGCGACAGGTCGAGCACCGAAGACACCGAGTATTTACGATGTTGCCCGCGAAGCGAAAGTCTCCATATTCACTGTGTCCGCAGTGGTCAACAAGACCGGACGAGTGAGCGCGACATTGGGCCGTCGCGTCGAAGCCGCGATCCAAAAGCTAAATTACCGCCCCAACTTGCTTGCGCGCAGCCTTGCTAAACAGCAAACCCATACGCTAGGCATGGTAGTGACAGACATCGCCAATCCCTTCTTCCCCGCCATCGTGCGAGCTGCCGAAGATGCGGCCCAGAAGGCTGGATACAGCGTTTTGCTGTGCAACAGCGACGATAAGCAGGATAAGGAGGCGGTGTATCTGGAACTTCTGCTTTCGAGGCGGGTCGATGGAATAATTCTCAACAAAACTCCCGGCGCGTTTCCGGTCTCCTTGCGCAGGATGTTAGATGAAGCGAGAGTTCCGATTGTTTTATTAATGAGGACGTGCCTCGGACTGAAGACTGATGTCGTGCAGACGGATGACCGGCAGGGTGCAATCGACGCATCTCCATCTTGCGCGGATTGGCCAATCGAAGCTCGCATTGGTTGGCGGCCCGCTAAATGTCAGCAATGCGCGAGCTCGCCAGCAAG